>CAXWPI010000006.1:0-1445955 GCA_963668345.2 Bryobacterales bacterium | reverse complement strand
GGCTACGTTCTGTCGAAGGAAGTGATCGGCCAGAAGATTCAAGAGACGATCGATCTGGGCGGAACCGGCGTGTTGATGCAGGGCGGGGTCAACCCGGACCTCGAGATCGAGTATTTCGAGGACCTCTTCGGCTGGATCAAGCAGCGCTATCCGATCCATCTTCACTGTTTATCGGCCCCGGAAATACTGACCATCGCCGAGGTCAGCGGGCTGACGATTCGCGACACGATTGCGCGGCTGCGAGACGCGGGCCTCGATTCGATCCCCGGTGCGGGGGCGGAAATCCTCGACGACGAGGTGCGTCACCGGATCGCCCGCCTGAAGTGCAATACCGCCGAGTGGATCGACGTGCACAAGACCGCTCATAGCCTGGGCCTGCGGACAACGGCGACGATGATGTTCGGTTGCGGGGAAACCTACGAACACCGCGTCAATCACCTCGAGACGCTGCGGCAGCTTCAGGAAGAGACCGGCGGCTTTACGGCTTTCATCCCCTGGCCGTTTCAGCCCGAGAATACCTCGCTGGGGAAGTCCGTCAAGGAAGAAGTCACCGGAGTCGAATTCCTCAAAACCCTGGCGCTCTCGCGTATCTACCTCGATAACTTCGTCAACGTGCAGACTTCTTGGGTCACACAAGGCCTGAAAGTTTGCCAGCTCGGGCTGCGTTTCGGCGGCAACGACGTCGGCAGCGTCATGCTCGAGGAAAACGTCGTCCGCCAGGCCGGCGCTTCTCATCAAGCCAGTGAAGAAGACCTGCGCTGCATGATCCGCGGCGCCGGCTTCGTCCCCAAACAGCGCGACACGCTGTATCAAACGTACTTCCTCAACTAAGCTCGGCCGCGGCGCTTCCGCTGGCCCGCATTTCTCACCACGTGGCGAGGCGAAGTGCGTGAGAAGCCCGTCAGTACAGGGCGCACGCCGCTCCGCAAACCTCGGGCACGGCATGCCGTGCCCCTACATTCTTGAACCCTACGTTGAGCACGGCGAGCAAGCGCAACGCAATAATGGCGGGCCTCTCCCGCACTTCGCTTCGCCACGTGGGTAGAGTCGAGGACGGGCGCGGGTGCTCTGGACGCCTCAGGCGTATGGTCCCCGTTTCCCGTCCCCGCTCATCGAACCGGAGGTGCGGATTTCCCGCCTCCCGTAGCGCAGGCCTCGGCGGTCGTTTTGCCGAGACCTGCGGCCGTCGGCTGCGCATGCCCGCCGCCAGGGAGGTCGGGGCGCGATTCATCGCGCCCGCTTGCCTTACAAGCTGTAAGCCGGGCCGAGATACACAAACTGTTGCCGCGAGCCATGGCCACCGGGCTTTTGGCCTCATCCACCGTGGGCTGTGGTGAGAAATGCGGGCTAGTTTCCGGCGAAGCGATTATCTTCGGTGACTCGCGCCTGGCCGAGGGCCGCCAGCGTTTCGAGCAACTCGGCGACCTTCTTGGTTTGCGCGCGCTTGAAGCTGCGGGCGATCTGCTCGGGGCGCACGGGACCGGGCTGTTCGGCCAGGGCAGCGCGGAGGGCTTTGACTTGGTCCGGAAGGGACTTCGGCCAGGACCGCTTGGCGATTCTCTTCGCGGCAGCTTCATCAGGGGCGGCGCCCACGATAAGAGCTTTCTGTGTCGCGGCTGGGCCTTCGGGGCTTTGGAACTCGGGGCGCAACCAGCGAATGACGCCTTGCTCCTCTTCGGTGGCGCGCTCGGCATTGAGTTGGACGAGGCGTTCGAGGAGAGTTTCTTCGGCTTCGATCTGCTCGGGAGACTTGTGAGCCGAGGGCGTGGCGCCGCCGGGCTTGCCGATCAGGGCCGGACCTAGATCAGACCAGCCGTAAGCTTCGAGGACGGCCTCGTCCAGCTCGTCGTGCAGCTCGGCGAGGACGGTGACCAGACCTTGCTCATGGATTTCCTTTTCCTTGTCGGTCAGCTCTTCGCCGGTTCGGAGCTTCTCCAGGACGTTGTAGATGCCGGTCAGGGTGAGCTTGGGGCGGAGCTTCTGGCGGTGTTTGCGCCGAGCGTCGAGTTGCTCTGCGAGGTCACGGATGCGGCTGCGCTGCGTTTCGTTGGGTTCCGGGAAGGGGAACGTTGCAAAGCAACGGGTTTTGTTGTAGCGGGGCCGATCCTCAAGTGTGCCGCCCGCCGCAAGTGCCCAGGCGACGTGAATCCGGCTCGAGAGGACTCCAAGGTGGTAGGCGTCCTCAATCGCGATGTTCACCAGCATGTTGTCCGGCAGAATGGACTCGTCGAGGAAAACGAAGAAACGATGCTTGCCGGTTTCGCCGATGGCGATGTAGCGTCGCAGGCCCGATAACTGACGACGCAGCTTCGGGTTCGTCTCCCCAAACAGCCACCAGTTTTTGCGTCTACTTTCGCGCGGGTTGTGATCGCGTTCCTCCTTCACTGTGGACACGACATGCTGGTAGACCTCTGGAAACCGCTCCCGTACTTCGTCTGCGCTTAGACCAAAGAGGTCGATGACCATAACGCCCCTGTCTGTTTGCGTCAAGTCTTTGTAGTTCATGTAGTTCCGTATGTGCTTATCAACGCCATCGATACGTCTTAGTCCCAGTTGCCGGGCTTCGTCTGCGGTTACTATGAAACCCTTTCCGTGAAGTACGACTCCTCGATTGCTGATGTCTTGCATTGCTTGAAGCGGCTTTACACTTGCAACGTTAGGCCCGACTCGTAGATCCGAGTGGAGCTTGCCGAATCTCTGGCTCAAGGTCACGTCTACGCCCTCTCCGCTCCCATCGCTCTCTTGCACGACGGCGTAAAGGATGCCAGGCCGATCGCCCGCCTCCCCCACCGTCATCGCAATTCGCACATCGGACCTGTCGGGGCTATCCACCCAGGGGTGGTCGGGAATTGCGAACACCAGCGAAAGCGGCTTTTTCTGCTCCATGTGGTGCTGGACCACTCGCCGGTTGAAGGTCTGTCGCAAGCTGTTTGTCGTGATTAGGCCGAAGCGGCGAATCTTGCCTTCGCGCGCCAGACCGGCCGCGATGTGCCACCAGTACATGACGTAGTCGGCCGACTCGGGCACGAGCGCGTAGGTCTTTCGAACCGCTTCGACATAGCCGTCCCCCCAGGGCCCCGCGCATGTTGCTGGTGCCAATGAAGGGTGGGTTGCCGACTACGAAGTCCGCCTCGGGCCATTCGGCTTTGCGGGGGTTGACGAACCTTTCCCGCGGTACCTGGGCCTTCTCATCCGGCACCTTCTTGCCCGTTACCGGGTGCGTCTTCATCGTGCGCCCGTCCCAGCGCGTGACGGGACGGCCTGTTTCGTCGGTGACGAACTCGACGCGGTCCCAGGCGAGCAGGGCGTCGCGGTGCTCGATGTTGTGGTAGTCCTTCAGCACCGGCTGGGGCGGGTTAACGTCGCAGTGCGTACGGAAGTGCCATTGCAAATAGCCGATCCAGAGAACAGCTTCGGCGATGCGGGCGGCGCGCGGGTTGGTTTCGAGACCGAGCATCTGGCGCGGATCGACTGTCACCCCCGCAGTCTCGAGGTATCCCTCCGCGTGGCCGAACTCCTCCAGCGTGATGAGCACCTCGCCTTCGAGCCTCTTGAGGTGTTCCAGTGTGACGTAAAGGAAATTGCCGGAACCGCAAGCGGGGTCGAGCACGCGGACCTGAGCGAGGCGGTTTCGGAAGCCGAGCAGTTCGCTGAGAGCCTCTTTGCGCTTCCCCTGGCGGTCGAGCGCGACCGCGGCGGCCTGGGCGTCCCTCCATTCCTCGCGCAACGGCTCGATCACCGTCGGCAACACGAGGCGTTCGACATAGGAGCGGGGCGTATAGTGCGCGCCGAGCTTATGGCGTTCCAGCGGGTCGAGGGCACGTTTGAGCAGCGTGCCGAAGATGGCCGGTTCGACGTCGCGCCAGTCCGACTCGGCGGCGAGAATCAGCAGGGCAATCTGCTCTTCGTTAAGCCGCGGGGCGTCCTTTTCCAGGAACAGTCCCCCGTTGAAGCGCAGGATGTCTTCGCGGATTTCCGGTGAAAAGCCGCCGTGATCCATCGTCTTCCAGAGGCCGGGGACGAGACGATGGAAGAGGTCGGGGTCCTTGAGAGAGTCTTGGAGTAGCTGTGTGAAGCCGCGTTCGGGCAGCAGGCCCGAATCCTCGGCGAACATCGTGAAGAGGCAACGCATGAGGAACGCGGCGACCGTGTCCGGGTCCTGGCCTTGCTTCTCGAGCTGCTCGGCGAGCTTGGCGAGGTTGTAGGCTAGGACGCTCGTGACCTTCGCGGAGTGGCGCGAGGGGTCGAGACTGAGCGGGTCGCTCCAGACTGCGCGGAGGCGATCGCGGATTGCTTCGTTCAGCAGGCTTCCGAGGTGGATGCGGTGCGAACGCGGGTCGGGAAAGGGTACGTACGCTCCGCCGGAGCGGGTGAATTCCGAGTAGAGCTCGAGGCTTTGGCCGACGTCCGTGAGGATAATGAACGGCGGCCGGCTCTCTTCAGCGGACAGGGCGCGTGCGTACTGCTGAGCCTGGCCGTGGGCGCGCAGCATGGCGTTTGCCCAGGGTTGAGAATTGACCAGCGCGTCCGGCTTTTTCGCCTCAAGCACGAAACAGCCTCGTTTGTAGAGGTCGATGAAACCGGGGCTCTCGGTACCGTCCGCGTGACGGAACGTGACCTTGCGTTCAAATACGTAGGCGTTCTCTTCGAGTCTGTGGGAGGCCGGTTCGGGGTGCGGCAGGTCCAGGGCATCGCAGAGTTCGGTGAGAAAGAGCTGGTAGTTGGCGCGCTCTCTGCCGGTTGCCTGCTGCCAGCGTTCGACGAATTCTTGGATTTCGCTTTGGGACATTGCCGGCGCGTGCCAAGAGATGTCTTATCTTACATCTGAAGGAATGCTAGGAGGAAAGCTCGTAGCGCCGGTCTAGGCGCGCTTTTCGCCAGACCTGTGGCCTTTTCTATATCCGGTCTGCCGCATTGAGCGGCAGCCCTTTCCGCGGATTCGTGGTGACGAAAAAGAAGCGCGAATGCAAAATGGGACGACGTAGGCGTGACATCCAGTTTGATCATGCCGGGGATTTCGATGGCATGCAAGGGGAGTGATTTTTAGGATGCGTCGTCCCGACAAACAAAAAACGGCCGCAGGTCTGGGCAAAACGACCGCCCAGCCCTTCGCTACGGCTGCTCCAGTTGCCGGCCCGAGTTGAAGCGAATCGCTCATCGCCCAACGGAGACACTTGACACGGTCGCTATCCTGAAGGGGGAGACTGGGGAGACCCCCACTTCGAGGAAATCCCTATTTTAGAGGCGCTTAGTGCCGCCGATTCCCAAACGCCGTGTGCTGCCGGCGAGAGGTAACAGGACGTACGGGGAGAGGCTTCCTCCACGGCGCGCTGACGGGGCTTTGAAAAAATGGGCGCTGCACCGAGCGCTGGGCAATCTCTTCTCAGTTCAAAGGACTTATACAGAAGGGAAGTGGAAGCCGCCTCGAATTTTTCCACAGCCCTGAGGCTCGCGGCTTGGATCGCAGTTTTGTCAGGTCCTGTAGACCGTGCCGTCCCAGGTGCCGACCTTGGTTTCCTTCTTCTCCTCTTCGCTGAACCAGTGGGTCGTCACCGCTTTGATTTCGGTGAAGAACCTGATACCGTCCTCGCCCATCACGTGAAGGTCGCCGAAGAAGGAGTTCTTATGTCCAGTGAACGGGAAGACCGACGCGGGCACGGGGATGCCCACGTTGACGCCGACCATGCCCGCCTGGCTGCGGCGCGCGAATTCCCGGGCGTAGTGGCCGTTCTGAGTGTAAATGGTCGCCCCGTTGCCGAACTCGCTGCTGTTCACGACGGCTAGGCCTTCCTCGAAATCCTTGACGCGTTTGATACACAAGACCGGGCCGAAGATTTCGTCGACGCCTACGCGCATCTCGGGCGTCACGTGGTCGAAAATGGTCGGGCCGACGAAGAATCCGTCTTCATAGCCTTCGACCTTGGCCTCCCGGCCGTCCAGGACGAGTTCAGCGCCTTCCTCGACGCCCTTGTCAATCCAGCCGGTTACTGATTCCTTCAGGTCCGGCGAGACGAGCGGGCCGATTTCGGTTTCGGGATCCCACGAGGGTCCCATCTTGCGCTCGCGGGCGAACTTGACCAGGTAGGCGACGAGTTCATCGGCCACGGACTCCTCCACGCACAGGGCGGGCAAGGCCATGCAGCGCTGCCCGGCACAGCCGAAGGCGGAGTTGATGATGCCGCGCGCGGAACGCTCCAGGGCGCAATCCTTGAGTACGAGGGCGTGATTTTTAGCTTCGGTCAGGCACTGCACGCGTTTGCCGTGAAGGGCCGCGGTCTCATAGATGTGCTTCCCCACCTCGGTCGAGCCCACAAAGGTCACGCCTTTCACGCCGGGATGACTCAGCAGAACCTCCGCCTCCGTGCGCCGGCAGGTCACCAGGTTGACCACGCCGTTCGGCATGCCGGCTTCCTGCAGGAGTTCGAGCATCCTGATGCCGGTCTGGGGAACCATGCTGGCTGCTTTGAGGACAAACGTGTTGCCGGTGGTGATCGCCAGCGGGATCATCCAGCCGAAGGGGATCATCGCGGGGAAATTAAAAGGCGCGATGCCGGCGCAGACTCCTATCGGCTCGCGGTAGGTGACGGTGTCATGTCCTTTGGATACGGTCATCAGCGACCGGCCTTGCATGGTGACCGGCACGGCGCAAGCCAATTCCACAACCTCGATGGCCTTCAGGACGTCTCCGCGGGCCTCTTGCAGATTTTTGCTCATCTCCGTGGCCAACAACGTAGCCAACTCGTCCACATGCGCGTCGAGGATCGCCTTGTAACGAAACATGAGCTGGGCGCGCGCGCCCACCGGAGTGGCCGACCACTCCGGGAAAGCCGACTGCGCGGCGGCAACAGCGTCCTCGACTTCCTTCGCCGTGCAGCAGGGCGCCTCGGCCATGACTTCGCCGCTGCTCGAGTTGTACACCGGCATGTACTTTCCCGAGGATGTGTCGCGCCACTCGCCGTTGACGCAGAACTTCAGTTTCTTTGGGCTGCTCTTGGTTTGTTCTTCTGCTACGGGAAGGTCCTGGACAGCGGTGTTATGGGCCATGACGACTCCTATGGGTTCGGGCTTTGACGCCGAGGGCTGCGGGCAACGGGTGTCCCCGCTTACCCGTTCATGGTAACATCCGCGGGCGCTCTGCGGCCTCGACGACAGGGCCTGGTGGGGGCTGGTCGTGGCCAGTTTCGCGGGTTTTCCTTGGGGCGCAGCCGCCCGCGCGGGAGGGTTCGGACCTGCCTCCGAACGCCTCCTCCAACCGCGGGCAAGCGCCCGCGAATCGTTGGTGTCCAATGCGTGAAAGTGAGTCCAGGCGTGCGAGCCGTCCCGTGTTACGATGTGGCGTAGGTCGCGGCGGCCGGCTGAGGCCTGCGCACCTGATGGATCTCAACAGGAGGCAACTCATGATGACACCACGTACGGTTCGGTGGTTGCTGGTAGCCGCGCTCTGCTCTACTTCTCTCGCCCGCGCCGAAACCGCGGCCCCGACGAGCGGATTTCGCGCGGAGTTTCTGGGCTATCTCGAGGGGACGGAGAAAAAACTCCTCGACCTGGCCGGAGCCTTTCCGGATGAAAAATATAGTTGGAGACCAGCGGAGGGCATTCGTTCCGTCGGCGAATCGCTGATGCATATTGCCGCCGCGAACTATTTTCTCGCCGGCGCGGTCGGGGCGCCCGTTCCCGAGGGTTTGAAGCCCCAAGAGCTTCAGAAGTCAGTTACCGAAAAACAGGACGTGATCGAAGCTCTCAAAAAATCGCTCGCCCACGTGCGCCAAGCCGCCCTCAACGTATCGGACGAAGATGGAGACAAAGCCGTCAAGCTGTTCGGTCAAGACAGTACCTACCGGGCAGTCTTTCTGGTTATGCTCGGGCACATCAGCGAGCATCTCGGACAGTCGATCGCCTACGCTCGCATGAACGGCGTGGTTCCCCCCTGGTCGGCTGGAGGGGGAGAGGGCGGCGGGTAACCCGCTTTCTTACCCAGGACTCGAGCGCGAACCGGAGCAGTGGCCCGCCCCGTGAATCGCAGTGGACCTGGAGGAGCACCGGGTTCGCGCCCTGGGCTGCGAGAGTTTCCTGGACCGCCCCGTTTGTGCCCCCCCGAAACGACGACCGTCAAAGAATGGCGGTCGCTACCAGAGCCCTAACACTCCAACGACCGCACGTCGATAAAACTCTGTAGGACCCGCTCGGGCAAGAGTTGTAATCCGATTCCCGAAACAGTTCACCTGGCGCGTGGTCTCAGGGGACCAGACGCATCATGTATCTCGAATGCGACAAGCAAGTTCGGACCCCCGAAGGGTGGCATTGGTGCTGACCATCTCGCCTTGCAATCCGATGGGTGCGGTTCCACCGGTCCGCGCTAATGCCGTGAGTCGAACGCGACGATAGTATTGCCGTAGTCCTGATCGGGACTAACGGCAGAGTAAGACCAACCCCACTTGAACAAGCTGTGTCCTCAGCCAGGATTTCCGATTTGGCTCCTCTGACGGCACGAGTCTACACCTTCACCCGGCGAAGCGGAACCATTTCTCCACCCGAAAGAGGCGGCGGCTGAGGCGGAACCGATCGAGCCCCCTTCTTGCCCCTCATGGGGGCTGATCCGTCGCTGCGAAGTCAATTTCGCAGACACCCCTCCGAGCTTCCGTCCTCAGTACACAGATTTCGCATTCGCCAAGTGCGGTGCTACCCGCCCGGCACAGGCAGCGCCCAGATCTTCCGCAGCATGTCGCCAAACAGCCGCCGGTTCAGATGTCCCTCCGCGAACAAGAGCCAGTCATACCGCGCGTGTTTAATTAGCCGTCCGCCCGTCTTCATCAGCCGGTGCTGCAAGCTCGTCAGCGACCAGTTCTTGATTCGCTGCGGCAGCCCGAGCCGCCGCCAGAGATTGCCCAGGTTGTAGGCCAGCACGCTTCACTGCAAGCGCACCTCGTTCGCCCGGAAGCGATGGCACGACAGCCGCGTCCAGTGCGTCGCTTGCTTACCTTCTTTGATCCACTGCTCCGCCGTGCCGCGCTGGTTGTAGAAACGCACCACCGACCGGCTTGGCAAGCTCATGTTCGTCACGATAAAACCGACGCGCGCGAACAGCTCGCCCTGGTGGTGCTCGACCTTGGCGACAACTCGTCTCGGCTTCTTCCAGCTCTCCGCCTGATAGCGAAAGCTCTTGTAGCGCACTAGCGGCTTGCGGCCGGGCCTCCCCGGCGGACGAAACAGGATGTCTTCGATCTCTAACTCCAAGCTCCTGTTGGCCGGAATGCGGATGGCGTAGTCCGCGCCGCGCTCCTCCAGTGCTTCGTAGATCTCGGGCTTGGCGAAGGCGGCATCGGCGCGAAAGGTGACCTGTTTGCCTTCGGCCAGTTGGCGCTCGATCTCCGGCAACAATAGCTCATCCCAGTCCTCGGCGCTGTGCACGTTGCCGGGACGCAGCTTGGCAGCGAGGCAATCACCATGACCGTTGAACAAAAGCAACGGGTGGTAGCAGACCGACTCGAAGTGTCCGTTGTAGGCGCTGCCTTCCTGTTGGCCATGGACCGGACTCTCGGTGGAGTCCATGTCCAGAACGACCCGCGCGGAGTCGTCGAACGCCTCCGCTTGCCCGACCAGCTCTCGGTTCAGCGCCATCAGCCCCAGCAGGTTCTCTTCGCTCGCCAGCATCTCCGTCTCGAAGCCGTGCAGCGTCGAGGTCAAGGCCGCACCGCGATCCCAGATCTTCTGCGAGCCGATCAAGCGAAACGTCGGGTCAGCCGCCACGCGGACGGCGTCGTTGACGTCCTCGTAGCCTGCCAAGCGGCTGTAGATCGACTGCCGCAACAGATCAGCGAGCGTGAACTGCTTGTTTGTGCCGTGCCGGGAGTCGCTGAGATGCTCGTCAATCAGTTCTCCGAGACCGAGCCGTTCGTCCAGTTCGCGAACCAAAATCAGGCCACCGTCGGAAGTGACGTGCGATCCCTGGAAATCGACTTTGAGAAGTCCATTGAAAGTTAGCTGGAATGGCTTGGTTTGTTTTTCACCCATTGGGTGTTGGCCTCCATGGCGTCCTCATCGGGCTCTAGCCCCTATGAATAAAGACGCTGAAGGCCGCTGGAAGGTCGGGAGGCCTGAATCAAATTGGAAATGCGGGTCCATACGAGCAGTTCGGATTCGACCATGTCATCGAGGGGAAGGTTGAGAGAACACGGTTCATGGCAGAGCGCCTCCACGAGCTTACGAAGGAAAAGTCAAGACCGTTAGTCATTCTCAACCAGGCAGCGTTCTCCATCTTCGCTGCGTCTGACAGCCCGATGTATCGAGCAGCAGGTGGACACTCTCCGGAGTATATGCAACTTCTTCTCGCGGAGCGGCAAGCGCTTGAACAGCTAACGGAGATGCCGAATTGCTCGTTCAAGATGATTCTCTGGCCGGTCCGCGCATACGAGCCCAAGTACCTTGCTATCAGGTACGCCAACCTCCTCTCGTGGTTGGAAAAGGTACAGGATGACCCGACGATTGAGTATGTGTGTGCGCAGTACCCCGGTCCAAACCGCCTGATCATAATGGGGGAATTCCTTGTTGAGGGCTTCAAGCTACACCATCATGCCGGATACGAGATGACGGTCGTCAAGTATCAGACGGAGCAAATCGAAGCTGCCGCGGCCGAGTTTCACACGACGTTCGGCCGATCAGGAGATAGCAGGGTGGCCGCGATTCAACGTGTGCGACAGATGTATGAGAATGTGTCGGAGCTTTCAGTCCACAGAGACTCGTGGCAGGCCAGCTAGCGTGCCAGGCTGAACTTGCCTGGTCTTCCGTATGCCCCGGGCTAGCGGCGGCCCGCGGCTACTTCCACGGGGTGGCTGGAGCAGATGCTTTCCGCATGCTCGCACTGCACGTGCTCGAACTGGATCGTGGTGTGATGGATGTGGAAGCGTTCCCCCAGCACGTCGTTGATCCGCCGCAGGATCTGGTCGCTGGCCGAGGGCGGAAGGTCATTGATCAGAGCATGACAACTGAGCGCGTGCGAGTTCGAGGACAAGCTCCAAGCGTGCACGTCATGCACATCAATGACACCGTCGATTTCCGCCAATGCCCGACAAATGTCTTCCCGCTTCATGCCGCGCGGCGATCCTTCGAGCAGAATGTTCAGCGACTCTCGGATGATATCCCAGCCACTCCACAGAATAAGCGCGCCGATCAAAACCGACAACAGCGGGTCGATCCACAGGAGTCCGGTGTAGGCAATCACCACCCCGCCGATGATGATGCCGATCGACGAAAGCGCGTCGCCCAACATGTGCATGAAGGCGCCCCGAATGTTGATGTCGTAGCGGCGCTCAGCACGTAAAGCCACCATCACACCGATGTTGACGACCAATCCGGCGCCGGCCACCACGATCATGATGCCCTCCTCCACCTCGCGGGGCGAGAGGAACCGCAAGGCAGCCTCATAGAAGATGAAAAGGGCGAGCAAGACCAGCGTAGCGGCGTTCAAGAAAGCCGACAGCACGCCGGCCCGGTGGTAGCCGAATGTTTTTGTTTCGTTCGGCGGTTTCGACTGCAGATAGAAGGCAAACCAGGCCAACGCCAGAGCGAGCGCGTCGGTAAAGTTGTGCCCGGCGTCCGACAGCAGCGCCAAGCTCTGGGCCTTGATGCCCGCCGCGAACTCGACCACGATGAAGGCCGCCGTGATCCACAGAGAGAACTGTAGCTTACGGCCTGTCGCGGGACTGACTGAGTGAGAATGCATTGCGGTTCAGCGCGGCCATCACCTGCTTCCGCCCCTCTTGCCGGCTGATGCGGCCCGCCCAAAGGGCGCTAATCGGTCGAGCGGTCCAACAATTTCTACCTTTACTGTAAAGGGGGGTGCGGACAGCGTCAACCGCCGGCAAGACTCCCTTGCAGGCATGCTCATCAGGATCCGCGGCCCCGCTTGCGGGACCGGCGCGCGCCGGGCGGCGGTGCAGGGCGACTCTGACCAGGCGTTTCCGGACTCGCCGCGGCCTGTTGCCGCCAGTGAGACATGACCAGCGCCGCCGGCAGGAGCGCCAACGGGGCAATCTGGGCGAGAATCCGGTCCGCCGACGTTCCCAGCCACCAGTCGATGTCGTTGCGTCCCGTGGCATAAGCCAGCAGCGCTCCCAGAAGCTGCCAAAACACGAGCCCGGGAATGATCCAGAAAGACCCTGCCGGCTTCAAGCGCACCGCGGCGACAAGACTGGCGATAAACAGGTACAACGTCACGTTGTAGGACCCAAGCTCACTGGCTTTCCCCACCAAGGTGCGCAGCGAAACCCAAAACAGCTGTGGTTCGAAATCCAAACCCGGCACGAACCCGGCCTCTTCGATACCGTGCATCCGGCGAACCGCCCACCAGGGAATCAAAACAACCGCCGAGGGGAGCAGCAGCCGGCACCAGTCGGCCAATGACGAGCGGCGCCTCGCGAGCCCAACGGCGCCGAGCAGGATAACCCCCAACAAGAAGAACTGCCCTTCGTTTTTGGTCCACGCAGCCGCGGTCGCCGCTAAGGCAGCGGCAGCCAGGTCAATGGCCCTGCCCTCGCGATACCAGGTGTACAAGAAACCGGTAGCCGCGACCAGGTAGAGCGACAGCGCGGTGTCCGCGTAGCCCGCCAGTTTGAAGGCAACGACGCCGAACATAGGCAGGCCGGCCAAAAAAACTGTGAACACCATCGCCGAACTCTTCCATCCCGAGCGGCGCGCAAAGTAATAGAACACGCCCAATGTGGCCAGAAAGAAACAGGGGGAGGTCAGCTTGGCGCCTTGGTCCGCCACGCCT
Source organism: Bryobacterales bacterium (assembly GCA_963668345.2). Classification (GTDB taxonomy): domain Bacteria; phylum Acidobacteriota; class Terriglobia; order Bryobacterales; family UBA6623. Next base: position 1,433,186 of record CAXWPI010000006.1, on the reverse strand, counting down.
CCGTTCCATACGTAGAGGAAAGTTCCGTAAAGAGGGATGAGCAGAGGATATCCCGGCTGCGTAACGAACTCGCCGCTTCGTTCGAGAAACGGGTGAACGCTGCCGTCCAGGTAAAACGCTTTTGCTTTGAAGAGCCAGATCGCCCAGGCATCCCAAGCCTCGCTCGTCAGCGGCATGCTGCGCTCGTAGGGAAGCCAAACGAGAATGGGCGCAAGCACGCCGAGCGCGAAAAGTCCGTGCCGCCAACCGAGGTCCTGCCGGCGGCCCCAACCGAGCAGCGGCCGGCGCCGATAGAATTCCCACAGCAAGGCGACTGTCCACGGCGCGAGCAAACTCAGACGGCTCCAGCCGATCCCGATCAGATCGTAGGCGAACATCTGTAGCGAGATGGCGGCAGCCCCGGCGGCAAACGAAAAGCTCAAGCGGGATAGGGCGCTACCCTCGATTTTGGAGGGAAGCAAGAGCCAACCGAATAAGCAGGTGAGCGCGAGTCCGACGAGGATCATGGACAAAGGCCTCAACGTGCTCGGAAAATATCGGCGAAATCGCCGTCAGAGAGCGGATCAAGCGCGGCCAGACGGTACTTGAGTTGCTGCTCGTCCCAGGCGCCGCGAAAAGGTGCGCCGGCGAGGTTTTGCGCTGAATCTCGGAACACCGCTAAGTATCCGCATCCCTTGGCCGGAGCCGACACGCGGTCCGCGACCCGCACACGCCGCGGGTACAAATAGTAAGCCAATCGAGCCCGATAGTAGTCCAGGGCGGCCGGACCGACGTAGGCCAAAACAAGCACGCAAGCGTCGGCCGGCACGGCCGCCGCGATCTCCTCGGCGACGCGAAAACCGGGATGGTCGAGCAAAGCGGTTCGCTCGTCAACCGATCGGCCGGCGAGCATCGCTCTCACCTTGGCCGTCTCGGAATACTGGTTTCCCAGGGGGCCCGCGGCGATCGCCAGCCAGGCGATCAGTAACGTGGCCAGAGCGAATTGGGGCAGCCGGCTTTTCACGCGAGCATGATATCACGTGATGGCCGGCGCCGATGGGTTCCGCAGAGCAGCCTCCGCCTCCGACCGCCTTGCGACCGGCGCCTCCCGCATGCGTTCCCGTTGGACGTTGAACTCACAGCCAAGCATGACGATGCTGCTGACCAAATACATCCAAATCAGCAAGGCGACCACCGTCGCAACGCTCCCATAGAGATCGCGATAAACGGCAAGGTATTGCACATAAAGCGCGAACAGCAAAGTCGAGGGCAGCCAGAGCAAGGTGGCAAATACGGCGCCCGGCCAAACATCTCTCCAGCGCTGCCGGCGGTTGGGCGCCACATGGTACAGCATGCCCAGCACCAGCGTGATGGTTACCATCGCCAGCACCCAGCGACCGAGGCCGGCGATCGAAACGGCCCACCACGGATTGCCGGCCTTCGCGACAAGTTGCTCTTCGATCAGCCTTCCAAAGACCATCAGAGCGCTGGCCGCGGCCACGGGGACAACCGCCAAAAAAACCAGTCCCAGGGCTACACCATGCTCTTTCCAGCCCGACCAGACTTTCGGCAGGTGATACGCGGCGCGGAAACCCTCCATCAGGCTGATCATCAGCTCGGCCGCGCATATGATCGCCACCAGGCCGGCGCCCACTAAGAGAGCAGTCGAGCGGCCCGCGGGGAGCGACAAGTAGTCCGTCAGCAAGTGGTGCACATCAGGCGGCAAGACCTGGCCCATGAAACGGGAGATTTCGCCCACCATCTCCGCGGCGTCGCCTCGAAACAACAGCGCGGCCACAACGATCAATCCCGGGAAAAGAGACAACGTGGCGGAAAACGCGGCGCCCTTGGCAATGTTGAAGCAATTGTCTTCTAGAGCGGAGGAGAACGACCGTCGCGTCAGCACTACTAGATCGCGCCCGTTCATCTCAACCTCGGAGCCGGCCGGCCCTGAGTAAACCCGCCGTCCGATGTCACGTCCACTCCCAAGGCAAAGACGTTTGGCTTATGAGCCCGCATTTCCAATTTGATTCAGGCCTCCCGACCTTCCAGCGGCCTTCAGCGTCTTTATTCATAGGGGCTAGAGCCCGATGAGGACGCCATGGAGGCCAACACCCAATGGGTGAAAAACAAACCAAGCCATTCCAGCTAACTTTCAATGGACTTCTCAAAGTCGATTTCCAGGGATCGCACGTCACTTCCGACGGTGGCCTGATTTTGGTTCGCGAACTGGACGAACGGCTCGGTCTCGGAGAACTGATTGACGAGCATCTCAGCGACTCCCGGCACGGCACAAACAAGCAGTTCACGCTCGCTGATCTGTTGCGGCAGTCGATCTACAGCCGCTTGGCAGGCTACGAGGACGTCAACGACGCCGTCCGCGTGGCGGCTGACCCGACGTTTCGCTTGATCGGCTCGCAGAAGATCTGGGATCGCGGTGCGGCCTTGACCTCGACGCTGCACGGCTTCGAGACGGAGATGCTGGCGAGCGAAGAGAACCTGCTGGGGCTGATGGCGCTGAACCGAGAGCTGGTCGGGCAAGCGGAGGCGTTCGACGACTCCGCGCGGGTCGTTCTGGACATGGACTCCACCGAGAGTCCGGTCCATGGCCAACAGGAAGGCAGCGCCTACAACGGACACTTCGAGTCGGTCTGCTACCACCCGTTGCTTTTGTTCAACGGTCATGGTGATTGCCTCGCTGCCAAGCTGCGTCCCGGCAACGTGCACAGCGCCGAGGACTGGGATGAGCTATTGTTGCCGGAGATCGAGCGCCAACTGGCCGAAGGCAAACAGGTCACCTTTCGCGCCGATGCCGCCTTCGCCAAGCCCGAGATCTACGAAGCACTGGAGGAGCGCGGCGCGGACTACGCCATCCGCATTCCGGCCAACAGGAGCTTGGAGTTAGAGATCGAAGACATCCTGTTTCGTCCGCCGGGGAGGCCCGGCCGCAAGCCGCTAGTGCGCTACAAGAGCTTTCGCTATCAGGCGGAGAGCTGGAAGAAGCCGAGACGAGTTGTCGCCAAGGTCGAGCACCACCAGGGCGAGCTGTTCGCGCGCGTCGGTTTTATCGTGACGAACATGAGCTTGCCAAGCCGGTCGGTGGTGCGTTTCTACAACCAGCGCGGCACGGCGGAGCAGTGGATCAAAGAAGGTAAGCAAGCGACGCACTGGACGCGGCTGTCGTGCCATCGCTTCCGGGCGAACGAGGTGCGCTTGCAGTGAAGCGTGCTGGCCTACAACCTGGGCAATCTCTGGCGGCGGCTCGGGCTGCCGCAGCGAATCAAGAACTGGTCGCTGACGAGCTTGCAGCACCGGCTGATGAAGACGGGCGGACGGCTAATTAAACACGCGCGGTATGACTGGCTCTTGTTCGCGGAGGGACATCTGAACCGGCGGCTGTTTGGCGACATGCTGCGGAAGATCTGGGCGCTGCCTGTGCCGGGCGGGTAGCACCGCACTTGGCGAATGCGAAATCTGTGTACTGAGGACGGAAGCTCGGAGGGGTGTCTGCGAAATTGACTTCGCAGCGACGGATCAGCCCCCATGAGGGGCAAGAAGGGGGCTCGATCGGTTCCGCCTCAGCCGCCGCCTCTTTCGGGTGGAGAAATGGTTCCGCTTCGCCGGGTGAGGGTGTAGACTCGTGCCGTCAGAGGAGCCAAATCGGAAATCCTGGTTAAAGACGTTGCCTGAAACCGAGCACATCAAGATCGTCTTGGTGAGTAGCAAGACGCGGAGCGAAGATCGTTTTTGGGGAATCAAGCAAGGTGCTGATGACTACATCACCAAACCGTTTTCTGGGACCGATCTGGTGAAACGAGTGCGCCGGCTTCTCCAACCCGGAGGCGTTGGTGGCGGCCTAGCAGCTTTGGCGGACGGTGTCGGTGCACAAAGTACTGTCGAACCAGGCGAGGTGCAGCGTCGAGAGGCTGTAGTTAAAGGTTAACGTTGATCGAGGATGACTCGAACCGAGTTATACGGATGTCTTAAAGATGGCAAAAGATAAAACTTCGCAAACCGGTAAAGACCAAACCGGTAAAGACAAGGACGGAAAGCGGCGCGAACAAGTCGATGAAGCGCGAGCCGGTCAGGCCGCTATCGAACCGGGGTATGCCACCGATGCGCCGTATGAGGCGGCGGCCGAGGAGTTGGGACTCGAGGCGCCGCCGGAATTCGATTTGCCCGAGGCCGTACTCGGAGATCTTCCTCCCACTCCGCTCGAAGGGGTTGCCGCAAGCGATGGTGGGACGGTCGAACAGCTCCTCGACGAGGCGAGTCCGGCGGCTCCTGGAGATCAGGTAGCAGATGATAGCCAGGCAACCTGGGATACGGCAGAGTTAGATGCGGCAGCGTCGAGTGCAGCACTGCCGGCTGGAGAGATCGCCGCGGCTGCTGCGCCGGCGAGCGGAGACACGCCGGTGGGTATGGAGGCGGACGGAGTGAAATCAGCGCTTGACCCTGGCGCCTCCGATCAGGAGGATCTCTCCGAAGCTGCACCCGATGTCCAGGCGCAGGAGACTCAGGCTGCTCTAGAGGTACCGGCGGCCGAAGGTCCCGAGGCGCTGGCGGAAACATCGCCGCCTGACGAAGTCAAACTTGACGAACCCTCAGGTGCGGCCGAGATTTTGGCCGGGGAAGAGCCCCCCAGTAAAAGCGGACCGGATGAGCCCGGCGTGCTGCCGGAAGCCGCCCTGCAGAATGAGCCGGAAAACGACGAAGCCGAGGTTGCGGGCAAAGGTGAAGAGGCCGAGACGCTTCTGGAAGAGCCGCCCGTGGAGGTTACGGCCGCCCCCTCCGATGACACGGTCGATGTCGAACCGGCGGCCGCTCGGAAAACTTCAACGGAAACATCGGCCGCTGGTACAACGTCCGCCGCCCGCCCTAAATTGGCTGAGCTCGCGGACGCACCCGGCTCCTCGAACGGCGAGGACGGCGCCGAACCCGTCTCGTCCCGTTCCTTGGAGGCTCTGCTGCAAGAAGTTGACGAGAAGATGGCGCGGCTGCCCGGGGAGGAAGGGTTCAGGGAGGAAGATGCTGACTCCGGGCGCGAAACGGAGCAGTACGTCTCATTCATTTTGGCGAACTCGCGATATGCGATTCGGATCGGACAGGCCTCCGAAATAGAGAAGGTGCCCAGGGTTTCCTGGGTGCCTAACGTGCCGAACTTCGTGCTCGGCGTGACTAACCTGCGGGGCGACGTGACGGCGGTAATCGACCTCAGTCAGTTCTTGGGAATCGGGGCCGCCGAGCAAACCGATGAGTCAAGAATCTTGGTCGTCAAGGTGGGCAGTGAAGCCTTGACCACCGCACTCGTCGTTGACCGCGTCCTAGGGCTCTCGGTTGTCGATCCAAACCGGATCGGCGAGCCCACCGGCCCGGTTGACGACACGGTGGGCCCTCTGCTGCGAGGCGCATATGAGGACGGCGACAGTTTGGTCAATTTGCTGGATCTGGATCAGGTGTTTCGATCGTCGGAGTTGCAGACTCTCATCAAGGTGTAGTTTTTCGTTCGCAGCGAGCGTCGCAGCCGGCAGTTTTGGGAATAAGCACGAACAGGGTAAATAAGAATTACTGACGCGTTTACTGTCAGATCGATTGGAGGAGATCAATGCGTAGACAACTGATTTATGTGTCCCTGGCGGCGGGCCTGGTTCTGTCGGCCGGCGGAGCGGCGAAAGCGGATGTTTCCAAGGCGGAACAGCATCACGAAGCCAAGCCGCACGAGGAGGGAGAGTCGAGCACGGCCGCTCACGACGCTCCCTCAACTCACGCCGTAGAGGCCGGCCACGGCCAGGAGTCTCACGGCCAAGGCGGCGAAGCTCAGCACGGCGAAGTTCACCACGGTGAAACCGCCCACGGCGAAGCCGATCACGGCGAAGCGGACCACGGCGGCGGCCACGGCGGCGGGGAGCATCACAACGGGTTCACCCTCGAGATGGGCTTTGCCAACCAGCGTCTCTGGCGTGGATTCGTGGAAAATGATACGCCCGCACTACAGCCGAAGCTCGGGTTTCACTACAAGGGCTTTGCGATTTATTCTTTCAGTAACATTGCCCACACGGGAAAACACGCGCAGAACTGGACGGAGCACGAGCTGGAATTAGAATATGAGCGCCACATCGGAAAGTGGACCGCCCTTGTCGGCTACATTCATTACTCCTTCCCGGACATCGCTGCGGCCGGCGCGGCCGCGCACGATGACACTGCGAGTCACGAACCGGACCCCAGCTCCCATGGCCTCGTCTCGGCGGTCCTTGCCGGCGCGGGCGACGCGGCGAGCCCACACGAACCGGCGCACGCGACCCCGCGGTATACGCAGGAGTTCTTCGCCGGCCTTTCCCATCGAAGCTGGCTAAATCCGTCGTTCCGGGTGTACCGCGATTTCGATCAGCGCAACGGCACATACTACTATTTCTCGACCGGCCATCCCGTCGCGCTGCACGAGAACGTGATCGTGCGGCCGATATTGGGGCTCGGCCTGAACCAGAATCTTATTATCCAAAACACGGCGATCAGTAATCTCGACCTGGGCGTTTCCGTGGATATTCGAGCGGGACGCCATGTGATCTTTTCGCCGTTCTTTCAGCGTATGATCGGCCATCGGAGGCTTTTCGGCAGCCATAATCTGTTCGGCGTCCGGATGCTGATCCAGTGAGCAGGGAAGCGCGCGGGATGATTCCCTGGTGCGCGCTGATGTCTTGAGAATCGCGTCGGGGCCGCGTAATTCCTTTCTCGTGGTTGCGACGCTGGGGTAAAGCGGTTTGACAAGCGACTCTAACGGCGGGCGAACGGCCCGTTAGCGAGTCGTGAAATCTGTGACGGGCCACGACGGCCCGCGAGTGTCCGACGACGGACCGGGCAACGGTTCCCGTCCCCGGACGAAACATTTAGAAGAAGAGGAGATCGAGATGGCCAAGTTAAACATATTGAGCAAGTTGAAGAGCATGAAAATCGTCTACAAATTACTGTTGATGATTGGTGTGCTGACGTTGCTGTTGGCGGATCAGTTCTACTTGTATATCGAAACCGAGTTGCAGACGATCGAGCTTGCCGAGAATGAACTTATCGGCTTGGACTACATCACCGCTCTCCGATATGTCTTCGAGCACATTCCCGAACACCGAGGCGAAGCGGATGACTTCCTTTTGGGCGATCAGCGGGCGCGGGATAAGTACTTGCACTTCCAGAAGCTCGTCGATGACGCAATACCCGAGGTAGACCGTTTCACGGAGCTGTACGGCGAACAGATGGAGACAACGGCGACTTGGAACACGATCAAGATCAAATGGGAGAAACTCAAGGAGGAGCTCGAGACTCACACGGCCGAAGAGAGTTTCATTTTGCACACGGAACTGATCGACCTTGTTTACGAAAACATGATGCGGCAAGTCGCCGATCACTCGTCCTTGACGCACGACCCGGATCTAGAGACGGCCTACCTCGCGGACCTGATTGTTCTCGAGCTGCCGCTAGCTATTATGGTCCTGGAAGAACTGCGCGACAGGGGAAGCGCGATCGCGGCGGCAGGAGTAAAGTCCCCCTTTGACGATGGGAGGATAGTCGCTTTGGAAGATCAGCTCGTCCGCGACGACGCAGCCGTGCAACACGCCGCCGCGGTGGCGTTCCGGTACAACCCGTCGCTCGAACCCATTTTGAAACCGACCTTAGACGCGGCGATGGCCGCCGTGGACCTTTTTCAAGAACAGCTCAACGAGGAAATCCTCAACGTGACTGTGATCACGGTCGACGACCAACTGGTCTTTGAACAGGGTGAAACGGCGTCGCTCGCCATGTTTAAACTCTTCGACGAGATCGACGTGAAATTCAGGGAGTTGCTTACCGCCCGCATCGCCCGTCTCTACAACGAGGTCTCTGTGGAAGTGGGCCTTGCCGTACTGGGCGTCGTGTTCGTGATAAGCATCGTTGTCTTCGTTTCCAGATCGCTTAACCGGCAGTTGAACGGCATTAATCAACTTTTCGGCAAGATCGGCATGGGAGATTTCGAAGCTCGCGTCGAGGTCACCAGCTCGGACGAGCTGGGGCAGATGGCAGCGGGAATGAACAGTATGCTCGACAACACGCTGGGGCTGGTTCAGTCGCGTGAGGAAAGAGATGAAATTCAGGGGCACATTGAAAAGCTGCTGCAGGACATCAGCGGCGTTGCGGAAGGCGATCTCACGAAACAGGCGGAAACCGGCGAGGACCTGACGGGACCGATCGCGGCGTCCTTCAACATCATGATCGCCGAGCTTCGCGATGTTATCTCGTCAGTCCATGATGCGACCTTGAGTGTCAGCTCGGCGGCGAACGAGATTCAAGCAACCACCGAACACCTGGCGGAGGGCAGTGAGAGCCAGTCAAGCCAAATCGTGGATACCTCCTCCGCCATCGAGGAAATGGCGGTTTCGATTCAACAGGTTTCCGAGAACGCGACACAGGCGTCAAAGGTCGCCGAATCCGCTCTCGAGAGTGCGCTCAGCGGCGCGCTGGCCGTGAAGAAGACGGTGGATGGAATGAATTCCATCCGCGGCCAAGTGCAAGAGACCTCCAAACGCATCAAGCGGCTGGGCGAAAGCTCGCAGGCAATCGGCGAGATCGTTCAGCTGATTGGCGACATCGCCGATCGGACCAGCATCCTGGCTCTCAACGCATCGATCCAGGCGGCCATGGCCGGCGATGCCGGCCGCGGTTTCGCGGTGGTGGCGGAAGAGGTCGAGCGTCTGGCGGAGCGGGCAACCGATTCTACGAAGAAGATCTCGACGCTCATCCAGTCCATTCAGAATGACACCAATGAAGCAGTTTCCGCTATGGAAAGCACCACCCAAGAGGTTATCGGCGGGTCCGCGCTGGCGACCGAAGCGGGTGGCCAGCTCGAGCAGATCGGGACGGTGGCGAAACAGCTTTCGGAACTCATCCAGCAGATTTCCATGGCCTCGAACCAACAGGCGCGGGGGTCGGAAGCCGTCGCCAAGTCGATGTCGGAGATCTCGGGCGTCACGCAACAAACGGCGGCGGGCGCCAAGCAAGCCGCTGTTTCGATCAGCAATCTGGCGACGCTGGCGGACGACCTACGACAGTCAATGACCAGGTTTACTCTGCCCACGAAAGCTGCGTAAGTAAATGTCCGCGCACCCCTCCGTGTCAACGGGCTGTGTGTGGCATGCGAGGGGTGCGCCTTGTTTGTGCATTGCGGAGCCGTAGATGAATGACCGATTTCACCGCTCGAAGCCCGAAGATAGCTGCTCACGAACAAGCGCTCTGGAGCGAGTTTGTGGAATCGCGGTGCGGCATTCACTTTGGCGCGACCCGGATGCGGTACTTGCAGGGTTGTCTTTGGGAACGAATGAGGGATCTACGAATCGGCGGCTACGACGAGTATTACAACCATGTTTCGTTCAATGCGCGCGGAGAACAAGAGTGGAAACGACTTCTGGAGTTGATTGTCAACGGGGAGACGAGTTTCTTCCGTCACCTCCCGACGTTCGAAGCACTGGAACGAGAGATCTTGCCCGAGGTGATGCTGAACAAGCGAAAACGGGGGCAAGTAGAGATCAACATGTGGAGCGCCTGTTGTTCCAGCGGCGAAGAAGCCTACACGATTGCCATGGCGGGATTGACCGTGGCGGAAGCCGGTCTGTGGCAACTGCGGGTTTGGGGCACCGACATCAGCGAAGCCTCCTTGACGAAGTGCCGGCGGGGCGAATACTCGCCCCGCGCCGTTGCCAACGTCCCACTGCTGTGCCGGCGACGGTTTCTCACACTCGTCGAGGGAGAACGCGATGTGTATTATCGCGTGACCGAGTCCGCGAAAGCCGTAGTCATGTTCGACTGGTTCAACCTTTTGCGGCCGGAAACGTATGGCAACGGCAAGTGCGACGTGATTTTCTGTCAGAACGCGCTGATCTATCTGCGGCCCGAACTGCGAGTGAAAGTGGTCACCCAGCTTACGGACAAACTGGGTCCCGATGGCTTCCTGTTTCTGGCGCCGGGCGAAGTCATTGGGCTTCAATTTCCAGGTCTCAAAATGTTTCGGCTCGGAGACTCATTGATCTATCGACGCGTGACATAGCGGAAGGCAACAAACAGGGAGCGGGTTCATGGCTCTAGTCGACACCGAAATTCTCATAGGTTTCTATCAAGAGGCGACGGGTTACTTCCCCGATATTCGGAGCGGGCTGGAGACGCTCAAGTCCGATCCGAGCCAGCGAGAGGCCGCGGCAACAGTGCATCGCCTGGTGCACAGCATCAAAGGTGCGTCTTCGATGGTGGGTCTTTCCACCCTCAGTCACATCGCCTACCTAGCGGAGGAGGCAATCGAGGAGGCTACGGAGGGAAAACTACCCCCTACGAAGAAGACGTGGGCAGCGATCGAGCGCGCCGTCGAGTCCCTTGCAATCTACATCGAGTCCGCGGCGTCGGACAAATTGCAGGAACGACCGATTGTAAAAGATGTTGTGGTTCGTCTCCGCCGTCTTCGAGGCCTTCCCAAGCAGGGCGACGAAGCTGTCATCGAGGAATTGCTGCAAGAGGCAGCCGAGTCGCCCGATCTGGGTCCTGGCGATCGACCCGGGGAACCCCCTTCTACGAACGGCTTTGAGTATGCGTCGATCTCCCCCGAGCTGTTGGAAGCGTTCCAGAGCGAAGCCGAAGAGCACATGCAGTCCATTTCCACCCTGCTTCGGAAGATCAAGAAGAAGCCCGGGAACGGCGAGGCCCTCCTCGAGCTGCGCCGCTGCGTTCACACCCTCAAGGGAGCCACGGCGGTTGTCGGGCTCACGTCCACCAGCGAACTGGCCCACCGCATGGAAGACCTGCTGGATCCACTCCACGACGGCGGGACCAAGCTGTCGGACGAGATTCTCAACCTCTTGTTCGCGACGGCCGACGCTCTAGAGGATTTGACGACCGGGAGCGACCCGGAAAAGGTTGGCAGTCGACTCCAGACACTGTACCAGGATTATAGTAGACGCCTCGGCGGGGCGGCGGGCGATTTGCCTCGATTGGCCGGCGCTGTCGGCGGCGACGCGACGGCTGGCGCCGACCTCGCGCCTGAACTCCGCGAGGCCTTCGCAGTCGAAGCGGAAGAGCACGTTGAGGCGATCGGCCGTCTGCTCCGCGATTTGGCCAAGCAGCCGAAAGACAAAGATCTGATTCTGGAGGTTAGGCGACGCGTCCATACCTTGAAGGGCGCCGCGGCGATGGTGGGGATCCAGGCTGCGAGCGGTCTTGCCCACCGCATGGAAGACCTTCTCGACGGGGTCCACGACGAAAAGGTCGACTGGACCGATGTCGTACAGAACCTGTTATTTAATAGCACCGATGCCCTGGAGGACATTACCGCGAAAGGAGGGGTGGATTCTCAATTACAGAATCAGCTCTCAAAAATTCTCGGTGACTACGACGAGCTCCTTGGAAAGCCGGAGACTCCTGCAGCGTTGCCTCCCGATCAGGCCTTGGAGCGACTGCTCGGGGAAGACCAGGTCATTGACTTGACGAAAATTCCCGGTGCGATGCCGGGTGGACAGGAGGCTGCCAAAGCGGAAGCGAGACAAGCGGCCGCCCCCGTCACCCCCGGCCAAGTCGTCCGCATCCCGCTCGATCGGCTTGACGAACTCGTTCGTCTGGTGAGCGAACTGATTGTCAACCGTTCTACTTTCGAACAGCATTTTTCCCGTTACATTCGCGAGGTCGACGAGCTCAACTTCAGTATCGAGCGGCTCAAACGAATCTCCACGAATTTCGAGACAGAGTACGCCGTGGGAGCGCTGGTGGCTCAACAGGACGGTGTTGGATTCGCCGCGGCGGTCGGGCCGGCGCCTGTCGCCCGGACAGCCGCGGACGAACAAAAGGGCGCCTTCGACAGTCTCGAACTTGACCGCTACAGTGACATTCACCTGCTGTCACGTGACCTGACGGAAACCAGCACCGACATCGGCTCCGTCGGCACGCAGTTCGGCAACATCATCGGCGACTTTGACGGCTACCTGAACCGGCTGGGGCGTCTGTCGAGCGAAGTGCAAGACAAGCTCATGCGTTTACGCATGGTGCCCTTAGCCAGTCTTGCCAGCCGCCTCCACCGCACCGTGCGGGTGACCGCCGCGAAGGCGAACAAGCGAGCGGATCTCACCATCGAGGGCGAGAACATCGAACTCGACAAGACAGTACTTGAGAAAATGGAGGGGCCGCTTGAGCACCTCTTGCGCAACGCCGTCGACCACGGTGTGGAGCCGCCCGAACTCCGCCGTGCTCTCGGCAAGCCGGTCGAAGGGCAGTTAGGGATGCGTGCCTACCACGAGGGCACGCAGGTCGTGATTCAAGTCAGCGACGATGGCGCGGGCCTCCAGCCCGAGCTCATACGCTCCAAAGCCGTCAGCAAGGGGTTCTTTACCGAAGCAGAGGCGGCTAAGCTTAGCGAGCAAGATCTATACGGGCTTGTATTCGGAGCCGGTTTCAGTACGGCGAAGGAGATTAGCGAAGTTTCCGGAAGGGGTGTGGGGCTTGACATCGTCAAGTCAGCCGTCACGCGGATGAAAGGCAGAGTCTCCATTGAGTCCACACCGGGGAGAGGGGTCACGTTTACGATCCGGCTGCCCATGACTCTGGCCATCACGCGCGTGCTTCTGGTGAAGGCCTATGGAGAAGTGTTCGCGGTACCGCTTGCCGCGGTGACCCAGATCGTACGCGTGGAACCGGACCGCATTGAACGAGTCGGACGGAAAGAAGTCATCCGCATCGAAGGCCGAGTCATCCCCACCACTCATCTAGGCGAAGCACTTGGTGTGAAGGACCGTCCCGACGTAGGGGATCGTCGTCTTCCCGTTCTGGTCCTGCAACTGGGAGACCGGCAGATCGCCCTGGTGGTAGACGAACTCATGGAAGCGCGCGAGGTGGTGGTCAAAACTCTGGGCAATGTGCTCCGTCAGGTGCACGGACTCACCGGGGCGACCTTGATGGGCGACGGCAGCGTCGTGCTGATCATCAATCCCAGCGACCTGATGCAAGAATCGGAAAAAAGTATCTCCTCCGACGGGGCGAATATCGCCTCGGATAGCGCCCAAAAGTAGCAGGCCTATGATGTCTTGATCGTGGATGATTCCTTGAGTGTCCGCCGCGTGCTGTCGAACTTAATCCGCAATACGGGCTGGAATCCGATCACCGCTAAGGATGGCGTGGAAGCGCTTGAAGTTCTGCAAGCATCCCCCAAGAAGCCGGATGCGGTGTTGTTGGACATCGAAATGCCGCGGATGGACGGTTACGAGTTGACCACGACCCTGCGCGGCCAGTCCGCGTACCAAAACTTGCCGATCGTCATGCTCACATCTCGCGCGGCACAAAAGCACCGGCAAAAAGCGTTCGAACTTGGTGCGACGGACTATATGGTTAAGCCATATCAGGATGAGACCCTGGTAAGCGTCCTTCGCCGCGTGGTGAGGGAGTCGAGGGAGACAGACCTTGAATGAAATCCCCTCTGCGGGTGTTGATCGCCGACGATTCACCGTTCATTTGCCGCTTGTTGAGCTCCTACTTTCGGTCTGCGCCCAACTTCGAGGTGGTCGGAACGGTGCTCAACGGGCGGCGCGCTCTGACCTTGGTGAAGGAACTCCGGCCCGACGTCGTAACGATGGATCTCGAGATGCCGGACGTAGACGGCTTGGAAGCTGTCTCACGAATCGTTCGCGAATGTCCTACACCGGTTGTCGTGATCAGTGGTGTCAGCGGGAAAGCGGCCACCATGACGCTGCAGGCCCTAGAGCGGGGCGCCGTAGATTTCGTTCTGAAATACACACCGGGCACGAACACCGATCCGAACGTACTTCGTCAAGAGATCGTCGCCAAGGTCCACGCCGCGGCCAACATTCGTGTGATCCGGTCCTTGGAGTCCCGGGTCGAGCACCCGGCGTCACCAGCCCGCACCCAAGCCGCGGCTGCGGTTACGCGTGTTTCTTCGCGGACTCCGCCGGCCGCGGACGAGCGTCCATTCTTCGGCGACGTCGCGGTTTTCGGAGCTTCTACAGGAGGTCCTCTTGCACTGCGCGAGCTGCTGGCCAAGCTGCCCGCTGACTACCCGGGGGCGATTATCATCGTCCAACACATGCCCGCTACGTTTACCGGCGTGCTGGCTGCTCAGCTTAATCGCCATACGCCGCTCGGAGTCAAGGAAGCGGTGGAAGGCGACGTGTTGACCCCCGGGAGGGTTCTCGTGGCGCCTGGCGGACTTCATCTGTTGCTTGGCTTCGGTCGGAGTGTTGCTCTCAAACGAGGGCCCGACGTCGGCGGACACTGTCCCTCGATCGACGTCACGATGCAGTCCGCGGCCCATCTCTATGGCGCGAGAGTCAAAGGAGTAGTACTCACAGGTATGGGAGAGGACGGGAAATTGGGGCTGGCGGCGATTCGGGCCGCCGGAGGCGTTACCTACGCCCAAGAGTTCGATTCCTGTGTCGTGCCCGGCATGCCGCAGCGAGCCGTTGAAAACGGCGTTGTCGACCATGTCGCCCACCCGGCCGGAATCGCTGAGTTACTGCTGGAACACTGCAAAGAAAACGCCTTGCAGGGAGGATGAAGGGATGTCGGATGTCCGTAACCTGAACGCAGAACGAATGATCCAGTGTTTTGTCGGGGAAGAGGTGTATTGCGTCGCTACGTCGCGACTGCGAGGCATCCAACGCAGCGAGGGGTTTTCCCTCAATGACAACGGAAGCCAACCGGACGGCTGGTTAACGGGAAGGCGGACCAAGATCCCGGTTTTTTTCATGGCCGGCCGCCTGGGCCGGCCGAATGTTGCGGTCGATCGTCCCGGCGCCATTCTGATCATCGATGGGGATCCTGACCCGTGGGGTTTGGCTGTCGACCGAGCCTCACAAGTGGTCGCCCTGGAAGCCGGCCAGCTGCTCCCGATGCCACCCACTCTGGGAGAACTGGCCTTGAGGATCTTCCAGGGCGTTGTCTGCCTCGCCGACAGTCTGGCCCTCCTCGTGTCGCCCGAAAGACTGCATCCCGATTCTCCGCCAGGTCCGAGTGTTTCGAGGGAGCCGGCTAACGCCCGGCCAAAGACGTCGTCAGGCGGCGACACGCAAGAGGCAGTCAGTCACGGACGGTTGATTGCCTTTTCGCTCACCAACGAAGAAGTCACTACGGAGCGTTTGGTTTTCGGTCTCAGCATCACACAAGTGTCCGAGATGCTCGAGCACCAACCCTTGCTGCAAGTTCCCAACAGTTCGCCGGTGATGTTGGGACTCGTCCATTGGCGTGACCGTGTGCTTCCGGTAATCGACCTGGGGGCTTTGGTCGGCCTCCCCGCCATCGGTCACGACGCTACAGAGCGCCTCATCGTCTGCCGGGCCCCGGACACGGGAAGTTTTTTCGCCATCCCTTCAACGGCCGATGTTTGGGGCGAACCAGTACCCGAGCAGTCCCCGTCGGCCATCGCCGCACCACAGCCGCTCGACACGACTTTTTTGAGAGGTGCCTACGCAGTCGGTTCCGGCCACCTGCTACTGCTGCCGGACCTCGATGGCATCGCCGGCTCCATGACTGCGTCCGCCCATGTTGCCGCCGCGTAGGTGGCAGCCAACCATGACTCTTGGCGCATGAAAATGTTGAGGCCCAAAAGAAAGATTCGCATAGCCATCGTTGATGACCATGAGACGTTCCGCCACGCCGTACGGGCGCTGGTGGTGTCGGAACCTGACCTGGAAACGGTGGCCGAGCTCAGCAATGGCCACAGTATCATAAAGATGCTCCGCAAGTGCCGCCCGGACGTCCTGCTGCTTGACCTAATCATGCCCGGCGTAGACGGCATAGCTACGCTCAAGCGGATTCGCGACGTTCGACACCGCGTGAAAACCATTGTGCTCACCGGGTCCGACGACGATGCCATGCAGCTGTTGGCGCTGAGGTTGGGCGCGCATGGCTACGTGGTGAAAGACCAAGATCCGGTCTTTCTAATCGAAGGAATCCGGAAAGTCTTTGCCGGCCAGATTTGGCTTGATGAGAGCAGGCAGGGGTCCCCACGAGGGGTGACCAACGAAAAGTCAGCTCTGGCAGTCCTTAGTAAAAGAGAAAAAGAGGTCGTCGCTGCCTTGTCCTTCGGCCTCACGAACCGGCAGATCGGTCGTCGTTTGGGGGTATCGGAAGATACGGTCAAAAGCCACCTCGGCAACATCTTCGGGAAGGTCGGTGTCTCGAACCGTTTGCAGTTGTTACGCCACTCAATCCGCTCGAACGGTTCCGGGGAATTATGAGGCGACGGTGGTCGTCCTCCGACTTCTGTGTCGGCCCGCGCCCCCGCCACAACTCGGGGCGCAGTCCGCAACCCCCGTTTGCAGCTCGGCTTGTCGGACCAGCAGCGCGCTCCGGAAAATAAGGTGTTGCGAGTAGTAGTCGGAGGCCATTTCGCTGTTCGATGGCGACCGGCGATGCGGTGGCTCGCTCTGTCGAAAGTAGGAGAACGGACTAAGCGTCGCCACGAATATCCGCAACATACACGACCGCTACGGGGATTTCCGCGCTCGCCGCCTCCAGGCCAGGCGGGGCCCGCTGTGTGAGGAAACGATGCTCAGATGGCGTCGTAACCTGGTTGCTTGATGATCGCAGGGCGTCTGGTTTTCGGTCGTTGATGAGCGTGCCCGAGCGGGTGCGACCTCGTAACAGACTCAGCCCTACGCGCTTATTTGGTTGGACCGGTCCGCAGGCTCAGGATGCACGGCGTCACAGCGTCTAAGCGCCGCAAGCCCCACCTCTCTAAACAACATCTAATCGTAGGAACCTTGAACGCGCTGGGACTGCCGTGCTGTTGAATAAAGCAGGAAGGAGTCAAGAACCGGATCCAGCCGGCGAGAGACACCATACTTCTCCAGAACACGATCCACACAAACGTGAACGGTGGACTCGCTAATGTTGAGATGGGCAGCCATTTCTCTCGGCCTCACCCCCTGTGTCAGCATGGCGACGACTTGTTGCTCTCGAGGCGTGAGATCAGGCACTCCGGTACCGGCGCTGCCATTTCCTCTCACGCGGTCACCTCTCTTAGGTCTCCGCGTGTTTCGAATTACGCCAACGATTTCCGCCATTGTGACGTCCCGAAGAACCAAGGCCTCGGCTACAAAGGCCTTTCCCAACAATTGCCGTCTCTCGAACTCGGATTGCACTAACGCAACCGTTCGAGTCCGGGCGCTCGCTGTCGCGACGTCGAGCAAGGCGCTGACGACGCGCTCGTCTGTGGGACTGAAGTAGCAGAGGAGAATCGCCGGTCTACTGCGCCGCAGGGCGCCGGCGAGTTCATCCGGCTTCTCTGCCTCGCCGATGATCTCGAAATCCGGTTCCCGTTCCAACAATCTTCTCATCGCATCACGAAAGGCAAGAATATTGCCGGCCAGTACAATGGAGCACCTATTCGTTGTTTTGCCGCCGACCGACTTCATTATAGGGCGTTCTCCCTAAAAACAATCACTAGCAGAAAAGATAGTATCACAGTGATGGGCGTATGCACCACAATCGCAGTAGATATTTATGATATCCGCATGACCGGTGTCGCTTATCGTCGAGAATAACGGTCCGGTCGGGAAGTGAATGGCCGCGACATGTGACCTGTGGTTCGCTTGAACCAAGACAGATAAGAAGCGACTCCGCGTTGATCCACCGCCACCAAGGCCGGCCGCACGCCGGCTACCGGAGCACGGGCGAGCGGTGGCGGCCGAAGCGCGAGATGATGCTCGCCTCGCCACGCACTGAGAAATGCGGGCGAGCGAAGGCGCCGCACGGTCTCCGGGTCTGTCTGCTACTCGAAGGGAAGGCTGGCGGGATGAACGCGCGGCCTCTTTAGGGCGGCGCTTGGCTTGGGCGAAAAGGTCGCGAGGGGGCAGCAGATGTGTTCACTGCAAAGGGCTCACGCTGCGGCGCCGGAGCGGGGGCAACGGTCTATCGCCTCGAACAGTTCCTCGCGATGGATGGGCTTGGAAATATAGTCATCCATTCCGACGCTGAGGCAGCGCTCACGGTCCCCTTTCATGGCGTAAGCCGTGACGCCGATCACGGGGGTGCGGGCGCCTTTGCCTCGGGAACGCTCCAGCCTACGAATCTGGACCGTGGCTTCCACACCACCCATTTCGGGCATCTGAAGGTCCATGAGGACGAGGTCATATGGCTCCGCTTCGAATAATCGAACAGCTTCCTTGCCATTGGACGCCAAAACGACGGAATGCCCTCTTTGCTCCAGGAGGCTGGCCATCAATATCTGGTTTTCCGGCAGATCTTCCACCAGCAGGACGCGAAGACACGGCGGTCCATCGACGGATGCCGGTCCCGGAGACCGGTCCGGTGAATCGACCGGCGGGTCGCCGGCTCCAGGTACAGAGTCTAGGATAACCTCCAAAAGCGCGCGGGCGCTGATTGGCTTCACCAAGAACTTGGCATCTCCCGACGCTTCGGACAGATTGCGATCGAGTCGCTCCCTCGGGCCGACGAAGATGACGTCCGGTTCCGAAAGCACGGAATCCTCTTTGATCCGCTGCGCCGCGTTCTCGAAATTGGACATCTCGGTGTCAACCAGCAGGAAAGAAAATGGACGTCCTGTCTTCGCCCCCCATTCCAGGACGATTCGGGCCTCTTCGCAGCTGCTGACCGAAGCACAATTAATCGAACAGTCCGCCAGGGTTTCCGCAATGGACAACCGATTGTCGGAGGTTTCGGCAACCACCAGCGCTCGCACCGAGCCGGCACGGTCCAGCCTGAGTTTCCGCTGATGCGGCGCCGGCCGCCCAAGGGTCACCCGGAAGAAAAAAGTGCTCCCTTGCCCCACCCCACTCTTGACCCGAAGGTCTCCTCCCATGAGTTGGACGAGCCTGTTCGAAATCGGAAGACCCAATCCCGTCCCTCCGTAACGTCGCGTAGTCGAACCGTCCGCCTGAGAGAAAGACTCGAAAATGAGTTGCCGTTTGTCTTCAGGAACACCGATGCCGGTATCTTTTACCGCAATGTAAAGTTGGACTTCGCTGTCTGAAATGGAACCCAACTTCAGGTCGACACCAATGGTTCCACTCTCCGTGAATTTGATGGCATTACTCAGCAGGTTAACAATGACTTGCCTTAAGCGCACCGGGTCGCCAACAACGATGTCGGGAATTTCCGGTTGTGCGTGAGAGGCCAGTTCAAGACCTTTTTCGTACGCTCTCATCTCCAGCGACTTGACGATTTCCCGCACCATGTTTTTGACGTCGAATGGTATGAACTCGAGAGCGAGTTTGCCCGCTTCGATCTTGGAGAAGTCGAGAATGTCGTTAATGATCGTCAGCAAAGACTCCGCGGACCCCCGAACCATGGAGAGATATTGCTCTTGCTTTGGACGCAGCTCCGTGTCGAGAGTAAGCTCGGTCATCCCTATGATCACATTCATCGGTGTCCGAATCTCGTGGCTCATGTTGGCCAAGAACTCGCTCTTCAGACGGCCGGCTTCCAACGCCTCGTCCCGGGCCTCAACGAGCTCCCGATTCTGATTCTTGAGCGTGACCGCCGCTTCCGCCAGCTTCCGTTCCGTAACTTTCCTCTCCGTAACGTCGAAAACGAATCCTTGCAGCTGTTTTGCCTGGCCCCGCTTGCCGGCGACCACGCTGGCGATGTCGCGAACCCAAACTGTTTGACCGTCGGAGCCCGTCATGCGGTATTCAAGCTCGTGGTCACGGTGCCGCTCGACGGCCGCTTGGCGGAGCTTGACGGCCCATTCTCCGTCCTCCGGATGCAGATGGTCGGCCCAGAAGTTCTCCCTCCGCCAATCTTCCGCCGCATAGCCTAAAAGTTTGGCGACGCGAGGGCCGACGTAGGTGAATCGCAAGGTGTCGGCATCCGCTTCCCAGGGGATCACGTTCGTCGTCTCCACCAATTGGCGACTTCGCTCTTCGCTCTCTTTGAGGGCGCGAGTTCGTTTGATCACCTCAGTCTCGAGGTAGGCATCTCTGCCTTCTACCTTCTCGAGCATCTGATTGAAGGCGTCAATCAAGACTCCCAGTTCGTCGCTTCCTCCCCGGGCGACTCGAGCCGAGTAGTCATTTTCCTTCGACACACCCTTCGCCACACGAGCCAGGCGAAGCAGCGGATCGGCGATGAGCTTCTGCAGCCGGGTGGAAACAAGAAAGGTCGCCGTGAGGGAGAGCAGCATGCCGAAACTGATGATCCCTGCATCCTGCCACAGCCTTTCCCGAACTCCAGCAAGGCTAGCCTGAAGGTAGATCGACCCCACAACCTCTCCGTCCATCGACACGCTGCGGAACAAGAGCAAGTGTCCGCCTTCCAAGTAATCGCCCGGCTCGCGCAGAGCGGACGGCACGTCAGGGGTTCCCGTATCCTCTCGGAAGAAGGTGGCAAAGGTCTTGCCCTCTTTCGTGTAGAGCCGGCCGGCGAGTATTCGATCATCTGCCCGAAGGGCCTGTAGCGTGTTCACAGCTGTTTGGCCATCGCCGAAGATGAGTGCCGCCGCTGTGTTGAACCCGATCATATCCGCAACGATCGAGAGTTCGCTGCTCACGTTTTCCTGGTAGTGGAAATACTCGTAGAGCAGGATCATCCCGCCGACGAGCGATAGCGCAATTCCGCTCGTCACCAAAATGACGATCGTGAGCTTCCCGTTAATGGATATGTCTCGAAACGATTGCACCGGGCACGCCCCTAAGGAAGCTCCGCGACGATCCTCGCGCTGCGCAGGAGGCGGGAGCTGATCTTGATGCCGGCCCGCTCAGCAGCCTGAAGGTTTACCTCGAATTGTACGGTTTCATCTTCGATCAGAAAACTGATCACCGTTCCCCGTCGGGCCGACCCCTCCGAATCGCCCACGGTGAGAACAGATCTGCCTTGGACGCGCCGCAAGATTTCCGCCAGATGCCGCGTTTGGGACCGGCTAATGAAAAGCAAGTGACAGCCACCCGTTTCCTCCGCTAGGTGCTCCATCCTCTTGACCCGCACTCGCTTTCCGCCTACATTTTTCCCGCGGATTATGGTTTCCAGAATTGGGCCAAAGGGGTCCTCCCCAAGGATCCCGATGACGACGGCTTCGCGGTCCTTGTCTTGTGACCCTTCCGGCCACTCCACAAACCGGGCGAAGTTGTAGAGGAATTCCGCCTTGACTCGGTATTCCAGAGCCCGATCATTTGCACGGAGAGGGCCTGACGCCGTGGTGAACGACAGGACGATCAGCAGCAGCAACAGCCAGGCCATACCTTTGGGCGCACAGGCATCCCTCGGCATGCTCGCCGGATCCCGACCGGCGACCACGGCTGTTTCAGCTGAGGGTCGCTGTTGCGTCAACAAGAGACGTATGCGCCTTTACCGTGGCCGCCGCATGAACGTAACGGGAAACGCTCTCTCCCGGAGTCCTCGTAACGTCGCCGAGCGGAAACTCGCTCTATCCGATTAGACAACTCCCCCTCCCGGTTCAGCCCGTCAGGTCGGCGGCCAACTGCTCGGGCTCCCTCCCTTTACCGACCCTCGGGAACGGGCAATAAGACCAGCGCCGACAACGCAGTTCGCAAGCTTGCGCAGGCCGAGGAATCAGCCCGGTTGTGGGAGACAAACGCCCATGAGGGAGTACTTGCTGAAAACGCCCCTCAAGGGCCGCCCACCAGTTTCTCGACCTTCAACCGGCTTGTCCAGCTTGGCTCACTGCTCGGGCCGGGTCGAAGAAGTCTGCCGGGGCCAATCTTCAAGAAAACTTCAACCAGCGAAGGATCAAGCTGTTCTCCAGCGGCGCTTTCAATCTCCTTCAGTGCTAGCTCAACCGACTGCGCAGCCCTGTAGGGGCGCGCGGAGGTAATCGCATCGAATGTGTCCACGACACTAAAGATGCGCGCAGCCATAGGGATCTGCTCGCCCCTGATCCCTCGCGGGTAACCGCTGCCGTCAAAGCTTTCGTGGTGAGCGCGGGCGACTTCCGCGGCCCTGGCCAAACGGGGGAACCCAGACAGCAACTCAAAGCCGATTTGCGGATGGAGTTCCATGATCCGTCGCTCGCGCGGTGTCAGAGGGCCCTTCTTTTCAAGCAGATTATGCGGAACCGCCACCTTGCCGATGTCATGCAACAGCGCTGCCAGTTTGAGATCGAGGAGCTGCTCTCCGAAGAGACCAAGCTCCTGCCCGAACAGCACCGCGAGCGCAGCCACGCGTTCACAATGCACTCGGGTCTCGGAGCGCTTGAGGCCGACCGCGGAAAATACTTGCTCGACCTGTTTGGAGGTCAGAGAATGGCGGCCGTTCTTCACCAGAAGCGATTTTAGAATCTCGTGCGCTTCGGCCTGTTTGCGCTGCGTATCCGGCCGCAGGTGATTGTTGACAACGCCGGTAAGCTCGATAGCGTTCACCGGCTTGACAAGATAGTCAGCCGCCCCGTTCTTCAATGCGGTCAACGCGAGTTCGACCTCATATAGCCCAGAAAGCAAGATCACCGGCAGTTCCGGGGAAACCATCTTCACCGTCTGCAACAGATCGAGCCCGCTTGTCCCCGGCAGTCCAATGTCGGTGAGCATCAGATCGATCTGTTTTTCGGATTTGGACAGGCAAGCCAGCGCGGACAGTGCTCCAGGGAATACGCTGACTTCGTAGCCTTCCCGAGTCAGTACTTCGCGCAGGTACTCTCTCATGGGCGGCTCGTCTTCGACGACCAAGACTGAATTTGCGCGCTCTTTCTCCATGTGTCCGGCAATACCCACTCTGTAGCCTTGGCTAAAGGATGTAAGGGCCCTGGCAGCTATTTAGTGGGTTATTAAGCAGCTTTCTATAGTGTGGCGCGGAACGTTCTCGCGAGTTATAACCGAAAGTTGTGGATGAGGGCGTAGGGAAGGGCGGCGTATCCTAGCGGTTGAATTCAGTGTTTGACCGCTTCCCAGAAAGGAATGAAAGGATACGCCATGAGAGAGTTTGAAGCGATTTCCGAAGAGAGTCAAGTAGGCCCAAAGGTGGTCTCGGTCAGCGAGCTTAGCGAACTGGACGAGGTGCTGCGGCACGGAGCACGGCGCATGTTGGTCCAAGCCGTCGAGGCCGAAGCCGCCGCCTACGTCGACGCGCATCGCGACGAAATCGACGACCAGGGGCGGCGATTGGTGGTGCGCAACGGCTGCGCCAACGAACGCACCCTCGTCAGCGGTGTCGGAACCCTGAAAGTACGCGCCCCGCGAGTCAACGATCGCCGTGTCGATGAAGACGGCAACAAGTTTCGATTCACGTCCGAGATTCTGCCGCCCTACCTGCGGCGCACCAAAAGCGTCGAAGAGCTGATCCCCTGGCTGTATCTGAAAGGCATCTCGACGGGTGACTTTTCAGATGCGCTGAAAGCCCTGCTCGGACCCGCCGCGCCGGGCTTGTCAGCGACCACGGTGGTGCGTCTCAAGCAAGTCTGGCGCGAGGAATACGAGACCTGGTCGAAGCGCTCGCTCGAGGGTCAACGCTTCGTCTACCTGTGGGCGGACGGCATCTACTCGAACATCCGTTTGGACGATGAACGGCAGTGTTTATTGGGTGTTATCGGTGCCTTGGCCGACGGCCGCAAGCAACTGTTGGCGGTGCATGACGGCTTTCGCGAAAGCGAGTTGTCCTGGACGGAGTTGCTCGAAGACTGGAAGCGGCGCGGCCTGGAGGTTCCGCCGAAGTTGGCGGTGGGCGACGGCAGTTTGGGCTTTTGGGCGGCGCTGCAGAAGGTGTATCCGACGACGCGCGAACAACGCTGTTGGGTGCACAAGACGGCGAACGTGCTCGACAAGTTGCCCAAGAGTATGCAGGGCAAAGCCAAGAGCGCGCTACACAACATTTATCTGGCCGAGAGCCGAACAGCGGCGGAGGGGGCGATGGATCACTTCGCCGGCCTCTACGAGGTGAAGTATCCCAAGGCCGTTGCGTGCCTCGAAAAGGACCGCGAGGTCGTATTGACGTTTTACGACTTCCCGGCCGAGCACTGGGGGCATCTGCGAACGACGAATCCGATCGAGTCAACGTTCGCGACGGTGCGCCTGAGGCAACGCAGGACGAAGGGCTGCGGCAGCCGCGAAGCCTCGCTGACGATGGTGTTCATGTTGGCCCGTCAAGCGGAGGCTCGCTGGCGCAGACTCAACGGCTCGGAGCTGATTGTCCACGTCTTAGAAGGAAAGAAATTCAAGGATGGAGTGATGGTTCCACAACGCGCCGCCTGACCCGCCCCGTCCACAACATTTGACAATAACTCCCACAAACGCTGGAGGGCTGCTACTCCCGAAGGGGTAAGAGAAGAATCCGATGCTGGCCGAAACCGCTATAGATCAGCAGGTAATCGTTGATGCTGTTCGGGGAGCGACCGAGAACGTTTTCTCCACGATGATGGAGCTCAAGGTCGAGGTCCTGGAACCAAGTGACCACAAGGAGCCGGATGCGGTCAACGGGGTTGTAGCGCTTCTTGGCTTCACCGGTCCCTGGACAGGTACCGGTATGTTCTATTGCTCGAACGATCTCGCCTGTAGACTGGGATCGGCTTTGTTGATGACCGAAGTCGAGGAGGTGAATGGTGAAGTCCTCGACGGCATCGGCGAACTTGCCAACATGATCCTGGGCAACTTCAAGGAGACGATCGAGCCGCAAACCGGCCCGTTGGCTCTCACGGTGCCCACGGTAGTCTACGGCAAGAACTTTCAAACCCGGAGTCCGGTTCTGGCCAGTTGGACTATTGTGCCCTTTAAAGTCGAGGACACCACTTTCGAAGTTCGCGTCTGCATGAAACAGGCGGAGTGAGGGTCCCGTTGTCGGCAAGCTCCGCCGACCTCCGCATAAAGGCAGAAGCCAAGGGCTGTTCAGTGAAAATCATGGCTCGCCATCTCTAACGTTACGTGCTTCAGTGGCTTGATCACCCTCGCCCGCACGTGAATGACTCCGTCTTGTTTTTGCAAGACTCCTTCGACGAGCAAGAACGGTTCGCCGGTAACCAGCACACGGTTGTCTTGAAACTTGTCTGGTGTGACGACGACGTTCGACACTCCGGTTTCGTCCTCTAGCGTAAGGAACACGAAGCCTTTCGCCGTTCCCGGACGTTGCCGGGTGATGACGGCGCCGGCGACCCGCACCCATCGTCCGTTGGGATGATCCGCGAGTTGCACGGCCGGCAGGACGCCAAGAGCATGCAACGGTTCTCGAAGATAGTGCATGGGGTGGGGTCCCGTGGTCATCCCGGAGCCTCGATAGTCGGCGTCGAGCCGTTCGAGGGGATTCATCGGCGCCAGCGGACAAGGGTCTTGCTCGTGAGCCGTTAGCGGTGAACCGTGAGCCGGGGATCCGTTGGATTGTTGAACCGTTGAACCACGGTCTTTTCTTGCCCTCTGAACCTTGTCGCCTAACGACTGCTTCTCATTGGCAATGGCGCTCGGTGGTGGCGCAGGCATCCTTGCCTGCCGCGTAGGGGCACGGCATGCCGTGCCCTCGCGGGCTGCCGAAAGACGGCGTGATGGACCGGCAGGATTGCCGGTCGCTACTTTGCTTTGCTCTGATGAAGCGGCAGGATTGCCGGTCCCTACCGTTGTGTTCCTTGTCGCTTGGCGTTTGCTCCTCTCTTCAAACAGCGGCCCTGTCGGACGCCAGGCTTTTTCGATTTGCCAGAGAGCTTGGCGGCGGTGCAAACCCTTGCCGAGCGAGTTCAAAGCGCCCAGCTCGGCGAGAGTATCGAGTTCCGGCTTGCGCAATTTGACTCGTCTTACGAGATCGTCGATCGAGGCGAACGATCGCTTGCGTCGTTCTTGCTCGATAGCCTCGGCGGTTCC
Source organism: Bryobacterales bacterium (assembly GCA_963668345.2). Lineage (GTDB taxonomy): Bacteria > Acidobacteriota > Terriglobia > Bryobacterales > UBA6623. Next base: position 1,407,456 of record CAXWPI010000006.1, on the reverse strand, counting down.
GGCGCGCAGGCCGGAGATGTACATCAGTCCCAGCCGGATGGTGCGGTCGTCCGTTGCTGTAGGGGCGCGGCCTGCCGTGCCCTCATGGGATCCCGGAAGCCTGCGTGAAGGACCGGCACGATTGCCGGTCCCTACCTTCTTGTCCCTTGTGCCTTGTCCCTTGTCCCCAGCTGTATCTTCCACCTTGCAGCGGACATCGGAAAATTGCACATCGATCGGACGCACGCGAATGCCGTGCCGCTGGGCGTCTTTGACCAGCACGGCCGGGCTGTAAAACCCCATCGGTTGCCAGTTGACCAGCGCTGTGTAGAAGGCCGCCGGATAGTGAGCCTTCAGATAGCAGCTGGCGTAGGCCAGAAGCGCGAAACTGGCGGCGTGCGATTCGGGAAATCCGTAAAGCGCAAACGAAGTAATCGAGCGGACGATGTCTTCAGCAGCCTGGCCGTGGATGTCATTGGCGGCTAACCCGCAGCGCAGTTTTTCTTCAATGGCTCGCATTCGCTCGGCGGAGCGCTTGAAGCCCATCGCGCGGCGCAGCTCTTCGGCCTCGCCGCCGGTGAAGCCGGCCGCCACCATGGCCAGACGCAGCAACTGTTCCTGAAATAGCGGTACCCCGAGAGTACGCTTCAGGATCGGCTCCAGCGAAGGGTGCGGATAGCGGACAGGCTCGCGTCCCAGGCGGCGGTTGATATAAGGGTGAACCATGTTTCCCACGATCGGCCCGGGGCGAATGATGGCCACCTCGACCACCAGATCATAAAAGCACTTGGGCTTGAGCCGAGGCAGGGTAGCCATCTGTGCCCGGCTTTCGATCTGGAAGGCGCCGATCGTATCGGCTTTCTGAATCATGGCGTAAGTTTTCGGATCATCCGGCGGCAGATGCGCTAGGTCGACTTCGCCTCCCCGCGATCGGATGATGCGGATCGATTCTTCGAGCGCCGCCATCATGCCCAGTCCCAGCAGATCGACTTTGATGATGCCCAGGTCCGTGCAGTCGTCTTTATCCCACTGCACCACCGTGCGTCCCGGCATGCGGGCGTTTTCGAGCGGCACGATCGAATCGAGATCGCCGCGGCAGATGACCATGCCGCCGGAGTGCTGCCCGAGATGCCGCGGCAGGTTCTGCATCGCAAGACACAGCTTGACCAGATGCTTGACCCGCGGATGGGAAGCGTCGAAGCCGGCCGTCCGTAGCTGGTTCGCCAGCTTGTCGGCATCGTCGGTGTATTCAAAGCTGTGGATGGAATTCGATAGACGGCCAACCATCTCTTCGGGGAAGCCTAAAACTTTGCCGATTTCGCGGACGGCGCTTTTGCCGCGGTAGGTAATGACGTTGGCCGTCATGCCGGCGCCGCGCGGGCCGTATCGCTCGTAGACGTGCTGCAACACCCTTTCGCGCTGGTCGCCGCTGGGCAGGTCGATGTCGATATCGGGCCATTCTCCGCGTTCTTCGGAAAGAAACCGTTCAAACAGCAGCTCCATGCCGACCGGATCGACGGCCGTAATGCCTAGGCTGTAGCAGACGGCGCTGTTGGCGGCTGAGCCTCGTCCTTGCGCCAGGATGCGATTCTCGCGGCAGAAACGCACCATGTCCCAGACGATCAGAAAGTAGCCCGCCAGGTTCAGCTTTTCGATGACCCGCAGCTCGTGCTCGATCTGGCGGCGGGCACGCTCATGGTAGGGACGGTAACGTTCGCGAGCCCCTTGGTCGGTGATCTTGCGCAGGTACGACATCATCGTCTCGCCCAGCGGAACCGGATAGTCGGGGAACTCGTAGCCGAGATTCTCCAGCGTGAACGCAAGCCGTGCCGCGAGATCCTTTGTGTTGCGTATTGCCTCAGGGAGGTCGCCAAAAAGTCCGGCCATCTCGGCCGGACTTTTTAGATGCCGCTCGGCATTGGCATCGAGCAGCCGTCCGGCCCGGTCAAGCACTGTCTTCTCGCGAATGCAGGTCAGCGCGTCGAACAATCGCCGTCCGGCCTTTTTGGCGTAGCGGACGTCGTTGGCCGCAAGCAGCGGCAGGCCGTAGTAACGGGCGTAGTCGACCAGGGCGCGATTTTGTCTTTCTTGTTCGCGCCGGCAGTGCCGCTGGATTTCGACATACAGATTTTTGGGTCCGAAAATCGAGCGCAGCCGATCGGCGTGGCGCGGATTGTTCGTCAAGGCAATCAAGCCGTCGGAGTATTCTTCAATGTCGTCCCAGCCGGCACGGCCCTCACCCTTCGGCGCCCCCAGATGCATGCGGGTCAACAGCCGGCAGAGATTTTGGTAGCCGCGGCGGCTTTCGACCAGTACCGTGAGCCGTGAACCGGAGATGCGTTGTTCTGTTGCTCCGTTGCTCGTATTGCCGGCTTGCCTAACTTATGACTCGTGACTTTTCGAACGTCACGGCTGGGAAGGTTTGTAGGGCCGGCAGGATTGCCGGTCGCTACCAAGCCCAGCGAAATCTCACACCCCACCAGCGGCCGCACCCCGGCCTCGGTCGCCGCCTTGTGGAAACGCGGCGCTCCGTAGACGCCGTCGCGGTCGCACAGCGCCAGCGCAGGGTAGCCGAGGCGCGCGGCTTCGGCTACCAGATCCTCGGGGAGGGAAGCGCCTTTGAGAAAGCTAAAGCCGCTGGCCGTGTGGAGTTCGATGTACATGGAGCAGGGATAACCGCGGTCATGGCGCCCCGGTCGCTACGGGGATTTGGCCTGTCACTGGCGTTGCAGGCTCAGTTTCCTGCTCGCGCACACCCTCTCGACGAGCGAATCGGAGCCGCGACCGCGAGGGAGTGCCCATGGGCCTCGCGGCCCACCCAATAAGGATGAACGCGGGTAGGTTTTCGACTGAGTGCCCATGGCGCCACGGTTGCGCCGGATACTTGGCCTGTCACTAGCGTTCCAGGCTCAGTCCCTTGCTCTCGCACACCCTTGCCATGCCCGATTCGGAGCCGCGAACGCCAGTGAGCGGTCAACGGTCGGCCCCTCCCCAAGGGGAGCCGACTATCGATTCACGGTTCTCAATCAGTCATACACTCCCGTCACGTACCAACTCTGCGTCGAGCGCTCGCAGCAAATCCGATACAGGCGGCCGCGCACTTCGACGTCCCACTCTTCGTAGTCCCAGGCGTTTTCCGTCCACCATTCGCCGCAGACCCGCCAAGGGCCGGCGCGAGCGTGAACCGAACCTTGAATCTCTGCCGCGGTTACGTAGACAGGCCGCGAACCGCGCAGGAAGACTTCCGCTTCCGGCGGCGGACGGAAGCATCGAAAAGCCGGCGGTCGGCGGCGCAGGCCGTGAGCCGTGGAGATATGAGCCGTAAGCCGTGAACCGTGGGTCCTTGATCGGTTGAACTGTTGAACGGATGATCCGTTAAGCCGCGGTGGCGCGGCGCCGGTCTGTAGCGCAGGCATTTTTGCCTGCGTGGCGGTAGCCACGGTTGTGATTTGGGGGGACGGCTTCTCACCGCTCGGCGGTGAGAAGCCCACGGTCACATCGCTTTCTTGGATTCCTATAAGGACACGGCATGCCGTGTCGTTTCGGGGGATATCGACGCCCATCGGCTGGACCGCTCCCTTACGGTCGCGGCTCGGAAGCGGACCGGTGGGATCGCCTGTTCCGCTGGTTGGTTCTGACATCTGAAACTGGGGCCTCGACAGCTCCCAGTTTTGCTCTAATGGATCGGCAGGAGTGCTGGTCTCTACTTTCTTGCCCCTGCCGTTCACCGGCGCAAAGGCGGTGACGGTAAATGCGCCGGGGCGGTGTGTATCCACTACAACCGGTGCGCCGACACGGCCGGAGCCGACGAGGTTTGACAGTCTGGCCAGGGTGACTGCTAGCTTTTCCGGACTCGGCAACGGCGGTTCGAACAAGCAGAACTGTACCATCCGCTTGGGAGTGGGTTGCGCGGAAACCTTTACCCCTTCAATAGCCTCGCCGGGTGGATGCGCCGCCAAATCCAAGCGCAGCAGTGCCGGCAAGACTCGGGGATCCGTCAGAGGAGAGGACAGCGGCACCGCGCGCTCAAACCAGCTGCCGTCGGCCAGCTTCAGCGAAAGGCGAATTTCTTCGGCGGCTAGATGGTGCGCCTCGAGCTTCCGGCAAAGGCGGTTTAGCAATTCCGAGAGCGGAAAGGAAAGTGATGCAAGCTCGGTCACCTGCCAGTCGAAGTCCATTTTTTCTTCCAGCGCCCGAGGAGGCTCATAGGGACACAACACGGACTCTTCCTGCCCGCGGGCGAGCTTCACAAGTTGCCCGCCCCGCTCACCGAAACGGGCCACGAGGGAATTTTCCGGCAGCCGGGCCAGCTCGCCTACCGTGTGGATCCCCCACCGCCGCAGAGTCTCTTCTTCCTTGGCGTCGAGCGGTAGGACGTCGAGAGGCAAGGCCTGCAAGAAGCCGGCTTCTTGCCCAGGAAAAACATGCGTGAGACTCGGCTGTGCGCGCGCGGCGCAAAGGGCCACGAAACGGTTTTGGGAGACGGCGACATGGGCCTCTAGTCCTAGTTTCTCGGCGCCCAAGGAGAAGTGGCTTGCCGAAGCATGAGGGTCGGGCAGTCCGGACATGTCGAGGACAATCAGTCCCGGCGCGGTGTCTTCCGCTCGCGGGGAGATGGCAAGTGCAAGCTCGAGCAGCTCCTGCTGGGCCTGTTTTTCTGCTTCCGGATCGCGGGGGTAAATATGCAGCGTGTCGTTGAATTCGTGAGCCGCGAGCCGCGAACCGTGAGCCGTCGATCGGTTGAACCGTTGATCGGTCGAGCCGCGGAGCGAGGTGGGTGATTTTTCTGTTGTAGGGGCACGGCATGCCGTGCCCTTGGGCGGGATATTGACTCGAGTCGGCTGGACTGCCCCCTCACGGTCGCGGCTCGGAAGAGGACCGGCAGGAGGGTCGGGCGCTATCTCTTTGTCCCTTGTCGCTTGTTCCTGGTCTCCGGTTCCACCCATGGCGGTCATGGGACTCGCCGGGCGCAGCCGGTAAGGACGAATACCCCTGCTCTTGCCGTCGTCGCGTCGCTTTTCCGCCTGTTGAGCAGGAGCTGTTTTCAAAGCCGCAAAGCGCGCTTTGGCCTCCGCCAGGGGCATGCCTTCTTCGACCCCGCCGGCACGTGCAACTTGGTTAGCCGCATAGACGAAGCAGTTCGGCGCCGTGCCGGTATAGACAGCCACTGGCGGAACACGCCGATTCCGCTCCTGTCGCAGCAGTGCCGCCACGGGAAAATCAGGAATGTAGAGACAGGCGTAGAGCTGCTGCATAATCAGGTGGCCGGCACGATTGCCGGCCGCTACCGCCGGTCGTGAACCGTGAAGCCGTAAGCCGTGAGCCGTAAACCGTTGATCGGGGGATCTGTTGATCCGTTGCGCCGGTGATTTCCTCTGATCTTTGATCCCTGGCGCTCTGTCGCACCGCTTTCGCGAGTCCTTGTAGGGGCACGGCATGCCGTGCCCTTGGACGGGATGTTGACTCGAGTCGGCTGGACTGCTCCCTCATGGCCCGGGATCGGAAGAGGACCGGCACGATTGCCGGCCGCTACTCGAAACCAGGACCGCCAAGAGTGGCGATGGCCAATGTGTTGCCTATGTGCCCGGACTAAAGTGTTACCTATGTCCCGGTCTGCTACTCTTCTCACGACCCAATCTCTACCCGGCAGGTTTTCTCCTGCTGCCACTGCGGCAATCGCCGCTGATGCAAAATCCGCCCCTTGCTCGTGATCCCGTTCAGCAGAAAGGAAAAGCCCTGGTTCTCCGCCCAGTCTGTTTTCTCGCGTGACAGCTCCAATACCAAGCCCGAAACGGTGGAAGCCAGATGCTGGGCGGAAATAATAACTAGCGCGGTCGCGCTGCCTTCCATCACCCGGAGAAGCCGCATCCATCGGCGGTTCTGCCATGGCCGGAGTTTCCGTTGCGAAAGGCCACCCAGATCAAGGACGATTGGGCCGAACCCTCCGGCCGCGGCCACCAGGTTGACGGCCTGCCAGGCTTGCCGCTCGTCAACCGTGAACCGTGAACCGTAAGCCGTTGATCGGTCGAACCGTTGATCGGCCGAGCCGCGGAGCGAGGCGGGTGATTTTTCTGTTGTAGGGGCACGGCATGCCTTGCCCTGTTGGGGGATATCGACGTCCGTCGGCTGGACCGCTTCCCTACCGCGGCTCGGCGATGGACAGCCGGGAATACCTGTGCCGCCGGTTTCTCCCGGCGCCCGGCTCCTGATCCCTGGAGCCTTCTTGTCTCCGCAGCGCACCCACAGTAGCCGGTCAAGCGCTACCCCCGCTCTTTCCGCTGACGGCGGATCAAAGCAATCCGAAGCGTCGATGTAGGCTGCTACTTCCTGGCGTGCTGTCGCTTCCGCCAGTAGCGACAGCGCTACACTCGTGCAACCCGAAGAAGCTTGTCCCACCAGCTCGGTGATCTGCCCGTGTGGAATCCCGCCGCCCAGCAGGTCGTCCAACTCGGCAAAACCGGTCGCAGCGGGTGGATATCGCTTAGCGGAACCCGACCGCAAAGCGGACCCCAGGCCCTGTTTGCGGAGCAGAGTCTGAAGGGCATGGAGCTGAGTAGAAGCAGGCAAGGAAAGAGTCTCTTTATTCGCCTTTGATTCGCCTAATGTATTGTGCCATGAGTTGGCTGGAAAAGCAATACAACTGGCAGCTTAATTTGATTATCGGTGGCCCGGATGGCCTGGGACGGAGAGAAAGCTTAGAGCGAAAACTGGCCAGGCGGCTGACCGATCCCAGCTGACGAAGGCCGAGACGCTGCTGGGCACTCCGGTTTACGTGTCGCCCGACGGCGCTCTGGAAAACAGCCTCAGAAGAACCGAATGCGGTAGGTGAACCGGACGCCGCGGCCGATTTCGGGGGCGAGGTCTTTGATGAACGAGGAATGGTTGCGGTAGAGGCGGTCGCCGATGTTGAAGACGTTAACGGCGAACTGGTGAACACGGTGTCCTTGCGGGATGGTGTAGGAAGCCTTCAGGTTGGCGACCCCATAGCCGGGCGTTCGCGTCTCACCCGTGAACGTCTGCTGCTGGTCGCTTGCCAAGACGAGTTCCGGCTTGACACTTAGTGCTTGATAGCGGAAATCGAATCCGACTCGTCCCCGGAGGGGAGGTATTCGCGGCAGTGGGGTGTTGAAGGTCGTTTCCTGCGCGTCCACGTAGTCCATCCCGAGGTTGAACCAAACGCTGGAATTGAGGGCCAAACCCAGGTTGGCCTCGGCGCCGGTAAAGCGGCTATCGAGCTGGGTGAAGTTGATGACTTGTAGCCCGTCTTCAAACTCCCCCGTGGGGAAGGGAAACACGAAGTTGTTGAAGCCGTAGTAGAACAAGTTGAGCTCGCCTCGCGCCCGCTTGCTCTTCTGGCGCAGTGAAATCTCGACCCCGTCGCCTGTCTCGGGGCCGAGATTCGGATCGCCCACTTCAAACGCCAGCGATCCCAGGTGCGGCCCGAAGTTGTAGAGCTCTTCGAGCGCCGGGGCGCGGTAGGAGTGGGCGTAGTTGACGACCAACGCTCCGCCGCGCCAAACCTCGGCGTGTACGCCGGCGGCGGCGGATGCTCCAGTGAAAGAGCGGTTCGGGTAATCCGTACGCGGGCCTTCGGTGCTCCCGCTGATGAATATTCCCGGCGCGTAGTGGGTTTTCTCCAGGCGGCCGCCGAATTGCAGTTTGAAGCGCTCGAAGTCGATCTCCTCGAGCGCGAAAACGGCGAAGGCGTCCTGATCTACCGGGGGGGATATGGCCTCCGCCCCGGCTACGTTGTAGTCGCGAGCGAGCCCCCAAAAACCGAAGCGGCCGGTTAGGCGGCCGCGTTGAGCCTGCTCGAAAACGCCACGGTAGACGAACTGTTTCTGGTCGAACGTCGTCCCCACTTCGCGCCCGCCGTCTTGGAAGAACTCGACCTCGTCGTGTTCCCAGTTGGTGAGGTTGAGCTTGAGCGTGAACCGTTCGATGGCCGAACCGAGCTTCCGCAGTCCCCAGTTCCCTTGATACGACTCGCGCCGGGAGTCGATCCCGATACGATCCAACTCTTCTTCACCGCCTTCGAACTCCGCGGCAAACGGCACGCCGTAGGCGCCGTCGTCGGCTTGGACGCTGAAGCTGGCGAAAGTCTTATCGCCATACCATCCGACCCCGCCGTAGCTGTTCACGATCCGCGTCCTAGAGTTGAAGACCGGCCCCTGGGGCGTGTGGTAGTCCGCGCTGCGCTGGCCGGCGCCCCCGCCCCAGAGCAGCCATTTTCCGTGGCCGTATTCAAAGCCCGCCGAGCCGCCGCCGAACGCGTTGGCGGATCCCGCCGATCCCGAAACGTAGCCTCGAAGGCCCTCGTGCGGGTGCTCGTGAACGGCGTGGTGGCGGGTGACGGCGTTCACGACGCCTCCGAGAGCGTTGCTGCCGTAGAGCAGCGTAGCGGGGCCCTTGACGACTTCCAGGCGGTCGAGGGTCGAAGTGTTTATGAGCTCTCCGTGGTCGCCCGACTGCGACGACAAAGTTCCCGTCCGGATGCCGTCCTGCATCACCAAAACGCGATCGCCATCGAAACCGCGGATGATAGGTCGCGAGCTGCCGGGGCCGAAACTACGCTTGGCGACCCCGTTGCCCGGCTGGCCGGCCAACACATCCCCAATGGCCGGCGCGGTGGACTCCGCGAGGTCGAAGGAGGTGTGCGAGTCGACCGTCTGGAACGATTCGAACGCCGTCTCTTCCTTGCCCCCCGCAGTCACCGTGATCTCATATTCGTGCACCGCAATGGCCAGCGTGAAGTTCAGTGTCGCCGAACGCTGTGCCGTCACGGCAACGCCCTTCGCTTCCTCGGTCAGCGTGCTGTCGAGGTGTGCGAGAACGTGATAGAAGCCCTCGGGGACGCGATCGAAGCGATAGTGGCCCTCCGCATCAGTGACGACAGTCCTTCCCAACTGCAGAATGAGGACAGAAACTCCCCGCAGCGGTGCGCCGGTCTCGGCTAGCGTCACCTGTCCCTCAACCGAGCCTTGCGATTGGGCTCGGAGTTGCCCGGAGAATCCTTGCCAGGGACCTGTCAGGCATAGGACAAGAATGAAATGCTTGGCGATTCGCATAAACTCCCGTGTTGCCGCGGGTCGGCGAGCGCTCGCCGGCCCAAACGGCTGTTTGTCGTACTTGCCCCTTGGAGTGTGAGCAAGCAGTCAGTCGAGAGAGTCTATGCAGGGGGAGCGCGCGAGTGGTGGACGCTCAGCGAGAAATAGCTCTGCCGCGGAGCGGGGTCGGATCGGAACGTTGTAGCCAAGCTCGGGGGCGCGTAATAGGTCACGCCCGCGCCCGGCTTCAGGATGGGAAGGTGGCCGAGGTGACAGAACTCGCAACAGTGATCTAGATCGTCGCCGTGGAACAGACCGGGCGCTGCCGCTGCCGTGGTGATAACAAGGAGTGCAAAGACGGCCGCCGCGGCGGGTAGTCGGACAACAAACCGGATTAGCGCGGTCTTCATAGCCACTGTGCCTCTTGCGGCTTACGGCCCGACAAAGAGCAAAAGCGAGGCAAGCAAGAGAACCTAGCTCCGGTTTATCACGCGCACCTACGGGTGTCAACCAACGGCGGTAGGGGAGCAGACAAGAATTGAGACCCGATCTTTGGGTCCCAGGGGACCGAAGCGGATCAGGGTTCCTCCCTAGTAGCCCGTGGTAAAAGCAACCGTCCCGAAAAATCTGGTACAGCCGGCCAATTCGCTTCAGGCTAAGTGCTTTTTTTCGAGGGACATGGTGGGCGGCGGTGGCGGCTGGCGTGCTGGCGAAGGGAACTCCTCCGGCCCCTGGCATCTTGGAGATGGCTCGTAAGGTGCTGAATCTATGTTGGTTATTGTAAATTGGGTTTGTTTGGTAATTCTGTCGCTCGGTAGTTCCCCTGCCCCCAACAGTCGTCGCCCCGTGGCTGTTCCTCGGGGGTCGCCCGCACTCAGGCGAAGGTGCCTTGTAACCCGCTGGAGCGATCCGTCGGGTCTTGCCAAGCCGGGAGTTCCGCGGTATCGGAAGCCCGCTGTAACCCATTGATTCCCCATGGGTTGTTCGCGACATTGGCTTTGTTTGGTAATTTTCTTTGCTCCGTTTGGTTCGTTGCTCCGAATTGACCGTGCTCGAATGGCCTCTGGAATGCTTCGGGTGCCCAATCATAATTGTACCCCGCCAATCCAAGGCCGCAGTGCCATTATCGGCATTAAGATACTTTGAATAAATAACTTAACTTACGTGACATGCCGGGGACCGGAGGCTAGAAAACTGGTGAAATACAGGCGGGATTAGGTTGGCCCTCACGGAGCGCGAACAAGGCTGCAGAGAAACGACCGCAGGTCTGGGCAAACGACCGCCCAGCCTGCGCTACGGGACGGACGAGCTTGCAGCAGCGGCTGATGAAGACGGGCGGTCGGCTGGTCATCGCTACTACTGGTTGCTGCTGGCCGAGGGGTATCTGAACCGCAGGCTATTCGGCGACATGCTGCGTCGGATCTGGGCGCTGCCTGTGCCGGGTGGTTAGGGCCGGCCCTTTCGGGTAGGAAATCTGGGCGTTGAGGAAGGAGGGTCGCAGGGGTGTGCGACCAATCGGCTGAGCAGCAGCGAGACGGGCCTCACCGGACGACAAGAACAGGCCATGGGAACACTTCGATGCCGTCGTGGCCTGCCTTGCGGGGCAAAGTCGTTGTATTCAGGAGAAGAGAGAGTACCATGTTGGAGTCGGAGTTCCAAATTGGAAATTCTGGCTATCGACGCGCAGCCGCCGCCGTAGCATGATAATCAAGTGCGCCTGTCGGCGCGGCGACGCACCGGAGGAGCAAGACTATGTTTGATCTCGGCCGTTTCCTACCGCCGCGTAGGCGGTCAAAGACCGCGTTTGCAACCGCTCTGGTCCTGACGTTCACCGCGAGCACTCCGCTTTTCGCCGACGACGACGAGAGCGCGCCTCACCAAGGCCGCCCGCCGCTGCACGTCCAAGAGACAATGCGGGCTTTTGAGGAAGATCAACTCGCCGCGGAAAACTTGGCGGCCCAGAGCTTCACCTCCTGCACGGACGGCTTCGCCGGAACCTATCCCTGCGCCAACGTGGACTTGATGGCCTTCCTGCCGCTTGACCAAATCGGCGGCGGTTACGGCAACGACATCTGGGGTTGGACCGACCCCGAAACCGGCAAAGAGTACGCCATCATGGGCCGCACGACGGGGACTTCGTTCGTCGACATCAGCGACCCGGCGAACCCGGTCTATCTCGGCAATCTGGCCCTGCACGGAAGCACCTTTTCGTCGACGTGGCGCGACATCAAAGTCTACGCCGACCACGCTTTCGTCGTCAGCGAGGCCAACAACAGCGGCATGCAGGTCTTCGACCTGACGCTGTTGCGCAGCGTCGTGTCGCCGCCGGTCACGTTCACCGAGACCGCCTGGTAGAGCGGCTTTCTCCGCGCGCACAATATCGTCATCAACGAAAACAGCGGCTACGCTTACGGGGTCGGCACCAACGACTGTTCGGGCGGCCTCCATATGGTGGACATCAGCACCCCGACGGCCCCGGCCTCCGCGGGCTGTTTCAGCGCCGACGGGTATACACACGACGCCCAATGCGTGAACTATCAAGGACCCGACCCCGACCACCAAGGCGCCGAGGTCTGCTTCAACTCGAATACCGACACGCTCACGATCGTGGACGTGACGAACAAGAGCGCCCCCAATCAATTGTCGACAAACAGTTACACCGGCTCAAGCTATACCCACCAAGGTTGGCTGACCGCGGACCACGTCTATTTCCTGATGGGCGATGAGACGGACGAGACGTCGTTCGGACACAATACGCGGACTTATATCTGGGACGTGTCGAACCTCGACGCCCCGTCCGTTATCGGGACGTTTACAGCCTCCACGCCCGCGATCGACCACAACCAATATGTCATGGGCGGGCACACCTATCAGTCGAACTACCGTGCCGGGTTGCGCATTCTCGACATCAGCGACATCGCCAACGGCAACTTGAGCGAGATGGGTTTCTTCGACATCTACCCCACCGACGACGACGCCACCTACAACGGCACGTGGAGCAATTATCCGTACTTCGACAGTAGCTTGGTCGTCATCAGCGGCCGGGAGCAGGGTTTGTTCATCGTGAAGCCCAACTTCGGGGGCGGGTCCGATCCCGCAGTGTCGATCTTCAACCCGGCAAACAACGATTCGGTCACGGGCAACGTCACCGTGCAAATCGACGCCTCCGACGCGGAAGACGCGGCGGGGTCGCTCGACGTCTATTGGAACATTGACGGCGGGTCCTGGCAGCCGGCGACATACAACAGCGACACCCTTTATTACGAAGCCGTGTGGAACACGACCACGAGTTCCAACGGCGCCGCCACGCTCAACACCCGCGCGACCGACAGCGATTCGCAAGCGGCCTTTGACAGCGTCAACGTCGATGTCTCCAACACCTTGCCGACCTTCCACATTGACAGCATCAGGGTCACGGTGGTTCCCGTTAACGGCCCTAGAAACAAGGGCGTCGCGGTGGTCACGGTAGTCGACGAGGGTTCGTTGGCGGTGGGCGGGGTGACCGTGGACGGCACCTTCACGGGCGACTGGAGCGGCAGCCTCTCCGCGGTGACCGACTCAAGCGGTGAGGCTGTGTTCGAGACGTCCCCGGTCAAGGACGGCGCCGACTGGACATTCTGCGTCGACAACGCCGTCTTGAGCGGCTGGAATTTCGACGCCGCTGCCGGGCCGAGTTGTGGCGATACGAGCGGCTCGGCGACGTTTGGGACGATCAGCGGCCGAGTGACCGACAGCAGCGACAACTCAGCGATTTCGGGCGCGGGCGTGTCGGCCGACACTGGGGAGTCGACAAGCACCGACAGCTTTGGCGATTACACGCTTACCCCGGTTCCCACCGGGACTCGAACGGTGACCGTAACGGCGTCGGGTTATGTTTCGAAACAGGACTTAACGAGCGTCAGCGACGGCGCGACTTCGACGCTCGACTTTGCGCTCGACCCCGAGCCCTCGGGCGGCACCGGAACCATTAAAGGTACGGTCACCGACAACAACGGCACAAAGCTGGGCGATGTTTTGGTCTCGACCGATACCGGTCAATCCGCCCTGACAAACCGCGGCGGCAAATATACGATTCAAGATGTCCCCGAGAGCGAGCGCACCGTAACCGCCTCGAAGGCCGGTTGCACGCCCGAAGTCGCCGTAACCACCGTCAGCGCCGGTTCGACCACTACCCTCGACTTCCAGCTCTTCCCGTAGCAGAACCGAAGGCGGGGCTATTCGAGAAAACGTCGGGCAAAGCTCAGGGTTAATGTTGGCCCCGGGGGCGCAAGCCCCGGGTACCCCATGCCGCCCCGTCCTTCCCCGCACTGCAATGGTCCGCCCGTACAACTATCGTGAGAAAAGCGGACTGGCGCGGTGAAGGTCACCGCTACTGCCGTTCAAGGTCGACGCTGTCTACCGCCCGCGCTGCTCAAGTAGTTGGTAGGCCTGGCGCTTCGAGATGCCGCGTTCACGCGCCGCCTGCTTGATCGCATCCATCTTAGATAGGCCCTGTTTTTCGACGAGTTCGGCCACCCGTTGCTGGACGGTCCGCGGCTCTTCGGGCTCGACCGTGCCGCGCCCGATCAAGAGAGTGATCTCCCCTTTTACGGTTTTCCTGGATTGCAGCTCGGCCAAAACTTCCGAAGTCGGGCCGCGAAGGAATTCCTCATGGATTTTCGTGAGCTCGCGGGCGACAACGATCGGCCGCTCCCCGAGAATCGCTTTCACGTCGGCCAGGGTTTCTAGAATTCGATGGGGCGCCTCGTAGAAGACGAGGGTGGCGGTGGAATGGGCCATGGCTCGCAGGGTCTTGCGGCGCTGGGTTTTTTTGGCCGGGAGGAAGCCGCCGAAGCGGAACGCATCGGTGGGCAGGCCGGAAGCGGCCAGCGCTGTCTCGACGGCCACGGGTCCGGGAATGGGCACAACGGGAACGCCCGCCGCGATGGCTTCGGTGACCACGCGGTAGCCGGGGTCGGCGATGGCCGGCATGCCGGCGTCTGAAACCACGGCGATATTTTTGCCTTGCCGGGCTTCACGCACAAGCTCGGCGGCACGCCGCGTTTCGTTGTGCTCGTGATAGCTGAGCAGCCGTTTGCGGATGTCGAAATGATTCAGCAGCCGCCGGGTGTGGCGCGTGTCCTCGCAGGCGATCAGGTCTACCTCCTTGAGGATGCGCAATGCCCGCAGGGTGATGTCTTCGAGGTTGCCGAGCGGCGTTGCGACCAGGTAGATGGTGCCGGGCATGGCTTCCGCGGAAGAATCAGTCGGCATTGTATGAGTTGCGGCTGTCGGGCTGTGCGCGCCTGACTGCGGCGGTCATAGGGAGCCTCGACGGTGATGACGGTAGATTCTTAACATCCATCTTTAGCACAAGGAACCCATCTACAATGGGCAGAGGGGCTCGTCTTTGAGGGTCTGTGTGACGGCTTGGCGAGCCGAGCAGGTGTCCATAACGCGTAGATGCGCTCATGAGCGAGCCTTTTGAAGTACTCGAGCACACGGCCGACATCGGGTTCCGCGCCTGGGGCGCCACCCCGGCGGAGCTCTTCGAGAACGCCGCCCAAGCCATGATGTCCATTGCCGCCGAAACTGAAACGATCGATCCGCGCGGCGAAGTCGCGATTCAGGCAACGGGAGAGGATTACGAATCGTTGCTTGTTAACTGGCTCAGTGAGGTTCTCTATCGCTTCGACGCCGGCCTGTTTGCGGCGAGTCAATTCCGAGTGGAGAAAATCGGGCCAACGATGCTCGAGGGAAGACTCATGGGTGAGGCGCGCGACCCGGCTCGCCATCGCTGGAAACTCATCGTCAAAGCGGTAACGTATCATGACATCGAGGTTTTCGAGCGCGACGGCCGCTGGGAGTCGCGCATCTTCCTAGACATATGAGTCTCGCCGAGCGACTGGAAAGAATCGACGACTTCCGCTGGCGCATCCCGCGGGACGATAGCCTTGGCATGCGCACCGACGTTGTGGTGTATGCCACCAAGCAGATCATCGACAAGATCGCCAAGGACAAATCGCTAGAGCAAGCGGTAAACGTTGCTACGCTGCCGGGAATCGTCGGCCCGAGCTTGGCGATGCCCGATATTCATCAGGGGTATGGTTTCCCCATTGGCGGCGTGGCAGCGACGGATTACTCGAGTGGCGTGGTCTCTCCGGGTGGCGTGGGGTTCGACATCAACTGCGGCGTGCGGCTGGTTCGTCTGAACCGCAGCCGGCAGGACGTGCGCCTCCGTCTGCGCGAGCTCGTTAACCAAATCTTCCGAGACGTGCCCTGCGGAATGGGCGGTTCGGGTTTCGTCAACATCAATCTTCGCGACCTGGACCGCGTGTTGGTCGAGGGCGCGCAATGGATGGTCAACCACGGCTACGGCGAGCCTCGAGACCCAGAATTCGCGGAAGCTGGGGGTGCCCTGGCTGGTGCCGATCCCGACAAGGTTTCGGATCGGGCTAAACAGAGGGGCCGTCCTCAGATCGGGACCTTGGGCAGCGGCAATCATTTTCTGGAAATTCAGTACGTCGAGCAGATTCACGACGAGCAGGCAGCCCGGACGATGGGTCTCTCCGCCGATCAGGTGGTCGTGCTCATCCATTCCGGCTCTCGCGGATTGGGACATCAGGTGTGCACCGACTACCTGCGCGAAATGGGCGCCGGGATGAAGAAGTACGACATTCGATTGCCCGATCGCCAGCTTGCCTGCGTGCCGACGCAGTCACCGGAAGGACAGAGCTACCTGGCCGCCATGCGCGCGGCTGCCAATTTTGCGTGGGCCAATCGGCAAGGTATTACTCACTTTTTGCGGGGTGCCTTGAAGCGCATTCTCGGCGACGACGCGCAAGCCGATGTCGTCTACGACGTGTGCCACAACATCGCCAAACACGAAAGGCACGAAGTCGACGGCAAGCAGCGCGACGTGCTGGTGCACCGCAAGGGCGCCACGCGGGCTTTCCCGCCACACCATCCCGAGTTGACCCCGGCCTACCGCGAGATCGGACAGCCTGTGTTCATTCCCGGCAGCATGGGGACTGCGTCGTGGGTGCTGGTGGGCCAGCCCGGCTCGATGGAAGAAACCTTCGGCACGACGTGTCACGGGGCCGGACGCCTGCTCAGCCGTACCGCCGCGAAGAAGGGCAGAGACGTTCAGCAGGTGCTCAAGAGTCTTGAAGAGGCGGGGGTTCTCGTCCGCAGCGAAAGCAGAAAGGGGATTCTCGAGGAGATTCCCGAAGCGTATAAGGACGTGGACGAGGTGATCGAGGTCGTCCACAACGCCGGGCTGGCGAAGAAGGTCGCGCGGCTGCGCCCCATGGGCGTGATCAAGGGGTGAGGGGTTGCTTGATACCACGGCCCTGCAACCGCCGACGGGCGGTTACAGCGGAACCGCCACTGATCGTTGAAGAGAAATGCGGGCTAGCTTCATCAATTACGGGGCGGCGTACCGTGCCCCGCCTGCACCAGCCCGAAACGTGAGTGTATTTATGAAACGGAGTACTAGTATATCGACTGATTCTCACTCCTGAAGAGGTGCAACATCTGGAGCGGCTGCGTCGCGCGATCCCTCGCCATGGGTGTGGAGGCCGCGTTGAAGGATGCCTATCATCGTCCCAAGCAGCCCCGGATCACCGCGAAGGCCAAGGCCTGGGTGGTGCACTTGGCGTGTAGGAAACCCAAGGAACTCGGTTACGCTGCCGTGTACTTCGCCTCGCCGCCTAGTGAAAAAAGCGGGCTAATTGTTCCCCCTGAAGATACGGGCGTTCGGTTTAGCTAGTTTCCGTCGCAAAAAGGGGAGACTGGGCGGTGGCTGGCTACAATCAGCGAATTTCGCGTCCGGACATCCCCGTAACTGGTTGATTTTTCGAACCCGCGAAATGGGTGACAGTCTCCGCGACGAGCGGCGAGCGCATTTTGCGACGGAAAGTAGCGAATAGGGGCGAACGCCAAATGCGGTGCGGCGGAACTACGTGAGACAATTGCTGTTAAGAGATCAGATGCGCTGAACGAGACGAAATGCGGATCGACTATCCTGGCCCACTACCGCGGCCTGGAACCGAGCGCCGCGGAATCGGCGGTCCTGATTGGCCATGAATGAGCGCAGCTTCATTCCCTATAATCTTCCCGCCATCGGCCAGGAAGAGATTGATGAAGTCACATGCGTGCTTCGCTCCGGATGGGTCACGACGGGTCCGAAGGCGGCCCAATTCGAGGACGAATTCCGAAACTACGTCGGGGCGAAACACGCTCTGGCGGTGAACTCGTGCACGGCCGGGCTGCATCTGGCGCTTGCCGCGCTGGGGATCGGTCCGGGAGACGAGGTGATAACCACACCGCTGACGTTCTGCTCGACCGTCAGCACGATCCTCCACGTCGGTGCGACGCCGGTCCTAGCGGACGTCGGCGACGACGGGAACATAGATCCTGATTCGATTGCTCGTCGAATCACCGATCGGACTCGGGCCATCGTGCCGGTTCATTTGGGCGGTCTTCCATGCCGAATGGCGCAGATCTGGAAACTGGCTAGCGAGCGGGGCTTGTTCGTGGTGGAAGACGCTGCCCACGGCGCGGGTAGTCATTATCAGGGCTCGCCCCTTGGTGGATTCAACAAGGTTTGCCGTGCCCGCAGTGACGCGGCCGCGTTCAGTTTTTACGCCACGAAGAACATGACAACCGGCGAAGGCGGCATGGTCACGAGCGAAGACGAAGAGCTTGCGGAAAGAATGAGAAGGCTCTGTCTTCACGGCATCAGCACCGACGCTTGGGGGCGCTATGCCGAGCGAGGGAATTGGTACTACGAGGTTCTGGACCGCGGCTTCAAGTACAACATGAGCGATATTCAAGCGGCGATGGGGGTCGTTCAGCTGCGCAGACTGGAGAGTTTCATCGAGACGAGAAGGCGCTACGCCGGCATGTATAACGCTGCCTTCGCGGACGTGGACGAGACGGAGTTGCCGCCGAACAGCGACTCGTGCCGCCATTCTTGGCACCTATATGCGATCAGGCTAAACCTCGACAGGCTCAACATTGACCGCGCCGAGCTCATTCGGCAACTGCGCCACAGAGGAGTCGGTACAAGTGTCCACTTCATCCCCGTTCCTCTGCACCCCTTCTTCGCGTCCTTGGCCCAGCTTCCCGGGAACCAATGTCCGCGGGCCATGGAGCTGTACCCTCGGCTGATTTCTCTGCCGCTCTATCCCGCGATGACGGAAGAGCAAGTTCGCTACGTTGGGGACGCCGTCAAGGAAGTGGCCCGGGCCAACAGGAAAACCAGGGTCATGGCCGCGCGGGCGGGCTAGGAGCCGCGGCGCCGACCGGGGTTTGGGAATTTCCGCCGCTTTTGGCGACACTCTGACTCCGTAGGTGCTAACGCGCGTCTTCGAGTTCCATGTCGTCCTTGCTTTACAAGCGCGCGCCCCCCACGTTAGGATACGAGGTCGCATGGTCAAAACCGAGCGGGAGCATCGGCAAGACATTGTCGACGTTGGCCGTCTCGTTCACCAAAAAGGTTGGGTGGCCGCCAATGACGGCAACATCACCATTCGACTAGATGGCGAGCGGATTCTTGCCACTCCCACGGGGGTGAGCAAGGGCATGATGCGCCCCGACGATTTGATCATCGTCGATTACGAGGGCAACAAGGTTTCCGGGCGGCTGGAGAGGACCTCTGAAATCCTGATGCATCTTGTGATCTACAAGATGCGCCCGGATGTGCAGGCGGTGGTCCACGCGCACCCGCCGGTCGCCACCGGTTTTGCCGCCGCGGGGCTGTCGCTCAATAAGGCGCTGTTGCCGGAAGTGGTCATCGGGCTGGGCTGTGTGCCGCTGGCCGCTTACGGGCTGCCTGGCACGCCGGAATTGACGGAGCCGATGCTGCCGCTGATTCCCAAGCATGATGCGATCTTGCTCGCTAATCATGGTTCGGTCAGCTATGGGAAGGACATCTATCAGGCTTTCTTCCGTATGGAGACGGTGGAGCACTTCGCACGTATTAATTGGGTCGCCGAGATGCTGGGCGGAGCGAAAACTCTGCCGCGGAAGGAAGTCGACAAGCTGTTTGAGTCCCGAGGGCGTTATGGCGTCGAGTCCCAGGTGGTAGCGCAGCCGGGATGTCCGGTTTCGGCGGAGGACACGCCGATCGGCGCCGCCCCGTCGGATGGACAACAACGATTTACAGTGACCCGCGATGAGCTGATCCGACTCGTGGAGGAAGCGATGCGGGAAAAGGGAGGATAGGACAATAAATGGGCGAAGCCCTTGGAATGATTGAGACGCGAGGCATGGTGTCGCTGATTGAAGCCTCCGATGCGATGGTCAAGTCGGCCAATGTGACCTTGGTGGGCTGGGAGAAGATCGGGTCCGGTTACGTCACCATTTTCTGTCGTGGAGACGTCGCTGCCGTCAAGGCCGCGACCGACGCCGGCGCCGCCGCGGCCCGCCGGGTTGGTGAGCTGATTGCGGTGCATGTCATCCCGCGTCCGCACAGCAACCTGAGTGACGTTTTCGCGATTTCACCCGCGAAGGCCGGCGGCAAGTAAGGCCCTCGTAGAGGACGCTCTCGATGCTACTAGCTCGCGTCGTCGGTACCGTTGTCGCCACCCGCAAGGACGAGCGGCTGGAAGGCAAGAAGCTGCTCGTGCTGCGGTACGTCTCGCCGGAAGGGGACGACCAGCCGGGGTATGTGATCGCCGTCGATACCGTCGGGGCGGGGTACCGCGAAAAGGTGCTTGTCGTCTCGGGCAGCTCGGCGCGTCTGGCGAGA
Source organism: Bryobacterales bacterium (assembly GCA_963668345.2). Classification (GTDB taxonomy): domain Bacteria; phylum Acidobacteriota; class Terriglobia; order Bryobacterales; family UBA6623. The sequence continues at coordinate 1,387,695 of CAXWPI010000006.1, read as the reverse complement.
GGGTGCAAGGACAGCCCGGTCGACGCGGCGATCATCGGCATCGTCGACGAGCTGGATCTTGACTCCGGGGACGAACAATAGTGCACTGCGCCTTGTGGTTGCCTGGCGGCCAGTGGCGGGAACTCAGTGCCCCGGCAGTCTTGCCTGTGGGTTCGTTAAAGCTGATGGCGCCTCCGCCGGAATTGCTCGGCGCAGCGAGTTTCTCAGGGAGTGATGAATGCGCCTGGGTCGCGTAGTAGGACGGGTTTGGGCTACGGTCAAGAGTCGGGATCTCGAAGGTCGCAAGCTGCTGGTGATTCAACCGATCACAGTTGAAGGTCAGGATGCCGGGCGGCCGCTGATCGCGGCGGATGCCGTCGGCGCGGGGGCGGGTGAAAGAATCTATTGGAGCCGCGGGGGCGAAGCCGTTTATGCGTTCCTACCCGATAAAGTAGGCGTGGATGCGGCCGTAGTCGGCATTGTCGACTCCATCGATAAATGAGGTAGCCACTAGGATGCTGCTCGGCCAGGTGATAGCGGAAGTCGTCGCCACGCGGAAACACCCCAGTCACGAAGATTTGAAGTTACTGGTTGTAGCCCCGCTTGACCTCGACGGCAACGAGCGCGGCGCGCCTGTGCTGGCTGTGGACTCCGTCGACGCCGGCATCGGCGATCGGGTCCTGCTAGCCACCGACGGCTGGGCGGCGATGACCGCTGTCGACCGGCTTAAAACCCCCATCGACGCGGCCATTATCGGGGTCGTTGATCAGGGGCGACCGCAGGCGCCTGAAACGCTGTCTCTAGCTACTTTTCGGCGCAAAATACGCGGAGCGCTCGGGGCGGGGACTGTCACCAATTTCGCGCCTTCAAAGAATCAACAACTTACGGGCGCATTCGGACGCGAAATTGGCTGACTGTACCCAGCCACCACGCAGTTTCTCCTTTTTGCGCCGGAAAGTAGCTAGGCCGGCCGCCACCAGGGCGGCTTGCGTCCTCTTTATCGACCCGCCAATTCGCTCGTGGAGGGGACCACGACGCACAGGCTGCCGGGTAGTAGATTGATTTCGAGCGGCAGTCGCCCAAGCGCTTCGCCGTCGATTTCGATGTGGGTAGTTTCGTCCGACTCGGCCACGATCTTGCGGGCGCGGAAGTGGCGGGCCTTGGGGTGGCGGTAAATGTCGTCGGAGTAGAGGTGTCTGACATCCCGTAAGAACTCATGGTCAGGTAGTCAATGGTTGTCACGTCGAGCAAGCCGTCATTCATGACGGCGCGCCGGCAGGGAGATCCCTTTCTGGATTGCCGTGACGGCAAAGGTGTGCTTCAGCACGTGAGGCGAGACGGTGCGGCTGTCGTGAATTCTCGACAATTGCGACAGCCTGTCGCAATCCAGCAGAGGTGTGGTGCAAAAAATCAACAACTTAGGAAGGGCTCGGCTGTGGGAACGTCGCAATAATAGGGGGAAGGCGACAGATTGCCGCCCGCCCCCTGGGCCGAAGCAGGTTGTACACTAGCCAAGGAGGTCAGCATGCGATACGCCAGGTGGATGGTCGTTATTGCCGTTCTTTTTGCGAGCCATGCCCCTGAAGGAGCAGCCCAGGAAGAACGAATCGAACTCAAGTGGAACGACGTGGCGCAGGCCGTTGCCGGGCGGACGGTACAAATGGTTCTCCCCGATGGAACCAGCCTCAAAGGGCCGGTGCTTAACGTCACATCCGAGGCGCTTGAAATCCAGATTAAGAAAACGGCGAACCGCAAGGCGTATCCGAAAGGGCGATTTTCGGTCCCACGATCCTCGGTATCGGTACTTCGCTTCACCCAGGTACGCGGGCGCTGGAGGGCGATCGGAACAGCCATTGGGGCAGGTGCAAGTGCTGTGGTCGGTTCCCTCGTATATACCCGGTTCAACAACGAAGCCAATCCTGAGACTGGAGCCGCCCTTGCGGCCGGCATTGTGACCGGTGGTGCCGCGGCCGGTTACTTCGCAGGGCGAGGAGCCGACCGGAAAGTCACCGTCATCACAATCGTTCGTGAGGAAGCAAGCGCAGATCACGGCGAACCCTAGTCGGCCCTTACGGTAGCGGGCACCAGCGTGTCGCAATCTTTAGGCGAAAGACGACAGGGCACGCCGTGGCCTGGCTGGGCTAGCTTTTTGAGGTCAGTGCCGATCTTACCGGCGAGCCTGTGTAGCGCGGACGTGGTGCCTTTCCAGTGTCCGCGTCCTTGGGCTGGGCGATCGTTCCTCTTGTTCGCGCCCGGTGAGAGCCAACCTAAATCCCGCCTGTATTTCACCGCTCTTCTAGCCTCCGGTCTCCGGCATGTCGTATAAGACAAGTTGTTCATTCAAAGCACCTTATTTCCGATGACAGGGCTGTGACCTTGGATTGGGAGAGTACAATATGATTGGGTACCATGATGGGGTACCCGAAGCATTCAGGGCGATTCGAGCACTGACAATCGGGAGCCACGAAACACAGGAAAAAAGAAAATACCAAACAAAGCCAATTTTTAGCAAGCCCTGGGGAATCAATGGGTTACAGTCTGGTTCCAGTGCCGCGGAACGCGCGGCTCAGCAAGACCCGACGGATCGCTCCACCGAGATGCAGAGGGGACCCTTTCCTCAGGGCAGGTGGCCGCGAGGAACAGATACAGAGCAACAACGGAGCTATCGGAGCTACCCGATCAACAGAATTACCGAACAAACAAAATGCCTTGTAACTACCATATCTTCACCAACTTACTGGATAGTTCGGAGGCGCAAGATCCTGTAGCGCATGGCTCGGCGGTCGTTTCGCCGAGACTTGCGGCCGTTGGCTATCGTTCGCGCCCCGTAGGGACAAACAATCTTGCTTGTCCGCCGCGGCGAGCCAACCCTCAAGATGGCGAATGAGCACGGGTTGCCGGGTGTTCACGCAAGACCCGATTTAACAAGAAGCCTCGACCGCATCCTTGCGGGCGCGGCTCTGTTAATCCACCAATTCGCTCGTGGAGGGGACCACGACGCACAGGCTGCCGGGTAGTAGATTGATTTCGAGCGGCAGTCGCCCAAGCGCTTCGCCGTCGATTTCGATGTGGGTAGTTTCGTCCGACTCGGCCACGATCTTGCGGGCGCGGAAGTGGCGGGCCTTGGGGTGGCGGTAAATGTCGTCGGAGTAGAGGTAGCTGACATCCCGCAAAAACTCAAACATGGTCAGGTAGTCGATGGTGGTGACTTCGAGCAAACCGTCATTCATGACGGCCCGCGGACAAGGACGCATCCCGCCGCCGTGGTAGCGGCCGTTCCCGATAGCGATGTTCGAGATGAAGAATTCGCTTGGCGCGGGCTCCTCGTCAAGCGCTAGTCGAACTCGTTTCCCGCGAAATCGGACAAGGCCGGCGACGGTGGCGTAGAGAAAGGCGAGCTTGCCGCCCAACAGCGGGCTCAAGAAATTCTTCGCGCGGACCGCCACGTCGCCACCCAAGCCCAGGCTCAGCAAGTTGACAAAGTATCGCTCGAGCGGCGAGCCGTCGTGCGAGACGAACGCTGCTTTACCGACGTCGATACGGGCCGGCACGCCCAAGGCAAGAATATCAACGGCTCTTACTACATCGGACGGGATCTCAAGGGTGCGCTGAAGATCTCCGCCGGTACCGAAAGGAATGAAGCCCAAACAGGCGTTGGGCCGGAGTGCTTGGCCGTCGTCGAAGAAACCGTTGACCACCTCGTTCGCCGTGCCGTCCCCACCGACGGCAATAATCAAATCGGCGCCGGCTTTGAGTGCATCACGCGCAAGCCGGGTCGCGTGACCACTCCTCTCGGTCTTGAGCACTTCAACCGGCCCAAGCCGCTCACCCAAACATCGAGAAACTTCAGGCAACCGCTTTTCCGCTTTGCCGCCCCCGGCTCGGGGGTTGAAGATCGCAACGGGTTTGCGCCACGGCGCCATCAGCAGTCAGCGCTCCGCTTTTCGCTTGCGGATATCCTTAATCGTATCGCGCAGCGTCTCCATGGGATCCCGCGTCTTGAAGCCCAGCTCGCGGCGCGCCTTGGTTGAATCGCAATACCAAAACAAGTCCGCCATCTCGATCGATGCGTCATCCAGCTCAAACGACTTGCCAATCAACGGCAGCAACGAACGCATTCGTCGAGCACACCAAAGGGACAGCCACAGCGGCAAGTGAAGCTTCGGCGCTTTCACTTCGGCCAGCTGCGCGGTCTTCTCCATCCACTCGCGGAAGGTCCAGTTCGGGCCTGCCAGGATGTAGCGCTCCCCCGGCCTGCCGAGCCGCATGGCCAGGATCAACCCGACCGCCGCGTCGCGCACGTCAACGATACTCAAGCCTCCGCGAGGGACCGCCATGACCTGCCCGTCCAAAAACAGCGCAGTGTCCTTCGTCGAAGAGCCGCGCTCATCGCCCGGACCGAGCAGCAGACTCGGGTTTACCACGACGATGGGCAATTGCTCTTGTTCGGCATAGCGAAAGACCAGTTTCTCGGCGAAGATCTTGCCGGCATAGTAGGGCCAGCGGCTGGTGATCCCGTTGGTGTATCCCGAATCTTCGTTGCGTTTGACGGGCTCTCGGCTGACGGCGACGGTGCCCGAGGAAGATACCAACACGGCTTTTTTGACCTTGTGGTCACGAACCGCTTCACAGATGTTGCGCATTCCCTCGATATGAGTCCGGTAAAGCCGTGTCGGGTCTCGCGGCTCCCGCTCCACGGGGCCGGCCAGGTGGTAGATCTCCTCAACACCCTGCGCGGCGGCGGAAACGTCCTGGGGCGAGGTGATGTCGCCTCGAACAACTTCGGCCTGGGGATTCCGGTCCCCAACCGACTCACGGCGGCAGAGCAGCCGCAACCGCGAATCCGGCTCCTGACGCTTGAGCTCTTCCACCAGGTGCTTGCCGAGGAAACCCGTCCCCCCCGTTACGAGAATGGTCTTCATCAGCGTTCAGACGGTCCCGGGAGTACCGCTGACATCCGCCATATTGATCGGAGGAATGTGCATATGGGTGACCGTAGGCCGGCGCCCGACATGAGAATGCGCCATCTCGAGGGCTTCTTCCATACTGCCGGCGCAATCCCAGCCCATCACTTCCGCCACCTGGGGGTTCTCGGCTCCGACGACAATCACCTTGCCCATATGCGCCCGCCCGTTTTCGCCCCAATACCACATGTAGAACGGGTGCACGCCATGGTAGGCGTTGCCGGTGCGGTACATCTCGATGTACTCGGGGTTGTGGGCGAACTCCGCTTCGTATTTCTGTTGCAGAATCGTTGAGTTGTTGGTCTCCGGAAGCACGCGGTGGAAAAACTCGATGTAGGAAGGATGATGCCGCGGATCGAATTCGTCATACAGCGGGTGCGTCAGGATCATGACGCCGTTTTTCTTCACAACGGGCATCCCTCGATACATGTTGAAGAAGTATCCCAAGGCTAGGACTTGCACCAACAACGGGTTCAAGATGGAGTTGACGTTGTAGGGCGAAATAAAAGGGATGCCGAAGATAACAACGTCGCTTTGGCCTTCGATGGGAACGCAATATTGTTGATAAGTGTAGGCCAGCGTCTTACGGTGGGTGGGATCCGTCGCACCCGCGTGAATCGCGATGGGTTCATAGGATGCAGGGATGGAAAACAGAACCTTTCGCTTCGCCGACCGCGACAGCTGACGTAGAGACCACTGAGAGACCTTGAAAAGGGCCGTATCAAGCGCCGTGTAGCGGTCCTCGTTTTTCACAAAGAATTCCATCGCCGGGTGAAACATGGCGTTGTTGAGCACGGTCTCAATGTGGAATACGTTGAGATTGTCGTTGACAACCTTGCCCATGCGGTCACAGGAATCGGTCAGCGGCGATCGGGTGTGGTCGAAATAGGAGTCGCTTTCGAGAATCGCCTGCGGGGTGTGGTGTGGCTGCAAGGAGGGGTAGTCGCAAAGCCCCACGGCGATGGACTTATGTCCGCCATCCATGGGAACGAGGTTGATGTTGACGTAGACGAGCAGTCCGGATTCCGCGGCCCGGCGGTTGATACGCACGCGCTCGCCCAGCTCGGTTTGTCCCAACTCGACCATGCCGTCCGGATCTTCGCCGTCGTGGTTGTAAAGGCTATTCGGATAATAGGCGTCAAAGATTCGGCCACCCACGATGTGACGAATCTCGAAGGCCTCCATGCGGCGGTGGAACGAGGTGGCGATGATGATGTGGACATCGGTGACGCCCCGCGCGGCCAGAACGTCGAGCAGGATCGTCAGCACGGACTCCCGGATGTCGGGCCGGGGCATTTTCGGCAGTGGCAGGGAAATATCGTCGATGGCGATGGTAACCTTCATGCCGGGCTGGAGCAGCGCGCCGAAAGCGTCCATACCCGCGCAGTGCCCCAGAGCATGCCGGATCGCCGCGTCGCGGTCGGGTAAGCCGGGGATCGTCGGTTTGGGATATACAACCCGAGTGCCCGCGGGCAGAGTCACATCGAGCAGGTCTTCGCCGGACCACAACAATCGCTTGGCCGAATTGGCTTCGAGGTGCACCACGCAGCCTTCGGTCGATACGAGGGCGTTGCGCCCGACTGCATTCGGCCTGGGGTCCCCAAAGTCAAAGTCGGGGACAACTTGTACACCCTCAGCGGCTGTAGCCATGACTTTCGGTTCAAAGATTCAGAACGGGCCAACCACGATCGCTCGCCGCCCGACGAAGGCGACGATCCGGGTTCACCGCACAGGGCAGCCCCACCGCTTCCAGCACGGGAAGATCGGAAAAGCTGTCCGAATAGGCCTTCGACTGGGCCGTCTCCACATTATACTCGCGGCAGAATCGATGGACGGCGGCGACCTTTTCCTGCTCGGCCAGCAGCGGAGAGGCTACCTCCCCACTGGCAACCCCGTCCTCGTAGACCAGGCGGTTGCAGATAAGGTCGTCAAAGCCGAAGTGACGCACCGCCGGGGCAAGCGCGAAGTCCAATCCGCCGCTCAGCAGAACGAGCCGAAAGCCTTCTTGGCGGTCACTGTCTAACAACGCTTGCGCTCCCGGGTAGATCTTCGGGCGGATCTCTTGCTCAAAAAGCTCTTCCGCTTTCGCAGCCAGCCATTCCTTTCTCATACCACGGTACTGGCGATAGAAAACCTCATTAAACAGGCGGCGGGAGTAGAGATCGAGAGCTATCCAGAAGGGGACGGTGGCGAGCAACTTTCCATATCGCAGGAACGCTCGAGCGCGTGAAGGATGATTCTTGGCGAAAAACGCGTAGCGGGTTACGACGTTGCTGCTAACCAGTGTTCCGTCGAAGTCGTAGAAGGCAGCGTGGATGGCTTCGCTCATCGCTTCGAGGTGACAGATTCCAATCTCGCGCCCGACCGGCTAGGAGCCTGTGATGAAAGTCCTTGGCCTAAAAAATGCTGGGGACAGTCAACTGCGGCGGAAGTTGTCATTGGTTCTACGTGCTCTCTAGGCCGCCGCTTGTGACAGTCCCCGATTTTTTCACACCTTGCTGTCATGATTTTCTTTGCTCGCGCTTGGTCGCGTAGATTCACGATCGATTATAGCCCGACAATTTGACCGCACCTTTTTGGGCCCCACCGGCATCTAACAGAGCCGTGGGTGCAAGCCCGCGGTCAAGGTTGACGAATCATCTCGTCGGACGGAAACTCGTCGTCCTCACGCTGCTTGACCGCACCCTTGCGGGTGCGGCTCTGTTCGCACATGCTTTGCCTCAGAGCTAAGTTTTTTGGGCCCCGCCGGCATCTAACAGAGCCGTGGGTGCAAGCCCTAACGCTAACCTTCGCAGCCAAACACCAGCCCGCTGAACGGCCGGAGATCCGGTAACGCCGCGTCCACGATCAGTCCCGGCTCCCTAAGACGTTGCGGAAGTTTTGCCTGTGGCGCCAAGCTAGGAAAACGGTCATCAGAGCAGCGTTCACCGTATGTGGTCCGCCCACCCTGGCGATCATTAAGACGGTGAAAAAACTCCAAGTGGCCAGCGACGCAATCATGCCCGCCTCGCTCCATCGCCGTCGGCTTCCCAGTAGGCGAACAAAGACAAAAACCGCCAACGACATGGCCGCCCAGTCGGGGAACAAGACAAGCATCACACCTGCCGAGGTGGCCACGCCCTTGCCCCCTCGGAACTTCAGCAGCGGCGAATAACAATGCCCGAAAACGGCAGCAAACCCATAGAGCCAGCCAAAGACCAAGGGGTCGGCAGGATCGAGCAACAGCCAGACGGGCAGGTAGCCTTTTCCTACATCGCCTATCAGGGCCAGGACAGCGCGGGGCTTGCTGACCCGCAAGACGTTGTTGAATCCGGGGTTGCCTGATCCGATCTTGCGGATATCCAGGCCGCTACCCCACATGGCGACAACCGCGAAGGGGACCGAACCGATCGCAAAGCAGGCGATCGCCTTAAGAGCTAAGGCTTCGTTCATTAACGCGTCCTTTTTTCGGCCTAGGCATAGTCACGATCGATTATAGGCGCAATCCCTAGAGCGCACGGTTGCCCCCCCCCGGAGTTCATCTCCTTGGGTGGGCCATGATGACCGCTCACTGGCGTTCGCGGCTCCGAAGGAGTGCCCCGGCGGGCGCGTTCCTCGCCAGAAAACGCTGGATCACTGGTTTGCCGGAATAACGCGTTGCTTCACCTCGCCCAGCTCCCCGTCGCGCTCACGAGCCACCGGCGTATTCACGGGGCCTCGACCGCACCCTTTCGGGCGCGGCTCTGTTCGCACGCTACGCGGGTCGGAAACTGAGCCTTGAACGCCGGTGACAGGCCAAGGATGCGGGATCCCGTTATGACCGCTCACTGGCGTTTGCGGCTCAGTTGATCTCGGTCGAAAACCCACCGGAGTTCATCTCCTTGGGTGGGCTGTTATGACCGCTCACTGGCGTTTGCGGCTCCGATTGCTCGTGGCACGGCAACACCGCTCTTCTACTCTCCCAGCTCTCCAATGGCTCGGCGGACTCGATCACGCAGTTGCGCAAGTTCGCTCCGAGAGGTGGCGTCCCATCTCACCTCCTTGCCCACAGTGACCGAGATGCTGTTCTCCCTGGGTCCGCCGTTGGTCCGGCTCGCCGCCTGTTGGTCGCTTATGATCCGCACGGGTTTCAGCGGCAATCCGGCCTCGACGGCTGCCTGAATCGGCTCGAGCCGAAAGCGGCTTTCCGCTGCCGCCGTATCGGCGGAATTGTCCGCGAAAACGAGCATCAGGTGGCCTTCCAGCAGGCCTTGCCGCACTCGATCTTTTAGAGTACCCCCGGGCGGCGCGGTCTCGCCGTCCACGGGAGGGGCAACGAGCGGCTCCAGCAAAAAAGCCATCCCCAGCGGGAGGGACGTCAAAACGGCAGGCTCCGATATCAAGACGGTTCCCGGAAGGGCGGCTACAGCCGCTAACGGATCTAAATCCCCAGATCGATTGGCCATCAAGACGGCTCCCGAAAGGTTATCGGCCAAGCCGTCGTACCGAGCGTTGACGGGACGCCCTTGCAGTCTGAAAATCAGACGCGCGGCAGCCCGGACCACCGCTGCAGCCGAGCCGCGGTCAGGGAGCACTCGGGCCAGCATACCGAATCCGCCCCCGACCAAGAGAGCGACGGCCGCATCATAGGCACGGTCCCGCAAGCGCCCCGCCTGTCGGCCGACGAGTTTCGCCCAGCCGCCTAGGTGCTCTGACCACAACCGAACTAGCTGCCACCAGGGCGGACGTCTTTGCGCCCTCAGTTTGCCGCTCTCGTAAAGTGCGCGAGTCTCGGCCCGCCGGATCTTTCCGCTGGAGGTTTTGGGGATAGTCTGCGGAGGAACGAGTTCCACGTGGTCGGGAGGCTGTCCCAGCGCAGCGCCCACGTTCTTGACCACTTGGGCCCGGATGCCGGCCATTTCCTGCCGATCAGCCGTACGCGTTTCAGCAACAACGACAAGCTTTTCGGTACCGCTGTCGCGGTCAAGCGTCCCGAACGCCGAAACGCAGCCGCGCCGCACGCCGGCCACCTCGGCCGCCGCTGTTTCGACCTCTTGCGGCGCGATGTTGTGACCCGCCTTGATGATGATGTCCTTCTTGCGCCCGGTGACGTAGACCTCACCGTCAGCCCAGTAGGCGAGATCCCCGGAGTCCATCCAGCCGTCTTCGTTGAGGGCAGCCCGCGTCGCCGCATGGTTGCGGAAGTAGCCCGCTGTTCTCGATGGTCCTCGAAAAAGCAGCCGTCCTTGCACGCGCTCGCCCAGCGGCCGGCCGCCATCGTCGACGATCTGAACTTCGTGCTCCGCCAGCGGCTTACCGTTGGCCACGAATCGAATGGCTTTGCTTTCGTGTGGCGCCACGGGGACGGCGCGCCCCTCGCGCTCAAAAACGTCGCGGCGGATCGAGTCGATCACAGGCCGTCGGTTGAGCGGGGGAATGGTGAGTGCGACGCACGACTCGGCCAGCCCGTAGCAAGGCATGTAGCTCTCGGCTCGAAAGCCGTACGGGGCGAAGCGTTCGGCAAAGCGTTCCAAGGTTTCGGGCAAGACTGCCTCGGCTCCATTGATGGCAACCCGCCAGCGGCTCAGATCAACACCCTGGATCAGGTCGTCGGTAATCTTGCGCGCGCAGAGCTCATAGGCGAAGTTCGGCGCCGGGCAGAGCGTTCCGCCGGAATCACTCAGCGCCCATAGCCATCGTTCGGGGCGGGAGAGAAAAGCCAGCGGCGAGAAGATGGTGATCGGGAAGGCGTGAAACACGCTGAAAAGCCATGAGCCGATCAGTCCCATGTCGTGGTAGAGGGGCAGCCAGCTTACGACGGCGTCGTCGGGCCGGGCCTCCACCGCCCGGCCAATCGCCTTGACGTTGGCAAGGACGTTGGCATGGCTGAGAGCAACTCCCTTCGGGTTGCCCGTGCTGCCCGACGTGTATTGGACAAAGAACGTATCGGCAGGCTCGACCAAGGGTGCGGCTCGACCAGCGCCCCGCGCTCGCAGCGCGGCAACCGTTGTCACTTCCTCCAAACTAGGCAGGCCCAGCCGCATCACCTGCGACACCGCCTTCACGCGCTCGAATGCAATCAGGAAACGAACCTCTGCGTTGCGGAGAATCCGCACCTGACGGCGCACATACTCTTCGATCTCATCGGGCCGTGCCGGCGGATAGATGGGAACGGCAATGCCGCCCGCCAGCGCTACCCCGAGGAAAGCGCAAAAGAAGTCGTCGCAGGTCGGCAACATGATCGCGACGGTTTCGTTTCGCCGCAGCCCTGCTGCCGCCAAACCGGCTGCCACTTCCGAGGATGCCTGGAGCAGATTGCCGTAGCTGATATCCTGGCCGGAGTCTCCGTCGAGAAGATGCACCTGTACGCGGTCGGGGTCCCGGTCTGCATGATGCCGGAGAACTTCGACCAAGCTCTTAGCCGACCGCGGGGCGGGGGGAGCCCCCTTAGAAGGTTGTACGATTCGGTAGCGGCCCTCGGGCTGAGTTGCCCGGCCATCTCCGTCGATCGCCCGCAACCAATCGGCGGGCGTTTCCGCCGCCTGGGCAATGTCGTCGGCAAGGCGGCACTGAAAGCGCCTCTCCATGCGGACAAGGAGTTCCACTCGCTCCAGGCTGCCGAGACCGAGATCTCGACCGAGCGACGAGTCCAGCGACACGTTTCCCGCCGCCTGTTCGGAGCCGATCTCGAGCAGCAACTCGCGGATGGTGTCGAGCACCTGGGAGGCCTTGCTGTCCAAACCTGGGTTGGGAGTCGCCATTTCCTCGGTCGCAGATCTGTCGGATCCCACTGTCTCTCAGATCCTTTATCGAAGGCAACGGTGAACCGTGCGGTCTCGCCGGCGAACGCTGCCGCGCTTGAATCTCATTCCAACACGTACGGCGTCCCCGTCGCGCCCAAGACTGTGCTGTCGGCAGAGCCGGGGGCACGGCGGTTCGCCCCCCATGGACTCGGTGCGAGAGCGCGGGCTAGGAGCCTGTCTCACAGAACGAAATTTGGCCCTTTTGACCACCATCTTGTGCAACTCTTATCCTTCATGTCTATTGATACCCGCAGAATATAGTGTTGTTTTCGGACACAGCAAATGCCTTGCCAGAGCGGGCGCAGCACGCTGCGCCCCTACACTGTATTTCGCGAACATCAATAGATGTGGTACAGAAAATTTTCTGTGGGACAGGCTCCCAGCCCGCAGATCTCGCCAGAAAGTAGCTAAAAGCCGCGCACTGTTGCATAAACATAGTCAACACAACACGTTGCAGCCATGAGAAAGCGGCTTTCGCTATGACACAGTGTACGCAAACCGGTTTCTGTTTCGCCACCGGCAATCCCTGGGTCACTCCCTCACGGTCGCGGCTCGGAAGGCTCCGCGAGCGCTTTTCGCCGGACTTCGCATTGCTGCCGGCGTGCCAAGGTCACCGACTTGAAGTCGCGTTTTGTGACATCAAGCTCCGAGTGGCCGTCCCCGCGCGCCCCTCGGGAGGCGTTTGATGAAGACGGGAGACGGCTCGTCAAGCAAGCGTGGTATTGTAGCTGCTGTTGGTGGAAGGGTGTGCGGGAACCCCGAGCTGCTTGGGGCGATGTTAGGCCCTGATCTGGAAGCTGCTTGCGCCGGGAGGGTAAAGGCGCGACCGTGGAGCAGCCGGATCGGAGGGGTCCCGAGAGGCAAGCCCGCAGGGGTGTCGGCGACAAGCCCTGGGGTGAGCCGGAAGGGGACGATCAGGTGGCTTTCAACGGCTGGAGCGAAGCGGAAACAAGCATCGGAGGTGAAGGCGGGAACCTGTTGTTTAGGAGCTACTGATTCGGCTATCCTAACCGTACCGGGATGGCCAAAACGGAATCCCGGGTCATAGTCGGTGTCGTGGGTTCACTTTAAGCATGATAGGGCGTGGACGAAGTCTCGACCCCGCGCTCGCAATTCCTGGCGGCATGCGAACTTTGCGATGTCTGCTCTAAGCCCGGATCGTCGCCTCAAAGCGGTGTTTGGACTCCTGTTTTCAAATCCGGGAAACTGTTGTCTTGCGCGATTCGGACTTGGCGCTCGGCTCCCAGTGCCCAATGCTATAATCGCTCTCGCAGGGCGGGCTAGTATTGCAATCCTCACTTTCCGTCGTTATCCCAGCCTATAACGAACAAGCTCGCATTCCCGCCAGCCTGGAGCAGGTAGCCGCCTACCTGCGCAGCTCCCCCGAACGCTCGACCGAGATTCTGATCGTCAACGACGGGTCCACGGACCGTACGGCCGAAGTTTGCCGTGATCTGGCGACTCGTTTAGCGGGCGATCGATTGCATATCGAGGTTCTCGAGAACCCGGGCAACCGCGGCAAGGGATACAGCGTGCGGCATGGCATGACTAAGGCCCAGTACGAATGGGTTTTATTTACCGACGCCGATCTTTCGGCGCCCATCGAGGAGTGCGACAAACTGCTCGCCGCCGTAGCCGGATCAGCTCACGAAGTGGCCATCGGTTCCCGCGGGCTGGATCGCTCCTTGATCGGGGTACGCCAGCCGTTCTCCCGAGAGATGATGGGGCGCATCTTTAACTTGGCGGTCCGTGTCATTGCCGGCTTGTCTTTCGCCGACACGCAGTGCGGATTCAAGATGTTTTCTCGCCGAGCCGTCAGCGAGATTTTCGCCCTGCAACAGCTGGACCGCTTCGGATTCGACGTGGAGATTCTCTATCTCGCGCGCAAGCTGGGCTTGGGGATCGCCGAGGTGCCTGTCCGCTGGAACGACGTCGAAGGCACCAAGGTGCAAGCGCTGGGCGGGGCCGACGCCTTTCTCGATATTTTGCGGGTCCGCTGGAACGACTTGCGCGGCAGGTACGACATTAGCCGATCATGAAGACCTTCGATTGGCTTCGCTTTCCCCACAGGTAGGCGGCGCTTTTGGCCTCGTTCGTGCTCAGGTCCAAGCGCCGCCGACGTCAGCCTACGGGAACTTCCTGCAAGGACGCTCGGTGGTCGGCCAGGAATTTTTCGAGGCCGATGTCGGTCAGCGGGTGATTGAAGAGTTGATCCAACACCTTGAACGGCAGCGTCCCGATGTGTGCGCCCGCGAGGGCGGCTTCTTTGACGTGCAGCGGGCTGCGCAGCGAGGCCGCCAGCACCTGGGTCTGGAAACCGTAGTTTTTGTAGATGGCCACGATGTCTCGGATCAAGGCCATGCCCTCGGTCGCGATGTCGTCCAGCCGCCCAAGAAACGGACTAATAAAGTAGGCGCCGGCCTTGGCCGCTATGAGCGCCTGCGTGGCGCTGAAGCAGAGCGTTACGTTGACCCGGATACCTTCGGAGGAGAGGGCCTTCGTCGCCTTGATCCCTTCCCGGATGAGTGGGCATTTGACGACAAGTTGGGGTGGATCGCAGCTAGATCGCGGCCTTCTCGAATCATTTCGTCGGATTCGACCGAAACTACTTCGGCGCTGATATCCCCGTCGACGATCTCGCAAATCGCCCGGATCTGATCGTATTGGGAACGGCCCTCCTTGGCGATCAGAGAGGGGTTCGTGGTTACTCCGTCAAGGATGCCGTAGGACGCCGCTTGGCGGATCTGGTCTAGGTTTGCAGTATCGATAAAAAATTTCATAGGACTATCCTCCCTGTTATCGTCGCCGAACGCTCGGCGGGGCGACGGCTCTCGATCAGCCGGCGTTTTGTCCGGGCCTGCTTAGCGCGAGCACCCCTCCGAAGCGCCCCGCAATGAACCGGGCGAGCAGACCACTCCCATTATACGGGAGCCTGTCTCTCGGCACCAGATTCGAACCGCGTTTTCGACCGAACGCAGCGCCGGTGAAGACGGCGGCGCTTGTTGCGCCCGTCACGTCTCTCTCATATCGACAGGAAGACTCGAATCAATCAGCGGCGGCCACGGTTTAGCCGAGAAAGTGTCGGTGTTCATGCCGACCTTGGCGATGTTGTACGTGGCGCGGGCCTCCTGCCGCCGTCAAAAAGAGGGCCTGGCCCGTTGCTCTCCAGGCAGCTTTCTGCTGTCGGGAACGGTCAAGGCGAGTCGACTGCAACGAGTTCAGAAAGCTCACTTTCGTTCCCCTCCTGATCGACGGCCGAGACCGCGTAGCGATAGGGCTGGCCGGGTTCGACAGATTGATCGCTGTAAGTGGGAGACGCGAGCAACTTATCGTTCAGCGCGACGGCATCTCCAGAAGCGCCCGCGCGCCAAACTCGATAACCCGAGAGGTCTTCCTCGCCGTTTGGCTGCCACGAAAGTTCCACGCTCTTCGCCGTCACCACCGTCCGCAACTCGAGTGGCGCCCGCGGTGGGACCGTGTCTTGGGTAAATACGTCGACCAGGGAAGAGTCGGGGCCTTCGACTTCGCCGGTGGCGCTTCGACCGTAGCTGCGAACCAGATAGTAGTAGTGATGCTTCCATTGAAAATCGGGATCGCGAAAAGTTGTCTCTTGGGTTCGTCCAATCTCGTCAAACGGCCCGTCCGGATCGGCGCCGCGGAAGACCCGATAGGCACTCGCTCGCTCAGCGGCGGTCCACTCGATGGCGATCGCATCTTGCCCGAGGGTGACGGTCGGCGCACGGGGCGGCCCCGGGGGTTCGACAACGTGGATGACGGCCGGGTCGGAGAAGCCCGATGTTCGCCCTCGGCTACTCGATCCGCGGACGCCGAAGGCGAAGGTTTTACCCACCAGCGACTTTGCGGGGAAGATGATTCGAACCTGCTCGCCGGGACCGAACGGCTCGAGGGCGGTGTCCTTTAGCGAGGCAGCCAACGTAGTGTTGCGCCCGAACTGTTCACGTGATGGGACTTGGTCGAGCCGGGCAAGCTCCAGCCGGTGAACGGCGAACTCCGACAGGTCGCGCAGCGGCATTCCTTCTGTCGTCAGAGTCGGCCAAGTCCATTCGAGCACGACCCCTTCCATCGTCTGGCGGGCACTGAGATCGTCGCTACGCTCAGGGATGTTCCGCAGCGGAGGCAGCGGCGGCCCGACCGAGCCGCAACCGAGCAAGAGAAGGGCGCATGTCAGCACCGGGGCGAGCGGGCCGCTAAGCCCGGAAGAGCGCGCGGTTGCGTCGACGCGCATAAACCTGCTACAGGATGTACCTGCTCAGATCCTGATCTTTGATGATGTCCGCCAGTCGGTCGCTGACGTAGGCGGCGTCAATCTTCACGTTCTTTTTCTTGAGATCGGGCCCTTCGAAGGAAATTTCGTCCAGTAGCTTTTCCATGACGGTGTGCAGCCGCCGGGCTCCGATATTCTCGGTTCCCTCGTTCACGCGGGAAGCCGAGGAAGCGATTTCGGCGATGGCGTCGTCGGTGAAATGAAGCTTGATGCCTTCGGTCGCCATCAGGGCTTTGTACTGCTTGATCAGCGCGTTCTTCGGTTCCGTCAGAATGCGAACGAAGTCCTCGGTGGTCAGGGATTTGAGCTCCACGCGGATCGGGAAGCGCCCCTGCAGCTCGGGGATCAAGTCACTGGGCTTCGAAACGTGAAACGCGCCGGCGCCGATAAAAAGGATGTGATCGGTGCGCACCATGCCGTGGCGGGTGTTGACCGTCGTGCCTTCTATGATCGGCAGGATGTCGCGCTGTACGCCCTCGCGGCTAACATCGGGTCCGCGTCCGGCTTCGCGTCCGGCGATCTTATCTATTTCGTCGAGGAAAATGATGCTCGACTGCTCGACGCGCTCGAGTGCCTGGCGGGTCACCTGGTCCATGTCGATGAGTTTTTGCTCTTCCTCTTGGATGAGATAGTCCAACCCTTCGGCCACGTGCATCTTGCGGCGACGGGTTTTACCTCCGAACAAACCCGGCAGCATGTCGCGGAGGTTGATGCCCATCTCTTCCGTGCCCGTGCTGGTGACGATTTCAACCGGCAGGTTTTTCTCGTGCACGTCGATTTCCACCATGCGCTCGTCGAGGAGGCCTTCCCGCAAACTCGTGCGCAGCTTCTCGCGGGTCTTTTCGACGCTCTCTTCGCCTTCTTCTTGAGGGGGCATGAGAAGATCGAGCATACGCTCCTCGGCGTTTGCTTCTGCCCGCTCGGCGACGGTTTCGAGCTTCTCCTCACGAACCATTTCGATGGACACGTCCACCAGGTCCCGAATCATGGAATCGACGTCACGGCCGACGTAGCCGACCTCGGTGAACTTCGTGGCCTCGACCTTGAGGAAGGGGGAATTTGCGAGCCTGGCCAAGCGACGCGCCACTTCCGTTTTCCCGACCCCGGTCGGACCGATCAACATGATGTTTTTCGGCATCACCTCTTCGGCCATCTCGGGCTCGAGCTTGCGGCGTCGAATGCGGTTGCGTAAGGCGACGGCCACGGCACGCTTGGCTTCCGTTTGCCCCACGACGTACTTGTCGAGCTCGCCCACGATCTCACGCGGCGTGAGCTCGTCAAGAGCCGGCGTGTCGGTGGCTGTTCGCCCGGGCAGGTAGATCACCATCGGGGGATTACCCCAATTCCTCGAAACTGACGGTTTCGTTGGTGTAGACGCAAATCTTGGCGGCGACCGCCATGGCTTCCTCAGCGATTTGCCGAGCGTCCAGCTGCGTGTGGTGCATCAAAGCGGTTGCAGCGGCTATGGCATAGGGGCCGCCCGAGCCGACGCCGGCCACCTGGTCATCGGGTTCGATGACGTCACCGGTCCCGCTTATCAGCAAAGTATCTTTGGTATCGGCCACCAGAAGCAGCGCCTCCAAGTGGCGAAGCATCTTGTCCGTACGCCAGTCACGGGCTAGCTCGACCGAGGCCCGGCTTAGCCTCCCCTGATGCTGCTGCAACTTATCTTCGAAGCGGGAAAACAAAGACAGCGCGTCCGCCGTCGATCCGGCGAACCCGGCCACGATCTTGTCGTTAAAAAGACGGCGCACCTTGCGGGCCGAGCTTTTCAGGATCTCCGATCCCATCGTGACCTGACCGTCGCCGGCCAGCACGACCTTGCCGTCACGCCGGACGCAAAGGACCGTCGTGGAACGAATTATGCGCTGTCGTGGCATCGGATTCGAGATACTTCATTATAGGAATGTCCCACGCTACACGCCCCAGCAGTAGTCTTCGACCGTCTTTTGGAGCGCTTCGTCGGTTTCGGCCAGGCGAAGCAGTTCGAGGCGAACGGAATCGACCAGAGCGTTCCAACTCGCTTCCAGCACGTCGTCGGAGACACCCACGGTTACCCAACTGTGCTTATGGTCGCTCCATTCGACCAGTACGCGGACCTTGGCCGCGGTGCCCTTGTTGGGTTCGAGCACGCGCACCTTGTAGTCCACCAAGCGAATGTCGCCGACGGACGGATACGTCTGCGAAAGGCATTTTCGCAGCGCCTGCGCCATGGCGTGGAAGGGGCCCGAAGCCGTGGCCGTCGTCGAGTGCAGCCCGTCGCGCGCGCGCACGGTCATCTCGACCGTCGCGTTGGTTCTCTGATTGCCCTGCTTGTCGCTGGTCAGGCGCATGTTTTCGAGCTCGAAGAAAAAGTGGTCAGGCTGCAGCACTTCTCTTACCAGCAGCTCGAAGCTGCCTTCCGCCGATTCGAGCTCGTAACCCTCGTATTCGAGCTGTTTGATGCGGTCCACCAACTGGCGGCGAGCCGAATCGTCCAGCAGTTGCTCGAGGCCTTTTTCTTTCAGCTTGTAAAAGACATTGCTCTTGCCTGAAAGATCACTGATCAGCACCCGCCGGCGGTTGCCGACCGTTTCCGGGTCGATGTGTTCGTAGGTGGAGGTCTCCTTGAGGACGGCGCTGACGTGAATGCCGCCCTTGTGGGCAAAAGCGCTGCGCCCGACGAAAGGCTGCGTGTGAGGCAGTGACAGATTGGCTGTTTCGCTGACGAAGTTCGCCACCGAGGTCATGTGCCGCACCTGATCGGGGCCTATCGTCGTATGGCCGAGCTTCAACTCGAGGATCGGGATGATAGAACAAAGATTGGCGTTGCCGACGCGCTCGCCATAGCCGTTGATAGTCCCTTGCACGTGAGTGGCGCCGAGTTCCACCGCCGTGATCGTATTAGCGACGGCCAAGTCGGAATCGTTGTGAGTATGTATGCCGATCACGCCGTCGAAGCGGCGGCGCACGTCAGAGAGAATCTCGGCCAGGCGGTTGGTGACCATGCCGCCGTTGGTGTCGCAGAGGACGAGCACGTCCGCGCCGGCCTCCTTGGCGGCGTCGAGCGTGCGCAGGGCGAAGTCGGCGTTCGCCTCGTAACCGTCAAAAAAGTGCTCCGCGTCGAAGATGACTTCCCGGCCGTTCTCCTTCATGAAGCGCAAGGTTTCAGAGATCATGGCCAGATTCTGCTCTTCGCTGATCCCGAGCGCGCGCGTGGTATGCAGGTCCCAGCTCTTGCCGAAAATCGCGACCGTCGGCGTTTGCGCCTCGACCAGTGCCCGCACGTTCGGATCCGCCTCGACCTTATTTCGGGGATAGCGCGTGGACCCGAAGGCGGCCATGCGGGCGTGCTTGAGTTCCAACTCGCGGACGCGTTGAAAGAAATCTTTATCGCGCGGGTTCGAGCCGGGCCAGCCGCCCTCGATGTAGTCGATACCGAGTTCGTCGAGTTTTTGGGCGATCATCAGCTTGTCGTCGACCGACAGCGAGACACTCTCGCCCTGTGTACCGTCACGAAGGGTCGTATCGTAGATGAAAACTCTCATAAAAGATCCTTGCGCCTAGCCAGGCTTCCCCAGGGGTTTGTTTCCCCGACGCGAGGGCTGTTGCGCTTCACTTCGACTGCACGGTCGCCTAACTTGCCGGCGCCCCAGCCTCCTTTTTCTTCTTGAGGAACGCCATCATCTCACGCAGATGAGCGCCGACTTGTTCAATTTGGTGATCCTGCTGCGCCTTTCGGGTCGCCAGAAAGTTCCCGCGCCCGGCACGATTTTCCGCAATCCACTCCTTGGCGAACTCTCCGGACTGGACTTCGGCCAAAATTTTCTTCATGTTTTCGCGAACGTGCTGGTCGACCACCCGAGGGCCGCGCGAGTAGTCGCCGTACTCGGCCGTATCGCTGACCGAGTAGCGCATATAGCTGAGGCCTCCTTCATAGATCAGGTCGACAATTAGCTTCAACTCGTGCAGACACTCGAAGTAGGCGATCTCCGGTTGGTAACCGGCTTCGACCAGCGTCTCAAAGGCGGCCCGGATCAGCTCCGAGCAGCCGCCGCAGAGCACCGCCTGCTCGCCGAACAGGTCGCTTTCCGTCTCTTCCTTGAATGTCGTCTCGATGACGCCGGCTTTGAGGCAGCCCAAGGCAAGACCGTAAGCCAGGGCTTGCTGCTTCGCGCGCCCGGAGGCATCCTGGTGAACAGCCAGCAAGCCCGGAACGCCAACGCCTTCCAGGAACAGCTCGCGCACGCGGTGGCCGGGCGCCTTGGGCGCGATCATCGACACATCGGCCTCCGGCGGCGGCTTGATCTCCCCGTAGTGAATGCTGAAGCCATGGGCGAACATCACCGTGTCGCCGGCCGAAAGATGGGGCGCGATCGACTCCTTATAAAGATCCCCCTGGATATGGTCGGACACCAGGATCATGATGACGTCCGCGGCCGCCGCGGCGTCGGCCGCGGTCATGACCTTGACGCCGGCTGCTTCAGCCTTGCTCCATGAGCGGCTGCCCTCATAGAGGCCGACGACGACGTCGATGCCTGAGTCCTTGAGGTTCAGGGCGTGGGCGTGCCCTTGGCTTCCGTATCCCACAACGGCGACCGTCTTGCCGGCCAGGTCATCCAGACTCCCGTCTTTTTCGTAATAGATTGTTGCCATCTGCTCCTCTTTCTTGCGAATCGGGGGACACCCTCTCATCGCTCGTCATGTCTTCACCGTTTCTTCTTCCCGCGGCTTTTCGGGCTGTTTTGACACCTCAGCGAACACGTGATGCCTCTTCATCATCGGTGAGCGCATCATGGCGATCGCACCCGACCGGATCATTTCGACCTCGCCGTAGTTGTGCAGCAGCGTGATCAGTGCATCAAGCTTCTCAATCGCGCCCGTGGCCTCGAGCGTGTAGGCCGTCGGAGACGCGTCCACCACCCGAGCGCGGAAAATGTCGGCTTCCTGCAAGAGAGCCGGCCGCATTTGTGGCGTCACCGTTACTTTGATGAGCGCCATCTCGCGGGATACGGCCTGCGACTCGGTGAGATCCACGGCTTGGACGACATTGACCAGTCGCTGCATCTGCTTGATCAACAGCGCCTGCATCGCGGGATCGACTTCGACCACGATCGTCATGCTCGACAGCGTTGGATCGAGCGTTCGCGCTACGGTCAGGCTCTCGATGTTGTACCCTCGCGCCGTCAACAGTCCCGCGACCCGCATCAGCGCGCCGGGCTTGTTTTCGACCAGTAGAGATATCAGCTGGTTCATGGCAGACTAGTCCCCCACAGCGACGGGTTTGGACGGTTGCAAGATCATCTCGTTCACCGCTCCTCCCGACGGGATCATCGGGTACACGTTTTCCTCCGGCGACACCTGGACATTCAAAAGATAAGGTCCTGGTTCCGCCGCTGCCTCTTTCAAAGCAGCGTCGAGGTCTTTGGGTTTGTCAACGCTGCGGCCTTTGATTCCGAACGAGGCCGCCAGTAGTTCGCAGTTCGGGAAACAGTCCAGCTCAACCGCGCAATAGCGGCGGTTGTAGAACAGCTCCTGCCACTGCCGTACCATGCCGAGGGAGCCATTGTTCATGACGACGATCTTGATGGGCAGGCCATTGCTGGCAATCGTCGCCAGTTCGGGCATGCTCATCATGAAGCCGCCGTCGCCGATAAGTGCGATAACGAGTTTGTCGGGCCGTCCGAACTGCCCGCCCATCGCTGCCGGCAGACCAAAGCCCATCGCGCCCAGCCCGCCCGAGTTGAGCCATTGCCGGGGCCCCTTAAACCGCATGTACTGAGCCGCCCACATCTGGTGTTGGCCGACATCGACCGAGATGATGGCTTCGCCGCCAGACATTTCGTCAAGCTTCTGAAGAAGGTATTGCGGCTTGATCTCGCTATCGACGTGCTCATATTCGAACGGATGCTCACGCTTCCACTCGCTGATCTGCTGCATCCACTGCGTCCGCGATTCTCGATTGAGCGGGCCGTGGGTTTCCGTCGTCTCAGCGAGCCTCTTATTGATCCGGCGAAGGACGTGCTTGACGTCGCCGACGATGCCGATGTCGGGCCTGCGATTCTTGCCCAGCTCGGCGGCGTCGATGTCGACGTGCAATACGCGCGCGTGCGGAGCAAAGGCGTCAAGGCGTCCGGTGACGCGATCATCGAAGCGTACGCCAAGGGCGATGAGCGCGTCAGTTTCCGTGATGCCCATATTGGCGGCGTAGCTGCCGTGCATGCCAAGCATGCTGATGAAGTTCGGGTGATCGCTCGGCAGGGCGCCGAGTCCCATCACCGTCAGCGCTACCGGCGCTCCCAGCAGGCGCGCCAATTCGTCCAGCTCCGCCGACGCTGCGGATGCGATGATGCCGCCTCCGGCGTAGATGTAAGGCCGCTCGGCTTCCCAGAGAAACCGGACCGCTTCTTCGACTTCGGCTTCCTCAGGTTCCAGACGAACCTCGTAGCCACGCATCGGCTCCATCTCACCGGCCGGGTGGTAGTTCGCTTTGCCCTGCAAGACATCTTTCGTGACGTCGACCAAGACAGGCCCCGGACGTCCCGTGATCGCCACGTGAAACGCTTCCTGGATCGTCTGGGGAAGCTCGTTAATATCCTTGACGAGGTAGTTGTGTTTTGTAGCGCCGCGGCTGATGCCGAAAGTGTCGGCTTCTTGAAAAGCGTCTCGCCCGATCAACTTGCTGGGGACTTGGCCGGTGATGGCGACGATGGGAATCGAATCCATCAGCGCGTCGACCAAGCCGGTCGTCAGATTGGTTGCGCCCGGCCCCGACGTCGCCATGCAAACACCCACCTTCCCCGTGGCGCGAGCGTACCCTTCCGCCGCAAAGCTGGCGTTTTCCTCATGCCGCACGAGTACGTGCCGCAGGGGATGGTCATAAAGGACATCGTAGATCGGCAGCGTAACGCCGCCGGGGTAGCCAAAGATCACCTCGGTGCCCTCTCTGGCTAGGCTTTCCAGCAGAATCTTTGCTCCTGACATCAACGACATATGCGCCTCCGTCACAAATCGTGCAGCCCGCTCCGGCAGCCCCTCGTCATCAGCGAGTACATCTCGCCGGCCCGTTCCGACAGCCTAAACAGAAAAAAGCCACCGACCGGTTTATCCTGCCCCGGTTGGTGGCCTCTGAACTTGCTTCTCAGAAGCCCTCAGCCGGGGCCGGATACACCGACAATAATTCGAATAGCGCCGCTAATAGGAAGAATTGCTATGCGAGGTGTATCAGCTTCGACCGAGGGAGAGAGCTGGGGGCCAAATCGAGAATCCGGCGGGGAGCCGGCGGGCATGATTGCCCGGCTAGCTGTCGCGCCGCGGCTTGAGGTCCTCATGGCGATGTGTCCCCAACTGCTGCCTACAGTTTATCAGTGTAGCGGCAAGCCTCACCCGGGTCAACCCGCCCGGCAGCGAAAAAGCCGCTTCTACTCGTTTTTTCGTGTGGCTTTAAGTTGTTTCGTGTATTTGAGTTACAGGATTTCAGCGAACCGGCGCCGGGCCCACTTTCCCAAAACGGCAACGTGCGCTCTTGGGGCAAGTGCCAGGCCGACGGCAAGAAGAGCAAAAGCGAACTCCGCCGGGGCGGCTTTTCATGCTTCAAAACCCTCGACAACCCGCCGTTTTATGAATCGATCGCCAACAAGAGCTTGTAGTATCGACATTCCGCGGGCGAGGGATCCCTCGCCCATAGCGTCGCAACTCCTATTCGCCGCCTCGAACCATCTGCTCCAGGGCAATCCCTGGACAGACCGTGTTCCTGATGTAGTCGGTAAGGCCCGTGGCAACTCCCCGCAGCCTTTTCTCGATTGCCGGGTCCAGGCAGTTGCCTTCTTGGTCGAAGGCTTTGTGAACCGAGGCCACCGAAACCGGGCCGGGCAGCACGATTGCGCCGACATGGGAACAGACGCTGCGCAGGTGCTCGAGGGCCTTGATGGCTCCTATGCCGCCGGCCGCAACGCCGACCAACGCAACCGGTTTGCCTTTCAGCACGGAGGGAAACCCGAGATGTTCGATGACCAGCTTGATCACACTGCTGTAGCTGCCGTGGTATTCCGGGGTGCCGAAGATCACGCCGGCGGCCGTCGCGACGGACCGCTGCAGCGAATCCGCAACCGAGGAGTCTTTGGCGGTACCGGGCAGCGCCAGTTCAACCTGGGCGGGATCGATCAGCTCGACCGCGACGTCCTCCTGCTTGGCAAGTTCGTCGACAACCAAGGCCATGGCTTTGGCGGTAGCGTTGCCCGGGCGGACGCTGCCGGGGACCGCTACGATCCGGATATGGCGGTTCTCCTCACTCATGGGTTCTCCCTCCGGGATGCGAAACGACGGCGAACTTCTGATCGTAGCAGCCTAGTCAGCCGACTCACCCTTTCGGGTCAGTCGGCGGGAGAAGCGGAAGGTAGGCGTCAAGACCCGCGACGGGCTGACTTGATAACAACCGGCTCCAGGGGAACCTTCTGGTGCCCGCTTTTCGTTCCCGTAGCCACCTCGGCAATGGCATCGACTACGTCCATGCCTTCCGTCACCTTGCCGAAAACGCAGTAGCCCCAGCCATCCTGTGCCTGGTCGCGGTTCAGGAACGAGTTGTTGGTTCCGTGGTTGATGAAAAACTGCGAGCTGGCGCTGTGGGGAGCCGACGTCCGCGCCATAGCGAGGGTGCCGTGCTCGTTTTTCAGGCCGTTCGAGGACTCGTTCTTGATCTGGCCCCTGGTGGGTTTCTGTGCCATATCAGCAGTGAAACCTCCGCCCTGAATCATGAAATTCTTCATCACGCGGTGAAAGACGGTACCGTCGAAGAACTTGTCGTCAACGTACTGTAGGAAGTTGGCCACCGTCTCGGGCGCCTTCTCCGCGTCGAGCTCGATCTTGATCGTTCCCTTCGTCGTCTCCATGATTACCACGGGCTTTCCGCTGACCTCCTTGGGGGCCGTTTTCTTGGCGACTTCTCTCTTAGGGGCTACTTTCTTGGGAGCAGGCTTCGGGGGGTCTTTTTTCGCGGCCTCGGGCTCGCTCGGCTCGATGTCCTCGGCCTCCACCGGCGCCTTCTCCACGGGTGAACCTGATTCAGCCTCTTCGGTCACAGCCGCCGATTCGGCTTCCGGCTCGGCCTCCGCCACGTCCGCCTCGGGGGGAGCCGAAGGCCCACACGCCAGCCCAGCGATCACAAGGGCCGGCAGAATCAGCCGGCCCGCAATCCCTACTTGTCGCATCTTGAACCTCTAGTTTTACTTGTCTTGTGGCGCCGAAGCGGGTCTCACCCAGCGCATCACAGGACTCAAAATGTCAAGGCGTAATTCTAGCACGCCGTTCGGGACTCCATGCTCTCAAGAACGGCGTCCGGCGGGCCGAGTGGCGTCTCGGTCTCGAGAGGGCAACGACTCGAGCCGATCCTCCAGCACGATATCGGCTTGGAAACCTGGTATTTCCACAGCATGGGCGGCAGCTATCTCGAGGGCCCTTCTCGGGATCAGCCCGATCACCTCGCCGCCGACAACTTGCGTGCCCATACGTTCGGCTTCGGCTTTGACCAGTTCGAACACCAAGTGAGGCGGAGTTTTCTCGAAGTCCGTCAGATTCATCGAGACTTGGGTCAGATTGCGGCTGCGCAATGCAAGTCCCAAAGCCTTGACCGCCGGCAGCCCGCCCGAGGACTCTCGAATTTTCGAGGCGATGCGTTTGGCGAGGGAGACGTCCGGCGATGCCAAATGGATGTTATAGGCAATCAGCAACTTGCGAACGCCGACGGCGGTGGCCCCGGCGGAGGGGTGCGGACCCGGTCCGCCCACGTCGGGCCGGCGGTCCGCGTCCTCGGGAAGGCTCGCGGCCAGCGCCTCGAAGCCGCCGCGCCGGATCTGCTCAAGGCGACGCCGAGCTTCGTGAAGTGCGGCATCTCCGTAGAAATAGACGGGCAGCCGGAGTCGATTCCACAAATCTTGTCCCAGGCGATGAGCCAGGGCCGTGCAGGTCTCGCGGGAAGCGCCTTCCAGCGGAACGAGCGGAACGACGTCCAGGGCCCCCATGCGGGGATGTACGCCCGTGTGCCTCCGTAGGTCGATCTTCTCGACTGCTACCCCGGCGGCGCGGAGGATGGCCTCCGCCACCGCATCCGGCTTGCCGACAAACGTAAATACCGAGCGGTTGTGGTCGGGGTCGCTGGTCTGATCCAGCAGAGTCACGCCGGCCACCGACGCAATAGAGGATCGAATGCGCTCCACAACGGCCGGGTCGCGCCCTTCAGAGAAGTTGGGGACACACTCAATCAGGCTCATCTTTGGTTCTCAACGCGTGCCACCGGGCGCAGCCCGCAACGATCTCGGCCGCCACAACGTGGACAGGCAAGAACGGCCGTCCCATCGAGCCGGCTAGCACTTGGTTACAAAAATTTGTGTATTTGAAAAGCCCCCTCCCAAGGATCATAGGATCGTCCGTCCGGCCCGGAAGTGGTTTGTTCCGAGAGCCTTCCGAGTCCCGGCCGCGAGGGAGTGCCCATGGCCCGCGGCCCACCCAAGAGATGAAAACCGGTGGGTTTCCGACCGAGCGGCCATGGCGCCACGGTTGCGCCGGATACTTGGCCTGTCACTAGCGTTCCAGGCTCAGTCCCTTGCTCTCGCACACCCTTGCCATGCCCGATTCGGAGCCGCGAACGCCAGTGAGCGGCCATGGCGTACGGCCAGGCCTGTGCCCCACCCAAAGGGAGGAACGGGGGTGGGTTTTCGACCGACCGGTCCAGGGATGGTTGGCCCATGATCGATCGGAACTTATGCAACCAAGGCACTAGGAGGTCCCCCCCGGGGCTAGCCACGCATTTAGTCCGATTCGCTTTCCGCGTAAGTGCTACCGTAGGGCAGAGTCTGCTTGTCAGGGCCGTGGGAGGGCAACAGGGAGGCCGAGCCGGCAGCGCGGTAGATCACCCGGCCTCTCTTCATGGTCAAGACACACAGGTTCACTCCAAAGCAATCAATGATCTCCCGGAAGTCGCCTACGCCGAAGATCGCCAGATCGGCCTGTTTGCCTGGTTCCAGCGAACCCAGCAGCTGAGCACGGTCTAGCGCGGCCGCTCCATTGATCGTTGCCGCGCTCACCGCCTCCTCGGGGCGCATGCCCATCTGGGTGCAAGCCAGGGACAAGACCATCGGCATGCTCACGGTCGGGCTCTCGTCGGGGCTGAAGCCGCTCGCCAGGGCCAAGGCAGCCCCACGGTCGATGAGGCGCCTCGCGGGAGCATAGCGATCTCTGCCCCGATAGTACACCACGCCGGGCAGCAGCGTCCCGACGATGGAAGACTTTGCCAGATGATCGATATCCACAGGGCTGACACAGTTCAGATGATCCACCCCAGCGGCGTTCATTTCCAGAGCCAGGCGAGTCCCGCCCGACTCCTGTGTCCGCTCGACTTGAGCCTTGAGCCGAAACCCCAATCGGGCGGCGGCCCGCAAGATCTCCCTCGTCTGATCTACGTTAAACGTGTCGGGATCACAGTCTACGGCGCAGCAATCGGCCAGCCGGCGGCGGCGGATAAGGGGCAACAGAACCTCGCTCACCTGTTCGACGGCGTCGGCCGGGTTTTCGCTCCATTCCGCTGCCTCGGGCTTCCCGGCGAGAAACGCGGAAATGATTTCTAAGGGTTGACTGTCAATAGCCCGCGCCACCTGCAGCCCTTTCAATTCCGATGAGACACCGAGCCCCTGCGCCGAACGAGCCTCGATCGTGGTGGTTCCGTGAGCGGCGAACAACTCGGACCAGTGTTGCGCCCGGAGCTTGAGGCCCTTGAGGGAAGCGCTTCTAAGCGACGGCCGCAGGCGCCGTGGGCGCTCGTATCCCGCGGCTCTTGGATCGGCTGCGGCGGGCAATTTCGTCCTCCCGTCTCGAGCGCTTGACGGTGCAAAGACGAGTCGGGTATGAGAGTCGACGAATCCGGGCGTGACCACTTTTCCGGTGGCGTCAATGACCTCCGCCGAACGCGCCGCGGTTAGGTTTTCAATGCGCCGGGTGGCGCCCACCTCGACAATCTTGTCATCACGGATTAGCAGCGACCCGTCGGGAATGATGGCCAGGTCAGAGAGCTGAAGTCCTCGCCGGGGTGATGGGCCGCGCAGTGTGACCAACTGGCGCGCCCCTCGAATGAAAATCATAGGTCGAAATCTTTGCCTTACCGAGTCGTCTACAAGCCGATGTCGCGGACCTCGTCGTTCGCCCCGACGAGCGGCGCGCGGCGGTTCGTCGCTCCCGAAGAACGTCCATCGAGGAGTGTCAGGGGAAGCTCAGGTGAGCCGACAACGTGGCTGGTTTTCGAGGGCTGAAGCTCGCCAACCCGGCTGGATCGGGGGACTCCCTAACAGCGGAGTCCGTTCGTCGGAGCCTGACTGGCCGAGACCCGACGCCTTGATTCTACCACCCGACGGAAGTTCCGATCGAAACAAGGTCTAACCGGCTTTCGGGTTGATTTCACACCCTCCACGGGGTCACACATGAATCGCACAACTGTTCAAGGATGTTCGCGGCGGGCATCCATGGCACCTTACTCCAACTCCCCTGTGAAGAGAACCGCATTTTAGAAATCCTGAATCTTGCGGCGTATACCCTTGATTATCAAATTCGGCCAATGGTCCATGATCGAAGCCAATACTGCCGCCACATGTTCCAATTCCCGCCAGGATCTAGTGGCCGTGCTCTCCTACGGCGAGAAGCCGGGCATGCAAGCCATCGAGAATACCGCTCCGGACCTGCCGCCGGTACCAGGAAAACACTTCGCCGTAGGGCGCGACCATGAGTACATCCGGCACGGAACGTTGTCTCTGCCGGCCGGCATCGACCTTCTGTCGGGGGAGGTACTCGGACTCGTGCGCAAGAGGCATCGCGGCGCGGAGTTCATTGCATTCCTGAAACTGGCCGACGCACATTACCCGGGCCGGGGCACGCATCCGTCTCGTGCTCGACAACCACTCCGCGCACATTTCCAAACGGACGCGGGCTTCCCTGGGGACGCTGCCGAATCGGTTTGAATTCACCTTCACGCCGCAACACGGATCTTGGCTCAACCTGATCGAATCGTTCTTTGGCAACATGGCGAAGACCCTGCTGCGCGGCATCCGGGTTGCCTCCGCCGACGAGTTAAAGACACGCATCGAACTCTACCTGAAGGAGGTCAATGAGACGCCCGTGGTCTTCCGTTGGAAATACAAACTGGAGACACTATCCCTGGTCTAGTTATTGATATGTTATTTAGGAATCATTATACTAGGCAGAGTTAGAGAGTACTGAGGCTACAGTCCAGAAAGTTTAGACACTTTTTGTCCAGCCGTCCAATCCATAAAGTCGCCCGACCTCTCTTGTCGAGAAAGGGTTTATCCCGCATTTCCAATTTGATTCAGGCCTCCCGACCTTCCAGCGGCCTTCAGCGTCTTTATTCATAGGGGCTAGAGCCCGATGAGGACGCCATGGAGGCCAACACCCAATGGGTGAAAAACAAACCAAGCCATTCCAGCTAACTTTCAATGGACTTCTCAAAGTCGATTTCCAGGGATCGCACGTCACTGCCGACGGTGGCCTGATTTTGGTTCGCGAACTGGACGAACGGCTCGGTCTCGGAGAACTGATTGACGAGCATCTCAGCGACTCCCGGCACGGCACAAACAAGCAGTTCACGCTCGCTGATCTGTTGCGGCAGTCGATCTACAGCCGCTTGGCAGGCTACGAGGACGTCAACGACGCCGTCCGCGTGGCGGCTGACCCGACGTTTCGCTTGATCGGCTCGCAGAAGATCTGGGATCGCGGTGCGGCCTTGACCTCGACGCTGCACGGCTTCGAGACGGAGATGCTGGCGAGCGAAGAGAACCTGCTGGGGCTGATGGCGCTGAACCGAGAGCTGGTCGGGCAAGCGGAGGCGTTCGACGACTCCGCGCGGGTCGTTCTGGACATGGACTCCACCGAGAGTCCGGTCCATGGCCAACAGGAAGGCAGCGCCTACAACGGACACTTCGAGTCGGTCTGCTACCACCCGTTGCTTTTGTTCAACGGTCATGGTGATTGCCTCGCTGCCAAGCTGCGTCCCGGCAACGTGCACAGCGCCGAGGACTGGGATGAGCTATTGTTGCCGGAGATCGAGCGCCAACTGGCCGAAGGCAAACAGGTCACCTTTCGCGCCGATGCCGCCTTCGCCAAGCCCGAGATCTACGAAGCACTGGAGGAGCGCGGCGCGGACTACGCCATCCGCATTCCGGCCAACAGGAGCTTGGAGTTAGAGATCGAAGACATCCTGTTTCGTCCGCCGGGGAGGCCCGGCCGCAAGCCGCTAGTGCGCTACAAGAGCTTTCGCTATCAGGCGGAGAGCTGGAAGAAGCCGAGACGAGTTGTCGCCAAGGTCGAGCACCACCAGGGCGAGCTGTTCGCGCGCGTCGGTTTTATCGTGACGAACATGAGCTTGCCAAGCCGGTCGGTGGTGCGTTTCTACAACCAGCGCGGCACGGCGGAGCAGTGGATCAAAGAAGGTAAGCAAGCGACGCACTGGACGCGGCTGTCGTGCCATCGCTTCCGGGCGAACGAGGTGCGCTTGCAGTGAAGCGTGCTGGCCTACAACCTGGGCAATCTCTGGCGGCGGCTCGGGCTGCCGCAGCGAATCAAGAACTGGTCGCTGACGAGCTTGCAGCACCGGCTGATGAAGACGGGCGGACGGCTAATTAAACACGCGCGGTATGACTGGCTCTTGTTCGCGGAGGGACATCTGAACTTATACGAATCGTGTCCCTGGGAGCCATCCTAGTGGTGGCGGTGATGCTTGGCAAAGGGCTCGTTGAGACCGTGGCCAACGGCACCTACCAGATAAGACAGATGGTCATCACGGGTACGATGAAGGCCAAGTTGGAGCCGGGCATGTGGCTGCGGCTGTTCAGCGACATCAAAACCTGGCCCAAAGCACAAACCTTTTTCTTCACCAAAGATAAGGAAGGAGGATCGAGTGCCGACAACAGCATCGAGGTCCGCTTTAACGACGGTTCTTTGTGCGACGTGTCGGGAACCATGCGTATTATTCTGCCCAGCTCCGAACCCCAAGCGATTGCGTTAATCAGCACGTACGGCTACATGGACTACAAAGACCTGGAACAGAAGCTCGTTCTCCCGGTCGTGCGTAATGCATTGCGTCTGACCTCCAATCTTATGTCGGCTCGAGAGTCCTATTCCGAGCAGCGCGCGGACTTCGTTTTCTGGACCTGGGATCAGGTCCAGAACGGGCTCTACGAAACGACGGAGGAAACCCGCAAGGTAGTTGATCCCGTTTCCGGGCAGGAGGTAACCAAGACTTTCAAGATCATCAAAAAGGACGATGGGGGCAACCCCGTCTATCAGCGCAATCCGCTAGCGGGCTTGGGTATCACTTTGGCGAACTTCGAGGTCAAGCTGTTCGATTACACCGATAAGGTGCGGGCTCAGACCAGCACCCAACAAACCGCCCTGATGGCGGTGGCCACGGCCAAAGCCAAAGCCCAACAGGCTGAACAAGAGGCCTTGATGGCCGAAGCGGAAGGCAAGGCGAACGTGGCGCGGGCCAAGTACGAAGAAGAGGAGAAGAAAATCAGAGCCGTCGTCGGCGCGCGGCAACGCCTGGAAGTCGCCGATCTTGATCGCCAAGCGGCGGGCGAAAAGAAGCAGGAGCAAATTCTGCTGGGGCAAGGAGAAGCCGAGCGAAAGCGCTTGGTCCTGAAGGCCGACGGAGCGTTGAAGCAAAAGTTGGAGGCCTACGTACAGGCTCAGCAGCTATGGG
Source organism: Bryobacterales bacterium (assembly GCA_963668345.2). Classification (GTDB taxonomy): domain Bacteria; phylum Acidobacteriota; class Terriglobia; order Bryobacterales; family UBA6623. The sequence continues at coordinate 1,355,973 of CAXWPI010000006.1, read as the reverse complement.
CGAATGCATTTGCTCAACGGCAAGTTCCCAGTTTGGTCATGGGAGGCGGCGGCGCCGGTGACACGGACAAGTCGACCACAAATTTCGCCCAGATGATGCAGCTCCTTGTCGCCAACCAAATGGGACTGGACCTTTCAATGCCCACGGGCGCGACAAGTAGGCAACGGTAACGGCGTGCCGTTTTCGTTCGGCCCCTGCTCCGGGTCAACGACGGAAGTCGCGTATGCCATCACCTGACGAGCTTCCCGCGAGCGCTAGCCTTCGGTTTCGTCCGACTCGGGCGACGGTTGGGCGGAGGGCTTCCGCCGAGCTCTCCCGCGGGCTGACGACCTAGATGTCGCCGACCCAACTCGCCCGCGGGTCTGCTTTTCAGAAGGGGTCGAGCTTTCGGCGTTGGGGGTTGCCGCTTGTGGCTCTTGGTCTGTCTCGGACGGCTCGATCAGCGGAGTATCGGCAGGCGAGATTTCCTCCGGCGTCCCTTCGCCCTCTGGCGTGGAGGGTTCCGCCTCAGCTGCCTTGGCGACTTCCTTGGTAGCGGTCTTACGCCTCCCTCGGGTCCGGGAACGACCTTTAGCGGCCCGCTTGGTAGGGCGTCTCGTCCCGCTTTTCGCGCCGGCGGCAACACTTGCCGCCTCAGACTCCGCAGCGGCCGGGATCATCCCCGTACTGATCCGATGGATCAAGTCATCGGCGGCATAGAAGAGCATGCCGTGTTCGGAGCTGGTTTCGGCTCGCACCAGACCCTTGTCCTGCGCGAAGTTCAGCAACTCAGCAAACTCGTGAAAGCCGTAATCCGTCTCGTTGAAGTCGGGATCGACCGCCTTGACCAGGGCCCCCAATTCGCGCGCGGGAACGCCCATTTCCAACAGGTTCAGGTTGGCTTCCAGAACTTCGCTGAGCACCGAGATCGCATCGTCGGGGGATGCCGAACTATCTTCCACGTCTTCCGATTTCCTCTCGACGACATGGTGGCCATCGATAGTGATGAGCTTCAGAACCCCCTGGGCAACCAGCTTTTCAACGAGGCCCGAGAAGGACGATACACCGTAATCTCTCTCCGTGAAGGCGGAATCGAGCTGCAACACGGTGCTCTTAAGCAGGCCTAGCTGTGGCTGCGCCCCACGGCGGTCCAATGCTTGCAGCGCCCGGTTGATCAGAGCCACGGCTTGCGAAAGCGGCAGCGACCGACGCTGGCGGCCTCTTTGTCCCGAAGCGGCGCCCCGGCGAGACCGCGGCGGATGGTCCTCGAGCAGCGATTCGTAGCTGATGAATTCATGACAATTTCGCTGCAGAATCGTGCTGGTGAAGGCCTTGCCGCCGACGATATACACCCTCTTGTTGTATTGCTTCAGCTTGTTGACCAGCGCCATGAAGTCGCTGTCGCCGCTCACGATGGCAAAGGCGTTGATGTGGTCGCGCGTGAAGGCCATCTCCAAAGCATCGAGTGCGAGGTTGATGTCAGCTCCGTTCTTGTCCCCGCGCGGGGTAGTGTCGCGCTGCACCATCTGCACGCCATTCTCAGTCAGAGCTCGAGTTTCGGATGCCTGGCGGCTCCAGTTGCCGTAAGCAACCTTGGCGGAGATTTCGCCTCGCTCCTTGATGCCTTCGAGAACGCACTGCACGTCAAAGGCGCGGCTCAGCGTCGATTTCACCCCGATTTCAATGTTGTCGAAGTCGATGAATACTGCGAAGTTAAGTTTTTCTTCCACTGCAAACATTATATCCTTCGCTGGTGCCACTAGGGTGGGGCCAAGCCGTCAGTGGCGGAATTCCCGCGTTTCAAAAATTGGGCACAGGAAGGTGTGAAAAGATGCTGGGGGCAGTAGAAGGCCCATAGACATCGAGGCACCGGTTGATAAACGGCACAAGAGTCGACATGAGTGTCGACTCGGCAAGCAAGAGTGCTTGCGCCACGTGCGTGCTCCCAGGCTGTGTCGGGGGCGGCACGAGGGGGCAGGCGCGCCGCACGTGTGTGGGGAGGCTCGATTGGCAATGCGGGGATCTCCCTCTTTGGAGACCTAAAACGAAAGTCGCAGCCCGAACTGAATCTGGCGGGAGGAGGTAACGGTCGAACGAGTGCGTCCGAAAGATGACAAGGGAGCCTCGCCATCGGTCACGCCCGCGAAGGCGACGATCGCCGGAGCCGCGAAATTGGTGCGGTTAAACAGATTGAAAAACTCCACGCGAAATTGCAGCTTGCCGCTCTCGCTCAGAGAAGACAATGCTATGTTCTTCGCCAGGGAAAAGTCAAAAGCTCGCAAGTCAGGGCCGATGAAGACGTTGCGTCCGAGGCTGCCGAGCGTGCCCGCCTGCTGCAATAGGAAAGCGTCGGGATTGAAATATCGCGCCGGATCGCCAACAACCGCGGACTCGTGCGTGAACCCGGGAGCCAGGCTCGGCCGGTCCACCCCGCGTCCCGGCCCGACGGTCGGAGACCACAACGAGCCGGAACGGTTCCGCTGCACCATGGCGGTCAGTGGATTGCCGCTCTGCACGATCAGCAAGCCGCCCGCCTGCCAATCGCCGAAGATCGCCCCGAAAGGGCCGTGCCCTTGGCTCGGAAACGGCAACTCCCAAACAAAGTTCGACACCAGCGTGTGTTGGGCATGAAAATCCGAGAGACCTCTGTTATAGGCGAGTCCGGGAAGCTCGGGCATGGCGGACGTTGTTCCCGTCACCGAATCGGAAAAAAAAGTCGATGCCTGCGTCGTGTCGATGCTGCGGGAGAACGTATAGGACGATTGGACCTGTACGCCGTGACTGAAGCGCTTGCGCAGCTCCACAATCAAAGCGTTGTACCAGGAATTGCCGTCGCTCTTCTTCAACTCGATCGTAGAGAAATTCGGATTCCGCCGACCGGGAGCCCCGGACGGTCCGCAAGGCGCCACCCCGGGACGCGCCGCCACCGGAAAGCAATACCTGCCGTCTGCGAGCTGCTCCGGAACAGCCGTGTTGGCATCCGTGTTCCGCAACAGATGAATCCCACGCGCTCCCGCATACCCGATTGTCAGCAACGTGTCGGCCCACAGTTCCCGCTGTAGGTTCAGATTCCAGCTCTGGATATATGGATTCTTCAGATGAAACTCAATCGGCCGAATGGAGTTGTCCGCCGCACGGTCGAAACTCGGCTGCGGAAAAACCGGTCTCCCGATCACCGGCCTCCGGGCGGATGGGGGGTTCACCACGGTGACGATCAAGTTCTGCTGATTATTGGTGTTGAAGAACAGGCCATAGCCGCCCCGCAGTGCGGTGGATCCATTGCCGAAAACGTCCCACGCAAACCCAAGCCGAGGAGCGAGGTTCGCCTTCGTCGGGTTCTCGTAAACCTGCCCCAGCGTCGGCTCCGCGTCGTCGAGGTTCAGCAGCGCCGTATCTCGCCCTTGAATCTCGCGAGGTACGGTCGAGAATTCATACCGCAAGCCGAGGTTCAACGTCAGCCGGGACGTCGCGCGAAAGTCATCCTGCACGTAAAGACCAAACAGAGAGAAGCGCCAGTAGCGGTCAACGGTTGACTCCGGCGTCAACCCAATGAAGCGCAGCGGCTGATTGCGGAGAAAACCCCCGATGTTAGCGAATGCAAATATGCCCCGAGAGAACGTGGGATTCAACAAGTTGTCTTGGTAGCGCTCGGCAAGCCCGCCGAACTTCAGGCTGTGCCGGCCGTGTGTGTAGACCACGTCGTCTTGGAAGCTGAAAACGTTCTGTGTGAGCTCTACATTGGCCGACACCTGCGGCCCGAAGCGCGGAATCCCTCCGATATCAATGTCTCCCATCGACGGCCGCCCCAGCACAAAAGGTTCTAGCGTATTCGTCGTATTCGCCTCGACGTCCTGACCGATCCGCGTCCGGCTGAAGCCCGCTCGGAAAGTGTTAAGCAGTTTTGGCGAGAAAATCCTGCGATGCTCAAGCGTGAGAAACTGGTTCCGCGAAACGAACGAGCGGGGAAACTGCGGGAAGTCCGTCGGCAGCCTTTGGCCGGCGTCATCCAAGGTGTACCGCGCGAAGAACGAATCGTGCGCCGTGAAATTGTGGTCTATCCTCGCTTGAAAGAAGTCCTGGACGAGTTCCTGCGTGAAGCCGAAGTTGAAGGGCGCCAACCCGCCTCCGAGGTTAGGAGCATTGGGCAGCGGAAACTCGTCCAGGTAGGGCTTGACGTCGGGATCTACACCAACGTCCAGCAACTGTTGGGGATTCTGAGGATCCGGGATCAGTCCCGCTCGGGCGTTCTCGTCGGGAACGACGGTGCTGATCGTCCGGCCCAGGTCTTCCCGCAAACCCTCGTAGCCAAGGAAAAAGAAGGTCCGATCCCGCCGAATCGGTCCGCCGACGGCGCCGCCGAACTGATTTCGTCGAAACTCGGGCGGCGAGCTCGTGGTGTCAAAGAAATTCCGAGCGTCTAGGTTGTCATTGCGCAAATAGTGGAAAAGACTTCCGTGCGCGCGATTGGTGCCCGATTTCGTGAGGGCGTTGATTTGGCCTCCGAAATTGCGGCCGAACTCCGCGCTGTAACCGTTCACTTCGACTCGAAACTCGCGGATGGTTTCCATGCCCAGCGATGTGCCGGCTCCGCTGCCCGCCGGCCCATTCGTAAAGTCGTTTTGGGGTGTCCCATCCAGCAGGTATACGTTCGACCGCGGGTCCTGGCCGTTGACGCTAACTCCCAAGCCATGAGCAACGATTGATCCGCCGGAATCCCGATGTCGAAAGGGTTGCACGCCCGGTTGTAACAGCATCAAGTCGAGATAGTTTCTGCCGTTGAGCGGCAACTCTTCGATACTTCGACTCCCGACCAGGTAGCTCAACTCGTGAGTATGGCTGTTGGCCAAGGGCGCCTTCGCCACCACGGTCACTTCAAGCCGCAACTCGCCGACCGGAAGGGTGAAGTGAATGACCGCCGTCTGCCCCACAGCAAGGCGAAGACCCTTGTGTATGAGCGTCTGAAAGCCTTTGTGTTCCGTGCGAACTTCGTATTCTCCTACCGGCATGGCCGGCAGCAAGTAGTGGCCGTCCTTAGCGGTACGTGTGGATCGCCGGGCCCCGGTATCTAAGTGAAGAGCTGACACCTTCGCTCCGGAGATGGCTCCTTGCGAAGCGTCTTGGACCGTGCCGGTGATGACGCCCGTCGTACTCTGCGCAGCCGCTACCCCAGCGCATCCGAGCCCAATCAACAATCGAGCGCAGATCCACTTGGAGAGGAACCGGTGCGTGACCGTGCTGCTAAGGGGATATAACTGTCCGCCGGAGGACAAGGGGTTTCAGGGGATGTCGGTTCGGTGCGATCCTAACACGCACTCGTCTCTCCTATTTTAGCGCAGCCGCCTGGGATGAGTTTCTGCTGGTTCTGCCTTTGGTAGTGGGGTATTGCGACAATCGCGGTCTCCGCCGCTGCGATAATTACTCGCCTCACTTTCATGACGGGTCCGTTTTTCTCTTGCTCATAAAACGTATCCTTCCCCGGCCAGTGGGTAAACTCATAGTAGAGTTGCCTGCCTGGGAGGCAAGCCGTGAACGACTTGAGATTCGAATGCGGGACGCTGGCGCTAATTGGTGTGCTTGTCGTAGCGTCGTGTAGTTCTGAAAGAAAGGCGTCCGAACCCGCCGCCGTCGAGAGCCCGGCGAGCGAAGCCGACGAAGCGGCAGTCGAAGGCGTACACCTGAGGGAAACCCAGGCGATCAAGGGAAAAGACGCTGCCCATTTTCTGGCCTTATGCGACAGTGATCTGGTGGTGATGCCGCCCAATGAGCCGCCCGTCGTAGGCAAAGCGGCCCTGCGGTCGTGGTTCTTGAGAGTCACTGATCGGTTTACGATCGATCTCGACTTCTCGGTCGAGGAGATCAGAGTGAGCGGCAAGTGGGCCTTCGAGAGATTTTCTTTTCGCCGAACGACGACGCCGACCGGCGGCGGCGAGCAGGCCACGGTTCGGGGCAAAGGCGTCCACGTCTTTCGTCGCCAATCGGACGGCTCCTGGAAGATAGCCCGCGATATTTGGAACAGTGATGAAGCTGCTGACGTCGGTGAGATGCCCGGTGATCGGTTGACCCGCGCGCGCGGAGCGCGAGCCGGACGGCGGGCGGGTCCCTCTAGCGGCTCTTCCCAGGACGAACTCGTTGGGCGCTTGCGAGCGGAGATGGCCGGGCTGCGCCGCGAGCTTGGCGATTCCCAAGCGCAGGAGTCTCGAGGTTCCTCCCAGGGTGAGCTTGAACGCCTGAGGCGACAAATCGCCCAGCTTCGAGAACGGCAGGCAGGGCCGGGGCCCGCGGATCCCTCCCAGCCGGAACTCATCAAGCGGCTGGAGGCCCAGTTGGCCGAGCAAAAGGGCCGAATCGAGCAGCTACGGGCCTCTGCTATTTGCCCCGAGTGCCCCGTAGCCGTCCGACGAGAGGGTGTCATTTACCTTTGGGACGGCCTGCCTCCCGATCCCGTCGCGATTCCTATCGAGTTGGTACGGCGGTAGGAAACGATACGGCCAAGATCAGGGCGCTCGGGATCGATCCCCGCATGCTAATTGGTCCGTCGCTGCGCTCCGGGTTCGCTTGGTTGCCATGTGATGCTGCATCGGCCCTAGCCCGCCAGGGCTAGCAACCCGTGGCAAAAGTCGTGTAGGAGCGAAATACGGGAGAAAAATCGGGGACTGCCACCAATTCGCTCGGTCATAGCCCTAGAAACAAAGCAGTTAGTCTGAAGCGAATTGGCTGGCTGTACCCGATTTTCGCAATCTTCAGTTCTACCACGGGCTGCTAGCAGCAGCGTGCCGTTTCCCTGGACCCGGCCCGTACGGTCGGGAGCGCCTATCGGGACAGACCGCCGGCTAGTAAGCTGTCCCAGACAAGACTTTCTGATCGTCCTGGCGTGGCGTACGCTTTCAGCGTGCCGTGTCGGGCTTTCGAGCCCGACATTTTCGAATCTATAGTGAACTCGTCTCCAGGACAGTCCAGTAGCGTTACCCCAAATCGCCAACCCCGTTTCTGCTACATTACCCGCCATGCGAGACGCACGCACCTACCGCCTCGGCACCGGCGCGGGCTTCTCCTCGGATCGGCTCGACCCAGCGGTCGAACTCGTCGATCGCGGGCGCTTGGACGCCATCGTTTTCGAGTGCCTGGGCGAGCGCACCCTGGCCTTCGGTTACCGCGACCGGCAACTCGATTCCAGCCTCGGGTATAACAGGTGGCTCGAGCGTCGCATGCGCGCCGTTTTGCCGCGCTGCGCGTCCCAGGGCACCACGGTGGTGACCAACATGGGCGTTACGAATCCCACCGGCGCGGCGCGGAAGACCGTGGAGGTCGCCCGGCGGCTTGGCCTCAAGGGCCTCAAGGTGGCGGCGGTCGAAGGCGACGACGTGGGCCATCTGGTCGGCCCCGACACCATGCTGTGGGAAGGGATGTCGGTGCGGGATGTGGGGCGAGCCTTGATCGGCGCAAACGCCTACCTGGGGGCCGACGCCCTCCTGCCTGCCCTCGAGGCCGGAGCAGACGTCGTCATCACCGGCCGGGTCGCCGACCCGGCGCTCTTTCTGGCCCCCCTATGCCACCACTTCGACTGGCCCCTGGACGCTTGGCAAGCGCTCGGCGCGGGGATAGTCGTGGGCCATTTACTCGAGTGCGCCGCACAGGTCAGCGGAGGTTACTTCGCCGACCCCGGCTACAAAGACGTCTCGGACCTCGCTTCCATCGGGTTTCCCATCGCCGAGGTGGAATCGGATGGCAGCGCCTGTATCACCAAGCTCGAAAACACCGGTGGACTGGTCAGCGAGCGCACGGTGAAGGAGCAGCTACTCTATGAGGTCCACGACCCCGCGCGCTACCTCACCCCGGACGTAACCGCGGATTTCTCCCAGGTCACGGTCAGCGACGAGGGCGGTAACCGCGTCCGCGTCTCGGGCGGCGGCGGCACGCCCCGTCCGGAACAGCTCAAGGCGACGGTGGCCTTCGACGGCGGCTTCCTGGCCGAGGCGGGGATCTCCTATGCCGGACTCGGCGCCCAGGAGCGTGGGCGGGGGGCGGGCGAGGTGGTGGTCGAGCGATTGGCCCGCGTGCACAAAGCCGACCTGCCCGTGCGGGTGGACCTGATCGGCATTTCCTCGCTGCACGCGACTGCCGGCGACTACCCCACCGACAGCCGCGACGTGCGGCTGCGCTGTGCCATGCGCGCGTCATCCCGGGAAGAGGCCGAGCTACTACTGTGGGAGGTAGAGTCGCTGCTTTGCTGTGGCCCAGCGGGCGGCGGCGGCTATCGCGGCAGCATCACGCCGTCCGTCATCACCTATTCCACCTCCGTCGATCGCTGGCAGGTGGAGCCTAAAACCGAGGTGTTGGTGGCATGAGCCGCCGGGTGCAGCTTCGCGAGATCGCCCATGCGCGTAGCGGCGACAAGGGCGATCGATCGAACTTGTGCCTGTTCGTCTACGACCCGGCCGACTACGAGATCGTCAAGGCATGGCTGACGCCCGAGCGGCTGAAGGCGGCATTCGGCAAGCTGCTGCGCGGCGAGATCGTGCGTTATGAGCTCCCCAAGCTGCACGGATTCAACTTCGTCATGGATCAGGCGCTCGAGGGCGGCGTCAACGAGTCCTTGAACCTTGACGGCCACGGAAAATCCTGGAGCAGTCTTATCCTCGGCCTGGAGGTCGAGCTTCCTTAACCTGCTTTTCTCGTCGAAGCGGCGAGGCGAAGTGCGTGAGAGATTTGTCAGTGCAAGGCACGCGCCGCTCGGCGCGCCCGGTTTCTTGAACCATGCGGAAGTACTTGAACCCTACGTTGAGCACGGCGAGTAAGCCCAACGAAGTCACCTATCGCGTGCTTGGACCGTCAGCTGGGTACGTTACGGAGGTTTGACCTGTCACTAGCGTTCCAGGCTCACTTCGTTGCCCTCGCACACCCTTGCCATGCGCGAATCGGAGCCGCGAACGCAAGTGAGTGGCCATGGGCCTTCGCCAAGATAAAGGGAGCCGCGACCGTCAGGGAGCGGTCAGTCCTCCTCAAGAATCCGGTACTGCCGCCAGCCTCAGGCCACCCAAGGGGATCAAAACCCCCCGGGGTTTCGACGGAGCGGCCCTATCGCGTGCTTCGACCGTCAGCTGGTGAGAAAAGCAAGTGAAGGTAGCCGCCCGGGCGACGCGCACACTGTGGCCCCAGGGATTGCTTTTCATTTATGGCTGGCACCAAGCTCTGATGTCTCAGTGAACAGACAAAAGCAGACGGGAGCTTCGGCTGTCGTCTTTCGCCTAAAATTGCGACACTGGAAGAGCTTTACGCTCCGGCGGGAAGGGGTTCTTCGCCGTCCACTGCAAAGAGCAGCGTTGTCCGCAATGCAAAACACACGTGAACACAGAACGGACATCGACCGGCTTGGCGACCGGATCGTAGAAGTCGCCCAAGCTAACGCCCGCAGCTCATCGGCGCACTACCGGACGTCGATGGCAGCCGTCTCCATATCACTTCTGGCACTGGCGGCTACCGCCTGGCCAGGATACGTGAATCAGCGCATGCTAAAGCTGGCAACCCAGGAACACCAGGAAGAACGACGTGTCCGAAGTGCCGAACTCAGGCCTCAGCTTTTTACAAACATGCGTTGGACCAAAGATGAGGGGTTTCAGATTCAAATGCATAACGGTGGTCCGGGCCACGCCGTGCTGAAATGGTTCACACTCAGCGTTGATGGCAAGCTGCTATGGTCTTGGACCGACATGTTTTCCGCCCTTGGCCTCGAAAGAGCGCCACCCTTTAGTTATTCCATACCCAGTCCGCATGTCCTCTATCCGCCAGACAAAACGTTCAATTTGTTTTGGATGCAAGAGCCGGATGCCGCAATGGTCTTGTGGAGCAACTCACCAAGAATCAAAGCCCGGGTCTGCTTCTGCTCTCTCCTTGAGGAATGCTGGATTCAAGCCGACGAAGGTATAAACCCATCAGAATCATGCGAACCTCGGCCCAGCGTCGGTTTTGGACTACCATCGAACGCGCTCACGAAGCGCGATGATTGACGCTTCTGTCACCTCACCAAAACAGAGCGAGCGGGGTACGAGCACACTACTTCAAAGCTGCTGGGGACAGACGAGAACGCTCAGAGGAGTTCTCCGCCTTCCTTAATCACGACAGGGCCTCAAAAGAGCATTACGACACGCTAAAGATGGTGGCGTTTCTTGAACTTGCCCTTTGCGCTGCAACAGCATGTCCCACTCTCAAACAACCCCTATTCAAATTGGGAGAAGATTGGAGCGTGTCGGCATAGATCGCCTTTACAGCGCATCTGCTCTTCCCAACCCAGGACGCCAAAGAGTGCGTTCTTCTCCGGAGCCCATAGAAACACAAACACTTGAACAAGCGCCGGGCCGTGGGCATCCCCTGCGGGACGACCACCGGTGCATTCGAAGGAGCGCAGTCGCGTAGCCACACGGCGGCGCGGAACGTCGAGCAGATCCTCGAGGTGCCGGTATAGACGCAGTCTTCATGGGCCCGAATGATCTGGCTTTTCCATGCTGAAAGCGGCTTGATGAATTCCGCCCACCTGGTACGCTTACCAATACCGCCCTTGTCCTTGACGTATTTGCATGCCCACGCTTGATATCCCTGCCCTGCGCGGGGCAGTTGCCAAGAACCGCTATTTCATCACCACCCATGCCAAGCAACGCATGGGCAGACGTAGAGTCTCTGACCGAGAAATCAAGCGGGTGATCACAACCGGAGACGTAATCGAGCAGTACCCCAAAGCTCGTCCTTTCCCAAAAGCTTTGTTCATGGGCCGTGTGAAGGGAGAACCCTTCTAGGTAGCCTGTGCCCTTGACGGCAGATTTACCCACATCATCACGGTCCACTGGTATGATCCGAATATCTGGGTCGATCCGAGGACGCGTCGGAAGGAGTGATTATGCCTAGCAAGAACAGATGTGCCGAGTGTGGCGGTACGCTCCACAAAAAGACCGTTACGCACACCCAACCTTGGGGCCAGCAGCTCTACCGTTTTGAGAGTGTCCCAGCTTTAGTCTGTGCCCAATGTGGCCACGTCTGGCTTGATGCTTCCACCTCGCAGCTGATCGACGAGATCATCCAGAAGAAACAACGCAAGCCCAAGAGGTACCAGAAAGTACCTGTGTTTTCCCTTGCCCCCTAAACGCTTGATCCATCGGGCTGTAGAGAGATGGATTGCGTTCGGGGGCCAGACGAAACCGGCCCCGTCAGGGGTCGCAACAATCACAGCCCACGGCTTCAGCCATGGGAAGAAGGAGCAGTTCGGGGAAGCCCTGGAAAGGGCGACACAAGGGACCGCATCCCGAAACCGGCCCCGTCAGAGGCAGCGAGAATCTCAGCCCACGGCTTCAGTTCCGAATCGAGCAGAGGTGCCCGCCCTTTGGTAGAGAAGACAACGCGAACCAGCAAATCAGCGAGGCTGTGGGGCATGCTGTATCGCCCTGTCCAGGGCTGAGTCGTAAGGTTTTGCCACCCACGGCCAAAGCCGTGGGCTTTTGCATTGTATAGCCCCCTTCGGGGGCGAAAGGAAACCGGCCCCGTCAGGGGTCGCAACAATCACAGCCCACGGCTTCAGCCGTGGGAAGAAAGAGCAGTTCCAGGGATCCCTGGAAAGGGCGACACAACGCTGGCCACAACCCGAAACCGGCCCCGTCAAAGTACGGGTCCGCAGTGAGAAGCGCACAGATTCGCGCCGCCCGAGCGCGGGCCCGCACGTGACAACCCGACAGCACCCGACAAACCGCGCCTTTCAGTGCCCCGCCTCCGGCCCCTGAACGGCCTTCAAAACATATAGCGCAACGAAAACTGAATGATGCGCGGCTCGGCGGTTTCGAGGATTCTCCCGAAATTCGTGCTGCCGATGTCGCCGATAGGATTGATGAACTGCGCCTGATTGAAAAGATTGAAAAATCCGGCGCGGAACTCCAGGCTTTGACGCTCGGTAATCTTTGTTCGCTTGAAAGCGGAAAGCTGCCAGTTCACGAAGCCGGGACCGCGCAAGACATTACGTCCGAAGTTTCCGAAACGCCCGGCTCCCAGCTCGTAACTCGGCCCCGAGCCCACGCGGCGGAAGTGCGGGTTGGGCGCCGCCGTGGGCGCGCCGCCGCCCGTGCCGTCGAACCAGGAATTCGGCCGGCCGCGAACGGCATCGGTCGAGCGGGGGTTGTGAAAAGCGATTTCGCCGCCGATGTAGTCGGGTGTTCCCACGAAGTAGACCCCACAGAGGCAGCGGTCGTCGTTGTCAACCAGGTCGAATGGAGCGCCGCTGCGCATCAGGGTCATCCCCGACACCCCCCAGCCTCCCCCCAGCCGGCCGAGCGGCCCCGTCTGGCTCCGGCGCCACGGGAATTCGTAGACATAGGTCCCCACATAAACGTGGCGGCGGTCATGGTCGGCATGGCCCCGCCGGGAGTACCCGTCGTCGGGCCGGTCGCGGACCGCCTGGTCCGACGCCGAGTCGATGGCATGGGACCAAGTGTAGGCGTGGGTCATTTGAAACCCTCTTGAGAACCGCTTGGTGAGGTTGGCCTGCAAGCTGTTGTAGTTGGAGTTGCGGTCGTTTCGTAGTTGTAGAATGTTGCTGAACGGCGCGCCTCCAAACTGCTTGCTCTGGGGGTGGTCCTGATTCAGGATGCGACGGAAATCGGTATTGCCCACGTCGGCGCCCGGGCCGGGCACGGCCGGGTTGGCTTCCTGCGTGCTGTAGAGTTTGACTCCGTTCGATCCCACATAGCCCACCTCCAGGAGCCAGTTGGGCCGCAACTCGTATTGCACTTGCAGGCTCCACTGCTGGCCGTAGGGCGTGCGCAGGTTGGGATCCATTCCCCAGAAGGTGAGCGGGGCGAGCGCGGTGAAATCAAAGTGCCCGCCCGGCTCGGGTGGAACGTGCGGAAAAGGTTGTGTTGTCGGACTGAACAGCGCCCCTTCCCAGGGATTGGCATAGTCGGTGAAAAGCCTGCGCGGGTTAATCACGTAGGGCAACGTCCTCGTCATTTCGAATGTCAGGTCGAAGTTATGCAGGTCATAGAACAAGCCGTAGCCGCCCCGCAGCGCAAGCCGTCCGTTCCCCAGAATGTCCCAGGCAAAACCGAAACGCGGAGCGAAATTGTTCCAGTCCTCGCCGTAGGTAGAGCGCGAAATCCCCGCGTCGCCGGGGTAGACCAAACCCGCCGGCGCATCCGGGAAAATGACGGACTGCTGCCCGGGCCGCAAGGCGGCCACGCCATCCCGTGTGTCCGTCAGGCCCTTGTTGTATTCCCAGCGCAGCCCCAGATTCAAAGTGAAATTACTTTTGACTTTCCAGTCGTCCTGGAGAAACAGGTTCGTGGACCACGTGCGGCCGCGGGTGTCCGCCGTCGATCCCTGCTGAAAAAAGACCGCGAAACCGTTGGCGAAGTCGTTCAAGGGAGGCGAGAGCCCCTCGATCGCGGGAACGAGGCCGCTTGCCGTGCCGCTGCCGTTGGCAACAATCACCCCGTTGTTGAGAAAGGAAGTCGTCGACTTGAGAGGCTTCAAGCTAAAATTGCCGCCGAATTTGACGGCGTGCCGACCGCGGGTCCAACTGACATTGTCGATGAATTGAAGGGTGGTCTCGGTAAACACCCTAGGAATACCGAAGTCCCCGAACTCACTGAAGCCGAAGATGACGACCAGCGGCGCCGACGCCTTGTCGGGAAGGTCGGGAACGATGGCGTCCAGCCCCAAACTGCTCGGTGGGACCGGGTTCGCGGGATTAGAAACGTCCACGTGGATGCGCTGGAGTGCCGCTCGGAACTCGTGAAACAGATTAGGGCTAAACGAGTGCGTGTTGCGCACGATCAGGTTCTGGGTTCGAATCTCATTGGACCATTCGAAACCCGGCACGCGTATCTGAGATAAGCGTCCTTCCGAAGGATCGATTCCTGCCGAATCTTCGCGAAAATACGTGACCGCCAGGCGGTTCGCCGCACTGAAATGATGATCGATTTTGAATAGGACCTGGTCGCGATCGCGGTCGCTTTGCAAGTTGCTAAAGAGGGTGTTGCCTTGATTGGCGGGCGGCAGCAGCGCAAGCAGGGCCCGCGCCTCGGGCGTTCCAAACGCCTCGATCGCTTGACGCTCGCCGTCGTTGGGGACCGTCGCTGAGCGGGCACGTGCCCTGCGCCGCCGGAACCCCAGATAAGACGCAAATAAAAAGGTCTTGTTTCGCCGGATCGGCCCGCCCAGGTTGGCATCCAAGTCGTGGCTTTTGTAATCAGGCTTGCGGGCAAGTCCGTTGGCGAAGTTCCCGGGCGTTCCACCCGGGACGGATTTCTCAAAGAAAGGGACGGCGTTGAGTCGCCGGTTGCGGAAGACTTCGGTCGCCATGCCGTGGAACTGGTTGCCGCCCGACTTCGTCGTCAGGATCAAGGTACCCCCGGGGCTTCGACCGTATTCGGCTTTCATGGGACCCGTGACGATGCGGAACTCTTCGACGGCATTGGGCGAAATACCCGTGGCGGTCGCCGAAGCCCAATTGGTGAACACCAGATTCGCGGTCGCCCCATCGACCACAAAGTGGTTCTGGCGGCTACGTTGGCCGTTGACGGTCATGTCTTCGCCGTCGTTGGCGGGCACGGTGCCGGGCTGGGTGTAGGCCAGTTGAAGCACGTTGCGACCTTCAGAGGTCGAAAGCACCGGCAGCACGCCGATGTCGCGCATCGCCTTGCCCAGTTGGGCGTCCTCGGTGTTCACCTCGCTGGCTCTGTTCTCGACGGTGACGGAGAACTCGGTTTCGCCGAGTTCGAGCTTGACGTCCAGCCGCAGATTGTCGGCCAGGCTAAGACGCTGTGCGGAGACTCTCGCCGTCTGAAAACCGGATGCTTCGACTTCGACAAGGTATTCCCCCGGCACGAGATTCGCTATGCGATAGAAGCCGGTGTCGTCGGTAGCGGCGGCGTCCACGGCCGCGGTCGCTGCGTTAATCGCCCGCACGCTCGCGCCAACGATGACGGCGTCACTGGGATCAGTGACGCGGCCGACAATGGCGCCGGTGATGCTCTGCGCCGCCGCGGGGACCGGCGCCATGCACAGTGCGCAGGCTAGGATCAGTCTCGCCGACCAGATACGCAATCGGGGGATCGGGAGCCGCGAAGCGGCGGTAGGATCATAGCCCAGGGTGGAGCGAAGCGGAACCCTGGCTAAGAAGAGTAGAGTGGACCCCAAGGCTGAGACAAGCAGTTAACCCCGCTTTTGCCATTCGCTGAAAAATCATTGTGCTGCCAGGCGGCTGGGGGCACAATGGCCCTGGCTGGTGAAGCGGAGGCCGGCTCTGCTGGAGAGCAACCGGCCAAGGAATAGCCAGCCGGAGACTCATCGAAACGATGAGACAGGGGGCGGCCACCTCGCCGCTCCCTGATTTTACCCACCCATCGGATCGATAGATCTCCCCATGCCTCAGAAAACTCATGCCGGCACCTCCCCGCGAACCGCCGAGCGGCGCAGCTGCCGCTCGCATTCCACCGGCGGCCGATACCCCAACGCCGAGTGCAGCCGCTGCTGATTGTAGGTCCGCTCCAGAAAGTCGCCGATCCGTGCCTGTGCGTCGGCCAGGTCGAGATACTCGCTGCGATCCACTTCCTCGCCCTTCAGCGTTTTGAAAAAGCTCTCACAGCGCGCGTTGTCGTAAGGGTTCGCCTTGCGGCTCATGCTAATCCGAATCTGGTGCTGCTCGAGCAACTGCGTGTAGGCCTGGCTGGCATACTGCACGCCGCGGTCGGAATGATGTACCAGCCCGGGCTGCGGCCGCCGTTTGGTCAGTGCCATCCGCAGCGCCGCCAGCGGCAGCGAGTGATCCAGGCCGGTTCCCAGCTGCCAACCAATCACCCGGCGCGAGTACGCGTCCAGCAACACCGCCAGATAGACGAACCCCTCGTGGAGCCGGATGTAGGTGAGGTCGGCCACCCACAGCTGATTCACCCCGTTGAGAGACAGCGTCGGCGCCAGGTTCGGGTACACCGCCAGCCCGTGTTGCGAATCGGTCGTTACGACGAACTTGCGTTTCCGCCGGCACAACAGGTTCTGTTCCCGCAGCTGGCGCTGGACCCGCTTGCGGTTCACCCGCCAACCGCGCCGCTGCAGCTCCTCGCGGATGCGCCGGCTGCCATAGCTGCGCCATTGTAGCGCCAGCTCGCGGATTTGGCGGCCTAGCTCCCGCTCTCGCTCGGCGGGCTGCGACGCACTCCCCGGACGGTAAAAACCGGCCCGGCTCAACTGGGCGAGTGCGCACATCCTCTGCACGGTCAGCTTTGTCCCACCGCTCACTTCCTTCTCGATCTGTTCGTAGACGTTGCGCCGCCAGGCAGAGCCCGCAGCAGGCGCTGTTCCTCGACACGCTGCCAGGCTCGCTTTAAAAAATCGATCTCCATGGCCTGCTGGCCAATCTTGCGTTCCAACTCGGCCTCGCGGCTGGGAGGGGGGCGCTTTTGGCCCTGGCCGGAGAAGGCGCGCTCGCCGTGCGTGCTCAACTCCCGCCGCCAACGGCGCACATCACTGGGATCCATCTCCAGGGCCCGGGCCACTTCGTTCACCGACTCTCCCACCGCAATGCGGCGCAGCACCGTCAACTTGAACTCCTTGCCGAACTTCCTACGAGACTTCTTCATGGCTCCAGTTTCTCCTTTCGCCCTACGAAAGGGGTTAACTGGCTGTCTCAAATCCTGGGTCCACTCCACCCACTGCCCCTGCGGGGCTTCTCAGGTTGTCGCTCTTGTTGCCCAGCCGGCCGTCTACGCCAAACCGCTCGGACAACCGCCTTCGCGGCAACCACACGACAGGGCAGGCGACAACCGAACAGAGCCCTGCCCGTCAGGGCGCGGGCCCGCTCGGCAGAACCGGGCAGCTCGCGGGCCCGCGGCGACCACTGTACAGATTCGCGCCAACCGGGCCCGGGGGCTAACGCCCGCGGCTCTGTCTTGTTATGCTCGGCAGGCTGACTGAGGGTCGAGGCCTGATCCCGCCATCTTGGTTTCGGTGTAACCCCACTCCGCACCCGAGCGCGGCTCCGTTTTCGGTTCCAAACAGATGGGTCAAGCCTTTAACGTATCAAGAATTGCCAACGCGTGTCGTATGGTAGATGACGTGTTGCGGGTATTTTGATTGAAATTGATAAAGTTTACCAACGCAACATTTTTGCCGCGAATCAGCCCCGCGGGGGCGCAGGAAAACACTACTTTCGGGGTTAGCCCGCATTTCTCGCCACGTGGTGAGAAAAGCCGGCTAACCACACGACAGGGCAGGCAACAAGCGGACAGAGCCGTGCCCGTCAGGGCGCGGGCCCGCGCATGCGAGAAGCGGACTGATTCGCACCGCCCGAGCGCGGGCCCGCGGGCTACCGCCCGCGGCTCGTTGCGCTGATATTCAGCCGCAGCGCTCTTTCCGAAAAGTTCCGCGAACTCTATCGGCCCGAGGCGGGCTTTTTCAGCTCATTTTTCAGGTCCAAGTTGCGGATCAGACGGTGCAGGTAGTTGGGATGGACGCCGAGTCGCTTCGCGGCTTCCGTGTAGCTGCCGCCGGCTTGCTCATAGGCCTCGAGGATGAGCCGTTTTTTTGTTTGGTTGAGGACTTCGTGATACTGGTTGGCGGAGAGATCGGCGCGCGAGGGCGCTCCTTCCAGAAGAGGCTCCGGCAGATCCTCGGGGAGGATCAGCTCCGACGAGCCGAGGACAACCGCGCTCTCGACGGCGTTTTGGAGCTCGCGTACGTTGCCGGGCCAGTCGTAGCGCGTCAGACAAGCGCGCGCCCGAGGAGAGATGCCGCGGATGCGGCGTTTGGTCTTGGTCGCGTACTTGGTGAGGAAATAGTTAGCCAGCAAGGGGATATCTTCGCGCCGAGTCCGCAAGGCCGGTGCCTTGATCGACACCACGTTCAGTCGGAAATAGAGGTCTTCGCGGAAAGTTCCCTCCTTGACGGCCTTCGCCAAATCACGATTGCTGGCCGCGATCAGGCGGATGTCCACCTGGATGGGGCGGATGCCTCCGACGCGCTCGAACTCGTGTTCCTGCAAGACCCGCAGCAGCTTGGCCTGAAGTTGGGGCGCGAGCTCGCCGATTTCGTCCAAAAAAACAGTGCCACCGTGGGCTACTTCCAGCTTCCCCTTTTTCTGGGTAATGGCTCCCGTGAAGGCGCCCTTCTCATGGCCGAAGAGCTCGCTCTCCAGCAGCGACTCGGTCAAAGCCGCGCAGTTGATGGCCACAAACGGGCTGCTCGCCCGAAGACTGTTGGCGTAAACGCCCCGTGCTACCAGCTCCTTGCCGGTACCGCTCTCTCCGGCGATCAGAACCGTTGAGTCCGTGGGGGCGACTTTGGCGATGAACTCGTACACCCTGAGCATCGGCGAGCTCTCACCGATCATGTTGTGCTCGATGTCGATCTCCGCCTGCAGGCGCCGGTTCTCACTTTCGAGCAGCGCCACCGTGTGGGCGTTCTCGAGAGCCATGGCCGCCATGCCTCCGATGGCCGAGAAGAGCCGCAGATGATTCTCGTCAAACTGGGCGTCGGGGTCACTCGTGTCCAGGTAGATCACGCCACGGACCTTTTGGAACGCGACCAGAGGGGCGGCCAGGACCGACTTAGCGGGTGCGCCGTTTTCGCTTTCGTCGGCTGCCGGATCTTCTTGCCGCAAGACGTCGCTTCCGACGATGCCCGCTCCTTTCTCAAGAACCAGACGAATGATCGACTCGCTAACTTGTACCGGCCGGTTCGGTCCGGCCAGCCTGTCACGGCCAAACATGGAAACAATATCGTCGCTGCTCTCACCGGTAAGCAGGATCGCTCCACGCTCGGCAGGCACCAGTTCAAAAAACAGATCCAGAAGCCGTTGCTGGAGCGTTTCGAGGCTCTCCAGGGAGCTGAGCGTGTCGGCGATCCTTAGAAGCAGGTCCAATTCGCGGCCTGCACGCGCGGTGGGTGAGACCTTCAGAAGCTCCTCGGGCCGCAGATAGACGGCGTCCTGCATGCGGAACTTCACGGTAGGTCCGGAGGCTGTTTCCTCAGCCAACTCGACAGGATTGGACGTTATCGGCGAGACGGCTTCGCTCGGCGAGGCGATGGCAGTCGTGGAGGGAGCCGACTCCTGATGCGAATCGGCTTCACTTTCCCCAATCAGGAGCAGAAACAGGGAGTCGCCGACGGCAATCTGATCGCCGTGGCCAAGCAGCCGCTCCTTTACGGGAACGCCGTTCACGAAGGTGCCGTTGAGACTCTCCAGATCGATGATCTTGGTTTCTCCACCGTGTCGCTTGACCACACAGTGGTGCCTGGATACGGATTCGGACTCGAGGCTTAACCCATTGGATGACCCACGCCCAACGGAGAGAGCTCCTTCCGAAAGCGAGATGACCTCGCCCCTGCGGGGTCCGGCGATAGCGATCAGCCGAGGTTCATCCATCGTCGTCTCGTGCATGATCCTTGTGCACTCAGAGACAAGTATAAGTCAACAGTCGGAAAGCAAGTGCGGCAAGCCGCTCACAGCTGCCGCGGCCATCTCTGAGGGCTAAGCCTGGGCTAACAGCCCGTGGCAAAAGTCATGCACGAGCGAAAAATGGGGACTGCCACCAATTCGCTTCCCGTCATGGCCCAAGAAACAAAGCGCTTAGCCTGAAGCGAATTGGCTGGCTGTACCCGATTTTCCCCGCGAAACCGGCCGCGACAGCGGTTCGGGGGGAAGCTCAGTTGTGATATTTTCAAAGAGATCACTTTCGTTTACGGACATGGCCGAGCACAAGTCGTCAGCACCTTCATTCCTGGCCTATGAGAAATGGGCTGTCCCTGTGTTGTTGGGATGGTTTCTTCCCGGCGGGGGACACTTTTACCTCAAACGCTGGAGCCGAGGCGGACTTCTCCTGTTCGCTATTGGAGGGATGTTTGCCTTCGGACTGCTCACGCGAGGCATAATGTTCGATCCCATCAGCGGAGACCTGTTCACGACCGTCGTCAACTGGGGAGGCTATCTCAGCGATATGGCTACCGGATCGCTCTACTTCCTGGCCACCTGGCTAGGCTACGAGCAGCAGCTTTCTGGGTCCGCGGTAGCCGACTACGGCACGAAGTTCCTGGTATGCGCCGGCTTGCTCAACGTGCTGGCCATCATCGACGCCTTCGAGATCGCCGTCGAAAACAAGTCCTGATGTACGTAAGCCTGACACATCTTCAAGCCGCCCTTCTGTTCGCTTTCTTTGCCGCGATCGTCCTCGGCGTAGTCGGGCGCAGCACGGACAAAGCCCGCCTGCGCTACGGACTGCAGGTCTTCGGCTACTTCGTTATTGCCATCTTCGGGTTCGGCTGGCTGATGTATCTTGGCCACGGCTGACCGCCGGCAAGGCCGCATTGCTGCGCTAGTTCTTGCCGACTCTTTCCCTGCATGGCGCCGTTTGTCATCTGCGGGCGCGATTCATCGCGCCCACTTGCCGACATACTATACGCTGGGCGACGGACACAAACTGTCGCCGCGAGCCATGGCCGCCGGGCCTTTCGCCTCGTCCACCGCGGTGGTGGTGAGAAATGCGCGTTAAGACCCTTCTCGTTGTTCATCGATCCAAATCCGGACGCGTTTCTCTTCATCATCGACCCGCACGATGTCGCCGCGCTCTGTGCTTAGCTGGGCGACGGCGGCTCCCAGGTCGATTTCCTCCCCCTCTCCCGAGAACAAGGCGTCGACCACCGTGACAGGCAGATCGATACGGACTCGATAGGCGTCGGTCGCCAAATCGATTACGCGCACTCGGATGTAGCGCCCCTCGCGGGCGACAGTCGTCCTCTTGCCCTCCTCTTCAACGGAAACGAACTCCGCGTCGCCCGAGGCTCTCAGTTCGCTCCACGCTCGGCGAATATCGATCAGTGAAACACCCTTCGCCTGAAGTTTACGGAGTCCCTTGGCCATAGCCTTTTCGGGCACGATACCTGCCGCCGCCTCGGCAAAGGCCAGGGGCAGGTTCAGGCTGACGTTCTTGCCTCCCTCATCGAGTTCGTGGACTCGGATGTGGATCCAAGCGTCGCTTTGCTCGGCCAGTACGACGGTGCCCAGACCGCCCAGCAAAACTACAAACAGTCCAGTAGCTACAATCAGTTTCTTCATGATTTTCATCTCCTTTGGGATACCGACGCATTTTATTGAGGCTCGCAAAATACAGTGACTTTGGAACACGGGCACAGCATGCTGTGCCCCTACGGTCTGAACACGGGCCATGTCAACATAATTCGCGAGACTCAGTAGGTCCGTCCCGACCGATATACGCTGTCGGTGTAGTCGCTACGTAGTTACGTGCCCGTGACCGCGAAAGTTCAATCAGTCTTGGAGTGGGGCCAAGGAGGGCGGGGCGGGCCGAGGCCGCTGTTCGGGTAGGGCGCCCGGAAACAGGAAAGCGTTCGTAGCCGGGGAACCGTTAGCCCGCTTTTCTCACCAGGTGGCGAGGCGAAGTGCGTGAGAGGCCTGTCAGTACAAGGCGCGCGCCGCTCAGCGCCCCGTTTCTTGAATAATGCGGGCGTACTTGAACAGTACGTTGAGCACGGTGAGCAAGCGCAACGAAGTAATGGCGGGCCTATCGCGTGCTTCGACCGTCAGCTGGTGAGAAATGCGGGTTGGAGCCTACGTTCCTTCCATCCAGGTGGAAAGGTAGCGCTGCTGCTCGGGGGTCAGCACGTCGATGCGCATACCCATCGAGTCCAGCTTGCGCCGGGCAACCTGTTGGTCGATCTCTTTGGGAACGGTGTGGACGCCGATCGGCAACTGCCCGCGCTGCTTGGTCACGTACTCCGCGCACAGAGCCTGGTTGGCGAAGCTCATGTCCATCACGGTGGCGGGGTGTCCTTCGGCGGAGCTGAGGTTGACCAAACGGCCATCGGCGAGAATGAAGACTTTCCGGCCATTCGGCAGAGTAACTTCCTCGACAAAGTCACGCGATGGCCGGCGGGAAACGGCGATTTCACCGAGCGAGTCGAGGTCGATTTCCACGTTGAAGTGTCCTGAATTGCCGACGATCGCTCCGTCCTTCATGTTTTCGAAGTGTTGGCGGTTGATGACGTGTTTGCCCTTCCGTTACCGATTCCGAAGTGAATAAGTGCCTGTCCGTGCGTGGCAATTCGTTCCTCCTTTGCGTCGCCCCGCTAGCCCGCTTTTCTCACCAGCTGACGCCCGAAGCACGCGATAGGCCCGCCATTACTTCGTTGCGCTTGCTCGCCGTGCTCAACGTACTGCTCAAGCACGCCCGCATGATTCAAAAAATGTGGCGCCGAGCGGCGCGCGCCTTGTACTGACGGGCCTCTCACGCCCTTCGGCTCGCCACCTGGCGAGAAAAGCGGGCTAAAACAGTTTTTGTAGTGGCTCAGGGTGATGCCCCCGTGCTGACGGCTCCAACGCACGACCTCACCGCTGCGCTTTTCCCTTTCCGGCACGGCTCCGCTCCGGGTGACCTGATGCGCCGACAGTGCATGAGATCGGTTGCACCGTTACCCGGTCCGTCAACCTGGGTAATCCGTGGCGGCGGCTGGGGCTGCCGCGGCGAATCAAGAGCTGGTCGCTGGCAAGCTTGCAGCGCCGGCTGATGAAGACCGGCGGCAGATTGGTCCCCGTTTCCGGTCCCGGTGAGAACCGCGTCGGAATTACCCGCCCACTCAGTCCAGTAAAATAAGGGGCGATGAGTGAAGCGCAGACGCTCGCGCCGGCGCGCGTGCTGGTCGTCGATGACGAGCAGGACCAGCGAAATGGCTTGGCCAGTCTGGTCTCTTCCTGGGGGTTTAGTGTCGAGACTGCCTCGGATGGCCAAGAGGCTCTCGAAAAGCTGAGCGCCTTCCCGGCTCACGTCATGCTGACCGACCTCAGCATGCCGCGTATGGACGGGTTTGAGCTGCTGCGGCGCTTGGCGATTGACGGTCCACGGCCGTCGGCCATCGTCTTGACCGCCTTCGGCAGTATCGAAAATGCCCTGAAGACCGTCCGCGACCTGGGCGCGTTCTGGTTTCTGGAGAAACCGATCGACGCAAACGCGCTTAGGGTCCTGATCAACCGCGCCGCCGCCCAAGGGCGTTTGACCGAAGAGACGGACCGGCTCCAGCGCCAACTGAGCTATCAAGGGCTGCTGGGAGGGCTGGTCGGGCCGTCGCCGGCCATGCAGGAGGTCTTTTCGACCATCCGGCAGGTGGCGCCCAGCAAAGCCGCCATTCTGATCACGGGCGAGAGCGGCACGGGCAAGGAGCTAGTCGCCCGCGCTGTTCATGACCTCAGCCCGCGCAAAAACAATCCCTTCGTCGCCATCAACTGCGCGGCTTTGCCGGAATCGCTGATGGAAAGCGAACTGTTCGGACATGAAAAGGGCGCTTTCACAGGGGCTGTTCAGCGTCGCGCCGGGTGCTTCGAGCTGGCCAGCGGCGGCACGCTGCTGCTCGACGAAATTGGAGATATGCCGGTCGGCACCCAAGCTAAGCTCCTGAGAGTCCTGGAAGACTCCCGCGTGCGCCGCCTCGGAGGGGAGAAGGAAATCGAGGTCGACACCCGTGTCATCGCGGCGACCAACAAACCTGTTGACGACGCTGTCACAGAAGGTCAGATACGAGAAGATCTTTACTATCGACTCAACGTTTTCCGTATCCACCTACCTCCGCTGCGTGAGCGCAAGGATGATTTGCTGCCAACAGCCGAGGCTCTCGTTGAGGATCTCAACAAAAAGCACGAATGTCGGGTGGTCGATTTTCACCCCGATGTGATTGAGAAATTCCGAAACTATCATTGGCCCGGAAACGTCCGCGAACTGCGTAACGTTCTAGAGCGCGCCGTGATCTTGGCGGGCGAAGGTACGATCCTGCCCTCGCACTTGCTGAGCAGCCTTTCCGCACCGGGAGAGAAGGCTACCCTGGTTGAAACCGCCGATCCGAATGTCGTCCAACTGCCCGTCGGCACGAAGGTGCGGGAAGCCGAGAAGGCGCTCATCCTGCTGACCCTCGAGCACACCGGCAACAACAAGACCCGCGCGGCGAAGATTCTCGAGATTAGCCTCAAGACCTTGCACAACAAATTGAAAGAGTATGGAACCCACTGACCATCGGGCCCACCTCGCCGATTGTGACGCAGGCTCGCCGCGTGCCGCGTCGAGACGACGCTCGACCGCCGGATCGTCATGTCTCTGAGAACGCGTCTTCAGCTGTCGATCATTGCCCTCGTGGCGACGGTTGTGCTGGCTCTTTCCCTTTTCCACATCCATGGCGTGATCGCAACTCGCTTTCGAGACGCCTTGGAGCTGGCGAACATACATGCCACGCAGGTCGAAAGCTTTATTCTCCAGATTGTCAACGAGCAGACGCCTAGCTGGCAGCCTCCCCCCAGGAGCGACGAAGAGGTCGAGAAAATCTGGACGGAGATCGTCGAACACGACGCCGGCTTGTCTACATTGCTTCAAAAGCTCGTTGGCAGTTCTCCTGTTATTGTCGAGGCGCTTGTCAGCGGGAAGAACGATCGTGTCTTGACCGGTTCTTTTCCCTCCAAAGGGGGCCGGAAGATCGATCTCCTGCCCCGCTTCGAAGACTTCGAGGAAAAACCTTTGTGGGCCAAGCTCGAGGAAATCCTAGCCCGCAATCAAGACTATGAGCTGACACGGAGTCTGGGCATACTCGAGAAGCAGGTGCCGCTGTTCACCGTTCGAGTGATCTTGTCGTCGGTGCTGCTTCGAAGTCAAGTGATGCCCCAGATCCGTGATCTGGCGGTCGTCTCCGCCGTGTCTCTGCTGCTGTCGGTTGTGCTGGCTTTCCTTGCCGCCAGGATCGCTTCCCGGCCACTGGCCAGGATCAGCGACCTTATCGACCGCATCAGCCGCGGCGAGGTCCTGGCGGACCGCAGCTCCTCGAAGAACCCGGCCAAAGAGGTGGCCATCGTCGAGTCCAAGCTCAACCTGCTGGGTGAGCAGTTTAGAGGCGTCCAGGCCGACCGCACGCAATTGCAGGCCAATGTCGATCAGTTGCTCGCAAGGATGGAGGACGCCGTTCTGCTATTCGGCCATGACGACCGCCTGGTCATGGCCGGGCGCGCGGCGGAGCGCATTCTCGGGGGCCGCTGGCACATGATGGGAGCGCCGATCGAAGAGGTTTTCCCTGACTCGGCCGATCTCGGAGCGCTGGTTCAGAGCGCGGTTCACCTTAGGCGGGCCGTAGAGGACTCTCCGGTCACTCTCGATCGCGACGGAGAGACGCCCATCCACCTGCTGGTCAGTGTTGAAGTTCTCGAGGAGTTCCCCACTCACGAACGAGTCGGCACGCTGGTGACGCTGCGCGACGCCGATCCCCGGCGCGAGCTCGAATCGCAATTGGACGTCTCCCACCGGCTCGCCTCCATCAGCCGCCTTACCGGCGGAGCGGCGCACGAGATCAAGAACCCGCTCAACTCGATCGCATTGCATCTGGAGGTATTGAAGTCCAAATTGGATGGTTCCTCGGCAGCGGTCCAAACTGAGATTCAAGTCATTGCCCGCGAGATCACTCGGCTCGATCGCGTGGTCAAGAGTTTTTTGGATTTCACCCGTCCCGTCGACCTTGATTTCCAGCCTGTTGATCTGGTGAAGTTGGTCGAAGAAGTCCGCACCCTCGTTGCCCCGGAAGCCGAGAGGCGAAAGGTCGAAATCGTTATTCACAACGAAGTCGCCGATGCTCCGGTTAAAGGAGATCGCGATCTGTTGATGCAGGGCATTCTCAACGTCGTCGTCAACGGCATTGACGCCATGCCGGAGGGCGGACGGCTGGAAATCGGCGTTCGTAGGGCTGGTCCGGACTGGCTGGTGGCGATTCGAGACCAAGGCGGCGGAATACCAAGCGAAATAGGCGACAAGATCTATAACTTGTATTTCACCACCAAAGGACAAGGCTCTGGTATCGGATTAGCGATGACGTTTCGAGTGGTACAGCTACATGGCGGCACAATCGATTTCACGAGCGATCTCGGCAGGGGGACGGAGTTTCGTCTCCGGCTCGGAGCTTCGAAGGAAACGGAAGCTCGGTTGCTTCCCTCGGGCTCCGACCCTTTCGCGGACGCTCGATCGCGCCGCGTTGACAACAAAACAACCACGGCTACTGAGATGTCGTAATTGAAAGGTGAAACAGCTTGCGCAATCATCAATGAGTCCCCGAAGAAAAGCCGATTGCATTCCGCTAGGGCTAACGGCGCTCAGCGACGGCACGGTAACAAGAAAGGACAGCGTAATTCGAAGTATCACTCGGCCGCGCCGTATGGGCATGCACCCGGCATTTCCGTTTCTCGTGTCCGTTTTGTTGGCTCTGGGAGCATCCTGCCAGAAGAAGGCCGACGTGGCGAAGACGCCCGCTTCCCCTCTCCCACGGGTTCCGGCGGTGGCGGAGGCCGCTCCGGCGCCGGCCGAACCGGTGTCGGAGCCTCAGACACAAGATCGGCTAGCGCCCGCGCAGGAGGTCCCTGCGGGGGCGATACATCAAGAAACGGCGCCCTTGGCGCTTGCGGATGATCCCAGACGACATGATCCCGGTTTATCCGCGGGAGTGGGAGAGGTCACCGACGCGACGGCGACGGATGAGGCGGCGGATTGCTCGGGCGATTCTCCTGCCCGTCGGTTGCCCCAGCTCGGGAAGATCCTGACGGCCGACCAACGGCGAGCCTACGACCGTGCTATCGAACGGAGCATCCGAAGTGTACGGCAAACTCTAGCTGGTATTATCAATCGAAGCCTCGCGCCGGATCAGATCAACGCTGTGCGGCGAATTCGCGGATTCCTTAGCCAAGCCGAGGCAGCCCGTAAACGCGACCCCGCGATCGCCAAGAATCTGGCCGACCGGGCTGAGCTGCTCGCTCAGGACCTCGCCCGGTTTTTGAGATAGCGGCGAGCAAAATGGATCAGTTCGCAAATTCAGTTCGCAAATATGGTTACGAAAGGTGGCCGACGGAGGAGGCGATGAATCACGCCCTTGCTGATGAGCTTGAGCAGCTCGCGTTCATTGAGTTTCGCAAGATATAGTGACAGGCTCGGCCTTCGGCCGACCAGCGCGCATGCACAAGGCGGATCAGCGATGGCGTTTGTTTGTACGGGCGCGACATGTCGCGCCCTTTTCAGCATCGCGAGTCTCCGACCGGTATCGGTCACTATATCTTGTGAACACCAGTGAGCGTAGGGATTCATTGCGCCCGAGCCGATGAGCCACAATACCTCGACAAGCTGATTGATACCTAACTGTATTTGCGAAATACCGTACTTATTGATACCCGCAGAATATAGTGTTGTTTTCGGACACAGCAAATGCCTTGCCAGAGCGGGCGCAGCACGCTGCGCCCCTACACTGTATTTCGCGAACATCAATAGCTTGACCCGTCTTTTGGCTAATCGAGCCTTCGAGGGATCAAGCGAAGCCGCGAGAGGTTCGAGTTGGAAGAAAAGGACAACACGGCGTCCGAGTCTCCGGCGACCGCTCCCGTGGCGCAGAGTTCGAAGCCACCACTCCTTGCCAAGGCCGCCCGGTGGAGACCGGCCCTATTGGGACTGGATATCGGCTCGACCGCGATTAAGGCCGTGGTACTGCATCGCTCCCACGGTCGAATCACGCTCAAACAGGCTGCTATCGCTCCCACGCCCCGCGACGCGGTTACAGAAGGAACACTAACCGACGGAATTGAGATCGCCTTGGAGCTCAAGCGCCTCTTCAAAGATTTCCGGATTCGAGCGCGCCAGGTCGCGGTTGCCGTGGGCGGCGACAAGGTTTATTGCCAATGTGATTCGGTGTCCGACGAGGATGATTTGGGGCTGCACGAGATGGTCCGCAGAGCCGCCGAAAAGGCCCTTCCCTATCCCGTTGAAAACGCTCTCCTCGACTATCACCCCGTGGGAGCCGATGCCGACGGGGCGCCGTCGGAGGTCCTCTGGGTCAGCTCTCCGGCTGAGCAAGTGGAATGGCTGCGTGAGACTGTTGTCCTGGCCGGCAGAAAAGCGGCTTTCGTCGACGTCCAAGCCTGTGCTCTGGCGAACGCTTTCACGCACAGCCGCGAACCGGAGGCGAACTCACCCTGCGTTCTGTTACACGTCAGCGCTGGCCACCTGATCGTCTGCCTCATGAAAGGGCGGACACTCCGGTTTGCCCGACATGTTTCCATCGCCAGGCGCCAAATAACCCTTGCGCCAAGCAGTCTGCCCGAGCGCGTTCTTGCCCAAGTGGACGGGTTCTGGGAGGAGCTTGCCCAGATGGCGGCTCCCGACGGCTTGCAGTCTATTTATCTCTCCGGCGGGGCGGTCGGCAGCGACCAGCTCGAAGAAGCCCTTCACGAGCAACTGGGTCTTCCCGTCTACCAGCTCGATCCAATGAGGAACATCTCCTATTCTCCAAGCAGCGACGCCGGTAAGCTAGTAGAGACGCAGAAGCCCGCCATGACATTGGCCATAGGATTGGCTCTACGCGGTTTCCCAGACCATGATCGAGATTAACCTGCTGCGTCCTCGCATCAAGCCGCCCGGGTGGCAATCGGCCCTTGAGCCACGCGACCGGTCGGCCTTCATTTCTCGGCGCGAGCTGGTCCTAGCGATCGTCCTGTTGGCGCTAGGCTTTTCGAGCCTCCGCCTCGGGTTTGGTCTCTTCGACGTCGAAACAAACGTGATGGGCGATCAAGTCGCGATCGTGCCGCTTAATCCGCCGCCCCCAGAGGATCTTCTCGCGGACGACCAGTCACACACGGTGTCCTGGGCCGAAGACCCAGCTCCGGCGGAGGACACCGGAGGGGCCGTTGATCCCAGCGAAGATCCCCCTCTCGCCGGCGCCGCTCCGGAGCCGCCGTCTCTCTCGACTCCGGGGGCCTCTCCTGCCCAGCCGGCGACTTCACAACAGGGTTCGGCAAGCGCTGAACCGCCCCCAGGGGAACCGCCCGCCTCCCCCTCCGGTGGCAGGCTGACGCAACTCCGCCAGGTGACTCAGGGTAACTTGGTGCAGGTGGTTGTCATCACTGATGGGACTCCAGCGTATAAGATATTTCGCGTTGATAACCCCAACAGAGTGGTGATCGATATCCCCGGCTTTCGCGTAGGGATTCCTAAACCCCAGAGATCACAGGCGATCTCCCATCCGTCCCTGGAACGTGTCCGCGTTGGGCAATACCAAGCGGATCCGCCCGTATCCCGAATCGTCTTCGACGTGGTTTCCTTCCCCGACGTGCAGATATCGTCCCGACCCGGCAGCTTGAGGATTCGGCTTTCACCGGCGGTCGAATGACACCCGGCGCCCAGGCTGGGGACCGGCAATCCGAAACGGAAGGGCCCTCGCGGCTGAGGGCGCTACGGGCCGCTCTGGCCCGCGGCGGGCACGAGTATTTTCTGGTCGCCGGACTCGCTAACCTCCGTTACCTCACAGGATTCACAGGCAGCCTCGGTTATTTGGTTGTCGATCCGGAAAGCGCGGTCCTCTATGTGGACGGGCGCTACGGAACGCAAGCCGCGCAGCAGACCGAAGGCGTCGAGATCGTGGTTGCCGCCGATGGGCCTCTATCCGCGGTGACCGACGGTATCCGGCGACGTCGAATCCGGTGCCTCGCCTTCGAGCGAAACCGCGTCTCGTTTGAGACCTATCGCCGCCTCCGGGAAAGCCTTCGCGGCCGACGTCTCGACCCGCTCGGTGGTGTTGTCGAAACGCTAAGGCTGATTAAGAGCCCGGCGGAGGTCGAACGGATTCGCCGGGCTGTGAAGTTGAACTCCGAAGCCTTCGAGCGAGCTTGCCGGCAGATCAGATCCCCGTGGACGGAAGCGCGCCTGGCGGCTGAGATCGAATACCAAATGCGGCGCCTCGGCGCCGACGGGGCGGCGTTTGACACCATCGTGGCCGGAGGAGAGCGCTCCTCGCTGCCCCATGCTCAACCGACCCGCCGCCGACTCGCACCCGCGGCCCTCATCGTCGTCGATCAGGGTGCTATACTCGATGGCTATACGAGTGATATGACTCGTATGCTGTGCCTCGGGCGCCTGGACCGGCGAGCCAGGACGATCTTCAAGGCGGTTCGAGAGGCTCAATCCGCGGCGGTCGCCGAGGTTCGCTCCGGTATCAAAGCCAAAACAGTGGACCGCAAAGCCCGCCAGGTGCTGCGCAAGTTCAAGCTCGACAAGGCCTTTACCCACTCGACGGGACATGGCCTCGGCCTGGAGATTCACGAAGGACCGCGCCTCGGGCCCAAGCAAGATACGAAACTAGCCGCCGGCATGGTCGTGACAATCGAACCGGGTGCTTACGTGGAAGGCGTCGGCGGAGCACGGCTGGAAGACGTCGTCCTCGTCAAGCGAAACGGTTTCGAGATCCTAACCCCGACATCCCGCGAACTTCGGCAGTTTTGATCCCCCATTGCCTTTGCCCGGCGCGAAGCAGAACTCGGCCATTCCATGAACCTAAGACAGATCAAGGCCCTGATCGACACGGCCATTGAAAAGGACATTGCCGAGCTCGAATTCGAAAAAGGAGACGAGAAGCTCCGCATTCGCCGTTTTCCACGTGGCGGATCGTCAGACACCCCCAACTCGCCGCCTTACATCGTGGTCACCTCCACCCCTCCCTCGATTGGCGAAGCCGCTCAACCCCCGGCGGTAGCGCCACCGACCAAGCCGGCTCCCACGGAGCCCTCTGCCCCCGCGGCGCCCGCCGAAGAATCGGCGGAGCAGGAGGAAGATCTGGTTATGGTCGCGGCCCCGATCGTGGGGACTTTTTATGAGGCGTCCTCTCCCGACGCGCCCCCGTTCGTCGAAGTGGGCGACAAAGTCCAAACTGGGCAAGTGCTCTGCATCATCGAGGCCATGAAGCTGATGAACGAGATCGAAGCCGAGACCGGAGGCGTTGTCGTCAAACGATTCGTCTCGAACGCCCAGCCGGTCGACTACGGCGCCGCGCTGTTCGCGATTAAACCCAACGCATAAGGAGCTGTGAAAAAATGGGGTCTCTGCCCAGCGCCACCCGCATGAGCTATTTGGAATCAGTGGGTAAAATCGGCGCGAAGTGGACAGGGGTGAAAAAATCGGTACTGTCACAAGCGGCGCGTTCGGAAGCTACGTGTACTTACCGATCTGCACTCGCCGCGGCTGGCTCTCCCACCATTTTCTCACACTTTCGCGTCCCCGATTTTTTCACAGCCCCATAAGGGCCCCGGATTTTATGTTCAGGAAACTGTTGATCGCCAACCGGGGTGAAATCGCCCTGCGCATCATCGCGGCCTGCAAGGATCTCGGCATCCGTACGGTAGCGGTGTATTCGGAAGCCGACCGCGGCTCGCTGCACGTGCGCTATGCGGACGAAGCCCTGTGCATCGGTCCACCCCGCAGCACCGAGAGCTACCTGAATGTCTCGCGCATGATCAGCGCCGCCGAGATCACCAACGTCGACGCCATTCACCCCGGCTACGGCTTCCTCGCCGAAGACGCCGGTTTCGCGGAAGTCTGCGAAGTGTCGGGCATTACTTTCGTCGGGCCGAAACCGGACCAGATTCGGCTGATGGGCGATAAGGTCCAAGCGCGTCGGGCAGTGAAGGAAGCAGGACTGCCCGTCCTGCCGGGAACCGACGAACCGCTGGAGTCGGTCGAAGAAGCCCGCCGCTGGGCTAATGACATCGGCTTTCCGGTGATGATCAAGGCGGCTGCCGGCGGGGGCGGTCGGGGAATGAGGGTCGTCCACAGCACCCGCCAACTGCCCGAGCTTTTCCACCAGGCGCAACACGAGGCCGCCGTTAGCTTTCACTCCTCCGAAGTCTATCTCGAGAAGTTCATTGACCGGCCCCGTCACATCGAATTTCAGGTGCTCGGCGACAACCACGGCCAGGTCATCACGCTCGGCGAGCGAGAGTGCTCCGTCCAGCGCCGGCACCAAAAACTGCTCGAAGAAGCGCCCTCCCCTCGTCTCGACCAGGAAACGCGCGATCGCCTCGGTGGCCGGATCACCCGGGCCTTGTCCAAGATCGGGTACTCGAACGCAGGAACCGTCGAGTTTCTGATGGACGAAAAAGGCGAGCTCCACTTCATCGAGCTCAACGCGCGCATCCAAGTCGAACATCCCGTGACGGAACAAATCACCGGCGTCGATTTGGTGAAGAGCCAGATTCTGCTGGCCGACGGCGAGCATCTGGCGTCGGTTGTTCCGGAAAAGATCGAGATTCGCGGCCACGCCATTGAATGCCGCATCAACGCCGAGAACCCCGAGACCTTTACGCCCTCGGCCGGGCGCATCTCGAATCTCCTGCTGCCGGGAGGCATCGGGGTCCGCGTCGATACCGCCGCCTACCCGGGTTGGTTCGTACCGCCTTACTACGACTCGCTCATCGCCAAGCTCATCACCCACGGCCGAGATCGCACCGAAGCCATTACTCGCATGCAGCGTGCGCTGGACTTTTTCCTGGTCGAGGGCATCCACACCTCGATCCCCTTGCACCGCCGCATTATGGCCGATTCCGATTTCTCGCTCGGCAACTACAACACCCACTTCATTGAACGCCTCATCGAGCAGCGGGCCTCAACAACCGGGCCGTAGCACGAGCCACTCAAACTCGGCGGGACAAGCCATCCTGCTTGTCGACACGAATCGCCATCCGGCTTTGCTCGCGACAAAACATGAGCAGACCGGACACGGCGGTCCGCCCCTACAAACAAAGCCCGTTCAACGCGGGTCGTCCGAACGCTCGTGAGAAATGTGGGCTATTTGGTTGTCGGCGCTTCGTAGCAGGGTTGCACGAGCACAGTATGCATCGGACAACCGCGGCGAATTCTCAGCAGGGCAGCTCGTGGCGCCGGCAAACGCCGGAGAGGGCCTCCCAAAGAGCGTCCAGCGCCTCATCAGCGGCAGCGGCAGCCGCGGAGGCGTTTTCTTCGCTCAGGTGGGACTCGAGAAGTTTACGCTCGACGGCTGCGTGTTCCCGGTCGGCTTCGATGTGAACCTCGAAATAGGAAAGGGTCCTCGGCTCCGTCACGCCGTAAAACTTCTTCAGTCCGGCGATCTTCGATTCGGCGACAGCGGGAATCTGGCTTTCGTAAGCATAGAGGGCGGTGAGACCTTCCGCCGTGCCGCGCTCGCGGCAAATCGCCCGGAACGTGCCGACCAGGCCTTCGGTTTCTTCCCAAGGCTTGGCGGTGGCGACTTCCTCCCGATCAACGCCAATGCCTTCGGCGAATCGCAGCCAGAGCTCGGGATGATTCGGGTGACCGGCCTCCTCGTCGATCAGGTTGGCAAGGATGTGCCGGCGTGTCTCGGCGTCCTCCGTGTGCGAGTGCACGGCGGATAGATAGGTCGGAAACGCAGCTACGTGCCGGTAATACTGCTTGGCGTAATCGCGCAGCGCCGGCATCGGCAGAGAACCCTCTGTCCAGCTTTGGTAGAACGGGTGAAGTAGCAAGTTTCGCTCGGCAACGCGAGCGTCAATCGCCTTCAGAGCGGCATGTGCAGTTTGACGGGTCACTGAAATCCTCCTGTTCGGAAACCTTCGACCTGAAACACCGATAAGCTTAGCAGCCGGTGAGAGATCCCATTATTCCGCGGTCGGGGGTCTGCCTTCAACCATCAAGGGCCGATTCCCGTGTGGGAGGGGATTTTCGCCGCCCGATGCCGGCTTGGAACGATCCTTGAGGCGGGCACGGCATGCCCTGCCCCTACGTTGCCAGGCACCCAACAGAACTGTAGGGGCACAGCATGCTGTGCCCGCCTGCTCTCCCCTACTCGGCCTCGGTGAACTCAATTCCTGCAAAGCTCACTACCGACTGCTGGTCGATGTTCCACTGTTCGTAGTTGAGAACCTTGCCTCGAACCCCCTGGACCGATTGCAGAAAGGTGTAGAGGGGCGAGTAGCCGCACCAGCGCAACTCATCTTGGTTGGGATGGACTAGTTCAAAGAAGCCTTCCGCGTCACCTTTGCAAACATGCTTCAGACGGGCCTCATCGCGCGAGCGGACTTGCTGCATGGAACCCTGCTCGGCCAGGGCAGGGAAGGGGTCGCCATAGCGGCGGCCGATATGGGCCAGGTCGATCCCCAGGATCCAGATCAGCCTCTTCCGGTGCTTCTCGCCTAGTTCGCCAAGAGCCTCGAAAAACCGTCTCACGGAATCATTCGCCTCGGGCGCTTTGCCCGTCAACAAACTCTCGGTGAGCGGACCGCATAAGATCGGCACGATCTTGAAATCGCCGCCGGCGAGCGCCTGCTGCAGAAACACGCACTGGAACTCGATGGAGTGCTCGCTGGCGTGGCAGTAGTCTTCCATTTTGATCGATTCTGGGGCTTCAGCGGCAAGCCAATCGACCAGCGTGTTGTCTGTCTGGATGGTGCCGAGCGGCGTTACGAAAGGTTTGCGCGTCAGGCCGAACTTTTCCGGCTGCCCGTAGTGCGAGGTGCCCAGGATCACGAACGTCTTGTCGGCGTATTGAGGCCCTAGCCGCCGGTAGGCGGCGGCGTAGCTTCGAAAGCCTCCTTCAGGGCTGACGTGAGGCGCGGCCAGCGCGACAAGCGCGACAAGCGAGTCAGGAGCCGCGGGGTTCGACCCCGCTTCCGCTCCGTAATCGCTGAGCTTCTGCCGCAAGGCGTCGGCTTCCGCGGGATAGGCCGCCCCGGCGTGCGCGGGTTGGCGGACACCGGCCTCGGCAAACGTGCGTTGCTTCCGATCCCGCATTTCGTGAAACTCTGGGGAAACGAGGAAGCCGCATTCACTCATCGTATCGATGAGGTTGCGGGCAGCTTCGGTGACCCGCAAGTCACCGGTCGCGCGGGTGAGAAACTCCTGCAGGTCGAGGTCGGTATGCTCCCCGTCGAAGAAGATAAGGCCGCGGGCCAGCAGGGGAGGAACGATGATCGTGGCGTCGCTGTATTGAAAGGGATCGCGAATCAGCAGCCCCGGCTGATCGGGAACCGGCGAGGGCATAATGTCGAGTTCGGGGCGCAGAGCAGCCAAGGGCTGGGCCATCAAGGTATCGTATCCCGTATGACGAGCGGGCGTCAGCCCGTCGGGAGCCGCGACCTGTAGCGCCTGCCGCGTCGAGTGGTTGCCAAAAGTCCAGGAAGTTTGTAGGCCGGGAAGAGAGACCCAGTGGCAAGGGTGGGGGTTGCCACGGAGCAATGCAGAGCAGGTGTGCGATTTCAGGACTTACCAGCTGATCCCCAACCGCTTGAGAACGGGGCTTAGAAGTTCGATTGGCGAAGGTCCGTACTGCTGAAACATGCGGTCGCGCGGGATGGCGTAGATAGAGCTACCGGCAGGTGTCGGTGGCCGCAGTCCGCGGTGCTTGGCCAGCACCGTCCGATCGGCAACGTAGAGTGCCGCGTCGCCTTCCTGAACGAGCAACTCCATGCCGGACGGCGGATCGAGGGAGTCGGGTTGGAGTACGTAGTTAACCTTTCTGGGAACCCTCTGGTGACGGTAGGCATAGTAATTCCAGACTATCGGCGACCCACAGTAGCGTTCCTCAGGAATACACGATTCGTCGCCGTAGGGGATCAAGTGGCGAAAAATCCTGAGACGTCGATAAACGGCCGGATCCATTTCATGGTAGCCGCCGAATCGGATATCAATGGCCGAGCCGACCACTCTCGCTTCCCACACCGGTCTCGCATTCTCGGGGAGTGAGATGTACAGAGCCGCAACGCCGCAGAGCACTGTCGCGAGGCCAGCCCACTTGCGCTGTTCCATTCCGAAAGAAGCCAGCGTACGCCAGTAGATCACCAGGACCAACAACATCGCTGGGACGAAATAGTGCAACGTAACAAAAGCTTGCACATAGAAGATCAAGAAGTAAGCGACAGCTACGATCGCCAGAGCCCGCGTGAGTGAGTCTTGCCTTCGCCACGTGAACAGAGCCGCCGCGGGCAAGATGCCACTGGGCAAAACTAGAAAAGACCAGCGCCTCAAATAGTCCCATTCCCAGAGAAAGCTCAGACGGAGCCACTCATCCAATTGAAGACCGGTGAATCGGCGAACAAGCACGCCGGGATTATGCTCGGTGCCCGGCGCGGGAAGGTTGACAGCAGCAAGAATTGAAGGCACGAACACAGTGCAGACGGTGACTGCCGACAAAACAGCCACACTTGCCGTGATTCCGCTCCAAGGTCTCGGTCGCCAGAGCCAAGCTACAACCAACGACCACAGACCGGTCAACAAGACGCCGCCCGGGGACGAAGTACAGGCAAGCACGCCCCAGAAACAGATCCAAATTGGTTTACTATTCGAGAAAGCGAGCACGAAACCCAAGAAACACGCCACCGAGAGCGCTTTTCGCGCGGCTGGTAACGCAAGATCAGCCGAATAAGGGTCGTAGGTCACGCTATAGGCCAGCACGACTACAAAAATGGCCAACCCCAACCAGATCAGAGAGCGCTCGGCCTTCCCCAGGCACGTGGAACGTCCCTCGCCAATGACCGCCAAGATCCCTGCATAGAGAGCCGCTAGGAACAGGACTAACGGGAGTCGCACGGCGGCCTCGCATTCCCCGAACAGCCGGACAAACCAGGACGACGGAAAGACGACAAGCATGGTTGTTATGCCGTAGGCACCGGGCATGTCGCCGGCTGTGGAGTCCCAGAACGGGAGCGAGCGCAGCAGCAGCAGTCGGGAGGTTTCAAACGCGTGGGCGCCGTCGCCGGTGAAGGTTTCCCAATAGAATTTGGGCGCCATTACGACCAGGAAAAGCCACGATACCAACAGCATCGACAGCAAGGTCGCGCCCGCGTGGTTGCCACGGAAAGGCAAAGCCGGCGGGAGACCCCTCGCAAAGCGCCATTCGAGCACGGCGACGCTCAAGGCGGTACAAAGGACGACGACACTGGCAAAGGAGTTGCCACGCAAGGGTTCTCCGAGCAACACTTGGCCGAACGCGGCGGCGGCACTAACCACAACCAAGCTCAGCCCAAAGCCCGACAGCACCCAGCCGCCAACCGCCGTGCTGGTCCGGAGAGCCAACGCCAGCAACAACCCGGGAGATAAGCAAAGTAGGCAGGCGCTGATGGCCGCCATCGGCGCACGTAAGTAAAGTACGGCGGCCTGGCTCGGGACGAAATAAGGATGATTTGCAGTTGCTAGCGCATAGAGCTCCGCAGCTGAGGAGACTGCTCCGGCATCGAACAGGACAGGTGTCCAGCTGCCCACTAGGACAGCGAGCAGTCCGTAGATGTGACGACGGCTTGCCGTCTGCCTGAAGTCAGCGCTGTGTTCGCGGATAGCCACGGTCCGCTTTCTCGGCTCGAAAAGGGAGTCAGCTTGCTATTGTCGCAAACAGTCCCCTAGCGAGGACCTGGTCACGTCCGTAGCCGGTGGGATAAGCACTAGCTCAACTCTTCCATGATCTCGGCCAAAACCGACTCGGGAGGGCGCACCTGCTCCTGCCCAAGGTGGACCAGCGGCTGGTCAACGAGACCGAGCATCTCCAGGAAGTTCTTCTTTTCGTTGTCCAAGTAGAAGACCCCGGTAAGCACGCGTCCCTCGCCGCTCGCCTCATCGAGCAGCAGTTGAAGCGCCCGACGGCGGTCGCTGGGATCGTGATCGGTGTCGATCCTTTTCAGCAGCAGCGTCGAGCCGTCATGGAGAGTCACTTCGCGAACGGAGCCGGGTTCCGTCTCTCCGTCAAGGTGAATCTCGTCGAAGAAGGGAACGAAGTCGACGGTCTGCAGGTTGCTGCGGTGTTCTCGAACGTAGCTATAGCTCTTGGTCGACCCGCGGTGGTCGTTAAAGGTGACGCAGGGGGAGATGACGTCGATCATGGAAGTGCCGTTGTGGGCGATGGCGGCCTTGACGATCGAGAGGAGCTGTTTCTTGTCGCCGGAAAACGAGCGCGCCACGAAGCTGGCGCCGAGTTGAATGGCCAGAGCGCATGTGTCGACCGGAGCGAGTTCGTTGACCGTGCCGTTCTTCAACGTCGATCCGACGTCGGCCGTGGCGGAGAATTGACCCTTGGTGAGTCCGTAGCAGCCGTTGTCTTCGATCAGGTAGATCATCGGCAGATTGCGCCGCATCAGATGCGCGAACTGACCCATGCCGATCGAAACGGTGTCTCCGTCGCCGGTGACGCCCAAAGCTTTCAATGAGCGGTTCGCCAGCATCGCACCCGTAGTGACCGAAGGCATCCGACCGTGGACGGCATTGAAAGCGTGGGAAAGTTGCAGAAAGTATGCCGGCGATTTCGACGAGCACCCGATGCCAGAAAGCTTAATCACCTGAGAGGGGTCTACGCCCATTTCGAAGAAAGCTTCGATGATGCGTTCGGAAATGGAATTATGTCCACAGCCGGCGCAGAGGGTCGTCTTCAGGCCACGGTAGTCTTGGAACTCAAGTCCAATGCGGTTGATTTTCTTTCGGCGCGCCGGAGGCGCGGCGGTCGTTGAGCTCACAGGCCCTCCTGGTGGACGACATCGTCGGTGACAGTTCGAGCGTCAATCGGCAGTCCGCCGTAGTAACGCATGCTGAGAACTTTGGGGCCGAGCCGGGCTGGGATTTCGCGGCGAATCAGTTCGCGCAGTTGCGCGTCGCGATTCTGATCGACGACGTAGACACGATCATGCCGATCGATGAAATCAGCAATCTCGCTGTTGAAAGGATACGCCTTCACACGCGCATAGGAAGTATTCAGCTTGTGTTCTTCGAACAACTGTTGACGGCTTTCTTGGATCGCGTAATGGCTCGTGCCGCAGCCGATCAGCCCGACAGCCGCCTTTTCGTTGACGTCCACGACGGGGCGAGGCATCATGGCGCGGGCCGTCTCGAATTTGCGGGCCAGCCGGTCAATATTGCGAACCCAATCGGAGGGCCGCTCGCTGTACTGCGCGTTTTGGTTATGTCCGGTGCCACGCGTGAAGTAGGCGGCCAGCCGGTGCTCGGTGCCCGGAAGCGTGCGGTGGCAGATCCCGTCGCCGTCGATGTCCTGATAGCGGTGGAACGCGCGCAGTCTGTCAAGATCCTCCGCCGTCAAAACCTTGCCCCGTTTGAGCGGACCTTCGGGGTATTCGAAGGGGTCGGACATCCAGTAGTTCATGCCTAAATCGAGGTCGAGCATCACGAAAACGGGCGTCTGGAGCTGCTCGGCAAGATCGAAGGCCTGCATGCCCATCTGAAAGCACTCTTCCGGACTGGAGGGGATCAGCAGGGGGTGTTTCGTGTCTCCATGCGAGAGGGTTGCGCAGTTCAATAGATCGCCCTGCGAAGTCCGCGTCGGCAGGCCGGTGGAAGGTCCCATCCGTTGGACATCGAAGATGACCACCGGAATCTCCGCGAAGTATCCTAGCCCGATGAACTCCGACATGAGGGAGATGCCGGGACCGGCGGTGGCGGTCATCGCTCGGGCCCCGGCCCAACCGGCTCCGACGGCCATGCCGATCGAAGCGATCTCGTCCTCAGCCTGAACAATGGCGAAGGTCGCTTTGCCGGTCTCCGGATCCATGCGATAGCGGTGGCAGTAATCGGTCAATGTTTCCGCTAGAGAGGAAGACGGTGTGATCGGGTACCAAGTCACGACCGTCACGCCGGCAAACAGAGCGCCCAAGGCGGCCGAGGTATTGCCCTCGATGATGATCTTGCCTTGGGTGGCGTTCATCCGCTCGACGCGGTAAGGATCCGCTTTGACGAGCGATTCTTTGGCGAACTCGTAGCCTACTCGGACCGCGGCCCAGTTCAGCTCCGCCGCCTTTGGTTTGGTCGGGAACTGTTTGAACAGGGCTTTGCGAATCTCCTCGAGCTCGATTCCCAGCAGCCAAGCCAGCACCCCATCATAGATGATATTGCGCACCAGGCGGCGCAATTTTGCGTCCGGGCAGACCGGCTTTACCAGTTCGTCGAAAGGGATCTGGTAGAAGTGGAGATCCGTGCGGACGGCGTCAAGTTTCAAGGGGAGATCGTAGACAACGGCCGCGCGGGGAGGAAGATCGAGTGTGTCCTCGCGGGCCGTCTCCGGGTTCATGGCCACCAAGAAGTCGATTTCCTTCTTGCGTCCGATGTAGCCCTTCTTGTTCGTGCGGATGGTGTACCAGGTGGGAAGGCCGGCGATATTGGAGGGGAACAGGTTCTTCCCCGAAACCGGGATGCCCATCTGGAACAACGAGCGCAGCAGGACCAAATTCGCTGTCTGGCTCCCAGAGCCGTTTACCGTGGCGACCTGGATGCTGAAGTCGTTGACGACCGGCTCATCAGCCTCAGGTGCAGCCTCGCCTACGAGAGCAGTTTCGACACTGGACATGCGCTATGGTTGCGAGAACGTCCTTTGAGCGGGGAAATCGTAGGCAGTACTTCTTATAATAACAGGTTTTTGGCGGGAGGTAGAGTACTAGAGTTATCCAATACAGGATGAGCCTGAAGGGGAGGTTTGTTTCCAACACAAGATGAGCCTGAAAGTGAGCGGGACGAAAGGGTACAAGCTGCTGGTGAATGACGATCACTATGCAGAACCTAGAGCGGCTTACCCTGGCCGAGAGGCAGGAGTTCCTGGCCGGCACTCGAAGC
Source organism: Bryobacterales bacterium (assembly GCA_963668345.2). GTDB lineage: Bacteria > Acidobacteriota > Terriglobia > Bryobacterales > UBA6623. The sequence goes on along the minus strand of CAXWPI010000006.1, from coordinate 1,315,585 downwards.
ATTGGCTTTGCCAACCAAGGGCGGGAGTAGATTGATCGCTGGGTCGAGCGCGTTTTGGCGGCGCGGCACTACGGACGGCTTGGCAAGAGGCGGAAGGGCATCGCGCGGCGGTTTCTGGCGCGGCTGAGCGGGTTGAGTCGGGCCCCGTTGACGCGGCTGATGGGTCAGTGGCTTCGGCACCGCCGGATCGAGGCTCGACCACCTCGTCGGCGCCGCTTTCCGCGTCGCTACACACCCCCGGACATCGCTTTGTTCGCAACCCTCGACGCTGCCCAGGAGGGACGGTCGGGGCCGGCGCTACGACGCATCCTCGAGCGCGAGTATCAGTGGTTCGCCAACTCGGCGTACGTCCGCCTGGCCCCCATCTCGGTTTCCCACCTCTACCACCCGCGGCGCTGCCGGGCTTATCGCTCGCAGCGGGTGGTGTTCGATCGCACTCCGACACGACAGGTCGGGATCGCCGAGCGGCGCAAGCCCGCTCCCCAAGGACAACCCGGCTATCCGCGCCTCGCTACGGTGCGCCAGGGCTACGGGGACAGCCGCCCGGGGCGGTATCACATCAACGCCGTCGATACGGTCAGGCAGTGGCAGGTCGTCGGCTGCGTCGAGACGATCTCGGAGCGGCACCTGGTCCCCGTGCTGGAAGCGATGCCGCACCAGTTCCCCTTTCGCCCGCGCGGCTTCCACGGCGACAATGGCGCGGAGTTTCTCAATCACCGCCTGGCCCGGCTGCTCGACAAGCTGCTGATCGAGTTCGCCAAGTCGCGCCCCTATCGCACCACCGACAACGCTCTGGTGGAAGGCAAGAACGGCGCCGTGGTACGCAAGCACATCGGCTAGGGAGCGATCGCCGCCGAGCATGCCACCGCCTGGCGGAAGTTCTACACGGCCTATTTCAACTCCTATCCGCACTACCACCGCCCGCGCGGCTTCGCCACTCCATTCAATGTATTTGGCCCCTTAACTCTGTGTCTCACTTTTGGGGTGCACTCCAAGGAGAACCCCAGCCGCACCGCCCTCCCGATCCTCCTTCTTCAGGCTCATTCTTGGATTGGAAAATGCTCGCTGGCGATTTGGAAAGGGCTAAAAAACAAGCTGTCCGCGCGGAGAGACCTATCGCGCGCCGGCGACCGGGTGATACAATCGTCGTGCCGGAAAGCCGGAGTCAGGAATCAACTAAGCGGGGTTGTCTGCTATGAGACTTGAGGGGAAAAGTTGCATCGTCACGGGAGCGGCGCGGGGCATCGGAAAAGGAATCGGCCTGCGGCTGATCGCGGAAGGAGCCAGTGTTGCCTTTGCTGACCTGAACGGTGAGCAGGCCGACGAGGCAGCGAAAGAAGCGCGCGACAGCGGCGGCCAGGCGATCGCAGTCACCGTTGACGTCGCCGAGCGCGATCAAGTCCGCTCGATGATCGAACGCACGGTCACCGAATTCGGCAAGCTGGACATCATTTTCAACAACGCGGGCATCAACACCATCCAGCGATTCTTGGATGCAACGGAGGAGAACTTTAACCGCATCATGCGCGTGAACGCCCTCGGGGTGCTCGTTTGTATGCAAGAAGCCGCCAAACAGATGATCAAGCAGGGCAACGGAGGCAAGATCATCAACACGGTGTCGATCGCCGGCCGGCAGGGGTACCCCGACATCGCCCCTTATTGTGCCAGCAAGTTCGCGGCGCTCGGGCTGACCCAGGCGGCCGCGCGCGCGCTCGCTTCTGATGGGATTACCGTCAACGGGTTCTCGCCGGGAGTCGTCGACACCCCACTTTGGGAGCAGCTCGACCGCGAGATTATGGCCTTGGGCGACACGACGGAGCCGGGCGAAGCCATGAAAGGCTTTGCCGCGACGGCCCTGGTCGGGCGGGTGTCGACGCCCAAAGACATCGAGGGACTGGCGGCCTTCCTGGCCTCTTCCGACTCCGACTACATCAGCGGCCAGGTCATTAACGTCGATGGCGGCATGGTGTTGCACTAGAAAATATGGTTTTGCGCTAGAGAATTGACCACCGTTTCAGGATTGCCATGAACCAAACCAAATCTCTTCCGCTCAAGCCGCTCGACCCCGCGGAGCTATCGTCGATTGACCAAGACCACTGGCTGAGGATGTACGGCGGGATGGTCAAGATCCGCAAATTCGAGGAGCAGGTCAACCAGCTCTACACCGGCGCGAAGATGCCCGGATTGGCCCACCTCTACATCGGCCAGGAAGCCGTCGCTGTCGGCATCTGCGAAGCCCTGCGCACCGATGATTACATCACCAGCACGCACCGTGGTCACGGCCACTGTTTGGCGAAGGGGGCATCGGTGGATCTCATGTTCGCCGAGCTGCTCGGCAAGGAAGCCGGTTACTGCCGCGGCAAAGGCGGCTCCATGCATATCGCCGATCAGGAACGGGGCAACCTGGGCGCGAACGCGATTGTCGGCGGCAGCGCGGGCATTGCGACCGGGGCAGCGCTCTCCTCGCAGATGCGAGGCACCGACCAGGTGGCCGTCTGCTTCTTTGGCGAGGGCGCTTTGGGCCAGGGCTTCCTCTACGAAGCGATGAACATGGCCTCGCTGTGGAAGCTCCCCGTCATTTATCTGTGCGAGAGCAACCAATACAACGAGTACACGCACTGTTCGGAGACCACCGCCGGCGAGGTGCGCGCGCGGCCCGAAGCGTTCGGCATCGCCTTTGAAGAGGTGGACGGTCAGGACGTACGCGCCGTACACCTGACGGCCAAGCGGGTGGTCGAGCGAACACGGCGGGGAGAGGGTCCTTCCTTCGTTCTTTGCCATTGCTATCGGTTTCGCGGCCACCATGTGGGGGACATCAATCGTTCTTTCTACCGCTCCAAGCAAGAGGAAGAGGAGTGGAAAGAACGCGATCCGATCAAGTTGCTGACCGAGTGGCTCGTGAGTGAGGGGCTGCCGGATAGCGACGTGCTCGGCCGGATTGACCAGCAGGTGCAGGCTGAGATTGACGCCGGGGCGGAGTTCGCCCTACAGGCTCCTTTCCCCGATGCCGGCGAGGTGGATCAGCATGTCTACTGCTGAGGCCAACGGTCGAGAAATTACGCTCGGCCAGGCTGTCCGCGAGGCCCTTGCCGAGGAAATGCGCAGGGATCCCACGGTCTTCATCATGGGCGAGGACGTTGCCGAAGCAGGGACCCCGTTCAAGGTGCTCTCGGGCCTCGTCGAGGAGTTTGGGCCCCGCCGCGTCATTGATACACCCATATCGGAGGCCGGCTTCACCGGGATTTGCGTAGGCGCGGCCATCACGGGCATGCGTCCGGTCATCGACATCATGTTCGGCGACTTCATCACCCTGACGATGGACCAAATGGTGAATCAAGCGTCCAAGACTCACTACATGTCCGGGGGGAAACTCAAGGTGCCGCTCGTGCTGCGCACAACGCTCGGAGCCACGCGCCGCTCCGGAGCGCAACATTCGCAGTCGCTCCATGCCTGGCTCAGCCACATCCCCGGCTTGAAAGTCGTCCTGCCGTCGACGCCCTATGACGCCAAAGGCCTGCTGAAAACCGCCATCCGGGACGACAATCCGGTGGCTTTCTTCGAAGATAAGATGATGTTCCAAACCAAAGGGCCGGTGCCGGAAGAGGATTACACGATTCCGTTCGGCGTGGCCGACGTCAAGCGTAGTGGCCAGGACATCACTCTTGTCGCCACCAGCAGCATGGTCTACGTCGCCCTGGACGCCGCCGACTTGCTGGCGACCGAGAACATCAGCGCGGAAGTCGTCGATCCGCGAACGACTTTCCCTCTTGACAAACAGACGCTGATCGATTCCGCGAAAAAAACGAGCCGCGTCATCGTCATCGATGAAGGCTACCAGCGTTACGGCGTGACGGGGGAGATCGCCGCGGTCATCGCCGACGGTGCTTTCTATTACCTGGACGCTCCGGTCAAACGCATAGGCGCCATGGACGTGCCCGTGCCGTTTTCGCCGGTCCTGGAGGACTTGACCGTACCCACGGCGGAATCGGTAGCGGCGGTCGCCAAGAGCCTCTGTACGGGGAACTAGAGGAGGAAGACCATGGCACAAAAAACGTTTGGCCTGATGGCTGTCGACTGGGAACAGCGGGTTGATTTCGACCGTCTGCGAAGCGAGCGTCTCGAACGGGTCAAGAAGCTGCTCGCGGAGTCTGAGATGGGGGCCCTGCTGTGCTTTGACATGAATAACATCCGCTATGTGACCGCCACCCATATCGGCACCTGGGCCATGGACAAGCTGGTGCGCTTTAGTCTGCTGCCCCAGAACGACGACCCGATCCTGTGGGACTTCGGTTCCGCGGCTCGCCATCACCAGATGTATTGCCCCTGGCTAGGAGAGGGACGCTCTCCTGCCGGCATCTCAACCTTGCGGGGCGCTCTGCCGCCCGAAACCGGGCGGGCCGAGGACGTGGCCCGCAAAATTAAAGTCGCGCTCGAGGAAAGGGGTCTCGCAAACGAGCCTCTCGGCGTTGACGTGGTCGAGTTGCCCGTCTTGTTCGCCTTACAGAAGGAAGGCATTAAAGTGGTCGACGGTCAGCAGCTCATGCAAAACGCCCGCATGATCAAGACCCAGGACGAGATCACGCTGCTGAACACGGCCTGCATGATGGTCGACGCGGCCTACGAGGAGCTCTACCGTTTCATAAAGCCCGGCGTCGCCGAGAACGAATGCGTGGGCCTGGTCAGTAAGGTCCTCTGCGACTTGGGATCGGAACACGTCGAAGGCGTGAATGCCATCTCTGGGGAGCGTTGCAGCCCACATCCTCACAACTACAGCGATCGCGTGCTGCGCCCCGGCGACCCCGCCTACTTCGACATCATCCACAGCTACATGGGCTATCGCACCTGCTACTACCGCACGTTCGCCGTCGGCTGCGGGTCTCCCGCTCTCGTGGACGCCTACAAAAGGTGCCGCGACTACCTGGACGAAGCCATCAGCTTGATCAAGCCGGGCGCCACGACCGCTGAAGTTGTCGAAGTCTGGCCCAAAGCCGAGGAGTTCGGATTCGCCAACGAAGAAGCCTGCTTTGCGCTGCAATACGGCCACGGCGTGGGACTCATGGTCTGGGAGAAACCCATATTCAGCCGGATGGTTTCACTTGACCACCCCGAAGTCATTCAGGAGGGGATGGTCTTCGCCCTGGAAACCTTCTGGCCAGCAACCGACGGCTGGTCGGCGGCGCGTATCGAAGAAGAGTTGGTTGTTACAGCGGACGGCTGTGAGGTGATGACCCGCTTCCCCGCCGAAGAGCTGGTCGTGGCTGGAACGCGCTATTACACCGTGGGCGGTCCCTTGCCGACCACGCGGGAGATCCAGAGCCACTTGAATAACCCGGCCGCAGCCGCCCGGCGAGAAGCCGTCATAACAGCCGCCCAGAAAGAAGGAGAAAAGGTTCCGGTCTAACAGCCTATGGCGAGAGTTATTGATGTTCGCGAAATACAGTGTAGGGGCGCAGCGTGCTGCGCCCGCTCTGGCAAGGCATTTGCTGTGTCCGAAAACAACACTATATTCTGCGGGTATCAATAAGTTCGACTTTTCACAAAACAGAGCCACGGGCGTTAGCCTGCGGGCCGACGATCGCCGTTACCCTTTGACGGTTGCCTAACGTGGATGTCGGCTGACTTTTCCCACAACGGCTTTGTTTCCCGTGTGGGCGTAGACCACAAATCGGTGGCGGTAGTGCGCCCCGTGCCCGGCCCGCGCGGTTGTGAACCGTAGGGGCGCGGCATGCCGTGCCCTGGGCGGCGTTTATCGGCGGCTTGGCAAGAAAATGGGGACTATCATACGATTTTCGCTTCCGCAACAGCGTTGTTTTCAGCATGGGGTAGACGGCGAAAATCGGTGACTGCCACAAGCGGCTTAACACTAACTTCTTTAGTGTCAGTGAGGATTGAAGCCGGGGCTGGCTGTCCCAACATTTTTTCACAGCTTCCTGTCACCGATTTCTGAAAGGACCTCACAACGCCATGACAGAGCAGAATACTCCTACAAGTAAGATCAAAATCAAGAACGGCATTCAGGTCTGCGTGATCGTCAAGAACCTGAAGGAAGCCATGGGCCGCTACCACTCCTTGTTTGGTATCGGCCCGTTTGAAGTCTATACGGTGGACACCAAGGAGCTTCCCGGCGTCACCTACCGAGGACAGCCTGGGGACTATCGCGTGACGGTGGGCATGGGCAAAGTCGGGACCGGCATGCTGGAGCTGCTCGAATGCGAACGAGGCGAAACGATCTATAAGGAGTTTCTCGACAAGCACGGGGAAGGGGTCCACCACATCGGCTTCTTCGTGGACCAGGACCACGACCGGGCCTGCAACACGCTGATCGACGAAGGGTTCCCGCACACGCAGGGCGGGCCGATTCTGGGCGAGAATCGAGACGGCCGCTTCGACTACTTCGATACCGAGAAGAAACTTGGTACGACCATCGAACTTCTCGACTTCCCGGAAGTGCTCGGCGAGTGCGCCAACATGTATCCGTGACTTAGCAGGTGCAGGAGCGAAAGAGGGCGAAAAATGGGGACTGCCACCAATTCGCCCCCCGTCATAGCCCTCGAAAAAAACACTTAACCCGAAGCGAATTGGCTGGCTGTACCCGATTTTTCGCAACCTTCATTTCTACCACGGGTGCTAGGGCGTCACTTCGCAAATACGGTACGGAGGGCCGACTGCGGACGCGATGAATCGCGCCCCTACTGATGGGCTTGAGCATCTCGCGTTCAAACGTAGGGGCGCAATTCATTGCGCCCGGGACCGGCAGGAGTGCCGGTCCCTACTAAATCGGCCGACCCAGTAGGGACAAACACTCTTGTTTGTCCTAGCCGCCGCGAGGCGGCTCGCTAAGACCCGTAGGGCTGGGCCGTCGTTTGGCCCAGACCTGCGGCCTTTGATTTGGTTTCCCAGAACGATGTTCCCACGGTGTCAGGAGAGTCCGCGGGATTGGGGGGCAACGTCACCACGTCCGACTCTAGCAAGCCGCGTCATCTGGGAAGGGTTGTCCGGAAAGACATACACAAAACGGCCGCAGGTCTCGGGAACGGCACCGTTTGAGCGAAATCCGGCCAAACCCGGCCAAGTCGGCTCCAAAATCACGCATCGTTCAACGCCATCACACCGTGCGAAAAAAAAGACCGGCTGTGACAGCTAGTCCGCTTTTCTCACCACCGTTCGGACGACCGGCGTTGAACGGACGTCCTTTGTAGGGGCGAACCGCCGTGTCCGCCCATTCGTGGATGCACACTCCGTCCCACTCGATCACGCAACCCAACCACGCGAGAACCTCTCTGGGCGGGCGCAGCGGCCCGCCCCTACAGTTTTGTCTTGAGAAATGCGGGCTAGACGTCACGCATCCTAAGTGTCTCATTACAAGCAGCTTAGCTCCATTGGCGCCAAGGCCGCCTTGGATTGGCAAGGTACAATGTAATGGAGTACACGCGAAGCATTCGGGGCCCCTTCGAGCACGGGTCGTCGGAAGCCACGAACCAACGAGGCAAGAAAATTACCAAACAAACCCAATTTCGTGGAACCAAAAGGGAATCAATGGTTTACGGTTGGTTTCGAGTACGGTGGGGCGGTCGGATCCGTAAAATCCGACGGATCGGACCAGCCGGGTACAAGAGTAGCTTTGCCGCGGGGCGGCAGACCCCAAGGAGCAACAGGGCGGCAGAGTTTGTAGCGCGGACCTGGCGCTGTTCCAGCGTCCGCGTCCGTGGGCAGCTACCGAGTAACAGAATTACCAAACAAAGCCAATTCCTTATAACGCCTTTCTTTCCAGTAATTTACAGGATGTTTGGCGGGATGATAGCGTGCTGCGACCGCCAGATGGTGAGAAATGCGGGCTAGGCGCCGCGCTAGGGCTATCCTCCCATGAAGGTTCTCGAGTTTGAAGCGAAGAAACTTCTCAAGAGCCGGGGGATCCTCGTTCCCTTCGGGCGGCTCGTGGCCTCCGCCGAAGAGGCCGCGTCCGTGGCGAAAGACATGGGGGGGGCGGTGGTCGTAAAAGCCCAAATCCCGATGGCCCGCCGTTTGAAGGCCGGCGGCATCCGTTTTGCCGCCACTTCCGACGAAGCTTCGGCCGCGGCCCGCGAACTGCTGGGATCCACAATTCTAGGTTTCCCCGTAGACCACGTTCTGGTGGAAGAGAGGATTGCGACCCAAAGCGAAGCTTTTCTCGGCGTCACCTACGACGCCGACTCCCGATCCGCTGTACTTCTGGGATCGCGATCCGGAGGGACCGATGTTGAAGCGGCTCAGGCCGTAGTCCAAAGATCGTTTTCGGTGAAGGATCCCCTGCCGGATCACTTCGGGCGCGAACTCGTGCGAGATCTCCGCTTCGGTGACCGCGAAGCCGACCCTCTGGCAAGCCTGGCGACGACCTTGGCACGATGCTTTATCGACTGGGATGCCCTCACCCTCGAGCTGAACCCGGTTGCCTTGGACTCGCAAGGCAAATGGACGGCGCTCGACGCTCACCTGGAGCTGGACGACGACGCGGCCTATCGCCAACAGGCACTGCTGACGCAGCTTCCGCTCAGCACAAAGTTGTCCGACACTCGATCGGAGTTCGAACGGGAAGCGGCCCGTATTGACAGCGCCGATCACCGGGGTGTAGCCGGCCGACTCATCCGCTTCGACGGGAATCTGGGTCTGCTGATCGGCGGCGGCGGGGCGAGCTTGACGGCGATGGACGCCATCCTGGAGGCAGGCCTAAAGCCCGCCAACTATTGTGAAATCGGCGGCAACCCCAGCGTTTGGAAAATCAAGGAGCTGACCAAACTGATCCTCAGCCGGCCCCAGGTTGAAAAGCTCGCGGTCATCATGAACGTGGTCAGCAACACGCGAGTCGATTTGGTAGCCCGGGGGGTCATCAAGGGCGTGCTCGAGTTGGGTCTCGATCCGCGGAAGATCATCGCGGTGTTTCGCATCCCCGGCTCGTGGGAGGAGGAAGGGAGAGCCATTCTGCGCCACTACGGGGTCGAGTTTCTGGGGCGGGAAACCGGCATTGACGAAGCCGTTGAGCGAATCCGATGGCCATCCTAGCCGACAGCGATACCCGCGTATTGGTGCAAGGGATCACCGGGCGCGAAGCGGCTACGTTCACGGCCGAGTCCATCCGCTACGGAACCCGCATCGTGGCCGGTGTCACGCCGGGGAAGGGGGGGGCGAAGGTTCATGATGTGCCCGTCTTCGATACGGTTGCCGCGGCTTTAGAGGAGCAACCCTCGGGGGCCGCGATCATCTCCGTCCCGCCGAGAGCCGCGCGAGCCGCGGCCTGCGAAGCTCTGGACAGTGGTCTCCGGCTGTTGGTCGTTGTCACCGAGCGCATCCCCCGGTTGGACGTAGTCGCCATGTTGGAGCACGCCCGAGACAAAGGGGCGCGCGTCATCGGCCCCAACAGCTTGGGGGTGATCTCTCCGCACCGATCCCGAATCGGCATGTGCGGCGGGTCGGCGGACGCCGTCCGGCAGGCCTATTCACCCGGCTCCGTCGGCGTCGTCTCGCGCAGCGGCGGCATGATGACCGAGATCGCCAGCCTGCTCACGCAGTCAGGTATCGGACAAAGTACTTGCGTAAGCATCGGCGGAGACCCTATTGTAGGATCGAGTTTCGTGGACCTGCTGCCGCTCTACGAAGCGGATTCCGAGACGAAAGCATTAGTTTTTTTCTGCGAACCCGGCGGCACAATGGAGGAACAGTTGGCCGAGCATCTTCGCACGCAGCCCAGCCGACTACCGTTGGTAGCTTTCGTCGCGGGGAGATTCGCCGACCGCATGCAAGGCGTCAGATTCGGCCACGCCGGCGCCATTGTCGAGGGAACAAGAGGCAGCCCCGCGGGGAAAATGGAAGCGCTACGAAAGGCCGGCGTACTGGTGGCGGAAAAGCTGTCGCATATTCCCAAGCTTGTCCGGCAAGCGTTGGACGAAACACGGCAGTAGGCGTATGGGCGTCTTTATACATGTGCAAGTGGTCGAGAGCCGGATGGCGCTGCACCAGCGTCGAGAGCTGGTCTCGTTGTGTCCGGTGGATATTTTCCAATTGGCCGGAGAGAAACTGACGGTGCAGGCCGAGCAGGAAGACGAGTGCACGCTGTGCGAGCTGTGCCTCGACGCTGCTCCCGCGGGCGGGGTGACGATTCGCAAGACCTACAAAGACGAAACATTGGTCTCACGGGGAGGTGGAGGGTGAGTCAAGACTTCTGGCGCACCGAAATCTCGAAAGTAGAGCCGAACCGGATCGAGGTGCGCGGTTATGACATGCAGAGCCTGATCCGCCAAGGTAGCTTTGGAGATGTTGTCTACCTGCTTTTCAAGGGCGAATGGCCCCAGCGTGGAGAGGGACGCTTGGTGGAGGCGATCTTGGTATCGACGTGCGACCACAGTTTGGCCGCCCCCTCGACCAACGCGACTCGTCTGGTGGCATCCTGCGGAGTCCCCCTGCCATCGGCGGTTGCGGCGGGACTCTTGGGGATCGGCGACTACCACGGGGGCGCCATCGAAGGCTGCGCTCGAACATTAGCCGAGGGGCTTCCCGACGGAGAAGACGATCTAGCGGGCGCGGCGGACCGTTTGGTGACGTCGGTACGCGGCAAGGGTGAGCGCTTTCTCGGATACGGCCACCCTTTGCATCAGGAAGATCCTCGGGTTCAGCCGCTTCTGGAGATCGCCGAGGAGCGGGGACTGTCGAACCGCTGGGTTCGGTTCGCTCGGCGGATCGAGCGCGCCCTCGAACAGCAAGTGGGGCGGTCGCTGCCCCTCAACGTCGACGGCGCGATTGCCGCCCTGCTGCTTGAAATGGGAATGGACTGGCGGCTGGGCAAAGCCTTCTTTTTGATTTCGCGGGCAGCCGGCCTCTCCGCCCACTACCTGGAGCAGGTAACCCGGGAACCGCCGTTTAAGTCCGCCTCCTACGACGAGGTTGTCTATGATGGGCCGCCGCCGCGTCCTTTGCCCGACGCAGACAAAGAGGCTTAGTCCGCTTTTCTCACCAGCTGACGGTCGAAGCACGCGATAGCAGCCCGTGGTAGAAGTGAAGGCCACGAAAAATCGGGTACAGCCCGCCAATTCGCTTCAGGCTAAGTGCCTTTTTTCTAGGGCCATGATGGGGGGCGAATCGGTGGCGGTCCCCACTTTTCGCGGCCTTCACGAGCTTTGCCACGAGCCGCTAGCTACTTTCCGGCGCAAAAAGGAGAAACTGCGTGGTAGCTGGGTACAGTCAGCCAATTTCGCGTCCGAATGCGCCCGTAAGTTGTTGATTCTTTGAAGGCGCGAAATTGGTGACAGTCCCTGCCCCGAGCGGCAAGCGTATTTTGCGCCGGAAAGTAGCTAATCGTCAACCCGGCTCCGCCGCGACTGGCTCCTCAGCCGCCCTCGGCCGTTGGCTCTCGCTCCTCTGTGCGCTCCACCAACGCGGACACGTCGTAAAGACGCATCAACCCGCCCGAACTTTGAAAAACGACCGGCTGGTTCTCGAAAAGCTCGTCGATTCGGCGCAAGTAGTCCTGGCGGTGGCTAAACCAGAGAAACTCGTCGACGCTCTTCACCCAGTAGCGAGCCCTGATGTGACGCGCCGTGTCGAGGATGCGGTCGAGATCGCGGTCGAGAGCCTCTTCTCGGTCGGCGTAGTAGAGCTCCCTGGAAAAGGCGATGGGCCACATGCCCTGCCGACCCGTGTGGAGGTAAAGTTCCCCGTCGTCGTTGGTCGCGAAACGATCTGAGGTGTCGGTGTTGTTCCGAACCCACTCGTAGAGCTCTAACCTCTCCTTTTGTATATCAACTCGCCTTTCGCGCAGCTTGCCGAGGTGTACTCGCGAGGAATATAGGTAACTGGCGTCCGTTCGCAGCAAGAGAAAAACCACCACGAGAGCCAATCCCGCTGCGATCGCCTTTTTCAATACCGGCTTCTTGCCACGCAGGGCGTCCACCATCGCGCGTCCGAAACGCTTACCTTCCGTCAAGGCCCCAACGCAAAATAGAGGCAGGAACGGAATGGAAAAGCGATCCATAAGATCACCGTGCGTCCAGGCAATGATCGTGCCGGCGTGCAGTAGATAAGTCCAATGAATGATGGCCCAGCCGTGCTGGCCGTGATACCCGCCAGGACGGCGACTCCCAGCGTAACCGCCAGGGCGTTGTGCACCAGCTTGCCCAACGCCTCTGTCACCAAAGGGACGCGCAAGGGAATCAGCAGGAAATAGTTGCCCATGGTCACTAAGGTTGAGAATGGATTCTTCCAGACCATGCCCCACAGCACTTCCCAGTCGCTGGCGTGCAGTTCCTACGTCTGATCAAGCGCCAAACTCCCCACGACAAACAGATCCACCTCATCGTAGACAACTACGCCACCCACAAGCACGCCGAGGTGAAACGATGGCTCCAGCGCAACAAGCGATTCCACGTCCATTTCACCCCCACCTCCGCCTCGTGGCTGAACATGGTCGAGAGATTCTTCCGTGATCTCACCCACAAACGGATTCGCTGCGGTGTGTTTCGCAGCGTCAAGGAACTCACCACCGCCATCGAGGATTATATCGCGCAACACAATCAGCAGCCCAAGCCCTTTATCTGGACCGCCAAAGCTTCCGATATACTCGAAAAAGTCAAGCGCGGGCGAGCCGCCCTCGCCGCTCTCCTTATAAGTTACTATCTGCATAAGTTACTATCTGCTTGACGCGGTACACTTGATTATTGTAGATGGAAAGCACTGCCATTCTTATTGCCGCGGCTGTGGTCACCACGACCTGGCTGCTCGGAAAGATAGAAAGGCAACGCGGCGGAAATGCGTCTAGTGGAACCGCACCCCCTCCAGATGCGGCCCGCCAACCAGTACCCGACGCCTCCGCGGCCCAGTCAAGCACTGTTGCGCAACCGACGCGGGTACGCCCGGGGATTCGGCTCTTTGCTGCGGCGGCCGGGGTGCTGGGACTGGTCTTTCGTCTCTACGGGTTCGACCGCAGTCTGTGGCTGGACGAGTTCGGCACCCTGTGGGTGGTGGAGTCGGATCTTTCTACAGTAATTTCCCGAACCTTGGACTTCCAGGGCCAAAGCCCTTTCTACTATTTGCTCGACTGGCTCTTCGTGTCACTCCTCGGCGAATCAGAGTTCGCCCTGCGCTTACCGTCTCTTCTGTGCGGAGTCGGTACGGTCTACGCGGTTTTTGAACTGGCAAAGACGCTGCGGGGCCGCGAAGCGGGACTGGTGGCTTCCGCTTTCACTTGGCTTTCGTTTCCGATGGTGGAAAGCAGTGCCAACGCTCGTCCTTACGCGCTGGCCTTGCTGATGGCCGCTCTGATGCTGCTCGGCTTTGCCAAGGCCGCCGTCGAAGGTAGCGGCTGGGGACGTCTCTTGTTTATTGTTGGCGGGGCCGGCACCTTCGCTGCTCATTACGTATTGGTGACCGTTGCCCTCGGTCCCGGGCTCGCTTATGTCTTCTTCCGCGATCTCCGAAAACACTATGGATGGCGGAAGTTTGCCGTCGACTTGGCCGCAATGGGAATCTTGGTTCTCCCCACGCTGCCCTATCTGTATTCGGCTTGGAACCGCCGAGCCGGACTGGTTTGGGTGCACGAGCCCGAGTTCCTGGCCGGTCTCGCTCTCGTAGGTGCGCTTCTAGTCTTGGCTTGCGCGGGACTCGTTGCAGGGACCTTGCCCCCCATGGGTTCTGAGCGGCTCGCGCTTCTGCGCACTATGTGGCTGTCGATCGCTGCGCCGGTCGGCATACTGAGCTTGCTGGCTGCCATGGGCACCAATCTGATGGAAGAGCGCTACATGAGTGCGATCCTGATTCCGGGGTTCGTCTTGGCAGCCGAGGGTGTGCTTAGGTTGCCAAAGAGTTTGGCGATCTACCCTTGGTCGTACTGGATGGTGTGGACTACCCTATCGTTTGCTGTCGCTGCGTTCCAGCACGGCTCCTTCAGCCAAGTCGGCCGGCAAGACTGGCGCGCAGCAGTATCCCACGTCGATGAGCTTGTGCGGGAAGAACCAGGCGCGCTCGTCCTCTACCGGTCCGGCTTCGTGGAAGACGATGGTAGATCGAAAGGTCCGGTTTCTTCCGCCACACTGGCGCCCTTGCGTAGCCCAGGGCGACCGGAGCCCGGTTGGAACATCATTCCTGTGACCTTCCGCTGGTCAGCCCCGGGAAGGGAGGAATACTTTGAGCGCTTCGTGGCCCCCAGGATGGAAAAGGCCCCGACGGTATATTTCTTAAGCTGCCAATGCTACTGGGAGGCGACCGGGGATTTCCCCGTCGATCTCTACGAATGGGTGCGGAAGCGGTTTCCCGGCCGTTTTGACGCGCAAGTGGATCGCCCCGGCCGCGGCATGTTCCTGATGCGCTACAGGCGCAGCAGGCCGCCGACACCGGTGCCGAAGCATACGCCTGAGGTTTTTAGCCAAGGCACGTGACTCTGCCCAAAGGATCCCCCCGCCAGCCAGATCCTTGCGACGAAACACTAAACTCCCTGCGCGTCCGCTCCCCAGATGATCTTGTGCAGCTGGCAGCCCAAGCGGACCCCTGCCAAGCCGTCGGCAAGCATCCACTCCGCCAGTTCCTTAGAGTCGAGTTCGCCGTGGACGGGTGAAAAAATAACCGCGTTCACGCGCTCGGCTAGGCGACGTTCCCTCGTGAAGTCGCGCGAAAACTCATAGTCGCGGCGGGTCAAAATCACAAACTTGACTTGGTCGTGAGGAGCCAGGTGTTCCAGATTCTCGATCGCAAAGCTGTTCGCCTCGCCCGAGTCGGGGCACTTGACGTCCACAATCTTGACGACCTCAGGCGGGATGCGGTCGATCTTCCGTTCGCCGCTTGTTTCGAGCATCACATCGTAGCCCTTCTGTAATAGGCGGTCCATCAGTGGGTAGACTTCCCGCTGCAGCAAGGGCTCCCCGCCCGTAATTTCCACCAACTTGCCCCCCAGCGAAGCGACCCGCTTCACGACCTCATCGAGGCTCACGTCTTCGCCCCCGAAAAAGGCATGCTCGGTGTCACACCAAGTGCAGCGCAGGTTGCAGCCCGTCAGGCGGACGAAAATGCATGGCAGGCCGGCGTAGGTCGACTCGCCCTGTATGGACTTGAAGATTTCCGTGATTTGCATCGCGATCGGGGCCTTCCGGCCGCCCACTGAGAACGAAATCAGTCGGTCATTGTTCAAGGTAGCAGAAGCCGGCCGTCAGACGGCTCGTCTCGGCAGCGGGTGGTCGGAGACCGTCTTGATGGCTTGCGGGCACTCCAAAAGTGATACCTTGAACGGTACAACCCCGAACCGAAAACTAGCCCGCTTTTCTGCTTTGAAAATGGGTTCTGTCTGTCACAGAAATTACGTTACAGGGCCGTATTCTCAAAGCAGCAACGCGGGCCAGACCGGCAATGAAAAGAGACGAACGAGTCCTGTCAGTCATGGCCCATCCCGGCGACGCGGAAATCTTCTGCGCGGGCGTCCTGGCCAGGCTGCAGGAAATTGGCTTTGATATTCACATCGCCACCATGACGCCCGGCGACTGCGGAAGCAAACACCAGAGCCCCTCCGACATCGCTCGCGTTCGGCTCGAGGAAGCCCGCGCCGCGGCCTCACGAGTTCGCGGCGGCTATTCCTGCCTTGACTGCCGGGACTTACAGATCACCTACGATCCGCCAACCATCCGCAAAGCGGTTGAACTGCTGCGTCAAGTCGACCCGGCGATCGTCATCACCCACTCGCCGCAAGATTATCTCCTCGACCACGAGATCACGAGCCTCGCGGTCCGCAATGCGTGCTTCGCCGCGCCGGTCCCGAATTTCCACACCGGACGACTCCCCGGCCGCCCGCCGACCGGCGGAATCCCGCATCTCTACTACGCTTCTCCGGCGGCCGGCGCCGACATCTTTGGGAAACCGGTCCCGTCCACGGTCTATATCGACATCTCCGATGTCATGGGTCTGAAAAGCGATATGCTCGCCTGCCACAAAAGCCAGCACGCTTGGCTTCGCGCGCAGCATGGGATGGAGGAGTCTCTCGATGAGATGCGCAAGTGGACCGCTGATCTTGGGAAGCAGATCGGCGTCGAGTACGCCGAGGGCTTCCGTCAGCATCTTGGGTACCCCTATCCCAACAATGACCGCCTAGCCAAGCTGCTCGGTGGGACGGCGAAGCACGCGTCCTAACCCGCTTTTCTCACCTGGTGGCGAGAAAAGCGGGCCGGGGAGCCGTAAGTTGCATCCCATACCTGTACGCCGCTTGACTTGCTCTAACGGCCGAACAGCCAGGAACTATAATGGAAAATCGGGTACAGCGTCTTACCCACTATTTGCCTGACTGAATCGCTGACAAGATCAGGTTGAGTGAGCACATAACAGATGGACAGCATAACAGCGGTCGGAACACCGATTACCCAGCGAACGGTTGTCATGTGAAAGTCTCCTTTCGGCTCGCACTCTGGAGTAGACAGGGGGTTGCGTCTAACGTTGATAGTAAGAAGGCGAGCCTTGGAGGTCAATGGTACAAGGGCCACAACTTCTGAGTACCATCGTCCCACCAATTCATCAGGCTTTCAGCGGAGGGGTTCGCAAGAAAGACCTTAGCCCACTCTTCTCGCCGCGTGGCGAGGCGAGAACGCGTGCGGTTGGGCCGACAGCTTGCCGACGGCGAGAACGTCAGCGCGATTAACCCGCTTTTCTCACCAGGTGGCCAGGCGCAGCGCGTGAGAGGCCCGTCAGTACAAGGCGCGCGGAGTTATAACCGAAAGTTGTGGATGAGGGCGTAGGGAAGGGCGGCGTATCCTAGCGGTTGAATTCAGTGTTTGACCGCTTCCCAGAAAGGAATGAAAGGATACGCCATGAGAGAGTTTGAAGCGATTTCCGAAGAGAGTCAAGTAGGCCCAAAGGTGGTCTCGGTCAGCGAGCTTAGCGAACTGGACGAGGTGCTGCGGCACGGAGCACGGCGCATGTTGGTCCAAGCCGTCGAGGCCGAAGCCGCCGCCTACGTCGACGCGCATCGCGACGAAATCGACGACCAGGGGCGGCGATTGGTGGTGCGCAACGGCTGCGCCAACGAACGCACCCTCGTCAGCGGTGTCGGAACCCTGAAAGTACGCGCCCCGCGAGTCAACGATCGCCGTGTCGATGAAGACGGCAACAAGTTTCGATTCACGTCCGAGATTCTGCCGCCCTACCTGCGGCGCACCAAAAGCGTCGAAGAGCTGATCCCCTGGCTGTATCTGAAAGGCATCTCGACGGGTGACTTTTCAGATGCGCTGAAAGCCCTGCTCGGACCCGCCGCGCCGGGCTTGTCAGCGACCACGGTGGTGCGTCTCAAGCAAGTCTGGCGCGAGGAATACGAGACCTGGTCGAAGCGCTCGCTCGAGGGTCAACGCTTCGTCTACCTGTGGGCGGACGGCATCTACTCGAACATCCGTTTGGACGATGAACGGCAGTGTTTATTGGGTGTTATCGGTGCCTTGGCCGACGGCCGCAAGCAACTGTTGGCGGTGCATGACGGCTTTCGCGAAAGCGAGTTGTCCTGGACGGAGTTGCTCGAAGACTGGAAGCGGCGCGGCCTGGAGGTTCCGCCGAAGTTGGCGGTGGGCGACGGCAGTTTGGGCTTTTGGGCGGCGCTGCAGAAGGTGTATCCGACGACGCGCGAACAACGCTGTTGGGTGCACAAGACGGCGAACGTGCTCGACAAGTTGCCCAAGAGTATGCAGGGCAAAGCCAAGAGCGCGCTACACAACATTTATCTGGCCGAGAGCCGAACAGCGGCGGAGGGGGCGATGGATCACTTCGCCGGCCTCTACGAGGTGAAGTATCCCAAGGCCGTTGCGTGCCTCGAAAAGGACCGCGAGGTCGTATTGACGTTTTACGACTTCCCGGCCGAGCACTGGGGGCATCTGCGAACGACGAATCCGATCGAGTCAACGTTCGCGACGGTGCGCCTGAGGCAACGCAGGACGAAGGGCTGCGGCAGCCGCGAAGCCTCGCTGACGATGGTGTTCATGTTGGCCCGTCAAGCGGAGGCTCGCTGGCGCAGACTCAACGGCTCGGAGCTGATTGTCCACGTCTTAGAAGGAAAGAAATTCAAGGATGGAGTGATGGTTCCACAACGCGCCGCCTGACCCGCCCCGTCCACAACATTTGACAATAACTCCAGCGGCGGAGGGGGCGATGGATCACTTCGCCGGCCTCTACGAGGTGAAGTATCCCAAGGCCGTTGCGTGCCTCGAAAAGGACCGCGAGGTCGTATTGACGTTTTACGACTTCCCGGCCGAGCACTGGGGGCATCTGCGAACGACGAATCCGATCGAGTCAACGTTCGCGACGGTGCGCCTGAGGCAACGCAGGACGAAGGGCTGCGGCAGCCGCGAAGCCTCGCTGACGATGGTGTTCATGTTGGCCCGTCAAGCGGAGGCTCGCTGGCGCAGACTCAACGGCTCGGAGCTGATTGTCCACGTCTTAGAAGGAAAGAAATTCAAGGATGGAGTGATGGTTCCACAACGCGCCGCCTGACCCGCCCCGTCCACAACATTTGACAATAACTCAGGCGCGCGCCGCTCGGCACCCAGTTTCTTGAACCATGCGGACGTACTTGAACCCTATGTTGAGCACGGTGAGCAGGCGCAACGAAGTCATGGCGGGCCTACCGTGTGCTTCGCCGCCACCTGATGAGAAATGCGGGTTAAGTGCAAATTGTGGCTCGTGGCGGTTAAAAGTGATGATGGGGCCTTGTCAGCCCCCCCGAACGACTAAAATCGGTCGCAACGAAGGTTCCAGGCTAGCAGCCCGTGGTAGAAGTGAAGGTCGCGAAAAATCGGGTACAGCCAGCCAATTCGCTTCAGGCTAAGTGCTTTGTTTCTTGGGCCATGACGGGAAGCGAATTGGTGGCAGTCCCCATTTTTCGCTCGTGCATGAGTTTTGCCACGGGCTGCTAGGCAGGTCGAGCCTCACTGCAAAGAGTCGGTCGCGATGGGGGCAAGCGATCGGTCCAGGGGTAGGGAAAATGAATCGAGCAACGATTCTGGCGTTGGTCGTTGTCTGCTGGCTGCAGGCCGAACCTGTCCGGGATACGATCCGCCGGGCCGAGCAGCTTGAGCAGGCGCAACAGGCGGCGGAGGCGCGCGCGGTATTGGCCCGCGCGGCGGAAGAATCCCCTGATAGTGCCGAGGCCTTATTGGCCTACGCGGAATTTCTGGATCGCTTTCGGGATTCCGCTCGAAGCGGCGCATACGCAAAGGTTCTGGAGGCGCTGGGTTCGTCGGGATCAACGGAGTCCCGCCGCCGGATCACCCGTCGGCTGGTTTTACTCTCGCTGGTCGAAGGCGACCTTGACTCGGCGCGCAAGCATGTCGCCTCGTACCGGGAAATCGGCGGATCGGGTCTCGAGGGATGGGAGGCGCCGACCGGGTCCGGGCCGGCGAGGGACGGTATCGGATCCGGCTGGACAGAGATTCCCGGCTTTCTTTATTCCTTCCGCCGGATGGCCGCGCTTTCCAGCGATCAACAGCCCCGCGAGCTTTTACCTGCCTTGGCTCGCAACGTCATCACATCCGGTTACCGAGCCAGTCGCGCCTCCGAGAGTCTGGTCCAGACCGAGTACCTGCAGCTGATTATTCAGTATCTCTCGCAAGCGCGAGAGTTGAAGCAGTTCGCCGGAGCCAACGAGACGATCGATGTCCCCTCCTGTGATTCCGAAGAAACCGCTCGGCTGCTGAGGATCCTTGGCTTCCGTCTTCGCGGCTCCTGCGGAGCGAACGCCGTGCTGGAGACCGTTAACCCATCGCGGGCCTTTCTGGCCATTGACTCGGGCTTTCCGCTCGCCGATTTGGAAGACGCCTATCGCAGAGAGGCAGCCTTTCATAAGCCCTACCCTTCAAGTCGTCTGCCGGTGATATTCGGGGAAGATTACTGGCTGTCAGCCACGCGTAGGAAGGGGGCGCGGCCGTTTGTGGACACCTTGCTAAGCGATCCCGCTTTGGCTCGGCTGTATGTCGCCATGGCCGGTCTACACGAGCCCACGGCGGCGGCGTTGCGCCGGGAGGTTCCCGCCGAGCGGCTGAAAGACTTTGCGCACGTCCTGGATTTTTTTGGCGGCTCGTTTGAAATCCGGGGGGGCAAGGCCGTCGTTCCCGGCGGGGAGCGCACCGAGTCTACTTGGAGTGAGCTGGTTGGCGTGCCGCCGGCTAACGGCGCAAAGTTCTTTCAAGCCCTGATTGAAGTCGACGACGGCTGGATGGCCTCCTAACTTCGACGCGCTTTCGCGGGCCCAGGGACGCACGCTCGCATATTTGACCCAACCGAAACGACTGAAGCGGTTTTACCTGGCCGTGCGAGGAGAGTCGACCAGCCCCGGGCCTGCACGGCCGGTTTTCCGATCGAATTCCGACCTCCAGCTGCTGATCGCCCGGCTGTATATCGGCGCCGATGAGAAAGCGCACATTCCAGGCGGAGTTGAAAACTGGAAGCGACTGTTCGATCGGCATCGCCACGCCCGGATCGAGGGCCAGCGCAACAAGGCCGTCGCCCAGTGGTCCCACCCCGACGATGTCGTCGAAGCGATGTTCGTGTTTTGCCGCCAGCTCGTGGAAAACGAGCCGTTGAAGATGTTTATGGCCATAAACAACATCGAGCGGCACCGTAAGGAACCGTTGTCGCCCGCCACGGTAGACCGTCTGATGAGGGATTACGAAAACTATGGCGGACAGTACCCGGTCTTCGCCGAGGTGCCGACGCTTTCTGAGCAAACCATCGTCGCTTACCAATATCTATTGCCTCAGCTGGTGAAAAAACGCAACCAGCTCCGGCGAGGACCGGCTCGCCCAGCGATATCTCACCCCAACAGCGGTTCATTGAGCTTTTGGCCGGCAAGCCGTCGCCGACCGACGCGTCTGTCCACGCAGCTATCGCCGAACGGATGTCCTCGCTGTTCGCTCTGCAGCGATTGGTCTCACTCAAAACGCTCTTTGACCTGGCGGATCATCTCGAGAGAGTATCGCGGGGCGAGGCCTTCAATGTGGCCATGGCGAATCGTCTGGCGGCTACGATCTCCGAGGTCCGTTTGCCGCGGGCGAACCTTTCGCCCATGGAGTCGAACGCCTTTGCGCGCGGCAGCTGGGTCGAGAGGCACATCCAGCAGCAACGCTTACTGAATCTGCGCCGGGTCGGCGACAAGGCGCAGGGGAATCCACAGAAACTGTCTGAGGTGAGGGGGGAGCTGGCTCCCATCCTACGGGACACGCTGGTCGGGCTGAATTACGTCTATTACAGTCCGCCGGGCGCGCAATTGATTCGGGCGAACCCGCTCTTCGTTCGCAGCCACGATTTTATCGGGCTTAAGATCAACCACGCCTGGAGGCCGGCCAAACTGCTCGGGGCCGGCTGGCCCAACAGCGCCGGGGGGCGCCTGGTGGGATCGCTGGTGGAGCTTCCCTACGCCCTCGCCGAGGCGGAGCAGAACTTCCTGATACCCAGCGAACGCCAAGCGTTGATCTGGCAGGATCTGGCGCCCCAGATCTTGCTTGGCGCCACGGTGCCCCGCTGGTGGGGCGTGACAGCCTCGGAACAACACTTCGTCGCGCTTCATCTTCGCATCGGAGAGGAACTCGTTGCCCTTACCGTCTTCAACGAGGAAATCCGCGCGGCTGTATTCGGCGCGCTGCGGAAACGAGTCGAGCCGGCACGGCTTTGGCGCGTCAGCGATCACCTGGCCCGCGGGGAAATGAAGGAGGGCGCAGCGGAATTGACGGCGGCGGAACTGTTCCACCTATCCAAGCAAATGCTCGGGCGGCATCGAGAGACCTTGCGGAAGTGGAGCGGGCCCATGGTCGAGGAAATCGAGCAGCTCGAGGCTGCTGCTCCCGAGCGGCTGAGCGAGGAGCGGATTTCCTCCCTTTACGGCGTGCCGCATCCCAAATTGGCCGGGTCCTATCGAACGGAGTTTCTGAGTTTGCCGCTGTTTCCAACTCTGATGGGTTATTCGAGCCGCGTGCTGGCCGAGAGCTGGGAATCGACAAACCTATACTGGGCGGCGCTGGCTGACGAGCTGCACTTGCCGCCCGCGCAATTGAACCTGCTGGTTCCTGAGTGGACGCAGAAGACTTTGGAGCGCATTTTCGCCACCCATTTGGACGATTGGCCGGCGCTTTGGCGGTCGATGCGGTTGGTCGCCGACAAGTACCGGGCCCAATACCGGCTTCGGACTGAGCAGATGGCCCGGGCGTCAATTGAGTAGCCCGGAGAACGGAAAACCAAAGGATGCACCCCGTGTCAAAATCACCAAGCCGCGCTGTTGGGGCAATCGCCTGCGCATTGGGAACGTTGGGTTTGCTCTGTTTTACTCCGCGTCCCAGCTTGGCCCAGAGCAAAGACATGGAGGGACCAATCTTCCGTGTGGAAGTTGAACTGGTCGTCTTAAACGTCACTGTTACCGATCGGCGCGGGCGTCACATCCGCAGCCTGAAGCCCGGCGATTTTCGGATCTACGAAGACGGCATTCAGCAAACAGTCTCCAGCTTTGCCGAGGGCAATGTTGCGCCCCGGCGGGTCGACCAGGCCGAGCAGCGGCCGGAGAAGGGAACCTCCCGACCCGAAGGAGGCCGTGGCGGCGTATTCGAGGAGCGCGGGGGAGACGATACGTTCGCCGGAACCAACGTTTTCATCTTGTTCGACACGAGCAACTTCATGTACCGCAGTTTTGTATTTGCCGAGGATGCCATTGCCGACTTCATTCGGGGACTCGACTCCGCCGATTCTGTGGCCGTCTATGGCTACAGCCGCAATCTTACGCGCCACGCTCCGCTGAGCGACGAGCGGCTGGAAGCAATCAAGGGGCTGCGCATGTCTGTAGCCGGCGACGAGACCGCACTCTACAACTCGCTCCTGCTGACTCTACGCGACGCTGCCACCGTGGCAGGCCGCAAGGTCGTGATCGTGTTCTCCAATGGGCCTGATACGGCAAGCGCGGTGGGCCCCGACGACGTGCGCGCGATCGCCGAGGACGAGGGCGTGCCGATCTACGTCATCAGCACCCGTGAAGTCAACAAAGATCCTATTTCGAGCAACGTTTTCAGGCGCCTGACGGCCCGCACGGGCGGCCGCGCCTTCTTCGCCAAAAGCTGGCAAAGACAGTCCGAGGCCTTCGCTAACATTCGCGAGGAGCTGTCCAGCTCCTACACCGTGACCTACTATCCGCAGGCGAATCCCAACCAGGGATGGCGAAGCATCGAAGTCGAGCTGCAGGGGGACGAGCTCCGCAAGTACCGCGTCCGTACGCGTAGCGGCTACCGGCCCAAGCTCTGATCGGAGAAGGCTGTCGTCGGAACGGCGGTTCCCGGATTCCCGGCTGCGATCTCGCTAATAGGCTGCGTCAGTCAATTCTCGGACTTAGCTGTAAGTTTTGGCATCAAGTCATCAAAGAAGATGTGGTCCCAACAGGCCGTTCTCAACTCATCGCCGTGAGCCCTGAAGAAAGCCTGGATAATCTGCTTGTCGGTCTTTTTTTGGATGTATCTGACGGCTGGAGCAAAGTCCGCATCACCCGAAACCAGGACGCCCAGGTCGTAGTTATCGTCGAACGCCATCGTTATAAGGTCAGTTATGATGGCTGCATCTACACCCTTCTCAACAGTTCCCGTCAACGGCCTGTTGCATTCAGGACAGTCGGTGATTACGGTCTTGCACTGGCATTGCACCGGCTTGCGCGGTTTGCGCCCCTTTACGTCAACAGAGTACCCTGCGTAGCTGGCAAGTGTGTGAAGGAGCCAGTTCTTCAGCTTTCTGTCCTTAGGCCTCAAGGGATCAACCGAAGCGTACACATGCGCTCCTGTGAATCTCGCTGGTTGCCCCTTTGAGCTCGCTTCACTGGCTAGCGTTTGCGGCAACAAATCTTTCCATGGAATGAGCACGATTGCCGAAGCACCCGTATTCTCGTGCCACGCGTTCCAGTTCAGCTGGAAGTTCCAGAAATCTACGAACAGCCGGCATCGAGTCATGCGCCGCAACCCCTACTCGGACTTTCGCTACAGGGAAAATAAAAGCCCGCACTCTCGTACGGGCGGGTAGTAAGAAGGGCGGCTCAAACGGCCACCCTGGGGTGTAACTTATAATTATCATAACACGGGATTTACCCACTACTGCTCTCCACACCGCAACCCATTGAAAACAAAAGAAGAAAATCCTATAACTCCATTGACAATCTTACGGGCGCGTGACTGACCCGTGGCTTCCTGCGGTGCCAGGACCGCCGCAAACCTAATCAAGGCAGTATCAGCGCCCCGGCTTTGATTTACACCCGAGCCCGACAGCCGGTAAAATTGGGAAGCAGCCGGACCCCGCGGATTTCGTCTAGCCTGTTTGTCTTACCGAGCATTTGCCGGGGCAGGCGAACGTCCCCGCCCGTCGCTGCTTGGAACGCCTTGGGCGTCGGATGCTATGAGCAATCTTCTGATCTTAGGTACGCAGTGGGGAGACGAGGGCAAGGGTAAGATCGTCGACTTCATTGCCGAACGATTCGACGTGGTCGCGCGCCATCAAGGGGGCCACAACGCCGGCCACACCGTCTACGTCGGCGACCAAAAATACATCTTGACTCTGATCCCCAGCGGCATCCTGCGGGCAGGCACGAAAGCCGTCATTGGCAATGGGGTTGTCATCGATCCCGCCGCCTTGCTTAAGGAGATCGACACGCTCAAGCAATTGGGGGTCGAAGTCGAAGGCAACCTCTTCGTGAGCAACCGAGCGCACATTATTTTCCCCTACCACCGGATGATGGAAAAGGTAACGGAAAACGGGCCCGGCAAGCTCCGCATCGGAACCACGTCGCGCGGGATCGGACCTTGTTATGAGGATAAGGCGAGTCGCCGAGGGATTCGCCTAGCCGAATTGCTGGACACGGACACATTCGCCGATCGGTTCCGCGCGATCGCTCGAGAAAAGGACGTCGTCGCCGCGGCCCTGAAAATCCACGAAGACTCGGACGTAGAAGGCATCCGCGAGCAGTATCAGGCCTACGCGGATCGGCTGCGGCCGTTCGTCTGCGACACCTCCCAGTACTTGGCCGAGGCCATGCTCGATGGTAAGCGAGTCCTCTTCGAGGGAGCGCAGGGCACGATGCTCGATATCGATCACGGCACCTACCCCTTCGTGACCTCCTCGAACGCCACGGCGGGAGGAGTTTGCACCGGATTGGGCGTCTCTCCGACCCAAGTGCACGCCGTGGTGGGCATCTCGAAGGCATACGCCACTCGCGTCGGCGGCGGCCCGTTTCCCAGTGAGTCAACCGGGCCCGAAGGCGACAGGCTGCGCGAGCAAGGACGGGAATTTGGTACGGTCACTGGAAGGCCGCGCCGCTGCGGTTGGTTCGACGTGCCGCTGATCCGCTACGTCCATCACGTGAATAACTTGTCTTCGATGATCATCACCAAACTCGACGTGCTTGATCATCACCAGACAATCCCGGTCTGCGTGGGCTACCGTTATCGCAATGAGACCCTGCATAGCATGCCGGCTCTTGCGCGCGTGCTCGAGCAGATCGACCCCGTGTATGAAGAACGCCCGGGCTGGGAGTGCTCGACCGAGGGGATCACTGAGTTCGACGGGCTGCCTCAGGCTGCCCAGGATTACCTGCGGTACCTCGAAGAGAAAACAGGCATCGAAGTGGGTGCTGTTTCCACTGGACCGGAGCGCGAACAGACGATCATTCGCAAGGGTTCGAAGCTGGAATCCTTTTTGCTCTAAAGACTCGAGCCGGCGACGAGCAAGCACGACCGAGTCACGGCGGGCTTGCCGCCTGCTTCGACCGTCAGCTCGTGAGAAATGCGGGCGAGCGGCCGGTATGCAAGACTTCGTTGCGGCAGGTGTGGGTGAAAAATTTGCCGACTTGCCCCCAACCGGGACGCCGTTCCCCTTCTGAAATCGTGCAGCAACCTACCAGCAAGCAGGCACTCCCGTTCGAGCAGGCGCGAGCGGTAGTGGCGGAGCGAATGAGTGAAATCGCTTCGCCGCCTGCCACCGAATCAGTCTCGCTGGGCGCGGCGCTCGGGCGGGTGGCGGCGGAAGATATCCGCTCCGACCGGGACTACCCGCCGTTTAATCGTTCTGCCCGGGACGGGTTCGCAGTGCTCGCTTCCGACGTCGCCAATCCTCCCGCGCGCCTGAGGGTGATCGGCCAGACCCGTGCCGGAGAGCTTTCCCGGTTTCGAATCGAGAGCGGCGAGACAATCGAGATCATGACCGGAGCCCCCGGGCCCGAGGGGGCGGACGCCGTCGTGATGTGGGAGGATTCGACTCGGGAAGGCGAGCACGTCACGCTGGAAAACGGCGTCCCGGCGGGAAAGAATCTGATTCTTCGGGGCAGCGAGGCGAAAGCCGGCGACATCATCCTGGCGGCGGGTCAGAATCTGGAGTATCCCGAGATCGCTTTGTTGGCCGCGACCGGTCACAGCGAGATCGAAGTCTATCGCCGGCCTCGCGTGGCTATCCTCTCTACGGGCGACGAGGTGGTCGAGGTTGCCGAAAAACCCGAGTCGTTTCAGATACGGAACTCCAACGCTCACGCCCTGGCGATGCAGGTTCGCCGCCGCGGAGGCGAGGCAATCATTTTGCCCATCGCTCCCGACGAGATCAGCCGCACCCGAGAGCTGGTCGAGCAGGGGCTGGAGGCCGACATGCTGCTGCTCTCGGGGGGCGTTTCCATGGGCAAGTACGACTTCGTCGAGCGGGTGCTGACCGATCTTGGCGCCGAGTTCTATTTCACACAGGTGCTAATCCAGCCCGGGAAGCCTTTGGTCTTCGGACAAGTTGCCGGCACCCCGATCTTCGGTTTGCCGGGCAACCCGATCTCGACCATGGTCACCTTCGAAGTCTTTGCGCGCATGGCGCTTGACCACCTGGCCGGACGCTCAGACTCGCCGCTCCCTTTCTTCGCGGCCAGGCTCGTCTCGGACTTCAAGCACAAGCCGGTGCTCACGCGGTTTCTGCCCGCCCGATGGGCCGGCGACTACGGTGAGGCGAGGGTGAATCCGGTAAAATGGCAGGGGTCCGGCGACCTGGTCGCCTTCGCCAAAGCCAACTGTTTCTTGGTGGCCTCCACGGACCGAGCCTCCTGGGCCGCGGGCGACTGGATTTCGGTTCTGCCTCGATGAACTCGCTTTCCCATTTCGACGGCAGCGGGGCTGTCCGGATGGTGGACGTCAGCGACAAGAAACAGACTTACCGTACGGCCCGCGCTCATGCTTTCGTCAAGCTGTCGGCGGAGGTCATCCGCAAGCTGCCCGACAATCCCAAAGGGAACCCCCTGGAAGTCGCGCGGATCGCGGGAATCAGCGGCGCCAAACGCACGTCGGAGCTCATACCGCTCTGCCACCCTTTGATGTTGACGAACGTGGACGTGCGAATCGACTTACGCGACGGCGGCGCTGAAATCCACACCGAGGTCGCTACAACCGCCGCGACCGGTGTTGAAATGGAGGCCTTGACCGCCGCTTCGATCGCCGCGCTAACCATCTACGACATGACCAAAGCTCTCGACAAGTCGATCGAGATCAGCGATGTTTATCTGCTGGAAAAAAAAGGCGGCAAGAGTGGCTCCTACCGCCGTCCGCAAACGGTCCGGTAATTAAAAACACTCGGGTCGCCGACAAGAACCGACCAGTCACGCCGAACGTAGTCTAGTATGGAACCGTGCCCGTCCTGATACATAGCCTAAGCCCGGACAGCTTCGCCGGGCGGCCCTCGGCTCAAAGTGATTCGCCGGAGCAATGTCCGCCGCAATGGCGGGAGCGGCGCACGAAAGTCCGCGCGCGGACCCTTGCTTGGCCGATCGTATGGGCCTTGCTGGCCTTTCCGGTGTTGTTTCCCACGGCCGCCCGAAGCCAAGGGTCCAGGACTCCAGACGCAAGTCGGCCCGAGGTTCTGACGGTTGACGAACCCACGGTTTTTGTCTCAACCGTGGACGTCGTGACCGTACCTGTAACGGTTCTCGGGCCGAGAGGAGAATACGTTTCCGGGTTGGAGAAGGCCGATTTCACGATCCTCGACAACGAAGCCGAGCAGCTTATCGACAGCTTCGAGGTTGCCTTCCTGCCGATCTCGATGGTGATCTGCATTCAGTCCAGCGGCCGAGTGGAGAAGTTGCTTCCCGATGTCAGGAAGACCGCCATCATTTTCACGGATATGGTTTTGGGTGAGTTCGGCGAGGCGGCTTTGATCGCTTTCGACAACCGCGTGCGGCTGATGGAAGATTTCACCAACGACAACAAGAAGATCGAAAAAGCCCTGAAAAGGATCACCATCGGTAGTGATGCGGTACGGCTGAGCGACGGGGTCTATGAGGCCATCCGGCTGCTTGTTCGGCGGCCCAGCGAACACCGCAAGATCATCGCCGTGATCTCCGAGTCCCAGGAGAACGGAAGTAACATCGGCCTGGGAGAAACCCTGCGCACCGCACAATTGCATGACATCATGGTCTACCCGATTCGGCTTTCGACCGCTTCGGCGCGGGTAACCAAGTGGCCGAAAGTGAATCCGGATCCTATTCCCCCGGGAGTGCAGGCGCGGCCGGTAGCGCCCGGTCAGGTGGCCACGCCTACGACATTGCAACAGAGCCGTTACGACGTAACCGGCAATGTGATCCCCGTCATTATCGACCTGGTCAGGGGCGCGAAGAATCTGATCTTTAGCAACCCGCTCGAGTTGCTGGCGAAGGGTACCGGGGGCAGGGGTTACAGTCCTCGCACCGAGAGCGGCCTGCAAGAATCGATCGCCGCGATTGGAGAAGACATTCGGAGCCAGTATCTGCTGACCTATCGCCCCAACAACTTGAACGAAGGCGGCATTTTCCACCGCATCAAGGTGAAAGTGAACTACAGAGGACTAAAAGTTCGATCGCGGCCGGGCTACTTCCACGGCCCCGCCCCGGTCTTCAGCGGCGAACCCGCTGATCCCGAAGAGACTGCGGATCGGTAGCGTCCCCGAAAGCCGAACAGCTCGAGGGCAAGCAGAATCCGCGCTACGTGGTGACCTCGCTGGATGCCGAGAGCTGGCCGGCGCAGCAGCTGTACGAACAACTCTACCGCGGGCGCGGGGAGGCGGAGAATCGCATCAAGAAGCAGTTGAGTCTGTTCAGCGATCGCATGAGCTGTAATGGCTGAGAGTCGATCTGACAAACGTGAGTCATGCGACAGAAGCCTTTTGGGCTTCTGTCGCCCCGGCTCGCGCCGGGGCAAAGCGTCCAGCATTTTCTCCTGCGCTAGCGATTTCGCACAATCTTGCCGGTCCAAGGAATGCAAAGCCGGTAACCCCTAATCGCCTCACCTTGAAGGTTCTGCTTGATACTCAGCCCACTCGCGATCGATCCCTTCCAGGTAGCCTTTGATTTCCTCTGGGGGAAGGAACGCATAGCGGAACCCGTTTTTGAGCATCTCCAGCAGGTCTTGGTCGCTGCATCCCCGGCGGGCGACATGTTCGAACTCTGCGGCTAGGCTGGTGGAGAAAAACGCGGGATCGTCGGTGTTGATGGTTACCGGGACGCCTGCTTCGTATAACGCCTTCACCGGATGGGCTTCGTAAGAAGGATAAACACCCGTTTGGAGGTTGCTCGTCGGGCAAACTTCGAGTGGAATCCGATGCTCGCCGAGATAGTCGACCAGCCGCTTGTCTTCAATCGCGCGCACGCCGTGGCCGATTCGCTCCGCTTGCAACAGGCGAAGGGCGTCCCAGACGCTGTCGGGGCCCAGACCCTCTCCCGCGTGGACGCTGCGACGCAGCCCGTGGTCGCGGGCCATCCGGTAAACCTCAATGAACTCAGCCGGAGGAAACAGCCGCTCGCTTCCGCCTAGGGTGATCCCAACGACGCTCGAAGGTCGGATGCGCAGAATATCCCGCAGCAGGCTCAGTGCCGCCTCGGGGCCGATGTTTCGGACGAGGTCGACAATCCACTGAACTCGCATTCGTGACTCTTCGGCGGCTTCCTCGAGCGCCGCCAGGAGGTCTTCGAGGGCAATCCCTTGATGGAGGTACTCGACGACCGAGACCGTGATTTCGGCGTAGACGATGTTCTGGGATTCCATGTCCCGGACGACGGCGGAGACGAGATCTCGGAAGCGGCTAATGTCGGCAACGAAATAGGCGGTGAAAAGGTACGTCGCCAGAAACTGGTCGAAGCAGTGAGTGCGAAACAACGAGTCGATGCGCTTCGCCAACCGGGGGCGAGACTTGAGAAACGGCCGGATGTTGTCCCATTGGCGGAACAGCTGCAGTTGGCCGGGCGGCGCTTTGGCTAGGGCCGTCTCCGGCGAGCGCCGGCGGAGCAGATCGGCGAACAGCTTGCGAGGCATGGCGCCGCGCAAATGGACATGCAGTTCAGCCTTGGGAGCGGTGCGGATAAAGTCGCTGAAAGCCAAGGAGGTAGTTTACGTTATCCGACATCGAGTTTTCCGGCGCCGGCGCCGCTGAGTCGGCTCATCGCCAGTCCGCGTTACTCACCACGCGGCGAGGCGAAGTGCTTGAGAAGACCGCCACTACTGAGTTGCGGGCCTGGGACAGGCACTGAGAAGTGGTTGGCTTTAGGTGAGAGCCGACCTCCATGAACGGCCGCCGTTTCCGAGGAGTTGGGCCCTCCGGTGCCTGTCCCTTTGCGGTTCAGGCTCCTAGCTTCGCTTGGCGGAAACGGCGGCCTCCGAGATTACCTCAGCGGCTCGCTTGGACGGCTGCAGCCCCGGCGGCCCGTCCGTGCGACAACCTCTCTGGTAGAGAGCTGCAAGCTGTGCCGGGTCTTGTCCGGCGAGGTCCCGAAGCAGGATGGAAAGATTCCGCCACGTCTGGCGTAGGGAGCCGATTCGCTCGAAGCGTCTCGCGGAGGTGACGGCCGTGTGCGGGCTGCGGATCATCTTCCCCTGCTTGCCGGCAAGCCGCAGCCAGTGAACGTCTTCCAACAGGGGGATCTCGGGAAATCCACCGGTAGCGCGGAAGAATTCGCGTCGCACGAAGATACCCTGGTCGCCGAAGCAAGACCACGGTCTCGCCAGGCGGGTGAAAAACGCCAGCAGGCTCGGCAGCCTGACGGGAGGATCGAAGCGAAGCCGGAATGCTCCGAAATCGGCGTCCCGCGAATCGAGCAGTTCCCCCAAGCCGGCGATCGCCCCGCGTGAAGGGCGGGTATCGCTATGGAGGAAAAGAAAAACTTCCCCGCGTGCCACTCGAGCACCGCGGTTCATCTGACAACCCCGTCCACGCTTACTCTCGACCAGGCGAACCGACGGGAATCGGCGAGTAGCCTCCACGCTGCCATCTCGGCTGCCGCCATCGACGACGATGATTTCCGGCGAGCCGGGCTCTTCGATCAGCCACGGCAGAAGGGCTTCGAGAGACTCCCGGTCATTCCAGACCGGCACGATGACCGAAATCACAGGCCCCCTTCCCGTTCGCCGGCAGACATCCGCAAGTGCCTTCCGCAAGGCGCGGCACTGAGGTCGGATGCACCCGCTACGGATTCGTCCTTTGCAGGCTGTCGTTTCCGTCCGTCAACCATTCCAGATTGAAACGGGCCAGGGCCAACTTGGAATATTGGTCTGCTTCGTACAGGCAAAGGACGGTCATGTCCTCCGCGATCGCCAAGTCGGAATAGGCCGCCGAACCCTCGTGAAGGACTTTAGAGACCGGCCATGTCTGGCATTCGTCGTGGCTCATCCTCACGGTGAACTGTTTTCGCTCGGTCTGGCTAGAGGGGTGAGCAAGCAGAACACGATTCGTCGAGAACCGCCCTTGGTCGGTGAAGCGAATCAAACTCCCCTGAACCGAAGGCTCAGGCAGGCTCTGGTCAAACTGCACGGGCGACCAAGAAACGCCGCCGTCCTCACTCCAGGCGAAGGCCCGCATCCTCTTTTCCCGGCGGCTGCGCATGTTCATATAGATAGAACCGTCCGCGGTTTCGACCGCCATGGCCTCGTCCGACAGGTCCATATCGAGGGACTTTCCGCGTTTCCAAGTAGCACCGTGGTCATCGCTATACATCACGTAGGAAAACTGCTCGCCGCCCCAGCCCGGCCGAGGCCAGGTCGCTGGGCCTGGGCTTGTGTCTCCCCAGCCAGGAATCAGAAGCCTGCCGCTGCTCAGTTGAATTCCGTGGCCTGGACCGCTGCCGATATAGCTCCATGCCGGGTCGACGACATCCTTGGTGATTTCCACCGGCTCGGACCAGTTGACGCCGTCGTCACTGCTTTTCGTCACGAAGACTCGTTGGTTATTCCTGCAAAAGACGAGCACGACCTCGCCGGTCTCTCGATCAAGCACCGGGGCAGGCTGATTCACGGAGTCAGTGCCATAGTCGAAAAGCACTTGCAAGCCTTGCCAAGTCTTGCCTTGGTCGAAGCTCCTTTTCATCGCCAGGTCGATCTCCGCGTCATCGTGACAGGTTAGTTTTCTAGCTTCCGAGAAGGCCAGGATGGTTCCCTTTGCCGTAACGACGAGGGCAGGAATTCGAAAGCAGTGGTAGCCGTCCTCGCCGGCTGAGAACACCGTGAGCTTTTCGAAAAAAGGGCTGCTCTGAGCGGGAGTCTCGTCACTTTGGGTCCCCACATCGCTGCAACTTTGTAGGACGCAGATTAGTAAGAACGCAGTTACGAAAACGGCGGTTTTCAAAGCGGCATCCCGCGAGTCATCATGCCGTGATATTTCCAGACTCCGAGAAGCATGCCGGTGAGCAAAAAGCCCCCGGCGGACAGCAAACAAAGGGTAGGTACCCATCGCCGCCGGTGTACTGAAACATCTCCTTCCACAATGTGTAGAAGGGCATGGCGACATGCACAAGTTCTTTCTGCGCCTCGATGTACCGCCGGCTCTCGATCAGCTCCCACAGCCGCCCTCCCCACTGCGGCCAGTAATTGCAGATGTGTACTTCGATGCCGCGTGCACCAAGGATGTGGCTGGTGACGAACCGGAGTTGGTTGTCGATGATGCACAGCCGCTCGGCGAAACGTGAAACGACCTGTTCGGATTCCATGAAAAGCGCCGTGGGAACAGCCCATTTGAGGCCCACCACGTTAGGCAACTCGCAAAGGCGCTCGACGACGTCCAACGAAACGTTGTGGCTTGTCCAGAAGGTGTTGTAAACGACGACTCCTATATCCGCGGCTTCCGCCGCGGCAATCGCGTATTCGAGAAAGTCCTCCGCGGTGTGCATGTAATAGTAGGGGGGAGAAACCTGGACATACTCGGCCCCGAGTGTCTTGGCGGCGCGTATCAGTTCGACGAGTTCACGGGTATTCGTCGTCTGGACGCCCATCACGACGGGAATCCTTCCGTTCGCCTCCTGGATAATCGCTTCGGCCACGCGCAAGCGCTCCTCGACGCTCATCGTGGGGAAATCACCCGCCGCGCCGACGGCCAAGATTACGCTGTTACTTTCGTTGAGGCCCCCGTCAATGAGAAACCGCACGTGCTGCCGGGTGGCTTCGAGATCTACCTCCAGATCCTCGTCCCGGAACATCGTCGGGACCGTCACGTAGCAGCCGGACAGGCGACTTCGAGCTCTCTCTCGATCCATCAGACTTTCCCCTGGCAAGCGAACATTCCGCTGTCGCTCTATGCGAAGGTGGGGTCAACGGCGAAATTGGACTGCGACAGCGCCGAATCGCAGGGACATTGTAGCGACAATCGATAGGGGGGGCAACGCAGAGTGCGTCGTCACGGCAGCGAGTCGTCCGAAACCTCGCGCCGGGCAGACCCTGGTAAGCGCGGTTAGGGCCGATGAGAGCGAGCAGGCCGGCGGAGTTCGCCGGCAGGGTGATGCTGCGGGCGAGTAACGCTCGGGCGGGGCCGGCTGTGAGGTCCCTCGCGGAGTAGCGAACCGGCTGTCCTCATTTGGCCCGCGTCACTCACAAGCGGTGACCGAAATGGCTCCCGTGCTAGCCTGCATTTCTCACCAGCTGACGGTCGAAGCACACGATAGGTCCGCCTATGACTTCGTTACGCTTGTGTGCCTGGGAGGGTCTTTGCCTCCCTCCCGGCGCTACGGCTTGATCTTTCGGGATAAATGGGCCATGCTAGTTGGTTTTCCTATGAGGGTACGGCTCTTTTATCACGATCGCTGCTTCGATGGGGCTTGCTCGGCGGCCCTTTTCTCCGATTTCTACCGCGCCAAGCAGGATCCCTCCACCGAGTTTGTCCTCAGCGGACTGTTTCACCGCGCCGAGCAGCTTTTCGACTTGGAGCTTTTCGACGGCGACGAGAACGCGATTGTCGACTTCAAGTACTGTGCTTCTGGCCGCCTTACCTGGTGGTTCGATCATCATCAGAGCGCCTTTCTCTCCGCCGAAGACGAGGAGCATTTTTCGCGAGATCGCTCCGGCAGGAAGTTCTACGACCCTGCCTACAAGTCTTGCACGAAGTTCATTGCCCACATAGCAGGAGAAAAATTCGGCTATGACTCATCGCACTTGAGCGAACTGATTCGCTGGGCGGACATCATCGATGGGGCGCAGTACGAGAATGCGAAGGTCGCCGTGGAGATGGCGCAGCCGGCGACGCGACTCGCGCTGGTTTTTGAAGCGGCGAAAGACAACCTCACCGCCAGGATCATCCCGCTTCTGGCATCTCACACGCTGGAGGAAATCGCTGTGTTGCCGGAAATCCGGGCTGTTTTCGAGGAGATCTACCAGCGTCACCTGGAATCCATCGAGGTGATTCGCAAGCACTCGGTGCGGGTGGGCTCCGTCGTCTACTTCGATCTCTCGGACACGGATGTGGAAGGCTACAACAAGTTCGTTCCCTACTATTTGTTCCCTGACTGCACCTACACCATTTCAATTTCCGACGCCGGGTTTCGAACGAAGATTTCCGTCGGATCCAATCCCTGGGCTGCGCACCAACCTGGGCAGAACCTGGCCACTATTTGCGAGCGTTACGGCGGGGGCGGCCACTCGCGCGTCGGCGCTATAAGCTACGGCCCCGGCGAGCTCGACCGAGCGCGCCAGACCGCTCGGGAGATCGTCGATAAATTGGCGGCCGAGTAATAGATGGTTGCTGATTCTTGCGGGGGACTCTACTCAGCGTCCGGGCGTGCGGGAAATGACGTCTGGCCGCTCCCGCCGGGTGAACGCCGCCAGATCGGGAAAGAATGACTCGAAGTCGGATTCGAATTCCTCGTAGCGGGTGCGTAACAGCACGATGGCTTCTCCCAGTGGATTCTCACGTCGGAGACGCCGGGACAGCCTCTTCAGACTTCGATCGATTCCCTCCAGGGCAAGGCTGACATTCACCCGGGATCGATGACCACGGCTCTGCCGTGTAGCCGGCGACATCTTCTGTACACTGAAGGCAATCGGGCGGCGAGCCATCCTCTTTCGGCTCATCTTGCTCTCGGGAATCCGCATGAAGCTTTATCAGTTTATGTTGGCCGGTCTCCTGGGTGCCGGCCTGCTGGTGGCCGCCCTCTACTGGATCGCCCGCGGCAAAACAGCCCACGTGGAGGGTTCGATCACCGAAGTTCGAACGCTGGGAATGGACCGGAATAGTTCGGTGGCTATCGTCGATTTCGAGTTCACGAACCATTCGCAGGCCTTAGTGATGATCGGCGACCGCGACTTGATCGTCGTCGACCGGAACGACAGCGTCCATGAAAGCTACACGCTCAAGACGTCGGACTTGCGGCAGCTTTTTCGCTACTTCCCGGCGTTAGGCGAGATCAAACACGAACCCGTCCTCCACCGTACCAAGATACCTTCGGGGGAATCGTTGCGGGGCATGGTGGCCGCGCGGTTTGAAATCCCCAAGCACCAGCTCGACCTGAGGCGAGAAATCATATTTCGGGTCGCCGACGTTGACGGCGCGGTTTCGGAGTTGAGCTTGAAGTCTGATCAGCCGAGTTCCGTCGAATAAACCTATCAGCCCGTGGTAGAAGTCCGTGGCCTCAAAAACGAGTGCAGCAAGGTGTGAAAACTGCTGGGACAGCCAGCCGCGCGCTGGTGTAGTCCGCCACGGATACAGCAACTTGATAAATCTCCGTTGTGGAGAGGGAAGCTCGTGGGAGCGGGCTGACCAACCTTGGGGGGGCGAGATCCTTCGGACCAGGGTTTGTAAGGTAGCGACAGCAAACTCTCCGCCGAGGCTGCCGAAGAGTTCAAGGCCGATGCTTACAGGGTCGTGGATACTGGTCGGCGGTTGATGCCGGTAGTGGCTTGCGGCGACTCTGGCACCTCCCGGCGATCACCTTCCTTGCCTACAACCGCCTATAGGCTTGACCCCGGGATCGAACGGCCAACACGTTGACGACCCTTTTTTCTCGCTCTACGGCGTAGATGATCCGCCAATCGCCGGCCCGCGCGGATCGCCTGCCACCTGCATGCCTCAACAGTTTGCATATGCGCGGGTTGAAGGGGTTCTCCGCCAGTTCTCGCAGGCGAGCACGTACCCGCGATTCGGTGGGGTGGTCCAGCCGGCTGAGAGTCTTTATGGCTTCGTCGGAAAGATCGACGCGGTAGTTCACGAGCCGCGTTCTTGTTCGTACTGGTAGAGGAATTTCACGCGGCCGAGCCGGATGTCTTCTTCTCCCCGCTCGATGGCTGCCAGATCGTCTTCTGTTAAAGGCTCGTCGTCGATCTCGGTTTGACGCAGGTCGTCCATGAAGCGACGCAGCTCTTCGCCGTGGCTTTCGGGTAGTTCATCCACCAATCGATGCAACTCTTCCTTCACGGTCACAGATCCTTCTCCTCCGGCCTTGACGAGATCACACTAGTCATCATAGCGTGGGTGCAGTTTGGTAGAACCCGCGGTTGTGAACTTGATGTCTGATGGCCGATCAAGCCTCCTTCACGACCTCAAACTCAAAGCGAAGTTCTTTGCCCCGGAAGATGTAGCTCAGGTAGTGCTCCCAAAACTTTCTGCTGAAGCGCAGGGCCGCCCACTTTTGATCGAGGTTGACCAGACATTCGACGCCGACAAAGCGCCACAGATTCGCCAGCGAGACGTACGTGCGAACGGGCTTGAGGCGGACCTCGGTATAGAACGGAAAGAGCCGGCGATCGGGAATGAAATTCTGAAACGAATAGCAGTTGAGGGGATTGCGGTGGGTGACGTCGCAGGCCCAGTCGGGGTTCGTATAGTGCGGCGCCAGAAGGCGTATCCGTCCGCCGGGTTTCGTGACCCGATAGAGCTCGGAGATAAACGCGGTCACGTCGGGTACGTGCTCGACGACATGGTTGCCGACGACTTCGTCAAATTCGCCGTCGGCGAAGGGATAGGGGATGTCTCCGAGGTCATGGATGACGTCGGCGTCCGTGTCAGGATTGTGATCCATGCCGATCGCGCCGGGGTGTTTGTTGCGTCCGCATCCGACGTCGAGGATTTTCTTGTCCCCAGCAGCGGTGGCGCCGGCCGCTTCGTGAGAATTACTCACCGACGGCCCTTCCATTTCCTGCATGGCCAGAGAACGCAAGTCTCTCCGCGGCCTTCGCAGCGGCCTTGCCGGAAGCGCCGGCCCGGCGATGTTCGTTTGAGTCGATTCACCGACGATCCTTACTGTCCGTCCCGGTTAGAACGCTGTTGTTCAACCGGTCTTTCACACTGCGGCGGCGCATTGTGGCATCAGCGACCAAAGCCTACTGAACCCACGGAGAGGGCGGGCAAGCCGCTGAAAGGATGAGTTCACCGCGCGGCCCAGGGGAAGGATTGCCCGTGCCGCCGACTTTCGCCGCAACCCGGCCGGAGCCCGGAAATCCTTCTGATATAATAAGGCCCAATTCGAGCAACAAGGGCTCAACCCTCCTTTCCGGTTCTCCAGCCGTGGAAAACAAGCGTCACCAAGTTTCCCTGATTGCATCTATCCTTCTGCTGCTGGTTCTTATCGTACTCGCCTTTTGGCAAACTTCGTTCGCCTTTGAGGTGTTCCCCCCCGGACGGCCGGCGGAAACGGTCGTCTTGTGGGGCATTTCGATGCTCATCGGGCTGGGCGTGTTCGCGCTGGGGTTCATGGTTTTCCGCAGTCTCCTGAAACTCTACATCGAACGGCGTGTGAACCGCCTGGGTTCCAAGATCAAGACCAAACTGGTGGTCGGGGCGCTGGGCTTGTCGATCTTGCCGGTCGTCTGCCTGGTCGTCTTCTCTTTTTACTTTTTGAATCGGACGTTGGACAAGTGGTTCAGTTGGCCGACCACGCAGATTCTGGACAACTCCTTGGAGGTGGCCCGTGAACTGAACGACGTCATGAGACAGAAGGCCGAGACGGACGCGCGATGGATCGGCTCTCTCCCCGACGTGGCGGCTGCGCTCGACGGCCGCGGGCCCGGCGCGGGGTTCAAGACCGCGATCCGGCAACTCGTCGACAGCGGCGAATTCCAGTATGTAGCCCTGCTGCGGCCCGGTGACGAGGAGGCGTTTGTGGAGTTCAGCGGGGAAGGATTGCTGCCTCCGGTTCGGCGGGAGGCGTTGGAGGGCAAGATCGTCTCAGGCCTCACCGAAGACGAAGACTACGTTTACGCGCGAGTTCCCGTCCGAGCCGGCGGGCGAGAACTCGGCACCGTCGTCGTGGTGCAGCAGATTCCACCCGATGTCGTCGCCGGCCGTTCCGCCATCCAGGAGCACTACGACGCCTATAGCAGCTTCCACGGTGAAAGCCGCCGCTATCGCTATTTTTATTCCGGCCTGCTGGGTCTGATCGCGATCTTCGTCATTTTTGTGGCCACCTGGCTGGCCCTGTTCCTCTCCAAACAGATCATCGTGCCCATCGAGGCGCTGGTTCAAGCCACGGGACAACTTTCAAGCGGCCACCTGGACTACCGCGTTCACACGCCCGCGATCGACGAGTTGGCGGCTCTCGTGCACTCCTTCAATCACATGACGCAGCAGTTGGAATCGAAGACCCATCAGCTGCAAGAGAGCAACGAGGGTCTCGCCCAGGCCAACGCCGAGCTGGACGATCGCCGGCGCTTGATCGAGGCCATCCTGGAAAGCATCACCCCGGGAGTTGTCTCCGTGTCGGCGGAGGGTGAGATCCGCAAAGCGAATTCTTCGTTGCGCCGGATCTTCCCCGCTGAGACGGTCGAAAAAGCGAAGCATGTGGCGGATCTTTTCTCGCAAGAAGATCGCGCTGAACTCGCTTATATGATGAACCGCGCTCAACGCATCGGGGTGGCCAGCGGGGAGTTCACGGCCAAGCAGGAGGGACAAATCCTGCACCTCGCGGTGACCGTGTCGGCACTCGAGAGGGAAGGAGAACAGAAAAGCGAGGAGCCGGGGTTCGTCATCGTTCTAGAGGATACGACGGAGTTGTTGCGGGCGCAAAAGTCCGCCGCCTGGAATGAAGTCGCCCGGCGAGTGGCCCACGAAATCAAGAATCCGCTTACTCCGATCGCCCTTTCCGCCGAGCGCATGAGCCGCTTGCTCGGTCGCTTTCGAGCGGCGGCCGGCCCCGACGACCGCCGGAAGATCCAGGAGCAGTTCGCAAAATGCGCCGCCACGATCGCCCGCGAAGTGGAAACGCTCCGCGACCTGGTGGACGAGTTCTCTCAGTTCTCCCGTTTTCCTACCGCCCAGCTGACCCACGCCGATCTCAACAGCGTCGTCGAGGAAGCGGTCGACGTTTTCCAGGGCCGCCTCGAGGGAATCGTGCTGCGCAGGCAGCTGAGGTCCGGGCTGGCCGACGTTTTTATCGACCCGCAACAATTCAAACGAGTCGTGGTCAACCTCATCGACAACGCCGCCGAAGCCGTCAAGGATTCCTGGGTGCGCGAGGTTCTTATTTCGACTGCGCCCGGACCGCTTCCCGATACCGTGGAACTCGTGATAGCGGACTCGGGAAGCGGGATCTCCCCCGAAGACAAAGAAAAGCTCTTCTTGCCGTACTTCTCCACCAAGAAACGCGGAACAGGTTTAGGGCTGGCGATTGCCAGTCGCATCCTCCACGATCACGACGCAGCGATTCGCGTCGAAGACAACCGCCCGACGGGCAGCCGCTTCATCATCGAAGTTCCGACTGCTGAAAGCCGGGTGAGGGTTGCCGCGGGAGTGGACGCGTGAAGAAAGGCAGGGTTCTCGTCGTCGATGACGAACCGGGCATCCGCGAATCGTTGTTGGGGATCTTGGAAGACGAGGGTTATGAAGCAGCGGCTGTCGGGACCGGCGAGGAGTGCCTCGGCCGGCTGGAAGAAAAGACCCACCACGTCGTCTTGCTCGACATCTGGCTGCCGACGATCGACGGTCTGGCCACGCTGGAGCAGATCCAGGCTCTTGATCCCAGCCGGCGACCGGTGGTGGTTGTCATTTCCGGACACGGCACGATCGAAACGGCCGTCAGAGCCACCAAGCTCGGCGCGCTGGACTTCCTCGAAAAGCCGCTCTCCCTCGACAAGGTAACCGTTGCCGTCAAGAACGCACTCGATCACCGCCGCCTGGTAATAGAAAACCGGACTCTTCGGGAGAGTAGCGGCTCGGGCCTCGAGATCATCGGCGATAGCGTGCCGATGAAGGCATTGCGCCAGCAACTGGCTTTGATGGCGCCGACCAACGGCCGGGTGCTGATCTACGGCGAGAGCGGGACCGGCAAAGAGCTGATCGCCCGCGCGATCCACTCGCAAAGCCAACGCGCCCAACGGGCTTTCGTGGAGGTCAATTGCGCTGCCATCCCGGAAGAGCTCATCGAGAGCGAGCTCTTCGGGCACGTGAAGGGCTCTTTCACCGGAGCACACGAGGACAAGATCGGAAAATTCCAGAAGGCCGATGAGGGCACGCTTTTTCTCGACGAAGTGGGTGATATGAGCTTGAACACGCAAGCCAAGGTCTTGCGGGCGCTCGAAGAACAGCGTTTCGAGCCCGTCGGTTCCGGCAAAACAGTCCAGGTGGATGTGCGCGTCATCGCAGCGACCAATAAGAATCTTCAGGCGGAGATCGCGCACGGCAACTTCCGCGAAGATCTTTTCTACAGGCTGAATGTCGTTCCCTTCTACGTGCCTCCCTTGCGTGAGCGGGCCGAAGACGTCCCTGTGTTGGCGGACTATTTTCTCAACGAATTCGCTTTGGCCTACGGCCGCAAGCCCAAACGTCCTACGCCGCAAGCCTATCAGGCGCTGGGAACCTATCGCTGGCCCGGCAACGTGCGCGAGCTGCGCAACCTGATGGAACGCATCGTGATCATGACCCGCCAGGTCCGTATCGGCGTCGAGCATCTGCCGCTACCGCCGGAGGGAGGCGTACTTCCCGGCAATCAAACTTACATGCAGCAGTTCCCCAGTCTCGAGGAGGCGCGCAAGGCCTACGAACGCGAGTACGTCCTGAAAACCCTTGGGGAATGGAACGGCAACGTCAGCCGTACCGCCTCCGCGCTAGGCCTCGAGCGCAGCCATCTGTACCGCAAGATGAAAGCTCTTGGGATTTTTCCGAAAGAACCTTGGGCTTCCGGTTTGGAGACGCAGGCGACTTCTAGGGGGAGAACGGGTTCGTAATTTCTACTCCCAGAATCGTCTGGCCGTGGTTGAGATCCTCGGTGTAGAGCCGCGCCGCCCCGCTTCGAGAGGCCGACACGACGATCAGGGCATCCCAGAAGGACAACGACCTATCCTCGGCCAAACGGGCCGCATCCCTGATGGCCGGATAGTCCACGACAAAGAGCGGCCAGGCGGTAAAGTCTTCGAGAAGCGCCAAGGCTTGCGCCGTCGGAGAGAGCCGGCGCGCCTTGCGCGTGACGGCGACGAAAAACTCCTGCAATACTTGCGTACTGAGACGGATCCGGTCCTCGTCGATGAGCTTCTCGAGAAGCCGACGAGCGATATCCCTCCTGGACGGCTCTCCCTTGTCGAAGGCATAGACGAGCACATTCGTATCCACGAAGGCCGGACCGGCGTCAGCGCTCATAGAGATCTTCACGTTTTAGGGACGCAGGGCCGACCTCAACAACACCCCGAGCGAGGGCTGACTTCAGGCGCGACCGAGCCCTCTGCAGAGCGTGCTGTTCGCTCACCAGGGTGGCCAGATAGTCCCGGACGAGCTGGTTGACGCTCGTGCGCCGGTCTAGCGCCAAGCGGCGGGCTTCCAACAAGAGATTGTCGTCGATGGCAAGGGTCAGATTGGGCATTGGTTAATACACTTATTAAGTGTAGCACGGATTATGTGCTATTGTGAGCACCCGCCCCACCCTTCTTACCAGTGGCCGCCCCGCCGCTGGAAACCCTTCGCAATCCATTGATTTAAAATGGGTTGGGAGAAATTGGGTTTGTTTGGTTTTTTTTCTTTTCGTGGCCTGGGGGCCAGCCCCAAGAAGCGCGGCCCATTCTACTTCCATTTTACCATTCGGCTCTCACATCGCTCTTGGCCATCGGCCATAAATCATTGAAAACAAGGACTTGTTCGGTTCGTGAGGCCAGCCCGCATTTCTCACCACAGTCACAGCGATTGGGGCGAAAGACCCGGTACCCGTGGCTCGCGGCAACTGTTTGTATAATATCGGCCGCGAAGGACCGGCGATCTCGTCGGTCCCTACTGCCGCAGCTTGTGGCGACATGTCGCCCCCGGGGAGCCGCCTGCCGGCTGCTGCCTTCCGTATCCCTACAACCTTTGCGTCCAGGTCGGAATCCCCAGGAGCGATTCGAGCACCCTTGGGCGCTAAGTGACCAGTATTGGGGCCAGACGTTGAATTCAGTGACCCCGATTGCTAGCCGAGCGGGGTGTTCACGCCTGGTATTTCGCCGACTGGCGGGCTATGCTGAGGAGTCGGTCTGTTAGGGCAATCGCTCCGTGAGCAGCAGCGCCAAATCCGTCAAGCCGAGGTCGTTTGCGGCCCACCTGCTGAGGACCAAGTACGGAACGTCCTTCGGCAGGCGCATCACGCCGCCGTTCGTTACCCTCTACGTCACGACCCGCTGCGACGAGAAATGCATTCACTGCTACTACTGGGACGAACTCAACCCTACACCCAACCGTGACTTCCGCCTTGAGGAGTTCGAGCGAACGCTCGACTCGATGGGCGAAATCTACAACCTCTTCATTGGCGGGGGCGAACCTTTCTTGCGCCCCGATCTAGCGGACATCTTCCTCGCGGCAGCGGGCACGAACCAGGTGGGCAACCTCTATGTGCCGACGAACGGCCAGCATACCGAGCGAACCGTCAGCGTTCTCGAGAGGACGTTGGGCGGCGCACCGCGAATGAGATTTCATCTCAACCTCAGCGTCGATCACACCGACGAGCGGAAACACGATTTCATTCGCGGGAAGAAAGACGCATACCGACGGATGCTGCGGACACTCGAAGCCATCCAGCCGATTCGTAGGCGCTTCCCGAACCTGATCGTTCATACCCTGACGACGTTGATGAAAGAGAACCAGGACGAGATCTTCGACATCTATGCAGAGCTGAAGCGCCGCTTCGAGCCCGACGGAGTCTCGTTCAACTACTGTCGCGGGAACCCGCTCGATCCGGCACAGACCGACGTAGACCCCGCGATTTACGAAAAGCTTGTTCAACGAATGGAGACCGACTTCTCTCAAGGCCGCCTCCAGCGGAGCGGACTTAGCGCCTATGGCGCCGGAAATCACCTTCTTGACCAGCACGTACGGCGCAGCGTCGCGCGAACCGCCGCCGAGGGGAAAGCGCAGTTTTCCTGCGTCTCCGGGCGGCTGGCCTGTGTCATCTACAGCAACGGCGACGTCGTCGAATGCGAGATGAAGAACAGCAAATTCGGCAACCTGCGCGACGTCGGTTATGACTTCCGCAAGCTGTGGTTCAACGAAAACGCCTCGAGAATAGCGGCGGAGGCCGCCCATGGTTGTTTCTGCACCCACGAATGCGGGCACTACTCGTCGACGATCTATCGGCTGCCCGTGGTCACCAACATCGCGATCAAAGCGGCTGGGAAGCAACTGTCACGGAAGCTGGGTTTGGGTGAGGGGGCCGGCACCGAGGCAGCCGGCACCGACGTATGATTCCGTCAAACCGGCTCACTGCAACATTTGACATCCCTAATCGCATGGCCTAGCATCAAAGTACTATCTCGCCGTGACCTGCCAACTCAAGTGCTGTTGTAGCGAGCCGGCGTAGAGCCGGCTATCCCGTCCCGATCCTTTTCCGCTTCCGGATCGCCTGATTCGCCAACTACGTTCCCGATTACTGAGCCGTATACCAGGGTGCTTCTAGACCGCCCAGGCATAGAGACCACAGCAGTCAACCTTAGGAATCGCAAAGTTGGAAAGCTTTATGCTCAAGGCCATCAAAGAACAAATCGAAAACGTATTCAAGCAGGACCCGGCGGCCAAGAACACGCTGGAAGTTTTGCTCTGCTATCCCGGCGTGCACGCGATCTTGCTGCATCGAATCGCGCATCGGTTTTACCACTGGCGTCTCTATGTGATCGCGCGGCTGATTTCCCATTTTT
Source organism: Bryobacterales bacterium (assembly GCA_963668345.2). GTDB lineage: Bacteria > Acidobacteriota > Terriglobia > Bryobacterales > UBA6623. The sequence continues at coordinate 1,271,282 of CAXWPI010000006.1, read as the reverse complement.
CTCGCTGGTTGACAGGGATCGAGATCCACCCGGGCGCCTCCCTCGGACGGCGGTTCTTCATCGATCACGGGATGGGGGTCGTGATCGGTGAAACGGCAGTAGTTGGCGATGACGTTCTGCTCTACCAAGGGGTGACGCTAGGCGGAACCGGCCATGAGAAAGGCAAACGTCATCCCACGCTAGGCAACCATGTCGTGATCGGCTCGGGGGCGAAGATCTTGGGCGACATTGAGATTGGAGACTGGGTCCGGGTAGGGGCGGGATCTGTCGTTGTTCGACCGGTGCAACCTCACTCGACTGTCGTTGGGATCCCGGGGCGGGTAGTCGCCGTCAAAGGGGTCGCCGTGTCGAAAGAAGAAGAGGAGATGCTCGAGCACGGGCATCTGCCCGACCCGGTGGGCCAAATGATCACCAGTCTGAGCGAGCGCGTCGCGGCGCTCGAGGCGGAGATCGGAGAGAAAAAGGCCGGGGCGGCGGGGCCACTGGCTCAGATTCCCGGGGGCTAACCGTAGGGGCCGTAGCCCGCCCTTTGGTAGAGAAGACAACGTGAACCAGCAAATCAGCCAGGCTGTGGGGCATGCTGTTTCGCCCTTCCAGGGCTCGCTCACAGGGGTTCCGCCACCCACGGCTGAAGCCGCGGGCTTTTACATTGTGTAGCCCCCTTCGGGGGCGAGAGGCAGCCGGCCCCGCCAGGGGCCGTACCAATCTCAGCCCACGGCTTTAGCCGTGGGAAAAAGGAGCAGTTCAGGGAAGCCCTGGAAGGGCGACACAGACCTCACGACCAAACGTATGGTTCGTCGTATTCAATCTGATGTTTTTTCAAGACGGCAACAAGCTCCTCCTTGAAGGACACCTTCTTGCGATGCTCTTCTTGGCGTTCGATGTACGTCCCGGAATCTCGACCGACTCACGCTGAAGGCCGCAAAGCCGCGCTGCCAACCGAAGCTTCTTTTGGCGGGGAGAGATTCGTTGGTTCCATCACGGTTTAAGTGACGAGAATTGGGGCTAGCCGGCCATCTGGTTAGGAAGGCAGATTAGCCGGTCTTGTCATCGCTTCGACAGGAAATAGAGACCGGTGTAAACTTTGGGATCAATCAGGAAGCCTTCTTCCGCGCGCCTGGAGAGCCAGGCGTCGACCTGTAACAAGGGAACTAGATGGACACGGATGTTCTCGCCTTCGACGCCCCCGCCTTGTGCGGCCCGCTCGAGGTCGCTTGGCCGCAGAAAGGTAACAATCTCCGAGGTTAGCCCGCCCGAGGAGGGACCGGTCGTCAGGATCTCGAATCGTCCGGCGCGAAACCCGGTTTCCTCTTCCAACTCCCGAGCGGCGGCCTCCAGCATCGTTTCACCATCGACAGCCTCTTCGTCGCCGACGAGGCCGGCGGGCCACTCAATCACCTTGGCTTGAACCGGCTCCCGGTATTGCTCGACCAGCACGGCTTCGTGCTCGGCAGTAACGGCCACGAGAACGACGACGTCGGCGACGCCCTTGCGTTCGACGAACTCCCAGTTCTGTCGCCGGCGCAGTTGCAAGTGCCGGCCCGTGCCTAGAACGCCGTCGCTTGGGTTCGCATTCATGTTTCAAACCTCCCAACCCGTTTCTGAAAGAATCTCACATCGAGTGCGGATCGGTGAGAGGCTCTCAACCAAGGCTTCCCACAACAAACAACAGGAAAGCAACTTTCCCGATCGTAACGCGCGCCGCTTGTTTCCCACGGAGCGTCCGTATCCGGGACCTACCTATACTGGGACGATGCGCAAGGTCGAGACACGTGTCCGTGTTCGCTACGCCGAGACCGATCAGATGGGCGTCGTCTATTATGCGAATTACCTGGTCTGGATGGAAGTCGGCCGGGTCGCCTACTGCAGCGAGGCGGGGTTTGAATACCGTGATATGGAAAGGGAAGAGGGCGCGATCCTAGCCGTCACCGAGGCGCGGTGCCGCTACCTAGCTCCCGCCCGTTTCGACGACGAAGTGCGCATCACGACGTGGGTCAAGGAAGCTCGCTCGCGCACACTGCGATTCGCCTATGAGATGAGGCGAGACACGGACAAGCGGCTGCTGGCGACCGGCGAAACTCTCCATATCGTCTGCGATCGGGAAGGCAGAACCATTCGTTTACCGGAAAAGTATCGCCGGTATTTCCCGCTTACCGCGCACAGCGATCGTAGCCCAGATACCTGACCTGTCACTGGCGTTCCAGGCTCAGTTTCCCGCTCACGCGCGCCCTCGCAACGAGCGAATCAGAGCCGCAGGCGGGAGCCTGCGGGCATGGCGCAATAGTTCCGTAGCAAAGAGATCGGGGCCGTTCTGACCAGTGAGCGCAACGAATAGCCCTCTGAGGGCACGGCATGCCGTGCCCCTACGTTGTTTTGGGGGCGGCACGAGATAGGGGGCTGTCCCGCTCCCACTCTCAACTGTTTTGACCCCATCCGCTTGAACTTCGCCGCCGGACTCCGCTACGATGCGGTGCTTCCATGCGAGACGACATTTCGCAAGATCCTTACCGCTTAGGCTCCGAGGACATCGAAGACCCGCCGAGGAAGTTCAGCGCGATTTTCCGCAGCATCGGGCCGGGCCTCATCCTGGCCGGCTCGGTCGTTGGGCCGGGAGAGTTGGTGGCCACGCCGGTGCTGGGCGCGGAAATCGGCTACACCCTGCTGTGGCTGATTCTGTTGAGCTGCATCGTCAAAGTGGTCGTCCAGAACGAGCTCGGCCGCTACACGATCGCGACCGGCGAAACCGCTCTGGAGGCGTTCGACCGCATCCCGGCACCGCGGTTTCTTGTGTCCTGGATCGTTTGGCTGTGGCTGTTGCTGATTATCCTGACGATGTTTTCGATGGGCGGCATGTTGGGCGCCATGGCGGAAATCCTCAACCGCCTGTTCCCCGTCATTGCCCTTACCGGGTGGGTTTGGATCGTCAGTTGCGGTACGGTTGTGCTGGTCGGTTTGGGTCGCTACGGACTGGTGGAAAAAGTGTCCCTGGTTCTCACGGTTCTCTTCAGTGTTTTAACGGTGGGCGCGGTCGCCTTGCTGTTCAAAAGTCCCCAGTATTTCTCTTGGGCCGGCGTAGTCGAGGGCCTGTCGTTCCGCTTGCCGGAGGAAGGCTTAATTACGGCGGTGGCGGCATTCGGCATTACCGGCATGGCGTCCACCGAGCTGGTCGCCTATCCGTACTGGTGTCTGGAGAAGGGCTATGCGCGGTTTGCGGGGCCGCGAGACGCCACCGACGCGTGGCAGCGCCGGGCGCGCGGCTGGATACGAGTGATGGGCGTCGATGTTTTGAACTGCATGGTGATCTACACCTTGGCAACGGTAGCGTTTTACCTGCTCGGCGCCGGCATTCTCCACGGCATGGGCATTCTTCCCCAAGGGTCCGAGATGGTTAAGATTCTCTCCAACATGTACACCGAGACGCTCGGCTCCTGGTCGCTGTACGTATTCTTGGTCGGCGCGCTGGCGGCGACCTATTCAACCCTGTTCGCCGTCATTGCTTCCTTCAGTCGCGGAATGGCTGACCTGGCGGGGATCGCCGGTCTCTACGACAAGAGCGACTACACGGTGCGGCTCAAGGCCACTCGTATCTCCGTGGTCCCGCTGGCATTGATCCCGACACTGCTGTTTTTTCTGGTCAGAGAGCCGGTCGTGATGACCAAGATCACCGGCGTGGCGCAGTCGGTGATGCTGCCCATCATCGGCTTTGCGACTTTATACCTGCGCTACGTCCATATGCCGAAGAAGATCCTCCCCAAAGGGTGGATCACCCTGACGCTCTGGGTCGCCTCGGTTGTCATGCTCGTGCCGGTCGTGTATTTGGCGATCAAGCCATTGTGACGTGGGGCTGGTGGAACACCGCAGTAACTACGCCATGCGGAGACTTCGCAAGCTCGCGAAACTGAGCCGCGGCCTCCCGCCTGCGGCTCTGCCGCGCAAACCCGGCGAGCGTTCGGCATTCGCCCCGAAGCCGACGACTCCCAGCTGGCGCCTGCCGCGAGTAGAGAGGCGCTACATGTCGTGCCCGCACTCCCACCCGACAGACCGAACCCCTCGGTCTTCCCGTGTAGGGGAACGGTACACTCGCAAGCATGGTGCGCGCAGTACAAGACGAAAAGGCACAGTGGGGCTCGATGTGCTCAACCGAGGAGGGTTTGTCCGGCGGATCAGTAAGTTGCCCGCCCGCCGCTGACGTCGTAGCACTGCCCGGTCACGAAGGAGCAGTCGGGACTGGCAAGGAAGTGAACGACCGCCGCCACTTCTTCGACGGTGCCGGTCCTGCCTCGTGGGATTCGAGATCATATACTCGACCTGGTCTTCGGTCAACTGGCTTAGTATGTCCGGCGGATCAGTAAGTTGCCCGCCCGCCGCTGACGTCGTAGCACTGCCCGGTCACGAAGGAGCAGTCGGGACTGGCAAGGAAGTGAACGACCGCCGCCACTTCTTCGACGGTGCCGGTCCTGCCTCGTGGGATTCGGGAGATCATATACTCGACCTGGTCTTCGGTCAACTGGCTTAGTATGGGCGTGCGGATGACGGTGGGGGTCACGGCGTTGACGCAAATGTCGTGCGCGGCGACCTCTTTCGCCATAGACTTGCTCATGGCAATCACGCCGGCTTTCGTAGCCGAGTAGGCCACCATATTGGGGTTGCCTTCTTTGCCGGCCAGCGAAGCGATGTTGACGACCCTTCCATAGTCGCGGCGGATCATGTGAGGCATGACGGAGCGGCAGCAGAAGAAGACGCCGGTCAAATTGACGTCGAGGACTCTCTGCCAGTCCTCGTCTCCCTGTTCCCAAACCGGAGCCGCGCGGCCGGCGATGCCCGCGTTGTTGATGAGGACATCGACTTTTTCGCTGCGAGCCAGGACTTCCTCGACCATGGCCTCGACGGAAGTTCGGTCGGTAACATCGACGGCTATGGGGAAGCCCTTGAGGCTCTTGGACCGCAGTTGCTCGGCCACCGCACGCGCCCCGTCGAAACTCTTATCCGCGACGGCTACTTGGGCGCCTGCGTTCGCGAGGCGGTGGACGATGCCTTCTCCGATGCCCTGGGCGCCGCCGGTAACGATCGCGGTTTGCCCGGACAAGTCGAAAAACGCCATCCCTAGTCTTTCTGGGGGTCTTCGGCTGGCTCTTCTTGCTCTTCGGCTGTTTCTTCCGAGGCGTCCTCCGGCGAAGCGGATTCCTCTTCTCGCCCTTCCGCAAGAACCTCCACTTTGACCGACACATCGATGTCGCGGTGGAGGTGGAGCTTAACATCGTGCTCGCCGAGCATGCGGATCGGCTTGCTGATAAGAATGCGGTGTCGGTCCACGCTATAGCCCAGCTTTTCGATCTCGGCGGCAATATCGCGAGACGTTACCGAGCCGAACAGCTGATCGGCTTCGCCCGCGCGGGCTACGATCTTGATGCGCAGGTCTTCGAGCACCGAACCCAGTTTCCGAGCGTCGCCCATCAGACGGGCGGCTTCACGCTCAGCCGCCGCTTTCATCTGGCCGACTTGCTTTCGGCTGGCCTTGCCGGCAGGAATGGCCAACTGTTTCGGGAACAGGTAGTTGCGGGCAAAGCCTTCCGCGACCCGCACAATGTCGCCCTTCGATCCGAGCTTAACGAGCTCTTGTTTGAGGATAACTTCGACCATGGTGACTCGACCTTTTGCTCCCGTTTACTTGCTCTCGTCAGGGACCTTCACCGGGCGGGGCGTGCCGGGCAGGCGGCTCGCTTCACCAGCGAAGGGCAGCAGGGCGATGTTGCGCGCCCGTTTGATCGCCAACCGTAACTTGCGCTGATGGAGGGCGCCGAGACCGGTGTGACGGCGCGGCAATATCTTGCCGCGGTCTCCGATAAACTGCTTCAACACGTCCACGTCCTTGTAGTCAATGTGGTCGATCTTATGGACACTGAAGTAGTCAACCTGCTTGCGGCGCATAAAGCGTCGCTTCTCGGGGCCCTGGCGTGGGCGTGGGCCTCTGCGTCCTGTTTCCCTCGAGGGAGGGGTGGTCGTCTCTGTCATGGCGCCTCCGGGGTGTCTGGCGACTTGGCATCTTCGCTCTTAGAAGGCGTCGCCTGTTTGGGCTTGCCGGGCGCGGTCGCGGGTGCAGCGGCCTGGGGAGTGGACGCCGGCCGGCGCGCGACGCGAGTTCCCTTGCGGCCCGATCGCTTCTCGCGTTTTTTCTTTAGTTTCTCAAGGCGCTTTAGCTCCTCATCCATACGAATGGTGAGGTATTTGATGACCGGGTCGGCGACGCCCAGCCGGCGCTCGATTTCCCTAGCCAGACTGGTGTTGTCGTCGGTGCTGTAGTGCAGCAGCACGTAGTAGCCTTCACGATGTTGCTTGACCCGATAGGCCAGGCGGCGCTTACCCCATTGCTCGACCTTCATCACCGTACCGCCTCCCTCGGAGACCGCACCGGTAAACTGCTCGATCACTGCGTCGATCTCGCCTTCCGGGAGATCGGGTTTGACGATAAAAACAAGCTCGTAAATCCTCATATTTCGTTGGTTTCCGATCCGACGGCGCGACGGTTACATACCGTCATGGCTTTGGCAGCGCCGTCAGAAATGATGAGCCGGACTGCACTGGCGGCTCTTTCCAGCAGTTCATCCAATTGTTTGATGCGGCTTGGGCCAAACGGCGCCAGTACGTAAGCCGCTCCATCGTCGACCGGTTCCTGGGGACGAATGCCCAAGCGCAGGCGAAGGAATTCGTCCGTGCCGATTGTTTCCATGATTGACTTCACGCCGCGGTGGCCTCCAGCCGATCCCTTTTCCCGGATGCGCAACGCCGTCCATGGAAGCGCCAGATCATCATAAACTACCAGCAAACGGTCATTCTTTACCTTGCAGTGGCCAAGCAGCGACCGAACCGGCTCGCCGCTGAGGTTCATGTAGGAAAGCGGCTTGGCCAGAACGACGTCTGTTCCCGCGATCTCTCCCGGCCCCACCAATGACCCGGCGACCTTTCGAGTCAGTCGGATCTTCTCGTCCGAGGCTAACCGATCGACGGTCAGGAATCCCAAATTATGCGGGGTGTGACGATAGCGAGGACCCGGGTTGCCCAATCCTACGATTAGATGCATGCGCCTGCTAGGCTCTCTACGCCTCCGCTGCCGGCCGGCTGACCCGCGCGGCCCGGCTCCGCCGGCTTCCACGGCCGGGGCCGGCGGCAAGTTCATTCCTTTTCTTCCTGCTTTTCGGTTTGCTGTTCCTCGCCCTGGGCCTCCTCCGCCGCTTCGCCCTCGGCCGCGACCTCCTCCTCCGGTTTCACTTCTTCCTCGACCGCCTTCGGCGCGATGACGTGGACCAAGACGACATCGGGATTGGTCACAAAACTGTACTCCTCCGAAGCCGTCAGGTCGCGCATCCGAACCGAGTCACCGATACTCAGCGCCGAAACGTCCACGGCGATCCTTTCAGGGACATCGAGCGGCAAACACTCGATCTCGACCTCGCGGGTAACGATACTCTCAATCCCGCCCTCTTCCTTGGCGCCGACAGACACTCCTACGGTTTCGATGGGCACGCTGAGGTGCAGCTTACGCTTCAAGTCGACGCGCTGCATGTCAACGTGGAGCAGACTGCCGCGAACCGGATCCACCTGCCAGTCGACCGCCATGGCGGCAGCCGGCTCGCCGCCGGGGACTTTCAGGTTCACGATTTGATTGTGCCCGGCGGGCGACTCCAAGATGCGAGTCATCGCCTTCGTGTCGAGCGTCAGCGCCACGGATTCCTTGCTCAGCCCATAGAGGATCGCAGGAACTTGACCCTGCTTGCGGAGCCGGCGTGCCGGACCCTTACCGCGCTGTTCCCTTACGCTGGCCTCGAGTTCAATCTGTTGTTCCAATAGCGTCTCCTTACCTGAGTCCGGCTGGTGGCCGCCGCACTCCCGCACCGGGCGTCAAACCTCTATACGAAAAGCCGGCTGATCGACGTCTCCTCGTGAATGGACTCGATAGCCTCCGCCAGTAGAGGCGCCACGCTCAACTGGCGTATCCGGGAACAGCGTTGAGCCTTGGGCGACAAGGGAATCGAGTCACTGACCACCAGTTCGGTGAGCTGCGACTTCTCGATTTTCTGCAAGGCGGAGCCTGACAACACGGGATGTGTACAGCACGCGTATACTCCGGTCGCCCCTTGTTCGAGAAGGGCCGACACGGTCTTAACGAGTGTTCCGGCCGTATCCACCATATCGTCGACGATCAAGCACGTGCGTCCCTCGACGTTTCCGATGACGTGCATGACCTCGGCGACGTTGGGGCGGTCGCGGCGCTTGTCGATGATCGCCAGCGGGGCACGAAGTCTTTTGGCGAAGGCGCGAGCGCGCTCGACGCCGCCCGGGTCGGGCGAAACGACCGTCAACTTCTGCAGTCGCAACCCCTTCAGGTACTTCACTATGACCGGCGCGGCGAACAAATGGTCGACCGGAATATCGAAGAAGCCTTGAATCTGGGCCGCATGCAAGTCCAGGGTGAGCACCCGATTCGCCCCGGCCGTGACCAGTAAACTGGCGACGAGCTTGGCCGAGATGGGCACGCGCGGCTTGTCCTTGCGGTCCTGGCGAGCGTAGCCGTAATAGGGCAGCACGATGGTAATCCGCCCGGCCGAGGCTCTTCGCAAGGCGTCCATCATCAGCAACGCTTCCATCAGGTTGCGGTCAACCGGCGTACAGGTCGGCTGCACCACGAAAACGTCGCCTCCTCGCACGTTCTCTTTGATTTGCAGGTAGATCTCGCCGTCGGAGAACGTTGTCACCGAGGAATCCGCCAGCGGCGCTCCCAACTCGGCACAGATCCGCTCGGCCAGTTGGGGGTTAGCCGTCCCCGTGAAAACCGTTAACCGATTGCGGTTCATGGCAAGTACGGGTTGGGGAGCCGCCATCACTCACTCACCCTGTCCGAGCTACCCCATAGCCCGCGATATGATCGCCGGCTAAGCGTTCGCACCACGTACGAATTCCCGGAGAGTCCCCGCAGAGAGTCGCGCGCCCGGATGGCCGATCGTCGGTCGGAAAACAATCCTAAAAAGGCTGCGCCGCTGCCGCACATCATGGCCGCGGACGCACCCGCCTCAGCAAGCCGACTCTTCCATTGTTGCAGATCGGGAAAAGCTTGGGAAATAACGTCTTCGAAATCGTTCGGCAGCAGCCTGGCCAAGCTGTGCACTCCGCCGCGTTCAGACGCGCAAACTCGTGCGTAGAAACCATCTATGATACGCTGCCTGCTTTTCGCCGTCAATGAAGAGCGTTTCGGCAGGCGAAGCCGCCGATAGGCGTCGGCTGTCGATATGCGGATCGGAGGCACGAGCAGCAAAGCCCAATGGCGGCGGCCGTCCGGCAAAGGATAGACTTCCTCCCCCCGGCCGACGCCCACCGCGGTTCCCCCTACAAGGAAGAAAGGGACGTCGCTGCCAAGCCGAGCCGCGATGTCGAACAGCAACTCCGGCGGCGGCGGCGGACGCAAGAGCCGCTCGAGAGCCAGCAGCACGGCCGCCGCGTCACTCGATCCGCCTCCCAGCCCGGAGCCGTGCGGAATCCGCTTCTCGAGATCGATCTTGACGCCTCCCTTCCAGTGGTTGGTGGCGAGGAGATCCCTGGCCGCCCGATACGCCAGGTTGTCTTCGTTTTCGAGAGCTTGGTCATTGCAGCGCAGCGTGACCTGGGCGGATCCGCGCCGCGCGTAGCTGACGGTGAGCCGGTCAGCCAGGGAAATCGTCTGCAAAACGGTGCGCAGCTCGTGATAGCCGTCCCGACGGCGGCCCACGATCCTCAGACCCAGGTTGATTTTGGCCGGGGCCTGTCCCACCAGAGTCGGCATCTTACTGGTCGTATTCCACGAGCGAGACGATGTCGTAGTCGGCGAGTTTTTTGCGGCCTTGGAGGAATGTCAGCTCCACGACGAACACGAGACCGGCTACCTCTCCCCCGGACTGCTCCACCAATCGGCAGGTCGCCGCGGCCGTGCCTCCGGTGGCCAACAGATCGTCCACGACCAGCACTCGCTGAGCGGGCCGGATGGCGTCTCTGTGAATCTGCAAAGTGTCCTGCCCGTACTCGAGATCGTAGGTGATCTGGTCGGTCGCAGCGGGCAGCTTGCCGGGCTTGCGCACGGGAACGAACCCCGTCCCCAGGCGGGCGGCGAGCAGCGGCCCAAAAATAAAACCTCTGGCTTCGATACCCACGACCGTGTCGGGCCGAAACGTGCCGCAGCGCGAAACCAATTGCTCGGTCAGGGCGGCAAACCCCTCCGGGTCTTGGAGCAAAGTCGTAATGTCGTAGAACAAGATCCCCGGCTTGGGGAAATCAGGGACTTCCCGAATCAGTTTTTTTAGGTCACTCATTTCGACTGCTTTTCTTGGCTAGCTACTTTCCGGCGCAAAATACGCGTAGCGCTCGGGGCGGGGACTGTCACCAATTTCGCGCCTTCAAAGAAGCAACAACTTACGGGCGCATTCAGAGGCGAAATTGGCTGACTGTACCCAGCCACCACGCAGTTTCTCCTTTTTGCGCCGGAAAGTAGCTAACCTAGCCCTGGGCTAGAACTCGATGGTGAAGGCGGTCAGCGCTCTGACCTCCGCTTCTCGCTCTTCGACTTTTTCCACCAACGCGTAACGCGGTCCGGCTCGCAGCCGCCGCTCGAGCAGCGACAACGCCTCCGGAGGGCCGACCGCGTAGACCTCGACCGCTCCGTCGGCGCGGTTGCTGACCTGACCCCGCAGACCGATCTCAGCAGCGCAGCGCTCGACGAAGTAACGGAACCCAACGCCCTGAACCCGGCCATGGACGACATAGTAGCGGGCCACGGTTCGGGAGGCAGGCATGCGAGGTGTCCCAGCAAGGAAGATCTTACCCGATACCGCGTAAGAACTTCTAGGCGTTTTCAGACTGAGCGTTGGTTCTGCCAGGCAAAGCGAATAAAACACAGAAGAATCGGCGATGGAACACCGCTTGCAATGGCTATCGATCGTGGATGATCTGTTAACCATCGCTCTCGTCGTCGGCGCACTTATTCCAGCCTTCGGGCTGGCGCTCGTCTTTGAGTGGGGCGTGCTGACCCTCATCTTGCGGACGTTGGCGCAAGCATCCGGCCGCGCCGGTGAAAACTTCCCACAGGCGCGGTAGCATCCGCCTTTCTTGAGCCCTGCAGGGACCTGATTCCCCTCGGACCACCGGGAAGCCTCCACCCCCTGCAGGGCTTCGTTGGCGACAGAAGGGCAGGACCAACGCTTTTCAGAAATTCGTGATATCAACCCTTGATCTGTTGGGGGTTTCTGCGCGGACGGGGTTTACTTCCGGGCCCCTCGTCGGGGCTTTTTGACACGGGACTGGCGAAGCTTTTTGGGCTTACGCTTGGGTTTGGAAATGATGAAGGCCCCGCTTCCCGCTGCCGTGGATTTGTAGAGCTTGTCGTTATCGGCCATTGTGCTTCCTATGATGTTATTCTACCCGATTGCACGAGGAGGGCAGGCGGGAGTTCTCAGCCCCTCAGCCCTAGCCGTCGGCCTTCTACTTCATCTGACCTTCGGACCTTCGGGACCTGCGTCCCCCTGCGGCCCACATCCCCGCCATCGAAACAGGAAACTGTCCCCGGTTTCGCCCCCGGGTTCCCCATGATTCACGGATTGACGGAAATCTCGCTCGTGCGGGTTGATGCGGTCCCGATCCATACCACGGGCAGTTAGCTCTTGTTGACCCGGACGAAGAGCGGGCCACAGTCACTGAAGACTTCCTGCCAGGGTGAACGGGCATTGACAATCTCGTCCCCGCGTGTCTGGAACCACAATATAGCCTCGTAACAGTCGATCGAGTTGACAGCATCGGAGTCGGGCATCCAGTAAATCTCAAAGTTCGCATCGAGCTCGTGGTAGCGAAGACGGGTCGGCTGATCGCTGAGCCCGGCGGCCGCCAACCGAATCATGCGAATGGGGTAGCGATAAGCTTTCTTGAACCACGGCGACTCGCGCACAAACAGGCTGTACTTGGCGATCGTTTCCAATCGCGTCAGTTCGGAATCAGGTCGGACCCAGTAACCCTTCGGGCCCCACGTGGGATTGTTCCAGGCCGGGCGGAGGTAGAGATAACCTCCGGAGCGGGTCACTCGTCGTCTTCAAACGGCAGGTCGGTAGCGGAACCCTGGACGAAGGGCTTATGGAAATACCGAGCCGCGCTGGCAGCGAGATCAAGTCCGGTGTAGTCGGCCACGACATCCTGGAGCGAACCGCTTCCAGCGCCTACCTCGAGGGTCTTCGCGTTTTGGAGGTCGAACTCTTCCACGAAAGCACAGAGTTGTGGCTGGATATTAAAGTGGTTCCCCGCCGCTTTTCCGATCCGGACGTATCTGCTATCGCCGCCGTCGCCGGGGTCCGTGTACACTTCTTCGTAGAATTTGTCGGCATTCTCAACCAAGGAGACAGGACCTGCCGGCCCACCGACATCCATCGGAAAGTGCAACGCCGTTAGGAGCACGATCAGGGACACGGGGGCGACGAGAACGCGCACCATCAAGGACATTCGAGGGGTCCTTTCCGCCTACGGGCTGAGTCCGGTCATGGGGGTTTCTCCCTGCGGTCCGTGGATCAAGCGCTCGGCAAGCTGGGCCTGTTCTACGCGCGGCATGGATGACATCGTGTGTCGCCTCAGCTGGAAATGGAGAGACCGTTCCGCCGTTAAGCTAACGGAGGGAAGGCATGAGAATAGCACGAAAGCCCTACACAGCCCAAGAGAAGGTCGCCGGTCACGTGGAATCAGATCCGCTCGCGCATGGCTCGGCGGTCGTTTGCTCCCTGAGCGATGGAATGACGGGGCGACGCATCAATGTCCCCAGCATCTTTTCACAGCTTCCTGTCCCGAGCGTCGGAGGCGCGACATGTCGCGCCTCTGGGGACCGCCTGTTGCCGACTTTCGCGTCCCTACAACCTCTGGGTCGGATCGGAATCCCAGGGAGCGATTCGAGCATCCGTGGCTGCCGCGTCAACGGTATTAGATCAGAAGCGGCGGAAACTGCGGGGCGCGCGCCATAACGCGCCCGGCGGCAGCTTCTCATGGAGTGGACTGCCGCGGTACCATTCTCTGTCTGGTTGCGGCTGCTTCGCGTTAAGGTGGTGTCAGACTCAGGATACACCGAAGGCGGCGTCAGGCGGTTGCCGGCCTTGTTGCTGGGTGCCCGAAAGTGCATGCGGAACCAGGCCGACGATCAAACGACGAGACGTAGGATGATCGGTCTAGGAGGACTGATGGGTCTGCTTGTTTCGGGATTCCCATGGGCGCATGAATCTCCACGATAAAGTGGCCGTCGTGACCGGCGGCGCGCATGGCATTGGGCGCGCCCTTTCCCGGCGATTCGCTGCCGAGGGTGCGCGAGGTGTCGTCGTTGCCGATGCGGACGCCGACGGCGCTTCCGAGGTCGCCCGCGAGATAGGCGGTTTGGCGGTCAGGACCGATGTCGCTATCGAGCGCGAGGTCGTCGAGCTTGTAGGGCAAACCGTTAGCCGATACGGCCGGCTCGACTTGTTTTGCTCGAACGCGGGAATCTTCATTCCCGGTGGCGTGGATGTGGCAAACTCCGATTGGCGGCGAATCTGGGATGTCAACGTCCATGCCCATCTCTACGCCGCGCGCGCTGTCCTACCGCACATGCTCGATCGGCGGCAGGGCTACTTGCTCGCCGTCGTCTCCGCGGCCGGGTTACTCACCCAGATCGGCTCGGCTCCCTACTCCGTGACGAAGCACGCAGCCCTGGCGCTTGCGGAATGGCTGGCCGTCACTCACGGTGATGCCGGCATCAAGGTTTCTTGCCTATGTCCTCAAGGTGTGCGCACCGTGATGCTCGAATCGGCGCAAGGCGACGTGGGGGCCTTCCTCCAACAGGGAGCCATTTCACCCGAGCAATGCGCGGAAGCGGTGGTCGGCGGATTGCGCGAGGAGAAGTTTTTAATCCTGCCGCACCCGGACGTTGCCAAACACTTCCAGCGCAAAGCAAACGACTACGACCGCTGGCTCCGCGGCATGCGCAGGCTTCAGCAAGAACTGAGGGGTCATCCCGGTTCGTGATGGGGTGTCCTTGACCCGTATTTCTCACCAGCTAACGCCCAATCCCGCGCCCGCCGCTTGAGAGCATCGTGCCGGACAGCCGCCCCAAAAAAGCCGCGGGGTCTGGGAAAACGGCCGTCCAGCCCTCCGCTGATATGGTGTGACCAGTCAAGTTTAGGCACAGAAATACTTCCTGGCGCGCCCGGCTCAGATCGCGGATCGCCTCCTGCTCGCGGTCGGGTACCCACACCGCGGTCAGCCCCCCAGCGCGCTCCAGACGCGCCAGCGTCAACCCGTCGCGGCGATCGGTTTTCACCCCTTGGCCCGGCTGGCGCGGAATCAGCGAGGGCGCCAGCACCGCTGCACGCCTGCCCGGCCGCGACCAGCCGGCGGTACAGCAGGTAGCCGCGGGGACCGGCTTCCTAGCAAAACTTGAGGCGCTCTCCCGGCCCATCGAGCCGCGCCACCAGCTGCCGTGCGGCCGCGGGAGTGTTTTCGATCTCGCCGTAGTAGCGCGGCGCCCTCCGACCGGCGTCGGCCACGCCGATCGCGATGGTCTCTTTATGCACGTCCATTCCCACGTACTTGCTATATCTGCTAGTGTCTGTCATGATCTGTCCTCCTCGATGCGGCTCTGCGCATCCTCTTTCGTATTGCTCTCGATAGCGTAACCCGCACTCTCGAGGTTTACGACAGGTCACTCCATAATCTCTACGGGCTATTCCTTCCGAGTTGGCCGTTCAAGTGAAGTTGAAGCCGGGCTAAGAAAGGCCGCGGATCTCAAAAGCGAGATCCGCGCTACGGGACTACGCGATTGTGGGTTCGATCGTTTTGATCTTGCTTCAGGCAGTGCTGCCGTGGGACATTAAACACGTCGTAAGCGCATACATCGGGTCTATTGGCTTGAATCGGTTGCCGTAGCGGCGTTGGCATTTCTTGGCTGGCCAAAGGCGAAGCGATGCCGCGGGATCAAACGTAACGCCTCCATCGAGCCGGCGGTCAACAGGGCCGCCCATGGGCCGCCCACAATCACGTATCCTGAATGGTCATGCCGGATCAAAGCTCCGAAGACCCTTACGCACTTCATCCTGAAAGCATTGAGGTCCCGCCAAAGACCTTTCTCGGCGCGTTCCGACGAATCGGACCCGCACTGATCATCGGCGCCGGCGTGGTCGGGACGGGTGAGCTGATTGCCACCACTTTGCTGGGGGCCGAGAACGGCTACAGCCTACTCTGGTTCATCCTAGTGAGTTGCACCATCAAGGTCGTCGTGCAAAACGAACTTGGCCGTTACGCCATTGGCACGGGCGAAACCGGGCTGCGGGCTATGGACCGGGTGCCGGGCCCGCGTTTTCGGGTTTCGTGGCTCGTCTGGTGCTGGTGCCTGGTGCAAACGATCTCTTTGGCCGTACACGGCGGCATGTTTGCGGGTATCTCCGAGGTCCTCCACGAGATTTCCCCCGCGCTGTCGGTTGGGGCCTGGGTGTGGATCGTCATGGTTGTTACGCTTGTCTTGCTGTTGATCGGCCGCTACAGCTTAGTGGAGAGGGTTTCGATCGCTATGGTCATTGCTTTCACGGTGACGACCGCCAGTGCAGCCGTATTGCTGTTGACCACACCGGCTTACTTTTCGTGGTCCCGCTTGCTCGACGGCCTTGCGTTTCACTTGCCCGAGGGTAGCTTGGTCACCGCGATGGCGGTGTTTGGCATCACGGGCATGGGGTCCACTGACCTGATTCAGTATCCCTATTGGTGCATCGAGAAAGGATATGCTCGGTTCACGGGGTCTGGGGACAGCACGGCGGCTTGGGTGAGTCGGGCTCAGGGCTGGATCCGAGTGATGGGCATCGACGTTCTCTCCGCGATGGTCATCTACACCTTTTCGACAGTGGCATTTTACTTGCTCGGAGCGGGTGTTTTGCACGGTCTGGGGGTCGTCCCTCAGGGATCGGAAACGATCAGGATCCTTTCGAGCGTCTACACCGAGACGCTGGGAGACTGGTCACGATACGTTTTTCTGGTGGGTGCTATCGCGGTGCTGTACTCATCACTTTTTGCTGGAACCGCGGCTACGGCTCGCATGTTCGCGGACTTCGCCGCCTTGCTGCGAGCCTACGACGGGCGGAACTACCGAGTGCGGCTGAGAGCGACAAGGATATTCACCGCCATTCTGCTGCTTGGCCCCGTGCTCGTCTACATGGTCTTGCGCGACCCTGTTCTGATGGTGATAATCGGCGGTGTGGGGCAGGCTTTGATGCTGCCGGTGGTCAGCTTTGCCACACTGTATCTGCGTTATGTCCACCTACCGAAGGCGATCGTCCCCAAGGGCTGGATCACCCTTGCTCTTTGGATTGCCTCTGTTGTCATGCTCGTCATGATGGGCTACTCGGTCTTGCAACGGCTGGTGTAAGCAGCTTCTGGACATGAAGGCCGGAGCTATCCCCGGTCACCTTTTCGTCGGCACGGGGGAAAAGGCCGCGGGTCTGGGTGAAACGACCGGCCAGCCCCGCGCTACGGGACTGAAGGTCAAGAAAAATCGGGTACAGCCAGGCAATTCGCTTCAGGCTAAGTGCTTTTTTTTCTAGAGCCTTTTTTTCTATAGCCTTTTTTCTAAGGCCATGACGGGGGGCGAATTGGTGGCCCGAATTGGCGGCAGTCCCATTTTTCGCTCCTAACGATTTTTTGCCACGGGCTGTTAGCCCGGGTTAACCCGCTTTCTCACCACCTGACGGCCGAAGCACGCGACAGGCCCCCCATTACTTCGTTGCGCTTGCTCACCGTGCTCAACGTACTTTCCCGGTCGGACGCTGAACGGAAGTCGCTGCTCATTTCGGTAGCACCAAGATACGAGCCGGCCAGGCTGCACCCGCAAAAGGACGCCTCCGCTCGCCGAGCGGCGCGCGCCTCGTACTGACGGGTCTCTCAGCACTTCGCCTTGCCACCTGGCAAGAAAAGCGGGTTAGAAGGCTGTAGGACCGAAAAATTCGGGCGGTACGCGAGCAGACCGAGACAGACAAGAACGTCTGCCCGCCAAGCTAGGCGAGCCCAGGATTCTTCGACCGCTTTGACGGAGGGCTACAACACCACAATCGGGTGGTACAAAAGTGGAAGTCGGGCTTCGGCGATGGCCAGCAGGCTGCCGTCGGGGGCGATGGCCTTTACGAGCTTGGCCTGTTGGCGGTTTCGAAACGGCGACACCCGAAAGTCTCGACCGTGAGTAATCCGAGCCGCCGTGATCGCATCGACGCGCTCGGCCGGCATTTCCGGCAGCAGCATTTGCGGCGGAGTCAGCGCCTCCTCCAGACGTCCCTCTCCGTTGAGACCCTCGAGTTGTTCAAGCGAACGCGCCATGTCGAGTGTAAACTCACCCATCGCCGTTCGACACAAGTGTTCGACATGGGCGCCGACTTCCAGTTTTCGTCCCAGATCATGCGCTAGCGAGCGCACATACGTGCCGGGAGAACAACGGACTCGGACCGTCGCGCGCTCGCCCGCGACGTCGAGCAGTGCGAACTCGTAGACATGGATTTCGACCGGGTCAAGTTTTACCGGCTTCTTCTGACGGGCCAGCTTGTAGGCGGGAACGCCGGCGACCTTTTTGGCGGAGACGGGAGGCGGCGTCTGTATCAGTTTGCCGCGAAACTCGGGCAAGACAGCTTCCACTTGTGCGGTGTCAAGCTTGACGTTTCGCGCCGCGCTGCTAGGCTCGCCGCTGCGGTCGTAGCTGTCGGTGGCAAAGCCGAAGCGGATGACGGCCTCGTAGGTCCTCTCGTGGTGTAAGAAGAAGCGCGCCAGTCGAGTGGTTCGACCGAGCAACATGGGCAACACGCCGGTGCCGATAGGGTCGAGCGTCCCCAAGTGGCCGATACGTTTGATCCCTGTCAGGCGCCGCAACTGTTGGACGGCGTCGTGCGAGGATATGCCACACGTCTTGTGGAAGACCACGATGCCGTCCATCCCATCCATTCTAACGAGTTGGGTTTAGCCCGATGCGGAGATTTCCCGTCTGGGGCGCGCGGAAGCGTACTGGAACCCTACGTTGAGCACGACGAGCAAGCGCAACGCAGTCATGGCCGGCTTATTGCGTGCTTCGCCCGGCCGCTGGTGAGAAATGCGGACTAGTGCCTTTGTCGTCGGATGCGTGTTTTCCGTGGCGGAAAATTTTTGCTCGCCCGTATAGGTCATTTTTTTCAGCAGGTTGCAGAGAATTTCCGAAAATCGGACTGGCCAATTCGTTTTTGGTTCCGGCTCGTCTGGGTTAGGTGAAGAATGCGGGATGGCGACCGGGGAGTGACACCGCCGCAATACCGAAGGGGAAGAGAGAAGCATAGCATTGGCGCGCCGATTCGTGTTTCGAGCGCCCTCGATGATGGTGGTGTTGGCGGTCGCGGACAGCGTAGGTGCTATGCCGGGGACTCCGCAACGAAACTTGCCGGGTCGAACTTCAGGCACTGAACAGGAACCCCCGCTCGCCGGCGCGGCAGCTGCCATTCGACGCCCCACTTCTGTTCAAACGCGAAGCGGTTCTCATTGTAGATTCGATCGTATTCGGCGGGCGGGAGTGCGGCGAAAGACCCCAGGCCGAAGTGGTGCACCAGACAATCCTCGGCGCACACGATGCGCAAGCCGGCACTGCGCATCCGCAACGAGTAGTCGTCGTCTTCGAACATCCCCACCCGAAAACGCGGGTCCAGGGGGCCTAACTCGTTCCACACCACCCTGGGAATAACCGCGCAGAAAAGCGGCGCCATGTCAAGGGGAAGGGACTGCCCAAAGTGGCGCCGAGCCAAGGAGGCGGCGAACTCTTCCATTTCCGCCATGTCCTCGTAGACGACGTTGATTCTGGCCTCATTGGAGGCCCAGTTGGTTACGGGCAACACGGCGCCCACGCCCGTGTCTCGGCGGCAATGGCGCAGGAGACGCTCCAGCCAGCCCCAGGTCACAATTGTGTCCACGTTCAAGAGCGCGAGGTAGTCGCCTCCGGCTTGCTCGACTCCTACGTTACTCGCCTGTGCGAACCCGGCGTTCTCGTCCTGCAGGATCACTCGAAGACGCGGTTCCTGCTCGGCGTAGGCCGCAAGCATCTGGCGAGTGCTGTCCTGCGAGGCATTGTCCACAACGATGACTTCGTAGTTGGGGTAGCTGGTGTTTCGTCGAATCGAGTCCAGGCAGGGTGTGATGAAGTCCTGGTTGTTGTGAGTGACGACGACGATCGACGTTAGCGGGAAAGATGCCCGCAGCGCTCGGTCCATCGCCTGAAAACGCTGCGTCCAGTTGTTCGCCGCGGCAAAGGATCTTCGCTTGAGACTCAAACTCGCGTCGTCTTCGCTCAGGGCAAGATCGAGCTTGTGGGCGAAATCCCGCGAGTCATCGGCGATGTAGATTAGGTTGGAACAATACTCCAGTTCAGCCATCTCCGTTGCAACCACCGGCTTGCCTTGGCTTAGATATTCGTACAGTTTCACGGGGTCGAACATGCGTGTGAGCTCGTTGACGCGGAAGGGAATGATACAGGCATCAAAGTGAGCGAGATAGGAAGGAAGCTCGCTGTAGGCCTGATGGCCAAGGAAGTGGACGTTGGGCAGCCCGCTCAGCCGTGAGACGTCGTTCGTCCCCCGCGTCTGTTCCGTCTCGTATTCGCCGATCAGCACGAACGAGTATTGCGGCCTCGCCTGGGCGACCTCGAACATCAAGTCATAGTCGAACCAGTCGGCCAGTGCGCCGAAGTATCCGACCGTGGGTTTCGCGATGTTCGCCATCTCCTCGTTGACCTGGGGCCGCGAGAAGAATTCGTAGTCCACGCCATTGCGAATAAGAACCGGGGGGTCTTTGTCTCGGTGGCGGCCGACCGTCATTCCCTTCGCCGTGACCACGGAAACGTCGCACTCGAAAACAGTTGCTTCTCCTCGGCGAGATTGAACGGCCCCACCCTGGGCATGTGCCGCCAGTTGTCCAAGCAGTCGTAGAGAACCTTAGCGCCGAAACGCTCCGCCAGACTCAGCCCGATGCGCCGCCAGAAAGGCAGCTGCAGAATCAGACAAGATTCCGCGATGGCCCATTCACGATAGAGCTCCTCCAAACACGAAACGACACCCGCTGCTTCTTCCGGGCTTAGCCGGTCTTCGAAAATATCGGGCCAGTCCGCGCGGAGTCGAACTTCCCATACGTTTTTTCGAATCTCAAGCGCCTCATACTCATGCGCCGCCGAAAGAGGCAGCCGCCGTCCGGGGCTTATCCAGAACACTCGATGCCCATGGCGCGCAAACTGACAGGCCAGCTGCTGGGGCCGTTGAAATAGGAAGTCAAAGTCAAAGATCGTGAGAATAATGACGTCGTATTTCCTAAGCGCCGCCGTCCTGACGCCGGCGGCCTCGGCAAGCGAGTCGTCGAGAGACGACCGCTGCAACTCGACCGGCACGTAGTTCCTCACGTCTGGGAAGCCAAGCTCTGCCTCGGCCAATCCCCCATAAGGCCGCGCGAGCGACGCTACCCACTTGACAAAGGCGGGAATACCTCGCAGCCCCCGGCGAACCAGCAAGGCGTACGCTTGGCGCAGCAACAGCATCACCTTCCACGCCCGCTGGCCCCGATAGAGGCGCAAACTAGTGTCCAAATCGCGCTGAAAAGCGCGCACCCCCAACGCTGTCTCTTCCCGAATCTCGTCGGCTTGGCGAAGCCTCTCGAGCCGGACGGCTCGCTCTTCGCTTAGCAAACCCCTGGTTTCCTCGAGTTGACGTTCGGCTTCCAGCAGTTCGGCGCTAAGACTCGCGAGAGTGGGATCCTTCTTGCCCGGGGGGGAGCCGGGATCGGCAGACGGGGCGCCCTTGTTCACAAGCTGCCAGCCCCGCTCGGCAGGCCGGTCTTGCTCGGCTCCAGCTTCGCCCTTCTCCACCGCGCCCCGGTGGAACTCTGGTGTCCCCATGGACTCTCCTACGACTTTCCGTCGCTTTGCGGCTTGTTTCCCCCGAGCCTGACGCCGAGCCCCCAGGCCAATTCTTCCTTCTTTTCCAACCCCTTACGAACGTCTCGCGTTCGCCTAGTACTTCATAGCTTAGCGGAAAACCGGGTCATCCGTAATCTACGGCACACAGCTTCGCTCTCCGTGGGAAAGTCGACTGGTGGGTTCATTTTGGAATTCCCTGTGCGACAGGGGATCTCTCCTCGCTTCCCATCAGGCCGCATCCGCGAAAAAGCCGTCCTGCCGAAAGACAATCCTGATTTGCGAACAAGCACCTGCACGAACAGGAATTCGCCGTGTGGCAAAGCGCGACGACTTCTGGTGATACTCTGCCATTCCCCTGTAAGTCATTGACAGTTGGAATAGTTAGAACAAACCATTGGGGCAGCCCCCCACTCTTTCATGCCTTAGGGCGCCCTGCTTTCACAGAGCGGCCAGGGATCCCATCGAGACTCGCCGCCACTCCCGAGCGACAGTCTGATCTGTCGAACACACTTTGGCCTGACGCGCGGGATCGCCGTCTTTGGATTTGAGATCGACAAAACCCGGCGGAGACGGGATACACAGTGACCTGTCCGTCTGTTAGGGGTTACCCGAAACCAGCAGGGAAGCGGAGTGCCGCCCCCAGAGTGGGACAGCTCATCAGCGCGCGGCAAGTGCATTAGGAACCGACTAGCATGTCGATCCCTTCGGAGAAGGACCTCCCGACGGCTGACAAGGCCGGCGTCTGGAGAGACTCGCTACGGCAATTTCATCAAGCCCACTCGGAAAATGGTTGACTCCATTAGTCTGACGTGCGATAAAGCTTCAAGACAGGAGTGTATCCGGATCATGGCCTGCAGCGATTGCGATGGGATCAACAGAAGGAGATTTCTTCGAACGGCGGCTCTCAGTGGCGCAGCTCTGGCGACTGGGACCGTTCGGGCGGACTCCGCTAAGTCTTCAGAAACCGTGGTGGCGCACCTTTACAAGACCTTATCCGCCGAGCAGAAGCGGAAGGTCGTTTTTCCCTTTGACGACCCGCTGCGCTCCAAGGTGGACGCCAACTGGCACGTTACGCCGATGAAAATCGGGGAGTTCTTCAACCCAGACCAGCAAGCCATGATTCATGAGATCTTTCGGGGCTTGCACAACCCCGAGTTCGTCGACAAGGTTCTGTATCACGTTCAGGAAGACGGGGGAGGTCTCGAGAACTATTCCGTCGCCCTGTTTGGAGAACCCGGGACCGGCGCTTTCGAGTTCGTAGTAACAGGAAGACACTGCACGAGCCGCTGCGACGGCGATTCGGTCGAGGGAGCAGCCTTCGGCGGGCCGATCTTCTATGGCCATGCCTCTCAGGGGTTTAATGAAAAACCCGACCACCCAAAGAACGTCTACTGGTACCAAGCCAAGCGGGCCAACGAAGTGTTCCAGGCCCTCGACGGCAAGCAGCGGACTCTGGCTTTGCTCGGAGACCCCAGGGAGGAGCAGGGGACCGCTACGGTCTCGCTGAAGAGCCCCGGCCGACGGCTTGCGGGTCTGCCGGTCTCCGAGATGGCGCCGGACCAGCGAGAACTGGTTGCAAAAGTCCTGGCCGACCTGCTGCTGCCCTTCCGCAAGAAAGACACCGACGAGGCCATGAACTTCATCCGCGCCGACGGCGGCGTCGAGGCGCTTTCCATGTCGTTCTACAAGAACATGGATATCGGCTCAGACGGCGTGTGGGATGTGTGGCAATTGGAGAGTCCGACGATGATCTGGTACTTTCGCGGCTCTCCACACGTGCATACTTGGGTCAACATCCGGGCGCGCGCTTGACAACGGTCGACCCGCTTAGCGAGCATTCCGGGCAATGTCGTCCACGACGCGACGGCGTATTCGTTCACCGAAGTTCAACAGGAGTCTAGAACATGCGAAGGATCTACTTACTGGCTGTATTCATCTTGATTGGCGGCGCGACGCTGGCGCCGCTGCTTTCCGACCACCATGCGCCGTCTTACCAAGTTGTCCACGACTGGCCGCAACTGCCGGATGGATTCGTCCTTGGGGAGGTCGCGGGAGTAGGAGTCGATTCCCACAACCATGTTTTCGTCTTTCACCGCGGGTCACGACCCATCCTGTGCCTGGACGGAGCCAGCGGGAAGATCGTTGCTTCTTGGGGCGATGGGATGTTCGGCTCAGCCCATGGGCTGGATGTTGACCCCCAGGACAACGTATGGGTCACCGATACCGTTCACCACCAAATCACGAAGTTCAGCCACGACGGAGAGCTGTTGATGACCCTCGGAGCTAAGGGCGTTCCCGGCCTCGACGGCAACCACTTCAATAAACCGACCGACATCGTGGTGGCTTCAAGCGGGGAATTCTACGTCTCGGACGGATATGGAAACAACCGTGTGGCCAAGTTCTCCGCCGATGGAAAATTCCTACTCGACTGGGGTGAGAAGGGTGACGAGCCGGGTCGCTTCGATACGCCTCACGGTATTGCCGTCGACGATCAAGGAAGGGTCTACATCGCTGATCGTGCGAACTCCCGCATTCAGATCTTCGATGGCGACGGCAACTTTCTCAAGCAGTGGCAGAGCAGCGAACTGGGACGTCCGTGGGGCCTGGAAATTGGAGCTGACGGCCACCTATATATGGCTGACGGTGGAGATCTTCATCACACCCCGCCGGGTCGAAACCGCGTGCTGAAGCTGGATCTGAAGGGCAACATCCTCGAAAAATGGGGATCCTTCGGCAAATACAACGGCCAGCTCTATTGGGCGCACGACGTGGCCGTGGCGCCCGACGGAGCCGTTTACGTCGTGGATGTAAGCTTAGGGATGCGGGTACAAAAGTTTGTCCCCAAATAGCCGACGGGGGTTGGCGCCGCTGCTGGGCAAGGGTCTCATCCTAACCGTCCCAGTCCTCGGTTTCGCTGCCACGCGGGCTAACCGCAGTTCTTCCTACGACACGTTGTCATGAGCGCTTGACGAGGGCCATCTGCTCCAGCCGTCTACCCGGCGAGGACGACGAGCTTCCCCTCGGCACGGTTCTCCTCCATGACGCGATGGGCCTCGATGATCTCGTCTAGCTTCCATACTCGCCCGATCTTCACGCGGGTGCGCCCGGTTTCGACCGCGCTGACGAGGCCGTTCGATGACGACAGCTTTCATGCCGTTCGCATGATCGGCTTTCCGCGGGCGATGCGGTGTTCTTTGAAATGGGGATGGGCTCTCTTGAGCTGCCGGGAAGCACCAGCCTGGCCCGACGCTCGGGGGTGGGCGTTCGTCACACCTTCCGCCACCTCTTCGGATGGCGCGATAACATCCGATCAATGCCTCTTGCGCTATCGTACGTAGTCCAGCATCGCCTTCTTGCCCATGCCGGCGATCCCAAGATGCTCGGGAGTGCGGGCGCATTCCCAAAAGTCGATGCCGACGGCCGCGGAGGCGAGATCGACCAGCGCCCGCATCGTCGGGCAAGCCACTCCAAGCTGCTCGCCTAGCTTGGACCAGGCGGCCAGACCGTAGGGGACATCCTCGGTGAGCCAGCGGGTCTCGAGCGCGCCGGGAGCGCGCAAAGCGGTCAGCATCCGGCTGCCGTGGATCGTGGCCCACAGGTCTCCCTTCGGCCCGAATCCTGCCTCGTGGAACGCTTCATCGACCGGAGCGAGTTCGGCGTCGAGGGCCCGCGCGATCGCCAGCCGCTCACGATCAACCGCGTAGATGAGGCGGCAAACGCCGGGGGTGACCCCTTCTTCATAAAAGTAGAAGTCGCCGCGGGAATACTCGACGCGGCCGGCGTTGAGAAGCACGCCAGCCGGGTGCACGACCGGGTTCATGGCGGCCAGCCCACAGGCGAGAACGTCGGCATACAGCCGGACGCCGGGGAACCAGGGCTCGACCAGCTCTTTGACTCGCTCGCCTTCTCCGCTCGGAAATACTCCCAGCCCCAGTCCGTTGACCACGCCCCAAATGTGCGCCGACGAGGGCGAAAGCTTGCGGCAAACGTAGGGGGCGGTGTCCGTCTCGGCCAGCACCACTCCCTCCGCGGAACCGTGCTCTCGCAAAATCCGAGCGAATTCCAGACTTCCCAGTGTCCCCGGCATCAGGACGACAACTTGGCCCCGCCGAAGATGGGCGGCGCAAGCCTCCGCGAAGGCGCCATGCCCATAGGCCGGGATGATCAACAGAACCAGCTCGCATTCGGCCAGTGCTTCTCCGAAATCAGTCGTCACCCGGTCGAGCGCGGCAGTACCTCTACGGGCCACCCCATCGAGCCAAATCCGCCTCGACTCGCGGATCGGATCGATCGCTTCTTCGAATTGCGAGAGCTCGCACAAGGTCACGGAAGCGCCTGCGAGAGTCAGATTGGCCGCGACCGAAAACGCCGTGTTTCCGCCCCCGAGAATCGTAATCGGCGATTCACTCATCGCATTCCCTCTCTTTCCGACTCGGGCCGGCGGCACAACCGGCGCAATAAGGCCGCCGGAGATTCCGAGAAGGGACTTCTTTCGAACAGTCTTAGCGTCGTGGCGGACGCACATACACCGACTGCGACGGCAACCTGGGAAGCTGCCGTCCAGCCTTGTAAGATTGGTAAGCTCGTTGGCGTGGCTTCGGGGGACGCCCGCAAACCGAAACTCGAAGTAAACTTCCGGCGGGCTGCTTTGGGTCCCGGCGCACTGCTTACCCATCCGGCTCCGGTCCGGCAAAAGGACCTAGCCGGCACCAGAGGCTTTCCCCTGAAAGGGACGAGTGCCGGGGATCTCAGCCGGACGAGGTTACGTTGGCTGCCTGCAGACCCTTCGGTCCACTCTCGACATCGAATTCGACCTCAGCGCCTTCCTGCAATGTCCGGTACCCATCGCCCTGGATGGCCGAAAAATGCACGAAAACATCTTCGCCGCTGGAGCGCTGGATGAATCCGTAGCCCTTGCTTTCGTTAAACCACTTCACAATACCTTTCTCTGCCATTACAAAATCTCTCCTTGAAGAACTTGCCTGCTGGCCTGTTTGTCTGAGCTAGCCTAAGAATGGCAGGTGGGAGAAGTCTCGAAGGTCGAACCTTGATGCTTTCCGTTCTGCGACCCGATGGTAGCGAGTTCAGTCATCGGAACAACAGTTAGTTCATTATGGCACGCAGCGACCGTTGGCGCTTGTTTTCTGATCGCCGGGTGATCTCGCGGGCGCCGAAAAAATCCATACTGCCCGCCTTGGACGTTGTCCTTGCCGGGGAAGGGCTAGCGACGTCTCGTTGGTGCGCCGGCCCTTCCGCCGACCGGTGGGATGCCGGTAAGAATGCCGCCACAGCACGCTGAAAGCGTGCGCCACGTCATTCTTGCCGGCATGCGAATGACCCCCATCACTCAGCGGGCCGCCGGGCGCACGAACGAAACGTTCATGTCGCCACGAATGGCGGCGCGGACGCCCGGAACGAGGCAGGGGCGTTGCCGAGGAGCGCCTACTTCACCAAGCGGCGGATTTCGGCCTCGCGGCGGCCGTAGTTGCTTTCGTAGTAGGTCTGATATTCGCCGGAGCGAACGCGCTCGACCCATTCGCCGTTTGTCTTGTACCAGGCGATGGTTTCGGCGAGGCCGTTTTCGAACTCGACTTGGGGCGCCCAGCCGGTTTCTCCCAGCAGCTTCTCGCTGCTGATGGCGTAGCGGCGATCGTGCCCGGGACGGTCCTCGACGCGCTGCATGAGGCTTTCGGGCTTGTCGGTCGCCGATAGAATCTTTCGCACGACTTCGAGATTCGGTAGCGCGCAACTGCCCCCGACGTTGTAGATCTCGCCCGGCCGTCCTTTTTCGAGCACCGCGTTGGTAGCGCGGCAGTGGTCCTCGACATGCAGCCAGTCACGCACCTGCATGCCGTCTCCGTAAATCGGCAGCGAACGGTCTTCGAGGGCGTTCGAGATCATCAGCGGAATCAGTTTCTCGGGAAACTGGTAGGGACCATAGTTGTTGGACGCTCGCGTGACCATAACCGGCAACCGGTAGGTTGTGAAGTAGGACAAGGCCAGCAAGTCGGCGCCCGCCTTCGACGCCGAGTAGGGGCTGCTCGGACGCAGAGGGTACGCCTCGTCGGCGCAGGCCGGCGCGTCAATGCTGCCGTAGACTTCGTCCGTCGAGATTTGGAGAAAGCGTTCGATGCCGTGCGCCCGCGCCGCCTCCAAAAGGTGGAATGTCCCGCTGAGGTTCGTATCGATGACCGGCTGGGGCGAAAGGATACTGCGGTCCACATGGGACTCGGCGGCAAAGTGAACGATCGCGTCGGGGGCAAACTCGGCGATCGTTTCGTCGATTGTTTTTGCGTCACAGATGTTCCCGCGGACGAATCGGTACCTGGGGTCTTCGGCGACCGCCGCCAGATTCTCGAGGTTCCCCGCGTAGGTCAGAGCGTCGAAGTTGAGAATGTCCGCGTCGGGATTGTTTTCGAGCGTTAGGCGAACGTAGGCCGAGCCGATGAATCCGGCACCCCCGGTCACGAAAAGCTTCATTTGTGCTGGGTCTCCCAGTCGTAGCCGATGCCGGGTTCGTCGTAGGCGATGCGGCCTTCGTCTTGGGGGTTGTAGAAGCGGTCCGTGACGTAGATCAGCATGGCGGGCTGGGAGCCGATCACTTTGTAGCCATGACCCACGCCCGGCGGGATCAAGATTTGCCAGGGACGAAGCGTGCCCACATAGAGGGTGTTGCGGCGGCCGAATGTCTCCGAGTCTTTTCGAAGGTCAACGAGCGCGACCTGGAACATGCGTTGGGCCGGCACCCACAGGTCGGTTTGGTGCAGATGGTAGTGAAAAGCCTTGACGGTTCCCGGATAACCGAGCGCCGCGGAAACTTGGGTCGTTTCGGCGGGAAACTCAGAGGGTAGACCTTGTCCCACGCGCAGGACTTCGAGGAAGTAACCTCGATCGTCCGCCCACACGGAAAAGGGTTTGACCCGGACTCCCGCGATCAGTTGGTCGGAGTCGGGGGAGACGATGACTGCCCCGATTCCCTTTTCATTGTCCGGCAACTCCAAAGCGATGGGGTCCGACTCTTTCGTGATCATGCGGTCCATGTGCGTTACCGGTTCGGCGGTCACCGTTTTGAGTTCGTCTTCCCCGGACCACGACGCGGGCGTCCAAGACGCGCGGGATGAGGTCCCCCCCGAGCCCAATCCGCTCGACTTCCCCCGCCGCTCGCCGGTCGGCGAGGCTGCGGGTGCCTTCAAAAGCCCAGAGCCCGCTGAGATTTAACGATCCTACAGTAGAAACACCCCCGTCAAGCAAACCGGGCGGGGGTATCTGGCTAGCCCACATTTCTCACCAGCCGCCGGTCGAAGCACGCAATAAGTCCGCCATTACTTCGTTGCGCTTGCTCGCCGTGCTCAACGTACTGCTCCAGTACGCCCGCAGTATTCAAGAAACGGCGCGCCGAGCGGCGCGCGCCTTGTATTCGCGGGCTTCTCACCCACTTCGCCTTGCCACGTGGTAGGGAAAGCAGGCTAGCGATTGGCTCTGAAGAAACGGCCGCAGGTCTGGGTCAAACGACGGCCCAGCCCTGCTCTACGGGCTCGTGACGATCAAACATTACCCGTGGGCAGCCGCGTCATTCAACGAAGGCCCGCGGTACCAAGCGCTGCTGCGCCGCATCGGCTTCCCGAAATAGGGCAACCCGCCCACGCCGTCTCCCGATCCTGGACACCCTCGGCAAAGGCGGCATGGCAGCGGCGCCCGGGTTTTCGTCTATTTTTTCGACCGAATAAACGCAATGAGCCGGTCGATTTGCTCGTCGGTCAGCTTGTTGACGAAAGCCGGCATAACGTCGCCGCCGAATTGGATCTTGATGCGGACATAGGGCTCGCTGGGCTTGCCGCCGGAAAACGGCAGCTTTTCATTTTGAAAGAGGCGGAATAAAGAGGGCCCGAGTTTGTTGGTTTGCGGCTTGTTGATTTCGTGACAGACAGAGCAGTTCTCAAGGTAGAGATAACGGCCCATCCGGAGCGGCTTTTCCCAGGGAGGCGGCTTTTTTTTCGCGGCGCTGCCCACAGCCGTCAGGGCGAGCAGGCAGACGAAGCAAAGCACGAATCGTTTCGTGATCATGAGGACTCCGCCATCTCTTCTACGGAGACGGCGCCCGAGGCACGCAGCAAGTCATCAGCCCGCCCGGCAAGGTCGTCAGGGCAGTGGAGACGGAGCGCGATCGAGTTGCCTGGCGGTCGCGGGGTAGGGACTCGCTTCCAAAAATAAAGCAATCCCCCTTCCCATAAGAATGTAAGAACCGTCGCCACGACAGCTCCCGCCATGGTGAATTCGAACGTGACCACACCGGTTGCCCAGGCTGAGGTCAAAGGCATGCCTCCGGTGACAAGCGGGTAGTCGAGCTGCGTGTAATACATGAAGGCCGTCGACAGGCTCCCTCCCAGCAGGGCCCCGAGGACGGCGACGAGCGACATGCGGCTGGGCCGGTCGAGCACGCCGGGCTCGAGATCGACGGGCTTCGCCGAAAGCAGTTCCATCTGATCGCTCGACAAGCCTATCGCGCGGAGAGCCCGCACGGCGTCGGCGACCGCTTTGCTGTCGGTGAACTCAGCGTTCAGGTACATCGTCGTATTCCCAGATAGCAATAATCGGAAACAGCTTGACAAAGATCAAATAAAGCAGACACATCGCGGCGAACGTTCCCACCGTGATCGAAACCTCGACCCAACTGGGAGCATAGCTTCCCCACGCCGCCGGGAGCGCGGGTTTCGAGAGGGTGGGAACGATAATCAGGAAGCGCTCCAGCCACATCCCGATCAAGATCGTGACGCTGCAGATGGAAATCGTTGCGATGTTGCGCAGTCTTCGAATACCCAGCAGTATGAACGGAATCACAAAGTTGCAGGTGACCATGCCCCAGAAAAGTACCGCGTAGGGGCCGTAGACCTTGCTGTTGAAGACGGCCATTTCCAACGGCTCGTTGCCGTACCAGGTGGTCAGGTACTCCGAGACCGTGAAGTACAACCAGACCAGGCACATGAGTAAGAGCAGTTTCGCAAGATTGTTGAAGTGCAGCGGCCGTAAATACTTTTCCAAATGCAGGAAGCGGCGAAGTGCCGCCATCACCAAGACCAAAGCGGCGATGCCGCTGAAGATCGCTCCGGCAACGAAGTAAGGGGCGAAGACCGTGCTATGCCACATCGGCGCGATGGACATGGCGAAGTCGAATGCGACGACCGAGTGGACGGACACCGCGATGGTGAGAACCATACCGGCCATCAATTTCATGGCTCGCTCGAGGGCATGCCATTGGCGGTCCGTCCCCGACCAGTTGAGCGACAGTATTCGGTAGACCGTACTTCTCAGGCCCGTGTTTCGATCCGCCATGTCCGCTAGGTCGGGGATCAGGGGCAGGTAAAGGTAAAGAACACTACCGGTCATGTAGGTGAAAATGGCTGTCATGTCCCACACGAGCGGCGAGCGAAAGTTAGGCCATAGCAGCCGCTCATTGGGATAAGGAATGAGCCAGAAGAACAGCCAGACGCGTCCCAAATGGATGAGCGGGAATAGCCCGCCGATCATCAAAGCGAAAACGGTGATGGCTTCCGCGGCCCGTGTGACCGGCTTGCGCCAGCCGGCGTTGGTCAGGCGCAAGATCGCCGAGATCAGCGTGCCGGCGTGCGAGATGCCGATCCAGAACACGAAGTTGGTGATGTAGAAGCCCCAGAAGACCGGGCGGCGGATGCCGGCCACGCCGATGCCGTTAACGATCTGGTAACCCCAAGCGAAAAGAGCCCAGGCAACGACAGCAGCGAAGAACACGACGGCTGCGACGTAGGTCGCGCTGATGCCGCGCAGGGGGCGCAGCAGGTCCTCGCGCAGCCGGTCGTGGGGAGATTGGATCGTTTCAGCTAGCGTTGCCATTCGTTGGCGGTCTTTCTCGCAGCTTCCTCAGTCCCCAGCGCTGTTAGCCGCACTTCGGAGATTCTTTTGTTCGCGCATCCCATGAGTGGATGTCCTGGAGACGAGTTCACGATAGATTCGGAAATGTCGGGCTCGAAAGCGACGTGGCGCACGCTTTCAGCGTGCTGTGCCGGCATTCTTGCCGGCATCCCACCGCCCAGCAGAAGAGCCGATGCACCAACGAGACATGTCGCCAGGCATGGCGCCACAGCACGCTGAAAGCGTGCGCCACATCGCCAGGACGATCAGAAAGTCTTGTCTGGGACAGTCTGCCAGTCATCCCCTTAGTCGGCCCGCTCAAGATAGAACACCCGCGGTTTCGTTCCCAGCTCTTCCAGCAGTCGTCTCGATCGGCCGCTTTCGACCGACTTCGATACCTTGCTTTCGCGGTCGTTCAGGTCCCCGAATGCCATGGCCTCGGCCGGGCAAGACTGCACACAGGCGGGCTGCACATCTCCGTCAGCGACTGGGCGGCCCTCGTGCTTGGCATCGAGCTTTGTCCGCTGGATGCGTTGCACACAGAAGGTGCACTTCTCCATCACGCCGGCGGGCCGGACGGAAACATCAGGGTTTAGTTGCAGATCGAACGGCTCGGGCCAGACCGGATCGAACCAGTTGAAAAAACGCACCGTGTAGGGACAGTTGTTGGCGCAGTAACGCGTCCCCACACAGCGGTTGTAAACCTGCACATTGAGACCTTCGGCATTTTGATACGTCGCGTAGACGGGACAGACGGGCTCGCACGGGGCATCGTCACAGTGCTGACAGAGCACGGGACGATACTTCACCTTGATATTCGGGAACTCGCCTTCGTAGTAGCGGTCAATTCGGATCCAGTGGTTTGCACGGCCCTGGGCGGCGGATTGTTCGTCGGAGAGCGACAGATTATTCTCTGCGTGACAGGCGACGACACAGGCTTCGCAGCCCGTGCAGCGGTCCAAGTCAATCGTCATCGCCCAGCGATGCGGCTGCGGTTCCGTCTGTTCGTCCGGAGCTTTATTTGTTTCAGCGGCCACGGGGTCTCCCTTCGTCGGTTCGAATTTTCTTCATCGCGCTTGATCGACTTTTGCGGTCATCGCCTTTCCGCGTGAACTTCACGATCGACGGCCGAAAACTGCACCAGGCCTCGTCTTTCGCCTACTTTTTCGATGCGCACGCGAACATGCCCCAAGGCTGGGACCCCCGTCTGCCGGTCAAAAACGCCGGCAACCAATAACAGAGGATTCGCGCCGCGTCCGGAGGCGTAGCGTCCGTAGTGGGCGTGTCCCTGGCCGATGGCCATGCTGACGACTCCCGGAATCGCGGCGGGGTTGACGTAGGCCGGCGCTTCGAGGCTCGCCTCGGGGGAGGTCACTCTCACGATCTGGCCGTTGACCACGTCGAGTGCGGCCGCCGTTTTGGGATCGATCTCAACCGGAAGGCCCCACATGGCGCTCGAAGTTGGATCCGGCAGTTCCTGCAACCAGGGCAAGTTCGCACCTGATCCCTCGGAAAACTGCAAGGACGGGTAGGCTTGGAACACCAAAGGGTAGTCGGCGTCGTGGGATTCGAGTTCGGCGAGCGCAGCAATCGACTTCACGGGGGATTTGCCCGACGGGGCGACAGCCTCCGTCCACCAGCCTCCCTGTCGCTCGCAGTAGGCCGCGAATTCTTTGCCGCTGCTGAATTCGGAGCCAAGGTTCCGCTTTTCGAAGACCGCGCCAAATACCTTTTGAGTTGTTTCCACTTCGATGGATTTGCCCAGCTTGTCAGCTAACTGCCCCAATACTTCTCCGGTAGCGCGCGTGTCGTAGAGTGGCTGAACGAAACCACGTGACCCCGTTAGGGCGGCCTTCGGCGTTACCGTGGGAACCAGTGCGGCGGCGGACTCCAGCGCCGCGTGGTCAGGCAGGATCAAATCGGCGTATGCCGAGCTGTCGTCCACGAAAGGCGAAAAACTAATCACAGCGGAACACTTGGCTAGCCGCTCCGCGGATGCCGGAACTTGGTAGGCGGGATTCGCGCCGTCCAGCAGGATGACCTCCGCCTTGTCGAGACGCTGGAGCAGGTCTTCGTAGCGTGGGCGGCTCTCGTCCCACTCAGGAAGAAGCGGCTCGGAAGGGGCGCGGACACCGCCCTTTTCGTTGACGTTGCCCAGCAGCAGATTCAAAACGCTGGCCGCTACGACCGCTTCCAGAGAATTGGGCCGAACGATAGACGCGCCGGCAACGACCACGGGAGCAGTCGCTTCAGAAAGTCGGTGAGCAACTTCCCGGATCTGTTTGAAAGGTATTCCCGAAAGTTCCGCCGCGCGATCGGCGTCGAGGGCTTCGTAGACCTCTTTGACGACCGGGGGCAGGGAAGTGGGGTCTCTCGCCCAACCTTCCTTGAGCAAGATGTGGCCCACAGCCAGAGCGAAAGCCTGCTCCCCGCCAGGTTTGACCGGCAGCCATTCGTCCGCGCTCCAACCGGTTTGCGAGAGACGCGATTCAGCATGAACCAGGCGTCCGCGGATGCCCGGGCGTCCTTGTCTCATGTGTCCGAACCGGCGGGCGTAGAGGACGGGCGAGGCCCAGCCGGCGAGAAAATCGGCACCGATGCTCAGCACAAAGGTGGCGTCTTGGATTTCGTAAACCGGTAGTTCACTCCAACCGTAGACTTGTTCGGCGGCCACACGCTCGACTGTGAAGTCGGCGACCCCGGTCGTCGAGGCCGGCGGAGCGCCTATCGAGTTGAGAAAGCGCCGCACGGTCGCGGCTCGGGTTCCAGTTCCCGGACGACTCAGATAGACGATTCCTTGCGGCCCGGCGTCGAGAGCACGAGTAAGAACGTCGGTCGCCTCCTGCAGCGCTTCGTCCCACGAGATAGCCTCGAATCCGCCCGCGCCTCTCTCGCCAGATCGCTTTTGAGGTCCCCGCAGCCGGTCAGGATGATAGAGCGACTGCAGGCCTGCCTGTCCTCGGGCACACAGGCGCCCACCGCTGACGGGGTCCAGCGGGTTGCCTTCAATTTTTTTGATGGCCGCGATGGGTTGGCGGACTCTTTCGCCCTCGATCTCGATTTCCCGTTCGGCCTCCATGACACGCACGATCGTGCCGCAGCCGGCCGAACACTCCCGGCAGACGCTCGGATGCCACTCTTCGACGCCGGGAACGATCTGCTTCTCGGGAACGAGCAAGGGAATCAACTCCTGACCCGGTTTGCCACAGGCTCCGGTCAAGGCCGCCCCCGACGTCATTCCTACTAGCTTGAAAAAGTTCCGTCTTTCCATGAGCGATCGGCTCGTTATCAGTAGTGGCAGGCGATGCAATCTTCGCTAGCTTGCTTCTGGCGATGGCAACTCAGGCACGTTCCCATGTTGTGATCCACCTGGGCGGTGACGACGGTCATTCCGCTGACCTCGCCATGACAGGTCGCGCATTCAATACCGGCTCGCACATGTGGAGAGTGTCGAAACTTGACATGGGCGCTCTTGTTGAACTCATAGACTCTGACCCAAGGCACTTCGCGCTTTTTTTCCGCATACTGACGCAGGATTTGGACTCCCGGGCCGTCGGTGGCAACTTTCTCGTGGCACAGCATGCACTTGCGAACCGAGGGCATGCCCGCCTCCGCGCGGGTGTCGACGCGGCTGTGGCAGTCAATGCACTCCAGGCCCTTGGCCACGTGCCGGTCGTGAGGAAATTCAATGGGTTGTTGCTGGCCTCGAGACGAGGGTGGACAGATCGCCAGACAAGCGAGGGCAGCTAGACCAATGAAACGCATCGCAGGCATGTCTGACCGTGAACTTTGTCTTGGTAATCCTAATCGCGCTCGGACAGACACAAACTCACGCCGGGGGCTCCAACAATCGCTTCTTTCTTGCAGCCCGCGGGCTTGCTGCCATACGCAGCCGCAACAGTTGAACAAGCCCGGAGGAAGAAAGCCCTCTATTGTACAACGGCGGCAAATCGTGGGTAGTTCGGAGGCGATGGAGTGAGGGCACGGCATGCCGTGCCTCTACATTTCCAGGCCGCCAACAGCTCGGTAGGGGCACAGCCCGCTGTGCCCAACGGCGACCACAGATCGTCGAGGCCGCCGCCCGACGGCGACATGCTGTACCCCTACGCTGCGTTGGGGGCGGCGCGAGGCAGAATAGGCGCCTACCAGCCTGTCGTTGCCGTGCCCGGCGTTGGTGCAGGTTCTGCTTTGCTCTACACTAGGATGATCCCCGGCGGGTGCCCGGGGGGGGAATAAGCGGACAAGGCGTTCACGCTGAAAGGAGTGATTTCCGTGACACATCGCAAAGCTTATGCCTTAACGTTGGCGTTTCTCGTTTGCTCCTGTGTCGCTCTGGGCAAGGAGGTGCGACGTTTCGATGGGCCGGGCCCCATGGAATTGCATGTTCACCTGACGGCAATAGCCGGCCACGCAAATCAACTGGAGGAAGCTTTCCGCGAGGCCTTTTACCCGGCCATCAGCAAACAGGAAGGATTTCGACATTCGGACCTGCTGCGTATACCGGACAAGCAGGGCGAATACGTCTTGACGATTGCTTTCGAGAGTGAAGACCTGCGCGTGCGCTGGGCAAACACGCCGCTTCACAACGAAGTGTGGCCGAAGTTCTCGGGGCACGCGATAGAAAGCAAGATGAGCGTGGAAGTATTTGGGGTAGTTGACGGCAAGTAGCAACGGTGGCCGCGCTCACCCCAGACGGGACCCATAGCGGAGGACAGCCGGGACTGTAGGGACAAGGTCACCATGTGCAAACTCTTGAACGCATAGCCGAACTCCTTCGCGACCGCGCGGGCTGGTGCGGGCCCCGCCCCTACTATCCGGTCATGAGAAACGGGGTATAGCGATGAGGCATGCTCTGCACGGGAGATCGCGGGCCCGGTTGTTGGCCGGTTTGCTCCTGCTGGCTCCGTTGTCCGCGCTCGCGGAAGACTTGTTTCCCGACAAGAATCTGGAGGCCGCGGTCCGCAACTACGTTTTCAGCAAGAAGCATACGGCCGAGCCGCTGGTCGCGGAGGACGTTGGCGATCTATCGACCATCGTGGCCAAGGGCATGGGCATTCGAGATCTTAGCGGCATCGAAAAGTGCCGCGCTCTTTCGCTGCTCGATCTGGCCGATAACGAGATCAGCGACATCACCGGCCTCAAGGGGCTAACCGACATTCAGTCCTTGGACCTCTCGAAGAACAAGATCGCGGATCTGAGTCCTCTTCGCGAGCTCGTCAAGCTGCAGTACTTACACCTTGCCGGCAACCGGATCGAGGACACGGCACCCCTGGCCGGCCTGACGAGCTTGAACACACTGTACTTGTCGAACAACAAAATCGCCGATCTGACTGCTGTCGGCCGGCTTAAGAAACTTTGGTCGCTGTATATTGACGGCAACCAAGTCTCGAACCTCGCGCCGCTGGGCAGTATGAAGAGTCTTTCCTCGTTGGATGCCCGGCGTAACCAGATCTCCGACCTTTCCGGCCTCAAGCCGCTGACTGAGCTGCGCTATCTGATCTTGGATGGAAACAAGATTCGCGACCTGGGACCACTCGTCGAAATGGCCGAGAAAGACGCCGCGGGGGAGAAGCGGCTGGCGCCCTACCTGCGAGTCTATTTGTCGGGCAATCCGCTGAGCGATTCCGCGCGAACGTCAGCCCTTCGGGCGCTGAAGAAGTACGGCGTGCGGGTGACGGCCGATCAGTCGGAGTAAGCTGTCCCCGCCAAGACTTGCTGATCGTCCCGGGGGCAGCGCCCGCGCTTCCAGCGTGCCGTGTCGGGCTTTCGATCCCGCCATCTCCGAATTTATGGTGGAAGCGGTGGCAATGCCCGCGAACTTCACGTAGTTTCGCGGCATCCCTCAAGCGCTTCGAGCAGTCGGTCAATTTCCTCCGCCGTGTTGTAGTGCGCCAGCCCAAGGCGCACCATGCCCCCGGTTGATTCATGTCGCCAGGAATGGCGACACGGCACGCAAGCATGCGTGCGCCACGAAAGCGAAAAGGCCGCGGATCTCAAAAGCGAGAGTCGCGCTACAAATCTCCGGTGCATCACTTCACTATCGATCCTTCGGACGATCTCCCCAAACCGCGCTGCGGGATGACGGGTGGACTACACCCGTAAGTCTCTCGCCGCCGTAACCTCTTTCGGCTATGCTAGTGGCCGGAGGAGATGACAACCGTAGTGTCGAGCACTCCGACCGGCGCGCCGCGGGCCAAGCGCATCCCTGTGACGACGCTGGTCATCGTGGTTATTTTCTGCGGCTTCTGGGTCGTTCAGGGCGCTCTGGTCTATTTTAAGGCGCGGCACCACGATTTCCTGAGTTTTTATACCGGGTCGACGTTGGTCCGGCAGGCGAGTATCGAGGACCTCTACGACCCAGAGCTTCAGTTCCGCACGCAGCAGGAACTGGTCCCCACGAACTCGGAGCTGATCCCTTTTATCCGCCCGGCGTATTATGCGCTGCTGCTGGCGCCGCTCTCCCTGCTTCCGTTCGGGACGGCGTTCTGGACATGGCTCGGCCTGCAGGCGGTCGTGTTGTTCCTTTGCTGGCGCTGGGCGGCGCGCAAGTTCGGATCGGACGCTTTGATTTTGGGCGCCATGTATTTCCCGGCGGCGGTCGGCATCACGCATGCTCAAGACAGTTCTTTCATGTTGGCCATCGCCATCGGGGCGTACACGCTGGAAGAGCGGGGCCGCTCGTTTTGGAGCGGCGCTGTGCTGGGGCTTGGGCTGATCAAGTTTCATCTTTTTGTGCTCGTCCCGCCGGCCATGTTGTTTCACAAGCGCTACCGAATGCTGTCGGGCTTTCTAGCGGCCGGCCTGCTTGCCGGGATCAGTTTCCTCGGGTCGGCGGGATGGAAAGGCGTCACTGGCTACGCGGCGCTGCTGAGCAGCGCAGAGTTGAAGTGGCTGTCTCCCGCACCACAGTTGATGATCAACTTGCGAGGCGTTACGTCGAATATCGCCGGGAACTCAACGCTCGTATGGGTCATGCTGGTGGGTTTGGTTCTGGGACTCGTAGTGATCGCCATTCGCGGGGCCCCGTTTTGGCGCTGGCTGTCAGCGGTTATCACGGGTTCCGTCTTGGTAGCTCCCCACGGATACGCTTACGACGCCGCGGTCCTGTTACTGCCCATCTGGATGCTGCTTTTTGTCTCCGAAAGCCGGCTATCCCGGGTCAGCGCACTGTTGTTGGCGACGCCGCTGCCGTTTTTTACTCTGATGGCCGGGCCGCCCTGGTCGGTCCTGCCCGCACTGCTTGTGATCCTGCTTCTCTGCGCTCTGGCCCGAGAAAGCTACACGGAGCGGCAGGCTGCGGCGGTTTCCCCCAGCCCATGACCCCTGCTTTGTTGGGCGCCCGTCGAGGTCTTAGCCCGTTCGCAAGAAGACCCCCGGCCCAAGCTGATGGGAGTGCCCCTGGGGATGGTCATCTGTAGGCAACGACGCGCGTTTCTCATCGGCGCAGGCCCGCGGCGTCAACCGAACAGAGCCGTGCCCGTCAGGGCGCGGGCCCGTCGCCGCGCCGGACCCACGGCCCGGTCACTAACGTTTCAGGCTCTGTTCGGCGCTCTCGCACACCCTTGCCATGCCCGATTCGGAGCCGCGAACGCCAGGGAGCGGCCATGGCGTACAGCCCCCAAAAGGGATGGACGCGAGCGGGTTTTCGACGGAGCGGGAGATGTAAGGTCTCGTTCTTGTGACCTCGGCAGCCCCCGTCGCCGCCGCTGGACGAGACGCCACTCTCGCTGATATGCTCAGCCTGAGCGCACCCCGCTATCTACTCAACTCGCCCGTGCACGCGTCCCTGTTAGCCCGCATTTCTGCTTTGAAAATGGGCTCTGTCTCTAACAGGAATTACGTTACAGGGCCGTATTTTCACGATGCGGGGTGTAGGAAGTTCAGGGCGACTCCCCAAATACCTGTCTTCGACTTCGCCGCCGGGACCGCCCTGTGATTTCCCTTGTCGTGCCGACCTACAACGAGCGGCAAAACATGGCCGCTCTGGTCAGCCGCACCGCTAAAGCGCTGTCCGATTGCGGGGAAGAGTACGAGCTGATTATCGTCGACGACAGCAGCCCCGACGGCACGGCCGAGGAGGTGCGCCGTCTCCAGAGAGACCGTCCCTGGCTCAAGCTGCTGGTCCGCGAAAAAGAGCGCGATCTCTCGACAGCGGTTCTCGCCGGCTGGGAAAGCGCTCGCGGCGAGATCCTGGGATGCATGGACGGCGACCTGCAACATCCCCCCGAGCATCTGCTGGGGCTCGTTGCGCGTCAGCGTGAAACCGGTGCCGGGGTGGTCATCGGCAGCCGCTACGTGCCCGAGGGAGGCGTCAGCGACTGGAAGTTTCGCCGACGCATCATCTCTTGGACCGCGACAGCCCTGGCCGCGGCTGCGCTTCCGGGCCGCATTGGCCGCGTGCGGGACCCGATGTCGGGCTTCTTCCTGGTCAAGCGGTCCGTGATTGAAGGAGCGCGGCTGAAAC
The DNA here is from genome assembly GCA_963668345.2 of Bryobacterales bacterium. Lineage (GTDB taxonomy): Bacteria > Acidobacteriota > Terriglobia > Bryobacterales > UBA6623. The sequence goes on along the minus strand of CAXWPI010000006.1, from coordinate 1,231,968 downwards.
CTTCCGGGTACAAGATTCTGTTGGAAGTGCTGGCCCATTCGCCCAACGATCGAGTGGAGGAGGCGCCCTATGTTTTCGAAGAGCGCACCAGCGGCGGCAGCAAGATGGGCGCCGGGCAGATCGGGATCTACCTTCTGCAGCTCGTTCGTCTAGCGGCGGCGACAGGCGAGCTGCCGCGACTGGCCGCCTCGCTTCTCGTAGAATCGGCAACACTGCTGCTGAACGTTTACCTGTTGCTATGGCTGTATAAGGCGAGTGACGTAGGAATTGCCATGGCTGCCGGTATCGCCGCCGTGGCGGCCGCGTGCGTCAAACTCCTGCTGCGGGCGGCCGTTTCGGCCACCCTAGGCCGCGGGCCGGAGCATGGCTTGCGAATAGGCAACCTACGTTCGGCGGCGGCAGCCTCGACGGGCGTGATCGCGAACGTCGCAACGGTCTGGTTAAGCTTCAGTTGGTGGAAGCTTGGTCTGTCAGGGTCGGCTGCGCTCGGGGCCGTCGTAGCGGCAATCGTTTTCTCGATCGTGACTGTATCCTTCTCGGAAAAGAGGTAGCGCGGCGTGGCCGAGGGTGAGGTGAGAAACAGCTCGCAAGGGCCTCTGGCCTGGGTAGCCCTTTATCGCCTAAGTGGGTGGCGGACTGTGGAGGATGACTCCCGCGGTTGTGATCCTGCTTTTTCTCGTGGCGCCGGCGAGGGAGAATTACCTGGGGTGCGCGCGGCCCCGGCTTCGTAAAGAATAGGCCGCGGATCTCAAAAGCGAGATCGCACTACCAAGCTGCGAGAAGGTCCCTCGAAAATGCCGGCAAGGAGCCGCGCCCGTGAGGGCGCGAGCCCGCGGGCTTCACGCCTGCGGCTCTCGCCGGCAACGCCCAGGTTCTGGTCGTCTCGGTAACCGCCTGCCGTATGCTATCGGGGAGGGGTAGCGACTCCTAGTGAATCCCAAACCAGCGGATCAGCAGCGCGTTCCGGTCGCAACCTGGATCGCCGTGGTGATCTTGTCGGTTTTCTGGGTCGGCCTGGGGTCGTTGATGGTCGAGCACTCCCGCGAGCACGATTTTGTCAGTTTCTACGTGGGGTCCACGCTGGCTCTCGAGGGCAACTTCTCGAGTCTTTATGACCGCGATGCGCAGTTCGCCCGGCAAAAGGAAGCCGCGCCCAACAAGGACCAACTGGTTCCCTATGTCCGGCCACCGTTTTACTTGGTTGCCTTGGCGCCGCTGTCGTTGTTTTCTCTGCATACGTCTTTTTGGCTTTGGATCGCCGGCCATTCGCTACTTCTGGTCGCCTGCTGGCTGTGGGCGAGCCGCCGATTTGGACCCGATGCGCTGATCTTCGGAGCGCTCTACTTGCCGACGGCGTTAGGCATCGCCTCCGGGCAGGACTGCGTTCTGATGCTGGCGATCGGCATCGGCTTTTATCACTTGGCGGACCGGCGGAAGGACTTCCCGGCCGGCGCCGTTCTCGCCCTCGGATTGCTGAAGTTTCATCTGCTTCTGCTGTTGCCGCTGGCCATGCTCTTGAACAAACGTTGGAGGATGCTTGCCGGCTACGCGATAACCGGGAGCCTGCTGGCCCTGAGTTCTATTGCCCTGATCGGATTCGGCGGCGTGAAGCAGTATGTGAGCTTGCTGCAGGCGAAAGACTTGCAGGCGCTTCTTCCCTCTCCCGAGTTGATGATCAACCTCAACGGTTTGATGGCGAATGTAAGGCTGGAAAGCGCGTTCGTGTTGGCGCTGCTGGTGGTCTTGGTGATGGGTGTCGCCATGATCGGCGCGCGGGGAGCGCCGTTGTGGCGCTGGTTAAGCGTCGCGGTGGTCAGCTCGCTGTTGATCACTCATCACGTGTACGGTTACGACGCCGGAATTGTTTTGCTGCCGGTCTGGCTGACGATGTTTCTCTCCAAGAGCCTGTTTTCGCGCATAGCCGCCCTGATATTGGCCGCGCCACTCGTGTTCTTCGCGGGGATGGCCGGAACTCCCTGGTCGATTTTGCCTTCTCTATCCCTCCTGGCGTTTCTATTGGCATTGGCCGTTGAGAATTACACCGAGCAACGTCAAGCAGCCCCCACGGACCCTTCAACAGCCGGGTTACGAGGTGAAACCACGCGTTGTCCTCCGCGTCCAAACAGACAGCGTTGAGGCGGCGGCGTCCAACGGCTAATCGTTGCTTCTAAATATGTTGGTCAGCGATCCCAGCCCGCGGGACTCCCCGCCACCCGATCGAGCCCCGAGGCCGCCGCCCAATTCGCGGCGCAGTTTGGCCAGCGTCATGGTCTGGATGATCGCCTTGCCGGGTCCCCGAAGAATAGCCAGGAACAGGCCTTCGCCGCCGAACAACCCGGTCTTGATCCCGCCCGCTAACTGCACCTCGTAGGCGACGGTCTCATCGAAGGCAAACGATACATCCGGTGTCGACTTGGAGGGTCTCGCCCTCCGCCAGCTCGAACTCGACAAAATCGCCTCCCGCGTGGATGAACGCGACGCCCGGCCCGGTGAGCTTTTGCAGAATGAAACCCTCGCCGCCGAAAAAGCCGGTGCCCAGGCTTTTCGTAAAGGCGATATCGAAGCGGACGGTGTGCTCGGCCACGATGAAGCCGTCGCGCTGAACGAGGATCGATTGTCCCGCGGCCAGATCAAACGCCCGGAGCCGTCCGGGAAAGTCGCCCGCCAGCCCGATCTCCCCTTCACCGCCCGTCGCGCGGAAGTGAGTCATGAACAGGGATTCGCCGGCCAGCTTGCGCTTGAGCGCCCCAAAAAGCTTCTGTCCCAGTCCCTCACCGGTCATCTGCGTCTGCCATTCGACGCTGGGGGTTTTGTAGACCATCTTGCCCGCCTCGGCGTAAATCTCCTGCCCCGGCTTGAGTCTGATGCGGACAATCTGCAGGTTGTCGCCCTCGATTTTGTACTCGATAGGCTCGACGACCGCCGGCTCGGCCCAACCGCCGGCAACGGGAGCCGAAGAACCGTCGCCCGCGGCTGTCCTGGCGCCGCAGTTGGCGCAAAAATCGGCGCTCTCGTTTAGCTGGTTTCCACAATTCGTGCAAAAAGCCATAGCAGTGCTAGGGTATCACGGTCCTGTGGCAGCGAAGATAGGACCTGCCCATGGCCGGTTCGCCGGCCGTGAACCGTTGTTGTTGACGCGGCCAAGCGCTAAGATGGACCGGTAGCGGGCGGGCCCGAGTGGCTGGTTTCCATTCGCGGCGCCCGGTCGAAAAAGCAACGCCCGCGCCGAACACCGACAGAGAGACAACCCCACAGAGGCACTGCATGAGCTACACGTTCCATGATCTAAAGCACAAACGCATCGCCGATTTGCGAAACATCGCCGCCGATCTCGATCACGAGGCCGTGAAGGGCTACACGCAATTGAACAAGGATCACCTGCTGGAAGCGCTTTCTAAAGCCCTAGGAATAGACGTTCACGAGCACCGCGACGTCACGGGAATCGATAAGGCCGCGATCAAGGTCCAAATCCGTGGATTAAAAAAGGAACGCGATGCGGCGCTCGAAGCGCACGATCACGCTCAGCTCAGACTGGTCCGCCGCCAGATCCACGGGCTTAAGCACACTATTCGGCGACACACGGTCTGATCTGCTGTTTGGCTATCCTCACCAACTCGCAGGAGCGAAAAATGGGGACTGCCACCAATTCGCTTCAGGTTAAGTGCTTTGTTTCTTGTGTCATGACGGGGTCGAATTGTTGGCAGTCCCCATTTTTCGCTCCTGCATAAACTCACCCACGATGCCTAGAAGACGGATGCGGAGCGGCTTCTTCCTAGTCTTGTGGCTCATGGCTTGGGCCGCCGGCGCCTCGGCTCAACCACCCGAGGCGGCTGCCTCAGAAGCCGTTTTGCAACAGGTCGCCGACTCGCCCTTCCTTGAAGAGAACGTTCGGGTGCTGTGTGATGAGATCGGCGGGCGCATGCCCGGCACGCCGGCCATGAAGCAGGCGGTGGAGTGGGCCATCGAGGCTTTCCGCGAAGCCGGTGTTGACCAGGTCCGTCCGGAACCGTTCATGATGCCGAGCTCCTGGCGGGAAGGAGCGACGAAGATCGAAGTGCTCGCGCCGGTGGTTTTTTCCGTGCGGGGGGTTTCATCCGCTTGGTCGCCCCCGACTCCTGAGGGCGGCGTCCGCGCCGAGGTTCTCGACGCGGGCAGCGGCGCCAAGGGAGACATCCTACGGTTGAAGGAGAAAGCTCGCGGCAAGATCCTGCTGGTCCGATCCGAACCTGTGACCAGTTTTCGAGACTTGGCTCTCGAGCAGCGCAAGGCAACCATTGCCTCCCGCGAAGCCGGGGAAGTCGAAGCCGCGGGTGTGGTTTTCATGTCCACTCGGCCGCACGGGCTGCTCTACCGCCACATCAACATCGTCAACGGCAAGTTGGACCGCATTCCTTCCGCGTTAGTCGCTCGCGAGGACGCGCTACGAATCCTGCGTCTAATCGAAGCCGGGAAAAAGGTTGTGATGCATTTGTCGCTGCCCAATGTCACCGGAGGTCCGTTCCAGGCGCGCAACGTCGTGGCGGAGCTTCGAGGCAGCGAGTTGCCCACGGAGATCGTCGTCGTGGGAGCCCATCTCGACTCTTGGGATCTCGGAACCGGGTGTCTCGATAACGGGGTGAACGTGTCTCTGGTAATCGAGGTCGCTCGCAGCCTAGTCGCCTCGGGAGTGAGACCGAGGCGGACCGTTCGCTTCGTTCTCTTCGGCGGCGAGGAGCAGGGGTTGGTGGGATCGCAAGCTTATGTTCGCCATCACCGGGAGGAACTCGACTCCCACGTCGCCGTCGTGGTTCACGACATGGGGGTCGGCCGAATAGAAGGCTACTCCCTGGGCGGGCGGCGCGATATCGAGCGTGGCTTGATGCGGGCCATGCAGCCGGTGGCCGGTCGCGGCGCCAACGCTCACAGCTACGAGGCGTTTTTTGGCAGCGACCATTTTGACTTCCTTCTGGAGGGTGTGCCGGCCCTGGTCGCCGTGCAAGACACGAGCGAATACGTCCTCACCTATCATTCGAGCGCCGACACCTTCGACAAAGTGAACTTCGAGGATCTCCGCCATCAGGTCAGCATCGCCGCCGTCACGGTGTTGAACCTTGCCAATCAGCCCGAGCGCCTGGGCAAGCGCCTGAGCCGCCGCGAAATCAACGGTCTGATGCGTAGAACCCAGCTCGACGATCAGCTCAAGTTCCTGGGGCTTTGGGATGACTGGAAGAACGGTCGCCGCGGGCGTCGGCAAGGGGAGTGATGGTCCGGGGGGAGCAATCCCATCCACTCGGCAAGGTCGGGACATTCGTGGCCTCGAGTTCGAAAGTGTTCGATCAGAGGGGGATCGCAACACTCCCAGGCGCGGTTATGATCTCCCCAGCGCCTTGAGCGCGGCGACGACGTCATCGGGTTCCATGCGTCTTAGATAATCCGCGGTGACGTGGCGGTTGCGAACGATTCCGTCGCGGTCAACGACAAAAGTGCCGGGCACGGGAAGATTCCAGCTACCGTCGGCGTTAAAGCGGCTGACGTCCGTATCGAAGACTCCGGTGTAGATCCAGCGCACCTCGTCGGGAACTAGATAGTGCAACCGGTAGGCGCGAATGACGCTCTGGTCTGCGTCGATCAGAAGGTCGAAGTCGAGCCGACTGTTGTCAGGTGTCGGCTCGGAATCGTCCGGCGCAATGGCGATTACGGAAGCGCCCAACGAACGAATGCCCGGCAACGCTCTCTGCAGGGCCAACAACTGCAGGTTGCAGACAGGACACCAGGCGCCGCGATAGAACGTGAGAACAGCCGGGCCCTGGCTCAACCGCTCTTCGAAAGACACACCTTGGCCCGCAATGTCCGGTAACCGGAAATCGGGAGCTTTTTCGCCGACTTCGAGTCCCGGTGCGACGCGGTTGGCATCCAATCGCGCCATCGCTTCGCTCATTTGGCGGCCGGCCTCGGCCGGAAGGCTGTAGCTGTGCAGCAGCTGCCGGATCTCTTCGTTGAGGCTCATGGCTACAAGTTTCGATGCGCGAGCTTAGGATAGCGATTCAGTGAATCATTCGCTACTTCGCCGTTGGTTTGCAAGTTGATGTGCAGGGGGTGGCGTCATCCCTGGTCACTCCGTCGAAACCCACTGGTCTTCATCCCCTTGGGTGGGCCGCAAGCTCATGGACCGCTCCCCGACGCTCGCGGCTCGGAACAAGGACCCTTGTAACTATTGATGTTCGCGAAATACAGTGTAGGGGCGCAGCGTGCTGCGCCCGCTCTGGCAAGGCATTTGCTGTGTCCGAAAACAACACTATATTCTGCGGGTATCAATAAGTACTCCATTTCATAAATACACTCACGTTTCGGGCGAGGGCAGGCGGGCACGGCATGCCGTGCCCGAAGTTCCCGATCGTCCACCCGGCTTCTAAATCTAAATATACGTGACCAAACTTATGAAATGGACTACTAAGCGAGTCGGCGACGCCGTAACTGATCAAGTAGGGACAAGCGGTCCCGCTTGTCCTAGCCGCCGTAGGCGGCTCGTTGTTCACCCGAGCAACGCCCACGGGCGGCCTACATTCCCTGGACCGGCGAGATCGCCGGTCACTACGGCTGCTTCGGCTTATCCACCATGGGCACAAAGCGTACCGGCAGCACAGTTCGCCGGCGCGTTTTTCCGGCGGCGTCTTTGTCGATGACGATGAGATCCTGGGACCAACCGGACGCCCCGACCGGCGCGACCAGGCGTCCGGGAGCGGCCAACTGATCGACGAGAGCTTGGGGGACCTCTTCCGGTGCGGCCGTGAGGATGATGCGGTCGAAGGGGGCGTTCGCGGGCCAGCCGAGGTAGCCGTTCGCGATCAGAACTTCGACGTTTCGATAACCGCGCTTGTGCAGGCGCTCTCGGGCCTGCTCACCGAGGCTGCGAACGATCTCGATGCTGTAAACCCTGTCCGCCAACCGCGACAGCACGGCTGCCTGATAGGCCGAGCCCGTCCCGATCTCCAATACTTTGTGCTGCGGTTTGACGTCGAGAAGCTCGCTCATGAAGGCAACGATGTAGGGCTGTGAGATGGTCTGACCGGCGCCGATCGGCAGCGGTTGGTCGTCATAGGCCTGGCGGGCAAGGTGCTGGGGCACGAACAGATGCCGGGGTATGGTTTCCATCGCCTCCAGTACGCGCGGGTCTCTGACTCCACGTGCTCGGATCTGGAGCCGCACCATCGCCTTGCGCTCGGCTTGGTAAGAAACCGCCGGGGCGGCGGAGGCGGAAGCGCGGGGTTCAGGCAAGCCGTTGCACCCGCTGACAAGCGTGCAAGCGAGCGCGAACCAGCCGAGAAGGGGCAGGGAATAGGCGTTGTCGGGAGCGAGCCTTTCCGGCGCGTCAGGCATCTCTTCCGAGGATGCCACTAAAGCAGCCCGAGGGCAAGATTGACGACTCTCAAAACGCCCGTCCGAAAAGCACTTTGCTAGACTAGTCGAATCCTGAAAGGTGTGCAAAAATCGGGGACTGTCACAAGCGGCGTCCTAGGAGGCGCGCAGGATCCACGACATCTTTCAGCCGCGGCTGACTGCCCCCACATTTTTTCACACCTTCCCGCGGACGGTTTTCCGCCGGGGTCTAAGTACAATCTTGCATCGCCGCACAGTCGGCCGGGGGGTTCACGTTCATGAGCGATTCGGTGACCCGTTATGTCCGCTATGGACACGCGGGGGGTGTTTTCTACGGCATTCTTGATGGCGAGACGATCCAGGAAATCGACGGCGGGCTATTCGGAGAGCGGGCCCCGACCGGGAAAACGGTGCAACTCGGCGACGTGAAGTTGCGCTACCCCTGCGAGCCTTCGAAAGTCCTCTGCGTCGGACTCAACTATCGCAGTCACCTGGGAGATCATCCGGCGCCGGCGAATCCGGAAATCTTTTATAAGCCGCCCACGGCGTTAGCCGATCCGGGAGACGATATCGTTTTTCCGCCCGGAGCCCGCGACGTTCACTACGAGGCTGAACTGGTGGTCGTGATCGGGAAGACGGCGAAGGGCGTCTCCGCGGAAGACGCCGGCGACCATATCTTCGGCTACACCTGCGGCAACGACGTCAGCGATCGCAACTGGCAGCTCGGGTCGTTGGGCGATCCCCAAGACCTGCAATGGTGGCGCGCCAAGGGCAGCGACACGTTCGGGCCGCTCGGTCCCGCCATTGCCGCCGGTCTCGATTACGAGAAGTCGCGGATCCAGCTACGGCTGAACGGCGAGGTCAAGCAGTCCCAGTTGGCGAGCGACCTCATCTTCGGCCCTCGGGAACTGGTGAGTTTTATCAGCCACTACGTGACGCTCTCCCCCGGAGACGTGATCTATTCCGGCACGCCGGGCAGGACCAGCCCCATGAAGCCCGGCGACAAGGTCGAGGTAGAAATCGACGGCATTGGGACTTTGAAGAACCAAGTGGCCGGCTAGCCCCAATACTCGTCACTTATTGATGTTCGCGAAATACAGTGTAGGGGCGCAGCGTGCTGCGCCCGCTCTGGCAAGGCATTTGCTGTGTCCGAAAACAACACTATATTCTGCGGGTATCAATAGTGTGCTTCAGCCCCCGCAGGGGGCGTAGGATAATAGCCCACGGTGGAGCCGCTAGGCGAAACCGTGGGTTCGGTACAGGTGGTGAGAAATGCGGGCTAAGCGCCGACAGCCTTCTGCGTCTGCTCTCATATAACAATGCCTCAAGTCATCCGCGGCAGAGACGTCTACGATGTTGTCGTCATCGGCTCGGGCGCGGCCGGCGGCATGGCGGCTAAGGTTCTTTGTGATGCCGGAGCGAAAGTCGCTCTGCTCGAGGCCGGTCCGCCGCTCGATCCGTCCAAAGACTATCTGGAGCATGTTTGGCCCTACGAGGTCGAACACCGCGGACTGGGCCTGCCCGGCGGCCGAGCCGGGTTCGGCGCCCCAAACAGATTCCGCTGGAGCGACAAGGAACCCTACACCAGCGCTCCGGGATCCCCGAAATTCCGTTGGTCTCGTTCACGGATTGTCGGCGGACGCACGAACCACTACGGTCGAATCTCGCTCCGCTTCGCCGACTACGACTTCCGCGGGCGCAGCCTCGACGGCTACGGCGAAGATTGGCCTATCAGCTACGACGACGTCGCCCCCTATTACGACAAAGTCGAGCGCCTGATCGGGGTCTGCGGATCGAAAGAGGGGATCCGCAGCGCCCCGGACGGCGTTTTCCAGCCTCCTCCCGCCCCGAAGTGCCTCGACCATCTGATCAAACGGGTTTGCGACAGAGTCAGGATCCCTTGTATTGCGGGTCGGCGAGCCGTCTTGACCCGTCCGCTCAACGGGCGCCCGGCTTGCCATTACTGCGGCCAGTGCGGACGCGGTTGCGTCACGGCGTCTAACTTTTCGGCGAGCCAAGTGCTTGTTTTCCCGGCGCTTGAGACCGGCAACCTAACTCTGTTCACGAATGCAATGGCGCGTGAGTTAATCACCGATCAGGAGGGCGCGGTGGTTGCGGTCTCCTACGTAGACAAGACGGATCGCAGCGAGCAGCAGATTCGGGGCAGGGCGTTCGTGCTGGGAGCGAGCTCGTGCGAGTCGGCGCGGCGGCTGCTCAATTCAAAATCCACCCGCTTCCCCAACGGGTTGGCCAACGCCAGCAATCAGGTCGGGCGCAATCTCACCGATTCGGTGGCCGTCCACTTCCGCGTACATGTGCCGGCCATGGAAGGTCTCAAGCCACACAACCACGACGGGGCCGGCGGCGCGCACATGTACTGCCCCTGGTGGCTCTATGAGGAGGGCCGCAAGCCCAACTTCCCCCGCGGCTACCACATCGAATGGTGGGGCGGGCAGAGCATGCCGAGGACAGGTTCGTTCGATCGAAAGCTCAATAATACAGAGGGATATGGCTTAAACCTAAAGCGTAACTTGCGTCAATACTACGGCTCCGAGTTTACTCTCACCGGCCGCGGCGAGATGATTCCCAACGACGATTGCTACTGCGACATCGATCCCCAGGTCGTCGATCACTGGGGCATTCCCGTGCTTCGTTTCCATTGGAAATGGGCGGAACCGGAACTGAAAATGGCGGAGCACATGAAGCAGACTTTTGGGGAGATGATCGGCCTCCTGGGAGGCGACGTCGTCTTGGGGAAGGAAGGCGGCTTGCACGGACCCGAGATCGACGCCCCAGGGGGAGTGATCCACGAAGTGGGGACGACGCGCATGGGCAACGACCCCAAAACGTCGGTCGTGAACCGCTACGGCCAGGCCCACGACGTGAGGAACCTCTTCGTGGCCGATGGTGGGGTTTTTACCACCAATCCCGATAAGAACCCGACGCTGACCATCACGGCCTTGTCGTGGCGCATGGCCGAGTACCTGCTCGATCAAGCCAAGAAAGGAAGTGTCTAACATGGCTGACCGGAAAAAGAACCAGCTTTCCCGGCGCGAGATGCTCAAGAGAGCCGGTTTGACGGCCGCCGGCGCGGGGTTCGTGCCCGCCTCGGCGCTAGCCCAGCAGGCCCCTCCGCACGAGCACCGGCACAAGTCCCAAGGTGAACCGAAACCGTCCGGCCCCTACGAGCGAAAATACTTCAACGAGCATGAGTTCAAAACTCTCCAGGCCCTCTCGGACTGGATCATTCCGCCGGATGAAAAATCACAAGGCGGCATCGCCGGAGGGACGGCCGAGCTGATCGACTTGATGGCCGGCTCCGAGGAGGAGTTGCAGATTTCCTTCAGCGGCGGATTGGCTTGGCTGGACCACCAAATGCGGCGGCGCACGGCCAAGTCCTTTGTCGGGGCGACGAACGAACAGCAGCGGCAAATGCTCGATCTGATCGCCTATCGAAAGAACGACTCAGCGGAGCTGGGGCCGGGGATTGAATTTTTCTCCCTGATGCGCGAGTGGACCGTGGACGCCTTCTATACCAGTAAAGAGGGTATCGAAGACGTCGGTTACGGCGGCAATGAGGCTCTCAGCGAGTACCACGGCTGCGGCCAGGATGTCGTGAAGCAGCTGTTGGATCGGGCGCCTGTGTAGCCGGCAATTGACGTGCTGTCCCGCTTATCAAGCGTAGGGGCACGGCATGCCGTGCCCGCTGGTTAACTTGCAATGCTTCAAATCATTCGCAGTCCCGAAGTTTACGATGTAGCCATCATCGGCTCGGGGGCGGCCGGCGGCATGGCCGCCAAGGTCTTGGCCGAAGCCGGAGCCAAAGTCGCACTGCTCGAAGCCGGGCCGCCCGTTGATCCGGCCAAAGATTTTCTCGAGCACCTTTGGCCCTACGATGTCGAACACCGGGGACTCGGTTTTCGCGAAAGGCGCGGACGCTTCGCGGCGCCCAACCAATTCCGATGGAGAGACGACGAGCCTTACACCACCGCCGAGGGATCGCCCGAATTCCAATGGTTTCGGTCCCGTATTGTCGGCGGTCGGACCAACCACTACGGACGCATCTCACTGCGATTCGCCGACTACGACTTTCGCGGTCGCGGCATCGACGGCTACGGCGACGACTGGCCCATCACCTATGACGATATTGCTCCCTACTACGACCGGGTCGAGCGGCTGGTCGGCATATACGGGACAAAGGAAGGCATCCCCTCCGCGCCCGACGGCATCTTTCTGCCGCCCCCCGAGCCGCGCTGCGTGGACCATCTGGTCAAGCGCGCCTGCGACAAGCTCAGGATTCCGGCCATTCCCGGTCGCCGGGCCGTGTTGACGCGCTCGCTCAACGGACGCCCGGAGTGTCACTACTGCGGCCAGTGCGGACGGGGCTGCGTGACCGCGTCGAACTTTTCCGCCAGTCAGGTTTTGGTTTTTCCGGCGCTGGCGACGGGCAATGTGACCCTTTTCACGAACGCTATGGCCCGCGAGCTGATTGCCGATCGGGACGGCAAGCTTGTCGCGGTTTCCTATGTCGACAAGACGACGCGGCGGGAGAAGCAGGTCCGAGCCAAAACGTTCATCCTCGGGGCGAGCTCGTGCGAGTCGGTCAGGCTCCTGCTCAACTCGAAGTCGCCCCGCCATCCCAACGGGCTGGCGAATTCCAGCGGCGTCCTCGGGCGCTACCTGACCGACACGGTGGGGGTTCACGTGGGGGCCCACATCCCTTACATGGAAGGGCTGAAATCGCACAACCACGACGGGGTGAGCGGGCTGCACCTCTATTGCCCGTGGTGGCTCTATGAGAACCATCGCCAACCCGATTTCCCTCGCGGCTACCACATTGAATTCGGCGGCGGGCCCGGAATGCCAGTTACCGGGATGTTCCGCGGAAAGGCCGAAGAAGTGGAAGGCTACGGACCGCGACTCAAACAAGAGCTGCGCCGGCACTATGGGGCGCAGATCAGGCTTGCCGGTCGCGGCGAGATGATTCCCAACGACGACTGCTATTGCGACATCGACCCGCAAAAAGTCGACCGCTGGGGCATCCCCGTGCTTCGCTTCCACTGGAAGTGGGCCGAGCCGGAACTCAAGATGGCCAAGCACATGCGCGAAACCTTCGAGGAGATTATTCACGTATTGGGAGGAGAAGTCGACTTAAAGGAAGACCATCCGGGCGGGGGGGCGAACATCAACGCTCCGGGGTCGATCATCCACGAGGTCGGAGGGGCGCGGATGGGCGACGACCCGAACACCTCGGTCGTCAACAAATACAGCCAGGCTCACGATGTGAAAAACCTCTTCCTGGCCGACGGCGCCGTGTTCGTGAGCAACCCCGACAAGAACCCAACGCTGGCTATCAAAGCCCTCTCCTGGCGGCTGTCGGATTATCTGTTGGAAGAGGCCAGGAAGGGCGAGGTTTAACTACTCCTAGCGCTGGGCTAGCGCCCGGTCTTCCATTTCAGGCCGACGCGCATCAACCGCGGCGTGCCCGTCGTGGGAGTAGGAACAAACCCCACGAGGAATCGTCGGTCCAGCAGATTCTCCACGGCCAATATTGCCGAAACGCCATGTCCCAGCCGGTGTTGCAACATAACCTGCAACGTCAAAAATCCCGGCAGCAGGAATTGATTCAAGTCATCTTCAAACTGTGCGGCCGAGGAGCGAATGCCGCCGCGAACGAGCGTCCTGCCAGCGACGTAGAGCAACTGAAACGACCCTTGGTGGCGGGGAGTTTGGGGCATCCAGACGTTGATGTCGAGTTGCGAATCGACATAAAGATAAGCCGCCTCGGCCCGGAAGGGCCCGAAGGTCTTGAGGACTTCCAGCTCCACGCCCCGTCCAGTGGCCGTGCCTAGGTTCTGACGCTGCCTCAGCGGCGAAGATCCCAAGCGAATCGTCGCATTGCCGATCAGATCACCAATCTCTTGCCAAAAAAGGGTCGTGCGAAAGATTGCGCCGCCCTTCTGCCAATCCATACCGGCTTGGGCGCCGAACATCGTTTCCGGACGAAGCTCGGGATTGCTCAATGTGGTGATGTTTCCCACGCGAAACTGACGAAAGAATTCGTTCAAGGTCGGAGCCCGGAAACTGCGATAGACGGAAGCCCGCCAGCGGCGCGGGCCTTCCGAGAACGCCAGCCCCGCGCGCGGACTCCAGAAGTCATTTCCCCGATCGGTAAAGTCATGGCGCACGCCGCCATAGATTCGCGTGCGGGGACCGGCGGCGAAATCAGTCTGGACAAACAAGCCTTGCTGCCACAACTTTCCACCGGGCCGGCGCACAAACCCTGTGCTGACGACCGTATCGCGGCTGATGCCCCCTGTTCGGTGAGCGTCCGTCCCGAGGATCAGGTTCAGCTTCCGCGACGAGCGCTTCCACACGGCCGATCCTCCGCTGTCTTCCGAGGTGACTCGCTGCAGCAGCGTCTGGCGCTCGAAGCTGCGAGCTTCATTCACGAAGGAAAAACCGCTGCGCAACACTCCTCGCGAATGGTAGCCGCTAAGCGAAAGGCCCTCCCGCTGGTAGTGAGCACCGGCGGTTCCGAGCGAGCTTGCATTGGTCCGCAGCAAGGTGGCGTTTTGCCGCTGCTCGGCAACAACGTTCGCCTTCAGCATCAAGCGGTCTTTCTTGCCGAAATAGTCGAAACGCAGGTCCCCGACGACGAAATCGACGTCGGCCCGGCGATCGACGCTGCCGCGGCTTTCCTGGGGCACGATGAAATACCCTTGCGAGCGAAACCCGCGAACCAGAGCGGATAGGCCGATCTTCCCCAACAGGTCCGCATACCCGCCGCGAACATCCGCGATGCCGGCGCCCCCTCCTTCGGCCGCGGCCCACACACGGCGCGATTCCGGGGTGGGGGTGAGCAGCGAGACAACTCCTCCCATGCCGCGATCGCCGTAGACGCTCGTCGCGGCCCCGCGTGATATTTCGACCGCGTCGATCGCGTCGGGGTTTACGCGGGACCAATACACCCACCCGCCGAAGGGATCGTTCAGCGGCAAACCATCGTATAAGACCAACGTGCGGCCGGCCGCGCTGCTGCCGATTCCTCGAAGCGAAATCCCCTGCGTAGTTGGATGGGCGACCAAACTGGACGAGCGCCGGAACAGCGTGAAACCGGGAATTTCGCGCAGACGGTCGTCCAGATTGACTCCCGGGTGCGACTCGAGCGTCTCTCGTGAAACCGAGGTGATATAGCCCGATGAGGGGGAATCCACGGTCCCCCGGACCGTGATCGTCGTCTTCAGCGGCTCGAGTTCAAGCCGCTCGTCGTCGGCCCACAACACGCCTGGAAGCACCAACAGGAGCAAGTACCAGATCATCAGAAGTATACGGGCGTGAACGCAGGACCCTCTGCAGAATTGTAGCGCGGGCCACGGCGCGGCGCCGTCATGCGCCGAGGAACCCGCGCACTTGTTCGGACATGGGCGGGCCTATCGTGTGCTTCGGCCGTCAGGTGGGGCGAAAAGCGGGCTTGAGCCCACCCGCTCGCGCCGCCGTCTTTCGCGGCGGCCAACGGCTGCGTTACAGTCTTATGAATGCTCCGTGTCGTTCTAGTATTGTCGCTGCTCTCGGTCCCGTTACTTTCGCAGCCGGCGAAAAAGCCTTTCGATGTCTGGGCGCTGCATCGGCTCGCTCGCATCTCCGACCCTCAGTTGTCGCCTGACGGTTCCACCGTAGCCTTCGTCGTCACGAAAGCTTACGTCTCTGACAACGCCAAAGAAAAACACATCTACACCATATCGGTGGACGGCGGCACCCAGCGGCGCATCACCTTTTCCGGCAAGCGGAACGAACGCCCGCGCTGGTCGCCGGGATCCAATCAGATCGCTTTCGTCTCCGACCGCTCCGGCTCCTCTCAGGTCTGGCTGATGGGCTCCGACGGCAGCCGTGCCCGCCAAGTGACCGACCTGGCGACCGAAGCCGCCGGGGTCGTGTTCTCGGGCGACGGCGAGCGTCTGCTCTTTACAAGCCGTGTCTTCCCCGAATGCGGCGCCGATAATGCTTGCAACCAAGAGAAACTCGACTTTCGGAAGGAAGGTCCCGTCAAGGCGCAAGTCTTCGACCGCCTTCTCTACCGCCATTGGGACACTTGGAACGATGGCCGCCGGACTCACCTTCTCGTCACCGGCATCGAAGACGATCAGGTTCGTGATCTGACCCCAGGACGTCGCGACGTTCCCCCCTTCTCCCTGGGCGGACCCGACGGCTATGACGTCTCGCCCGACGGATTCGAAGTTTGCTTCACCATGGCCGCCACGCGCTCGCCCGCCACCCAGACGAACAGCGAGATCTACGTCGTTCCGATCGGGGGCGGAGAGCCGGTCATGATTACTTCCAATCCGGCCGTCGATACTTCCCCGCTCTACTCGCCTGACGGGCGCTATATCGCCTATCGGGCGCAGTCAAGACCCAACTACGAAAGCGACCGTTTTACGCTCATGGTGTACGATCGAACCACCGGGGACACAGCCAATGTCACCGAGACCTCGGACCGTTGGGTGACCGGCATCGCCTGGTCTCCGGACTCTTCGCGGCTCTTCTTCACCGCCGAGGACCGCGGCCGCTCGCCGATCTACACCGTGCCGGCGGCCGGCGGCGGCATTCAGCCGGTCGTCTTTGGCGATGCGACACACGGCGACGTCCAACTCACTCCCGACGGCAAGTCGATCATCTATAGCGGCCATAGCGGCTCTCACCCGACCGAGATTTTTCGTGGCTTCTCGACCGGTGGGCGGCCGCAACAGCTCACCCATCTCAACGACGAAATCCTGGGGGAACATCAAATCACTCCCCTCGAGCAAATCTCCTACGAGGCCGGTGACGGCACGCAAATACACGCTTTTGTCGTCAAGCCGCCCGGCTTCGATTACGAAAAGAAGTATCCCCTGTTGCTGCTCGTGCACGGCGGCCCGCAAGGGGCTTGGGGAGAAAAGTGGAGTTATCGCTGGAATGCCCAAGTCTTCGCCGGAGCTGGATTCGTTGTTTTTATGCCCAATCCACGAGGGTCCACCGGCTACGGCCAGGCCTTCATCGACGCCATCAACGGGGACTGGGGCGGCGTGGTCTACGACGACATCATGGCCGGCATGGACTATTTTTTGAAACAGCCCTACATTGACAACCGGAAGGTCGTCGCCGCCGGCGCCTCCTACGGCGGCTATATGGTCAACTGGATGCTCGGTCACACCAGCCGTTTTCGCGCCTTCGTCTCGCACTCCGGCGTGTTCGATCTCGGCAGCATGTTCGGCTCTACCGAGGAATTGTGGTTTCCCCTTTGGGAATTCAGCGGTCCGCCCTGGGACAGCCCGGAAATGTATGCCAGGTGGTCGCCCAGTAACTTCGTGCGGAACTTTAAGACTCCGACTTTAGTTGTCCATGGAGAAAAGGATTACCGAGTTCCCGTAAGCCAAGCCATGCAGCTCTTCAGCGCCTTGCAGCTGCGGGACGTCCCCTCTCGATTCCTCTACTTTCCCGACGAAGGCCACTGGATCCTCAAACCTCGAAACAGCGTCCTGTGGTATGAGACCGTCATCGACTGGCTGCAGCAGTGGATGAACACGGCCTACCGCCACCGAACGCGACCCCGAAAATACGGACCAACCGTCGATCCTCTGGAAACCGAGTCCTCGAAACCAGCCGCTGAGATCAAGATTCAGCGCTGAGGGCGCGATGACCGCGGGTTCAACCTGTTCGACGGGTGTGACGAACGCCTATTCGAAGTGATTGCGCGCGGAGAGTTCCAGATCCGCGGGATGGACAACAAGGCGTTGCGGGCGCACTTGCCGGGGTTGACGAGCGGGCAGGTCTCTCGTTTGCTGAAGCGCCTGCGCACGCACGGCACCATCAAGAAAGTCAGTCGCGGCTACCGCTACTACTTGACCGCGCTGGGGCGTCAAGTGATCGCGCTGGGGCTGCGCTTGAAGAACCTGGTAATCATTCCTCAACTCGCCATCGCCGAGGCCGGATGCATATCCTGCCCAATGCGACAAGAATTTCATAATGTAGGTACTGACGGTCGAAGTAGGCGACAAGCGCAGCCTCAACGGATGGTTTCTTGCACGCAGCGGAAGCCGATGTTGTGGCCTCGACTGTCGGGCTTGGCCATGACCCGCGCCGAAAGCCGCAGGTAGCGGGGGCCGAAGCCCCAAGACCCTCCGCGAACGACACGCTCCTTGCCGCTCGCCGGGCCGACGGGGTCAGCCTGCGGCGACTTGACGTAGTAGTTCCCGCCTACCCAATCGGCGCACCACTCCCAAACGTTGCCGATGACGTCGTGAAGGCCGAAACCTGTCGGCGGGAAACTAGCCACCGGCGCGGTATACCGCCACTGATCACTGCCGGCGGCGCCCCCGTAGTTGGCGTATTCGTGAGTGATAGCATTTCCCCAGGGATACACCAGCCCCTCTTTGCCGCCGCGGGCGGCATACTCCCACTCGGCCTCGGTCGGAAGCCGGCCGGCGGAGTGGGAGCAAAACGCCCGCGCCTCTTCCCAGGTCACATTGACGATAGGCCGATCCTCTCTTTTGCCCGGCCCGGACTCAAAACGGTCGGCAATCGACTTGGCGCCCAGCGAAAGAGAATTGAACGCCGTCACGCGCGGCTCGGGAGGCATCTTTCTTTTCGTCTTTCGAGTGAAACGCTTGTAAGCGCGCACGGTGACTTCGGTGCGGCCCATCCAAAACCCTTTCGTGATCGTGACCCGGTGTCGCGGCTCCTCGATCACATCGCAGTCGCCATCGTTCGGGACACACCCCATCGAGAAAGTTCCCGGCGGAATCCAGACGTATGACAGCTTGTTTTTCGGATGGACCTTTACCTGCCCTGGTGGGACATTTTGTGGGCCGGACTCGCCTGCCTCGGCTATGGTCGCGAGGTTGAGTAGAACAAGACTCGCCACCAAAATCGGCTGTCGTGAATGTGGCATCGTCGTACGGCAAGGCCGCTTTTGCATCTCGGATTATAACCGGGAAGCGCCGCACGCTCAAACGGCTAGCCCGCTTTTCACCACGTGGCCAGGCGAAGTGCGTGATAGGCCTCGCCGTTGAACCGGGGCAGTGATCTCAGCTTTGGGAAACCTTCGACAGACTCTCGAGGCTTTCCGTGTGTGCTGCCTGACCATGGCTTTCCGGCGCCGGCAGGCCTAGACGTAAGCGGATCTCTTCGTAGATTCGCCGGATCGGGCGGGCGGCGTCTATGGTGATCAGTATTTCCTTTTTGCGGTAGAGATCCAGTAGCGGTCGCGTCTTTTCGTGGTATTCACGGAGTCGGGTGGTCAGCACCTCGGGGTCGTCGTCAACCCGCTTCGTGAAGTGGCTACCCTCCCCGACCTTGGCCCGATGCATAACTCGTCGGGACACAACTTCGTCGGAGATGTCGAGGTAGATTACCTTGTCCAGGTTCCAGTTCTCGAAAAGATACTCCGCCTGTCGCTGGGTTCGCGGAAAACCGTCGAGCACAAACCCGTAGTTCCAGTCATGTTCTTCGAGGCGCTTGCGCACGATTTCTTCGACAATTTCGTCGGGAACCAGAAGTCCTCGCTCGGTGATGCGACGGATTCTCGCTGCCAGCTTAGTGTGGTCTCGAACGTGCCGGCGGAAGATTTCACCGATCGAGATGTGGACGAAGTCGTAATCGCGGCAAAGCAGCTCGCTTTGGGTGCCTTTGCCGCAGCCCTGCGGTCCGCAGACAAGGTATTTGTGCATCAGATTAGACAGTGTCTCTCTACGGTCACTATCGATCTGATGCCGATCGAACTTGAGCCTGCCGGCCCGGTTCTCGGGATGCGACCCAGCGCTTCCGCGCAAGCGTCGTGGCACGGCTGATCCTAAATCCGGCGGTTGACCCTGGGAACAGGGCGCAACTTGTTGATTGTGGCTATCTTAGGGTACACAGCAACACCTTCGGAACTGCCGGATTTAGGCGGCTGGATCTACTCGATCCAGCCGCCGCCGACCACCAGATCGCCATCATAGAACACGGCGGCTTGACCTGGCGTTACGGCCCGTTGCGGCTCGTCGAACTCGACTTCGACGCGCTGACGATCCGATGTCGGGCGGACCTCGGCCCCGGCCGGCTTGAACTGGTGCCGGATCTTGACCTCGACGCCCATCGGCTCACGGAGATCTTCCACCGCTATCCAATTGACGCCCCCTGCCAGAAACTGCTTGCGTAGCAGCGCTTGCCCTTCCCCGACTGTGACCCGGCGGCTGGCGGGTTCAATCTTGACAACATACATGGGTCGCCCGGTAGCGACCCCCAGTCCTCGCCTCTGGCCGATCGTATAGTGATGGATGCCAGTGTGCTCACCGAGCACTTGGCCGTCCTCGGAAACAATCTCTCCGCATGACTCGTTGCGTTCCGACCCCTTGCCCTCGACGTAAAGTTCCACGAAGCGAGCGTAGTCGCCGTTCGGCACAAAGCAGATCTCGTGGCTTTCACTCTTGTCGGCGACGGGAAGCCCCATCTCGGCGGCGAGGCGACGAACTTCCGACTTGGGCACCCCCCCAAGAGGAAACAAGCTGCGCTTCAACTGAGGCTGAGTAAGCCCGAAAAGAAAATACGACTGGTCTCTGGATGCATCGACGCCGCGGCGCAACAGGTAACGGCCGGCGGCGGGGTCGAAGTCGATGCGAGCGTAATGTCCCGTGGCGATCCGCGACGCTCCCACCTGTTCGGCCAGCCGAATGAATTGGTCGAACTTGACGAAGTTATTGCACAAGGTGCAGGGAATCGGCGTTCTACCCGCGAGGTAGTCGTTGACGAAAGGTTCGACCACTTCCTTTTCAAACCCGTCTTCGAAATTGACGACGTAGTAGGGGATGCCCAGATGCTCGGCGACGTGGCGGGCGTCGTAGACGTCGTCGAGCGAGCAGCAGCGTCCGGACGTTGCACCCTCGACGGCCAGCTCCGGGAAGCGACGCTGGTTCCAGAGCTGCATCGTCAGCCCGACGATGCGCTGCTTCTGCTTCTTGAGCAGACCGGCAACTGTTGAGCTATCCACGCCACCGCTCATGGCGACGGCAATGAGATCATCAGCCATCTGTTTTCTTCGAATCGCGATTACAGTCGATCAGCTATGCCTGACACCGGCGAGAAAGACCGGCAAGTGCTAGGAGGCTGTCGCACACAGGCCTTCCTGATCGTCCTGGCTTTTCACCTCGCCACCTGGTGAGAAAAGCGGGCTAGCCGGAAACAAACAGGGAAGCGCGCATCGGTGAGCCAACCGGGCTACCCGGGCTAGCTCGCTCGGATGGGAATCACCGGAGTCAGCGAATCCTGAGAGACGTCTTCCGAGGCGGCGCCCTTCTTCAATTTCCTGAGGTACGAGCGTTGACTGGCTAGCACTAACAGTTGCTCCGCCGAAGTGGCGTCAGCGGGGAACACGGCTGTGCCCATGCTCACGCGGATGAGTCTTTCCGCATCGCTGACGCGCAATGTGAGGCTGTCTTTGAGGCGTTTCTGGAGCCTTGTTATTAGCGTCCTTAGCTCCTTGGGGCCGACTCCCCCCAAAACAGCCAAGAACCGATCATCTCCCAGACGTCCCAGAAAGTCGAGATCCCGCAGGGAACCTTCCAGGATGCGGGAGAGGGACTGAAGCAACTGGTCGCCGCCGGCGTGCCCAAAACGGGCGTTGATAACCTGAAACCGGTCGATGTCGAAGTAGACAATCGAAGCCGTTCTGCGCTCTTGATGCGCAAGTTCAATTTCGGATCTCAAATATTTGAGAGTGGCTCTTGCTGACGGGAGTCCGGTCAGCGAATCGTTGCCGATCCCACTCGTCTGATAGAGAGCTGCCTGTTCCAGCAAGAAGCCGAGCGGCCGCGTCAGTTTTTCAATCAGCTCACCGTCGTCCCCGGAATAGGCTGCTTGCGTGTTTGAGTACAGGTTGAACGTGCCCACGAGCTCGTCATCGACCCACAGCGGAGTCACGAGCGCGGCTTTGAGCCCCTGCATCCACGTCATCAGCCCCAACTCGGAAGCTTCGGCTACCGGATTGCCGTTCACCAGGGTCTGGCCGTGTGCGGCTACCCATCCGGTAGGGCTATTGTCGACCGGCACGCTCAGTTTGCTGATCAAGTCCGCCTTCGGGCCCGTGCAGTAAACCGGCCTCAACTCACGCTCGTCTTTGATGAACACGACACATTCGTCAAAGCTCAGCCGGCCCGCCAAGTTGGGAATGACGAACTCGATAATCTCCTTGACGGAAAAGCTGGATCCCAAGGTCGTAAGCAGCCGAGACCAATGCGAAAAGTTGTCCGGCTCCGACTCCCGTCTGGCTACTTCACGACCTTGCTTCAGACTCTCGATACGCTCTTCGTGGGTGAGAGACGTCTGATCGACGCTGAGCGAACGAGGACTCTTGATAGAGAAACGGCTTGACGGGTTGCGACGGTTGGTGCTGGGGTTGCGCCGGATCTGTCCTTCCAGACGGGGGAGCAGCTCGACCAGGGCGTCCGTGACCTTGGGATCGTAGGCCGTGCCGCGGCGCGAGCGGATCATCTCTATCGACTTTTCCACCGTCATGGCCGGGCGGTAGGGCCGGTCGGTCGTCAACGCGTCAAAGGCATCGACAACCGTGAGGATACGCGCGGTCAGTGGAATTTCCTTGCCCCTCAGCTTGCGCGGGTAGCCGGTGCCATCCCAGTTCTCATGGTGGCAGAGGACTAGTTCCGCGACGGGAAACGGGAAGTCAACGGCGGCGAGTATCTCCGCGCCGATTTGAGCGTGGCTGGCGACCCTGCTGAACTCTTCCGGCGACAGTCGGCCCGGCTTGGTGAGAACGTTTTCGGGAACCGCAATCTTGCCGATGTCGTGAAGCAGCGCGCCGAACTCGAGCGTGCGGATCTCATACTCCGAGCAGTTCAATGCCTTGCCGATCTCGGTGCTGTAAATTTGGACCCGCTTGAGGTGGCCGCTGCTGACGCTGTCCTTGGCGTCTACGGCGAGGGCCAGAGCCTCGACGGAGCGGAAATAGATCCGATCGGTATCGGCCTGCTGGGACAAATCTTCGTACAGAGGTCCGAGACGCCACTCCACAAGAACATAGAGGAGGGCAGCTGCGGCGAGCGCCGCCCACAGCATAACTTCCTGACTGCGCGCGGACACAACCGCCAAACACACCGCGGCGGGCGCGAACAACAGTGACATCCCTGCTGCCGGCGGCAGGTTTCGACCTGCCAGCCTCTTCCAATAGACCAGGCGGTTAACCGTTGATTCCGCCCAAGCACTCGCGAACAAGTAGAAGATCGCCGCGCCGACAAGCGCGATCCACTCGGCCCCTACAGGCAGCGCTATGGAGAGGTGGATAAGGGACGTCCAAAACCCGGCCACAGCGGCGAACAAGACACGCACCGCGTACTGAACGGGCTGTCGCCGAACTCTCCCCTCGCAGGCCCAGCGGACGGCCACCGCGGCAGCGGACAAAACCGCGGCCGGCAGCGGCGAGGCGGCAACCACAACTCCAACCACAAACAGATCGGATGTCGCCAACACCCCGCGGAATCGATTAACGCGAAGCCGCGTACCCGCGAAGAGACAGCCAATGGCGAAAAGAGCCGCGGCGCCCAACTGCTGGTCGGGCGCCGTCGGAAGCACGCTTGTCGCCAGCAGATACAGAGAGACGACGAACAGTACTAGATAGCTGCGCAACCTGAGAAGTGGCGAGGCCATTTGATCCTCAACCGCCGGCTACTCACCGGGCGAGAAAAAACTTTGGCTACCTGGAGACAGTGACGGGCAGAGGCATTCCAGCCCGCCTCGTTGCCGGGAGCCTGACCCGTTGGCCTTAAATGATACTGGTACTTAGCTTGGTTTCAAGTGTATCAGACAGAGAAAAGTACCACAACTACAAGAGTTGTGATGTGTCAAGAGGCAATAGAGCAGGAGTTTCCTCAGAATTTGACCGGTGATTGGGGTAACCGGAGCCAATTCAGTGGTTTGCCGGGAAGTGGAAGTGGCAGGGGACGAGAACCGTGGTAGAAGGGTTTTTGCGAAGAACTCCATCAGCCACAGGAGCCGTCCCCTGATGCAAGATAGCAAACTCCGATCCCGACTCAAAGCGCAATTGACGAAGTTCACCCTGGAACTGGGCCAGACACTCAGCCGCCCCCACCAGAAGTTCATTGGCCAGATGCTATTCGGCATTCAGGCCAGTCAGGACGTCAAGCTCAGTAACATCGCCCGTAGTCTTGAGGAGGAGATCCCGCTGCTTAAGACCGAGGATCGGCTCTCACGCAATCTGAAGGCGAAGGTGTTGGAGACGAAACTTACCACTGAATTGGCCCGCATGGCCAGCCTGCGCATTCAACCCAACGCGGTGCTGTGTCTGGATCTGGGTGACGTGCGCAAACAGTACGCCAAGAAGATGGAACACCTGGCGGTGGTGCGCGACGGCAGCACGGGCGAAATGCACCACGGATACTGGCTGTGCGACATCACCGCCGCCGAAGTGAATGGCAGCGAGATCGTACCGGTGTACCAGAAGTTGTACTCGGCCGAGGCCGAAGACTTCGTGAGTGAAAACGCCGAGGTGCTGGCCGGAGTTGATCTGGTGCGAGAACATACGCGAGGCCGCGGCATCTGGGCAGTGGACCGCGGTGGCGACCGCAAGAAGCTGCTGGAACCCTTGCTGGACCGCGGCGAGCGCTTCGTGATCCGCTCCACCGGGAAGCGCTTTGTCGGAAACCGGCGCCACCTGAAATCGAGCGTGGCCGAGCTGGGCGCCAAGTGTCGGCTGCGGCACAAGGCACGCATCATCAAGATCAAAGACGGGCACGAGAAGACCTACGAACTCCGCTATGGAGTCGAACTGATTCGTCGGCCCGGCCGCCGGGAGCCATTGCAGTTGGTGGTCGTCGCCGGGCTCGGGCAAGAGCCGCTGTTGCTGCTCACCAACGTGCTCGGTCCAGCGCGGGACTCGTCATCGCTATGGTGGGTTGTGCAAATCTACCTGACACGCTGGAAAATTGAGGAGACTTTCCGCTTCATCAAACAGAGCTATAACCTGGAGGACATCCGCGTGATGAAGTATCAACGATTGAAGAACTTAGTCGTGCTGGTGACAGCGGCAGCCTATTTCGCGGCGACGTTTCTGGGTCAGAAGATGAAGCTGCGTCTGCTGTGCGAAAAACTGCTCATCATCTCGCGACGTTTCCTCGGGATTCCACCGTTCCGTTTCTACGCACTGGCCGACGGGATCAAGAATGTTCTATCCCGAACCAGCCCGGCTCCGACTGAGTCCCCACCGCCGAGCCAGCAACTCGATCTGCTGTTCGGCTCCGAGAGCCAGAAATTCTGAGGAAACTCCTGGCAATAGAAATGTCCCTCGCGGTAGGGCGATAGAAATGTCCCCTTGGTTTTGTTGTTTGTCGGTTGGTAAGAGAGTATCGTCGTCGGGCTGTGGGCATGTGGGAATCGCGGAGCGATTTCCAAGGGACGGGGGAAGAGTGGAAAACCTCTGCTTGCAGCTCGACGAGCCCTGTTCGCTGTCTGAAGGGGCCGAAATAGGGGCGGAAGGTCGGAATCATCCCCGCCGAGGGGGGCGAGGGCCTCGGCGGGGGCGCTCCACACCGCCGATCGTGGCCCGCGAAAGTCCGTTTTTCGGGTTGTTCCCGATTTGAGAGACACTCAGCCGTTCGGCTCCCGGGCCGCCGTTTTTTGTCTCGCCACCTGGCGAGAAAAGAGGGCTAGGCTGAAGCTCCTTCACGCCTCCGGAATTTCTTGCAGCTCGGTCTCGGCCTGGCAGCACATACAACGGCCGGGCTCGTGGGTTCGGATATAGCAGACTTCGCACCAATAGGTCACGCGGTGGCGTTTCCCTTGCCGAATCGTGAAAAGCTTCAGGATTTCAAAACCCCCGTCGGGCTGGAACGTGCCCTCGAGTTCCCATTCGCGGTCGCTGAGTCGCGGGTCCCGCAGTTGAGCGTTGGAAAAACGATCCCCGGCTACACGAACGCTTTTCCCTTCGCGGGTGAGAAACGCGAGCGGCGTGTCTTCTTGGGGGTCGCCGTCAACTCCGGCCGCCACGCGTCCGTGCAGCAGTTCGATCGATTCCGCCAAGCAATCGGGGACAAGCCATAGAGCAACAAGCGCAATCAAGGAAGCGAGACTTACAGAGCGCAGCATCGCGAGGTGTAACGAAAAGAAAGAAGCTACCACCAAGTATTGCACGAGATAACGACTTTGCCCCGGCCGGCCGCGCCTAGCCCGCCTTTCTCACCACCTGACGGTCGAAGCACGCCATAGGCCCGCCATTACTGCGTTGCGCTTGCTCGCCGTGCTCAACGTACTTTCCCGGTCGGACGCTGAACGAAAGTCGCTGCTTATTTCGGTAGCAGCAAGATACGAGCGGGCCAGGCTACACCCGCAAAAGTACGCCTCCGCGCGCCGAGCGGCGCGCGCCTGGTACTGACGGGCCTCTCACGCACGTCTCGCCACGTGGTGAGAAAAGCGGGTTAGGCCCACAACGTCTGTTGCCATGCGAGCAGCAGTCATCTATCTTGTGCCCAGGAGGAATAGCGATGCCGAAATACCTTGTTCAGCCTTCCTATACAGCGGATGGCGTAGCCCGAAGTTCCAGGCGACTGCAGTCCACCCCTGTCGGCTTCGTGAAACGCCCGCCGTAGGGAATCCTCACTGACCACTTTGGGTGGCGGCCATTGGCCCACGACAGCGGGTGAGAAAGACCGCGGGTCTGGACCAAACGACGGCCCAGCCCTTACGTACTTCGCCTTGCCACCTGGTCAGAAATGTGGGCTAAGGAAGTTCGGACTGTTGCAGAGCGCGCCGGACCCGCATTCAGACCGGCGCCGAGGATTCGGCGGCGGTGCTGACTTGGACAGCCTGCCCCCTCGACAGCTTCAAGCCGATTCGCCCCGCGAGAAACTCGATGATCTGCTCGCCCAACAAATCGACCGTGCCGTCGCTGAGAAGCGTGGAGTTTTGCAGCTCTTCGAGGGTTTTGAAGTCGCCGCGCAGCAGGAGCAATAGGGCCTCCGGGTTGACCAGGTAGCGGAGTGCAACTTCGTGTTCGCTTGCCAGTTGGTTGACGAAGCATTTCAACAGACTCAGAGCCGCCGCTTCGGCGGGTTCGGGCCTCAGGCTCTTCGGCGGCGGCACTCGGTTTTCAGGAGCAGTTTCGAGACCTCTTCGAATAGCCTGAACAAGCTCGTCGGCGCGAGGGCTGTCCGCCTTGATGCCCAGGCCGCGAAACCGCTGCAGGTCTTCTCGCTGCGCCGGTCGTGCCCGAGCCAGCCTGACGAGTACCTTGTCGTCCGCCAGCCAGCGACGCGGCCGGTCCACTTCCCGAACCCACTTTTCCCGCCATGCCACCAGGCTTCCGAGGACAGCATATTCCAGTTCGTCAAGGCGGCTGCCCGCGGCCAACCTTTGCGTTACCGCATCGACATTTGTCTCGTAGCGCCGCGGGTCGGCGTAAGCGGCGGAAAGATCGAGGGCCCAATCTCGCCTTCCCCGCCGTTCGAGATCCCCAAGCAGTTTTTCCGCGGCGGCGACCAGATGCGCCACATCCTCGAGCGCGTAGTCCGCCATGGCGGCCGACAGGGGCCGCTGCAACCAGTCGGTGCGAGTGTGTCCCTTAGTCAGCCGGACGTGGAGCAGCTTTTGAAGCAGGGCCGCTAGGCCGATCTGCTCGCCGTGTCCGGTGAGCCCCGCGGCGATCGTAGTATCCAACACCGGTGAGGCCACAACGCCACAGAGGTGATAAAGACATTCCTGGTCTTGCTCGATGGCGTGGGCGACTTTGAGAACGTTCTCATCGGTGAGAACGTCGAGCAGCGGGCGGAGATCCGCCGCCGATAACGCCAGGGGATCAATGAGCCAGGCTTCGTCTTGGTCGGCGACTTGAATTAGACCGAGTTGAGGGAAAAAGGTCTTTTCGCGAACGAACTCCGTGTCAAAAGCAACGATGGGCTGCGCGCCAAGGCGCGAGGCAATCTCAACCACCTGGGAACGCTGGTTGACAAGGTCTTTCCCCTTCGCTCCACCGCCCGTCTGGCGGCGACGAGGGGCGTCCGCGCCGTGGCGATCTTTCCGTTTGGCCGAACTCTGCGGCATTTTATTGATGGAACGTCCCCAGCCTGACTCCCGCTGGATCTACTCACTCTTCGGAACACACATGGCGTCCATCAAGATGACTTTCAAATTCAGCAGGGAGCCGCCATGCCGGCCCGCATCGAGGTGAGCGCCAGGGCAGAAGTTCTTGGCATCTCAGTCGGTCCTTTCCCAGGTTCCCATCTGTTCACTACCAGGTTAATCTACCTGAGCCTACCGCGGTCAAATGGAGAGCGGAGTATCGGATGGGGGAGTCCGCCCGCGACGCCCGTCCCGGGGCGACGGATCGTGCGAACAGTCTTACGGGCCGGCGCCCAACAAAGCTCGGACTCGAGTTGCCCGTGTGATACACTGACGATCGCAAGCCCATGAAGGACCTTGCCTGCCCCTGAGCGGGAGTAGTTCAGTGGTAGAACGGTAGCTTCCCAAGCTGCATGTCGCGGGTTCGATCCCCGTCTCCCGCTCCAGTTTTCAATAACTTGGCTTGCCCCCTCGATTCGCCCAATTTTGTGGCCATCTGGGCCTATCGTCTCGCCACCTGGTGAGAAAAGCGGACTAGGAGGGAACCAAAACCCCGCGTCCCGGGATTTGGCCGTCGATCAGGTCATGCATGGCTTCGTTCACCTGATCGAGCGGGTAGGCCCGGGCGGCCAACTTCACTTTCCCCTGGCCGGCCAGGATCATCAACTCCGAGAGTTCGGTGAAATTACCGACCAGGTTGCCGACAATGTTGAACTCGTCGACGATCATGTCGAGGGTCGGCAGCCGAATTACGCCGCCATAGCCGATCACGAAGTAGGTGCCGCCTTTGCGGAGCATTTTCATCGCCAGCTCGGGCGTGCCCTTCTCCCCGACGAAGTCGAGGACCGCGTCGACTCCTCCGTCGCTGAGACGCCGGATCTCGTCGACGGCGCCTTCATCCCCCAGGACGCGGTGCTCGAAGAGCATCGCTTCCGCCAGCGTCAAGGCTTGTAACGAGGTGTCCACGATGATGATCGTGGCGGCACAAAGGTTGCGAAGGACCTGCGCGGCGATATGTCCGAGGCCACCGAACCCAAGAATGACCGCCGTCATGCCGGGCCGCAACATCTCCGACGCCTTGCGCGCCGCTCGATAGGCTGTCAGCCCGGCGTCGGCGTAGGGCGCCACTTCTTTGGGATCGAGCTGAGGAGGCAGTTTGATGAGACAGCGTTCCTTCGTATGAAGAAGCTGCGCAAAGCCGCCATCGCGAGTGATCCCCGGGAAGTGACTGTTCTCGCAATGCATGTCTTCGCCGCGGCGGCACGCCGGGCAGACGCCGTCGGTGACCAGGGGATGCACGATGACCGGGTCGCCGGTTTTCACGGTGTGGACCGAGGAACCTATTTCATCCACCCAGCCCGCGTTTTCGTGACCGAGAATGTAGGGCAATGGGCGGTCGACTTTTTCGCGCCAGATTCCCTCGACGATGTGCAAGTCAGTCCGGCACAGACCCGCTCCCCCGATGCGCACAATGACGTCGTCGGGTTCTTGGATCTTCGGCTCCGCGAGATCTTCGACTCGCAGCAGCTCGGCCCGTTGGAGGGTTTCGTCGAATTCATGAAGTCGAGCGGCTTGCATGCGTCTATCCTTTCTCCAAAAGTCTTCGGGGAATGTTTTTCAGAACGCCTGGGCGCGGCGCACACCTCGTGCCGACGAACCTCTCGCCCGCTTCACCTCGCCACCTGGACCCTTCCCGGGGACAGGCACGCGGAGCAACTCGTTGTGTACGACGAACCTGCAACCGTGGGACGGGCAACAGCAAATTATCGAGATGCTGGAACGGTGCCTGTCCCCGTGACAGTCCCCCGTGACAGTCCCATGATACTCATTGACCCCGCGAATGTCGCGGACCCGAGCCGCGGCATCAAGCGCCCGAGCCGTTGGCCAGTTTAACGCCGATCGGATCCTGGCTGAGTTTCTGCCTTTGCGCGGGAATATCGATCCCGTAGAGGCGAGCCGCGTTCTCGCCCAAGATCTTGCGCTTCGCCTGCCGGGTCAAATCCACTCCGTATTCCTGCTTGATATCGTCGGGGATCTCGAAGGACCAGAATTGTTCGACGATCCACTTCGGCGACCAGATGGCATAGTCGCTCGAGAAAAGCAGCCGGTCTTCATCCAGCCAGAAAAGCAGGTTGGCCATCATCTCGGCGAAATACCGCGGGCGGCTGTGAATAAAGGCGGTGGCGACCGCCAAGCCGGCGTAAACATTCTTCTCCTGCGTAGCGATCCAGCAGAAGTCCTCCAGCCGGGGCAGGCCGACGTGTTCGACGATGAAGTTAAGATCGGGGAAATCGGTGGCAACCTGGTCTACATCGGCCACGTCGAAGGCGTCTCGATCGAGCGGGTAGATCGTCGGGCCCTTGTGGACGTGGATGTTCTTGATCCCCAGTTCCAGGCAGGCCTCGAAGTGCTTGTAGGCCCAGGGGCTCTTCAGCGACCAGCCCCGCGATCCATTTCGCCACTCCGCCGTATAAAGCTTGAGACCCTGGATGGGATATTCCGCGATCATCTGGCGGAATTCGTCGAGACCCTGTTGCTCGGCCCGCGGGTCGAAGGACCCGCACAGGATAAACCGATGGGGGTATTTTTCCTTCAAGACATTGTTCCGGATGTGCGAATTGAACCCCTTCTTGAAGAACTCGTACAGATAGGTGGAGGTCATGATGCCCATGTCCACGTGCCCTGCGAAGAACAGATCCTGAATCATGGTCTGCTCACCGTAGTTGCAATACTTTTCAAACGGCCACACATATTCCTTGGGACTCAGCGCCGTGTGATAGTCGTAGAAGCAGCGGATCCAACCTTCACCGTACTTGTTGCGCCAGTTTTCCGGGCTGGCATCCCAAAAGTGGGTATGCCCATCGATGACAAAAACTTCCTCATCATCAGCCTGATACATGCTGACCTCCAATTTGCACGAAGCCTCCGGGAGCTTCCGCCTTCCTCGCATCCAGCAGAGCCGAGCAGATGGAAGCGTTCGCTTCGAGCGAGAGCCGAACCGTGCGGGCCGCCCTGAGATACTGCGGAAGACGATGGGAGGGGATCGGCCTGTCTTCAGAATCCGTAACCAAGGGCGCGGTTGGCGATCCATTCAGGCCCAGCTCGGCCCGGCGCTCCAGATAACGCTGCGCGGCCTGCGCCGCCTCGACAGCGAGCGTGTCGCCGCTTGGCCGCCGGATGCGGCAGAACGTTCCTTCGATGGAGAGGTGCTCGAGACGAAGACCCGCTATCTCCTGCAACGACAAACCGGCCCCGGTCAAGCTCCTCAGGAATTGCTCCTGGCGCTTGATGAAGCCCTTGCGGAGGAACACAAGCCGCAAGTCGTCAAGATCGCCGCTGGCTTCCCCGGGAAAGGCCTCCGAGAATCGTTTGCCCGCGTTCACCGCCGCTTCAATCGCCTGCGATTCGAAATGATCTTTCAAACGGACAGTGACGGCCGTAACACCGCGAGCGGCGAGGAGCCTCTTGCGGATGTCTTCCGCCATCAAGTAAGCGAAAGGGGCCGCACACCAAAAGGTGGGCAACCTTAGCTCTACCGTGACGCGCCCCTTGTGAACTTGCAGGGATTCAACGAAGCCCCTTTCGAGAATGGACTCATCCAGCTCCGGGTCAAGAACTTGACCAAGCTTTTCCAGTAGTTCACTCGTGAAGAGGTCAGTTCGCGGCACTTCTGGTTCGAGCGGCGCGCCGGGCTAGCTCTCCGCGCCGGATTGCCTGAGTCTATCACTTTTTGGCCAGTTGTCGATCGGCAACCGGGAATCGCAAGAGACGCTCACCCCAAGGCCGCCTGAGGTGAAACAGTGGCGCCTCGCGGTTTCAAACCACAGGCCATCCCAGCTAGTATTGAGGTGGAAAAGCTTGCAGCATGTCCGCCCCGCGGACAGTGAGCGCGTTTTCGCACCGGACGGGCGTCGTCAGTAGCGGATTCTAGGAGGGCGCAAAAGAGGCGTCCCCGAAAGCCATGATCGTACTTTTGGCGCGGACTGCCGGGCTGGAAAACGACAAAGAAGATCACCAGGGGCGGTGCGGGGCGGTTGCGCAACCTCTCGGCGGACTGTGAACGCTCGGGGTCAGGTCGCCGGCAGGCAGTCCGCCTCGCGGTCATCCTTTCAAGGAGCGAGCCATGAGCGCGGATCGCCGCACTCGTCAAAGACGCGATCGGGCGAAGGCCAGTAAGTCGTTGCTGACGTTTCTGGTCCCCGCGGCCGTCTTTGCATTGTTGTACTACTATGCGCTTGGGGACGAGTCGGTCGGCCGTTACATCCGCAACATCGTGCAGCCTATTGTCGAGCCCATCTTGCAATACATGGACGGAGTGTTCGATTTTTGAAGCCGGCGGAGGATGAACAGCCGTCCTGACGCTGAGCGTGAGCAGGAAATTGAGCCAGGGTCGTTGCCGGCGGCATTCGTGTTCGGGTGCGAAGCGCTCAATGAGTACTCCATTTCATAAATACGCTCACGTTTCGGGCGAGTACAGGCGGGCACAGCATGCAGTGCCCCGACAGATCTGTTGGGTGCCTGGAAACGTAGGGGCACGGTATGCCGTGGCCGAAGTTCCCGACCGTCCACCTGGCTTCTAAATATACGTGACCGAACTTGTGAAACGGACTACTAAGTAGTCAGCGCCTCGGGCCGCCGCGCGGCACTCTTGCCGCTGCTCTATATATTTCTGAGGGGAAGAGCAAAAACCTCTTGCCGACTTGCCAACCCTAGCCGTTTGTGCGACCGCTCTAGCCAGTGATATACTCTTGGCGGCCTAAGGGTGGCCGGTTTTTTCATACGCGCGCGGGCTGTGACGCCCGGGAGTTCTGATCATGCGGGACCTGTGGATTACTCGGATCATATTCGTCAGCATCTTCGTCCTAATGTCGTTCCATTTGAAACCGTTCGGCCTAGAGACTTGGCCGTCTGTTTTGGTCGGAGCCGTAAGCGGGACAGCGATCATCTTGTTCGAAAGTCGCCTGCGAAGGGTGAGCCTGGGTCGCCTGCTCGGAGCCGCGGTCGGATCGGCTCTCGGCGTCGTGGGGGCTTTCCTAATGAGTCTAGTGCTGGAATCAAGCTTGCCGCCGGAAGCCGCTTCGTTCATCAATCTTGGCCTCCTGCTGTTGTTGGGGTACGTGGGAATGGTGGTCGGCGGCGCGAAAGGAGAAACACTCAACCTGGCCGCCTTGGGCGGTGTCTTTGGGGAGGATAGAGCGCGCGAAAAATCGCAAAAGCTCCTCGACACCAGCGTCATCATCGACGGCCGCATCGCCGACGTAGCCGCGGCGGGGTTCATGGACGGAGTACTGGTGGTTCCTCAGTTCGTGCTTTGGGAGCTGCAGCTCGTGGCCGACTCGGCGGATAGTTTGAAAAGGAACCGCGGCCGGCGGGGATTGGACATTCTGCGGAAGATCCAAAAAATGTCGGGCCTCAACGTGCGGATTCTTGAAACCGATTATCCTCGCCTCAAGGAAGTGGATCTGAAGCTGATTCAGCTTGCTAAGGACATCGATGCCAAGATCGTCACTAACGACTTCAACCTCAACAAGCTGGCGCAGCTGCAAGGCGTACAGGTGCTGAACATCAACGAACTGGCAAACACCCTCAAGCCTGTCGTTTTGCCGGGCGAGAGCATGCGCGTATTCGTCTTGAAAGAGGGCAAGGAGCTCAACCAGGGGGTGGCCTATCTCGACGACGGAACGATGGTGGTGGTCGACAATGCTCGCCGGTTCATCAATCAAACGATCGAAGTTTCCGTTACCAGCGTTCTGCAGACGACGGCGGGCAAAATGATCTTCGGCCGCTACGACGAGAAAACACAGCCCTCGAGCGCATCGCACCGGGAACAAGCGCGCGCGTCAGCCGCGCCGCGGGCCGGAGGCGGGCACTCCGCTTCCCACCGCCCCCACCGGGCCGAACATACCGCCGGGCGCTAAACAGCATGAGAGCCGTGGCGATCATTCCCGCTGCCGGGCTGGGAACTCGGATGGGAAAGGCTGCGGCCGAGAGCTCGGGAACCAGCCGCAAACAGTTCATGCTGCTCGCAGGAGCGCCGATCCTGATTCACACCGTCCGAAAATTCGTCGCCGCCGGGGCGGTTTCGGAAATCTACGTAGCGGTGCGTTCCGAGGATATGGATCCCCTCCGCGAGCAGTTGCACCAAGAAGGCTACACAAAGCCCGTGCGCTTGGTCGAAGGAGGGCGCAGCCGGCAAGTTTCGGTGCGAAACTGCCTAACGCAGGTTCCCGCCGACACGGAGCTGGTTTGCGTCCACGACGCCGTTCGGCCTTTTGTAACCGTGTCGCAAATCGATGAAATCTGCGCGGAAGCGTCCCAGTCTGGAGCCGTGATTCTGGCCATCCCTCCGGTCGATACCGTCAAGCAAGTAGACCGCACCGTGATTCGCTCCACCCTGATGAGAGAACGCATCGTACTGGCGCAGACACCGCAAGTGTTCAAGTTTTCCATACTCAAGAACGCTTTTGAACAGGCTGAGCGGGAGGGATTCCTAGCCACCGACGAGGCCACCCTGGTCGAGCACGTTGGCGAAGACGTTCACGTCATGCTGGGCAGCGATCGGAATATCAAGATCACCAAACCCGGAGACATGGCTTTGGCCCGCCTGTTCTATCAGGAGGAGACCGTGCAGGGCGCATCGGGCGACGAGAACCTTCGCTAAAATAGCCAAAGCCGCCAAAGCCTCTAAAGCCAATGAGCCTGGAGTTCCGTGTCGGGATCGGCTACGACCTTCATCCCATGGTCGAAGGGCGAAGGTTAATTTTGGGCGGAGTGGAAATCCCCTTCGAGCGGGGCCTGGCCGGCTATTCGGACGCCGACATCGTTCTGCACGCCGTGACGGACGCCCTCCTAGGAGCGGCGGGACTGGGTGACATCGGTGAGCATTTCCCGCCTTCGGATCCCCGCTGGCGGGACGCCTCGAGCTTGGTTTTCCTGCGTCATGCGCGTGAGCTGACCGAACGGCAGGGCTACCGAATCGTTAACGTCGACGCTGTGATCGTCATCGAGCAGCCGAAGATCCTGCCCTACCGTGATCGGATGCGCCAGGAGGTGGCGAACGCTCTGGGAGTCGAGGTCGCGCGTATTGGGATCAAGGCCAAGACGGCCGAGGGGCTAGGGCCGGTCGGGGAAGGCAAGGCCGCGGAAGCCCACGCCACCGCGCTGATTTCTCGCCCGATGTCCCCTGGGAGCGAGTGAGCACCTGGTCTCGGCCGGAACGACTGACGAGGGTCCAGCCCCCATACGAGTGACTTAACGGTAAGTCAGCCCCCGCAGGGGGCGCTACGCCCCTTGCGGGGCTGATTTGCGCAAGAATCTGCGTGGCAACCCCAAAGAGCCAAGCCGCGGGCGCAAGCCGGCCTTTCGCTTTTGTGGCGCACGCATCCTGCGTGCCGCCATTCTTGGCGACATCGATCCCGCCCGTCCCATGCCTTGCGCGGGAGCCTCGCTCTAACCAACTGGGTCTGTCCGACTTATAATGGGACAGTAGCCGGTCAGGAGGCCGCTGCTCCCGCTTTTCTCCCCACCGTCACAGCTTTGTAAGACAAGCGGGCGCGATCAATCGCGTACCTACATCTCAAACGGCGAGGCTTTGCTCCACGGCTGCTAGGGGCTGGTGAGAAATGCCGGTTAGGGACAACTTTCCGATTCCGGCGAGGTTGGCCTTCGTAAGTTCTTGATTATAAGTGTGCGAACGTGGCGGAACCGGCAGACGCGCTAGATTTAGGTTCTAGTGGGGCAACCCGTGGGGGTTCGACTCCCCCCGTTCGCACCAACCTCATACCAAAGGCTTTGTCGCTACCGAAGCCCACGGCTAGTTCACCCTCCCGTGCAGATTTGACTGCGTTTTTGACTGCTTACCCGCTTCCTCCGCCAATTCGCCGTGATAACGTTCAAGCTTCGCCGCCGCCTCATGCTGGTCCCGCGTGCTGACGATGTTGTATCGGTCAAAGACCGAACGTGTTTTCCAACCACACATTTTCATGACTACCCGTTCCGGCACACCCGCTCGCACTAAATTTCGCGCTCCGGTCCTGCGCAAGGCATGAAAAAGGCGGGTCGGTCGTTCCCTCTTCTTGTCCCAGAGTCCGGCTCGCTTGCAGGCTTCGTCCCAGGCACCCCGGAGGTCCTTGATTCGATTGTGGCCGTCCCGGGTAAAAACCCACCTACACTCCGGGTGCAGCGCCCGCCGCTTCTCGTCGAGCATTTTGAGCATCTCGTATAACTCACCGAAAAGCGGCAGAATGCGTGGCTCTGCGTTCTTCGTGTCGTCCTGATGGAGTCTTACTTCCTTGGCTGCAAGGTCAACCTGTGTCCACTCTATGCGCAACGTCTCGCCCTTTCGGCAGCCGGTGGTGTAGGCGAACGTAATCACCGGCCGAAGCGGTTCCGGCAATTCCGAGCGCAGTCCGGTGAACTCGTCGTACTCGAAGAAACCCTTGCGTGGCGGCGGCTCCGGCAAGATGGGAATTCTCTTAACACGGACCACTAGCGGCGGCTCCTGCTCGGTGCCAAGGGTATACGAGCGGCGCAACAGAGCCAGCTCGCGATTGATGGTGCTGTCCTTCACCCGCCGGCGCCTTTGGCGCTTGTACGCGTCGAGCTTCGCGCTGCTGAGCGCGGCTGCTCTGGTCGCCCCAAAGAACGGCTCCAAGTGGACGTTGACGACCAGGCGAGCCCAGTCAAATGACCGTGGGCGATTGTCCTTGTAGTTGTCTAGGAGCAGTTCGAGCAGCCGCTTGATGCGCACAGTCCGCGCGTCCTTGCCTCCATACTTCCCATCGTCTATTTCTTGCAGGCGACGCCGTAGCAATGCCTCGGCAACCGCGTAGTCCGTACTTTGCGAGGGTTCCGACACCGGCTTGCCGTCAACTCGGTACTCGATGCTCCACCGAGGGCTTTTGACGACCTTGTCGGTTCGCTTGTCGCGCCGCGACCGCTGGAAGATTCTCCCAAGACCAGGTTTTTTCGGCATGGGGCTTATTCTTTATTATTTTCGATCCATGCGTCAAGGTCACGGACGTCGACCATTGGGCGGCTGTCACCACGCACAGACGCTACAGCGCCTTTGGCTACCAATCCGTCGAGCCCACGAACGGACCGACCGAGATACTCCGCGGCTTCCTGACGGGTGAATAGCCGTTTGAGTCTTTGACGGGTGTCGCCAATACGCTCGGCGATCTTGTCCGCGAGAACGTCAAGCGGGATTTCGACTTTGATTGTTACGGCTTCCCGCGTCTCACTCATCACGCGCACGCCTCCCGGCTCTCTTCTGCCCGGCGGGCCTCCTTTGAGTCGATCCGCAACGTCTTGGCATCAAAGAAAACGGTAAAGCGGTCCCTCGGTCCGCGCCTGTTCTTCAGGATCGAGAAGCAGAGGTCGCCATGATATTCGGCGTATTTCTCTGGCGTGAGGTCCTTTTTCAGTTCAGGCCGCCATGCGCCGAGTAGGAAGTCCGCCGAATCCTCGATCGCCCCACTATCGCGTGCGTCCAGCATGGTCACTTCTTCTGACCCGTCCCCGGCACTGCGGCTGGTCTGCGCGACAAGTAAGACAACGGCCTCCAGTTGCTTCGCCATCTGCTTGACCTCACGCGCAAGCACAGACACCCGCTCAGTCAGGCTCGCCCTTTGGTTGCCGCGGTCCAACAAACCTAGGTAGTCGATGACTATGAAGCCAACCGGCACCACCAACTTTGCCGCGACAGCGCCCCGAATGAATTGCTTGATGCCGGTCAAGTCTAGGTTCGTGTTGTCCACGATGAGTAAGCGACGGCTGTAACCACGGACGAATTCATCTACTGGAATCAAGCCCCTGTCGTTTCTGTAGGCGTAGGTCACCTTGCCGCGTTCAACTCCAGCGTGGATCATGAGTTGACGTTCAAACGCTTGAAGCCTGGGCATCTCCAGGCTGAAGAAAACGACGCCCAGGTCGGGGTAGTTTCGGAGAACGTTGGCAATTAGGTTCTGGGCTAGTGCACTTTTTCCAACGCCGGTTCTTGCGATGCATGTGACGACTTCGCCGAACGACACGCCGCCGGTAAGTTCGTCGAACCTGTCCAACCCGAGACGGATGCGCTGTTCGTCAAGAAGGTCGGCATGGCGCTGGTATTCGCGGTGGAGGCTTTCAAGAGTGAACTTTTCAGCGTCCAGTGGACCGGCAAGGCGCGCGTTCTCTAGTCGTGCGATGGACTGTTCGATGATGTCGTTGGGCTCCGTCCCTGCGATCGCCTTTTTCGCCAGGTCCTGCCCTATGACCGCCAGTCGTCGCAGTGTCGCTTTCTCCTTTACCACGCGCACGTATTCACCGATGCTGGACAAAACCGGCATGCCATCGGTCAACCCGGCAATGGACGCGATGCTGCCGACTTTTTCCAACTCGTTTCGCTTGTCCAAGACCTCGACTACGGTGGCATATTCGATGGGACGCTTGAGGCCGTTAAGCGCAAGGATCGCCCGAAAAACCTTGCGATGGCGCTCAACCGAGAAGTCTTCGGGTGCCAACTGCAATACTGCACGCGGCACGCTGTGACCGACTATGCACGTGCCCAGCACAAGCTGTTCTGCGTCGGTACTTGCCGGCAGACCCTTTTCCAGTGCCAGTTCGCCAGCGGTCTTCACGCACGTGCTCCCTTTTGTCGGTCCACGTAGGCCAGAAGTTCGGCTTCGGTGGGTGGCGAGACAGACAGACCGTTCACCTTCGTCCACCGGTGTTTCCTATAGAGCGGCAGGTTGTCCACCACGGCTGCCGGAGTGATGCGCTTCTTGCGACCCCAGAAGTCGCCATTGACTTCGCGCATGTAGACAACCGTGCCCCGGATGTCGTCATCCGGCTCCTCCGCAAGCTGCTTCGCTTGACTTAACTCAGCTTTGGTGAAGCTAGTCGCTTCGAGTTCAGCCGCTTCGGCGATGACAGCGCAGATGTGCCACGGCAGGGTTTTGCATTGTGGAGAGTGCTGACAGCGACCTGGTTCGAGGGCAGTCTTTGAATTAGAAACCGCCTGCTTCGGAGAAGCGGGTAGTATTGCTTTAACTGCTTTATCTTCCTTATATAGACCCGGCAACCTTGCCGACTCTGCGCCGCACTTTTGCGGATTCTCTGCCTGTTCAGAGTCCGCACTCTGGCCGACTCTCTTTTTGAAGAGTTTCTTCGGTTTCTCGACGCGGATGACCCAGCCGTACGGTTGTCTGGTGAGGTGGATGTATCCGGCAAGTTGGAGCCGTTCGAGATGACGGAGGACCGTGTCTTGAGAAAGCCCCATCCTAGCGCCGAGTTTGGCGGCTGCAATCGGGTCGCCGTGGTTGACTGTTCCGTCAGAGCTGGTCTGTTTGTCGAGCACTGCGAGATAGGTCCAAACAGCAGTTCCGATCGCTTTGACGTGCCTCGGGTCCAACAAGCCGGCGGAGACGGTGATTATGGGATTCACGGCGACCCTCCCTGCGCCCGCCT
Source organism: Bryobacterales bacterium (assembly GCA_963668345.2). Lineage (GTDB taxonomy): Bacteria > Acidobacteriota > Terriglobia > Bryobacterales > UBA6623. Next base: position 1,193,070 of record CAXWPI010000006.1, on the reverse strand, counting down.
GAGGGCTGCGGCGACCGAGAGCCAGCAGTCACGGTCGGCTGGTAGACCCTGGTCGATGCGCTGGAGGCAGAGCTTGATGCTCATGAGGGCAAAGCCAACCGGCGTTGCCGGGCCGGCCATCTGCGCCAGCCGCTCAAGGTCCGCGATAGAGCGGGCCAACGCTTCGGCGATCGTGACTGTGGTCATCGGGTCTCGATCCTTGGAACTTGGGTGGCTTCGAACTCGCCTGTGTGTGTCTGGCCGGCTGGGACGGCGTTGTCAAGGGCGGAGTAAATTTGGACCACTTCGGCGGAGCAAAAGTAGACCAGTTGGTGAAGGGGTAGCGGTTTTCGTGGGACGGCTGGAACGGAGCCTGCGGTCGCCCTTTAGGGCGGCCCAGGCGTAGTGGAGGCCGTCCCACGAAAACCGGGCGAGTGGCCGGTGGGTCAGCCCAAAGAGTGAGCCCGCTTCTTCTTGCTCTGGATCAGACGGAAGCTTTCGCCGTTCATCTCTAGAATATGAACGTGGTGCGTGAGGCGATCGAGCAGGGCGGCGGTCAGCCGCTCGGAGCCGAAGACCTCCGTCCATTCGTTAAACGGCAGATTCGAGGTGACCAGCGTCGAGCCCTGTTCGTAGCGCTGGGAAAACACTTCGAACAATAACTCCGCTCCGGTCTTCGATAGCGGCACGTAGCCCAGTTCATCGACGATCAGCAGATCCTGCTTGGCCAACTGCTTTTGACATCGCAGCAAGCGCCGTTCATCTCGGGCTTCGAGCAGCTCATTGACCAGTGCCGCCGCTGTTGTGAAGCGTGTTCGATAGCCGCGCTGACAAGCCGCCAGTCCCAACGCCAAGCCGATGTGCGTTTTGCCCGTGCCGGAATTACCCAGTGCCAGCACGTTTTCGCGGCGGTCGATAAACTCACAGCGCGCCAGTTCCAGCACCAGCTTCTTGTTCAACGCTGGCAAGGACGGGAAGTCGAAAGTGTCCAGACTCTTGGTCACGGGAAACTTCGCGGCCTTGATGCGGCGCTCGGTGGCCCGCTGTTCACGGTCGAGCAGTTCCAGCTCGCAGAGTTGTTGCAGGAAGCTCCTCGAATCCAAGCTCTCGGCGGCGCATTGCGGCGCCAGTTTGTCGTACTCGCGCAGGAAGGTTGGCAGCCGCAACGCTTTCAAATGCGCTTCGAGCAGAAGTTTCGACCTCGCCATTACCCCCCTCCTTGTGCCAGCAGTGCCAAATAGTCCGCAGCGGAGGTTTGCTCCACCTGGGCTGCCGTCAGGTGCGGATACTTCGTCAAGTCCAAGCGCGGCGGCCGTTGCTCGATGCGGCACAGCACTAAGTGCCTGACTGCATCCAAGCCAATCGCTCCCAACTCGCAGGCTTGGCGCACCGCCGCGGCAACGTGCTCGAATCGGAAGTCCTCCAGTAATCGCAATACCTGCACGTACTCGCGCTTGCCTGGCTTTCCCAACCGTGCCTCGAGCAAACGTCTCAAGCACGTGAACTGTTCGGGCAGCTCCCAGCCCGCCAACGGGGCCGCTTGATCGAGCGCGTTGGTCTTGCGTTCCAGCAGTGCTAGGTAATGCAGCGGATCGAAGATCAACTCTTCGCGTTCGTAACTGCGCCGGTGGCGCGCGATCTCTTCGCTGCCACAACAGATCACGATTTCATCGACGTAGCCTTTCAGCAACACCTGGCGATGTCCGTAGCGTGTGGGCACCGAGTAGTCGTTGGCGCGATAGCGCACCAATGACAGCGACGTCACCCGCGTGGTGCGTTTGTCGCAGGCGTCATAGGGCGTGGGCGGCAAGGGCAACAACGCTTGGCGGTCACGCTTGAAACGTTCCTCAATCGTTTCGGTGTGCCGCCGCAAGCGCCGCTTACGATTGTTGAGGCACTGCGCTTCGAGCTGCTCGTTGAACGCTTCCCAGCTTGGAAACCTTGGCGCCGGCACCATGAAGTTCCGCCGGGCATAACCGACCAGTCCTTCCACCTTTCCCTTGTCGTTGCCTTTGCCCGGACGCCCGAAACGATCGGAGAATAAATAGTGCGACTGCAGTTCACTGAACACCCTGGTCCGCTTGCGCCTGCCGTCGCCCAGAATCCTCGCCACCGCCAAGGTCGTGTTGTCGTAGAGGATGCTGCGTGGCACGCCGCCGAAGTACCGAAACGCTGCGTTGTGCCCCTCGCAAAACGCTTCCGTCGTCTCGGCCGGGAAAGCTTTTACGAAAGCGTCATCGCTATGCGGCAGATCGACCACCAAGTAGTGCGCCTTGCGCTGTACGCCGTCAATGACCACCAGAGCTTCACCGAAGTCGGCCTGGGCATCGCCCGGCGGATGCACCAGCGGCACGAACATCTCTTGCCCGCCGAGCTTCTTGTCGCGAACATAGTCCTTGACGATCGTGTAACCGCCGGTGAAATCGTACTCGTCGCGCAAGCGGTCGAAGATGCGTTTTGCGGTGTGGCGTTGTTTCTTCGGACGTTCCTGATCGTCGATGAGGATCTGATCGACGATTCCGGTGAAGGGATCCAGCTTCGGCCTCTGCGCTGGTTGGCGCCGCCGATAGCCCGGCGGAGTGGCGTAGCGCAACATCTTGCGCACCGTCCCTCGCGCCAGGCCAAACCGTTTGGCGGCCTCGCGCTCACTGAGCCCTTCGACAAAGACACTGCGCCGTACTTGAGCGTATAGCTCCACGCGATACATCCCTCTCGTGTCCCACAAACACCACAGGAATGTTCGCTGGACCACTCGGACGGTCTACTTTTACTCCGCCCAAAAGCAGCTTCGATTCGCCGCTCTATGGTCTAGTTTCGCTCCGCCGTTCTCATCTCGCCGGTGTAGTGGAAAACGCGCAGGTGGCGGTCATTTTCTTTGAGCCACGCATCGACACGCTCGACTTGATCCGCCACAAGAGCGTTCATCGGATACACCATCAAGCAGCGCATCCCGCCGCCCGCCGGGGGTTCCGCCAAAGGTCGTTCAGGATCGGCAGAAGGAAGGCCTCGGTCTTCCCGCTGCCGGTCCCAGCCGAAACGATCAGAGCTGGGCGGTCTTCTGCGTCGGCCGCCGCCCGGCGCAGCGTTGCAGCTTGGTGGAGGTAGAGTTTCCGCTCGGCAGGGAATAGGCCGGCGTGGTCAAGGTGCTCAACGAGCGCTCGGTCGACAAGCGAAGAATCAGCAAGAGTCCGGAGCGTGTCCTTTGAGCGCTCCGCGGCGAAGGCGCCCTCAACCCAAAGTTCGCTAACCAGGCCGCCTTCCGCGCCAGGCCCGGACCAAACCGCGTGGCAGGCGTCGGCGACTTGCCTTTCGCGAACGAAATTCTGTGAGAGCGCCAAGGCGACTAAGCGCCTTCTTACGCTCTCTACGAGGCGGAGGCTGTCCGTGCTTTCCATACCTGCTCGTTCCCTTCTGCCGCCGCCCGCAAAACAATAGCAGCCAGATAGCAACTTCCTTGCGGAGCCTCAGCCAGTCGGCGGAGGAGAGGCTCGCTGCCAGGAGACGTGTCTCCGGTTGCAAGAGTTCGAGCTGCCACCTCGAGTGCTTGTTCGTCGACGCTCAAGGAGCGGGCGCTTCTCCGGCACAAATCTCGCAGCGCCGAATCTCCCTCGCTCAATGCGGCCCCCTCGACGAGACCCAGAGTTGCGCGATAGGCTCGCTTCGCAAGCTTATTCCCCCTCTTGACCTTGGCCAGCACTTGCCCGGCAAAAGGCGCGCACAGTTCGGCGAGCTTCCGCGCGGATGAGGTCTGAGCCTCCTGTTCCGTCAGCCCCGCAGAGCGCTGCGCGCGACGAGTGAATAAGTCCAGGATTTGCTTGGCTTGGTTTGGGTATGCTACGCGGGCGCTCCAAAGGGCTGTGCGAATAACAGGGTAGAGTTCCTCTGGTGTTTCAGAATGCCGAAGTCCGTTCGCCAGCCCGTCGTTGCTCGTCCATGCCCGGAGAAACTCTACCGGGTGTTGACCAACCGCTTGGCAGAACCTCTTGCGCATCGCTCGACCCAATACGGGCGGCTTGAACCAGCGCAGCAATCCAAAGTTCACAACTGTGGGCCGGCGTAGGATGAGTTTGGCCAACCCCTCTTCTCGCCACCGCGAGCCAATTCTCTCACCCCTAAAAGCGACGGCCCAGGCCCAAGGATCCTCGTGCTGTGGCAAGACCCATCGCCGTCCGTTCAGCTCAGAACGCAAGATCTTGACCCGATTGACTTGACCCGATCGGTTCCACAACGCCACTTCATGCTGTTCATCCATGTCGAGCGCTGTATTGAGCAGCACGGAGGAATACGCGCGCCCGAGCATCGAACCGTAAAAACGCATTACACAGCCCCGATCTTCTACCGATTGCACCAGCAGAGCACTGGCGTCTGTTGTGAGTCGTTCACCCCAGCCGGCGGCGACCTGCAAAGGGAAAGGCCGTGAGCCCACGGCAATCACGCGGCCGCCTTCGAGGACGCGCACTCGGGCCTCGCGGTCAGATGAAAACATACGAACGACCTGCTGTCCTCCAGCCCGATTCAACGGTTCTTCAGGCTTGACGATTTCCCAGCGAGATGATGGCCGTTTCTGCTCCTCGTCTCGCTCTAGAGCGGCCAGGCCCACAACGTTCCACCGCGTCTTGGGCTTCCAGCAGCGGTCGGATGTTTCCGTCCGGATGTGCACTCGCAGCCGCGTCGAACCAAGCAAGAGCGCTGGATCTAGCTGCACTTCCTCGCCTGTGATCCAACCCCGCTGAGTGGGTTTTGCGACTAAGCGCCTGGAGGACTTACCGAGCCGGAAAGCGACTTCCAAAGCGCCCTCCGGAACACCCTGAATTACTAACGGACGGCGTTCGCCGAGCCCGACAGGCTGCTCCGAATCGTTGCTGACGGTTAGGTCCAGCTTCTCGGGAGTCCGCCGGTTCTTGATCGTTGGCTCCCAGTAAACCAAGTTCTCGAGCTCGACCCGCAGCGTGTCCTGCCATCCTCGCGCCAAACGATATAACTTCCGGCCATGCTTGTGTCTCTGATCGAGGATTTCCGACTCTTCACAGCCCGCTAGATCCAGAGAGTCGTCGACCAATAGGGCGTACTCGCGCCGCGAATCCAGTCCTTCACGAGGCCCGAGCAGCCTCCCAGGTGAGACCAGGTCAAAAACCAATACATCTTCGCCTAATCCGACTTCGGCGAGGTCGAACTCCCGCACGCTGCGCCCATCGGTCGACGAGATCGCCAACGTGGATGCGTCCCAATCCGGCAAGTGCAAGATGCGCTCTCCTCTCCACCCATGTCCGTCGCGCAGCCAGGTGAGCGCAATGTTCCCGTCAACGGCGAATTGAATCTTGGAAGTCCGCCAATCGCCGACGACCTCCTCGATGGCGTCCTCGTCGAGACGCAGCATCAACTGGGGTTCGCGACCACTCCAGTCGAGTGCAAGGTCCGCCGGAGCGTTGGCTTGCTCTGGTTCGGCGCCGCCGACATCGAGCTCGCGCTCCTCGCCCGTTCCGAGCCGCTCGATGTGCGCTTGAGCTTGCTTGAGAAGATCGGGGATCCAGTGCGACCGCACCCAGGGTGACTTCTCCAGTATTTCGCGTGTCTCCTCCTCCCCCAACCGACCTCTGCGGTAATTCTGTAGGGCCCGCCAAAGCTTTGTGAAGGAGCGCGACTCAAGCTCAGGATGGTCGGGCGCTTCCCCAAGAAGAGCCCGCACAGCGACCGACTGACCTAGGCCGACCAGCCAGTAGGACAGCTTTCGGCGCGCGCCCCGGCGGGTGAAGCCAAACTGGAGCTTGACGGTATCGAAGTATTCCTGCGAGTCTTCCCAGTCCAAGGCATGGCGCAGCCCAAGCCGCTGAGCCGCGCCGGCGATCGCCCGCTTGAGTTCGACGCAGGGCTGGCCCCCGGGGAAAAGCCCTGACCGTAGCCCTTCGGGGAAACACGAGCGAACGGCCGGCCAGACGGAGCCCTCCGTGCTCTCCTCCCGGCAGACTGCGGCACCAAGGGCAAGGACCAGCGCGCCGAACATCTCGGAGCGGGAGACGTTAGGCCCACCTTCGAGCTGCACGGGGAGAAGATCCCACGCCCAGATCTGCGACTCTAGGGGAAGGTTACGGAAGAGATCCTTCAGTCTCCCTACCAGCTCGGCTTCCGGCTCGATCTCCACAATGGACCGAGGTTTCGGTATTTCCCGAAGCTGGCGGTAGAGTTCTAGAAAATAATCCTCAATCGATACTAGAAGACGCACAATCCAGGATCTCCGTTTTGGGCTCTGACTCGTCCAACCGCCTGAATGCTACCTGTTCCTCGTTAAGTGGTGAGAACAACCGATGTCATGCACTATGACATTTTTTTGCGTCGAGGTGGTTGAGACGGCTTGGGTTGCCGTCAGCCTGACCTCTTGTTGAGGAAACCCCGACCGCCTAGAGGGCCAGTCACTTCCGAGAATCCCCATTCGCGGAAGCAACACCAGCCTAAAAAACCTCCCTGTCCAGATCGGGCGTCAAAAGCCAGGTGAATTGTGTCCGAGTGGCGACTACTCGTCCGAAATGCGCACCGGACTTGGCACTTCTACGGATAGGGCGTAATACGTCCAAGTGACCAGAAGTCAGACTGATGAACCCTCGCACGCGGATGAGGCAGCAGACAAGTTGGGGCGCTCTTGGTTCCTGCAAAGTCGATTACTTCGTCTCGCGGCAGGGGCGCCAGCCAGTCGGAAGGGGGCTTCATGGGTAGCTGGGCTCCGTGTGCCACCTGCCCGCGCTACAATGTTCCACGAAAGGGCGTCGCCGTCGGATAGCTACCGAGAAATAATTTCGCATCCAACAATCAGCCATCGAAGCCTCCGCAACCGGTCTTCGAACGGGCGAAAGTCGAACTAGATCAGGCGGCTAGCGGGGCTCTGGACGGATAGCTGGTGGGAAGGCTTGTTACCACCAGGTATCCGGCAGAGCTACAATATTCGCGTCGATGGTCGGCCAAACGATCCCCCACTAAACGATCCCCCACTACAAGATCACCGATGCCGGTTGACTCAGGCGCCTGATTTGGGGGTAGGGGTAGCGGCGCCAACCGTGCGAAAACCTACGCTAAGGAGGCCTGAGCCCCAGTTGTCACCGTAGGATTCTGCACGAAATCAGCGACGTACCAGGCGCTCGCCGAGCTCGGGAAGGCAAAGAAAACCATCTTTCGAATTGCAGGCTCCAGTTTCTAGCGCTGCCGTAAAGTCAGCCAGCGCCCTGTCATTATTCACCCAGCTGTGTGTAGCATGCACCGCGGTTCGTGTAAGCTTCATGAATCTTCTTTCTCGCCAAGCTTGCCTTCCGATCCACTCCTAGATTCCCCTCTCCTGCTCGCAGTGCTCGTGCCTCTTTTCCTCAGGGCATCCGCCTTGGATCGCAGCGCCGCCAGCTCGTGTTCCAGCTCCGCTAGCCATCGATCTTTTGCGGCATGAACACTGTCTCTCCTTAATTTTTCACGCTCGCTCTCAAGACTCTCAATCTGGGAGAGCACTACCTCAAGGTCTGTCGTGGTGGCTGCCCCCTACCCTTGCTGTACAATTGGGTTCTCTCCAAATAGGACATCGAGAACATTGCCAAAGTAGTAGCAGCCAACAGCAACAAGACCGTTCAGCAAGCCACAAAAGCGATGCTCGACAGAACTCGATCGAGCGTGATCTCGTTGCCGGTCCTATCGTACAGCTTGCTGGTCCGGCGGGGGACTCGTGGGCAGCGATGCCGCCGTTGTCGAGATAGGCGCTCTGAGCCGCCTTACAGCTCTTCAACAACCACCACTTTCCCTCCTCGCTGAACCTTCGGCAGCGGTGTCCTCGGCGGCGTTTTCTCTACGTCCATCCTGAGCAACTCCCGCTTGAGGTGAAACACGGCCCATTCCGCTTTTATGGCGGCTTTCATCGTGGGCGATTTCACCGAATACCGGCTGCGTAGCTCCGAGAGCACCTTCGAAACCACGTTGTGGGCCTCGGTCAGCTCAGCCAGTAGCTCTTCTCGCTCGGATTCAGCCAGTGACTTCCTCACCTCTCCCAAGACTTTACAGCGAAAACTCCCTCTCCGGCGAACGGTAGTGGGCTACTTTCAAAAGTCATCGGGAGAAGTAGTGTCGACGTGCCGGCCAACCTTCACCTCCCGGCTTGTCGCCAAATCTTGCGAGCAGGTCTTTCCGCTCGATGCCGGTTAGTGCGGAGGATCTCCAGGTTTCGCACCAAGATGCGTGCTCAATAGAGTACGGAGATGACTGCTCTAGATGGCGCGTCAACGTCAAGAGCCTATGGGCTGGTGCTGGCTGCGGATGATCCGAATCGTAGGAATTGGACCCCCGTTGCCAGCCATCGTTCGTTAGATGCCATTCCGTTGAGAATTTGTCGTAGGCCATGGTGAACAGTATTTTAGCCAGGATTTCCGATTTGGCTCCTCTGACGGCACGAGTCTACACCCTCACCCGGCGAAGCGGAACCATTTCTCCACCCGAAAGAGGCGGCGGCTGAGGCGGAACCGATCGAGCCCCCTTCTTGCCCCTCATGGGGGCTGATCCGTCGCTGCGAAGTCAATTTCGCAGACACCCCTCCGACCCTCCTTCCTCAACGCCCAGATTTCCTACCCGAACGGGACGGCCCTAACCACCCGGCACAGGCAGCGCCCAGATCCGACGCAGCATGTCGCCGAACAGCCTGCGGTTCAGATACCCCTCGGCCAGGAGCAGCCAGTAATAGCGCGCGTGCTTGATCAATCGACCGCCCGTCTTCACTAACCGCTGCTGTAAGCTCGTCAGCGACCAGCTCTTGATCCTTGGTGGCAGTCCCAGCCGCCGCCACAAGTTGCCCAGGTTATAAGCCAGCACACTCAACTGCAAGCGCACTTCGTTGGCCCGAAAACGGTGGCACGACAGCCGCGTCCAGTGCGTGGCCTGCTTACCTTCTTTGATCCACTGCTCCGCCGTGCCGCGCTGGTTGTAGAAACGCACCACCGACCGGCTTGGCAAGCTCATGTTCGTCACGATAAAACCGACGCGCGCGAACAGCTCGCCCTGGTGGTGCTCGACCTTGGCGACAACTCGTCTCGGCTTCTTCCAGCTCTCCGCCTGATAGCGAAAGCTCTTGTAGCGCACTAGCGGCTTGCGGCCGGGCCTCCCCGGCGGACGAAACAGGATGTCTTCGATCTCTAACTCCAAGCTCCTGTTGGCCGGAATGCGGATGGCGTACTGCACGCCGCGTTCCTCCGAAGCCTCATAAACTTCCGGCTTGGCAAAGGCCGCGTCGGCCCGGAAGGCGACCTGCTTGCCCGCAGCCTGTTGGCGCTCGATCTCCGGCAACAATAGCTCATCCCAGTCCTCAGAGCTGTGCGCGTTGCCTGGACGCAGCTTCGCCGCCAAACAATCACCATGCTGGTTGAACAAAAGCAACGGGTGGTAGCAGACCGACTCGAAGTGTCCGTTGTAGGCACTGCCTTCCTGTTGGCCATGGACCGGACTCTCGGTGGAGTCCATGTCCAGAACGACCCGCTCGGAGTCGTCGAACGCCTCCGCTTGCCCGACCAGCTCTCGGTTCAGCGCCATCAGCCCCAGCAGGTTCTCTTCGCTCGCCAGCATCTCCGTCTCGAAGCCGTGCAGCGTCGAGGTCAAGGCCGCACCGCGATCCCAGATCTTCTGCGAGCCGATCAAGCGAAACGTCGGGTCAGCCGCCACGCGGACGGCGTCGTTGACGTCCTCGTAGCCTGCCAAGCGGCTGTAGATCGACTGCCGCAACAGATCAGCGAGCGTGAACTGCTTGTTTGTGCCTTGCCGGGAGTCGCTGAGATGCTCGTCAATCAGTTCTCCGAGACCGAGCCGTTCGTCCAGTTCGCGAACCAAAATCAGGCCACCGTCGGAAGTGACGTGCGATCCCTGGAAATCGACTTTCAACGAGCCGTTGAAACTTAGCTGGAATGGCTTGGTTTGTTTTTCACCCATTGGGTGTTGGCCTCCCTGGCGTCCTCATCGGGCTCTAGCCCCTATGAATAAAGACGCTCAAGGCCGCCGGAAGGTCGAGAGGTCTGAATCAAATTGGAAATGCGGGTATACATGCCTCAGGTGAAAACACCAAGCTTTTCCCCTAAGATTCGGGTATATGCCTTAGTTTAGCCTACAAGCGAACACCCCTGGCCGTATGCCTGAATCCCTTAGAAAGGTCCTACAGCGCCTCGCCGGCAAATGGCCATCGGCGCACGCTTCTCACCTAGTTGTTTGACAGCATTTCCTCGCATTGCTAGCATGGTCCGCAGGGCCTGCTCGTAGGCGTTTCTCTCCCTAGGCCGGACTAGGCGACGCGCACGGAGAGCACGGCATCGCGCAGCGCAAGGCCCGCTTGGCGGCGAGGTGACACCGCCCAGCTTCAGATTCCAAACTCGTGGCTAGAATCTCCCGTAAGCAGCTCAAGGAAGATCGCTTCCGCAAGGAAGTGGGGCACTCGGTCAAGTATGTCGCTTCCCACCGCAATCAATTCATCGTTTGGATAGCGATCGTCATCGTCCTGCTCGTAGCCGGCTTGGGCTATCGGCAGCACGAGCAGTCGCAATCCACCGCCGCGCGCCATAGGCTGCACGAGGCAATCAACATGTTTCATGGCCGCGTCGACACGGAAGAACGCGTTGGCGAGCTGACCTTCCCCACGTCTATCACAAAGTACAATGAGACGAGCGAAGCCCTCGAGAGCATCACCGCCGACTTTGCAGGCCGAGGGGAAGCGCACGCCGCCCGATACTACCTCGCCCTGCTCGATATCGGGCGAGAAGAACACGCCGCAGCCCGCACCCGACTCGAGTCGCTCGTGGCGGATGCGCCGGAAGGGGAAGTCGGCGCTCTCGCTCGACTTGCTCTGGCGGATCTTTACGCGCGGGAAGAGCAGGACGACAAGGCGCGCGCCCACTACCGGCATTTGATCGCTCAGCCGACCCGCCTGGTACCGAAGGAGAGGTCCCAGCTCGCTTTCGGGCGTTATCTGGCCGAAAGGTCTCCGCAAGAGGCCGCGGAGGTCCTCAACGAGTTGACCAGCCAGCCGGGACCTTGGGCGGTGGCAGCCGGCACCGCGTTGCGCGGCATCGACGGCTCCTAGCCCGCTTTTCTCACCACCTGCCGGTCGAAGCACGCGATAAGCCCGCCATTACTGCGTTGCGCTTGCTCGCCGTGCTCAACGTAGGGTTCAAGTACGCCCGCATTGTTCAGGAAACTGGGCGCCGAGCGGCGCGCGCCTTGTACTGACAGGCTTCTCACGCACTTCGCCTCGCCACGTGGTGAGAAAAGCGGGCCAGCGTTCCAGGCTTCAGTTTCCTGCTCTCGCACACCCTTGCCATGCCCGATTCGGAGCCGTGAACGCTAGTGAGCGGTCATCCGCGGACAACGATGGGCGTTTCTTATCGGCGTAGGCCTGCGGCGTTAACCGGACAGAGCCGTGCCCGTCAGGGCGCGGGCCCGTCGCTGCGCCGGACGCACGGCCTGTCACTCGCGTTTCAGGCTCAGTTTCTTGCACTCGCACAGCCTCGCGACAAGTGATTCGGAGCCGCGAACGCGAGTGAGCGGTCATCCCTGTGCAACGACGGGCGTTTCTCATCGGCGCGGGCCTGCGGCGTTAACCGGACAGAGCCGTGCCCGTCAGGGCGCGGGGCCGACCCTGCGCCGGACGCACGGCCTGTCACTCGCGTTCCAGGCTCAGTTTCTTGCACTCGCACAGCCTTGGGGTGCGCGAATCAGATGGTGGGTCGCCGAGCTGTATTCGAACGACGAACTGTCCGGGACCGGCAAGAGTGCCGGTCCTTACTAGCGTCAGTCTTGCGGCGCGCCCCAGTCGGCGAGCTTGCGGCGGGCTTTGTCGGCCCTGGGATCTTCGATTTCTTCCCTGATCTTCAGCGCGAGCTGGGCGTCGGCGATGGCTTCGTCGCGGCGGCCGAGCTTGTCGAGGGCCAAGGCGCGGTTCCAGAGCGCGGTCCCCTCGCCGCGGCGGTGCCCGGTCTCGCGGGCAATCTCGAGATGCTGCTCGTAATACTCGATCGCGCGCCGCGTCTCCCCTAGATTTGCATACGCCAAGCCCAGGTTCCCCAACGTCGTCCCCTCGGAGCGGCGGCCTCCGGTCTCGCGGGCAATCTCAAGAGCCTGTTCGTAATACTCGATCGCACGCCGCGTCTCCCCTAGATTTGCATACGCCAAGCCCAGGTTCCCCAACGTCAGCGGCGGCCTCCGGTCTCGCGGGCAATCTCAAGAGCCTGTTCGTAGATCGCACGCCGCGTCTCCCCTAGATTTGCATACGCCAAGCCCAGGTTCCCCAACGTCGTCCCCTCGGAGCGGCGGCCTCCGGTCTCGCGGGCAATCTCAAGAGCCTGTTCGTAATACTCGATCGCACGCCGCGTCTCCCCTAGATTTGCATACGCCAAGCCCAGGTTGTTAAACGTTTGACCCTCGCCGCGGCGGTCCTCGGTCTCGCGGCAGATCGCCAGATCCTGCTCGTAATGCTCGATCGCGCGCCGCGGCTCCCCTAGATCTGCATACGCCAAGCCCAGGTTGTTCAACACCCTCCCCTCGCCGCGGCGGTCCCCGGTCTCGCGGGCAATCTCAAGACGCTGCTCGTAATACTCGATCGCGCGCCGCGGCTCCCCTAAATCCGCATACGCCAAGCCCCGGTTCCCCAAGGCCATGCTTTCGTCGCGTCGATTGCCCAGCTTGCGGGCCGCCTCGGCCGATGCCTCCAGCCAGCGGATGCGCTCCCGGGGGTGCTGGCGCAGATCGAGCACGGAGGCGGCGCGCAGCGGGTAATCTTGAGCCAAGACAGCCGCCTCGTCATCCTCCGCCGCATGCGCGCCGGCCCAGGCTTGCCCCGCCTCGATCTGTACCCGCTCTTGGTCGAACAGCCGCAGCCCTGCCAGCACTCTTTCGCCTCCCTCCAGGTAGGCGGCTCCGGCTCGCCTCTCGACGGACAGGTAATGGGCCGCGTGCCGCCGGCGCGCACGGTAGGCTGCGTCCTCATCCCAGCGCTCTTCGGCCAGCTCGCGCATTGAGTCGTGCAGCCGGAAGCGCTCTTGGTCACGGTCGTAAATCACGAGGCTGCGGCCCACCAGGGTGTCCAGTTCGTCCCCTTCGAGCTCAGCGACTGCCTCGGCGGCCTGGCGGTCAAACGGGGCCGGGAAGACGGCCAGCGAGCGCCACTTCTTCACAAGGGAGGGGTTTTCGCGCTCCAGGGCTTCCACGCTGTCGGCCAAGATCGCCCGGATTTTGCGGCCCCCGTGGATCATGTCGGCCGGTTTCGTTCCCAGGCGCTCGAGATACCGCGGAACCGACAGCGCGGGTGCGGACGCCAGATAGTTTCCGGCGACCCGCAGCGCAATCGGAAGGTTGCCGCACAGTCGGGCCAGTCCCGCCACTTCGTCGTCCGCGGCCGGCTTCGAGCGAAGAATGTTTCGCAGCAGGGTATGGGCCTCCTCAGAGGGAAGCTCGTCGAGGTCGACGCGCTCGATGCCCGCCAGTTGGATGGTTTGACGCGAGGTGATTAACAGCGCCGAGGGCGGGCTCGGAATCAGGGGCCGCACCTGGTCGCTGTCCTTGGCGTTGTCGGCTAGGATGAGAACGCCGCGCGCGGCCAGCAGGCCCTGATAGAGGCCGGCGATCTGCTCGGGCTTGTCGGGGAGTTTCTGTTCCGGCTCCAGCGCAAGGATGACGCGGGCCATGGCGTCTTCGGGCGTAACGGGGTTGGGGTTGAGTCCACGCAGGTTGAGCAAGATCTGCCCGCCGGGATAGTGCTCGCGGACTTCGCGTCCGACGTAGTAGGCCAGCTCGGTCTTGCCGACGCCGCCTTGTCCGTCGATGGCGGTAATGGCGGCCGTTTCGCGGTTGCGCAGCCGTGCGACGAGTTTGTCGATGGCGTTTTGGCGGCCGGTGAAGTCGGCGACGGGGTTGGGGAGCAGAGGGGTGGTGGGTGGCCGCTGGGGCGAAGGCGGCTGTTGCTCCACGACGACCTTGACGGTCTGTGCCGGAACAGGCGGCGCGGCGGGTTTCTCGTTGAGCTCGGTTGGCGCGGCGGTGGCTGGTTCCTCGGCCTTCCACCCAAAGAGGCGCCTGATCGGCCAGGTGATGAACCACCAGAGGCCCTCCCAGAAAGCGAGGCCCTTGTTTTCCAGGAACTTCTTTCAGCCCAACGACAGCGCCGTCACGGTCAGCAAGATCACCACGCTCACTGCATCGCTGAATTCGACGTCCGGCACGTTTTGCCAGCATTGTACGGCAATTCGACGTTCTTGTTTTCATTTTCAGCGAAATTGCGGGCCTGTGAGGTTAGTTGAGTGAGCCGTTTGCCAAGACCGCGGGTCTCGCGACAAGCGATTCAGAGCCGCGAACGCAAGTGAGCGGTCAGGACGCAATAGTCGCGATACTTGGCCTGTCACTGGCGTTCCAGGCGCGCGGGACGCGCGGCGAGAACCGAACAGAGCCGTGCCCGTCAGGGCGCGGGCCCGCAGGCTAACGGGTCTGTGAAAAAACCTTGGGACAGTCAACTGCGGCTCAAAACGCCTTTGACTCTAAGTGACTTCCGGGACGCCGCTTGTGACAGTCCCCGGTTTTTTCACAGACCCTAACGCCCGCGGCCCCGTACGGTTATGTTCAGCAAGCTGGGCCCGGTCTCCTCATGGAAGTGAGCGGTCATTGCCGCGATGCGTGCTGGTCGACAATCACCTCGTCGAAAACGCGGATGAGCTTGCCCGCCTCCGACTCAGGGATTACCGTGTTGATCGCCAAGCGGTAGAAGTGATCGAAGCGGCTTCTCTCCGCCCAAGCAGGCAAGGTTTCTTGACGCCGCTGGGCGAACGTCTTGGCGAAGGCGGGGTCATCAATCTCACCCGTTACCGGGTGGCGGGATGGAACAGCGCAGCGGGCGCAGGGGTTGATCCCTTCGATCGTCACCTCACCGATTCGAAAGGGAAACTTTCCGCCGGAGGGGCCGAAAAGCCGGTCCTCCCAGAAAGCCGGCACCCCGTCGATTTCAAGATTCGCCCGAAAGCGCCGCCGCGCCTGGTCGAGGTCACAGCCGGGGAACCAGGAGGCTACGGCACGAAGGGTCGCGGTGCTGATGACGGTGGGCCCCGGCGCTGCTCGGTCGTCGGGGAAACCTCGTTCTGCGTCTCGCTTCAGACGGACCGGCTGCTCCAGCTTTTTTTCGAACCACTCTTCGATTCCGCCTCCGTCGCGTTCCAGCGAGAAGGTGGCCGTGTCCTCGGCGACTCGCAAGGTGATTTCCCCGCGGACCAGGTCAAACTCGGAGCGGATTCGGACCAGTGACTCAGCCATTCGTTTCGTATTGACGAAATCGCCATTCTCATCGACCAGGCAGAACTCTCGGTCGTAAGCCAGCCCGGAGCCTCTCCGCACGACGGCTTCGTCCACAGCGACCCCATCCAGCGACTTGAGAGGGAAAATCCGGATACGCGCCAGGTGGGGGTTCATAGTCTGCCGGAATCGGCGGGCCGCATCCCGGATCGCCCTCCTCAGGCCTCGCGAGCCCCGCTCCACGCCGCCAGGCAGCTAGCCCGCATTTCTCACCACTTGACGGCTGAAGCACGCAATAGGCCCGCCCTTGCTGCGTTGCGCTTGCCGGCCGTGCTCAACGTAGGGTTCAAGTACGCCCGCATTGTTCAGGAAATGAGTCGCCCAGCGGCGCGCGCCTTGTACTGACGGGCCTCTCACGCACTTCGTCTCGCCACGTGGTGAGAAAAGCGGGTCAATCGCCTTACGCAGCTGCCAGCCGGTCGAGCAGGCCCTTGGTGGCCGCCAGCCATTTCGGTCCCGGCTCGTCCGCGAGCGCCCACGTCAGCTCGCCGCTCGGTGAGAAAGACACTTCCGGCGTGGAACGGACAAAGTTCATCAGCCGCCGAGGGTCGATCGCTGAGTCATCGCGAAAATGCAAGCTCAACCGTTGGCCCCGGCGCTCGATCCGTTCGATCCTCATCTGCTCGGCTTGGCTCTTGATCAGGGCATAGTCCATCAAGTTCCGAACGGGCTCGGGCGGGGTCCCGTATCGGTCACGCAATTCGCCCTCGACCCGCTCTTGATCCTGGGCGTTACGTATCTCAGCCAGATTTTTGTAGGCTTGTAGCCGCTGCGCCTCGTCGGTGATGTAGTCGGTGGGGATGTGGACGTCCAACTGCAGCTTGATGGTGGCGCGTCGAGGTGCTTCCTTTTTTTCGCCTTGCAGTTCGGCGACAGCTTCGTCAAGAATCCGGCAGTAGGTTTCAAAACCCACCGCCCCGATATGGCCGTGTTGCTCGGCGCCCAGTAAGTTGCCCGCGCCCCTCAGTTCGAGATCAAGCGCGGCGATTTTGAACCCGGAGCCCAGTTCACTGAATTCTTTTAGCGCCGCAAGACGCTTTCGGGCATCCTCGGGTAGCTCGCTCAGATCGTCGACCAGTAAGTAGGCATAGGCCCGCCGGTCGGATCTGCCCACCCGCCCCCGCAACTGGTAGAGCTCAGCCAATCCATAGCGCTCTGCTCGATCGATCACCATGGTGTTGGCCAGGGGGATATCGAGCCCATTTTCCACGATCGTGGTAGATACCAGCACATCATATTCGTGGCTCATGAATTTTAACATCACGTCCTCGAGATCCCTGGCCGGCATCTGTCCGTGAGCTACTCCGAAGCGGACTCGCGGAACCAGCTGTTGTAGGTGCGCGGCCACTGCCCAGATCGTTTCCACTCGATTGTGAACAAAGAAGGCCTGGCCTCCCCGCTCCATCTCCTGCTCGATCGCCGCCCTTACGATCTGATCGGAAGACGGAGCCACAACGGTTTGAATCGCCAGCCGATCTTTCGGCGGGGTTTGCATGATGGACATGTCGCGCAGGCCTACAAACGACATATGTAGTGTTCTGGGGATCGGCGTCGCCGTCAGCGTCAACACGTCCACGTTCTTTTTGAGCTGCTTGAGGCGTTCTTTGTGCCGCACTCCGAAGCGCTGCTCTTCGTCGACGATCAGCAGCCCGAGGTCGTTGAAGACCACGTCTTTGGACAGAAGCCGGTGCGTACCGATGGTCACGTCCACCTTGCCGGCCGCGACAAGGCCGATGATCTCCTTTTGCCGGCGTGCCGTTCGGAACCGGCTAAGCATCTCCACCTCTACCGGGAAGGGAGAGAACCGCCGGCGAAAGGTTTCGTAGTGTTGGAACGCCAGCACGGTAGTCGGTGCGAGCAGAGCTACCTGCTTGCCGTCGGCCAGCGCCTTGAAAGCGGCTCGCATAGCCACCTCGGTTTTTCCAAAGCCCACGTCGCCGCAGACCAGTCGGTCCATGGCCTCAGGCGATTCCATGTCCTTCTTAATGTCGCGGACGGCATGCAGTTGGTCAGGGGTCTCGACGAACTCGAAGGCTTCTTCAAACTCCCGCTGCCAATGGCTGTCGGCTGAGAAGGCAAAGCCGGTTTTGAGCTTTCGCTCGGCGTAGAGTTTCAGGAGTTCGTCGGCCATATCGAGCAGCCGCGCTTTGACTCGCGACTTGGTGCGGCTCCAGGTCTGTCCGCCCATGCGATCCAGCGGCGGGACGGCGCCTCCCGCCCCGTGGTGCCTCTGCACGAGGTCCACCCTTGCCAGGGGGACGTAGAGTCGCGCCCGATCGGCGTATTCGATGAGCATGAAATCTTCCTGGCGGGAACCGTGTTCGATCTGCTTCTGCCCCAGGTAGCGCCCGATGCCGTGCTCGTAGTGGACGACAAGATCACCGGGCTTAAGATCCTCTAGGTCGGCGAGAAAAGTGGAAAGAGCCGACTTTCGCCGCGGCGGTCGGGCAACAATCGTGGAGGCGCTGAAGATGTCCTCGGCGCCATAGATGACGACGCGAGAATCGGTAAACACCGCCCCTTCGCGAATGGAAGCTTGTGCCAGCACGGTCTGAGAGACCGGACCCGCCAGGTAGGCTTTTTCTTCGAGATAGGGTATTCCGGCCTTGGAGGGATCTCTGAGAGCTAGTTGATAGGTGATCCCGTATTCGTTTAAGACGTCAGCCAGTCGCTCGACCTCACCCAAGGAGGGGACGACCACCAAGACCCGGGACCCGCCCTTCACCCGGGCTTGCAGCTCTCTCATGCAGTGGGCTATGTTGCCGCCGAAGCGAGGCGTCGGCTGGGTCGAGATGTGAAAGGATCGTGAACTGGAATCATCCCCGAGTCGTTCGACCTCGATCTGGTGAAAGTCTGAGGCCAGCTCCCTAAGCCGCTCGAGGGACGAATAAAAGGCTTGCGGGGACGGAACGGGACCCGCGGAGCGTTCAAAGGCGGCTTGCAGCCGCCTCTCGAGCTTCTCGGCTTCGGCCTGCAAAGACGCCCTGTCGCTCCAAATGATGAGCGGCCGATCGAGCAGCTGCCACAGGCTTGTGGAGCGAGCCTCAGCCGCCGCGGGATGGAATTCCCACCCGGGTGGAAGGATCGGGGCGTCGCTTACCCCGTCCACCGAAGCGGCGCTGTCATGGCCGCTGATCTCCGCCCGCAGGTCAGCCGAGAGCGGGTATTCCGTGAGCGGAAGGATGAGCGTTTGTTCGATGCTCTGGACCGACTTCTGTGTGTCCGGGTCGAAGTGGCGAATCGATTCGACTTGATCGCCGAACATTTCCAGCCGGACCGGGTAAGACGCCTCCGGGGAATAGATGTCGATGATCCCTCCGCGAAGCGAAAACCGACCGACCGTCTCGACCGGCTCGTGACGGACGAAACCGGCCGCCTCGAGCGCCTCCTCCAGATCCGCCAGATCGAACTCGTCCCCGATCTCAATCTTCCAACAGAAGTTGCGGAGAAAATCCGCGGAGGCTGTCCGCAGAAGCGCCGATGCAACCGGCGCCACGACCACAGAAGCCCGTCGGTCCGCCATGCGCCAAAGCCCTATGCCCCGTTTTTCGCTGATCTCGGCGTGCGGCGAGAGACCGTCGTAAGGCGTGACATCGTGGGCCGGAAGGACGAAGGGAGCAACGCGGTCGGTAGACACATCGAGTAGCTCAAAGAACGCTCCCGCTGTCTCGGCGAGAAGCTCGGCAATCGCACTCGATCCAACGACAACGGTGACGGTTCTTTCCGTCCGGAGATGGAGCAGAGCGGCGTACAGGGCCAGAGCGGTCGCGTTCAATCCCGACAGATGTAGCTTTTGAGGTTCCGCCCGTCCCAAGATCGGCACGAGGTCTTGGAACGCCGGGTGACGTTCCAGTCCCCCGACCAAGTCGCGAAGTCCGGGTGGGATCAAGAGTTTTGGTCTCGGATGGCCTGTACCAGATCGGTGGTCGAATAGTGCTCCTCGAAAGGAATTGCGACTACCTCGCCGCCGCTGCCTTCGACGATCTCGCGACCGGCTATCCAGTGAGACCAGTCCGCTCCTTTGACCAGCACGTCGGGCAGCAGTCGCTCCAGCAAGGCGCAAGGCGTGTCTTCGGAGAAAACCGTCACGGCGTCGACGGCGGCCATTGCCGCAAGGACTTCGGCTCGATCCGTTTGCGGCAAGATGGGCCTGTTTGGTCCTTTGAGACGCCTCACGCTTTCGTCGCTGTTGACGGCGACCACGAGAATGTCCCCTTGGGCGCGAGCCGTTTCCAGGAGTCGAACATGTCCGGGATGAATCAGGTCAAAGCACCCGTTGGTGAAGACCACTTTGCGGCCCTGCTTCCGCCAATCCTGTCGTCGTTCGAGCAGCTCGCTTTGGGAAACTACCATATCCATCTTAGAAAGTCCTCATTCTAGCGTGTCCGTGGGCCGATAAGTCGCAGTGCCTGGGCAAGTTAGAGCTATTCCCCGCCGGACGCCGCCGATCTCCGAGTTCTGGGTGTCTTTGAGTGCAAATCTCAGTAAGAAAGCCCAATGGTTTAAGAAATGGGCGACCTGGTAGAATCATTTACAAATGAGCACTTTAGCTTTCACCTCCACGGCGGCCCAGGAAGCCGAGGGCCGCTTTTCCCCCGCCTTGCCCAAGAGCCTGGAGGAGCTTGGCGTTCCGCACAACATCGTCGTCGACATCATGGTCAAAACTACGCTGCTCGAGGGTGTCACGACGCTGAATCGACTCGCCGACCGAATGAAGATAAGTGTTCCGCTGGCTGGCGCGGTTTTCAGCCATCTGCGGAAGGAGCAGTACGTTGAAGTGAGGGGCATGGTCGGCAACGACTATGAGTTTATGCTATCGGCTGCGGGACGAAAGCTGGCTACCGATCGATATCAGCTCAGCCAATACGTGGGCCCCGTGCCGGTCTCGTTGAAGGCCTACTCGGATGCCGTGCGGCAGCAGGCCATGCGGCAAAAGGTCACCCGGCGGCGGCTGCATGAGGTTTTCCACGACCTGGTGCTGGAAGATGCAGTCCTCGACCAACTCGGACCCGCTATTGTTTCCAACTCCCAGATCTTCCTCTACGGATCCACGGGAAACGGAAAGACGTCCATCGCCGAGAGGCTGGTGCGCGTGTTTCAGGACAACATACACGTGCCCTACGCCCTCGAAGTGCAGGGCCACATCGTCAATATCTACGACACCGTGGTGCACGAGCCGTTGCCGGCTGAGGAGGACGCGGACCAGCGTTGGATTCGCTGCAAGCGCCCTTGCATTGCCGTCGGCGGCGAGATGGTCAAGGAAATGCTCGAGCTGCAATACGAAGAGACCCTGGGTTACTACACGGCGCCCTTGCAGATGCAGGCCAACAACGGCATGTTCATCATCGACGACTTCGGTCGGCAAATGATCAATCCACGCGACCTGCTCAACCGCTGGGTCGTCCCTCTCGACCGCCGCATCGACTTCCTATCGCTTCGAACCGGGATGACATTTCCGGTTCCCTTCGAGACGATGGTGGTCTTCTCTACAAACCTTGATCCCCGTCAGTTGGCCGATGAAGCGTTCCTGCGCCGTATTCAAAACAAGATCAAGATAGATGTGATCTCGCCTGAGACCTTCGACGCCATCATGAAAGGAGTATGTCAAAACGCGGATATTGAGTGGACGCTTGCGGCTTCGGAGTACGCTCGCCGGAAATGCGTCGAAAGCGCCCGGTCAGCCGTCCTGCGGGCCTGCTATCCGCGCGACATCGTGGCAATTTTAGGCAATATCGCTGACTACGAAAACCGCGCTCCAATCTTCGACCAGGAAAACATTGACCGCGCGCTGACACTTTACTTCGCCCGATAGCTTGCGCTTCGGCTTCACTGGCTTCGGCTTCACTGCACAGGTCGCTCGTTCCGTCTCGGCCGACCCGCCTGCCCTGCGTACAGACGTGGCGCACGCCTCCCGGCGTGCCGTGTCGCCATTCCCGGCGACATGTCCCCAGAGGCGCAAGAGCCGGAAGCGGGTATAGTGGTAGAAGATCCCGGCCCGGCGGACACGCGTTTGCCGCTTGCCTCCTGCCTGCGACGATGCTACTCGTTCTCGACAACTACGATTCGTTTACTTACAACTTGGTTCAGTATCTGGGCGAGCTGGGCGCCGAGATGCAGGTGCATCGCAACGACCAGATTACGGTTAGCCGGATTGATCGTATGAACCCCGACCGGGTGGTGATTTCGCCGGGACCGTGCACGCCGAAAGAAGCGGGCATCTCCGTGCCGCTGATCAAGACAATGGCGGGCAAAGTGCCGATTCTCGGGGTCTGTTTGGGACACCAAGCGATCGGCGAAGCGTTCGGCGGCAAGGTTCTGCGGGCCCCCTACCTCATGCACGGCAAGACAAGCAGGATCCACCACGATCGGAAAACGGTTTTCAAGAACCTCCCTCAGAATTTCACGGCCACCCGTTATCACTCGCTGATCGTCGAGCGTGAATCGCTCCCCGACGAGCTCGAAATTAGTGCCACGACACCCGACGGGATCATCATGGGCCTGCGGCACAAGAAGTACAAGATCGAAGGGGTGCAGTTTCATCCCGAATCGATCCTCACCGTTAGCGGCAAGAATCTGCTGCGGAACTTCTTGAGGCTCTAGCCCGCATTTCTCACCAGGTGGCGAGGCGAAGTGCGTGAGAAGGCCGTCCGTACAAGACGCGCGCGGCTCGGCGCGCGGAAGCGTACTTTTGCGGGTGCAGCCTGGCCCGCTCGTGTTTTGTTGCTACCGAAGTCGGCAGCGACTTCCGTTCACCGTCGGACCGGGAAAGTAGGTTGAGCACGGCGAGCGCAACGAAGTAATGGCGGGCCTATCGTGTGCTTCGACCGTCAGGTGGTGAGAAAAGCGGGTTAGCTAGGCCTCCAACAGGTGGGCCAGAACCCCCACCGCGGCGACGGCAGCTGTTTCCGAGCGCAAGATCAGATTACCGAGGGAAGCCGGCGCGGCGAGCCGCTTCCCGTTCCGCATCGGTCCAGCCGCCTTCGGGCCCGACCAGTAGCGCGGCGGCATTGATTTGCGCCGCCTTCGTTTTTGTCTGCCACCCGGCCGCGGCCCTCTTAAGGGGAGGGCAATCCGTGTCAAGTATGATCCTTAGCGGAACATCATACTTGCACAGCGCCTCCATCAATGCTGTCAGAGGCTCTATATTCGGAGGCGCCAAGCGTCGCGACTGCTGGGCGGCTTCGTCAGCGATCCGCTGCCAACGCTCCTGACGTTTGCCCCCGGCGCGGATCAGTCTTGTCTCACAGCGGGCGGCCGCCACGGGGACAATGGAGGAAACACCCAGCTCGGTTGCCTTCTCGATCGCCCATTCCAGCCGGGCAAACTTGATCACCGCCATCATCAGCACGATCGTGGGGGAACCTGCGGGTCGAACGAGCTTTTCCCGGACCTCGAATTCCACTTCCTCCCCGGTCAAGCGGCTCACGGAGGCCAAGAAGAGCCTTTCGTGGTCGGAGATCTCCACCAATTCGCCCACCCGCAGCCGGACAACGCGGCGCAAATGATGGGCCCGGGGGCCGCGGACCGTCGCCCTTGCCCCTCGGATGGATTCCACGAAGATTCTGCGAAGCGCCACGATCAATTCCCGTTTGGGCCAGGGATCTCCGCAATCCCTCTATGATAACTTCCCTCGAGGACGAGACTTCTTGTTTGAAGCGTTGCCACGCCGGTCTCCCCGACCGGGATGTCGCCTAGCCCGTTTTTCCCGCCAGGTGGCGAGGCGCAGTGCGCCAGGGGCCCGTCAGTACAAGACGCGCGCCGCTCAGCGAGCGAAGGCGTATTTTTGTGGGTGCAGCCTGGCCCGCTCGTATCTTGGTGCTACCGAAATAGGCAGTGACTTCCGTTCAGCACCCGACCGGGCAACTACGTTGAGCACGCGAGCAAGCCGAACGAAGTAATGGCGGGCCTATCGCGTGCTTCGACCGTCAGCCGGCGAGAAAGCGGTCAAACGCAGACGTTGCCTACTTGCTTCAGCCCTACAATTCTTGATCCAATGTGCGTATGCCCGCGGCATCGAAGCTAGACGCTGAAAAACTCATCGGTCGCGCCCCCGCCCGCCTGACGCTGGCGGAATGCGAGGCGCTGGTCGGCAAGTACATCGCGCAAGAAATTTACACGCCAAACACTCTCCCGCTGCAGCGGATCGAGGCCATTGGCAACAGCGTTCAGGAATGCGTCCTCACGCTGCGTGGCAGAGGACTTGATCCCCTAAGCTTCGAATTTGTGCGCCTCCCGCCATCCTACTGACCGGCATTTTCGCCCAACCTGGACGAGCCCGCTTTTCTCACCAGGTGGCGAGGCAAAGTGCGTGAGAGGCCCGCCAGGACAAGGCGCCCGCCGCTCAGCGATCGCAGACGTATTTTTGCGGGTGCAGCCTGGCCCGCTCGCATCTTGGTGCGGCCGAAATATGCAGGGGAGATGAAGTGAACCCCAATCGTGAGACAGTCAGTTAAGGGGGTGGTCGCCGTTGGCTGCAAAAGTATTGCACGGCGGGGATGATCTGATCCACTCTGGAAGTAGCTGAGCGGAGGATAGGGCCATGCGGGGACGCAACCCGAGCGCCGACTCAGTCGCCGGAATGGCCGGGGGCGGCTGCGGCCGCCTCCCAAAGCAGCCATGCTGGCCCCCAGGCGATCAATCCCGGGGGTTGGGGGGCAGCGCCCCCAACTAAGCAGGCTGTCGCGAAGCGACTTCATTGTGTTCCCCCCGCCTGCTGCTCGAACTCAGCTGGAGGCAGATAGCCCAGTGCCGAGTGGAGCCGTTTTTCGTTGTACACGCGTTCGATGAATTCACCAATCGATTGGTAGGCATCGGCCCAGTCCCGATATTCGGTGCGGTAGACTTCCTCCTATTTGAGCGTTTTCATGAAACTCTCGGCCTGGGCGTTGTCGTAGGGGTTCGCCTTGCGACTCATGCTGATGGTGATGCGGTACTGCTTCAGCAAATCTGTGTAGGCCGCAGAGGCATACTGCACGCCGCGATCGGAGTGATGCACTAGCCCCGGCGCCGGCTGCCGCTGCCGCAGCGCCAGGCGTAAGGCCGAAAGGGTCAGCTCGGCTTGCAAAGTGCGGCCCAAGGCCCAGCCAATCACCCGCCGCGAGTAGGCGTCCAACAGCACGGCCAGGTAGACGAACTCTCGGCGCAGCCGGATGTAGGTGATATCGGCGACCCACAGCTGGTTCACCGCGCTGGGGGTAATCTCGCGCGCCAGATTCGGATACAGCGGCAGAGAGTGGCGCGAATCGGTCGTGACCACGAAGCACTTGTGCCGCCAACAAAGCAGATTGTCCCGGCGCATTAGGCGCAGAACTCGCTTGTGATTCACCTGGAACCCGCGTCGGTTCAGCTCCGCCGTGATGCGACGGTACCCATAGCTGGGGAACTCGAGTGCGATCTGTTGCCTCGTGTCGCGCAACTCCATCTCGACCGGATCGCCGGGCGGCTGCGCGCGCCAACGATAGAAGCCGGCCCGGCTCAGCCCCGTCATCTGGCACAGCGCGTTCACGACTTGCCCTTGTCCTTTCTCAGCTGCTTGCCGGATTTCTTCAAACAGGCAGCCTCGCCACTGACGACGGCCGGCGGGTGATGATCCCTGAAATGCTCGCAGGCCTTTTTAAAGAAGTCGTTCTCCATCGTCAGCTGACCGATCTTGCGCTCCAGCTCCCCGATCCGCTGCAGCTCATTGAAAGCTCGAGATACGCCCCGCCGCCCATTGCCGGGGAAGGCCAGCTCGCCCCGCGCCCGCCATTCGCCGCGCCAGCGCTCCAACAACTTGGGGCTCAGCTCCAGCTGCCGAGCGGCCTCGCTGATCGTACGTCCCCTGTCGATCTCTCGCATCGCCGCGACTTTCAATTCGCGGCTGTACATTCGTCGGGCCAAATCCATACCTCTCTCCTTTCAATGTATTTGGTCCCTTAACTCTGTGTCTCATTTTTGGGGTGCACTCCAAGGATACGCCGCCCTTCCCTACGCCCTCATCCACAACTTTCGGTTATAAGTCTGGGCGGAGAGTCTTGTGGTGGAGCGCGCTGTATCTAGCTACTTTCCGGCGCAAAAAGGAGAAACTGCGTGGTGGCTGGGTACAGTCAGCCAATTTCGCGTCCGAATGCGCCCGTAAGTTGTGGATTCTTTGAAGGCGCGAAATTGGTGACAGTCCCCGCCCCGAGCGCTACGCGTATTTTGCGCCGGAAAGTAGCTAGGCCGCCATTACCGCGTTGCGCTTGCTCGCCACCACGCAGTTTCCCCTTTTTGCGCCGGAAAGTAGCTAGATCGAGGAACTTCGAATCGCCTCGTGAAGCGAAGCTTCAACCCCAACCCGCTGCCGAGCGGCTGGGTCCAAGGCGACACACCCAACAGTTCTGCGACAACCTTCTTGTGCGAGACTATACAGATCTCATCCCACGGAAACAGGAGGATCGGTCATGGAGCAATTAGTCAACCAGATCACACAGGTCGTGGCACCCTATCTGCCGAGGCTGGCGTCGGCCCTTGGCATCCTTATCGTCGGCTGGATTATCGCCGCCATTGCCGGTGCTCTGATCCGCGGGGCGCTGCGGCGCACGACCCTTGACAACCGCTTGGCAAGCTGGTTTGCCGGACAGGAAGCGGCCAAGAAGATCAATGTGGAGGTGTGGGTGGGCAGGGCGGTTTACTGCCTTGTCATGCTGTTCGTCCTTGTGGCGGTTTTCCAGACGCTTGGTCTGACGATGCTGACCGAACCCCTGCGAGGGATGCTGACTCAGATCTTTGAATTCGGCCCCCGGCTACTGGGCGCGGTATTGCTTTTGTTTGTCGCCTGGGCTCTTGGTTCCGCGGCACGGCTCCTCGTCACCCGCGCACTTGGGGCCACGAAGTTCGATCAGCGTTTGGCGGACGAAGCAGGGGAAGACGAAGAAGCGCCGACGCCCATGAGTAAATCCATTGGCGATGCTCTCTACTGGTTCGTTTTTCTGCTCTTTCTGCCCGGAGTCCTGGACGCCCTGGGGCTCCAAGGCATGCTCGACCCCGTCAAAGAGATGGTGGGCCAGGTCACGGGTTTTCTGCCGAACCTGCTTACGGCGGGGATAACACTGGCCGTGGGTTGGTTTCTCGCCCGCATCGTGCAGCGCATCGTAACCAGCTTGCTGGCTGCCGTCGGCTTGGATGCTTTGAGTCAAAGAGTCGGTTTGGCGGGCGCCTTAGGCGACCAGAAGCTGTCGCGCGTATTAGGGATGGTGGTCTATGTTCTGATCTTCATCCCCATTCTCATCGGTGCTCTCAGCGCATTGCAGTTGGACTCCGTTACGGAGCCGCTGAGCCGCATGTTGACGATGATTCTGGAGTCCATCCCGGCGGTCTTCGCCGCCATGCTGGTGCTGACCATCTCCTACATGGTGGGCCGTGTGGTGGCGGGACTGGTGACGAGTCTGTTGGGTGGTATCGGTTTCAATGCGATCTTGGCGCGTTTGGGGATCGGGAGAGAGTCGGCGGAAGGAGATGCGAAGACGCCGTCTTCGATCGTGGGGTCCCTCGTGTTGATCGCGATCATGCTTTTTGCCGCCACCGAAGCCGCCGGTCTGCTAGGGTTCACAGCGCTCACCGATATCGTCTCGGAGTTCCTAGGTTTCGCGGGCCACATCGTCGTGGGGCTGTTCATTCTGGGGATTGGCCTCTTTCTGGCGAACCTGGCGGCGTCGACCGTACGAGCCGGCGGTGCGGCTCATGCGAGTTTTTTGGCTACGACGGCACGGATTGCGATTGTAGTGTTAGCAGCCGCCATGGGGCTGAGGCAGATGGGGTTGGCCAACGAGATCATCAGTCTGGCGTTTGGTCTAACTCTCGGAGCCGTGGCCGTGGCCGTGGCCATTGCTTTTGGCTTGGGCGGACGTGAGATTGCCGCCCGACAACTCGACAGCTGGGGGCAATCATTCCGCGAGGGAGAGCCGCCGAAGTCGATCCCTCCGGGCGGTCAGCCGTAAGCGCCGCCCCGGGAAACGGATAGCCGTGGGGTGATCGGCGAGTGCCTCTCAATACTGTCGACTTAAACCGTGATGGAACCAACGAATCTTTCCCCGCATGACGCGGTTTGTCATCTACCGCCGCGACATGTCGCCCTGGACACGGAGTTCTGAGGATATCTGCCGGACCTCCCCGCGGACGTCGGCCATAGTGAAGTGATCCTTTTCAGAACCAGGCATCGGGCGTAGCGCCCTGAGCGCGTTCGGTACGTTACGCCCCCCGTCCGGGCAGTGCGGCGTTCTGAATGAGCTTCATGTTCGGGAGTTCCAGTTCCACAAGCTGATAAACATCGCCGGTTTGCAAGTCACCCAGACCTCCCGCGGCCTCGACTATTCCGAAGATCCTCCGACCGTTCGAGCTGACACGGAAAGGCCGAAACGTCCAACCCTGCTCAACCAACGGCGGATTGGGAGTGGGGAAAACGTGCTCCAACCCGGCGACCCGAGCCAGGTTCCACATGGCC
Source organism: Bryobacterales bacterium (assembly GCA_963668345.2). GTDB lineage: Bacteria > Acidobacteriota > Terriglobia > Bryobacterales > UBA6623. Next base: position 1,165,304 of record CAXWPI010000006.1, on the reverse strand, counting down.
TCGACCGATCCCGCCTCCAAATCGACCCCCAAGAAATCTCCGTTTCTCCCAAAGAGATACAAGTGCGAATACGTGTATGCTTCCGGCTGGTTTGTCGACCCCGCCTGGCGACCAGGGGTTTGAGCGAGGAGCACGTCGGTGAGACCGAGCGCAAGGGCCAGAACGACCAGTCGTTTCGCCGGCACACCGTTCATTTTCGTTTACCCATGGATTCGGTCTGCCTCAGCAGTTTGCTTTTGAGCCGCTTCCTACGGTGTAGCAGCTCAGGGGAACTGTCGATCAGAAGGGCCGCGTCGGTGGCTTCGAGGGCAGTTTGAAAGTCCTTATCCCGGTGTTCGCGATGCTTGGCTAACTCCTCGAGCGCGGGCTGCTGATAGGGGTTTTTCACACGAGCCAGATCCGACAGAGTCAGAAGGCTGTCTTCGTAGCGCGCGAGCTTCTTCTCGAGCAGCGCCGCTTCCCACCGAGCCGCAAACAGGTTGCCATCCGCCAACCCCGCCTCGATCGCCCGCTGGTAGAGCCTCAACGCCGGCTCGTATTGCTTCGAGCGGCGCAGCCAACGCGCAAGCCCGAGCAAGTCAGCGCCGTGTCTGAGGTCTGCTTCGCCGCCGCAAGAGAACGCCGGCAGCACGACGGCGGTCAAGCACGCCAGTGAGACGATGTCGATGACATTGTGGTGAAAGAGGGGAACCAGCCGGAAAGCCTGCTTCGTCTTGAGGTATTCGAAGTAATAGTAGGGGATCAGATCTCCCGGGAGATCCCCTTCCCGCTCCACGCCGAGGATTTCATATTCCAGGTCTGCGAGCCGGCAGCTTTCGAGACGCAGTTTCCACAACTGTCGAGCGCCGTGCAGCAGGTCGAGATGATGCAAAGCTTCGAGTGGGAAGGGGAGGCGAGCAAGCCGATAGCGGGTTTCCAGAAGCGGAGCATCGTAGGCCTTGCCGTTATAGGTGACCAAAACTTCGTAGTCGGCCAAGAAATCGGCCAGCCCTTCGAGCATGGCGGGTTCTTCGTCGAAATCGCGCATGAAGAAAAGACGCACTCGAAAGCCTGCTTCCTCGATAGTCCCAACCCCGATCAAGAAAGCACACGTTCCAGTGCCCCCGGCGAGGCCGGTAGTCTCGGTATCAAGGAAAGCCCAACGGGTGGGATCGCAGGCCGGGATGTCGTCTCGGGAAATGCCTGTCAGCAGCTCGCCCGGCAGTTCGGCCAGGTGGGAAATCTCCATGCTGCCGTGGCGTTGGTGAGAGGCGTAGAGTTTCTCGGACAAGAAATAGCGTCCGCGACCGTTCCCGACGACCTCGCCGTCCAACAATGTCTCGGCCTGGTAGCGCTCCGGATCGCCCAACGGCATATCGTCGGCAAGTGGGGAGGCAAGTTGGACGGCGGAGAGATTGGCGCGCGGCCAGTCCTGGACGTAGCGGGGGAAAGTCCCGTTGGCCGAAACCCGGGGCGGGCGGCTCCCGGTACCCTTTTCCACACGGCGGACGCGGCGGCGCAAGCTGGCCAGTTGCGACTTGAGGTCAGGATTCATCCGGCGATTGTTTTCGGTTGGGCCGCCTCGGCGGCTTGGTTCACCTGGACCATCTGGATCATCCGCCGGGCGCGGTCTCAGGCGGTGACTTCGCTTTCTCCGTCTCGACTTGGCACGGACGTAGCCGGCGCGGTTTCGCCCTTCGACGATCCCAGCATTCCCTCCACCAACTGTTTGGCCGCCTCCTTGGACTTTTCTCCAACTTCGCCGATCGGGCCGACGCACGAAGGGCAACCCTTGTCGCAGGGACAGGACAAAAGCAATTCACGCGATTTTTCGAGCAAGGTCTCGCGCAGCCGGAACAGCGGCTCGCTCTGACCGATGCCGCCCGGATAGTTGTCGTAGAGGTAGAGCGTAGGCTCGAACAGCTTCGATCCAGTCTGGTCTTCGCTGCCCAAGGCAATGCCCAAGTCTCGCGGATCGCACATTAGCAGCAGCGAACCCACTGTGCGCAGAACGTTACCCAGCCCGACCACTGCGTGCTGCTTTTCCGTTGGGGAATACTCGCTCAACGGCTCCCAAAATCCCTCGGGGAAGGTGAACCAGAACGACGTGGTGTGCATTTCCTGCTCCGGCATCGACAGCTTACCCGCGCCCACGTTTTCATTGGTGTAGAACTTGATCTTTTTGAAGCCCACGATCTGGCGGTTGATGCGTACTTCTCCCTGGTGAGCGACGGCCAGGTTGATAGCTGCCGAATCGAAAGAGTCCAGAGTCTTGACCTGCGTGTAGTCGATGGCGTCGGTGAAATAGTCGCACTGCACCTGTTTCACGTAGGCTTTGCGCTCGTCGTAATCGAATCGCTCGACATGATAGAGCCTTCCCTCGTGCATGTAGATCGCTTTTTCGTGGAGCGTCGTCAGGGCCGCCGGGCAGTCGACCTGGCCGATGACTTTCGCCTCACCGCTGATATCGACGACCACAAAGTTATCGCTGGTAATTTTTCGCAGACTGACGGCGTCGGCCGGATAGGATTCCGACGTCCAATGCCAGGCGCCGCCCGCGTGATGAAGAACCCCCGCCTCCTGGAGGAACTCGCAAGGCTCGGCCGTCGGATGGGGGCCGAATTGCTCCCCGTCTTGAATCGGCAACTCGAACGCGGCGCACTTCAGGTGGCTGATCAGGATCTCGAGGTTGTCGGGGTTGATCTGTGCGTGTTCGGGGGACGCCTCGAAGAAGTACTCGGGGTGCTCGATGATGTATTGGTCGAGCGGTGCGCTCGAGGCCACCAGAACCGTTACGGAAAGCGAGTTCCGCCTTCCCGCTCGGCCTGCCCTCTGCCAGGTGGAAGCGATCGACCCCGGATAGCCTGCCAGCACAACAGCGTCGAGAGAGCCGATGTCGATGCCAAGCTCGAGAGCGTTTGTCGCCACGACGCCCAGAATCTCACCGTTGCGCAACTGGCGCTCGATCTCTCGCCGCTCGCGAGGCAGGTAGCCGCCCCGATAGCCGCGAATCGAGTCTGGGGGAAACGGTCCGCGCCGGCAGGCTTCTTTTAGGTACCGGACGAGGATCTCGGTCGCCAAACGATTGTTGGCAAAGACGAGAGTTTGCTGGCGGCGATCGAGAAGCGTGGAGGCTAGGCGGCGTGTCTCGCCGATGTAGCTTCTCCGGATGCCTAACTGCCGGTTCACGACGGGCGGATTGTAGAAGACGAAGAACTTTTCCCCGCTAGGCGCGCCGTTGTCGGCGACTTCGGAAACCGGCTGTTCGATGAGAGATTCCGCCAACTGTTTGGGATTCGCGATCGTTGCCGAGCAACAGACGAACTGGGGCTTCGATCCATAGAACTCGCAGATCCGTTTGAGGCGGCGGAACAGGTTGGCGACATGGCTTCCGAAAACGCCGCGGTAGGTGTGCAGCTCGTCCACGACGATGTAGCGAAGGTTTTCTAAGAACCGCGCCCAGCGCGTATGGTGCGGCAGAACGCCGGCGTGCAGCATGTCGGGATTGGTCAGCACCACGTTGGCGCGGCGGCGAATGGCCCGGCGGGCGTCTTGCGGGGTGTCGCCATCGTAGGTGAAGGCCCGAATGTCGGCGCCGACGCTTTCGATCAAGCCGTGGAATTCATCGCGTTGATCTTCCGACAGGGCCTTGGTCGGGAACAGGTAGAGGGCGCAGACTTCAGTGTCTTTTAGCAGTTCGTTCACTACCGGCAAGTTGTAACAAAGCGTCTTGCCGCTCGCGGTGGGTGTAGGAAGAACGATGTTTTCTCCGCCGGCCATGCGCTCGAACGCCTCCGCCTGGTGGCTGTAGAGCCGTGTGATGCCGCGAGAGGCGAGCGCCTCCTTGAGCCGAGGGTCGATCGCTTCGGGAAGCTCCACAAACTTCGCCGGCCGGGCCGGCTGGCGCCGGATGGCGGTAATTGGCGAGTCTTGTTGGCGCTCCAGAGCTTCGAGGTAATCGACCAGGCCGTCGAGCGACGTGTCCCGTCGAAGCAGCGGGTCGGGCAACGCCGGTTTTTGTTGCGGGGTCTTGGAATCGGGGAAGTTCAGAGATAAGCTCAAGGGGGGCCTCCTTCTCCTTTTCTTCGCCTAGTCCAGAATAGCGGATTCCAGGGTTCCGATCAAGTACTAGCCCGCTTTTCTCACCACGTGGCGAAGCGAAGTGCTGAGGGCACGGCATGCCGTACCCCTACGCTCTGTTGGCGGCAGCGGTGGAGCAGCCGCCTGGGATGCGGCGAAGCAGTGGGACGTGTCGCCACGAATGGCGGCACGCAAGAATGTGTGCGCCACGTCCGAAGGCCGATTTCTCACCGGGATCTTGGCTGGAGTGTTCAGCGAACGGTCTCGCTAGGCAGCTGCTTACGATCTCGCGAGCCACTCGGTGAGCACCCTTCGCATTTTGCCGGGGGGCACCTTCGATTGGAGGGAAAAAGAGCTTCGGGCGTCCAGGATTTCAAAGATGCGGGCGGTCCATCGAAGTTCTCTTCCGGCGGCGTCGGGGTCCACCACCGCCCGCTGGGAGTCCTGCGGGTTGAGGACGAGAAGTCTTCGCGGAGCGATAGCGGCATAGACGTCGCGCATGTCATAGGCCCCGACGATTCCTGGAAGAAAGCTGCTGAGGGGCTGCTTGGGGGAAGCGTCATCGAGCAGCGAGCGGAAGGAAAGCAGGCCGCCAATACTGATTACGCCGTTGATGCGCGGCTCGAGCACGGCCGCTTGTGCGGCCACCAAAGCTCCCGCCCCGACACCGGCCACGAGCCATTCACGACGATTCGTGCGACGGGGCGCGGCGGCCAGCAAATCCTTTACGCGTTGGCCCATCAGCGGACGTCCGATCTCCAGGGACCGATAAGCCAGAAAGTCATCCCAGGAGAAGCCGATTCCGTCGTTGGGGGGCATGGGCGCGGTCTCTCCCCATCCCCGGAGGTCGAGCGCAATTACCCGGTAGCCGGAAGCGACCAAGGGGTCAATGACGGCGCGGCGGACAGCCGGGTGATCTTTGCCGGCTTCCGCGATCACGACGGCCACATCGCGCGCGAAAGCCCCCACCTCAAAAACACGGTCAGGCACGAGAATACCGGCTTCCCGCCTGGGGATACCGACACGATTGATCAGCCTAATTTTGTGTAGGATTTCGCTACGGTAGATTTCGTATTCCGCTTGACGGGCGGGCGGCTTTCGCTGGGGCGTAATCTTTTCCGCGTAGGCTTGATTCAAGCGCCCAACGGTTTCGGCTTTGATCAGACTTCCCGAGGGGACCGATGTCACGCACCGCAGGTCTTGCTCCACAGCAATTACCGCCGGCTTTTCCGACACGATTTGTTCACTATCCGCCAAGCACCGAGATAACCAGCGTGCAGCGAGTTCACGTTGTCGTTGGGTAAAGCCCGGCTGCTCCGCGGATGGCGCTACTCCGAGCTTCTCGGCGGCATCCGACGATTCGTAAATCTCGGTGATGCGTTGAAAGTCGGCCAGGCTCCACGCCTGGGCATCAGGATCTGGGGGCCCGAGGCCAATTAGCAAGGGACGCGGTGCGATCCCGGCAAGGATCTCCGGATAATCTATTCCGTGCTCGAAGGTTCGGAAGAGGATCCACTCGGGGTCGGGATCGGCAAGACTCTCGGCGCGGCTGCGAAAGCCTTTACCGGGAGACAGAGACACGGCAGCGCGGAGTCGCTGGTCGAAGCAGGCGAGCAAGAGTGCCTCCATCGCTGCACCGCCGTGGCCGGCGATAGCGATTCGGCCGGGGTCAACCTCGGGACGCGCCTCGAGGTAATCGATGGCCCTCAGCGCGTCCCACACGCGGTACTGCAATAAATTCAATCCCAGCAGGTAGCACTGCCGGCCGAGGACCTCGCGTTCGCCGAGCGAGGGGATCTGGGACGATCCCGCCCCGTCGGGTGAACGCCCCCGGCGCTCTCCGGCGCCGATCGGGTCCCAGGTAAGCGCCACGAAACCTAGCCGCGCCAGCAGAATGCAAAAGCGCTGGTAGGGTTCGTGGGCTTTACCTTCCCGAACACGACCGGGCACGAGGATTACCGCCGGCAGGGGACCGCCGACGTATCTTGGTCTATAAAGGTTGCCGGGGACCAGGAACTGAGGGCGGCTTTCGTAGACGATTCTTTCGACTACGTAGTCCTCCCGTTGAAGCGAGCCGCCATGGTGCGGGTTAAGCGCTGTGATTTCGGGAAGCGGCCCCAACATCTCGGCCAGATTTGTCCGAATTTCCGCTTGCAGCTGCTCAATGGCGGCGGGCGACCGTGCGCTTGCCAGCCGCCGTCGCCGCCTCTCGTCGAGCTGCCGGATATAGTCCAACAGATGTTGCCAGAGCATATCCCGCATCCCGGCAGCGTGCGCGGGAGCGGCGTCAATCTTGGTCGCCGCGAGCAGCACGGCCGCCAGTTCTCTTCGTGTGAGTTGCTGTGGCAAATCGAAAAGGGAGATCGTGAGAGATCTCTAGCAGGGAACGGGTTATTGGGTGACGCCTACAAGGCGCTTTGGCAGTCAGCCGACCTTGGTACCGGCGATCGGCGTAGGTGACCGGCTCTCCAAATCCGCGAAAACCGTCGACGATCCCTTAAGCAGGATTCGCGATCTCTGAGAAGTTGCCGCTACGCTGTTCACATTCTATCGAGAAGTACGCACTCCTGGGACGAAAGGGTGCAATTCGCGACCTGTCCGGACAAACGACGAGCTGAAGCTTGTCCGCACCGCCGACCAGGACAAACACGAGTGTTTGTCGCCACCGTAGCGACCGCCCGGGTAGTGACCGCCACTCTCGGCGGTCCTGGCTTCGAGTACGGGCCGGCAATCCTGCGGGCCAGGAATGCAAAGGCCGCGACTGTTGTCCGCTCAGGACTCAAACACCTTCGCAATCGTCTGTTGGATGTCTTCGGCGGCTTGGCGGGGGTCGGGGGCATTCTTAATCGGGCGTCCTACGACGATATAGTCGGCGCCATTGAGAAAAGCCTGCTCAACGCTGACAACACGCTTCTGGTCATCGACGTTAGCAACCGGGCGGATACCCGGTGTGACAATCAGTAGCCGATCGCCGAGCTCGCGCCTAAGGTCAGCGGCTTCGAGACCCGAGGAGATCACGCCGTCACAGCCGATCGCAAGTGCGCGACGCGCGCGGGAGAGAACAAGTTCCTTCGGCTCACACTGAAACCCAAGGTCTTTCAAGTCACCCGCGTCTAGGCTGGTGAGGACCGTGACCGCAAGAATCTTAGTGTCGCCCTTGGCCGAGCATGCGGCCTCCAAGATCGCGTCGTTGCCATGGACGGTAGTAAACGAAACGCTTCTCCCGTCCAGCCGTCGCACGGCGTGTTCGACCGTCTGCGGTACATCAAAAAACTTCAGATCCACGAAAACTTTCTTTCCTTGCGCTATAAGCGTATCCGCCAATTCGAAGTATCCTCCGGCCATGAACAGTTCCAAACCCAGCTTGTAGAACTGAACGCTTTCGCCGAGCGTGTCGACCATCCGCCGGGCGGCGTCCGCCGTGGGGAGGTCGAGCGCGAAGATAAGCCGCTCGCGGGGCGGGATATTCTTGTCGGAGAGGAGTTTGTTCGCGAAATCCATGGCGGTCACTGTGTCGGCTAGCTACTTTCCATCGCAAAAGTGAGCCGTAAGAGGCCTGTAAATACAGTAGCGCAGGTCGCGCGGATCATCCGCGTGGTCGGGGACAATCTGCACATCCACGAAAAAAATTTGGCGACAAACAGAACTCTTTCAAGCGGTCTAAGACCTAGTGGGGCGGGAAGAATCGGAGCCGGGCGGGCGAGGGGCTTACCCGCGCCGGCACCTACCCCACCAGAGTGTCAACCGATGGTCGACGTCCTGAGCCGGTGGGTTGGCAAGAACCGGAGCCGGGCAGACGAGGGCCCGCCTGCCCGACTCGTAAGGGGGGGGATTACTTGTCCCGCGTCTGGCTGTCGTGTTTCTGGCGATAGATGGCCCGGCTCTGCCTGTTGAGCTTGCGCTGCGCCTTGGCGCGTTCTCTCGGCGTGAACACGCCGCCATCGTGGCGGTCTTTGACGATCGAGCGGTGGATGCGCGCGGCGTTGCGTTCGAGCCTCAGGGTTTCCGGCTTGGTGAGCTGGCCGCTGCTGACGCCCTGGCCGATTCGTCTCTGTTGCCGCTTTTGCCTCTGCACAACGGGACCTTTCGCCAGGGCCAAGCCGGCTCCCAACGTCAGGGTACAAATGCCTACGGTGAACCACTGGGTGAGCTTTTTCATGTGGACTTCCTCCTCTGCTTCTTGTTGATCTTTGAAAGCGGCCGGCCCGCTCTTTACCTGCTATAAACCGAGAGCGCGAGGGAAAGTTGCGGCGGGGAGAAAATCTTGTCGGCTATACTGAAAACTCTTCCCGCCCGGCAGCTGCTCCAAAAGTTCAACCAGCCTTGTTCGGCGGGTCGGCGCGGAGCGGCTTACCTCTGAAAATGATGAGTCCCATAGCTGCCGCGCGGCTTGTGTTTCAATCCGCTTCAGAGCCGAGTCGGTTGCTTCAACCCGTGGCCTCCCCGCTGATCATTGCTCGCCGAACGTGCCTCGACCGTAATTTCTAGAAGTCCATGCGCACGGCGCTCATCGTTTTACTGGTCCTGCTCGGCGCCTTCCTGCTGTTTTGGCGGTTGGACGGCGCACTGCTTTGGCGCGACGAATGCTCCACCGCGAACTGGGCGCGATTGATGGTTGAGCAGGGGTACTGGGCGCCCAGAGTCTTCGACGGCAGTCAGTTGATCGTCCAGGCGGCCGACGGGCACGACTTCAATACTCGGCTGACGCCCGCCATGCAGGGCTGGCTGCAGTTTTACGTCGCGGCAGCCTCCTTTAAATTGTTCGGCGTAAGCACGTGGACCGCTCGACTCCCTTTCGCGCTTGTGGGGGCGATCTGCTTGTTTGTCCTTTACCGCCTCGGCGTCGTTTTGTTCGGATCGGGTTTGCGCCCGTTTCTCCTGCCTTATCTCGGGCTGCTTTCTATCTATTTCTTGTCCGCGGCTCGCCAAAGTCGTTATTACGTTCTCGTGGTCTTGGCGGCGTCGCTTCTCTTTCTGGAATTATGCCGCTATCTTCGGGACCCCTCACTGGCCTGCCGGCGTTCGTTTTACGTTCGGCTGGGCCTGGCGGGACTCTTACTGTACTTCTCAAACTACGTGAGTTTCGCCGGAATGTGGGCCTCGCTGGCGGTCTTCCTAGTGTTGAGGGGCGACAGACAACTGACCCGCGGATTCTTCCTTCTCTCGGCTGCCATGGCTCCGATCGTGGCGGCCGACTTCGGGTTGTTCCACTGGGAGTTTGCGAGCCGTTGGCCCCCGCCGGAGCAAAAGCCGCTGGAGGAAATCTACCGCCTCGCGCTGATCAACCGCGGCAGAGACTTCTGGCGAATGACGCCGCTCGTCGGGCTGGTCCCGGCAGCGTTCTACTTATTCAAGCGAAAGTCGGGCCCGGCGCCCCTTAGCGCGAAGCTCGCTATGGTCGTCGCCGCCGTCGTCCCGCTTTCACCTGTCCTGTTTGGCTTCGGCTATCTGGATGTCCGCGAAGGGGACGCGGCGTTGTTTTGGTTGTTACTCGCTGCCAGCCTTGCCGTGCCGGTGACTCTGCTCTACTGTTGGAGGAAACTCCCCCGCTCGGAGCTGTGGGCGCAGGCAGCCCTGCTGGCCGGGTTGGTGATCTTGGTCTCGCCTCTACTGGCCATCGCTGTTGGGCAGTCGAAAGCGTTCTACCGCCACTACTACCAGGTTCTCCCGGCCGTCGTCTTGCTTGGGGCGGTTGTTACCGCGGGGCTGGAACGGACGGCCGGCAAGAAGATAGCCTCGGCGATGTTGTTGGGGCTTCTGATTTGGCCCAACCTGGATTTCAACGTGAATGGATTCGACCATGTCGTCGAAAGGCAGTTTTTGAAAGACCGCTCTTACAACGGGCCGGTTGTGAAGTTCCTGCGGTCCCGCGTTCGCTCGGGCGACGAGCTGGCCGTGTTTCGCAACGTAAAAGGGATGACGCTGTTCTTCTACCTGCCGGAGATTCGTTGGGTAGCTCAACTCGACAGTACTAACGCAGGCAACCAGGCCTATCGGGGTCTGTTGCCCGACGACCAGTTCGACGATTACGGCGGAGCAGATTGGTATGTCGTATGGGATCCCAGAGGAGGAAAGCCGCGGGGGCTCACCGATCAGTTCGACAGCGTCTGGAAAAGGACCTACTCCTACCGGCAAAGTTGGTGGGACAAGGCTCTGCCGGCCCCGAAACGCACCTACGAGATCTACCGCAGGCGGGCGCTGGCGGCGGCCTCCGCCGGCTCTGGAGAAACCGCCGGGAGGGGTCCTCGAGCCAGTGCCGCCCAGAACAGTTCCAGCACCGTCATCCACAGACGAAGGGCAACGGCGAGGGTGAAAGCCACGCCTTCCGGCATCAGTCGACTCAGCAGCAGGCCAAAAACGCCGTCGCGGATTCCGATGCCCGCCGGAGCGACTACGGAAACCATGGCCACCAGCCACGCCAACGCGTAATAGCTGGCCAGCTCCGGGACCCGGTCGAGCGGGATCACCATCACACCTTTTACAAAGACTCCCGCGCCGAGCCCGTGCAGCACCCACACCCCTAGCTGGATCCCCCAGAGCGGAGCAATCGTCGACCAGGGCACGCTCAGCCGTTGATAAGGCTGCTTCAAAGCACGAGACAACAGCCGCGTCCAAAGATTCAGGACTCGGGGATGCACCAAGACGGCAGCGGCCAGGGGAATGGCGACGAGCAGGATACGCTGAAATCGGGCCAAGTCAGGAAGCAGAGCGTCCAGATTCCACACGGCCGGGCCCAGTGAAGCAAGAATCAGCAGGACCGTTTCGAGAAAAGTCGCGGCCATGCATGCCGCCGCCGGAACACCATAGCGACTTGCCAGGTAGATCCGGCTGACGTATTGCCAGATCGTGCCCGGCACGTAGCGGCTCAACTCGGCCCGTCGAACCACCAAGTAAGCGCTGCGAAAGGGAATGGGGTAGCCCAGCCTTTTCAGCAGGGTGGACCAGACGAGCGGTCGCACCGTGAACCAGCAGGCAGTCAACAGGAAGGAAACAAGGAGGTAGCTTGGGGCCAGCTCCCACTCGGCTTCGCGAACGTGTTGCCAGTTTCGATAGATGACGCGACCGATGAAAAAAGCAATAACGAAGGGAAGTAAGACCTTCGCCCCTCTCAACAGACCCTTAGTCAAGCTGCTCCTCGATGGAGTAGCGGGGGAGCTTGTCCGAGGCCGGCCGCCGCGCCACGATGATCTCGCCGACCCATCCCGAGGCGATCAAAATGATGGCGCCCAGTAGTAATGTCATGGCCGACAGAACCAAAAGGAGCGACGAGTAGAGAAACAAGTGAAGACCCAATACCACGGCGGCCAGAATGAGGAATCCCAAGGCCGCCGCGCCGAATCCGTGCGCCGGCCTCTCCCGAAAACGAGTCAGCAGCACGACGGTGACGAGATCCAAGAACCCCTTCAACAGTCGAGGGAACCCGTACTTGGAGCGGCCGTGCCGGCGAGGGCGGTGGGTGACCTCGATCTCCCCCACGCGGTATCCAGCCTCGGCAACCAGCACTGGGATGAAGCGATGCATCTCTCCGTAGAGCTGAAGCGAGCGGGCGACATCGCCCCGAAAAGCCTTGAAGCCGCAATTCACATCATGCAGTGCCAGCCCGGTGAGCCGGCGGGTGGCGAGGTTGAAAATCCGAGAGGCCACGACTTTAGCGATAGAATCACGCCGCTTCTTCTTCCAGCCGCAAACCAGGTCGTAGCCCTGATCGAGCCGTTCAACAAACCTTGGGATTTCAGCGGGGTCATCCTGCAAGTCCCCATCCATGGTGAAGACAATTTCACCGCGGCTACCGGCCAAACCGGCCATCAAAGCCGCCGTCTTGCCGTAGGGCTTCTTCAGGCGCAAAACGCGAACGCGCCCCGGTTCGTGTAGTTTTTTCAATCGCTTATGGGTCTGGTCCGTACTGCCGTCATCGACGAAAATAAGCTCGTAGGAGGAGCCCAGAACCGTCCGCAGCGAATCAACGAGGGGTTCCAGACTATCCTGTTCATCCCGAACAGGGATAACGACGGAGATACGGGGCGAAGGTCCCTTCATGAACGCCCGAGCATAGCAAAGTTACTGAATGCAGACGGTTTGGCTGCCAGGCCGCGGCGCGAAAACAGACGGTGGATCATTTTTGACTCGGCTTTGACACGGCGCGGCAACCCGCCTCCGCCCGAGGGGTTTTTCTCGTCACTCGAGACCTTTGGTTTCACGGCCTCGTAGCGGCGGACGTCGGGTTCGGCGGAGGAGGGCCAAACGGCGCCGATCTTATGGCGTAAATCGCTGCGCGATCGGAAAGCGGCGTCCCATGCCAAAGGCCTTTGACGTCACCCGCAGGCCCGGCGCCGCCTGCCGGCGTTTGTACTCGTTGCGATTGACTTTGCCGGCGATATCGCGCACCAACTCCAACGGCAGGTCGAGTTCTTCAGCGATCGCGGTGGGACTCTTGTACTCCTCGACGTAGGCTTTTAAAACCGGGTCGAGGACTTCGTATTCGGGCAGCGAATCCGTGTCCTTTTGGTCCGGCCGCAGTTCGGCCGACGGCGGCTTGCTGAATACCGACTCGGGGACAGCGCCCGAGTGTCGCTGATTGCCGACGCGGGTCAGCTGATAAACGAGTGTTTTCGGTACGTCGCTGATTACCGCCAGTCCGCCGACCATGTCGCCGTAAAGCGTACAGTAACCGACTGCCAACTCGCTCTTGTTGCCGGTGGTCAAAACCAGCGCGCCGAACTTGTTCGACAACGCCATGAGCGTGTCGCCCCGCAGGCGGGCCTGGAGGTTTTCTTCCGTGATATCCGCCGGCATTCCCGCGAAGGCAGGGCTCAGAGTCTTCCGGAACGCCTCGAAGGTCGTGTCGATCGAAATGATCTCGAAACGGATGCCCAGGGCTTCCGCGAGAGTCTGCGCATCGCGGAGACTGCCCTCCGATGAATAAGGCCCCGGCATCGCCACGCCGATCACGTTTTCCGGTCCGAGCGCATCCACGGCGATGAGGGCGGTCAAGGTGGAGTCGATGCCGCCGCTCAGGCCCACAATCGCCTGCCGGAATCCGCACTTGCGAACGTAGTCCCTCGTGCCCAATACGAGCGCGTCGTAGACCGCATGGCACTCGTCGGGTGTTTGTTCGTGCAGGTCGCCTTGTTGAGTCGCGGTGTCAAAGAAAACAAGATCCTCCTCGAAGGAACTACCGCTGGCGCGAACCTCGCCCCGAGCATCTACTACCAAGCTGGAGCCGTCGAAGACGAGTTGGTCGTTGCCGCCCGCCTGATTCACCATCGCGATGGGGACTTGCCGGCGGCGGGCGATGGCCTGAATCATCTCCCGGCGCAGCTGCCGCTTGCCGATGTGATAGGGAGACGAAGCGATGTTGATGAGCAAGTCCATACCCTGGGCAGCCAGCTCTCCCACCGGATCGCGTTCGTAAAGCGGCCGCTCCCAGAACTGTTTGTCGTTCCAGACGTCCTCGCAGATTGTTAGAGCAACGCGCTGCCCCCCGATTTCAACTACAGTCTGCTTCTCGGCGGGCGCAAAATAGCGCCACTCGTCGAAGACATCGTAGGTGGGAAGCAGCAGCTTTCGCTGCACGAACGCCACTTGGCCCTGGGATAAGTGAGCCGCGCAATTGGCTGCCCTTTGCGGGCCGTCTCGGTCCGCTCGGCCGACGAAACCGCAGACGATGTCGACGCCAAGACCGGCAGCTTCCGCGGCCAGCCGCTGCAACTCGGTTTCGTTGCGGTCGAGGTAGCTTGGGACCTCAACCAGATCTTGCGGAGGATAGCCGCTCAGGGCGAGTTCGGGGAAGACGACCAGCTTGGCGCCGCCCTCAACCGCACGCCCGGCGTAGTCCATCATTCGCTCGACGTTGCCCGCGAAGTCCCCGACGGTGGGGTTGATCTGGCCCAAGGCGAGCTTCATACTTTTTGCGCGATCAAGGCTGCCGTCCCCCTACCTTCCCATTCTTCTTCGTAGCGTAACACGCGAAAACCGGCGAAAACCCTCAGTAAGTCGTTGTGCTCCAACATCACTGCCCTGTGGCGGGGACGGCCGGGATAGAGAAGCTGGTCGACCGAATAAGTCTTGTAAACCATGAGACCACCTCGCCAAAGACAACGCCGCAACGCGGAAAACAAGGGGCGGTGGAGGCAGAAGAAGACGACCACCAACTCGTGGACCGATTCCCCGAGATCGACTTCATCCTCCTCTAAGTCCTTCTCGAGACACTCCATCGAAACCTTATTCTCCCCAGCCACTGTGTCGTCCCAGCTAATTCTTTACAACGGCGCACTTTCTCGAGAATGCAATCACCGACGCCCGATCCTACGTTTGTTTGAACCATCCTCGTATTCTTGGAGATAGCGCAGCTCTGAAGCGACGCCTGTCGACGAGATGGCGAAGATGCGCACCACGGACGGCGGATCTCGCCCGAAGGCGGATGGCAGAAAAACACTAAACCCCGCCCGCTCCAACGCCGGGGCATCGAACTTCTTGGCGACATCGGCTCGGCTGACCACGGTGTGGCCCTCATGGTTCGCCTCCCCATCGACGAAGCCCACCACCTCATCGGCGGGCTTGCGATGGGCCCCATCGGACGCCCAACCGCTAAGCCAGGTATAACCCGTCCGTTGTCGCACGACGTCCACCCAACCCCCCATGGCCCCGGGAACGATGCGGATGGTCCTACCTTTCGAGGAGATGATCAATTCCGCGGGCGTTCCCGACGCTGCCTGCGTGAGGGAGTAGCGGAGAGCGTCGTTCTTTCGGATTACAGCCAGGCTCGGTCCATTCTCTGACTCCGAAACGACGAAGCTCTCAACCCGATTCGAGCCTGCCTTGAATACTGTCTCGGGAACTATGGCCGTAAACGACCATGGACTCTCAGGGCCTCGGTAGGTCTGGGTCACGGCCTCGATCCTGCCATTCACCGCCACCGCCAAATGCAGACGATCGGGAGAACGCTGTCCGGCAACGATCTGGCCCGCGATGTGGGCTGGAATGAAGGGCCCGTCAAGATCCACTTCCTGAAAACTCCACTCGGCATTCAGCTCCAGCTCCAGATCCGACGCGCCCGCGTGGGCCAGCTGTTCGATCTTGCGGCCTGTCAGGGAACGGAATCGACCCATGCGGTAGATGCTACGGGGATCTTCACCTGATCCGAACAAAGAGATCTTCCGCCGGACCGTGTTTGCCAGTTCCTCCAGGCCGGGCTTGAATACGAGGTGCTCGACATCCCGCCCGACCTTCCTGAACATCTGCTTCTGGGAGCGTTCCGACTGCGGAGGTCCCAGAGCCGACCGGCCGTCGACGGCCCACGGCAACTCGGCATTCAGGACATCAGCGATGGTCGGAAGGATGTCGATGATCTCGACATTGCGGTCGCTGACCACCTCCTCCCGCTGGTGCGGAAGCTTCACGAAGAGCGGTACAGCCAAGATGTCCGCTTGGTTCTTCTCAACCACAAGGCGACGTGATTCATGGGGCCAAAAACCCAGACCGTGGTCGGCGGTCACGATAATCAACGAGCGATCGTAGAGATCTACTTCTCGCAGTCTCCCCAGCAAGGTTCCCAGCAACCGGTCGGCATACCTCGTCTGAAGGAGATGCCGCTGAAAAGCCTGCACCGTCTCCCACTGATCACTTCCCCATGTCTCCTTACTGAGTCCGTGGGCAGTATCGGGAGGACCGTATTGCTTTCCTGAGGGGAGATATGTCCAAGGCATATGGGGAAATAACGTGTGCATAAAATGCAACACGGGACCGTCGTCAGGCTGGATCCAGCTGAGGAACTGCGAAAAAACCCAGCCGTAGTCTGCTTCCCCGGGCAGGGTCTCCTTCGTGCGCGGCTTAGCCGCCCCGAAGTCACGCATGGTGGCCGTGACCGAGGGAAGAGTCTGTGCCAGGTCGGCGGGAAGGATCACGTGCAAGTACACGAACGCCAGGTCCGAAAGCGTCATTCGCATGCGCTCGCTGAAGCTTTCCCTCCCTATCGGCTCGCGGCATAGCTCCGCGGGGCAGAGGTTGGTCACACTCTCGAAAGAGTTCAGCTCGTAGGTTCCCGCTAACCACGTAAACAGGTTCTCGGGATAGTTTGCCGCTGTAGCAGGGGCGATATCTTTCGTATACCTTCCCGTGAGGATAGCGGGCAGTGCCCGCGTAGACCGTTCCGCCACCGTGCTGGTTTTGCGGAACCAGTGGGAATCCCGCGCCAGAGCTGCGAAGTTCGGATAGCGGAAAGCGTTGATCTGCAGATGTTCGCTCATTAACGTGGAAGTCGGAAGCTCGTCGAAAACGAGAAAAACGATAGGAATATCGGATGACACTCCTGGCCGGATTTCGTCCGGCCCTGGTTTCTCGAAAATTAGCCCCGACACCGGGGGCCTCAGCAGGAACAATACTGGAAACAGCACAATAGCCGGCGATAGAAAAGTGAGAAAGGACTGAAAAAGGGGCACGCGACAAAAAGCCCAACCCACAACTACACTTACTGCGACGGACCCCAGCAGGAGGACGATCCCGGGACCGGCAAACAGTTTATTGGAGGTCTGGAGAGCTATGGCGCCGACCAGTGCGCCCACTACTAGCGCATGCACAGACTCCCCGACTCGGCGATGAAGGACCCCCCCCAAGACCTCGACCAGCACCAATAGGCCTGGAAACAGAAGGGAGACCATGCATACGAGAACCAACAGATCGAAGGGGCGAAGCTTGTGAGCGACCAGGAAATCGGCATTTTGGGAAAGTAGGTCGAACAACGGCTGCGCCACGGCGAAGCCGAATAGGGCAAGTACGTGAAGGCCCTTGTAAAATCCGCCGTGCTCACTCATGCTTGTGCAGGCTCACTCGATGGTACAGTAGGCAACTCGCCCGCAACGTAAGTCAACTTGACCGGTGGTGAAAACGGCCACCTGCTTTCCGGGCCACCGAGATAACCCAATGACCGCGGCTTCTCCGTTTGCTCATCACTCAACACCAACCTTTCGGCGCTGCCCGGTAGTCCCCGACAAGCAGTGACCCCACCCCGGGGGCAGCTCGCGGCTTAGCGACCCCCCAGCCGAAATTTTCGGCCAGCCCATTCACAGTGTGGCCGGTGTCTAAGCTCCGAAGCAACCCCTGTGGCCGAGATGGCGAAGACCCTCGCCACCCGAGGGGTCCCGTGAGTATTGACGTATACAGTGCGGTAAGCTTTTTGGGTTGAGTAGTTACGCTCCACAGTTCAGGATGTCCATCCTCCTTCCGGTCCGGTAGCCCCCCCTGGCGTTTGAATGTGGTGGTATTATATGTATTAATACGGATTTAAGTCTCATGCAACCCATCCGACGTGAACGACTCCACGATACCCTCAGCAGGCATCTTGCGCTCGCCATTCTGCGGGGGGAAACCGACAGCTGGTCTTCGGAGAACGACCTGTGCCTCAAGCTTGAAGTGAGCCGGTCGGTGTTGCGGGAGTCGGTCAAAGTATTGGCGTCGAAAGGGCTCCTTGAAGTTCGCCCGAAAATCGGCATACGCGTCCGTCCGCGCTCGGAGTGGAATCTACTGGACCCCGAGTTGCTGGTGTGGCAATTCGAGGCGGGGATGGACGACCAACTGCTTCGCAACCTGGTGGAGGTTCGCTTGATCGTCGAGACGGGGGCCGCCGGGTTGGCGGCGATGCGCGCGACGCCCGAAGAAGTCGCGGCGCTGCAGGACTGCTATCGACAGATGGAAGAGAATATGGACGACCGGGAAGCGTATAATGCCGCCGACCTTCGTTTCCACAAGGCTGTTTTCGCCGCTTGCCACAACCCCCTACTGGAGCGGATGACCTCGACGCTGCGGACCGGGCTCGCCGCCACCCAAAAGGTTGCTTCCAAGCTACGCGCCGACGTTGGTCTGCCTCTTCAAAAAGCGGTCGTTAACGCTGTTTCCCAGCGCGACCCGGCGGCGGCTCGAGCTGCCGCGGAGAAGCTCATCCTACAAGCGGCCCACGAGGTTTACGACGTTCTCCATCCGGACGATCCCGACGGTTGGGAGGCGATCAGTTGGGGCAGCGTCGAGCGGGATAAGTCCTTTGAATTGATCCGCTCGTAGTCTCGGAGTGCGCGACTTTTCGGAGTGCTCTCGCAAACGAGCGGTCTCCTGTCGCTCTGAATCCCAATTGAGAAGAGCCGTACCGCCGAATCCAGGTCGTCGACCCAACCTTGTTCGTGAGAGAGAGGTTCCTCGCAACCTGTTGCGGGGTGCTGGCTTCTTCGCTACCCTCAAAGACGATCTACTCGAGGGGGATGATCCATGGTGAACCTCAGAGCAACCGCAATCGCCGTTTTTCTTTCACTAGTCACGGCGCCGGCCTTGTTCGCCGAGTCGGCGGCCAAGGACTCATGGCGCCAGTGGCGTGGCCCGAATAACAACGGAGTCGCCGAGAGTGACGCTCCGTTGCATTTCTCGGACACCGAAAACGTCAAGTGGAGAATCAAGATCCCCGGAAAGGGCAACTCGACGCCCGTGATCTGGGGGGACACGATTTTCGTCACGACAGCCGTACCCACCGAACCTATTCCGGAAGCCGCGGCGGAGGGCCGCGGAGGACGCCCCGGCGGTTCGGGCGGCCCTCCTAGAGGCGCGCGGGGACCCGGAGGTCCCGGTGGCCCGACAGGCGGAGGCTTCGATTTCAGCCGCTTTCTGGAGCGTCTGCCCGAAGAGCAGCGCAAGCAAGCGCAGGAACTTCTCAAAGGCCGGGGTCCGTGGGAACTCAACGATGAGGAGCGCGGAAAGTTCCGTGCCATCATGCGAGAGGCCTTTGGCGGCCGAGGGCCGGGCGGCGGGCCCGGTGGCCGGCGTGGCGGCTTCGGTGGCCGGGGCCACGGCGGTGGTTCGGGGCCGTTGGTCAACCACAAATTCGTGGTGATGGCGATCGACAAGAATTCGGGCAAGGTTCTTTGGGAGAGGACCGCGGCCGAGCAGACGCCGCACGAGGGCTACCACCGCCAATACGGCAGCTTCGCGTCGAACTCACCGCTGATCGACGGGGAGACGCTTTACGTGAATTTCGGTTCGCGGGGCTTCTACGCCTATGATCTCGCGGGCAACCTCAAATGGAAGAAGGATCTCGGCCAGCTTCAGATGCGGATGGCGTTCGGCGAGGGCATCGCTCCGGTCGTCCACGGAAACCACCTGGTGATCCAAAACGACCACGAGGGCCAGTCCTACATCGTCGTGCTCGACAAGCGGAACGGCGAGGAACTCTGGCGCGCCGAGCGTGACGAGCATAGCAGTTGGCCGCAGCCGATCGTTGTGGAATACGAAGGGCAGAAGCAACTCATCACGAGTTCGACCCGCATTCGGGCCTATGATCTCGAGAACGGTGATCTGATCTGGGAGGCCGGCGGACTCGGCGGCAATGCGATTCCGGCCGTCGTGAACGTCTCAAACGAAATGGTAATTGCCATGACCGGGTGGCGTGACGGGAATACGATGGCCGTCAAGCTGGGCGGCACAGGGGACTTGACCGACAACCCCGACTACATCAAGTGGACAAATCAGAAAGGCAATTCCTACACAGCCTCACCGGTGTTGCACGACGGCATCCTCTACTTCGTGACCGACCGCGGGATGGTCAGTGCGTTGGACGCCAAGAGCGGCGAGAAGTTTTACCATCAGCAGCGGCTGCCGGAAATGTATTCGTTCAAGGCCTCTCCGGTCGCGGCAAACGGCAAGCTCTATCTTGCCAGTGAAGAAGGCGACGTCATCGTTCTCAAACTCGGCAAGAGCTACGAAGTCCTGGCAACGAATA
The DNA here is from genome assembly GCA_963668345.2 of Bryobacterales bacterium. Lineage (GTDB taxonomy): Bacteria > Acidobacteriota > Terriglobia > Bryobacterales > UBA6623. The sequence continues at coordinate 1,145,491 of CAXWPI010000006.1, read as the reverse complement.
AGATGGGCGAGGAGATGTTCGTATCCTCCCCGGTGATCGTCGGCGGCGATCTTTTCTTGCGCAGCCAGGACGAGTTATTCTGCATCAGCGACAACTAACGCTTCCGACTTAGCAAGCAGGGGAACCGTCAAGGAGGGGAAATGAGCTTGCAGGGGAAAACGGCGCTGGTCACGGGCGGCGGCCGCGGCATCGGGGCGTCGATCGCCCGGCGGCTAGCTGCCGACGGCGCCAACGTTGCGATCACGTACTCGCGGTCGGGGGAAGCCGCTGAAACTGTAGCAGCCGCCTGTCGCGAGCAAGGCGTTGAGGCGGAAGCGATGCAGGTGGATTCGGGGAACGCGAACGATGCGGCGGGGCTGGTCGACAAGGTCGTTGAGCGTTTCGGCAGGCTCGACATTTTGGTCAACAACGCCGGCGTATTCTCGTCCGCGTCTCTCGAAGAGACGAGCGACGAGGACTTCGATCGCGCCATGAATGTCAACGTTCGAGGTGTTTTCGTCGTCTCGCGGTCGGCGGCCAGGGTGATGGGGGAAGGAAGCCGGATCATCAACATCGGAAGCGTTTTCGGGGAAAGTATGCCGTTAGCGAACTTGGGGCTTTACACCATGAGCAAGTTCGCCGTAGCAGGTTTGACCCGGGCCTGGGCGCGCGACCTCGGCCCCCGGGGCATCACCGTGAACTGTGTTCAGCCTGGGCCGATTGATACGGACATGAACCCCGCCCAAGGCCCATTTGCGGACTTCATGACGCCGCGTACGGCATTGGGCCGCTACGGCAAGCCGGACGAGATCGCAGAGCTGGTCGCGTTTTTGGCGGGACCGCAAAGCAGTTATGTGACAGGGTCGTGTATCAATGCGGACGGCGGGATTAATGCTTAGCAGTTGGTTGCGTAAGTTCACGATCGTTTATAGGCTGGCGATCCCTGGACCGCTTCGTCGAAAACGCGCCGGTTTTCATCCCTTTGGGTGAGGCGCGCTCTTGGCCGTACCCCATGGCCGCTCACTGGCGTTCGCGGCTCCGAATCGGGCATGGAGAGGGTGTGCGAGAACAAGAAGCTGAGCCTGGAACGCCAGTAACAGGCCAACTATCCGGAGCGACCGCGGCACCCTGGACCGCTCGGTCGAAAACCCGCCGGGCTACCACACATCGAGGCCACGGAGACTACCTTCGCGTCTAAGGACAGACTGGCCGGGCCTCCCCTTGCCGCCGGCGCCGCTAACCAACCTCACGACCAAAACCGCGTGCTAAAGTTTAGAGAGCCTGAGCCACAGTTCGCGGACCAGTTTCTCTGAGAACGAAACTTGGGCCTGAGGTGGTCAGACCGCCGCCTTCTTGAGGGTAGGCATAACGAATCTGCCGTGAGTGATCCCACCACATCCCCCTTGTCGCCGGAAGAGACCCCCGGCCCCGACGAACAGCCGCCGGCGGAAGGGCCTCGAAGCGAGGAAGACGGCTCTTCATTCGACGTCAAACTGGAACAATACGCCGGCCCGATTGATCTGCTGCTCGATCTGATCCGCAAGCAGAAGATCAACATCTACGACATCCCGATTGCGGAGATCACCAGCCAGTACCTGGACTATCTCCGCCAGGCCAAAGAGCTGAACATCGACCTGGGCGGCGAGTTCGTCTTCATGGCGGCGACGCTGATTCAAATCAAGTCGAAGATGCTGTTGCCGCACGACCCGACTCTTCCCGAGGCGGAGCAGGAAGATCCGCGGGAACAGCTGGTTCAGCAGTTGCTGGAGCACGAGAAGTTCATCCAGGCCGCCCAGATGCTGCAGCAGAAACGTCTCGTCGAAGAGAACGTCTGGTCGAATCCGCCGCTGGAGGCTTTTCTCGACGAAGCCGATGAGCCGGGCCTGGCCGTCTCCGTCTTCGATTTGGTCAACTCCTTTCAGAGCGTGCTGGAAAGGGCCAAGAACCGGCCCCGTTTCGACGTGCCGGGCGGCGATGTCTCGGTAGAGAGCCGCATCGAGTACTTGAAAAACCTGCTGCGAGGAGAAGACGGACCGGTCGTGTTGCGAGAGGTTTTCGAACGCCAGCCGACCCGCCGGGCAATGATCGCTACACTGCTGGCGGTCCTCGAAATGGTGCGCATGCAGGCGATTATCCTGCGGCAGGACGAGCTGTTCGGGGAAATCGTCGTGCGGAAACACAAGATGTTCGATGTCGTCTTCAGCGGCGAACAGCCGTTGCTCGCCGTCGAAGCGGAGTACTCCGAGTGAGCGACCAGCCCACACTCCCGTCCTTTCTGCCCAACGAAACCGAACGCCGTGCCCTTCTCGAAGCGATTGTCTACGTCGCGGAGGAACCGCTGACCTTGGAGCAAATCGCTAGCGGACTCGATCTCCCCGCCGACGTTGTCAAAACTGACTTGCAGGCGCTGATGGAGGAGTCTCGCAAACCCGAGCGAGGCGTGGAAATCCGCATGGTGGCCAATGGATACAAGATGTCCACCAAAGCCGAGCACCACGAAGCGGTTCGGAGTTTCGTCGGGACGCTCCAGCCGAAGCTGAAGCTCTCGCTGCCGGCGCTTGAAACACTCTCTGTCATCGCCTACAAGCAGCCGGCGACGATTCCCGAGATCCAGGCCATTCGCGGCGTCAACGTCACCGGCGTGATCCACACGCTTTTGAGCCGCAAGCTGATCACGACGGCCGGCCGCAAGAAGGTGATCGGAAAACCGATGCTCTACCGGACGACCAAGGACTTCTTGGTGCAGTTCGGCCTTAGCGATCTGTCGGAGCTGCCATCGTTGAAGGAGCTGGAAGAGATCAGCAAGGGATTGCTGGGCGAAGGCGAGCTCAGCGGCGATGACGAGGCGCCGCGGGAGGCGCCGGGCGAGGCTGCCGCGGTCGAAGACGCCGCTGAAGCGCCTCCAGAAGAAGACCGTTCCCCGTCATAAGCTGCTTCCCCTGCGCAGCTCGTCCGCCCATCAAACGACACCTAGCTACTTTCCGGCGCAAAATACGCGTAGCGCTCGGGGCGGGGACTGTCACCAATTTCGCACCTTCAAAGAATCAACAACTTACAGGCGCATTCGGACGCGAAATTGACTGACTGTACCCAGCCACCACGCAGTTTCTCCTTTTCGCGCCGGAAAGTAGCTAGCAGCCCGTGGCAGAAGTGAAGGTCGCGAAAAATCGGGTACAGCCAGCCAATTCGCTTCAGCTAAGTGCTTTGTTTCTTGGGTCATAATGGGAAGCGAATTGGTGGCAGTCCCCATTTTTCGCTCCTGCATGACTTTTGCCACGGACTGCTAGGCAAAAACCAATGTGATTGCCCTCGGATCGGCCTTCGAGAGCTGTGCGCCGGCGAAACGTTGGAGGGCCTTTCTCCCCTTTGCTAGCATGAGACTGCGATGCAGGTCATGCGGGCGGTCGCGGCGGGCGTCTATGAAATTCGAAAGTTCGTGCCAAAGCTTTGGCGGATGGCACGGGAGCTATTTCATGAGGTGATGGGGTTCGTCTTCTTCGCCCTGACGGTGTTCTTTATTTTTGGGCGTCAGGGATTGATCCGCAGCTACCAGGATTTGGAAAGCGAACGGGGAGGTTGGGGCCACCTGCTGCTGGTCGGCTTCTTCGTACTGCTTTTCGGGGGATTTGGGGTGTCGTCGTTCTTGCGCGCCCGGCGCATCTCGCGGGGAAGTAGTGAGCCGAGCCGCGAGCGGTAGGGTCTGTGAAAAAACCGGGGGCTGTCCGGAGGCTGTCATGGGGACAGGCACCGTGCCGGCATCTGGCTAGTTTGTTGTTGCCCTTCCCACGGTTGCAGGTTCGTCGTACGCAACGAATTGCTCCTGATGCCTGTCCCCGGGAGGGGTCGAAGGCACGTGGAATCAGATCCTGTAGCGCATGGCTCGGCGGTCGTTTTGCCGAGACTTGCGGCCGTTGACTTGCGGGAGGCGCGGCGGGCTGTCCCAAGGTTTTTTCACAGACCCGCTAGCGAGAGTGACGATATCCGGATCTCCCTCAACCACCGGCAAGATCCACCGTGGGCGGCTGTGGTGAAAGATCCTGTAGCGCATGGCTCGGCGGTCGTTTTGCCGAGACTTGCGGCCGTTGACTTAGTCCGGGCGTAACGTAAGCCCAGCCGGAACCCCATGCCGCACCCCTGTGGTTCGCCATGAAAACACACGACCAACCCGCCGCCGGGGAGCGCCCCCTGGGCGAACCCGGCGAGTTTCCCTTCACCCGCGGAATCCACCGAGGCATGTACCGCGATCGGCTCTGGACGATGCGCCAGTACGCTGGCTTCGGCGACGCGGTCAAGTCCAACGAGCGCTACCGCTACTTGATCTCTCAAGGCATCAGCGGGCTGTCGGTGGCCTTCGACCTCCCTACCCAGATGGGCTACGACTCCGACCACACATTGGCGCTCGGTGAAGTGGGCAAGGCGGGCGTCCCGATTCGCTCGCTGGCCGACATGGAGCGGCTGTTCGACAAGATTCCGCTCGGGCAAGTCTCGACGTCGATGACCATCAGCGCCACGGCCATGATCCTATTGGCCTGCTACGTTGCAGCGGCGCGGCGCCAAGGGGCCGACCTACAAGCGTTGCGGGGAACCGTGCAGAACGACATTTTGAAGGAATACGTCGCCCGCGGGACCTACATTTACCCTCCGAAATCGTCGATGCGGATCGTCACGGACCTGTTCGCTTGGACCAGCCGAGAAACGCCGAAATGGAACCCCATCTCGATCAGCGGGTACCATATGCGGGAAGCCGGCGCCACGGCCGTACAGGAAGTCGCCTTTACTCTGGGCAATGCCACGGCATACATCGAAGCGGCGCTCGACGCCGGCTTGGAGATCGACGAGTTTGCTCCGCGGTTGTCGTTCTTCTTTAGCGCGGATCGCAACTTCCTGGAAGAGGCCGCCAAGTTTCGCGCCGCCCGCCGCCTGTACGCCTTCTTGATGAAAGAGCGGTTCGGAGCAAAGGCCGATCGGTCGATGAAGATGCGCTTTCACGCCCAGACCGCCGGCTCGACACTCACCGCTCAGCAACCTCGAGTTAACGTGGTTCGCACCACTTATGAAGCTCTGGCAGCGGTGTTGGGCGGGGCGCAGTCACTTCATACGAACGGCTACGACGAGGCGCTGGCTCTGCCGACCGAAGAAAGCGCGAAACTGGCCCTTCGAACGCAGCAAGTGTTGGCGCACGAAAGCCGCATCGCCGGCACGGCCGACCCGCTCGGAGGCTCCTACGTGATTGAGCAGCTCACCGACGAGATCGAAGACGCAGCACGGAGTTACCTCAACAACGTCGAAGCCATGGGCGGGATGGTCGCCGCGGTGGAGCAGGGTTTCATCCAACGAGAGATTCAAAACGCGGCCTACGAATTCCAAAAGAAAGTGGAATCGGGCGAGCAAACCATCGTGGGCGTGAATGCCTTCCGGCTCGAAAATGAAACCCAGCCCCCTGTGCTGAGGATCGACCCGAAGTTGGAAAAACGCCAAATCGAGGAACTCGCGCGGTTCAAGCAGGCGCGCGATTCCGGCAAGGCGACAGAGGCCCTCCGCAAATTGGAGGATGCGGCGGGATCGTCGGCCAACTTGATGCCGGGCGTTCTCACGGCGGTCGAAAGCGGGGCAACCCTGGGAGAGATCTCCGACACGCTACGCGGCGTCTTCGGCGTCTACCAAGAGCAGGTGGTTTGCTAACCCGCTTTTCTCACCAGGTGGCGAGGCGAAGTGCGTGAGAGGCCTGTCAGTACAAGGCGCGCGCCGCTCAGCGCCGAGTTTCTTGAACAATGCGGGCGTACTTGAACAGCACGTTGAGCACGGTGAGCAAGCGCAACGACGTAATGGCGGGCCTATCGTGTGCTTCGACCGTCAGCTGGTGAGAAATGCGGGGTAAGGTCGCGCCAAGTTGGCCGCCTCGTGTTGCGTCCCCTGCCCGCGGTTCTGTATGGTGATGGCAGGGCAACCTAACACGCCGGTCGCGCGTCTGAGTTGCAGGAGAGGACTGTTTCGCCGGCGGTCCCGAAACTGCCCCGCTGAAGCGAACCGAAGGGATAAGGTCATGAAAACATTGTCGAAGGTTTCCCACCCGGTACTGTTTGCGCTTTCGTTGGCGCTAGCCGCTCCGTCGGCTTCCGTCGCAGCCGCGGCCGCGACGACGGGCGACCCCCCGATTCCGGTTGAGCAGATCATCGAGCAATTCGTAGCCAAGGAAACCGAGTTTGCCAAAGCACGGGAGAACTACACCTACTACCAGACGGTGAAGATTATCGAGTACGACGAAGGCGGCGGGGTGCGCGGCAGGTACCATATGGAGTCCGACATCATCTTCGGTCCCGGCGGCGAGAGGACGGAACGGGTGGCCTACGCTCCGGTTTCCACGCTGAAGAACATCCTCATGACGGCGGAAGATATGGAGGACATTCGTTCCGTCCAACCGTTTGTCATGACCACGAAAGAGCTTCCGAACTACCACGTGCGCTACGTAGGGCCGCAAAAGATCGACGAGATCGAGTGCTACCTGTTCTCGGTCAAGCCGAAGAAAATGATCAAGGGCGAGCGCTATTTCGTCGGGCAGATCTGGGTCGACCAGCGGGATCTACAGATCGTCAAGACTTACGGCAAAGGCGAAGGCATCCAGAAAAAGAAGCAAGACCAGCAATTCCCCCGCTTTGAAACCTACCGCGATCAGGTGGACGGCAAGTACTGGTTCCCGGTCTACACGCGTGCTGACGATGTGTTGCACTTCGAAAGCGGGGATCAGAAAATCCGCATGATCATCAAGTACAAAGACTACAAGCAGTTCAAGGGCCAGGCGGATATCAAGTTCGGCGGCATCATCGACGACACCCAAAAGCAGCCGGAAGACCAGAAGTAGCTGCTTTGGGGGACGCCATCGCGCATGACGATGCGCTGGCTTCCGAAGCCAGACTTCCGTATAAGCCACCTATTTCCCCCCGCATAGGGTGTTTCGACTGCTTCCTATCAGCGTTAGCCCCTGGGGGAATTGCTATCGGGGCCTCATTGACCCGCCGCAAACGCCGTCGTACGATCATGCTGGAAAACTGTAGACGGCCGATGAGGTTCGTGTAAGTTCCTGAAATCTTGGAACTTCTCAGCGAGAAATCTGTTCTCCGGGTGCGTGGGCTATGCAATTTGAAATCGGACAAAAAATTGGCGGGTATGAAATTGTCGAGATACGTGAGACGGAGGCATCGGGTGTAACGTTTAAGGTACGCAACGTCCTGGCGCAGCGCTTTGAAGTTCTCAAGATCTTGCCCAAAGGCCTGAGCGACGATCAACAGCGAGTCGACCGCTTCTTGCGTGAAACCAAGATCCGGGCGCGGCTGTCGCACCCCAATATCGTTTCCTTTTACAACGCGATGGAGCTGGAAGACCAGCTCGTGATGACGACGGAGCTGGTCGAAGGTTCAACTCTCGAAGCACTCCTCAAAGCGGACACAATCGACACCGGCAAGGCGGTCGACTACGCAGCGCAGGCGCTATCCGCGCTGGTATACGCCCATGCCAACGGCATTGTGCACAGAGACCTGTCCCCGGCCAACATGATCGTAACCGAGCAAGGCGCGCTGAAGCTGATGGACTTCGGGCTGGCGAAGATGTACGCGGATCCGAGCCTGACTCAAGCGGGCACGATGATCGGGTCGCTACACTACACAGCACCCGAGCAAGTCAAGGGACTGCCGACCCTCGATGAGAGGACTGATATCTACGCCATGGGGGCCATCCTCTACGAATTGCTGAGCGGGCACAAGCTGTTCGAGAGCAAGGGCCAATTCGAAGTCATGCAAGCACACGTCCAGGAGGACCCGCCCGCTCCGAGCACGGTCAATCCGGCGCTTTCGGAAGGGCTGTCGCAAGTCGTCATGCGCGCGCTGGCCAAGGAGCCGGCCGAGCGGTTCCAGACGGCGGTTCGGTTTCGCAGCGCGCTCCACGCCGGATTGGTTGAAGTCACGGAAGCTCAACCCTCCCCGACGTTGGACGCTAAACCGGCGGCTGCACCGGCCGCCGGCATCGACTCGCCTGCCGATGAGGAGGGAGCATGGCCAACGACTCCAGGTTTCGACGGCGGCCCGACCGGGCCCGCGACCGCTCCAAGCGTTGCGGCGCCGGCGGTGACTGCCACGGCGCTGGCGGAGGAGCTTGCCTCTCCGGCCCCCGAGCAGCTGCTGAGTTCGAGCGCCGCGCACGAGGAACCCTCCGTTACCGAGTTGAGCGACGCGTCGGGAGCAGTCCAGCCGCTTCCCGAACGGACAGCCCGATTTGCAGACAGCGAAGCACGAACTGACCTCGACGGCCAGCCAAACCTCTTGATGATCGGCGGAATCACCTTCGCCGTCGTCGCCGTCCTGTTCTACATTTTCTTGACATTGGTCGATCGCTAACCCGCTTTTCTCACCAGGTGGCGAGGCGAAGTGCGTGAGAGGCCTGTCAGTACAAGGCGCGCGCCGCTCAGCGCCCCGTTTCTTGAATAATGCGGGCGTACTTGAACAGTACGTTGAGCACGGTGAGCAAGCGCAACGACGTAATGGCGGGCCTATCGCGTGCTTCGACCGTCAGCTGGTGAGAAATGCGGGTTAAGGGCGGTTCAACGTGAGACGCGGCGTAAGCCGGGGGCTGGCTTGGACAAGTCGGCGACCCGAGCTTTCGGTTAGGCGTCGCCTGACAGCTAACAAGACGAGGGTCCCCCTGCGGATAGAGCGCTCCCATTCCGTCGCGGGGCCCGGGAGGATCGCGGGGAGGTGGAGACCGAAAGGTGCGCCGCTATGCTCGTCCGAGGCGCACCTTCAAAGAATGCAATCAGTGTTTCCGGCGGCGGAGATCCGCCGCGGTAGGTGTAACTAGAAAGTTACGTTAACTGCCCTTGGTCCCTTGGGTCCGTCACCTACCTCGAACTCTACTTCCGCTCCTTCGTCCAACGTCCGGAAGCCTTCCGTTTGAATCGCGGTATGGTGTACAAATACGTCACCGCCGCTTGCACGCTGGATAAACCCGAAACCTTTGTCCGGGTTAAACCACTTCACAGTACCTTTTTCTCTCATTACTGATAATCTCCTAATGGAAAAATCACTGTCGGACTGGCTGATCGGGCCGGCCCAGGATCTGCAGAGGTGAACAAACGAGCAAAGTTTAGGTGCGCTTTCAGTTCTGCGGAAAGCTGGGAGGGCAGTTCAGGAAGATCTCAACAGCAATTCCATTATGGCACAGTTTGCCAGGCCGTGCGGCGCCATTCGGGCGCAACGGGGCGCAACTGATCATGGCGGCAATCAGACCATGGCGGAAATTGTCCAAGCTCGCAATCGCCGCTAGCTACTTTCCGGCGCAAAATACGCGTAGCGCTCGGGGCGGGGACTGTCACCAATTTCGCGCCTTCAAAGAATCAACAACTTACGGGCGCATTCGGACGCGAAATTGGCTGACTGTCCCCAGCCACCACGCAGTTTCTCCTTTTTGCGCCGGAAAGTAGCTAGCCTGCTTTTCTCACCACGTGGCAAGGCGAAGTGCGTGAGAGACCTGCGTACGCGGTGCGCGCCGCTCGGCAACCTCGGGCACGGCATGCCCTGCCCCTACATTCTTGAACCCTACGTTGAGCACGGCCAGCAAGCGCGACGAAGCAATGGCGGGTCTGTCGCGTACTTCGACCGTCGGCTGGCGGGCAATGCGGGCTAGACTTCTGCTGGAATCTTAGAGACCAAAGTGGTTGCACCGTTCGTCGCGTGATATACCTCTGCCCGGCGCTTTGCCTGGCGCTTTAGATCACGCCGAATAAATCTACGCAGCCATCGCTTCAGTTTGCGGTCACTGCGTGTGGTCCGGCTGCAAGGCAGTAGGCCTATGTAGCGAAGGTGGTCCCTGTAGCGGCTCGGGTCGACGTCGAGGAGGCGGCACCAATGATCAAAGGATCCTCTCTCGGTGCCCTCCGACAGAAACCAGCTCAAAGCGGCCATTTTGTCGTCTACGGGCACCGAGGTGCCTACGAGATCTTTGTAGCCTCTGAGAATGACCGCTCCGGCGAAGCGTCTTTCCGGTATCGAGTTTGCTTCCTCTAGAGCCAAGCAATATATCGTACCACTTAGCGAGCATTGAGATTTCTCTCAGACAGGCGGACAGGCGGAACTATTGAGGTTCGCGAAATACAGTGTAGGGGCGCAGCGTGCTGCGCCCGCTCTGGCAAGGCATTTGCTGTGTCCGAAAACAACACTATATTCTGCGAACATCAATAGACTGCGACTTGAGGTTACCTACGACGGGGACTCGCCCCAATACTGTCGACTTAAACCGTGATGGAACCAACGAATCTTTCCCCGCATGACGCCGTTTGTCATGTACCGCCGCGACATGTCGCCCGGGACAAGCGGGATCACTTGTCCCCACTTGAGTCGTCACCAGCTGCGGCAGTAGGGACCGGCGATCTCGCCGGTTCAGCCGGTCTCAACGATCGCTCGTCTCCGTGATCTCGAACCCGCTGCCCCCGCTTCGCCGCTACGAACATCCCGTCCCCGGCGAGCTGCCGCACCTCGATAGCAAGAAGCTCGGCCGCTTCCAGCGCGCCGGCCACCGTGTTGCCGGCGATAAGACCCGACGCTCTCGCGCCAGTCCCAGACAAACTTACTGATCGTTCTGGCGACGTGGCGCACGTTTTCAGCGTGCTGTGTCGGGCTTTCGATCCCGACATGAAGCCGTGTTCGCGCGGCTTTGCATTCTGATGCCGGCTGTTTTACGGCCGGCCGTACCAGTCCACCAGCGTAAGGGTCAGCGAGGGGACATAGGTGATCAGAAGTACGGCGATCAACAGCATCACGACGTAGGGAAGCGTCGAGCGATAGACGCGTGTCAACGGCTGCTTGAAACGGAAAGACGCCAGGAACAGGTTCTCGCCCATGGGCGGCATCAGGTAACCGAGTTCCATGTTCGCCAGAAAGATGATGCCCAGGTGAATCGGGTCGATGCCATAGGCAACTCCCAGGGGGTGGATCAGTGGTACCAGGACAAGAATGGCCGAGTAGATGTCCATCAGCGCCCCCACGATGATCAGCAGGATGTTCAGGGCTAACAAGAACAGCAACGGGGACTCTATGTGCGTCTGCACCCATTCCACGGCAAGCGTCGGGACCTGGGTAAGAATGAGGAAGCTGGTGAACCCGAGTGCCACTCCGAGTATGATCATGAACCCGCCAACGAGCGTCACGCTTTCGATAAACACTCGCGGCAGGTCGCGCGTTATGTGCAACCCGCGGTGAACGATGCACTCGATCACCAAGGCGTAAAGCACGCTGACAGCCGAGGCTTCCACCAGGGTGAAGAACCCCAACCAAAAACCTCCGATCACTACCACCGGCAGGAGCAGGTCCCACTTCGATTGCCACAGAGCCACTGCTGCTTCCCGAGCGTTGAATGGCGTCCGCGTGGCGCCGCTGAACCAACCCCGTTGGGCGCCCCAGCCGGCGACGACAAGCACTAACAGCACGCCGGGCAGCAGTCCGCCGATGAAGAGCTGCTCCATGGGCTGCTTGGCGTAATAGGCGTAAAGAATCACTGGCAGACTGGGAGGAAATAGCAAGCCGATCGACCCGGATACCGTGACCAGCCCGACCGCCGTCGGCTCCGGATAGCGTGCCTTGAGCAGAACCGGTAGCAAGAGCCCGCCCATGGATAGGATCGTGATGCCCGAAGCCCCGGTAAGCGGCGTAAAGAAAGCCAGCACAAGCGTGGTGACGATTGCCAGTCCTCCGGGCATCCAGCCAAATGTTGCCGTGAAGACGCGCACCAAGCGCCGACTCGCTCCCCCCTCGGCCAAGATGTAGCCTCCCAAGGTGAACAGCGGAATGGCCGGCAGCATCGGTGAGGAAGTGAGACGGTACGTTTCACCGGGGACTGCATTCGCCGGCGTGCCGTCGTTCCAAAGAAACAGAAGTGCCGCGCCCCCGATGGCCGTAAAAATCGGCATGCCCAGGGCTGTTGCGCCCACAATCAGCAGGCTCACAGGCAAAAGCGAATCGATTTCTTCCAGAGATGGGATCAGGCCGAAAACGGCCGGGATCGCCAGTCCGAGCGAAGCCAGCAAACGCCCCTTGGGACGTTTCGAAGCATGCCAGATGAATCGGCCGGTCATAGCGGCGAAGCCGACGGGCATTACCAGAAGGGCCGCCCAGATAGGGATCCCCCAAGCGACCGTGTCGCCCGTGTCCTGCTGGATGCGAACTACGTCCACGCTTGCCAGAAGTAGGCACGCGGTGACACCGGCTGCGAGAGCCGATGTGACAATGTGAATCGGATCACGAAGGCGAAGCGGCAGAAACCTTGGCGTCGAAAGAGCCAGGTGCCGGTCGGAACGTGAGGCGAGCGCGGCGCCCAGGATGGCCACCCATAAGGTGAGATGCTGCACGATGGGGATCGATCCCGCAATGCTGCGGCCCACCAACAGGCGGCCTAAAATTTCCACCAGCGGCAGCAGGGCCATCGCCGCCAGCACGGCGATCGAAAGGGAGTTTTCGATCCGCGCGAGGGCCGTAGGCTGCTCAGATTGGGACATCCGACTATCTACGCGGGTGAGCTGTCAGTCTTGCCGAAACTGGGAGAAAACGTCTAGAACGGAGAATATGAAACACGGCAATCTGATCGCCCTGGCGCACGCTTTCAGCGTGCTGTGTCGGGCTTTCGAGCCCGACATTTCCGAATCTATAGTGAACTCGTCTCCAGGACAGTCTACTCTCCTGCTCGAGCGCTGCGGAACTCGTCGCTCAACCGCTTGACCTCGTCGAATAAATCCACGGGAACATAGCTGCCCTTCAGTTTGGGGTAGGCCCGTTCGGCTTCCGCCTGCCACAGTGCAAGCTCCTGTTCATTGAGCTTGGCCACCTGCAGACCTCGCTTCTGCATCTCCTTGATCGAGTCCGGTCCCAGCCTGCGGATCTCGTCGCGCAGTTTGTCGCCGGCAGCTCGCGCCGCTTCGAGCATCCGCGGTTGATAGGCCTCGGGGATGCGATTCCAGGCTCGCCGGCTGATCACGGTCCCGCCGACAACCGGCGAGAATTTCAAGTCGATCATGTTCTTCGCCAGCTTGTAGGATCCGTCGATCAGCGCGAACAAGGGAGGGACGTGGAACGCGTTGATCAAACCGGTTTGCAGGGATGTGAGCATGTCGGTCACAGAAAGGGGAATGACGCGGAAGCCAAACTCTTTCCACAGCTTCTCGCCGTCGGGGTCACCGGCCGACGTGAAGAGCTTCATCTTGCGCATGTCGTCAGGGGTTCTAGCGGGGGTCGTGCTGAAAAAGTGTACCCAGCCCGCGTCGCCCCAGGTGAGGACTTTGAATCCTTGCTCTTCGAGTCGTCGCTCCAGGCGAGGCGCAATCCTCTCCCTAACATAGTCCAGCTCCTCGTAGGATTCGAGCATCATCGGAATGTGTAGGCAGGCCACCCCCTTGTCGATGCGAGACAATCCCACCTGCGAAAGGGCAACCGCCTGGATGATCCCCAAGCGCACTTTGCGGACCATCTCAGGGCCGTCTCCTAGCTGACCGCCAGGGATGACGACGACATCGACCTCGCCGCCGGAGATCTCACGCCACTCCTGGCGGATGCGCAACAGCGCGCCGTGCCAAGCTGAATCCCGCGGGGCAACCGATCCGAGACGGATGCGGATCTTTGCCTCGATGGCTGGGACCAAGTCCCAACCGGCGAGCAGCGTCGACAGCAACAGCAATCTTGTCAATCGTCGGGTGCTCATTGGTTTTCTCCCGAGGTTTCCAAGGGTCCCTGTTCTAGGATCAGGTCGTCGATGCGCGCCAGCAGCCAACGCGCGCGGCGATGGGCGAGTAAGTTCACCAGGCGAGTCTGCGGGGTCTCATCCGGGTCCACGGAGAGAGCCTTTTGGAGTAGCGCGCGAAACTCGGCCTTGTTCTGCTTGGGTAGGGAAACAGCTTCGGCGTACACAACGTAAAGCCCTGCGCTTTTCCCCTCGGAGAGTGCGAGCGCCCTTCGATAGTGGTTCCCCATGGCATCATAGTCGGGATCGCCGAGCTTGGCGGCCGCCAGCTGTATCTTAAAGTCGTGGAGTGCCCCGGCGTCCCAGCTTTCATCGAGATCCAAGGCGCGGTCCAGCATGGCTTCGACCTCGGGCAAGCGGGCCAGTAACGCGGCGTCGCTGAGAGACACGGAGATCGCCAACCCCAGCGAAGCAGCCGTCCAGTAAAGCAGCGGCACGTCTTGCTGCTTTTTCTTTTTGTTGTGGATCATAGCGACTGCCGCCGCCGGGTCGGCAACTAGGTTGGACTCTAATCCTGGGTAGGAGACCTCTAAGCCGCGCATGCCGTATCCGAAAGCTCGCAAGTAAAGCTTGCGCGCGCGGGTCCGCAGGGCTCGGGCGCGATCGAGATCCTCGTCTTCGGCAAGCTGCGCCTCGTAGTCTACATAAGCGTAGGAATAGAGAACGAATCCTTGACAAGCGCTGACTAGAAGGCCGCGGTGGTTCGGAGACTCCGCCAGCAAGCCCTCCATCAGCTTCAGGCCGAACGGCAATGCCGCCCCAACGAGTTCGATGTCTTCGTCGCTTTCGTAGACCGAGTTTCCCGATGCCAGCGTGTCGCCAATCTTATTGATGGCGTACTTCTTGAGCGAGCAGCCCGGCCCTAGCACCACGATCAGTAAAAGAACCCCGAAAAGGCTTTTTCTCATCAGCATTGGTCGATCCCGATTCTTGCTTTAGGGTTGAGGATTCTCTCCGAGCGGGTTACGATCCGGGAGTTGGTGCTCTGAAGCTGACTGCATCTTTTGGCGCGCTCATGGTCGTCTGCTTCACTTACTCTATCCTTCCATTCAGGGGAAGTCCACGTACTCATGTCTCCAGCCCGCTTTTCTCGCCAGTGATTGCCGGCAATGGAGGCGAATGCCCGCCGTCGGGGATGTAGGGGCGCGATTCATCGCGCCCGCTTGCCGACATACTGTACACTGCCGACGCACACAAATTGTTGCCGCGAGCCGTGGCTGCCGGGCCTTTCGCCTCATCCGGCGACGGCCGCGGTGAGAAAAGCGGGCTAGGCTGGTGTAGTGCGTCAACCGGCCTGTAACTTGTCGCGAGTCGCTCCTTGCCTGTTGGTCGTGCGGGGAAGACCTTTGCAGTCCAACTGCGCATGTTGATGTCGCCGCCCGTGACCGGCAGGGGGGAAGCGGACCGCGGTAGAATAGGCGCGGGCGCCGCCCCATAAACGGTCAAAGAGGGATTCTACATGTCGAAGAACAAATTCTCGCGACGGGCATTGCTTGGCGGCTCGGCGGCTGCTGCGGCTGCGGGTCTAAGCGGCGTGGCCGCTGAGCATGAAACGGACGGAAAGGGTGATTCCAGCGGAGGCGTGTGGGAGAGGCCCTCCGACCAGAGGGATAAGGGAAACAGGCTAAACCTGATTCTTTTGAACGTCGATACGTTTCGTGCCGACAACCTCGCATGCTATGGCAGCAAGTTCGTCGAGTGTCCCCACCTAAACCGCTTCAGTCAGGAATGCCTGATCTTCGAAGATGCTTACCCCGAAGCGATGCCGACCATTCCCATTCGCCGGAACCTGATGACCGGCCGCCGCATCCTCCCTTTCTACTATTACCCGCAGCACGAACCCATTCAAATGCCGGGTTGGCACGAGCTTTTCTTCGAAGATGTCACCTGGGCGGAGACGTTGCACGAGGCGGGTTACATCACCGCGCTCGTTTCCGACATTCTGCATTTTCTGCGGCCCGGAAGAAACTTTCACCGCGGCTACCGCTACTTTGAGTGGGAACGCGGCCATTCCTTTGACTACAGCGCCACGATACCCCACGAGGGGCTCGACATCAGCGATATCGTGCCCGACAACTACCTGGAGACCTGGAACAATTTTGCCGGCGAAGACGTCCGCTGGTTTCTCAATCAGTACAAAGCCAACATGCAGCGCTGGAGTCAACAGGGCGAGTCGCTTATTGAGCTAACGGCGAGGAAGAGCATGGCCTGGCTCAAGCAGAACCACGCCGAGAGGCCGTTCTTTCTGCATATGGAGGCCTTTGATCCGCACGAGCCGTGGGACCCGCCCAAGCGTTTCCTGGAGAAGTACCTACCCAACGCCCGAGGGCACACCTGGACGAACCCACCCTATGCCGACATTGAAGTGCCGGAGGAAGGTATCAGGCGGCTGCGGGCCAACTACGCCGGAGAAACCGAATGCGTCGACTACTGGCTGGGCGAGGTCCTCAAGACGATTGGGGAACTTGGACTGTTCGATAACTCCATCGTTGTGTTCATGTCGGACCACGGTGCGCTGCTCGGCGAGCAGGGTCAGTTCTGCAAAGGGCCCGGGCGGCTGCGCCGGCAGGCGACCCACATCCCTCTTCTGGTCCGCTTGCCGAACAAAGAGCACGCCGGAAAGCGGGTTGATGGTTTTGTCCAGATCCCCGACTATATGCCGACGCTATTGGGCAGGCTGGGATTGCAGTCCCCTTCTCGTGTGACCGGGAAAGACTTTTGGCCGCTCGTGACCGGCGAGACCAAGAGTATCCGGGAATTCGCCGTTCAGGCCTACGGCTGGATCGGCTGCGTGCGCACGCCCGAGTGGAACTTCAGCGCGGTGTGGAATCGGGAGGCCTACGAGGGGAATTACGCAGCGCAACTCTACAACCGAGAAAAGGACCCCGACGAGCTGACGAACGTAGCCGAAAAATATCCCCATGTAGTGGCCGACCTCAACAAGAAACTGGATGACTATATGGCCGCCGGAGAAGGCCTCACCCGTGGGAGCTTCCACGGACGGTCGACTTGAGGGTCAGCCCGTACTGGGATCCCCTCGGTAAGGCGCTGATTCTGTCCCTTCCTCCCGCCCGGCTCTACCGCGCAGGTCTCGGACGGATTCTGGGCGGACTCTCTGCCGGTTTGTATTCCTACGGTCAAAGGTTTGTTGCCCGCTTCCCCCCCCGCGGCTGCCCGTGCGGCTGCCCGTGCGGCTGCCCGTGCGGCTGCAACTTATCCCTTCCTTGCGGTTACCTTCCTCGGTCCCGGCGGGATCGTTTCATCCTGCCGGAATCAGCCCATGCTGGGTCCACGGGCCTGCGGCCCGAATTCGCTACAATCGGTCGGCATATGACGAAGAGTCGCATCTCCCGCGCAATCACCCGGCCTTACTTCCGAGCGTCGGCCGCCGCCGCTCTTCTATGCCTCGTGTTGTTGACCGCTTGCGGCCCATCGGCGGGACCCGGCGACGGCAAGTTGTCCATCGCCGTCATCCCCATGGGGACAACACACGAATACTGGAAATCCATCCACGCCGGCGCCATCAAAGCCTCCCGAGAGCTGGACGTCGAGATCGTTTGGAAGGGTCCGCAGAGAGAAGACGACCGCTCCCAGCAGATAGCCGTCGTCGAGGACATGATTTCCCGGCGCGTGGACGGCATCGTCATTGCGCCGCTCGATCGGACGAGTCTTCGTAGACCTGTTGCCGAGGCCAAGCAAGCCGGTATTCCGACCGTCGTGGTCGACTCTGGCCTCGAAGGCGATGAGCACATCAGCTTCGTGGCCACCGACAACCGCAAGGGAGGCGTGGTCGGCGCCCAACGGCTCGCCGAAATCCTCGCCGGCCGGGGCAAAATCATTCTCATGCGCGTTTTGGTGGGCGCCGAAAGCTCCATGGACCGCGAGGAAGGCTTTCTCGAAGAAATCGGGAAGTACCCGGAGATCGAGATCCTCAGCGATAACCAATACGGCGGCGCCACCACCGAAACCGCTTACCAGGTGGGTGAAAACCTGCTCAACCGCTTTCCCCAGGTCGACGGCGTCTTCTGTCCCAACGAGTCGACGACCTTTGGGATGCTGCGGGCTCTGACGGACGCCGGCAAAGCTGGCAAGACCAAGTTTGTGGGCTTCGATAGCAGTGAAAAGATGATCACCGCTCTCCGAGAGCGGCATCTCTATGGCCTGGTGCTGCAGAATCCATTCCTGATGGGGCAAATCGGTGTCAAGACGATCGTCGACTACATTCGACATCCCGAGAAAAAGCCCCCCCAGCGGATCGACACCGGTGTCAGGATGGCCACCCCGGAGAACATGGATCAGCCCGACATTCTAAGCGTGTTGCGCCCGCCTCTGGAAGAATACTTGGAATAGCCGGCCGTCGCTCACCGCGGCGCGCCGCGCCGGGATCGCCCAGACCCGAGGCCTTTTGCTTTGTGGCGCACGCTCTCAGCCTGCCGCGTCGAGAGTCCTCTCGACGTCTGCACCGCTTCGCTCCTCCGGTTCCAGCGCGTAGCGCAGCCTGGGCCGCCGTTTGGCCCAGACCGGCGGTCTTTTCCGGCCCCTCGCTGGGCGAAGGATGGCACAGCAGCCAGTCTCCTTCCGGGCCCGAGTCGAGGCCAATCGTCCATCGCCCAACGAGGACGCTTGACACGCTCGCTATTCTAAAGGGGGGAGACCACGGGCTCTGGCATGACGCTCGACGAGCGAATAAAAAAACGAAACGAACCCAATTTCTAGCAACCGCCTTGCAATCAATGAGTTGTAGCTTGTTTTCGAGTCCGTGGCGCAGGGCTGGGCTGTCGTTTGGCCCAGACCTGCGGCCTTTTCCGGCCCCTCGCTGGGCGAAGGATGGCACAGCGGCCAGTCTCCTTCCCGGGCCGAGTCGAGGCCAATCGTCCATCGCCCAACGAGGACGCTTGACACGCTCGCTGTTCTGAAGGGGGAGACCACGGGCTCTGGCATGACGCTCGACGAGCGAATAAAAAAAACGAAACGAACCCAATTTCTCGCAACTGACTTGCAATCAATGGGTTGCAGCTTGTTTTCGAGCCCGTAGCGCAGGGCTGGGCTGTCGTTTGGCCCAGACCCGCGGCCTTTTCCGGCCCCTCGCTGGGCGAAGGATGGCACAGGGGCCAGTCTCCTTCCCGGCCCAAGTCTAAGCGGCCCGCGCTCTCAGTGTGCTGCGTCGAGAGCCTGGGGTACTTCGGCTACCGAGCACGTAGCGACGGGTTCTCAGCCCGCGAGTGTCAGCGATCGGTCTTGAGCAGACCGGGACACAGGTAACGCTTTGTGCCAAACAGAAACGCCATTGCAAAGCAGGTGCTTGTAGCGCTGCGATCGGTTTACTCCGCATAAGCATCCCATAAGCAATGGAGTTGCAATGAAGACTCTTCCCCGCGGTTGCCGATAGACTTCAACCAACACCACTAAAAATCAATAACTTAAACTCGTTCAGTCTGCGTGGCTCCACTGGAATTAATGGCAAGTTGACATTGGGTTGCAAGATCAGGTATGCTTGGTCCGATTCGCTAGATGCAAGTCAGTTGCAACTGAAAACTTTCTCGGTCATTGGTCTTCCGCTCTTTGGCTGACATGCTTGGACGCTTGAGAAAAGCGGTCGTGTCGACTCGTGTGTGGCGTTGCGCCCTGTGCCTAGGTGCGCTGCCGGCACTCGGTCTGCCAACACAACTATGGGGTGCCGCGGCTGATACCCGCGAGCACCAGCGCGCGAGTGCGGTCGCGACCGCCAGGGTGGCAATGGAGAAGCCTCCGAGTTGCCCGCCGGGGCCGGGCTTCGCGGCGTCCCTGCCTGAGGGGGGCTCTGCGGCTAGGAAGCCCGAATCGTGGGTTAGCCGGATCGACGAGCAGATCGTCGAGCTGCGGCAGACCCTCGCTCATGTGCAGCGGCAGTTAGACGAGTTGGCCTCGGCGCGCCGTGCATTGGTCGACCACGTATTAATAGATGGACGCCCCCCATTGGCTGCCGGAGAGCGCGAAGAAACGCCGGCCGTGGCATTCGCCGCGCCGCAACCCGCGAGGAAGCCGGCTGTTGCTTTCCCTGAAGAAGGCCCGCGAAAGCACTCCGCCCACGCATCCTCCCCGCAAGCGGTACAAGAGTCAACTCTTCCCGGACAGGGGCGCACCGACAAGGGGTTGTACCAGGGACTGGCCGCGGGAGCGCCCGAATCCCGCTACGGCCGCGGTCTGTTTTCCGATTACGTAAAGATTGGCGGCTACGGCTCGTTCCGCTACGAAGCGAACAACATCGGCCTCGGCCCACAGATCGGCGACCTGCCCCGTCTCAAACGAGGCCACAACGGCTTCGACTTTCGACGATTTGTGATGACGCTGGACGCAGCGCCCTTCAAGAAACTTCGCTTCTACACGGAAATCGAGTTCGAGCGGCTGAACGAGATCGAGATCGAACGCAACGCGATTCCCGAAAACCTTGGCCGCGCCGGTCGGGTTCGACGCGGCACGCGCTTCATTCAAGAGGTAGAGGGCACAAGCGGGGGCGCGATTGCCATGGAGCAGGCCTGGGCGCAATACGATTTCAGCGACAACTTCGGGGCGCGCTTCGGAGTGATCCTGCCGCCGCTCGGCCGCTTCAACATTCTCCACGACGACGATTACTGGGATCTGCCCCGCCGACCGCTGGTCAGCCGCGGCGGTCCGGTGATTCCGACGAAGTCCGCCTGGCGCGAAGTGGGTGGCGGACTTATTTTCAACAAACCGATCGGGAACGGCTATCTGGATGGCCAGTTCTATGTCGTCAACGGAGTTCAGCTCGACTTCACGATCGAACAGGTGGCCTCGCTGCGTGAGGGGAGAAATCTGCTGGAGCTGGAGCCCGAACTTTCTTTCTCTGCGGGCGCCTTTGACGGCAGCCAGACCGCCGACGCCGCTGCCTGGCGGCTCGCCGTCAGCCCCAGCCTGGGGCAGGAGTTCGCCGTCTCGGGCTATCACGGCCGCTACACCCCCGACTACCTAATCGAGCACGGACAGATCAATGCCATCGCCTTCGACGGCAAGGCCACGATGGGAAGTTTCGAAATCGAGGGCGAGTATGTCTACACGCATTTCGGGCGGTTCCGAGAAGTGCTCGGTGATATCGGGTTGCAAATGGTAGACGCCGCGGCAAAGACCTTCAGCTCGGAGACGGCCGACCTCGAAAGTGAGCTAGAGGGCGGGTTCAAGGGACCTTTTACGAATTCGCGCCGAGGGTTCTGGGTGGACTTCAAGTACCGCGCGCGCCCCAAATGGATGCAGGATAGCTTCCTGGGAAATGATTTTGAAGATCCGCAACTGATTCCCATCGTGCGCTGGGAGAGGATCTGGTTCGACGATTTTTTGACGGGGTTTGATTTTTCGGGCGGTGAACTCACACGCTTCGAGACGGAGAACCTACAGCAAGAGCGCGTCTCGTTCGGGCTGGCCTATCGGCCGGTTACATCGGTGGTCTTCACTACGGCCTGGGAACACAACCGCCGCGTCACGGGGAGTCAACTGATTTCTCCGAGGCCAGTCGGTACGGACCCACTTCCGGACAAATCTTTCGACTCGTTAATTTTTGGAGCGAGCTTTGGGTTCTGACGAAGACCTCGCGCGCATCCGCGGATGAAAACGGCTCAGCCCCATTTCGCTTGCGCACACGGTAGGCGGGTGTCCGATCGCCGTAAGCGTATGGAGGGGACTTGCCCCGCGGCCGGGCGCGAAACTTTCTCTCCCGGCCGGGTGTTGGAATCCGCGGTGAGAAAGGCAACGGGCCGTCTTGCCGTCGCTGTCCTGTTGCTTCCACCAAGCGCGTACGCGGCGAAGGTGGATGTCTATCTGACGCTGGAGGAAGCTCCGCAAGCCGTGTTTCCTGAAGCGGATTCGTTCGAGCGCAAGGATGTCGAAGTGAACGACGCGACCCGCCGTCGGATGAAAAAGCTCATCGGCCGCCTGAAGCCCACGATTTGGGAGCCATTTTACATCAGCTTCATTGCCACCAAGCAGGAAGAGGTGATCGGCTACGCCGTGATCTGCGAGGAGATCGGCAAGCATCGCCCGATTACGTTCATCGTGGCCGCCTATCCCGACGGAAGCGTCAAGGACGTAGCGTTGATGATGTACCGCGAGCCGGTCGGAGAAGAGGTCCGCTACCCAGCCTTCCTCAAGCAATTTAGCGGCAAGAGTCTTGCGAATCCCATCTTTCCGCGCCGTGATATCAAGAACGTCACGGGCGCGACACTGTCGGTCCGCGCCATGAGCCGCGGAGTGCGCAAGGCGTTGGCGTTCATCCGGCTCACCTACGTGGATCCGGTCGGCCGGCAGGGGAGAGCCGAATGACCACTCAGTATGGAAGCTCCCTTCGCTACGCGGTCATTTTGACGTGTTGTGGGCTCCTGCTCGTTGCCCAGGTTGTGGCCGCCTCGGCGACTCTCCAGCTGCGGGATCGTCAGCCCGTGCGCCGGGCCCGCTACGTGATGGGCACGATCTTTGAAATCACCGCGTACGGCGCTGCCCGCGAAGAAACTGTTAGGGCGATCGAGCAGTCGTTCGCTGCGATTAGGCGGGCCGACGAAACGCTGAGTCACTACCGTGCGGAAAGCGACCTGATGCGGCTGAATGGAAGCGCGTCACAGGGAGCCGTTACGGTCGGCCCCGACCTGTATCGCGTGCTGGAAGAAGCGTTGCGATTCGCACGCCTCTCCGAAGGCGCTTTCGATGTGACCGTGGGACCACTGGTCAGACTGTGGTCGGAAGCCGCCGAACGAGAGCGCGCGCCGAGTGAGCAGGAGATCCTCGAGGCTCGCCGGCGAGTGGGATCGGCGAAGGTGAAACTGCTTCCCGAACGGCAGGTGCGATTTGCGCAAGAGGGTCTGGAGATCACCCTCGGCGCCATCGGCAAGGGATGGGCAGTGGATCAGGCAGTCGCCGTTTTGAAACGCCGCGGCGTCCGCCATGCTTTCGTCAGTGCGGGTACGAGCACGGTTTTCGCTTTGGGGGACGACGGATCGGGGGACGGCTGGGAGGTCAGTGTTCGAAACCCGATCGAGGGCGATCCCTTAGCGACCTTCCGTATCCGTGACCAGGCGGTATCAACCTCGGCGGTTTACGAGCGCTTTTGGGAAATCGCCGGAAATCGCTTTGGCCATATTCTCGACCCGCGCAGCGGCCAACCTGCTGCCGGCATGCTGAGCGCCACCGTCGTCGCGCCTACCGCGACGGCGGCTGATGCTCTCTCGACCGCGGCTTACGTGATGGGAGTGGAGCAAGGGTCGGCGTTGCTGCGAAGTTTGAACCTCGAGGGCCTTCTGGCGCCGTTTCCCGGACCTGGATCTCCTGAAAGCAGAATTATCCACAGTCCAGCTACTTCCGCTTTAGAAGCATCTTCTTCCAGGTGACGTATGTACAGAAACTCTTCAGCTTCAGCAACCAAACGACGCAGCGCGAATTATCGCTGGTGGCGCGCCGTACATCTGATTACCGGCTTCCTTGTGGCATTGTGGCTTTTGGCCATGTCGGCTACCGGTGTTCTTATCAACCACCAAGAAAGTCTCGGATTGACCGAAATGGACGTCGGCAACCGGCACCTGCCCGCGCACTACAGCGATGAGTTCCATCCCGAAACAACGCGGTTGAGCGTAATCCTGGCCGATCTTCACTCCGGTCGATTCTTCGGCGCGAGGGGAAATCTGATCAGCGACGCCGTAGCGCTCATGGTTTTCATCTCGATTGGTACAGGCGTCTACTCGTTTTTCTTGCGACGCTCGGCGAGTGCGACTCAACCGGTCGAAAACGGAATCGCTGCTGAAGAGCGAAGGGAGCCGGGGAGGCGACTAGGGGATCCCATCCCCATCAAGCCGGCGTTGGAGGTGATCGACAAAACTGCGGTGCTCACTCCTTCCGAAAGTACGGCGCCGCAAAAAAGAGCCGTGGCCCAAGCGAGTGCGATCACCAGCCCGCTTTTCCCGCCACCTGACGGCCAAAGCAGGCGATAACCCCACCATGACCTCGTTGCGTTTGCTCACCGTGCTCAGCGTAGCGTTCAGCTGCACCGGCATTGTTTAAGAAACTGGGCGCCGATCGTCGCGCACCTTGTGCTCAGTTTCCGGAAAGCTAATTTGGACAAGCCTGGTGCATTTAGCTACTTTCCGGCGCAAAATACGCGTAGCGCTTGGGGCGGGGACTGTCACCAATTTCGCGCCTTCAAAGAATCAACAACTTACGGGCGCATTCGGAGGCGAAATTGGCTGACTGTAGCCGGCCGTATTGACCGACACGGATAATCAGATCAAAGTTGCGATGCTGAGTAATTTCCTCAGGCCGAATTTGGCTCTAGTTGATCCTGAGCTGACCTTGAGTTGCCCGGCCAAGGTGACCGCGGACAGTGGCATCGACGCGTTGACGCATGCCATTGAAGCCTATACCGCGACAGACCATAGGGAGATTTCATTTGCCGCGGGAGAGTACAGCGTTTTCCCGGCCGCCATCCCGTAGGCGATTGCCTGGCGGAAGCGGCGGAGTTCGTATTATGCAGGAGGGGCCAGGGTGGGGCAACGCATTTGGGGAGGGACTCGGCGGCCAAATGCGGCTTGGGCCGAAACCTGTTTATGGCGCGGATTGGTCCGCGGAACGTCAGTGAACGTGAACTCCGTTCACCCCGCGCCCGCCCGCTCGAACCTGACAGTCTCCCCGCTCCGCGCGCTTTCGTACCCCGCGAAGACCAAGCGAAGAATCTCTCGGGCCTCTCGCGCTCCCGCTAGCGGGGGAGGGGACTGCCGCATCTCTTCCAGGAAAAACTTGAGATGTTCAGCCGTGGCGGACGCAAACTCCCCCTTCCTAGACGAGCAGTAGGCCCGGGAATGGCCCTCCACTTCCGCCCGCGCCTGCCCTCCCTTGAGCAAACCCGCTTTCACAACCGGGCGGCCGGCGTTCCGCGACCACTCGACGCTGAAGCGCGCCACGCCGCCGAGCGAAAGCCGGAGTGAGGCGTTCTCGCAATCGAGGCGCATCTCCAAGTACTTTTCCGGAGCATGGCTCACGCGGTGGAACGAAAACGTGGCCAATCGCTCGTCAGGGAACGCTAAGCTCGCATGCACGAGTACGTCGGCGTCGTATTCGGGGCGACAGCGGGGAATGTCCGCGTGAAGCGACGCGGGTAGGGAATCGAAAAAGAAGCAAACCAGATCAAGCGCGTGCGTGCCGAACTCATAGAGCGCGTATTGCTTCAATTGATTCCGCCAGTTGGTCTCTTTCTCGGGCGGATGAAACATTTGCTGCCAGCACTGTATGTAATAGAGTCTTCCGAACTCGCCCTTTTCCAGCCGGCGCTTCGTTTCGCGGTAGAAACTCATGAAGCGGTATTGATTGTTGACGCGCAGCAAGCGTTGCTTCCCTTCGGCCAGTTGAATAACCCGATCCGCTTCCTCCAGGCTGGGCATGAACGGTTTCTCGCAGAAGACATGGGCCCCGGCCTCGAAGGCCAGCCGACAGATGGCGAAGTGCGAATTCGGCGGAGTGCCGACAATGATGACCTCGGGAGTGATAGCCGCGAGCATGCCCTCGACCGTCTCGAACGTCTGAGGGATTCCGTACTTCTGAGCCATCTTTTCCCTGGCTTGTGAGTTGGGGTCGCAGCCGGCGGCGACCTCGATCTCGGGAACCCCCCGGCAGGCCGGCAGGTGGATGCGATCGGCCACACCTCCCAAACCCACGATTCCGACGCGAACACTCATTGGTTGATGATCTTATCACGGCTCTCCGGCGGCTCACGGTCCATCGCGTACAGCTGAGTTTTTAGTGCGCTAAGCTGGTGCTCTTCGCGGCTCCTGGGAGCCTGTCGTGGCGATGAACTTCGTTTGTCCGCGGTGTAGGGGTGCGCTGTCGTTTTCCGACGACCTATACTCTTGTTCCCCCTGCCGGCAAGACTACCCCGTCCTATATGAAATCCCTGACTTCCGCGTGAACCCGGATCCTTACATTGCCCCCGCGGAAGATCGAAAGAGGGGGAAGTTGTTGGCTGAGTGGGGGCGAGAGCGCACCTACGCCGAGCTTTTGGATTGCTATTACTCCTTGGCGCCTGATGTCCCCCCCGATCTGGCGGAACGGTGGCGCGATCACAAGCTTGCCGACATCGAGATCGCTAAGCTCTACCTCCGGGACACGCTGGCCGGGCAGCGCTCAGCTTCAGAGGGCGCCCTACTCGACGTGGGCTGCTCGTCAGGAGGCCTGCTTGCGGCGGCGCACGCCGATTTCCCGATGCCGGTTGGGGTGGACGTCGCTCTTCGCTGGTTGGTGATCGCGCAGTTGCGGCTGCGGGAAATGGGTGTGCGGGCTCAACTGGTGTGCGCGAACGCAGAGTATCTGCCGTTTCGCGACCGAGTCTTCCAAATCGTGACATCCGTCGATGTACTGGAGCATGTACGCGACGCCCAGGTCGCATTGAGCGAAGCCCATCGAGTGTCGGCTTGCGGCGCGAAGACTCTCTGCCTTACCAACAACCGCTATGCGCCGATTCCCGACCCGCAGATCGGCGTTTGGGGAGTCGGATATCTTCCCCGCTCGTTGCAGAGCAAGTATGCCGTCGGGCGCAGGCCCGACATCGGTTCCTACCGGGTCGTCATGCGCAGCGGCTGGGATCTCGAGCGGCTCTTTCGACAAGCCGGGTACCAGGACATTCGAGTACGGGCCGCCGGCCTGCACGCTCCTCACGTAAGCAACCGCCTCCTGCATGTCGTCATGAAAGTGTACAATCGGCTGCGGGTCTGGCCCGGCCTGCGATTACTTTTGACGTGGCTGGGGCCGCATTTGTCGGTCACGGCGATACGGCGGCAGGCTTAATTAGCGGCTGCTAGACTGGGAACTGGCCATGTTCGACCTGGTTCAAATCAGCTCCGGCGCGTCTTCGCCCCCGCCGAACCCCTCCGGCGGCCAAGCGAGAGACCGCCCGCCGTGGCTGAGAGCGCGAGCTCCGGTGGGGAAGAACTACGAACGCCTGAAGTCCCTGGTCACCAGTCTTAACCTCCACACCGTGTGTGAGAGCGCAGCCTGTCCTAACATCGGCGACTGCTGGAACCGGGGTACGGCCACCTTCATGATTCTCGGCAACGTCTGCACCCGCCGCTGCGGTTTTTGCGCCGTCGAGAAAGGGGCGCCGCTCGAGGTCGACTACGACGAACCCCGGCGAGTAGCGGATGCCGTCGCGGTGTTGGGGCTTCGCTACGCCGTGGTGACCAGCGTCAACCGCGACGACCGCGGGGATGGCGGCGCGGAGTTATTCGCGCTCACGATCGAGGCCATTCGAGAGCGCAATCCCGGATGCCGGGTGGAGGTTCTTACCCCCGACTTCCAAGGGTCTCACGAAGCGATGGAAGTGGTGCTCGCCGCGCGGCCGGACGTACTCAACCACAACATCGAAACCGCGCCCCGTTTGTATCGCACGGTCCGGCTGGGTGCGCGCTATCCGCGATCACTCGACATGTTGCTCCATGCCAAGCGGGTGGCTCCCGATATCCCCACCAAATCAGGCATGATGCTGGGACTCGGCGAGTCGAGTGCCGAAGTCATTGCCGTGATGCGCGACCTCTGCGCCCACCAGGTCGACATTTTCACGCTCGGTCAGTATCTGCGCCCCTCGGCGAAACACCTCCCCATCCGGCGCTACTACAGCCCCGCGGAGTTCGCCCACTTCAAGCGGCTGGGGTACGAGATGGGCTTTCGGCACGTGGAGGCCGGGCCGCTGGTGCGCAGCTCCTACCACGCCGACGAGGCGGGCGGCGAGATGGCGGGCTAGCCCGCATTGCACACCACCTGGCGGCCCAAGCACGCGATCAGCCCGCCAAAGATTTCTGTAAGTGCCTGTAAAAAAGGCCTTTATGAGGAATTGGGTTTGTTTGGTAATTCTGTTGCTCGGTAGCTGCGCACGGACGCGGACGCTGGAACAGCGCCAGGTCCGCGCTACAAGCTCTGCCGCCCTGTTGCTCCTCGGGGCCTCCCGCCCCGCGGCAAGGCTACTCTTGTACCCGGCTGGTCCGATCCGTCGGATTTTACGGATCCAACCGGCCCGCCGTACTGAACACCAACTGTAAACCGTTGATTCCCTTTGGGTTCTACGAAATTGGGTTTGTTTGGTAATGGTGTTGCCGCGTTGGTTCGTGCCTTCCGACGACCGGCGCTCGAATGGGCCCCGAATGCTTCGCGTGTACTCAATTACATTGTACCTTGCCAATCCAAGGAGGCCTTAACGCCAATGGGGCTAAGCTGTTTTAATGAGCCACTTAAGTTGCATGACATCTAGCCCGCATTCTCACCACAGCCCGCGCTGGATGAGGCGAAAGGCCCGGCAGCCAGGGCGCGCGGCGACAGTTTGTGTACATCGCCCCAGCGTACAGCATGTGGCCAAGCGGGCGCGATCAATCGCGCCCGGGGCTTACTGCGTAAGCCCATGTGTGTGATGAAGTCGCGGCTGGATGGCCCGCCGTGTCGCTTTGATGTCGCGCAGCCGCTCGCGGCCGGCGAGTTGAGCAAGGGCGCGGGCGAGAAACTGGTCCAAGCTACTCAAGCGCTGCAGTTTGTCGACGCCGCGATGTTCGACGCCGCGGTGGAACGCGCACCAGGGGAAGTGACGGCCGCTTCCTCCCGCACCATCTCGGCCATGTAGGAGCTGCGCACCAGGGGTCCGCTATAGACCGCCCGAAATCCGATCGACTCGCCGAACTCGCGGTAGCGGTCGAATCTGGTGGGAGAAACATATTCAACGACCGGAAGCCTGTTTCGCCGAGGTTGTAGATATTGGCCGATCGTGGCGATGTCCGCGGCGGCTTCTCTCAGGTCGGTGAGCAGTTGTCTGACCTCGTCCCCGGTTTCGCCGAGTCCCACCATCAGTCCTGATTTCGTCAGCACCTGCTTCGAGTGACGGCGGGCGAAAGCAAGGACCTTCAGAGATTGATGATAATCCGCTTGCGGTCGCACGCGCCGGTAGAGACGGCGCACGGTCTCCATGTTGTGGTTGAAGACATCCGGCCCGGCATCGAGAACCCGGGAAACAGCGTCCAGATCGCCACAGAAGTCAGGAGTCAGCACCTCGACCCGCGCATCGGGAAGCCGGCGTCTCACCTGCCTGACGGTCTCGGCGAAGTGGCGCGAGCCGCCGTCGGGGAGATCGTCCCGGTTCACGCTGGTGACGACAACATAACGGAGATCCATGCGGGCGGCCATGTCGGCCACATGGGACGGCTCTTCGGGATCAAGACGGCCCGGCACGCCCTGCGGGACTGCACAAAAGCCGCAACGTCGGGTGCAGACGTTCCCCAGAATCATGAACGTCGCCGCTCCGCGACTGAAACAATCGTGAATATTCGGGCAGCGAGCCGATTCGCAGACCGTGTGGAGATGGCGCTCCCGCAACTCGACTTTCAGATCGTGGAGCGCTTGGTAATTCGTTCGGCTCGCGCGGAGCCATGCCGGCAGGCGCGGTCCCGGTGGGGCATCGCCTGGCTGAGAGATTCGAACTAGAGCTTGGTTGCGTAAGTTCACGGTCGTCTATAGGCCGGTCTCCCTGGACCGCTCCGTCGAAAACCCGCCGTTTTCATCCCCTTGGGTGGGGCACAGGCTTGGCCGCAGGCCATGGCCGCTCACTGGCGTTCGCGGCTCCGAATCGAGCATGGCGAGGGTGTGCGTAAGCAAGGGCCTGACCCTGGAACGCTAGTGACAGGCCGTGCGTCCGACGCAGCGACGGGCCCGCGCCCTGACGGGCACGGCTCTGTCCGGTTAACGCCGCGGGCCCGCACCGATGAGAAACGCCCGTCGTTGCGCACAGATGACCACTTCATCGAAAACCCGCCGTTTTCATCCCCTTGGGTGGGCACAGGCTTGGCCGTACGCCATGGCCGCTCACTGGCGTTCGCGGCTCCGAATCGAGCATGGCGAGGGTGTGCGTAAGCAAGGGCCTGACCCTGGGCGAGTGCAGGCGGGCACGGCATGCTGTGCCGCTACAGATCTGTTGGGCGCCTGGAAACATAGTGGCACGGCATGCCGTGCCCGAAGTTCCTGACCGTCCACCTGGCTTCTACATATACGTGGCCGAACTTGTGAAACGGACTACTACGGCGCGCGCAAGATCGAGTCGAGACCGTCCGCCTTGAGTTTTTTGCGGTAAGTTTTGGCTGCTTCAACGTCAGAGAAAGGTCCCACCAGTACGCGAAACCACTCGTCTCCCGCACCGTCGTAGAGAACAACCGGATATCCCTTGGCTTGCAATTCCTCGACCATCATCTGAGCGTCCCCGCGAACTCGAGAGGCCGCTACTTGGAGATGAATCCCGCGCACAGCAGCCTCCCCCACGACAGCCGTGGTCGTCGTCGCTCGACGCGGAATTGTGGTTGAATTCTTCCGAGCTGGGAAGGGATTGGCCTTCTGAGCGGCTCCCGTGGGTGTCGAGGGCCGCCGGTCTTCGGCCGGCGGTTCGGTCGCCGGGCGTTCGGAGGCTTCGTTCCGTAAAGTCTCCGGCGCGGGCGCTTGTTCCAACAAAGTGTTCGGCAGTCTGACTCGGCCTTGCGTCTCCTCCAGAGCCTTGATTTCAGAGATAGTCTCTTGTTCGCTTTGCCCGCTGCTATAGCCGACCGAGTAACCGAGCGAAAAAAAAACCGCAAACAGGACGACCATGAGGAAAAAAGCGCTGAGGATCTGCTTGTTTCCCAACACCAGTTCAAACTCGCTGTCCTCGCTTGCCATACGCCTCACATTCTATTGATACCCGCAGAATATAGTGTTGTTTTCGGACACAGCCAATGCCTTGCCAGAGCGGGCGCAGCACGCTGCGCCCCTACACTGTATTTCGCGAACATCAATAACTCGTCTACCCTAGGATCGCCGCTGCCCAGCAGTCGGCCGGCAGACTCTACCCTAGCAGCCCGTGGCAGAAGTGAAGGTCGCGAAAAATCGGGTACAGCCAGCCAATCCGCTTCAGGCTAAGTGCTTTGTTTCTTGGGTCATGACGGGGGCGAATTGGTGGCAGGAAGAGGTGAAAAATCCTGGGGACAGTCAACCGCGGCGGAAGGCGTCATTGACTATACGGCCCTTCGAGGTCGCCGCTTGTGACAGTCCCCGATTTTTTCACCTCTTCGAGTCCCCATTTTTCCCTCTTGCACGACTTTTGCCACGGGCTGCTACGTTGATGCTGATCCTTCGTCGTCGCCCTTGTGCGACCACTTCGCCAAGGCGTGGAAGAGGTCAACCGGAAGGGGGAACACGATGGTAGTGTTCTTTTCCATGCCGATCTCGGTGAGGGTCTGCAGATAGCGAAGCGTTACCGAGGTGGGCTGGCTAGCCAGCATTTTGGCCGCGACCGTCAGTTTCTCGGCTGCTTGCGCCTCGCCGGCGGCGTGAATCACCTTGGCTCGCCGTTCGCGCTCGGCCTCGGCCTGGCGCGCAATGGCGCGAATCATCTGTTCCGGAAGGTCGACGTGCTTGACCTCGACCGCCTGTACCTTGATTCCCCATTGGGCGGTGTGCTCATCAAGGGTTCCTTGCAACCTTGCGTTGAGCTTTTCGCGTTCGCTGAGCAGCTCGTCAAGGTCGGCTTCACCCAACACCGAGCGTAGACGGGTCTGTGCCAACTGTGACGTCGCGTGCACGAAGTGAGCGACTTCGACGATCGCCTTGGCGGGATCGATCACGCGGAAGAAAACCACCGCGCTGACCTTGACTGTCACGTTGTCCTTGGTCACTACGTCTTGCGAGGGGACTTCCATGGTTTCCACCCGCAAAGAGATTCGGACCATCTTATCGATGGGCTTGAATACGATGATGAGGCCCGGGCCTTTGGGCTGGGGAAGCAGTCGGCCAAGCCGGAAGATCACTCCCCGCTCGT
Source organism: Bryobacterales bacterium (assembly GCA_963668345.2). Lineage (GTDB taxonomy): Bacteria > Acidobacteriota > Terriglobia > Bryobacterales > UBA6623. Next base: position 1,113,906 of record CAXWPI010000006.1, on the reverse strand, counting down.
ACTCCGGCAGGATGTTGATGCAGTTAAAGACGTACAGCGCAACAACGACAATGAAGATCCAGCTAGCGTCAATGGGAAGTGGCATGGTAGCCTCCTTGGCTGTTCGAGATCTGTGACTTACGGCGAACGACGGCCATGTTTTCACCGCCCGCGGATCGTCTGCCGCTGTAAACCTGGCGAATAACTCCAGCAGAGATTATCGCACGGCCACCTGAGCACAGAGCACCCCTCAGTCACTAGGCGTTGGCGCAGGTTCAACCGGTTCGACCGTTAGAGTAAGCCCCTTTGCGGCCAGGACCCGAACTTTCGAACCACTGGGAATCGGCTTTGCCGAAGCCGCATTCCACAACTCGGAGTGTACAAACACTCGTCCCTTGGCGTTGATGGGAGTCCGGGCTTCGCCGATTTCTCCGATCATGGACTCTAAGCCGGTCGCCACCTTATACCGAAACGATTTCACGGCCAGCCGCAGTATGAATACCGTAATGAGGGCAAAGGGGAGGGTTACACCTACGGCGGTCGCCCAGCTGATGGACAGCTCGGGAATGCCGGTATCCACCAGCATGACGGCTCCTAGGATCATAGCGACCGCGCCGCCGACCGCCAAGATGCCTCCCGAGACGATCGTGGCTTCGAGGACGAAACAGGCGACACCCACCAAAATCAACGCGGCCCCGGCCCAATTAATGGGGAGCACGCTCAGGGCCATCAGGCCCAGAATGGCCAGGATGCCGCCCGCCACCCCGGGAAAGACGAGACCGGGATGGGAGAATTCGACGTAGATGCCCAGGGCGCCGAGAATCAAAAGAATGAAGGCCAGATTGGGGTCGATTAGGGGAAGCAGGACACGCTGCCGTGTAGAGAGCTCGTAGGAGTAGACCTCCGCGCCCGCTAGCTCCAGAGTTTGTTGCCTACCGTCAAAACGCTCTATCGTGCGGCCGTCGAGCGCTTCCAGCAGGGACGGCACATCGTTGGCGACCAGGTCGATCAGATTCGACTCCAGAGCCTCTTTCTCCGTAAATGCCTTGCTTTCGAGCACGGCTTGTTCGGCCAGCTCGGAGTTCCGTCCGCGCTTGTCCGCCACCGCGCGCACAGCGGCCGCGGCATCATTCTCGACCTTCTGTTTCATCACCTTGTCCATCTCCGCGCCACCCATGAGGACAGGGTGGGCCGCCCCCGTGTTCGTCGCGGGAGCCATGGCGGCCACGTCGCCGGCCATCAAAATCATGAAGCCGGCCGAGGCGGCGCGCCCGCCGCTGGGCGCCACATACGTGATGATCGGCACGGGCGATGAGACAATCGCTTGGATAACGTCCTGCGTGGCGTTGAGCAGCCCGCCCGGCGTGTCCAGCCGAATGATGACCGCGGAGTCGCCCCGCTCCTCCGCCTGGGCGAGGCCTTGGGTAATGATTTCAACCGTTAGCGGATGGATAACGTGATCGACATCGATCTGCAGTACACGAGCCGCGTCGGCCCGAACGCCCCATGTGCACGCCCCGCATAGCAGCGCGATTCGGAGGCAAGACCCTAAGTGGCCTGATGGCACGGGTTTCTACCCGAAGTCTAACACAGCCCTCGGCGTCTGAAGCCTCGGGAGCCCACGGCATTAACTCTCCCCACCCGCGATGGGTATAATGTTGAGACTAGCGCGCCTGCTTGCGGGGTGGCCGAACATATCGAGTAAGCCCGGCGTTTGCGGCCCTATCGCGCGCTTCGACCGTCAGCTGCCGAGAAATGGGGGCTAGTGAGGGCCGATTGACCCGAAGGGCCGCTGCGATGAAGATTCATCACTGGGACAAGATCGAGCACGAGGCGATGAGTCCGGGAATCGCCCGCCGCGTGGTCCATAGCGAGCGGATGACGATTGCCCGCATTTATCTCCAGCAGGGCAGCGTGGTCCCCCGCCACAACCACGAGCACGAACAGGTGAGCTACGTTCTCGAAGGCCGGCTGAAGTTTTTCTTCGACCACCGCGAGCTGGTCGTCGGGGCCGGCGAGATGATGCAGATCGCTTCCCACGAAGCGCATCGCGTCGAGGCGCTCGAGAACTCCGTCGCCTTGGACGTGTTTCAGCCGGTCCGCGATGACTGGTTGCGGGGCGACGACTCGTATTTGAGAAACCCTTCCGGTGACTCGTAACGTTATAAGGGTTAGGGACAATAAGGGTTAGGGACAGTCTCGCCGGCCCGAGCTCGATGCGGTCATTGCGCCGATTGGGGCATAGAGGGTAGCGGAGTCAGTAACAGCTCGATCGACAGCATGGACCTAGGCATCGAAGGTCGGGTGGCAGTGGTTGCGGCTTCCAGCCGCGGCTTGGGGCGAGCGGTGGCGGAAGCTCTGGCCGCCGAGGGGGTCAAGCTCGCGCTGTGCGCTCGAACCGAGGACGTATTGAAAGATACGGCCTCCCGGATTCGTGATCGCTGGAAGGTCCCGGTCGTCGAGCAGCCGCTTGACGTTACCGACTATGCGGCCGTCAAGAAGTTCATCGCCGCGACTCGCGAACAACTCGGGGCCATTGACATCTGTGTCACCAATGCGGGCGGCCCTCCCTTGGGAAAGTTTGCTGATTTCTCCCCGCAAGATTGGCGGCAGGCTTTCGAGTTGAACTTCATGAGCACCCTCTACTTGATCCGCGAGGTACTGCCCGACATGAGGGCCCAGAGCTGGGGGCGCATCGTTTCCATCACTTCGGTGTCGGTCAAAGAACCGATCGAGATGCTCATCCTCTCAAACGCCATCCGGGGCGCCGTGGTCGGACTGATGAAAACCCTGAGCCTCGAGTACGGGCCGGACAATATCCTCTTTAACAACCTCTGCCCGGGGATGACCGCAACCGACCGATTCCTCAGCGGGTCGGAAAAAAGAGCGCAGAGCGAGGGTGTGTCGCCCGAGGAAATCATTCGCCAAATGACCGAGACCGTACCGTTAAAGCGAGTGGGCCGGCCCGAGGAATTCGGCGCCCTGGCGGCATTCCTGTGCTCGGAAAAAGCAAGCTATGTCACCGGCACCAGCACGGCCGTTGATGGCGGGCTGGTCAAGGGCGTATAGGGGATCGCGACGACGTTTCTTATGGGTTTACGAAGCAGAGTTAGTCTTGGCTTTCTATTGCTAAGCGTCGTTTCCGCCATTCACGCCGCTCCGGTCTGGAGTAACGGGCAGGGCACCCGGCTGATTATCGGGCAACCCAGCCCGACCCGGCAAGATCCCGTCCCCAGCCAGACGGTGCTCGGCGCCGTGGGGGGGATCTCCATCGCGGCCGACCGCCTTTTCGTCGCCGACGGAAACCGGGTCGGCGCCGTTTCGATCAGCAATCGGGCGTTGATTTACGGCAGCCTGTCCGGGTTTATCCCCGCACTGGACGACGAACTTCCGCAGGGCGATCCCTGCCCCATTTGCGTCGGCGTGGCGGACGTTGTGCTCGGGCAGCAAGACTTCGACAGCATTGGCCCGGGACTGCAAGACGGATTTCAGAATGCCTCGGCTATCGCCAGCGATGGCGTCCGCCTGGTAGTGGCTGACAGCAACAACAATCGGGTCTTGATTTGGAACAGCATGCCCACGCTCAACGGCACGCCGCCCGATGTTGTTGTTGGCCAACCGGACTTTACGACCAACACGCCGGGGACAACCCGGGAACAGTATCGAGGTCCCCAAGGAGTGTGGATCGATGGCGGGCGCTTGTTCGTCGCGGACACAGGGAACTCCCGGGTGCTCATTTTCAACTCGATCCCGTCGTCCAACGGCGCCGGGGCCGACGTCGTGGTCGGCCAGCCCAACTTTGACACTCGCCCCGAGCCGGACTTGACGCAATCGAACGTCGAGCCGACGGCCTCGGGGATGCTCAATCCCGCTTCCGTCACTGTCAGCAACGGACGGATGCTGGTGACCGATTTGGGCTTTAATCGGGTTTTGATCTTCAACACCGTTCCGACGCAGGATACGGCGTCCGCCGATGTCGTCGTCGGTCAGCCTGACATGGAGTCGAACCTAATAAACAATTCCTCGGCTCTGTGTGATCCTCTGCCGCAAGAACCGCCGGAGGAAGGTGAAGAAGAGCCGGAACCGGTGTTTCCGATCCGCTGCGCCGCCACGCTCAGCTTTCCTCGATTCGCACTTTCCGACGGCCGGCAGCTCTTCGTCGCCGACGGAGGCAACGACCGCGTTTTGATCTTCAACGACATGCCGACAACCAACGGCGTACGGGCTGATACGGTGTTGGGGCAGCCCGACTTTGAATCGCTCGTCGAGTCGGATGGCGCGAGTAACTTGCGAGCCCCTTCCTCGCTGGCCTACGACGGGGAAAACCTGTACGTAGCCGATCCCTTCACCCGTCGCATCCTGGTTTTCACGGCCGCGGAAAATCTCATCATGGAAGGCGAGCTGCGAAACAGCGCCAGTTTCTCTGTGCACGCCACAACCGAGGTGAACTTCCAAAGACTCGCCGCCGCCGATCAGGAAATAAAAGTCACCGTCGACGATCGAGAGTATAGCTTCACGGCCCAGGAGGGCGAGTCCCCGCGGACCGTTCGCGATGACATCACGGCACAGATCAACGCCGACCCCGAGACAAGCGTTGTCGCACAACCGTTTAGTGGGGAAGGCGACTTCGCCCAAGTGCTGATCGAGTTCGGGGGAGCCACTCGGGAGGGCGATGTCATAACACTGCAAATCGTCGATCAGCAGTACGAAGTCGTCGTGCGCCCGCAAGACGCTCTGGCGAACCTGGTCAACATCTTTATTTTCTTCATCGAGCAGGGCCGCGACCCGAACGTCCTCGCAAGGAGCGTTGTCGGCGCTGAAAACACGCTGCGCCTGCGGTCCGTAGCGACGGGCCCGGCGGCCAACGACATCAGCTTTTCCGTAACCGTCACCTCCGGATCACCGCTGACCGTCGAACCCTCGGAGGGGAACCTAAGCGGCGGCGCTCTCCAGTACGGAATTCGCCTTGTGGCGCTGGAAGACGGAACGGCGGGGAATGTCGTCACGGTCGACACGGAAGGCAACCTGTCGACCGGTATGGCTGTCGAGCGCTCCGGGGCCAGGTTAACCGGGGGCGCCGACGCCCGTGACCTGCCTCCCGGTACGCTGGCAACGATTTTTGGAACCAACCTGGCCGACGCGGAATTCGGCGGCGCATTGGATGCCGGCGGCAAGCTGCCGACCGAGCTCGGAGGAGTCCAGGTTTATACCAACGGGATTCTCTCGCCGTTGTTGTTCGCGGGGCCCGATCAAATCAACTTTCAAGTTCCCTGGGAAGTGGAAGGAACTAGTATTACCGTGTACGTACGGAGGCGGTTGGCCAATGGCCAGATCATGGTCTCGACGCCGCGGGCAACGAGCGCCCCTACCTCCGCTCCGGGCCTTTTCGCTTTTCCCGGTTTCGGCATTCGCGAAGCCGTTATGGTTCACGGCACCGAATTTGCCACCGGGACTGTCGCGCTGTCCCAAACCGGCCGGAGCGGCGAAAACCCGGTTGGCGCCGGCATCGAGGTCGCCATTACGGTGCAGGGCCGAGAATACGAATACGTGACGGTAGAGGGAGACACGCAAAGCTCGGTCCGCGACCGGCTCGTCGAGTTGATCAACGCAGGCGACGGCGACCCGAACGTGGTGGCTACCGCCGGCCGAGAGAGCTTCTTCTCGGCGCGGGCCGACGTAACCTTCACGGGAGAAATCCAATCGGGAGACGTGGTCAACCTGCTGATCGGCATTACCGTCGAGGAAGTCGTCGATGAAGTCGTCGAGGAAGTTATCGTGGGCCTTGTCTACAGCGTCGTGGTGCAAGAAGACGATACGCTCGAAGCCGTGCGCAACAAGATGGTGGTAGAGGTCAACATGGGCCGCGGCGACTCTCTCGTGACAGCTCGCACCCTTGAAGCGTTTGGTGAAGTAGTCCTCCAAGTTGTGGCCCGCGAACTTGGTACCGAGGGCAACGACATCGTCTTCGATGTGTCGACTTCCCCCGATGCCCTGATTATGCTCGAGACCAACGTCGAAGAAGGTACTTTGGAGGCCGGCTCGACACCGCCGGTCGTGAAGCTCACCGCGCGGGTATCGGGGACCGCGGGGAACGACATCCTGTTTTCCGGATCGAGCAGTGAAGAGCCAGAGATTGGCGCTATCACCATTACCCCTAACCTTTGCTGCGGGAACGAACTGTTCTCTCTCGTCACCGACGAAAACCCGGCAATTCCGGGCGAAACCGTCATCGTGTTTGCCAACGGGTTGGGTCTGACGAATCCGGTACCGAGTTCCGAGGGACTCGAATCGGGCGAGGTTACACCGAACACTCCGTTTTTCGAAGCGCCTCTTCTGTCCGAAAATACAGTTTCTTCCCTCGCCGCGGAAAAGACAGCCTCCGTGGAGTTCGTCGGGCTGATGCCGGGCTTCGTCGGCGTGTTCCAAGTGAATCTACGACTCAATTCGGACCTGCCTGATTTGCCGACGGCCGCTCTGACCATTGCCCAGCGGATCTTCGTCAGCAACGTAGTTACCTTTCCGATCAAGAACCTTAGGCCAATCAGGTAGGGCCGGCGGCCAGTGGCACAGGCAATCTTGCCGCTGGGCCTATCAGCCGCTCCCGAGCCGCCGCTCACCCTACACAGGTCCCGCCCGCAAAGAGCTTGCGTCCGAGGGGACGGGGTGGCCGCCGTTTGCTTTTGGGCGCACGCTTTCTTGCGTGCCGTGTCGCCATTCTTGGCGACATCGTGCTTGAACAAGCGGGCCGGCACGACAGCAAGACGATCGCTGAGCCAGCCTCGCTCGACGACGCGTTCTCGGCCCACTCATCCGCACAGCCTCCGAAAGTCTACACTAGGGAAATGCCCTCCGAACCCTGGAGAGTATCGTTGCACGGGGGCCATAGCGGCGAATTCTGCGAGCATGCCCAGGGGCGGCTGCGGGACGTCCTCGAAGCTGCCGTCAAAACCGGCTATCGCACTTTCGGCGTGAGCGAGCACGCACCGCGCGTCGAGGACCGCTTCCTCTACCCGAGTGAATTGGAAAAGGGCTTCACGGTGGCCCGGCTTGAAGAGGACTTTGAAAATTACGCTTCGACGATCGCTGCGTTATCGGAGGAATTTGCCGATCGCCTCACGGTCTTGCGTGGTTTTGAAGCGGAAGTGGTTCCCGGAGCGGGCTACCGCGACGCCATGCTCGGCTATCGAAGCCGATACGGTTTCGATTACATGGTCGGTTCGGTGCACTACGTCGACGAAGTCTCTATCGATCTCACCAAGGGCCATTTTGATCGACTGGTTCAGCGGCACGGCGGGCTGGAAGAATTGGCCCTTCGCTATTACGAAACGGTAGCGGAGATGGTTGAGGCGCTGCGGCCGGACGTAGTCGGCCACCTTGATCTCATTCGCAGACACGCCGGGCCGGCGGCAAAGCTCGACAGCGCTCGAATCCGCAGCGCCGCGACACGAGCCTTGGAGGCCGTCCACGACTGCCATGCGATCCTCGACCTGAATACGGCCGGCTATCGGAAGGGCCTGGGAACTCCCTACCCGGCGCCGTGGCTGGTCGAACTCGCCAACCGGATGGACGTCGGATTCTGTTTCGGCGACGACAGTCACGGGCCGCACCAAGTCGGCGCGGGCATCGAGGACGCCCGCAAATACCTGCTCGAAAACGGCGTCGCCCGCGTGACTACGCTCACTCGCGAGGATGGCGAAGTAGTCCGCAAGGTGGCCTCTTTATAGACGCCTCTCGTGGGTTTGAGTAGAGCCGGCCTGCCCGGCTGTCGCAGGAAGAGTTTTCAACCTGGACCGTGCGGCGCTTGTCAAGCAGCAAAGCGATGACTTACGGTTGGCTTTTGAAGATGGCCGTGCCACCGTCAAGCGTCGGCTCAAAGACGTACCGCGTAAGCCGGTTATCTCGCAATATGTAGAGTCCGTTGGCCGTCGCTAGATAGAGCGACCCCTGCCAGCGCTTGATCTGGGAGATGACTTCAGAGACGTCGAATTCCTGCGCTTCGCCGGAATCCCGCTGATACCGCAGCAGCCCGCCGGAATAGGTTGCCCCTTCCGGATGCCCCACCAGGCCTAGCCAAATGTCCTTCTCTTCGACTAGAAGAGCCGAGGCTGACCAAGGGGCAATTTCAGGAGGAGAAAACACGACATACTTTCTCTGCCCGGGATCAAAATAACCAAAGCCGCCAACCCCCGTCACTCCTTCGCCATCATAGAAGGTCTTACCGAACCAAAAACGGTTCCCGACGATCTGGTAGGGCCCGATCACCTCTTCGACGGCCGTGTCATCAGGGCGATATCCGTCTCTGACCCGCCCGGATCGGGCCCGTGCGAACTCTTCATAGGTTGACTTTGGCAGCTCGTAGAGTTTGTACTCATCGCCGACCCGCTCGGCTACGCCTTCGACCACACGGGTGTGAGGCTGAAACACGAGCGACGCAGCGAAAAGCCCTTGCGAACCGATAGGCAGATACTCCCGGCGGGCCCCGAACGAAGAGGGCACGAACGGTGTGACGCGGGCCGCCGGGGCATCCCAGGCGCGGGCTAGCGCCGGCTCCGTTTCTGCCCCCACCGCGACAATCGGCACCCCCTCGTCAAGGCTCGCGACGACCGTTTGTTCTTGGGCGCCCACCAAGAAATATAGGTCGTCGTTCAATGCCAGGATTTGTCGCACCGGCAAGGGTGCGAATTCGATTTGCTTCAGCAGACGCTTGGACGTTACATCAAAGAAGAGCTTGACGGATCCCGTCTGCATCCCATAATTTCCGAAACGCGAGAGGACAATGCTGCTGTCGTCCGCCCGCTCAACGTCGATACGGAGGTCGTGCTTGCCGGCGAGGATGGCCAGTTCCCATACCAGGTCAGGATCGCCGGTCTTCATCAGAAACAGGCCCAACAAGTCGTCCCGGTTCCACCAGAGGTGTTTCAGAGGGAACTGCCACCGCCGCGTCGCGGCTCCACCGCGAACGAGCAGCAAGGTGTGACTGCCGTCGAGATCCTTTCTGTAGAAGGTCTGAAAATGGACGATGTTTGGGTTTCTCTTGTGAAAAGCGGGGATAACGACCGTTTCGCGAAACTCCGGATTCGGGGTGGGCTGCGCTGAAATAGGAGTGACGGCCAGCAACAGGGCCGGCGCAAGAAACCGCATACCCCCATTCTGACGGTTGGCCGCGTCAACCCGGTACTACAGGGCGCAATCTCGGCAAGAGCCGCATCCGATATAATGACCAACGGTTAGGGGCGTCAGGTTTAGTCCTCGGGAAGCCCTAAAAAACTTCAGCTTCGCTAACCCCTGAGCCACCAGGCAGGAGAATAACAAGCGATAATAGAGGGAGGCGTAACAAGCGATGCCTGAGCGGACCAAGCCCATCCGAGCACCGGACTTGAAAGAAAGGAAACGGCGCGGCGAGAAGATCGCCATGTTGACGGCCTATGACGCGACGATGGCTCGCCTCCTTGACCGGGCCGGCATCGACGTCTTGCTGGTCGGAGACTCGTTGGGAATGGTCATCCTTGGCCACGAGACGACCGTGCCGGTCACCCTCGAGGAAACCATTCATCACACGCGAGCGGTATCGCGGGGAGCGCGCAGGGCTTTAGTGATCGCTGACATGCCTTTCCTGACGTATCAAGTCAGCGTCCCGGAAGCCGTGCGCAACGCGGGGCGGCTGATCCAAGACGGCCGAGCGGCGGCTGTAAAGCTCGAAGGCGGACGAGCGGTGCTCGAGGTCACGGAACGCCTGGCCGATGTAGGCATTCCGGTCATGGGCCACCTCGGGCTGCTGCCACAGTCGGTCCACCAATTGGGCGGGTTCCGCCGCCAAGCCACGGATCAACCGAGCGCCGAGCAACTGATTGAGGATGCACATAATCTGGAAGCGGCTGGGGCATTCGCGGTAGTGCTGGAGTCGATCCCCGAGGAGGTCGCCCGGGCCGTCACTAGAGAGTTGACGATCCCCACGATCGGCATTGGCGCCGGTCCGTATTGCGACGGACAAGTCCTCGTCAGCTACGACGCCTTGGGCCTGTTTGATGAGTTCGTACCACCCTTTGTCAAACAATACGCCCAACTCGGGGCGGAGATCGTTTCGGCCGCCCAGGCGTATGCAGACGACGTGAGAACCAGCCGCTTCCCAGCCTCGCAGCGTGACTCCTCCATCTCCCTGGCCGAACATGGGCACAAATGAGCGTCGCGCAGATCTGTTCGATTTCGGAACTCAGAAAACGCCTTTCCGGCCCGCGGCGCAAGGGCCGATCGATCGGCCTGGTACCCACCATGGGCGCCCTTCATGCCGGCCACATCCAATTGATTGACCGTGCCGTGAAGGACTCGGACTTCGTCGTCGTCAGCCTATTCGTCAATCCCATCCAGTTCAATCAGGAGGCCGACTACAAGCGCTACCCGCACGCGGTTTCTCCGGACCTCGACGTCTGCCACGATCGGGGCGTGGATGTCTTGTTCGCGCCGTCGGTCGAGGAAATGTATCCCCTCCCCCAGCGTACCTTCGTGGACGTCGAGCGTCTCACCCAACACTTGTGCGGCAGGCACCGGCCGGGGCATTTTCGGGGCGTGACGACGGTGGTCATGAAGCTGTTCAACATCGTCCAGCCCGACCGGGCTTACTTTGGGCAAAAGGACGCCCAGCAGTTGGCCGTGATCCGGCGCATGGTTAACGACCTGCACGTGCCGCTCACGATTGTCGAAGTGCCCACCGTGCGCGAGAGCGACGGGCTAGCGCTCAGTTCCCGTAACGAGCGCCTCAATGCCGAGCAACGGGGTCTCGCCTCTTCCTTGCATCGATCTCTTCAGGCCGCCGAGCAGCGTATCGCCAAGGGCGAGCGCGATGCGCGTAGCATCAAGGACGAGGCGCTGGCGATTATCGAGCGCAAGCGGGGGATGCGGGTTGAATATTTCGAGATCGTCGATCCCGACGAGATGGAGCCCGTGGACGAGATTAGCGGGCCGGTGAGGGTAGCGGCCGCGGTTTGGATTGGCTCAACTCGACTGATCGACAACGTGTTGTGCGAGCCGGTCAAACAAAGAGCCTCCGCCTGAAGCAATCGCGGCCCTCCTCTGTTTCTGCTTTTCCCTTCTTCGAATTGTGCCGCTCCCTCTGGCGGTGTATCCTCTAAGCGCTATGCTCCAAACTGCCGCCGAACGTCCGCCCCGGGGCTCGTTGACCGACGTATCGGGCATCACGGTCGGGCACTTCAGACACCAGAGGCGTCCGACCGGCTGCACGGTCGTATTGGCCGAGCAAGGGGCGGTGCCCGGCGTCGATGTCAGGGGCGGCGCGCCGGGAACGCGCGAAACCGATCTATTGCGGCCGGAAGCGTCGGTTGAGAAGCTACACGCCGTTGTGCTCTCCGGGGGAAGCGCTTACGGGCTGGCCGCCGCCGACGGAGTGATGCACTACCTGGAACAAAAAGGCGTCGGATTCCGTGTGGGAGCTGCCGTCGTGCCGATCGTCCCAGCCGCGATTCTGTTTGACCTGAACATCGGCGACCCCAGCATCCGCCCCGACGCGGCAAGCGGATTCCAGGCGGCTGAATCGGCTTCCGGCGGCCCCGTTCGGCAGGGCAACGTCGGCGCGGGAGCCGGGGCCACGGTGGGCAAGCTTTTCGGCATCGAGCGGGCCATGAAAGGCGGCTTAGGCAGCGCTTCCATCAAACTGCCGGGGGGGCTGGTCGTGGCCGCGCTGGTCGCGGTGAACGCCCTGGGAGACGTCGTTGACCCCGAAGACGGAAAGCTGCTCGCAGGCGCGCGGACCGAAGACGGCAAGCACTTAGCTGACACACTGCAACAGATCCGACAAGGAATAGCTATGGCCGGCCCTTCGCCGGGCGAGAACACGACCCTCGGCGTCGTAGCGGCGAACGTCGACTGGACCAAGGCGCAAGCGACAAAGGTAGCGCAGATGGCCCATGACGGCCTGGCACGCGCCATCCGCCCCGCGCATATGCCCTTCGATGGCGACACGATCTTCGCTCTGGGCACGGGAGGGCAAAAGGTGGATTCCGATCTCCTAGGCCGCGTCGGCGCCCTAGCCGCCGATGTCACAGCCCAAGCGGTGGCCGCCGCGGTGTTACATGCCAAGGGAATTGAGGGGTTGCCCGCCTCGGGCGACATCACGCTCCGCGGATGACGCCCGTTCGATGGGTGAGATTCCCGGTTACGGCCTGTGTTTGTTCGCCGCCGCTTTGAGTCTGGCCTGCACCAGCAACGCCGCGGTCTCTCGGCCGACGATCAGTTCCTCGTTCGTCCCCAGCACAACGACTTGAACCCGGCTTTCTTCACCTGAGATGAGGCGGTCGCCGGGTCCACCCTCGTTGGCGGCGGGATCGAGCCGCACTCCAAGGAACTCCAACTCCCGGCAGCAGAGCGCCCGCAGCGATGCTGAATTCTCGCCGATGCCGCCCGTAAAGGCGACCGCGTCAAGGCCTCCCAATGCCGCCGCGTAAGCTCCGATGCACTTGCGGACTTGGTATCCAAACGTCTCCAGAGCCAACGCCGCCTGAGCCGCGCCCCGATCCGACGCCTCTTGAATGTCGCGGATATCGCCTCCCTCGATGCCCGAAAGGCCAGCCAGCCCACCGCCTTTGAGTAGTTCCCGGCGCATCTGGTCTGTCGAGTGGCCAAGCCGGTCCATCATGTAGAGAACGGCGAAGGGGTCGAGATCGCCGTGCCGGGTAGCGTTTTCGAGACCCGACTGCGGAGAGAAGCCCATCGTCGTATCCACGGATCGGCCACCGTTTATGGCACATATCGAAGAGCTGCCACCGAGATGGCAAGACACGAGGCGAAGCTCTTCCCCAGGCTTGCCGACGATCTCGGGAACCCGCTCGCTGACCCAGCGGTGCGAAGCCCCGTGGAATCCGTAGCGCCTCACCCCATGCTTCTCCGCCCAGGACCGTGGGACGCCGTATTGAGCCGCGGCTTCGGGCATGGTCCGATGGAAACCGGGCTCCAAAACCGCTACCAACACCAACTCGGGCCTCAATTGGCGGAAAGCCTCGATGGCCGTGAGGTAGATGCCGTTGTGAAGCGGGGCGGCCGGCTCGAACTCGCGCATGGCCGCCAGCAGATCGTCGTCCACTAGGAACGACCCGCGGTAGCGCGGACCCGCGTGGACGGCCTTGAAGCCGACGGCGTCCACCTGGTCGAAAGTTCCAAGAATCTTCTGGATGGCCTGGCGATGATCGACGGCGTCGCCGCCCGCTTGACCGATGCGCTCAAATCGACCCTTGGCAAGAACTCTTTCGGAGGGAAACTCAAGGAGCTGATACTTCAAGGAGGTGGAGCCTAGATTCGGCGCCAAAATGTTCACTTGTTGAGCACCTTTCCGGTTTAGGAAACGAGGGATCTCCCCGGTTTGGGTCGGTCGGCAAGAGGAGAAAGTCGGCGCCTGTTTCGGCAGTCCGCCGGCACCCCCCAGGGCCTTCCGGGCGGCCCTTTGAGGACGAACGTTGCTTGCTTGCTCGGCGACCATCACCGAGGGGGCCTCGGCGGAAACTACTGAGACTCTCTGATTTTGGCCAGGGTCGCTTGCGCCTGCTGTTGGTAAGGATTCGGGGTTTTCGCCGCAATACCCATCCAGTTCGTGGCCGCGCGGATGTTGTCACCCTCGATGTCCAGCTTGACGTAACAAACACCCATGTAGTAAGCCAACTCGCCGTACGCCGCTCCGCCTTGAGCTTTCAACGGCCCCTCGGCTTCGCGCAAAAGCACTCGCGATTCTCGAAACTTCTCGACATCGCTTTCGCCCCCCTCCACAACGAGCACTCTACCGAGCGTGTATTTCGAAAGCGCCGTGAACAACTCCTTGTGCCTGGCCCAATCTTCCTCGGCCACGGTATCCGGCTTCGGCTTTTCCGCTAGAACTTGCACCACTCGATTAGCGTACTCCCTGGCCTTGGCGGTGTCCCCCTTCCTCAAGCTGGAATCGGCTAGGTTGTACAAGTACGATTCGTTGTCGGGGTCGCTTTCCAGAGCGAGCTCCATGTAATGGATCGTTTTCTCGAAGTCACCGAGCTGCTGGTAGGCGGTGACGTAGAGTGGGGGCGTCAGCTTGGCGTACTGGCTGTCGGGGAAATGCTCGATGAGGGTGTCCAAGTAGGTCACTTTCTGGGCCGCATCCGTCAGGTTGAACGCGGAAGCGTACAGGTGGTATTCGATATTGCGATTTGCCGCGGCGCCGGCGCCGGTGACGGCCTCCCACATCGGCATTTCGTCTTCGTACTCGGGTTCAGGCGTAGCTGCTGTCTTATCGGCGATAGGCTTTGTCGCGAGCATATGTGGCAGCAACGCTTCCCAATCCTGCGTGCCAAAGAGCGCCAGCGTCATGTTGTCGCGGGCTTCGATGAGATCGGGCGCGACCGCCACGAGCTTCTTCCCATACTCCAGCACCTTGGGGAAGTTCTTCTGCTCCACGTACAAACCCTGCAACTGGAGATAGACATAGCGGATATACGCGTGTTCGGCGTACTTCTCGACGAAAGCTTCGAGCAACTGGACTTTCTCGGTCGGATCCTCACTCAAGATGGCCTGGTTGAGAAGAGATCCTTCCGCACTCTCGGTATTGATCGATGGGTTGCGGATATCTTCCTGCAACTGAGCGGCGGCAGGAGTGCTCAGCAGGCACAAAAGAACAAGAGCCGGCAATAGTTTTTTCATTTGCGATTCTCCCAAGCTGTGATCCGAGCTGTTCGACGTGTTCCGCATAGTACGCCAATCAGACCCAGGAATCAAGGGGCAGAGCACGATTTAAGCCGAAAAGACACTCGGAACAGGCCGCTCCCCGCAATCACTGCGCGGGCAGTCCGGACTGCCCCAGCAGCTCAAGAAAGTGCGCCACCGCGGTGATGCCTTGGTAGTAGTTCTCCAGCGCAAACTTTTCGTTCGGCGAATGGAGCCGGTCATCCGGCAGACCGAATCCCATCAAAACCGTCGGCGTCCCCAGGTGCCGGGTGATATCGCCGACGACCGGCACTGAGCCCCCGGAGCGAATGTAGACCGTCGGCTGTCCGAAAACGTCGGCCAGCGCGCTGGCAGCCGTTTCGACCGCCGGGTGATGCGGATCGACCAGGGTAGCCGGGGCGGAATAGAGTTCGCGGACCTGTACCCGGATCCCAAGCGGCGTTTTGGCCGCGACGAATTCCCTGACCAGCGCCAGCACCTTGACAGGGTCCTGATGGGGCACGAGCCGCATGCTGACCTTGGCGGTCGCCGTGGCGGGGATGACCGTCTTCCCGCCGGGGCCGGTAAACCCCCCCGCGATGCCGTGAACCTCGAAGGTGGGTCGAGCCCAGGTTCGCTCGAAGACGCTGTAACCCGCCTCCCCCGCCAGCGCGGTTGAGCCGACCTCCGTGCTCAAATAGTCGGCTGCGTCAAACGGCAGTTGCCGCCAACTTTCCTTTTCGGCGCTCGACGGCTCCACTACATCGTCGTAGACCCCCGGGATTCGAATCACGCCCCCGGGCCCTTTGCACTTGGCGAGCAACTCGACCAAGCCATAGACGGCATTCGGCGCCGCCCCGCCGTAGAGGCCGGAGTGGAGATCATGCGCGGGCCCGCGAGCTTCCCACTCCATGTAAACCATTCCCCGCAGCGCGGTACAAAGGGTCGGCATGTTGGGGGCGTACATCGCCGTGTCGGATACCAGCGCCACATCGGCGGAGAGCTTTTCACGATTCGCTGGAATGTAGGCGGCGATCGATTCCCCGCCGACTTCTTCTTCTCCCTCAATGAGGAATTTGACGTTGACGGGAAAGCTGCCATGGACGTCTCGAAGCGTTTCGAGTGCCTTGATGTGGGCGTACATCTGTCCCTTGTCGTCCGCGGCGCCGCGGGCGTAGAGGTTGCCCCCCTCGACCCTCGGCTCGAACGGCGGCGACTCCCACAACTCCAGGGGATCGACCGGCTGTACGTCGTAGTGCCCGTAGAAGAGCACGGTCGGCTTGCCGGGCGCTTCAAGCCATTCGGCGTAGATCAAGGGGTGCTGTTCGGTGGGGATGATTTCGACCGTTTCCAGCCCTACGTTCCGCAGGCTCGCGGCGACAAACTCCGCCGCCCGCCGCACGTCGTCGCTGTGGTCAGGCAGTGTGCTGATGCTGGGGATGCGCAGCAACTCGCAAAGCTCGTCGAGAAAGCGTTGGCGGTTGTTTTCAACATGAACTTGCAGCTTGGTAGGCATGATTTGCTCGAGTCCTCGTCTCGCGTTCTAACATCGTAACGGAAAAGCGACCGGCGGCCTAGCAAGCGTTTCTCACGATGCTTTCGATGGCGAGTGCACAAAGCATTGATCATGTAGGGCAGGCCCCGTGCCTGCCCGTGTTGTGTGGTCAGCGCTCCGCGGCCCCCGGTAAGCGCACCTACTATAGTGGTGGTTCGAGGCGCGGTGCGAGCGGAGGGACCCGGTCTACTCCGGAAAACCCTCTTTGTGGATGCCTGGAATCAGCCGTAGAGCGTTCTTGTAGTAAATGTGCTTCAGGGCGTCATCGGGGAGGTCGAGGCCGTACATTTTCCAGTGGGCGTGGTAGTGGCGGTAGTAGTCGAAGTATTCGTCGCGCGTCTCGAGAACCCGCCAATAATAAGGAAACTCATTCGCTTTGTAGCTATCTTTGCCGAATAGAACTCGGTCCTTGTACTTGATCAGGAACTCGCGGGCCGTGAACGGCTGGCGGCCGAGTTCCGCGAGAACCGCTCCGATTTCTGAGTAGAGGTTCGGGTACTTGTCGAAGAGCCGGCCGAGGCGCCCTAAATCGTGTCCGTGCCAGCCTAGGTGGGCAATGATGAAGTTCACGCCGGGGTGCTTTCCGACCACCCGATCCCGCTCGGCCATCAGCTCCTCGAAGCGGGGGAAACGCTCAGGCGGATAGCGCCGGTTTGGGCGCAGCTTCAACTCCAGCCAGCGTTCGTTGAAGCGGTCCCAAGGCTCGAAAAACGGAGCTGGGCCGCCGATGTGAATCAGGACCGGAATTTTCAGCCGGGCGCAGGTTCGCCAGACCGGGTCGAGTACCGGGTCGTCAACTGGCATGCGCCGGCCGTCGCCATATCGGGTAAACAGGCCGAGGTTCCCGAAGATTTTGAGACCCTGCGCCCCATTGCGGATGTCTTCTTCGAGCTGCGCCGCCGCTTTCTTGCCCCAGTCAGGATCGTCAATCGTCTGGAAATTCAGGTTCGCAAATAAGGCGAACCGCCTCGGGTAGCGCCCCCGGTAATTCTTGACGAACTGCTTCAACGTCTCGCCGGTACCCCCGCTGAGATTGACCAGAACCCTGAGGTTCAGCTCGTCCATCTCTTTCACGATCTGGTCCAGCTGGCTGCCGCTGGCGTCTCGATGGTGGCTGTGAACGTCGATGACCGGGAACTTGCCGCTCTTCACCGGATGCTCCGGCACGACCAGTATCGACCGGGGCTGATACTCTTCAACCGTCAGGTCTTGAGCGGTCGCACCGCTGACGATGAGGGCGAAGCAAACAATCGTCGGCCACCAGCGCTTAGTAGCTGGGCCAAGACCAAATTGATTTCGTTTCGTCATTTTTCGTTACAAATCCCTCAAACTTGACCTATGTATCTACCGTAGCAAGCAGGAACACTCGTGCGATAGGCCGATCATGCATGTCCGGTTCACTAGAACAGCTCTCTAAGATCCATGAACGCACTCACGACCACGAATCGTTGTGACGGCGGAGGGATCTCTTCTTGCTCCAGCGACCAGGTATTGGGGTTGCGAACGAGCACGGCGCCCAAGCCGGCTGCCAGGGCTGGGTTGATGTCCGATCTCGGGCTGTTGCCGACCATCCAGGTCTTCCGCGGCTCCCGGCCCGTTTGCTGGACGAGTCCGCGGTAGGTTGCCACGTCCTTCTCTCTCACGACGTGGCAGCCATCGAAGTGGCGGCGGAGGCCGGAGCGGTCGATCTTTTGGTTCTGCTCCTCGGGATGGCCCTTGGAACACAGCGTCACATGATGGCGTTCGGCCAGATAGGCCAAGGTTTGCTCGACGCCGTCGAAGATCTTCATGGGCTGTTCGGTGATACGATCGGCCACTTGCATGACGGCGCGCGCGTCGTCGTCGGTATAGGGTCTCTCCGCCAGCAGCCGGAAGCACTGCTGCATGTTGCGTCCAAAGTTCTTTGCGCCGTATCCGTTGACGCGAATGCTTTCGATCTCGATGGAATCGAGAATCTCTCGCACCTGAGCGGGGGATAATCGCGGGTGGTCGAGCAATTGAACGAACTCGTCGAAAGCCTGCTCGAAGTAGATGCTGTTTTCCCACAGCGTGTCGTCGGCGTCGATGAGAACCCACTGTCTGGTCATGAACAATCCAGCTTACGATGCAACCGGTCGGAAAAAGCCGCCGGTCTCGCAGAGACCCGCACCCGGCCCGCCAGTAGTGGCGTTCGCTACCGGCCGCGGGCTGGACGGCCCCGCTTTGGCGGTAGCGCCGGATCAGCCGCGTGATCTGCGCCAGGCTGCGCCCGCTGATCTTGGCCAGATAGCGCCGCACGATGCCTTTGTCTTTCTTCGACAGCCGCAAGTACTCGTGCGCCCGCAAGGTGCGCTCGACAAGGCCTCAGATCTCCTTTGCGCTCGGCGCCGGCAAAGGTGAGGCGACTGCTGGAGGCCACGAATTCGCGCATCTCGGCCAGCGTGAGACGTTGAGCATGCTCCATGGTGACTCGCATTCACCCGCGGTGTGCCCTCTGCCCGCTGCCGTCGCTTCAGGATCATCTTGTGTTGGAAACACTCCCCCCGTCCAGGATCATCTTGCATTGGACAACTCTGAACGTTGCACGCCGCCCGCTGAAACGGTACCATGTTGCCCTTGACCCTGTTCCGCGCTTGCGTAGCGGCCTCGCCGTCCGTTCGATTCGGCTGCAAGTAAGGATACCGAGCGTCCTCGACGAGGTGCGGGGCCCAGCTGCCGGCCGGCTTGGGTTCTGGGCTGACAGGGTGTGCGGAGGGCAACGGACCCGGGCGCACTGAATCGCGCCCCTGCATTTGGATCCGTTGGTACTTCGCAGGGTCGCGGCTGTATGCGGTCCGTATTGCCCCAGCCGCCGCGGACGAAGCATAGCCTGGCCGGCAGTTACGACAACAAACGGGAGGACGAATGGAAAACGCGAGAAAGTTCAGAGAAAAGATACGCCGGGGTGAAGCCTGCCTAGGGACCGGGATTGCGTTCGCGGATGCGACGGCAACCGAGGCGCTGTGCAGCATCTACGACTCGGTGTGGATTGACGCGGAGCATAAGCCATTTTCGCTGGAGACCGTACAGGCTCATGTCATGGCCACCCGAGGGAGCGACACCGTGCCCTTAGTGCGCGTCGCCTGGAATGATCCCGTGATCATCAAGCCGGTCCTCGATATCGGCGTCGGCGGAATCATCGTTCCCATGGTAAAGACGGCCGAGGAAGCCCGCCAGGCCGTGGCCGCCTGCCGCTACCCCCCGGAGGGCATTCGAGGTTACGGGCCGCGGCGCCTCTACCATTACCCCTCCATGACGCAGCAGGAATTCGTCAAGTTCGCCAACGAGGAGATCATGGTCATCGTGCAGATCGAACACTTCGAGGCCGTCAACGATCTGGAAGAAATCCTCGCCGTGCCGGGGTTGACCGGCGTGGTCGTGGGTCCTAACGATCTTTCGGGAAGCATGGGTATGCTCGGTCAAACGCGACACCCCGACGTGTTGAAAGCCATCGACACGGTCATCGCCAAGGCTCGGAAGACCGATATCTTCGCAGGCATTTCTATTGGTCATGATCCGGACATCGTGACCGAATGGTTCAACAAGGGAATGCAGTGGGTGAGCGCGGGCGAGGACATCAGCCTGATGATGGGCGCGGCGGAAGAATTCGCCGGCGCGGTCCGCGGTCGCTTGGCCGCCGCCGGTTCGGGCGAGTAGTCTGTCGCCGCGAAGGCTTGCCGGATATCACAAACGTGACGATCGGCGGCCGTCCCTTGGGGTGTATACTCGAAAGCGACTGAACGGGAGCTTGCCTCTTTCAACTCTCTCGTACTGAAGTTGTTGGCTGGGTCGCGGCGGGGTTGGCGCTCCGAAAACACTGAGGGCGTTATGAAAGGCCCAGCCGGAAAAAACCTCTCGGTTGCTCCGAGACGCTTGGCGGCGGCCTTGGTCATCGCATTTTCGTTCGCTGTTACCCTTGCGGCCGCTGATCCGACGCCCCTCGCTGCGCGATTCTTCGGACAGATGCTACTTCTGATGGCTGGGGCCAAAATTGGTCCCCATGGAACCGAAAGCCGGGGCCGAAAACCGCCCAGCTTCTCCTTTGTACCCGACATGTCATGTAAGTTAAGTTATTCATTCGAAGTAGCTTAAAGACGCTAATGGCACCGTCGCCTTGGATTGGCGTGGTACAATACGATTGGGCGCCCGAAGCATTCGGGGCCATTGCGAGCAGGAGTAATCCGGCACTACGAACCAACGGGGCAAAGAAATTACCAAACAAAGCCAATCCAGAACAACCCACAGGGAATCAATGGGTTACGGCGTGTTTCCGGTACGGCGGGAGCGCCCGGCTCGGCAAAACCAGACGGATTGCTACGCCGGGATACGAGGAGACCTTTGCCTAGCTACTTTCCGGCGCAAAATACGCGTAGCGCTCGGGGCGGGGACTGTTTCACCAATTTCGCGCCTTCAAAGAATCAACAACTTACGGGCGCATTCGGACGCGCAATTGGCTGACTGTACCCAGCCACCACGCAGTTTCTCCTTTTTGCGCCGGAAAGTAGCTAGGGGCAGGCAGCCACGAGAACCGCAACAGCGCAACAACGACCACCGGAGCAGCGGAGCCATCGAGCAACAAAATTGCCAAACAAACCAAATTCCTCATAACTGCCATAGATCCAGCAGCTTACCGGCGCTCGAATACCCGGCTAACCCTGGCTAGCCTATCGGTTGACCAGCCCGCCAGCACATCGACGATTCGTCCTTGCTCATCCACAAGCAAGGAAAGGGGAACGAATACCTCCTGGCCCGAATAGATGCCCTCGATCAGGGATTCATCGGCCACATAGTTGGGATAGCGAATCCCATGCCGGTCGAGAAAGGCCTTGACCGCTTCAGGCCCTTCGGTGTCGAGACTCAGGCCGATGACTTGAATGTTGCTGCTGTGGAAGCGTTCGCGCAGTCGTTCGAGTTCAGGCATCTCTGTAGCGCACGAGGCGCACCAGGTGGCCCACAGATTGATGACATGTCTGCGGCCCCGCTGAATGATTGCCCTGAGACTTTTGCCCTGGTTGTCAAGCGAGACAACTTGAACGTCCGGCAGGAGCGATCCTTTTCCCACCTTCAACCGGGTAAGGATACGCTCTTCCGGCGAGAGTGGATCCGCAAGCTCGAAGCGCTCCTCCCGCAGCACTTCATACGACGGCTTCCCCTCTACTACCTTCAAACAAGTGTTGGCGGCAATGTTGTCGAACCGCTGCTTCAAGCCCGACGGCCAGGCGATCTCGATCCACTCGGCCTGCCGATCGGGTCCCAAGCCAAACAGCACCCGGGGGTCGTGTTGCGAGAGGAACCCGGCCCCGCCCGACTTGAATTTCATCAGCACTCCCGCCGAAGTCTTTACCCGCACTACAGCGCCGTAGGCGTCTTTCCCACTCTCCGTCCCCTGCAAGACGACGCGCAGGAAGCCGCTGCGGCTGCCGACGTTATTTCTAAACAGCAGATGGGCTTCACCCTGGATCGTTGTCAGGAACACATCCAGATCGCCGTCGTTGTCGAAGTCCGCAAACACGGCGCCTCGGCCGTCTGTGATCGAGTCGATGCCGGAGATGCCGGAAATCTCGACAAACTCTCCCCCGCCCGTGTTCTGATACAGGCAATCCCGCTCGTATCCGCTGAAAGAGAATCCTTCTTGGAAAAGCTTCTTGAAGTGCCGCTGCCGGTAATCGGGGTTGCCGGCTTCCTCGATCTGGGTCTTGGCAGCCACGACGTGGCGCCAGAAGAGCGATCAAGTGTCCTTCATCGACTTACCCGAAAGAAAACCGTTCGGGGTGTAGAGGTCTTCCCAGCCGTCGTTGTTGAAATCAATGAAGCCGCCGCCCCACGCCCAACCTGTCGAAAACTTGCCCGCCTGTGGAGTGACATTTTGGAAGCTACCGTCGGAGCGCATCTCATACAAACTGTTGCCGGAAGCCAGCTTCTTCAGCACGTCGCCAGCCGGGTTTTCCCCGGTGAACAGCCGCCCCAGAATGCGTTTGCCCGCCGACGACGACATGTTGGTCACGTGCAAGTCGAGCGAGCCGTCATTGTCGGAATCCCCAAAGGCGACACCCATCCCATTGCCGGGGTCCAGCACGCCGCGCTGCGCCGCCTCATCCACAAAACGACCGCCATGGTTCACAAACAGCCCGTTTTCACCAAAGTCATTGGCGACGTAAAGATCCCCGTCGCCGTCGCCGTCGAAATCCACAAACTGCGCTGCGTAACTCCACCGCGAGTCGGCCACACCCAGCGCCTTCCCCATCTCTTGGAAACGGCCGTTTCCTTGATTGACAAACAGCCGATTCGGTGTGCCGTTCGTCGCCTTGTCCCAGGAGTTCGGCATGACCATCCCGTAACGGTTGTAGGAAGCCACATAGAGGTCGGCAAGCCCGTCGCCGTTCACGTCTCCGGCCACGACGCTGAAGCCGATGGCCTCGACCGCGACGCCTGCTTCGAGAGAAACATCGGCAAACAAAAGCTCCCCTTCCTCCTTGAGCCTGTTTTGAATCAGCATCTGCGGTCCGACCGCCGAAATAAACAGATCCTGATCCCCGTCGTTGTCGTAGTCCACAAACAGCGGAGCCACACCCTCGTGAGAGAGAACCTCCAGACCCGTTTCGCGAGCAGCTTCCCGGAAGCGCCCGTTGCGCTCGTTCAGGTAGAGATAGTTTCTCGTACGCCCGGTGACAAATAGGTCGATGTCCCCATCCCCTTCAATGTCGGTCGCCGCGGCCCCATGCCATACAAATCCATCGTTGCCGGCGGACCCGTAGGGAGGCACAGTGACCGCCACGCCGGCCGGCGCGCTGACCTCGGAAAACAGGTCCTCGGCGGCCAGCAGCGACTGTATCGTTTCCAGACGGAATTCACGCAGCTTCCATTTCTCGCCCGGCAACGCCGAGTTGCGAACCGCCGTGGTAAAGATCGTGCCTCGAACCCACTCTCGATTGCCGCCACAACCTCGTCCGATGAGAAAGAACGCCAGGCGGGCTTGCCCTGATGTGGCGGTTACAAAGTTGGCGTCCTTCACTTTGAAACGCACATCCTCGATCGCCGAGAAGTGGGCTAAAAAGTCCGCCCAGTGAGCCAGAAACCGCTCCCTCGACATCTCCAGCGGCTCGCGCTCAACAGCCCAACCGTGGGCGCGCGCCGTCGTCGTTTGCTCCACCGCCTCTTCAGCTTTGTCAGGAAACGGGATGGCCTCAAGACTCAACGGGAAGTATTCGGCCATTCGGGCCAGGTCTTGCCGCCGCGTCGCTACCGAAAGGTCCAGCAGATCGTTGGCCAGCGATTCAGAGAGATCTTCGACGGCGTCCAATTCCTCGCGCTCGACGGCGGGGCCGCTACAGGCCAGCGCGATCGCCGCAACCATCATCGGGACGATGGCAAAACGCTTTCGATCACCACGTTGAAACACAGGCCTCTCCAGCCTCCTGAGCATCACTCCAACAAACCTTTCTGTCACATTGTAGGTGGTATCCAGGCTCCAAGGTTGCCATGCTCGGCAGCGGCGTACTCACGATGCGGTTCGCGCCCTCGTCTGCAAGGGGATTCGCGTCGTGGTCTGCTGTGGGAGACTCGCGTCGCTATGAAGAAGGTCGCTACCAACAACACGCCCTCACCCTACCCGTCAGCGACTTCAGGAAGGCCAATAGTTCTTTCTTTTCTCGGGTCGTTAGTTTGAGGGAGCGGATTTCCTCGTCGCGGTAAGGGTTTTCGCGGCCGCCATCGCTGTAGAAGTTGACAACATTCTTAAGGGCGGTCAAGCTGCCGTCGTGCATGT
This sequence comes from Bryobacterales bacterium, assembly GCA_963668345.2. Taxonomy (GTDB): domain Bacteria; phylum Acidobacteriota; class Terriglobia; order Bryobacterales; family UBA6623. The sequence continues at coordinate 1,089,919 of CAXWPI010000006.1, read as the reverse complement.
AGGGGGCCGTGCGGGCGATTTCGCGCAGGGTGGGTGTCTTAAACTTGCCGCGGTCCTTCTCTAGCTTTGTCACCTGATAGCGGCCGTCGTCGAGGAACTTGCCGTTCCGCCAAGCGACACCCGTATTGTGGAAATCCTCGTCACTGAAGGTAGGGCCGATGTGGCAGGCCGTGCAGTTGCCCTTGCCGCGAAAGATACGCAGGCCGCGACGCGCTTGTTCTGAAAGAGCGGTGCGTTCGCCATAGATGTAGCGGTCGAAGGGAGAATCGCCGGAATAGATTGTCCGCACGTAGCCAGCCAGCGCACGCGCCAGATCTTGGCCGTTGATTTCGCGGCCAAAAGCCTGCCGGAACATCTTCCGGTAGCGGCGCTTGCGCCTCAGGCGTTCGACGACTTCGGGGACCGTCATATCCATCTCGCTTTCGCTTTCGATGGGCTTGACGACCTGTTCTTCCAAAGTCGAGGTGCGGCCGTCCCAGAAGAACGCCCGTCCGTAGGCGCGGTTGACCAACGTCGGGACGCTGCGGTTCCCCTGCCGTCCGTAGACGCCGACGGCTTTGGCGCGGCCATCCGTAAAGGCCTTCTTAGGTTGGTGGCAGCCCTTGCAGGCCAGCTTGCGGTTGCGTGAAAGAATCTTGTCACCGAACAGCTTCCGACCGAGTTTGACTTTGTCGGCAGTGAGCGGGTTGTCTTCCGGGATGGGGCGGTAGAGATCGAGGCCGAGCGGGGGATGAAACTCGGCGCAAGCCTCCGACAGTGGGACAAGAGCCAAGGAAAGATAGGCGATGAGTCGAACAACATCTCGGTTCATCGTTCCCGAGTCCCGATCACGGCGTAATGGCGCTCCACGGGCGATGGCGGCTCGGCGGTCCAAGCGGGCGCGGGAGGCTGCTCGGTTCCGGTGGTGACGGCCCGGACGGGACTACGGTCCTTGGTGGGGATGCCCACCGTCGCCGCCAGCGCGAGGAAGAACAGCGTTCCCACGCGGCTTTACGTTCTCGACGGAGCGAGGGCGTTGGTCAAGGCGATCCGTGAACACGCTGGCGAGGGGGCGTTGATCCAACGCTGCCAGTTGCACAAGCGCCGCAACGTCGTGGGGCATTGGCGGGAAGAAGATCGCCAGGCGGTCGAGGCCAGGCTGGCTGCCGCCTATGCGCTGAGGTCAACCGAAGAGGCCCAGCAAGCGTTGGAGCAATTGCACCGCGAGTTGCAGGAACTCAATCCGGCGGCGGCGCGCTCGCTCGAAGAGGGGCTTGATGAAACGCTGACGGTGAACCGCCTGCCGTTGGAGGGTTGGCTGCGGCGGACATTGTCGACGACGAATCCGATCGAGTCGGCGTTCTCTGTGGTCGAGACGGTTTGCCGACGCGTGAAGTGTTGGCGGCAGGGCGATCACTTGGAGCGCTGGGTGGGCTCGGCGCTGTGGGTGGCCGAGGGCAACTTCCGCAAGGTCAAGGCTATCGGGACTTGCCGAAGCTAGTCGCCGCGTTGGAAAATCTTCGTCCGCGGCCGCCTGCGGCTCAGGCCCGCGCGGCGTAGACTAGAGGTCCCGGAGGGCCGCTGGTTTCAACGGAGTTCCGGACATCCTCCGGCCCCGGCCTCCTGATGGCAGTGAGCGGTCATGCCGCCATGGTCGTTACGGATACTTGGCCTGCCACTAGCGTTCCCGCATCAATGACAAGCCTCCTCATGGAAGCCACGACTGCGCTTCTTCGAATGCATCGGTGCTCGTCCCAAACGGGATGCCCACGGCCCGTCACTTGTTCAAGTGTTTGTGATTCCACGGCGGACTCCGGAGAAGAACGTACTCTTTGGCGTCCTGGGTTGGTGTGTCCTCAACTGTAGAGGATCGCGACAGAATGACGCCATCCTGGTTGTCGACAGCCCCATAAATCAAGGGCTTACGGAAGTGTAGGCTGAGCTACTGTCGCCATTCCAGGGGGATTGCGACAGCAGACGGTTGAAAGAGTCTCAAGATAGGGGGACTCCAAGGCCAGCAGCGCGTAGGGTTGCCTCGTCAGGGCCAGCGCCGGTACAGCAAGTAGCAAGCTGTCCGTCAACGACGACCGCAGGGACAGCACGGATACCGTAGTCTTTGGCTTTGGCGGCGACAGGCTGCTCCCGCATGTCGAGGACTTCAACATGACAGGATGGGCAAACAATCGCGTTCACGAGAGCAACGGTGTCCTCACATACGGAGCAACCGGCGCTGAAGATTTCAATTTTGCGTTTTGTGTTCATGATGGTATCTCCTTTAAGGTTTGAGCCGCGAAGGGACAGGGCGAAGGGCTAGACGAATGCGCTGGACCGACGGCCATCCAGCGCTGCCGCCATTCTCGCTGTAGATGCGGCAGCCGTGGCCATAGCCCTTCTTCTCTGCGTCGGGACCTTCAACATCAACGCTGTCGATGCGAATGGTCGGGGAGCCAATGAAGCTTTTGGCCTGGGCATCGTCGGGACCGTCAACGTGGATCATGGCAACGTCTTCCGGCAAGCCTTCGAGCCGGAGCGCCTCCTTGAGGTTGGCGAGCGCCCGTTGATAGGAGGGGCACCCGTCAAAGTAGTAGAGTTCAGTCTTCATGGGTAGTCTCCTGGCAAGTCCGGGCTGGGGCGTAGCTGTGAACCCCAGGTCCCGAATGGCGGTTATTAGTTGGCCGATCGATACGCGTGAGGCGTCGTACTTCACGCGAGCGGTCTTGTCATCGAGGTTGACCTCGGCCGAGGTAACGCCTGGCTTCTGCTCCAAGGTGGCTTGGACAGATACGGCGCAGCCGGCACAGGTCATCCCTTCAACGGCGAACAGCTCTTCAGAGAAAGCACCGGTTGAAGGGGTAACAGGGTGTTGTCTGGTAGCGCCAAAGTCTGCACTGGCCCAGAACACACCGGAATAGTACGGGAAGGCAGCCAGAGGAACGACGATGAGGGCGAGGAGCCAGAGAAGGCGCTTCTGGGTTAGTTTTGGTGACATAACCGCACACGATCCATCAGCACACTGCTCGGTGGGTTGTTTGCGGTAGGCCAGGTAAAAACCTGCCACCAAAAGAGCGCCTGTGACGATCAACAGGTAGGGGCGCATGCCTTCAAAAAGTGCTGCTGCTCCAAATGTGCCCAAGCCGATCCCAAAAGCGACAAGAGGCCCTATACAGCACAGCGACGCTAGGCCAGCCGCGAAGAGCGAAGCAGCAGTAAGAGCTTTGTTCGTCATGTTTTCTCCTTCATCTTTGCCCGTTGGAATCGAGTGATTCGAGAATTGGGCACTCACTCAATGAGCCGCGCCGCGCGTCGCACTGCTGGACAAGCTTATGGAGCACATCCTGTATTGCCTGAAGCGAGAGAATCTTCTGGTCTATCTCTTTGATCTTCGTCGTGGCCCGCTGCCGAACGTCCAGACAGGTCGTGCCGCGGGTGGCTCGAAGGGACAGCAGTTCTTTGATTGCCTTGAGAGAGAAGCCGAGTTCCTGCGCGTGCTTGATAAACCGCACGCGGCGAACCGTCTCCTCGGGATAGATACGGTAGTTCGAACGAGTACGCGGGGGCTTGGGTACGATGCCCCGGCGCTCGTAGTAACGCAAGGTCTCGATGTTGACTTGTGCCTGCTTGGCGACGTCGCCGATGGTTAGTGTGGTCATGTTGGTTTGCTTCTACACTCAGTCTAAACCCCGTACCTAAATACGGAGTCAAGGGTTGTTTGTAGAAAAAATCACCCCTGCTCCTAAGCCGGAGTAAAGCAGAAAATCAACGGGCTACCGGAAAGGATCAGCCTGGGGTGGGTGTCGCAATTTTTAGGCGAAAGGCGACAGCCGAAGCTCCCTTCCGCTCTTATCTGGTCATCGCCTCGACAGAGGCAAAGCTCGCAAACGTGCACAAACTCCCGAGGGGACCGCCTTTCTTGAGTTGCCGTGACAGGCTCGCAAACGGCATTCAAGGGACCTCCGACGAAGAGGAAAACCGGGGACAGTTTCCTATTTCGGGTCGGGGACAGCCCACAGCGCGATCTAGGCGGCCGCCCATCTCTCCCGCTTTTTTCACCGGTGTCGTCGCCCGCCCCCTCTGCGGCCGTTGATACTCCTCACCCGTAGCCGGCGGCTGCTAGTAGCCCACTACCCTGCGCCGGTCAGCCCCGTTCAGGTCGCTTGCCTGAAACAGGCCAGTCGTTTGACAGCTGGTACTGCGCCCCGCACGCCGCTGGTTCTTTCCGCCGCTCGACCGCATCCAGCGGTCGAGCGGCGCCTGGAGCGGGTCCAGCGGGCCGCGTGAACGGCTCGACCAGCTTCTCCTTTGTACCCGACATGTCATGTAAGTTAAGTTATTCATTCGAAGTAGCTTAACGACACTAATGGCACCGTAGCTTTGGATTGGCGGGGTATAATATGATTGGGCAGCCGAAGCATTCGGCGCCAATGCGAGCACGCGTAATCGGGAGCCATGAACCAACGGGGCAAAGAAATTACCAAACAAAGCCAATCTCGAACAACCAACAGGGAATCAATGGGTTACGGCGGGTTTCCGGTACCGCGGGAGCGCCCGGCCCGGCAAAACCCGACGGATGGCTACGCCGGGATACGAGGGGACCTTTGCCTAGGGACAGGCAGCCCCGAGAACGCAACAGCGCAACAACGACCACCGGAGCAGCAGAGCTATCGAGCAAAGAAGATTACCAAACAAACCCAATTCCTCATAACTGACATCGATCCAGCAGCTTAGACGGCAGTTCGGAGGCCGACGTAGGGGACAGCCGCCGCTGGCCGGGTTGTGCAAGCCGTTTCGGCCGGGTGGTGAAAGAGATCTTGGCTTGAGCCTAGCCCGCATTGCTCACTAGTCGACGTTCGAAGCACCAGACAAGCCGCCGAAACAGACCGCCGCTCGCCGATCAGCGTAGCCGAAAATCAGCTCCGTAGAATGCATCATAATATGAATCATTATGATGCATAATGTGATAGCATAGCAAGAGGGACCAGGATGAAAGCTATCACGCTGCGAAATCTTCCTCCGGATCTGGGCCGCCGTCTGGAACGCAAGGCCAAAGAAAAGGGCTCCAGCCTGAACAAGACGGTGATCGGGATTCTTGAAGCGACGCTGGAAACGTCGAGAAAGCGAAACACCCGGCTTCACCACGACCTAGACCACTTGGCGGGCTTGTGGTCCGAGGACGAGGCAAGGGAATTCGATGAAGATCTCGCCGCGCAACGGAAAATCGATCCCGAACTGTGGCGATAGATGCGGGTGTTTGTCGACACTTCCGCCTATTCGGCCTTTCTGCGAGGCCACCCCGAGGTGGAGTCCGTACTCCAGCGGGCCGAAGAGATATACCTGAGTCCTATCGTCTTAGGAGAACTCCGATCCGGTTTCCGCCGAGGCCGGCGCGCGGCCCGGAACGAAGAGGTTCTTGATGAGTTTCTTGATACTCCGCGAGTCGAGATCCTGCCTGTCCTCGACAGCACTGCCGTCCGATACGCCGAGATATTGAGCTATCTTCGAAGCGCGGGCACTCCTCTGCCTACGAACGACGTTTGGATCGCGGCCAGCGCGATGGAACACGGCTTACAAGTGCTTACGACGGACAAGCACTTCCTGGCCGCGCCGCAGATCCTCGTGGACTTGCGGGAACCGTGGCCGTAATGGAATTCCGTTCTGTTCGGGTAGCGGATTGCCGGCGAACCAGCTTGCGCCTCGCAAGCCGGCTAAGATCAAGGGCGATTTGAGGGGCGTTGCCGACTAACCACCGCCTTGGCCCGGCCATTCGTAAAGGCCTTCTTCGGCTGATGGCAGCCGGGGCGGAAGCGAATGCCCGCCGTCAGGGGTGTAGGGGCGTGATTCATCGCGCCCTCTCGAGGTTGGCTTTTCGAGGCGGCCTGTGGTGCCGAGGGAGAGGGGCGAAAGGGTTAGCCGGCGGCGTAGAGGACGGCGGTAGGAAGCGAGCCACGGAGTTTGCGCGGCTTCTGGCGTCGCTGGGTGGTGGAGGGGAAGCCGCGGAAGCGTGGCAAGCCCTCTCCCCACGGCTCGGCCCGCGGTTGTGGGATCAGATCCTGCGTCGAGGGGCGGGGTTGCGAGCGCTTGGCCCGCCATTACTTCGTTGCGCTTGCGCGCCGTGCTCAACGTACTTTTCCGGTCGGACGCTGAGCGGAAGTCGCTGCTTATTTCGGTAGCGCCAAGATACGAGCGGGCCAGGCTGCACCCGCAAAAGTACGCCTGGGATCGGTGAGCGGCGCGCGCCTTGTACTGACGGGCCTCTCACGCACTTCGCCTCGCCACCTTCGCCTTGCCACCTGAGTGAGAAAAGCGGGTTAGTAGAATAAGATAGGTCGTATTGGTCGTATCCGTCTGGGTTTATGCGTTTCCCTTTGCCGACAGTGGGCTGCTGGGTGGGGTTGTTCATAGCTTCCTCAGGCCTGGGCCAAAGGCCGCCGGTTACCGAAGCCTCCGGGATTACTCGCCATGGTGACACATTGCTGATTGTGGACGACGGGCACAGAGGTGTTTACTTCCGAGTTCACCTTGAGAGTGATACCGGGCCTATCATCCGTCTAGCCGAAAAGCGAATCGAGACGGTCTCTCTTCCCCATGCCGCTTTAGCCACGGATCTCGAGTCCATTGCCTTGTTGGGAGACGGCCGGGTCGCGGTTCTCTCGGAAAGGCTACGTGCTTTGTTCGGCGCCGAAGGAGTTATTGCGGAGTACGGCAGTCCCATGGCCGAGTTTGGCAAGCGGGGCCTTGAAGGACTTGCCGTCAGGCCCCAAAAGGACGGGTCGTCGAAGATCGCTGTCCTGTGGGAGGGAGGTTACCCGGAGTACGAGCAGGTGCCCGAGCAATTACGGGGACGCACGGGACGCTTGCCCATGCGGCCCAAGGTTCAAGTGCACACGCTCGAACGCGGTGCACTCGACATTCTCGTTCGTGGACCGAAGTCCACCGAGCTGGAAGTGCCCTCTCCACGCGGTCGCCCGCCGCGCGCGCAGCGGTTTCGCGCGCCCGATCTCGTCTGGCACCAAGGCCCGGGGGGCCGCTGGGGATTCATCGTGCTCCTTAGCTCGCACAATTCCCTCGGCAAGCGGGAATACCGGCATCACTGGCTGCAACGCTTCTCCGCGCGAGGCAGTCGCATTGGTGAGCCGATCGACTTAGATCGAATGATGTCCGAAGACCTCAAGGGCGTGAACTGGGAAGGTTTAGGCTGGTTCGAGAAAGGAAAGAGCTTGGTGATCGTGCACGAAAGCCACCCCGCGCCGAACGCGGTGGCTTATGTGGTTCAACTACCGCCACAATGGCGGCCTCTTTCTCCGGGCCAGACGACGTTCACGCATTGGCTCAAGCGCGAAACCGACTACTACGTTGAGGGCCCCGACAAGAAAAGTCCCGCCGACGGATCGCTGGCCGCCGGAACGAAGGTGACGATGTTAGAAAGGGACGGCAAGTACTGTCTCGTTCGCACCGACGAGAACTTGACCGTGTATATTGCGCAAAAGCGCTTGAAGCCCTACCAGCCGGACTGATCTTATGCCGACGGGCAACGGAACGCTCGCCTATGTTCCGCCTGGCGACCAGAAAACCAGGCCGCACGTCTCTCTCGGTAATCCGTTCCCTTGCCGGGTCACGGGGCTGACTCCGCGAGGCGCTTTCGATAAACCTCCCGCGCGTGGTCGTAAGCCCTTCGGGCTTCGTCGCGCTCCTGCTCGCGGATTCTAGGCGCTTTCTGGCTCCAGCATTGGTCGACCGCCGCCAGGCACCACTCGGCGCTCTGGCGAGAGGCCCGGATCGGCTTTCCGTCAACCAGCGCGAAAATAGGGTTGGTGTGCGAGGAAGGCAGAATACGCAGGGCAATCCAACTGCTTTTCAGAATCTCCACGTCAAACTCCAAGTCGCGAATCTGTCCGTCGGCGAGGAGTTCGTTGCTAGCCACGGGTTCGCCGTTCACGACTACCTCGACAGGCACCTTCCGGGTTCCCCGAATGCGGGCGCGCTCTAGATTCCAGTACGGCTTTTCGTCGTAACGCAAGTTGTGAAATTTGGGATCGGGAAACAGGTCGAGGTAGGCCGCGGCTTTGACCTCGACGTGTGCGGTGTCCCCCGCGTTCAAGCGCACTTCGCTCTCACCCTCGCCCACCTCGACCCCGTTCACTTTGAAGTCGATCAGGTGGCTTAGACCATCGCTGACGTAGGTGCGGCCGTCGCGGATGCCGTCGATCCAGCCGCGGTAGGTCAGCTTGTCGAGCTTCACGTAGCTTCTGCCGAGACCCACCTTGTCGTCGTAGATGCAGGGAAAATCTGTTTCGCCGCTGATGCGAGCGCGGAAACCGACGTTGAGCGTGTGGTACCAGATGCTGAGCTCCCAAACATAGGGCGTATCGACGGTCGAAATGAAGTCCACCGCATCGTGAGTCACATCCACGATGTATTCGTTGGCGCCGATACTGTCGAAGCCGGGCATTTCGTAGCTTGGGACCTCCTCGCTGAGCACGCCCAGCCCCCAGCCCGAATGCGAGAAGCCCACGACCCCGCCCTGCGCCTTGCCCCAGCGAAGAATCGGCAGATCCCAGGAAGGCCATTCCTCGATCCGCGTCGTGCCGGGATAGTCGTCTTCCTCAAGGCCCATGAGCACCAGGTGGCCGGCATGACTGGAGGGAAATCCCGAAACCTCCACGTCGTAGTGCAGGAGCCGTTGGGGCTCGGAGACGGCATCATCGGCGGCGCTGAAGAACTGCTTCTGGTAGTACCACGACGGACCCCAAGTGAGCACCGCGCCGATGTTCAAGCTCTCACCCAAGACTTGCCGCATCATGTCTTTGGGTTCGACGCCCTCGGTCGGGTTCTTGTAATGCGAGCACCCCGCGGCGTGGATGTGATGGTCGCCCGACCACCAGCCGTACTTCGAAGGATCGATCCAGCGCTGCAGCTGAAAGGAAAGCTCGCCGGGACCGCTTTCATCGATATTCAGTTCCTTCGTTCGCGTGAAATACTCGGGCCCGGCCGAATATTCGATCGTGTAGTAGCCCGCCGGTAGGCGGACTCTCTCCCCGTCAGCGCGATAGACCTGCGGCTGAAAGGGGAAATCAGGCGCCAAACGCTTCGAGGGATTCGGATATAGCCTGCCGGCGCGATCCTTGATGATGAAGCCGGCCATCGTCGGGTTTCCACTCTCGTCTTTGACGCGCACAGTGATGGGGCGCGACGGTTGGATGTTGAACAGCACCAGGATCTCGTTGCGAAAGCCTATGTCCTGGGACCCCTGGCCGACGTGGAAGGAGATCTTGGCCGAACGCTGTCCTCGATCGTGACTGTAAGCTTCGAGGACCTGATACTCGAGGCCTAGCCCGGAAAGCCTCTCGGCCATCGGAGGCCTATTGTAGATCGCAAGGTCGGCCCAGCGCTCCTTGGACTCCCGCGGGGTCAACTCCATTTCGGGCTCGGGTTCCGATTCGGATTTGATGGATTTCGGTCCACTGTTCGGACTCTCTACTACAAGCGGAGCGGTGACCCCGGCTTGGTTGAGCACCTTCACCAAAAAAAGTCTCGTGCCCTGTTCGACCAGCACCGGCTTGGCCGCCCCTTGTCTGACTTTGACCCGGCTCTCGGGGTTGATGTCGACCACGGCGAGAACGAAGGGATCCAATATCTCCTGCAGCCGCGAGACGGCTCGTTGTTCGTCCTCCATGCCGATCGCCTTGTTGATCTGACGATGGACCTCGGCGGGCAAAGGCTGCCCGAGAAAGCTAAGGGCGTCTTCGATCTGGCGGACTTGTTGCGCCAAGGGCTGTAGCGGGATCTCTCCCTGCGCTTGCAGGGACGCGGCCAGGCATACAAGCGCGGTCAACAACCGGGCGACGGGCACGAAACGAAAGCCTTTGATGAACATAGCGCGTGGCTCCTCGAGGTGAACTGGCGGTCCGGGAAGCCCCTGAGGACACGCTCTGGGGTCAAGGCGCTTCTTCTGGGGCCCACAAAAGCATACTCCTTCCCCACTGCATTTCACAATCTCTTGGGGGTCTTGGGGGACGGGGCAAAGTGGAACCTGCGAGCGGTGCGTGACAATACCGGCAATAGGCGAAAAGCCGCGGGCCTGGATCGTCTGGGGCCGACTGACCGCTATTTCCCGGAAGCTGCCTCCGATCAATGGAAGGGTAAAATGGGCAGGTCCCTGCGCGCGCTGCGCGCTTGGGCTGAGGCATTGTTTTCACAGGGGCCGGTCTGCTCCAAGCCTCGGATCTGGAAACGGCGCCGGCCCCGCGCTACGGAACTGTTGATCGCCTGAGCCGACGTGCTGTCACGTCCAATGCCTCAGGCTGCCTGCGCTCTCGCCTTCTCTTCCCGCGCTTGCAGCAACAGCTTCTCGAACTCAGGCCTGTTCTTCTCGACCGTCTCGAACGATTCATCTTTCTTCGGGGCCTTCGTGCGCGGGTACTTCCAGCCGTAGCCCCAGCGCCATTTCTTAAACGGCAGCCAGCCGACGGCGCCGATGCGCACGCCGAGCCATCGAATCCCGGCCAGAAACCTGTACCGACTGTGCCGCTTGATGCAGCGGTAGAACTCGCGGTCAGCCTTCGCCCGGTCACGCCACGTCCCTCCCTGCCAATAGGCCCAGTCGTGCACGATGCAACACGCCTTCATGTCCAGGTCGGCAACCACGCTGCAGCCGTCAGTGCCGAATGGTTTGTCCATCAAGACACCTCCCCTCCCGGAATTGGGGATCAGGTAAGCTTGCCCCAATCGTCCGGGTCGATGTGCGCTTGGTTTAGAATACTTCGGAGAGTGCCAACCGGGATTTCCTTCTTGTTGGGAACGATGGCGGTGTCAACGGTCCGGCCCGCCTTTCGAGCGAACTTGACAGGGCTCCCTTTCTGACTGACCTCCGCGAATCCCGCAGCCTCCAAACGCCGCTTCACCTCGCGGAAAGGCAGCGGCTTAAGCCCAATACTTGTAACTTAATTGATACCCGCAGAATATAGTGTTGTTTTCGGACACAGCAAATGCCTTGCCAGAGCGGGCGCAGCACGCTGCGCCCCTACACTGTATTTCGCGAACATCAATAAGCTGTGACGGAACCAATGAATCTTCCCCGCACTGCACCGTTTGTCATGTACGGGCGCGACACGTCGCGCCCTGGGGCCGCCTGTTTGCACCTTCTGTGGCCCTACAACCTTTGCAATCCAGCTCGGAATCCCAGGGAGCGATTCGAGCCTCCGTGGTCGCTAAGTAACGAGCATTGAGCTTAAGCCGCCCCAACCTCCACCTCAATCATACGCACCTTGGGAAGACGCGTCGCTTGCGGGGGCTCAAAGTGGAGTGCCAGCGCTTCCTTGAGGTTCTCTAGCGCTTCCTCTTCGGTTGCCCCTTGACTGGCTATGTCGACTTCGAGGCATTGGGAAACGTACAAATCGTCCTCCTGCCAAACAGTGGCGGCAAACGGCCTCTTCATGCCTTCATTCTTTCATATCGCGGCGCAAGCCCGTAGCACAGGCCCCGCGCCAATGAGGGAGAATGCGGCTGCGCCGCGGAAACTAGGCGACCTTCCAACACCCGCCCCGAGCCCGACGGCGCACGGCGGTACTTGGTCTGTCATTTGGCGTTCCAGGCTCCGTTTCTTGCTCTCGCACAGCCGCGACGCGTGTGAGCCGTCATGGGCCGAACGGCCCGTGGTGCAAGTCTGTCGAAGCGTTCCGGCAGCAGGTTTTGGCAGGGCACAGGCAGTGAGGACGATGCAGCCGGGGCGGCATGGCAGAGCTGCAGACCCCCAACCCACGGAGCTTTCGCCGACGCCTGCTAGTATGAACTCAACTGTCCACGGAACTTTGGTTCGCGTGGGTAGCGGAACAGGTTGACGGGAATAGCCAACAGCCATCTTCGGCGCGCAGCGCTTCTTATCGGAGCCTATCTGGGGGTTTGCACAAGCCTCCCGCCCCCGTTGACCGGGGCCGAATCGTCAAGCGAGGCTACGCGAGTCGAGTTCGTCGATATCACGGACGAAGCGGGGATCGACTTCCGGCACGTCAATGCCGCAACGGGGCAAAAGTACCTGGTCGAAACCATGGCGCCCGGTTGCGCCCTCTTCGACTACGACGGCGACGGCTACTTGGATATCTATCTTGTCAACGGCGCTCCCCTACCCGGATACCAGCCCGAAGTCCGGCCCGCCAATGCGCTCTACAAGAACAACCGCGACGGCACTTTCAGGAATGTCACCAGCCAGGCGGGGGTGGAAGGTTCGGGGTACGGCATGGGGGTGACGGCCGGCGATTACAACAACGATGGATTCACGGATCTTTACGTAACCAACTACGGATCGAGTCTCCTCTACCGCAACAACGGCGACGGGACGTTTTCCGAAACCGCGGAATCGGCGGGCGTCAACAATTCCGCTTGGGGCACGAGCGCGGCTTTTTTCGATTACGACAACGACGGATGGCTGGACCTCTACGTGGCCAACTATGTTGACTTCCGCCTGAAGAACAACATTTACTGCGGGGTGCGCTCAAAATATCGCTCCTACTGCCATCCCGCCGAATTCAGCGGGGTGCCCGACGTTCTGTATCACAACAACGGCGACGGGACGTTTTCCGATGTCGGCGAGCGAGCCGGGATCGCAGACCCGGCGGGAAAAGGACTGGGCGTGGTCGCGGCCGATTTCAACCAGGACGGCTATCAGGACATCTACGTGGCCAACGATGCCGTGTCGAATTTCCTGTACATCAATCGTGGGGACGGCACGTTCGAAGAGATTGGCACCCTCGCCGGTGTGGCCTATAGCTCAAACGGCAAGGCGCAGTCGGGAATGGGCGTGGCGGTCGGGGACTACGACGGTGACGGCTACGACGACATTTTTGTCACCAACCTTTCGAACGAAGGTCACACGCTCTATCGCCGCGAGGGAGAGGATTTTTTCTTCCGCGATGTGACATTCCCTAGTGGTGTCGGTCGCCCAAGTCTGCTGCTCACAGGCTGGGGCGCGGGCTTTTTCGATTATGACAATGACGGGGACGAGGACATCCTCGTTGCCAATGGGCACGTCATGGATAACGTCGAACTGTTGAACAGCAGTTTGAAGTACTTGCAACCGGCGTTGCTGCTTGAAAACCGGCTTGGCAGTTACGTAAACGTCACGAGCAATCGCGGCGGCGCGCTTTCGACGCTCCGCGCCGGCCGCGGACTTGCACTGGGAGATATAGATAATGATGGAGACATCGATGTCCTGATGTCGAACTGCGATCAGCGCGCTGTCCTTCTGCGAAACGATGGCGGCAACCGCAACCACTGGCTGACCATTCAAGCTGTTGGAAAAAACAGCAACCGGGACGGCATTGGCGCCAAAGTGCGGTTGACAGCGGGCGGGAAGAGGCAGAGCAAGGAAGTTGTGGCCGGCGGCAGCTATTTGTCGTCCAACGACAGGCGCTTGCATTTCGGGCTGGGGGCGAACACGGTCGTCGAACGCATTGAGATTCGATGGCCGAGCGGGAAATCGCAGGTTCTGAAAAGCGTTGCTGCTGACCGTATCTTGACGGTCGAGGAACCCCGGGCGGGCCCGTAGACATCATTTCGCAAATTATGGCGACATGGTCCGTGTTCAGACTGTAGGGGCACAGCATGCTGTGCCCGTGTCCAAAGTCACCGTATTTTGCGAGCCGCAATAGCTTGAACACGTCATGACCAGGAACGTGATCTTCTTGCTTCTGCTGAGTTGTTTCGGCGGCGGCGCGAGCTTGGCTTTCCCGCCCCCCCAGGGCGTTGAGGGTGGCATAGCAAAAGGACACCGGGCCCTTCGACAAGGCGATTATTCCGGCGCCGAGCGTGCATTTCTGGTGCTGGTCAGAGAGCGCCCCAACGACGCTCAGGTTCACTACTGGCTGGGCGTGACGTATACGCAGCAGGAAAGAATCGCCGAGGCGGAAAAATCGTTGCGAAAAGCCGCGGAGCTTCGCCCGGATTACCCAGCGGCCTACAACGCCCTCGGGGCTCTCTACGATCGCCAGGAACGGTATAGGGAAGCGGAGGCTGCTTTCACTCGAGCGCTCGAACTCCGACCCGACCACACCAACGCCCATTACAACCTGGGCCTGAGCTATCTTCACCAGCGCAGGTTCGGCGAAGCCCTCGAACGCTTTATGGAGGTTCTCCGACTCGATCCGTCCTATACGGCAGCTTACCTCCAGCGCGGGGCCGTTCATTTCGAGCTAGCGGAGTACGCGGAGGCTCGAGTTTGGGTGGAAAAATATCTGCAGGCGGCGCCCGAGGACGGCTTTGCTCACCTCAAGCTGGGAGAGATTCTGTTTCGGTCGGGGCGCTTCGAGGACGCGATCCACTCCTTTCAAAAAGCCGCGCAGCTCCCCGGCGACAAGTCTCGTGCGTTCTCGCAGCTAGGCGCGACCTACTTCAACCTGGGGCAATACAGCGAGGCCGGTGAGGCGCTCGAGCAGGCCGTCCAGCTTGATTTAAAAAATATTGACGCTCTCTTCTATCTGGGGCGCATCTCGATGGATAGAGGGGATTCGGTTCGAGCTCGCTCGTATTTCGAGAAGATCTTGGCGCTGGAGAGTAATCACGCCGACGCCGGTTACTACGCCGCCGTCACGTATTTCAACCAGAAGCGATTTGACGCCGTGGCCAGGCTCCTTGAAGATATCGTCGAAAAGCATCCTCATCACATCAAGGCGTACTATCAGTTGGCCTTGACGCACCGGCGGCTGGGCGAAAACGCCAAGGCGAGCGCGGCCCTCGAGAACTTCAAGCGCCTCGAGGCTCAGGAACGTGACAGAAAAAAACGATCGCAGCGCGGACGGTCGTACGTTAGCCGGGTGAACGAGAAGCGCTAGCAGGAAGTTGGCGCTGCTCCGTCCGCCTAACGGTAATACTCGTTAGTTAAGACCGGCCCAGCCCCGAATGGGCCTAGGATAGTAGCCCGCGGCGGAGGAAAAATGGGGACTGCCACCAATTCGCCCCCATCATGGCCCTAAAAAATGCACTTATTGATACCCGCAGAATATAGTGTTGTTTTCGGACACAGCAAATGCCTTGCCAGAGCGGGCGCAGCACGCTGCGCCCCTACACTGTATTTCGCGAACATCAATAGCCGGAAGCGAATTGGCTGGCTGTACCCGATTTTTCCGCCGGCGGCCGCTGGTGAGAAATGCGGGCTAGACTCATGGTGAAAACAGGGAGCGCGACGTTCATGCTGAGTGTATTCACCGCGGGACGCATTCTGGGAGCGCTCGCAGCCTTTGGGCTGTTCGCCTGTGGCGGCCAACTATGTCAGGCCAAGCCGGCGCCAAACGAGCAGCTCACGCCGGTTGTCCATCCGGATCTGAGCGGACTGGAAGAGCTCGTGCGCGAGCAGCTCCGGGAGGCTCGGCGGAAGCTCGCATTGATCGAGGCCAAGACCGAAGTTGCTGAGGAAGAGTTGAGCCGGGCCTACGGAAAACTTGGCAAGCTCTACCACGCCTATGAGATGTTTGAGCCGGCGAAGTCTTGCTATTTGAATGCCGAGTCGCTGTCGTCCAGCCCGTTCCCCTGGGTGTATTATCTGGCTCGCGTCTACCACAGGACGGGTGATCTCGATAGCGCGGTGCAAAGTTACAAGCAGGCCTTGGAAGCTGATCCGTCCTACATTGCGACACTGCTTCGTCTCGGAGAGCTCGAGTTCAGCCTGGATCACATCGACGACGCCCGAAGGCTCTTTGAAGAAGCTCTGAAGCATGACAGCTCGTCCGCGGCCGCGATGGCCGGGTTGGGACGGGTGTCGTCAAGCGGAAACGATCTCCAAGCCGCCATCGAGCGCTTTGAGCAGGCTCTAAACCTGCAACCCGAGGCGGCAAACATCCACTACTCGCTCGCCATGGCGTACCGCAAGGCGGGGAACATCGACAAGGCCCGCGCGCACCTCGAAAAAAGCGGTAACGCAACACCGGAGTTCCCAGATCCTCTGAACGACGAGTTACAGGATCTCAAGACCGGGAAATACTTTCGCTGGCTTCGCGGCGTACGTGCGTTTTCCGAGGGCCGCTTTGAAGATGCGGCGGCGGAGTACCGCAAGATGGTCGAGGCCGACCCGAGCGAACCCATGGCCTGGATGGATCTTGGCTCGACGCTGCTGGAGCTTGGAAAGATTCCGCAGAGCATCGAGCAGTTTCGAGAGGCCTTGCGGCTCTCACCCGGCAATTCGAGGGCCTATTACAATCTGGGAATCGCTTACACTCGGCTGGGTTCGGACCGCGAAGCGGCCCGCCATTACGAAGCCGCTGTTCGCTCGCGTCAGGACTTCAAGGACGGCCACTTTCATCTTGCGAACGTGCTCATGCGCTTGGGGCAAGACGAGGCGGCTCTCTCGCACTACGAGGAGGTCGTCGCCTTGGAACCGAGCAACGGATTCGCGCGCTTCATGCAGGCGATGGCCCTTGTCAGGCTGAAGCGATACTCGGAAGCCAAGACACGCTTGGAAGACGGCCTCGCCGCGGTTCCCGACGATCCTGACATGAAGCATGCATTGGCGCGGCTTTTGGTCGCCGGTCCCGAGGACCAAATTCGCGACGGAGCGCGTGCTCTGAAGCTCATGCAGCCTTTGATTGCGAATCCGCGGAGCGTCGATCTGGAACACGTCGAGACCTTGGCGATGCTATCGGCTGAATTGGGCCAGTTCGACAAGGCAGTGGGATTACAACGGCAAACGGTTGCCCAGGCGCGAGCCGCCAATCTCACGGAGCTAGCCCAGGCCCTCACACGCAACCTCGAAAAATACGAGATCCGCCGCCCGTGCCGGGTGCCGTGGCGCGATGACGACCCGGTGTTTTCGCCTGTTGCCGGAAGCCAGGCCGTCCTGGGGCCGGACGCCGAGAAAGCGAGCCTGCAGCACAAATGACCGCAAGAGCCCGCATTGCCGCGGCGGTACTTGCCGGCCGCCCGAGGCGGACGGCCCCGCGAGCCGGTATGCCTCCGGCGCCAAGCGTCACCGTGGTGACGAGAAGCCGTAACCGCGGCGACCGAGAAGCCGTCTAGAGAAAGCGATGCCGCAAGTGGATAGGATTCTTGTCGGACACCGGCCCAAGATGTGGATTGTCGCACTTGCGTCACTAGTTCTAGTGACGGTCTCTCTGGCCCAAGTTCGCGGTCCCATCAAGCCCGGGCGGCGTCGCCCGCCTCGCCCGCCGGCCTCCCGCGTGGTCGAGGCCGTTTGGCTGTCCGGGACGCTGGTCAAAGTTCGTGGCAGCTATTTTGTTCTAGAAACGGATGAACGGGGAGAAGTGCGTGTCCTGGTAACCAGCGGGACCCGCTTCCTGTTGGCGGACCGCGTGATCTCCGTGGAGACGATCAGGGCCGGCGACAGTGTTAGAGTCCAAGCTTCCGAGCAGGGCCCGGAGGTGTTCAAGGCGCTTCAAGTGGCGCTCGACATCGCCTCGCTGACGAATCCCGTCCCTCGCCTCCCAAGAGGGAGAGCGACCCCCCGGAGCCCGCCGGATCCGTTCGGCGACGCGGACGAAGGTCCCCCCAAGCTGCTGCGGCGCAAGCGTGGTGGAGCAAGGGAATCGGGATCGCGGCGGAATTCGAGCTCGCCGCCCGAGGGGCCGTCGCCAGGCACTGTCGTCGATCCGCTCATCCAACGAGCTCGCGAGTGGGCGCTCAACTACTCCGACAAGCTTCCCAACTTCGTCTGTCGAGAAGTGATCACTCGGATGGCCAGGGCGGGCCGCCGCGGAGCCTGGCAGACGCTGGACGTAGTCGAAGCCGACCTCGTCTACGAAGACCGCCGGGAACGCTACGACAACATCAAGATCGACGGCCGGCCGATACACAAGAAAATGGATCAGGTCGAGGGAAGCTGGTCCATGGGCGAGTTCGCCTCCACGCTCCTCGACGTTTTCGTTCCCCAATCGCAGACCGAGTTTCGCTTCGGCCGAGCGTCGCGCTCCTCCGGCGTCCCGGTTCATATCTATGAGTTCGAGGTCGCCAAGGAGCACTCTGCCTGGCGTGTCAATGCCCGGAAAGGAACCGTTTCCCCGGCCTACAAGGGAACGGTTTGGATCCATCCGCAAACCGCGCGCGTGAGGCGCATTGAGATCCAAGCGGTCGACCTGCCCTCGGATTTCGAACTCGATACGGTGGAAATGACCCTCGACTACGGTGAAGTTGTCATCGGCGGGAACGAGCACTTGTTGCCGCTCGAATCCGAAAACCTGGGCTGCTGGCGCGGCACGAATCGCTGCGCGCGCAACAAAATTCAGTTCCGCGACTATCGCAAGTTCAGCGCCGAGTCAACGATCGTGACGACGGATTCCACGATCGATTACAAAGGGACGTCGACCGCGAAAGAGTAATCCCCCGCCGTATAAGTTTCGACAAACGCCGTTTATGGAAAACGATCCGCCGAGCAGGTTTCGCAAGGCCCCCCTTGGTACTCTGGTGATCCAACCACCATTGTGCAGCGCGGCTCGTCGTGCCCGCCGCGAAATCGGTGGTCGCTGACCGTGTTTTCAAAAACTCGTCCAAAAACCCTTGCCGATTATCTTCATACGTGGAACAATTTCAGTGTTCGCAGTCACACTGAGTCTGAAACGGCGGACATGGCAAAACGGCAATGGTCATTGCTTCCATAGCGCTTCGGGTTCTAACGATTGCTTGGGCCATCGTTCTGCTTTGGCGGCTCCGCCGGTGGAAGGTTTGGTTCTGGACAACCTCGGCGCTGCTGGCGGCGACAATACTGATGGTCGCTTCCCACTCAACAAGCATCTTGGCGTGGTTTCTTTCGCCGCCGTCCGAGGCGACAGGAACCGTCCTGCTGATCTCGATCACGCGCTTCGTCGTCGTAGTTGTAGCGGAACGGGCGCTGGCGGGGCGCAACCGAGCTGAGAAGCAGTTACGGGCCAAGGAGAATCTCCACCGCCACCTGGTTGAGCACAGCTTAGGCCTGATGTGCGCCCACGACGAGAAAGGCGTGTTGCTCTCCATCAACCCGGCAGCCGCGGAGGCCCTCGGCCTTCTTCCCGAACCGTGTATTGGACGAAGCGTCCGGGACGTCTTGGCGCCGCCGGTTCGACAGAAGTTTGACGACTATCTCGACCGAATTCGAAAGAATCGAACCGACAGCGGCCTGATGCGCCTGACGGCGAGAGATGGATCGGGGCATATTTGGTTGTATCGAAACGTGTGGCACGAAGAGCAGGGACAGCCCCCTGTCGTACTCGGGCATGCACAGGACGTCACGGCGCTGAAGCGGGTGGAAAAGCAGCTTCGAGAGAGCGAAGAGAAGCTGGAAGAGCGGATCACGGAGCGGACACGAGAGCTGGAGGAGGCGCACGAAGAACAGCGCCGGCTGGGCGCTCGGATTCAGCAAGTGCAAAAGGTCGAGAGCCTAGCGCTCATGGCCGGAGGAGTTGCCCATGACTTTAACAACCTGTTAGTTGGGATCGTTGGTTATGCCGAGCTTGCTCTGATGGACCTGCAACCGCGATCACCGGTCAGACCGTTTGTCGAGGAGATCCAGAAGGCGGCAGACAAGGCTAGTGACTTGACGAATCCAATGCTGGCCTACGCGGGTCGAGGCCGGCTCGTAGCCGCGCCAGCCGATCTTTCCCGTCTGGCGGAAGAGACGATTCAACTGCTGCACGGGACCATCTCCCCCAAGGCTGCCCTCAGCCTGCACCTCGCTGAGGACGTGCCTGCCGCCATAGTTGACCGCACCCAAGTCCAGCAGGTCGTGATGAATCTCCTCACGAACGCTTCGGAGGCTCTGGAAGATCACGAGGGAACGATCCGCGTGGAGACTGGGTCCCTCAGCGTCGAGGAGTCGGAGGTTCGCGACGCCTACCTTGGCCAGGGTTTGGCCAAGGGCCGGTATGTCTATTTGGAGGTCTCCGACACGGGCTGCGGGATGGATAGAGAAACGAAGGCGAAGATGTTCGATCCGTTCTTTAGCACCAAATTTACCGGCAGAGGCCTTGGGCTGGCGGCCGTTCTCGGCATCATGAAAGGGCACAAAGGCTCGGTTACGGTCGATAGCCGACCGGGCCTTGGATCGCGGATTAAAGTTCTCTTCCCTGCTTGCGAGCAGCGGATACCTGAAAGGTCGGGCAGCGCGTCAACTGCTCCTTCGGCATGGCATGGTAGTGGCACGATTCTCCTGGTGGATGACGAAAAGACGGTTCGCGCTGTTGCCGGAACCATGCTGGCGCGCATGGGCTTCACAGTGCTGACCGCCGCCGACGGCCGCGCAGGGTTGTCTGTCTTTCGTGAGCGGCTTGATGAGATTGTAGCGGTGCTGCTGGATTGGACCATGCCGGGGCTTTCCGGCGAAGAGTTGCTGCGCGAGCTACGGCAGATCCGCGCCGCAACTCCTGTGATCGTATCGAGTGGATTCACCCGTGAGGATATATCTGGGCAGATGGCAGGGGAAACGGGGGCGTTTGTTCAGAAACCCTACAAGTACCACGACCTTGCCGAGAAGCTGCGGGGACTTCTCTGACTACCTGGGTCCTGCATCCAGCCCCGTCCGCGGTTCAGCACGTGCGGTGTAGACCCCCGTGCGCTTTTCTCGCCACCTGACGGGCCGATAAGCCCGCCATGACTTCGTTGCGTTTGCTCCGGCGCGCAGGGGCTGCAGGGGCCGAGACGATTGGTAGTCCGCTAAATTTAGAGGAAAGGAAATCAGATGAGTAAGACGGTTTACGTATCGTTCTCGGCAGAGATCAATGTCAAGACAACGGAGAGTTTAATTGCCGTTATGAGTCAGCAGGCCAACGACGGTGTGGAGCACGTGTACTTGATGATGTCCACTCCAGGCGGGGAAGTGATGAGTGGACTCAACCTCTACAACACGTTGCGATCGTTTCCTTTTAGGCTAACGACCCACAACATGGGCAATGTTGACTCCGTTGGAAATGTGATCTTCCTCGCGGGAGAGGCGCGGTACGCCTGCGCCCATTCAACCTTCATGTTTCACGGCGTGGGTTTCAATGTGGCGCACCCCACACGCTTCGAGGAGAAGTTACTTCGCGAGCGACTGGATAGCATCAGTGCGGACCACGCAAGGATCGGAGCCATAATCAACGACAGGACGAACCTTGAAGAATCCCAAATCGGGCAACTGTTCCTCGAAGCCCGGACCAAAGACGCAGCATACGCCGCTAGCGTTGGGATTGTTAATGAGATCCGAGACGTCCAGATTCCCAGAGGCACTCCCGTACTCTCCCTGGTATTCCAGCGCTAAGGCGTCAAGCTCCATGCTTTCCACATCGACCTCTCTACTCATAACTATACACCCTCTGGCAACTACGACCCATTGCCCCTGTTCGTTCCGAACCCCCTACATTTCGTACCCAGAGTGCTCGGAGCATCAGGCTGGCGGGCCAGGTCTTCACCACTTTACCTCAACACGACCGGTCAACCAAGATTTAGCGCACTACCAGACGATTCAAGTTAAGGTGAAAGTGCTAAAATCTTATGATAGGTGAGCTTGTCTCCGCTGTAGTGGATTTGCGCCTGCTGCAAGAGGATTGGGTGGGCCTCGAAGGGCAGTTTTCTGCGGCTGTTTCATAGCCTGCTCAGGTAGGGATCGATCCCTGACACTCATGGCCGCGGTGTCGAGCGTTTTCGCGAAAGGGTCAGCCCGGGTGGGCCCCGGGCTAGCTCCGTGGGCCCTTGTCGTGGTCTTGCTGTGCGTCAATGCCCCCCGATTGATCGCTCAGGACGGCACGGACAAGCCACCCGGCGAGCCGCAACTTATTTCCGTTTTCCCGGTGGGCGCCCGGCAAGCGGCGACCATCCAAGCCGAAGTTCGAGGAAGGGAGCTACAAGGCGCCTACGGTGTCTGGTTCGATACCGAAAGTTTGCGCGCCGAGGTCGAGGGCATTGGCGAAATCGAATTCGAGGCGGCAAAAGATTACGACCCCAATGCACTCAAGAATCGCCAGGGCTACCGCGTCGCGCTGAAAGTCGAAGTCGATCCGGATACGCCTCTCGGGGTTCACCAGCTTCGCCTCCTCACGCCGCAAGGGATTTCGAACTCCCTGGCATTCGCCGTCACTTCCCTTTCCAGCGTAGGAGAAGCCGAGACTCCGCACAACTCAGCCGGCACGGCGCAGGCAGTCCGAATCCCCACGACGATCGAGGGGAAGATCGGCCAAGCGGGAGAAGTCGATTTCTACTCGTTTGAAGCGTCCCAAGGCGAAGACCTGACGTTTGAAGTCTTCTGTCATGCCCCCCCCGGATCGTTTACGGGCCCGCCTGGGCAGTTTGACCCCGAGTTGACTCTCTACGAGCTCACCGGAAGTTGGTTCGATCCGCGGAGAGCTACGCGCCTCGCGTTCAACGACGAGCCCGGATCACCGTTTGTCTCTAACGCTCCGAGGTTGACTTACCGGTTCAGCAAGGCAGGCCGCTATCTAGTGCGCGTCTCTTCCTTCATGTGGAAGGGGTCGCCGGATTATTCCTACCAGCTTCGCATCACGCCTTCGGAAACTCCGGCGGCGGATGAGTTGTCGGGGGAAGGCGGCGATTCATCGTCCGGTGCACCGGAATGGCGGGAGCGGGCGTTTGAAAGGGTCCTCGAAGCGGACCGCCTTGAGCAGCTATGGTCGCGGACCGTTCCCAGGCGGGCAACCGAGCCGGCCGCGACGCCGGGCGGATCAGCCGCGGGAGAGGCGCGCAGCGGCGTCCAAGCGGAACAAGATGATCTGTCGATCGATTCAGCCGTTCCCGAGATAGTGATCGCGGAAGAGCCGAACGACGACTTCTCGCAAGCGCTCGAGGTCACTGTGCCGACGGTCCTAGAAGGAGCGATCGAGCGCCCCGGCGACGTGGATATTTTCAAGTTCAAGGTGGATCCCGGGCAGAGCCTCGCGTTCGAAATCGAAACTCCCGATACGACCCTGCCCGCCTTCAACCCGCGCCTCGGAGTTTTCGACGCCGGCGACCAGGAATTCTTGACCAACATTTACAAGCGGATCTCGCGGAACTTCACGTTTTATCTGAAGACCGTCGAGCCAAAGACCATCTACACCTTCGAGCTCGGCGGTGAGTACTACTTGCAGGTTCGCGACGTGACGTCTCGCTACGGCGACCCGAGCTTTCGGTATCGCGTGCTGATTCGCCCGCAGGCGCCGCACGTGGGGAATGTCGTCGTCGAGCAGGAGCAGATCAATCTGGCGCGGGGCGGCGCCAAGAAGCTGACCGTTACCACGGACCAGGAAGAAGGCTTCGCAGGCGAGATCGCGCTGCGGGTGGAAGGACTGCCGCCGGGGGTTGACGCGGTCACGGGTACGGAAGTCGATCCCGACCGCGGCCCCCCGTTGGACGAGGGCCACAAGAAACGATTCGTGCCCAAGTCGCAGACAGCGGTCATCATGCTGGTGGCCGGCGAGGACGCTCCGCTCACCCGATGGCCGAAGTGTATCCGCGTGGTAGCGCGGCCGGTCGTCGACGGCAAGATCGGCCCGCCCCTGCCGCTGGAGGAGATTCCGTTGATGGTCGTCCGGTCGCGTCAGGCGTCTTCCGGCGACTAGCAGCCCATGGTAGAAGTGAAGGTCGCGAAAAATCGAGTACAGCCAGCCAATTCGCTTCAGGCTAAGTGCTTTGTTTCTTGGGTCATGACGGGGAGTGAATCGGTGGCAGTCCCCATTTTTCGCTGCTGCACGACTTTTGCCACGGGCGACTAGGTGTTGATGGGGAAGAAAACCGAATGAACAAAGTTGCCAAACTCGCTGACCAGGCAAGAGCCTTCCGGCGAGGACTAAGAAGCCGGTGGGTTTTGCCGGCCATGATTCTCAGCTTGGCCATTCCGGCTGCCTCGGGATCAACCGGCAAAGTGTTGTCGGTGAGGCTGGTCCCGCGGGAAGTCAAACTCTGGGGGGCGGGTGCCGCGCAACAGGTTCTCGTGCTGGGTCGGTTCGCCGACGGCCTAGAGCGGGATGTCACGGAGCAGAGCAAGTTTTCGATCTCGGACTCCACTCGAGCCAAGGTAAGACAGGCGGGCGAGGTCGTGGCTGTGGCCGACGGGCAAGCAACTCTAACAGCCGAAGTCGAAGGCGCGAAAGCGCGGGCCGACGTCCGGGTGGCGGGCTCCGAACAGACCCGTCCATTTAGTTTTGCCCGCGAGGTCGGCGGCATTCTCACCAAGAGAGGCTGCAACTCGGACGATTGCCATGGCAGCGTGAAAGGCAAGGGAGGATTCAAGCTTTCGGCCAATGCCCTCTACCCCAAAGAGGACTACGAGTGGATTGTCGAAGGGGGAACCTACCAAGTTCTTGCCGCCGGGTCAGAGGGCGGCAGGACGCCTCGAATCAATTTGGAAGATCCGGAGAAAAGCCTCCTGCTGGCCAAGCCGACCATGCAGGTCGCACACGGCGGCGGCCCTCTCATCGCCGTTGGCTCGGGGGACTACGAGACGATTCTCAACTGGATCCGGCAGGGCGCGCCCTACGGCGAGGAAGACGCCGCGGGAGCCGTGCGGGTTGAACGGATCGAGGTCTTGCCGAAATCGGTCGTGCTGGACGGGAACGGGAAGCAGCAGCTGTTGGTCACGGCGTATCTTTCGAACGGGCAGCAGGAAGACGTCAGCGGGCAAGTGCTCTACGCGTCGAACAACCCCGAGGTCGTCGCGGTTTCAGAAAGCGGACTCGTGAAAGCCGTCCAGACGGGCGAAACCGCGGTCATGATTCGCGCGGCGGGCCACGCCGTCAGCGCCGGGTTCGGGGTGATCTCGGAACCCATCGCCGACTATCCCGAGATTCCGCGAAGGAATTACATCGACGACTACGTGTTCGCCAAGCTGAAGAAGTTCAACATCATCCCGTCCGAGTCGGCAAGCGACGAAGAGTTCCTGCGCCGAGTGTGCCTGGACGTGACCGGCACGCTGCCGCCGCCCGAACGCGTCCTGGAGTTTCTCAACGATCCCAACCCCGACAAGCGAGACAAGCTGATCGACATTCTGCTCGCCTCGCCCGAATACATCGATTATTGGACCTTCCGCTTCGCCGACCTCTACCGCGTGGCCATGGCTCCGCAGGGCGATCTGAAGTACACGAAGATGTATTGGGAATGGGTCCGGGACATGATTGCGCGCAACGTGCCCTATGACGAAATCGCCCGCCGGCGCATTGCGGCGCAAGGTTACGACGGGCCCTCGCGCCACTACTACCACATCGGCGGCGAGTTGCCCGCGCCAGGCAACATGATGTCCGAGCAGTTGCGCGTTTTCCTGGGCCGCCGGCTCGACTGCGCCCAGTGCCATAACCACCCCTACGAGAAGTGGAGTCAGGACCAATACTGGGGGTTGGCAGCCTTCTTCGGTCGCGTCAGCCGGATCGGGCAGCTCGGTCAGGACATGCTCATCATCGATGATCCGGCCGGACACGGCGAGTTCGGACAGGGCGCCAAGGTCATTCATCCACGAACCAAACAAGAAATGGAACCGACGTTTCTCGACGGCCGGGTTCTGGCGGAGGATCAACGGACCGACCCGCGCATGGGGCTAGCCCAATGGGTCACTGCCCAGGCCTACTTCGACGAGGCTATTGTGAACCGCATGTGGGGGCTGTTTTTCTCTCGAGGGATCGTCGATCCGGTCGACGATTTCCGATTGACGAATCCTCCGACGCACCCGGAGTTGCTCGATACATTGGCCAGGGACTTTCGCGAAAACGGACATGATCTGAAGTATTTGATCCGCTTGATTACCCAGTCGCGGACCTATCAGCTTTCGAGCACTCCCAACCGAACGAACAAGAACGACAAGATCAACTACTCGCACTCCATGGCGCGGCCGCTTGACCCCGAGGTCCTTTTAGACGCGGTTTCCCAGGTGACGGGAGTGTACGAAGACTTTGATAACTGGATGTACAGCAAGGAGCCGCCCGGCACGCGTGCCATCAACCTGCCCTGGCCCGATGCCGTGCCTTCTCAGTTCATGGATGTGTACGGGCGGCCTAACCGGCTGATGGTTCCCGAGCGCAGCGTGAAAGCCAACCTGGGCCAGGCGTTGCATCTTCTGGCGGGTCCGACCTATACCAGCAAACTCGCGGCCGCGGGCAGCCGCATTGATCGCTTGGTGAAGAGTGGAGCTTCGAACGGCGAGATTATCGACGAGTTTTACCTGGCCGCGCTGGTTCGCCTTCCGACGGCGGCGGAGCGCGCCGCGCTCGAAGAGGCTATATCCGCGTTCGGTGACCGCCGCGAAGCTCTTCAAGATCTGGCTTGGGCGTTAATGGCCACTAGGGAGTTCGCCTTCAACCATTAGTAACCGAAACGGTAACGAGGAAGACCATGGATATACCGAACGAGATCAGCTTCAGGCCGCACAAACAGCTGCGGCGGGACTTTCTGCGAGTCGGCTCGCTAAGCCTGCTCGGCATGCACCTCAGTGAGTATCTAGGGATGCAGAGCGCATTGGCGGCAACGGGTGGTAGAACTAACCCGAACGCCAAGGCGCAGGCTTGTATCGTGCTTTGGCTCGAAGGCGGGCCGAGTCATGTCGACACTTGGGACCCCAAACCCAACAGCAACTTCAAGCCGATCTCCACGAACGTGGACGGCATTCAGATCTCCGAGCTGTTGCCGCGCATCGCCAAGAACATGGACAAGCTGTCGATCATCCGCTCAATGCATACCGAAGAAATCGACCATCCGGAAGGTCACCACTACGCCTTGACGGGACACCGCCCGAATCCGGCGATGCAGTTTCCGAGCATCGGGTCGATCATCGCTAGGGAAACCGGGCCGCGCAAGGGTCTTCCGCCCTACGTCGTTTGCCCCCAGTGGCCCATCCATCGCGAGTACGAGGATTATTTCAAGGCTGCGTTCATCGGTCCTCAATACGATCCCATGTTTGTGCCGGATCCCAGCAAGGGCCAGTTTGAAGTTCCGGACTTGACTCTGCCGAAATCGGTTCCCCTCGAGCGGATCGAAAACCGCCGCGGACTGCTCGACATCGTCGAACGCCGGTTTCGCCAAAAAGAGGAGTTGGCCGAATACACCAACATGGACTCTTTTACCGCACAGGCGCTGAAGATGATTCTCTCCCCCAACGTCAAAGAAGCCTTCGATTTGTCGAAGGAGCCCGACAAAGTGAAAGACCGCTACGGCAGACACGGGTTCGGCCTGAGTGTCTTGCTGGCCCGCCGCCTGGTCGAGTCGGGATGCCGCTTCGTGACGGCTTCGGGGTATAAGTTCAGTCAGTGGGACGCCCATGACGATAATGACAAGAAACATCGTGAAGAGCTGGTTCCCAAGTTGGATCAAACACTCTCGGCGCTCTTGGAAGACCTGGATCAAAGAGGCCTGCTGGAGTCCACGGTGGTCATCGCCATGGGAGAGTTCGGGCGCACCCCGCACATCAACCCGGCGAACGGCCGCGACCACTGGCCGCACTGTTGGTCGATAGTCCTGGGCGGCGGCGGCATCCGAGGCGGCCAGGTGATCGGCGCCAGTGACGAACGAGGGGCTCAAGTAGCCGAGAGAATGGTCACCATCGGCGACCTGTACGCAACCGTCTACAAGGCCTTTGGGATCGACTGGACGAAGACCTATATGACGCCCATCGGCCGGCCGGTCAAGATCGCCAATTCGATCGACGATGAGACGGGCGTGCCGATCGAAGGATTAGTGTAGGAGGAATTGCCGCACACGTCGGGAATCGGTAATCACGCCTCTCCGGGACGGAGAGGATCTTCGCGGAGACTATGGGTTGGAGTGGGCTTAGCAGCCCGCGGCGAGAGTCGTGCAAGAGCGAAAAATGGGGACTGCCACCGATTCGCCCCCAGCCATAGCCCTCGAAACAAAGCACTTAGACTGAAGCGAATTGGCTGGCTGTACCCGATTTTTCGCGGCCCTCACTTCTACCACGGGCTGCTAGAGTAAGCTAGACGATGATGAACACGGCTGCCAAGAGGGTGCTTCTGTTGCCGGTCGCGCTGTTGCTGTTCACCGCCGCCTGGGCGGCTCCCGGCAGCGAGCAGGCCGTCGCATTGGCGAGCTACAGCGTCCCGCGAGACAAAGACCATGCGGACGTGACGACCGACGGGCGAGAGGAGGCCGGCGCACTGACTGAACAAGTAAGCCGGGAACTTCCGACAACGACTCCGGGAAAAGTCGAGCGAAAAAACCTCATCGACGAACATATCTTCGGCAAGATGGAGCGGGACAACATTCCCCATGCGGGCCTCTCGAGCGATGAAGAGTTCCTGCGCCGCATCTACATCGACCTGTGGGGGAGAATCCCGCCGCCCGATAAGATGCGGGAGTTCGTCAAAGACGAAACGCCCGACAAGCGGGACAAGCTCATCGAAGAGATGCTGGGTTTGCGCTACGAAATCGATCCCAACGATCCCTACCAAGGCAAGGCGCATGGGCCCTGGCTGGTCGACGCAGCCTTCCTCCACAAATGGACTTACTGGTTCGGCGACCTCTTTCAGAACAGCCGGGCACAGCTTGGGGACGGCCGTAACGCCTTCCGCGACTACATCTACCTCTCGCTCAAGCTCAACATTCCCTACAGCGAGTTCGTGCGTCGGATGCTGACCGCCACTTCGTTGACCGGAGCGACCTCGGGCCCGGCGAACTTACTGCTCCGCGATCACGTAGACGATGCGATGGACATCTATATCAATCACGAGGACACGCTGGATGAGATCGCGATCAGCACGGCGAAGTACTTTCTGGGACTCAATCTCGGATGTGTAAGCTGCCACGATGGGGCGGGCCATCTCGACGACATCAATCTTTATCTCACCGGGAAGAAGCGTGTCGATTTGTGGAACCAGGCAGCGTTCTTCGGCAACATTCGTGTCTCCCGGCCGGCCATGGCGAACCAAGAGTTCACCTTGCTGGAAGGCCCGGCGATGCGGCCCGAGGAGCATTGGCGTAAGGGTGGTCATGGCTACGACACCAAAGCTCCGAGCATTATCCGCATCCCCAGGTTCAAAGCTGATGTCGAGCCGGCCTTTTATCTAACCGGTGAAAAGCCGACGCCCGGCCGAAACCCGCGCGAGGAATTCGCCCGCATCTTGATCGACCAGCCGCAGTTCGCCCGTGCCACCGTGAACTGGATCTGGTCCGAGCTGATGGTGGTGGGCATCGTGGATCCTCCTTACGATTTCGATCTCTTGCGGCAGGACCCGGCGAATCCTCCACCCGAGCCGTGGACGATTCAGCCGACGCATCCCGCATTGCTCAACGCTCTTGCCGAGGACTTTCGCCGGCACAACTTCGACCTTCGGCGCCTGATTAGCTTGATCGTAAAGTCGAGCGCCTACCAGCTCTCCTCGCGCTTCAACGGCGAATGGAAGCCGGAATACGCTGACTATTACGCGCGCAGGTTCGTGCGGCGGCTCTCGGCCGAAGAGCTTTTTGACGCCGTCTCCGAGGCCACCCAGGTGTTTCCGGAGCTGGCGATCAATGGTACGGACAAGAAGGTCAGCTACGTCCGAGACACTTACTCGAGCGAGGACATTACGGACACCGAGATGAAGCGGTTTCTCAGCTTCTTTGGGCAGAGCAATCGCGACAAGCAAGAGCGAGACCTGGCGGGATCGATCGTGCAGGCCACGCTGCTGCTCAACAGCGACCTGATCCGCAACAAGGTCTTGCGCACAACCGAGGGAAGCCGCGTTGCCGAACTGCTCTGCGCGGAATCGCCTCTGAGCACCGCCCAACTCGTCGAGGAACTGTTTCTGGCGACACTCTCGCGGTTCCCGACTGAGGGGGAGCTTGCAGTTGCCGAACAGATGTTGGGCGAAAACGTAGAGGACGGCGCCGAGGATTTGCAGTGGGCGCTGCTGAACAAACGGGATTTTATATTCAACTATTAGGTGTATAGTTGTAGCGGGAGCTACGCCATGACCGCGGACCTGAAACGAACCCGGTTTCCGAGACTCTCACGACGCGACTTCTTCCGAGTGGGAGGAGTTACGGTGGGGGGCTACGTTCTGCTGCCCATGCTCAAGCCGCTCAACGTGGAAGCGGCGGCATCGAAAAGAGCTGTGCCTCGCGGCTCGGCGGAACACGTTATTTTCCTGTTCCTGGAAGGCGGCCCCAGCCAGCTTGACACCTTCGACTTCAAGGAAGGGAAGTGGACGCCTCCTGATTTCGACGCCCGAACCGTCGGCCCCGGGCTGAAGATGCCCTACGGCCTGCTGCCGAACCTCGCGGGCATGACCGACAAATACACCATCGTGCGCAGCAATGAGGCCTGGGAGAGCGCTCACGCTCGAGGGCAATACTACATTCAAGTGGGCCATGTGTTCAGTCCGGCGCGGCTGAAAGAGATGCCCTCGGTGGGCTCTATCGTGGCCAGCGAGTTCGAATCGCGACGCAAGGACTCCGACTTCCTGCCTCCCTTCGTCGCCATGAACTATGGAAACGGTCAAGCCGGTTTGATCGGTAGCGGCATGTTGTCGGCTACCCACGCCCCCATGGCCCTATATACCAAGGGAGACTTGCCTTTCGTTCTCTCCGAGGAAAACAGGAATCGCTTCAACCATCGCAAGGAGTTTCTCGAACGTCTGAACGCCGTCGTTGCCAGCGGCGAGGCCTCACGCGGCCGCATGATGGTCGATTACCGTGACTTCTATAAAGCTTCCTATAGCATTCTTGATGCGCCTCAAGCGGCTTCCATCTTTAAAGTCGGCGAGCAAGATCACGAGCGCTACGGCGGCTCCCAGACCGGCGACGCCTGCGTCATTGCCCGAAATTTGATTGCGGCCGACGCCGGAACGCGCTTCGTCGCAATTTCGCACAACGGCTGGGATCTGCACGGCAAGGCCTACGACAAGACAGCCAAAACCAACCAGTACACGCTGTGCTGGGACCTCGACGCGGCGCTCCCCAATCTCATCACCGATCTAGAGTCCCAAAGGGATGAGAACGGTCGATCGTTGCTGGACAAGACTTTGATCGTGGCCATGGGGGAATTCGGCCGCACCCCGGGAGGGTTGACCATCAACAAAGGGCGCGATCACCACCGCTACGCCGCCGTGGCCTTGTTTGCCGGGGCCGGTGTTGTGGGCGGCAAAATCCTCGGCGCCACCGACGAGATCGGAGGCAAGGTTACCCGCTACGATTGGCACCGCAAGCGGTCCATTTATCCCGAGGATGTCATCTGTACGATCTACTCGGCCCTGGGTATCGACTCGGCAAAGAAAGTCACCGAAACCCCATCGGGGCGCCCTTTCTACTACATCGAAGATCTCTCCCCCCTCGGTCCGATGCGCTTCGACGAAGTAAGCGAGCTGTTCGTCTAACAGAGTTTCCGATAGGGTAACTTGGTTTGCGCGGGAGTTTGTTTGCTTATCCGTGCCCTCCGATCGGCCCAGCGAGCCTCGGGTCATTGCCGACGTCAGCCGCCAAGCCAGGCCCGTCACGCGGTTGCCGTTTGCGTTTGATATCATCACCCGTGGCGTTGGAACTCGAAGTGTAATGGCGGATAGCCGTGTCACTTTGCCGACGCCGAGGGGAAAGTGGCTCGAGGCTCCGGGATCCCGGAGAGCCTCTTCAAATCAAGTGAGATCGGAGAGCAAAAGATGGGCGCCCAAGGAATTCATCACGTCACCCTCATCGTGGACGATCGGGAACAGGCGTCCCGCTTTTACGGGGATGTCTTGGGAATGGAGGAAAAGTCTCGCCCCGGTTTCCGCTTCCCGGGGATGTTCTACCATTGCGGGTCCCAAGAGGTGCATCTGATCATTGCCGCGCGTCCGCTGACGCGAGACGATCTGTACATTCAAGTGGGAAACGGGGGAGATATAACGCGCCGCTACATCCATCGCCACGCGGCTTTCCTGGTGCCGGACATCGAAGAGATGAAGGTCCGTCTGGTGAAAAACGGCGTCAAAATGCTGTTTGACCCGGCTGTCGAGCTCGAGAAGCGCGATAACGACTTCGTCCGCAACATGGTAGACGGATGGACGAAGATGTATGGAGCAACGCCGCTCTTCTGCTTCGATCCGTTTGATAATCTGCTTGAATTCGTACCCACCCCAGCGGCCTGATGCCGCCACAGTTCCGTATCGTGACACCCCACGGGAGAGGTTAGGATCGAAGTGTCATGAAATCATTCCATGTCTTGCTCGCGGTAGGGCTTCTGGCCCTCGGTGGCGGCCTTTGCGTGGTCGCCATCCGGGAAGCAGATCGCGTTCTTGGCCGCTGAGCCGCTACCCGAAGATGTGCGCGAGCGCCGCCTCCAGGGGGACGACGCCTTTCTGGTTGCGTGCTCGGGGTCGACCGAAGGCTGTTCGACAGCAAGCAACTGAGCCTGGAACGCCAGTGACAGGCCAAATCCCCGCAACGACCGCTGCTCCCCGGGACCGCTCGCTCGCGCTCGCGGTTCAGTGCGTAGGGCTCGTAGAGACCTGCGGTCTTTAGGTTAGGGTTGCGCTCTACACACGATTGCCCGTGCCGCTCGATGTCGCCACGAATGGCGACACGGCACGCAAGAATGCGTGCGCCACAAAAGCAAAAGCCGCGGGTTATCGTGGTTCGCCTTCTTGTCCACGCGAGAGGTCAGAAACGGCCGCGGGTCTGGGCCAAGCGGCCCGCCCAGCCCTTTATAGTTCCTACTGAGCGGGATTTGTCACAAGCGAGTGAAGAATTGTCGTCGGCGCTGTGGAAATGTGGAAATCGTCGCTCGAAGTGTTCTCGCCTCACGTCGTGCGAGGATAGTCGAACGGCGGTCGGCATCCCGCGGCTACGAATCCCAGCCCTGGACACGCGATGTCTCCGCGCAGCGTCTCGAGCAGCGGGATGCGCTTGGCACGGGCCTATTACGAACAGCAGCGCAAGCGGGGTAAGGGGCACCACGCCGCTGTGCGCGCCCTGGCCTTTAAATGGATCCGTATCCTGTTTCGCCGCCGGCAACAACGGACGCCCTACAACGAGCAAATCTATTTGAAGGCACTGGCCCGACGCGGCTCGCCATTGCTGCCACAGCTGCCGGCGGCTGTGAATCCGAACTGAATTGCCTGTGCAACAAACTCGACCATGCCGCCACTTTTTTCTTGACAGCTCAACTCAGATGGCTGAGCTGCGGGACTCCACGAGAAATGCCACGTTTGTCTCGCGGCCCACGTCATCGTCCTCCGGATCAGACTCGCTCCGAGGTGACGTGATCGCCGGTATCCGACACCGTGCCAATCATCATTCGGATGTCGGCCTTGGGGACGGGACAGGGCAGGGTTTGGAATCCGAAATGGCACTGTCGGAAGTGCGCGTCCCGCGTCAGCACGTGGCGGAGCTTGAGTTCGTCCATGACCACGAAGCTTGTCAGGTCCGTGAACGAGATGCGCGGCTTGTCGCGGTAGCGGAGGCGAAGCTTAAAGGCTTTTTCGAACCGTGTCGGCGTCACACGTTCGACAGCCAGTAGGCCGAGCGATTGGGCGCGGAAGATCCCTCGACAAAATCGCTCGGCCTCCGCGAACGGCCGGCGAGCAAACAGGCGGGTAATGGTTTCGTCGAGAACGTAGTCTGTGGTAACCCACAGACCGGCTTGGTCAGCATACTTCTGGCGCAAACTTCGCACCTCGGAGTGAGCTGGCTCAGCGGCGTCCTCCAGCGCCAGCCAACCCCAGGTATCGACAAACAGGGGAGGCGTCTCAGCTGCCGTAGAGCGCTTCATCGATGCCTACGGTGAGTTCGCCGTCGCTTCCGATGCCCGTGACCTCAAGCAGCGGATCGACCTTGCTCTTGGCGCGGCTTCGCACGCCGCCGCGCTTTCGGAGTTTCGAGCGGATCAGCTCGGCCATGCTCAGTCGCCGTCGGAAGGCTTCCGCGCGGAGCTGTTCATGCAGCTCCTCCGGCAGGAAGATCGTGGTTCGCTTCATGAGTCCATAATAACATATATATGCTCCAGGAGGCGCAGGCCAACAGGAAGGGCAGGAAGTGGCCGGGCGAGATTCCGGCCTGTCAGCCCACTCGTTCGCCGGCGTGCAGCTCCTGAAGCGCCGCGACTTGAGGTTGCTGATCCCGGCAAGCGGCGATGCCGTCGGCGGCCGCTTTCGCTCCGCTGAGGGTGGTGACACAGGGGATATGCTGCTGCATGGCGGCCCGCCGGATGGCTTTCTCGTCACGGAAGGAATGCGCTCCCGCCGGGGTGTTGACGACCAGGTCGACTTCACCGCCCTTGATCAGGTCCACCACGTTGGGGCGCCCTTCGTTGACCTTGAGTACCGTGCGGCACTCCAGGCCCGCCTCTCGCAGCGAGGAGGCGGTTCCGCGGGTCGCAATGAGCGAGAAGCCGAGGCCGGCAAACTTTTGGGCTACGTCGGTCGCCGCGGCTCGATGGGGGTCGGTGACGCTAATGAATACCGAGCCCTGTTTGGGAAGTGCTTGGCCGGCGCTGAGTTGAGCTTTCGCAAAAGCTTCACCGAAGGTGGCGCCGATACCCATAACCTCCCCAGTCGAGCGCATCTCGGGGCCCAGAATCGCGTCTACCCCGGGGAACTTGTCGAAGGGGAAAACGGGCGACTTGACGCAATTGCGTTCCACGGGCAGCATGCCTGTCGGCAGGCCGTAATCGCGCAACTTGCGTCCCAGCATGAGTCCGACGGCAATCTTTGCCAGCGGGACGCCGGTCGATTTGCTGACATAGGGAACCGTTCGCGAGGCGCGGGGATTGACCTCGATCACATAGACCTGCCCGTTACAGATCGCATACTGCGCGTTCATCAGCCCGATGACGCGGAGCCGGCGGGCCAAACGCACCGTGTAATCACGAATCGTCGCCAGATGCTCGGGAGCGATCGAGGCGGAAGGGAGTACGCAGGAGCTATCGCCTGAATGAACGCCGGCTTCCTCGATATGTTCCATGATGCCGCCGATCAGCACGTCCTCGCCGTCGGAAAGAGCGTCTACGTCGACTTCGGTGGCGTCCTCGAGAAAGCGGTCGATCAAGACCGGCCGTTCCTGCGAATAAACGACGGCTTCGCGCATGTAGCTGTCAACCGTCGCTTGGTCGTAGGCGATCACCATCGCGCGGCCCCCGAGCACGTAGCTGGGGCGAATGAGGACCGGATAGCCGATCCGCCGGGCGACCTGAAACGCCTCCTCGGGGCTGGTGGCCGTGCCGTTGGTCGGAGAGGGGATGTCGAGCTCCTGGAGAAGTTTCCCGAAACGGTCCCGGTCTTCCGCCAGATCGATCGATTCCGGGTCGGTGCCGATGATCGGAACCCCGTGAGCCTTGAGCGGCAACGCCAGCGTCAAAGGCGTCTGGCCGCCGAACTGGACAATGACGCCGTCCGGCTTCTCGGTGTCAACGATGTTGAGCACGTTCTCGAGCGTCAGCGGCTCGAAATAGAGGCGATCGCTGGTGTCGTAGTCGGTCGAGACGGTCTCGGGATTGCAGTTCACCATGATCGACTCGTAATCCGCCTCCTGAAGCGCAAACGAAGCGTGGCAGCAACAGTAGTCGAACTCGATTCCCTGGCCGACGCGGTTGGGGCCGCTGCCGAGAATCATGACCTTCCGGCGATCGCTCGGTTCCGCTTCACACTCCGACTCATAGGCGGAATAGAGATACGGCGTGTAGCTCTCGAATTCCGCGGCGCAAGTGTCAACCCGCTTGAATATCGCGCGGATACCGGCCGCTTTTCTCTTCTCCCGAACGGCGTCTTCCGTGGCCGACCACAGGCGCGCCAGCGAGGCGTCGGACAGCCCGTAACGTTTGGCCTGCTCGAGGCTGTCGTGGGAAACGGTTTCCAGGGACTGGCCTTCGAGCTCTCGTTCAAAGTCAACGATCGTTTTGATTTGGTGCAGAAACCAGGGGTCGATGCGGGTCATCTCCGCAATTTTCTCCACCGAGTATCCTTCGGAGAGCGCGAAGCGGATATAGTTCAGCCGATCGGGCGTGGCCGTATAAAGCCGCCGCTGGATCAGTTCAGGGTCGAAAACCTCCGAGCCTTCCTTCTTCCCGGTTTCAAGACTGCTGATGGCCTTCGAGAGCGCATGTTTGAAGGTCCGCCCGATGGACATGACCTCGCCGATGCTTTTCATCTGTACGCCGAGTAGAGGTTCGCTACCGGGGAACTTTTCAAACTGCCATTTGGGAATCTTCACAACCACGTAATCGATCGTCGGCTCGAAGCAGGCCGGGGTCTTGCGGGTGATATCGTTCGGGATTTCGTCGAGCCGAAACCCAACCGCCAGCTTGGCGGCGATCTTGGCGATCGGGAAGCCGGTGGCTTTCGAGGCCAGCGCCGAGCTTCTCGATACTCGCGGGTTCATCTCGATGACCACCATCCGCCCAGTTTGCGGCTCGATGGCGAACTGGACGTTCGAGCCGCCGGTGTCGACACCCACCTCGCGCAGACAAGCCAGCGCGCCGTCCCGCATCATCTGGTATTCGCGGTCCGTCAGCGTCTGCGCGGGGGCTACGGTGATCGAGTCGCCGGTATGAACCCCCATGGGGTCGAAGTTCTCGATCGAGCAGACGACGATGCAGTTGTCATTGAGGTCGCGCATGACCTCGAGCTCGAACTCCTTCCAGCCCAGGACGCTTTCCTCGATGAGCACTTCGTGCACCGGTGAGATTTCGAGCGCGCGAGTCAGCAGCTCCTCCATCTCTTCGCTGTTGTAAGCCAGCCCGCCCCCCGAACCGCCGAGGGTGAAACTCGGCCTCAGAACGACCGGGTAACCGACCTCGCCGGCGAACTCCAGACCGTCTGCGAGGTTGTTGGCCAGCTGGGACCGCGGCACGTCGAGGCCGATGCCGCGCATGGCGTCCTTGAAGAGCAGCCGGTCTTCGGCCTTCTTGATGGCCTCGAGCTTGGCTCCGATCAGCTCGACGCCGTATTCCTCCAAAACGCCAGTCTCAGCCAGCTCGACGGAAAGGTTAAGACCGGTTTGTCCGCCCACGGTCGACAGCAAAGCATCGGGCCGCTCGCGGCGGATGATCTCCGTCAGGTACTCGCGGGTGAGGGGTTCGATATAGGTTTTTTCCGCCAGCTCGGGGTCGGTCATGATGGTGGCCGGATTAGAGTTGACCAGCACCACATCGTAGCCCTCGCTCCTGAGTGCCTTGCAGGCCTGGGTTCCCGAATAGTCGAACTCGCAGGCCTGGCCGATCACGATCGGCCCTGAGCCGATGATCAGGATCTTGTGGATGTCGCTACGCTTAGGCATTTTCTTTCGCCGGCAGCCGGCGGCAGAAGTGGGTCCGGGTAAAAAATGGGGGGCAACCTGTCACCGGTCTCCGGTTAGTCGCGGGTTTGTCTTGTAAGTTATTGCATTAAAGCTAGTTACTAGGAATTGGCTTTGTTTGGTATTTTTGTTGCTTCCATTGCCCCACGGTCGGAGGGTGGTTCGCCACCCGATCGTTCGTTGGCGGAAAAATCGGGTACAGCCAGCCAATTCGCTTCCGGCTAAGTGCTTTTTTTCTAGGGCCATGGCGGAGGCGAATTGGTGGCAGTCCCCGATTTTTCCTCGCGGCCGCCTGCCCTTGGACAAACCGTAACTCAATTGGCGGTGCCGGTCTTGGCGGCCTCCCCTCTCAGGATAGCCAGAATCATGGGCACGGCATGCCGTGCCCCTACAGGATCACGGGCGGCAAGCGGCGCCCCTACGGGCTGAACACGGGCCGTGTGGCCATGATTTGCGAAGCATCTCGAACGGCGGGGCTTTGCTCCACGGTTGCCGGCCAGCGGTGAAAAAGAGCAGCTAACCGGGTTGGCCGCCACGGGCCAAAAAAATCCGCAACCCATTGATTCTATGCTGGTTGTGAGAAATTGGGTTTGTTTCGTATTTTTTTCCCCGTGGTCGAGCGTGATGCCAGGTCTTCGCGCGCCTCCCCCTTTCAGAATAGCGGAGTGTGTCAAGTGTCTCCGTCGGGCAATGAACGATTCGCTTTGCCTGGGGCCGGAAAGCGGAGTGGCGCTGCCGGCCACGTTAGCTCCAATGCTCTTCACTTAGCGTTTTTGCCCATCCGGAAGCCGACCGGAGGAAATCTGTTGTCGAGATTGTTGAGCGCGGCGCCTCCCGCATTTTCCTGCGCCCCTTCCGGGGCTTTGCCGAGTCTGCCATTCCACCCACGGTTTCGCCTTATAGAGTGGACCCCAAGGCTGAGACAAGCAGTTAACCCCGCTTTTGCCATTCGCTGAAAAATCATTGTGCTGCCAGGCGGCTGGGGGCACAATGGCCCTGGCTGGTGAAGCGGAGGCCGGCTCTGCTGGAGAGCAACCGGCCAAGGAATAGCCAGCCGGAGACTCATCGAAACGATGAGACAGGGGGCGGCCACCTCGCCGCTCCCTGATTTACCCACCCATCGGATCGATAGATCTCCCCATGCCTCAGAAAACTCATGCCGGCACCTCCCCGCGAACCGCCGAGCGGCGCAGCTGCCGCTCGCATTCCACCGGCGGCCGATACCCCAACGCCGAGTGCAGCCGCTGCTGATTGTAGGTCCGCTCCAGAAAGTCGCCGATCCGTGCCTGTGCGTCGGCCAGGTCGAGATACTCGCTGCGATCCACTTCCTCGCCCTTCAGCGTTTTGAAAAAGCTCTCACAGCGCGCGTTGTCGTAAGGGTTCGCCTTGCGGCTCATGCTAATCCGAATCTGGTGCTGCTCGAGCAACTGCGTGTAGGCCTGGCTGGCATA
The DNA here is from genome assembly GCA_963668345.2 of Bryobacterales bacterium. Taxonomy (GTDB): domain Bacteria; phylum Acidobacteriota; class Terriglobia; order Bryobacterales; family UBA6623. Next base: position 1,051,379 of record CAXWPI010000006.1, on the reverse strand, counting down.
CTGCACGCCGCGGTCGGAATGATGTACCAGCCCGGGCTGCGGCCGCCGTTTGGTCAGTGCCATCCGCAGCGCCGCCAGCGGCAGCGAGTGATCCAGGCCGGTTCCCAGCTGCCAACCAATCACCCGGCGCGAGTACGCGTCCAGCAACACCGCCAGATAGACGAACCCCTCGTGGAGCCGGATGTAGGTGAGGTCGGCCACCCACAGCTGATTCACCCCGTTGAGAGACAGCGTCGGCGCCAGGTTCGGGTACACCGCCAGCCCGTGTTGCGAATCGGTCGTTACGACGAACTTGCGTTTCCGCCGGCACAACAGGTTCTGTTCCCGCAGCTGGCGCTGGACCCGCTTGCGGTTCACCCGCCAACCGCGCCGCTGCAGCTCCTCGCGGATGCGCCGGCTGCCATAGCTGCGCCATTGTAGCGCCAGCTCGCGGATTTGGCGGCCTAGCTCCCGCTCTCGCTCGGCGGGCTGCGACGCACTCCCCGGACGGTAAAAACCGGCCCGGCTCAACTGGGCGAGTGCGCACATCCTCTGCACGGTCAGCTTTGTCCCACCGCTCACTTCCTTCTCGATCTGTTCGTAGACGTTGCGCCGCCAGGCAGAGCCCGCAGCAGGCGCTGTTCCTCGACACGCTGCCAGGCTCGCTTTAAAAAATCGATCTCCATGGCCTGCTGGCCAATCTTGCGTTCCAACTCGGCCTCGCGGCTGGGAGGGGGGCGCTTTTGGCCCTGGCCGGAGAAGGCGCGCTCGCCGTGCGTGCTCAACTCCCGCCGCCAACGGCGCACATCACTGGGATCCATCTCCAGGGCCCGGGCCACTTCGTTCACCGACTCTCCCACCGCAATGCGGCGCAGCACCGTCAACTTGAACTCCTTGCCGAACTTCCTACGAGACTTCTTCATGGCTCCAGTTTCTCCTTTCGCCCTACGAAAGGGGTTAACTGGCTGTCTCAAATCCTGGGTCCACTCCACCAAGGGCTGATCGCCCTGGGCTACTATCCTACGCCCCTCCGGGGCTGGACCGGCCCTGACTAACGAGTATGGGACAGCGCCTCGGGCCTCGCGCGCATCGATCCGTCAATCCCCCCGCATCAAGCGCACAAACTCGTCGAACAAGTACCGCGAATCGTGCGGCCCGGGCGCGGCCTCGGGGTGGTATTGCACGCAGAACAGAGGGTCCTTGCGGCTGCGGAACCCTTCCAGGGTATGATCGTTCAGGTTGAAGTGCGTCAGCTCGATTTCGCTGTCCTTGAGCGAATCCGGGTCGACCGCAAACCCGTGGTTTTGCGAAGTAATCTCGACCTTGTCGGTGAGCTTGTTCAGCACCGGGTGGTTGACGCCGTGGTGGCCGAACTTGAGCTTGAACGTCTTCCCGGCTAGCGCCAGCCCCATAATCTGGTGGCCGAGGCAAATGCCGAACATCGGCACCCGGCCCACGAGCGCTTTGACATTGGCGATCTGGGCTGCCAGAGGCTCGGGGTCGCCGGGTCCGTTCGAGAGAAAAACCCCGTCGGGCTCAAGCGCCATCACGTCCTCGGCCGAGGTGAGCGACGGTACGACGGTCACACGGCAGCCGATGTGCAGGAGCCGCCGCAAGATGTTGTGCTTGATGCCGAAGTCGTAGGCCACGACGTGGAGCGACGGCGCGGCGGCCGGTTCCACGATCTCCGACGGAGAGCACGCTTCGACGCCCTTGGTCCACTCGTAACGCTGTTTCGTGGAAACCGATGTCGCCAGGTCGAGCCCGGCCATGGTTGGAATCGAGCGAGCCTTTTCGACTAGTTTGTCGGGATCTGTCTCGAGAGAAGAAATCGCGCCCCTCATCGCCCCCTCGGTGCGAAGGTGGCGCACTAAGGCCCGGGTGTCGATTTCAGCAATGATGGGAATCCTTTGCTTGGCCAAGAAATTGGCTGCATGTTCGGTAGACCGCCAATTACTGGCGATCTGGGAAAACTCTCGCACGACCAAGCCCTCGATATAGGGCCGCGCCGATTCGCTGTCGGACCCGTTGGCCCCGTAATTGCCTATTTCCGGATTCGTCAGAATGACGATCTGGCCGCAATAGGAGGGATCGGTGAAGATCTCCTGGTAGCCGGTGATGCCCGTGTTGAAGACGACCTCGCCGTAGCTCTCCGCCTTTGCGCCGACGCCGATTCCGTGAAACCGGCGCCCATCTTCCAACGCCAGGATCGCCGAGAAGCTCACTCCAGCACCCCGAAGCGCTCGAGGGGCCAGTAGGCGAAGACGGCTTTCCCGATGATCGAACTGCGTTTCACGGTTCCCCAGGAGCGGCTGTCGTTGGAGGTGTTTCGACGGTCGCCGAGGACGTAGTAGTGGCTGGGCCCCACACGAACCGACGGGTAGCTGCGCCGGTCGCTATATTGCTCCAACACGTACGGCTCAGGGATAGGATCACCGCTGATGATCAGCTTGCCTTGTACGATTGCGACAACGTCGCCCGGCAGGCCGACGACTCGCTTAATATAGGACTTGGAGCTGTCGAGCGGGAACCGAAATACGATGATATCGCCGCGCCGGATCTCTCCGAAGCGGTAGACGAACTTGTTGACGAAGATCCGCTGCTGATCGACCAGCCAGGGCATCATACTTGTCCCTTCGACCTTGACCGGCTGGTAAAGGAACACGATCACGGTTGCCGCGATGACGAAGGAAATGATGATGTCGCGAACCCATGCCTGCATGTCGAACCAGAAGGGGCGGCGGGGCGGCGGGTTCGAGGAAGGGAAGGCGTCACGGCTTCGGGTGCCGTGACTGGCGTCGGCGAAGCCCGGCTTCTTCGTTTCCGGACTCTTCATTGGGTTGGTATGGAGGCTGGCCAGGGTTGCGGGTTCTTTCGTAGTTGTATCACGAAGACCCGGTCTCCTACAACTTGCCTGCGGCGGGCTAGCCGCGTGGCGCCGGCTGGGGCCTCGACGTTTCACGGCCTTCGTTGCCGGTTCAGGGCGGTAAGTGGCTTATGAAAGCTGTCCTCGTCATCCCTGCGCTGAACGAAGAAGACTCCATCGGACGCATTCTTGGTGAAGTGCCGGCCGGTCTGTTCGATGAGGTTTTCGTTGTCGACAACGGCTCGACGGACGCTACCGCCCAGAGGGCATCGGCACGGGGCGCAACGGTTCTCCATGAGCCGCGGCGAGGCTACGGCAATGCTTGCCTGAGAGCTCTGCGTGAACTCCCGCCCGACACGGACGTGGTGGTCTTTATGGACGGTGACGGGAGCGACGTGCCGGCCGAGGCGGCGCGCTTGCTCGTCCCCATCGCCGAAGGGCAGGCCGATCTCGTGCTGGGTTCTCGCCGGCTTGGCCGCTCGGAACCCGGTGCCCTGGGCCTGCCGCAGCGGTTCGGCAATCGTCTGGCGACCTGCTTGATACGCTTTATCTACAAGCACCGCTATACCGACCTCGGTCCCTTCCGCGCCATTCGTCGATCAAGCCTCCGAGGGCTGGGGATGCGCGATGGCAACTACGGCTGGACGGTCGAAATGCAGATCAAGGCTCTGCGGCAGGGTCTCAGCGTCCGCGAGATTCCGGTCTCCTACCGGCGGCGCCGCAGCGGGGCCAGCAAGGTGTCGGGCAGCCTGTGGGGCGGTCTAGCGGCCGGTGTGAAGATCCTTTGGCTCATCCTGCGGCTGAGCTGGGGCGTCGAGCGCCGGCAGCCGGTCAAGCGCGAACCGTAGCAGCCCGCTGTCCGAGGCGTCCAAGTAGCCGCCCAGGTTGGATCAGGTTGTCGGCGATGACCCCCAACCCGACCCAGCGTTTTCATGCTGCCGAGAGCGTGAAGCTTCCCGGATCGAGGCCATGAGGCTCACGTGACCAGGGTGCCGACCAAGTCGCTGAATCAGTCCGCGGCACGCCAGGGCTTGTAGCGGACAGACAGGAACGTTTGTCCCGCTCAGCCCTGCCCCTTTCCACGCAGACCCCCTGTGCACGGCCGACAAGCACAGCGCAACTCTCGGGCCATGGCCGAAGGGGGTGTTTGCTATGATCGTGCCAGGAAACCCCGAACCCTCGACAGCCCAGCCGATTAGGGCATGAGGGCGAGGGTGAACATCATGGCTTCGCCTGGCCAGACCGCGGAACCCGAAAAACAGCCTGAGCAAAAGAAGGTCCGCACCGAGGGTCTGTGGATCAAGTGCGACTCCTGCCGGGCGATCATTTGGAAGAAAGACCTCGAAGCCAACCTGATGGTGTGTACCGAGTGCGGCTTCCATTTCAAGATCAACGCTCGTTCACGTTTGAAATTGCTGTTCGACGACGAGAACTGGCAGGAGTTTGACTCCGCTTTGAAGACCACCGATGCGCTCGAGTTTGTAGACCAAAAGCCTTACAAGGAGCGCTTGCGGCAAGCCGAGCAAAACACGGGCTTGAAAGATGCCCTGATCTCGGCCGAGGGAACGCTGGCGGGGTGGCGCGCCGTCGTTTGCGCCATGGAATACCGGTTTATTGGCGGCAGCATGGGGGCCGTGGTGGGAGAGAAGATCACGCGGGCCATTGAAAAGGCCGCTTCCCAAAAGACGCCCTTGGTTATCGTTTCCGCATCGGGCGGCGCGCGCATGATGGAGGGAGCGGTGAGCTTGATGCAGATGGCAAAGATCTCCGCGGCGCTGGCCAAGCTGGTCCAGGTGCGCATCCCTTACATCAGTGTGCTTACCGATCCTACGACCGGCGGAGTGACCGCCAGCTACGCCATGCTGGGCGATCTGAATATCGCTGAGCCGGGCGCTCTGATCGGTTTCGCCGGTCCGCGGGTGATCGAGCAGACGATCCGCCAGAAGCTGCCCAAAGGCTTTCAGCGCGCGGAGTTTTTGCTGGAACACGGGATGTTGGACGCTATCGTCCCACGACCGCTCATGAAGATCTTCATCGGCCGGGCGCTGGACTTCTTCTGCGACCCGCGCTGATGAGCTACCCCGAGTCCGTCGCCTACCTGCTGGCACTGCTCAGCGACGCTCGCGGCCCGCGGCTTGGTCTCGAACGAATCAGGCGCCTGTTGGGGCGACTCGGCGAGCCTCAACGCTCGTTCCGCGCCGTCCACGTGGCTGGCACGAACGGCAAGGGTTCGACAGCCGCGATGATCGAAGCAGGCCTGCGGGCGGCCGGCCGCTCCAGCGGGCTTTACACCTCTCCCCATCTGGCTCGATTCAACGAACGCGTCAGAATCAACGGCTCCGACATTGATGACAACGGCTTCGCCGCCGCCGTGGAAGAAGTGCGGCAAGCCAACGAGTGGCTTGTGGCGCGGGAAGGACGACACGGCCACGCCAGCTTCTTCGAGTCGGTCACAGCGATGGCGTTCTGCGCCTTCCGAAACGCATCCATCGACTGGGGCGTCGTCGAGGTCGGCTTGGGAGGACGTCTGGACGCCACCAACGTCCTTCAACCGGAGCTGTGCGTGGTCACGCCGATCGACTTCGACCATGAGGGATTCTTGGGCAAAGCAAGGCCTGCGATCGCCGCCGAGAAAGCCGGCATCCTGAAACCGGGGGCTCCGGTTGCGGTGGCGCCGCAGCGCCCGGACGTCGAGTCCGTCCTCGGGAAGCGGGCAAGCGAGCTAGGCGTATCGATGGTTCGCGTCGGGCATGACTGGCGGGCAAAGAATACGACGCGAGCGGACGGATACTATCGTTTCCAAGCCAGAGGGGTTGCGGTCGGCAACTCGGACGGCAAGAGTGTCGAAGTCGAGCTGCCGCTGGCGGGCGAGCATCAGGTGGTCAACGCGCTGACGGCCGTCGCCGCCTTGGATGCTCTCGGCGTCGAGGCGGCTGCCATCTCGCGCGGCATCCGGCAAACAAGGTGGCCGGGAAGACTTGAGCAGGTGGCCGGCAAGCCGCCGGTCCTGCTCGACTCCGCGCACAACACGGGCGGCGCGCGGGCGCTGGCGAAGTTTCTCCGCAGGCACAAGGGCGGACGGGCTATTCATCTGATCTATGGGGCCAGTCGCGACAAGCCGGTGGACGAAATCGCCGGAATTCTGTTCCCCCTAGCACGTCGGGTAACTCTGACCCGCGCCCAGGTAAAGCGGTCTCTGAGACCGCAAACCTTGCTTCGCATTGCTGATCACCATCACGATCGAATCGATCTCGCGCCGACCCTGGAGGCGGCGCTGGAGCAGGTCCGCGGCCGGGCGCACTCAGAGGATTTGATCGTCATCACGGGATCTATCTTTCTCGTTGGCGAAGCTCGCGGGTTGCTGCCCGTGGCGAGCAATAAAGGGCAAACGGGCCGCAAGGAAATGAGTTGGCTAGCCTAGCGAGGGCAGCACCGCCAACCTTACTCTAAGATGGCGCCGGGACCACACCGTCGTGCCGCGCTCAGGAGGGCTTTGCTCCCCGCGTCTAGGCCGCTTTTCTCACCAGCGGCTAGCCGGGCGCCGAGCCGTACGGGTCACCCCTCACAGTAAAGCATTAGCCCCCACGATCTGCTGCCCGCCATGCTGAGCCATCTTCGATCCCTCTTGTGGATGTGCCCGCTGATCGGAATTTCCGTGGTGGTGATGGGCAGCGTTTCTTTGCTGGCGTCCCTTTTTGACGCGACGGGCCGAATGCAGCACCGAGTAGCCGTGCTTTGGGCGCGGATCGTACTGCGTGTCTGCATGGTCCGGGTTGAGGTCTCGGGCCTGGAGAACCTGGATCCCGGCCGCTCGTACGTGTTTTGCTGCAACCACTTCAGCTTGATCGATACGCCTGTCCTGTTCGCCAACATGCCCCGCGAGTTTCGAGTATTGGCCCGCCACAACCTGTGGAGAATTCCCTTTCTAGGCTGGCATCTCAATCGCGCGGGACATATTCCCGTGCGCCGAGAGAGTCCGCGGGCGGCCGCCCGCAACCTTGGCGAAGCAGCAGAAAAACTCCGCGAGGGCGACTCTATCCTGATGTTTCCCGAGGGTGGGCGTACCCGGCAGCCGGTAATGCGCAAGTTCAAGCCGGGCGCGGCGTATATCGCCATTAAGGCGCAGGTCCCGATCGTGCCCATGGGTTTGGTCGGCACCCGTAAGATCCTGCCGCCCGCTTCCTCCCACTTACATCCCGGTATCGCGGAGGTCAGGGTGGGCAAGCCGATCCCAACCCGCGGGCTATCAAGCCGGGACGCCAACCAGCTGATCACTGAGGTGCAAGAGAAGATCGGGAAACTAGCTAGTTAGTTTCCGGCGCAAAAAGGAGAAACCTGCGTGGTGGCTGGGTACAGTCAGCCAATTTCGCGTCCGGATGCGTCCGTAAGTTGTTGATGTTTTGAAGGCGCGAAATTGGTGACAGTCCCCGCCACGAGCGGTGCTGGTATTTTGCGCCGGAAAGTAGTTAGGTAGCTAGGTACTACCGTTCACAAATACGGTTACGTATTAATCAGCTTGTCGAGGTGTTCGCGGTCGTCCACCTTTCGTAACCGTAATTGCGGAATACCGTACTAAGGAATCGTCAGAAAACAACTATAACAACTTTGGCTGATTTTTGTTCTATACTGCTTGTGGTGGCTGACGACAAGGACATTCAGCGGCGATTCCGTTCTCTGACGCCCTTTCTGGATGAGCGCTTGCGACGTTTGGTGGCCGCTGCCGAAAGCGAGGGCATCGGCTATGGCGGGGTGTCCAGGGTTTCCCGTGCCACCGGCGTATCCCGTCGCGCCATCAGCGCGGGAGTGAAGGAATTGCGGCGGCGAAAGCCGCTGCCTGGCGATAAACCGAGACGACCGCGGATTCGACGCCAGGGTGGGGGACGAAAACGGGCCAGCGACAAGGATCCCACGTTGATGGCGGATCTGGATCGACTCGTCGATCCGCTGACGCGCGGGGATCCGCAGTCCCCTTTGCGCTGGACGTGCAAGAGCGTACGCAAGTTGGCCGAACAACTCCAGCAACAGGGCCACCCCATCAGCTATCAGACGGTAGCGGAGTTGTTGCGCGCGATGGACTATAGCCTGCAAGCGAACCAGAAGACGCTGGAAGGGAGCCGACATGCGGATCGCGACCAGCAGTTTGCCTACATTAACCACAAGGCCCAGCAGTATCTGCGGCGGCAGGAGCCGGTGATTTCCGTCGACACCAAGAAGAAAGAGTTTGTGGGCGAGTTCAAGAACGGTGGGCGAGAACGGCAACCGAAAGGCGAGCCGGAACGAGTGCGGGTCCACGATTGCGAGATTCCGGCGCTGGGCAAGGTGGCTCCTTACGGTGTTTATGATGTAGGGCGCAACGTGGGGTGGGTGAGTGTCGGAGTGGATCACGATACGGCTGCGTTTGCGGCGGAGAGCATCCGCCGCTGGTGGCGCTGGATGGGCCGGCCCAGCTATTCCCAGGCCCGGCGTTTGTTGATCACCGCCGCTTCGGGCGGCGGCAATGGCGCCCGGGTACGGTTGTGGAAGTGGGAACTGCAGAAGTTGGCCGACGAGACCGAACTCGCCATCGCGGTCTGCCATTTTCCGCCGGGGACCAGCAAGTGGAACAAGATTGAACACCGCCTGTTCTCCTTGATCAGCCAGAACTGGCCTGGCAAGCCGCTGGTGAGTCATGAGGTGATTGTTAACCTCATCGCCGCCACGACAACGAAGACCGGCCTCGCGCTAAAGAGCGAACTCGCCCTCAACCGCTACCCGCGCGGGGTCAAAGTTTCCGACAGCCAAATGTCGGAGATGCGCCTACGGCGAGACGAATTTCATGGCGAGTGGAACTATAGCATCCTGCCCAGATCTCAGAAAACTTGATATACTTATTTTCTGATAGACTCTAAGTAAAGTACCTTGGAAACGACGTCCTCATGTTTGTTACACTGGCGAGTTACCTTCTGAACACGATTTCGTCCATCAAGGAGTAGCGCAAAATGGCGTTTCTTCTCGCGCTTGTTATCTGGCTGGTCAGTTTGGGTCTGGTGATCCCTTTCATCACCAGGACTTGGTGGTTGCCGGATGCCATCACCGAACATGCCCGGCAAGTCGACGATCAATTCATGTTGACTCTCGTCGTCATGGGGATCATCTTCATCCTGGCGCAGGGTTCCCTGGGTTACGCGGTTTTGAGTTTTGGTCGTAAGCGGCCCGGGCCGGCCTCTCCCGTGCGGGGCAACGACCGCTGGGAGATCCTGTGGACAACCGCGGCTGCCGTCCTCTTTATCGGTTTGCCGTTCATGGGATACACCGTTTGGGCCGAAGCGAGGTTCACCAAGGCGCAGTCCGAAGACCCCGCCACGGATCGGCTCATCGTGGAAGTGACGGGCCAGCAGTTCGTTTGGAACATGCGCTATCCGGGCCGGGACGGCAAATTCGGCCCGCTCGATAACAGCCTCATTGACGATGAGGCCGGGAACCCCTTGGGTCTCGACCGCGACCATCCCGACGGTCGGGACGACATCATGGTGCCACGAATGGCCGTGCCGGTCGACCGCGAAGTCGAAGTTGTTCTTCGTTCAAAAGACGTCATCCACAACTTCTTCGTTCCCGAGCTGCGAATCAAGTTGGACACCGTGCCGGGCCTAGTAGGCCGCCTTCGTTTCAAGCCCGAGAAGGTCGGCACTTACGAAATCCCTTGTTCGGAGCTGTGCGGCCTGGGTCACTACAAGATGAGAAGCTTCTTGGACGTGATGACGCCGGAGGACTACGAGAACTGGTTGGAAGAGCAGTATTCTTACCTGGAAGAACTTTAAGCCCGCGTTTCTCACCACGTGGCGAAGCGAAGTGCGTGAGAGGCCCGTCAGTACAAGGCGCGCGCCGCTTGGCGAGCGGAGGCGTATTTGAACAGTACGTTGAGCACGGCGAGCAAGCGCAACGAAGTAATGGCGGGTCTATTGCGTGCTTCGACCGTCAGGTGGTGAGAAATGCGGGCTAGGCGCGAGGCGTCGATTCTCGCCGGTTGGCCCTGACCGAGACCGTAGGCGGGGCGAGCGGTCGAGGCAGACCATCCGAGAAAGTTTGGGAGAGCTCGACTATGTCGGAAGTTGCGGAGCATGTCGAAGTTCATCGGCACCCTGAGGCGAAGGGCTTCGTTTGGAAATACATCTTCAGCCTCGACCATAAGGTCATCGGCATCCAGTACATCCTACTGGCCATTGTGGCCGTCTTCTTGGGCATGGGCCTGAGTTTGCTGGTGCGCCTACGTCTGGTTTGGCCCGAGAAATCTTTTGCGTTGCTTGGCAGCTTGTTTCCCGAAGGAGCGCCCGACGGCGTGATGACGCCGGAGTTTTACCTGGCCATGCTCACCATGCATGGAACGATCATGGTCTTCATGGTTTTAACGACGGCGCCCCAGGGGGGCTTTGGGAATTACGTGCTTCCGATTCAGATCGGGGCGGCCGACATGGCCTTCCCCCGACTGAACATGCTTTCCTTCTGGACGATTTTCCTTTCCTTCCTCGCTCTCGTGACGGCCTTTTTCGTCGAAGGAGGCGCACCGATTTCCGGCTGGACCGCCTACCCGCCCTTGAGCGCTATCCCATCGGCGCAACTCGGCGGCCACGGACAGGATTTCTGGATCCTCAGCATTGCGCTTTTCTGTATCGGCTCCCTGCTCGGTGCCTTGAACTTTATCGTCACGACGCTGCATTTGCGGTCAAAAGGGCTGACCATGATGCGGCTTCCGCTGACCGTTTGGGCCTGGTTTGTCACCGCCATTTTGGGTTTGCTGGCCTTCGGCGTGCTGCTTTCCGCCGGTGTCTTGCTGCTGATGGACCGCCTGGTGGGCACGAGCTTCTTCATACCCGGCGGGCTGGTCGTCAACGACCAGATTATAGATCACACCGGCGGTTCGCCGATCTTGTGGCAGCATCTGTTCTGGTTCTTCGGCCATCCGGAGGTCTATATCGCCATCCTGCCCGGCATGGGTGTGACCTCACACATCCTCTCGACCTTCGCCCGCAAGCCGGTCTTCGGCTACCGCGCGATGGTTTATGCGCTTTGCGGGATTGGAATCCTAGGATTTGCTGTCTGGGGTCATCACATGTTCATCAGCGGGATGAGCCCTTATTCGGCGTTCGTCTTTTCCATATTGACGATGGTCATTGGCGTGCCCTCGGCGATCAAGACTTTCAACTGGATCGGAACGTTGTGGGGGGCGAAGATTCGTTTCACGACGCCGATGCTTTACTCCATCGGGTTCGTCTCCCTTTTCGTCACCGGCGGCGTCAGCGGCATCTTTCTGGGCCAGCCCACGGTGGATCTCTACTTCCACGATACGTACTTCGTGGTAGCTCACTTCCACATGGTCATGGGGGTGGCGGCTATTTTCGGCATGTTTGCGGGAGTGAGTTTCTGGTTCCCCAAAATGTTCGGCCGCATGATGAGCGAGGGGATGGGCAAGGTCCACTTCTGGATTACCTTCATTGGGGTGTACGCGATTTTCAGCCCCATGCACTATCTGGGCGTACTCGCCCATCCGCGCCGCTACGCCGAGTTGACCGGGGTGGACTATCTCCAGAGCTCGGGCGCGGCCGAGATCCATTACTTTATTACGATCGCCGCGATAATCACTGCGACCGTGCAGCTGCTTTGGTTGTTTAACGTGATCTGGAGTCTCTTCAAGGGCAAGAAAACCGCGGAAGAGAATCCCTGGGAAGCGACGACACTGGAGTGGGCGGTCCCCACGCCCCCGCCGCATGACAACTTCGAAGGCAAGATCCCGACGGTATATCGCGGTGCCTACGAGTTCGCCGTTCCGGGCGCCAAGCGAGACTTCATCATGCAGTGCAACTCCGACGAGATGGCGTTCGAAAAACCGTCGGGCGACTAGTATGGCCAGCACTGTCCTGCCGCCAAAATCCGAGCCGGCGATCGAGAGGGAACAAAAGCGCCCGTCGATCGGAGGGGGCGGATTCGGCGACCTTCCCCCCCAGAACGGCGGTGGCGGCGGGGAACCGGGTCAACCGGATCCCGGCGTGCTCGCAGTTCAGCGCTACAAGCTCGGCATTTGGATCGGCTTCGGCGGGATTGTGATGATTTTCGCCGCTTTTACCAGTGCTCTCGTAGTACGCAAAGGCTTGAGTGACGACTGGAGAGCCTTCGAGTTACCTGGGATCCTCTGGCTCAGCACGTTGATCCTCGTTGCCAGTAGCGTGACCGTAGAAAAAGCTAAGAGGGCGATGCAGGCCGGTCTGGAGAAGGGTTTGCGGCGCTGGCTAGGCGCGACGGCGATCCTAGGTGCGGCGTTTCTGGCATCGCAGTATGTCGCCTGGACCCAACTCTCGGCAGCCGGCGTTTACGTGACATCGAATCCCAGCAGCTCGTTTTTCTACTTGCTGACGGCGGCACACGGTTTGCACTTGTTGGGTGGCCTGCTTGCCATGACCTATGTGGTCTGGCGCGTTTGGCGTTCTCGGATCTGGGTGACGCGCGAAGCCGCCGTCGAAGGCACGGCTCTTTACTGGCACCTGATGGACGCCCTTTGGGTCTACTTGTTTGCTTTGATCTTGGTTGCGAGGTAGCTGCACATGTCAGAAGCTCACGGCGCGGCCGGCGAAGCGACTTGGAATGGGGGCGCGTCGCCTTTTGCGGTCGGCGACAAGAAGTTGGGGATGTGGCTGTTCATCGTCTCCGACGCGCTGACCTTTTCGGCGCTGATCGTCGCCTACAGTTATGTTCGCGTGGCGAACGAATGGCCGAAGCCGTTCGACTTCTACCCGGCGATCATCTTTTCGTCGGTGATGACGCTGGTGCTGCTCTCGAGTAGCCTGACGATGGTCTTCGGTGTCGCTGCGGGACATGCCGGTAACCGGCAGGCTGCCAAGAAGTGGATTTGGGCGACGATGCTCGGGGGCACCATCTTCATCGTCCTGCACGCGAACGAGTGGATACACTTGATCCACGAAGGCGTGACGCCGCTCAGCAACCCTTGGGGGACGCCGCTATTCGGGGGAACGTTCTTCCTTTTGACGGGACTCCATATGACCCACGTCGCGATCGGCGTCGTCTATTTGGGAGTTGTTGCCTGGGGTTTCGGTAAAGGAAAGTACGACGGAGAGGACGTCGAGGTCAGCGGCCTCTATTGGCACTTTGTCGATTTGGTCTGGATGTTCATCTTCCCTATGGTCTATTTGATGTCCACCAAAGTTTCATAATGGAGCGAAGCGATGAGTGACGCAGCAGAGACGCAATCACACGGAAGAACGTTCATAAAAGTTTTGATTTGGCTGCTGGTCATCACGCTGATCGAGATCCTGCTGGCCTACATCCAGTTCGGCGCCGTAGCCATGCTGACAGTGCTGATGAGTCTTTCGATCGTCAAAGCGGGCCTGATCATGGCCTACTTCATGCACCTCAGATACGACGAGCCCAGCCTGAGTTGGACGCTGGTGCTTCCCCTCGTGGTTTGTCTGCTGATTATGGTCGGATACTTCTTCCCGGACAGTTTCTTGATCCTCGAGATCGGCACCAAATAGACAATGCTGCGGCTTTTTCGAGCAACCGAACGGCTGGCCCGCCTCTTCGTATTGGGCCTACTGCTGGCTTCCGTCTCCTCTCCCCTATGGGCTCAGTGCGCCATGTGCCGTAGGGCCGCGGGGAGCCAGCAAATGAAGGCCATTCGCGCCCTCAACGCGGGGATCATTCTGCTGGCGATCCCCCCGGCAGCCATGATCGGCGGCATCGCTTGGTTCACCTACCGCCACCGGAACGGCTTCCAGGACCATCCCACACTACCGAAGCATTAGGCGCGCCACCCCACCAGTGGTTCTACAGATGACGCTGGTGTCGTTGAAGTCGGAGGTTTGCTGCGCGCCGCGCTTACGCGGGCCCTCAGGGGCGCGTTTGGCGGCGATGGTGTTCCGGGCGGCGGGCGTGAGTGACAGCAGCAGGAGCAGGGGAAGGATAGGCCGGCAAGGAGCAGTTTGTTTTCGCCTTTTGTTCGCTGAAAAAGTTTCGTTTAGTCTGCTGAATCAAAGCGAGTTGCGCGAGATTGGGTTTGTTTCGCCATTTTTTTCGCGCGTCGAGCGTCAAGCCGGGCCTCCGCAGTCTCTCCCTTCAGAATAGCGAGCGTGTCAAGTGTCTCTGTGGGCGATGAACGATTGGCTTCGGCTCGGGCCGGGAACCGGAGTGTCGCCCGCGCTATTTGCCTGTGCGAGGGGTCAGAAACGGCCGCAGGTCTGGGCCAAACGACGGCCTAGCCCTTATAGTTCCTACGGAGAGGGAATGGTCACAAGCAAGTGAAGAATCGTCGTCGGCGCTGTGGAAATGTGGAGGCCCGTGACCAAGGCATCACACCACCCGTCTTCACTCTCTGAGACCGACCCTGATTTGCACTGTATCGGCGTCGACCCCCGTGCTTTGGAAGATTGTCCGCTCCTGCAGGACGCCAGCTTTGAGGAGAATTTCGACTAGCGCTAGCGTTCTTATCTTTCGGGGCAAGAGTGAGGGATCTTGGAACTTATCGCTAACGGTGAATTGCACACCTACGAAAGTCTTGGTGTAGACGTTTTGGCTCACCCCGTCTACATCATCCCAGCCAGCGTTTTTAAACACCGCCACCAGGTCCTCGGCATACTGCATGCCCTCCCTTCCCAGTATGCAGTTGACTTTGACAGACACTCTCGAGGCCTTAGAGAGTTCCCGCTTCAGGAAAGCCTTCTGCTGTTCGGTTAAGCGCCTCGGTTGCACACTGCGCTCAAAGTTTCGCAGCGATTGGAGAATCTCGTCGAGCTTCACGTTCATGGCCTTTGAGTCACTGCCTTGCAGCTTGTAGATCTCGTTGAGGATCACGACGGTCTTGTCAATCTGCTCACGTAGCTCTGGATCGACTACGCCGTGACAGGTGATGACCACCTTGTCCTCGTTCAAAAGCACGTTGGGGCTGCAGGGACCCTCCGTCATGACCTTGCTCGGGATGGGTTGCTCCTGAGCGAACAGTGAGGTAGTCAGAGCCAACGCGACGACCGCGGCTTTCACTCGGTTTTCTCCTCCTTCGCCCCCTCCTCCGGAGTCGGGTTTATCTCGACGTTGACTTCGCCGCGGTTGCCCACGATATTCGGGCTGTAGTTGCCTTTGGACTCGACGCGAATACGCCGGTCTGCGGGTTCTCCGGCTCGATCGGGGGCGGCACTTGGAGCCGTGGCCCCGGGTTCCGACGCGAGCCGCTTTCCCTTCTCGGAGCAATAACCCTGGTCAAGTGCCCCAAGACCTACCAAGACCACGAGTGAAACGCTGGCGAGTAAAGTTTTTGGTGGATTTTTGCGGATCCGTTTAGGGAGATTGAGAAGATCGGGAAGGTGCATTATAGTTTGTTCTTAGTTTCGCATCCTGAGGTACTCATCCGCTGGACCGAGGACACCCCCCCCGGGGCCGCCTGAACTGCATTGCGCATCTTCTCAATATGATCCCGTACGAAGATCTCACCCCGGAACCGATCAAGCTGCCGCTCCGGCAGAAGGACGAAGGCTACGTCCGCCCCCCGGTGAGCGACCAGACCTTCGTTCCCGAGAAATTCTAGTCTAAGTAGCCCCAGCTTCACTTTCGACGTTCGCTTCCGCTGAGGGAAAACCGGGGACAGTTTCCTATTTCGATGAGAACGAAGCCCCGCCCGACAAGCTGGGCCCGCGCGCTGGCAGGGTAATTGCTCCAGCCAAGTCAGAAGGCCACGCTGTAACTCAAGCCGGGGTCTCTGCCTCGGATAAGCAGGAAGGAAATGGTGTGACTCTTGAGGGAGACGTTGAACGTGGGATGAACATGGACTCCATCGAAGATGACGAGCGACGTGACGCTTTCAGAGAAGCCGATGTTGAGTCCGCCGATCGGACGCACCTTTTCCTGGTAGGTTCCGTACACAAGGCCGCCATAGGGGGCGATCGGCAGCCCGGTCTCGCGTTTCAGATTCTTGCTGAAGGTGGCGTAGAAGGCCTGTCCGGAGGGCGTGCCGATTCGGTCTGAACTGGTACCCAAGATCAGCGCCGGACGATGGCGCGTCTCCCGCATAGCAAGGAGATTCGCCAGTGGGCTCACCTTGCCGGCCCGCGGGTTGTATTCCACTCCGGCGGAGAATCTCGACGTGAGTGAATAGGTCAGCGTCGTTCGGACGCTGGCGCGATCGATCTGATTCGCCACCCAGCGAGCCCCGAATGTCCAGCGTCTTTCAAGTTCATGTCCCGCCCCGCTGACCGCGCGGCCTTCTCCCGGTCAAATCGGTCAGCTGGGTACGAGAGAGGCGCCCTCCATGGCTACCGCCGCGTGCTGGTGTTCTTCCTCTCCTTCGTGGTGGCCGTGTTCGTCCTTCGCTGATTCGAGATGATCCACGAGCGGGGGTGGCGGCTGGGCGGTTCTATCGCCTAGCAGCCAATCAATGCGTTCAATCAGCTCGCGTTCCTCGACAGGCCCCAAGATCCTGGCAACGACGCGTCCGTCGCGGTCGATCAGAGCGGTCGCGGGCAGGGCAGTTCCCAGACCAAGCAGCTCCATATCCTTGATGGTGGCACCGAGCCAGATCGGGAAATTGATTCCGTACTCTTCGCTGAACGGTTCGACTTGATCTCTCGTGCTCCGATCATCCGTCGACGCGCCGATGATCTCCACACCTCTTGCCTGATAGTCTTCCCGTACCCGGACGAAGATCGGCATTTCCTCCCGGCAAGGCACGCACCAGGTAGCCCAAAAGTTCAGGATGACGATTCGGTCCCGATAGTGTTCCAGGCTTTGGCGATCACCCGACAGGCCTCGTAATGCGAGGGTTGCAGGCTCCTCTAGCGCTGTGAGCTGCTCAGACTCCGCCGGCGAGGCAAACCCTTCGCAGGGCAGCAAGAACAGCAACACGGAGAACACCAAAGGGCACAGCGAGATCGCGGTACTCATAGTTCTCCGTCGAAGTTCCGCCGCGGCCACTAAATCCAGCTTAGCCCCTCTTGACACCTCCTGCCCCTGCGCCATGCTGGCGATTGTCAGCGGGCTCGTAGAGACCCGCGGCCTTTAGGGTTGCGCGCTCAACACACGATTGCCCGTGCCGCTCGATGTCGCCACGATGACGACACGGCACGCAAGAATGCGTGCGCCACAAAAGCACAAGGCCGCGGATCCGGCGGGCGCCTACCACTGCCTGGCTGCCCGCTTCCCCTTCGACCTTCGCCTGCGCTGAAAACGATATCCTTTAGAAGAACGAGCGGACCGACCGAAACCCGGGTGTCCGCTCGACCCGCATGAACAAAGCCGGTCAAACCACCTCCCAAGTGCGCCGAGAGTCAACACGCGCTCGTGACTTCTTCTCGCGCCATGGTTTACTGTCGCGCCGGCACCCGCAATATGAATTTCGGCCGGGCCAGCTGGCCATGGCCGAAGAGGTCGAAGCCGCGCTCGCCGAGCAGCGGCATCTGATCGTCGAAGCAGGGACGGGAACCGGAAAGACGCTCGCCTACTTGGTCCCCGTCATCGCCAGCGGCAAGCGCGTCATCATCTCGACCGGTACCAAGAATCTCCAGGAACAGCTCTACCACAAAGACCTTCCGTTCCTTCAAAAACACATCGGCCACCCGGTCAGAGTCGCCTACATGAAAGGGCGCAATAACTACTTGTGCCGGCAGAAAGTTTATGAGGCAGAGGGACGGCCTATCCTTGACGGGTTGGCGGAAATCGACGAGTTCCGCTTGATCCACGACTGGGAGAAACACACCGAAACCGGTGATCGCGCGGAACTCAAAACCTTACCCGAGGACAGCAAGCTCTGGTACAAGCTCGACGCCCGCCGCGAACTCTGCTCCGGCCAGAAGTGCGAGCAGTTCGAGCGTTGCTTCATTACTCGCATGCACCAGCAGGCCGCCGAGGCCGACATCATCATCGTCAACCACCACCTGTTTTTCGCTGACCTTGCGTTGCGCGAAAGCGATTACGCCTCGATCATACCCGACTACCAAGCGGTGATCTTCGACGAAGCTCACGAGATCGAGGAGGTAGCCGGCCAACACTTCGGCATCCAGGTCAGCAACTACCGCTTCAACGAACTGGCCCGCGATGTGCAGGACGTCGCCTTTCGCAAGGGGTTCGGATCGAAGCCGCTCGACCGCGCCCTGCAGACTTTCCGCAATCACTCGGAGACGTTTTTCGGCCTCTTCGACGGCCGCGAGGGGCGCTCCAGCTTTCGCGACCGCGGCCAGTTTGCCCAGCGGCACGGCAATGAGTATGCGCCGCTGCTCAACGCGCTCGAGATGCTGGGAACACAGTTAAAAGGCGTCAAGAAGCAGACCGACGAAATGATCCCTCTGGAGCGGCGGGTCGCGGAGCTGGACAAGGAGGTACGGTTTCTGATCGAGGGCGACGACGAGCGGTTCGTCTATTGGGTGGAGAGGCGCGGGCGCGGCGTCTTCCTGCAGGCCACTCCGATCGATGTGTCGGAACTGCTCAACGAGCGGCTGTTCAACAAGGTCGCCACGATCGTTCTCACCTCGGCCACGCTGGCTGTCGAGGGCAAGTTCGACTACATTCGAAGCCGGCTCGGCTTCGACTCCGCCCGCGAGCTGGTCGTCCCTCCTCATTTTGACTTCCAACAGCAGGTGCTGTTCTACGTTCCTCCCTCGCTGCCCGATCCGCGTTCCGAGCAGTTCGTTAAGGCGGCGTCGGACGAGATCGTCCGGCTGTTGCGCAGCAGCCAGGGGCGGGCGTTTGTTCTCTTCACCAGCTACCAGCAGATGCGAGCGGTCCACGAGTTCGTTTCTTTCGCCGTCGAGTACCCGATCCTGCTGCAGGGCACGGCTCCCAACAGCGCCCTGCTCGATCAGTTTCGCAGCACGCCTCATTGCGTGCTGTTCGCTACGGCGAGCTTTTGGCAGGGCGTGGACGTACCGGGCGAGCAACTCAGCTCGGTCATCATCGACAAGCTTCCCTTTGCCGTGCCGTCGGACCCCGTCGTCGAGGCGCGGATCAGAAGCCTGCGCCAGGCCGGCCAGAACCCCTTTGTCGAATACCAGATCCCGCAGGCCGTCATCTCTCTTAAGCAAGGCTTTGGGCGGCTGATTCGCAGTAGCCGGGACCGGGGCGTTTTGACGCTGCTCGACAACCGCATCCTCAAGCGGCCCTACGGCAAAGTCTTCTACCAGAGCCTACCCGACTACACCTTCACGACGTCGATGGAGGATGTGACTAGGTTCTTTGGGCAGTAGGGTGGCGAGACGCCGCATGGGCCGAGAGCGAGAGCGTGCACCACAAAAAGCAGCGGATCTTCTCAGACTCGTGAGAGCGGGAGCCTGCGGGCGCGCGCCCGCGGCTCCGACCGGGTTCTCGGATTTCGCGTCACTCTTGAAGATTCCAAGCTTTTTGGGAGCCGGGCAAGCAACTATCCCTGGTTATTCTTTCTCGGCTTCTCGGTTTCGTTCCTTCGGTAGCTCCTTAAGGTGGAGCTTTGAAGGTTTGTGAAGGCCGTCCCCGGCAAAAGCGCCAGTCGAACCTAGTGCTTACTTCCATAAGTTAGCGATCGTTTATGGGTCGGCAATCCGGGACCGCTCCCTCGCGGTCGCGGCTCAGAATGTTTTGTGAACAAAGCACTTCCGGGCCAGACAGATGGCCGTATGATCCTTCGGGGAAGGCCTTTTTAAATACGCGAACTTATGGAAGTAAGCACTAGGGAATGACCACCCGCAGGATCCGGGTTTCGCTGGTGATGCGATCGATCACGTCATCTCCAGATATCAGCCGGCCGAAATTCGTGTAGCGCCCGTCGAAGAGCAGTTGCGGCGACAAGCAGATGAAAAACTGGCTCCCGCCGGAGTCCTTCTCTCCCACGGCCATTCCCAAGCTTCCCCGCAAGAACGGCCGGGGGTTCACCTCGCAGCGGATGGTGTACCCCGGCCCGCCTTGCCCGTCTCCCCGCGGGTCGCCGGCTTTCACAAACCGGTTCGGAACCACGGTGACGAAGCGCTGCCCGTTGAAGTAGCCGCGGCGGGCCAGCTCGACGAAGTTCTCCGCCGTGAGAGGAGCGTACTCGTAGTCGAGAAGCACGTCAAGGACGCCGTCGCTGGTGTCTATCTTGAGCCTTCGATTCAAGGTGCGCGCGATCCGCTGGTAGTCTTCCCGCGCATAGCGTGTGTCGGCGAGACCGATCCGTTGCCTGTGGTCCTCGTCGTGCAGCAGGCGCAAGTGCTTGGCGGCGCGGATGCGAACAAGCCGGTCGGGGTCCTCCAGGGCTTCGAGGAAAAATTGCCTTTGCTCAGGACCCTTGTGAGCTCGGGAAGCGGCTCCTAAGGCGGCAATACGAACGGCGGTGGCCGGCGGGAGAAGCGCTCGCCGATAGGCGGCCAGGCAGGTTTCGACCCTAGGGCTCGGCATCAGCTCGAGGGCGGTCCAACGAAGGGTCCAATCGGCATCCTCAAGCGCCGCTGCCAGGTACGGTTCCCAATCAGTAATCCCTTGCGCTGCCAAAGCACGCAAGACCAACGGCCGAACCGGCTGGACGCGCTCCCCTCCGCTCTCCCACAACTCCCCCAGCAACTTCGTGGCGCGCTCCGAACGCAGCCTCCCCAGCGCCTGCACGAATGCTCCCATGGCCGGCGGGGTTTCGTAGGCGGGTGGGACGCCCCTGAATCCGGCGAAAAACTGCGCATCGCCGGTGGCGAGGGCGGCTAGCGCTCGCTCGGCGGCCCAGGCTACGGGCGAGTCGCGGAATCGGAGCGGCTGCAGCGATGAAATGGCTCGCCGGTCCCCGAGCGTTGCCATCGCCTCGACCGCGGCGATGCGTACATTCTCGTTGGCGTCACCCAATGCGGCGATCAGTATTTCTAGAGACCTCTTCGTCTCAACCGCCCCCATCGATCGCACAGCTTCGATCCGTACCTTTGGGTCGCGGTCAGTGGCCAGCTGGGCCAGAGAATCAAGGGTCTCCGCCGTGGGTTCGGCTCGGGCAAGCCCCTGCGCCGCCGCGGCACGGACGAAGGGATTGGCGTCCTTCGTCAAGTTGATGAACGAACGGGCCGTTTCCGAGTCGACGGACACACCCAACTCCGCCAAGGCAAACGCAGCGGCCCAGCGAATGTTCTGATCGTCGGACTTCATCCAATCCGCGATCCAAGCCGCCGGCTCCACCGCTCGCATGCGGAGCAAGGCGGCGAGCGTAACCGGCAGGGGCGCGGGAGTCCGCGTAAGGGAATCGAGAGCTGTCCGCCGGTGCAGCTTGCCCAAGGCTTCGACGGCGTTCGAGACAACCAGGCGTTCGTCATCGTGGAGCGCATCAAGCAGCGCCCGCGCGGCGCGTTCCTCGGGTTCAAGGCCCAACTCAGCCAGCGTTGCTTCGTCTTCCATTTCGCCGATGGCGAACGCCGCGGCCGCTCGTACTCGCGCGATGGGGTCTTCAAGAGCCGTGATCAGCGGATCGAGCGTTTCGGGGTCGCCGATCCGTCCCAGAGCCAGGCAGGCCCGGGCGCGATGCTCGGCGATGGACGACTGCATCTGCTCGGCCAGCCACCCGTCGGCGTGGCGGCTGTCTTCTCGCTGGAGAAAGTCTCCTTCGATGCGATAGGCGGGGCGAGTGAGCAGAACCCATGCGGCAGCTGCCGCCAGCAGGATCATGCAGATGGTCAGGACCTTGATTTCGTAGCGCTTGACGAGATCGATCTTCAAACCGCAATCGTATCAAACGCCTTGATTTGGCCGACGCCCGCCCCCCGCCGGAATCTCGGCGGCGATGGGGCACTCGCTTGTCATACACTGGGATTCGCGGGATTCCGGAACGCGACAAGGTCACTCATGAAGGTTCAGATCTTCTCCGACATCCACAATGACCTCCGATCGCTCGAGCGAGTAGCGTCGGTCAAGGCCGACATCTACATATCGGCGGGCGATCTTGTGCGCTGGTCGCGCGGGCTTCCCGAATGCGGCGCGATCCTGCGGCCGCTGGGCGAGAAGCTCTGGGTTCTGCCGGGCAACCATGAGTCAACCGAGCAGATTGCCGCCTTTTGCGAGGAGTTCGGGTTTCAGGATTTCCACGGACGGACTTTCCGAGCCGCGGGCTACCACGTGGCCGGCCTCGGTTATTCGAATCCCACGCCCTTCAACACGCCGGGCGAATACACGGAAGAAGAAATCGCCGCCAAGCTGGAACCCTTCAGCGGCCTTTCACCGCTCGTTCTCATTTGCCATGCGCCCCCCTGGGAAACCGCTCTGGACGAGGTTCGCACGGGCCTGCACGCCGGCAGCCGGGCTGTCAGCGAGTTCATCGAACAGCACGGACCGGAATACTTCTTCTGCGGCCACATTCACGAAGCGGCCGGCCAATCAGTGAGATTGGGGAAGACGCGCGCGAGCAACGTGGGCAAAGCAGGGCATTTGCTGGAGATCTAAAGTAAAGGCCGCGGGTCTGGGCCCAACGACCGCCCAGCCTGCGCTACGGAACGTTCCAGGATCGCGAGTTTCCGATCGGCATTGGTTACTATATTCCGCGAGCGTCCGTAAAATGGACGAAGAGGTGACAATGATCTGCCCGAATTGTAAATTGCTCGTCCCCGACAGCGCGGAACGCTGTGATTGCGGTTACGATTTCGCGGCGCAATCCGTTAAGCGGTCGTATCGCACAGGCGATTTGGCGACCGAGCACGTCGGACCTGCTTTGACCGTCGGCGACAAACTGTGGGGCCAAACGGCGCTGGAGGGTAATCGAGCCGAAGTCATCAAGAAGACCTATCTTCTGTTAACGCTGGCCGTGACCGCGGGGATCGCCGGAGGCATGGTGGGCGCAAACTCGACGGCGATGATCGAGCTGTTCTCCGGCTGGATGGGATGGATCCTCGCCATGGTCGTGCTGAACGTCGCGCCCCGCATCGCCATGGCGGTTCGCCACAACCCGCTGCTCGGAGTGACGGCGCTCGTCGGGGACGGCTTCGTCGCCGGTTTGGTTCTGGCGCCTGTTCTGCACTTGGCCAGCATCGTTTCGCCCGACATCGTACAGGGCGCCATGATACTAACGGCCATCGTTTTTTGCGCGGTCACCTTCTACGTCATGACGACGCGGAAGACCTTTTCCGCGCCGCGAGGCCTGCCATGAGGCTCCTTCGGGTTCAGATCGAGAATCGCCCGGCGATCGAAATTATCAGGCTGTACGACAACGAGCGGACGCTGTTTTACTGCGCCCCCCCTACCCGCAGGGCGCCAGGGGCGATGAGCAAAGCCTACCGGTACGAAATGAGTGACGAAGAGCACCGCGAACTCGCTGCCTTGCTGAATTCCTCCCAAGGGCGGGTCGCTGTCTCCGGCTACCGGTGCGACCTTATGGACAAATTGCGAGTCTTGGGCACTAGATTCGGCCACCCGGAGATATGCGATAATTGAGTTTCCTTCCTGAGGATTCGTCCCATGGCTGAACCGCGCCTGGGTGACATCATTGACGACCACTGCCCGAAGTGTCGTCTGCTGACGAATCACTCCGTGGTGGCCATCGTCGATGAGGCGCCGGCCAAAGTTGAATGCAGGACCTGTTTTCACGCCCACAGCTACCGGCACGGAAAAAGCGCCGCCAAGAAAAAACAGAGCAAGAAAGCCGATCTGTTTGACGAGGTGCTTTCGAAGATAACCGGCGGCGGGTCCGAAACACCTCCTCCACCGGATCGTAAACGCGAGTAGGTCCCCGCTTCATCGGGCGCCGAAGCCGGCTGTCGTTCAGACGCCAGGGGCTGCCGGCCTCCCGGCTAGCCTGCTTAGTTCCAAAAGTTCGCGATCGTTTATGGGCCGCCAGTCCCGGGACTGGTCCCTCACGATCGCGACTCGCGAGGCTCTGTGTCAAACCACTTCCGGAGCACACAGATGGCCGTATGATTCTTCGGGAAAGGCCTTTTTAAATACGCGAACTTTGGCCCGCTTTTCTCGCCAGGTGGCGGGGGGAAGTGCGTGAGGGGCCCGTCCGTACAAGGCGCGCGACGCTCGGCGCGCGGAGGTGTACTTTTGCGGGTGCAGCCTGGCCCGCTCCTATCTTGCTGCTAGCGAAATAAGCAGCGACTTCCGCTCAGCGTCCGACCGGATGAGTACGTTGAGTACGGCGAGCAAGCGCAACGAAGTAATGGCGGGCCTATCGGGTGCTTCGACCGTCAGCTGGCGAGAAACGCGGGCTAAGCTCCTCGATCACCCTCGAAGAACATGGAAGTGGATCCATAACCAGACGTTCGCATGGCTGTTTCCATTTTTTCCAGCGCTGTTTTGTGAATCTGCGAGACGCGGCTCTCGTTGACGCCCAGATCCGCGCCGATTTGCTTCATGGTTTGGTCCTGGTCGTAGTAGAGTCGGATCACTCGTTGGTAACGGGGCGGCAGCGTGCCGATGGCTTCGTTGAGGATCTCTCTGAGCTGCACATTGGCCACGATTTGATCCGGACGCTGCTCGGCTGTCTCGGTCGCCTCGGCGAAGCTGCTATGGTCGGGCCGCTCGACACGATGAGGTTGGCCCGCCGTCAGGCCGGCGTTGTAGAGCTCGGACTTGAGTTTTTGATATTGAGCTTCCGAAATGCCCATCCGCGCGGCGACCTCAGTGTCGGTAGGTGCGCGGCCAATCGATTGGGCCAGTTTCTGGGCTAGGGCCTCGATGGACTTGAAGCGCTTGCGCAGATCGCGAGAAGCCCAGTCAAGCTGGCGCAGGCTGTCCAGGATGGCTCCGCGAATCCTGTGCTTGGCATAGAGGTGGAAAACGACCTTTTTCTCGGGGTTGTACTTGTCGACCGCATCGAATAACCCCAGGATGCCCGCGTGCACCAGATCATCCAACTCCACTTGAACCGGAAGGTTGTCGCGAATACGATTAGCAATCGCTTTCACCAAGGGCAAGTGTTTGACGATCAAAGCGTCGCGGTCGCTCATCGGCGCCGACGCTCCGTCAGAAGATTTGTGAGCAACAGCAGTAGCAGCAGTAGCCATCAAAGTGGGTTCCTCCCGTGGATGAATTCAAACTCGCCTTACGGCTGTGACCTGCAAACGCCGCTGCGCGGGCCGGGCCGGCAATGTGACCGCGGGCTCGGCGGTCCCTCCCAGTACTCAGCAAGCGAGTCGGCTGTATAACCAGGGTCGGCGTGCTCTATGCACTACGACTGCCAACGGCAAAGGCTCGTCTAAATCATTGGGAAAACGAGAGGATGGTGCTGAGAGTTCCGCTTCGAGCGTCAATAACTTGACGGTAGGTGTCGAAAAAACGGGAGTTATTGTCAAATGTTGTGGACGGGGCGGGTCAGGCGGCGCGTTGTGGAACCATCACTCCATCCTTGAATTTCTTTCCTTCTAAGACGTGGACAATCAGCTCCGAGCCGTTGAGTCTGCGCCAGCGAGCCTCCGCTTGACGGGCCAACATGAACACCATCGTCAGCGAGGCTTCGCGGCTGCCGCAGCCCTTCGTCCTGCGTTGCCTCAGGCGCACCGTCGCGAACGTTGACTCGATCGGATTCGTCGTTCGCAGATGCCCCCAGTGCTCGGCCGGGAAGTCGTAAAACGTCAATACGACCTCGCGGTCCTTTTCGAGGCACGCAACGGCCTTGGGATACTTCACCTCGTAGAGGCCGGCGAAGTGATCCATCGCCCCCTCCGCCGCTGTTCGGCTCTCGGCCAGATAAATGTTGTGTAGCGCGCTCTTGGCTTTGCCCTGCATACTCTTGGGCAACTTGTCGAGCACGTTCGCCGTCTTGTGCACCCAACAGCGTTGTTCGCGCGTCGTCGGATACACCTTCTGCAGCGCCGCCCAAAAGCCCAAACTGCCGTCGCCCACCGCCAACTTCGGCGGAACCTCCAGGCCGCGCCGCTTCCAGTCTTCGAGCAACTCCGTCCAGGACAACTCGCTTTCGCGAAAGCCGTCATGCACCGCCAACAGTTGCTTGCGGCCGTCGGCCAAGGCACCGATAACACCCAATAAACACTGCCGTTCATCGTCCAAACGGATGTTCGAGTAGATGCCGTCCGCCCACAGGTAGACGAAGCGTTGACCCTCGAGCGAGCGCTTCGACCAGGTCTCGTATTCCTCGCGCCAGACTTGCTTGAGACGCACCACCGTGGTCGCTGACAAGCCCGGCGCGGCGGGTCCGAGCAGGGCTTTCAGCGCATCTGAAAAGTCACCCGTCGAGATGCCTTTCAGATACAGCCAGGGGATCAGCTCTTCGACGCTTTTGGTGCGCCGCAGGTAGGGCGGCAGAATCTCGGACGTGAATCGAAACTTGTTGCCGTCTTCATCGACACGGCGATCGTTGACTCGCGGGGCGCGTACTTTCAGGGTTCCGACACCGCTGACGAGGGTGCGTTCGTTGGCGCAGCCGTTGCGCACCACCAATCGCCGCCCCTGGTCGTCGATTTCGTCGCGATGCGCGTCGACGTAGGCGGCGGCTTCGGCCTCGACGGCTTGGACCAACATGCGCCGTGCTCCGTGCCGCAGCACCTCGTCCAGTTCGCTAAGCTCGCTGACCGAGACCACCTTTGGGCCTACTTGACTCTCTTCGGAAATCGCTTCAAACTCTCTCATGGCGTATCCTTTCATTCCTTTCTGGGAAGCGGTCAAACACTGAATTCAACCGCTAGGATACGCCGCCCTTCCCTACGCCCTCATCCACAACTTTCGGTTATAACTCAAAAAACGGTCGCCCCGGCCCCAAGCAGTCGCCAGTTAAGTCAACCCCTCGGGACGGCACAGCGCGCCCTTGCACTCCGCACGGACGACGAGAACCTCAACGAGTCTCGAAAACGTTGTCAATTTGAAACTCGCGTCCCGCATCGGCACTATCTCCGGTTCTGCTCGAACTGCTTGAAACAGAAAGGCTTAGCGCCTGCGGGCCGGACCGCAATGGTTCCCTTTTGGAAAGAGAGGTTGCCGTTCCGCTTGTGGGTGGAAGTCCCTGGACGATGTTAGGCCGTTTGTTTTCAACAGATGGAAGCTGCTGTCAGTCCTTTGGCACTCAGATTGCCAAAAAGACGACTAGCAACGACGTGACTTCCGCCCCTGCTATACAAACTGCTTCCTGGAAACCTGTCAGCGGCACTCGCAGGGTTCTATTGATCAGCCCTGACCGAGCCCTGCACGCCACGCTCGGAGGGGTACTCGAGGCGAACGGGTTTCGTGTGGAGCTGGTGGCACGTTGGGCCGAGGCCGAGCGGCGCGTGGCGATCCTAGGCCCGGACTTAGTGTTGCTGGATCTCGAACCGGCGTTGAGCGGCAATCTGAGGGATGAGTGTCAAAAACTGCTGACCCGGGCTCAAGCCTCCAATGATGCGGTGGTGGTGATCGTATTGACTGAGCCGGAGCGATTTGAACTCGCGGCTGAGATCGTCTCTCAAGGGGCGTCGGATTTCTTGACCAAACCTTTTGCCCCGCAAGATCTCGTCCGCAGGATGGAACTGGCGTTAAGGCTCAGCATCGCCTCGGGGGACAAGAAGGGCGGCGGTCAAAGCGCCGCGTCGAAACCACGGGCGCCGTTTACCCGCTCCCGCTCCCCGCTCGACCGGACGCAGCCGCTTGAAGCGACCACCAACCTGCTGCCGGCGGATCTTATCCTCGGCCGCACCTCGGCGATCGAAAACGTCATCGAGCAAGTGAAACTGGTCGCGCCCAAAAACACAACCGTGCTGATCACCGGCGAGACGGGTACCGGCAAAGAGCGCGTGGCGCGTGCGGTTCATGCCTGTAGCAACAGACACAACCGAGCGATGGTCTCGGTAAACTGCGGCGGCATCCCGGCCAACCTGTTGGAAGATGAGTTCTTCGGCCACATGAAGGGCGCCTTCACCGATGCCTATCAAACGCGGGTCGGCCGCTTTGAACAAGCTCACGGCAGTTCGATCTTTCTAGACGAAGTCGGGGACCTGCCCCTTGAGTTGCAGCCCAAGCTGCTTCGGGCCCTACAAGAGCGCGAGATTCACCGCATCGGCGGAGTCGAGACCGTGCGCTTCGACGCCCGCGTGGTTGCCGCCACAAATGTGAATTTGCGGAGACGAGTTGCCGAAGGACGGTTTCGCGAAGATCTCTTCTACCGCATCAATGTCTTCCCCATCCACTTGCCGCCCCTGCGCCAGCGCCGGCAAGACATACCTTTGTTTGTGGACCACTTCTTCGAGCGCTTTTGCCGCCGGGACGGCTTGCCGCGGAAGAAGCTGCACCCGAGCGCGGAAGTTGACCTGATGGCGCGCCATTGGCCGGGAAACATCCGCGAACTTGAGAACGCCGTCGAGATCGCCGTCATCCGCTCCCAGGAGCGGCGGGTGGTGGAAGTCTTCGACTTCCCTGAGCCGGGGGACCCGGTTAGTTTGGCGGCCGCCGCTCCCTCCCTGTTTCGCGAACAGACTCATGACTTCAAACAGCTTGTCTCCCAATTCGAACAGGACTTGATCCGCCGAGTGCTCGAGTCCACCAACGGGAACACGAGCAAGGCTGCCGAAATGCTGCGCATCAAGCGGACCACGCTCATCGAGAAACTCAAAAGGTTTACCGATCCCGCGGTCTTCGCTTGAGACCCCTCGCTGCCGGACTGTATCGCCCTTCCCATGCCGCTTGATCTTGTTCGACTCGGGGCGAAGGCCACCTGTCACCACACTCGGGCGGTGCGGGCGGGCACAGCATGCTGTGCCCCTACGGATCTGTTAGGCCCTGGTAAATGTTGGCTGCCTGGAAATGTGGGCTGCTGGTAAATGTTGGCTGCCTGGAAATGTGGGCTGCTTGGAAATGTGGGCTGCTTGGAAATGTGGGCTGCTTGGAAATGTGGGCTGCTTGGAAATGTGGGCTGCTTGGAAATGTAGGGGCACGGCATGCCGTGCCCGTAGTTCCTCGCCGTCTCAGACGGGACGACCCGACGCCCGACCACTCGCGGTGCAATCGCCGGTCTGCTGTTTCGGAGACAATAACAACAGGTGAACCTGCGCCTCGCTGATGTCGCTCAAGGACTATCGTCGCAAGAGAAAGTTCAAGAAGACTCCCGAGCCCGCGGGCCAACCGTCCGAGCATCCCGCCCCAAGGAAGTCTTCCCCGAGGGCAAGAAGATTCGTCGTGCAAAAGCATGCCGCCCGTCGTTTGCACTACGACCTGCGTCTTGAAGTCAACGGTGTGCTCAAGTCGTGGGCTGTGCCGAAAGGTCCCTCGTTGAATCCCGGCGATAAGCGGCTGGCGGTGATGACGGAAGATCACCCGCTCGAGTATGGCCGCTTCGAGGGCGTTATTCCCGAGGGCAACTACGGCGCCGGCGCCGTTTTGATCTGGGACAGCGGTACGTACGAACCGGAAGGCGATCTCGATGAGCAGCTTGCTCGGGGGGATCTCAAGTTCTCGCTGGCGGGCCAGAGGCTGCGGGGCGGTTTCGTGTTGGTCAAGACCAAACGCCGCTCGAAGCCCGGCGTAGAAGAATGGTTGCTGATCAAGCACCGCGACGATCACGCGGACCCGGATTGGGACATCGATGCCCATAGCGAGTCCATCGCCAGCGGCCGCACGCTGAGTGAAGTGCGCCAAGGATACCCCGCCGCGGAAACTGCCGGCGCCAAGGGGCCCGCGGCGCTTGAAGGAGCGGTTGCCGCCTCGATGCCCGCTGCGGTCAAGCCGATGCTCGCCAGTCTGGTCGAGGACGCGTTTTCCGCGCCCGACTGGATCTTCGAATTGAAATGGGATGGTATTCGAGCCTTGGTTTCGGTGCGTGGCGACGAGAGCCGACTCTATACCCGCACGGGACGAGATGTGACGAGCCACTACCCGGAGCTGTCTCAACTATCGACCAACCTCGCGGTGAACGAGGCCATTCTCGACGGTGAGATTGTTGTTCTTGACGAAGAGGGCCGTGGCGACTTTGAGCGTCTTCAGTCGCGCATGAACGTTGCTGAGCCTTCAAAGAACCTCCAGCGATCCGCCCCGATCACGTACTACCTGTTCGATATTCTCTACGCCGACGGCTGCGATCTTCGGCCTGCGCCGCTTATCGAGCGAAAACGTTTCTTGAAGCGGATTCTGCGGCCCGCGGGAGCGCTGCGTTTTTCCGATCACGTCGAGGAAAAGGGCAAGGAATTATTTGACTTAGCGGCGGGTCGCGGCGCTGAAGGCATTGTGGGCAAGCGCATCGACAGTGCTTATGTCGAAGGCCGGAGCGCTTCGTGGGTCAAGGTCAAAACCGTCCGGGAGGTCGATGCGGTCATCGCTGGATTCACCGCGCCGCAAGGAGGCAGGAAGTATTTCGGCGCCTTGCTCGCGGGACTCTACGAGGGGCGGCGGCTCAGGTTCATCGGAGGAGTGGGCAGCGGCTTCGGTGAGGCGAAACAAGCGAGTCTGTTCGATCAGCTGGAAGGTCTCGAAGTGAAGCGGTGTCCTTTCGCCGAGACTCCCCAACTCAGACAAGCCATGCGCTGGGTCAAGCCCGAACTCGTGGCGCGAGTCAAATTTCACAATTGGACCCAACAGCAGCGCCTGCGACAGCCCGTCTTCATCGGGCTTCGCGCCGACCTGGACCTCAAGCAGTGCCTGCTCGAAGATGCGAAACCGAGATCGGATTCCCGGTCGCAAAGTGTCCGCGTGACCGCGACGCCACAACTGCGGGGGAGGAAGAATCTCGAACGCGAGCTCGAAGGGGGCAGGGAAGAGAACCTGGTGGTGGATCTCGACGGCCGGCGGCTGCGGTTGACCCACCTCAATAAAGTCTACTTTCCGCAAAAGGGCTACACCAAACGGCGGCTACTCGCTTACTATTACCGGGTCGCCGACTACATATTGCCGTTCCTCAGAAACCGTCCACTTGTTCTTCACCGCTACCCGAATGGCATGGAAGGCGAGTCGTTCTACCAAAAGGAGGCGGGATCGGACGCCCCAGAGTGGGTGGAAACGTTCGCCATTGCGTCGGAAGAAAGAAAGTCCGACATCCGATACTATCTGGCCAACGATCTCGCCGCGCTGCTGTTTTTGAGCAATCTTGGCTGCATCGAGCACCACCCTTGGTCGAGTTCTATCGAGGATCTCGATCGCCCGGACTACGTCTTTTTCGACCTGGACCCAGCTGAGAAAGCGGACTTTGCCACGGTGGTCGAAATCGCCCGCGCGGTCTGCGATTTGATGGACCGCCTCAGCCTCGAAGTTTTCATTAAGACCTCGGGAGCGAGTGGTCTTCACATCTATCTGCCGCTCGAAAGCGACTATGCCTACGCCGAGGTGCGGGCTTTTGCGGAGATTGTGGCCCGCCTCATAGCCGCGCGAATGCCGGAGCAAGTTACCCTCGAGCGACATGTCCCCAAACGTCCCAAGCGCAAAGTCTACTTCGACTATTCCCAGAACGCTTACGGACGCCCGTTGGCGGCGGTGTACGCCGTGCGGCCGGTCCCCGCGGCCTCCGTGTCGGCGCCGATTTCCCGCCGCGAGTTGCGCCGTACACTCTCGCCAAAGCGCTTTACCCTAGCGAACATGCCGGCTCGATTGAAGAAGTCCGGTGACCTTTGGGCCGACTTTTGGCGGCGGCGCCAGCGATTGGAGCCGGCCCTAGAACAGTTGGGTCAGGAGTTGCGAAGGAAGACTGGAAACAGAGCTAGCAGCGGTTAGACCTGGCGCATGCCTCCCGGCGTGCTGTGCCGGCATTCTTGCCGGCATGGCGGCGACCTCAGGTCGCCTCGGCTAACTAACTCGCTGCCACGATCTTCTCTGCGATGCTCTTGCTACGCCGAATGCAGTCGGGAATGCCGATTCCCGTGTAAGCGTTTCCGGCGAGGTGTAGACCCGGCATCTCTTCCAGGCGGGCCTCGATCCCATCGATTCTGTCTTTGTGCCCCACCTCGTATTGCGCCATCGCCCGAGGCCAGCGGTACAAACGCCACTCGACGGGATCAGCTCGGAAACCCATCAGGGCGCTGAGTTCTTCGTGAACGAGCGCTGCTACCCGCTCGTCCGACCGGTCCCAGGCCGCCTGGGCCTGTTCGGCTGCCAAGAACGCACGAAGCAGAACCCGGTCAGCGGATACGCGCTCGGGGAATTTCGTGTTGACCCAGGTACAGGCCGTCAGCCGCATCCCCTCCGCCCGAGGGACCAAAAAGCCGAAGCCGTCCAGGGGGCGGTCGAAGTGATCACGCGGATAGAGCAGCGAGGCGGTCATGGAGGACGTGTACCTAATTTCCCCAAGCCGCTTCGCCAACTGAGCGTCATGGGCTTTGGCCAACTCGGCGGCTTGGTAGGCCGGGGTCGCCAGGATCACCTCGTCACTCTCGACAGTCTCTCCATCGACCCGCAAGCGGAAATTTCCCCGCGCGCCGTCGAGCGCCTGCGCGGTTCCGGTCACGATCCGAACCCTGCTTTCGAGCCGTTCAGCCAGCGCGTCTATAAGCTGACGCATCCCGTGCCTGAGCGTCAGGAAAAGGGGTTGTCGTCTTCCTTGCGGATCGTTCGCCTTACCGGGAGAAGCTTTGGCCCGGTCGCGCAGCATGCCGCGCGTGAGGCTGCCGTAGCGTCTTTCGAGATCGACGAACGCCGGCAGGACGCTATCGACGCTCAAGTTTTCCGGAGAGCCGCCGTAGACGCCGGCAAGCATGGGTTGTGCGAGGTATTCGTTGACCTCCGTCCCGAAATGATCTTCCACGAATTGGGCCACGGAACGGTCAGGATGTTGCCGGCCCGGCCTCCGCAGCCATTCAGTAGCGATCTTTGCTTTGGCCCGAACACTAAGCAGCTGCGAGGTGATCACCGGCCAAAGCTTCGTGGGCACCAGAAACTGGATGCCGTCGGGCAGGACGATCAGTCGCCCGTCGCGCAATATGTAGGTCTTGCGCAAGCGGTCGTTGGACCCGATGACCTGGTCCTCGAGGCCGATCTCGCGGATCAGGTCTAGGGCCCAAGGTTTCTGCGCCAAAAAGCTGTCTGGGCCGCCCTCAACCAGGCAGCCGTCGACGTGCTCCCCGCAAATGACGCCGCCGAGCCGCGGGCGAGCTTCAATCAGAGTGCAGGTGAGACCGGCTCGCGACAGGTAATAGGCCGCGGAAAGCCCCGAGATGCCGCCTCCCACTATCGCTACGCGTCTCATCGCGAGCCGGATCCGAATTGCCGGCTGGGTTGCCGGAAATCGGTAGCTACTTTCCGTCGCAAAATACGATTGCCGTTCGCGGCGGGGACTTTCAGCAATTTCACGCCTTCGAAAAATCAACCAGTTATGGGGATGTCCGGACGCGAAATTGGCTGACTATCCCCCGCCACCGCACTGCACCGTTTGTCATGTACGGGCGCGACATGTCGCGCCCTGGGGCCGCCTGTTTGCACCTTCTGTGGCCCTACAACCTTTGCATCCAGCCCGGAATCCCAGAGAGCGATTCGGGCCTCCGTGGTCGCTAAGTAACGAGTATTGGGGCTAACCCGCATTTCTCACCAGCTGACGGTCGAAGCACGCGATAGGCCCGCCATTACGTCGTTGCGCTTGCTCACCGTGCTCAACGTAGGGTTCAAGTACGCCCGCATTGTTCAAAAAAGGCGCGCTGAGCGGCGCGCGCCTTGTACTGACAGGCCTCTCACGCACTTCGCCTCGCCACCTGGTGAGAAAAGCGGGCTAAGACTGGAAATCCCGCACCATGCGAACTACGGCCTTGACGTTTTCCACCGGAGTTTGGGGCAGAATTCCGTGGCCGAGATTGAAAATATAGCCCGGTCGATTGCCGGCGCGCCGCAAGATGTCTTCAACGCGCCTTTCGATTTCCGGCAGCGGAGCGAGCAGCGCGGCCGGGTCAAGGTTCCCTTGTACCGCCGCCTCGTAGCCGATCGCCGACCAGGCCTCATCGAGTCTCACGCGCCAGTCGAGCCCCAGGACGTCGCCGCCCGCCTCGTGCAACAAAGGCAGGAACGTTCCCGCGCTGGTGGCGAAATGAATGACCGGCACTCCCGTCGTCTGGATCTGCCGGATCAGCATCCGGGAGTGCGGCAGTACGTAGCGGTTGTAGTCTTCCGGCGCCAGCGCACCGACCCAACTGTCGAAAATCTGAATGACGTCGGCTCCCGACGCGACCTGATTGGCGGCGTAGGGCACAATGACTTCGAGAATCTTCGCCATCAACCGCTCCCAGCCCGCGGGATCGCCATACATCAAGCTCTTGGTCAAAGCGAAGTTCCGAGAGCTGCCGCCCTCGATCATGTAGCTGGCCAGCGTGAACGGGGCGCCGGCAAAGCCAATCGTCGGAACGCGGCCGTCCAGCGCCTTCTTCACCCTGGCAATTGCCTCGCCTACATAACCTAAGTCCTCCCCGTTCTGAGTCTCGAGCTCGTCGATGTCGTGCGACGAGCGCACCGGATTGTGGATCGTGGGGCCGTCGCCCTCGACGAATTCGAGGGTAAGCCCCATCGGCTCGAGGGGCAGAAGCAGGTCAGCGAAGATGATAGCCGCGTCGACGTCGAGGGCCTCGATCGGCTGCAGGGTGACTTCGGCCGCCAACTCCGGGCGTTTGCAAATCTCCAGAATCGAATGCTTGGCCCGAATGCGGCGGTATTCGGGCATGTAACGCCCTGCCTGCCGCATGAACCAAACCGGGATTCGCTCGACCGCTCTCCTACGGCACGCTTCCAGAAGTGGAGACATCATTCTTCTTGAATATAACAGTTGCCTTCGCTATCGCCGGGTTCACAAGCGGGAGCAGACGCATTTTCGGCCGCGGCTTGCCTTACTTTCCCGACCAGTCGAGGATTCGCTCCCGCAGGCTGGGAGGGGGCGGTGGGGGCGGGCTCTTGGGGATCAGCTTGATCGCAGGGCGAGGGGATGTCTCCACCTCTTCGCCGATCCTGCGGACCCGGCTCTCGACAAGTGCGTATGTTCGTCGCAGCCGCCGGCCTTGTCTTTCCAGGTTTAGCGAGAAACCCGTTCCCTTTCCCCAGCGCGTGTCTATGTCGCGATGAATGAGCACAGGCAGGTAGCCGACGAGGCCGCGTTCCATCTTGATCGTCCGGTAGGAGCGACCTCGGCGGCTCCACAGGAAGACACGGATCAAGTTGAAGTCGTGCGGCTGCTTGAGCCGCTCGGTCTGGGTCCAGAGCCATGTCTTCTTGGCCTCGCCGAGCCGGCGATCGTGGACTTCTCCCAGCGCGAAGTAAGAGGTGATTCGTCGCCGCTCGGCGAACTCCTTCACTTCGTCGGGAATACCCGAATAGACCCCGGTGGCGAGCACCCAACCGGCCTGCCCGCCGGCTACTCGCACGAGATACCAATCATCGCGGCCGGTGGGGGCGGGCGGGGGCTTCCCCTCTTCGGGACGGCGGGGGAGGCGCTCGACGAGACGGTGGCGGAGCAGTATGGCTCCCTCGTCTTCCTTGAGTTGGAAGATCGTTGGCGCCCAGCGATACGGTTCAAGATGTACGTTCAAAGTACGCAGCGCGAGCACCGTGCCCTGCGGGGGGTCGGAAGCGGTTTGATCCCGTAACTGTTGCATCAGCTCCCGCACGTCAGGCGTGATCAGCATCGACTCGTGGGTCCAACCTTGATGGCCGGCGGTGCTGCGGATCTTTACGAAGCGCCGGCGGCGGTCGACGATCTCAACACGCTCCCCGAGATTCAGGGTCACTACCGAGGGAGCATCGGGAACCAGTTCGTTCCACAAATCGACCGTCTTGCGGGCGACGAAGGCTTCTTCAACGGGCGCGGTGTCTGGATTAGAAGCGCAGCCGAAAACGACGGCCAGCCAGAGGCAGACTATGATCATTGGGGGCCGACTCCACTGGTCAGCCGGGGTCGTCGTATCGCTCCCCCAGGCTATTGAGCCGGGTCGCGAAGACAGGATCGAGTAAAATGATAACCGCTTGAGCATGTCGGAACCACCGGAACGCGCCGCTCGAACAGCTTCTTCTTTAGCCAAGGACGCGAGTCGAGAAACCCGATGCGGTGATTGCCGGTCCGAACTTCCCGCGGACACGGAAGCAGGAGGGGAACCCACGGTTTCGGCTGACACTGCCGACTATTATTGTCCTTTGTGCGCCCAAAGTGCTGCTGATCCGCTGCGCTGCGGCGCCTGTGGCTCGATCATCTGCGCGCGGTGCGGAACTCCCCTGGAGCTGGTCGACGAGTTGGGCATTGGTTGAGACGCGGAGAAGCTAGTTCGAGACAGGCGCAGCAGGCTACCCCCAGCTTATTGATGTTCGCGAAATACAGTGTAGGGGCGCAGCGTGCTGCGCCCGCTCTGGCAAGGCATTTGCTGTGTCCGAAAACAACACTATATTCTGCGGGTATCAATAACTAGCTGGCCAGTTGAGAATAGCTGTCGACAGATCCTTAGGGCTCGATCGGCAGTGCTCCGCAGAAGCGCGTAGAGCAGGGCTCGAGGGAACCTGCGGCTTTCTTCACCACGTTCAAGTTAGACTATACGTTAAGCCAGAGGATGCTGGACGCGCCCGAAAAATTGTCGAGGAGGTAAGCGAATCATGAACCAGATCCATGGTCTAGCTTTGATTTCTTATCTTGCGCAAGCGTCGCCTGCGAAGTGGATTGGTCGGACGGCACTGATGAAGCTCCTGTATTTTCTTCAGGAGGCAAGGGATGTTCCGCTTGGCTATCACTTCACGCTCTATTCCTATGGCCCGTTTGACGCTGCGGTCTTGAATGACCTCGGTGGTGCCGAAGCTCTTGGATTAGTGCGATCAACTCTGGAAGCATATTCCACCGGTTACGGCTATAGAATCGAGAGCGATATCGACGCCGAGGATGTTACAAAACTAGGCGGGGATCTCCTTCGCGAGCACAAAGGTGATATTGACTGGGTCTTGGCTGAGTTTGGTTCGAAGACTGCTGCGGACCTGGAACTTGAGAGCACAATCGTTTTTGTTGAAAGAGAGACTTCGCGAGGCGGTGAGCAAGTGCCTATCGAAAGCATCGTAGGCCACGTGCATGACGTCAAGCCCCACTTCAAAGAGACGGAGATAAAGGGAAGGGTGGAAGCGTTGATGGAAAGGGGCCTATTGCACAACGTCACCCCTTCTTGACCGCAGCCTTGGGGAACTGTCGTCGGTTCCGAATCTCTCTGGTGAGTTCCGAGCACGGGGCCGACTTGCCTTTTCCACCCTTGCAGTGTCTCGACTGAACAAAAACCCTAACTCGCCGCCCCGTCTGTCCGCTGCCACCGACTCTCGCCCGCGCATTTCCGCGACAACAATCCGGTCCTTCCTAACAACTTCCTCAACAGCCAGCCTTGAGACTTCGCTCAACCCGCTTTTCTCACCAGGTGGCGAGGCGAAGTGCGTGAGAGGCCTGTCAGTACAAGGCGCGCGCCGCTCAGCGCGCGGAGGCGTACTTGAACAGTACGGTGAGCACGGTGAGCAAGCGCAACGACGTAATGGCGGGCCTATCGCGTGCTTCGACCGTCAGCTGGTGAGAAATGCGGGTTAGTGCGTGTATCCTGCCAACGAGAGTACTGCGCGGCGCAGTTCCTTCACGGTCGCAGGCCAGCGTCGGATCTCCCTGAAGCTACAATTAATGACCGACACCGATGGAGCTAGCAGGCTGCCGAAAAACCAATGAGATGGGCAATCTTGCCTGATCGGGACGGATTGCATTATGTTTCGACAACTCAAGGAAGCGATTGGCGATTCGGCGCAAAGAGCAGCGAGTTTTTTGGACAGCCTGCTGGGTCTCATCGACAGCAAGGCGCCTTGGTCAGGAGTTGGTGGTTTGAGCACGTTCCAGTCTTCGCGAGATGAACCTCGATACTGACATCACCTACCTCAAGGGCGTCGGCCCGCAGCGGGCCTCGTTGTTGAAAACGAAGGGCATCTCTACGGTCGAAGACCTGCTCTACTACATGCCCTTCCGCTATGAAGATCGCAGCAACGTCAAGCCCATCGCCAAGCTCGCGCCGGGGGAGACGGCAACCGTCGTGGTCACGATCTCGGGTACGCAACTTTTTCGGTCGAGGCAGCGGGCAGCCCGCTTATTCGAGGTCCGCGCGATGGACGAGTCCGGGCGCCCTTTGGTTTGCAAGTGGTTCCGCGGTGATTATTTGCAGTCGATCCTGCGCCAGGGGCAGCGGGTCGCCTTCTACGGGAAAGTCGAGTGGGACAGTTATTCGCAAGAGCTTTCGCTGTTTCACCCCGAATATGAAATCCTGGATGACGAGTCGGAAGCCAATCTCCACCTGGGGCGCATCGTCCCGATTTACGAAGCCGCCGGACGTTTGAATACGCGCGTCCTGCGCAGCTTCGTCCACCGGGCGCTCGATGCTCTCCGCGAATACGCAGACCCGCTGCCCGAAAGCCTACGGCGCCGGCTTGGCCTTCCGCTGCTGGACCAAGCTTTGCTCGAAACCCACTTCCCGCCTCCCGGCAGCGACCTGGCCCCCCTGAACGCTTTCCGCACCCCGGCGCAGTTCCGCCTCATCTTCGAGGAGTTTTTTTATCTGGAGTGTGGGCTTGCCCTCAAGCGCCGCAAGGCTCGCAGCGCCGACGGCATCGCTTTCGGTCTCGTCGACAGCGCGCGCCGGCAGATCAAACGAATCTTGCCCTTCAAACCCACGGCGGCCCAAAAGCGCGTCTTGAAAGACATTGCCACCGACATGTCTCATCCGGCGCCGATGAACCGGCTGCTGCAAGGCGACGTCGGCAGCGGCAAGACGATCGTCGCCGTGGAAGCGGCGGTCATTGCTCTCGAAAACGACTACCAAGTGGCGGTCATGGCCCCGACGGAGATCCTAGCGACCCAACATTACCTCTACTTCAAACATCTGCTCGAGCCCGTCGGCTACGTCGTCGTTTGCCTAACCGGTTCTCTGACGTCGCGGGAGAAGACCAAGTTGAAGCGCATGGTGGCGGAAGGGGTGGCCCACGTTGTGATCGGCACCCACGCGCTGATTTCGAAAGACGTCGAGTTCCGCAACCTGGGCCTCATCGTCGTCGACGAGCAACAGCGCTTCGGCGTCATGCAACGTCTCGATTTGCTGCGCAAGGGCAAGCATCCCGACGTACTCGTCATGACTGCTACCCCGATCCCGCGCACCCTCGCGCTGACGCTCTACGGCGACCTGGATGTTTCCACCATCGACGAGCTCCCGCCGGGCCGGCGTCCGATCGTCACCCAGCAAGCCCGGCAAAGCGAGGCAGCGCGGGTCTATCGCTTCGTTCGCCGCGAAGTGGAGGCCGGACGCCAAGCGTATGTCGTTTGTCCCATGATCGAGGAGTCGGAGACGAAGGCGGTCCAAGCGGCGCAGGAGGTTTTTGCGCACCTCTCGAAAATCGTCTTCCCGGACCTGAAGGTCGGCCTGCTGCACGGGCGCCTGAAGACCCCTGAAAAAGAAGCGGTGATGGAAGGATTCAACAATGGCGAAGTCCAAATTATGGTTTCCACCACCGTGGTCGAGGTCGGCGTGGACGTGCCCAACGCGACGGTCATGGTCGTCGAGCAGGCGGAAGGCTTCGGTCTGGCGCAACTGCATCAGCTGAGAGGCAGGGTGGGGCGCGGCGCCGAACAGAGCTACTGCATCCTGCTGACAGGCCGCCTGAGCGACATCGCCAAACAGCGCATCAGCACGCTCGTTAAGACCCAAGATGGGTTGCGGATCGCCGATACCGACTTGCAGTTGCGCGGACCGGGCGAGTTTTTCGGGACGCGGCAATCCGGGCTGCCCGCGTTCCGCGTAGCCAACCTCGTGCGAGATCGAGAGACGTTGGGAATCGCCCGCTCGGAGGCGACGGCCTACATCGAAAATCCGTCCAGCGAGAAGGAGATGCGCCGGCTTGTCACCCACATCCGCGAAAGATGGCAGCGCCGCTACGGTTTGGTGCAGGTGGGGTGAGAAAGCGCGGCCATAGAAGAGGTTTTCCTCGCCGGCTCGAGGGGGCCATGAGAATCATCCCGCATTTCTCGCCCGCGACCGGCAGGAGTGGAAGCAAATGCCCGCCGTCAGGGATGTAGGGCGCGATTCATCGCCGACATACTGTACGCTGGGCGATGTACACGAACTATTGCCGCGAGCCGGGGCCGCCGGACCTTTCGCCCCAATCGCTGTGACAGTGGTGAGAAATGCGGGTTGTTGCCGGAAACTACCGCCACCGACGGCTCAAGACATTGCCGGGGCGTGAGACCCGGCCCATGCCCGACCGCCTACGCGAAGCGCTTTTCAATGTGATCGCAGGCGAAATCGAGGGCAAGACCTTCGCCGATTTGTACGCCGGCTCGGGCGCGGTAGGCATCGAGGCGCTCAGTCGAGGCGCGGCGCACTCGATCTTCGTCGAGAGCAACTCGGCGGCGATCCGAGTGATTCAAGAAAACTTGTGCGCCTTAGGTGTCGAACAACAGGCCCGTGTCATCAGAGCGACGGTTAAGGAAACCTTGAGCGGCCTCTCAGCGGACGTATATTTCCTCGGCCCTCCCTACGCGCTGGTTGAGGAGTACTCGAGAACCCTCGATACGCTGGGGGAATCGCCGCCCAACCTGGTCATCGCTCAGCACGCGGCCCGCCACGAGCTTGCCGCGGAATACGGCCGGCTGGGGCGTTCCCGCGTCATCCGCCAGGGAAGCAATAGCCTAAGTTTTTACCGGCCTTAGCTGGATTAGAACAAAGCCAAGCGTAACGAAGCGATCCGGCTTTTGGTCGCGGCTGGTGCGAAGAAATAGAAGGTTGCTCGGTTTGCCTTGGTAGACGAGTCCGCGGGAACTGGACCAGGCAGTGGAAGACTTTGACGAGGGTGGGGATTTTCCTGTTCCCTGCGCCCCAGCCCAGGGCGGCGGCCGCCCAGCGGGGGGACGGAAAGCGCACATCACCATGACGGCTGAGCCGGAGAGGGCTGTATAGATGCCCTTGCTCAACTGATACACTGAGCCCATACTGATGCCCAGACCAGTCTCAGATCTCCCCGTTAGCGGAGCTCAAGACGGCAAGACGTACCGCTTCCAGGTGGTCGTCGAGCCTGATGGGGACGCTTGGTCAGCATACTGTCCAGCGCTCCTTGAAAAAGGAGCCTCTACATGGGGCGCTACCCGGGAGGAAGCGCTACGGCGCATCGAGGAAGTAGCGCGGATGGTAGTCGCCAGCCTGATCGAACATGCGGAACCCGTGCCTGAGGAAATACGCACGGACGTTCAAGTCCGGCAAGACCTGCACGTTGCCGTGACCCTTTAACACGCTTTTCTCACCAGGTGGCGAGACGAAGTGCGTGAGAGGCCCGTCAGTACAAGGCGCGCGCCGCTCGGCAACGCATTTCTTGAATAATGCGGGCGTACTTGAACCCTACGTTGAGCAGGATGAGCAAGCGCAACGACGTAATGGCGGGCCTATCGTGTGCTTCGACCGTCAGCTGGCGAGAAATGCGGGTTAGCTGCTCTAACCCGTCATCGCTCAAGCCACGTCTACTTTTCTCAAGAAGAATATGGCCGCCGGCGAACAACCTTGATGGGAATTGACTACGCGAAGCTCCGTGGGCTAACTGCCCGGGAGCTGATGTCCGCGCTTCGTCGGGACGGATTTGTTCTCGACCGCCAGTCAGGATCACACAAACACTTCCGTCACCCCGACCACCGGCGAGTGACCGTTTCCGTGCATGCTTCCCGCGCGACTTTTCCTCCCAAGACACTGAAAAAAATCATTGAAGACCAAGCCCGGTGGACCGAGCGGGACTTGAAGCGCTTAGCGATTCTCCGATGAAACCGACCGGCCTGGAGGAAGGCACCCTCCCCGACAGATAACATAGTAGAAACAGCCAGGCAAGTGGCCAGCCCCTCCGGAGAGGCCGCGGCCATCGGGGCGGCCCGCGCCATACGCACGCGGGGGTTGGCGGGAAAGGTCAAGATGGTTGGATTCGACACTAGCCCGACGCTCCAAGACGAGCTCAGAAACGGCGTGATTGACGCTTTGGTCGTGCAGGACCCGTTCAAAATCGGTTATCTGGGCATTCAAACGATCATGCGCAAGTTGAGCGGCGAAACGCCCCAAAACATTATTCATTCCCCCGCGCGCGTGATAACGGCCGCCGACCTCGAGGACCCGGAAGTGCGCAAGCTGCTCAACCCCGACTTGAGCGGTATTTGAATGCAACGCGCGAACGAAATCGATTCGTCATGGACCTAGGACTGCGCAACAAGACTGTCTTAATTACGGGCGGCGAGCGGGGAATCGGCCGGGCTATCGCTCTGGGCATGGCGGAGGAAGGCTGTCGCGTGGCGATCGCCGATCATCGTCTTGAAAAAGGTCCCCACTCGACCTTGGAAGAACTGAAATCCAAGGGGGTGGAAGCCCTGGCGCTATCGGTGGATGTTCGCCGGGAGAATCAGGCTGTCCAAATGGTAGCGGACACGATCAGGGCCTTTGGGCGCCTTGACGTTTTCGTCAATAACGCCGGAGCCGTTCGACATGAACCGGTAACGAAAATCACCACGGATGCCTATCGAGACGCGCTCGACGCTAACCTTAGCGCCGCGATTTGGGGCTGTCGAGAGGTGTGCCGGCACATGATCCCAAGACGCCAAGGCGTCATCATCTTGCTGGCCTCAACCATCGTTCTCAATCCGGGTTACAAAGAAGCCGTCTATCGGATCACCAAATCCGGAATTCGCGCCTATTGCGGTACGCTGGCCTTGGAGATGGCGCCTTATGGAATTCGAGCATGCACGGTCTCGCCGGGAATCACCGATACGCCTCTCTCGAGGACAGGCCTTGAGCCGTTCTTCGGGGCCGATCCGAGCAACGAGCCGACCCTGCTCGGGAGCATCCCGCTCGGGCGTCTGGGCCGGCCCGAGGAAGTGGCCTCTCTGGTGGTGTTTTTGGCTTCGGAAAAAACATCCTATGCAACGGGGTGTGACGTCGTTGTAGACGGGGGATTCTCCCTCCGCCCCCTGATCTTGGTTGGGCAAGATGAGATTAAGGAAATGAATCTTTAACGCGCATTTCTCACAGGGGCGAGGCGAAGTGCGTGAGAGGGCCGGCAGGACGAGGCACGGTGAATAGTCAATGGGACAAGCGCACATGCCGGGCGTAGTGAAGAATCACCAGCAAGCCGTCGAAGAACTTGACGTCAACGGCTTCACGGTCATCGAAGGCGCTCTTTCGCCCGCGCAAGTATCGGCTCTCAATCAAGCGGTGGATGGTTTCTGCGACGAACATCCCGAACAGTGGGTCGGCCTGAGTGATTCTCAGCGTCAAGCGCCCAACGTCTTGCCTTGGACAGACGAGTTTGACTTCGTCATCGAGAATCCCGAGATCCTTGGCATCTTGGGAAGAGTGTACGGAGACGATCTTGCCTACGAAGACTTCGGCGTTATGATTCGCGAGCCCACGGAGGATCTGCACGACCCCCGAGGCTGGCACCGCGACCTGACGCGCGACCACGCCCGGCGCAAGGAGATCCAAGCGATCCAGGTCATCTACTATTTGACCGCTGTGTCGGAGAACGATCATTGCCTGACGATTGTTCCCGAAAGTCACAACCGGTTGATCGATCTCAGGGTCGAAGAAGTTCAACCCCACCAGGGACATGAAATCCAAGCGCCGGCAGGCAGCGCCGTGATCTTCCACGTTCGCTGCATTCACGCCGGCAGGCTTAAACCCCAAAGCCGGCAGCGGCGAACACTGCATCTCTATTACGCGCACCGCGGGCTCCCCCGAATTACCGAGTGGAGCGAGATTCCCGAGAGGCTCTACAAAAAAGTGGACCCTGCCCTGCCGCCCCACTTCTACTCGAAATGGAATGCCAAGGAAATATTCGAGGGAACGGGAAAGAAGCCGAGCGACATGGATGCCGACACGCCGACGGTCGAGGCGGTGAAGGAAGTCCAACGAAGGGCTCGCGAACAGGTGGAAACGTCGAGGCGGGAGCTTCCGGCGGGTTCCTAGCGCGGCAGGTTGTGAGTCGCCGCGAACTTCCTACAACCCGAAGCATGAAAACACGGCCCCGAGCGCAGTCGATCCGTAGGGGCACAGCATGCTGTGCCCGCCTGCTCTCTGACCTGGATGCTAGGCGCGTCAAAATGTAGCCGCTTGTCGGTTGGTTCTGTCCAACCTGTTGCCATCCCCCTGGTGAAATGACCCCGGCACTCGACCCATACCGCTAGAGAAAATCCCGCATGCACCTAGGAATCCTCGATTTCGTCGTCATCGTCGGCTACTTCGCGGTTCTCGCACTGGTAGGACTCTACTTTTCCAAACGCCAGACTTCCCGCAGCGAATATTTCCTTAGCGGCCGCCAAACGCACTGGACGCTCGCCGGGGGAAGTCTCCTGGCGACGGTCTTCTCCTCCATTTCCTATTTGAGCCTGCCGGGAGAGATGATCCGCTACGGCGTCGGCCTGTTTACCGGCTATCTCGCGCTTCCACTCGTTGTGCCTTTCGTCAGCAGGACTGTGCTGCCGGTGATCAAGCGATTGCCCATCACCAGCGCTTACGAATACCTGGAGAGACGGTTCGACGTGAGCGTCAGAAGCCTCAGCGCCTGTGCGTTCATCGTCCGAACGCTGCTGTGGATGGGTCTCGTCATCTACATGACGAGCTTCGCCGTGGTGGAGATGTCGGGCTGGAACGTTTACGTCACGATTCTCGTAACCGGAGTGTTGACGGCGGTCTATACCAGCGTGGGCGGTATGCGAACCGTCATTTGGACCGATAACTTTCAGATGCTGATC
Organism: Bryobacterales bacterium; assembly: GCA_963668345.2. Classification (GTDB taxonomy): domain Bacteria; phylum Acidobacteriota; class Terriglobia; order Bryobacterales; family UBA6623. Next base: position 1,006,980 of record CAXWPI010000006.1, on the reverse strand, counting down.
TTGTTTGGGGGCGCGATTTCGATTCCGGTTTTGATCGGCGTGCTGCTGGGAAGCGGGCCGGGGACGTGGTGGCAGACTTTCTCACAAGCCGGGCGAGCGGATGTTCAATTCTTCAGTTGGGATCCCACGGTACGGGTTACGATTGTGGGAACGTTTCTGAACATCTTCTTTTGGAACGCGTGTACGCAAGGCTCGGATCAGTTGGCGGTGCAACGGCTGCTAAGCACTCCTTCGCTTGAATCCGCCCGCCGGACGCTGTGGTTCTATACGGGAGCGAACTTGGTGTTGCCCGTCTTTCTGGCGCTTTGCGGCATGGGTCTGTTCGTCTTCTACGCCGAGCAATCCGCGTTGCCGATTCAGGCTTTCCACTCGCAGCTGACCACGGAAGCGGACCGGCTCATGCCGCGGTTCATTGTGGAAGTGCTGCCCTCGGGCTTCTCCGGTTTGCTGCTCGCGGCTCTGCTGGCCGCTGCGATGTCGAGCTTGAGTTCGGGAATCAACTCTATATCGAGTGTTATCAGCAGCGACTTTGTCGAGAGGTTCGGCTGGGGAGGCAAGCGAACCGAATCCCTCCGGTTGGAAAAAATGATCGCTCTTGTGGCGGGCTTGGCAGGTGTCGGCGTGGCCATCGGTATCATGACCGCTACGCGGCACACCGACTGGAACTTAACGGAGCTGACGAGCCGAATCAATCACATTTTCGTGGGACCCATTGCGGCCCTGTTTTTTGGCGGTGTACTGCTTCGCAAAGCGAGAAAGCGCTCTGCGCTGTTTGGCTTCGCGATCGGAGTCTTTACAAGTGTTTACATCTGTTTCGGCAAGGAATGGTTCGGCCTCGAACGCAATATTTCGTTTGTCTGGGTGATCGTCACGTCTTTTGTGTTCGGCTTTGCCGCCATCGCTCTGGCAAGCCGCTTCGATCGCCGCCCCGCGGACGAGGACCGAGCCGAAGGGTTGACAGTGTAGGCCTCGGGCTTTGCTTTTTGGAACTGTGCCGCTCCGGCGATAGGCCAAGTGGTGTTTGGGGAACACAGGAAAGCGAATCGACATGGCGAATTTAAATAGGCAGATCACGCTGGCTAAGAGGCCCCAGGGGTTTCCCAAGGAATCGGACTTCCGATTGGTCAGCTCTCCCGTCGGCACGCCGGGAGACGGAGAATGTCTCGTTCAAGTCATCTACCTCTCGGTGGACCCGTATATGAGAGGCCGGATGAGGGACGTCGAATCCTATGCGCCTCCGATCGAGCTCGGCCAACTCATGGTGGGCCGTGTTGTGGGCCGTGTGTTGGAGTCGCGCCATGACGGTTATCAAGAAGGGGATGTGGTCTTCGCCGATCTGGGCTGGCAAGAGTATGCGGTCGCTAAAGGACCGGCGCTGGCAAAAATCGATCCCCGGGCCGCGCCGATCTCTACGGCGCTCGGCGTGCTGGGAATGCCCGGCCTGACGGCGTATTTCGGGCTGCTCGACATATGCCGGCCCCGGTCGGGGGAGACCGTAGTCGTCTCGGCCGCCGCCGGCGCGGTCGGCTCGACCGTGGGACAGATCGCGAAGATCAAGGGCTGTCACGTGGTGGGCGTTGCCGGGAGCGACGAGAAGGTCCAGTATGTGACTCAGGATCTAGGCTTCGACGCCGCTTTCAACTACAAGGTGGTGGACGACTATTCCGCGGTACTGCGGGAGCTTTGTCCAATCGGCATCGACGCCTACTTCGACAATGTAGGCGGTGCGATCACGGACGCTGTGATTCCTCTGCTCAATGTGAAGGCTCGGGTAGCCATTTGTGGCCAGATCTCCCAGTACAACTTGGAGACGCCCCAAATGGGGCCGCGGCTCCTCTGGCACTTAATCGTCAAACGGGCGAAAGTGGAAGGCTTTTTGGTGCTGGACTACGCGGCTCGGCGAGAAGAGGGTTTGCGCAAGGTGAGTGACTGGGTGAGAAGCGGCGAGATCAAATATCGTGAACGAATTGCCGAGGGCATTGAAAACGCGCCCCGAGCCTTTATGGAGATGCTATCCGGCCGGAACATCGGCAAGCAGCTCGTAAGGGTGTCGGGAGAATGAGTTCAGCCGCCCGTCGGACAGACAGTCACATCGTCCGTCGTTCGACCTGATCCTCGTCTTCCGGCCGGCGATCGAAGTAGCTTGCCAGAGCCTTTTCTTCGACCAACAGCCGGTGAGAATGGCGACGCCTGGAAGTGCGTGCGGTGCCGGAAGCTTGACCGCTTCCACGCAGACTCCCAAAGACCGGCTCGGAAGATCGGTGGACCAACCGCCTCCCAGCCCCGGACAAACCCAAACCCTGGGCGCCCAAGCGTGAGAAAGGAACCCCAACAATGCTGACAGGACTGTGGACAATCGGGATCAAGGTCCCTGATATCGAGAAAGAACTCGAGTTTCAAAAGAGGATCGGGAACGAAATCATCCTCGATGAGAAACTTGAGTTGAATAACAAGTTCTTTCGCGTTCCGCTCATCAAGATGGGCGACAAGTACTTGCACTTGGCCGAGGAGATGGTCTACGAGCACCTGCTGGACCAGCCACTGCCTTACGGCATTGCTCATCTGGTCTATGTCAGTAATAGCTTTGATCAGGATGTCGAGAAGTTCATCGCCGGAGGCGCCGTCCCGATCCGCGAGCCGGTGCGAGCCACGGCCGGATTCGGCGAGCGCCGAGTGGCCTTCCTACGCAGCCCCAGCGGCTGGATCTTTGAAGTGATCGAGATCATCAAGAATCTCGTGCCCGAGGTGGTGGCTAACCGGTAAGGTTGCGGGGCCGAACGTGGCTCTCATTGAGGCCACACCAAGGTTTCGTTGGATGAAGAGCATGGGGAAGAACGTCAGCTTCCGAGGTGATCCCGAGCCACCGCCATGGGTGGTGGATCTGTATAGGGCTGCCCGCCGAGCAAGCGCAACGAAGTAATGGCGGACCTATCGCGCGCTTCAGCCGTCAGGTGTGAGAAAAGCGGGTTAGTCTGGGAGCCTCCTGTATTTTTCACTGCGATGCCCTACTCGCAGGACGAGAACGATTACCTCATCATCTCGGATGGTGTAGATGATTACGTAGTCTTTGCCCGCATGGACGCGGTACAGGTCCTCGCGACCTTTGAGCTTCGCGGTCCCGGGCCGGCGCGGGTTTTCTCCAAGAAGGTCGAGCCAACGGATGATGCGTTTCTGGATTGCCGGTGGTAGTTCGCTTAGTTCCGTTGCTGCTTTGGGTAGCAGTTGGACTCGGTAGGCCACGGGCTAGAGCTAGACGGGGCTAGGGCGCTAGTTTCTTCTTCAGTTCCTCCAGCGGAACCGGCCGCTCGCCTTCGGCCGTCATGGCAGCAAGGGCTTTGTCCGCGGTTTCCGCCCAGTAGCGATCCTCAAGCTGCTCAAGGAGATCCGCGTCTTCTTCGGAGATAAGAACCACGCTAGCTCCACCGCGACGTTCGACATGGACCCGCTCCCCCTTGTAGGCCACTCTATTGAAAGTGTCCGGGGGAATTCGAGCCGCGGATGCTTTCAGCCTGCTCATGCCGAGTTTGTCTCGTTCTCCTGGTCGAATTGTACAACTCGTGAATCTCGTACCATTCTATCAGAAGACTAACAAGAAATTGGTGCTTACGGTTGATTGCTGTTTACTTGCGCTAACCCGCCTTTCTCACCACCTGACGGTCGAAGCGCGCGATAGGTCCGCCATTACTGCGTTGCGCTTGCTCGCCGTGCTCAACGTACTTTCCCGGTCGGACGCTGAATGGACGTCACTGCTTATTTCGGTAGCACCAAAGTCTCTGCGAGCCCTGTGCTTCGCGCTACCAGCCCCTTGTGCGTGGGATGCGGGTGCATGTAATCCAGCGCTTCGTCATACTCTCCACGATTCCGCAGGACACGATCGCAAAACCGACCCTGTCAAATGATGGCCTCTCGCCTTTGTTTGTGCAAGCGCTCCAACACGCAGGTTGTGGTCATAAAAAGCCGCGGATCTGCTTGGTACCCATATTTCTAGGCCCTTCCACGGCGTAACAACGGGGTGTTTGACCTATGGACGCCGCGGGTAATACCGGACTTTAATGAAGTGCGTACGAACACTGGAAACTCCGGGGCTGCGGGGTGCGTCGCTTGAGCTGTCGGACTCTTTCAACGGGTCCGGGAGGAGGTTGCTATGGGATCAGTAGCTGGAAGGTGCCTGCTTCTCCTCGCGATCGGAGCTGTGGGGATCTACCCCGCGCGACCGGAAGCGGGAGATCGGAAGGACCGGCGGGCCTCGGAACGCGAGGCGACGCAAGAAGCGCGGGAGGCGGAAAAGGAGTACCGCAAAGCGGTTCGAGAAAGCGAGCGTGAGTACCGCAAGGCAGCCGAAGAAGACGAGCGCGAGTACCGCAAGGCGGTCGAAGAAGACGAGCGCGAGTATGGGAAGGACGTTCGGGAGAGAGAACGGGACCGGTGGAAGGAAGCCCGGGAAGCCGAGCGTGAACGACGCGAGCAGAGGGGTGGGCACGTCATTTTCAGCCGTCGTGAGGTGGAGACCATCGTCGATTTCTTCCGCCATCCGCCCGCCCACTTGCCACCCGGCTTAGCCAAGCGCGGAGGCGACCTCCCTCCGGGGATCGAAAAGCAGATCCGGCGGGGTGGCTCCCTCCCGCCTGGCCTCAAAGACCGCATAGAGCCACTGCCGCCCGATCTGGACCGGCAGTTGCGGCCCCTCTCGGGAGGAGCGCGTCGTGGGAGAATCGGCCGTCGCGTGCTTGTGTACGACCCCAAGACCGCGGCGATTCTCGACGCGGTGACGATCGCCTCGCGGGCTCTGGGACGCTAGCCCGTAGCGCGATCTGGGCGGGCGCCCATCTATCCCGCTTTTTTCACCGGAGTCGTCGCGCGCCAGATCCGCGGGGCCGCCCTCCTACCCCTCGCCCCACTTCATCTTTCTGCGCAGGACTTCGAAGAAGCGCACCCGCTGGGGCTGGATAACCTTCACAGAGTGATCGGCCCGGCGGGCGCGAATACGGTCGAGTTGGTGCAGGGCGATGCCGACTTGGCCGTCGACCGTTAGGTAGGCATCCTCTCCGCGGCGAAGAACCGCTTCGACCGTCGAGGCTTCCGAGACGAGCACGGGACGATTGGTCAACGTGTGCGGACAGATGGGAGTCACAGAGATAGCCGAGACGGAGGGCAAGATGACGGGACCGCCCGCCGAAAGCGAATAGGCTGTCGACCCGGTCGGGGTCGAGAGGACGAGACCGTCCGCGCGATAGCTGCAAACGAACTCCCCGTCGACAAAGGCGTCGAGCTCAAGCAATCGGGCCACGGCAGCCTTGTTGATCACCACATCGTTGAGGGCATGGTAGGCTCCCACGGACTCGTTGCCGCGCATGATTTCAGCTTTGAGCACCGATCGGGACTGCACGGAGTAGTCGCCGGCGAGCACGCGCTCCAAGTGGGGCAGCAACTCATCCGGGCCGGTCGTCATCATGAAACCCAGTCCGCCCAGGTTCACCGCCAAGATGGGTATCTCACGTTCCCCGACGGCTCGCGCCGCGGAGAGAAGCGTCCCATCACCGCCCAGCACCACGAGCAAGTCGAACCCTTCCGGCAACTCCTCGCGCCGAAAGCCTCCCTCACGGCCCAGATGGCCCGCGGTGACAACGTCATATTCGGCGTCCACACTCTGCTGATCGAGCCAGGCGATTAACTTCGTCACCAGCGGGGGGATGTCTTCCCGGCCTGGCTTTGACACGATTCCGACTTTGCGAATCATCTCAACTCAGCCTTTCCCACGCATGGAGAAGAAACTCTTGGTTGCCCTCCGCTCCCAGGATCGGGCTGGCCATCTCTTCGAATCGACTGAATCCGCATTCTTCTAGAGCCTGCCGCACCTTCTCCACCGCTTGGCGATGCAGCGCCGGGTCGCGAACGATGCCGCCCTTGCCGACGTCCGCCTTGCCAACCTCGAATTGCGGCTTCACCAGCACGACCACTTCGCCCCGGGGCTTGAGCAAAGGGGACAGCGCGGGGACGATTCGCGTAGCAGAAATGAAGCTCACATCACAGCAGGCCAGCTCGATCGCTTCGGGAACGATCCGCTCGGTTAGATAGCGGGCATTCACGCCTTCGCGGACGACAACCCGAGGATCCCGGCGAAGGTTCCAATGCAACTGCCCCTTGCCGACGTCAATGGCGTATACCTTGCCGGCCCCCCTCTGGAGCAGGCAGTCGGTGAAGCCCCCTGTGGAGGCGCCGGCGTCCAGGCAGATTTTTTCCGTGACTTCGATAGAAAACCCTTCTACAGCCGCCTCCAGTTTCGCCCCAGCGCGACTGACATATTTAGGTCTCCCGCCGAGCAAGCGGATCTGAGCCTGGGCGTGAACCTGGGCACCCGGTTTGGCGACTTTCTGCTCGTCCGCCAGGACTTGCCCGGCCATGACCATCGCTTGCGCCTTTTCCCGGGACTCGACAAGCCCCCGATCGACCAGCAACCGATCGATGCGCACGCGCGGTTTCATGCCCTCCGGTTCACGATCTTGTCGGCAATTTGGCGCAATCTGAGGGCCCGTTCGCCTAGGGAGTCGAGCGCGTCGCAGGCCAGGATGAAGTACTTCATGGCGCGCTTGCGGGACTCGTCGACGCCGTAGAGCGCAGGGAAAGTCGCCTTCTGCTGCGCGGCATCTTTGCCGACCGTTTTGCCCAGCGTGTTCGAAGTAGAAACAACATCAAGAATGTCATCGACGATCTGAAAAGCCAGTCCGATACGTTCGCCGTAGCGGCTCAGCGCCTCGTACTCATCCTTTGGCGCGCCGGCATAGATAGCGCCCAAACGAACGGAGCCGCGAATCAAAGCTCCGGTTTTTGCGCGATGAATATAGTGCAGCTGCTCTTCTTCGACCGGCTTGCCTTCGGCTTCGAGGTCGGCTACCTGGCCGCCGATCATTCCGCCGACTGTGCCCGCGGCCCGCGAAAGTTCGTTCGTGATGCGGACTTTTCGCTCCGGCGGGATGGCGTTCATTTCCGAGAGGACTTGAAAGGCGAGCGTCAACAGCGCATCGCCGGCCAGAATGGCGGTGGCCTCGCCAAACGTCTTGTGGCAGGTCGGTTTGCCTCTCCGGTAGTCGTCGTTGTCGAGCGCCGGCAAGTCGTCGTGGATCAGCGAGTAGGTGTGAATCAACTCGACCGCGCAGGCCGCGGATTCTATCCCCGAAACGGTTCCGCCGACCGCTTCAGCGCTCGCCATCGAGAGCAGCGGCCGAATCCGCTTGCCTCCGGCGAACACGCTATGGCGCATCGCCCGGTGGATGGTTTGCGGGTATTCGTTTTCGTCAGGAAGCAGCCGGTCGAGAGTTCGGTTGAGCGACTCGCGGCGTTGGGAAAGATACTCCTCGAGCGTCACGCTTCGGGTTCACCGTCCTCGACCTGGAAGGGTTTCGCTTCCACCCGCCCCTGCTTCTTGAGGAGGATTTCTACTTTCCCTTCGGCCTGCTGCAACTGCTTTCGGCAAGCTTCGCTCAAGCGGACGCCTTTTTCAAACCGCTCCAGCGATTTCTCAAGCGGCAAGTCCCCCTCCTCCAACTGTTTGACGATCTTTTCCAACTGGTCGAGGCCCTCCTCAAACGCCGGCGCCTTGGCCTGCTTTTCCGACTTCTTCTCGGGCATGTAGTGTTATTGTAGGCGGCGCGTTGTGCTTCTGCCAATGGTGGGCGGCTCGGTTAGCAGGCTGGGGAAAGATTCACGAATCGTTACGCGAGGCCGTGAAGCGAGGATCCGCGAATTGATAGGGCTTGGCTCGGAAGACAACACTATAGATTCGGAAATGTCGGGCTCGAAAGCCCGACACGGCCCGCTGAAAGCGTGCGCCACATCGCCAGGACGATCAGAAAGTCTAGTCTGGGACAGCTTACTTAGGTTAGGGCCGGCGGGAATGTTTGTCTCACCCCACGTCTTCGATCCGCCGCAGATCCTCGACCGCCGCCTTCAACGCCAACTCGTAGACGACCAGGTCGGCGCCCCAGGAGATGACATTGAATCCTAAATCGATCCATTCCTTCGCCTGCCTGGCGCTCATCGGCTGCGCCGCCGCGGCCTTGCCATGCCGCTTGGCGGCCGCGGTTATCGTTCGAAGTGCCTCGATAAACCTTGGGTGCTCAAATTCGGCGACGATGCCCATGGAGTGCGAAAGATCCTGTTGGCCAAGAAAGAGAACATCGACACCGTCGAGCGCTGCAATAGCATCCACGTTGTCGAGACCCATCTGGGTTTCGATCTGGCACATTACGAGGTTGTTACGGTTGGCTTCGGGCATGTACTCGGCCGGTGACGTGTAAACGTAATCGGTGACGGCCATGCCGATCGCCAATCCGCGGCGGCCTTCGGGCGGATAGCGGGCGGCTTCGACGGCCCGTTGCGCTTGCTCGGGTGTATTGACGCGGGGCACCATGATGCCCAGTGCTCCGGCGTCGAGCGCGCGGGCGATGAAGTGGTACTCGGTATCGGGAATCCGCACCATGGGCGTTACCCGAGTCGCTCGGAACCAGGCCACCAGGTCCCCCACCGCCTCGATGCCGTTGGCACTGTGCTCCATATCGATGATCACGAAGTCAACGCCGGCGGCTTCGGTGATCTTGGCCACTCCTCGGGTTCCAAACTCGCTAATCATGTGGCCGATGGGGATTTTCCCTTCAGCACGCAGCTCCCGAATCCGGTTTATCTTCATTGCTTTCTCCAAGCGGCCAATTTGGTCTCCATCCCCGGACGATCGACGACCTCCGGGTTGGCTAGGAAACGCGGCAACCTGCCTTCATACACCGCGCGAACGTTTTCGCAAGCCTCGAGGCTGACATCCCAAACGCATTCTCGCGTGGTCGCAACGGCGTGGGGCGTCAGGACAACGTTATCAAGCTGGAGCAGGGGATTGTTCACTGGGGTAGGTTCTTGTTCAAAAACATCCAAGCCGGCGCCGGCGATACGCTCCTCCCGAAGCGCTTCGATCAGCGCCGTCTCATCGACCACAGGCCCGCGACAGGTGTTGACGAGATAGGCCGAGGGTTTCATCAGAGCGAGTTCGCGCGCGCCGATCAGGCCCCGCGTTTCCGCGTTGAGTGGCGTGTTGACGGCCACGAAATCGCTTTCTCGCATGACCGTGTCGAGGTCCACTAATTCGACCCCCAACTCGGCTGCCTGAGCGGTGGAAACGTAGGGGTCATGCCCCAGCAGCCGGGCGAACCCGAGACCCTGCGCCATGCGGAACATGTCACTGGCAATGCCGCCGACGCCGACCGAGCCAAGCGTGTGGCCCCGGATCGAAACCGCTTCACCCAGGCGGCCTTCTCGCCAACGGCCGGCGCGCGTGTTTTGATCCAGCCGCCGGATGTTCTTTGCCAGCGCGAAAATGAGTGCGATGATGCCTTCGGCCACGTGCCGTCGAACGCCCAGCGGCGTCAACGTCACCGCGACGTCGGTCGCCGTCGAAGCCTCCACGTCGATTCGGTCGAATCCGACTCCCCAACGCGAGATGCAAACCAGCCGCTTTACACCGTTGAAACTCTCGCGCGGAAAATGGTGAGCGAAGACGACGACTGCGTCGTATTGGTTCAGGACATCGGGAATCGCCGTGTTGCCACGATCCTCCATGTATTCGCACTCCAGGTCTGGTAGCGGACCAAAAACTTGAGCGGCAGCCTGCCGGAATCCATCGGCGGCAATTGCCTCCCAGTCGGAGTTGACGCCTACGCGGAATTTTCTTTCCATCTAAATTGTGGTAACGGGGTGAGAGAGCACCCAATAGGGTTTCGGGAAGAGTCGCTATTGTACACTGTGCCCGCGTGCGCCGTATGATCGCCCGTTTACATCGCGCCTGCGATATGCGATCGTTACGCCTAGGACGCTCAGAAAGTGGCCAAGAACCTGTCATTGTGAAGCTCCCCGCCTTCTATCCCATCATCGATACGCATTTGTTGCACAAAGCCGGAATCGCGCCCGAGGAGATGGCCGAGGCGCTAGTCAAAGCGGGTGTAGAAATCGCGCAATTCCGTCACAAAGGCGCGTTCACGCGCGAGGTCTTCGGTCAAGCCGAGAGGGTCGGCCGGGTTCTCAAGAAAGCCGGCGTCGCCTACGTCATCAATGACCGGGCCGACGTGGCAAGAATGCTTGACGCCGACGGAGTCCACGTTGGGCAGGACGATCTTTTCCCCCACAAGGTGCGCTCGATCGTCGGAAGCTCGGCGATCATCGGCTTTTCGACGCACAACGAGGGCCAACTTTGCGCTGGCGACCAAGAACCGGCGAACTACCTGGCCATCGGTCCGATCTTCGGAACCTCCTCGAAAGAAAATCCCGATCCCACGTTGGGGCTGAGGGAACTTGCAAGTCTTCGTCCGCTCACCTCGAAACCCCTGGTGGCGATCGGCGGGATCAGCCGCACGAACGCTCGCCAGGTGTTGGACGCGGGAGCCGATTCGGTTGCCGTCATCTCCGACTTGATTGCACCTCCGGATGAGCTGGCCGGCAGGATCGCCGACTGGCTGGAAGCCGTTAGCTAGCCCGCCTTTCTCAGTGCGCCTTTTCGGCGCGGACACCTTGTGGGAGGGAGGAGCCCACCTAATGATGGTCGCGAAATACAGTGTAGGGGCGCAGCGTGCTGCGCCCGCTCTGGCAAGGCATTTGCTGTGTCCGAAAACAACACTATATTCTGCGGGTATCAATAATGTAGTTGTCGGTAAGCAGGGAAGCTGACGAGCAGCGTGGCCAGGTAATCGGTTTCGCGGAAGCCTGGCGACAAAGTCCAGGGAGAGTTGGGCGAGCCAGCCGGCAGGCCGTAAGGCACGGTAAGCCTGAGCAGGCCTCGAAAGGATCGTTTCAAGAAGGATGGTCATGGGTATTGGGGAGCTTCTCCGTCGACGAAGAGCGTGGCGCGGTTGAGGGGCAGGTGCATGGGGTGTTCGGTCCGAGCGAAGTGGGGCGCTGGGAGGAGGTCCGAGGCCGGCTGAACCGAGTGCTGGAGGGCTGGTCGAATTACTTCTCTTATGGGACCCGGCGGCGGATAACCGCGTGTGCGAGCGAGTGCGAGGATTTTTGCGGAGGCGGAGGAAGGTGTCGTCGCGCGGCAACCGGCCGTTCAGTGATTCAGGTGGTGTTCGGCAAGTTAGGGGCGTGCTGCGCCTGCGCCGGAGGCACCTGGGTCCGCCGCCTGCGACAGCTTGAGGGAGGAAGCCGGCCGGAGAGCCGAATGCGGGAAATCCGCACGTCCGGTTCGATGAGCGGGGACGGGAAACGGGACCAATACGCCTGAGGCGTCCAGAGCACCGGCGCCCGTCCTCGACTCTACCCGGGTGGCGAGGCGAAGTGCGGGAGAGGTCCGTCAGTACAAGCTGCGCGCCGCTCGACGAGCGGAAGCGTACTTTTGCGGGTGCGGCTTGGCCCGCTCGTATCGTGGTGCTACCGAAATAAGCAGCTACTTCCCTTCGGCGTCCGACCGGAAAAGTACGTTGAGCACGGCCGGCAAGCGCAACGCAGTAATGGCGGGCCTATCGTGTGCTTCGACCGTCAGGTGGTGAGAAAAGCGGGCTAGACTCGTCAACTAGTGATTTCGTGGTCCTGATGGGTGCGGAAAAATTCCAACGCCAGTCCGGCAGCTTGTTGCTCGGCGAATTTCTTGGAGGAGCCCTCACCTCGGGCGGAGAAAAGCTCCCCGATGCGGACTTCGATCGTAAACGCCTTGGAGTGCGGGGGGCCCGACTCAGCGGCAAGCTCGTAGACGGGGCTAGGGAGCCTGCTCGCTTGCAAGAGCTCTTGCAGAGCCGATTTGTTGTTATCGAGGGCGAGATTCTCGACAGCCCCGTCTAGGGCGCTGTCGGTCAGCACGGTCTTGTTGATCAATTGACGGGCTGCCGGCACGCCTCCATCCAGATAGACGGCTGCGACGAGCGCTTCGAAAGCGTTGACCAGCAGTGTTTTTTTCTCCCGGCCACCGCTGATTTCCTCGCCGCGTCCCAGCCGCAGGTAGGCGCCCATAGCAAGACCCTCGGCCACCTTCACCAGATTGGCCGCGCTAACCAGACTCGCCCGCAGCTTCGTAAGCTCACCTTCGGGCCGGGCGGGGAATTGAGCGCTCAGGCGTTCGCTGACAATGAATCCGAGGATCGAATCCCCGAGGAACTCCAACCGCTCGTTGTTGGCGGAGGGGGCTGCCGCCTGGCTGCGGGAGCTATGCGTGACCGCCTGAGCCAGCAGCTCCCGCCGGCGAAAGCGGTACTCGATGGCGCCTTCGAGTTGGGCAAGTTCGGCGGCCATGTCGGGGCGGTGAAAACCCCGCCTGCTTATCTCAGCCTAGCTTGTTTTCCTGACGAAGTGCGCCGGGCGCCACAGGGCCCCGGTCCGACGGCCCTATGCAGAGCGTAGACAGGCAAAGTCCCCAGGCCGCTTACTGCTTGACAGTCTCGGTTCGCGCCCCACCGCCGGCGTCGGAGTTAGGTTGAGGTTTTCCGCCCGACTGCTTAGCCCTTGCAATGTCACGCCTCAGCTCTCGGATCACGCCGGCTGGGATCCCGCCGGCCTCCATGGCCTTCTCGGAGGCTTCCTCCGCCTTATCATATTTCCCCTGCTCCAGCAGGGCCCGCCCGAGGCGAACCTGCGCCGTCCCGCGCTGTCTGGAAGCCGTTTGGAGGGCTCTTCGAAACGATTCCTCCGCGCCGGCGTAGTCGTCGCGCAAGTAGGCCACAATGCCCAGAGTTTCGTGAACCTGAGCCATCATAGTTTTTCTCTCCGACAGCCAAAGCTCATCGGTGACGTGAGGGCCTGGCTTCGCCAGGGTGGGAATGAGCCTCAAAGCCCTATTGGCAAAACCCTCCGCCTTGGCGAGTCTCTCGGACTTGTCGAGGTCATCTCGGCGTGCTTGCCCCGCGATCAAGTACGCTAGGTCAACAAGCACTAAACCGTGCTCCGGATTCACTTCGAGCAGCCTGTCCCCGTAAACCTCCATCTGCACATAATCTTCCTTCTCGCCGGCAGACGACACCATGTTGTAGAGCAGCCACTCTTTGAACTCTGTTTTCTTGAACTCCATCAAGACCTTCTGGGCCGCCTTGATGCGACCGTCGGGGTCCGTCGCGTTCTGGACCGCCGCCAGCGCATCGGCTTCTTTCTGGGACTTCGGTCGTGGGCCCTGCTGCTCCGGCTGGACCTGAGCAAACACGTGGCCCGTGACCAACAAGGCGGCTACACCGACAAGAATCGTTCTGTTCATTTACAGTCTCCATGCAAGACCGAAAGGGGCACCCCCCCGGGCTGGTTTATTGTGTTCCTGTGCCGAACTTCCCTTGCGCATCGCATGTCCAAGACGCAATCGGCAGTCGCCGGCGGCAAACCTTCCACGTCACTCTTCCTCATACTCCTCTTCGTCTTCACCGCGAGGCCGCCCGAACCGTTGCTCGATCCCTTCCTCCGCGAGTTGACGGATGCGCTCAGACGGTTCTCCCGCCGCCAGCGCAAGCTCGTAATGTTCGACGGCCTGTTCCCGGTTCCCAAGTACGTCCTCAATGCGCCCGATGTAGAGGTGGGACATCGCTCGAACGTAGGTGTCGGGATCGGATTCGAGCGCTTCCTGAAGGTGGCTGCGGGCCAGATCCGGGTCGCCCTCCAACAGCGCGGCCCGTCCCAGAGCATAGCTGGCTTGCGCATTCTCGCCGCCCGAGAGGTCGAGCACTCGAACCAACTTCTTCCGCGCTTCCTCGGGCCGCTCCGCCTGTAACGATAGCTCGGCGTCTCGTAGAAGGATATCCGTTTCCGAAACCTTAGGCCGGATCGCCTGCCGGGGAGGCCGCGCAGGGGCTGCGGCGAACTTGACGTCTTGCAGCCGGGCAGCCTCCCGCTTCAAGTCGATCCCTTTGATCAACTCCGGATAGTAGTACCTCATAGCCTGGCCTTGCTTTTCAAATTTCGCCAAGCTTTCGTAAAAGTAAGGCGTCAGGACCAAGCCCTCACGCAAATCACGCCGGACTCGGTCTTGGCGTTCCGCCCGGGAGACTCGCGCCAGCCGGGCCTCGACAGCCTTGACCAGACATTTCGTGACCAGCAACTGGAAGTTGCTCTTGTAGATTTCGCCCAACGCGGGAGCGAACAGCGCAAACCGAGAGAGGATTTCCTTTTTGCTGATCTCCTCCGCGTAACGGATCGACAGCGGATCCAGCAAGTGAAGCAAAAAGGCGTGGCGGATCTCGTCGATGCGCGGTTCCTTCGACGGGTGGACCACGACGTAGACCTTGCCTCCGTACCCTCGGGTGTTGATGTTGTTGGGCGCTCCGAGCAGATCAAAAAAAACCTGGAAGCTCTGTGCTTGCCGGCTCGTCGGCGAAACACGAAGATAGCCGGCGGCCTCGAACAACGCCTCGATCAGCGGTTCCTGATAGCGCTCGATCTCGCGATCGAAGGCCGCCTGATATTTGCTCCAGAGCGCTTCGATCCGCGCTTCCCGGTAAAACTCCGCCATCAGCGGCGCGGCCGAACGAAGCCGGCGCACATCAGGCGGCAGGTCCGTCGGCAATTCCGCGCGGATTTCAAAATCAGGCGGGCCTTGGGTCGCCAGCGCGAAGGAGACGAATTGCGAAAGGTTCTGGCCCGGATCGTCCAGTTTGAACTGCGAGTAAAGGTTCGTTAGACGCTGCAGACTGGAGCCCTGAAAGTCCTTCAAGTCTTCCCGCAAGGCCCGCCGGACCGGGCCGGCAGAGGGGGAACCGAAGCCGTCGTCGTAACCTGCCGCATTCAGCGCGGCCAGCACCGTGAAGAGGCGAATATCGGAAGCGAGCTGGTCCCCCTGGGCGCGAGCCGAGGGCCCGGGGCCGCCGGCGACAAAAACGATCAGCAGAAAAAGGACTGTTGGGAAAAGCTTCATGGGCGGGAACCGGGCGTTAGCGGCGACCGAGCGTACGTTCAGTGTACTTCAGCCTCCGTATGCCCGTCCAACAAACCAGGGAATCGGCGTACGGCAACTTGCCGGGCTTTGGACGCCGGGTCAGCTAGGGCGCAGCCGCTGGTAAGTTAGCCCGCATTTCCCCCCACGTGGCGAGGCGAAGTGCGTGAGAGGCCCGCCATTACGTCGTTGCGCTTGCTCGCCGTGCTCAACGTAGGGTTCAAGTTCCACGTTCATTGCGGTCGCCGCTACGGCCGGTGGCCGTCTTTCTGCAAACCAGACCCTAGTGTAGTGCCACTAACGGTTCTGGACAATGGCGTGGGTTTTGGCGGCGCGCTCGACTTTGGCGAGGATGTCTTGTGCCGAAGCTGTCCAGACAAAGGGCTTGGGCGCTTGGTTGCTCGCTTCCAGGTACTCGTGGATGGCGGCCTCGAGTTCGGGAACACTGCGGAACACGCCGCGGCGGATGCGCTTCTGTGTCAGCTCGCGGAACCAGCGCTCGACGAGATGGAGCCAAGAAGAAGACGTGGGAATGAAGTGAAAGTGGAAGCGGGGGTGCTTGGCGAGCCACTTCTTCACCTGCTCATGCTTGTGCGTGGAGTAGTTATCCACGATCAGATGCAGCTCCAGCGCCGGCGGCGTTTCGCGGTCGATCTGGCGTAGGAATTTGAGGAATTCCTGGTGCCGATGTCGCGGCAGACACTCCCCGATTACCTGGCCGTCGAGCACATGGAAGGCGGCGAACAGCGTCGTTGTGCCATGTCGTTTGAAGTCGTGGGTCATGGTGCCGGCACGACCCTTTTTCAGGGGCAGTCCTGGCTGGCTGCGGTCTAAGGCCTGGATCTGGCTTTTCTCATCGACGCTGAGCACCAGCGCGTGCTCGGGCGGATTTAAGTATAGACCGACCACGTCGCGAAGCTTCTCGGCGAACTGCTTGTCGCGGCTGAGCTTGAAAGTTTCGAGGCGATGGGGCTGTAGTCCGTGCGCTTTCCAGATGCGCTGGATGGCCATCTTGGAGACGCCCAAGTGCTTGGCGAGGGTGCGGGTGCTCCAATGGGTGGCCGCTCGGGGCTTCTCGTGAAGCGTTGTATCGAGGATGCGTTGGACGAATTCGGCGGAGAGCGCCGGTTTGCGTCCGGGACGCGTCTGATCGCGGAGTCCGTCGAGGCCGGACTGGGCGAAGCGCTTTCGCCACAGGATGACGGTCTTGCGGTTGACGCCGAGTTCGCGGGCCATGGCGTGGTTCGCCAACCCCTGCGCACAGCGCAAAACAATGTGCGCTCGCAAGACCATTGTCTGCGTCGTATTGCGGCCTCGAACGAGGCGACGAAGAACGTTTCGCTGCGGAGCGGTGAGGGCTAGAGCGTCAGCGGATGGCCACATAAACCATCCTACCGCGACAAGGGTGTTATTGTCCAGTTATTTATGTGGCACTACACTAGGATAGTCCATTCGAGGAAGCCTCGGTAAAGGATGAACGCCGGCGAGTTGCGCTTGACAGAGCAAGACAATCCGGGCTAACATTTGCATAGATACGCAAATGAGCAAACAAGAATCCCGCTTCGAAGCCCATGCCTGCTGCCGGCAACTTGGCGACCTGCTTGACCCTCGCCTGTTCAAGGCGCTCTGCGATCCCAACCGCTTGGCCTTATTGGTTCAACTCAGCCGGTGCGGCTCGTCATGCACGGTCAGCCAGGCGGCGGAGTGCTGTCCGGTCAATATCTCAGTCGTATCTCGCCACCTGGCTATGTTGAGAGACGCCGGGATTCTCCATGCCCAGAAGCGTGGGAAAGAAGTCCACTATTCGGTCCGTTATCCGGAGTTGTCGGCCACGCTGCGCGCCATAGCTGATGCCATTGAAGCGTGTTGCCCGCCGGAAGGTGCGGAGCCAGGGAGGTGAAACATGTTTCGCCAAAACCATGACGAAGTTCGCACAGCCGTGTCCGAGGCCTACGGGAGGGCGATCTCGAAGCCCTCATCGGGCGGCTGCTGTACGGGAACGGTAGAAGAGAGCACGCTCGTCAAGCTGGCCGGCTACGGCAGCTCGGAACTAGAAGCGCTGCCGCCTGAGGTTGCGGGCAGCTCTTTCGGATGCGGCAATCCGCTGGCCTTCAGTGAGGTTCAGAAGGGAGACGTGGTGCTCGACCTGGGGTCGGGAGCGGGCCTGGACCTTCTGGTAGCCGCCCGAAAGGTCGGGCCCGAGGGCCGCGCGATCGGCATCGACATGACCGACGAGATGATCGCCAAAGGCAGAGAAAACATCGCCGCCGCGGGACTCAAGAACGCGGAAGTCCGAGGGGGAATCATCGAGGATTTGCCGGTCGAGTCGTCCTCGGTGGACTGGGTTATCTCCAATTGCGTGATCAACCTGTCGCCTGAAAAGGATCGCGTGTTCGCCGAGATCGCTCGGGTGCTCAAGCCGGGAGGCCGGATGCGAGTCTCCGATATCGTCGCCGAGGACCTACCCGACTGGGTGCGGAACGATGAAGCTCTTTACTCGGCTTGCGTGGCCGGCGCCGTTAGCGAGCAGGAGTACGTCGAAGGACTGCGCGCGGCGGGCCTTGAGGATGTCGAGGTGCGGGAGCGTTTGGTCTACGATGAATCGCAACTCGGGGGGTTGGCCGGGTGCACACCGAAGGGGGCCGGCGAGGGAACCCATGGCTCGGGGTCTCTCGCGGGCAAGGTTTGGAGCGCTCTGATTTACGGGCGTAAGCCTTGGTGAGCATTGTCCGCTGCGGTTTCGGCCTCAGCGGAAATTTTCCACCAGCATCAGATCGCTCCGGGACTGATCGACTTGCGTGTACAACATGAACCGGCCATCGGGCGAGACACTTATGCCGCCCCAGAAGGCCACGCTAGTCGGCAGTGAAGTGATCGTTTTCACACGCTCGCTAGCAAAGTCGAAAAACCGAAGCAGGTAACTCCGATCGGGATAATCAATATCGGGCGCCTGAATGAAATAGATCCCCTGGGGCGTTACAGAGAAGTTGCGGCTATACACTGACTCAAGCACCTGGGTCTCCTCACCTCCGCCTACGGGAACTTTCCAGAGGCTCGATCTGACCTGGTTATCTCTGGTGTAGTACACAAATTTGCCGTCGGTCGATTCGAACGCCCAGAAGCCTCCGTCTTGGGTCACCTGGATGGGTTCGCCACCCCCAACCGACACCTTCCAAACCTCATGCCGGCCGCTGCGTCGGGAAGCGAAGTACATCCATTCGCCGTCTTGCGACCAACTAGGCACAGTGTCATCGACAGGATGAGTGGTGAGGCGTATCGGGTTGCCTCCCCTGGCGCTGATGACGTAAATGTCGATGTGCCCTTCCGGGTTCGAGTCGAAGGCGATGCGCCGGCCGTCGGGCGACCAGCGTGGCGATCCAGAATGCGCACCTTCCTTTAAAAACAACGGTGCGGCATTCGAGCCGTCCGCATCGCTCAGCCAGATCCCGAAAGTCCCCGTCCGACCCGATGAAAAAGCGATTCGCTTGCCGGCGGGAGAGTATTGCGGATTGTAGTCACCGCGAGTCGATGAAATGAGGCGTGTCGCGGCAGCGGCGCCGCTTCCCGACTCGCGCAACGGGAGGCGCCAAATGTTTGTGTCTATGGATTGCTTCTCGTAAGCCAGCCGGTTAGCTCGCCGGGAGATGGCGGGGAGGCTTGCTCCCTCACCGGCGACGGCCAATTCGTTCCGGCTCGCCAGACCTAGAAACTGAAATCCTCCACAGACTTACTAGACTCAACCCAAACCGGCCGCTTGCATAGACAATCTCCCGCCCGTCGGGAGTCCAGGTAGGACTGGAGGAGGGCAGATTCTGGAATGTCAGCCGTTTCGGTTCTCCATTTGGTGTAAGGTCCTCGGCCAGGGCGAGCAGGTAAATGTCGGAGACAAAAACGCCGAGTCTCCTTGCGAAGGCCAGACTTCGCCCATCTGGGGAAAAGGCCGGACCGAAATCGCCTCTCGATTTCGCCGGCGGAGATGTCAGCCTGCGCTTTTTACCGCTCTCGGTTGACAGCAGGAACAGCGCCCAAGGGCCGCCGGGTGAACTTCGTTCGGCAACGACGAGATCTTTGCCGTCGGGGCCCCAGGCTAGGGAGGAGGCTGATGTTACTCCTGGTCCGCTGATCTCAGCCACTAGACGCTCGGGGCCCCCGATAGCCGGGATCAGCAGCACGGCAGCTCTTCCTCCGGGCAGCCGTCGCAAGAAAGCGATCGTGCGCCCATCGCCTGACCAGGCCGGACTGAAGTCTCGGGCCGGGTCGGTGGTCAGTCGCAAGGGAGTCTCGGAGCCGATCATTTTGACGTAGATGTCGAGATTGTCCGCGTTTTCCCCGTCCCAGCAGAAAGCTACTTGATTGCCGTCGGGCGAAAAGCTGGGGGATGATTCACTGCCCGGATAGCTGGTCAACGGGACCGCCTGGAGGGTTTCCGCGGGCGCGTCACCGGCCCCGTTGGCCGGGCCGAATACACCCAGCCAGGCGCTGATGCCCAAGATGACGGCGATCACCACGGCAGCCGCGGCGATATACCACGGCGTACGGCTGGCGGGTTTCGACGCCGAAGGTGCCCGACGGGTGTCGCGCGACCCCGACGCGGCCTGCTTTTGCATTTCCCGCAGATCGACCAGCATCTCGTCGATGTGCTGGTAGCGTTCGTCGGGCTTCTTCGCCAGCGCCTTGCCGACGATGCGGTCAAGCTCCGTTGGTATACCGACCCGCAACGCGGTTATCGGCTCGGGCTGCTCAGTGGCGATGGCATAGAGCACGGCCTGCTGGCGTTCGCCTTCGAACGGCGTGCGTCCGGTGACCATTTCATAAATCACCACCCCGAGGGACCAGATATCGGTGCGCCGATCGGCGGGTAGGCGCTGCGCCTGCTCCGGCGACATATAAGCCGGGGTTCCCAGGATGGTCGCTGTCTTTGTGAGTTTCGACTGTTCGGCCAACTGCGCCAGCCCAAAGTCCATGATCTTCACCTGACCGCGCGCGTTGACCATCAGGTTGGCGCTCTTGATATCGCGGTGGACGATGCCTTTCTCGTGCGCGGCTCGCAAACCTTCGCCGGCCTGGATGGCGATGTCCAGCGCTTCGTCGAGCTTCAGTGGACGCTGCTTGACTTTCTGCCTCACGGTGGAGCCGTCGAGGTAGGCCATGGCCAAAAACACCCGGCCTTCCGCCTCGTCGATTTCATGGATGGTGCAGATGTTGGGGTGGTCGAGGGCGGCGGCAGCCTTGGCCTCCCGCTGAAAGCGCCGGCGGCTCTCTTCATCTTGAACGAGATGTGGGGCGAGAAACTTCAAGGCCACGAAACGCTCGAGCTTGAGATCTTCGGCCTTGTAGACCACACCCATCCCGCCCTCGCCGAGCTTTTCCAGGATTTTGTAATGCGAGATGGTCTGGCCGATCATGGTTACGTCATGAGCTTGGACCGGCAAGATTGCCGGTCACTACTTGGCGTGGCGGTCGTTACCGAGCCCACTTACTCGGTGATATTGTAGTCCGAAATGGTCTGGCCGGTCATGGCCTGTCAGTTTCTTGCTCACGCGCACGCTTGCAACGAGCAATTCAGAGCCGCGAACGCCAGTGAGCGGTCACGCCGCCTACCCTACCGACTCGGGCAGTACCAAACCGAGCCGCGGGCGTGAGCCCGCGGGCCCGGCTGCAAATCACACTGCCGCGAGCTGGACGTTTCGTTGTCCCCAAGCGTCGATACATGGCCTGTCAGTTTCTTGCTCACGTGCACGCTCGCAACGAGCAATTCAGAGCCGCGAACGCCAGTGAGCGGTCACGCCGCTTGAACGGTCGAGTCGGGAAAGAGTACGATTCGGACCTTGCCCGGCTCCCCCAAACTGATCTGAGCGTCACGGGCGAAACTTCTAAGACCTGCAATGACTTAGTACTCCATTTCATAAATACACGGTGCTGGGGCAGTGGGCGCGCGGGGACACCATAGACCTGCAATGACTTAGGACTCCATTTCATAAATACACTCACGTTTCGGGCGAGGGGAGGCGGGCACGGCATGCCGTGCCCGAAGTTCCCGATCGTCCACCCGGCTTCTAAATCTAAATATACGTGACCAAACTTATGAAAATGGACTATTTAGGGCCTCCGATCGAGGGTAAATTGGGTCCCGGAGGGTAAAATGAAACCAGAAGGTCGGCGGACCAGTTTTGAGCCGGGCCCGAAGGCTGGAAAGGAAATTACCAAACAAACCAAATTTCGTGGAACCCAAAGGGAATCAATGGTTTACGGTTAGTCGCCAGTACGGCGGACGGGCGGATCCGTAAAATCCGACGGATCGGACCAGCCGGGTACAAGAGTAGCTTTGCCGTAGGGCGGGAGGCCCCGAGGAGCAACAGGGCGGCAGAGTTTGTAGCGCGGACCTGGCGCTGTTCCAGCGTCCGCGTCCGTGCGCGGCTACCGAGCAACCAAACGACCAAACAAAGCCAATTTCTCATAACCCCCTTAAACCCAGCACCTTCGAAGAGGGGCTGCTAACCCGCTTTTCTCACCATGTGGCGAGGCGAAGTGCGTGAGAGGCCCCTCAGTACAAGGCGCGTGCCGCTCGGCACCTCATGAAGCTTGGAAGATGCTGCCGATTGTGGTCTAATGTCATATTGGCAGGAGGCTATTCCATGAAACGATTCTCTATCAGTGCGTTATTCGTCGGCTTGCTTGCAGTGAGTTGGATGGTCGGTTACGACACTCCGATGGACACAGCGCAAAGCGCGGGGCACGCCAGCGGCCAGGGGAAGATGAAATTCAAGGTGCTCTACACGTCGGATCATCTCCCGCCCGAGGCTCAGAAGGAGGAAGTGCTGACCTCCGCGCACGGAGGCTTTGCCATCGATCGCCGCGAGGGCAAAGGCGAGACCTACTTCGCACTGAAGGGCGCCGGGATCATTCGGATCAGCGCCGACCTGAAGAGTACAAAGCTGCTGCCTACCGCGGCCGACATGAAAGACGCCAATATGCACAACGCCACCATCTGGTACGCGAAGGACGGCACCGGTTTCCTGACATTTCCCGGCCAAAACGCGGCCCAGGTCTTCACCACCAGCCTTGACGGAAAGCTGGTTCATTCGCTGAAGAGGCCCGACGGCAGCAGCGACCTTGGCCACCCGACAGCCAACGACTACTTCCGCGGGCAGGGCAATTTCGTGCCCACCGACACCGAGTACCTGGATGGGTTGCTGTACGTGGCAACCGGCTACTCGAAGCTCGACTACGTGCTTACCGCCCGCGTTCTCAGCACGAATCCTTTCAACGCCGCTTGGCACGATCTGGCGTTCGGCGGCAAAGGGGACGGCGTAGGGCAGTTCGGGACGGCGCACGGGATTACCGTGCCGCAAGGAACAAGGCGGCTAGATATCGCTGATCGACCGAATTCCGAGATCGATCGCTTCACGCGCCACGGCCAGTATATCTCGACGCTGGACATGCCGGCCGGCTCCTTGCCCTGCGATATCGACTACCTCGAAAACTACTCGATCGTCGGCGCCTTACGCGGTCCGGACACGAACAAGGGCGCTCCGATCTATATCTACGAGGATGACAAGCTGATCTCCACCATCATGCCCAAGGAGGAACTCGGGCTGGAGAACTTCACGCACATCCACAACGCGGTACTGCGCAAGCATGGCGGCAAGTACTACGTCATCGCGCAGGCCTGGAACCCCGGCGACTTCGCCATCCTGGAGCAGGTGACCAACTAGCCCTGCATTTCTCACCACGTGGCGAGGCGAAGTGCTGAGAAGCCCGTCAGTACAAGGCGCGCCCCCCTCGGCGCCCCGTTTCCTGAACAATGCGGGCGTACTTGAACCCTACGTTGAGCACGGCGAGCAAGCGCAACGCAGTAATGGCGGGCCTATGGCGTGCTTCGGCCGTCAGGTGGTGAGAAATGCAGGCTCCTAGCCGAGAAACCTCCCCGGTGGACCGGTCGCTGCCTGGTCACGGCGCTGCCGCCGCGGGTTGTGCGGTGGCCATGGCGCTGCTGGTTCTATGCCTCGGCTGCGGTGGGAAAATACCGCCGACTCACTACTACGTGCTCGAGCTGCCGCCGGCGCCCGCCCC
This sequence comes from Bryobacterales bacterium, assembly GCA_963668345.2. Classification (GTDB taxonomy): domain Bacteria; phylum Acidobacteriota; class Terriglobia; order Bryobacterales; family UBA6623. The sequence continues at coordinate 984,035 of CAXWPI010000006.1, read as the reverse complement.
GGCCTCCGAGGCGCTCCCCGGCACGGCCGTGATCCTGCCTCTTCGAGCGTCTCGAATGCTGATCCAAGACCGCATCGTATACCGTCCGGCGAGCGGGGAGGTCGGATTTTACGAATATCATCGCTGGGCAGAGGATCCACGAGACAGCCTCACAAGATCTCTCATCCGGCATCTACGCTCCCGGGGAGCGTTTAGCAGCGTTGTACCGTTTGATGGCCGCTCGAAAGCCGACTACATCATTCGAGGCACGTTGGAGCGTCTCGAAGAAGTCGACTCGGGCGGTGTCGCGGTCTACGTCAAGATCTCGGCGCAACTCGTCTCGGCCGAAGCGAGGGAAACGATCTGGCAAGGGGAAGGCGAAGGGCGCGGCCAAGTTACGGCCGGCGAGGTGCGCTCCGTCGTCGCCGAGATGAGTCGCGCGTCGCACCAAGCCGTCAAAGGCCTGGCCGACCAAATCAACGAGTTCGTCAGATCGAAAACAACCGCCGCCCAACGCTAGTTTCCCGGTTCCGCCGACTTTCTTCCGCCAGATGAGTCTTTCCGGAACCTTAATCCTTTCTTGCGAAATCCAGAAGGGAGCAGTTAGTTAGCAGCCCGTGGCAAAAGTCGTGCGGGAGCGAAAAATGGGGACTGCCACCAATTCGTCCCCATGGTAGCCCTAGAAACAAAGTACTTAGCCTGAAGCGAATTGGCTGGCTGTACCAGATTTTTCCTTCTACCACGGGCTGTTAGGCCTCCGGCACCCCCCCACAGGCTTGCCAACCTCCGCTACCCGACGGCCTGGGTGAGCTGTACGTGGATGGTGCGCTTGCGGGGCCGATTGTCGAAGTCGAGCAGGATGACTTGCTGCCACGTTCCCAGCACCAGCCGTCCAGCGACGATCGGAATCGACAGGGACGGTTTCATCAGCGCGGCGCGAAGATGGGCGTAGCCGTTTCCGTCGTGCCAGGCTTCGTTGTGTTGGTAGGTGGCGTCCATGGGGGCCATGCGATCGAGAGCGGCTTTGAGATCGGCCACGGCGCCCGGTTCGTATTCAATCGTCGACAGCGCGGCCGTCGAGCCGACTACGAAGACGCTGGCCACGCCGTGGGTGACGCTGGCGTCCTCACAGGCCCGGCTGATCTGGGAAGTGATGTCGACAATGTCGTTGAATCCGCGGGTCGAGACGGTAAATTCCATAGAGTCTATTATGCCCGTAAGCACAACGCTCTAGCCCGCTTTTCTCACCACGTGGCGAGGCGAAGTGCGTGAGAAGCCCGTCAGTACAAGGCGCGCGCCGCTCGGCGCGCGGAAGCGTACTTGAACAGTACGTTGAGCACGGCGAGCAAGCGCAACGCAGTAATGGCGGGCTTATCGCGTGCTTCGACCGTCAGGTGGTGAGAAATGCGGGCTAGGTCTCGCTTAGCCGTTTTCCTACCCTCCCGACATCACGGGGAGCAGCTCGAACATGATTCGGATGATGACCGGTCCGACGGTGACGACGAACAGCGAAGGGAGAATGCAAAAGAATATCGGAAAGACCAGCTTGATCCCCATTTTGGCTGCCTTTTCCTCGGCGCGTTGCCGGACGGTCATGCGCATGAACTCGGAATGTGTCCTGAGAGATTGGGAAATGCTCGTACCGAAGCGGTCGGCCTGAATCAGCGTGCTCACCAGCGTTTTCATGTCGGCCACTCCGGTGCGGTCTCCCAGGTTCCGCAGGACGTCGGCACGACGCTTGCCGTGCCGCATCTCTAAGTTGGTGGTCGCGAACTCGCCGCTGAGCTCCGGGTAGTACTTTTGCATCTCACGGCTCACCTGGAGGATCGCCTGGTCGAGACCCAGCCCGGACTCCACACAGACGACCAGCAGGTCGAGCGCATTGGGCAGAGCTCGACTGATCTTTCTCCGGCGGCGCTTGACCAGCTGCTGAAGCATTTCGCCCGGCCCGAGAAAGCCGGCGGCGGCGGCCAACACGATCAGCCCGATCTGGTTTTCTCCGACCACGCCGAAATGCGCTGTCAGCAGCCATGAGAACAGTGGAAACCCCACTACGGATAGAGCTTTGGTGCCGTAAAAGGTCTTGAACGCCGCCGGGGAACGGAAGCCGGCGCTGTAGAGCCGTTTCTGAATCGCGGTAAGATCCGCCGGGGAGGCCGGCACCAAGTTCCCGATTTTCGTAAGCAGCTGGTGAAACGCCAAGCTGGGGTGAAGCCCCGGTTCGGTATGCCGAGGCCCCTCCCCCATGGCCCGCGCGACCATGGACTTGGGGTTGACCCAGAACTTCATGCCGAACAAATACAGCGAGCAGGCGACCAGCACAAACAACAGCACGGACATGACTAGGACCATAGTTACACCTCAATCTTGACGATCTGGCGCATAATCAGGTACCCGAGAGCCTGAAACGCGATCGCCAAGCCGGCCATCCATTGCCCGGCCTCATGCTCGACGAAGAAGTGCATATGTTCGGGGTGGACCATATACATCAAGAACGCGACGACGGCGGGGATGGCGGTCAGCACCAAGCTCGACAGGCGGCCGTGAGCGCTAATCGTTCGAATCTGCCCGCGCAACTTGAACCGGTCGCGGATCAAGCTCGCCAGTTTGTCGAGAATCTCGGCTAGGTTGCCGCCTGTTCGCTTTTGCAGCAGGACGGCTGCGACAAAGAACTGTACATCGATCAGAGGAAGGCGTTGTCCTAGTTTCTCGAGTGCGGTATCCATGGGGAGCCCGAGATTCTGCTCTTCGAAGGTTCTCCGGAACTCTCCGCCCAAGGGGTTGGAGAACTCTTTGTAAAGCATCTCGAGCGCTACCGAGAAGGCATGGCCGGCGCGCATCGCGCGGGCAATGAACTGCAGCGCATCGGGGAACTGGGCTTCAAAAGCGGCAATGCGCTTCTTGCGACGGCGTCGTAGATAGAGAAGAGGCAGCAGGGCTGCCAGGGGGGCGGCTGCGAAAGCCATATTCTGCCAAAAGGGAAACAGATACCAGACGGCGTTGAAGGCGAGGAGTGCGAGCAACAAAGCCGTGATGCACACCTGCCCCGGCGCCCAAGAGACACCGGCCTGTTCGATCAGATTTTGCAGTTGCCGGTCCACATTCATTTTGGCCAACAGACGGTTAAGCAGACGGCTTTGGTCCGCGCCTTCGGGGAGAAACAGAGGTGTTGTCTCGGACGAGCTCGCGGAGATCGGGTCCGCCCTATTACTCAGCCGATCGCGGACCTTGGCAGTTTCCCGCTTCAGCAGTGTTCTGTGAACAATGAAGTAGGTGGCGCCCGTCAGAGCCATGGTCATCACAAAAAGAATCATTAATGGAAGCAACGCTCTACCTCAACGGTTGGATACCGGCATAGGGTGAAGAACTTGACCAGTCGCTTCGTCAATCGACTTCGACAACCGATTCGAACATCTCTGCCGGCAGACGAATCCCGGCTGCGAGCATCTTTTCGTAGAACTTAGGCCGGATGCCGGTCGCCTCGAAACGGCCTAGGACGCGGCCTTCCGGAGAAATGCCCCTTTTTTCGAACACGAACAGGTCCTGGAGCGTAACGACGTCGCCTTCCATGTGCCCGACTTCGGTGAGGCACATGGTTCTGCGCGTGCCGTCGCTCAGCCTGGCCGTGTGGACGATGAGGTCGATCGCCGAGGAGATCTGGTGCCGGATGGAGATGAGGCTGAGGTTGGACGTGGCCATGGTTACCATCACCTCCAAACGGGCGATCACATCTCGTGGTGAGTTGGCGTGCACGGTCGTCATCGACCCGTCGTGGCCCGTGTTCATGGCCTGCAGCATGTCCAGGGCTTCCTCGCTGCGGCATTCGCCGACGATGATGCGGTCGGGGCGCATTCGCAAGGCATTGATAAGCAATTCGCGCTGGCGGATCGCCCCGTGGCCTTCCATGTTGGGCGGCCGGGTCTCCAGGCGCGCCACATGAGGTTGTTTGAGCTGGAGTTCAGCCGCATCTTCGATCGTTACGACTCGTTCGTTCGGCGAAATGAGGACGGAAAGGGCGTTCAGCAGCGTCGTCTTGCCCGAGCCGGTCCCTCCGGCCACCACAATGTTCAGGCGGCTTTTCACGGCCGCCTCGAGCAGCTGCATCATGCCCTGAGTCATGGATAGCTTTTCCACGAGATCCGCGGGCATGAGCTTGTCCGTGGCGAAGCGGCGAATCGACAGCAGCGGCCCATCCACGGCCAAGGGGGGAATGATGGCGTTGACACGGGATCCGTCGGCCAGACGGGCGTCTACCATCGGAGAGGATTCATCCACTCGCCGGCCTACCTGCGAAACGATCTTGTCGATAATGCGGAACAGATGAGCGTCGTCCTTAAAGCTGACATTCGTTAGCTCCAGCTTGCCGTCGCGCTCGATGTAGACCTGCTTGTAGGTGTTGACAAGGATGTCGCTTATCGTGGGGTCGTGCAGCAAAGGCTCCAGCGGCCCCAGCCCGAACACTTCATCAAGCACTTCCGAAACAATCTGGTTCCGCTCGATGGCGCTGAGCAACGTTTGCTCGGCATCGATCAGCGCCGTCAGAGCCGAGCGCACTTCGTTGCGCAGTTTTTGCGTCTCAATAGATGCCAGAGCATCGAGGTTGATCTTGTCCAGCAGCTTTCGGTGTAGGGTGAACTTCAGGTCCTGGTATTGCCGTCGGTGAGATCGCGGGGCAGGCGCCGGCGTCCGAAGAAGCGGTTTCGGCTCCCGCAGGTCGGCAATCGGGGGCAGTTCGACAACTGGCATGAATCCTCCTGGGAAAGACGTCGCACTTCCTTATCGACCCTTCAAAGGGAACGTTGAGACAGGAAACAGGGGATTCAGGTGCCGCTGAGCAGCTCTTTGAGTGTTCTTACCCGAGGGCCTTTGGAAGGCGTGGCCGTCTGGTTTCCGAGAAACTTCTTGACAAACCGCCCCAGGCTGCGCCCCAGATCGGTGTTGTCGCCAACAGGTACTCCCTCGCGCAGTGCGGCGCTGACGGCCGCGGTGTCATCGGCGAAGAATGCGTGAACCGGAGCGCGAAAGATCTTTTCCATGTCCTCTCGACTCAGCTCAGGCCGCTTCTCGGCACGGTTGACGAGCACGCGCATTTGCTCGCGGTCATAGCCGGTTTCTTCCAGCAACTGAACGGCTCGGCGCATGAAGAACAGGGAAGGCATGTCTCGGCCGCAGACCAAATAAACGGAGTTCGCCATGGGCAGAGTGGCCAGTGACACGCTATCGCAAATTCCGCCCAGATCGACCACGACGTAGTCATACGCGGATCGGGCGTATTCGAGCACTTCTTGAACCGGGTAGGCGTCGACCGGGGTGGGGTCGGGGCGTTCCGGGGCGGGGAGGATGTCAAGGCCGTTTCGCTGACACACGAGGGATGACCAAAGCGCCTCGTCCAAATTGCCGGAGTGCTTTACGGCGTCGATGACACTGTAGGCGTGGTTGATGCGAAACAGAAAGGAAATCAGCCCGGAAACCAGATCGAAATCGATGAGCAACACCCGCGGACGGCCGGCCTTGTGGATGCGATGGGCGGTGCCGCTGGCCAGGGTGGTACAACCGGCGCCTCCCTTGGCTGGGACGAATGCCAGTAGAGATCCCCGGGCCGGCGAGGTAGGACGCATCTCGACGCTCTTGCGCCGCAGCATCCGCTGGAGGGCTTGTTGGACGTCGCTGGTATGAAAGGGACTGCTGAGAAATTCACTCGCGCCACTGCGCAAACATCGAAGGATGACGTCAGGCTCGTTGCTGTGGCTCAGCCCGACGGCGGAAATCTGAGGCCAGTAATCCACGATATGGGACACCAACCTCTGCGAGTCCTCGTGGTTGGAACTCACATCCAGCAGTACAACGTCGGGTTGCAGCGAGAGTACTCGCTCTTCGAGGACTTGGCCGGAGGGATAGTCAGTGAGCCGACCGGCAACCGAGATCTCGGCAAGCGGCTGCACGGTCTGCAGAAAAGCAGCGGCGAGCTGCTGGTCGGGGCAGATCAAGATCGCCGTAAGGCTCTGTCCCTGTCCTGCCGTCAACTCGTTCACGCATGACTCCCCAGCGAGACAATTGCTCACTGTGTCTCGCCGACCGCGAAGCACAAGCGGCGAGCGTGACCCCTGCCCCTGGGAGGAGCGCCGCTAGGGCAGCTGCGCCGAACCGAAAGACTGGACGGAACGGCGACTACCGCGGATGACTTCGATCTGCGGAGGCGGCTCCAGGCGTACGATTTGAGTAGGAGGCGAGGGGATGGACACGACCCTGCGGCGAGGGGCGACCACGAACAGCTCCCCCTCCCCCACCCCCTTGGTTTCGAGTTGCTGCTGGTCCATGGAGTTGCGAAGTATAAGCTGAATCCGGCCCTGGGAACTGGCTAGGGTGAGCAGTTCCGCCTGCCGCGGCGTCAGCAGCAGCGTGACTACCGGCACCCGCTTAGGCCGCCCGGAAGAGTCGGGAGCCAGGTGCTCTCCTGCCGCAATCACCCGGACCTTACTCAAGATCGTGCGTGTCATGTGGCCGAGATCGGCGCGGTTGCTTGGCGACCCCGTCAGCAACACGTCGACTCGCGCTTCGGGTAAAACAAAGCCGGCGACGCCGTTGACATCGTCGACCCGCACGGCCATGGCGCGCATCCCCTCCGGCACCTTGGGTGCGAGGCCGACGCCCGACCCAGGTACCGCCAACCTACGGTCCACGATGGGCTCGTTGACCAGGATCCGGCTTACCGTCACGCGGCTGATGACGTCCTCGATTTGTTGGAAGCTGCCGTCGGGGACTCTGTTGGCCGGCCACGGCTGGACTTTGAGATCCGTGGCCTCGATGGCCGCTCCGATGCCCAAATCCCTGGCCGCAACCACGAGTTCTCCCATCTCGACCGGCTCGGGTGCGGAGGAGCGTCCTCGGACCGCAACTTGGTAGAAGATGCCGGAGACAACCAATGCCATCCCGGCGGAAATTGCTAGGGCTAAGGCGACACGGGAATTCATGCAAACTCCTATCGACACACGAGCGGCTAAGGCTTAGCCCGCATTTCTCACCAGCTGACGGTCGAAGCACGCGATAGGCCCGCCATTACGTCGTTGCGCTTGCTCACCGTGCTCAACGTACTGTTCAAGTACGCCTCCGCGCGCTGAGCGGCGCGCGCCTTGTACTGACAGGCCTCTCACGCACTTCGCCTCGCCACCTGGTGAGAAAAGCGGGCTTAGGCGCTGCCAACCCCTAAACACGCCAGACCAAAGATGAGGGCAAACAGTCGGGCGTTTCCAGCACCGGCCTCGGCGCAATCCCTGACGAGAACCGCGGTCTCTACAGGATTTACAAAGCCGGGGAGACACCTAAGGGCTGTTGATGCAGCCCCCAGCTTGTGTGGTCCCGCCTCGACCGGCTTGAGAAAGCAGCCTTACTGGGCCGCTACATCGAGCCTTGACTCCAGTCGGGTGTAGATTTCGCACATGCTCTCTGATATGCCGGGCAAGAACAGCCCCGATGCTACTGCGACCAGCCCGGCCAGCAGGGCATACTCCACAAAGTCTTGGCCACGCGTGTTCCGCCATATGGCCAGCCGGCCGATCCTGCGAATGACTCCTGTGATACTTTTGACCATCAGTTCATCCCGATCGAGAGTGCCCGGACGCCGGACCTGAGGGACGAGGTCCCCGCAGGGTGAGCTGCCAACTCCGGCGCCCGCGATCACACCTGTTTTACACGGCAGCTGCCGAAAGTACGCTTGCCATCTTCGAAAAGATGACGCTGATGCTGTCACTGATGCCGGGCAACAGCGCTCCGGCTGCAACGGCGACAAACCCGGCCAGTAGCGCGTATTCCACAAGATCCTGACCTTCGCTGTCCTTAGCCAAGCGCCTCAGCTGGATGAATAGGGCGTTGAATTTCTCTTTCATGCAGATTCCTTTCGTGCTCCTTGGGGCAGATTGACGCGGAACGGTCGGGCGGCGGCGGTGGATGTCAAAGCCCTTCCCGTGTCCGGAAAGGTTTCGGGCAGCCACCGCACCGAAGAGACGGTGCAGCACGACCGAGTCGCTCCACAACATATCGGCCAGGAATCGGACGGCTATAGGAGAAATTTCGACGGGGCGGTTACAGGGCTTGCCGGGGAGGGCTAAGCGGCTCGATCCGCAGCCTTTTCATACGACCCGCCGAGCGATCCACTGTAGGAATCGCACCTGATTGACGATGAACAAACAGGATGCCAGCCTGCTAAGTGCCTGCGGCTAAAGCACGTCGTCCGGGAGGAAGGTGCTGATGATCTCTGTTTTTCTATGCGATCCCCAGCCGATTGTTCAGGAGGGGCTGAAGACGATCCTGGGCGGTCAAGAAAACTTCGAACTCGTCGGTACAGCGGGTACTCTCGAAGAGGCGTTCTCGGAAATCGGGCGCAACCCTGCGAATCTTGCCATTGTCGATCGAAGTTTCGGGATCCACAATCTTTTGGATTGGATCACTCGCCTGCGGCAAGCGAACCCCGAGACGCAGTTGGTGGTGTGGGCGGCGACGATCTCCGACTTGGAATGCTTCCGAGTGCTGCAGGCCGGGGCCCGCGGCATTCTGAGAAAAACCGCCTCTCATGAAGTCCTCTTCCACTGTCTACAAACGGTAGCCCGCAAGGAACTCTGGACCGAGGACTTGTCTGTCTCTCCCGACTCGCCCCTCGACCGGCCGCGAAACCGACCTCTCACACCGCGGGAGCAAGAAGTGGCTGACCTGGTCTCCAAGGGAATGAAGAACCGAGAGATTGCGGAATCGCTCGGCATCGCGACAGGGACTGTCAAGATCCACCTGATGCACATTTTTGAGAAAACGGGCATCCGAGACCGATTCGAGCTTGCCCTGCACGGCTTGCGCCTGGCCTGCGAACGGGAAGGAGATCCCTCGGCCGTTGCGGAACAGCAGACGGCCAGGCCGGAGAAAGTTCCCTCACTCATACCGGAAAAGTCGTGACCGACCCTCACGACCCGGGTGCGGCCACCGCGACCCGATCCGTCGCTAGTTCCTCCCGATCGGCCGCGTCACCGTCGGCGGCAACCAGGTGAACCCTCGTCGCCCTTTGCCGCACCAGCAGGCGAGGTCTACGCCGCCCGCTTTACCGCCGGCCATGCCGATTCCCTCATCTACCGCTGTTCGATGCGGTACAAATGGGTTGCTGTGCGCAGGAAGATCGCCCCGTCGGCAACGGCGATCGAAGCCAGCGTTCTTCCCGGGAGCGGATTACGCGCCAGCAGCTCGAAGCTCGTTCCAGCTTTGACAACACTCGTTTCGCCGCTTTCGTTGAGAAAGTAAATGCGGCCATCGGCGTAGACCGGCGAGGCCGAGAAGCTTCCGCTCAGCCGCTGCCGCCAATGGAGTTTTCCCGAGCGAGCGTCCAGGCAGCTCGCTATGCCCCGGTCGCTGACGACGTAGATCTCGTCTCCGACCAAAAGGGGAGAGGGTGTGTTCGGCGCACCGCGATCCAGCCTCCAGGCGACGTGCGAACCCGACACGTCTCCGCGCCCGTCGGGTCGAACGGCAAGCAGAACCGCTCGATTGTAGCCTGAGGTGAGGTAGACAAGACCGTGTCCGAAGACAGGTCTTGTGATCAAAGAGAATCCATCGTAGCCAATCCACCATAGGGCTTGGCCGGTTTTCAGATCGTAAGAAACGGCCCGATTACCACCGGCGCTGACGACCTGCTCGCGGCCCTCGATCTCGATGACCAGGGGCGTCGTGTAGGCCATAGCTCCGACCCGCCGATCCTTGCGCCAGCGAATTTCCCCCGTGTTTTTGTCAAGCGCGACGACATATTGCCGATCCGTGCCGTCGCAACTGATCACGAGCAACGCGCCCGCCAGGGCAGGGGACCCTCCCGGACCGTGACGATGCTCGTAGCGGAGTTCCTGGTTGGTCCAGAGAATCCTGCCGTCTCTACTCAGCGCTGCCGTGCCAAGCGTCCCGAAGTGAACGTAGACCCGATCGCCCTCCAAAATTGGTGTGGGAGAGGCGTAGCTGTTCTTGTTGTGAATGGACGGCAGGCGCGGGTGGCGAAAAACCTCGATCGCTTGCCGCACGCGACCCGACGCCGCCTCGATCGCCAAAACCTGCAAGGAGCCGTTTCCCTGCGCGGTCGTCAGCCAGATTTCGCCGCCCTCGACCACCGGAGACGACCAGCCTTGCCCGGGGATCGCTACTTTCCAGGCAATGTTTTCCGACTCGCTCCACTGTAGCGGCAGCCCGGTCTCGGTCGACTGACCCTGTCCCGTCGGCCCTCGAAACTCCGGCCAGTCAGCCGAGTGCGAGGGTCCGGCTCCTAACGCCAGCACAAGGGTCAAGCACAGCACCGGTAGCAGAAATCGTCGATCTTGCATAGCAGCGTTTATGGCGTTGAACAAACGGCGTAGAAATAGATGGGGATCTCTCCTCTGGCGCCGGCTGTTAACGGTGACATACCCTTCTACCATCGTAAGGGGCGGCATTCAACCCTCGGGTAGTGTAGTGTCTCAGTTTGACCGTTGGTGGTGTAGGGCCGGTTTGCGACCAGCCCGCCGGCGGGTCCGAGACCCGTCCATGCTGGAGAAACCATCGCAACGGAGACACTAGCCACCATTGAAGAGACCCTACGGGGGCTGGGAGTTGCACGAACGAAGGGAGCGGCTGCCCTGTATTGCGGCGAAGGGTTCGACTCGAGTACAGGCGGACAACGCTCCGGCGGGTCCTTGCAACATGAGGACTAGACACTACTTTCTGTGGCATAATAGACACACGTGGCGGCATCGCGGTTGTTTAGAATCAGTAAGTTTAGAATGGCTCTCTAGTTGCATACAGCAAAGCCCGAGGCAGGTTAGGTCGGAGATCCTAGACTTTGCAGTTCGAGACCACGACCCTCCGAACGGTCGAACTCAGCGGCGTGGGGCTGCACGGCGGTCTGCCCGCCGCCGTGCGGATTCGCCCGGCTCGCTCTTCTGTTGGTATTCTGTTCTGCCGCACCGACCTCGATGGGTTTCGCATTCCCGCCAACGGCAAATACGTTGCCCGGGTCAGCTACGCCACCAGCTTGATGCGCCAGGGCGTGCTCATCTCGACCACCGAGCATCTCTTAAGTGTCCTCTACAGCCTGGGCATTGACAACGCCGAGGTCGAGATCGACAACCTGGAAGTCCCGATACTGGATGGTAGTGGACAGTCCTTTGTCGAACATCTGAACAAGGCCGGGCGCAAGGCGCTCCGCCGCAAGCGGCGTTATCTTCAGATTCGCCGACCGGTTGAGGTATGCGAAAACGGCAAGCGAATCGTAATCTTGCCCGACGATTGCTTCCGCATCACTTGCATTACCAACTACGATCACCCCTCGGTCGGACACGAGCGGGTCGAGCTCGAGGTGACGCCCGAGAATTACGCCCGGGAAATTGCCCCCGCGCGAACGTTCGGCTTCGAGAAAGATCTAGACCGCATGCGCGATATGGGGCTAATCCGAGGCGCCTCGCTCGAGAATGCGGTTTGTTTCACGGCTGATGGAATCCTAAACCCTCAAGGACTGCGCTTCCCCAACGAATGCTGCCGTCACAAAGTGCTCGATCTCATCGGTGACCTGGCATTGATCGGACGTCCTCTGCTGGGACACGTAATTGCCGAATACGCCGGGCACGCCATGCACACGGCGCTGGTAACTCAAATCCTCAGAGACCCTTCCTGCTACGAACTTGTCACCTGGGACCAGGTTGAGTCGAAACACCCCCAGCCCATCGCCGTGTAAGCTTCGAGCGAACCGATAGCGCGAAAGGGAAGAGTGATCCCGCTCGCGTAGCCCGCTAAGAAATAGGTTCCGGGCAAGTGTCCTCGAGCAATAGAGTGCCACCGTAGCTAGCTACTTTCCGGCGCAAAAAGGAGAAACTGCGTGGTGGCTGGGTACAGTCAGCCAATTTCGCGTCCGAATGTGCCCGTAAGTTGTTGATGCTTTGAAGGCGCGAAATTGGTGACAGTCCCCGCCCCGAGCGCTACTCTTATTTTGCGCCGGAAAGTAGCTAACCTAGTTCAAAAGGTGCTCTGTCGCGTTCGATCGGAGCTAAGATAGTAGGTCACGAGAATGGCCGAGATGAGTGAGTGGGAGGTAGCGGTTCAGGCTGCCCGGTCGAGGAAAGGCGAAGATATTGTCGTTCTCGACATCGCCAAGATCAGCTCTTTCACCGATACGTTTGTGATATGCGTGGGCACGAACAGCCGCCAGAACCAGGCCATCTCCGACGCCATCGAGATGGCCTTGAAAAAGGAAGGCGTGCGTCCCATCGGGATCGAAGGCCATCGGAACGCGGAATGGATTCTGATGGACTACGGCGACTTCGTCGTGCACATCTTTTCGGAGGAATCACGCCGTTTCTACGATCTCGAAAGGCTTTGGAGGAACGCGCCCCGGCTGCCGATCCCCGAGGCGGCCTAGCCAGCGGCGGCACGCACGGTGTCGGCCCGCACTCTTTACCGAGGCGAACGCCGGCAAGAGTCTCGAGGCCGGCGCTGAGAGCGCGCCCCAAACGGGTTGAGCGCCAGGCAAATCTTTGCGTATAAGGTCCTGTGTTGGAAGACCCTAACCCGCATTTCCGACCAGCGGCAGGCAGGAGCGGAAGCAAACGCCCTTTGTCGGGGATGTAGGGGCGCGATTCATCACTCCCGCAGTCGGCCAACTTTCGTAACCGTATTTTCGAAATGACGCACTAAGCCGGAAAAGGCTGTCCCGGGGACACGTTGAAAGTCTACCTGCTCTACATCGGCAAACCCCGCAGCCGCGAAGCAAACCTCCTGGCCGAGGACTACGCTCGCCGCATTGAGCGCTATTGCCGCTTCGAAATGCGCTCGCTCAAAGACCACCGCGCCGTCAAGGACTATCCCCGTACGGCGAAAGTCGTGCTCGACCCCAAGGGGAGGCCAATGAGTTCTCGGGAGCTGGCTGCGTTTCTCGAAAAAGCTCAGCGAGACGTTGCCTTCTTTGTCGGCGGGGCGGATGGATTCTCCCAGTCATTCCGACAGGAAGCCGACCTGCTGCTATCCCTATCGAAAATGACTCTGCCGCACGAGTTGGCGCGGGTTGTCCTGGTGGAGCAAATCTACCGCGCATTCACGATCTTGAGAAATCACCCTTATCCGCGGTGAAGGGCAGGGGTGGTGGGTCCCAACCAGCCGTAAAACGGGGCGGCTAGGTGTGTTAAGGGGATAGTCTGCGAGCGCCCTGGCCAGTGTTTCCTTAACAAAAGCCGCTGGTCTCGAAAGGTCACCGAATCTGTGCCATGGGCCTACGGCTTAAGTCCCACTGATATATAATATATATTGCAATCACTTGGCACGCCATGCAGACAATGAGCATCACGATCGACGAGAAGCTCTACAGGCGGCTAAAGCGAACTGCGGGCCAGCGCGGTATGAGCCGCTTCATTGCTGAGGCGGTTCGGGAAAAGCTCCGCTCGAGCGAGGATGAGTTGTACGAGGAATACCTGGCTGCACAGCGTGACGATGAACGCCGCCGCGTCCTCGACGACTGGGACACCCTCGAAACCGAAGGTTGGCGGTAGGTGGCCCAGCCAGAATGGCCCCGCAGAGGCGACCTCTTCTGGGTTAACCTCGATCCGACGATTGGAACGGAAGTCAAGAAGACCCGTCCGGCCGTGATTCTCTCGAACGATGCCCAGAACCGGGCCGGCCAACGGGTCCTGGCAGCTCCAGTGACTTCGAGCGTTCGCCGCGTTTACTCCTTCGAGGCGCAGATCAGCCTGGGAAACAAGAAGTCAAAAGCGATGCTCGACCAGGTGCGCTGTCTCGATCAATCCCGCCTGCGCGGCTTTATCAAGACGGTCACGCGGGAGGAGATGAAAGCTATCGAGAGGGCGTTGAGAGTAGCATTCGATTTGGTGCCCTAGGGCGGGCGATGGCCATTGCGAAACGGCCGCGATGATCCGTGTTCCAAGAGCGTTTGTTTCCGCCACCGTCGCTCCGCAACAACGGCCGCAGGTCTGGGCCAAACGACGGCCCAGGCCTGCGCTACAGGCTGCGTTCCTCGAAAAAGCCCAGCGAGACGTTGCCTTCTTTGTCGGCGGGGCGGATGGATTCTCCCAGTCATTCCGACAGGAAGCCGACCTGCTGCTATCCCTATCGAAAATGACTCTGCCGCACGAGTTGGCGCGGGTTGTCCTCGCGGAGCAAATCTACCGCGCATTCACGATCTTGAGAAATCACCCTTATCCGCGGTGAAGGGCAGGGGTGGTGGGTCCCAACCAGCCGTAAAACGGGGCGGCTAGGTGTGTTAAGGGGATAGTCTGCGAGCGCCCTGGCCAGTGTTTCCTTAACAAAAGCCGCCGGTCTCGAAAGGTCACCGAATCTGTGCCATGGGCCTACGGCTTCGTCTCGCCGACATATGATACTCCTTCGAGGCCCAGATCGCTCTGGGAAACAAGCAGTCAAAAACGATGCTCGACCAGGTGCGCTGTCTCGATCAATCCCGCCTGCGCGGCTTTATCAAGACGGTCACGCGGGAGGAGATGAAAGCTGTCGAGCGGGCGATGGCCATTGCGAAACGGCCGCGATGATCTCGTGTTCCGAGAGTGTTTGTTTCCGCCACCGTCGCTTCACAACAACGGCCGCAGGTCTGGGCGAAACGACCGCCCAGACCTCTACGGGCTACTCTTCTGCTTCGACGGCGGCAATGATCTCGTTAGCACCTTGCCGGCGAAGGTTGTCCGCCGCCTTGCGGCCCAGCGTTTCGGGTTCGCGCGGATCGCCCTCGACGTCCGTTGCGACGGACTTGGTCCCATCGGGGCTCACAACAATAGCTAAAAGGCTCAGCCGATCGTTGCGTAGACCAGCGTGTCCTCCGAGGGGCACCTGGCAGCCGCCACCCAAGGCGGCGAGCAGGGCGCGTTCGGCGCTGACGGCGGTTTGCGTCACGGGGTCGTTGAGTGAGGAAACAAGCTTGCGAGTGGCCGTGTCGCCGGCGCGGATCTGAACGGCCAGCGCACCCTGGCCGATCGCAGGGCACATGACGCTAGGCTCGAGGATTTCCGCAGCGCGGTCTCGCCATCCGAGGCGCTCGAGTCCGGCCGCGGCCAGAAGAACGGCGTCGTATTGACCTTCGTCCAGCTTGCGCAGACGCGTATCGACGTTGCCGCGTATGTCTTCCACCCGAACATCGGGGCGAAGGCGACGGAGTTGCGCCGCCCGGCGAAGCGAGCTCGTCCCTACTCGCGCGCCCTCTTCAAGCTCATCGAGTGTTTTGCCGGCCAGCGCATCTCGGGGATCGGCCCGCTCGGGAATCGCGGCAATAGCGAGGCGGGAGTCGATCTCGGTCGGCAGATCCTTCAAGCTGTGGACAGCGATATCGACGCGGCCATCGAGCAGCGCTTCTTCAATCTCTTTGGTGAAGACGCCCTTCAATCCCGTCGTCGAGCCGACCTTGGCCAGGGCGACGTCGGTGATCTTGTCGCCGGTGGTCTTGATGATCTGGATTTGAGTCGGGACCTCCAGGGCTTTCAACCGCTGCTCGATCCACCGGGCCTGCCACATCGCCAGCTTGGAGCCGCGCGTTCCGATGACGAGGGGGTTCATTTTCGCTGTGTGTGTGGGGTGCGCGCCGACGCCAGGGGAGATCGGTCGGTCCCAATAGAGCAGAGAATGCGCTTAGCGAGGAGCGTTGGGCACGGCATGCCGTGCCCCTACAATGTTAGCGCACAGCGCCCGCATGTCCACTCGTCGGCCGCACCCCGTAGGCCTCGCTGCGGTCAATCTCCGCGGTTCACTTTTTTAGATTGAACGCGCGCTTGACGAACTCGACGAAATGCATTCCGTCGGGGTGGCTGGCGAGCTTTTTCATCTCCGAGATCGGGGGGTGGGCGATCTTGTTGATGATGCCGCGCGTCAAGCTTTCGAGGGCCTTTTCTTGTTGCGGGTCGAGAGGGCCGAGCTTCGATCGAAAACGATCCACTTCGGCCCGACGGAGATCCTCGAGCTCACTTTGCAGGGAAACGATGGTCGGCGCGACCTCGTGCGTCTTGAGCCGGTGCATCATTTTGGCGACTTCCTCTGAAATGATGCTCTCGGCGCGCTCGGCTTCGCGCTGCCGCTCGCGGAGATTGGCATCGGCGACCTGCTGCAGATCGTCGACATCGTAGACGAACATGTTATCGATCGAGTTGATTGCCGGATCGATGTCCCGGGGAACGGCAATGTCGACAAAGAAGATCGGCCGGTTTCTGCGGGCCGCGATCACGCCTTCAGCCGTCTTCTTGTTGAGGATGAAACTACGCGATCCGGTCGAAGAGATCACGATATCGGCGCGATTCAGGTATTCAAGCAAGCGGTCGAACGATATGGCTTGGCCTTCGAACAGGTTGGCCAGCTCCACTGCTCGTTCCTGTGTGCGGTTGGCGACGTAGATTTCGGTGGCGCCGGCGCGATGGAGGTGTTTCGCGGCCAACGCCGACATTTTTCCGGCGCCGACGATCAGCACGGGGTGTCCACGCAGATCCCCGAAGATCTTGCGCGCCAGCTCGACGGCCACATAGCTAACGGAAACCGCCATCTCTCCGATGCCGGTCTCGTTACGAACCCGGCGGGCTACTCGAAACGCATGATTGACGATTAAATCTAGCTGGCCGCCGACCGCCCCGACTTCCTTGGCCGCGGCGTAGGCTTCCTTCACCTGACCGAGGATCTGCGGCTCCCCTACCACCATCGAGTCCAAGCTCGACGCCACGCGGAAAAGATGCCGAATCGCATCTTCATCGAGGTAGCGATAGAAGAAAGGACGTGCTTCGTCGAGCGGGATCGCCGGCGATGCTTCGAAGAAGGAGTGCAGTTGCTCAACCGCGTGGGCTTCCGAATCGGCCCGCACCAGGAATTCCACGCGATTGCAGGTCGAGAGAATCAGGGCCTCGGAAACTCCCGGCCGCCGAGCCAACTCTCCGACCAGCTCGCCGGTCGCGCCTTCGGGGACCGCGAGCCGTTCGCGCACTTC
Source organism: Bryobacterales bacterium (assembly GCA_963668345.2). Classification (GTDB taxonomy): domain Bacteria; phylum Acidobacteriota; class Terriglobia; order Bryobacterales; family UBA6623. Next base: position 967,093 of record CAXWPI010000006.1, on the reverse strand, counting down.
CACCGGCGCGGTTTTGTGACTCAGGCCCATCAGCAGGACGCTCATGGTTCGATCAACGGCCGGCAGCGGCTGTAAAAGAGTGAACGCCGCTGTTGACAATCCAGGTCAGCGCGGCGCAACAGAATCCGACGATGGAGAAGTAAGCGGCCTTGCGGCCTCGCCAACCAATCGCCACGCGGCTAAAGACCATCGCCAGATAGATCCCCCAAGTCAAGAATGCCAGTGCAATCGTCGGATCGACGATCCAGTTCGATCCCCACTCGACGAAAGCCCAGAAGCTCCCGGCGATCAGTCCCAGCGTGACCAGCACAAAGCCAAAGGCCAGCGTGCGGTCGGCCATCTCGTCCAGCGTACCTAGCGGGGGGAGCCGGTAGTAGAACGTCCGCGGGCGTTTCGACTTCAGTTCCTTTTCCTGGATGAGATACATCACTCCCGCGGCGAAGGTGATGAACAGCGCGGCGAAGCCCAGCAAAAAAAGCCCCACGTGGATCGACAGCCACCACCTGCCCAACGACTGCCGGGCCCAGGGCTCGGCCGGCCCCCCGAGGCTCGCTATCAGGGTGAGCAGAAAGACCGTGGGAAAGACGAAAACGGCGAGGCTGTCATGCTTGTAGCGCCAGTAGGCGAGTAGAAAACTCGCGGTAGTCAAGAAACCGATCACCGACGCCATTTGGTGAAGCGTGACGACGGGCAGGCGTCCCATGGCCATGCCTTGATCGACAATCGACACCAAATGCAGCACCGCGCCCAGCGAGATCGAAGCCAAGGCCGGCTTGAACATCTTCTGGCGGCGCCTTACAACCGTTACCAAAGCGTGCCAAAGCCCCAGCGAATATAGAACCAGCGTTACGCGGAGCCAGAATACACTCGACTGATCCATCTATCGGTCATTATAACGTCGCAGGTGGAACCTGTCTTTCCGCCGGACCCACCCGCTTTTTTCACCACGTGGCGAGGCGAAGTGCGTGAGAAGGCCGCCGTTACTTCGTTGCGCTTGCTCACCGTCCTCGCCGCACCCTCCCAGCACCCAAACAAGTCGCCATTGAAATCGCTCTGAGACTCTGGTAAGGTTGGATTGGCGGGGTGAATGAGGACATGAAGCGGCAACTATGATTTCGATGTCCCCAGAGACCCACTCACCTGTTGTCCGCCATCCCCCAACCGCATCTCCAGTCGCGACGCCAGGAGGAACTTCGATGGCAAGCATCCCTCTAGAGAATCTGTCCGCCCAGCTGATGGAAACCAGCGAAGAGTACCGCCGGCTCGCCGAGCAGCACTCAGACTACAAGCGCCGGATTGAGGAACTTAGCAGCCGGCGGTTTCCAACGCAGGAGGAGCAGGTCGAGGAAATGCGGCTAAAGAAGCTCAAGCTTCACCTGAAGGACAAGATGTACGACTTTGTGCGGCAGCACCAGCAGGAGTCCATCTAGGCTTCCCCTCCCCCTCGGTGGCCCCAATAAGCGGCGCAGCAGTGTGGCGAGTCCTGCCCTATCCCTGCGATGGCCCGCAATGACCATAGCACCGCTGATCTAGCCCGCTTTCCCCCAACTCGACCAATGCGTTTGAGAGACGTGGATCGGAGTTCGTTTGGGGGCTGGTACAATAGCCTGCGGAGCACAGCGATCGATGGTGCGTGACGGGATCCACTACGGAGTTGGCCTCTCTGCCGCGGGTCTTCTGGTAAGTATCTTTTTATCAGTAGCTTGGGGTCTCCCTTTTTTCCTGTTGGCCGCCTTTTGCTTGTACTTTTTTCGTGACCCGGAGAGGGAGATTCCCGCTGGCGCCGTCGCTGTTTCGCCGGCCGATGGGAAAGTGGTCAGCTTGCAGCCGAGCGGAGACGGCGGCCGGCGGGTCAGCGTGTTCCTCAATATCTTCGACGTCCACGTCAATCGCATTCCTGTTAGCGGTCGCATTACCGCATTCGAGTACCGGCCGGGGAAGTTCCACTTGGCGAATCGGGAAAGCGCGTCGTTGGAAAACGAACAGACGAGCTTGACGATCGACTCCGAAAGCGCGACAGTGGTCGTCAGACAAATCGCCGGGCTGTTGGCTCGTCGGATTGTTTGCCACAAATCGAAGGGTGACATCGTGGAGAAGGGGGAGCGATTTGGTTTGATCAAATTCGGCTCGCGCGTCGACATCTTACTGGGACCGGAGTGGGATTTATCGGTGCGACTTGGGGAGCGCGTCAAAGGAGGAAGTTCGATTCTAGCCCGTCGTCGGGATTGACAGAATGAGCGAAATTCAAACTACGAAGCAACCTCGCCGAACCTATGCCCTGCCCACGGTTTTCACCGTCGGCACGCTGTTTTGCGGCTACTACTGCTTAATGAAAACGGTGCAGGCGATCTCGCTGCCCCCAGGCATGGGAGATGAGGCGGCCCGGCTTTACGACCACGCTGCTTTGGCCATTGGTCTGGCGGTGTTTACCGACGGTATGGATGGCCGCATAGCGCGGATGACGAATGCCGTCAGTGATTTTGGGCGTGAGATTGACTCGCTGGCCGATGCGATTACTTTTGGGGTTGCGCCGGCAACGCTAGCGTTCGCTTGGGGCATCCGCTCTCCTGAGCTGGCTGCCGGCCTTTGGTTGGCTGACTGGCTGCCCGCCATCGGGTACTTGATGACGTTCCTTTACCTGACCTGCGGCGCCGCCCGCTTGGCGCGCTTCAACGTGCAGAAGAATCCAACACCGAAGAATCCGGGGCGCCCCGGGCGCCGCTACTTCGTGGGTCTGCCGATTCCTCCCGCCGCCGGGATGCTGGCGGCGGTGGTGCACGTTTGCGGAGGGTACCCGATTCAGAATTGGTGGCCGTGGGGCGTGCTATGGTTGGCCCTTATCGCGCTGCTTTCGTTTCTGATGATCTCGACTTGGCGGTATTCGAGCCTCAAGGACATCAGTCTTCTCCATATACCATCGCTGGTGATGGTCGTTTTCTTCGCGACCTTGATTTATCTCATCTGGAACTTCTCTCAGCCAGTGTTGCTGGCGATGGCCTCGGGTTTCGTGCTCAGCGGCATTGTGACGCGCATCGGGGGGCTGCTTCGGCGTCGACGTCGGTCCGTCGCCACGTCCGAGCACCCGGTCAGGGAGTCGGTCGCCGATTCGCGCTAGTGTCTGCCGCTCGGAAAGCTTGGTCCCCGCAAAGGAATTGCACCCTTGTACCCTCGAAGGCGCGCTAACCGGCCGTACGGCCCTGCAGTCGTCTGCTTGGCCATTGCTTTTTCCGCCGCTTCCTGTGGCTATCACCTCGCAGGACGCGCCGACACGGTACCCGATACCGTCCACACCATCGCCATTCCCACCTTTAGAAACAACACGACCGAATTCAAGATCGAGCAGTACTTGACTAGCGCAGTCGCACGGGAATTCATGACCCGCACGCGCTATCGGATCATCAGCGACCCAGCACAGGCCGACGCTACTTTGACGGGCACGGTACTCAACTTCTTCGTCTTCCCCGTCGTATTCGACCCGAAGACAGGTAGGTCGACCAGCGTGGCCACTCTTACACAGGTCCACGTCGCTTTGGTCGAACGAAACACGGGCAAGGTGATCTACCAGAACCCGGCCTTCGAGTACCGTGAGCGCTACGAGGTCACGATCGATCCGGCAGCCTATTTGGAGGAGAGGCAGGCCGCCCTGGCCAGAACAGGCGAAGGGTTGGCGCGGAGTTTGGTTTCCGCCGTGCTCGAAGGTTTCTGAATCGAGATGAAGCCCAAACAGTTTCTCGAACGGCTGGGCCGTTCCGTAGCGACCCCGGCCTACCTGTTTCTCGGCAACGAGGGATTCTTTCGAGACCGCTGCCGCCGGGCGCTCGTAGAAGCTGTGTTGGGCAACCGGGATCCCGAAACCGGCTCCCCGGAAGGTTTGATCGAGATCGATCTCAGTGAGCAGCCCTTGAACCGGCTTCTCGATGAAGCACGGACGCTCTCGTTGTTTGCTCCCCGCCGGCTTCTCATTGGCCGGAATGCGGAAGCGGTTCTGCCGAAGCGAGTCACCGCGCGTTCAGGTGCCGGGTCCCCACATACTGACCCGCTTGCAGACTACCTCGCCGACCCGGTGGCCGGCGTCGTATTGTTGTTCGAGGCGACCCGCTACGATTGGAACGATCGGGGCGACAAGGCCAAGCTCGAACGAGTAGCGAAGTTCTACTCAGCCGTCCCCACAACGGTTGAGCTGACACGGCTGACCCCGCGGGAGGCCGTTGCGGCCGCTACCCAATTGGCGAAGGAGCTGCGACTCAACATCGAGCGGCCCATCTTGTCCGAGCTGGTCGAAATGTTAGGGAACGACATGGCCCGCCTGGTCAATGAATTGGAAAAACTGGCGCTCTACGCCGCCGACGGGCGGGCGATCGCCGCTCAAGACCTGGAGACTTTGATTCCCGAAGCCCGTCAACGCGGCATATTCGAGTTCTCCGACGCGCTGGCCCGGAAGAACCGTCCGCGGGCTCTCGACGTGCTCGACACGCTGGCCAGAAGCGGCGAGTACTGGCCCATGCAGATCAACCTTCTGGCCGGGCTGTTCCGCCAGGCGCTGGCGGCGAAAGAAGGGGGTACGCGCAACAGCGCGGAGTTGATGCGGCAATTCCAACAAAGCGGGGTTCGCATTTGGCCCTCGAGGGCCAGGCAAGTGCTTGATATCGCCCGCCGCTTCTCCCAAGACGAACTCGAAGGCGCGTTGACCTCCTTATTCCAGGCCGATAGGGACCTTCGACGCGAGCGGCCCGAGGACCGCATCATCATGGAGCAACTGGTGGTCAGGCTGACCAGCTAACCCGCATTTCTCACCAGCTGACGGTCGAAGCACGCTTGTAGGGAATCGCTCTCGTCGACAGCGAAAGATTTTCCCATGGAATCCGTTGCGGGGTCCAACGATCGTAGGGTGCGCACTTCGGCGCAGCCTCGCGGATTGCACCACAAAACCTCAAGCGCCCGTCGACAAAATCAGCTATAGTCCGAAAAAGAGAGAGGCGGCCCTGCGTATCCGGTTCGAATCTTATAGGAACCGCCAACGACCCGACACCGAAAGCCATGAGAACCCTCCACCAAGCAGCCATCCTAACAGCTACGAGCATCCTGGTCGGTGCTTTATTGCCGGCCGACTCAGCCCGCGACTCGTCCGGTCAGTGGTCCCGTTGGCGGGGACCGACAAACAGCGGAATGGCCTCGGGCGATGCACCCACCTCGTGGAGCGACACCCGGAACGTCAAATGGAAGGCCGAAATCCCCGGCCGGGGGAGTTCCTCTCCCGTCGTGTGGGGCGACAAGATCTTTCTCACCACGGCCATCCCCGCCGAAGAGCAAGCCGAGCAACCGGTCGCCCATGAGTTCGTTGTTCTGTGTCTCGACCGCAAGAGCGGCAAGGTCCTTTGGCGAAGGACAGCCACATCGGCCACGCCGCACGAAAGCTATCACGCCGGCTACGGCAGTTTCGCCTCGGGATCGCCTGTCACCGATGGCGAGCATCTCATCGCCGACTTCGGCTCGCGGGGCGTCTACAGCTACGACCTGGACGGAAACCTTGTATGGAAGAAGAATCTCGGCGTACAGATGCAAACCTTCTGGGAATTCGGTGAAGGATCTTCTCCGGTGCTCGACGGGGATTTGCTGTTGCTGAAATTCGACCATGAAGGCGATTCGCTGATGGTGGCGCTCGATAAGAACAACGGCCGGGAGATCTGGCGCGTGGAGCGTGACGAGGTGACGTCTTGGGCGCCGCCTCTGGTCGTCGAACACGAGGGTCGCAAACAGGTGATTACCAGCGCGACGAACAAGATCCGCGGCTACGACCGCGCGACCGGCGAACTCATCTGGGAGTGCAAGGGGCTGGGCCGGAACGTGATACCGGCGCCTGTGATCCACGGCGATATCGTGTTTGTGATGAGCGGCTACAAAGACCCCAACCTGCTGGCGATCAGACTGGGCGGAAAGGGCGACATCACCGATTCGGACCGGGTCCTGTGGACCAACACGCGGGCCAACGCCTACACGTCCTCGCCCGTGCTCGACGACAACAAGCTATACGTGCTCACCGACAACGGGTTCATTAGCTGCTATAACGCCACCACCGGCGCGCCGTACTACAAGCAGCAGCGGCTCCCCAAGCCTTACAAGTTCAAGGCTTCGCTCGTCGGCGCCAACGGAAAACTCTACCTGGCGAGTGAAGAGGGGGACGTGATTGTCCTCAAAATGGGAGCGAAGTATGAAGTTCTGGCGACGAACACGCTCGCGGGACAGACCTTTGTTGCCTCGCCGGCAATCGCCAACGAGGAAATCCTCCTGCGCAGCGAGACGGCGCTGTTCTGCATTCGGGAGATGAACTGAGGCGTGGCAGCCCGTGGTAGAAGTCGTGCAGGAGCGAAAAATCGGGGACTGCCACCAATTCGCTCCCATCATTACCCTCGAAACAAACCACTTAGCACGAAGCGAATTGGCTGGCTGTACCCGATTTTTCGCGACCTATACTTCCACCACGGGCTGGTAGGCCTTCGGGTCGTCAGACGAGCCGTGAGGCGCTTCAGGACGGGGTTATTCGGTTGACGTTGATATCGTAGGGGAAGGCCCGCGCCTGCCCGTTTCTTTCCGCAACAAGCAAACGACGCTGCCCAAACCAAGTCGCCGTCATCGGTCCATTTGGCGATAAAGATCTCACGACCATCGATGCCGGTTACGTCCGCTACTCCGTCATCGTTGAAATCCGCGTGATCCGTGAAGTCGCCCGCGATATACGCAGAACCGAGCGGGTCAAGTTCGAGGTCCTGAGAGTAATCGACCGCGGGTCCGCCGGCGGAGCGAGCCCACATCAGATTTCCCTCGCGGTCATGCCTCGCAACGAAGACGTCGGATTCTCCACGGCTGCGGACATCAACGATCCCGTCCCCATCGAAATCCACTTCGTGCTCGAAAGAGCCGGTCCAGTAGATGGAACCATCCAGTCCGAGTGCTAAGCGGTAACCGCGTTCCTCTCCCGGTCCGCCAGCGGTCTTGACCCACAGCAGACTTCCAGCAGGGTCAAATTTGGCAAGCAGTAGATCCAAGCCGCCACGGGAATAGACGTCCGCCCGGCCGTCCCCTGACAGATCAAGCTGGCCGCTGAAGTCACCGGACACGACAACGTTGCCGTCTGCGTCGACCGCGAGACCGGACGCTGTTGCTGAACCGTCTCCTTGGGTGAAGGCGAAGACTTGAACTGTTGGCTCATTCTCCGCACTCGAGTCGAACTGGTCCTCGAACTGAAGGGGGGGGCGGGCGTGAGGGCGTTGCGTCCGCATTGGCAGGCGGTCAACGCTATGAGTAACGTTGGGACTAGCAGCGGCAATCTGAGGCCGGGACGTTCAATCGGGTACGCCAAAGTCCTTAGCGGTGCAACTTTTCACCCACCGCCTAGCGGTTAGGTTCATTGGGGATTGTCGGAAACTCTTTACCTGAGGGCTTGAGCGAGAGGCTGCACCGGACTCGAGAAGGCTGCTGAAGAGCCGTTGGGCATAAAGAAGAAGCGCTGCACTCGCTGAAGGACATCTTCGGAATCACGACCTAGCAGGTTGCAGCATAGCTCGAACCTGAACCCATCTACCGTCTTTCCCATAATCCAATCCAGAGCTTCCTCTCTCGATCGTCGCGGGCCGCGGGTGAGATCCTCCAGTGCCTGGATCAATACCGCGCCCGCCAACCTTTGCAACGAGGGATCAAGATTAGATGTTTTCGAAGCGCTCAGTCTCGGCGGTATCATAACAGCAGGTGTCGTCTCTCCGACCAGCTACTCTCATTATCCTTGCAAGTTTCGAGCGAAAATAGAATGGGACTTTGGTACTTAATGCAACTAGTAACATGCTCCTACCCGAATGGGTCAGTGGCAGGGATATGTCGAAACACGCTGAGGCCGCTATCGGTGCTTTAACCCGGCCCGGAATCGGGGCGGATTTAGGACTTTTCTAGAGGGAATCGGAACAGTACTGGAACCACCCGTTCTCGCCGGGAAAGCCTTTGGGAAAAGGCACTTCGGAGATGTCAGGCCTTGCTGAGGGAAAACAGTCGGGACCGGCTGTCGGCCGGGAAAGTTGTTCATATTGAAGGATATATGACCGTTCTGTGGATTCCAACAGCGAAGCGCCCCGAGGTCCTTTTGCGGGCACATCTTAAGGAACACGGCCATCCGTAACGCCCTTAGCCCCCCCTAGGAGTCTGTCTCACCGAAAATTTTCGTTGGGGCTAGCCCGTTTCCTTTAGAAAGGCCTTGGCCCGTCGGAACCAGGGCCGCTCCTGACGCCGCAGGTAGCGAGGGAGCGTGGCTTTCTTGGCTAGGATTTCTTCCATCATCTGTCGTGCCCTTTCGATCTCCCCTCGCTGGGCCAGCAGCCGGCCATAGTTGAAGTAGGCGCGAGAGACCGTCGTTCGCCCTAGTATGGCTTCATAGGCGCGAAGAGCTTTATCGACGCGGTCGGTGGCTTCGTAGGCCTCAGCCAGCGACAGATAGGCGCCGTAGATGCTGTAGGAAGGGTCTGCTTGAACTACTCGCTCCAGATCGGCGATGGCGTTGGCAACCTGTTCCGTTTCAAGGTAGCTGCACCCGCGACCGTAAAGACTCTCGGGGTCTTCCGGGTCGAGCTGCAAGGCGCGGCCAAACAGGTCGATCGCTTCGGTGTGTCGTCCCTCGATGGCGTGGATCTCGGCCAGCCCGGTTAGCGCTTCGTGAGAAGGGCTGTCCACCACGAGCTTTTCCAGCCACTGTCGGCGGCGCTTGCGCTCAAACCGCCGAATGACCGGCGGCTTGACGCGCAGGTCGGGTATCACCTCGATCACAAAATAGACCGCGGCTCCCAAGGGACCCAAGAAAAGGATCACGAAGAACCAATACCCTTCCGGGCGTCGGCGGAAAAAGTGAATCAGCATCAGGAGCTGAAAAATGAAAGACCAGCTCCAGTAGCCGTGCCAGAAGAACATGAACGATTAGTCCATCGGGGAGGACAGCTTCGCTATAGTGTACTCGTTTCGTGACGGCGAGACATGCTCTCATGGCTTGTCCGGAGAGGCATCGTTACTATGCCCTGGCGGCTCTGTCGGGGGCTGGGCGGCCTTGCCGGCGGGCGGGGCATGTGGGGATTCTACGGGCCATACTCAGATCATTTTGCGAAACCGTCGAGACCGTTGTTCCGCGGATCCTGAGATGCGAGTGGCGATCATGCCGGCGGGGCGCGGGGGGAGCACAGCCCTTGCTCGCGGGCATGCGGCACGAGACCGAGGTTGGTATCGCCACGCACGGCCACCGCTTGACGCGCGGCCGGTTCGAACCTCAGAATACAGGTATCGGCCCGGCGCCGGATTTGAGGAAAGATGGCACCCGCTTATCGGCTTTTACTACTAGTGCTTGTGGCCACGCTCGGCCTGCCGGCGCAGAAAACCGATTCGCAAATGCGGGGATCGATATCTACCACATCTTCGGGCGCCAAGATCCGCCGAGACATCGACTATAAAGGCGGGCCCGAGGCCCCGCTCAACAGGCCCGAGTCGGTGCTCCAAGTCCTCAAGGTGAAGGGCACCGTTCAGGGAATCGACCTCGAGAAGCGTACCGTCACGGTTCTCCCCCGAAAGAGCAAGGCGGGTCTCGAACTCGGGTTCCCCCAGCCCGCGGGACGGGAGCAGATCAAAGTCTCGAAGAAAGCGGCCAAGATTCTGGGAACGAAAAAGCTAAAACTCGAGGAACTGAAGGCGGGCTCGAAGGTGCGGCTTCGCTACTACCCGGCGCTGGGCCAACTGATGGAGCTGATCATCGAGCAGCCGAAATCCTGAGCGCCCCAAGGGGGCGACACTGATCGCCGCCGCGCCTTCCAGGACGCCGTCGGGGTAAAGAGCTTACTCTCCTCGGTGTAATCGCTCAAGACGTCATCTATGTCGCCCTTCCCGAAGGCTTCCAAATGGTGCGCCAATGTGGCTTCGGTTTGTCGGCTGATTTCGGCGCTGTCTTTCACTGCGGCCTGGGGCTGATCGAGGGGCTGGTTCCCGGTGAGAAAGCGGGCTAGACGGTGCCGAACTAGCGACAGCCTTCGCGCCCGCGGGGTTTACGCTGAGCTTGTCCAGGCTCGGCCCCCGGCGGCCGCCGATTGCCGGCGCTGGGTCGCCGCGCGACGGGCCTTAGCTGCCCGCAGGGCGCCTTCGACAACCCGGCGCACCTCGCCTTTTTCGTAGGGTTCAACCAGCAGGTCGTAGGCGCCTCGCCACAGGATCTCGGACCACAAGTTCTCGTCCGCCGGCGCCGAGCTCACGACTACGCTGGCCGGGACGTTGTGGTCCGCCAAGCACTTGAAAATGTCACGCCAGTTTCCGTCGGCCAAGGTTACGTCGGTGATGATGACCTCGACAGGCGGACAGGTGGCCAGCAGGGCTCGCGCCTGCTGACAGTTGGCCACCGTCAGGGCGTCCAAATTCATCCTTTTGAGGTTCTCGAGAAGCGGCAGGCGGCGCTCCTGGTTCATGACCACTAAGGCCAACGCATCGCTTTTCACGCCACCCTCCCCGAATTGGAATGCGCGGGCTCCGAGACGCGATCCAGGACGTTTGTTAGGCTTTGATCATCACTCCCCTTAGGTCGCCTGAGGGTTCGCCCAAACGCGTGACCGGGAGTCCTGACCTCATTCTGAGACAGCACCTCCATCGGCGTCAATGATAGTTGCCCGCTTGCGCTGAAATTGGGCAAGAAAATGCGGCCGATTTGCCAGCAGCCGCCAGGCAGTGGGAGAATCACTCTTCGCCGAAGCTTCCTCTCTCTATGAGTAAGGTCAGCCGAGCACTTCTCAGCGTCACCGACAAAAGGGGACTCGTCGAGTTCGCGCGCCAGTTGGCCGGCCGCGGCGTGGAGCTGGTCTCGACGGGCGGGACGGCGCGCCTGCTTGGTGAGTCGGGTCTTGCCGTCAAGGAAGTGTCTGAGCTTACCGGCTTTCCGGAAATGCTCGATGGGCGTGTAAAAACACTGCATCCGACGATCGCCGGCGGAATCCTGGCTGTGCGATCCAACCCCGAACACAGACAGGCCCTTTCCAAACACCACATACCGCTTATCGACATGATCGTCGTAAACCTTTACGCCTTTGAGAAGGTCGCCGGTCGAGACGATGCGACTTTTGAGGAAATCATCGAGAACATCGACATCGGCGGCCCCACCATGATCCGTGCGGGGGCAAAGAATTTCCAGGACGTCGCCGTCGTCACCGACCCGGCCGACTACAACGAAATCGCCGAGGAGCTTGAAGATCGCGATGGAGAGCTGTCTCTAGCAACGCACTGGAGGCTGGCGCAAAAGGCGTTCCAGCTGACCGCCGCCTACGACCGCGCGATCAGCACGACCCTTGCTCGAATTTCCCCCTCCGCTGACGTCGCCGCTGAGAAGGAGACGGAGTCCCTTCCGCCGACGCTCGACATTTCCGCGCCCCAAACGCTGGCCCTGCGCCATGGGGAGAACCCCCATCAGCTAGGCGCTCTCTACGCTTCCGGTGATGCCGGTATTGCCGGCGCGCGGAAGCTCCACGGAAAGGAGCTTTCGTTCAATAACATCGTCGACCTCGATGCCGCCTGGCAGCTGGTCGAGGAATTCAGCCGCCCCGCGGTCGCCGTCATCAAGCACACCAACCCCTGCGGCTGCGCGGAACAGGAAACGCTTGCCGAAGCCTTTCGCCAGGCGCTTGAGTGCGACCCGGTCTCGGCGTTTGGGTCCGTCGTGGCGTTCAACCAAGAGGTGGACGCTGAGGCGGCCCGGGCTGTTTCGGAGTTGTTCGTTGAGGCCGTCGCGGCGCCCGGATATTCCGCCGAAGCCCTGACGGTTCTTACTCAGAAAAAGAACATTCGCCTGCTCCAAGTAGGGGGAGGGGGATCAGGCCTGGTGGTGCGGAGCATCTCCGGGGGCTTTTTGGCTCAAACGCGGGACAAGCCGGCCCCAGGCGAGGAAGAACCGAAGGTTGTCACCGAGCGCCCACCGACTGATGACGAGGGGAAAGCCCTCGAATTTGCCTGGAAGGTCGTTAAGCACGTCAAGTCAAACGCAATCGTCTACGCCCGGCCTGGTCAGACCGTCGGCGTCGGGGCCGGCCAGATGAGCCGCGTGGACGCGGCCCGTATCGGAGCCTCGAAGGCCCTGCTGCCGCTCAAGGGAACCGTCGTCGCCTCGGATGCCTTTTTCCCCTTTCCCGATGGTGTCGAAGAAGTCGCCCGCCACGGCGTCACCGCCGTCATACAGCCCGGTGGCTCCCGGCGCGATCTGGAAGTCATCGACACCGCCAACCGCCTTGGCCTGGCGATGGTGTTCACCGGGGTGCGGCACTTTCGGCATTAGGCGGGAGACGCCGTCGGAGGCCCCCGCAGCCGAGAGGCTGCGGCCAAGGCTACGAATGACCTCGTCGATGCGACAAACCCGGTGCGTTCACGAGGCCTCAACCGCGCCCTTGCGGCAGTTCCATTGCCCCCCTGGTTTGAAGGCCGCAGCGATACGAAAACGTCGGCTTAGAAAAACGCGGCTTCCGCGCCAAAAATCTGCACAAACTTGTGACGGTGCATTGCCGCGATGCCTGCTACTTAGCGAATTTGAGCGGATCTGAGCGGATGCCCGCTAAAATTCTCCCCCCCTAGGCCCACCACCCCTTTTCTACCTCCATTCTAAGCCACCAAGTCAAGTCTTTCGAGGTCCGAGAGGAGGCATGTTGTTGATTCTTTGGGATTGGGAGTGTTGTGACGCTGCTGCGGGGCGGGGGTGGGTTTTGTGTTGGTCGGTGGAGAAGAAGGCCGTCCGCTGGGCGGACGGCTGGCTGGCCCCCACCCCATGCCCCGATCGGTCGTCTGATGACGATCGATCGCCAAGGCTTTCGGAAAGCCGCACTCCAATATGCCGGGGCAGACCTGCACCGCCGGTGAGCGGCCCGGCGGCGGGGGCCTTTCGATCCCTGGGTGGCCCGTCCCTGCGTCCCGGGTCGGGATGTTTGGCATGGAATCATGGTGGGTCAGTTCCTTGGCCGACGCGGCCCAAGGACGCGGACCCTGGAAAGGCACCAGGTCCGCGCTACACAGGCTCCGAACTCACTTGTAAGCTACTGGATCAATGCCGGTTATGAGGAATCCCACAGCACCGGAAACCAGCCGCAACCTATTGATTTTACGCGGGTTGTTCGGGATTGGCTTTGTTTGGTAATTCTCTTTGGTGCGTTGGTTCGCTACCCCGAGTTGCCCGCGCTCGGATTACCCCCAAATTCTCTGGGTACCCAGTCATATTGTACCCCGCCAACCCAAGGCAACGGTGTCATTATAGGCATTAAGATCCTTTGAATAAATAACTTATCTTACGTGACATGTCGGGTAGGCGAACCCGGGGGATCGGCCGTTAGCACGGCCGATTCGGGCCCACCCCAACCCCCGATCGGACGACAGGATCGTCCGATCGCCAAGGGCTGGAACAAGCGAGGCCATCGTTGTTTGCGTGTAGGGGAAAGGCGGGTACGGGTAGACGAAGGGCGATGGTGTCCGGAACCTCAGGTTAAAGGCCGCAGGTCTGGCAAAAGGCGCCTAGACCGCGCTACTGGCTCGAATTACACCAGAAAGAAAAGGCGATCCTCCTGTTGGTGATCCATAGTCTAGGCCGACTCGATTTTGTTTCCTGAGGAGAGCCGCAGGCGTGAGCCTACGGGCCCGCGGCCTCACGGCCGCGGCTCAGTTTCGCAAGCTTGCGAAGTCCTCGCATGACGTAGGTCCCTGGTGCCGCCCGACATCACTGGACCGCTTGCTGACGCGCGCGGCTCGGAAGGGGCACGGATGGTTTTGACTTGTAGCGTACGCACTCTTGCGTGTCGGGAAAGATGAGAAAGATGAGAAAGATGAGGGAAAGATGAAAGATGAGAGACAGCCACCGAACTCGGCCCGAACTCCCTCAGCTTGCCGCGGACGCCCGCTTTGCCTTCGGCACGGGACCGGGCGGACGCGGTTCCAAGCGCCGTGCCAATCTCGTTTCGAGTTCCCGGACGAACCCTGCGTCGGCGAAGGGCACGCCCGTGCTTGTAGCAGCACGCAGCTCTCCGTCTCGCCCGCTCACCGCTTCTGATGCAAGAAGCTCTCCCCAGTCGCCTTGGATGCCGAGATTCTTCCACGAGGTCAGATCAATGATCTGCTGCGGGTCTCCACCTTCGACGTGCGTTGCTGTACTCGACCAGGGATATTGGACCGGGTCGCCGACCAGACCTGCGCGTACCGGATTCAGATCAACATATGCCAGCGCCGAAACCAAGTGACTTGGCCCTAAAGGACACGAATAGAAGCGGTTCTGCCACAAATGCCCGCTGCGACCGTAACGGCGGTTGAACTGCTGCGCATAGCGCCAGTGCGTTTGTCCAATGCCCAGCGCTAGTGATTTCGCAGCGGCAGGGAGAGCGACCAGATGAACGTGGTTTGTCATCAAGCAGTAGCCGAGCAGCCGCACGCCGTGCTGCCTGCACCGCTCAGAAAGTGTCTTGAGATAGAATCGCCGGTCTTCGTCGCACAGGAAGACGTCCTGACGATTGTTGCCCCGTTGGGTGATGTGGTGTGGAACGCCCTCCACGACCACACGGGCCATCCTAGCCATTGGAACGTTCGTATTATCGCAGAGTTCGGTGGCTGTCCCTCATTCGTCCTCATTCGTCCTCATTCGTCCCCTCATTCGTCCATTCATTCGTCCATTCGGTGGCTGTCCCTCATTCGTCCTCATTCGTCCATTCGTCCTCTCATTCGTCCTCATTCGTCTCATTCGTCCCATTCGTCCTCATTCTGTCTCAATTCTGTCTCATTCCTCCTCATTCCTCCTCATTCCTCCTCATTCCTCCATTCCTCCTCATTCTCCCTCATTTTCTTCCCATTCCCCTCATTCCTCCGCTTCGGCCACGTCATTGAGCGAAACGACCCTGTAACGGTCGATCATAGCGCTGGCTAGTGCCTCGCGTCGTCCAACGGCACTCCCGAGTACGCCGCGGTTACAGAGAGAGTCCTTGGGAAACCACAGTGCGTGAACGGAGACCCTACCGACAGGATGCGCCGATCAGGATCCCGTTACCCCGTCCCAGCTTGCACTGTCTGGGGTTGGCTGGGCCCGGGGAGTCGAAGGGCGGCGGTGTTATCGGGAAGGTGTCCTGTGACTCGTTAAAGACGGCCAGGTCCTCGATGCAACCGCTTGCGCTGATCGTCTGTTGGCTCGAACCACAAGGGGCTTCGCAGGCAGCCATCCTATTCTCGATTTCGAGTCCACAACCGCCTCCGTTGGCTTCCGTCGCGGCAATATTGAGCTTCGCGGCCGCTAGCTGCCGAACCAACTGCGCGTAGGCCCGGTTCCTTCGGGACTCACGGCCCGGTGAAACGCAGAGTGCTTCGCTCACCGAATTGCAGGAGCCCGCCACGGTTGTTGCAAGAGTCTCCCCGCAGACCATAACTGGGAGAAACTGTTGGCTGATGTGAGGGTGGCTGCCCCAGAACCCGGCGGTTCGGGTCAGGCACTCGTGTGGCTGCTGCAACTCGCAGGCCGTGCACGAGGGCCCGAGGATGCAGTCGCCTGCGCATTCGAGGCCCGCCTTAGTCACCGTCATGGCGGCTCCCGCCCCAAGAGCCGGCATTTCGCCGGCGATGGTGAGACGCATCGTCACACACTCGCCGGGATCGAGGTTGGACGGATCAACAATATCGCACTTGGCTACGAAGTCACTCCCCGGGTTGCCGAAGATGTCGCAGGACGGGTCCTTTTCACTTGTACTACAGCCCAGCAAGATCTCAGCGAAACCATCCAGTTGAAGGAGCTGGATGTCCTGCGAGGGTGTCAAGCAGTTACCCAGTTGGGGTAAGTCGAAGTCGATGTGGCTGAGGTCCTTCGCCGGCTGACAGCCGGTTCCCAGCCCCTTCTCGTTGCATACTTCGTAGTCCCAGGAACTTGTACCCGCCTGCTGGTCAGTGGAAAAGTCGACCAATGTGATGCGAAAGCCTTGGCTGCTGCACATGGTTGAGTCCGTATTGCTGCAGTTGCAGACCGCCTGGCCGCTGGCCGGAGATGGAGACCCGATGCTCATCAGCGAACGCAGGCACGCTGTCCGTATTGCTGCAGTTGCAGACCGCCTGGCCGCTGGCCGGAGATGGAGACCCGATCAACAAGCTCATCAGGACGATTGATGATAGAACCACAGAGAACGTCATCTTATCTCTCCTGTCCCGGAGCCCCGCCCGCCTGGGATGGCGCGCCCAAGCGCTCACCGGGCCCCGTGGTCGGTAGTGAGATAAGATCGACGGGTTCGGGCCTGCGGGATAGGGTTGACGAAGAGGCCCGTGCGCAACGGTAGGTTTACTTGGGCTCCTGTGTGGGGAGGTGCTTCACATCGGCGGTTGTTCAACGAGCGAATCCGTCGTTTTTACTACAGTTGCGGCACAGGCTACACAAACACTCCTCTCTCACAAGTCGATGTTTACAGCCAAATGTCCCCTGCGCCTAATTCATGAGACGACAAACGCCGATTTGAAAAGACTGGTTTCTTTAGATGACCCACCTAAATAGCTTGTGGAGCGCGCGCGTGTCGTCATCAGGCCCCACTTGCACGAAGCCGGTGTCGCAATCTTTAGGCGAAAGACGACAGGGGTTGCTGGCTTCCCTGGTGGTTTGGCGGCGAGGGATTCTGGGACGGCTGAGGTCCCGCTGTCAGCTGAACAACTTCGACGAAAGTCGCCGGTTCTTGCCGAGTCCCAAAGCGACTTCGAGCATGGCTGATAGGTGACTGAGTCGCAGCCCGTCGCCCTGGGGGCGGCTGAGGTGGGGGCTGTCGTGCCAGAGGCACCCTTCCTACAACAGCTCTTTCATCGTAAACACGCTATCGAAGGGGCAGCCGTGCTCGCCCTCAATCGCTTCGCGGCCGCCTTGTTCGCGATCGACGAGGGAAACAGCGCCGATGACGTTCAGGCCGGCGTCCCGTGAGCGCTCGATGGCTTTGATTGCCGAGCCGCCGGTGGTGCAAACGTCCTCGACGACGACGACTGGGTGGCCGTTCGTGTCCGCCAGGCCTTCGAGAAACAGCTGGCGGCCGTGTTTTTTGGGCTCTTTGCGAACCAAGAAGGAGTGGATCACGAATCCATATTCAAGGCCTTCGCGGGAAATCGCCGTGACCAGCGGATCGGCGCCCATCGTCAGCCCGCCCACCGCGTAAGGATGCCAGCCTCGTTCTTCGATCTTGGCCAGCAGCGCCCGACCTACGAGCGGAAGGGCGTCGGCTCGCAGCGTCGTCAACTTCGCATCCACGTAAAGGTTGCTTCGTTTGCCGGAAGCCAGCACGAAGTCGCCCTTCATCACGGAATGGGTTTTCAGCAGGGATTTGAGTTTTTCGCGGTCCTCGTCGGCGAGTATCATCGGTTTATGCTGGGTTCAAGCTGGGGTTTAAGCTGGTTTTAGCTGCTGGGGGTTTGGCTGTTGGTTCAGCTTTTTCAGCCGGCCCTGTCGCAGGGCTTGAGTTGGTCGTGCCGCGGGACTGTAGCGCCTGAGAACGAGTGTGCGGCGGGGTGTCCACAGCCCATGATCGCAAACCTCGTGTCGTGATTGGGAGCTGGGTTCGGTAACGTGGAACTGGGCGTAGTCCCCGCAGTGCGCCTCTGAGGCTGCTGCAAAGAACGGCATTTTCTTTGTGTGTTATGATCGTCGCTTAATTCAGCGTCCTACCCGTTTTACCGTGCGCCTCGTGTTACCGGGAAATTAGCTTGAGCCTCACCACCTTTGCCACGCAAGTTCTCGCTGACTTTCAGTCGACGGCGGCGGTCCTTCCCAGCTCCCGAATGCTGACGCAGGCGATGGTTGAGCCGCTTCCTCTACGCGACGCGAAATTCGTCATCGAGCTCGGTCCCGGTACGGGCGTGATGACCCGTGAGCTGCTTGGGCTAGTCCCACGGGACGCGCAAGTGTTGGCGTTTGAAGTCAGCCCGCGCTTTGTCGAATACCTCCATCAGAGCTTGGAGGACCCCCGGCTGGAAATCGTCCACGCCGGAGCCGAAGCAGCCCCCGAAGCGTTGCGTGACCGAGGTTGGGAGCACGTTGACGCCGTGGTCTCCTCGCTGGGACTTGGTTTCATGCCCGACTCGCGGCAGCACGCGATCCTCAGCGGGCTGATGCCTTTTCTCGGCGAGCAAAGCGTCTTCACTCAGTTTCAATACGTCCATCGGATGCACCTACACGAAAGACGCCTGCGCTATTACGACGTGGGCGATCTGCTGCGCCAGTATTTTCGAACTGTCCAATCGCGTACGATCTGGCGAAACTTCCCCCCGGCCTACGTTTTCAACTGCAGGAAATAGCCCTCGCCGACGAGGCTCGTCGCCGCGTCTTTGGCCAAGTCGAGAGTAACGAAAAATACTAGAAGGGCGAAGAAATAGGGGGCGCGGTAACCCGGCCCGTTGGTCGAGCGCTACAATGCCAACAGTGGCTCGACTCTGGCTACCAGTAACCTTTCTCGCCCTGTTACTTGGCGCCTCGGCAACAGCCAAGGAGCGTGCGTTCAAGCTGCGGGGGCAGATCCTTCCGCCCTTGCGGACGCTCGTCTTCCTGACTTCCCACGACGGTTCGTTCGCCGACCGCGCCATCAGTAATTACAAGGGCCGGTTTAAATTCAAGAAGCTCAAACCAGGGACCTATGCCATCACGCTTTTCCATCCCTATTGGGGAGGGACGCGCCGCACCATCGAAGTCACGGGCAGTTTCGCTGATGAGCAAGGCCGTATCGACGTCTCCGTGCCCTTCCGCCGCTCCGAGCAGGGGCGCAAGCGCATGCTGCGGCGGCGGACGCTTGTTTCCGCCAAGCAATTGAGCATCTCTTCGAAGGCCTGGAATGAATTGCGCAAGGCACGCCGCAAGCTTTCAAAAGACAATGTCGACGCTGCCGTCGCCCACATGGAAAAGGCAGTCGAGATTTCCCCGCAGTTCATGATCGCCTGGAATTTTCTGGGCAAGATCGCGTATCGGGAAAGGCGGTTCGAAAAGGCCGAGGAGTACTTTCGTAAGGCCTTGGGAGAGGACCCCGAGGCCCACGCTCCTACCGTCAACCTTGGTGCTACGCTGCTGGCCTTGGGTCGCCATGGCGAAGCCCTCCCCTACCATACGGCGGCCGTCGAGATGCGCCCGTACGACGCCCTAGCAAACGCACAAGTCGGCGTGAACTACTTCTTTCTTCGCCACTACCAGGAGGCTGAGCGGAGCCTGCTGCGGGCGAAAAGCCTCGACCCATCGCACTTTACGAATCCTCAGCTCGTGTTGGCCCGGGTCTACGAGATCCAGGGAAGATCAGAGGAAGCGATTGCTGAGTTACGCGAGTTCCTGGCGCGCCATCCCGATTCCGCCATTACGGGCAAGGTCAGGTCAGCAATCGAAGAGCTGGAGAGTGGATCCCGGAACCGGCGGGTTTCTCGGCGAACCGCCACAGGAGCCGCTGCCGAGTCGCTCGTCCCATGACGGCGTGCATGGGCAACCGCGGCGGCTTGGCTTTGTTCTTACAATGAGTCCCTGAGATGGGCGCTCGAACTCTAGCCCCATTGCGGGAGCTAAGCCGTCAAGTTCGCGACGGCCGGACGACCCCAAACGAAGTTGTTGAATACTGTCTGGAGCGCATCGAAGAACGAGATGACGTCACGCAAGCTTGGGCCCGCCTCGACAGCGACCGCGCCCGCCGCGAAGCAAGCCGCCTCACCGACGAACTCAAGACCGGCCCACCCCGCGGCGATCTACACGGCATCCCTTTTGGCGTCAAGGACATTTTTGACACTGCCGGCCTGGCGACCGAATGGGGATCAGCGCTCTATCGAGGGCGGGTCCCCGTAAAAGACGCGGCCCTGGTGGCTCAGCTTCGAGAAGCGGGAGCCAACGTTCTCGGCAAGACGCATACCACGGCGTTTGCTTACTTTGACCCCGGGCCGACCAGGAATCCCCACAATGCAGAGCACACGCCGGGTGGTTCGTCGAGCGGCTCGGCCGCGGCCGTGGCCGAGAGTATGATTCCGTTCGCATTGGGGAGCCAAACACAAGGGTCGGTCATTCGCCCGGCGTCGTTTTGCGGCGTGGTGGGACTCAAGCCTTCCTTTGGGCGACTGCCGACTGGAGGCGTCCTGCCCTTCGCCCCTACTCTCGACCAAGTCGGGCTGTTCACCTCGACGGTCGACGACATGGCGTTCCTGTGGCGCGCCATGGGTGAGGCTGCTGGGACGAGACCGGCCGCGGATCGGCTGGCGGCTCCGGCCTGGCCGATTGACGGTGGCCTGGATCCCGAAATGCAAAGCGCTTTCGGCCAAGCCCTGGAACGTCTTCGTACCGCCGGCTTCGCCGTGGACCCTGTTTCGCTGCCTGAAAGCTTCAACGAGCTGCCCCGGGCGGCGAAGTGCGTCATGAGATTCGAAGCCGCCCAGGTGCACCGCGAGAGGTTCGAACAGCACGGGCCGGAAATCGGCGCCAAGCTTTTCGAGCTGCTCGCCGAAGGCCGCAAGACGACGCGCGGCGAGTACGAATCGTCGCTCGAAGCGCTGGTTCGGGCTCGCGCGGATTTTGCCGCGCTTACGCGGAATTATCCTGTCTGGGTAACACCTGCCGCGCTGGGTCCCGCCCCTAAAGGGCTGACTTCCACCGGCGACCCATGTTGCAATTCACCCTTCACGGCCCTTGGAGTGCCTGCCCTGTCGCTTCCGTTCGGTCTCAGTCAGGCCGGCCTGCCGCTGGGAATGCAACTCGCCGCCGGCAAGGACCAAGAGGATCTGTTGCTGTCAACGGCGCTACGGTGCGAAGGTAAGTTGATGAACCCACTCGAGGTTCGTATCTGATGCGCATTCTCATCGCCGGCGGAGGCCAAGTCGGCGCGCTCATCGCGGGCCGGCTGACTCGAGAAGGCAACGAAGTCGTCATCGTCGAAAAGGACGAAGAGCGCTGTAGCCAACTCGAGGAGGCGCTCGACGCCAAGGTGGTGCAAGGGAGCGGCGCCGGCGTGCTCACCTTGCGAGAAGCCGGCCTCGGCAGCGCGGAGATGCTAATTGCCGTCACGAGTTCGGACGAAATCAACGTCCTAGCCTGCCTCATCGCCCAAGCGGAATCGAACGTCCGGGTGAAGGTGGCGCGAGTTCGCACGCACGAAGTCGAGCACTGGCGCCGCGTCACCGCCCAAGCCGGCTTGGACATCGACCTCATCATTCACCCCGAGACCGACATCACCGAGCGCATCATGCGCGTGGTGCGCGTCCCCGGCGTTTCCGACATCCTTGACTTCGCCGGCGGCGAGGTCAAGCTGTTCGGCATGAACGTCGAAACCGATAGCTGGGTGGTCGGCAAGACTCTCGAGGAGCTGGACCGGGCGGGCCCGCCTCGGGACTCCCTGATCGCCATGATCTTTCGGGGCCAACAGGTCATCATTCCCCACGGGGCGGAAGTCCTTCGCCCGGGAGATCATATCTACATCGTGGCCACCGCCGCGAATCTCCACGACGTGATGCGATTCATGGGTCTCACGGTCGAGAAATCTTTCGACCGCGTGATGATCATCGGCGGCAAACAGGTCGGCATCTTGGTAGCGGAAACCCTTGAAAAGCAGGGCGTCACCGTCAGGCTGATCGAGCGCGACATCCGCCGTTGCGAGAAGATTTCCAGCATTCTCAGCAAGACGATCGTCGTCCACGGCGACGGAACCGACCAGGCGACTCTCGAGGAAGAGAACGTCGACGGCGTCGATGCTTTCCTGGCGCTGACGAACGACGATGAGGACAACATCATCGCCTCCCTTCTTGCCCGCCGCCTGGGAGCCAAGAAGGTCGTGGCCCTCATCAACCGCCTGAATTACTTACCCATGGTGCAGCGGCTGGGCATCAACACCTCGGTCAGCCCTCGGCTGGCGACGATCGATCGCATCCTGCAATTTGTGCGCAAGGGGCACGTGCTGTCGGTGACGACCTTTGGCGTCGAAGAGGCGGAAGCCATCGAGTTGATCGCCACCGAAGGATCCAAGTACGTGGGCCCGAAACTCTGTGATCTCCGCTTCCCCCGCGAGGCGATCGTCGGCGCGATCGCCCGGCCGGGCGGCGAGGTCATCGTCCCTCGCGGGAACGCCTCGATTCAAGCGGGAGATCGCGTCATCTTCTTTACCCTCGAAAGTGTGGTGCCGAAACTGGAGTCGGCCTTTCTCGTCGAGCCCAAGAAGGAATACGTGTGATTCGCTTTCGCGCGATCGCCTACATCTTGGGGCAGTTTCTGTTAGCTCTGGCCGGCACGATGCTCGTCCCCCTGGCCTACGGCCTGCTGGTCGGGGATCCCGCTCTTCAGTTGTTCGGGCCCTCTATTCTGATCACCGCTGTGAGCGGCGGCTTGCTATGGGGCTTGGGGTCGCGGCCGGCTCGCGACCTGACTCAGCGCGAAGGTTTGCTCATGGTCGTTGCCGTTTGGGTGAGTGTCGCGTTTTTCGGCTGTCTTCCTTTCTATTTCTCTCCCGTCTTCCCGACCTTCACTGACGCCTTCTTTGAGGCGACCTCCGGGTTTACAACGACCGGCGCCACTGTATTGGACAAGGTCGAGGTCTTGCCCAACCCCTTGCAGTTGTGGCGCTGCTTCTCCCACTGGCTCGGCGGCATGGGCATCGTGTTGTTGGGAATTGCCGTTTTACCGTTGGTGGGTCACGGCGGCATGCAACTTTACCGTGCCGAGTTCTCGGGGGCGAAGTCGGAAAAGCTGCAACCGCGGATTGCCGAAACGGCCCTGTCGTTATGGAAGATCTACGCCGCCTTGACCGTAGCCGAGTTTGTCGCCCTGCTATCGGCCGGCATGAATAGTTTCGACGCGATCTGTCACACGTTTTCCTCGGTTGCCACGGGCGGGTTTTCTACCCGCACGGCCAGCATTGGCGCGTTTGAAAGTCCCCTGATCGAGTACATCGTCATCGGGTTCATGCTACTGGGCGGGATCAGCTTCGTGCAGCATTATCGGCTGTGGGTAGAAAGGCGGCCTCGCAGCTTCTTCTCGGATGTCGAGGTCCGATATTACCTTCTGCTGGTCGCCGCGGCGACGGCTGTCATCTTCATCACGCTAGTCATCGATAGCGGCTACAGCCCGTCGCTGGCTTTCCGGCGTGCCTGGTTTCAGGTAAGCGCCATTCTAACGGGAACCGGTCTTGTGACCGACA
Source organism: Bryobacterales bacterium (assembly GCA_963668345.2). Taxonomy (GTDB): domain Bacteria; phylum Acidobacteriota; class Terriglobia; order Bryobacterales; family UBA6623. Next base: position 943,931 of record CAXWPI010000006.1, on the reverse strand, counting down.
ATTTCGAAGTTTGGCATCCGCTCCCGCAATTGCTGCTTCTGGCGCTCATGTTCATCGGCGGCTGCACGGGGTCCACCACCGGAGGTCTAAAGACCTCGCGCATCCTATTGCTGGCGCGCGTAGTGGACCGCGAGTTCAAACGGATGGTCGAGCGGCACGGTGTTTTCGCCGTACGGCTGGGTAATCAAGTGATTCGTGAGTCAACGATTCAGAGTCTTCTCAATTTGATCTATCTCGCCTTCGTAGTGAACTTTGTCTCTTGCGTATTGCTGGCGGCGATGGGTGTTGACGTTTTTACGTCGATCGCGGCCGTGGCCGCTTCGATGTTCAATGTCGGCCCGGGTCTGGGCGGTGTGGGCCCCGCGGAGCACTACGGGCATCTGCCGCTGATGGCGAAATGGGTTCTCGCGGGCTGCATGATCGCCGGACGGCTGGAATTCTACACCGTGCTGGTCATCTTCACCCCAGCTTTCTGGCGCAAGTAGGGTTCCGGAAAAATACCCCGCCCCAGCGGCCTTTGCTCTTGTGGCGCGCGCATTCTTGCGTGCCGTGTCGCCATTCCCGGCGACATCGTACTCCCATAGCGGCTCACGCTCTCAGCGTGACCCGTCGAGACTCTTCACGACCCCTGGGGGCGGTTCAGTGCGTAGCGCAGGGCTCGTAGAGACCTGCGGCCTTTAGGTTTAGCTAGGGCTGCGCGGTTCGATTCGGGCCGGGACGGAGATGCCCGGCCCGCGCCATCGTGGTTGGCCTCCTTGTCAACGCGAGGGGTCAGAAAGGCCGCGGGTCTGGGCCAAACGACGGCCCAGCCCTACGGGACTTGCTATATCTGATAGCCTCTGTCATGACCTGTCCTCCTCGATGCGGCTCCGCGCATCCTCTTTCGTATTGCTGCTCTCGAAAGCGCAACCCGCCCCCTCGAGGTTTACAACAGGTCACTCCATAATCTCTACGGGACTTTTCTCGCCAGCGGCCGACAGGAGCGGAAGCAAATGCCCGCCGTCAGGGATGTAGGGGCGCGATTGATCGCGCCCGCTGGCCGAGATACTATACGCCGGGCGATGTACACAAACTGTTGCCGCGAGCGATGGCCGGCGGGCTGAAGCCACGCCTTCTCAGCTCGGTGAGAGCGGAAACAGCGGCAGTTGTCTCTCCGGCTCGGCGTCCACGGGTTCGTAGGGCTCGGGCTCGGCGGCCAAGCCGAACTTAGCCCGGACTTCCGCGATGCGATCGCGAATCCGCGCGGCGTAGTCCCCTCGCAGGTAAGGCTGCTTACCGAAGCGGTGGCGATAGCGAGCCAGCAAGGAAGGGAATTCCTTCTCGAGAAACGGGAAAAACTGTTGTTGGGCTGAGGGCATAAGAAACAGGATTCCTCCTCCAAAATAGGCTGCTCCTGCTTGCGACGCGGCCTTGGCGACCGCCTCGAGGTCGGTGCGGCTGTCTGTCAACAGCGGCATGACCGGGTTGGCGAACACGCCCACGGAAACGCCTGCCGCGGCTAGCTGACTGACTGCCTCGAACCGCAAATCCGGGTGCGGAGCCAGCGGCTCCAGTTGGCGAGCTAGCCGGGCGTTGGTAGACGTTCTTCCAGTCCCAGTACAACGCCCGTGGAACGCCCTGGCGAGGCACCCCAGCTGGGAGTAGATCGGCGGCCGCCCAGGTCGTTTCCTGGTCCCAGAAACGGCCCAGCGCCAGCCCGGTCGCATCGTCGACGAAGTTCATCAGGCAACCTTTCGGTCCACGTCCCTCGAGCCCCTGGTGGTGCGAACCGTCGACCTGGATCAACGCGCCGAAGTGAGCGCGACGTTGGCGTCGGCGGCGGTGCGGTTTTCGCTTGCGGCGGCGGCTCCACAGGCCGGCGGCGAGCCTCCCACGCCGCCGGGTCCGCACGGAGACTTCCAGATCCTGGCCTTTCTGCAAGGGCTCGGCCGCCCGGGTAGGCCCGCAGCGCTCGTGCGGCCCGCCCCCGTAGTGTGCGCGCACGTGTGGTACCACTTGCCGGCGAAACGCAGCGGGCTTGGCGCGGTTCGACACACGGCCCACGTTGCCGTGCACCAGCGCTTGCGCTCCCCCTGCGCTGTAGCGCTTCTTCCGTCGCTTGGCTGGGCGCTAGCTGCCCTGCAGCAACTGCGCTGCCTCGCTCAGCTTCAACTCGCCTCGTTGCACTCGGCCCAGGAGTTATAACCGAAAGTTGTGGATGAGGGCGTAGGGAAGGGCGGCGTATCCTAGCGGTTGAATTCAGTGTTTGACCGCTTCCCAGAAAGGAATGAAAGGATACGCCATGAGAGAGTTTGAAGCGATTTCCGAAGAGAGTCAAGTAGGCCCAAAGGTGGTCTCGGTCAGCGAGCTTAGCGAACTGGACGAGGTGCTGCGGCACGGAGCACGGCGCATGTTGGTCCAAGCCGTCGAGGCCGAAGCCGCCGCCTACGTCGACGCGCATCGCGACGAAATCGACGACCAGGGGCGGCGATTGGTGGTGCGCAACGGCTGCGCCAACGAACGCACCCTCGTCAGCGGTGTCGGAACCCTGAAAGTACGCGCCCCGCGAGTCAACGATCGCCGTGTCGATGAAGACGGCAACAAGTTTCGATTCACGTCCGAGATTCTGCCGCCCTACCTGCGGCGCACCAAAAGCGTCGAAGAGCTGATCCCCTGGCTGTATCTGAAAGGCATCTCGACGGGTGACTTTTCAGATGCGCTGAAAGCCCTGCTCGGACCCGCCGCGCCGGGCTTGTCAGCGACCACGGTGGTGCGTCTCAAGCAAGTCTGGCGCGAGGAATACGAGACCTGGTCGAAGCGCTCGCTCGAGGGTCAACGCTTCGTCTACCTGTGGGCGGACGGCATCTACTCGAACATCCGTTTGGACGATGAACGGCAGTGTTTATTGGGTGTTATCGGTGCCTTGGCCGACGGCCGCAAGCAACTGTTGGCGGTGCATGACGGCTTTCGCGAAAGCGAGTTGTCCTGGACGGAGTTGCTCGAAGACTGGAAGCGGCGCGGCCTGGAGGTTCCGCCGAAGTTGGCGGTGGGCGACGGCAGTTTGGGCTTTTGGGCGGCGCTGCAGAAGGTGTATCCGACGACGCGCGAACAACGCTGTTGGGTGCACAAGACGGCGAACGTGCTCGACAAGTTGCCCAAGAGTATGCAGGGCAAAGCCAAGAGCGCGCTACACAACATTTATCTGGCCGAGAGCCGAACAGCGGCGGAGGGGGCGATGGATCACTTCGCCGGCCTCTACGAGGTGAAGTATCCCAAGGCCGTTGCGTGCCTCGAAAAGGACCGCGAGGTCGTATTGACGTTTTACGACTTCCCGGCCGAGCACTGGGGGCATCTGCGAACGACGAATCCGATCGAGTCAACGTTCGCGACGGTGCGCCTGAGGCAACGCAGGACGAAGGGCTGCGGCAGCCGCGAAGCCTCGCTGACGATGGTGTTCATGTTGGCCCGTCAAGCGGAGGCTCGCTGGCGCAGACTCAACGGCTCGGAGCTGATTGTCCACGTCTTAGAAGGAAAGAAATTCAAGGATGGAGTGATGGTTCCACAACGCGCCGCCTGACCCGCCCCGTCCACAACATTTGACAATAACTCACAATTTCCGGCAGCACCCGCGTGTCATCGCCTCGATCATGGTCAAGCATCAATCGGGGACGAAATCGACGAAGTGTCTTGAGTCCGCCTCTCAGGGCTTGTCTTTCGGCTCCTTGGATGTCCATCTTGATGTAATCGACTCTAGGAAGGTCCAACTTCTCGACCAGGCGGTCGATGGTCGTCAGGGGAATCTCTACGTGACCGAGGCCAAACGATCCAATAACGGTATCCTGGGCAGTTGTTACTCCGGAAAACAGAGCCAGGGTTGTCTCACTACTCCAGAGACCCATCGGAACGAGCAAGACTCGACCGGAGGCTATCTCCTGTTCGAAGTTGCGGCGAAAGCACTCCAAATTGATCCGGTTGGGCTCTACAGCGATCACTTTTGCCGCGCCGAGACTCAAGGCCTTATGGGTAAAGACGCCCACGTGGGCGCCTCCGTCGATGACGATATCGCCCGGGCGGACTAGAAACTCCGGGTTCTTGTGAGCAACCCAGTCTTGCTCGGCGAGAAGATCAGCTAATCCTCCTCTGCCGTCGTGTCCGGGAGCCGGTTTAAACCAGAACGACTTGGACGGGTAGGAAATCAACATCAGGCCGAGATCCTCGTCGGCGTCAAGCACGGAAGCCGACTGGCGATAGGCCCGGATTCGTTCACTCCGATCGAGCAGATCGAAGTAGTACGAAGCAACCCGTGGCCAAGGACAAATGGTCGCCTGGCCTCTTAGTTTCCTCGCCACCGCCAAACCGTCGAAAACCAAAAACAGCACCACTTCCTTCAAGCAAAGGCCGACCCCGACCACCAGCAAAAGCCGCAAAGGCCAGGGAACCTTTGCATTGAATTTGTGGACCAAACCATTCATTGCTTGCTCAGTTTAGCCGAAAACCCAGCGCTTGTCACACGTAGGACAACGATGAAAGGCGGCCTACCGAAACGGCAGGTCTGGGGACCTGCGCCGCCATGAGGCTCCTTGAGTCTCAGGCGAAGGTTTGTTCTTAAAGGTGTGGTGTACATTGTTGTGACGCAGAGGCCTACCTCTGCCGCGGCGACACTCGTATCGAGGCCTCGCGTACTGACGGCCTCTCACACACTTCACCTCGCCACCTGGCGAGAAAAGCGGGTTAGCTGGTTACTGCTTATCCCACCCAACCCGGCTCACCGCCACTCCCACCACGACGGCCACCAGGCAGCCCACGACGTTATACCAGAGAAACGATATTTCGGTGCTCGCGCTGATCCAGGCCACGGCGGCCAGCCCGGCCAGCATCCCCGAGAAGGCGCCGTTGCCGTTCGCCCGCCACGGCCCGAAGGCCAGAACGAAAGCCCCCAGCAGCGAGCCATAGAAGAAGGATCCGATCCGATTGACGGCTACGATCAGCGCGCCTAGCTGCCCGGCGAAGCCGGCGAACGCCATCGCGTAAAGGCCCCAGAACGCCGTTGCGAACCTCGAGACCCGCGCGTAGTGGCGGTCGTCGGCGCCCTTGCGAATGTATCGCCGGTAGTGATCGATCACCGTGACGGCCGCCAGGGCATTCAGCTCGGACGAGATGCTCGACATGGCGGCGGCGAAGACGGCGGCGATAATCAGCCCCACCAAACCCGTCGGCAGGTATCGGAGGACGAAGTTCAGGAAGATGTAGTTCGTGTCGTCGTAGGTCTCCCCGGCGCGACGGGTCTCCACAATCCGGATGCCTTCTCGCCGCGCCTCGAGCAGCCGATCCTCCGCGGCGGAAAAGGCCTCCCGGGCGCCCGGGTCGTCGGGACGCAGCAAACCGAGCGCGGCCTCGCGGCGCGCGCCGAATGCTTTCCGGTAGCGCGCTTCCGCCTGGTCAAAAGAAGCATCCTCCGCACGAGTCATCCGAGCGCGCTCGACGTTGTCAAAAAGCATCGGCGGCTCTTCAAATAAGAAAAAAACAAACACCACGGCCCCGGTCAGCAAGATCACAAATTGCAGCGGTACTTTCACGACGGCGTTGAACAGCAGGCTGATGCGCATCTGAGCGATCGACTTGCCCGTCAGATAACGCTGCACCTGCGATTGATCACAGCCGAAGTACGACAGCGCCAGGAAGGCTCCTCCGATCAGGCCCGACCACAGGTTGTAGCGGTTTTCCCAGTCGAACGACAGATCCACGGCGTGAAGTCTTCCGGCCGCGCCCGCCAAGTGCAGTGCGTCGCTGAACGACACCTCGGCCGGCAACGCCGCGATCGCCGCAACCAGCGACGCCGCGATGCCGAAAAACATCACCGTCATCTGCTGCACGTCGGTCCACATCACGGCGCGGATACCGCCCAGCGCGGTGTAGCCGACGACGACCAAGCCCATGGCCAAAATCGTGAAGGACTCAGGCCAACCGAGGATCGCCGAGAGGACGACGGCCGGCGCATAAAGCGCCAGCCCGACACCCAGTCCGCGCTGGACCAGAAAGATCAGGCTGGCCAGAATCCGCGTCTTGGCGTCAAAGCGCTGCTCTAAGTATTCGTAGGCCGTATAGACTCCGGAGCGGTGGAAGAAAGGAACGGCCACGGCCGCAATGATGACCATCGCCACGGGCATCCCGAAGTAGAACTGCACAAAGCGCAGCCCATCGCTATAGCCCAGCCCGGTTGTTCCGATGAAGGTGATGGCGCTGGCTTGGGTGGCCATGATCGAAAGACCGATCACCCACCAGCTCATGGTCTTCCCGGCTAACAGATAGTCGTGGACGGTCTTGCTTCCCCGACCTCGGTAGAGGCCGTAGCCGACCATTCCCGCCAAAGAGGCGATCAGGATCAACCAGTCCAGGGCGCTCATCGGGAGAGGTCGAAACGCACGGTGAAGAAATAGAAGACCACGATCCAGAATGCGAGGTGAATCAACACGGCTGTGTAGAGCCGCCGCCAGGCGCCGAAAAGCGGAGCCCTCTCTTCGTCTTCCGGGTCCAGTTGATTGTGGGGCGGATTCGTCACGGTTGACTCAAGTACTTAGTACAGCATTTCGCAAGTAGAGTTACACATTGACTAGCCCGCTTTTCTCACCCGCAGCTGCCAGGAGCGTAAACAAACACCCCCGTTAGGGATGTAGGGGCGCGATGGAGTGGCCCCCAAAACTGAGACAAACGGTTAAGACTCAAAATCCATTGAAGGGAGGATTGAGTCATGGGATTGTCTCGTAGGCAGTTCACCAAGGAGTTCAAGCTGGCCGCCGTCCGGCGGCTGGAGCAAGGGGTCTCGATCGCCGAAGTGGCGCGGGCGTTGGAGGTGAACCCCAACGTGCTGCACCGCTGGCGCCAGGAGTTCCGGCGAGGGCCGGGGAATGCGTTCTCGGGCCATGGGAAACCGCGCTGGTCGGAAGGCCGCATCGCCGAGTTGGAGCGCAAGATCGGCCAACAGACCCTAGAGATCGATTTTTTGAAGGGGTGCTTGCAGCGCATCGAGGAGCAGCGGATGCTGCAGGCATTGACTGGAAATCCGCGGTCTATCGGAAGGTCCAAGAAGAAGTGAGAGCCCAGCGGGGACTGACGATCGAGCGGATGGTGAAGCTCGGCCGGGTCAGCCGGTCCGGCTTCTACCGCTTCGCCGAGGACAGACCGCTGGCGCCGGATCGCGACCTGGACCTGCGTGACTCCCTCCAGCGCATCGCCCTCGAGTGGCCCAGCTACGGTCGGCGGCGAATCACGGCCGAGTTGCGCCGTCGTGGCTGGAGGGTGAATCCGAAGCGCGTCTACCGTCTGATGCGCGAGGACAACCTGTTGTGCATGCGGAAGCGGAAGTTCATCGTGACGACCGACTCCCGCCACGGGCGCAAGGTGTACCCGAACCGGGCTCGCCAGATGGTGCTGACGGGCGTGGACCAGCTCTGGGTAGCCGACATTACCTACATCCGGCTGCGGGAGGAGTTCGTGTTCCTGGCCGTGATGCTGGACGCCTACTCGCGCCGTGTCATCGGCTGGGCCCTGGATCGCACGCTGGAGGACGAACTCACACTGGCCGCCTTACGGATGGCGCTGTCGCACCGATCCCTGCAAGCGGGGCTGGTGCATCATTCCGATCGCGGTTCCCAGTATGCCAGCAACGACTACACGGACCTGCTCAAGGCACACCAGATCGACATCAGCATGTCGCGCAAGGCCCATCCCGGGGACAACGCGGCCTGCGAGTCGTTCATGAAAACCCTGAAGTACGAGGAGGTCCACCGCAACGAATATCGGGACCGGAGCGAAGCGCGCGAGGCGATTCGCCAGTTCCTGGAGAAGGTCTACAACCAGAAACGCCTGCACTCCGCGCTCGGCTACTTGCCGCCGGCGGAGTTCGAGGCCAACCTCGCGGCCCAGAACAAACAGGATGCCGCTGCTTTATGAGTTTTTTCAGGCATCGGGAAATCTATCCATCCGATGGGGGCGCCAGCGTTGCGGCCAACGCCCCCGCTCATCGTCTGGATGAGTTTCCGGCCGGCTATTCCTCGGCGGGTTGGTCTCCACCAGAGCCCGCCTCTGCTTCACCAGCCAGCAACCAGTATGCTGTAAAGTCGTCTTGCCGGTCGAGGAGTCTTCAGCGAACGGCGAACTGTGTCTTAACTGTTTGTGTCACCCCAGGGGACCACCGCACGATGAATCGCGCCCGCTTGCCTTACAAACCGTACGCCGGATGATGCTAGGACCAACAAGAGTGTTTGTCCCTACAGGGCTCGGCCGATTTGGTAGGGACCGGCACTCTTGCCTGTCCTTGGGCGCGACATGTCGCGCCCGTACATAACGAACGGTGCGATGCAGGGAAAGTCCCGTAGCGAAGGGCTGGGCGGCCGTTTGGCCCAGACCCGCGGCCTTTTCTACCCCGGTTCGAGCGCGTCGCGCGGCCAAAAAGGCACTCGCGAAAAATGGGGACTGCCGCCGATTCGCCCGCCAGATCCTCGGCCTTCGCTTTTGTCGCGCCGATCCGGCTCTCGGCGGCGAGTGTTCAGCGAACGGCTTTTCGGCGGTCCGCACAGAAAAACGAGAATGTCGAATAAAGGAAGCATGTTGTTCAGTGTATTGTCCCCACTCGGCTCATTGGTTTAATATTGGAGAGGCGGATCCCCTGTCCGGGGGCTCTCCGCCGGGGGTCCCGCTTGAAAGCTCGGATAGAAAGCCGGCCGCGCCGCGCCAGGGCCGCTGCCCTTGTGCTGGCTGGTTCGCTGGCCTGCCCGCTGGCAGCGCAGTCGGTCATTTCGCTGCGACCTGGGCTGATCCACTACACGGAAGGGAAAGTTCTACTCTCGGGAGCAAAGGGGCAGCAGGGCCGACGCGGCAAGTTCGTGCACCTGCGGACAGGGCAACGGCTGAGTACCAGAGGTGGTCAGGCCGAACTCGTGCTGCTTCCCGGCGCGTTCCTACGCCAGGATGACAACACTGAGATCGAGATGCTCTCGGCCAAGAGTTCCGGCGTCGAGTTGCGGTTGATTTCCGGATCGATCTTCGTCGACATCACAGACAACACCAGCAAAGACGTGCTCACCTTGACGTGCGGCGCCTCCCTAGTGCAATTCGAAAAACGAGGATTGTATCGTTGCGACAGCCAACCCGGTGAAGCTCCGTCGCTGCGTGTTTACCGCGGTAAAGCGTCCGTATCAGCCTTCGGACGGCGGTTCCAGCTGAAATCGAAGCGCTCGATGCCGGTCGCGAAGGACTCTCAGCCTCTCCTTGTGAAAACGTTCAATCCGTCCCAAAAGGATGCCTTTGCGAAGTGGAATCAAACCCGGGCCAACGCGATTGCCGCAATCCTGCGCGGCCGGGACGCGAGCGAGAGGGGCTTTACGTGGCTTTCTGGAACCACGGGCAGGTCACGGCTGGGGCGCTCGCGCCGACCCGCCAAGACCCAATCATCAAAGGATTCGACTAGCGAAAAAAAGACCGCCAGCGCCGAGGATGCCCAACTCAACGCTAATTCGCCGGCCACCGGACAAGTCCCGCCGGCTAGGTAGTTCTACCGGTGCTCACCTTTGTGAGGCCGGGCGTCGAGAACACTATCGCCGGGTAAAAAATGGGGACTGCCATTCGATTGTCGTTCGTCGAAGTGCTTTGTTTCTAATAAAGATGGACTGCGGAAATCGGTGGCTGTACCCATTTTTTGTGTCACTGGACTTTCACCACGGGCTGCTAGGTAGTTCTACCGGTGCTCACCTTTGTGAGGCCGGGCACCGAGAACACTATCGGTCAAGACGTCTCCTCCCAAGGCAGCTTCCCCGTCAGCGGACAAACTTTCTGCACACTGGCGTCGATCCGCTTACCCAGCGCCAGCAAATCATCCCCCGACAGCCGCTGTTGAATCTGCTCGAACAACTGGCGCTCTTCCTTTCGAATATGACTGCTCAACAACAGGCCGAATTCGCGCAGCAGCGATACGCGGTCGCTGGCAGCCGCTTGGGCAAGTCTCTGAAGCAGCTCCTCCATCTGACGGTGTTCGGCGACAAGCTCGTCGATCATCTCTTCCGAGCCAAGAAACGGCCTAACAGCTGGAAACAGCACTTCCTCTTCCACCTTGAAGTGCCCCCATAGCTCGACCTCCGCCAGCTGAGCCGCCTTGTGGCTTAACTCCGCAGCCTTCTGCTCGCTGGGATCGGCCTTCAAACCGCGGTCGATGATCACCGTCAGTGCCAGCCCGTGCTGGTGTTGGTGTGATAGCGGAATCAAGCTGGGGTCACGCAGCATGCCCTTATTCTAAAACTCCCCAAGCGGTCGCCTGCGACCCAGTGCCGCGAAACGCGACGCCGCTCCCTCGTGTGGCTAGCCGCGAATGTGGTTGTCCCAAGGGTTCGGCCTCGACAGTCAGCTTGGTGAACATAACAGCACAGAGCCGCTGGCGTTAGCCTGCGGGCCCCGCCCCGATGGTGTTGAGGCGGACGAGATCGTTAGACCATTTCCACGTAAGGGGATTTTCCACCAACCCCCTTCGAACCGGGTTCATGTGCATGTAGTCGAGCGCCTCGTAGAACTCGCCGCGTGTCCAAAAATGGGGACTGCCATCCGATTTTCGTTCGTCGAAGTGTTTTGTTTCTAATAAAGATGGACTGCGAAAATCGGTGGCTGTACCCATTTTTTGTGTCACTGGATTTTCACCACGGGCTGCTAGGCTTGAGGGCGGGAAGGCGCTGGGTCATGCAGCGTCAAGGGCGACGGTAATGTGTTCCTTGACCGGATCGGCAGGGATGGGCTTGTCGCTGGGGATGGGTTGTCCGTCTTTGCGCAGACTTTCCAGGTAACCTTGGATGGCCTCACGAGCCATGTGGCGGGCTTGTTCCAGGGTGTCGCCTTCGGTTACCAAACCGGGCAGGGCGGGGCAGGTCACAACATACCCTCCTTCCTCGGCTGGTTCAAACAGCACGGTGAAGTCGTAGCTGTATTGAGAATTGCTCATAAGGCTTAGCAGCCCGTGGCAAAAGTCATGCAGGAGCGAAAAATGGGGACTGCCACCAATTCGCCCCCCGTCATAACCCAAGAAACAAAGCACTTAGCCTGAAGCGAATTGGCTGGCTGTACCCGACTTTTCGCGACCTTCACTTTCACCACGGGCTGTTAGGATAGCAAGTGGAGAAAATGCGTCAAGCGGGACGGTAGTAGCAGCGCCAGTAGCAAAGCCCTCGGAGCCGGCAGGCTCACGCTGACACTTCCGGTGGGGCTTACTAGGGAAGGGTGGAGTGGCCCGAGTTATAACCGAAAGTTGTGGATGAGGGCGTAGGGAAGGGCGGCGTATCCTAGCGGTTGAATTCAGTGTTTGACCGCTTCCCAGAAAGGAATGAAAGGATACGCCATGAGAGAGTTTGAAGCGATTTCCGAAGAGAGTCAAGTAGGCCCAAAGGTGGTCTCGGTCAGCGAGCTTAGCGAACTGGACGAGGTGCTGCGGCACGGAGCACGGCGCATGTTGGTCCAAGCCGTCGAGGCCGAAGCCGCCGCCTACGTCGACGCGCATCGCGACGAAATCGACGACCAGGGGCGGCGATTGGTGGTGCGCAACGGCTGCGCCAACGAACGCACCCTCGTCAGCGGTGTCGGAACCCTGAAAGTACGCGCCCCGCGAGTCAACGATCGCCGTGTCGATGAAGACGGCAACAAGTTTCGATTCACGTCCGAGATTCTGCCGCCCTACCTGCGGCGCACCAAAAGCGTCGAAGAGCTGATCCCCTGGCTGTATCTGAAAGGCATCTCGACGGGTGACTTTTCAGATGCGCTGAAAGCCCTGCTCGGACCCGCCGCGCCGGGCTTGTCAGCGACCACGGTGGTGCGTCTCAAGCAAGTCTGGCGCGAGGAATACGAGACCTGGTCGAAGCGCTCGCTCGAGGGTCAACGCTTCGTCTACCTGTGGGCGGACGGCATCTACTCGAACATCCGTTTGGACGATGAACGGCAGTGTTTATTGGGTGTTATCGGTGCCTTGGCCGACGGCCGCAAGCAACTGTTGGCGGTGCATGACGGCTTTCGCGAAAGCGAGTTGTCCTGGACGGAGTTGCTCGAAGACTGGAAGCGGCGCGGCCTGGAGGTTCCGCCGAAGTTGGCGGTGGGCGACGGCAGTTTGGGCTTTTGGGCGGCGCTGCAGAAGGTGTATCCGACGACGCGCGAACAACGCTGTTGGGTGCACAAGACGGCGAACGTGCTCGACAAGTTGCCCAAGAGTATGCAGGGCAAAGCCAAGAGCGCGCTACACAACATTTATCTGGCCGAGAGCCGAACAGCGGCGGAGGGGGCGATGGATCACTTCGCCGGCCTCTACGAGGTGAAGTATCCCAAGGCCGTTGCGTGCCTCGAAAAGGACCGCGAGGTCTTATTGACGTTTTACGACTTCCCGGCCGAGCACTGGGGGCATCTGCGAACGACGAATCCGATCGAGTCAACGTTCGCGACGGTGCGCCTGAGGCAACGCAGGACGAAGGGCTGCGGCAGCCGCGAAGCCTCGCTGACGATGGTGTTCATGTTGGCCCGTCAAGCGGAGGCTCGCTGGCGCAGACTCAACGGCTCGGAGCTGATTGTCCACGTCTTAGAAGGAAAGAAATTCAAGGATGGAGTGATGGTTCCACAACGCGCCGCCTGACCCGCCCCGTCCACAACATTTGACAATAACTCGAGTTGCAACGCAGCGACTTCTCTTTCTGAAGCATTCTCATGAGCCATTTGCATTCGTCCTCTGTTAGTCCCTCAATTTCTCCAGGAGTCACCTTAGGGCACTCAAAGGAACCTTCCTTGATCAGCTCAAAAACGCTGACAACACCTGAGGGGTGATTGAACGGATGCTTGCCAGCTATGAGCATGTAACCTATTAACCAGGATTTCCGATTTGGCTCCTCTGACGGCACGAGTCTACACCCTCACCCGGCGAAGCGGAACCATTTCTCCACCCGAAAGAGGCGGCGGCTGAGGCGGAACCGATCGAGCCCCCTTCTTGCCCCTCATGGGGGCTGATCCGTCGCTGCGAAGTCAATTTCGCAGACACCCCTCCGAGCTTCCGTCCTCAGTACACAGATTTCGCATTCGCCAAGTGCGGTGCTACCCGCCCGGCACAGGCAGCGCCCAGATCTTCCGCAGCATGTCGCCAAACAGCCGCCGGTTCAGATGTCCCTCCGCGAACAAGAGCCAGTCATACCGCGCGTGTTTAATTAGCCGTCCGCCCGTCTTCATCAGCCGGTGCTGCAAGCTCGTCAGCGACCAGTTCTTGATTCGCTGCGGCAGCCCGAGCCGCCGCCAGAGATTGCCCAGGTTGTAGGCCAGCACGCTTCACTGCAAGCGCACCTCGTTCGCCCGGAAGCGATGGCACGACAGCCGCGTCCAGTGCGTCGCTTGCTTACCTTCTTTGATCCACTGCTCCGCCGTGCCGCGCTGGTTGTAGAAACGCACCACCGACCGGCTTGGCAAGCTCATGTTCGTCACGATAAAACCGACGCGCGCGAACAGCTCGCCCTGGTGGTGCTCGACCTTGGCGACAACTCGTCTCGGCTTCTTCCAGCTCTCCGCCTGATAGCGAAAGCTCTTGTAGCGCACTAGCGGCTTGCGGCCGGGCCTCCCCGGCGGACGAAACAGGATGTCTTCGATCTCTAACTCCAAGCTCCTGTTGGCCGGAATGCGGATGGCGTAGTCCGCGCCGCGCTCCTCCAGTGCTTCGTAGATCTCGGGCTTGGCGAAGGCGGCATCGGCGCGAAAGGTGACCTGTTTGCCTTCGGCCAGTTGGCGCTCGATCTCCGGCAACAATAGCTCATCCCAGTCCTCGGCGCTGTGCACGTTGCCGGGACGCAGCTTGGCAGCGAGGCAATCACCATGACCGTTGAACAAAAGCAACGGGTGGTAGCAGACCGACTCGAAGTGTCCGTTGTAGGCGCTGCCTTCCTGTTGGCCATGGACCGGACTCTCGGTGGAGTCCATGTCCAGAACGACCCGCGCGGAGTCGTCGAACGCCTCCGCTTGCCCGACCAGCTCTCGGTTCAGCGCCATCAGCCCCAGCAGGTTCTCTTCGCTCGCCAGCATCTCCGTCTCGAAGCCGTGCAGCGTCGAGGTCAAGGCCGCACCGCGATCCCAGATCTTCTGCGAGCCGATCAAGCGAAACGTCGGGTCAGCCGCCACGCGGACGGCGTCGTTGACGTCCTCGTAGCCTGCCAAGCGGCTGTAGATCGACTGCCGCAACAGATCAGCGAGCGTGAACTGCTTGTTTGTGCCGTGCCGGGAGTCGCTGAGATGCTCGTCAATCAGTTCTCCGAGACCGAGCCGTTCGTCCAGTTCGCGAACCAAAATCAGGCCACCGTCGGAAGTGACGTGCGATCCCTGGAAATCGACTTTGAGAAGTCCATTGAAAGTTAGCTGGAATGGCTTGGTTTGTTTTTCACCCATTGGGTGTTGGCCTCCATGGCGTCCTCATCGGGCTCTAGCCCCTATGAATAAAGACGCTGAAGGTCGCTGGAAGGTCGGGAGGCCTGAATCAAATTGGAAATGCGGGATTAATCCAGCAGAAAAGATGTCGGTCTGATGGTCAAGAGTTTCCCCCTTGGCCTGTTCCGGAGACATAAAGTTTGGCGTACCTGTCCACGGCAACCCTGTCGGGTGATGCTCATAATCCGCCGGCTGCACCACCATCGGTCTGGCAAGTCCAAAATCTACTAGCTTCACGACCTCTAACTTTGACACCAGAATATTCGATGGCTTCAGGTCTCGATGGTACAAAGCGTTCGAATGAGCGAACAGCAGGCCCTCCAACATCTGCGTGAAGTAATCCAACGCCTGCTCGATCGGCAACCATCCTCCATCTTGGATGTGCTGTCTTAGGATGTCCTCCAGGCTCGCGCCGTCCACGTACTCCATAACCAAGAAACCTTCACCCTCTTCTTCGAAAACCTCCCGGATCTGTACAATATTTCTGTGTCCTCTCAGTGTTAAAAGCTTCTTTGCCTCCGCCAAAACGGCTTTTAGCTCCTGCTCATCATGGCCGCCCCTGAGCATTCTCTTTATTGCGACATCCTGCCCCGCCTCCTTATCAGTCGCTCGCCACACAGTGGCGAACGACCCCACGCCGAGGAGATCCGAGATCACATACCGTCCGCGCAGTTCCGATCCTTTCTTCAATTCAGCTGGCATCCCAAACCTCCATGAACGTCCGAGAATTGTACACAAAAAAAACGCCGTGCTTTTTCTCGCCCGGCGCTTGGGTATAATCCGAAGCTCACTCTTTCCCCCTTCTGGGCTTCAAGCATTAGAATACAACTTGGTAGAAGGAAAAGTCCGGGTCCATCTGATTTACCCCCCGCTCGATCCTCGCTTTCTCGGCAAGCTCAAGAGAAATGCGTTCAAGCAGCCAGTCAACAGTCCAGGCTTCCCGCGCCATGCTTTCCTTCCACTTCTTGATTGCCGCCTCTAGATATGCCAGCCTTTCGCACTGCGTATTGATGAACGACAACACCCGTTTCCTACGCTCAACAACCGCTTCCTGGTCGCCTATTGCGCCCTCTGTGAGCTCGCCAGAGAAGACCGGATCGCCCCATAAAAAATAAAAAATCTCCCAGGGGGAAGTCGTCAGGAATGTGCGGATAGGATTTCAGAACCTCGAATTTTGTTGGTTGTCTCATTGGTGAGACCTCCTTTGTATTGGACCCAGTAGGGTCCAGTAACATTAACAGCACAAAGGATTTATGTCAAGGTCATAAACCAGACCATTCCCACATTACAAACTCCCTAGACATGTCGGACACTGCCTGGGTTTAAAGCAGTCACCGGAGTAATCAATCCTCCGGTGTCGCAATCTTTAGGCGGACTGCGACAGGTTAGGGACCCGAACTGCGCGAGGAGCAACTTGAGAGCCGGGCATCAATTCCAGGCCCGCCCAGGCGGCACGCTACTGCAAGGGATGGCGCCAACGCAAACCGGGAAACCGCGCATAATCACGATCGGTGGTGATCCACTCGCAGCCGGATTCGATGGCCAAAGCGGCCAGGTAGGCATCCGGAACCAGGTTGCCCTTCGCACCAGTCGAGAGGCATAGGCGCCGAAAGATTTCCCAATGACGGGGGCCCGGATTCACTCTCACACAGTGCGGCTGGGAAAGGATCCGCGCCCCAAAAACCAACGCCTGCGCGATCGGGGTCGGTGGGCGGAATATTTTGGGGTGCGTGACGATGCGAAGAAACCCACTCAAAACGACATCACTGACGCCAAAGGCTTCGTCGCCTCCGACAACCGACGTCCACCACTTGCGGTAATCGCCGTGCCCGGCAGAATCGCGGCGGAAGGCGTACACCAAAACGTTGACGTCAACGAGGATCATTCCGTGCCTTCCATCAGGTCTAGTAAGGCGGCCGAGTCGTCAAGGTCAACCCCGGGCTGAAGCCCCTCACCCCCGAATGTCGGCAGCCGTACCGGCCGGCGTTTCGCACGCTGGCTCCGGCGCACCAACACCTCTCGTAAGGCGTCTTCAATGACAGCCGTAAGAGTGCGGTCGGTTTCGAGCGCTAGCTTTTTCGCCCCTCGGAGTACGTCGTCGTCGATGCGAATCGTGGTCCTCATATCACGATTCTACCATGGCTAGACATAAGTATGTCTTATTTAAGCATCAATATGTCACAACTGCCCAGCACAATGTCTCGGCCCGCGAAATCGTAGGCCGGTTGGCTTGACGACTCAGCGCGTAGCGCGGGGCTCGCAGAGACCCGCGGCTTTTTCTGGTTGCTTGGGCGAATAACACAAGGGGGAGCACTCTGGTTCCCGGCCCGAATCGAACTCTCGAAGGCCACTAGACGGGAGGCCTGTGGTACAATTCCTCGCCCGATGAGAGTAACGGCCGATCAGGAGCGTGGCTACTACGATCAGGCTTACGCCCTGCACCTCGAAGCTGACGACAGCGCGCTTCGCGTCGATCGGAACATCCTCGAGGCCCAATTTGACGACCCGGCCAGCCCGCGTTTCGAACGCCGGCGGCTGTACGACCCGGCCAGCCCGCGTTTCGAACGCCGGCGGCTGTATCACACCGCCCTGAAGAAGCTGTTTGCGGAATCGGTGAAGGGACGCCGCGTGCTGGACTACGGCTGTGGGGTCGGCGACTGGGGGGTGATGTTGGCCGTCGAAGGGGCGCGCGTGACGTTGTTGGATCTTTCGCCGGTCGCCGTCGAGGTGGCTCTGCGGCGCGCTCGGGCAAGCGGGGTCAATGAGTCCGTGCGCGGCTTTGCGCGCGACGCCAGCGACCTCAGCTGCTTCGCCGACGGCGAGTTTGACCTCATCTTCGCCTGCGCCGCGGTCCATCACACGCTCAAGTACGGCCACGCTTTCGAGGAGCTTTTGCGCGTGCTCAAGCCGGGCGGACGGCTGGTGATGGCGGAGGGCTGGGGGAACAACCCCCTGCTCGACGCCGCGCGCCGTCTGCGCTGGCGATTCGGCCGAGAGCCGGCCGAAGCCGGCGAAGGCGTCATCTTCAACGAAGGCGACGTCGAGCGGCTCCGGCAGCGCATGCGCAAGGTCGAAGTTACGCCTTTGAACTTGTTGGCCATGGCGAAGCGTCTGTGCCGCGGTCGTTTCCAACGCCCTGCGGTCCGGGCGATCCTGGCGGGCCTTGAAGACACGGACCGGGTACTGCTGGCGGCGCTACCGGGGCTGCGCCGCTATTGCGGCGAAGCGGTTGTTGTCGCCGAAAAATGATAAGACGGATCGCCGCGCCACGTACCAAAGCCCTTCCGTAGTGGCTATAAGCCAAGTCTACGCATCAGGCTCTTCCGGGTTCTTCGCGGGTAACCAACGCGTAGAGGGAGGCGCTGTCTATGAGGACTCGGGCTTTCTTGCCCAAACAAAGCAGTGGTTTCCCATTTGATTGGCGACGTCTTTACGGAAGAGGAACCAATCGAGGTAGCGCAATGGGAACAACAGCCAGGCCACCATCACGTAAGCAATTCTCTTCGTTGTTTGGCCTTTGAACCAGAGCTTTACGTACTCGCGGCAGAAAACCAATAGTGTTGCGGTCGGTCCGGTTCGCCAACCGCAACGGACTACCTCTAGCGGTTCTACTAGTTTCTTCAGACCGTCGAGGCTGAAGCGGTAGTAGTCCTTCGGGTACTCGTGAAAAGGATGGCAAAAGGGAACCACCACGTGAACGAATCCACCGGGCTTTAGGCAGCGACGGATCTCCGCGAGGATCGCAGTCGGCCTCGGTGTATGTTCAAGCACGGCGTCACACTCCACGCGTTGGAACAGCCCGTCTTGAAAAGGAAGCTGCTCGGCGTTGCACACGACAGTCACCCCAGCGCGGGGATAGAGATCTACGTTAACGTAGCCATTCACTCGAGACCCGGCGCCACCGATGTAGAGATTCCACCTCCCCAAAGGGGGCTGAAATCGCTGCTCATCGGGATGCACGTAGAGCGCCAGAGACGGGCGTAGGACCCTGTGCCACCAGAGGGAACGCTTCCTAGCAAGTTCCTCAACCGGATTGGGCGACGCATTGTCCTGGAATCCCATGTCGGCTGCGATCGGGTTGATCAGGCCCCTTCCAATCCGCGCACACTCTATCGGAAGGCTAGCGAATGTCCTAGCGTTCAGAAAGGGGTGGAGGAGACCAGAACCCCTCGCCTCAGATCGTCCCCTTCTCCCTTTCGCGTACTTCCAGCACTTGTCTCAGCCGTTCGGGAACCGGCACCGATTTCATTTCCCCGTTACGGTCTTTTTGAACACAGACGACTGTCAGGCGGCCGTGGGCCACCTCGTCTTCACCGCGCGTGAAAGAGAATCGGTAACCGATCGAAGTCCGTCCGATCTTAGCAACCGAGAGGTGGACATCCAGCTCGTCACCGAATGCCACGGTCTTGACGAAGTCGCAACTCGCCGACACCCGTGGGCAGAGCACCGTGTCGAACGGCGGGTCTTTGCGTTTTTGAATGCCAAGGGACCGGAAGAATTCGGTTTCCGCCTCTTCCATATAGCGGAAGTAGTTTGTGAAGTGGATGATCCCGGCCGTGTCGGTATCCTGCCAGTGGACCAGCCGTCGATAGTGGAATTCGTGGGCCATGACTATCTGATCTATAGGGTCTTGTACACAGCCAGCGTCTGTTCGGCCACGCGCCGGCTGTGGAACCGCTCGTGGACAGCTTGGCGGCCCCTCTGCCCCATCCGTCGACCCTCGGCTCGGTTGTCGATCAGCCGCTCGAGCGAGCCGGCGAGGTCCTCGACATTCCCCGGCTCAAACAACAGCCCGCCGCCCGTCTGTTCAATCAATTCAGGGAAAACTCCCAGTCGCGGCTGAACCACGGGTACGCCGCTAGCCAGCGCTTCGAGGACGTAGAGACCTTTCGGGGCGCGATAAGTCACCGGCACGGATAGAGCGTCTAGGCCGCTCAGGAAGCGGAGCTTCTGTTCCCGTCCGATCGAACCCAGGTATTCGAAGTTAGCTTCCAAGCCCCATGCCTTGACTTGTTGCCGAATACGATCGAGGT
Organism: Bryobacterales bacterium; assembly: GCA_963668345.2. Classification (GTDB taxonomy): domain Bacteria; phylum Acidobacteriota; class Terriglobia; order Bryobacterales; family UBA6623. The sequence continues at coordinate 924,447 of CAXWPI010000006.1, read as the reverse complement.
AGTCGCGATGCTCGGGGCCGAGCCATCCGGCGACGCGCAGGCGCAGGCGGGGCCCCGATGAGCCTCTTTTCTGAGCAAGCCGTCGCAAAGCCTCAGCCAACAAATGCAACCCTTTTTCGGGACAGATGCGCGCCAGGTAGCCGACGACGAACTCGCCCGGGTCGGCGTCTGGTTTGGACGGGAAGCCGTCCAGGCTAATCCCCGGCATCACAACGTGGATCACGTCCGCGGAAATACCAAGATGGGGGGCCATGGCTTCAGCATGGTCTCGACACGGTGCGATAAATGCGTCCACGGACCGGGCCATATGGCGCACCAGGTCAAAAGCGCGTTCTTTATGTGGCGCTGGGAGGTTCGAGAGGAAAAAGTCCTCCCCCTGGAGCGAACAGCATACCGGGATACCCAACTGCCGTTTGACGGCCGGCGCGATGCCGGCCAGAAGTGTGTTCGTCAGGTGCACGACTTCGGGCCGACTCCGGCCCAGCCACTCGATCAGCCTATCGAGTTCCTTTTTATGAGCTCCCTCGCTGCCCTCGACGACGGAAACCGTCAACGACCCGAGGTCCCGCGGCGCCGTCTTGACGGCGAACCGCGCGGCGAGGCGCAATAGCGGGCGCTGGTCGAGCAAGCGGTCAAGAAAACCCGGCGTTCGCCGAAAGAAAGAATACTTATGCTGAAGGTAGACGTTGATGCCGCCGTAGAACACCCGCCCGATGCTGACATCCTCTTCGTCGGTCCGAATGGGCGTATAGGTGGGAATGAGCTGTACGTCGTGGCCGAGTTCGAGCAGCGCGGCAGCTAGGGCGTTGTCCCGCAGGCAGTTACCACAGATCATCCCTCCGGCTCCCGCCGTGATGTAGGCGATCTTCATGGAAGACTACGGCTGTTGCAATTGTTTCGGTCGGTCGCCTTTCTCACCGTTTGCCGGCCGAAGTGCCCGGCGGGAAAGTGAGCTAGCAACCCGTGGCAAAAGTTATGCAGGAACGAAAAATGGGGACTGCCACCAATTCGCTTCCCGCCACAACCCAAGAAACAAAACACTTAGCTTGAAGCGAATTGCCTGACTGGAAGGTGTGAAAAAATCGGGACTGCCACAAGCGGTGCTCTCCTAAGGTTCTTGGATTCACCGATCTTCACCCGCCGCGGCTGGCTGTCCCAGCATTTTTTCACACCTTCCAGTACCCGATTTTTCGCGACCTTCACTGCTACCACGGGCTGCTAGCCGCCAGCCACAGGCGCGGCGGCGGCAACCGCCGCTCCGCCCAGCTGCTTGCGCGGGAAATACTTGTTCAGTGTCTTCTCCGACGGAGGCGCGGTGAACAAAGACACGCCAACCAAAGTCACGAGAGAACAGGCAAAGATCGTTGCCGCCGGCATCATGCCCAGAAATAGATACCCGCGGTCGCCCCCGTAGTCGCCCGCCTGAAACAGCAGCAGCCAGACGGCAGCAGTGACCACAACGGATGCAATGGCCCCCGGCCTCGTGACCCGGCGCCAGTAGATCGAAGCAAAGACCAACGGGAAAAGGCTCGCAAAGCCGCTGAAGCACCAAATGCCCAGCGTGAAGACGTGTCGAGGTTGAGCCAAAGAAAGCAGGTAAGTAACCGCGACAACGCCGACAATAAAACAACGCGCCAATCGGACGCGGCCGCGGTCGTCAAAGCGAGCTTCCCCGAAATAGTGGGTCACGATGTCGTGGGTGAACATCGTACCGAGACAGAAGAACTGCGAGTCGAGAGAAGACATGATGGCCGCCAGAATGCCCGCGCCCAGAAGGCCTGCAAGCAACGGGCCGGTAAGCTTTTGCACCATGATGGCCAGTTCCGTGTTAGGAGGCACGCCGCTCGGAACTACCGGCGAGCCGTCGGGCATGATCGCCGCCGTCGCCCATACGCCGATCAGGATGCAGGGCACCCACACGACCATGATGAAGATCGGATGCGCCACCACCGTCAGCCGAAACGTTTTCGCCGAGCGAGCCGTCAGCCAGTGCTGAAATAGATGGGGAAACATGCCCACGGAAAAGGGAATGAAGAAATAGGTGAGGAACTGCAACTGCGTAATCTCCTCACCGCGGATCAGTCTCTCGGGATGCGCTTCGAGCACTCTTTCGCTGGCCGCCACTACGCCCTCGAGCTTCGAGGAAATCACCACGAACGCAATCAGCCCGGTGACCATAAAAACGCAGGTCTGAAAGGTGTTCGCCCAGGCGGCGCCCCGCAGCCCGCCAAAGAAGACGTAGAGTAAGACCACCGCGCAAATAAAGAGTCCGCTGAGCCACGGGGGAACGCCCCCTTGCGTCGCCGCAAACACCTCTGGAAACGCCCCACGAGTCAGTGAGCGCACGACGCCTCCAGCCCCGAGAAGACCCATCAGCAGGTAGGGAATCACCAGTCCGACCAAGATGGGGAACAGCAAGAGACCCAAAGTGTCGCTTTCAAAACGATCTCTAAAGTATTGAATTTGGGTTATGTAGCCATGTCTCTTCCCTATCGCCCAGAGCCGGATTCCAACCAGAAAAAAGATCGCGGAGTGTATCAACCCGGACCATGAAGCCATCATGCCGTAGACGCCGATGCCGGCCCGGAACGCTTCTCCGGTGCTGCCTACCAGCGCGAAGGCGGTCATGGTCGTCCCGAACACGGACATCAGCAACAGCACGGGACCGATCGAATGGCTGGCCAGAAAATAATCCCGGGCCGTACCGCGGAAGAAGCGATGGCTAAGCAACCCGAGCCCCAGCAAGAGCACCAGGTAGGCGGACATGACGATGAGCTGGGTCATTCGCGGGCTGTCTCCTCTGGTGCTTGTTCGGCAAAGGCTTCGGCGTCCGACGGCCAAGCGAAGACGAGGGCCAGGTACCAAAGCAGGGCGGCGACAAGCGAGTACACGGCGTGGTAGGCCAGCCCGACCGGTAGGAAGCCGAATAACAGAGTGCTGTCGTCCCAGAACCAGAAGTCCTGGTGGAGGACCGCCAACACGAGGATGGCCAGGTAAACGGCTTTTTTCTTCATGGATTTGCCCGCGCCAGATCGTTCGAAGCCATCAAATCGGTTGCACCGTAGACGGGCACGACGGCCTCATCGCCCGAGCCGACCGATGCCCCCGCAACCCGACTCTAAAGGGTAGCAGGAGAGAGTGGCCCCGGAGCAAAAGGTCGCGCGTTCGAATCGCGCCGGGCGTACCAAAAATCAGTCGGCTTGGCGCCGCTGTTCCAAAAGTACCCTGTTCGGTGGTGTTTCGGTCGAGCCAACGGAGTGCTTCCCGCATGTTCAACTTGGCGGCGGCATCACCCTGGCGCACAGCGTTGCGACGAGCGAAACGGAGCCGCGAGTGTGAGCGAGCGGTCCAGAGACGAGGCCGCTCAGCAGGGATGTCCACCTCAGTGCCGCCACGTGAAACGAGAACTTTGTTCTCGTTCTGGCGCGGATAAGCGGCTAACCAATCCTCTTGGCGAACAGATTATAGAGCCAGGCAAGGAGCACGCCGCAAATCGCCCCGTCGATCAAGCCAAACGCGGTCCCCACGAGTAAGTTTCCGAACGATCCTGAGTGCTGGAACCCGGGATAGAGCGAGCTGACGATTTTCAGGAATTCGTCGGCGTAGCCGGGTGAGAAAAGGCTCATAAGGCCGATAAACAGGATCGAGCCTCCCCACAGAATGCCAACCGTAAGCGCCATGGCCTTTATGGACAATTGCACGGTTTCCTCCTAGGGCCCGCCCGCTCTTCTCATCACGCGGTTCGCCTCGCCACGCGGTGAGAGAAGCGGGCTAGTCTTTGTAGCCGGGGTGATCTTAGCAGGGTGGGCGGCCGATGTCACGCCTCCGTCAGAGCGTCAGGGCATCAGCTTCTGTAAAACCGAATAGCCCATCATCGCTGCCATTACCAGCGTGCAGACCCATAGCCCCAGCGTGATCCACCCGCGAGGAGCGACTATCTTGGGAAGGTGAACATATCTCAGGTAGATCGCGCAGAAGCCGATAATCGGCAACATCACCGCTTGGGCGACCCCGCCGATCATGACCATCAAGACGGGTTGCCGGAGGAACATGTAATACAAGCTGGGAACGACCAGCAGAAGAACAACAAAAACCCGCGTAACCTTGAGCCGGGTCGCGTAGTTCGTCTTGTCGTAGAGTCCGAGCAGTCCCGTGAAATCCGCAAGAAGGCGACAAGTACCGGCAACGCCGGCGAAGATCGTCGAGTACAGGACGGCGAAAGCGCCGATCAGGAAAGGAACGAACGACCACGATCCCAGGGTCTCGGTGTACATGGCCGAAAGCATATGGACCATTTCAGTCCCTTGGGGAACGATGCCCATGCCATGGAGAATGCCGGCGCCAAGCAAGTAAAAGGCCACCGTAGCGAAGGTGTAGATCAGCATGGAGTTGACCACGTCGAAGCCCATGACTCTGATCCAACCGAAGGCCCGAGTTCGCCAGGCGTCGCTGTTTTCGAGCCGGCCCGTGAAGCGCGCGTACCCTTTCTCGATGCACCAGTAGGGGTACATGACGAGTTCGGTGGCGCCCACGCCCGTGATACCGAACGTCGCAACGGCTGTTACCAAGCCGCCTGACGGCGGGTGGAAAGCCAGACCGTCCAGCAGGTCCGGCCAGGAAAAGTACTCCGGCCGTTTAGCCAACAAGACCGCACAGCTCACTGTCAAAGCACTGAAGCTGACCACCAGCCCTAGGGCAAACCGTTCCACGAAGGTGTAGCGCCCGAACAGGAGCAGCCCGACGGTTCCTGCGCTCACTATCCATACCCATCCGGTAATGGGCACGATAGGCGCCATGCGATGAAGGATTTCCGAGATGCCTCCCAACATGGCCCCGGTTTGCATCTGCGTCAGAATCACCATCACGAGCCAAAGCCAGACTACCCAGCCGACCCCCGCACGCGGGCCCGGAACGCGGTTGAGTGCTTCCAGCGTCGTTTCCCCCGTGCCGATGGAATAGCGCCCCAGTTCATTTTGGACCACCGTCTTGATAACGCAGCTCACCAGAATCAACCACAGCAGCGTGTAGCCGTTTTCCGCGCCTAAGACAGTCGTCGCGATCAACTCGCCCGACCCCACGATGGAACCGGCGAGGATCAAGCCTGGGCCGATCCGGCGGAAGGTAGCACCGAACGAACGCGGTGGATTCTCGACGTCCGCGGGGTCGAGGTGATAGGGGTCCAATAGCGGAGCTTTTGCCATGGCAAGAACCCGCATCCTACTTCATGGGTTCGTGGCACTGCAAGAAATACCCATGAAAGAGTAGCGATATTGAGGCGCACTGGATCCCGTCTGGCGGCCCCAGGTGGTGACGAAAGACCCTTTCCATGAGGACTTAAGCTAGTCCTGCTACGAAGGGAATAGTACTTCAGTACTACCACAATGATACCTACGACCTATTGTTCTTAAGTGTTCCATCGTAGGAGAATATAAGCAAATGAAAACTCGGGCCAACCGTTACAGCATTAGAAGGGATATGGAATATTGCCTTCGAGGTCCCGCGGGGGATATCCGGGGATCCGGTCAAACAGTGAATATCAGCCGCCGGGGCGTCCTGTTTGAAACCGAACCCGACTTGAGGATAGGGAGTAAGATTGAGCTGGTGATCAACATGGGCACCCTACTTGACGGGAATCCAACCGTCAAGTTGTACGCACAGGGCATTACGGTCCGCAGCAAGAACGGTAAGGTAGCCGTGGCCATCAGAAAACACAGCCTATCGGAGGGATCACAAGGACTGGCTGCTCCCCCGCCGGCAGTCGCTTGAGAAAGTTGAGATCCTCGCCGTAGGGCGACCTCACAAACCGAGGGAGAAGGCGTGTTTGCCCACGTAGGGGCCGCGCGGGACGGCGACGTTCCCACCACTCTGGTCCGGCTGACTTGCCCCAGCCCGCTGTGAAGCGACACATTCCTCCGGGCAGATCTGGAAACAAAGCAATCGCCCCAACGAACCCGTTTCCGCGAGGTCCGGGCTAGCCGAGCTTCAACCGGCGGCAGATGACCGCCGCCTCAGCCAGCAGCTTCCGCGCCACGTCGTTGAGGGAATAGTCCAAGTTGTATACGACCTCGTCAATACCGGCGTTGATGATCATCTTGGTGCAGATGAGACAGGGAGAAAACGTCGAGTACAGGGTGGCGCCTTTTACCGTGATCCCGTGGTAGGCCGCTTGTACGATGGCGTTCTCCTCGGCGTGCGAGCAAAGGCATTCGCCCAATTGAGTCCCACTCTCGGCCATCGAGTTGCAACGCGGACAGCCGCCTTCGTTGCAGTTCTTGACACCCCGGGGAGTGCCGTTGTAGCCGGTGGAGATGATTCTCCGGTCTTTGACGATGACCGCGGCCACTTTGCGCTTCATGCAATTGCTGCGCAGCGACACGATGCGTGCGATGTGCATGAAATAGTCGTCCCAGCCGGGACGGCCCTCTCCCATGAGCCACTGCCTCAGTAGGCCGTTGAGTCTTTGCCGCAGCTCTTCGAGGCCCGAGTCGTTGGTCAGCGTCTCATCCGCCATTTCATAACAGTTCCGCAGCTGTTGATGGGTGGGGTTGGCGCTCTCCATTTCCTGCTCTTCTTGCCGGGTGAACTCCTGCAGCGAATTCGGCGCACGAGGCCCCCCGCGCCGGCGGACGCGCTCATAGCGGACTTCGACAGGCGCATCGACATGCAGCAAGTGAAAATCCCCTCTTGCCCGCAGGGTCTCGACCTCGTAGGGGTTGCGGATCGAGTCGACGACATAGTTTTGATCCGGCGACAACCTGGCCTTGACCCGTTCGGCGAGCACGGCGGGGCCGTATTCGGCTCGCAGGCGGTTGCCCATCTCGATCAAGTTTTCGCGACTCCCGGACTGGTTTCGGCTGTCCAGCTCTGTGCGGATTTCATCGGAGAGCGAGTGGAACCGAAAACCCCGGGATTTGAGATAGTCCGCGGCGGCGGTCTTGCCGGCGCCGTTGGTTCCTGTCAGGCCGATGACCATAGTCGGGGTGTCAAGGGGGGTAGGGCAGGGAAGATGACTTGGTTCGCTGGGAGAATGGCCGCTGGATCTCCCGACGTTGCCTGCAACCCGCAACTTACGATACCAAGCCCTGACGAGCAGGGCTCTGTGCGGTTCTCGCCGCGGGCCAGCACTCGGGCGGAGCGAATCTGTACGGTGGTTGCCGCGGGGCCGCGAGTTATCCGCTTGTTGCTGCCGGGCCCGCGTCCTGACGAGCAGGGCTCTGTGCGGTTCTCGCCGCGGTCGCCGAAATGACGTGATTCCGCTAAATGGAAGCGGACCATCATCGGCCGACGAACCCGCTTTTCTCGCCAGGTGGCGAGCAAAGCGGGCTAGAGCACGCGCTCCTCAGGCGGCAGCGCCAAGGCTGTTGTGCGGGTCAAGGATGAACTTCTTCGCTGCTCCCTTGTCGAAGTCCTTGTACCCAGTGGGCGCGTCGTCGAGCGTGATGACGGTAGCGTTCACCGCCTTGGCGATCTGCACCTTGTCGTGCAGGATGGCCATCATAAGCCCGCGATGGTACTTCATCACCGGGCACTGGCCGGTCGTGAACTCGTGCGACTTCGCCCAGCCCAGTCCGATGCGGATGCTCAGTCGGCCGAACTGCGCGTTCTCGTCGACGCCGCCGGGATCCTCGGTCACATACAGGCCCGGGATACCCAGCGCGCCGCCGGCGCGAGTGACAGTCATCAGCGAATTGAGAACCGTGGCGGGCCGCTCGACGGCCGCGTCGGCCCCATGTCCACGCGCCTCGAAGCCTACGCAATCCACCCCGCAGTCAACTAGTGGCTCGCCGATGATTTCCGCAATCTGGTCTTCCAGCGATGCGTCCTGGGTGAGGTCGACTGTCTCACATCCGAAGCTGCGAGCCTGCGCCAACCGATCCGGGATCAGGTCACCGACGATCACCACGGCAGCGCCCAGCAAATGGCAGGAAGCCGCGCTCGCCAGACCCACCGGCCCGCCTCCGGCCACGTAGACAGTCGAACCCGTCGTGACGCCGGCCGAGACCGCACCGTGATAGCCGGTCGGGAAGATGTCCGAGAGAAGAGCCAGATCCTGGATCTTCTCCATGGCCTGGTCTTTGTCGGGAAACTTCAGCAGGTTGAAGTCCGCGTAGGGAACCAGCACGTACTCCGCTTGGCCGCCGACCCAGCCGCCCATGTCGACGTAGCCGAAGGCGGCCCCGGGTCGCGCCGGGTTTACGTTCAGGCAGATGCCGGTCTTTCGTTCCTTGCAGCAGACGCAGCGGCCACAAGCAATGTTGAAGGGCACCGAGACCAGATCCCCAACGCTGATGAACTCAACGTCTCGACCCGCCTCAATCACTTCGCCGGTAATCTCATGTCCCAAAATCAGCCCGTTCGGGGCGGTCGTGCGGCCGCGGACCATGTGCTGGTCGCTGCCGCAAATGTTCGTCGCCACGATCTTGAGAATCACACCGTGTTCGCACTTGCGGTCCCCGAGCGCTAGTTCGGGAAAGTCGATCGACTGTATTTCCACCTTGCCCGGGCCCATATAGGCAACTCCACGATTCGAAGCCATGTCCCTGTCCTCCTAAGAAAATTCTCCGTGTTTCGACGTTACGGCAGGTCCTAGCATAACTCCCCCAACTTGCGTAGGCAACCCCGTTTTGGGGCAACACCTCAAAAACCACGCTGGAGAGGCGGGAACAGAGTAGCAGCGCCGCCTGGACCGAACTTCATAGAGCACCTGGTCGGGAAGATGACGCCACCCGAGTGCGAATGGAAGCCCGGTCGGACGTTCGCCCATAACTGAAGTTGCTCCCCTCTCCCCGCTAGACAGTGACGAGCCTCCATGTATTAAAAAACCTTGGGACAGTCAACCGCGGCTCAAAATGTCACTGATTCTAAGTGACTTCCGGGACGCCGCTTGTGACAGCCCCCGGTTTTTCCCATGTATTCGTAACGACCCGCGCCGTAGTGACCGCCCAGTTGCGTTGGCGGCGCGGAACGGGTTCGGGTCGTTTCGCCCGCGGGTGGGCCTGTGGGCACGGCATGCCGTGCCCCTACGAATCGAAAGCGCGGGGTTCGTCGTCGGATCGCTGCTAAGCGCATAACCATTTCTCAATGACCGCTCACTCGCGTTCGCGGCTCTGCTTCGCCCACCGCGGACCGTGCAATAGCCTGCCTCAGACGGCCGCAGGTCTCTTCGAGCCCGGCGCTACTATTTCGTTGTGACCGCTCACTCGCGTTCGCGGGGATCTCGTGAGGTAAGTGGCGTGGAATGAAGAGGATGGGATTTTGGAAGTGGTGTGACCGGCTGAGACAACGACCGCAAGTCTCGGCAAAACGACCGCCGAGCCATGCGCTACGGGATCTATTAAGTTGCTGTATCGCTGGCGGGCTAGCGGGCCGCGGCTCGTTTGGCGGGGATCGAAAATCGATAGCCGACCCCGGGCTCGGTCAGGAGATAGCAAGGCTGGGCAGGGTCGGTCTCGATTTTCTTGCGGATATGCCCGATATGGACTCGCAGCGTTTGGCCGTATTCTCCGTGGTGTGGCCCCCAAACGGTTTCTAGGATCATCTTCGAAGTGACCACGCAGTCGAGGTTTTCGATCAGACAGGCGGCGATGTCGAACTCAGTACGGGTCAGCGAGATCTCGACCCCTTTGAGCGCCACCCGACGCTCTGCCAGGTCCAGTTCCAGCTCTCCGATCTTCCTGACTGCTTCGGAAACGGGTTGTTTCGCAACACGCCGCAGCAGGGCTCGGACGCGGGCCAATAGTTCGTCCGCCTGAAAAGGCTTCGTCATATAGTCGTCCGCGCCCAGATCGAGCGCCGAGACAATAACTTCCTCCTCTAGGTAGCCGGAGAGGATCAGAATGGGTCCCTTGTACCAAGTCCGCAACTCTCGGCACACGTCCAGGCCGGACCGTCCGGGCAAAGCTAAATCAAGAACGATCAGTTGAGGAGAATGTTCGATCACAAGGTCGAGTCCCTCGCGGCCATCTTTCGCTACAAGGACGTCGAAGGCAGCTTTTTGGAGGATGGCCCCAACAAGACGCAAGATGGCCGGGTCGTCGTCGACAATGAGGATCTTGGTGGGTTCTTGGGGCGTTCCCACGGCACTCATCACTAACTGGCGATCTGCGGTTCGCCTTTAACGACGGATACCTCGGCGGGACCCGTCTTCGGCTTCTTACGCATGAGGCCGTGACCTTTGGCGGAGTCCCGTGGTCGCTCTTTACGGGTATCCGTAGAACCGGGGGGAGCTAGGGGGGCGGAGAGCCATTTCGCGTCGATTATGAGCTAGCGGCATTTCCGGAGTTTTTTGAAAAATAACTGTCAAATATTCGTAATACTATTCAAATTGGATCATACCACCTGTAGTATTACCTGTCAATGTACCAAAAGTACTAGTAATATAGTCCTAGCGCACTCCGGCGAGCCGCTTTGAAAAGTCGGTTTCCTGCGATGGTCGTTTCCACTCGATTTGGAGGTCGGCCTCGCGCGACGCCGCTGCGTGTCAGTGCTTTGTTCCGCTTGGGCCGCGCGCGGCGGGGTGCGCGCAGCCGGCATATCTACAAATACAAAAAAAGATGGGACAGGCGAGATGCCTGCCCCATCAAGACCCAAAAGGAGAGGACCTGCAAACTGCTTCGCTGCCATGAGGGGAATCGCACGCCCTCATTGGAAAAACCTCTACGGCGAAATTGGGCCGGCACCGCCCTTACTGGTGAATAGCAACCTTACTCGGAATCTCGCCCGGAAGCCCTATGACCTCCCTTTTATTTGGGACGACCGAGGAACGCTGCTTCGTTGACTTCGAGCGAGACCGCGAAACGATTTGCTCCAGCTTTCGCAAGGCCGGCAGCGGTTGAATCAACCCGTGTCCGCTGTGCATGTTCTGAAAGGTCGACCCCAGTGCCAGCGCGGTTGCGTAAAGGGCTTGCTTGATCTGAGTGAGGCGGGCTTCGGGAAAAGCTTCCCACAGCAAGGCGGCCGTTCCGGAGACGTGCGGCGCCGCCATCGACGTTCCATCCAGCCGATCGTAGGGCTCCGCTGCTGTTTCGCGGACGTAGGGAGTCGGTATGGCCGAGAATACCGACACGCCCGGAGCGCACAGGTCCGGTTTCACGTAAACGTCCTCCTGGCCCCAAACGAAGGCGCCGCCGCCGCTGAAGTCGGCGACCTCGTTGCCGGCATTGACGGCCCCGACGGCGCAAGCGTCACGATGATTAGCCGGGCTGCCGGTGACGCCGAGACCGGAGTTCCCGACCGAGAACGACGGAAAAACGCCCAGCAGCCCCAGATTGTGTACCGCCGGCTCATAAGCCTGGTTGTACCCTGACCCTCCCAGTGAGAGGTTGAGGATGGGGACGCCTTGGCGCACGCACCATTCCATCCCCGTGACGATTTGCTTTGTGGTGCCGCTACCCTGCGGCAGTACCAAGGCTGAGACGAGCTTGGCCCGGGGGGCAATACCGATGGCTACTCCGCTCTTGTTGCCCCCGACCATCGTGCCCGCGGTGTGCGTACCGTGGAAACCGGAGTCATAGCGCGGAGTACCGGTCAGGCAGTGTCCGAACTGGTCGAAGGCTTCCCAATCCGCGATGCGGTTTCTGAGATCGGGATGACGGGGGTCGATCCCGGTATCAAGATGGCCGATTCGTATGCCCTTGCCCTTCAGACCCTGCCGCCATAATTCCGGGATGCCTAGGTGTGCGAGGCCCCATGCCGTCTCTTCCGATTGCGAAAGCGGCGCGCCGACCGCGGTGCGAAAGGGCTCGGGGTGGCCCTCTGCCTTGTTGGTCGTGATGCGGACGACTTGTTTGTTCGAGGCGAGTTTCTTGATCCAGTCCGGAGACGCCAGAAACGACACCGAGTTGGCCAGCCACGAGGAAACCAATAAGCCGCTTCCTACCGCGGATGTTGGCGGGTGTTCGTCCGAGGTGTCCAGCGTGACGGGTACTCCCGGAATCGACTGCCTCGCGTTGCGGCGCAACAGTGCGCCGGCCACGACATCGAGACTTTTCAGAACCGCCGAAGATCCGTCGCTCGACCTTACCGTATTGGGGACGGAAGAGGACGATCACGTCGGTGACGAAGCCGGCTTCGACTCTTTGTGCAACGGTCTTTTCGACCTTCTCACGATAGACAGCGGGGGGAGTCTGTTTGCCGGTCATTCGAAGAAAGTTTCCTACCTTCTATTCTGATAGGCAAGGCAGCGGAGAACGCCTGCCGTGTTTCACTACGTTGTTGCTAACAAGAGAGATATAAATTATGGAATGACGTGACCGCCGCGCCGTGCAACTTTGTTGCCCTACGCCCAAGAGCGTGCGGTTGGTCGCCGCTGGCCCAAGGCTGTGCGAGAGCAGCGAACAGATCAGTACGGACACAGTATGCTGTGCCCGCCTGCACTCGCCCGAAACTTGCTTGTATTTATGAAATGGAGTACTCAGGCTGCCTGGATCGTGAAAGGAGGGTTGAACTCGGGTCGACCGGCGCGGCGTCCCGCGGTCCATCGCAGTACATAAACGACCCGCGGGTCCGTTTGTCCTCCAAACTGGTTGACAAGCACCTCGAGAATCAGGTGAGCGCCGGTATCCTTGTAGTAATCCATGTCGGCTTCAACTTTTATGCACTCGACGCCGTCAATAGACTTTTTGTCGTTTTCGTGAAGTGTCAACTGCACGTTTGCTTCTCCGAATTCCACTTGCTTGAAGCTGCGTGTCGCCCCAGGATGCAACGCGCTCGGGGCCTCTTCGAAGATTCCTTCGAGCGCGGCAGTCTCGAGTTGCTCGATCAGTGCACTGTCCGCGAACGCAAAGAAGCGGTCGGAAGCGATGGCCGCGTCAGGATCGTCCCAGATAAGCGTTTTCAAAAGGTCGAGCGGCGTACCGGTGGAAAATAGGATCTGTGCGAGGGCGGCCGTGATGTTCAAGAATGCCGCCAAGCTCTGCGGCTCTTTCTCCATCAACTGCGTGTAGCGATCCTCGGCTGCTGACTCCCCGACTCCTTGCCCGAGAATCCGGCTAAGCCCCGGGTGGGTTTGTTTCAGATTGCCCCACAGAACGGCTCGGAAATTGAATTGGTTGTTTTGAGGCAGCAGCATGATGTCAACGATCGAGAGCACGCCGGGCTTCACTGGGACAGGGTAAAATCCTGACTGAACGTAGTTGTCGGCCGAGACGATGACCGTGTACTTGTCCCCGAAGTTGTCAAAGAACGGAACGTCGGTCCGCAGCACGGGTTTGTCATGAAAATCCTCGTGCCGCTTTTTCTTGTTTCCATCGATTACGCGAAAAAGCAGCTGCATGCCCTGGGGCATTAATTCCCGCGTTCCGTCGTAAACTCGGACCATAATAGGGGCTTTTCCATCGTTCGGCATGGCACACCTCTGGTGGATGATAACGTAAATTTCGCCGGCGACGCAGGGTTACCGGGGACACGGCTCAGGGAGTAGGGCATCCCGCGTGGTGATGCCAACGGGTATGAGGTCAATCTGCCCGCCGGGCACCGTCCACGTCGAGAGCCGTATGATTCCACGCTCAGCTGGCCACTCCTGGCAGCCCGTGGTAAAAGTCGGGCGGGAGCGAAAAATGGGGACTGCCACCAATTCGCCCATCATAGCCCTAGAAACAAAGTACTTAGCCTGAAGCGAATTGGCTGGTTGTACCCGATTTTTCCAGAAGTTTGCGTACAGACACTCAAGATCGAAAAGGCCCCTCGGCTGGTTTGCATTTTGGGTTACCATGAACCAAACGAGCTAGCCCGCTTTTCTCACCAGGTGGTGAGAAAAGCGCTAGGAGTAGAGAGCCGATCCACCAGCCCTCTACTGGTTCGGGTAGAACCGTGGCTGAGAATACATTTCCTCGTCGGACCCGCACCACCCCCCTGTTTGCCGTCCTTTGCTGTTTTCTAGGTGCGCGGGCAGGCGCTCAGCAGCTCGACCGCGCTAAATTTTTTGAAGAACGCGTACGGCCTGTTCTGGCCGACAACTGTTTCGCTTGCCACACGTCTTCGAAGTTGGGCGGGCTCGAGATGACGTCCCACCAATCGTTGCTCGAGGGCGGCAACTCGGGGCCGGCGATCGTTCCCGGACAGCCCGATCGAAGTCTGCTGATTCAGGCGGTTCGCCAAACCCACGAGCGGCTGAAAATGCCGCCGGAGGAAAAGCTTGATCCCTACCAGATCGACGACCTGGAGATGTGGATCGCCGACGGAGCGTATTGGCCTGATGCGGGAACTGCCGGGCGGGCGGGTGACAGGGATCGCAAGCATGGCATTACCGCGAAACAGCGCGACTTCTGGGCCTTTCGGCCGGTCCGCAACCCCTCGCTGCCCAAAGTCATGAACGAACCCTGGGTCAAGTCGGCGATCGACCGCTTTGTGCTCGCGAAACTGGAGGCCCAGGGCTTGCGGTCGGCCGGGCCGGCGGACAAACTGACGCTGTTGAGGCGAGCCTATTTTGACCTGATCGGTCTTCCGCCTACACCTGAGGAGGTGGACGCGTTTCTCGGCGACACCTCTGTGGAAGCCTTTGCCGCGGTGATCGACCGGCTGTTGGCATCCAAGCGTTACGGCGAGCGTTGGGGACGACACTGGCTCGATGTCGCTCGATATTCGGACGACCGGCTCAATTCGACCGAAATGGAGCCTTACCCCAGCGGCTTTCGCTTTCGAGACTGGGTCATCGAGGCGTTTAACAAAGATATGCCTTACGATCTCTTCGTCAAGGCCCAACTCGCCGGCGACCTGCTGGATCACCCGGATCGAGAGGAGATCGTCGGGGGGCTTGGTTTTTATGCCCTGAGCCCCCAGCACCAGGATGACCGCATTGATGCAACCACACGCGGCTTTCTGGCCTTGACCGTCGCCTGCGCCCAGTGCCACGACCACAAGTTCGACCCGATTCCAACAGAAGACTACTACGCGCTGCTAGGTGTGTTTAACAGTACGGAGACGGACGAGTTTCCGCTGGCGCCGGCAGAGGTTGTCGAGCAATACGAAGAGGAAGAGGAAAAGGTAGAGGACGAAGTCGAAGCGCTGGAGGAATTCATCGACACCCAAAGCCGGCAGCTCCTGGATGTACTGGCCGCGCGGACCTCGGCCTACGTGATGGCGGCTTGGAAGGTGCTGGGCCCGCGCCAGGGCGACCCCGCGGCGGTCGCCGGCGAGGATTCACTGGACCAGGGGACGCTCGAGCGGTGGGTAAAATACCTGGGCCATTCTCCGAGGAACCACCCTCTGCTCGATCCCTGGGACGAGTTGCTGGCGCGGGGCGCCGTCGAAGCTGAATTCCAACGCCTGGCCGAGCGAACCCAAGACCTGGTTGTCTCTGTTATTCGTGAAAAGAAGGAAGTCGACGAGGAAAACCACATTCGGACTCGCGGCGGCACGATCACGCGCGTTGAGTTGGGCAAAACGGAATTACTCTCTTTGGAAAGGGACCGCTACTTTCTTTGGAGGGATTTGGCCTTCGAGGAGGCATTCGAGATCCCGGTCAAGTTTGAGAGCGGCATTCTGTACTACGGCGGCGAAGAGATCGATCGTTTCCTGGACGGTGCCTGGAAAAAGCACTTGGAATCGATGCGCGCCAAGGTCGAAGCGCTGGAAGCGCGGATGCCCGTCAAATACCCTTTCTTTCACATCATCTCCGATGTCTCCGAGCCGAAGAACGAGTACGTCCGCATTCGCGGCAACAAGGACAACCTAGGGGACGAAGTGCCGCGGCACTTTCTGTCGATTCTGTCGCACGGCAATCCAAGGCCCTTCTCGAAAGGAAGCGGCCGGCTGGAGTTAGCCGAGGCGATCGCCGGAGCGGAGAATCCGCTGACGGCCCGCGTGATGGTCAATCGCGTCTGGCACCACCACTTCGGGCAGGGCATCGTGCGCACGCCCAGTAATTTCGGCCGCATGGGCGAACGCCCCAGCCACCCCGAGCTGCTGGACTATTTGGCGGCTTGGTTCATCGAACACAACTGGTCGTTGAAGGCGCTGCACCGCGAGATCATGTTATCGGCGACCTACGCCCTCGGCTCGGAGAACGTCCCCGAAAACACCGAGACGGACGCGGAGAATCGTTGGTTGTGGCGCCACAACCCGAGACGCCTGGACATTGAGTCGCTGCGAGATTCGATGCTCTACGTTTCCGGCCTGTTGGACCTCACTCTCGGCGGACCGCCGGAGGCAATCGACGACCTTTGTAACACGCGGCGAACGGTGTACGGTTATGTCAGTCGGAGGCGGTTGGATACGACATTCGGTCTTTTTGATTTTCCCAATCCCAACGTCACCAGCCCGCGAAGAATTCCAACCAGCACCCCGCTGCAGGGGCTGTTTTTTCTCAACAGCGAGTTCGTGATGGAACAGGCCAGATCGCTGGCCTGGCGGCTCAACGAAGAACGAGGCGCCAACGATACGGCGAAGATCCGCCGGATGTATCGTTTGCTCTTCGGCCGTCGTCCCACGAAAGAGGAGCTGCGGATGGGGCGTGGTTTTGTGAAGGCCGACGCGAAAGGTTGGCGGCAATACGCACAGGTTCTGTTGAGTTCGAACGAGTTTCGGTATGTGAACTGATGAGTATCGCGAACAGTCGGTTTTAGGTGGATTAGGCGGAGGTCTCTCCAGCTTAACTAGACTACTTTGCGGCGCAAAAAGCCGTATTGGGATAGACGAATACAGTAAGTCGGGGAAGCTGAGACACGGTTTTTCATATTTGAGCTTGACGATATGGGTATTTGACGCTCGACGCCAAGTAATGCAAGCGCTGTTACGCGGCTCGGACTTCAGCCAGATACCATTCCATGACTTTCAGAAATTGATCCAGGTTGTCCTCGGACGCAAGTGTCCGGAGAAGAATGCTGGGTCGGCGGCTGATTGAATCCTCCGGCAGCTCTACGCCAGGAACCTGATTTAGCTTGGCAAGCATATGGCGGCGCGTCCTCTCGTCGTCGAACGGTGGCTTTGCCGCGTACCACTGAAAGTAGATCTCCACAGTACCCTCACCCTTCGTTCCAGTGTAGACCGCAAGCGCTTGGTGCTTTACGCCATTCAAGTCGAGTGTGGGCACGAAGGAACCCATAGTGACTCCTCTTCCCCACGAGACTCGCAGTCCGTTGGTGTTTGCCCAAGCGAAAAGACGGCGAGCCACCTGTCGCTCCTCCACGGGATTCTCTTCCATCTTTGCGAAGAACGCCTCTTCATCCCACTGCCGATTGGGTCGGCTGGTGTTTTTCTTTCTCGCTGTCTGAGCTGTCTGGCCGATCACCCTGGGAACCAAAGTCCTGATCGAGTCGCCCACGAACTGTCTGACTTCTATTCCGAGAACCTCAGTGGGGTCCATTTTCTCGTTCAGAAACTCGATGATACGTCCCAACTCGGGCGGTATGGAATCAGCAACAAACAGCAGGCGGATGCGCCCTGCCTGTAGGTTGGTTTTTGCTGCTGCCCAGAATGACTGTTCGTCTTGTTCACCTCCAAGAAATTCTGACAGCTTGTCAGCCGACATCTCTCCGTTTTCATCGCAGGTTTTTTCAAACCATGCTCTGATTGTTTCTACCGGCCAGTACACTACGGCATTGGCAGCGTAGTCGAGCATTTGGCCCACCACCTCTCGCCTGATGCGCGTGTCGCTGCTGCGCTTGACCTCAACAAGGGTTGGTACAGCATCCTGGTCCAGAAACAGATGATCCAACCAGCCACTGAGGCCATCTTCTGAACCTAGCGACACGGGTGCTTCGCTACGGACGAGCAACCAGCGCCGGGGCGAGTCGGCGTCAACCTGATCACCGGGCATTATGGAGGGGTGTTGTGCTAGGAGCCGTTGGAGGTCTGCTTCGTCGAGATACGGTTGTTCCCTAAGCGTTTCCAATCCTCCGTCTTCCCGAACGATGAAGATCCCAGTGCTCATGTCGGCAACACGGATAGGGTAGCAACACTGGAATGTCCTTAGGGTTGCCTCGCTGGCGTGCTCTGCTTCACGAGGTGTCGCAGCAGCGCCTCTAGCTGCACCTGCTGTTCCGTTTCGCCGTCGCCTGCGTCCCGAGTCCCGTAGCGCAGGCCTCGGCGGCCGTTTGCCGAGACCTGCGGCCCGTTAGCCGTCCAGTCACACCCAGCCACACGGCCTATTTTTAACAACTTCATAACCCCGGACACCCTAAGAACTTGACACTGCGGGTTACACTGGGCGTAGGAGGCCCACATTGCGGACTGCGTTTCGACCTGTAGCCGCTGGCCCTGACTGGCTCTATTCTGAAGTGGGGACCGCAGGGCCACGGGCGGCGAGCAAGAAAAAAATGCGAAACAAACCCAATTTCGCACAACCCACAGGGAATCAATGGGTTATGGTTGGTCTTCGAGTACAGTTGACGGCCCGGCTCAGCAAAACCTGAACGGGGATGTAGGGGCGCGATTCATCGCGCCCGCTTGTCGGCGTACGGTACGCTGGGCGATGTACTTGGAACAGCAAACAGGGCGACAACGAACTATCGGAGCAGCCAACCCACGGATCAGCAGAGCAATGGGAGCAGGGAAATGGCCAAACAAACCCAATTTCTCATAACCCCCATTAAACACAGCAACTTACACGAGGAATGTGCGCCGCGAGGAAAACCGGCTGTACCAAGTTTCTCGTGTCGTTGCACTTTTACTACGGGCTGCTAGACGAAGCGACCTCATGACAAAGTCGGACATCACCTACATAACGCGGCGCGACCTTCTGCGAACCGCGGGGGCGGGGTTCCCCATGGTGGCCCTTTCTCAGTTGCTGGCCGAAGAGCGGCCGGTCCCCGGCCCCTTAGCGGTGAAAGCTCCGCACTTCCCGGCCAAGGCGAAAAACGTCATCTTCCTGTTCTTGAACGGCGGCCCGTCGCACGTGGATTCGTTTGATCACAAGCCGATGCTGGCGAAATATGATGGCCAGCCGTTTCCCGGAGGGAATTTTGAAACGGAGCGCAAGACGGGCAACCTGATGCGCTCGCCTTTCGAATTCAAAAAATACGGACAAAGCGGCATTGAAGTCAGCGAGATCTTCCCCCATCTGGGTGCAGCGATCGACGACATCTGTGTCATCAAGTCGATGCACACCGACCTGCCTTTTCACGAGCCCTCGCTATTCATGTTGAACTGTGGCCAAAGGTTGCCGGGATATCCCTCCCTGGGTTCCTGGCTGACCTATGGTTTGGGGACCGTAAACCGGAACTTGCCGGGTTACGTGGTGATGTGTCCGGGCATACCCGTCATCGGGCCGCAACTGTGGTCGTCAGCCTTCTTGCCGGGAGTTTTTCAGGGCACCTACATCCGCACGACGGAAACGGATCCGGAAGAGCTGGTGCCGAACCTGCGGAACCCTCGTCACGGGAAGTCCCAGCAGGCCAGGCAGCTGGCCCTATTGTCGAAGGTGAACCGGGCGCATCTGAAAAGAACAGGATCTACTCCTCAACTGGAGGCGGCGATTCATTCCATGGAACTTGCCTATCGCATGCAAAGCGAGGGGCTCGATGCCTTCGACGTCAACCGGGAAAGCGAGGCGACGCGGGAGCGTTACGGCGACGGCGATTTCGCCCGCGGATGCCTGCTTGCCCGCCGTTTGGTCGAGCGCGGCGTCCGCATGGTGCAAATCTATTTCGGACACCAGCAACCCTGGGACACGCATCAGGACATCAAAGGAACGATGCGCCGCCTGGCCCTGAAATCCGATCAACCCATGGCTGAGCTTATCAAGGATCTCAAGGCCAGAGGACTGCTGGAGCAGACGCTGGTCGTCATCGGAGGTGAGTTCGGGCGGACGCCGACCGTAGAGGTCGGGGGGCTGGTTAAGGTACAAGCAGGCCGAGACCACAACAATCACGGTTTTTCGATGCTCTTGGCCGGCGGCGGCGTCAAGGGCGGCATGACCTACGGCAACACGGATGATTTCGGCTTTAAAGCCGCGGAGGACGCTGTGCACCCCAATGATTTACACGCCACCATCCTCCGCCTGATGGGGTTTGACCATACACGGCTCACCTACCGCCACAGTGGCCGCGATTTCCGCCTCACCGACGTCGAGGGTGAAGTGATCGAGAAGATCATCGCCTGAAGCATCCAGCACCGGCAGGCTGCTGACCGACGGGGAAGACCAAGGAGCTAGGACGGGAAGGGACGGCTGGATTTGTTAACCTGGTAGGTAGATAGAAATACTGAAGTTGCGTTAGCGGCAGGCAGACCGTAGCCTGGGAAAGCGACAGGAGCCGCCACCCAGACGGAGGATTGAATGGCTGGACCCGATACGCTGGTTTTTTCCGATGACTCATTCGACAAAGATGTTTTGCAGTCGGATGTTCCCGTGGTCGTCGATTTTTGGGCCGCTTGGTGCGGACCCTGTCGACAGATGGAACCGGTCGTTGACGAAGTGGCTTCCGAGTTCACCGGCAAGGCGAAAATCGGCAAGCTGGATGTCGATAGCAACCCGCAAACCGCCACGCGTTACCATGTGCGCGGCATTCCGACCTTGCTGATCTTTAAAAACGGCGCCGTCGTGGACCAAATCGTGGGCGCGGTGGGAAAAGAAAGGGTGTCTGACTTGTTGAACAGTCACCTGTAACCCGCCCTTGGTGTGGTTCCGAGGGACCTAATCCCTCGCCAGGCAAGATTCCCATCACCGTTGGCCCGGGTACGATCCGGCCCGGATTGATCCCTCCGTCCGAGGCGTCTTGAGTCGCCGGTGTTCCAGGCTGTTTTTCTCCCTAACTACTTTGCGGCGCAAAAAGGAGAAACTGCGTGGTGGCTGGGTACAGTCAGCCAATTTCGCGTCCGAATGCGCCCGCAAGTTGTTGATTCTTTGAAGGCGCGAAATTGGTGACAGTCCCCGCCCCGAGCGCTACGCGTATTTCGCGCCGGAAAGTAACTAACCGGTTTTTCTCACCAGTAGCCTGCGGCAGTGGAGGAGTTATTGTCAAATGTTGTGGACGGGGCGGGTCAGGCGGCGCGTTGTGGAACCATCACTCCATCCTTGAATTTCTTTCCTTCTAAGACGTGGACAATCAGCTCCGAGCCGTTGAGTCTGCGCCAGCGAGCCTCCGCTTGACGGGCCAACATGAACACCATCGTCAGCGAGGCTTCGCGGCTGCCGCAGCCCTTCGTCCTGCGTTGCCTCAGGCGCACCGTCGCGAACGTTGACTCGATCGGATTCGTCGTTCGCAGATGCCCCCAGTGCTCGGCCGGGAAGTCGTAAAACGTCAATACGACCTCGCGGTCCTTTTCGAGGCACGCAACGGCCTTGGGATACTTCACCTCGTAGAGGCCGGCGAAGTGATCCATCGCCCCCTCCGCCGCTGTTCGGCTCTCGGCCAGATAAATGTTGTGTAGCGCGCTCTTGGCTTTGCCCTGCATACTCTTGGGCAACTTGTCGAGCACGTTCGCCGTCTTGTGCACCCAACAGCGTTGTTCGCGCGTCGTCGGATACACCTTCTGCAGCGCCGCCCAAAAGCCCAAACTGCCGTCGCCCACCGCCAACTTCGGCGGAACCTCCAGGCCGCGCCGCTTCCAGTCTTCGAGCAACTCCGTCCAGGACAACTCGCTTTCGCGAAAGCCGTCATGCACCGCCAACAGTTGCTTGCGGCCGTCGGCCAAGGCACCGATAACACCCAATAAACACTGCCGTTCATCGTCCAAACGGATGTTCGAGTAGATGCCGTCCGCCCACAGGTAGACGAAGCGTTGACCCTCGAGCGAGCGCTTCGACCAGGTCTCGTATTCCTCGCGCCAGACTTGCTTGAGACGCACCACCGTGGTCGCTGACAAGCCCGGCGCGGCGGGTCCGAGCAGGGCTTTCAGCGCATCTGAAAAGTCACCCGTCGAGATGCCTTTCAGATACAGCCAGGGGATCAGCTCTTCGACGCTTTTGGTGCGCCGCAGGTAGGGCGGCAGAATCTCGGACGTGAATCGAAACTTGTTGCCGTCTTCATCGACACGGCGATCGTTGACTCGCGGGGCGCGTACTTTCAGCCGACACCGCTGACGAGGGTGCGTTCGTTGGCGCAGCCGTTGCGCACCACCAATCGCCGCCCCTGGTCGTCGATTTCGTCGCGATGCGCGTCGACGTAGGCGGCGGCTTCGGCCTCGACGGCTTGGACCAACATGCGCCGTGCTCCGTGCCGCAGCACCTCGTCCAGTCGCTAAGCTCGCTGACCGAGACCACCTTTGGGCCTACTTGACTCGGAAATCGCTTCAAACTCTCTCATGGCGTATCCTTTCATTCCTTTCTGGGAAGCGGTCAAACACTGTTCCACTACTCATCGACAGTTGGTTGGGGTCATCGAGTAAGTTTTCGTGGGATCGGACGGCTTGACTCGCGGGGCGCGTACTTTCAGGGTTCCGACACCGCTGACGAGGGTGCGTTCGTTGGCGCAGCCGTTGCGCACCACCAGTATCGCCGCCCCTGGTCGTCGATTTCGTCGCGATGCGCGTCGACGTAGGCGGCGGCTTCGGCCTCGACGGCTTCTCGTCGACCAACATGCCGCAGGTCGTGCTCCGTGCCGCAACTTGCACCTCGTCCCAGTTTTGATCGCTAAGCGCGGGCGTCGCCGCGCGATGACCTTGAAATCGACCACGCTTTGGGCGGCCAGTACGCGCCACCGGGCAGCGGAATTGACTCTCTATCGCGAAATCGAAAGCTCGATCATCCCAACTCTCTCATGGCGTATCCTTTCATTCCTTTCTGGGAAGCGGTCAAACACTGAATTCAACCGCTAGGATACGCCGCCCTTCCCTACGCCCTCATCCACAACTTTCGGTTATAACTCGCAGTGGAGCAGGGACCCGCCGTTTGAGCTGTAGGGGCGGGATTGATCGCCCGCTCGCCTTACAAGCTGTAAGCCGGACGACGTACACAAACTGTTGCCGCGAGCCATGGCCGGCGGGCCTTTCGCCCCAATCGCTGTGACCGTGGCGAGAAATGCGGGCTACTCCCAATACTCGTCACTTATTGATACCCGCAGAATATAGTGTTGTTTTCGGACACAGCAAATGCCTTGCCAGAGCGGGCGCAGCACGCTGCGCCCCTACACTGTATTTCGCGAACATCAATAAGAACGTTCTTTAGCCCCCTAAGGGGGCTGACTTGCCATTAAGTAACTCGTATTGGGCTACTCCCTGTGGTTCCTCGGCAGGGATGGTCGGCAGGCGCCGTGATATCCTGAAATCACCATGGATCGCCGGCATCTTATTGTCGAGCTGAACCCTCCGCTAGCGACCATCACCCTCAACCGCCCCACGCGTCGCAACGCGCTGTCGCTGGAGCTGATGCAGGATCTGGGCACGTCGTTGCGCGATGTCGGCGCCAACAAAGAGATCTCGGTCATTATTTTGGCCGCGGAGGGGCCGGCCTTCTGTGCCGGCCACGATCTGACGGAAATGCTCGGGGGCGACAGGGACAGCTACCGTCTGGTGTTCGACGTTTGCACCGACCTGATGACGGAAATACAGCGTGTCCCCCAACCGGTCATCGCGCAGGTGGACGGCATGGCCACCGCGGCAGGCTGCCAACTGGTGGCCTCCTGTGACCTGGTGATTGCCTCCGACCGTGCTCGGTTCGCCACGCCGGGCGTCCGTATCGGACTGTTTTGCAGCACGCCGATGGTGCCTCTGACCCGAGCCATTGGGCGCAAGCGAGCCCTCGAGATGCTGCTCACGGGAGACCCTATTGACGCCGCGACGGCCTGCGAATGGGGCTTGGTCAATCGTGTCGTGTCGAGTGAGCAGCTCCCTGAGGCCGTCCGGGAGCTAGCCTGCCGAATCGCGCAAGCAAGCCCCTTGGTTGTGCGGATCGGCAAGGAGGCTTTTTACTCCCAAATTGATCTCGACCAGCCCCAAGCCTATTCCTATGCTAAAGAAGTGATGGTGACGAACGCCATGGCGAGTGATGCGCAGGAGGGCATGAGCGCATTCGTCGAAAAACGTAGTCCCGCGTGGAAGGGGCGGTAGCTTTTCCCCCATCACAAGCCGGCGTTAATGACGCCCGGCCATGGCGGCCATCGGTGGTCGTTGCCGCCTGGCAACTCTCGGTGTCCGGTGCCCGTGAGCTGTCCCGAAAGAGTCATACGTCGACCCCGTTTTGGTCTTACTACTTCAGTGCTACATGGAATACCTGCGCTCAAACTCGTACTGCTGACCTATTGCAAATATCGCGGCCACAAGGCTAAAAGGTTAGTAGACATAGGCTCAACGCAGATTGATCCACGAGCTGAGTGGGTCTGTCCACGCGGAGGCGGGAACTAGTACTCCGATGACAAGACAGTACCTCAAGACTAAGGGCCTCCAGATCGCGCCTTGGGCTGTACTGGTCCTAGGCCTGTTCATTACGGCGTCGGCTTGGCACGCCAGGAACTATGAAAAGGAACTCCTAGCGCGGGCCGCGTTTGAGCGTGAAGTACAGAACGCCCAAGGCAGGCTCGTAAAGCGAATTCGCAGTTACGAGGCGCTGCTGGGCTTGGCGGAACCGGTACTCGATTCGGCGCAGCGCTCTTCGACCAAAATGGCGGATGGCTCCCTTCTGACGGATCTGCTGCAGAGCCAGTATCCCGCAGTGGCCGCACTGGGATGGATTACCGGCCAGGGTGATGCGCAGCGTACGGGTACAGGTGACTTGGGCTATCGCTTCGAGGGTATTCCTTCGGTTGCCGGCTGCCCGCGGCAAACGTTCGAGTTGAGCGCTACGACCCAGGTCGCGGACGCTCTCTCTCGTGCGGGCGAGAGCGGGCGGGTCGCATCCAGCGAGAAACTGGTCGTTGATTGCGGCTCGGGGCCTCTTGATTTCTTGTTGTTCGCGCAAGCTGTGGACGCCGACGCCGGGCGTGAAGGCTGGATAGGCGCTCTGGTGCGACCTGCTCCCCTCCTGACGACTCCGTGGAACCCTGAGGAAGTACCGCTCAACTTCTCGGTCTTTGACAATCCCAGTGAATCGTCGGACGCTCTGCTTTACTGGGCCGGAGGACCCGAGTCCGACGCCTCAGCCTGGTTTCAAAGGTCCGTGAGGGTGACCGTTGGCGGGCGGATTTGGAGCCTGCGGTTCACCACACGGGAAACCTTCGACCAGGTTTTTGAGAAGAAGACCGCCTCGACGCTTCCCTGGCGGGGATTGGCACTCAGCGTGCTGGCCTTCGCCATGACCTGGACGCTCGGCGTGGCGCGCCGCGAGAGCATGTTGGTGAGAAGAGACCCCCTGTCGGAAACGGGACAAGTGGCCAGGGCAGTTGTCAAAAACGCACTCGAAGCGCTGGTCACCGTGGATATGAAGGGGATGATTCGGAATGTGAACCCGGCGGCGGAGTACCTGTTTGGCTACAAAACAAGAGAAGCCTTCGGCATGAACGTGAACCGGGTCCTCGAATGCGAAGGAGACCGGAAGCTAAAGTTAGTCCGGCTGCTGTGGGCCGAAAATTGGGAGGAAGAGAGCGAATTCACGGGTCTGCGGAAGGACGGGACGCGGTTCCCCGCGCGGATTCACGGCAGCAAGGTAAAAACGAGAGAGCGCACGGTGTTCACACTTTCCGTGCGCGACATCACAAAGGAAAAACAGGCGGAAGACAAGCTTCAGCAACTGGCCTCGCTGCCCGACGACAACCCGCTGCCCATCGTTGAAGCGGACCTCGAGGGCAAGGTGACCTACGTGAATCCCGAGGCATCCAGCCGTTTCCCCGATTTGCGGAAAGGGGACGGTCTTCACCCCTTGCTGGCCAAGCTGCCTGAAGCGATCAAAAAGCTGGGCGACGAGGGTGCGTCGCGTGTCATGGAGGAAGTGCAGGTTGGGGACTCGAACTACGAGCTGCACGTTTGTTCCGTGCCCAGTAAGCAGTTTGTACGGCTTTTCGCCTTCGATATCAGCGATCGTCACGAGGCGATGCACGATGCCCTCACCGGGCTAGCCAACAGGAAATTGTTCCTGGGGCGACTTTCGGATGCGGCTAGGCGGTCCCAGGGTGTGTCGGGCAGCATTTTCGCCGTGCTCTTTCTCGACCTCGATCACTTCAAGGTGCTCAACGACAGCCTGGGACACATGATGGGCGATCGATTGCTTACCGCGGTGGGGCGCCGCCTGGCAACTTGCGTGCGGCCGGCCGACCTCGTGGCGCGCTTGGGTGGAGACGAGTTCACGATTCTGCTCGAAGACGTGGATGACGTACGAGCGGTCACGCGCGTTGCGTCTCGCATTCAAGCACAGTTGACCGTGCCGTTCCAGCTTGGTTCCCATCACGTGACAACCTCTTGCAGCATCGGCGTGGTCACGAGCTCGGTAAGCTTCGACGGTCACGCTGACCTGCTGAGTTTAGCCGACGCAGCTATGTACCGGGCCAAGACGACCGGACGGTCCCGCTACGTGGTCTTCGATCCACTGTTGGACCGCGAGGCCCTGTCCAAGTCGCGGTCGGCGCTTCCGGCGTGAACGAAGCACGCCAAAACCCTCTCTGATAGGCTTGTAGGCGCTCTGTTGCTGCGAGTCCAAAATCGGGCCGTCGGATTCCAAGACGAAGGGCAGGGAACACCCCTGCTTCTGATGCACGCCTTTCCCCTGGACCGGGCGATGTTTGAGCCCCAAAACAAGGGGCTCGCGGATTCGTTACGAGTGATTATCTTCGACTGCCCGGGCGTCGGCGACTCGCAGGCGGGTCCCGTCACGATGGAAGAAATCGCCGATCTGGGGGTCGCTGTCTTGGACTCCCTCGATATCGAGAAGGCCGTCGTCGGGGGCGTTTCGATGGGCGGGTACGCGGCGTTCGCGCTGGAGCGCTGTTACCCCGATCGCCTACTCGGGCTCCTGTTGGCCAACACCAAGCCGGCGGGCGACGCCGAGCAGGCCAAACAAGGCCGCCGCGAACTGGCTGCCGTCGCCCAGCAACAGGGAGCCGCCGCCGTGGCCGAGCGTATGCTTCCTAAGCTGCTCGGTGAGACGACGCGTCGTGAAAGGCCCGCCGTTGTCGAGCGCGTTCGCACAATCATCGAGCGAACTGCTCCTGAAACGATCGTCCGCTTGCTTGATGCCCTCGCCCGCCGGGCCGACTCGACGGATCGGCTCGCCGAGATTTCCGTTCCTACGCTAATCATTGCCGGAGAAGAGGATTCCTTGGCGCCGGCCCGAGAGACCGCCGAATGGGCGCAACAGATACCCGGCTCGCGTTTCGTTGCCTTACCGGCAGCCGGGCACCTCCCGAATCTGGAAACTCCGGAGGCCTTCAATGCGCAAGTCAAGCGGTTCTTGTCGTCCGATGTCGGCCAGGCGGCCCCGAGCGGCTAGCTGCTTTCCGGCGCAAAAAGGAGAAACTGCGTGGTGGCCGGCTACAGTCAGCCAATTTTCGCGTCCGGATGCGCCCGTAAGTTGTTGATTCTTTGAAGCTGCAGTGAGGTCGCGATGCGCGCGGGAAACCTACGGTAGGCGAGCACTTCGCAAGCCGGCAAAACAGAGCCGCGGCCGTGAGGCTGCGGGCCTCAACCGTCACGCCTACGGAAACCCGGCGCCGTGTAGCCCCAACGCCGTTCACTTAATTTAATCCGTGATGGAAGCAACCAATTCCCCAAGCACTGCGCCGTTTGTGATGTACGGGCGCCACGGGTCACGCCCTGGGACCGCCTCTTGCCGCCTTCCGTGTCCTTACAACCTTTGTAGGAACACTCCGACTGCCGGCAGGAGACGGTTCGGGGGAGTCAGGAAACTCAAGCTATGACCGAGCTCGGCGTTTTCACGAAGGTCAGCCAGCCGTGCCGGTCTTCCTTTTGGCAGGTAATGACCGCCATGAATTCCTGCTGCAGGCGCTCGGTCACCGGACCCCGTTCGCCGGAGCCGATGGGAATGCGGTCCACCGATCGAATGGGCGTGATCTCTGCCGCCGTACCGCTGAAAAACAGCTCGTCGGCGATGTAAAGCCACTCGCGCGGAATCACCTGCTCCGTCAATTCGAACCCGACGTCTTGACATAGTTCGAGAACGGTGGCCCGGGTGATGCCCGGCAATACCGATGTTCCCAGCGGCGGGGTGTAAATCTTGCCGTCGCGAACGAGGAAGACGTTTTCCCCGCTTCCTTCCGAGACGTAGCCGGTGGCGTCGAGCGCGATTCCCTCGCTGTAGCCGTTCGTCACCGCTTCCATTTTGATCAACTGCGAGTTCATGTAGTTCGCCGCTACCTTGGCCATGGCCGGCAGCGTGTTGGGAGCCAGCCGTGTCCAGGATGAGACACACACGTCAACGCCCTTTTCGAGCGCGTCGGCCCCGAGGTACTTGCCCCACTCCCAACAGACGATGTACATCTCCATGGGATTGTTTGTCGAGAGCACCCCCACGTCTCCGTACCCGCGGAAAGTGATGGGGCGCAGGTAGCACGATTGAAGACCATTGACCCGAACCAGCTCCGGTAGAGCGTCGGTAAGCTCCTGGCGGCCAAAACCGAGATCCGACATGCGGTAGATCTTGGCCGAATCGAAGAGTCGCCGGATATGGTCCGGCCCACGGAAAATCGCCGGTCCCGAAGGGGTGGCGTAGCAACGAATCCCCTCGAATACGCTGGTGCCGTAGTGCAGCGCGTGGGTCATGACGTGGACGCGAGCCTCGTCCCAGGGGATGAACTCTCCGTTGCGCCAAATCTTATCGGTGGGCTGAATCATTGCTGAATGTCGATAGACCCCTTATATCCATTATCGCATTGAATGGCCTAAGTCGGAAGACTGCGGTGCGGGTTCCGCTTGGTCGAAAACCCACCCGCGTTCATCGCTTTGGGTGGGCTGTGAGGCCCATGGCCGCGCGCTGGCGCCCGCGGCTCAGCTTCGCTCGTCGCAAGGGTGGCGTGAGCAGGCCAAGTGTCTGAGCTACTATTGCGCCATAGACCCGACCGAAAACCCAGCGTTTTTATCCCCTTGGGTAGGCCGCTCGGGCCATGGGCACTCGGCAGGAAAATGGTTTGTGGCTCACACTCTCAGCGTTCCGCGTCGCGCCAGCCGAGCCGCGCGCGCAAGCAAGCGGTGCGGTGATAAAACATCAGGGAGGGCACGGCATGCCGTGCCCCTACATCCCTGACAGCGGGCATTTTGCTTCCGGGGTGAGAGATTTCGATGTGGGCGCTTCAAGCCAACGGCCGCAGGTCTCGGCAAAACGGCCGCCGAGCCCTACTATTTCGTTGTGACCGCTCACTCGCGTTCGCGGCTCCGATTCGCCTACCGCTGCACCGTGCAATAATGCCGCGCCGTCACCCGGCGCTTATGCAACGGACTAAGTCCTGTAGCGCGGGGCTGGGCGGCCGTTTGGCCTAGACCAGCGGCCTTTTTCTGGTCCCTCGCACGGACGAAAAGGCGAAGCGTCGGGCGTTGAGCCGTACAACCCTAACGGCCGCAGGTCTCTGCGAGCCCTGCGCTACGCTCCGAGCCGTCGCGGATCTTGTAACATACGGGGCAGGTTCGGACGTCAAATCGACAAGGGCAGAGGAGGTTCCGCATGAGGCGTGTTTTCGGCCCAAGGTATTTGCGACTGGCCGCTGGCCTGCTTGCGTTCGTCTCGATCGCTCTCGCGGCGCGTGAGATCAAGCCGGGATGGAACTTGTTCCGCCCGGAACAGGATGGCCAACTGGGGCGCGAGGCCGCCAAGGAGATTGAACAGCAGGTCGAGGTTGTCCAGGATAAACGTCTTACCGCCTACGTGGCGCGAATCGGTGATCGACTGGCCAAGGCCTCTCAAGCGCCCGACTACCCCTACACGTTCAAGGTTGTGGCGGACAAGAACATCAATGCCTTCGCCCTCCCCGGAGGGCCCATTTACGTCCACAGTGGTCTTATTTCAGCGGCCGATAACGAGTCGCAACTTGCCGGCGTAGTGGCCCACGAGGTCGCCCACGTTGCCCTCAGACATTCGACGAACCGGGCGTCGAAGGCCGCGGCGTTCCAAATCCCGATGGTTCTTGCCGCTCAGGCGTTGGGAAAGAAGGGCGGACTGCTCGGGTCTTTGGGACAGATCGGCATCGGCTTTGGCGTCAATTCGTTGTTCCTGAAGTACTCCCGGAAGGCGGAAAAGGACGCCGATATCGTGGGAGCGCGGATGATGGCCCGGGTAGGCTACGACCCTGTCGAGATGGCCCGTTTCTTCGAAAAGCTGGATGGCTCCGGCGGCGGGGGCCGGATGCCCCAGTTTTTCTCCGATCATCCGAATCCAGGCAATCGCGTGCGCTACGTGGAGGAGGAAGTCCGGGAGCTTCCCAAGGCCGACTACACGAAGGGCGAAACCCGCGAGTTCAACAGGATGAAAGCCATTGCCGCGCGGATCGAACCCAAGAAGAAGGCGCCCGACAGCGCGCAGCAAAGCGGGGCAGGGAAGTCTTCCGACGAGGACTTCGAACTGCGGCGCTATAGCGGGTCCGGCTATCGGTTTTCTTACCCCCGCGGCTGGAAACTCTACCAAGCCGGCGACGGAGTGGCGGTGACAGTCGCGCCCGACAACGGCCTGGTTGAACTCGAAAACGGCGCCCGAGCCATGGCCCGCGGAATGATGGCGGGCTATTTCACCAGCCGCGGCGGCGATCTGTCACGAGCCACCGACGAGATTATCGAGGACCTGCGTGCTTCGAATGCCGGACTCGAGCCGCATCGGGGCCGGCGGCGCGCCGTACAATTCGCCAACCGGCAGGGCGAGAGCACGCTGTTGGAGGGAGCTTCACCCGTCGAGCAGCAGCGGGAGTTGGTCTGGTTGCTGACGACCAAAGGCGATAAAGAGTTCTTCTACGCGATTTTCGTTTCCCCGGAAAACGAGTTCAACCGGCTCAAGCCGAGTTACGAAAAGGTGCTGAAATCCATCGCCTTTCAGTAACTGGTCGGCCTGACCGCGACAAGAAGTCGGACTTGCGTGTAGCGGACGAACGTTGAGCTTCCGCGCGGTCGGAACCAGGATGGCGGGAGGACCGCCCGCTCGGGGTCTATTGATGTTCGCGAAATACAGTGTAGGGGCGCAGCGTGCTGCGCCCGCTCTGGCAAGGCATTTGCTGTGTCCGAAAACAACACTATATTCTGCGGGTATCAATAGCTACTTTCCGGCGAAAAAAGGAGAAACTGCGTGGCGCCTGGGTACAGTCAGCCAATTTCGCGTCCGGATGCGCCCGTAAGTTGTTGATTCTTTGAAGGCGCGAAATTGGTGACAGTCCCCGCGGGTCAAGCAAACGGGGGCCTGGCAATACGAAGAGGATTCTTTGAAGGCGCGAAATTGGTGACAGTCCCCGCCCCGAGCGGTACGCGTATTTTGCGCCGGAAAGTAGCTAGCAGCGCGTGGTAGAAGTGAAGGTCGCGAAAAATCGGGTACAGCCAGCCAATTCGCTTCAGGCTAAGTGCCTTTTTTCAGGGCTATGGCGGGAGGCGAATTGGTGGCAGTCCCCATTTTTCGCTCCTGCACGACTTTTGCCACGGGCTGCTAGGGCGGGGAAGCCGCTCGTGCCGGAGCAGACCCGGCGCTTCGCTGCGCATCCCGCCGACTCTGAGAGGACTTGAAACTTGTCACAAGACCCCCATGCGGCGGCAGAAAGCGGGGCCGCCGAGATCCGAGCCGTCCTTTTCGACTTCGATGGGGTTTTGGTCGATAGCGAGTACCTTCACTACGAGTGCTGGTTAGAAGCCCTCCGCCCTTACGGTGCCACGATTGGCTGGCAGCAGTACCAGCGGCAATTGACGGGGATCGGCGATCCCGAGGCTGCGCCCATTCTGCTTTCACTCGCTGACGAGAACCCCGGCGACGAGGCTGCCTCGCGCGCCCTGGAAAACAAGAACCGCCTTTATCGAACTCGCTGCGCCGCCGAGTTAGCCGTCTCCGCGGAAGTATGCTCCTGGATCACCGATGCCTCTAGCCGCCTTTTCCTGGGCGTCGTTTCCTCCAGCAGCGTCGAAGAAGTCGAGCCGCTCCTCACCGTCGCGGGGATTCGACCAGCCCTTGCCGTACTGGTGTGTGCCGAGGACGTCTCCCGGCGCAAGCCTGATCCCGAACCCTACCTCGTCGCCTTCCGCCGGCTCCGGCGTCTGGACCCCAGCATCCGCCCAGGCCACTGCCTCGTCTACGAGGACTCAGACCCCGGTGTCGCCGCCGCCATTGCCGCCGGAATGGAAGTCCAGCGCGTTAGCGCGCCGGGTGAGCTGGCCAATCTTCCCGACGGCGGACGCTGAGGCAGGGCTGGCGGCAACCGACTGTTCCCATGGGACCTTCCTTCAGATCACAAGCTTCGCCAGTCTTTGTCCCGGCAGAGCGAGCCTGGGCGAGCGGTCCACAGATGAGAGGCGATCAACATGGATGAATCCGGGTGTGCCTCGACCTCCGCAAAACGAGAACCACCTCGCCCGTCCAACGTGAATAGGCTTGCGACCCGCAACGCCTGTGTTGCCCGCGATACCAGCTGAGAACTATAGAGTGCCGCCGCAGTGTTGCGGCTGGGGTTCCATCGCTGAGGACAGGACATAAGGTTATACATCAGGAAATCTTCTATAACTGCTGTATGTAAATGAATTATATATCTATTATTACGAAGGATACCACCCTCGCCTTCCTAAAGTCGTATAAGATATATTATGTCAAATTATGTATCCTGCTCAAGATCCATCTTCGATGCACCCTTTACTCGAGCACGTCTGTGAGCACGGTCAATACCTCGCGTGTGGCGGCTCCCTGCTGGGACGCAGTGCCAACGGTGCCGGCAAAGCGCAATACTGTCGACTTCGACGTGATGGACCCAACGAATCCTTCCCCGCATGACGCCGTTTGTCATGTACCATCGAGGCTGGGATGGAAGCCGCAGGTCTCGGCAAAACGGCCGCCGAGCCCTGGGCTACGGAACTGCCTCACAAATCGGTGCTGCACGAGGCTTCGAGAGAAGTCTCGACGCGGCAAGCTGGGGAGCTTGCGCCATGACGGGGATGGATGTCGCCAGGAATGGCGACACGGCACGCAAGAATGCGTGCGCCACAAGAGAATCGGACGTTTAGAGGGACTTTATGACAGGGGCCCATTTTACACACGGGAAAGGCGATCCGAGCTTTTCGTCGTCGTCGCGATAAATGCTTCCCAGGCTCCAGACCGGGCGGTGATCCGTTGGGTGGTCTCAGCCTCGGTCGCACGCAACCTGCCGATCCGGGAGCGGTCATAGTAACCTGAGGGCAACGAGCGGCCGCTGAGATGCCTCGCATACGCCCTGTCGATACGGTTTGGCTTTTCTTTCTGGGCGCCTTGGCGGCGCTCATCGTGACCAAGCCGGAGCACTCTTTTTATGAGTGGCTGGTGGTGATCGCGTTGGGCCTTTTGCAGGCCACCGAGACCCACTTGGGCACGCGCTCGGATGCGGTCGCCGCCAGCCTCTCGGTCGGCGTGAAGTTGATCGTCTGCTACTGGCTGGTTTGGGAGACCGGGGGGATCGAGAGCAGCTATTATCTGATTTTCCTGCTGCCGATTCTCTCGGCGGCCTCGATCTTCGGTTTGGGGGGAACGCTGCTGACGACCGCCGGATCGTCGGGACTCTACCTTTCCCTGCTCTGGTTTGTCGACCTAGAAACGTATTACGTCCCCCCGGAGGCCAAACAAGAGCTGACGGTGCGCGCCCTGTTTTTTCTGCTGACGGCGATTCTTGTAAACCGGCTGGCCACGGAGAACCGTCGAAACACAGAGAGCTTGGCCGAGGCGAACCGCGAGCTGCGGCGTGCCCAGGCAGAAGTACAGCGCTCGGAACGCTTAGCAGCTCTGGGGCAGCTTTCGGCGGGCTTGGCGCACGAGATGCGGAACCCGTTAGGTGTCATCTCGGCCTCGGCTGAGATCCTCGGCAAGCATGTCAGCCAGGAAAACGAAATCGCCCGAGAGGTCGCGGAGTTGATTCGGGGCGAGGTCGGGCGGACGGATTCGCTCGTAACCCGGTTCTTGGACTTCGCCCGCCCGTCTCCGCCGCGGCGCGAGCTCAACGACTTGAACGAAGTTGTCGAGCGCGGTCTTAGTCACCTGTCGGAAACATTTAAAGACAGCGCCGGGCAGGTGGAGGTTAAGCGCAACTTGGGGGATCTGCCTAAGTTCCTGTTTGACGCTACGTTGGTCGAGAGCACGGTTGTCAATCTATTGCTCAATGCCCAGGAGTCGATGCCGCAAGGCGGTGTGCTCAAGGTAACCACAGCACGGAATGGCTCAATGGCTCGGCTTGAAGTGACGGATTCTGGAGAGGGGATCCCCGAAGATCAGTTGGAGAGCATTTTTAACCCTTTCTACACCACCAAGCCGAGCGGAGTTGGGCTAGGCCTGGCTATCGTCTCTAAGTTTGTCGACAGCCACGGGGGCAAGATTTCCGTCGTCAGCACGGCGGGCGAGGGGTCTACGTTTCGTGTCCTTTTGCCCATGGGAAGTGTGTCGTGACGAAGAAGATCCTGATCGTCGACGACGAGGCAAGAATGCGGCGGGTGCTGGAGCTGCAGCTTACAGGCGCGGGATATGAGGTCACAAAGGCCGCTTCGGCGGAAGAGGGGCTGAAGGCGTTGGATACGCCAGGGACCGGCCCGGATTTCGCTCTGGCGCTAACGGACCTACGTTTGCCGGGGATCGACGGAGTGGAGTTTTTGCGCCAAATTAGCCGCCGCTTCCCTTCCCTGCCCGTGATCGTGATGACGGCGTTCGGAACTGTCGAGACCGCGGTCGAGGCCATGAAATCCGGGGCCGGCGACTATCTTTTGAAGCCCTTCTCCCTCGACGATCTGATGATCACGATTGATAAGGTCCTCGAGATGCACGCCCTGCGGGACGAGAACGTGAAACTCAGAGCCCAGCTCGAACGCCGTTACGATTTCGAACACATCATCGGTCACAGCGCAAAGATGCGAGAGGTTTTCGACGCGGCCCGACGCGTCGCCTCGACCCGCGCGACCGTCCTGCTAGGTGGGGAAAGCGGTACCGGCAAGGGGCTGTTGGCTCGCGCCATCCATCGTCATTCCCCGCGACGGGACGCTCCTTTTACCAAGATTAGCTGCTCGACCATACCCGAGAACCTGATGGAATCCGAATTGTTCGGCTACGAAAAGGGGGCGTTCACGGGCGCCACGCAGTCTCACCAAGGAAAGTTCGAGCAGGCCGACGGCGGC
Organism: Bryobacterales bacterium; assembly: GCA_963668345.2. Taxonomy (GTDB): domain Bacteria; phylum Acidobacteriota; class Terriglobia; order Bryobacterales; family UBA6623. The sequence continues at coordinate 889,398 of CAXWPI010000006.1, read as the reverse complement.
ACCGTCTTTTTGGACGAGATCGGCGACGTGCCGCCCGCCGTCCAGGTCAAGCTGCTGCGTGTACTGCAAGAGAGGGAGTTCGAGCGTTTGGGAGGCAGCAAGACCATCCACGTCGATGTGCGGATCATTGCCGCTACGAACCAAGACCTGCGCGCGGCTCTCGAACAGGGCACGTTCCGGGAAGATCTCTATTACCGCTTGAACGTTGTGCCGATTAGCCTTCCACCACTCCGCGAGCGAAAAGAGGACATCCCCTACTTGTTGGACCACATCCTCGCGAAATTCGCCGGCGACACGGGAAATCGCGTACAGATCATTTCTCAGGGGGCCGCGGAGAAGCTCATGGCCTACCATTGGCCGGGCAACGTCCGCGAGCTCGAGAACATCATCGAGCGCAGCATGGTCTTGGCGCGCTCCGAGACGATAGAGGCCAACGACATCCGACTTGACCACTCGACTGCTTCCGCACAATCCGACCAGGCGGCTTTCCTACCCGAAGGGATGACCCTCGAGCAGTACGAGCAGGAGTTGATCCGCGAGGCTCTACGCCGGGCCGGCGACAACAAGAGCCAGGCCGCGCGATTGCTGGGGATGACCCGCAATGCCTTGCGCTACCGGCTGTCGCAAATGGGTGTGGAGGAGTGAGCCGAGAGGGCTAGACCCGGGTTAGCCCTCATTCGCCTTTGCCGCTTTCACCATTTCGACCAACACTCGGCGCGTCTCCTCGGGGCTGCCGACTTCCTGGCTGAAAGCGATGCGTGTTCCCCTCATGCCATCAGCCGTCTTAAGCCGGACGTGGAAACCCAGGCGATCGACGGCGGTCATCTGCGCGGACGAGCCTTCGATTTTCGCCTGCACCCGTGCCAGCAACAGTAATGCGTCCTCATGGTCGGCGTTCATGTGGCTGATGATCCCGCCGGCGCCGTCGGCGAGGGGATCGGGGGCGGCGGCTAAGTAATCCTCGGCGGAGACCCAACCCATGACTCCGAATCCTCCGACGTAGTAAACATCGACGATATCCATGCGGTAAAAATTGAAGTCCTCGAAGTCGACCCAGTAGGCGGCGTTCGGATAGGATTCCAGATACAGCTCCCGTAGCGGCGATGTATCGTCGTCGGCCAGGCGGGCGATTTCCCCCATCAGTGTTACGCGAGAAGCGCCGAGCACGTCCCCGTCTGCGTCTGATTGCGTTACCAACAGCGACCCCCTGGGGTCGGTGGCGATGTTTTGGGTGTGCATGGCCATGCTGCTAATCAGATAGATCGGCCGCCCGCGTTCGTCCAAGGCGTAGGGCATCACGGAGCCGAAAGGCCAGCCGGTGCGCTTCTGCGAACATGTTGACAGCGACCCCACCCGGCCCACGTAGGCCAGCGTGCGCGCCCGTTCCGCATACGACGGCTCGGGTAGTTGGGGCTGGTTGCTTGGCGAGCCACTGTAGCCGTGCTGCCGAGAGGATGCGTTTTTCACGTGGAGATTCCCCCTTTTGGGTGTAAAAGAATCGAGGACAGCCCGTCGAGTCCGGCTAGTCCGCCTTTCTCGCGGCAAGGGTCCCCAAAAATGTTACCGATGTGCCTGGACTCATGTGTTACCCATGTCCCCGGTTTGTACCGGCTGTCGGGACGGCCCGCTGTGTCTGCCCACTGAGATTTTCGCGGGGATAGGTGGCCTGTCACTAGCGTTCCAGGCTCAGTCCCTTGCTCTCGCACACCCTTGCCATACCCGGTTCGGAGCCGCGAACGCCAGCGAGCGGCCATCGCGTACACGGCCAAGCCTGTGCCCCACCGAAAGGGGGTTTGGCCGCCTGATCGAATGCGAGGGCGTGTGAATTTCACGCCTAGGCGGACATGGCGCGTCCGCCCTACCCATGTGCATCAGTCAAGCCTGGCCCCAAGTTATCCGTAGGGGCGAGATTCATCGTGCCCGCGGTGGCCGCTCTTCCCTGCCCCCTCCGGACGCAACGAATTGCGCCCCTACAAAATAAACTTCCGCTCTTGCTATTCTAGTCCGCCATGGGGCCGGCGCGTTGCGATGAAAGCGAACACATTCGGCCGCTCCAAGTCGGTGGCGTGAAAACAGACGACGCATGAGCATGCAGGGATTCATTTTCGACCTTGATGGAACCATCGGCGATACGCTGCCGGTGTGTTACGCTGCGTTTCGTGAAGTTTTTCGCGAATATCTGGGACGCGATTATTCCGATCGGGAAGTACACGCCTTGTTCGGCCCGACGGAGGAAGGGATTATTCGAGATTTGGTTCCCGCTCGTCGGCAGCGATGCCTAAGCGATTTCTTCCGCGCCTACGAGAGAGCGCACGACCGCTGTCAGTGGCCGTTTCCCGGCATGGACACCGCTTTGAGCGCCCTGCAGCAGAGGGGCGTTAGGCTGGGAATCGTAACCGGGAAGGGTTTTCGAACCGCCACCACTTCGCTGAAGGTCTTCGGGCTGGCCGAGACGTTCGATGTCGTTGAGAGCGGCTCGCTGAACGGAGGCATCAAGCCCCAGAGCATGAGTCGCGTCCTCGAAAAGTGGCGCTTGGAAGCTCGTCAGGTGGCCTCGATCGGAGCCTCGCCTTCCGATATCCGCGCCGCTCAACAGGTGGGAGCGACAGCGCTGGGGGCGGCCTGGGCCTCGACGTCGAATTACCGGTCACTGGAGGCTCTGAACCCGGCGGCGGTTTTTCGCCGCGTCGGGGAGCTTCTTGATTGGATCGAGCACAATATCCCGGATGCTGACACGGCAGCTACGCTCTGAGATGTTGAGTTTGATGAGCGCCTACCGAGCTACTCGCCGTAAATCTCTGACGATGTTTTTCGGTCGCGAGGGCTAGGTTTCAGACGCACCCCGGCCTTAGATAGAATTGAACCCTATGCGCGTCCCAATGCTTGCTCTGGCGGTTTTCATCCTCCCTGCCGCTGCTTTCGCGGACCAATTGCCCGAGAGCGATCAGCGTCACACGATCCGACACACCAAGCTGCACTATGAGATGCCGGAATACGCCAGCCTGGAGGTCTGGAAGCGGCGCGCGGCGTTTTTGCGCAAGCAGATCCTCCACAGCGCCGGTCTGGCGCCGCTCCCGGAAAAGAAACCGTTTAACGCGCAGGTCTTCGGCCGCGTCCAACGCAAAGACTGCTGCATTACCGAGAAAGTTCTGCTGGAGACGTATCCGGGATTTTTTCTAGGCGGCAACTTGTACCGTCCGATTGCACGGAGGGGCCGTTACCCTGGAGTTGTTTCTCCGCACGGCCACTGGCGTTATGGCCGTCTGGCCCACCGGCCGGTCGGCTCGGTGCCGGCGCGCGCAATTACCCTAGCGCGGCAGGGCTACGTTGTTTTCACCTACGACATGGTGGGGTATGGCGACACCGTTCAACTCCCACATGGATTCGGGGACAAACGTAAGGAGTTGTGGGGGGTGAGCGTTCTGGGTCTTCAACTGTGGAACAGCATTCGCGCCGTGGACTTCCTCTCTTCCCTGCCCTACGTTGACGCCAATCGCTTAGCGGTTACGGGCGCCTCCGGTGGAGCGACTCAAGCGTTTCTGTTGTCCGCCGTGGACGACCGCATCCGCTATGCGGCGCCCGTGAATATGATTTCCGCCATTTCTCAGGGCGGCTCGGTTTGCGAGAATGCGGGCAATCTGCGCCTTAACACGTTTAACGTGGAGCTGGCTGCGCTGATGGCGCCGAGACCGATGCTGATCGTTTCCGCAACGGGTGATTGGACGCGCAATACTCCGACCGACGAGTTCCCCGCCATCAGAAAGATCTATGCTCTGTTCGGCGCCGAAGATGAGCTGGAAAGCGTTCAGTTCGACTCGCCTCACAATTATCACCAACAGAGCCGAGAGGCCGTATATGCATTCCTGGGAAAGAAGATTCTTGGCCACCAAAGCTCTGCAGGCCTCAAAGAGGGGCCTTTCGACGTAGGGCGTTTGAGCACCATGCTGAGCTTGTGGGGCCGCGAGCTGCCCAGTCGAGCCGTTGACCTCGAGACGTTTGTCGCGGACCGAATGCAGGAAGCGAAGGCGCAGATCGCATCGCTCGCGCCGCGGGACGCGGAGTCTCTTAGCCGCGCGCGTGAGTTGTTGCGCGAACGGCTGGCCTTCTCCATCATGGCCGCCCCTCCGCCGACCGACGAACTCGCATCCGACCGCCTGAGCTCTTTGCCGAATGGCGAGGTTCTGGTCATTGGACGCCGCAAGCAGGGCGATCGGATTCCGGCCGTCATTCTTCGTCCCCGGCGCGCTAAGCCCGCTGTGGCGCCCACGCTGATCGTGCATCCCGAAGGGACCGCCTGGGTCATGAGCTCATCAGAGAGCTTAGACGGGTTTGTGCGCGCGCTGCTGAACCGTGGTGGCGCCGTGTTGGGGATCGATGCGTTCCAGACCGGTCGCGCGATGAATACGTCCGAGCCCCCGAAACAACCGAACAGACGGTTCTTCACCACTTTCAACCGCACGGATAATGCAAATCGAGTTCAGGATGTCCTGACGGCACTGACTTACTTGCGAACGACGTTTGATTCCCCACAGGTGAACCTTGTCGGCATGGGATCTGCCGGCGTGTGGACCCTCTTCGCAGCGGCGCTTGCGGAGGGTCCTGTTGATCTTGTCGCCGACTTGGACGGGTTCGTCGCCGACTCCGATGAGGAATTCGAGCGGAAGTTCTTCATCCCCGGCCTTCGCAAGGCGGGTGACTTTCGGGCGGCCGCTGTCCTGTTGCCGCCGGGCCGCGCGCTGCTCTATCACGCTGCTCCGTCGTTCCCAGCCGAGTGGTTCAAAGCAAGCTTTGAGGCCGCCGGAGCGCAAGACAACCTCGAAGTGCGGACCGGGTCGCTCGAGGAGGAGGAACTTTTGGAGCGCATCGCACCCCGCCGGTCGCTCCGCCGTCGTTGAGAGAGGCGTATACTTCGGACAACTGTTTTGCTCGAATGGGCATGTCGCCTGTGCAAGCAAGATCAGTCGGGAGGCGCGCTTCGCCGTCTTGCCGACGCCCTTCACAAAGTGCAACCGCGGTACTTTACGCCATTGCCGCAGGGCATCCCACTTAGACAGACCATCGGCCGGCGGCCCTGGCGGTGGCAGCGGTCCTCCTCTTCTCTGGGCGCTTTTTCATCTCATTCGAAATGGGCAGGCTCACCATTACCAGCAACTCGCAGCTCTCCTAGACAATGATTCCTATTTGTGGATTTCGATCAAGGGTGCCGAGTTCGGAAGGACTCTCACCGCTGACCTGCCCCACCGCGCATCTGATCACCTTGCATTTTTTGAGTATCGCGATGGAAACATCGGCATCCGGGTGAGGTCAGACGTCTTTTTCGCAGACGTCTGCACCGCGATTGAGCGCTCGGGAATCCTCGATCAAGGCCTGCCTTATTTTCACCGCTCATACAAGATCACGCGATCCGAACTAACTAGATGCTTGCGGCAAGCAGGCCACACGACTTTCGCGGAGTGAGCCTCGTTAACGTCGATAACCCCTCGACGTTACAAACAACGGGCGTCCGACACGCCACTAGCACGTAGCGCTGCTGCTTCGTTCGACCCGCAAAAAGGATCTGTTAGCATCGTAGTGTCCCTGTGTCTCGCCGCATTGGCCCTCAAGCTCCTCGCATCGGCGCTCATACTTCGATAGCCGGCTCGCTGGAGCGGGCCGCTGAGGAGGCGGCGGCGCTTGGCTGCAACACGTTCCAGATCTTCTCCCGCAGCCCGCGCATGTGGCGATCTGGAAAGCTCGATCCGGCCGCGGTGGAACGACTGAAGGACGCGCGGGAACGCTTTGGTCTCACTCCCCTTGTCATTCACGGGAATTACTTGGTGAATTTGGCCGCGGCCGACCCGGTCGTTCGCCGGAAATCAATCACGGCTTTCCGCGACGAGGTCAACCGAGCACTTACGTTGGGAGCTGAATACTTAGTCATCCACCCCGGCAGCCATCGCGGACAGACACTGACGCGGGCCATGAAGACGCTGGCAGCTTCGGTCGCCAAGGCAGTGCGCGGCATTCGATGGAATCATCTCGAGCTGCTTCTGGAGAACACTGCCGGCGGAGGCGCCTCGATAGGACGCGACTTTTCGGAACTGGCCGAACTGCGGGAGATGATTCAGAAGAAAGCGTCGCTGCCCGTGGGTTTTTGCATCGACACGGCACATTCCTATGAGGCCGGCTTCGATGTGTCGACGCCCGGCGGCCTACACAAAACGCTACGGCTCATCGACGAGACGATCGGGATCGAGGCTGTGCGGGTCATCCATGCCAACGATTCAAAAACGGCCCTTGGCTCGAACGCTGACCGCCACGAGCACATCGGCAAGGGCAAGATCGGTCGTGAAGCGTTCCGGCGGATGCTCCATCATGCGAAGTTACGCGGCAAGCCGTTCATTCTCGAAACGCCTCAGGATGAAGGTAGTGGCCACCGGCGGAACGTCAGGGCCTTGAAGACCTTGCTGGGCCGTCGTGCCGGCGACGGCGGGAACTAACCCAAAAAGTCTATGCCCGAGAAGCCCTACAACCCGAGAGAGATCGAGCCCCGTTGGCAGCGCGAGTGGGAAAAAACTGACGTTTTCCGCGCTGACGCCCACCCGTCGCGACCGAAGTACTACGTCCTTGAGATGCTGCCCTACCCGAGCGGCACGCTTCACATGGGGCACATACGAAACTACTCGATCGGTGATGCGCTGGCCCGTTACAAATGGATGCGCGGGTTCCGCGTCCTGCACCCGATGGGCTGGGACTCTTTTGGCCTGCCGGCGGAGAACGCCGCCATCCAGAACAACCGCGATCCCGGCGAGTGGACCCGGTCGAACATCGCCCAGATGAAGCAGCAGCATCGGCGGTTCGGCTTCAGCTACGACTGGTCGACGGAAATCTCGAGCTGCGAACCGGAATACTACCGCTGGAACCAGTGGTTTTTCCTCAAGATGTACGAACGCGGGTTGGCCTACCGCAAACAGGCCCAGCTGAACTGGTGTCCGCGGTGCCAAACGGTGCTGGCGAACGAGCAGGTGGTGAACGGCTGTTGCTGGCGTCACGAAGACACCGCTGTCGAAGGCCGCTCGCTCGAGCAGTGGTTCCTGAGAACAACCGACTATGCGGACGAGTTGTTGAGCGATCTCCGGCAGCTTGCAGGCGGCTGGCCCGAGCGCGTGCTCACCATGCAGCGGAACTGGATCGGCAAATCGGTCGGCACGCGCGTGGACTTTCTGTTGGAAGGCAGCGAAGAGAAGATCACCGTTTTTACCACGCGTGTGGACACCATCTATGGCTCGACGTGCGTGATCCTGGCTCCCGATCACGAATTGGTCAGCCGCTTCGGATTCGAGAAGCAAGCGGAGAAGATGATCCGGTCTCGCGCCTCGAGCAACCCGGCCGATGTCGAGAAAGAAGGCGTCGACACGGGCCGCTACGCGATCAATCCCTATAACAACGAACGCGTGCCGATCTGGATCGGCAATTTCGTGCTGCTGGAATACGGCTCGGGCGCCATCATGGCCGTCCCCGCTCACGATCAGCGGGACTTTGAGTTTTGCCGCAAGTACGGTATTCCGATTCGGCCCGTGATCCGCCCGGTCGACGGACCCCTCGCCGAGGAACCGACGATGGAAGAAGCGTTCGAGGGCTATGGCGTCGTCGAGAACTCCCCCCCGTTCAGCGGCCTCGCGAGCGAAGAAGCCAAACAGAAAATGAACGCTTGGGCGAAAGAGCGCGGATTCGGCAGGGGCGCCATCACCTACCGGCTCAGAGACTGGGGCATCTCGCGACAGCGCTACTGGGGCACGCCGATTCCCATTATTTACTGTCAGCAGTGCGGCGTTGTGCCGGTGCCCGAGGACGAGCTTCCCGTACTGTTACCGGCCAACGTCAAGCTCACCGGAACCGGGCAATCACCGCTCCGAAGCGTCCCGGAATTCGTGAACGTGGACTGTCCGAAATGCGGCGGCAAGGCGGAACGCGAGTGCGACACGATGGACACGTTCATCGATTCGTCATGGTATTTCTATCGCTACTGCGACCCGAAAAACAACCGGGCGCCCTACGACACCGCAAAAGTCGCCGCCTGGTTTCCGATCGACCAATACATCGGCGGCATCGAGCACGCCGTTCTGCACCTGGTCTACGCGCGCTTTGTCACGAAGGTAATGCGGGATCTGGGATTGATCGGCTGGAACGAGCCGGCGACGCGGCTATTTAACCAGGGGATGGTTATTCGCGACGGCGCCAAGATGTCGAAAAGCAAGGGCAACGTCGTGGATCCGGACTCGGCGGTCGAACAGTACGGCGCCGACACGGTCCGGCTGTTCTCTCTTTTTGCCGCACCGCCTGAGAAAGACCTAGACTGGCAGGACGCAGGCGTGGAAGGCATGCATCGCTTCCTGGGCCGGGTGTATCGCTTCGTTACCCGCAACGCCACCGGCAACGGCTCACCGAACGGCGAGCCATCGAACGATACCGACCGTGCGCTGTTGCGCAAACTCCACCAGACCATTCAAAAAGTCACCAACGACTTCGAGACGCGCTGGCACTTCAACACTTCGCTGGCCGCGATCATGGAGCTGACGAACGAGCTCTACGCCCGCGAGTCGGAGATCTCGACCGGCGTGGTGCAAGAAACCCTGACGAAGCTGGTTTTACTGCTGGGACCCTTCGCGCCCTACATGGCCGAAGATCTCTGGCACGAGCTCGGGAAGGAAGGGACCCTCCTTCACGCGGCCTGGCCGGATTTCGATCCCGAGTTGGCCAAGGAAGATCAGGTCGAGGTTGTCGTGCAGGTCAACGGAAAGCTTCGCTCGCGGCTGGCCGTAGCGCGGGGCGCCGATCGCGCTGAGCTGGAGCGGCTGGCAACAATGGACCCTAAGATCGCGCCTTACCTGGAAAAGAAAACGGTCCGTAAGGTGATTGTGGTCCCCGACAAGCTCGTGAACGTGGTGGTGAACTAGCATAGCCGGCGGGCGGGCCGGCCGAGTGCTGCGACCTCGGGCTTTTGACCCTGCCACCCGAGCAGTCTACAATTCGGAGAGGGGCGTAGGTCAGAGACCGGGCCGGCCGCGGCCGGACCCCGATCAGCTATGGACGGGTACCCCGCTGCCTAGCTCGCAATCAGCGATGGCGCTATTCGACGCATTCCGACCGAAGTGGAAACATAGCGACCCGGACGTTCGAATGGCAGCGGCCGGCGAACTGGACGACCCGATGATCCTCAGAAGGATGGTCATCGAAGACGGGCACTCGTTCGTCCGACACCGCGTTTTCGACATCCTGCGGGAAAAGTATCACGATCAAGAAATGTACGCCGATCTGGCCAAAAACTCCGACGACGAGGAGATTCGGCGCAAGGCCGTCAAGAAGCTGCTCGACGAATCCGTTTTGGAAGAAGTCGCCAAGAACGACCAATACCGCTATGTCCGCGACGCCGCCGAGCATCGCCTGGACGAGCTGCGCACGAACCTGTGGGGCGAGCGGTCGGTCACCAGTGGAAACTAGCCGTTCTCGTTGAGGGGCGGTCGGCGGGCCCCGCTACCCACCGAGTTCTGCCTGTAGGCAGGAGTTGAGATCAGGGTATTGAAAGCGATAGCCAATCCGCTGCGCGACGTTCGGCAGTACCCGTCTACTGGCCAGCAACTCGAAAGAAAATCCGCCCAGGACAGCCTTTAATACGAAAGCCGGAGCGGGCATGAATGCCGGGCGGTGCAACACGCGTCCGAGAATGCGTGCGAACTCCTTCTGGCGAACCGGCTCGGGGGCTGTTCCATTGACGGCACCATGGTAATCACCGTCCAGTAAGTGAATGATCAGCCCGACAGCGTCGTCGCGATGAATCCAGGGCCACCACTGCCGGCCCGAGCCGAGCGGCCCTCCCGCACCAAGCCGAAACGGGGTCAGCATCTCCGCCAGCGGGCCGCCTGCTTTCGCCAGCACCAAGCCGCTTCGCAGCCTGACTAACCGTACACCGAGCGGCTCCGCCCGCAGCGCCTCCTGCTCCCAAGCCCGGCAGACTTCCGAGGTAAAACCTTCTCCCGCGGACGACTCCTCGCTGAGCGGCTCTTCACCACAATCGCCGTAGTAACCTATGGCGCTGCTCGATATCAGCACCTTGGGCTTGGCGTCAAGGGCGGAAATCGCTTTCACCAGGTTGCGAGTTCCCGCCGCCCGGCTGTCGAAAATCAAGCGTTTTTTGGCTGCCGTCCAACGCCCCGCGACCGGTTCTCCGAGTAAGTGAACGACGGCGTCAACTCCGGCAAAGGCTTCGCCCGGAGCCGGCTCCGCCAACGGATCCCAGGTGAAAGCCTGTTCGAGGGCGGGCGCCCGCCGGCAGGCGGAGGCCCCGTCCCGCGAGAGAGCGGCGACCGTGTCTCCCCGCTGCCGGAGCCGCTCGCAGAGTCGAGATCCGACGAACCCAGTTGCGCCCGTGACTAGAATTTTCATGGTTCCTCACGATCGCCCACGAGCGAATCCGCGGGGCGTTTGCCCCTATGGTGACAAATCCGGCCCGAGCCCGGAGGTGCAGTCATGACAACATGATTCGCTAAATGGATAATACTGTACTTTCGGTCCATTCAGATATTACCGTAATCTTAGTCTTGCCGTCAAATGCCCCTGGCGAGAAGTTCGACCGGGTACAGACGTGGCGCATGTCTCCCGGCGTGCCGTGTCGCCATTCGTGGCCACATGTCCCTCCGATGCAGCGCAGATCCTAGGGCGAATGCCTGGCCCTCGGCGGTGGGTCCGGCGTTCGCCGCTAAAGTCTTCCGTGCGCGGAGGTCGATCTAACGAATGTGGAGTTGTGACCCGCCCCCCTGCCGGAGACGGCCGTTCCCTATCCATGAAGATCGTACACGTGGTCAGCTCGCCGTTGGGGGTCCGGGTAATGCTCGGCGGACAGCTCCGGTTCCTGCGCGAGTCAGGTTTCGAGGTCACGGTGGTTTCCTCGCCGGGCAACGATCTGCGGGAAGTAGCGGCCGCTGACGAGGTCCGATCGGCTGCCGTGGTTATAGATCGTGAGATCTCCCCCTGGCGGGATCTCGCCGCCCTAGGACGCCTGTGGCGGCTCATGCGCCGGGTACGCCCCACGATCGCGCACGTAGGGACACCGAAAGCAGGCCTTTTGGGAGGTTTGGCGGCTTGGTTGGCAGGCGTACCATGCCGAGTCTATACGCTCCACGGGCTGCGTCTCGAGACTGCCTGCGGCCTGAAACGCCGCCTATTGATCGCTTGCGAGCGCGTGGCGTGCGCCCTGGCACATCGAGTGGTCTGCGTGAGCAGCTCGTTGCGACGACGGGCGATTGAGCTGGGTCTTGTCGACTCCGGAAAGGCGATTGTGCTTGCCTCCGGTAGTGCGAACGGGGTCGATCTTTCACGGTTTTACCCAACCCGCAAGCGTTTAGCCTCGGCGTCGGAGACGCGGCGAGCGCTGGGGATACCGCTTCGTGCGCCGGTGGTGGGCTTTGTGGGCCGTCTAACGCGCGACAAGGGAATCGTTGAGCTTGTCGAGGCTTACTCCGAACTAAAACGGTCCTTTGCGGAGCTTCGGCTCCTGTTGGTGGGGTCTTTCGAGCAGGGAGATCCCCTGCCCCCATCTGTGCGGCGGGTCATCGCAGAGGATCCGCGGATCGTTTGCGTCAAGTTCGTCGAAGACACCTCGACTTACTACCACATGATGGATGTATCGGCTTTGCCCAGTTACCGCGAGGGTTTTCCGACTGTTGCGCTGGAAGCTTCCGCGGCGGAGAAGCCCATCGTCGCCGCCGCCGTCACAGGAACGCTCGATGCAGTGGTTAACGGTGCTACGGGAATCCTGGTTCCTGTCGGTAGCTGGAAAGCTTTGACGGAAGCACTGGCGAGCGTATTGGAAGAAAGGACGCGCGCCGAGGCCATGGGGCGCGCCGGCCGGAAGAGGGTTGAACAAGAGTTCTCGAGCGTGCGTGTGTGGTCCGCGCTGCTCGACTGCTATCGAGAACTGTTGTCGGCTCGCGCGACCAGCATATTCCTGGCGCGTGGCCAAGGGTTTGCGCAATCTCTGCTGAAACGCGTGGTGGACACGGTAGGTTCGCTTGTCATGCTCTCCCTGCTCTCCCCTGTACTGGTCCTGGTCGGGTTGGCGGTGGGCTTCACTCTAGGACGGCCTGTACTGTTCCGCCAACAAAGGGTCGGCCTGGCCAACAAGCCCTTCACCATGCTCAAGTTTCGAACGATGACCGTAGAACGGGGGGCCGACGGGCGTCTACTGCCGGACAGCGAAAGACTCACCGCTTTGGGCAAGGTTCTCAGGCAGCTCAGTCTCGACGAGCTGCCTCAGCTTTGGAACGTACTGAAAGGGGATATGAGTTTCGTTGGCCCTCGCCCCCTGGTTACCGACTACATGACCCGCTATACCCCTTCCCAGAAGAGACGGCACTGCGTCAAGCCTGGAATAACCGGCTGGGCACAGGTTCACGGCCGCAACGACATAAGCTGGGCGCGAAAATTCGAACTCGACGCTTGGTACGTCGCGCACGCAAGCCCGCGGCTTGATCTGAGGATCCTGGCGGCCACAATATGGCAGGCCGTTCGTTGCCGCGGCGCCGGCCGCGAAGGAAACATCACCGCGCCCGAGTTTCTCGGCCGCGCGGAAACCACCTCCGAATGATAAACGGCGAGAAAACCGTCTCAGGCATGGAGGCCGCGGGCCCAGTACCGAAAAACCTCGTCATTCTCGGCGCGGGGGGGCATGGCAAGATGCTCGTTGATCTGGTCCAGCAGATACCCGGCTTTAGGCTCGTCGGTCTGTTGGACGACGCGCCGGAAAAGACCGGCATCTCCGTGCTCGGTGCGCCGGTTCTAGGACCGATCCGGCAACTCGAAAGCCTGTCGCGCCAGGCCCATATTAGCGCGGCGGCGTTCGGAGCCGGGGACAACCTCCTCCGCAGGGACTGGTTTGAGTTGGCTGGGAAAGCAGAACTGGAAGCGGTTACGCTTATCCACCCGTCCGCGGTGGTTTCGGGCCATGCGAGAGTAGGGACCGGTGTGGTCGCACTGGCCGGGGTCGTCGTGAACGCAGGGTCCCTGATCGGCGACAACGTTTGTCTCAACACCGGCTGCCGCATCGACCACGACTGCGAACTAGGCGAACACAGTCACGTTTTCCCTGGCGCTACTCTCACGGGCGGCGTCGAGTTGGGACCCTACGCAACGGTCGGGGCCGGCGCGGTCATTCATCCTTACCGGAAAATCGGCCGTAACGCCTATGTCGGGGCAGGGGCGGTTGTTACCCGCGACGTTGGTGATGACGAGGTTGTGGCCGGAAACCCGGCGCGGCTCCTGCGGGTCCGTAGTCCCGATGAATCCTTGACAAGTCCATCGCGCCCTTAGCGAACCGACACGAGGGCCCCGTTCGACACGCGGCCACCCACGATGATCACGAGCTCATACTCGCCTTCGGCTAGCTCCAGGGGTACTTCGATGTTCGCCTGGGCTACGCCGACATAGCCGGATGCCAAGCCCAGCGATACGATTCCCGCCGGGGCGCCACCCATGGTGGCCGATGAGGAGGCGGTAACGACGCTTAACGGACTCGCGGGAGCTGCTTGCCCCGTCCGCAGCAGCGGATCGATTTCACCGACGCCGGTCAGGAAGGCCATAATCACACTGCCTCGCTCAGCGGGTATGGCGGGCGAATTCAGCGTAAAGTCCGGGTTCAAGACCGCCGCCCGATTCCCTGCAAGGGTGAATAATCCTGGCCCGATCGCCGCTAGGGGCACCGTTTCGGGATTGCTCTCGACACCGTTCACTACAACAACTACCTGAACGGCGGAACGGCCAGCCGCTTCATAGGGCATTTGGAAGTTGACCTGAAAAGGACCAACGTAGAGTAGCGGCGCCTCGGCAATCAGCCGGCCGTCTTCATCAAGGATCAGCACCCGCAGGCCGAGAGCCTCACGAGGCAGCAGGTCGCTGCCTGCCGGGAAGCTGACTGGAAGGCCAGACGAGGCAAGGCTGTGGCCATACAAGCTGGCGAGCGCCCCCGGCGAAAGACGTACCTGCGCGGCCGCGGCGTGGACAACCCCTCCTGGCTTCAACCGAGGAGTGCTTCCTTCCTCCGCTAGAACAAGGGTCACGCGAACTGTCTGGCCAGGTACTCTAAACTCTTCTGCCCTGATAACGACATCCGCGGAATGCGTACCCCGCGGGAGAGCGGTCGGGTCGGCCGTCAACTCCAACACGGAAGGTGTCTCTCCAGCCGCCGGTGAAACCGTCAGCCAGGTGGCGGAACTCGGTTCAACAAGTGCCGTCCACGCCACAGGACCGCCGGTAGAAGTGACATCGATTTGCTCCGGTGGTAAAGCGGCGTCGCCGGCGGTTCCACTAAGCATGATCTCGTTGCGGTTCACCCACATCGCCCGTCCCACTGGCGGTGTGAACTCGGTCCGCAGATAGAAATTGTCAAGGCCGTTGATTTCGGGACCTGCAGCTAGGTCCATGCCGATTTCGATGCGTTCGACGCTGGCCAAGACCTCGGTCACACTGGCGGTGCCACTAAAAAGCAAGAAATAGTCATCGCTTAGTGGCACTCGAAAATGTTGCCAGGTCGAACGAACCAGGGATCCTCTCCAAACATAGACCGTCCCGGAGCCAATCAGTCTGACGTTGACCGGGATACGGGCAAAAGCGCCTTCCAGCCGCCGGTAGTCGAACTCGATCCAAGGCCGGTCCAGGACCGCCACGTTGCCCAGGTACTTCGGTGGGGCGACAGCATAATCCTGACTCTTCCCGTCCGGGTCAACCAACTTTAGAAATTGATCTGAATCCTTGCCGGGGCTTCCCAACACGATCCCCGCGTGCGGGGTACCGACCGTAGCGCCCACGATACCCATCGGAGGATAATTTCTCGCCCAGCCGTCCAGTCCAGTCTCGAATGTTGAGGAAAGCGGACCTTCCGGAGACCCAACCGGCGGCAGAGGCGGCCCACCGATCAGAGCAAAATTGTCTAGGTCGTTGACCTCGCTCAAGGGGGATTGATCCACGCTTAGTTCAATCCGTTCCGTCTGCCGCAGACCGTCCGTGAACGAGGCGGTTCCTTCGACTCGCGTCCATTCGGCTTCCTCCAGTGGTGCAATGATGTGAATCCATTCGTTGTGAGGAGGCACCGGACCCCGCCAGCGATACACTGAGCCACCACCAACGATCCTCATTTCCACCGGCAGGAATGCTAACTCCAACTCATTGCGGTGGCGGTAATCGAACTCGAATCGAGCTTCGCTTAGTAGCGACAAGTCACCGAGGAACTTGGCGGGCGCAACGGCAAAATCCATGCTGGGTCCGCCGAGTTCATGGGCTCGCAGGAAGTCGCCTGGATTGACAAACAAAGGCGGTCCGACATCACCGACGGAGGCGCCGGGGATGGGGGACTCGGGATAGTTTCGAGTCCAACCCTCGTCGTCGAGATTGTCGAACGTTGAGATGATGAACGTCGTCAGGGGGCCGCCCGTTTCCGCGGTAGCGATGATCCTGCCCGTAATTTCCGTGTCCAGCGTCTTGACTTTCAGAGCAATGTAGTAAGCGCCGGTCTGGAGAGGCGGAGCGGAACTGGAATCAACTTCAATTTTCTCGACCCCGCTGCCAGGCGTGGCGCTGGAAAAGTCGGTGCTGAGGACACCGTTTTTTTCAACGACGGGCTGTGCGAAACGAACAAGAAGATCAAGATCGTGGGATGGATCGTCCGTCTCGACCTCAATCGTCAGCCGCAGGGTGCCGGGAATGACGGGGAAAGTTAGATCTTGGACAAGAGCTTCTTCAGGCTGCGGCGCAATCCGGAATGAATGAGCGACCCCGGAATAAAGCTGCGAAGCTTCGACAACAGGACCGGCCATCAGCACAGCGAGAACGAGGCCTGCCAGTGGACGCATCGCCTACCCCCCTCTGTAAACTTACCACCCCAGGGCCGGCTTCGGAGTACTTCGATACTCCCCTAGCAGCCCGTGGTAAAAGTGAAGGTCGCGAAAATAGGGTACAGCCAACCAATTCGCTTCAGGCTAAGTGCTGTGTTTCTTGGGTCATGACGGGGGGCGAATTGGTGGCAGTCCCCATTTTTCGCTCCTGCATGACTTTTGCCACGGGCTGCTAGTAGGACAGTATACGGTTACCTGTTCTTTTGGGGACATAGCACGAGAGCCTGATCTCCTCCGCGTCGTCGGCGGATGACTCGATCCGTGCTCTGCTACACTCAGCATCGCCGCATGGTTGACTCCCACAACAAAGACTCACACCCGGCGCGTGACTCCGACGCCAGCGCCAACGCGATTGTGGATCTCGCGCGCGGTCTCTTGCTCGATCTCCATCCGCATCGAAATAGCTCCCTGGTGGTCCGGCTGGAAAGCACCTTGGACCGCGACCTGGGAATCGACAGTCTAGGCCGGGCCGAGCTTCTTGCCCGCGTGGAGCATGCCTTCCAAGTCCGGCTCGGCAACGAGGTGGTCTCGCAGGTGGAAACGCTTCGTGACCTGCTGGCCGCCCTGGAAGACGCCGGCGGGGGCGAGTTGGCGGTCCCAGACCGTCCGCCGGCTCTGCAGCCGGACCCGGTCGAAGGCACTCCGGCAGACGCTCGAACCTTGATGCAAGCACTCGACTGGCACGCCGAAGCGCACCCGCAACGCACTCACATCCTGCAATGGGACGAACCGGCCGATCGGTCTGAGATCTCTTATGGGCGCCTCCGGTCCGGTGCTGCGGACGTCTGTCGGGGCCTGAGAGAGTGGGGCCTGCGGCCCGGCGAACGAGCGGCGATCATGCTCCCCACCGGCGCGGATTTCTTTCGGGCCTTTTTCGGTATTCTCTACGCCGGCGGGGTTCCCGTACCCATCTACCCTCCCCTGCGGCTCGCCCAGCTGGAGGACCACCTGCGGCGCCAGGCTGCTATTCTCAACAACGCCGAGGCGGTAGTCCTCATCTCCTCCGCCGAGGTGAATACCGCGGCGAGGTTGGTTCAGCCTCTCGTCAAAGGGTTGCGTGAAGTAAAGACGGTAGAGCAGCTCGCCTCGTCGGCCAAGGGTTTCGGGTTCGAACAGCAGCAATCGCCGCAAACCGCGCTCATCCAGTACACATCTGGCAGTACGGGAGATCCGAAGGGCGTCGTGCTGAGTCATGCCAATCTCCTGGCCAACCTGCGGGCGATGGCGGAACGCCTGCAAGCGGACTCGACCGACACATTCGTGAGCTGGCTGCCTCTCTACCACGACATGGGACTGATCGGGGCGTGGTTGGGGGCGCTGTACTTCGGGTTTCGCCTCGTTATCATGTCCCCCTTAACGTTTCTGACCCGGCCGCAGGAGTGGCTGTGGGCGATCCATCGCCACCGCGGTACGCTCTCGGCCGCACCCAACTTCGCCTTCGAGTTGGCCAGCCGCAAGATCGACGACCGCGAGATCGAGGGCCTCGACCTAAGCTCACTCCGCATGTTGATGAATGGCGCGGAACCGGTGCTGCCCGGCACGCTGGGAAAGTTCACCGAGCGTTTTCAGAAACACGGGTTACGCCGCGAGGCGCTGGTTGCGGTCTATGGCATGGCGGAGAACTCCGTGGGCCTTGCCATACCCTCTCCCGGCCAACCGCCGGTGACCGACCGAGTCCAGCGGGGGGCGCTGACGGGTCGCGGCCAGGCGGCGCCGGCTTCTCCAGAAGATCCCAGCGCCATGGAGTTTGTCGGCTGCGGCTTGCCCTTACGGGGACACGAAGTCCGCATCGTCGACGGCACCGGACGGGAGGCCGGAGAACGCAAGCAAGGCCGCTTGCAGTTTCGCGGGCCGTCGGCCACCAGCGGCTACTTCCGCAACCCGTCCAAGACCGAAGAGCTTTTCGATGGCGAATGGCTCGAAAGCGGTGATGTAGCCTATGTCGCCAAGGGGAATATATTCATCACTGGGCGCTCGAAAGACATCATCATTCGAGCCGGAAGAAACATCTATCCGCACGAAGTCGAGCAAGCGGTTGGGGAGGTCGAGGGTATCCGCAAGGGCTGTGTGGCCGTGTTTGGCAGCAGCGATCCGAACGCGGGGACCGAGCGTATCGTCGTCGTCGCCGAAAGCCGCGAGAACAAGCCGCAGCCGCTGGCTCGCATCCGCCACGCCGTCGAGCAAGTGACAACCGATCTACTCGAGGCGTCGCCGG
The DNA here is from genome assembly GCA_963668345.2 of Bryobacterales bacterium. Lineage (GTDB taxonomy): Bacteria > Acidobacteriota > Terriglobia > Bryobacterales > UBA6623. The sequence goes on along the minus strand of CAXWPI010000006.1, from coordinate 871,263 downwards.
ACGAAGTCGTGATCGCCCCTCCCCACACGGTCCTCAAAACGTCGAGCGGCAAGATCCGCCGGACCGCCACCCGCGAGATCTATGAAAGCGGCGCTTTGATGGCCGGGCGCCGGGCGGTGTGGTGGCAGTTCGTTCGGCTGCTGTTTTCCGGAGGCCGCCGGCGGGTCGCGGAGGCCGCGCAAACCACGCTGGTTCTCCTCTACGCAATCTACTGGTGGCTGGTGGTGGCTCTGGCGGCAATCTTCGGTTGGACGGGCGTGGTATTGCTACCCAGCCCACGCTCCCGCTGGGCGGTCGGGCGTCGGGTCGTGCAGCTGGCGTTGCGACTGATGGGGACATCTCCGTCGGTCAAAGGGCTGGAAAACCTTCGCGCCCCAGGCGGCATCGTGGTAGCGAACCACGCCAGTTTCCTCGACGGCCTCGTCCTGGTGGCTGCCCTCCCGGGCGAGATGGCCTTCGCCGTGAAGGGGGAACTTCGTCAGAATTGGTTTGCCGAACGATTTCTAAGCCGCGTGGGATCGCTCTTCGTTGAGCGAATTGATCCCGCCCGGGGCTTGGAGGACAGCCGCCGCGCGGTGGCCCTAGCGAAAGCCGAACAGCGGCTGGTTTTCTTCCCCGAGGGCACCTTCACGCGCATGCCGGGCCTGCTCGAATTCCGTCTCGGCGCCTTCGTCGTGGCAGCGGAGTCGGGCCGCCGAGTGATACCCGTGACCATACGGGGTACGCGCACGATCCTGCGTGACGAGCAGTGGCTTCCCCGCAAGGGATCGATCCAAATAGAAGTCGGAGAGCCACTGCTGGCGGAGGGCAACGACTTTCAGGCGGCCGTCCGTTTGCGTGACGCCGCAAGGGCCGGAATCTTGGAGCGCTCGGGGGAAAACGACTTAGCGGATGAGAGATTATTCATCACCGAGGCCGGAGCCGAGCGCGTGAATCTGCGAGACCGTTAATCTAATTTAGACGGGCTAGCAGCTAGGCTAATCGCTTTGTTCCGCAAGGCCCGCAACCCTGAGAAAATGCCGCAGCAGACCCTTCTTCAGAGATCGATTGCCGTGGATAGGAACGGATATTCGAGCCATGCTACCCGCTTTCCCGTAGACGTGGTGGCTGCCCTTCACGCGCAGAAGCTTCCAACCCTCCCGTTCCAATTTCTGGCGAGTTCCTTGCCGGACACCGATCGCCTCAGACGGCAATCTCGATGACGCGATCATGAGGCGTGGATATCGGCGGCTGGACAGTGACAGATAAGCAACCTTCGATTGCCTCGTAGAGGTTTTGTAGTAATTCTTCAAAGGTTTCGCCCTGCGTAGCGCAACCTTCCATGGCGGGAACCTCCGCCCAGTAGCCACCTTCTTCGACTTCGTGGACCACTACTTGAAGCTTCACTAGTCGCTACCCCTATCTCTAGTATACCGGGGAAACACCGCGACATCGACAGCATGGTGGCGCACGCTCTCAGCGTGCCGCCTCGAGATTCCTCTCGACGCCTGGCCGGTTCTGCCCAACAACCCCGCGGAATCATCCGATAAGACACACAGAAGTAGAAGGACCTCCTGTTGACCGAAAAAGCCACCCTTGTCGAGGACCAAGTCGCATCACTTCTGGCGAGAGGCGACGACAACCCGCGCGACCTTGGCCACCGGCTCGGTGATCTCCTCAGCCAAGACCGCCGGGGTTTTCAACAGGCTGCCGTCAAGTATCTATTGGCAGCGGAACAATGCCCGGCCGCAAGGATTGTCGTCTGGCTGCTCGAGAAAGAAGGAATGCTCCTCGGTATTCTGCTCAGCCCTTCCTTGTGTTCCCTCGACGAGTCCATATTTCTGGCCAGGCTTATTCACGCCAACGTGGATCATATCGACGTTCAACTGGCGAAAGCGTTGAAAGGCGCTCAGGAAAGCCAGGCGTCGCGAATCCTCCGTCTGCTGGCCGTAGTAGTTCAGAACAACCGCACCCTACCGCTTCTGATCCGTTCGTTGCGAGACAGAAGCCCTGAGTTGAGGTCTAACGCCGCGTTGATTTTTGCGCGCCATTGTCAGAACGAAATTTTTGTCGCCAATGTGATGCGGGATCCGAATCCCGCGGTCCGGGCCAGTGCTCTTGAGGGTCTGGGGATGGCTGATCGAACGCCGGATCCGGAAGTTCTTTCGGAGGCCTTCTCGGACCCCAATCCGCGGGTGCAAGCGAATGCCATCCTGGCCTACCGCCGCATCGATGAGGACGCAGCCTTCGAAAAATTAGAGGAGATGGCCCGCCATCAGAACGGCGACTTCCTAGCTATCGCTGCTTGGGCCATGGGAGAAACTCAGGCCACGTGCTTCCTACCCACGCTGAAACGAATGCAACAGGATCTGGCGAGCGAAGTGGGTCACAAAGCCGACGAAGCTTTGGGAAAAATTCCCGCCGACGCAAGCTCGATCCCAAGCGCGGCCCCTCGGGAATCCGCGGGCCTCGCCGCGTTCAACATCGAGCCGCTCTATGTAGTCGCTGACGAGACCTCGCTGCGCCGTCTCCATCTTGCCGTGACGGATTCGGAAGGCTTTGCTGTTGCCGGCCTATCCCACCAGGACTTTCAGCTTCAAGAAGACGGCGGCAGCGTCAACAGCCAGGAGGTTTTCGGTCCCGAGCAATGCGATCCCGCGGCCATCGCCTGGGTTCTTGATTGCAGCGGAAGCATGTCCGCCTCTGCCGTCCAGCAGATGAACGACGCAGTCATCAAGAGCCTGAGCTACAAGCGTCGCGATGATAAAGTGGCCATTGTAAAGTTCTCCATGGACGTCGAGCGCGCCGTGGGCCTGACGGACAACCTCAAGCTCCTTAAAGCTGTTGTTCAACGCAAGCACATGGGCATGCGGACGTCTTCTCGACTCCACGATGCGGTTGAGAGGGCCTTCGAAGCGGTCGCCGGCCAAGGCGCCGGCTGCCGGGTCGTCATCGCTATCGCCGACGGGCCGGACCGAGGAAGCGAATCCAACTTCAGCGACATTGTGGGCAGAGCCAGGGACCTCGCCGCTCCGTTGTACGTCGTTGGATTCGGCGCGGAAGCTCGGACTGGGTCCCTGCCGGATCTGGCTGACCCGACCGGCGGCAGGTTTTTCTCGACCGAGGGCGGAGATGAGCTTGCGTCGGTGTGCGCAGAACTCATGCGTAAAATCTCGGCCCGCTACACGGTCACCTACCATGGGTCCGATTCCCGTCCCGAGGCTATCCGAGTCCGAGTGACGACACAGACCGGGCGTGGCGAGACATCGGTTTCGCCCCTTGGCCCTTGGAGCTGACCGGACGTTCGCCGGCCTGGACTTGCGCGGTCAATATACCGCCTCGGGCGCGAGCACCCAGCAGAGCCGCAGGCGGAAGCCCGCGGTCCAAGCTGCAATTCACCACGAGCAATTCGGAACCGCGAGCGCAAATGATCCCGAAAGGGCGCGGCCCCGCGGCGAGAACCCAACAGAGCCGTGCCCGTCAGGGCGCGGGCCCGCGGGCTAAAGGCGATGACAACCGGTGGGTTTTCGACCGAGGGCCCATGCACCGTGGTCGCTACCGGGTTTGGCCTGTCACTGGCCTTTCAGGCTCAGTTTCTGCTCGCGCGGGGTGCAAACGGAGCCGCGCCCGAAAGGGTGCGGTTGAGGCCGCGTTGAGCACAACGGCTTGTCGCATCGAAGAGTTCATCCGCGCCTCGACCGCGGGCTTACGCCCGCGCCTCTGCTGGGCAAGCTTGGGAGGTCCTTGCATGACGCACGGCCTCCGGAGGGGCCTTTACTGCTCCCAGTCGGCCACAAAGATGTTGAATTCGTAGCGGCTCTCGGCGTTATGGCTCGAGGTAAACACCAGTTCCCTTCCGTCCGGAGAAAACTCGGCAAAGGACGTAAAGCCGCCGAAGTCGGTGACCTGCTCGAGGTTGTTTCCGTCCAGGTCAATCAGAAAAAGCTCAAACTCTCGGCTGTCGCATTGGTTCTTGTTCGAGGAGAAGATGATGCGCCGGCCATCGGGGGTGAACTGCGGCGCGAAGCTGGCACAACCGAAGTTCGTGATCCGGCGCGCATCGGAGCCGTCGGAGTTGGCGACAAACAGTTCCATTTTCATCGGCGCCGTAAGATTCCGGGCCAACAGCTCACGGTAGCGCTCGATCAACGGGGCTTCGGTTGGGTGATGAGCTCGCCAGACGATCTTGTCACCAGCCGGCGAAAAGAACGCCCCGCCGTCGTAGCCCAGAGTTTTCGTCAGCCGTCGCTTATTTCCCCCGTCGAGGTCCATGGACCACAGATCGAGATCGCCGGACGCCTTCGAGGTATAAATAACCTGGCCGGTTTTCCAGTTGACGGTGGCTTCGGCGTCATATCCTAGAGTTTCGGTGAGCTTTCGCAGGTTGCTCCCGTCGTCATCCGCGACGTAAAGCTCGTAGGTTTCATGCACGGCCCAGACGTAACCCTCGCTGCGATCAGGGCGCGGCGGACACTCTTCCTGGCCCCCGTGAGTCGAGGCGTAGATAATCCGCTTCCCGTCGGGAAGAAAATATCCGCAGGTGGTCGCGCCTTTTCCGGTCGAGACGCGCTCGATTCCCGACCCGTCCACGTTCATGACGTAGATCTGGTCGCAGCTGTTTCCGTCACGGGTGGATTGAAAGATGAGCCGACCCCCGTCGGGCGACCAATAGGCCTCTGCGTTTTGGCCTCCGAAAGTAAGCTGGCGCACGTTCGAAAGATGCGGCGACGTCTGGCCGGCGACCGGCAAAGCCGTAACGGCCACAATCAGCGTCAAGACACAAGATCGTATGCGGCCAAGGGTGAGCATCACGATTAGTATTGTACCGCCCCGGGGGAGGCCAGCGTGGGAACCGTAGCCCCAGATATTGTACGGTCTGCCCGATTTGACACTAAATATTGTTGTTAGGGCTTTACAACGGGATTCGACGGAGTTACCATAATCAAGCGTAGGCGGGACTCGTATCCCGGTTTGAACTCACTGGATCGCTAACAGTGTAAGCTGGAACGAGCACTATCTGAACCCAGTCGGGCCTCAAGGTGAACGAGCGTGCTAAGCCTCAAGAAACTGGAACTTTTTGGCTTCAAGTCGTTCTGTGACCGTCAGGAACTGCGCTTCAGCGGCGATGGTATCGCTGCCATCGTCGGTCCTAACGGATGCGGGAAGTCGAACATCGGTGACGCTATCAGTTGGGTGATCGGCGAACAGTCGGCCAAAAGCCTCCGTGGCGCTCGCATGCAGGACCTTATTTTCAACGGCTCGCGGGACCGCAAACCCTCGGGCTTGGCTTCGATCAGCTTGACGCTGGTGGACCCGGAAGCCTATTTGGCCGAAAGAAACGGAACCGGCTCAAACGGTGTCCCGGCAAGCTTGGCCAAGCGGCCCGAAGAGATGGTCGTTACGCGCAAGCTGTTTCGATCCGGTGAAAGCCAATACCTGATCAACGGCAAGACCTGCCGCCTGCGCGACGTCCGAGAGCTGTTCATGGGCACCGGTCTGGGACCGCAGCACTACGCCATCATCGAGCAAGGAAGAATCGAGCAAATCCTGAGCTCCCGCCCCGTAGACAGGCGCGCCTTTGTCGAAGAAGCGGCCGGCGTCACAATGTTCAAGACGAAAAAACGGCTGGCGGAGTTGAAACTCGAAAGCGCTCGCCAAAATCTCGATCGGGTTAACGACATCCTGCAAGAGGTGACCAGGCAGGTCAATTCGCTGAAACGCCAAGCGTCGAGAGCGCACCGGCACGAGGAACTGCGGAACCGGCTCACAGCGACCCTTTCCGTTCTGCTGGCCGGTCGATACCGGCGTCTCGATGAGCAGCTCAGGTTGGGGGCGGCGGAGTCGGACGAAGCGGAAGATGAGAATCGTTTATTGACCGCGCGGCTGCGCCGGCTCGAAAGCGAGCTGACATCGCATCGCAAGCAGCAGCAACTCCAAGATACGGCGCTGGCCAGCGGCCGCGAGGAGGTCTCTCAACTCGTCGTCAACATCGAGCGGTTGCGCTCTCGCGTGGAGCAGCAGGCCGTTACCGCCAAGGAGAACGAAAAACGCGAAAAACAGTGGCAGGCTCAAATCTCCTATCTTGCAGAGCGGCTCGAGCAACTTCGGACCGAGTTGGCGTCCGAGGAGGCCGCCCTGGAACAAGTGGCGGCGGGGCAAGACATCGCCCGGCAGGCGTTGCTGCAAAAAACCTCCGACGTCGAGCAATGCCAAGCCGGCCTCGCTGACGACGAGCGGGAACAGGAGCGCGGCCGCCGGGGCATACTGCAGCTTCTTGGTGAAATCGCTACTGTGCGGAATGAAGTCGCGAAATTAGAGGAGTTCCTTGCCGGCACTGAACGCCGGATCGCCGGCCTACAGAAGGAAGAGGAGGACGCACAGCAGGAGATCGCGGGTCTGGCCGGCCGCCGCAAGGAGGCAGAGCTAGAGGTTGAACGGGAACGGAAGAATCTCGAAGCTTTGGCGGCTCGCCGCAAGAGCATCGAGCAGCAAATCGGTTCGCACAGAGAGCAGGCCGCAACCGGCCGCGAACAAGTCGAGCGGCTGCAGGAAGAACTCTCTCGATCCAGGGCCAGGCGTGATTCGCTGGAAGAGATTCTTTCCCACCACGCTTACACCGCCGAGAGTGTCAAGAACTTTTTCGCCGCCATTGACAGGCGTGCGGAGCAAGGCTTCCATCCGACGGGCATTCTGGCGGATTACATGGAAGTCGCTTCCGAGCACGAGAGGATTGCCGAAGATTTTCTGCGCGATGAGCTCGAGTTCGTGGTCGTCAAGAGTTGGAACGAAGCCCGGCAGGGTGTGCGGCTTGTCCGTCGAGACCTGCACGGCGAGGTCACGTTTCTAGTTCACCCGGACTCTTCGCTGAGCGAAGAGATTCCCGCTCTGGGGCCGGAGACGGGTGTCACAGGCCGCTTGGCCGACTCGATTCGCCTCACGAATGGGCTGTCTGGCGCGGCGTCGTCCCTGCTGCCTCGTCTACGCGGCTGTTACCTGGTCGAAGACGAAGAGGTCGCTCGACGACTGGCGGTGCAGTATCCCGACCTTTCGTTCTTATTGCCGGACGGCGTTTGCTATCGCGGCCACACGGTGCGAGGCGGCAAGCCGGGCACGAGCGGTCCCCTGTCACTCAAGCGGGAGCTCCGCGAGCTGACGCCGAAAATCGCCGCCGCGGAGACGTCGCTTCGTGAGGCCCTGGCCATGGCGTCACAAGCCGAAGACGAAATCGAGAGCAAGAGCGCGGAGTTGGAGACTGTCAAGTCCGAATGCCAGGAGACGGAAAAACGGTTGCTGGCCGGCGAGCATGAGCTGCGCCGGCTTGATGAGGAGATTGACCGCGGTGAGCGCCAGCGCTCGGTGGCGAGCGTCGAAAAAGAGCGGCTGCAACACACTGCACAAGAGGCGTCCACGGATCGGGACGCTCGTAGTCGGCAAATCGAGCAGAAGGAGACGGAGCGCGGCGAAGGTGAAAAGTTGCTCGCCGATTTGGAACAGCGCATCCACGAAAACCAGGGGAGGCTCGCTAGCCTGCTCCAGGAACAAACACAAGCACGCACGCAATTGGCAACTCTCGAAGAGAGGCACAAGGGAGCAACCGCCTCGTCCGCTCGGGCTCGGCAGCGTGTCGAAGAGCAGAACGAGCGGATGCAGTCCCTCTCGAGCCAGATGCGGGAGTCGGCAGAGGAGCGCGTCCGCCTCCTCGAGGAGAATGTCGAAATCGAAAGCCGCATCGAGCAACGGTGCGCCCGGCGCGTCGAGGCTGAACGAGAAGCGAGCGAGATTGCGGGGTCTCTGGCCGAGTTGCGCGGCCGCGTAGAGACGTCTGAGGAACAAATCGGCGTCGAGCGTTTGTCCTTAGACAAAATTCGTGATCAGCGGTCGACGATCGACGTGCGTTTGGCCGAGATCCGTTCCGAGGTCAAGCACCTCGAGGAGGAATGCCGGCGCGAGATCGGGAAGCCTATCCGGGAGGTATCCGACGGCGAAAGCGCGGACCTCGCGGACGAGGAACTCGCCGCGGCCGAAGCCCGGCATCAAGAGACCAAGGCGAAACTGGACAGCCTCGGCCCGGTCAACGTACTGGCTCTCGAAGAGTTCCAGGAAGCGAAGGAGCGCCTTGACTTTCTCGAAGCGCAAAAGAAAGATCTAGTGGACTCCATCGCCGACACGCAAAGGGCCATCGCCGCAATCGACGCGGTCTCGCGGCGTAAATTTCAAGATGCCTTTGAGGCAATCAACAAGAATTTTCATGAAGTTTTCCGCACGCTATTCGGCGGCGGCCAGGCGGAGATGAAGTTGACCGACGAATCCAACGCCGCCGACTCGGGGATCGACATCATCGCCTCTCCCCCGGGCAAGCGTTTGCAGAACGTTGCCCTTCTTTCCGGCGGCGAAAAATCGCTCACCGCGGTTGCCTTGCTCATGGCGACCTTCCAATACAAGCCCAGTCCGTTTTGCGTGCTCGATGAGGTGGACGCCGCGCTGGACGAGCCCAACCTCGCTCGCTTTAGCCGTCTCGTCAGCGAGATGAGCGGCCGCACGCAATTCATCCTGATCACGCACAGCAAGACGACCATGGAAAGCGCTCAGACCCTCTACGGCGTGACCATGCAACAACCGGGCGTCTCGCAACTCGTATCCGTTCGGATGGCGGACCACGAGAACGGGCGAGCCGCCACGAGCCAACAAGCCGTAGCTCAGCCCCCGCAGGGGGCGTAGGATAATAGCCCACGGTGGAGCCGCTTAGAGTGGACCCCAAGGCTGAGACAAGCAGTTAACCCCGCTTTTGCCATTCGCTGAAAAATCATTGTGCTGCCAGGCGGCTGGGGGCACAATGGCCCTGGCTGGTGAAGCGGAGGCCGGCTCTGCTGGAGAGCAACCGGCCAAGGAATAGCCAGCCGGAGACTCATCGAAACGATGAGACAGGGGGCGGCCACCTCGCCGCTCCCTGATTTTACCCACCCATCGGATCGATAGATCTCCCCATGCCTCAGAAAACTCATGCCGGCACCTCCCCGCGAACCGCCGAGCGGCGCAGCTGCCGCTCGCATTCCACCGGCGGCCGATACCCCAACGCCGAGTGCAGCCGCTGCTGATTGTAGGTCCGCTCCAGAAAGTCGCCGATCCGTGCCTGTGCGTCGGCCAGGTCGAGATACTCGCTGCGATCCACTTCCTCGCCCTTCAGCGTTTTGAAAAAGCTCTCACAGCGCGCGTTGTCGTAAGGGTTCGCCTTGCGGCTCATGCTAATCCGAATCTGGTGCTGCTCGAGCAACTGCGTGTAGGCCTGGCTGGCATACTGCACGCCGCGGTCGGAATGATGTACCAGCCCGGGCTGCGGCCGCCGTTTGGTCAGTGCCATCCGCAGCGCCGCCAGCGGCAGCGAGTGATCCAGGCCGGTTCCCAGCTGCCAACCAATCACCCGGCGCGAGTACGCGTCCAGCAACACCGCCAGATAGACGAACCCCTCGTGGAGCCGGATGTAGGTGAGGTCGGCCACCCACAGCTGATTCACCCCGTTGAGAGACAGCGTCGGCGCCAGGTTCGGGTACACCGCCAGCCCGTGTTGCGAATCGGTCGTTACGACGAACTTGCGTTTCCGCCGGCACAACAGGTTCTGTTCCCGCAGCTGGCGCTGGACCCGCTTGCGGTTCACCCGCCAACCGCGCCGCTGCAGCTCCTCGCGGATGCGCCGGCTGCCATAGCTGCGCCATTGTAGCGCCAGCTCGCGGATTTGGCGGCCTAGCTCTCGCTCTCGCTCGGCGGGCTGCGACGCACTCCCCGGACGGTAAAAACCGGCCCGGCTCAACTGGGCGAGTGCGCACATCCTCTGCACGGTCAGCTTTGTCCCACCGCTCACTTCCTTCTCGATCTGTTCGTAGACGTTGCGCCGCCAGGCAGAGCCCGCAGCAGGCGCTGTTCCTCGACACGCTGCCAGGCTCGCTTTAAAAAATCGATCTCCATGGCCTGCTGGCCAATCTTGCGTTCCAACTCGGCCTCGCGGCTGGGAGGGGGGCGCTTTTGGCCCTGGCCGGAGAAGGCGCGCTCGCCGTGCGTGCTCAACTCCCGCCGCCAACGGCGCACATCACTGGGATCCATCTCCAGGGCCCGGGCCACTTCGTTCACCGACTCTCCCACCGCAATGCGGCGCAGCACCGTCAACTTGAACTCCTTGCCGAACTTCCTACGAGACTTCTTCATGGCTCCAGTTTCTCCTTTCGCCCTACGAAAGGGGTTAACTGGCTGTCTCAAATCCTGGGTCCACTCCAGCTAGGCGAAACCGTGGGTTCGGTATGCATGAGTGAACAAGCCCCGGAGGGGCGCAGGAAAATACTCATCAAGGCACGGGTTCTATAGTTTTCCTGCGCCCCTACTGGGGTTCCCGCCCAGGGTCCTGCCCGACAGCTCCAGCCTGGGCGACTAGCCCGCATTTCTCACCAGCTGACGGTCGAAGCACGCAATAAGCCCGCCATTACTGCGTTGCGCTTGCTCGCCGTGCTCAACGTACTTTCCCGGTCGCATGCCGAATGGAAGTCGCTGCTTATTTCGGTAACACCAAGATACGAGTGGGCCAAGCTGCGCCCGAAAAAGTACGCCTCCGCGCGCCGAGCGTCGCCCGCCTTGTACTGACGGGCCTCTCACGCACTTCGCCTCGCCACCTGGTGAGAAAAGCGGGCTTGCCTACCGCGCTTCGCGGGCTCGCTTGTCCTATCTGACGAGGACTAAGGCTAAAGCCAGTAGAGCATCCCGTAGATCACGATGCCTGTCAGCGAGACGTACATCCAAATCGGAAGCGTCCAACGAGCGATCCGGCGGTGGCGATCAAAGCGCTCCTTCCATGCGTGGTACAGGGTTACCAGCGCCAGAGGCACAATGGCGGCCGCCAGGATGATGTGAGTGATGAGAATGGTGAAGTACAGTGGGCGGATCCAACCCTGTTTGGTGAAAGGGACCGAACCTACGTGGTAGTGGTAGACGAGATACGAAGCGAGGAAGAAGCACGACACTACAAACGCTGCCAGCATGCAGAATCGGTGGCGCTCAATCTCGCGCCGGCGGATGAAGTAGTATCCACAGCCAAGCAGCAGGGCGCTGATCGAGTTTAGGGAGGCGTTGAGGGCCGGGAGGCTACTGACGTCCATTCGTCAACTCAGCGTCTCTGCCGACGGGCGGTGAGCCTGCAAGAAGGCGGCCGCCAGCGTCGCCGCGCCAAAGGCGATCATCACGATCAAGCAGAGCACCAACCCAGGTCCCGCCGTGACGCCTTCGGGGCTAAAAAAGTGGCGCAGCGCGGCCACGCCGTAGGCAACCGGATTGACCATGATGACCCACTGCACCCAGGTCGAAGCGCCTTCGGCTGGGAAGACGGCTCCCGACAGCACCCACATGGGCATGAGCACGATGTTCATCACGGAGTGAAACCCTTGCACGGAGTTCAACCACCAAGCGAAGAAAAACCCCAAGCCCGTAAGACCGAACGAAAGCAGCAAAATGGTAGCCAGTAATGTAGGGATTCTCGATATCTCGATCGGGACCCCCATCAACGGCGCAAGTGGCAACAGCACGATCCCCTGAAACGCCCCGATCGTGGATGCACCTAGGAGTTTCCCGAGGACCAACGCCATTCGAGAGACCGGCGCGACCAGAACCGAAAGCAGAAATCCTTCGCGTCTGTCTTCGATCACCGAAATGTTTGAAAAAATAGCCGCGAACAGCACCGCCAGCACCACTGTCCCCGGAAAGAAAAAGCCCAACGACCCGGTGTCGCCGCCTAGCCCGGTCCGCAAGGACGTACTGAAGCCCGAGCTGAGCAACAACCAGATCACAAGCGGGGTCGCTAATCCGCCCACAACTCGGCTCCGCTGGCGATAAAAGCCCCGAATCTCACGGCCCCACAGGCTGACAACAGCTAGCCACAGACTCGGCGTCGGAGGCGGGCTTTGCTCTACCTTCGATCGCACGGCAATGGCTGGAGCATTCACAGGCGGGTAACCTTGGTCACGGAAGACGCCCGTCCAGGGGGCAGTGGAACCTGTTGGTTCGCGAATCTAATTCGGCGGTCCGAATTAGGAGGCGATTGTCTAATTTTACCTTTGATCTCCGTTCGCCGCTTGTTGCCTGAAGCGATGACCGGTCATGTGAATGAAGACGTCCTCGAGGCTGGGACGTGAAACGGTAACCGAATCGATTCGTTGCGGCAACTCCTTCATGAGCCGGGCCGCCAGTTGGGAACCTTCGGGATGTTCGAATCGAACTGCACCGTCTACGACGTTTGCTCGGATGTCCAATCCGGCGGGTAACTCGGCCAACAGGGCATGAGGATCACCCGCGGTCAACATCACGACCTCGCCGCCGATCTCGCTTTTCAACCCGCCTGGCGTCCCCTGCGCCACAAGAGACCCTTCGTCGAGGATTGCCAGTCGGTCGCATTTGTCCGCCTCGTCGAGCAGATGCGTTGTCAACAGAATGGTCACCCCTTCTTCGCGGCGTAACAACTGCAGGTAATCCCAGAAACTCCGCCGTGCACCCGGGTCAACCCCCGTGCCGGGCTCGTCAAGCAGAAGCAGTCGTGGGCGGTGAAGCAGCCCTTTTGCCAACTCGAGCCGCCGGCGCATGCCGCCGGAAAGCGTTTCGACGACACTGTTGCGTCGATCGGCCAGCCCGACCCGGTCTAATACTCGGTCAATTCGATGCCGCAGAATATTACCCCGGAGGCCATAGAGATGCCCTTGGTGGACCAGGTTTTCAGCGGCTGTCAGTCGGCGGTCGAGACTTTGATTCTGAAAAACGACGCCAATCTGGCGGCGCACCCCTAGTGGATCTTTGGCGACGTCAATGCCAAAAACTTGGGCCTGGCCATCAGCCGGCAACAGCAAGGTGGAGAGGATCCGCAAAAGGGTCGTCTTGCCGCCGCCGTTAGGGCCGAGCAAACCGAAGACTTCGCCGGGCTCGACGAAAAAGCTTATGCCCTTCAGCGCGTCTCGTTCGCCGTAGCGATAGGCGAGATCTTGTACTTTGACCGCGGGTACACTTGCCATCTCTTGCTTCCCAACGCCACGATAGCACACGGCAGGATGTACAGCTTCAAAACGAAGCTGCGTCCGCGGCCCCCGGGCGGCGACCGCCCCCCCGAGATGAGTCTCGACGCGGCACGCTGAGAGTGCCCGCCGCTATGGGACTCGATGTCGCCAGGAATGGCGACACGGCACGCAAGAATGCGTGCGCCACAAAAGCAAAAGCCGCCGATCCGGCGGCGTAGAAGGCCATACGGTTTTCAGGACGCACAAAACCGTGACCTTCGTCGGGGTATAGCGCGTAGACAAAAAGGCCGCAGGTCTGGGCCAAACGACAGCCCAGCCCTACGCTACGGGACTTAAATGCGTTTAGCTTTGGGCGGATTGTGCGCCAAGCGCCGCCGCGACCGGGTGGGATATACTTTCCGATCGTACCTGAGTAGAGATCTCGCGCCAACGAAGTCGCACCGCGGCGCCTGAAATCTCGACGCGGAAGAGCCGTGATCGGACACACCATCTCGCACTATAGGATCGTTGGGAAGCTCGGCGAGGGCGGGATGGGCGTAGTGTATAAGGCCGAAGATACAAAGCTCAAGCGCATCGTGGCTCTGAAGTTTCTTCCCCCCAGTTCGACTGCCGGGGAAGTGGAAAGAGCACGGCTGTTGCGCGAAGCGCAGGCTGCGGCGGCGCTACAGCACCCCAACATTTGTACGGTCTATGAAATCGATGAAGCTGACGGCCAGGCTTTCATTGCCATGGCTTATTTGGAGGGCCGCAACCTAGCCCAGAGAATCGCGGACGGGCCATTCGACATCGGCGAGGCGCTCGACATTGTGATCCAGGTGGCCCAGGGACTGGAGGAAGCGCACGAAAACGACATCGTTCATCGGGATATCAAGAGCGCCAACATCATGCTGACGACCAAAGGCCAGGCCGTGATCATGGACTTTGGCTTGGCTTATTTGGCCGGAGGCAGCAGGATCACGCGTAACGAGCTGACCCTGGGGACCACGGCGTACATGTCGCCCGAGCAGACGGCCGGCGAGGCGCTCGACAGGCGGACGGATCTCTGGTCTCTCGGCGTTGTGCTTTACCAGATGCTCACCGGCCGGCTTCCGTTTCGAGGGCACTATGCCGATGCGATTGTTTACTCGATCGCCAACGAGGACCCCGATCAGGTGACGAGCCTCCGGAGCGGCATTCCCCTGGCTTTCGAGCGCATCGTCGAAAAGACCCTGGCCAAGCGCCCCGCCGAGCGCTATCAGCACGCCGACGATCTGCTGGCGGACCTGCGAGCGCTGCGCCGCAGTCGGGAGTCCGGCTCCGCCCCGCGACTTGCGCCGCGCGAAGCCAAGCCGGCCGTGCCTTCCATCGCCGTGCTGCCGTTCGTCAACATGAACCGAGACGAGGAAAGCGAGTTCTTCAGCGACGGTATCACCGAAGACATCATCATCGCCCTGACAAAGGTGGAAGGTCTGCGGGTCGCCGCCCGCAACTCGGCCTTCCAGTTCAAGGGGAAAACTCCAGATCTGGATGAGCTGGGCCGCAGGCTCAAGGTCGATAACGTTCTCGTCGGCAGCGTGCGCCGCGCCGGCAACAGGCTCCGGGTCACCGTGCAATTGAGCAGCGTGGCCGATGGCTACGAGATGTGGTCGGAACGCTACGATCGCCTGATGGAAGATATCTTCGACATTCAAGACGACATTTCACAAGCCGTAGTGGGGACGCTCGAAGTCAAGCTCGTCGGCGGGAGCAAGTCTTCGGCCCGACGGTATACGGAAAACGTTGAGGCCTACAAGTATTACCTGCGAGGCCGCTACTACTGGCATAAGCGAACGCCACAGGCCATCCGCAAGGCCAAAGAAAACCTGGAGCTCGCGCTGGCCGAAGACCCCAACTACGCTCCGGCCTATTCCGGTCTGGCCGATTGCTCTGTTGCATTGGTGCTGATTGGCGACCCGGATCCTCCCAGCGAGGTGATGCGCAAAGCGAAGCAGGCAGCCCTCAAGGCCCTGGATCTCGATCCGATGTTGCCCGAGGCACACGCCTCGCTGGCCTTCGTCGAGGTGGTCTACGGTTGGAATTGGGAGCTGGCTGACCGGGAGCTCAAGCGCGCCATCGAACTCGACCCCGGTTATTCAACCGCCCACTACTGGCGTGCCGTTTTCGTCCTGGTCGGCACCGCACGTCTGGATGAGGCTCTCGAGGAAGCGCAGACGGCGCTTAACCTCGATCCTGTCACCGCCTCCATCAACATGGGGTTGGGTCTGGTGCTGTTCCATCGTCGTGAATACGACCAGGCGGCGGAACAGCTTCACAAAACGCTGGAGCTGGAGCCGAACATTGGCTGGGCCAGCTTTTTTCTGGCTAGAATACATCTTCAACTCGGCGATCCCGAGAAAGCCGTCACGGCTTTCGACCAGTTGGATATACTCTCGGCGCGAGAGGGCTTTCTGGGCCACGCCTACGCCGTCTCCGGCCGCCCTGAGCAAGCCCGGAAACTTCTCCATGACCTCGAGGAACCCTCCCGGCCGGCACACATCGTCGCTTTCCAAATCGCCTTGATCCATGCGGGCCTGCGATCCGCTGATCAGGCCTTCGAGTGGTTGGAGCGGGCCCTCGCGGCGCACAGTCCTCTACTTCTCTGGCTGAAGACCCATCCTGAGTTCGACTGGCTCCACCCCGACCCCCGATTCACCGCCCTGTTGAAAAAGATGAACTTGGACTCAGGGACAGCGACCCATTCGGCGTAGATCACTCACACAGTTGACACCCCCGCTATGATGAAGGAAGAGACCACGAATACAGGCACCAGGCTCGACCAGGAGAAAAAACGAAGCAAAGCCAATTCCCCACAAACAACTTGTAATCAATAGGTTCTGGGCGATTTCTAACCCAATTATTTCACCGGCCTCGTCGCCCGCCACATCCGCAGCTTTTGCCTTTGTGGCGTACCAATTCTTGCGTACGGCGTCGCCATTCGTGACGACATCGAGTCCTGTGGCGGCGCACCCGGCCTTTTTCCTCCCGCTATTATGAAGGAAGAGACCACGAATACTGGTACCACTCTCGACCGCGAGAAAGAACCTTTGATTTCCCACAAGCCGGTTTCAATCAATAGGTTGCGACTGGCCGAAGGCCTCGGTCTCCGGACCGCAACGCAAACGAACACGCAGCAACTTTTGGCGAGGCGAGGCTGAATGGAGGAGTTTTGGCACGGTTGGTGAGCCAGATTACGGTTCAAATCCAAAGGAGAACCGAGGAACACTGAAGCCAAAAGACTTACATGGTAGGCTCGGCGCGATTTGAACGCGCGACCTGCCGCTTAGGAGGCGGCTGCTCTATCCAGCTGAGCTACGAGCCCACGTGGCAGACGGCGGCAGAAGGCCGAACGGCTGAGTGCGAGACCTGTGCCCGCCGCGCTTATTCTACCGCAGCCGGCAGCGGACGATGCTCTGCGCCGCATGGGCGGCATCGGCAGGGAGACGAGGAATCAGGGGTTTGGCCGGCTCGAATAGCGGGAACGAACCAAGAGGTCCTTCAAGGATTTGGCACAGCGCGTTTATCGCTCGGCGTGAGCCAAGACGGGCTCGGTCACCACGGAGAACGGCCGGCCTCCCACTGCCAGGTCGTCGCTCGCGGCTGCCCTGCGTCTGCGACGAGGCGACGGGCGCGTGATGCTCATTCCCGCCGGTGTAAACACGACCCGGCGGACTTGGCCCTTTTCACCGATCGGCGGGACGGCCTGTCCGTTCAGTGTCAACTCGACACCGCCGGCATTGCCGACGATCAGCGCAATGGACTCGTGGGCGGTGATCAGCTTCTTCTGGCCGGCGCGCAGCGTATACTCCCAGGCAAGTCTGCCGTCCCTTGTGGCCCGAACCCAAACCGTATCAATTACCTGAAGTCCCACTTGCAGGGCAACGGCCTGTTTGGCTGAAGAGACGGAAGGTTTCGCCGGCGGGGCGTCGGATTCCCGCCCGGGGAAGGGAGAGACACTACGAGGTTCCAACTCTACTCGACGCGCACTCTCGTAGGAAGAGTCGGCATCTGCTTGTTGGGCGGATTCATTGGGGGAGTAGAAGACGGACAGCAACAGCAGGACCAACCCGAGACCCCCTAAGCCCGCCGACAGTAGTACCGAATTTCGTCGCAGCTGGTCGGTCAGGCCTTCAGCAAACCTCGCCGCCCACGCCCGTCTGTCTTCACCTTCCGCGGCGAGAGGCGTGGCGAAAGCGGGGAGTCGATCGGGGTCACCACTGGTTGTCGGACAGGCCTTGGCGAACCGATCGACTACCTCGTCTTCGTTCAGGCCGACCAGCGACGCGTACTGACGAACAAAGCTGACGTTGAAAAGCCCACCCGGCAGACGATCAAACTCATCGCGCTCGATAGCCTCGAGTAGATGCACAGGTATTCGACTGGAGGCCGAGATGTCCTCCAGGGTGATGCCGCGCGCTTCGCGCTGGGACCTAAGGTCTTCGCCGAATGACCTCATTGCTGAGTCCTGGACTTAGCTCTAGTTAAGGTTATACTATTCTCTTCGGCAGTACAAGTCCTTTACCTTCAGTTAATGGAATCACGCAGCCGGGGTCTTAATATCTCCACCATACCGGCCTATGCTTCCTGACCTTCGATGTCACCTCCCCAGCCGCTGGTTTCCACTGTAGTGGTCAACTGGAACCGCGCCGATCTGATGGCCGCCTGTCTGCGGTCACTGGCCGCGCAACGATTTCAAAACTTGGAAGTGATTGTTGTGGACAACGGCTCGACGGACGGTTCCCTCGATCTGTTGCGCAGCCGGGAATTCAGTCATATCAGGCGGATCGAAAACACCGCGAACCGCGGCTTCTGCGCTGCCAATAACCAGGGGCTGGCAATTGCACGGGGCGAATATGTTGCCCTGCTCAACAACGACGCCGAAGCCGAGCCCCCGTGGCTAGGCGCGCTGGTCGACGCCATCCGGGATCAAAAGGACGTTGGCATGGCGGCCTCGAAGATCCTGGTCCATGAGGACCCGACGACCATCGACAAGGCGGGCCATCTGATCTTCCCGGACGGGCAGAATCGTGGCCGTGGAACCGGGGAGCTTGACCGGGGCCAGTATGATCAACTGGAGGAAGTGGCCTGGCCCGACGGCTCGGCCGCTCTCTACCGAAAAGCGATGCTGGAGCAGATCGGGGGATTCGATGAGGATTTTTTCGCTTACGCGGATGACGCCGAGCTGGGCTTGCGGGCCCGCATTGCGGGCTGGAGTTGCCTCTATGTGCCGACGGCTGTGGTGTACCACCACCTCGGGTCGACTCTAGGCCGCTATTCCGAGCAGAGGCTCTTTCTCATTGAACGCAACCGCGTTTGGTTGGCCGCCAAGTTGTTCCCCTGGCGCCTACTATGGCTGAACCCGTTCTATTTCCTGGCGCGGATGGCCGCCAGCCTCTTGGCGGCCCTGTTGGGGCGGGGCGAATCCGGCCAGGCCCGCAAATCGGTACGTGTCACGGGACTGCTGAAATGCGTGGTCAAGGCCAACCTGGCAGCCCTGGCGGGGCTTCCCAAAATGCTTCGCAAACGAAGGGGCATCGAAGCCTTTCGCAAGCTCTCACCAGCGGAAGTCGTGCAGCTCGTACGGCGGTTTCACATTCCGCTGGCCGAGCTCGTCTGGAGGTCCCGCTAGGCGTGTCCGGCGTGATCTCCCCACCGCGAGCAGCGACTGGCCCGCAGGCTTGTCCGCGCTGTGAGGCGGAGACGTATCTTACGTTGTTTCGCGCCTCCGACCGGCTTTACCGAACCACCGAGCAGCACTTCCATCTCGTTGAATGCAGTGACTGCGGACTGGTTCGTCTGCACCCGATGCCAAGCCCCGCGGAATTGCGCCGCTTTTACCCGCAGGCCTACTGGTGGGAGGCGGACGATTCCGCCTCGGGCAGACTGGCGGAAACCTATCGCCAGTTCGTTCTTGGCGACCACGTTCGGTTCGTCGCCCGCTCCCTCGACGGCCTCGCTCCCTTGCTCGACGTGGGCTGCGGCGGAGGATCGTTCCTGCACGCGCTCGGGAGACCGGCGCAAGCAACGGTTGGTCTCGACTCTTCTCACACGGCCGCCTCCGTGGCGCACGCCAACTACCGATTGCCCGCGGTTTGCGGGAGCGTCCCGAGCCATCCCTTTCGCCCTGGGAGCTTCGGCGCGGTCACGCTTTTTCACGTATTGGAACACTTGCCGGACCCCCGGAGGTGCTTGCTGGCCATTCGCGACGTCCTGACCGCCGAGGGCAAGCTGTTTCTCCAGGTGCCGAACGCCGACTGCTGGCAATTCCTGCTGTTAGGCTCCGACTGGAGTGGTCTGGACGTGCCCCGTCATCTCATTCACTTCCGAGCGGAAGACCTTGAGAACCTGCTCGCCGACTGCGGGTTTGAGGTCGTTCGTCGCAAATTCTTCTCGCTGCGCGATAATCCCGCCGGACTGGCTACAAGCTTGTGCCCTCAGTTGGAGCCGGTCTCTCGGCGCGTCCGCCAGGTCACCGAATCGAACACGACGCGGCTGCTCAAAGATCTGCTCTACTTGGCGCTCGTCTCGGCCGCCGTGCCTTTCACCTTGCTCGAGGCGGCGTCCGAGGCCGGATCGACGATCACCGTGGAGGCCGTGCGACGAGGGATAGCATAAGTGCTTCAGGCGCGCTACGGCCGGTTTCTTCCCTCGTTCCTTAGACGCCGCCTAATGATTGTGGAAGCCGTCATCGATTCGAGCGTTCGTTCGCTGGCCAACCAGATCCCGAATGGAACCCGCGTACTGGACGCCGGCTCCGGAGAGGGGCCGCACGCGGAGTGCTTCTCTCACTGTCGCTACACGGGAGTGGATCTGGCGATCGGCGACCGGCAGTGGGACTATTCGGGCCTTGACGTCATCGCCGATCTCACTTCCCTGCCCTTCCCGGATGGCTCGTTCATGGCCGCCCTCAACATTGTCGTCCTGGAACATGTCCCCGAACCGGTTCGCGTACTGCGAGAGATCGCCAGGGTCCTGCGGCCCGGGGGCCGACTTTTGATCGTGGTTCCCCAGCAGTGGGAGGTCCACCAAGGCCCTAACGACTTCTATCGCTACACTCGCCATGGCTTGGAGTGGTTACTGGAACAGGCTGGATTCCCCCAACCGAACGTTCAGCCGATCGGCGGTTATTTCACGCTGCTCGCCCGGCGGCTGCTTAATGCCATGAATTTTTTCCAACGGGGAGTCGGCTGGCTTGTGTTCCCTTTTGTGGCCGCCATGAGCGGCTTTCTCGCGCTCCTTCTGCCGGGACTGGATTTCCTCGACCGGGAGAAGAACTTCACGCTCGCCTACGTATGCGTTGCGGAAAAAAGCTGATCTGCGTTCTCGCAAGCCTGGCGATTTCGTGGTTGCCCTCCCACGGCGCCTCTCTGCCCCGGATATACTCCGCGGCGGGAATGGAAGCCTTGGCCTGGGTAAGACAGATCGTCGATCTCGGCCCCCGGCACCCCGGCAGCCAGGGCCACGGGCAACTCCAACAACTGCTGCTTGGCGCTCTCGGCAAAACGCGGGCCGAGCTCATCGAAGACGATTTCACCGCCCGGACGCCGACAGGTCCGCTGGCCATGAAGAACATCATCGCCAAGTTTCCCGGGACATCGGACGACGTCGTGGTCGTCTCGGGACACTATGATACGTTTCATCGCCCGGGTCTTCATTTTGTGGGCGCCAACGACGGCGGATCATCGACGGCCTTTCTGCTGGCGTTGGCCGGCCTGCTCGACGCCCGCCCGCGCAAGGATCACCTCTGGCTGGTGTTCTTCGACGGGGAAGAGTCGATCGATCGTTGGCAAGGGGAGGACCACACCTACGGCAGCCGTCACCTGGCTCGGCGGTGGGGCAACGACGGCACATTGGCGACGATTAAGGCTCTCATCAACGTGGACATGATCGGCGACGCCGACCTGAGTCTCACGTCCGAACAGCTTTCGACCAGCTGGTTGCGCGAACTGGTCAGGGAAACGGCCCGCAGCCTGGGCTACGGCTCGCTCCTTTCCGACAGGCGGTTGGCTATTGCGGACGACCATGTGCCTTTCCTACAGGCCGGCGTCGACGCGGTCAACCTGATCGACTTTCACTACGGCCCCCAAAACCGCTATTGGCACACGGAAAACGACACCGCCGACAAACTCAGCTGGCGTAGCTTCACCGTGATGGTGCACGTGGTGGACAAGGTGCTTGACGAGCTGGAATAGATGCCCTGGAGCAATGTGCCGTCAAACTCTTTCCGATCCGCTGACCCACAGCATCCCTTCCCTCGGAGAGTTACTGTCGATGGACGAGCTGCACGGTCGCCAGCCTCTCGGGGACGCGTTCCACGCTGCTATCTGGGGATACGGCTGTCTCCCAGAGACTGTGTGGGCAGCTCAGCCAAGTCTCACCATTCCTTTCTTCGATAAAGCCCCCGATGGCCCCTGTATTCTAGAAAGCTTCTGATTCACGGCCAAGAGATCCGTAGATGGGTAATCGATCCTTAACTGTCTTTTGGGATGAGGCGCCCGTCTGGACCGACGGAAGAACCAGTTCTCTTCAGTCTCCCAACCAGTACCCGTGTGTCCCTTTTTGCCCACTCCCGCGTATTTTCGCACCCACTCCGAGCCCGCAAGCTTGTCAACACGGTCCGTTCCGCTCGTTGCTCGCTTCCGATCCCACAACCACGCTCTCTTGACCGTTTTTCCCCACCCCGATAGACTGCTCTTGAGAAAGCAACTTCCCGCAAGCGGATGAAAGGGGGTAGAAACGATGGCGATGATCACCAACTCGTCAACCTTTCACGACCTCATCAGTGAAGCCAGCGAGGTGGAGCAGCTGGGAACGGGTTTTGGTTGGACCGAGGGTCCCGTCTGGAACCCGGAGGGCTACCTTCTCTTCAGCGACATGCCCGGAGACGTCATTCGCCGCTGGGACGAGACGGACGGCATCCAGGACTGGCGCCGGCCGAGCAGTATGGCGAACGGCCTCAGCTATGACGCCGAGCGCCGCCTCGTCACCTGTGAGCATGCAACCAGCCGGGTGACGCGTACGGAGCGGGACGGGACGCTCACGACAATCGCCTCGCACTACGACGGCAAGGAGCTGAACAGCCCGAACGACATCGTTGTCAAATCGGACGGCTCCATCTACTTCACCGACCCGGCGTACGGACGGATGGCGTACTACGGAGTCGAGCGGGAGCAGGAGCTCGACGTTCAGGGTGTGTATCGAGTTGTCCCCGAAGCTGGGGAGCCGACGTTGGTGGTCGATGATTTCGACGGACCGAACGGCCTTGCGTTCTCGCCGGACGAAGCGCTCCTCTACATCGTCGACTCCGAGCGGATGCACATTCGCGTCTTCGAGGCCAAGTCCGACGGGACGCTCGGCGGGGGGCATGTGTTCTTCCCGCAGTCAGGTTCAATGGACGATGCTCCGGACGGGATCAAGGTCGATGAGGGCGGGAACCTCTACGCGGGGATGTCGGACGGCATCTGGGTCATCAGCCCTCAGGCCGAGCACCTCGGCACGATCGAGGTCTCGGAACGCGTCACCAACCTAAACTGGGGCGACCGAGACTGGAGTACTCTCTACATCACGGCGGGACATTCCCTGTGTCGCGTCCGCACGCGAAGCCGGGGAGCCCGGTCAAGCTACATGCGCTGAAATGGAACCGCTCTCGACTCGCCTACGCGCCCGCGAGTTCCTGCTGGGAAGCTGGGTCACCTTTATCGACCCAAGTAGAGTGGACCCCAAGGCTGAGACAAGCAGTTAACCCCGCTTTTGCCATTCGCTGAAAAATCATTGTGCTGCCAGGCGGCTGGGGGCACAATGGCCCTGGCTGGTGAAGCGGAGGCCGGCTCTGCTGGAGAGCAACCGGCCAAGGAATAGCCAGCCGGAGACTCATCGAAACGATGAGACAGGGGGCGGCCACCTCGCCGCTCCCTGATTTACCCACCCATCGGATCGATAGATCTCCCCATGCCTCAGAAAACTCATGCCGGCACCTCCCCGCGAACCGCCGAGCGGCGCAGCTGCCGCTCGCATTCCACCGGCGGCCGATACCCCAACGCCGAGTGCAGCCGCTGCTGATTGTAGGTCCGCTCCAGAAAGTCGCCGATCCGTGCCTGTGCGTCGGCCAGGTCGAGATACTCGCTGCGATCCACTTCCTCGCCCTTCAGCGTTTTGAAAAAGCTCTCACAGCGCGCGTTGTCGTAAGGGTTCGCCTTGCGGCTCATGCTAATCCGAATCTGGTGCTGCTCGAGCAACTGCGTGTAGGCCTGGCTGGCATACTGCACGCCGCGGTCGGAATGATGTACCAGCCCGGGCTGCGGCCGCCGTTTGGTCAGTGCCATCCGCAGCGCCGCCAGCGGCAGCGAGTGATCCAGGCCGGTTCCCAGCTGCCAACCAATCACCCGGCGCGAGTACGCGTCCAGCAACACCGCCAGATAGACGAACCCCTCGTGGAGCCGGATGTAGGTGAGGTCGGCCACCCACAGCTGATTCACCCCGTTGAGAGACAGCGTCGGCGCCAGGTTCGGGTACACCGCCAGCCCGTGTTGCGAATCGGTCGTTACGACGAACTTGCGTTTCCGCCGGCACAACAGGTTCTGTTCCCGCAGCTGGCGCTGGACCCGCTTGCGGTTCACCCGCCAACCGCGCCGCTGCAGCTCCTCGCGGATGCGCCGGCTGCCATAGCTGCGCCATTGTAGCGCCAGCTCGCGGATTTGGCGGCCTAGCTCCCGCTCTCGCTCGGCGGGCTGCGACGCACTCCCCGGACGGTAAAAACCGGCCCGGCTCAACTGGGCGAGTGCGCACATCCTCTGCACGGTCAGCTTTGTCCCACCGCTCACTTCCTTCTCGATCTGTTCGTAGACGTTGCGCCGCCAGGCAGAGCCCGCAGCAGGCGCTGTTCCTCGACACGCTGCCAGGCTCGCTTTAAAAAATCGATCTCCATGGCCTGCTGGCCAATCTTGCGTTCCAACTCGGCCTCGCGGCTGGGAGGGGGGCGCTTTTGGCCCTGGCCGGAGAAGGCGCGCTCGCCGTGCGTGCTCAACTCCCGCCGCCAACGGCGCACATCACTGGGATCCATCTCCAGGGCCCGGGCCACTTCGTTCACCGACTCTCCCACCGCAATGCGGCGCAGCACCGTCAACTTGAACTCCTTGCCGAACTTCCTACGAGACTTCTTCATGGCTCCAGTTTCTCCTTTCGCCCTACGAAAGGGGTTAACTGGCTGTCTCAAATCCTGGGTCCACTCCAAAGCGGCTCACCCTGGGCTACCGGGAAATAGCCCGCGGTGAAGCGAAGCGGAACCCTGGGTTCCCGACGCCTACTCCCACGAAGCGTCCGCTCTTCCGGTTGATCTCGCAGATGTGCGTGAACCCCAGAAAAGCGAAGCTCTCCGGCTTCCCTTCCCCACGGCCTCGCCGCTTGGCCATCGCCCAGCGTCCGATGTCGCGACCGCCGGCGCATGACTCGAGGTCAGCGTGGTTCGCTAAACTTTCGCTGTGGGGCTCTTTCATCCCTAACTCCCCGCCGGTTTATCCCGGCGCTTTCGGACAGTTTCCCATTTTGGTGGCGGGGCATATTCATCGCCCAACGGATACACTTGACACGCCCGCTATCCTCAAGAGGGAGGAACCCGGCGACCGACATCACCCTCGACGAACAACAAAAAAAAGAAACAAAGCTAATTTAGCGCAACCCATTTATAATCAATGGATTGTGGGGTTCTTTTCTCGGCGGTCGCCGCGTTGATAAGACCAACGCCCAGACCGGTAAGCGGACAATCTACGTCTACGACACGTTCCGCAAGCTCGCCGCTGAGTATTTCGAAGGCACGCCCAAGTCACGGCGGACTTGCCGCGTGCTTGGGTCGTAAGGTGTTAGGAAAAGCGGGCTGGGAGAATCTCGCCCGCGGTTGAAGTCCGTTCGGCTTCCATGAATCCGGCGTTGGAACGATTCGTAAAAGAGCGGTTGCCCGGGCCTGTGCGCCGCGTCGCCCGTTCTCTCTACTACCCTCTCTACCGGATATTCGTCTGGGCTTGGTGCAGCTGCGCCGGCGTCGGCGAACGGCTTCTGGGCGACACCCCCGGAACTCCCCCGTTGCCGCCCCCTCGCTTGCGGTTCCGCGTGGCCGGCTCTCCTTCCCGCGATCTCTTTCTCGAGGTGGGCAAGCGTTCCTCGGAGGAAATGGAGGCCAGTCTCGATCAGGTGGGGAGGCCCCTGGCCTCGTTCGGTTCCATCCTGGATTTCGGCTGCGGTTGTGGACGCACGCTCATCTGGCTGGTGGGGCGATACCCGGCGAACGTGTTCCACGGCGCGGATGTGGATGCGGCGAGTATGCAGTGGTGCAAGCAAAACGTGCCTGGCGCCGAATTCAGTCAGAATCGTCCCCTTCCCCCACTGCATTACTCGGACGAGATGTTCGACCTAGTCTATGCGGTATCCGTGTTCACGCACCTGAGCGAGGAGTTCCAACAACGTTGGCTCGGAGAGCTTCGGCGGATTCTCAAACCCAGGGGCGTGCTGCTGGCAACTGTCTACAGCGAAAGAGTCTGGGAGGGCTTGGATACGGTGACGGTGAGTTGCTCGATCCAGCCGCCAACGTCTTGCCATCCCATAGATTTCCGCGCAGGCCAACTTCCCGCGGCAGCCAGCGAAGAGCCCTTGCCTTCCTGATGACCGCCGCCGCGGGGCCGAAAGTCACAGGCGTGACGGGTGCTGAAACCCATCAGGAAGCGCGCAGACGAGACGAGCTAAGCGGTCAAGGACGTTGCCGGCTGCAAGCCGGGATCTAGTGATGCCAGCACGCGGCGGGCCTCCTGCTGAAGCTTGCCCATGGAAGATACGAGATCGGCGGTGTCTGCGTGCACGTAGACGAACGCGCCCAGCAAGCAGCGAAGTTGCAGCACCGCGTAGAGTCCGTAGAAGATGACAAACTGCCGGAACACGACGGATCCTAGGAGAGGATCTTTGCTGCTTGGCACCAGATGACGGCAAAACCGCCACAGTTCATGGAAGTCGCCGCGAACCTGGCGGCGATAGACAGCGAGCACCCGACGACGGTAGCGCCGCAACCGCCGTTCCATACCTGATCTCCGGCCGGGCTGGCTGCGAAGGAACTCTAGGTCCTGCTCCGCGAAGAGGCGGGCCATCGGCCGATAGGTTTCCTCCGCGGGCGCTTGGTTCGCCCAGACGGGCATCGGGGCGCCGTCATCGGTGGCGCGACCCAGCCGCCCAAGGATCAGTCCCAAAGTCACCACCGCGAAAAAGATGAATCCCAGGGCCAGCCAGAGGGTAATCATGATCGAATCACCCTCACCAAGGTTTCATTGAAACTCCGCAGTCTAGCCGTCAACATCGCCTCCTGCCGCTCATCGAGCCGCCAGCGTGCTGTCGCCGTAGCCGGAACCGTCTCGCCCCCCTTTGAAAAGGCCAAAAGGCCGCCCAACAGACAGGGAATGTAGAAGAAGAACGTGACGTTGTTCCGAACCTCCCGGAATCCCAGGCCGAGTTGGGCATGAAACGCATCTAGCGCTACTTGGCCCGCGAAATACAGGCCGAAGACGCCGAACACCACTCGGGCGTTCTTCGATACGCTTAAACGAAAGTACGCGGCGAATGCAGCTAGCGCGACACAGAAAATAATAAGGCCGAAGAAAATGCTCCGCTCGGCGCGGTTCCAAGGTCCGATCAATCGCGACACCGGAAGATTGCCCGACGAGTCTAAAATCACTAGAGTCACCACGAGCACGCCGACGCCGACTGCAATACCGTACGTGGCCATCTGACTCAGTCTTTGAAGGCCGCCATAGCCCTCCATGGAGCGATTGTACACCTCGATCAACACACAAAGGTACAGCGCCCCGGTTATAGGTTGACTCATAACGAAGAATCAACTGTAGGCCTGCGGAGACAGGTCCCTTAGGCCCAGCGAGAGTCGCATCTGCGGATATGTGAAGAGGAAATAGCCAGCCAATGAGGAAACAGTCGCGAAAACGAGGAATGTGAGCAGGGAGGGATAGCGGCGAGCCAAGCCCAAACGCCAAAGGCGCGCAGCCCACCCCGCCTGTAGGAGGCAGGCCGCCCACCAACTGTATTCCAGAACCTGCGCCGAATCCAAGTGCCTACTCACACCTTCAGCCGAAGATCAATACCATTCTATCACACCCGGATAGAATGGCTTCACAATTGTCTGGGCTCGGCTCTGGTTTTCTTGAAAATGATCCTCTATTCCTTCCACAGTTCTCCGCGTGCTAGAAGCACTCGCAGGGGTCACCCGGCCAACACGCGGGATAGGGACAGGATGGGCAGTCCGCGGACGTCGTGGGCTGCGTCGCTACGGCGAACAGGGCCAGCTTGCTGACCAGTGCGGTGAGTACGACCAGATACTTAATCATTTTCTCTCCTTTAGTTTGGGTTCCTGATTCTTTGTTTTTGAGGCCTTTGGGGCCCTTGTGATCTTGGTTTCCTAAGAACCCTACCCCGGATTGGTGGTGACATCTTCGGCCCTGAATGTTTTTTCCGACGACAGAACGCTGGGATCTCTGTGCGACTCCGAGACCGGTTCCGATCTGACTGCACAAATCCCGCTGACGATGGGCAGTCGGTGAGTTCTGAGGGGGCTTGGACGGTCGGTGAGAGAGAAAGGGTTTATGGTTTCTTTGTCATTTAATGCTTGCTTTTGGCGGGAGCGCTGGGCGGTCCACGGCTACAAGCGAGTGGCCCAGGCATGTCCGCCCCGGGGGAGGCCGGCTGAAGCCCCTTTCGAAATTGCTATGCGACTCCGGCGATGACGCAGCCGGGGATGGTGGCTAACCGGGGCGGAAGGCCCTCCCAAACGACCTGTGTTGGAAGCACGCGGGGATCCTCGCATGAGCCAGTCCGGCCGGCACGACCCCGAAGGTTGGTAGCTGGGCTGCCGGCTATCGTTTGGAGGAGGTCGCCCCGATTTGGTTCGACCCGGTCGACCCTGGGGCGTTGTATTCGTGGCGTTAGTGAGCGGTTTGGGCCGCGGAGGTCTTCCGCGACCTGTTACAATAGCGGCGGTTGCGTTCCGAAATCGCAAAAAAACGCGGAGGTAACGACCAGAAAAGTGAAACATTAAGATGGACTGCCATGAAATGCGGGCGTGAAATGGAGATTTCCCCGGCATGTCACCCTCGCCCCGACGGCTCAAATCACCGGGGGAGGCGAACGGGAGAAGTGATTATACCGACACCTCCGACGGCCGCCGCCTTCATGGCTTGATAGATCCTGTCCGGCGAGCCGCGGAGCCTACCGGCAGGCTTCCAGGCCGGGGCGGCGCCACAAGCGGCGCACGGCAGCGGCATCGCGAGGGCTGATTATGACGGCTCGATTTTGGCCGCGTAGACCGGCCGATGGAGAGCGTAAAAAAACGGCATTGTGTATTACTTCTGGGCAGACGGCATGGGGAAGCGCCCTTCCGGCAACCAAATGGCGGCCGATTTTGGGTTGCCTAGGGCGATCTGTTCGTGAAAACAGGCCGCACTAGCCGCGGGGGCTGTAACAAAAGGCGACGTGTCTCGGTCCCGCCCGGATCCCGCGTTGATTGTTTCCTCAAGCGGGGGCGGGCTAGAATCAGTTAAGATGCCGCCGCGAGAGAATTCGAGGGCGCCCGTGCCGGAGGAGGAAGCCGGCAGGCGCGAGCGCGCGATGAAGGATGTGTGGCAGCGAACGCTCGCCCAGATCCCGACGACGTTCGGGAAGGTTGCCCATCTGGCGTCACTGCGGAACGAGAACTCGGGGCAATACGAGCATTTCGGCCTGGCCCAGCTCTATTCCGACGAGCAGGCCGATCGGGTGCTCGGCCTAAGTCACCAGCAGGTGTTCCGCGAGTGGCTCAACTTCCCTCTGGAAGAGCAGCGTCAGGACCTGGAGAGCTACTTAGCGTCGATCGAGGGGGAGCGGAAGAAAGTTCTCCAAACTTGGTTGACCCTGACTCCCTACAAGAATCTGCTGCCGGTGGGCGCCCTCGAAGCCGAGCGCCTACTCTATATTTCCGACCTAGAGCTTATTTTGGAATTAATGCGGAACGAGCTTTCCCCCTCGGCCTAGCTTCCAGATCGTTGACACCGAGTTGCATGGCGACGCCTACTACCTGCCAGATGACATCGACGTCGGTCGGGTAGTTCAGTACGATGGGCTGAGAGGGAGATCCCGAGTGCGGCTGTAGAATGAGATGATCTCCGCTTAGGTTGCACCACGCGCAGGCGTAGCCGTCGCGAAGCTCGAAGAAATAGATTGGGCGTGCGCCATCGAATTCGTGGGTCCAGCCGGAATTGCGGATGCGACCGCGACGCTCGTCAATCTGGACAAGCGCTCCCGGGCGCAGCATGGGGTACATCAGATAGTCATCCGCGCCGATGAACCCATAGCGGTAATCGTGGATGTTGAGATTGCTCAGCAAACTCAGCGGCACCCGGCCCCACCGCTGGATGGCCCGGCTCAAATACGTCGTCTTGCGAAAGTCGATGCCCGGGTCCAGTTGCAAGGGCAGTGCCACGGAGCCGCGCGAACCGTCCGTGAAGTTCATGAGGTGCGTCTTTGCGGGCGCTACGGACTCGAAGTCTTGCCAGATCGCTTCCCATTGGATGCCGTACCATTCAAATACGTCCGCCAAATCGAGACGGTAAATGGCACAAAGGCTGTAGAATCGATGGAGACTGGGAACAACGCCCTTGTTTTCGATGTCGGCGAGACGGCTGAGGCCTACTACGTAGTCCAGGTTGCGGTGTTTTTGTGCGATCAGGTTGCTGGCCTGTTCGACCTGGCGGTATCGTAAGCCGAGGCTCTCTCGTGTTTTCTTGAGCTTGAGCCCAGCATCGATGCGGAGGCTCGAAAGCTGCTGAAAATGAAGGGCCAAGTTGTGATTATATAGAGTTTCACCGCGAGCGGGAAGAGCACAGCAGCCGTTTTTGTTCTGATTTCAGAACAAGGCTATGAGGGCTGTTCCGTATTCGGTAACAGGGGGCGTATGAGGCGGGTCGTGGTTGGCATGAGTGGCGCAAGCGGGTCCGTGTACGGCCTCCGTCTGTTGGAAAAGCTCGGCCGCCGCCAGCCGAAGATCGAAACTCACCTTATCATAACCCGGCCGGCCGAGAAGACGCTTTACCACGAGACGGGGAAAACGCTAAAAGAGTTGAAAACTCTTGCCTCTCATTGGCATTCGATCGATGAAATCGGAGCCGCCGTGGCCAGCGGTTCGTTTTTGACGTCCGGCATGGTGATTGCGCCCTGTTCGATCAACACCATGTCGGCGATCGCCGGCGGCACGGCGTCCAACCTGCTTACGCGAGCGGCCGACGTGACGCTCAAGGAGCGCCGCCCCCTTGTGCTCATGGTTCGTGAAAGCCCACTCCATCTGGGACACCTTAGGACGATGGTTTCTCTGGCCGAGATGGGGGCCATTCTGGCTCCGCCGATGCCTGCTTTCTACCATCGTCCGGACACACTAGACGACATCGTCAACCACAGTGTCGAGCGGGCGCTTGACTTGCTCGGTCTGTCTGATGCCGAGGCGAAACGGTGGTCCGGATGCTGACCAGGCCGCGGACGGAGGCCATTTCGCGCGCTTGTCCAGTCGTCTCGTAGCGACGTTTTAAACTCCATCTTTCCCGGACTCCCGCGCTTCTTCGGTCCCCGCTTTTCCTGGGCGCCGCGCCGCTGGCCGTTCCGGCAAGGCTCGTGAACTTGGCGCGCGGGAACCCGCCGTTAAGCGGTTGTTCGTCAGGAGGTATGATGAAGAGAGAAAGGGGGCGTAACGGATTCGACGGGATTGAATGATCGTTGAGAGGCATACCGGGTTCCGAGCTCCCGTAAAACGATCGGAAAAACAAAAACTGCCGACAATAACATTCAGTTGGCCTACGCTGCCTAATCTCTAGGTAGCTCGTCCTAGCCGGCGGGCCCGCACGTCGGCGAAGGGCGTCAATTTTGCGGGATAGGCGGCAGGCTTCGGTCCGGAGCCACAAGCTGAAATCAATCGGACTTGGGCCGGCGTTCGGCGTTCGCTCCTGTGCGCCGGTCGACATCTAAGAGCGGACTAAGTATGTAGGCTCTCAGCGATTGGCTTTTCCGGACGCGGGTTCGACTCCCGCCGCCTCCACCACTCTATGTCGCGTGCTTTCAGTCGAAGCGGGCACTAAGCCCGCCATTACTTCGTTGCGCTCGCTCGCCGTGCTCAACGCGCTCAGACGCTGAACGGAAGTCGCTGCCTACTTCGGTAGCACCAAGATGCGCGTGGGCCGGGCCGCAGCTGCAAAAGTACGCCTTCGCTCGCTGACCGACGCGCGCCTTGTACTGACGGGCCTCTTGTGCACTTCGTCTCGCCACCTGGTGAGAAAAGCGAACCTCAAGTTTGCCGCGATCCGCATTCCGCGGATCGACCATCATGTGGCCGCCATGCTGCTAGCGAGGCTCCGCCGATCAGGCTCAGGCGAGCATGACTCCCGGTCGTCGTGGTCGCGGGTGGCGCTGTCCGTAACTACTCCAACGGCATGAGGTCCTGCAGCATGGTCGGCACCAACTCCGTTACGGTCGGGTGATTGTGGACCGCCCGCTGGAGCACGGTGTAGGGAACATCGGCGTACATCGCTTCCAGGATGGAGTGCACGACCTCGTCTCCACCAACGCCGAGGATCGCCGCTCCTAGAAACCGCTTGGTCTCGGCGTCGACGAGGGCCTTCATGAAGCCCTGCGTTTCGCCCTTCTCGACAGCGCGTGCCACGCGCCTCATGGGGCGAGTGGCGATCAACGCCTTGCGGCCGGACGCGCGGATCTCTTGCTCGGTCATCCCCACGCGGCCGAGCGGGGGATCGATGTATAGGCCGAAGTTCAGAATCCGATCGCTTACACGCCGTGAATCGTTGTCGAAGAGATTGGCGGCAACAATCTCGAAGTCGTTGTAGCTCGTGTGCGTGAACGCCCCGCGGCCGTTGCAATCGCCTAACGCCCAAACTCCCTCGACGCTCGTCCGGAGTTGGTCGTCGATCCGGATGTAGCCGCGCTCGTCCGTTTCGATGCCTGCCTTGTCCAGCCCAAGATCGTCCGTGTTCGGGCGCCTCCCGGTCGCCACGAGTAGGTGCGACCCGACCACTTCATGCGGCTCGGCTTCGCAGCGCATCCGCACAAAGATACCGCCGTTGCGATTCTCCACTCGGTATGCCCCAGTATCGATGCAAACGTCGATGCCTTCGTTCTTCAGGATCCCGGTAATCGCCTCGGCGATATCGTCGTCCTCTCGAGAAAGGATCCTGCCGTTGCGCTGCACGATCGTGACCCGGCTTCCAAAGCGCCGGAACATCTGGCCAAACTCGAGCGCGACGTAGCCGCCGCCCAAGATCACGAGGTGTTCCGGCAGGAAGTCGACGTCCATGATGCTGGAGTTGGTCAGGTAATCTACGTCCTCCAAACCCCCGATCGGCGGGATAAACGCCCGGCCACCAACGTTGATGAAAATCTTCTCCGCCTGGAGCGACTCGTCCCCGACATGAACGGTGTCGCGACCTGTAAAACGGGCGTGGCCACGATATACGGTCATGTTCTTCATCGTCCCGAGCCCACTTTCGAGGCCCTGCTTCGAGCGCCCGACGATGGCATCCTTGCGCTCCTTGACCTTCTTCATGTCGATGCTGACGGGCCCGCCGATGAGCACGCCGAAGTCCGCCGCCCGCCGAGCCAGGTAGGCGGCGCGGGCGCTTGCGACCATGGCCTTGGTCGGTGTGCAGCCGGTGTTGACACAGGTTCCGCCAAACAGCTTGCGTTCAATGATCGCCGTTTTCAGGCCTTCCTCCGAAAGACGGGCTGCCAGTGAAGGTCCCGCCTGGCCCGTGCCAATGACGATGGCGTCGTATTGTTTAGCCATGCCGACCTCTACAAAGGCTCATGTCCGATGAGTGCGACAGCGCGATCGTTGTCGAGACCGATTCTTCTCTCCTGTGCATAACCTACCTCGATCATCGAGATTGCCCGCTCGACATTAGCTCAATCCTTGGGAACTTCTTCGCCTGTTGGTCCGCGGCACATGTCATCCTCGGGCTCTGCTGTACGCTCCACCGGAATCCCGGCCTTTTCTACTCTATCCTGCAACCCTTCTCGCCATCCCGGCGATAGTGCCTTGATGCGAATCGCCTTCCTGCATTCCTCTAGATGGTCGGGTTCGAAGTAGTAGAGGCAGCCGCCAACTGTGATTCTAGCGTCTTGTTCTTGGCTTCGAGTTCCGCAATCCTGTCGTGAAGTCCCTGTACCATTGGCTGCATCTCGCCGACCGTGAACCGTTGTTGGATGTGTTGCGTACAGTTGACGTCCCAGGCCTTCACATGGAAGACGAGAACCCTTTGCGGCCGCGCTTGATAGTCGGCGTCGGTCACCCGCTCAAGTAGCGACGGATCGTCCTCGATGAACTACGCCGTCCCCCAGATCTTGATCCGGTATTGGTTTGGGTAGTCCATCAAGAAGATGAATGCTTTGTCGTTCTCCGCGAGATTGCCCAGTGAGATGTACTGGGCGTTGCCGGCGTAGTCGGCCATGGCCAGGGTCTTCGCGTCGAGCACCTTCAGAAATCCCTTAGGCCCCCCGCGATGCTGGATGTAGGGCTGGCCGTCGGCGCCGGTAGTGCCCAGGTAGAAGAATTCGCGCTCAGCGATAAACTCCTCAAGCGCCGGGGTAATCACGTTGTTCCAGCCTCCGCGCTGCTCCATCTTGGCGTAGGCGGTTCGGGAGCCTCTTGCTTCTTGGGTAGCCTTTACGGCTGGGGTAAAGGCAACGTCGCTGATTGGGCGGTCCATAGTTCACCTCCGTCAGAAGGGCCGCCGGATGTGAGACCGGCGGCCCGCACGAGTTTCCGTGGGTTCATGCCACAGCGGCTGCGTCCTCGTGCCCCACAACATTCCTCTCGAGGAAATCGCGCATCAAGTCGGCAATCACTTCTCCGTCCTCTTCAAGTGCGAAGTGCCCGGTGTCGAGTAGGTGGAAGTCGACATTGTGCAGATCGCGCTTGTACGGCTCGGCGCCTTCGCCGGGAAAGATGTAGTCATTCTTTCCCCAGGCGATCAGCGTCGGGGGCTGGTACCGGCGGAAGTAGGCCTGCCATTCCGGATAGAGCGGCGGGTTCGTCCCGTAGCTGTAGAAAAGCTCAATCTGGATATCTTTGTTGCCGGGGCGGTCGAGCAGAAACTGGTCGTTGAACCAGTTGTCGGGTGCGATGGTCTCGACGTTCCGCACGCCATGCGTGTACTGCCACTTCGTTGCCTCAAGCGTCAGGAGGGCGTCCCGAAGGACCTTGGCGTTTTCAGGCGTCTTATCCTTCCAGTAGGCCTTAATCGGATTCCAGAATTCCCGCAGTCCCTCTTCGTAGGCATTGCCGTTCTGGACAATCAGGGATTCCACGCGCTCGGGACGACTCGCGGCAACGCGATAACCGACCGGCGCGCCGTAGTCCATCAGGTAGAGGCTGTAGCTCTTGATCTCGCGTCTCTCGACGAACTTCTCGACGACCCGTGCGATGTTGTCGAACGAGTACTCGAACTCGTCGAGAGCGGGCATCGAACTAGCCCCGAAACCGGGAAAGTCCGGGGCGACGAGATGAAATCGATCCGACAACCTCGGAATCAGGTTGCGGAACATGTGGGAGGACGTGGGAAAGCCGTGCAGTAGCAAGACGGTTGGAGCGTCCAGCGGGCCGGCCTCTCGGTAGAAGATGTCCAGCCCGTCGATCTCCACGGATCGGTGCATCGTCCGGCTTTCTTGTGCACTTACTGTTTCTGACATTGTTCTTCTCCTTTGATGGGATTCGACTCGGCAATTGAAAGCTGATTGACCTGAACCATAGACACGTGGGCTTCCAAATTTAGGAAAGCACCTATGTGACTGATTTTATTAGTCTCCAATCACATTCGTAAGGTTCAGGTCTCAAACGGCATTTCGTCAAAATTACGATTTATCGTTGACAGGCGACGAAACCTCGTATCTAATGGGTGCAGGTCATGACGCGGGCTGAAGCTCAGGGCAGTGGGGAGGAGATCGAATCTCGGTCTCTCGATTTGGAGCTGTTACAGTCCATCTCTCTAGCGGTGGCGGAAGCCCGCGACGTGGAGACCGTGTTGGAGATGATAGTGAGCGGACTGGCCGACAAGGCATCGTGTACGTTAGTCCGCATCTGGCTGACCGCCCCCGGTGACATTTGCGAACGGTGTACACTGCGGGCCGAGTGCCCGGATCAAGAACGGTGCTTGCACCTTAAAGCGAGCATGGGCAGGCCGGCGAACCCTTTGAGCGGCCAAAAGTGGTACCGAATGGACGGCGATTTTCAACGCTTCCCCCTGGGTATCCGGATCATTGGGCGGATCGGCGCGACTGGACAATCGGAACACCTGTTAGACACGGCCGGCGACAACGAGTGGATCGGACGCGATGACTGGCTGCATCGAGAGGGCATTCGGTCGTTCGTCGGCCACCCACTGCGATTTCGAGGGGAGATTCTCGGAGTTTTGGGAGTGTTCACCCGGGAACGGCTGGGTCCGGAAAAGGTGGCTTGGCTGCGTCTGTTCGCGGACCAAGCGGCCGTAGCGATCGCCAACGCCCGAGCGTTCGAGGAGATCGAGCAGCTCCATCGTCGGCTGGAACTCGAAAACGAATACCTTCGGGAAGAAGTCAAAATCGCACAGGGCTTTGGGGATATGGTCGGCGAAAGCTCGGCGCTGCGGAAAGTTTTGGACCAGGTTGGCCTCGTAGGACCTGCCGATACGACCGCGCTGATCTATGGGGAATCAGGCACGGGGAAAGAGCTGGTAGCACGAGCAATTCACGAACGCAGCCGCAGGAAAGACCGTCCGATGGTCACGGTGAACTGCGGTTCCGTGCCGCGGGAGCTATTTGAAAGCGAGTTCTTTGGCCACGTCAAGGGAGCGTTCACCGGGGCAATTCGGGACCGCGTCGGTCGCTTTCAGCTAGCCGACAGAGGGACGCTCTTTCTGGACGAAGTTGGCGAGATCCCCTTGGATCTGCAAAGCAAGCTGTTGCGCGTGCTGCAAGAAGGGACCTTCGAGCGCGTCGGGGACGAACGCACGCGCAAGGTCGACGTAAGAGTCATCGCGGCAACCAATCGAGATCTCAAACGAGAAGTCGAAGCGGCGCGGTTTCGGGAGGATCTATACTACCGGCTGAGCGTTTTCCCAATCAACGTCGCTCCTCTCCGTGAGAGAGTGGACGACGTGCCAATGCTGGCCCAGCACTTCCTTGGGCAGGCCTGCCGGCGGTTGGGCGTTCCGCCGCGAAAGCTCAAGAGCCGGCACGTCGACGCTCTGCAGCGCTACCACTGGCCGGGCAATGTCCGGGAGCTGCAGAACATCGTTGAGAGGGCAGTCATTGGGGCGCAGTCGGGCCCACTGGAGTGCGACTTGCCTGGGGACTCGAACGACAACCAACGGGCGCCCAGCGCAACGATCAAATCCAAGGGCCGTCCCAAGGAGGTGCTGAAATACAGCGCAATCAAGCGCCAGGAGCGCGAAAATCTGCTTGCGGCGCTGGAGGCGGCCCATTGGAGGATCTCCGGCCCAGCCGGAGCTGCAAAGCTGCTCGGACTCAGGCCCACTACTCTGGCCTCTAAGATCAAGGCCCTGGGGTTGCGCGAGGAATAAAGAGGAATACACGTGAAGCCTGCGATTCCGAAGCCTATGAAGAATGCGCACCCGCGACATTGTTGCCCCCCGAAACGTTGTGTCGGCCCCACCCCGGAACTGAACGCCTTGGTTCACGTGTTGCCGTAGTCAGATTTTTCAAGCTCCGCTGGCGGTTTGCGCCGCGCATAGGACTCCGCGGCAGCCATCGAGAAAGCGCGCGGCCGCCGCGGCAACCGGCTAACGGACGAGGGAGCGAATGATGGAACCGCCCGCCTTGAAGGGACGCGCCGAAACCATGCCAGCCGACCCGGCCTTCGATCGGCGAATGATGCGGCGCTGTATCGACCTGGCCGCTTCAGCGACAAAGTCCGGCAACACGCCGGTAGGCTGTGTGATTACGCTGGAGGGGCGGATTGTGTCGCAGGCCGAGGAGCAATCTCCCTCTGGTAGCGACCCATTCGCGCACGCCGAGATTCTTGCGGTCGTGGCAGCTCTAGGAGCCGTCAGCCGAACGGGGCTGCCGAGGGCCACACTTTACACCACAAACGAACCGTGTTTCCTCTGCTCCTACGCGATCCGTGAGGCTCGGATCGCCCGCGTTGTCTTCTCCGTTGAGAGTCGGGGTGTTGGCGGTGCTACGTCGGAATATCCCATTTTGAAAGCACGTGGTATCGACCGCTGGGCGGCGCCGCCCCAAATCGAAAAGGGCCTCCTAGCCGCCGAGTATCGGAATCTGCGCAGCCTCGGCAAGGCGAACGAAAGCTGACCATCTACCAAAGCGTCCGCAGGGACGCGCACCCTTGCGACGAGCGAAGCTGAGCCGCGAGTGCAAGCGAGCGGCCATGGGCCGTGCGGCCCACCCAAGGGGATGAAAACTGGGTACGCTTTCGACTGCGGTCATGGCACCCCGGTCCTTACGAGGATTTGGCCCTGTCACTAGCGTTCCAGGCTTCAGTCCCTTGCTCTCGCACACCTTTGCCATGCCCGATTCGGAGCCGCGAACGCCAGTGAGCGGTCATGGCGTACGGCCAAGCCTCGCGGGCCACCTAAAGGGATGAAACCGCTGGGTTTTAGACCGAACGTACTACAGGCCGAGAGGGCAATGGACATACGGGGATCACCTTAGACGGCAGGGCCTAACGAGTACTGCGGATTGGTCATTAGTTGCAAAGGTCACGGTACGGGCCCTAGCGACAAATGGCTGAAGAAAGCAACTTATGGGCGGTTAACAGATCCAACTGATTGATTGTAGCCTAGTCAAGCGAGGGCGAGTTGGAGCACGAATTGATGTCCAAACATGACGCTGGAGAGCTTCCACAGTCTAGGGGCAGTTCAGAACGGAACAGGACGGCCGCCGTGGCTGTCCGAAGAGCCGGAGAGACGGACAACCCATGAAGTCTGAAACCATCGCTTCGTCCGGGACCACCGTGCGACGTACGCTCCTAGAAAACGGAGTTCAAGTCGTCACGGAGTCGGTTCCTTGGGCTCGTTCCGTCTCCATGGCCGTGCTGTGCGACTGCGGCTCTCGAGATGAAGGCCGTGAAGAAAGCGGCCTGGCTCATTTTTGTGAGCATCTCATGTTTCAGGGCACCAGCAGCCGCCGGGCCGCGGAGATAAGAACGACGATTGACAATGCCGGAGGGCAAATTGGGGCCTTCACGACGAGGGACTACACGTGCTACTACGCCTCCGTCATGGACGACTACTGTTTCCATGCTCTCGACCTTTTAGGAGATATCCTTCTCAACTCGACATTCCCGGAAAGAAGCGTCACTCGGGAGAAGTCGGCGATTCTGTGTGAGATCCAAGCGGGATTCGATCATCCGCCGCACCGTGCGCAGGAACTGTTAAAGGAGCGGCTGTGGCCGGAGCATCCTCTGGGCCGGCCGATTGCGGGCGACGGGCAAGCGATCAACGACTTTACGCGTGAAGACGTGATTTACTTTGTGCACAAGCATTACAGTCCGGACCGCATAATTATCGCCGCCGCCGGATCGTTGGACCATGATGATTTCGTTGCTCAGACACGGGACTGTTTCTGGAGGTTGGTCGGTGCAAGCCGTGTCTTCCACAGCCCGCCTACTGTTGGAGATGGAAAAGTCCAAGTATCGCTGTGCGCATCCAATCAGGCCTATTTTGCTCTTGGCATTCCGTGCGTGTCCTATGCGGATCCGGCACGTTATGACATGCATACGCTAAACGACCTGCTGGGTGGTGGCATCAGTTCCCGACTTCAGAATTGCCTGCGAGAAGAACGGGGTGTGGTCTACCACGTGGGATCCGAATACCATGCTTACCGCGATGCGGGCGCGCTCGTGATCGAAGGCAGTACTTCTCCGGACAACCTTGCAGCCGCATTCGAATTGATACTCGATGAGGTTGCCGCTCTCGGAAACTGGACAACGCCGGTAGACGAAGAAGAACTCTGCCGCACGGGAACACGAATCCGCGGCGGGCATCTCATGGCGGGTTCCAACGTCCATACTCGCATGACCCGTCTGGCCACCCAAGAGCTCTACTTCGGGCGAGAGGTTTCGGAAGAACAGCTTCTAGCCGACCTCGCACGCGTCAGTCTGGATTCTCTCCGGCAAATCGTCCGTTCGACGTATCGGGAAGGACTCGGAAGACTTTGCGGAATCGTCGTCGGCCCTGAGGAGGCGATAGCCTGCAAGCCGGCCTTGGATCGACTGATGAAGTCGTTCCACGAGGCATTTCCGGCAGCCGTACAAACTCATCAAGCGTCCTCGCCGCCCGAATCGACCGCCGGGAAGAGTCGCACCGAAGGTGTAAACCGCAGTCCTTTCCAAGGAACGCCGGCGGAGATGTTCACGATGCGAGGCGAGTCCGACGTAAGGCAGAGTGATTGCCGCCAAACACGCCCGGCAACGGAGGCGTGTACGGCATGAGGATGTCCCCCAAAAGACGTCGAACACTATTAGTGAAGGAGGAATGAGAGTGGCTATTAGTCCAGCAGTTAAAAAGAACTGGATTGAAATCCAAACCAAGCGTGACGTTCCTGTGAACGCCATCGGCATGAAGATCGATCCTAAAGACGTCCAGACCCTAGCGGTGTGGCGAGAAGAAGGTATTGATCAATTTCTCAGGAAGTAGACGTCAAATCTAAGCCCGACCTGGAGCGTTCTTTCGTAGGGGCGCTCCAGGCGGGATAGGAGAATCGATGTGACAGAAGTGGTAGAGCTTCCGAGTGACCGTCCGTCAGCCGAGTTACTGCTCAAAGAAGCCATCGTTGCGTACAAAGCGGGCAATAAAACAAAAGCTCGGTTTCTACTGGACTTGGCGGCTCGCCAAGCTCCCCACAACGAGCTCGTCTGGTTGTGGCGCGCCTTTGTAGCAAAAAGTCGGGCCGCGGCACTGGAATACGTTGAAGAGGTTTTGCGCATCAACCCGAACAACGAAAAAGCACTGGAGTGGTATACGAAGCTCCAGCCGATGCCGTCCGCGCCTCCGACGGCAAATTGGGAGTGTCCGTTGTGCCAGCAACAGTCGCGAGAGGCGCCGAAACGGTGCCCCCACTGCTGCGGAATTGTCGACTTGGACGACTTAGACGCGTTTCTAAAAAACGATGGCGTGCGAAGGGAGTTGATTCGCGCCGCGATAGAGCGCATTCGTTCGGTCCCGAACAGCAGCGCTGATACGGAATTCCGAGTTCATCTGGCCCTTGCCCACCTGAACTTGTTGCAATCGAACGAGGCTCTCACCCACTTGCGAAAGGTGGCCGACCAACGTCCGGACGACAAGGTCATAAGACGTGCCGTCTGGAAGTTATCGTCTCGAAAGCAAGTGATGGTTGTAGCCCCTATCTTCGATTAGAATCCAGGAAAGGGTTGGTGACTATGGAAAAATGGGAACCTCGTCCGTACAACAATTACCGCTGGATTGTAGCTGACCCCCGCTTGCTTGGAGGCGGACTTGCGGTCCGCGGCACCCGTCTTTCAGTGGCCCTTATCTTGGAGTGCTTGTCCAACGGCATGACACTGGATGACATCGAC
Organism: Bryobacterales bacterium; assembly: GCA_963668345.2. Taxonomy (GTDB): domain Bacteria; phylum Acidobacteriota; class Terriglobia; order Bryobacterales; family UBA6623. The sequence continues at coordinate 830,610 of CAXWPI010000006.1, read as the reverse complement.
GAGAGTTTCGACGGCACGTTCCCTCACGAAGCGCTGCCGGAAGTCCTAATGGGGATGCTCCAGCGGGCGCGTCCCGCCACGGTCTTGCGCTTCTGGGAGCAGCATCACAGTCGTAGCCGCCGACGCAACGAGCAGCGGCTGGAAGCGATCCGTCAAGCCCGGCCGGCGACGCGCGACGGCGCTGTCGTGACGGCGGCGACGGCCGCTGTCAAGACCCTGCTGCCTGCTGGGTTTGATCCGGGTGCTGCGCGAGGGGATCGGGGAGTTGGACGAGAAGATCCGCCAGCTGGTGGCCGCTCACGAGGACAGCTTCTTGTTCGACCAGCTGCCGGGTGCGGGCCCGGCCCTGGCCCCGCGCTTGCTGGCCGCTTTCGGCACCCGTCGCGAGCGTTTCCAAACGGCGGCGCAGTGGCAGGCCTATAGCGGAGTGGCGCCGGTGGTGCGGCGCAGCGGCCAGCGAACGTGCACCCGTTTTCGCTGGGCTTGTCCCAAGTTCCTGCGGCAAAGCTTTCACGAGTTCGCAGCCTTCTCGATTCGTAAATCCGTCTGGGCACGGGCCTACTACGAACAGCAACGGGCGCGAGGCAAGACGCATCACTGTGCCGTGCGATCGCTAGCGTTCAAGTGGATCCGTATCCTGTTTCGCTGCTGGCAAGAACGGACGCCCTACAACGAGCAAATCTATTTGCAGGCACTGGCCCGACGAGGCTCGCCTCTGCTGCGACGGCTGCCAGCGGCTGTGAATCCGAACTGAATTACCTGTGTAACAAACTCGACCATGCCGCCACTTTTTTCTTGACAGCTCAACTCAGATGGCTGCGCTACGGGACTAAGCCCGAGTTCGGGAGCTGTCCCCGATCTCCCTTGAGTAGCCGTGGAGTCTCGCTGAAGGTTCAGAAGGCTTTCTCGGCGTCCGCGCGACTCGCGGCCAAATAGATGTCGTGCAACGATTGCTTCGCCTTGCCCTGCATGCTCTTGGGCATCTTGTCCAACAAGTTGGCCGTCTTGTGCACCCAACAACGCTGTTCCCGGGTCGTCGGATACACCTTGCGCAACTACCTTGTCGTGCTACGATTGGGCCGGCGTGGTCGGCCAGACGATCTCCCACTACAGCATCACCGAGCAGTTTGGTGAGGGCGGGATGGCGAGGGAGACCGAAGACAACGTAGACATTGCGAGCGGGAGGTCTTTAGCCAGGATTTCCGATTTGGCTCCTCTGACGGCACGAGTCTACACCCTCACCCGGCGAAGCGGAACCATTTCTCCACCCGAAAGAGGCGGCGGCTGAGGCGGAACCGATCGAGCCCCCTTCTTGCCCCTCATGGGGGCTGATCCGTCGCTGCGAAGTCAATTTCGCAGACACCCCTCCGAGCTTCCGTCCTCAGTACACAGATTTCGCATTCGCCAAGTGCGGTGCTACCCGCCCGGCACAGGCAGCGCCCAGATCTTCCGCAGCATGTCGCCAAACAGCCGCCGGTTCAGATGTCCCTCCGCGAACAAGAGCCAGTCATACCGCGCGTGTTTAATTAGCCGTCCGCCCGTCTTCATCAGCCGGTGCTGCAAGCTCGTCAGCGACCAGTTCTTGATTCGCTGCGGCAGCCCGAGCCGCCGCCAGAGATTGCCCAGGTTGTAGGCCAGCACGCTTCACTGCAAGCGCACCTCGTTCGCCCGGAAGCGATGGCACGACAGCCGCGTCCAGTGCGTCGCTTGCTTACCTTCTTTGATCCACTGCTCCGCCGTGCCGCGCTGGTTGTAGAAACGCACCACCGACCGGCTTGGCAAGCTCATGTTCGTCACGATAAAACCGACGCGCGCGAACAGCTCGCCCTGGTGGTGCTCGACCTTGGCGACAACTCGTCTCGGCTTCTTCCAGCTCTCCGCCTGATAGCGAAAGCTCTTGTAGCGCACTAGCGGCTTGCGGCCGGGCCTCCCCGGCGGACGAAACAGGATGTCTTCGATCTCTAACTCCAAGCTCCTGTTGGCCGGAATGCGGATGGCGTAGTCCGCGCCGCGCTCCTCCAGTGCTTCGTAGATCTCGGGCTTGGCGAAGGCGGCATCGGCGCGAAAGGTGACCTGTTTGCCTTCGGCCAGTTGGCGCTCGATCTCCGGCAACAATAGCTCATCCCAGTCCTCGGCGCTGTGCACGTTGCCGGGACGCAGCTTGGCAGCGAGGCAATCACCATGACCGTTGAACAAAAGCAACGGGTGGTAGCAGACCGACTCGAAGTGTCCGTTGTAGGCGCTGCCTTCCTGTTGGCCATGGACCGGACTCTCGGTGGAGTCCATGTCCAGAACGACCCGCGCGGAGTCGTCGAACGCCTCCGCTTGCCCGACCAGCTCTCGGTTCAGCGCCATCAGCCCCAGCAGGTTCTCTTCGCTCGCCAGCATCTCCGTCTCGAAGCCGTGCAGCGTCGAGGTCAAGGCCGCACCGCGATCCCAGATCTTCTGCGGGTAGTGTCTCAGTTTGAATCCAGCAGCCCGATAATTTCTTCGAGCGACCAAACGTGATCCGAGACGCCCGCTTCCATCCCTGGGGTGACTCGCAGGCTTTTGTGAATCCGCGCGAAGTTGTAGTGCATGAAGTGGATCGCGATCGCGTGAGCGTGGTTCTCGACTTTCTTGGAGAAGGCGTTCGTCAACCGCGTGAACCGCCGCATAGACATCCGCATCGTCAAGTTCTGTCTCTCGACAAAGCTGGTTGAGATGTGGTCGCCATCGGGGTTGCCCTGAACTGTTCGACGCTTCGTTCCGTTGCACTTCGGCGGGCTGTAGCGCTGTTCGTCGGTCTTGTCTTCGCCATACAGCTTTACCAACTGCGCATAGTCGATGTTCGCTCCGAAGGCGTCGTCTACGGCATCAACGTAAACTTTCAGGCCATCGCTGGTCAACTGGACCCGGCGGGCCAGCCGTGGGGCTAGGTCGTTCATGAACTCCCAAGCGCTGCCTGCGTCTCGGTCTCCCGTGTACCAGCTCGGGATCAGTTTCGTGTCCGCGCAAATGGCGGTCCATGTCCAAACATCCCCGTAGCCGAACTGCCCTTGCTTCTTGAGTGGAACGTTCTTCTGCTTCATCTGGCAGAAGCTCCAAATTTCATCAACTTGAATCCGCTTGCAGGGGAGATTTCGCATGACCTGATCCTGATAGTTGGCGCACGTGAAGCCGAGGTCTACGAGCAACTTCGTGACCGTGTTGATCGACACATCAGCCATACGGCTCGTCGATCGGAGGCTGCACCCCTCGACCAGCGCCGCCAAAATCTGGACTCTCTTTGAGGTCTTGAGCGTGTTCATACTGAATATTATGCTTGAGAAATCACCATTTGTCAAGAACTTTAATTCAGTTTGACAAAATGGCCTGATAGCATGTTGACAAACACCCGTGACTCGCGCTACAAGTAAAGAGTGTTGATTGACGAAGAGTACCGCACGCCCGGCCAGCTCATCAAAGAACTCCTAAAGTCGCGAGGATGGAGTCAGCGAGTGCTCGCAATCGTCCTAGGGGTGGACGCGACCGGAGTGAATAAGATCGTTTCAGGCAAGCGACCAGTTGACGCCGAGATGGCACTAGCTCTTGGGGATGTATTTGCTGAAGCACCAGAGAGATTTCTCGATCTCCAAAAAACCTACGACTTGGCGAAGGCCCGGATTACAGCACGACCCGATCCCGACAGAGAACAGCGCGCTCACCTATTTGGTGGGCTTCCCATTGCCGAAATGATAAAGCGCGGGTGGATCGAAGCGGACGACATTCGCAATCTACCCCAGGTAGAGTCCGGCCTCATGAAGTTTTTCGGTGCGGATTCCCTTGACGATATTGAGATACTTCCTCATGCCGCCAAGAAAACCAACGTTGCAATGTCAGCGACCCCCTCCCAGCTCGCTTGGCTGTACCGCGTAAAAGCGATGGCAGGGGATATGTTGGCGGGCCGATATTCTCCATCCGCTGTCCGTGCGGCGATTCCAAAGCTAGCACGCCTCTTGGCCGCCGCTGAGGAAGCGCGGCACGTTCCGCGCATTCTTTCTGAATCTGGAATTAGGTTTGTCGTAGTCGAATCTCTGGTCTCCGCCAAGATCGACGGGGTCTGCTTCTGGTTGGATGATGTTTCTCCGGTAATTGGCCTGTCGATGCGATACGACCGCATCGACAACTTCTGGTTCGTTCTGCGCCATGAATTGGAGCATGTCTTACGTCTTCATGGTTGTTCGGCAGTCATTCTGGACGCCGAGTTGGAAGGTGACCGGGCCGGAACCGGCGACGACCTCCCGGAGGAAGAACGTTTAGCAAATGATGCCGCCGCAAACTTCTGCGTGCCGCAGAAGTCCATGGACAGCTTTATTGCCCGCAAGGCTCCTTTCTTTGCGGAGCGAGACCTATTGGGCTTCTCCAGGACATTGAATGTTCACCCTGGACTTGTTGCCGGTCAGCTTGGGCACAGAACGGGGCGGCATGAAAGATTTCGCAAGCACCTCGCGAAGATGCGGTCTATCGTATCGTCGGGGGCAATGGTTGACGGTTGGGGAGAAGTCGCCCCCCTGGATTAGTAAGCTGGTTTTCAAAGGATAGCCAATCAAATGAGAAAGAATCAGGAGCTTCAGAAATTTATCCGTTATTACAAGGAGGTGAGAAAGAATCAGGAGCTTCAGAAATTTATCCGTTATTACAAGGAGGTGGCTGGTGTTACGGATGTAAACATGAAGAACGTGGCAAAGTTCGCCCTAAGGATGGGGTGGAAACTGCCCCGCCCGAAGGACCCTCTTGATCTGCTTGCCAATCAATTCTCGAATGCCGCCCGCCAAGAAGTGCGGCGCGACAAACAGACAGGGAAGCCCTATCGTGTCTACCATGCCCTGAAAGAGTACCGTGGTGGTGAACAGTTGTCGTTCTGGATTGACATTGACGACAAGCCGCCGAGGAAGAAGATGCACAAGTCTCTAGTGATGCGCCGAGAACAGATGATCGACGATGGCGTTCAGCTCACACTGGACTCAGATCACTGGAACCGTATCTGCCCAGACGAGGAGCCGATCACGATGCTGATGGATTTTACAGAAGATATCGAGTGGCGCAAGAACGCGCCAGAAGAAAAGGCTAGCTAAGGGTCTTTTTCCAGCGAGCCTGAGCAGCCAGTCTCGCGATCTCGGAGCGCTTTTCGGCGGACAAGAGCTTTGCTCTCGCCCTGCCACCTTTCTTTCCCCCGACTCGACCACCTTCGACTGACGCAGGATTCTTGTCGCCGTAGTCCGGCTTGTCCTCGACCTCCCCAGCCGCAATGTCCGCGATCAACTTAGCCCGTTCGTTGATATCACGTGGCCGCTTCTTACCTGAGTGGGTAGGCATGTCCTCATTGTCGCACGGGCCGCAGATTGATTCTAGCCCGGCGGATTCTCAAACTGAGACACTACCCTTCTGCGAGCCGATCAAGCGAAACGTCGGGTCAGCCGCCACGCGGACGGCGTCGTTGACGTCCTCGTAGCCTGCCAAGCGGCTGTAGATCGACTGCCGCAACAGATCAGCGAGCGCGAACTGCTTGTTTGTGCCGTGCCGGGAGTCGCTGAGATGCTCGTCAATCAGTTCTCCTAGACCGAGCCGTTCGTCCAGTTCGCGAACCAAAATCAGGCCACCGTCGGAAGTGACGTGCGATCCCTGGAAATCGACTTTGAGAAGTCCATTGAAAGTTAGCTGGAATGGCTTGGTTTGTTTTTCACCCATTGGGTGTTGGCCTCCATGGCGTCCTCATCGGGCTCTAGCCCCTATGAATAAAGACGCTGAAGGCCGCTGGAAGGTCGGGAGGCCTGAATCAAATTGGAAATGCGGGCTTGGGTTCAGCAGAGGATTTACCGAATTCTTCGACGATTCGACTGGGCCCGAGGTTGGAGCGGCCAAGCTGCTGGCGTTGCTGCGTGACTCCTGGGATGGAAGTCGGCCGGTCTTTGCTATGTTTCACACCTACGAGATTCACGCTCCTTTCTACCCTCCTGAGAAGTACGCTTCTTTGTTTGGAGCGTTTGAGAGTGATTTGGATCTCAGTGGCCGTCATCTAACCCGGCTTAAAAACCGGGCCTCCGAGCTAACCGACGAAGATCTCGCGTTTATCCGGGCGATGTATGACGCGGAAATTCGATACACCGACGATGTCCTGAGGCAGTTGATCTCGGAACTCGAAACTATGGGTTTCTTGGAGAACTGTCTCGTGGTCATCACGTCAGACCACGGCGAGGCCCTAGGAGAGCACAACCACCTTCTGCATGGAGTAGCTTCCCTGTACGATGAGATTATTCGTGTACCCCTGATCCTATTCGGAAACGGAGTCCAAAAGGGCCGGGTAGACGATCGGATGGCGAGCTCGGTGGATATTCTGCCGACAATTCTGAACTACGTCGGTCTCCGAGCAGAATCGAGCTTCCAAGGGACGGATCTCTTGGCGCTGGCGGAGACTCCTGAGGACGAACAGGTTATATTCAGTCAGTTTGGAAATCGATTGTACAGTATTCGAAGCCGAGCCTGGAAGCTAATCGAGGACCGAGAATCGGAAAGTCTCGAGCTATTCCAATTATCCCGAGACCCACACGAGACGGAGAATCGCGTCGCAGAGTTCCCTGCCGTTAAAGCGAAATTGCAAGCTAGACTTGAACAATGGAAGACAGATGTAAGAAAGCAGGTGTTGTCTCCTAGCAAACCAATATTCACTGCAGAACAGGTGAAGAAACTCAGGTCGCTGGGTTACTTACAGCCGTCGGATCCGAGCACGACTGCAACAGAAACTGGAGAGGTGAAAGGGAAACGTTGACCGGGTGGGCGACTCCAAATCGCCAAGACAATAGTAAGAGTGATCCTGCACACTCTCATGCTTGGGCGCGTGTGCCGCCGATCTTCTATTTGTCCGGAGACTTATACGGAGGGTGTCCCGCCGACCTCAAAACCATTGCAAGTTCACAAACACTCGTCGCGCAGGCGTCCGTTGAAGCTCTCGCCGAACGCATTTTGCACCGGCTCTCATTTCACTGCTGTCGAATCGGCCACCTCGAAGTTCAAGGGCTGTAGCATCCCAACTAGTCCGTCGTGACTAATAGCAAGTCCATCTAGCCGATGTCCGCCCGCGTTCAGGTGACCTGCTCGAACCCGCACCTTCCATCCGCAATTCAACAAATCATCCCGCCGATATCCCTCTGCGACATCCCTTCTTGCGAAGAACTGCGTTGTCTCCCCAAGAATCTCTCCATCTACCAAGATCACCACTTTGTTAACAGGCGCACCCTCTAGCGTGTCAGCAGCCCAACCGGACACAAGCACTCGGTCGTTCCCGACAATCCTTGCCCGCTTCGAACCACCCATCACGTCGATGTGGCCGATAATTCTTCGCTTTACCAGCTCCGACTTGGGGGCGTTCGGCCCCTGGACGTATCCCAGGGTTCGCAGGCTACGTAAGGTCTCGGCACTGGGATCGGAATTTTCTAGTTCCATCGCCTGCACTCTTTGGTCCTTCTTCCACCCCTCGAGCCGGCCCTTCAGCTTCACCCGCACGGAATCTTTCTCCACGCTCAGATTGACGGTCTCCCCAGGATCTCGCAGGATATTGAACAGCCATTCGGAGTTCAGCTTTAGATTTTCAACGAACTTCCATTCATGCGTTCTAACACTGTAGAGGCGGTTCCCGAATTGGCTGATCACTACCTGGTCGCCCTCATCCCCTTGTTGCAGCCCGAGCAAGTCCTTGCCATCCAGTCTCACGTCCGCCTCGATCCCCACATATTCAAGGATCGTGGGTACTATGTCCACGCTACTAGCCATTCGTGTATCCACCCTGCCGGAACCAATATCACTCCCCAACACAATCATTGGCACACGAAGAACCTCGTCGTACAAGGATTCAAGGTGCAGGAGCCGGCCGTGTTCCGCGAATTCTTCCCCGTGATCCGAGGTGATCATGACGAGGGAATTCTCAAGAAAGCCGATTGCCTGGAGCTCAGAAAAAACCCCCTTCAAAACATCATCTGTGTCACGAATGCCTGCGTCGTACTGCGCCTTGACATGCTCGAGTTCCGCCCTCGTAAGCTCGGAAGGATTTGTCCGGATACGAAGCATGTTCTGCGTTGTTGGTTGAAAATCGCTGGCAAGATCAGAAAACATCCGTTCATACTCCTCTGGAGAAGCGTACGGAGTATGGATCTCGAATGTGTGGTAGAACGCGAAAACAGGTCTATCGGCCGTCGAATGCGTCTTCAACAGATTGAGCAATCGGTCCGTTCCGCGCACGACTCCCTGTGACTGATCATCCAAGTACTCGCTGAACCCCCTCTCAAACCCCAGTCTACCCGCCACCAATCCGCCGTCCGTTACGGCGACCGCTGTGTAGCCCTCCTCCTCGAGGATCTCTTGGATCATGCGGAGATGTGATGGTAACGTAAACCTGTGCCGAGAATGATGTCGAATGGTGTCATAACCAACACGATGCGTTTCCTGATACTGCCCGGAGAGGATTGTGGCGTGAAACGAAGGAGTCGGGTAGGTATTGACAAAAAAGTTGGTGTATCTCACTCCCTTAGCAGCCAACTCGTCCAGAAACGGGGATGTCTGGCGGTGATATCCGTAGCAGCTCAGGTGGTCCGCGCGAAGAGTATCCAAGGAAATGAGCAGCACATTGGGACGCTTGGGTTCGCTGTGGCATCCGAGCGTCACCAGCGGCACGAGGATCACCAGCATGCGCCTGAGGAATCGGCGGAACGGTGGACGAGTCATCCCACTATTATTCCCCAATAGCCGGCGATTCGGGTACCGGCGGCGCCGCCGAACGAGTGGCCCCCTGTTGCTCCCACGGGGTCTTTGGAGCTTGCAACGGCGGCATTTCGGAACCCCCCGCGCCCATGCTGTCCAAACAACGGCCCCGGAAATTCCAATTCGGCCAAGAGTGCCTTCAGATTCACGGTCGCCGGGCCGGACTCCTTTGGAGGCATACGGTCAGGAACAGATGGCGTAGCAATAGTAGGCGCGCTGGCCATGTTGAATACGCCCGCTGTGCTTAGCGGTGCGGAAATAGGAAGGCTGGAGATCTACAGGGCAGTAGTGAGTAACGAGACTTCGCCTGGTCGAGTCAGGCGCGGCGTCTGGGGACCCGCCGTGAGCCAGGTCCGCTGACCAGATCAAGGCGTCCCCCTTGCGCGGGAAGAACTGCTTTCTAGCGAGCCCCATTTCCCGGGCCTGCTCGTGCAAGGAACTGAGATATCGCTGTTCTTCCGAGTAGCCTTCGGGCATGCTCTTGCGCTTCTCGTCGAAGAGATACTCTTCCCCTCGGTGGCTCCCCTCGTAGTATTCCAAGGCCCCGGAATTGGGTTGAATGTCCTCTAGTGCGATCCATGAGGCGGCGAACTCCATCGGTGAGCTAACCACGACGTAGGCGGTGTCTTTGTGGATTGGTTGGCCAATACCCCGCATGAAAGAAAGACTCTGGAATGCCATCGGCGGACGCTCGAAGACTAGGGCCAGAAAGTCGAAAATGGGCTGCGAGAAGATCGCACGGCGCGCTGCCTCGGACGCGCTATAGATATCGAGGAGCTTATGTGGCTTATCCTTGATTTCGGGCTTGATCGGCGCTACGTGTCTGGCGTTGTTCTCCCAATGCTCTATCCGAAGCGAAGGCAACTCGCCCCGCCAGGCTCGTTCCACGTCGGAGTTAACCAGGTCAACCACTTCGCCTGGTACCGCATTGGGGATCACGACATAGCCGTGCTCGACCCAGTGCTCCAATTGCTTTACCTGTTCCTCGGTGATCAGACCTAGCTCGAATTTCCCTCGAATGAGAAACGGCGCATGGCTCAGATCGGGCCAGAGCCCACCGAAGGAACTCCTATAAGTAGGTATGGCGGGATCAACAGAGTCAGTCATCGAATTCTCCTTTGGTCAGTCGCTAGGACCTTTTTCGGCGCATGACCGAGCTGGGAGGATCTTCGCCCGCCCCTAGCAGCCACTGTGCCACAGCCTCATAGGGTTTTCGGAGCCATGGCTTGGTCCAGACCTTGTCCTGGAGCCAGTCACGGTATGACGAGATCAATTTCCAGCCCGGGCTAGTAACGACGGCCTCTAACTCTTCGCTAAGCTCTTTTGCCCGGCTTTGCAATGCTGCTCGGTCGTTCTCCGCCCGCCCGAGGGTCTCAGTGAGATTGGCATTCTCTTGACGTAGGCCGTCCAACCCGTTCAAGGTCTCTTGCAACTCAGCTTCTAACGAGCGCACCCTGCTCTTGCTCCGTCGAACTGCTTTGGACAGACTCTTATTGCGACTCTCGAGATCCTCTAAAGCTTGAGACGATTCCCCTAGCATCTCCACCAACGCCTTGGCGGCATCCTGCTGCTGATCCTCGAGGCGAGCCGTGTCCCCGCCCAGGCGAAGTTTTGCTCTGAGCAACGCCTCGACCTTTGCCGAAGATCTCGTCACACGTTCCTTCAGCGGCCGAAGAGCCGCCAACTCTCTGCGAGCGGCGTCGTTCTGCTCCGCCATCTCCCGCATGCGTTCCTGAATTAGGTTCAGATGGGCATGCGGCAAGGGATACGCAAGGGCGACGAAGTGGGTAGTTCGCGCGTCCGCGTCTTGCGACAGATTCTCGAGCAGCTTCGCCGGCACAGCCGGATCGTCCTGACTGACGTCTGAGCGCTCGACGAGAAGCTCGCAGCGGTCCAGTCTTCCCAGAGCAAACCCGGCCTCCTCCAGCAGCTGTGCCAGCGTTTCGCGAGTGTAGGAGTGTAGCGATCCCGGCGTGGCCCGGTCATTTTCCATGCGCGGCAGCCGGCCTTCCCGTAACAGCTTGATGCGTAACGCGCCGTGCGCCGCATTGGGAACTGCTGCTACGAGGCTGCCGTCGGGCCGAAGGTATTTCTTCAGAGTCTTCAAAACGACGAGTGGCTCTTTCACAAACTCGAGCAGCCCGGCGAGTACGACACATTCGAAGCTCTGCTCGTCTAGCTCTTGAAACAACTTGAGCCGCTCAACGTCCCCAACCACGACGCGTTCCACGTATTCCCGCGCGCCGAGGGCCGCGCTACGATCCGTCTCGATCGCAACTACCTGACAGCCCCGATCGTGAATAGCCCGCGACAGGGAACCTACCGAATGACCTACGACCAGGACGCGCTGGTTGCTACCGACGAGCCGTACCATGCTCGCCTCGCTGCTCGTCAGGCTTGCGGCAAGCGGCAACGGTTTCTCAGCCGTTGCCGGGGCGACTTGGGCCTCGGGTCCCGGCGCCGTTGCGGCCGCTTCTTGCGCGTCCGCCACATCCGCTTCGGCAAGCGTCTCCAGCGACGGGTCGACGACGCCGCGCTTCGTCCCGTCGCCTTCCTTCGCATCCGCGGCAGCTTCTGGTTCCTCCCGGGCGGCGGAAGCCGGCGCGCTGATCCAAGGTTTGACCACGTCTCGCAGCCGAGGGTCGAACACGACCTTGTGCGAAGCTCCGTAAACATCAAGCCGGTTGCCGGCGTAGCTGTTGGCCCGCCACTCTGCTTCCAGCTCCCCGAGCCTCGCCAATTCGTGCCAGCGGCGCGGTTGCCAGGCGTCGCCCGAATTCAAGTCGAGTTCATGAATACGTGGGCCCTGATCGACCGCCTTGTCGAACAACGCCGAGCGGGCGCGAAGTGGTGCGTGGAGGCAAATAATCCCGTCTGTTTTCTCCCGCGGTTCCGGAACACCTTTCACGCTGTGGTCGCCCATCGCGATTTCGGTGGAAGCCGTGGCGCGGCTGATCCATTTGGGATACGTCATCAACTCGACAAACGCATGCTTTCTGGATTCGAATAATTCCCGGGCCTGCCCCAACGGACCCGCCGGGTCCGGAGCCCGGCGCGTCATATGGAGCAAAGCATCAGGTGACACCTGCGTCTGGGCGCGCCTCTGAATGAAGTTCACCAGCTCTACTTCAAGCGCTCCGGCTTCTGATTCCTCCAGGACCTCCCTGAAGTTGCCGCCCGGCGCCCACCAAAACTCATCGGCGTCGATGGGAACAACCCAGTCAGCGCCTCTGTGGAAGGCTTCCCGCGCTAACTCAGTCGTGATCTCGGATTGATGATACGGCCCTGGATCGCGTATCCAGCCCACACGCCCCTTCCGGCTCATCTTTTGAAGAACCCTGTCGGTGCCGTCCCACGATCCGTTGTCGACGACCAGGAAGTAATCGACGCCCTGATCAAGGTGATGGAGGACGTTGACGCGAAGAATATCCGCCTCATTGCGCACCATCATCACACCGAAGATCTTCATCTTTGCCGCACGCCTTGGCGCTGTTCGCGTCCCTGAGGGTGATCGGGCGGCAACCGGTATGGCCTCTGATTTCCCAGCCCCGACTTTCGGGAAAATGTAATTTCACCGGTCCCGCGGATGCAGCCTTCTAGGAATCTCCATCAAGCTCCCAACAGGGATTTGAAATGAGTTTATCATCACCGGCGGAACCGTTTCACGTTTCATTGGCGGCCCGGGACGGCGGTTGGCCAACCCCGGGGGCCTTGCAGTCACAGGAGCATCGGGAGTATGCGTTGACAATCTCTTGAGGCATTGCGGAGCCACGCTACCGCCCCCCCTCAACCTACTCGTAGCCTCATAAGTTTCCGAATAAAGTACCCCCAGCAGCCCGTGGTAGATGTGAAGGTCGCGAAAAATCGGGTACGGAAAGGTATGAAAAAATGCTGGGGACAGTCAACCGCGGCTGAAGATATCACTGATTCCACGTGCCTTCTGGGACGCCGCTTGTGACAGTCCCCGATTTTTCACACCTTCCAGCCGGCCAATTCGCTTCAGGCTAAATAACCTGTTTCGAGGGCCATGACGGGGGCGAATTGTGGCAGTCCTGGCAGTCCCCATTTTTCTCTCCCGCCCGACTTTCGCCACGGGCTGCCAGCGTGCGGCGCTATCCGACCAAGCCGGACGAGCGACCGGCCACTGCCATGAAGCTGCCCCATTCGCCAGAATGCTTAGGTGCGCTTCCAAACCCGCCCAGTGAAAAATACGCTGGAGATAAGTGATCTGCCTCAGGGGCAGTACGACGATATGCGGAAATCTTCCCGAATGGCAGGCAGTAGACTAATGGGTGAAAGACAGGATAGCCCGGGCAACGCGCGGTTCGCAGCTGGACGGCCGAGAATACCCGTGTGGATGGCGGTGGGGAATGCCTTGATCCTCTTAGGCTGACCGCGCGGTGAGGCTTTCGCCAGACTTCCGCCCTCTCGTTCGACGTCCGGCAATACTGGCATGACGGCAATTCTGGGGATCTCCGCTTTTTATCATGATTCCGCGGCGGCGCTAGTCGTCGACGGGGAGATTGTAGCCGCCGCGCAAGAAGAGCGCTTCACCGGGAAGAAGCACGACCAGGAGTTCCCTGTTCACGCCATCGACTACTGTCTTGAGGCGGCAGGTCTCCGACCCGAGCAGTTGGACTATGTGGGGTTTTATGACAAGCCGTTGCTGAAATTCGACCGTCTTCTAGAAACATACTTCGCGTACAGTCCTCGAGGATTCCGCTCCTTCGTCCAGGCGATGCCGGTATGGCTGAACAAGAAGTTATACCTGGGACGCGAGATGAAGCGCGCTCTTCGGGGAGCTTACCGGAAGCGATTCATTTACACGGAGCACCACGAGTCCCACGCGGCCAGCGCTTTCTTCCCTTCCCCTTTCGACGAGGCCGCGATTCTCACCCTCGACGGGGTGGGGGAATGGGCAACGGCGACCTGCGGGTACGGTAAAGGCAACAAAATTACATTGCTCGAGGAGCTACGCTTTCCCCATTCGCCGGGACTGCTCTACTCGGCATTTACTTACTTCTGCGGCTTCCCGGTGAATTCGGGAGAGTACAAATTGATGGGACTGGCACCCTACGGGGAGCCGAAGTACGTAGACCGAATTTTGGAAAGGCTCATCGACCTCAAGGAAGCTGGGTCGTTCCGGATGGATATGTCCTACTTCCACTACTGCCCGGGCCTGACGATGACGTCCCGGAAATTCGAGGAGCTGTTTGAGGGCGCACCACGGGATCCGGAGGCTGCCATCACTCAACGCGACATGGACTTGGCCGCTTCGATCCAGAAGGTGATCGAAGAAATCATGCTGCGCATGTCCCGGCACGTGCAAAGGGAAACTGGACTGAAAAACCTGTGCTTGGCCGGCGGAGTGGCGCTGAACTGCGTCGGCAACGGGCGCATCCTCCGGGAGACGCCCTTCGAGAATCTGTGGATTCAGCCGGCAGCCGGCGACGCGGGCGGTTCACTCGGAGTCGCGCTGTTCGTCTGGCATCAATTACTGGAAAACCCAAGGAAACCGTTGCTCACCGACAGCCAGTCGGGTTCGCTGCTAGGTCCCTCCTATGAAGATGAGCAGATAGGTGCGTTTCTAGAGGGCAGCCAGGCCGACTACCAATACGTCGAGGGCGACGAGGCGTTGTGTGAGTACGTTGCCAACGAAATTGCGGACGGAAAAGTGGTGGGGTGGTTTCAGGGACGGATGGAGTTCGGTCCCCGAGCCTTGGGTTCACGGAGTATCTTGGGCGACGCCCGGCGGCTTGACATGCAGTCGGTGATGAACGTCAAAGTCAAATTTCGCGAAAGCTTCCGGCCTTTTGCGCCTGTCGTATTGAGAGAGCACGCAGGAGAGTACTTTGACATCGCAGCCGACCAGGAAAGCCCCTACATGCTGCTCGTGACTACTGTGCGAGAGGAGAAACGCGTCACGACCGACGTCGGGCAGAGCGCGAAAGGGCTTGCCAAGTTAGGGCTACGTCGTTCACAAATCCCCGCCGTCACGCACGTTGATTATTCGGCGCGTCTGCAAACGGTGGACGCCGATCGTCATGGCCTGCTTCGCCAACTTCTCGAGGCTTTCTACCGGCGGACCGGCTGTCCCGTCATGGTCAACACCAGCTTCAACCTAGGCTGGGATCCCATCGTCTGTTCACCGCGGCAGGCGTACGAAACATTCATGTCCTCGGACATAGACCTGCTGTGCATGGGGCATTACGTCCTTAACAAGCAGAGGCAAGGTGCCATGGTTAGGACCGCCGCCCGCGCGGCCAAAAAAGAATCCGCTACGAGTCCCTGGCTGAGTCCTTGTCACAGCGCTGAACTAACTCTCAACCCCGACGATGCCGGCGCGCAGTGCACAGCGTGTGGCCAAGTTTTCCGAAAGCGAGATGGCATCTGGTCGATGTATTGGCCGCACGAAGGGAGCGGGGACGGCAAGGCTGTCACGGAAGCCGTGAAGGCATTCTATGAGGAAACCCCATTCCCAAACTACGAAGACCACGACTCGCTGCGTTCGCTGATTGAGAAGGCCCGGCGAGGTCTCTATGCCCGGGCGCTCGACCAGGCGATCCCTTACAACTCCGCCGTGCTCGAGGTGGGCTGCGGAACAGGCCAGCTGAGCAATTTTCTTGGCATCGGTTGCCGTAATGTCGTGGGGGCCGACCTATGTCTGAATTCACTTCGGCTCGGAGAGCAATTCCGCCGCCAGCACGCTTTGGACCGCGTCCAGTTCGTGCAAATGAACCTGTTTCGGCCCTGCCTGAAACCGGCACAGTTTGATGCTCTGCTGTGCAATGGAGTCCTCCATCACACCCCGGATCCTTACGGAGGTTTCCGATCGCTGCTGCCGCTCCTGAAGCCGGGTGGACATTGTGTTGTCGGCCTGTACAACAAATACGGCCGCCTCATGACAGATCTGCGGCGTCAGGTATTCCGACTGACAGGAGGTCGCGGCAAGTGGATTGACCCCGTGCTGCGTAACGGGTGGCAAGGCGAGGCCAAGAGTCGGGCGTGGTTGGCCGATCAGTACCGCCACCCGCATGAGTCCAAGCATACGGTAGGTGAAGTGCTGCGGTGGTTTGATGAGTGTGGGATCGAGTTCGTTCGAGGCGTGCCTTCGATTTCGCCGAAAAAGCAGCGTTTCGATTCCGCGAACCTCTTTGATCCGGAGCCCCGAGGCAGCCGTCTCGACCATGTGCTGACGCAAGCCCGCGAAGTCGTTTCCGGAAGTCGCGAGGGCGGTTTTTTCTTGATGATCGGCCGAAAGGCGGCCTGAGAAACGGCGAATCGGCATGCCGCTCATTGACAGAAATCGGGAGCCAACACCGAAAGACCTGCGAGTCTTCGGCCTCACGCTGGCCGCATTCTTGGGCGTCGTCGGGGCTCTCGTCGGGAACCGCACGGGCCAGTGGACCATCCCGATCGTTGTTTGGTCGGCCGCGTTGATTCAGTGTGCACTGTATTACGCCATCCCGTCCGTCCAGGCAATGGTCTTTCGGGCCTGGATCACGGCGCTGTTCCCCATCGGCTGGATGATTTCTTACACGCTGCTAGCCACGATCTATTACCTGATCGTCACGCCCATCGGTCTGTTCATGCGGCTCCTGGGCCGGGACCCGCTTCAGCGGGCACTAGACCATGCTACGGAGTCGTACTGGGAGCCTCACAGCGGAGAAGAAAAGCGTAGTCGCTACTTTCAGCAGTTTTGACAAGGCGAGTCGCGGAGAAGCCGGCCTATGACCAACCAAGATAGTGTTGAAGAGTTTGCCAAGCAGGCGGAACAAGCGCCGGCGGGTTTCCTGCGCGAGCTGGTGCAGTGGCTCCGCCACAACAAAAAGTGGTGGCTCGCTCCACTGCTCGTAATTCTGCTGCTGGTGAGCGCTTTGGTATTGATGTCCGGCACCGCGGCTTTTCCGTTTATCTATACGTTGTTTTAGGAGCTGGCTCGAGTGACCGTCATGAAACCGGGTAAACGGGCCGTTCGGCCCCTTCGACCACTAGCACGAAGGGCTGGGCAAAGAGTCCCCTGCGGGCAGGTGACCTTCCCGGCCTTGTGCCGTCATAGGCCGCCGGACCTTCAAGCCATAGCCTCGAAGCCGGAAGGAAGCGGCCTCAGTCCAAACCCGGGAGCGGAACAGTGAAACGTTTCCTTGCTCTGCTGCTGAGTGTGTTTGTAGGCTTGTTAGGAGGAGAGTTTATTGTACGAGTCCGGGAGGAAGCGGGGCTCCGGGGAGCATGGGCGTCGATCTGGGAATCAGAAGATCGCGTCCCCACTTCCTTCGGGGCAAAAAACCATGGGTTGGCGCCCGATCCGGAACTGAGTTTCACGTACAATCCGGATCAACCCGATGTCAACTCACTCGGCATAAAGGCGCCGGAAATCACCGCGAAAGACCCTAACGGGCCAATGCGAATCATCCTGGTCGGCGATTCTGTCGCGGCCCCACGTTTTAACGAGCCCAAGGACAACTGGGTGGCCATGATGGGGGAGGAATTCACGGGACGGGCCGAGGTCATCAACGCCGCGATCATCGGATACACAATCTACCAGGAAAGATTGCTGCTGGAAAGCCGACTCCTCTCTCTTGAGCCCGATCTAGTCGTTCTGCAATACACTCTCAACGACAACGCGAGATTCCTTCACCGTTTCAACAAGGACGTCGAAATCGGCTTGCTGTTGACGGAGGAGGGTCGTCGTGCTGTAGTACCGGACGAAGGGGACCCCTTAGCGTGGCTTCCTAAGAGCAGCTACCTGGTCTTGCGGCTTCGGTTTGCGCTGATGCAAATGCGCTTGAACGAGGCGAAATACCCCTGGCAGCGCCACGCCGGCTTTGCCCGGGCGTGGGAAGAGGACTCCTGGGAATTCGTCAGAGACCAGCTCTCGGCGATGCATCGGTCGGTCACAAGCGTTGGGGGACGCCTCGCCGTGGTCATGTTCCCCTTCGTGCCTCAGTTCAACAAGAAACTCGTCCAGAGTGAGCTTCAGACGGTCCTTTATCCACAAAGCAAGATGAGCGAAATCTGCGAGGAAATGGAAATACCGCTGCATGACCTCTACGCCTTCCTGGCAGACCGCGGAGGGGCCGATTTGTTTGCCGACCTGGCCCATCTCAACCCCGACGGTCATCGCTTGGTAGCCGACGAGATGGTGCGCTATTTGGAAGAAGGCGGTTTTGTACCGAGTAGCCCAGGGCAGCAAGCTGATGAGGCCCGCCAAGTCTGAGGATTCCGTACTCGAATCAAACCCAAAGGCCGCGGGTCTGGGCGAAACGACTGCCCAGCCCTGCTACGGGACTTGCCTGCACGGCCACCCAGGACAAACACGAGTGTTTGTCGCCACCGTAGTGACTGCCACGATTGGCCTGGTGAAGCGATCTAGCTAGCTACTTTCCGGCGCAAAAAGGAGAAACTGCGTGGTGGCTGGGTACAGTCAGCCAATTTCGCGTCCGCATGCGCCCGTAAGTTGTTGATTCTTTGAAGGCGCGAAATTGGTGACCGTCCCCGCCCCGAGCGCTACGCGTATTTTGCGCCGGAAAGTAGCTAGACTACGCCGCGCGCCACGGCCAACGCCTTACGGGTGATGGTCGTCAGAGGAAGCCTTCTTAGCCTCTCGGGCGAGACCCAGCGGTAACCGTCAGGGGGCTGAAGGGGCAGCTCGCCCCGGTAGACGGACCCCCGGTATTCACGAAAAGGGATCCCGTGACGGAAGGTTCCCAGCCGCTTTCGCCGTTCGATGCCCAGGGGAAGAAAGCAATCCGCCCCCAGCCGCGATCCTTCGGCCAGAGGCAACTCCCAAAACTCCGGCATGAGGGGATCTTCGCGCGGTCGTTGCCTAAGTAGAATCTTCCGGCCGCGTTCGACCAGCGCGACGGCCAATTGCAGCCGAACCGGGTGGCGCTTCTCGGGTCTCACCGGGCGTTGCTCCTGCACGCCTTGCTTCCGTGCTTTGCAGTACGAAGCGACGGGGCAGATCAGGCACCGCGGCTTGCGGCGAGTGCACAGAAGAGACCCCAACTCCATCATCGCTTGATTGAACGCTCCGCGGCTGCGTGGGCCGGCAGCGGCGATGAGCTGCTGCGCTCGCGTTTGTAGGTCGCGCCGCACAGCCGAGCTTGTCACCTCGCGCGAGTCGTCGTCGAGACGCGTGAGCAGGCGGATGACGTTTCCATCCACGACCGTGCAAGGCCGCTCGAAGGCGATGCTCGCTACGGCCGCCGCCGTGTAATCCCCAATGCCAGGCAGATCCCGTAGCTCTTCAAAGCTTTTCGGGAATACACCGCCATGTTCGCTCACAACCTTGCGAGCGGCTGCCCGCATCATGCGCGCGCGGCGGTAATAGCCGAGTCCGCTCCAAAAACCTAGGAGAGTCTGTTCGCGAACCTTGGCCAGAGACTCGACGGAGGGGAACCGTTTCAGGAAGCGTTCGTAGTACGGAATAACAGTGGCGACCCGCGTTTGCTGCAGCATGATCTCCGCGACCCAGACGCGGTAGGGATCGCGGGTACCGCGCCAGGGCAGGTCCCGCCGGTGACGGCGATACCAGCGAAGCAGAGATGGGACGAGTTTCCGGTCGCGCGAATTGGAGGACCGGGATTTCGAGACGCTAGCCCGCATCTCTCACCAGCCGAGGTAGAAGGACGCGATCAACCCGCCAAACTCTCTGTAAGGCACTGAAAAGAAAGGTATTATAAGGAATTGGCTTTGTTTGGTAATTCTGTTTCTCGGTAGGTGCCCACGGACGCGGACGCTGGAAAAGCGCCAGGTCCGCGCTACAAGCTCTGCCGCCCTGTTGCTCTTCGGGGTCTCCCGCCCCGCGGCAAAGCTACTCTTGTACCCGGCTGGTCCGATCCGTCTAATCCCCACGGATCCGACCGCCCCGCCGTACTCGAAACCAACCTGAAACCATTGATTCCCTTTGGGTTACACGAAATTGGCTTTGTTTGGTAATTTTGTTGCCTCGTTGGTTCGCGGCTTCCGACGATCCGTGCTCGAATGGGTCCCGAATGCTTCGCGGGTACTCAATTACATTATACCTTGCCGATCCAAGGAGGCCCTGGCACCGATGGGTCTAAGCTACTTTTAATGAGCCACTTAGGATGCATGACATGCAGTCCGCGTGTCTTGCCACCTGACGGCCGAAGCAGGCCGTAGACCCGCCACCTGGCGAGAAAAACGGGCTAACTACTTTCCGGCGCAAAAAGGAGAAACTGCGTGGCTGCCGGCGACAAACTTCACGGGTGGCCCCTCGGACTCGCTACGCGATATTCCACAAGAGATAGCCCGCCCAAACTGTGCCGGCAACGGCTGCTCCGTAACAGCAAGTCAATATCAGTGAGTTGAGGTGTTTGATTTGCAAGCCGTCATAGAGAGCGAAGCGGAATCGGTGTGCCCAATGGAACAGCGCAAGGAAACAAAGGACGAACAGATAAGCCCGAGTCAGGGGCAATCGCAGCAGGGCGCTAAGACTTTCGTAACCGGGAGGGTCGATCCAGCCCAGCGGGAATGCCAAACCGAACAGGAATACATGGATCGGGATGAACAACGCCGTCATAACACCGCCCGCGCTGAACAGCAACCACAAGAAAGGCTCATTTGATTTCTTGGGCATCTATCCTCTCAAGATGAACCAGGCAACGAGCCCTGAGATCACCACCCACGCTGCGTAGTTGGGCGCGATGACGGCAAGATCGGGAAGGCGCTTGCCCCCGACGCGCAGCACGATGGCCCGTGGAGTGACGTTGAACCAGGTGATCGTGTGAAACACGACGAAAAGGAACGCGGCCGCGTGAAGCGCGAGCAGCAACGGAGCCTGTAAGCAGTCTTGAAAAGCGGCGTAGGCTTCCGGCCCCTGGACCAAAGCGCGAATCTGCAGCAGGGTGATCACAATGAAATAACCCACGGCCACGCTGCTGAGCTCCCGCAACATGAATTTCAGGTGCCGCCACCGCTGGAGCCACCAATACGTGGACATACGGGCCCGATACGGGCGAGGTGCAAAATCAGCGCCAGGCGGGCCGGAGCTCATCTCACTTCCCTCCCCAGGGCATCAGCAACGACTGGAACCAGTCCGTCGTGGCCGTCAATTTGTATTGCTGGATCGCTCCCGCCGGATCGACATTTTTGGGACAAACTCGGGTGCACTCCCCGACGAACGTACAGTCCCATATGCCTTCTTCCTGGGATAGAATCTCGAGTCGCTCGCCCGCCCCTTGATCCCGGGAATCCATGTTATAGCGCTGCGCAAGCGCTATGGCCGCCGGTCCGATGAAGTCCGGATCCAACCCATAGACCGGGCACGCCGCGTAGCAAAGCATGCAGTTGATGCACATGCTGAACTGCTTGTAAGTGTCCAGCTCCTGGGGCGTCTGGCGATATTCTCCCTCCGACAAAGGTTTTTCCTGGTCACGGGTGATCCAGGGCTTGACGCGCCGCAGCTTGGCCAGGAAATCGCTCATGTCGATGACCAGATCGCGAACCACGGGGAAGTATCGGAGCGGCTCGACCCGGATTGGCCCCGGGAGGTAATCGTTGAGAAACACGGCGCAGGTCAATTTCGGTTCGCCGTTGACCATCATGCCGCAACTGCCGCAAATCCCCATGCGGCAGGACCAGCGGTAAGACAGCGACCCGTCCAGCTCATCTTTGATGTAGTTGAGCGCATCGAGAACCACCCATTCCTTCCGCAAGGGCACCTCGTAAGTTTGAAACGTGGGCTCTGTCTCCCGCTCGGGACGATAACGCGTAACTTCCAAACTGATCGTGTCTGCCATCTGCTCCTACCTTCCGTAGACTCGCTCGCCCGGAGGCCAGCGGGTGATCTTCACGGGCAGCAGCTCTACCCTCGTGGAACCGTCCTGATTACGGGATATCAGCGAATGTGCGAGGAACTTCTCGTCATCTCTCTCGGGGAAGTCCGTGCGCTGGTGGGCGCCGCGTGACTCGGTTCGGTACAAAGCCGACTCGACCATCGTCTCCGCGACATCGAGCATGAAGGACAGTTCAATCGCGGAGGGGACTTCCGTATTGAACGTCCGGCTGTGGTCGCTGATGGCGATGTCCTTGAAGCGGTCCTTCAGTTCGCGGATTTTGTCGGCGGAGGCGCCTAGCGAATTGCCGTGGCGGTAAATGCCGACTCCCTCTTCCATGGTCTCCTGCATCTCTCGGCGGATATCGGCGATACTCTCTCGGCCACCGGTCTTGTCGAAAAAGTCTTTCCCTAGCCTCTTTGTCTCCTGCCTCGCCTGGAGCAAAACGTGGTCGCCACTTTCCCCCTGCTCGGCGGCGTAAGACGCGGCCGCCTTGCCCGCCCTTGCGCCAAACACCAGCAACTCGGTTAGCGAGTTCGATCCCAGCCGGTTCGCTCCGTTGATGCTTACGCAGGCGGCTTCCCCGGCGGCATACAAACCCTCGATCGGCGTGCTGCCGTCCATCTCGGTGTGGACACCGCCCATTACATAATGCACAACCGGCCGCACGGGGATAAGCTCCTTGACCGGGTCGACGTTTTGATATTTCCGGCACAGCTCGCGAACAAAGGGAAGCTGTGTATTGATTACCTTCTCGCCCAGATGGCGCAGGTCGAGGTGAACGACCGGACCATAGGGTCCTTCGATGGTGCGTCCTTTTTCTCGCTCTTTTTCAAATGCTTGGCAGAGCCGGTCCCGGGGCCCCAGCTCCATGCTGCGCAGGACAGGCTTCGGTTCAGGCTTCCCGAGATCGTAATCTTGCAGGTAGCGATACCCGTCCTTGTTGAGCATGTACCCGCCCTCGGCGCGGGAAGCCTCGGTAATCAGAATCCCGGTAAACGGCAGCCCTGTCGGGTGGTACTGGATAAATTCCATGTCCTTCAGGGGAGCGCCCTCGCGGTAAGCCATGGCCATGCCGTCACCGTTTTTGATGTTGGCATTGGTAGTGAAAGGGAATACCTTCCCGCACCCTCCCGTAGTGATGATCACCGCCTTGGCCAGCAGGGTTTGAATCTTCCCGGAGGCCGTCTCGATGGCGACTACCCCCTGCGCGCGCCCGTCTTCGACCAGCAGCTTGGTGACGAACCACTCGTCGTAGCGCGTGATGGACTCATACTTGAGGCTTGTCTGGAAGAGCGTGTGCAACATGTGGAAGCCGGTTTTGTCGGCGGCGAACCAGGTGCGCTTCTTCTTCATGCCACCAAAAGGTCGGACGTTCACCCGGCCATCGTCGCGCCGGCTCCAAGGGCATCCCCAATGCTCCAGCCGCAACAATTCCTCGGGGGCTTCGTTCACGAAGGCTTCGACGGCATCTTGGTCCACCAGCCAGTCGCCGCCCGAAATCGTGTCGTAGATGTGCTCTTCGAGACTGTCGTCAGCGGCGACGACGGCCGCCGATCCCCCTTCCGCGGAAACCGTGTGGCTCCGCATCGGGTAGACCTTGGAAACGATGGCGACGCTCAATTCGGGGTTGGATTCGGCCACGGCGATGCCGGCGCGCAGACCCGCGCCGCCGCCGCCAATGATAAGAACATCATGGGAAGGAACTTCCACCGGGATTAACGATCATACGACCCGGCGGCGTTGGGTTTCAAGTCTCGACCGGGACCGCGGCGTTTGAACATCCATATGTCGCCAGGAATACCGACACGGCACGCAGGAATGCGTGCGCGACGTCCGGCGGCCGGTCGGTGCATGACTCAGGCGAGAATGCGTGCGCCACAAGAGCAAAAGGCCGCAGGTCTGGGCCAAACGACGGCCCAGCCCTACGCTACGGGGCTACTACAACTGTCTCATTTTTGGGGTTCACTCCAGCACGCAAGAATGCGTGCGCCACGACAGGGCTGAACCTTTTTCACAGAGCCCCTAGCACTTGCAGCTCTGTTGAGTGGAAGCCGGTGAATTCGCGATTCTACTCCTGTTCCTTCTTGAAGATAATCTCGTCGATCAGGCCGTACGCTTTGGCCTGTTCCGCGTCGAGAATGAAATCGCGCTCGACGTCTTTGCTGATGGTTTCGGCCTTTTGCCCACAATGCTCGGCGAGAATCTCGTTGAGCTTTGCGCGCATGCGCAGGATCTCGCGTGCGTGGATGTCGATGTCGGTCGCCTGTCCGGCCAGCCCCGAGATCGACGGCTGATGGAGCAGGAAGCGGGAATTGGGAAGCCCGTATCGCTTGCCCTTGGCGCCTGCCGCCATCAGCACAGCGCCCAACGAAGCGGCCTGTCCGACGCAAACCGTCGTGATGTCGGGACGCACGAACTGCATCGTGTCGTAAATGGCCATGCCGGCAGTGATGGATCCCCCGGGCGAGTTGATGTAAATCCAAATATCGCGCTCGGGATTCTCGGCTTCGAGAAACAGCAGCTGCGCGGTGATCAGATTGGCGACGTTGTCGTCGATGGGGAATCCGAGGAAGATAATGTTGTCTCGCAGCAAGCGCGAGTAAATGTCGTACGCGCGCTCTCCACGACTCGTCTGCTCCACAACCATGGGAACCAGACCTGCGTGTGGTTCAATCATCCTGGGCATATACGTTCCTTTTTTTGACTAGCTTGGCCGGCGGTCGCTGGGAGCGCCCACGATACAAAAAATGGGTACAGCCACCGATGTTCGTAGTCCATCTTTACTGGACACAAAGCACTTCGACGACAAAAATCGGATGGCAGTCCCCATTTTTTGCTCGGGCTCACTTCTCCCACGGGCTGCTATGTGGCCTCCACCTCTTGATCGACTTTCTCAGCTTCATCGAAGAGAAAGCTTAGGGTCTTGTCGTTGCTCATCTGCACTTGCATGCGATCCAAGGCGCCCTCCTCGGCCAGCTTTTCGCGCGCCGCCGCCGGGGATTGTTTCGTCTGTTCCGCGTAGCGCTTAACCTGCTCGTCGATCTCCTCCGAGCTGGCGCTGATGTTTTCCGCTTTTGCGATTCTTTCCAACAGCAGGCTGGCCTTGACATCGCGGGAAGCGCGTTCCCGCTCCTCGTCACGCACCTTATCCCAATCCCAATCAAGCTTCGACACGTCAACGCCCTGTTGCTTGAGGGAACGCAGTTGACGTTCGAGGCGGGTCGCGATCTGCCGGTCAACCAACCCCTCGGGAACCGGGAAATCGTGGCCTTTGATCAATTCATCAATCAGCGCCTCTTGGGCGGCCTCGGTAGCCTGACGCCTGCGCTGGTTTTCGATTAGCTCATGCATGTGACGCCGGACTTCCTCCAACGTGCGGAAGTCACCGAGATCGGCGGCGAAGTCGTCGTTGAGCTCGGGCAACTCCTTTTCCCGCAACCCCTTGACCTCGGCATGAAAAGAGAACGACTTGCCGGCAAGCGTGCGGTTGGAAAAATCGTCGGGATAGCGCACTTCGAAATCCACCTCGTCGCCCGGACTCTTCCCGCGCAGATGCTCGTTGAATTCCGGCAAGGTTTCTTCATTGCCGATCGTGACGGTGGTCTCCTCCTGTTCGATAGGCGGCGCGCCGTCTTGGGAAGTTCCCTTCAGCGACAAGACGGCAATGTCGCCGTCGGCGAGCGGGCGAGGGTCGAGATTGCGAAAGCCGGCGTGCTGCTCGCGGAGCTGTTCCAACTCCTGGGCGACCTCTTCTTCGCTCACCCGCGGTTCACGAAAAGGGACCTCGATACGCCGGTAGTCCCCCAACTCAAAGTCAGGATAGACTTCGAATTCAGCATGGAAGCGCATCGCCTCGCCGTTCTCCAGGTGAAGCTCGCCCACCTGGGGAGAGCCGACGACTCGCAGGTTCTGTTGTTGCGCCTGCTCCCAAAAGAAGCGGGGGACGAGTTTGTCGATGATCTCCTGCCGGATTTCCTTTTGATAGCGAGAGCGGACAATGGTGTCAGGCGCCTTACCCGGCCGGAACCCCGGAATCTTCGCGCTGCCTCGGATGGCCTTGACGATGCGGCCTGTTTCCTGCTCGACCTGCTCCCAAGGTACGCTGATCTCTAGTTCTTGTTTGCAGCTTTCGGTTGACGACAAAGGCGCCTCGACATCCGCCGCGCGTTTCTCACACCAAATCTTAGGGGCGGAACCGCTGCCTCCGCCCGCTGCTGTGAAGCAGTTCGGCGGCTCCTCGAAAAATTCGCACCGCGAGCGGGGAGCAAACGGGTAAGCGCGGGGGTGCTGCCCCTACACAGTCAATACCATGTGCGCTAGCCGCCGAGGGACGCCGGGCGAAACGCGGGCTAGAACATTCATCTTAGCGCAGTCGCCGCGTTACTCTTGAACCGAGGGGGGTGGCGAAAAGGTCTGGGAGCATCCCTCTGCTTGGTTGAGGGGCAGCGGCACGTGCCGGCAGTGTCCGATTGCCCTTTTCTTGCTTCATAAGCTTCCGGATCCTTGCTACACTTCACCTCGCGGCGGTTTGACAGCCTCAGCGCAGTCGTTCGATGCCGAAGAAACCTGAACCCTCAGCGAGAGAGCAAGTAGCTCTACCGGTCGAGATGATCGAACGGCGCATCTACCTTGTCCGTGGTCACAAGGTGATGCTCGACTCCGACTTGGCCGAGCTCTACGGTGTCCCCACCTTCCGCCTCAACGAGCAAGTGAAGCGCAACCGCCGACGCTTCCCTCCAGATTTCATGTTCCAGGTCAGCAAGAAGGAGTCTGAAGCTTTGACATCGCACATTGAGATGTCAAAAAGGGGGCGTGGCGGGAGACGGACTCTACCCTATGTCTGCACCGAGCAAGGCGTGGCTATGCTCTCCAGCGTCCTGCGGAGTGAGCGGGCAGTTCTGGTCAACATTGCTATCATGCGGGCCTTCGTGCGACTGCGTGAGATGCTGGCAACCCACAAGAACTTGGCCCGACAGATGGCAGACCTGGAGCGCCACCAACGGAAGCAGGACAAGCAGATTGAGATTATCTTCAGCCACATCCAGAAGCTCCTGGAGCCGCCGAAGCAACCCCAGAGACCTATAGGATTCCAGCCCCCGAGGAAGTAATCGCCTCCTCTTAGCGTCACAATTCGTGCACGATTCGTGCAAGGGGGGGCCAGACGGATCATCCCCTCACTCGATCACCAATGCCGCTTTGCCGATGATCTTGCGCTGAGCCAAGTCGCGCAATGCTGCCGGGGCTTGCGACAGAGGATAGGTGATAGAGACGGAGGGTCGAATCTTGCCTTGCCGGTAGAAAGCCATGATTTTTTCCTGGGCTTCGGCCAGGTAAGCTGGGTTCTCATCCACATGGCGGCCCCAAAACACGCCCACGACCGACATATTCTTGAGCAGAACGCGATTGGCGGCGATTGACGGGATGCGCCCCCCGGCGAAGCCGACTACGAGTAGGCGTCCGTCGGGAGCGATGCATTTTGTGGAGAGCTCGAAGACGTCGCCGCCGACGGGGTCGTAAATGACGTCGGCGCCGCGACCCGACGTGATTTCCTTCACCTGATCGACCCAGCTTGGGTCGGAGTATCCGATCACGTGGTCGGCCCCTTGGGCGCGGCAAAAGGCGAGTTTTTCATCGCTGCCCGCGGTGGCGATGGTTCGTGCGCCAAGAGCCTTGCCGAGCTGAAGCGCGGCTACGCCTACGCCACTGGCCCCGGCGTGCACCAGAAGCCACTCGCCTTCCTGTAACCTGGCTCGACGTGTGAGGGCAAAGTAGCTTGTTTGATAGGTGATGGCCATCCCCGCCGCTGCCGAGAAGTCCATCTCGTCGGGTTTGGGGAACGTACGATCGGCTGCAGCAAGCGAGTATTCCGCGTAGCCGCCTCCGTCGGGGAAGGCGAACACCGGTTGGCCAAGGGAAAACTCGGTGACGCCTCCACCAACAGCCTCCACGGCCCCGGCGACTTCCCGGCCGACGGTAAACGGAAACGAGGGCTTGGACTGGTATTTCCCTTGAATCTGCTTCAGCCCCACGGCCCGGTTGCGAATAAGAACCTGCCCCGGGCCCGGCGTGGGTAACTTCCAACAGTACGGAAACGAGGGCTTGGACTGGTATTTCCCTTGAATCTGCAGAATGTCGAAGAAGTTCAGCCCCACGGCCCGGTTGCGAATAAGAACCTGCCCCGGGCCCGGCGTGGGTACGGGCACTTCCCGCAGAGTCATCTCCTCGGGTTCACCGAACGCGGTAACTTGCCAGGCTTTCATCGGGAGCCGGCTTTCTGCGAGAATCTGTAGGCGCGAAGCGGACGTGCCGCCCCACAAGCCGCCAGGGTAGCACAGGGCCGCGTGAGTGCCGCCCGCGATGCGTCTGCAAGTGTTCGCAGGTCAAGATCGAGTGACCTCGAAATCGATCCACGCCATTGAAACCGTTTCTTTCTTGGCCTTGCTGCTTTGGACCTCCTGCGGCCCCGCGTTTCAGCCGAAACAGGCCCGGTTCGTGGTGGCCGGCTGTGAGGGAAGCAGCGCCCCGCTGGGTGCCGAAGCGGAATGGGAGGTGCGGCCCGAGCCGGTACTGAGCCCCGGCCCAAGCGGAACCTGGGATTCCGTCGACGTTCTCAACCCCAGCGTGGTCAAAGTGGGCGAAACGTTCTACAACCTCTATTCAGGATTTGACGGAAACACCTGGCACACCGGTCTGGCGACGTCAGCCGACGGTACAAGTTGGGACAAACAGGGAACGGAAGCGGTGATTTCGCCCGACCCCACGACCTGGGAGGGCAACTACATTGCGGCCAACGGTTCTCTCTATCACGACGGCGACCGCTTTCTCTATTGGTATCAGGCGGGTAGGCGGGGCAAGACAAGCATCGGCCTGGCGGACTCCGCCGCTGCGAAGCAGTGGTTGAAACACGGTAGGGCGGTCCTTGCGCCCGGCCCTTCAAGATCGTGGGATGAAACCGGGGTGGGTGATCCCTACGTGATCCGCTGCCGGGGAACCTACACCATGTACTACTTAGGCCAGAACCGGTTCGGGATTCAGCGGCTGGGGGTGGCGCGCTCGACCGACGGCATTCACTGGCAGAAATCGCACACCAACCCGATCCTCGACACCGGCCCGCCCGGCAGCTTTGACGAGCGGGGCCTCGGCGAACCGGCGGTCTTTCGCGCCGCTGAGCGGCATCTCATGCTGTACACCGGCCGGGACGCAAACGAAGACCGGCGCATCGGCTGGGCCGAGTCGGTCAACGGTGTAGACTGGAAGAAGTTGACGACGCAGCCGGTGCTTGGGGGTTCGCAAGCCTGGAACTCACACGTTGTTTGCGATCCAAGCGTGTGGAGAGGCGGCGGCGATCTTTTGGTCTGGTTCGGGGGTGGAAGCCGGCCCTCTCCGGACGAGAATCTCAAGGGCCGGATTGGCCTGGCGATTTTGAGGACGAAGGGCAGCGAGTAAATACAGGTAACTTTTCCTTCGCCGGCCACGAAACTTCAAATAGGGTACCGCGCAGCGCGACGCAGCCGGTTCGACCCACCAGGAGCATTCGGAGCTTGCAACCCCTGGCTGAAGCCCGGCATCCAACGAAATGAAGCCGACAATGGCACTCTGCCGCAAGTTCGCAGCGCTCTTCCTGCTTCTCGCCGGCGTTCATCTTCCGGCATGGGCGCAACTCAGCTCCCGCCAGCCTAAGTACGATCCTGTCCAGTGGTCGCTGGCGTTCGATCCCCAATCGGCGCGCCCTGGCCGGCGAGTCGTCGGTCTGCTAAAGGCGGAAATCGAACCCGGCTGGCATCTCTATTCTCCTACGACGCCGGCGGGAGGGCCGATCCCAACGAAGATCGAAATGGCCGAGTCGCCCTCGGTTGCCGGCTGGAAGCTGTTTCAGCCCCAACCCAACCGCAGGATGGACGACAACTTCAACCTCGAAACCGAAACATACGAGGACGAGGCCGTCTTTCAGCTCGACATCTTGCTGGCCAAGGATGCCTCGCTCGGCTCAGCGGAGCTCGAAGCGCAGGTTCACTATCAAGTCTGCGACGACCGGCTGTGTCTGCCGCCTGTCAGGAAGACGGCAACGGCCACTCTTTCCATCAACACGGCAGCCGCGGCGGCGGCGCCTGCCATTCCCGACGGCTACATGGAAGCAACCGCGGCGGCTGGCTCAGCCTTGTCAGCGCAAGCCGCTTCTGGAGGGGCCCGCCCGACTCCGCTTCCCACACCGCAGTCGGAAGGGATCGTTCAGTTTGCCGGGATTGCATTCGGATTCGGCCTGCTGGCGATCTTCACTCCCTGCGTGTTTCCGATGATTCCGATCACCATGTCCTACTTTGTCAGCACGCAGGCGGGTTCGAAGAAGCCTTCCTTCGTCCAGGCAACGATATTCTGTGTCGGCGTCGTGGTGCTATTCACCGCTTTGGGGACCATTGTTTCGGCGGCGCTGGGACCTTTCGGGCTTCTCCAGCTGGGATCGAGCGTCTGGACCAACCTGTTCATTGCGCTGGTGTTCGTCGCCTTTGCGGCCAGTCTGTTGGGCGCTTTCGAGATCACGGTCCCAAGCGGTCTGATGACCAAGCTCGACCGCCTGGCGGGCCGCGGCGGGACGGTGGGCACGCTGGTGATGGGACTGGTGTTTGCACTGGCTTCGTTTGCCTGTACCGGTCCTTTCGTCGGCGCCTTACTGGCCGGGTCGATTCAGGGGGGTGTGGGTTGGCCGATCTTCGGGATGCTGATGTTCTCGATCGGGCTGGCGCTACCGTTTTTTTTCTTGGCCCTGTTCCCCGCCTATCTGTCGCGGCTGCCCAAGAGCGGCAGTTGGCTGGTCCGCACCAAGGCAACGATGGGGTTCGTCATTCTGGTGGTGGCGGTCAAATACTTGAGCAATGTCGACCAGATGTATCAGTGGCACATCTTGACCCGCGAGCGTTTTTTGGCTCTATGGATTGTTTTGCTGGCGCTTGCCGGGCTGTATCTGCTGGGATTGGTGCGCCTGGCCGGCGACGATGACTCGTCGATCGGCATCGGACGCTTGGCTATCGGCGGCCTCTTTCTCGTGTTGGCGGTCAGCCTGATGCCGGGCATGTTCGGATCCCGGCTGGGCGAAATCGATGCCTACGTGCCGGCTCCGGAGTACTCGGGCCTGACGTCGGCGAGCTTCGGGTCCGGCGGTTCCGAGACCGCGTGGCTCAAGAATGACTACCAAGGAGCGCTCCAGATCGCCCGCGAGCAAGGGAAGGCCGTGTTGGTGAGCTTCACCGGCTACGCCTGCACGAACTGCCACTGGATGAAGGCCAACATGTTCACCAAACAAGAGATCGCCGGCGCCTTGGACGGCCTGGTGCTGCTCGAACTCTACACCGATGGCGTCGACGACGCCTCTTTGGCCAATCAAAACCTGCAACTGAACCGCTTCGGCACGGTCGCCATCCCCTACTACGCCATCGTCCGCCCGGACGAGACGATCGTCGCCGAGTTTCCCGGACGCACGCGCGATGTCGAGGAGTTTCGCCGCTTTCTGAGTGCCGGTCCGCTCACGTAAGCGGGCTAGCCCGCCCGTAAAGGGCTGGGCGGTCGTTTTGGCCCAGCCCTACGACCGTTTTGGTTTCTTTTGGGACGACCCATCCTCAAGCAATCTACTTGTGCGCTATAGAACGTAGCCGCACAGAGCCGCGGGCGTTAGCCTGCGGGCCCGCGCCCTGACGAGCGGGGCTCTGTCCGGTTCTCGGTGTGGGCCCGCGGCCTGTACGGTTCTCGCCGCTGTGGGCCCGCGCCCTGACGGGCACGGCTCTGTCCGGTTCTGGGCGCGGTCGCCGAGATGACGCAATTCTGCTACATAGAAGCGAATATGACCGGCCACGCCATTTCGGACTACAGGATCACCGAACAAGTGGGCAAAGTAGGGACCGGCACTCCTGCCGGTCCAAAGCTCATCAGCGAACCATGACCGGCCAGACCATTTCGCACTACAATATCATCGAGCAAGTGGGCAAGTAGGGACCGGCACTCCAGCCGGTCCAAAGCTCGTCAGCGAACCATGACCGGCCAGACCATTTCGCACTACAAAATCCTCGAGAAGCTGGGCGAGGGCGGCATGGGCGTGGTCTATAAGGCCACCGACACGAAACTCGAGCGCACCGTGGCGCTAAAATTTCTCGCCGCCGACAGGTTAGAGGACGAGGAACACAAAGCCCGCTTCCGGCGGGAGGCGCGAGCCGCGGCCGCCCTCGATCACCCCAACATCTGCACCGTCTACGAGATCGACGAAGCCGATGGGCAGACCTTCCTGGCCATGCCCTACCTCGAAGGCTCGACCGTGAGGCAGAAGGTCAAGCAGCGTCCCTTGAAGCTGGACGAAGCCCTGGACATCGCCATCCAGGCCGGCGAAGGTTTGCGAGCCGCGCATGCGAAGGGCATTGTCCACCGCGACATCAAGAGCGCCAACCTGATGGTCTCGCCGCAAGGCCAGGTCAAGATCATGGATTTCGGCTTGGCCCAAGCGGCCGACCAATCCCTGCTGACGAAGACCGAGACGCTGCTGGGTACTCCGGTTTACATGTCGCCCGAGCAGGCCCAACGCCTACCGACCGACCGGCGCACGGACATCTGGTCGTTGGGCATAGTGATTTACGAGATGCTCATCGGGCGCACGCCGTTTGAGGGAGAGCGGGAGCAGGCGGTGTTGTACGGGATCGTCCAGGAAGAGCCGGAGCCGATCACCAGCCAACGAGCGCGAGTGCCCTTGGATCTGGACTGGGTTGTCTCGAAGGCGCTGGCCAAGGACGCCGGTGAACGCTACCAGCACATCGACGAGATGCTGGTCGATCTGCGGGCCGTCGCGCGGCAGGTTGCGGAAGAGAGCGACACCGCTAGGCCGGGCAAGAGACCAACCACGAAGGTACGGCGGGAAGCCCCGGCACGCGCCCGGCGAAAGCGCTTGGCGTGGGCTTTGGGGATCGCCGCTGGGGCTGTTGTGCTAGCGATGGCCGGCCTGGGCGTGCGGAACTTCCTGCCTACGTCCGAAGCCCCCCTGGAGCCCCTGCGGCCGGTTTCGCTCACCAGCTACCCGGGCATGGAGATCGCCGGTTCATTTTCCCCCGACGGCAATCAAGTGGCCTTCCCGTGGACCGGGGGGAATACAGAGAATTTCGACATTTACGTCAAGGTTGTCGGGCCCGGGCCCCCTCTGCGACTGACCACCCATCCCGACTGGGACGGTAGCCCCGCCTGGTCGCCGGACGGCCGCCAGATCGCCTTTCTCCGCGGACATCCCCCGGCCGGAAAGAAAATGGGCCTCTACCTGATTACCGCCCTCGGCGGGACGGAACGCAAACTGGCGGAGACGCGGGTTCCTTTCACTTATCTTCTGGGGACCTGTCTGGCCTGGTCTCCGGACAGCCGTTGGCTGGCCGTGTGCGATTGGGCGGAGGATTCGCCCGGGCCGTTGAGCCTATTCTTGCTTTCGGTGGATTCCGGCGAAAGGCGAAGGCTGACGACGCCGCTGGAGGGCTCGAACCTAGGTGACCTCCTGCCCGCCTTTTCTCCCGACGGTCGCACGCTCGCCTTTTCCCGGTTCGGCTCGGCGAGCAGCGATCTCTATCTGCTGGATCTCGACGAAGATTTGAACCCGCAAGGCGAACCTCGACGCCGAACCTTTATGGAGCAGCTAATCTTCGGGCAGTTCACTTCCGACGGCCGCGACATTGTTTTCTCGGCGGGGCCTATGACCAACTCAAGTCTTTGGAGAGTGCCGGCATCGGGGACCGCCTCGCCCCAGCGGCTGCCGTTTGGGGAGAACGGATCTTGGCCGATCATCTCCCGTCAGGGGAATCGGCTCGCGTATACAGCGGGTGACTTGAACATGAACATCTACCGTGTCGACCTGCCCGTCGCGGACGGCGTGACCGGCACGGCGGTTAAGTTTATTTCTTCTTCCCGGTGGGACCACGAGCCGCGGTATTCTCCCGACGGCAAGCGTATCGCGTTCACCTCGACTCGCTCCGGCAGCCCTGAGATCTGGAGGTGTGACAGCGACGGTTTGAACCCTGTACAGTTGACTTCGCTCGGCACGCCGATGACCCGCCTCCCCCGTTGGGCTCCCGATGGGAAGAGTATCGGATTCAGTTCCGATGCCGAAGGTCATTCCGATGTCTACGTCGTGGACGCCGAAGGCGGCGCGCCTCGGCGCTTGACGAGCGATCCGTGGTACGAGGCGGGGCCGGCTTGGTCGAGAAACGGCGAGTGGATCTACTTCTTTTCAGAACGGAGCGGGGATGCTCAGAATTTCAAGATGCCGGCGGGAGGAGGTCCCGCCGAAGTCGTTATCGCCGGGGAGGGGCCCAGGATGGAGTCGCCAGACGGCAAGTGGTTTTACTTGGGGATTATAAAGACTACTTGACAAACCATGCCGAATTTGAGACAATAGGAGCTATGAGAACGAAGCACAAAGCCCCTGGAAAGTCTCACCGGCAAGGTGTTGATTTGTTTCAGATCATAGCATTGTTCCCCGACGATGTGATCGCCGAAAGGTGGTTTGAGGAAACCCTGTGGGGCGCAGAACGCTGTTGCGGTCACTGCGGATCAGTTACTACCAGTGAAGTTCCCAAACGCAAGCCCATGCCTTACTGGTGCAAGGACTGCCGGAGCTACTTCAGCGTGCGAACCGGCACGGCGATTGCTCGGTCCAACGTCCCGTTGCGCAAGTGGGCGATCGCCATCTATCTCTGCCTGACCAGCCTCAAGAGCGTGTCCAGCATGAAGCTGCACAGGGATATCAAGGTCTCGCAGCCCACGGCATGGTTCATGCTGCATAGGATTCGTGAAGCGTGGGCGCAGGAACCCGAAGAGTTGTTCGATGGTCCTGTCGAAGCGGATGAGTCGTTCTTCGGAGGACGGCGGGCGAACATGCCCAGGTCCAGGCGCAAGCAACTCGAAGGCCGCGGGGTGGCCGGCAAGGTGGCTGTCGCGGGAGTCAAGGATCGAACCTCCAATCAGGTTCGCGCAAGGGTAGTCGAGAACACTGATTCCGAGACGCTGCAAGAGTTTGTACGGGACAGTGTTAAACCAGGTGCAACCCTCTACACCGACGATGCTATGGCCTATGACGGGATGAAGGACTACAACCACGAATCGGTGAAGCACTCAGTAGCCGAGTACGTGCGAGGGATGGTCCACACCAACGGGATCGAATCGTTCTGGTCAATGCTGAAGCGTGCCCACAAGGGAACCTTCCACAAGCTATCACCCAAACACCTTGATCGCTACGTGAGGGAGTTCGCGGGACGGCACAATATCCGCCAGCTAGGGACGCTTGCTCAAATGCGGGATACGGTTGCCCGCCTGGTCGGTCGCAATCTTCTCTACCGTGACCTTATTCAGGACAACGGGCTGCCCTCCGGCTCTCGGTCGTAGGGGCCGCAACAGAGCGCGGGCTAGCTTTTCCGGCGTGGCGCCCACCAAGTCTCGCTTCGGGTCTAGCATGGCTCTCATCTACACTCCTCCTAGCCGGGGTTGCTCAGGAAAACGGCGATGGTTGGAAGGCAACTGAAGTACCGCGATCTGGTGGCGTAGGTTCGGATTTTAGAATCTAAAATAACTTCACCGCCAGCTTGACTCAGATTTGGTAGAATAAGGGAGCAGGGGCGGGCGTTCTTTTGTGAGGAAGCCCGCCCCCGCAAAACCTCAGTGTTGTCGCCGTTTGTATAGGCGACACACTGAGTTATGAGGCCCCGTGCCGAAGTGGTCCAACGGCGTTTCCTGGCAAGGTTACGAGTCGTCGGTTCGAATCCGACCGGGGCCTTCAACTTGAATTGTAAGGTTTCACATATCGTCGTCAAGTAACAAGAAAAAAAAATAGTGTGACATACAAGAGAAAATACGGTAGCAGCAAGACGGGAGGTTAAAAATGTCTGATCTCGTGAGGGTACAAGAAGGATTGGAGAGGGTCTCAGCCAAGATGCATCGCCTCACTAAGGCACTCGAAGAGGCACAGAAGCAATGTGAAGCTTACAAGCGTGTACTGGAAGACTTGGAACCGAAACCCCAGCTCAAAAAGCGTGTTCGGGAATACGATAACATCGACGTTCCCGATGAAGCTCTCAATGGGAAGAAGCTTGAGGATGCGCTTATCATCATCGCCGAGCGTTACGACGGCATTTTGAAAAGCGGCCCCGCCCGCAAGCATTTAGTCGCGCTGGACATGCTTCCTAAACTGGGAACGCAAGCCTCAGCAAAGATGTGGGCCGTTCTCTCGGAATCCGAAAAGTTCGAGAGTGTCCACCGCGGAAAATGGCGGCTTATCGACGAAGAAGGTTTCAATCACAACGGGTTTACATCGCCGAGAAGGGCGATGGTCTCCTGAAGGTAACGCCTGTCGGAAAGATGCATGGAAACGGCAGAGGAAGGGGAACCAGCTTTGACTGTCGTGAGCTAAAGAGATTGCCCGCTACGGTGGTAGTACACCGTAGCGGGCATAGAGAACCAGCCCGTTACGCTCAGGGGTGGCTTAACCCGATCAGGGTACCAAACCCTGACGGCTTTCACAAGTCTCCCCCCTAAAAGACACGGGCCACCTGCTTGAAAGGAGGTCCGAGATGGCAGAATCAAAGGTCGCTGAACCGACCACAAAGAACCATCAAGACCAGCAAGTAGTCTACTGCACTGAGTACAAACATGCCAAGACCGGCAAGATCATGGTTCCGGCTGAATACGGGCTGAAGGCGTGGCGCTTTCTAGTGCGTACGAACGGCAAGTAGTTCACACGGGGCAGGGCTAGCTCCACCATGTTAAGAGCTAGCCTTGCTCTCGATCGCGGTTGTCAAGTAGTCTTTATAATCCCCATTACAAAAGCCACGACTTCGATGCCAATGTGGGCGGGCCGATCCGGCGAAACAAGACATTTTTCTTTGCGTCCTATCTGGGGTTCCGGCGGCGCACGGAAGTTGCCCGCTCAGCGACCGTCCCCAACGACGGCGAGCGTCAGGCGATCGAGGCGTTTGGAACGCCCGAAGCACAGGCGCTGCTTGCGCTGCTGCCCCCCGCCAATCAAGGAAACACCCTCTTTAGCAACTTGCAAAGCGACCTCGATCGCGACCAGGTCCTGTTCAAGATCGATCATCATTTCAGCGCGGCGAACCGCCTGGCCGTCACGTATTTTCGCGAGAAATCGGAAGGAATCGAGCCTGCGTTCATTCCTCCGCAAGCCGTGCCGGGTTTCGAATGGTCCAACAAGACTCGAACCCAAAACCTGATCGTGCGCAACACGCACTCGTTCGGCCCAAACTTGTTTCACGAGTTTCGAGTGGCACTCCAGCGCATCAACCGGGATTCTGCTAATCCTGCAAACCCGGTCCCGCCGAGCAGTTTGGGGCTGGACGGCATCGTTCCTGACCTTCCCGACAAGGCAGCGGCGCCGTTCGTCGCCATCGTGGGCTTCAGCCCGTTCGGGGACATCGGTATTCCTTTTGGGATCAGTGGGACCGACCTGCAGTTCATCGACAATCTGAGTTGGACCCACGGCCGGCATGCCCTCAAATTCGGCGGCAGCTTTCGCTCGACGCCTCTCAATTCGACGAATTCCTTTCTCCACAACGGGTACATTGTTGCCGAGGGCAGCGGCACGACATTCGGCCTCGTTCCCGCGATCGAGGGGCTCTCGCCTGCCTTGAACGACTTTGCCAACGGTTTCGCGGGCTTTTTTCAACAGGGATCGGCGGCCGTTGTCGAAGGCCGCACGTGGTCCACGGACCTGTTTCTGCAGGATGACTGGAAGGTCAAAAGTAATTTGACTTTGAATCTGGGGCTGCGCTGGGAATACAACAAGGGCCTGAGGGAGGCGCGGGATCGCTTGGCCGCGTTTCGGCCGGGGCAGCAGTCGGTCATTTTCCCGGACGCGCCGGCGGGTTTGGTCTACCCCGGCGACGCGGGGGTTGCGCGCTCCACCTACAGCGAGGACTGGAACAATTTCGCTCCGCGGTTCGGTTTTGCCTGGGACATTCTGGGGAACGGACGGCTTGCGCTGCGGGGCGGCTATGGCTTGTTCTATCAGCCGCATAACTTCGCCTTGGAATTCCAAGTGACGAGGACGGCCCCGTACGTGGTTAACCCGCGCAGGTTTTTCACGGACTATGCCAACCCCTGGGAGGGGGCGCGGTTGAGTCCGACAAGGCAGCCTTTTCCCCATGTTCCACCCGAGTCGGGCGGAAGTTTTGATTTCGCCGCGATCGCCCCGATGACCTTCTCGGGAATGGATCCCAATCTGCGCACGCCTTACGGCCAGCAGTGGAGCCTGCAAGTGCAATACGAGCCGCGGTCCAACTGGCTCCTGGAGGTGGGCTATGTGGGATCGAACGGAGTCAAACTCTACAGTCAGCAGGAGGCCAACCCGGCCGTGCCCGGCCCGGGGGCCACCGCCGGCAACGCCGATTTCCGTCGCATCCTGAATCTGGACCACCCCCAGAGCGAGCAGTTTGGAGGCGCGCCCTTCAGCAACATTCTGCTACTACGAAACGACCGCAACTCCAATTACAACAGCTTGCAGGTCAACCTCACCAAGCGGTTCTCAAGAGGGTTTCAAATGACCCACGCCTACACTTGGTCTCACGCCATCGACACGGCGTCGGACCAGGAGGTCCGCGACCGGCCCGACGACGGGCGCTCCCGTCGCGGCCATGCCGACCATGACCGCCGCCACGTCTATGTCGGGACTTACGTTTACCAATTCCCCTGGCACGGGAGCCAGGCGGGGCCGCTGGGCAAGCTTGTGGGAGGGTGGGGAGTGTCGGGGATGACCATGTTGCGTAGCGGTGCTGCATTCGATGTGTTTGAGCCCGAAGACCGCTGCCTCTGCGGGGTCTACTTCGTGGGAACACCCGACTACATCGGCGGCGACATCGCCTTGCACGACCCCCGCTCGACGGATGCCGTTCCCGGCCGGCCGAACTCCTGGTTCGACGGCACCGGCGGCGGGACGCCCACGGCGGCGCCCAACCCGCACTTCCGCCGCGTGGGCTCGGGGCCGAGTTACGAGCTGGGGGCCGGGCGTTTCGGTAACTTCGGGCGCAACGTCTTGCGCGGTCCCGGCTTCGTGAACTGGCAACTGGCCGCGTTCAAGCGCACGGAGATCACCGAGCGTCAAAGCCTGGAGTTCCGCGCCGAGTTTTTCAATCTGTTCAATCAGGCGCAGTTCATCAATCCGATCGGCGACATCGCCAGCACGAATTTCGGGAGAATCCTCGAGACCGCCGACCCGCGCATCATTCAGTTCACGTTGCAATATATGTTTTGAGGGCGCGATCCCGTGGCGCGGTTGCTGCTTGAGCCATGGAATGGAGGTGGTCCAGGGCAGGGATCAGTGGAGCGGCAAGAGCACGGGGATGAGTAGCCGGCCGAGGAGCTGTTTGGTCTTTTTCTCGCGTTGGAGTTACGTTGTAAGATATTGATTTAAATAGTAGTTACTGGACATTAGCCCTGTTTGGTTTTTTTCATGGTCGAGCGTGGCAGCGGTCTTCGCGGTCCCCCCCTTCAGAATAGCGGAGCTGTCAAGTGTCCCCGTTGGGCGATGAGAAAAAGCTGCGGGCCTGGGCAAAACGGCCACCCAGCCCCGCGCTACGGGCTCGCCAAAACAGCATTCTATATCTGCTCGGCCACAGGTGATGGTACCCCGCCTCAGGACGGCTTCCCTAGTTCGGGGATCTCGAGCGAACGGCAGATTTTCCGCGCAAGGTTGTCAGCTATTTCGACGTGGCGGGGAACGGCCTCCACGCGGCCGGTGCGAGGACTGCTCCAAAGTGAATGTTCTTTCCCTTCCCGTTTGCGGAGGCAGCCGTGCTTGCGGAGGTGACGAAGCAGAGCCGAGCGTTTCATTCGACCACGATCGTCTCGGTCGTGGCGTCGGCGGGCACGGCTTTCAAAGCGTCTTGGCGACGGTCTTCGAGAATGAGTTCAATGGCGGCGGCCAGGTTGCGGCGGCAATCTTCTTTGGTACGTCCTTGTCCGTTGGCGCCGGGGACTTCGGGGCAGTAGCCGATAATCCAGTCTCCGTCTCGCTCGAAGATAGCGGTGAACTCGTTTTTCATCAGCTTCTGTTTACACCATACAGCAACTCAGGCAGAATCGGGTGCCCGCAGTCGCCCACGCAGTACCATCGGGGCTGAGAAAAAGCCGCGGGCCTGGGCAAAACGGCCACCCAGCCCCGCGCTACGGGACTGGTCGAGCGTGATGCCGGTCGCTGGGGTCTTCCACCCTGAGGATAACGGGC
Organism: Bryobacterales bacterium; assembly: GCA_963668345.2. GTDB lineage: Bacteria > Acidobacteriota > Terriglobia > Bryobacterales > UBA6623. Next base: position 790,794 of record CAXWPI010000006.1, on the reverse strand, counting down.
GCGTCAAGTGTCTCCGCCGGGCGATGAACCAGGGCTTGATTTCGTTCTTTTTTCAAAACCCGCCGGACCGTCTCGTAGGAGATGCTGTCGATGTAGTTGAGCTCCCGGGGACGCTGCGACCCGGGTCCATCCGCGCCGAAAACCACTGCCAATCACCCGGGCCGAAAAGCGCCACTCGACACGGCATAGTGCAGCAACTCCGCGTCGTTCACACGAGTCCGTTTTTCAAACTTCATGCCGGCCTTCGCCATCACTCTGAGAGACGCGGCATTGTACTGGTCAGCGCAGGCCACGATACGCTTCAACCGACACTCCGTGAACCCCCAAACCAGGACCGCTCGGACGGCTTCGGTCGCCAGGCCCTGGCCCCAGCAACTCGGCGCTAAGCCATAGAGCAGTGCGATCTCAGGCATGGCGCCCACATGCCGTAGTCCGCAGAAGCCAATCAGCCGCCTGCCACGGAACCGGAAGACAGCCCACTGCCCGAAACCGCTCCGTTCAAAACTGCCGATACTGCGTTCGATCTCAGCCCTAGCGCGATCTCTCGACATCACGCGATCGTCCCACAGGTAGCGGCGAACGCCGTGGTCGACCCACAGACGATAGAGATCGTCCAGATCGTCGAGACGCAAGGGACGTAAGCGCAGTCGCGGGGTGCGGATCTGATGCCGAGTCGCCATCCGCTTCGGTCATTATATCTTTGCTCCAACGCGCAAAGGCGGTTGAGAATCACTTTTGAACTTCCCATAGCTCACAGATAGTCCGACCCTGTAGATCCGAGACCGTTGTCTTGCGTCTCGGGGAGTGTCCAAGCCGCCGTTACCGCGTCGAAAAACGAATCGCGAACTTCTTAGCCCCAACCGGGTTTTATAGAAAGAGCCGCCCTGAGAGACCCCCACCTTACATGCATCTCGAGACCTTTGCGATGCTTTCCTTGTTTGGGTCAGCTAAGTGGTAGGATGGATGGGTGGGTTCCGGGCTCTGTGCAGCGAGAAGCTGCGAACCCCGCCAGGTCCGGAAGGAAGCAACGGTAGTGGCCTCTGTCGCGTGCCGCGGATCACCCGGAGCCCTTTGCCGGCCAGGCTGCTCGTTGTTCGGTTCTCGGGGAAAATCCGAGTTGCGATTTTGTCAAGGCGGGTGTTCGGTTAGCCGCGGGGCCCGCTGCGGTAGGGCATGATTTCGTGATAGGGTTCGCAAGGCGGCCGGACGCGGGGGCGATGCATCGCGCCCCTACCGATGGGCTTGAGCATCTCGCGTTCAAGCGTAAGGGGCGCAATTGTTTGCGCCCGAACTGATGGGCCGCCCTACCTCGACAAGCTGATTGATTCGGTCACTTGATTCGCGAAATCCTGCGTGTAGCCGGCCGCCAAGCCGCGGGAGATCCGGCGATCCCACGGTCGGTGGCCGGTTCGAGATCCTTGGCCCCCGTCCTGACGGGTGAGAGCCACTTCGATGTATCAGGTCATCGCCCGCAAGTATCGGCCCCAGACGTTCGACGACGTCGTCAACCAGGAACATGTCAAACAGACCCTTCGCAATGCCCTGCTGCAGGGTCGCGTCGGGCATGGGTACATCTTTGCCGGCCAGCGCGGCACCGGCAAGACGACGATGGCTCGCATCGTGGGCAAAGCGCTCAATTGCGAGCAAGGCCCCACCCCGGATCCCTGCCTGAGCTGTTCGAGTTGCACCGAAATCGCCGCCGGCAATTCGATCGACCTAATCGAGATCGACGCCGCTTCCAATCGCCGCATCGACGACATTCGGGAACTGCGCGAGAGCGTGCGCTACCGGCCGGCGCGCGACCGCTACAAGGTTTTCATCATTGACGAAGCCCACCAGATCACCTCCGACGCTTTTAACGCCCTGCTGAAAACACTCGAAGAACCGCCCGAATGGGTGGTTTTCATTCTTTGCACGACAGAGCCTCACGAGTTTCCCGCGACCATTGTTTCGCGCTGCCAGACGTTCGCCTTCCGCACGGTCGAGGTCGACCTCGTGGTTAAGCGCATGCAGTGGATCTGCAGCCAGGAAGGCGTGGAAGCAGACGCCGATGCTCTGGTGACGATGGCGCTGGCCGGTGATGGGAGCATCCGCGACTCCCTCTCGACTCTTGACCAAGCCATCGCCTGCTTCGGAAAAAAGCTCGAGGTGGAGCCTGTCCGAGACCTGCTGGGCGCAATCCCGGCGGAGATTACCGCGACCATCGTCGGGGCCTTGCGTGAGGGCAAGTCCGAGACCATGCTCGAGATTGTCGATCGGCTGTGTCGAGAGGGCCGCAATCTGCAGCACTTCAGCGCTGAGCTGACCCGCTACTTCCGCAACTTGCTTGTTATGAAGGTTGCCGGTGAGCAGACACGCCTGGTTACGGCCGGGGAGAAGGAGAGAGGCCAGTTAGCATCTTGTTTAGAGCATTTTAGTGCAGAAGACATAACCCGATACGTGAATCTATTACTGGAACTATACCGTGACTTACAGCAGGCTTCGCAGCCACGGCTTCGTTTGGAAGTCGGCTTATTGAAGCTGGTCTATGCCGGCCATCTCGAGTCCATAGAGAAAGTCCTTTCGGATTGGGATGAATCTCAATCTTCGTCCTCGTCGGGGCCGGCCACGGGCGGATTGCAAGCATCCTCGGAGCCCGCATCCCGTAGCTCCCCAGCCGGCCGGAAGGCTGTTAACGGGCCCGCAAGCCGCGCCGAATCTGACGCTTCGGAGCATCGTGATACACTGGAAAACCCTCGCCAACCTACCCAAGAGGGCCTGAACGCAGCGACTTCAGCCGATCCCGCGGAGGGAGCGCCCCCGCGGACTCGAGGAGAGTCGAGCACGGGCAGGCCGGATTCCGCGGGCGGTCAGAACGACGCCAGGGCTCGGGCGATGGCCGACCCGGAAGTGAGGAAGTTCCAGGAACTCTTTGGCGGCCAGGTTCGGGAAGTCAGAAACCTCAAGGAGTACTCATCGTGAAAATGCCGGGCAACATGCAGAAGATGATGCAGCAAGCCCAGAAGATGCAGGAGCAGTTGCAGGCGCAGATCGCCGAGATCCGCGTCGAGGCGTCTACGGGCGGCGGCATGGTGACCGTCAAGATGGATGGTCAGAAGAGCGTTCTCTCCATCAAGATCGATCCCGAGGCGATCGAGGATCGCGAAATGCTGGAGGACATGATTCGCGGGGCCGTGAATGAGGCGGCCAAGCGCGTGGACGAAGAAGCCCAAACGAAAATGGGCGGCATGCTAGGTGGTATGGGCCTCCCGCCGGGCATGTTGGGTTAGTCCCCGAACATGTAGGCTGTAGGAGTAGCCGTTTCAGATCACCTAAGAGCGGCTTCAGCCTATCAACCACCTGCCTGACGCCCCAGCGATACCTTCAACAAACGCATTGAATCGCAGTATTGAACCATGGAAGATCTTGCCGCGCCGATGTCCCGCTTGGTCGATGAGCTCCAGCGCCTGCCCGGAGTGGGATCGAAATCCGCCCAGCGCATGGCCTTCCACCTACTGGGCGTCGAGCAAGCGGATGCTGCCCGCCTGGCCCAGGCTGTCCTCGACATGCGGGAGAAGATTCAGCTCTGCACGCGGTGCAATAACTTGTCGGAAACTCCACTCTGTCACTTCTGTCAAGATCCCAACCGCTCCTCGAAAACAATTTGCGTCGTCGAACAGCCCAACAACATCATCGTCATCGAAAGAACCCGCCAATACAACGGCTGCTACCACGTCCTGCACGGGGCGCTTTCCCCGCTGCGCAATGTCAAGCCCGAAGATTTGAAGCTCAAGAACCTTCTTGAGCGGCTCGGGGAGGATCAGGTCGAGGAAATCATTATTGCCACCAGCCCCACTTCCGAAGGCCAGGCCACAGCTACTTACTTGGCCCGGCTTTTGAAGCCTTTGGGAGTACGCGTCTCCCGGATCGGTATGGGCGTGCCGGTCGGCGCCGAGCTTGAGTTCGTGGACGAGGCAACCATGATGGAAGCGATGGAAGGCCGCCGGGAACTCTAGCCCGCTTTTCTCGCCACGTGGCGAGGCGAAGTGGGTGATCGGCTCGTCAGTCCTTCGTTGCGCTAGCCGGAGGCTTCACCGATATCGCCGGCGCGGCTGATCGGCAGGTCAATTTCCCCCTGATCTTCCAGTTGCAGGGCGCTCGACAGGCGGGGGATGCCGGCAGACAGCCTTTTGGCGATTTCGGCCTGCTCCGGCGAGGCGAGACTGGCCCGGCAAGCGTCTTCATAGCCCATCGACGCGAAATAGATCGCCTCGTCAAAGAACTCGGAAATCGCGAGAACCAGCTCGTGCTCGAGGGGAAGTTCCGATGAGTCCCCCGGCAGCGCCCGGCGGATGTAGTGGAGCAGCATCGTCTTGGTGAGATTCAGGGCGTGGATGACATGGCTCAAAGGAATGCCGTCCAGATATCGCTGCCGGCCCAGTTTCCGATATCGCGACTCAAGGGCAAACTTGGACCGCGCGCTCAGCCAACTCCCCAGGTTCACATAAAGCTCCGACTTCAGTTCGATCAACCGGTCGGGCGAGATCGACCGATAGCCGTAGGTTCTCGGATGCTCCTGAAGTGCTTGCACCAAGTCCGTGGTCAAGCGGTTAGCGTTTGCCTGAACGAATCGAAGAAGTTTTTGAGAGATCATGGCGTCATTCTCCGTAAGAGAGCACTTCCACAGCTACAAGAGTTCTTCCAGAGCTGGCCGCCTGAACTTCAGTGGGTTCTGACAGCCTTCGGAGCTCGCATTTCGAGATCCGCGAGCAAAGGAAATTCGCTGAGACAGCTGAGCTATCCAGCAGTCGGGTGATCGACCAACTCCAGCAGTGAGTTTAGTGCTCCGAACTGCCCTGTGTCAACTACCATCATGGAAATTTTTCCGGACCAAAATCGTAATATTAAATGCCTTCTTGAGAGTGGACTCGGGCCTTGGTTCGCGGTGATCAAATGGAGTGCAACTCAAGAACGCTTCTCGCCTTGTAAGACATTGACGAGTAAGCACTAAGCCGATCTCCAGGCCGCCTCCGCCGGAGGGCATCGTCCAGGCCAAGGCGCCGGGCCACTCTCACGTACCATGAATAGTTTTCGGGGTAAGGTCAAATCCCCGCCTCCCGGCGCCGTTGACCGGCGAACCGATCGCAGCCTCTACACGGCCGGAGGGTGGCAAACTTTTCACTTCGTTAGCCCGCATTCCTCGCCAGGTGACGCGGGGAAGTGTGTAAGAGGCCCGTTAGTACAAGGTGCGCGCCGCTCAGCAACCTCGGGCACGGCATGCCGTGCCCCTACATTCTTGAACCCTACGTTGAGCACGGCGAGCAAGCCGAACGACGTAATGGCGGGCCTATCGTGTGCTTCGACCGCCAGCTGGCGAGAAATGCGAGTTCATGCATGAGAAGCTCTCGGGAGCAAGGCCATTGGTTCGACCGTTGGGCCGGACGGCGCCATGTGGTGTAATGCAAGATCCCAATCGCGTCGGCGCTGATTGCTCGGTATGTAACCATGCACGATTTGATTTTCCGTTCCGCCTGTACGATGGCCGCTCTCGTTCGTCAGAAGGAAGTATCGCCGAGCGAGCTGGTACAAACCCACCTCGACCGCGTTGCGCGGGTCAACCCTGTCCTCAATGCGATCGTCGACCTCGACGCGCAACGCGCCGCCGAGGCGGCGCTGGCGCTCGAAACGAGGTTGGCCGGGAGAGAAGAAGCCGGGCCGCTCGCCGGCGTGCCGATCACGATCAAGAGCTCGATCGACGTTGCCGGATTGCGATGTGAAGCCGGCACGAAGTTGCGCCAAGGCTATATCGCCAGGCAGGACGCGACGCTGGTCGCCCGCTTGCGCGAAGCCGGCGCAATCGTGATAGGCACGACGAACGTGCCCGACCTTCTTATGGCCTACGAGACCGACAATCTTCTCTATGGCCGAACGAACAACCCCTGGGACCTGGAGGTGACCGCCGGCGGCTCGAGCGGTGGAGAAAGCGCCGCGATCGCTTCGGGCTGCTCGGCGGCGGGAATCGGAAGCGACGGAGGCGGTTCGATTCGAGTCCCCGCGCACTTCTGCGGCCTCTGTGGTCTCAAGCCCACGCCGGGGCTGATTCCTCGCGGGGGCCACTGGCCGGCCTGCATCGGCCCATCGGCTTTCACCGCTGTGGTCGGCCCTCTGGCGCGTCGCGTCGAGGATTTGCAGCTCCTACTGGCTGTCACTTCCGGCCAGGAATTCAGCGACCCCTCAAGCGTTCCGCTCAGCTTGCCGGCCGCAAAACAGACAGACCTGTCCCGGCTGCGGGTAGGCTGGTTCGAGGACGACGGCATCAACCCGGTTACGAGCGAGACGCGGCAAGCCGTGCGCAACGCCGCCGGGAAGCTTGAGGAACAGGGACTGCGGGTCGAGCCCTTTCGGCTGAAAGGGATGGAATCGGCGCGCGATCTTTGGTGGACGTTCTTTGGGGTGGTGGCTACCACTTTGCTGGCGCCGATGATCAAGGGACGCGAGGACGATCTTCACCCGATCGTGGGAGACCTGACGGCTCCGGTCGAAGAAGCAGAAGCTGTTACCTACGAGAAGTTCCTAGAGACGTGGCTGACACGGGATACCCTGAGAGCCTCATTGCTGGAACAAATGCAGGATCACCGGGTTCTTCTCTGCCCTGTCGGATCGATTCCCGCCTTCCGCCACGGCGAGCGATCATGGACGATTGACGGCCGTGAGGTCACCTACGAGCAGGTGTTCACGCCCTGCGTGATCTTCAATCTGTTCGGCAACCCCTCGGTCGTTGTCCCGGTTGGCCGTTCAGCCGAAGGCTTGCCCATTGGCGTCCAACTCGTGGGACGACCGTTTGAAGATCAACTCGTCTTGGCCGTTGCCGCCAAACTCGAAGAAGCCCTGGGTGCTTGGCAAGCCCCGCCGGAGTCGGTATGGGAAGCCGCCCGAAAGTCCTGAACCGCTGTCGGGCCCGGCCTATCTGATCGCCACCGACACCGCGCTGCCCCCTCAACCGATCGTCCAGCATGACGTCTGGCGCTGGGACAGCGAGGTCAACTTCCGTGACCAGAAGACGTTGCTAGGCCTGGGCCAGGCCTTTCGCCCCTCTCCCTCGCCACCCCCAGGCCACCTCGAAAAGCCAAACTCGAGGGACGCGACATGTCGCGCCCCTACATCCCTGACGGCGGGCATTGGCTTCCCCTCCCGCCGGCCGCTGGTGAGAAAAGCGGGCTCGGGGGGAACAGCTTCCATCGGGCAAGTCTGGCGTTAGGGCAATCCGGCGCTACTCTTCGTTGCGCCATGACGTCTCGCGAGCGGCAAGGAACTCGTCGCCGGGGTTCCACGTGGGCAGCTCGGGCAGCTCGGCTACGCGCCGGCCAATCTCGAAGCCGAAACGGGCGAGTTGCTCAAGTCCCGAAAAGTCCCAAGAGGGATCAAACTCATCCGAAGGGTGATGGTAGTGGTTGGCGACGTAGGCTTCGCGAGCTTTCTTTCCCGACCCCGGCGGCCGCCCTAGGAAGTCGCCGGTGAGTCGCAAAGAAAACGCGGGCACGCCGGCTTTAGCCAGGCTGAAGTGGTCCGAGCGGTAGTAATAGCCTTGTTCGGGGTGGGCTTCCGGTAAAATGAACAGCCCGAGTTCCGCGGCCGTCCGCTCCACGAGACCACTCAGAGTGGTGCGCTCGTAACCCGGCAAGGTTACGTCTCGGCTGGGTCCGAGGGGCAGCAAGCCGTCGAAATTGAGGTTCACAGCCGTCATCCCGGCGGGAACTACCGGGTGGCGGGCGTAGAATTCCGAGCCCCGCAGACCTCCCTCTTCCGCTGCAACCGCGGCGAAGATGATCGACCGCGGAGGCGGCGGAGTGCGTTCAGCGAAGGCGCGGGCCAACTCCATGATCACGCCACAGCCGGTAGCGTTGTCGACGGCGCCGTTATAGATGCTGTCCCCTTCGACAGGTAGACCGACTCCCAAGTGGTCCCAGTGAGCGGTGTAGAGAACGGCTTCGCTCTTCCTGTCCGGATCGCTGCCTTCCACGATGCCAAGTACGTTATGGGTATTCAGGGTTGTGATCCTGCTGGCGATGCGCCCGCGCAAACTAAGTCCCAGCGGGATCGGCCGGAAGTCACTCGAATTGGCTAAGGCAAGCAGCTCATCGAGATGCTTGCCGGTCGAAGCAATAAGCTGCTCACCCACCTCGGCCGTCACCCAGGCGGCGACCGACAGAGCCGGTTCGCCGGGCTGCAGTTTCACGAAGGGGTTCGCGCGGCCCCAAGAGTTGCGCACAACCTCCCAGGGATAGCCCGCGGTGTCGGGCGTGTGGATGATGACGGCGCCGAGGGCTCCGCGGCGAAGGGCTTCCTCGTACTTGAAAGTCCAGCGACCGTAGTAGGTCAGCGCTTTGCCGGCAAAGAAATTCGGGTCATTCGAGGGAGGTTCGTTGGTGAACAGCAAGACCACTTTGCCCTCGACGTCCGCGTCTTTGTAGTCATCCCACTCGTATTCGGGCGCCGAGATTCCATGGCCGACGAAGACCACTTCGGCGTTGACAGCCTGGTCGGTCTGCTGCCGCCGATTGACGGCCACGAAGTCATCGGGAAGCTTCATGGTGATGGTCCGGCCCGGCAGCAACCAAGAGAGTTTTGTCTCCGGGAGCGACTCAACGCCGACCAGAGAAACTTTCTGAAAGTACGTTCCGCCGTCGCCGACCGGCTGCAACCCCGCTAGCGAGAACTGCGTCGCGATGTACTCGGTGGCCAGCGTCTCCCCGCGGGTCGCGACGCCGCGGCCTTCGAGCGAGTCAGAGGCAAGAAACCGGACGTGGGCGGCGATCCGCTCTCCGCTGATGAAGCGGTCCGCCATGGGCCGGCGGGGGGCGGTTTGGCACGCCGAACCCGCCAGAGCGAGCAGTGCGGCGACGATCCCCGGCAGCGGTCTCACGGCTGCTGAGATGGTAGCACGACAAAGAACTGGCCTGGCTCGGGTCGAGACCGCGGCGTTGCGGGGTCCGCCGGCCCTGTTTGAGGATGTCCGTTAAACCGTAGAAAGCAGCGACTCTCCGACCGAGGCTGGAGTAGCCTCGGAGTGATGTTTGTTTTTCGAAAGGAGAGTCGCTGTGAAGAAAAGATACCGGATAAACGGCGCGAAAGCGGTGCGCCGCTTTCGAGAAAAGGCCGAGCAAGGGGATCGCGAGATGCAACTGCATAGGCCGCTGAAGGAGATTGCCGCGGTGCTGCAAGAAGGTCCCCACGAATGGGCGGGCGCAGCGGCCCGCCCCTACCGTTTTGTCTTGAGAAATGCGAACTGGATGCCATGCAACCTAAGTGCCTCATTAAAAGTAGCTTAGCCCCATTGGCGCCAAGGCCTCCTTGGATTGGCAAGGTACAATGTAAGTGAGTACACGCGAAGCATTCGGGGCCCACTCGAGCACGGGCCGTCGGAAGCCACGAACCAACGAGGCAACAAAATTACCAAACAAACCCAATTTCGTCGAACCCAAAGGGAATCAATGGTTTACAGTTCGTTTCCAGTACGGCGGGGCGGTCGGCTCCGTAAAATCCGACGGATCGGACCAGCCGGGTACAAGAGTAGCTTTGCCGCGGGGCGGGAGGCCCCGAAGGAGCAACACGGCGGCAACGGAGGCGGCGTTTGCCCCACGTTTTCCTCGAGGGCAAGCCGCTGTTTCTGACGTGGCATCTGCACGACAGTCTTCCGCAAGCCTTCTATCCTCCGCCCGGGAAGCTGAATTCCGGCAAGGCTTTTGTCTGGATCGACCGCTACGGGGCCGCTTTTTTCACCACCTGGCGAGACGAAGAGAATCACTACCCGGAAGCGGTCCGAAATCTTCGCCGGCGCCAGTCCGCGCCCAGCCAAACCAAGACGCCCAACACCGCTGCCGCGCCGGCGAATCGGGCCAGCCACATCTCCGCGCCGCCGTCGTAGAGCAGCTCGACCACGCAGCGGCCCGCGCACTTGCTTTCGATGGTCATCAGGCCCAGTTTGTCGCGCAAGATCCGCCGCCGTTCCCCGTTGACCCAGGCTCGCCAGCCAGAGTGGTAGCTCACCTGCGTGGCGATCAAGTGCTCTCTCCGCAGCTCGGCAACGATGCGCGCTTCATGAGGGCTCAGCCAAGTGAACTCCGCCGGCGGTAAGGCCGGGTTTTCGAGGGCCGCGAGGTAAGGGAGAAGCACCGCCACATCGGAGAATGCAGTCGGCGCCCGTTCCATGAGATCTTGGTAACGAATGACGTGTGCCAAAGATTCCCCGCGGCCGGGCACGCCGTAGATCACATCGTCTCCGTCACGCCAAAGCTCCCGAAGCACTCCTTCGAACTTCGCGGGGTCGCGGAAGTCCTTGTAGATGTCACGGCTCCGCGGTCCGCCCACAACGATGGCCCGCACTCCGTAGGCCTTCAGCCACAGCACGGTGTCCTCGCCGTTCCCACTAGTCGTCGTGATTCCGTAGCTCGTGTCGGCGAGCCGAGGGTTAGTCATTGCTTGGTCAGCGCCCCCTCCAAACTGCGGGTTGTCGGCAAACGCGTTCAACCAGAGCCGCAGCGATCCGGAGAGGAAAACCCGGCGGCCGGGAAGATTTTCGTCCAGCCATTTTGCGACCTGATACTCCACCGTCCCGGTGACATCGATGTGGCCGATAAGGGTCCGCGCGTAGTTTCGGTACTGCTGCACTTGGTGGGCGGCGGCCAGCAGCAGCACGACCGTCGTGACCAGCTTCCCACGCAGAGGCAAGGCTTGCCACACCTTCACGAGAACAATAGCCGCCAGGAAACACACCGCCATCTCCATCTCCAGGTGGTAGCGCTCGGGCTGGGGCAGAATATAGATGTCAAGCCATTCCGCCGTCAACGGCAGTGAGCCGCAAAGTACGAAGAAGCAAGCCCAGAACTGCACAAACTCGCTCACCAGGGCGCGCCGCAGCGAATATCGCACGGCGAGCGTCACAAGCAGCACCAGCGCCAGATAGAGCCACTGTGTCACTCCGATTTCGTAGCTCCCCACGACGATTTGCGCGTTACGTTGCATGGCGAAAAGCGTCGAAGGCGGAATCCACGTTGCGGCCAGTGCGTACGACAGTCCTCCGATCCCTGCTGCTTTCGACCACCTGCGAATCGAACCGGCGTCACGCTTTGCCAGTAAGTAAGCGGCCACGGCCATGGCCAGAGTGGCGGTCCCCAGCCAGTTCGTAAGTACAACGCTCATCGCGGCCACAGCGGCGACAAGAGTGGACATCGGCCTGGCCTTACGAAGCGCCGCGTCAAGCGCAATCATGGCCAGGGGCAGCAGAAACATCGACGTAATGTGCGGCCCCTCTCCGTAGTGCACCAGGGCTTGAAGCCGCCGGGGTCCCAGAAAAGTTCCCATATCCGCCGCCACCGACGGCGTCAGGAGAGCTGCCGGCGAAAAGACGGAGTACAAAACGGCCGCCGCCAGGCTCCCCAGCCGCCGCCCGCTCAAGCGGCTGCCCATCCAAAACAGACTCACCGGCCCGAGGCAATAGGCGGCGGCGGTTACTGCGTGGTAGGCAAGAGGGGCGGAGATCCCCGCGACGGACGCAACGGCGGCGACCAACAGGTGCAAGAGCGGCGGGTACGTGTTTTGGTAGGGTACGCCGCCATACCACCAGGGAAACCACGTCAGCTCCCACGGATGCTCCATGATATAGCGCGCGAGCGCGATGAAAGTGCTCTCGATCGAGCCCATGTGTTGCGTGAATTCCGTGACGAAAAGTTCACGACATAGGTAGGCGTTCAGACAGAAAAGAAAGAGCGCGCCTGTGGCGGTTTGTGCGGATTTCTTGGACACCGGACAAGGTGATTATCGAGGATACGTCCCTCCCGCGCAAAGCGGATCAGGAATGACCCCGAGCGCCAGGATCCTTGGCGGCCCGCTCAAAGGGCGGTAGCAAACGTAAGACGCTCAACGTTGTCTTGGCGCCCGCCTTGGGTGTACCGTTCGCAATTCTACTCGGGACAACTCTCCCGCCAACAACCTAGGGATGCTGGCAGTTTGGAGGGAGGCCTGCCGCGAGGGGCCGGACGTCGGTCGAATCTCCAAGGGTAGTAGACGAGGTGAAAGCGTTTGAGTCTGCCGAACTGAAGGACGAGAAAGAGGGCCTTTCTGAATCCCGGATAAACAGAACCCTCGATAACCGAAAACGTCACAGAGGCGGGTGCACGAACTCGCTCATTGTGAAGAATGTCGTGAAGGCGCCGCCGGGATTAAACCGGAAAGCTAGTGCAGTCAGCTCTAACTCAGATCCGACCACCCTCAGCACACCTCGGAGACCTGCCAGTTCGGGGAAATCCGCGAAACAGAACGCTGTCTGGTTCCGTGCTGCTAAATCCTTGCTGCTGAGCAAGAGCCGATTCGCATCTTGATCTGTGAAATCCAGGGACACAGTTGTCGGGTTGAACTGAGAGGAATTGGCGAGCGCCATGCACGTGTTGTTGCCTCCCGAGTTGTCAAACGGGAGCATGAATTGGTTGTCTCTCCAAGTCGTCAGCAGGACAACAGCTTCGAAGGGCGGTCTGCCCTCGGTCCGGTCGGCAAAGATAGCATGCCCTGCAATCCTGGTTGCAGAGGGCTGGTCGATCTCGGCCCAGCCAGTTTGGATGTCAGGTTCCTGAGATGGCAGAACCAAGTCAATGGAACCACCGGCGGGGAGTGAGATTGTAAACTCGGAGCAGCGTCCCAGGCCCTCCACAAAAACCTCCCAAGGCTGGCCCTGGGGCGTCCAAAACCTAAGTGGAAAGACACCGGCTCCCCCGCCAACGTTTAGAAACGTCAGCGTCGTTGTCCATACACCACCAACCGCAATATGTGGAACAACTTCTTCGTCTGAGAAAAAGTCCAGTTTCTTTTTCGGTGGCTCACCAGCAAGTGCGAGGAAGCAGAACACGGAGGCTACTAGATAAAATTTGAATTTCTTCATGGCTAATCAGTATACGCCAGCACTGCCCCGGATACTGTGCCGGATCGTACTTTCGCGCTGAACCCCGCACATCACTTCCGCCGTAGGCGCCAGGGCTCATCGGTCTGAGCCGCAGCCCCCTATTGATACCCGCAGAATATAGTGTTGTTTTCGGACACAGCAAATGCCTTGCTAGAGCGGGCGCAGCACGCTGCGCCCCTACACTGTATTTCGCGAACATCAATTAGGAGACATCCTCCGCCCACCCGTCCTGCTATGCTAGTGATTCGTCGCCAGGCCGGGCGTGATTGGGCGCGCGCAGCCGGCTGCAACGGCAAGTCTCCGCAGCCGGGCGGCACATCATGCTGCGCAGTACGACGCCCGAGGTTATCCTAGCCTGTACTTCAAGAAAGGGACCTTCTTGGTCATGATGCATTTGAAGATTCTTGGTCATCCTGTCTTCACCGGCCTGAATTTCCACATGCCCATGATCTTGGACCTCTCTCACCCCCTGATCATGTTGGAAGGGGAGAACGGCTCAGGCAAGTCGACCTTGCTGCACTCCATTGCCTACGCCTTTCGCGGTGAGCAGGCGGAGGGTTTCGTGTACAAGTTAGAAAAGAGCGACGACGTCAAGCCCGGCAAAGTGTTCTTGTTTGATGCCGAGCAACACAATCCCCGAAACCAGCCCGAACTGTTCGCCGACAATCCCCAGATGAAGGAGTTCATTGAGACTGCCAGTCACGGCCAAGTCATGTTGTCGCTGTTTCGGGAGACTTTTCCCAGCCTGCCAAACGGCACCAGGCTGCTACTCGACGAACCCGAGATGGCTCTTTCCCAATCCAACCAGAGGCGTATTTTGAAGATGCTCAAGGAGCTTGTCGACCAGAAGGACTTCCGCATCATCGCCGCTACCCACTCCCCTTGCCTCCTCGGCGCGCCGGAAACCTACGTCGTGAACCTCGACCGCCACATCAACCGCAATATCATCCGGGGGGACTTCGGGGTGGAGGGCGCCAGCACCATTCAGTAGTTTGGGCGACGCACAAAGGGGGCGTTACCTTTTCCCAATAGGGGTCAAACATCGCGTTCAATAGACGCCCGTCAAGGGGTCAAGAGGCTCATCGGAGGGGGAAGTAGTGCTTCAATTCCAACGTGCAATCGAACAGAAAAAAAAGGAGAAAGAGGACGCCTGGGCCGGTTCACGGCGGGGGCAAGTTCTAGCCTACTTTTCGGCGCAAAAAGGAGAAACTGCGTGGTGGCTGGGTACAGTCAGCCAATTTCGCGTCCGAATGCGCCCGTAAGTTGTTGATTCTTTGAAGGCGCGAAATTGGTGACAGTCCCCGCCCCGAGCGCTCCGCGTATTTTGCGCCGGAAAGTAGCTAGCCTACTTTGCTCACCACGTGGCGATGGAAGCACGCAATAGGCCCGCCAGTACTTCGTGGCGCTTGCTCACCGTGCTCACCGTAGGGTTCAAGTACGCCCGCATTATTCAAGAAATGCCGCGCTGAACTGCGCGCGCCTTGTACTGACGGGCCTCTCACGCACTTCGCCTCGCCATGTGGTGAGAAAAGCGCGCTAGAACTTGACATGTGATGCACATGCAACTATGTTGAAAACATGCCCAAGATGATCCAGATTCGTCACGTTCCCGACAAGCTGCATCGCAAACTCAAAGCCCGAGCGGCGATGGAAGGCAAGTCGCTCTCCGACTACCTGCGGCGAGAAGTCGAACTGATCGCCGAGCGGCCGACGGTCGCCGAAATGAAGGAACGCCTCGCTAGTCTCTCTCCTGTGAACCTCAGTATTTCTCCAGCCGAAGCGATTCGAGCCGAGCGTGACAGCCGGTGACAGTCGTCGATGCGTCGGCGGTTCTTGAGGTGCTCTTCAATACCCGAGGGGCAGCGAAGGTCCTAGACCGTATCTCGGCATGGGGCGAGACGCTTCACGCTCCCTATCTAATCGACTTGGAGGTGGCGCAGGTATTGCGGAGATTCTCGGCGACGGGCGAGATCGACCCGGGACGGGGCCGCGAAGCGCTTCGGATTTTTGCTGATCTTCCGTTGACCCGCTATCGGCACGTTCCGTTGTTACCGAGAATTTGGGAACTTCGGCACAACCTCACCGCTTACGATGCCGCGTACGTAGCCCTAGCTGAGGCTCTTCGCGCTCCGCTGGTTACCCGGGACACCAAGTTAGCTGCTTCTGGGGGGCATAGCGCCGTAATCGAGATCGTGTGAGCCGTGCCGCGGCAGGTCGGGGGGAGAGCGTCTTCTCTTGGATCTACAGGCTCTTTCTTAATTCAGGGTTCAGCAGGCTCTGCACGTGGGGGTCTTTGAGATCGTCGGCGGTGATTACGCGGGCGGGCGAGTAGATCAGCTTCTCCGGCGTTTCCCCGTCCAGCTTCTGAACGATCGTTTGGACCCCAATGTAGCCGATCTTATAAGGATCTTGCACGATGAGGGCGTCGATCGCCCCACTGGCGAGGCCTTCTTGCAGTACCGGGCTGCCGTCAAATCCGAGCAATTTGATCTTGCCCACCATGTCTCGTGACTCAAGCGCGCGGGCTACTCCAACCGTTCCGGCTTCACTGGAGCAAAAAATGCCCTTCAGCTCGGGATGGGATGTCAGGAAATCTTCCGCCACCGCCAGCGCGCGCGCTCGATCGGACATGCAGAACTGCTCGGCGACGATTTCGATCCCGGTGTAGGTTTCGGCGACAGCTTCGTGAAATCCAATTTCGCGATTCCCTGTTGACGCGCTTCCTGGAACGTGCTTCATGAGAGCGATGGGGCCCGGCCCTCCGAGCATTTCCCAAAGCGTCTTGGCGGCGAGCTTTCCGGCCCCCAGGTTGTCCGTGGCGACGAAGGTAACGTAATTATCGCTGTCGATCCCGGAATCGAAGATGGTCACGGGAATGCCAGCCTTCGCTGCGCGATCGACGACCCCTACCAGAGCCGTACTTTCGGCCGGAGATAAAACGATGCCGTCCACCCGGCGGTTGATCATCGAATCGACGATCTGGATCTGGCGTGCGAATTCGGTTTCCTGAGGCGGCCCATTCCACAGGATGTCAACATCGAAGTCTCGCCCGGCCGCCATCACGCCGGCGTAAACCGACTGCCAAAAGACCGATGACGTACCCTTGGGCGCCACGCCGATAATCCTCTTGCGCGAGCGGTCGCATCCTACAGCCACCCCCAGCAAGAGCGGCAAAGCGCCAAGCAAAGTTCGTCGGTTCATCGTCGCGGCTTTTGCATCATACGGTTCAACGCGTGGTTTCATCATAGCGGCGTTTCGGCCTTGGCGCGTGGTGAGAAAAGCGGGCTCGTGCTTGGTTGCATAAATTCGCGATCGATTATGGGCCACAATTCCTGGACCGCTCCCTGACGGTCGCGGCTCGGAAGACTTTGCGAACAGCCCGCTTCCGAGCCAGACCGACGATCGTAGGATCCTTCGGGGAGGGCTTTTCAAAAAACGCGAACTTTAGCAACCGAGCACTAGTCCTTTCGCAGACTGGTCACTTCCTCCCAACCGCCGGTCTCCCACGAGCGGATCATCGCTGCCAGCACATCGGCCACGGCGAGCGCTTCGGCGAAACCGGGCCGGCTTTGTTCGCCGGCGGCGACGGATTTCATAAACTCGAATGCCTCGATGACCTTCAAGTCATCGTAGCCGATGCCATTGGCGTCGCCGGGCACGAAGCTGGCCTGATAGGGGTAGCGGTCACTCACGAGCAATCGAGTGTAGCCCTCGTGCATGCCGTCCTCGCCAGGCAAATAGAGTTGAAGCTCGTTCAACTGCTCGTAGTTCCAGCTTAGGGCCCCGGCCGTGCCGTAAATGTCGAAGGCGTTTTCACATTTTGGTCCGAAGATGGTCCTCGAGGACTCGAATGTTCCCTGGCAGCCGTTTTCGAATTCGACCAGCGCCCCGGAATAGTCCTCGTTGGTGACTTCCCCGGTTGGGTCGTCCGCTTTTCCCAAGGAATAATGGGTGCCCCGGCCGCGAGCCGGCAACGGCCTTTCTTTGATGAAGGTGCGACAGTTGCTCACCAGGCGCTTGATCGGTCCCACCAGATAGTGTGCCAGATCGGTAATGTGTGACGTAAGGTCGGCCAGCGTACCGTAGCCGGCAAGTTGGCGGTCGAAGCGCCAGGTGAGCCGGCTGAGCGGGTTGCTGCCATACATGACTAAGAATCGTCCGCGATAGTTGGTCAGCTCGCCTAGCTTGCCCTCGCGGATCAGTTGTCGAGCGTGCAATACCATCGGCGGCCAGCGATAGTTGTAGCCCACGAAAGTGAGCACGCCCGCCTTGCGGGCGATCGATTCGATTTCGGCCGTCTCTTCCGGATAACGTCCTACGGGTTTTTCGCAAAAAATGTGCTTGCCGGCCGCCGCCGCGGCAGTGACAAGTTCCAGGTGCATTTGGTTCGGCGTGGTGATGTTGATGGCTTGGACTGCGGGGTGATCGACAACCCGCCGCCAGTCGGTCACGGCCTCGCCAAATCCCAGGGTGCTCCGAGCCTGTTCGGCGCGCGCCTCGACGTCGTCCGCACAAATCACAAGTTGGGGGTCGATGCCGCTTTCGGGAAAGCGCCTGGGGATTTGAAGATACGACCGGCTGTGCAGTTGGCCCATCCAGCCCATGCCGATTACGCCGATGCCAATCTTGTGCGTCATAGCTTTTGACTGTTGCTAGCTACTTTCCGGCGCAAAAAGGAGAAACTGCGTGGTGGCTGGGTACAGTCAGCCAATTTCGCCTCCGAATGCGCCCGTAAGTTGTTGATTCTTTGAAGGCGCGAAATTGGTGACAGTCCCCGCCCCGAGCGCTACGCGTATGTTGCGCCGGAAAGTAGCTATTCCGATCTCCTGGCCGCCCAGTGTACAACTGTGTTGCGACGGCGTGCAACGAGAAGGGGTTGAGGCGCGTGCTCGCGGGCGGACCTTGGGGCAACTTCGCAGGCATCGTCCCCTCGCCGCATCGGGTTACCATAAGGCGAGATGGCGGCCCGCGACGAAGATCACGCTTTCGGGTTCAACACGCGTTCGTTGCACGCCGGGCAGCGGCCGGATCCGACGACCGGTTCCCGCGCGGTTCCGATCTACCAAACTACGTCCTACGTTTTTGAAGATACGGCCGACGCGGCTTCGCTGTTTGCCCTGCAGCGCTTCGGAAACATTTACACGCGCATCATGAACCCGACGACGGCTGTCTTCGAAGAGCGCATGGCCTCGCTCGAGGGAGGCGTCGGCGCTCTGGCGACAAGCAGCGGACAAGCGGCGCAGTTACTGACTATCACCAGCCTTTGCCAGGCCGGGGACGATCTCGTTTCCGCCTCGACGCTTTACGGGGGAACCTACACGCAGTTCGACGTTACATTCCGGCGGCTGGGGATCAACGCCATCTTCGTTGACCCGGACGACCCGGAAAACTTCCGCAAGGCCATCACTCCCAAGACCAAGCTGCTGTACATCGAAACCATTGCGAATCCGCGGATGAACATTCCCGACATCGCGGCAATAGCCGAGGTTGCGCATGAACACAAGGTTCCGCTGGTCATTGACAGTACCTTTGCTTCTCCGTATCTGTGCCGCCCGATCGAGCATGGGGCTGACATAGTCGTGCATTCCTCGACGAAGTTCATTGGCGGACACGGAACCAGCATCGGCGGCGTCATCGTCGATGGCGGCAAATTTGATTGGGCGAGCGGCGACTTCCCGCAGCTAATCGAACCCAGTCCGGGCTATCACAACTTGAAATTCAGCGAAACTTTCGGCGAGATGGCTTTCATTGTTAAATGTCGGGTCGAAGGTCTTCGGGACCTGGGCCCGTGCATGAGCCCGTTCAACGCCTTTCTCTTCCTACAAGGACTCGAAACACTCGGCCTGCGTATGGAGAAGCATTGTGCGAACGCGCTCGCGGTGGCGCAGTATTTGGAGAAACACCCGGCGGTGAGCTGGGTGAACCATCCCTGGCTTGCGTCGAGCGCCTATCGCGAACTCGCACAAAAATACCTGCCGAAAGGGTGCGGAGCGATATTCACTTTTGGCGTCAAAGGCGGTCTGGAGGCGGGAACAAAGTTTATCGAAGCGCTGCAGCTTTTCTCTCACCTGGCTAACGTGGGCGACGCGAAAAGTCTTGTCATCCATCCGGCCAGCACCACCCATCAACAGTTGACGGAAGACGACCAAGCGGCGGCGGGCGTCACCCCCGACATGGTGCGGCTCTCGGTCGGCCTCGAGGATCTCGAAGACCTGTTGTGGGATCTGGACCAAGGGCTGGCGGTCTCGCAAGAAAACGGGCCGCCGTAGTGAGTGCTTTGCTGATGTTCGCAAAATATAGTGACCGACACCGGTCGGAAACTCGCCATGCTGGAGAGGGCGCGACATGTCGCGCCCGTACAAACAAACGCGTTCGTTGATCCGCGTTGTGAATGCGCACAGCTCTGGCGAAGGCCGATCTGGTCACCATATTTTGCAAACTCAATTAGGACTCGGCGGAAACGCGCGGACCACCGCTCGAAGAAAAGACCATGCCAAGCCAATCACTTGTTTGCAGTCTCGCTTCCGGAGGCGTGAGCGCTAACTCACCTGTCGCCAGGAGCGAGTTCGCCACTTCGCCGATGGAGCGCCTTCACATCCTCGAAGACTACGGGACGATCGCCATGGTCGGCCTCTCGTCGAACCCCTACCGGCCCAGTCATTTCGCTGCCATGTACCTGCTTGCCGAGGGCTACACCATCATTCCGGTCAACCCGCGCGAAAAGCAGATCCTCGGGCGGCGTTCCTATGCCTCGCTAAAAGAGATTCCCGAACCGGTGGAGGTGGTTGACATGTTCCGGCCGGCCGCGGAAGCGCCCTCACTGGTCGAGCAGTCGATCGAGATCGGCGCCAAGGTCTTTTGGATGCAGTTCGGCGTCATCAACTACGAAGCCGCGAAGAGAGCCCGCGAGGCCGGTCTCCAAGTCGTCATGGACCAATGCATGAAGGTCGAGCACGGCCGCTTCTTCGGCAACCTCGCCATCTTGGGTTTCAACACCGGCGTAATCTCCGCTCGCCGCTGGGATCCGAAGGCGGGGTCCAAGAAGAGGTAGTGTCCGCGCGAGGGGAGCTTCCGCCAACTTTGCGGGTGACGGTGACGCGGAAAGAGCTGGCTGGCCGGGGAGGATTCGAACCTCCATTCCAGGCTCCAAAGGCCCGTGTCCTGCCATTGGACGACCGGCCAGCGACTTTTTCTTAACATAGCACGGGACTCTGCGAGAGCCTTCGGTCGTGAAGATTCATCTATGATTAGGGAGTTTCGAACAGGGAAAAGCGTGCCTAGCAGCGCGTGGTAGAAGTGAGGGTCGCGAAAAATCGGGTACAGCCAGCCAATTCGCTTCAGGCTAAGTAGTTGTTTCTCGGCCAATGATGGGGGCGAATTGGTGGCAGTCCCCATTTTTCGCTCCTGCACGACTCTTGCCATGGGCTGCTAGGGTGTAGCAGCGACGCGAAACGAAGCGGGCCGCGAAAGCTCGCGCTGCTTGGAGCGCCATCTAAGGTTGGGGTCTTGTCGAGGAAGCCTAGGCTAGTTGACACACTCCCCAACAAGAGAAGCCTGATATGCAACCTGCTGTAGCGGCGGCCGCTTGCATCGTGGCCTACGTCCTCGCCTATCGCTTTTACGCGCGCTATCTAGGGGCGCGAATCTTCCGGCTTGATCCCACTCGATCGACACCCGCCCATGAGATGGAAGACGGGGTCGATTACGTCCCCTGCCGGCGGGTGGTTCTTTTCGGGCATCATTATGCTTCGATCGCGGGACTCGCCCCCATGCTGGGGCCGGCGATCGCCGTCATCTGGGGCTGGTTGCCGGGCATGCTCTGGGTGGTGCTGGGGACGCTGTTCATCGGCGCGGTCCACGATTTCGGGGCGCTCGTCGTGTCCATGCGCCACCGCGGACTCAGTATCGGCAAGGTGGCGGAAGATTTGATCGGCAAGCGTGCCAAGTCGATCTTCCTACTGATTATCTTATTCCTGATCTGCCTGGTGATGGGCGTCTTCGTGCGCGTTGTCGCCGGGTTGTTTACGGTAGCGTTTTACCCCGGATCGGTGTTTCCCACGTTTACCCTGATGGTGGTTGCCATGGTGATGGGCTGGGCCATCTATAAGCGCTCAGTGGCGGTGGGGAAGGCCACGGCGGTCGGGTTTGCGCTGATGCTGGCGTCGATCGTGATCGGCTTACAGATCACCAAGCCGGACCTGCCGACCGAAACTTGGGTGCTGATCCTACTGGCCTACGCGTTCGCGGCCTCGACACTGCCGGTTTGGCTGCTTCTACAGCCTCGCGATTACCTGAACTCACTGCTTCTCTATCTTGGGCTGGGCGCGGCGTACCTAGGATTCTTTGTGTTGCAGCCTAGCTTCGCCGCACCGGCCGTGGATATGCATCCCCTCGCCGCGCCGCCTATCTTCCCGTTCGTATTCATCGTCATCGCTTGCGGGGCGGTCTCAGGCTTCCACGGACTCGTTTCGTCGGGAACAACCTCGAAACAGATCGATAAAGAAACGGATGCCGTTCCGATCGGCTACGGCGGCATGGTGGGGGAATCGTTGCTGGGGCTGCTGGCCGTGCTGGCCTGTACCGCCGGTTTTCGCTCCGTCGAAGCCTGGAGCGAGCACTATGCGAGCTGGACTGCGGCCGATAGCCTGTCGGACAAGATGCGCGCCTTCATCGACGGGGCGGCCCTGTTCGTTTCGCATCTTGGGGTGCCGATAGAGCTTGCTCAGGCGTTCATCGCGCTCGTTGCCGTCTCTTTCGCCCTGACGTCGATGGATTCAGGAACCCGCCTGCTGCGCTACAACATCGAGGAGATCGCACACTCCGTTGGACTTCCGCAACTCGGACAGCGTTACGTGGCGGCGACCATCGCTGTCGCCCTGATCGGGTTCTTCGCCTTCTACGAAGTCAGCGGGCAACCGGCGGGATTAGCCTTGTGGAGTCTATTTGGAAGCACCAACCAGGTGCTGGGGGCGCTGACGCTGTTGACCATCACCATCTACCTGCGCCAGCGAGGCTCGAACTACTGGTACACGTTTTTTCCCATGGTCTTCATGTTGACGGTTACGATCATCGCGATGGTGCTTGACCTTCAGAAATACTGGACCGGGGGCAATTTGCTTCTGACCTTCGTCGCCGCCTCGATCTTCGCGCTCAGCATTTGGCTGGTCGTCGAGGGGTACTTGCGATTCCGGAGGGATACACCGGCTCGCGCGGCTGCGGCGGAGGGGGATTAACTAGCCCGCTCGGATAATCCAAACGGGCGGAGTGCTTCGCTATCCGGTTGCGGTAGGTGTAGTTGAGGGGAGCGGCGCACCCGTGATCTCCGAATAGAGGACGTACGGGTCGAGATCAGCGCCGTTGGGCCAGCAGATGGCCCCAAACTCACGGTTGAGCTGCACTGCTAGGAACTTTGCGCGCCTTTTTAGAGGGGTGAACACTCCTTCAAAACGGACCAATTCCGCGAGGTCTATAACGCCCTCCACGCCGTCTTCGAAACGGAGATAAAGCCGGTATCCATCCAAAGGCCGAACTTCGACGATGTGTTTCAGCATGTCTTTACTCTAACGGTGGGATTCGCTTTAGCGGCTCTTGGTTGCGTGCGCGCTCCCAGTTTTCTACCAGCTCTTCGCGGTGTAGGGCCACCCATTCCAACACTAGTCCAAGCGCTCTTGCCGAAAGTCGCCCTTCGAACAGCCCGAGCGTCTCCACATCGATCAGACCCTTCTGTTCACCGTACCGGACGTGAAAATGCGGCGGACTGTGATCATTGTAGAACATCGCAATGATGATTCCGTAAAACCGGCTGATTTCAGGCATGAGAGTTGTATTCAGGTACCGATCTTCTCACCTCGCAGCGTACCAACGGGGGCCTATTGGGTCTCGCACAATACAGCGACTTTGGATCATGGGCAGCATGCTGCGCCCCTACAGTCTGAACACGGGGCATGTCGCCATAATTCGCGAGACTCAGTAAGATCCCGCCGACCCACGAGTTCCAGTCCGATCGGCTCGCGTCGCTACTTCCTCTGCACCAGCACGCGGAACGTCTCGCCCAGACCGAACAGCAGGGTTTTGAGCTGCATCCTCAGGTGCAGGCTCTCGGCTTCGCTCGACGCCTCAAGAGCCGCCTGGAAGTCGTCTTGCCGTCCGATCTCGCTCAAGAACATGGCCTGCGTTTGTAACGCCGACGAGGAAAATCCCAGCTCCTCACCCCGCTTCTCTAGCCCCGTGAAGTTCACGTGAGCGGTGATATCGCGCTCTCCCGGATTCGCCAGAACGTCTTCGCTTGCCTGGTGCTTGACGTAACTTATCAGCGAGCCTACTGGCAGGCGGCGTCCGTCGGCGATTTCATTGGCCGTGTAGCCGTAATCGATGGTCAGCACATAGCCGGAATCTAGGGACCGGGCAATCTTTTCCAACTGGTCGAGCGCTTCGAGATTGACCTCGACTCTTTGGCCTTTGGCCAGTCGAGGCGCGTAGCTTTGTAGGTAGCCTTTCAACCGAGGATCCGACAGCGAACCTTCCACCCAGTCAAAGCCGTCGGCCCCCCAATCAACGTAGTGCTCGACGAGACCCTTGTCTTTGCGCTCGAGCGAGTGCACCGGAAGCGCATCGAAGAACTCGTTGCAAACGACAACGCCGCGGAATCGCTTAGGGAGTTCGCCGGTCGCAAGATCGACGGTCGAGCAAGTCAGCCCCGGCAGGCAACGTTGGATCTCGGCGGTCGTCTCGCCTCGACCGGCTCCCATCTCGACTACGGTGAAGTCCTGGGGGCAGCCCATCTCGTGCCGCCAACTCTCGATCTGCTGTGCCAGCAGCCGACCAAACACGGGCTGCAGTTGCGCGTTGGTGTAGAAGTCACCTCCGATTCCAAACGGGTCTCGGGGACGGCGATAGTAGCCTAGCTCCGGGTGGTAGAGCGCCATCTCCATGAACTTGCGGAAGGGAAGGGGACCCTCACGGCGGATCTCACCCGCAATCAGCTCCCCAAGCGGAGTCATTACGAAACTTCCGGGTTATCGCTGCTTTGCGGCGTGTAGACGAACATCTCGACAAAGTAGTCGTGCAAGGCGTCAAAGATCATGCGCTGGAGCGTCCACGGGAACTGGCTGCTTTCGAGCTCCCGAGGGTGAATCTCCAGATAATACGTGTGGATGTCGGGCGGTTTATTCTTCAAATCGATGACCAGCTCGATTTTGCCGTCGTTGTTGCGGACTGAGAAATCAAGCAGCGGGTGGAGGTATTTCTTGAGCTCGTTACGGACTTTCTCGAGCTCATCCATCGTTCGAGCATAGCAGAGCAGTTTCCGGCCGCTTGTCGTGCTCTCGTCCCCGCACATCCCCGCCGGTCGTTTCGACCTTCTTCTGCTAAAATCGGACCGAGACGCTCTATGGTTACTCATCGGGCAACCCCGTTCCGTTTAAGCTTATCGATCACACTCCTGCTGGCAGTCTCTCTCGCCCCCGCCACGGCTGCTCACTGGGCCTCTTGGCGGGGACCCGCGTCCGATGGCGTCTCGCTTGAAACCGGGTTGCCCTCGAGTTGGTCTCCCGAGGGCGAAAACCTGCTCTGGAAAGCGCCGATCGGCGGCCGTTCCACCCCTATCGTCCTCGACGGCCGAGTGTGCATCCTGACGCTGGCGGAGCCCGGCACGCCGCAAAAATGGCAGGAACAGATTGCCTGCTTGGACGCCGACACGGGCGAGCTTGTTTGGGAATACCGCTACAACGTTTTCCAGACGGATATTCCTCACCACCGTATCGGGTGGGCCAACCTGGTCGGCGACGCGGAAACCGGCTATGTCTATTCCCACGGGGTCGAAGGCATGGTCTACTGCTTCGACCGTGAGGGCAAGGTGGTCTGGTCGCGCCCTTTCACCGAGGAGGTCGGCCGCATCTCGGGCTTCGGCGGACGCACGGTCAACCCCGTCCTCGACGGCGACCTTGTGATCGTGAGTTTTTTGAGCGTGCCCTGGTGGTCGACGCCGGGGCCCAAGCACAGGTTCTACGCCCTCGACAAGAAAACGGGCGACACGGTCTGGGTTTCCGAACCAGGCGGACGTCCCCTCGACACGACCTATTCGGCCCCCGTGGTTAGGGTCATCAACGGCGAGAGGCTTCTGGTAGCGGGCAACGGCGACGGGGGCGTCTACGGCATGCGGGTCGCGACCGGCGAAAAGGTTTGGGGATTCAAGTTCAGCAAGCGCGGCATCAACTCGTCGGTGGTCGTCGACGGCAGTCTGGTTTACGCTTCTCACAGCGAGGAAAATCTCGACGGCAGCACGGGTATGGGTCGGCTGGTCTGTCTCGATGCGGCGCAGGTCACCGACGGCAAGCCGCGCGAGGTGTGGCGAGCCGAGGGCTTTACGGGCGGTTACGCCTCCCCGGCTATTCACGAGGGCCGGCTGTATCACGTCGACAACTCGGCCAACGTTACAGCTTTCGACGCCAAAACCGGCAAGCAGCTATGGCTTCACAACATCGGCATCGCGCAGAAAGCTTCTCCGGTGGTGGCCGACGGCAAGATCTATGTATCCGATGTTGATGGGCAATTCCACATCCTCAAGATGCGGGGAGACGAAGAGCCCGAGGTGCTCGATGTCGATGAGTTCAAGAACCCGGACGGCTCCGCTACCCAGATCAACGGATCGGTGGCGATCGCCGATGGGCGTGTCTATTTGTTGACGAACAACGCTCTTTACTGCATCGGGAAAAAGAAGAGCGCAGAAGCGAGATCCGCGTCCGCTACGCCTTCCCCCGAACGGGCTCCGGCGGACGCCGAGCCGGCTTTCGTGCAGGTCGTCCCCGGCGAGGTCGTTCTTTCGGCCGGATCGAAGCACCAGTTTCGCGCCCGAGCTTTCGACGCCAAAGGCCGGCTGATCGGGGAAGCCGATGCGGCGTGGACGCTGGAGGGCATCGAAGGTTCTATTTCTTCGTCGGGCGAGCTGACCCTCGGCGATGCCAACCGGCCCCAGGGGGGGATGGTCGTCGCCACGGTAGGATCTCTCAAGAACTCGGCGCGGGTCAGCAGCCGGCCGGTGATTCGCTTTGAAGAAAACTTTGACCGGCTCGAAGAAAAATCCATTCCCGGCGGATGGAATTTCACCAAAGGGCGTTTCCAAGCGGCCACGGTGGACGGGGCGAAGGTCCTGAAAAAACTCTCCGGCAATCCGCGCGGTTGGAGGACCACCGTCTATATCGGCGACCCGAACGCTTCGGGATACGTCATCGAAGCGGACTTGCTGGGCACCGAGCAGAAACGGCGGATGCCCGACATGGGTTTGGTATCCCACCGCTATACGATGGCGCTGATGGGCAACCGCCAGCAGTTGACGATTCGCACCTGGCTGTCGGAATTCGAAAGATTCTCCAAGGTGATCAAATTCCGCTGGGACCCCGACGTCTGGTACCGCGTGAAAATGCAAGTTGACCTCGAGCCGGAAGGCGGGGAAGGCACCGTGCGCGGCAAGGTTTGGAAGAAAGGCGAGACCGAACCCGCCGAGTGGACGATCGAGGCGGTGGATCCGATCGCGCATCGCAACGGCAGCCCCGGCATCTACGGCTATTCGTCCGCCGAAATCCTCTATGACAATGTTTCCGTAACGCCCCGCGGCGGGTGATTTTTCAGCTGACCCCAGAGTGAACCGGATGAAAAACGTAAGGCTTGACCGACAGTTCAGGCTCACGATCGCGATGCTGGCCGTTGGCCTAGCGGCGCTCCCCATGCAGGCCGAGGACTGGCCGATGTGGGGCGGCAAACCCGGCCGCAACTTGGTTTCTCAAGAGAAGAACATTCCGCGCACGTGGGACATCGACACGAAGACCAACATCAAGTGGGTTGCCGAGCTTGGCTCGCAGTCTTACGGCAACCCGGTTATAGCCGGGGGCAAAGTTTTCGTGGGCACGAACAACCAGCTCGTTCGCAACCCCAAGCAAGGCGGCGACCGCGGCGTCGTGATGGCCTTCCGCGAGACCGACGGCAAGTTCCTATGGCAGATGACCCACAAGAAGCTGCCCTCCGGCCGCGTCAACGACTGGCCGGAGCAGGGCGTCTGTTCGTCACCGGCGGTGGTGGGCGATCGGGTCTATTACGTGTCCAATCGAGCGGAAGTGTTGGCTCTCGACACCGAGGGCTTTCTCGACGGCGAGAACGATGGTCCCTACCAGGACGAGGAGTCCACTTCTGAGATTGACGGCGACATTGTGTGGTCGCTCGACATGTATAACGAGCTGGGCGTGTTTCCCCACAACATGGCAGCCACCTCACCGCTTGTCGTTGACGATTTGCTTTTCGTGAATACATCGAACGGAGTGGACGAGAGCCACGTCAACATCCCCTCGCCGCGGTCGCCCAGTTTTTTGGCCGTCAACCGCAACACGGGCAAGCTCGTCTGGGAAGACAGATCGCCGGGCGACGGCATCCTTCACGGGCAGTGGGCTTCCCCCGCCTATGGCCTGATCGGCGGCAAGCCTCAGGTTATCTTTGCCGGAGGGGACGGGTGGCTCTATTCTTTCGATCCCGAAACGGGGAAGCCAATTTGGAAGTTCGACTGTAACCCCAAGGACTCCGAGTGGAAACAGGGTCGCGGTGACCGCAACAATATCATCGCCACCCCGGTGGTCTACGACGACAAGGTGTTCATCGCCGTCGGGCAAGACCCCGAGCACGGTGAAGGGGTCGGCCACCTGTGGGTTATTGACGCCACGAAGAGCGGGGACGTCACCGAAAAAGGTGTGATTTGGCGCCATGATTTCCGGCGCACCATCTCGACCGTGGCCATCGATGACGGTATCGTCTACGCTGCGAACTTCAGCGGCTTTTTTCATGCCCTCGACCTGAAGACAGGCGGGTTGCTTTGGGAGTACGACATGTTAGCCGCGGTTTGGGGGTCGCCCTTTGTCGTTGACGGCAAGGTGATGCTGGGCGACGAAGACGGCGACGTGACGATCATGAAAACCGGGCGGGTCAAAGAAGTGCTGTCGGAAGTCAATTTCGGCAATACGGTCTACTCGACCCCCGTGGTGGCCAACGGCACGCTCTACATCATGACGCGCTCTCACCTCTACGCCATCGCCGCTCAGTAGCAGGCGGGAGAGATGGTCCTGTCTTTCAGAGGTTAGCTGACAGCCCCAGTGACAACGACCCCTATCTCACCCCCCCTCGAGAAAAAGGTTGCCGAGGCTCGTGAGCGGCTCGACGCCCAGGTGCGCGACATCGTCGCTTGGCATTTTGATCCCCAAACAGGCTGTCCTTTTTGGCTCGACTATGCCTCGAAGCTCGACTGGGACCCGCGGGAAGAAATCCGGGGCTTCGACGATCTCAAGCGCTTCGGCCTTTTCCAAGACGAGTGGCTGCGAGGCGGCCCCGTCCGGCGGTGGGTGCCGAAAGCGTACGCGGATAAGCCCATCTACGTCTTCGAGACCGGCGGGACCACCGGCGTGCCCAAGATGCGCATCAACATCGACGACTTTCGGATCGATTACTCGGAATTCAGCGCAACGCTTCCCGACGAGTTCTTCCCTAAGGGGTCGGATTGGTTGCAACTGGGCCCCAGCGGCCCGCGCCGCCTGCGTCTCGCCGTCGAGCACTTGGCGCAGATACGGGGAGGCATCTGCTTCCAGGTTGATCTCGATCCGCGCTGGGTCGTCAAGCTGCTCAAGCGCGGGGACGTCAAGGAGGCCGAGGCCTACAAGAGCCACTGCCTCGACCAGGCGATTACGATTCTCGATAATCACCCGAACATCCGCTGCCTGTTCACCACGCCGAAGCTGCTCGAAGCGCTGTGCGACCGTGTCTCACTCAAAGGAAAAGGGATCAGCGGCGTCTTCTGCGGCGGTACGGAGATGACGCCCGAGTTTCACCGTTTTGCCCGCGAAGAGTTGCTCGAAGGCGCTTACTTCGCCGCCACCTACGGCAATACGTTGATGGGCCTGGCCTGCCACAAGCCTTTCGACCCGGCCGACGACCACGCCATCATCTACTATCCTCCGCAGCCGCGCGCGGTCAGTGAAGTGGTTGATCCCGACGAGATGGATCACCTCGTGGACTACGGAGAAACCGGGCGCGTCCTGCTGACGACGCTGACAAAGGAGTTTTTCATGCCCCGCTTTCCCGAACGGGACGAATGTGAACGCGAACCGCCGATCGAGATCTATCCCTGGGACGGCGTGCGCAACGTGCGGCCGTTCTCAAAAACTAAGGGCACGGTGGCCGTGGGGGTTTATTAAAAGGAAGATCCAACCGAGCCGCGCCCGCAAGGGTGCGGTTGAGGTTTCGTGACGCCCCAGATTCGCCGCTAACCACGCGAAGGAGCACGTGATAATGAGAACCGAACAGAGCCGTGCCCGTCAGGGCGCGGGCGTGGCGGGCAAGAACCGGACCGAGTGCGGGCCCGCGGGCTAACGCCCGCGGCTCTGTGCTGTTATGTTCGGCAACCTGATTGCCCAACGTCCTTGGGCGTACTTGACGGAACCAAACCCTTTCGCGCCCACGGCTCCGCCTATGCCGCACGCGACTCGCTTTCCCGACACCTCTCACCTGCCGTAGACTGTATGTCTACCTCGCTTCGGCCATTCCCATGCAGGCCTTTGACTACCAACCCCGTACACGGGTGATCTTCGGCGCGGGAAGCCTTGAGCGCCTTGGGGAAGCAGCTCACTCGTTGGGCGGTACCCGCGCGCTCGTGGTCTCCGACCCGGGCATCGCGGCAACCGGATACACGGGGCGGGCCGTCGAAGGGTTAGAGGCCGCGGGCCTAAAAGCTTTCGGGTTCACCGACGTTGAGAAGGATCCCACGACGCGTCATGTGGATGCCGGGGTGGCCACCGCACGAGAGCATCAAATCGATTTAATCGTCGGCTTGGGCGGCGGCAGCTCGATGGACTGCGGCAAGGGCATCAACTTCCTGCTGACCAATGGAGGGAGGATGGCTGACTACTGGGGCATCGGCAAAGCCACGCAACCCATGCTGCCCTTGATCGCCGTCCCCACCACCGCCGGCACCGGCAGCGAGGCGCAATCGTTCGCGCTCATCGCTAATGAAGAGACGCGCCAAAAGATGGCCTGCGGCGACCCCAAGGCCGCCCCGGCCGTGGCGATCTTGGACCCCGATCTAACGTTCACGCAGCCGTCGGAGATAACCGCCGTCACGGGAATCGATGCCATCACGCACGCCGTCGAGACCTGGGTGACGAAAAAGCGTAGCCCGGTTTCAGAACTCTTCTCTCGCCAAGCCTGGCACTTGTTGAGCGAAAACTTCCCTCTCGTGCTGCGAGAACCAAACAACCGCGCGGCACGAGCCGGCATGCTACTGGGATCCCACTACGCAGGCGCGGCGATCGAGAGCTCCATGCTTGGCGCGGCACATTCTTGCGCCAACCCGCTGACAGCTCACCACGACGTAACACACGGAGCGGCGGTAGGCCTGATGCTTCCTGCCGTTATTCGCTTCAACGCTCGCGAGGTTGGCGGTCTCTACGCGCAATTGGACGGGAATTTGGGTGGAGCGGAAGGCTTGGCTCAAACGATTGAGGACTGGATGCGGCAGGCCGAGCTTCCTACGCGCCTCTCCGAGTACGATATTTCGCAAGAAGCCCTGCCGTTGCTGGCGGAGGAAGCCGCCCGGCAGTGGACGGCGAGCTTCAATCCTCGCCAGGTCGCGGCGCGGGAATTGCTCGGGATCTATCAACGTGTTTACGATTAAGCTGTCCAGACAAGACTTTCTGATCGTCCCGGCGACGTGGCGCACGCTTTCAGCGTGCTGTGTCGGGCTTTCGATCCCGACATTTCCGGATCTATAGTGAATTCGTCTCCAGGACAGTCCACTGGTCGAGTGAAACAGGTATCCCCGCGTGTGTACTGAGATCCCATGGAAGCCCTCCCCGAGGCCGTATGAAGGGGCCGAAGTCGGTTGTGGCGCACGCTCTCGGCGTGCAGCGTCGAGACTCCTCTCGACGCCGGGGCAAAAAATGGGGACTGCCATCCTATTTTCGCAGTCCATCTTTATATTGGAAACGAAGCACTTCGACGAACGAAAAATCGGTGGCTGTCCCCATTTTTCCGGCGGTATTTCCGGGCACCGCTTACTCCGGCTCGCAGCACTTGCCTTCATCTTTCTTGCCGCCTCCACGGCCGCCGACTGGCCGCTGTTTTTGGGCACGCCCCAACGGAACGCCATTGCTCCGAACCCGCTTCCGCCCCCTCTTGAAGTCGAGTGGACCTACGAGGCCCCAGCCGGCATCGACTCGACCGCCATCATCGTGGACGGGGTTGTGTACTTTGGTGAGATGGATGGAAGATTCCATGCCGTCGATCTCGAGACCGGCCATGGCAAGTGGACCTATCAGGCGAACCTGGGCGTCCCGGCGTCGGGGTGCGTGCTCGACGACACTGTCTATTTCGGAGACGAGGACGGCGTTTTTCACGCGGTCAACATTAGGACAGGCCAGGCTCGCTGGACATACCAGGCCGGCGCGGAAATCCTCTCCTCGCCGAACTGTCTTCCCGAGGGGATCCTGTTTGGCTCCTACGACGCCAACCTCTACAGCCTCGACCCGACGACGGGCGAGGTCCGCTGGAAATACCAAACCGAAGACCGTGTCCACTGTAGTCCTGCCGTAAAAGACGGCAAGACCTTCGTGACAGGCTGTGACGGGAAACTGCGGGTGATCGCTATTGCCAACGGGAAGGAAGTTAGCCAGGTTGACCTGCACGACTATGTGGCGGCCACCCCCTCGTTAGTAGAGGATCGGGCCTATGTCGGGACCTTCGGCAGCGAGGTCTTGGCCATTGACTGGAAGCGAGGCGAAGTAGTTTGGCGCTACCACCATCCGAAGACCAGCTACCCCTTTTATTCCTCGCCAGTGGTCTCGAAAGGCAAAGCAATCCTCGGTGGGCGGGATAAGCGCATTCATGCCATCGACATCGAGACCGGCGAGCTGGTGTGGGAGTTTGCCACCGGGGGTCGAGTCGATTCCTCGCCGGTGATCGCGGGGGACGCCCTCTACGTCGGATCAAACGACGGCAACCTATACGCGCTGAACGTCAAGGACGGTAAGCTGTTGTGGAAGTTCACCGCCGGTGGACACATCGTCGCCTCCCCGGCCATCAGCGGCAACCGGCTCGTCATTGGCTCCCGCGACGGCGTGCTCTACTGTTTGCGGTCGAAAGGCGGGTAGTCGGTTCTTGAACCGACGGCTTGTGGGACTTCCAAGCAAAATAGATATAGGCTAGCGGACAAAGCGAGGATCTAACTACGGGGTTTGGTCGAAGGCTCATGAAAGCTGCCGGTCCCGCAGTCGGGAGACCTGTGCCGGGCCTCAACGAATGCCCTGTAGCGCTAGCTTCAGCTGTGCTTGATACTGCAGAGCAATGCGCGGCAGTACCAGCAGCAACGGAAGGGCGAATGCCCAACTGCGTCCGCGCAAGAAGAGCAGACCAAGCATGATCAACAGCGGAGACATCGTTCGGCCTGTCGCGTAGGCGGAAGCCCAGATGTCGAACTTCCCTAGCGTGGCCGAGAAGGCCACAAACAGGATGGCGGTCAGCTCGACCAGACCCCATGAGCCAGTCCATGCCAAGACACAAGCGATGAGCAGAGCCAGCCAGATACCCGCGATCGCCACCTCTTCGAGGCCGGCCGTAACCCGCAGCCACGTTGTAAACAGAGGGGCGTCGATTCCCTGGACTGTGCGCTCGATAATGCCGCTGAAAGGATATGTCGCAAGCCACGGGGTGCCGTCAATCGGTGTACGGCTATGGACGTAGAGCCACCACGCCAACGTTGGAATACCGCAGTTGGCGCCGAGCACTGCCGAGCGCCAGTTGCGCTGCAGCGCGCAATGCAAACACCAGGCAGCAACAAGGATCATGCCCGTCTCCCGCACCAGGGCCGCGGCGATGAGGATGGCATAGAGAACCCAAGGGGCTTTGACGTCGGTCCGACTCAACGTCGTACCGTACAAGACAAAGCCTATGCAGAGCGCGGCAAGCGGCAGATCGACCGTCATGCGGTCCAAGGAAACCAGCACCGCCGGGACCAGCAGAAAAGCCAACCCCCATGCGGGATGACGCCCCTGCTGTTGCGCATACCGGCCGAGCCAAAACGCCCCGAGCAGAACAAAGCCTAGCTGGATACCGATGTATGTGTAGTCGACATAGCGATCGCTTCCGGCCACTAGCAGCGCGGCAAGCCCGGGTAAACCGATTCGCCGCCAGCGGAGCCTGGGGTTATCGATGTACGAAACGAAGCTGCGCCGGATCAGTGGATCGTGCGCAATCAGGTGATAGAACTGAGCGTCGTATCCCGTTTCGTCATTCCCTCGTCGCGTGTGACTCTGTGCAAGCACGGTAGGCAGAGCTGTCTTAGAGCCCGTGTAGAACAGGCCGCTCACCTGTCCATCGTAGATCCCCACCACGCTCAGGACGAGCCAGGCGGTTGCGGCTAGAAAGGCCGTAAGGGCCACACCGAGAGCCGCCCGTCGCGGGTCGGGCTGCCGTCTGGCCACGGCGCCGACACCCTCTTGAGCCCGCTCAGGTCGTGAGGAGTTGCTGCACATCCGAGGATTGTCCCACAGCGTCGGGTCCAGCAGGACAGGTTGATGGCGGTTAGCGTGGCGACGACGCCGAACTTTCCAGCGGACTCGCCGCAATTCCTTTTCGGCCGATGGGAGGAGCTTGGTTTTCATCGAACAGAGTTCTGAAACCGGAACTGACATTCACGTGCTGTCAATGGTTCGTAATTTATAGCCGCTTTCCCGGTTCAAGGTGCCTGCGTTTGAATGGGGAAAAACGAGGTGAACGAGGATGAATGAAGAGCAGCAGGAGTATGGATGGACCCTCCTATTGAGGCCACATTCACGCTTTCACGCCCTCCTTGCCATCATTGCGGACCGGATCACGACATGCTAGGGTCTTCAACGCAGGTATTGGGAGGTCATACCTGTGCCGGATTTACCGCGGCAACTGCTTTTGATCCCCGCACTCATGATAGGTTTGTCGCTGCCAATGATCTTCAATCTGATACCCCGCAATCGTTATTTCGGACTCCGGACAGCGAAAACGCTTTCATCAGAAAAGATCTGGTATCGAGCGAACCGGGTATCGGGTGTCTATTTCCTGATCGCTGGTTTCGTGGCGCTTTTGGTGAATCTAGTCGTTCCTGACGTCGTCGGAAAGCCACCTTCCTCGATGATTGGATCTCTCCGATTCGTGGGTTTGGGCCTGTTGGCCGTGGCACTCCTGGCCTCCTGGGTTCATTCACAGGCTATGAAATAGGTGGAAGACGGCAGGGGCAGGCAGGCTTGTCAAAGCACGGATGTCTTTACGACGCTATCAGGTCCAAACCACGCTGACCCCGTAGGGCTCGAACGCTTTGTCGTGAGTGATTAGCGTCAGACCCTCCGCTGCCGCCTGTGCGACGAGCATTCGGTCGAACGGGTCGTCGTGGTGGCGAGGCAGGTCTCCGGCGGCGATCGCGTGGAGCGCTTTGACCGGCAGCTCGCGGAAGCCGCCCGAAGCGAGGGCCGAGGTGATTTCGGCGGTCTCGAATCGCAGCCTTCCCAGCGCCCGCTTGATCGAAGCTTCCCACAAACTAGCTGCGCTAAGATGGACCTCGTTTTCCGGGTCGCCGATGAGTGATTGAACCTCTGACTTCAGCCGTGGGTCGCCCGTGAGCCACCATAAGAGCGCATGGGTGTCGACGAGCAACCTCAAGCTTTTTCTCCCCGAAAGCCGGCGGCAATCGTTTCAGGCAATGGCCGGTCGAAATCGTCAGCGATCCAGATTTTTCCGGCTAGAGATCCAGGCCGGCGCGGTTGACGCTGGGGTTTAAGGGTCGCCAAGCGAGCGACAGGCTTGCCGGCCTTCGCAATAACGATCTCCTCGCCCGCCGCGACTCGCTCCAGGAGTCGGGACAGATGTGTCTTCGCCTCGTGGACGTTGAATGTGTTTGGTTTCATGGGTATAGACTAAACTTAGTTTAGTCTAGTGGTTATCGACAGTCAAGTTTTCCCTACCTATTGTGGC
The DNA here is from genome assembly GCA_963668345.2 of Bryobacterales bacterium. GTDB lineage: Bacteria > Acidobacteriota > Terriglobia > Bryobacterales > UBA6623. Next base: position 755,840 of record CAXWPI010000006.1, on the reverse strand, counting down.
TGAGTACAGTATTTCGTAGATCAGTTACGTACCAACCAGCTTGTCGAAGTGTTGAGGCTCATCAGCTCGGACGCAATCAATTGTGCCCCTACATTGTCAAACATGTCCCCATAGTTGTACGGGGGTACCGTCGCAGTGCGGGGGGAGCAGGGTGTATGACCAGCCTGGGGGATCTTTCCCGATGCTCCTCACAAAACACATTCTGGGTCGGCATGAGCGCAGCCATGATTGTCGGCGCCGGCGCGCAAGAATGGGTACGTCACGACGCCGGGACGATCAGAAAGTATTGTCTGGGACAGCTTGCTAGTCGACCCGACCCGGTTCACGACTGACGCTCGTCACTTCCAACTGACCACGTCTTCGTTCGGACCCTCGCCTCCGGGCGCTCCGTCCGCTCCGTAGCAAAGCAGATCCGGGTCGGGGCCGTGCTCGCCGGGATAACGGTACTCGTAAGGCCGCTGCCAAGGGTCCAACCCGATATCCTTGGCCAAGTAAGGGCGGAGCGCTTGCAGCCCCTCTTCTTCCGTCGGAAATCGTCCGTACTCGATGTAATGGCGCTGGGCGGCGGTAGAGAATTGCTCGATTTGGGTTTGAGCGGCCGTCTGTCGGCCCTGGTCGACGATGCCGGAGTACTGCTGGAAGGCCACGGCGGAAAACAATGCCACGATGGTGATCACCACCAGCATTTCGATCAAGGTGATGCCGGCGCGCCGGCGTTGTTTCCGCTGTCTCATGTCCCGTTTGTTTCTCATGCCTAAAGCCCCGTCTGCTGGATGCTTGTAATCGCCAACATGATACTTAGAATCATAGCGCCCACGATCACTCCCATGAATACGATCACGATGGGCTCAAACAGGGCGGTAAAACGCTTGACGGCCTCGCGGGTGTCTTTGTCGTAGATATCCGCCATGCGGTCGAACATCCGGTCGAGGCTGCCGGTCTCCTCTCCGACGGCAAGCAAGTGTCCGGCCAGCGGCGGAAACCGGCCGGTCTTTCGCAGTGGCCCGGCAATCCCTTCGCCGCGTTTGACGCCCTGGGCGACCGCGTCCAGGGCGCCGGAGAGGATGCGGTTCGACAAGATTCCACGTGCAATCCGAATCGACTGAACCAAGGGTACCGCGCTTTGGACCAGCGTCGCCATGGCCCGCGCGAAGCGAGCGGTATCGGCCTTTTGCAGCGCCGCCCCGAGCAACGGGATTCTGAGCTGGAAACGGTCCCAAGCAAGACGCCCGGCGGGTGTCTTGACGTAGTAGCGCAGTCCAACAACACCCAAAACCAACAACGCAATCACCGGTACGCCGTAGACGCTCACCACGTCGCTCACGCCAAGCAGCATGCGCATCGGTGTCGGCATGATGATATTCGATTGCGTGAAAGCCTCCGCGAACTTGGGGATCACAAAGCGCAGCAACACGAAAATCGAGCCGGCTCCCACAATGCTCAGCAACCCCGGGTACGTCAGCGACGAGATGATATAGCCGCGCAACTCGTCCCGCGAACGCTCGAACTCGGCCAAGCGGTCCATGGTCAGCGACAGCGTTCCGCTCACTTCACCGGCACGGACCATGCTGAGATAGAGTTCCGAGAAATACTCGGGGCGAGCGCCCAGGCTGTCGGCGAAAGACGATCCGGATCGCAAGGCGCGGAGCACATCGTCTATGACCGAACGAAAGTGTTTCCGCTCGGTCAACTCCGCGGTGATCGACAAAGCGCGGTCCAGCGGAATGCCGGCGTCGAGCAGCGTGGAGACCTCCTGCGTGAAGTGCAGTAGGTCCCGCGAACGGCGGCGCCCAAAACGGGGGAGTTTCAGCGACAAGCCGCCGGGCCGAGAGGTCCCAATGAACACCGGCGTCATGCCCTGCCGGCGCAGCTCGCGGGCGGCGGCCGCTTCGTCGCCGCCCGATAGCGTGCCCGTACGGACCTTGCCGTCGGTCGCTAGTGCGCGGTAGTGAAAAGTAGACATGATTCGGTTGAGCCGTGAACCGTTTGGCCGTGAACCGTAAGCCGCGGGGCCGCGAATTCAGCTAAGAGGCCCTTGTTGCGGGTCTTAGGCTTCTCTCCAATCCTCCTAATAGGGCGCCCGTCCTGTCCGCGAGAGCTGCTGTTCGGACGTAGTTCCCCGGTTCACGGCTCACGAACCTAAAACTCCTGCGTCACGCGCATCACTTCCTCGACGGTGGTCACTCCGGCGGCAATTTTTTCCCAACCGTCTTGGCGCAAGTTCCTCATGCCGTTACGCCGCGCCTGCTGGGTCAACCGAGCCGCGTCGGCATTGGCCATGATCAGCTCGCGCAGGTCTTCATTCAACTCCATCATTTCGAATATTCCGACGCGTCCGGAATAGCCGGCGCCGTTGCACGAGTCGCAGCCGTTGCCGCGCCAGGATTCGACCCGAGTTCCGTCGGGGGCGTCGACGAGACCGTCCTTGGCCCGGCAGTTGCCGCAGATCAGGCGGACCAGCCGTTGCGCCAGCACACCGACCAAGGAAGAGGTCAGCAAATAGTTTTCGATCCCCATGTCGGTCAAACGCGTGATGGCGCTGGGGGCGTCGTTGGTGTGAAGGGTGGAGTAGACGAAGTGTCCCGTCAGAGCCGATCGAATGGCGATGTCGGCCGTTTCGCGGTCCCGGATCTCGCCGACCATGATGACATCGGGGTCCTGGCGGACGATATGCCGCAACCCGGCCGCGAAGGTCAGACCGATCTGCGGGTTGACGTGGATCTGGTTAATGCCGTTCATCTGATATTCGACCGGGTCCTCGATGGTGATGATCTTTTTTTCGGTGCTGTTAATTCGCTTCAGAGCCGAATAGAGGGTCGTCGACTTTCCGCTGCCGGTCGGCCCGGTGACCAAGAAGACGCCGTGGGGCAGCGAAGTGTAAAACTCCATTCGCGAGAGCATGCGCTCGTCGAAACCAAGCCGGGTCAAATCGTAGAAGTCGCTGGCGCTGCGGTCGAGCAGACGCATGACCACGCTCTCTCCGAACAAGGTGGGCAGCGTCGAAACGCGCAAATCCACCTCGTGGCCGACCACCTTGATGTTGATCCGCCCGTCCTGCGGCAGGCGCCGCTCGGCGATGTTGAGCTTGGCCATGAGCTTGATCCTCGAGGTCACGGCGGCCCGCAGATCCCGCGGAGGGGGCTCCTGTTCCTGCAACACGCCGTCGACGCGATAACGAATCTTGAAATCCTTTTCAAACGGCTCGATGTGGATATCGCTGGCCCGCTGGTCAATCGCTTGCGAGATCATGTTGTTGACCAGCCGGATCACCGGCGCTTCACTGGCCATGTCGCGAAGATGCTCGATCTCCGCGGCGTCGTCGCCTCCCGAATCCTCGCCCTGGCCTTGCGGCTCTTCCTCCTCGCCGAAGTACTTGTCGATCGTGTCAAGAATATCTTGCTCGGCGGCTAGAGCCGTCTTTACTTCAAGTCCCGTGAAATTGCGGATCGTCGCCAAGGTTTCAAAGTCGAGCGGATCGCCCATGGCCACCGTCACGCTCGAATCTTCCCTAGAAACGGGCAGAAATCGGAACTGCCGCATATAGCGAGGGGCAATCCCTCGGAGTTCGGGGAGCACGGCTGGAAAATCATCGCTCGTTAACAGGGCGATCTCGAGTTGCTCCGCCAGAGTCTGCAGCACGTCCCGCGGTGCGACAAAGCCCAGGTCGATCAGAATACGTCCCAGCTTATCGCCCCGCTCTTTCTGCAGGTCCAGGGCCCGTTCGAGGTCCGGAGCATCGAGAAGGCCTTTTTGGATGAGCCTTTCACCTAACCGCAGCGACATACTTTTGTCCTCTTGCCCGTACTTCTCGTGACGATTTGCTGTTGCAAGAATCGCCAGCGCGGGCCATCTTACGTCCCGTGGCGAGAAAAGCGGGCTAGAAAAGAGACGTCACCTCGACTTGCCGGTCGAACTCAGCATCCGTTAGGCGTCCGGCTCCATGGTCGAGGAGAACGCTCTTGGGAGCCTGGACGACAAGCTGGAAAGGCAAACCGTTGATGTCTTCCCAGTTGTAGTAGAACAGCGAGATCGCCAGCGCGAGCGTCTCATCCGCCGGGAGCGACTCGACCTTCGCCGCCTCGCGTACCAGGATTTCACGAGCCCGAGCTTCCAACAACTTGAGCCGTTCCTGCTTGCGCCGGTTGAGTGCCCGCTTTTGCTCCTCGTTATATCCCCTAAAGAAGGGGCTGATGTTGGGTGTCGGGACAACGTTCACCTCCAGCGAGAAGACGACGCCGAACCCCTCCAGGTAGAAGCCGCGAGTCACGCCGGCCAGGGCCATGGGCGGCCCTTCGTCAATACCCTGCTCAAACCGGCTGTCGATCGAGCGCTCGACTCTTTTGAGTTGTTTCCCCAAGTCGCTCTCGGCCGCGGGTGGGCCGGCGGAGAGCATCACCGCGCCTGCCAGCAGCAAACCCCATGATTGTCGAAGCATGGCGATCTCACCAATCGGAGGTCAGTTCAAACTGAGCTGCGCGAGTGATCGATCGAAGCCGGTTGCGGCGCATTCGCCAAGCTTGGTAGGAGTCTTCCCCCAACTCAGCCACTGCCGCCTTCCACGCAGAGGCGGATTCCGCCCCCTGTCGGGCGACCAGTCGGGCCATGATCTGTTCCTGGCGGATCTCACTTTCCTCCACGGCTTGCTGCACCTGGAGCAGCAGTTGTCCGGCCATGCCGGCCGGCAGGGCCGGACTCGCGGCGGGATGCACCTGCTCACCGAAAGCGAGAGTCCATCGGTCGCGGTCTACGGTGAGCGAAGGCTGGACCCACCATAGCCCGGCAAAGGTCACCAGCAGGATCGCCGCCAGCCCGAAAGCGAGTCGCGGAGCGGCGTCCCAAAACTGTCTCCAAAGGCGCAAGCCAAGTGAAGGCTCAAAAACCTTGTCGGAGACGAACGCAATGCGACGCGGAACTTCCTCGTCGGGGACGCTGAGCAGTGCGCTCTGCGCAGTCTTGAGCTGCTCGAGCTCATCCCGGGCCTTGCCGGAGGTCTTCAGGTACTGCTCGACCTCCCTCCGCTGCTCGGGAGTCAACTCGTCAAACAGGTACTCTCGTAGATCGTAGGGTGAGTCTGACATAGGGCCACCTCTTCTTTCCTCAGTTCGAGTTCTGGGCCGTCGGCCCCGCTACCGGGGCAATCACTCCCCGGAGCGCCTCGAACGCGCTGTAGAGCCGGGACTTGATCGTCGAAACCGGACAGTCGAGGATCTCCGCGATTTCATGGAACTTGAAACCCTGATAGACCTTCAGCACTACGGTCTCCCGCTGTTCGTCGGTGAGCAGTTCCAACGCCCGCCGCACCGTCAGGCTCAACTCGACCGGATAGGTCGACGAGCCGGCAAAGGATATGGCGCCGCCCTCAACCGTTTCCGGCACTTCCTCGTCGCTTAACCGTCCCTTGCGCCGGTAGAGCGAGACCATTTCGTTATGAGCGATCCGAAACAGCCATTGCGGGAAACGGTCAATCTCCTGCAGGCGGCCGAGGTTGCGGTAGGCCTTCAAGAAGGTCTCCTGCGAGAGATCCAGCGCGTCTTCCCGCTGCCGGACCTGCCTCAGCAAGTAGTTGTAGATCGGCTTTTCCCAACGGGAGACAAGCATGTTGAAGGCGTCCACGTCACCCCGACGGGCACGCAGGATTAGGTCGCGGTCCTCCACTTCTCGGAAAATCAATTCCAGCTCCGAGCACTACTAGAGACGCCCAGCAGCGTCTAAAAGTCGGCTACCTTCGTTCTTCTATCCGAATTGTAGCACGACTGCGAAAAACAACATCCTTATTTTTCAGTCACTTAGCCTTCAATCTGCAATTTTACTCCAGCCGCTGACGAAAAAAACCCCTTGTGGGACGTCTTACCTTACGAAACTGCCAGACAATAGACTGCCAGTTGCTTCTCTTTGCGAACCCACAAGAGAGATTGGTGGCATGAGAGGTCGGCTCATGCCACCTTTTCTTTTGCCCTCATTTTTCCATAAGTTCCGGCGTTGACACGCCGGCTCCTCTCCGCTACCCTCCCAAGGGATGGCCCCGCCAACTCGATTTCCAGGCTCCTACTTCTTGACGTTGCTGGTGCGCAACCGCAGTCTGGTCTACCAGCTGGTTCGGCGAGATTTCGAGCAGCGCTATGTCGGCTCGGCGGTCGGCTGGATCTGGGGTTTGATCCATCCGCTTGTGCTGTTGGGGGTCTATACCTTCGTTTTCCAAGGCTTGCTGCGATCCCATCTGCCGCGCGGCGAGGTAACCGACAAGTACGCTCTGTTCCTATTCGCCGGCATGCTGCCTTGGCTGCTGTTTTCCGAAACCCTGCAGCGCTCGGCATCCTCGCTGATCGACTACGCCGCCCTGATCAAGAAAAGCGTTTTCCCGGCCGAGATCGTGCCGCTCAGCATCTACCTCTCGACCCTAATCAGTCACCTATTGGCGATGGTGTTGTTGGTGGGAGCCGTTGCCGTGTGGGAGCGCCAAGTTAACGTGACTCTGCTTGTTCTACCGGCCTACTTTGTGCTCGTTGGTATGCTGAGTCTGGGATTGGCCTGGATCGCGGCGGCGCTGCACGTCTACCTGCGAGACACGGCGCAAGTGCTCGCGGTAGTCCTGACTGTGTGGTTCTGGCTGACTCCCATCTTTCTTTACGAGGGACTCTACGAGACCGTGTTTGGCGAGAGACTGCGAGTTTTGCTCAAGCTCAACCCGCTGGCCTATGTCGTACGCGGCTATCGAGACAGTGTTCTCGGGAACCGCTTGCCGGCGGGAGGCGACTTGCTCGTGCTGGCCGCTTTCGCGCTGTGCTCTCTCGTCATCGGGGGCTTGTTCTTCCGCTACACAAAGCGCGGCTTCGCCGATGTGTTGTAGGCGGCGAGGGAGAGCAAGCCGGCGGGGGACGGTAAGGTTGCCGGGGCCGCGGCGACCTTCGGCGTCCGAACGGTAGGCTCAACCAGACATGACTATCTATAGTCCGAGCCGGGCGGTTCACGGCTCACGGCTCACGGTTCACGGTTCACGGCTCACGGACTGATGACTTCTCTCGCTTTTCACTCGGTCTCGAAGAGCTACCCGCTCTATGCTTCGCCGGGAGACCGGCTCAAAGAATTGGTCTCCTTCAACCGCTTACGGCGTCACCGAAATTTCTGGGCTCTGCAGGACGTTTCGTTCGAAGTGAAGAAGGCAAGCACTTTCTGCCTGATCGGCGAGAACGGTTCGGGCAAAAGCACCACCCTTCAACTGGCGGCGAACATCTTTCCGCCTACTCGGGGCGACGTCGAAATCGGAGGCCGCGTCTCGGCCCTGCTCGAGCTGGGCGCGGGATTCAACCCCGAGTTCAGCGGGCGGGAGAACGTTTTCCTCAACGGGACGATTCTCGGTCTGTCGACCAAAGAAATTCAGCAGCGTTACCCGGACATTGAGGCGTTTGCCGAGATCGGCGACTTCATCAACCAACCCGTTAAGACTTACTCCTCCGGGATGCTGGTGCGATTGGCCTTCGCCGTGGCGATCAACGTGGAACCCGAAATCCTGCTGGTCGACGAGGCGCTCGCCGTCGGCGATTACTATTTCCGGCAGCGCTGCATGCGCAAGATTCATGAGTTGCGGCGCCGTCAAATGACGATCCTTTTCGTCTCCCACAGCATGGCCGACGTGAAAGCCATCGGCACCGAGGTGATGTGGCTCGAAAACGGCCGCGTCGTCGAAATCGGCGCCCCGGAAAGGGTCGTCAGCCAGTATCTGGCACGAATGATGGAAAAGGACGCCGCCTACCTTCAGGTGAAGCAGACGGGCCACGGAAAACAACCGCAACGATCGGCAACAACAGCTCCGGAAGTCGTCGAAACCATCCCCAACATCGACTTTCGTCACGGCAACGGGGCCGCGGAGGTAATCGGCGTCGCCGCCCTCGACGAACACGGTCACCCGATTGAACTCATGGCCCCCCACAGCCGCCTGACCATCCGCATCAGCGTGCGGGCTCGCCAATCGCTGGCCACTCCTAACGTGGGCTTCATGATGCGCAACCATTTAGGCATCGACTTTGCCGGGACCAACACGGCGCGTGAGAATACAACTCTCCCCCCGATGGCGCCGGGCGACATTCATACGGTCGACTTTCATGTCGATTTACCTGAACTCTATCCGGGGAACTTCTCCATCTCTCCCGCCATCGCCGACGGCCCTCTCGACGGCTACCGAATGTGTGACTGGATCGACAACGCCATCACCTTGCAGATGTCCCACGGCGGCGGCCCCGTCTACGGCTACATGCACCTTCCTTGCCGTGTAGCCGTCAACAGCCGTCTGCCGCGGCCGCGGGCGAGCTAGGCGGCGATACCTTCATGCCCCTGCTGAGCACGGCGCTCAAAACCGTCGGGGAAGTCATCTTCCTGGCAGCCGTCACCCCGCTGCTGTTGTTGGCGGCGATGCTGCTAATCGCTGTCTCGGACCTGGTGAATCGCGTTCGTCGCGCGAAGCCGCGACCGCCGGACAGCAAGCCCTCGACGAAGGCGGTGAGCATAGTAATTCCCAACTGGAACGGACGGCATCACTTGGCCAGAAACCTGCCGTCGGTTCTGGCCCAGATCGAAGGAACGCCCGCGAGCGAAGTCATTGTCGTCGACAACGGCTCGAACGACGGCAGCGCCAAGTTCTTGAAAGCGAACTTCCCATCGGTGCGAGTCATCGAACTGGAAAGCAACCAGGGATTCGGCGGCGGTTCGAATGCCGGGCTGCGGGACGCCGGCAACGAAATCGTGGTGCTGCTGAACAATGATATGCGGGTGGCGGAAGGCTTCCTGCCGCCCTTGTTGGAAGGTTTTCGAGATCCGCGGGTCTTTGCGGTTTCGGCTCAGATCTACTTCGCGGATCCGAATCGCCCCAGGGAAGAAACCGGCCTCACCCAAGGGGAGTGGCGCCGGGGACGCCTGCACGTGCGGCACGTAATCGACGATCGAGTGACGACGCTGTTTCCCACCTTCTACGCCGGGGGCGGTTCGACGGCTTACGATCGCAACAAACTTCTCGAACTGGGCGGTTTCGACTCGCTCTTGGAACCCTTCTATCTCGAGGACGCCGACATCAGCTACATGGCTTGGAAACGGGGCTGGTTCGTTTTCTACGAGCCGCGAAGCGTCGTCTACCACGAACACCGGGGCACGATCGGCGAGCACTTTTCGGAAGGGGAAATTCAACACGCGTTGCAGCAAAACAACCTGCTCTTCGCTTGGAAAAACATTCACGAGTGGAAACGCCTGGCGGGGCACTTCGTTTTGCTGTACGCCCGGCTGTGGCTGCGGCTGCTCGGGGGACCGGCTCCGCTTCGTCCCGCTCCCGCGGCTCTGCGGGCGGCTTTGCGGCGGTTCGGGCGCGTCCTGCGATCTCGAAGCCGGGCGCAGCGGCTGGCGCTCATCGACGATACCGAAGCCTTCCGCCGGCCATGGGGGGGCTTTTTTCGAGACCGCTTCGGCGGGGTGGATCCAAACCGAGAACGGCTCAACGTACTTTTCGTTTCACCCTATCCGATCGAGCCGCCGCTTCACGGCGGGGCGGTTTTCATGAACCAGACCGTTCGGCATTTGCGGCGACTGGCGAATCTGCACCTGTTTTGCCTGCTCGACGAAGAGAAGGACCTGGCCACGAATCAGCAGCTTTCGGCGATCTGCGCCAGCACGGAGTTTCCCGTGCGTCACAAGAAGCGGTTTTACGAATTCGGGTTGCTGCCTCACGCCGCCAGGGAGTTCTACAGCCCTGATCTGCTTTGGCGGCTGCACCGCAGCATGTACGTCAACGAGATCGACGTCCTCCAACTCGACTACACGCAGCTCGCGGTCTACGGCGCGCCGTTCCGGCGTATCGCCACGTTCTTGTTCGAGCATGACATTTACTTTCAATTCGTCAGGCGGGGAATGAAAACTCTCGACAACCCTCTGGTGTGGATCCACCATTTCTACGAATATCTGCGGGCGCTGCGTTTCGAGAGGCAGGTGGTGCGAAAATTCGACGCCGTGCAAGTGTGTACGGCGGCCAACCGTCGCTACTTGGAAACCTACGCCTGGAAGGCGGCTCCGATCAAGGAGGGCTTGCGGGCCGGCATCGACGTGAGCCGTTACGAATACGTCGCCCAGGGAAGGGAGCCGGAAACGCTGCTGTTCACGGGAAACTTCAGACATCCTCCCAATCAAGAAGCGCTTACTTTCTTCGCCCGGCAAGTGTTGCCCAAAGTGCGCCGGCATCATCCGCAAGCACGCTTGATGGTTGTCGGCGCTGAAGTTAGCCCTCAATTCGAGCGGTCCCTCGAAGACACGAAGATCGAGTTTGTGGGCCGAGTGGCTGACATTCGCCCGTCGCTTTATCGCCATACCGTCTTTGTTTGTCCCGTGCTGAGCGGATCGGGCGTTCGGGTCAAGCTGCTGGAAGCCTTCGCGTCGGGAATCCCGGTGGTCTCGACGACTCTGGGAGCGGAAGGACTCGTCTCAGACAGGGAAGAGATCCTCGAGCTGGCCGACACGGCGGACGAGTTTGCCAAGCGAGTCGTGAAGCTGCTGGACAACCCGGAACACGCGCGCTCGCTCGCTCGCCGGGCGCGCCGCGAGGTCGAGGAAGCGTGGAACGTCGAGACGCTCACCCGCAGGCTGGAGCAACACTACCGGGACGTTCTCAGCGACAAAGCGAGCCGCTTCGAGAACTCTATCAGCCCGCTGCTCGACAAGCCGCCGGAAGGGGGAGGCGGGGCGACGAGCGAGACACTAGCCTCGCGGAACACGGTCTGAATCCGAGGGGGAGCTGCCGGGCAAAGCGATCGCTGAGCCGGCCGCCCGACCAGCCGCAACCCCTTAATTGCAAATGGGTTGCGCGAAATTGGGTTTGTTTAGTTTTTTTCGTTTTGTGCCTGGGGCCAATACGGCAACCGAATAGATTCCGTGGAGAGGGAAGCCCGTTGAAGCGGGCTGACCGACCTTTGAGGGGCGCCTCCTACCGGCCGTAAAACGGCTGGCCTAAGAAAGGCAAAGCTGCTCGAACGCGGCTTGTGGCGGTTCCTTCATCAACGAGGTCTGCAAACGGTTTCCTCCATCTAGATTTGATCTAGTGTAGTGCCACTAACGGTTCTGGACAATGGCGTGGATTTTGGCGGCGCGCTCGACTTTGGCGAGGATATCTTGTGCCGGAGCTGTCCAGACAAAGGGCTTGGGCGCTTCGCGAGTCACTTCTTCACCTGCTCATGCTTGTGCGTGGAGTAGTTGTCCACGATCAGATGCAGCTCCAGCGCCGGTGGCGTTTCGCGGTCTATCTGGCGTAGGAATTTGAGGAATTCCTGGTGCCGATGTCGCGGCAGACACTCCCCGATCACCTGGCCGTCGAGCACATGGAAGGCGGCGAACAGCGTCGTTGTGCCCTGTCGTTTGAAGTCGTGGGTCATGGTGCCGGCACGACCCTTTTTCAAGGGCAGTCCCCGGCTGGCTGCGGTCTAAGGCCTGGATCTGGCTTTTCTCATCGACGTTGTCCGGTTATTTATGTGGCACTACAATGCTTAGATCGAATCATCCGCAACAGCCAACCCTCCTATGGGCGTCAAACAACCGCATTCGGGCAGTTCCGGATAAGTCGCGATCTGCCCGGCGCGCTGCCGGACCGCCCCGCCGCACCGGAAACCAGCCGCAACCCATTGATTGCAAGCTGGTTGTGAGAAATTGGGTTTGTTTCGTTTTTTTTCTTTTCGTGGCCTGGGGCCAGCTTCCAGCAAAGACGGTGTTTTGCTTACATTTTACCATTCGGCTCTCAAATTCCTCTTGGCTATCGGCCACAAGTCATTGAAAATACGGATCTATTCGGTTCGTGAGGCCGATCCGGTCGGAGGTGGGCACGGCGGCGCAACCGTGCAAAGCGAGAAGCGGGCGAGACCCAATACTCTTCACGTAGCGTTTTTGCCCAGCCAGAGGCCAGCTGGAGGAAATCTGTTGTCGAGATTATTGAGCGGGGCAGTGCCCGCGTTTTCCTGCGCCCCTGTCTGGGCTTTACCGACTTTGCCATTCGACCCACGGTTCCTTACGGCTCCACCGTGGGCTACTATCCTACGCCCCCTCCGGGGCTGGACCGGCCTTAACTAACTACTTTCCGGCGCAAAAAGGAGAAACTGCGTGGCGCCTGGGTACAGTCAGCCAATTTCGCGTCCGGATGCGCCCGTAAGTTGTTGATTCTTTGAAGGCGCGAAATTGGTGACAGTCCCCGCCCCGAGCGGTACTCGTATTTTGCGCCGGAAAGTAACTAGTATTAGGGCTAGAGCCCGGGATTAAGCTGCTTCTTGAGCCTCACGACGACGTCGCGCGCTTGGCTGTGGAGTTTGTTCGGGCTGGGCTGAAACTCCTTGAGGAAAGTGGACCACAACACGCGCCGCGAGCTGACATCGACGAGAAAGAGCGTCCCCTTGGGACGGCTCAGCGCCCGATTGGTGGGCCGCCGCAGTTGAACACCGGCTTCGATGCTGTCTGCCGACGCTGATTCTTCTTCCTGCTCCGCCTCATCCTGCTCGGCTTCGTCGGGTTCTTGCAGGGGGAAAAACTCTTCCAGCGCCTCCAGGAAGGGAGCGTCAATTCGGTCGGTAAGAACCGCGCTGGCCAACTTGGGATCGACGACGACCTCGAAGACGTCTTCTTCGGCAATCTGCTCAGCTAGATACTGATCGAACGAGTCGTACATGGGCCAAATATAGACCGAGCGAACGCGAGACAACTGGGAGAGATCGGAGGCGACAAGCAACAAACACGAGAACGTCGCCGCCGTCGCCAGCCGGCACAGACAGGCCTTCCACATGCCGCGATTATAACATCGGGCGGCGAGCATGACAGAAGCGCGGCCGTCTAGCTACTTTCCGGCGCAAAAAGGAGAAACTGCGTGGTGGCTGGGTACAGTCAGCCAATTTCGCGTCCGAATGCGCCCGTAAGTTGTTGATTCTTTGAAGGCGCGAAATTGGTGACAGTCCCCGCCCCGGGCGCTACGCGTATTTTGCGCCGGAAAGTAGCTACGATCAGTAAGCATGGAAGGATTTCCCTGCCCGATCGGTTGCCGTCCCCGGCAAGTTCGGCCCCTCTGCAACGATGTATAGAGACCTGACCATCACGGTGATCATTCCCTGCCTCGACGAAGAGCAGGGCATCGACGAAGTCCTCGGACGCATGCCCGACTATGTGGACGAGGTCATCGTGGTGGACAACGGCTCGACGGACCGCTCAGCTGCCGTGGCGCGTTCCCACGGCGCCAAAGTCATCCGGGAGGATGTACGCGGCTACGGCCGGGCTTACAAGAAGGGATTCGCCAATTCCACCGGTGATGTGATTGTTACCCTCGACGGCGATCACTCTTACCCGGTCGACGCGATTTCGTACTTGCTGGAAGCCTTCCATCATCTCTCCGTCGACTTCCTGAACGCGTCGCGGTTTCCCGTGCGCGATCGCCGTGCGATGAGCCTGAAACACAAGATCGGCAACCTGATCCTTTCGCTTACCATGTCCGTCTTGTTCTTTCGCTGGGTGCGCGACTCTCAGTCGGGTATGTGGGTTTTCCGCCGGTCGATTCTCGAAGACATTCGTCTGGATTCCGACGGCATGGCATTTTCGGAAGAGATCAAAGTGGAGGCCCTGAAGAGCCCCACCATCCGGTTCGCCGAAATGCCCGTCATGTACACCTCGCGGCTGGGGGAAATCAAGCTTCAACCCTGGCGCGACGGCATCGCCAACTTGCTGTTCTTGTTCAAGAAGCGGCTACAGTTCTAGCCCCAATACCGTTCGGCCAGGGATGCTCGCATTACTCCCTAGGATTCCGCGCTGGGCGCAAAGGTAGGGACACGGAGGGTGGCAGCCAGGCGGCTCCCGGGGGCGACATGTCGGACCCAAGGACCGACAAAAGTCCCGGTCTGCTCATGCCGCAGCTTCTGACGACTCAAGTAGGGACAAGCGATCCCGCTTGTCCGGGGCGCGATAAATCGCGCCCCTCGAGTTTGGCGTTTGACTAGATAGCTTCCCACAAAGACGAAGCTGGAGTGGGCCAGGGGGGGGAAACCCTTGCGTTCCGAAACATTTTTGTATGGCGACAAAGCCTTTGGTATGAGGTTGGTGCGAACGGGGGGAGTCGAACCCCCACGGGTTGCCCCACTAGAACCTAAATCTAATCCAGAACTACTTCACAGTCCCCTGACGGCGCACTCGAAACCCCTTAACGCCCGTCCCCTGCGTCTCCCCACGCGCTCCGGTTCTAGGAATCAACAACTTGCGTGAATGGCTCGCGGGCAGCTTGTGCGCTGGGAGCACGGTCAAAAAACAGTCAAACCAGGGGGGCACCCAAGCGGCCGCGCACCGGGCGAGCGGCGCGGGGCGATCTACACGCGGGCGGAATCCCGGCTTGTGACGCGTATCAAAGATCCCGAGATTATAAAGGAAGTCCACGCCTTCAAGCGGGAATTCAACACGCGGGTCCTCCCGCCGGACCACGGCAAATGACCCAGGCAACTCAACCCCGGCCCCGCCCGCTGCTGCTGCGCGACGTGCCGGCCATCGATAAGCGCGAATTAGTCAACGCTGACGACTTTGCGTTCGCGATCGCGCGGCGCTGGCAGGACTCCGTGCTGGCGATCATTGACGTCGGGAAGCTCCTGCTGGGAGCCAAGGCCGCGCTGGACCACGGCGGGTTTATACCCATGGTCGATAGCAATAAGGTGCCGTTCAAGCGGCATACTGCCTTGCAGTTGATGAAAGTAGCCGAACACGCAATTCTCGTAGATGTTAACCATGGTCAACATTTACCCCCCTCGTGGAGGACCCTCTACGAGCTAACGAGAGCCCCCGACGAAGCGATACGAGGCTGGTTGACAGACGGGACCATACATCCCGAGATGCAACGCAAGGACGTGTTGAGCCTCTTGCGGTCGCTGCGTACCTCGACGCGTGCATCGACCAGCAACCATCCATTTGAAGGGGAAAAATTCCGCTTGATCCGCGGCGACGCACTGGATGAAGCCTTGAAGCTGCCGGCCAAGTCGGTGGACGCTATCGTGACCGATCCGCCATATGGGGTAGAGTTCCTGGAGTGCTATGACAAGCTGGCTGAACTAGCCGACCATTTATTACGCGACGGCGGCAATTGCCTAGTCATGATCGGGCAAGCTAACCTGCCGCTGGTTTTGGAAACACTAGTCGAGCACCTCGAATATTGTTGGACGCTGTGTTATTTCACTCCCGGAGCATCAGCGCAGGTTTTCGGCCGTCATGTCAAATCCAATTGGAAGCCCATCCTGTGGCTGACGAAAGGGAAAAACGAAAACGAGCACATCAGCGACTTGATCACGAGTGACGCGAGCGACAAGCGTTTTCACGAATGGGGCCAATCGGTTACCGGTATGTCCCAGGTAGTAGACCAGGATTTCCGATTTGGCTCCTCTGACGGCACGAGTCTACACCCTCACCCGGCGAAGCGGAACCATTTCTCCACCCGAAAGAGGCGGCGGCTGAGGCGGAACCGATCGAGCCCCCTTCTTGCCCCTCATGGGGGCTGATCCGTCGCTGCGAAGTCAATTTCGCAGACACCCCTCCGAGCTTCCGTCCTCAGTACACAGATTTCGCATTCGCCAAGTGCGGTGCTACCCGCCCGGCACAGGCAGCGCCCAGATCTTCCGCAGCATGTCGCCAAACAGCCGCCGGTTCAGATGTCCCTCCGCGAACAAGAGCCAGTCATACCGCGCGTGTTTCATTAGCCGTCCGCCCGTCTTCATCAGCCGGTGCTGCAAGCTCGTCAGCGACCAGTTCTTGATTCGCTGCGGCAGCCCGAGCCGCCGCCAGAGATTGCCCAGGTTGTAGGCCAGCACGCTTCACTGCAAGCGCACCTCGTTCGCCCGGAAGCGATGGCACGACAGCCGCGTCCAGTGCGTCGCTTGCTTACCTTCTTTGATCCACTGCTCCGCCGTGCCGCGCTGGTTGTAGAAACGCACCACCGACCGGCTTGGCAAGCTCATGTTCGTCACGATAAAACCGACGCGCGCGAACAGCTCGCCCTGGTGGTGCTCGACCTTGGCGACAACTCGTCTCGGCTTCTTCCAGCTCTCCGCCTGATAGCGAAAGCTCTTGTAGCGCACTAGCGGCTTGCGGCCGGGCCTCCCCGGCGGACGAAACAGGATGTCTTCGATCTCTAACTCCAAGCTCCTGTTGGCCGGAATGCGGATGGCGTAGTCCGCGCCGCGCTCCTCCAGTGCTTCGTAGATCTCGGGCTTGGCGAAGGCGGCATCGGCGCGAAAGGTGACCTGTTTGCCTTCGGCCAGTTGGCGCTCGATCTCCGGCAACAATAGCTCATCCCAGTCCTCGGCGCTGTGCACGTTGCCGGGACGCAGCTTGGCAGCAAGGCAATCACCATGACCGTTGAACAAAAGCAACGGGTGGTAGCAGACCGACTCGAAGTGTCCGTTGTAGGCGCTGCCTTCCTGTTGGCCATGGACCGGACTCTCGGTGGAGTCCATGTCCAGAACGACCCGCGCGGAGTCGTCGAACGCCTCCGCTTGCCCGACCAGCTCTCGGTTCAGCGCCATCAGCCCCAGCAGGTTCTCTTCGCTCGCCAGCATCTCCGTCTCGAAGCCGTGCAGCGTCGAGGTCAAGGCCGCACCGCGATCCCAGATCTTCTGCGAGCCGATCAAGCGAAACGTCGGGTCAGCCGCCACGCGGACGGCGTCGTTGACGTCCTCGTAGCCTGCCAAGCGGCTGTAGATCGACTGCCGCAACAGATCAGCGAGCGTGAACTGCTTGTTTGTGCCGTGCCGGGAGTCGCTGAGATGCTCGTCAATCAGTTCTCCGAGACCGAGCCGTTCGTCCAGTTCGCGAACCAAAATCAGGCCACCGTCGGAAGTGACGTGCGATCCCTGGAAATCGACTTTGAGAAGTCCATTGAAAGTTAGCTGGAATGGCTTGGTTTGTTTTTCACCCATTGGGTGTTGGCCTCCATGGCGTCCTCATCGGGCTCTAGCCCCTATGAATAAAGACGCTGAAGGCCGCTGGAAGGTCGGGAGGCCTGAATCAAATTGGAAATGCGGGGTAGAGCGTTTCACTAATCCCGGAAGCCTCGTCTGTGATCCCTTTTGCGGTGCCGGCACCACGGGTGTCGCGTCGTTGATTCTGGATCGCGCGTTTATAGGTATCGATACCGACGAAGAGGCGATAAACAAGGCGGCTACTCGGCTTGGAGGGGTGGCATGAGCGATAACAAACAACGTGCCGCGATGAGAAACCAGGACCGCTTCGCGTCCGAATTTTCCAGATGGGTACACTATGCCTGCGGTGACGACTTTTTTCTTTCCGACATCGACTCCGCCGTCATCTCACTCAAGTGTCGGAGTGCTCGGCGCCTTCTCGCCCACGGTCCTTGGAGGGACAACAGGAGACCCCTCGCTGATCATGTCTTCAATGGCACGCTCCTCCTCTGACGTAATTGGCAGATTCTCACCTCCCGTCCCAGCGTCTTGAACATCGAGCTGTGATGGGTCGGCGGGCTCCTCGCCCTTCTCCGCCTTATTCTTTTTACCGCTTGGAATTTTCAAGCTCGTCGCTCCGAAATGTCAAACCGCCCCGCCTCTGGCCGCTCTACAACAAGGGATCATACGCCGTCCCCGCTCTCGTCGCGACTAACGTCGCCGTTGACGACGATTTCAACCTTTTCGATCGGGCGATAAGAAACCGCCGCTTGGTGTGCCTGCCTTTTGGCGTGGTTGGTTGGGGTGGTCAAGGTCGGGAGTGGATAAGGTTTGGCGGGGACTGCGGGAAGCTCGGCCGTCCCATGCTCAGACACGACATATAGTGCCTCTCGGAGTCAAGTGGATAAGCATAGAGAGGCCTTTTAGTTCTTGTCATCTTTGAATTTTATGTGCCAATGCGTGCCATCACAAAAGGGTTTGTTCTTGGAGCCGCCACAACGACACATGGTGAAATGTTCTTTTGATGCACCTTCAAGGCGTGCGGTATCCAGGAGGTCCGGTCCGCCGGACACGACATAAGGACCGTTTGGCGCGACAAAGATGGTCGGCTGACCGTCCCGGTCGCGGTGTTCGACATCATCGACCGAGTAGCTCAGAGCTCCTGACGGGCACTTTTGAATCGTCGCGATGATTTCGTCAGCACTTGCAGCGTCCGGATGAATCCACGGCTCTTCTTTCAAACGAAAAACCGAAGGGAAGCCATCGGTGCAACGGCCAGCGTGAGCGCAAATGCCCCGGTTGTCGTGAATCGTGATTTTCTTACCCTGGTAGTTCTCCCTCTTATCTTCAACGCGTCCTTCAAGTTTGGCGGATGAAAATCCAATTTTTGCGTGTGTCCCATCGCAAAACGGCTTGTTAGCCGACCCGCCGCATCGACAGAGAGCTATCGTCTCCTCGGTTTCTATCGGCCCCTTTTGATTGGCGAAATCCTTGAGATCTTTCACCAAATAGGGACCGTTTGGGGTTGGTGTAATACTTGGCTTCTTGTCTGAATTCATGTAAATTTCCTTTCCTTAGGGGACCAGCCCGATGAGGCTCCCGCCAATGGGGCTGTACTAGCCGGCGCGAGGCTCTGAATGAGTGTGCGCCGTTTCAAGTTCTATCCTCCCTCGATTCTAGGTCTTGTCCTCGTCCGATTTGCCCCGACGCGACGACTTTCGGCTAGGCTTTTTGGTTTCTGCCTCTTTCAACCACTTCGGGGGACGGCCTCTCCGTTTTCCGCGACCACGGGCGAGGCGTTCCAAGGAGAGGATTGACTGATCGATCTGTTCCCTCTCTTGTCGCAACTCGATTAGAATTTTCTGGACATCCATGCTTGCTGCCTCCTTTGGTTCGGACGTGGGGTTGATTCTAGCAGGTCATGGATTTCCCTCTCCCCTACTTCACGGCCGCAAGGGTGCGGTCACCCTCCAAAAAGTATAACCTTCAAATCCCCCAGGAAAGCGAACGGTCCAGTGGAGCGCGTGACAACCCCCTTGACACCCTCTGCCGGCGCGCTACAGTTGGGGTAACATAAAGGACGTTATGTTCCTGCAATTCAATCACTTACATGGCTAAGCCAAGGAGCGTCGCTGAGGCAGGTCAAGTGAAAAAGGTAACAGCTAAAAAAAGGGGTCGCCGGCTGAGCAAGTACACAGAGCCTCAAGTCGGAGCCGCCCTGACCGCCGCCCACGGGCTCGTCAACGTCGCGGCGAAGGGTCTACACTGCGCGCCCAAGACCGTTTACGAATACCTCCAGCGACACCCGTCCCTCAAAGACGTGCTGGCCGCAGCTCGTGAAACTGCAATCGACCACGTTGAATCGAAACTCATGGAAGCCATCAACGCCGGCAACCTCACGGCGATCATCTTTTTCCTCAAGACCCAGGGCAAATCACGAGGCTACGTCGAGCGCAGCGAGCACGATTTTACAGCTAGCGGCATGCCCGCCAGGTTCACTATCAGGATCAACGGAGGGGAGAATGCCGATGAGGGCGGGTGAACCCGCCTGAGCCTGAGAACGCCGTCAGCGGCTTCTCTGGGCCGGTTTCTTGGTGCTCTGGCCGTCAAACCGTGAGAGCGGATGCTCTGTCAGAAATCTCCCAAGCTCAGGCGCGGGCCGGGGACGTGAGCGGAGTTCTCGCCTGGATTGCAGACGAGACCTCATCCTATGTGAAGTCGTTTGCTTTGCTGAGTGCTGCCAAGGGGTTGTTGGATAGGATCGAAGTGAAAAAATCGCAAGGTACTAACGAGAAATAATGAAGCATCAAGAGGTTCTGCGGGTCAAGCAACTCGGCAAAGTTTATCGCTCACGATCCGTAATCGTCGGCATGCCGGTTGGAAGTGCTGCCGGTTTCCTTATCGCGGGAGCACAGGAGGGATTTGAGGATGACCGTCACCGCCCACAGCAAAAGCCGAAAGGCAGGGCCGAACGGCCCCCGCTCACCGCCCACAGGAGAAGCCAAAAGGCAGGGAACCGCCAAAAATCAGACCCCGAATCCCGCACACCCGAACCGTGCCCAAATCCACATCCACCTACGCGGCCAAGTGACCGCCCACGTCAGAGAGGAGCCGCAGGTGCTGAGATAGTTTCCAAGTCGGCGACAATCCGTCCACTTGAAGCTGAAATCGGGCTAAGTGACTTTGTTGGAGTATGTTACGGGCCAGCAGCCGATGATTGATGGTGCGAACGCGATTTCCAAACAGTTATCCGTCGGGCGAGCCCTATGTAGTTCGTTTCGTGGGAGTTAGTCTTGTTCGGGACTCTGCTTTTGATTGACCCTCCCCCTTCGCTTCACGAAGCTAGCCGCCGATAGGATTCTGAGGTTGCCATCAACGAGACCCTGCGTGAGCAGTGAGAGGCCTTGGGAGCAACCGAGATCTGAGAGGCCGCACTGAAGGTTAAGAACTGAGGGTTGAGAGGGGCTGAGATTGGATCATGCGCACGATCTCGTCTCGGTAGGCAAATAGCGCCGGCGTGCCGCCGGTGTGGATGAACACAATCGATTGATCTGACGAGTACCGGCCGCCACGCACGTGATCGATCAGCCCCGCCAGCGCCTTTCCCGTGTAACTCGGGTCGAGCAGAATGCCCTCGGTGCGAGCCAGCAGTGCCATTGCGTCCATGCACTCGGGAGTTGGGATCCCGTAACCCGGCCCGATGAACTCGCCATCCACGATGATTCCCTCGGGCGTCAATCGATTTGGCAAATCGATCAACTCGGCCGCTTCGTTTGCCAGTCGGCACATGTCTGCCGCTTCGTCCCAAGGCCAGTGGATCGGCAGCATATTGAGCAGCGGGGCCTCCACTCCCAACGCGGCTCTGCCCAGTGCCAAGCCCGCTCCGGTGGAGCCCGCCGAGCAAACGTAAATCGCTGCGGGTACAACCGCCTGCCGCCCGAGTTGCTCAACCAGTTCGGCCATGCAGAGCGTGTAACTCACCGCCGCTTTGGCCCTCAATAGATTTCGGTCCCAGTTGTAGACCTTGCGACCTTGCGCGCGAAACCTGTCTGCGGCTTGCGCGATGAGACCGTCCAGTTCCGGACCGACGGCCGCGTCGATTATTTCGTACGTCGCTCCGAGCAAGTGATCCAGCAGCAGATTACCTTGTACCTCGTCGCCGTGGCTCCGGCGGCTGAGCAACAAATGGCAATCCAGGCCAAACTTGGCGCACGACGCAACCGTCTGCCGGCAATTGTTGGACTGCACTCCCGCGCCCCACACGAGCATGTCTGCCCCTTGCGCGAGGGCGTCGGCCAACAGGAATTCATTGTGTCGCGTTTTATTGCCGCCGAACGCCAGCCCGGTGCAATCATCCCGTTTGATGAAGACGGATGGACCGCCAAGAGACTTGGAAAACCGCAGCAACGGCTCCAGTGGCGTCGGCAAATGGGCTAGCCGAACACGGGGCAAGCGTTCGACTCGGTCACGGATATCTTGCGGACAAAGTGAGGCTTCGGAAGTAGGCATGGCTGGTCGCTCGGCAAATTGTGAATCGCCACGATTGTCCCGAATCGGGCCGTCACAATCAAACGACGCGGGCGCAACCACTTGGTGATACAGTACGCTCGTGCCCACGCGGCGAACCTTTGTGCTAACTTCCTCAGGTGGTCGACGCGCAGTCCACCCTTCCCGGCAAAATGCCGCTCAGTATCCACCAAAACACATCCCGGGCGGCGGGATACCGTGGATCGCTCGAGGGTTGGGCGAGAGCCGGAATCCGGTACGTCGAACTGAACGACCGCGTTCTCGACGGATTCCTCGAGAACGATACCTTACCTGCCGCACAGCGCGTTCTGAGCGATCTGGGACTGACGCCGGTTTCCGCCGCCGCGGTCCTCCCCGATGTCTGGATCCGGGGCCCGGCACGGGCAGCATCACTTGAGACGTGGAGAAGGCGATGCGAGCAGTTTTCTACTCTTGGTCTGCAAAAGATCTACTCCGCGTCGACGACAAGACGAAGTGTCACCGCCGAAGACTTTGCGGCGACCCCAGACTGCATCCGTGAAGCAGGAGAAATCGCCAGGGAGTACGATCTCACAGCGATGATCGAGTTCACCCGCACTTCCACCCACCTGGCGACGCTGACATCAACGCTCAAGGTCATCCGCGAGGCGGCGCATCCGAACGTGCGACCTATGCTCGACTTCTTCCACTTCTGGTCGGGACTGAGCAAATTCGAAGATTTGGACTTGCTCCAGCTTGGCGAACTCGCTCATGCCCATTTCCAGGATCTTCTCGACACGCCCCGCGAGTTGATCGATAACGATTCCAGACTGATTCCCGGCGACGGCATCGCACCTGTGGTGCGCATCCTCCAAAAGCTGGCCGAGAAACAGTACGCTGGAGCGCTTTCGGTCGAGCTGTTCCGGGCGGAGTTCGTGACAGGGGAGCCATTCCAGGTCGCCGCCGAAATCCGCCAGAAGTGCGAAACCGTGATGCGCCAGGCACAGGTCCTGTAAGCGAGCCCCGACGATTGATGGTGGGAAGGCGATTTCCCGACATCTATCCGCAGACAGCCGCTATGTAGTTCGTTTCGGGGGACTTAGTCCTGCTCGCGGTCGCGGAACTCTTCGCCAGTACTGCACGAAGTGCTTGGGGCATGAGTACAGCAGCACCGATGCGAGGTGGACTTCGGCTATCAGGTAGTGTAGGGAATTCCCGCCGAACATAGTGTCTCTCCCTTATTGCCAAAGCGACCCGAAAGTACAATAGTTTGACTCATGAAGTAGTAAGTGGCCTGAGGCAGCCATGCGGCATCGAGGTTGAGCCATGTCAAAAATTCGAGTGCTGTTGACGGATGACCACACCCTATTTCGCAAAGGTATCCGCACCTTGCTGTCGAGGGAGGCCGATATCGAGGTGGTGGGCGAGGCGGAGAATGGGTCTCAGTCCGTGGAGAAGGTCGCCGCCCTGAACGCGGACGTGGTGCTGCTGGATATCGGCATGCCAGGGCTATCGAGTTTCGAAGCGACGCGCCAGATCAAGAAGATTCGTCCCGAGACCAAAATTCTTTTCCTCACGATGTACGACGACGAGGATTACCTGGTCGAGTGTATGGAGGTCGGTGGGCATGGCTACGTACTGAAAGACAGCCCGGCGCCTCAGCTTCTGGCGGCGATTCGCGATGTCTACCGTGGCGGAAGCTATCTGAGTCCCAAGATGCTTTCGCAACTGGTCGGCGATTTCCGCTCGCGATTCAAAACGACACATCGTCAGCCGCGCGTTGTGACGCTGACGCCGCGCGAGAAGGAAATCCTCAAGTTTCTCGCCGAAGGACAGTCGGTTAAGGAGATCGCGACGCACCTGAACGTGAGCGTCAAGACCGTCGAGGCGCACAAGTTCAACTTGATGCGCAAGCTCGACATCCACAACAAGGTGCAGCTGGTCCACTACGCCGTTCGCCACAAGATCATCAGGATTCCCACCCAACCGATTCTCTCCGCCCAGGTGGCGGGGATCTAGTCGCGGCTGTCCTTTGTGCTGACCCGGATAGCAGATTGCAATTCTCACATTTCACGCTTGCCTAGTATGGAACTTGGGATCGCTTGCGGGTCCCCGGGCAGCTGTTGAGAAATCTTTCCCCATCCAGCAATCAACCAATCAGAGCCTACGCAACCGGTCGCTGAACGGGGCAAGACCAAGTCCAACCAGCCCTCTGGCGCGGGTCTCAGCGGATAGCTGGACAGAAAGCTTGGCAGGACACCCCGGCAGCCCTGGTGATCGATCATTACCCAGCCAGTGAAATCAGGCTAAGTTGCTTTGTTGGAGCGCGCTAAGGGCCAGCAGCCGATGATTGTTGGTGGGAACGCGATTTCCCGACACCGACCCCGCGGACGAGCGCTATGTGGTTCGTTTCCGGGGGGCTTAGTCCTGCTCGCGGTCGCGGGACTCTTCGTACCAGTTCTTGGTGAGCTGTGTGCTGAGGACTCCCTGACCAGTGAACCGAGAGACCCACGTCTGGACTGCATCGCTAACGAATCGCCAGTCTGTCAGAATGGACTCAGATGACCAAAAACTGCGGCTTTAACGGCGTCCAGGTGGTTTCCCTTGAAAGCCGTCGCGCGGTTGAGATGGGGCGTCTCATCAAATCCTACGGCGGTGTTCCGCGTGTCGCTCCCTCGATGCGAGAGGCGCCGATCGAGCGCAACCAAAACGCACTCGAGTTCGCCGCCCAGTTGTTGGATGGGCAGTTTGACATGATGATTTTCCTGACCGGTGTGGGAACCCGAATGCTCACGAAGGTGGTGGAAACCCGCTATCCACGAGAAGAATTCGTCGAGGCCCTGACCAAGGTCAAAGTCGTGGCACGAGGGCCCAAGCCAGTTGCGGCGCTCAAGGAACTCCGTGTCCCCATTGATGTGAGCGTGCCTGAGCCCAACACCTGGCGCGAATTATTGCAGGCGATCGAGCCCGTACCCGCAGGCCTGCGGATCGCTGTACAAGAATATGGCAAGCCGAACCCCGAATTGATCCAGGGACTTCGGCATCGGGGCGCTCAAGTAACCTCCGTACCGGTCTATCAGTGGGAGTTGCCCGAGGATACAGGACCTCTGCGGCAGGCGATCCGAGAGATGACTGAAGGGCGGGCCGACGTCGCCATGTTCACGACATCGGTTCAGGTGCCGCACCTATTTAAGATTGCAGCTGAGATGCAGTTGGAAGACCTGCTCCGGAAGGCCCTCTCCAAAATGATGGTTGCCTCGGTAGGTCCCATCTCCAGCGAGGCGCTTCTGGACCACAGCGTCCATGTCGACATGGAGCCAAGCCATCCCAAGATGGGTTTCTTGGTTAAAGAAGCGGCCGAGCAAAGCGCAAGGATTCTAACCGCTAAACGGATGCTCCCATTTACTACTCGTCGAGATGGATCATCCCACCCAATAAAGCATCCAGTAAACAAGGACGCCGCTCACTGACACGTACAACCAAATTGGAAGCGTCCACCTAGCGATTCGTACGTGCTTGTCGAAACGGGATTTCCAGCCATGATGGATAGTGGTCAGGGCGAGCGGGACGACCAGCGCAGCCAGAACCGGGTGTATACTGTGGCCGTGTCAGGGTTCCGCGGCAGGAAATCCCGCTTGTGGCCGTGGACCAGGGAAGTATCGGGACCAGGGCGCAGGCAGCTCCGTAGCGACTTGTTCCGCGGCAGGAAGCTGTGGATTGATTACCGCGGGCAAGTGCTGGCCGCTAAGGTGGTCGACTCTAGCGACCACGGGCTGGGAGTGGAGATGTCCGCACCCCTGGAGGTTGACGCGTTCATTTCGTTCGCCGGTATTGGACTTCGAGGTCGCGCACAAGTTAAGCACTGCAGAAGACGCGACGACGGCGTGTTCCAGGTTGGACTCAGTCTTGAAGCAGTCAGTTGGCGCAAACTCGATGTCTCCAGCCGGGCACTCCCCAGCGAAACCGTCCAGGTGAACACAAAGGATCCACGATTGACATCGAAGCAGAAGTAGTTGAAGACCTACCTCTTCATGGAAGCCTTGCGTCCAGCTAACCGATCGTAGCACCAGCAAGTCTCTGATCTGAGGGATGTTTCTCGTCTTCGACGAGCTTGCGCAGCGCCTCACCCGGCCGTTAGATGGTGGGAACGCGATTTCCCGACAGTAATCTGCGGACGGGCGCTATGTGGTTTTTTTGGGGGACTTAGTCCTGCTCCCGGCCGCTGAACTCGGAGATGCCCTTCTGGATTGCCGTCACAGCAAAGGTGTGTCTGAGCACGTGAGGGGAGACGCTGCGGCTGATGCTGGCGCGCCCGCACAGGATCAAGAACTGGTGGCTGACGAGCGGGTAGCGTTGCCCGGGCGAGGATCAACAGCTTTTGGCTCCAAAAAGGTTTCGCAGGGAGCAGTGTCGGGCGGAGCGCCGTTCAACCCGCTCAATCAACGTCTTTGAGCGGTGTGACGAGGCGCTGACGGCTACCGGTGGAAGTGATGCGCAGCGGCGGAGTGTATACTGTGGACGTGCCAGGGCCAAATTGGAAATCCTGGTCAACAGCCTCCGTAGGTTTTTGGAACAGCGCTTAGGGACCAGGGGTGGCGCAGCATCAGTCTGTCGGAACCAGGCGCTCGAGTTCCTCGATCCAGTTGACGACGTTGATTTCTTGGGTTGACAGGGCTCGGTATCCACGTTAGCTTCGGACGAAATGTCAGGTCACAACCGACGAGAAAGGCGCCTTTTCAGGGACTTGCGGGAGAAGAGCGTTCTGACCTGCCAGATTCAGCGTTTGTCTAGCTTAATGCGGCGCCTGCAGGCCCGCGCCGCCAAGAGACGAAGTAATCGCTGGCAGGCCCGTTACACCAAGTCCATTCTGCGAGCCACGGCGAAGGTGGAGGAGCTTGAGCCACAAGTATTGTCTCGGGCACAGGAGCTTCGGTTGCGTGTGCAGGAGGAACTTGAAATCTCAGTTGAAGAGGTCCAGGCGTTCGAAGAGCAGCACAAGAAAGAGATCATGGAGCTAAAGGTGGCTCACCAAGCGCTGCGCACGGCCGAGCAAGCGCTAAGTGGCGCTGATCTCGCGTCCGAGGCGAGGGATAAAGCAGACCGCCTTGCCCAGGTTCGGCACAAGCATCGGCGCGCCGAACGCCAGGCTCGTAAGGAAGCGAAGGACGTCAAAGCAGTGGAACAGGACTTGGCGTCCGAGGCGCGCGATCGAGAGATTCTCACGGTCGAACTCCATAAGCTTCTCGAAGAGATCGAGCTATTTCGTCCTGAGGTCGCGGCGAGCAACACGTAGACTGAGCAGTTCACTCAGGCCGAGCAGTCGGACAAAGGACGAGGACTTCTCGGATCCCTTCGACGTCCGATGGCCTACGCGGCGGTTTAATCCGACTGGGACGGCGCGGCGTGAGTTGCCAGAGTATCGGACTTGCTCCAAGCTCCACCCGACAGGCCCCTCTGCTGGGGGCGAATCCATTCCATAGATTGGGATAAAAGGAGGTAGCGATGCCAAAGTACTCTACTGGAGAATTTGGGGATTTTAGAATTCCGCAAGGGCTGGGTAAAAAGATCGCAGTTATCGGGGTCGTGATTGCCTGCCTCATTGTGGTAATGGGAAGCACCGGGATAGTCGGCGCGGGACAACGAGGCGTCTTGCTGCGTTTTGGAGCCCCGACCGGGGCGGTCAAAGATGAAGGTCTCTATTTCAAGATTCCTTTCGCTGAGGAGGTAATTCTGATGTCAACCCAGCTTCAGAAATTCACCGATTCTACCGGCTCTTCCAGCAAGGACTTGCAACTGGTTACCACGGAAGTCACCTTGAACTACCAGTTTAATGCCGGCAGCGTGCCGGAAATTTATCGCACAATGCGGCAGGATTATGAAAACCGGGTCATTGAGCCGTACATGCAGGAAGCGGTCAAATCTACCACGGCCGATTTCAACGCCGAGGAGTTGATCACACAGAGGCCACAGGTTAAAGACGAACTTCAAAACTTGATGACGGAAAGGTTAGCTCCCCTTGGTATCGTAGTTATAGAACTGTCCATCACGGACTTTCAGTTCTCGTCAACCTTCCAGCAGTCCATCGAGGCAAAGGTGAAAGCGGTCCAAGAGGCTCTGGAGGCAGAGAACGCCTTGAGACGGGTGGAGTTTGAAGCGCAACAGGCAATCACCAGAGCCGAAGCTGAAGCCAAGGGACTGGAACTCCAAAAAGCACAGATAACGGAGCAGTTACTAGCCTTGCGGCGAATCGAGGTTCAGGGACGCGCTATAGAGAAATGGAATGGGGTGATGCCCACAGTGGTCACCAGCGGGGGACCAGTGCCAATGTTGGACGTGTTTAGCGCACGGCAGTAAAGCAACGATTGCTCATCCGGCCCGACACGGTCGTGAGGTCGATTTTCAAGGCTCGCGGGTTACTTCCGACGGTGGCTTAATCCTGGTTCGTGAGTTGGACGAACGCCTCGGGCTCGCTTCACCTTCTTTGTGCTCGTCTCCTTCGAGAGAATCCACATGTCCGGATCCAGCGTCACGCTCTTGGGCACCGCGGGAAGTGGCAGGGCGCGGTTGCTTAGAAATAGGACAGGGGAGTCGTGCTTGCGGGAGCGGAGGTAAGCCTTGAAGGCCTTGGCTTCGTCCGGCTGCAGGGGGTGTTCGCCAGAGAGCGGCCTAAGCTAAGAGCTAAACCCGCATTTCCAATTTGATTCAGACCTCTCGACCTTCCGGCGGCCTTGAGCGTCTTTATTCATAGGGGCTAGAGCCCGATGAGGACGCCAGGGAGGCCAACACCCAATGGGTGAAAAACAAACCAAGCCATTCCAGCTAAGTTTCAACGGCTCGTTGAAAGTCGATTTCCAGGGATCGCACGTCACTTCCGACGGTGGCCTGATTTTGGTTCGCGAACTGGACGAACGGCTCGGTCTCGGAGAACTGATTGACGAGCATCTCAGCGACTCCCGGCAAGGCACAAACAAGCAGTTCACGCTCGCTGATCTGTTGCGGCAGTCGATCTACAGCCGCTTGGCAGGCTACGAGGACGTCAACGACGCCGTCCGCGTGGCGGCTGACCCGACGTTTCGCTTGATCGGCTCGCAGAAGATCTGGGATCGCGGTGCGGCCTTGACCTCGACGCTGCACGGCTTCGAGACGGAGATGCTGGCGAGCGAAGAGAACCTGCTGGGGCTGATGGCGCTGAACCGAGAGCTGGTCGGGCAAGCGGAGGCGTTCGACGACTCCGCGCGGGTCGTTCTGGACATGGACTCCACCGAGAGTCCGGTCCATGGCCAACAGGAAGGCAGTGCCTACAACGGACACTTCGAGTCGGTCTGCTACCACCCGTTGCTTTTGTTCAACCAGCATGGTGATTGTTTGGCGGCGAAGCTGCGTCCAGGCAACGCGCACAGCTCTGAGGACTGGGATGAGCTATTGTTGCCGGAGATCGAGCGCCAACAGGCTGCGGGCAAGCAGGTCGCCTTCCGGGCCGACGCGGCCTTTGCCAAGCCGGAAGTTTATGAGGCTTCGGAGGAACGCGGCGTGCAGTACGCCATCCGCATTCCGGCCAACAGGAGCTTGGAGTTAGAGATCGAAGACATCCTGTTTCGTCCGCCGGGGAGGCCCGGCCGCAAGCCGCTAGTGCGCTACAAGAGCTTTCGCTATCAGGCGGAGAGCTGGAAGAAGCCGAGACGAGTTGTCGCCAAGGTCGAGCACCACCAGGGCGAGCTGTTCGCGCGCGTCGGTTTTATCGTGACGAACATGAGCTTGCCAAGCCGGTCGGTGGTGCGTTTCTACAACCAGCGCGGCACGGCGGAGCAGTGGATCAAAGAAGGTAAGCAGGCCACGCACTGGACGCGGCTGTCGTGCCACCGTTTTCGGGCCAACGAAGTGCGCTTGCAGTTGAGTGTGCTGGCTTATAACCTGGGCAACTTGTGGCGGCGGCTGGGACTGCCACCAAGGATCAAGAGCTGGTCGCTGACGAGCTTACAGCAGCGGTTAGTGAAGACGGGCGGTCGATTGATCAAGCACGCGCGCTATTACTGGCTGCTCCTGGCCGAGGGGTATCTGAACCGCAGGCTGTTCGGCGACATGCTGCGTCGGATCTGGGCGCTGCCTGTGCCGGGTGGTTAGGGCCGTCCCGTTCGGGTAGGAAATCTGGGCGTTGAGGAAGGAGGGTCGGAGGGGTGTCTGCGAAATTGACTTCGCAGCGACGGATCAGCCCCCATGAGGGGCAAGAAGGGGGCTCGATCGGTTCCGCCTCAGCCGCCGCCTCTTTCGGGTGGAGAAATGGTTGCGCTTCGCCGGGTGAGGGTGTAGACTCGTGCCGTCAGAGGAGCCAAATCGGAAATCCTGGCTTAGATGAGTTCAAGGATTCTCCGGGGCTCAACTATCTTGAGGTCGGTTGCTACGAAGGCGGTTCGGCCGTCTGGATGTTGGAAAATGTTCTGACGCACGAAGAATCGACGCTAACCTGTATCGATCCATTCTTGCCATGGTTTGGCGGCGAGGTTTCGAAGAAGCGTTTTCTTTCAAACGTCAAGCTTGCAGGTGGAGCCGATCGTACGAACCTGATTATTGGATATTCCCAGGTCGAACTACGGAAGCTCCCGCTCGAGAGCTTCGACATAGTCTACATTGACGGCGATCATTCGGCCATCGCAGTGCTGCAGGATGCTGTCTTGTCCTGGCCGCTACTGAAACCTGGCGGCCTGGTAATCTTCGACGACTACGCCTGGCAGCACAGTCGCGAGCCGCCCTTACGGCCGCTGATGGCGCTCGACTTCTTCACAGAGATCTATGGTCCGCAGGCCGAGATCGTTCACAGGGACTACCAATTGATTCTTCGCAAGAGACGGTAAGTGTCCTGCGTCTGGCAAGCTATCCCCGTCAGCCTGAGATCGCCGCTTCGTCTCAGAGTGCGGATTCCGGACTGGTTCTGTACTGCAAATAGAAAATCGTCATTTGGATTCCGACCACCACATACACCAGATTCTTTAAGAGGTGAGAATGTATTCCCCGATGGTTAACCCCGGCAGCTACTTTGTGGCCGAAGATACCTACCATGACTCGGTGCCTATCTACCCCCAATTCGGGCCCGGTCCGATGGCGGCGGTCAACGCTTTCCTTGAGTTATTGTCAAATGTTGTGGACGGGGCGGGTCAGGCGGCGCGTTGTGGAACCATCACTCCATCCTTGAATTTCTTTCCTTCTAAGACGTGGACAATCAGCTCCGAGCCGTTGAGTCTGCGCCAGCGAGCCTCCGCTTGACGGGCCAACATGAACACCATCGTCAGCGAGGCTTCGCGGCTGCCGCAGCCCTTCGTCCTGCGTTGCCTCAGGCGCACCGTCGCGAACGTTGACTCGATCGGATTCGTCGTTCGCAGATGCCCCCAGTGCTCGGCCGGGAAGTCGTAAAACGTCAATACGACCTCGCGGTCCTTTTCGAGGCACGCAACGGCCTTGGGATACTTCACCTCGTAGAGGCCGGCGAAGTGATCCATCGCCCCCTCCGCCGCTGTTCGGCTCTCGGCCAGATAAATGTTGTGTAGCGCGCTCTTGGCTTTGCCCTGCATACTCTTGGGCAACTTGTCGAGCACGTTCGCCGTCTTGTGCACCCAACAGCGTTGTTCGCGCGTCGTCGGATACACCTTCTGCAGCGCCGCCCAAAAGCCCAAACTGCCGTCGCCCACCGCCAACTTCGGCGGAACCTCCAGGCCGCGCCGCTTCCAGTCTTCGAGCAACTCCGTCCAGGACAACTCGCTTTCGCGAAAGCCGTCATGCACCGCCAACAGTTGCTTGCGGCCGTCGGCCAAGGCACCGATAACACCCAATAAACACTGCCGTTCATCGTCCAAACGGATGTTCGAGTAGATGCCGTCCGCCCACAGGTAGACGAAGCGTTGACCCTCGAGCGAGCGCTTCGACCAGGTCTCGTATTCCTCGCGCCAGACTTGCTTGAGACGCACCACCGTGGTCGCTGACAAGCCCGGCGCGGCGGGTCCGAGCAGGGCTTTCAGCGCATCTGAAAAGTCACCCGTCGAGATGCCTTTCAGATACAGCCAGGGGATCAGCTCTTCGACGCTTTTGGTGCGCCGCAGGTAGGGCGGCAGAATCTCGGACGTGAATCGAAACTTGTTGCCGTCTTCATCGACACGGCGATCGTTGACTCGCGGGGCGCGTACTTTCAGGGTTCCGACACCGCTGACGAGGGTGCGTTCGTTGGCGCAGCCGTTGCGCACCACCAATCGCCGCCCCTGGTCGTCGATTTCGTCGCGATGCGCGTCGACGTAGGCGGCGGCTTCGGCCTCGACGGCTTGGACCAACATGCGCCGTGCTCCGTGCCGCAGCACCTCGTCCAGTTCGCTAAGCTCGCTGACCGAGACCACCTTTGGGCCTACTTGACTCTCTTCGGAAATCGCTTCAAACTCTCTCATGGCGTATCCTTTCATTCCTTTCTGGGAAGCGGTCAAACACTGAATTCAACCGCTAGGATACGCCGCCCTTCCCTACGCCCTCATCCACAACTTTCGGTTATAACTCCTTTCCTTGCGGAAGGGGGCAGTGATCTCTTCGAGCAGGATTTCTCTCGGGAGGCCATGGTCATGACATTCAATCCCGGAGGATGGCTACGTCGCAAGAAAGATTAGGTGGGCCGTCACAATTCTTGCCGGCCTCGGCCGGCTGTATAATGCCCTCTGCCGATTCACAGCCAGGCCGCGAACGCGTTTCGATCAATCGACGCTCACCAGTCTCGGCCCTATTTTCTAGGGATTTCCCTTGGGTAGGTCTTTTTGCGGGGATCTCAGCGGCCGGATTTATTTGGCTGGCCTCTCGCTGGATCGATCTCCCTGGTCTCTATTTTGACGAATGCCGCTTCGTGGCAACCGCGTACCCCGACCCAACAAAGGGCGGCACCGGGTATGTGTTCGGCGATTCCATCAGCTTGATGATTGCTTCTTATACAGGGGCACTGAAAGGGTGGATCTATCGGGGACTGGCGGAGGTGTTCGGAGGTTCTCCTGCTACAGCCAGGCTTCCGATGATCGTATTGGGCGGAGTGACAATTCTGTGTCTCGCGAGTCTCGCTCGGCGCGCGTTCGGAGGCGTGACAGCCGCCGCTGCCGCCTTCCTGACTGCCTCGGACCCTACTTTTTTGTTCACCACACGGCTGGACTGGGGACCGGGCACTATTCAGCGGCTTTGCTTGGTGGCCGGATGCCTGTTGGTTCTGCGATGGCATCAACAGCGGCGGACCGCCGATCTGATGGCAGGTTTCTTTGTTTTCGGGCTAGGGGTATTCGACAAGGCAATTTTCATATGGACTCTTGCGGCTCTCGGCGTCTCAGGCCTGCTGGTTTTCAGGCGCCGCTGCTGGGTGGAGATTCGCTGGAAGACTCTATCGGTCGCCACGCTGTCGCTAGTAGTCGGAGCCGCTCCATATCTCTGGTACCAGCTGACAACCCACGACTCTGGGTTAGAGCTGCGCCTTGAAACAGATCCCGACAGGTACCGAGGTAAGCTGGCGATGCTTAACTCCAGCCTTGCTGGAGTGTCCGTCCAGGGTTGGGTTTTGCGCAGCCCGCGTGAAGATCGCTCCGACCAGAAGCTCGGTACTCAGCATGCACCGGGTCCCGACGTGGACGGGCGCAGACTCCAAGCGACGTGGCTGTGGCCCGCGCTTGTAACAGCCCTGCTCGCTCTGCCGCTCACCTTACTCGGACCCTATCGACGAGGGTTACTATTTTTGCTATTGTTCTGTCTAAGTTTTTGGGCCGTCAACTTCGTCGTTCATAGCGCCGGGTCCGTCCATCACCTCACCCTGGTTTATCCGTTTCCACAATTGTTTCTGGCGGCGAGTCTCGGGGCCGTCTTGGAGCGTGTGAAGCAGCAAAGATTGCGCGTGGCCGCCGGGGCGGCGGTCGTCGCTGTTCTGGTCGCTCTCGTGGCGGTGAACCTGCGTACGGTGGGCCAATCGTACGCGAGGATGCTGCGATACGGGGGAATTTACTTTTGGTCGGAAGCCATCTACCCTTTGGCTGAGCACCTACGCTCACAACGTCCCCGGGAGGTTGTCGCGTTGGAATGGGGGATCGGAAACCAGCTTCGGCTTCTGTTCAACGATGAGGTTGCGGTGGAGGGGATGCCCTTCGAGGGTCGCACGGCTGGGGAGCGGATCTTGGCGGAGAAGCTTGAGCAGCCCGGCACCGCGTTCGTCGCTTATGAGGCTCCGCGGAGCCCGGAGCTGCCTCCCTACCGCGAATGGTTTTCAGAGACCGCGGACCGATTGGGCTTCCAAACAGAGATCACCCACACGGTTGCCGACCGGCAGGGCCGGCCGGTATACGTCGTCATCAGCGCCACTCGCGATTCGGCGGAACCCTTGCCCGACTAAGACTGGGAACCGAAATCCGGCGGCTGAAGCTCTAAGTTGACTTCGACTGGTTGCAGGACGCACGGCCCTCCTAATCCCGAATTACTTCGCGCAGGTCCGGCCTGATCGTCGCCCCGCCATTCCAACGACGATTGATCGTCAGAGGCCGAGGGTGTCCAATCGCGCTGTCAGAACATCGAGCCAACACTTGTGTCCATGCGTAGTGGAGACGTGATCATCATGGGTTCCGAAACGCCAAACTCAGAGCCCGACGTCGAGCGGGAGATGCGAGAGCAGTGGGACACCCGGGCGCACGAAAACGCTTTCCACTATATTGCGGATTCGCACTATAGAGATTATGCCCGATCGTCGCCCCAACTGCTGTTGCCGCAGCCACTCGGTCTTCCAGCGTGGTGGTGGAGGAAAACGTCACAATGAACTTATTCGTGTTTGCTGGAGGAGCGGCACGCCCAGCGCCCGGGCCCTGAGGTGTAGTCCCCGGAGTCGATACATCCTGTGCATAGAGGCTACAGGTGAGCAACGACCAGGCGGTACAAATCGCAATTATCGAGACGAAGTGCGTCCCAACGAAAGGTTGTTTACTGAGTTTCCGTGAAGGCATCGTTCAAGAATCTCCTTGTCAGGTACGTTCCGTTAAATTAATTACTTAGCTCCGGGGTGATATTATAATTATGGAGTTATTGTCAAATGTTGTGGACGGGGCGGGTCAGGCGGCGCGTTGTGGAACCATCACTCCATCCTTGAATTTCTTTCCTTCTAAGACGTGGACAATCAGCTCCGAGCCGTTGAGTCTGCGCCAGCGAGCCTCCGCTTGACGGGCCAACATGAACACCATCGTCAGCGAGGCTTCGCGGCTGCCGCAGCCCTTCGTCCTGCGTTGCCTCAGGCGCACCGTCGCGAACGTTGACTCGATCGGATTCGTCGTTCGCAGATGCCCCCAGTGCTCGGCCGGGAAGTCGTAAAACGTCAATACGACCTCGCGGTCCTTTTCGAGGCACGCAACGGCCTTGGGATACTTCACCTCGTAGAGGCCGGCGAAGTGATCCATCGCCCCCTCCGCCGCTGTTCGGCTCTCGGCCAGATAAATGTTGTGTAGCGCGCTCTTGGCTTTGCCCTGCATACTCTTGGGCAACTTGTCGAGCACGTTCGCCGTCTTGTGCACCCAACAGCGTTGTTCGCGCGTCGTCGGATACACCTTCTGCAGCGCCGCCCAAAAGCCCAAACTGCCGTCGCCCACCGCCAACTTCGGCGGAACCTCCAGGCCGCGCCGCTTCCAGTCTTCGAGCAACTCCGTCCAGGACAACTCGCTTTCGCGAAAGCCGTCATGCACCGCCAACAGTTGCTTGCGGCCGTCGGCCAAGGCACCGATAACACCCAATAAACACTGCCGTTCATCGTCCAAACGGATGTTCGAGTAGATGCCGTCCGCCCACAGGTAGACGAAGCGTTGACCCTCGAGCGAGCGCTTCGACCAGGTCTCGTATTCCTCGCGCCAGACTTGCTTGAGACGCACCACCGTGGTCGCTGACAAGCCCGGCGCGGCGGGTCCGAGCAGGGCTTTCAGCGCATCTGAAAAGTCACCCGTCGAGATGCCTTTCAGATACAGCCAGGGGATCAGCTCTTCGACGCTTTTGGTGCGCCGCAGGTAGGGCGGCAGAATCTCGGACGTGAATCGAAACTTGTTGCCGTCTTCATCGACACGGCGATCGTTGACTCGCGGGGCGCGTACTTTCAGGGTTCCGACACCGCTGACGAGGGTGCGTTCGTTGGCGCAGCCGTTGCGCACCACCAATCGCCGCCCCTGGTCGTCGATTTCGTCGCGATGCGCGTCGACGTAGGCGGCGGCTTCGGCCTCGACGGCTTGGACCAACATGCGCCGTGCTCCGTGCCGCAGCACCTCGTCCAGTTCGCTAAGCTCGCTGACCGAGACCACCTTTGGGCCTACTTGACTCTCTTCGGAAATCGCTTCAAACTCTCTCATGGCGTATCCTTTCATTCCTTTCTGGGAAGCGGTCAAACACTGAATTCAACCGCTAGGATACGCCGCCCTTCCCTACGCCCTCATCCACAACTTTCGGTTATAACTCATAATTATGAGCCTAGCCCTCGTCACGTTCAACCCCCCTACAGTACTAATTTCAATCCCCCTGCAGTACTAATTTAGTGATAGGAAGAAAAGGCATTGGTACTATGATCTTTACCGAATCGTCTCACCCAGGGCTTGCATTTTGGTCCTGGTAGGGCAGAAGGCTGCCTTGAGATTCGCTGGCTAGAAGCAGTCGGTGTTGGTTCGTTTTTTCAAAGAACGACCACGTTTTGCCCGCCGAGCAGCCTGTGGCAGGAGTGAAGGTGGCGAAAAATCGGCTGCACCCAGCCAATTCGCTTCAGGCTAAGTGCTTTTTTTCTAGGGCTATGACGGAGCGAATTCCGCAACGGTCGGTACGAACCAGACAACCTACTTGCGGTTCTTGTACCTGTCCAGCGGGATTTCGAAGTAGAAGAGTTCCTGTCCGCTCGTCAAGTCGCGCACCCCGGACAAATAAATGGCCGACCCCGGGATAGGGTTCGGTTCCCTTCCGGTCAGGTAGTAGAAAAACCCGCCGGCGGAGGATTGGGGGGGCACGACGGGAGCTGTGAAGGCCCGTTCGCTAATCTCCCACTTGGCCAGCGGCCCCTTCTTCAGCCGTGGGCGGCCGATGCCCGGCAGCCGCGGAATATACCTAGGTAGCTCCTTGGGCTTGGTACTGGGCTGAAAGTAGGCCAAATCCTCGGCCGATACGGGCTCAAGACCTTCGCGGTCCGAGGTGATGAAGCGAACCTTGAGGTTTTCGAGGCCCAGTGGATGATCCGAGGCGTTCGTAATCACCACCAGAACCGGCAGCACTCCGTACTTGTAAGGTTTGGCTTTTCCAAAGGCCTCACGGGTTTCTTTCTGGCCGCGGTAGGGCCGGACTCCCACCGTGACGTCGGCCTGGCTTTGGTGGGCGGGATACTTGCCGGCGGCGCGCAATTTGAACTGTTTCTCGGCCGCCGCGGCGTTGGCCGCAACGAAGAGGCTGAGGGCAACGACAATGATTCGCATCCGCTGGTATCTTGCCATAATGGGTTTGATTCCGTTTGCTTTATCTAGCCTACAACGTGCTGCTGAGTTTGGTCGCCATCGTCGCGGCGCCGCTGCTGGTGGTCCGGGGACTTCTCAAAGGCCAGAGCTGGAAGGGCGTCCCCGAACGATTCGGCGTTCTTCCGCACTCATTTCATCAGACCACGGCAACCTCGATTTGGTTACATACAGTTTCGGTGGGCGAAGTACTCTCCTGCGCTCAACTGGTGAAAGCCCTGCGCCGGCAATTCGGTGAGGTTCCAATCTTTGTCAGCACGTCGACGCCTAGCGGGCGCCGAATGGCCGGCGAGAAACTCTCGCCGTGGGTGACGGGAATCTTCTATTCGCCCTTCGATCTGCCCTTCGCCCTCGATCGCGTGTTTCGGACCATCCGACCGCGGCTCGTTATTGTGGCCGAAACGGAGATTTGGCCGAACCTGTTCCGACTCGCCAAGCGCAGCGGGGCGGGGCTGATGCTGGTCAATGCGCGCATCTCGGATCGCTCGGCTCCCCGCTATCGGCGCTTTCGTTTTTTCTTCTCCCATGTCTTGCGGCAACCTGATCTTGTGCTGGCCCAGTCGGATCTCGATTGCGAGCGACTGATTGCCACCGGCGCGCCCTCTGAGAGGGTCCGCGTGGGAGGGAACCTGAAGTACGATTTCGAGCCGGGTGCCGAGACAGTTCCGCAGGCCGTCGCGGATTCTTTGGACCGTTTAGAGGCCAGTCCTATCGTGGTGGCCGGCAGTACCCGTGAAGACGAAGAAGAACCCGTCATCGAAGCGTTCCGGAAGCTCTCCGAATCCCGGCGTCAAGCGTTGTTGGTGATCGCTCCCCGTCATCCCCGGCGCTTCGATGAAGCGGAGACGGTTCTGGCGTCATCAGGAATGCCGTTCGCGCGCCGCTCGCAACTTACCCCAGAGACAGCGGAACGCTTCCAACTCCCCGGGGTGCTCTTGCTCGACACGCTGGGAGAATTATCGTCTCTCTATGGGCTGGCCGACATTGTCTTTGTCGGAGGCTCGCTGCACGGTTGGGGCGGCCACAATGTTCTCGAGCCGGCGCTTTCGGGCAAGCCGGTGGTGGTTGGTCCCACGATGCACAACTTTCGCGCGATCACGGATGAGTTGATCGTGCAGCGGGCGATTGTTCAAGTCGACGGCCCCGGCGGATTGGCCGAGGCCTTCGAGGATCTGCTCGATAATCCGAGCAAGGCCGCCGATATGGGCATGCGAGGCCGGCAAGTCGCCGAATCCCAACGCGGCGCGACAGAACGGGCGGTGCGGGAAGCGGTCGAGATCTACCGCCATGCCCTGCCGCTTCGGCGCCCGGGCTGGTTCGCTTACCTCACTTCGTGGCTGCCCGCATCGCTTTGGCGGTCAGCCGCCGGCCTTCGACGGGCTGCATACACGCGGGGTTGGCTCCGCCGGCGACGCCTCGATACATTCACTCTTTGTGTCGGAAACGTAACGGCGGGCGGCGTGGGCAAAACCCCCTTCGTCCTTTGGCTTGTCGAGCAGTTGTCTGCCCGGGGTCTTGCAGTGGGCGGTTTGATGCGCGGCTACCGCCGGCTTTCGGGCGATGAAAAGGTGGTGCGACCCGGCACTGGGGTCTCTCCGCGTCACACGGGAGACGAGGCGCAGATCCTATTGCGTCACTTGGAGGAAGCAGGCCTCGAC
This sequence comes from Bryobacterales bacterium, assembly GCA_963668345.2. Lineage (GTDB taxonomy): Bacteria > Acidobacteriota > Terriglobia > Bryobacterales > UBA6623. The sequence continues at coordinate 717,275 of CAXWPI010000006.1, read as the reverse complement.
ATGCCGTTGGGGATCGGACGCGACCGCTACTCGGTCGGTCGAAAACTCGAGGGCAGCCAGCCCGTGGACATCTTGCTGCTGGACGACGGCTTCCAGCATTTCAAGCTCGAGCGTGACCTGGACTTGGTTCTGATCGATGCGCTCGATCCTTTCGGCGCGGGAGAGATGATACCGCTAGGTCGCTTGCGCGAGCCGCTGTCGGCCCTCCGCCGTGCTGACGCCTTTCTCCTGACCCGAACCGAGCCCGGCGTCTGCTACGACAGCCTCATCGCGCGTCTTCACTCTTTGAATCCTCTCGCACGCGTTTTGACGGTGCGCAGCCGAGCGGCCGCCGCCGTCAACACCGTCTCCGGGGAAGCCACGCCGATCGAGCGACTGCGCTCGGAAAGGATCTTAGCCTTCTGCGGGTTGGGAAACCCGGAATCATTCTGGAGAAGCTTGGCGCTGGCCGGCCTGACGATCGCCGGGCGCATGTCATTCCGCGACCACCACGTTTACTCCCGTAGTGACGTCGCTGATATCGTTTCCGAGGCTCGACGGCGCAAGGCGGGACTGGTCATGACGACAGAGAAGGACCTGGTGAATCTCTGGTACGCCGCGGAACGCGAAGGCCTCAAGTCCGGCCCTCTCGAAGGCCGGGCCGCCGGGCTATTCCGTCCTTTGCCCCTCTATTGGCTGCGCCTCGAGACGGAAGTTGAAAACAAGGATCAGCTAGTGGACTGGATCGAGGAGCAAATATTGTTCTCTCCCATTGCGGAGGCAAAGGTCCCCCTAGCCCTTGGGCGTGGGAGCTAGGCTGGGATGAGCGCCCCGCGTTTGCCGCTAAGCAGCCGTGACGATGAAGCTTCTGGTTAGAGCTACGAACTGGTTGGGTGATGCGGTGATGTCGATCCCCGCCTTGCGGGCGATTCGCGAGGCCTTCCCCGACTGGCAGATCACGGTGCTGGCGCGGCCTTGGGTGGCTGACCTGTACGCGCGGGAACAATTCTGTGATCGCATCATCCGCTACGACCGAAACGGCGATCACGGTGGATTGGGTGGCAAATGGCGATTGGCAGGGGAGCTGCGCGGCGATCGATACGACTGTGCGATTCTGCTCCAGAACGCCTTTGATGCCGCCCTTCTGGCGTGGCTGGCAAGGATCCCGCGTCGCATCGGGTACGCCCGTGACGGGAGAGGCTTTTTGCTGACGGACGCCGTTGCGCTTCCCGGCCCGGACGACATTCCCAAGCACCAGCGTTTTTACTACTTGGAATTATTGCGCCGCGCCGGGCTGATCCGCCGGCTTCCCGAGAGTACCGACATTCGCCTGGGGAGTGCAGAACTCGCGGCGGCAGCCGGCCGGGAGCAATGGGAAAGGAGAAAACTTCCCGCGGGTCCCTGGATCGGGGTGAGTCCTGGGGCGGCCTTCGGAGGAGCGAAGCGCTGGCTTCCGGAGCGTTTCGCCGAGGCGGCCTCCCGGTTATCGTCTGAATTGAACGCCGACGTCGCCGTTTTCGGCTCGCCGGCTGAGGGGGAATTGTGCCAGGTGGTTGCCGGTCAGGTCGGTCCTCGGGCACACAATTTGGCGGGCCGGACGACCCTCGCCGAATTCATTGACCTGGCGGCCACTTGCAGCCTTTACCTGACGAACGATTCCGGTCCGATGCATGTCGCTACGGCGTTGGGCGTGCCGACGATCGCTGTTTTTGGAGCGACCGACGATCACGCCACCGGCCCCTCGGGGAGCTGGGCGCGCGTGGTCCGCCAAGGGGTTGATTGCAGCCCTTGCCTGCTCAGGGAGTGCCCGATCGACCATCGCTGCATGACGAGGGTGGACACGGCGATGGTCGTCGAGATGGCCCAAGCGGTGCTGTCAGAGAAGAGGTCTCGCGCCTCGCACCCGGCTGGCGAGCGCGAGGGGTTGTGAAGAATCCGTTTGGCGGGCAAGCAATTGAGGGCGGTCGCCGGCGACTTGGCATCCGTAGATTAGTCATGGTTTTGGCAGGCGCGTTACCCGCGGAAGAGTTCACTACGCAAGACCCGCCGAAGCGATATGATGTCAGGTCGCCTCCACGGAGACCTCCGGCTTCACGGCCAAACAGGCGGCACACGATTCCGGAGTTAGGCTGGGGCCCGCCGCGATGGACACCCGCACCAAAATCATCAGTCTTGACCGGGCCGGGGCGCTTTTTTCGTCGTCGGCCGAGAAGGGGGACGGCATCGTCGTCGCTCGCGGCTGCTTCGATCTTTTGTCGGCCGAACACTGCCGACGGCTGGCGCGGGCTAAGGAGGGAGGCAAATACTTAGTGGTGGCCGTCTACTCCGATAGAGAACCAGGGCAGACTGCGCTCAGCCAGTTGGCCCGGGCACAGATGGTTGCCGCGCTCGCCGTCGTCGATTACGTGGTAATCTGTGACCAAGCTCAGACGGAGCGAACTGTCTCCCCGTGGCGGCCTAGCGCGGTCGTCGATGCCGATCCGATCTCGGCGCGGGACGTAATTGGCGATGTCTTACAACGGTACAGCGCCGATTGAGCCTCCCCGCAGGATTCTCGCGGTTCGCCTCGGTGCCATGGGAGACGTTATTCATGCTCTGCCGGCCGTGGCGCGTCTAAAGTGCAGTTTCCCCCAAGCTAGGCTTACCTGGGCCGTAGAATCGCAGTGGTCGCCTCTGCTCGACGGCAACCCTTACATCGATGAAGTCCTTCCGCTGCCGATCGCGGACTGGCGGAGACGCTTTGGCATCGTGACCTGGCGGGAATTCCAGGCCGTGAGAACTTCGCTTCGGGCCATCCGCTTTGATCTCGCGGTCGATTTCCAGGGTCTGTTGAAGTCCGCGCTGGTCACCTTTTTCAGCCGAGCCGATCGGGTCGTAGGTTTTGAGCGAGACCAACTCCGCGAGCCGATCGCCGCATCCTTTTACTCGGACCGGGTGCCGTCGGAGGCTCGACACGTCGTCCGCAAAAACCTGGACCTGGCGAGCGCGGTCGGAGGGAAAAACGGGCCGATCACGTTTCCTCTCCCGCCGGGCAAGGCCGATCCGACGTTGCCGCGCGGCGAGTTCGTCCTCACAAGTCCGCTTGCCGGCTGGACGTCCAAGCAGTGGCCACCCGAGCATCATGCCGCCTTGGCGCGCCTTTTGTGGAAGCATCGCGGGATTCCGCTTGTCGTCGACTGTGCGCCTCGGAACCGCGCCTACGCGGAAGAGATCTGCCATCGCGCACCCACGGGATCAGCCCTGCTACACACTTCCTCGCTGGGAGGCTTGATCGGGGCCACACGGCGCGCCCGGGCTGTCGTCGGGGTTGACAGCGGCCCGCTTCATTTGGCATCCGCCCTGGGCATCGGCGGCGTGGCGATCTATGGTCGAACCGACCCCGCTCGCAACGGCCCCTTTGGCAGCGGTTTCGTCGTCCTTCGCGTCCCCGGAGCGCCGACCTCCTATAAGCGAGGCGACGAAATCGACGACACGATGCTCCAGATCGCCCCGGAAAAGGTTTGGGAAGCGCTGGACGGTCACCTCTCCGGCGAGAATCGGCCTGCCACCCGAGCTGTCCCGCCCCCATAGCCCGCTTTTCTCACCACGTGGCGAGGCGAAGTGCGTGAGAGACCCGTCAGTACAAGGCGCGCGACGCTCGGCGCGCGGAGGTGTACTTGAACAGTACGTTGAGCACGGCGAGCAAGCGCAACGCAGTAATGGCGGGCCTATTGCGTGCTTCGACCGGCAGGTGGTGAGAAATGCGGGCTAGTGTTCAGCTATCGTGACCCCGCCTCTACGACCAGGGGAGGGAAACTACTCCGCAACCAAACACATCATGAAACATCTTTTTGCAAAACTCTCCATGACGCTGGCGCTTAGCTTAGCCGCGACGCCTGCCCCTGTTACGGCGCAATACGTCCGCCTGCAGCCTCAGGAAGCCGCCCAGCTATATCGTCAGATCAGTGATTTGATGGAAGCGACGGGCATCGCTGTCCCCGAGCTTGCTCGGGCCGGGGCTCCTCTAGTAGAAAACGTGCGGCAGGCCGCCAAGGCGTTGGCCGTCGGCCACACACGAGAGCACACGGCGGTGTTGGAAAAGCTGCTTGCAAACGCTCGCATCTACCTCCAAATCTCGGATGCCGTTCCTAAGCCGCAGCCCTTTGCCGAGGACGTTCGGCGCCAGCTGACGACTCTTCGCACCTCGATCGACCGCGTGGCAACCCATTTCCGAGCGCTGCTGGAACACAACGAGAATCAGATCCGTGGAGGGGACCGCGACAACCTCGCCCGCTACGCCGAAGACAATCTTGGGCTAGGCCCGCCGGCGCCGAAGGAAAGCCGCGTGGTCTTCCTCGGGGATTCCATCACTGACGGCTGGCCCTTGAATCAATACTTCCCCGGCAAACCCTACATCAATCGGGGGATCAGCGGTCAAATCACTGGCCAAATGCTAGGACGCATGAAGGCCGACGTGCTTGATCTCAAGCCGCGAATTGTTGTCGTTCTGGGTGGGACCAACGACCTGGCACGCGGGGTGAAGGTGTCGGTAATCGAGAATAATCTCGCCATGATCGCCGCCCTGGCCGCGGCACACGGCGTCAAGCCGGTCATGGCTTCCATCCTGCCTATCAGCGACTACCATAAGTCTCAAAATCCCGACTACGAGCGAAGCCGCGACCGACCTCCCGAGGAGATTCGCCAACTGAACGACTGGACTCGGCGTATGTGCGCTGAGCACGGTTTCGTCTATCTCGATTATCACTCCGCCATGGCCGATAGGGCCGGGCAACTACGAGCCGCGCTTTCGCCCGACGGTCTTCACCCCAACAGCGAAGGCTACAAGCTGATGGCTCCATTGGCGGAGACCGCGATCACGAAAGCCCTGTCGGCCAAATCCCGTCGGAAGAGACGCTTCGGGATCTTCTGATCTGGGCGCATTGAGTGGCCGCAGGGATCTCGCCACTTTCCGGCGCAAAAAGGAGAAACTGCGTGGTGGCTGGGTACAGTCAGCCAATTTCGCGTCCGGATGCGCCCGTAAGTTGTTGATTCTTTGAAGGCGCGAAATTGGTGACAGTCCCCGCCCCGAGCGCTACGCGTATTTTGCGCCGGAAAGTAGCTAGGCTGGGTTAACCCTCGGAATCCGCCTCTCCCTCCGATTCCGAGTCTTCCGATTCGTCTTCCTCGCGCGGCAACTCCTGAATCGCCCGCTGGATCTCTTCGGCGGCGCTCTTCTCCACCTCGTAAGTCGTAGGCTGGTTCTCGCGAGCCGCGTAGACCCGGTCATTCGAGACCGTGCTGATGAGAACCTTTTCGGACGACTCACCATCGGCCACGGTCACCTCGGCCTCGATCGCCGGCTGGTCGAGCCCGTATTTGCTTTGATCCGCGGCATCATCAGAGGGGAATCCGGTCGCCGCAAGGCTGCGAAGGCTGTCGATCACGGTCTGCACCTTCTCCGAATCAAGCTCCCGATCGCCTTCGGAAGAAAGCACCCACTTCTCGTCTTTCTTCTCGACCCGCAAGCGAGTGTCGCCGTCGCGCAAAGCGAGGGCGGCGATCTCCTTGAACCCAAAATCGAACAATTTCTTGTTGCGGTAGTCGTCGAGCGGCTTGTCGAGGCCCTCGGCCATCGTCGAGGAGACCTCATAAACGCCACCGAGGTCCGAGCTTTTGGCGTAATAGCTGTCGTCGTTGGATTTCGCGATCGTCAGGGTATGGGCCCCGGCCTCGTCGACGATCTCGGCGACAGCGAACGGCCGCCGAAAGCGATACTCCCCGGAACGCTCGCCCCCTTCTTCGAGGACAGAAACCATCTCCGCCCTGCGCACCGAGCGCACCAAGTCCCCGACCGTAAAGTTGTCCGCCCGCATGGGCTTGGGCTTCAGAATCTGCCAGCGATCGTCTCCGCTCTTGCCGAATTCGATGGACCGCCGGCCCGCGTTGACGGTGACCCGCGAAATCTTGTCCTCCTCCACCTGCAGGAGTTTCTTGTCCCGCAGGTCGAAGATCTCTTTTTCAAAGCCACTCTTGACATAGCTGAAGACGGTGAACAGTCGCGATTCGCCTTCCAGGCGAGCGTAGACGCCCCCGCCGGTCGGCGTGTCGTTCCCGAAGATAACGCGGTAGGTTTTTTGCGCGGCTTCTTCCTCCGCTTCCTTCTCGCCCTCTTTGTCGTCGCCCGGTTGCTCTTTCTTGACTACGGCGCTCACTTCCAGCTCGCCCGCCCCGTTGAGCCCGTAGGGGGCCCAGTTTCGAACGTGCTCATCGACAAGCCGGTCGGCGTTCATCGAAGCGAGGTTCGAGATCATCGTGTTGACGGGTGATTCCCCGACAGGGAAGGTGTATGGCTCGCCGAACTGCCATTCCCCGTCTTCGCCGCGTTGGAGGGTGATGGTGTCCTTGCGGGGCCGCGAAATCGTCACTCGGACGATGTCGTCCTCGTCGACCGAGATGATCTCCGGCTTCGGTTCACCGGTTTCTGGAGGATTCTCTTCCGTGTACCAAACCAGCGCGCCTAAAACGGCGAGAATCCCGAAGGCGATGATGAGGGGTGCGGGTTTCACAATGGTCGCTCCGAAGTGGGACAGGCAATCTTGCTTGTCAATGGCACCCTCGAGACACATCGGAGATATTTGTCAGCAGAGGCAGGCCGGATGCCCGCCCCGGCTAGTGCTTGGTTGCCAAGTTTCGCGTCATTGGAAAAGTCCTTTCCCGAAGGACCATACGATCGTCCGTCTGGCCCGGAAATGGTGTCTTCGCAGAGTGAACGAATCGGAGCCGCGAACGCCAGTGAGCGGCCAGGGCGCAATGGCGCGGATGCTTGGCCTGTCACTAGCGTTCCAGGCTCAGTTTCCTGTCTTCGTACGCCCCTGCGATGAACGAATCGGAGACGCGAACGCCAGTGAGCGGTCAAGGGCCCGCAGCCCAGCCAAAGGGATGAAAACGGTGGGTTTTGGACGGAGTGGCCCAAGGATTGTCCACCCATAATCTATCGTGAACTTCCGCAACCAATCACTACGCCCTCAGCGGCGCTTCCACCAGACACGAATCCCGGCAATGATGATCACCAGAGGAATGCCCACAACCGTGCCAAAAAACAGACGGCTCATGTCCGCCCCGGTCAGGTTCAGGGGAGTGTTGTCGGGATCCCTGGGTCGGATGGAAATCAGATCCTCGTCGGAGCTGAGCCAGTTGAGCATATTCAGGAATAAGTCCACATTCCCACCGCGACGGATGTAGTTGTTGCGGACGAACAGCGACGTCCCGACGACCACGATGCGGCCCTGCTTTTCTTCGTCTTCCGCCTGGGCGTCGTCCTCACTGTTCTCGGAGTCCGTTTCGTCTTCACCACGTTCCTCTTCATCGTCTTCGCCGGCCGGAACGTCGTACGTCGCCGCGACCGCCAGGGAAATCGGACCTTCCCTTTCCTTGTTGGGGTCGCGGATGAGCTCGTCTTCTTCCGGGGAGAAAGCCTCCGACGCGAAACTGCCCGCCGTCGTGCTAAACAGCTTGTCCACTGTCCAACCGTCGGGGACATCACCGCTTTCAACACTGCGGACCAACGGAAAGAACGACGCGACGTTACCCATCGCTTCCGATACCGGATGAGAGTCATAGTCACTGACGAGAGGAGCCAGCGGCCCCATACCGAAAAACTGGCCAACGCCCGAAACGTCGATCACGACGTCGCTATTGACCTTGACCCCCCACGAACCGAGCATCTCTACTAACCTTGGGCTCTTATCGTGGTCCAGCAGAAACAGCGTTCGCCCACCACTCTCGACATAAGACTTCAGAACATCAATCTCTGGCTCTAAGTATTCTTTATCCGGACCGGCGACTAGCAGTAAAGTGCAATCGTCCGGCACCTGGGGGTTTTCCAAAAGCGACACGGTCTTGGTCTGGTAGTTCGCGTCTTCGATTTGCCGTTTCGCTGCAGAGAAACCCTGGCGCTCGGAATCATCTCCGTCCGCTTCGCCGTGGCCCGCAAGAAAACAGGCCGTCTTTTCCTCTCCCTTGATGACGCGGATGATAGCGTTGGTGACGTCCTCTTCGTCTGTCGAGTTCGCTTCCTCGCGGTTGCCCGCCATCTCGATCAAAACCGTTCCGTACGTCCGCACGTTCATCGCCTGGGCCAGGTCGGGCTTGCTGTCCGGATCAATGTAGTCGACGGACACGTGGTGCGAAACGTTTTCATAGCGCACCAACTTGTCCCTGGGCGCCATGCCGCCTGCCGCGGTTTGATCAAACCGCTCAGCCTGATCGAAGTAGTAGATTTTCAGATCTTGGTCGAGGTTCCCAAGGATCTTGACCGTCTGATCGGAGAGGCTATACAGCCTGTTTGCCGTGGCGTCGTACGTCTTGTTGTAGCGGTCGGCGAGGTAATTGGCTGCCACGACGATAGCCAGCACGACGAACGTATACAGCACCATGTAAGTGCCGTGTTTGGTTTGCCTTGTCTTCAGCCAGCCGAGCGACATATTCATTTGTCCGGACTACGACCTCCAACGCAGCGATTCCAAAGACCGCTTGCTCAGAAAGAGGCCAAGCCCAATCGCCGAGAGGTAATAGATCGCGTCTTTCAATTCGATCACACCCTTGGAAAACTGCTGGAAATGGGGAGAAATCGCCAAGTATTTGCAAAGCTTGCCGACCGTGGATGTACTGTACGCGTTCACCCAATCAAGCACATAAAGCATCAGAAACAACCCAAACGTGACCGCGCCCGCGACGATCTGGTTGCTGGTCAACGACGAAATGAAGGCCCCCAACGCCAAGAAGGTGCCTCCCATGAGAAGCAAGCCCAAGTAGGCAACCAGCAGCGCCCGCCAGTCCGGCTCGCTGTAAACGAAAAGGATGGACAGGTTCAGAAACGACAGGCCCAGCATGGCGCCATACAGCAACATCGCGGCCAGCCACTTCCCGAAAATGATCTCGTAGTCCCGAACGGGCGACGTCAAGAGAAGTTCCATTGTGCCGCTGCGTTTTTCTTCCGCGAAAAGCCGCATGGTGATCATGGGGCACAGGAACAGCAAAATAATGCTGCAATTGCCGAACGTCGGCTGAATGACAAACTGGTCGATGTTCATCGACCCCATGCCCGTCCCGAACTGGCTCCGCCCGCTGAACTGGACGAAGATCGCCACCGCGGTGAAAAAGAAGTAACCAAAGATCACGGCGAACATCGCCAGCAGGATATAGGCGATTGGTGAAACGAAATAGGAGTTGAGCTCTCGTCGAGCAAGAGTCCAAACGTTTCTCATGGCTTACTCGTATTGTCTGTGGCTCGTGTGCCCAACCCAACCTGGCTCGCCTGCTCGCCTTAGTATCCAGCGATCGAAGGCAAAAAATCTTAAGGCTCCCGGCCTATTGCAGACGTCGTATGTAGCGCGGCACCCGCGCTCACGAACTCAGTCTGAAAGCATCATTCTAAGGCTGCGGCAGCCAAAGCGATTCTGGAGGAATCCTGCGGTTGACATCCTCTTGCAGCTTCTGAACTAATTTCCACTCAGGTTTCTTCTCGTCTAGGGGGCCCAGCCGACCCTGCATCTCATGAAGCATTTTTGCTGCGCCCACGTGCTCTTCCGCAATGAAACCGCGTCTACGAATGTCTTTGATCAACAAGTCATTCTGATGGAACATCTCGCCGTAGGCGAAATGAAGCGCCTGGAAGTTATCAATTTTCTGACGCAACCCAACTATCGGCGCTATAGCTGCGAAGAACGCAGCGATGGCGGCAATCCCGGCCCACGCCCAGGGGCCCCAGGAGAATCCCTTAGTCAAGAAAGCAGCAACGGCCGACAAGGACCCTAGTGTGGCCAATATGTGGAACGTAAGGTCCCATCTAGACAAGACCGAAGCTCGATGCCCGTAGTAAAGCACATTGAGCGATGCCGTTCGCTGAAGATCGTAAAGCAACCTTAACTCCAGTCGTGTTGCGTCGACGAGGTCGCCACTAGGTGCTGACACACTCATACTATCATTCTATCTCCTCTTCAGCGGCTGGTTCTGGCTCTGACGGGCTTGGCGTCGGCTCAGGCTCTTTTGGCGGGGGCCGTGGCTCCGGCGGCTGCACGGCAACCACCTCCGCCCCCGTTAGTTTGAGGAAGACCTCCTCCAGACTCAGCCCGACCGATTTCAACTCAAACAGTCCCCAGCCTGATTCGACCACGGCGCGCGCCAGCGATGTTCGGATCGCGGAGTCTTTCCCCGTTTCGACTTCCCACGACGTCCGCCCCCCGTGCCCATTGGCGCGAGCGACGCGACTGACTCCCTCGACCGACTCCAATTTTTCCCGCACCTGATCGGCGGGGCCGTCGACCTCCACCAGCAGCGTGTCGTGCCCCTGCAAGCGGGAGGTCAAGTTCTCGGGCGTGTCGCTGGCCTCCAGCTTGCCTTCGTTGATGATGATGACCCGGCTGCAGGTCGTCGAAACTTCCGGCAGAATGTGCGTGCTCAAGATGATCGTGTGTTCGCCGCTCAGTTCATGGATCAGCCGGCGGACGTCAATGATCTGTTTCGGATCGAGCCCGGCTGTGGGCTCATCGAGTATCAATACGTCGGGATTGTGGATCAGAGCCTGCGCCAGACCGACCCGTTGCCGATAGCCCTTCGAAAGTTGACCGTTGAGTTTGTGCCGAACTTCGCCGATCGCGCAGCGCTCGAGGACCGAATCCACACGCGAACCAACGTCGTGGCGCGAAATACCCTTTAGCCTGGCGACGAATCGCAGGTAGTCGAGCACCTCCATTTCGGGGTACAAAGGCGGCGTCTCCGGCAGATAGCCGATCCGCTTCTTCACCTCGAGCGGACTATCGAGAACGTCATAGCCGGCCACGATCGCGGTTCCTTCCGTCGGCGGCAGGAAGCACGTCAGGATGCGCATCGTCGTGGTCTTCCCGGCGCCATTGGGGCCTAGGAATCCCACAATCTCGCCCTTTTCCACCTCGAAGCTAATGTTGCGGACGGCTACGGTGGGACCGTAGCGCTTCGTGAGACCTTCGACCTTGATCATGGCTAAACGGGAATCGTTACAACAAATAGGACACGATAGGCTGACAGCGGCGCTACATGTTTCGAAGAGTAGGCAAAGAAACTATGTACCATCGAGATTAACATCTTTTCAACGGTCGGGATGAGCCCGTCCTGAAGTCCTGAAGCCCTGTGTCATCTTGGTAACGGCTCCGACAGTCGCCGGCCTTTGCCCGAAGCTCATGTTTCGTCGCTGACCCGGAGCACGGCCAGAAACGCTTCCTGGGGGATATCGACTCGCCCGACGCGCTTCATTCGCCGCTTGCCCTCTTTTTGCCTCTCGAGCAGTTTGCGCTTGCGCGTGACGTCGCCACCATAACACTTTGCCAGCACGTTCTTGCGAATGGCCGCGATATTCTCGCGGGCCACGATCTTGTTCCCGATCCCCGCCTGTAAGGCCACCTCAAACATCTGTCGTGGGATGAGTTTCCTCAGCCTCTCAATCAGCGTTTTCCCCCGGCCATGCGCCTGGTCGCCGTGCACAATCACACTCAAGGCGTCGACCGGCTCCGCGGCCACCATAATGTCGAGCTTGACCATCGGCGAGGTCCAGTAGCCGGAAAAGTGATAATCCACCGAGGCATACCCGCGCGAGACCGTCTTCAGCCGGTCGTAGAAGTCGAGCACGATTTCATTGAGCGGAACCTGGTACTTGAGCACGACGCGACTGCCGGTGACATACTCGAAACTCTCCTGCGTGCCGCGCTTGTCCTCGAACAGCTTCAAGATCCCGCCCAGGTAGTCGTCCGGCGTGATCACGGTCACCGAAAAAATGGGCTCTTCCGTCGATGCGATGGTTGCCGGAGCGGGCCATCGGCTGGGGTTATCCACCTCGATGACGGCGCCGTCGGTCAAGGTGACCCGGTAGCGGACGCTCGGGGCTGTCGTGATCAGCTCGAGGTCGAACTCGCGCTCTAACCTTTCCTGCACGATCTCCAAGTGCAGCAATCCGAGAAATCCGCAACGGAAGCCAAAGCCCAGGGCCACCGAGCTTTCCGGCTCAAAAACAAACGAGCGATCGTTGAGCTGAAGCTTCTCGAGGGCTTCTCGCAACGCCTGATGCGCGTGCGATTCAACCGGATACAAACCCGCAAAAACCATCGGCTTTGTTTCTTCGAAGGCCCCCAGAGGCTCCGACGGCATCTCGGCATCGTCGCAAATCGTGTCCCCGATCTTCGTCTCAGTCACGTTCTTGATGTTGGCGATCAGCCAACCGACCTCGCCGGTTTCAAGCTCTTCGCAAGCCAGCGACTTCGGAGTGCGATAACCCAAGTCCTCAACCGTGTAAGTCCGGCCGGTTGACCAGAATTTCACTTGCATGCCCTTGCGGAGCGTGCCATCTACGACACGTGCCAGAATAATCACCCCCCGGTAGGCGTCGTACCAAGAATCAAACAACAACGCTCGCAGGGGTTGGTCCGGCGACCCCGCCGGAGGCGGAACCCTTTGGACGATGGCCTCAAGAATTTCCGGGACGCCGTCACCCGATTTGGCGCTCACGAGCATCGTCTCATCGCCATGCAGTCCGACGGTCTCGTGAATTTCCTGGCGGACTCGGTCGGGCTCCGCCGCCGGTAGGTCGATCTTGTTGATGACCGGGATGAGCTCCAGATTGTGCTCGATGGCCAAATACGCATTGGCCAGCGTTTGCGCCTCGACCCCTTGGGAGGCGTCGACCACCAGCAGCGCCCCCTCACAAGCCGCCAAGCTGCGCGAGACTTCGTAGGCGAAATCCACGTGTCCGGGCGTGTCGATCAGGTTGAGTTGATACGAGTTGCCGTCACGAGCCGTGTAATTCAGCCGCACGGCCTGCGCCTTGATCGTGATACCGCGCTCGCGCTCGAGGTCCATCGTATCGAGCACTTGCTCCTTCATTTCTCGTTGCGTAAGCGTGCCGGTTAACTCGAGCAAACGGTCGGCGAGCGTCGATTTGCCGTGATCAATATGGGCAATGATCGAAAAATTCCGAATGAACGAGGGGTCCATCGAGAGGGCAACTACGGGTTAGAAAGCTAGCTACTTTCCGGCCCAACACGGGCCGGGGACAGTCACCAATTTCGTGCCTTCAAAGAATCAACAACTTGCGGGCGCATCCGGACGCGAAATTGGCTGACTGTCCCCAGTCGGCACGCAGTTTCTCCTTTTTGCGCCGGAAAGATACTAGCTCCACGCTAGCAGCAGGGTCGAAAGGGTGTCAATTTGGAGTGCCTCAATGGCCGCTCGGCGCCAGCCGTTTCAGCTCTGAAGACAACGTGAACCAGCAAATCAGCCAGGCTGTGGGCATCTGTTTCGCCCTTCCAGGGCTCGCTCGCAGGGGTTTCCGCCACCCACGGCTGAAGCCGTGGGCTTTTACATTGTGTAGCCCCCTTCGGGGGCAAGACGAAACCGGCCTTGTGTAGCCCCCTTCGGGGGCAAAACGAAACCGGCCCCGTCAGGGGCCGCAACAATCTCAGCCCACGGCTTCAGCCGTGGGAAAAAGGAGCAGTTCGGGGAAGCCCTGGAAAGGGCGACACAAGGGACCGCATCCCGAAACCGGCCCCGTCAGGGGCCGCAACATCAACGGAATTCCTGCCTCAATGGCCGACGGGCGCCAGCCGTTTCAGCTCTTCAAACCAGTTCTCGACGACGATGAATTGCTCCGGTCGGGATTTATCCTCTGCGTAATCGATTGGTTTCAACAGCACAAACCGCCGGCCGTCGGGGGCAATGTCATAGTTTCGAAAGGAGCTTCCCGTGAACAACACCTCCGGGCGCCCAGGGGTGAAGGTCGGCTCGGTTTCGATGCTCACCACCATCATCGTCTGGCCGGTGCGATAGAAAAGCTCGCGCCCCCGCGGTCCCCAAACGGGTTGGCGTCCCCCATCCCGTGAGATCTGCCACTTCCCTTCCTCCACGTTGGGAAAAGGCCGAACGTGGACTTCCTGCCGCCCGGACTCATTGGACTCGTAGGCCAGCCGGCGGCCATCGGGCGAAATCACCGGGCGGTGTTCATCAAACGGCGTCTCGAGGAGTGGTCGCGAGGTGCGCTCGCCCTCCATCGACAGCACGTGAATGTCAGTTCCTGTTTTAGGATTCCGTTCGGTGAAGGCCAGGCTCTTCCCGTCGGGCGAAAAGGAAGAGGGTGCTTGACGATTTGGGCTCGTCGTGAGGCGCTCGACCTGGCCCGTGCCGTCGGCCGCCTTCCAGAACAAATTGGCCACTCCATGGCGCTCTGACCCGAAGAGCACCCGCCGGCCATCAGGCGTCCAGACCAGGTCGGTGTCGCGAGCCGCATCGAAGGTGAGCCGGGTTGACGTCTCGCGGGCCAAATCATAGATCCACACGTCCCTGTTGATCGAGAAAAAGCGACTGACGGCCAGCCGCCGGCCGTCGGGTGAGAGCCGCGGCCGGAACGAGTCATAGTGGCGCGGCTCCGCATCCAACGGCTCCTCTTGTCCCTTGCGGTCTGCCCAGACCAGCGTGCTGTTATTAGGGCTACGCTCCAGGTCATAAACTCCTGACACGTAGGCTAGCGATCCGCTGTCAGAGACGCTGAACAGCGCCGCGCCCAGGATTCCCGTTCTGATACCCTCCGCGATGACCGCGGGTGCTCCCGTTAACTTGAGTTCATCGAGATCAAAGGGCGCCGCCATCAGCTTGCCCGCCTGTGCGTAGACGAGGTGACCGGTGGGCACGTAGTAAGGACGCGTACCGTCTTTGATCAGGGTTCGTTGCTCGCCGGTTTCCAGCGAAACCCCCGCGATACTGCTGAGTTGGCCCATTCCCTGACCGGGTCGTTGCCCGATACTAAAGAGCGCCGCCTTGCCTCCCGGCAGGATGTCCGGCCATCCATGATAGAATTCCCCATTTTTTTGGTCCACCGTGGCGACTGCCTCCGGTGTGCCCCCGGCGGCCGAAACTCGGATCAGACCGACATCGCTTCCGAAAAGGATGGTGTCATTCGGCCCCCAGCTCGTGCCCATATACCAGCCCTTCCCTATTCGTCCAAAGTCGCAGAGGGTCTGGGGCGAGCCACCAAGAAGCGATACTTTCTTTACATCGGCATCACCGGTGCCGGTATTAGCAGCAAAGGCGACCCATTTCCCGTCGGGAGAAAAGGCGGGCCAGGCCGCCCCCTCAGTGCCCGCAAGAGCCTCGCTTTGAAGTTTGTCCATGGAGCGCAGGTAGAGCTTCCTGCCGGCGGGCCCTCCGCCCTCCGTTACAGCTATGTACGCGATCTGTTTGCCATCAGGCGAAAGGACCACCGTGGCCGCAGGTCCAAATGTTTGGCCCGGCGGGAGGTTGACGGCGAATCGGCCAACGGCACGAGCCGGCTGTAGCGTTTCCGGCGAGCGGAGCGACAGTGCGAGGATAACCACCGCCAGAACCAGCAGCACTGCTCCGAGAACGATCGGTTCGCGCCACAGGCGGCGTTTGAGGGGGACCGGCGCCTCCATTTCCACTGAGGCAGCCGCCGGCGAGGGGGCTTTGCCAGCCGCCGCCGCGGGCGCGACACGCTGCGTCCCTACCGGCGTTGCCCTCGTGGAGGGAAGCTCTTTGCGAAGCGCCCGCAGATCGACCAGCATGTCGTCGATGTGGGGGTAGCGTTCGTCGGCGCTTTTTGCCATGGCCTTGCCGACGATTCGATCCAGCTCAAGCGGCACCCTGGCGCGCAAGGCAGTGATCGGTTCCGGCTCTTCGTCTGTGATCGCGTAGAAGACCGCCTGCTCACGCTCTCCCTCAAACGGCAGGAGGCCGCTGACCATCTCGTAAATCACCACGCCCAGCGACCAGATGTCGGTGCGGCGGTCGAGTGGTTCTCGCTGCACCTGCTCGGGCGACATATAGGCCGGCGTTCCCAGCATCGTCTCGCTCTTCGTCAGCCGGGTGCGGTCGGCCAAATACGCCAGACCGAAATCCATAATCTGCACCCGGCCGTCTTTCGTCAGCATCAGATTGGAACTCTTGACGTCACGGTGAACGATTCCTTTTTCATGCGCCGCCCGCAACCCCTCACCGGCTTGGAGAGCGATGTCCAGGGCTTCGTCCAGTTTCAACGGCCGCTCTTTGATCTTTTCACTGACGGTCGAGCCGTCGAGGAAGGCCATGGCCAAGAAGGCCTGACCCTCGGCTTCGTCGATTTCGTGGATGGTGCAGATATTGGGGTGGTCGAGAGCAGCCGCGGCTTTGGCTTCCTGGACGAAACGCGCCTTGTGCACGTCGTCTTCGAGCAAGTGGCGGGCAAGGAACTTCAGCGCCACCGTGCGTTCGAGTTTCGTGTCGGTGGCCTTGTAGACCACACCCATCCCGCCTTGGCCAAGCTTGTCGGTGATCTTGTAGTGCGAAATGGTGGTGCCGATCATGGTTAGCCCATAAGCTCTGGACCGGCAGGAGTGCCGGTCCCTACCGGAGTGGCGGTCGCTACTCGCCGAGCTTCTTGGTGATCCTTAGTCGTAGATAGTGTAGCCGATCATATTCGCGTCGGTTTGCCGGAAATGACCGTGGACTTCACCGCCTCCATAGTAGAACGACTCACGCTGAATGCGCTATAGCCCCCTGTGGGGCATGCTGTTTCGCCCTTCCAGGGCTCGCTCACAGGGGTTCCGCCACCCACGGCTGAAGCCGTGGGCTTTTTACATTGTATGGCCCCCTTCGGGGGCAAGAGGCAGCCGGCCCCGTGAGGGGCCGTAGTCCGCCCTTTGGTAGAGAAGACAACGTGAAGCAGCAAATCGGCCCCCCTGTGGGGCACGCTGTTTCGCCCTTCCAGGGCTCGCTCACAGGGGTTCCGCCACCCACGGCTGAAGCCGTGGGCTTTTTACATTGTATGGCCCCCTTTGGGGGCAAGAGGCAGCCGGCCCCGTCAGGGGCCGTAGTCCGCCCTTTGGTAGAGAAGACAACGGGGGGCAAGAGGCAGCCGGCCCCGTCAGGGGCCGCAACAGTCTCAGCCCACGGCTTTAGCCGTGGGAAAAAGGAGCAGTTCGGGGAAGCCCTGGAAAGGGCGACACAAGGGACCAGGCCCCGAAACCGGCCCCGTCAGGGGCCGTAACAATTCCCACGGCTTCAGTTCCGAACCGAGTAGAGGAGTGCCGATTGCTACCAAGCCGAGTCTCTCGGTGATCTTGTAGTGCGAAATGGTTTGGCCGACCATGGCCGACGTGGCGCACGCATTCTTGCGTGCCGTGTCGCCATTCGTGGCGACATCTTTCGTTGACGCGCCGGCCCTTCCGCCGGGCGCCGGGATGCCGGCAAGAATGCCGGCACAGCACGCTGAAAGCGTGCGCCACGTCGTGTCAAGCCGATCACATCCTGAACTTTCGAGCCCGACATTTCCAAATCTCACGTGATTGGCCGACAGCCCCCCATTAGCTCGGCAAACCGATCTTTTCGATCAGCTTGGGGTAGCGGGGGTGTACGCGGATGGGGTCGAAAATGGGCTCGACCTGCAAATAGACCAAGGGACTGTCCCTGCGGGCATAGGCCTCCTCCAGAAAATCCATGGCCTTGTCCAGTTCTCCCAGCCGCACGTAGACGATCGCCTGCGTCATAGGGGAGACCGCTCGCATCTCGGCTGCGGCAGCCAGTTCTACAGCCAGTTGGAGGGCCTTCTCGCGCTCGCCCATCTCGGCGTAGATCACCGCTAGGCCTCCTTTTGCCAAATCCGTGTCGCCCAGCAGCTCAGCCCACTTCTTAAAAGCTTCGATGGCCTCGCTGTACCTGCCCACGTTCCCGTAGGTGATGGCCACATCGAAGTGGGCCAGCGGGAATTGCGGGTTCATCTCGATCGTCCGGCGGCACTGCTCAATCGCTTCATCAAAGCGGCGAGAAAAATGCAAAATGCGCCCTACGGCGGTACTGATCAGCAACGAGAGGGGATCCAGTTCGTGGGCCCGGCGGATCTCGTCGAGCGCTTGCTCGAGACGATTCATCGCTGCCAGGAACATCGCGTACTGATGGTGCCCGGTAGCATAGCCGTCGTTGATTTCGATCGCCCGGCGAAAGCGCCGCTCGGCTTTGGCCCAATCCCAGTCGGCGCGGTAGTGCACGAGCGCCAGCGCCAGATGGGCTTCCGCGCAGGTCTCATCTTTCTCGATCGCCGTTCGCGCCGCCTCCGATGCCTTCGCGAACGATTCGTCAGGACTCTGGGCCAAGTAGCCGGCGGTGCCCTCCAATACGTAGGCTTCGGCCAACCCGGCGTAAGGTTGCGCGTAGCTGCAATCTTCGCTGGCGGCTTTTTCGAAGCACTCAATGCTTTTTGCAAGACCCGTGCCGGTACGCTGATTCAAGTGATAACGGCCTTGCAGATATAGGTTGTAGGCTTCGAAGTTGTGAGTCGGCGGCTTGACGAGCTTTTGCTGACGCCGGCCGAGAAGCTTGATCTTAAGGTTGTCGACGATCGCTTGAGAGATTTCATCCTGAATGGCAAAGATATCCTCGATTTTCCGGTCATAGCGTTCCGACCACAAATGGTAGCCGTCCTCGACGGCGACCAACTGCACCGTGATGCGCAGGCGATCACCGGCCTTGCGAACGCTTCCCTCGACGACGTGGTGCACGCCAAGTTGCGCGCCGATCTCACGGACGTCGTAGGCCCCGGCCCGAAACTGGAACGACGAAGTCCGCGAGACGACCTTCAGACCCTTAACGCCTGTTAGGGCATTGGTGATCTCCTCGGCGATGCCCTCGCAGAAATATTGCTGGTCCCGCTCCGAACTCATGTCGACGAACGGCAGCACGGCGACCGTAGGCTCACCGGCATTAGGCGTTCGACGTCGCGAGCGGGACGGCCGCAGCCTCTCCGCTAGAGACCGCAGGTCCCCCAGCACGTCTTCCATGGACTGGTAACGCTCGTCAGGCTGCTTCTGGATCGCCCTGCTGACAATCCGTTGGATTTCGGGCGGCAAATCCTGACGAAACCGCCTCAGGGGAGGAGCATCGGCGTGAGCGATGTCGTAGAGGATGAGCGCCTCGTGAGAACCCGAAAACGGCACCTCCCCGGCCGCCAGCTCGAAAAGCACGATACCGAAAGAGAAAATGTCCGAACGATGATCAATCTCGAGACCCTGGGCCTGCTCGGGCGACATATAGGCCGCCGTGCCCAGAGTCATCTCGGCCGAGGGTTGAGAGTCGTGGCCCGCGACCTGCGCTACCCCGAAGTCGGTTAACTTGACCGTGCCTTCCGCCGTCAGCAGGGCATTGTCGGGTTTCACGTCGCGGTGAACGATTCCGTGCCGGTGAGCGTGGGCCAACGCTTGCGCAATCAGCAAAGCGTAGTCCACAATCTGTTTAACCGGCAGGGTTCCCCCGTCCTGGCGTGCCTGCCGAATCCTCTCCTTTAACGTTCCCCCGGGCAGGTATTCGAGTGCCAGAAAAGGCTGATCCCCCTCTTCTTCCACTTCGTAGATCGTCGCGATGTTCGGGTGATTGAGCTTCGAGAGCGCCCTCGCTTCATGAAGAAAGGAGCTAACGCTTTCCTGCGCCGCCCGGAACTCCGGGGAAAGGAACTTCAGGGCCACCAGCCTGTCCAGCTTGAGGTCGCGCGCCTTGAAAATCACGCCCATCCCGCCCTCGCCGATCTTTTCCAGCAGCTCGTAATGGGATAGGGTTTGGGCGCTCATCGAAGAGACCTACTTCAGCCGCCCGCCGCGGGCCTACGACGAAGCTTCCTTATTATCTCGCAGCACGTGAAACGAGGAAGCGGCGGGGGTGTGAATCCGACAAGCGCCTTACCCGCATTTCTCACCAGCTGACGGTCGAAGCACACGATAGGCCCGCCACTACTTCGTTGCGCTTGCTCACCGTGCTCAACGTACTGTTCAAGTACGCCCGCATTATTCAAGAAACGGGGCGCCGAGCGGCACGCGCCTTGTACTGACAGGCCTCTCACGCACTTCGCCTCGCCACCTGGTGAGAAAAGCGGGCTTACCCGTAGGGGCGGGCCGCGGAGACACCCGAGCTTGCCGATGCTCGATGAGCGAGAGGCGTTTGCCCGGGTAGGCAAGTCGATCTGGGTCTACGAACTCACCCGCGACGAGATCTATTCGATCAGTCGGTGAAATATGAACCTGATGTGTTGAGGAACCCCTTCACCATCGCGGCTCACTTCAGTCGATAAACGTCGATCGACTGATTATTTTCCGGTTTGGGAAAACGTCTGAGGAGCCGCGCCGTCGGCTGGCGAACCCTGACAGCTTCGGGCAGGTAGTAGGCAGTGTCGGTCACGTAGTAGACGCGCGGCTCACGGGTGAAGTCGATGGCGCCCATCTTGGTGCGCTGGTAGTGCGACTTAATGATCTCGACCCGACCTTCCGGCATGACGGGATGTGTGCCCGAGAGCTGCGTCCACCAGGCTTCGTGGACACGGATGCCGTGCTTATGGTTCAGGAAAGGCGCCATGGCGTCGGAAGGCGTCCCCCAGACCGGGTCGGTCAAAAGTACAAATCCACCGCCCCTGCGAGCCTCCTGCTTGAGGAACTCGATCGCCTCGCGCACTCCCCAGCCGACGTGTCCGATCGAGCGCATGAAATAGTAGATGTCGCGCTCGTGAAGGAAGTCGCGGGTTGCGAAAAGCATCCCTCCCGACTGATAGAGCATCGGGCCGGCCACAACCGCAGTTAGGGCGAAGGCCGCCGCCCCGCGGCCAGAGGCGTTCCCAAACCACGGCTCCGACCGCTGCCACAGCTCCGCCGCGGCCATGCCCAATATCACGAACCAAGGCCAAAAGTGTGGATAGGGATAGCGCGTAGGATACATCAGCTTCAGTAGGAAAATCTGCGCCAGCCAGGGCAACACGGAAACCGAAACCAACAGCCAGACCGCGGTTGACTTTCGCCAACTCAGATATGCCAACGCGGCGACAGCGGCGATCACGCCAGGCCACGTTAGATAGGTCGTGATGTATCCACCCAATTTCTGGACGTTCGTCGACGCTGCGCCGAAGGGATCCTCAAGCAACTCCTTCGGGGAAGCGAAAAAGCCTGTGTGATGCAAGACAGCGTCGTGCGATTCAAGCGTCGGAGCTTCAGGAATCGACACCGCGCAGAAGGCCATGGCCAAAGCCCCGCAGGCATAGATCGTCGCCAGCCTCGCGACTAGGTTTCTCGTTTGCTTCCTGGCCAGCCACACGCCTGCCAGAAAAGGAAAAAAACCGAATAGAAGCAAGGTCTGCTTTGTCAATAACGCCAGCGCCAGGGCAGCCCCAGGCGCCAATGCGCGTTTCCACGTACCGCCGGAGTCGGAAAAACACCACAGCGAGGTGAAGACGATGGCGATGCCGAAGAAATTGACGAAGCCTTCGGTATATGCCAGCCGGTCGTAGAGAAGCGACAGCGGGAAGCAGGCGTAGAGGAACGCCGCCATCAGCCCGCCGATTTCCTTCGACCACAAACGCCCTACGGCGAAGACCCCCACGGTGCTACCCAGGCCGGCAAACACGGAAAGCAGGCGCGCCCCCGCAAGCGGGTCGCCGTCCCAGATCATTCGTTGAATCGCCAGGAGCCAATAGGTCAGGGGCTGTTTGCCGTCGAGCAGAGAGATGAACCATTGGTTCTGGTGGTCGATGATCTCGGCCCAACGAAGGTAAATGCTCTCGTCGACGAGGATGGGCAAAAGCGTGGTGAGTTTGAAGGCCCGCAGCAAAAACGCCAGCGCGAGTATGCCCAGCATCACGCGGCTTCCGGCCCGGGTTGCGGGCCACGCCAGCGTTTTGATCTGAGTCCACGTCGACGCGCCGTCCGATCTTGCCGGTTTGGGCGCCTGCCCGGACCCCTCCAGGGCGCGCTTTGTGCGTGCACGATGCCCTTTCCCTCGGGTTGTTGCTCCCATGGCCTGTCTGTCAACAACCTATCACAGCAAATCTCGCACCGTAGCTTTGCGCCTATGGAAGGCGTAGGGCTCGAAGAGAGCCGCGGCCGTTGAGCGAGTATTCCCCGACGGAAAAGCAGAACGGCGTAGTCGGCCTGGGTAACGTTCTGCGCACGGTGGGTTCGCTGCGGTTGATGTGCGATCCGCGAGACCTGGGCGTCGCCCTGGGCAGCGAGAATTCCAGCGGATCGAAGCTGTTCGAGCCTACGCTCTACCTCTACGACAACTATCCGGGCGGCATCGGCCAGAGCGAGCCGCTGGTCCGGCTGCGCGAAGTCTTGCTCGCGAAATCGCGTGCATTGCTTTCGTCCTGTCCCTGCGAAAAGTGGTGGCTGGGTACAGTCAGCCAATTTCGCCTCCGCATGCGCCCGTAAGTTGTTGCTTCTTTGAAGGCGCGAAATTGGTGACAGTTCCCGCCCCGAGCGCTACGCGTATTTTGCGCCGGAAAGTAGCTAGCCGACTTTGACCCAACGTCGGGACTGGGCGGCCCTTTCCACCGCGTCCATGACCATCTGGTTGCGGACGCCGTCGCGGAAGTCCGGGCGAATCTTCTTGCGGTAGGCGATGGAGCGAAGGAAGTCGGCGACCGAGTGGGTGTGGGTGTGTTCATAGCCGATGATGTGGCCGTCGCCCCACCAGTTGTCGGCGTAAGGGTGCTTGCCTTTGGAGATGGCGATAATTTCTCGAAAGCCCTCGCGGGGCCCGCTGTCCTCGGCCGAATAGAACCGCAGGACGTTCAGGTTTTCGAGATTAAACGTTAACGAACCCCGGCTACCGTTGATCTCGAATGTATTGTGGTTCTTGCGGCCGAGCGCGAAACGGCTCGCCGCCAGGGTCCCGATGGCGCCATTGGCAAAGCGCGTACACAGGACGGCCGCGTCGTCCACGGTGACCCTCTGCATGGTTCGCGCGCCTGCCGCGGAGGGGCGCCGTTTGATGAAAGTTTCCGTGGCGGCGGAAACTTCTCTGATCTCCGCGCACAGGAAGCGGGCGAGGTCGATGATGTGGGACCCGAGATCGCTCAGCGCGCCGCTTCCGGTCTGGGCCTTGTCGAAGCGCCAAAGCCGGGGGAGTTCGGGCGACATGGCCCAATCCTGGAAGTAGCGCGCCCAGAAGTGGTAGATCTTGCCGATGCGGCCTTCCTCGATAAAGCGCTTGGCGAGTGCAATGGCCGGGGCGCGGCGGTAGTTGTGCATCAAAAAATGACGGATGCCGGCCTTTTCAGCGGCCGCCAGCATTCTCTTCGCTTCCGTTCCCGTGATCGCCAGAGGCTTTTCGCAAAGGATGTGCTTTTTGGCCCGCGCAGCGGCGATGCCCATCTCGCAGTGCAAATTGCCGGGGGTGCAGATATCGACCAGGTCGATATCGTCCCGTTCTATGACGGCCCGCCAGTCAGTGGAGGATTCCTGCCAGCCGTAGACCTTAGCCGCTTGCTTGGTTTCCCGCGGGTCTCGTCCGACGATCACCTTCATCTCGACCCGAGGCGTGTCGGGGAAAAACATGTTCACGCTTCGGTAGGCGTGGCTGTGAGCTTTGCCCATAAACTTCGTGCCTAGCAGGGCTACGCGGATGGACGACTGTCTGCCGGTTTTCGGAGATCCCGACGTCGATTGTCGAAAGGCGAATTCGGGCATTTGGGGAAGACCTCCTTGGCGAGGGATCGGTTAGCCGCCGCTTTTCGTCGGTCGGCGGTTTTACGGCCTAGCTGCCGCTGTTCTCACGATAAAGCTGTAGGGGTAGCCCACTAACCCGCATTTCTCACCAGCTGACGGTCGAAGCACGCGATAGGCCCGCCATTACGTCGTTGCGCTTGCTCACCGTGCTCAACGTACTGTTCAAGTACGCCTCCGCGCGCTGAGCGGCGCGCGCCTTGTACTGACAGGCCTCTCACGCACTTCGCCTCGCCACCTGGTGAGAAAAGCGGGCTAAGTCTGTCCGGCAAGCTTCCTGCGGGGTTTGGTCTGGTGATCGAATGGGACGCCCGTTTAAATCGGCTGGGCGGACACGGCGGTCCGCCCCTACTAAGGTTCGTTCAATGCCGGCCATCCAAACCCTCGTCAGAAAGCGGGCTAGATGAACATTTCTTCGTCGAGGGTCGCTCGGTCCACCGTCGGTCGCCGGGATCCGAACAGGTGCTCGAAGATGGCGCTGACCGCGACCGCCAGGGCCCGCAGTTGACGCACGGGTAGCAGAATAGTCCCCTGCAAAGCAGCCGCTGTTTCGTGGACACGCTCAAGCGCGTTTTCGACCGTCCGGTCCACCCGATCCATTTGAGACTTGGCCCGATTGGAGACGTCAGTCAGAAGCGAGTCCACTTTTTGGACTTGGTGCTTAGTCGTCTCGGCGACTTCCCCGACTCGGGTCAAGATCTCATTGCTTTGCCGGCGTAGCTGCTCCAGCAGTTGGAGAGAACTGTCGGCGACCGGCTCCCAACGATCCATGAAGGTGGCGGATCGCTGTTGCACGGTCTTCATGGAGCGATAAATACCGAATAGAAACGCCATCTGAATCACCAAAGCGACCGCGGCAACCGCGATAAACACAGCCATAATGATGAGCAGCGACTGCTGATTTTCCATAACGGGTTCACCTCCGGTAAAGCAGGCAGCGGTGAGGCCTACGAAGTTCCTGCGTCTGATTCCACCGTGGCTTCGCGGTAGGCTTTTCGGCCCGCGTCCAGCGCGGCAGCAAGCTGTTCCCGCTGAGACCCGACGGCGTCACGGCCTCGCTCCATGACTTCTTCGGTGTGTTCGCGCAGTGTCCCCCCCCGCTTGCGCAAGTACTCGCCTCCTTCAGCCGCCCGGGACCTAAGCTCTTCCCGCATTTCCTCCCCGGGCTTCGGCGCAAACAGGATGCCGAGTGCCGTGCCCATGCCCACTCCGAGGCAAAAGAACGAAAGTTTGGAATCTGCCATGGGGTTCCCTCCCTGCCGGCGCTCGTCGGCGCGACTCGCAACGTGATGTTAACACATCCGGCGGGCCGTGGTCTGCGCCGGAGATCCGGCGGAAGCAGGCCGCGGGAGCAGGTTTACCGAGGGGTTAGCCCGCATTTCTGCTTTGCAAATAGGTCCTGTCTGTATAACAGGAATTGCGTTACGGGCCGTATTTTCATGATGCGGGGTGTAGGAACTTCATGGCCACTCACCGGCTGACGGCTGAAGTACGCGATAGACCCGCCTGACTTCGTTACGCCGGCTCATCGTGCTCACCGTAGGGGTCAAGTACGCGCGCATTGTTCAGAAAACTGGGCGTTGAGCTGCGCCCGCCTCGTCCTGACGACCTTCTCTCATGCACTTCGCCTCGCCACGTGGTGAGAAAAGCGGGCTGGGAACCTGTAGTCGGGCCGCTTGCCCCTTCGAGAAAGGGTGGATGACGACAGAACGGGAGCACTTCGTTTCCGCGGGAAGCAGAGACGTCCACGATTCCGGAGCCAAGTCCCTTGCGGTGGACAATCGTCGGCAGGGAAGCTTTGTTCAGCAACCAAGACAGTGAGGACGGATGAGTTTTATGCAAAATTTAGTCCATTTGAAAAACAATTTGACGACTTGTTGCTAAACTCTGACCAGTCCCCTTTTATTCATCCGTCCCAACACGCTCCGCAGTTGAGGTTGGGCGTACATTCGGCCCCCAGTCCAACCAGCGGCGGCGTCCATGTCTATCGTCGTAAGTGAAGTTGTTGTTGGGGCGGTTGCGGGTGATGGAACTTTGATTCGAGAAAGTGATGGCGGTCTAGGCGTTCACCATATTCCCGAGAGGGGAGAAGCGTTTTCCATGCGCATATTGCGCGAGGAGAGCGGCTGCTGGAAGGCTTCCCTGTCGGGACCGAGTTTTCACATTACGGAGTTGTTCGCCAGCGAGGCGGAGGCTGAACGGGGCGTCCGACACTGGTTTGGGAGGGCTTTCCCCAGCCACGTTTGCGGTTCGCGTTGCCAAGGGGAGGCGGAACTCGCGGGGAGAGCTCGTGTCGAGAAGAAGGCCCGCAAAGCGACCACGCTAGGGGTAGGTACTATACCAGCGCCCGCTGCCGCCGGCAGTGTCCGCGAAGACGGTGATGCTGGTGATCTGCTTGGCGGTGCCGGTGTATCGGGTGCCGTCCTGTTTCTTGTAGACGCGAACGGCAAAATGCAGGGTGGCGTTCGGCAGCAGCCTGCCAAGGTTGTGGCGGTAGCCGCCTTCGTCCCCTTCATTGAGGATCATAGAGATATTGGTAATGATCTCCCGGGAGTGATTCGTAATCACCACCCTATTCCCAATGGGGCCGGCCGAAATGTTCAAAGGTGCGCTCTCCCGTTTTGCGTCGCCGGCTTCGTCCGTTTCAGAAGGGAGCGTACACCCAAGAATCAGCAGACAAAGTCCTATCAAAAGGGCCGGGCGCTTGCGATCTGGATAGCTGGGGTGCTTCCGCCCCACGAGCTCACGGCCCCTAGCGAGTGGCTGTATCATGCGGTTTCTTCCGTTTGAACCGGGAGGTGCTGCCGACTCTCCGTCTCCAGGCAGCAACCAGACGGCTTTCTCAACAGTATCGACAGTATCTTGCGAGGGTGGATTGACGCCTGTCCACCGTCTCTTCCAAATAGGATCAGACCTAACCTAGACAGACGCAGTTCCTTTCAGGCCAGCCGTCGACGGCTACCGCGATCCGTGATTTCCCGTTGACTCAGGTCAGAATACCGTCTTATTCCATCATAACGGTGTTGCGAACGGCCATGCGGTGTTTCCCCTAGAGTGTGCCGCGGATAAGGACGAAGCGGCGGCTGGGACGGTGAGTACCGCCGGTGGCAAGCTGAAAGAAACGGGTTCCGAAGACGCCCGCCGCGGTCTCCGAGAGCAAAACGATTCTTGCGGACCCGCCAACGCAGCGAGCCGGCCGGAGGAAATCTGTTGTCGAGATCGGTGAGCGCGGCACCTCCCGCGTTTTCCCGCGCCCCTGCCGGGGCTTTGCCGAGTCTTCCATTCCACCCACGGTTCCGCCGTATAGCGTGGACCCCAAGGCTGAGACAAGCAGTTAACCCCGCTTTTACCATTCGCTGAAAAATCGTTGTCTTGTCAGCCGGCTCAAAAACGCTAGGTGAAGAGCATTGGGTTTAGATTAGCCCGCTTCCGTTTCCTTCTTGAGTTCGCGAACGGTCTTCTCCAACTCCGGCAGGCGGTTATAGACAGCGGCGCAACGCAGCCAGCGACGGTTGTCGATGGCCGGGTAGCCGGAGATCATTTTGCCGTCGGGAACGTCGGAGGGAACACCGCTCTGCGCGGTGATGGTTACCTTGTCCCCTACTTTCAGGTGGCCGACCAGGCCGACCTGGCCGGCGAGGACGCAATCTCGCCCGACAGTCGTGCTGCCGGCAATGCCGACCTGCGCGCAGACAATCGTGTTTTCCCCGATCTCAACCGAATGGCCGATCTGTACGAAATTGTCCAGCTTAGCGCCGCGTTTGATTCGCGTTTCGCCGACCGCCGCCCGGTCGATGCAGGAGTGAGCCTGGATTTCCACATCGTCTTCGATGACCACTCGCCCCGCCTGCACGATCTTGTAATGCGACCCGTCCGCTCTGTGAGCGAAACCATAGCCGTCGCCCCCCACGATCACGCCGTTTTGCAGGATGACGCGGTCGCCGAGGCGACAAAACTCCCGCACCACGGCGTGAGAATGAGCCAGGAAATCGTCGCCGATCTGGGCGCCTTCGTAGATGGCCACGTGCGGGTGAATGACGGCGCCTTGTCCGAGGACGACACGCTCCCCAATGACCGCGTAGGGACCGATACTTGCCCGCGGGCCGATCTCGGCGCTGTCGGCCACGATCGCCGTGGAATGAATTCCCTCGGCCGTCCTCGGCGACTCGTAGAAAAGCTCCAGCGCGCGCGCGAAATCCAAGTACGGATTGTCGGACAGCAGGCAGGCCAGTCCGCGCCGCTCGATATTCTTCTCAGTGATGATGGCCGACGCCTTGCTGTTCTCGACCAGACGGGTGTAACGGGGATTGGAAAGGAAAGTCAGCTGGCCGGGTTTCGCTTGCTCCAAGCCGGCGACGCCCGAGATCTCGATATCCGCTCCAGCGGTAAGCCTACAGCCTAAATGCTCGGCAATTTTCTTGAGTTTCATCGCTTGATCGCTCCCAATTGGGCCCCCGCTCACCCCGGCGGATCTCGCTGTATGGCTGACCCGGGGCCTCCCGGCGACTGAGTCGCACTTCCGTCCCAGCCGGCAAAGCTGTGCAAACCGAGAACCGCTTCTCCTCGGACCACCGTCCCACTTTCGTTGCGGGCCGATGAATCACTATAGCGAGATGCACCTGGGGATGAGGGTCTTCCGCGGCAACAGCCGGCCGGGTGGTCTTGCAATGGATCAAGGCAGGGAGGCCGCTAGGTTATGACCGACATCCACCAGCGCCCGATGTCCTCTCCCCACACAACCACCGTAATGCCGCCCGCCCCCAGATAGGCTCCGAAGGGCATTTCGTAGGTCCACTTTTTCCGCCCGATCAGTACGATCAAAGATCCGCTAATCGCCCCCACAACGGAGCCTATCAACAGTACGCCGATCGTCGTCGCCAGACCCCAAAACGCTCCCACCATGGCCATCATCTTGACGTCTCCCAGCCCCAGCCCTTCGACGCCCCGCATCCGAAAATAGACGGCGCGCAGCCCGTAGAGGAGGCCGCCGACGAAAGCCGCCGCGAAGGCGCATTCCACCAGAGACACCGCCCAGGGGGATGGGTCGCTTGTCGACAGAATCCAAAACACCCGCGTGAAGCTGGCCTCAACGTGGAGGAAGGGACTCAGCAACAAGCCGGCGGCCAGTCCCCCCAGTGTAATCTCGTCGGGCAAGATGTAGTCGGCGATGTCGGTAAAGATCAGCACCAGGATCATCGAGACGAAGACGGCCATTTTCGCCGTCGACGGCTGCCAGCCGAATCGTGACGCCAGGTAGAGGTAGAACAACCCGTTTAACAACTCCACGACGGGGTAGCGAATCGAGATGGCAGCGCTGCAATACCGACATTGGCCGCGCAGCAGCCCATAGCTGACAAGAGGTATGTTGTCGTACCAGGAAAGCGCGTGGCGGCAGCGAGGGCAGCGCGACCCCGGCCGAACGACAGACTCATCTCTCGGCCAGCGATGAATACAAACGTTCAGGAAGCTCCCAATGATCAGGCCCAGTAGGAGCGCAAGGAGTGGAATCACGACGAGGGCGCGGACCGCGAAACGGTTCGGTAAACTTCTTCCGTTCGCTGGACCATTATATCATCGGTGAATTGCTCGGAAACGACCCGGAAGGCCCGCTCCGTACACGCTTTCGCAAAGTCGCGGTCCTCTACCATCCTCTGAATCGCGGCTGCCACATCGCCCAGCTCGTTGGCCACCAGGAGTCCGGTTTTTTCGTGATCCACGATTTCCGGAATGCCGCCCACTCGACTGGCAATCACCGGAACGCGTCTTACCATCGCCAACAAAGTCGCCGAGCCAAGCCCCTCGCTCTGGGAAAGACAGACAAATACGTCGGCCCTGGACAAATCCCTCGGCAAGTCTGTGGAAAGAAGCATCTGAACACCCGCCAGTTGGCACGCCGCACGCAGCAGCTCCGTGCCCTTGAGAGGATCATCTATGGCCGGCGCGACGGCCACCGTTGCGCCTCCCAGGCGAGCTTCACGCCGTTTCTCCTCCTCGGCGGACGGCAGGCCGACTCCGTCGTAAACCACGCTGATGTCGGGGGCTGGTACACCGGCGTCAATCAGCCGCTCTCGCACGTACCCGGAAACGGCGATGTAGTGCCTTCCGCGACCGTACTTCCATCGGGACAACCAACCCCGGCGAAGGGGAAAGGCAACACGGCGAGACACAACCAATGGTTTGCCGGGACAAAAAAGGGCTGCCAGCGTGTGCGCCCGGGCGTCGTGGGCGTGGATAATCTCGGCCTCGGGCGCTGCTTGCAACAGATTCGCAATCGTCAGCGGCCGTCCGTCCCAACGCTCAACCAGGGGCTCGCCGGCTAGCAGGGTCTGCTCATAGCCCCGGGTCTCGAGCCCCCGGAGCAGCATCAGCGCCTGGTGCTGGCCTCCGCGCATCGACGGGCCGGTATCGAGATGAAGGATTTTCATCAGCCACGACTCATCATCCGCGCCTTGAGATATTTCGAGAAGACGTAAAAGGCGGCCATTTGCGCGATGATCCAACCTTCCATCCCGTCGAGAAAGCCGCGTTTGATGATGTAGGTCCGCAGGAAGGTCCACAGCGGCGAGACGACGAGATGGCCCACGCCTACCCGCTTTCCCCCTGCAATGATCTCCTTCGCCGCCAAGGTCGTGTAGCGATCGATCGTCGCCAGGTGTTCGGAAAAGGATCGGCAGGTAAAGTGAAGCAGGTCGCCTTTCAGGATTCCCAGGCGGCCATCGACCTCGACCGCTTCGTGAACGTACTCGCCCACCCAACGCGCCTTTTTGCGATTGTACAAGCGCACCTTGGGGTCCGGGTACCAACCGGAGTAGCGGATCCATTCACCCAGGTATTCGGCCAATCGAGGCGCCTGGTAGGCGTCCGCTCGGGGACCGCTGCGCTTGAGTTCGCGGACCTCGGCCTCTAGCTTGTCGCTCAACGCCTCGTCGGCGTCCAGAGACAGAATCCAGTCGTGCCGCGCCACTCCGGCGGCGAAGTTTTTCTGGTCGGCGTAACCGCTAAAGGGGCGTTCGATAACCCGCGCCCCGTACTCGCGGGCAATCTCCACCGTTCGATCATCGGAGCCGGAATCGACGACTACGATATCGTCACAGCAACCCAGGGAGGAGAGAGCTCGGGGCAGATTCTCTTCCTCGTTAAGCGTGATGAGTGTGGCCGTGATTTTCACCGCAGCCGCCGCGTCCGGGGTGCCAGTGTGCATCCGCGGTGGAGGCCGGCCCTGCTCTCCCATGGACGGCCGGCGAGCCGGAGGATGAGAACACCCACCGCGAGTTCAGATTGGCAGAGTACCTCGAAGGAAAGACTAAGGTCGGGTGAAAACGGATCAGAGAGACTGTAACTCTTTGCCCGGCTTGAACCTCACCGCCTTGCCGGGAGGGATCACCACTTCCTCGCCTGTGCGCGGGTTGCGGCCGATACCGGTTTTGCGAGGTCGGGTGTTGAAGACGCCGAAGCCGCGCAGTTCGATCCTCTCACCACGTTCCATGGCCCGTTTCATCGTCTCAAACACAGTCTCGACGGCCATCTCCGCCTTGGTCTTACTCAGGCCGGTACGGTTGACTACTCGTGTAACGATGTCGTGCTTAACCATGCCAGTTGTCTGACTTCATTATGCCGATTGCTTTGCGCGGCCCAGCGCCGCATTACGAGGTCTATGCTAGGCGAGGGTTGCCGGCTTTGTCAAGGACAACCAGCGGTAATTCCTACTACTCACGGCCGTTTCCCCGGCCTTGCCGCGGATTTCCAGCCGGCGCGGGACAGACCCTCGGCGGAAATCCGGGCGGCGCCGATTCACAGCTTTCCGGCAGCTCTTTCGTGTTACCATAACTTCACGGAGGTTAGGCGGGCGACGAACGGCTCCGTCTAGCTTAGATTGATCGCTTTGTATCGCTCTCCAATCCCGAGTTCGTACGAAAAAAAGGATTGCAGGCTAGGTCGCCTGACAATCCTTTTTCGTTTCTAGGAAGATCGCGATGGGGAGATCATCGAGCGGTGCCAAGGGCCTGGTCCGCTACTCAGGTACGAACCATGGGCCAAGAGCCTAGATGATTGATGTTTCCTGTTTTCCCATACTGAACGAGGAGACTCTCGCCCGGCTGCCGCATAGCCCGGACAGGAACCCGACACCCGGACTCTAGACCAACAACAAGGAGGAACTTATTCGAAGACCCTTTAGACCTTTTCGACGGGCCCGCAAGACCAACGTCAACCAGTGGATTCGAGCCCGACAAGTACGGGTTGTTTTTCCGGACGGCGAAACCGAAGTCATGCCCACGTCGGTCGGCATTCAAAGAGCGAAAGCACTCGGCTTAGACCTCGTTCTCGTATCCCCCTCGGCTGATCCGCCGGTTTGTAAAGTCATCGACTACGGCGAATACACCTACCAAGAGAAGAAGAAGAAGAACGAGGCCAAAAAAAAGCAGCATCGCATCGAGATCAAAGAAGTCAAATTTCGGCCCAATACCGACCAGCACGACTACGATTTCAAAA
The DNA here is from genome assembly GCA_963668345.2 of Bryobacterales bacterium. Lineage (GTDB taxonomy): Bacteria > Acidobacteriota > Terriglobia > Bryobacterales > UBA6623. Next base: position 685,284 of record CAXWPI010000006.1, on the reverse strand, counting down.
AGAACCACGCCCTGCGCTTCCTCAAAGACGGGAACAAGGTCAAAGCGACTGTTTTTTTCCGCGGTCGTGAAATCACGCACGCCAATCTCGGCGAGAAGCTGATTTTTCGCCTGGCTCACGATCTTGCGGAAATGGGCGACGTCGAAGGCAGACCTCGCCTAGAAGGCCGCATGATGCACGTCATCATCGCCCCCAAAAAGAAACAGTGAGAACAGCGGCGCCCTTACGCTGCGACCCCTACTACGGCGACTTGTGACGACTCACGGTAGGGACAAGCGATCCCGCTTGTCCTAGCCACCACAGCCGGCTAGTTGTCCACGGGCGGCTTGCATTCCCTGGACCGGCAAGATTGCCGGTCCCTACTACGGCGACTTGTGACGACTCCGAGTCCCGTAGAGCTAGCTACTTTCCGGCGCAAAATACGCGTAGCGCTCGGGGCGGGGACTGTCACCAATTTCGCGCCTCCAAAGAATCAACAACTTACGGGCGCATTCGGACGCGAAATTGGCTGACTGTACCCAGCCACCACGCAGTTTCTCCTTTTTGCGCCGGAAAGTAGCTGGGCGGTCGTTTGGCCCAGACCTGCGGCTTTTTCAAGAGCCCCTACTCCATGCGCCAAGCGCCGAGCCGCGAGGGTGAGCGAGTGGTCGGGAGTTGAGGCCGCTCGGCAGCGACGAGTCGCACCCGCCGCGACGAGAACCGGACACAGCCGTGCCCCTCAGCGCGCGAGCCCTTCCCATGAAGAAGAAAAGGAGTAGCACAGGCAAGACGTCCCCAATCGTTGCCCGCTCGTGAGAGGCGAGTTAGCCTGGGTTAGTCCCCGTTAGCTGACCACTGCCAGCAGAGGAGTGACGACGAACTTCAATCGCTGGTGCGCCCGGCGCAGGGACTGCTCGACCAACTCCGGCGAACGGTCGCGCGCGAAGATAAAGCCGGGGTAGCTGTTGCTCTCGGGCCAGCGGACAAGCTTTTGCTGAGGCTTCGCGGTGATCACAACGTCCTCAATGCCGGCCACGCCGCGGGCTTCCTCCAGGCCCTCGACCTCCACCAGGGTGCCGTTCGCGGGGACGGGGATCATCATCACCCCGGCCGCTTGAGGTTCGCGCTGTAGCTGGTCCACCGGCATCCCCAGCGCATGCTGGATCAAGAATTCCTCGAGCGTCGCTCCATTCCCAAAGCGAACGGCGCGAGCACACAAACCGCCGATCGGCCGTGCGGCGACTTCGAGCATCCACACACATTTTTCATTGACGCGCATCTCCGCGTGAATGGGACCGTGATGGAGTCCCAGCGCGCACACCGCCGTCTCGGTGCAGGAGCGAATCTGATGCTGAGTCTCTCGATCCAGCCGCGACGGCGTCACGTAGATCGTCTCTTCGAAGAAAGGGCCGTCCAGCGGGTCCGGCTTGTCGAACAAGGCGAGCACTTGCAGGCGTCCGTGATGCATGACCCCTTCGAGGGCGTACTCTCGTCCGGGGATGAACGACTCGACCAGAACTGCCCCCTCCCCGGCGCTCTGCATCATGCGCACTACGGGTGTTTCCAGCAGCCGGCCGATTCGCCGAACAGCGTCGCGAAGGCGCTCCGCCGTATCGGCGCGGATGACCCCACGGCTTGCCGCCAGCCCAAGCGGTTTTACGACACAGGGGAACTCTAGTTCCTGGGGAAGCGCGGCAGAGCCGTCGAGCGAAAGCCGGGCAAACTTGGGCGACAAAAGTCCGGCTTTCTGGAATCTTTGTCTCGTCGCGAACTTGTCCCCCGCAGCCCGAACTCCTGCCGGCGGGTGGTGCGGCAACCCCAGTTTCTCGGCGGCCAGCGCAGCCGCGAGGGTCGTTTGGTCGCCTAAGGCAACGATCCCCGAGGGGGGCTGGCCCCTCGCCGCGTCCACGATTGCTTGGGCCGATTCCTCTGGATTTTCGAATCGAAGCGCAATGGCTCCGTCTCGCCAGGGGTCTTCCAGGACATGGCAGCGGTCGGTTCCCAGCATCAGAGGGACGCCGAGCCGCTCGGCCGCTGCGCGGAAAGCGCGCGTCTGGTACCCGGTGGTGTTCGAGAGCAGGAGAAGCCGCATGGCCGGGCGTCAGGGGTTTTATAACAGAGCAAACTGCTCTTCGGTCGGCTCTGCTCAACAGTACCAGGGCTCTTCGAGATAGGGAATCGTCGTTCGCGACGGCATCACCCGCGGCGTCAGTGGCTTCCCATAGGCGACGTTCCAAACCTGGGCGAAAATCTCACCACGTGTCGCCTGCCGGCGTTCTCCGGCATGAACAACCTGTCGCACTTTTTCGCAAAGCTGCTCCACGCGAGCATCCTCGTGCCGCCAGGGGTAACAAAGACCTTGCGGATCGAACTCAGCCACCAAATCCCGTACTTCGGGAAGCTCCAGCAGGCGCGAACCTGGCGGGATCAGTAAACGAATGGCCAGTTGAATCGGCGCGACGTGTTCGACGAGTCCCGACTCCACAAGCAGCCACAAGAACTCTTGATAGCCTTCAAGCGTGGTCCAGGGAGTGAACGGTACGAACGTCGGCGCGAGCGTCAGGCCGAGTTGGCGAAACAGCTCCACGACCCGCAGCGCGTCGTCACGGGTGTGTCCCTTATCCAAAAGCCCCAATACGTGATCGTCGAACGATTCGACGGCGCTGGTCACAAACAGGCATCCTGTCTCGCTGAGCGCCGCCAGAAGATCGGAGTGCCGGAGCAAATGTTCGACTTTAATCGTGACGTCGTAGCTCACCCCAGGGTGTTCCCGGTGAAGGGCTTTGACGATCCGCATCGCATGCGTCGGGCCATTGAAAAAATCCGGGTCGCCGAACGTAATGTGGCCCGCGCCGCGCGCCACTTGACGGCGAATGTCCTCCAAGGCGACCTCGGGCTGCACGACCCGAAAGGCCCCCTCGTATACAGGGACGATGGGACAGTGGCGGCACACGTGCTTACAGCCGCGGCTGGCCTCCGTATATCCCACGACCCGCCGACCCCCGTCGGGCAGCCTCAGCTTGGCGTAATCGGCCAGGGCGGGCAACCCTTCGCGGTCAGGCGGTACGAACTTCTGCCGCGCAAGGGATACAACCGGGCCGCCCGGCTCCCCTGCTCGGGCGCCGCCCACCAAGGCCGCCAAACCGTTCTCGAACTCTCCTCCCAGAACGGCGTCCGCTCCCAAGCCGCGCAGGTATTCCTCGTTAACGGGAGCGTACAGCCCGTAGAAACACAACTTCGCCCGTGGATTGAGCCTTTTGAGCCGTGGCACCAATCGAGCCGCAAGCCGGGTCGCCGTGTGCATCGGAACATGGATCGCAATCCAATCTGCCTGCCTGACCACGGTTTCCCGCAGTGGCTCACGGGAAAGGTCCAGGCAAGTGACTTCGGCCCCGTCACGACGCAGCCAAGCTGCCGGGGACGCAAGCCCAAAGGGCTGCCTACCCATCTCGTAGGTGGAAATTAAGACGACGCGGGCCATTGGTTCGAGACTTGAATTTGTCCCGATCTGATCGTGCAGAGTGAACTACAAGTATGGCAGGAAGCGCCGTCCGATCTCAGCACCCACCTCACGCACTGGCAGGTTCCGAGAAGGTCGTAGCGCGCCCGTCTCGCGGCGCACCACCGCCACCGTCGACATGCACTGCATGGCGACGGCAAAGAGGTCGTAGCTCACGGACGCGGACCCTGGAAAGGCGCCAGGTCCGCGCTACAAGCTCGCACCGTCGGCTCCGTCGCACTCTGCAAGAAGACCGTTCGACCTTCCCGACCCCTCCGAGCGAGACCTCGCCACGCCAACCTACGAAACCACTGCGTTCGCCACAAACGCTCCGATGTACGCCAGCCCGGTCATGTAGCCCCACTGCGCCAGCGGCCACTTCCAGCCGCCCGTCTCGCGGCGCACCACCGCCACCGTCGACATGCACTGCATGGCGAAGGCAAAGAATACCAGCAGCGCGATGGCGCCGCCCAAGGTCAGCTCCGATCTCAGGGCTCCTTGCAGACCCGCCGAACGCTCGTCGGCTTCCATACCATAGATCGTCCCCAAGGTAGCGACGATCACTTCTCGGGCAGCCAGGGACATCAGCAACCCTATCCCAATTTTCCAATTGAAGCCTAGCGGCTCGATTAGCGGCTCGATGGTCTTGCCGAGTGAACCTGCCCAACTATCTTCAATCGGTGGGGCGGCGCCGTTTTGCATTGGAAAGCTTAAGAGAACCCACAAAACCACCGCCGTCGCTAGTATCACCGTTCCGGCGCGCCGCAGGAAGACCTTCCCTCGATCCATCAACCTCAAGCCAAGCGAGCGCAGGGTCGGCCAGCGATAAGGCGGCAACTCCAACATAAACGGGGTCGGAGAACTCTTCAGGACCGAGGACTTGAGCACCCAAGCCGTACCGATGGCGGCCGCGAATCCCAACACGTACAGACTCAGCAGGGCCGCGGCCCGGGTTCCCAACAACGGTCCCAGCAGCGGCTCCTCCGGTATGAAGGCGGCAATCACCAGGATGTAGATCGGCAGCCGAGCCGAGCAAGTCATGAACGGAGCGATCAAGATGGTCGCCATCCGGTCGCGTTTACTCTCTATCGTCCGCGTGGCTAGCACAGCCGGAATCGCACACGCGTAAGCGGACAACAACGGAATGAACGATTTCCCCTGCAGGCCCGCCTTGGCCATCGTCCGATCGGCGATGACCGCTGCCCGCGCCAGATAGCCGGAATCTTCCAGGATGCCGATGAACAAGAAAAGCATCAAGATCTGCGGCAAGAAGATGAGCACCGATCCCACGCCGCTCCACACGCCGTCGATCAGCAGCGACCGAAACCACGAAGGCGCCAGGATCGAGGCGATCCATGCGCCCGAGGCGCCGATCAAGCCATCGACCCCATCCATGAGAGGCTGCGCCCAGGTGAAAATCGCCTGAAAGACAGCCACCACAACGAGTCCAAACACGACAGGGCCGGCCAAGGGGTGCAGGAACACCGCGTCCAACCGGTGGGTCCACACCGCCGGTGCGGGCGGACGATAGCCGGCCTCGCTGCTCAGGCGGCCCGCCCACTGTCGGCACGCCGGAATGTCCTGAATGACCGGCAACTGGCGTGGAGGCGGCGGAACGAACGCGCCGTTGAGAAACTTCCGCACGGCGTCCATGCCCTCACCGCGTCGCGCGCTGATGAGCGCGACGGGCGCGCCTACCCGCTCGGAAAGAGCGTCTGTGTCGAGGGCGCCGCCACGAGACCGCAGATCGTCGGCCATATTGAGACCGACCAGCGTCGGTATGCCAAGACTTAGAATGGGTGCGGCCAGCGCCAGGTTGCGGCCCAAATTGGTGGAATCAAGAATCAGAATAATCGCATCCGGCTTGCCGAGGTCCTCGATCTCACCCCGAAGAACGTCGTGCGTGATCCGCTCGTCCTCGCTACGCGGATCTAGGCTGTAGAGACCGGGCAGGTCGACAAGCGTGACCTGTTCGCCGTTATCAAGCCTCATTCGCCCCAGCCTTTTTTCGACCGTGACGCCGGGGTAGTTGGCGACCTTTTGGCGCAAACCCGTCAAGCGATTGAAAAGGGTGGACTTTCCGGAGTTGGGAGGCCCTACAACGGCCACAATACGTCGCTGTCTAGAGGGGGTCCCTGACGGAGGCGTCGCCTCGACTACAGCGGCGCCCGTGTCGCAATGGCTCATGAGGCATCCGGCGGAGGCGTCCGAGCGGAGCGCAGAATCATGCGCACGGCTGTCTCGCGACGCAATGCGACTTCGGACCCGTCTACGCGATAAATCGTGGGGTCGCCAAACGGGGACCGCCGAGCAGCGGTTATCGGGCTCTGGGGCAGAAAACCAAGCGCCATGAGCCGGCGCGACTCGTCCTCGGGGAGGTCGATGCGTTCAAGAATTCCCTCCTGGCCCTCGTCGAGATCGACAAGCGTCAGCGGCTTAGTGGAAGGACGACTCATGGCTTCTTTTTGAAACTGAGTTGCAACTAGAATTCAGTATCGGAAGGGCCGCGAGGGGATGTCAAGCCAGGTGAACTCAGGAGACTGTACGAGAGGGAACTCAAGCCCGAGGCGAGCCTGGGAAAGTCAGGCCGCTTGGCGGCGCCCACCGTCAGCGGGAAACCGAGCCATCATCGGACACCAAGAGCAGGATCGATCCCCTCTCCAGGCATGCGTCCCGGGATCTCGCGTTGCGTGGCGCCTAAACATGGCCCGACATCAGCCGGACAAAGTCAGAAATCAATGTCGACACCCTTACCCAACGGAGACTTGGCCGCCGCCGGGTCGGCACGGGAGGGGACGACCGAACTCGCAGTGAAATCGCCTCGGCCTCAAGGACCTATGGGGATCTTGATGATCTTCTTCTGGATCGCGTACTGCACCAACTGCGCCTTGTTATGGATATCGAGCTTGCGCATTAGGTTGAACTTGTGCGCCTCGACCGTCTTCACGCTCAGGTTCAGGTGGGTGGCGATCTCCTTGACGGATTGTCCCTCGGCCAGGAACTTCAAGATTTCTTTCTCTCGCGGCGTCAATGTCGCAAACCGCGGTTGGCGGTGATTCGTCTTGATGCGCGAGCGGAAGTCGTCTACCAGTTGAGACAGCATCTTGGGACTGAGATAGCTTCCTCCGCGGTAGACGTCGCGGATGGCGGCCAGAAGTTGCGGCGCGGGGCTGTCTTTGAGCACGTACCCGCTACCGCCCACTTCCATGCACTCGACCAAGTAATCTTCGTCATCGTACATCGTCAGGAACAGAATCTTTGTTTCCGGACGAATTTTCTTGATCTGGCGAGTCGCTTCAAAACTTGACAGTCCCGGCATGCCGATGTCCATCAACACAACATCCGGCCGCAAGGAGGTAATCTGCTCCACTGACTGGGTGCCATTGGCGGCTTCACCTACCACGTCGATGTCGCTTTCTGTCGCCAAGAGAGTGTGAATTCCCTGCCGAAACAGGGTGTGATCGTCGGTTAACAGCACTCGGATTTTCGACATTTGCTTTTACCTCGTACCTCGGCTCTTTTTGTATGCGAACCACATGGTTACTCAAACCGGAATCGAAATTTCAACCTTCGTGCCCTTGCCCGGGGAGGATTGAATATCAATTTCACCGCCGAGCAGGGCGACCCTTTCCCGCATCCCCGTTAACCCAAACGAGTCCGTTTTGCGGGCTGCTTCATTCACCTCGAAGCCCACGCCATCGTCCTTCATCTTCAGGCGGACAACCCCGTTCCGCCGGGCCAACTGGAGGTTGACGTTTTGGGCGTGGGAATGTTTTACCACGTTGCTGAAGCATTCCTGCACCAGCCGATACAGCATGATCTCGCTACTGCGGGGCAACTTCTCAAGGTGCGACATGCGCACCCGCACTTTGCCGGGAAAGGTCCGACTAAAGTTGCTCACAACCTGTCGCACACTGGCGGGCAGGCCGAGTTGCTCGAGCACGTTGGGACTCAAGGCGGAAATCAACCGCCGCATTTCCTGAATAGTTTGTTCCGTGAGACGCCGCGTCTCTTCCAATTTCGGGTTGAGATGCGCGGCCTCCGGCGGCAGATCGCCCTGCAGCATTTCCAGGTACAAGCGGATGACCAGCATCGATTGTCCGACCTCGTCGTGCAGCTCGCGACTGATCCTGCGGCGTTCTTCTTCTTCGACCGTCAACATGTGCTCGCCCAGTTCGCGAATCTGCTCCTCGCGGTGATGCAGCTCCTCGTGCAATTGTGCTTTGTCGATGGCGTGCGCACAGCGCTCGGCGATTGCCTCCAGCAGCTTCATCTCGCGCGGCAGGCAGTGGTACTCCTGGGCAAACCCTAGCTGCAGCACTCCGGTCACGTTCCCGGCGATACTGAGAGGGACACCCCACAGGCTGTGGAAGGCCTGGCGAATCTGGGGCTTGTTCACCAGCGGTTCGTTGGTCAGGTCAACCACCACACGCGGCCGCCCGCGAGAAGCAATCTGGCCTGCTAGCCCGCGGCCGACTGTCGTGTTGAAGCACTTAGCGAGATCCTCATCCAGGCCCTTCCAAGCTTTGACCACCAGTTTGCGCGAACCCGGTTCCCGAAGCAGAATCACACCTCCGTGCGCTCGGAAGGTACGCATGAGGGTTTCCAACACGCGCTGCAACAACTCCCGTACGCTCGGCGACTCCAACTGGTCCTGCAAAACCTGATAGAAGGCATGCGCTTCCATGTCGCGGACCTGGTAATAGGCGTTATTCAAGGTCAGCTTGACGCAAAAATAGAGATGGTCGAGCGCTGCGAAGTAGGCTGTGAACTGCGAGGGATAGAAACGCTTCAGGTCGGGAAGCAGCGCCTCCTCATATTCTTCGAGCGACGCCAAAACGTGATCAGGAGGCACGTCAAGTTTCGCCAGCCGGCGTCCGTGGTATTCGACCTGCTCGAGGAACTGGCCCACCTCGCCCTTGGCCAGCAGTTCTGACCACGATCCCGGATTGATGGAGGCCAAGGCGCGAAGACGCGGGCCGTCCAACTCCAGGCCGGCAATCTTCGCCAGCCGCCGGCGCCAGCGGTTTTCGATCGCCTGCGTTCGCGGCCCCAACCGAGCGGCCAAACGCCGGATGCGGGACTTCTGTCGGTCACTTAATACTACGAGGTCTTGGGAAAGAACCGGAGTCCTTTCCAGGTCACGCATCATAACAAGTCGAGTATACCCAGGATTTCCGATTTGGCTCCTCTGACGGCACGAGTCTACACCCTCACCCGGCGAAGCGCAACCATTTCTCCACCCGAAAGAGGCGGCGGCTGAGGCGGAACCGATCGAGCCCCCTTCTTGCCCCTCATGGGGGCTGATCCGTCGCTGCGAAGTCAATTTCGCAGACACCCCTCCGACCCTCCTTCCTCAACGCCCAGATTTCCTACCCGAACGGGACGGCCCTAACCACCCGGCACAGGCAGCGCCCAGATCCGACGCAGCATGTCGCCGAACAGCCTGCGGTTCAGATACCCCTCGGCCAGGAGCAGCCAGTAATAGCGCGCGTGCTTGATCAATCGACCGCCCGTCTTCACTAACCGCTGCTGTAAGCTCGTCAGCGACCAGCTCTTGATCCTTGGTGGCAGTCCCAGCCGCCGCCACAAGTTGCCCAGGTTATAAGCCAGCACACTCAACTGCAAGCGCACTTCGTTGGCCCGAAAACGGTGGCACGACAGCCGCGTCCAGTGCGTGGCCTGCTTACCTTCTTTGATCCACTGCTCCGCCGTGCCGCGCTGGTTGTAGAAACGCACCACCGACCGGCTTGGCAAGCTCATGTTCGTCACGATAAAACCGACGCGCGCGAACAGCTCGCCCTGGTGGTGCTCGACCTTGGCGACAACTCGTCTCGGCTTCTTCCAGCTCTCCGCCTGATAGCGAAAGCTCTTGTAGCGCACTAGCGGCTTGCGGCCGGGCCTCCCCGGCGGACGAAACAGGATGTCTTCGATCTCTAACTCCAAGCTCCTGTTGGCCGGAATGCGGATGGCGTACTGCACGCCGCGTTCCTCCGAAGCCTCATAAACTTCCGGCTTGGCAAAGGCCGCGTCGGCCCGGAAGGCGACCTGCTTGCCCGCAGCCTGTTGGCGCTCGATCTCCGGCAACAATAGCTCATCCCAGTCCTCAGAGCTGTGCGCGTTGCCTGGACGCAGCTTCGCCGCCAAACAATCACCATGCTGGTTGAACAAAAGCAACGGGTGGTAGCAGACCGACTCGAAGTGTCCGTTGTAGGCACTGCCTTCCTGTTGGCCATGGACCGGACTCTCGGTGGAGTCCATGTCCAGAACGACCCGCGCGGAGTCGTCGAACGCCTCCGCTTGCCCGACCAGCTCTCGGTTCAGCGCCATCAGCCCCAGCAGGTTCTCTTCGCTCGCCAGCATCTCCGTCTCGAAGCCGTGCAGCGTCGAGGTCAAGGCCGCACCGCGATCCCAGATCTTCTGCGAGCCGATCAAGCGAAACGTCGGGTCAGCCGCCACGCGGACGGCGTCGTTGACGTCCTCGTAGCCTGCCAAGCGGCTGTAGATCGACTGCCGCAACAGATCAGCGAGCGTGAACTGCTTGTTTGTGCCTTGCCGGGAGTCGCTGAGATGCTCGTCAATCAGTTCTCCGAGACCGAGCCGTTCGTCCAGTTCGCGAACCAAAATCAGGCCACCGTCGGAAGTGACGTGCGATCCCTGGAAATCGACTTTCAACGAGCCGTTGAAACTTAGCTGGAATGGCTTGGTTTGTTTTTCACCCATTGGGTGTTGGCCTCCCTGGCGTCCTCATCGGGCTCTAGCCCCTATGAATAAAGACGCTCAAGGCCGCCGGAAGGTCGAGAGGTCTGAATCAAATTGGAAATGCGGGTATACATGGAACCAACTTGCGATCACGGCTCCGAGCTTGAACGCGATCGCCGCCCTGGCCAACAACCTGTCCGTGCTGAGCATCGTTCCCGACCGTCCTCTCTCTACGGGCGTCAAGGGTGGCAATGGAGGGGGGGGTAAACCGCCCAAGGATGGTGGCGGCGGAGGAGGCCCAACGTTGGGTGGAACTCAACAACTGGTTACGGCCGAGGTGCAAAGAGTGGGTCCTCCTTCAGCCACCTCCGACGGCACTGGCATCGGCATCGCGATACTGGATACGGGGGTCGACTTCGGCCACGCCGACCTCCCCCTGGCACCCGACGATCCCGGTGTGACGTCCTTCAATGCCTTCAATCTGACCGGCTCGGCTCAAGACGTTTGGGGCCACGGAACCGGCGTAGCCGGCCTGACCGCCGCAAAAAATAACAACATCGACATTCTGGGAGTTGCTTCGGGAGCGACTCTCTACGCGGTCAAGGTTCTTGGCGACAACGGGATCGGTGAGGAGTCGCATTCGATCGCCGGCCTTCAATGGGTTGCCGACAACTACAATCTGGTGACACCGAACATTCGGGTAGTCAACATGAGCCTCGGTCGCGAGCTTTTGGTTGGCGAAGACATCAATAAAACCCCGCTACTTGGTCCCATCCGGACGCTCTACGAACTAGGAATTCCGGTCATGACTTCAGCCGGCAACAACCCTGCGAAAATCGCTACTGAAATGGTGCCCGCGGGCTATCAGGAGGTCATCGCCGTCGGCGCCACAGTCACCATTGGGGGCCATTCTCAGTGCCCGGAGTCCCTTTTTGGGCCTATTCCCCTCGTACCGGCGGACACGGCGGCGTCCTTCACGACCGACGGAGAGTTTTTGAACGGTCGGGGTATAACCATCTCCGCACCCGGCGAAGCGTGGTCAGACACGTTTTGGCCTGGTAGCTTCAGTTGCCTCTTCTTCTTCTACGGTGTTAGAACCACCATGCTGGGAGGCGGAGCGTCGCGCAAGATCCGCCAACCTGATGGAGACTTCGAAGCTCGCGGCACGAGTTTCGCAGCCCCCCTTGTCACGGGCGCTGTGGCTCGCATTATGCAGCTAGGGCTGGTGGCCCATACGGGCGACGGCACCGAGGTCGAGTTAATCCGCACCTACCTTCGCGATAACGCCGATCGGAAAGCAGCCTCTCCCGGGGATACGAATGCGGCCCCGCTGGACCATCCCTAGGTCCCCTATGGCCTTGTCTATTCCTACGACGGGGAAAAGGAAGGCATTGCCCAGGCTCCCCTTGCCCCGGCTCCCTAATGACACCGGCCGGGTCTGGGTCGCTCAGCACTTCCCCTCCAGAGGTCGACCGTCTAAGAAAAGCGCCGCGCGCTGGCCAGAAATCGGGCGAGGCGAGGGCTAGCCCTGCGGCGAAGGCCGCGCCGCCTCGGGGTTGGGCGGAATGGGATCGGGGGATTTTGAAACCCTGCCGCCGTAGGCTTCGTCGATGGCGATATTGTTGGCGGGCAGCGTCTTGCCGGTGGCGCGGTCAAGCTCAACCTTCGCTTTGATGTAATTGTTCTGGGCGGTGATCTCAGCCGAGCGGGCCAGGGCCAAATCACGCTGCGCCTCGACCACAAAAAAAATGGTTGACGCCCCAAGCTTGAATTTTTTCTGCTCGGCGTCAAGAGTCTGCTCCTGAAGGAGTCGCGTCTTTTCAGCAGCCGTGAACCGTGCACGGGCCTGTTCCACTCCGATTACGGCATTGCGAACCTCGGCGCGAACGGAGTTTTCCTGCTGGCGAAGCCGGATGTCGTTTTGCCGCCTTTCGAGAAGCGTGGCCGTCATATCGGCCTGCGCGCGTCTATTTTTCAGAGGAAAGCTGACTTGCACGCCGATCTGGTAGTCAGGGAAGTTTCGCCGAAAGACCTGCGATAGACTCGTGCCGAGTCCGCCGATAAAAAAGTCGGACACCGGGCTGTCGATTCCCGGAAATCCCACGAAACCCTCGTTTAGGCGGCCGGCTAACGCGTTATTCGTCAAGTCGGCGAATACGCTTACCTGGGGCAGCATGGCGTTGCGGACGCCTTTGAGGGAAATGTCTTGGTTCTTCAATTGAATGCGGGACTGTGCCAACTCGGGCCGCGACCGAAGAGCCAGGCCCATAAGATCCTGCAAGGGTTGAATCTCCTCCCTGTCGGGCACTTCAATGCGATCGGTAGGAACGATCTCGACGTCGAGCATAGAGGGACTGGCCAAGCCGTTCTTGCTGAGAGCGTTCTTGATCGTGGTTGCCTGAAGCTGAACGCGGGTGACGGCGAGCGTCAAATCCTGCTCTCGCGACGCTACTTCAGCTTCGGCTCTCACGATTTCAATGGGTGCCAACACGCCGATCTCAACCCGCCGCTTGTTGTCTTCATAAAGTTTCTGCGCCAGACGCAGGTCCTCTTCCCGGCTGCGCACCTCGGCCCGGAAGCTGACCAGATCCCAGTAGAGATTTTGCACCTGCGTGACAGTGGCGATTACCTGTGCCTCAAAGGCGAGATCCGATACTTCCCGGTTGTTCTTGGCGATGCGAATGTTGCGCGAGTTGACGCTGCGTCCGAATCCCTGGAGTAGGCTTTGTCGGATACGAAGTGTGACATTGCTGCGCAGGGAAGGATCGAAGTTGGCGCGCAAGGAGTTGGTGTCGTTGAGGGTGTTGCGCCAATCGAGTGAGACGTTTGTGCCTGTCAAGAATCCTTTCTGAATTCCGATGTTGGAGTTGCTCGTTTCAAAGACAAACGTGTTGGTTCCGCTGACGAAACTGCTCGTCTGGGGATTGCTGAAGTGACCCCAGTCAATTCCGCCGGTCAGGGTGGGCTCAAGAGAGGGAACGGCGGATCCAAAGAAGGTCGAGGCGTCACCGACGCCCTGAGCGCCACCGCCGACGCCCCCAGCCCGGCCCGTGATGCCGGTCACGTCGCCGCCGCCGCCCGCGGCTCCCTCAGCCGCTGACTGACCGGTGGAGAGAGTGCTGATCTGCGTCTGCACCCCGCGGAGCTGCTGTCCCGACTTTGTTCGGAGAATGTCGGTATCAGCGATCCGGGGCCCATAGCGGGCGTAGGCGATGTCAAGGTTGTTCTCGATGGCCAAGGCGATGGCGTCGCTCAGCGAGAGGTAAAGCTTGCCCCCTCGGAGAAGTCGGTCCAGGCGGGGAGAATTGGCCATGTCGACCTCCGGCACCTCGGGCGCCTTATAGACATCGCGGAAACCGGGCCCCGTGCTGTAGTTGATACCGGATGCGGCAGTTTGCGCGGCAAGCGGGACATGAACCAGCAGCAGGACGGCGAAGGTGAGCGAAACTATGTTCTTCACATGCATTCTCAGTTCTCCAGGTAACGGCACCGCGGCCGGAAGGTCGTCGACATCTACGGCTGGCCCGTGCCTTCGGTTTCCCATGCAAAACATTGCGCTAGGTGGTCGGTGGAAGTCCCGCCAGCGACGTGCCGGCATTAGTGGCGGAAGTCTTGTGTTATCCTAGCATCGCCTGAAACCCGTCAACAAACGCGGTTTGAGCCGCGCAATAGGTAAGACGTTTGAAACCGGTTCGGGTTGGCAAAGGGCGGCCACTAACCAACACGGGGAAAGGCCGCTTGGGGCGTTGATCGAGTGAGAGAGGCAGAGCCGCAAGGGCGCCGGATCAGCGTGCGAAACCTCAGAATTAAGCTTGCCTACGATGGGACCGATTTTCACGGCTGGCAGGTGCAACCGAATCGGCGCACGATTCAGGGAGCGCTCCAGGAGGCGCTGGCCGAGATCGAGGGCGACACGGTGGAGGTCCACGGTTCGGGAAGAACAGACGCCGGCGTTCACGCCCTTGGGCAGGTTGCATCGTTTCACCTGAAGAACAGGATTCCCGCCGATAATCTTCGCCGGGCAGTGAACCGCTTGCTCCCCGACGCGATTCGCGTGCTCGAGGCTGATGAGGCCGACGCGGATTTCCACCCTCGCCGGCGGGCCATCTCAAAAACCTATGAGTATCGAATCTGGCGCGGCGAGGTTTGTCCGCCGTTTTCGAGTCGATACGTCTACCATCATCCCTACCCGCTCAACGAGGAAGCGATGGCGAAAGCGGCCAACGCGTTTGCCGGGACACACGACTTTCGCTCACTAGCCGCCGGTGGCGAGGAGAAAGAATCAACCGTGCGGACGATTTTTTCGTCGCGGCTCGAAAAGGACGGCGACCTTCTGACCTATCGCGTTCGCGGCGAGGGCTTTCTCTACCGCATGGTGCGCAACATCGTCGGCACGCTGTTCGAAGTCGGGCGCGGCAACTTCGCCGCCGAGGACGTCGCCCGTATCTTGGCGGCGAAACAACGTTCCCAGGCAGGACCGACCGTGCCAGCGAGAGGGCTGTTTCTGGTGGAGGTGCAGTTTCGGGCAGCGACGGGAAGTTGACTGCGAGACTCTGTAAAAGTGTCCGATTCCCTAGTGGCGCACGCTCTCAGCGTGCCGCGTCGAGACTCCTCTCGACGCCTGGCATGGCCTCTGCATGCAACAAATCTTGCAGAACATGAGTCGACATGAGTGTCGACTCGGCAAGCTAAGAGCTTGCGCCACAAACAGCGGTCAGCCGCCGCTCCCTCCAATTATTCCTTGTCGCGCAAGAAATTGTATACCAGGGCCGCCAGGATGCCGCCCAACGGACACGCGAGCCAGTAGATCCACAGGCTCGAAATCGCAGTGGGGGCGGTGCTGAAGAGAGCCGGGCCAAGCGTGCGAGCGGGATTCAACGAAGCCCCTGTCAACGGGCCTCCCATCAAGATGCAGGCTACGAGCGTTAGGCCGATCGCGACCGGTGCCAGGTTCCCGCCTTTGCCGCTGACCGCCGTGTGGAAAATGACGTTGACGAGCAGGAACGTCAGCAATACTTCGAGCAGGAACGCCTGTCCATCGGACACGCCCGCGGCCGGGACGGTGGCGCCCATCCCGCTCGCGCTCTCCATGCCGCTGAGCAAAACCCACAGTGCGCCCGCGCCCAGTATGCCGCCGATGACCTGGGCAACGATATAGCCTACGGCAGTCCCGAAATCGATCTGCCGGCCGACCCACAATCCGATGGTTACGGCCGGGTTGATATGGGTTCCCGAAATGTAGCCGTAAGCATAGGCGAAACTCAATACGATCAGGCCGTGTGCAAAAGCGACCGCTACCAAACTGCTGCCAATCGCTGCTGACCCCGGACCAATGAGGACCAGGGAAAACGTTCCAATCAATTCTGCGACGAAAATTCTTGCGCTCATGTTCCTCCCTCTCCCGCCTGTGTTGGCTGACTCACAAGGTTGTCGGAACGGTGGTGCTCCGCTTGCGCGCGTGGTCCGAGCCGCTTGTCCGACGTGTAGGTGTCGTGGGAAGCTTGCCGTTGCTCTCCTGTTACCCGCAAGGCCTAACACTCTACCAGATCCGGCGGGGAACGCAAACATTCTCGCTGCTGTTTCTGTCTTCGCGGACGGCGGACAACGAAGCGCGTTCAGCCGTCGAGCAAGTGATAGTATCCGTTTCTCTCCACCAGCTCGACCGGCATGCCGAACAAACTCGATAGATGAGCCGACGCAAGGGCGTCTTCTTTGCGGCCATCGAGAAAGACCGTCCCGTCTTTCAGTAAAATGACGCGGCTGATTTCCGGAAAGATATCCGCAACGCGGACGGCGGACAACGAAGCGCGTTCAGCCGTCGAGCAAGTGATAGTATCCGTTTCTCTCCACCAGCTCGACCGGCATGCCGAACCGGGTCATGAGTGACGAGAATGACGCTCGTGCCGGACCGCGCAATCTTGCGCAGGATTTCTCGTAGTTCGCGTCTTGCCCTCAGGTCCAGACTCGTAGCGGGCTCGTCGAGGATCAGGGCCCGCGGATCATGGACTAATCCCCGGGCGATGAGAACGCGGCGGGCCTCCCCGGAAGACATCTCTGACACGCGGCGCTCGGCGAGATGGGTTATTTCCAACCGTTCGAGTGCTCGCTCCGTTTTGTCCTCCATATCCGAAGTCGCCCGGAGATTCGGCCACAGCTCGGCGCTGCCGAAAAAGCCAGTAAGAATTGCTTCCCGGGCGGAAACGTCGCGGTCGCAAACCTTCGTCCAGTCGGGAGAGACGATCCCCAGCCGCGGCCGAAGTTCAAAGATGTTCCAGCGCCTCTGGCCCAGGACCGTCAGCCGAAAATCATCGGACGTCTCGAGGGGATGGCATTCGCGGGTGATGGTTTTGATCAGCGACGACTTGCCCGAGCCGTTGGGACCCAGGATGGCAACGTGCTGCCCGAGGGGGATGAAAAGCGTAATCGAGTCGAGAGCCTTGTTGCCGTTGCGAAGGACGGTAACGTTGCGGAAATCAACCAGCGAGGGGACCTCGTCAGTCGAATAGGGATCGCCGGTCATGAGATCGTCGGCTGGGGGGACAGGCCGGTCGGCAAGGAGATCAGTCCCTTCGGGAACTTGCCAAGCCGACGTCCACAGGCAGGATTGCCCTTTTGGCCGGGGCGTCTATGCAGGATCCCGGCAAACAACTGGGCAGGCCGGGCAGGCCTATCCCATACACAGGCAGGATTGTGTGTGCTATCCAACCGCCGGCCCGATCTTGGGAACCGAAAATTGCGATGCTCCCCGAGATCTCATGGAAGCTCAGCCATCATGCGGGCTGCGTCCGTGAAAAACGCATCGTCAACGGCTTCCAGGACGGCGACATTGCCCATGTTAATGGACACACCTTCCGCGTTGGTGTGATTGCTGGGTGCCGAGTTTGACTCCCGAGTAATCGCCGTACTCCCAGTTCCAGGCGCCCTCGTTGTCGCTCTGCAGAGTGTACTCCCAGTAGGTCATCAGCTTCGACTCCGGCGAGACGAAGGCGCGGTACTGGTCGCCGGGAGTCAATCCGACATTATTGAAGCTAAGCTGGACGACTTCATACGTCTTCCCGTCGTGCTCCTTGGGGCCTATATACTCGAGGTTGACTCCTTTGTTCATCCACTTCCAGGGCATGGCCAGCCAATACATATCGTTGATGAAGGCGCCGTAGGCGTTTTTCAGAGGCTCGGCGGCCGCTTCGTCAGCGAGCTTTTCGCCATCTTCGTACACCGCCCCCTGGCGGTCGTTCACGTTGAAGAGCGCCACTTGCTGCTTGCCCTCTTTGGTCTTGTTCTCGTAGCGATAGCGTCCCGACCATTTGTCCCACAGGTGAGAGCGGTCGACCCGCATCTCGCCACCGACGTTGACCTTGAAATCGAAGCGCAGGAAGTGAACGGCGTCCCAGGCGCCCGACCCGCCCATGGCTTTCATGACGGAATGAGCAATCTCCACGGCCTTGGGGTCGCGGCTTTCTTCGGCGGCTAGGGGGCCGAACGCTCCCGTCAACAGCAGAGCGAACGCCGGCAAGCAAGGCGATAGAAGCGACGAGAGCCGAGTCAGACGGCTCTTTACTTTTTTTCGGATCATGTCTCTCTCCTCAACGATTTCGGGATCGGGTTCAAACGGTCAGCGTGGCCTTACCCCGCATTTCTCACCATGGTTGCGATGGATAAGCGAAAGGCCAGGCGGCCATGTCTCGCGGCAACAGTTCGTGTACATCGCCCAGCGAACAGTATGCCGGCAAGCGGGCGCGATTCATCGCGCCCCTACATTCCCGACGGTGGGCAATTGCTTGCACTCCTGCCGACCGCTGGTGAGAAAAGCGGGCCAGCCGGAGCTAGCCGCCAACTCCGTAGCAAAGCATTCTACCTTAGATGAGCCTGTTATGGCAGCGAGGTTGGGGGTGGCTAAAATCGAAACCGCACGGCCAATTGGAAAGTGCGATCCAGCCCTTCCGTGCGAACGATTCCGAAATAGGGATGGTCGATGTTCGAGAACGGGGCGTCCCAGTTCTTGTTGTCGAACACGTTGAGCATGTCGAATCCGGCCTCGATGGAGGCGGTCTCGCCGACGGCGACGACCTTGGACAAGCGCAGGTCCCACTGCTGAAAGCCGTGCATGCGGAAGCCGTTGCGGGGCGCGGAGCCCTCTCGAAGCTCGTCGAAATTCGTTGGTACGACCGGCTCGAACGCCGTAGGATCGAAGGCGAACCGGCCGGTCGCCGTGCGCCCATCGGCCAGCGTGAAGCTGCGCACGGCGCCGGGGTCCAGCCGCCGGAATTCACCCACTTGGTCGGGCCGCCCGACACGCAGGAAGCTGAAGGTAGGATCCTGAGTTTGGCGGATGTCGAGAGGCAAGCCGGATCGCCACCGCCAGGCGCCGCTGATGCGCCAGTCATCCGCCCAACTTAGCTTGCCTCGCATCTTCCGCGGCAGACGGAGGCGATAAAACCACGAAGCCGCGACGGTATGGGTGCGGTCGAAGTCGGCAAAACTCCACGGTTCGCTAGCCAGCGTATTTCGTAAAGAGTCGCTGCCGTCGTCGAACGCCTCGGACCAGGTGTAGGCCGCTTCGAAAGCGAGGTCGCTGGTCAGATAGCGCGTGGCGCGCAGTTGGACTCCGTTGTAGCGGCCGCTGCCGGAGCTTTCGAAAGAGCGGACCTCGCTGTAGCGGGGAAAGCGCCGCATGTTGCGGATGAAGCTGAATCCGAATGCCGGGTTGCGAAGAAACGTGTTCAACTCTTGCTGGCGCTGCAGGTTCGACGTGCGCGTCCCCAGGTAGATAGCACTGAAGAAGATTCGTTGGGGCAGCAGCCGCTGCCAGCCGATCGTCCAGTGCTCAGCCCGAGCGTTCTCGAAGTTGGGATCGAACACCAAGATCGGGTAGCTGATCACGGAACTGCGGATGGAATCGGGTTCGGCGGCCGGCACTCTGGAGAGAGGGGCGCTGAAACTTCCCGGCTCCTGCGCGATCCTTGCGAAATCGTACCGATTGTCGGTGCTGTAGGGCGGATAGGTGGCTTGAAGCAGAGCCGCGGCGCTGGAGCCGGCAAACGTGCCGAAGTCGTTGAATACGCCGTAGGAAGCGCGAAACACCGAACGTCCCGATTCCCCTAGCATCCATCGCCACCAGCGGTTCTCCCAGGTCGGAGAGAATGTTACGCCCAGCCGCGGCGACAGGTGCCGCCCGTCCGTACGGATCGTGGAGCGGGGCAGCGGGCCGAAGTCGCCGTCCGGATCACCGGGAAATATCAGATTGGGCAGGGTATCGGTAAAGCGCTGGCTTTCGACGTCTTCCCGAAAAGCTGCGATTCGATCCAGCCGGTCTACCGCCGGAGGTTGGGACTCGAACCGCAATCCCAAGGTCACCTGCAGACCCCGCACGGGGCGCAGCTCCGTCTCGCCGTAGAAAGCGAACTCGTTCCAGCGTAGGTTAAGGCTGCGGGGCGTGCGCAGCCGGTAGGTGCTGGGCACGCCGACCAGCATGTTGGCGGCGCCGTTGAGCGTCCCGAAGAACCCCGGGCGGGAAAATTCGAAACTGCCGGCCGAGTTTTCGACGTTGGTGAAGGGCCAAATCCCGCGCCGAAACAGCGCTCCCCCCCGAAACAACCACATCCCTCGGCGGTAGACCGCATCTTCGGCGACTTGAAACGTCGTCTGTGCCGAGGATTCAGCCGTGAGGAAGGGAGCGATGCGCAACCGCTCGCTGCCGTCGTCATCGAACAGCGTTAGGTCGGGAATCGTGCCCGGATTCGCTCCAAAGCTGAGGAAGTCGAAGCCAAAGTCTTCGGCCGGCGTATCGAGAAAATCAGCGTGGCCCTGGCGGAAGTTGGTCGACAAGCGCTGGGCGGCAACCCGGAAACTGTGTTCCAGCCCAGGAGTCGGTGTGTGCGCGAGGGTAAGCTGTGGGTTGTGCGAAAACTGGCGAACTCGAGTGGTCGTGCCGGGCGCCAGGTTCAACTCTCGGAGTGGATTGTGAACCTTGCCGCGAAAGTTGAAATAGCTGAGCTGCAGCCCCCAGTTGTCGCGCCTGAAATCGAGGCGCCCTAGCCACATTTCTCCGCTACTATCGAGATCGCTTTCCGACAGATGGAGATCTTCGTCGACGTTCGGCCGGGGCAAGAACGTGTCCAGATACTTCTCCATCAGTGGGTCGAACGCGGACGGCGGAACGATGCCGTTGGGAAACGGGGTGCGGGCGGTCGGATCGAGAGGTCGTTGTTGATCGGGCAAGTCGGAAAAGTCGCCGGCTCGCTCCGCTGCTGTCAGCACCGGCGAAATCCGGCCGTGGCGGGCGTTGGTTCCCCAAATCTCACCGTCGGCAAAGAGGAAGAGGCCGTGCTTGAGTGAGAGCGGGCCGCCGAAATTGCCTCCGCCGACCACGCCGCGGATCGAGTCGGTCGAACCGTCGAAAGCCTCGAAAACGTCGTCGCCCCGGGGGCGCCAAAATGCCCGCGCCTGCCCATGCCAGTCAGCGCCTCCACTGCGAGTGACGGCCGAAACCACCGCGCCGGCGTTGCGCCCATCACGGGCCGAGTAGGTGTGGGTGACCACGCGAAATGTATCGATCGCTTCCGGGGTTGGTCCGAAGGTTGCCGCCTGAGCTCCGGTGATTCGATTCTGCGCGTTGTTGGAGGCGCCATCGAGCTGATAGTTAATGGCCGAGCGGGGGGAGCCGTTGGCGGATGCGGCCGCCGCCTGACCCGAGAGCGGCTCCACCTCCAGCGACTTCACCGGGCTCATACCAGGGACCAGCAACAGGAGTTTGTCCACCGCCGTGCGGCCCTCCGAACCAATCAGCAGCGGCACGCTTTCAATCTGCTCGCGCACCAGCCCATACTCGAGCGCCATGCCTTCCAACCCCGCCTTCGGGCGGGTCAGCGGTGGAGCTAGACGCTCTAAGGCTACCTGTACCTCGACCGGGAGATCGGGCAACACCTCGTAAGGACCAACCCGCCGCAGCGTGTAGCCCTCGCGGTGAACGGCCAGAGAATAGCGGTCCGAGCTTAGTCCCGAGAAAGAGAAATCCCCCGCCAGATCCGTGTGCGCGACGATCGACTTCGCCGTGGAGAGATTGATCAGCCGGACTTCTACGCGTTCCAGGGGATTTTGGTCCGCGTCAACGACCTGCCCGAGAATCGTTCCGGAAGGCAGCTGCTGAGCGGCCAGGCTGGTTGCCGGCAGCAACAGACACACTAACCCCCGGACCAGACCAAAGCGGTCCATGGACTTATTGTAAGGCCTGGGAGTGCTTCCTGAGGCGGCTGATCCCAGAGCGGATGCGCTGCAGGAAGTGGCCTGGGGAAGGACTTGCCGAGGAGGCGTCGACGGTCGGCTGCGGGGATCCCAGCAACTCGGTGAGCGTGCCGTCGAGTAGAAGAGTCTGTTGAAGAAGCTCTCCGCTCTCGTCCGCCCACGCGGCCTTGTCCGCCCGTTCCGGCTCCGTTTCACGGTACGCCCAGAACCGTCTCGGCAAGGCTTCGGAGAGGCGATCGTAGATGCGCGCTTGCTGTTCAGACGCGGCGGCAAGGTGGAAGCTCATTACATCCCGGAACTTCTCGACGGCTGCCGCCTCCAGGCGTTCGACGTCTTTCGCCCCGGCGCTGCTGAGCAAGCTGTTCAGGGAGTAGACATGAGCCAGAAGCTGCGATTGGCCGCGGAAGACGTCCGTGACGTAGCGGTCCAGTTCCGACTCCAGCACCGTAGGGGTCGGAGTCTGAAACGAACGCTGAGCCGTATCGCTAAAGTGCGCCAGCAAAGAGTTGCGGACGACTCCGGTCACCGGACGCGGAGCGGTTTTCATGACCGGATGCGGTTCTTCCCGGGCCGTCGCCGTCGCGCCCTGCTGCCGCCGGCGAAGGTCAAAACCGATCGTACGAGATCCGGCTGCCTTCGAGACCGCCGCGGTGAACTGCTGTTCTGAAACTGCATTCTCAACGCTGCCGACAAAGAATAACTTGCCTTTACGCAGATCCGGTTCGACGTCTTGTTCCCATACTCCGGCTTTCATCAGCATCCAGCGCCCCTCGATCGCCGCGAGCAAGCTTTCAGCCGTTTTGGGGGTCACCTTCCCCGCCGGGACGGCGGCACCCTCGGCGGTAAACGGCGCGAGCAGCGGGTCGGCAACGCTGGGTAATGCGCCGATGACCGGTTCGGCAGCGGAAGCGACTTCGAATGTCGGCCATGCGATCCCTTCCGCCGGTGGGAGCGCCGCGGCAAACTCGGGCATCGTAAAGCGTTCGGATGCGGATACCGCCCTGGCGGTCGTCGGTCGCACAGGCGCTACGGCGGCGGCCTGGCCTACGGCAGCCGACCTTCTTTCCCCCGCATCCGCCGCGGGCGGCTTCAGCTCGGGGGTTATCTCGGCCGGGGCGACGGGGCGGGCCGAAGGGGCGGTCGCCCCTGGCGCTTGCAGTTTGCCCGCGGCATCCGCCAGCTCAACGACTTCCGCCGGAGGCCCGGCGCTTGGTTGTCTTAGAGCTAGGTAGCCACCGAAAACGGCGATCAGCAGAACGGCCGCCAAGCCGTAGGCGGGCGACCATCGAAGCGGGAAGCTGAGGACACGCTGAGGCGGATAGAGGGTCTTTTCAAGCGCGGACCAAGAAGCCGCACGGCTTTCTGCTGTCTCGGCGGGCATCGACGATCGCAGCTCGTGCTCAACTTCGAGAAGCAGGCCCTGCGCGTCGACCATTGCCGTCTGGCAGGAAGCACAGCTCTCAAGATGCTGTGCCCGCCGCGAAGCTACTTCGCCGTCACAGTGCAGCAGCAGTTCTTCCGTGCTTAAATGCGTCACTCTTCTCCTCAACGCCTTCTCGCAGTTTTGCCAGCGCCCTAGAAATATAACTCACCACCGTCGAGATCGACAAATCCAGAATTTCACCGATTTCACGGTACTTCAGGCCCTCGGTCCGCAACCGCAGGCAGTCGAGTTCCGACGGCGTAAGCCGTTCCCAACACAATTTCGAGACTTCGATCCGAGCCTCTGTCCGCCTCCCTGGGTCCACCCCGCGGTCATGAATGGTCCACTCTTGTTCGTCCAAAAGCTCAGGCCGGTGCTTGCGGCCCAGGTCTATCAATAAATTGTGCGCAACCCTAAACAGCCACGCCTTCGGCTGAGCTATGCTTTCCTGCCGCTTGCGAGCTTGGAAAAAGCGCACAAAACTCTCTTGTGCAATATCCTCTGCTTCCGATCGATCGTCGAGATGATAGCGAAGGTAGCTAATCAAGCTGTCACGGCACTCATCGAAGAGCCGTTCGGTTTCCGAAGCTGCGGAATCGGAGCCACCCAAACGTTGCACGAGTCCCCCCGCGCCGCGACGCCGGATTCACCTTCAAAGACGAATCAGGCGGGATTTCTTACGGCACGACTGCCCTCAATCTTATTTTGCGGCCAAACGGGCTAGATTGTCAAACCGGGAGGCTCCCCGAGGAACTCGTACAAATTATTGAAACAAAGCAATTTATCGGAAATTGGCCTTGGGTGGTGTGTCTTCAGGTTCACATCCGGGGGGGGTGACAAAAATCAGGACCTCATACGCCCCTGGCCGCTTGCTTGCGCTCGCGGCCCAGCCCCGCAAGAGTGCGCGTGAGTAGGAAACTGAGCCTGGAACGCCAGTAACAGGCACAGGTGTCTGGTTACTATTGCGCCATGACCCCTCGATCGATTTTGGCCGGCCCGAAAACCCGCGATTCTTGCAGAGGCCGGCTGGATATGAAGTGGACTTGTGCAACCGCGCACTTGGCTAACAATCTTCGCGGCCCGGGGGTTGCGGTTCGCATCTCGTTTCGCCCACAATTGATCGGCTGGCTGGAAAGCGGTCGCCGGACGAACGGCAAGCGTTTAGCGAGCCGCCCCAGCCCAGCAACCGCCTACCCGCATCCCATCAACCCCAACATGCTGCCGGCCAAGCAAGTTCATGGATACCGTCTGGAGGAGATCGAACAGCGACTGCGGTCGGGCGGCGGAATCGACGGCGTGGAGAAGCAGGATCTGCCGACACCTGCGCTGCTTGTCGACCTCGACCGTTTTGAAACAAATATAGCCAGGATGGCCGACTACGCGGCCGGCGCCTCGGTCGGGCTTCGTCCCCACGCAAAGACTCACAAGTGCCCGCAAGTAGCCCAGCGGCAGCTCGAGGCCGGAGCTTTGGGCGTCTGCACGGCAACCATTCGCGAGGCGGAGGCGCTGGGGGCGGCCGGCGTCGGAGGTTTGTTGATCACCTCCGAGCTGGTCGGGCCCAACAAGATTCACAAGTTGCTCCGCTTGACGAGCCGGCAGCCCGACACCATGAGCGTGGTCGATAGCCTCCAGCACGCCGAGCAGCTCAGTGAAGCCGCCGTTGCCGCCAAGACGAATCTCAATGTCCTGGTCGACGTCGATCCGGGCGACCGCCGGACGGGCACGCTGCCGGGCTTGCCCGCCATCGAGCTGGCCGAGAAGCTCGACTCTCTGCCCAATCTTACTCTGCTCGGGGTGCACAGCTATTCCGGGTCGACCTCGCACGTCATCGGGTTTGGGGCGCGTAAGCGCCATTCGGAAGAACATATGGGGCCGGTTCTGGATACGATTCGTGAGATGAAAAAGGCCGGCCTGCCGATCGAGATCATGTCCGGGGGCAGCACCGGGACCTACAACATCGACCCCAACCTCGACGGGTTTACCGAGCTCCAGGTCGGCTCTTACGTATTCATGGACGCCGATTATCGGCGCATCGGCGGAGAGCGATCGGCGCTCTACGACGATTTCGAGCCTGCTCTGACGGTGCTGTCCACGGTCATCAGCACGAGAATCGCCTGGCATCAGCAAGAATGGGTCACACTCGATGCGGGCACGAAAGCCCTCGCCGCCGGTGAGTTTAACGCGGAAGTGGTCGGCTTGACGGAAGTGAAATACCACTTCGCCGGCGACGAACACGGCATACTTGAGCTCGAGAGTCCGAATCAAGCGATTCGCTTGGGAAACAAGATCGAGCTGATCATTCCCCACTGCGATCCCAGCGTCAATCTCTACGAACGGATCTATGCCTGCCGCGGCGAACGCGTGGAACAGATTTGGCCCATCTCCGCCCGAGGCTACGGTTAACGTCCCTTGTCGTCTGTCACTGATGCGTTGAAGAACCGCGAACCTGCGCCTCCCGACCGCGCAAGAGAGAGCATGCTCCAATCCAAGAATGATCCTGAAACGGGGTTTGCCGGGCGAGGGGCCGACGCTGCGTGCGGATCTCCTTTCTGAGGGTGTTCGAGGGGGAGGGGGGTAAAGGGGAGGAGGAAGCGGAGCCGGGTGTGGCCCTGATCAGCGGCGTTGGTTGAGCTGAAGTGAACCCCAATCGTGAGACAGTCAGCTAAGGGGGTAGTCGCCGTTGGCTGCAAAAGTATTGCACGGCGGGGTTGATGTGATCCACTCTGGAAGTAGCTGAGCGGAGGATAGGGCCATGCTGGGACGCAACCCGAGCGCCGACTCAGCCGCCAGCGGCACCGGTTGCCGCTGCCTCAGCGCCGGCGCGACACGTTGAGCATGCTCCATGGTGACTCGCATTCACCCGCGGTGTGCCCTCTCCCCGCTGTCGTCGCTTCAGGATCATCTTGTGTTGGAAACACTCCCCCCGTTCAGGATCATCTTGCATTGGACAACTCTCAGGATCCTGGGTCCGAGCACGCTCGGGTATGATGGAGAAGCATGTCGGCACGCACCTTCGACGACCCGAAGCTGGCCCTCAACCGCATCTACACGAAACGAGGCGATCGCGGAGAAACGAGTCTTGTGAATGGGCGTCGTATTCCCAAAAGCGACCTGCGGATCGAGGCCTACGGCACAGTCGACGAGCTGAACTCTCACGTCGGCCTGGCGAGAGTGCTGGTGCAAGAGTTGAGCGAAACGTGCGGGACGCTTCAGCGTCTGGGCGACATTTTTCTCCGCGTCCAGCACGAGCTTTTTAACTTGGGTTCGATTCTGGCGACCGACCCCCAAGACGTGCATCCCAAGCAACCTCAGATCACTGACATTGAGGTCCGGCAGCTCGAAGGGGAGATCGACGAAATGAACGCGGAGATCGAACCGCTTCGCTCCTTTGTCCTGCCGGGCGGCAGCCGCCTCAACGCCGAGCTGCACATCTGCCGAACGGTTTGCCGCCGGGTCGAGAGAATCTGCACCGCCCTCTGCGAGAAACAGACCGTCCCGGCCGACGCGCTAGCCTACCTCAATCGGCTGAGTGACGCCTTCTTCGTTTGGAGCCGCTGGGTCTGTCTCAAGACAGGAACCCCGGAAGTTCTTTGGGAACCCAACAAATCAGCTTCAGGATCCGAGTAGCCCTTAACCCGCATTTCTCACCACGTGGCGAGGCGAAGTGCGTGAGAGGCCCGTCAGTACAAGGCGCGCGACGCTCGGCGCGCGGAGGCGTACTTGAACAGTACGTTGAGCACGGCGAGCAAGCGCAACGCAGTAATGGCGGGCCTATTGCGTGCTTCGACCGTCAGGTGGTGAGAAATGCGGGTTAGTAGGCGAGCTGAAGCCAAGGTTGCGCCCCTAGGGAATCGGATCGCCGCAAAGTTTGGAAATCGGCTTCCCGGACCAAGAAAGACCTGGAGGGACGAAACCCTGGGGGAAAGCCAACCACGGTCCAGCCCCGGTAGGGACGTAGGAAAGAGTGATCAGCGTAGCGATTTGCAGGCCTTCCCGCGCCCCTACCGGGGCTTGTTGGAGATGCGTACCGAACCCACGGTTCCGCCTAAACGGCTTCACCGCGGGCTAACATCCCGCGCCCCCTTCGGGGGCTAAAAACATTCTTAAGTGACGAGTATTGCATCTAGCTACTTTCCGGCGCAAAATACGAGTACCATTCGGGGCGGGGACTGTCACCAATTTCGCGCCTTCAAAGAATCAACAACTTACGGGCGCATCCGGACGCGAAATTGGCTGACTGTACCCAGGCGCCACGCAGTTTCTCCTTTTTGCGCCGGAAAGTAGCTAGCCCGTATTTCGGAAATACAGTTACGGATCAATCAGCTTGTCGAGGTAGCGCGGCTCATCGGCTCGGGCGCAATGAATTGCCCCTACGTTTGAACGCGAGACCTCATGAATGCGAGATGCGCAAGCCCATCAGCAGGGGCGCGATTCATCGCGCGGTCGACCACTTTGCGTAACCGTGTTTGCGAAGGGATGCGCCTGGTCCGAACTCGGAGACGGCCCGCGGGGTGAGCCGTGGATGCCGGGGAACCGTATGTTCCGAACGCCCCGCAGGGTCGCCGGAAAGCATTCCCCTTCAGGCAAAGAGTGTCGTTGGCACGATGACACCCGCCTCGGATCGGTCAAGCCGATCCTCGAGCGGCGGGGCCCCGTTGCTACGACGATGAAAATGGAGTTCCCCCCGGTCGATTGGGGCAAAGGCACCAATCCCTCGCCTTTCATCCACGACTCACCCCGCGGGCCGCCCCGGAGACCCGCGGGTTCACGTCTTGCGGCAGTAGCATTTTGCGCGCAAGCGGACCTATCGTCGGCTTCGTGCGGGGCCGAGAAGTTTCGTCGCACTACATGATCTCCGGAGCCGGGATGCCCATGACATCGAGGACTCGGCCCAGTTCTTCCAGAAAAAACTTTGTCATCCACAACAGGAAGACCTTACGTTCGCGGTTCGTCTCACTAAGAATGTGGTGTTGGTGGTAGAAGTTGTTAAACGCCTGGGCGACCTGGAAGGCGTAGCGCGCCAGGTTCGCCGGCTCTCCGGCGTCAACCGCCTTCTCGATAACCCACTCGCGCCGCGACGCCCCCAGCAGCATCTGCCAGAAAGCGGTGGTTTCGAGCTGGCGCCCGAGAGCCTCGCCGGAAAGCTCAGCATCGAAGTCGGGCATCGACTCGCCTTGCTGTTCTAGTTTACGAAGGATGTTGCCTGCGCGAACAGCCGCGTATTGAATGTAGGGGCCGGTCTCGCCTTCGAAACTCAGCGCTTCTTGAAAGTCGAAGGCGATCACCGTGGTGCGCGTGAACCTGAGCATGAAGTAGCGCAAAGCCCCGACGGCGATTTGGGTGGCGATCTCGCGCTGCACGGGTTCGGCGACGTCGGCGTGGCGGCTTACAACCTCTTCGAGCGCCTTCTCGACCAATCGATCGATCAGATCATCCGCCTTGACGCCGAGACCCCGGCGTCCGGAGACCTCGACGTAGGGTCGGCGGCGATCTTCCTCGGAGAGTTCGATCCCCAACTCCGCGCAACAGCGGGGCGACAAGGCCACCATCTCGTAGGAAAAATGGAGCGAGTTTTCGGCTTGTTCCGCAAAGCCGAGCGCGACAAGGCCGGCGCGTACGACGTCTTGCAAGTACGACTGGCGAACGTCGATCACGTTAAACACTTTGGACGCCTTGCCGAAAGCCGGTGCGGGGTCGCCACCGGGTTCCACGCTCGAAATCCAAAGAGGTTTGGCGGGGGGGTCCTGACGGAACAGGCGGTAGTGGAAATCGTTGCCCAGCAGGCCGAATTTCCATAGTTGATAGGCAATGTCCTTGCCGACGTAAGTAACCGTTCCGTTCGATCGAACGATGATCTTATCGTCGCCGGCATCGTTCTCCGCTTGGCCGTCGGGATCAGGCGGCGCTTCCTTTTGAAACAGCTTGGCCGGCATGACCCAGCAACCTTTGTTCTTGCCGTCCGATTCCAAGTAAATCGCTTGGCGCTTCTTAAGCAGCTCGAACGCCGCGGCCCAAAATTCAAGCTCCAGAATTTCACTTTCACGCGGCAGCAGATCGTAGCCGACGTCAAGGCGCTGCATCGTGTCGAGGTGCGCTTGGACGATGGCGTCGGAAACGATCCGGGCGATTTCGGCGAACTGCCCTTCCCCGGCCTCGATGGCGCGTAGGGCGTCGGAGCGCCGCGATTGCGAGGAGGGATCGGTCTCGTAGAACCTCGAGACGCGGGCGTAGAGATCCCAGCAGTAGAAGTCGAATCGAACGGCGGGATCATCGATCAGCGCTTTGACGTCCGCGGGTGATTTCTTTTCCAGAAAGTGGAACCCGACCACGACGTCAGCCACCTGAACACCGGTATTGTCGATGTAGTTCTGGACCTCAACTTCGCTTCCCAGCGCTCGCAGCATGCGCACGAGTGTGTCCCCCAGGACGGCGTTTCGCAGGTGGCCGATGTGCGCCGCCTTGTTGGGATTGATGTTGGTGTGTTCGACGATAGTCTTCCCCTGCGAGGGTAAAGGCCCAGAGGAGGCCCCACGGAGTAATGCATCTGCATAGGCTCCGCGGTCGAAACGAACGTTCAGGTAGCCTGCCCCGGCTGCTTCCAGCGCCGCGACACCGGGGATGGAATCCAACTCCGAGATGATCTCCTCCACGATTTTGCGCGGAGGACGCCTAAGCGCTTTCGCTAGGGCAAAACCGATCGGCAGCGCGAGCTCGCCGAACTCGGGCCGCGGAGGCTGTTCGATGACGACAGGCACGTCGACCCCGTAGCGCCCGTGGATGTGGGCGCTCACCGCGTTGCGCACTTGCCGTTCTAAGGCGAGAAACACGTCGGTTTTCCTAGTCTTCCTAGGTTACCGGGAAACGGGTGGCTTGCGTAGTGGCTGTGGAACGGCACCTGAGAAATGGTTGGCTTTAAGCGCAGAGCCAACCACGTAGGATCCGAGGCACCAGCTCGATGTCGCCACGAGTGTCGACACGGCACGCAAGAATGCGTGCGCCCGGTGGGCGCTGAGGGCACGGCATGCTGTGCCCGTCTGCACCCGTCCGAAATGGGAGTGCATGCATGAAACGGAGTACTGGCGGTGTTATCCTGGCGGTAGATAGGTCGTCGACGGGGAGATTATGTTCCACAGCCGGCTTTGGTTCATCGCTTTCTGTGTGCTGCTGACGCCCGCCGGTACGGCTGCCACCCCCACCTTCAAAGATTCTGTTCGTCCCTTTCTCAAGAGTCACTGCACTTTCTGCCACAACGACGAACTGAAAACGGCGGATCTGTCGTTTGACCATTACCGAGACGAGGCGGCAGCGCTTGAGGACGGCGAAGTTTGGCGGCGCGTCCGGCGGATGCTGGACCGCAAGATGATGCCGCCGGCGCCCCAGCCGCGCCCCGCCCGCGAAGAAGTGGCTGCGGTCCTTGACTGGATAGACGCCAACCTGGCGCCCGAAGACATCCGGCCCAATCCCGGCCGTGTGACCGCCCGGCGGCTGAACCGCGCCGAATACAACAACACCGTGCGCGACCTGCTGGGCATCGACTTCCGGCCCGCCGACGATTTCCCGGTTGACGACACCGGGTATGGGTTCGACAACATTGGCGATGTTCTATCGCTTTCTCCCATGCTCATGGAAAAATACGTGGCCGCCGCCGACAAGATCGCCCGGCGTGCCATCATGACCGACCGAGGCGTTAAACCCACGGCCCTCCGCTACAGCGCTCCGCGGGCCGAGGGCGAGCAGCAGCAAATTGGGGCCGCCGGGCGAGTTCCCTATTCACCGGAGGGCCGGCTTGCGGTGCGGCATTTTTTTCCGGCAACCGGGGAGTACGACGTGCGGCTGCGGTTCGTTGACCGCCGCAGCGTCCCCGAGCGACGCCCTTCATGGACCTACCGCGTTCCCGAACTCATCGAACAGGTGTCGGATCTCGAGGTGGAGACGATCGACCTCGATATGTTGGCGGAGGAATTCTGCCTGAGCCTGGACCATGCCATCCGCTTTATGGAGCAATTCGATGCTCCCAAGCTGGAGGGGACGTTCGTCTTCGAACGCGAGACGCTTCTATCGGAGCTGATCGAATATCGGGCTTGGCTGGCGGAAAACTCCGAGCCTCCCCCACTTCAACCCCCACCGCCTTTGCCCGTCGTTTTCACCTTGGAAGGCGAGAAACTGGCGACCTACAGTGCTGAGCCTAAGCCCGATTACGATGAGCCCGACGCCGTCCGCGTGCGCGTCGAGGCCGGTGAGCGGGAAATGTATGCGGAAGTCTTGAACCCGGAAGGCGAACGTTGGAATCCGAACTCGCTTGACTGGACCGAGTACCGCAGCGCGAACTTTAAAGACGCGGTGAGGATGGTGTTC
This sequence comes from Bryobacterales bacterium, assembly GCA_963668345.2. Lineage (GTDB taxonomy): Bacteria > Acidobacteriota > Terriglobia > Bryobacterales > UBA6623. Next base: position 654,085 of record CAXWPI010000006.1, on the reverse strand, counting down.
GCCGACTACATCGAGATCAAGGGCCCCTTCGATCCTGAACCCGCGCCGCTGCCCGAGAGTCACGGCGAGATCATGGTGTGCGAGCCGGCGGATGACGACTTCGACCGAATTTGCGCGGGAAAAATCTTAGGACGCCTGCTGAGGTTTGCGTTTCGCCGGCCGGTGACAGAGAAAGAAGTCCGCCCCTACGTCCGCTTTGCCAAGAACGCCGTGGAGCAGGGGGCAAGCTTCGAACAAGGCATCCAACTTGCGGTAAAGGCCATCCTGGTTTCGCCGCAATTTCTGTTCCGTGTCGAGCGCGACCCGGACCCAGCCAGACCGAGTCCGACTCGGCCCATCGACGATTTCGAGCTGGCCTCGCGGCTCTCCTACTTTCTATGGAGCAGCATGCCTGACGAGGAGCTGCTCGAGGCCGCGGCGCGAGGCGAGCTGCGCACGAAGGACGGACGGCGGGCGCAGGTCATGAGGATGATCGGGGACAACAAGTCGCAAGCGTTCGTCGAGAATTTCGCTGGACAGTGGCTCGAACTGCGGAACGTTTCACTCGTGAGGCCTGATCCGGAGACCTTTCCCGAATTTGACGAAGAGTTGCGCCAAGCCATGGTACGCGAGAGCGAGCTTTTCTTCGATCACATCATGCGCGAAGACCGCAGCATCTTTGAATTCTTGAAGGCCGATTACACCTTTTTGAACGAGCGGCTGGCGAAACACTACGGCATCGAGGGGGTCGAAGGTCCCGGGTTTCGCCGGGTACGGCTCTCCGGCGAACAGCGTGGCGGAGTGCTGACGCAGGCCAGCGTGCTGACGGTATCTTCCTATCCCACGCGCACCTCGCCGGTCCTGCGCGGGCTTTGGGTGCTCGAAAATCTACTCGGAGACCGGCCACCGGACCCTCCGGAAAACGTCCCCCCGCTCGATGAGCAAACGGTAGGCAAAGCGGTCTCCCTACGGCAGGAGTTGGAGAGGCACCGGGCTGACGCCGGCTGTGCGGTGTGCCATGACCGCATGGACCCGATCGGGTTTGGTCTTGAGAACTACGACGCGATCGGGGGCTGGAGGACAGCCGACGGCGACTTCCCCATCGACGCCTCAGGCGAGCTGCCGGGCGGGACACGCTTCGATGGGCCGGCGGACCTAAGAACTGTACTCTATGCGCAGCAGGACCAATTCGCGCAGAATTTGATCGCGAAGGTGCTAACCTACGCTTTAGGACGCGGCCTCGAGAGCTACGATGAGCCAGTGATTGAAGCGATCCGGAGGGATATCGCCCGAAGCGGATACAGGTTCTCGAGCCTAGTTCTGGCAATCGTCGAGAGTATGCCTTTTCAAATGCGCCTGGAGGAAAGGAGCGACTGACCATGAGAGGGAAACACGTCCCCAGACGGACTGTCCTGCGGGGTTTGGGCGCGACGATTGCTCTGCCGTTCCTCGATGCGATGGCGCCGGCCTTTGCATCGCCTCGTCTCGCCGGAAAGGCGCCACGGCGCATGGCGTTCGTCTATATCCCCAACGGCGCGATCATGGAGGATTGGACGCCCGCGAAGCCCGGAGCCGGCTACGGCTTTGGACCGATTCTCAAGCCGCTCGATCCTTTCCGGGAAGACTTACTCGTACTCACCGGGTTGGCGCAATACGAGGGCAATTCCCTTGGCGACGGACCGGGTGACCATGCCCGCGCGGGGTCGACCTTCCTGACAGGAGTCCACCCCAAGAAGACGATGGGCGCGGACATCCAGGTCGGCGTCTCGGTCGACCAGGTGGCGGCCCGAAAGGTGGGCGGCAAGACGCGTTTCGCTTCGCTCGAGCTGGGAACCGAGCCGGGGCGTTTGGCCGGGAACTGCGACTCCGGGTATAGCTGCGCTTACTCGAATAGCGTGTCTTGGCGCTCCTCCACTACACCGAATCCTCCGGAGATTAATCCACGGCTGGTGTTTGAAAGGCTGTTTGGAGATGTCCGCACGGACGAAACGCCCGAGGCCCGCAAACGGCGGCTGCGGCACGACCGGTCGATTCTGGATTTCGTGCAGGAAGACGCCAAGCGACTGCAGCGATCTCTGGGACCGACGGATCGCCGCAAGCTTGACGAATACCTCGAGGGGATTCGGGAAATCGAGCGTCGGATTTCGTCCGCGGAGAAGGAAGAGATAGAATTGCCGGCGGATCTGGAGAAGCCCTCGGGAGTCCCGGTCGAGTTCAGCGAACACGTCAAGATCCTGTTCGATCTTGCGACGGTCGCTTTCCAGACCGACTCGACTCGCATCCTGACTTTCATGATCGGGCCGGAGGGCAGCAACCGTAGCTATCCTGAAATTGGTGTCTCCGACGCGCACCACGGCTTGAGTCATCACCGAAGGGATCAGGAGAAGATCCAGCAAATCAGCAAGATCAACCGTTTCCACATCGAGCAGTTCGCCTACTTTCTCGGGAAGATGAAGTCAATCAGCGATGGAGAAGGCACGCTGCTCGACAACTCGATGATCGTCTACGGCTCCGGCCTGTCGAACGGCAACCTGCACACGCATGAAGACCTTCCGCTGCTGCTTGCGGGCAGGGCGGGCAACACGCTGAAGCCCGGGCGGCACATGGTGTACCCCGAAAAAACACCCCTGAATAATCTGTTCCTTTCGATGCTCGACCGCATGGGCATCCCGACCGAGACCCTGGGCGACTCGACCGGCAAGCTCGAACACCTCGCGGATATCGGATAGGCGGAGGGGAGCCTTTTTTGTACAGTCCCGGGGCTGTACCCATCCCGCCCGAAAAATCCCGCGACTGCCTCCGTCACGAATCCACGGCACGAAACTTTGTCCGTTTTCATTTCTGGTTCTCCGGACTTCCGCCGATTCAGCCGGACGCAAATAAGCGTACGGCCCGGCACAACGAGACAGCCTAAAGTGGAGCATCCACTGCTGCGAAACGACCGGTTGCCTACGCTCCAGTCTCGCTCGCAGAGTGGTTGTTTTGCTGCTGATGGATACTCTTCCGCGTCACTCCCGCGGGTTCTCTACCGTCAGCTCATTCATGACCGAAAACACGCCGGAGACACCGTTTGCCTGCAGCCCGGCGATGTTCTTGTCGCCCTCGGTGGCCACTGCGCCGACTAGTTTCACGTCACCGTTCTTCACGATGATGTGAATCGGCGGCACGGCGCGGACAGCGTAGCGCGTGAAGGCCGGGTGGTAGTAGATGGATCGGTAGACACCACCGCGAATGCGGTCGTCATTGGATGAGGTGGGCAGAATCTCGATCCGGTTGTCCACTGACTCTACGCCTTCGAGTCGCTTGACCACTCTTTCAGCGGACTTCTTTAGAGAAGGCCGATGCACTTGGCCAAGTAGAGTGACCTTGGAACCGTCCACCTTAAATCCGAGACTGTCAAATACCCCGTGGTAGGGCAACATGACCAGCTCATGGCGGACTTGTCGAGCGAGTCCAGTCAGCTGGCCAGCCCACACAGCTTGCACCACGGAAAGCAGCACGACTGTCACAAACACGGCGCGACCCAGCGGTCCGCCCTTTGCAAAGCATCGCGATCGCATAGCTTTTCTCCCTTGTGAGACCCTTTCGGCGCGTGATTCAGCGAATCAATCTCTTGTACCAGATGTTGAGGTCTTGTGTCTCGACCGAGTGAGCAGCTGCTGAGCAGGCAGATGCCCAGCACGGCCTTTGCCTTGCGGCAAGTGGGGTTCATGGAAAGGGCCGGCAGAACCGGGCAAGGATCAGAGAAGGGCCCCCGCCGGTTAACCAAACAGAGGCGAAAAGTGGGTGGGAGACCGCCCCTCCATGGGTGCGCTACTGTGCCATGTAGCGGCGGAATTCGTCGTCGCGGAAGCAGTGGGCGGCGGCTGTCTCTACCGTAATAAGGCCCTTATTAACGAGTTTGGCCAGCGATTCTTCCATCATCCTCATGCCGTCGGAATGGCCCAGACTAAGCTGGGATCGCAACATGTGGTCTTCACCTTTGCGGATGATGTGGCTGACAGCGGTGTTGGCAACCAGGATCTCGACCGCGGGGAGGCGACAGCTGCCGTCGGCCCCGGGGACCAGTTGCTGCGAGACGATGGCCAGCAAAGCCAAAGATAATTGTTGCCGGATTTGATTCTGCTGGGCGGCCGGAAAAGCGTCCACGATTCGCCCGATGGCTTGAATCGAATCGCTCGTGTGCAGCGTGGAGAAAACCAGGTGCCCTGTCTCGGCGGCCGTCACGGCGGCGGCCATTGTTTCCGGATCCCTCATCTCACCGACCAGGATGACGTCGGGGCTTTGCCGCACGATGCTTCGCAGAGCGCTGGCGAAATCAACCGCGTCGTGCCCGATTTCCATCTGCTCAAAGACCGACTGCTGGTTGCGATGGTGGTATTCGATAGGGTCCTCGATCGTGACAACGTGGTAAGGGTAGTTGGCGTTGATCAGTCCAATCAAGGCCGCCAGGGTGGTTGTCTTGCCCGATCCGGTTGGCCCGGTCACCAAGACCAAACCCTGTTTACGCTCCGTCAGCCGCGCCAGTGAGGGCGGCAGATTCAGCCCTTCCAGGGTGGTGATCTCGTCAGGCAGGAGCCGGATGGCCGCGCCCAGGGTGCCCCGTTGAAAGTGAATGTTCGTCCGAAAGCGCCCGATACCGTCGCGGACAAAGCTTAAATCGGTGGACCGTTCTCGTTCGAGTTCCTCGCGGCGTTGCTTGGTCAGCAGGGGCAGCGTCAGCGAGCGGATGTCATCGTCGCTGAAAGGCCGGCCGCCAGGCTGAGTAAGACTGCCGTTAATACGCAGGACCAAGCCTGAGCCGGCGACAAGAATGATGTCTGACGCCCCCTGACGGGCGGCGTACCCTAGCAGCTGATCGAGCGACGCCAGCGAGGCGGATGTTTCTAATTTCGGGCCGGCTGCCGTCTCTGGGTCCCCGGACCCGTCCGCGCTGGGCCGGGGCGACTTATTGAGCTCGCCAACGATGCTTTCGAGTTCGGTGTCGTAGCCGGACATGCTTCTTCTATTGTAACCGCTCCATGAGCAATGGTCCTACGTAGTCTCTCCTACTACCCGCAGGCAATGGACCTGCCTTTTCATCGCACACGCCCAGACGTTGCCCCTGGCGACCCCGAAAAGCGAACGTCGGTTTCACTTGCGCCTGGGGAACCTTTCTCAGGCGCCGGCCGTGATAAGGTAGCCAGTCTATAGGTCAGCGTGCATTTCTCACCACGGCCGCTGTGGATGAGGCGAAAGGCCATGGCTCGCGGCAACAGTTTGTGTACATCGCCCAGCGTGCGGTATGTCGGCAAGCGGGCGCGATGAATCGCGCCCCTGCATCCCTGACGGCGGGCATTTGCTTCCGCTCCTGCCGGCCGCTGCGAGAAATGTGGGTTAGGACCGGTTTAGGATGGGTTAGACCCTTAGCAGGAGAGTTGTGATCTTCCATGAAGTTCTCAGAGCTTTTGATCGAAACGATCCGACAAAGTGAGATTCCGCTTCGCTTTGAACCGGGCGCGGAGGAGTCGGTCGCACGGCCAGTCATCGAGATGCTGAAGGTCTGGGTTGGGGCTCACGATCCCGAATCAGGCGGGGGTGAATTCGAATACGGCCGGAAAGCGTTGGTCGTCGAGCTGCTTAACGAGCTTGACGACCAGACGGACCTGCCAGTGGAGAAGTGACCGTCCGCGTGCGAACCCGGCCAAAACTGGTTTTGGGAGCGGCCAACGGGGACGCTCAGGCCACGCCGGAAGCTCGGTGTCTCGGGCAACAGACCCGCTTCAGCAGAAAGATGCATCCTCGCTGACGCGGATGCCGGGCGCCGCCCAGCTGGAGAAGCCGCCGCCGGCTGGTACGATGGAGGAAATCGTTCGATGGACCAAGATCCCGCGGCGGAACACGCGACGCACGCGCTGGACAAATCAGCAGAGGTACCGGCGCGTTCGGGCGAGCCCGAACCCGGCGCCCCGGCAGCAGCGCCCCAGATGCCGGGCGGCTGGGGGTACCGAGAGGTCGCCTACTTGATCCTATTTGCGGCGTCGGCATTGTTCATCGTCAATGTGGTTGGCTTTGCCGTCTACTTCGGACAAGGCCATTTGAGAGGCAGCCCGCCCTCGGTTCCCGACTCCCTCACATCGGCTCCGCTGGCGTTGGCCGTGCAGTTTGTCTGGTGGCTCACTGTGCTGTGGTTTATCTACTGGCGTATCACGGCACGCTACGGACTACCCTTCGGGCCGGCGATTGGCTGGACGACGCGAGGCCATTCACGTTTCCACTATCTTTTTTTGGGGTTGCTCCTTAGTCTCGTAGTGAAGTTGGGCGACACGCTGCTTCCCAAACCGGAACAGCCTCTGCCCATTCAGGCCCTGATGTTGCAGGATCAGCTTTCGTTCCTCCTGGTGGCTCTATTCGCCGTGTTCCTCGCCCCCGTCGTCGAGGAGTTGCTGTTTCGGGGCTTCTTGTTCCCCGTCTTCGAGAGATCTCACGGCTCTTTTGTAGCGATCCTGCTAACCAGCGCCATGTTCACGGCGCTTCATGGTCGCCAGAACGCGTGGCAGTGGCAGGTTCTGCTGGGGCTTTTTCTCGTCGGCGCGGCCTTCGGCGTGGTGAGGGCCGGCACCCGGTCAGTCGTTCCGGCAACCTTCATGCACGCCGGCTACAACCTAACGATGGTCTTATTGTTGCTTTGGGGCGGCGCAAGGCTTTGACTGTCCGCCTTGAGGAAGGTTAGCGGCAGGGCAGCGTCCGTCTGCAATCGTGGCCCATCCCACCGAAGGGGCCAAACAGGCGCCCGGCGCATCGACTAGCCCGCTTTTCTACCCACGGCCTTGGTGGATGAAGCGAAAGGCCCGGCGGCCATGGCTCGCGGCAACACTTTGTATACATCGCCCGGCGTACAGTATGTCGGCAAGCGGCGATGAATCGCGCCCCTACATCTCAAACGGCGGGGCCTTTGCTCCGCGACGGTCGGTCGCTGGTGAGTGCCACGCCGCCGCAACTCGTTGACTGCAAGCGGGTTGCGAGGAATTTGGTTTGTTTGGTAATTTTTCTTCCGTCGTCCGTTTCCGCGGGCGAAAAAACCTATTGCAAGGTGGAAAAAACGCCGCGGATACTCAGCCGCGGCTTCCATGCTCGTTGACGATTAGAGAAGTTAGCGCTAAGCCGTTCGTCGCAATCCCCTATTTCGTGATACCTCCCTTCCCGCGGACGGCCTCCCTGGGGCTATTCTATCGCGGGGGGCCTGAACTTCCCTGGACAAGGGCCCAGAGGTTACTGAAAACAAAAGATGTTGCCGCGTGTGACCAGCAGATTGGAGCGGAACCGAAAGCGCCCTGGCAGGCATTATCTTGGTGGTGAGCGAGATACAATCTCCGGTCAGCGAGAAAGGCAAGGCCTGTAGTGTTGACTCGTTCAAAGACTGGACCGAACACACCACCACTGGCCAACCAGTGTCTTCCGAGGAGCGTCAGGAACGCGCCAAAGAAATCGCGGAGCAACTCTGCGACCACAGCCGGTGGCTCACCCACAGCCGCTGAGGATGTCCGGAACTCCGTTGAAACCAGCGGCCCTCCGGGACCTCTAGTCTACGCCGCGGGGGCCTGAGCCGCAGGCGGCCGCGGACGAAGATTTTCCAACGCGGCGACTAGCTTCGGCAAGTCCCGATAGCCCTTGACCTTGCGGAAGTTGCCCTCGGCCACCCACAGCGCCGATCCCACCCAGCGCTCCAAGTGATCGCCCTGCTGCCAACACTTCACGCGTCGGCAAACCGTCTCGACCACAGAGAACGCCGACTCGATCGGATTCGTCGTCGACAATGTCCGCCGCAGCCAACCCTCCAACGGCAGGCGGTTCACCGTCAGCGTTTCATCGAGCCCCTCTTCGAGCGAGCGCGCCGCCGACGGATTGAGTTCCTGCAACTCGCGGTGCAATTGCTCCAATGCTTGCTGGGCCTCTTCGGTTGACCGCAGTGCATAGGCGGCAGCCAGCCGGGCCTCGACCGCCTGGCGATCTTCTTCCCGCAAATGCCCCACGACGTTGCGGCGCTTGTGCAACTGGCAGCGTTGGATCAACGCCTCCTCGCCAGCGTGTTCACGGACCGCCTTGACCAACGCCCTCGCTCCGTCGAGAACGTAAAGCCGCGGCGCAGAACAATCGACGCCACGCTGGGCCAGATCGCCCAACAAGGCGGAGACGACAACCGTGTTCTCGCTCGCCCCTTGCCGCAGGCCCAACACCGTTTTCACCCCGTCGTTGTTGACTCCCAGCGCAACGATCAAATGTTGGCCTTGGTATTCGATGCCGTCGATGTAGATCGCACAAAAGTTATGCTCTGATAAATCGCGCTCCAGCAGCTGGCGCACTTTGCGCCGCGAGACCAGGACGAAGTGTTCGCTCACCGCTGACTTCTCGATGCCGTAAGCGGCGGCGAACTGGCGGATCATTTTGCCGTAGTTGCGCGTGGAGAGACCCAGCATGAGCTTGTCCCAGACCGTTTCATCCAGCGGTTCGTTGCGGCGGAACAGCTCGTAGCTGCCGAGCGTTTGTTCGTGGCCGTCGGTGGAGCGCACGCGCGGCCGATCGACTTTGACCTTCTGACCATCGACGACCAGAAAGCCTTGTTCACGACCCCAGCGATAGCCTTGTTCGTCCTCTCGTCGTTGGCAACGTTCGCCGGCGAGTTGGCGCACTTCGTCCTCCATGATGAGCTGCATCAGATCGAGCCCGGCTTGACGCATGAGCTCGCCGACGCCTTCTTGCAAAGCGCTGGCGATCTGCTTCAGCGGTAAATGAAGCTGGACCTCACCATCGCCCCGAGCAGCTTGACTCTCAAATCGGCGGACCGCTTTCTCGCGGTCCATCTGGTATCTTCGTTTCATAGCGACTCTCCTTTCTTCGAAACACAAACACATCCCGAGCCTATCTCAGGCTCAGGCGGAGAGTCGCTACTTTCTACGGACTAACGGACATCCTCCCAACTGGAGGCTGAAGCAAAGAGACCGATCGTATAAGATGAGGACAGTCCTATGAAAAGCCGAGATTTCACCATCATCTTCAAAAAGCTAGAAGAGGCCCGATCACAGGAGCCTCAGACGGCTGAACGTGCCCACAAAACCATTCCCGAGGCATCGCCTGAAGAAATCGACGAAATCGCGGAGCTACGCCGTATTGTGCTCGAAATTACTGACCCCGGACCCAGCTCTTACACCAGCACATAGCTTTGCTCGGGCCACTCCTCACCATCCTGCCGGCGTTGCGCCGCCGAAGCGGTTTAGTCACCCGTTCAGTTGCTGCAAAACCGAGTAGCCCATCATGATGGCCATCAGGACGGCGGTGAGCCACAGGGCGAGGGTGATCCAGCCGCTGGGGAGAACAGCCTTCGGCGTGTGCCTCGAGCTCAAGTAGATGGTGACGAATCCGACGACCGGCAACATGGACGCGCATCGCACAGTAGTTGGATTCTACGAGTGCGCGAAAAAGGGTGACAGTCCCCGAAGCGAAGGATCGTACTTTTCGCCACGGGCTGCTAAGAAATGTCGGGGAGAAGCGCGATGAGAAAGACGATTGTGGTTTTCGCTGTCACGGTGTTGACGGGGGGTTTTGCGCTTTCGCTGCTCCCCTCATCACCCCCGCCTAGCGAACCGAAACGCATCAACAAGGCCATCGATCTGCTGGAGCGCGGTCAACCGGTTTACTACACCGCTACTCACGGCGGCTACGAAGAAGGCAAGAAGATGGCGGGGACCTGGGCCGACTACATCAACTACGAGATGGAGCACGGTCCCTACGACACGGCGCTGCTTCGAGAGTTCATGCAAGGCCTGGTCGATGGAGGACCCACCAAGAGCGGACACCGCACGCCGGCCGTGATCTGCACCCTGCCGGTAGGCGGCTTGGACGAGGCTACGATGAAAGCCAACTACTGGATGGTGCAACAAGTGCTCGCGACCGGGGTACACGGGATTCTCTTGTGCCATGCGCGATCGCCTGATGCAGTCCGATTATTCGTCCAGGCGGCTCGCTACCCGTTGCACAAAGAGGCGGTCGGCAACGGTTTGCCGGAAGGCCTGCGTGGCGCCGGAAGCCAAAGCTTCGCGTCTGGAATCTGGGGGGTCAGCGCCGAGGAATACCTACAAAAGGCCGACCCCTGGCCCCTTAACCCCGAGGGCGAGCTTCTTCTCGGCCTGAAGATCGAGGATCGGCACGCGCTGCGGAACGCGGAGTCCAGCACCAAGGTTCCCGGCATCGGGTTCGCGGAATGGGGTCCCGGCGACATGGGCATGTCGTTCGGCTTCACCGGGCGCCACGACGCGCCCTATCCCCAGGTGATGCAGGATGCCCGAGCGCGCGTGATGGCCGCTTGCAAGGCGGCCAAGATCCCCTTCCTTAACAGTGTCGGCTCGCACAACGTCACTGAGATGATTGACGAAGGGGTGATGATCGGCTCCGGCCAACGCGAGGCCGCCGAGATCGGGCGCAACTACACGAAGAGAAAGATGCCCTGGTGAGGGAGGCGGCGCGCCGCGAGTCAACAGTGGTAGAAGCGAAGGTGGCGAAAATCAGGTACAGCCAGCCAATTCGCTTCAGGCTAAGTGCTCTGTTTCGAGGGCTATGACGGGGAGCGAATTGGTGGCAGTCCCCGATTTTCGCTCCTGCACGACTTTTGCCACGGACTCGCGTCAGAGTCGCGACAGCGGGTGACGGCGATCTTTCAGAGGGAGTTCGACACGGGCGCCTGTCCTTTGCGACTCGTAGATCGAGACGATCATCTCGATACTCCAGCGGCCGTCGTAAACGCTGCAAGCCGGTTGCCGGTCTTGCTCAATGGCCTGTAACAGGTCTTCGACCATCCGCATGTTGGCCAGCTTCAAGCCCGTCGCGCTCAGGTCAGTATCTCTGCCGACCGTTAGATCGATCTTCTCCCAACGGTGTTGCTCATCAGGCAGCCAAGCCGGCGTCCGCAGAATGAGGGGCTGCGAGTCATAACCGTTGGGAAGGTAGATGACTCCTCTCGTGCCGTAGAAATACATGCCGAATCGCTTGCGGTCCGTCTGGTCGTTCGCTTTGGAACCAAAGTAGCCGTGAACGCCATTATCAAACGCGAACATAGCGGCGATTTGGTTGCCGGCTATCGGTCCGACCGGTTCGCTTGCCGTTTTCACATGATGAGAGGCTATTTCCTGCCCACCGTGAGTAACGTGGGCGAAAACCCACTTCGGATCGCCGAGGAACATGCGCATGATGGTACAGGTGTGCGAACCAAGAACCATCAGGTCCTCGCCGCCGGCGCGTCGGTCTTCCTTGCCTCTAGCTCGAAACTCCTGGATCGTGCCGATTTCTCCCGCGGCCAACATTTCCCGCACCCTTAAAGCAGCGGCGTGGCGGACCATCTGGTGGGCAACTTGGACCTTGACGCCGTTTCGCTCAACGACTTCGACAAGTCGGTCGGCGTCCATCAAGTCCCGTGCGAAAGCCTTTTCCAGATAAATGTGAGCTCCTGCCTCGGCCGCCGCCGTCACCATTTCCACCCGCTGATCGAGCCACCGCGGTCCGATGCTCACCAGATCGGGCTGTTCTTTCCGCAGCATCTCCCGGTAGTCGCGATAAGCACGCTTGGCGCCGGTGCGCTTCAGGCCCTCTGCCCGGCCCTGGTCGTTCGGATCGGCGACCGCCACCACGTCGATGAAGTCGAAGGACTTCCATACCGTGTCGAGACCGTGTCCATAATTACCGTGGCCGGTGTGACCGATGACGGCGGCGCGATATCGCGGGCGGGCGGCCGATGCGGTGGCGGCGGCGCCGGCAAGCGCCGTTTTCAAGAAAGATCTTCGATCCATGGCAAATTCCTCTGTTCAGACAGCATTCAATACCGAGGGCTGGTCACACAAGCCAAATCGCATCATGCCGGCGCTCGTCCCGAGCCGGCCCGTTATCGTTTTCGCCGGCGCGATGGTTTAGGCTTGCCCACAACTTTTGCCAGTGCCTTCCCGGTGTAGCTTTTCCGGCACTTTACGATTTCTTCCGGCGGGCCACAGACCACCACCTCGCCTCCCTTCTCACCCCCTTCAGGACCGAGGTCAATGACCCAGTCGGCGCACTTGATCACATCCAAGTTATGTTCGATCACGATGACGGTATTCCCCAACTCGGCCAGCCGATCGAGGACCTCCAGGAGCTTGCGGATGTCGTCAAAGTGAAGGCCCGTTGTCGGTTCGTCCAGCAGATAGAGCGTCCGTCCTGTCTGGCGCTTGCTGAGCTCGCGGGAGAGCTTGATGCGCTGGGCTTCGCCGCCCGAAAGCGTGGTCGCTGCCTGGCCGAGATGAATATAGCCCAGACCTACGTCGGAGAGGGTTTGCAGCTTCGTGCGGATCTGAGGAATATTTTCCATCACCGGCAGCGCATCGTCGACCGTCGACTCGAGCAAGTCGGCGATCGAGAGGGCTTTGTATTTCACCTCGAGTGTTTCGTAGTTGTAGCGGCGCGCGCGGCAGGTGTCGCAGGTGACGTAAACGTCGGGAAGGAAGCTCATCTCGATCCGCCGCCGGCCGTCGCCCCGGCAGGCCTCGCAGCGCCCCCCTTTGACATTGAAGCTGAAGCGCCCTGGCTTATAGCCGCGTGCGCGGGACTCGGGAAGCATCGCGTAGAGCGCTCGGATTGCCGTGAAGACGCCGGTGTAGGTGGCGGGATTCGAGCGCGGAGTCCGGCCGATCGGCGATTGATCGATGCGGACCACCTTATCGATCTGGTCCAGCCCGTCGATGCCTCGATGGCGTCCGGCGTGCCCGCGAGAGCGATAGATCTTCCTGGCCAGCACAGGGTAGAGAATGTCATTGACGAGCGTCGATTTGCCGCTGCCCGAGACGCCGGTAACGACAATCAACATGCCCAGAGGAAAGGCTACGTCCATGCCCTTCAGGTTGTGATGCCGGGCGTTGCGGACCGTCAGGAATTTCCCATTGGGCGAGCGGCGCTTGGCCGGGGAGGGGACTTGTTTCTTGCCGCTCAGGTACTGCCCCGTAAGGGATTCGGCGCAGCTCCCGATTTCAGCGGGAACGCCGGTGGCGACGACTTGGCCGCCCAGCCTTCCGGCGCCGGGACCAAGGTCCACAACGTAGTCCGCCCGCTGAATGGTTTCGAGATCATGTTCGACAACCACGATGGTGTTTCCCATATCTCTGAGTTGGGCCAATGTATTCAGCAGACGGTCGTTGTCGCGGGCGTGCAAGCCGATCGACGGTTCGTCAAGGACGTAGAGCACGCCACGCAACTGCGACCCGATTTGGGTGGCCAGCCGAACCCGCTGAGCTTCACCGGCCGAGAGTGTTGCCGCGGATCGATCTAGACTCATGTAGTCCAGCCCCACGGAAACGAGAAACTGCAACCTTTTTCGAACCTCGTCCACCAGCCGTCCGGCGATCTGCTGTTGGCGATCATCTAGTTTCAGGCCATCGACGCAACGCAGCGCTTTCTCGATCGGCAGTCGGGAGACGCCGGCAACGGAAACGCCTCCGACCTTCACGGCGAGGCTCTCCGGGCGTAAGCGCTGTCCTCCGCATGCCTTGCACGGGACCGGCGAAGTAAACTCGTCTCGCCCATGCTGATGACGCTCCGACCACGCTTCCTCATGCCATTCGTCATTCCGATCGTCGAGCAACCCCAGCAACCCGGGGAAGTAGGTATCCGATAGCGCGCCGCGAGCACCCTTGTGACTCCCGAAGAGCAATAGGTTTTGGTGGCGCTCGGAAAGCTCTTCAAAGGGTTTGCCGAGCCGTATGCGGGCTTTGCTCGCAGCGGACTTCAGAGGCCTCGCAATCGTGGGAGAGAGCAGGGCTGACGCCATCCCGCCGTCGAGAAGCGGTTTCGATGGGTCAACGATCACCTTGTCAGGGTCAAAACCCCAGAGGCTGCCCAGGCCGGAGCATGTCCCACAGGCGCCGTAGGGACTGTTGAAGGAAAACGATCGCGGCTCGAGGGCGGGGACGCTCGCTCCGCAGCGAGTGCAAGCCAGCTTTTCCGAGTACAACTGCTCGTCACCTCCCGGCTCCGCGACCAGCACCAACCCATTGGCGAGCTGCGTTGCCGTGTTCACGGAGTTCGTCAGGCGTCTCTCCAAGCCCTCACGCACGCTCAGGCGGTCGACGACAACCTCGATGGTGTGATTCCGCCGGCGGTTCAAACGAATCTCCTCATCGAGTTGGAGAATCTCGCCATCGACTCTCACGCGCAGAAAACCCCGTTGGGCCAGCCGCTCGAATTCCTTCTTGAACTCTCCCTTCCGGCCGCGGACGACGGGAGCCAGAATCATCACTCGTCTGCCCAGTTGCCGCTCGATGATTTGGGCCACGATTTGATCACTTGACTGGCGGCTGATGGGGATGCCGCAGGTCGGACAATGCGGCATGCCGATCGAGGAATACAGCAGACGGAGGTAGTCGTAGATCTCCGTGATCGTGCCGACGGTCGACCGAGGGCTGCGGCTGGAAGTCTTCTGTTCGATGGAGAGCGCCGGGCTAAGTCCTTCGATCGAATCGACGTCGGGCCGCTCCAGTTGATCGAGAAACTGCCGGGCGTAGGGAGAGAGCGTCTCGACGTAGCGGCGTTGCCCCTCGGCGTAGATCGTGTCGAACGCCAGCGACGATTTGCCGGAACCGCTTAGGCCCGTGATGACGGAGAAGCTATTACGGGGAATCTCGAGATGAATGTCCTTGAGGTTGTGCTCACGTGCCCCGCGTATGGTGATCCGATCCAGCATGATTTGTGGGGGCGATGAAGAGGGGTGCTTCGCCTTGATTGTAGTGAGCAGGCGGAAAACGCGTCAAATGAACGGCGCGGCGATGGGCTTCTCGGCGCTGCCCTAGCCAACCAAGCGCTCCGTTCCGATCACACGTTTCGCCAGTCTTGGATGGGTTCGCCGGCCCAGTTTCGGCTGATCTGGCTGAACAGACGATGCTCGACGGGATTCCACTGGGAAGACCCGGGTGGGTAGTGGCTGACGGTGGGGGTCAGACCGAGAGCGGTGCAGAGGGTGTCTTGAACCACTTTCTTCCAGGCGCGGCGGCGCGGGCCGTCACTTCCTCCGCCGTCCGCCAGGATGAACCAGGGGGAGCCAGGGATTGCGCGTTCAGTCACGTACTTTTCGTCGAGGTTCGCGCGGTGACGGATACCGCCGACCACCATGCCCCGTCGGATTATGACGCGAATCTTGAAGTCGCGATGAACAACCTCGCCGCCTTCATCACGTCTTGGCCCCCGGGACGCAATGCGTCCCCGTGACTGCACGAGGGTGAGATGGGGATTAGCCGACCAGGCCGCGGGCCGCCGCCAGGGCCGCGTCGTAGTTGGGGTGCTCGGCGACCTCCGGCACGTACTCCGCGTAGCGGATCGTGTTCCCCCCGTCCACGACGAAGACGGCGCGGCTTTCGATCCGCAGGTCGCGAATCATCGTGCCCCAAGCTTCTCCGAAGTTGCCGTTCTTGTAATCGGAAACCGTCTTGACCTTATCGACGCCGGCGGCGCCGCACCAGCGTTTCTGGGCGAACGGCAAATCGCAGCTGACGGTGTAAATGTCGACCGCGCCGAGTTCGGCGGCTTCCTTATTGAATCGCTTTGTCTGCTCGTCGCAAACCGGCGTGTCGAGTGACGGTACGACACTGAAGATCCGAACTCCGCCACCCGTCGATTCCAGGGTAACGGCGCTCAGATCGTTGGCGGCAAGTTCGAAGTCGGGAGCGGTGTCTCCCACAGCCAACTGCGGGCCGACTAGAGCAAGCGGATCGCCCTTTAGCGTAGTCTTTCTTTCCTCTGCCATTCGATGTACCTCAAGTCTTGGATTTTAAGTGATCGGGAAAAGTTGGCGGCCTTCGCTCGCTGGTTTCTCAAAGCGAGGCCCGATGCTCTTTGCGGACGCTGCCGCCGCGGAACAACCGGGGTTATTTGACCACAGGCCGCGACAGTTCGCAAAACGACAAGCTAGCAGCCCCCGCGAGCATTCGTCAAATGGGAAGAATATCGGTTCGGGCTGATGAGTGAGTGACACGGGCTCCGCCCGCGGCCATCCACGGCTCCGGGACGGTTCCCCTCGATCGACATCACACCGCCTCGGGATCGTAGGATGCGCGTGTAGGGGAGTCGTTTTGGATTCGGCTCCGCGGCACTCTGATAGACTGTTGTTCTCATGCCGCACAAGCGGGACGCAGCCGTCAGCCGGGCGCCGTCGGGGGCCTCTAAAGTTCTGACCACACAGGTCAAGCGGTTGGCCGACACGGCTTGGATGCGAGCTTGCCTGCCGTTCTTCAGCCGCGAAAAGCGATGGATCAACGAGCAGCATCTGGAGGTGTGCCGCGTTCCCGCGCCGACGTTTCGGGAGCAGGAACGAGCCGACTTTCTGGTGCGTAGTTTCCGTGCGATTGGCGGCCAGTCTCGGATTGATGACGCCGGCAATGTCGTCACGCCGTTGGTTTTCGAGAAGGGCCTGCCGTTTGTTGCGCTGACCGCGCATATGGACACCGCGCTGGCGGCGCATCATCGCGGGGACGTCGTGGTTCGGCCCGATGGAACTTTTCAAGGACCAGGCGTGACTGACAACGGATCGGGGCTGGCGGGCTTGCTGGCCGTCGCTCGCTTGTTGACCGAGGCGCCTCCGCCTAAACTCCGGCGCAACGTCCTATTGGTGGCAAACGTGGCCGAGGAGGGTGAAGGCAACCTCCACGGGATGAACTACCTTTGCCGGCATTCGCCGTTTTCGTCGGAGATCGACGCCTATCTCATACTCGATGGCGCCTCGACCGGTCACATCACCGCCGAAGCGCTCGGGAGCCGGCGTTTCGAGATCATCATCGAAGGTCACGGGGGCCACAGTTGGAACGATTTCGGACGCGCGAACCCGGTCCATGCGCTCGGTCGCACCATTGCTGTCCTCTCCGACGCCGAGTTGCCGGCCTCGCCGCGCTCGACGCTCAGTGTTGGTGTTATCGAAGGCGGTTCCGGGGTGAATTCCATTGCCCCGGTGGCGCGCGCCAAGGTCGACATTCGCTCCCGCAGCAGCGCCGCGATGGAGCAACTGGTCGAAACCCTCGAAGAAGCCGTCAAGCTGGGGGTCGAGTTGGAAAACCGGCGTGCGACCGATAGGCTGTCGAACTACAAGATTCGTGAAATTGGCCACCGCCCGGCGGCGGCGCGTGTCCGCGACAACGAGGTCGTGGCCTGCTTCCAGGCGGTGGATTCCCATCTGGGCATATCGTCCCAGCTCGACTGTGCTTCGACAGACGCGAACGTACCGCTATCGCTGGGATTGCCGGCGGCAGCCGTCGGGGCGGGTGGCCGTGGGGGCGACGCGCACACGCCCTCGGAATGGTTTCACCCCGATGGACGCGAGCTGGGGTTGCAGAGAGTCCTGCTGGCGCTGGGCTTGCTCATGGGAACAAGCGACTCCGAGGCCGACGCGAAGCCTCCGCCGGCGTGAAACGGTCGCCCGGCCAGCTACTTTCCGTCGCCAAAAGGGGAGACTGGGTCGCTGGGTCGCGGTAGGGATGCCGATCGCCCGGCACCCCCCGCACAGATCCGTACGTGAGCGTTGACTCATACGGCTCCTACCTCGGATGGCTGGCGGCAAAGCCCACGTTCGGAAACGGGTGACAGCAGCGAGGTGGCGGCGGATAGCGGTCCAGCAGCCGGTAAAACCGGCTCCAGCTCATGCGGCTCTTCTGGCCCCGCCGCCTCAGCATGCGTCGCCGGTGCCGTGCCGGCGCCCGGCGAGCCGAAGCGGCTCAAGGAGTTGGTCTACTCCGTCTTGCGCGGCCACTACGTTCTCCAACTCCACGGCGTCTACCGCCTCGGCGATCGAGTCGAGATTGCCATGCAGGGGTTGCCAAAGTCCAAGCGAAAAATCTGGGCCGCCACGCTGCCCCTCGAGTACGATCTTCCTATTACGATCTTCCTATACGGTTTGACATAGTACGTATAGAACTTTACAATACGGGGGCTGGGGTTAGTGTGCTTCGGCTCCCTGATGCAGGCTAGTCGTCATGCCACAATTTGAAAGCGCCGCCGAGGGTGGAGCTGACGCGGTCGCCAAGGATTCGTCCGCGCAAAAAATACGGATTGCGATTGCGGACGATCACACGATCTTCCGTGACGGTCTGTGCAAGCTGCTCTCGTTGGAGACCGACTTTGAAGTTTGCGCGCAAGCGAAAGACGGCCTTGAAGTGCTCGAGGTGCTCCGCCAGTCTGAGCCCGACATTCTATTGCTGGATCTCAAAATGCCCGGGCTCGACGGTATCGCGACGGTGCAGCGGATCCAAAATCAAAAGCTGAAAACGAAAATCATCGTGCTTACGGCTTCCGACGACGAGGGCGAATACGTCCAGGCGATGAAGTACGGCACTTCGGGTATCGTGCTGAAGCAGACCGCGACCGAGCTGCTCATCAAGAGCATTCGCAAGGTGTACCAGGGCGAGATTTGGCTGGACGCGAAGACGATCGCGGCCGTCATGCGGCAGTTCGCCGCGCCTGGCGAGGTGGGTGGCCCCCGAGAACGCGAGAAGCCCCGTCTCAGCAATCGGGAACGGGAAATCGTGGCGCTGGTCGCCCAAGGCTTCAAGAACAAGGAAATCGCTGAGCGGATGTTTATCAGTGAGCAGACTGTCAAAAACCACCTGCACAACATTTTCGACAAGCTGGGCGTTTCGGACCGTCTCGAGCTGGCTCTCTACGCCATCCACCGTAATATTCGGCCCATCTGACGGTCGGGGCCTCCTCCTCTCTCACCACGCGTTGAAAGGTTTGATCCACGGTTGCGGTGCGCCCCCAGGAGAAGAAAATTCTCGTTCCAGCGGGCCAACCCGCCCAGGGGCGGCCCTGGCATGATGAGAACCCCGCGGGGGCGAGGGATAAGCACTCTCGTACCATTAGTTTTTGGATTCGCGAGCCGGGGGAGGCGTCAGCCGGGTCATCCGGGCCATGGCCCACACGCACCCCCGCCTAGTTTAGAATGCGACCAAAGCGTTACCATGGAGCAAGTGGGAGTACATGATGGATGATCCGCGGCTTGAACACCGGTTGTTGCTGACCCGCAGGCACTTTTTGGGGCTCAGTAGCGCCGGCATCGGCGCGGCCGCTTTGGCGACGCTGATCAACGAGGATTTGGTCGCCGGCAGTCCCGGCAAGGCGGCGGGGCAGTCTTCGCCGGCCGGACTGCCTGGGCTTCCGCATTTCGCACCCCGAGCCAAACGCGTCATCTACCTTTTCCAGTCGGGCGCTCCCTCGCAGATGGAGCTATTTGACTACAAGCCGAAGATCGAGGATCTGCAAGGCGCCGAGTTGCCCGCTTCGATTCGCATGGGACAGCGCCTGACGGCGATGACGGCCGCGCAACAAAGCTTCCCCGTAGTCCCGTCTGTGTTCAAGTTCGCCCAACATGGCGAGTCGCGCGCCTGGATCAGTGAACTGATGCCTTACACCGCCCAGGTAGCGGACGAACTTTGTTTCATCAAGTCCGTGCACACGGAGGCGATCAATCACGACCCGGGCATTACCTTTTTCCAGACCGGTTTTCAGCTCGCGGGCCGGCCCAGCATCGGGGCCTGGCTTTCTTACGGTTTAGGCAGCGAAAACAAAGACTTGCCGGCCTTCGTCGCCATGGTGTCGAACGGCTCGGGCAATCCCAACGGCCAGCCGCTCTACGACCGGCTGTGGGGCAGCGGGTTTCTCCCCACCAGGTATCAGGGGGTCAAGTTCCGCTCCATCGGCGACCCGGTCCTCTATTTGTCGAACCCTCCCGGTATAGACGGCAGCGCTCGACGCCGCTTTCTCGATGACCTGGCGAAGCTGAACCAGTTGAGGCGCGAAGAAGTGGGAGACCCGGAAATCTCGACGCGCATCGCGCAATACGAGATGGCCTACCGTATGCAAAGCTCCGTACCCGAGCTGACTGACCTTTCGAGCGAACCCGAGCGCACCTTCGAGCGCTACGGGCCCGACTCCAGAAAGCCAGGGACATTCGCGGCCAACTGCCTGCTCGCCCGCCGGCTGGCCGAACGCGATGTACGCTTCATCCAGCTCTTCCACCGCGGCTGGGACCAGCACACCAAACTGCCCAAAGACATTGCCGGCCAATCCCGCGATACCGACCAGCCGCAGGCTGCGCTGATCCAGGACCTCAAGGAGCGCGGCCTGCTGGAGGAAACTTTGGTCGTCTGGGGCGGCGAGTTTGGCCGCACCGTCTATTGCCAGGGCAGGTGGACGTCGGAGACCTACGGGCGCGACCACCATCCGCGCTGCTTCACCATCTGGATGGCCGGAGGCGGCGTCAAACCCGGCTTCACCTACGGCGAGACGGATGACTTCTCCTATAACATCACTCGCGACCCCGTGCATGTCCATGACCTGCACGCGACCATGCTGCACTGCTTGGGCATCGACCACACCAAGCTGACCTTCAAGTACCAGGGACGAGCCTTCCGCCTGACCGATGTGCACGGGAAGGTCGTCAAGAAGGTATTGGCCTGAGCAAAGCAGATAGGGAAGTGACGGCGCCCATGGGGGCTGAAGCACTTTCACCAGCCGCTGATACGCTTTGCTCGCTCGCTGTCCGGTCGACCCTTCAAGAGGGGGCAACGAGGGCCTTGAGCTTGCCGCGAAGCTCCTGCTTGGGCACGACGCCGATGGTACTATCCACCATCCGTCCCTTGTCGAAGAACAAGACCGTCGGAATCGAGCGGATGCCGAACTTCCGTGCCGTGGCGGGATTCTCGTCAACATTGAGTTTCCCCACTTTGGCGGCGCCATTCAGTTCGCTCGCCAGTTCCTCGATCACCGGACCCAGCACCCGACAGGGGCCGCACCAAGCCGCCCAGAAATCGACGAGAACCGGCTTTTCGCTTTCCAGCACTTCTTTCGGAAAATTCTCATCGCTCAACGTTACGTAGCCAGGATTGGTTGCCATCGATTCTTACCTCCTGCTTGATTAGATACATTTACCCCTTCGGCGGATGCACGAAAATAAGCCCTTCCATCCATAGCGCGGATTGGAGGCCATGCGAGGCCATTCCTACAGACCGGAACTCGGAACACCAGTGAGGGGGCTAGCGTTCCAGGCTCGGTTCCTTGCTATCGCACACCCTCGCCAGGCGCGAATCGGAGCCGCGAGCGCGAGCGAGCGGTCTGGAGATGACGCCGCTGGGCAGGGACGAATCCCCGACCGCCCTAACACCCACCTAACGAGAACAAAGTCTCGTTCCCGCAGGCTAACGCCCGCGGCTCTGAGAGTGCTAGCTTTCCATCCCGCAAACTCAGCAAGGCGCTGCTGGGGGAAATCACTATCTTTTTTCGCGACGAACTCTTGCCCGGGGCCAGTTGCCCGATGGGAAACTCAATCGTCTGGATAGAATGGGAGTTCTCTGGAGGTGAGCGTCGTGGAATGGTTCTCGGATCCCAACGCCTGGGCAGCTCTGGTCACTCTGACTGCTCTTGAAATCGTACTCGGCATCGACAACATCATCTTTATCGCCATCTTGGCCGACCGCCTGCCCGCCCGGCAGCAGGCAAGAGCGCGTATCGCCGGCCTCGCGGTGGCCATGGTATCGCGCATCGCGCTTCTGTTTTCCATCACTTGGATCATGCGTCTAACGGCGCCGTGGTTTACGGCGTTCGACCAGGAGATCTCGGGCCGGGATATCATTCTCATCGTCGGGGGCCTTTTCCTGCTGGCCAAGAGCACGCATGAGATCCACGCCAAGTTGGAAGGAAAGGACGGGCATGGGTCGGTCGGTGGACGCGCTTCGATGCCCGGCGTGCTGGCGCAGATTTTCCTGCTCGATGTCGTCTTCTCGCTGGACTCGGTGATCACCGCGGTGGGCATGGCCGACGAACTGGCCATCATGGTCATCGCCATCGTCACCGCGGTCGCTGTGATGATGGCGCTCGCAGGCGCCATCGCCCGTTTCGTCAACAACCACCCGACGGTGAAGATCCTGGCCCTCAGCTTCCTTCTGCTGATCGGGGTCGTCCTGATCGCCGAAGGCCTGGACCAGCACATACCCAAGGGCTACATCTATTTCGCCATGGCTTTTTCCGTGTTCGTAGAGATGATTAACTTGCGGCTGCGGGCGAAAGCGGCGCCCGTCAAGCTGCACCAACGATACCCCGCGCGGGACGGCGCCGCGTAGCCCAGCAGTCACGTGAGTCTCCGGTGGATAGCCTTTCCGGCGCAGGCGTCAACCAAACCAACGTTTGGCTCTCCCGGAAACAGGCGCAAGCGGCTCAAACCGCAACCGCTGAAGGACCGGCCCAACCCATGTTCGACGACCTCGACAGCACGGGCTCCGGGAACCTTCGCGCGGGCGGGGGGTCGTGAGCGAGCAGCGGTGATGATGGGCGCAGGGGAGACAAGATCCGTTTTCGACCGCTACAATATCGTCAGTGAACGTAATCTCTGCGATGCCGCTAGGCCGCTTTCTCACGGGTGGCGGGGCGAAGTGAGTGAGAGGTTCGTCAGTATGAGGCGCGCGCCGCTCAGATCCCAGTTTCCTGAACAACGCGGGCGTACTTGAACACTACGTTGAGCACGGCGAGCAAGCGCAACGAAGTCATCGCGGACCTATCACGTACTTCGACCCTCGGCTGGTGAGAAATGTCGCCTTGCGGAAGTTTGACAAGGCCTGCGACAAGGGCACTTTAAGACAACCTTCGCGGTGGGGCGAGAAAAGATCCCCGTAGGTTATGGAGTTTGAACGTGCTGGAGTGGCGGAACTGGCAGACGCACGGGACTCAAAATCCCGCGCCCTTCACTGGGCATGAGGGTTCGACCCCCTCCTCCAGCACCACGGCGCTTCCTTGCATCGGGAAGCGATTCCTGTGAAACCCCCAGGAGGATCTTTTCATCTCGACCCTATACGTTGAAACAGGCAGCGGAGGACCAGCCTCCTCCGAAGCGGCGGCCCCATCGCGGAGGTCGGGTCTAACACCTGAAGCCGATTGCTTCTCCAGGCGCCTGTCCCCAAGCACGGCGAGCAGGCGCGACGAAGTCCTGGCGGGCCTGTCGCGTGCTTCGACCGTCGGCCGGCGAGGGTTCGGCGGAAGTCCCGATTCCGAGCGACGAGGGCGAGGAAGATTGCGGGCCCCCGGCCCTGTTGCGATCATGCTCGCCGAGGACCGGGAAGACGTCGACAATGGGTATTCGCGGCACCGCGGCGGCCTTGCTCTTGTCGTCGAGCTTGGTGTCGATCATTCTGCTAGTGTAGCTCGCCAATAATACCGTAACGTAATCGATCCCGGCTTTACGAGAAGCCCGTTGAAAACGGGCTGGGCACGGCATGCCGTGCCCGAAGTTTCCGGATTAGCTTGTAGCTCGCCTGTTTTCCGGACGATGTAAAAGAGAGGGGGCCTCTGTCGCCGCCGTTCTTCCATGCAGGCCTTGCCCTCCGTTTCACCGCGGTATGTTACGCTGGTCGCAGTGGCGCTAGTCAAAACAATCTGTCTTGTTCTTGTTTTGGGCGTCTGGCCGCCCGAAACCGGCCTGGCGAACAGCCTGCGGGCAAACTCCGATTCGCAGGTGATCCAAAACGAACGAGCGAATCGCGACAAGCTCTCTCGGCTGGAGGACCAAGAAATGCTCCAGCGGTTCGCGCGCTTGCACCTAGTGGTCCCGGTTCCGGCCGGTGCCAGGGGCTATTACGTGCACGGTGTGCCGACTCGCCTTCACTACCTCCGCCCCTGGTCAAAACTCTTTCTAGAACGGCTCAGCAACCAGTTCCGCGCGCGTTTCGGAAGGCGGCTGCGGATTACAAGCCTCATCAGGACAGCGGACTATCAAAAGTCCTTGGGGAAGCGGAACTATAACGCCGCGCCCGCTTCCGGAAAGAAACGCTCCACCCACTTGACGGGAGCCAGTCTGGACATCTCGAAGAAAGGCATGCCGCGGGCCCAACGCCAGTGGCTCAGACGCGTGCTGACGTCGTTGAAACGCAAAGGGTACCTGTTCGCGGTCGAAGAATTCCAACAGCCGAATTTCCACATCATGGTGCACCGGAATTACCCCGAATACGTCAAACAAGTTGTGGCCCGCCAAAAGAGTCGAAAGAAGAAATCCAGCGGTTAGGCCGACTCTCGGAAACTTCCGGCCGGGAGCAGGCGAGACAAGACGCACTGAGGAAAGCGGGCTAGGAGTCTGTCCCGCGGAAAAACTTCGGTGCTCTATCGGGACAATCGCTACGGAAGAACCACAATATATGGGGTGAGAACGGCGAAATTTCGTGCTGTGGGACAGACTCCCAGGAGTTGGTTAACGCCCGACCCGGAGACGTAGGGTTTGAGGCTGGTAGCACTTCCGGCGATGGAGATTGTCGGAAGTGAAGCCTACAGGAATTATCTTCGAGGTTTGGCGGTCAGGGTTTCCCGTTGGAAGGATCAGGCACTTGTCGTTCGATGCCGCTTGCCCAGGGCAAGGCGATCCCCGGGGGTTCGGGCAGCCGTTTCAGCGATCGTCGCTGGCGCAATCTACTCGGACGATTGGGACTCCAGTGCCTCAAGGTCTCGCTCTTCAGTGAGGAAGACACGAAGCTTGTCACGACGGCGAGGGTTGTCGCCGATGTCGGCAAGGAAGAGGCATGAGCCCCCGCCTGGACACGAGCCCAGGCCCATGTCCTCGAAGTCCCAGAGACGGACCCCGCCGACCGTTACAAATCTGAGGTTGCCCCCGCGCAGGTCGCTCACAAATATTCTGTTGTCTGCCCCATCATTGAGGTGGTAAAGACGGTCGGGAAACGAACGTGAGACAGCCAAGGGTTGCACTCCCGCGGAGCCCGCCTCCGCTTCACCAGCCGGGAAACAGTCTACAATGACGGGCGTTCTCCAGCCCAGCTCTTTTCAGCCAATGGGGAAACCCTGCTTAGCAGGTTGTCTCACTTCAGGGGTCCACCCCGCTCATGCATCCTAAGTGTCTCATTAAAAGTAGCTTAGCCACATTGTCGCCAAGGCCTCCTTGGATTGGTAAGGTACAATGTAATTGAGTACACGCGATGCATTCGGGGCCCAGTCGAGCACGGGCCGTCGGAAGCCACCAACCCACGAGGCAACAAAATTACCAAACAAACCCAATTTCGTCGAACCCAAAGGGAATCAATGGTTTACAGTTAGTGTCCAGTACGGCGGGACGGTCGGACCCATAAAATCCGACGGATCGGACCAGCCTGGTAGAAAAGTAGCTTTGCCGCAGGGCGGGAGGCCCCGAAGGAGCAACACGGCGGCAACGGACGATCGGCGCAGAGCTTGTAGCGCGGACCTGGCGCTGTTCCAGCGTCCGCGTCGGTGGGCAGCTACCGAGCAACAGAATTACCAAACAAACCCAATTCCCAATAAAGCCTTGTTTTCCAGAAACTTAGGGAAAGTTTGGCGGGCTGATCGGTCCTTCCACCTCAGCTGGTGAGAAAAGCGGGCTAGAGTCGATAGGAGGTCACGGCCATGGCAAACGTCCTTTTTACGAACGTCAGAGTCCTCGATTGTACGGGGGCCGATCCCTACGAGGGCCAGGTGCTGATCGAGGGCAACCGCATCAAGCGCGTCACCGAGGAGTCCGCTTCGCTGCCGGCCGATGGTGCGCGGGTCATTGACGGCGCGGGTGCTTTCCTGATGCCGGGTTTGATCGACTCGCACACTCATTTGAGTATCAACAACACGGCCGACCTCGTCGAACTGGCGATGATTCCGCCGGAAGAGCACACGCTGATCACGGCGCGCAACGCGAAGTTCTATCTCGATCACGGCTTTACCGGGTGCATCAGCGCGGGTTCGGTCAAGCCGCGCCTCGATCTGGTAATCCGCAATGCCATCAACGCGGGAGAAATCCCCGGTCCCCGGCTAATTGCCTGCACCCCCTGGATGACGGTCACCAGTGGCCTAGGCGATGTGAGAAAGCTCCACATGCCCCACCTCGAGTCCTTGGGGCTCGTTGCCGACGGGCCGGATGAGTTTCGCCGGCTGACGCGTGAGTTGATCCGCGAAGGCGTCGACATTATTAAGCTCGTGGTATCGGGAGATACGGGCATTCCACATGCCAGAGACACGGACACGGTGATGACAGAAGCTGAAGTCGCCGCGGTGGCCGAGGTTGCCCACGCGCACGGCAGACGCATGAACGCCCATGCCCGCAGCGCCGAGTCGATCAAGAGGTGTGTGCGCCACGGGGTCGACATCATCTACCATGCGAACTTCGCCGATGAAGAGGCGCTCGATATGCTCGAGGCCAACAAGGACACTATCTTCGTCAGCCCCAACATCGGCTATCCCATTGTGGCCGTCTACGAGGGCGAAGCCTGGGGACTCAGCGAAGAGGACGTGAAGGAACTCGGTTTCCGTCAGGAACTCGAAGGCGCCTGCAACGCCATGAAGGAGTTGCACAAACGTGGCGTCAGGATTCTCGCTGGTGGCGACTACGGCTTCCAGTCGACCCCGCATGGCAACAACGCCAGGGACATCGAACACTTCATCAAGTTCCTAGGGTTCACGCCGATCGAGGCCATCATGTCGATGACCAGATACTGCGGAGAAGCGATGGGCCACGATGATCTCGGTCAGATCAAGGAAGGTTTTCTGGCCGACATGCTGCTTGTGAAAGGCGACCCGCTGGCGGACCCGAAGCTGCTGCTCGACACCGACAACCTCATGGCCATCATGAAGGACGGCAAACTGCACAAGGATCCGGCGGCTCCGGGCTAGCCCGATTGCGTGGGCGGCCACCAGGCGAACCGGTCCGGATCGCGCACGACCAGGTCTTTGACAAAAGCCAAGGACTTGTGAAAACCCTCGGTGGCCGAAAACAAGCTGTCTTCTTGTTCGATGGAGAGGACGCCGTCGTAGCCGACAAGCCTGAGGGCGCTTACGAAGTCCTTCCAGAAGCTGACGTCGTGGCCGTATCCGACGGTTCGAAACGTCCAGGTACGGTGCTGTTCGTCACCGAAGGGTTTGGTGTCGATGACGCCGTTGACGTTTTTGGTCACGGTGTTGATCTTGTTGTCTTTCATCTGCACGTGGAAAACGGCGTCCCCCAATTGATGCACAACGTCAGCGGGATTCATGCCTTGCCAGACGATGTGGCTGGGGTCGACGCCGGCGCCGACGGCCGGCCCGACTGCGTCGCGTAGCTTGAGCAAGGTCTCGGTGTTATAGACCACGAAACCGACGAACATTTCAAGGCCCATCCTTACACCGTGGTCGCGGGCGTATTTGGCTTCTCGCTCCCAGAAAGGGATCACTTCCTCTTCCCATTGCCAGCGCAGCAGTTCGGTGTTTTCATCCGGCCAGGGAAAGCTGACAAAGTTGGCGTACTTGGCGGTCTTGCTGTCGCCGGGACAGCCGGAAAACGTGTTGACGGTGGGGACGCCGAGTTTCTCCGCCAGCCTGATCGTCTTGTGCTGGACCGACCTGAAGCGCCTGCGTTTCCCCGGGCTCGGATGCAGAACGTTACCGTGGCAGGTCAATGCACAGATCTCGAGCCCGCGATCTGTGAACTTCCGCTTATACTCCCGGCACCGATCGTCGCTCGCCAGCAGTTCGTCCAGCGGACAGTGTGGCGAGCCGTTATAGTTTCCCGCGGCAATCTCGACCGCCTCGACACCGGTTCCCGAAATGCGTTCCAAGCAGTCGTCGAGATCCAGGTCGGCAAACAGGTTCGTGTATACGCCAAGTTTCACGCTTGCTCCTTCCTTTTGCCGTGCCCGGCCACGGGGCCTACGGCAGCAAAACGCGGCCTCCGCTGGCGACCACGGTCTGGCCTGTCATGAAGCTGGATTGCTCGCTGAGCAGGAACATGACGACGTTGGCGATATCCTCGGGAGTTCCCATCCGCTTGAGCGGGGTGTCTTGAATCTGTTTTGCGCGCGTGGCCTCGTCGAGATTGCCCGCCATATCCGTGTCGGTCAAACCCGGTGCTACGGCGTTGACCCGGATGTTGTGGGCGGCGAACGCTTCGGAAAGACCTTTGGTGAACGCGGTAACTCCCGCCTTGCTCACCGAGTAAGGAATGCACATCGGCCACCCGCGCAGGGCGGCGACGGAGGTGATATTCACGATGCGGCCGAATCCGCGCTCGACCATGGCGCCCTTGACCGCCCAAGTTACAAGATAGACGCCGGTCAAATTGATGTCGAGCGTTCGCTGCCAAACCTCGAGCGTCGCCTCTTCGTGCGACACGGCGTCAAACACGGCGGCGTTGTTGACCAGTAGGTCGATCGGGCCCAGCGCCGCACTGACCTCGGCGACCATCGATTCGACCTCGTCAGGGGAGGAAACATCGGCGCGCACGAGGTGGGCCGTGCTTCCTGCCTCTTCCACCAGCTTGGCTGTCTCTTCGGCCGCCTTTTCGCTCGATCGATAGTTGACGGCTACTTTCGCCCCGGCCCGCGCCAGTTGTTCACAACAGGCGCGGCCAATGCCCTTGGCGCCACCGGTCACCAGGGCAACGCGTCCCTCGAATTCAGAGGAAGTCATCGGTTGCCTTCCCGCGGAAACCCCGTGGCGAGCACGCGGATTCTTACTGGTAGCTGAGCGCGGCGAATGGTTATCATACTTCAAACCGCGCAGGGTGCGCGAGCGAAAACCGCTGCGCCGGCGTACTTCGACGATCTGCGCGCGCTCGTTCCGCGGTGTCGTCTTGCAAAGCGTGAAAGGTGTTGGGCCGATCTTCCCTTGAGAGAATGATCTCTTCCAATCGGAGTCTTTCTGACGGAGGTTTAACAGACAATGGGTCACGTCCTTATTACTGGTGCTACCGGCTACGTCGGGCGCGAGCTCGTGCGTCGGCTACAGGAGAGAGGGGATCGGGTCACCGGCCTGGGCAGAAGCGAACCCAGGGGTGATCTCGAATACGTTCAAGCGGATCTGACCGATCCCGCCGGCTTGCGGCAAGCGCTGAAGGGAAAGACCTACGACTGCGTCATGCATCTTGCTTCGCTCCCTGGAGACACGGGCGACCCGCGGGAGATGGTTGGACTCAATGTCAACGGCTGCTTGAACATCCTTGAGTTTGCCCGCCAATCGAAGACGCCGCGCGCGATTGTCGCCAGCAGTGTCTCGGCCTACGAGTGGTACCCCGGAACGAAATTTAATCCGCCCGACTACGCTCCTGTTGACGAGAACCATCCTTGCCGCCCCAGGGATATGTACTCCGTCACGAAGCGGATGCAGGAAGAGCTGGCTATGACGTATTTTCATCAATACGATATGGCGACCACCGTATTGCGTCTGACGGCGGTGGTCGGCCCTCGAGGCAGTGGGGGAGGACGCGGCTGGCGGGCAATCGCCGAGAATCTCTCCCAGGGGGAGAAGGTGCAAGTTCCTCACTTTTCCGCCGAAGAAGTCTGTCATTACATCGATTTCCGGGACGTGGCGAGAATGTTCATCGCCGCGGCTGACTCAGCGGAAACCGCGGGTCAAATTTTCAATTGCTGCGGGCCGGGACCAACGAGCGGGGCGGAGTTTCAGGAGTCGGTCGAAAAACTCTTTCCCGGCATCAAGGTCGAATTCGGGTTCCCCTGGAGCATGGCCCAAGGACAAGCCATTTCCTTCAGCATGGAGAAGGCGAAGCAAGTCTTCGGGTTCGAGCCGATTTACTCTCTCGAAGACAGCCTACGCAGCATCAAGGAGTGGATCGACGCCGGCGGTCTCGAGGAAGCCCAGAAGGCCGACGCCGGCTACGAATCAGGCGTGAGTACTTCGGAGTGAAGGGGGGAACTGCTTGTTCCGTTGCGACAATTGCCGACGCCGGCAGGCAGGCGCGGGGTCCGCCAAGGTGGGGTGAAAACCCGGCCTACACTCCCACTTCCACCGGCCGCTCCCGCGGAATCTTGCGGTCATTCGCCATGAAGTCTTCGAGACCCTTGTCCGTCATGGGGTGCTCGCACATGGCTTCAAAGACGTGAAACGGCACGGCTACGCTATCCGCGCCGGCGACGATCACGTCGATGACCTGTTCCACGTCTTTAATACTGGCGGCCACTAAATTCGTCTTCAGATCGAAGGCGTTGAGTAGTTGGCGAATCTTGCGAATCGTTTCCACCCCGTCGTAGCCGGCCATTCGCGCGCGCCCAATGAAGGGGCTGAGAAACTGCGCGCCCGCCAGGGTCGCCAGCAGTCCCTGCGTGGGGTTGAAAATCAGCGTCGCGTTGGTCCTGATTCCCTCTGACACCATGATCTTGACCGCCGCCAGGCCCGCCTTATTCGCGGTCACTTTGACGGCCAGCAGATCGTCCATTTGGTTCAATTCTCGGGCGCGGCGGCAAATCTCCTCCGTCGTGTGTCCGACTGATTGAACCGCGATCGGTCCGTCGAAGTGCCGGCGGATCTCCTCGATAAGCTCCTGATAGCTTTTCCTGCTCTGAGCTATCTTTTGGCTGTTGGTGGCAATGCCGTCGATCAGGCCAGTCGAAACCACATCTTTGATTTCGTCCGCGTCGGCCGTGTCGAGGAAGATTCGGTACGTGCTCATCGCATTCTCCGTAGTCAATTGAAAACAAAGCGCCTAGAACTTTGGCCGTCGCCTGCAGCGCTGGTTTAGGCCGAACCCCAGTACGCGGACCTGTCAGAGGAACACAAGTCATTTGCTCGGACCGTACAAGACCACCTCGCTGTCTTTGAACTTAAGCCGGACTTCGTCGCTGGCGATCGGAACCTCGAAAGTGATGTCCACTACATCGGGGTAGCCGTCTTCCCCCGGCTCGAGGGTGGCGATAGGCTCGAGCGGTTTTTCGACCTTCGCCTTGTCGACCAGCAGCCAGCCCTGGTCCGACAGCAGGCCCTTGTGCTGATACAGAGCCCCGAACTCATCAGTGAGCACGATTTCGCTAAATCTCCCGCGCACGTATGGAAAGGGTTGCTCAATTTCCAGCTTGAGGGTCACGAACATGTGCTCTCTGTCGGATGGCATCACCAGCTTGTTGGTCGTCTTGAGAACGCCGCTTTTTTCGTAACCTACAAGGCGGCCGCCATAGAACGGGATCGGTTTGACGATATCTGCGGCGACGGCCAGAGCGGCGGTCACGCAAATCGCTAACCACAGCATGGCCACCCGGAAATGCCCCAGCCACCTCGGAAACTTCATTTGGATGTGCCTCCTTCCCGTCAGTCTTCCAGGCCGCTCTGCCGAGCGGCCTAACGCCTGTTTATATGCCGACCCGCATAAAAAGCCCGTCCGGGCACGATAATACCAATCCCCCGCCAATCCTGAAACTGCGAGTTGACCGTACTGTATCGCAATCCCCTGAAATTGCGACGGTAGCTTAGCTTACACTTCGCCTATAGACTATTCTGACGCATTCGGGGGGGTCTTGGAGTCATTTCCTCCCACCTCTCAGCGCCTCCTCCACTTGTGCGCTCCCGGGCATGCGGCGCGCAACCACGCCGCCCCTTTTTTGAATCACGTGGTAGGCTGCCATCGACCCGAATCGGACCGCGTCCGCCAAATTGTGAGTCCTCGCGCCCTAGGAGCCTGTGGCAAGAGTCATGCAGCAGCGAAAAATGGGGGCTGCCACCAATTCGCTTCCTGTCATGACCCAAGAAACAAAGCACTTAGTGGTCCGTTTCACAACTTCGATCACGTATATTTAGAAGCCAGGTGGACGGTCGCGAACTTCGGGCGCGGCATACCGTGCCCCTACGTTTCCAGGCACCCAACGGATCTGTAGGGGCACAGCATGCTGTGCCCGCCCGCACTCGCCCGAAACGTGAGTGTATTTATGAAATGGAGTACTTAGCCTGAAGCGAATTGGCTGGCTGTACCCGATTTTTGAGACACCGCCGCGCAGGGCGGAGCTCGAGCGACGAAGTCGCGTGGTATCATGAAAAAAGTCGATATTGCAGGGCCGCCGACGTTTTTCTCAGGCTGGCCAGAGCCGCTCCATCCCCAATCCCGCGGGGGCAACCGACAAGGAGACTCATCGATGGCGAAAGTATGCGTGGTCACGGGAAAGAAGCCCATGGCGGGCAATAACGTCTCCCACGCGAACAACAAGACGAGACGCCGCTTCTTGCCCAACCTCCAGAACAAGCGTTTTTGGGTGCCTAGCGAGAAACGCTGGGTGAAACTTCGCGTAAGCGCGAAAGCCATCAAGATCATCAACAAGGTTGGCATCGAGCGAGTCCTCGCCGATATGCGCAAGCGCGGCGACCGGGCTTGAACCCGATCCCGTAGGAAATCCTTCCGGCTGGAACGCTCCGTCTGAAGTCGATCCTAACAGCCGATGACGCGCTGGGCTGGGACCAGTTCGGTCTACGCATTTTTCCACGCTTCCTCTTTGTAGCTTTCCAGGGTGCAAATGTCGGGCAGATTGCGGTAGCGTTCCGCGTAGTCGAGGCCATAGCCGACGACGAACTTGTCGGGAATCTGGAATCCCACGTAGTCTAGCTCGACCTCTTCAATGCGGTGGTCGGGTTTGTCGAGCAGCGCTGCCACGCGCAGTGACCGAGGCCGGCGCTGGCTGAGCAGACTGTGCAGGCGGGCAATCGTTCGCCCGCTGTCGACGATGTCTTCCACCAGCAAGACATCCAAGTTCCGGATATCGTGCTCGAGGTCTTTGGTGATCTCGACGACGCCGGAGCTCGTGGCGGCGTGCCCGTAGCTTTTGACGTCCAAAAAATCGAGTGTGACAGGTCCTTCGATCGAGCGGGCGAGGTCGGAGAGGAACACGAAGGCACCCTTGAGAACACCAATCAGGTGCAAGGGCGAGCGATCAGGCCGGGGGAAGTGATCCTTTGTGATTTGCCTTCCGATCTCGATCACTCGTGCTTGAATGTCAGCCGCGCGAATTAGAGTTTGGAGGCGAGGCGGCCGCGTTTTTTCCATGGGGCAGTAGGGTTGGGGCGAATAACTGCGACGCGCTTGGAACCGAAAAGCTGTTTCTGCTTCTGAGATCGAACGCGAACGCGAGTTTTCTCGTTGCCAAGATCCTGTATATGTGCCCCGTAGTCGAGGCCCCAAGCGAACGCTGTTGTCCCCTGTTTGAAAGTTAGGACGCCGTTCTCTTTGTCGGACTGGAGGACAGCGTAACGTTCAGCGGCCACTGATACGCACGCCTTCCATACATCCTCGAAAGGCGCCTCGAAGGTTCGCTCGTTCCTTTTTTCACCGGCGATGCCGGCCGAAGCGACGATACTCACCAATAAGAGCATCCGCGACAACAATCCGACAGCGGCTTGCCGTTGACCCGGAGCACTCTCGACTGTATGCCGCGGACATTCGTCTGTTCGCATATGGCTACAATCCCATTTCCCAGGAACCCAGTATGCCAGAAATAGAATAGGACCACAAAATCGAGCTGGATTTCCGTTGACCAATGGTTCTCTGTCGGAGTTTCCGGCTTGCTGTAGCGCCGCGGCCGGCAGCCGCCTATAGCGCCGGGGGAATCAGCAGCATGGCGACCACACTGACGGCAAAGCACGCCGCGGCCACGAGGAATGTGTAACCCACCATCTCGCCGAATCGCAGCCGCACCACGGCCAGAATGGGAATCGCCCAGAACGGTTGGATGAGGTTGGTCGTCCCGTCGCCATACGCATAGGCGAGGACAACCGTAGTGACCGAGACGCCGAGCTCGCGCCCAGCCGGGATCAGGAATGGCGCTTCGATCAGCCACTTGGACCCGGCTGAGGGGACAAACAGATTCATGAACGCCGAATAGATGTAAACCACCAGCGGGAAGGTACGAGTGGTCGAGAAATCGGCGAACAGTTGTCCCAGCCAATTGCCGAGCCCGGTGCTGTTCATGACGCCGAAAATCCCAGCGTAAAAGGGGAACTGAAGAATAATGCCCCAAGTCGTCCCCACGCCTTGCCGGCAAGCGTTGACGAACGACACCGGCCGCCCGTGCAGCAGCAGGGCGGCGACGAGAAAGGTCATGTTGTAAGCGTTGATCGTCCAGGTGGCTCCAAAGCCGCGGGTGACCAGCGAGTGGCCGAGCGGGTAGGCGATAAGAAAGGCTGCTAATAGAACCCAGCCCGGGAAGCGGTCGATTCTTCCGGCCGGAGTCGCCGAGTCTTCCGGGGAATCCGGGAGCTTCGGCAGGATCTCTTGAATCCGCTCCGGCGAGAGCGTAACGGCGCCTCGGCGAGGGTGGAGCGCAACCACAGTGAGAAAACCCACTACCGCCGTCACCAGTGCAAAACCGAGATTGAACGGAGCAAACAACGTTTCCGTAACCGGTACGAGCCGATCGACAATGGGACTTCCGGTCGCCGGTTCGAGGAGCGGATTTCCCGGCGTGGCCAGGATAAGTGGAGCCGAACTCGAGAGCCCAAAAGGAAATATCGTCCCCAAACCGAGATAGGCGGCTGCAATCAACACCCGGACGTCGGCTCTGGGGTTATGGCGGCACAAGAACGGCACGAACAAGGCCGACGCGACGAGGCATAAGGCCCAGTTCAAGTACGCCGTGGCAAGAGAGAAGACCGCCGCCAAGGCAACCGCTTGCAACGGCCGGTTCGGGTCGGGCATCCGGGCCAAACGGTCGAGCAGCTTGAAGACGGGTCGAGAAGTAACACAGGCATGGGAGGCGACCATCACGATCGTAAACTGCATGGCCAGCTCGAGCAGGTTCCACATCCCGCCGCCCCAGGCGAGGATTGCGTCCTCGACTCCGACCCCCGCTCCGAAAACGGCGAGGAGCAATGCGCAGCTGGTGAGGATCATGCAGATGACCCACGAGTTCGGCACCCAGCGTTCGGTCAAGCGCGACAGGCCAGCTCCCAAATCACGGAATCGGTCTATCAAGGACGTCATGGATGTGTGCCCGCCAGGCCGCGGCCTTCGTCGTCGGAGACGATGTACTCTACCGCAAACGGCGGGTCGCGGTAAACAGACAGGTACTGACTGGCAGGTTGCTAAGGGACTTCCCCTGATGCGGTTACAGCCTAGACTATCGCTTGTGCGATAGCCGACTGCAGCTTCGATAGTCCGGCGGCCACGTCGGCGCCGAGATGGACTCGAAGGGCGCGGCGGTTCCTTTCGGCCAGAACTTGGAAGTCACCGCGCGCTTGGGCGGCCTTCACCACGCCGAACGTATACTTCTGCCCGGGCACGGCCAGATCCGCCGCCTCGTCGCAAGTTATCTGCAGGAAGACACCGCTGTTGGGGCCGCCTTTGTAGGCCTGGCCCGTGGAGTGTAGGAACCTTGGCCCGAAACCCACACAGGTAGCAACGTGTTTGGAATCGCGCACGGCCTGACGGATCTGTTGAAGTCTCTGTTCGTGCGTTTCGTTCATCTCGATGTAGGCGAGCAGCCCTAGGTAGTCGCCGGCGCTGAGCCGATTCAAGTGCGCGCGGAGATAGCCCACAAGGGACAAGTCACCTCCCGCGTCCGAAGACAGCGAGGAGCTGTTTTCCGCGTCGGCGTACAACGCGATGCCGTCGGCGTCAAGCAAAGGGGTCTCCCCGGGAAGCGAGCCGGTCTTTTCGTACTCGTCCGTCAAACGGCGCGTGGCGATCTTGCTGGCCTCGACGTCCGGCTGATCGAAGGGATTGATGCCGATCAGAGAGCCGGCGACGGCGGTCGCTATCTCCCAGCGGAAAAATTCCGCGCCAAGCTCATAAGCATCGGCGACGGGGATTCGCACCACGGCGTGGCCGGCGTTGGCGAGGGCCTCGACTGCCCGATCTTGCGCGGAGTCGGGCGCTGATTCGAGTCGCACGTAGACGAACAAGCGGTCGTCACCGTAGGTCCGCGGGGAACCCACGGGCTCGCGATCCACGGGGATCAAACCCTTCCCTTGTTTGCCGGTCGACTCGGCGAGCAACTGCTCGAGCCACGCTCCCAGATCCCAAATACCGGGTGAGGCAATGATCGTTACCTTGTCACGACCCTGGTTGGCGGCGGATCCCAGGATCGAACCCAGCACCACACCCGGGTTGTCTTCCGCCGGCTGCCGCGGCGAACAGGCCAGAGCCATCTTGTGCGTGCGTTCCAAAAAGCGCGCTACGTCAACGCCCATGATCGCCGCCGGAACCATGCCGAAATCCGAGAGGGCGGAGTAACGGCCTCCGATGCTAGGCACCCCGTGAAAGATGTGGCGGAAGCCGTCGTCTTCGGCAACCTTTTGAAGCTTCGATCCCGGATCGGTGACGGCGATGAAGTGGTCCCCGGCTTGATCGGCTCCCACAGCTTCCTTGACCCTCTCGAAGAAATATTGTTTGAAGATGTTCGGCTCGAGGGTGGACCCGGACTTGCTCGAAACGATGAACAGAGTACTCGCCGGATCGACTTGACCTGCGAGAGTCTTGATTTGAGCGGGGTCGGTCGAATCGAGTACGCGAAGGCGCGGGCTGCCGGGCTGGGCGCCGAAAGTGAGGGCCAACACCTCGGGGCAAAGGCTTGAGCCGCCCATGCCCAACACCACCGCGTCTCGAAAGCCGGCGGCGCGGACTTCCTCGCCAAGGCTCGTAAGGCGCTCGGCATGGGTCAATTGATCTTCCACTATGCCTAGCCACCCCAGCCAGCCGCCTTCATCCGCGCCTGTCCAAAGGGAGGGGTCGCGAGCCCAAAGCCTGCCTACTTTGCCCGAGGCTTGCCAATCGGCAAGCGCTTGGCGAACGGCGGAAGCTAGTGAATCCGGCAGTGTTTCGGTTTGGAGGGTCATTTCTTCAGTCTGTGCGATCATGCATCTTCTATCGGCTGACGATAGCAGTTTGTCCAATGGCTGGCAAACAACCCCGGCCCCTTGCCTAACCCAATCGAAGCGCACCCGGAAGCGGGCTTTTTGTAGCCATCGACCAGCGAAGTACTGCCGGAATCTGGGTGCTTCTTATTGGCTCAAAGCGCCTTGGCCGACCCAAGATCGCATAGGCCCGGAATCATCTTGCGTAAGTACATCCTCTGATTCGCTGGACAAAAAGGCGCCTAAAGAGCACAATTTCGACACGAGACGACTTTCGGAATGGAAGATCGAGGGCGACACTTGAGAAGCGGTGAACACTCTTTCGATGTGCCCGGTCTGCCGGCAGTCGATGGTTGCCTTCGAGCTGGAGGGAATTGAGATCGACCGCTGCGTGGAGTGCGCGGGCACGTGGGTTGACGCCGGGGAGTTGGAACTCATCGCCGAGGCGGCCGGAGCATCACGGGGCGGTTTGTTCGAAGCTTTGAAGACCGCCCAAGGGCGACGCCACGGCGGCCGGCGATGTCCGCGGTGCTCTCGGAAGCTGCGGGTGATCAATCTGGGAACCGGCAAGTCCGTCGAAATCGATCGCTGTCCCGGGGGAGACGGACTCTGGTTCGACCGCGGTGAGATGGAAACTTTTATCGCATCATTGGACGAAGGCGAGGAGGGTGTTGTCGCCCGCTTCTTCGCCGACTTTTACGGCAAAAAGACTGCCCCCACGCAACCTTGATCGTGAAAGTGAAACTGAGGAGGGATACATGGAGGTTTTGATGATGGTCGCGTTGGTATTCCTTACCATCATTGTCCTCATCGCCATTTGGGTGGCGATGACTTACAACGGCTTGGTGGCTATGAGAAATGCCGTACGCAACGCGTGGTCGCAGATCGACGTGCAATTGAAGCGCCGGCATGACTTGATTCCGAACTTGGTGGAAACAGTGAAGGGTTACGCCGGACACGAAAAAGAAACGTTGGAAAACGTAACCCGCGCTCGATCCCAGGCGGTCTCCGCCCAAGGCGTGGGCCAGCAAGCCCAGGCCGAACAACAGTTAACCGGGGCGCTCGGCCGGCTGATGCTGGTGGTCGAACAATACCCCGACCTGAAAGCCAATCAGAATTTCTTGGCCTTGCAGGAAGAGCTCACTTCGACAGAGAACAAGATCACCTTCGCGCGACAGCGCTACAACGACTCGGTCATGTTGTTCAACACCCGGGTTGAAAGCGTGCCGGCGAACATCGTTGCGGGAATGTTCCATTTCAAGCAAGAAGAGTTCTTCGAACTACAAGACGAGGCGGCGCGCGAAGCCCCCCGAGTCTCGTTCTCGTCCTCGTCCTGAGCAACAAGCGGGCGAAAGTTAACTGCCGTGGTGGCGGACACTCCTGGGTGTCCGGCATCGTTCCGCGGCCGGATCCGGCGACGTATCAGGGAATTTCCAGTCAGCTATGTGGCAAGCTATTGCAGCCAACCGGCGCCGGTCGCGGTTAATCATCTTCGTGATGGGTGTGGTGCTCATCGTACTGGGCGCTAGCCTGGGGACGTTGATTGGTCCCGTGCTGGTCGACCTGCGTTACGCGTTTCCCGGCGAAGAAACTTGGTTCGGAGCGCTCGTCGGCGGGGTGGCGGCGTTAGTCGTTTGGCTAATCCTTTCGCTTCTCGCGGTCTACGGGGGCGACCGGCTGGTGCTTCGCTCGGCGCACGCCCTGCCGATCGAAAAGCGCGATTCTCCGCGACTGTGGAACGTTGTGGAAGAAATGGCGATTGCCTCGGGTCTTGGGCGGCCTCCGCGGGTGTACATTGTCGAGGACCATGCCCCGAACGCCTTCGCCGTCGGGCGAAGCCCGGAGAAATCGGCGGTGGCGGTTACCTCCGGCCTGCTGCGACTGATGAACCGTGACGAGCTACAGGGAGTGATTGCTCACGAGATTGCCCACATCCGCAACCTTGACATCCGATTCATGACCATGGCTGCCGTGCTGGTGGGAAGCGTCGAGTTGCTTTCTCGGGGGTTTCTTTGCGTGGGCGCTTTCGCCGCGGTTGGCCGGCGCGGCGGGAGGGGCCGTGGCGGCGGTCATCCGGCTCTTCTCGTGGTCGCGTTCGTCATGGCCATCGTGTCGCCGCTGCTGGTCCGGCTGCTCTATCTGGCTTGCTCGCGACAGCGAGAGTATCTGGCGGACGCTTCGGCGGCGCGGTTCACCCGCTACCCGGACGGCCTGGCCTCGGCTTTGGAGAAAATCGCAGTCCACCATTCGGGGTACACCCCGAGCCGCGTCAGCGGCGCCTTGGCGCCTCTCTATATCGTTAACCCGCTGCAGCTGATGGGAGCGTCAAGCTTACTGTCGACGCACCCGCCGACCCAGGACCGGGTGAAGATCCTCCGCGGCATGGGCGGACGCGCCGGCTATGTGGACTACGAGGCGGCGCTACGGAAAATGGAAGGCCGAGAGACGAGGTTGGCCGCGCTGACGGCGGCAGCCAAGTCGGATGAAAGCGTCGCGGCACGCCAGCCGTCCTTCGAACCCGAGACTCGCCGCACGGCGGTCGGCCGAGCTCGTGAGGTGGGAGACTTGCTCGACCGTCTCGCTCTCTTCATCTTCGTGCCATGCGTTTGCGGCATGCGCATCAAGCTACCGCCCGATTATGGGAGAGACAGCGTTTTGTGTCCGCGTTGCAGCAGGCAGCTGATCGTTCCCGCCGCTGCGCCCATTCCGATCGAGGGGGCCGCTGGACCGGCTTCGCCGGCCGCTTCCGCTCAGCCTAGCCTACCGACCGCTTCGAGCGGCGGCTCCGCGTTGCGCTATGACCGTACAGGCGAGGGTTGGGATGCCTTCCGCTGCACGTGCGGCCAGACCATTCAGCTCGGGCCCGACTTTCCGCTCGACTACACGGTCTGCGCCAACTGCAACAGCCGGATCGAACTCAACAACCCTCATCGTTGACCGGCGCAGGCATAGGGGAATCGCAGTCAGAAGGGTTTGCCTGAGGTTGTTCGACGATCGCCGCAAAGCAGAAAAAGAAGGAGAGCGAGGGCGATTGACTTTCCTCCAGCTTATGCGGAGGGAAGAACTCCCGGATACTTCTTTGTATGCTCGCTCAAAACTATCTTATGGGGTATCCACTTGGTCGCTAGCGATTGTATTTAGGCGCCGGTCCCCGTAGAGCTTGCCACACCTGATCGCAGGCTTCGATGACTTCCGAGTCCAAGGCGGAACCCTCGGCAGCTAACAGGTTCTCCTCTAACTGCTCGAATGTGGAAGCCCCGATAA
The DNA here is from genome assembly GCA_963668345.2 of Bryobacterales bacterium. Classification (GTDB taxonomy): domain Bacteria; phylum Acidobacteriota; class Terriglobia; order Bryobacterales; family UBA6623. Next base: position 614,233 of record CAXWPI010000006.1, on the reverse strand, counting down.
TGATCGAGTCTACAGCCTGCTGCTGGGTGAGCCATCGCAGCGCCAAGCCCACCAAGGTCGTGCCGGCCTTTTGTGCGATTGGCTTCAACTTCTCGACGGCTTCAAAATACTCGGGGCGCCAGAACCGTTTGAGGTAAGCAGGATTGCGGTCAAATCGAGTTCCTGCCGCCGGGCCTTTCTGGAAGCTTTGCTTTCCAGTGAGCAATCCACCGGCCAAGGGATTGTAGCAAGCGACACTGACTCCAAAGCGCGCCGTGAAAGACAAAAACTCCTCTTCGATACTACGGGCTAAGAGGTTATACCTAGGCTGTGAAATCCAGGGCGGCTGCCAGGCATTCTTCTCGGAAAGCCACAAAATCTCACACAGCTGCCAAGCGCTATAGTTGGACGTGGCCAAATAACGGATCTTACCTTCTCTTCGCAGCGAATCCATGACCGCCAGCGTTTCTTCGATCGGGGTTTTGTAATCCGGCTGGTGGAGGTAGTAAATATCCAAGTAGTCGGTCGTCAAGCGGCTAAGTGAGCCGTCGATCGCTCGCCGGACGGCGGAAGGCGAAAGTCCACCATCGTCCGGCCCTTGTCCCATAACCCCACATACCTTGCTGGCGACAACAGCATCCTTTCTACGGCTGCCAAGCGCCTTGCCCAGAAATTCTTCCGAGGCCCCTTGGTTGTATACGTTGGCGGTGTCAAAGAAGGTAACCCCGGCATCCCAACAGCGATCCACCATTCGTCGAGCGCTAGCGAGATCCGTTTGGAGCCCAAACGTCATCGTTCCCATACATACTCGGGGCACAGTCAGGTCAGTATGAGATAGACGCCTTGTTTCCATTCTGTTTTCCCGCTCGGAAGGGTAATTTCAATGTCAGGCTTCTCGCAACTGAAACCAGGTGTCCATGCTGTCCAAGTAACGGTCCCGAAAGTTCTAATTTGGACAAGAGTGAATTGTGTGTTAGGATCATTAGACCATGACTGACGTACTTACTCTACTGATTCAAGAAAGAGATCGTCTCAACCGAGCGATTGAAATTCTACAATCCGAACCAAAGCGGCGAGGCCGCAAACCGGGAAGCGCTGCTAAGGTCGCCGCGGCGCCGAAGAAGAACCGCCGCCGCAGGAAGATGGGCCCCGCCGCGCGCAAGGCGGTCTCCGAGCGGATGACGAAGTATTGGGCCGGCCAAAGGAAAGCGCGGGGCAAAAGCTAAGGGTAGCCTGCCTTCTCCCTCCTCAAAAGTCTTCCCACCAAGGCAATCTAGAGGGCCCTTGCCGGTCCTCCGACCACGCACCGGCCGGCGAGGGGACCCCGTCCCGCCGCGGGGAGAACGGGAAGCTATCCGCGGCGTTGCGCGAAAAACCTCTGCAATCTCTTCAAGCACTCGGCTGCCAGTACTCCTTCGACGATTTCGATGCGGTGGTTGAGTTGGTCGGAATCGGCCAGGCGAAACTTGCTCCTGACGGCCCCGAATCTCAGGTCCCTGGTTCCGAAAACGAGCTTGTCGACGCGGGCGGCGACGAGGGCTCCGGCGCACATCGCACAAGGCTCCACGGTCACAAACATGGTGGCGCCCGGAAGTCGATAGTTCCCCATTTTGCGGCCTGCCTCCCGTAACGCCAGGATCTCGGCGTGGCCCGTGGGATCCGTTGTCGAAACAGGAGCGTTCGCTGCTACTGCGACGATTTCACCGTCTTTGACAATCACAGCGCCCACAGGCACCTCGCCCAGCCGCTCGGCTTCATCAGCCTGAGCTAAGGCAGAGCGCATAAATGCCTCGTCCGTCGCTGTGATGCGAGAGTTCATTCTCCCGCCCAAGTCTATCCCCTGGTGAAATCCCCTGGCCTCAAAAGATAGCTTCTACTGACTTCGCCCCGCTTCACCCGGCAGGCATACCAAGCCGCTCCCACACAAATCGCAAGACCTCCGGACCGCAGTAGGAAGGGGGCTCGACGCGGAAGACGGGCTTTTCGTCAAGCAGGCCGGCCGGCATCCCCGGCCAGGAGGGCTGGGAGGCGGTCGAACCCACAACGACGTAGGCATCGGCGCGCTGGAGATAGATCCGGCTGCTGAGCTTGAAATCTTCGACGTCGAATCGCAAGAGGGGAAGGTAGACGTCGGGCCGCAGGAAACGCAGGATGCTGTTCGACTCCATGATGACGAATTCCCGACTGGCCATCATGTCTCTGAGCGCCGGCATGGCGGTTTCAAGCTGACCAACACGGGTGCGGGCCCAATAGACTTCCTCGGCGCCGGCGCGGAGAAAGCGCGAGGTGTCGGAACCACTATCCAGCTCAAGTTCACGCGAGATCGCGTAGGGACAATCGGGGTCTTCGATGGCGCAGCTACAGTCATGGCCGTGGGCCGAGCAGATTCCGTGGCCGTACTGCGTAATCTTCAAGGCCGTCCAGTGAAGCTCGGGGTTGGCCGCGATGATGCCGGCGGCGAGCGAGGTTTTCCCGACGCCGCGGCTATGTCCGCCGACCACGACGAGTTTCATTTCCTGGACTCCAAGGTCGCAATCCGCTTCCCCAGGGCTTTCAGCTCGGCGACAAACTTAGGCAAGCGGCTGAACAGAGCAAGCTTGCGCAGATATTCGCCATGCGGGCGCGAGGGAGTGCCCCAGACCGTTGCGCCGGCCTCGATTCTTCTGTGCGGCAGGATGCCGCACTGCCCTCCGATCACGGCGCGTGCTCCGATGTGGGCCTTCTCCCCGATCCCCACTTGTCCGCCCATGACGACGTAGTCTTCGACGACGACGCCTCCGGAAAAGCCCGTCTGAGCGGCGATGACGACGTGCCGTCCAATTCGGCAACTATGCCCGATGTGCACCAGGTTGTCGAGCTTCGTGCCGTCTCCGATCACCGTCTTTTCGAGCGCTGCCCGGTCAACACAGCTATTGGCGCCGATTTCGACATCATGGCCGATTTCGACGGTTCCCGTTTGAGGGAACTTCTCATAGTGATCGTCTTCAAAAGCGAAGCCGAAACCGTCGGCGCCGATGACCGCGCCCGCGTGCAGCGTGACGCGATCGCCGATGGTGACATCATGAGAAACCGCAACCCCCGGATACACTCGGCAGTCGGTGCCCAGGGTCGAGCGCTCGCCGATCGTTACCTGGGCCGAAATTTGAGTATTCCGGCCGATGTGCACTCCCTCGGCAATGACGGCGTGGGGGCCGACCGAGACGCCTTGATCCAACTTGGCGGACTCCGCCACAACCGCTGTAGGATGGACGCCGGGGACGGGAGCGGCGGGTGGGTGAAGCCATTGGAAAACCCGCGCGAAGGCATTGCGTGGTTTGGGAACACGGATCACCGTGCGGCCGTCCAGGCCTTCGACACCCGGACGGACCAGAAGGCATCCGGCGTGGGATGTCCCGGCTGTTTTCTCGGGAGCGTCCCCTTCGGCAAAGGCGATCTCAGACTCTGTCGCCAACTCGAGCGAGTTGCCGGAGAGGATTTCGCGTCCGCCATCACCCTCGATAGGGGCGCCCAACTGCTTAGCGATTTCCAAAGCCGTCACGGTTCTGAGTGTAGTATTTCGCCCATGGAGTTAGGCATCAATCAGCTTGAGGTATTGCGGCTCATCAGCTCGGGCGCAATGCATCGCGCCCCTACATGGGAACAGGAGATGCTCAAGCACACCGGCAGGGACGCGATTCATCGCCTCCGCGGTCGGCCGCCTTTCGTAACCGTATTTGCGAAATAATGCACCTTATTGATGTTCGCGAAATACAGTGTAGGGGCGCAGCGTGCTGCGCCCGCTCTGGCAAGGCATTTGCTGTGTCCGAAAACAACACTATATTCTGCGGGTATCAATAGTAGGCCGTCTTATGAGTTCGGTCGCGTATAGGTAGAAGCCAAGCCCGCCATCGGAACTTCGGGCCGGAGGCCCGCGCCACATGCCGTGCCCCTACCTTCCAGGCACCCAACAGATCTGTAGGGGCACAGCATGCTGTGCCCGACTGCGCTCGCCCGAAACGTGAGTGCGTTGGTGCAAACGGAGTCCTTAGCTCGCTACCGTGGCCACACAGCAGAGGGTTTGCCTGTCCCGCCGAGTCTTTCAGTAACCTCCCGGACTTCGTTAGTATCTTAACAGGCCATGAAAAGCTCTCTAGCCTACAGGCTGCTCCTCGGCCCGAGTGTCTTTTGCCTCATCGTGTGCGTTGTTATGTCCTGGATCGCTTCTCCCGCGTTGGCGTGGGGTCCCGCCGGGCATCGCATCATAGCTTCTGTTGCCCAGCAACACCTGAACGCCCGGGCCCGCGCGCGGCTGGCCTATGTCTTGGGCTCGGAAACCACGCTGGCGGACGTAGCCACGTGGGCCGACGACGTGCGGGACGAGCGCCCGGAGACAGCCCCTTGGCACTACATCAACATTCCGCCGGCGGCCACGGACCTGCGCCCGCAACGCGACTGCCCGGAGGGCAATTGCGTGAGCGACAAGATTCGCGAGTTTGTCGGCATTGCGCGCCTGGGGGTCCGCAACAAGAGCGAAGTCGCCGAAGCTGTCAAATACCTCATTCATTTTGTGGCTGATTTGCACCAGCCGCTGCATGCCGGCTTCGCCGAGGACAGAGGTGGAAACCGGCTTCCGGTGATTGTTGAGGGGCGGGAGTCGAATCTCCACAGCATCTGGGATTCTACGATCATCAGGCGGTTGGGAAGTGATGAAGCTGAGATCGCCCAACACCTCAATCAGGGGATCACCCCTCTCCAGAAAAAGCAATGGCAGAAGGGCCGGCCGAGGGAATGGGCTTGGGAATCGCACCTGCTGGCGGTTCGAGCAGCTTACGGGGCCCTGCCCGCCGGCAGTCCGAAAAGACTCGACGAGGACTATCTGGCACAGGCAGCTGCTGTGGCTGAGGAGCAGTTGGCAAAGGCGGGGATTCGTCTGGCCGCCGTGATCAACCAGGTATGGCCCCTGGGTCGGTGATCCCATCCTTGGGCCTGCGGCTCGATCTGGGCAAATCCCCGGACAAGTAGCACAGGACCACTGTGCCCCGGAACGTGCCCCGGTCGGCGGCGCCCCGCTATGATACGAATCTATGCCTGTCCACCCCTCGGCAAACATTGCGCCCACGGCACGCATCGCTGCTGGAGCTGAGATTGGCCCCGAAGTCGAGGTGGGTGACTTCTGCGTCATCGAAGACGACGTATCCATAGGTCCTAAGACGCGCTTGGAACCGCACGTCTTCGTCAAGCGTTGGACCACGCTTGGAGAGGAGAACGAGATCTCGGCGAGTACGGTCCTGGGGACCGATCCGCTCGACAGAAACTTCGCCGGTAAGCGGAGTTATTTGAAAATCGGAAACGGCAACCGCATTCGCGAACACTATACAATCAGCCGGGGCACCGAGCCGGAATCGGCAACGGAGATCGGTGATTCGAACTACATTATGACGTCGGGCCATATTGCTCATAACTGTAAGATCGGTTCCCATATTGTGATTTGCAGTTGCGCGCTGATTGCCGGTTATGTCGAAATCGAGGATCGCGCCTATCTCTCCGGAGGCGCCCTGGTGCATCAGTACTCGAGAGTCGGGCGGCTGGCGATGATCAGCGGCAACGTGCGAGTCAGTCGGGATGCTCCACCCTATTTCGTCTACTCGGATTTCGATTTCAGACCCCGCGGACTTAATTTGGTGGGACTGCGCCGAGCCGGAATCGCCGAGGAGGAGATTCGCCGGCTGAAGAAGGCCTACTTTCTGCTTTTTCGCTCCGGCCTTGACGTAGAGGAGGCTCTGCGGCGAATCGAGGAAGAGGTCCCTTCCGATCACACAAAGCACTTGGTCGAGTTCGTGCGGGGGTCCAAACGTGGCATCTGCCGCCGCCGGTTGCGAAGATAGGTACGAAGTGTCCCCCAGAACTAGCAGGCAGCCGTTTCTTAGTGAGACTATGCCGGACCCACCACTGTTTTTCCGCCGATCGTTTTTCTGTCGATCCATGAAATTTCTAGCCATCGCGCTGTTGGGCGCGCTTTCCAGCGCAACCGTCCGGGCCGACGAGGGCATGTGGCCCTATAACCGCGTCCCCAAAGACGCCTTGAAACAGAAGTACGGTTTCGATGCCGGCGGCGACTTTCTCGATCGGCTGCGGCTTTCCTCTGTACGGTTCAATAGCGGAGGCTCCGGCGCGTTCGTCTCCGCCAAGGGGCTGGTGGCGACCAATCACCATATTGCGGCCGACTGCATCAAGAAGCTCAGTTCAGAGAAGAAAGACTACATCAAAGAGGGTTTCTACGCCGCCCGCTCATCGGCTGAGCTGAAGTGCCCGGATCTGGAGTTGAACGTTCTGCTGGAGATCGAGCCGGTCACCGAACGAGTCAACAAACCAGTGCGTCCGGAAATGAGTGACAAGGAGAGATTCGAGGCGCAGAGATCGGCGACTGCCGACATCGAAAAGGACTGCCGCGACTCGACCTTGCTGCGCTGCGACGTCGTGAATCTTTATCGCGGAAGCGTGTTTGATCTTTACAAGTACAAGAAATACACGGACGTGCGGCTGGTCTTCGCTCCGGAGCGATGGGCGGCGTTCTTCGGCGGGGATATCGACAACTTTACGTTTCCACGTTATTGCCTTGACGCCGCGTTTGTCCGGGTATACGAGAAAGGGCGACCGCTTGAACCCAAAGCTTTCCTGCCTTGGAGTCGAAGCGGGGCCGCGGAGCAGGATCTAGTTTTTGTTTCTGGGCATCCAGGCCGGACCAATCGTCTGCTGACGCGAGCACAGTTGGAGTTTGAGCGGGACCGCCGCCTGCCGTTTATGCTCGACTGGCTGCACGAGATGGCGGAGGCGCTGCAATCGTTTGGCCGCGGGGGAGAGGAGGCCGCGCGGCTCGCTCGCGACGAGCTGTTTCGCATCAACAACAGCATCAAAGCCTACACCGGAATGTTGGACGGCTTGCGTCGGCCTGATCTGACAGCGAAGAAGGTCGAGGCCGAGGCCCTCCTGCGCGAGGCCGTCGAAAAGGACGCCGAAAGGAAAGAAAAATTCGGAGGCGCTTGGCGAGCGATCGCGGAAGCGCAGAAAACCAAGACTGAGATCTACGAAGAATACCGCTTGATCGGCTCGCTGGGTTTTTATTCCCGGCTGTTCCGGATCGCCAGACATTTGTACCGCATGTCGGATGAGCTGCCAAAACCGAACAACGAGCGGTTTCCGGAATACCGTGAGTCGAGGCTGGATTCTCTCCAGCAGCAATTGTTTTCACCGGCTCCGATCTACGATCAGGTCGAAATGATCAAGCTGGGCCGCAGCCTGCGATTCCTTCGCGACCGCTTGGGCGCCGAGCACCCGGTGGCGAAGGCCGTTTTGCGCGGTCGCCATCCCGGCGTCGTTGCCAAACGACTGGTGTCCGGAACCCGTCTCCAAGATGTGGAGCTTCGCAAGAAGTTGGCCGAAGACAATGCCCGCGGTGCGGCTCGGTCGGAGGATCCGATGATCGAGCTCGTGCGCTCCATCGACCAAGAAGCGAGGCGTCTGCGGAAACGTTTCGAAGACGAGGTGGAAGCGGTCGAACGAGCACAGGGTGCAAAAATCGGCCGGGCTCGCTTCGCGGTTGAAGGCGATGGGGTCTACCCCGACGCCACGTTTACTCTGCGGCTGAGCGTGGGAATAGTCAAGGCGTACATGGAGGGCCGCCGGCGCATTGCTCCATTCACCGAGGTCAGCGGGCTTTTCGAAAGGGCCACCGGCGAGGCTCCCTACATTTTGCCCGAGAGTTTCATTAAGGCCAGGAAAAAGCTCGACATGGAGACGCCCTACAACCTGGTCTCGACGAACGACATCACGGGAGGAAACTCCGGCAGCCCGTTGATTAGCCGCGAGGGCGAGTTGGTGGGGATTATCTTCGACGGCAACATCCACTCGCTGGCCAACGATTTTCTGTACTCCGAGGTCCAGGGGCGCGCGGTTAGCGTGGACTCGCGGGGGATTCTGGAAGCGCTTCGCAAAGCCTACCCTCGCGCGCGCCGGATCGTCCGGGAGTTGACGGCGGCGGGACGCTGACAAGCAGGCAAAAATGGGGACTGCCATCCGATTTTCGCAATCCATTCTTAGATTAGAAACGAACCACCTCGACGAACGAAAAATCGGTGGCTGTCCCCTTTTTCTCCTTTTTCCTTTTTCCTTTTTCGGAAATTAGGCCTAAAGATGTACAAAGGAATTGAACACACCGCCATTGCTTCGCCCGACCCTGAAGCATTGGCCTCGTGGTACGAGCAAACCTTGCACTTCCCCATCGACCATCGCGTGGGCGCGAACGTATTCCTCAAAGCCCCGGACGGCACGATGCTGGAAATCATCCCTTCAGAAGGAGAGCGTCTGAACACGGTGCCCAAGACTCCTGGGGTTCGCCATTTCGCGATTACGGTCGGCGACTTTGACGCCGCTCTGGAGGACTTGCGCGGCAAGGGCGTCGATTTAGACGATCCGGCAACGGTGCAGGGAATCCGGGTGGCCTATTTCAGAGATCCGGAGGGAAATCTGTTGCACCTGGTCCGCCGGCCCGACCCGGCCTGAAAGCCCGTCCCAAAAGGTTGCCAGCAAGTAGCGACCGGCGATCCCGCCGGTCTGTTGTCTGGTTATCTACGACGTAAGAAACAGCCCGCTAACAGCCCGGGGGGGGAAAGTGAAGGGCGCGAAAAATCGGGTACAGCCAGCCAATTCGCTAGTCTGTGTGCTTTGTTGCGACGGCCACGACGGGGAGCGAATTGGTGGCAGTCCCCATTTTTCGCCGTTGGACCACTTTTGCCACGGGCTGTTAAAGGACCTCGCGGACCTACCCGCGCCTTCTGCGGCTAGAACAATCGAAATCGCTTGTCTCTACCATTTCCGCATCGCGGAGCGGCTTACTGGGCCGTGACCCGGTTCGGTTCCGCCTCGTCTGGCTCAGATTCCTGTGCCCTCACGAGGCTTCTCCCTTCCATGGTTTCGGGAACCGGTACGCCCATTAACTGGAGGATGCTGGGGGCCAAGTCTCTGCCGCTGGCCTCGCTGGCCTCGATCGACCTGCCGGCTGGGTCGCGGACGATCAGCAGGCCTTGGGCGCCATGACCTCCACTTCGCAGGTCATGGTGACCGCCGACGACAGTCCCGTAGCCCGGCGAATAGAGCGCTTCGATCGGAGCCTCGTCGCTCCACATGGCCGTGAGATCCGGCAATATTTCCAGGTGGCGTCCGCTGTAGAGGTCGCGTGTTCGGGAGACCTTGCGCAGGGCCGGCCTGTTGGTGGCGGGGTTGACGAGTTCGCGCAGGCGTGCCGAGATGAATTCACAAAGCTCTTCGTAGGCGTCCCCTTCCGCTACTAAGCCCTGGGGATCTCGGCCTTTGACGTTGATTCGAATAGCCGGTGTTAGGTCGTTGTTGGGAACATAAAAAGCCCGGGCGTCGGCATCGAGTTTGTTGGCGCCCATGAAGCGGCACACCAACGCTTCTTCGATCTTCTTCGGCAAGATCTTCTTCACGGCGTACTGCCACGGCATCGGGACGGTTTCCTTAAGCCTCCGCAGCAGGCTCCGCCCGATCTTGATCTGCCGCTCGCGGCTGGGGTTGGGATCGACGTTCGAGGGACTTTTCATGCCCCACATTTCGAGCAGCGTAGGCAGCAGCTCACGGCCGTGATACTGAGGCTGCATGCCGTGTCCCGAAAAGATAACCGTGACGCATTCGGGTCCGGCTGTCCGGACAATCGAACCTACAGCCTCGTCCACGGCCTGGTAGACGTCCCGCATGGCTGTTTGCAAGCCGTAGGGATTCCGCGGGTCATGACGGGGATGGTCGGAGTCCTGCAGGTGCCAGAACTGATGGCCGGCGCAATGCGTTTCGGAAAACACACAAAAAAACAGGTCCCAGGCGTCGGAGGCGAGCAGGTCTTCGATCAGCTGCGTGCGAAGTCTGACTCCCGCGAGGAGTTGGCTTCGGAGCTGCTGATATTCCTCGAGTTTGAGACCGTGTGAGTCGCAACTGTGCAGCGGATAAGGGCCGTGGCGATCTAGGACCTGCCGCAGCAGCGCAGGCGGATGGGACGCCGTCTGGGCATGCGTAGCATGGGCGCCCCAATTGACGAGCTGAATCCCGTCAATGGGCGGACCAAGCCCGGTCTTAGGGACGTCAACGACCGCACAGCGCTTGCCGTGGTTCGAGGCCGTGATCCAGAACTCCGCGCCCACTGCCCGGTCTTCGACCAACTCCAGATGCGTACTACCCGGCCGCGGCTGGATGTAGTAGTACTTGCCTAGCTGAGCCGAGTTGCTGCTGGTGTAAATAGCCGGCCACACTTCGTCTGGGAACTGCTCGGCAGGCGATTTCAGATGGGTCGTGGTCCCGGCTTCCATCAGTCGGCCCAGGTTCGGCAGATGGCCCTCCCCGCACCATCGCCGTATGAGCGTCGGCTCGGCGGCGTCGAGGCCGATCACTAAGACCTTCGGGTGGGAGGACATACCTAGCGGAACGTCTTAAGACCTCTCAATGGTAGTAAAAACGGCGGGCCGATGCACCGCCAGAGCTGTCCCAACGCAGGATGGTCGGGAACCGGGGAGCGTGTTTCCAACACAAGATGATCCTGAAAGCGACGGCAGCCGGGAGAGGGCGCGCGGCGGGTGAATGCGAGTCGCCATGGCGGCCCCGGACTCGGCCGGGATGGGAGGGGGAAGCGCAACTGACAACGTACCAAACCTTATTTACTTTGTATGGGAAAGGGGGTGCCAACTCTGGTTCTGCGAGCGCGTCGGACGGTGAAGCGGGTTCATGAAGGGGCACTCCGCCCCGCCAACGCCGCTGGTTACAGCGTGTGGATATTGGCGGGATGGGTTTGCTCGTACGCCGCGATTGCGGCTTCCTGCCGGCGGATGTAGCCGAGCTGGTCGAGGCCCGCGGTCAGGCACTTCTTGGAGAACGCGTCAATCGAGAAGGACACCTCAGGACCGCCGGGGATGCGCAAGAGCTGCTCGGGAAGATCAACCTTCGCCTCCGCCGAGCCGTCTTTTTCGACCAGCGCGAGCATCTTGGAGTGAGTCGTCTCGTCCACGATGATCGGCAGAAGACCGTTCTTCAAAGAGTTGTTGCGAAAGATGTCCCCAAATGAGGTGCTGACGACCGCGCGAAACCCAAAAGCCATCAAGGCCCACGGGGCGTGCTCCCGTGAGCTGCCGCAGCCGAAGTTGTCGCCGGCGAGGAGAATGGCCGCGCCTTCCGCCGACGGCTGATTGAGGATGAAGTCCGGCTTAGGCCGACCCTGCGAATCATACCGCCAGTCGTGGAACAGATCTTCGCCTAATCCTTCCTTATCGATGGTCTTGAGAAACCGGGCTGGAATGATTTGGTCGGTATCGATATCCCGCATCGGCAAAGCAACCATGCGGCCGGAGAAGGCAGTGATGGGTTCCATGGCTAGAGCATCGTTCGAACGTCGGTGATCGCGCCGTGAATGGCGCTAGCCGCGGCGGTCAGCGGGCTGGCAAGAAACGTTCTGCCGCCCTTGCCTTGACGGCCTTCAAAGTTGCGGTTGCTGGTGCTGACACAGTACTGTCCGGGCTCAAGCTGATCGCCGTTCATGGCGATACACATACTGCAGCCTGCTTCGCGCCATTCCGCCCCGGCGGCCTCGAAGACCTCCCGTAGGTTTTCGGCCTCCGCTTGGCGCTTCACTTCTTCCGAGCCGGGGACAACGAGCACGCGGACCTTCGGACTGACTTTGCGGCCCTTCATCAGGCTGGCAGCCAGCCGCAGGTCTGAGAGCCTCGAGTTCGTGCAGCTGCCGATGAAAACTACGTCAATCGGATGTCCGAGCAGGGGACGCCCCGGCTCGAGCTGCATGTAGGCCAGAGCCTTGCGCAGCGCGGCGCTTTGGTTGGCATCCGGCAGGGAAGACGGTTCCGGAACGGCTTGGGTAATGGGAACCCCCATGCCGGGGTTAGTGCCGTAAGTAATCATCGGTTCGAGCTGGGAAACATCCACGCTAACCCTGCGATCGTAGGCCGCTCCCTCGTCGGTCGGCAGCCGCCGCCACCGAGCGACGGCCCTTTCCCAATCGGCGCCTTGCGGAGCGCGGGGCCGTCCGGCCAAGTATTCGATCGTTGTGTCATCGGGCGCTATCATGCCCGCCCTGGCGCCACCTTCGATGGACATGTTGCAGATCGTCATGCGAGCTTCCATGGCAAGCGACCCGATGGCGCTGCCGCGATATTCCAAGACGTGGCCCGTTCCCCCGCCGATACCGATCTTCGCGATCAGCGCCAGAATCAAATCCTTGGCAACAATGCCTTTCGGCAGCGCCCCCTCGAAGCGAGCTTCGTAGGTTTTTGGCTTGTGCTGCAACAGGCATTGGGTGGCCAGAACATGTTCGACCTCTGTTGTTCCAATGCCGAAGGCCAGAGTTCCAAAGGCCCCGTGCGTTGACGTATGGCTGTCGCCACAGACGAGCGTGATCCCCGGCTGCGTCAAGCCCAGCTCGGGCCCGATCACGTGGACAATGCCCTGGTGCCCACTGCCCAGGTCGTAAAGCGGCACGCCGAAGTCTCGGCAGTTGATCCGCAGTTGGTCGACCTGGCGGGCGGCGATGGGATCGATGATCGGCAGGCTGCGGTCGGTGGTCGGGATGCTGTGATCCACCGTCGCCAGGGTGCGGCCGGGCCGGAAAACTTTGGCGCCACGGTCGCGAAGTCCCTGGAACGCCTGCGGCGAGGTGACCTCGTGAACTAAGTGAAGGTCGATGTAAAGAACGGCTGGGCAGTTCGGTTCGTGTGTGACAATGTGGTCGCCCCAAATTTTTTCGAAAAGAGTTCTTGCTTTCGTCACAGCCGTCTCCAGGTCTTCAGTTTATCGCGTTTGTGGACGATGCGAGACCACCTAATTGATGTTCGCGAAATACAGTGTAGGGGCGCAGCGTGCTGCGCCCGCTCTGGCAAGGCATTTGCTGTGTCCGAAAACAACACTATATTCTGCGGGTATCAATTAGGATGCGGCACACCAGCCGGACATGCGCCACGAATGACGACACGCCCTGCCGGGAGGCGTGCACCACGCGCGTACCCAGGGCGGGCAGACCCTGAGCGTGTATCGAAGAGAATCCGATCAAGGCCCGACTGGCTCAGCAAGCGGGGGAGTTTTTCCGGGCTGGTGCCGCCTCCAACGAAAGTTTGCTCATGACGGGGCAAAAACCTGACTATTATCTTGCTGACCACGCTTGAGTACATGGGTCTCAACAAATGGGGAAATCTTTTAATACATCACCCTTTATCTCGCCGATTGTGGATAACGAGAGAACGAAATTGGAGACTTATACGCTACAATGGCGGGGCAATGAGGCGCGCCGGCGGGATTTCGCCGCCCCAACCAACCGAAAATGATGGCAGACGAACAACGATAGGGCCCCAAGGATCGATCCTGATGACACGATGTGTAGGCGTACGAGTTGGCGCGAGGCAGGCAACCAACCATGGCTGAATGGAAGAACTGGGCGAGGACCGTGCGGCACTTGGACTTGAAGAAAGTCTTCCGACCCGACAACCTCCAAGAGTTGAAGTCGAACGTCAGAGAAGGGGCCGGCAAAGGGTGGAAGCTGCGGGCCGTGGGACGCGGACACGCCTGGTCGAACCTTGGAGTCCCGGCGCGGTGTCGGGGCGCCGTGATTCGGACGGACAAACTGACGGAGTTCACTCCCCTTAGCGAAAAGTTGGTCGAGGTCCAGGGGGGCATTACGGTCCGGCGATTGAACAACAAGCGCTTTAAACATGGCTTGGCCCTGGAAAACATGGGGGACGCCAACCCGCAGGCCATAGCGGGGGCCATCGCCACCGAGACGCACGGCTCCGGGGTCGACTTGAGATCGATCTCCGAGCTCGTGGAAGGGATGACGATCGTCAAGGCGAACGGGGAGGAACACGTCTTGAAGGGTCAAGAACTGAAAGCCGGGCGGGTCGCGTTGGGACAGCTCGGCGCCGTCTACTCCATCAAGCTGGGGGTCCGCAAGAACTATTACTTGGATCACCACCAGGAGCTCGTGACCCTCAAGCAGGAAAACGTACAGGAACTGCTGAAAAACCGGCATCTCGAGTACTGGCTCTATCCCTATACGGGCAAGGCGGAGCGCATCGTCCGCAATGAGGTTGACTCTACTCAGGTGATCAACCCTCTCGACTTGCTCGAAGAATGGTTCATCAAGGTTGGCGCGAAGCTCGTCGATGGGATTGGAAGATCGCGTCCTGAGAGATTGCCGGCATTCTGGGAAAAACACGCTACCCCGAAGTACTTTCCTACATTCAAGCGCCAGGGTCCCTGGCACAAGATCCTGCTGGGAAAGTCCAATGTGTGGCGCAAAGTCGTTCGCACATTCACCATGGAATATCAGTTCGAGCTAGGGGCTGATTGCAAGAATTTCTGGGGGGCCGTCGACGACCTGGAGCAGAGCATCGAGCTGGCGCGGCGCAAGTGCGTCTTCGTCGCCGCGCCCGTCCAGATTCGGTTCACCAAGAAAAGCGCAAGAAGCCTCCTCAGCCACTTGCGTCACCAGCCCACGGCATCCTTCAGCATCAGCTTCTTTAGAAATCACAAAGGGGCGCATACGTGGCTTCCCGAGCTTGAAGAAAGACTCATTGCTCGGAGCGCCAAGCCGCACTGGGGGAAGATGTATTACAGGAAGCCGCATAAAGCGCCGGCCTTCGAGAGAATTCGCAAAAATCTTGACCCCGACGGAGTGTTCGCCTTTGAGCAAGCCTTGTATACACCAGACGCCGAGGCCTTTCAGGACCCTTGAACTTCGCGACCGCGTCTATGGTTATTGGGTGGGCAGCGTTCGTTGTACTCTTGCGGCACTCAGCAGATTGGCGAAGATCCGATACGCCCCGGGAACCCCCGCCGGCAGTTGGCGAAACCACGAGTAGCCCGTGTAGATGAAGACGCCTTGGCCGTAGGGGGCGTAGAGCAGTCCCCCGAGTTGCGGTGGCTCACCCGGATCGTTGCACTGAAGGATCGCATCGTAACGCTCGTCCCATTCACTCATGAAGTAGAGCCCGCGCTCTTGCACCCAGTCTTCGAAGTCCCGCGGGCTGATGCGATTCGGGGCGTTCAGTAAGGGATGGTCGGGGTGGGGGAAAGTTACGGCGGCCTCCTCGCGGCTCACCCGGTTGCGGGAAGGAGTCATAGGATAAGGTGCGAGGGCGACTCCGGCGGCCGCCGCCCCGCGGCGAGGCAGCGTGTTGTACTGGACGATTAACGCGCCCCCCTGCTCCATGTAGGCTAGCAATCGTTCGCGAGCGGCGAGCAGGTCAGGGCGAGTGTTCAACGCACGGACGCCCGTCACAATGGCGTCAAACGTCTTGAGATCGACCGAAGCCAACTCGTCGGGCGAAAGCAAGGTCACCGATGCGCCCAACTGTTCAAGAGCCTGGGGAACGTTGTCGCCGGCGCCCATCACATAGCCGATTTTTTTGGCGAGCAGTTTGACTTCCGCCCGAGCCACCCTTATCCGGGCCTGGGGATAGACCACCTGGATCGGAATATGGGAGTGTTCGATGATGCGCACTCCCGAGGAGATGAGCTTCCCATTCAGATCTACCCGGGCGACTACCTCGCCCGTCGAATCACCCTCGGGTGGAGCGAGTGAAAACCGAACGGTCCGCTGTTGGCCGGGGCGCTTCAAGGCAAACTCGACCGAGGCGGGCTTCACGGTCCAGCCCTCGGGAACGTCGAGCTTGACCTTGCCTGCCGTCTCCCCGGCGTTGTCTTGAAGACGCACCAAGACGGTCCGCGGGTCCGCGTCAGGGAAGATCATGGTCTTTTCGGCGAAGCTCACCGCGACGGGTGGCACGATCTCTAAAGCCCTGGTCCGCTCGCCGCGCGCCCGATCGACCCAGCGATAGGCGACCGGCCGTCGGAAAGGCAGCTCCAGGCCCTCCGCGGTTTGCAGGTAGAACGTCGCCTCCAAGACCGGCCGCGCCTGGGGACGTCCAATCATCGTGGGATCGTGGATGCCGTAGGAATCGCCCTGGACGGGCCTGGCGAGCCATTCGGGCTGCGAAGGCAGCGCAAAGTCCGGAATCCGGAGCGTAACCGTCGTAGTCGCGACGACGTTATATCCCAGCTTCGCCTCGGCGTCCGACTCGGTGTGCCTGGCGACGCCGGTGATTCGGGTGCGCGCCCATGTGAGCGGGAACCGGGAGCGGTTCAAAGCAGAGAGGGTGATTCCGAGATCGCTGCCGGGAGTGGCGTCCCAGCGATCGGCGGCAGCGTCGATCCAAAGCCCGGCGGCAAGTTGAATCGCCTCCAACACCTCTCCCTTTTTGACCTCAACCCAAGGATCATTCAATTCTCGAAGAGCCGCGTAAGCCTTCGTGAGCAGAGGCAGGATCGCCTCGGGGTTTGCGGGTCGGTAGTCGCTTCGTGCTTGCGCCAACAGACGAGCGACTTTTTCCGCTCCCGGCACCCGCCGCCAACTGGTATCGATGCCGTCAAAAAGGTCGTTCTCAGCCGGATCTCCCGCAATATGAGCGAAAAAGGCCGGGACGGCGCCCTTCCGCCGCGGCGTTCCCATCCCTTGACTGCGATGCATGCTGCGGCTTTCAGCGGCCACCTCCGCATAGGAGCGGCCCAACAGGGGATCGTACTGGCCGGCGTCCACCTTCACACGATCCCGACGCGCGGCCTCGGCTTCCGCGCGCTGCCTACGAAAACTATAGGTATTCCAGTAGAGGCGTTTCGCTCTCCACGGTTCAAGGCCTTGCTGGAGCTGATCGGGCAAACGGCCGGGGTCGGCGGCGGCCTCGAAGGCCTCTACCGAAAGATGTCCGACGGCGGTGTGTTGACCATGCCCGCCGCTGCCCTGATGAGGAAAGCGCGTCACGATCACGTCCGGCCGAAAGCGCCGAATGACGCGCACCATGTCGCTCAGCAAGCGTTGACGACCCCAACGCTCGAACGCCTCGTGGGGAGACTTCGAGTAGCCGAAGTCGATGGCGCGGGTGAAGAACTGCTCCCCGCCGTCGATGCGCCGCGCCGCGAGCAGCTCCTGGGTGCGGATCACTCCCATCAGCGGGCCCTGTTCGGGACCGATCAGGTTCTGTCCTCCCTCGCCGCGAGTCGCCGACAGATAGGCCGCTCGAACGTACCTCCCGCGAGCGAAATAAGCAATGACAGCGGTATTCTCGTCGTCGGGATGCGCACCGAGCATGAGCAGGCTGCCGAGCGTGTTCAGCCGTTCGAGAAGAGCTTGAAGCTGCGCCGAGCCGCCGAGAGTTTCCTGCTGGGCCTGAAGCGGGGCGAGCAGAAGCAGGGACCCCAGCAGGAGGCCAAAAAGGTAACCGCCGAGCCGCTTGCCCAGTGTAGCCGCGGACGCGTCATCTTGTAAGGATTGTAAGCGCAGGCCGCCGTGAGCGCCCTTGCTGTTCACGAGTGCAGCGGGCCTGGTTTCAGCCGGGAGCCGAACGAAGCAATCGGCGCTAGGCGGACTCAGCGGCCCGCCCCTACAGCTTGGTGACGTAGTTGTTTTCACGATCAGTTGCCAGTAAGTAACCGGGGCATGCCGGGGCGCCGTGTCGAAGTTATTGATTTTACTAGATACCTAGCCCGCTCCTTCGGTACTACCGGTCGCTGTCGAGATACCCTGTAACTTGCTTCATCAAATAGAGTTACGAGGAATTGGCTTTGTTTGGTCATTTTCTCGTTCGGGCAGCTCCGCTCCTGGGTTGGCTCGCTGCTCGGATAGTTCACTGTCGACCTGTGGCTGTTCTTCGGGGGCGCCCGTGCTTTGGTCGATGTCTTCTCGTATCCCGGCGGAGCGGTCGGTCAGGTTTCGCTGAGCGGGCCACCCAGCCGTACTGGAAACCAGCCGCAACCCATTGATTCTCCGCGGGTTGCGCGGAATTGGGTTTGTTTCGTTTTTTATCTTTCGCTCGTCGAGCGTCATAGCGGTCTGCACAGTCTCCCCTTTCAGAATAGCGAGCGTGTCAAGTGCGATGAACGAAAACCGCGGATCTGGCGGGCGACGAATCGATAGTGCGCCCTCTGTGCTATTGGCCCAGGCAAGTCGGAAAAGCCGCAGGTCTGGGCCAAACCGCGGCCCAGCCTGCGCTACAGGGCTCGCGCTCGCGCCGATCGGTTGGGTAGTGTCCTAATCTTGCGTTGCCGCTGAAGCCCCGTCTCTCGACATAAGCAACCGCTTGCTGTTACTTTGTAGGAGATGCCATCGAAGAAAACCGACCTCAAAGCGCTTCGGCGCATGATCGCCGAAGCCGAAACGATCCTCTCCATCATTACCTTGCCTGAAGGCCGAGCGGAACGTGCTAGGGAGCTACTGAGTGCGTCCGTCAAGTTGGCCGATGAACTGCTAAAGGCCTCCCCTGCGGCTGTACTGGGAGCTAAGGGGGGCAAGAAAACAGCCGAGCGCGGACCTGAGTACTTCCGCAAGATCGCTGGGATGCGGAAGAAAAAGGGTGGGGGTAGGCTGTCAAGGGCGGAGTAAATTTGGACCACTTCGGCGGAGCAAAAGTAGACCAGTTGGTGAAGGGGTAGCGGTTTTCGTGGGACGGCTGGAACGGAGCCTGCGGTCGCCCTTTAGGGCGGCCCAGGCGTAGTGGAGGCCGTCCCACGAAAACCGGGCGAGTGGCCGGTGGGTCAGCCCAAAGAGTGAGCCCGCTTCTTCTTGCTCTGGATCAGACGGAAGCTTTCGCCGTTCATCTCTAGAATATGAACGTGGTGCGTGAGGCGATCGAGCAGGGCGCCGGTCAGCCGCTCGGAGCCGAAGACCTCCGTCCATTCGTTAAACGGCAGATTCGAGGTGACCAGCGTCGAGCCCTGTTCGTAGCGCTGGGAAAACACTTCGAACAATAACTCCGCTCCGGTCTTCGATAGCGGCACGTAGCCCAGTTCATCGACGATCAGCAGATCCTGCTTGGCCAACTGCTTTTGACATCGCAGCAAGCGCCGTTCATCTCGGGCTTCGAGCAGCTCATTGACCAGTGCCGCCGCTGTTGTGAAGCGTGTTCGATAGCCGCGCTGACAAGCCGCCAGTCCCAACGCCAAGCCGATGTGCGTTTTGCCCGTGCCGGAATTACCCAGTGCCAGCACGTTTTCGCGGCGGTCGATAAACTCACAGCGCGCCAGTTCCAGCACCAGCTTCTTGTTCAACGCTGGCAAGGACGGGAAGTCGAAAGTGTCCAGACTCTTGGTCACGGGAAACTTCGCGGCCTTGATGCGGCGCTCGGTGGCCCGCTGTTCACGGTCGAGCAGTTCCAGCTCGCAGAGTTGTTGCAGGAAGCTCCTCGAATCCAAGCTCTCGGCGGCGCATTGCGGCGCCAGTTTGTCGTACTCGCGCAGGAAGGTTGGCAGCCGCAACGCTTTCAAATGCGCTTCGAGCAGAAGTTTCGACCTCGCCATTACCCCCCTCCTTGTGCCAGCAGTGCCAAATAGTCCGCAGCGGAGGTTTGCTCCACCTGGGCTGCCGTCAGGTGCGGATACTTCGTCAAGTCCAAGCGCGGCGGCCGTTGCTCGATGCGGCACAGCACTAAGTGCCTGACTGCATCCAAGCCAATCGCTCCCAACTCGCAGGCTTGGCGCACCGCCGCGGCAACGTGCTCGAATCGGAAGTCCTCCAGTAATCGCAATACCTGCACGTACTCGCGCTTGCCTGGCTTTCCCAACCGTGCCTCGAGCAAACGTCTCAAGCACGTGAACTGTTCGGGCAGCTCCCAGCCCGCCAACGGGGCCGCTTGATCGAGCGCGTTGGTCTTGCGTTCCAGCAGTGCTAGGTAATGCAGCGGATCGAAGATCAACTCTTCGCGTTCGTAACTGCGCCGGTGGCGCGCGATCTCTTCGCTGCCACAACAGATCACGATTTCATCGACGTAGCCTTTCAGCAACACCTGGCGATGTCCGTAGCGTGTGGGCACCGAGTAGTCGTTGGCGCGATAGCGCACCAATGACAGCGACGTCACCCGCGTGGTGCGTTTGTCGCAGGCGTCATAGGGCGTGGGCGGCAAGGGCAACAACGCTTGGCGGTCACGCTTGAAACGTTCCTCAATCGTTTCGGTGTGCCGCCGCAAGCGCCGCTTACGATTGTTGAGGCACTGCGCTTCGAGCTGCTCGTTGAACGCTTCCCAGCTTGGAAACCTTGGCGCCGGCACCATGAAGTTCCGCCGGGCATAACCGACCAGTCCTTCCACCTTTCCCTTGTCGTTGCCTTTGCCCGGACGCCCGAAACGATCGGAGAATAAATAGTGCGACTGCAGTTCACTGAACACCCTGGTCCGCTTGCGCCTGCCGTCGCCCAGAATCCTCGCCACCGCCAAGGTCGTGTTGTCGTAGAGGATGCTGCGTGGCACGCCGCCGAAGTACCGAAACGCTGCGTTGTGCCCCTCGCAAAACGCTTCCGTCGTCTCGGCCGGGAAAGCTTTTACGAAAGCGTCATCGCTATGCGGCAGATCGACCACCAAGTAGTGCGCCTTGCGCTGTACGCCGTCAATGACCACCAGAGCTTCACCGAAGTCGGCCTGGGCATCGCCCGGCGGATGCACCAGCGGCACGAACATCTCTTGCCCGCCGAGCTTCTTGTCGCGAACATAGTCCTTGACGATCGTGTAACCGCCGGTGAAATCGTACTCGTCGCGCAAGCGGTCGAAGATGCGTTTTGCGGTGTGGCGTTGTTTCTTCGGACGTTCCTGATCGTCGATGAGGATCTGATCGACGATTCCGGTGAAGGGATCCAGCTTCGGCCTCTGCGCTGGTTGGCGCCGCCGATAGCCCGGCGGAGTGGCGTAGCGCAACATCTTGCGCACCGTCCCTCGCGCCAGGCCAAACCGTTTGGCGGCCTCGCGCTCACTGAGCCCTTCGACAAAGACACTGCGCCGTACTTGAGCGTATAGCTCCACGCGATACATCCCTCTCGTGTCCCACAAACACCACAGGAATGTTCGCTGGACCACTCGGACGGTCTACTTTTACTCCGCCCAAAAGCAGCTTCGATTCGCCGCTCTATGGTCTAGTTTCGCTCCGCCGTTCTCAACCAATCGGGTGCACGGTTGGGAGCTGTCTGCTAACCTGAGAATCTCTACTAAATCGATAGGAATTGGGAGGATTGCCCCTTTGACAACGTTGTCCGCTGATGAAAAAGTGTCTCTGCTCGAGCAGAACGCCCCGGTCCTCAAGGCCAGCTTCAAGCAGCTCAGCGATCTCTATCTACTTGCTGAGCAAGGGTATGTACCGGTGCGCGGATTTCTGGGGAGCGGCGAGGTCCAGCGCGTGACGGAGACGATGCACCTAAGCTCGGGCGAACCTTGGAGCATCCCTATCATCTTCCCGGTGGACGAAGAGCTGGCGACATCTCTCTCCAAGGCCGAGCGACTGGTTCTCGAGGACGAAACGGGCGTCCCCGCCGGCGTCCTGCACATCGAGGAGATCTTCAAGATCGACAAGAGCAACTACGCCCGCCACATTTTTCGCACCGAGGATGCCGCCCACCCGGGAGTCGACTGGCTGCTCCAGTCGGGCGATTTCAGCCTTGCCGGGCCGGTACAAACATTTGAAGACTGGGAGTTCAATCTCCCCGGGGGGCTTCCGTTTTCACCTGGCAAGGTCAGAGCGGAGACGATCGAGCGGGGCTGGAAGAAAGTGGTGGGATTTCAAACCCGAAACCCGATCCATCGCGCGCACGAATTCGTCACCAAGATCGCACTGGAAACAGCCGACGGGTTGGTGATTCACCCGCTGCTGGGAGAAACCAAACCCGACGACACGCCGGTCGAGGTACGCTTGGCCTGCTACCGGTCTCTGATCGACAACTACTATTCGCCCGAGCACACGCTGTTGGCCGGATTTCCGGCCTGGATGCGATACGCAGGACCCCGTGAAGCCGTCTTCCACGCCCAAGTGCGAAAGAATTACGGTGTCACTCATTTCATCGTCGGACGCGACCACGCCGGCGTGGGGAGCTACTATGGGCCCTTCGACGCTCAGCACATCTTCTCCGAATTCGAGCCCGGCGAGTTGGGCATCGAACCGATTTTCTTTGACATGGTGCACTACTGCAAGGCCTGCGGCCAGATGACATCCCCCAAGACGTGCCCGCATTCCAAAGAAGAGCGAGTCTTCCTCAGCGGGACGGCCGTACGGAAAATGTTGGCGGAAGGGGAGATGCCGCCCGCGGAGTTTACCCGTTCCGAGGTAGCGAAGATCCTGGTCGAAGCGGCCACAAGGAAATGAAGAAGCTTTTGGACACGGTCGAGACCCAACCGGCGGAAAGCGCCGCCGCCGAGGAAGTGGTGGCGTGGGGCCTGGAGCGCTTCGGCGACCGAATCGCAATCTCGACGAGCTTTCAGGCCTCGGGTATGGCGCTGCTCGACATGGCGGCCCGCCTCTCCCAAGGCAAGGTTCGGGTTTTCACTCTGGATACGGGACGGATGCCGAAACAGACCTACGAGCTGATGCAGGAAGTTCGGCGCCGCTACGGGATCTCCATCGAGGCTGTGTTTCCGGACTCGGCGGAAGTATCGGCGATGGTCTCGCGCCATGGGCCGAATTTGTTCTATGACTCGGTGGGAAAGCGCAAGTTGTGTTGCGAGATTCGCAAGGTGCGGCCGCTCGAGCGAAAGTTGGCCGAGCTCGACGCCTGGATGGTCGGCCTACGGCGCGCCCAGGCCGAAACACGCCAGGGCATCCGCAAGGTAGAAATTGACGCCGGGAGCGGGGGCATCCATAAGCTTTGCCCGTTGGCTGACTGGTCCCAGGAGCAAGTCTGGGAGTACATCCGCGAAAACGACGTGCCCTATCATGAGCTTTATTGGCGGGGCTATCCGACAATCGGCTGTGCGCCTTGCACGCGCGCGACCGCATCGGACGAGCATCATCGCGCCGGCCGCTGGTGGTGGGAAACCGAAGCCGACAAAGAGTGCGGCATCCACGTCTCACCGAGCGGGCAAGTAGGGCGCGAAGTGGACGTTCTGCTCGACGAGGTCCTGGCCGGCGCCAAGTAGTGGTGAGGGCAGGGGCAAGCCCCAAACCGGATCGAAGAAAGAAGGGAAGGTATAGGTCCGGCGGCTCGGCCACCGACTTTACGCCTCCCGGCAAAGGCCGTGCGGGAGCGAAAAATGGGGACTGCCACCAATTCGCCCCCATCATGGCCCTAAAGACAAAGTACTTAGCCTGAAGCGCATTGGCTGGCTGTACCCGATTTTTCGCGACGTTCACTTCTACCACGGGCTGCTAGGTTCTGTGTTTTTCCGGGCTGCTGTGATGAGCTGATGACACACAAAGGATTCACCATCTGGTTCACAGGACTATCGGGGTCCGGGAAATCAACCATTGCGGACATTTTGGAGAAGCGACTGCGCGACGCGGACGCCAAGATTGAGGTTCTCGACGGCGACGTAGTCCGTACGAACCTATCCAAGGGCCTGGGGTTCAGCAAAGAAGACCGCGACACCAACATCAAGCGCATCGGTTTCGTCTGCGCCATGCTCTCGCGCA
This sequence comes from Bryobacterales bacterium, assembly GCA_963668345.2. Classification (GTDB taxonomy): domain Bacteria; phylum Acidobacteriota; class Terriglobia; order Bryobacterales; family UBA6623. The sequence continues at coordinate 590,785 of CAXWPI010000006.1, read as the reverse complement.
ACGGGGTGATCGCCATCGCCGCGGCCATTTCGCCCTACCGCGACATACGCGACGGGGTGCGCGCGCAGATCGAAAACTTCGTCGAGGTCTACGCGGAATGCCCGCTCGAGGTATTGATCGAGCGCGACGTGAAAGGCCTGTATAAGAAAGCCCTGTCCGGGGAAATTCCGCAGTTCACCGGAGTGTCCGATCCCTACGAACCGCCCTTGAATCCCGAGGTCGTGATCGACTCGAGCAAAGAGAAGCCCGAAGAAAGCGCCGCAAAGGTTTGGGCTAAACTAGTCGAGTTGGATCTCATAACGACCGATGGTCGATCTTCACGCGCACACTGATTGTTCGGATGGGAAGCTCAGCCCGCAACAACTCATCGATCTCGCCGCACGCCTAGGCCTCAAGGCACTCTCGATCACCGACCATGACAGCTTGGAAGGGTATGACATGGCGCTGCCTTACGCCCAACCGGCAGGCGTTGAGTTGGTCTGCGGCATCGAGCTGAGCACCAAGCTTTGGAACCGGTCGATCCACATTCTGGGTTACTTTTTCCAACAGCCGCCCGGCGAGACTTTCCGCCGCCACCTGGCTTGCCTGCAGAAAGCGCGCCGGGAGCGCAACGGCCGTCTCACCGAGCGGCTGCGGCAGTTGGGGCTGAGCATTCACCTCGAAGATGCCGAGAAACTGGGCCGCTCGCAGACCGGACGGCCGCATTTCGCACAACTGCTCGTCAACAGGGGCTACGTGTCGAGCATCCGCGAGGCTTTCGCGGTTTACTTGGACGAGAGCGCCCCGGGATACGTTGAACGCCGCGATCCCTCGCTGGACAATGTTTTGCGCTGGATCCGCGAGGCCGGGGGCGTCTCCTCTTGGGCGCATCCGGGTCGCGCGGTCCGCGAAGACGAGCGTTCGGCGCGAGATTTGTTCGAGGAGTTAGGAGCCAGGGGTCTCGATGCCGTCGAGGTCTACCACGTCGACCACACGGCGGACGAGATGGCGCAGTTCCGTTCCGCGGCCGAAATCTTAGGTCTGGGAATCAGCGGGGGCAGCGACTTTCACGGAGCTGAAAAAGGGCGAGCTCAATTGGGGGCTTTGAACCTGCCCTCGTCGCTGCTAGAAGAACTGCGGGCCCACAGCCGAAGAGTCCACGACCCGCTACGCAGTCCCCTATAGTTGCAGCAGACCCCTGGAAACAGGGGGCGGCAAGAGGGTCGCCGTCGGGCCGCGCCACTTCTATGCTCTCGAAGCGCCGTGCCTGCGCCACCACGCGACCGCCGATAGCGAGCAGCTTGCCATACAGCCGGCGGCGTTGTTCCACGCCCTGTTCGGAACGTACGCCGCGGCCGATGCGCATCACCATCCGCCTCACGCTGCGCAGGCGATCGCGCAACTTCTCGCCCGCGCCGCCGGCGGCTTGCTCGATCCGACTCATCGTGCGCGTCAGCACGCACAGTCCGTCCGCCAACAGACTTGAATCGGTCGGATAGTGCACGTTGGCCTCGACCACGGTCGTATCGATGCGCAGCTTGCGGCCCACCACCACGCGCTCCCGGCGCGCCATCGCGATCAAGCGTTCGTGCAGTTTGGCGATCACGGCGGACCCCAGCGCACGAGCGATGCGCGCCAAGGTCTTGGCGTCGGGAACCGTTTCCCATCCCATGCGGGTGAAGTGGCGGTAGAGCGCATTGGCGCGCACCTCGCGTTCGAGCACGGCGAAGCTCCAGTTGCGCACCTGCTTGAGGATCAGCAGCCGCGGCACGACCTCGGCGGGTGTGGTCGGACGACCGTGCTGACGCGATTGCGGATGGCGCCGTCCGAGCGCCTCCCAGACGATGGCCGGCAACTCATCGTCTTCGAGCAGACGATCGGCGTGCCGCATCCACGGTTCATACAGAGCGGGGAGATTTTCGGGAAAGAAAGGCTCGAACAAGCAGCGTTGGCGGTACCGCAAAGTCGTCATCTCCTATTCTCTCACGAACTAGAACATTCCAATCTAAGAATGTTTCAGCCATTTCACTCTCTTTGAGCGTTCTGCCACACCGCCCGCGGACCACCCCCTGTCAGTACGATCTCCGAAGCTCTCTTTTTGCGCCGGAAAGTAGCTAGTCGAGGCGAAGGACCATAGCATTCCCCCGGCGTCCTCAGCCCCAACCCCTGATGCGGCCTCTCTTCGTTGTACTCCCGCCGAAAGCGGTCGAACGCCCGCTGCTGCGCCCGCCGCGTCCGTGCCGGCGGGCGACGCCGTCTCCTGCTTCAGCGTGCGGTGCAAGAAATACGATCAGAATCTCAATACTTGCCACAAGCCGGCAAAGTCATCCCTCCACAGCAGAGGGGGCGCCTGTGGATCGGGGGGCGGTTTTATGGCTCGCTGAATCTTCGCCAAATCAAGAAAGTCACGATTGTTCGTCAGCAACACCCAGCTTGCGGCGCTTACGCCTAGGGCGGCGTCTGCCTGGTTGGGAATGTAGAGCGCCCGGCGGTTGGATTGGCGGGCAAGGCCGCGCACGACCGGTTCCAGGTTGAGACTCTCGTTGGAGATGTGGAACAGCAAAAGGCCCTCAGGCTTGAGGTGTCGCCAGTAGGTGTCGAGGCATTCTCTTGTCAGCAAGTGGATCGGGATCGCTTCGCTACTGAAGGCATCGACCGCCAGAATATCGAAGCTCTGCCGTTGGTTGCGGGCGACCTCGGCTTCCATTTGAACCCGTGCATCTCCGCTGACGACCTCGACGGCGGCAGGCGTGTCCTTCAGGAAAGTGAAGTAGCGCTCGGCAATCGTCACCACGTCGGGATTGATCTCGTAGAAGCGAATGTAATCACCCGGCCGGGCGAGGGCGGCGATTGTTCCCGCCCCCAGCCCGATCACTCCCACCCTCAGACTCCTTTCTTCGCTCCGGGCTGCTAGGCGCCGGGGATGATGCTCCATGGCCAAACCAATGGCGCTCCGCCGGCCATAATAGGCGGTGGGCCAGGTACGCTTCTCTGGTTCGACGAATTGCGAACCGTGCAGCACCCGGCCGTTTGTGAGGACGAGCCTTTCGCCTTGATCGCCATGGCTCTCGCGCGTCAAACGGAGGACTCCATAAAAGTTGCGGGATCGGACCACAGCCTCGCGGCCCGTGCCGACAGCAACCAGGAACAAGGGCGCGACGACCGCGAAGGCCATGCCGGTCATCGGCGCTAAAATCCAGTAAGGGCGGTTTAGGTAGGGTTTCCAGGCCCGAGCGCGGTACCAGGCGACCAGGGTCAACCCAGCGCTACCCGCCATGGCGACCGGAAATTCCCAAAATCCCGCAAAGACCAGCGGTGCGATGAGCGCTACCGCCGCTCCCCCCAGTGCGCCTCCCGCCGCAACCGTCAGGTAGAAGAGCGTCAGGTGGCGGGGGTGCGGCTTTGTTTTGACCAATTCGCCGTGGCAAACCATGCAGCACGCGAACAGTGTCACCGAATACGCGACGAGATGGTTGACCAGAGGCGCTTCAGGTCCGAGGACCATCATAATCAGCGCCAGCGGGACCATGACTCCAACCAGCAGGCCAAGCCATCGGCGGTCATATCTGGACTCATGTCCGAAGCAAAGGATAAACGTGAGCAGGTAAATCGCCAAGGGCGGGATCCACAGGAAGGGAACCACGGCGACCTCCTGGCACATTTGATTGGTTGTCGCCAGCAGCATGGCCGAACCCATCGCGGAAAGGCCGAGCCAGAGCAGCACCGTGGTCGCCGCCGGCGACTTGTCGTGGAGGTCAGAGCTTCCCGCGGTCGAGGTCCCTTTCCGGATCGAGTCCGGCGAGGCGCCGTCCTCTGCTTTTCCTAAGTCCGGGCTTCTCCATAGACCGGCTCGCAGCGTGCTCCAACCCGAACAAACAGCGAACGCCAGATAGGCCCAGGACCAGACGGCAACCTGATTCTCGAGCGCGAGCAGGGGTTCCACAAGGAAGGGATAGCTGACGAGCGCTATCAGAGAACCGGCATTCGATAGGGCGTAAAGCCGGTAGGGTGATCGTCCGGGGAAGCTGCTGCTGAACCAGCGCTGAATTAAGGGGCCGGTTGACGACAGCAAGAAGTAAGCCGGGCCGACGGTCAGGACCAGTAAGGCCAGGATTTGCCGAGTCGGTGCGTCTTCGGACCCAGGCTCCAACAGGTCGCTGGAGGGGGCGATCGGAAGCAACAACAGCGAAGCTGCCAACAAAACCAGGTGAAAGGCCGCTAGCACGCGGGGTGTGAGTCTCGAGCTGGCCAGGTGGGCGTAGGCGTACCCCAGCAGCAAGAACACTTGGAAGAAAAGCAGACAGGTCGTCCAAACGGCAGGTCCGCCACCGAACCAGGGAAGGATGTACTTGCCCATCAACGGCTGCACCTGAAAGAGCAGGAAGGCGCTCAGAAAGGTCGTTACGCCGAATCGGACCATTCGATACCGCTGCAGTCTGGAATCCCGGCGGGCGGCGACACTTTTCGGGGAGATGTATCAAGAACCAGGGAGTAGATGGGGGAGGCGAGCAATAAATCCAACCTTACCCGCATCATACACCAGCGGCCGTCGGAGACCCGCGAGGGTCAGACGTGATTCGTTACCGGAACCGGGAACGCTCCCGAAATCAAATGGAAGAGCGAAGTCGTGGTCGAAGACGACCCGGAGGAAGTAGCGGTTGGAGCGTGGCCGTTCGAGTTTCCTCCAGCCCGGCGGATCCCGCCGCAATTTTTCTTGCACCTTCAGTCGCCCCGCAGCGTCACCGTATAATAGAGTCGTTGGGAGGCAACCATGCGTGCGCAAAGGCAAAAGGGTTTCACGATCATCGAACTTCTCATCGTCATCGCGATCATCATGATTATTGCGGCGATTGCGATTCCTAAGCTGGTAACAGCCCGCATGACAGCCTACGAGATGGCCGCCATCAGGACGCTCCAGACGCTCAATACCGGTCAGGTGCAGTACTTCTCTACCTATGGCCGTTTTGCATCCACTTTAATGGAAATGGGGCCCACTCCCGGGGGCGCTGCGCGTTCGGCGTCGGGCGCCGACTTGATCAGCGAAGACCTTGCGCTAGGTCTCAAGTCGGGATACGTCTTCACGATGGTGGGAACGCCCAGCGGGTACTCGATCAACGCGGATCCTCAGGTATATGACGTCACTGGCGGCCGGTCTTTTTATACGGACCATACCAACATCGTCCGCCAGCATGCGGGCAACGAAGCTGCTTCCGAGAACGATCCCGAGATCAAGTAGCCGCGCCGATCAGCAGGGCCACACGAACCCGACTGCCCAGGCCCGCCGGCTTATTGCCGCGCGTGGTCACAGCAGAGAAACTTTGTACTCCATTTCATAAATACGCTCACGTTTCGGGCGAGTGCAGGCGGCCGCAGCACGCTGTTCCCCTCCGATCTGTCGACTGGCTGGATCTGTTGGGCGCCTGGGAATGTAGGGGCACGGCATGCCGTGCCCGAGGTTGGCGACCGTCCCCCGGGCATCTACCGAGCCCGCATTTCTCACCACGTGCCGAGGCGATATCATGAAACAGTGAAGGTATCAAAGGCCGTGATCCTGGCCGCGGGCCGGGGCGTCCGGATGAAATCGCTGACCGAGGACTGCCCCAAGCCGATGCTGCGGGTTCACGACAAGCCGCTACTCGCCCACCTGATCGAGCGTGCCGAGGCAGCCGGGATCACCGAAATCATGATCGTCACCGGCTACAAAGCCGAGGTGGTCGAGAGCTATTTTGACTCCCATCGGCCGGCGCGGGCCAAGCTCGCCTATCGGCGACAGCCGACGCAGGATGGGACCGGAACAGCCGCACTTCTGGGACGCGATTTCGTTGGCCAAGAACCTTTTCTGCTGACTTTCGGGGACATTCTCGTCGATGCGATCTCCTATGAGGCGGTGGTCGGACGGCTAGATGGCGCGGAGGGGGTCCTGGCTCTGAACGAAGTCGATGACCCCTACCGAGGGGCTGCGGTCTATGTGGAAGGGGAGCGGGTCACCGAGATCGTGGAAAAGCCTCCCCGAGGAACCTCGACGACGCGCTGGAACAATGCGGGTGTTTACGGCTTTCGGCCTTCGGTTTTTCAAGAGCTGGAGAAGATTCCCCGCTCTCCACGAGGCGAGTACGAGTTGACCGATGCCATTCGGCGCCTGTTGGCCAGGGGAGCTTCCTTGCACTGGCACTCCATCGGGGGGGTCTGGCGGGACGTGGGGCGTCCCGAGGACCTGGCTACGGCCGAGAAGTTCACCTCGGCAAGCGGATAAGCGTTCTCAAACCGGGCGGGGCCCCATTTCTCACCACCTGACGGCCGAAGCAGGCGATAAGCTCGCCATGACTTCGTTGCGCTTGCTCGCCGTGCTCAACGTAGGGTTCAAGTACGCCCGCACTGCTCAAGAAACTGGGCGCGGAGTGGTGCGCTCTTCGTCCTGACGGCCGAAGGACGCGATAAGCTCGCCATGTGGTGAGAAAAGCGCCCTAGACCTATGTTCTCTAAATAACTAGACATAAGGACGTGATTGTGTTTCATTGGGTTGCAATGAGGTTTGCCCTTCCCGAAGAGGCGCAAGCCCTTGGTTCTCAGCGAGGAGGAACGCCGCAAGCTGGAAGCGATTCGCAAGTCTCGGAGCGAAGAGAAGCGACGCACGGTGCGGGCGGCGATTCTGCTGGAGTCGTGGGCGGGGCACAGCGATCAAGCCATCGCAGGCGCCCACCACGTCCATCGCAATACGGTGCTGCCGTGCATCAACAAGCGCCTGCGCTGCGGTGTGGACGCCGCGCTGGGCGAGCTGCCTCGAGCGGGCAAGCCGCGCCAACTCAGCGATGATGCGATCGCCTGGGTCTTACACGGCGCTTGTCAAAAGCCCAAGGATCTGGGCTACTCCCACGAGTTGTGGACCTAGCGGCTGCCGCGGGCTCACCTCCAGCCGCACTGCGTCTCGGCCGGCCACCCGGAGCTGCGCAAGCTGAGCCGCTCCAAGCCGCATAAGATTCTGACGCAGGGGGAGATGCGACCTCACAAGATCCGCGATTACGTGGAGCGGCGTGACCCGGACTTTGAGCGCAAGATGGCCGCGGTGCTGCTGCACGTGGACCAAGGAAGGGGAGATCAGCCATGGGAAGCGGTTGCGCGGGACGCTACGGCAGCCGCCGGTGGTGACCCTTTCCGACGATGAAAAACCCGGCCTCCAAGCCTTGGCTGCGACCAGCCCGGACCGGCCGCCCGTTCCGGGCCGACATGCCAGTCACCCGCGCGACGATGAATCCAAGCGACTGGGGAGGGTCTCGCTGCTGGCCGGATGGGATCTGCACACAGGTCGGGTCACGGAGATTGTCCGCGATACCCACCACAGCGGGGACTTCATCGCGTTCCCGGAAAAGCCGGATGCCGCGTACCCGGAAAAAGTGCGCATCCGCCTCATTGTGGACCACCACTCCTCGCACATCTCCCAACAGACCCAAGGTTATCTGGAGAGCCGGCCGCGGCGTTTTCATTTCGTATCCCCCCCCATGGCTGGCGGCTGAATTGGGTGGAGACGCTCTTCAGCAAGATGACACGAAGCCTGCCGCGCGGGATTCGAGTCGCCCGCGAACAGGAGTTGATCGACCGCATCCATCAGTACTTCCAGGAGGTCAATGCCGATCCGGTTGTCTTTCGCTGGAAGTACAAGCTGGACGACCGCGCCAGGGGCTGGAGCTGCGGACGCCCAGCGACTGTTATCAGGGCTCGGGGCGGGAGTATCCGTCGCGGGTGGAGGAGCCGGAATATCCGGTGGCGATGGAGGTGCGGCGAGTGCTGGATGGAGTGATCCGCTGGCGGCGGCGCAAGGTGTTTGTGGGCAAGCGGCTCAACGCAGAGCGGATCGGGCTGGAGGAGATCGGGGAGGGGCTGTGGCGCGTCTGGTTTTCGTTCTGCGCGCTGGGGTTGCTGGACCAGCGGGAATGGCGCTTGCTGGGGCCGTCGGCGCTGGCCGCGACGCCCGTTCGTCCGGGGGGGGAGCCGGACTCCGCTCCCTCCGCCCGGCCCCCTCCCCGGACGAAAAGTGTTACCTATGTCCCGGTAGGTTCAGAGAGCCCACGGGGGACGTTTGTGCCGGCACGTACCCGACCGCAAGATCCGCGTTTGCGACCTCGCACCGGGCGACTACCGGCTCACCGCATTCTCCGGTGATCTGAACGCACCGGATTCGTTTGGCACAACACTCGTCAGCATCACGGAGCGCTGGCTGGGCTCGGCGCTGTGGGTGGCCGAGGGCAACTTCCGCAAGGTCAAGGGCTATCGGGACTTGCCGAAACTCATCGCCGCGTTGGAAAATCTTCCTCCGCGACCGCCTGCGGCTCAGGCCCGCGCGGCGCAGACTAGAGTCCGGAGGGCCGCTGGTTTCAACGGAGTGCCGGACATCCTCCCAATCCGTCTTGGGGCTCTGGGGGTGAGTGTCATGGCACTGGGCAGACCAGCGGCGCGCGAGAGATCGGCATTCAGTCTTGGGCGAGCAGATCTAAGGTTGATTTTTTCCTGGAAAACGCCTCCGGTAGAATTTTGTTGAACGAATTGAATACGATGCCTGGATTCACCTCGATCAGCATGTATCCCAAGTTGTGGGAGGCCAGTGGCGTCCCTTACTCGGAGTTGCTCGACCGCTTGGTTGAACTGGCTTTCGATCGCCACCGGGAAAAGAGCCAGAGCCGCTTTAGCCTCGATCCCGAAGGGTCGTAACGCGGAGTGGTCGGTTGAGACGCGCGAAGCGGTGACAGATCTCTGGGCAACAAAGCGAATATGACGTCCTCCCCGCCCATGTCCCGGCTAAAGCTCACTACGGTTATTCCCTACGCCATCCTTCTCGCCGAAGTGCTCGTCTTCTACCGTCACGTGCTCTTCTATGACGGCTTTGTCATCCCTTGGGACTTGCGTTATGACCATTTCCCGATCGCCTCTTTCATGGCGGAGTCCCTCGGACGCGGCGAGTTGCCGCTTTGGGACCCGTTCACGTATTGCGGCCGACCGCTCTACGCCAATATGCAGGCGCAATTATTCTACCCGCCGACGGTGGTAACGCTGCTTGTGAGTAACTGGTCCGGGGGTGAGAACCTCCTCTATGTGTTGGAGTGGCAGATCGTGTTGCACGTCTTTTTGGCGGGCATCTTCACGTTTTGGCTGATGCGCGAAATAGGCGCCGCGCAGCCCGCTGCCCTGCTGGGAGCAAGTGTTTACCAACTCGGTTGCTTCTTTACCTCTCAGGCGCAACATTTGGGCGGCATGGACGGGGCCGCCTGGCTGCCTCTTGCCTGGTTGAGCATTCTAAAACTTCGGGACGGATGGAGCGCGAGATGGATGGCCTGTCTGGCTGCCTGTCTTTCTATGGTTATTCTGGCTGGGTTGCCTTCGCTGGTGGCCGTGGTGTTTCTTTCTTGCGGACTACTGGCCGCCGCCCTGGTCGTCTTTCGATTGGCGCCGGTGAAGCTATTCACGCGTGTCGCCGGGGCGCTGGCTGGGGCCGTCTTTTTGGCCGCCGCTCAGGTTCTTCCCACCGTCGAGCTAACCTGGCTCAGCGTGGCGCAGTATCGCAGCGATTGGCTCGGCACCGGGGGCGGGCTGCCTCTAGAGAGCTTGGTGTCGCTCGTTGCTCCGAATTATTACGGGATATTCGACCTGACAACGTATACGCAGCCTTCAGATCCCACGTTTCTCTATGTCTACTCGAGTATCGCCGGACTCGTTCTGGCCGTGGCCGCGGCTTTGTTCGGGAAAGACAGACAGACGCGCATGTTCGCCCTTCTCGTTTTTGTCTCTGCCTTATGGATGCTCGGGGACTCCACGCCGATCGGCAAGGCCGTTTTCGTTTCGCTGCCGAGCTTTATTCAGATCGGCCTTCACCCGGAATTCGCATTGGCGCCGTTCGCGCTCTCGATGGCCATTTTAGCGGGGCTCGGCGCACACCTTTTTTTGAAGCGGCCCGCCGTCGGCTACACCGCCGTGGCGGTGGTTGCTCTCGACCTCATTCTGGTCGGTTCCGGACGGCCGATGAACGAGTCCTCCACGCGAGTGGAACCGGGTGTACACGACGATCATTTCGACGGCAGTCGGGAGCTGTTGGCTTCCCTACGGGCATCCGTGAACCAAGACTTCCCGCCGAGCCGGATCGACACCGTCGACGACTCACTAAATTGGGCGATGTGTTCTCCCATCACTCGCGTTCCGACCGCCAATGGCAACGACCCTTTCGCCTTGGAACGGATCATTCAGGTGCGACTGGCATTCTGTGACGGTGAACGCTGGGGCAGATACTACGAAGTGACGAATCCCGGCTCTCCGGTGCTCGATCTCTTGAACGTACGCTTCTTGCTGTCCCGGAACGCTCTTCGGAGCGCGCCACTCGACGAAATCGGCCTCACCTACGTGAGGGATCTTCCCGGAAGGCAGCTTTACGAAAATCGCGAACCGTTGCCTCGCTTCTTTCTGGTAGACCGCGTCCGCGAGGTCGCGGGAATGGCGGAAGCCGTAAGGTGGCTTCATTCCGAGGAATTTGATCCTCGCGGGGAAGCGATCGTCGAAGGCGAAGTTTCCCTACCCGACGGCAAAGACCTTTCGGCGGGCACAGTCACCTTACAAACCTACGCTGCACGAGAAATCGTCCTCGACGTGGACTCACCCGCCCCCGGCTTTCTTGTCACCTCGGAGGCTCACTATCCGGGATGGCGGGCGTTTGTCGACGGCCGTGAACAACAGATCCCTTACACCAATGTCGCTTTTCGCGGATTAGAGATCCCCGCCGGGCGTCACCGGGTCGTGATGCGCTTCGAACCCTCGATTCTGGGATATTCAGTAGCCCTAAGCGCCCTGGCGTGGGTATTGCTTGTTGCCTTGTTGTTATGGGGCGGGAAAAGGGAACCGAGAGGTTGACTAGCTGTGTAACCTCAACAGGTTGTTCCGTGGAAGGGGGAGGCGACGGATAGAAGGATTGTCGCCGAGGCCGGTGACGAACCAACCGTCTCGTATGACCGACGCGGTTCCGGAGGGATCGTCGAGGTATCACGAAAGCACGTGCTGTTTGGAGGGGCCGGGTGTATACTGTTACCTTGCTCAAGGGCCGAAATGGTTCCGGCAACTAAGGAGGGAGCATGTCGAGACACAAGAAATACTGGATCGCGGCGGGCATCGGTGCAGTATTAACCAGGATTTCCGATTTGGCTCCTCTGACGGCACGAGTCTACACCCTCACCCGGCGAAGCGGAACCATTTCTCCACCCGAAAGAGGCGGCGGCTGAGGCGGAACCGATCGAGCCCCCTTCTTGCCCCTCATGGGGGCTGATCCGTCGCTGCGAAGTCAATTTCGCAGACACCCCTCCGAGCTTCCGTCCTCAGTACACAGATTTCGCATTCGCCAAGTGCGGTGCTACCCGCCCGGCACAGGCAGCGCCCAGATCTTCCGCAGCATGTCGCCAAACAGCCGCCGGTTCAGATGTCCCTCCGCGAACAAGAGCCAGTCATACCGCGCGTGTTTAATTAGCCGTCCGCCCGTCTTCATCAGCCGGTGCTGCAAGCTCGTCAGCGACCAGTTCTTGATTCGCTGCGGCAGCCCGAGCCGCCGCCAGAGATTGCCCAGGTTGTAGGCCAGCACGCTTCACTGCAAGCGCACCTCGTTCGCCCGGAAGCGATGGCACGACAGCCGCGTCCAGTGCGTCGCTTGCTTACCTTCTTTGATCCACTGCTCCGCCGTGCCGCGCTGGTTGTAGAAACGCACCACCGACCGGCTTGGCAAGCTCATGTTCGTCACGATAAAACCGACGCGCGCGAACAGCTCGCCCTGGTGGTGCTCGACCTTGGCGACAACTCGTCTCGGCTTCTTCCAGCTCTCCGCCTGATAGCGAAAGCTCTTGTAGCGCACTAGCGGCTTGCGGCCGGGCCTCCCCGGCGGACGAAACAGGATGTCTTCGATCTCTAACTCCAAGCTCCTGTTGGCCGGAATGCGGATGGCGTAGTCCGCGCCGCGCTCCTCCAGTGCTTCGTAGATCTCGGGCTTGGCGAAGGCGGCATCGGCGCGAAAGGTGACCTGTTTGCCTTCGGCCAGTTGGCGCTCGATCTCCGGCAACAATAGCTCATCCCAGTCCTCGGCGCTGTGCACGTTGCCGGGACGCAGCTTGGCAGCGAGGCAATCACCATGACCGTTGAACAAAAGCAACGGGTGGTAGCAGACCGACTCGAAGTGTCCGTTGTAGGCGCTGCCTTCCTGTTGGCCATGGACCGGACTCTCGGTGGAGTCCATGTCCAGAACGACCCGCGCGGAGTCGTCGAACGCCTCCGCTTGCCCGACCAGCTCTCGGTTCAGCGCCATCAGCCCCAGCAGGTTCTCTTCGCTCGCCAGCATCTCCGTCTCGAAGCCGTGCAGCGTCGAGGTCAAGGCCGCACCGCGATCCCAGATCTTCTGCGAGCCGATCAAGCGAAACGTCGGGTCAGCCGCCACGCGGACGGCGTCGTTGACGTCCTCGTAGCCTGCCAAGCGGCTGTAGATCGACTGCCGCAACAGATCAGCGAGCGTGAACTGCTTGTTTGTGCCGTGCCGGGAGTCGCTGAGATGCTCGTCAATCAGTTCTCCGAGACCGAGCCGTTCGTCCAGTTCGCGAACCAAAATCAGGCCACCGTCGGAAGTGACGTGCGATCCCTGGAAATCGACTTTGAGAAGTCCATTGAAAGTTAGCTGGAATGGCTTGGTTTGTTTTTCACCCATTGGGTGTTGGCCTCCATGGCGTCCTCATCGGGCTCTAGCCCCTATGAATAAAGACGCTGAAGGCCGCTGGAAGGTCGGGAGGCCTGAATCAAATTGGAAATGCGGGCTAAGGCGTCGCACTCAATTGGGTCTGGAATTCTGAACTCCGATGACCAAACCGCGGTTCGGGCAGGTTTCAGAGAGACCACGGAAGCAACTGTTTTGATGCCGGGAAGAGGCTGCTGCCAATGTCGCGCGGAATAGGTTAGAGTCAGTTTGTTACATAGCCTTAGGCAAACGTCTTAAGCGCCTCGAAAAAACACATAAGTCGGTTGCTGGGGGGGAAGGCCCATGCTACACTCTGGGTGCGCAGGAGTTCCCACGCGCGGAGATTTTGGCGTTTATGCCTCGACCCTTAAGTTGGTGCGGATTGCTGTTGCTCACCCTTCCTTGGCAAGCTCATGCCTACATTGATCCGGGCACCGGCAGCTATTTCCTGCAAGTGCTCGTCGCAGGAATCCTAGGAGCCTCGTTTGCGGTTAAGCTCTTCTGGAAAAACCTCGTGGACTTCTTCCGAAACCTGGGTTCCAGGAAGCGATAAGCCTCCGGTTTCCAGCGGCAGGCCTGTAGCCAGTTCCTTCCGGGACCCAAGCGGTTTTGTATTCCTTCGTAACGGCGTTGTTTACCGACAAGTAAACCGTATTTACAAGGAACACTACGATCATTTCATTGCATCAGGCCTCTATGACGCCCTCGTCGAGCGGGGTCTTCTTATCCCCCACATAGAAGTTAGCGTGGAAAGTGGGGATGCAGAGGCTTACAAGGTTCTTCAGCCAGAACGGGTCCCTTTCATTTCTTATCCTTACGAATGGTGTTTCAGCCAGTGGAAGGATGCGGCTCTTACCACGTTAGAGGTTCAGCAGACGGCCTTCGATTTCGGCATGTGTCTCAAGGACGCCAGTGCATTCAATATCCAGTTCGTAGCAGGCCGACCGCTGTTGATCGATACGCTGTCGTTTGAGAAATATCGGGAGGGGACGCCGTGGATTGCCTACCGGCAATACTGCGAACACTTCCTGGCCCCCCTGGCGCTGATGGCGCGACGAGATGTTCGACTGGGGCAACTGTTTACGAACCACGTGGACGGCCTGCCGCTGGATCTCGTCAGCCGCTTGCTGCCCAGCAGGACTTGGCTGCGGGCGGCCCTGCTGATTCATGTCCATCTTCATGCAAAAAGCCAGCGGAAGTATGCCAACAAGAAGCGTGGCCGAGGGGCCGCCAAAATAAGCCGACGGGGATACCTTGGTTTGCTGGACAGCCTGAAATCGGCCACGTTGGCTCAGAATTACAAACTGAAGGCTTCGGACTGGACCGAGTACTATGCCGACAACAACTACACCCACGAGGCCGCGGACCATAAGAAGGCGCTGGTGCGGGATTTCATCGGGGAAGTGAAACCCCGGACGAGTTGGGACCTGGGGGCCAACGACGGCACGTTCAGTCGCATGGCTGGGGATCAGGGCAGCCTGACGATTTCGATCGATGCCGACTCGGCTTCCGTGGAAGCGAACTACCGGCGGTGCCGGCGGGAGAATCGGGGCAACGTCTTACCTTTGTGCGTCGACTTGACGAATCCGACGCCTGCCCTGGGATGGGCCGGAGAAGAGCGCATGACGCTTCCTTCCCGAGGGAAGCCGGATCTGGTGTTGGCGCTGGCGTTGATTCATCATCTGGCTATCGGCAACAACACGCCCCTCGAGCGTGTTGCGGAATTCTTGGCGCAGATAGGCCGCCACCTAGTCGTTGAGTTTGTTCCCAAAGAAGACTCGCAGGTTCAACGTCTGTTGGCTTCTCGGGAGGATGTGTTTGACCGCTATACGCAGGAGGACTTCGAGGAGGTCTTTGGCCGGTTCTTTTCGGTGCTCCGTCGCGAAGCGATCCACGAGTCTGTGAGAACTCTCTATTTGATGCGGGTGAAATAAGATCACCGATGAAGAAGCAGGTCGTTGTTCATCCGCTGCTGTTTTCCTTATACCCAATCGTCCTACTCTACTCTGTCAATTACGACTTCTTTGAGTTCTCGATTGTATTCAAGCCGGCCTTGCTTAGCGCCTTGCTGGCCGTCTGCACTTGGTGGGCTGCCAGTCTGGTTTTCTCCGACCGGAAGCGAGCGGCGATTTTCGTGTCCGCTCTTCTTCTCGGCATGTACTCTTTTGGAGCTTTTAGGGAGTACCTCGTCCGGGGAGGCGAGGGGACGCAGGTGGGCAACAAGATTGCCCTAGGTGTTTTTGCCGTAGCGCTCCTGGCGGTTGGTTTCTGTTTGAAATTGAAGCGCTATACGGAGCAGTGGACCTACCTGATGAACTTCATGGGGACCGTTCTTTGTTGTCTTCCGTTAGTCAACGCCGCGATGATGAGCTACCGGACTTTGCAGGCACGTGAGCTGTTGCCGGACCGGCAGGCATTCGAGGCCGAGTCTCCGATTACAGCCCCGGCGGATGCACCCGACATTTACTACCTTGTCCTGGACGGTTATGGGCGAGCGGATTTTCTTCAAGAAGAATTTGACTTCGACAATTCCGATCTTGTCTCGTTCTTAGAAGAGAGAGGCTTCGTTATTGCTCAAAAGAGCAGGGCGAATTACCCAATGACACTGGTGTCATTAGCCTCGACTCTCAACTTTACTTATCTGGACGCGGTGGTCGGCAACCAGATGAAAGACCAGCCGGACAGACGTTTTATCCGCGACCTGGTAAGGCACAGTCGAACGGTCAAACTGTTGAGAAAAGCGGGGTATTCGATTGTGAACGTTGCCAGTGAGTACTACGAGGCAGAGATCGACGGGGCGGACGTCGACATACGGGAATGGTGGCACCTGAACATTTTCGAGTCGACCATTTTGAGCATGACGCCTTTCCCGTGGGCCCTGACGAAGCTCGGTTGGCCGATCTTGTACGATCTTCATCGCGACCGGATCCTCTACGCGTTCAGGAAACTTTCCGAGATGCCGGGGCGCCCAGGGCCCAAATTTGTCTACGCGCATATCTTCGTGGGGCACCCTCCGTTTGTGTTTGGACCCAATGGCGAGAAGGTGAATCGGGCGACTGCCTACAGCTGGGACGAAGGGGAGAAATTCATGGCCGCTCCCGGCGCCAGTCGACAGGAATACATGCGGGGATATGGGAATCAATTGCGGTACTTGAATGAGAAGCTGAAGGTGGTCGTAGACGGCATTCGCGCGGGATCTTCTCCACCGCCGGTGATCATCATTCAGGGGGACCACGGCCCTGGGTCGAGACTGAGTTTGTATAGCCTCGAGGGCACCTATGTCCGGGAGAGGTTCAGCATTCTCAATGCCTATCATCTACCCGGCGTCGAGGAAGAAGTTCTCTACGACTCGATCAGTCCCGTCAACACGTTTCGGGTCGTCTTCAATCACTATTTCGGGACCAAGTATCCGCTCCTTGCGGACGAGAGTTTCTACACTCCGTTTTTGAGGCCCTACGATTTCGTCCCGGTCGGACCGGAAGAACTCGTCGCAGGTTCCGACGAGGCCGGAACGAGTCCTTAGCTCGGTTCGGCTCGGACGGCCTCGTTTGCGTTTGGGCCGGCTCGGAGCGATCGCCTTGCTCCTACCGACAGTGTGCGTGAAGTCCCCTATTTTTCAGTCTCTTCGTTGCGCTTGCTCTGTGCTGCTGCTAGGGTACAAGCTGTGACGCTTCCGCTGCCGGCGTCCTCGTTGTGGGGCGGAACAAGAGCTCGCTTGGCGCCGTAACAAGATGCCCGGTTGCCGCGAACAAGAAGGGGTGCAGCTATGAGCCGCCTCGCGACCAGGTCGAGAAAACTCGCCGGGCTGTTTGTTTGCCTGGTCCTTGTTCCCGCCGATTCTTTCTTGCTCTCGCTCGCCGGCTCCCAACCGGCGTGTGACGAACACGGGCAAAGTTGCCGCTGCCGATTAGCTTGCAGCCGCGCGGAGCATCAGCGCGCGCCAAAGCCGCAAGTCGCGCCAAGCTGTCACGGAAAGCCAAGCGGACAAGATTCCCACCTTAGCGAGGAAGCTTCGGCACCCTCGAAGAACACGCCTGCTTGGACGACGTGCAGCCGTCCCAAAATCGACGCGGCGGCGCTCGACGAGACGGTTTACCTCATCGCGGGACTGTCGATCCAAGCCGATCTGACGGTGGAAGAACCCGTTGGCCCCGAGCCGAGCGCCGTGGCCGCTTTACTCCCCGCCAGCCCCCCCTCGCCCCCTCCCCGAGCCTGAAAGTCCACCGATTGATATCGACGTACGAGCGGGTATTTGTGTCTCCGAGTTCGCTCGTGCGTGATCTACGACCGGCCTTTGGCGTCCAAGGTCTCTTGTTTCGAGATTTGTGAACAGCGCTGGATTGCTTTTCGCGCTGAGATCTTCAGGTATTGACAGGCATCGAAAGAAAGAATTCGCAGTGAACCTACGTTTGCGAAAGCAATTAACGCCGGCAGTCCGAAACTGTCGTGTGGCGCTTCTTGTTGCCTGGGCCATGCTCGGCACGGCCGTTGCGCAGCAGGCAATCGTTGGAAGGATTCAAGATGCAACGACCGGCAACGCTCTAGCTGCCGCTTCGATCACGATCCGCGACCGCGGGGCCGCGGTCCGGGAGTCGGCGACATCGGGGCCGACCGGCGGTTTCTCGTTGGTCGGACTGCCCCCGGGCGATTATGAGGCGACGGTCTCCGCGGAAGGTTACCTGACGGAGCGTTTTCACATCACGCTGATCCCTCGCCAAGTGCTCGATCTGGACGTCCGCCTCTCGCCGGCGAAAGGCGAGGGTCAAAGCATAGAAGTGACCGCGTCAACGGCCCATCTCGACCCCGGACGGGCGCAAACATCGATTGCCCTCAGCCAGAGAGACTTGCAGCAAATTCCGGCTCACCATCAGGCGGACATCCCCAAACTGGTGGCGCGCCTTGTACCGGGCGCCGTTCTAGGTCACGACAATTTCATCCATCTCAAGGGCAATGAACTTTCCCTGCACCAATCGCTCGACGGCGTCGCCTTCCTGGACAACCCGCAGCACCATTTCTCGCCCGGCTACAGCACCCAAACCATCGAATCCGTCAATGTGATTACGGGTGGGCTGCCGGCCGAATTCGGCAACCGTTTGGGAGGTGTGCTGGACATCGTTACCAAGAGCGGAAGGACCTTCCAGGGCGGATCGCTGAGTTTGGGAGGAAGCACGATTGTTGGTCGAAACGGAGCGTTGGAGTACGGACTGGGCGGAAACAAGTGGGATGCCTATTTTTTCTCCTCCGGGTTCAGCGATGGACGATTCCTGAATCCGCCGCAACCAAGGGAGATCCACGACCTGGGCTACGGGTCGCGAAGTTTCTTCAAGCTCGGCTACCTGGCCGGCGAGCAGGACCGGCTGAGTCTCACGATATCGGCAGGGGGCGCGAACCTTCAGCTGCCGACGACAACAGAAGAATGGCTGGTAGGACGCGACTCTTCGCGCCGCACTCGCGAGACCTCCGCCATCTTGCGCTGGCAGCGCACCCTGTCTCCGCGGGCGCTGCTGAGCACGTCGCTCTATCAGCGATACGCTTCCAATCGCTTGATCCCAACCAGTGACCCGGTTAACCCGTTCGCGCGAGGGTTCCTACGAACGCTGACCCAAGGCGTGAAGGCGGACGCCTTAATCCATCGGGGCGCCCACAACATGAAAATGGGTGTTGACTTGGCGATGTTCAGTCCCAACGAAGACCTGACGTTCGATCCTCGGGAACTGGAGGACGAGCATGAAGACGAGGGTATTCACTCGGAACTTCGCTTTGACTTGGCGCGGCAGGCAGCTTTTGCCGTCAGGCCTAGCTTTCCGCCGCCTGTCTTCAGCGGAGTGGAAGCCGGAGCTCTCAACTTCCGCGGCCGACGGCGAGGCGGGGAGGGCGGCATCTATATCCAGGACCGCTTTTCGCCGTTTCGCAACTTCACGGTGCATGCCGGTGTACGCTATGACCGGTACAGTCTGGTGGTGACCGACGACTTGGTCAGTCCGCGTCTCGGCTTGAGCTATCATCTGCCGCCGACCGGCACCGTGTTCCGCGCCGTCTACAACCGCTACTTTGTACCCCCGCCGCTGGAATACATTCAGCTGGCCTCGGCTTTTGGAAGCGGCGGCATCGGGGAGGCTCACGAGCAAGGGCACGCGATTCGGGCGTTGCTCCCGGATGCGGTCTTCTTCGGGGGTGATGATCACGAAGACGTCGAAGAGTTGTTCGGGCCGGTTCGTTCGCTGACCCAGCACTATTTCGAGTTTGGGATGCAACAGCCCTTGCATCCCACTATCGTGCTCGACGTTTCCGGCTATCATCACCAGGGTCGGAATGCCTACGAAAACGTCGAGTTGTCTAGCACGCGAGTCTTCCTGCCGACGACGTTTGACCGCGAACGAACTTGGGGCAGCGACGTATCGTTGCGGTTGAAGCCGCTGGGCAAGCTAGGGTTATTCGGTTACCTAAACTACAGCCACGTGATCACAAACTTCTTTGGACCGGTTTCGGGCGGCTTGGCGGGCGAGGAAGCCGGCCCTGGGCAGCAAATCACTCCTGCTTTTGACCAGCGTCACACAGGGTCGGCGTCAATAAGTTATCGGCATGATCCAAGCGGGTTTCACGTCGGCTTTGCGACCGGATACGGAAGTGGAACCCCGACGGCGCCGGGACATGGGGAGCCGCAAGCGCAAGCAGCTGCCGTGAGCCGGTCGGTCCACCTCCTGCGACCGGGCCCTGTGCTCTCGGGCAGTGAGGCGGGGGAGGGAGGGCCAGCCGTTGTGCGACTCCCTTCTCACTGGACGTTTGACATCTGGGGCGGGGCGACGGTATGGAAATCGGAGCCGAAATCAGTTGCTCTCGAATTCAGTGTCGAGAACATAGGGAACCGCATCTTTGGAATCGCTAAGGAGAGTGCAACGACACCGATTCAGTACTCGGGGCGGCGGCGGTTTGCGGGGCAATTGAAGTTCCGGTTCTGAGGAGAAAACCTTGTTAGCGGTTTCCCCGCTTGCTACTTGGGAGCGCCCGGGGCCGGGTCGACGTTAGCCACCAGAACGGCGGTGGTATTGTCCGGGGCGCCGTTTTCAAGGGCTGCCCGGATCAGCGCTTCACATTTGGCTTGTACCGGTTGGGGTTCGGCGAGGATGGCCGCCAATTGCTCCTCCCCGGCAACACCGTGAAGGCCGTCGGAGCAGAGCAACAGAAGGTCGCCGGGCGAGAAATCGATCTCGTGAGTCTGGACTTCGATATTGTCCGCGGCTCCGACGGCTTTGGTGAGGACGTTGCGGTAGGGGTGTGCACGGAGCTCGTCGTCGGTCAAGCTGAGTCCTCGGCCGATGTCGTTGATCCAGGTGTGGTCGGTTGTCACGCAGTAGAGTTCGCCGCGCCTTTGCAGGTAGACTCGGCTGTCTCCCACGCTCGCAATGTGCGCTTTCGGAAGTTTTATCAGCGCCGCCACCACGGTCGTTCCCATGCCCGTGTAGGCGGAGTTTTCCTGAGCCTTGGCGCGTACTCTGGCGTTGGCCATCTCAATGGCGCGGGGCAAGGAGTCGGCGGACGTTCGCTCCCCGGCGGATTCGATTTCCGAAACCAGCGTGTCCGCCGCAATCTGGGAAGCCAGCTCACCGGCCTGGGCGCCTCCCATGCCGTCCGCCACCAAGTACAGGTCCGACTCCGGTTTGGTCACAAAACGGTCTTCGTTGTTGGTACGCACCAATCCCACATGCGACATGCCGAAAGAGTCGATGATGGGCGGCGCGAGCATCGTAGCGGTATCTCGAAATGGGATCCCGATCTCCTTACGAGGGGGCAGCCTGGCGAACCTGGCCCGGCAGGCCGCCTACCTGCAAGTGGGTTCCTGGGGATGCCGCCTCACGCCGCAGAACGGCAAAGCCAACCACACGGCCGAGTCGAGGTGAAAAGGCCGGGCTGGTCAGCCGCCCTACTTCCTTATCTTCCACGATGATGGGTGACCCTTCCGCCGGCACTGCATCACCCTCCAGTTCCAGGCCGACGAGCAATCGGTTGACTTTGCCTCTCGAGCGGACTCTTTCGACGATCTCCTGGCCGAGGTAGCAACCCTTCGTGAACGACAACGCGTGAAGCTGTTGCGTTTCGTGCGGCACAAGATTATCGAAGTCACTTCCGCATCGTGGGACTTGGTTTTCGACGCGCACCACGCGGTAGTCCTCCTCCGTTGCCGCCGGCGCTCCGGCCGCTTCGAGATTTGTGATAAGCCCTGCTTTTTGCGCCCGCTCAACGAGAATCCAAAGCCCCGGTTGACCGCTGAGGGAGCTACGAAACAGGCGCACGTCGCCACGGGTGCTATGGGAGTGCGGCGCCGGTTCGGGAAGCTTCCCGCCAACGACCTCGCGCGTTATCGATTCCGCACGCGGACCTTCTAGGGCAATCGTGGTCGAGCGGGCCGCCAGATCTTCCAGCGTCACGTCATCCATGATGATGAACTTTTCTAGGTGTTCCATAAGGCCTGGCCCCCGCTCAGGCTCGCAATCGAGCAAGACGTGGTCTTCCGATACGTAAATGCGGCTGTCGGTCTGAATCTTTCCCTGCACGTTCAGAAAAAAGCTGTAGTTGCCCTCGCCCGGCCTTAGGCTCTCGACATCGCTGCTGCACATGGCGTGGATCAGCCGAACACGATCCTCGCCTGTGGCGCGAATTTTGCCACGCGAGGAGATGTCGAGCCACGCCGCCGACTCATGCAGCGCTTCGTACCCGTTCGTCATCTCAACTGTGGAGGGTTCTTAGGTAGGCCCCCAGGGCTAGTACGATTAACCCCGAAATGACAGCACCGGTCATCAAACGGGACCGTTTAGCGTCACGAGCTGCGTCTCCGCTCGGGGGTGTGGAAATCAGGAAAAGCATGCCGAAGATGTGTAGCGCCAGCAGAAATTTGATGCCGAAAGCCATGTGGTAGGCCGTGACCACGCCTTCTTGAAGAATACCGAGCAGGTTGTAACTTCCCGTGGCTACCAAGATCACGATTACGGCAACGACGATGGGCCGAAAGCGGGCGGAGAGCTGGCTCAGAAACCGCGCGCGCTGGTCCGCATCAAGAACCCCGAGGGAAGGGCTTACGATGAGGCGTGCATAGATGAGACCACCGACAGCCACCGCGGCTGCCAGTATGTGAAGCCAGCGGCTGAAAATATCGACCATGAACCCTCCTCGCCCCACGCGCACCCGCCAAAACAACTTCTTACCAGGAGGCGGCCTGGGAACTTGCTATTATACCCCGGTGATCCACGAGGTCCTTCCCGTTGGCCCCCTGCAATGTAACTGCTCGGTGTTTGGGGATGAAAACACACGCGAGGCCATCGTCGTCGATCCCGGCGACGAAGTGGATGAAATCACGAAGATCTTGGAGCGTCACCAGCTCTGCGTAAAAGCGATCGTCATCACTCACGCTCACATCGATCATATCGGGGGCGCGGCAAAGCTTAAACAGACCACCGGGGCGCCCGTCTACATGAACGAGAAGGATCTGGTGATTCGCGAACAGCTCGACATCCAGGCCGGATGGATCGGCGTCGCGCCGCCGGAAAAGCCCGAAATCGACGTGAAACTTCGCGAGGGGGATTCCATTGTGCTCGCCGAGCAGGCGTTTGATGTGCTCGACACGCCCGGGCACACGCCGGGAAGCATCAGCCTGCATATCCCGAGCCAAAAGAAACTGATCGCCGGAGACACCCTTTTCCGCGACAGCATCGGGCGGACGGACTTGCCGGGAGGAGACTCCCGTCGAATCCTAGCTTCCATCAAAGAGAAACTTCTGACCCTCGACGACCAAACGGTCGTCATTCCCGGCCACGGGCCCGAAACGACGATCGGCCGGGAGCGGGAGCTAAATTACTTTTTGCGCGGACTGTAAGCGCGACACGTTTCCCCTCGTAGGTTTCCGCGGGGGCGTTTTGACATCCGAGCCGGATTGCTCACAATTGTGTCGGGCACTGCCTGGACGCGTGTAGCACGCGTAGCAGGGTTATGGTGTCGCCGTGCAGCCGATACGCTACGAGACAAGGCGACGCCGGAACGGGATAGTCAACCCTCGCGGTTCTCTGCTCCTCCGCTTGGACGCTCAGTCGCCCGCTAACAAGTGCTGCGGGAGTGAAAAATGGGGACTGCCACCAATTCGCTCCCCATCACGGCCCTCGAAGCGAACCACTTGGCCTGAAGCGAATTGGCTGGCTGTACCAGATTTTTCCCGAGGGGCATCACTTCAAATACGGCAACATCTGCTTGAATTCGGGCCGGCGGCTGTTGCCCAGCAACTCATAGATGGCCATCTCGGTCGAGGAAATGACCGCTCCGGCGCTGCGCATGCGCTCGATGCCGAGCGCCGCGTTCGCTTCCGAGCGCGAGCCGGTGGCATCCGCCGCCACATGGACCTGGTAGCCTTCCCGCAAGGCCCCGAGCGCCGTCTGCATAACGCACACATGGGCTTCGACACCGGCCAGCAATATCGTTCCTCCGGGAGCGATCTCCCGCCGCAGCGCGGCGCAAAAACCCTCGTCACCCAGGCAGCCGAACGAGACTTTGTCGATGGGATCGACGGCGGCCAGCTCAGCGATCGCAGGCACTGTTTCGCCCAATCCCTTTCGATACTGCGTCGTGAGAATCGTTTTGAGATTCATCACCTTGGCCAAACGCAGCAGCTTCTCGGTGTTGGCAAGCACCGACTCACGGGATGCGATCGCCGGGAGCAGCCTTTCCTGCAAATCGATGACAACAAGGGCTGTCGATTCAGGCTGTAGAAGAGAACCAGCGTTTGACATGACTCGATTGTACCGGAGGGGTCGTGGACAGCGGTTCAAGATGACAAATGGCGGCCTGCCTGGTCGTGGGACTACACTCGCGGCCCGCCCAAAGCAATGAACGCGGGTGGGCTTTCGACCGAGCGAGGGGCAAACGGGACGGCGAACGCTGGTCCGCGTCGTCCCCGCTTGCTGGAAGCCTTAAACGGGCGCTATGATGACAGTGAAAACGTCTCTACCAGTTGAGACAAACAGTCCCGGCGGATAGTCCGGCTGCGTCCATCCCAGAGTCTGAGCAACTGAGGCCTGTTGGTGGCAGCTCGTTTTCGGACCTGTAGAAATTCATGGCCGATTGCGGCGACTTTCCATAGTCGCGCGAGTCGTCGATCACCTCGGAGCGCGACGTCAGCGAAGTTTCCCGTGGCTGTATCTACCGGGAGGAGGGCTCATGTACCTCAGTGAAGATTTTCGGATTAAAGTCGGCTTGGCGGAAATGTTCAAAGGCGGCGTCATCATGGACGTCACCAACGCCGAGCAGGCCAAGATTGCCGAGCAGGCGGGCGCGGTGTCGGTCATGGCCCTCGAGCGCGTTCCGGCCGACATCCGCAAGGAAGGCGGCGTCGCCCGCATGGCCAGCATCGCCAAGATCCGCCAGATCATGGAGACGGTGAGCATTCCCGTGATGGCAAAAGTCCGTATCGGACACTTCGCGGAAGCCAATGTTCTCGAGGCGCTGAAAGTTGACTATATCGACGAAAGCGAAGTACTCACGCCGGCGGACGAAGAACACCATATCGATAAAACACGGTTCAAAGTGCCCTTCGTCTGTGGCGCCCGCAACTTGGGAGAGGCTCTGCGCCGCATCGCGGAAGGGGCTACCATGATCCGCACCAAAGGCGAAGCCGGATCGGGCAACGTCGTCGAGGCGGTACGGCACATGCGAGCGATTCAACGGGAAATGAAACGACTGACCGTGACGCCCAAGGAAGAGCTTGCCGCGGCCGCCAAGCAACTGCAGGCTCCGCTCGAATTAGTGGAATACGTGGCCGAGAACGCCAAACTTCCCACGCCGAACTTCTCAGCGGGCGGGATCGCCACGCCGGCCGATGCGGCGCTGGTGATGCACCTTGGCGCCGAAGCGTGCTTCGTCGGCTCGGGAATCTTCAAGTCGGAAGATCCCGAGCGGCGCGCGCGAGCCATCGTCCAGGCGACCACCTACTACAACGACCCGGACCAACTACTGAAAGCCAGCGAGGAACTGGGCGAGCCGATGCCGGGCCTCGATGTCTCCAAGCTGCCCGAAGAGGAACTGCTTCAGACCCGTGGCTGGTAACGGTTTGCCCCGGCCGCCGGGAAGGGGTACGAGGGTCGGCATCTTATCGCTACAGGGCGACTTCAGCGCGCATGCCCGAGTTTTGGAGGCGCTAGGCGCCGACCCCGTTTTCGTCCGTCGCCCCGAGCAACTTGACCTTGTCGAAGGGCTCATTATTCCCGGCGGGGAAAGTACGACTATGTTGAAGCTCGTCACCGAGGAAGGGTTGCTCGATCCACTCGTTGCGTTCGCCGCGCGGCACCCTCTGCTCGGCACCTGCGCCGGCTCGATCCTCATGGCGGCCGACGTCACCTCTCCACGGCAACCGGGCCTCGGTCTGGTTGATATTTCGATCGAACGCAATGCCTACGGACGGCAGGTCGATAGTGCCATCCGCTCGGTGTCGCCGGGAGACGACTTCCTCGCCCGCACCGGCCCCGGAGAACTCGAAGCGGTGTTCATCCGCGCGCCCATCATCCGCAGCGTCGGGAAGGGGGTGCGCGTTCTCGCCGAAGACCGCGGCCACCCGATTCTGGTTGAGCAGGGCCGTCACCTAGCGGCCACTTTTCACCCTGAGTTGTCTCCAGACCGGCGCGTGCATCAACTTTTTCTCCAGAAGATCCGAGCTTAATAGAATAGAGAAGAGAAGAGCTGTGCAGCTTCCGCTACGAGTCTTGTTCGTGTGCATCGGCAACTCCTGTCGAAGCCAGATGGCCGAGGGCTTCGCCCGGCACAAGTATGCCGACTTGATGGAGCCCAGTAGCGCGGGGCTATTTCCCACCTCCATCGTCCAGCCCGAGACGATTGCCTGCATGGAGGACAAGGGTATTCCCCTGGACGGCCAGGCTCCGAAAGCAATCGACGCCATCGAGTGGAAGTCCATGGACTTGATGGTGAACATGAGCGGCGGGTCCGTCCTCGAGCGGTTGCCCGAATTCTCCGGTTTGAATCTGATTTGGAACGTCGGCGACCCGATTGGGAAGTCCGCTAAACATTACCGCCAGTCACGTGATCGGATTGAACAGCTCCTTGACGGACTGGCCGAAACGCTGAAAAATCAGACGGAACTGCCTGCCGGACGCCGCCGTTAACTTAGCTCAGTACGGTATTGCTCAATTACGGTTACGAAAGGTGGACGACCGCGGACGCGATGAATCGTGCCCCTGCTGATAGGCTTGAGCATCTCGCG
The DNA here is from genome assembly GCA_963668345.2 of Bryobacterales bacterium. Classification (GTDB taxonomy): domain Bacteria; phylum Acidobacteriota; class Terriglobia; order Bryobacterales; family UBA6623. Next base: position 564,815 of record CAXWPI010000006.1, on the reverse strand, counting down.
TTTAAACGTAGGGGCGCAATTCATTGCGCCCGCGGTTGATGAGCCGCAAACACCTCGACAAGCTGATTATTGATGTTCGCGAAATACAGTGTAGGGGCGCAGCGTGCTGCGCCCGCTCTGGCAAGGCATTTGCTGTGTCCGAAAACAACACTATATTCTGCGGGTATCAATAATACGCAACCGTATTTGCGAAATACCGTACTAAGCTAGCTGGCCCACCCACCGTACCCGCCTTAGCTGCTTGGATAAGTCCTTTTGATCCGGGTTGGGCCCGGGGTTGCCACTTCGTTGAGCGGGCGTTAAGCCCACCTGTGCACTGCTGGGCATTCCGCAGATTTCATGGCATGACTTGCGGAAGGCTACGGCAACGTGGGCGCGGCAAGCCCGGCGATCGGTTGAGGAAACCCGCGATCTACTGCGTCACGAATCTGCCACGACCACGCTTGATATTTACAGCCAGCTTGCAGCAAACGCAGGCTCGGCTGAGAGCATCGAACGCTACGTCATGGGTCAAAGCGTCGCCAGCGAAGTGTCGCCAGAGGCGGTAGCGTGATGGCGGCAACCTGTAAGTTGTTGAAAATAATGGTACGCCCGGCGCGATTCGAACGCGCGACCTTTTGCTCCGGAGGCAAACGCTCTATCCAGCTGAGCTACGGGCGCACAAGGAAACCCTCTTGGATTCTAAACCACTTCCAGGTTGCACTTCCATCGTGATAGTGTACTTTTTGGCCCAGACTGTATCAAAACCCTTTCAGTTGGGCCGGCCTGTATCAAAACCACGGCTACCTTCATTGGCTTGGCGATTCAACCTTCTGAGTGCCTCGCGCTTCATCGGGCACGGCATGCCGTGCCCCTACATTCCCAGGCCCCCGGCTATCGGGGGCCTTTCTTGATTCCTGGGATTGCCCCTCTCTGCCGCAAATTAACGCCCCTAACCAACCGGGGCCTCGGGCGGCCGATGACCCTCCCGAGCGTGAAAGCTGCCGCTGGTCAGGCCGCTGCCTGCTTCGAGATAGTCCATCAGCTTCGCCGACAGATCGTTGACCACGTCCGGATACTGGTCGGCAACGTTGGTTAGTTCTTGCGGGTCTTTCTCCAGGTTGTAGAGCTGCGGCTTGTACTCTTTTTGGTAGCGCTCGGGGTTGACGACCTGGCTGAAGTTCCACTCGCTGGTTCGGACCGCGCCGATCCAACCATACCCTTGGACCAGGTAGTCGTGAAAGCTGTTGGTCTCGCCGCTTACCAGCGGCCAGATATTGTTCCCCGTGGCGCGCGCGGGCGGGTCGAGTCCCAGCAGCCCCATCAGGGTCGGCATGATGTCGGGATGGTGAACAAAGCCTTTCACGTGCTTGCCGCCCTGTTCTTTGTTCGGGAGCCGCACCAGCAGCGGATTGTGCGTTACTTGTACCCGCATGCGTTCGGGCCCCTTCAGAAACTGGCCTTGCTCTCCCAGTAGCGCGCCGTGATCCGACGTAAAGGCGACGATCGAGTCGTCGTAGAGGCCCAGTTCTTCGATTGTCTTCAGAATCTCGCCGACCCAATAATCAACGCACATCGACTCGCCGGCGTAGTTGGCACGGAGGCGCTTGAGGCCTTCTTCCGGGATCTCGATATCCGCATAGGGCGGCTGCCACCACGCGGGGCCCTTGGCGTTGGGCATGTAGGGGTCGAGGAACCGCTTGGGCGGATCCCACGGCTCATGGGGGTCAAATGCTTCCATATGCAACAAGAATGGGCTCTCGGCATGGTTGCGCTTGAGCCAGCCGATGACGTTCTTCGCGGTCAGCTCGATCAGGGCCTCGCACTCTTTCTCGTAGCGCCGCCGGTTGGCGTTGTATTGGTTCAGAAACCCGCGGGTCCGCCGGTTGTCCAACTCCGGCAGCTCGAGGTAGCTTGCGGGGAGGATGTGGCCGAAGTCCGGGGTCTGGTGCGGGGCCTGGGCGTAGTAGTCTACCTCCTGCCCACGGACCCACTCGTAATACCGATAGCCCCGGTGGAAGTTCTTCCCGGGCCGCTGCAGGTGCGGAATATCCGCAATGAGAACCGTGTGGTAGCCCGCTTCATGCAGAGTCTCGGCCAGGGTCTGGTCTTCGTAGAACAGCTCGTGCCAGCCCGGCAATTGAACCGGCTCATGTTGGTGGTAGTAGGAGAAGGGGAGGATACGGCGGCCCGTCCACAATACGCGGCGAGTCGGGATCGTCGGCATGCCCTCGGGGTAGACGTCGTCAAAAATGACGCTGTCTTCGGCAAACCGGTTCAAGCGAGGACACTGGACCAGCCCATTCCCTCCGTAGCACTGCAGATTGTCCGCCCGGAAGGTATCGACGTTGAGCAGGATCAAGTTGCGGCGGTTCCCCCTGTTGCGCTGGTCGGGCGGCCTTTCCCAGCTCCCGCCTTGGGGTGGCTCAGCGCGATCCGGGCCACCCTCCGTCGAGCCACACGCCGCCATGCCCGAAGCCGCGGTTGCCCCCGATCCCGCCAAGAACTTGCGCCTGGATACTTTGTTCTTTGCCATGTCCGAGGATAGACGGGCCGGCAGGAGGCGCGCAACGCCGGGGAGCGCGCCAACAGCCAAGACCGGCCGCTGCCCGGGGCCCCCAGCCACGTCCCGGACACGGCCCCAGCGCGGGCGAGGAGTCGGCGGTAAGGGAATGCCGGGAGCAGCAAAGGCGCCTGGACGTAGCCTACGCATTCTTGCGCGCCGTGTCGCCATGCGCGGCGATATCGGGTCGCACGGAGAATCGTCTGTTGAGTCCCCTGTTACCTATGTCCCGGTCTGCTCACCGTAGGGCTGCGCAACACGGCCGCCGAGCCCCCGCGCTACGGCTGCTTGTCCCGTCTCGCCTCAGCTTGCGGGCCGAACCGTGTATCCTTATTAGCACTTTGACTATGAACCAATGGGACCGTATCCACAGCTCGCCCGACTATCGGCGGATGATCGCTCAGAAAACGCGTTTCGTCGCGGCGGCGACGGCATTCTTCGTCATTTTCTACTTCGCGCTGCTGGTGCTGGTCGGCTACTGGCCCGAGTTGATGGAGCGCAAAGTGTGGGGCGCGGTCAACTGGGCCTACCTGTTCGCGTTTTCGCAGTTCTTGATGGCTTGGGCGCTGGCGTATCTCTACCTGCGCGTCGCCAAGCGGTTCGACCGAATGTCCGAGAAGATCCTGGCTGAAAGTACAATCGCGACCGAGGCCGCCGACGGTAAAGAGGACAACTGAGATGTCGCTATCGCTGTTGATGTTTCTGGTCTTCATCGCCGCCACCCTCGGAATCACCTATTGGGCCGCGGGCAGATCCTCGGGCGAGAGCGCCTACTTCGCCGCCGGGAGGCGCATCACGGGCTGGCAGAACGGGCTGGCCATATCGGGCGACTACATGAGCGCGGCGTCGTTTTTGGGGATCGCCGGGCTGATCGCCTTCTACGGCTACGACGGCTTCATGTACTCCGTCGGCTTTCTGGTCGCCTACCTGACCGTACTGTTCCTCGTCGCCGAGCCGCTGCGCAACACCGGGAAATACACCATGGCCGACGTGCTCGCCTATCGGCTCCGAGCGCGCCCGGTGAGGGCCTGGGCGTCGCTCAGCACGCTGACCGTTTCCACGTTCTACATGATCGCCCAGATGGTGGGCGCGGGCGCCTTGGTGAGCCTTCTGCTGGCCGATTCCGGTATCAGCTTCACCGGCGCGGTGACCGGCGTTGGCGTCCTGATGATCGTCTACGTTGTCTTCGGCGGTATGCTGGCGACGACCTGGGTGCAGATCGTCAAAGCCGTCTTGCTGATGAGCGGTACACTCCTGCTGAGCGTGCTCGTGCTCGGCCACTTCGGCTTCGACCTCGAAGCGTTCTTCGAAGCCACCAGCCGTGTCAGCTACCGGGTCGACGGCCAAACCGTCACACAGAACTTCTTGACGCCCGGGCTCTACTACAAGCCGCCCTACGGCGCGCTCGACCTGATTTCGTTGGGCATGGCGTTGATCTTCGGCACCGCCGGCCTACCTCACATCCTCGTCCGTTTCTACACCGTGCCGGACGCCAAGACCGCACGAGTGAGCGTTTTCTGGGCCATGCTGCTGATCGGCGCGTTCTACATGATGACGACTTTCTTGGGCTTCGGCGCGGCGACGATCGTCGGGCGCGATGCGATCTCGGAAAACGGCGGCATCAACATGAGCGCGCCTCTGTTGGCGCAGGCGCTGGCCGGCAACGTTTTCTTCGCCTTCATCTCGGCCGTGGCGTTCGCAACGATTCTGGCCGTAGTGGCTGGGCTGACAATTAGCGCCTCGACTTCGTTCGCGCACGACTTCTACACAAACGTGCTGCACCACGGCAAGCAGCGCTCGCCGGGCGAAGAGGTGCGCGTGGCGCGCTGGACGGCGCTCGTCGTTGGCGCGGTGTCCATCGCCATCGCCATCGGATTAGGCCCCACGGCGAACGTGGCCTTCCTCGTGGGGCTGGCGTTTGCGGTGGCGGCATCGGCAAACTTGCCGGTCATCTTGTTCTCGCTCTACTGGCGCAAGTTTACGACACGCGGGGCGGTGTGGGGCCTGGCAGCTGGGCTGTTTTCCTCGATCGGGCTGATCCTGGTGAGCCCGAGCTTCATGGGGGTCGACGGGCCGGAGGTCGCTGAAGCCGCGCGTCGGATGATTCAGGCGCCGACATGGTTCCCGCTCAAGAATCCGGGCATCGTGAGCATTCCACTCGGCTTCTTGGCGGCTTATCTGGGGTCGCTCTTCTGGAGGGAGCCGTCGGCGGAGGAGAAATATGTCGAACTCAGCGTCCGCGCGAACACGGGGCTGGGTGCGGAGAGGGCGGTCGAGCCTTAGCTCGTATATCTCACCAGGCATGAAGCGGGAGTGCGTGGGAGGCCCGCCAGCGAGGTGCGCGCCGTAATGGCGTGCCTGTCCCGTGCTTCGACCGTCAGTTGGTGAGAAATGCGGGTTGGTAGGTGTCAGGTCCGGGTTGGGTTCGGCACAACAGCCAAACGCAAGCCAAAGCCCATCCCAACCGAGTTTTGCCAACCCGTTGAAGAGGCAGGTCCAGTCGCACCTGCCATAATGGATAACTCACCCGCCGATGCAAACTCACGGCCTGCAGAGCAGCAGTCCCCTACAAACACTCATTAGGCGAGCACACCGCCGCGCGTTGGCCCACACGGCGATGGCAGAGGTCTTCACGGCGGGCGCTGTCTCTCTTCTCGGTCTCGCCCTCCTTTTGATTGCCGGCAGGGACTACTTTCCTGTCCCGCTTCCGTGGCTGTTTTGTACCGTCGGACTGGGGGTGGCGATCTACCGCTGGGTTCGCACGAGAGCTACACCCTATCGAGTTGCACAACGGCTCGACTCGCGCTGGTCTACGCACGATCAGATTTCTACGGCCTACCACTTCTTGGATCACGAAGCCCCCACGGTTGGGGCGGCTAGCGCCCAGCGCCGTTTGGCTGAGCAAGCCGGCCGTACCCGAGACGTGGCTCGAGCGTTGCCGTTCCAGCTCCCCGGCAGCGCTCGGTGGCTATTAGGGGCGGCCTTGCTGACCGCGTCCCTGGGAATCTTACGCTACGTCCTGCAACCTAGCTTTACACTCCAGCCGCCTCTGCCGCCTCTTGTGGCACAGGCCCTGTTCGCCGGCGAGAACGAAGACCCCAGCCCGGGTCTGAGTTCAGCCGAAGAAAAGCTTCCCCCTTCACCGCACCAGCAAGTTGACGGGCGGCTGAATCAGACGGCTGTTGGTCTCCCAGGCGGCGATGCAGCTTCGCTGGGCAGCTCTGACGAGTCCAAGGGAAACCTTGATACTGGGAGTCAGCACCGGTCGGCTAACACCCCTTCCGGCGGGGGTCCCCTGCCCGACCAAGGTGCTCCGGTCGAAGCCATGGCCGCCGCGGATTCGCTCTCGCCTTACGACGGCCGGCAAGCGTCTCCGCCTGAAGCCGCTACCGCGCCGGCTGCCACTCCCCCTGACAGAGACCTTAGCCAATGGAACCCGCCGCCTGGCAGCCTGCTCGAACGCCTGCAGGAGCTGCTCCAGGGCATGCTGGCGACAGCGGACCGCGAAGCCGCCGATCGGGGGGAGAGCCGGCGGGGATTTTCCCCCCTGGCCGCGCTTGAGCGACGTCCCCTACCGGGTCCCGGACAAGGGGCCGCTTCCGGACCGGATTCTCCCCACTCGGCCGGTAGCGGCGATCAACAGGCCTCGATGGACCACGCTGCCATCAGCCAAATCGACATGGGACCGGACCAGACGGCGGGACACGACAAAACGCAGGTCGGAACGGCGGGTCGGGGCGACGGATCCAAGCAAACCAGCCCGTTCGCCGACCCGGCTGTCCAGTTTAGCCAACTTGCCGAACTCTACCAGCGACGGACGGAAGAAATCCGCGGAGCCTTTACGATCGAGACTACCTCCTCCCGCCAGAGCGCTCGCACGCCTTACTTGCCGAAAGAAGCGAGTCATCATGGGGCGACCGGCGCCGTAAGCCGCGACGAGATCCCGAGGAGTTACCGGCCCTACATCAAGGAATACTTTAAACGTCTCCGATAACCACCACAGTGGACACAGTTTCATACGAAGTGCAACTCAAGCATCTGACTCACAAGCTCGACCTCGTTCGTCGCGAAATCGGTCGCGTCATCGTTGGACACGACGACGTCGTCGAAGGGGTGCTTATCGCTCTGATAGCCGGGGGACACGTCTTGTTGGAGGGCGTGCCGGGGCTGGGCAAGACCACGCTGCTGCGAACCCTTGGGCTGGCGATGCAGTTGAAGGGCGCGCGAATCCAGTTCACCCCGGATCTCATGCCCGCCGACATCGTGGGCAGCATGGTGCTGGAGGCCGACTCGCTGGGGTCCAAGCGCCTGCGTTTCGAACCGGGGCCGATCTTCGCTCATCTCGTCCTGGCCGATGAGATTAACCGCGCCACCCCTCGTACGCAGTCGGCGCTTCTCGAAGCCATGCAGGAACGAACCGTTACCAGCGGCAACGAGACGCATCGTCTCGAAGATCCCTTTCTCGTGATGGCCACGCAAAACCCGCTGGAAATGGAGGGTACTTACCCTCTGCCCGAAGCCCAGCTTGACCGCTTCCTGCTGAAGATTCTGGTGAACTACCCGAGCCAGGCCGAACTGGAGACGATCGTCGAGCGGTCCATGGCCCTGGAGCAACCTTCGGTCCAGCGAGTCGTCGAGCGGGCCGAGATTCTGGACCTGCGCCGCGCCGCACAGGAAATCCTGGTCGCTCCACACGTCCGAAACCTGGCCATCGAGTTTGTGCTCGCCACGCAGCCGGGAAACCAGAAAGCCCATCCACTGGCTCAACGCTATATCCGCTACGGGAGTTCGCCGCGGGGGGCGCAAGCCCTGTTGCTGGGCGGGCGCGTCAAGGCTCTGCTGCACGGTCGCCTGAATGTTAGCAGCGACGACGTGCGGGATCTAGCGCTCCCGGCGCTGCGCCATCGCATCATCCTTAATTTCGACGCTCATGCCGAGGGCCAAACGCCTGATCGCGTGCTGGCGGGAATCCTCGACTCCGTGGTCGACAGCGCAACCGGCTGACTAGCCAACTGCGCCCTTTATATCCCAGAACGCCGAGCGTGAGCGAGCGGTCCGGGGATCAGTGGTTGTTGCGGGGATTGACCTGTCACCCTAAAAACGGCAGTTGGTCACCTTCGAACGGCCCCAACCTTGTGACGAGACGTTAGTTGGCTCCGAGCGCCATCAGGTCCCGGCGGGTGAACATTCCAACTGCTCCGCAGTTGCGGCATCAAAGCATAAGCGATGTTATTTCAATATGTTACGAGGGAATAGTAGGGCGTCCTACTGCCGTTTTTAGGGTCACTGGCGTTCCAGGCTCAGCTCCTTGCTCTCGCACACCCTTGCCATGCCCGAATCGGAGCCGCGAACGCAAGTGAGCGGTCACATATGTTCAGAAGCCCGGCGGACGATCGGGAACCTCGGACGCCCTGACATAATAGACTCGAGATACGCCCGTTGCCTGACTCGAAGCTCATCCTCCCGGCTCGCGAAGGGTACGACCGTTGGGCGCCGTTCTACGATCACGGGCGCAACCCGAGCGTAGGGTTAAAGGACCGCGAGGTCTACGGACTGCTGGGCGATGTCCGCGGTCTGAGGGTCGCCGACCTCGGCTGCGGTACGGGCCGGAACGCGATCGCGCTGGCCGACGCGGGAGCTGAGGTAACGGCGGCCGACTTTTCAAGCGAGATGCTGGCCCAAGCCCGCCAAAAACCCGGCGCGGGCCGCGTCCGCTTCATCGTTCACGACCTCAAAAACCCGCTGCCCCTCGACAGCGACTCTTATGACCGTGTCCTGTGCTCGCTGGCGCTCGAGCATGTGCAGCATCTCGATGTCGCGTTTGGGGAGATGGCGCGCATCTGCCGGCCCGACGGTCGCGTGGTCATCATTGAGATGCACCCTGCTCTGCTGCTCCAAGGCATCAGCGCGCGCTTTCATGACCCCAAGACGGGCCAGGATATTCGCCCCTGGAGCGCCGGCCATCAGATTAGCGACTTCGTGATGGCCGCGGTCCGAGCCGGCCTCGCGGTGGAGGAGATGCGAGAGTTCTTTGACCAAGACAGAAACGCCGCGTGGCCCTTGCTGCTAACGATGAAGTTCAGGCCCTCTTAACCAATGCTCTGTGTTCAGCTTGCGGTCATCTGTGTTCTCGCCGCCGTTGTTAGGGTATCCTTAAGTACTTTATTTCACAAAAGGGGGTATCCACTTGCTTGGACCATACGCTACATGTTGTGGTCGGACCTCGCACTCCCTCCCACGAGCTGACGGTACGGCACGGGATCGACTTGTACGGCGTTCTGAAGCAGGCGGTAGAACAGCAGTCCACGCGCCCGTGAACGCCGGCGATTGAAGCGGAATGTGAATTCATCGAGGTAGTAGTCCAAATGCTTCTCGCTCACCGCTCCTTGATGTGTCCCCAGCAGCCACCGCTTTAGAAGCGAAGCCACGCGATGCACACGGGGCATCAGTTTGTGCGCCGGGTCGTCGCTTGGGCTGAGAATGGTGACCTGGTGAGTGTAGCCCTTCTTGGCGATGTTGTTGTAGCCTTTCCATCCATCCGTGTGAACCACCGCCCCAGGGCGGACCGATTCTTCAATGCATGGGTGCAGACTCTGGCTCGAGGCGTCGGGCACCCGTCGCAACCGGATGCGGCCGATTCCTCGCCCGTCCTGCTCGGCCGCGACGACAACGATCGCCTTATCTGCGGCTTGTCGGCCGCGGACGCCTTCTTCCTCTCCACCGACGTAGGTTTCATCCACCTCCACACAGCCGTTAAGCCGATCCCGGCCGGGCCGGACCATGGCACGCCGCAGCTTGTGGAGCCAACTCCAAGCTGTCTGGTAGCTGCCCAGGCCGAGCACCTGTTGAAGCCCCAACGCACTCCCTCCGGATTTCTGGCTGGTCAGGTACCACATGGCCTGAAACCACACTCGCAGGGGCTTTTGCGTCCGTTCAAAAATCGTCCCCGCCGTCAGAGAGGTTCGGCGCCGACACTTTCTACACTTCAGGTGGCCCGTGTTCGTCAGCCAGGCCTCGCTGCCGACACATTGCGGGCATCGGAAGCTCTGCCGCCACCGAACCCGCCGCAGATACGCCAGACACGCCGCTTCCGAGCAGAACCAATCGTCGAACTCCGGCAGGGTTCTGGGATAGTCAACGCCGCCAATAGGATGCGGTCCGGACTCCTCGGCCATCCCCGAATACTACATCTTGTGGCTGGTCCAAGCAAGTGGATACCCCCTTTTTCACAAATACACTCACGTTTCAGGCGGGTGCGGGTGGGCACGGCAAGCCGTGCCCGGGGTTCTCGATGGTCCACCTGGCTTCTACACATTAGATGATCGAACTCATGCCACGGACTAGCCCGCTTTTCTCGGGTCGGATCACGCCGTTTCGAAAGCGCGGATGTCTTGACGGGAGGACGAATAATGACAAAGCCAACGAATACGCAACAGGCAGGGAATGGGAAGTCAGCGGCAACACCTGAGGGCCCGGCTAAGATCGGCCGGCGTTCTTTTGTGGCCGCCGCCGCCGGCGTTGCTGCCGCTGTCAGCGGACTGGCTCGTGACTACGGGCCGAACGCTAAGCCCGTTCGTTATCCGGATCCCGATATCGTGGTGCTGGACAAAAGATTCAAGCCATACAAACTCGGCAATACACCCATTCAGCGGCTGCACACGGGCACACTGTGGGCGGAGGGTCCGGCTTGGAACGGCGTCGGCCGGTATCTGCTGTGGAGCGATATTCCGAACAATATTCAGCTGCGTTGGCTGGAGGAAGACGGCCACGTCACGACCTTTCGCCGGCCCTCGGGCAACAGTAACGGGAACACGTTCGACTGGGAGGGCCGCCAGATCGCCTGCGAACACGGAAACCGTCGTGTCGTCCGCTACGAATATGACGGCAGCGTTACAGTGCTGGCCGACACCTGGCAGGGGACGCCTCTGAACGCGCCGAATGACGCCGTCGTCCACCCTGATGACGGCGGCATCTGGTTCACGGATCCGGGCTACGGCAGCTTGATGCACTACGAAGGGAACAAGGGGAAGCTGCACCTCAAAGAGGCCGTCTACCGCATCGACGCCAAGAGCGGGAAGATGGACATGGTGACGGACGACCTATTCAAGCCCAATGGCCTGTGCTTTTCGCCGGACTACAAGAAACTCTACATCGCCGAGACCGGGGCGTCGCATTACGAGGAAGCGCCGAGAAACATCAAGGTGTGGGACGTCGTGGACGGGGCGAAACTTGCGAACGGGCGCGAGTTCACGTCCATGGAACTGGACGGCAAAGCCGGTTTTGCCGACGGCATCCGCGCCGACATCGACGGCAATGTTTGGGCCAGCGCCGGTTGGGTGGGCGAAGGTTACGACGGTGTGCACATCTTCGCCCCCGACGGCGACCGCATCGGGCAGATTCGACTGCCGGAAATCTGCTCCAACGTCTGCTTCGGCGGCACGAAACGAAATCGCTTGTTCATGACAGCGAGCCAATCGCTCTATGCGGTTTACGTGGAAACCCAAGGCGCGCACATTACCTGAATATCTCTGCCCGGCGGCGTTTTTCTCATGAATCTCCCGCCGCGCTATCGGGCGGCCCTCAAGCTGCGCGGCGACAAGTTTCACGGGGAGTGGAGCTGCACGATCCTTCCCTGCACACCCCTATAATAGTGGCGTAATTTTGATTGTGTAAAAGGGAGGAGGGTGTAAGTTGGTTTTGAGCAGAAACCAATCCTTGGAAGGAAAGGAAACTTACACCCATGAGGAAAGTAACACCGATCACGGAGCAGTTTCAACACTTTGTCGAGGATTTGCAGGAGGGCTTCTGGGGCGATCTGTGCGGTCGCGCGCGGCTGGCCCGGAAGAAGTTCCTCGGGCCGGCCAAGTTCGGCGGGAGGGGGAGTCCAGCGCTTGTCCCACTCGACCGTGACCGCTGTCGTGGTTCCGTAGGTCAACGGCAAACACCCCATTATTAAGGGTGATCAGGACGCACAGAGCCCCGAGCCATCTTAGCGACCAGCGCCGCGGCTGGAGCGGGCTGTGCGTACCGTGGATCAGAAGCCATAGAGGCAAGACCATCGGGCCGCAGTAGAGGAAAGCCTCGGTGGGGTTGCAGTAGACAAAGAAAACCAGGTAGATGATGCAGAAGACGAAGATCGCCAAAGAGCCGTCGAACAGATGCTTGTGTCCGCCGCGCGCGATCCCGCCTACGGCGTAGATCAGAACGGCGAGAACGAGAAGCCAATTGTAAAAGGGGGCTGAGAGAATACTTTCGATTGTCAGCGGCTCAAAGGCTTGAGGCGGAACCGCAATCGCGACTTGCGAAAACAGCAGGAAAGTCGATGTGGTTATTAGCCAACTTTCCGGGTTCGCCAGGTTCCCGAATGCGCCGACTTCCTCGAGCTCGTCGTAAGGCAATGTTGCCCCCGCGATCGACATTCCCATTTTCTTTTCCTGGACCGTGCAAAGGATCAGGTAGGGCAGTACGAAAAGGACGCCCAGCATCAGGCCATATCGGGCTGCCCGGCGGATCCCAACCCTAAATCCCTCAACGCGAAGGAGCTGAAAAAGAGGGATGACCCCGAGAAGAACCTGTTGGGGTGCGGCAAAGCAGACCAGCACATGCGTGACAACTAGGCCTCTCAGGCGCTTCAACTTCGTATCGGCGAGGAAAGCAAGGATAAACAGATTGGTGAACAGGCTGGTGCATGAATAAGTCTCGGGGAAACTCGCAAAGATCCAGACGCCAGCGGCGGCCCCGTAAAAGGTTGTCGGAAGCAGCGCTCGTTTCTCGGGGAAGCCAATTTTCGAAACAACAGGTAGGCCACGCAAACGTTCAGCGCGCCAAACAAGGCTGGGGGGAACGAAAGAGGCATGTTCTCGTTGAGCGGTTCAGGCATTCCTCCATACACGAAGCGTCCGAGCTGATGGAGAGGCGTGCTGAGTGCGATGAAGAGGGGGTGTTTTTTCGCTTGATAGATAGCCATCGGATGCCAGTTCCGCGCCGGGATGTTCGTGAGGGCGACGCGGTAGCTGTCCGCTCCGAAGAACCAAAAGTCAGGGAAGGGCTTCACGGCCGTAACAGCCAGTGTCGTTTGATAGACCAGGAAGCAAACGAGGAAGATAATCAACAGCAGGCGCTTTGGGGTTGAGCCTGGGTGGGAAGCTCCTTGAGTCATCTTGCTCGACGGTTGACGCGCCCCGCTACTTTCGATAGTAGCCTGATCGGTGCTACTTTGATGTGGTTCCGCCCGCCGCGTGGTCGGTCGCGACCGGCGGATCGGAAATCCTCTACAGGCAGTTGTCCGCGGCGTCCGGCTGTCCTTTGTCATGAGAGCGCAAAACCTCGTCGACAATTTCCACCCTGCCATGGGCTCACCCGCCCGGCCCTCATTGGGCGCTGATCGAGCTGGGGGTGTAGGGACGCTGTCGAGCTTCCTTCCCAACGAAATAATACACTGGTTTGAGGGCTGTTAGGTCATGGCGGGTTTCAACCTTCCGGCGGATCGGGTCGTTCGTTGGCTGTACTTCGGCCTCGCGGCCCTGGCGGCGGTGTGGGCCACGGCATCCCTCAGCTGGCCGTTTGGCTGGGACCAGGGAATTCTTGCTTGGGTCGGAGATGTGATTCATCAAGGCGGCATGCCTTACCGTGACGCTTGGGATATCAAAGGGCCACTGGCCTACTACGTCTATGCACTGGCACAGTGGTTGTTTGGCAAAAATCTATGGGGAATCCGGCTGCTGGATCTTGTTTTTTTGGCGACGTCAGCGGCGGTCCTGGGGCGCGTTGTTAGCGACCTCACGGAATCGGTGATCGCCCGTTGGGCATGCTTGATCTTCATTCTGTGGTACGGATCGGGTTCCTTTTGGCATACGGCGCAGCCCGATGGATGGGCGTCGATGATGATCCTCGTTGGCATGGCGCCCTTTATTGAGGCCAGTGTGCGGCTCACCGTCAAGTCGCTGGTCATGTCTGGATTGCTCGTCGGGTGCGCAGCTCTGATCAAGCCTTTTTTTGCCGCTTTCCTGCTTATCGCGCTGCTCGGGGTGATCATCAGGGAAGGGATCTGGGCCAGGCGTGCGGCTACTGACGCTGTCGTTCTCGTTGCCTCCTTTGCGCTTCCAGTGGCTCTTGCCGCGGGGTGGTTTGTACACCGCGGCGCTCTTGACGAGTTGATCGAGGTTTATCTGGTGTACCCTGCTGTCACTTACACGGACCTGGCGTTGCTCTCACCGGCCTCGAGGCTGCGGGGAGTTCTCGAGTACGTGTTGGCGGGGAAGGTTGTTGTCGTCTTGTTGCCGGTAGCTGTGCTCGGCCTGCTGAGGCTGTGGCAAACCGCGCGCCGCGCGGCGCTGGTGCTGCTGGGCTGGATAGGTCTAGGAGTTGCGATTGTCGCTTTACAGAATCGGTTCTTCGAATACCACTGGATTCTCCTTTTGCCGCCTTTGGTCTTGTTGGGCGCGGTGGGTTTCCACGCGGCCTTTGAGGAGTGGCGGGAGCACCTGGGCGAGTCACCCTCTACTCGCCGGTCCCCCGGCGCAGCCCTGGCGTTCCTGTTGTTCCTGCTGTTGTTGGTCCATGTCTCGGTGAGGCCTTTCTATGACGTGGCGAGTTGGGCCTCGTTTGCCATGGGGCTGCGAACGGCAAACGACTACTATGCCCGCTTTCCCATCGCCGGCTCGGACATACTCGCCGCTGACCACATTCGGGGGAGGACCACGGAAGATGACCGGGTTGCTGTTTGGGGCTGGAACACGTCGGTGATCTATTTGGCCGGGCGCCAGAGCGCCTCGAAGTTCGGCTACAGCATGCCTCTGCTGGATGGGGAGGGAACAGCACTGCGCCGGCGGTACCGCAGGGAGTTTTTGGCCGATCTGCGTGCGGCGAGGCCTGTTTACATTGTCGTCGCGCCTCAAGCAGAGAAAATACTCGGTAGGAACTACGGACTGGCTGATTTTCCGCGGCTGGAGTCCCTAGTCGTGGATTGCTACCGGAAAGAAGCGGCGTTCGGCGAGTTGACTCTTTACCGGCTTGCAGGAGACCGAGCTTGCGAGGGTTTCGGCCAGCTTGTTGGGGCGAATACGCCGGGCACTCTTCCCTCCGGTGGCGTCGCGGAGTAGCGATAGCGGCAACCGACGGCGGCTGCGGATACAATGAGTGCACACGGGATGCCGCAGACTGTCCTTGTCGTCGAAGACGACCGCGATTTGTGCAACCTTCTCGACTACAATCTCACCCGCGGCGGTTACCAGGTCGACATCATTGGCCGGGTGCAGGGTGGACTGGAGCGCATCCGAGGTTCGCGGCCCGATTTGATCATTCTCGATGTCATGCTCCCCGACGGCGACGGATTTGAACTCTGCCGCCGGATCCGAGCCGACCCCAGCCTGACGTCCATCCCAATCTTGTTTCTGACGGCTCGCAGCGAAGAGGCAGACCGGGTGATGGGACTCGAAATCGGAGGTGACGACTATGTCACCAAGCCTTTCAGTCCGCGTGAATTGCTGGCCCGCGTCAAAGCCCACCTGCGGCGCCAGACCAGCTCGAAGTCGAAGGTTGTAGGTCCGATCCGGGTGGACGTCGATTCTCGGCGCGCGTATCTGCACGATCAGCAACTTTCACTCACGGCGACCGAGTTTCGGCTCTTGGAGTTGTTCTTGTCCAGCCCAGGGAGAGTGTTCAGCCGGGAACAGCTCCTAAATTCGATCTGGGGCGAAGGTTATCACGTAAGCCCGCGCAACGTAGACGTCCACATTCGCCGGCTGCGGGAGCGCATTGAAGACACGCCCGACGATCCCCAATGGATCCAGACGGTGCGGGGTTTCGGGTACCGTTTCGAGGCGCCGGCATGACCAAGCGCATCTTCCTCAAGCTGATTCTCACTCTCATCGGTTTGTTCATCGTGGCCGCGCTCGGCGTGGATTATTTTGTCACCCGCATGGCGGAAACAAACTTGCGCCGAGGACTGGAGGATGGGCTAAAAGAACAAGCTCGGTTGGCTGTCGCCGTGTTGCGGGGCCGCCCGGCGGAGTCCAGCCCGGAGGTGGTGGGTGAAATCGCCGAGGCGGCAGGCGCCCGGCTGACGTTGATTCGTTCGGACGGGGCGGTCGTGGCGGACTCGGAAGCCGATCCGGCGACCATGGAGAATCACGCCACGCGGCCGGAATTCGCCGCGGCGTTGGCGGGCGGGGTGGGCGTCAGCACAAGGTTGAGTTCGACTGTCGGCGCGGAATTCCTCTACGTGGCCATCTCCAGCAAAGACGGAGCCCTTCGGCTGGCTCTCCCACTCTCGGAGATCCGCGCCCAAACGCGAGAGATTCGTGGCAGGATTATTGGAGTCACGCTGCTGGCGTTCATACCAGCTGTCTTTCTCGCTTTTTGGCTCGCTCAGCGCCTCTCCGCTCGACTTTCTCAAATCATGAGTTTTTCGAGGGATCTAGCCCGGGGAGACTTTCAGACGCCTGTGCCGGCCTTCTCCGGTGGAGAGTTGGGTGAGCTGAGTCTTACGCTCCAGACGACCGCTGACCGCCTACGTTCCATGTTCGAGCAACTACAGGAAGAACGCTCGCGCTTTGCGGCGGCGGTCAACGGCATCGGCGCGGGTGTGCTGGTCATGGATCGAGAGCGGCGGGCGATCGTGTGCAATCCGGCGATGAGGCGGATGTTTCCAAACGAGAACCTCACCGTGGGAGATCGTCCCTTCACGGCGTCTCACCGCGACATCGCACGGCTTTTCGACAAAGTTTTCATTCAGGGGACGTCCGATTCGGTGGACTTGTCCGTCTCGGAACCGGTTAAGCGGACATGGAAGGTTTCCTGCGCCACGATCGGGGGGGCGGCCGGAGAGGTGCAGGCCGCTGTCGCCGTTTTCTACGACATCACAGAGTTAGAAGAGACGGAAAGGGTGCGCCGGGATTTCGTGACGAATGTATCCCACGAACTGAGAACGCCGCTGGCCTCGATCCAGGGATACGCCGAAACACTGCTCGACGGGGCGGTGGACGATCCCGAACACAACCGGCGCTTCCTTCAGATCATTCGCCAAAACGCCGAGCGCTTGGCTCAGTTGTCTTCGGACCTGATGACCTTGTCGCAGATCGAAGTCCGCGCCCGGGACTACGAATTCGGTCCCGTTGCAGTCAACGATCTGCTGACTCAGGCGAGCGACTCGATCCGAGCGCTGACCGACAAGAAGAGGGTTTCGGTCCGCGTTGAAAGGCTACGGGTGTCCACGGAGGTAGAGTGTGATTCCGATTCCCTCTATCAAGTGCTGATGAATTTGCTCGAGAACGCGGCCAACTACACTCCCCAGGGAGGAGCAATCACGCTGGGAGCGCGGCGGGAGGATGACGAGGTGGAATTCTACGTTCGCGACACCGGTGTCGGCATAGCGAGCCAGCACATTCCAAGACTCTTCGAAAGGTTTTATCGGGTAGACAAGGCGCGGTCGAGGGAATTGGGAGGAACGGGCCTGGGTCTGGCCATCGTCAAGCACCTGGTGCTGGCCCACGAGGGCTCGGTGCGAGTGGAAAGCGAGGTCGGACGGGGATCCACTTTCTACGTTCGGATTCCTCTCCAGCGAAGCCGGAGGGCTGTGGCGATGGACGCGGTAAGCGGAGCAGGCGACAAGTGAGCTGTCCCAGCCAAGACTTTCTGATCGTTCCGGCGACGCGGCTTCCCGGCCTCTATTTTTTTACCTCAAGACTCACTTCGGTATCCTTGTCGCGTGTAACGACCACCGGCGCCTCAAACTCTTTCTTGGCATATCTCGGGTGTCAAGCCTTCACGGTGTACGCCCCTTCCGGGGCTTCCAGCCTGAACCTTCCATCCTCCCCGGCCACGGTGAAGTAGGGGTTGTCAAGCACAACGACATAGGCCTAAATCTCCGTATGAATGCCGCACAGGATCGCGACTTTCCCTGGCCTGATCGTTTTCGCGTCTTTGGGACTGTCCGGCCAGACCATGAAGTTGGTCAGGTTCTTTTTCTTCTCTCTCATGACCAACGTTTTGCTCCCACCGAACTTCACAACTCTTCGTACCACTCCCCACTACGCGGATTTACCGGCGGGGCGATTCCTCTAAGTTTCGATTACCACGAAGCGCTGGGCGTCCGGGACATGGTACTGCCGGCCTCGCCCGCCGAAAGCGCCCTCGGTCATCGTTTCTCGCCCGCCGGGCCTTTTAGCCGCGGCTCAGCACGGCTCCGACGGCTCCGCCCGCCAAGGCCCCTCGGATGGCCGACACCACCACTCCTACCAAAATCACAGTCGGGCTCACCTCAATCACGGTGGCGTACTGGACGAGGCTAAAGCCCAACGACACCAACAGGAAGACCACCGCGCCGGCCCGCGCCGCCTGGGCGACAGTTTCCACCCCCTCCCAGCGCCTCAACACCATCGTGAGAAACACCCCAAGGATCAGCTGAGACAGGATCAATACTCCCATGTTAGGTGTCTCTTTCATTCCGGCCGCCACCATGAAGTCGCGAAGCAGGACTCCATACGCGAGATATCCCGAAACGAAAAACAGAATCCCGCCGGCGAACGACGCAAGCAGAAACTTTTTTCTATCCATTGTGCCTTAGCTCCTTTTCATCAGGCTCGGAAACAAGGGACCCAAACGGGCTCCCTCGCCGCACCGGTCAGCGCGCGCTCGGCCTGGACGCAACCTGCCGAATCTAGGTTCTTGCACTCGTCTCGGTCGTAGTCGCCGGCGCTCACAGCGATCGATGTCGCCCACAAGCAGGAGACACTGTCGACCATGAGCCCCTCGGAATTCCCGAAGTTGACCACAATCCCGCATTCCGCGTCCATGCAGCACCGCTACCGGGGCCTTGATAGTCTGCCCATTCTACCCTAAAAGAATGGCTGTCGGTAACAAGCCTTGGGTTGAACTGTCCCAGCGCAGCACCGCCAGGGCGTTGAGCCGACTCGCTTTCCGGCTCGTCCGATTAACTTGTGGCGGCTCAAGCAGGTGCTAGCTCGCATGGACCCATCGGGTAACTGCGGGAAGTTTGGTCCGCCAATCCGGCACTTCATCTTGTGGAAGCTCCAGCGCTTGTACGGCGTGCGCCTCGGCGCCTGGCGAGAAAAGCGGGCCAGCGCGGAGGGCAGTCCGCGCTAGAATAAGCTCTATCCCTTCCGGGGGCACGACCACTGCGAGATCGCAATGTCGAAAGACACCTTCCAGAGGCCGCTCAAGGACCTGCGGATCTCGGTCACCGACCGCTGCAATTTTCGTTGCACCTACTGCATGCCGCTCGACGAGTACGAGTGGATCGAGCGCGCCGAGATCCTGACCTACGAAGAGATCGCCCGGCTGGCCGCGCTGTTTGTCGGGCTCGGCGTCGATAAGATCCGCCTGACCGGCGGCGAACCCCTGCTGCGCAAGAACCTGAACCAGCTAGTTGGCAAGCTCTTCCTTCTTCCCGGCATTAAAGATCTTTGCCTGACGACGAATGCCTCCCTGCTGGCTCCGCAAGTGAGCGCCCTGAAGGCCGCCGGGTTACGGCGCGTCAACGTGAGTCTTGACACCCTTCAGCCCGAGAAGTTCCGGCGGATGACAAAACGCGGCGAGCTCGGCAGAGTCCTCGAGGGCTTATTCGCGGCCAAGAGCCAGGGCTTCGGACCCATCAAGATCAACGCCGTGATCGAAAAAGGTGTGAACGATGACGAGATCATCGACCTGGTCGAGTTCGCCCGAGACAACGGCTTCGCCATGCGCTTCATCGAGTATATGGACGTCGGCAACTCAAACCAGTGGACCTCGGCGAAGATGGTCTCGAAGAAAGAAATCCTCGAACGAATCAGCGCCCGCTACCCGCTCCGGGAGGTTGGCCGAGACCATGGGAGTGCTCCTTCCATCGACTACGAGTTCGTCGATGGAGGCGGCGACATGGGTGTCATCGCATCGGTGACCGAGCCCTTCTGCGGAAGCTGCACGCGGGCCCGGCTGACCGCGGACGGTAAGATGGTGACTTGTCTCTTCTCCCAACAGGGCCATGATCTCAAGACGCCCATGCGCTCAGGAGCGAGCGATCAGCAACTCCGTGATTCGATCGCCTCGATTTGGAACGCCCGGGCCGACCGCTTCTCCGAAGAACGATTCCAGGCCATGAACTCCAGCCAAGGCTACCAACCTGACCGGCATAAGAAGATCGAAATGATCACCCTGGGTGGGTAACTCCGGGCCTCCGCCACCACCCCTCAGTCCGGATCTTTCCACTTCAACTCGGCGTCGGGTCGCCGGATGTAGTTTGCATCTACGGCTTCAGGTGGCATGACTTTCCCTTCTGCGAGACGCGCCACAGCCACCTGGGCGACTGCTTCAGCCAAGCAAGTTGATACCGTGGCGGTGCGGTAGCGAGAGTGGCTCTCTGTTGCGATCGGCGCCGCCCCACCCGGTTGGAACATGGTGGGGTCAGGGGACAAAAAGGTGACTTCGCGCGCTCCCACCAATCGCAAGAATTCCTCCCACGCTGTCACGACTTCATCGACCACTGGCCGGAGTTGATCGTCGTAGACAGCGGCGTACACCTCGCCGCGGCGGGCATCGAGGATAGGTGCGCGATAGCGTCCGCTCCCGGCCCAAGCCAGCGCCGCCAGGTTCGACACCGGAACGACCCTCTTCCCGTGAGCTTCCGCCAGAGACTTGACGACCGCTAAGCCGATTCTGATTCCCGTGAACGACCCCGGCCCCGCCGCGGCCGCGTAGCAGTCGATGTCGCGCAGATGCAGACGCTGCCTCTCGAGCAGCGAACGGATCTCTTGATAGATCACGGTCCCGAATCCATCGGGAGCGTCAATGGGTCTGGTTTCTAGAATCTCGCCGTCATGGGCGAGCGAAACCCCGCCGTGAACGCTTGTGGTGTCGATCGCCAGCAGCACCATGAGCAAGAGTAGCGGCAACGGGGAGGGGGCCTTAGTCCTCCATTTCATGAATACACTCACGTTTCGCGCGAGTGCAGGCGGGCACAGCATGCTGTGCCCCTACAGATCTTTTGGGCGCCTGGTCATCTTCACAGGAGCAGCACTAGCCCACATTTCTAACCACGTGGTAAGAAAAGCAGTGCTAGGTGGAAAGGTAGGGGCACGGCATGCCGTGCCCGAAGTTCCCGACTGCCCACCGGGCTTCTAAATATACGCGACCGAACTTATGAAGCGGATTAACTAGTTCGGCAGTTGCTCTTTCACCAGCCGGTACGGTCGGAAGGCCTCAAAAATGCGGCCATTACCGTCCACGCCGAGCAAACGCAGTTGGAGCGTGGCCGGGTACCGTCTGGCCATCTTCGATGGGATCTTGGCGCGGCCAAACTGCGTCGTCCCCAGGATGCGCGGGCCCAGGGAGGAGCCGGACACCTCAACAGTCCACAGCCACTGCATCTTCTTGGCCACCCTGCCTTCTTTTGTCAGCGTCGCGTTGAAATCGAACTCGCGGCCCACGACCAGCTGCCGATCGTCGGGCAGTTGTATTTCAAAGGGAGTCTCCGATTCAGCGGTTTCCATTTTCCGGATGGGAGGCCGCCGCGACTCCAATACATAAGACCGGTTCATGCTCTGCTTTTTGCCTTCCCGACGCACATAGAGCACCCAGTCGTGAGAGTCGTCGGGCGGCCCCGCGGCCCGGAAGCGCTCTCCCTTGAACTTTTCCTTCTGGTCCAGCCAACTCCCGTCCAGGGGATTGAACCAACTGACGTCGTATTTACCCTTGGGCACGAGCAGTTCAATCGGCGCCGGCTTTTCTACGTACACAATGTATTCCACGCCGCGCGGCGTATCACTGCGATAGGGATAGATTTCCAGCGACAGCGCCGGGCCGCCTTCCACGCGGAAGTAGGGCAGCAGGTCCCAATAGCGCGTCTGCACAAAAAATTCGTAGAGATGCGTCATTTGCCTGGCGGCGGGCGAATCGGCATAACGCAATGCGACACGGTTGCCTTCTCCGCCGTAAGTGCCGCTGTTGGCAAACGTAGGGTACTGCCCTCGAATCGCCGCGTTCCACATCCGGCGACGCATGGTATCGCTGTCGACGTGTCGTGAGCCGGGCCTACCGGCGCCATTGGCCTCCGGAGCTACTCCGGCGTTCACGAACGGCACGGGAAAGATGGCGAATTCGACCGTCTGCAGACTGCCGTCCGAGGATCGCTGCATGACATAGTCCATCCAGCCGTCCGCCAACAGAGGACTCGAAGTCGTCACGGTATGCGTCGAGCGAGGGTGCTGATAAGGATCAAGCCGCTCAATGTAAGTATTGATCTCCCGCAGAAACTTGCGGCCGTTTTCGTACTCCTCGTATTTCTCGACGCCCTGCCAGGTCATGTTCATCGCCGCGTAGCGGGCGACAAGATAGCGGACATAACGTTCTCGTTGGCGACGGTGGGGCAGCAGAACGGCTAACTGATTTTCGTCGTCGCCGAGGATCAGGTCGTAGGTGATCCCCTTGCTGTTCATATAGGCTACTCGGCGGTCGACTTCTTGGAAATACTCGGGCCGCACGCGGTCGGGATCGGCGAACAGCTCGGCTGCGTTCTTGTGGTCACTCAAGACGAGGCCCCGCAGATGGTTGAACTTTTGCCCGGCGCGAACGTCGATCAAGCCCTGGAAAGTCCGCCAAGGGATGGTGGCGAAGGTGTAGCAGGTG
Organism: Bryobacterales bacterium; assembly: GCA_963668345.2. Classification (GTDB taxonomy): domain Bacteria; phylum Acidobacteriota; class Terriglobia; order Bryobacterales; family UBA6623. The sequence goes on along the minus strand of CAXWPI010000006.1, from coordinate 542,653 downwards.
TCGCCCATCCAGAAGTGCGCGGTTTCCGGCGCGTCATAGCGAAAATAGCGAGTATTGAAGATGCGGATGAATCCCGGCGTCCCAGGAGCAGATGCCTCGAAGGCTCCCGTCTGGCGAGCTACACTCGGCAGGTTGGAGATGATGCGGAAATCCCAATGGCCTTCATCCAGCGGAGAGAATCGGATCTTGAAACGCCGGCCGCCATCCCAAAACCCCGGCATCACCTTCGTACGGCCGCCTTTCGGGGACCGAAACTCCGCCCGCAGCTCAACGCTCAGATACGGGTTGGGATGCTCCCCGGCCTCGGCCTCGGTCATCTCGAATTCGATTTCGCAGGGCTCGTAAACGGGGACAGACCGGCAAACGTCGAACGCCTGCGCGGCCGCGCAAAACAGAAGAGCAACGGCTGTGGCCAGAAAAGCCCTCATACGCTGAGCATAAAATGCTCGGGCCCAGCTTGCAACGAGAAGCGTGTTAAGACAGTGAGATAATCTCGCGCGGCGCCTCGGTCTTTCGACCCTTCACCCGCCGTTTCACGGAAGACACTCGTCTTTCGCCCGAATTCGGACGTCTGGGATTTTCTCCGGCCGCCTGTTAATAACCTGTCCCAGAGAAGACTTTCTGATCGTCCTGGCGACGTGGCGCACGCTTTCAGCGTGCTGTGTCGGGCTTTCGAGCCCGACATTTCCGAATCTATAGTGAACTCGTCTCCAGGACAGTCCGCTAGTCGCGGGGCACCACCACCTCTACGCCGATCGGGTCGTGGTCGGACAGCGGCACGGCACGTCGTTCCCGCAGCTCATGGATAATGGCAGGATTCTTAGTGCGCAGACCTCGGCTTGCGAACCAGTCGATTTTTAGGGGGCACTTACCGCCATGGTTGCGCAACGCCCAGCGGATGAAAGAAAAACACCAAGCCGGCACCCACTCTCTGAGATTCTTGTGGGTTTTCGTATCCTCCACATCGTACGACGCGGTGCGTTCCCCCAGGGAGTTGCAGCGTCGATAGTCGAAGGCGTGCGATTCGAGCAGCCGGAAGAGGTCCTTCTCGAAGCGGTTATAGGGGTGCAGGTTATGATTGCGGATCACGTTGTCAACGCCCATGAACACACGCAGCCAGAAACCTAAGATAGCGTACAAAGCTCGCGACGAATTGTACGTCATCGTGTTCCAGTCGCCTCCGATGACGACCGGGCCGTCGGCATGGAGTCCATTGAGCACATCGCGCATCTGATCATGACGATGACGCTGGCTCGATTGGGCGTCCAAGTGCACCGAGGCGGCGGTCACCGAGTAGTTGGGGAACTCGATTTCGCCGACGAGGGAAACTTGGCGCCCCAGACGTTTTTCGCGGCCCGCCATCTTGTCCCTCCCATTCTTCAAGGGAATCGTTCTGACCTGGCGAATCGGGTAACGGCTGAGAATCGCGTTCCCGTGCAGCCCCAACTTGTTCTCCCCGTCCGCCTCCTGCTCGACGCCGGCGCCCTTGCTGAGATTCAAGTAACAGGGAGCGAATGCATAGTGCATCCCGAGTTCGCGCGCCACCTCGAGCGCGACCGCGCGGTTCCCCGAGCGGGCCATCCCGAGATCGGTCTCGGTTAACAGCAAAACGTCGCACTTTTTGAGGTAGTAGTGGGTGCGGAGAGCCTCTAGCTGTCTCTCGAACTGGATTCCGCGCTCAACGTTCCAGGCCAGGAAGCGGTACTCGGATCGAGGCGGCTCCGGTGTGCGTGTGAAGTCACCCGTGTCAGTGGCGCCTAGCACTTCGGCCAATGTGTGACGAATCGATTGGTAGACCGGATGTTCGGTCACCTCCGCCGTCGATCGACAATGCGCTAACTCGCCAAGACAAGGAAGAAGTTGTTCGGGAATGAGCCGATAAGTTTCTTGGGCCGAACAGCTAAACTTCTCTCGCCCGAGAGGCTTAGGCCGGATGTGGGCTCCTTGCCGGTTGCGAACAGCTCGCGTTGCTTCCATTCCTAATGAAACGACTTTGGCCTATTCCGTGCCGTGAACTCCGGGGGCTCAATGCGGAAGATTGCGAGCGTCTCGTAGAGAGCACCCGCCGCCTAGCGCTCCCGCGGGAAAAAACGGTTGGCGCCTTCCATCGGTGTCCGCACCCAAGCGTCGCAAGTATCTGATTCATTCTCGCCAAGACTATCAGATTCCGACAGGAGGGAAAACCCTCAGAGAGCACTACCAAAGTGCCTATGACTCTAAGGCAAAATCCCCATGGCATTGGCTTGCGGACGTGGCTAAGATCAAGGCTTATGTTACCATCGGACACCTCTGTGAGCGCCCCGTCCGTCCTGGAATTGAACGAGCCTTCCGCGGCAATCCTCTCGAGCCGGGAAGCCCAATCGACGAACATCGCCTCCATAGGACTCGTCGTACTGTGTACGGTAATCGGCGCGGGGGCGCAGATCTTGATGCGCAACGGGGCCGTTCTGATGGTGGACACGGGCTGGGCGGGTGTTCTCTCGAATTGGTCTTTGATCGCCGGTTATATCTGCCTCGCCGCCAACACAGCACTTCTCGTGTTGGCGCTCCGCGACGGCCAGTTGTCCGTGCTCTATCCCATCATAGCTCTTACCTATGTGTGGGTCACCGTTCTTTCGCCCATGTTCTTTAACGATATCATCAACGTCTACAAGGTCGTCGGCGTGGGTCTCATCGTAGTTGGGGTCTCTTTCATCGGGCTGGGAAGCCGGTCATGAAAACACCGTTCTCGTCCATGCTGCTTGTTTTTGCCGCCAGCATGATTGGCTCGATCGCAGCCGTGTTCCTGAAGGCAGGCGCGAACCGGCTGCGAAGCGGCTGGCGAGATTGGATAGGCAGGATTGGCGCCGGCATCGCGCTCTTCCTGGTCTCGTCGTATTTCTACATTGAGGGACTAAAGCACGGCAGTCTAACCGTCCTCTACCCCATGGTCTCGCTGGGGTACGTCTGGACCCTGATTTGGTCTCGCATCTTCTTTGGGGAATTGTTCAACCGCCACAAGGTGGCCGGCCTCGCGCTCGTTCTGCTGGGCGTGTTCTTTATTGGTCTCGGCAACCAGTAGCAGTTCCCTGCTCCCGAGGAAGGATTCGCTCGTCGCAAGGGTGTGCGTGAGCGGGAATGGCACAGGCCTGGCCGTGCATCCATGGCCGCTCGCTTGCGCTCGTGGCTCAGCTAGGCTCGTTGCGAAGGCTGTGCCACAGCAGGAAACTGAGCCTGGAACGCCAGTGACAGGTCAAATCCCCGTAACGACCATGGCGCATGGGCCCTCGGTCGAAAACCCACCGGTTTTTCATCTCCTTGGGGTGGGCCGTGGCACCATCGGCACTCACTTGTGTTCGGGGCTCTGATTTGCTGGTCGCGAGGGCGCACGCGGCAAGAGAGCGATCGCTGCTGCGCCGGCCATAGCTAGAGCGAATACCGCGACGAAAGCACGGTCGTAGCCGCCTAACCGCGTTCGCATTAGGGAGACGAAATAGGGGAACCAAGTTTGTCCGATGGTGTCAAAGGGTAGGATTACGCCCATGGCGCGCACTAGCGTGGGTACCCCGAACTGGTCGGCCGCCATGAGGGGAATCAGCATGTAGTCGGCGCCCAAGGCGAATCCGAACAAGAGCGCAAAGAGGTAAACATAGCCCGGCCGCTCCGGGGTGACCAGCAACAGCAGGGGAATCGCCATGGCGACCAGCACATAAGTAATGACCATCACGTATTTTTTGGAGAACCGGTCTGAGGCCCAACCCATGCCAAGCCTCCCGGCAATGCTCGCCCAGAGAATCAGAATCGAAGCGGTTCGCCATACTGAATTCAGGACCTCTTGTTCCACGAACCCTTGGTCCTTGAAGACCAGTTTCATGTGCTGGTTCACGGCGCCTATCGACCCAATGGAACAAAAGCTGCCGATGGCCAGCAGGTAGAAAGCAGGTTGCCGCAGCAGATGAGCCAAGCCTTGCGGCTTTTCCGCCGGCTGAAGCGACTGCGGTTCCTCGCCGTCAGGCTGGAGGCCCATATCAGCAGCCCGGTCACGCAAGATGAAAATAGCGAAGGGCCACGCTAGGAGAAGCAATACCCCCATGATCTGAAGGGCCGTGTGGAACCCCATGCCTTCAACAAGCGGCTTGACAAGGTAAGCACCCGCCGACCCGAACACGGCGACGCCTACATAGGTAACCCCCATCGCCCTGCCACGCAGCCGCCGAAACCATTGCGAAACGATGACCTGGTGCGGGATAGGTCCCGAGAAGATATACCCGACAGTCGAGACAAACCAGAACAGATAATACAGCCAAATCTCTCCACCCATGCGCCCAAAACCGATCAAGGCCAAACCCATCAGACCGGATCCGAAGACGATCGCCTTCCGTGGGCTGAAACGATGGACAAGCAATGGCCCCACCCAAAGGGTCAACAGCGCCGATAGCGGGAAGCCGAACGTGACTTGCTCTCGCGACCAGCCAAAGCCGCCCTGCTCGGGTGGACTTTCGAAGTAATCAAAGAAGAAAGGGATGTTGTAATAAGGGAACCCGACACTGATGCCGAAGGTGCAAAAAGCCGCTACGGTGATGAACCAGCCATAGAAAACCTTCTGCTTGGATCGTGAGGCCGGCACGGGGCGATAGGACGTCGCTTGGTTTTAGCTGCCGCTTAGCAGTCCGTGGCAAAAGTCGTCCGAGCAAAAAATGGGGACTGCCACCAATTCGCCCTCCGTCATGGCCCTAGAACAAAACCTTAGCCGGAAGCGAATTGGTTGGCTGTACCCGATTTTTTCGCGACCTTCAGTTCCTACCGCGGGCTGCCAGGCGAGCACAAGCATTCGGTTCGAAGACATCTTACACGAAAGCAAGCACCCGCTCCCCAGGTGCAGTAGGACAAGCAATCCTGCTTGTCGGGCTTTCGGTAGCCGGCCAACCTGCCGAACGGCGTTTCCAGCAGCAAACCACTGCTCCTCTGACGGAGCCTACGTGATACGCTACCCAATAATGGCGAAAGAAAAGCCGCACACGGGGTCGCAGCCTCGCTGCGCGCAACTGAAATCCCAAGTAACGTCGGCCCGGCGTAGGACGCGACTCCGCTGCTTAGTTGGCATCGGGTTATTGGCTTCGGCCACCGCAGTAGCCACGGCGCAGTTCGCGGATCTCGTTCCCAGAGTTCGCCAACTAGCATTGGCAGGGGACCTCGTGGCCGCGCGGCAATTGATCGAACAAACACGCGCCGCCGAAGGAAATCAGACTTCGCAATGGCTGGCTGCCGCGTCCTGGCTCGCACGCGGCGCTAGCTTCCTCGGGGAATGGGGTCTGGCCGAGAAGTACGCCCGGGAGGCGCTTGCGGGAAGCGCACCGCGAGCTGGTGTTCAACAGCTCGATGCGGACACGAACCTATCGACGGCTCTCGGAGCATCCATCGAGGTTCTCGGGAAGGCCTACGACGCTCGCGGCGATCGCACAGCGGCCGTTCAGTTTCTACGCGAGCAGCGTGAGAAATACGTTGGGACTTCCATCGAGACGAGGATTCAGAAGAACGTCCTCTTGCTCTCTTTGAAAGGGACCCCGCTTCCCGAACTCGAAATGTCGGACCACCTCCTCAACAGGTCCGCCGCGCCAGGGGACATGAGCGGGAAAGTACTGCTCTTGTATTTCTGGGCCCATTGGTGCTCCGACTGTAAACGACAGGAGCCAGTCTTAGAGTTGCTCCACAAGAACTACTCGGACGACGGACTCGTCTTCATAGGCCCGACCAAGCTGTACGGTTACAGCGCCCAAGGACGGCAGGCAACTCCGTCGGAAGAATTGGATTACCTCGGAAGCGCTTATCAAAAGAACTATCCCACCCCCCCTTGGATGCCGGTACCCGTCAGCAGGCAAAACTTCCTTCGTTTCGGAGTGAGCTCAACTCCTACGCTCGTACTCGTCGACCGTAAAGGTATTGTCCGCCTGTATCACCCCGGCTATCTGGGCTACGGCGAGCTGGAGGAGCACATCGAACCGCTGCTCAACAACCCGGACAAGTAGCGTTGTGGTGGGCTTTTTTTGGCGACGACCCTCGGTGGAAGGGTCTTGGGCGGGGCCATCCGCGGCTGCTACTGGCTTGGACTGGGCGAGGGGTCGCCGAGCGCGAAAGCCGAGACTGCCCCTACGGCAGCACCGGCGCCGATGCCGGCTACTAGTGCAACACTGGCTCCGTGGCTCAACGAACCAATCGTCCAGCCTTCCTTGGTTATCGGGGGCAAGCCTCCCGCTGCCACAGCTCCGCGGTTGCCGCCGGACCCCGGGCGGGGTTTTTCCCGGCCTCTCGCCTTCCCAGACTTTCTGGGTGCGGGACTAGGAGCCGGTACGGCGTAGGAACCTGCCGGCACAAGTACCGGGGCCAGCCCCGCTTTGGCGATCAGTACATCACCGCGGTAAGCAGCGACCAAAACTCGGCCGTGGCGAGAGGCCACCGCAAACCAAGGATTCCCTTGGCTGTCCTTCGGCTTTACCTTGTAGTCGGCGAGTGTCACAGTCACGTTTTCAGCCGCCACAACACCTTCATGGAGTGCAACATAGCCGTCCGCAAGCGTGACGTCGGAGTTCTGGCGAACCTCCACCCGGCCCGTGGCGGAGGACGAGATCACGGCGACTGCGTTGCGGCCGGTGGCGATTCTGTCTCCGGGATGAACAGTTGTGCCGCTGGGCAGGGCAACCGAGTTCGTCCAAACCGTACCGACAGTGCTCATCCTCGCGTAGCCCGGCGGCCCGGCGGCACACAGGCCGGCCGACAGGAATAGCGCGATGGCGGCGGCCGGGAAACCCGCGTTCGAGACGGGCAACTTATTCAGTATCTTGGACTTCAGCATCTTGGACGCCTTCTGAGAACCTAGCCCGCCCATTCGCCTCCCGACTCGGCTCGGTCCGCGGATAGGGACTCCGTGGCGGGGCGATGTTCTCAGGCGGTGGGTGAAGTGCATTCATCGCAACTCAATTTCCCGGCAGCCGGGAGAAGTTGAGTTGACTGGGTAGAGACCGCCCCGTGCCGGTCCCGCTTTCCGTTCCGGACTTCATACCACTCATCGTCCTCCTGTGGCGAGCACTTTAACCCGCTTTTTCCTGCGCCCCTGCCGGGGCTTTGCCGAGTCTGCCATTGCACCCACGGTTCCGCCTTACGGCTCCACCGCGGGCTACTATCCCGCGCCCCCTTGTATGTTTAGAAGTGTGGGGAGGGAGTGGGTCGTTCCAAGCGGCCCGTAGCGGTTGGAAGATCGTGCGCCCCCTGGCGCTCGTTCGAGACGCCGCCCCGGAGCTGGATCTCCAGCCGTGATCCCTCCCCGATCGAAAATGGCGCGATATGAGAGGACGTATGATCCGGGGACGCTGCCGGCCCCGAACCGCTAAAGGGAAGGGGTCTTCCCGCCGGAGCCGTCCGTCGCTCACCCCTCGTTGGCGACGGCGGGCCGGCGCGAGGAAGCCTTCCCGCCGGTGAGTCCCGAGCTAACTTTTCCCTTGACTTTCGACACAGTCGCTCCGGGGCTGGAGCGGCCTTGACTAACGAGTATTGGGATTAAGGCCTTACTCGATGTCGCCGCTTGGCTCGACCTGGTCGTAGCGGGTTGATTGTCCCTTGTCCAGGATCCGTTTCACGGCCCCGGCGAACCGCTGCAGCTGGTGGGCGGGCGGTATGCCTTCCTTTTTCAACCTCTCCTTGAACTGCTGAAAGAGCCATTCATCTTTCGTCCCGCGGGGGAACTCAAAGACCCCGCTGTCGAGTTCGGGAAGCCGGCCGAGGCCGAAGTGTTCGCCGCGCAGAGTAAAGCCCTCCAGCTCTTCCGTTCCCTTGCCCAGTACCTGGCCGGTGGCCACGTAGTGCTCCATCACGGCCCTCATTCCATAGCGCTGGATGGGACAAACCTTCATGCAGACGGCGCAACCGTCGTACCTTGCCATCACGGGACGGCAGCGGTCGTAGATCACCTTGTTCTTGTGCACGCCGCGCCACCAAACCTGCTCCTTGACCAAGGCCCGGGCGGGACATCGCCTGACACAGACCTGGCATGTCTGGCAGAACTTATGGATGCCGAAATCCACCGGCTTGTCGTAGGTTACCGGTGCATCCGTGGTGACGATCGCCAGACGGCACCTCGACCCAAAAAGCGGCGACAGCAGCTGCCCGTTAGCTCCCAGCTGGCCAAGGCCGGCGGCGACAAACATGGGTACGTATACTACGGATTCGTCGCTGGGACTGTGCATCTGACCGTGGTAGCCCAGAGCGCGGATGTGATCGATCAGTTCCAAGCCGAGGGATCCGATCTCCTCGTAAGCGCCGAAGTGAGTGTGCTCGGCCTCGATGCTGGTGATCGTCTGAGTCCGTTCGTAGTCCTGCTCCACCGCCAGACAAACAGCGTGCGGGTACTTCACCCAGTCCCTTCTACTCGCGTAGACATACCTTCGGTCCAGCTTGGCAAAACCGACTTCCCCGGCACCCAGTTGCCGAGCCCTGGCCCGTATTTCTTCCGTCAGGTCCTTTCCCGGCTCGGCCGTACCTGTCGGCTCGAGGTCGCCCGATGACTCCGCCCCGTCCACCAGAGCGCGGTTTCGTTGGTGGTGATTCTTGTGGAACTCGGCCAGCTCATCACCCCAGATAGTCTGTTCCCATTCCCGGTCCGCTGACTTCTCGAGGGACTGGGCCTCTAGAGGATACTTTCGGCTGTAAAAGGAAACGTCCTTCTCGCGCGCCGGTATACCGGGGACCGTGACGAGATCCTCGGCAACAGGAATCTCGACATCCACGTCTCCGGGGGTTTTCCCCGGGTGCTTGACTGTGTGACTGATCGCCTTGGGCATTGATCTCACCGGCTAAACTGCTGGGAATTGGCCCTTGTCATCGGAGTGTATCGGGCCTTAGAGCGGGGGTCAAGTCAGAGATCCTGGCTTTCGATCCACCCCTCTGCCGGCGTTTACGTGTCAAAAGCTCGGCCCGGCTCAATCCAGGCGACCGGATTTATCGTGCAAGTTGGTGGATTCATAGGGGTTATGGGAAATTGGCTTTGTTCGGTCATTTCCTTCCGTCCATTGCTCTTCATGCTGAGTTGGTTCGCGCCTACGATAGTTCGCTGTTGGCCCCGTGGCTGTTCCTCGGGGCCGGCCGCCCTTGGGCCGGGGATTCGTATCCCGTGGAGCGATCGCTAGGGTTTTGCCGAGACGGCGTGCTGGGAACACTTCACAACTCCTTGATTCTAAGTTAGTGTCTCTTCCGGGGATGGTGGAAACCCCTCGCCTTCAGGCGAAGCGAAGTTGGGCGATGTGGTCGCTCGCGCGACCATGAGCCAGTCCGTAAGGGCCGCAAGGAGTTTCAGCCGACTTCAAGTCGGCAAGCACGTTTGGCCGAAGAAGAGGACCCGAAAGGCCTCGACCGCACCCTTTCGGGCGCGGCTCTGTTCGCGGATGTTCAGCCTCGGCCATGGGCGACAAGCAATCAAAAACCGCGGCTGCCGAACATACGGCCCGAGGCGTGCGCTGCCTGAGAGAGGGGAGCGATGAAGGGGAATTCAGCCAGTTTGCGATAGATCGGCCCTGACTGGGTCGTGGTGCTCTCGAAAAGCACAAAGCGGTCCGGGCTAATCGCTCCGAATTCGCGGCTGGGGAGATCTTCGACGGCCCCCAGCAGGTCGTCGAGGCTGGCATCTTTGCCCACTCGGCCCAAGGTGAGATGGGGCTGATAGGGGCGAACTTCAGGCGCGATGCCCAGCGGCTGCAGCGCAGCGTCAACGCTGCTGGCCAGCTTACGAAGAGCGGGGATGTTTTCGGCCCCGACCCAAAACACTCGGGGTGAGCGAGCATGGGGTAAAAAGCCCATCCCGGCCAGAGGGACGTTAAGCGCCGTATGCACCGAAGGCAACTTCACCTCGCTACAAGCGCGGATCACTTCGTCCAATCGCTCCCCCGGCCACTCACCGATGTATTTAAGCGTGACATGCATGTTCAGCGGGTGAACCCAGCGGACCCCGCCATAGGGACTGAGTCGCCGCACCAGCTCGGTAAGATGAGCGATGACTTTAGAATTCAGCTCCAGCGCGGTAAACAGACGCATACCCTTTGAGTGTAGCGTAGAACGTTCCCCAGCGGCCCCCGTTCAGGATCATCTTGCATTGGACAACTCTCCGGCACCCAAACCGATGGATAATTCCTTACAATAGGTAAGGAGACCTGATGGCCAGCTCGACCATTACCAGCAAGGGCCAAGTCACCATTCCCATTGAAATTCGCCGGCGTCTAGGTCTCAGGAGCGGAGATCGCCTCGAATTCCTCTTTGGCTCGGACGGAGAAGTGATCGTGCGGCCCAAGCGGGTGCGCTTGGAAAGCCTCTTTGGAATCTTGCGAAAGCCGGGTCAGCGCGCTCTGAGCGTCCGGGAGATGGACGAGGCGGTTCGGAAATCCGTGGAGAAAGCCTGGAAGCGCATCTCGAGGCGGAAAAGTTAATGCGGGGTGTCGATACCAATGTCCTGATACGAATACTCGTCGAGGACGATCCAGCGCAGGCCAAGAGAGCGCATGCTTTCGTGGCCCAATGTCGGGCCTCGGGCGAAGCGGTTTTCGTTGCTTCTCTGGTCGTATGCGAGTTGGTTTGGGTCCTCGGATCGGCTTATGGCAAAACGAAAGCTCAGGTCGTCGGCACACTCGAGCAGTTAGTGAGCTCCGACATGCTGGTTTTCGAGAGCGGCGATCTTGTCCAGGAGGCCTTGGAGTTGTACCGCACGGGTTCCGGCGATTTCGCGGACTACTTCGTGGGACTTTCGAACCAAGCCCGGCAGTGTAGAGACACAGTTACTTTTGACCGAGCGCTTCGGTCGGCGCCGGGCTTCGCCGCGCACTAGCCTACTTTCCGCCGCAAAATACGCGTAGCGCTCGGGGCGGGGACTGTCACCAATTTCGCGCCTTCAAAGAATCAATAACTTATAGGCGCATTCGGACGCGAAATTGGCTGACTGTACCCAGCCACCACGCAGTTTCTCCTTTTTGCGCCGGAAAGTAGCCTAGCTTGCCACAAGGGTTCGCGGCAGCGCTATCCCCGTGAGAAGTCGAGGCATCGGTGGGGGATGAATAGGCGGTTTGGCGTACTGACGCCAAGCCCGGCCTTCGAAGCGCGCCGCGCTTCTGCTTACACCCCCAACTGCCACAGAATATAACCCAGAGCCTCTCGGGCATAGTATTTGCCGCGCGCCCACGTGCTGTCGCTGCCCCGGCTGCGGGGTGAGCCGTAGACCACGAGACCCCGGGCTTCGAGCATGGCCTTGATGCGGTGGATGTGGTAACCATCGCTGACCACGATGCAAGAGACAAGCCCTTTCTGCTGCATGATTTCGGCCACAGCCCCGGTGCTTTCCACCGTCGAGCGTCCTCGGGAGTCAGCGATCACTGCTTCGGCAGGCACGCCCTGTTGCAGAAGATAGTCCCGGCCGACTTCCCCTTCAGCAAACTTCGAGCCGCGCCCATGGCCGCCGGTGGTGATGATACGGGGCGCCAACCGTCGCCGATACAGTTCCAGCGCATGGTCGAGCCGCGCCTTGAGAACCGGGGAAGGCCGCCCTAAGTATTGCGCGGCTCCGAGCACCACGATCGCGTCCGCGGGCTGCGCCTCGTCGACCTGAGCCTGGCGCCAAACCTGGTAGTAGACAGTGGCGAAGTAGGCGGCACTCAGCCCGGCAAGGGTCAGCAGAGGAATCAGAAGCAGCTTCCAGCGCCTCGAGCGCCGCGGCCCATCTACGGCAGGTACCTGGTTAGACGTTGCCACGGTAGCGACCCTTGCCTCACGATGCGAGGGGGGTTGGCGGTGAGGTCTAGGATGGTCGACGGCTGGCGGCGAGGAGCCGGCCCACCGTCAACAATATAATAAACGCTGCCTCGGAGTTGCCGGGCCGCCTCGGCTGCGGTCGAAGCCGGGGGCCGACCCGAGAGATTCGCGCTGGTTCCGGTCAGCACTCCGCCCGAGGCGCGGATTATCGCCCGCGTCAATGGGGCCGCCGGCACGCGAAGTGCCACGGTATCGGTTCCAGCCGTAATTTCGCGAGGGACTTTCGGGCCCGCGGGAAGGATCACCGTCAGCGGCCCGGGCCAAAACTCAGCGGCGATCTTCGGCAGAGCCGCGGGCACATCCGCTACGAGCCGCGGCAACTGCTCCAACGAGTCGATCAGCAGCAACAGGGGCTGATTCTTGTCCCTCTTCTTGACATGGAAGATTCGCTCGACGGCTGCCGGACAAAAGGGGTCCGCGGCTAGGCCGTAGACGGTATCGGTGGGGATGACGAGCAATTCCCCGCGACGGATCGCGGCGGCGGCTAGGCGGACCCTCCGCCACTGCGGTCTTGCGGGATGGATGGGCAGGACCCGGGTTCGTCGGAAACTGGCGGCCACAAAGCAATTCTATTACGATGAAGGTCGCTGTGGCTGCGTCGAGCTCTAACCCGCTTTTCTCACCAGGTGGCGAGGCGAAGTGCGTGAGAGGCCTGTCAGTACAAGGCGCGCGCCGCTCAGCGCCCCGTTTCTTGAATAATGCGGGCGTACTTGAACCCTACGTTGAGCACGGTGAGCAAGCGCAACGACGTAATGGCGGGCCTCTCGCGTGCTTCGACCGTCAGCTGGTGAGAAATGCGGGCTAAGGTCGTTTCGAGCCCCGCCAACCCTCTGCTGAAGGACGTCCGCCGTTCCGTCGCCCAAGGAACGCTCACCGCGGACGGATTGTGGGTGGCGGAGAACTTCCATCTGCTCGAAGAAGCGTTACGAAGCGACCTCGAAGTACCGACGGTTCTCGCCTCGACAAAGGTCCAAGGCGCTGTCGAACGCCATGTCGGCAAGCTGAAAAGCGTTCGCCTGACCGTAGTCGCCGAGCCGCTGTTCCGGCGGATCGCCGGAACCGAGTCCACGCAGGGAGTGATCTCGCTGGTGCGTCCGCCGGCTTGGAGGCTGCAGGATGTGTTTCGACGATCCCCGCTGGTGGTTGCATTGGACGGATTGCAAGACCCCGGCAACGCCGGAGCAATCGTGCGCTCGGCCGAGGCCTTTGGGGCGACGGGCGTCATTTTCCTGGCCGGTACGGCAAGCCCGTTCAACGCCAAGACCTTGCGCGCTTCGGCGGGATCGCTGTTTCGAGTGCCTTTTGTGTTTGGCATCGACACGAAGATCGTCAGGGCGTCGTTCCGCCAGCGAAAAATCCAAAGGGTGGCGGCCACGCCCCGCGCCAAGCTGCGGCTCGACCGCTATGACTGGAATGCGCCCACCGCGCTCATGATCGGATCGGAGGCTCACGGCGTGAGCGAGACTTTCCTGCAAGGCGTCCAGCGGATTCGCGTTCCCACCACAGGCGTCGAATCACTGAACGCCGCCGCCGCCGCGGCAGTAATCCTCTACGAAGCGGCGCGGCAAAGAGCGCGGGCCGACTTAGGTGAAACCACCCGGCGCACCCGATGAGCCTATTCGAATCCATCGCTTCTAAGCTCGACAGCTCGGACCCGACTCGTCCTCTGGCCGAGCGGATGCGGCCCCAGACCCTGGATGAGTTTGTCGGACAGGAGCATATTCTTGGGCCCGGAAAACCCTTGCGCCTTCAGGTCGAACGCGACCAGTTGAGCTCGATCATCCTTTGGGGTCCTCCCGGCGTGGGGAAGACGACGCTGGCGCGCATCATTGCCAAGAAGACGCACTGCGAATTCGTTCCCTTCAGCGCGGTGCAGAGCAGCATCAAGACGGTAAAAGCCGTCATGGCCGACGCCGAGCGGATGCGCCGACAGGGCCCTCGCACCATCGTCTTCGTCGACGAGATTCACCGTTTCAACAAAGCTCAGCAGGACGCCTTTCTGCCCTACGTCGAGCGAGGCGACATCATCTTGATTGGGGCGACGACCGAAAACCCCTCGTTCGAAATCATCTCGGCGCTGCTTTCGCGCACCAAGGTTTACATTTTGCGAGCGCTGACGGTGGAGGAGATGACGCGAATCTTGCGCCGGGCTTTGGAAGACGGCCAACGGGGGTTGGGGCAAGCCGATTCGACGGTCGGCGACGACATGCTGGAGCGGATCGCGCTGTTTTCCAACGGCGACGCCCGGAACGCCCTGCAGACGCTCGAAACCGCTGTCGCCTCGGCGGCCGGCGCGCCGATCACCGAAGAGCTGCTCGGGGACGTCTTGCAGCGCAAGGTGCTGCCCTACGACAAGGCCGGGGAAGAACACTACAACCTGATTTCGGCGCTTCACAAATCCGTTCGCTCGAGCGATCCCGACGCCGCTTTGTACTGGCTGGTGCGCATGCTCGAAGCCGGTGAGGACCGCCTTTACCTTGCGCGCCGGCTGGCGCGGATGGCTTTCGAGGACATCGGCCTGGCCGACCCTCGGGCGCTGGAGCAAGCCATGGCGGGGGTCGAGGCGTTTCGCTTCATCGGCGAGCCGGAAGGCGACCTCGTGCTCGCCCAGGTAGCGGTCTACCTGGCGATGGCCCCCAAGTCCGACGCCGTCTATGGCGCGTACAACCGCGTCAAGCAGGATGTCGGGACGTACGCGGCCGAGCCGGTGCCGATGCAGCTCCGCAACGCTCCGACGAGACTCATGAAAGACTCGGGGTACGGGGAAGGCTACCGCCACGCCCACCAATTCGAGGATGCCGTCACGGACATGGAGTGCCTGCCCGACTCCCTACGCGGACGCCGCTACTACTTGCCGACGGGCCGCGGTTTCGAGAAGCGCATCGCCGAGAAGCTGGCGGAGCTGCGTAAGCGAAAAGGCCGCCAGGACGAGTAGGGGAAACGCGGCCACGCCTTGAGCGTATTGTGCGACGGAAAGCAGCTAAAAGTCACTGTCGGGTTCTACGAATGCTTTCAGGCGGCGGCTTCGACTGGGGTGCCGCAGCTTGCGAAGCGCCTTGGCCTCGATCTGGCGAATTCTCTCGCGGGTGACGGCGAATCGTTGCCCCACTTCTTCCAGCGTATGCTCGCTGCCGTCCTCCAGCCCGAAGCGCATCTTGATGACTTTTTCTTCTCGCGGGCTGAGAGACCTAAGCACTTGCGACGTCTGTGCGCGCAAGTTGAGGTTGATCACCGCATCCGAGGGGCAAATCTGCTGCTGATCCTCAATGAAATCGCCTAGGTGGGATTCGTCTTCTTCGCCCACCGGCGTCTCGATCGAGATCGGTTCCTGGGCGACTTTCAGCACTTTGCGGACCTTAGGTACCGGCACCCCCATGTACTCGGCGATTTCTTCCGAGGTTGGCTCCCGGCCCAGTGCCTGAACAAGCTTACAAGACGTGCGGATCACTTTATTGATCGTTTCGATCATGTGGACAGGGATGCGGATTGTCCTTGCTTGATCGGCAATCGCTCGTGTGATCGCCTGCCGAATCCACCAGGTGGCATAGGTCGAAAACTTGTAGCCGCGGCGATACTCGAACTTGTCGACCGCCTTCATCAGACCGATGTTGCCCTCTTGGATCAGGTCGAGGAATTGCAGGCCGCGGTTGACGTATCTCTTGGCGATGGACACCACCAGACGGAGGTTTGCTTCCACCAATTCACGCTTGGCCTCCTCCAACCGATAGTGGCCTTTGACGATCACTTGAAAAGTAGTCCGCAGCTCGGGCGAGCTGGCACCCCATTCGTCTTCCAGACGGCGGATACTCTGCTGCAGCGAACGGACCTGGTCGCGCAACGTGCGAGCTTCCTCCCCGCGCTGACGCGCCAATTGCTCGAGTTCGCGCTGCTGTGTCGCCAGCGGTTTCTCGAGCTTCTTGAGTTTGTCGACCGCCTGACGGACACAATCGATGAATCGCTTCCGCTCGTCGTCGTTAAACTCGATGGAACGAACGAGGCGGGACATCCTCACGCGAGACCGCGCCAGCTCCATACCGATCCGCCGGGTCTCGACCGGCTTTTGATTGCGTGGGATCACTCGCAACCGGCGGCGCAGTCGCTCGCAGCCTTTGTACGTTTTCGCGACTTCGCGAGTAGTGTTGATGACGGCTATCTTCTTCGCTTCCAAAAGTTCTTCCGTCATATCCTCGAAATTCAAGGCGACGACATCGCGGATCGAGCGTTCGCCCTTGGCCAGCCAGTCGCCCAGGGTGACGAACTCTTTCACCACCAAAGGGCAACGAGATAGAGCTTTGCGGACCGCCAACAGGCCCCGCT
This sequence comes from Bryobacterales bacterium, assembly GCA_963668345.2. Lineage (GTDB taxonomy): Bacteria > Acidobacteriota > Terriglobia > Bryobacterales > UBA6623. Next base: position 526,519 of record CAXWPI010000006.1, on the reverse strand, counting down.
CGATGCGACGGGCGATTTCGACCTCGCCCTCACGGGTAAGCAAAGGGGCGGCGCCCATCTCCCGCAAATAGACGCGAACGGGGTCGGCGCTTTTCTCGGCGGCGGCCGGGGCGACACTCTGCTCGGCCGCGCTCGGCTCGTCCAGTTCACCGCTGGATTCGGCGCCGCTCGGCCTCTGTTCCCGAGGGACCTCTTGCAGGTCCTCCAAGTCCGAAGATTCAAACTCCTTGAGCAGCCGCTCAACGGGTCCCGCTGTGCCGAGATTCTTCGCCAGATCCGGATTCACTTGGGTGTGCCTATGAGCTTTGTCCAGTCGGAACTCGCCGCCGTCTATCGAAACATCTTCCAGGCGCGAGACCTCACCGAAGATCGGGCGTCTGAATCACGGCGGCAGAAATGGCCCGGCATTACCCGCCGAGGGTTCGGTTCCATTGCTTCCTCAAGGCGATCCCCCGAAGCCAGCGAGCAAGTTCAACGGGGAGTATTTTCATTCTACACCATGACGAGAAGCATACTGGTCACGAGAAAATTCCGGCCGGCGGCGTCCCGCCTTCCAAAACTGCACTCCTCCTCGGGGCGCGAAATGGGAGGATGTCCGCTGCGGGGACAAAAAGGACTTTCGGATCTTATTGACTGCAATCACAACCCTGTCGCGCACCTTTACGCTACTCGCCCCCGAGGCGACGCTCCAGTTCCGTCTTTGCCCGGAGCAGCTCGATGGCGGCCGGCCGATCGCCGCTCTTCTCCGCTTGGGCAATCCGCCGCCGGAGGGATCGATATTCTCGCTCCCAACCCATTTTGCGAAGCGCCGCGCAGGCTTGCCGGCCATCGTCAAGCGAACACGGCTGCGAGTCCGTCTCGAAAATGATTCTTGATAAAAACTCCCGATCCTTTTCGCCCAGCCGGCCCTCCACAGCCGCGTACCGAAAGCGTTCCTCGGAGGAAGCGACCGCGACGACCGCCTCGAGGATGGCCGCCGTGGGAAGGCTTTCGCGAACGGCGATTTCGGCCACGCCGGAAAGCATTTCCCGGCGAGCTTCTTCCGATTCCGTCAGCAGTCTCAGAAGAAGCTTTTCTCCTGGAGAGGCGTCCCCCGGCCCCGAGGTGGAGACAGGAGGAGGGGGGCGCCGATCCACGGCGGCGCGCCGCAGCTGCTCCAAAACCAGCCCCCGGTCAACCCCGAGGTGATCGGCCAATTCGTTCGTCAGCGCCGCCCGCTGAATCTTGTCCGGCAACAGGTTGATGGAGGGCATCAAAAAACGCAATGCCGCGACACGCCCGTCGGGCGAGCGCACGTCAAACTGCGAACGAGCTCGATCCGCCAACCAGAGAAAATAATCAGGGGCTTTGTCCAGCAGTTCCCGATAACGATCCCCCCCGTGGCGTTCACAAAATTCGTCCGGGTCCAATCCCTCGGGCAGGGTAAGCACGCGAACTTGCAACCCTTCTTGGAGGAAGAGTTGGATGGATCGCTCGGTGGCGTTCTGCCCTGCCTGATCGGGATCGAAATTGACCACGACCCGGCCGACTTGACGCCGCAAAGTCCTCACATGCTGCGGCGTCAGCGAGGTCCCGCAGCTGGCTACAACCGCCGAGATCCCGGCGCGGGCAAGGCCGATCACGTCGGTATAGCCTTCGACCAACACGGCGTGGTTTTGCTCGCGCATGCTCTTCTTGGCGCGGTGAAGGTTATAAAGAACGGCGCTTTTGGCGTAGATGGCGGTTTCGGGCGAGTTGAGATACTTGGGCTGCTGGTCATCCCGCAGACGGCGCCCGCCGAAGGCGATAATCCGGCCGCTTTCCCCGGCAATGGGAAACGTGAGCCGATCCCGGAAGCGGTCATAGAAGCCGGTCCCATCCTGACGCTTGAGGATCAGCCCGCAAGCTTCCCAGTAGTCTCGGGATATCCCTTCCCGTTCCAAGGTACGCAAAAGGCCTTGCCCTTGAGCGGGTGCGAAGCCCAGGTCAAACCGGCCGGCGGTCTCTTCGTCAATGCCGCGGCGAAGCAGGTAGTCGCGGGCTCGGGACCCTTCCGCCGCTTGCAGCCGCTCGCGGAAGAACAGCGCCGCGATCTCGTGGATGCGGTACAGGGCGCCCCGACGCCGGCTGTCGGCGTCGGCGAGATCTCCCCGCTGCGGGCTCGGCAGGGGGATGCCGTGCTGCTCGGCCAGTGTTTTCAGGGCCTCGTAGAAGGTAAGGCCCTGCAACTCCATCAGGAAGTTGAAGACATCCCCGCCCTTGCCGCAACCGAAGCACTTATAGATCTGCAGGACTTCGTGCACGGAAAACGAGGGTGTCTTTTCCGTGTGGAAAGGACAGAGGCCGACGTGGCGATTCGCGCCCTGCTTTCTGAGCCGCACGTATTCCCCCACCACGCGCACGATGTCGACCGAGGACTTGACGTGCTGGGCGAAATCCATGGTTCGAAAATTAGTCCGCTTGCCTTACAAACTGTAGGCCGGGCGAGGTACGCCAACTGTTGCCCAGAGCCATGGGCGTGACAGTGGCGAGAAAAGCGGGCCATCCAATTCTAGCCTGACGCCGGGCGCCGGTGGGCGGCCGGAATCGGCGATCGCAGTCGCCCACCTTTCGTAACCGCATTTGCGAAATGATGCACTCAGTCTTCCGGGTCGGGTAAAGGGCGAATGTGCCGTCACGGGTTCCTGCGGATTTGTGGCCATGACATAATGCTGTTCCGGGCCCGCATCTTCGCGATGAGGCCGCGGAGTGGTATGGCAGCCCGTGGCAAAAGTCGTGCAGGAGCGAAAAATGGGGACTGCCACCAATTCGCCCCCCGTCATAACCCTCGAAACAAAGCACTTCACCTGAAGAGAATTGGCTGGCTGTACCCGATTTTTCGCTCCTGCACTTCTACCACGGGCTGATAGGGGTCCCGATCTACGAGGCGTCCATAACCGCCAAGGCCACAAAAACTCATGAGCCGCGAGGATTTTGAAGAACTGGCCGAACAGGCCTGGCGATCGATACCCAGCAGCTTCCGGGACCACTTTTCGAACGTCGCCGTCTTTGTGGAGCAAGAACCCGCGCCCGCGGACTTGCGTGCCGCCCGAGTTCCCCCCGGGGGCGCCCTGCTCGGACTCTACCAGGGCGTGCCGCTCTCCCGGCGGGGTCATGGCTACGGGATGGTTTTGCCGGACAAGGTAACGCTATTTCAGGGGCCGATTGAGCGCTCCGCGCGACGGGCGGCAGAGATCCCGCAGATCATTTACGACACGTTGTGGCACGAGCTGGCCCATCATCTCGGCATGAACGAGAAGGAGGTTCGCGACGCCGAACGCCGACGGGGAAGGCGGTGAACGCTAGCCCGTCCTAGCCCCAATACCGTTTACGTAGCCCGCTTTTCTCACCACCTGGCGAGGCGAAGTGCGTGAGAGGCCCGTCAGTACAAGGCGCGCGCCGCTCGGCGAGCGGAGGCGTACTTTTGCGGGTGCAGCCTGGCCCGCTCGCATCGTGGTGCTTCCGAAATAAGCAGCGACTTCCGTTCAGCGCCCGACCGGGAAAGTACGTTGAGCACGGTGAGCAAGCGCAACGCAGTCATGGCGGGCTTATGGCGTGCTTCGACCGTCAGCTGTTGAGAAATGCGGGCTAGGAGAGAGTCTGGCAAGGACAGCCTTTGCCGGCCGATGATTTCGTGCTTTCGGCCGACGAGAAGACCCGTATCCAAGCACGCCACCCGCCCTCCGCGACCCCTATCCCACGGCCGGGATGAGCCGCTCCAGAAGGGCGGAGCAGTTCTTGGCCGCTAGGGAAAGATTGGCCTGAAAATCCTTGCCGGCCGAGTCGCCGGCGCCGTCCGAGACGGCGCGGACTACGACAAAGGGAACTTCGTTGACGCGGCAGGTATGGGCGATCGCGGCTCCTTCCATTTCCGTTGCCAGTGCCGAGAACTCCCGCTGCAGCCAGCGCAGCTTCGCGGGATCTTCGATAAAGCGATCGGCGGAAACGACGGTTCCGATCATCAGACTAGGGTTTTGTCCAGTACCTTCAAAAGCCCGGTCGAAGGCCGAAGCTGCCTGTCGCACCAGCGCGGGATCGGCTTCGAGCTGGCGGCCCACGCCGGGGATCTCGCCGTGGCGTCTGCCGAAAGCCGTTAGGTCGACGTCCCATTGAATCAGATGGCTGGCGACGACGATGTCCCCTACGTTCATGTTCGGCAGCAGGCCGCCGGCAACGCCGGAAAACAACAACGCCGCGGGTGCGTAGCGGTCAATCAAGATCTGGGTGCAGATGGCCGCGTTGACCTTGCCGATCCCACACTGCGCCAGGGCGATGTCCGCATCGCCGAACTTGCCCAGGAATATGCGGATCTTCGCTGCCCTCTCTTCCACGCACGAAGTCATCCGCTCGCGCAGCAGGCGAATCTCCTCGTCCATCGCTCCGATGACGGCGATCATGCAACAGGCTTCTGTTGGGCTTATCGGACAGGGAGAGGTTTTTGTTGCGCTGAGGCGCCCGATCTTCGCGCACCATTGTCGAGTCTGTAGAGTTCCTCGGCGTGCAGTACAGGCGGGCACGGCATGCTGCGCCCCTACAGCTCTATTGGGCGCCCGGGACTGGAGAGTCACGGCATGTGGCGCGGGCCTGCGCTCAAACTTGCGAATGACCTCGGTTGCTGGGAGAAGGCCCTTGTCTTCGCGACGACTCAAACCGCACCCTTTCGGCCGCGCATGAGCCTCGGTTCGGCAGCCTCGTCACGATCAGCGAGTGAATCCTATACCAGGGCGATCGGTCGAATCGGCGATCCCGTTCCCCCGACGATCTTCATCGGCACGGCCACAAAGACGAACTGCCACTGTTTGTTTCGGGACAGCCCTTCGAGATCCAACGCCTCGATGATGTGAATACCGCTCTCGACAAGCAGGTGGACGTGAACCGGCATGCTCGTCGAGGGAACCAGTTCGAAGGCAATCGTGTCGGAACCGCCGGCGAACACGCCGAGCGCGCTGAGCCATGCGGCGGCTTCGAGGTTCACGCCGGGCGATCGAACTTCGTTGATGTACTGCTTCGGGTTGTCCCAGTAACGTCCCCATCCGGTGCGGACCAGCACGACATCGCCCTTGCGGATCTCGACGGCTTGCTCGCGCGCGGTCGCCTGCAAGCTATCCGCTCCGATCGCAAAGTCCGCGGGGAGGATGTCTGTCTTCTCGTGACCAGCGACATCGAGCAGAACCCCGCGCCGCAGGATGGGCTGGATCGTGTCGACGCTCCAATGCTCCACGCCTCCCGTGTAGGACTGGGCGACATCGATGCCTCCATGAAGTTGCAAGCCCTTCGAGAAATGACAAAGTGCATCAATATGGGTTCCCGTGTGCCCGCCCAGGGTCATGCACTCCGCCGCCGAGCTCACCTCGCCCAGCATGGTGTCCCCGTGCATTTTGCTCAGGCAAAAGACAAACGGCGGATGCACGGGATGATGCGGTATCCCCGGCCGGTAAGGCTGGCCGAGATCATAGGCCGTGGTCTTCTCCAGATTCGCCAGCAGTTCGTCAATCATGGGCCCGATTATGGCAGATAAAAACCCAATAACGCCGACCATGGCCCGGGCCGATCCTGGCCGGCCGCGATACAATCGCCCGCAACAGGGCGGGTTATGAAGCTCTTGTGGACCGCTTTCGCGAATGCTGCCCCATTTGCCTATGCGCAGTAGGTGTCGAGGCGGCTCATCAGCGTCTCAAACTCACCCCAGGTGTTGAAAAAGTGCAGGCACACGCGAAAGTCCCTGGGATGGTCGAGCGGCGAAACCAAGATGTGGCCGCTGTTGGCGAGCTTTGCGAAGATCTCCCGCGCGGCATGCCCCGGAGGCAGCCTGAGCACCACGATCCCGTTGGAGGATGTCTCGTCAGCCGCAGAAACGAGGTCGAATTTCTTCGCTTACTGAATCTTCTTGGATGCCCGGCGTGACAGCGCGGCAATGCGATCATGAATGTTTTGCCGCCCCAGCACCCGCGTCCAGCGGAGCGCTTCCGCGAATCCGCGGAAGACCGCTTGCGCCCTGGGCGCCGAACTCGTAGCGGCGCGCGAAGCGGCGAGGCCGTGGGGAAAGGAAGCCGGAGACCTTCGATTTTCTGGGGTTCACGCACATCTAGGAGCCGTATGAGTCAACGCTCACGTACGGATCTGTGCCGGGGGGTGCCGGGCGACCGGCATCCCTACCGCGACCCAGTTCTCCCAGTTTCCCCAGCGCGGAGCGCCCACTCTCTCGTTCCGGCTGAACCGGTACAATTCGGGGGTGCAAGCGCGGCGCGGCTTTCTGGTCACTGTTCTGATCCTCATCTTGCTTCTCTTCGCGGGCAGAGTGATCTCAACCTACCACGTTTTCACAAACGTCGTCGACGCTCCCTGGCACATTCGTGCCGGTCTGGAATTACTGCGAACGGGGGAGTACGACGACGAGCCGCATCACCCGCCGCTGGGGAGGGTTGTCCTTGCCGCCCTTCCCTATTGGCTGGAAGACCTCAGGCTCGGCGACTTCGATAGACCGTGGGCCGGGGATTGGCTTGAGCGCGATCTCGACTTCTACTGGTATACGCTGGCGCTAGCCAGATCGGGAAATCTGGTGTTTGCCTTAGCTCTACTTCTAGTGGTCTTCGTCTGGGCGCGCGAGTTGTTCGGACCTACTGCCGGGTTGATTGCTGTTCTGCTGGCTTCTTGCTCGCCCAATTTGCTGGCGCACAGCGGAGCGGCTGCACTCGATATTGGGGCGACAGCGACGCTTTTGACAGCCTCCTACTTCTTGTGGCGCTGGAGCCGGGAATGCAAACTGCGCTACTGCCTGCTCTCTGCTGTGGCGGTGAGTGCGGCGCTGACGACCAAGTTCTCTGCCCTGGCCTTCCTGCCTCCGATCGGAGTGGGCTATTACCTTCTCGAAGCCCGAAAGCGACCACGCTTGAAGTCCTCCGATGCCCTGAGCTTGGGTTTCATTTTCTTACTTACAGTTGTCATACTTTGTTGGGCCGTCTATGGGTTCGACTTGGGCCGCGTAGCCGAGCGAGCGGGGGATGACGCTTGGTTGGCTGAAGTCCTCAGCTCGGTTCCGCTTCTTCCCGCACCTCAATTTTGGCGAGGGATCCTCGACGTGATCGAGCACAACTAGGAGGGGCACTATGCCTTTCTGCTCGGGGAAGTCTCGCGCCACGGCTGGTGGTACTACTTTCCGGTCGCCCTCGTTCTGAAGACCTCGCCGGCGCTGCTTGTGCTGGCGGCCTTTGGGTTTCTCCTCAGCTTGCGTCGATCGAAACCCATACTCGCGAGTCCGGCATTTGTCGTAGCCTGGCCGTTCGTAGTGATACTGGCAGTGGGCATGACGAGCAATCTGAATCTCGGTATTCGCTATGTGCTGCCCGCCTATCCATTGTTGGCCATTCTTGCTGCGGCGCCGTTCGCCGGTGCACGCTTCCTGACGTTTCGTATCTGGAGCAAAACAGCAGTGCTGGCTCTGCTTGGCTGGCACGTGGCGGACTCCCTGTCAGCACACCCGGATTATCTCGCCTACTTCACTCCTTTTGTTCGCGGTCAGGAGAAGGAGTATCTGGTGGACAGCAATCTGGACTGGGGGCAGGACCTGGGACGTCTGGCCGAGTTCGTGCACGAGAATCATATCCCGGCGATCTTGCTTGCCTACGACGGGGACGAACACGCCGCTAAGTTTGGTATCCGAAACGGCCTGTTGCCACCGGATCATCCCCAGTGTTGTTGGGTCGCGGCTGGCGCCAATCGGCTGAAGGGGATCGGCCCGAACTTGCCGATGCTCGATGAGCGAGAGGCGTTTGCCCGGGTAGGCAAGTCGATCTGGGTCTACAAACTCGCCAGTGACGAGATCTACTCGATCAGTCGGTGAAATAGGAACTCGATGTGTTGAGGAACCCCATCCCCATCGCGGCTGGCTTCAGTCGATAAACGTCGATCGACTGATTATTTTCCGGTTGGGGAAAACGTCTGAGGAGCCGCGCCGTCGGCTGGCGAACCCTGACAGCTTCGGGCAGGTATGGCAGATAAAAACCCAATAACGCCGACTCTACTCTCCAAACACTTCGCTTCCCACAGAGCCTCCCGCATTCATCGCCAGGTTGCCGCCGTCCATCGGAATCAGCGCGCCTGTGATCCAGGAGGAGGCATCGGAAGCCAGAAACACAGCGAGACCCTTGATGTCTTCCGACGCGCCAAATCGGCCCGCGGGTATGCCGCTGAGAAAACGGTCTTTGATGCGCGGATCGGCGTCGATCCGGGCTTGTAAGCCGGGGTTGAGAACCTGGGCCGGTAGGATCGAATTGACGCGCACGCCGCGTCCACTCCATTCGGTACTTAACTCGCGCGTCATTTGGACCACCGCCCCCATCGCCATGCTGTAAGCAATGTGACCGCGACCAAGCGCCGTGACGCTCGCCAGTGAACCGAGATTGACGATACTTCCTTTCCCGGCGGCCAACATGCGGCGCCCCGCTTCCTGGCAACAGCAGAAGCGTCCGTAGACCAAATTGCGCCACGTCCATTCGACCTCGTCCAGCGAAATGTCTTCCGGTTTTTTGCGTACCGCCTCGCCCGCGATGTTGGCAACGAAGTCAATCCGACCGAACTCGTCGTCGAGCCGCGCGAACATCGAACGAATCTGTTCGGGTTGAGAGACGTCGCAGATCAGCGGCAGTGCTCGGCGTTCGAGCGATTCGATTTCGCGCGCGGTCGCCTGGACGCCATCTTCATTGATGTCCGCCAAGACGACTGCGGCGCCCGCTTCCGCCAGCGCCATCGCCGTCGCCTTGCCCATGCCGCTCGCCGCGCCCGACACCAGTGCAACACGGCCTGAGAGATCAAACATGTTCGTGTCCTTCATCATTCGTCGCGTACCACTGGCGAACGTGCCGTGTCACCCCGCCCCGAGCACTTATTAGTTTCGCAAAATATAGCGACAGGCTCGGCCTTCGGCGGACCAGCGCGCATTCACAAGGCGGATCGACGATCGCGTTTGTTTGTAAGGGCGCGACATGTCGCGCCCTTTCCGGCATCATGAGTCTCCCGCCGGTATGGGTCACTATATTTCGCGAACATCGGTAAGTCCGAATCTCCGATCCGGCGAATTCAGACACCGGCCCGCACCTACCAGTTCAGTAGTCCCGGCTGTTGCCTTTCCCACCCGTCGTCCGACGGAAAGACGGTCTTCATGAGGATTTTCTGAATGTCGCCATCGAAAAACGGGCTGACCCTATCTCTCCATTGAAGGAAGTGTGGAGCTTCGAGGTGAGCCTGGAAAGCGTCTTCGTCGCGGTAGACTTCGTGGAGATAAAAGCGCGAAGGGATTCCCGCATCCTGGTGAATATCGAACCGAAAACATCCCGGTTCATCGCGCGTTGAACCTTGCGCGTCTCCAAGGCTGGCTTTCTTGAATTCCCCAATGTGGTCAGGCTTGACGTTTATCGTGACGAAGATCGAGTACATGCTGTCCTCGTGGCAGTACTTCCAGGATTCGTTCGTTCGCGGTTCGAACTCTTAGTTTAGCTTAGCGGAGGGGGCTTGCTTGAAACAGGCCAGTCGTTTTACGGCTGGTACTGCGCTCCGCACGCCGGTGGAATGGAGGAAACGCCGTCAAGCCGCGTTGACGCGGCTTGGTCTTCTTAGGCCGGCCGTTTTACGGCCGGCGCCGCGTCCCGCCAGTGTTTCTTTCCGGCGCTCGACCGCCCCTGCGGTCCAGCGGGGCCTGGGGTGGGGTGACGGCGGGTCCCCTCCGGCGGCACGCCTCCCTTCCTTCGGGAGCTTGTAGCTTGTAGCGCGGTCCTGGCGCCTTTCCAGGGTCCGCGTCCGTGGGCTTAGTTACTTTCCGGCGCAAAATACGCCTAGCGCTCGGGGCGGGGACTGTCGCCAATTTCGCGCCTTCAAAGAATTAACAACTTACGGGCGCATTCGGAGGCTAAATTGGCTGACTGTAGCCGGCCACCACGCAGTTTCTCCTTTTTGCGCCGGAAAGTAGTTAGAGCGGCCGTTGGCTCCACAACGCCGCGTGCCCAGCCGGTCACGCCACTTCCCAAATTCCATTCCCCTCATTCCACCGCACTTACCGTACCTGACCCCTTGTAACCGGGTAATGCCGCCTTATCCTGGAATCGGAGCCCCTGCTCTCAGGAAAGGAACCATAACCATGGCCACACGCACCCAAATCAAAGCCAACGGCAACAACGCCAAGAAATCCACCGGACCGCGCACTAAGCAAGGCAAATCCCGCGCGGCGAAGAACGCCCTCAAACACGGACTCCTCGCCCGCGATACCGTACTGCCCGGCGAGGACCCCGCCGACTTCGACAGCCAACTCGCCGCCCTCGAAGCCGACATCCTGCCCGCCAACTCTCTCGAATTCTAACTCGTCCGCCAGATCGCCGACTCGCAATGGCGCATGCGCCGCCTCACGCGCTTGGAGACCGGCTTCATCGCCGCTGCCGTCGACCGCGCCCGCCGCCACGCCAAAAAGCACTGCCCCGACACCTTGCGCCCCGGCTACGACGGCGAAACCTTATTGTTAGGCTCGGCGATGCTCGATCAGACCCAGGCCCTCGTTCACCTGGCTCGCTACGACGGACATCTCAGCCGCCGCTTCTTCCGCGCCGTCAAGCAACTGGCCGACCTGCGCCGCGACGAGCGCAAGGCCGACGAGGCTCGTTCCTCCGCCGGCTCCTATACCCCCACCGATCCCTACCGCGGCCCATACGTCCCCGCCCAGGCCCCACCGCCGATCGACACTCCCAACCCCACGGCCGGCCGCATCGGCTTCCGCGCCAGTGGCGACTCCGCCCCGCCGGCCGGTCTCTCGAAAAGGGGCGGCAACAGCCGCCTCCCCCAGGGCGCGGGCCCGCCGGCTGCAGGGTCTGTGAAGCGCGTCGGGAAATCTGTTGTGGCGCACGCCTCTCGGCGTGCCGTGTCGCCATTCGTGGCGACATCGAGTTCCAGAAAGCACCCTTCCACAGACCCCTCCCGCCGCGGTCTCAACCCTCACCAACCGAAAATGACCAAACAAACCCAATTTCTACGAACCCCCGTGGAATCAATGCCTTCTAGCCAGCTTTTCTCGCCAGGTGGCGAGGCGAAGCGCGTGAAATGTCCGTCAGTACAAGGCGCGCGCCGCTCGGCGCCCCGTTTCTTGAATCATGCGCGCGTACTTGAACCCTACGTTGAGCACGGCGACCAAGCGCAACGCCGTAATGGCGGGCTTATCGCCTGCTTCGACCGTCAGCTGGTGAGAAACGCGGGCTAGGCTTCGGTCGCCTCGGACGAAACCCCGTAAATCCGGGCCGCATTTCCGCCCAGCACCAGACTGCGGTCGTCGTCGGTCATGAACTCCGTGTGGCGCCGGATGGTGTCGAAGCACTGCTTGTAGGTGCACGCCCGCGGGAGCCAGGGCAGGTCGGCGCCCCAAACCATGACGCCGGCCCCGAATTGCTCGTAGATCCTGCGGATCAGCTCCTTGTGCCGCGGGTAGGGGTATTCGGAATCGCGGCCCCACACGGCTTCGTTCTCCCAGGCAAGGACGTAGCCGACCTCGAGGTAAATTTAGAACAGAAGAGGCTATGGGGAGAAGGAAAAACCATTGCACGGCGAGTGTCGCTACCGCCGATTGTCTCAGCGGAGGGGTTCACCCCAGATCCCCTCGTCCCATTTGATCGGGTCGGGCGCCGGGACGAGGAATATTGGGCGTCAGGAGGCCTCGACCGCACCCTTGCGGGTGAGGCTCGGTCTCCTCGCAGAGACGTGGTGATCCCTTGGCCGATGTACGCCGGGATCTCCGGAACCCTCTGCTATACTTCCCTTGGCCTAGGATGGAGCAGCTTCTCAGCGAAGAGAAAAACCGCGCTTCAGAGCGAATCGACCGGGTCTCGACCGTCGAACTGCTTCGAATCATCAACCGAGAAGATCAAACCGTCGCTGACGCGGTCAGCCAAGAAATCCCGCGCATTGCCGCGGCCGTGGACGCCATTGTCGAGCGCTTTCGACAATCCGGCCGGTTGTTTTACCTCGGCGCTGGAACGAGTGGCCGGCTCGGTGTTCTGGACGCCGCGGAGTGTCCGCCGACTTTCGGCACGCCGGCCGAACGGGTCCAAGGGCTGCTTGCGGGGGGTGAGGCGGCGATATTTCGAGCGTCCGAGGGCAGCGAAGACGATCCGAAAGCCGGCCAGGCGGATCTCGAAGCCAGTGGTTTCGGCCCCAAAGATGCGCTTGTGGGAATCACCGCCAGCGGAAGAACGCCTTACGTGCTGGGCGCGGTGGCGTATGCTCGGTCGCTGGGAGCTCTCACCGTGGGGCTAAGTTGCAACCCGGAGAGTCAGCTGTCCCGAAACGTGGATCTCGCGATCACACCGGTCGTTGGGCCTGAGGTCATTGCCGGCTCCACCCGCATGAAGGCCGGTAGCGCGCAGAAGCTGGTCCTCAATATGCTCTCGACGGCGGTCATGGTAAAGATGGGCTACGTTCTCGGGAACTTGATGGTCAAGCTGCAACTCAACAGCGAGAAGCTCATCGCTCGCGGCCGGCGAATTGTGGCCGAGGTTGCCGGATGTGACAACGACCTTGCCGCGCGAGCCCTGGCCCAAGCTGACCACGACGTCCGGGTGGCGATTCTTATGGCCAAGTTTGGACTGGCTCCCGACGCCGCCCTCCAAAGACTTGCCGAAGCCGGAGACAGTTTGTCGCGAGCGATCGGATCGGAGGGTGGTCCATAGTAGCTTGGGAGAACCGCCTGTTTCCCTAAGGGTGAAAGGTTTTGGGATTGATGAGCTGTCTTAACGTTCAGACACGGATCAGCATACTTGTTTTAGCTTTTCTTGCGATCTCTCCGGCGACCGCCGCCAACTTTGCTGAGACGGCCAGGAAGGCCCAGGCCGCATACCTCGCTGCGCAACTCGAGTGGCAGCGTGGGGTGGCGGAATTAGTGATCGGGCAACGGCCAGATTTTGAAGCGATCGCTACAGCCCAGAGAGACCTGCAAGTGGCCTATCTTGAGCGCGGGACGTCCAAGTTTGAGTACCTGCTGGCAAACGATCCCTCGCGCATTGTGCTCACCGAGGGCCTGTCTCGATTCATCAATTATACCTGGTCGGATGAAGATAAGCAGACCCTCCGAGAAGCCGATCCCGCCTACCTGGCACTGGATGTGAAGGTTGCGGCGCTGAGGAAGAGGAACGACGATCAACGGGACTGGCCGAGCTTTCGAGAGTACTTTCGCGATACATTGTTGAAAAGCAAAGAATTCCAAGCGCTCCTCGGCGAATTCATGGAGAAGCAAAAAGCAGTGGAAGCGCTCCTCGACGCAAACAAACCGGAAGCGATCACGAAATAATGTCTCGGAACACCTATACGTGCGAGATGACTACGAAGGTGTTCTCCCATGACAATGGCGCTGAGCCCGGAAACATCGCAGGGGTTTTCCCCTTATGGAGTAGACGGAAAAATCGGTGACTGGATCCGCTTTTTGAAGCCGGGACTTTCACCACGGGCTATCGTTTGTCTCCGCTTGCTCGTCTGATTGCGCGTCATGCCGCTCACAGCGTTTGTTGCCGGCACCCTGTATACACCGGCACCGATCCCCAACGGCGTCGTCGTCGTCGAGGACGACCGCATTCGCGATGTCTCCGCGAGAGAAGGCACCGAGCTTCCCCAAGGCGCCCGGGAGGTTCGCCTCGACGAAGGAATCATCACACCGGGTTTCGTGGACACTCACAACCATGGCGCCGGAGGGCGGGATGTCATGGAGGCGTCACGCGAGTCCCTCGATGTCATCTGCCAAACGTTGGCTCGCTTTGGGACCACTTCGTACTACCCTACGACCCTGACCGCACCGGAAGCCGACATTCGTCGTGCTTTCGAGTGCCTGGCCGACTACGTGCAGGAGTCCGAAACGCGGTCGAGACCCATGGCCCAGCCTTTGGGCATCCATATGGAAGGACCGTATTTGAGTGTCACCCGCCGAGGAGTGCATCCGGCCGAGCACCTGGTCGAGCCCACCCTCGATGCCTACCGCGAGTTGGCGGAAGCGGCCGGGGGGCAATTGCGAATCGTAACCCTGGCTCCCGAACTGGCCGGGGCTTCGGAGCTGATCGAAGAAATGCTGAAAACACGTGTGCAGCCGTCAATGGGCCACACGGACTCGACTTATGAGCAGGCCACCAAGGCCGTGGAACTGGGCGTCCGCCGGGCCACGCACGTGTTCAACGCCATGCGGCCTTTCCGGCACCGGGACCCCGGTGTGATTGGAACCGTGCTGGAGGAAGCAAGCGTGACCGCGGAGCTGATCGCTGACGGTGTCCACGTCGATCCCGTGGCGATCCGACTGCTTTACCGCTGCAAAGGCAGGGACGGCATTGCACTCATTTCCGACGGCCTTTCGGCGACCGGAATGCCGCCCGGAGAGTACAGCGTGGGTGGGCTGACGGTCGAGGCCCGAGACGGCGCTTGCTACTACGGCGACAGACTGGCCGGGAGCGTTTTGACGCTCGACCGCGCTGTCCGCAACATGCGAGACTTTCTCCACCTGCCGCTCGAGGAGGTCATTCAGATGGCTACTCTTAATCCGGCGCGCATGATGGGCATCGATGATCGAAAGGGCTGCCTGCAGGCGGGTGCCGACGCGGATCTTGTGCTCATGGATTCGGATCTCAACGTGCGGCAAGTCTATGCCCGCGGTTTGCCGGTAGAGTAGAAGTCTGTGGACAAATTCGTCATCCAAGGTGGCTCCGAGCTGAACGGGGAGATCCCGATAAGCGGCGCGAAAAATGCCGCGCTGCCCGCGATGGCGGCCGCCTTGCTCACGGATCGCGAAGTCGTCCTCGAGCGGATCCCCAGAGTCCGGGACATCCGCACCATGGCGCGGCTGTTGGAGAGCATCGGCGCAACAGTAGAAAGCCGGGACGGTGGGTACTCCATCCGCGCGGAGTCGGTAGCGTCTCCCGAGGCGCCCTACGACCTGGTCAAGACGATGCGCGCCTCGAGCTTGGTGCTCGGCCCGCTGCTGGCGCGGACAGGACGGGCGCGCGTCTCCTTGCCCGGAGGATGCTCGATCGGGGCGCGTCCCATCAACCTTCACCTGGCAGGCCTTCGCGAGTTGGGTGCAACGGTCGAACAGCGGCACGGGTACGTCGAGGCTCGTGCTCCGCGGGGGCTGAAAGGCGGACGGATTCGCTTCGATCGAATTACGGTGACGGGTACGGAAGACTTGATGATGGCCGCGGCCATAGCCGACGGTGAAACCATCCTCGAAAACGCTGCCCGGGAGCCCGAAATCGCCGACCTGGCGGATCTGTTGACGAAAATGGGAGCCTCGATCGAGGGCGCCGGCTCTACGACGATCCGTATCCGGGGAGCCGCCAAGCTCGAAGGCGCTCGTCACGCAATCATTCCCGATCGCATCGAAGCGGGAACCTACCTCGTGGCCGGCGCTCTAGCGGGCGGTGATCTAACGATCACGGGAACCGAGAGCCGGCACATTGACGCTCTGACAACCATGATGGCCCAAGCGGGCGCCGAGGTTTCTTCCCCCGCGACCGGTGTTCTCCGAGTGGCGGGCGACCGCCCCTTGAGGGCCGCCGACGCGGCAACGAAGGAATACCCCGGTTTCCCCACCGACATGCAAGCGCAGTGGATGGTCCTGATGACCCAGGCAAGCGGGGAATCTCATATCGTTGAGACCATTTTTGAAAACCGCTTCATGCACGTCTCCGAGCTCACGCGCATGGGAGCCAACATCACACTGGAAGGAAACCAAGCCACGGTCAAAGGTCCCACATCGCTCAGCGGCGCGACCGTGATGGCTTCGGACTTACGGGCCAGCGCCTGTCTCGTCATCGCCGCTTTGGCCGCGCGCGGCGAGACGGTGATCGACCGCGTCTACCACATCGACCGCGGCTACGAGGGGATCGAGCAGAAACTGGCCGCCGTGGGAGCGAAGATTCGCCGAGTGCGCTAGCCTCTGGCTTAGCCCGCTTTTCTCACCAGGTGGTGAGGCGAAGTGCGTGAGAGGCCTGTCAGTACAAGGCGCGCGCCGCTCAGCGCCCCGTTTCTTGAATAATGCGGGCGTACTTGAACCCTACGTTGAGCACGGTGAGCAAGCGCAACCAAGTAATGGCGGGCCTATCGCGTGCTTCGACCGTCAGCTGGTGAGAAATGCGGGCTAGGCTTGTCGCGGTCGAACTGGGCTACTATGCTGGGGAATCGTCATGAACGCAGGCGCCCGAGAAAGTAGGGGAGCGGTCGTGCATAAGATCATTTTGATTGCCTGTCTGCTAGTAGGAATAAACTTCGGCTGTGCCCGCGACTCCGTAGAAACCAAGCGTCCCCGGGCCACAAGCGCGAGGGCAAAAAACGTTGTTCTCTTCCTCTGTGATGGCACAGGGCTTGCTACAGTCCACGCCGCTAGTGTGCTTGGCCACGGCAAACCGCAGGCTCTCTACATTCACAGCATGCCGTACGTGGGGCTGTCGGAAACTTCCGCGGCTTCCACCTGGAACACCGACTCAGCGGCCGGTATGACCGCCATCGTCAGCGGGCAGAAAACCCACGTCGGCGTGGTTTCCCAAGGACCCGACGCTAAGCGGGGCGTTAGAGACGGCAAGCCGTTAAAAACGATTCTGGAATACGCGGAAGAACGGGGACTTGCGACGGGTGTCGTCTCCAACAGTCCCATCACGGATGCTACACCCGCAGCCTGTTACGCACACAGTAACGAGCGATCGAAGTGGGGCGAAATTTTCATGCAGATCACTCGTCCCCGGTTTGGCGATGGTGTGGATGTGGTCATCGGCGCGGGGCGAAACCGCATCCTGACCCAGACGGCCGAACTCAGCTTCGACATCAAGAACGAGCTTGCACGGAAGGGTTATCAGTTTCTTGATCAGCCCAGGAACCTGGCCGGTCTCGAATCGAACACTGATCGGCTCGTGGCCCTATTCGAAAAAGAGCCTCATGAGTTTGATCTGGCCCAGGCGGTCGAAACAGCCTTGGCCGTTCTGACGCGCAGCCCGAAGGGCTTTTTCTTGATGGTGGAGTCGAACAATCACTTCACGGACATCCGCAAGTCGCTGGAGCTGATGATCAAGTTCGACGGCATCATCCGACGTGCCGCCGAGAAGTTGCGGGGTACCGATACTCTGATCCTCTTTACAGCGGACCACTCCTACGATTTACACTTTCCGCGGCGAGCGGTGAAAGGCCGTGACATCCTCCCCTCCATGGCTGTGACGGGGCGCCACACCGCTGAAGAGGTACTTGTCCTGGCACAGGGGCCGGGCGCCGAAAAAGTTCAGGGGTTCTTTCCCAATACGGAACTGTTTCGCGTCATGATGTCCGCGTATGGATGGGAGACTTCCCTGCCCTAGCCTGCTTTTCTCACCAGGTGGCGAGGCGAAGTGCGTGAGAGGCCCGTCAGTACAAGGCGCGCGCCGCTCGGCGAGCTCGGGCACGGCATGCCGTGCCCCTACATTCTTAAACCCTACGTTGAGCACTGCGAGCAAGCGCACCGAAGTCATGGCGCCCGTTATCGCCTGCTTCGGCCGCCGGGTGGTGAAAACGGGGGCCAGCTTCGTTGCGGCGTTTTCCCCCGCATGATACGTTCAAAGTCGCCCCCTTATGGGCTTTCGCACCGTAGTATCCATCACGCGGCGTACTTCTCAGCTAGCCTGTTTTTGCCTGCTTGGGTCGACCTGTCTGTTTGCGCAGCAACCGATCGGGCCGGCTAGGCAGCCTGGAGACATGGAGATCTACGCCCACAGCCAAGAAAGCTTGGGCCAGATGCGATATCTGCGCGGAAACGTTGAAATCCACTACAACAACTCCATTCTCACCGCCGACGAGATGGATTACAACGATCAAACGGATGACGTCGAGGCCCGCGGCAACGTGCGCTATCGCGACAGCGTGAAGGGGGAAGACTTGCACGCCGAGAAGTTCAACTATAATTTGCGAACTGAAATCGGCACTTTCTACCGCGTTCACGGGACGGTCGCCTCGGCAAACCAGGGCGGCTTCCGGGTGCTCACCACCGACAACCCCTTCTATATCGACGGTAAGATTGTTCACAAGACGGCGGACCACTACACGGTCCACAACGGGTATGTCACCAATTGCGAGACCACGGATCCCTGGTGGACGCTGCGCGCGCCTCGCACGACGATCACTCCCGGCAAATCCGCTACCGTTTACCGCGGCATCTTCCGAGTGCGCAAAGTGCCGATTTTCTACTTCCCTGTGTTCAAGAAATCGCTCGAGCGGTTGCCCCGCCAGAGCGGGTTTCTTACCCCAAACATTGGGAATAGCTCTCGATTCGGGTTCGTACTCGGGCAGTCTTATTACTGGGCCATCAATCGAAACTACGACGCCACGATCGGCGGCACATGGTATACCGACCGCGGGATTGCCGGCCAAGTCGGCGTCCGAGGCCGTCCGACGGCGAACAGTCACTTCAACGCCGCCTTGTATGGCGTGAAGGATCGCGGGCGCAAGCTTGACGACGGGCGGCGGATCAAACAAGGGGGACGCTCGTTTTCCATGCAAGGCAGCGCCCTCATGCCGGGCGGCTTTCGCGGTGTGACGGAAATCAATTACCTTAGCTCGCTGGAATTCCGGCAGGCCTTCACACAAAGCTTTCACGAGGCGGTATTCTCGCAGATTCGCTCGTTCGGTTTTATAACCAAGAACTTTTCCACCTTCAGCATCAACACCGAGTTGTCCCGAGACGAGAACTTCCAGAGCGTCAAGCGTGGCGACACAATTATCGTCCGCAAGCTGCCCAACGTCGAGTTCAACAGCCGAGACCGCCCCATCGTGGAGGGTCCGGTCCCTTTGTGGTTCAGCCTGGACAGCTCTTTTGGCTTGGTCAGCCGCACACAGCCGCTGTTTCAGACGCGGCGTTTCGTGCAGCGGGGTGATCTTTATCCGCGGGTTTCGACGAAGTTTTTCTTCAAAGGCTTTCACTTCAGGCCCACTTTCGGCGCTCGTCAAACCGCCTACGGGCAAAGCCGAGTCGAGGGGGCGCTCAGTGGAGCGAACTACTATCGGAGTACCCGGGAGGCTTCGCTCGAAATTTCACCGCCGGCGTTGCAGCGCATCTATAACGGACCGAAATGGCTGGGGGACCGCGTGAAACATGTGATTGAACCCAGGCTGTCCTACCGCTACGTCGATGGCGCGGACGATTTCCACCGTGTTATCCGCTTTGACGATCTTGATCTGACCAATAACACCAATGAGGCGCAGTTCATGGTTACCAACCGCTTCTTCGCCAAGAACGAGCAAAGCGGCCAGGTGCGGGAGGTGTTTACCCTCGATATTTGGCAAAGGCGCTACTTCGACCGAGATTTCGGGGGCGCGCTGCTCCCGGGACGGCGCAACGTACTGCGCTCGACGATCGACTTCAGCCCCTTCGCCTTCGCCGACCAACTGCGCAGTTATTCGCCCATCGCCACCGCCATGCGCGTTCGGCCGAGCTGGCGCTATGGGCTGGAATGGCGTTACGATTACGATCCGCTGCGGGGAAAACTGGTCAACAGCGGCGTGACCGGCGATTTCCGAATCAATCGCTTCGTCCGAACGAGTTTCGGCCACTACGCCGTGCGCACCCCGAGCACGGTCACGCCCCCCAGCAACCAACTCTTCACCAAGGTCAGCCTGGGCGACTTCAACCGCCGCGGCTGGAATGTCGCCCTCTCGAACATCTACGACTACCGGCAGAAAATCTTCCTATACACCATTGCCCAGGTTGCCTACAATACCGATTGCTGCGGCTTCAGTGTCGGCTGGCGGCGATTTGCCATCGGGACCATTCGCAACGAGAATCAGATCAGGGTATCTTTGTCGATCGCGAACGTCGGTTCGTTCGGCACCCTGGCGCTTGGGGAGCGATTGTTCTAGACAATGGCTTTTCCCAAGCGATACGCGGAAGTCGCTGCTCGCACCCGCGTGCCGGCCGGCGCTGTCTTCGCTGTTGCGTTTCTGCTCCTAGCCCGCCCGTCTTGGCAGTCGCTGGCGATCGGTGGTCTTGTTGCGCTGCTCGGATTGCTGCTCCGAGGATGGGCGGCCGGACACCTGGCCAAGTACGAAAAGCTGACGACTTCGGGACCCTA
The DNA here is from genome assembly GCA_963668345.2 of Bryobacterales bacterium. Lineage (GTDB taxonomy): Bacteria > Acidobacteriota > Terriglobia > Bryobacterales > UBA6623. The sequence continues at coordinate 506,414 of CAXWPI010000006.1, read as the reverse complement.
CGCCTATACCCGGAATCCGCTCTATCTGGGCACACTCATCTCAGCCGCCGGGTGTGCCCTGGCCGGTTCCCATGTTGCGATCGCCGTGGTCGCGGCGGTGTTCTTTGTTCTCTTCTACTTGCCCGTCATTGAGGAGGAGGAACGCTACCTGCGCGAGATCTTCGATGAATACGCCGCCTACGAGAAGCGGGTGGCCAAGTTTCTGCCCGCGCGATCGTTCGAGCGCCGGCGCGCCGGCGGGTTCCGCCTTTCCCTTTACAAGAGAAACCGCGAGACGAGGACTTTGATCGCCTTCGGCCTCCTGTTCGCGATTCTGACGGCCAAGCTGCTCTGCAGCTGATGAGAAAGCACACCAGCCGACCGAGATCCCTCCCCAAGGCCAGCCGCGCCACTCGCCGACCGGATCGCTTCTGAGTAGAACTGCTGCCAGCCGTGGAGGAATGCTCGCCGATGCACGGAGTTCCAACCCGCTTTTCCCACCAGGTGGCGAATAGCGGCGAAGCACGAATGGGCAGAGGCGCAAGAGCCCCCAACCTTCCAAAGTGGGAAATGGGGTCTACGGGCGGTTTAGGATGTCGTGGGTTCCGATGCGACGCAGTAGAACGCCCGCGGGCTCGAACTGGAAGGTAACGCGATAGTCCCGGCTTACCCGTAGCTCCCAGATGCTCGGGGCGCCCTCCATTCTCTTGACGTGTAAAGATGGATGCTTCGGGTTGGAAAGGAACAGCGCTAGAGCTTTCGCGGTGCGGGTTTGTATTTCGCGGGGCAGCCGCTTGAAATCCTTCTTGAACCGCTCAGTCCGAAGTAATGCGATCAACGCCGAAGCTCTCGCATTAGGTCGTTGACGCTTTTGAATTCCTTTACGCGGCCCTGCTGAATGTCCTCTTCCGCTTCACCCTCGCCCGATTGCCACTCTTTGCTCCAAAAATAGGCCTGGGAGGAGTCCACCAGTTTCGCCGGCTTTAGCAGAACCCCATGCTCGGTTTCTTGAAGCAATAGGTAGTCGCCGGCTTCGACGCGAAACCGGCGCATCAGCCAGGCGGGCAGCGTGATGTTCTTGTTCTTCTGAACTTTAACGACGCCATCAGGCATTGGCGTACTCCCGAAATACGTTTTACCAGATATTCTAGCAAATGTGTACGGTTCCCCGCCCTGCTAACCCGCCTTTCTCACCAGTTGAGGTCGAAGGACCCGATCAGCCCGCCAAACTTTCCGTAAGTTTCTGGGACAAAAGGCGTTATGGGAAATTGGCTTTGTCTGGTAATTCTGTTGCTCGGTAGCTGCCCACGGACGCGGACGCTGGAACAGCGCCAGGTCCGCGCTACAAGCTCTGCCGCCCTGTTGCTCCTCGGGACCTCCGGCCCCGCGGCAAAGCTACTCTTGTACCCGGCTGGTCGGATCCGTCGAATTTTACGGATCCGACCGCCCCGCTGTATTGGAAACCAACCGTAAACCATTGATTCCCTTCTGGTTCCACGAAATTGGGTTTGTTTGGTAATTTTGTCGCCTCGTTGGTTCGTCGCTTCCGACGGCCCGTGCTCGAATGGGCCCCGAATGCTTCGCGTGTACTCAATTACATTGTACCTCGCCAATCCAAGGAGGCCCTGGCGCGAATGTGGCTAAGCTACTTTTAATGAGACACTTAGGCTGCATGACATCTGGCCCTCATTTCTCACCAGCTGACGGCCGAAGCACACGATAGACCCGCCACCTGGTGAGAAAAGCGGGCTAATCCTGGCGTCTGCATGACGACTTCGCTTCCTAACCTGAAACTTCAATTGGGGCGGGACGGGCCCTTGTGCCGGCCCTGACCGGTAATTAAACTTTCGCAGATGGTCCCGGCTCGTCGCAGCCACCACAGGGCTCTGCTGGTTCTGGGTCATCGTCGAGGATCGATGCACATCTGACCGCACATGTCGAGGCGGCGAAGTCAAATCCTGTGAAATGCTTTCAGGATATCCTTCATGGGATACTTCAATGCGATCGGGCGTCCGTGGGGGCAGGACATCGGGCAATCGGTCTTGGCCAGCTCGTCCAGCAGCCAGCGCATCTTGGCGATGTCGAGCGGCATATTTACTTTGATCGCCGCATGGCAGGCGATCGTCGCCGACGTCCTGCGTTGAAGATCCTCGAGGGAAAGCGCCCGGAGTTCCTTTTCCGGCGTGTCGAGAATCTCTTGAATCAGCGCTTCAACCTGTGACGCGGATAGGGTTGCCGGAGCTGCCTGTACCGCGATCGTGCGGTTGCCGAAGGGTTCCAGGTCGAAACCGCCGGCACGGAACTCTTCCTCGATTTGGGCGAACTTCAACTGCTGGTCGGCCCGCAGCGTGATGATGATGGGCATCAGCAAACGCTGGCTTTCGATTGTACCTTGCGAGCGCTCGCGGAGTACTTTTTCGAACAAGATCCGCTCGTGAGCTACGTGCTGATCGATAATCCACAGGCCGTCGCCGCCGGCGGCGACGATGAAGCTTTCTTTGATCTGACCGAGCGGCCGTAAGTCACCCAGCCTGGCCATGGTTTCAGGCGGCGCTTCTCGCAGCGGCGCGCGGCTGTGTAGTTGCGGCTGAACGTCCGCAGTCTCTCCGACCGTATGTGCCAAGTCCTCGGCGAGTCGGCTCGGCGTGGGCGGGTCTGGGGCATGCGGCATGGGGGCGCTTTGCGGTGTCGGGTGCGAGCCGGGCGCGGAGGGGAATTCGATGGGCGGCGCGCCTTTGAAGTCGAAGCGTCCGGCGGGAGCCGAAGGTGGTTTCAGCTCAAAGCTCGAGGCTTCCGAGGCCTGCTGGGCGAGCCTGGTGGACTCCGAATAGGGCAGCGAAGCCGCCGGCTGCGGGCCGGCATCGGCGATTTCAGGCGGTAGGGGAAAGGTCGACACGGGCTTCGATTCCATCAGCCGCTCCCGTATCGAGTCGCGAACAAAATCGTGAACGACTGATTGATGCCGGAAGCGAACCTCGGTCTTTGACGGGTGGACGTTGACGTCCACTTCTTCGCACCCCATCTCGAGAAACAGCAATACGAAGGGGAAGGTGCCGGGCGGGATGATGTTGTGGTAAGCGCTGGAGATGGCATGCAGCAGCAGACGGTCACGGATCAGCCGCCCGTTGACGAAGGTATAGATGGAATTTCGGTTTAGCTTCTGGACCTGAGGGTTGGATACGAACCCGCTGACCTGCAATGTCTGGTGTTTGGTTTGGGATTCCGCCGCGCGGGCAGCGGCGACAGCCTGCGTGCGGGGAACCGGGCTGGGCGCCAACGCCAACTCGCGCGGGGCGGGTGACAGCTCGACGAGTCGATCGAGAGTCTCGGCGCCGAACACTTGAAAGACGCGCTCCCGCAGCGTCTTCACCGGGGTGACGCTAAACAGCGACCCCTTCTCGTGAGCGAGCTGAAAGGACTTATCCAGGTGAGCGAGGCTATAGTGCGTAACCAGCGAAGCGATATGAGCCAATTCGGTTTTCTCGGTGCGCAGAAATTTCCGCCGAGCAGGCACGTTGTAAAAAAGGTCCCGGACGGTGACACTGGTGCCGCCTGGAAGAGCGGTTTCAGCAACGTTGATCATCTTGCCGCCGGCCACCTCCACGCGCGTACCGGTTGTTTCCTCCTCGCTGCGCGTTTCTAGCGTGAAGCGGGAAACACTGGCGATCGAGGGTATGGCTTCACCGCGAAATCCCAGCGTCGCAATGGACAGCAGGTCTTTGACTTCGCTCAGCTTGCTGGTTGCGTGCCGCTCAAACGCCAGCATCGCGTCGTCGCGCACCATGCCCGAGCCGTCGTCGGTGACTTGAACCAGCCGCTTGCCTCCCCGTTCGACTTCGACGCGCAGCCTCGCCGAGCCGGCGTCGAGCGAGTTTTCGAGGAGTTCCTTGGCCACCGAAGCGGGGCGCTCGACCACCTCACCGGCGGCGATCTTGTTCGCCACGACGTCGCGAAGAACGTGGATTCGGGCCATAAGTGATGCGGCTCGGTAGAACCAGCTTACGTGGGCGGTCCGCTCGGCGGCAACTCGTAGCAGGCGGGCTATGTCTGGTTTCATCAGTTGGCTGTCCTCAGCCTGCCCGATTTTCAGCGATGGAGGTCCTGACCTTGGGGTGTGTCCGCAAAACTCGACACCCGCCAAGAATCGACGCTGAGGCGTTGGGGGCCGGCCGCTGCGTCACGTGAGCCGTCACCGGCCATGGTTGTTACGGGGATTTGCCCTGTCACTAACGTTCCAGGCTCAGTTACTTGCTTTAGCCCAGCCTCGCCGACGAGCGCATCCGAGCCGCGAGCGCAAGCGAGCGGTCAAGGACCCGCGGCCTTGCGACAGTCAAGCCGGCCAAGCCGGACCGATCGTCTACATTGATCTACTGTACTGAAAACACGCGGCTTTTCGGCCCAGTGGCCGCCGGTCATTGCCTGGCAACCGCCATGCTACTTCGACTGAGTTCAATTCCCGAGCATTCTTGGCAGCCGGATGGGGCGAAAGCTCATAGAATCAACAACTTACTCAAAATATCTTCCCTAAATGCTATAATGTCAGGCACTTAGGAAGCGGCCCTTCCGGTTTGGCGTCCCTATCAAATCGGCCCAGGCCAGACGTACTGTGTCAAAGGACTTCAAGAAATGACCTGGCTATGGAGATACCAGCGCCGGTGTGGGGCCTCGACCGCGCCCTTTGGGCCGCTGCTCTGTTGGGTTCCGGCTCGGCTTACTGCTGCTCGCCCAGGTTTTGAACGTCTTTTGGTCGCGGGCGGCGGCCTGGGACGGCGAATAAGGCTATGATCTCGTGGTATTCCTTCTTCGTCGCCCATTCCAAAGCGGTATAGCCGCTGCCGTCCCGAACACCGCCTCGTGCGCCGTAGCCCACCAGAAGGCGGACCGCTTCGACATTGCGGGCCACAGTGGCCCGGAAAAGTGCAGTCCCTTGGTATTTCGTGACGGCATTGACATTCGCACCGCGCTCAAGCAGGAGTTTCAGCATCGTCACGTCCGCATGCTGGGCCGCGGACATCAGTGCCGTATCGCCAACTTTTGAGCGAGCATTCACGTCCTCGCCTTTTTGAAGCAGGGTACGCACCGTATTCAGGTCATTACCGATTGCGGCTGTGATGAGCAACGGAACGCCGAGGGCGCCGGCCCCTGGTTCAAGAGATGGTTGCCCTTCAATCGTGTGAGAGTACATTCTTTGAAACGGGTAGCCGTACTTGTCGCGACCGGTGACGTAGATTCGAGACATTTCGCTCGGGACGTCAAGCGGTCCGACCAAGTAGTCTTCCGCTTTCTCTTGCTCGACCGGGATGCTCGTGACGATGTCCCCTTCGAGCGAGCGGATCTGAAACTCTTCCAGCCGGTCGTAGGCTTCGGGGCCGAAGAGCGTCGCCTCAGCCCGGTGCTGCTCGCCTACCCGGGGGCGATCTTTGAGGTCGAACCAACCTTGATGACCGGGCCGCCCACCCCACCTGACGTAATCGAACGAGAAAAAACGGATGGGAGTCCGTCCCTCCACGTGGACGACCACGGCGGAGGATCCCTCGACGCGCACTCGCCATGTGCCTGGCCTGACGTTTTCGATCATGACAAGGCACCCCGAGGAGTACTGCTCCACCTTGACTCCCGGCATCGACCCGGTCACGAGTGAGCCGTCGGGTGTGGAAAGATTTACGCCGACATGGCGCATGGCGTTGAGGAATATGAAGAGCTTGGTCACCGTGGAATCCACGTCGATGTACTCGTCTTTCGACGTCGGCCCAAACCGGCGGCGAAGCTTCATCAGGTAGGCGGGGCCGGATTCGATCCCCGTCAGCGAGTCACGCCGGTCCCTACCGAGGAACATTTCCGACGAGAGGACGCTCAATTTCCCCAGCTCGTCGCCACGAAGGTTGAACATCATGCCCCCGGTCGCTTCTGCAATTGAGAGGAAGGACTCGTCGATCTTCAAGTGCGCCGAGGTCCGGCAGGTTGGATTGCGATCCGCCGACAGGGCCGGTGAAAGTAAGACGAGTAGAAGCAGCGAGCAAAGACCCCGGCGCCGCATGGTTAGCGGCCCGCGGTGAAAATCCGGCAAGAATCGGGTACAGGAATGTGTGAAAAAATGCTGGGGATAGTCAACCACGGTTGAAGATGTCATGGATTCTACGCGCCTTCAAAGGACATGGCTGGCGACAATCCCCGATTTTTTCACACCTACCAGCCGCCCCACTTTCGCCGAACCCACCTTCTACCACGACCGTTACGGTCAGTGTAGGAGAGCTCACTGAATCGGTCAATGCAGCTCACCTAGGAGGGTCGGTACTTTCCCCTCGTTGGCTTCGCCAACTCCATCTTGCGCCAGGTCGAGCGTCAGCGGACTTGGGATGGAGGGGCATCCAAGAGTCATGGTGTTTTTGGGGAACAACCCTTTCTATTTCAACAACTTACCTGGTAAGTGAGTGCGCCGGTCCTGCAGGTTCGCCCGCCGCGGCCCCGATTCGCCCGGACCTCGCCCAAGGCTGGAATTCGACTTTCAGCGAGTTCTTTTTCGAGGGGAGTCCAGGTGGCTGGATTCGAGGAAGGCTCGTAAAATCAACAACTTACTCAAAATATATTCCCTAAATGCTATAATGTCAGGCACTTAGGAAGCGGCCCTTCGGTTTGGCGGGCGGCCGCGGACCCGCGAGTTCTCTCCATGGAAAAAGTCGCTGTGCTGGATTCCGGAGGGCAGTACTGCCACCTGATCGCGCGAAAAGTGCGTGAGTTGGGTGTCTATGCGGAGATCCTGCCGCTCTCGGTAAAGCCGAGGGACTTGCTTGCATACCGGGGCGTGATCATATCCGGCGGTCCGGCCAGTGTTTTCGCTCCCGAAAGTCCGCAGCCCGATACGAATCTGTTCGAGATCAAACGTCCTCTGCTCGGCATCTGCTACGGCCATCAGTTGATGGCTCATTACTTGGATGGAGAGGTCGAGCCGGGAACGACACATGAATTCGGGAGGGCCGACCTTCGAGTCCGCAGGGACGACCCGCTGTTCGACGGACAAGTTCGCCGCCAGAGGGTATGGATGAGCCATGGCGATCAGGTCACCAAGCTTCCGTCAGGCTTCCAAGTTCTCGGCGACACCCGGCAGTGCAAGGTGGCCGCTATGGGCGACCTGAACCGGAAGTACTTCGGTTTACAATTCCATCCCGAAGTTATCCACACGGTGCATGGAGCCGAGATCCTACACAACTTCCTCGCCAAAGTGTGCCGCTGCCGTATGATCTGGCACCCTCAAGACCGTGTGACGCAGATTCAACGAGACATTCAGGGCGTGGTGAAAGGCCGCCGCGTCCTGTTCTTCCTGAGCGGCGGCGTTGATTCGACGGTGGCCTACGCCTTGACGGTCGGCGCGTTACGCCCCGAGCACGTGCACGGCATCTATGTCGATACGGGCTTCATGCGCGCGGGCGAGACGCGGCAAATCCGCAGGGCTTTCGATCGCGTCGGCTTTCGGTCCTTCGAGGTCGTCTCCGCGCGTGGCTTTTTCTTCAGCGCTCTGAGAAAAGTAGTTGATCCGGAGCAGAAGCGGCGGCTCATCGGAAAGCTTTTCGTCGACGTTCAAGACCGGGTGCTCGAGCGGCAGGAATTCAAGGACCATGACTGGGTGCTCGGACAGGGCACGATCTATCCCGACACGATTGAATCGGGAGGTTCGGCGAATTCGTCCGTCATCAAGACTCACCACAACCGGGTGAAGCGCATCGACGAGCTGATCAAAGAAGGCCGTGTGCTGGAGCCGCTGTCCGAGTTTTATAAGGATGAGGTCCGGCTTCTGGGCCGCGTGTTGGGATTGCCGCCGGAACTTATTGCACGGCACCCGTTCCCCGGCCCGGGACTGGCGATTCGTTGCCTTTGTTCCCTTCGCGCAGCCAAGCTCCAAAAAGATCCTGAGATCAACGAGCTGGCCAAGCAGTCCAATTACCGGGCCGTTCTGTTGCCGCTGCGGAGCGTGGGCGTACAGGGGGACAGCAGAAGCTACGCGAAGGTGACGGTTCTCTATCACGGCGAACCGGAATATCGCCATGGTCTGCCGTTGGCTACGAAAATTACGAACCAGTACCGGCACACCAACCGAGTCGTGATGGTGTTGACGCCGAGACGGTTCCGGCCCTCCGAGTGGAAGATCCAACGCGCCTACCTGACGCAGAAGCGCGTAGGACTGCTTCAGGAAGCCGACAGCATTGTGACGGATTTCCTGAAAGATAACGACCTCTACAACTCCGTATGGCAGTGCCCCGTGGTCTTGTTGCCGTTGTCCCGCAGGGGCGGGGAGACGATCGCGCTGCGTCCGATTACGTCGGTGGACGGAATGACCGCGGAAGTAGCCCAGCTTCCCGGCGCGAAATTGAACGCCCTGGCCAGGAAGTTGATGGCGCTGCCGGAGGTGGAGGCCGTCCTGCTTGACATGTCCCACAAACCTCCCTCGACGATCGAATGGGAGTGAATCGGAGTCCAGGCGACGCGGTGGGATGAGCACTCCTGCTTGTCGCCTTGTCGCTCAACAGAGACGCAGCCGACAAGGGGGCGGTCAAGGGATCGTGTCAGCCGGGTCCCGCGTGAGGACGCCGGATCGCTCGACGATGTGATCCCAGGCGTTATCCCAGCAACCCGCGTGATTCCCAACCTTGACCGCAGGCTCGCGCCCGCGGCTCCGTTGATCCGGTTGGGCCCGAGACGTTCGCTTTGAGGCACGAACACGCCTCAACAGAGCCGCGCCCGAAAGGGGGCGGTCAAGGGATCGTGTCAAGCCGGGTCCCGCGTGAGGACGCCGGATCGCTCGACGATGTGATCCCAGGCGTTATCCCAGCAACCCGCGTGATTCCCAACCTTGACCGCAGGCTCGCGCCCGCGGCTCCGTTGACCCGGTTGGGCCCGAGACGTTCGCTTTGAGGCACGAACACGCCTCAACAGAGCCGCGCCCGAAAGGGGGCGGTCAAGGCCGTGCCCAGACCGGCGTCCTTGGAAGAGCGTAGAATCAATGACAATTGCAGCTGCTCTCATCTAGCCGCCTTTCATGCCCGAACTGCCCGAAGTGGAAACGATCATTCGCGGACTCTCGCGCCATGTTCTCAACCGGCGGATTCTCAGCGCGGAATTCAGTTTCCCCCAACTTGTCATCGGGGACGCGGACGAGACGGCCGCGCTGCTCCGCGGGCAAAAAATTCTAGCCCTGAATCGGCACGGCAAGTATATCGTTATGGGCCTCGAACGCAATCGGAGGAGTTCGTACCTGGTAGTCCATCTCCGTATGACCGGGAATTTCATCATCGATGGGGAACCGGGGCCCCACACTCGGGCCATCTTAGAGTTCGAAGGCGGCCCTACGCTCATCTATCACGACATCCGAAAGTTCGGGCACTGGCAGCTGTCCGACGGCCTGCCGCCCAGACTGCGGCAACTCGGGCCCGACCCGTTGGAGATCTCTGCGGAAGAATTCGCGGTCCGCGTGCGGTCGCGCCGGGCCATGCTGAAGGCGCTGCTGCTCAACCAGGAGTTTCTTCGCGGTTTAGGGAATATCTACGTCGACGAGGCGCTGTTCCGTGCACGCATGCACCCCAAGACCAACAGCGCTAAAGTCGGAACCAAGCGCGCAGCGCGCCTACATCGAGCCATTCGCGAAGTCCTCGACGAAGCCATCGCGGCAGGAGGATCGACGATCAACAACTACGTCAACAGCGAAGGGGCGCAGGGATACTTCCAGCTCAAGACCATGGTGTACGGCAAGACCGGCCAGCCGTGTAAAGTGTGCGCCACGCCGCTTCGCCGCACAGTTGTGGCCAGCCGCGGGACACACTTTTGCTCGCGGTGCCAGCGACGATGAAGAAACTGGAGTGGCCGCGAGTGTCGTCGCGGAGCCATCGGCGCGAAACGAAAGAGTGCCCTGCTATCGTTTACCTGTCGAGGGTAGGCGTCGGTCGCCTGGGAGTGTGGAGGCTCGCAAAAATACAGTGACTTTGGAACACGGGCACAGCATGCTCTGTCCTTACCAGCCCGTGGTAGAAGTGACGGTCGCGAAAAATCTGGTACAGCCAACCAATTCGCTTCAGGCTAAGTGTTTTTTTCTGGGGCATAACCGGGGGCGAATTGGTGGCAGTCCCCATTTTTCGCTCGCGCACGACTTTTGCCGCGGCCTGCTACGGGCTGAACACGGGCCATGTGGCCATAATTTGCGAGACTCAGTAGAAAGCAGATGAAGAAAACTCTGGCGTTCTGTGTGCTTCTAGGCGCGGCGCTCGGCTGTGGCCCGCCGCCCGAAGACAAAATATTCTCTTACCCCTACGCGATTGACGACCTAGACAACGGACTGCGTTTGGTCACCATCACGACGGAGTTTCCCGACGTCGTTGCACTCTACATCGTGGTCCAAGTCGGCTCGCGGAACGAGGTCGAGCCCGGCCGGTCGGGATTCGCTCACCTGTTCGAACACATGATGTTCCGCGGCACCGAAAAGTTCCCGCCGGAAAAATGGGAGGCCGTGATGCAGGCGGCCGGGGCGGAGACGAACGCTTACACCACGGACGACCGCACCGTCTATCACGCCGTCTTTTCGAAGGAAGACCTGGAGCCCATTCTCGAGATCGAGGCTGATCGCTTTCAGAACCTGACGTATTCGGAAGAGGTTTTTCGAACGGAAACCCGCGCGGTGTTGGGCGAGTACAACAAGAACTTCGCCAGCCCGATGCGAAAGCTCGACGAAGTAGTTCGCGACAAGGCCTTCACCGAGCACACCTACAAACACACGACGATGGGGTTCTTGCGGGACATCGAGAAGATGCCCGAGATGTATGACTACGGGCTGCAGTTTTTTGACCGCTACTATCGGCCCGAACACACGATCGTATCGATTGTGGGCGACGTGACCCGGGATGAAACGCTGCCTCTCGTCAACAAGCATTGGGGCGGATGGAAGCCCGGCGCCTATGAACCTGCGATTCCGGCCGAGCCTCCTCAGCGAAAGCCGAAGACGGTCGAAGTCGAGTTTCACACGCCGACGTTGCCGATCGTCTCGATCTCGTTCCATGCCCCAGGCTACGATGATGAGGCCGCCGATTCGGCCGCCCTTGATGTCATCGCCTTCCACGCCTTCTCGGAAAACTCCGAGCTCTACAAAAGGCTGGTCATCGAAGAGCAGAAGGTCGAAACCTTGTTCCCGGCCTACTACGACCACCGCGATCCTTATCTGTTCTCGGCGGTAGCTCTGGTGAAGAAAGCGGAGGACGTGGGATACGTCGAGCAGGAAATGCTGTCGGTCTTTGACAGGTTGCGGGAGAACGAAGTTTCCGCGGACGATCTCGAGGCCGTCAAATCACACTTGCGATTTAGCTTCGCGCTGGGCATGAACAGTACAGCCGCCATTGCCCGCACGCTGGCGCACTTTCTGGGCCTGAGGCGAAGTCCCGAAACCATCAACAAACGCTACTCCCTTTACCGCCAGATTTCCCCAACCGACATACGAGCTGTGGCCGACAAGTATTTCGTTCCCGAAGGCCGAACGACGGCGCGGCTTGCTTTCCGTCCTGAGACTGCGCGGGGTGGCAAGCCATGATTAAGGCGCCGGCCATTCTTCTTCTGCTGATCGCCTCCCACGGTGGGCAAGCAGCCGAGCCTGCTCTGCTTACATCATCCAGCACGTCCCCGCTGGTCAGCTTTCGCATCCTCTTTCACACAGGGGCCGCCGACGACGCGACGGGCCGGGAAGGCATAGCCGCCCTGACGGCCGCCATGCTCAGCAAGGGCGGGACCAAGCAGATGGCCTACGGCGAAATCGTCGAAGCCCTGTTTCCAATGGCGGCCTCGGTGAACGCCCAGGTCGATAAGGAAATGACTGTTTTCCACGGGATGACCCACGCGGAAAACGTGGAGCGATACTACGAGATTCTGCGGTCGATGCTGCTCGAGCCGGGGTGGAGAGAAGACGACTTCGAGCGACTCAAGGACGAAGCCATCAACTTCTTGCGCATTCAGCTCAGAAGCAACAATGAAGAAGAGCTAGGCAAAGAATTCTTGTACCAGCAGATCTATCGCGGCCACCCCTATGGCCGGCACAACGTGGGAACCGTCTCGGCCCTGGAAAAACTGACGATCGACGACTTGAAGGCTTTCTACAAAAGCCGATACACGAAGGGCAGCTTGGTGATTGGGCTGGCGGGAGGGTACCCGAAAGACTTCCCGGAAAAGATGAAAGCCGATTTCGCCGTCCTACCCGACGGCGCGCCAAGCCGGGGAGAGCTTTCCGCGCCGGCAGCTGCGAAAAGGCTGCGCATCAAGATCATCGAAAAAGATACTCGGGGAACTTTAATCTCGCTGGGATTCCCGATCGACGTCACCCGCTCTTCGCCCGACTGGCCGGCGTTGAAACTGGTGCAGTCCTACTTCGGACAGCACCGATCCAGCAAGAGTTACCTGTTCCAGCGTATCCGCGGAATTCGCGGGATGAACTACGGCGACTACGCCTACATCGAGTATTTCCCGCGCGGCATGTTCCAGTTCAAACCCGACCCCAATCTCGCCCGGCGGCAACAGATCTTTCAGATTTGGATTCGGCCCGTGGAGCCGCGCAACGGAGGGTTCGCCCTGCGCCTGGCGCTCTACGAGCTGAACAAGCTGGTTGCCAACGGCCTCTCCGAGGAGAACCTTGAGTCCACCAGACAGTTCCTGTCGAAATCCCTCAATCTTCTGACCCAAACGGAAGGCGAGCGGCTGGGGTATGCGCTCGACAGCCGCTACTACGGCACTGGCGAATTCGGGGCCTTCCTCAAAGACGCCCTCGGGAAGCTGACCCGGGAAGAGGTTAACCAGGCCATCCGCAAACACCTTCGCTCGACCGACCTGGACATCGTTATCATCACCAAAGATGCCGAGGGGATGAAGCGGGCGCTGCGGTCCCGGTCGCCCTCGACAGTTCACTACGCGTCCCAACCAGCGCAGGATATTTTGGACGAAGACAAGATCATCGGCCGCTACAGGCTCGACATCGGGAGCATAGAGATCGTTCCCGTCGAGACGATCTTCGAGCAGTAGGGCGTCGCGTCAAAGCGCCGTTTGTTTCCGCCGCTGGTGCGGGGAGAAAAATCGGGCACAGCCAGCCAATTCGCTTCCGGCTAAGTGCTCTGTTTCTTGGGTCATGACGGGGGCGAATTGGTGGCAGTCCCCATTTTTCTCCCACAAGGGTGTCCGCGCCGAAAGGCGGGCTAAAACACTTCGATCACAAGCCCGCCGCGAATCCAGCGGCCGGACTGAGCCAGCCCCTGAAAAGCTTCGTGGTAGACATTGAGAAGGTTCGACGCCTGGAAGAAGGGCTGCCAGCGACCCGCCGTATAGAAGACCGATGCGTCCCACAGGGCTTTGGTTGCCTGCCAGGTTCGATTGAAAGCTCCGAGGCGCATCTTGAATGCCAGGTTTCGCGTCAGCGAACCCCGATAGCTCGCGCTCAGAGAATTTAGGGGGAAGTTGAAAACATAGCGTGAAGTCACACCGGGATGTGGCACCCGCGAAGCGCGTATCACGGTGTAGTTGACCGCGATCTCCGACGAGCGGTTCAGCCGCTGCCGGAGTTGGAGCTCTCCTCCGTGGAACGTAAGATCCTGAAAATTCGTAGCATGAAACTTCGCCAGCTCCGGCGTGCGAATCCAATCGATTGTCTCGTCCTCGCGGCGCTGAAACCAGGTGGCCGATAGGGTCGTCCCCCGGGGCGAATACCAGTCCGCGCCGGCCTCGTAGTTCCAGGCGCTCTCGGGCAGCAGGTTCTCGTTCCCCTTGTTGAACGGGTCTTCGTAGAACAGGTCGGTGTAGGACGGAATCCGGTAGGCGTGGCCCAACTGCCCTCGCAGTTTGAAACCTCCACCCAGCCAGTAGCCGATCGAAAACGTGGGACTGGTCTCCCCCCGCCACTTGCTCCATACCTCTTCGCGCACGCCGAGCGCCAGATTCAGGCGGTCCGTCGGCCTAAGGTTAAGCATGAAAAACGCCGCCGCTCTCTCGCGACGGTGCAAACCCAGGTTCGTGCTGTCAATGCCTTCCGACAAGTACGAACTGCCCCCGGACCAACTCACCCGATCGCTTACGCGGCCGTTGAGCGCGTAATTGCCCTGGTAAATATTCGTCGTATGGAAATTCTGAAAGATCTCCGGCTGGTAACGGAAGAGAACGAAATGGTCCGTGTGTCGGCGATAGGCGAAGTTGAAGCGATGTTGGAGGCGGTCGGCAGACCTGCCCACTGTTTGGCTGACGGCGAGGAACTTCGTCCCGGTCTCCTCCCACGAGTCGCACGGGCAGTAGAACCCGTTGGCGCCGAACGGACGATCGTTTGCACTGAACATCACGCTCGTCGAGCCAAAGGATTCATCGAAAAAAGTTTCACTCAAAAATGAGACGTTGCGGTAGTCTCGGCCGTCGCGGAAGCCGGTCGAAAAATCGCGCGACAAGAAAATCTGCTGGCTCCAGAAACCCCGCTTGAATCCGCTGCTGATCGACTCGCGGTTCCAACCGAAGTCGCCGACGCCGCTCATCAGCTTCAATTCCTTGCCTGCCGGTTTTTTGGTGACAAAATTCACCGCTCCCCCGATGGCGTCGGAGCCGTAGAGCGTCGCACCGCTGCCGTGAAGCACTTCCACCTGCCGCACGGACTCGAACGGAAACGGAATGTCCATGTTGTGATGGCCTGTCTGCACGTCGTTCAAGCGGATCCCGTTGACCAACACCAGCACCTGCTCGAATGAGGAGCCGCGAATCGACAGGTCGGCTTGCGTTCCGTCCGGGCCGCGCTCCCTCAGATCGATTGATGAGTCTTGTTTCAGGATGTCGGGGAATGTCCACGCCGGGACGTTCGAGTCTTCCACGGAAAGCACGGCGATGCTGCGGTTCACTTCGGCGAGCTCGCGCGGCTCAGGCGTGCCGGTAACAACGATGGGCGTCTCGATCCGCGTCCTCAACTCGAGCTGCAAGATCGCTTCTTCTTCCCTGCCCTCAACGTGACGGGACGACTCGCGAAAATTCTCGGCTTTCACGGCAACTCGGTGGGGACCGGGCCCCAGCCCGCAAATCTCGGCCGAGCCACGCTCATCGGTTGAGGTCTGTCGTCCATCGGCGCGGACGCGCGCATTCTGAATCGCCAGCCCCGCCGGATCGCGAACGACCACGCGGATACAGCCGCCCCACAGCGACGACGCCCACACCAGAGTCAAGGCCGACGCCATCACCATCGCCGGCCATCTACTGCGCTGCTTGCCCCCTTCTCGGCGGCACGGCCTTGGTTGCGCGAGTCTCATCTTTTCCTGACCTCGAAACACGTTTAACATCCGATTCTAGCGGAGATCGCTATCTGACCGGCTAACACGGCTGAGAGGCCGCGAAAGTTTACACCTGCGTTTCGGGGCCCGCGGAGCAGACGAAGATCCCGACTTTGTGAAAGGCCCCTACCCAAAGCGACGGGACTCACTGGGACTAGCCCGCATTTCTCACCACCTGACGGCCGAAGCACGCAATAGGCCCGCCATTACCGCGTTGCGCTTGCTCGCCGTGCTCAACGTACTGTTCAAGTACGCCTCCGCGCGCCGAGCGGCGCGCGCCTTGTACTGACGGGCCTCTCACGCACTTCGCCTCGCCACGTGGTGAGAAAAGCGGACTAACTCGCCGAACTTTCCGCGCGGGTTCGGCGACCGTAATACAATCAAGGCCTCGCCGGCATGCGCCGCTACGCCGAACTGTTTGCCCACTACTTCGTTCAGTATGCCAAGGTCCGCCTGGCCTATCGAGGCGATTTCTTGGTTTCGGTGGCCACGACGCTGCTTGCGACGGTCTTTGGAATCGCGTTGGTCTTCCTGCTGTTCCACAAAGCGCCGCGGATCGTCGGCTGGAGTTTTGAGGAGATCCTGTTTCTTTACGGCTTCGGCCTGATCCCCTTGTCGCTTTTCAACATGGTCAGCATCAACCTCTATTACTTCGGTCAAAGCTACATCGTGGAAGGGAAGTTCGACCGTATTTTGTTGCGCCCGGTGCACTCCTTGTTTCAGGTGATGAGCGAGCAGTTCCGGCTGGAATCGGTGAGCGACACGGCAATGGGCATCGCGATTGTCGTCTATACCACTCGGCGGATCGGCCTGAGCTACGGACCGCTCGACTGGCTTTTTCTGGCCTTCGCGGCTTTCTGCGGCTGCCTCATCTATATGTCGGTGTTTCTTATGCTCACGGGCGTTTCGTTTTGGGTGGAGGATCGAGTCGGCCTCGTCCCCCCCGTCTACAACATGCTGGCCTTCGGACGCTATCCCCTGACCATCTACCACCCGGCGATCCAATTCCTGCTGAGTTGGATCATCCCTTTCGGCTTCGCCACGTTCTATCCCTCGGCAAAGCTGCTGGGCCATAGCGGATACAACACGCATGCCCTGCTGCTGCCCGTCGTGACCGTCTCCTTCCTGCTGGCCGCGATCGCCGTTTGGAACCGGGGCGTGCAGAGCTATTCGAGTACAGGGTCCTAGCAGCCCGTGGTAGAGAAAATCGGGTACAGCCAGCCAATTCGCTTCAGGCTAAGTGCTTTGTTGGGTCATGACGGGAAGCGAATTGGTGGCAGTCCCCATTTTTCGCTCCTGCACGACTTTTGCCACGGGCTGCTAGCCCAGCGAGTTGCCGCCCGGCGAGAAAAGCGGCCTACGCCTTGACCACCTTCTGACGGCGCGCGTCCCAAGTCAAGTACTCGTTACGGCGATAGGCCTCGACCGCCATTTGGCAAGGAAGCGCCCCGTAGAAGCCGAGGTCGACGTCGCATTTCAGAGGTTCATTCGTGCGAATAGCGGCTTGCAGATTCCGGTGATGCAAGCTGATGTCTTCCTTGCCGCTCTTGGTGTGAACGATGCGCTTCTTTTCTTCGGCGAACTCTTTCTCCGGCTCGATGACGAAGCCGTCGTCGTTGAAATCCAGGGTCGCCTCGTGTCCTCGGATCATGTGCCGGATCGCCGCGCGATTGGCGAGGGACGAAACCAGAATCAACGTCAGTCCCTCGGGATAGTCCACCATGACGTTGAACGTGTCGGGGATCTCGGCAGGGCTGTCGGTGAAAAAGAATTTGCCTCCCGTGGCCACCACGCGGGAAGGATGTTTCAAGGCGATGGCCTTGACGAGTCGGGTGACCCGGTGCACCAGCAGGTCGGTAGCGATTCCGCCCGAGTAGTCCCAGTAGCGGCGCCAGGCCAGAAAGCGGTCCCGCTCGAACGGGCGCTTCTTGGCGGGCCCCAGGAAGGCCTTCCAATCGAGGTTTTCACCGGGACGCACATCCTCGTCGGGCTCCACCCAGAAGTCGCCCAGATAGTTGCGCGAATAATCGATCTGCGCCATGACGACCTTGCCTAAAGCGCCTTCCCGGATGTAGCCTCGAGCCGTCTCGTAGGAATCGTCCGACATGCCTTGCACGCCGACCTGCATCTTGACGCCGGTCTGCTTGATCTTCTTGACCACCTTCTTGCCCTCTTCCACCGTGTGGGTCATCGGCTTTTCGCAGTAGATGTGCTTGCCCGCTTCGGCGGCGTCGAGGGTCATCTTGCAGTGCCAGTGCTCGGGGACCGCGAGGACCACATAGTCGACGTCCTTTTGGTCAAGCAGCCGCCGGTAATCGTTGAAGGGCTTGGCCGAGGAGAGATCGACGGCCGCTTCGAGCCTCGGCTTGTAGGCTTCGCAGACAGCTACGACCTCCACGTTGTCTGTTTCCTTCATCTTGAGCAGCGCTTTCACGTGTGCGCTGCCCATAGCGCCGAACCCGACGACTCCAACACGCAATCGTTCGTTCGCTCCCAGAACACGGGGCGAGGGACGCGAAGTCGCCAAACCCGTTGCCGCCACGGACGCGCCCACCGTGCCCGCCACGAAACTACGTCGAGTCATATTCGTCATAGTTCACCACCTCGCGGTTGCTCTTCTCAATAGACATGGTACCGCCAACCGACAAGCTGAGGGAGCCGCCCGCAGCCTCTCTCCCTGGTCAGCGTGGCTGATGTGAAAAAGGTCGAACTTGACCTTCCGGCCGCCGGCTTGAAGCCATAGGGGTCCACCTCAGGCTGGGTGCTCCGACGTACACCTAGCCCGCAAGCGGACGATCTACTACTGGCTGAGCCGGTGGAACTGTACGACGCCGGAGGACACCGATCGCCGGGGACTGGGGGCGTTGGTGGATAAATACCGGTGGGACAAGGGACGGCCGCGCAAATGCAACGCCGCCGGCCTCGATTTAATGGTCAAGCTACTGACGCCCGAGCCCGGACCTTCGGGCTACGGGGCGATGAGTATCCAGACTGCCTTCTGCGAGTACCAGGCAGAGCTGGTGTGGCGTCGCGAGATGACGGGCAAGCGCCTCGAAAATGGGGATGCGCGCCGGTGGCGGAACTACCTTGACGCCGAGGGCCGCTTGCTCCCCGAGGCGCCATTGTCCCGAGTGGCCTATGACACCTTCCGCTGCTTGGTTCACCGGCTTCCACAGCCGCTGCTGAAGCTCGGCCGCAAGGGCCGGGAGGCGTTCGACAACACGGAAGTCCCTTACAGTCACCGTGATCTGGAGAAGCTGTCGCCTCTTGACTGGGTGGTGATGGACCACCGGCAATTGGAGGTTTTTTGTCTCGCGTGAAGGCCGAAAGGGTGGGAGGTGATCAGGCCCTGGGTGACGGCGGCGCTCGACATGAGGACGCGGCGCCGGCTGTCATGGGTGATCGTCGAGAAACCGAACAGCCAGTCGATCGCCACGGTGATCAAGCGGCTGCTGCTCGATCACGGCAGGCCGGAGGCTTTTTACTGGGACAACGGGCAGGATTTCGAGTGCAAATGACTGAACGGCGTGATGGAGTCGCTGGGGATCAAGGTGACGCACTCGATCGTGAAACGCGCGCGGTCGAAGATGATCGAGCCTAATTTCAGGGGGCTGGCGAACTTTGAGAGGCGAACGCCGTGGTGGACGGGCCATAAGGCGGAGGCGCGGCCGGCGCGCCTGGAGGCCCTAGAGAAGCAGCACCAACAGTGGCTCCGAGAAGAGAAGGGCATCGAGCGTCCGTTTCAGACAATCGACGAGATCGCAGGCATTTACAACCAACTTTTCCACGACCTGAACCGCCGTGCGCACAGCGGCGAGGGGATGGAGAAGGTCACTCCCGAGGGTGAAGCGAAGATGTCTCCCGACGAGGTGTGGGACTCGCTGATCGGGGACGTGATTCGTGGGGGGATCGGCCGGGACACGCTGCTGTTCATGTTCCGCGAGCGCCGCCAGGTGAAGGTCCGGCACAGCCAAATCAAACTCTTCTACCACGGCAAGGGGTTCATCTACAACCCCTCGGCGGACGACGATCAACTGGCACTTGTACCGTTCAATGGGAAGACGGTGGAGGTGGCCATCGACGGGCTTGATTTGGAAACGATCGCCGTCTTTTACGAGGGCCGGCTGGTTTGCTTTGGCTCCAACATGACCCTGCGCGGGATGCGCGCGGAAGACTTCTAAGGAAGACGAGAAGGTGCGCCGGCGCATGCACCGCTATTTCAAGGACATGGTCCGATTGGTGCACGAGCGGGTGGGGGTGCTGACGCCGATCGAGGAACTGGAGCAGCGCGACCGGGAGGCTCCGAGGGAGCCGGAGCCACCGCGAAAAGAGGTGCAAATCGCTTATCCCGAGACGCGCGTGGCTGCCGAGATGCGGGCGGGAGGGCGGTTTTCGTTCGCTGACTCGAATGTTTCGCTTAAGAGTTATGAAGCTCCCGAGGACGACGGGGACAGGTTCGACATTCACGACCGGGGGGATTCTCACCGCGAACCTGACGGCGCTTTCCGGGGGCACCGGCCCGACGGTTTCGTCAACCTATCGCGGCTACCTGCCGGGACAAGGCATTCCCGTTCGCACGACGGAAGGCGGCACGGGAACCACGACGGCTTTCACGGTAGGGTACGTCGCACCTACGGGCGCATGGCGGGCACTTGTGGCGTGCTGCCGTTGACTGGGGGTCAGGCGAGTTCCCACTTCCTAGTCTCTGCTCGTGCTGCGGTGCGCGCTATGACGAGACGACACGGGCGGAGCTTTGCCCGAGGCGGACGAAGACGGTAGCGCTCCATGCCTGACACGCTGCAAAAGCTTGACTACCTGACGATGCACCTGCGCGGGTTCGATCGCCGGGGCGCGGCGGCGGCGTTGCACTCCGCGAGCGCGACGGGCTTCACCCTTAGCGGCGTGTGGAAAGACTCGGCGGACTTTGCGGTGCTGGTGCTCTACGACGCCGACGATCCCTTCGGACATCCCCGCTGGCGCTACTTGCCCGACTTCGATTTCAGCGGCCTGACGCTCAAGTTCGATGTCGCCTACACCAGCCTGTTCCCGCTCGACTGTCCGTTTTTCGTGGGCTTCACAAAAGCCGATCTGTTGCAGGTGATCAAGCAAGACGGCTCGACCGCGACGGTCAAGCTCTTCGATCACGCCAAGAAAATAGGCGGTACTTTCGGCGTCGCGTCGGGGACGTTCACTTTCGAGGATAACGGGATCGCGGCATTCGATCGGGTCACGCTGTGGCTCCAAAACATAGCCTTCGATCACATCGTGCCCAATCCCCCGAGCGGCGATCCTCTGGGCGCGGCCATCGACGATATCCGAGACCAGATCAACAACCTCGACTGGACAGGCGATAGTCCCTTTGCGCTCCGTGCTGATCGCTCGGGCAACGACCTCACTATCAAGGCCGCGCGAGCGGGCCGCGTAGACACGAACGGGACCACGGTCACCTGGGTGAGCGGTGCGAAGTTCCCAGGGATCGCGGGCGGCTCGACCATCCGCATCAACCAGGTTGACTACACCGTTTCGACCGTCGATTCTCCGACGCAAATCACTTTGACCGCGAGCGCTGGGAGTCAAACGAACGTGCTGTATCTCGCCGAGCGCGGCGGCTACGACGGCAACTCGATCGAGATGTACTCGATCTGGAAAAACAACAATCTGAAGACCACGCAGTCGAGTGTTGCGTTCACGGGCGGCGACTCGGCGACGACGTGGCAAGTGACCCTCGACTTTAGTGCGCTCGGGATCACCAGCGTCCGGCAAGTGTGGCTTACCTTCGCGCCGCGGCTGAAGCATAGCGGTGCGTTCACTTCCGAGGAGTTCTCGGCGGTCTTCACGAACTGGGTGGTCACCGACGCGCAGAGCAAGAGGGCCTTGAAGGTGATGGACCTCGACAAGTCGGTGCGCGTGAGCGCGCGCGATCAGTGGGCCGTCTATAGCGGTTCGTCGTGGACCGATGAGGTGGGTTTCTACGAGCAAGGCTTCGCCCGCCGAGCGACGACGCCGGGCGATAAGGTGACGTTCACCTACCACTGTCAGCACACCCACGACCTCTATGTCGGCACGTCGCTTTACAGTGATCGGGGAATCTTCGAGGTCTCGCTCGACGGCGATACGAAAACGAACCTCGATATGTATCTGAACGCCGAGCCTGCGGTCGTCACGAGGCGCAAGGTGCGCTCGGGTGTGGCTGCCGGAAAGCACAGCTTAGCGCTGACGCTCAAGGCCGGAACCGGCTCGATCGGCTACGTCGATGTGATCGAGGCAGTGGTCGAGCGGAGCGACGTTCCGGCGACTGCGCAGGTCTATAAGTGCTGACCGGCTTCGCGAAGGTCGGGGGGCGCTTGAATCGCGCGTAAACATGCCTTCGGCATGGAAGCAGAAGGCGGGATCGGGATTCGACCGGATGAAGGTCGAGGCGCTGGCTCACGGTGCGACCGATCGCGACCTCGTGAAGGCCGAGGCCGCTATAAAGATCGCGTATACCGAGTTCTCATGGGCGAAGGCCGACGTGCGCTATCTGATCGGGTGGTTCAACGGCGGCGCGCCCTGGGCGGAAGAGTATTTGATTGCGCGGCGGCGAGAGCAGCTACCGCATGTGACATGGTGGGCGTGGGATCACCTCGCCCTGTTGCGCTGGCACCTGCCGCTCCCGGTGGAGCGGACCGGCGCTTGGTACAGACGGCTGCGGAGGGCGGCGTGAAGGCCACACCAGTGACCCTCATCAGCTTGGCAGCCTAGAACATTTGACGGGCCGTGTGTTCCCCCGGACACGCGACCCGTTGCGTGTGTCTAAGTGGTAGAATGCGCTGTGCTTGGCTCGCTCCACTGCAACGCTGCGTCAGTCTACTGCAACGCTGCGCCAGTATTACTGCGACCTTGCGTCCGCAGCACTACGCCGTCGGGATGTAGGGGCGCGATTCATCGCGCCCGCTTCCTGACATACCGGGGCGCCGGCCAATATACACAAACTTTGACGCGAGCCGCGGCCGCCGGCCTTTCGCCGCGTCCACCGCGAACGGTGGTGCAAAAAGCGGGACCCATCCGCAACCTGTCAGAAATCCACTTGAAACCGAGTCTGGAACAAGTGAGCCTCTCCCAGCTCGACGCGGTCGGCGAATACGTAGTTCCACATGAAGCGAGTGTTCGGATTGAGATGCCAGTTTAGGCCGAGGGTCACATCTCGCAGCCGCCCACCATGGATCAGCCGATCGTTGAGGTCCAGCTGAGAGTAACGGAGGGCGATTTCCCATGCTCCCCATCCGTTTCGGTCTCCGAGATTGTGCAAGGGCTTCACGCGGTTGAAGTGCCCGCCGGAATCGCGATAAGGACGCTGCTCCCCGGTGAGGAAATAACTGCCTTGGAGGTAAAACGACCCGAAACTCGCGTCCCCGCCATTCGGCTGGTGTACCGAATTGTGAATGTATTCAGACTGAAAAGAGGCCGGCCCGACCACCAGCGCCGCCTCGACGCCAACCAAATCCAGCGATTCAGCCGGGAACCGGCCTGTATCGACGAACCTCGTCGTCAGGTGCGCCTCGGGCCGTTGCCGGATGCGGAGGGTGTCGCCCGTTGGATTGCGATGGCTGTAAGCTAGCCCAAGATGTAACAGCTTCGAGCCCCCGTCCGCATACCACGGGCTGGTGGTGACCCGGCCCGTCACAGCATAGTTTCCGGGTCCGCCGGCCTCGCCGAAACCGTCCGAGTCGCGGAAGGCGCCCAAGGCCCACGTCAGGCGCTTGCCGAAGCCCGTGTTGGCGATCATCAGGCCGCTGTTTCGTTCCGGCGCGAACACGTTGGCGAGAGATCTCTCCATGAAGGTGATGTACTTGCTGCTGGTCTGCATTTCGAGGCTAAACGGCTCCTTGAAATGGCCGACCTGGAGCTTTCCGGCGCCGGGAAGCTTGTCGATCCCGATGTAGACGTCCTTGAAACCGGCGCTGCCTCCGGCGAAATCGTACTGCGCCTTGAAGTTCACCCGGTCGTACATGCGTCCAGAAAGGTATAACCTCGCGCGGCGGAACTCCGTGCCGTTCACAACAGGCCCCAGCGCTTCATTCAGTTCATCGCCGGTGGAGAAGAAGCCCCAATCGTTCATAATGCGCCCGCCGATGCGGAGGCGCTGAGACTTGTCCGCCGAGTCGAGGCGCAAACCCTCCTTCCAGTAGACTTTGAGATTCTGAGCGGAAGTGATCGAGGCAGGCCGAGGTTCCTTTTCGGGGGTAGACGCCTTGGGCGTACCAGCAAGTGATGCCTGCGTCTGGGGCGCGGCGTTCCGCGCCAACTCCCTCGGCGGTGAGGTAGCAACTGGAACTCCGAGGGTCTGCTTGTCAGCCGAAACGGGTTCCGCCGAAGACGAAACCCGGCTCAGCTCGGCCACCTTGCGCTCAAGTTTCTGGAGAAGATCCCGGTGGACTTCCAGCGCCTGGCGCTGCTCTTCCAACTGCCTCTGCTGCTCTTGCACAACTGCCCTCAGCTGTTGGATTTCTCCGGCTTCCACCGAGAGGTCAACCCCGGAGGCCGTTGCGCCGAGCGCGGCCGAGTTGGCCCCGGCCAAAAACCCGACTGTCAGTGAGGCCACAACAATGCTCTTGGTTCGACTGACCATCATCACCCTCCGAAAGCTCCTTCTCTTCTTGACCCCGGATGCGCGACACCTTGCGCCGTTTGCAGATGCATTCCGTCAAAGACATACCGCCCCGCGCCGCAAGCTGCATCTACGAAAAACAGCCACAAACGCATGGCGTTCAGAAAGCACAGCCTGCACGTATACATTTACGCCGGCTCTGGTTACGATTGTGTCACGCCAATGTTAAGACAAGTTTAAAGTCGTCTCAAAATTGAGTTAAATCCGGCGGAGCCCTTGCTGAGATGTTCAGGCAGTATCTTCAGCTCGACTGCCGAGGCAGCCTCGGCAGTCGAGCGTCCGCGCAACTCACGCCCGGGAGAGTGCAGGCTGTCCGCGGATACTGCTCCGGCGGACAACGAGACGCCTACGGCGGCTGGGACAAGCGGGATCGCTTGTCCCTACTTGAGTCATGACAGGCCATGGCAGTAGGGACCGGCGATCTCGCCGGTCCACGGGCTGCTAGCCTAGACGCCATGGCGGTATCGTCACGACGGCTTCGACTTACCCTCGCTACCCTAGCGGTTGCCGGCCTCGTTTCTTGTCAGGGATCATCCGGGACTTGGCCGCGCCAGGAGCGAGGCGTCGGGGCCGGCGGCGTCGCGTTTGTCTCCAGTCAGGCCTGCGCGGAATGCCACGGGCAGCAGTACACCGCCTGGCTCGACTCGCACCATTTCGCATCGATGCAGCCCGCCAACCAACGGACTGTCTTGGGAGACTTCAGCGGTGTCGAGACGACGCACTTTGGCGTCACTTCTCGCTTTTTCAAAAGAAACGAAGAGTACTTCGTTCGCACCGAGGGACCCGCCGGCAGGCCGGCGGATTTCGCCATCCGCTATACGTTCGGCGCGGACCCCCTCCAGCAATATCTGATCGAGTTCCCCGGCGGCCGCTTGCAGTGCCTAACGATCGCTTGGGACAGCCAAAAAAACCGTTGGTTCCACCTCTACCCCGACGAGCGAATCACAGCCGACGACCCGCTCCACTGGACCGGCCTGTACCAAACTTGGAACCACATGTGCGCCGAGTGCCACTCGACGAACCTGCGCAAAAACTACGACCCCGATCGCGACCGTTACGAAACCGCTTGGGACGAGATCAATGTCGGATGTGAAGCCTGTCACGGGCCGGGCGCGGCGCATGTCGCATGGGCGCGAAACCGAGACGCTGATCGAGACCGGCAGGCGACCGATTATGGTCTCCAAGTTAGGTTTTCGGGTCTCGACGCAAGCGGCGAAATAGACTCGTGTGCTCGGTGTCACTCAAGACGACACCGCGTCGGCCCTCACGACGTCCATAGCCGGCCCTTTCTCGACGACTTTCTGGTCGAAACCCTGCGCGAGGACCTCTACTATCCCGATGGACAGGTACTCGAGGAAGTCTACGTCTACGGCTCGTTCCTGCAGAGCAAGATGCATCGGGAGGGGGTCCGCTGCACGGATTGCCACAATCCTCACCGCGGCAGCCCGCGGAGCGAAAGCAACAGCTTATGCACTCGCTGTCACCAAACGGCTCCCCCGCAAGACTTCCCTACCCTCAAAGCGAAGGACTACGATACCGCCGGCCATCACTATCATGCCAAGGGCTCCGATGGATCTCAGTGTGTCAACTGCCATATGCCCGCCAAGACCTTCATGGTCGTGGACCCCCGGCGGGATCACAGCTTCCGAGTGCCGCGCCCGGATTTGTCGGTCAAACTAGACACGCCCAACGCCTGCAACACGTGTCACGAGGATAAGTCGAGCCAGTGGGCCGCCGACGCCGTTGCCGGGTGGTATGGACGCGAACGAAGTCACCAGCCGCACTTCGCGGAAACGATTCTGGCCGGGCGCAGGGGCGACCGCGATGCCAAGGTCAGGCTAATTGGACTGGCGCTGGACAAAAAGCAGCCTGCCATTGTCCGCGCGACCGGGCTGGAACTCCTCCAAGGCTACGGCGAAGACGGGCTGGCAGCGATGGCGGTACTGACGAAAGACGAGAATGCTTTGGTGCGAACCAAGGCGGTAGCGGGACTCGATGGGCTAGATCCTAGTTCCCGGGTACAAGCCGCCGCACCCTTGCTTGACGATCCGATTCGGGCCGTGCGTGTTGAGGCCGCCCGGGTGCTGTCCGCGCTCCCCGCCGCCAAGTTGAGCTCCGAGCAAAGGGAAAAGTTCGACAGCGCGCTCGAGGAGTTCCGCGAAACCCAGCAAGCAATGCTCGATACACCGGCTGCGTGGTTGAACCTCGCGGTCCTGGCGTCAAGCCGCGGACAAGCCGGGCAAGCGGAAGCTGACTACCGGAGAGCGCTGAAGATCGACCCCTATTTCGTTCCCGCAGCCTTGAATCTTTCTACTCTCTACGCCGAGCAAGAGAGATTCGGCGAGGCGGAGGGGATACTGCGAGGCGGCATCGAGAAAGTTCCGCAACAAGGGGAATTGCACTATTCCTTGGGGCTGCTGCTCGCCGAAGCGAACCGCGTCGCCGAAGCCGCGGACAGCCTGGAGCTTGCGGCCCAGCTCATCCCTCAGCGAGCCCGTGTCCACTACAACTACGGTCTCGCGCTCCAGCAACTGGGCCGGCTGGGAGAAGCCGAGAAGGTCCTACTCGAAGCCGATCGCGTTGACCCCAGCGATCCTGATATTGTGTATGCCGTTACGCTCTTCTACATCCGGCAGCGCCAATTCAACCGCGCACTGCCCTACGCCGAGCGACTCGCCCGCCTGGCTCCGGACGCACCGGGCCCGACCGAAATGCTGCGCACAATACGATCCCGGATCTCGGCGAATCGGAGTGATCGCAGCGGCCCGTAGTTGCTCCGCCATCTGCAACCCGCAGCCGGAGATTAGCTCATTCAAAACAATTGAAACCATTGGTGCCCGGGGTGGGAGTCGAACCCACACGGTGCATAGCACCAAAGGATTTTAAGTCCTTTGCGTCTACCAGTTCCGCCACCCGGGCAAACCTACCAGCCCGCACTTCTCACCACCTGACGGTCGAAGCTACGCGATAAGCCCGCCATGACTTCGTTGCGCTACTCCCTTGCTCGCCGTAGGGTTCAAGTACGCCCGCATTGTTCACGAAACTGGGCGCTGAGCGCGCTCCTCGTCCTGGCGCGGCCTTCTCACGCACTTCGCCTCGCCACGTGGTGAAAAAAACGGGCTAGATGTCAATAGGTTATCAGTACTCAACCTTCAGATTGCACACGCATGCAGGGGTCGATGAGCGGGCGCCCAGCAATCGGCGGTGGGGTTGTGGATTGCCAAGCAAGGAGAATCAGTACTCGACGGCCGGACAGACCGGTCGAACCACCAACTGGCCCGTTGACGTTTAGCAGAACCGCTCGTGGAGAACGGGCTGTCGGCCCAGTCAAGTGCGTGTGTTATTATTGGCTGCTACCCTGGGCTGGGGTGAGCATAGGATGGGCTAGCCCGCATTCCTCGCACCGTCACAGGGCTTAGGGCAAAAGGCCCGGCGGACATGGCTCGCGGCGACAGTTTGTGCACATCGCCCGGCTTACAGTTTGTAAAGGCAAGCGGCCGCGATGGATCGCGCCCCTACATCCCTGACGACGGGCATTTGCTTCCACTCCTGCCGGCCGCTGGTGAGCAATGCGGGCTAGCGACAGCCGGACGACGGCTCGTTACACGGAAGACATTTCGGAATTCAGGAAGCCAGTCTCGATGAAAAACATGCGCATTGTGGACTGCGACGTCCACGTACACGAACTGCCGGACGAGATCGCCGAGCATTGCGAGATGCCCTGGCGCAAGGCTGTCGAGGCGATAGTGCCGGAGTCTGCCGCCTCGGCACACTTCGGCTCCGTCGGTGACTACGTGGTGCCGGGTTTGGCACAGGGTGCTGGAGACGGATCCGATCCTCTGTGGCCGGGCGGCCAGAACCGCCCCATGTTCGTCACATCGCCTACGCAGTGCCGGCGGGACTTGGACTCGCTGGGGATCGATTCGGCCATTCTGTTTCCCGATCATCTTCTGAAGCTGGCTCTGCAGGTAAACGCCGACTATGCCATGGCTCTGGCGAGGGCCTACAACCGGTGGCTGATCGACAAATGGTTGAGCAACACAAAGGGGTTCTACGGAGCGCTCTGCATGGCCCCGCAAGACCCGGAAGGCTCCGCCGAGGAGATCAGAAAGCTGGGCAAGAAACACAAGATGGTGTGTGCCTACCTGCCGGCCGCCGGGATCAATCCTCTTTACGGAAACAAGAAGTACCACCCCATATACGAAGCGGCGCAAGAAATCGGCTTGCCGGTCGCCGTGCACGGCCTCGCGATCTGCTATCCGACATTCCCCTGTCAGATGGAGCAGTTTGACGAGGTGGGCCGCCATGGATTCGGCCATTCCTTGCAGATGGCCGTAAATTTCTTTCATATGATGTGCAACGGAATCCCCGTGCGGTTTCCGGAGCTAAAGATCAGTTTCAATGAAGGGGGTTTGGCCTGGGTTCCGTGGGTGATGATGAGACTCAATAACGAGTACCACGAGTGGCGGGGACGCCTGCTCCCTTTCTTCAAAGAGCGCCCGAGCCACTATTTGAAGAACTTTCGCTTTTCCACACAGCCTGCCGAAGAGCCGGAGAAACCAGAGGACTACCTAAAGCTCCTGGAACTCATCGGCAGCTTCGACAACATCATCTATGCCTCCGACTGGCCTCATCACGACTTTGATCACCCGTCCAGGATCCTCAATTATCCGATGCCGGAAAAAGTCAAACGACAGGTCATGGGTGAGAACGCGGCTCAGTTCTTCGATATCCCCAGGAGCTAAATAGCGATGGCCGAGTATGAACTGATGGACGAATCAGAGATCCCAGAGGGGTCAAATAAGATAGTGACCCTTGATGGAATAGAGATTGGAATCATCAAATCGAACGACCACTATTACGCCTTTAGAAACGTCTGTCCTCATGAAGGTGGGCCGGTCTGTACAGGAACGATTACCGGCACTCTGGCACAAGGCCCTGAGACGAAATGGAAGCTCATCTGGGAGAAAGAAGGGGAGATCCTGTATTGCCCCTGGCATGGGTCCGACTTCGACATTACGACCTGTGAAGCAATGTCCCGCAAGGGGCTGCGCCTCAAGACATATCCGCTCAAGGTGGAACAAGGGAAACTGAAGATCACACTGTGAGAATCGCGTGAAAGCGCCCGCGAGCAAGCGCAACGAAGTCATGGCGGGCCTCTCACGCACTGCGCCTCGCCACCTGGCGAGAAAAGCGGGCTAACTCTTTCGAGAACGCCTGCCCTTATTGATACCCGCAGAATATAGTGTTGTTTTCGGACACAGCAAATGCCTTGCCAGAGCGGGCGCAGCACGCTGCGCCCCTACACTGTATTTCGCGAACATCAATAAAGCAGGTGTCACCGCGCTGTTCCCCAAAGAAGATGCGGTCGTTGTGAATCGGGTTACCCAGTAGGACGACCGGCGGCTGGCGAAGCCGGATGGGCCGGTGTGCCGTTGTCGACCGGCATAGCGTAGAGATCGCGGGAGCCGCTGAAATTAGCCGAAGCGTAAAGAATGCGACTGCCGCCAGGCATCCGGAACGGGTCGAGGTTGAGGGGGGCGCCTTGCGGTTAGCGAGATGCTCTTGACACCCTCTATCCCTGCTCTACAAGTGAGCCGTATGGCGGAAGCTAGTGGGAGTCGAACCCACCTTTGATGCGGAACACCAAACAGCGGTTTTGAAGACCGTGCCCGGCACCGGCCAGGACTAGCTTCCGGCGTCATTCTACCAACACGCCGCGAAGCTGCTCCTCATCGGCTCCCGCTTGCCGCAGCTCGTCGCGCAACGACCGAAGATCGGGCACGTAGCCGCGGATCGCTGTAGTTGCGGAGACAGGCTGGAGCAGGAAAGGCTCGGCGTGGGCCGGGACGAGATAACCGTCGCCTTTTCGATACCGATACTTGCCGATTCCACCGGCACCCTCGAGAAAGATCAGCAAATGGAACCTGGCTCGGTCGGGCCGGTAGGTCAACGATTCACTCCAGCGAAGCCTCTCCGTGGCGAAGTAGGGGCAAGCCACTAAAAGTTCGCGCTGCCAGATTTGGCCGGCGAACCGAATTGGCGGGATCGGCGCCGGCCGGCTTTCCTGACGGGTGACGGCCACGGCTCGGTCGATGTGCAGGGGACGCGGCAAGCCGTCCGCCCCCGGACGGCCAAAGTCGTAGAAGCGGTAAGTCAGGTCCGAGTTCTGCTGAATCTCGCACAGCACTAGGTTCGGCCCGATGCTGTGCAGGGTCCCGGGGGCGACAAGAAATGTATCGCCCTCGTGCACGGGAACCCAGTTCAGCCAGTTCCCGATCTCTCCGCTGTGAGCCGCATCCCGCAACTGATCGGCGGTGAGCTTCTTGGTCAGCCCCAGTGCAATGGACGCCCCCGGAGGGGCGTCCAGCACGTACCACATCTCGGTTTTTCCCGGACCGTCTTCGTGGGCAAGAGCGTACTCGTCGTCGGGGTGCACCTGGACAGAAAGCTTGTCGGTGGTGAAGATCAGTTTGCTCAAAAGCGGGAAATACGGCGTCGGGCCGGCGGCCTCGCGACTTTGGGGATCGTCGGCGGAGCGTCGGGCCAGCTCGGAGGGCCGATACGAGTCGCCCATCAGCGCGGCGCCTAAATCGGAAACCAACTCACCTAGCGTGCGGCCTGCTAGGGGACCGTTGGCGACGGCGTTTTCCTCATAGCTGTACCAGGCTTCGCCGATGGATCTGTTTTGCGGTCCGAAGATGGGGGCCAGATCGCGCGCGCCCCAGATCTTCTCCCGCATCGATGGGGGCAGCTGGAGTGGATAAAGGGCGGTCAAGACTTGTCTTTGACGAACTCGCGGATTCTCCCGATGCCGCGTTCGAGCTCCTGCATCGAAGTGGCGTAGGACAGTCGAAAGTGCTCCGCTGTCCCGAAGGCCTCGCCGGGCACCACCGCGACATGAGCTTCCTTGAGCAAAGCCGTCACGAAATCGAGCGCCGAGCCCAGTCCGTTTTCGCCTAGGAAGCTCCCAATGTTCGGATAGGCGTAGAAAGCGCCGCCCGGCATGGCGCAACGCACGCCGGGAATGTCGTTGAGAGCCTGCACGGTATAGTCGCGGCGGCGCCGGTATTCCCCTAACATTTGTTGCACCGAGTCCTGCGGCCCTGTCAGTGCCTCGATGGCGGCCTTTTGGGCGATCGATGTCGGGTTCGACGTGGAATGGCTCTGCAGCTTGTTGATGGCGCCGATCAACGGCTTGGGCCCCAGCGTGTAGCCGATGCGCCATCCCGTCATCGCGTAGGTCTTCGACAAAGATCCCGCCACGACGACGTTCGGCCGGGTGCCTTCGAGCGAGGCTATCGAAAACGGCGCGCTGTCGTAGACCAGCCGGCAATAGCACTCGTCGGTGAGCAGGGTAATGCCCTTGGCCGCTGCCAGCGCGTAGATCTTCTCGAACTCGTCCGGGGAGATGACCGCCCCGGAAGGGTTATTCGGGGAATTGATGATGAGCAATTTGCTCCTATCCGTCACCACGCGCTCGATATCCGCGGCCGTCAGGCGAAACCCTTCATCCTGGCGGGTCACGACCGTGACGCACTTGCCGCCGTGATAGTTGACGACATCGTAGAAGGTTACCCAGTAGGGGACCGGCAGGATGACCTCGTCTCCTTGCTCGATCAGCGCCGCTACGACGTTGAAGATCACATGTTTGCCGCCCACGGAAACGATGCACTCGGAAGGGTCGTAGGCGGTTCCAAAATCTTCTTGGTGTCGTTCGCAGATGGCCTCCTTTAACTCGATGATGCCGCCCGCGGGCGTGTATTTGGTGAAATTTTCGTCCAGCGCGCGGATCGCGGCTCGCTTGATATTGTCGGGAGTTGGAAAGTCGGGCTCGCCCGCCCCGAAGGCTACGACATCAACGCCCTCGGCCTTCAAGCGTCCCGCCTCGGCGGATACTTTCATCGTGGCCGATTCGCTGATGCGGCTCATTCTGTCGGTCAGTTGCATGATTTGGTCAGGGGATACCCCCTTTTCCCTTTAAGCGTTCTTCGACCCGCGGCGGGACCAGCTCGTGAATGTCGCCACCGAGGCTGTAGACTTCTTTGACGAGCCGCGAACTCAGATAACTGTACGCTTCGGCGGGCAGCATGAAGACCGTCTCGACGTTCGGGTCCAGCTTGCGGTTCATCAGCGCCATTTGAAGCTCGTACTCGTAGTCGGAAACCGCTCGGATCCCGCGCAGAATCAGCCGGGCGCCCCGTTGGCGCGCGTAGTCGACCAGCAAGCCGTCAAAACTGTCAACGGCAACATTCGGCCAGTCGCTGACCGTCTCCCGCAACATTTCCAGACGCTCCTCAACCGCGAAGAGCGGCTGCTTCGTGTCGTGACCCAAAACGGCAACGACCACTTCGTCGAACAGAGTCGCTGCCCGGCCGATGAGGTCGAGATGCCCATTCGTCAGCGGATCAAACGACCCCGGGTAGATAATCGTGTTTTGCTTCGCCATTTGGAAAACGCTATTGTAGCAGTACGTTCGGCGGCAAAGGCTTATTCTGAAGGCCAGCCGTCCTAGCGAGCATTTTCCGATCCAAGAATGAGCCTGAAGAAGGAGGATCGGGAGGGCGGCGCGGCTGGGGTTCTCCTTTCAGTTTGAAGCCCCTTGCCCTGCTTCCAGCGCCGCGGAAATGCGGTGGAATGAACGACGAAGTCGACAGCGGGCTAGCAGGGCGAGCTTGGCTTTCTGCATCCGCTGGGCCGCTGCCGTGTCGCTGTGGCGGCCGGCTTGCTGGAGGAGCGTCTCGGGGCGGACGCCGTCCTTGAGGTGCTTTTGCCAGTCGGGCAGCGCGAGTAGCTTTTCGTAGGGCGTGCGGTAGTCGGCGGCGCGGTAGCGACGGCGGCGTCGGCCCCGGGCGGCGATCACTCCCTAGCCGATGTGCTTGCGTACCACGGCGCCGTTCTTGCCTTCCACCAGAGCGTTGTCGGTGGTGCGATAGGGGCGCGACTTGGTGAACTCGATCAGCAGCTTGTCGAGCAGCCGGGCCAGGCGGTGATTGAGAAACTCCGCGCCATTGTCGCCGGGGAAGCCGCGCGGGCGAAAGGGGAACTGGTGCGGCATCGCTTCCAGCACGGGGACCAGGTGCCGCTCCGAGATCGTCTCGACGCAGCCGACGACCTGCCACTGCCTGACCGTATCGACGGCGTTGATGTGATACCGCCCCGGGCGGCTGTCCCCGTGGCCCTGGCGCACCGTAGCGAGGCGCGGATAGCCGGGTTGTCCTTGGGGAGCGGGCTTGCGCCGCTCGGCGATCCCGACCTGTCGTGTCGGAGTGCGATCGAACACCACCCGCTGCGAGCGATAAGCCCGGCAGCGCCGCGGGTGGTAGAGGTGGGAGACCGAGATGGGGGCCAGGCGGACGTACGCCGAGTTGGCGAACCACTGATACTCGCGCTCGAGGATGCGTCGTGGCGCCGGCCCCGACCGTCCCTCCTGGGCAGCGTCGAGGGTTGCGAACAAGGCGATGTCCGGGGGTGTGTAGCGACTTGGAAAGCGGCGCCGACGGGGTGGTCGAACCGCGATCTGTCGGCACCGAAGCCACTGACCCATCAGCCGCGTCAACGGGGCCCGACTCAACCCGCTCAGCCGCGCCAGAAACCGCCGCGCGATGCCCTTCCGCCTCTTGCCAAGCCGTCCGTAGTGCCGCGCCGCCAAAACGCGCTCGACCCAGCGATCAATCTACTCCCGCCCTTGGTTGGCAAAGCCAATGCTTCGAGTGCCGGCCAGGAACTCCTGCCTCTCGGCCAGGGCAAGCCGCTCTAGTGTAGTGCCACATAAATAACCGGACAACGTCGATGAGAAAAGCCAGATCCAGGCCTTAGACCGCAGCCAGCCGGGGACTGCCCTTGAAAAAGGGTCGTGCCGGCACCATGACCCACGACTTCAAACGACAGGGCACAACGACGCTGTTCGCCGCCTTCCATGTGCTCGACGGCCAGGTGATCGGGGAGTGTCTGCCGCGACATCGGCACCAGGAATTCCTCAAATTCCTACGCCAGATCGACCGCGAAACGCCACCGGCGCTGGAGCTGCATCTGATCGTGGACAACTACTCCACGCACAAGCATGAGCAGGTGAAGAAGTGGCTCGCCAAGCGCCCAAGCCCTTTGTCTGGACAGCTCCGGCACAAGATATCCTCGCCAAAGTCGAGCGCGCCGCCAAAATCCACGCCATTGTCCAGAACCGTTAGTGGCACTACACTAGGTTCTGCATAGTGATCGTCATTCACCAGCAGCTTGTACCCTTTCGTCCCGCTCACTTTCAGGCTCATCTTGTGTTGGAAACAAACCTCCCCTTCAGGCTCATCCTGTATTGGATAACTCTCTCCTAGCTGGCGGTAGGAGTTGATCCCCTATAATGGGGACCTGTGTCTGAAATTAACGTCGGCATCATCGGATTAGGAAACGTCGGGCGAGGTGCGCTTCGTATCCTTTCCGACAACGCCGAACAGATTGCCGGCAAGCTGGGGTTTTCGCTCAGCGTCAAAGCCCTTTGCTCGCGGTCCGTCCTCTCCAAACCGCCTGCCGAAGCGGATCTTTTCCCGGAAGCCGAGCGGACTTCGAATTGGCGGGAAGTTGTCAACAATCCCGAGGTGCAGGTGGTAGCTGAGCTGATCGGCGGCACGACGGTCGCGGCCGAAATCATCGACTCGGCGATCTCGAACGGGAAATCCTTCGTCACGGCCAACAAGGAGCTGATGGCTGAGCAGGGCGCCCGAATTTGGGAAAAGGCAGCGGCCGCGGGAGTCTCACTGGCCATGGAAGCCAGTGTGGCCGGGGGCATTCCGATTCATTCGGTTTTGCGCGAGGGGATCTCGGGCGACCGGGTCGAGTCGATAGCCGGGATTCTCAACGGAACCTGCAACTACATCCTCACGGAGATGGAACGCCGGGGAGCGCCGCTGGAGACGATTCTCGCCGAGGCGCAGCAGCTCGGCTACGCCGAAGCCGACCCGAGCGCCGACATTGACGGCTACGACGCCCGTTCGAAACTCGCTCTGCTCTCGGCACTAGCCTTCGGCGTCGAGGTTAAGCCGTCTGATATCTATTTGGAGGGGATTCGGCGCATCCGGCCTATCGACTTTGCCTACGCAGGCCGCCTTGGGCATACCGTGCGGCTCATTGCGTCGGCGCAGGAAAGTCGCCACGGGTTGCTGCTCTCAGTACGTCCGGCGCTCGTTCCGCAAGGCACGATCTTGGCGCATGTGCAAGGTTCCTACAATGCTATTTGGGTGCGCGGCGTTCACGGCGAAGACACCTTCTACTCCGGCCGTGGAGCAGGATCCGCGCCGACCGGCGTGGCCGTCGTCAGCGATCTGATGCGTGTGGCGCGGGAGATCGTAGCGGGCGCCCCGGGGATGGTTCCGCCCTTCGCCCATTCCTCGCTCAAACCACACGCTCCCCTCTCGATATCGCGCCAGGTTCGGTCGCACTACTTGCGCTTTCGGGTCGAAGACCGGCCCGGCATCATCGCCGAGTTGGCGTCGATCTTGGCACAGGCCAGAATCAGTCTCGACGCCGTGCTGCAAGAACCCAGCCACAATAAAGATGATCTTCCGTTCGTCATCACCGTCGAGCCAACCACGGGGAAGGCGGTCGGCGAGGCGGTCGAGCGCATGAAAGGGCTGGATTTCTTAGTAGAAGATCCTTTGGCACTGCCCATGGAGAAGGGTCTGGATACTCCCCTAACGGGCTAAGTTTTCACGGACCTCGTTCAAAAGGGATTAAAATAAAGACCCTATTTTGTCGTAAGAGAGGGGAATAGTTGTTTATTTTATGAACAGGAGAGATATATAATGTGATATCTATGTCGATTGGAAAACGCCTTCGGATGCGGCAGCTCATGAAGAATGGCCGAGCGATGGTTGTCGCTTTGGACCATGGCATGATCGCCGGCCGTGTCCGCGGCCTTGAAAACCCGATCGAGGTCGTCAAAACCGTGGCTCAGTCCGACGCCGATGGCGTTTTGATCACGCCGGGACTCCTCGAACAGGCGATCGACGTCCTGGGAGACTTGGCGGTGATTCTACGCGTCGACGGCGGCGTCACCACGCTCGGTGCGGGACCGACGAGGCTGTTTGGCAGCGTGGAGGACGCCGTCTCGCTGGGTGTGGACGCGGTGGCGGTGAAGGCAACCCTCGGAGCTCCCTATGAAACCGAGGAGCTGGAGAAAGTCGGCGCCGTTGCCAGGGAAGGCCGACGTTGGGGTCTGCCGGTAGTAGGCGAGGTTCTCACTGAGAGGATGCTGGCCAACCACACGGATTTCGATGGAAATGGGAGAAGCGAGTTGCCTCATGACATCGCCGACGAGGTGGCCATGGCTTGCCGAGTAGGCGGCGAGTTGGGAGCCGACGTCATCACGACGCGTTACTCGGGAGACGTGGACAGCTTTCGGCGTGCGGTCAGCTCCGCGGGACGTCCGGTTTTGGTTGCCGGGGGTCCACGCCGCGGAGAGAGGCTGGAGGACACGCTGGGTTTAGTTGACGAGGCGTTGCGGGCGGGGGCTTCAGGCATAGTCTTCGGCCGCCTGGTCTGGCAGCATCCGGATCCGGTTGAGATCCTCACGGCTCTTTGCGCCCTGGTACACGACGATACGACAGTCGAGGAGGCGCTTGAGCTAGCCCAGGCGTAGATCCCCAAAGCTCGCATTTGTCTTATGCTCTGGGCGAACACCCTTTGACTCCGAGGCCGATCCGATCCCCCCCAGGGCAGTGTGCCCGGCAACGGCTTTTCGCGGAGGCGTGGGTGGGGAACTGCAGCCCCTACCGTCTCCCTATCTAGGAGCCGGTTGGCGTCAAGCGTCTTCGCTGGGCGATGAGCGATTGGGCTTCGGCTCGCCCCGGGGACCGAGAGTACCGGGATCTGTTCGCCCACTCAAGAGGTCAGGAAAAGCCGCAGGTCTGGGCAAAACGACCGCTCCGCCCTACGCTAACGGACTTATGCTTGGGGCGAACGCCCTTTGACTCCGAGGCCGATCCGATCCCCCCCAGGGCAGTGTCATCGAGGTCAGAACCGACCCGGCGGGTTAACCCGCGCTTCCCCGAAGACCGTGTGAGTTCGCTCACCTTCGCTGACGAAAACGCTTGACAGTATTATCTACATAGTACTAGTGTATTAGTATGTCTTCCCAGAAGGCCATCTTGGCTGACCAGGAACTGGAGATCATGAAGGTGGTCTGGAAACTGGGCAGGGCCACCGTGCGTGATGTCTACGAAGTGCTGCTCAAGCGCCGCAAGATCGCCTACACGACGGTCATGACGATGATGAACGTCCTGGAACGGAAGAAGTTTCTGAAAAAGCGCCGGCGGGACCGCGCCTACGTCTATCAGGCGGTCCGACCCAAGGACCAGGTGACGCGGGCGATGGTACGGGAGTTCGTCGACCGGGTGTTTAGCGGCTCCGCTCACCCCCTGCTCGTTCACCTTGTAGAGGACCGCCGACTGTCGGAGAAAGATCTGCAAGAGATCAGGCGAATGATCCGCAAAGGTGAATGATGGATACCAACCTTTGGCTAAACAATGTCGCCGGATACAGCCTTCAAGTCGCCGTGCTAGTCGCCGTCGGGTCGCTTCTCCCCATCTTGCTGCGCTTCCGGCGTCCTCGAATCATGCTGGCCTATTGGCAAGTGCTGCTGGCAACTTGTTTACTGCTGCCGGCTATACAAACCTGGCAGGCGATACCCGCCGGGCAAGCTGCCCAGGCGGGCCGCGCGGAAAGCGAGTTCGCCTTGACGGGCGCCGGTTACGAGATCGATTCCTTGCTTCTGGCCACTTTCGGCGCTGGGGTGCTGATCCGGCTGTCTTGGCTGGCTATCGGGTTGGTTCGGCTGCGATCCTACCGGAGAAAGGCACGCCAAATCGCGCCTCTTCCGGCCCTTCTTGAGAAACTCCAGTCGCTGACAGGCGCCCGCGCGCGAATTTGCCTCTTTGCGAAGATACACAGCCCCGTGACGTTCGGAGTGTCCCGCCCCGTCATTCTGCTCCCGACAGGCTTTCTAGAAATGGAAGAGAAGCATCAAGAGGCCATCGCCTGCCACGAGTTACTGCACGTAAGACGCAGCGATTGGCTTTTCACGCTGTTCGAAGAAGCCGTCCGCAGTTTCCTCTGGTTTCATCCAGCGATTTGGTGGGTGTTGGGGCGGATTCAGTTGGCCCGGGAGCAAGTTGTCGATCGGCAGGTCATCGAGATTACCCGGGCCAGAAAGCCCTACCTCGAGGCGCTGGCTCAGATGGCGAGCGCCAGACTGCACCCGCAAACCTCCGCGGTCCTACCCTTCTCTCGAAAGCCTCACCTGACCCAGCGCGTAAGACTCATCATCAACGAGGTGCCTATGTCTAAACTACGAGTTAGTGTCTCTGTCACAGCGATTCTGGGATTCTTTGCCCTCGCCGTCCAACTGGCACTTTCTTCATGTTCTCTTCAAACCCCGCAACCGGACGAAACGTCAGATACGGAGCTAAGGATCAAGGTGGATATGACCAGTGTCGATTCTTTTGAAACCCCGCAACTGGACGAAACGTCAGGTGCGGAGCTAAGGATCCAGCTGGACGACAAGTCAGTTATGAGGGTAAGGGCGTATAGAGCAAGTGATGAGGGAGTAAGGTCCAGGTCCCCGCGGCTGCTCCACAAGGTCGAGCCAGACTACACCGACGAGGCTAAGGACGCGAAAATCGAAGGCACGGTCGTACTCGCCATCGAGGTCGGACCAGACGGAAAGGCCCACAACCTTCAAATTCTAAGAAGCTTGAATGAGGGGCTGGACAACAACGCCATCGAAGCCGTTCGCCAATGGGAGTTCAAGCCCGGAATGAAGGGCGGCGAATCGGTGACTGTGAGGGCGAATGTCGAGGTCAACTACCGATTGTTGGACGAAGAATGAGACCGGCTCAGCGCAGGGCAGTGGCCATAGCTGCGACTGGGCAGCCTCTCGTCCCGCGCACTCCACGACATTGCCTGCGTCCCAGGCACCAGCTTGACAGCCGTCCGCGCCACCCGGTCCGAACAGTGGGGATGCCGAGCCCAGGTTGGCCACCGCCGGGCTTAGGAATCTTCACCCGTCGCAGCGGCTGGGGCCGGTAGCTCTTCGAGCGCACCGCATTCAAATCGCAAAAAACGCTGCCATTTCGCCGATTATCTCGCCTGAGGCCCGATTCCCGAACTTGACTCTCCCGTGTCCCCGCAGGTAGACTGCCACCGACAGCCTCCTCAGTACTTGTCCAATACTGCACGACGTGTCCAGCTGATTGCCCGCCATGCGCAAGGTACTCTATATCTGTCATGGTCACCCCGACCTTATAGCCGGTGGAGCCGAAATTTTCGCCTATGAGTTATTCAAGGGCGCCCGCAAGAGCGGACAGCTGGAGCCTTTTTTCCTTGGGCGCACCGGTCCCCCGCGAGGCCAACCCCATCTTGGAACTCCTTTCCTGACGGTCGCGAGCAATACTCAGGAGATCCTGTATTACACCGACCATTTCGACTATTTCCTTCAAAGCCAGCGAAACAAGCACCATCTCACCGTTTTCTTCGACGAGCTTCTGCGGGTCTTGCGGCCCGATCTAGTTCATTTTCAACACACGGTTCATCTGGGAATGGAGTTCATCCGGCAGGTCCGTAATACGCTTCCCGGCGTTCCCATTGTCTACACTCTTCACGAGTACATTCCCATCTGCAATGCCAATGGTCAGATGGTACGCACGAAGGACTTCGGCCTTTGCGATCGTGCGACGGCCCATCGCTGCCACCAGTGCTTCCCTGATATCGCCTCGAGCGAATTCAAGATGCGCGAGCTCTTCATCAAGTCCCACTTCGCTCTGGTCGACGTTCTCGACTTTTCCTGACTCCAAGCCGCTTTCTTCGGCAACGATATTTGGATTGGGGGATCCCGGAGGAGAAGATTCGCGTTCTCGACTACGGTCGCGTGCGGCAACCGGAGGCGCCCGCGAGGGAGCTGCGAAATGGCAAAGCGAGGAGCCACTTCGGGTACTTCGGTCAGCTAAATAGGTATAAGGGAGTGCTCGTGCTTCTCAAAGCCATGAGGATCCTGGGAGATGACGGGAGGAACGTCCACCTTTTTCTGCACGGAGCCAATCTTGACCTGCAGACCGACGAGTTCAAGAAGAGCTTCCAACGCCTGGTCGCCGAGTGCGAGGAAAACGTGACCGTCATGCCGGAGTACCAGGCTGAGGAGATACCTTCCTTGATGGAAGCTGTCGATTGGGTAGTGATCCCGTCCATCTGGTGGGAAAACTCACCCCTGGTGATTCAGGAAGCCTTCATGCACAAACGTCCCGTGATCTGCGGCAACATCGGGGGGATGGCGGAAAAGGTCAAGGACGGGGTGGACGGTCTCCACTTCCGGGTCGGCGATCCGCGGGATCTTGCCGCGAAAATGGTGCTGGCCGCGAGGACCCAAGGACTTTGGGAGAAGCTGAGGGATGGCATCGGACCGGTCTACTCGATCGAAGAAGCGGTCAAGGCACATGTCGGTCTTTACGAAGCGCTCATCGAGAAACAGCCCCTGCCTTTTT
Source organism: Bryobacterales bacterium (assembly GCA_963668345.2). Lineage (GTDB taxonomy): Bacteria > Acidobacteriota > Terriglobia > Bryobacterales > UBA6623. Next base: position 465,960 of record CAXWPI010000006.1, on the reverse strand, counting down.
GAGGCCAGGAAGGCTAATGATGGATCTTGGCCGGTTTTTACGAGGGACGCCGGAGGGGAAGCTGCCCTGCTCGGTTTTGAGCGAGCGAAACGGCTTTGGGCTGTCACTCGACCACTTTTGGTGTGTTGGCGCCAACGCGGCGTACATCATCGGGTGGCTTTGGGATCCACACCATTTATTGGAAGAACTGCTTCTGATCTCTCCAGACGGCGCCCGTCTCGACATTGCGCAACTCCTTGGACGGATACCTCGCCCCGATCTTGTAGAACACCTGGCAAATTTCGGGCAGCGAAGTTGGGAAAAGCACGGGGTCATCGGTTTTCTTGATCTCCCCAGTTCGGAGTATTGGGGTGCTGGGGTTACCCTTCAGGCTCGTCTGAAAAACGGATCGGACTTCCAGCTTTCAGCCGCCTTGGATCCGTTCGATCCATTCGAGGTGCGCAAGGACATCCTAGAAAGGTTCCCCCGCGCCCCTTATTTTGACGACTCGCTCTTTGATCGTCATCTCCACCCGGCGCTTTCTGCTTTGCAGAAGTCGTGCGGAGACGGTACGGCGCCGCGGCGGGTTCTGACCATGGGAGAACTGCCCGCCAACCCGCAGGTTTCCATCATCATCCCCGTTTATCGCCGCCTGGAACTCGTCGAGCGCCAACTGGCCTTGTTTTGCGACGACCGTTCCTTGAAGGAGTGCGAGTTTATCTATGTTCTTGACTCGCCCGAACAGGAAACCGACTTTGAAAACGTCGCTTTCCAGCTCGAGCGGCTTTATCGTATTCCGCTGCGGTTGGTGATCGCGGATCGCAACCGTGGATTTGGCCCCTCCAACAATGCCGGGGCGAAGCACGCCCGGGGGCGCTATCTGCTTTTCATGAACTCCGACGTGTTTCCCGCCGAGCCTGGTTGGATCGAGAAGATGAAGGATCTCTTCTCGGCGCAGAGCGACGTGGGCGTGCTGGGGCCAAAGCTGCTGTACGAAGACGACTCCCTTCAGCACGCCGGCATGTACTTCCATCGCGATGCCTTCCCGAATCGCCTGTGGCTGAATCAACACTACTTCAAGGGATTTCCAAGACGGTACGCCCCCGCCAATGTCTGCCGTCCCGTTCCGGCGGTGACGGGCGCCTGTCTGATGCTGCAGCGCGAACTGTTCGAGAAATTAGGGGGTTGGGACGAATCCTACGTGCAAGGGGATTACGAGGATTCCGACCTCTGCCTGCGGGCTTACCAGCGAGGTTGTCGGAATTGGTACTTGCCGGCAGCCGAGCTGTATCACTTGGAGGGGCAATCCCGTTCTCCTCAGCTAGAGGAAACTTGGTGGCCGAATGCGACCTACTACAACTGCTGGCTGCAAAGCCGACGATGGTCGCAGACCATCGAGGAGCTGGCGGAGAGATACGCGGATCTGCCGTCCCATGTATAGTGTGCCGTCCCAGCTAATTCTTTACAACGGCGCACTTTCTCGACTCTAATCGGTCCCACCGAGCCTTGGCCTCCCCGGCATGAACGTCTCATACAACGACTCCGGCCCGTGGGTGTTGAGGTTGTCCATGACCAGCGTGATGTTGGTGCTCTATCTGGACAATCGCTACGGAAGAACCACAATATATTGGGGTGAGAACGGAAACATTTCGTTCTGCGGGCTAGCTACTTTTCGGCGCAAAAAGGAGAAACTGCGTGGCGGCTGGGTACAGTCAGCCAATTTCGCGTCCGGATGCGCCCGTAAGTTGTTGATTCTTTGAAGGCGCGAAATTGGTGACAGTCCCCGCCCCGAGCGGTACTCGTATTTTGCGCCGGAAAGTAGCTAGGAGTTCTCCGCTTGGACGGCGTCTTCATCAGCCAGGCAGCGATGGATTTTGCCCCATAGTTCCTGCCATTCGAAAGGCTTGGCGACGTAGTCGTTCGCTTTGACGGCGAAAGCCTTCTCGACGTCGCCCATCGTGGTCTTAGCCGTTAGCATGATGATCGGAATGTGCGCGGTGTCGGGCCGTTCCTTGAGAATCTGGCACAACGTCAGGCCGTCGATGCCGGGCATCATGATGTCGAGTAAAATCAGGTCCGGCATCTCGGCGAGCGCAGTCTGGAAGCCTGTTTCACCGTCAGCTTCCATGAGCACGTCGAAACCCTGCATCTCCAATCGAAAGATGATCGGTCTCACGACGTCTTCTTCGTCGTCGACGATCAGGATCGTTTGTGCTTCGTTCTCCGGTTCCATTACGACGCTGCCTTAGGCCGGTTTTCGGTAGACGACGGCTCTCTAGATTCTTCCTCGACGGAGCGAACCAAGCGACTGATGTCTTCGGCGATTCTGTTGGCGGAATCCAGGGCGTATTGGGTCGTCGAGGGAATGTCTTTGTCCATCTGAGCTAGGTGAAGCATATCCGCCAGACTTCGGGAGAGGGCTCGCAATTGTTCGCCTAAGGCCGACTCGCCAAGGTTCTGCTCCGACGAGGGGTGTCCGGCGAGGGGCAGCGGTTCCTTTGCCTGCGGGCTGAGAATCTCGTAAACCCGGGCCACAATCGAATTCGCTCCGTCGGTTTTTGGAAGATAGTCCAGCGCGCCAAGCTCAAGCGCCCGTTTTCGAAATTCGGGCTCGGAATTACACGAGAACAGTACAATCCGGGTCTCGAACCAGTTTGGATTGGCTTTCACCAGACGGGTCAGCTCCAACCCGTTGATCTCCGGCATCATGAAGTCGGCTAGAACGAGATCGACCGCCTCACGCTTAAGGACTTCCAAAGCTTCCGCGCCGTTCGAGGCGGCCAAGACCTCGTAGCCGGCCGTGGCCAGTCTGAACTGCAGTGCGGCCACCACATCTTCCTCGTCATCGACAATGAGAACCTTCGATTTCGTCACTCTTCAGCTCCTTTCGACGGGCTCTTCGTGGAGGCGAAGGGTGAAATTGAACGCCGACCCCCGGCCTACCTCGGACTCGACCCAAATGCGCCCGCCGTGCAGTTCCACCAGTTTCTTGCTGATCGATAGGCCCAGGCCGGTTCCTCCCGAGCGGCGTCCCGGGCCCGTGCTGAGCTGCAAGAAGGCCTCGAAGATGTGCTCCAGCTTGTCCTCGGGGATACCGGGGCCGCTATCCTGCACCTTGACGACCACGTCCTCCCCCTCGCCTCGCCGAGTGCTGACCTCAATCCATCCACCGTCGCAATAGCGAACGGCGTTTCCAATCAAGTTGATGAGAACCTGACTGACGCGGTCGGGGTCCAGGCGAACCGGCGGCAGTCCCTCCTCGACAGAGATTTCGAGCCGCAGGCCTTGTTTCTGAGCCGCCAGCCGCTGCTGCATAACGATCTCTCCTGTCAGAGCGTTGAGATCGTGCGGCCCCAACTCTAGCCGGAAGTCTCCGCGCTCCAACTTGGAAAAGTCCAGCGTGTCGTTGATGAGACGGTGCAGGCGATCCACATTGCGCTTTGCCAACGCCAGAAACTCGGCTTGATGCTGATTCACGGGCCCGGCGGTCCGGTCGGCCACCACATCGATGGCTTCTTTGATAGCGGTCAGCGGCGTGCGAAGCTCATGGGAAACCATCGAGGTAAACTCGACCGTAACCATCACCGCTCGCTGTAGGCTCTCGACCATCCGTTTGCGCTCGGTAATGTCGCGGACAACGCCTACGTAGCTGTTGATCTTCCCTTCGCGGTCCTGAACCGGCGCCAGTGTTTGATCGGCGTCAAATAGCGATCCATCCTTCTTCTTGTTTCTGATCGTTCCCTGCCACACTTCTCCCCGGCCCAACGTCTCCCACATCTCCCGATAAAACTCCGCGCCGTGATAGCCGCTTTTCAAGATCCGCGGGTTTCTTCCGATCGCTTCATTACTGGAATAGCCCGTCAGACGCTCAAAGGCCGGATTGACGAACTGAATGGTTCCCTCCGTGTCGGTAATCAGAACCGCTTCCCCGGCCGACTCCAGGGCGGCTGCCAGCCGCGTGTGTTCCTGTTCGATGCGCTTGCGTTCGGTGATGTCGAAGCCGACGCCGATCAGTCCGGTGGGGGTTCCGTTCGGATCCAGCACGGGCGCCTTGATCACCAGCACGGTTCGAAGCCGTCCATTGATGTCCACCGTCTCTTCATGCCGGAGCGTGGAACGGCCTCGCAAGACTTCTCGGTCTCGTTCCACGAACCGCTGGGCCACGATTTCAGGAAACAGGTCGAAGTCCGTCTTAGCGATGAGCTCCTCCGCCGAGCGCCCCATAGCTTCGCAAAACACCTGGTTGACGGCCGCATAGCGGAAGTCGGAGTCTTTCATGAAGGCAAAGGCGGGGAGGCTGTCGAGGAGAGTTTTGACCTCTCGGGTCTTTTGAGCGTACGCCGAGGCGAGTCTCATATGCGCCCGAGCTTCCAGTCGGAGAGCCTGGTCGAAAGCCTCTCCCAGGTCCCGTTGCGATTGAGCGACGGCCTCTACGCATCGCGCCTGCCGCGCGTCGGAAGGAGAACGCAAGAAAGAGCGAGCGATCCGCCAGTTGCTTGCCAGTGCTTCAGCGATCGGCGTGCGCTGGGCGACCATTTCCTTGGCCAGTAGACACAGCTCCATTCCGTCCGGTTCCGATTGCGACTGGAGAAACCGAGCCAGCACCCGTTCATAGGACAGGCAGACCGGGCCCTCCACGACATCGGCTGGATTGCTTGACGGCTCAAGTCGACTAATAGCCATGATTCCAGGGAGAGCGAGCCTCTCGGGAGCTCAGTGCTCGGTGTTGACTGGCCTGGAGCGCCCTCATCTGTTGAGTCGGCTTCCGCGGTCCGAAGCTTCCGCGGCTCGGCGGACTGCCCCGCGGGCCGGACGTGCCGCCCCACGTCCCTCTTATCGGCTCTGATTAAACCCACCATGAGCGGCTGGGGGCCTCGAGGGCGTCCTCCATACCACTCTCGGCGGAGAACCCTCTCCCAGTGCTTTTGGGGTGTCTTTCCCTCGGCCGCCGCCGTTTTCAGATATCGTCTTTCACCCGGCAACTCTCTGCCTCCCTCTCACCTTGCTTTTGTCTGTTCTCAAGCACTAGAATAAGGAGTTGGCTAGACACAGAGGTCGCGGCGAAAAGTGGGCTTTAGCCCACTTTTTTATTGTCGGGTTGCGCTGGTAGCGTGGCATGGTTTGACGACAACGTTCGCCGTCGGATCACGGACATCGCTGACCGAGTAGCCTCTTCCGAGGGGCTGGAGGTTGTCGATGTCGAGGTTCGCGGCAACTCGGGGAATCGGATCGTCCGGGTGTACCTGGATAAGCCCGAAGGCATCTCCCACGGCGACTGCGAGCTGATCTCCCGGCAGGTTAGCGCGATTCTTGATGTCGAGGATCTCCTGCCCGGACGCTATGTCCTGGAGGTCTCCTCGCCCGGCCTTGACCGCAAGCTCGTGAAGTTGGCCGATTACGAACGTTTCGCCGGCAAGAGAGCCCGTGTCCAACTCCGCCGCCCGCTTGGCGGACGGAGGCAGTTTACGGGACAGCTTCGAGGGTGCGACGAGTCCGAGGTCATCCTTCGAGTCGGTTCGGAATCAGACATCAGATTCCCTTTCGACGATATCGAAAGCGCGCGCTTAGTCGTGGAGATCTAGTGAGCCTCGAGAATAATGGTGACATGGCCCCGGTGCAGACCGTAGGGGCGCAGCATGCTGTGCCCGCGTTCCCAAGTCACTGTATTTTGCGAGCCTCAATAGTGAGCGGTATTTGAGGTCACGATGGAGAACATCTACAGTAGCATTGAGGATCTCAGCAACGCCAAGGGAATCAATCCCCAGATTGTGGTCGAGGCCGTAAAAGACGCGATTTTGGCGGCGGCGCGCAAGTACTACAAGACGAACGAGGAACTCGTCGCCGAGTTCAACGACCAGGGACATCTCCAGGTTTTCGCGGTCAAGGCCGTGACCGATCTCGTGGCCAATCCCGGTAAAGAGATCAGTCTGGCCGAAGCGCGTTCCATCGATCCGCAAGCGCAGGTGGGCGGCGAGATCCGCTACCCGAAGCCCACGGCGGAGCTGGGCAGAATCTCCGCGCAGCTCGCCAAGCAAGTGATTTTCCAAAAGATTCGCGAGGCGGAGAGGGAAACGATCTATAACGAATTTTCGGGCCGCCTGGGAGAGATCATCGGCTCTACGATCAAACGGATCGAAGGCCCGGACCTGATCGTGGACATCGGCCGCACGGAGGCTCGGCTGCCCAGGCGCGAACAATCGAAACTGGAAAGCTTTTCTCCCGGCGACCGTGTCCGCGTGGTCATCAAGGGCTTTGACAAGGCGGGCCGCGGGCCGGCCATGATTGTATCTCGGGTAGACGAGATACTGGTCAAGACTCTGTTTGAGCAAGAAGTTCCGGAGATCTACGACGGCACGGTTCAAATTCGCGCTTGCGCGCGCGAGGCCGGCGAGCGGACCAAGATCGCCGTGCAATCTCGCGACCGGGACGTTGACGCTGTTGGGGCTTGTGTCGGGATGAGAGGCATGCGCGTGCAGTCGATCATTCGCGAGTTGCGGGGAGAGAAGATCGACATCGTGGAATACACGGAAGAGGCGGCCGAAATGGTCGCCCGCGCCCTGAGTCCCGCCAAGATCAGTCGCGTCACCCTCGTCGACCCGGCGGCAAAGCATCTGGAGGCGATCGTTGACGACTCGCAGCTCTCGCTGGCCATCGGCAAAAGAGGACAAAACGTCCGCCTAGCGGCCAAGTTGATGGGCTGGCGCATTGACATCAAGAGCGAGGAAGAAAAGCGGCAAGAGGTCGAATCAGCCATGGAGGCGATGATTGGGGCCGGCACTCCGGTCAGTGTGCTGCTCGATCACGGGCTGGGAGAGAAGCTGGTTGACAAGCTCCTCGAAGCCGGCTCTTCCACGGTCGAGCGGCTGGCGGATATGACCCCCGAGCAGCTTCAGGAGATCTCCGGCATTGGTCCCAAACTTGTCGAGAGAATCCAGCTGGCCGTGAACAGCTTTTATTCGCAATTCGAAGATTCGGGCGCGCTGCCGGGACTGGCTCAGGAGGCCGCTGCCGTCCAGCCCGAGACCCCGCCGCCGGCTGAGGACGCCCCTGCTTCGGCGGCGGCGGAACCCGAGCGGGCTCTGCCCCTTACGCCCCCCCTGATGCCCGGGCTTCCGGTCGAAGGCGAAGAGCCCCCCGAGCCCGACGAGACCTATCCTGAGGCCGGTGCCGACTCTGATAACATGGGGGAGAGCAACCTCTCGGCAGAGGCCGATCAACCTGCCGAAGCGGGCCGACCCCCTTCACAGATCGAATCCGAAGCCTCCCAGCAGCAGGCGGAAGGCGGAAACGAGGGTGGTGGTGACGATGGGATAACCGTCAAGGAGTGAGACCTGTCTTGGGAGATAAGGCACAGAAAATTCGGATCAACGAGTTGGCGCGGGAGCTGGAAGTCAAGGCCGGCGCGATCCTTCAGGTTCTGCCCGAGGTCGGAATCGAGGGAAAAAAGACCCATTCGAGCTCCGTCGACCGAAAAACGGCGGAAGCGATCCGAGATTTTCTGCAAAGCAAGCGCGACCTTCCTCCGCCCCGTTCAGCCCCTACCGTCAGTTCCCCGCCGAAAGGTTTTTCGACCGCGACTCCGGCGAAATCGCCGAAGGCGGAGCCGGTCGGCGTCAAGCCGCGCGTGCCGGCCATTTCGCGGCCTTCGCTTAGGATCGCCGGCAGCGGCACGCCACTGCGCCCCCCGGTACGGGAGTTCCGCCCGCCGCTGAAGCCTCGCACCAGCCCGGGCCCTGAAGCGACGACTCTACCTGCCGGCACGCGCGCGGCAGCCGGGGCGTCGCCTCCGCCCGCTGGGCCTGGTGGACAAGTCTCACCCGGTGCTTCTATTCCCAGAGCCGGCGGCGGAAAGGGCGTGGCGCGGGGTATGTCTCCCCAGACGCCGGCGCCGCGCGGGGCCATTGGTCTCAAGCCGGCCAGTCGGTCCGTGGCCGGGCCTCCCACGGTTCCGGCCATGCCGGTCAAACCCATCCCTTCCGAGGCGAAGGGCGAGGCCAGCGGGCCAAAAGCTCCGCTTAAGAGGACTGCGGCTTCCCCCGTGGGTCCCGTCCGGCCCCCGTTTCCACCCGTTGCTCCCGGCATGGGCGCCGCCGCGGCTCCGCCCGCCCAGATGTTGCCGGGAAGCCCCGTGGTTCCTCCTGGGGGGACCGCCAGGCCGCGCATGCGAACGACGCGGGCCACCCGGCCTCCGCCGGGCCCTGCCAAGCCCATGGTCGTCCCCGGCAAACCGATTTACCAGCGACCCCGTTCAGCGCCAGTCCCCGGTTTGCCCACGTCTCGGTCCTCCGGCCTGCCGCAGACTCGTCCCAGAACGTTCCACCCCACTGGCCGACCGGGCTTCGTCCCCGCGGGAGGGCCGCCTCGCGGCCCGGGTCAGTACCGCGGTCCCAGACCGATCGGCTCCAGACCGGTTCGTGACCCCGAAGCAGCCCGCGAGGAAAAGATCTTGCGCCGCCAGGCAGCCGCCAAAGTGGCTGCCGCCCCGCCCCAGGCAGTCAACACGGAAGTCACGGTCAGCGACGGAACCACCGTCAAGGAACTTGGCGAAAGGCTGGGCATCAAGGCTAACCTCGTTATCAAGAGGTTGGTTGACCGAGGCGTCTTTGCGACCATCAACCAAACGCTGGACCTAGACACCATCAAAGACCTCTGCAAGTATTTCGGGGCCACGGCGACGGAGGTCAGCTTTGAGGAAGAAGCGGCCCAGCTTGTCCAACAGGCCGAAGTGCCCGAAGATCTCCAGACCCGCCCGCCGGTGGTCACCGTGATGGGCCACGTCGACCACGGGAAAACCTCGCTGCTCGACTCGATCCGCGAAACCAATGTCGCCGACCGGGAAGCCGGGGGCATCACGCAGGCTATTGGCGCCTATCAGGTGGAGAAGAACGGCCGCCGCATTGTCTTCCTCGACACGCCCGGCCATGAAGCCTTCACGCGTATGCGGGCGAGGGGCGCCCGTGTGACCGACCTCGTCGTTTTGGTCGTCTCCGCGGATGACGGCGTTATGCCGCAGACCGCCGAGGCGATCGACCACGCCAAGGCGGCCAACGTGCCGATCCTGGTTGCCATCAACAAAATCGACAAGCCCGACGCGGACCCCGAGCGCGTTAAGCAGCAGTTGGCGGACCGCGGCCTGCTCCCCGAAGACTGGGGAGGGGAAACCGTGGTCGTACCCGTCTCGGCTAAGACCAAAGAGAACCTCGATACACTCCTCGAGATGATCCTGCTGCTGGCCGACCTCAAGGAGCTGAAGGCTAACCCCACGCGCGCCGCCGAAGGAACCGTGCTGGAATCTAAACTGGATCGCGGCCAGGGACCGGTCGCCACGGTGCTCGTTCAAAACGGGACACTCGGCGTCGGCGACTATTTTCTCATTGGTGCCGTCTTCGGGAAGGTGCGCGCCTTGATCAACGACCGCGGCGCGAAGATCAAGCAAGCCCCGCCCTCCTCCGCCGTATTGGTTCTGGGCCTCGAAGGACTCCCCGAAGTGGGCGACGCTTTGCAGGTGGTCACCGACACCGACAAAGCTAAAAAGGTTGGCGAGTACCGCGAAAACAAGGTGCGTGAACAGACTCTCGCCAAGACGGCCCGTCTGTCCCTCGACCAGTTCCAGGAGCGGCTCAAAGCGGGAGACGTCAAGGAGCTTTCACTGCTGCTGAAAGCCGACGTGCAAGGCTCGGCGGAAGTCCTTGTCGACAGCGTCCGCAAACTCTCCACCGAAAAGGTGACCGTACGGATCGTGCACGCGGGCGTCGGCGCCATCTCCGAGTCGGATGTGCTGCTTGCCGCCGCCTCGGGGAGCGTCATCGTGGGCTTTACCGTCCGACCGGAACGCACGGCCGCCGCCATGGCGGAGCGCGAAAAAGTTGACATCCGGCTCCACACCGTCATTTACGAACTTCTGGACGAAATCAAACAGGCGATGATGGGGCTGCTCGATCCGGTCGTCAAGGAAACCTACTTGGGCCGCGCCGAGGTGCTCGAGCTGTTTCGGGTCACCAAGGTCGGAACAATTGCCGGCAGCGTTGTACAGGATGGGCGCGTCAGCCGCGACAGCCACGTCAGATTGCTGCGCGACAACGTCGTCGTTTACACGGGCCGGGTTTCGTCGTTGCGGCGATTCAAGGACGACGCTAAGGAAGTCCGTGCGGGACAGGAATGCGGCATCGGCCTGGAGGGATTCAACGACGTCAAGCAGGGCGACGTCATCGAGGCCTTCGTCACCGAGAAGGTGGCGCAAGAAGTTCTCGTCTGATGAGATCGCATGGCGGCCGTCGGACTGCTCACGTTGCATCTCCATATTCCCCACTCGCATTCCCTCAAGGACAAACGGAAAGTTCTCCAAGCCCTCAAAGACCGCCTTCGCCGCCGGTCGAACGTTTCCCTGGCTGAAATCGAGTTTCAAGAGAAGTGGCAGCGCTCCCTCGTGGGCATTGTCACGATTTCGCAGACCGAGACACACGCCCGGGAAGTGCTGGAGCGCGTCGAGCAGGAGGCCGCGCGCCTGCTCGGTGCGGACTTAACTTCGTCCGAAATCGAGTTTCTCCTAGCCTGATGAAGACGACCCGCGTCTTGAAAATCGCGGAACAGCTGAGCCGCGAGATCAACGATATCGTTGTCCGGTCCGGCGATCCCCGCCTGGCCCCGGTCTTAGTAACCCGAGTCAAGGTCTCCTCCGATCTACAGCGCGCCCAGGTGTTCTTTCACCTTCGCTCGGACGGCCCGCCCGCCAAAGAAGTTTTGCGTGCTCTTGACCGGGCCCGCGGCTATTTTCGCCATAGCCTGACACAAAGGATGCAACTGCGGCACACACCGCAGCTGGAGTTCCTGGAAGACCGCGGACAGAAAAACGCCGAGCGAGTAGAGACGCTTCTCGAGCGTATTCGGAAACGCGCCGGTTCTTCGACTGCCTCCCTCCTGGTCGTCTCTCTGTTGTGCTCGGCGAGCGGCAGGCTCGGCGGCGCGTCGCTCCCCGAGCGCTATGAAGCCGCGGCCTCGGCCATGGGCTGTACCTATACCGTCACTGCCTACGGCACCCGGCGCGGCCACCTCGCCTCCGCCGTCCAGGCCGCCTTTGAAGAAGTCGAGCGCATCGACCGTTGGCTGAGCCATTACAAGCCCGATAGCGAGTTGAGCCGCCTCAATCGCCTATCGCCTTCAGCGCCCCGGAAGCTGTCCGCCGAGATGGCGGCCTTGCTGGTCCGCTGTCGTGAGTACAGCCGCTTAACGGACGGGGGCTTCGACATTACCGTGGGCCCTTTGATGGTCCTTTGGGGATTTGCCGAGGGTGCCGGCCGCGTTCCCAACCGGCAAGCGATCCGCGGAACGCTCCTCGACGTCGGCTATCGTCACCTGGTTGTGGATGAGGGGCAACGAACGGTCTACTTCCGCCGGCCCGGTGTCCGTCTGGACCCCGGCGGAATCGGCAAGGGCTACGCGGTTGACCGCATGGTTGAAATTCTACGCGAGGCCGGCGTCCAAGTAGCTCTCGTCAACGCCTGCGGCAGCAGCTTCTACGGGCTGGGATCTCCGCCCAGCGAGCCGCGCGGCTGGTATGTGCGCATCCGTGATCCAGGGGAGCCAGGCTCAAGGGTCGCGGAGCTTCACCTGAAAGACCAATCTCTTTCGACGTCGGGCTCCTACGAGAAGTTTTTCGAAGTCAACGGCAGGCGCTACAGCCACTTGCTCGACCCGCGCACGGGCCTGGCGCTCGAAGGCGCCCAATCGGTCTCGGTCGTCGCCCCATCCACCCTCGACAGCGAGGCTTGGGCCACCGCCCTGTTGGTCAACGGCCTGGAGTGGTCAAGAGCCCACAAACCCGATGGCCTGCGGGTACACATGTGCCTGGAGGGCGGTTTCTGCGGCTGGCTGTAAGGACCGGCGGTCCCGCCGGTCCGAGGGCGCGACATGTCGCGCCCTCGGGACTCCCCATTACCACCTTCCGTTTACAACCTTTGCGTCTGGCCCGCAACCCCGGGGCGCAATTCGAGCATCGCTGGTCGCTGAGGCGAGCCATTACGGTAAACTGACCCGGACTGGCCCAAAACCTCCTACCATGACGACGAAACCGAAGCCGGCGATCAGCCGAAGAGCGTCGGCATACGCAATCGGCTTCGTGGGGTCCTTCGCCACCTACCTCCTCCCGGTATTCGGGAGACACTTCACCCATCGTCAGTGGGGACCGCTGCTGCTCGAGGAGATCGACAGGTATCCCGGCGGCCCCGCGGCGGGCTGGTTCGCCGCGGACCTAACCCTCGCGCTGGCTCTACAGGCCGCGGCCGCCCTGCTATTGTACCGGCTCGTTCGGCGGCCGGGCTGGCTGGGCATCATGACCTTTGTGGCCTCCGTCCCGGTTTTTGTCATTACGTTGAACGTAGCGCACGGAGGGCGGTTTCCTCCCCCCTTCCCTATTCCGGCCGAAAGCGCCCGGGAGCAAGCTGATTGGCCGGCCGAATGTATCCTGTCCGGCTACAAAGTCTCACCCGCCGGGCGACCCCTGAGCTTGTCGCTCGAAAAAGCGCGGCAAGCTTGGCTGCGCCGGCCGGGCGGGGATGAGTATGCCCTCCTCCAAATGCCCGGGTGCGAAATCACCGAGGTGAGCTTCGACATCGGCGAGTACCCGCACATCGCTTACGCTGCCGAGAACGGCCGCATGCTTTACGTTACGAAGACACGGCCCGACTGGCGCGAGTCGTGGTGGTATTGGCCCGGTCCCGGAAGCGGGCTGCGTCCTCTGGCCTGGCCACCGCAGCCTGACCGCAACCCGCCGGTCCTCTCAGATGATGGAGAGTGGATAGGCTGGCTTGAGTCTCTCGACGGGGAATCAAACCAGCGCTTCCCAAGAGTTTTTCTGCGCTCCCTGTCAACCGACGACCGGATCACGGTGGACTTCGAACCTTTGGACGAGACCCCCTCTTCTTACCGTTTGCTGAGCTTCGACCCGGATCAGCCGGAGATCGTGCTGCAGAGAGGGCTCTCCGACTTTCTGGGCCTGGATCTCGAAGGCAATGTCCGCTGGGGCCCCATCACTCCGGCCGGCGCTATGGCGTTCGACCGTCAGTTTCGACGAGTCGCCGACGGTTGGCTTGCCTGGGGCCAGTCCGACGAAGAGGGTTCGGACGCTATCGTCTGGACCATGCGCGGTGAATCGGGGAGTCACAGGGTTTTACGAGGACGAAAAATCCATTCCGTCGCCGTCGAACCCGAGGGGCGCTTGATCGCGGTGAGCGTCTCATGCACCTATTGCGGACACGATGTGGCGCCCGAGGTCGTCTACGTTTTTCGGGTGTCCGATGGCATGGAGGTATTCCGCAAAAACTTGAAGCGGGGACCGGGCCACATTCAGATCCAGTTTCTGGGAACAGAGTTCTTCGCCTATCCCGACGGCGGCGAGTTGCACGTGCTCCGGATGCCAGAGTCGGCGATCGCTAGGGACAGCTAACCGAGCGCGGCCAGACTGGAACCATACCAATCTGGCCCGAAGTTTCCCGAAAAACGCTCCCCCGACGGAGAGGCTAGCTCAGCTCTTCACGCCCCCCAACTCCGCACGTCCCGGAGTCCCCGAAGCGCAGGCCTCGGCGGCCATTTTGCCGAGATCCACGGCCTATTCCTTTCGTGGCGTACGCATTCTTGCGTGCCGTGGCGCCATTCTTGGCGATATCGAGCGCGTAGCACAGGCCTCGGCCCTGTTGGTCAACGGCCTGGAGTGGTCAAGAGCCCACAAACCCGACGGCCTGCGGGTCCACATGTGCCTGCAGGGCGGTTTCCGCGGTTGGCTGTAGGGACCGGCGATCCCGCCGGTCCGCGGGGTCCGACGATGAATGTGCCTCGCCGCCGAAATAGGAAACTGTCCCCGGTTTTCGGTTTTCCCAAGACGCCTTTCCTGCTCTGAGGATGATCCCGCTTCGATCTCATCCCTGCTCTCCCTGCTCGCCGCCGATCAGCTCGGCGTAGACAATTGCCACCCCGGGGCCCAAACATCCGATAAGATTAGCGGAAGGACCGCTGACGGGAGGGCAAACCCTTGCCGGTAGGGTTTCTCGGAGTTCGCAACTCGGCGGAAAAACCTAGGCCTCGAGCTTGCCCAGTGAACCAGAATTAACTTATGATCTTTTGAAACCCCTTAGCCTGAAACCTGTGCTGGCGGGTTTCGTCCAACCGACTAGTGAAGCAGTCGCGGATGGAGTCTCGGATGGAGATCATCGGCAATCGAAAATACTTTGAAATCCCGGGCGGCAGCACTCATGAGTTGCCGCCGCTCCTGCTCAAAGAAAGCGCGAATCCGACCTCGGACGAGGAGATGATTCACCTCGCTGAGGAAATCGTGAGCTCCGAATCTCTCATTCCCGACGACGTTCATGCTTCCTCTTACACGGAAGCGTCAGTAGGCCAGAGACGATTCACTCTGGCGCTTACCCTCGCTGAACAGTATGCACAGTTTTTGCGGCATTGGGAGTGGGGCGAGTCCATTTTGGAATGGATCCACCAGTGTGAGATTACCTTCGAGGCTCAACCGATCTTGCGGCCGCTGATCCGTCCGGACGTTTGGCCCCATGCCGGCCATGCCAGCTTCGTGACGTTGTTGTCGGATAAGGCGATACCGAGCGGACCGGTCAACTTGGAGAGCGCCGTCGGCGCCCGACTCACGTTTCGCCAGCCTCCCCCCATTGACTGTTTGTCCGATAAGTTCCTCTACCTGTTAAATATCTCCTTGGCCCAAACCGCTTACGACACATGGGCCGACGCGGCCGAGGAGATTTCTTTGCCTCCCGAGCGCTTTCATTTTCTCGTCATGGGCAGCGAGATCCGGGAAGTATAAGCTCCTGCAGGCCGAAGGCCCGCCTCAACGGGCCGGCCTCGTCTCTCGGCCGGTCGACGTCCGGTTCTCGTAGCGCGCCAAGCGAAAACTGCCCGCGGGTCGGCTGGCTCGCCTGCTCAACTCGGCTTCTTGATGACGAAACAACCCCTCGGCGTGGCCCACAGCTAAGAATGTCTCCGCCAATGCCGATATCGATATTCGGGGGACTGTGCGCTCACCTCTTCATCCGCCGACCCAAAAACCCGTTCGGGGGTCGCCGGACTCCGCGATCGACTACCGCTCGAAACTTCTCGCCTCGGTGGAGAAGCTCCCTCCGCTTCCGGTAGTCCTGAACCAGCTGCTCCAGATGCTGAACAGTGCGAAAGCGTCCTCCGGCCAAATCGCCGTCATCATCGAAAAAGACAGCGTCTTGAGCGGAGCCGTGTTACGCAGTGTCAACTCAGCCTACTATGGACTGCCGAGCCGGGTTTCCTCGATTCGCCACGCCGTCACCCTGTTGGGCTTCGCCACCGTCCGAAATCTGGCCCTCGCCTTTTCCATGCGCCAGATGCTCGTCAAGCCCCAAATGCCCTCCAGGCAGCTGTATTCCGAGTATTCCCAACACGCTTTGGGATGCGCGATCATGACCCAGTTCCTGGCACACTACACACGCTCGGAGGAGATCGAAGCCGCCTTCGCCGCCGGATTGTTCCACGACATCGGACGCCTGCTGATCATCGTTACCTTCCCTGAGGTGATTCCCGAAATAGCAGCCCATTGGGACCAAAGCGAGGGATCGCTGGAAGAGTCCGAAAAGCAAGTTCTCGATGTGACGCATTCGGAACTTTCCGGTGTTGTTCTGGCCAAGTGGAAGCTGCCGGAGAGCATCCAACAGGCGGTCGTCTTTCACCATGACCCCGACTCCTCGCCCCCCGTCTCCGGGCAACCGGTCTCGCTAGCGCACCTGGTTCACGCCGCTGACCTCTATGCCCGCTTCTACGGGTTGGAAGTCCTTGCTTCTGAGAAACATCCGGCGGAATGTCCCGATCGCGCCTTCGACCAAATCGGCCTGCGCGAGCGCCTCCCCGAGCTGTTCAGTCGCTTCGAGACCGAATTCCAGTCGATTCGGGGCGTCTTCCAATAGATCACCTCTCCAAATGTTTTCTTACCCAGCATGATCCGGAAGTACTGATCTGTGTTAAGATAAAGTACTTAGTTTCCGGTGGTCGCCATACGCGGGACCTAGCGGAAATACCCGAGTACTAAGTCTATGCCTAATGGATGACGGGCAAGAGTGCGATTCAAGTTGTAGTAGGTAGAAGGAGTCGCGGGTGAGTGTCCTTGCTGAGTTTGTTTATCTTCAGCTTCTCGATGTACTGACGACAATCGCCTTCCTCTTGCAAGGTGTGAGCGAGGGAAATCCGATTGTCAAATGGGCGATTCGCTGGGGACCGCATCCCATTGGCTCGCTTGTCATGCTGAAAGGTGTCGCCGTGGCCCTGGCTATCTACTGCGTGTACCGTCACCGGGAGGGTGTGTTGCGCAAGGCGAACATTTTCTTCGCGGTGATCGTTCTGTACAACCTCGCGGTCCTGCTGATGACCTCTCCCGCAGTCCAATAACGTTCTCAGCCCGCGGTGTGAGGGCTGTCGGTTTCCGCAAAAATCTGCGAGAACAGTTGCCGGGTCTCCGCGCGTACTTGGGCGGCGAGGTCCGCCAAGGGCTTTTCGCGGGGCCGAACACCACTCCATCGCCCGAGCAGTTCCGTTACCATTTCGAGCTGCCGGCGCGAGGTGGGTATTTTGTTGGTCGCTCCGGCGGAGACGCGAAGACCGTGGTCCAGCGAGCGGAAGAAGACTGCCAACCGAGCTAGCGTCTCAGCTTGGCTCGTGGTGAGGCTGCCGGCAGTCCGCAACACCTCGATTCTCTCCGGTGTGTTGAGCGAGCGGAAAAACAAACCCGCGTCCCGCAGTCGCAGGTACAGGAGGATGAAGTCGATGTCGTAGTAACCGCCGGCTCCCGCCTTGAACGGATGTGTCGGGCCCTGTTCCTCCTCGAGCTTCCGGCGCATCGTTACGAGCGTCGCGCCGAGATTGCTGCTCATCCCGTAACGGCGCCAGTCTACCTCCTGCAGTTCGCTCAGAAATTTGGTTCCCCGAGGAAGGTCCCCCGCTACGGCGCGCGCCTTCATATAGGCGATGCCTTCCCAGGCTTCCGCCTTCTGGGCGAAATATCGCTTAAAGGAGGATTCGGTCTGGACCAATTCGCCATCCCGTCCCATGGGCCGCAGGCGGGTATCGACCGTAAAGATGATGCCTTCTTGCGTGTAACTACTGATGACGTTGATCAGCCGCTCGACGACGGATGTCCAGAACGGCTTCTCGGAGACAGCGTCGTCGGGCAGCGCGAAAACCAGGTCGGCATCGGATCCTAGGTCGAACTCGCGCATTCCCAGCCGACCCAGAGCTATCACCTGCAAGGGATGCTCAGGCCGAGATTGTTTCGAGCGCCGGCAGACTTCTTGCACCGCGATTTCGTAGGCCGCCCCGATCACCTCGTCGGCAAGGTCACTGGTTTTCTGGAGGGTCGAGAAGATCGGATGGCGGCTATGGATGCTTTCGCCAAGGATTTGCAGCATGCGACGGCGATAGCGGCGCCGCAGCGCCTCGGACTTCTCGGGCAACGGTGCGTCGCTCTCGAGCAAGTCAGCCGGTTCGCAGGGGACCGGGGTCTCGTGCGATCCTTTCTCCGTCCCGCGGCCGCCTGCCGACCTAGCCTCAGCACCGGGAGCCGGCTCGCCGGCCGCGCTTGCGATCGTCTTCAGGTGTTGAACGTCGGAGGGGTGGCGGATGAGATGCTCGGCTACGAAGGGGCTGTGCTCGATTAGGTCGCCCACGCAGCTCATCAGCCGCGGCTGCTCTTCAAACTCGGCCAGCAATGCCGGCATGGAGATGACTTTGTTGATGAAGTGCTCGAAATGGTGGCTGCCCCAGCGGATGGGCAGCGATGAAATGATTCCCGCCAAATCCGGGTGGTGCTTGTCGATGTGGCGAAGCTGGCTACGCCAGCTGTGGGCCGTGTGTTTCTCGACGTGTTCCTCGCCTCCCGCCGACTCCGGCGCCGGCGAGAGGGGAACGGCGAGGGTAGGCTTTTGCGCGCCGATCACGCGATCGTAGATTTCTGTGACCTGGGTTAAGTGCGTCTGCACCTGGCTGAGCAACCCCGGCCCGGCGCTTCGCGGCGAAGCCTCCCCTTGCATTCTGCGGCTGAGCAGCATTTGGGCTTCTTGTTTGTCGGGGATGGTGTGCGTCTGGCGATCGTGCTCGAGTTGCAAACGATGTTCGAGGGCTCGTAAGTAGAGGTAGGCGGCGTTGAGCTTGGAGTAGTCGGGCGTCGAGATGTACCCCTTATCCCTGAGCCTGTGGAGCCCGTAAAGAGTGCCGCCGCTTCGTACCCAGCGATCGCGCCCGCCGTAGAGCCGCTGCATGCACTGCACCAAGAACTCGATGTCGCGTATGCCGCCGCGAGCCAACTTGACGTTGAGGCCCCGCTTAGCGCGCAGGCCCAAATCTCGCCGCATCCGGTCCCTGGTTTGGGCCATTCGCTCGACGGTCGAGAAGTCCGTGGTTGTCTGGTAAATCAAATCTTCGACCATTTTCAGGAAGCTGTGTCCCAGCCGCGCCGATCCCGCGGCGGGACGCGCCTTGATGAGCATCTGCAGTTCCCAATCCCGAGCGCGGCGGTGGTAATACTGCATCATGGACTGCAGCGGAAGTACGAGCTCTCCCATGCTTCCCTCCGGCCGGAGCCGCAAGTCGATCCGGTAGCAAGACCCTTCCACTGTGCGGTGGGAGAGAACCGAGGTCAGACGGTGAGCAAGCTGGGTGGCGAAGTCACGGTTTGAAACCCGGATCGGCCCGGCCGTTTCGCCGTCGCGGGCGTAGAGAAACATGAGGTCGATGTCAGAGCTGTAGTTGAGCTCGAGAGCACCTAGTTTCCCCAGCGCCAAGACAGCGAACTCGCACTCGATCGGCCCGCTTTCAGCCGGTGCCAGCGGCCGCCCAAATCGTCGTAAGAGTTGCTGTTGGACCTGTTCTTGCGCACCCTGCAAGACGGCGTCCGCGAGGTTGGATAACTCCAGGGTGACCTCGGCGAGGGTTGCTAGGCCCAGAAGATCGCGCAGCGCGATTCGCAGAACGTGCATCCTCTTGAAGCGTCCTAGCGTCCGCGCGACGTCCGCATCGCTCGAAGCCGCATCCAGCCAGCCGAGGTCTGAGCGAAACTCGTCGCGCGAGAGTACTCGATATAGCTTTTCTTTCCGCAGCGTCCACTCCAGCAGCTCAGGATGGCGGTAGAGAGTTTCCGCTAGAAAATGGCTATGAGAGAAAATCGTCAGGGAGGCTCGCAGACGGCTGATCGGGGAAAACAGTTGCCGGAGAGGCTGAGCGCTAATCTTGGCGTAGCGCTCAAGGTGGTTGAGCGCCGAATCGGGATCGGGAACCTGGCGAATGAGACGTTCGAGAGTAGCAAGACCCCTTTCCGGAAGGTGAGGCGCCAGGCGACTGATGTTCCTCCGCGCCCCGGCTGGGTCGCGGAACGCAATTCCCTCAAAAAGTGGATCCATCGCTTCTGAAGATACCGCAGCCGGCCTGGGTTCACCTAGCTACTTTCCGGCGCAAAATACGAGTACCGCTCGGGACGGGGACTGTCACCAATTTCGCGCCTTCAAAGAATCAACAACTTACGGGCGCATCCGGACGCGAAATTGGCTGACTGTACCCAGGCGCCACGCAGTTTCTCCTTTTTGCGCCGGAAAGTAGCTAGCCCGCTTTTCTCACCAGGTGGCGAGGCGAAGTGCTTGAGAGGCCCGTCGGTACAAGGCGCACGCCGCTCTTTTTGTTTTGTGGCGCAAGCTCTCAGCTTGCCGCGTCGAGACTCTTCTCGACGCTTGTGTTTCAGTCCGGGAGAGAGCTTTCCGGGCGAGCGGAGTCGTACTTTCGCGGTTGCGTCCTGGCCCGCTCGTATCTTGATGCTACCGAAATAAGCGGCGACTTCCCTTCGGCGTCACACCGAAACCCTACGTTGAGCACGGCGAGCAAGCGCAACACAGTAATGGCGGGCCTATCGCGTGCTTCGGCCGTCAGCTGGTGAGAAATGCGGGGCCGCGGAACTTCGGGCACGGCATGCCGTGCCCCTACAATTCCAGGCGCACCGATTTCCAAGCGCGCTCAATAGATCCTGTAGGGGCACAGCATGCTGTGCCCGCCTGCACCCTCCCGTCTCACCAGCGGGCAATCACCGGGGTCGTTTTGCTCGGGGCCATTCCTTTTCTTCGCCTCCGGGATGCAGTCTAAGTGATTGAAATAGTTCTACTTATATATAAATTGGGTTTGTTTGGTAATTTTTTTACGTCGGGCCGCGTCTCGGGGTCACAGTATTGGGTCTAAACCAGGTTTCACCCGGTCCGCACCGACCTACGTCAATATATCCCTGACGATGTTCCCGTGGACGTCGGTGAGGCGGAAGTCGCGGCCCTGGAAGCGGTAGGTCAACTTCTTGTGGTCGATGCCCAGCAGGTGCAGCATCGTCGCGTGCAGATCGTGGACGTGGACAACATTCTCGACGGCGTTGTAGCCAAGATCGTCCGTCGAGCCGTAGCTGATGCCGCCTTTGATCCCGCCGCCGGCCATCCACATGGAAAAGCCTTTGATGTGGTGATCGCGGCCAAGAAGCGAACGGTCTTCGCCTTGCGACATGGGCGTGCGGCCGAACTCGCCGCACCATACGATGAGCGAGTCGCTGAGCATGCCGCGGTCTTTTAGGTCCTTCACCAGTGCCGCGGAGCCTTGGTCGACATAGCCGCAACTTTCGATCATGCCCTTCTTGATTTCGCCGTGGTGATCCCAGCCGCGATGATACAAATGGATGAAGCGAACCCCGCGCTCGGCCAAGCGCCGGGCCAGCAAGCAGTTCGAGGCAAACGACCCGTCCCCACCCTTGGTGCCGTACATGTCGAGAACGTGCTTGGGCTCGTTCGAGAAATCGACCAGGTCGGGAACACTCATCTGCATGCGAAACGCCAGCTCGTATTGCGAAATGCGAGTCGCAATCTCCGGGTCCTCCATCGAATTCTGCTGGATGCGGTTGAGACGCGTGATCGTATCGATGAGCTGGGACTGGTTCTCGCGGCTGACGCCCTTGGGGTTGCGGACGTAGTTGACGGGGTCCCCGCTCGAGTTCAGCTTGACCCCCTGGTATTTGCCGGGCAGAAAACCCGAGTGCCACTGCCGCGCGGCGATCGGCTGACCCTGAGCTCCGCCCTCGGACGTCAGTACGACGAAACCGGGCAGGTCTTCCGACTCGCTGCCCAGCCCGTAGGTGATCCAGGACCCCATGCTGGGCCGTCCGGGCAGGCGGTTTCCCGTGTTCATGAACGTATGGGCCGTGTCGTGGTTGATCTGCTCGGTTTGCAGCGATCGGACGATGCAGATGTCGTCGGCGATCCCTCCAATATGGGGCAGCAGCGACGTCATGTGCTGGCCCGATGTTCCGTAACGCTTGAAAGGGTGCTGCGGCGCCAGAATGCGCAGTTCCTTGCCCTGAAGTTGGGCAATCTGCTGGCCCTTGGTGACAGACTCGGGCATGGGCTCGCCGTCTCGCTTCTCCAGCTCCGGCTTGTGGTCCAGTAGTTCGAGGTGGGCCGGGCCGCCGGCCATGCAGAGGAAAATAACCCGCTTGATCTTAGCCTCGTAGTTCGGGAACCCGGTAATGCCTGGGCGCGCGGCGAACAGGCCGGGCTTGAGCAGAGAAGCCAGCGCCGCTGAACCGAGACCCATCGACGTGCGGCCGAGAAAGGCGCGGCGAGTCGGGAGATGGAATTCGTCCATTCGCATCGTCTACTCCTAATACCTCATGATGAAAGTGCAGTGACACAAAAAATGAAAAAATGGCAAAAATGGGGACAGCCACCGATTTTTCGTTCGTGGAGGTAGTTGGTTTCTAACGAAAGATGGACCGCAAAATCGGATGGCAGTCCCCATTTTTTGGCTGGACTTACTCTTACCACGGGTTAATACCTCATGATGAACTCGTGCTTGTTGAAGATTGCCCGCGCGACACTGGTCCAAGCGGCGAGATCACGAACGTCCAAGTCTTCCGGGACCTCGGAAATACCGACCGAAAGCAGATTCTCGGCGTCCTCCGGGTGGCTCTGGAAGTGCTCGCGCCGGCTCTTCAACAGTTGCGCAAGCACTTCGCGTTCCTCAGCCTCCGCGTTTCGAGAGAAAGCGCGTCGAAAGGCGAAATCGAGGCGCCGGCCGGTATCGGTTTCGCCCGAATTCAGAATCAGTTTGGCGAACCCCCGCGCCGCTTCTACGTAAGTGGGATCGTTCAGCAGAGTAAGCGCCTGGAGCGGCGTGTTCGATAGAGAACGGTCGGCGGCGCACTCCTCGCGCGAGGGAGCGTCGAACGCCATCAGCGACGGATGCAGGTACTGCCGCTGCCAATGCGTGTAGAGGCCACGGCGAAACTGGTTCTCGTTCAGGTCTGCCTTATAGGTACGCTTCGGGAAGTTGAGTTCCTTGTAGTAGCCGGGGGGCTGGTAAGGCTTGACGCTGGGACCGCCGATCGTGGGATTCAGCAGTCCGCTGACCGCTAGGGCGCTGTCGCGGATAAACTCCGCGTCCAGCCGCATCGCCGACTGGCGCCCGTAGTAGACGTTGTAAGGGTCGCCGGCCTTCAACGCTTCGCTCGGCTCGCTCGAACGGCGATAAGTCTCCGACAGCAAGATCGTCCGCGTGATGTGTTTGACGTCCCAGCCGCTTTCCATAAACTCAACGGCCAGCCAGTCGAGCAGGTCCTGGTTCTGGGGCGCCTCTCCCTGCGACCCGATGTCGTTGAGTATCTTGGACAGTCCGCTTCCGAGGAACGCTTTCCAAAGGCGGTTGACGAACACGCGCGCGGTTAAGGGGTTGTCGCGGTCGGCGAGCCAAGCGGCTAGATCGAGGCGAGTGAGGCGGCCATTTCGAATGGGGATTTGCTTGAGAAAGTGAGGCGCCTGCGGCTCGACGATCTCTCCGGATTCGTCCATCCAATTGCCGCGCGGCAGAACGCGAACGGTCCTCGGTTCTACCGCCTGCGTGGTGAGACAGTCACCACCCTTTTGGACGACCGCTTGCCTCTGTCGCTCCAACTCCCGAATCTGCTTCCAATTAGAGTTCCCGTTGGTGACGCTCAGAAAATGTTCCTTGAGCGCCGTCTGCCGGCCGGCAGTGAGATCACCCTTTGCCAGAACCGCTTCTTCCACACTCTTTCCCGGTACGAATTCCGGGAATGCGGCATCGGTAACTGACAGCCGGAAGCGGCTCGGGGCCTTGTTCTTATGCTTCCATTCGTAGTACATACGGACCCGAAGGGCGTCGCCGGCTCTTGTTTCCAAGGGCGACTCGAGAAGAAAGATGGCTTGCGGCAGGGGGTCCCCGACTTCGCCCGACCGACCCCAACCGCTCTGGTCATGGTCGTCGAGGGCATAGCTAGCGTTACGGCGATCTTCGTGACCGTTGTCGAAAGCCGCGGCAATGGGAATCGGTTGTGGCCGTGAACCACGGCGCAGGAGCTCGACCGTGAAGCGGGTCAGCATGAACCCCTCCTCGGCATCAAACTGAAGCGCTTCCCATCGAAGCGCTGTTAGCTTCCCCGGACCAAGCTTCAAATCGGCCCGGTGAATGTCGGTAACCGGGGCTTCACCTTTGATCTCGATCGTCCCGTCCTTGTGGCGGCGGAACTTCGATTTGCTTTTCGCGGAAAGCTCGCGCACTTTCGGCACACGCCAGCTTGCGAGGCTTTCCCGAACGTAGCCGGCGAAGCTTTCCATCTCGGTCTGATCGGCGGAAAGCCGGCCCTTGCCTTGCTGCTCGAGCCTGGCTATTTGGCGATCGATTCGGGCGATTTCCTTTTCACCCTCGGGAGTAGGCGCCCAGACCCGCGGGCCGAAGTCCCAAGTCCCCGGGTAGACGCCTACCTCCTCGATGTCGGCGAAGAAAGCGGCGAAGTGGTAAAAGTCCTTGGTCAGGAAGGGGTCGAACTTGTGATCGTGGCATTCCGCGCATCCCAGCGTTGAACCGAGCCAAACGCTCGATGTCGCTCGAAGCCGATCGGACAGGTATCGCGCCAAGTACTCCCTAGGTTGCGCGCCGCCCTCGTTGGTCATGCGATTGAGGCGGTTATACCCGCTGGCGACACGCTGCCAGGTGGTTGGGTTCGGTAGCAGGTCGCCCCCCAGTTGCTCCCGCGTGAACTGGTCGAAGGGCTTGTTTTCGTTGAACGAACGAATCACGTAATCCCGGTAGGGGTACATGGTGATCGGCACGTCGCCGTGAAAGCCCATCGTGTCGGCGTAGCGCACCAAGTCCAGCCAGTGAACCGCCATCCGTTCCCCAAACTGGGGTGATGACATGAATTTGTCCACCAACTTCTCGTACGCATGAGCGTCGCTGTCGTTGACGAAAGCAGCGACGGTTTCCGGAGAAGGTGGCAGCCCGGTTAGATCCAAACTCAAGCGTCTGGCAAGCGTAGGGCGGGGGGCCTGACCGACAGGCTGCAAACCCTTTTCTTCGAGTTTCTTGTTGGCCAGCGAGTCGATCGCGGCGGGCCCCTGGGGAGCTTCCGGGCGCTCCGGCTTGATGTAGGCCCAGTGCTGTTCGTATTGCGCCCCTTGTTTGATCCAACGCGTCAACAGGTCTTTTTGCTCGGCGGTGAGTTTCTTGTTGGACCAAGAAGGCGGCATGAGCCGGACCGGGTCGGAGGCGCGGATTCGCTCTACCAGCTTGCTGTTGTCCGGGTCGCCGGGCGTGATCGCTCCCGCCGCGACGGCTTCCGCTTCCCTATCCAGACGAAGGTTTGCCTGGCGGGCGTTGCGGTCGGGACCGTGGCACTGAAAGCAGTTCTTCGACAGGATGGGCCGGATGTCACGGTTGAAGCGGATTTCCGCTGCCGCGGCGATACTCCACGAGGAGATCAGCATGATGCCGACAGCGAGATTCCTCAAGGAGGGTGTCATGGTCAACTCCTGCAGGGAAGGATCCCTCACGCTAGTATACTAGCCGACCCGCATCGGCTTTGCACACAGAGTTACAAGAGGCTCCCCAAGAGCTGTGACCTCGGCTGCGCTTACCTGCGTTCGCTGCTTTGATTCGGGCGAGCCGACTGGCGCCGATCCCCGGTTCCAGGCCGCTTCGCGATTCCGATACAATCAATTCCTACCCCCCCCGACGCGGTCACTTTCCGAGAACCGATCACGGGGGGACCTTAGCTCACCATGCGGCACGCACTTTCCACATACCTTTTTGTCGAACGACGCCTCACCGTGGCGCTGCTGGACCGCATCCTGCGAAGCGGCGTCAAGGAGGTCGAGATTTTCTGCGCCCGGCAACATATCGACTACCACAATCGAGCTCAGATCGACGAACTAAAACATTGGTTTCGGGATGCGGAGTTGAAGGTTCATTCCATCCATGCGCCGATGTTCAGCGACGACGTCTGGGGGCGTACCGGGCCCAACTCGCTGGTCTCCATCACCGAAACCACGAAGGCCAAGCGCATCGCAGCGACGGATGAGATCAAAAGGGCCATGGAGATGGCTGAGTCATTCCCCTTTCGCTATGTGGTTCAACACATCGGCACGGCGGACGACGAATACGATGAGCATAAGCTCGAGGCGGCTTTCAACTGTTTGGATGAGTTGATCGTGTTCGGCAGCCAGCTCGGCGTCGAGATGTTGGTTGAGAACATTCCCAACGCGCTTTCTTCCGCCGAACGCCTGAACATGTTTGTCCAATCGACTCATCTGCGGGTAGGCTTTTGCTTCGATACGGGGCACGCCCACCTCGGCTCGGGCATTGAGCCCGAGTTCGAACTGATGAAACACCGCATCCGCTCAACTCATGTGCATGACAACGATGGCCAAGACGATTCACACATCTTTCCCTTGGTCGGCTCGGGAGGCACGATTGATTGGCAGTCGACCATGAAGCTGCTCCACTCCTGTGACGACGAGGTCCCTCTGGTCTTCGAATTGCGCGAAGTGCCTGACTTCGAGAAGCCCCTGGAGAAGGTGCAAGAATCATTCGACCGGTTGGAGAACCTCTAGATGGCTTCGGCCGCCCCGGTCATCACCATCGACCAAGCCGCCCGGTTCGAGGGGCGGACAGTTCTGCTGCGGGGTTGGCTGCACAATTTACGCAAGTCCGGGAAACTTCTGTTCCCCATTTTCCGCGATGGCACCGGTTTTATGCAGGGCGTGGTCGTTAAGGCTGAGATCGCCCCTGAGGTATTTGACCTCTGCCGCCGCCTAACGCATGAGTCATCGGTTCAGGTGACGGGCAAGATTCGAGCCGAACAGCGGGCGCCCGGCGGCTACGAGATGGACGTCGTTGATCTGGAAGTGGTGCAGGAAGTTTCCCCCGACGACCCTTTTCCGATCACTCCCAAGGAGCACGGCGTCGAGTTCTTGATGGACCGCCGTCACCTTTGGCTGCGGAGTCGCCGGCAACATGCGATCCTTCGCGTGCGCCACGAGGTCATCCGGGCGGTTCGCGATTTCCTGGACGACAACGGCTTTACGCTGGTCGACACGCCGATCCTTACGCCCGCTGCTTGCGAAGGGACGACCACCCTATTCGAGGTGCCCTACTTCGAAGACGAAATAGCTTATCTCACCCAATCCGGCCAGCTTTATAACGAGGCGACCGCCGCCGCTTTCGGCAAGACGTACTGTTTCGGGCCGACCTTTCGCGCTGAAAAGTCAAAGACGCGCCGGCACCTCACCGAGTTCTGGATGGTCGAGCCCGAGATGGCCTACGCAAACCTGGACGATATCATGGCGCTGGCCGAACATTTCGTGGAATACGTCGTTCAGCGCGTGCTCGAAACCCGAAGCCAGGAACTCGATACCCTCGGCCGAGATGTCTCGAAACTGGAAACGGTGAAACGGCCGTTTCACCGCATGAGCTACACCGAGGCGGTCGAAGCACTAAAGAAGAAAGGCAGCGAGATCGAGTGGGGCGGCGATTTCGGCGGCGCCGATGAGACCCTGCTGAGCGAAGACTTCGACCGCCCGGTGATGGTGCACCGTTTTCCCATGGCCATCAAGGCCTTCTATATGCAGCCGGACCCCGACAACCCAGACGTTGCCATGGGCGTGGATGTGTTGGCGCCCGAAGGATACGGCGAAATTATCGGCGGGGGCCAGCGCATCCACGACCACGCGCTGCTGGTGAAGAAACTCGAAGAGCACGGGCTGCCCCGAGAAGCTTTCGACTGGTACCTCGATTTGCGCAAATACGGGTCGGTTCCCCACGGGGGATTCGGTATGGGAATTGAGCGCTCGGTGGCTTGGATTTGCGGTCTCGAACACGTGCGCGAGACGATCGCCTTTCCGCGGATGCTGTACCGCATGCGACCGTAAGGCGCGGGCCTCCACTCGTATCCATTCATGTCAACCATTCGCATCGTGGTCCTTTTTGGCGGACACTCCGGCGAGCACGAGGTGTCCATCCGCTCCGCGGCGTCTGTGATCGGCGCCCTGGACAGGGAAAAGTGCGGAGTCATTCCCGTTGGGGGCCGTATACCCGTATTGTGATACCCATATATACGGCTTCATGCTAGAATATACGCGTGAAGACGACCGTTGAGCTGCCCGACGGCTTGCTTTCTGAAGCCAAGAGCTACGCCGCGGCGGAGGGCTTGTCCCTAAAACAGGTGCTGGAGGCCGGCTTGCGGCAGGTTCTCGGAAGTCGGCGTGAGACGAAGCCGTTCATACTTCGAAAGCACCCGTTTCGTGGCTCGGGACTTGTAACAACCGCCGACTGGTCGACGATACGGGAAAAAATCTACAAGGGACGCGGCGGTTGATCGCAGTTGATACGAACATTCTGGTTTACTCTCACCGGCAAGACTCCCCCTGGTACCGAGCGGCCGATGAAAAGCTGACGGGTTTGGCCGAAAGCGGCTCGCCGTGGGCAATCCCGTGGCCCGCGATTCATGAGTTTGTGGCCGTGGTGACCCAGCCGGGCATCTATCGGCCGGCCACTCCCCGCAAAGATGCGCTCCAACAGGTTGCGTGCTGGCTCGAGTGCCCGTCGCTGCACTTGATCGGAGAAGTCGAGGGCTACTGGGATGTGTTCCGCTCGCTTGTTCTAGCGGGCAAGATCTCTGGCCCGACCGTTCACGACGCGCGCGTTGCCGCTATCTGCCTACAGCACGGCGTCAAGACGCTCTGGTCGGCCGACCGTGATTTTTCACGCTTTCCCCGCATCAATGCCGTGAACCCGCTCATCGAGACCCGTCGGAAATGACAAATCTGTTGCGGACCGTTAGCCCGCTTTTCTCACCACGTGGCGAGACGAAGTGCGTGAGAGGCCCGTCCGTACAAGGCGCGCGCCGCTCGGCGCCCTCGGGCACGGCATGCCGTGCCCCTACATTCTTGAACCCTACGTTGAGCACGGCGAGCAAGCGCAACGCAGTAATGGCGGGCCTATCGCGTGCTTCGACCGTCAGGTGGTGAGAAAAGCGGGTTAGATCATTTCGAGGCCGACCCGCGCGGGCGGGCGCTGCTACAATAGCCGCTCGGTAGCTTGGATTTGCGGTCTCGAACACGTGCGCGAGACGATCGCCTTTCCGCGGATGCTGTACCGCATGCGACCGTAGGCGCGGGCCGTCCGCCCGTATCCATTCATGTCAACCATTCGCATCGTGGTCCTTTTTGGCGGACGTTCCGGTGAGCACGAGGTCTCGATCCGCTCCGCAGCATCTGTGATCGGCGCCCTGGACAGGGAAAAGTACGAAGTCATTCCCGTCGGAATCACCAACGAAGGACAGTGGTTGAGTCCGCCTGAGTCGGCGCGCTTGCTCCCTGCCCACAGCGTCGGTCCTCTTGCAACGGGAACGGCCGTCGCACTGCCTCCGCAACCGGGAGCGGCGACAGGCGCGGACGTTGTTTTTCCTGTTCTGCACGGGACGTTCGGTGAGGATGGGACCATCCAGGGGTTGTTGGAATTGGCTGACGTCCCCTACGTGGGCTGCGGCGTGCTGAGTTCGGCCGCGGCCATGGATAAGGACGTCATGAAGCGGCTGTTTCGCGAGCGGGGGCTGCCCACGGTGGATCACGTTGCCCTTCCCCGCCGGGAACGACACGAGCACACCGCTCGGTGGGAAGAGCGCTTCGGGTACCCGATGTTCGTCAAGCCCGCCAATCTTGGTTCGTCAGTCGGCATCGCGAAGGTTGGCCATGCAGCCGAGTTGGCCCGCGCCTTGGACTTGGCCGCCCAGCACGACTCGAAAATCGTCGTTGAGCCGGCCATCGAAGGCCGCGAAATCGAGTGCGCAGTGTTGGGGAATGACAAGCCGGAGGCTTCCCTGCCTGGCGAGGTCATTCCCGGGGGCGAGTTCTACGACTACCAAGCGAAATACGTCGACGATACCTCGAAGCTGGTCATCCCCGCGGCGCTGAGCGCGGAGCAAACAAGTGAAGTCCAACGGCTTGCCGTCGCGGCCTTTGAAGCCGCGGAATGCGCCGGACTCGCCCGGGTTGATTTTTTCCTGGAAAACGCCTCCGGTAGAATTTTGTTGAACGAATTGAATACGATGCCTGGATTCACCTCGATCAGCATGTATCCCAAGTTGTGGGAGGCCAGTGGCGTCCCTTACTCGGAGTTGCTCGACCGCTTGGTTGAACTGGCTTTCGATCGCCACCGGGAAAAGAGCCAGAGCCGCTTTAGCCTCGATCCCGAAGGGTCGTAACGCGGAGTGGTCGGTTGAGACGCGCGAAGCGGTGACAGATCTCTGGGCAACAAAGCGAATATGACGTCCTCCCCGCCCATGTCCCGGCTAAAGCTCACTACGGTTATTCCCTACGCCATCCTTCTCGCCGAAGTGCTCGTCTTCTACCGTCACGTGCTCTTCTATGACGGCTTTGTCATCCCTTGGGACTTGCGTTATGACCATTTCCCGATCGCCTCTTTCATGGCGGAGTCCCTCGGACGCGGCGAGTTGCCGCTTTGGGACCCGTTCACGTATTGCGGCCGACCGCTCTACGCCAATATGCAGGCGCAATTATTCTACCCGCCGACGGTGGTAACGCTGCTTGTGAGTAACTGGTCCGGGGGTGAGAACCTCCTCTATGTGTTGGAGTGGCAGATCGTGTTGCACGTCTTTTTGGCGGGCATCTTCACGTTTTGGCTGATGCGCGAAATAGGCGCCGCGCAGCCCGCTGCCCTGCTGGGAGCAAGTGTTTACCAACTCGGTTGCTTCTTTACCTCTCAGGCGCAACATTTGGGCGGCATGGACGGGGCCGCCTGGCTGCCTCTTGCCTGGTTGAGCATTCTAAAACTTCGGGACGGATGGAGCGCGAGATGGATGGCCTGTCTGGCTGCCTGTCTTTCTATGGTTATTCTGGCTGGGTTGCCTTCGCTGGTGGCCGTGGTGTTTCTTTCTTGCGGACTACTGGCCGCCGCCCTGGTCGTCTTTCGATTGGCGCCGGTGAAGCTATTCACGCGTGTCGCCGGGGCGCTGGCTGGGGCCGTCTTTTTGGCCGCCGCTCAGGTTCTTCCCACCGTCGAGCTAACCTGGCTCAGCGTGGCGCAGTATCGCAGCGATTGGCTCGGCACCGGGGGCGGGCTGCCTCTAGAGAGCTTGGTGTCGCTCGTTGCTCCGAATTATTACGGGATATTCGACCTGACAACGTATACGCAGCCTTCAGATCCCACGTTTCTCTATGTCTACTCGAGTATCGCCGGACTCGTTCTGGCCGTGGCCGCGGCTTTGTTCGGGAAAGACAGACAGACGCGCATGTTCGCCCTTCTCGTTTTTGTCTCTGCCTTATGGATGCTCGGGGACTCCACGCCGATCGGCAAGGCCGTTTTCGTTTCGCTGCCGAGCTTTATTCAGATCGGCCTTCACCCGGAATTCGCATTGGCGCCGTTCGCGCTCTCGATGGCCATTTTAGCGGGGCTCGGCGCACACCTTTTTTTGAAGCGGCCCGCCGTCGGCTACACCGCCGTGGCGGTGGTTGCTCTCGACCTCATTCTGGTCGGTTCCGGACGGCCGATGAACGAGTCCTCCACGCGAGTGGAACCGGGTGTACACGACGATCATTTCGACGGCAGTCGGGAGCTGTTGGCTTCCCTACGGGCATCCGTGAACCAAGACTTCCCGCCGAGCCGGATCGACACCGTCGACGACTCACTAAATTGGGCGATGTGTTCTCCCATCACTCGCGTTCCGACCGCCAATGGCAACGACCCTTTCGCCTTGGAACGGATCATTCAGGTGCGACTGGCATTCTGTGACGGTGAACGCTGGGGCAGATACTACGAAGTGACGAATCCCGGCTCTCCGGTGCTCGATCTCTTGAACGTACGCTTCTTGCTGTCCCGGAACGCTCTTCGGAGCGCGCCACTCGACGAAATCGGCCTCACCTACGTGAGGGATCTTCCCGGAAGGCAGCTTTACGAAAATCGCGAACCGTTGCCTCGCTTCTTTCTGGTAGACCGCGTCCGCGAGGTCGCGGGAATGGCGGAAGCCGTAAGGTGGCTTCATTCCGAGGAATTTGATCCTCGCGGGGAAGCGATCGTCGAAGGCGAAGTTTCCCTACCCGACGGCAAAGACCTTTCGGCGGGCACAGTCACCTTACAAACCTACGCTGCACGAGAAATCGTCCTCGACGTGGACTCACCCGCCCCCGGCTTTCTTGTCACCTCGGAGGCTCACTATCCGGGATGGCGGGCGTTTGTCGACGGCCGTGAACAACAGATCCCTTACACCAATGTCGCTTTTCGCGGATTAGAGATCCCCGCCGGGCGTCACCGGGTCGTGATGCGCTTCGAACCCTCGATTCTGGGATATTCAGTAGCCCTAAGCGCCCTGGCGTGGGTATTGCTTGTTGCCTTGTTGTTATGGGGCGGGAAAAGGGAACCGAGAGGTTGACTAGCTGTGTAACCTCAACAGGTTGTTCCGTGGAAGGGGGAGGCGACGGATAGAAGGATTGTCGCCGAGGCCGGTGACGAACCAACCGTCTCGTATGACCGACGCGGTTCCGGAGGGATCGTCGAGGTATCACGAAAGCACGTGCTGTTTGGAGGGGCCGGGTGTATACTGTTACCTTGCTCAAGGGCCGAAATGGTTCCGGCAACTAAGGAGGGAGCATGTCGAGACACAAGAAATACTGGATCGCGGCGGGCATCGGTGCAGTATTAACCAGGATTTCCGATTTGGCTCCTCTGACGGCACGAGTCTACACCCTCACCCGGCGAAGCGGAACCATTTCTCCACCCGAAAGAGGCGGCGGCTGAGGCGGAACCGATCGAGCCCCCTTCTTGCCCCTCATGGGGGCTGATCCGTCGCTGCGAAGTCAATTTCGCAGACACCCCTCCGAGCTTCCGTCCTCAGTACACAGATTTCGCATTCGCCAAGTGCGGTGCTACCCGCCCGGCACAGGCAGCGCCCAGATCTTCCGCAGCATGTCGCCAAACAGCCGCCGGTTCAGATGTCCCTCCGCGAACAAGAGCCAGTCATACCGCGCGTGTTTAATTAGCCGTCCGCCCGTCTTCATCAGCCGGTGCTGCAAGCTCGTCAGCGACCAGTTCTTGATTCGCTGCGGCAGCCCGAGCCGCCGCCAGAGATTGCCCAGGTTGTAGGCCAGCACGCTTCACTGCAAGCGCACCTCGTTCGCCCGGAAGCGATGGCACGACAGCCGCGTCCAGTGCGTCGCTTGCTTACCTTCTTTGATCCACTGCTCCGCCGTGCCGCGCTGGTTGTAGAAACGCACCACCGACCGGCTTGGCAAGCTCATGTTCGTCACGATAAAACCGACGCGCGCGAACAGCTCGCCCTGGTGGTGCTCGACCTTGGCGACAACTCGTCTCGGCTTCTTCCAGCTCTCCGCCTGATAGCGAAAGCTCTTGTAGCGCACTAGCGGCTTGCGGCCGGGCCTCCCCGGCGGACGAAACAGGATGTCTTCGATCTCTAACTCCAAGCTCCTGTTGGCCGGAATGCGGATGGCGTAGTCCGCGCCGCGCTCCTCCAGTGCTTCGTAGATCTCGGGCTTGGCGAAGGCGGCATCGGCGCGAAAGGTGACCTGTTTGCCTTCGGCCAGTTGGCGCTCGATCTCCGGCAACAATAGCTCATCCCAGTCCTCGGCGCTGTGCACGTTGCCGGGACGCAGCTTGGCAGCGAGGCAATCACCATGACCGTTGAACAAAAGCAACGGGTGGTAGCAGACCGACTCGAAGTGTCCGTTGTAGGCGCTGCCTTCCTGTTGGCCATGGACCGGACTCTCGGTGGAGTCCATGTCCAGAACGACCCGCGCGGAGTCGTCGAACGCCTCCGCTTGCCCGACCAGCTCTCGGTTCAGCGCCATCAGCCCCAGCAGGTTCTCTTCGCTCGCCAGCATCTCCGTCTCGAAGCCGTGCAGCGTCGAGGTCAAGGCCGCACCGCGATCCCAGATCTTCTGCGAGCCGATCAAGCGAAACGTCGGGTCAGCCGCCACGCGGACGGCGTCGTTGACGTCCTCGTAGCCTGCCAAGCGGCTGTAGATCGACTGCCGCAACAGATCAGCGAGCGTGAACTGCTTGTTTGTGCCGTGCCGGGAGTCGCTGAGATGCTCGTCAATCAGTTCTCCGAGACCGAGCCGTTCGTCCAGTTCGCGAACCAAAATCAGGCCACCGTCGGAAGTGACGTGCGATCCCTGGAAATCGACTTTGAGAAGTCCATTGAAAGTTAGCTGGAATGGCTTGGTTTGTTTTTCACCCATTGGGTGTTGGCCTCCATGGCGTCCTCATCGGGCTCTAGCCCCTATGAATAAAGACGCTGAAGGCCGCTGGAAGGTCGGGAGGCCTGAATCAAATTGGAAATGCGGGTGAGAGAGTTTGAAGCGATTTCCGAAGAGAGTCAAGTAGGCCCAAAGGTGGTCTCGGTCAGCGAGCTTAGCGAACTGGACGAGGTGCTGCGGCACGGAGCACGGCGCATGTTGGTCCAAGCCGTCGAGGCCGAAGCCGCCGCCTACGTCGACGCGCATCGCGACGAAATCGACGACCAGGGGCGGCGATTGGTGGTGCGCAACGGCTGCGCCAACGAACGCACCCTCGTCAGCGGTGTCGGAACCCTGAAAGTACGCGCCCCGCGAGTCAACGATCGCCGTGTCGATGAAGACGGCAACAAGTTTCGATTCACGTCCGAGATTCTGCCGCCCTACCTGCGGCGCACCAAAAGCGTCGAAGAGCTGATCCCCTGGCTGTATCTGAAAGGCATCTCGACGGGTGACTTTTCAGATGCGCTGAAAGCCCTGCTCGGACCCGCCGCGCCGGGCTTGTCAGCGACCACGGTGGTGCGTCTCAAGCAAGTCTGGCGCGAGGAATACGAGACCTGGTCGAAGCGCTCGCTCGAGGGTCAACGCTTCGTCTACCTGTGGGCGGACGGCATCTACTCGAACATCCGTTTGGACGATGAACGGCAGTGTTTATTGGGTGTTATCGGTGCCTTGGCCGACGGCCGCAAGCAACTGTTGGCGGTGCATGACGGCTTTCGCGAAAGCGAGTTGTCCTGGACGGAGTTGCTCGAAGACTGGAAGCGGCGCGGCCTGGAGGTTCCGCCGAAGTTGGCGGTGGGCGACGGCAGTTTGGGCTTTTGGGCGGCGCTGCAGAAGGTGTATCCGACGACGCGCGAACAACGCTGTTGGGTGCACAAGACGGCGAACGTGCTCGACAAGTTGCCCAAGAGTATGCAGGGCAAAGCCAAGAGCGCG
This sequence comes from Bryobacterales bacterium, assembly GCA_963668345.2. Taxonomy (GTDB): domain Bacteria; phylum Acidobacteriota; class Terriglobia; order Bryobacterales; family UBA6623. The sequence continues at coordinate 431,389 of CAXWPI010000006.1, read as the reverse complement.
CTACACAACATTTATCTGGCCGAGAGCCGAACAGCGGCGGAGGGGGCGATGGATCACTTCGCCGGCCTCTACGAGGTGAAGTATCCCAAGGCCGTTGCGTGCCTCGAAAAGGACCGCGAGGTCGTATTGACGTTTTACGACTTCCCGGCCGAGCACTGGGGGCATCTGCGAACGACGAATCCGATCGAGTCAACGTTCGCGACGGTGCGCCTGAGGCAACGCAGGACGAAGGGCTGCGGCAGCCGCGAAGCCTCGCTGACGATGGTGTTCATGTTGGCCCGTCAAGCGGAGGCTCGCTGGCGCAGACTCAACGGCTCGGAGCTGATTGTCCACGTCTTAGAAGGAAAGAAATTCAAGGATGGAGTGATGGTTCCACAACGCGCCGCCTGACCCGCCCCGTCCACAACATTTGACAATAACTCGTTGCTGTTCCGCTACATGCTCTGGCTTGAGATTAATGTTGTGGTCGCTATTGTGGTCATGCTGGTGGCGACTTCCGCGTCGATGGTGCATTGGCTGGCTCGTCCCCACATGTTCACCTGGGGGTTGCTGTTGATCACGATTTGGTTGCTGGAAGCCGATCGACGGCGGCCGAGCCGGAGGGTCTACCTGCTGATCCCGATGGCGATGGTGTGGACGAACTTGCATGGCGGCTTCCTGACCTTGCTGCTGGCGTTAGCCATCTACGCGGTAGGGGTGGGGGCGGAGCAGGTTTGGGCGCTTTACCGAAGCGGGGATGCCGCTAGCCTCTGGAGGGTTCCTCCCGGGCTGAAGCGCTACGGGCTGCTGCTGATTTTGTGCGCTGCGGCGACTCTGGTCAATCCTTACGGTTACCACCTCCACGAACACATTTACGCCTACTTGGGGTCGGACTTCATCCTCGATAACGTGCAGGAGTTTCAGGCGCCCAGTTTTCGAGGCGAAAGTCAGCGCGTGTATGAGGTGATCCTTCTGGTGAGCATCTTCCTGTTGGCCAGGTTGGCTCGGCGCGGCGCGTTCGCTTCTGTGTTGCTTCTGCCCGCCTGGGCTCACGCATCACTGATGTCGGTACGGCACATGCCGCTGTTTGTCATGGTGGCCGCCCCGTTGATTGGAAGGGAACTGACTTTTCTGCTGCGGGAGGGCGCCAAGAGCGGCAGCGGTTGGCTCAAGGCGCTCCACAGCCTGGCGGAGGACTATGGCGGCCGCGGCAAAGCGCTATCGGAGTCGGGTCCGCTAGCGGTTAGCTGGTTGGGAGTAGCCGCCGTTGCGCTGGTTGCGGTGATGTTGCAGGTCCGTGCCGACAAGGTGGGCTGGAAAGCGGAATTCCCTGCAATGCGCTTTCCAAAGATGGCCTGCGACACCCTGAGCGAGCCTTTGAAGCAGAAACGGGTATTCAGTACCGATCAGTGGGGAGACTACCTGATCTACCGTTTTTATCCTGAAGTCAAGGTATTCTTCGACGGTCGAAGTGACTTCTACGCGCCGTCCATTCGGGATGCGTACCTGCGTCTGATGGGATCGCACTGGGGCTGGGAAGAGATTCTCGAACGGAATCAGTTTGAGGCTGCGCTATTGCCGGTGGACTGGTCATTGACCGCGGCCATGAAATTACACCCAGACTGGCGTCTGACCTACGATGACGGAAGCGCACTGTTTTTTGAGAGAGTCCGCTAGTATCCGAGGCGGAGGAGACCCGGAGCGGGGTTCCCGACGTACGAAAGGAGAACGAAATAAGCAGGTCGGCCGGGTCGGTTTTCTACCCTAAGGGGACCTGGCTGATATACCAGGTCGGTTCTCTTAGGCTAGCCTAAGTAAGGTTACCGTGAAAACCGCAGGGTTCTGTGAATTTCTTTCATTCTGGGGAATGTTATTCAATGAGACGACTAGGAAAAATCTGTTCGCCGAGGGATCCCGGAACGGTTTTCGCTGGGATGCTTGGCGACGAATCGAGGTCCGCTTGTCGGGTCCTGAGAGGTTTGCTACAGTTGTCGCTGTGGGCGAGGGTATAGGATGAAGTGGTTGTTGGTGCTGGCGATCATTTTCGCTGTCTTGGCGAGTGGTGAGGATTTGTGGCGCCGCAAGATATCGAACCCCATAGCGGTCGGGGCCTTCTTGTCCGGTCTGATCGGGCACACGGTTCTCGATGGCCTGCGCGGCGCTGGAGGCGCCCTAGCAGGCAGCCTGATGGGTTTCGTCGTTTTCCTGGTGTTCTATTTGCTCGGAGGTATGGGCGGCGGTGACGTGAAGCTGATGGCCGGATTTGGGGCTATGCTTGGTGGTTGGTGGCCGACCTTCATGGCCGCCATTATGGCCGCCCTTGTGGGCGGCGTGATGGCCGTAGGCTACCTGGCGGTCAAGGCCGTCCGGCGTTGGGCCCGTCCGGCGAGTGCGACCTCGGATTCGGGTCTCAAAGATTCGATTCCGTATGCCCCGGCGATTAGCCTGGGAGTGTTGTTGTCTTTCTTAAGTGAGCTTAACTGAGGGGGAATTATGGACAGACGCCTTTTAACCGTTGTATTGATGGCAGTTTTCGTAGCGCTCGTGATTACCGCGATTTTTTATCAGATCACAAAGGGTCGCAGGACCGTGCAAACGGAAGTGCCGACCAGGGAGTTGGTCGTTGCCAAGGAGAACCTGTCGATAGGCAGTGTGATCACCGAGGAGGATGTTCGGGTCATCGATTTCCCGGAGCAGGCTTATCCGAAGGAAGCCTTCGGCAGCATCGAAGATGTGACCGACCGCTCGGTGATCAATCCTGTGTTGGCCAATGAGCCCATCCTGGCCGGCCGGGTTACCGAGAAAGGAGCCGGCGTGGGTTTGGCGCCACTCATTCCAGAGGGTGAGAGGGCCATCGCGGTTCCCATTAGCCAGGTCACCGGCGTGTCGGGCTTTATTAACCCGGGGTCGGAAGTGGATATCCTGCTGACTGGCAGTCCTGGAAAGGGCGGTGACCGTGTGACGACAACGATTTTAGAGAACGTTGTCGTACTCACCACCGGCCACAGGCTGCAGGTGAATGCCGATGGGCAGCCGGAAAACGTGCCCGTGGTGAATTTACTGTTGACGCCGGAAGCCAGCGAGTTGATTACCTTGGCAACGAGTGAAGGTCGGCTGCAATTCGTTCTTCGCAATCCCATGGACGACGAGAAGACGGCCGCCAAGCGTCGTCCGGCTCGCCGCGCGGACCTTTTCCGCAAGGTTTTCCAACGGGATCCGACTCCGCGGGTTGTGAGGCGGGTCCCGCCGCCTCCACCGCCCAGCCCTCCGCCGGTGGTACGTATCGAGATGATTCGGGGTAATCGGCGGTCGATGGAAAGCATTGCCTCGTTTACTAATTAGAACCGTAAAGGTGCCCATATGTCACTTTGTCCCCCCACACTTAGGCGTGCTTGCTCCCGAAAAGTTGTCGCGGCTCGTGGGCGCTGCTCGGTGACGACCTTGGGCGGATCGCTGCGTCTGCTGCTGGTCAGCCTGCTGAGTGGGAGTCTGCTGGCGGCAGCCGCACCCATGCAACAGACGCCCGTCGGTGATGAGATCCCCCTGACGCTGGGCCGCTCCGTCGTATTGGACCACCCCGACGACATTCGGCGGGTGGCGATCACGAATGACGCCATAGCGATGCCATCGCCATCTCGACTCGCGAGATACTCATCAATGCCAAAGGCGCCGGATTGACGAGCATGATTCTGTGGTCTACGTCCGGAGAGCGGAACTTCTTTACGATCACCGTGAGCACGAACGTCGAGCAGGTTCAGAATCATATCCGCTTAGCTTTCCCGGGCGAGAATGTGCTCTTAACGGCCAGCAAAGGGATTGTCACGTTGGAGGGCAAGGTCTCGAGCCCCGGTATCGCGGATCGTATTCTAGCCATGGTCAGCGCGGACTCGGGGGCTACGATCATCAACAATCTGGAAGTTCCCCCGCCGCCGCCCGAGCGCCAGATTCTCCTCAAGGTGAAGTTCGCTTCGGTTGACCGCAGTGCGATGAGCGAGTTTGGAGTCGCGCTGATGAGTGCGGGCGCGTTCAATACGCCGGCGGGCATCTCGACCCAGCAGTTCGGCGCCGGTAGGGTCACTACCTTTGAGGGGTCGATTCCCGCCGAGCTCGGGGGCACCAATACGAGTTTCACGTTCCAGGACGTACTTAACGTTTTTGCGTTCCGACCGGATCTGAACATCGGCGCTTTGATCAAGGCTCTCAAGAGCCGGGGATTAATTCAAATCCTGGCCGAGCCCAACATCATCGCTACCTCCGGCAAGGAGGCGAGCTTCCTGGTGGGAGGCGAATTCCCGGTCCCCGTCGTCCAGGGTGGCGCCACGGCCGGTGCCGTTACGATTCAGTTCCGAGAGTTCGGCATCCGGATTGACTTTCTGCCGGAATTCACCGCTCGGGGTTCGATCAAGATGCATATCGTGCCCGAGGTCAGCGCTCTCGATTTCGCCAACGCAGCGACAATCGTGGGGTTCGTCATTCCGGCACTGACGACTCGTCGGGTGTCAACCGATGTCGAGTTGATGCCGGGGCAAAGCTTTGTGATCGGGGGCCTCATCGACAACCGCATGACGGAGACCGTGAGCCGTATTCCGGGACTTTCGAGCATTCCTCTGCTAGGAGCGATCTTTAAAAGTACCAGCCGGGACAGGCAAAACACCGAACTCGTGGTCTTGGTGACACCGGAGTTCCCGACTGTGATTGAGGCCGGTGAAGAAAAGCCGCTGCTGCCGATGCCCGAAGAGTTCATGGAGCCGTTGGCTGAGTTTGCGGAGACAAGGCGCGAGCAACGGCGGAAGTAGCAACACTCGCGGCCACGACAGGACGATGTAGCGATGGAGCCTTACGGGATCAGAAAAAGGGCCGAGCTAATGGCCTTGCTCATTTGCCCCAACCGTTCGTTGGCCCAGCAGTTGAGCGCCAGCATGCCGCACGCGAAGGCATTTGAGATCGTGGCGGACCTGAAGCGTTATCCGTCGGCTCGACAACTAGACACGCGCCTGCGCCAGTCGCGGCCGGACGTGGTGCTGCTGGATCTGAGCGCCGAAACGGAAACCGCCGTCGAGCTGATTGGGCTGATCACCTCGTTCCGGCCGACGGTCCATGTCATTGGCCTGCACGAGACCAACGACGCTGGTGTCATCATTCGGTCGTTACGCGCCGGGGCCACCGAGTTTCTGTGCTCGCCGTTTGATGTTGATTCGCAGTCCACCGTGATCACGAGGGTCCTGAGACTACGAAAGTCGGAAGATCACGTGCTGCAGGATCGCGGCAAAGTGATCGCATTTGTGGGCACCAAGGCCGGTCAGGGCGCTTCGACGATTGCTTGCCAGACAGCGTTTGCGACGTCTCAAGAGGGCAAGCGGCGGGTCCTGTTGATGGACTTTGATTTGACCGGAGGAACAGTGTCGTTTGCCCTGCGAACGCATCACAGCTATGGGGTGCTGGATGCGATTCGGCATGCCGAGAAATTGGACAGTGCGCTATGGGCGGCCTTGGTCACGAAAAAGGACGGAGTGGACGTCCTGCTGGCGCCCGATACACCCGAGATGACGGGAATCGACGGCCACCGGATTCACGAAGTGATCGAGTACGCGCGGTCGGCTTATGAACTAGTCGTTGTGGATCTTCCCTCCGCCTATGAGCGCATTTCTCAGGTCGCGCTGGGCGAGTCGGATCATGTCTATATAGTCTGCAACCCGGAGCTGCCCTCTCTGCATTTGACGCGCAAGTTGCTGTCGTATATGGACCAGATGGGATACGGGAGAGATCGTTGCTCGCTGTTGATTAATCGCATGAGCAATCGCTACGAGCTCGGTAGCAGCGACATGGAAAAGGTGTTTAATTTCCCGATCTCCTCGATTTTGCCGGAGGACTACGGGGCGATACATCGCGCCTTGACGGGCGGCAAGACGATCCCTCCCAACTGCGAGCTGGGCCGGCGCTTGCGTGATTTCGCGGCATCGATCGTCGGTCAGGACAAGGAAGACAAGAAGAAGGGTGTGGCAGCGCTGAAACTCTCAGCGCTGCTATCGCAGAGTTAACATTATTTTTTTAGAAGCTTATTCTAGTCTTGCGAGGTTTTCATCGTGGGTACACCGCTAACACAACAGCTTGAGCGAACGGCCGATTTGAGTTGGGAGGATCGTCTCCGACACAGCTCGGCGAGGGGCCGATTGACCCTCAACCCGGAGTATCAAGAACTGAAGTTTCGTCTTCATCGCAGACTGCTCGACAAGATCAATCTGGAGGCGCTGGCCAGCATCGAGAACGAGAAGGTCCGCGTCGAGGTCCGCAATGCGTTGATGTTGCTCATGGACGAAGAGTCCACGCTGTTGAGCTCGCTGGAGAGGCAGCAGATCTGCGAGGAAGTCCTGGACGAGGTGTTCGGTTTGGGTCCGCTAGAGCCGTTGCTGCAGGATCCGACGATCAGCGACATCCTGGTCAACACGCACAGCCAGGTGTACATCGAGCGAAAAGGTCAGCTGGAACTGACCAGTGTGACCTTCAAGGACGATAACCATCTGTTTCGAATTATCGACAAGATTGTCTCGCAGGTCGGTCGGCGTGTGGATGAATCGTCTCCTATGGTGGACGCTCGTCTTGCGGACGGCTCCCGTGTGAATGCTATTATCCCACCGCTCGCGGTGGACGGCCCAATACTGTCGATTCGACGTTTCGGCACCGATAAGCTGATGCCCGACGACATGGTGGCCAAGAAGTCGATCACGCCCGGGATACTCGCCATCATCAAAGGCGCGGTGACGGCCAAGCTCAACGTCATTATATCCGGCGGAACGGGATCCGGGAAGACGACCATGCTCAACGCCTTGTCGGCCTTCATCGCACCGACGGAGCGAGTGGTGACCATCGAGGACGCTGCCGAGCTGCAGCTCAAACAGCCCCACGTGGTCAGACTCGAGACACGGCCCGCCAACCTGGAGGGCGAAGGGGCTGTGCGGCAGCGGGAACTGCTGATCAACGCGCTGCGCATGCGCCCGGACAGAATCATCATCGGGGAGTGCCGTGGCGAAGAAGCGCTGGACATGCTGCAGGCTATGAACACGGGCCACGACGGATCGATGACCACGATTCACGCCAACACCCCCCGCGATGTGATTACTCGTCTCGAGGTGATGGTGACCCTGGGCAGCGGCAGTCTTCCCGTAACAGCCATTCGCAGCCAGATCGCCGCGGCCGTTGATCTGATCGTTCAGGTGGAACGGCTGAGTGACGGGACCCGCCGTTGCCGGAGCTTGACGGAAGTCACGACCATGGAAGGCGACATGGTTATGCTCCAGGACTTGTTTGTTTTCGAGAAGTTGGGTGTTTCGAGCGAGGGCAAGGTGATGGGCCGGTTCGCCGCCACGGGAATTCGGCCTCGATTCTACGAGAAGCTGCTGGCCGCCGGGATAAGGCTGCCGTCGGAAACGTTCGAAGAGATTGTGGAGATTAGCGAGTAGGAGGCCTTGATGCTGGGTTTTGGGATTTTGTTTGTCGTCCTTGCGACGGTGATGGTTTTGACGGCAGTGATCGCCAATCGGTTCTTCCGCAGACGGGACGTCGAGCAGATGCAGAGTATGGTCGCAGGACGGGCTCCGGCCGGTAAGAATGCGGAAACGACGCCTCTGATGAAGAAGGAGACGCCGGCTAGCCGGGATGCTGTGGCTCGTGTGGTGCTGGGCAAGAACCTCACGGAGAAGATGCGGGACTACATCGAGCAGGCCGGCATGGATTGGGACCCGACCAGGACCATTTATCTCTCTCTGCTGCTCGCTTTGGGTGGCTTCAACGTGTTTTGGTACATCATTCCACGTGGTGAGATCATTTCGCCGATCGGCGCAATCGTATGGAGCAGCCGCGCCATTTTTCTTTCTTTACCGCAAGCGATTCGCCCGCTTCCGAGCGTTTGAGGAGCAATTCCCCGATGCGCTCGAGTTTGTGTCGCGCGCCATGAAGTCGGGTCACGCGTTTTCCGTTTCTCTGGAGATGCTGCACAAGGAATTCGCCGCGCCGTTGGGCACCGAGTTCCGCCGTACGTTTGACGAACAGAACCTCGGACTTCCTATTGAAGTTGCTCTGGAGCGGCTGGGGACGCGCGTACCCCTGCTCGACGTGCGGTTTTTTGTTTCCGCCGTCATGCTTCAGAAGCGAACGGGGGGAAACCTTGCGGCTCTGCTCGAGAATCTTGCCTACCTTATTCGAGAGCGCTTCAAGCTTCGGGCACGGATCCGCGCCGTCAGCGCCCACGGGCGCATTTCAGGGTTGGTCTTGTCTATGATTCCTCTCACCGTTGGGATTCTGATGTTTTACACCAACCCCGAATACGTTTTGTTTTTCTTTGACGACCCCGATGGCAAGCTCATGCTGGTTGGTTGTATTATTCTGCAATTTCTAGGGTTTGTGACGATTCGAAAAATTGTTGATATTGGAGTGTAATAGCGTATGAGCGTGCTACTCGTCTCTATTTTTTTGTTTCTGTTGATCAGCGTCGGTCTTTCGCTGGTGGGCTTTAGATTCTGGGTCCAGCCGAAGGCGGCGCTGGAACGGGTGATGGGCGAGGTGGGCCTCGCCGAGCAGATGGTGCGGGATCCGAGCCTGAGTTTCCGCCACCTGCTGACGAAAATCGGCAACGTCGTACCCGCCAACCCGACCGACGTCGGCATCCTCCAAAGGCGCTTGTTGTCCGCCGGCATTCGCAGCCAGCACGCGCTGAAAGTGCTCTACGGCGTTAAGGGCTGCTTAGCCGTGGTCCTAACGCTGTCGAGCGTGGGCCTAATTTTCGGATTTGAGATGCAGAGCGAGATGTCGGTGTTTCAGATCCTGGCGGCTGGCGCGCTCGGTTGGCTCGGTCCGAACGTGGCGTTGAATCGCATGGCCAAGAAGAGGAAAAAGGCTATCAAAAAGGGCCTGCCCAATGCCCTGGACATGCTGGTGATCTGTGTCGAGTCGGGGCTCGGTCTGGACCAAGCATTGATGCAGGTGAGCAAGGAGCTGCAAATAGCCCACCCCGAGATCACCGATGAATTGTCCGTCATGAACCTGGAGCTGCGAGCCGGCAAGCGGCGATCCGAGGCGCTTCACAACTTCGGTCAGAGGACGGATGTCGATGAGGCGAAACGGATGGTCAGCGTCCTCATCCAAGCGGACCGTTTCGGCACGAGTATTTCTCAAACTTTGCGCAATTTTTCCGATTATATGCGGGTTCAAACGAGACAGGAAGTGGAAGAGAAAGCGGCCAAAATCGGCGTGAAGCTGGTGTTTCCGATTTTCTTTTTCATTCTCCCGTCGTTGTTCGTGGTCACGGTGGGGCCGATTGTCGTGAAAGTGGTTCGCGACTTCCTGCCGGGCCTGCATTCGCGATGAGGTTCGCGGAACGAAGTGGGGTCGTCTGACTATCGATCGAAGGAGAAGTAACATGGATGCTGTTCTAGTTCGCGTTATTTGTGGTGTTTTGGCCGTGGCGCTGTTGGGCTTGATTATTCTGAGGCGACGACAGAAAGCGGCGGGCAACCGCTGATAGGCTGGGCAGCGGCCGCGCTTTGGTGGGCGCAGCCTAGCCCTACATGGGGCGGCGGAGGCGTTTCTGGGCGCGGGGATGAGCTTCGGACGCCTGGTCGAGAGAGGCCGATGGCGGCGGCGAATGGAGTGGCCGCGGCCTAGGGATGTTCGCGCTTAGGGCGGTCAAGACTCTGTGCGGTATGAATGATCGGAGCAAGGTAAGGAAATGAAGAAGCTACCCCTGCAGTTTCTTAGGTTCTTGGCCGGTGCCATCGCTGTGCTGCTGATGGCCGCCGTCCCCGGGGCCCACGGTATTGGACAGGCCAACACTTTTGGGCAGATCATCGTCCTTGAAGGTCACATCAATGACGTGGCGGTGGACGAAGTGCGCCGGCTGGTCTACGCGGGCAATTTTAGTGCCGGCCGGGTCGAGGTCATCTCGATGGCCACCAACCTGCCGATAAGCCAATTCCCGACTAGCCCTGAACCCTCGGCCATGTCGGGCATGGCGATGTCGCTGGACGCCCGTTTTCTGGTGGCGATTAATGTCCCGGTTACGTCCGGTGTGGCTCAGCTCGCCAGCATCACGGCGATTAATCTCCACGATTCCAGCAACCGGCGCCACTTCCCGTTGGCCGATACCCCTCTGGCCGTGACGTTCGTCGCCGGGGGAGACGCGCTGATCGTTACCACAACGAGGTTGCTGCTGTTCGATCCCGAGGACGGTTCGACGCGGGAGCTCATCGACCTGGAAAATCCACCGGCGGATGTGGTTTTTCCGGCGCCTCTGCCCACGTTTCCGCGCGAGGTGGTGACCGCAAGCGTGGCGACGTCGGCCGACGGGAATTGGGTTTACGGACTGACCGATGAATTCCTGTTCGTCTATCAGGTCTTCCATCCCACCGGTCTGTTGAGCTTTCGACTGACGAGCAGTTTGGTTACCCCCCGGTATTTAACGACGTCAGCGTGTCGGGTGACGGCCAATACGCCATGATGGCGCAACTGTTGGTGAACCGCCGACTGCGGATCGTAGCTGATACCCCCGAGGCCGTTGATGGTGACGGATCGATTGGCGCTCACGCCATCGACAGTGGAATCGATACGGTCTACGTCTCGTTTGACGCCGCGCCCGAGTTTGAAGTCCCGGTGGATGAACACCCGGCTGGCGGTGTCTTGCAACTCATGGATCTCGACAACCTTTTGGTCAGGAAGCGCATCCGGATCACCCAGCGCCTCACGGGCCCCCTCGTGCTTGATTCAACCGGTGCAACGCTGTACGGTGTCAGCGAATCCGGTTTGCTGCATATGCCCCTGAACCGGCTCAGCGAGGAGCCCCAACTCGAGGTCCACCCCGACGATCGGGTGATTTTTGAGCAGTTCGATTCTTGTCGTCGACAGCCGGCCGTGCATACCCTGCGCTTGGAGAGCGCCGGCGGCAGCCCGGCTCAGTTCCAGCTGTCGGTCGACGATCAACGCAGCAGTGGCCGCCCGGCGGTGCTTTTCGAGCCCGATATCGGCTTTACTCCAGCCGACGTGAAGGTGACGATCGACCCGGGCGCTCTGGGGCCCGTTCAGGGAACCAGCACCTTTCCGATCAACATAGTGACCAATGCCGTCAATATCCCTTTGGGGGGAATCGTCCAGGCAAATGTTGTCAGCGTGGACCAGAAAGGCACCCTCTATCCGGTGCCTGGGAGTTTCGTTGACGTTGTCGCCGATCCTTTCCGAGACCGCTTCTACGTGCTGGACCAGGCCAATTTTCGACTACTGGTCTTTGATTCCGATTTTCGTCTAACGGGTTCGTTCCGTACCGGCAATACACCCACCGCGATGGCCATGACCCAGGACGGCACAGTGCTGCTGGTGGCCAACTCCCAGTCCGAGACCCTCACCTGGATCGATCTGAACGTTTTCATCAACCGCGGCCACGTTTTCTTTCCCTGGCGGATACTGGGTTCCGGGCATTATCCGCGCTCGATTGCAGCGGACAGTACGAATATCATGATCTCGGCCGAGTCGGGAACGGGAGGCGTCTTGGCGTTTCTGGACACGCCTTCGCGGATCATCTCGGTTCCCGACACCTTGGGCCTCTTTAGCAACAGGGTTAGCTCCCTTACGGGACTTGCGGGAACCCCGGACGGTCGCGGAATCCTCATCGCCGAGCCTAACGGCGTCGTGAGCTTTTTTGAAGCTCAAACGTCACGGATCATACTGTCCCGAGACGGCCTGCCTGGCCTGAGCGGGGCTCTGGGCGCCGGGCCTGACTACTTCCTGGTAGACAACCATCTACTCGACAAGTCGTTGGTAGAAATCGGGACATTCGATGACGGAGCTACCAACCAGGAATCTTCCGGATTTACGTTGCATGCCGATGGCACAGGGGTGGGCTCAATCCGCCCAAGGTCCCAAGTCGACACCGGGTCGCTGCAAGACCTCGATCCCCGCGACCCAACGCGCGTGGTCAACCCCGTGCGCATGGTCGAGCCGCCTCCCGAAGCCAGTCCGTTTTTCCCGTTCACCCGGTCTTTGGCCACCCTGCGGGATGGACGCTTAGTCTCGACAAGCAGCGCCGGCGTCATCGAGTTCCCAGTAGGCTACGGTAGTGGCCTATCGACCCCGCGCGTGTCGTCGTTAACGAACCTCGCCGACTTTTCTATTCTGACGGGCGCGGGCGGGCTGGTCTCGATCAGTGGCGAGAACCTAGCTCCTGAAACTGCCCAGGCTACCTCCCTGCCCTTGCCGACTCGGTTGGCCGACGTCTGCGTCACGGTCAATGGAGCGAATTTGCCGCTTCTCTTTGTTTCCCCAACGGAAATCAACGGCCAACTGCATTTCACCTCCGGCACAGCGAATATGGTTGTGCACACGCCGGGCGGACTGAGTAACACCTTTATCAGTCAGGTCTTGCCGTCGGCGCCGGCTATCTTTCAGGTGCAGGGACCAGACGGGTCCCTTTTCCCCGCCGTGTTCCGGCAGGACAACCAGCTGGCGACATTGTCAACTCCCTTGCGGCCGGGCGAATTTGCTGTCATCTACCTGACTGGACTGGGGAGGGTGGATCCCTTCATCGTGCCCGGCTTTCCGGCCGCGGTGGTTCCGCTTTCAGAGACTACGGTGGAGCCGGAGGTCACGTTCGGGGGATCGCCGGGCGAGCTTCTTTACTCCGGCCTCACTCCAGGCTTCGTGGGCCTGTACCAGATCAACGTCACTATTCCCCCCAACGCTCCGAAGGGTCTTCAGGTGCCGTTGACGATTGAGGCAGGCACTTCAACCACCGTGCTGGTCAGGATCGTTGAGTGAGTCTCTAGCATTGGGTTTCACCACTCCGCGCTTGTCTGACGGCTGCCGTGCGGTGGGCGGATTCTCGAAAACTATTGAGGAAAGTATGAGACAAGCAAGCCCCCTTGTGTTGTGTTTCGCAACAGCGCTTCTGGCAAGTCTTCTGGTTCAGCCCATGTGGGCCCAAAGGGCCTATGTCGGCGGTTTAGGCGGAGGTACGGTGTACAGCAAAGTTAACATCACCAGCGGCACCGGAGATGGACAAGTCGGTCCGGGCTTCGGCCCGGCCGGCGGCTTCGTTCTCGGGCAAACCATGAAGAATGGCCGCTGGGGCGGCGAATTGCGCTACATCTTCTTCCAGAACGACATCAAGCTCGAGGGCGGCTCGCAGTCGGTCGATTTCGGCGCTCGGTCTCACTCCGCCGCTTATGACGTGCTGTACTACTTTGATAACGAGCCGGAGGCCAAAGTCCGGGGCTACGCTGCCTTCGGCTTTGGCGTGAAAGTCTTCCAGGGTACAGGGATGGAGCGGTTTGACCAGCCAGGAAGCCATCTGGCGCTGCTTACGAAGACAACCCAGACGGTGCCGGCGGGCGATGTGGGACTAGGTGTCCGAGTCCGAATGGGTAAGAACTGGTTTTTCCGTCTCGAGTTCCGCGACTATATCAGCGCCGTGCCGAAAAACGTCATCGCCGAATCGATTGATTCGGAGATTGGCGACATTTTTCACCATTGGGCGCCGTTGTTTGGAATAGCCTGGACTTTTTAGGCCTGCCGATCGGCAGCGGGCCGGCCACGGCGCCGGCCGCCACCTGGTGAGAAAAGCGGGCCAGCCGAATGATGCTCCGTCTCGGTCGGGTCAGGCCCCTGTGGAGCCGAAACCAGAGGGACCGCGACCCGTGGCCGGAAGTTCCTCTTCGACTACCCACTCCACCGGAGAGTATGGCGCTACCACGAGCTGTGCAATGCGATCTCCCTGCCGAACGGTATAGTCGCCACTGCCGTGGTTGATCATCAACACCCGCACCTCCCCTCGATAGCCCGGATCGATCGTGCCGGGACTGTTGAGCAGGGTCACCCCAAACTTCCGCGCTAGGCCGCTTCGCGGTCGGACCTGGCCTTCGTACCCGGCGGGAATGGCGATCCTGAAACCGGTAGCGACGCTTGCCCAACTCCCCGGCCGCAGCGTCACCTCTTCTACAGCGGTTAGATCCATGCCGGCATCTTCGTCCGGCCCGTGCGCGAAGCGCGGAACCTGGGCCGCAGGCCGGAGTTTAACGATCCCGATGCGCAGTTTCTCCATAGGTTACCGCCTGCGGGTGTGTAGCTACTTTCTGGCGCAAAAAGGAGAAACTGCGTGGTGGCTGGGTACAGTCAGCCAATTTCGCGTCCGAATGCGCCCGTAAGTTGTTGATTCTTTGAAGGCGCGAAATTGGTGACAGTCCCCGCCCCGAGCGCCACGCGTATTTTGCGCCGGAAAGTAGTTAGAGAGCGATCATAACAGACTCTCGCGGAGGGTCGCTCCGATCGCAGGTGCTGCCCCCGGCTTGGAGAACCGTTTGGCGCGTACTCTCACAGCAATTGCCCAAACCGTCGATCAACTCTAGGGCCAGTCGACAGGGTGGCCGGCGTGCCGCTCGATGATCTCGATTAAGAAACATCTGGACGACCAAAGGAGCGCGCTTGCCACGCGGCGTGCGCTCCATGGAGTCATTGACGCCATTCTCGTCGCCACTCGCGAACATGTTCCGGCGGTGGATGAGACAGCCCGCCGGCGGTTCTCCGAGGACCTAGGGCGTCTGGCAAAGCAACTCAAGCAGCAAGACGACGCCTCGGCGCTGCTGGAGTCTTCTCAGGCTCTTGTCCGCGTGCTGAGGGAGCAGTGGACCGCCGCCGCCGAGTACTCCGCCCAACGGGAACGTGAACTTGCAGGCATCATCGGCTTGCTGGCAGAGACAGCGAGCCGCTTGGACAGCTCGAACAAGGGTTTCTATGAAGATCTGCACCGAAGCGTGGAGAACCTCGAGTCTGTCAGCAAAATCGATGACATCTCGAGTCTCCGCCAATCCCTTTCCGAGCACGTGAAGCACTTGCAGGGGACCGTCGCACCACAGGAGGCGGCCACCAAGCAGATGATGGAGGGTATCTACGGAGGGATCGACGCCGCCAAGACGCAGGTCCAAGCCATGAGCCGGTTTGTCACCACCGAGCCGCTGACCGACCTGCCCTCCCGCCGCCACGGCGAGCAGTTTCTCGCCAACCTTTTTCGTCAAAAGCGCGCCTTCTCGGTGGGCATCGTGACGGTCGCCCGTCTCGATTTATTGGACCGCCGCTACGGCCGGCAGCAGACGGAGACGGTGCTGGCTGGCTTCGCGCGGCAGCTCGGCGACAGGCTGACGGCGCAGGCCCATCTCTACGTTTGGGAGCGGGGTGTGTTCGTCGCATTCGGCGAACGGATCGCTGCTAACGAACTTCGCGAAGAGCTTGCGTCGTTCTTGCGAGAAGTAGGTGCGAAGCCTTTCTCGACGGGCGACAAAGGACTACCCCCTGTCACCCTGGAGCTGCAGCTGCTCATGCACGAGCCGAAGCCGGATGATGACTCCACGCAAGTCTGTCGTTTGATCGACAGCGTTTGCAAGGGTGGGTCGGATGCCCTGGACGCGTAGCCCGCATTTCTCACCAGCTGACGGTCGAAGCACGCGATAGGCCCGCCATTACGTCGTTGCGCTTGCTCACCGTGCTCAACGTAGGGTTCAAGTACGCGCGCATTACTCAGGAAACGGGCGCTGAGCGGCGCGCGCCTTGTACTGACGGGCCTCTCACGCACTTCGCCTCGCCACCTGGTGAGAAAAGCGGGCTAGGGGCACAGCATGCTGGGCCCTGGAAAGATCGTTATAACAACCAAGGGCTCCGCCCTTGACATTCCAGAGCGCCGCACGCGGAGCCGGTAGAGTAGGGGGCGGCTGACAACCGGGGCCCTATTTAACGCGGCACGGAAAGGTGGGTCTCGAACTCGCGACGGCGGACAAGCCTGTCGGTAATTCGGACCTTGCGGCGGTTACTGCTCTTCAATCACTGCCACTTCGGAGAGAGACGACTCCGCCTGATAGTGGGAAGCTACGTAGTCTTCCAAGATCTGGACAAACTCCCCGACGATGCCTTCTCCTTTGAGGGTTTTCAGCAGCCGGCCGTCCACGTAAACAGGCGCTTTCGGCTCTTCAAAGGTCCCCGGCAGGGAGATGCCGATGTTGGCGTGCTTGGACTCACCCGGTCCGTTGACGACGCACCCCATCACCGCGACCCCCATCTCTTCCACGCCAGGGTATTGACTCTTCCAGACGGGCATCTTTTCCCGTAAATAAGTTTGGATCTGGTCGGCCATCTCCTGGAAGAAAGTGCTTGTAGTTCGGCCGCAACCGGGACAGGCTGTCACCTGGGGAGTAAAACTACGCAGCTCGAGCGACTGCAACACCTGCTGGCAGATGAGTACTTCCTCCCTACGATCGCCGGCTGGCGCGGGTGTCAACGAGACGCGGATCGTATCACCGATTCCCTCTTGGAGAAGGATCGACAGCGCCGCTGTGGAAGCGACAATCCCCTTGTTCCCCATACCGGCCTCCGTCAGACCGAGATGCAAGGGATAGTCGCAACGGGCAGCCAGATCACGGTAGACGGCCACCAGGTCCTGGACGTTCGAAACCTTAGCGCTGAGGATGATCCGATCATGCGGCAGTCCATAGGATTCGGCCGCTTCGGCGGAGCGCAGTGCGCTGAGGACGATCGCTTCACGGGTTACCTGGGATGCCTCCCGGGGCCGGGCGAGACGGGCGTTTTCATCCATCAACTGGGTGAGCAAGGCCTGATCGAGCGACCCCCAGTTGACCCCGATACGCACCGGCTTATCGTTGTCGACGGCCACTTCGATCATGGTGCGGAAGTTGTCATCGTGCTTCTTGCCGATATTGACGTTGCCCGGGTTGATGCGATACTTGGCAAGTTGCCGCGCGCAGTGGGGGTATTTTTTGAGCAGGATGTGACCGTTGTAGTGAAAATCACCTACGATCGGCGCGTTTACACCGAGATCGCGAAGCGTTTCGACGATGCGGGGAACCGCTTCCGCGGCTTTGTCGTGGTTAACGGTGATCCTGACCAGCTCGGAACCGGCTCGGGCCAGTTCCATGGACTGGTTCACGGTGGAGGCCGAGTCCGCCGTATCGGTGTTCGTCATCGACTGCACGACGATGGGATGACCACCGCCGACCCTGACGCCGCCGACGTCACAAACAGCCGCCTTCCTGCGCGCAATCGCCATCGATTCGTAGTCCTGGTCGCCTCGAAAAAGAACCTTGATTCTATCAGAGGTGGGGAAGGGTCTTCGCGTTCTTACAACTCTTATCGCAGCCAAGTCTCCAAGTTCGCCGCGACGAACGCGTCGTCGTTCAGGTGAGGGTAGGCGGCGTAGATGCGGTCGATCTGCCGAATCTGTCCCGGGGAGAGCGTTTGTTTTGGATCCAGACACCATCGCCCCCGGAGCAATCCCTGGCGGCGCAGAACCTCGTGAATGCCGGGGATGGCGCCTCGAAAGCCATGGGCGGCGTCGAACAACGCGCTATTGACGTCGGTAACTTGGGCGGCTAGCGTCGCAAGAGGCTGGGGAATGGGCAATCTTTGCTCGGCGATGACGCGATGGCACTCGGCCAATTGGAGCACGGCCCGCCTTGTCCAGACGGCCCAGTGGCCCAGCAGGCCGCCGACGATGCGGACGGTTTTGCTCGGGCGGTCTTGGGAGAACCGAAAGGGCGTGAGCAGGTCCATGAGGATGTTGTCATCGTTGCCGGTATAGAGGGCGATGCTTCGCTCCCGTCCCGCTTCGACCACGGCCCGAATCACCTCCAGGGTCTGATAGCGGTCGAACGCCGCGATCTTAATGGCCACCAAATTGTCGATCTCGACACAGCGCCGCCAGAAGGCGAGGTCCAGCTTGCGTCCTCCTAACGACGGTTGCAGATGAAAGCCGAATACCGGAATCACTTCCGCCACCGCCTTGACGTGCGAGATGAGTTTCGACACGGAAGCCTGACGAAGCCGCCCGAGATTGAGCAGTCCGGCGTGATAGCCTAAGTCCGCCGCCAGACGCGCCTCGCCGACGGCCTGCCGGGTGGTCCCGCAGAGACCTGCTACCAGGATCAGGGGAGCTGATCTTCGCGGCTGGGCATCCTTGACGGTCTCGGCCGTCAACTCCAAAACCGGTTGAAGCAGACCGACTTTTGGCTCGTGAATGGCGAACTGCGTCGTGTGTACGCCGACGGCCACGCCGCCGACGCTGGCAGCCGCGTAGTAACGCGTGAGCGCCCGCTGCCTTTGCTCGTCCAGCTTGCGCCCGCTGTCCAACGCCAGCGGATGAGCCGGGATGACCGTTCCTTTGCGCAGGCGAGCCAGAACGGCTCTGGGCGGCATCGGCGATCGAGTCATCGGCTGAGGGTGGATTCGTGAGGGGCCGAACGCTGGAGCTCAGCCCTTCGGCGCCGGCTTTGGGAGCTCCTCGGGGAAAAGGGCGCGGTCTTTGGGAGGGGGCAGGACCTGGCGCAGCAACTCCAGCCGTCGCCGGATGCGGGGGCTCGTCAATTGTCTGGGCCCCGCCTCGATATCAATATCGCAGCAAAGCCCGTGGAGGTAAAGTGTCAAGGTATCCTCGAGTGCTTGCCGACAGTAGTTTTCCAATAGTTTGGTGCGACGAGTCGGGTCGCGCTGCCGCCGGATCAGTTGCTCTTTCAGACGCCAGCTTCTTTCATCGACCTCGCCGTGGGCCTCGGCGGCCAGCTCGTCCCGAACCAAATCGTGAAAGCCGCTGACCGAGTCGTGTTGCAGGCGGCGCGAGAGCAACGCCGCCAGGGCGCCGTACAAGCTGTAGTGACAGTCCGTCACTTCCTCGTCCTTGATCGCCAGAAACAAGAAATCTTGCTCCTTGAATCCAATGGTTGCCGCATAAACCCGCCGAGTTGCCCTCGGGGCATCGAAGCTGACGCTTGGGGTCGTTGCGGCCCTTCGCTGCCCCCCGTTACGGCCGTCTCCGACTCCCGTTAGTTTCCGCTTTTCGAGGAACGGAACCAGGACAAACGCCACATGCGGGAGTGTGTCGCCCACTTTGGGAGGTACTGCCGCTATGGGTTCATAAAGCAGCTTACGAAGAGCCGTTTCCTCCAACGGAAGCGCTGAAAAGTAGCTAAACGTTTTGTTCAACGGAATCATCCGGCCGTGGCACTGCCGGGCAAATGATTCCACCGTAGTAACCTTCGAATCCACTCGCATGATGCTGCCTTTGAGCCGCTTATGCGCGTCGCAAGGAGAATTTGGTTCTCGTTTCAGGCGGCGAGGTACACGCGGATTTCTGCGTGCTGAGCGGCGTCATCTCCGCACCGCTTGCCCACGCTCGCGGCTCGGTGCTCGACGCTCTGCGACATCAAGGACGCAGCCCTTGGTGAGCGCAAATCAATTCTATCATGTGCCGCTCGGAACCGAGCCTGGCTCTGCCGGCAACGCCGGCAACACACCTTTGTAATGGAAACTTTTTCGCGCCTCCCGGTGGCGTCGGTTTCGCACGTCGACGGCGATTCATGGCCGCTCTGGCCGTACTGCTGGGCCGGCCTATACTGAAGATGCTCGATGTCGTTGTTGGCGGCGTCTTTCATCGCAACGACGTAATGGCGGTCCTATCGCGTGTTCGGCCGTCAGCTGGTGAAAAAGGCGGGCTAGTGCTGTATGATGTCTCTTTCCCGGGCGACGCCACAAGGAAGTCGAGCCGCCCCAAGCCTTATTCGCCGGCCTTTTATGGGCTGCTGACTTCGGCGCCCAGCCTGGCCGCGGATGCCCAACCGAAGAGTCATGCGACCTGCCATTGAGACTGGCCTCCGGCTGCTGGCCCTTACCGCCTGGTGCGCTCAGGCCATAGCGTTGCCCCCCGAAGATAAGACCGCACAGTTGCCCTCGGCAAAGGAGATCATCGAACGCGCCTTGGAGCGCGCCGATTGGCTCAAAGGGCAAAAGGTGGAAGAGCAATACACTTTTTCCGAGACCGTACTGGCAGAGAAGTTGCATGCCGACAAAAGCATCAGACAGCGCGAGCACTCTCGCTATGAGGTCTACCCCGTCGAGGGAGTTCTCTTCAGGCGACTGGTGGAAAAGAACGGGCGGCCGCCGTCAGCTGAGGAGGTCGCATGGGAAAACCAAAAGGAGCGGGATCTGCGGGAGCAGCTCAAGCGAGGGGAAAAACCGAAAGAAGACGAAAACCGCATCGAGTTCAATAGAGACTTGACGAGCCGCTTCCGTGCCGACGTAGTCTCACGAGAACTTTTTCATGGAAGGCCCACCTACGTACTCCGCTTCGAGCCCAAGAGCGGTCGGCTTCCCATACGCCGCCGAATTGATTACGCGCTCAACAAATCGGCTGGCCGCATGATGATCGACGAAGAAACCTATGAGGTGGCTCGCGTGGAGTTCCACCTGATCAATCCGGTGAGACTCTGGTGGGGGTTGCTGGGAAAGCTCCACGAAGCCGAAGGCAGCCTCGAGCGCAGACTGCTGACCGATGGCTACTGGGCGCCTACAGAACTCAAGACCTATGTCTACGGCCGGGTCTTGTTCAGCTCCTTTCACCGCCGCCGCCAGACTGCATGGGGGGGCTACAGGCGCTGGGCGGAAAGCCCCGCCGAGGCCGCGCCTGTCGATAGCTCTCAACAGGTGTCGCCGTTACCGCGCTAAGCCACTCGGGACCGGGAATTGGCGCGATATATTGCACTTTGATCAGTCGCCCACCCGTGGAAGTGCAAGAATGCAGTTTTGAACCGGCACTTGGAGTTCGAGGCATTGATTGATGCGGGGAATGTGCAACGAGCTCAGAGTTCCGGCCCCTCAGATCACAATCGAATTACGTAAGAGAGGTTGAACGATGTATTCGCGGAAGACCTTGATCTTGTATTGCGCCGCCTCTATTTCTGTAACCGTGGCGGTCGGCGTCATCTTCGTCGAGACTGTTTACCCTTCGATTCGAGGTCATCTGCAAACGATTCTTCTTGGCAGAGAGTTGGAGACCTCGGGCGACTTCAACGATCCCGCTTTGGCGCAGTGGGCCCGTCAGGAATGGGACAGATTGATTCTGGAAAGCAATGAGCGGTTCGACCCGAAAACGTTGAACCGCTTCATCGTCGACTATGCGCGGCTCGGGGTCTGGGAAAACATGTTCTATCTGGGTGTGGCTATCCAGAAATACCCGAGCGATTTAATGATGATGCAGCAGATCATCCTCGAAGTGCAGCCGGACGTCATCATCGAAACGGGAACAAGTGTAGGAGGGTCGGCGCTTTTCTTCGCTCACACTCTGGACGGGTTGGGCCTGAAGGATTCACGGGTCATCACATTGGATCTCTTCAAGCAGGTGAAAGACGTCTCGCAACGACCGTTGTGGAAGCAGTACGTTGAGTTCATCCATGCCAGCTCCACCGATCCGATCGCCGTGGAGAACATTCGAGAGAAGGTGAAAGGGAAGAAAGTCTTGGTGACTCTGGACTCCGACCATCGAGCGCAGCACGTCTATCGTGAGTTGGAGCTATACAGTACGATGGTCAGTCCCGGGAGCTCCCTGATCGTGGAAGATACGCTTGTGGATGGGATCCAGCTGGATCCGGACTCCGGCCCCGGGCCGATGACCGCCCTAAATCGATTTCTCGCTACAGGCGGAGATCAGTTTTTTGAACAGGATGTTCGGCGCGACGCGCTGATCTTCACACAGAATCGGGGAGGATGGCTCCGCCGAAAGGCTAACCCGCATTTCTCCCCACCCGGACAACTGGAGTGAAGTGGATGACTAGATTTCAAATATTTTGGTTAGGGTTAGGTCTTAGGCAGCAGTGCCAACTGGGGAGTATCCTTCAGGAATTGCCTGAAGTCTTCGGCGGCTCGAGGGGGGCTGACGATCAGTCCCTGCACCTCATCGCATTCCTTGTCATACAAGAACTCGAGTTGCTCGTGAGTTTCCACACCCTCGACCGTTACCTGCAAGTCCAACTTATGGGCCAGTCCGATGATCCCGGTGGCAATGGCGGCATCATCTGAATTCGTCGTCATGTGGCGAACGAGGGACTCGTCGATCTTGAGGTGGTGAATGGGCAACTGCCGCAGACGGGTTAGCGACGAGTGACCGGTTCCGAAATCGTCGAGAGAGATTCTGACGCCTCTTTTTGTGAGCTCGACCAAGGGGGGTATGATGCTGTCCGCGCTTTCCAGTAGCTCGCTCTCGGTAAGTTCCAATTGCAGCAGCTCCGAGCGGAGGCCCGTCTCGACTAGGATGGCATCTACTACTTCGACGGCGTTGCGCTTGTGGAATTGACGAGGGGGGATATTGACAGCGACGCCGACCGGCGGCAGACCCTGCACCTGCCAAGAGGCCGCTTCGCCGCACGCGGTTCGCAGGATCCAGTCGCTGATGCTGTCGATGAGGTCGGATTCTTCGGCGATGGGAATAAACTCTGCCGGCGGGATCAAACCGCGCTTAGGATGGCGCCAGCGAATAAGCGCTTCGCAGCGCGTGATCCGGCCGGAGGAGAGAGAAACAATGGGCTGGTAGTGAACGAGCAGCTCGTCGCGCTCAACGGCCTGTCGCAGGGCCATCTCCAGGTCCAGCAACTGGACGGCGTGGGTGTGCATGTCTTGGTCGAAGACTTCGTAGCGCGACCTTCCGAGCGCCTTGGCGCGGTGCAAGGCCGTGTCGGCGTTGCGCAGCATCGCTCCGGCCTGTTCGTGACCCGGAGTGCCGATGGCGATACCGATACTGGTGGCGGTAAAAACTTCTTGGTTTCCAACGTGAAAGGGGCGGGTGATTTCCGTCTGGATGCGGCGGGCCGCGTCGGTCGCGTCTTGGACGCGCGCGAGGTCTTCCAGCAGGACCGCAAATGCATCTCCACCTAACCGCGCGAGGCTGTCGCTCTGGCCGATGCAACTCCTTAGCCGCTCAGAGATATCGACGAGGAGTTGGTCTCCAACGGTGTGGCCCAGGCTGTCGTTGATGAGCTTGAAGCGATCCAGGTCGATGTACAAAAGGGCAAAGAGCCGGTTCGATCGCGGGCCGGCGTCAGCGGCTGCTCGATGCAGCCGCCAGCGCAAATTGCTTCGGTTCGGCAGGCCCGTAAGAGTATCGTACAATGCGTCGTGCAGGAGTTGTCTTTTGGCCTCACGCTGAGCAGTGATGTCCGTGTGGGCGCCCACGAGCCGGACGGCCTTACCTTTTTCGTCGCGTACGGCGATGGCGCGAGTCGATACCCAGCGGTAGTCGCCGTCGCGGTGCTGGAGGCGGTGCTCGTTTTCGAGATCGTGGCTGCGCCCCTCGATATGGTCGGACATTCTTGCCAACAGCTGGGCAACATCCTTCGTATGGACTCGCTCGAGCCACTCATCGGGCCGATCCCCAATCTCGTGTTCGGCGAATCCCAGCATGGCTTTCCAACGGGCGTAAAAGTGGACCCTGTTGGTTTCCAGATCCCAGTCCCATAGCCCGTCGTGGGCTGCGAGAAACAGCAAATCGTAACGCTCCCGGCCAAGCCGAGCTTCGTCTTCGGCTTCTTTCAGCAGGGTGATCTCCTCCTGTGCCACAACCAAGCGAAGCGGTCCGCTGACCTCTTGGCGGCGAATCCATACTCGGAACCAGCGCTTCCGCGAACCGCTGTGGCAGGCGTACTCCAGGGTGCACTGGTCTCGCTCGCGGCGGAGGATCTCTCGGATTTCCGAAGCGAGCTGCCGGGCTTGCTCCCTGCATTCTCCGGAGGGCGATTCGCAGACAGCCAGATAGTTCATGCCGACCGCGCAATGTTCGCCGAAGAAACCGTCGGCTTCGGCGAAGCGACGCCAGGCGTCGTTGACGGTCAGGATTGTGCCCAACTGATCAAGAATGGCGATGGGGCCCGACAGAGTGTCGAAAGTAGAAGCCCACGCGGCCGACTCTTGCTGTTTCTGTCGCTGGGCCTCGTCAAGCTTGCGGTAGGTTCGAATTCTGGTTCCCTGGACGAGCAAGGAAAGCGCCGCCGCGGCACACAGGGCGAGTAGGGAGCCAAGCCACTGTGACGCGGGAACGACCGACCACGCAGCAACTCCCCACCCGGCGACTCCAGTCACAATCACGATTCCCAGCCACCTGTTCGACAACAACACAAAACCGGCGGCGAAGAGCGAAACGGCCACGCTCACGGTCGGCCCGGTGCCGGGAAGCACTCGCAAATAGGTCAGACTATTGGCGAGGACGACTAGCGCAACTCCCGCCATCGCGGGTTGATCCCATGGCGTCGGCAATCGGCGGCGCCGAACGAAACCCGCTAGGACAAGAAGGCCTATGCTGGATGCGCCCGCCAGAGTAGCTAAAGTTGCGCCTGTTTGCTCCTGTACGCCAATGCCAAGAACGACGGCGAGTAGAGCGTACGCGATAGCAAGCCCGAGAGAAATAGGGAATAGGCTGTCGAGCACGGTGCGGTCGAGCAGGACGTCCGGGGCGTGGTCGACCCCAGCGGTCTTGCGCCGGGGAGAGAGACCGGTACTACCAAGAAGTCGCTCCGGACGCTGGGTTTGGCTTGACGAGGTCATCACTAAGCGCTTGCTGGCCTAAGCAAGAATCAGCCGATCGACGACAAGTCCCGAAGGGGACAATTCTCCACACTAGCCACGGATTCGTCGACGCCACCGACAAACGGTTGACTGAGCATTCCAGCGAACGATGATCTTGCCGCGCGCGCTAGGACCCAGGATCTCGTCGCGACTTATCCTTTGGGCTTCCGCAATCGCAAGGGGACCCGCGGCGAAGCGCATCATTTCGCAAATACAGTACGAATCGCAAATACAGTACGAAGGGTACCCGACCGCGGAGGCGATGAATCGCGCCCCTACTGATAGGCTTAAGCATCTCGCGTTCAAGCGTCGGGAGGGCATTCATTGCGTCCGAGTTGATGAGCCCCCATAGCTCGACAAGCTGATTGATACGTAACTGTATTTACGAAATACAGTACTAAGGTAGGCCAAGGGAGGAATAAAGCGCCATGGGGATAATAACCGTGATGGGGAGCGGGTAAGACCCTAAACCAGCAGCCCGCGGTAGAAGTTAGGTTCGGTGAAGAATGCGGACCGGCATGGACCGGCATCCGATGTCGCTTTCGCAATTGCTTCTATGCTGTGCCCTCGGCGGAGGGAGGCGGAAAACGGGCAGGCAGCTCTCACGGGGGAGGAAAGCCCCTTTTTACTGCGACTTTTGTCGTCTCGATTCACTCGCGGGAGCCCGCGGGCGGGTCACCAGGCCGGGCTCAGAGATGCAAAAAGTCGCAGGGGGGCGGCAAGAGCGGCTAACGACTCTCGTCGTTGCGCGAGATGGCGGACACCGTCGGCCCGAAGGCGGTTTGAGGGAAGTGCCGGCGGGAGTTAAGGCAGGGATGGAAGGAAGGGTTTGTCACAAGAGTCCACAATCTATAGGCGCCTTATTTTCAACGCTTTGTGGATTTCTTTCAAAAAACGGGCGGATGCTGGGTGTTATTCTGAGGGCGACTAAAGACTGCTGGAAATTTGGTTTGGCAACAAGGGCTTCGTTCCATCGGCCCCGTCAAACACCGGCGCTCACGGAGTGCAAACCCCTTAACAGGAGCCAGTCTATGTCGTTGCTTCTTACGCACAGCCAACGTTCCGGGATGGTGCGGAACGGGCTGGCCGGCTATTACGATTTCGAGAAGCGGAACCTGATCCGGTTTTCTCAACAACTGGACGACCCGGCCTGGGGACCTTCCCAGGCTACCATTACCGCCGACGTGCCTTCGCCGTTAGCACCTAACGGATCTGCATCAGCTGACAAGGTGGAGGGCACCGGGACCGACGCTTCCGTCAGCCAGACCGGTATTAGTATCCTGGCAAGCACGACCTATACGTTCTCGGTGTGGTTGCGGGTGGATGTCGCCCAGCAAATCGAGTTGAGCGCCGACGATGGGTTCGGCGCCAAAGGGACGACTTCTGTAAGTGTATCTTCGACCCAATGGACACGATTCTCCACGACTTTCACCAGCGATGCCTCAGCGAGCTCGCTGAGCGTCTTTATTGGCGGGGGCGGGTCTGTTCAAACGGGCGAGGTGGCCTATGTTTGGGGTGCACAGTTGAACGAGGGGTCGAGCGCGCTGCCCTACGAAGAGACAACGGACAACCAGTCGGTACGGGACCTGAGCGGAAAGGGCAACGACGGACAGCTGGGCTCGAGCGTAGGATCGGACACGAACGACCCTACTTGGGAAAACCACAAGCTGAACTTTACGACCGACGACTATGTTGTCCTGCCGGCCCTGCTTGGCGGCACGGATGCATTTACTGTGCTTACGGTCTACCGGCTCAATGCGGGCGGGTCGGGATCTCGTACACTGGCGGCCGCCTCGAATCTGTCGCCCAACCGTAACGGGATCTTTCACAACACGTCGTCCAATATCAAGTTTCGAGTGACCGAATCAGGTGGCGGGATGTATACGCTCCAGCCGACTTTCTCGTCGGCGACCGGAAGTTGGCGCATGCTGAGCGCGCGGTGGAAATCGGGCCAGGCGCAGGAGCTTGTGCTGAACGATTTTGAAGACAGCGCGGCGGCGGCGCTGATCGACGTCCCCAGCGGAACCATCGCCAATCCCTACGACACGCTGGGATCGTTTCGGACCGACAGCTTCCTGGACGGCAAACTCGCTTGCCAGCTGTTTTACGACCGCTATCTCGTTGACACGGAGATCACGCGGAACTACACGACGGTGCGGAGTATTCTGTCTCCGCGAGGAATCACACTGCCATGACTATTCGCCTAACGGACCCGGGTCGAGGATTGCCTGCCGACCAAGCCAAGAATGCACGTCTTCAAGCCTGGCGCAGGCCTCAAAGGGCGGAAGAACGCGGCCTATTGCGACAAGAACGGATCGACGCCTGGATAGCATCTATTCCCATGGACAAGAGAGGTACACCCGATGGCCTTAGTCGTTTTCCCAGCTAACCGGCAAGACTTGATCGATGAGATCTATTGTACGCCCAACGTGGAGGGTGGCAGCGGGTCCGTCTACCTTGGAGCGCCCCTGGTGAGTCTGGATGGCCGCGTGGCGATGTCCCACGGCTGGTCGGCCGTTGATCTGGACTGGATCGGGGCCTACACCGAGGGCGCGGGCGTTGAAGTTCGGGCTGACAACACTCTTCCCACGGACTGGCAGTTTCCCCAGATCACCTGAGGGCGGAACTCGCCGCATCGTCGCGCAGCCGGACGGCGGCCGATCGCCTATCGGCGAAGGTCCCCGATTGGCGGAGGAATCGAGCGAGCGCCTCGGCTTGCACGCGGTAACCGACCGGGTTGCAGTGCGGGTCACGGGGCAACAGGTGAAACGGCCCTCGATTCTGTTGTGAAACAAAGTAGTCAACAAGAGAGCAAAAGGCCACAGGGATTTCTTTCGCCGTCACGACGAGCCAATCGGCCGTGGCGTCCCGGTATCTCCACAGCCATGCGGGCACAAATAGGCGTACCAATCCCTCGGCGAGCAAGATAGCGACACTGACGCTGAGAACAAGAGTCGCCAAGCGAAGGTAGAGCCACTTCAATGGATCACTCCGTGGGGCACGCCAGTTTCAAAGTGGGAGTTTCAAGGCGGGGAAGGGTGGGGCGCGGGGACCTGCCGGTGCGGCCGAAGCCCGCCATTCAGACCGACACGTCACTGGCGCTGGACAAAGGCGAAAAGCGTGATCTTCATGAAGTTGGGGGCCACTTTCTGGTGAAGCGCAGCCAGTGCATAGGCGATCAGGGAGAAGGAGAAATAAGAAGGCTCGGCTTCATGTCCATAAACGACGGCGTCGAAACCGTAGCGAGTTAGGTAGCGTCTGAGTTTCCATTTGGTGCTGCAGCGGTAGAAGGCGGGGAATACGTCAGCGGGTTTGCGGTTCGACTGTACTCGCGTGGTAACCGCGGCCTGGAACTTGGACGGGACGAGCCGCGCGAAGACACCGAAATAGCTGAATAGGTTGGGCGTTCGGATGCAAAGGTAGCCCCCAGGTTTAATCACCCGCCACGCCTCGGAGAAAAACCGCACAGGGTCCTTGATGTGTTCGAGCACACTGTCGCAAACACAGAGATCAATCGACTGGTCCTCGAGAGGCCACTTCTGGTCTTCCCCGATGAGGAGGAACTCATCAATGAACGGGTTCCCCGAGGCTGCCGGGTCGATATCGATGCCAACGACTTTAGCCGCTTTGCCGCGGAGGACGACAAGTTCGTGATGGCGCGGTATGGGATCGTCCGAGATCACTCCGCGCCCGCAGCCGACATCGGGAACTACATCCTCCGAGTTGAGCAGAGCACGGACGCGTTGAGCGAAGGCAATCGTTCCGTCCACGTCCGAAAAACCGCCGAAGCGGCTCTCCGGATAGAAGAGGGTTTGGTAGTCCATGAGGGCTCGCGAATCTCCCGCCGGCGCGGGCGTTACCTTAGTACTCGCATCTTGGTGACAAATTCGGGTTAGGCCTCTGACGCTGCACCGCGAGCAGACGAACCGTTAGCAGGCGACTCGAGGGGCGCAGGCTCCACAACGAAGGGACTGCCGGCACGGGCGGACTTCTTCTTCGCCAAGTATTTGTGATTGTGATAGACCGGTAAGGTGTAGTCGGAAACCAGTCCGTCGTGCAAAGCACCGTGGACTTCGTGAATGCCTTCATCCAGTGTGATATGACAGCGAAACCCAAGGCGCGCGCGGATTTTGTCGCAGCAGACGCAGTAACTGCGGACGTCGGAGTTTTTCCTATACTCTCGCTCCAGCGTCGGCTGCAAGCGGTGAATACGTTCGCCTAACTCCCTCAAGGAGTAGTTCATCGACGAAGACCCTACGTTGAAAATATGCCCGCTAACTTTTTGAATAGGACATTGGAGAACGAGGCGAAATGCGCGGGAAATATCCGACACGTGAACGAAGGGGCGCAATTGGCGGGCGTTATAGATTACGATCTTTTTCTCAAAGAAAGCCCTTGCCGTCAGAAGGTTGATGACCAAATCAAACCGAGGCCGGGGAGACCATCCAAACGCTGTGCCGAGTCTCAGAATCGTGGGGTGGAACTTTAGACTCCGGAGCTTCAGCAAGGCTCGCTCGGAGGCGATTTTCGTCGCGGCATAGAGGGATACTGGGTTAAGACGTGATTGTTCGTCCACCACTTGGTCGTTCGACCCATACACGCTGCAGGTGGAGGCGAATACCATACGGCGCACGCCGAACTTTAGGCACGCTTCGGCAACGAGTTGAGTAGCGGCGTAATTCGTTCGGCGGGCGGCCTCGGGGTCGAGATCACAGGCAGGATCTCCGACCACGGCTGCGAGATGCACAACGGCGTCCACTCCCTCCGTAGCTCGGAAGAGCGTTTCGGGCCGGCAAGCATCTGCTTCGATGAGTTGGAAGCGGGGCTGGGGCAGAAGATCTTGGAGCGGCTTCTTGCCGAATAGCAGACTGTCCAGGACTCGGACACGATAGCCTTCCGCCAGAAGGTGGCGGACAAGCACACTGCCGATGTAGCCGGCCCCACCGACAACGAGTACACTCTTGACGTTCGCGGCGAGAGGGTTCCCGTGTGCCAGGACACGCCGGTCCGGGACGCCTCCGCGGCTCCATGCAAGAGTCGGATGGCTGGTATTCGTTTCACGAAAGGCTGCCGAATCCCGACCAGGCATCGCTGTCGAGAGGGCGGTAGAGGTGTTTTGAGACATTGTTGTGAAGGTCTAGGCCGTTGCTGCAAGACAACGGGGTCCAGTTCTTGTCGAAGGGTAAAAGGCGAAACGCTTGCGCTAGCGAAACAACGGTAGGCGGCAGAGACGAGGCAGGTAAGCTCCTATTACAAAAGCGGTCATATTGATAAGGACGTCGCGCCATTCCGCGCTGCGGCCGGTTGCGTAGTTCTGCAAGAGCTCGGCGAGCAGGCAGACGGACAGGCCGACGGCCAGAGTGACGCGACGGGTCCCGGGGCGAGCGGATGATTCAGCCAGCAGTCCAAGCACGCCAAACAAGACGACATGACTAACCTTGCGCGTGATCCACGAGACGGTGAGCGATTCTTCCGTCGATGCGAGTGCGCCCCTTGTCCATGCGGTGATTTCTGACAGTCCCGCGTACCCGAGTATCCCTACCATCTCGGTGGAGGATGCCAGGCAAAGAAGCGCCCACAGAAGAAAAATAGGTTTGTAGCTTGCTCGGATGGCCACTTGGCGCCTCACACGGCACGTTTTCGTACATCCATGATTTCAGGAGGCTCGAGCCGGGCTAAGGTGTAGCTGCAAGGAGAAGCGCCACAGAATGGCTCGGACGCCGAAGGGGATGAAGTTAGCCGCGTAGGCGCGTGCGAATGAGAATTTTGTTCTCGTTTCAGGCAGCGTTGAGGTGCGCGCGGGTTCATGCCTGCCGAGTAGCGTCATCCCTGAACCGCTCGGTCGAAAACCCACCCGCGTTCATCCCTTTGGGTGGGGCACAGGCTTGGCCGTACGCCAGGGCCGCTCACTGGCGTTCGCGGCTCCGAATCGGGCATGGCGAGGCTGTGCGACCGCAAGGAACCGAGCCTGGAACGCTAGTGACAGGCTCGGCATCAGCGCTCGGCCCCCGCGGATCGCGCCGGTCGCCGGGCCTCCCCCCGCGAGGCGGCCGGAAACAGCACCTGTCTTACAGTGATGAGAACCAGCTTGACATCGAGCCAGAGGGAAGCCTGGCGGATGTAAGGCAAGCTAAGGTTTAACTTGTGTGGCAAAACGAATTCGCGGTAGTGAAGCTCGGGATTGGCGGAGCCGGCGAGGACGTCATCTTCATGGCGATAGACCAAGCTGGCCGGATCAGTGATGCCCGGTCTCACCTGCAGGATGGATCGCCAAATTGAGTCGTTGAAAGTCACGTAGCGGGGCACTTCAGGGCGAGGATCGACCAAACTCATATCCCCGATCAAGACGTTCCACAATTGCGGCAGCTCGTCGATCTTGAATCTTCGCAGCCATCCGCCAACCCCGGAAACCTGAGGATCACCCGCCGCGGTCAGCTGCCCTCCCTGCCGTTCGGCGCCCATGACCATGGTTCGGAACTTCCACAAGCAAAATGGTCTGCCCTCGAGCCCGATGCGGGTTTGGGAAAAGAATATGGGCCCGCGGCCGGACAGCTTGATCAGCAGGCCGATGACGAACAGAAACGGCGCCAGCAGCAGGAGTGCGACTCCGGCGAGCAGCAGATCAAAGATACGCTTACCGCGATACATGAGACCCAGAGGTCGTCTGGATACCCGGAGCGTCCCAGCGCTCAACCTCTAACGAACGCCCGCCCTTGCCGGCGCCAGGGCCTGGGAGGCCTTTCTCCAAAAATCACAGTCGGGCCGCCTGCGATAGCGCCACTCCACCCATCGCCGGCCACCGAGATCCAGCAAGGGCTTCAGAACCGGGTTGATCGCGACGTGGTCCCTAAGGGGTTGCAACGAAAAGCCCATGCCGAACTGAAAGTGCTCGAGGCTCCCATTGTCCGTCAGGCCAAGCAAACCGTAGGAGACGAGCCGGACGCGCGCGTCGTTGATCTTTTGTCGCGTCACCTCGAAAACCAGGGCGTTGTTGGGGTAGTAGGCGAGGTGGTCCCCAGCCGAGCTTTGATGAAGGATCGTGAGAACGTCTTCCACAAGAGCCGCGACCAGCAGTGCCGCCCACTGCCCGTCGACCAATGCGGCCCACGCTTCGAAGTCGCTGTGTCTGGCGGCCGCCGAGCAATAGAGGGCCCATTTCGCTTCGGTCATCGTCGTGGGGCTTCGGCCCTGCCGGAAGAAGGTTCCGACGTTGAGCTTGTGGCCACGTTGAGCGAGGTCGCTGAACTCCACGCGTTCGACCCTGCAATGCTCCAGCCCTCTTCGCGTTTGGTTGCGGGCTTTTTTTCGAAGCGACGATAGGTCGTACGGTTCTTTTGAGCGCACAAACAGCCCGCCGGATTGTCCATTCTCCGCGGGGCCGGCGAGAAATCGCACAGCCAAGGCCGGTCCCCGGAAAAAGACCTTGGCTATTTCCCCACGCGGGGGATCGATTACCCGGTGGTAGGGGATGGAAGCAAACGACAGCGGCTGTGAGTTGAACCAATAGCAACTGTTGGTTTCGATTACACGGCAACCCTGGCGCTCCCAAAACTCGGCGAACCGGCCTGCGTCCATGGTGACTCGTTATGGCGTCTTCTCGACGATGTACATCTCTTTGGCCGCGAAAGAAGTCCTGCCCCGAGTGATGGCGAATAGCCCTTTGTGGAGGTTGAAGTGGAGGTGATTCATGCACTGCAGTAAGGGGTTTCGCCGGGTGGGCGCCTGTTGGGGGATCACTCGTCGAATGCGAAAACCGGCGCTGTCGAGGAGGGCCTTTAGCGTGGCCGGAGAGAAGTAATAGAGGTCGGGATTGCGCGGGCTGATTCGGCTCCACCGGCCGTCGGCGAGGTAGCAGATCAACCCTCGATCGCGGAACTTGCGGTAGCGAAATCCGGGGATTTCGATGGCCAACAGTCCATCGTCCTTGAGGATTCGGCGGATTTCCCCGAGCTCCCGCCGGGGGGCGGGAAAGTAGAAAAACGTATCGAGAACGGTCACGACGTCAAAGCATTTCGAGGGATAGGCCGCTTTGCGCAATGTGCCGCAAAAAACGTCCGCGCCGGCGCGGGTGCGCGCCAGCTCAGCCCCGACGGGAGAAGTCTCGACGCCGTGCAGGCGCCACGGCGGAGCTGCGAATTGCTCGAGGAACGTACCGGTAGCGCAGCCGATGTCCAGAAGCGCCCCGGGGCGTTTGAGCCGTTGGATGATGTGAGCCTCTCTGCGTAGCGTCCGCCTGCGGTAGGAATCGAAAAGATCGAGGTTGTCCTGACGCACGAACTGGTGGTGGAATTGCCGTATGTGAGAGCGGGTTGGCCGTGGGCTGAGGTACACGAGGCCGTCGTTTTTGCAGCGCACGATGCGAGCCGGCACGCCGTCCGCGACGAGGGTGTCGGTGGAGTCCTCCCCGCACAGCAGACAGTTCACCTTTTCAAATGAGGCGGCTGAAGTTGTCTCCACCGAGACTCGTGATGGGGAAGCGGCCGGCATGGTGTTCGGTTAGGACGGGAAGGTCGGTCCGGCGGACGTAGCGTCAGTGTGCGACTTGGGACAATCGATGTGAGCTGACGATGGCTTGGTAGCGCCCGAGCATTTGTTCAGCGATGACTGTGGAGTCGTAGTCACGATGGGCCAGCGCCTTCGCTCGCCTGCCCATGACTTTCAGCTCTCTAGATTTCTCGAGAAGCGCCGCTGCTGCTGTTCCGAAGACCTGGGGGTCGCAGGGTAGCTGTCTCCCCGCGCCGGCCCTCGCCGCAGCGCGGCCGATGGGGACACCGTCGGAAACCAGCGCGGGCAGACCCGCCGCCATCGCTTCGAGAGCGGAGAGGCCAAAGTTTTCCGAATCCGGTTCCGAAGGCATCAGAAACAGGTCCGAGTCGGCAAAGGCGGCGTCTCGTTCTCGGCCTGCGAGATGACCCAGGCAGTGCAGGCGTGCGCTGCAATCCAGCTTTTCCGCCTTGCTTTCGAGCGTCCCGGCGAGGCCTTGTTCGTCGCCTCCAGCGAGCAGCAAGTGGACGGGGTTGGGCAAATGGCGGCAGGCGGCGAGAGTTTCAACGGCGATGTCGGGGCGCTTTTTCTTGTGCAGACGTCCCAGAAAAAGCAGCACCAGGGCGTGCGAAGGAATGCCCAAGCGGCGGCGCCAAGCGCCCCTGGGAGGCAACTGCCGAAAGCGCGAAGTTTGAATGCCGTTAGGCGTCACAAAGGTAGGTGATCGCAGTCCCAGTTGATTCGCCGCCTCGGCCTCGGCCTCATCCGTACAGTGCAGCGATGCTGCACCGTTCAAGAGTCTTCGCCCGAACAGCGATAGGTAGATGCGCTTTTTTAAGCTCTTCTGGCCAAGCGCCCAGGGCAGCAACTGGCCCCGGAGCGGTACGACGTAGGGAATGTCGGCCTTTGTACATGCTTGGGCGGCAGGGCCAAGCGTATGGGCAAACAGCGAATCGATCTCGACAATATCGAATTTCGAAACATGTCTGCGGCACTCGGAGGCCAAGGATCGCGAATAAAGGAACGTATGGGAGGTTAGAGGGAAGTAGTTGACGCACACGCTAGCTATGTTGAGGGGCCGTGCAAGGGGAACATCGAGCCGAGAGGAGCCGTTCGCGTCCGTGGTGTAGACGGTGACGCTCGCGCCGGCTTGCGCCATGCCTTCGCAAAGTGCGGGAACGCTTCGCGCCGGTCCGCCATAGACGTAAGCAGGTTTGTAGACGCTGGTGACGTAGAGAACTTTCATGAGTGCTTCTTGGCGACGTGTCGCGCTGGCGAAGGCCATGGGCTCCCGCGGGTCAACCGAGGCCAGTGGCTTTCAGAAAGCGTTCGCGGAAGTGGTGGAAACGAAAGTTCTTGAGATATCGTTGCCGGCCGGCCTCACCCAGACGCATGGCCAACTGGTCGTCCGTCAGTAAACGCAGGCACGCGGCGGCTATATCGTTCGGATTCTGCTCGACGAGCAGCCCCGTTCTGTTGTCAAGGACGATTTCCTTGGCGGCGTCATATTTGCCGGCGATACAGGGGACGCCGAATCTTGCCGCCTCAACGAAAACGAGACCAAAGCCCTCGCCCGTGCTAGGCAATGCAAACACGCGACAGCGTTGGTATTGATCCTCGAGAGCTTGGCGTTCGAGATAGCCAAGGAACACAATTTTGCGTGCGGCGGCCGTAGGCAGGCCGGCGGCTTGAGACTGAAGTTCCACCCGCCCGTCGCCTTCACTGGTGATCCACAGTTCCGCATCGGGGCAGCCCTTGACAACGCGCGGCCAAGCAGCGATCAGTTGCCGGTGTCCTTTGCGAAGAGCGCCGCGCTGCATGTTGCCGACAATGAGCACGGAAGGTTTTCGCGCGGCGGGGTCGTAGGGCTTCGCGGGCCGAGAGTCGTTAGGGGTCTCCCGAGCATAGAGCGGCGGCTCGGTGCACAAATGAACGACCTGCGCGGGAGGCAAATTCGGGTTGTGCAATGACGCGGTCGCAGTCGTGTTCTTGGAGATGCTCAGGCGAAGGCCGGCTCGCGTGAGGTTGCGGCATTTCCACCAAGGCAATGGCCTGGCCAGTTCCCGGCCGATCTCCCAAACCGCGTAGGGCGCGTGTGCCGGAAGCCACGACAGCGTCGCCTGGTTCACGAGCAAGTACATGATTCTGTCGTAGCTTCTCCGCAGGCACTCCGCCGCCATGGCCGAGGAGAGCCGAAGTCGTGAGCCCCCGAACGCCCGGACGTCGAGATCCAGGCGCGAATGGGCATAGGCGCTGACCATACGCCGGATCGGCCCCAGGGTGGTTGTCCGGTCCACCTGGCACCAAACGCCCAAGCGCCTGATTTGCCGGCACGAGGCCAAGGCCCGCGCCACGCTTCGGCCGTGTGCTTGCAGGCCTCCTTTTCTCACACCCGCCGACTCGAACCCTAAATCGGGAGCAATCAGGAGATAGTTCATCAGCTTCTTCCCAGGGGGCCGATGGCCGGCCAACGTGCCTTTAGGGTTGCCAAGCCCTGGATAGGACGGCGGAGCGTCGCGGCTGACGGCCGCGGCCGGCGCCTGCGGACTCAGCAACTGTAAACGTTCAGGATCGTCTCCAGGCGGTCGGTAAAGCGGTAGCGACTGCGCCGAACGCGCTCGAGGCCGGACGCCGCAATTCGCAACCGCGGGCTTTCGTGCTTCAGGTAGTAGGTGATTTTGTCTTTGAGCTCGTCGAGCGAGGAAAAGCACTCGATTTCCTTGCCTTCCTCAAAAAAGCTCAACACTTCTTCCGTGCGCTCGGAGAGCTGAAAGCCGCCGCATGCCGGGATCTCGAAGGTTCGGGAGGTGTGCAGATCCCGATTGGCCTTGCGCAGGAAGCTGAGGCTGATTTTCGAGGCGCCAAACACTCGTGCCAGCTCGTCGCCATAGACCGGACGTCCTTTCACCCGGAAACGCAGTGGCGATTTTCGAGGCAGTTTCTGCCAATCGTTGCCCCAAACTCGCAAGTTGAAACTGTCCAATTGTTCCATCATCCGGGCGCGCGGGCGCTCCCACGTACCGACGAACACGACGTCGGAGCCGTATCGCTTCCGGTCCTTGGGGTCCACGGAAACAGGGAAGTGGCAGTTGTCACGGTAGCCGTGCGGAACGTATGTGACGGCCTGAGATCCCATGAGCGCCAAGGTGTCGACGTTGAAGCTCTTGGTCGTGAAAAACCGGTCGTAATAGGAGACCGCCTTTCTCAAACACGTGGTGGTGTTCAGAGGGTTCAGAATGTCTTCGTTGTAGAAGTGAAATAGCGTTGCAGCCGTGGTGCTTTTGATCTCGGCGAGTGCTCGACTGGTGATCAAGTTGCCGCTGACGACCAGTACGAGGTCGGGGCGGAATTGGCGCGCTGCCTCGACGAACGAGCGGCTTTCGATCTCGGCCAGCAGGCTGGGCGCAAAGCGCCAACCGATCCGCTGCGGCCAGCGCGAACGAAGCAGCCGCTTGACGGTGGCTCCGCGCGGAAACGGCAGCACCGTGTAGTTGCGGCGACGCAGCCAGGTAAGCCACCCATATTCAAAATCTGGAGGCGTAAAGCTCCCGTAGAGCAAGATGCGAGCAGCTCTTCTAGTCATGATGCGATAGCCTGTGCGAGGGATCTAGCCCGTGGCAAAAAGGCGTGTGAGAGCGAAAAACGGGGACGGTCACCAATTCGATGGCCTCATAGAATTACAGAGAGAACAACATGACAAAAACCGAATTGGCTGATCGTCCCCGAGTTTTCGCGACACATACTTTCACCACCGGCTGCTAAGCGCCTTTGCCTTGTGAACTTATTTGTTCGGTATGGCGATCAGCTCGTCCGTGTCGTCTGGAGACTCACCGCCAATGCCGGCAAGGTGATAGCCCAGGTCGCGCAGGTAGGCACAGCAGGATCGGTGGATGGCGGGCCCGTGTGTTGCCAGAAAGATCGTCGGCTTCGCATTGACAAGAAGCTTGTGAGCTCCCCGAAGAACTTCCCACTCGGCACCTTCCACGTCGATCTTGATGACGTCCGGCTGCGGGATTGTCCCGCTATCCCAAAGGACATCGAGCGACCGGCACCGAACACGGAGGTCTCCGGATGCCAACAGGCGCCCCATACTCCTGTTTTCATGGACCAAGAACGGCCGCATCCCGCTCCGGTCGGATAGCGCTATTCTCATCACGGCGACGTTTCCGCATTCGTTCAGTTCGATGTGTTTGCGCAGATACTCGATATTGTCGGCAAGGGGCTCGAACGCCATCACCCTGCCCAATTCGCCCACCAGCTTTGAAAACAGAAGGCTGTAGTAACCTACGTGGGCGCCGATGTCGTAGCACATCATCCCTGGTCGAACGGCCTGCACAACTTCGCGCACTTTGGCGAGTTCATAGGTTCCCAGCCAGCAACCGTGAGTGCTTGACCCGGCAATCCAGCGCTTGCCGCGCAAGGGGCCTTGCAGGATCGGCACGACAGCCGACTTGGGTACCAGCCGAAGAGGAAGCCGCAAGGTCTTGCCAAAGAAACGTCGATTTGAAATGACCGAGACGTTGATCATTTGCCTTTTCCCAGACCCTGTTTACTCCCCGTCCTATCCTTCAGTCAGATGGTGGTCCACCGGCCCGACACACTCTTCAAAACGGCATAAAGGGATCGTAAGATTCAGCAGACCAAAGACCCCGTACGCTGCCGGACCCCGCCATAAGGCGCCGGTATCGAGCGCAAAAAATCACCGCCGCCGGTCTCCCCCTCCTCGGATACGCTCGTCGCTCACTCAAGTGAAACCAACTTGCGATACGTCTCGACGATCCGGTTTGAGAAGTCCGCGGGGTGGCGAAGCTGAGAGGCAAGCCGAAGGGCGGCGGCAGCCATCCGCTCTTGCCGAGAGGGGTTTTCGTAGAGCAGAAGAACCTTCTCGCGTATAGCAGCAACGTCACGCGCGGGGATGATGTAACCCTCCACGCCGTGCGCGTAGAGGTTCGCGGCTCCCGCATTGGGCGTCGCGATCACGGGCAAACCGCAGGCCATCGCTTGTGCCATCACACCCGCAAGTCCTTCGACCAGCGAGGGCAAGACGAGCACCGATCCCTGGGAGTAGTAGCGGTAAAGCTGTGTCCGAGGCACAAATCCGATGACGCGGAACGGAACTCGGTCCCGAAACCGCGCAAGCAGAGACTTTGCTTCGGCGGATAGACCGCCTATGAGCAGAAGCTCGAAGTCCGGTAGTCGTAGGTCCGACAACGCCTCCAGGAGGTAGCCTAGGCCCTTGCGGATTCCAAGTGTTCCGACGAACAGGACCCGAAAGACACGGTCACGCTTCGGCGACGAGTGGAATCGCGAGAGATCCGCCGCCGGCCGGACGACTGCGAGCTTTGATTTGGCTGTTCCACGGTCAAGGAATGTGCTTCGGGCGAAGTTCGAGAGCACGGTAATCAGATCCGCCTCGTCATACTCGTGCAGTCTTTTCTCGAGCGAGCGGGCGTCATAGTCGGGAAAGTCCATACCCCAGCGGCGATATTCTTCTTGCAGCGTTCCCCGCACGAACTCGACGTGTCCCTGTCCGCAGTTGCAGACGAGCTTTGCGCCCAACTTGCGCGCCCGCTGGTAGGAATGCCGGCCGTTGGATTCGTTGGCTACGAACACATCGCAGGGCCTAAGGTGGGAAGCGACCCAGCGGTCGAATGTTTCCGCTGCCGTCCAATTGAGCGCGCGGGCGATCCCGGAGAAGCCGTAACGTCCGGCCAGCATCATGGGCGCAACGACGTAAGGGAAGCTTTTGATTCTTGTCGGCGGGACTCCGTGGACGCGGGAGCGGGGGTAGCCGGTGTAGAAAACCTCCAGGCAACCCCGGCCCGCGAGCGTTTTCGCCAAGTCGAAATGATGAAAGCGGCCGACGCTCGATAGGTTGATTTTCATTGCCTCTCGGGGTGTGAGGGAAACGAATCTCAGGACCAAGATCCAGAGGTCACAGGATGGGCCCTAGGTGCTGCCGGTAACATTTCCTCTCCTGGGGTGTTTTCGGAACGTGATTCGACAGCGCCTTGGCGGTCCCATCGCGGCATCAAGATCGGGCTCAGCAGCTTCAGCATCAGCCACGCGAAGGCGAAGGCTCGAATGCTGTAGAATGTGTCGTCCCAGAACAACTCGCTGACGCCGCCCCCGGCCATCAAAATGGCCAGAAACAGCCGAGGAGACATTTGGGCGACACGCCAAAGCAGCAGCATATAGAGCGCCATCACGACGTAGATGAGCGGGCCGCCCAGCAAGCCCCAATCGCCGAGCCCGCTGGCAAGGGGTATAGACATCGAATCCCCAAACACGAGTCCGTATCCTTCAAGGTGGCGGTATAGTACGCCTCGTTCGCTGTGGTTGCCCTCGGGGCGGAGGAAATGGGGAAGTCCTTGGCGGGCAGCACCGGCAATTCCAGCGCCGTACATCGGCGGCGCGCCACGCTGTTGACACAGCAGGACGGCAGCAGGCAATTCGAATCCCGCCATTCTATATTGGATGTCGATGCCGGTTGCCTGCCGGGCAGCCTGCTTCGTCGACTCGAGATCGCTGTCTTTGAGGAAGAAAAGGCCGCCGACGATGCTGGAGAAGCGCCCTTTTCCGCTGCCCGACTTGACTGCCGATCCCAATACGAATAGGGTGGCCGCCAGGAGACCCCCGGCCAGAGCAACCCGTGTGAGATGCCGGGGACGTAGCGTGATCCAACACAGCCCACCGATCACTGCGATGCCGAGGGCCGCCGTACGAGATCCCATTCCCAGCGCCGCCGTCAAACTAAGGAAAATGCCCGCCGGACCGGCGAGTCGCCCGATCCTTCCGCACCGCCGCAGGGTGACCGAAACCGCGCTGATCATCGTCAAGGTCAGAAGGAAATAGCGCGCCGCCGAGAGCCACCGGTCCACATTGCTTTCGACCCCGCGGAAATAGCCCCCGGTGAATGGGAAATTTAGCGACAGATAAAGCAACAGGGCGCAGGCTGATAGTCCGATCGCCAGTGGCTGCCACGGCTTCCAAACGAGATCCTCGTAGCGGACTCGCGCCAAGCGCGTCACTTTCGCTAGGGGTCCGAACACAATGACCGTGAAAAGCACAAGGCCCACCAAGGCAAGAAGCGCCACCTGAGGGTAAAACTCCAGACTGCCCGGATTTGCGTTATAGCGGCCCGGACCCGCCGCTCGCGCGCCAAGATTGCCCCAGCTGTAAAAAGGGAGCTGGCGGGGATCAAGGGCGATAAAGATGACCGGACTCAGCAGCAAGTTCCAACAGTACATGCGAAGGGTTGCCCACAAAAATATTGCCACGATCGCGGCACTACAGCCCGCCAGCCATAGATTCGGGCTGGAATCCCAGATCATGAACAGGGCAAAGGTCGCGAACGAACTTGCCAACAACAGATGCCAGGCCGCATCGGGAATAGTGTTGGTTCTCATCGACAAAGACGGGGGACCCGGCAGAAGCGGGAACTCGCGCTACGAGCCGCTACTCAGCAGCCTTCGCTACGCCTCACCCATGGATGGGGAAATCAGCTTTAACTATTGGTGGATGAGTCGTCTGATGAAATACTGCGCAAGGCTTCCTCTACCCCTTGCGCTAGGGCTTCGAAGGTATGGCCCGCCACTTTCCGCCGCCCCGCTCTCCCCATCGCCGGCCACTCGGCCCGGCGCTCGAAGGCATCGGCAAGGGTTCGTTTCAGCGCGTCTCGGTCGTCGCAGGGGATACTCCAGCCATTGTCGGGACTCACCAGGTCGGGTGTGCAGCCGCAGGCGTCCGACACGATTACCGGGAGACCGCAAGCAAGAGCCTCGTTGACGACCAGGCCCCAGGTTTCGCGGCCGTCGGAAGGAAGACATAGCAGGTCAGCCATTACGTACGCTCGAGGTCAGCCATTACGTACGCTCGAGGAATTTCCGAGTGGTTGAAAAACCCCAACAGGTGGACATGGTTGGCAGCGGCGTCGCGGGCCCGGTGCTTGATTCGATCGCGCAGGATACCGTCGCCGACGTAGATAAGCTGGGCACGATCCTTCAGACCAGCGGCGAGGTAGGCTTCCAAGAGTTCCAGCGGACGCTTCTTGGGGATTAGCTTGCCGCAGAACAGGAAAGCGGGCAGGTCCGGGTCGAGTCCCTGGGCGCGGCGGAGTTCGGTACGCCGGGGCGAAAGCTGTTTTTTCTGGGTTGAAAGCCGGTCGTTATCAACGCTGTAGGGCACCGAGAAAAGCTTCGGCTTTGGCACGCCCATTTCGGCCATAAAAGAGCGATTACGGTTTCCTATACATAGGGCGGCCGACGTGTCGTTCAATAGAGTTCGCAAAAGGGCTACGCGGAACCACGGTTTCGAGGAAGCCTGAAAGCTCAACTTGTTGGTTTCGGCCAGCACCAAGATCGGCGCCTGGCTCACGACCCGAAGCAGCCAAACCAGCCAGACGACTTCGGCGAACCAGCCCATCAGCAACAGCGGGGATCGGGTTTCTTTCAAAGCCCATGGGAGGCATCGGCGCGCGACGGTCATCTGTTCCCTGGCGCTGTAGCAAGCTGGCCCATCGTAGAAAAAGCGATGAGGATAGCCGCTCAATAGGTCAACGTCCCATGCGAATTCGATCCCGAACCCGGGGTCGCGGAACTTTCGTTCTGCCGGGCCGTGGTGGTAGTAACCAACATCGATTGATACTCCTTGCGTTACGAGCGAGCGAAACACAGGCACGTGATAGGGCACGGGGTGGCTGGCCAGGATCTTGAGGTGCGGCAAGGGTTAGTGCCTCCGAGAGGCGAGT
Source organism: Bryobacterales bacterium (assembly GCA_963668345.2). Lineage (GTDB taxonomy): Bacteria > Acidobacteriota > Terriglobia > Bryobacterales > UBA6623. The sequence goes on along the minus strand of CAXWPI010000006.1, from coordinate 389,760 downwards.
TTTGGTGGGTGTTGATTGCGCCATGAAAGCGATTCCGCTTGGGGACTTTGATTCGAGCGGAATCGTTTATGGCTTCCCAGATTCAGGAAGCGGTGCAGCCGCCTCGCTTGTTTCGCGAAGACAAGCGGACAGCGAGCCAACAGTGACAGCAACACGCGGGCGCCGGGGCTGAATAATGGATTTGCTTCCCGGGGCAGACGCAGCGGAGTTGTTCCGGTCTGGCGCGCTCGCAGGCTGAGCGCTAGTGTTAACCCCGCGACGTCTCTCCGTAGTGCGTAGACCGCTTTGGCGACGTAGGATGCGAGGTTTGCTTTGGGAAAAGCGAAATGCCAATGAGCTTTGCGGATGCAGTCGCAGACGGCGCCGCTCCGCCACAACTCGCCGTTCAGCAAATGTTCGGGCTCACGGACCCGGCGGTGCAGCAGACGTTCAGTTACGTAGCCCACTTTCGCCCCGTGAGCCAGCCGTATCCAAAGAGGGAGATCGGCGTACCACCAGTAGGTTGGGTCGAAAGGTTCAGGGAACGAATCCAGGCAGCTTTTCCGGATTAAGGTGTCCATATTGACCGGCGAGGACATGTGGGTCACGATGCGGCGCACGAGCCGATCACCCGAAAATACAGGCGGAAACAGGCCGTTGGCGTGATCGGTGATGACGTCCCCGTTCTCGTCGATGGCGCTGGCCGCCGAAAAGGCGAAAGAGGCTTCGGGATTCTCGTCTAGGACGCGAGCGCAACACTCCACGAAGGTCGGCAGCATCACGTCGTGATCGCCGAACAGCATTACGTAGTCAGAGCGGGCCAGGGCCAGCGCCCGGTTGTAGTTGGCGGGTACGCCGAGGTTGGCGGCATTTCGTATGTAACGGACTTGGCTTGGCTCGAAGCGGGAAACAATGCGGTCGAGCTCATGAGGGGAACAGTCGTCGACGATAAGGACTTCGTCAACGCGTCTTGTCTGGTTCAACACGCTTTCGATCGCCTCGGCCAGGAAGCGGCGGCGATAGGCCGGAATGCAAACGCTGACGGAACTGGGCATAGGGACTGACGCAGGGGGCTTCGGCTAGCGGCCCGTGGTAGAAGTGAAGGTCGCGAAAAATCGGGTACTGGAAGGTGTGAAAAAATGCTGGGGACAGTCAACCACGGCTGAATATTTCATTGGTTCTACGTGCCTTGTGGGACGCCGCTTGTGACAGTCCCCGATTTTTTCACACCTTCCAGCCAGCCAATTCCGCTTCAGTCTAAGTGCTTTTTCGCTAGGGCCATGGCGGGGGGCGAATTGGTGGCAGTCCTCATTTTTCGCTCCTGCATGACTTTTGCCACGGGCTGCTAGCGTACGTGCATCGCCGCGCTTGCCCCTTGAGCAACAACACGCCTACGAGGCGGCATCAACGTTAGCTACTTTCTCGGTGAGGGGCGGCACCCCGAGACACCGGCGGGCGAGGGGGATTTTCAGGACCAGACGCTTGCCCGCGGGCAGCAGCCAGCGCCTCTCATGCCGGCTCAACAGCGCGAGCGCGGCAAGCAGCGCCGCCATGCCGAAGAGCGCTGTTGCTACCAGCAGTCGACCGGGCGATGCGGCTCCGATGGTCGCCTTGAGGAGATACCCCGTGGCCGACCCTGCCGCCAGGGCCAAGACTCCCCGCCAGGCGAGGTCGGTGAACAGGCGCCTCCCGTTCTCGCCCAGGAGCCGGCAGGTCTGCTTCGGAACCGCGATCGAGAGAAACGCCGTGTCTCCCAGCACCAAGGCGGCGGCTGATCCCCGCACGCCATAGCGCGGAACCAACCACAGAGAGGCGGCTACAGAGCACAATGCGGCCCCCAGGTATCGAAGCGAAGTTGGGCGGTGGCGGTTCGTCGCCAACGGTACGATCTGTGAGACTTGCCAGACGCTGCCTCCGAGGATGTAGGCTGCGAAAAGGCCGAGTAGAAAAGGATCGGCGTCGACCTTCCCTGTTGTCCAAAGGCGAAGAACTTGCGGTCCGAACGTCAGCAGGTAACCGCAGATGAGGCCGCTTGCTACGACTGATAGCACACAGACGGAGCGGTGCAAACGCCGGATGCGCGCGCGGTCGCCTTGTGCGAAAAGGCGGGTGATTTCCGGCCACGTCGCTAGGTTGATCTGATTCAGTGCCTGCCTGACGACCATGAACATTGTGCGGGTGGTGGTGTAGAGCACCAGCACCGCCGAACTTCGCACGGAGGAAAGGATGATGATGCTGCCCTGGACCCAGAACGCGTGGCTGAGCGGCAACAAAAGAAAGTAGAGACTCGGCCGAAGCGACTTGACCAGTAGACGGAGCGAAGCGTCCCCAACTCCCAAGCGGACCTTGGGGTGCCGCGCGCGGATGTCGACAATACAGGCGAGCGTAGCAAGAAGAGGGGCGAGCAACAGCAGTGTCGCCATGGTCAGAATTCCTTTCCCTTGCCACAGAGCGGCGGCGATCGCCAGCACCTGCAGCAGACGAGCCAGGTTCGCCAGCGAGACGCCGCGGGGATACTCCCGCAAACATCGGTAGACGCCGCCCACGATTCCGGCGGGGATAGAGGCCAGCAGCGACAGCCCGGCCAGCGTAAAGGTAGCGCCACTCAGGTTCTGATCGAGGATCGAAAGTCCGAGCAGCTTGGGCCAGGGGATGAAGAACGCCCCCAGAGCGACCACGACCGCGCCGACGCCGGTAACGGCTATCGAAAACACGATTCCTGTGTGCAGGAGGCGGTGGAATCGCCGCGGATCTCCGAGCTCCCAGGCCGCGTTCATGCGATTGGTCAAGTACCTTTGGAAGCCTCCTTCGAGCAGCGACAAATAACCGGCGGCGGCGGTCAGAGCCAGCCAGTCGCCGTATAGCCTGCCGCCCCACGAATGAAGGAATAGCGGTAGCAGCAACACGTGCTGGGCGAAGGTGAGAATCAGCCCGAGCAGATTCGCGGATGTCCCTTGCAGGATGCTCTCCGCGAGGCCCGGGGAAGGTCGGCGCACTACTGCCGACGGCCTGGTGCGGTGGTCTCTGGACTGCATAGTGGCTAGCAGCAGTGGAGCAAAGCCTCGCTGTTCGAGATGTAGGGGCGGGATTCATCGCGCCCGCTTGCCCTACAACTGTAAGTCGGGCGATGGCCCATCGCTCGGCGGAACGACAGGGTTTACCTACGCCCATGGCCGCTCGCTTGCGCTCGCGGCTCCGAATCGGGAATGGCAAGGGTGTGCGAGAGCAAGGGACTGAGCCTGAAACGCTAGTGACAGGCCAAGTGTCTGGGCTACTATTGCGCCATAGACCCGAGCGAAAACCCGCCGGTTTTCATCTCTTTGGGTGGGCCGCAGGCTTGGCCGTACGCCATGGCCCGAAGGATCTCGCCCCTCACGGTTGGTCAGCCCGTTTCAACGAGCTTCCCTCTCCACAACGGAAATCTATTAAGTTGCTGTATCAGTGGCGGACTACGTTAGCTTGCTCTTCTCACCACCTGACGGCCAAATCGCGCGACAGGCCCGCTTCTCAATTCCCCGGCTTCTGGGCCAGCAGGATCAAGTCTCCGGTAAGCACCGACGGGCACAAACTTCTCAGCTTCCAGAACCGCCCGCTTCCTTTGCAGGTGATCGGCCTCAGGCCGGCAAATTCCCTCACCAGCCATTCCAGTCGTTCGCGTGTGAAATTGTGCAGATGGTAGCCGTCCCAGGCACGCCGCTCCCAAGTAGAGCGGGAAGAAGTAATCGGAAACCTACCGAAGATTAGCGGCAGCGAGATCCGCAAATAAGAAATGTTTGGGACGGCCACCACCAAGTGGCCGCCAGGTTGAAGAACACGGCCAACTTCTTCGATTGCCTGGAAAGGGTCGAAGACGTGCTCCAAGACGGCCAGCATGGACACGACCGAGAACGTTTCGTGAGGGAAGGGAAGCAGTTCCTCGTTTAGGTCGATGCGGGTTGTACTAATCTCCCTGTGCCTCTTCCAGGAGGGAAATGAGACGATGTCGACGCCGTGACACTCCGCCCCCAGGGAGAGACACATCCTCAGAAAAGAAAGGTCGCCGCAGCCAACGTCCAAACATTTTCGCGGGCGGCAGTAACGTTGAACCAGCGACAAGGCGACCTGTGGGTAGGTCTCGTGGCCGAACAGGGGAATGGGCCGATGCCCGTTACCGACGGCTTTATGCGGTTCCGCTACGGGCTGCCCGTGACGAAGATCGCGGTTGAAGGTGTAGTATTGCTTGGGATTCATCGTGCCGGCGTCATGTCTCGTTGGGAGTGACGGCGCGCCTTACCCCTGTCCTCTCGTTGGGCATTGTCGGTGTCTCATTCTGGAGCTTTACCGCCATGGTGATTTGGTCATAGGGCTGCACGCTCAGCTGATCTAGCAGCGGGTAAAGGCCGCGACTCGCGATGGAGAACCGTGAGGGATCAAGTTCAACAGCCTGGGGCACAGTGTCTCGAGCGCGAATCGGTGCCACCGGTCGGCCAGCCAAAATCGGCGCGGAAGCCGGCGCACGGCGTTGATCCATTTCCGGCCTTCGCGGTGGCCAGGTTCATGACGGTTTTGGTCTCAGCAGGTTCGACGGGAAGCACCATGCCGGTGAGCCCGAACGGGGTCCAACGAAAAACCGAGGGCCGGTGCATGAGGGGAGGATGCTGCCGCCGCGTCCTCGAAATGCTGTTCGGACGCGTCTCGCCCTCAGTGGACGCGCTGCCAGTAGACTGCCGTGTGGTCCGCGTGCTGCAATTCTTCCTTGATCTGATGTTTTGTCCGAAAGTCCTCGACGGCCCGGCGACAACCAAGCACCGACCCGTAGTCATCGATGATCACGTAGCCTCCGACGGAGAGTTTCGGATATAGATGCGCCAAGGCCTCGATCGTCGATTCGTACATGTCCCCGTCGAGGCGCAGAATTGCAAGTGGGCCGATGGGGGCACTTGGCAGCGTGTCGCGGAACCAGCCGACGAGGAAGCGCACTTGGCCGTCGAGGAGCCCATATCGCCTGAAATTGCTTTGTACCTCTTCCAACGGAACGGCCAGTCGGTGAGCCTGTTGCCAATGGGTATCGGCTGCGTCTTCCGGATAGCGTTCGGGGTCAGGTTGAGGCAAGCCCTGAAACGAATCGGCCACCCAAACGTTACGGTCTCTTTCTCCGTAGGCCTGGAGCACTGCGCGCATGAGGATGCCTGCTCCGCCGCGCCAGACGCCCGTCTCGATCAGGTCCCCGGGCACCCGCTTTTGGATGACGTCGGTGACACAGGTCTGCAGATGGTCAAGCCGGTCGTTCCCGATCATGGTTTCGGCTTCTGCGGGCCAGTCCCTGCCCTGCCGCCGCCGCGCCGCGTCGTGGGACCGGCGACGGACAAGCTCGAGACCCTGAAAAGCGAGTAGCCGTTTGAGCAGGGGGTACACACCCCAGGAGAGTTTTCTTCGCACGAAGCGAAGGGATGCGGGCCGCCGCAGGGGTTCATAGGTTTCGGGAAAGATGCTTCTGGTAAGACATTGCTTTAGCAGGTCAAGGTAAAGGCTTGCCGCCGGATGGTGGTTGGGGCCGCTGCGCGTCTCGATCGCGACTTGGCGTGTCGTTGCCATCAGTTGCCGTGGCGCGTCTTTGCGGAGCGGCGGCTTGGGAAGTCGATTCCCTGCTCTCTGCCCCAGGGATCAATAATGATCCAAGCAAGGCCGGCGACACCTAACTCTGACGAGTTGCTTGTGTGGTTCGAGTTCATTGGCTGAGAAACGTAGGGGCGCGGCCGGTCGTCTGTGCGACAGCGGCTACGTTCGATACAAGGTGGAAGGAGTCCTGCTCGGCGGCAGCCTTGGTGCAGAAAAACGGTCCGATGGCGAGCACGTCCACTCGAGTCCGCAAGAAACATTCGACGGCTTCCTCGGGCCGGCAGACGATCGGCTCATTCTCGTTGAACGAGGTGTTCAGTAGTGCCGGCGTTCCCGTGCGGCGCGAGAACGCCGCGATCAAGTCGTAAAACAGAGGTTGATCTTTGCGCGAAACCGTCTGCACGCGGCCCGTATGGTCCACGTGGCTGACGGCGCCTAGCTCGGCCCGCTTTTCGGGGCGAATTCGATGGACGTGCAGCATGAAGGGCGAAGGGTGAGGGCACTCGAAGTACTCGCCGGCGTGCTCTTCGAGGATGGCGGGAGCAAACGGCCGGAACCACTCGCGGTGCTTGACGCGGGCGTTCAGAGTGTCTTTCATTTCACTTCGGCCCGGGTGAGCCAGGATGGAGCGGTACCCCAGCGCCCGCGGCCCCCATTCCATCCTCCCTTGAAACCAAGCGACGACCAATCCCCGCTCGAGCGCCGCGGCCGTGTGCTCGACCAACCCGTCGCGATCGAGCCGGCTGAAGCGGATGTCGGCAAGCTCTAGTGTTGCCCTGATGGCTTCTTCATTCCACTCCGGCCCGGTGCCGGCGTCGCCCATCGTCCAGCGGCGGCGCCCCCGTCGCAAGATGCCGTGGTGCACATAGAGCGCGGCACCGAGCGCAGTGCCGTCGTCGGAGGCGGCCGGTTGGATGTAGGTTCCGCGGAAAGCCGTGCGCTCGAAAATCTTGCCGTTGGCCACGCTGTTGAGCGCACAGCCGCCGGCCAAAACGAGTTTTTCGGTGCGAAAGCGGAGGTAGAGCGCTCGCAGGCAGTGCAAGTAAACTTCTTCAAAGCGGTGCTGGAGACTGGCGGCCAGGTTGACGTCGCGTTCGCTGGGGGCGATCGAGCAGCGGCAGGGAGGTCCGAGCAGTTCCGTCATTCGCGCCGAGTAGAGGCTGGGCAGAGCGACGTTGCCTTGGTCGTCAATTTGAATCTCTTGCGTCCGGCAGTGATGGGTGAAGTAGCTCAGATCAAGCTCGTAGCGGCCGCCCTCGGTCGCGCGGATCAACTGGGCCATCTCGCGCTGATAGACGTTCCGGCCATAGGCTGCCAAGGCCATCACTTTCCCTTCGTCGCCGTAGTGATCGTAGCCGATGAACTGACAGATAGCGGTGTAGAAAACGCCCAGCGAGTGCGGCAGAAAGACTCGATCGAGGATTTCGATTTGGTTGCCTTCACAACGACAAAACATGGCGCTGACGAAATCCCCCGAGCCGTCGACGGACAAGCCCGCCGCTTGGTCAAACCCGGAGGGGAGATAGCTGCCGGCGATATGCGCCAGGTGATGCTCGACGAAGTGCACTTGCCACGTGAGCGTCGATGGATCGGCATCGAAACTCCGCGCGATGTAGGTGTCGGCCGCTTTGACGCGGTGAAAGTGCTTCAGCCGATCGGCGACCGCTCCCGCCATGCGGGGCAGGTTCGCCAGGACATGTTTGACTTTCTTCCCTCGATGCATGCGCGGATTGCGGGCGACCGCCAAGTGCTCGACATCGCGGATGCCCGCCCCCGCGATGCGCAGGCACTCGTGGACGGCCTGAGTCGGGAAGCCCCCGTAGTGCTTGCACCGGTTGAGCCGCTCCTCGGCGATGGCGGCTATTAACTTTCCGTCGGCGATGAGCGCCGCCGCCGCATCCGGATGAAAGCAATTGATTCCCAGGATCAGCATGGGGCTGGGTTCGTCAAAATCTTTGGACGCAAGTGTCAGCAAGCGGTCTGGAGATCACCCAAATCCGAGCCGCGAACGCCGGCGAGTGTCCACTACGCCATGGCCGTTACGAGGATTTGGCCTGTCACTAGCGTTCCAGGCTCAGTTTCCTGCTTGCGCACACCCTCGCGACGGACGAATCGGAGCCGCGAACGCGAGGGTCTGTGAAAAAACCTTGGGACAGTCCACCGCGCCTCCCGTAAGTCATTGATAAAACGTCTCGCCCGCGCACGGCGCTTGGGACAGTCCCCGGTTTTTTCACAGACCCGCCAGTGAGCGGTCATGGGTCTTGCAGCCACGCTAGGATGGAAACCGATGATTTTCGCCCGAGTGCGGGTACGGTCAGGAGTTCGCTTGGGCGGAAACTTGGCTGGCCGAGGTCCCCATCGCTTTTAACGGCAGTGCGCGGCTATTTGCCGTTCCCGCAACTGCCTCCAAAACCTGGCTGAACTGCCGGCAGGCTCGGTCAAGGGTGAGGTGTTTCTCAAAATACTGGCGCCCGTTTTCTCCCATTTGTCGGGCCTCCGTTGGGCGTTCCGCGAGGAGCATAATGGCCCTGGCCATCGCGTCCGGATCTCCCGCTGGTGTTCGGATTCCCGCCTGCGCGGCCTGTAGTTGCCGGGAGATGGCCGATTCCTCCGGCACCGCGCAAACAATGGGCCGGCCGGCCGCCAAGTAGGTGGCCATCTTTGAGGGAACACTGGCGTCTTCGGACGCTTTGGAAAGGGTCAGCAGCATGGCATCGGCTCCCGCCTGCACCTCCGCCAACCGGTGCCTTGGCTGGAAGGGCTCGAATCGGATATTCCGCAGGTTTGCTCGGCCGGCGTCCCTCGTCATTCTCCTCTTGAGCGGCCCCTCGCCGATGCACAGGATCAGGACCTGACTGCGCGCCTCTAAGCGCTTGGCAACGTCCACGAGAACATCCGCGGCGCTGGCGAGACCCATCGTTCCCGCATACATGGCGACGAATACATCGGGCAGGATTCCCATCTCGCGTCTCCAACTGTCGCCTCGGATTTTGCGGGGAAACTCATTCCGATCGACCCAGTTGGGAATGACCGCGATTCGAGCAGGTGCGATCGCCCGGTTGCGGCATAGCAGATCCCGCATGGTGTCGGATATGGCAATGACCTTCGCGCTCTTCAAGCAAAGCTGGCGGTCCCAGGCACCTAGCAATCTGGACACTAGGCCGCGAGTTTGGAGAAGCCCTGCGCTTTCCGCTGCCTCGGGGTAGACATCCTGGACGTAGTAGACAACCGGGACGCGCCACCACCGGCCGAGCCAGGTTCCGATTTGAACGGCGAGGAGAGGCCAGGTTTCGAGAACCAATACGTCGGGCCGGCCTAAGCGCCAGGCATTGAGGACGGAAGAGATCCCGAAAGTCAAGTTTTCCATCGCCCGGTTCCACAAGCGCCGCTTCGCGCCGATTAACCACGTCGCACAGCGGACGACAGAAACGTCCCCCTGTGTCTCCACGGACCGTGGTCGTCGCCGGTAGCCGGCGTAGACCGCGCCCGCGGGCCGGTTGGGAAACGACGTTACGACGGCGATTTGATGGCCCTCGGAAGCAAGGCGGCGCGCGAGCCCGGAAGCCATGACCCCGCTCGGGTCGGGCTCGGGTGGGAAAACCGGACAGATGCAGGTGATTCGCAAGGTGCTAACCCGCTTTCCTCCCGTGACCCGGAAGCGGTTTGTTCGCAGCGCTCTTCCGAGCCGCGAGCGTGAGGGAGCGCCCATGGGCCTCGCGGCCCACCCAGCGGGATGAAAACCGGCGGGTTTTCGACGGAGGGGCCATGGCGCCACGGTCGCGCCGGATACTCGGCCTGTCACTGGCGTTCCAGGCTCAGCTTCCTGCTCACGCATACCGTTCCGACGAGCGAAGCTGAGCCGCGAGCGCAAGCGAGCGGTCACCAACCTAGCTCTGCACGCGGTCGTAAAACTCTCGGTAATAGATGTCGTAATAACGGGAGTTCGTGGCCCGCGGCTCCCAGTTGTTGAGGACGGTGCCCAACACAGCCGTCCCGTCTTGATCGAAACGCTCTTGCGCGGCTCGGACGGCCGCCCGGAGCGTCTTGCCGGCTCGGACGACGAGAATCACGCCGTCGGCCAACCGGCCCAGCAGGCGAGCATCGGAGATCTGTAGTACGGGGGGCGTGTCCACCAGAACCGCGTCGTAGCAAACGCGCAGGCGGTCAAACAATTCAGAAGCCCTGCGGGACGATAACAAACAAGGCACGTTGGGACTCCGGGGACCACTGGGAAGCAAGTCCAAGCCCGGGATAGCTGTTCTGCATGCGAAGCGATCGCAATCAAGCTCCGCGATCTCTTCCCCGTGATGGAGCACAACGCTGAGGCCCCAATGGTTTTCTACCTGGAAAATCTCGTGCAATCGCGGTTGGCGCATGTCCGCGTCAACCAGCAGTACTCTTCGGCCGCGGCCCGCCAAGGAGACCCCGAGATTGGCGACCATCGTGGTTTTTCCTTCCATCGGACTCGCACTTGCCACCACGACTACACGGGCCGGCTCCCCGTCCTGGTTCGTCAGCAACAGTGACGTGGCGATGGCCTGGAACGATTCGGCCAAAAGCGAATGCTGACGTTGCCAGGTGATCAGTTCAAGGCGGTTCTCCGACCCCTCCGGCGGACCGCCCCGACGGCCGTTTCCCATCGCCGACTTTCTCTCGCGGCCCATGCTCATCTTCACCAGGAAACCCTTTGCCGACCTCCTTTGCCCAGGGTCGGCACGCCGGGCCGGAACCAAGCCCAGCTCCGGCACCCGTAACCACGAGGGAGTCTCACCCGGCGCCCTCAGCGTCGAGTCGGCACGTTCTCGGACGGTGACAAACAGGGCGCCGACAAGAAAACCGGCCAGCAGGCCCAACAGTGAGTTCGTTTGCAGATCGGGCTTATACGGTTTTGGCGGAGGCTCGGCCGGGTCAATGACTCGAATGGTGGTGGCGCTCATAGCCGAAGCGATCCCGGCTTCGTTCATCTTCCGCAGCATGGATTCGTAGAGCTGCCGCCTGCTGTCGACTTCCCGCTTGAGGATCTTGTAGTGAATCGCCTTGGCCGCTTGATCCGAAACCAAATCGGCCTGGTTGGCGTAGGCGATGACGAGCAGCTTTTCGCGACGTTTCGCTGATTCGTGTTCGTTGCGAATTCGATCTATCACGTTCCTTCGCTCAGCCTCCAATGTCACGGTCAGCTCGTCAATCCGTGCTTGGACGCGTTTGACCCGGTAGTAGGTCGGCTTGAATAATGTGCTCAGTTCGGCGCGCTCTTGGCGCAGACCGGCCATTTTGATCTGGTACTTACGGAGGGGCGCGTGGTCGAGCACGTCGGGGAGCGATTCCGGAAGGCTGGAGATCCCTATTTCGTATTGCGATTGCGTCTGCACCCGGCTCACTTGCGCTTCCGAAAGGGCTTGTTGCAGTTGCCGCAGCTTCTCTTCCGCCAGGCTTTCCTTCTCGGCCGTGAAAATCAGGCCACTGGCACTCGCGTAACGGTGTAGTTCGTCCTCCGACTTCTCTAACTTGATCTTCAAGTCATCGAGTTGCCGAGTGAGCCATTCGCTGGTGTGCTGGGACGTCTCCCAGCGGCTTTCAAGGTTTTGCTGCGCGAACTCTTCCGCCAAGGTGTTCACGAAGAGGGCGGCCAAGTTTGGGTCGGGCGAGTCGTAGAAGACTTCGATGACCCGGTCTTGAAACGACGTCCGAACTCGTAGATTCGCCCGTATCGAGTTGCGGAGCCGAATGTGCGGGGGAAGCTGCCGGCTCGCCGGCAAGCCGAGCGCTCTTCGCCACGACGCCATGCGGCCTGTTTCGTCATCGGTTGGTGAATCTTCTGCCAGGCGAAGCGCGGCAATGACTCGGTCGACCAGCGATTTCGAGCGTAGGATTTGTATTTGCGTTCGAATGTAGGACTCCCCGGAATAGTTGCCCGTCGAAGTAGGATCGACGTCCTTCATGTCGAGGAAATTGTCGTTGATCCCTTGGATTTCGAGCGATGTGCTCGCCTGGTAGATCGGTGTTTGGGGAAGCGTCAGCAGAAGCGCGGTCAGCCCACCCAGAACAGTAATCAGAATGAGTGTTCCTTTGCGCCGGCACAGAATTCGGTAGTATTCAAGGATCCCGCGGATTGCAGAGTCGTCTTCGACCGTCGGGTAGAAACGCTCCGGGCTGCGGCTACCCGAGTCCGGGCGGGCGTCTGTTTCGGGGAACGGGGCCCGTCTCACGCTTTTTGTTGCCTCCTGCTTCTCCCCATCGTTCATGAGATCGCCATTTTCAGCGGCGGTATATGGCGATCCCGGTCCCGATTCGAACGGCAGCGTCGAGGGTTCGCAGTCCCAGGCTTTTGCCGGTGCTGTTGGGAACGAACAAGATGTCGTAGGGCTTGAGGGAGATGTCGCGGCCCTTGCCGGCAAGAAGTTCTTTTAGATTCACAGGGGTTTCAGAACGCTCGGTCGCGTTCGCCGTCGCCCTCAAGATCTTGGCCTTCCGCGGCGCCGCGGCGCGAGCCAGCCCTTCCGCCAGAGAGAGCGCCTCCAGTACCGAGAGAGTCTCGCGGTCATGAAGCACGAAACCGCCGGGCCTGCGCACCTGACCGACCACGTAGATGAGTTCGGCCCTGGGCACCGTAATTACATCGTGAGAGCGGACCTCGATGTTTTGCCTTGGGTCGCGGGCCTTCATCAGGCCGCCAAGGTCAACTTCCGCTACGCTGAATTGCCCGCTGGGGTCGTCATGGGCGCCGGCAAGCGGGATACGTCCCCTTTCGAGTCGCCGCGTAATCGTCACCCGGTAGCCTGCGTCCGAGCGCAGTCCCCCCGCCAACGAGAGCATCTCCATCAGCGTCTTGGTTCCCGCCGCCTGGTGAACTCCCGGCCGATTCACTGCTCCGATCACCGAAACCGGCTGACTGCCGACCTTCCACACGCTCACGATCAGCTGCGGCGCTTGCATGTAGTTTCCGAGGCGCTTGGCGAGTTCGGCTTGCAGGTGATCCACCGTCATGCCCACCGCTCGGACCCGGCCCACCAGCAGAAGATGGATGTCCCCGTCGGCGTTGATGCGAACGCGCTTGTCGGACAAGTCTTCGAGACCGAGGACCGAGATGGCGAGCTCGTCGTTTGGCCCGAGGACGTAGCGCGACCCGTCCACACCGTGATCCGCGGCCGTCTCCCACCGCTGGGGAGCACTCGGCCTATGCGAATCGGGACCTTGGGAAGTCCTCTGTTGCGCCAGACCAGGGAAGGGCAAAACGCCAGCCATAGCTGCCGCAACGAGCGCTGTACAAAGGCTTGCTGTCAACTGTTGCATCACTTTTACGGGGTGGGTGTCGTCTGTGGAGAACGCTCTACGGGGAGGTGTCCTCCATCACGCGCGCAGAAGCAGATAGAGCACTAGTTTTTTCACCACCTGAGGGCCTTCTCACGCACTTCACCTTGCGCCGCCCCCAACACAACGTAGGGGCATGACATGTCGTGCCCTCGGCACGTCCCGGGGCGCGAACTTCCCGCAAGCTTCGACTCTGGTCATGGCCACGGCGGTTCGCCCTCGCCGGTTCCCGAAGCGCGGCGGAGTCGGGAAGACCTTTCGGTCCGGCCCAATGAAACGGAAGCGGCTCCCGGCGGGCGGCCCTTGAGCGGCCCAACGGCTTGGGCCCAGCGGCAGTCAATCCCAACCCCGACCGAACGTTGCAGCAGGGTGAGAGAGACCACCAACCTGTGACCGCCTCGCGAATCGAGATAGATTCCTTCCAGTCCACACAGAGGGCCGGCGACGATCTGAACGCGCTGGCCGGTTCGCAGGAAACGCCAGGGCTCGGAGTACAACCCGGAGCGGGCAACCGCCTGAAGCGCCGCTACTTCCCGATCCTCGATCGGCGCAGGGGTTCCAGCCACGCCGACGACGTAAACTACACCCGGCGTGGTCAAAATGGGAAGCCGGCAAGCTGCTTGAAAGCGACAGAATACGTAGCCGGGGAAGAGCGGAAGTTCCACTTCTTTCAGCCGATCCGACCACACCCGCCTGCTTCGGTATAGCGGCAAGAAAGGTTCGTATCCCTTGTGGCGGAATGCTTCGACGATCCGCCTCTCACGTTGAGGCCTTACTCGTACCGCGAACCAGCGGCTGGCCGAACCATCTGAAACCATAGAGGGCGACTGTGTTCAAGGGTCCGGCAGGAGCCGCGGATGGGCACAGTCATTGTCCGCCTACTGAACTAGTGGGCAGGTCGAGCTACCGCCCCATGAGTCCCGCGGACTTGAGGAACCCCAATGGCGGCAGCGGGCGCCGGAACACGTCAAAGTACCACGCTCGTTAAGGGGATGTCAATGAGTTTTACATAATGACCTAGTAAATTTAGAATAACCTCATAATAATGACAACGATTAACCAGAAATATCCGTTCTTTTTACGTCCTCGTACCTACCGCGATCTCGCGCGCCCTCTTCCAGGTAGCGCGGCCCCAACAGGGGATATCGATGGGCGCGACCGGCAGCCGGTGTTGGCCTGTCGGAGTGCGGTCGCCGACGAACGTCGAAGCGGACAGGAAGTTCGGCCGGAACATGCCAAAGGACTCGGCGGTCTGTCGCTAGGCGATAAACGATAACGGCTAGCCCGCATTTCTCGCCGGGAGCTGAGCAGACTGGGACATTAGGTAGCGTAGCGACCGCCGCTCCCGGCGGGCCTGGATTCAAGTACCGGCCGGCAATCGCGCCGGTCGGACGCGGCGTACCGCTTTTGAATCCGTTTCCCGCGCGCCGCTCGGCGATCTCGGGCAGGGCATGCCGTGCCCCTACATGAATAATGCGGGCGTAGTTGAACCCTACGTTGAGCACGGCGAGCAAGGAGAACGAAGTCATGGCGGGACTATCGCGCGCTTCGACCGTCCGCTGGTGAGAAGAGCAGACTAGGTTCGGCGGGGGAGGGTGCGATAGCTTCGCAGCACAGAGGCACAGGTTATGGCCGGGAAGGCAATCAAGACCGCAGCAAAAGCGATTACGGTCTGCGAACGAAGCAGAAGCTCAATTACGACGGCACTCGCCTTCGGGATGTCAGTGGGCAGACCCAGGACATGTCGCCCCCGTACATGGCAGACGGCGCAATGCGGGGAAAGGTTCGTTGGTTCCATGACGGTTTATTGATGTTCGCGAAATACAGTGTAGGGGCGCAGCGTGCTGCGCCCGCTCTGGCAAGGCATTTGCTGTGTCCGAAAACAACACTATATTCTGCGGGTATCAATAAGTCGACAGTATTGGGACTAGCGGGGGCTAGTGGTGCTACATGAGTGAAACGATTCTGCGATACTGTTCGGCGAATGGTCTCACGCATCCAGGCGATGGCGCTCGTGATGTGGTCCCTTGCTCCCGCGGCGGCCCAACAGCCGCTTCGCCATGAGTTGCAATCGCCGCCTTTGGCCCCCTTAGCCAAGCGTTTTCCCCTGCGCGCGATCGTCATCGAAGGGAACGAACACTTTCCGACCGACGCTATTGTTAAGGTCACCGGCTTGGAACTGGGCCGGCCGGTCACGGACGCCGACTTCCGGCGCGCGATAGGTAAGCTGCGGGATGCCGGCGCCTTCGAAGTCTACGAGTACCGGTTTGGACCACAAGAGGATGGTTATCGTGTAACTTTCAAGCTGCAGGAGGCCTCGCCTCTCTACCCGCTGCGAATGGAAGGCTTTGCGGCCGCGGACGAAGAGCTCCGAGCTCTGCTCGAGAAGAAGGTCCCCTTGATGGGCAAGATGGTGCCCGCCGCGGGCCCGATGATCGATCGCATCGGAGCCGTTCTCCAGCATTTCTGGCGTAAAGCCGGTAACCGTTCCAAAGTAATCGGCGGTCTGGCGCCGTTGGGCGAGGATGGGTTTGCCATGCTCTTCAGGCCCCGCGCAGCGATCAAGACCATCGCCTTCGCTACGTTCGAGAACACCGGCGAGCTGTCGCCGCTCGATCTACAGCGCGTCTTCAACCAAATCGCCATGGGCGTTCCCTACTCGGAATCACGTTTGAAAGAGCTATTGCACTACAACATCCGTCCTCTCTACGAGGAGAAAGGACGCCTGGAAGTCACCTTTTGCCCCTGCCGGGCCGGGCCCGATCCGGACTCGGAGGGTCTCCTCGTCAGCATCGCAGTACAGCCGGGCGAGGTCTATACCTTTAACTCCGTGGAACTCAAGGAGACCTCAGCCGTCGATCGCGAGCTGCTCGACTCTTTGATCAAGATCAACCAAGGGGAAAAGGCCGATCTAGCTCGCGTTCGCAAGGCCATCGCAGCCATAGAGCGACTGCTCAAGGCCAACGGCTTCATGAACGCCCTCGGCCGCTTCGACACGGAACTCGATACCGAAGCCAAGACGGTTGATGTGATAATCCAGGTCGAGCGAGGCGACCGGTATACCTTCAATAAACTCACCATCCAGGGACTCGACATCATCGGAGAAGACGCCGTCCGAAAAAGATGGGCCATCGGCTTCGGAGATCCCTTCAACGCCAGCTATCCACAGAAGTTTTTGAGCCGCATCACCCGCGAAGGCATGTTCGACAAGCTTTCCAAAACGGACTGGAAAATAAAAACCCACCCGGCCACCAAAACCGTGGACGTCACGCTTATCTTCGACTAGCACGGCACGTGTTCAGCGTCAGAAGTTCGTTGACAAACTCCCTACTTGCTAGGGACCGCTGGGTCGAAGACCCACCCGCGTTCATCCATTTGGGTGGGGGCACAGGCTTGGCCGTACGCCATGGCCGCACTGGCGCTCGCGGTTCTGGATTGCTCGTGCCCGAGTCGTTTGAAGGACGACTTGTGAGAAGCTGAAGGCTCGCGATGGAACGGAACGCGGTCTGTCCCACGTCCGGACAGAGCCGCGCCCGTGAGGGCGCGGGCCCGCGGGCTCACGCCCGCGGCTCTGTTGGGCTCGTTGCGAGGGTGTGGGTGAGCAAGAAACTGAGCCCGGAAACGCTAGCCTGCATTTTTAGCCACCTGACGGCGGAGGCACGCAATACGCGCGCCATTACGTCGTTGCGCTTGCTCGCCGTGCTCAAGGTAGGTTCAACTGCGCCCGCATCGTTCAGGAAACTGGGCGCCGAGCGGTGCGCGCCTTGGGCTGACGGGCCTCTCACGCACTTTCGCCTCGCGACCTCGCGATAAAGCAAGCTGACCTCGACAGGGGCGCAGTTATCCTCTTCACCTCAGACTCTCCCCACCCCATCAAGAGTAATAGATATTACACAAATGGCCGTCAATTCCATTCACGTGTCACGTACCGGACCGTAGATGTCTTAGGTACGGGGGTGGTATTGATTTGACACTCCGGCAGTTGTATAGTGGTAAAGTACTAGTAGTGAACGGCTAACAGTAAGGCGCTAGCTGTAGATCATTTTGGTATCCCAGGCGGTGAGCTTTAAGTGACTGTGTATAATAGAATTAGGTGTGTTTATCCTTACAGAGAATCCGCTGCGTCAGATGGCGACGGCGATCTTTGCACCGAAAAACGTTAGAGAATGAAGATTGGTTAGCCTGGCTCCGGGAAAGAGTACTAGACGAACTAGGCCCTAGGCGGATTGACCGAAAATGCTAACGCGGGAAAAGAAGTTCAACGCTGCAGTCGTCCTTCTGGGCCTAGCAGCACTGATCCCGCTACTCCGAGAATCCCATAGCCTATGGACAGCGTCGGCCAGCCTCCTGCTGATCGTATTCGGCTTAGGGACACAGATCAGGCTGGCATTCCCTAGCGGCAGGCTGTCGTCCCTGATGTTGGTGCCCATCGTAGTTTGCTTCGCTTATTCTTTGCCGGTCGGCGCTGTTCTCGTCGCCGCTTGGGCGGTTTTACTCGGGGCGCTCGTTGAACGCAAAGATGCCGATCTGTGGCGCAGGCTGGCTTTCGACGCCGCGCGAGAAACCACAGCCGTGGTGTGCGCTTGGGTCGTATACCGTCACGTAAGCAGCGGCCTGCACTGGGAATGGGTCGCGGGAGCACTTGCCGCGTCGATTGCCTACTTGGCTTCGAAGACGGGCATAGAAGCCGTGCGCGACTCCCTCGCGGAAGGGCGCTCGCCTTGGGTGGCCTGGAAGGACGTTTTCCTGCCGGCTGCACCGTTCTGCTTGCTGGCCCCGGTGGGCGTGAGCGTGGTCAAGCTTACGCTGGAAGGTCCCAATCTGCTGGAGCGAACCTTTGGGGGCTTTCTGTTTGTTGCGGGCTATCTCTATTTCAGAGACTACCTCACCCGGGAGCGGGATCGTCGAAGATCGGAAGTTCAACTGCTGCGCGGTCACCAGCAAACGATCGAAACGATGGCGCTGGCCATCGAAGCGCGGGACGGACGTCGGCCATCCCACGTGCGGCGGCTCAAGTTCCTGGCCGTCCGACTCGCTCGAGAGTTGGGCTATTCCGATGACGACATTCGAGCGCTCGAGATGGCCGCTGTCTTGCGGGACGTCGGCAAAATCGGCGTTCCCGACGCAATTCTCAACAAGCCGGCACGGCTCACCGAGCAGGAGTTCGGGCAGGTCGAAGGCCATGTTGCGCTCGGAGCTGCGATCGTCCGCGCGGCGCACTTTCCCGAGAAGGTGGCCCGCATCGTTCTTCACCACCACGAGCACTGGGATGGGACAGGCTATCCACTCGGTCTGAGCGGCCGACAAATCCCGCCTCTGGCGCGAGTCCTGACCGTCGTTGATTGTTTTAACGCTCTCGTCTGCGACCGTCCCTTCCGGCGGGCCTTGTCGATCCAGCAGGCACTCGAACTCATGGTCAAGCAGCAGGGTAAGATGTTTGATCCCCAGATCGCGGCCACGTTCGTCGCTAAAGCGCCGGACCTTCTGGCTCAATCGCAGCAAGAGTTCGATTCCCCGGCGCTGTCTGGAGAGGAAGCAACCGACCGCGCCGCGCCGGAGACAAATTGGTTGGACGAAGCGCGGCACGAGACTCCCGACCGCAAGGAGAACTTGCAAAAATTAACGTCGGCTCCCGACCAGCTTCTTGCCTTTTACAACATCCTTGACATCCTAGGGGCGGATCTCGACTTTGACCAAAGCCTTAAGAAGTGCCTGGAGATCCTCCATAAAGTCATGCCCTCAAACAAGGCGGGCGTCTTCGTCCTGGAACGTGATCGCTACGTGCTGTTGCAGGGGATAGGGTTTCCCGATCACTGCGTTTCCGGGCTGACTCTGTCCACCGAAAAGGGATTCCTCGCGGAGGCGTTGCGATCCGACCGGCCGACGGCGGCCAATGAAGCTCCCCAAGAGACCCCCTCTCCCGGAACGCCTACTTGCTTCGATGACATTCGCTCCACGTTGGCAGCACCGTTGACGGTGGACAATCGGGCTATCGGCATGATTGTTCTGTGTTCCACGTCCGCGGACGCTTTCGACCAAGAGCAGGGTCACACGCTGAGCCTCATCACCGGCAAGATGGCTTCTACCGTACTGTCGTCTCGGAAGCTTCGCAAGATATATAGGGAGGCCGAAACTGACGAAATCACGAGCCTCCCCAACGCTCGGGCGGCTTTCCGCAAACTGGGGTCTGAGCTGGAGCGGGCTCGCCGCCAGGGCGAAACCGTAGCCGTGCTGTTCATCGACATGGACCGGCTGAAATCCGTTAACGATTCCTACGGCCACGGCGCCGGGGACCGGCTGCTTGCCGAAACCGGTCAGAAGCTAGCCAGTTGTCTCCGCTCTTATGATTTCCTCGGCCGGCTAGGCGGCGACGAGTTCCTGGCCGTCCTACCGGGAATCCCACGAGACGAGGTGCCCGCCAAAGTCGCGACCTTGAAGGAGGCCGTGGCCCAGCATGCCGTCGAGATTGCCGGCGGCATCACCGCGCGTGTCGGTGTGAGCATCGGCGCCGCGCTGTTTCCCGAAGACGCGACCAACCTCGAGGAATTAGTCTACCTGAGCGACCGGGAGATGTATCGCGACAAAGAGCAAAGTCGGGCGCCGTCAGACATTCCGTCGGCGGTAGCGCGCTAAGATCAAACCCCTTCCGAGACAATTCGTGCCATCTGAGGCGGCATAGGGAAGCGCTCGGCTGATTCGGCAAGTGATGAATATTGCCACGTAGCTTTCTCCGTCGCCGGAGCCAGTCTTGAGGTGCTAGCCCGCTTTTCTCTCAGACGAGGGGTCGGATAAGGCCGCAGGGCTGGGCCAAACGATGGCCCAGCCCTGCTACGGGCTACCGGGGCTCAAGGCCCGACGCCGGGTTGTGCGACAGCAAGCGACTGAGCCTGGCACATGAAGGCGGCGAACAGCGTCGTTGTGCCATCTCGTTTGAAGTCGTGGGTCATGGTGTGCCGGCACGACCCTTTTCGGGGGCAGTCCCGGCCGGCCGCGGTCTAAGGCCTGGATCTGGCTTTTCTCATCGACGCTGAGCACCAGCGCGTGCTAGGGCGGATGCAAGTACAGACCGACCACGTCGCGGAGTTTCTCGACGAACTGCTTGTCGCGGCTGAGCTTGATGGGCGCCGGCCAAGGGTCTCTCCAATAAGCAGGTCGCGCAGCGTCTTTGACATCGACGCGGTGAAAGTCTGCCGCCGGCGGCAGCGCTTTGCCCAGCAACGCCTCGCCGGACTGGCCGATGCCAGGCGCTCCGGTCGGCCTCCGCAGTATCGGCGCCGCCAGCGGCCGGCGATTGTGAAGGCCGCCTGCCAACCCCCCGAAACCAGCAGCCGCTGGAGTGTCCGCCGGCTGGCGCAACAGCTGCACAAACAGGTCGGCATCAGCAAGTCGCAGCTCCACAAGCTGCTGCCTGAGATGGACCTGCAACCGCAACGCTTCGAGATGTGGTTGAACAGCCAGGGATCATCCCGACTTCGAGGCCAAGGAAACCGCCATGATCGGTTTGTACTTACCGGCCCCCCAAAATGCGCTGGTGCTGTCGGTTGAGGAGAAGACCGACGCGACGAGGTCGCCGAGCTATCCCCGCTGCCGGCGCCCGACTTCGCGAACGCCGGGGACGCGGCGCATACCGGCGGTGACGCGATCCAGCTGTTTGACGTCCTGGATGTCGATGGTCAGCTCGACAATGGCCAGCGGATTGGGCCCTTTGGTGCTGCGCGTCTCGACGCTGCGGATGTTGATGTTCTCCTCCGAGAGGACGCTCGTCAGCTCGTTCAGCACACCCGGCCGGTCTGCGACGTAGATGATGAGCCGGATCTTGTAGCTGACATCCGGTGATTGGGTCCACTCGACCGCCATTCGCCGCTCCTCTTCGTACATCAGGTTCTGCACGTTCGAGCAGTCTTTGGAGTGGACGGAAACACCCTTGCCTCGCGTGACGTAGCCGACGATCGCCTCCCCGCGGATCGGATTACAGCAGCGAGCCCGGTAGACAAGAATGTCGTCAATCCCCTTGACGGTCAGGACGGCCGTACCGGGTGATACAGGGCGCGGCCCGCCGTCGGAGGGAGCGGCCTCAGGCGCCGCCTGGCCGGCAGCCGGCTGCGCCGCTTCCGGAGCCAGTCTGGCGACTACGCTGCGGGGGGAGCACTTGCCGTAGCCCAAGGCGGCGTATAGATCTTCGGGTTCGGCGCAGCCATAGTCTTGGCAGACCTGGCGAAGGGCTTTGGGAGCGACTTTTTTGAGTGCTACGTTCAGCCGGCGCGCTTCCTTTTCGAGCAGCTTCTCGCCGATCTCTTGGGCCTTCTTGCGCCGGTTCGCATTGAGCCACTGCTTGATTTTTTGGCGCGCACGCGACGTCTTGACGAAGCCCAACCAGTCCTGGCTCGGGGGGTGATTGTGCTGGGTGATGATTTCCACGATGTCCCCGTTGCGAAAATGATACTTGAGCGGCACGATGCGGCCGTTGACCTTGGCCCCCGCGCAACGGTGGCCGACTTCGCTGTGAATCAGATAAGCGAAATCGACCGGGGTGGCTTCCCGGGGAAGGACGATCAGCTTCCCTCGCGGCGTAAAGACGTAGACCTCTTCCGGGTAAAGATCGATCTTAAGCGTGGAGAGGAAATCGCTCGGGTCCTTGACATCTCTCTGCCATTCGACAAGTTGGCGCAGCCACGCCATCTGGCCCTGATCGACATCGGGGCCCCGCAGACCTTCCTTGTACTTCCAGTGGGCGCAGATGCCTTGCTCGGACTTATAGTGCATCTCTTCGGTGCGAATCTGCACTTCGAAGGTCTGGCCTTTTTCCGCGATGACCGACGTGTGCAAGGCCTGATACAGGTTCGGCCGCGGCATGGCAATAAAATCCTTGATACGGCCCGACACGGGCCGCCATTGGCTGTGGATGATCCCCAGCGCGGCGTAGCAGCTTTTTTCCGAGTCGGTAATCACGCGCAAAGCGAGCAGGTCGTACACTTCGTCGGAGGTGATTCTTTGGCGCTTGAGTTTCTGGTGGATCGAGTAGGCTCGCTTGATGCGGCTTTCGATGCGCGCGGGCACGCCGTTTTCGGCAAGCTTTTTCTCGAGGGCGCCTTTGATCGCAGCCAGGAACTTTTCGCCGGCTTCCCGGCGGGATTCGATATGCTTGGTGATTTCCGCGTAGGCTTGCGGCTCAAGATAGTAGAAGGCTACGTCTTCCAGTTCTCCGCGAACTTTCCCCATTCCCAACCGCAG
This sequence comes from Bryobacterales bacterium, assembly GCA_963668345.2. GTDB lineage: Bacteria > Acidobacteriota > Terriglobia > Bryobacterales > UBA6623. The sequence goes on along the minus strand of CAXWPI010000006.1, from coordinate 367,644 downwards.
GGCGATGGGCGCGTAGATTTCCAGTGTCTCTCGCGCGATGTGCTTCTGCCTATCGGCATCGAGGTAGCCGAGGGTTCGCATGTTGTGCAGGCGGTCGGCGAGCTTCACAAGAATGACCCGCACGTCCTCGACCATGGCCAGCAGCATCTTGCGAAAGTTCTCGGCCTGACGCTCTTCCAAGGAATAGTAGTCAAGCCGGCTCAGTTTGGTGACCCCATCCACGCAACGGCCGATTTCCTTGCCGAACCGCTTCTTGATTTCGGCGATGCGCACCCCGGTGTCTTCGGCGACGTCGTGCAGCAGCCCGGTTGCAATGCACACCAGATCGAGGCGCATGTCGGCCAGCAGGTGCGCCACCTCCACGGGGTGGGCGAGGTAGGGCTCACCCGACTTGCGTTTCTGTTCGTGGTGCCGGTCGGCGGCGAACTCGAAGGCGTCGCGCAGGATGGCCAGATCGTCGGCGCCCCGCGAGCGGCGAACCTTTTCTTCTAACTCTTTAAAGCGCAGTAAGATAGGGCCGGAAAAGGAGGCGGGAAGAGTGCTCGCTGGATTGCTCGACATCTCGACGCCGGTCCCTGCCGGGGCTGACTCGTGGACAAAGAAAAACCCTGAGGGTCGGGAGCACGGGCCTCTCAGACATCCCTCAGGGTTATTATACGGGGTCTACGATTCGTCTTGGAAAGTTTCCGCTGTGGCCGCCTCGGCTTTCTTCTTCCTGGTGTCAAGTGATTTCATTGACCATTCGTTCGCCATGGTAGTGTACTTTTCGTACTCTTCCTTCGTCTCGCTGATGTCGGCGAGTTCACGGTAGAGCAGGTTGATGTAGGCCATCGAGTTGTCGTGCTCGGGATCGATCTCAAGCGCCCTGTTAAGGTTTTTCAGGCCTTCTTCGACGACAGGCAAGTTCAATTCGGCCAGTCCGTGTCGGGCGTCATCATCTTTGATGGGGCCTGGATCCTCAGGTTTCATTCCCAGGCTGGCTCGAACCATCAGCCGTGGCTGGTACGTCTCAGTCCAAGCGATGACACCCAGCGTATAGTAAGCGTCCTTGTTTTCCGGGAACTTCTCCAGCAGCTTGGCATACCAATCCCTGGCGTCCTCCATCCTTTTCATGTTGAAGTAAAGGATGGCTATACTGGCTAGCGCCGGCTCGTTGTCCTCACTCCTGTCGAGCACGTCCAGGAAACCTGCAAGAGCGTTCTCGGCCACCGCTTCGTTCTCTAGTGATTCGGCGCCCGGGACATACTGCATCATGTACGAGCTAGCCAGATACTGCCTGGCTTCCAGAAATTCCGGATCGAGCTCGATCGCCTTCTCAAAGTGCTCGATGGCAAAACTGTAATCGGAGCGGCTAAAAGCGTTCACCCCTCTGTTTAGCTCATTTCGCGCCTTCAGGTAGTTGATTTTATCCTGGCAACCAAGGGACCCCAGTCCTAGCACTAAAGCAGCGGCAGTCCCACTCTTCCAAAGAAATTTCCTAGTTCGGTTCATTTCTGTAGCTCCCTGGTACGAAGAGGCCGCGGTAACCAGGCTAGAGTAGGCCTAGAGTCCGGCCTCTATTTCCTCCGTGAGTAAGCCTACCTTGTCGACGCCCGCGCCCTTGGCCATATCGATGATTTCGGCCACGTCTTTAAACTCCAACCCTGGGTCGCCTCGGACGAACATCACGCGCTGGGCTCGGGTTTTGAAGATGTCCCGCAGCGTTTCTTCCAGAAGGTCCTTGGTGGTCGGGTCCCGATTGATCATGATTCTGCGGCTGCTATCGATGGAGACCACGACCGTACGAATATCCGATTCCTGGGGTTGATCCGGTTGGTTCGGATTAGGGTGCGGTACCATCGCGTCCAGCCCTTTCGGCGTCAGCGGTGTAATCACCATGAAGATGATTAGCAGAACGAGAAGCACGTCGATAAGCGGCGTCATATTGATATCCACCAAGACGCTGCCGCTCTGTCCGACTCCCATTGCCATAACGATTTCCTCCTCTAGACGATAGGTACTAGGTGGACTGCGCCGGTCTACTCTACGGCGACCACCGCCGCCTGTCTTTCCTGGATCTTTTCCGTCAGAAGTCCAAGCTGATCCACTCCTTCGGTGCGGAGTATGTTGACCACTTCCACCACGACCGCATAGCGTGCTCGTGCGTCGCTTTTGATGTAAACGGTCTTATCGAGCTTGTTTTCAATCATGTCGCCTACGACCCGCCCCAACTCGTCGGGATTAATTTCGCCTCGGCCCAAGAAAACACTGCCGTCTCGCGTCACAGCGACCACAACGGCGTCTTCCTTGTCCGCGTCGTCCATTAAAATCGGGTTTCGAGTACGGACCATGTCTACGCTGACACCTTTGCTCAGCATGGGTGTGATGACCATGAAGATAATCAGCAGCACCAACATCACATCCACCATGGGTGTGACGTTGATCACCGACATAGTGCCGCCTGTCTTATGTTTTGCCATCTCAACACTCCTGTCTGAAACGGGCGAGCCGGGGCCACCCGAGTCGATTTGGCGGCCTAGCCGGCTGCGGCCTTCTGGGTTTTCTTAAGGAAGTAGTCGATTAGCTCGGAACCGGCGTTATCCATTTCGACGTCGAATCCCTCCACCTTGGAGTTGAAGTAGTTGTACATCCAGACGGCGGGAATGGCGACGAACAGGCCGATTGCCGTCGCGACCAGAGCCTCGGAGATTCCACTGGCCACTGCGCCCAGTCCGGTTGACTTTTCCGTTGAAATCCCCTGGAAAGCGTTAATGATGCCGATCACGGTCCCGAACAGGCCGACGAAGGGAGCGGTAGAGCCAATGGTAGCCAGGCCGCTCAATCCTCTATTCAACTCCGCGTGGACGATCGCCTGCGCGCGCTCAAGGGCGCGTTTCGACGATTCGATCGTTTCCCCAGAGATTTCCGTGCTCATCTCGTGAGCCTTGAACTCCTGAAGTCCGGCGACGACGACCTTGGCGAGATGGCTTTTCTTGTGTCGTTCGGCGATTTTGACGGCTTCCTCGAGTTTGCCGTCTCGCAGGGCGCCGGCCACGGCGGGTGCAAACTGGCGGGACTGCTTTCGCGCCGCCGAAAACGCCAACCAGCGGTCGATCATGACGCCGATCGACCAGGCCGACATGATGAACATGACAAGGACGACCAGCCGGGCGCCAACTCCCATCTGGTTCCACATCGACATCATGTCAAAACCGATTTCTTGCTGCAACAGCAACATGCTCCAAACCGAAAACTGAGTAAGCATCAATCCTTCCTCCTATGTCTCTTCATGGTCGACGGGCCTGGCAGCGTTCGTTACCAACGAAGCAAGCCCAAGCGATTTCGATACTCCATATATCAAGCGCGCTCTCACCCGCTTAGGGTGAAGTTAACATCGATCTGGGTGACAACCTCCACCGGCTGACCGTTCAGCAGAGTGGGCTTGTAGCGCCACCGTTTGACAGCCTGTAAGGCCGAAGGAATCAGCAGCGGATGGCCGCTAAGGACCTCCAGTTTCTCGATGGATCCGTTTTTCGCGATGATGGCGGTAAGCCTTACTGTGCCCTGAATACGGGCTTGGCGGGCCAGTGCCGGGTAGACCGGCTTCACTTGCCTAATTAGATTGGCCCTTTGCACCGCTCCGCCCACGCGAATCCGCTTCGGAGTAGGGGGTGGCTTTTTCTTGGGTGGTGGTGGCGGCGCTATCATGGGAGCGTTCGAGATGATGCCTCCAATGACGCCGCCGATTTGCCCTCCCGGCGTTCCTCCAATCACGCCGCCCACCACGCCGGTGATAGTTTGCGCGGGTGCGGGGATCGCTTCCTCGATGATCGCCACCTCGTCGGGGATCTCTTTTGGGGCGGCTAAGGGGTCAAACTTCTCGGGGGCGATTTTCTGCGGCGTCATTTCCGGAGGAGGAGGTGGCGGTGGCGGTGGCGGCGGGGCCACCAGGAACGTCATCAACTCTGCCGCCGGCAGTTCGTAGTAGTTGAGCAGTGGAAAAAGAATAAGTACCCCTAAAACTAGGAGCTGCAACACGCTGGACAGCACTAAGCCCACCATGCTACGTCCTTTCTTGATGTGAAGTTCTACTAGGCTTTGTTCAAACATCGTGTGACCTCCCTTCCGTCACAATCCTAGATGCTAGCAAGTTTTTGTCTCTTTTGCCTGCTTCTGTTCTCTCTTACCGCGAACGCCCTCTCCCACCGGCGCGGGCTGACACAACGCCTTGCCACCACAACAAGATCGGGCTGGCGACGAAGATCGAGGAGTAAGTTCCCACAATCACCCCAATAACCAGCGCGAACGAGAACCCTCGCAGAACCTCGCCGCCAAACAAAAACAGACACAGCACAGCGATCAGGGTAAGCCCCGAGGTCAACACGGTGCGTGCCAACGTCTGGTTCACACTCCGATTGACCAGAACTGCCAGCGGCTGCTTCCGGGTCAGCTTTAGATTCTCCCGAACCCGATCAAAAATGACAATGGAGTCGTTCATCGAATAACCGACCAACGTCAGCAACGCCGCAATCACCGGCAACTCGATCTCCCTGTCGAACAAGGAGAAAAACCCCAGCGTAATGAACACATCGTGGAAGACCGCCACCACTGCCGCAACGCCATAGATCAATTCAAAGCGTAAGGCGATGTAGACCAACATCCCGGCCAACGCCCACAGAGTCGCGTTGCGAGCTTGGCGTTGAAGGTCTTTCCCGATCTTCGGCCCAACGGCTTCCACGCCCCGGATCGCGAACGCCCCGAGGTAGGCTTCCCGCGGGAGCGCAGATATAATATCAGGATTGACCCCCTCAACGGAAGTCAACTGAGAAAAATCTTTCACCAGCCCGGACTGGGGAGCTCGGTCGCGGAAGGCGATCAAAGCGCTTGCCGCCGATTCAATTTCCCCGGCGTCGAGGACAGACGGCGACAACTGTAGGTTCCTTTTCAGGCGTTCGGCGAGCGCTTCCGCGGATCTGTTGTTGAAATCCAGCTTGTCGCCCTCGCCGGGATAAAGTCCCCTCAGCGTTTCAATGATTTGCGAACGGCCCGAAGTGAGGGCCGCGTCCTGGGCCAGATCGAGGTCGATCTTCAGCTCGTGGCTGTCGGCTCCCCCGGTAAACGGCTGCAGAGTCGCGACCGTCAGTCCTTTGTCGGTCAGCGTTTGCCGAATCCGGCTCACGTCCGGGGCGTCTTTGAACTTGACATACACGAGCGTGCCGCCCTTGAAATCGATGCCCAGTTTCAGTCCGCCCTTCAGGACAATGCTTGCCGCGGCGGCGATCACCAACAGCAGCGACAGGCCGATCAAGTATTTCCGTCGACCGACAAAATCTATGTCCGAAGACTTGAACAGCTCCATGGCCTATATCGGCCGTCGATGTCGTAGACACCGGCGGCTCCCGAAAAGTTCCCCGGGCCGAACCTGAGCAGCAGCCCTAGATACTCAACTCCTTAACTTGCTGTTTGCGGACCAAGCCCACGTCGAAGATCAGCCGGGATACAAAGATCGATGTAAATAGGTTGGCCAACAGCCCGGTCGCCAGCGTAACCGCGAATCCGCGCACTGGCCCCCGCCCGAAGGCGAACAAGAAGGCCGCCGCGATGATCGTCGTCAGATTGGTATCGATAATAGTAATGACTGCCTTCCCGAAGCCCGCGTTCAACGACGCTATGACACCCTTCCCGGCCCGCAGCTCTTCCCGAATTCGTTCAAAAATAAGGACGTTAGCGTCCACCGCCATTCCTATGGTCAAGATAATGCCGGCGATGCCGGGCAGCGTCAGCGTAAAGCCGAGATAGCTCAAAACGGCCAGCAGGATAATAAGGTTGAGGATCAACGCCACGACCGCATTGACGCCGGCCCTCTTGTAGTACACCACCATCACCAACATGATCAGCGCCATGCCCAGTAAAGCGCTGTTGACGCCCTGGCGAATCGAGTCCGCGCCCAGCGAAGCGCCCACCGTACGCTGCTCCAGGAATTCGATCGAAGCCGGCAGCGCGCCGGCCCTCAGAACCAGGGCCAGGTCGCTCGTCTCTTGCTGACCGCCCATCCCTGTTATGCGGCCCTCCGTGTCAATGCGACTTTCGATGGAGGCGACGTTCTTGATCCGATTGTCAAGCACGACGGCCAGAGAGTCCCCGATGTGGGCCTGGGTGAAGTCACCGAAGCGGCGTCCGGCCTCGCGAGAGAGGCTAAATCCCGTTTCCCACTGGTTTGTCTGTGGGTCTCTTCTGGGCTGGGCGTTTCGCAGGTCACGGCCGCTGACGACCGCGGTTCGGTTGAGGATGTACCACTCGTTGACCAACTCGCCCGAACGGCGGTCGCTGTAATTCAAGATTTCGCTGTTTTGGGGCAGAATGCCGCCCCGCGAGGTTAGCGCGCCTTGGCGCGAAAGGAAAGGCCCGTCGATCACCTCTTGAATCTCGAGCAGCGCGGTCATCTGAAGGATTTCCATCACCCGCTGGGGATCGCTTACTCCCGGCAGCTGAACCAGAATCTCGTATTCGGCGTCGGCCCGCCCGTGCTGCTGAATCACGGGCTCGGTCAGGCCCAGCCCGTTGACCCGGTTTTCAATCGTGGCAATCGACTGGGTGACGGTATTGCCCTTGAGGGCGGCCAAGGCGGACGGTCGCATGCGCAACCTCCAGGTGGCGGAATCTACGGGGGATAGAAGCCAGTTGGGGAACGTCTGCTCGATCGTCGCGCGAAAATCACTGGTGCGATCCACGGGCACTCCCGAGACGGTGATCTCGATCGAATCCGCTTCCTCAACGTCTTGGGGGTCGTTGCGCTCCATCGAGGTGTAGGCGATCCCCTGGGCGCTGAGATCCGCCCGCAGGCGGCCTATGGTCTGGTCGGCTTCAGACCGCACGGCGTCTTGAATCTGGACCTGAAGAATCAAGTGCGATCCGCCCTTCAAGTCCAGTCCCAACTTGATGCGCTCCCGTAAGTTCGCTCGCAGCTCCTCCATCGAGCCGGGCAGCCCAATCACCCCATAAATGCAGACCAGGGTGACGGCGAGCGCCAAGAAGAATTTCTGCCAGAGCTTTCGGGTCATAGGGATTTGCGGGGCAAGGCTGGAAAAGAGGCTACTTACTGTCGTCCTTTTCGTCGACGAGCGCGGTAACGGCGCTGCGGGCGAACTGCAACCTTACGTTGTCCGGCTTGATCCGCAGGGTCACGGTATTATCATCGCCGATAGCCACGAGCGTGCCGGCGAGCCCGGCGTTGGTCACCACCCGGTCGCCGTTTTGCAGATCCTTAAGCATAGCGTCCATCTTGCGCTGTTTTCTCCTCATGGGCAGGAACAGCACCAAATAGAAGATGACCACCATCATGATGATGGGGACCAGGGGGTTTTGCAGCGGGCTCGAAGGCTCCTGTTGCAGCATCGCCAAGCCGATTCCGCTCGTGGGCGGAATCCCGGCCAGGTGAGTCAAATCAGGGAGCATTGGCTGTTTACACGATCATGTCGCGACGCCCGGTTGAGACCAATCGGCCGCGCGGCGTTTGCATTCGGAATCGGGAGTCCTTGAACCTACCCGGGAGTCTGCAGTTCACCCACTCCCCTGGGCGGAGCGAACACGGGCCAGATAACCGGGGAGCTCGCCAATCTCAATAGCTTGCCGGATCTTCCTCATGCTGTCAAGGTAGATAAAAACGTTGTGCAGGGTCGCCAGAGTGGAGTAAAGAATCTCGCCGGCGAGAAACAAGTGGCGCAGGTAGGCTCGCGAGTAGTGGGAACACGTGTAGCAGGAGCAGTTCTCATCGATCGGCCGGGGATCGGAGGACCAAGCGCTGTGTTTGATGATCAGCGGCCCGGTGGAAGTGAATAGATACCCGTTGCGGGCGTTGCGGGTGGGGAGCACACAGTCCATCATGTCGACTCCCGAGGCTACGTAGGCTCCGAGCTCTTCAAGCATTCCGACGCCCATCAGATAACGTGGCCGGTCACGCGGGAGGATGCCTTCCACGGCTTCCATCATTTCGAAGCTCAGTGCGCGCGGCTCGCCGACGGACAACCCTCCTACCCCGTAGCCGGGAGCGTCGAGTTCGGAAAGTCGTCGGGCACAGTCTTGCCGCAGGTCGGCGAACATCGATCCCTGAACGATAGGGAAAAGCATCGGCTCAACGCTCGGGGACGAGTTTTCTGCTCGGCGCTGGAGCTTTTGCCAATGAATCAGACTGCGCCTGGCCCATTCGATCGTTCGCTCCATCGACGCCCGGGCGTGCTCGTGGCCGACGGGATACTCGGTGCATTCGTCAAGGGCCATCATGATGTCGCTGCCGAGGTCACACTGGATATCGACCACCGACTCCGGGGTGAGTTGATGCTCGGATCCATCCAAGTGAGAGCGGAAGACCACGCCCTGGTCGGTGATTTTGCGCAGCGAGCTGAGGCTGAACACCTGGAATCCGCCGGAGTCGGTCAGGATCGCCCCGGGCCAGCTCATGAAGCGATGCAGCCCGCCGAGGTTTGCGATCGTCCGGCGCCCGGGCCGCAGATAGAGGTGATAGGTGTTGGCTAGGATGATCTGCGCTCCAAGCTCCTCCTCGAGCATGCGGCCGGTTAGCCCTTTGACGCTCGCCTGCGTCCCCACGGGCATGAAGACAGGCGTCTCGATCACCCCATGGGCGGTGTGGAGCCGTCCCGTGCGGGCGCGGGTGTGAGGACAGCGAGCTACGATCTCGAAGCGGGGAGTGGAGCCAGCCATTAGCGAGCAATCAGGAGAAGCGGCCTGGTCTCGACAGGGCAACCTAAGTGTGGTCCGCCAATAATACCGCACCGTATCGATTTCCGTTGTGGAGAGGGCCCGTTGCAAGCCGGCTAACCTTGTTGCATGGAAACGGGCCGGCTAACCTTGAGCGGCGCGGCCTACGAAGGCAAAGCCGCGTGAACGTGGCTTGTGGCGTTTCCTTCATCGATCCGCTGTATTTTCTGATACTTCCCGTTTTACCCGCTACTTGACCTCAGGTTCCTAGAAATGGTAGTCTCGCCACAGAGGTTGACGTACACTCGAAAAGTGCAACGCTTTTCACCTTTGGTCCCGGCAGCGCGGTAGCGAAAAAGACCGGTACCGGAGGGTGATGTAAGGGGGGTCTAAAATGCGAATACTGCTGGGTTTCGTCGTGCTCGCCATGTCGTTGTACGCCGCCGAGGAGCGGGGGCGGAAAGAGTTCGGCTCTGTAAACGACGGTTACACGATCGCTCAAGTCGCAATCGGGAACGACCGCTGGTCGATGGAGTTCGTGGTGGTCTCACTCGGGGAAACCACGCGGGCGTTTACGCTGATATTCTACGACGGCCTCGGGGATTTAATGAACGTTCCGATGGTGGGGTTGGGAGAGAGGTCCGATTGGGCGGACAATGTGCCCCCCGGGGGCGTTCGGACGATGAATACTACCAACCAAGGCCCGTTGCGCCAAGGATATGCAACGCTGGACGCGAACGCCGAGAGCTTTGCGCTCTATGCCGTCTTGACGAGCGTCGAACCGAGCGGATCTAGCCCCCCTTCAGGACTTTTGTACCTGGAGTGCGGCGCCTAGCAGATCAGCAGCGGTTGTTCTTCAACAACACATCGCCTAATGTTTCCTGTGTAGCGATCGCGTCCCAAGTGTCTCTGGGTTCTGAACGGCCGATCAGAATCATCGCCCGCGACGAAAACGGGGCCGAGATTCAGCGAACCGAGTTTCAAGAGCTTGACCAGGGCCAACACACTGCATTCTGTCTGCCCGATGTGTTGCAGTTGACGGCTGGGACGCTGGGTGTCCTAGATATCATCGGGACTTCCGCGGTTATTGGTTTCACCTTCGACTCGGAAGGCAAGATGCACACGGAGATGCCCTACAGTGTGTGTTGCTACGACATTGACCCGGTCGTGGCACCACCTCCGCCACCAGACCCCGACCCTCCGCCGGCAGACCCCGGCCCTCCGCCAGTAGGCCCCGACTACTAGGGCGCTTTTCTCACCGGCGGCCGGCAGGAGTGGAAGCAAATGCCCCCGGCGTCAGGAATGTAGGGGCGCGATGAATCGCGCCCGCTTGCCGACATACTTAGTGCTGGGGGATGTTCACGAACTGTTGCCGCGAGCCATGGCCGCTGGGGCTTTCGCCTCATCCACCGCGGCCGTGGTGAGAAAAGCTTGCTAGATCAGCGTGTCGGCGATCACCCCCAACCCCACCCAGCGTTGCATGCCTTCGAATCCCCGATAGCGGCGACAGCGGTTCAATCCGTGCCGTCGTTTGAGTAAGCTGATGCGGCCCTGGCAACCGTTTCCCCCTTTCTGTCCCGGGCAGGAGGCCGCCTTGGACCATCTGCTGGGCGAGTCCCGGCGCCATGACGACGGCCAAGTAAGCGCCGCTACTTTTTCTTTGTCCCCGATCCCAGAGTCTCGCCCGGCTTCAGTAAGGTCGGCCTCTTGCGCTTCTTTTTCTCTTCTTTCTTCTTGATTTTGGCCGTCTCCTCCCGGAGGGCGGGAGTCATCGACTTTTCGAGCTTTTGACGCTCCCGCTCGTCCGCGGTACGAACACCCGCCAGGCGCTTGCCGAGGTCTTGCTGGGCCAACTCGATACTGTCTTCGGTGATCTCGATGGCGTCCTCGAGGACAAACTCGTATCGAAAGTGATCGTCCGCCGGATCATCGGCCACCTGCCGCAATGAAGAGAGGAATCCATCTTCTTCCGAGACGACCTTGTCCATTAAATCGCTGACGTCCTTGTCATCGTCGAGGGCGTCGTCGATCACGACATCGATGGTTTCGATGATGCGCCCGTACTCGTCGAGGTTGCGGTGGATGGTCGCCGAACGCCCGGGTTTTTCTTTCGCCAGTTGCTGCCGCACGAGTTCGAGGCGGAGCCGCGCGAAGTACAGATAATGGGTGATCCGCGGGTTCGGCTCTTGGGCCTCGCGGATGACGTCGACCTCGTGATCGGTCAGGAAGTCCCGCTGTGTCACAAACTCTTGTGACCCGAGCGGCTGGAGCGCGAGGAGCCAGACCAGCACGTACAGGGCACGTTGTGTGTTCATGGCGGCCTCACTTCTTCTTTTTCTTCGTCATGATGGCCATCAGCAGTTGCGTATTGATTTCGGTGACGCGGCTGTGCACGCCGTCTGCCGCGGAGCGCTCGTCGAAGTTCAACTCCCGCCCTAGGGCCTCGAGATCCCTGGCCAACTCACGCGTGCGGATCTCCGCCCGCTTGAAATGCTTTGGGTGTCTACGGGGGTTCTTGCCGGTGGCCATCAGGGAGTCGTAGGCCAGCTCAACAGCCTGTTCGATTTGGGCCAGCAGCGCAACGCCGCCCTCGGCGTCCCCTGCTTGATACGCCGCTAGCACGTCGTCGACCTTGTGTTTGGCGAAGCGCAAGGCCAGACCGGCGCGTTTTTCGAGCCGTGGCTCCGATTTGATGGATTCCAGATCCTGTGGAGCTCTCGAATCGGCTCCGAGGACAGCGGCCGAGAGCAGCACAACCAGCGTCAGTTGCGAAACGATCCTCATCGTCCGCCCTTGCGCAGTATTTTTTGAAGCGTCTTGATCCGCTGCTCGGACTTCCACTCCTCGTCTTCCAGCCCGGAGCGGGCCGCCAGGAATGCCTCATAGCTGGCCAGCGCCGCGCTGCGCATCTCCAAGTTGTCCTCGACGATCGCCCGCAAATAAAGGGTGGCGGGCTTCTCCCCGCCGCGTTTGCGAGATTCGTCGAGAGCCCGCAGGGCTCCTTTAAAATTGTCGAGCTGGTAGGAAGAGAACGCCAGCCCGTTCCAGGCGCCGGCCAGATCGGCGTTGTGCTCGAGTGCGGCCAGGAACTCGTCCGCCGCATCTTTATAGCGCTTCGCGTGAACCAAAGCGTCCGCGTACCGCACTCGTAGTTCGGGACTCGCAGGGTCGAGGACGGTCGCGGCCTGCCAGGCCGACAGCGCCTTGTCGGGCTGTTGGTGCGACGAGTACGCTTCCGCCAGCGCCGCCTGGTTGGCCGCCGTGGCGTTCTGCTTGACCGCCCCTTCGAAGAGTCGGATCGCCTCGGCAAAGCGCTCCAGCTCGAGCATCAGGAAGCCCGCCCGCTCCCGGACAGCGATGGCTTCGGGATGGGACTTCAGGTGGTCCTGATACAAATCCACGGCTTGCTGAATCTTCCCATCCCGTTCGACGAGCTCCGCAAGATCGAGGATCATCTTCGACATTCCCGGGTCCAGGTCGATCGCCTGACGGTAATGCTTCGCGGCCTCATCGCAATGCCTGAGCCTCGCCAGTGACTGCCCCATCTCAAGATTGGCGTCGGCCGAGTCCGGGTTGAGCTTGAGAGCCTGCTCATACACTCCGATTGCGTCCTCATGTTGCCCGGCCTTCGAGAGCGCATGGGCATGAAAGAACTGCGCGTCGAAATCATCGGGCCGAGCGGCGGCCAGTACCTCAAGGTGAGGGACAGCCCGAGAAAACTCCTTCTCCTGAATCAGCAACGAACTAAGATTCACCCGTGCGGAGGTCAGCTCCGGCTGTTGCTCAACGACAATCTCGTAGTGTTCGATCGCCTTCGGTAGCTGCTCGATCTCGGTATAGGCAAACGCCAGGTTGAAGCGGGCGTTGTGGTTGTCGGGCTCGTCGTCGACCACTTTTTCAAGCAGTTCCGCGGCCTTGGCGTAATCTTCCTGATCAAGGGCCTTCGCCGCCGACTCGATAGCGCTGTCGGAAGCCGCCGCGAGAAACGCCAATAGAGCTAGGAGCGCCGCCGCCATACCGACATTCTAACAGCGGCCCGCGGTGGGCTAAGGTGATGGGGAGCACGGCGGAATTCGGACCGTGTTGGTTGAGGGTGGAGTCGTTGGGTTAACGGCCCGTGGTGAAAGTCCCTTGGCCCCAAGAAATGGGTGCAGTCACCGCCGAACCTAACTTCTACCTCGGGCTGCTCATGCCATCTTGACCGCAGGCTTGCGCCTGCGGCTCCGTTTGACCCGGTTGGTCTCGAGCGTCCGCTTGGAAGCGGAGCATGTTCGAACGGAGCCGCGCCCGAAAGGGTGCGGTCGAGGCCCCGCAACGGCAAGGGCCTCTTCGAGCAACCGAGGTCATTGGCGAGCTTGACCGCGGCCTCGCGGCCGCGGCTCTGTTTGTCGGGGTACTGACGGCACGGCAACCCGTCGGTTTGTCGTGCTGCGTGTCCGGCCCGCTAGCCCGCCTCGTCAAGAAACTTCGCCAAATACCGCCCCGTGTGCGACTCGGCACAGGCCGCGACCTGCTCGGGCGTTCCCTCGACGACGATCCGTCCTCCGCCTTCGCCCCCTTCCGGACCTAGATCGATGATCCAGTCGGCGCACTTGATGACATCGAGGTTGTGCTCGATGATCAGCACAGTCCCACCTTTCGAAAGCAGTTTCTGAAAAGCGCTCAACAGCTTGGCGATGTCGTCGAAATGGAGCCCCGTGGTCGGCTCGTCAAACATGTAGAGGGTGTTTTCGCATCTCGCCTGGGCCATGTGGCCGGCCAGCTTGACCCGCTGCGCTTCGCCACCGGAGAGCGTCGTGGCCGATTGGCCGAGCCTCAGGTAGCCCAGCCCGACCTCGGCGAGACTCGACAACTTGTTGATGATCTTGGGAGTTCGAATGAAGAATTTGAGCGCCTCGCTGACCGTCATCTCGAGCACTTCCCGAATGTTCTTACCCTGGTAGCGAGCGTTTAAGATGTCGCTCTTGTAGCGCGCCCCGTTGCAGTCCTCGCAAACCAGCTCGACGTCGGCCAGAAACTGCATCTCGACGGTTACTCTGCCGTCCCCCTGGCAAGTCTCGCAGCGCCCTCCGGGGATGTTGAACGAAAAGTTTCCCGGCGTAAAACCCATGCGGTCCGCGTGGGGCGTGGACGCGAAAAGCTCGCGAACCCCGTCGAAAGCCTTCACGTAGGTCACCGGGTTCGAGCGGGGAGAGCGCCCGATGGGCGACTGATCGACGAGAATGACCTCGTCGATCAGCGAGGCGCCTAAGATCCGCCGGCAAGGTAAGCGCAAGGCCTTCTCGTCCGCCGTATCGCGGCCGTTCAGTCGCTTGGCCGCCTGCAGACCCTCATAGATGACGTCGTGAACCAACGTCGACTTGCCGGACCCGGAAACCCCCGTGACGACGGTGGTCAGGTCCAGCCGAATCGTGACGTCGATGCCTTTCAGATTGTGCTTGATCGCTCCGATGAATCTAACACGCCGCCGTTTCTTTGCCTTGCGGCGTTTTTCGGGCAGCGAAATCGAGAAGTCCCCGCGCAGGTAGTAGCCGGTGAGCGATCGGCCGCCGTTCGAGAGGATCTTCGGGAAATCGCCGGCGAACACAACCTTGCCTCCTCGCTCTCCGGGTCCGGGACCGAGATCCACGATGTGATCGGCGGCCTGCATGATCTCCCGATCGTGCTCCACCACCAAGATGGTGTTTCCCAGGTCGCGCAAGTGTTCGAGAATGCGAATCAGACGCCGAGTGTCTCGACTGTGGAGTCCGATCGAAGGCTCGTCGAGCACGTAGCAGGCTCCGACCAGCCGCGATCCCAGCGACGTCGCAAGCTGAATGCGCTGAGCTTCCCCGCCCGAAAGCGTGGAGGCCAATCGATCGAGGGTCAGATACTCCAATCCGACGTCGTTGAGGTAGGCTAGCCGGTGGCGAATGTCCTCCAGAAGCTGTCCCGCGATTTCGGCTTCCTGGCCGCTTAGCCGCAGTTTTGTGAAGAATTTCTTCGTCCCCTCGAGACTCATCAAAACGACGTCCCGGACCGTCTTGCCGCCTACCTTGACGTTGAGAGCTTCGGCCCGCAGGCGACCGCCCTTGCACGACGGGCAGAGAGTGTAGCCACGATAGCGGCTCAGAAAGATCCGCACGTGCATCTTGTATTTCTTTCTTTCCAGGTAGTTGAAAAACCCCCGCACGCCGGCAAAGCCGCCGCTTCCGTTGACGACGAAATCCGTCTCTGCGGGAGATAACTGATAGTAGGGGGCGTCGACCCGCACTCCCGCGTCTTCGGCGGCGTGGAGCAGCTTCTGCTGATACCTCCGGTAGCGGGGCTTCGTCCAGGGGTCGACGGCGCCCTCGCCCAGAGATTTGAACTTGTCGGGTACAACCAGATCCATGTCGAAATCGATCGTGTTCCCGAAGCCGTGGCAAGTGGGACAGGCGCCGAAAGGACTGTTGAAGCTGAACAAGCGTGGCTCGGGTTCGAGATATTCCAGGTTGCACTGGCGGCATTCAAATCGCTCGCTGAACCAAAGACGCTCGGCCGCGTCCGCTCCGGCCGGCTCGAAAGCCACCTCGCGCGACTCGCGAAAACACGTCTCCACCGCATCGACGACCCGCTGGTGAAGATTGCGGGCGATCACGAGCCGGTCAACCAGCGCATAGAGCGGCCGGCTGAAGTCGATTTCCAACAGAGACTCAGGCGTCGAGAATTCAAACAAGCGCCCGCTCTGGTAGAGGCGATTGAACCCCTTGCCCCGCAGCTGGGCAAGCCGCGTTTTCAGCTCCGGGGTTAATCCATCGGGGGATCCACGCTCAACGGGGAATAATACGTGCCGGCGCGATCCTTCCGGGAGAGCGAGGACGCGGGAGGCAACGTCGTCAACCGTGTCCTTCCGCACTTGGCTGCCGCAGTTGGCGCAAAACGTCCGCCCGACTCGCGCGTAGAGCAGCCGCAGGAAATCGTAAATCTCGGTCGCCGTGGCGACGGTCGAGCGGGGATTGCGGGTGGTGTTCTTCTGGCGAATCGCTATGGCCGGCGCGACGCCCCTGATCTCGTCGACATCGGGTTTTTCTATGCGCTCGAGGAACTGCCGCGCATAGGCCGATAGCGACTCCACGTAGCGGCGTTGGCCTTCGGCGTAAATCGTGTCGAAAACGAGCGAGGATTTCCCCGAACCCGAAACTCCGGTTACGACGATCAGCTTGTTGTGGGGTAGCCGCAGGTCAATGTTTTTGAGATTGTGGACGCGGGCCCCACGGATCTCAAGGTAGTCCTGCGACAAAGCTGAGCTCTCAGGCTGATGGGAAAGTTGCGGCCGGCTGCGGGCCGCGCACTCATTATATCGGAGCTACCGCCTGGGACCCCGGCTTGCGAAACAGAGCCGCAGGCGCGAGCCTGCGGTCAAGGCGCGAATGACCTCTTCAATGCGACGACCCGTTGTGCTCACGCGGCCTCGACCGCACCCTTACGGGGGCGGCTCCGTTTGCACCCTACGTGAGCAAGAGACTGACCCTGGAACGCTAGTGTCATGTCAACTATCGGAAACCCCAAAGGGACAGGCACCTGAGGGCTCAGCTTCTCCGCAACGGCGGTCGCTCATGGAGGTCGGCTCTCACCTAAACCAACCACTTCTCAGCTGCCTGTCCCAGGCCTGCAAGCACTGACGGGCCTCTCACGCACTTCGTCTCGCCACGTGGTAAGAAAAGCGGACTAGCCGATCTCGGCGAGAGTCAACACATGAGGCGCTAGCCGGGGCCGCGCGCGCACTAGCTGAGCGAATCTCTTATCGGCAGTCACTAAAGGGACACCCCTGTCCGCCGCCAAAGTCAGATAAAGGCAATCGTAAACCGGATGCTCCAATTCGACTGCCAACCCGAGCGACGCCAACAACAGGTTTTCGGTGGGAGCGAAAGCGACCGGCGCCTCCATCAGCAGCCCCAGGCGCGAAGACGCCTCATCGGGGACGATCTCGCCGAGGGCTACCTTCTTCCACAGTACGTTCGCGCATTCGACAAGCAGAAAATCAGGCGCGGCAAGATCTGCTCCGGCTAAAAGCCGGGCACGTCCGCTTTCCGGCTCGTCCACGACCCATTTGACCGCAACGCTCGCGTCAATGACGGCTTCGGCGATCACCGCTCGTCCCGCATCCGGCGCAGTAGGGCCTCACTGGGTACGCTCCCCTGCCTCGACGTTTCACTACGCAGTTCGTCGGCGCGGGACCAAAAGTCCGCGCTCACCTTTTTGAGGGCCTGTTCAAGAATGACCCGGTGTTCGGCTTCCGCCGAGCGCCCTCGGCGGGCCGCCCGCAGTTTGAGTGCGCGAACGATTTCCTTCGGGACATTACGCACGATCAGTTGTGACATTGTCGCCCACGGAAAAATCGGGTACAGCCAGCCGCGGCTTCAATCCTCGCTGACACTAAGGAAGTTAGTGCTAAGCCGCTTGTGGCAGTCCCCGATTTTTTCACAGCTTCCAGCCAGCCAATTCGCTTCAGGCTAAGTGCTTTTTTCTGGGGCCATGATGGGGGGCGAATTGGTGGCAGTCCCCATTTTTCCTCTCGGAATGATAGCATTGATATCATTACTTACGCAAGAGTTTTTCAGGGTTTCGCAGGGGAGGCAATTTCATCAGACGATTTCGGTTGATCTCATCCCTGAGTGCGCCGCGGCTAGCCGCCGCCCCCGCGCCGCTCGCATGCACTCGCGGCTCCGATTCGCTCGTCGCCAGGGTCCGCGAAAGCAGGCAACTGAGCCTGGAACGCCAGTGACAGGCCAATCTCGGTGACGACCATTGCGCCCCCGCGCCGCTCGCTTGCGCTCGCGCCTCCGATGCCCGCATGGCGAGGGTGTGTGATAGCCCCGGATCGCTTGCTGACGCGCGCGGCTCGGTAGTCTAGCTACTTTCCGGCGCAAAAAGGAGAAACTGCGTGGCGCCTGGGTACAGTCAGCCAATTTCGCGCCCGGATGCGCCCGTAAGTTGTTGATTCTTTGAAGGCGCGAAATTGGTGACAGTCCCCGCCCCGAGCGGTACTCGTATTTTGCGCCGGAAAGTAGCTAGGTTGGAATCACGACCCAGGGAAGTCCCTACTTCTCAAAGCGACGCACCGCAAGCACCGCGTTGAGGCCCCCGAAGGCGAAAGAGCTCGACAGGGCGGCGTCAATGGGCATCTCCCGAGAAGTGTTGGGCACGTAGTCCAGATCGCATTCCGGGTCCGGGTCGGTGAAGTTCGCCGTCGGAGGAGCGATGCGGTCCCGTAAAGCAAGTACGGTGGCCACCAGCTCCAGCGCTCCCGAAGCTCCCAAAGCGTGGCCGTGCATCGACTTGGTGGAGGAGACGGCCAGCCGATCGGCGTGCGGGCCGAATACGCGGCGGATGGCCCTCGTCTCGGTCACATCGTTGGTTTGAGTCCCCGTTCCGTGGGCGTTGATGTACTGCACTTCCCGCGGGGACAGTTTCGCGTCGTCGAGCGCCATCTCCATGGCCTGGACCGCGCCGGCTTCAGAGGGTTGGATGAGATGGCCGGCGTCCGCCGACATGCCGGCGCCAGCGAGCTCCGCGTAGACCTCGGCCCCCCGCGCGCGCGCCGCCTCGACCGGCTCGAGGACCACGACCCCGGCGCCTTCGCCAAGCACCATACCCCGTCGATGGCGACTGAAGGGCCGGCAAGTGTCGGGCGCCATGACGCGCAACGCTTCCCAAGCTTTCATTGTTCCAAAAGTAAAGCAAGCTTCCGAGCCTCCCGCGATCGCCAGCGGCGCTACCCCCTGCCTCACAAGCCAAAAAGCTTGTGCGATGGCGTGGTTGGCCGAGGAGCAGGCGCTTGAGACCGTGAACGCCGGGCCGGTGATTCCGAATTCCATCGTCAAGTGGCTGGTTGCGGCACTGACCATCAGTCGAGGGATTACCGATGGCTGCACACGGAGGTTTCCCTTCCCGTAAAGCTCGCGGAAGGCGTCATCGTCGGTGGTCTTTCCGCCTGTTCCCGTCCCGAGGATCACCGCTGTCCGCCGACTTAGCCGGTCCGTCAGCTCCACCCCGGCGTCGTCCAGCGCCTCCCGAGCAGCCAAGAGCGCAAACTGCGAGAAGCGGTCCATCAGGCTCAAGCGCTTTCGGTCGAAGTGTCGGCTCGGATCGTAGTCCCTCACCTCGGCGCCCACCCGGATGCTAAGGTTTTCGTGCGGCAGGATGGAGAGTGGACGTATGGCGGGACGTCCGGCGCGTATGCCGTCCCAGAACGCCTGGCGTCCCAGGCCCAGGGCGGAAACGCAGCCCAGTCCGGTGATGGCGACGCGGCGCATCCCAGCTAGGATTCGGCGGCAGGTTTCTGGAGAGCCAAGAGCTTCTCTACACCTTGGACGGTGTCTCCGACGCCCCGCAGCTTCTTGGCCTCGTCGTCGGAAACACTAATGTCGAACTCGCTTTCGATCGCGAACAGCACATTGATCCCGTCAAACGAATCAATGCCCAGCTCATCAAAGGTGGAACAGGGAGTAATTTTCCGCGGGTCAATGTGCTGCGTCTCGGCCAATACACGGATCACGCGCTCTTCGATGTCGCTCACGGCAGCCAGACCCCCGCAGTCTGGTGACCATGATACACCAGGGGGGAATTCGAAACCGCTCTCGGCCAGCGGCTTTCTCACCACGTGGCGAGGCGAAGTGCGTGAGGGGTCTGTCAATAGAAGGCACGCCGCTCGGCGCCCTCGGGCACGGCATGCCGTGCCCCTACATTCTTGAACCCTACGTTGAGCACGGCGAGCAAGCGCAACGCGGTAATGGCGGGCTTATTGCGTGCTTCGGCCGTCAGCTCGAAGCGGTCAAGCGTGGACTTGCGAATTGTGTATGGTAGGGTTGTCGCCGCGGACGCGGAACAGCTCAATCAGCCGCATCGCGGACTTGGTGACGCAGCGCTCAGGCTGGGGGCGCCGAGTTCGGTGTGCAGCTTGTCTCGGATAAGAGCGCGGGGCCGATCGGGCCATCCCAGAGGGATGCCGGCGGTGGCACACCACGCCTACCAGTTGTGCGGCGGCGGCGGACACAGACCGCACCAGGGGCAGCCGCCGAGGACATCCGCCGGGCGACACCCACGCCTGACTCGACCGTTTCCCTCGTAGGGTCAGCTCGCGGCGGCGCTTTGTTGCCGAGCAAACAGTCGCTTGGCGGATGCCTGGTAGCGTTCTTTTCGGGTCAGTCTCTCGACACCCGGAAGCCCCGGTGGTTCCACTCTTTGGAGCTTCCCCTGGGGTCTTTCCTTCTGGTATTGCTGGAGCGCGGCTTGCAGCACTTCCTACGCAGGCCTTTCCGCCTTTGGGTGGTCAGTGAACTTCTTCCGCGCCCTTTCCGGAATCGCTTGTTGGCCAGTCACCGTGACGAAATCGTTGGCCGCGAGGTCGAAGAACTGAAGGTGGCTGTTTTGGGTGAGACCGAAGGAATCCACTTCGACCCCCAGGAAGTCGTTCCGGCTGCCCGCGGCCTCGCCGATCGTGAAGTAGCTTGGCGTCAGGAAGTTGGAAACGTTGATACCGTCGATTTGGTATGTCGTGCGCTCAACGGCATCGCAGACCTCGTAGGTGTGGAGGACCAAATTGGCGGCGTCCCGCGGGTCGGGGCCCGGCACGAAGAGGTTGACGGTAGGGTCGATGATGAGCTCGAGGACTTCATGGGAAAGCGTCACCGTCCAGTCGTTCGGATCTAGAATGAAGACAAATCCGAAAGGCATATCCCTCGCGTTCAGGTCGTGAAAACCGAGAGCGCCCTGGAGCAGGCCCTCATCCACAAGGTAGACAACGCCGTCGGCGTACCCTGGGTCGTCGGCCAGCGTGTCGATGTCGGCGGGGTCGAATACCGGCGCGACCAGCTTGCTGATTCGTCCGGCTCCCCATATAGGCATGAAGTCTTCCACCACCTGGCGGTTGACGGCGCGGATGGCGTGCTGAACTGCCCGATCGTCCAACTGAGTCGAAAAATTGATTACCGCGATGCTGGGTACTGACACGATGTCTCCTTTCATCGACGGACAGAGAAGTCCATCGATTTGTCCCTCTGCGATTCGCTAAAGGAGCCTCAATTAGCAGCGTAAGCGTGCCGCCGGTTAGCGTTTCATTGCTGCTTGGCGACCTTGTCCGTAGCTCCGTGCGGTTAGTATACCAGTTCATTTACGAAGAACTTATACCAAATAGAGAAAATCTTCAGTCCATTCAGCGACAAACAGTGACATTAGGCGGCGACGATTTGTCTGTCGGCATGCCGGCGGCGAGATGGGCGGCGACGGCCAACCGACGGTAGCGGGGCACTTTGCCTCGACCTAGCTACTTTCCGTCGCAAAAGGGGAGACTGGGCGGTGGCTGGGTACAGTCAGCCAATTTCGCGTCCGGACATCCCCGTAACCGGTTGATTTTTCGAAGGCGCGAAATTGGTGATCGTCCCCGCCACGAACGGCAGGCGTATTTTGCGACGGAAAGTAGCTTGCGTGGCGTCTCACTCGCTGCAGGCCACACCCGTCCTGGCCACAAAAGAAGGTAGCGCTGGGAGGATAGAGTACATTTCCCCGGGGGAGCCCCGCGTCGGCCGGAACCATCGTCGAGGGTGAGCACAATCCGGCACCGGGGGTAGCCCGCGGTGAAGATCGACACGGGGGAGACGGAATCGGCATCGAGGTCGGGGGCCCCAGCTGCCGCAGCTTCGCACAGACAGGCCGCGAGCGGATTCCTTAAAGTTGGGGAGGCCGAGCGCCGAGATGAGTAATAAGCCCCACCCGAGCCGCTTGCGGGGTGTCACCGGTGGGACTATACTGATCTTGCCGGCTGGTGCCCCGACGAGCTGTCAGAGGTTGCATGCCGTGACGAACGACGCTGAATTTCACTCGCCACAGCGCGAGGCGGCCATCTTTTATGGAATGTTCCTGCGCGGCCGCTCAGAGGACGAGTTGCGGGAAGAAATCGACGTCTCGCCGAAGCTGCTGAAAAAGTGGATGCGGGCGCGCGACTTCGACCCCGGCTTTCGCGAGAACCTGCGCCGGGTCTATGTCTATCGAAAGCAGGTCCTGGCGATCTTTAACTCCCTCATCACCAGCGAAAAAGCCTCCCGAAACTGGCAGAAGCAGTAGCCGCCCTTACCTTTGCTTGCCCTCCCAACCGGCGGCAACCGGTGCCTCAAAGCAACCCCTCTCCGTCTCCCGAAATCGTAGCTGCGTACTTGCTTCGATGAGGGCGCTGCGTGGCGCCGCGCTGTTCAGCTGAGTGCGGCCGCAAGAATCCCGCCATGGACTTTGTGCCGGGCGCCCAGAGATATTTATCATTGAGGAGGATGAAGCAGCTTTGGGGTCGTGCCGGCGGCGGGGAATAAACCTTTGGCCGTTACAATGGACCGCATCCTGATTCTGATCCGAGTGAGTAGAACTCCGTGAGAGCCGGGCGAAGACAGCTTGTTCTAATGACCGCCGGGTTGCCGCTGATCCTAGCGGCGGCGTGGCTGTCGACTGACGCCATCGAGCGAATCCTCATTGGCCGTGCGGACGGCAGCCTGAGTTGGGGGCCGGGGTTGTTCCGGGTGGTGTTGGCTGTTCACGGCTTCATGCTGCTTGCCTGTGCTATCGCGACGAGGCGCATGGCGGGAAGCGCCGGCCGGCGGCAGGAGAAGCCGCTCACATCGGAAGTGGATGGCGTCGGCAAGCGGCATTGGGCGGCTTTAGCAGCCCTGACCCTCGTCGCGCTGGCCTTGCGGCTCTGGCGCCTTGACTCGGGCTTGTGGCTGGACGAAGTTTTCACGCTCCTAGACTTCGGCCGAGTGCCGCTTGCCGAAGTAGTCACGATGTTCCCTTCCCAAAATCAACACATGCTCTATTCCGTCCTGATGCATCTTCCCCTAGCTCTGTGGGGCGAAAGCGCGTGGGCGCTTAGGTTGCCGGCGGTTCTATTCGGGGCCGGAGGTGTTTGGGCGGTTTTTCTTCTTGGCAGGAAGCTGGTCGGGGTCCGTCAGGCTCTGCTCGCTGCGGCGCTGATGGCGGTTTCCTATCATCATGTCTGGTTCTCGCAGAACGCTCGGGGCTACACGGGGCTGTTGTTTTTCACGACCCTAGCGACTTGGTTGTGGTTAGAGGCTCGGACGCGTCAAGGCTGGCGCTGGTGGATCGCTTACGCCGTTACTCTCTGGCTGGGCTTGTGGGTACACACCACGATGGTGTTTGTGGTGGTGGCCCACGTATTCGTTGAGTTGCCTGACGCCGCCCGAACCTCGTATCGGGCCGGGCGGAGCGGCCAATCCATGGGGGCCGCACTCGCGCTGCGAAAGCCTGTCACGGCCTGGCTGCTCAGCGGCACGCTTGCGCTGCAAGTTTATGCCTTGTCGTTGCCGGAATTCTTCCGCTCCGCCCTGCATGAAACTTCGATGGATGCAGAGTGGACCAATCCCATGTGGGCCGCGGCGGAAAGCTTACGAAGTTTAGAAATAGGTTGGTCAAGCGTGGCTGTGATGCTTTTCGCCGCCCTGCTGGCCACATGCGGATGGTGGAGCCTATTTTGTAAGAGCAAAGCCGGCGCAATTGCGATGGTGCTGCCGGGTCTGCTGGGAGGAACTCTGGTGATCGCCATGCGGCACAACCTGTGGCCCAGATTTTTCTTTTTCTTGATGGGGTTTGCGTTGCTCGTGGCTATCCACGGCGCCTTTGTGGCGCCGCGTCTCTTGATGGGGCGAGGGGGAAGGCCAAGAAACGACCGGGCGTCGTCCGCCGTGGGAGCTGTCTTGGCAGCGCTGATGATTACCGCCTCGGCGGCCACGGTTCCGCACTGCTACGCACTTCCTAAACAGGACTTCATTGGCGCTCGCGATTTCGTCGAGCGCCGAGTTCGGCCGGGTGAGACGATCGTCGCCGTGGGCCTGGCAGCGCGGGTGTATGGGGGTTACTTCGCCCCCCACTGGACCGCCATCCAAGAGTATGATCCTCTGCAGCAGGCTCGCCGAACACATGAAAAAACCTGGCTCGTCTACACCTTGCCTAGGGAAATCCGGGCTTTCCAGCCGCGGGTGTGGGACACCATCGAGCGCGACTTCGAACCCGTCAAGGTTTTCCCCGGAACGCTCGGTGAGGGCGAAGTGTTCGTTTGTCGAGAACGAGATTCGACGTCGCCAAAGTGACGCCATTTGCGGTCCGGCTCCCGGCTCCAGCTGAGGGTGACGCCCACCTTGATTCTCCTAGCAGGTCTGCCGAACGATCTTCTCGAACTCGGGAAACTGCGCCGATCGTGTACTATGATCGGTTCCCGGCAACCGCGAGGGTAGTGACGAGCTGGTGCGAGGGACGAGCTGACCCGAGCGGAGGCGGACCAAGGAATCCCCTCTAGATCGCTGATGGACCTGTTGAACTTCTATCTGCTGGCCGGCCTGCTGGTGCACAAGGTTGTCTGGGAGCTGATGAAGCGTCATCAGCGTCAGCCGCTACGGATACGAATCTTTGCCGGCTCCTGGATTATCCGCGTAGCCAGGCTGGCGAAAATCGGCATTTTAATCGCCTTGGTTGCCCAGACGCTACTCGATGACATTTTTCCGATTTCGCAGCATCCCGGACCGCTGCGGGCACTCGGCGTTGCGCTCTTCACAGTGGGCTTGCTGGTCGCCGTAGCGGCGCGAGTCCGTCTGGGCGACAACTGGACCGATATCGAAACAGCCGGTGTACTGGAACACCAAAAGCTCGTCGAGGAGGGCGTCTACCGCTACATCCGACACCCGATTTACTTGGGTGATCTGCTTTTGCTGGCGGGCTTCGAACTGGCCTTGAACTCCTGGCTGGTCCTGGGCGTGCTCGTGCTGGCGCCGGTCATACTCCGTCAAGCTCGACAGGAAGAAAAGGTGTTGCTGGTCAACCTGCCCGGTTACCGCGACTACTTGGCACGCACCAAGCGCTTCATCCCGTTCGTGGCCTGAGCGGAGTCCTGAGACCGAGCTGCGTGCTCGACCGTTAAGCCGGCGCCCGTCGTCGGGCGGCATGACTCCCCAAGACGGAGAGTGGAATAAGGGCTATCATCACCATGGGATCGACTGATCACGGATGCCCGTGTTAGGCGCTTTCACTAGGAGGATGGCATCTTGTCCCGGCTGCTAGAGGTGCGTAACTTGGCCACGCGCTTTGCCACGCGAGGCGGCGTCGTCCAAGCAGTCAATGGAATCTCCTATCACCTCGACGAGGGGGAGACGTTGGGCATCGTGGGAGAGAGCGGCTGTGGGAAAAGCGTGAGCGCGCTCTCGATCATGCGGCTGGTCCCCGATCCGCCGGGGAAGATCGTGGATGGAGAGATCCTTTTTCGAGGTCAAGACTTGCTCAAACTCAGCGACCGCGATATGCGCCGGGTGCGGGGAGGCGAGATCGCGATGGTTTTTCAAGACCCTTTTACTTCTCTCAACCCTGTGCTGACGGTGGGTTTCCAAATCACCGAAGCGCTTCAATTGCAAACCGGGATGAACGGCATGCGCGGCCGGGAGCGCGCGATCGAGCTGCTGCGTTTAGTGGGTATTCCCAACCCTGAAACGCGGATGAAAGAGTACCCGCATCAGTTCTCCGGAGGAATGAGGCAGCGGGTGATGATCGCCATGGCGCTATCGCGCGAGCCGCGACTGCTCATCGCGGATGAGCCTACCACGGCGCTGGACGTGACGGTCCAACAACAGATCATCGACTTGGTGAAGCGCTTGCAAAGCCAATTGGGGCTGGCCGTCATCTGGATCACCCACGATCTCGGGGTCGTCTCTTCGGTGGCCAAGCGAGTCATTGTGATGTATGCAGGATCTATTGTCGAAGAGGCGAGCACAAGTGATCTATTCACCTCCCCACGCCACCCCTACACGATTGGCCTGCTGGGGTCGCTTCCCTCGATAGACGTTCAGCGCCACAAGAAGCTGTCCTCGATCCCCGGCCAACCGCCCGACCTGACGAAGCTGAGCGGGGGCTGTCCTTTTGCCGACCGGTGCGACTACGTCGAAGAGCGCTGCCGCCAGGAGCACCCAGCGTTGGAGGCGGTTGGTGATGGCCACCGCGCGGCCTGCTGGCGGAAAGACCAGACCGAAGGCGTTTGGAGCGCGGATGTCCGCTAGGGACGCCAAACAGCCCTTGGTGCAGGTCGAAGACCTCAAGATGTATTTCCCCGTCACCGGCCGATCTGTTTTCGGACGTCATCGCGGCGATATTCGAGCAGTCGATGGAGTGAGTTTCGAGATCTGCCGCGGTGAAACCTTGGGCTTGGTGGGGGAAAGCGGGTGTGGAAAATCCACGACCGGCCGCACGATTTTGCGGCTCTATCGGCCTACAGCCGGCGATGTACGCTTTGACGGGGTCAGCTTGGCGAACCTGAAGCAAAACGAGCTGCGGCAAATGCGCCGTCGCATGCAGATGATCTTCCAGGATCCTTACGCCGCTCTGAGTCCTCGCATGACCGCCGCCGGCATTATTGGCGAGCCGCTGGAGATCTACGGCCTGGCGCGAGGCAAGCAGAAGCAGGCTCAGGTGGAGGAATTGCTGGATCTCGTAGGCCTGCACACATCCTTCGGGAACCGCTACCCCCATGAGTTATCGGGGGGGCAACGCCAGCGAGTGGGAATCGCACGAGCGTTGGCGCTGAAACCCGACTTCATCATGTGTGATGAGCCCGTCTCCGCCTTGGACGTGTCGATCCAAGCCCAGATCATCAACTTGCTGGAGGACATCCAGGAGCGTTTTGGTCTTACCTACTTGTTCATCGCCCATGACTTGAGCGTGGTGCGGCACATCAGCAACCGTGTGGCGGTGATGTATTTGGGGAAAATCGTCGAACTTGCCGACAGCGATACACTCTACACAAGCCCCCTTCACCCCTACACGCAGGCGCTGCTGTCGGCAGCGCTGCGGACGCGGCCCGTGAGCGCAGTGCAACGTCAGCCCGTTGTCTTGGGAGGCGATGTTCCTAGCCCCTCGAGCCCCCCTAAGGGTTGCAATTTCAATACCCGGTGTCCTCTGGCCACAGAGGCTTGTTTCGAGCTGGACCCGGAGTTCAAACAAGTCTCCCCCGGCCATTGGGTGGCTTGCCATCTGGTGGAGTAAAGCGGGGAGGGACACGTGCCGGCGACCGGCCCGAGTGCCTGGTTTGCCCAAACTCCCGATGGACTACCGGCCGAATCGCTGGACCGCTCGGTCGAAAACCCACCCGCGTTCATCCCTTTGGGTGGGGCACAGCCTTGGCCGCACGCCATGGCCGCTCACTGGCGTTCGCGGCTCCGAATCGGGCATGGCAAGGGTGTGCGAGAGCAAGGGACTGAGCCTGGAACGCTAGTGACAGGCCAAGTATTCGGCGCGACCGCGGCGGGCGCCATGGCCGCTCGGTCGAAAACCCACCGGTTTTCATCCTCTTGGGTGGACCGCAGGCCCATGGACCGCTCCCTCACGGTCGCGGCTCGGAAAGCTTGACACGGGGCCAGGCGTGTAATACTCTTTACGTAAAGAGTAAAGAGTAAGAAATGATCGTCAGCAAACTGTCGGCCAAGGGGCAGGTCACGATTCCCAAGGAAGTCCGGGAAAAACTCGGCCTCGAACCGGGAGACGGGATCGGCTATGAGGTCGAAGGGGACGCGGTGCGCATCAGGCGCGTAGACCCCTTCGATGCAAGCTTCCATCGGGCGTTGTCGCAAACTCTAACTGAGTGGGCAACGCCGGAGGACGAAGAGGCGTTCGGTGATCTCTAGCCCGCTTTTCTCGCCACGTGGCGAGGCGAAGTGCGTGAGAGGCCTGTCCGTACAAGGCGCGCGCTGCTCGGCGCCCAGTTTCCTGAACAGAACCCCAAGGGGACAGGCAACTGAGGACCAACCTCCTCCGAAGCGGCGGCCCCCTCGCGGAGAAGCCGATCGCTTCTCCAGGTGCCTGTCCCCAGACATACGTTGAGCACGGCGAGCAAGCGCAACGAAGTCATGGCGGGCCTGTGGCGTGCTTCGGCCGTCAGGTGGCGACCAATGCGGGCTAGACAGTGGGACGTCGTCATTGTGCCGTTTCCGTTTTCCGATCGACCTGGCCGCAAGAGACGCCCTGCACTGGTACTCACGAACTCGTCCTTCAATCGCGCCGGGCACACAGTTCTATGCATGATCACCTCATCCGGACCTGCCGACTGGCCCGGAGACGTCGAGCTGAAGAACGTAAGATCAGCCGGTCTTTCGGTGCCCTGCTTGGTTCGTTTTAAACTCTTCACCCTAGACAATCAGCTCATCCTGAGATCGATCGGCCGTCTTGGCGCGGCCGACCTACGAAGCGTCTCCAGCAACCTGAGAGCCTTTCTTGTTGGCTGACAAGATAGATCGACGAGGGAAGGATAGTCCAGCGAATAACCGGCTTCATCCCCATCCCGTGACAATCAATCCGAACGGGAACGCCCCGCGGGCCGGATCCGCGCCATCTGCCCGAAGAGTCGGTCAGTCCCGGGGGGCAATCCCATTGGTCACTGCTTTGTTGGACCACACCCCCGAACGCTTGGCGGTTGAAGCTCCTTACGAGGGCCGTTTTCGAATGCTATGATCGGCTGGCGTTGATCGCACCTGGAAGCGCGGGTAGCCGGTGATGCGGCGGGCAAGGTCTTGGAGCGCAATATGGGTGAGCGGATTTTCGAAGGCCGCACGGCGGTTGTGACGGGAGGCGCGCGCGGGATCGGACGAGCGATCTGCCGCATGCTGGCCGAAAACGGTGCCCAGGTGGCCATCAACTACGAGCGGAACGAAACGGCGGCCGGCGAAACCCTGGCCTTGCTGGAAGCGGCCGGCGGCCAAGCGATCATCGTGCAGGCGGACATTGCGCGGCAAGACCAGGTCGAGCGGATGATGTCCACCGTGCGCGAGCGGCTAGGCGTCGTCGACTTGCTGGTGAACAATGCCGCCATCGCGAAAAACACACCGCATGGCAAGCTTAGCTTTGCCGACTGGAAGCGGATGCTCGAAGTCAACGTGGACGGTCCTTTCCTCACCACCTGGGCCGTCAAGGATGACATGATCAAGCAGCGCTATGGCCGCATCGTCAACGTGTCTTCGCTGGCGGCCATTGCGCTTAAGAAGGACATGATTCATTACGCGACCTCCAAGGCGGCCGTGATCGCTTTTACCCGGCACTGCGCCGAAGCCTTTGCGCCGTTTAACGTGCGCGTCAACTGCGTCGCTCCCGGCTTAACGAACACCGAACTGGCTCGCTCGTCCAACCCTGGTCTTGTGGAACAGATTATCTCCGTCACGCCGATGGGGCGCATGGCCGAACCGTCTGAAATCGCGTCCGTCGTAAAGTTTCTGCTGTCGGAGGATTCCGGGTTCGTGACGGGCCAGACCGTAGTGGCCTGCGGCGGGCGTACTTGACGGGAGTCGCGATGGAGCGGCGTAAATGTCGGCTTGATCTCTACCACGCCGGCGCTGATTCTTTTCCTTGATGAGGAGGTATCGCCGTAATGGCAGACAGTGAGAAATTTCGGATCGGTCTCTCAGCGGATTTCTTGGACGCGGACCGGCAACTCGTGTTCCCGGATCTCGGCTTGTCGCTGCTTGATGAGGATCCCCGCGTTTCCTACGAGTTCATGGCGGAATACAAGCCTGAATATGCGCCCGAGCAACTTGCGGCCTACGATGCCGTGATCTCGCTCAAACCGCTTGTTACCCCCGCTTCCTTGGTAGGTGTGGAGCGGCTCGCGGCCATTGGGCGCTGCGGTGTCGGATACGACAACGTGAATCTCGCGGCCTGTACCGCGGCCGACGTCGCGGTCTTCATTACGCCGTCGGCGGTGAGACGCCCGATGGCCGAATCGATCGTCCTGTTCATTCTTGCCCTCTCCCATCGTCTGGTTTGGAAAGACCGCTTGATTCGTCGGGGCCGCTGGACGGAAAGCAAACACGGGCTGGGAAGGGAACCGCGAGACCGCGTGGTGGGGACGATCGGCCTGGGGAATATCGCTTCCGAGGTGGTCCGCCTTCTTCGTCCATTCGACATAGGCGCTTTTCTCGCCGTCGATCCCTATGTGGACCCCGGCCGAGGCGCGGAATTGGGCGTCCGCCTGGTCTCGCTCGAAGAAGTGCTCCGGCGTTCCGACTATGTGCTGGTCAACTGCCCGTTGACGGAGAAGACGCGCCACCTGGTCGGGGAGCGCGAGCTCCAAATGATGAAACCCGACGCCGTGCTGATCAACACCGCGCGCGGTCCGATCGTCGACGAAGCGGCGCTGGTTCAAGCTTTGCGGGACGGCGTCATCCGGGCCGCGGCGCTGGACGTGTTTGAAGCCGAGCCGCTCGATCCCGGCTCCCCCCTGCTACAGCTCGAAAACGTGATTCTGACCTCCCACTCGGTAGGTTGGACCGAGGAGCTATTTCGCGATATGGGCCGCGCCGATTGCGAGGGCGCTCTGGCCGTCTCTCGGGGAGAGGCCCCCTCCAACGTGGTCAATCCGGAGGTGCTCAAGCGCCCCGGCTTCCTGCGCAAGCTCGAAATACGCCGCCAGGCCAGCCATCTGTAAACCGTTCATGGCAAGTCGGTTATGAGAGATTGGCTTTGTTTCTTTTTTTTCTCGTTCGTCGAGTGTGATGCGCCAGTCGTTGATAAGGTTACGGCACTGTGGACTGGGCGGCCGCGGATTCATCCCTGCCAAGCGGCGTCATCGATGGACCGCTTCCTGGCGTTCGCGGCTCTGTCTCGCTCGTCGCCAAGCTCCACGAGAGCAGGCAACTGAGCCTGGAACGCCAGTGACAGGCCAACCTCCGTAAGCACCATTGGCGCCCTGACCGATCACTGGCGCTCGCGGCTCCGATGCGTGCATGGGAAGGCTGTGCGAGAGCAACGAACTGAGCCTGGAACGTTAGTGACAGGGCCAATCCCCGTAACGACCGTTGCGCCATGACTGCTCGGTCGAAAACCCACCGTTTTCATCCTCTTGGGCGGGCCGTACACCATGGCCGCTCACTGGCGTTCGCGGCTCTGTCTCGCTCGTCGCCAAGCTCCACGAGAGCAGGCAACGGAGCCCGGAACGCTGGCGGAGGGTTGCGGTGGTCCCTCAGCCGAGCATCCGGGCAAGCCCAACCCCCCACCCGCTTTCCTGGCCCAGATCAGCAAACGCTTGGTCCAGCGGCTGCACCAATACGCCGAGCAATACCACGTCCCGATGGTGCGATGCAAGTCGGGGGAACGCAAGGACGAGCGCGCAACGGCGAGCGCATCGATCCGCTCACTCCGATCGACAATTACAGCCGCTACGTGCTGTGCCGCCAAGGTCCCGGCAAGGCCTTCCCCGGAGCAGGGGAAACGCCGCTGGGAGGAAACACGCACGGCGGAGTTGGAGCGCACGGTCTGCCGGCAGACCATGGAGATCGATTTTTTAAAGGGCTGCTTGCAGCGCGGGGGCTGACGGACACGATCCTGGGGTTGACGAAGATTCCGCTCCCCCGCGACATCGAGCGGCAACGGAATAAGCGAAACCGTGATAACTTAATAGGTTCAGTTTTCACCTCGCGTCGCTGCCGCCAAAGACCTTTAGTTTATCGAGGTGTGTTGGGAGGCCCTAGCGGCCCAGGGGGAGCGTTCACGAAACTCGGCGGACGGCAACGGGCGCCTGTGCTGTGAAAAACGATCAGATGGATGGGGGAAGCCACGGCCGGCGACAAGCCCCTGCTAAGGCCATCGGTGAGCCGCTGATGGTCGTGACAGGTTGCCCGGGGCGCTTCCGAGTTGACATTTCGTCAACCAAGGAGCACATTAGGATTGCCTTCGGGCTGCGAGTGAGATATGGCTGACGTATTGATCCTAGGTCACCGCGGCGCCGCCCAACTGACCGAAAACACGATCCCCAGCTTTGAAAAGGCCCTCGAGCTGGGGGCCGACGGTTTCGAGCTGGACGTCAGGAAAACCGCGGACGGCCAACTCATAGTGGTTCATGGATCCGTGGTCGGCGGGCTGGCGGTTCAATCGAGCACCTACGAACAGTTGCGGAAGTTGCCGCGCGGGTTCGAGGTGCCGCTGCTGAAGGATGTCCTCGAGAAGTTCGGCCAACAGGCCCATCTGTACATCGAGCTGAAGGCTCCCGGTTTTGAGCGGGAGGCTGTGGATCTGGTCCGCGAATCGGGCAACCCGGCAAAAATTCTCGTCTTGGCTTTCCAGCCGCAGACGCTGACCAAGGTGCACGAGCTCTCACCCGATCTACCACTGGGCTTCATCTATAACCGCACGCAAGACGAGAAGCTGCGACACAACTGCCCGATCGATGTTTTGATTCCCCAATTCAAGCTGGCGTCGCGTGAACTGATCGAAGAAGTGCGCTCGGAGGGTTTGATGGTAGTCCCCTTTACGGTGAACGAGGTACCGGAAATCAAAAGGCTGCTCCAACTGGGAGTCGATGGGGTCATCACCGACTACCCGGAAAAAGTGGCCAAGGTGATGGGCAGACAAACTTCGTGAAGGGAATGTTGAACCGTCAGAGCTAGCCCCAATACTCGTCACTTATTGATGTTCGCGAAATACAGTGTAGGGGCGCAGCGTGCTGCGCCCGCTCTGGCAAGGCATTTGCTGTGTCCGAAAACAACACTATATTCTGCGGGTATCAATAAGAACGTTCTTTAGCCCCCGAAGGGGGCGCGGGATGCTCAGCCCACGGTGAAGCCGTTAGGGGGAACCGTGGGTTCCGTCGCGGTGGACCCCTGAAGTGAGACAACCTGCTAAGCAGGGTTTCCCCATTCGCTGAAAAGAGCTGGGCTGGAGAACGCCCGTCATTGTAGACGGTTTCCCGGCTGGTGAAGCGGAGGCGGGCTCTGGGGGAGCGCAACCCGGCAAAGAGGCGCCAAGGACGGCGAATCCACGATCCTTGTACGCGTTCTGAAACTCGATGAACCACGGGATCTCCTTCTTGCACCCGCCGCACCAGGTCGCCCAAAAGTTGAGGAGAACAACCTTGCCCTTGTAGTCGGAAAGCCGGACGGTCGCTCCGTCGGCATTCTTCAGAGAAAAATCCGGAGCGGTGACCGCCGGCGTGCTCGAACTCTGAAGCGAAGTGCAGCGCGGCAAAGACACTGCGGGAAGAAAAGCGACAAGCTCACGGCGTGTCATAGGGTCTCCTTCGTAGTTGAGAATTCCAGGTGGTTTTCGCTGTTGCCCCGACTTACGCCCGCCCCAGTTCTTTGCCGCTCCAGCGCTGCCAGCTTGCGGTTGCGATCATGTATCCGACTGGCCACAGCACGGCAAGTGGCAGCAGCCACACTTGCCAGCTGTCGGCGCCTAGCCGCCACCAGCCATAAACTCCCGACATCGCCAGGGTCCGGCTCGCCATCGCCGTCATGATGACGATGACGACAGCCCACAGGACTGTCTTGAGCAGTGGGGGCCTGGCCAGACGCAAACCGTGACGCATTCCCAAAATCGAAGGGAGCAAAACGAGGACTGTCCGCAATATCAACGGGAGTACCCTGTCGTAGAAGGTCAGCTGAAACACCGCGGCGTTGACTTCGTTGTGATGCTGGGGTACTGCCAGGAGTTCTCCGAACAACACAAGGCAGAACAGCGTCCCGGTGACTCGAACAGTCCGACGGGCCAGAGACCCAAGTGCGAAACCGCTGGTCCACGACCAGCAGACCAACGTTAGGTACTGCAACAGGAAAGTTGCGATGTAACGGGCCAGATCTAGCCTGAGGCTAGCGTTCTCAAGGTGAGCCATATCCCAATTGTTCACGTACAACCAGGCATAAATGGCGCTTGTCTCGGCAAGGTGCCTGGAGACTAGTGCTTACTGACAAAAGTTCGCGTATTTAAAAAGGCCTTTCCCGAAGGATTACACGGCTCTCTGTCTAACCCGGAAGTGGTTTGTTCACAGAGCCTTCCGAGCCGCGACCGTGAGGGAGCGGTCCAGTAATTGCCGCCTATAAACGATCGCGAACTTATGGAACCAAGCACTAGGCTTAGCAGCATGCCGAGTGGAGCAACCACTCCGGCGAGGGCCACCCAGGGCCGCCAGTCGTTCCACAAAGCCGCCTGTCGCCTCGCGATCAGACCTAGCACCTCTATCAAGGCACTCCCACCGGCAATGCCCGATTCGGCAAAATCGCCAAGCGCTGCGTCTCGTTCGTCAGGCTCCAACAATCGGGACAGCTTCTCCGCGAGCCACCAGCAGACTCGGGTCACGGCTGGGCCTCCGCGCCAGTGGACTCCCAGGAGACGCCGCGGGTCGCTCGCACCACCGTGCGGTAAAAATCGGCCGCCGCCTGAACTCCCTTGGCCGTCAGCCGAACCATCCGCTTGCGCCGACCGCCCCGTTCCGGCGTGGCATTGCCCATCCACGTCTTGACGAGGCCTTTCGCCTCCAGGCGGTCCAAAGTTGTGTAGAGTGCGCCCGTAGAGCAGCGGCGTCCGGTCGAGGATTGGACGTCCTGCTGGATCGCAGCCCCGTATGCGCCCTCACTCAATCGCGCGGTCGCGGAGAGCAACAAGTATTCGAACTCGCCGAGCATGATTACTATCACATTGTGACGGTAATCATCGAGGGTTGTCAACAGGTTGAGAAGTTGAGAACAGAGCCGCGGGTCGGCGCGGCCTCCAAGATGGTGGGGATCTCGTAAGACTTCTGAGAATGGGGATTCTCCTTTTGCCGTCCGCCACGCGAAACAGCAGATACGTGTGCCGGCTCCCTGGAATCCGCGGGGTCTTCGGGCTTTTCGCTGTTTGCCTTTTCTTCGCCGGAGATGGCATAATAGCAGAAACAATTGTGCTTCGATTTGTTTCAGCTTCGGAAGGCCGGCTGTAAGTTGTTAACCCTAAGGGATTTATTTTCCATACTCAGATCCCAAGGTTACTCACAGTTTATCCACATGCACAAAAGTACTATCTGAAGCGGTCCGGAGTAGTACAAAGGTTGCAAATCCGTTGCATAAAGGAAATTCACAAGGCAACCGCTTGTAAACACAGGCCGGAAAATTTCCTATTTCGTTACCCGCGAACATGGCGTACTCTCGGAACATCTCGCATCTCGTAATGGCGACCAACGGTTCAGCTCTAGCTCTTGAGAGGGGTCTGCCGACCAACGTCGAAGCCGAGCAGTTCGTGCTGGGATCGATCCTGCTCGATGATTCGGTGTTTCCGCTGGTCGCCGGGGCTCTCGACACCGCCGATTTCAGTATCGAAAAGCACCGCCGCATCTTCCTGCGCATGCGAGAACTGC
Organism: Bryobacterales bacterium; assembly: GCA_963668345.2. Lineage (GTDB taxonomy): Bacteria > Acidobacteriota > Terriglobia > Bryobacterales > UBA6623. Next base: position 332,804 of record CAXWPI010000006.1, on the reverse strand, counting down.
AAGAGCGCGGGGAAAACATCGAGTACCTCACCCTCGTCGAAGAGATTGACAAGCACAACCAACTGGAAGCCTGCGACGGCATCGCTTACATCTCTTCGCTGACTGACGGGCTGCCACGGCTCAGCAGCATCGAAAGCTATCTCAAAATCGTCAAGGACAAATCGCTGCTGAGGAACCTCATCTTCACGGCCCAGAACATCATCACGCAGTGCATTGAAGGAGGCCAGGAAGCCGAGGACTTGGTCGCCGAGGCGGAGTCTGCGGTGATGAAGATCGGCGACGCCAATCTGCGCTCGGGCCTAGCCGACCCCGGGCAGATCATCGATGGTTTCGCCGGCGGACGCGAAGCCTTCTTGGACCCCGCTCAGAGGCTGCGGGGGCTTTCGACGCCTTTTTTGAAATTTGACGAGTTGACGACAGGCCTGCATCCATCCGAGCTGATCATCATAGCGGCGCGCCCGTCGATGGGCAAGACCGCCATGGCGTTGAATATTGCCCAATACGTAGCCACCGATTCGCCGGAAAAAGCGGGACAACCGGTCGCTGTCTTTTCTCTCGAAATGTCGAAAGAGGCTCTGCTGACCAGGATGCTCTGCGCCACGGCTCGCGTCGATAGCCACCGATTCCGCGGCGGCTTCTTGAATGACGAGGAGAGAGAACGGCTGCGAGCAGCGTTGAGCCGGCTGGTCGCCAGCAAACTGTTCATCGACGACTCGGCGGATATCACGGTCATGGATGTCAGCGCGAAGTGCCGGCGGCTGAAAGCCGAACACGGTCTGGCACTCGTCGTCGTCGACTACCTGCAATTGATGGCCTCAAAGGGGCGCCAGGAAAATCGCGTTCAGGAAATTTCGGCCATGTCTCGCGGCCTCAAGTTGCTGGCGAAAGATTTGGGCGTGCCGGTGATAGCACTTTCCCAGCTAAGCCGCGCGCCCGAGACCCGTCCGGGAGACCACCGTCCTCAGTTGAGCGACCTGCGCGAGAGCGGGTCCATCGAGCAAGACGCCGACGTGGTGGCGTTTATTTTCCGCGAAGAGGTCTATAAGCATGATCGGGCCGATCTTCACGGTCTCGCGGAGCTAATCGTATCCAAGCAACGAAACGGCCCCACGGGCAAGATCAAGCTTGCCTTCCTTCACAAATACGTCGCTTTTCAAAACCTCGCCGAACACGTCGGAGCCGAGGAAGGCGAAGAAGAAGCGCCATTCTGAGCAGGATTCTGCCCTGTGTATTGATGAAATGGAGTAGGTTCCGACTTGGGCCCCATATCCGGGTTGGCCCGCGTCCAAGTTGGTTAACCGCAATACTCGTCACTTAAGAACGTTTTTAGCCCCCGAAGGGGGCGCAGGATGCTAGCCCACGGTGAAGCCGTTTAGAGTGGACCCCAAGGCTGAGACAAGCAGTTAACCCCGCTTTTGCCATTCGCTGAAAAATCATTGTGCTGCCAGGCGGCTGGGGGCACAATGGCCCTGGCTGGTGAAGCGGAGGCCGGCTCTGCTGGAGAGCAACCGGCCAAGGAATAGCCAGCCGGAGACTCATCGAAACGATGAGACAGGGGGCGGCCACCTCGCCGCTCCCTGATTTACCCACCCATCGGATCGATAGATCTCCCCATGCCTCAGAAAACTCATGCCGGCACCTCCCCGCGAACCGCCGAGCGGCGCAGCTGCCGCTCGCATTCCACCGGCGGCCGATACCCCAACGCCGAGTGCAGCCGCTGCTGATTGTAGGTCCGCTCCAGAAAGTCGCCGATCCGTGCCTGTGCGTCGGCCAGGTCGAGATACTCGCTGCGATCCACTTCCTCGCCCTTCAGCGTTTTGAAAAAGCTCTCACAGCGCGCGTTGTCGTAAGGGTTCGCCTTGCGGCTCATGCTAATCCGAATCTGGTGCTGCTCGAGCAACTGCGTGTAGGCCTGGCTGGCATACTGCACGCCGCGGTCGGAATGATGTACCAGCCCGGGCTGCGGCCGCCGTTTGGTCAGTGCCATCCGCAGCGCCGCCAGCGGCAGCGAGTGATCCAGGCCGGTTCCCAGCTGCCAACCAATCACCCGGCGCGAGTACGCGTCCAGCAACACCGCCAGATAGACGAACCCCTCGTGGAGCCGGATGTAGGTGAGGTCGGCCACCCACAGCTGATTCACCCCGTTGAGAGACAGCGTCGGCGCCAGGTTCGGGTACACCGCCAGCCCGTGTTGCGAATCGGTCGTTACGACGAACTTGCGTTTCCGCCGGCACAACAGGTTCTGTTCCCGCAGCTGGCGCTGGACCCGCTTGCGGTTCACCCGCCAACCGCGCCGCTGCAGCTCCTCGCGGATGCGCCGGCTGCCATAGCTGCGCCATTGTAGCGCCAGCTCGCGGATTTGGCGGCCTAGCTCCCGCTCTCGCTCGGCGGGCTGCGACGCACTCCCCGGACGGTAAAAACCGGCCCGGCTCAACTGGGCGAGTGCGCACATCCTCTGCACGGTCAGCTTTGTCCCACCGCTCACTTCCTTCTCGATCTGTTCGTAGACGTTGCGCCGCCAGGCAGAGCCCGCAGCAGGCGCTGTTCCTCGACACGCTGCCAGGCTCGCTTTAAAAAATCGATCTCCATGGCCTGCTGGCCAATCTTGCGTTCCAACTCGGCCTCGCGGCTGGGAGGGGGGCGCTTTTGGCCCTGGCCGGAGAAGGCGCGCTCGCCGTGCGTGCTCAACTCCCGCCGCCAACGGCGCACATCACTGGGATCCATCTCCAGGGCCCGGGCCACTTCGTTCACCGACTCTCCCACCGCAATGCGGCGCAGCACCGTCAACTTGAACTCCTTGCCGAACTTCCTACGAGACTTCTTCATGGCTCCAGTTTCTCCTTTCGCCCTACGAAAGGGGTTAACTGGCTGTCTCAAATCCTGGGTCCACTCCACTGCAAATCGCTACGTCGGATCACTCTTTCCTACGTCCCTCCGGGGCTGGTTCGTGTTTGGCTTTCCACCCAGGGTTCCGCCAAAAAATGGCTCCACCCTGGGCTACTATCCCGCGCCCCCTACGGGGGCTGACTTACCGTTCAGTCACTCGTATTGTGGTTAACCCGCTTTTCTGACGTACACTGCTTACCGGGGCAAACGCGAGCGTTCGTCGTCACCGAAGCGCCCGGTAGCGACCGCCGCTCTTGGCGGTCCTGCGGGCTAGTCGCTGAACCACTCGGCGGCTTTGTTGCGCGCCTGGTGCTTGATCTGCGGGGTGATGTGCGCGGCGACCATACCGATGGCGGCAAGCAGAACCGTCAAGTCATCGGTGTAACCGGCCCCGGGGAGCAGATCAGGGATGATGTCAATCGGGATGATGAAATACGCCAGGGCTCCGTAGATGACGCTTCTGGCCCGGGCGGGCGTTTGTGGCGACTGGGCGGCAAAGTACAACTGCAGGGCGGTCTCGACGACACGCTTTCCGGCCACCTTTGCAAAGCGCTGGACCTTCCCCCAGAATTTCTCTTCTGAGTAACGATGGCGGTGTTTTTGAGCGCCGTAAGGCAAAAGAGCCTTGGGCTCCGAAGCGTCCGACATGCCTCTTGTCGTAACAGAAGTCGTCCGCGGGGTCAACTTGGCGTCTCTTCTCCCTCGGGCCCAGCTGGGTCAAACCGAGCCGCGGGTCCAAGCCCGCGGTCAAGCCTTCGATCACCTCGGTTGCCGGGATTAACGCCTTGCCTCGCCTCGTCGAGCGACCCGTTGTGCTCACGCGGCGCCCGGTGTGCTGAGGCGGCCTCCCACGCACTTCGTCTCGCCACGTGAGTAAGAAAAGCGGGCCTAGGAAGCGATTTTTTGTAAACTCTCGTTACTGCCCTATCGCGGCTGTGCGTCCCTTGGTAGACTAGGCAGCTAGCCTGGATCAATTGTCGAAGACCTACTATTGGAGGTGAACCATGTCGCTACACATCGGCGATGAAGTACCGAATTTTACAGCGGAAACAACCGAAGGCACGATCAACTTCCACGAATGGATTGGGGATGGATGGGCCGTTCTGTTTTCGCACCCCAAGGATTTTACGCCGGTCTGCACGACCGAGCTCGGCTACATGGCCGGTCTGAAGGACGAATTCGCCGGACGCAACTGCAAGGTCATCGGTCTGAGCGTTGATTCGGTGGGCGATCACTCCGAATGGTCCAAGGACATCGAGGAAACCCAAGGACATGCGGTGAACTATCCGTTGATCGGCGACACCAATCTGGAGGTAGCGAAACTCTTCGATATGCTTCACCCCAACGCCAGCGGAAGCGCCAAGGAGCGCAAGGCGCCGGACAACGCCACGGTGCGCTCCGTGTTCGTCATCGGCCCGGATAAGAAAATCAAGCTGATGCTCACTTATCCCATGACCACCGGCCGCAACTTCGATGAGGTGCTGCGGGTGCTCGATTCGATGCAGTTGACCGCGAAGCACAAAGTCGCCACGCCGGTCAATTGGAAACAGGGGGATGACGTCATCATCGTCCCCTCGGTTTCCAATGACGAAGCGCAGCAAAAATACCCGGGTGGCTGGAAATCGCCGAAGCCGTATATACGAATCGTTCCGCAGCCCGAATAGGGCCGTTCCGTCGGCGCTCGAGCCGGTCTGGGGTCTCGAGTGAGCCAGGCATTCCAGGTTCGGAATTTGCGGCAACACGCATGGCTGGGTCGTCGACGCTCGACGGTCCGGCGGGGTGACGTGTTTCTTCGCCACGTAGTTGAGAAACGCGGGCTAGCAGCCCGTGGCAAAAGTCGTTCAGGAGCGAAAAATGGGGACTGCCACCAATTCGCCTCCCGCCATGGCCCTGAAAAAAAGCACTTAGCCTGAAGCGAATTGGCTGGCTGTACCCGATTTTTCTACCACGGGCTGCTACGGTAGCATCTCGACGGTCTCTCGCTTATTAGCTTCCCAAGCCGTTATGCCGCCGGCCAGCTCCTCGATTTCCGTGAATCCTTCCTGCTGCAAGATGGCGGCCGCGATCGAGGAGCGATATCCTCCCGCGCAATGTAGGGCAAGGGTGCGGTCTTGGGGCAGCTCGGAAGCTCTCCCTCTGAGCTGGTTCAGCGGAATGTGCACGCTGCCTTTGATATGTTTCGTCTCTCTTTCCTTAGGCGCTCGGACGTCGACGACCAGTGGAGGCGAAGCGGACAAAAGCTGGTCCGCCAGAGTTGCCGCATCGACGCGGTCCCATCCATCCACGAGATCGGGACGCTGTTCGAGAGCTTGAATCCCCTCCCCAAGGTATCCGCTGACGCGGTCGAAACCGATGCGTCCCAGACGTCTGGCGGCTTCCTCCTCCCTCCCCGGTTCACAGATGAGGGCGATCCGCTCTTCCGGGTCGAGGAGAGTTCCGGCCCAAGTGGCATACTGGCCTCCGAGTCCAATGTTGATGCTGCCGGCGAGGTGCGCTTTGGCGAAATCGCCCGGGTCCCGGGTATCGAGAACTTGCGCTCCCGACCCCTGCAGGGCAAGAACCTCGTCCACCGAGAGCGGTTTCAGCTCGCGTCGCAGGACCTGGTCGAGCGTCTCGCGCTCTTTCGTGTTCAGAATGGCATCGTAAGTAAAGTACTGGGGCGCCTCGGGCTGGTCGGCCGTCACGATGCGGATGAAATCCTCCTTGCTCATCGGCTGCAGGGCGTAGTTATGGCGTCGTTGGTCACCTATCGTCGAAACCGTCTCCGAGCTAAGGTTCTTCCCGCAGAGTGATCCGGCTCCGTGGGCTGGGTAGACGAGCGTCTTGTCGGGGAGCTGCAGAAGCTTTTCATGAACGGAGTCATAGAGCATTGCACCCAATTGGCGTGCCGACCAGCCGAGCGAGGCCCGCAGGTCCGGACGCCCTACGTCTCCCACAAACAGCGTGTCGCCGGTCAGAACGGCATGGGGATCGTCCTCGCTCTGGTCGAGGTCATAGAGCAAGAGGCAGATCGATTCCGCGGTATGCCCTGGGGTTTCGAGAGTCTGTAGGCGGATCCTTCCCAAATCGAGGATATCGCCGTCCTTCATGGGCGTGAACTCGAACTCCGCCTTGGCCTGCGCTCCCAGATGGATGCGGGCCCCTTGCCGGTCCCGAAGTTCAAGATGCCCGGCGATGAAGTCCGCGTGACAGTGCGTAAGAAACACGTGGCGGATCTCAAGGTTCCATTTCCGCGCGTCTTCGAGATATTGGTCGACGTCGCGCTGCGGATCGACAGCGACGGCCGCCTGGGTGGACTCGTCTCCAATCAGAAACGAGGCATGGGCCAGGCAGTTCAGGTAGTACTGTTTGAAGATCATGGCTTTTCGTCCCTTTCCCAGACCGGGCGTCGACTTGGCGAGCAACGGCGGAACGGCTCACCCGCTGCCTCACGACACGCGTTCCCGCCAACCGTCTCCCGACCTATGGGATGGCGTCGCGGGGCGGCGTCTGTACTGAGGCACACCAGGGTAAAGCGACGGACTCACGCGTGTCTTAGCTCTGTTAGCCCGACTCTTCTCTTAGTAGCCCGGTGGATCGAGACGACCTTTCACGCGGGCGACTCCTATGATCAGCAGCTCGAGATCGGCATTGCTGTCCTTGGCGAACGATTGTTCGTCTCCCAGCCTCATCGGAATCGCGTCGCCCTTCTGAACCTCGGCGGACTCATCGTTGACTCGCGCGGTACCCGAGCCGTTCATGACGTAGTAGACCTCTTCGACCTCTTGATGTTTGCGCTTGCCGGTCGAAGCTCCGGGCGGGATGACCAAATGGTCGACGTAGACCCAGTTTGTCGTAAACACCTCAGGGGAAAGAGCGCGGTGATAGTGAACTGTTCCCGTGCCGCCGTAGTAACGGTCGACCGGTTGGAGCAACGAGCGTTCGAGCCGCATGGCGACAAAAACAGGAATCTTGTCTTGGGGTACGCCGACGCGGTCATCGTTTGTGTCGAAGTTGTCGTATTTTCCCTTGACGGAGCTGACCGCGATGTTCATCCACTCGGTGGGCTTGTCGGTGGAATTATAGATGCCGTGCGCTTGTCCCATCTTGCACGGCGCGCCCGCGGGCCCTTTCAGCGTGGAAGTACGGCCATCAATCGTGAACTCGGCCTCGTTGTCGAAGATGACGTACATCTCTTCGATCTGGTGATGAAAATGGTGGCCGATGCCGCCCTTGGGAGGGACCACTCCGCGGTGGAGGAAGAGGAAGTTCGTGCCGAGGTCAAAAGAATCGAGAAGTCCTTGATAGTGGAGTTCCCCCGCTCCGTGATGGACCGACTTGATCTTGCGGTAGCTCGAAGGATCCGTGTGGGCGACGCGCTCGGAAAGTGGCTCGCGAGCCAAGGTCGGCATGACGAGCAGGACGATCAGAGCAAGAATCCTCATGACAGGTCTTCCCTATTAGGTAGGTGAGCAAAATCGGGCCGTACAACCTCCACATTCTGACACACGAATGCGGATGGGAGGGTATTCGTCCGCGAGGCGCTTCAGGCGTCAGTCCGCGAATACCCCTAACCGGCGATCGGAATCACCCAGAGAAAGGCGGCTTTGCAGGCTAGGCCAGCTTCGCCAAAACGGCGCTTGTCACTTCCGTGGTTGGGGACCGCCCGCCTAGGTCGGCGGGCAGGGATCTGCCCTCGGCAAGCGTTTCGGCGACGGCTTTTTCGACGGCCTTGGCGGCTTCGCCTAGGCCGAGAAAATCGAGCATCATGGCGGCGCTGAGGATCATCGCAATCGGGTTCACAATGCCTTGGCCCGCGATGTCGGGGGCCGACCCGTGCACAGGTTCGAACATCGACGGAGATTTTCGGGAGGGGTTTAAGTTCGCGCTCGGGGCCAGGCCAAGGCTGCCGGTAAGAGCCGCTGCCAGATCACTGAGGATGTCGCCGAAAAGGTTCGAGCCGACCACGACATCAAAGGTTTCCGGCCGGCGAACAAAGTGGATAGCCGCCGCGTCGACCAGCAGCGACTCGGTTTCGATGTCGCTGTAGTCCCGAGCGACCTCGGCAAACGTCTCGTCCCACAACACCATGCTGTAGCCTTGCGCGTTCGATTTCGTGATCGACGTCACGCGTTTCTTGCCCCCTCGAGTCCGCGCCAACTCGAACGCATGGCGGACGATGCGCTCGACCCCGCGGCGGGTGAAAAGGGCTGTCTGAATCGCCACCTCGTTGGGCGTGTGGCGATAAAGGAAACCTCCGGCTTGGCTGTATTCCCCTTCGGTGTTTTCGCGCACAATGACCAAGTCGATCCGCTCCGCTCGGCTCAGAGGAGTGCTTACGCCGGCGTAGAGCTTCGCCGGACGCACGCACGCGTACTGGTCGAAGGCGCGGCGAATCGGCAACAGCAGGCCGTTCAGGGTCGTATGGTCGGGCACCTCGGGATGGCCGACGGCGCCCAGTAAGATGGCGTCAAACGACCGCAACCGGTCGATGCCGTCCGGGGGCATCATGTGCCCATGTCGGAAGTAATAGGCCGTTCCCCACTCCAACTCGGTGCACCGAAAACCGACGCCGCTGCGTTCGGCTACAGCGTCGAGGACCCGTCGCGCCTCCGGCATGACCTCGAGACCCACGCCATCGCCGGGAATCATGGCAATGGACAATTCGCGCATCAGCGATTATTGTGGCACACCTCGATCGCTTTCCCTCCTCGAACCTGGGGACTTGATTGCGTTCAATCCTCCTCGCGCGCGCGGGATTCTTCGTACCAGTTCCGGACGATGTGGATCGACGGCGGCGGGGGCTAGCCCGCCTTTCTCACCACCTGACGGTCGAAGCACGCGATCGGCCGGACACTTGGCCTGTCACTGGCGTTCCAGGCTCAGATTCCTGCTCTCGCACACCCTTGCCATGACCGATTCGGAGCCGCGAACGCCAGTGAGCGGCCATGGGGTACAGCCAAGCCTGTGCCCCACTCAAAGGGATCAACGCGGGCTGGTTTTCGACCGTGCGGTCCAGGAATTGTCCGCCTATGATTTATCGTGAATCTAGGCAACCCCGCGGCAGTGAACGCGAACGGTCGCAAGGGACTGCCGGCGAAGGGCGGACTCGGCGGTCCCATTCCTACAGAGAACCGTCAGGGAACAATCGCCGCCCGAGATGCTGGTGGAAAATGCAGGCTAAGGTTGCTCTACACTACTAGAGAGATCAACTCCCACCGGACCAAAGGATAGCCATGAAATTCGTCATTCACCCTCCCATCGATGAAGAAAGACTCGCCAAGATCGTCGAGGCCGCCGGGCCCATGACGGTCGCCAACGCCGCTGACGACGCCGCGGCCTTACGGGAAATCGTGGATGCCGAGGCGTTCTTCGGGAAGATGACCCCGGGATTGTTGGCCGCGGCGACGCGCCTTCAGTGGGTGCAGTCGCTCACGGCGAGCTTGGAACACTACATGTTCCCCGAGCTTGTAGAGCATCCTTGCCGGCTCACCAACATGAGAGGCCTCTACTCGGACGTGATCGCCTGCCAGGTCTTCGGCTACATGGTGTGCTTTGCGCGAAACCTTCACCACTACATCCGCCGACAGGGCGAGGCCCGCTGGGAGGCGGTCGGAGGCGAAGCGGGACGGACGGGAATCGCTACCGGCCCTGTCGTCCAGTCCGTTGTCGATCGCGCCCACACGCATCTCGCCGACGCCGCCCTGGGCATCGTCGGCCTGGGCGAGATCGGATTGGAAGTTGCCCGCTACGGTGTGGCCTTCAGGATGCGCGTCTCGGCGGTCGATGCCGTGCAAAAGCCGCCACCCGAGGGCATCGAAGCCTTGTGGCCCATCGAACGTCTGCCCGACCTGCTGGCGGAAAGCGATTTCGTCGTCCTCGCCGTTCCCCATACCCCGGAGACGGTGAAGATGTTTCGCCGGGGTCAATTCCAGCAAATGAAGCAGACCGCCTACTTCATCAACATCGGCCGCGGCGCAACGGTTGACCTCGCCGACCTCACGGCCGCTCTCGAAGCCGGCGAAATCGCGGGCGCCGCTCTCGATGTTTTCGACATCGAACCTCTGCCGTCGAGCAACCCGTTGTGGAAGATGGAAAACGTCATCATCACCCCGCACGTCGCCGGATCGGCGCCCCGTATCGCCGAACGGCACTTGGAGGTTCTGCTCGAAAACGTTCGCCGATTCTCGCAGGGCGAAGAGCTCAAGAACGTGGTCAACAAGGCCAAGTGGTGTTGAGCAGCACCCCTTGGCTGGAGACCCCAGAGGCTTCGTTTGCCCCACCATGCGGCAGATTATGCATTGACAAAGCATGTAATAAGCCTGTAAAATACATTAGATATACATTTAGGAGGCTTCCGTATGGCGCGATTGACCATTGAGTTCCCTGACGAGGGCGACAGGATCCTAAAAAAGCTTGCCAAGGACGAGCACACCACCAAGCGCGAAGTGATTCGCCGCGCCCTCGCTCTCTATAACTACCTACACCAGGAGGGCGTCAAGATGGGCAGCGACAAAAGGGTGTCGATCACCGACAAAGACAACAAGATTATCAAGGACATCTTGTTCTAAACGCACGAGATCCGCATCTGGCGAGGGAACGCTGATGCCGCAGACTCCAACCAGAGACACCGCCGAGCAGGCGCGGAAGATTTTCGATCGGTCTTTTCCGAAAATCGGCCGTCCTAGGCCCTCTTCTTTCCTCGAATGGTCGGGGGTTACGCAAATGACGGTGGTGCTGGCCGTAATCTGTGCCGTGGCCGTCGGATTTCTCTTCAGCTGGGCCGCCACACAACCCACGCTCGAAGAAGTCCGGGCCCTGGTGGGATCCGACCAGGATGCGCAGGCCACACTCCAGGTTCTGACCCAGCTCCGCGAGGCGCACGTCAAGAATTACCGGGACATGTTCCAGGCCGTCGTGCTTTCGGGGCTTGTCCCGCTCTTCACCCTGCTGGCGGGGTATATTTTCGGCAGAGGCCGGGCGGCGGTCCGCGAGGAGAGCGAAGAAAACACCGGCGAGGAGAGCGAGCCGTGACTCCAACGGCGACTCTCTACGTGGGCGTGGCGTCGCCGCTGGTCGAGGTGTGCCGTCGCTGGCTTGCCAAGGCGCCGGAGGGCGGCAGCAAGAACGATCGGCTGAAACTGCTGAGGGCGTTTCCACACCGCGCGATCGGGGCCTATGGTTTGGAGGTCGCACCTGGCGCTGAGGCGCTGGCATTCCGGACTCCTCTCAAGGTCAACCCTGACCGCGTCAAAGAGGTGGTCAAAAAATGGGGCGGCCAGGAACCGGCGCAACTAGCCCCGGAGCAACTCCCCACCGACTCGCCCTCCCCTGTTTCGCCCCTGGATCACCGGCGTTATCTCGCTGAGCTGCATACGGCCTTCGAGGGGCAGCCCGTACATCTGGTTGCCCGGGTCGGGCTGACGCTCCAGGTTCTCCAACGGGATCTGCTCGATCTCAAGCCGGCGCTGGTGGTGCTCTTCTGCCACGGTACGAAATACGGAGAGCTGCTGTTGGAAGACGGCCGTGGGCTGGCGTCGGTGGTTGCCGGGGACCGGCTGTTCGAGGCCATTGATCCCGAGCCGCGAGTGCTGTTCTTGGCCGCCTGTCACTCGGAGGCCGTGCTTAAACGGGCGAAACAAGCGGGCGACTGGGCGGGCCGCGCCATCGTCTCGGTGGATTCGGATTCGAAGATCGAGGTGACCGCTGTCGCTGAGTTTCAGTCGCGGTTCTTCCGCCAACTCTTCGACGGCCTGCCGGCGGGCGAAGCCTTTGACGGGGCTGAGCGATACGTCGCCGGCAGCGAGACGGTCGGGGACCTGACCTTTGCCGTGGGGGATAAACCCGCCAGTCAAAAGTTCCGCATCAACGAAACCGGCCGCGAAGTCAAGCTCGACGGACGCGCGGCCGCCGTCAGCGAGGCGCCGGCCGGCCTTCGGCCCGCGCCACGCCTGCTCGAGCCCCGCCTGCGCCGTGCGATGGACCGCTTCGTGGGACGCAGGTGGGAGATGGCGCAGGCGCTGAACGCTTTGCTGCCTCTGGGAGCGGGACTCCGCGGGGCGGCGGACCACCGCATCGTGACGCTCACCAAAGAAGGCGGCATTGGTAAGACGGCGCTCGCGGCCGAGCTTTCTGACTGGGCGTACGAGCGGTGCTGTTTTCCCGCCGGTGTCTTCGAGGTCTCCTGTGAACAGGCCGCTGGGGTCACCGGCCCCGGGCAGTTGCTCTCGCGGCTGCTCGAAGTACTGGGTGTGCCGGCCGCCGAACCAAAGGGCAATCTGCTCGAGTTGCTCCAGGCAGTCGCGTCCGCCAGGTTCCCCGAAGGGGCGAGGGGCCTGCTGCTGCTCGACAACCTGGACGATCTGATCGGGCGGCAGGTCGCGCTCGATATCAAGCGGGAGACGCAGCGAGTCCTCGAGACCTTACTGGCTTCGGCCCGCGAGCTGCGCATTCTTGCAACCTGCCGCTGGCCCCTTGATCTGCCGCAACACGAGGCTGTCGTTCCAGTGGCGCCGCTTTCCGAGGAAGACAGCCGCGATGTTTTCCTGTCACATGTCGTGCAGCCGGCCGTTGCGCTGGAAGTGCGCGAGACCTGGGAGCAGGAAGCCGGCCCGATCCGGCAGTTGATCCGGCTCTCGGGACGCCATCCCCAGAGTCTGCAACTGCTCGCCGGACAGTTGCGGCGTCCCGGCATGGATCTAACGAAGCTTCGCGACGAGGCGCATGCGAACCTCCTCGACGCCCTCAAGGACCCTTACGCGGCGGACGACGATGACGACCGCCAGTTGAAAGTCCGCCGCACGTTTGAACTTTCTTACCGCCACCTGAGCGAACCGGCCCGCAAATTGTTCGCCAGGCTCTCGCGCCTGCCGGCGGGTATCTGCTGCGGGGAGATGCCCGAGGGGATCATCCAGTGGGCAAAGCTCTTGGGTGATGACTGGAAACAGGTGATCGAGAAGGAGCTGGATTACTTCTCCCTGGGGCACTTCGAAGACGGCCCCGAGGGGACCAGTTTTTTCCGCATGTTGCCGGCCATGGTGGAGTTGAGCGCGGAGAAGTTCGAAGTCCTGAAGGACGACGAGTGGATACGGCACTGGGCTCAGTTCTGGCAGCAGCGGCTGCGCGAGTGGAATCAGCTCATTTCAGGGAAAGTGCCCGAGGATCTGGGAGAACTCGATGCGGAGAGGCGTGCCGCTGCCGGCAGCCGGATGCAAGGTTTGGCCGCGTCGCTCTTTGCCGGGACGAAGGGAAACTGGAGGGCGCTATTTGAGTTTGCCCGTGAGAACGATCCGCGGCTATGTACTTCCCTGCTGCTCGACGTGGTTCCGTTTCTCCGGCTTACTGGTCAGAGATTGCTCGCGCGGGAGCTGGCAACGCAGGCCGTAACGGCCTTGCGGGCGGGCGGGATGGAAGAACTGTTGGCGTCTGCCCTTCGAACCCTGGGCGACGCGCAAAGCGCTTTGGGGAAGCAGGAGGCGGCGCGGGCGGCGTATGAGGAGGCGCTGAAGATCTATCGCCGGCTGGCCAAGCAGCATCCGGCGGCTTTCGAGCCAGGCGTGGCCGGGACGCTGAACAACCTCGGCACTGTGCAAGGCGACTTGGGGGAGCGGGAGGCGGCGCGGGCGTCGTTTGAGGAGGTGCTGAAGATCTATCGCCGGCTAGCCGAGCAGCATCCGGCGGCCTTCGAGCCGAACGTAGCCGCCACGCTGAACAACCTCGGTAATGTGCAAGGCGGCTCGGGGGAGCGGGCAGCAGCGCGCGACTCGTATGGGGAGGCGCTAGAGATTCACCGTCGGCTGGCCGAGCAGCATCCGGCGGCTTTCGAGCCAGGCGTGGCCGGGACGCTGAACAACCTCGGTAATGTGCAACGCGGCTTGGGGGAGCGGGCGCTGGCGCGGGCGTCGTTTGAGGAGGCGCTGAAGATCTATCGCCGGCTGGCCAAGCAGCATCCGGTGGCCTTCGAGCCGGACATGGCGATGACGCTGAACAACCTCGGTAATGTGCAAGGCGACTTGGGGGAGCGGGCGCTGGCACGGGCGTCGTACGAGGAGGCGCTGAAGATTGGGCGCCGGCTGGCCAAGCAGCATCCGGCGGCCTTCGAGCCGCACATGGCGATGACGCTGAACAACCTCGGCACTGTGCAAGGCGACTTGGGGGAGCGGGAGGCGGCGCGGGCGGCGTTTGAGGAGGCGCTGCAGATTCGACGCCGACTGGCCAAGCAGCATCCGGCGGCCTTCGAGCCGGACGCGGCCCAGACGCTGAACAACCTGGGCGCATTGCAACGAGAACTGGGGGAGCGGGAGGCGGCGCGGGCGGCGTTGGAGGAGGCGCTCGAAATCTACTGGCCGCTTTTTCAGAAGACCCCGCAAGCGTACGGGCAAAATCTTTTCACTGCTTTGCGCAATTACATCAAGGTGGCGCCTGAGGCCCCAGACGACCGCTGGTGGCAGCTTTGGAAAACCATGCAACAGACCGCTCAAGAGGACCGCGAGTCGGCGGAAGCTGAAGCCGTGTAACGCGGATCTAGGCGGACGATGATCACACTTCCCCTTCGCTCTCCCGTTTCGTCGCCCGCCAGATCCGCGGCCTTTGACTTATTTCGATGGCGGGGCATGTTCATCTCCCAACGGAGACACTTGACACGCGCGCTATCCTCAGGGTGGGAGGAACCCAACGACCGGCATCACGCTCGACGAGCGAGAAAAAAATGCGAAACAAAGCCAATTTTGCGCAATCGAACTGTAATCAACGGCTTACGGCGATACCCTCGTGCCCCGCGCCATCAGGTTCACGGAGTAGCGCAGGGCTCGCAGAGACCTGCGGCCGTTTCTTTTCCTCTCAGCAACGTCAGCCCTTCGACGACGCCACAGCAAGGATAGTCATCACCGTTCACAGCCCAACGGAAACAAATTGACGAAACAAACCCAATTTACGACAACTCGCTTTGATCCAATGGCTTACACGCAACTCTCGCAGCCCGTAGCCCAGATCTAGGCGGACGATGATCACACTTCCCCTTCGCTCTCCCGTTTCGTCGCCCGCCAGATCCGCGGCTATGTACTTCCCTGCTGCTCGACGTGGTTCCGTTCCTCCGGAAAGTCGGGGAAAGTCGGGAAAGTCGGGGAAAGTCGGGGACAGGGAAACGCGGGAAAGTCGGGAAAGTCGGGGAAAGTCGGGGACAGGCTACGACTTTTTGAGGGATCGAAACGGGGGACATTCATCTCCCAACGGAGACACTTGACACGCGCGCTATCCTCAGGGTGGGAGGAACCCAACGACCGGCATCACGCTCGACGAGCGAGAAAAAAATGCGAAACAAAGCCAATTTTGCGCAATCGAACTGTAATCAACGGCTTACGGCGATACCCTCGTGCCCCGCGCCACCAGGTTCACGGAGTAGCGCAGGGCTCGCAGAGACCTGCGGCCGTTTCTTTTCCTCAGCAACGTCAGCCCTTCGACGACGCCACAGCAAGGATAGTCATCACCGTTCACAGCCCAACGGAAACAAATTGACGCAACAAACCCAATTTCCGACAACTCGCTTTGATCCAATGGCTTACACGCAACTCTCGCAGCCCGTAGCCCAGATCTAGGCGGGGGCGATCACTCTTCCAGTCCGCGCTGTCGGTTCGTCGCCAGCCAGATCCGCGGCCTTTAACTTTCATTCAACACAACAACCTGCTTTGCCGAAACCCCAACCGCGTTCACGCGGTTTTCGGGGGTCGCTGCTAGCCCGCTTTTCTCACCACGTGGCGAGGCGAAGTGCGTGAGAGGCCCGTCAGTACAAGGCGCGCGCCGCTCAGCGCGCGGAGGCGTACTTGAACAGTACGTTGAGCACGGCGAGCAAGCGCAACGCAGTAATGGCGGGCCTATTGCGTGCTTCGACCGTCAGGTGGTGAGAAAAGCGGGCTAGAATGGCTCTAGGTCGATGACCACTCACTCAGGCCAGGCCACGGCAGTCCTCGCCGAGAAGCCCTCCGTGGCACGAGACATTGCCCAAGTGCTGGGCGCCCACCAGCGTGGCGAGGGGTTCCAGCACGGCAACGGATACATCGTGACGTGGGCCATCGGCCACCTTGTCTCGCTCGCCGAACCCCACGAAATCAACCCTGCCTGGCGTCGTTGGCGGCGGGATCTGCTCCCGCTGCTGCCTCGCGAGTGGCCCCTGGTGGTCTACGAAGAGACTCGTGATCAGTTCGAGGTCGTCCGAAGAATCCTCCGCAGCAACAAAGTCGCCCGGATCGTGGCGGCGACCGATGCGGGACGGGAGGGCGAGCTGATCTTCCGCTACATCTACGAGTTGGTCGGATGCACGAAACCGGTGGAGCGCCTCTGGATTTCCTCGCTGACATCCGAGGCAATTCGGCAAGGCTTCCGCACGCTGAAGCCTGCCCGCGCATACGACTGTCTCGCCGCTGCGGCCCGAGCGCGCAGCCGGGCCGACTGGCTCGTCGGCATGAACCTCTCCCGCCTCTACAGTCTGGACTGCCAGCAACAGCTGTCAGTCGGACGGGTACAGACACCGACCCTGGCCATGGTGGTCGAGCGGGAGTTGGCGATTCGCTCGTTCGTGCCCGAGGACTATCGGCAGGTCGTCGCGACCTTCCAACCCTGGGAGGGTGCCGGCGACGAGCCAGGAGAGAAATCGGATGGCTCCGCGCAAAAGCTGTCTTTCCAGGGAACCTACTTCCGGCCGGCTGAGAACCCAGCGTCGGTCGGCAAAACTGAGCGTCTCGACCCGGGCCCATCCCAGCGTGACACGCGGCTGCCGGCCGACGGCGAGGAAGCCCGCCAGATCGTCGAGCGGGCCCGCACGGGAGAGGCTCACATCGCGTCCATCGAATGCGAGACGAGGCGGCTGGCGCCGCCCTTGCTCTATGACCTGACGGAGCTGCAGCGTCACGCCAATCGACTCTACGGCTTCAGCGCGAAGCAGACCTTGGATCTGGCGCAGAACCTCTACGAGAAGCACAAGCTCCTCACGTACCCTCGCACCGACAGTCGTCATCTCTCCCAGGACGTGGCGGCAACACTGGACAAAGTCGTACGGGCGATCGCCGGGCCCTATCAAGCGTCACTTGCTCCGGGAACCGGCACGCGCCCCCTGGGTCGGCGGTTCGTCGATGACGCCAAGGTCACCGACCACCACGCGATCATCCCCACCGGCGTTGCCGGATCACCGCCGCGCGGCGATGAAGCCAAGATATATGACCTGGTGTGCCGTCGTCTGCTCGGTGCTTGGCACCAGGACCACGTCTGGGCTGTCACCACCGTCATCACCACCGTCACTTCGCCTGCCGGGCCAGAGCAATCGGACCGGGTGGTCGACCGCTACCGCAGCCTGGGCACGTCGGTCGAACAAGAAGGCTGGAAAGTGCTGGACCTGGCGCCCCCGAGTAAAGCCGCCAAACGAAAACCGACAGCGGAAGAGATCCGAGACGACCCCTCGTCAAAGAACTCCCCCTCCGGCCGAGAAGGCGCACAGAGAATCCCACCGGGACTGGCACAGGGCCAGCCACAACGAGTCTCCCACGTCGAAGCGCTTTCCAAGAAGACACGGCCGCCCAAGCGATTCACCGAGGCCACGCTGCTGACGGCGATGGAGTCCGCCGGGAAAACGCTCGAAGAAAAAGAGCTTTCCGACGCCATGAAAGACCGCGGGTTGGGCACGGCGGCGACCCGCGCGGCGATCATCGAGACCGTGTTGCGAAGGGAATACCTGCGGCGTAAGGGCAAGTCCCTCGAGGCGACCGAGAAAGGGATTCACTTGATCGACGTCGTGCACGCCGCGGTCAAGAGTCCGGCCATGACCGGCGAGTGGGAAGCGCAACTGCGCCAGATCGAACGCGGCCAGGGCCAATTCCAGCAGTTCATGCAGGGGATCGAGGAGTACCTTGGCCACGTTGTCGGCGAGAAGCCCGCGGAGCCATCCCAGGTGCAAGGACAGCCCGAGCCCCACGCGGAGCATCAGTCATCCCTTCGGCCGACGGCGGAGTCGCTCGGATCTCGGCCGACCCGTTCCCTGGAGCAAACAGAACGGCGCTCTCTGGTTGCGAGTGCGGGGGCTGGCTCACAAGGGGCGCTCTCTCACGCCCCGGCGGAGGTGGATCGCGGTCCGCGCACAGCTCGTGTGTCTACGGGCACGGACGGTGCGGAACAGGGCGGGTCCGGGCTCGGCGAGCTGCTGCGGTCCGGCTTCGGCTTCGAGTCATTCCGTCCCTATCAGGAGGAGGTCTGCGAGGCAGCCGCCGCCGGGCGTGACGTGCTACTGGTGATGCCCACCGGCGCCGGCAAATCGCTCTGCTACCAACTCCCTGGCCTGGCGCGCGGGGGCGTGACGCTGGTCATCAGCCCCCTGATCGCGCTCATGGAAGATCAGGTTGCCAAGCTCCAACAAACGGGCTTTCGTGCGGAGCGGATCCACTCTGGGCGCGACCGGGGGCTCAGCCGCGAGGTCTGTTTCCGTTACCTCGAGGGGAAACTCGATTTTCTCTTCATCGCCCCGGAACGGTTGAGTGTGACAGGCTTCCCGGAGATGCTCGCCAAGCGGACTCCCACGCTCATCGCGATCGACGAGGCACACTGTATCTCACAGTGGGGTCACGATTTCCGTCCCGAGTATCGCATGTTGGGACAGCGGCTCCCCCTGCTGCGTCCCGCTCCCGTCATCGCACTGACCGCGACCGCCACCCCGCTGGTGCAAGACGACATCATCGAACAGCTCGGGCTCAACAACCCGTTATGCGGGATCCACGGATTCCGCCGCGACAACATCGCCATCGAGGTCATCGAGCGGACGCCGAGTCAACGGCCTGCAGCGGTCAAGGAGCTGCTCGCGGAGCCGGCACGGCGCCCCGCCATCATCTATGCGCCCACGCGCAAGTTCGCCGAAAAGCTCGCGCTGGAGTTAGCACCACAGTTCTCGACAGCGGCCTACCACGCGGGAATGATGCCGCAGACCCGCGACAAGGTCCAAACCGCGTTTCTGTCGGGCGCACACGAAGTCATCGTCGCCACGATCGCCTTCGGGATGGGGATCGACAAGCCCAACATCCGCACGGTCGTGCATGCCGGCCTACCGGGCAGCGTGGAAGCCTACTATCAG
Source organism: Bryobacterales bacterium (assembly GCA_963668345.2). Lineage (GTDB taxonomy): Bacteria > Acidobacteriota > Terriglobia > Bryobacterales > UBA6623. The sequence goes on along the minus strand of CAXWPI010000006.1, from coordinate 313,834 downwards.
GAAATCGGCCGGGCCGGACGCGACGGCAAGCCGTCCCGGGCGGTGCTGATGTATTCCTGGGCCGACCGCAGGACGCACGAGTTCTTCCAAGCGCGCGACTATCCGGCGGTGGAAGAGCTGGAGCGGATCTTCGAGAAACTGTCCCACGAACCCGAGTCCCGCCAGAAACTCGAGCAGCAGGTTCAAATGGACATGATCGTCTTCGAGAAAGCGCTCGAAAAACTCTGGATTCACGAGGGCGCGCTGATCGATCCCGAAGAAAACGTGCGGCGCGGTCATGACCGCTGGAGGGCGCCCTACATCGCGCAACGCGAGCACAAGCTCAAGCAGCTTGACCGCATCGTTCGCTTTGCCTCCTCACATGAGTGTCGCATGCGCGACCTCGTCCGACACTTCGGCGACCAAGCGGACTCGCAACAGCCGTGCGGCACCTGTGACATTTGCGCTCCGGATTCTTGTGTCGCGCAGCGGTACCGGCAGCCCAGCGAAGAAGAAAACGTCAGTCTCGATCAGATCGTCGAAGCCGTCAAGGCGCAAGAGGGGCTGGCCCTCGGCCGGTTGCACGAACAAGTCGCCAAAGCGACCCCGCTGGAACGAAAGACTTTCGAGAAGCTGCTGGGTGGGTTGGCCCGGGCGGGGCTCGTCAAGACAATCGCTGCTGCCTTCGATAAGAACGGGCGGAGGATCGAATATCGCCGCGTTTTTCTTACCGAGGAGGGTCGGCAGCTCACTGGCTCGGCCGCACCCCTCGTCTCGTTGCCGGTCGAGGCTCCCCCTGCCCCCAAGAAGAAAAAGAAGAAACGCACGGCGAAGCCCGGAAAGAAAGAGTCACGACCGGAGAAGCACAGGCCCACTGTTCAGCCCATCGAAGCCGACGACGGACTCCCGGATCCGCAACTGGTCGAGCAGCTGCGAGCCTGGCGTCTTGAGAAAGCCCGTGCGCAGCGCATCCCAGCTTTCCGCGTCTTCCCGGACCGAACCTTAAACGCCATCGCGCAATTGCGCCCCACCAACCAGGAAGAGCTCTTACAAGTGCCAGGCATCGGACCCCGTCTCGCTCGTAAATACGGTCGGAAGATTCTCTCGCTCGCAGCCGGAAACGACAAGTGACCTTGGGCAGAACGCGTGCTGCCGGGGGGCATTACACCTCGTGGGCTTATCGCTCAAGGCCCTGCAGTGGCAGTCATCGCTCGGTTAACATATGATTCACGGTGAGCTGAAAGGCCGAACCAAGCCCACCTGAAAAAGTCGCGAAGCCATAGTTCGGTTTACGACTGAGCAGAGGAGCCGTCATGAAATACTATTCTGGGCGGCGCAATTTTCTAAGAACCGCTGCAGCTGGCGGTGCGGGCGGCAGAAATAACGGGCTGGTGAGGCGGACGCGGGAGGCGTTGAGGGGATGAAGAGGAGTCCTGTCGCGCTGAAGTCCCCGCTCTCGGATCTGCTAAGTGTAGATTGTTATGAACCCGATTTTCCGGCCAACCTCGGCGGAAAGGCTGTAGGTCCTGAGCAGTTGTTGAATCTCGTCGTTGAGCTTCATAGTTTCCTTAAACCGGAATCGTCAACACCTACTGGATGGCCACCATGGGCGACGACATGCAGGCGTTGATTTCCGCCGACGAGTCGGTCGATCCCGTGCTCCTGCTGCCTGCCCGACCATGTAATGTTATGGCGCGGCGAAAAGCAGTTGGGTTGCCGACCGCCGCGCTCAACTGGACTTCATACGCACCCACAGTTGCACGCGACGCAATTGAGCCGATTGGCCATCGCCGCTGGCGACGATCAGCTTGTTGTTGCCGTGACGGATGGTCTCGGGCGATACCTCGAATTCGTGAAAGTTGTCGTTGGCCACCTTTGCGGCGCCGACGTCCTTGGCGTTGAATTTGACCGTCAGTGGCGCACGGGCCGGATCGGTCAACAAACGGAGTTGCCACCTCGCTGGCCTAACCGATGGCGTTTTCGACAACTCATCACCCACCAGTAACGGGATGGTCTTCGGCGACTTGGAAATCGCCGTCGGCAAAGGCGGATCGGCCGTCATACGTTGCATCAGCAGCGAATTGTCCATGAAGTAGTCCTGACAAAAGACCTTGTCCAATCCCACCAGCGTCTTCGGGTCCCCCAACCGATTCAGCTCGGTGTACATCGTCTTCGCCGGGATCTTCTTCCCGTCGACCGGAACGAACGGGTTGAACAAGTACACGCCGGCCGCACCAAGGTGCCACCAATTGCTGGCGATGCCCCGCATGACTTCGACCCGGCCGAAATGGGAGGCCAGCGAACAGTTGAAACACGGATAGGCCGGGATGTCGTGCTTGTTAGCCAAGTCGCGGTACTCGGTCCACGCGGTCCAAAACGGCGCGCAGCCGCCACCGACGATCAGCACATCCAACAGCCGCTCTTGCAGCCACGTGGGTCCGTCGAGTCCCATCTTGACGGACTTTTCGGGTGTGTCGGCCAAACGAGCGATGAGCAGGATCGGCTTGCCGTGGGCCTTGCCAATTTCATCCAGCCTCTTGCGAATGCGGCGGACAAACTCGGTCATCACGGGCAGGTTTTTTGCTTCTTCACCTTGCTTGAAGTAAGCGGGATGGCGAAAGAAGTCCAGTTCCAACCCGTCCGGCACGTACTGGGCGCACGTCTTGGCCAGATACGCGAACTTGTGCTCGCGAACTTCCGGGAAAGCGTAGTCCAGAGCGGACCAGCTCCAGTACCTCACATCGCTTTTGGGATATTTGCCTTTGGCTCCGGTCGGCTCGATCAGCATGTGGCGGTTCTCTAGTTTGAACGGATAGCGGACGGTGCCGAAAGCGTCGTGGATGTCGTTCATCCGCACCGAGATGACCGCTTCGTGCCCGGCTTTGCGGGCGGCGTTGAGCATCGTCGTGTTGCAATCGTCGATGCCTCCAGGCAGCGGCGTTCCCCATGGGGGGTCCTGTCCGTCACCGATGCACCAGAAGTAGCTGTCAACCTGCGTATCGATCGTCCAGTTGAACCGCCTCTCTAGAAACTCGGCTTCGTCTTTCGGCGGCGGGCCGTAATATTGGATCAAGTCGTAGCGAGCGTTGCCGTCATCGTTGTAGATGATCCGTCGCCTCCGCTGCGCCAGTTCGAGTCGCTGCTTACGCCAGCTTGTGTCACTCAGACCCGCCCTCGCAAGGGGTGAGCCAGCCGCCGCCGTAACGGCCAGTCCACTTGTGGTCAGAAACTCTCTTCGGCTCAATGGCATGGTGTGTCCTCTCGTCGGTCCAACGGAAACGACTCCGTTCGGTAGTGTAGGGGAATGAACCTTCGACGCGCACGGTCCAGCTCGTCTTCGAGGACTGTGACCGTTCGTTGGGTTGAGACTCCTGACTCTGTTTGGCTTGCTGGCCCCTGCAGGGAGTCTAAGCGGTCGGATTCGCCGGACATCGATCGTACCATTGCTCGCGACGACGAACGTGTAAAGAATCTCGGGGGCGGTCTTGTGGGGCCGTTTAAGGCTTCACGAGCATCGTCGTACGCAAAGCTGTGGAGCAGCAGGACACCCTGCAAGAAGTGTTCCTGCGCTGCGGGAGAGCCGGAGGTGAGGAACTCGACCTCTCCTAACTCGGACCGCTCAGCACGCCGGTCGCCGCCACATCCGGTCGTCCCCGCTACAAAGGCAAGCACGATGGCCACGGTTCTGCGTCTCATCCACCGTCTCATTTCGGATCTCCAAATTCGTTCAGTATCCGGTGCTTTGGCTATCTTATATCGGATCGCTGCCGCGGGTGTCGTGCAAAATAATCATGTACGCTATTGCAATGGCATGGAGAGAGCCTTCTGATCCCGCATTTCCAATTTGATTCAGACCTCTCGACCTTCCGGCGGCCTTGAGCGTCTTTATTCATAGGGGCTAGAGCCCGATGAGGACGCCAGGGAGGCCAACACCCAATGGGTGAAAAACAAACCAAGCCATTCCAGCTAAGTTTCAACGGCTCGTTGAAAGTCGATTTCCAGGGATCGCACGTCACTTCCGACGGTGGCCTGATTTTGGTTCGCGAACTGGACGAACGGCTCGGTCTCGGAGAACTGATTGACGAGCATCTCAGCGACTCCCGGCAAGGCACAAACAAGCAGTTCACGCTCGCTGATCTGTTGCGGCAGTCGATCTACAGCCGCTTGGCAGGCTACGAGGACGTCAACGACGCCGTCCGCGTGGCGGCTGACCCGACGTTTCGCTTGATCGGCTCGCAGAAGATCTGGGATCGCGGTGCGGCCTTGACCTCGACGCTGCACGGCTTCGAGACGGAGATGCTGGCGAGCGAAGAGAACCTGCTGGGGCTGATGGCGCTGAACCGAGAGCTGGTCGGGCAAGCGGAGGCGTTCGACGACTCCGAGCGGGTCGTTCTGGACATGGACTCCACCGAGAGTCCGGTCCATGGCCAACAGGAAGGCAGTGCCTACAACGGACACTTCGAGTCGGTCTGCTACCACCCGTTGCTTTTGTTCAACCAGCATGGTGATTGTTTGGCGGCGAAGCTGCGTCCAGGCAACGCGCACAGCTCTGAGGACTGGGATGAGCTATTGTTGCCGGAGATCGAGCGCCAACAGGCTGCGGGCAAGCAGGTCGCCTTCCGGGCCGACGCGGCCTTTGCCAAGCCGGAAGTTTATGAGGCTTCGGAGGAACGCGGCGTGCAGTACGCCATCCGCATTCCGGCCAACAGGAGCTTGGAGTTAGAGATCGAAGACATCCTGTTTCGTCCGCCGGGGAGGCCCGGCCGCAAGCCGCTAGTGCGCTACAAGAGCTTTCGCTATCAGGCGGAGAGCTGGAAGAAGCCGAGACGAGTTGTCGCCAAGGTCGAGCACCACCAGGGCGAGCTGTTCGCGCGCGTCGGTTTTATCGTGACGAACATGAGCTTGCCAAGCCGGTCGGTGGTGCGTTTCTACAACCAGCGCGGCACGGCGGAGCAGTGGATCAAAGAAGGTAAGCAGGCCACGCACTGGACGCGGCTGTCGTGCCACCGTTTTCGGGCCAACGAAGTGCGCTTGCAGTTGAGTGTGCTGGCTTATAACCTGGGCAACTTGTGGCGGCGGCTGGGACTGCCACCAAGGATCAAGAGCTGGTCGCTGACGAGCTTACAGCAGCGGTTAGTGAAGACGGGCGGTCGATTGATCAAGCACGCGCGCTATTACTGGCTGCTCCTGGCCGAGGGGTATCTGAACCGCAGGCTGTTCGGCGACATGCTGCGTCGGATCTGGGCGCTGCCTGTGCCGGGTGGTTAGGGCCGTCCCGTTCGGGTAGGAAATCTGGGCGTTGAGGAAGGAGGGTCGGAGGGGTGTCTGCGAAATTGACTTCGCAGCGACGGATCAGCCCCCATGAGGGGCAAGAAGGGGGCTCGATCGGTTCCGCCTCAGCCGCCGCCTCTTTCGGGTGGAGAAATGGTTGCGCTTCGCCGGGTGAGGGTGTAGACTCGTGCCGTCAGAGGAGCCAAATCGGAAATCCTGGCTTAGATGAGTTCAAGGATTCTCCGGGGCTCAACTATCTTGAGGTCGGTTGCTACGAAGGCGGTTCGGCCGTCTGGATGTTGGAAAATGTTCTGACGCACGAAGAATCGACGCTAACCTGTATCGATCCATTCTTGCCATGGTTTGGCGGCGAGGTTTCGAAGAAGCGTTTTCTTTCAAACGTCAAGCTTGCAGGTGGAGCCGATCGTACGAACCTGATTATTGGATATTCCCAGGTCGAACTACGGAAGCTCCCGCTCGAGAGCTTCGACATAGTCTACATTGACGGCGATCATTCGGCCATCGCAGTGCTGCAGGATGCTGTCTTGTCCTGGCCGCTACTGAAACCTGGCGGCCTGGTAATCTTCGACGACTACGCCTGGCAGCACAGTCGCGAGCCGCCCTTACGGCCGCTGATGGCGCTCGACTTCTTCACAGAGATCTATGGTCCGCAGGCCGAGATCGTTCACAGGGACTACCAATTGATTCTTCGCAAGAGACGGTAAGTGTCCTGCGTCTGGCAAGCTATCCCCGTCAGCCTGAGATCGCCGCTTCGTCTCAGAGTGCGGATTCCGGACTGGTTCTGTACTGCAAATAGAAAATCGTCATTTGGATTCCGACCACCACATACACCAGATTCTTTAAGAGGTGAGAATGTATTCCCCGATGGTTAACCCCGGCAGCTACTTTGTGGCCGAAGATACCTACCATGACTCGGTGCCTATCTACCCCCAATTCGGGCCCGGTCCGATGGCGGCGGTCAACGCTTTCCTTGAGTTATTGTCAAATGTTGTGGACGGGGCGGGTCAGGCGGCGCGTTGTGGAACCATCACTCCATCCTTGAATTTCTTTCCTTCTAAGACGTGGACAATCAGCTCCGAGCCGTTGAGTCTGCGCCAGCGAGCCTCCGCTTGACGGGCCAACATGAACACCATCGTCAGCGAGGCTTCGCGGCTGCCGCAGCCCTTCGTCCTGCGTTGCCTCAGGCGCACCGTCGCGAACGTTGACTCGATCGGATTCGTCGTTCGCAGATGCCCCCAGTGCTCGGCCGGGAAGTCGTAAAACGTCAATAAGACCTCGCGGTCCTTTTCGAGGCACGCAACGGCCTTGGGATACTTCACCTCGTAGAGGCCGGCGAAGTGATCCATCGCCCCCTCCGCCGCTGTTCGGCTCTCGGCCAGATAAATGTTGTGTAGCGCGCTCTTGGCTTTGCCCTGCATACTCTTGGGCAACTTGTCGAGCACGTTCGCCGTCTTGTGCACCCAACAGCGTTGTTCGCGCGTCGTCGGATACACCTTCTGCAGCGCCGCCCAAAAGCCCAAACTGCCCTGATATGTGTTTGATGACCAGAAGTCATTCTTGAGCAATGGCAAGCCACCCAGCCATGAGTCACATTCTCATCCAATCGACAGTGATGCGAAGGCTTTGTGGTCTCCGCGTCCTTGCCTTATCGTTCGCTCTGATGGTCCCCTGTTGCCAGGCAACAGAACCTTCCTTCAGTGACGAACTCTGGAGCGACATTCGCCCTCTATACGAAAAAACGCTGAAGCATCCCTTCCTGGCGGGACTCTCCGATGGCTCCTTGGCTCGTTCCCGCTTTCAGTACTACCTTGTGCAAGACGCCCACTATCTGAGGGCCTTTGCCAAGGTCCTGAGTGTGCTGGCTGCCAAGGCACCTCGCGCGGAATGGGCCATCACGTTGAACCAATCGCCGCAAAACGGGGGGTTTTGATACACTGCTGAGCCGCAAGCGGACCATCTGCCTCATTCCAGAAACCCGAGCTGCGAGTATATTGAAGAGGTTGGGGAAGGGAATTATGCAACCGCAACGGGCACTTGTCGACCTCGTGGGCTCCGCCATAAACCCTCTCCAATGAAGATCTCTCGAAGGTGACCAACTGCCGTTTTTAGGCTGATAACCCCAATGTATGCGGGCCTGGCTGTCAAGTGAGATTCGACGCAAGAACTTCAATCTAAACGGCTACGTAGTTTTGGCGAACGACAGGTTTGCTTTTGCGCGGGAATTTCTTTCTCAGTGGAAATTAAATCTACTGAGCACAACCATGAGGACGACGGTGCCTGCAATCGCCGCCGCCAGCAACGCCCACACCAACCAGCGGCGGCGCCGGACGCCCCTTGCGCCGCTCGGGTATCCTGGCACGCAAGTAAAGTAATCCGCCTGGCGTCGGGTCAATCGCATGCGCGCGTTGATGGCCCACCCGGAGGCCTCGAGGATCGCGCTTAGGTCCCGCCGGCGAAGCTTCAGATGAGCAACAAGGGAGGCAGGGACTGCGACGGCCGCCACCGCGGCCAGGATGCCGGCGAGGGTGGATTGCCAAGTAAGGCTGGCGAAGGTCTTTACAACGAATGCGGCCGAGGACCCGAGGGCAGCAAGAGCAATGCCTCCTCCCGCCAGCAGCCCACCAATCGCTTGGCCGGAAGGAGCCGATGGGACTTGTGAGGCAGGCGGTTTCTCCGCGAAGGCAGCTTGGACGCCGCTAACAGCTTCCGAGCCCGCGGCGTCGAGCTTCTCTTCCGCGGCGCCTGTGATGCTCTCGATCTTGCCCGTAACCGCTCGACCTAAGCGCCGGAAGGGCGCCATGACGGCTTCCCATAAACTGACGGGATTCTCGACGATCCCGACCACGAAGGCATCCATCTCCCGACCATCCACCTCATGGAAAACGCCTCTCTTGCCTACGTACAAGATTCCCCTGCTGCCGGAGGTCACCGGAACGGCAATCTCATAGAGCTTTCCCTTCTCTTTCGATCCCACCTCCACATAGAGCACTAACATGTTGCTCGCGCGGGCGATGTTTGCGTGCTGAGAACGGTCGTGCACCTGGATGCTCAGGTTGAAGTGACGGCCGTCCATAATTAGTGTCCCCATCTCAAAAAGGGCCCGTCTTTTCGGGTTGTAGAGGTCGGGAAAGCTCACAAAATTGTTGGCGAACGACAGTAGATAGGCCTGGTAAAGGATGACCTTCTCCAGGAGGCGGAAATTATCGAGAACGAAGGCGGTAGTCTTGCTCTGATCCATTAGCTCACGAGCGGCCCGAACCAATCGGGAGTCGTTCAGATACTCCCGCAATCTTTCAGCGCCCAGGCCCTCGACCCGGCAAGCCGGTTTCGAGTCGATCCAGTTTTCATGCGCGCTAAAGCACTCCTTTACGTGGCCCCACTGCTCTTTTGTCAGTTCCTTCTCGGCTGCGCCTTCCAGCAGTGGCAAGAGAACCCCCTTGCGAAGATCCTTGAGCTGTACGGCGTAATGGGGATTGATTCGACTGTCGAAGTCCAGCACGCCGTCTGGCTGGGGGGAAGCCAGAGGAGCTCTGACCAGCAGGGATTGGACGGCGGAAGGATCGGCAAAATCGACTTCCTTCAGGTGTGAGCTGTCTGCCAGCATCTGCTCACCGACACGGCGATCCAGGAGGAGGGTCTGGCAGAGTACGAAGTATTCATCGATCTTGTTCCGTAGGGAGGAGAACAGGGAGTAGGCGGAGGAGGTTGTCTCGCCCAAAGGCATGACGGGGGAGAAGGGTTCCCCATCAACCCGCTCGGCTTTTGCCAGCCAGCAGAGGAACGACTCGGTCTGGGTTAGAAATTCATCCAGGTACTTCCGGCTTACTCCCTTGGAACCAGTGGGATGTGAGTCGCCGCCGACAGTGGCAAGGATGTCGCTCAGAAACTGGCGGAGCGCGGCAGCGTCGTCACCCTGTGCGGCCTCGGGCAAGACAATCCCCGCCTCGCTGACCGCCCGGCCCTCCTCCTCCTTCTTAATCCGCCTCACCTGATCGAGGGTGATCGGGGACTTTTCGGTGGAGCCGAGACGCTTCAGGATCTTGATCGCGGTCTCGACTATGCGCTGGCCCTCGTCGCTCTCATTACGAATCGCAGCCACCACCAGGGCGGTGTTGCCGGCGTTGGTGCCGGCGTAGTCTTTCAGGTGTTCAAAGAGCCAGGAAATCGCTTGGCGAAGCTCGGAGCATCCTATGCGCCCGTCATGATCGGTGTCCACAAGCTCGAGGAAGGCGGGGTCACCGTTGATGGCCGCGATCGGAGCGCTCGTAGCGACCCAGTGTGCTTCATCCAGTTCGCCTACGCGACGTAAGTCCCCGGCGTTCTCGACCTTGAGGTGAAGCGTGCTGCCAAAAGACTGGAAGCGGAAGCGACCCCCACGATTCTCGTCGGCAAGACCGTCCTTTGGGCCCCATGCCATATCAGGAACATTATAGTTAGATGTCTGGGTCTAGAGGGGTTGTGGTTCGCCAAAACTACGTAGCCGTTTAGATTGAAGTGCTTGCGTCGAATCTCACTTGGCAGCCAGGCCCGCTGTTCACACACTCTGGGGCCTGCTCCAAAGGCTCCAGGTACCGGCGCGCCCGGCGCGCCCGGAACAACAACACCAAAAAGACCGGATCGTTCAAGAGTCCGGTCTTCAATTTCGATCGGCTACGGTGTTTTGACGAAAGGGCACTCCGACGGAAGGACTGCGGGCCACTGCCGTCTTAGCGGGTCGCGGTAAAACCAACCCTCCCCGTACGCACCTGCCCCAAGAGCAGGCGCGCGGGTGTTGTTCTACGGTCACACCCCTACTTCGTTTCGCTTGCTGGCCGTGCTCAACGTAGGGTTCAAGAATGTAGGGGCACGGCATGCCGTGCCCGAGGTCGCCGAGCGCCGCGCGCCTTGTACTGACGGACCTCGCACGCACTTCGCCTCGCCACCTGGCGGGAAAAGCGGGCTAGGAATCGAACGTAGTATGATGAACGAAGGCAGTTTGACTGCGATGACAAGCGGCGGCGATCGTTTCTGATGACTCCCCGATTCAAGCTCGGCGTGGTGTTCGTATCCACGTTGCTCACCCTGATGCTGGTGGTGGGATCTCTGATCGGAAAGGGGCAAGAAGGCGACGGCGCTTACCGTCCGCTGGCCGTATACACCGAAGTTCTTGCCAAGATCAAGAGCGACTACGTGGAAGAGCCCAACATGGAGAAGGTCACCAACGGGGCTCTGCAGGGACTGGTTGAATTCCTGGACCCCCAGTCGAGCTATCTAACCGCGGAGCAGTTCGAGAAGGTCACCGAGCACCTCGATTACCCCGACCGGGGAAGCGGACTTTCGACGGGCCTCGTGGTGCGCAAGCGAAGTGGGTATGCGACCGTGTTGCATGTGCTGCCGGGGTCGGCCGGCGACCGAGCGGGCATCCGTCCGTTTGATCTCATCGAAGCGATTGACGGGCTGAGCACGCGGTTGATGCCGCCCGCCTATTTGCTGGCGATGTTGAGCGGACCTCCGGAATCGAGTGTGACTGTTTTGGTCCGTTCACTACGCCGCTCCGAAGAGCCGCAAGAGCACACGCTCGTGCGAGGTCCGGTCGAGGCTCCCGCGGTCAAGCACAAGATGCTCGCAAGCGATGTCGGCTACGTAGCCCTGGCCGCGGCGGACAACGAAAGCGTGAAGCGACTTGTCGGCGCGGTCAAAAGTTTGGAGTCGCAGGGAGCCGGCAAACTCGTTCTCGACCTGCGGGGGAATGCGGTCGGTGAAACAGAAGAGGGAGTTCGGCTGGCGGATCTTTTCCTCGACAGCGGCTTGATCGCCTCGTTGAAGGGACAGCAGTATCCGGAACAGGAATTCCACGCCGGTCCGGGTTCGTCGATAACGAGTCTGCCGCTGGTCGTGATTACCGACCGGGCGACCGCGGGCGCGGCGGAGCTGGCTGCCGCGGCGATTTTGGACAACAAACGAGGCGAGGTCGTCGGAGAACGCACCTACGGTTTGGCAGCCGTGCAAGAGACGATCACGATGGAGGACGGCGCCGCCCTAATCTTGTCCGTGGCCAAATATCGGCGACCCAACGGAGAAGCGCTGCAGGACGGCGGCTTGACTCCCAGTTTTCCCCTTTCGCCGGCAACCGTCAGGCGCCACCGGATGTCGCAGTTCCCTGGTGCGGACGGCATGTTGCCAACTCCCCCCGAAGCCCCTGGCGAGGCCGAGAGCGACCAAGAGGACCCCTACCTGAAAAAGGCGCTCGAGGTCTTGACGGGCGACGAAGCCGCTAAAAAGAAAGCCGCGTAGCGCTCGGGCGTCCTACTCTCCTTCCAAACCCAGTGCCCCTGAGCTTGCGCTCCCATCACATCCAACGTGCACAGGCCGCCCCCTCTTTGCGTGGCGCCATCTTCCCAGCATCAAGGCGGGCTAGCCTCACGAAACGAACAAGTCCTTGTTTTCAACGACTTGTGGCCGATGGTCAAGAGAAATTTGAGAGCCGAATGGTACAATGGAAGCAGAACGGTGGTCCTTCTTGGGGTTGGCCCCGGAACACAAAAAGAAAAAAAACGAAACAAACCCAATTTCGCCCAAACAATTTAAATCCAATGGGTTACGACTGGTTTCCACTACGGCGGGTGGCCGGCTCAGCGATCGCCTCACCGGGACATGAGGGGACCCCGAGCTAAGAGCAGGCCGGGCCCCGAGGAACAGCAACAGGGTAACCACGAACTGTCCCAGCAGCGACGAACCGAGCAGTGGAACAATGGGAGCAACGAAAATAACCAAACAAAGCCAATTTTCAATAACCCAATTCAATACAGTAACTTGCACTGCCGCGGCAAGGTCCGAAGGGGACCGGGGCCATGATAAGGTCAACGTGATGGATGAACGGGCGGGCTACGTCTTGGTGGGCGGCAAAAGCTCGAGATTGGGTACCGACAAGGCGCTGCTGGATTTTGAGGGTAAGCCTCTGGCCGCGCGAGTCGCCGAGGTCGTCCAAGCAGCCGCGGGTCGCGTCACGATCGTGGGCCCGCTCGAAAAATACGGACACCTCGGACTGCCCGTCATTCCCGACCCGGTGGAGAACTTCGGGCCCCTGGCCGGTCTGCTCGCTGCTCTGGAGGATTCCGAAAACGCTTGGAATCTGGTCACGGCTTGCGACATGCCCTACCTCGATGCCGCTTTTCTAAATTTCCTCTTCGAGGAGGCGCAAGCAGCCGGCGCCGATGTTCTCTTACCGTTCGATGCCGAAGGGAATCCCGAGCCGCTCTGCGCGGTCTACTCGTTAGCGGCGCGCTCGACGATTCGCCGCCGCGTTGAGCAGGGGGTTCACAAAATCACGCGAGCCTTCGAAGGCCTGAGAGTCGACGAGCTAGCGCCTGATCGCTATGCCCGCTTTGACCCCGAGGGGCGAATCTTTACCAATCTCAATACGCTGGAAGACGTCCGCGGAGCGGGACTCGGGCTGCCGTCCGCAAGGCTGGACCGGATGCGGGAGGTCCCTTCGGCGGACCGGCAAGAGTTAGACCGCCGCGGAAAGATCTGAGTTAGGACCGTAGCGCACTATTGATGTTCGCGAAATACAGTGTAGGGGCGCAGCGTGCTGCGCCCGCTCTGGCAAGGCATTTGCTGTGTCCGAAAACAACACTATATTCTGCGGGTATCAATAGGAGGCGTATTTCATGGACCTCTGTCCGCAGTCCAACAACGGTATGCAGACTGCCGGCGCTTCGCGCACCGTCGATGCCGGGGGAGCGTGGCGGTCGCACAATCCGGGCTGGCTGACAGTAAGATCGGAGTGTGAGTCCGACCGTATTCCGCGAAGGCGGTTTCCGCTTCTACTTCTTGTCGCGAGAGGAGCCTCGGATGCACGTCCATGTGCACGGCTCCAGCGGCGAGGCGAAGTCTGGCTTGAGCCCCGTATCGAATTGGCGCAGAGCTACGGCATGAGCGCTCGCCAGATCAACGCTGTCCTTCGCTTGATTCAGGAGCATGAGGATGAGATCCGCAAGGCTTGGAAAACGCACTTCGGCAGTTGAAGTCACCAACGTATCGAAACACGGCTTCTGGCTGCTGATTGGCGACGGCGAGAAGTTCGTTGCCTTCGACCTGTTTCCTTGGTTCCGTGACGCCTCGATTGGCGCGCTGGTCAACGTCGAGCTTCCAAGCGCTCACCATCTGTACTGGCCGGACCTAGACGTTGATCTCGCACTCGAGTCGATCGACGACCCGGAGCGCTTCCCGCTCGTCAGCAAATGGCGGCCTAACCAGCGCTTGCGCCCGACCGCGGAAAAACGCGGCGGCCTAACCAGCGCTTGCACCCGACCGCGGAAAAGCGCGGCGGGTGAAGCGCCGGCCGTTAGCCGGGTGACTCAGCCCGGACGAGGCGGTGTCGGAAGGGAAACACCATGTCAAAAGTAGATGCACTTATTGATGTTCGCGAAATACAGTGTAGGGGCGCAGCGTGCTGCGCCCGCTCTGGCAAGGCATTTGTTGTGTCCGAAAACAACACCATATTCTGCGGGTATCAATAAGGCAGAAATCGAAAGGCTCGCGAGCGAGGAGTTCGCCGAGCTTTTCCAGTGGCTGTCAGAAAAAGATTGGAAACGATGGGACAAGGAGATCGAAGCCGACTCCCGGGCTGGAAGGCTCGATTTCTTGGTCCGCGAGGCGCGCGAAGAGAAGGCCAAGGGGACTCTCGAGGACCTGTGGCCACGTCCGTGTGCGTAGGCCGCCGTCGCTACTCGTTCCGATCCACGAGCTCTAAGAATGCATCCGCGGCGTGCGACAGTTGCCGCTTGGCGGGGTACGCCAGCCGAATCTTGCGCTCGACCTGGATTTGCTTGACCGCCACTTCCCGCAGGATTCCGGCCGCAATCTCCTGCTCGACACACATTTTAGGGAGGAAGGCCACGCCGAGGTTCAGTTGGACGAGTTTGCGAATCGTCTCGATGGTCGGCATCTCGACCTCCATATTGAGGGCAACCTGATGACGGCGAAAGATGTCGATCACGGTCGCGCGATACGGGGAGACAACATTGTGAGCAATGAACGTCTCCATACCGAGCTCGGCGATGCTGACCTCCCGACGGTCCGCGAACCGATGCTTGGGCGAGACGATGAAGGTCAGCGAGTCGGTGTAGATCTCGGTGGCCGCCAACTTGGGGTCGCCAGGGTCATAGCTGATCGCCCCCAAATCCAGTGACCCGGCCAGCAGCGCCTCCGGAATGCGGCTCGACAGACTGCGGCGAATCTCCACCTTCACACCCGGATAGAGCTTCCGGTACCTCTCGATGTGGACCAGAAGATACAGGGCCGTCGATTCGTTCGCCCCGATCGTAAGCTTGCCGGCGCTCTTGTCGCGCAGCTCGGCCAAGGCGTTGTGAAGTTCGCGCTCGAGCCCGTTGAACCGCTGAGCGTACTCGAGCACGGCGCCTCCGGCGTCCGTCAGCACCAGGCTTCTCGACGAACGATCGATCAGCTTTTCCCCGAGCTCGTTCTCCAGGCGCTTGAGGGCAAGTGATACCGCCGGCTGAGTCCGCAAGAGCTTTTGTCCTGCCGCGGAAAAGCCGCCCTCTTCGACGACTGTTCGGAAGGTTTCAAGTAGCGAGAGGTCCATGGTCTTATGCTCCTAGTGGAAGCCGACGATGACGCGGTTTAGACGAGGTGGCTGGGTACAGTCAGCCAATTTCGCGGCTGGACATACCCGAAACTGATTGATTTTTCTATCGCGCGAAATTGGGGACAGTCCTCGCCACGAGCCGCAAGCGTATCTTTCGACGGAAAGCAGTTGGGCTCTTTCAGTAATAATTCTGTAGAGAACTATCAATTCACCTTATCACATAAATATAACATATTGTAGATACGATCATTATAGATTTGCATTATAGCTAGTAGGCTGCTTAACTAAGGGAAGGGAAGCGGAGGCCCAGATGCCGGAGCGGGTATACATCTTTGATACGACTCTGCGCGACGGGGAGCAGTCCCCGGGCTGCAGCATGACCACGCCGGAAAAGGTCAAGATGGCGGGGAAACTCGCGGAGCTAGGTGTCGACATCCTCGAGGCCGGCTTCCCGATAGCTTCCGACGGGGATTTCGAAGCCGTGCAGGTCGTGGGGCGGGAGTTTCCGGAAGTGAAGGTGGCGGCACTGGCGCGGGCGGTGCCGAACGATGTCGAACGTGCGTTACGGGCACTGGAAGGCGCGAAAAAGCCGCGCCTGCACTGTTTCATCGCTACCAGCGAGATTCACCTCACATACAAACTCCGCAAAACCCAGGAGCAGGCGCTCGACGATGCTGTGCGAGCGGTACGACAGGCGCACGAGTACGTCGAGGATGTGGAGTTCTCGGCCGAGGATGCCACGCGCACCGACATCGACTACCTTTGTCGCATCTCGAAGGCCGCGGTAGAAGCCGGCGCGACGACCATCAATATCCCCGATACGGTGGGATTCATGGTGCCCGACGAGTACGCGGCCTTCATCGGGCGGGTGGTCGAAGCGGTCGGAGACAAAGCGATCGTCAGCGTCCACACGCACGACGATTTGGGTATGGCCGAGGCCAACTCTCTGGCGGCCCTGGGGGCCGGAGCCCGCCAGATCGAGTGCACCATCAACGGTATTGGCGAGCGCGCAGGCAATTGCGCGCTGGAAGAAATCGTCATGGCGATGGCCCTGCGAAACGACCGGTTGCCTTTCCATACCGGCATCCGAAGCGAATTGCTTTACCCTTGCAGCCGCTTGCTGAGCAGCTTAATCACCTTTGGGCCGCAGCCCAACAAGGCCATCGTGGGCGCCAACGCGTTTGCTCACGAAGCGGGCATTCACCAGGACGGCTACCTGAAGAACCCCTTGACTTATGAAATCATGAGGCCCGAGACGGTCGGCGTGCCGGCGACAAACCTCGTATTAGGCAAACACAGCGGACGTCACGCTCTGCACGAACGGGTGCAGGACCTCGGTTTCGGCGATCTGGATCGAGAACAGCTCAACCATGTCTACAAGGCATTTACGACGCTTGCCGATGGTCGTAAGGGAGTAACGAACGACGATATCGTTGCCCTGTTGCAGGATCTCGGCATCCCGGAAAAGGCGGCCTGACGCGTCAGCCGCGGGTTCTACGAACTATCTTGCCGCCTGGTAGTTCGGCGCTTCCTTGGTAATCAGGACATCGTGGACGTGCGCTTCGCGCAAGCCGGCCGATGAAACGCGAACAAAGCGCGTCTTCTTTTGTAGCTCGGGGATCGTCCCGCAGCCGCAGTAGCCCATGCCGGATTTGACGCCCCCCACAAGTTGGTGCACGAGGTCGCCGAGGAGCCCCTTATAGGGAACGCGGCCTTCGACCCCTTCGGGGACCAGCTTGCCGCCGTCCGGATCCTGACCGTAGCGCTCACTGCTGCCACTGGCCATCGCACCCATGGATCCCATGCCTCGATAGGCTTTGTAGGTCCGGCCCTGGTAAAGCACGGTTTCACCCGGGCTCTCTTCGGTGCCGGCCAGCAGGCTGCCGATCATGACGCAATCGGCACCGGCCGCTACCGCTTTGGTGACGTCGCCGGAATACTTGATGCCGCCGTCGGCAATGAGAGGCACGCCGGCCTCGTGCGCGGGCTTAGCGCATTCGTGGATCGCGGTGATCTGGGGAACTCCCGCGCCGGAGATGACTCTTGTGGTGCAGATCGAGCCCGGACCGATGCCGACCTTGACCGCATCCACCCCCAAGCTGACGAGGTCCTTGACGGCTTCCGCGGTGGCCACGTTGCCGGCGACAAGCTGAAGGTCCGGGAGAGCGCGCCGCAGTTCCTTCACGGCGTCCGCCACCCGGCTCGAG
Organism: Bryobacterales bacterium; assembly: GCA_963668345.2. Taxonomy (GTDB): domain Bacteria; phylum Acidobacteriota; class Terriglobia; order Bryobacterales; family UBA6623. The sequence continues at coordinate 296,767 of CAXWPI010000006.1, read as the reverse complement.
TGCCCGTGTGCGGTATCAATCGCCAGAACATCCACGCTCTTGGCCGCCAGCGCCCGGGCGCGCTCCAGATAGTCTCCCGAGGCTCCGATGGCCGCGCCGACGAGCAGCCGGCCGTGCGCGTCTTTCGCGGCGATCGGATAGTCGAGCTTCTTCTGAATGTCCTTGACCGTGATCAGACCCTTGAGCACGTAGTTTTCATCCACCACTAAGAGCTTTTCGATGCGGTGTTTCTGAAGGATTTCTTCCGCTTCTTCCAGAGTCGTGCCGACACCCACGGTGACCAGATTGTCCTTGGTCATGACCTCGCCGATCGGCATGTCCAGCCGAGTCTCAAACCGCAAATCGCGATTGGTGAGGATGCCGACGAGCTTTCCCTCTCGGGTGATCGGCACGCCCGATATGCGGTAGCGCTTCATCAACTCCAAAGCTTCGTGAATCTTGTTTTCCGGCGACATGGTGATCGGATCGACGATCATGCCGCTTTCACTACGCTTTACGCGATCCACTTCCTCGGCCTGCCGTTCGACGGGCATGTTTCGATGGATGAAACCCAGTCCGCCCTGGCGCGCAAGCGCTATCGCCAGCCGTGATTCGGTGACCGTGTCCATCGCCGCGCTGACGAGTGGAATATTGAGCCGAATGTTGCGAGTCAGCTTGGTGGCCGTGTCGACCTCGGCCGGCAACACGGAACTGAAGGAGGGAACCAGAAGAACGTCGTCGAAGGTGAGGGCTTCGGGGACGGGACTATTGACCATACGTCATGATACGGAAGGTTCCGACGGCGGCGCAAGGAGTGGAAGACGTGGGTGTCGGCGGGCCTGTTGAAAGTGTCGCGAAGTCAGGGTGGATTTATCGCGCGCTTCCCCCGTCAGGTGGTGAGGAATGCCGGCTAGGCTTCGTCACCCTCTCTCTCCGCCGGCTCTCGCGACGCAGCTTCGCCGCTATTCTCCCCGCCGTCCTCTTCCCAAACATCGTCGGAGAGCGAGACCGAGGGAGGGGCCTGTAGCTTTCCGTCAACCATGACCCTCTCGGCTGCCGCCGCCGGAGAAAGCGGCGATTCACCGGGAGGGGCCAAAGCGGGCGCTACGCCGGGCCTGACAAGCCTGGCGCGGTCCGCCTCTTGATCGCGATATTGCAATTGATACAGCCGCCAGTAGATTCCCTTCCTCCCCAGCAGGTCTTGATGCCTGCCTAGTTCGCGAACCTTTCCCTTGTGCATCACGAGAATCCGGTCGGCCCGCCGAATGGTCGAAAGCCGGTGCGCAACGACAATCGAAGTGTGGCCCGACACCATCCGCGACAGCGCCCCGCGGATCTTCAGCTCGGTCTCGGTATCGACGCTGGAGGTCGCCTCATCCAAAATCAGAAAGCGCGGATTGTGGGCCAAGGCCCGCGCGAAGCTGATGAGTTGTTTCTGACCCGATGAGAGCGAGCTCCCTCGCTCGAGCAGTGGCTCGTCGAATCCGCGGGGCAAGCTTTGGATGAAACCAAAGAGGTTGACGTCGCGGGCCACTTGCTCGACGCGCTCGAGCGAAACGGCCCCGTTCCCCATGCGGATGTTGCTTCCGATCGTGCCGGCAAACAAATAGGGATCTTGCAGGACGATGCCGAACTGGCGGCGAAGCTCGGAAACCGGCCACTGTTTGATATCACGGCCACCCACCAGAATCCGCCCTTTTTGGATCTCGTAGAAGCGCAGCAGCAGGCTGATGAGGGTGGTTTTGCCCGCCCCGGTGTGACCGACGATGGCTAGCGTTTCTCCGGGCTCGATACGAAAGCTGACATCTCGCAGAACCCATTGCTCGCCCCGGTAGGCAAACCAAACGTTCTCGAACTCGACACCCAGCGGGACAGCGCGTGTCGGCTGGGCCTGCCCCGATGCGCCGGCCGGTTTCCCCGATGCCGCGGCTTCTTCGATCTCTTCGTCAGGGGGGGTATCAAGAAGCTTGAAAATTCGTTCCGCGCTGGCCATCGCCGACTGCAGAACGTTGTATTTTTCGCTGAGATCCTGGATCGGCCGGAAAACCCGACTTCCGTATTGAATGAAGGCCGCGACAATACCGATGGTCACGCCACCGTCGATGACGCTAGCCCCCCCGTAGACGATCAGCACGGCAATGGCCAAGACGCCGAGCCATTCGATGGCGGGGAAAAAATAGGCATGCGCGCGGATGGCCCGATAGTAGGCGTCGCGGTGCTCGGCGTTGATCTGATCAAACTCTCGCTCGCTTCCCCGCTCGTGGCTGAAAAGCTGCACGACACCGATCCCGCTGATGTGCTCTTGCAGAAAGGCGTTGATCTTGGCGACCGCGACGCGGACTTCCCGGTAGCTTTTGCGCGCCCTTCGCCGAAACCAGATCGAGACCAACGCCACCAAGGGCGCCACACTGAACAGAACCGCCGTCAGATCCGGGCTCAGATGAATCATCGCCGCCAAAATGAACGTCAGCGTCAGCAGATCGCCGAAGATCGCCACGACCCCGGACGTGAACATCTCGTTGAGCGTGTCGACGTCGGTCGTCGTTCGGGTCACCAAGCGCCCGACGGCATGGCGATCATAGAAACCCACTCCCATCTTTTGCAGGTGAGAGAATATCTCCAGGCGCAGGTCGTACATGACGCGCTGTCCCGTGTAATGCATCACATAGGTCTGCAGAAAGCGGAACAGGAAGCCACTGAGCAGGACCGCTAGGTAGATCAGAGCCAAAGTGTTCAGACCCGCCAACACGTCCGCCGGCAGCCAGGGATCAAGGACCGAGGCGGCAGCCGGGCTGGGATCGAGGTAGCGGTCGATCGCCACCTTGGTTAAGTAGGGTCCCGCTACCGCCAGCAGCGAGTGGATGACCAGCAGGCAGACCGACACGGAGACCAACATACGGTAGGGCCGCAGGTAGCGCACCAACCGCGCCACGAGTCGCGAGTCGTAGATTTTGCCGATGGCTTCGTCGTCCATGACGTTCGTTGGCTAGCCGGCTTTTCCCGCCACCTGACGGCCGAAGCACGCCATAGGCCCGCCCTTACTGGCGTTTCGCTTGCTCGCCCCGCTCAACATGCTGTTCAAGTACGCCCGCATTACTCAAGAAATGCGGCGCCGAGGGTCGCGCGCCTTGTACTGGCGGGCCTGTCACGCACTTCGTCTCGCCGCCTGGCGAGAAAGCCGCCTAGCCGTTGGTGAAAGCGCAGTGATACCAGCAACCCCGAGCGCGGGCCCGCGGGCTAACGCCCGCGGCTCTGTTCGGTGAAAATCGGCAACCGAAAATCGGATGGCAGTCTCCATTCTTTGCCGAACCTGACCTCTACCACGGCCAGTCGGCATTTCCCGCCAGGCGGCCTGCTTACACGTGTGCCAACTCCCGCTCAAGCCGTTGCTTTTCGTAAAGCCTCGAGTAATATCCGCCCTTCGGCAGCAGCTCGTCATGCGTGCCGCGTTCGACAATCCGGCCCTCCGCAAGCACCACAATCTGGTCGGCGTGGCGGGCCATCGAGACGCGATGCGAGATCATGAGCGTCGTCCGATTGCGCATGATCACGCGAAGCTGTTCCAAAATTTTCTCTTCCGTGATTGTGTCGACGCTTGACAAACAGTCGTCGAGAATCAGGATCCGCGGGTCCCGGATGACGGCGCGAGCGATTGCCGTGCGCTGTTTCTGCCCACCCGACAGGGTCATGCCCCGTTCCCACACCAGAGTTTCGAACGCCTCGGGGAACTCCGCAACGTCGTCTGCGAGTTGGGCGATGCTCGTCGCTTCCAACACCTGCCGATTGTCCGCCTCGGGGGCTCCGAAGGTCACATTCTTGCGAATGCTTTGACTGAACAAGAAGGTTTCCTGGGGCACGAAGCCGACCGAGCGGCGAAGCACATCGAGCGGGATGCGCCGCGCGTCCACGCCGTCCACCAGGACCGCTCCCTGCTGCGGTTCGAGCAGCCGCGGCACGAGATTGACGAGCGTAGTCTTGCCACCGCCCGTCGGGCCGATGATCGCCAACGTCTGTCCCGACGGAACGTAGAGGTTGATGTCGATCAGCGAAGGCCCCTCCAACCCCGGGTAGGAGAAGGTCAAGTCCCTAAACTCAAGGTCACCCCGGATGCTGCGGATCGCCGTGTCGGTCTGTTCGGAATCGGCGATCTCAATGGGGCGCTGGAGCAGCTCGTTGAGGCGCTCGAGAGAGGCGGTGCCCCGCTGAACGAGGTTGACGACCCAGCCGAACCCGATCATCGGCCATGTCAACATGGCCATGAAAGCCATGAACATGACGAAGGCGCCGAGCGTGATCTCGCCCTGCAGAACCTGCCGCCCTCCGTACCAAAGGACAATGACGTAGGTGAGCCCGACCAGCACTTCCAACAGCGGGTAGAACTTGCCCCAAAGCCGCACCAGCCTTAGATTCTCTGCGACGTAGTCGTCGCCGAGATCGCGGAAACGCTCGATTTCGGCCCCCTGGAGCGAGTAAGCCCGCACGATGCGCGCGTTGCTCAGGCTTTCTTGCACCAGAGAGCTCATGTCGGAAAACTTCTTCTGAATCCGCTGAAACCCCTCGTGGATCCGGCGGCCAAAGTAGGTGACCGTGACCGTCACCAGGGGAATGGGCAAGAAGACAAAGCAGGTGAGGCGCCAATCCGTCGAACTCATCACCGTCAGCACGACCACGAAGGTCAGCAAAACATCGACCGAATACATCACGCCCGGGCCAAGCATGAGCCGCACGGCGTTCATGTCGTTCGTTGCCCGCGACATCAGGTCCCCGGTCCGATAGGACTGGTAGAAACGCTGGGACAGTTTCGTCAGATGGGAGAACAGATCGTTGCGCAGGTCGTACTCGATGTCGCGCGAAATGCCGATCAAGATCCAGCGCATCCAGTACTGAAACACGCCTTTCATCAGCGCCAAGACCAGTAGCAGGCCGGCCAGCTCAACGAGCGCCTGGAGCGTCAACTCCTCCTGCAGCCGGTCAATCGCAAACCCCACGACAACAGGAATCGAGGCCGCTAGGAGAGTCTTTGATCCCAAGGCCAGAAAACCTGCCCCGTAGCGCCAGCGGTAGCGGATCAGGTAGGGGTAGAGCGTCCGTAGGGTCTTCAACATCGCGCCTTCACTCGAACCACGAATGCAGGGTCTTGAGGGACTCGAGCACGAAGACTTTCCTTCCCTGGCGGCTCCGCCACCAATCTTCGGGCCGAAAGTCGGGATAGTCGGCGGCGACGAAAACGTAGTCGACGTCCTTCGAGCCGTGCTTGTGGAAAATGTAGCGAGCTCGTCGGGTGTGAAAATTTGAGGTTACCACGAGGGCCTTTCCTATCCCGCGACGCCGCAGTTCCCGATCCAGCCGATGTGTTTCCTCCAGGGTCGAATGCGCCTCGATCGGGAATCCGTCAAAGATCTCCTCCGCGGCTCCGCGAGCCACGGCAAAGGGAATGGCCAGCTCGTGCTCGGGAACGCCGAAGTAGTTTTTGGGGCCGCTGACCAGCACTCGAGGGGCATAGCCTTTTTCGACCAATTCGGCGGCCAGCAGTATCCTTTCTCCATAGAGGTCTCCGGCGAGTACGACCACGATGTCGGCCTTTGCCAACGGGTCGGACTTGATGAGAAGCCCTCCCATCCACGTCAGCCAGCTGGCGCGGTTCCCGAAGGCGAGCGCTATTGCCACGGCCAGTAGCAAAGCCACTCGCAACCAGCGGCGACGGAGCAGCGGAAGGCGGGATTCGGGGATCGCTCTAGCCTGCATTTCTCACCACCTGACGGTCGAAGCACGCGATAAGCCCGCCATTACGTCGTTGCGCTTGCTCACCGTGCTCAACGCAGGGTTCAAGAATGTAGGGGCACGGCATGCCGTGCCCGGGGTTGCCGAGCGGCGCGCGCGGTGTACTAACGGGCCTCTCACGGACTTCGCCTCGCCACGTGGTGAGAAACGCGGGCTAGCTACTTTCCGGCGCAAAATACGCGTAGCGCTCGGGGCGGGGACTGTCACCAATTTCGCGCCTTCAAAGAATCAACAACTTACGGGCGCATTCGGACGCGAAATTGGCTGACTGTACCCAGCCACCACGCAGTTTCTCCTTTTTGCGCCGGAAAGTAGCTAGAGCGAGCCACTACCCGGCCTATTGTACTGCCTTCGAGAAAGCGCTCCGGCGGCGGAGCCGCCACGCGGTCAGCTCTGATGATCTTCGTGGGGCGACTTGTCCAAGTGTCCGGCTGTCTTGAGGCGCTGGTAAAGACGCTCCACCTCGGCGGCGTCCTCGGGACGAAGAAGCTTGAATCGCCGTGAAGGGGGCTGTTCAGACCGGCTGCTCAGCGAAATCACCTCGTCTGCATAGTGGGCGCCGGCCAGTTCGTCGGCCGAAGCCCGGCGGGTGAGCCGTTTCATCTGTTCGAGCAGACTCTCGATCGCGTCGGTGTCGCCGGGGTAGATGACCCTGATCCAACGGCCGTCCTGGAGTAGGATCCGCAGCACCAGCGGCGACGCCCAAGCCGTGGGCTCGATGCGCTCCACGTCTCGCCAACGGAAGCTCCGCGGACCGATCTTGATCCCCGACCTGTTGACCTCGATGGCGGGGCGCGTGGCCAGGTAAAACAGGGCCGCCGCGCTGCCCAGAAACAGGGCCGCCGGAATGAACGCAAACCGCCATTGGGTTCCACACAAGAAGGAAAAACCCGCCAGAGCCAGAGCGACGATGCCGGCTAGGCGGTGTTGGCGGGCTGGAAGGTAGCGGTTCATGACCCGTCACCCATAAGCCTAGCGCTGACGGAGTTGTCCGTCAACCGGTCGGGCAACAGAGTCTAAAAATTGATTTGCGGGGGCTGTTCGGCACACTGGGGAGAGCGCGAACGCCCTACTCGCGGGCTCGCTAGCTACTTTCCGGCGCAAAATACGAGTACCGCTCGGGGCGGGGACTGTCACCAATTTCGCGCCTTCAAAGAATCAACAACTTGCGGGCGCATCCGGACGCGAAATTGGCTGACTGTACCCAGCCGCCACGCAGTTTCTCCTTTTTGCGCCGAAAAGTAGCTAGCCCGCTTTTCACCAGGTGGCGAGGCGAAGTGCGTGAGAGGCCCGTCAGGACAAGGCGCGCGCCGCTCAGCGACCTCGGGCACGGCATGCCGTGCCCCTACATTTTTGAACCCTACGTTGAGCACGGCGAGCAAGCGCAACGCACTAATGGCGGGTCTATCAGCCCGTGGCAAAAGTCGTGCAAGAGCGAAAAATGGGGACTGCCACCAATTCGCCCCTCGTCACATACCTAGAAACAAAGTGCTTAGCCGGAAGCGAATTGGCTGGCTGTACCCGATTTTTCGCGGCCTTCGCTTTCACCACGGGCTGCTATCGTGTGCTTCGACCGTCAGCTGGTGAGAAAAGCAGCTGGCCGCGCCGCAGGGTTACGAATCGGACGACTCGCTCGAGTGTTCCTGGATGCGCTGTGTGGTTTCAACCATGTAGTGGGCTGCGCTGATCAAAGTAGTCGCTGTCGTGGCCCAGATCAAAACGTAGACGGCCTCGCCGCTCCACCAGTTCTGCTCGGCGTTGTGTACCACGACCCCTAGAATCGTCAAGAACTGGACGGCGGTATTGACCTTGCCAAAAATGCTTGGCGAGAAATCGCGAATCGGCGTGGCGAGTATCATCACCACCACGATGGCCATGATGATCAGGTCCCGGCTGAGCACGAGGATCGTAACCCACCAGGGAATAACACCTAGCAAGGCTTGGACAACAAACGCCGAGCTGAGCAGCAACTTATCGGCCATGGGATCTAAAAACGCTCCCAGCCGGGTCTTTTGGTTAAAGCGCCGGGCAACAAGCCCGTCGACGGCGTCCGTGACCCCGGCCGCTACGAACAACCATAGCGCCGTGTCATGCTGCCGATAGATCATCGCAATGAGGATGAACGGCAGCACCAGCAGGCGGAACATCGTGAGCTGGTTGGGGATCGACAATGCTTGCCGTATCGCCGACGGCGCTCTATCGCCGGCGGCCGGTGTAGCTTCGTCGAGCGAGTTCCGCGTGCTCATAGCGACGTGAAATGACGTATGCCCTGGCTGGTTTGCTTGAGCAGGGCGGTAGCCAGGTCCTCGATCATCGGCAGGCGAGCCAGCTTCTCCGACCACTCGGCAGGGATTGCGTCAACTCCATAATACGCACCGGCCAATTGGCCGTAGACAGCCCCGGTCGTATCCGCATCGTTGCCCAGATTGACAGCCAGCAGCGCGCCGTCCCTGAATGTCGTTGTGCGATCAAACGCCCATAGGGCGGCCTCGAGCGTGTCGACCACGTAGCCGCTCGCCGGCAACTCGGGAGCCTCTTTGTACTTGTAGACGCCGCGCGCAATCCGGTCGATGCGCGGGGTGAGCGCGACTTCCTGAAAGAACCAATAGTTATAGACGGGCGAATAGAGGTCCGCGAGCAGATTCCGTTTCGACTCGCCGCGCAGCGCCCCGATCAGCAAACCGGCGAGATAGCGGCAAGCGTCTACGGCCTCTACCGCCGCATGAGTCGTCTTCGACATCTCGGCTGCCAGATCCATGGCCCGCGAGGCGTCATGAAGCAAGTACATCGGGATGGGCGCCAGCCGCATCAGCGACCCGTTGCCGGCGGTATCGGCGTCGGTCACCCCGGCGCAGGGATCTCCCGTCGCCTCGTAACGCTCGAGCGCCGCCGACACGGTCCGTCCCATGCCGAAACACTTTCCCGTACTGCTGAGGTAACCTTCCCGCATCCAGCGGACATAGCGATCCATTTGGTCTTTCACTCGGAAGCCGCTGGATTCCACCAAACTCGTCGCCAAGCACAGCGCCATCGACGTGTCGTCCGTCCACTGCCCGGCCTCCAATTCCCAGGCGCCGCCCCCGACCATCTCCTCGATCGGGGCGAAGCTGTCCGGCGGGCAGCCTTCGATCGGCGCTCCTAGCGCGTCACCCACGGCCAGTCCGACGAACGCGCCCAGATAGCGCTTGTGGACCCCTGGTTCCCTACCCTGTTCCATGGCACGCAAGCATCTATTCTAGCGTGGCCTCGGAAGGGCCAAATTGCACCAGGCAAGTCGCGTAGAGATTATGGAGTGACCTGTCGTAAACCTCGAGAGCGCAGGTTACGCTTTCGAGAGCAGCAATACGAAAGAGGATGCGCAGAGCCGCATCGAGGAGGACAGGTCATGACAGACACTAGCAGAACTAGCAAGTACGTGGGAATGGACGTGCATAAAGAGACCACCGCGATCGGCGTGGCCGAGGCCGGTCGAGAGGCGCCGCGCTACTACGGCGAGATCGAAAACAGCCCCCGCGGCCGTTTCCGACCCCTGGTTGGGCGAAGGATGGCACGGCGGCCACTCTCCTGCCCAAGCTTGTAGCGTGGATCTAACCCGCATTTCTCACCAGCTGACGGTCGAAGCACGCGATAGGCCCGCCATTACTTCGTTGCGCTTGCTCACCGTGCTCAACGTAGGGTTCAAGTACGCCCGCATTATTCAAGAAACGGGGCGCTGAGCGGCGCGCGCCTTGTACTGACGGGCCTCTCACGCACTTCGCCTCGCCACCTGGTGAGAAAAGCGGGCTAGGCGGGCGGGATCACTCTTCCCTTTCGCACTATCGGTTCGTCGCCCGCCAGATCCGCGGCTTTTCGTCCATGGCCCAACGGAGACGCTTGACACGCTCGCTATTCTGAAGGGGGAGACTACGGGGGCCCGGCATGACGCTCGACGAGCGAATAAAAAAACGAAACAAGCCCAAGTTCACGCAACCCGCTTGAAATCAATAGTTTATGTAGCGTGGATCTAGGCGGGCGGGATCACTCTTCCCTTGTCGCGCTATCGGTTCGTGGCCCGCCAGATCCGCGGCCTTTCGCTTTTGTAACGCACACATTCTTGGTGCCGTGCCGAGCTTCCTCTCGACGCCCAGCGCGCTTCCGCCACTCCCATCGTCGCGGCGGATGCCCGACTTTCGGGGCGCCAAGCGCGACCTGCTCAGGATGCCGGTTCCCGCCCGCCTTACGAAAAGCTCACAGCGGTCGATACTACTTATTGAGAACCGTCGTTCAGGGAACCCGCCCTCGGAGTAACTCGTGCTCGGCGCTATTAGATAGATCGTAGGGATGCATGCGGTCGTGAGACAGCGAGAACCAGACTCCGAGGACGCGCCCTTCGCCCTTCTCCCACCAGAAAACCAGCGATGAGCGACCAACCTGTTCGCGTCCTTCTGATCGAGGATAGCTCTACGTTTCGGGCAGCCATCCGAGGATTCCTAGCCGGCACCTTCTTGGGTGCGGTCGAGACGACCTCCGCCGACTGCCTGGCCAAAGGGGTCGAGCTTCTGCGCGAACCGCAACTCGTCGATGTGATTCTGCTCGATCTGATGCTGCCGGACTCCGAGGGACTTGAGACCTTCCACAGTGTGCACACCGCTGCCGGGGACTTGCCCATCGTGCTGTTAACCGGGGTCGACGACGACGAGATGGGCTTTAGGCTGGTTCAAGAAGGCGCGCAGGACTACCTGGTCAAAAAGCAGGTGAACAGGGATTCGCTCGCCCGCTCGTTGCGCTACGCGATCGAGCGGGCCAAAACCGAGCGCGAGTTGGCGAAAGCGCGGGACGCCGGGCTGGAGTCGGCCCGTCTCAAGAGCCAATTCTTGGCGACCATGAGTCACGAAATCCGAACGCCGATGAACGGCCTCATCGGCATGTCGAACCTCTTGCTGGAGACTGATCTCGACGCGGAGCAGCAGGAGTACGCCCGCACCGTGAGCCTCTGCGCTGAATCCCTGCTGGCTTTGCTCAACGACATCCTCGACTTCTCCAAGATTGAAGCAGGCAAGTTGACATTCGAGTCGGTGGAATATGAGCTCCACCAAGTGGCTGGGCAAGCCGTCGAGCTCCTTGCCGGGCGAGCCCAAGCAAAGGGCGTCGAGATCGTCATCCTGATTGAAGAAAGCGTGCCCCGCTGGGCCCAGGGAGACCCCGGCCGGCTGCGGCAAGTGCTGGTCAATCTGATCGGAAACGCGGTCAAGTTCACCGACAATGGCTCGGTTGTCGTGCGGGTCGAGTGCAAAACCCAACCTGGCGAGGATGCCGTGGTGAAGTTCAGTGTTCGAGACACTGGCGTCGGCATCGCTCCCGAGGCCCAAAAAACTCTTTTCCGGCCCTTCATCCAGGCCGATAGCACCACCACTCGCCAGTACGGCGGAACGGGTCTGGGTCTGGCCATTTCGAAGCAGCTTGTCGAAGGAATGGGAGGGCAGATCGGCGTCGAGAGTTCGCTGGGAAGCGGCTCCACTTTTTGGTTCACGATCGAGCTAGGAGAAGCCCAACGCCAAGCGCAGGTTCGTCAAGCGCCGCCGCCGGAACTCGCCGACCGGCGGGTGCTCGTTGTCGATCGTCACCCGGCCAACTCCGAAGTCATGCAGTACTACCTGAAAAGCTGGAAATTACGGCCCACGCTGGCGACGAGCGGAAACAGCGGGCTCGCTCTGCTTTATAAGAAGGCGGAAAACGGTGTCCCTTATGACTTGGCCATCATTGATGATGAGCTGCCGGATGTCAAAGGCCTCGAACTGGCTCGAACGATGCACGCCGACCAAACCCTGGCCCGTACGCCTGTGGTATTGCTATGCCCTTTCAGTAACCGGCTGGACCCGTCGACGGCTCGCCTGGCTGGGGTCGCGTCGGTGCTGTCGAAACCCTTCCTTCGCGACCGTCTGCTGGAGACGTTAACGGGGATCTTGGCTCCTACCGATGAAGGAGAGGGATCCTCCAAACGTCAACAGCCGACGAAAGAGGCCTCCCGCGCCGGCTCTTCGACCGACGAGATGAATATTCTCCTGGCCGAGGATAACGCCGTCAACCAGATGCTCGCCGTACGTCTGCTCGAAAAGATCGGCTACCGGGTCGATGTGGTCGAAAATGGACTGGATGCGGTCGACAGGGTCCGAAGAGGGCGATACGAGCTTGTCCTGATGGATTGTCAGATGCCGGAAATGGATGGCTATCAGGCGACGGCGGAAATCCGGCGCCTGGAAGCCGGCCAGCGTCACACGAACATTGTCGCCGTGACCGCCAACGCCATGCTGGGCGACCGCGAGAAATGCCTCAAGGCGGGCATGGACGACTACCTATCAAAGCCCATTCAACTGGCGCAGCTCAAGAATGTTTTGGAGCGTTGGTCGCAAGTAGCTTCCGGGAAACAAGATGAGTTATTCCCCGCTTCGACCGCCCGACCGGGTGACGGCGGGGGTCGCCAAAAGCCTTAACGCATCATTTCGCAAATACGGTTACGAAAGGTGGCCGGGCGCGACGAATCGCTCCCCTACGGATGGGCTTGAGCACCTCGCGTTCAAGCGTAGGGGCGCAATTCATTGCGTCCGAGCTGAACAAATGGGGACTGTCAACGATTTTCGCTTCCGCCAGCGCCTTGTTTCCAGTATGGGCTAGCTACTTTCCGGCGCAAAATACGAGTACCGCTCGGGGCGGGGACTGTCACCAATTTCGCGCCTTCAAAGAATCAACAACTTGCGGGCGCATCCGGGCGCGAAATTGGCTGACTGTACCCAGCCGCCACGCAGTTTCTCCTTTTTGCGCCGGAAAGTAGCTAGATGACGAAAATCGGTGACTGTACCCATTTGTTGCCCTGCCGATCCTATCCTTGTGAGTGGATTCGGACGAATCCTGCCTCCAAACAGCACTGAATTTCCGAAAAAACCGTGGTCCGTTTCCGAGCGTTTCTTGATATTGTAGAGGCGCACGATGACGGACGAAATGACGGACCGGCTCCTGCCGGAGCGGTATCGCAGTTTTCTGATCATGTTGGCGCGGGTAAGCCTTCGAGATTTGGGGCCGATGGCGCGCAAAGTCGATGCCTCGGACGTCGTGCAAGAGGCCTTGTTGCAGGCGCACGTGGCGCTGCCCGAGTTTCGTGGGACCACCAGCGTCGAGTTAAGAGCATGGTTGCGGACGATTCTGGCGAATAAACTTACTGACGCTGTTCGTTATTGGCTTCGCGGCAAGCGCGATGTCGGGTTGGAGCAGACGATCCGCGAGTCGCTGAGCAAATCTGATGGGAGGGTCGCGGTACTCATTCACAAGACCGACCCGGGCCAACGCATTTTGATAGACGAAAAGCTGATCCGTCTGGCCGAGACGTTGGAAACTCTTCCTGAAGACCAATGCGCGGCCGTCGAACTGCGTCACTTGTACGGTTATTCCGTATCCGAAATCGCCTCACAAATGGGTCGCACTAACCCAAGTGTGGCCGGTCTGCTGCGGCGTGGGCTCAGCGGGCTGCGCGAACAGCTGGAAGACTTGGCGTAAACCCGAATTATCAGCAGACTGTAGGTTAAATGTTGTTGATTTTGTTCAGTTGGAAGTGTTGTGACCTTAGGTGAATCGGTCGGGGGGATGAAGGGCCGTTTCCGCGTGATTATGTCGACAGAGCCGCACCCGCGAGGGTGCGGTCGAGGCCTCGTGACGCCCGAATTCCTTATCCCGGCAATCAAGGCCATTCGCGACCTTGACCGCAGGCGAATGCCTGCGGCTCTGTTTGGTGAGAAGTCGGGTAAAAGTCGGGGACCGAAATTGGCTGGTCGCACCGATTTTTCACGACGTTTACGTTTGCCACGGACGAGCAGACCGGGGGAAACATTCATCGTGCGCGGTGCTTGACCCCCGGCAGGACGTACCTGACGACTCCCGCCGAGAGGAGGGCCACCAGGCAAAACCCGACCACGACCCACAGCTCCGTCGGGATAACTTGGCTGTATCGCCGCTGCACGACAACAATGAACTCAGAGTCTTCCACCGAAGCGAAGCCGTAAAGCCAGCGGCCGGTGTACTGCTCGTTTAACGACGCAACAGGGTCGTAGTAGTCGTCGGTGATGCAGGAATTATCCACGATGCACTCTCGAATCGTCTCGATCTGCTTCTGTGGAACCCAGACGGGCGGTGTTCGACGCTCGTAGGCCGGATGCAGCAGGATCAGGTATTCCGAGGCGCCGGCAGGGGGAGCGGGTTCTCCCGGCGCGAAAAACGGGTCTTTTCGGGCCAGAAGAGCGGTAGTGAATTCGCCGCTCTCCATCTCGGGCAGACCCATCTGCCGACTGGTGGTGACCGATGCCGTGAGGACACCGACGACCTTTTCGCCGTCCCGCACCGCGGCGGCAATCCCAAACTTGTAGAGATCATCCGAGAAGGCCTTGTACACCCGCGAGATGTAAACTGCTGGTGCAACTACCCCTTCCGCCAGACGCAGCGCACCCTGATAGTAGTCTCGGCGCCTCAAGTCTTTTCCTTCCGTCTCCGGCGACGGCACCGGCCAGCGCGCCACGATTTCCCCATCCAGGTCGCTCATGAACCAGCTCTCAAAAGGGGATTGTCCGTTCAGATCGACACGGCTGTTGCCTGTTTCCTCGATGAACGTTTGCAAGCCCGTGAGGTCTCGTTGCGTCAGAAGTTCGCCGACCTTTGGGTCCCGAGCCGCGGCACCGACTGCCCGGCTCAATTGGGTCAATCGAAGGTGCATAGTATTCGCTTGCTGTTGAGCGAGCGCTATCTGAGCCCGGCGGGGTTCCTGCAAGCGGTCGGCGATAAGTAGACCGGCCAACACCAGACTGGCCAAGACCATGACCGCGAGACCCGCTCCGAGCGGGGTGCGCCGGCCCCAGAGCCACGAGCGCCCCCCGAACCACAGCGGCCTTGCTTCGGTGGGCCGGTAGGTCAACCATCGATCGAAGTCCTTGGCGAGACCCTCGGCCGAACGGTAACGCTCTTGGGGATCCTTCCGCAGACACCTGAGGGAGATCGCTTCCAGCGTGCGGTCAACGTGCGGGTTAATCTCGCGCGGCGGCTTCGGTTTCTCCTTCGGATTCTTCACCCGCTCAAGCGTCGCTTCGACCGTGGGGCCTCGAAACGGGGGCTTGCCGGTCTGCAGCGTATACAAAATCGCTCCGAGCCCATACACGTCGCTCAACGTCGTTACATCTTTTCCTTCGGCCTGTTCAGGCGACATGTAGCTGGCGGTGCCGGCGATAGTCCGGTACACCTGGCTCGTTTCGCTGACCGGCGCGCCTATTTCCACCGGCAATCCGTCCGCGCCGATCGTCTTGGCCAGACCAAAATCGGTTACATAGGGCCTGTCCTGTTCGCTTTCGTCTTTGTCCAACAGGATGTTGGCCGGTTTCAGGTCGCGGTGCAGAATGCGGCGCTGGTGCGCGTGATGCACGGCGCGAGCCACGTTCACCATAAGCTTGGCGGCGGATCTCTGATCATGGGTAAAGCGATCCAGATGCTCGTCCAGGCTACGGGCCTCGACCAATTCCATGCTCAAGAAGGGACGGCCTTCGTGCTCCCCCACGTCGTGAACTCGGACGATGTTGGGATGTTTCAACTTTGCCATGCTTTGCGCTTCGAGGCTGAAACGCCTCATCTCCTCAGCCGTAATCAGATTGCCGGGCAGGCTCATCTTTAGGGCTAGCGAAATATCTAGCTCCTGATCGAAGGCCTTGTAGACGACACCCATCCCCCCGTGGCCAAGGTATTTGATATCCGTGTACCGGCCGAAGTCGGGCAGGCGACAAGGGATGCTCCCCAGATCGGATAAGACAACACTTTCGTTCTCGAAGTGACTGAGGAGCTGCTGTGCCAGGTCGGGATGATCCTCAACGTACTTCTCCTGAAGAGCGCACAACTTGGAGAGATTGTCTTTGAAGGCCTCGGCCTCCTCCATGTACTTGGCGAGGATGTGGTCCAGCCGATCAGCGTCAGGCTCGGAGTCTTGGCGCTTGTTCATCGCTTAGGCCCGCGGTAGAAGTGAAAGTCGCGAAAAATCGGGTACAGCCAGCCAATTCGCTTCAGGCTACGTACTCTTTTTCTAGGGCCATGGCGGGGGGCGAATTAGTGGCAGTCCCCATTTTTCGCTCCCGAACGACTTTGCCACGGGCTGTTAGGCCTTTCGGCCTGCTTTCGGCACTGTGGGAGTTCAACACGCGGCAGCGCGCCCGCAGCGCCCGCCAATTCATCTTGGCGCGCCCATATCCTCGACGCAGGCCGACGACAGTATACCCCGGAGCGGCCCGGACCGACCGGGAGAAAGAGCAGGCCTTTGCAGGAGAAGACGACAACCGGGCCGAAGACGGACCGCGGTATTGACGATTTCTCGCTGTTGGTCCGGACCCGGGTGGCCGGGTTCTTTGGAGGCGGCCAGGCGCAAGGGTACCTAGTCGCCGCAATCTATTTCACCTCTTCGGTTTCATTTTCATTTCCCGTGGTCCGTTATTCTCAGGGTGGCGTCCTGGTTAGTAGAGGACATTAACCGATGAATTGGCTAACGGAACACTGGCTGCAGCTACTCTTCTTGGTCGGCTACTTAGGCATGCTGGCACACCATTGCCGGGCGGGGAAGAAAAGCACGCACAACTTAGGAGACTATCTGATCGCCGGACGCGGCTTGGGCGGTTGGGTCATTGCCTTGTCGTTCTACGCAACGTTTGTCAGCACCAACAGCTTCGTGGGGCACGCCGGCAAGAGCTGGGATGTGGGGTTGATCTGGTACATCAAGGGGGCGGTCATTGTCGCCTCGTGCTACTTGGCCTGGTATTTGGTTGCGCCGCGGTTTTTCACCAAAGCCCGCGAGTACAACTCATTGACCCTGGCTGATTTTCTGGGGCGACGGTATGAGTCTCCGGCGCTGCGCCGGGTTTCAGCGCTAGTGATCTTCGTAGCGGCGGGGCTTTACATGGTCGCCGTTTACAAGGGATCCGCGCTCGCCTTGCAGCAGTTTCTCGGGCTCGAGTACCATCTGGCCGCCGTCGCGGTGTTCGTGGTGGTCACCGCCTATACCCTGGCCGGCGGCTTCCGTTCCGTGGTGCTCACCGATGCCGTGCAAGGGCTGCTGATGGCTTTCGGCAGTGTCGTATTGTTCGTCGCTGTAATCATCCAGGGCGGTGGGCTGACAGTAATCGTGGACACTGTCCGCAAACAAGATCCCAATCTAGTGTCGTGGGAAGGCAACATGCCCCTAGCCGCCATTCTCGGCCTATCCATCGCCGGCGGGATGAAGATGCTGGTCGATCCGAGACAACTTTCACGGATTTATGGCCTCAAGGACGAAGGCGCCCTGCGGACGGCGCGGATCGTGTCACCGCTGCTCATTCTGATTACGTACGTGTGTCTGCTGCCTATCGGGACCTTTGCACATGCTCTGATTCCCGCCAACGCCATACCCGATTCCGATCACGTGATGCCCTACCTGTTGGGCACAGCCGAAGTGCTTGGCCCCGTACTCAGCTCCTTCTTCTTGTTGGTCTTGTTGTCGGCCGCGATGTCATCGCTGGACTCGATTCTGCTGGTGGCGGCGTCTTCGGTAAGTCGCGACGTGGTGATCACTGACGACCAGGATCAAAATGCAATCCGCCGGACCCGGCTGTGGGTCGTTGTGCTGTCGCTGGCAAGTATGCTGGTGGCGCTGAACCCGTTCGCTGATATTGTCCAGATCACGGCGTTTTCGGGGTCCCTCTACGCGGCCTGCTTCCTGCCGACGCTCGTGATGGGGCTTTACTGGAAGCGCGGCACGCGGGCCGGCGCTCTGGCCTGCGTGGTGGTTGGCTCTATCACCGTGATTGGTTGGTACCTCGTCAGATATGCCGGCTGGACAGGTTGGCATGAAGTGTACGTTGGAACGTCGGTGGCATTCGCGGTGTACGTTGGGGTGTCCCTGCTGACGTCGAACCGTACTTCTCGAAAATGAGCGCCGGACCACCGGTTTGTTTCGTCGCGTTTGTCGTCCTAGTCTTTGAGGAAGACGTGTGAAAATGGCAATGATTTTGTCCAAATTGTAAATTGCTCGGAATAGGAGGAGGCACATGGGATTCATCGGGATAGGTGCTGCTCTCGCGCTGCTGCTGGCATTCCTTACGCTTCGGGCAAAGGCCCGACACAACAGGGCCGTACGCCTGATTCATCAAACCCCTGTTGCTACCATCGCCGACCTGGTCCAGACCTTCACAGCGCATCCTGACCCTTCCACCCGAACCCATGCCGCGGTGCAGGGCTGCGTCGTGGCAAGGGAGACGACACGTTTGACGGCTCCGATCACGGGTAGCTCCTGCGTTGCCTATGAGGTCCGCGTATTCTATGACCCGGGTGATGACGAAACCCCCGACAAGAATTACATCGAGGACTCCGAGTGGGTGCCGTGGGCGGTCGACGATGGTACAGGGCTCGCCCTGGCCCCCTTCAATCCATTCGAACCGCCCAAGGAATTTAATCGTGATCATTATTGTTATTGGCCAGGAAGGGAATCCACCGGGGACACATTCAAGAACAACACGCCCCACCACCCTCTCTCAATCTCAATACTGCCTGGCCAAGAACGGGAAGAAGCTAGTTCTAGCCCTCTCGACCGTGTAATCTCGCACTATGGTCGTGAGCGCTTGCCGTCACCAGAAGGCTGGGGGTCCCATTCGTATGAGGACCTCTCGTGGGAGGTGCGCATTCTCAAGGAGTTCGGGAATGAGGTCTTCCTCCTGGGCCCGTGCACGGTCCAAGAAGGCTGTGCTCACTTCCATCTCGGTTCAGACTCGATCCTCTGGTTTGGCAGCAGAGCGGATGCTCTTGCCAGTAAGCAACTGTCTGCGCGGAGCAGTGCACGGTGGGCTGTGATCTGGTTGACCGTATTTGTCACTCTCGCTCTCGTGTATCTCCAGTTCGGGTGAGCCTTAAAGGTTGCAGGCTGACCAACCGGGCAAACGCTTTCCCGGTTCAACGCCCAGCGGCAGCTTTCCGGTCTCGGTTTCGGCGGCTCTTCCCCAAAAAAGACATCCCCCGCGGTCCGTTTCTCAGCGTTTGTCGTCTTCCTCCATAGAGCAACAATCAGGCAAGACGGTGTGAAGAGATGGTAATGATTTGTCCAAACTGTAAATTGCTCAATCCGGACACAGCCCAAAGGTGTGACTGTGGATACGATTTCATAACAAAACTGGACATTCCAGAACCGGAGGAGTTTCGGTGGCTCATAGACTTGCCGCGCCCCCGGCAGGTCATCAAGAAGCCGGATCCAGTCCCCGTGGGCGTGTTTCTTGCGCTGCTCGGCCTCGTACTTATTCTCAGCAACCTGCGGGGAGAGGACGCGGTCTACGGCCTAGTCGCGCTAGGTGTCGTCATCTTCATTATTCTCAGGATCCTCGACAGGGGTAACAACCTCCTCGCCAATGGCAATCTCACCTTTGGAAAGGTTGTCGGGGTCGAGCGGGAGGACGGAGATGACGAAATTTCGTGGCGTGTTGATTACCAGTTTAGGGACAGTAGAGGTACGGTTCACACCGCTGCTTACGAATATGCATACGGGGAATGGCAAGGACAAGTCGGCGATGTTTTGCCCGTCTTCTATGACAGTAGTAATCCTTCCCGCAACTATCTTTTGCTGGATTCCGACCGAATAGTCCCGCCCAGTGGAGGCTGATCCTCAAGCATCACTCCGGCGTCTACGTTGGGATGTGTGGGCCGGGCGCGTCGCCTACAGAAGGCATCGTATTGGGGCAGATCGGGACCGATCCCGATCTCGGGCTTGAACACCCCTTTGGTGGATCTTCTCCGAAAAGCCCGTTCCCCGCGCGGTCCGTTTCTCTGCGCTTGTCGTCTTCTTCCTTAGAGGCAACCCAATTTCAAGCGAAAGGAGAAAATCATCATGGGTATGTTTGACGAACCGGGCGCAAGAGGTACAGGGGGACTCGACCCCCAGAAGGCCGGCAAAGTCGGCTCGGAGGTAATCAAGCAGGTGGGTGTAGGGGCAAGAGCGCTTTTCGGCGCGCTTCCCCTTATCCCGCATTTCCAATTTGATTCAGGCCTCCCGACCTTCCAGCGGCCTTCAGCGTCTTTATTCATAGGGGCTAGAGCCCGATGAGGACGCCATGGAGGCCAACACCCAATGGGTGAAAAACAAACCAAGCCATTCCAGCTAACTTTCAATGGACTTCTCAAAGTCGATTTCCAGGGATCGCACGTCACTTCCGACGGTGGCCTGATTTTGGTTCGCGAACTGGACGAACGGCTCGGTCTCGGAGAACTGATTGACGAGCATCTCAGCGACTCCCGGCACGGCACAAACAAGCAGTTCACGCTCGCTGATCTGTTGCGGCAGTCGATCTACAGCCGCTTGGCAGGCTACGAGGACGTCAACGACGCCGTCCGCGTGGCGGCTGACCCGACGTTTCGCTTGATCGGCTCGCAGAAGATCTGGGATCGCGGTGCGGCCTTGACCTCGACGCTGCACGGCTTCGAGACGGAGATGCTGGCGAGCGAAGAGAACCTGCTGGGGCTGATGGCGCTGAACCGAGAGCTGGTCGGGCAAGCGGAGGCGTTCGACGACTCCGCGCGGGTCGTTCTGGACATGGACTCCACCGAGAGTCCGGTCCATGGCCAACAGGAAGGCAGCGCCTACAACGGACACTTCGAGTCGGTCTGCTACCACCCGTTGCTTTTGTTCAACGGTCATGGTGATTGCCTCGCTGCCAAGCTGCGTCCCGGCAACGTGCACAGCGCCGAGGACTGGGATGAGCTATTGTTGCCGGAGATCGAGCGCCAACTGGCCGAAGGCAAACAGGTCACCTTTCGCGCCGATGCCGCCTTCGCCAAGCCCGAGATCTACGAAGCACTGGAGGAGCGCGGCGCGGACTACGCCATCCGCATTCCGGCCAACAGGAGCTTGGAGTTAGAGATCGAAGACATCCTGTTTCGTCCGCCGGGGAGGCCCGGCCGCAAGCCGCTAGTGCGCTACAAGAGCTTTCGCTATCAGGCGGAGAGCTGGAAGAAGCCGAGACGAGTTGTCGCCAAGGTCGAGCACCACCAGGGCGAGCTGTTCGCGCGCGTCGGTTTTATCGTGACGAACATGAGCTTGCCAAGCCGGTCGGTGGTGCGTTTCTACAACCAGCGCGGCACGGCGGAGCAGTGGATCAAAGAAGGTAAGCAAGCGACGCACTGGACGCGGCTGTCGTGCCATCGCTTCCGGGCGAACGAGGTGCGCTTGCAGTGAAGCGTGCTGGCCTACAACCTGGGCAATCTCTGGCGGCGGCTCGGGCTGCCGCAGCGAATCAAGAACTGGTCGCTGACGAGCTTGCAGCACCGGCTGATGAAGACGGGCGGACGGCTAATTAAACACGCGCGGTATGACTGGCTCTTGTTCGCGGAGGGACATCTGAACCGGCGGCTGTTTGGCGACATGCTGCGGAAGATCTGGGCGCTGCCTGTGCCGGGCGGGTAGCACCGCACTTGGCGAATGCGAAATCTGTGTACTGAGGACGGAAGCTCGGAGGGGTGTCTGCGAAATTGACTTCGCAGCGACGGATCAGCCCCCATGAGGGGCAAGAAGGGGGCTCGATCGGTTCCGCCTCAGCCGCCGCCTCTTTCGGGTGGAGAAATGGTTCCGCTTCGCCGGGTGAGGGTGTAGACTCGTGCCGTCAGAGGAGCCAAATCGGAAATCCTGGTTCACGGCTCCGCGTTCAACTTCCCAAGGAAAGCGGCGTTCAACAAAGGGGTCTCCCAAGATGAGAAGAATTCTAGATCATCGTATGACTCTTCTGTTGATCATTGGCACAGCTGCAGTTTTGAGGCTGTATCAGGCCTATGTCGCGAAGTATATCTGGGCTTAGCATGTTTGGGGGTTTCAGTAAATAGTACTGTCGGCGAATCCGACGTAACGCGTAACAGCTCTTCCTCCCCCAGCATAGGGAACATCACAAGCCGGCTCGTCCGGTGCCACTTTGGCTGAGGGGCTTGAACTGGCCGAGCTACTCCTTCTTCGCTAGGAAAATAGGGGCGTAGAAGCAAAGACCACCGCACACAAATATGGCCCCGGCAACCCAGGCAAACTGTTGCCCACCAAAACCGGAAGCAATGATACTGCACCCAACACCTGTCAATACGGCTGACAAGAACGAAAACAGCTTTTATACTGCGTAAAGGAGATCCCGACCGAGCCGGCGGGCTAGGGTAAATTCCTTGGTGTTCTGGAGCAAATGCCGGAGGGCATTCGAGCGGAGATCCCGATAGGATCACTTTGGACGTTTCCCCACGGGCCCTGGTACGCCTAGTGTTGTCCCTATGCAAAAACTAATCGCAAGCGCAGTCGGATTTCTCTGCCTGCAGATGGTGGTGTTGTCGGCCCAAGTCAGCGGGCAGCCTCCCGCCTCCGCCTGCAAGCCCGGTGACTTCGTAGTCCTAGGATCTCCCAACGACTTCGGGCCGAAGAAGGACAGTCAATTCAAGGTCCTCATTGACCAGCGCTTCGACGGCGGGTTTCTGACGAAAGAGACCATCTGGATCCCGGTGATCGAGCAGGCGATTCCCAAATGGAACGGCATCCCGGGTTCGACCTGGAATTTTGAAATCGAAGGCGTGACAGGAGAACAAGCCAGCGAGGAGGACGGCAAGACGACGATTGCAGGGTGCGGCTTCTTGTTTACATGCCCGGACGAGCCTCCCGAGCTGCCGGAGGGAGACCCGCCGCCCGACATCCCGTTAACAGCACGGCAGACGGTCCTAGCGGTTACGGTGATTTTCTCTGACCTGTCGCCGGAAAGCTCAATCGCGGACGCCGACATTTTTTTCAATCCGGAAGTACCCTTTCAGACCAATCCGAATGACACCCAGTTTGACTTCGAAACCGTCCTGCTTCATGAGTTGGGCCACGCCTTGGGGCTTGACCATAGCGACAACTGCGTAGTCGGTCCCACGGTGATGGAATCGGTCGTGGGTTTCGGAGAGAGGAAGCGTGATCTTCTTGCTTCTGAAACGGAAGGGGTGAAGTTCCTCTATCCCGACGGCTCGTCGCCGGCGATACGAATTTTCGAGCAAGACGCGGTCGTGGGGTTCCAGGCGGCCGAAGGAGGACCGAACCCGTTTTCGCAGGCAGTGCCGATTTTCGGCCACCAGGGAGGTCGTTGGATCGCGTCATCGTCGGCCGCTTGGTTGCAGATCGAGCCTCCAACCGGGCGCTTCCTGCTGGATCGCGATGTGAACGTTTTCCCTGACGTTGCCGGGCTGGCTGTCGGAAACTACCAAGCGACGGCGTCGATCGAGCTGGAAGGATTCTCCGGACCGTCGGCGACCGTACAAGTCAACCTGGAAGTGCTGGCCGAGGCGCCGGCTGGGGTAGAACCCAAACTTACGCAAGCAGGCATCGTCAATGCGGCCAACATGCTCTCCCAGGCACTGGCGCCGGGATCACTGTTCGCCCTGTTCGGGTCGCAGCTTTCCGCGTCGACCGAACAGGCTTCTTTTTCCTCGCAGCTGCCGACTCGACTGGGGGGCGCGGAGGTCTTTGTCAATGCCGTTCGGGCGCCTCTGCTTTACGCATCGCCTACGCAGATCAACGGCCAGGTACCCGTCGAGACGGCAGTCGGCCGGGGTGGCATCATTGTGCGAACAGACCTAAGCCAGACGGGTTCAATTCCGATCGATTTTATCGCAACAGCTCCGGAGCTATTCTTGATTAACGGCGACCAAGCGGTCGTTCTCAATGAGGATTTCACGCTAAACTCGCCTGACAACCCCGCGGCGCAAGGAAGCGAGATCAGCGTGTTATTCACGGGGCAGGGTCCTGTGAGTCCGCCGGTCCTCAGCGGGCGGCCTGCTCCCCTTAGCCCGCGCGCTGAGGTAACCTCCGACGCGAAAGCTGAAATCGGAGGACTCGAGGTAGAGATACTCTTCCTCGGTTTGACGCCCGGTTTGTTCGGGGTCGGAGAGGCCAATCTTGCCGTTCCCGTCGGGCTGACAGGCCTATTGCCGGTTCGCCTCACCATCGGCGGAAATCGGAGCGGCTCGGGGCTGGTTTCGGTACAGTGAGACTAGGAGAGGTTTCATGATGATGGCCGCGGCGCGATTCGCAGGGATCTTATTGGCGACGTTGACCTTGTCCGCATCCACCGTCGTGCGAGTCGATGTGGCGCAGCTTAGCCAGTTGGCGACCAACATCGTCGGCGGGCAGATCACCAACATTACGCCCGAGCAAGACTCCGACAACGGCTACATCTACTCTACGGTCACCTTGCAGGTATCACACGCGATCCCGTCCAACTTGGCGGGAGGCAGTTACCAGTTCCGCATGGTCGGAGGCGAGTTGAACGGTAAGCGATTGCACATCGCCGGATTGCCGCGATTCCAAGTTGGGCAGGACGTCGTACTATTTCTGAATAGTCAGCCTGCCGGCGTCTTCGGTCCCACGGTCGGTCTCTGGCAAGGGGTCTTCTTCGTAGAGCGGGATGAGGCCACGGGAGAGCAGATCGTCACCGATCATCAGCGCCGACCCATCTTGGACGTAAGAGACTACCGCTTCGTTGTCGGACTGCCAAGAAGCGGCGAGGAACGAGACGCTGTTGCCGCTGGAAGCAGCCCTTCCGGCTTGGCGATCGGCCAGTTTTGCGACCGCATCCGCACTCTACGATCCTCGCCGTCAAGCCGCTAGCCCGCTTTCTCACGACACAATTGTAGGGGCAGGCCGCTGCGCCCGCCCAGAGAGGTTTTCGCGGGGTTGAGTTGGGTGATCGAGTGGGACGGAGTGTGCATCTCTCGAATGGGCGGACACGGCGGTCCGCCCCTACAAACAAAGTCCCTTCAACGCCGGTCGTCCGAACGCTCGTGAGAAAAGCGGGCTAGCCTCAGTCTTGTGGGGCGAATGGCAAAGCTCACAAGCAGCGAGCGACTCTCCATGAAAGCGAAGGGGAACTTTGGGCGCCGGCATCGTTCGAAGGCACTCCGTGCGAAACCCAAGGGGTACGGCTTGACGGAACGAAGAAGTAAGGATGATCGACCGGTCGGTCGCGTCAGCCCTTGGTGTCGCGGACCTCGATGACAAGCTGCAGGCCCCGTTCGCGATTCAATTGGACGCTGAAGTCCATGTCTACTTGGCCCAGGGTCACGCTGGTGTGCTTGCCTTCGGCGGTTACGAAGTGAAGAACGCCGCCCTGCAGCCAATGCTCTCGGGAAGTGTAAATGGGACCTCCCTTGAGCGCGATCAAGTAGTAGACGGGGGCGTTTTCAATCTCGGCCGGCGGAATGCGCGTGTCCGTTGATATGTCGATCCGCTCAACCCCCGATCCCACGCCGGCCGCGGAATCCGTTGGCCGCACTTCGTAGATCGTGGCGCCGGCGGCGGCAACTTCGGACGACCGTCCCGGAATCACATATTGCGCGTAGGGCCGCGCAACGGCCTCGGGTTCGACCGCGGATCCGTAGGGGCGACTATAGCCGACGTCATATCCTCCGTAGCCATAGCCATACGGGAAGACCACTGTGGGGACGCCGAAGCGATGCCCGTGGTGCCTGCCGAAACCGTGTCCTCGACCGAACCGTAGACCGTTCCGCCGGAATTTGCCGCGGTGTACGAACCCGACGGCGGAGCCGCCGATCGTCGCGATGGCCGGAGCAATCGGATTGCTGGGAGAGCGGGGTCTACGATAGGGGTTGAGGACAACCTGGTCCGTGAGAGGCTCGCTGTGGGATCCTCTTACCGCGTAAGAACTCCTTCGATTGACCGAGCTGGCGCCCGGTCCCAGCGGTAAGCCGCGCATGGATGATCCGCCGCTGATACCACGGGAACGAACACCGCCCCCGCGGACGCCGCCTAAGGCCACGCCCCCAGATCGGACGCCACCAGCTCGAACACCCCCGCCTCGCACCCCGCCCCCGCGGACGCCTCCGGCCGAGGAGAAACCTTGGCCCCACGCCTCGCCGGTCCATAGGAGACCCACGGCCAAGCTTAGGACCCCAACCATGCGGAATGACTTTACGAGGGACACGGTTCGTTCCCCTCTCAGCGTAACGCGAAACCGAGCTGCTGACAAGCTTTGACTTGAACTTTACGCGACTTGGAATTTGACCCCAGTCGCCCCGGGGCGTTGCCAGCTCTGCTGCCAACCGGTGCACTCGTTTGCGGAGCTTCGAGCGCTACGATAGAGTGAACATCATGTCGCAGTCATTCGATGTTGTCGGAGTCGGCCTAAACGCAACGGATACCGTGTTGCTCGTACCGCATCTACCGGGCTACGGAGGCAAGGCTGCCTTTCAAAAAGAGATATTCAGCCCAGGAGGGCAGGTAGCCACTGCCATGGTTACTTGCCAAAAGCTCGGGCTGCGCGCCAAGTATATCGGCTCGGTCGGAGACGACCAGAGAGGCGAAATTCAGATCGAGAGCCTGCAGGAGAGCGGCGTGGATATCGAGGATGTGCAGAGGCGGGAGAATTGCCCCAACCAATCAGCGTATATCCTTGTGGACCAGAGCACCGGCGAGCGAACGATCTTCTGGTACCGCGACGATTGCTTGCGTATTGATCCCGAGTACATTACGCCGGAGAAGATTACCTGTGCCCGGCTGCTGCACATCGACGGCCACGACACGGCTGCCGTCGAGCGGGCCGCCCGCCTGGCGCACGAAGCGGGAATCCCCGTGACCGTGGATGTGGACACGATCTACCACGGCTTTGACCGCGTACTGCCTAACGTCGATTACTTGATTGCCAGCACGGAATTCCCTGCACGGTGGACGAACGAGAGCGATCCTTTTCGAGCGTTGGAAATCATCCAGCAGGCATTCGGCATCCGAGTCGCGGCCATGACGTTGGGGGCCCACGGCGCACTGGCGCTGGCAGAAGGCAAGTTCCACTATTCACCGGCCTTTGTGGTCAATTGCGTCGATACGACAGGCGCCGGTGATGTCTTCCATGGGGCATTTTGCTATGCCGTTCTCGAAGGCTATCCGCTGGAGGGGGCACTGGATTTTTCCAACGCCATGGCGGCCCTTAGCTGCAAGGCGCTAGGAGCAAGGGGCGGAATCCGCCCGCGTCGGGAGGCGGAAGAATTAGTCAGCTCCGGCGAACGCCGCGTGGGCGAGGAGTACCGCAGTTCCGGATCAAAGGCTTGAGGCTCCATGATTCCGCTCCGCGACGATACTCCCCGCTGGGGCTTCCCCTACGTCACTGTCGTTTTGATCGTTTTCAATGTCGCGGTCTTTCTCTATCAGTGGTCGCTCAATATCGCATCCGCGGACGCCGGTCAAGCCTTTGTCGAGACGTTTGGCGCGATTCCCCTGCGCGTACTGGCGGCGGCGACCGGCCGTTATCCAATCGTCGAGGGGATAGCCCCGTTGTTTACGTCGATCTTCCTGCACGGCGGCTGGTTCCACCTGATCGGAAACATGTGGTTTCTGTGGATCTTTGGCGACAACATCGAGGACGAATTGGGGCACTTCGCGTACCTGGCCTTTTACCTGGGATGCGGCTTATTGGCTTCGATGGCGCACTTTTTCGCTAATCCGCACTCCACCATTCCCACCGTGGGCGCTAGTGGAGCGATCGCGGGGGTCATGGGCGCCTACATGATCCGCTTTCCGTGGTCACGAATTGTAACCTTGATACCGCTGTTTTTCTTCTTCACGACAATCTAGGTGCCGGCGATTCTGATACTGTTTTACTGGTTCGCAATCCAATTTTTCAGCGGCGCCATGTCGTTCGGACAAGCCTCCATGGGAGGAGTGGCTTGGTGGGCCCACATAGGCGGATTCGTGGCCGGCGCCATACTGATCTGGTCCCGGCCACGGCGCAGACGGCTTCGGCAGGCCTACTATCGCTGATGGATTCCTCCAGCCCGCCTGGGGCCGATAAACCGCGGGTAACCCTTTACACACGAGACCGTTGTCACCTCTGTGACGAAGTAAAACGGCAGCTTACTTTGCTGCGCCGGGAGGCTGATTTCGAAATTCGGGAAGTGAACATCGACGAATCAGAAGAGCTGCGAGAACGCTACGGCGAACGAGTTCCCGTGGTGGCAATCCACGGGCGGGAGGTATTCGACTACCGCCTCGATGCGGGACGGTTTCTAAAGCGTTTGAGGGCCGCGCTGTGAGAAGCCGACGATGAGTGCACCGGTCGACGTTCTCGCTATGGCTGCTCATCCTGACGACGTCGAACAGACCTGCGGCGGCACTTTGATTCGGACGGCGGAGCAGGGTTACCGCACTGGGGCGCTCGATCTGACCGCCGGTGAGATGGGCACCCGGGGCAGCGGGGAAGAGCGCGCGGCCGAGGCTGCCGCCGCCGCCAAGGAGATGCTGCTGGCGGAACGCCACAATCTCCATCTGCCCGACGCGAAGCTGGAAAACACGCTCGAGGCGCGGCTGGCGATCGCTCAGAAGATCCGGGACTTGCGGCCGCGCGTGGTGATCCTTCCCTACTGGCAGGCCCGTCATCCCGATCATTATCGCTGCTCGCAGTTAGGATACGAAGCGTGTTTCTTGGCGGGTCTCGGGAAAGCAGACCTCGAAGGCGAACCCCACCGGCCGGTGAAGATTGTCTACGCTTCGCTCTACGCTGACGTCAGGCCGAGTTTCGTGGTCGACATCAGTGCCCAGTTTGAACGTCGGCTGAAGGCCTTGCTCTGTTACCGCTCACAATTTGAGACCCAGGCCAAGGGATCGGACGTATTCCCCGAGCAGGCGCAAATCACCGAGCGCGTGCGGGCGGCGGCCCGTTACTACGGCATGCTGGTGGACGTGGAGTACGGCGAGCCCTACGTTGTGAAAGAGATGCTGCGCGTCGGCGACATCGCCCGCATGGGCGTCAGAAGCATGTAAGCTGCGTTCCCGAGGCGGACGATTGAGGACTCAGAGTGATCGGCCGAGTGCTTCCAGGTAGGAATTGATCCGCTTCTCGTAGGTACGAATCCTGCCCTCTTGCTCGTAACGCTTTCGCGCAGCTGCTTTGTAGATCTCGAAGGCTTCGGTCCGCTTGGCCTTGAGCTCGTTGGCGTGAAGCTGTTCTCGTTCGTTCTCAAAACCGCTCATGTCCGCTTCAAGGTGCGCCTGCACTCGGTAGACGACCCAGTCCGCGCCGGCTCGGAGGGGACCTTCGATGGTTCCCGGTTGCGCCCGAAACGCCTCAGCGCCAAGAATCCCGGCGCTACCAAGATCGGGGATCGAGTCGCGCCTGGTTACGAAGTCGCTCTTTCGGGTACGCAGCCGATAGCGAGCGGCGACCCTGCGGAGATTGCCGTTCGCCTCCCGAGCTTCGGCGGCAACGGCTTCGGCTCGCTCCTCGGCCAACCGGCGGGATTCGTCGCGGATGAAGCTGCCTACGACCTCTTCTTTGACCTCGTCGAATGCAAGGTCGCGGGGGGGCAGCACCTCCGTGGCCACGACGATCGTCGTCACATCACTGTCGTCGGTCGAGGAAAACACTTCCCCATCAGCCGCTTGGAAGATCGCACTCAGCAAGTTTTGAGAGCCGGAAAGCTCGAGAGGGGGCTGAGCCCGGCTGAACTTTTCAAAAGCGGCTACGGAGATGTTCAACTCACGGCCGGCGGCTTCGAGATCTTTACCGTGCTTCCTGGCAACAGCGAGGGCCTCGTCGGTGAACTTCGCGCGGTTCAAGTAGTTCTGTTCCCGGAGAAGCTCGGCGCGGATCTCTTCCTTGACCTCTTCGAAGCTCTGGATTTGGGCGTTTTGCCGCTCGTGAACCTTGATGATGTGGAATCCGTATTCGGTCTTGATCACGTCACTGATCTGGCCTTGTTCGAGCAAAAAGGCCTGCTTCTCGAAGTCGGGTACCATCTGGCCGCGAGTCACCCAGCCCAGATCACCGCCCTTGTCGGCCGTGCCTGGGTCTTCGGAGTACCTTCGCGCGCGGGCCGCGAAATCCGCCCCGGCCCGGACCTCCTCCAGCACCTTGGCAGCCTCTGCCTCCGATTCTTTTACCTCTTCTTCGGCCTCGCCTTCTGTCATGAATAAAATGTGGCTGGCCCGGATGCGGTCCGGGACTTCAAACCGAGCGCGATTCCGCGCATAGTAGCCCCGGAGCGCGCGGTCATCGAATTCAGCGCCCGGCATGCGGCTGTCGTCGATTTTCATCAGTTTGGCCGAGCGCATGGGTTGCGTTCGGTACCGTGGTTTGTTGGCCTCGAAATGATCGCGCAGTTGTTCTTCCGTGGGCTTGACCTGGGACTCAAATGCGCTGCCGGAGACTTTGACGAACTCGAACTTGGCTTTCTCGTTGGCTCGCCGATAAACGTCGCGGAGTTCGTCATCGGAGACGACGACGTTGTCCGTCAGCATTCTCTTGAGACGAACGTCAATGATCAAACTGCGACGAAGCTGCTCCTCGTACATGGGAACCGACAACTGGAAACGTTGCTGCACAAACGCTTCGTATTGTTGCCGGCCGACGAACACGCCGTCAGGGGAAAACTGGCGCTTGATCCAGGCTGCGAGCTCTTCGTCGTCGGGAGCGAGACCAAGGGCGTCGGCTTCTTCGAGCAACACCATGTCGCCGATCAGATTCCTGACCACACCCTGAGCAAGGAATCTCCGTGATTGGACATCCAGCCGGTCGTCGCGCAAGTAGTCCCGCATGCGGTAGTACACATCCGCGGAGGTTAGCGCATGGTCCCCGACTTCGACAAAGACTCCCTGTGCGACGGCTGCTGGATTACTCATCAGTCCGGGGATCAATGTGATCACCAACGAGGCCGCAACGACAAGCAAAATGGCGCCCAGAAAAATGCGAACGGCCTGCTTTTGGCTTCGAAAAAGGTTGAACATGTCAGAATCATTATACTATTGGGGCCGAGACGCTCTCGCTCCGCTCGCTGTCGGTTGCGAGTCGCGGGCAAGGTCCAACCGGCCACCGGCGCGGCATGCCCTGGCAAGATAATCTCCGCGTTGTCCTCGTCCGCTCCCGCAACTCATTGAACATCGGCGCGGCGGCCCGCGCCATGTTTAACTTTGGGTTCTCCAAGCTGTGGCTGGTTGAGCCCTATGAGCTGGCCTTCCGGAAGGCTCGCTCCGCCACCGGAGCAAGCAAGGTGCTGGAGTCGGCTCGAGTTCGATCGGACCTGGGAGAAGCGCTGGGGGAGGCTTCGCTGATCGTCGGAGTTTCCGGCACGGTGGGGCGCACCCAGCGGCACGTCCGCAGACGGTTGCCCGAGGGCGCCCTGGCCATCCGAACTCACCTCGCCAAGCGGCCGGCGGCATTGGTCTTCGGTTCCGAGAAATTCGGCCTAGGGAACGAAGATCTCAGCTACTGTGACTGGGTTTTGACGATTCCGACAGACGAGCAGTGCCCCTCCATGAACCTAGGGCAGGCAGTCGCCGTCTGCGGCTACGAGATCGCCCGCCGCGCCAGGTCCGTTCCTTCCCTGAAGACGCCGGCGACCGTGAGCGCCGAACAAAGGGACCGCATCAGCAGGAGGCTAACCACCGTCCTCGAAACGAGCGGGTTTATCTTCCCTGACAGCCGCCAGTCGCAAGAAATGAAGATCCGCCGTTTCGTCAACAGGCTGCGGCTGGCTCCCGAGGACGGACGCGTGCTGCAGGGCATGCTGCGCCAAATCCAATGGAAGCTGGAGCAGCCTTGACGGCAGGCAAGCCGCCTTCCTCGATCACCGTGATAAGTCGAATGAGTCGGCATCGCGGCCTGGGTTGTGGTCCCTAGTCCGCTTTTCTCACGAAGGTTTGGATGGCCCCCGTTGCACAAGACGTTCATTTGTAGGGGCGGACCACCGTATCCGCCCGTCGGAGACCGTTCACTGAACAGTCGCAGCCGTGGGCCGGGTGAGAAATCGGCGTCTGGACGTGGCGTACGCATTCTTGCGTGCCGTGTCGCCATTCGTGGCAACATCGCGTCGGACCACCATGTTCACACCGCGTCCTAATCGATCAAGCGACCAAACCTCGCAAAAACCTATCTGGGGAGGCGCAGCGGCCTGGCCCCTACAGTTTTGTCGTAGGAAAAGCGGACTAAGAAATCAGCAGGGCGCCCGACCCGCAAGGCTGTGCGCCGGCAGCCTACCGCGCTTCTCCCAGCTACAAAATCTCGAGGTTCGTATTCAGCGACCAGGCCGCGCTGATATCCTATACTGTTGCTCCTTTGTTAAGGCTCGCGAGCATCCGGGGCGATCCCAACGTCGAGCTTTTCGGAGCTCCCCTCTTGTCTGTTGCATTCGATTGGTAGTGGAAGAGTTGGATTAGGCGTTTTCCCGAATGACCGTCGCCGTTCTCAAAGAGAAGCATCCCAACGAAAAGCGCGTTGCCTTGATTCCGAGGCACGTCTCAGCTTTGGCCGAGACAGGCGCCGACGTCGTTGTGGAGAGCGGCGCCGGCAGTCAGGCTCTCCACGAGGACGAGGAATTCGCGTCCCAGGGAGCCCACATCGAAAGCGATCGGCAGCGTCTTCTCTCGGAAGCCGACGTGTTGCTCGTCGTGCGAGGTCCCGGATCGGATCCGAATTTCGCCGCGGCCGATTTAGATGTCTTGCGCGCCGGCACGGCGCTTGTCGGATTCTTGGAGCCGCTGGCCGCTCCCGAAATCATGCAGTCGCTCGCCGAGCGCCGTTTAGCTGTCTTCTCGATGGAATTGATGCCGCGAATCACACGAGCGCAGAGCATGGATGCGCTGAGTTCGATGGCGACGATCGCAGGGTACAAGGCGGTCCTACTGGCAGCCCAACACTCGCCCCGGATGTTTCCCCTGATGATGACGGCGGCGGGCACGCTGACGCCGGCCCGGGTGTTGGTGCTGGGAGCCGGGGTTGCCGGATTGCAGGCCATCGCCACGGCCCGCAGGCTGGGCGCCGTCGTCGAAGCGTACGACGTTCGCCCCGTTGTCAAGGAGCAGGTGGAAAGTTTGGGCGCCCGATTCGTCGAATTGAAGCTCGACGCCGGCGACGCCGAGACCAGCGGGGGGTACGCCGCCGCGCAGTCGGAGGAGTTTTACCGCCGCCAACGCGAGCTCCTCACCGAACACCTCAGCCAGTCCGACGTGGTCATCACGACCGCCGCGGTACCCGGCAAGCAAGCGCCGATACTTGTATCCGAAGAAATGTTCACTTCTCTACGGCCGGGTGCGGTGATCGTCGACTTGGCGGCTGAAAAGGGCGGGAACTGCGCCCTAACCGAAGCCGGGAAGCGGGTCGTTCGAAACGGAGTAACCGTCATCGGGCCGATCAATCTGCCGTCGGAGGTCCCTGTTCACGCGAGCCAGATGTTTTCGAAAAACGTGTCTGCGTTTCTTGGCGAAATACTCAAGGACGGCAATCTGCATCTCGATCTCGAGGACGAAATCGTGAGGGGGACTTTAGTCGCGCGGGAAGGCCGCCTCGTGCACCCTGCGGTGATCGAGGCTCTGAAGGGAGATTAGCGAAGTGGAAGCGTTTCTTGTTTCGGTGACGATTCTTGTGCTGGCCGTGTTTGTCGGCTTCGAAGTGATCACGAAAGTCCCGCCGACGCTGCACACCCCATTGATGTCGGGCGCTAACGCCATTTCGGGAATCACTCTGGTGGGCGCCATGATCTCGGCCGGCGCCGACCACGCCACGTTGGCTACGGTTCTCGGCGTGGGGGCCGTGGTATTGGCGACGGTCAACGTCGTGGGCGGATTTCTGGTCACGCACCGCATGCTCTCCATGTTTAAGCGTAAAGAGCGATAGTTTACGTGCCATCGAATCTCATCAATCTCGCCTACCTGCTGGCGTCGGTGCTATTCATCGTCGGGATCAAGGGTCTCAGCTCGCCGCGCACCGCGCGACGGGGAAACCTGACGAGCTCGTGCGGCATGCTGATTGCGGTGCTGGCGACCCTCGTCGACCGGCACATCGTCAGCTTCGAGTGGATCGTGGCCGGGGTCGTGGTTGGATCGCTGATCGGCGTGGTTTCGGCCCTGAAGGTATCGATCACCGCCATGCCTCAGCTTGTAGCGCTGTTCAACGGCTTCGGCGGCGCTGCCTCGGCGTTGGTAGCCGCTACCGTCGTGGCGGATCCGGGAACGCTGCAGGGCGTGCCTCCCGCTCAACTTTATGGCGCCGGCTCCGCCAGCTTGCTGATCGGCACGGCGACTTTTACCGGGAGTCTCGTCGCCTGGGCCAAGCTGCAAGAGGTTTACGGCGGGCAACCTCGAGGGGCCGCTGTCATGGTTGGCAATAAGTTGTCGCTCGCGGCATCCGTGCTGCTGGCCGGATACTTCCTCTATGACCCCGCCCAGATGTGGGTTTTTTGGACGCTGGCGGCGACTGCCTCACTCTATGGTCTGCTGCTGACGCTTCCGATTGGCGGCGCTGACATGCCAGTTGTCATCGCCTTACTAAACTCTTGGTCCGGCATGGCGGCGGCGGCCACCGGGTTCGCCTTGAGCAATAACGTCCTGATCATCAGCGGATCTCTGGTCGGCGCTTCCGGTTTGTTCTTGACTCGCGTGATGTGCAAAGCCATGAACCGCTCCCTCGCCGACGTGCTGTCGGGAGATCTCGGCGCGACGGTCGCAACCCAGGGCAATGAAATCTATCAAGGCCGGGTGAAGCGAACGTCGCCGGACGAAGCGGTGCTGATTTTTGAGACCGCTCGGGTAGTGGCCATCGTGCCCGGCTATGGCATGGCGGTGGCGCAGGCGCAGCACGCCGTGCGGGAGTTCGCCAACGTGCTCCAAGGTCGCGGAGTCGAGGTGCGCTATGGGGTCCACCCGGTAGCGGGCCGCATGCCCGGCCACATGAACGTGCTGCTGGCCGAAGCGGACGTGCCCTACGACGAACTCTACGACATGGATCAGATCAATCCCACGTTCAGCGAGACAGACATTGCCCTTGTCATTGGCGCCAACGACGTCGTCAACCCAGCCGCCCGCGACGATGCCGCGAGTCCCATTGCCGGCATGCCGATCCTCGACGTCGACAAAGCGCGAACGGTGATCGTGATCAAGCGCAGCCTGAGTCCGGGCTTTGCCGGCATTCCGAATAAGTTGTTCATAGCTCCCAACACACTGATGCTCTTCGGCGACGGAAAGGCGATGATGCGGGAGTTGGTGGCGGCGATGAAGCAGTGAGGGACCAGCCGCGGCGGGCGACCTCATGGAACCGCTCAACCGCATCGTTTGCATCGCCAAGGCGCTAGCTACTTTCCGGCGCAAAAAGGAGAAACTGCGTGGCGCCTGGGTACAGTCAGCCAATTTCGCGTCCGGATGCGCCCGTAAGTTGGTGATTCTTTGAAGGCGCGAAATTGGTGACAGTCCCCGCCCCGAGCGGTACTCGTATTTTGCGCCGGAAAGTAGCTAGAGAAACCGGGTAGTCAACCTCTCGGTTCCCTTTTCCCGCCCCATAACAACAAGGCAACAAGCAATACCCACGCCAGGGCGCTTAGGGCTACTGAATATCCCAGAATCGAGGGTTCGAAGCGCATCACGACCCGGTGACGCCCGGCGGGGATCTCTAATCCACGAAAAGCGACATTGGTGTAAGGGATCTGTTGTTCCCCCCCGGATCAGCGGCCTGCAGCGGGCCCGATCGGACTTGAGCCGGATAGGTTGATCCGGGGCGCTTTCGACACAGACGTTTGAGGAAAACGCCCTTTACTGAATGTCCTTGGACGAGACCTCGTAGGTGATCATGAAACCCGTGGTCCCATTGGTCTCGAACGCTTTGTCGCCGCCGCGATAGGCCTGAACCTTGTTCGGCATCATGATGAAGCCGTCGTTGCGCGGCGCCCCAAAGTATCTCAGGTTCTTGAAGACGACGTTCTCCTCGCTCATGCCGGGGAAACGCGAAAGGACGATTTCGGCGTTTTTGCCCCCGTTGAGGCGCGCCTCCGCCTGACCTTCGCCGGCACTCCAGTCAATGCGGGCATCCTCGGCGACGGTGAAGGATTTCCAGGTAACGGGATAGACCTGCCCTAAGGCCACCTTGACAACTTCGCGCTGCTCTTCGGTGGCTGACGGTTCGAACGTGACGACCGCCCAATCCGCCTCGCCGTCACCGAAGTTCTCGCCGAGGTCGCCCGAAACCCAAAACTTCATGCCGTCGAGCGCTACATCCCCATAGTGTCCCTTGTTGACCCGGTGGGCCATATTGAACTTACAGAAGTGTGTTTCCGCGCCATGGACATGGTGCGCCGCCGGCTCCGCATTGAAGTAGCACTGGCAAAACATCGGGCAACTGCAGGCCTCGATGATCGTCGTGTTCATCGCCCAATCCTTAACCTCATCCTGTGCCAACACCGAGCCTGAGCGAATCACGGCCGGCACTACCGTTAATCCCGCATTTCCAATTTGATTCAGGCCTCCCGACCTTCCAGCGGCCTTCAGCGTCTTTATTCATAGGGGCTAGAGCCCGATGAGGACGCCATGGAGGCCAACACCCAATGGGTGAAAAACAAACCAAGCCATTCCAGCTAACTTTCAATGGACTTCTCAAAGTCGATTTCCAGGGATCGCACGTCACTTCCGACGGTGGCCTGATTTTGGTTCGCGAACTGGACGAACGGCTCGGTCTCGGAGAACTGATTGACGAGCATCTCAGCGACTCCCGGCACGGCACAAACAAGCAGTTCACGCTCGCTGATCTGTTGCGGCAGTCGATCTACAGCCGCTTGGCAGGCTACGAGGACGTCAACGACGCCGTCCGCGTGGCGGCTGACCCGACGTTTCGCTTGATCGGCTCGCAGAAGATCTGGGATCGCGGTGCGGCCTTGACCTCGACGCTGCACGGCTTCGAGACGGAGATGCTGGCGAGCGAAGAGAACCTGCTGGGGCTGATGGCGCTGAACCGAGAGCTGGTCGGGCAAGCGGAGGCGTTCGACGACTCCGCGCGGGTCGTTCTGGACATGGACTCCACCGAGAGTCCGGTCCATGGCCAACAGGAAGGCAGCGCCTACAACGGACACTTCGAGTCGGTCTGCTACCACCCGTTGCTTTTGTTCAACGGTCATGGTGATTGCCTCGCTGCCAAGCTGCGTCCCGGCAACGTGCACAGCGCCGAGGACTGGGATGAGCTATTGTTGCCGGAGATCGAGCGCCAACTGGCCGAAGGCAAACAGGTCACCTTTCGCGCCGATGCCGCCTTCGCCAAGCCCGAGATCTACGAAGCACTGGAGGAGCGCGGCGCGGACTACGCCATCCGCATTCCGGCCAACAGGAGCTTGGAGTTAGAGATCGAAGACATCCTGTTTCGTCCGCCGGGGAGGCCCGGCCGCAAGCCGCTAGTGCGCTACAAGAGCTTTCGCTATCAGGCGGAGAGCTGGAAGAAGCCGAGACGAGTTGTCGCCAAGGTCGAGCACCACCAGGGCGAGCTGTTCGCGCGCGTCGGTTTTATCGTGACGAACATGAGCTTGCCAAGCCGGTCGGTGGTGCGTTTCTACAACCAGCGCGGCACGGCGGAGCAGTGGATCAAAGAAGGTAAGCAAGCGACGCACTGGACGCGGCTGTCGTGCCATCGCTTCCGGGCGAACGAGGTGCGCTTGCAGTGAAGCGTGCTGGCCTACAACCTGGGCAATCTCTGGCGGCGGCTCGGGCTGCCGCAGCGAATCAAGAACTGGTCGCTGACGAGCTTGCAGCACCGGCTGATGAAGACGGGCGGACGGCTAATTAAACACGCGCGGTATGACTGGCTCTTGTTCGCGGAGGGACATCTGAACCGGCGGCTGTTTGGCGACATGCTGCGGAAGATCTGGGCGCTGCCTGTGCCGGGCGGGTAGCACCGCACTTGGCGAATGCGAAATCTGTGTACTGAGGACGGAAGCTCGGAGGGGTGTCTGCGAAATTGACTTCGCAGCGACGGATCAGCCCCCATGAGGGGCAAGAAGGGGGCTCGATCGGTTCCGCCTCAGCCGCCGCCTCTTTCGGGTGGAGAAATGGTTCCGCTTCGCCGGGTGAGGGTGTAGACTCGTGCCGTCAGAGGAGCCAAATCGGAAATCCTGGTCTCATGGCGTATCCTTTCATTCCTTTCTGGGAAGCGGTCAAACACTGAATTCAACCGCTAGGATACGCCGCCCTTCCCTACGCCCTCATCCACAACTTTCGGTTATAACTCAACAGCAACGCCATCGTGCCGGCAATGACGACGCCGGCCAGCAGTGAAATCCCCTTCAGCCCCCATAAGTTGTGCGCCACAGCGAGGATGGCATCAGACAGCCATTCCCAAGCGAACCAAGTTTCGCCTTCCATCGAGAAGGAGAATAGGTCTTCCCGCGGAAACTCGTGGTTGGCCAGCACGTACTCGCCCGTCCGAATGTGCCAGCCGGTGTCGCCGTCTCCGAGCAGCGTCGTGGCGCCGGCGTGCCCAAAAAACAACCAACAAAGAATCGATACGAACACCCAATCCGCCATCGAGGGAACCAAGAGACGGTACGCGCGGGTTGGGGACGCGTCCCCCTCGGCGGTGTTGTTCTTTAGCTCTACATCCGGCATGCTGCTTCGTCCGTCCTCAAGCTGCCGCGGGCCGCGGCACAGATCGACGCCCGGGCATGGGAGGAGGCTGCCCCTCGCGGTAGTAGGAATGCCCCCCCTAGGCAATATGACTGCCCCCGATGCCGCGCTTTTAACTATACTAGCGCAATACGCACCTCGTTCCAATAGCCTTAATGGCCTAGGACCACAAGGGCATATAACCTCTGTACTACGCCTGTCATACTCCTTCCCTTGAGGAATCTTCTACCCGAGGGCCACTTGGTACGCCCGACCAGCGTCATCTCGGGCGACTTTGTTCACTCCTACGCATTGCGGTCATGGAGGTCTGCGATGTCATAGATCTTGACACGCCCGTCCTGACTCGCAAAAGCCAGCGGGTAGGATGCCAGCAGACGGTTCATGTGATCTACGATCATATCCTCGCCACTCTCCAAGCGGAAGTCGTCGGGGGCAACCATCCAATAGCGAGCCGAGATCGCTCGGGCGGTGTCGGTCAATCGGTCGAGGTCTCGGTCCAGAATCCCCTTGTCTTGGCGATAGAACGCGGCCGTCGAGAACGCTAGGGGCCGCAGGGCTTGCCGGCCCGTATAGAGAAACAGGACGGCGTCTTCATAGGCTATCAGCCGGTCCGTTCGTGCGCTGTGGCTCCGGATCCACTGGTAGGCTTCCTGCTTGCCGGCGGCGCGTGACTCTCGATGCTGGCGCCCTCGCACCGCGGAGGCCGGCCCGAACCAAACCAAATGGCTGACGGTATAGGCGCTTAGAGTGACCATCCCCACCGCCATGGCTACCGAAACAAGTCGCTCGAGGTGCGGTCTCGCCGAGCGAATGACCTCGCGGGTTTCCCTCAGAATCCAGCTAACCTCTCGGTAGGCCCCGGCAAGAAGGATGGGCAGAAAAGGCAGCAGAAATCGGTCCATTAATGTATAGTTCCAGAGCAACACGAACGGGATCGTGAACACCAGAGCGCGGTGCGCCGGATGCCAACCGCGGGCGCGAACTTGACCCACCACACCCTTCACGACAATAAACGACAGGGCGATGGCCGGCATCTGAAGCAACAGGGGAGAGAAAGCCTGCACCGGCAGCAAGAAACAAAGCGCGGCCGGCTGCCTCAAAAGCTCGGTGAAATTGAACGACACCATAGCCTGCAGGGTGGAAACGTCGGGGACCGAGAACTTCCAAAATCCCAAATAGCTGGCGTAGAAAAGTACTGTTTGGGTGTAGCCATCCTCCGGTTCCAGGCTCGAGCCGAACGTCATCTGTTGGTGCCACGACCACCACAAGCCCACCCCCAAGCAGATCAGCCACGGCAGAAGGCCAACGAGCGCGGCTCGATAACGTCGGCGCGGCAAAGCCGTAGCGACAATACCCAATCCCACGGCAACACCGATCGAACGAGCCATCACCGCCAGGGCAGCCAGCAAGGAAGCCAACATCCATATGATTCCACGATACTTGTCGCCCTTGCGATTCTCTATGAAGCCCCGCCTCAGCCAGGACCAATGACCACACAGTCAAGGCCAAAAACGTCATGTCGCTCAGCAAGGAGCTGGAGAGAATCTGAACGATGGGGTGAAAAGCGGTGAGGCAAGTGAGAGCAAGCGCCGGCTTCTCCCCTGTCCCCAATTGCCTCCACAGGACGAAAGAACCCGCCACGAAGGCGCAGCCGGCCAGCACGGACAGCCAGAAGGCAGGATAAAGATTATCCGGAAACCCGGGCCAGACATGCCAGATCTGTGACAACAACCAAGGGTAGAGGATGGGGTACTTACTCTGAGCCGGCTCGCCCGGAACGCTGGGCATTGTGTACCCCGCGCCGGACGCGAGAGCCCGGGCGGAGCTCAGGTACAGAGAGTCATCGTGGAAGAAACCGAGAGACCCGGAAGACCAGCGACCGTGAAGAACGAGGACGAAAAGAAGAATGATCGCCGAGAGCGCCAGAGCCGAGCGTTTACCCAGTATGGTCATTTGAACCACGGCAGCGAGCATACAGAACCGCGGATCTCCGAGCAGGCGGGTGATCGTGACGATCCCCGCGAGCCGGCACTTCGCCTCGCCACGTGGTGAGAAATGCGGGCTAAAAACCGTCAGTCAGGGGAAAACGGAGATCGAACCACAAAAGCAATGGTGAGCGAGCAACACCACCTCATTGGCGCCGGCGCCTCTGCCGGTCGTCGACCGCCAACAGGTCATAGGGCCTCCATCCCGACCGTTCTTCGGTCCCGTCCCGGCGTCGACCGAGCGGTCCCGGCATCCCGACTTAGAAACCCCGCGCTGTCCGGCTTGCTCCTCCGGCGCCGGGTTGCGGTTTCAACCTGCCGTGGTAATAGGGGTTCGGGATGGAGCGCCCCGATGTCATGGATCCTGACTCTCCCATCCTGACTTTCGAACACGATCGGATAGGCGCCGATGAAGTCGTCTCTGTAATCAAGCGCCATCTCCTCGACAGTCTCCAAATCGAAATCGTCGGAGGCGGCTATCCAGTAGCGCGCTCCCAACTCGCGAGCTGTTTCAGCAAATCGGTCCAGGTCACGGTCGATAATTTCCTTGCTTTGCCGGTAGAAGGCGGCGGTTGAGAAGGCCATCGGCCGCAAGCCCTGGCGTCCGGTGTAGAGAAACAAGCTTACATCCTCGTAGGCGATAAACCGATCTTCCGGCTCCGTGCGATTTCGAACCCACCGATAGGCCTCCTGTTTTGCCGCGGCCAGGATCGTGCGGTCCCTGCGGTCCTGCGACGCGCGGGCCGGATGCCACCACAGGAGTTGGCCCGCAAAATAGAGGAGCAGAGCCGATGCGGACGCCAACATGGCCGCGGAGACGATCCGGTCGAGCCTCGGCGCCGATGAACGAATCACCTGAACGCCTGTCCGCGTCACCCACCTGATCTCACGCCAAGCGCCGAAAAGCAAGAGCGGAAGAAACGGCGCCAAGAACCGGCCCACCAGCGTGTAATTCCACAAAAGTATGATCGGCACCGTGGC
This sequence comes from Bryobacterales bacterium, assembly GCA_963668345.2. Lineage (GTDB taxonomy): Bacteria > Acidobacteriota > Terriglobia > Bryobacterales > UBA6623. The sequence goes on along the minus strand of CAXWPI010000006.1, from coordinate 255,610 downwards.
GGCCGCCGCAAAATGGACCGGGTGCCAGCCATGGCTTCGCGCCTGCGCGACCACGCCTTTCAAAATCACGAACGATACGGCTATCGCGACCAGCCGAAACGCCATCGGCGAAAATGCATTCACCGGCAGCAGGAAGCACAATGCAGCGGGCTGCGTGAGCAGCTCGCCAAGGTTAAAGGAAACCATGGCCACGAAAGTCGGCCAGTCAGGAACGGACAACTTCCAAAATCCCAGATAGCTCGTGTAAAACAGCACCGTTTGCCCATAGCCGCTCGCTTCCTCGGCACTGAGATCGAACTGGCCGTGCTGGGGCCAAGACCAAAAAAGACCCGCCGAGAAGACAACCGCGCACACCAGGACCACAACGGTCATCGCTCGAAAGGACCGCCGCCCGACGGCCGCCATGGCGATCCCCGCCCCAACGGCTATTCCGAGCGAACGCGTCATCACCGCCGCCGCGACAAGAACGGTTGCCGACAGCCACTGCTTCCGATAGGCTCCACCGCTTGTCGAACCGTTAGACAAGGCGGCACCCGCCAGAACCCACGACCAGGTGGCCAAAGCCATGAACGCGATGTCGCTGAGGAGGGCGCCTCCCAGAGCCAGCGTCAACGGATGGAAAGCCACGACAGTCGTCAACACCAAAGCCGTTTTTTCGCCGGCGCCCAGCTGTCTGAGTAAAGTGAACGAGCCCAGAAGAAAGGCGCACGCGGCCAGAGCAGACAACCAGAAGGCCCCGTAGAGATTGTCTGGAAATGCCGGCCAAACTCTCCACAGCAAAGACAACAACCAAGGATAGAAGATCGGATACTTAGTCTGACCCGGCTCCCCGGGAATACTGGGAATCACATATCCCTCCCCCGTCGCCAGCGCCCGCGCCGAGCTCAGGTAAAGGGAGTCGTCGTGATAGAGCCCAAAGCTCGCCGGGGACCACTGAAAGTGAAGAGCACCCAGAAAAGCGACAATGATCGAGAGTAGCCCGATCATCGAGCGTTTGCCCAGCATGCGAATTGGAGTTGCGAGCGCGGGTCAGGGAGCTGCCACGGCTCTGGCGAGGCTGACGCTATCGTCTTCAAGTTCGCCCGAGGAGCCGCGCAGCTTGCGTCCATACATCGCCAGCTCGAAGCGGTCCTTGACTCCCGTTTTCTCGAAGACGTGCATCAAATGAACTTTGACCGTCCCTGTCGTAATCGAAAGTTCCTCGGCAATCTGCCTGTTCTTCATGCCCCGCATTATCAGACTGAGTATCTCTTCCTCGCGGGGCGTCAGCCGGGGCGTGGAACGACGATTAATAAAGCCGACGAATTGGTTGGATACCGAGTTCTCAATCCAAATGTTACCCTTGGCCACTGTGTCGATGCAATCGAGGATCGTTGCCAGCGGCAAGTTTTTCATCAGGATTCCCCGAGCGCCGACCTGCAGTGCCCGGAAAGACTCTACTTCGGAAATCTCGGCAGTCCACAAGACAGCTTCCACCGCCGGGGAGTGCACCTTCAGATCTGAGATCACCTGAAAGACGGCCTTGGTTCCAAACGCCTTATCGATCAAGCACACTTTCGGCAGCCGTTCGGAAGCAAACTCCAAGAGCGCTCCGAGTTCACTGACCGAACCAGCGAACTCCAGCCCCTCCGCATCTTCCAAAGTCCTGCGCAGGCCCTCGATGACAATCGGGTGTGACTCGCAAGCACAAATCCGGATCATGCTGGGCAGCCTCCCTCGGACTCTCTCGTCTACGACAATGTGTCCTATACGTACTAGAACCCTACACTGGGACTATATCAGACCCTCCAAGGCGCGACAAATCGTTATGGAACCTTAACCGGCCACTAGAAAACCTCTTAGTGCTTCACCAGTTGCAGCGTACCGAGCATTAGTCACTATGTACCACTGGAGCAAACTGGAACAGACGCATCCCCGTCTCGGCAGCGGAGCAGCCGCGAAGACATCTGTTCATCCGCTCACGCCTACCTCTCCTACCTCTCTGCGGGGGACACCGCTCGAAAGCTGGTAAGCTAGCCTACTTTTCGGCGCAAAATACGAGTACCGCTCGGGGCGGGGACTGTTTCACCAATTTCGCGCCCTCAAAGAATCAACAACTTACGGGCGCATGTGGACGCAAAATTATTGGCTGACTGTACCCAGCCACCACGCAGTTTCTCCTTTTTGCGCCGCAAAGTAGCCTAACGAACACTGATGGCCGCACCCCCTCACGTTCCCCGCAAGCCGGGTGCAGCCCGGAAAAAGAACCGGGGACGGGAAACGAAAAGTTCTCACACCACCCGCCGGGAACCTCGAAGTTCATCGCTTTCCACGCTGGCCGCTGCCTTATGACAACAATTGGGCCCTGACGAGACGACGATGTAGTCGGCGCCGTTGAGAAAAACCTGCTCAACGCTGACTACACGCTTCTGGTCATCAACGTTCGCAACCGAGCGGATGCCCTTTCAAAAGGCCAACCTCGAGCGGCGCGATTCATCGCGACCGCCGACCGACATACTCTACGCTGGGTGATGTGCACGAACTGTTGCCGCGAGCCATGGCCGCCGGGCCTTTCGCCTCGTCCACCGCGGCCGTGGTGAGAAATGCAGCCCAGCCGCACGCCCGGCTCAAGACGCAGTTTGCGCCGGCACGTCCTCGGATTTGCCCTTGGGAGCAGCCGATTATGCCCAATTTCGGCGCACGGCTCGGCGCGCCCGGTCAGCGGCTCGGCTTGCAATCAGGTCGGTGACCTGAGTCAACAGGCTGGGGACATCGACTGTTTCGATCAATAGCTGATCGGTGTTTTGGGGCCTGCGCTTTTCCGGCGAGGCGGTGAGATAGGCTGTTGCGGGACGGTATTCCTGATTCTGAGCCAGCTTGATCACGCGGCGGCAGGCCTCCGGGGACTCTCCCCGTAAGTTACACAACACCAAGGCGTATTGCTCACCTTCGACCTTCTCCATGGCCTCCGGCAAAGAAGCCGCCGAGTCCACGGCATAGCCGCTCTTGCGAAGCAAGGCTTCCAGGGTAAGCCGAGCGGCCACGTTATCCATCGCCAAAAGGATGCGAACGCCGCTGGCTTCCTGAGCCAATTCTACCTGTCCCAACGTTGCGGTTGACATATACTCTCCAAAGAAGATTCTAGCCCGAGTCTGCCCAAATTCCAAACAAAATTTGCAGTTCTGGTACTAAACGGGCACTAAAAGCGTGTCGCAGGTTACAGATTGGGATGATTGGCCCTAAGAAACTGGCAAGAGATGCGCCTCGCGACCCGATTGGGATTCTTCACCAGGGTTTGGGGTTTCGCCATTCGACCCATCGGTTCCCAGGCGGACCGCTGTATCCGGCTCGTTCCAGTGCTCCCATGGGCCCAGCCCTACGCATCCTTGGTCAAGAATTCAGCCTAGGTCTCGCCGAAAACCCGCTCGAAGACATAATCGACATGACGAAGCTGTCGCTTGAGGGAAAACGCCCCGGAAATTTCATCCGCGCTCAGAACCGAGCTGATATCCGGGTCTTCTTCGACCAGTTGGCGGAAATCGGCCTCCTCTTCCCAGGCCCGCATGGCGTTGCGCTGCACCCAGCCGTAGGCTTGCTCGCGCAATACGCCTTTGGCTGCCAGGTCCAGCAGCAGTTGCCCTGAGAAGACGAGGCCTCCACCGAGGTCGACATTATTTTTCATCCGCTCGGGATAGACCAGCAGCTTTCGAACGAGGTCCGTCGTCTTGGCCAGCAGATAGTCCGTCAGGATGGTCGAGTCCGGCAGGATGACGCGCTCGACCGAGGAGTGAGAGATGTCGCGCTCGTGCCAGAGAGCGATGTTTTCAAAGCCGGCCAGAGCATTCGAGCGCACCACCCGGGCCAGTCCGCAGATCTGCTCGGAGGTGATGGGGTTTTTCTTGTGCGGCATCGCCGAGCTGCCCTTCTGTTCTTTGGAAAAATATTCTTGAGCTTCTCGAACCTCGGTCCGCTGCAAGTGACGCACTTCGAGAGCGATTTTTTCCAGCGTGGCGGCGATGAGCGCCAGGATCGACAGATAGTGGGCGTGGCGGTCTCTTTGAATGACTTGCGAGGAAATGGGCGCCGGCTCCAAACCGAGTTTTTCGCAAATCCGTTCTTCGGCCCGGGGGCTGATGTGAGCGAATGTTCCCACAGCGCCCGAGATCTTGCCGACCCGAATCTGCTCCGCCGCCGCTTCGAAGCGCCCCACGTGGCGGTCAACCTCGGCATACCAGTTGGCGATCTTCAGTCCGAACGTCGTCGGTTCGGCGTGGACCCCGTGGGTGCGTCCAATCATGACCGTGTCCTTAAATTCGAAAGCCCGCTCCCGCAGCACTTGGCGCAGCTCTTCGAGGTCCGACTGAATGAGTTCGCTCGCCTCCTTGATCTGCAGCGCCTGAGCCGTGTCGACCACGTCGTTCGAGGTCAGCCCGTAGTGCAACCAGCGGGAGGCATCGGCCGCGCCGGCCGTGCTCATCTTCTCCGCCACGGCTGTGGTGAAAGCGATGACATCATGCTTGACCTGGCTTTCGATCTCGTCGATCCGCCGCACATCAAAGTCGGCGTGTTGGCGGAGAGCTTTCGCGGCCTCAGTCGGAACCTCTCCGATCTCAGCTAACGCCTCCGAAGCTGCTAGCTCCACTTCCAGCCATTTGCGGAACTTGTTTTCGTCGGACCAGATTCGGCCCATCGCCGGGCGGGTGTAGCGCGGAATCAAAGCTCGAAAACCTCCGTGGGGCGGCGCTGCTCAGCGATCACCAGGCGCGTGCCGGCGGCTCCGCGCCGGTCGAGGGCGTCACGGGCCGACATTTCGGCAATGGCGGGGTGATTGTTCTTTTCACTCAAATGAGTTAGCACCAGCCATCTCGCTTGGCCGTCAAAACCGGTCTCAAGGAACTCGGCGACCGCCTGATTCGAGAGGTGTCCATTGCGGCTCCCCACGCGCTGTCTGACGAAGAACGGATAGGGGCTGACCCGCAGCATCTCCAAATCGTGGTTCGACTCGAGCAGCAGCAGATGGCAGCCGCCAATGTGATGTTTCACCGAATCGGGGATGTAACCCAGGTCCATGGCCAGCCCCACCTTGATCCCTTGCGAGCGAAAGCAGAACGCGATCGGGTCAACCGCGTCGTGGGGCACGGTGAACGTGTCGACCTCGAGGTCCCCGATGACCAGCCGTTGGCCTGCTCGAAAGCGCTCGATATTCGGTTCGACGCCGTTCCACTCCAAGGCCGCTTCGGTTGACTCCGTGATGTAGATGGGCGCTTTCGCCTTCTTGACCCATTGCGGCAGCCCCGAGACGTGATCAGCGTGCTCGTGAGAGATGAGGATGGCATCGATCTTTTCCGCGTCTTCCCCGATGGCCTTGAGCCGTTTCCCGACCTCGCGGAAGCTGAAGCCGACATCCACCAGAAGACGTACGCGATCAGTGGCTACCAGGGTCGCGTTACCGCTGCTGCCGCTTCCCAATTGACAGACTCGGAGGCTCGTAGGTTTGCTCCTCGTAAGCTGCCCTAGCAGCCCGCGGCGGAAGTTAGGTTCGGCGAAAAATGGGGACTGTCAACGATTTTCGCTTCCGCGACGGCCTTGTTTCCCGTGTGCGTCAGACGACGAAAATCGGTGACTGTACCCATTTCTTGATAGTGAACTTGTCTCCAGTACAAGTCCAGCGGTAAGGCGCTACTTTCGAAGGGTCTCCTCCGACTACCCTTTGTAACAGGAAATCCACGGCGGGAACAAGTTTGGGCACGCAGGTGCGTGAAATACGGCGCTGCGGTAAGCGCATCGCGCTTGGCTTGGAGGATGATCCCTGGCTATTGCTACATCTGATGATCGCCGGTGATTGCACTGGCGAGACGCGGGCGAAGCTCACGGAAAGCCCTGTCCTGATTGTGGCGCGCCGATCCAACGCATCCGCTACGCCGAAAACGAGACGAATTATTGCCCGCCGCGCCAGACCGCAGGTCGGCTGCCGGCTGATCGCGCGCTTTCCCGTCTGCTCAAGAAGGATTGGCCCAGGACTCGCGAAGAGCTAGCAGCCCGTGGCAAAAGTCGTGCAGGAGCGAAAAATCGGGGACTGCCACCAATTCGCTCCCTGTCATGACCCAAGAAACAAAGCACTTAGCCTGAAGCGAATTGGCTGGCTGTACCCGATTTTTCGCGACCCTCACTTCTACCACGGGCTGCTAGCTCTAGAGGCGCTTGGCGGCCCGTAAGCGGTCTGTGGGAAGAGTCGGCGGCGAGGCATTGCTGCCTGGGCGGACGTTAATTGGTCTAACATAACGTCCTTTATGTTATACCAATGACAGCGGGTGTCAAGGGCGAACCAGAGCCGTCGATCGACGTGGGCAGAAAGCTAGGCGGAACCCGATATCCCGACAGTAAAGTGCGAAAGAGGGCTTAACTCACTCTTTTTGAGTAGCTTAGTCCTATTCGCAGTCGTGCACTTCGAGTAGCCAATCCTAGACTCGCCTGTGTGCTCGCCGCTCGATGGCGCAGGCCACCTACACAAACACACAGGCCTACCGCTACCTGCTAATCACAAGGCACCGCTGATAAGTTCTCTGGTAAGCCTTGACCGCTTCCCGTGCGACTGCGGCCTCCTGATTGTATACGGAGCCAGAACCAACCTCCTTCGCCATGTGCCCTGTCTGTGCCGCGATCCTCTCCGTATACCGGATCTGTTCCTGCCAATATGCGCATCCCACCTTTAGGATGTCGGCGTCCGGGATCGTTATGTTCTGTAGCTGCCGGACTCCGGATGCCCCCTGCCTCCTCATGCTCGACGTATTCGAGGCGGAGGAGTTGAGCGCATCAGCTAGCGCATCAGACAAAAGGCTTCCCCAGTCGGTCTTCGGAGGGGCCTGTCGGGTTCCGAACGCTCTCTCGCGCTCCAGGTCCATTCGCCTTCGGAGTTCCTGGAATTTGCGATCTTGTTCGCGCTCCTGTGCTAAGCGCTGCTCTTCTCGCAACTCCCGCTTACGTTCGCTTTCTGCTCGCCGCTGTAGTTCACGGTTGACGGTTTCAGGATCGAGTTCGTGTTTGCGGGCCTCACGCTCGCGCTCAATGGCCTTGATCTTATCCCATACATCACTATCCTCCAGGTCAGTGAGGTCGGCCGGTGGGACGTCGGATTCTGTCGGCTCAGGCGGGTTCAATACTTCGGATAGGTCGCTGCGGGCCGTGTTTTCTTCAGCCACGGCTCTGTCGAGATCGCGGACGGCGTCCTGAAAGGCGTTAAGAACCGCATTGCCCTGAGAGTGGACCCTATTCATAGTCTCTTCGACCCTGCGGCGCATCTTCAGTACTTTCCCGCAGGTAGAACCGTACTCCAACAGGGTTCCCCCAGGGCCGATCATCCCGGCCATTTCGAGCAGCTCTTTGCCCAACTTGAGCGCGGTGGACGATCTACGGATGGCATCGGCGGCGATCGAGACTAGATTGCCGAGGTCGCTGGACGACTGGCACTTAGTAGTCATCTCGATAGGACCAGCAACGGCGAACTGACCACCGAGCGCGGAGGCGAGTCCACGTTCGAAGCTCAGCAATTCTTGGCGAGCTCTGCGAGCTGCCTCAAGTGTCTTCCGGCATACCGGTGTTGTCGTCCCCCCAGCATTGTAGATTACCGCGCAGTATTTACGAGTTATTGTCAAATGTTGTGGACGGGGCGGGTCAGGCGGCGCGTTGTGGAACCATCACTCCATCCTTGAATTTCTTTCCTTCTAAGACGTGGACAATCAGCTCCGAGCCGTTGAGTCTGCGCCAGCGAGCCTCCGCTTGACGGGCCAACATGAACACCATCGTCAGCGAGGCTTCGCGGCTGCCGCAGCCCTTCGTCCTGCGTTGCCTCAGGCGCACCGTCGCGAACGTTGACTCGATCGGATTCGTCGTTCGCAGATGCCCCCAGTGCTCGGCCGGGAAGTCGTAAAACGTCAATACGACCTCGCGGTCCTTTTCGAGGCACGCAACGGCCTTGGGATACTTCACCTCGTAGAGGCCGGCGAAGTGATCCATCGCCCCCTCCGCCGCTGTTCGGCTCTCGGCCAGATAAATGTTGTGTAGCGCGCTCTTGGCTTTGCCCTGCATACTCTTGGGCAACTTGTCGAGCACGTTCGCCGTCTTGTGCACCCAACAGCGTTGTTCGCGCGTCGTCGGATACACCTTCTGCAGCGCCGCCCAAAAGCCCAAACTGCCGTCGCCCACCGCCAACTTCGGCGGAACCTCCAGGCCGCGCCGCTTCCAGTCTTCGAGCAACTCCGTCCAGGACAACTCGCTTTCGCGAAAGCCGTCATGCACCGCCAACAGTTGCTTGCGGCCGTCGGCCAAGGCACCGATAACACCCAATAAACACTGCCGTTCATCGTCCAAACGGATGTTCGAGTAGATGCCGTCCGCCCACAGGTAGACGAAGCGTTGACCCTCGAGCGAGCGCTTCGACCAGGTCTCGTATTCCTCGCGCCAGACTTGCTTGAGACGCACCACCGTGGTCGCTGACAAGCCCGGCGCGGCGGGTCCGAGCAGGGCTTTCAGCGCATCTGAAAAGTCACCCGTCGAGATGCCTTTCAGATACAGCCAGGGGATCAGCTCTTCGACGCTTTTGGTGCGCCGCAGGTAGGGCGGCAGAATCTCGGACGTGAATCGAAACTTGTTGCCGTCTTCATCGACACGGCGATCGTTGACTCGCGGGGCGCGTACTTTCAGGGTTCCGACACCGCTGACGAGGGTGCGTTCGTTGGCGCAGCCGTTGCGCACCACCAATCGCCGCCCCTGGTCGTCGATTTCGTCGCGATGCGCGTCGACGTAGGCGGCGGCTTCGGCCTCGACGGCTTGGACCAACATGCGCCGTGCTCCGTGCCGCAGCACCTCGTCCAGTTCGCTAAGCTCGCTGACCGAGACCACCTTTGGGCCTACTTGACTCTCTTCGGAAATCGCTTCAAACTCTCTCATGGCGTATCCTTTCATTCCTTTCTGGGAAGCGGTCAAACACTGAATTCAACCGCTAGGATACGCCGCCCTTCCCTACGCCCTCATCCACAACTTTCGGTTATAACTCAGTATTTACTCACTTCATGCGGCTGAAACCTCTGGACTTCCTCCGCGCTTGCTGAATAGGTAGCGCCATTGCAGTAGGTAACCGAGTACTGCTGGGCGAAGGTCGCCGTCGCGGAAACCCAAATCACGAATAGAACGAACAGTAGTGAACGGAATCGCCTTACCATCTTTGTGTCCCCCTTAACGATTTCCTTGACGAACTAGTACTTCGGTTTCCACTTGCCTGCGAGTCGCGCCTTTCGGAGAGCGTTAGCCTTGCTTAACAACGACTTCAGCTGCCGCCTCTGGTTGCCTCCAAGGCCACATGACTCGGCGTATTTGAAAGCATTGTAGCCGTTACTGGTCTTTCGCTTCGGATCGGCACCGTAGGCAAGCCATAGCTCAACAATGTCGAAAAAGTCTTCATGTCCGCTTTTAACACGGTATACAGCCTGGGTAAGGATTGGCAGTTTGTCGATTACATTCTGTCCGTCGCTGGAAAGTCGAATTCGTTGACCGTTCGGATCGGCTCCGTGATCAAGAAGAATTCTCACGGTCCGGTACCGTTCGATTTCCGAGCGGCGTGGAGATACGCTTCGATTCACTTCTGCGGCTTTGTCGAGCAGAGGACTCAGATGAATTAACGAGCTCGGGCCGGCTTGCGATCGACACCCGACCCGCCCCCCGTGGCAGTAGTTCGGATCAAGCCCCGTTTGCAAGAGCCGCTCCACCAATTCTGGTGTGCAGTCATGTCTCACTGCCAGCCCCACCAGCGTGTAGAAGGGGAAGTTGTATTCTGTCCTCCAATACGGTGAATCATTCGTCAGTTCGTGCTCAAGCGCGTAAAGGATTAATCGCCCAGTATCTTCTCCTCGCCAACCACAGAGGTCGCCTCCATGCCCTGGTCTGGCCCGAAGCTGTCTAGCGTCGATCCGGTCGCCCTCAAAATGCTGTGGGACATCTGTCTTTCGAAACACTAGCTCACACGTTCCCGAGTACGGGTACCTTCTTTTAAACGAAATTGAGAGCGTGCCGTTTTCTCGTAGGGTCCAGGTTCTCGAACCACGATCTTTCTGCTCATGGATATCGTATTGACCCCACCTATCCGTAAGGTAAACCTGGCGGCCGTCCGTCTCGTAGCGGCCAGCCACGACTGCTACAGGTGGCTCTTGAGTGGAATTACTCAAGTCCCATTTTTCGCCAAACTCGAGTCCACGGCGGCAAACGCGACCTTCCCAATCATACCCATCGGAGAGTATCAGAGGCGTCTCATGCCGGAACCGTTGATCTTCTTCAAAGATCAAGATGCTCTCGTTGGTATCCTCGTTAGAGCTCTGCACCCCATTCTGTAGCACCCGGTCCAGTACCCAGGTGCCCTCAAGCATTTCAGGCGTCACCGGTGCGCTGGCTTCCAGCCTCGTGATAGCCTCTGCGAGTTTCGTTACACGGGCGGTGTCGCCTGCCGCAGCCGCGTCTGCCATTTGCCGCCGGTACGCCTTAAGCAGCGTCTGCACGTCGGAAGAGAATTTCTCGTTCTCCGCCTGCGCCGCAGCCTGTGCCGCAGCCCGCTCCGCCTGTGCCACGATTCGCGCTTCCAGCGCCTCGATCTTTGCGGACAGACGAAGAACAGCTTTTGCGTCGCCGGACTGGGCGGCGCTTTCGAGTTGCTGCCGTAGTGAGACGAGCTCTTCCTCAGGACTCTGCGATTGGGCGACAGCGACCCCGAGAGAGAGTGCCAGGACGATAACGATTCGAGAAACCCACCCGGCTAGAAGCGACATAGCTGAATAGCACATCTAAACCCGCATTTCCAATTTGATTCAGGCCTCCCGACCTTCCAGCGGCCTTCAGCGTCTTTATTCATAGGGGCTAGAGCCCGATGAGGACGCCATGGAGGCCAACACCCAATGGGTGAAAAACAAACCAAGCCATTCCAGCTAACTTTCAATGGACTTCTCAAAGTCGATTTCCAGGGATCGCACGTCACTGCCGACGGTGGCCTGATTTTGGTTCGCGAACTGGACGAACGGCTCGGTCTCGGAGAACTGATTGACGAGCATCTCAGCGACTCCCGGCACGGCACAAACAAGCAGTTCACGCTCGCTGATCTGTTGCGGCAGTCGATCTACAGCCGCTTGGCAGGCTACGAGGACGTCAACGACGCCGTCCGCGTGGCGGCTGACCCGACGTTTCGCTTGATCGGCTCGCAGAAGATCTGGGATCGCGGTGCGGCCTTGACCTCGACGCTGCACGGCTTCGAGACGGAGATGCTGGCGAGCGAAGAGAACCTGCTGGGGCTGATGGCGCTGAACCGAGAGCTGGTCGGGCAAGCGGAGGCGTTCGACGACTCCGCGCGGGTCGTTCTGGACATGGACTCCACCGAGAGTCCGGTCCATGGCCAACAGGAAGGCAGCGCCTACAACGGACACTTCGAGTCGGTCTGCTACCACCCGTTGCTTTTGTTCAACGGTCATGGTGATTGCCTCGCTGCCAAGCTGCGTCCCGGCAACGTGCACAGCGCCGAGGACTGGGATGAGCTATTGTTGCCGGAGATCGAGCGCCAACTGGCCGAAGGCAAACAGGTCACCTTTCGCGCCGATGCCGCCTTCGCCAAGCCCGAGATCTACGAAGCACTGGAGGAGCGCGGCGCGGACTACGCCATCCGCATTCCGGCCAACAGGAGCTTGGAGTTAGAGATCGAAGACATCCTGTTTCGTCCGCCGGGGAGGCCCGGCCGCAAGCCGCTAGTGCGCTACAAGAGCTTTCGCTATCAGGCGGAGAGCTGGAAGAAGCCGAGACGAGTTGTCGCCAAGGTCGAGCACCACCAGGGCGAGCTGTTCGCGCGCGTCGGTTTTATCGTGACGAACATGAGCTTGCCAAGCCGGTCGGTGGTGCGTTTCTACAACCAGCGCGGCACGGCGGAGCAGTGGATCAAAGAAGGTAAGCAAGCGACGCACTGGACGCGGCTGTCGTGCCATCGCTTCCGGGCGAACGAGGTGCGCTTGCAGTGAAGCGTGCTGGCCTACAACCTGGGCAATCTCTGGCGGCGGCTCGGGCTGCCGCAGCGAATCAAGAACTGGTCGCTGACGAGCTTGCAGCACCGGCTGATGAAGACGGGCGGACGGCTAATTAAACACGCGCGGTATGACTGGCTCTTGTTCGCGGAGGGACATCTGAACCGGCGGCTGTTTGGCGACATGCTGCGGAAGATCTGGGCGCTGCCTGTGCCGGGCGGGTAGCACCGCACTTGGCGAATGCGAAATCTGTGTACTGAGGACGGAAGCTCGGAGGGGTGTCTGCGAAATTGACTTCGCAGCGACGGATCAGCCCCCATGAGGGGCAAGAAGGGGGCTCGATCGGTTCCGCCTCAGCCGCCGCCTCTTTCGGGTGGAGAAATGGTTCCGCTTCGCCGGGTGAGGGTGTAGACTCGTGCCGTCAGAGGAGCCAAATCGGAAATCCTGGCTAAAGACCTCCCGCTCGCAATGTCTACGTTGTCTTCGGTCTCCCTCGCCATCCCGCCCTCACCAAACTGCTCGGTGATGCTGTAGTGGGAGATCGTCTGGCCGACCACGCCGGCCCAATCGTAGCACGACAAGGTAGTTGCGCAAGGTGTATCCGACGACCCGGGAACAGCGTTGTTGGGTGCACAAGACGGCCAACTTGTTGGACAAGATGCCCAAGAGCATGCAGGGCAAGGCGAAGCAATCGTTGCACGACATCTATTTGGCCGCGAGTCGCGCGGACGCCGAGAAAGCCTTCTGAACCTTCAGCGAGACTCCACGGCTACTCAAGGGAGATCGGGGACAGCTCCCGAACTCGGGCTTAGTCCCGTAGCGCAGCCATCTGAGTTGAGCTGTCAAGAAAAAAGTGGCGGCATGGTCGAGTTTGTTACACAGGTAATTCAGTTCGGATTCACAGCCGCTGGCAGCCGTCGCAGCAGAGGCGAGCCTCGTCGGGCCAGTGCCTGCAAATAGATTTGCTCGTTGTAGGGCGTCCGTTCTTGCCAGCAGCGAAACAGGATACGGATCCACTTGAACGCTAGCGATCGCACGGCACAGTGATGCGTCTTGCCTCGCGCCCGTTGCTGTTCGTAGTAGGCCCGTGCCCAGACGGATTTACGAATCGAGAAGGCTGCGAACTCGTGAAAGCTTTGCCGCAGGAACTTGGGACAAGCCCAGCGAAAACGGGTGCACGTTCGCTGGCCGCTGCGCTGCACCACCGGCGCCACTCCGCTATAGGCCTGCCACTGCGCCGCCGTTTGGAAACGCTCGCGACGGGTGCCGAAAGCGGCCAGCAAGCGCGGGGCCAGGGCCGGGCCCGCACCCGGCAGCTGGTCGAACAAGAAGCTGTCCTCGTGAGCGGCCACCAGCTGGCGGATCTTCTCGTCCAACTCCCCGATCCCCTCGCGCAGCACCCGGATCAAACCCAGCAGGCAGCAGGGTCTTGACAGCGGCCGTCGCCGCCGTCACGACAGCGCCGTCGCGCGTCGCCGGCCGGGCTTGACGGATCGCTTCCAGCCGCTGCTGGTTGCGTCGGCGGCTACGACTGTGATGCTGCTCCCAGAAGCGCAAGACCGTGGCGGGACGCGCCCGCTGGAGCATCCCCAACGTGGGCCAGCGCTTTAACAACGCCCCCACCAGCGGCTGGTCGATGTCGTCGAACCATGCCAGCACTGGCGGGAAGTAGAGCTTCAGCTGGGCGGTCAGGCGATTCTTCTGGCGGGTCTTCTCGTCTACCAGGTGGCGGCGCTGTTCGACCAGAAACTGCAGGGTGCGGGTCTCGACGGTGTCGGGTTCGAGGGACCGCAGCCGATCGCGATGGCGGGTCAGCAGATCCAGCAGCAACTCGGCGTCGGGCTGGTCGTCTTTGGCGCCCGAAGGAAAAAAGGCCTGCCGTAGCCGCGCCGCGGTCACGGGGTTGACCGGGTAGAGCACAAAACATTCGTATGGCACCAACATCGCCACCAAGGCCCCCCGCGACTGCTCCAAACATAGGGCGATCCGACCGGCCCCGAAGCGCTCGATCAGACTCATGACCCAGGTCTGGATCGCTTCCGGCGTGTGCTCGATCTCCCCTCCCTCGCGGTGGCCGGTGGCAGCCTCTTCCAGCGCGAAGGTGTGCTTTCGATCGGCCCAGTCAATGGCGACGAAGGCCGCAAAGTTGGGTTCCGGTGGTAGGTTTGGCAACTCCATAGAAATCGACTCCTTGGCAAGTTAGGATTCCGACGAGCCGACAAGCTTGGCTTCCGCGAAGGCCTTATAGTAAAGTCATCACAGCAGAGGTTCCGGGACATCATCTGAGGATTCGTTCTGGAAACCAAGCGCATCCCGCTGCTCGAGACGCTGCGCTGAGACATCGCGTGTCCAGGGCTGGGATTCGTAGCAGCGGGATGCCGGCCGCCGTTCGACCATCCTCGCACGACGTGAGGCGAGAACACATCGACCGACGATTTCCACATTTCCACAGCGCCGACGACGATTCTTCACTTGCCTGTAGTAAATCCCCTCCAGTAGGAACTATAAGGCCTGGGCCGCCGTTTGGCCCAGACCTGCGGCCTTTTCTGCCACCCTTCGTTGCCATGATGGCCCTAGGAGCCTGTCCCACAGAAAAGTTTCGGTATTCTATCTGGACAATCGCTGCAGAAGAACCGAAATATCTTGTGGTCGAAATGGCCAAATTTCGTCCTGCGAGACAGGCTCCTAGCCCGCGTTTCTCACCACCGGACGGTCGAAGCACATCATAGGCTCGCCATTACTTTCGTTGGGCTTTCTCACGCACTTCGCTCAAAAGCAGCCGTGCTCAACGTAGGGTTCAAGAATGTAGGGGCGACATGCCATGCCCGAGGGCGCCGAGCGGCGCGAGCCTTGTACGGACGGGCTTCTCACGCACTTCGCCGCGCCACGTGGTGAGAAAAGAGCGCTAGGACTGAGCCGCCGCGGCTTCAAGTATTCGGTCGGCCGCTTTCACAACTAGGGCGATCTCTTCCACTTCGTAAACCCGTACCACGTGCGCTCCGGCGGCAAGCGCTAGGGCAACAGCAGCCAAAGTCGCAAACAACCGGACGTTGGCGGGGGACCGAACGCTTTCGGTGAGAAACCTTTTACCGGACGGGCTCACGAGGATCGGCTGGCCAAGCGCTCTGAGACGGTCCAGATCAGCTAGGATCTGGTCGTTTTCCTGCCCTCGCTTGCCCATTTCGAGGCCCGGGTCGACGACAATTCGGCGGCGGTCGATCCTGGCGCTGCGTGCACGGCCCAATGCCGACTCGAGATCCCGCTTGATGGTCGGCATGACGCTGGGAAGCGGGGGCTGTCGCCGCCAGCTCTCGGGAGTCCCTCGAACATGACCTATCACTAGGCCGGCGTCGTGCTGATGAACGACCTCGGCCATCCTGGGGTCGAAGGAAAGGCCGCTCCAGTCGTTGACGACCTCCGCCCCAAGTAGGAGGCTTCTTTCCGCCGTATCGGCATGGCAGGTTGTCACCGAGACCGCAATGTCTAAACGGGGACGCAGCTTCCGAAGCAGCGGAACCAGCCGGCGCAGTTCGTCATCCGCGGAGATAACGGCCGGAGAGTCAAAGCTAGGCTGGGCGGTCAGGTCGATGAGATCCGCGCCTTGTTCCTGCATCCTCAGCGCGCCCTCGACGGCGTCTTCGACGGACGTTGCGGCGTCGGGCGAGGACGCCTCTCCGATATCCAGCACACCCATCACGGCGGTCCTCACGCCGAGGGCCAGCTCACGTCCCTTGATTCTCCACGGGTAGCGGTCACGTTGTACTTTCACATTCGGACTCCGTGCGGATAGCTGTCTCCCACTCAGTGCTCTCCGGAGGGCGTCGCAGGGGGTTCCGGCGTCCCGCTTCGCTTCCGCCGCCCCTTTTCGAACACATAAAAGCTGGCAGTTACCAGAACCGCCACTCCGCCAATCAGCGCCAGCGTCAACCAGTTCCGCTCGTAGAGTTGCGAACCGAACAGGGTGCTGAACAATAGCGCCGGCGTTCGCCCCAGGCCCGAGATGATCATGAACTCCTGAAATCCGATCTTCGTCAACCCGGCTCCGTACGACATGGCGTCCTTGGGCATGCCGGGCGTCAGGAAAAGCAGAAAAAGCGCCGAGCGTCCCTTGCGCGATTGGAGTAGCTTGCCGACCCGGGCCAACGCCCGTCGCCCCATCAGTTTGCTGATGAGCGGACGTCCTACCAATCGCGAGAACGCGAAATCGAAGGCCGCTCCCAGCATGATCCCTATCAGGGAGTAAAGGAATCCCTGCCAGGCGCCAAAGACATAGCCGGCCGCTCCTTGCGTGATCTCGCCCGGGAACGGGAATAGCACGACTTGGAGGAATTGAATCGCGATACAGACAAGCGGTCCCACAGGGCCGCTCCGGCGCATCCACTCCCGAGTGTCGTCGAGGTTGAGGAAGTCTATCGCCAGACCGGATTTCCAAACAAGGAGAATCGCTAGCGCCAGGGCGGTAAGCAGAAGCACGACCCAAAGCGTGCGCCGATTAGGAGGCGAACTTGTGTTCCCGGGATTGGCGCTATTCATTGAACCACTTGTCGAGGTCGGGGAAAGGGCGAGGCGAATCCGGAATCGCCGTGAGGGTCCGTACCTGCGTGGCCACCGGGAATCGCCTATCCCACCGTGGCGTTGCGCACTTTCTCCGCCTGTTGCCGGCGAAACTGCGCCAGTTGTTTCTTCAACCGAGGGTCGTGGTTGGCCAGGATGGCCACCGCCAGCAGGGCCGCGTTTGTCGCTCCCGCCTTGCCGATCGCCAGTGTGCCGACGGGGATCCCCGCGGGCATCTGGACGGTCGAAAGCAGCGAGTCCATCCCGTTGAGCGCATGGCTTTGGATGGGAACCCCGAGCACGGGTAGCAGAGTATGGGCCGCAACGACCCCTGCCAGGTGCGCCGCTCCCCCGGCGGCGGCGATCAAAACTTGGATGCCTCGTTCCTCAGCCGTCGTCGCGTATTCGGTGGTCATCGCCGGAGTGCGGTGCGCCGACATCACCTGGCACTCGTGCGCTACGCCGAAGCGCGTGAGCATTTCATCGGCGTGCTTCATCGTCTCCCAGTCAGACTGACTTCCCATGATTACGCCCACCAGGGGCTTGGTTTCATCCGGCATGGCTGTTTCTCTCCGAGCGTCGGGTATCCACGGATCGATCCCGGTTTCGGGACGATCATTGTAGCACTCATGCTCCGCGGCACTCTCTGGGAGACCAAGGGAGACCACGTCGGTCACGTCGGCGGGCCGGAGGCTGGTTTAGGTATAGGTCTTCCTGCCTTCCAGCGGCCAAACCGATCGCAGGCGTCTCGTGAGACTGCGAGCCTAACCGCCAAGCTACCATGAGGAGGTGACTAGCCCGCTTTTCTCACCACGTGGCGAGGCGAAGTGCGTGAGAAGCCCGTCAGTACAAGACGCGCGCCGCTCGGCGCCCCGTTTCTTGAATAATGCGGGCGTACTTGAACCCTGCGTTGAGCACGGCGAGCAAGCGCAACGCAGTAATGGCGGGCTTATCGCGTGCTTCGACCGTCAGGTGGTGAGAAATGCGGGCTAGGCTCGCCGCCACGGACATCGGCCGAAGGTTACTTTCGAGCGCTGCTCTGATCGCCTGGGCGGCGGCAGGCAGCTCGGCCGTGACGCTGGAAGTCCACAACCCTGTAGGGGGAGTGAGCGTGGAGGTCAGCCTCGGAGAGGAGCTGCAAATTAAGGGGCAAAGCGCGGGTCGAAAGATTACGCAGCAGGACATCCGCATCGTGCGGGCGCCGGGCCGCATTGTCGTGCGCTGTGAGCCCGCGGACGGGCAGCCGATGGATCTCCTAATCCGGCTCCCCTTCGACTTCTTGCTCGAGGCGACAACAACCAGCGGCGCCATCCGGGTTAGCGGCATGATCCGGCGCGCTCGCCTGCGGACCGACAGCGGCAACCTGGTTCTCTCGGCCCCGTGGCGGATTACCCGCATCCGGCTCGACGCGGAAGAAAAGCCGCAAGAGGTGAACATCGCTAGGGGTCTCAAGTTTTCTCGAAACCGAATCGACGTGACCCGAGAAAGAACGATCTGGCGACTTCGCGACCGGCTCGATGATCCCTTCGCTGCCTATGGTGAGTTCCGAGTCAAGGCCAACACCCCAGGCAAAGTCGAGTTGACCGATCACCCGATTCCCAAGGAGTCGCCCATCAAGTTCCCCTGGCAGGCTCCTGCTGTGCTCGAGGAGATCTTGCGAGGACCCCCTGCGCCGAGCAGTTTCACAGAAAGCAAAACCAAGCAGCCAAAGGCCGACTTTTCGGTCGACGACAGCCGTCTGCTGTTTCGCTCCGACGTTCGCATGGTCAACCTCGTTCTGGCCGCCTCGGACGAGGCAGGCCAGCCGGTAACGGGTTTAAGCTCGGAGGACTTCGAGGTATGGGAGGACGGCGTGCTACAGGAGGTCGCTTTCGCCGGCTCCGAAGATGTCCCCTTCAACTTGGCAATCCTTCTCGATCTAAGCGGCAGTACGCGGCCCGACCGGGCGTCGATGCGGGAAGCCGCGGCGAAGTTCGTTGGGCTGGCCCGACCGGGCGATCGAGTGGCCCTTTACGCGTTGGCCGGAGGAGTCTTCCACGTTGTCTCCAAACTTACCGCCGAGCGGGAGGGGCTGCTGAAGACCATCCGGGGGATCCCGGATGTTTCGGGGGCGTCACCGCTTTACGACACGGTCGTGTTGGCCTATGCGGAAGATCTGCGATACCGCCCCGGGGAGCGCAACGGCCTGATCGTCATCAGCGATGGAATTGACAACCGGATCAGCCACCAGCAAATGCCTTCCCGTGTGAATTTCAACAAGCTGTTGGACGCCGCGGATCAAATCGATGCCCTGATCTATCCGGTTTTTCTCCGCTCCGGAGAAAGATTTGGCCGCGGCTGGTCACAAAAAGCCCGTAAAAGGATGCACAAGCTCGCTGACGCGTCGGGGGGGCGACTGTTCCCGGCGCTATCGATCCAGGATCTAGAGCCGGTCTTCCCGCTTGTGGCCGACGAGCTGCGCAGCGTGTACAGCGTCGCCTATTACCCCAAGAACCAAGAGTTCCGTGGCGAGTGGCGGACGGTTCATGCCAGAGTGACACGGCCCGGTGTAAAAGTGCGCGCCAGGGCGGGTTATCATGCGCGGTGAGCGGCCCCAAGAATCACCGGCGAGCGGGGTCGTGCCGCAAAACTAGCCCGCTTTTCTCGCGAAGCTGTATGGAAGCGGGCCGCACCACAGTGAGCGACCGCCACTTTTGGCGGGCTAGTTTCGAGTTCCGCCGGCAATCTTGGCGGCTTCATGCCCGATCTTTCGGGCCAATTCGAACCGAACAATGCGCTCGTCCGACAAGGGCCGACTCATCGATTACTCCCCGGCCGACTCCGTATTCCCCAGGATGGTTTCGATCACCTGGCAGTGCAGCATGTTGTGGTAGGCGATGTAGTAGAACCATTGCAGCGCCGTCAATTCGCCGTACTCGCGCGAGGGGTGCTTGAAGACATGCACCTCGAGCGCCAATCCGCCTCCCTGTAGTTTCTGCATGGCTTTGCGGTGGGCCGCGTTAAAAAACTCCAAGACCTCGGGCTTGGTCTTTAGTTTTTGGGGAGGCTGATAGGCTTCGGCTGGTTTCGATGCCTGCAACATCAGTTGCCGCAGCTGCACCTCCTTGCCTTCCAGTTCTTTCGCCTTTCCCGGCTGCGCGGGTGCCCGCATGGCCTTGACGACTTGGTTCTGCAGATCTTGATGAGCCAAGGCGATGTGTTCCGCCTCTTCCCCGATGCTGTGGCGAATACCCGCGGCTCTTGCGTCCCATTGTTCTTCGTCGATTTCTTCCATCAGGGACAGAAAACGATCCGCCGCCTCCTGCATCAGTTTGGAAGCCTGCTGAACTCCGGTTGCCTCAGGGAAACCCAGCCCCGCGAAAAGGTGAACGCCGAGTGCCAACGGCAACAGAGTCGAACGGTAGAGTTTGCTCATTGAATTCTTCCTATCTGGCGAGGAGTCTGGGAGGCCGGATTGGGTTCTTGTGAAGAGGCTATGGTGCTTTTCACCCCACTGTCGGCCCGGCTTGCGGTCACGCGATTGTCTGCTGTATCCGGTCGGCGAGAATATCCACCAGCGCCGGATGCCGGTCCAGCGGAGGGGAACAAACGAGATTCACAGCGGGGTGCTTTGTCGAGATTACTTCGATGATGCGAGGCAAGTCGCGCTGCAGATGCACCCCCATCGTTAGAAAATAAGGCGCCACGACGATCTTACCGGCCCCTTTTCTCACCAACGTGCCGACCGCGGTTTCAAGACTGGGCTGAGCCAATTCGAGAAACGCAGCTTCCCACAGCGAAAGGCGGCAGCGACGCGCCGTCCGCTCGGCTACTCGCCGGACGCCTTCGTTGGCTTGTTCTATGCTGGAGCCGTGACCGAAGACGATCAGCCCAACGTTTTTTTCCGCGACCACTAACCGATTAGTCTAGCACTCGGATTTCCTGGCGTATGTCGGCTCCCCTACCCGCCGGGAATGATCAGAGACTCTGGGGAGGCTTGCTCGAAATCAGGGAAATGGACGCGCAGGAAGTCAAGAAATGCCCTTCCCTTGGGGCGGGTGTTGTCTCGGTCGAGGGCCATGCGTTGCAGAAAAACCAGCATCCGCAGAACGTCACCGTCACGGATTTGCGCCATTCCCTGCGCATGCTTTTCTCGGTCGCGAAACTCCCGGACTTGCTGTTGCACATGGTCCACGACCCGCTGCGCCAGCAAAGAGACGGGCCGGCTCTCGTAATACAGTCCGCTTTCAAGTGCCTGGTAAGTGCGAATCAGGGCATCCAGAGCTTGCCGCGTGTCCCCGTCCACGACGCCGGGCGTCTGCGAAGAGCCCTCGAGAAGGCTTCTTCCGCATACGGTGAGCAGCACGGCGTTCTCCTGGAGAAAATTCTCGTCGATGCGAATTTCCTTGGCGGGGAAGTCCTTGGGATCGAGGTTGCCTTTGTGTTCGTGCAGCCGGCTCTCCTGCAAATAGGGGCACTCGAAGGGGCAATCAATGGTGACTTCCCGTTCGCGGCCGCAGCAAATCGAGCAGATCTTCGCGCCCTTCGCCGGGCAGTCTCGCTTGGCCTTGCGCTTCTCGCAGAGCGGGCAAACCATCTCCGTATTATAGGCAGCCTATCGTTTATCGCTGCGCCTCGAACTTCGGTCGGCCCAGGCGGATATGCGAAGCGGGCAGGGGTCGTATTCCTGGCCGGCATGATGGGGACCAACTTCATTTCCGTAGCTGATCCGATCTGGTTTCATCTGCCTTGGGACTACACGCTGGGCGTGTTGATCTACCAAACAGTGTCTTGGGCGCTTCTGGCCGGCGTGACGGCGGGTATCGTACGGGTAGACCCGGCGCCCGGTTGTATGAAACCAAGCGCTAGCTACTTTCCGGCGCAAAATACGCGTAGCGCTCGGGGCGGGGACTGTCACCAATGTCGCGCCTTCAAAGAATCAACAACTTACGGGCGCATTCGGACGCGAAATTGGCTGACTGTACCCAGCCACCACGCAGTTTCTCCTTTAGGTGGTATCCACTTGCTTGGACCAGCCACAAGATGTAGTATTCGGGGATGGCCGAGGAGTCCGGACCGCATCCTATTGGCGGCGTTGACTATCCCAGAACCCTGCCGGAGTTCGACGATTGGTTCTGCTCGGAAGCGGCGTGTCTGGCGTATCTGCGGCGGGTTCGGTGGCGGCAGAGCTTCCGATGCCCGCAATGTGTCGGCAGCGAGGCCTGGCTGACGAACACGGGCCACCTGAAGTGTAGAAAGTGTCGGCGCCGAACCTCTCTGACGGCGGGGACGATTTTTGAACGGACGCAAAAGCCCCTGCGAGTGTGGTTTCAGGCCATGTGGTACCTGACCAGCCAGAAATCCGGAGGGAGTGCGTTGGGGCTTCAACAGGTGCTCGGCCTGGGCAGCTACCAGACAGCTTGGAGTTGGCTCCACAAGCTGCGGCGTGCCATGGTCCGGCCCGGCCGGGATCGGCTTAACGGCTGTGTGGAGGTGGATGAAACCTACGTCGGTGGAGAGGAAGAAGGCGTCCGCGGCCGACAAGCCGAAGATAAGGCGATCGTTGTCGTCGCGGCCGAGCAGGACGGGCGAGGAATCGGCCGCATCCGGTTGCGACGGGTGCCCGACGCCTCGAGCCAGAGTCTGCACCCATGCATTGAAGAATCGGTCCGCCCTGGGGCGGTGGTTCACACGGATGGATGGAAAGGCTACAACAACATCGCCAAGAAGGGCTACACTCACCAGGTCACCATTCTCAGCCCAAGCGACGACCCGGCGCACAAACTGATGCCCCGTGTGCATCGCGTGGCTTCGCTTCTAAAGCGGTGGCTGCTGGGGACACATCAAGGAGCGGTGAGCGAGAAGCATTTGGACTACTACCTCGATGAATTCACATTCCGCTTCAATCGCCGGCGTTCACGGGCGCGTGGACTGCTGTTCTACCGCCTGCTTCAGAACGCCGTACAAGTCGATCCCGTGCCGTACCGTCAGCTCGTGGGAGGGAGTGCGAGGTCCGACCACAACATGTAGCGTATGGTCCAAGCAAGTGGATACCCCCTTTCTCCTTTTTGCGCCAGAAAGTAGCTAGCCCGCTTCTATCGCCCGTACGCCAGTCGGTCGGCCAGAGTCGGCGGCAGGCCTGCTTCCCTGATCTTGCGCTGAGCGGTCTCCAGATCGTAGGCGCAGCGGCGAAATTCGACGGCCCGCTGTTCAGCATGGTAGAAAACGTAGCCACTCTTCCAGTTCAGGTCTCGGGGCTGACCGACCGAGCCGGGGTTCAGCAGGGACGTGTCGCCCTCGGCGATCGACAGCGTAGCATCGTCGTTATCGGTGTTGTTCTGGATGACTCGGCAATCATCCGCCGAGAGCAGAAACCCGCCCTGGACATGCGTGTGCCCGAAAAACGCCAGGCGACCCTGGAGAAGGGGAAACTGGGCCGCCGCCTGGCGAGGGTCGACGACATACTCGTCCTCATCGCTGATGGAGCCGTGGGCCATGACGAAGTCGTCCAGCTCCAGAGGCCCTTTCTTGAGGTTGTACAAATAATCCCGGTTCTCGTCGCTGAGATTCTGAAGCGTCCATTCCGCGGCCTGCCGCGCGACCGGGTTGAACAGGATGGGCTCTTCGAGTCCGCAGCAGACCTTGTCGTGGTTGCCCCGGATCACGTGTTTCACGTTCTTGCGAACCCAATCGGTGGCCGCGTTCGGGTCGGCGCCGTAGCCGACCACATCACCGAGGCAGCAGATTTCGTCATAGGATCCCTCGGCGTCCCGCAAAACCGCCTGCAGCGCTTCCCAGTTGGCGTGAATATCGCTAAGAATCAGATACCGCATGGCTCAGGCACCCCGACTCGGCGGCCCCGCAAGCGCCGCTGTAAACGTTCGCGCCGGCAACCCACGATCATAGTCTAACGTGCAAAGCAGGAAACAAGATTCCTTGCACGCGAAGCGTAAAGAAACTGCAAATTTCTTCTGATATGCGCTTGTGGCCGATAGGCGGATACGCGAGACGCATCCTCCACAAATCAGGGCGCGCGGACGACACGCCGCTCGATCGACGAAGCTTGGCCTGTGGTCTCGTCTATTTCGACAATAACAGACGCTAAACGCACGTCCCCGGTTTCCGGTTCGAAGCGGGTGGGAACACCGTGAAGGAAACGCGAGATAGAGGCCTGTTTGTTCATCCCGATCACGGAATCGTATGGTCCCGTCATCCCTACGTCGGTGATATAGGCCGTTCCCTGAGGCAGCACACGCTCGTCGGCCGTGGGTACGTGTGTGTGGGTGCCGACGAGGGCCGACACGCGGCCGTCCAAGTACCAGCCGAAAGCGATCTTTTCACTGGTCACCTCGGCGTGAAAGTCCACCAGGCGGACTTTGACGCTGCCGTCGATCTCTTCCAGCAGCTTGTCTGCTTTGCGGAAGGGGCAGTCGATCGTAGGCAGGTAGACGCGCCCCTGCAGGTTGAGGACAGCGTAGGGTACGCCGCTGGATGTTGATGCCTGATAGACGCCGAAGCCCGCAACGCCGTCGGGATAGTTGGCCGGCCGCAGCAGTCGAGGCGTGACTGCCAGGTATTCATCAATGCCCTTGCGGTCGAAAATGTGATTGCCCGAGGTGAGCACATCGATTCCCATCTCGAACAGTTGATCCGCCAAATCCGGAGTGATCCCGAAGCCGGCGGCTGTGTTCTCGCAGTTGGCGATGACAAGATCGATATCCAAGCGTCCCACGAGGTCCGACAATCTCTCGCGAACGATGCGCCGCCCGGGTTTGCCGACGATGTCTCCAATGAAGAGAACTCTCATCCTCTCTACCGTGGTTTTGCTCGGCCGCGATGGTCCTTGTCGAGGCAGTGCCGCGGTCGCGTCAGGGCCGGGGGGGTGAGGCTTTTGACCCCTTCGAATCGGTCAGTCCGCCGCGGGGAAAACGGACGCCGATTCTTCCTCGTTGTTGATCTTGTCCAGGAGGGAGACGAGGCGATTGCTCTTCGCGGCCACCTGCGACTTCAGCTCGTCGTGATCCTTTTTCAAGTTCAGGTACTCGTCGGCGAGGTGAAGCGCCGTTAGTACGGCTACACGAAAATTGTCCGGCACGCGGGTCTGGGCGGCGACGCGGTTCATTTGCTCATCGACCAGCTTGGCGACAGCCTGGGTGTGTTCGGCGTCGTCGCCCCCTTTGAGGTGATAAACCTGCCCATAAATATGTACTTGGGTTCGCTCGTCCGTGACCATGAGAACCGCCTTCAGCTCGGCGCTCGCCGCCGGCCGGCGAGCCGCCGAGTTCGGGAATCGTTACTCTTCGATCGTCTCGAGCCGTTGGAGCAAGGCCTCGATCCGGGACCGCACTCGGTCGCGCTCGGCTTGGGCCTCGGCCAGGTCTCGTGTCAGGCGGACGATCTGCTCTTCCTTCTCCGACACGATTTCCTGCAACCGGCCGGCCTCCTGCTCGGCTGCGTGCTGCCCCTGCTGAGCCGAGCGGTAGCGCTCGATCGCGTCTTCGACACGGCGTTCCAACGCTTCGAGGGGCTTGAAACCCTCTGCGGCCGACTCGGAAACAATCAGTTGTTGCTGCATTCTGGCACCCCGACTCCGCTTCTTTTTCTCTATCCTAACGCAGATTGCATAAAAGATAACTGAAATTTCGCAGGGGCAATCTCGGCCCCGGTTTGACCCACCTGGTTGTCGGACGTCGCATGCTCTCTCTCCAGCCGTCCGCTACCAACGAGCGGTCCAGCAAGGCTCGAAGGGACCTCAGGCACGCTGTTCAATGCCCAGCTTTTTCGAAAGGCGGGCGACGATCTGGCTTGCGTAGACGTTGACTTGCTCGTCGGTGAGACTTTCCATCGGCTTCTGCCAACTGGCTCGCAGCAGCAAGCCGTAGCGCCCGGCCGGGACCTGCGATCCTCGAAACAGCTCCGCGGGCTCGAGTTTGACCAGATGGGCTTGTTGGCCGATCGCGGCGCAGATCTCGGCAAAACTGATTCCCTCGGGCACAAGCAGAGAAAAATCCCGATCCACGGCAGGCACTCGCGGCAAAGCACGGTGTTGGCGTCGGCGCAGTCCCACCTCTTGCAAGCTTCCCAGGAACAACTCGGCCACAAAGACGGGTTGCCGAATTTTTCGCTCCCGGGCCAGCAAGGGATCGAGTTCCCCCAAGCATCCAAGCACGTTTCCATCCCCCAACAGCCGAGCGGACCGGCCCGGAGCGTAATAGGACGGCGCGCCCTGCGGGTCGAAGGCAAGCGCTTCGAAATCGAACGGCTCGACCAGCGCCGTGACGTCAGCCTTGAGCTCGAAGAAATCGAACGGCCTGGTTCGTTCGCCAAGCGCGGCGGGACGGGCGTCTCCGGTCGCTCCCAAGGTCAGCACCGGCGGTTCGACGTAAGAGTCCCCCTGCCGACGATAGAGCCGACCGATTTCCACCAGGCGCGGGCTCGGCTCTTTGCGGTTCAAGTTGTGCTCGAGAGCTTGCAACATCGACGGGACGGCGGTATTTCTCATCACGTCCCACTGCTCCGAAATTGGATTCTTCAACCGCACCGCGTCCCAGGCGCCGTATCTTTGCGCCTCCTCGGACGAGATAAAGGAGTAGCTCACGGTTTCGTGATAGCCCAGGGAACGTGCGATCGAGCGCAGGCGAGCTTCTTCTTCCGCGAACGGAGCTCGGGTCACGCCACTGGCTGACTCGGGCAGGCGGCTCGGGAATCGATCGTAGCCGTAGACGCGGGCGATCTCTTCCAGCGCGTCTATTTCGCGCTCCAAATCCAATCGACGCGCCGGCGGCTTGAGCTCCCATCCCCACTCATGCGCCGAGATCTCCACTCCCAGCGCTGCAAGGATTCCCTCCACGTCACGATCGGGAATTTCGGTCCCCAGCAGCCGCGGAATGGAGGAGCGTCGCAGCCTGATCGGGGGACGGTTGACAACGTTCGGGTAAGCATCCAATACACCTCTGAGGATCGTCCCTGGGCTGACCCGGCCCAGCAGATGGGCGATGCGGTCAGCCGCCCAGATCGGCGCTTCGATGTCAGCCCCGCGCTCAAAACGATGAGACGCCTCCGTATGCATGCCGAAGTGCCGGGACGTTCTTCGAATCGAACCTGGCTGGAACCACGCGCTTTCGAACAAGACGTTGCGCGTGGAATCGGAAATCTCGGTTTCCACCCCCCCCATGACTCCAGCCAAGGCGACTGGGCGCCCGGCATCGGCGATAACCAGGTGATCACTCGACAGCGTTCGCTCGACGCCGTCCAGCGTGCGCAGCGATTCCTCTGCCTTCGCGCGCCGCACGATGATTTTCGATTCCTCCAGCAGATCCAGGTCGAAGGCGTGGGTCGGGTGTCCCATCTCGAGCAGGACGTAGTTCGTCAGGTCGGCCAAATTATTGATGCCGCGGATGTTGCACAGCTCCAACCGTCTTCGCATCCACTCCGGCGCCGGTTTGACGTCGATGCCCAGCGCAACCCGAGCCGCATAGCGCGGACAAAGTTCTGGGTCGGCGATTTCAATCGAGGCCCGCTCCGCGGCGGGTGGATCGGCTTCGGGTACATCGGTCGCGGGAAGCCGTAGAGGCCGGCGGTAGATGGCTCCGATTTCGCGGGCGATCCCAATGTGATTCAACGCATCCGGGCGGTTGGCGGTGATGTCTAGATCGAAAACCGTCTCACCGTCGTGTTCGGTCACGGTGTCGACGGCCATGCCGGCCATGGTCAACGCCTCGGCGACCTCCTCGGGGGGTTCGGAAATGTCGACGAAGTCCCGCAGCCAACTCAGCAGAACGCGCATTATCGAAACTGGCGCAGGAAGCGCACGTCCCCCTGGAACAGAAGCTGGATATCGTTGATGTCGTAGGTCAGCATGGCAATGCGGTCCAGCCCCACGCCGAACGCAAAGCCGGAATATCGCTCCGCATCGTAGCCCACATGATGAAATACCGCGGGATCGATCATGCCGCAGCCCAGCAGCTCAATGAAACCGGTCTGCTTGCAGATCCGGCAGCCGCGGCCGGCGCAAAAGATGCAGGAGATGTCCACCTCGGCGCTCGGCTCGGTAAAGGGGAAGAAACTCGGTCGAAAACGGAGCTTGATGTCGGAGCCGAAAAATTCCTTCAGGAAATAGTCCAATGTTCCCTTTAGATCGCAGAAGGTGATCTTTTCATCGACCGCGAACCCCTCCATCTGGTGAAACATCGGGCTATGGGTAGAGTCGGGCGTGTCGTGGCGGTAGACCTTGCCGTAAACCTGGTAGCGCAAGGGCGGCTTTTGCTGTTCCATCACCCGGATCTGAATCGGTGAAGTGTGTGTCCGCAGCAGCACGCGGTCGGCCACAAAAATGGTGTCCATCTCATCGACGGCCGGATGATCGGCGGGGAAGTTCAGCGCTTCGAAGTTGTGGTAGTAGGTTTCGATCTCCGGACCTTCGGCCACCGAGTAGCCCAGGCCGTGGAAAATCGACTGCACGCGCTCCTCGACCAGCCGGACCGGATGCGTCGCCCCGATGGCGCGCGGCGGCCCCGGCAGCGTTACGTCAATCCCCTCCCCGGCTTGGGGAGAGATTTCCAGCGCTTTCGCGGCCTGCTCCAGGGCCGCTTCCAATCGTTTGCGGGTTTCGTTCTGCAGTCGTCCGACTTGCGGTTTAAGCTCTCCTGGCGCCGCTTTGAGCCAATGGTTGTTGGCCGCCGCGAGCAGGCCGTTCTTACGTCCCAACCAGCGGTCTCGCAGGCCCTTGACCTGCTCCGGCGAAGACGCCGCCTGGTGCTCTTGGTCAAAGACCGAACACAGCTCGGCATAGAGCCCGTCCACCGATTTGCCCGCCGCGAGCAATTCAGGCAGCTTTTGGGAGGTTTTCTCTTCGATGGACATGCCGAGCGATTCCGGCTAGTCGGCAGGGGATTCTTCAGACGGTTTCTGGTCGCCCTTGGATTTAGATTGAGACGCTGCCTTCGACGGCTTGGCGGCCTTCTTCTTCGCCCCCGCCGAGCTCTTGCGTGGTTTCGCGGCCGTGGACGGTTTCATCGCCGGCTTGGCGGCCTTCTTCTTCGCCGCCGTGGCGGGTTCGACCGACGGCTTAGGGGCTTTCGGGGCAGCCTCAGGGACGCTGGATTCCTCTTCGGGGGCTGTCTTTGAAGCTGCCTTCTTCGCGGCCGGCTTGCGCACCTTCTTCGAGGGTTTGGCTTCGGCGGGAGGAGCTTCCTTAGCTTCCTTGGCCGCGGGCTCCGCGGGGGCGGCTTCGGCTTCCCCAGCTGCTTTGGCCTCAGCTTCCTCAGCCTCCACAGCTTCCGCGGGGGCGGCTTCGGCAGGGACAGCTTCCGCAGCTTCCGCGGGGGCGGCTTCGGCAGGCGGCGGGATCTCGCCCGCCTTTGCCTGGGCCTCTGTCGCAGCCGGCTCCGCTAGCGGGCCGGGAGCGGCTTCGGGATCCTTAGCTCGCGGGGCCTCGAGCGCGCGGCTGACCTGTGCCGCGAGTTTCCCAAAAGCGTCCGGATCTCGGACGGCCATCTCCGCCAGCATCTTGCGGTTGAGTTCGATCGCGGCCAGCTTCAGCCCATGCATGAACCGGCTGTAGGAAAGCCCGTGCCGGCGCGCGCCCGCTCCGATG
Organism: Bryobacterales bacterium; assembly: GCA_963668345.2. Taxonomy (GTDB): domain Bacteria; phylum Acidobacteriota; class Terriglobia; order Bryobacterales; family UBA6623. The sequence goes on along the minus strand of CAXWPI010000006.1, from coordinate 226,459 downwards.
CGGATAATCCACAAAGAGCGGAAATCGCGTTTCTTCAGGCGCCGGCCGATGTAGGCGAACTTCAGACTTCGATCGACCGCTTCCCTGGCGTAGCGATAAAGCTTGCTTTTCGCTTGGTAGTAGCCTTTGGCGCGGGCGAGGATTTTCTTGCGTTTCCGGCGGCGCCTGGGGCCGCGTGTGACTCGAGGCACGGTTTCCTCCTAAAGCACTCTGCTACGCCCCAACGACTTTGGCTACCCGTCGCCCTCGGGCGGTTCCAACCGACCCGGTAGGCCGGCGGCTCCTTGGTGGGCTAGCAGCCCGTGGCAAATGTCATGTAGGAGCGAAAAATGGGGACTGCCACCAATTCGCCTCCCGTCATGACCCAAGACACAAGGCACTTAGCCTGAAGCGAATTGGCCGGCTGTACCCGATTTTTCGCGACCTTCACTTCTACCACGGGCTGCTAAGCAATTTCAGTGGCGATACAGGCACGTGCCGTTCAGCACTGTTCGCTCACCTTCTTCTCACTCTATGAACTCAGGCGATCATGGCCTTAATGGCCTTCGCCATCGCCGGGCTAACCAGGGTGCCTTTTCGCAGGTGTCGCTTCCGCTTACTATCTTTCTTGGTCAAGATGTGGTTCTTCATCGAATGCCCGCGTTTGATCTTTCCGGAAGCCGTCAGCTTGAACCGCTTCCTGGCGCCGCGATGAGATTTCAGTTTTGGCACAACAAAGTCCTCCTCCCCCGAGGGCAGAGTCGCCGAGCCTGTAATCCTCCGTCCGCGGAGAGTTCCCTGATCTAGGGACGGCCGGACAGCACCGTAGGAAGTGTTTCCAGTATACCATCGCCCTCGCGCAACGGACCAAGAACCGCCTCGCGGCTCCGCAGCTCCGGACATCCTCTTCATGGATTGAAAGCCTCTAGCGGCTAGCGTTACGGATTCTACTTGTCACCCCAAACCTGCTTGAGGCGAGCGTCGCGGCCGCAGCTCCAGCGGTAGAGTTTGTACCGGACCGGGTTCTTCTTGTAGTAGTCCTGGTGGTAGTCCTCGGCGGGGTAGAAGGGGGCGGCGGGCAGGATTTCGGTAACGATCGGGTCAGAGAGGTTGCCCTCAGACTCGATCTTCGCCTTCGATGCTTCCGCGAGCGATCGCTGTTCGTCGGTCAGCGCGAAGATGGCCGACGTGTACTGCGGACCCTTGTCGCAGAATTGGCCCCGGGCGTCATGCGGGTCGATGTTGCGCCAGAACACTTCGAGCAGCAGAGTGTAATTGATACGCGCCGGGTCGAACTCAATCCGCACCGCTTCGCGATGTCCGGTCTTGCCGGATGAAGTCTTCGTGTAGGTCGCGTCGGCTTTGGACCCGCCGATATAGCCGGAGGTCGTCGAGAGGACGCCGTCGAGCTTGTCGAAAGGCGGTTCCATGCACCAGAAACAGCCGCCCGCGAATAGAGCGACAGCAGTTTGCTTCTCGCTCTCCGTGGGCGCAGCGCCTGCGGCGAGTCCGAACACGAGCGCTAGCAAGGCGGCTGTGTGGCGATAGCGCAAGGCTGCCTCCTGCTACGGGCGAGACGATTCGGAGGGCTGGAACTTCATTGCGACGCCGTTCATACAGTAACGCAGGCCGGTCGGTTTCGGCCCGTCCTCGAAGACATGACCAAGGTGCCCGCCGCAGCGCCGACAATGCACCTCCGTTTGCGTTATAAAGAACGATCTATCCAATGAGGTTTCGATGGCGTTGTCGAGCGGTTGCCAGAAGCTCGGCCAGCCGGTGCCGCTTTCAAACTTGGTCTCCGCAGAGTACAACGGCAGGTCGCACCCGGCGCACACAAATGTTCCCCCGCGTTTCTCATGATTGAGCGGGCTTGAACCCGGGGGCTCGGTACGCTGCTTCCGGAGGACAGCATGTTGTTGCGGCGTCAGCAGCCGGCGCCAATCTTCGTCCGTACGGGTCACTTCGAATCTCGTGGGCGGTTTGGCGCCCTCATAAGCGGCAGGATTGCTGAGGATGTCACCCACCTTGGTCGTTGTCGAGCACGCCGGCAACAGTAGGGACCCGGCGACAAGAAAAAAAACCAGGCCTTTCCGGCGAAATAGGGGGCGAACGCGTGACCCTGCGCGGTGGTTTCCGTTGGACATACCGTAGGTGATTCCTTCAACTGGCGACGAAGAGACTTCAGCCATCAGGGAATATCGACTCCCGCAATCCCCTCGGTCTCAGCTATCGTTTTGAAAACGCCGAAGATGCAACGATGACCGCGTCTAGGATCGAGAGCGTTTCAGGGTCGTAGATGATGGCGCGGTCGCCCAACAACCCCATCCTCATGCCGCCGGACGCCGGTTCAAGTTGACGTGCCAGGTCCGCGGGAAGGGCTTTGACGCGCCCTCTGAAATCATCGGGGATTCGGTCTCCTCGACGAAGGCGGCTGACATTGGGGGGCGGGACGGCGCCTTTGAACGGGCGGCCTTCGCCGCGAAAATAGTCGATGATCACCTCAAGGTCACTTGTCCGAAAAACGGTGCCGCGAGAGCCCCCAACAGGTCCGTGTTCGCCCCGCCCGTAAGGGCCTCCGAGGTGTTCTCGTGCCTCCCGCTCGTTCTCCTTGACGCGCTTCCAGTACTCCTTTTCGGTCTTGTAGGCTTCCCGCTCACGTTCCCGGATACGCTTCAGACGTTCCCGCTCCATTTGCTCGAAGTGCTTGCGGCGTTCCCGCTCGATCTCGTTCACATGCTTGTAGTGCTCTCGCTCCAGCTCGGCCTCGTGCTTACTGGCCTCGCGTTCCTGTTCGTAGCGCTGTTTGGCGCCCTTATCCCGCTCTGCAAGCAGAGCCGGTTGCAGGGTCAAACCAGCGATGGCGGCCGCGATCGCAACGTGATGTTTATGTATCCGCATGGGATTGCCTCCTCAGGCTTGGCGTCGTTCCGCCAATCACCGGAAACGAGCTATAACGTTATCTTAGACGACACGAACCAGCCCAGCGTTTCGCTGGGGTGGGACTTCAGAATACTGGAAAACACAGCATCACGCCGTAAGTCAGATTCCGCGCCTGAAATCAGCAATCCTTTGTATGGCGGGCCGGGCAAATTGCCGTTAGGATCATGGGAAGGGTTGGTTTGCTTCCATTTAGGCAACACAACGGCGGTGCAACTGCAATGAGCCGGCTTATCCAAATCCTTCTGCTGCTATTGGCGGTCCCCCTGGTGTTCGCGGGGAAGGTAGAGCAGAGGTTGGCGAAATCCGCCGAGGTGCTCGAGGAGTTATTGAACATTCCGGATGGTGTTCCCAAGGGGCTTCTCGACAAAGCGGAGTGCGTGTTGATCATCCCATCCGTCAAGAAGGTCGCCATCGGGCTTGGCGGAAGCTATGGCAGGGGAGCGATGACCTGCCGCGGCGGCGCGGGCTTCACCGGTTCTTGGGGGGCGCCGGCAATGGTACGGCTGGAAGGGGGGAACGTGGGCTTTCAGCTTGGCGGGCAAGCGACCGACTTTTTGCTGCTCGTCATGAATCCCAAAGGGGCTGCATCGATCCTGAAGAGCAAGGTCAAACTGGGAGCGGATGCGGCTGTCGCGGCCGGCCCCAAGGGACGGGCTGCAACAGCGGCGACCGACGCTTACATGCGCGCCGAGATACTAAGCTATTCGCGGTCGCGCGGGCTTTTCGCCGGTGTCTCGGTGGAAGGCTCAACCTTGCGCCAGGATTGGAAGGCGAACAAGAACTTGTATGGAAGAGAACTTCCAGCTCGTCAGATTGTTCTCGGAGGCCAAGTGCCCGTGCCCGCGGCGGGGCGGCGCTTGATCAACCTGCTGCAAAACGCATCTCCGCGCAACAAATCCCAGTAGGGGAGCAAGTCGGCCAACCCTTTCAAGCCCGTAGCGCTGATCTAGGCGGGCGATGATCACACTCCCCCTTCGCTCTATCTTGTCGTCGCCCGCCAGATCCGCGGCCGTTTTTTGTTCATCGCCCACGGAGACGCTTGACGCGCCGCGCGATCCTACTAAGAGGGAGGGGCCCACGCGACCGGCATCGCGCTTGCAATCAATGAATTACAGCCGGTAGCGCAGCCATCTGAGTTGAGCTGTCAAGAAAAAAGTGGCGGCATGGTCGAGTTTGTTACACAGGTAATTCAGTTCGGATTCACAGCCGCTGGCAGCCGTCGCAGCAGAGGCGAGCCTCGTCGGGCCAGTGCCTGCAAATAGATTTGCTCGTTGTAGGGCGTCCGTTCTTGCCAGCAGCGAAACAGGATACGGATCCACTTGAACGCTAGCGATCGCACGGCACAGTGATGCGTCTTGCCTCGCGCCCGTTGCTGTTCGTAGTAGGCCCGTGCCCAGACGGATTTACGAATCGAGAAGGCTGCGAACTCGTGAAAGCTTTGCCGCAGGAACTTGGGACAAGCCCAGCGAAAACGGGTGCACGTTCGCTGGCCGCTGCGCTGCACCACCGGCGCCACTCCGCTATAGGCCTGCCACTGCGCCGCCGTTTGGAAACGCTCGCGACGGGTGCCGAAAGCGGCCAGCAAGCGCGGGGCCAGGGCCGGGCCCGCACCCGGCAGCTGGTCGAACAAGAAGCTGTCCTCGTGAGCGGCCACCAGCTGGCGGATCTTCTCGTCCAACTCCCCGATCCCCTCGCGCAGCACCCGGATCAAACCCAGCAGGCAGCAGGGTCTTGACAGCGGCCGTCGCCGCCGTCACGACAGCGCCGTCGCGCGTCGCCGGCCGGGCTTGACGGATCTCTTCCAGCCGCTGCTGGTTGCATCGGCGGCTACGACTGTGATGCTGCTCCCAGAAGCGCAAGACCGTGGCGGGACGCGCCCGCTGGAGCATCCCCAACGTGGGCCAGCGCTTTAACAACGCCCCCACCAGCGGCTGGTCGATGTCGTCGAACCATGCCAGCACTTGCGGGAAGTAGAGCTTCAGCTGGGCGGTCAGGCGATTCTTCTGGCGGGTCTTCTCGTCTACCAGGTGGCGGCGCTGTTCGACCAGAAACTGCAGGGTGCGGGTCTCGACGGTGTCGGGTTCGAGGGGCCGCAGCCGATCGCGATGGCGGGTCAGCAGATCCAGCAGCAACTCGGCGTCGGGCTGGTCGTCTTTGGCGCCCGAAGGAAAAAAGGCCTGCCGTAGCCGTGCCGCGGTCACGGGGTTGACCGGGTAGAGCACAAAACATTCGTATTGCACCAACATCGCCACCAAGGCCCCCCGCGACTGCTCCAAACATAGGGCGATCCGACCGCCCCCGAAGCGCTCGATCAGCCCCCTGACCCAGGTCTCGACCGCCTCCGGCGTGTGCTCGATCTCCCCTCCCTCGCGGCGGCCGGTGGCAGCCTCTTCCAGCGCGAAGGTGTGCTTTCGATCGGCCCAGTCAATGGCGACGAAGGCGGCAAAGTCCGGTTCCGGCGATAGGCTTGGTAACCCCATAGAAATCGACTCCTTGGCAAGTTAGGATTCCGACGAGCCGACAAGCTTGGCTTCCGCGAAGGCCTTATAGTAAAGTCATCACAGCAGAGGTTCCGGGACATCATCTGAGGATTCGTTCTGGAAACCAAGCGCATCCCGCTGCTCGAGACGCTGCGCTGAGACATCGCGTGTCCAGGGCTGGGATTCGTAGCAGCGGGATGCCGGCCGCCGTTCGACCATCCTCGCACGACGTGAGGCGAGAACACATCGACCGACGATTTCCACATTTCCACAGCGACGACGACGATTCCTCACTTCCCTGTGACCATTCCCTCTCAGTAGGAACTATAAGGCCTGGGCCGTCGTTTGGCCCAGGCCTGCGGGCCTTTCTCTAGTCGTTGCCGCATCTGCCGGTCACAGGTGGCAACATCTTTTGTTTTCTGCAACTTGTCGGCCCCGATTCAGGGAAGTCCTAGCCGCCCGCGATAAAATAAGCACAGGCGGCTGTCCCAGGAAAGGTATGCGGAAATCAGCGATTTCCACAACCGGCTTCGCGCTGACTAATCTTCTCTACTGTTGGCGTGTATGGCAGCCGACGCCTGGGTGCCGATGGCATTTTTTCACATCTCCAATAGCTTTTTCGCCCGCGGAAGCGGCCGACTCAAGAAAATTACCAAACAAAGCCAATTGGAATATAGGCCAAGCTATTTCAATAACTTAACGCACAATCGCTGGGGCGAAGAAAAGTCCCGTAGCGCGGGCCTGGGCCGCCGTTTGGCCCAGTACCTGCGGCCTTTTCCGATCCCTCGCGCGGAAACACTTGACACGCTCGCTATTCTGAAGGGGGGGAAGCGAGGAGGCCGGGGTGCCGCTCGACGAGCGAAGAAAAAATACGAAACAAAGCCAATTTCTAGCAACCCATTTACAATCAATGGGTTGCGATGGTCCAGGCGGGCCTCCGGGCATCCCCGCCCGCCGAGATCCGCAGCCTTCGTTTCGTGGCGCACGCATGTGTCGCCATTCGTGGCGACATCGAGTCCCGTCGTGGCGCAAGCTCTCAGCTTGCCGCGTCGAGACTCATCTCGACGCCCGGGGCGGTTCCGCCGTTGCGAGGATTTGCCGGTCACAGGTGGCAACATACCGTGTTTTCTGCAACTTCTGGCCCTTCTCCAGGGAAATCCTATCCCCCCGCGATAGAATAGACGCGGGAGGCCGTCCCCGGAAGTCAGGCCCGTGGCGAGAACCGGACGAAGTTGTACCCGTCGGGCTGCGGGGCCCCCAGGCTCACGCCCGCGGCTCTGTGCGGTTAACCCGCATTTCTCGCCACGACTGCGGTGGGCGAGGCGAAAGGCCCGCTCGGCCTCCAAACAAAACACCCACTTCAAGTCCGCTCCCGCCGCCGGATCGCAGGCAAACTTGGCGTTGGCCTCGCCACCTGCCGGCGGACTGGTAAGCGGGCGCACGGTGAAGGAGCAAGTCTCTGCATCGGCGAACAACCACACTTTGTCCAGATTTGGTTTTTCAGCTGCCGATTCGGATAGCGGTCGCCGGGCCCGCGGCAGCCACGAAAGGGCCGGAAGCGCTCGGAAGGGCCGGAAGAAGCATGTTTCGGAACTCTCGCGGCCCAATCGATCAGCTTGGATTGTTGTCGAGCAGAATCACAACGGCATTGGGAAGCTGATGGTGGCTGCCTTTCAGATTCACGCGAATATTCAATGGAATCAATGATTTATGAGATGACGGAGCCCCTGTCCGAGGCTAAGCTAGAGAGCGCAATGGTCGATACCGGTCCTACAGAAACTGCATGACGGCGCGGGGGTCGGCCGGACATCCACTAAAAACCTGGAAGAGCCTCCAAAAATAAAGGTTCCGCCCGGCGTGTACTTCGCTACCAAGGCCGTCACCGAGTACGACTTTACCGTTGGTGTCGACGACGGTTGCGATGATGGGCTTACCGGTATCTTTGGCCACTGCTTACTCCGACCGCAGCAGCGAAGACGCCGAAGAGGACTGTGAGAAGCACGCCTAACGACGAATGTTTGGTCCTGCCCCGTATAACGAGCGCTTGCGATGAATTACTACGGCCCGGCGAGCGGAATGCGAATCGGGAGAGTCTTGGGAGGAAAGCAGGCCTTGTCATTGCATGCCTGGTAGCGCAGCTGCCCGCTGAGCTCGGTGAGGTCGTCTGGAATTTGCGCCGGCACGCCAAAAGAAGAGCGAATCACGAACTTGCCCGAATAAACGGAAAGCGGCTTGTCGGAGTACTTGTATTCGACCAACTCGGCGGGCGGGTACTCGATGCCCTTCAAGGCAAGAGCTTCCGTCTGCCAGGTCAATTTGGTGGGGATCAGGTAGGCGTCGGCCGGCCGGTCAGAGTTGACATGGAAGCCGGGCCGAATCCGAACAGTCACCGGGACGACGACCTGTCGGCCGGGATCTAAGGTTACCGTGCTCGACGGCAACACGGAAGCCGCGTGAAAGCCGCTAAACGATTGGGCGCCGGCTAACCCGACAGCCGCGGCTATCAGGAATGCCGTCAGCGGCGCCCTAGAGCAACCGCTCAATCTCATCTTCGTAGTCGCCCTTGCTGGTCAGGCCCTGGTGCATCAGGGCAACCTTTCCTTGTCTATCGATGACGTAGGTGGTCGGCAGGGCCATGATGCCGCCGTAGTTGTCGGCAACTTCGTCGTTTCCAATCACGATCGGGAAATTGAGCTTCAACCGGTCGGCGAAGGGACGGACCACCTTCCAGCCCTCTTCGTCCATCGCAACCGCGATCACCGAGAACCCGCGGTCTCTGTATTTTCGCTGGAACTCGACGAACCAGGGCATCTCGATCTTGCAGGGTCCGCACCAGGTAGCCCAGAAGTTCAGCAGCACAACCTTGCCTTGAAAGTCAGACAGCCTGACCTCGTGGTTGTTGGCGTCGCGGAGGGAGAAATCAGGCGCCGGTTCCCGCTGTTCGGCGCCACCGGCGGCTTGCGCGACGGCAGACTCATCGGGTCCGGAACTCCCGCCACAGGAGACGAGAGCTAACCCGACAATCAGCAGCAGAGGCATCACCTGCGACCGCAATATGATCATGTAGTCACTCCAATTCTCCATTGATTATAGCGTCCCCAAACGACGCTTCGAACGAAAGCACTGTAAACAAAGCCGTCAGGGAATGGAAAGTACATCAAGGTATAGCACTCCATCCCGAGCAGCTAGTCGAATCGGCGATCTTCGACCCGTACGCGCAGCCTACCCTGGTGCAGGCGGACACCCAGAGAATCGCCGGGCGCCGTCTGTTCGGACGAGCGGATGATGGCGCCGTCCGAGGCCTCGACGATCGCGTAACCGCGCTCGAGAATCGCCAGCGGGCTGAGCTGGCGCATCTGACGATCCAGGGATTCCAGTTTCGATCGGCTCGCTTCGAGCCGCCACGCCATCAACGGCATCAGCCGCTCCCGGCGGCCTTCCAGTTGTGCGCGAGTCTGCGCCAACCGAACCCGCAAGTCGAGCACTACCAGGGATTGCCGCGCGTCGCGATAGCGCGCCTCGGCGGTGCGCAGTCGCCGGACGACCGCTTGGCGGAGCTGAAACTCGCGCTCATCGACGCGCTGCCACAGAGCTCCCAAGCGCCGCCTAAGCGAAGCCGTGGCGCGGTCAACGCTCGTCTCCAACAGTCGACGTCCGGTGATCGCAAGCCGATACCTCACGGCCTGAACAAGCCGCCTCTCGACGCCCGAGATCATCTCCACGAATTCCGACTTTTGCCGGATGACCAACTCGGCCGCCGCCGAGGGAGTCGGCGCCCGAAGATCGGCCACGAAATCGGCGATCGTGAAGTCCGCCTGATGCCCTACCGCGGAGATTACCGGAATCGGACACTCGGCAATCGCCCGCGCCACGCTCTCTTCGTTGAAGGCCCACAGGTCTTCCAGCGACCCGCCCCCGCGGCCCACGATCACCACATCGACGCAACGAGTGTCGCTGAAATGCCGCAAGGCCTTGCAGATGTCATCCGCCGCCCCGTCTCCCTGTACGAGGACGGGATAGACCAGAATCTGTAGACCCTCAAAGCGTCGCTCGAGGATGCGCAGCATGTCGGAGATCACCGCGCCCCGTGGGGAAGTGACGATGCCGATCCGGCGGGGAAACTCGGGTAACGGACGCTTCCGCTCTTCGTCGAAGAGACCTTCGGCCGCTAGCTTCCTCTTGAGCTGCTCGAAAGCTAGTTGCAGCGCACCGTAGCCCTGCGGCTCAAGGTATTCGACGTACAGTTGATACTCGCCCCGGACTTCATAAACGCTCACCCGGCCGCGAACAAGCGCCGCCAGGCCATCCTGCGGTTTGAGCTTGAGGTAGAGAGCGTTCTGGCGAAAACAAACGCAGCGAAGTTGGGCGTCTCGATCTTTGAGGGTAAAGTAGTAGTGCCCGCTCGGCGCCGCCCTCGTGTTCGAGATTTCACCGCCGACCCAGACGTCCGCAAACCTGTCCTCCAGAAGCTCGCGAACTTGTGTCGTCAGCTCCGAAACCGTAAAGATCCGCCGGTCGGGTGCAAAGCCGAGTGGGAGTTGTTGCATATGTGTGGCGGCTTTCTGCGGCCTCGCGTCTAAGAAAGAGTCTCCTCGATGAGGCGCCTTTCGCGCCGCCGCTCCATCAAGATCGTGGAGGCGAATACGAGCGGCGACGCACCCCCCACCGCGCCGATCTGCAGCAGGTCAAGGCAGGCCTTGAAGCTTACCGTCAGGTCGGGCATGAAGTCGTTCATGCGCAAGCCAAACCAATAGTCCATCACGATCAGTTGCAAAGCGACGGTGGTCGAAATCAGCAGGGCCTGGTCCAGCACGAGAACACTCCGCGGCCCCGGCGCTTTTCGGTACAGAAACCCGGAAGAGACGATCAACGCGGCGACCGAGCAGCCCACGTTTCGGGCGAAGAAGCTGACCAGGTACTCTTCGCGGCCCACAACGCTCAGCGAGTAGCCCAAGCCGAGAGCCCAAAACAGGATGTAGTAAGCGGCATAGTAAAGGCCCGCGGCCGCCACCAACCATGCCCAGCGAGATCTGTAGTTGGCGAACATTCCAACCAGCAGCAACGTGAACGGCGCCGCCGCCATGACTGATCCGAGCCTACGGCCGGCTCGCCCCCCTTCAAGCGACTGCTCACGGCTGGGTAGCTTCGAGAGAGCAAGCCGGCGCTGTTCGCGTTCCCGGGATCGAAGGGCGCCCGCTATCCCGTCGGGTACGGCCATGGCTTCCCACAGAATTCTTCCCTGGTTTGTCGAAGGCAGCGGCAGGCCCAGCAGCGCGCAAATGGTTGGCGCGACGTCAATCTGTTGGGCGCGCCAACCGCTGCTTCGCCGAATTGCCTTGCCTGCCAGCACGAGCGGCACGTTTAACACCTCTTCTTCGCTGCCGCCGTGGCCGCCCCGGCCCCGCCGATCGATATGGCCGTGATCGGAACAGACAACGAACGTCGTTTCGCCGTCATCCAGCTCCTTGATGAGCGCGCCGAGGCAGATGTCAACTTCTTGCGCCACGCGCCGGTACGTCGTGGATTCTCCTCCGAAGTCGTGCCCGGCTGAGTCGGCCGCGGTGATCCCCATGACCAGGAGGCCGCTCGCGTAGTTCCGCAGGAAGTCGACGTCCTCTCCGCAAACGCGCCGCTGCCACTCAACAAGCCGATCGGCCTGGTCTCGGTCGCGGGGATGCTTGCGGTGAACCAACACGGCTTCTTCGAGGTGGGCGCCAAAGGCCTTCATCCAAAAGCTCGAGCCGGCCGCCGCACGGGGTACGCCGGCTCCGCGGGCCAGCGAAAAGATGGAATCAGCGGCCGGAGGTTCGTAGCGACCGTTGTTGGTCACCCCGTGAATTTCAGCCCATGCGCCGGTCGCCATGGCTGCTCGAGCGGGATTCGACAACGAAGGCATCCCGGCCCGCGCCGTACCCCCTGCTCCGCTCCGCGCCAGTTCTTGGAGAAAAGCCATTTGCCGGGCAACGTCAACCCTGATCCCGTCGAGGACGACCAAAACGACCCGGCGCGTCAGCGGTTCGCCGCCCGGCAAATCGGCATGAAAGACGTGCTTGGTTTGATAGCCGGTAACGCTTTCCCAAGACGATACGCCAAACAGGAGGCTGGCCACCCCGAGTCCCAACAGAGCGAGCAGCCGAATCAACCAGCCGAAGTACCTACGCACTCCAGCATTCTACAACGCCGTCGCACGGTGTCGGAACGCTTGCTACGCTTGCTGCTCCGCGGCAGCCGGCAACGACGCACCCGCATCGTTTCCATTTGAAGACGCTCCGCTGCGTTGCAGGACATACCCCTGTCGCACAACCGTGTGGATCAAGATGTCGCCGCGGTTGCGCAGTTTTTTGCGAAGCCGACTGACATGAACGTCGACGGTCCGCGTGCGCGTATCGTCGCTGTACCCCCAGATCGTCTTCAGCAAGTAGGACCTTGAGTAGCAACGACCGGGGTTATTTTCGAGCAGTTTCAGCAGGTCCTGTTCTTTTCGCGTCAGCGCCGGTTTGTCGACTGTCGATCTAGTGAGATTTGCCACCATCCGTATCCCCCTCGGGGTATCGAACACATCCCCTACTCGGTTTTTCGCTCGCCGGAAAGGGAAGGTTACGCTCAGGGTGCGGTTTCCCCTACGGTCCGGCGAAAACGGCTGGGTCGGATTCGACTCGATAGGGACGCGATTGGTGGGAGCAGTCAGGGAGCCGTCCGGAGCTGTAATAGCGAAGGCCGTAGAGCGCGTGCCGTCTCATCTCGCCGAGGCAGGTTTCTCCTACATAAGGTTCCACCTGATGCCACAACGCCCTTGTGCCTGCCTCCCGGTCAATGGCTGGAAACGCATTTATTTTCAGATAGATAAAGCTGGCTGCCGCGCACCCGCCGAGCAGTGCAACCGCCACGCCTGTTCTGCCGCGCCGGGCCATCCACCAAATCCCAGCCGCCAAAACGATCGCCGCCAATACCCCCGCCCACGACATGGAGTCGGGCGGCCAAGCCTTCGTCAGCCCACGGCTCAGAGCTTGCGGCAATACGGCTGCGGCCACGGGAGCCAGGGCCAGAGGCAGAGCGGCTGCCCCCAGCACCAGGCCCGGTCTTTTGGCGCTGGAAAGCCCGAGACCCATCAGAGCGGCCAAAGGAGGCAAGGCGGGCAGGATGTAACCCGGCAATTTATTCCTGACCAGAGAGAAAAAAACCAGAGTGGCCAAAGCCCAAAAGCCCAGGAATCGTAGGCGCCCGTCCCGTCGCCAGCCATCGCCCCGGCCACTGCCGAAGAGCAGACCGAGCAACGGGGTCCAGGGCAGAAGCGCGGTCAACAAGACCGGGATGAAGTACCACACCGGTTGAGCGTGGCGGATCGATTCACCAGTTAGCCGCTCAAAATGATGGCGCCAGAAGAACTCGTCGAAAAACGCCTGCCCGTTTTCGACGTAGCACAAGACGTACCAGGGCAAAGCAACCACGGCAAACGGCAAGACGACGCGGGGATGCAAGAGTTGGGTAATCGCGGGGCGAAACCCGCGGCTGAAACAAACCGGTACGATCGCCAGCGCTGCCAGAGCGGGGCCTACTAACCCCTTGGCCAAGGCCGAAACCCCGATGAGAGCGCCGAAAGCAGAAAGCCGCCGCGCGCTGCCGTCTTGAGGATCGCGCAGCCATCCCAGCAGCAACAACAGCGCTGCCGAAAGCGAAGCGGTCAAAGGCAAGTCAAACACCCCGATTTGGCTGAAGGCCACCCAGCCGGCCGAGGTCGCCAGGATGGTCGTGGCGTACTCGGCGGCGGGGCTTCCGAACTCGCTTCTGATCCGCAAATAGTAGAAGGTCAGGAATCCCAAGCTCATCAAAGCCACCGGCAAGCGAGTGGCACGGTCGCCGGCAAGGCCGAGCTTCGACGCCAGAGCCGCCATCCAATAGAGCAAGGCCGGCTTCTCGAACCAGGGCTGCCCGTCCAGCCGAGGCGTGATCCAATCTCCGGACTCCGCCATTTCGCGCGCCACCGCCGCGTAGCGCGGTTCGTCGGGGCCTACCAGACCACGATCCGACATGCCGGCAACGAGCAACAGGTAGGCGGCGATAACAAGTAAACCGACGATAGCGATGCGGCGAAAGGTCATCCCTCAAGACCCTCCCTAGTGTAGCCAAGCCGCGAATAGCCGAGGCTTCGCCCGTTTTCCCTGCGGCGCCGGTTGGGTCTATCCGCGCCCGGCGTCGCCGGCAACTCCCCTGACTCGCCCAACGCTTCCCCAGTGATCGGTTACCATGATGCGTAAGTGAAAGTTCGGGACGTCATCCGGCTCCTGGAGAAAGACGGATGGCTGCAAGTCCGTATGGTGGGGAGTCACCGGCAGTTCAAGAATCCGCAAAAGCCAGGGCGTGTCACAGTGGCCGGACGGACGGGAAAGGGCGTGCCGACGGGTACGTTGAAAAGCATACTGAAGCAGGCTGGTTTGGAAAAGTTATGAGCCGGAAATATGCCGTGATTTACGAGAAGGGCCGGACGAGCATTGGCGCTTACGTGCCGGATCTGCCCGGATGTGTGGCAGTCGGCGATACGTTGCAAGAAGTAGAGAAACTAATTCGGGAAGCGATCGAAATGCACATTGCCGGCATGATCGAAGACGGACAGCCGGTTCCCGAGCCCAAAACCCATTGCGAGTACGTGGAGACGGGTGTACCGGCGGCTTAAACCCTTAGCCCTGTAACATCCCTGGCCCGCTTTTCTCACCACCTGGCGAGTCTTCGCCCATTTTCCCTGCGCCACCGGTTGGGTTTATCCGCGCCCGGCGTCGCCGGCAACTCCCGCGATTCGCCCACAATTTCCCCCGCGCGGGTGAGGAGGCTGGGGATTGTGAGCAGCCTCTAACCCCCCTAGCTTGGTATCTTCGTGGAGACGTGCGGAAACGTGGGCGGCTAAGGAATCGAGCGGAATTGTGCCTAGTTTGGCCGCTGCTCAAGGCCATGGCGTGGCTGCCTCTTAGCGTTGCCCGCTGGTTTTCGTTTGCCCTGGGCCGGCTCCTTTACCTCGTAACGCCCGGCCGCAGGGCCGTTGCGTATCGCAACCTCTCCCTAGCTCTTCCCGAGACGTCAGGCGCCCGCCGAAGACAGATTGCTCGGGGCGCGTACGACAATGTAGGTCGGGTTCTGCTGGCGCTTGCACGCATGCCTGGTTTGAATTCCAGCAACATTCGGGAGTGGATCGACTATGAGGGGTTCCAGCACTACGACTCCGGTATCAAGAAGGGCCGAGGGGTATTGTTTCTAACAGCTCACCTGGGCAATTGGGAACTCAGCGCCGTCGCACATGCACTCCACGGCAACCCGATGCACGTGATGGTGCGTTCACTGGACAACCCTCTGCTCGACCGGCTGTTGGAGAGCCGGCGCACCCACTGCGGGAACCGCACTATCCGGAAACAGGAGTTCGGACGTGGGATCTTGCGGGCGCTTCGAGACAACGAACCTGTGGGCATTTTGGCGGACCAGAATATCTCGGACGAGCATGGCTGGTTTGTCGATTTCTTTGGCCTCAAAGCCAGCGCGAGCCCGGCCTTTGCGAAAGTGGCTATGCGCACCGGCGCGACGGTGATTCCGGGCGTGGCCGTGTGGAGGCCTCGGGAGCGGCGTTACGTGCTGAAGTTTTACCCCCCGATCGAGATGATTTCAACCGGCGATGAAGAGAGCGATCTCATCGTCAACACCCAGCGCTGCTACAACGGGATCGAGCGGATGATCCGCGACTATCCCGAGCAGTGGCTTTGGATGCACCGCCGCTGGAAGATTCGTCCTGACGGGGAACCTTCCCTCTATTGACGGATTACAGGGCCGCGTCGGCACGCTTTGCTCCGTGTTTGAAGAGGTAATCGTGAATCCGCTACTGTTGGCCGTCGCAGTCTGTGCCCAGCTGTTACCGCCTGCTCGGAACTCGGCGCGAATTTTGGCCCGGGCGGCGGAGACGACCGGCGCGGTCCGGCTTGACCCCCTCCCATCCCGAGGCGCGGTGCTACAATCGACATGGCTTTTGGCCCCAGACGAAGCACGCATGTTCCGCAAGATTCTCATCGCCAACCGCGGGGAGATCGCTGTCAGGATCATCCGCACTTGCCGGGAAATGGAGATCCCGACGGTTGCCGTGTATTCCGATGTCGACCGCACAGCGCTTCATGTTCGCATGGCGGATGAAGCTGTCCGTATCGGTCCGGGGGCGGCGGCCGAGAGCTATCTCGACATGGACCGGGTTCTCGATGCGGCCGGCTCGGTCGGGGCGGACGCCATCCATCCCGGTTACGGATTCCTGAGTGAGCATGCAACGTTTGCGCGAGCCTGTGCCTCAGCCGGCGTGAAGTTCATTGGCCCGAGTCCCGAATCGATGGAGCTGATGGGGTCGAAGACCCGAGCGCGGCGGGCTATGGAGAAAGTGGGAATCCCGGTCGTGCCCGGCACGACGACGCCTGTGGAGGGCAGCGCCGCTGCACTTGCCACAGCCGAAAGAGTCGGCTTTCCGGTCATGTTGAAAGCGGCCGCGGGAGGCGGCGGAAAGGGTATGCGCCTGGTTCGCTCGGCCGCCGAACTGCCGTCGGCGCTGGAGCAAGCGCGGAGCGAGGCCGAGGGAGCGTTCGGCGACGGCGACATTTACATCGAGAAGGCGATCACGGACCCGCGCCACGTCGAGGTGCAGATTTTGGCCGACGAGCACGGTCGGACGATTCATTTGGGCGAGCGGGAGTGCTCCTTGCAGCGGCGTCATCAGAAGGTGCTCGAGGAATCACCCTCTCCGTTGGTCGAAGAGCACCCCGATATCCGCGAAAAGATCACTGCGGCCGCGGTGCAAGCCGCCCAGGCCGCGAGGTACACGAACGCGGGTACCGTAGAGTTCCTGATGGACGCCGCCGGCAACTTTTACTTCCTGGAGATGAACACGCGCCTACAGGTCGAGCACCCCGTGACCGAGTGGGTCACCGGCATCGACCTGGTCAAGCAGCAGATTCTCATCGCCGCCGGGGAAAAGCTTGCCTATCGCCAGGAGGAAGTCCGTCGGCGCGGCAGCGCGATCGAATGCCGCATTTATGCGGAAGATCCGTACAACCGGTTCTTCCCCTCGCCGGGGCGCATCACGATGCTGGAGCGCCCTTGCGGTCCCGGGGTGCGAGTCGACTCGGGAGCTTACCAGGGATGGACGGTCCCCGTCGAATACGACCCACTCATCGCCAAGCTGATCGTGTGGGCGCCGACCCGAGGCGAGGCGATCCGCCGGCTTCGCGGCGCCTTGGCGGAATACCACATAGACGGCATCAAGACGACAGTGGGCTTCTTTCGCGACGTCTTGCTTGACGAAGACTTTACGGCCGGCAGGATCGATACCGGCTTCATTGCACGCTGGCTGGAACGGCAGCCGCCTGTTTCGCAATCAGCGGAAGATCACGAGCGGGTGGCCGTGCTCACCGCGGCGGTGCACTCGGCCCGCCGGTCGCAAGAGCGGGCAGCTCATCCGGCGGCGAACGGAAGCGCTTGGAAGATCTTAGGAAAGCGATCGATGCTGCGCTGATCGGCGTCGGTCGGCATCCAGGAGGAGTTTCGGAACAGATGAACCCCGGAGCGGCTGTTGCCCTAAGCGCCAAGGCCGATACTGCGGAAAAACCGGCAGACAGGATGGAACTGCTCACGAGCGTCAACGGCGCGGAGCGCAGAGTCAAGCTTGAACCACAGGCTTCAGGCTCCGGCTACGAGTTCGAAGTCGGGACGAGTCGGGACCTGGCCGATGTCCGGGAGGTCGAACCGGGTGTTTACTCGATCCTGATAGGCGCCCGCAGTTACGAGGTCAAGATCGAGGAGGCGGAAGGGCGCTACATTGTCGCCGTCAACGGTGACCGTTTTGAGGTGGTAGTCCAGGATCCTAGGCGACCGAGAAGGCAGGCAGGGGTATCGGATACCGA
Source organism: Bryobacterales bacterium (assembly GCA_963668345.2). GTDB lineage: Bacteria > Acidobacteriota > Terriglobia > Bryobacterales > UBA6623. The sequence continues at coordinate 209,145 of CAXWPI010000006.1, read as the reverse complement.
GGGTCCCCAGGAGGTGGCCTCGCCGATGCCCGGCAGGGTGGTCAAAGTGGAGGTCCGGGCGGGGGAGACCGTAGCGGCGGGGCAGGGATTGGTGGTCGTCGAAGCGATGAAGATGCAGAACGAGATCAAGTCGCCCAAGGCAGGTTCCGTAACGGCCGTATACGTTGAAGAAGGCGGATCCGTCGCCGCCGGGGAACCGATGGTGGTGATTGAGTAAAGGGCGCGCTGTATGGGAGCAAGCTCCAACTGTCCGCATTGCGATGGCACTGGCTGGAAACAGATCGCCAGAGCCGGTGTCGTCGCCGTCGAGCGATGTGAGTGCCGGCAGGAGAGCCGACAGCAGGCGTTACTCGAGAATGCCCGCATTCCCGACCGTTTCCGGCAAGCCGGCTTCGACAACTTTTCGCTTCCCGACAAGCGAGATGATCCCATCGGCAACGATAAGCTTGCTCGAGCCATGGTTACGGCCAAAAGCTATGTGCGCGAGTACCCGTCGCCCCCCAAGCTGGGGATCATGTTCCAAGGATCGACCGGCGCCGGGAAAACCCACTTGGCTTGCGCCGTTTTGCACGAGCTGGCCGAGCAGGGATTTGAATGTCTCTTTTTTGACTACCAAGCCCTGCTCGAGCGAATCCGCCAAAGCTACGATGTCTCCTCCGGGTCGGGTGGTCAACGAGAGTACCGCCAGGCGCTCGAAGCGGAAGTCGTCCTACTCGACGATTTGGGGTCGCACCGACCCAGCGACTGGGTGGAGGATACCGTGACCTCCATCATCAACCACCGTTACAACGCCGGAAAAGCGCTGATCGTCACCACGAATCTGCCTGACCCGGAACTTGGCGACCAAACTGTGCACAAAGATCCCGTTTCCAGCCACTATCGCGTGCGCGACACGCTCGTTGATCGAATTGGATCGCGCGCGCGCTCGCGGGTCTATGAAATGTGCCACATCGTGAAGATGGACACGCACGACTATCGATTGCAGAAGAAACGATAGGCGAGCTGCCTCGGGAGCCGTCGGTTTTTCTCCCACCAGCCTGTAGCTCAGCCATCTGAGTTGAGCTGTCAAGAAAAAAGTAGCGGCATGGTCGAGTTTGTTGCACAGGACATTCAGTTCGGATTCACAGCCGCCAGCAGCTGTGGCAGCAATGGCGAGCCCCGTCGGGCCAGGGCCTGCAAATAGATTTGCTCGTTGTAGGGCGTTCGTTCTTGCCGGCAACGAAACAAGATGCGGATCCACTTGAACGCCAGCGATCGCACGGCACAGTGATGCCTCTTGCCTCGCGCCCGTTGCTGTTCGTAGTAGGCCCGTGCCCAGACGGATTGGCGAATCGAGAAGGCCGCGAACTGGTGAAAGCTCTGCCGCAAGAACTTGGGACAAGCTCAGCAAAAACGGGTGCGCGTCCGCTGGCCGCTGCGCACGACCACCGGCGCCACTCCGCTATAGGCCTGCCACTGCGCCGCCGTTTGGAAACGCTCGCGACGGGTCCCGAAAGCGGCCAGCAAGCGCGGGGCCAGGGCCGGGCCCGCGCCCGGCAGCTGGTTGAACAAGACGCTGCCCTCGTGAGCGGCCACCAGCTGGCGGATCTTCCGGTCCAACTCCCCGATCCCCTGACGCAGCACCCCGATCAAACCCAACAAGGTCCCGACGGCGGCGCTGGCCCCGCTGATCACGGCCCCATCCTGCGTCGCTGGCCGGGCCCGACGGATCGCTTCCAGCCGCTGCTGGTTGCGTCGCCGGCTACGACTGTGATGCTGCTCCCAGAAGCGCAAGACCGTGGCGGGACGCGCCCGCTGGAGCATCTCCAACGTGGGCCAGCGCTTTAACAACGCCCCCACCAGCGGCGCGTCGAGGTCGTCGAACCAGGCGAGCACTTGCGGGAAGTAGAGCTTCAGCTGAGCGGTCAGGCGATTCTTCTGGCGGGTCTTCTCGTCGACCAGGTGGCGGCGCTCTTCCACCAGAAACTGCAGGGTGCGGGTCTCCACGGTGTGGGGTTCGAGCGGCCGCGGCCGATCGCGATGGCGGGTCAGCAGATCCAGCAGTAACTCGGCGTCGGGCCGGTCGTCTTTGGCGCCCGAAGGGAAAAAGGCCTGCCGTAGCCGGGCCGCCGCGGCCTTTGACTCGTTTTTCAGAACGATGTTCCCACAGACACAAAACGGCCGCAGGTCTCGGGAACGGCACCGATCCCTGCGCCCGGCATCGATGAGTTGTAACGCTGCCGCTTGAGACAGCAGCGCCAGGGTGACCCAGAGACAAAAGGAAGTATCAATCAAGCCCTCCGCGTCGCGGAAACGCGGGTCGCTCGCCGCCCAAACCATCAACGGCAGCGGCGCAAGCCAGACAAGCAGACGAAAGGCCCGAATCAACACAGATGACTTTAGTGTTCGTTGCTCGGCTCAGGGTCCTGCCTCCCGCCGAAGCTTCGCACCCTGGCTAAGCTGGCTTCCCCCCCGACGAGCCGGCGACTGTTCGCACGTGGCAGGGAGACGCGCGACACCTCGATGATCCGCAGCCAAAAAACCAGGACAGTCCGTGAGAGAAGCCTGTGGCAACCCGATTGGGCAAGAAGCATCGATAGGGTCGTCGAGGCAGATGATAACATATTGGTTTTCGTTCTTAGGCGACTCGTTGCCCAAGTTCTGTTCCAGCACGCAAGCATTGCAAGGCGGGAGCTTTGCCCCGCTGGTCGCGTCTGAATGGGAGCAAACGCCTTGAATCTCGTTCCGCGATGGCGCTCGCCCTTCCTCGTCATTCCTTGGCTCGCGTGGTTGCCGGTGGCGATCTGGCTTACCTGGGAGCCCTTGCTTTGGCACCTAGAATACTTCCGCAACCCTGGTCCCGAGTTCCACCGCCTGATGCTGTTCGCCCTCCCCTGTCTTGCGGCCGTGATCGTTTTTTACCGATGGTTTCGTCAAAAAGGGGCCTGGCGCTACGAGCCGGTTGTATTCGCCTCGGTTCTCGTTGTGGGACTGACGGCTTATCAGCCGAAAGCAACGCTCATAACAGTTTGGATCTTTCTGGCCGCCTACGGCGGCGGGCGTTTTGTCAGGGAACGGACGGGACTGACGACCAAGTCACCTGCCGAAGAGATCAGCCTTTCCGCGGGCGTTGGCCTTGCCTGTCTGATCTTCCTTCTTTTCTGGTTGGGACTGCTGGGGCTGTACGACCCTTGGTCGCTGGCCGCGGTTCTGGGGATTTGCGTGCTGGGGTTTCAGCGGGAGATTCGGAAACTTCCCACGTCGCTTCTGGGACTCATGCGCTCGTGGGCCTCAACGACGGACCTCAAACAGCCGTGGATGGCCGCGCTCATCGCATTCGCCGGCATTTCCTTGGTCTGCTCGATGATGGTGACCCTGGCGCCCAGCTTGACGCACGACACCCTCATGAGCCACCTGCCCGCGGTCCGCTTCTACGCCGCCGAGCAGGCCCTCAAGCCGCTCTCGTTTTCCAGCTATTCGTATTATCCGCAAGGTTTCGAAGTGCTGATGACCTTAGCGTACGTGTTGGGGGGCCAGCCGGCCGCACAGATGGTGTCTCCGCTTTTTTTCGGCCTTACGCTTTTGCTTGCTTTCGCCTTGGCGCGGGAGTGCGGCGTTGCTCCGGCGCCCGCCGTGGCGGGCGTGATCTTGGCGGCTTCGATTCCGTTCCTACACTGGACAGGCAGCGTATCGAAGAACGATATGGCTATGGCGTTTTTCATACTGGCCGCGCTGCATTGCTATTTGCGGGGCCGCCAATCGCCGGGCTCGCACTGGCTACGGCTGAGCGTGTTCTTTCTTGCGGCAAGCTTCGGGGTCAAGCACGTGGCGCTTTTCGGAGCTGCGTCACTGGGCTTGCTCTATCTCTACACGCTCTGGCGCCGGCCTCGGCGGTTTCGGGAAAGCCTGATCCTGGCGTCGATCTTTGTTGCCCTTGGGCTCTGCTGGCAGGTGCGCACGTTCGTGCTCACCGGCAACCCAGTCTACCCGGCAGGGCTGGATTGGGCCGTCGAACCGCTGCGCCCGAACGCCCTCCGCCCGCCCGAATGGCGTAGGATTCCCCACGTTCTCATACCCTGGGTCGTCCACTTCAAGTACAAATTCCAGGCTTTCGAATCCCCTTCCGACAACCCCATGGGAGTATTCCTCGTGCTCTTCGTACCGCTTTGGATCGTGCTGCGAAGGAAACCGCGACTGGCCGCCGAGAGCACTTGCCTGATCTTTAGCGGTATCTATTTTCTCTATTGGGGCGCGGTCTGGCCGACCATTCGCTACGCGATCGTGCCCATCATGATCATCTTCTTGCTGACGACAGCGCGCGTCTGGGCCCTGCTTCGCGAGTCGCCGGCGGCGATCCGGGGTCTCGTGGAGGTTTGTCTTGGATACAACCTTTTGTTTTGCCTGCTGGTGACCATGATTCTTGAAATCAACGGCCCCCAGCTGCGCTTGTTCACGGGCCGGATCGACAAGGAGCAGTACCTTCACGAAACACTGCTTTCCTACCCCCCCCTCGCTTACCTGCGATCCCACGCCGGACCGGAGGACTATATCCTGAGCGTGAACAATTGCAGCAACGCGTATGCTCCCGACGTTGGCCGGTTTCACTGTGAGTTTTTCGGGGACCGGACAGACGCGCTGGAGCGGGTGCCTGAGGCAATGCGGAAACACTCATACCGCTTTCTGCTGCTCCCGAAAACGCACGTAGGCAACACGATCGCGGCAGAACTCGGCCCCAGCTACCCGAGGGAGGTGGTTTTCGAAGATGATTACGTTTTCATCTATGAGTTACAGGAGGCCGTCGTGGGGCGGGGCGAGCACGAGTAGATCCCGAGCGAACCCAATCGTATCGGCCCTGGGTCGCCTCACTGGGCGGCCAAGCCGGCTCGCCGATTGTGACCCACTGGAGGATGTATTATCATGGTTCGTCCCAGCGCGCCGTTTGCGCTCTGATGGCGCCGGGGGCGTAAGCGACATCCGCTGACAAGCTTCTGGCCAGCCCGCATTTCTCACGAGAAAACGGTAGGGGCGGGCCGCTGCGTCTTCCCAGAGAGGTTTTCGCGGGGGTTGGTCGCGCAGTTCGACCGTCGGCTGGTGAGCAAAGCGGGCTAAGGCCCGACGGCAAGCGAGCGCCCGCCGATTTTCGGTCCAGGAGAATCCAAAGTTGGTAAAAGCGCCTTCACACCGCCAAGTCTATCTGGTCACCGGGGGCGCCGGCTTCATCGGCTCCCACCTGGTCGGGGAGCTGTTGGCGCGGGGCCGGCGTGTACTGGCCATCGACGACCTCTCGACCGGCTCGATCAGGAACCTAGCCGGCGTTATCGACAACCCGGACTTTGAGTTTACTCAGGGCAGCATCACCGACGACGGCGCTCTAAACCGCCTGGTGGAGCAGGCCGACGTCATTTTTCACCTGGCCGCCGCCGTCGGCGTGAAGTTGATCGTCGAAGATCCCGTACGTGTCATTGAGACAAACATCAAGGGCACGGAAGACCTTCTCAAAGTGGCACGGCAATTCGGCCGCCCGGTATTGATGGCCAGCACCTCCGAGGTCTACGGCAAGAACAGCAAGGTGCCCTTTTGCGAAGACGATGATCTTCTCTTTGGGCCGACGAACAAGTCGCGCTGGTCCTACGGTGCAACGAAGATGGTAGGCGAGTTTCTCGGCTTGGCTTATCATCAGGAATTCGGCTCTCCGGTCTCGATCTTCCGCCTGTTCAACACGATCGGCCCGCGGCAAAGCGGCCAATACGGAATGGTGGTCCCGAGATTCGTTCGTCAGGCTCTGCGCGGCGAGCCGATCACCGTCTATGGGGACGGCCGGCAGACCCGCTGTTTCTGCGACGTGCGGGACGTGGTCGAGGCGCTGTTGGGCTTGTCCGAGCATCCTGACGCTTTCGGAAAAGTGCATAACGTCGGTTCGGACCAGGAGATTTCCATCCAGGGAGTTGCCGAAAAAGTCAAATCGATGACTGGCAGCGATTCGCCTATTGTCAAAGTCCCCTACGAAGAGGCTTACGCGCCCGGCTTTGAAGACGTGTCTCGCCGGGTCCCCGATACTTCCCGCATTCACTCTCTTCTGAGCTGGAAGCCGCGGCACTACCTCGAGCAGACGCTCGAAACCGTGATGCGCTACGAAGCGGAACGAATGAAAGCTGACAGCGGCGCGGCCGAGCTAAGTGAAGAGGTCCGCTAGCTACTTTCCGGCGCAAAAAGGAGAAACTGCGTGGTGGCTGGGTACAGTCAGCCAATTGCGCGTCCGAATGCGCCCGTAAGTGGTTGATTCTTTGAAGGCGCGAAATTGGTGACAGTCCCCGCCCCGAGCGCTACGCGTATTTTGCGCCGGAAAGTAGCTAGAGGAGAGGCTTCGCCGAGCCCCAAGGGGAGAGTCAGTGCAATCCGTGCTTGCCGCCGAAGACGCTCGGCCAGGTGCGTCTCGGTGCGGTTCACTATTCAGAAACCGAAGCGCATCTGCAGACGGACCGTGCGATTCCCGGCGCCCGAGCTGCCTCGGCCAAATCCCGCAGAAGCGTTGGACTGTCCGAACAGCTGTGAGGTCAGGTTTCCGATCGGGGCGGCCGGGTTGGTTGTGTTGAAAAGGTTCCGAACGGAGAGGGAAAACGTAAGGCTGTAGCGGTGCTCGGAACTGCCGCCTCCGAAGAAGGGCCCGCCGCGTCCTCTACTGTGGCGACCGCCGCGCCGGCCGCGCCAACGGCCTCCAATCCTGATCCCGTCGCCAGGCCTGCGATCTCCGGAAGCGTCCGCCGAGGCGGACGCTTTCTTTCCCAAGCCGAACGTCCTGCTGATGCGGAAATTGATCGCGGAGTAGGAAGGCCCCTCTCCAAAGTTCCGCGCAATGACCGGGGTTCCCGGCTCGGGAGTGGGGTCGAAAACGCCGAAGCGGGTGGCAATCACGTTGGGGTCGTTCAGGTCGGTCGCCAGTGCCGGACGGTCGGTGAACATCAGGTCGGCGTTGTTGTCCCCGCCGGTGGTGATATTGAAGGGTACTCCGGAGCGCAGGATGATGAACGGGCTGAATCGCAGGCCGCCGGGCCCGGTGATCGATCCACCCATTCCGAAGCGATGCCGGATATCTCGGGCGGAGCGCCCATATTCGGTGCTGAGGTCGTATTGGTTGGCCGGAAAGCTTCCCACGCCGTCGGTGTCGCTCTGGGCCTTGTTCAGGGAGTAGAAGCCGAACAACGACACGCGGGAGTGAAAGCGGGTTCGGATATTGGTAATCAACTGGTTCTGGCGCATAAACCCGGTCGTTTCGAACTGGAACAAGTCGTCGCCGCCGAAGGGACGTGCCCCGGTTCCCGGCAAGGGTGCATTGATGTTGCGGCTGCGCAGCAAATTCACACCGCGCGTGTGCGTATAGGTGGTAGCCACCGTCGTGCGGCGCGGCAGCTGCCGTGCGATGCCGATGGCCGTCTGCATCAGGTAAGGGGCCCGGGCATCCGCGGCCAGCCGCCGGATGGTCTGCGGCGCCAGCAGATCGGCGAGGGTGTCGGTGGATGGAACGAAAGGGTAGAAGTCGGGATTGCGAACAATGTATTGCTGTTGGGTAAGACCATTGAAACGGAGCGACTGCAAGGTCAGGTCCTCGGAGACGCGGTCGTAGAACATCCCGAAGCCCCCGCGGATAACCGTCTTGCCGCGGCCTGACGTCCCGGCTCGCGGGGACCAGGCCACCCCGATCCGCGGCGCGAAATTCGTCCCCTGACTGATATTCGTTTGGATCTCGTAGCGCAGGCCCAGGCTCACGGAAAGGTTGGGGCGCGCGCGCCAGTCGTCGAGCAGAAAAACACCCAGATCCATCTGGTTGACGTCGGCACTGGGGTTTCCGCCGGCGATGGAGAATTGGGTGGCGCCCCCGCCAAAACGACGAATCTGCTCGCCGGTCAGCCCCTGCTGCTCGAAGAAAACCGTTCGGCGATAGCGCTCGACGGAGGTGATTGGGATCATCACGGGTTGTCCCGAGGCGTCGACCACGACCTGGTTAGTCGCATCGAGTTCAGGCGCGAAGCCACCGCCAAAGGTGAACGTACCACCGAAGTTCTGCGGCGAAAGGTCCGAAACATCGGCTGTTCGCACGCGCGCGCCGAACTTCAGGGTATGCGCGCCCAGTGAACGGGTCGTATAATTTTGGATCTCCCAGCTATCGACCGTGTTTTCGGATAACCCCACCTGTGCGCCGCCGTCCTGAAACGCCTGCAGGACGTTCGTCGTAGGGATGGAGTTGTCTCCCGACCGATCAAACCGGTTTCTTCGGAACTGAAGCCGGGTTTCGTTCACCGTCTCCGCGCTGAGCACGGCCGTCTCGGTCACCTGGACGGTATGCCCTGATCGGAGGGTGTCGTAGGCAAGAGACGGCAGGGAAAACTGTCCGACTCCCCTGTCGTCGAGATCATCTCGGAAGTGACGGTAGCGCATCACCAGCGTGTGCTTCTGGCCCAGTTGGTAGTCGAGGCGCGGGCCGAACGACGTGCGGCGCCGCGGCGTGACCACCGCCAGACTAAACGGGACGATCGACAGGCTTGGATCCAGGATGGTTGCATTGATAACCGCGTTGTCGTCGATTTCCCGGCGCTCGAAATCAAAAAAGAAGGAGGACTTTTTGTTGATCGGGCCGCTGAGATCACCTCCGTAGAGCCTTGATTGGTAGGGTGCGCGGTTCGGGGCGAACGGGTTCCTGGAATTGAGACTCTCGTCGCTAAAGGTGAGGAAGGTGTTACCTCGGAACTTGTCGCTGCCCGGTTTGGTGAACACCTCGATCCGGCCGAAGCCCAGCTGATCGTATTGAGCGGAGAAGGGATCGGAATTTATGCGGATCTCCCGAATCGAGTGTTTAGGGGGCAGGCGGGCTCCGGAAAACCCATCGACGAAAATCTGGCCGCCGCTCGGGCCGGCGGAGGGCCCGGCGAGGGCCTGGAGGTCAGCAGCGAGATCGTCCGGATCATCCGAAAGGGCGTCAAGATCCGCTCCCCGCAGGATGATGGCTCCCACATTGCTTTGAGGGTCGACACTAATGCCCTCTGACGACTCATCTTCCACAGTTAACTCTTGCTTCTCAAAAGACACGCGCAAGGGCAGATCGATGGTCCGGCCGGCGCCGGCTTCCATTTCCACCCATACTTCCTCATAGGGCACATAGCCTTGGGCAACCGCGCGTACGGAGTAGCGCCCGGGCGCAAGACCGCTAACCTCGTAGGCGCCCAGGTCGTCCGCGGTGGTGGTCCGGGTCTCGCCCTTCGGGCTCCTCACCAAGACCGTGGCGGCGGGAATGACGGCTCCTGTCTCGTCGAGAACACGTCCACTGATCGTGCCGGGTTTCGCAAGCTCGTCGGCTGCCGCGAAAGGAAGGCCAAGCGCCAACAAAACAGCAACCCCGACGAAGAGTCTCCCTATCCAATCCAGGTTCTGTGCTCGAGGTTTTGATTCAGGCATAGCTTTACTGGGGTACGTTGATACTCATGCTCCAGGAACCGCCCAGCGGACCCAGTCCCCCGGGGCCGGCAGCGAGTAGTGGCTCGACACCGGCTACTACCGTGATGGCCTTGATCGGGGTATCGCCCTCGCCCGTCGTGCTTGACACGATGAGGGGCTCTCCCGGTTTCAACTCGTCAATCGAGAATCGCGGCGCCCGCTGAAGAACCTCTTGAAAGCTCATGTTTGGGCGTCGCCCGCCCATGGCGTCTGGCCTGGATCCCCCGCCCGCGCCGCCGAACCCGCCGCCCGGGGGCCGTCCGCCGCGCCCCGATCCACCTCGGCGGAAGTTCCGCGGGGGACCTCCCTCCCCGGTCTTCGATCGCTCGAGCGCCATGCCTAAAAACCAGGCCATCCGCTCAGGAAGGCGCCGCAGGACGGATTCTTCGACGATGTGGACCGAGAAGGTTTTGCCTGTCTCGAGGTCTTTGACTCTCAGCGTGCTTTCGCCCGCCTCGACGCCTCGAACCGTCGCCGCGAAGTTGCGGAACGCCCCTGCTACAAGCTGCTCCGCCTCGATTCGCGCCCCTTCGGGATTCTCTTGCCTTTCGCCGAGTACCCAGAGTTGGTCGCCAACTTTGAGTTCCTCGAACGAACTGGGGCGGGCGTCCTGGAAGCGAATCGATCCTGGTGCATAGCGGCGGATGCCGGTCTCACTCTGAACGGCAACAATCGTCGTCTTGGTTTCCCGAAGAGACTGTGCTACGAGCGTGACTTCTCTTGCAGAGGCATCGATCGAGGCGATTTTGCCGACCGTGCCGCGGGCTTTCCAGTCCGCCAGTTCCTGCTGCCGCTTCTGCTCCAAGTCGGCTCGGGGCATGACCAGAACCAAACTCGCCGCGGCGGGTGGACCACTCGTAGAGGCTGGAACCCGGGCAAGCACGCGGTCACCGAGGCTGATGTCGGCGATCGCAGTGGGGACCGCGTTCGCCAGGTCCTTTTCGCCGGGAGGAACGCGCATACATCGAGTAGAGCTGTCGATCCCGACGGTTACCGCTTCCCCTTGGTCGGTTTCGACGGTGAGCCGCCCCTGCTCGACGTCCGTGGAGGTCACTTTTCCGACCAAGCGGCGCTCGGCTGTCGCCGCCCCTTGCGTTGTGGATGGAGCGGTAAGGAGGGTTCCCAGAACCACCGACAGGCCCGTCGTTAAAACAAGTGCGGAGCGTTTAACCACGCCAACCTCGCATCAGGCTACCCCTGACAGTCCGCGGTGAAAGTGAAGGTCGCGAAAATCGGGTACAGCCAGCTAATTCGCTTCCGGCTAAGTGCATCTTTTCTAGGCCATGACGGGGAGCGAATTGGTGGCAGTCCCCATTTTTCGCTCCTGCACGACTATTGCCACGGGCTGTTGGTCTCTTCAGCATAGCGGGCTCGCGTGAAGACGATGTTGCCCCGAGATTAAGCTTTGTGAAGCTTTGTTTAGAAAACTTTACGGTTCGCCCTTGCCTGCCCTGCTACATTCGAGGTAGTGCAGGTATTGCTGATCGATGACGACGTGGAGTTGGGCGTCCTCCTGGGGAAGTTTTTCAAACAGGAGGGCTGTCATCTCGACTGCGAATACGAGGGGACTCGCGGCTTACGCCGGGCTCTGGAGGGCGGTCATGACCTTGTGGTGCTTGATGTCATGCTGCCGGGCCTGGACGGTTTTGAGATACTGCGACAGGTTCGCCAAAAAAGTCAAATTCCCATTCTGATGCTGACCGCTCGTGGAGAGGATGTAGATCGAATCGTAGGATTGGAACTTGGGGCAGACGACTATTTATTGAAGCCGTTTAACCCTCATGAGTTGGCTGCGCGCATTCGCGCCATCCTTCGACGGGTCAAATCGCGACCGGTTGCCGCCCCCCGCCACTTGGCAGTCAACGGGGTGATGTTGGACTTCGCCGCTCGGCAGGGGTTCGTCGACAGCCGGACGGTCACCCTAACCACGCTGGAGTTCGACATCCTCGAGATGCTCATGCGCTCGGCCGGCGCGGTGGTCTCGCGTGACGCCATCACCGAACACCTCTACGACCGGAAAGCCTCGGCGTTCGACCGTTCGATCGACGTCCACATCAGTCACCTGCGGAAGAAACTGGAGGCGGATCGAACACTAATCAAGACGATTCGCGGCGTGGGTTATCAGTTTTGCTTGGCCGTCGAGGAAGCGGTTCGATGAAATCCCTTTTCAGCCGGATCTTGCTCTGGTTCGCGGCCACCATAGCCATCACGTTCGTCGGTTTTTTCGTGATTACCGCGATGACCATCGACTCCTCTTCGCGTCGGCCCCGCTGGTCGAGCTTCCTTCTGCAAGAAGCGCGGCATGCTTACGAAACCGGCGGTGAGGCAGCTCTTGCCGCTTTCCTGACTCGCCGCAAGGCTGGCACAGGGGCGGACTACAGTCTCACGGGCTCCGATGGGCAAGATCTGCTGACAGGGGAAGACTTGTCTCATCTGGAGTCGACCGGACCGAATCCCTGGCGGTTTCTCTTTCGAACGGGCGGAGCTTGGACCCGCGTTTCAACCGACGGCGAATATCGTTTCATCGTACGCATCCCCCGGCAAGACTCGGCTTTCTGGTTCTTTCATCCGCAGCATCTTTGGGTTTTGGCGGTAAGCATCTTGCTCTCCTCCGCGCTGGCGTTTTATCTCACCTCACCGCTACGGGAGTTGGAGAAGACGGTGGAACGGTTCGGGCAAGGTGATCTTTCCGCCCGTACCCGGTCGAAACGAGGTGACGAGATGGGCAAGCTGGCCCGATCGTTCGACCGCATGGCGGAGCGCACCCAGGTCTTGCTGACCGCGGAACGGCGACTCTTGCAAGACGTGTCGCATGAATTGCGCTCGCCCCTGGCGAGGCTGAATGTCGCCGCCGCTCTCACAGAATCGGACGCGGATCGGCCCGCTGCTCTGGAGCAGATCCGCAAGGAGTGCGAACGCCTCAACGCTTTGATCGGAGAACTGCTTCAACTGACCCGCGCGGAAGGTGAAGCAGGCAATCTCCAGAAAGTGTCGGTCGACTTGCACTCTCTGCTTGCCGAGGTGGCGGACGACTGTGCTATCGAGGCCCAGGCAAGAGACTGCAAGGTGGATTTGCGAGCCCCCTCCGGCATCGCGGTTCTCGGTGATCCGGAACTTCTTCGCCGCGCCGTCGAAAACCTGGTTCGCAATGCCATTCGCTATGCGGCGGAGGGCACCTCGGTCGAGGTCGTGCTGGATCGCAGAGACGAAACCGCCGTGATTTCCGTTCGCGATCACGGGCCCGGCGTTCCGGCTGAACATCTCGATAAAATCTTCGATCCTTTCTATCGCGTCAATGGGGATCGCGATCGGTCCAGCGGTGGCACTGGGCTGGGACTTGCCATTGCGCGGCGAGCTGTGGAGCTTCACCAGGGTGATCTGCGGGCAAAGAATTCGAGTCCGGGACTAACGGTGGAAATACAGCTTCCAGGACTGTTGCGGGATTCGGGGACGGCTTCGTAGAATCGTTGAGGGGCCTCAAGGTCCCCTCGCATGAGGAAACCAAAGTTCGAGGCGCCCATAAACAGGGCAGCCGGGAGCGAGGTCAAGCGCGGTGAACTGATGTCACAGATGGCGGGTCGCGGGCCGGTGCTTTTTGTCGCGGATCGTTTTTGCTGGGAGGTGAATCTCTAATGATGAAACCCGAATTTAAACTTTTTGGACTTGGTCTGGTTGTGGCGGCAATCCTTTCGGCCGCGAACTTTTGGGAGACGAAAGATTACACCGAGTGGAGCGCGAAGGAAGTCCGCAGAATCCTTAACAATTCTCCCTGGGCGAAAAAGGTCACCCTCAGCTTCGGGGGCATGGGTGGGGGAGGCGGACAGCGGTCTCCGGGCGGGTTTGGCGGCGGCGGCGGAGGTGGCGGCGGCGGAGGTGGCGGCGGTGGCGGCGGAGGCGGCGGAGGATTCGGTGGCGCCGGCGGTGGTGGCGGCGGAGGATTCGGTGGCGCCGGCGGTGGTGGCGGCGGAGGATTCGGTGGCGCAGGCGGCGGCGCTTCCCGAGGTGGCGGTGGCGGCCGGATGCCTCCCCAACCTGAACTTACGATTCAGTGGTCCAGCGCCCTACCCATCAAGCAGGCCCTGATGCAAGGCCGTTTCGGCAACGAGGCCCAAACGGCCGCGGAGGCCAAGCAGTTCCTTCAAAGGCGCGAGACACACTACGTCGTATCGGTGGCCGGGTTCTCGGGCCGTATGGCGCGCATGACGCAAAACACGGATCGTTTCAAGGAAACCACCTCCCTGAAGCGCAAGAACAAGGATCTCATTCGGCCTGAGATCGTCGAAATGCATAAGCGGGAGGAGTCTGTCACCTTGTTTTTATCCTTTCCGCGTACCGATCCGATCGCCCTCGAAGACAAGAACGTAGAGTTCGAGATGAAGCTCGGGCGGATGACGCTCAAGCGCAAGTTCAAACTGAAAGACATGCTTTTCGACGGCAAGCTCGAGCTCTGACTTCCGCCTCACCGACGTCGCCGGAAAGGTGGTAGAGAAACTGTTGGCCTGACGTATTGGATCCCTCCTGATGCCGCCGAACCCGGCCCAGTAGGGACAAACACTCTTGTTTGTCCTAGCCGCCGTCACAGACGGCTCGCTGAGCCGCGCGGGCTTTTGCTTCGTCGCCGCTTCGCGGCGAAGGACCGGCAAGAGTGCCGGTCCCTACCAAATCAGCCCAGCAGCGTTCCCGACACCAGAAACGACCCTTGGGCACCATCCCAACTCCCAGCCGTCCCGGCGCCTCTTTAAGAAACGCAGGGTTACTCGTTCGTTGCCGAGGCCTCGCCGGACTTCTTTGCCAGTGCCACCGTCTTTCTCCACCAATACAGCGCCGTTCCCGCAACGACGGAGATTCCATTGTAGAAGTGGTAGAGCAGATGGAAAGGGACGGCCGTCAAGGTGAACCAAAGACCTCGGCGTCGTGTTAGGAAAACGTAGAATCGCCAGTTGATGGAAACAACAGCCAGAAGAAGCAGACTGGGAACAACGAGCATCGGGTGAGGCGGCAGATGACTCAGGATATAGACCCCCGACGCCGCGATCACTAATCCCAACAGCACCGAGTAAGCCTTGTTCGCTTTGCCGGTCGCGCGGTCGCGCAAGAATCGATGCCGGACTAGAATCGCCGCCAACGCCGTCGCTAGAGCGGGGATGAGCGGCACCATCTGCTGCCAATAGGCAAGCAGGATCGAGACGCCGAGCCCAGCCGCGGTCCACGCCAACGGCCCCTTGCGGTCGGCAGAGGACGGCCACCCGAAAAGCCAATAGTTGCTGATCAACAGGAACGCAATGCACAACAGCGGGACGAGAAAGACGCCTTGCCAGTAGATCGCCAGGGCTAGGGCCGAGAGCGACAACAGATACACGAGCACGACGCTGATGCGCTGCGAGACCTGCACGTTGAGATCGTTAGGCATTCTCGCATTCCGGAGGATCAGTTCGATCCAGGGGATGCCGCGATCCAGAATGTCGCTTCGCATGAGCCGCCAAAACGTCCACGCCTTCAGATGCTTTACCCGCAGGCGTTTGTCCAGCAGCATCTTGCGCCCGTCGGCGCGCATGCGGTAACCGAGTTCGATGTCCTCGACGGCGGGGCGCTTATATTCCTCGCTAAAGCCGTCGTGCTCGGCAAAGACCTCCCGCCGGATGGCGCCGCAGCCGCTCCAAAAGGTAGATGCCGTTGTGCGGCTGGTCTGGTGAACGTAGTGGTGAAACAGGTTCTTGTACTGGGAGAGGAAGCCGTGCTGACTGGGTTGATCGTCGTAGGAGCCGAGCAGGGCGTCCAGTTGAGGGTCCGCGGCAAAACGATCCCACACGAGCTGCAGCGTGTCGGGAGGGATCAAGACATCGGCGTCGATAAAAAAGAGAATGTCTCCTTGTGTTTCACGAGCGGCTTGATTCCGCGCGATGGAGGGCCCTTGGTTGGTCGAGAGGCGGATGACTCGGCAGTCGAAGGAAGCGGCCACTTCCGCCGAGTCATCGGTCGAAGCATCATCGACGACGATGCAGTCGTATTCGGAAAAGGTGGATTGTCGTAGGCCGGCGAGACAGCTTTTGAGGTAAGACGCGCTGTTGTGGACAGGGATGATGACAGAAAGTTTTGGAACTTGTGGCGAGCTATTGACCAACAATCCAGTCTAAGGCTGCTGGATTTGCTTTTGCAAATAAGACGACCCGCAACCCGGGGAATTCTTGCCTGGGCAAGCAACGCGGGCGGTCCTGCTTCTCCAGGTTTCCCTAGCCCGCATTTCTCACCACCAGTCGGATCACCTCACGGCACCGACGGACTCGGCATAAAGCAGGTCGCCCGTGTGGCCATCGTAGTATTGAAAAACGACCTGCGGACGAGGGAAGGCGACCCACCGCTCCTGGCCGAGTTTCTTAGGGTTATTGAAGGCGTTGTTGATCTGCACGACACAATAGATGGGGTATTGCAGCTGATCCCGCGGAACGTCGTTGCGGTAGAACGTGGACCAGCGAATGTCGCAGCGGCGCGGGCCATACTGAAACGGTCCGTTCGCCGGGCGGTTGCCTTCGTCGGTCGACCAATGGTTGTTCGAGTTGTGAGGACCGGAGGCGAACTCCCAGACGCGATCAGTGATCTTGATGGCGAAGCTGTTGTGTAAGTCCCCGGTGAGAACGAAAACGGGTTTGTTCAACTCATCCCAAGCCTCGATCAGAGCTTCGCGCTCGTCGAGGAACACGGTCCAGGCGTCGTCCTTGTTTTCGGGGCGAACCCCGCCTCCTCCGACATGGGGCACCATGAAGTTTACGCTGGAGACCACGAACAAGAAGTCCGCATCGCTGGCGCGCATCCCCTCCAGCAGCCACTTCCGCTGACGAGGGCCGAGCATCGAGAGGCCGGGCTTGTCGGGTCGGCTGACGTCGTGCATCTGGCGGTGGGTCCGGGTGTCGGTGAAGAAGAATTCCGCGTTGCCGACGCGGAAGCGATAGTAGGAGCGGCGTCCAATGGAATACGAGCTCTGGCCACTCTGCTTCGCCGCGGGACGAATGCGCAGCCGGCGCCGATCGATGATCTCGACGATCTCGTAGACGCCCGCATTCGGGTCGCCGCCCACTCCGTCCAAAGCGTTGTCGTCCACGCCCGCCGTCGGACCGCCCCAATGGACATGCAAGGTCGCGGCCTGCTCCAAGTCGAGATCGGTGAAGTTCGCCTCTTTATCCGTCAAGACGTCGCTCCCGGTCTTCATCTCCGCGCGCCCGAAATGAATTCCCTGAGCGAACGCAACGGGATTGCTCCAGCCGAGGTAGTCGTACCAGGCCTGCACGCCGATGTCACGAAAAGTCGCTCGCCGGTCTCGAAGACCCGGACTGCCGGCGCCCCACACGTCGTTGAGGATCTCATGGTCGTCGAAGGTGAAAAAGGTCGGGACGTTACGGTGGTAGTGGGCAAGGTTCCTTCCGCGATCGAGGTAAACCTTATAGTTCTCCCAGACACCCGCCAGCGTCGGCGCGATGCCTAGGATTCCCGGCACTTGACCAGCGGAGACCCCGGCTTGTCGTGACCACTGCTCGGGCGAGTACGTTCGATAGTCCTCGTACAGCCAATCGCCGTTTAGGATGGAGAAATGGACCTTGTCCTTGAGTTTTTCAAACATGGTCTTGAAGGCCGGTGCGTTGTAGCCGCCGCCGTGCCCGGGTTTCTGGGCGTTGCCGCATCCGAACTCGAAACTGAAGTTAAAGACACCCCGGGGATTCAGCTCGGGATCGCGATACTCCGCGGCACGGGGAAGAGTGCGGAACGACCCTCCCAGGGAGCCATTTTCGTTACCCGTGGCCACGCGGTAGAAGTACTTCGTGTTCGGTTTGAGGCCTTGAATGTGGACCCAGCCCGTGTTGTCGTGTGCAAGCTGGGTGGTCACAGGAGCGGTGGTTTGGTCCTCGGGGTGCGAGGATTCGCCGTAAACTACTCGGAACTGGCCAGGCCGCAAGGTGCGCGCCCACACGCCGACGCCGTCCGAGCTGAGGCGGCCTAGGATCGGGCCGTGCGTAATCTGGCGATACGGTGACGAAAAGCAGTGTTGTAAGCAGACCGGAGCCGCGAAGAATTCGCATCAGACAAAACACCTCTGGGCGCCAACGTGAGGGCAATGCCCGTTAAAGGTTAGCAAGAAATCAATCCGGGGCGTAGACCGTACCTTCCGCGGCGGATGGGGCTTCGCCTCACCAGCTGGCGGTCGAAGCACGCTATCATCCCGCCAAACATCCTGTAAATTACTGGAAAGAAAGGCGTTATAAGGAATTGGCTTTGTTTGGTAATTCTGTTGCTCGGTAGCTGCCCACGGACGCGGACGCTGGAACAGCGCCAGGTCCGCGCTACAAACTCTGCCGCCCTGTTGCTCCTTGGGGTCTGCCGCCCCGCGGCAAAGCTACTCTTGTACCCGGCTGGTCCGATCCGTCGGATTTTACGGATCCGACCGCCCCACCGTACTCGAAACCAACCGTAAACCATTGATTCCCTTTTGGTTCCACGAAATTGGGTTTGTTTGGTAATTTTCTTGCCTCGTTGGTTCGTGGCTTCCGACGACCCGTGCTCGAAGGGGCCCCGAATGCTTCGCGTGTACTCCATTACATTGTACCTTGCCAATCCAAGGCGGCCTTGGCGCCAATGGAGCTAAGCTGCTTTTAATGAGACACTTAGGATGCGTGACGTCTAGCCCGCATTTCTCAAGACAAAACTGTAGGGGCGGGCCGCTGCGCCCGCCCAGAGAGGTTCTCGCGTGGTTGGGTTGCGTGATCGAGTGGGACGGAGTGTGCATCCACGAATGGGCGGACACGGCGGTTCGCCCCTACAAAGGACGTCCGTTCAACGCCGGTCGTCCGAACGGTGGTGAGAAAAGCGGATTAGCTACTTTCCGGCGCAAAAAGGAGAAACTGCGTGGTGGCTGGGTACAGTCAGCCAATTTCGCGTCCGAATGCGCCCGTAAGTTGTTGATTCTTTGAAGGCGCGAAATTGGTGACAGTCCCCGCCCCGAGCGCTACGCGTATTTTGCCCCGGAAAGTAGCTAGCGCAGCAACTCTTCCAACTGAATTCGTTGGTCGGTTTTCTCGTCGCGGTATTTGACGATCACGGGGGTGTAAAGCGAAAGGTTCCACGCCTGGCCGGCGCCGGAGGTGACGGCGCGTGAACCGGCCACAACGACGGCGTCTTCGGGAATCACCAAAGGACTGTCGGCCTCGGCTCGGTAGATGGTTTCGTGAACGAGGTCGTAAACCGG
Organism: Bryobacterales bacterium; assembly: GCA_963668345.2. GTDB lineage: Bacteria > Acidobacteriota > Terriglobia > Bryobacterales > UBA6623. The sequence goes on along the minus strand of CAXWPI010000006.1, from coordinate 190,448 downwards.
GGTCGACCGGGTCAAGATAACTCCGGCACCCAAGACGCAACGCCTCTTAACGATTGTGCCTTCGTAGACCCCGCAATTCCCCCCGACTAAGACATTGTCTTCGACGACCACCGGGAGCGCGCCGACAGGCTCCAGCACGCCTCCGATCTGGGCCGCGGCGCTGAGGTGGCACTGCTTGCCGATCTGAGCGCAGCTTCCCACCAGCGCGTGCGAATCGACCATCGTGCCGTCGCCCACATAGGCTCCGACGTTGACGTACATCGGCGGCATGCAGGTCACGCTTTTCCCGAGGTAGGCGCCGTCTCGGATGCTCGAACCGCCGGGAACGATGCGCACACCATCTTCCAGGCCGACATTCTTGGTGGGAAACGTCGATTTGTCGAAAAACGAAAATCCACCGCCGCCGGGCGACATGTCGACGGTTCTGCCCATCCGAAAACCGACCAGAATCCCGCGTTTCACCCAGGGGTTTACCCGCCAGCCGTGCGGCGAGCCGGAGTCGGGTTCAGCCGCTCGCGCCTGTCCGGAGTTCAACGCCCGCTTGAACTCCTGGAAATGCTCCATGTCCTGGTGGTCGTATTCTTCGGGGTTCTTCTCGAACAGTTGATTGATGACGCTCTCAAGCATAGGTAGTGAGTGTAAAGCTTATCTGCGAAAGAAACAGCCGCAGGTCTCGGGAACGGCGCCGATCCCTTATAGTTCCTACTGAGAGGGAATGGTCACAAGGGAAGTGAAGAATCGTCGTCGGCGCTGTGGAAATGTGGAAATCGTCGGTCGATGTGTTCTCGCCTCACGTCGTGCCAGGATAGTCGAACGGCGGCCGGCATCCCGCTGCTACGAATCCCAGCCCTGGACACGCGATGTCTCAGCGCAGCGTCTCGAGCAACGGGATGCGCTTGGTTTCCCCAACGAATCCTCCGATGATGTCCCGGAACCTCTGCTGATGACTTTACTATAAGGCCTTCGCGGAAGCCAAGCTTGCCGGCTGGTCGGAAAATCCTAACTGGCCGGGAGTCGATCTTCTATGAGGGTTATGGCCTTCCCTGGCAATGGGCGGCGGGGCGTATCGCCTGGTTCCTCCTCATCGAGTGGCAGCGTCATCGGCGCCACAACGCCGCCGCCGCGCTCTTCACTCTCGAACAGGACTGGAAAGTTGTTCAAACGAAGCCCGTCTCGCATGTCGCCGCCCTAACCCGCATTTCTCACCACCTGCCGGTCGAAGCACGCAAGAGGCCCGCCATTACTGCGTTGCGCTTGCTCGCCGTGCTCAACGTACTGTTCAAGTACACCTCCGCGCGCCGAGCGTCGCGCGCCTTGTACTGACGGGCCTCTCACGCACTTCGCCTCGCCACGTGGTGAGAAAAGCGGGCTAATCACCATTACCCAACTCGCCCGTATCGAGCAGCCGCGTTTCCTGCGCGCTCACCAGCTCATACACATTGCCTCGCCACTTGATCTTGCGGGTGGCCGCCGAGCGAACGAAGATGTATAGCCAGGCCCAGGTCGCGATGGGGACGAACCAGAAATAAGCCCATCCGAAGCGGTCCAGCCAGTCCTCACGGTCGGGAAACATGAGGCGGGCCGCATAGCCGCGCATGGCGCCTTTACCCATGCCCGGGATGATCGTGACGACCAAACCGGCCAGCCCGAGCGGATTGCCGGCAATGACCATCCATAAGCTGATAAGCATCGCTCCGCAGTAGACGATGTGGCTGAGGAAGCCCGCCCACCACAGGCCCCGCTGGTATACGCGGGTGATAACCAACTGGCGAGTGGCCCATTGCAGGAATTCTTCGCCGGAGCAGGTTCCCGTGCTGGCCGCCATCCCTCCGGGAACGAAACGAATCCCCAGCTTCGAGGCGTTGAGCGCGGAAGACAGGCGATAGTCGTCGCTGACAGCGCCTTGCCAGAACTTCCGTATCTCCGCTTGGTCGAACACTTCTTTGCGGATGCCGGTGGCGCCTCCCCAAGCGAAGTTCTTATCGTTGCTGCTCATGTTGCCGGCGACGGTCGAATTCCAGACGCTGCGCAGCAGGGGCCAGAAGCCGCCGTCCTCGGGGAAATGCCAGCGAAAGCCGGTGGTGGCGCCGAGCGAGCGGTCCTCGAGCGGGGCGACAAGAGATCGCAACCAAGTGGACGTGACCTGTCCGTCGGAGTCGGCGAAAACGAAAACCTCGCTGGAGGCGCGCGCTTCGTCGACCGCGACCAGCAAGTTGTGCACCTTTTCGCCTTGCCCGTCAGGGGGTGCGCCGGCAACTACGACGCGTACCCTTTCACCGAGCACAGCCCGGGCGGATCTCAGACCGGGGTCCGACTCGCTTCGTGAAACGACAATCAATTCGTAGTCCGGATAGTCTTGCTCGGCGAGGGTGAGCAAATTCCGGCTGAGGTCATGCTCGAGACCCTTGACGGGAACAATCAGAGTGGCCGGGGGATGATAGTTCGAGGGCGGATCTTGAAGAGAAGACTGGACGTGCTCCAGGTAGCGCCGACCGGTGCGTATGGACCAAAAGGTTGCCAGGGTGGCTGGGATGACAAAGAACCAGAATAGGAACTCCAGCACCGATCGAGTCTATCATAGGGTCCCTGATCCCGCCGGACTCGTTGAGAACCCGGGCGTCGTTGAAAACCCGGGGGGAGTTGAGGACACCGTTCCCCTGAAGACGCCCCTTGCCGAGCAGCCACTTGGTTCAGGTCTGGGCTTCGAGTTTCTTGGTCAGTTCCTCCCAGGCCTGCTCGCGGGCCTGGATGCGCTCGCGACACTGCTCCATGCGGGCGGTAATCTCGACAGCGCGTTGGTGGTCCTTATAGGATTCACTGAGCCGGCGTTGCAGCTCGACGACCTCGGATTCCAGACAGCTGATTTCCGCTTCAAGCTCCGCGACTTGGCCGCGCAGGCGTTCGGCCTGCATGGGGTTCATCCGCGAGGCCTTCTTTCGTGAGTTCGTCGAATCTTCGCCGTGGCGGACTGAGCCGACCGGCGGCTCCAGCGACGCGCCGGCGGTCACTCGCTGGGGCCGGGGCGACTCTCGCCGGCGGTTTGTTTGCCAAAGATAGTCTTCATAGTTGCCCGGGAAAATCTCGACGCCGCCCCCGCCCACCGAGAAAATCTTGCTGGCAAGTCTGTCGATGAAGTAGCGGTCGTGGGAGACAAAAACGATCGTTCCACTGAAGTCGAGCAGACTGCGAAGCAACACCTCTTTGGCCCGCAGATCGAGATGGTTTGTAGGCTCATCCAGCAGGAGGAAATTGCTCGGTTTGACGAGCATGCGGGCTAGAGCATAGCGATTCCGCTCCCCACCCGATAAAACGCCGATGGTTTTGAAAACATCGTCGCCGGAAAACAAGAAGCACCCCAGCAGGCTCCGCAGCTCGCTGTCGCCCGAGCGAGCAGCCAACCGGGCGAGATCGTCGAACATCGAAACATGAGGATCCAACTCCTTATACTGGTCTTGGGCGAAGTAATCCACCTCGACGTTGTGCCCAACAATGCGCTGTCCTCCGGTTAGGGGTTCGTCCCCGGCCAGTAGGCGAATGAGGGTCGATTTCCCGGCCCCGTTGGGACCAATCAGCGCGATACGATCCCGGCGTTCGATGATGAAGCCAAGATCCGAAAAAACCTCTTGGGGTCCGTAAGTCTTGGCCACCTGCTGGAACTCTATGACGATGCGGCCGCCGGGCTTCGGCTGTGGAAACTGGAAGCGGACCGTGCTTTCTTCCTCGGGCAGTTCGATGCGCTCGATCTTGGCCAGCCGTTTGACGCGGCTCTGCACCTGCACGGCCTTGGTCGCTTTGTAGCGAAACCGGCTAATGAACGATTCGAGATGGCGAATTGGATCCTGCTGATTCTTATAGGCGGCCCGGACTTGCTCGATCCTCTGTTGCCGCAAGGTTTCGTAGCGGGAGTAATTTCCGGTGTAGAAGTGAACTTTCCGGTTCCAGATTTCGATGATGCTTTTAACCGTGGCATCGATAAAAAAGCGGTCGTGCGAGACGAGAATAAAGGCGCAAGGGTATTGTTCGAGATATCCCTCCAGCCAGTTGCGGGTTTCGAGGTCGAGGTGGTTCGTCGGCTCGTCGAGAAGCAGCAGGTTCGGTTTCTCGAGCAGCAGCTTCGCCAGCGCGATGCGCATCTGCCAGCCGCCGGAAAACTCTTCCGTCTTTCGGTTCCAGTCCTGTTTGGTGAACCCAAGACCCCCTAGCACAGCACCGACTTGCGCCGCTTTGGAGTACCCCTCAAGGGCGTGATAACGATCGTGAACCCACTGGTAGCGCTTGGCGACTGCGCTATATTCGGTGCTGGTGGGATCGAGAGACGACATTTTCTCCGCTAACCGGTTCTGTTCACTCTCCAAAGCCAGGACCTCGTCGAATACCGCCATGCATTCGTCGAAAACCGTGCGCCCGGAAAGCGAGAGACCGTCCTGCGGCAAATAGCCTATGCGCAAGTTCTTCTGCCGGCTGATACGTCCCTGATCGAGAGCTTCGAGGCCGGTCAGAATCTTCAGCAGCGTTGTCTTGCCGCTGCCGTTGGCGCCGACGATGCCGATCCGGGCCTGGGGCGTGATGAGCCAGTCCAGGCCTTCAAACAGCACCTTCTCGCCGTAGCGGATGGAGGCAGCGGTGAGCTGAATCATATTTTTCAGTGTAGCGTTGGGATCTCACGGCGGTCGGGCGGCTATGTTAAGCCCCGTAGCAGAGGGTTAATCCCTCGCTGTCGCGGGGCGGTGTGGCTTAACCGCTCGCGGCCAGCCAACGGCCGCAAGTCTCGGCAAGACGACCGCCGAGCCATGCGCTACGCGATCGTGTCCCAGCAACCAAGGTCACTCGCGATCTTGACCGCGGACTTCCGTCCGCGGCTCCGCTTCCGTCTTTGGGAAAGGGCGATGACGTAGAAGGTGGATTCGCCGATGGCTGTGGTGGTGACCTGCCGGCCGCAGGCTTGGCGGGTGAAGAACCGAAAGCGCGGAACGGAGGTGTGAGTCCATCCGAACCACATCGCGCTATGGGCTAGATCTGACGGGAGCCGGAAGGGACTTCAAGAGGCATTCGTCCGCTGACAGAAGCGGTAGAATACAAGAGCGCTTCACCACGGTTCAATAGAATTTGCGAGGATCGGCGCGCATCCAGCGACAGCCATCAGATCCACTACCGCAGTGAACTCGCGCGTGCGGCTGAACCACCAAGCCTATGTCGTGAAAGGGAGACCAGGAGTGAGTCCCGTCGACAAAAACTAGTGGGCATCGTCACCTCGATGCCGACTTTCTGTGATTCCGACCACAACCTGTTACTCGATCGACAGCGAAAGCACATTCGCTGGCTGGTCGACCACGGATTGACAGAGGGATCCGCTGTCTTGATGGGGGCCGGCGGACTGGGTGAGGGATACTTCCTCGGGGAAGACGAGTTTCAGCGTATGGTGGATGTGCTTGCCGAAGAGGCCGCGGGCAGGGTCCCGACCATGGTTGGTATTTTTGAGTTGAGTGCCCGAGCGGCCGCCAAGAATGCCGCCTACGCTGCGAAAGCGGGTATCGATTTCATCCAGCTCTCGCCTCCTCATTACATGCGGCCGTCTGAAGAGGATGTGCTGGGGCATTTTCGCTATGTGAACGACCGCGTCGACATCGGCATCATGGCCTACAACATTCCGTGGGCTATGCCCAAACCCGGCTTCGAGCTAACGGCCAGCCTGCTGGAGCAGTTTACGGAGCTCAAAAACGTCGTCGGCGTCAAATGGTCATCGCATGAGCCCATGCACTATTTTCGGATCCTGCGGCAATTCGCCGATCGCTTTAACTTCATTGACAATATGCAGATCTTCTCACTCGGGCCGCGCCTGGGGATGAAGGGCTACGTCTCCCACTTCGCGAACGTGGCTCCCCGTCTGGACCTCATGCTTTGGGACCTCCTTAAGAACCGCAAGTACGAGGAATACGACGAGATCTTTCTCAAGATGCGCTTCGATCCTTATGTCACGATGGTGACCCCGGAACAGGAATCGTGGGTGGGCATGGGTGAAGGTCCGATCGCCCGGCTGTCGCTCCGTTTGCTGGGCATGGATTCGGGACCCCCCTTCCCGGCGCAGGCGATGGCCTCGCAGGGCTACATGGAAGATGCCCGACGGGCTGTGGAGGCCAGCGGTATGCTGGAATGGGTCGATTGGGACCAGTCGGTCGTCGAATCCTAAAGCCAACGGCCGCAAGTCTCGGCAAAACGACCGCCGATTCCCAAGGCTTTCCGGGCCGCGGCCCACCCAAGGGGATGAAAACCGGTGAGTTTTTGGTCCGGTCTCGGCCCAATAGTAGCCCAGACACTTGCTCTCGCACACCCTTGCCATGCCCGATTCGGAGCCGCGAACGCCAGTGAGCTGCCATGGCGTACGGCCAAGCCTGTGCCCCACCCAAAGGGATGAACGCGGGTGGGTTTTCGATCGAGCGGTCCAGGGATCGCCGAACTACAAGCGACCGTGAACTTGCGCAACCAAGCACTAGCTACTTTCCGGCGCAAAAAGGAGAAACTGCGTGGCGCCTGGGTACAGTCAGCCAATTTCGCGTCCGGATGCGCCCGTAAGTTGTTGATTCTTTGAAGGCGCGAAATTGGTGACAGTCCCCGCCCCGAGCGGTACTCGTATTTTGCGCCGGAAAGTAGCTAGACCCACAAACTTCCCCGCCGCGACCGCAACAGCCAAATGAAGAACGGCCCGCCCAGAAGCGCCGTAATGACGCCCACGGGGATTTCGGCCGGTGCCATCGCTGTGCGGGCGAGAGTGTCGCTGAGCACCAAGAATCCGCCGCCCACGCAAAACGACGTCGGGATGAGGACGCGATGGTCAGCTCCGACGACGAGGCGCATGGCATGGGGCACGAGCAATCCGATGAACCCGATCGGGCCGGTAAAGGCCGTCACCGACGCTGTCACAAACGAACCGAGCAGATAGGCAATCAGCATCAGGCTCGTCAAATTCACGCCCCGCGTCGCGGCCCATTCCTCGCCCACCGACAGCACGTTGAGCTCGTTCGACTTGACCATCGCCAGCGCCAGGCTGCCGAAGATCCCGAGCGACAGAAACCCCAGCATCGTGTACTCCAGCGAGTCGATGCTCCCCATCAGCCAGCGGACGATCTCGAACGACTGCGTGAACCCGGCCGTGTAGTGCAGAAACAAGATGGCGGCCATGCAGATGCTGTTGATCGTCACCCCGGTCAGCAGCAAGGTAAAGGAAGACATGCGGCGTCCCTCGGCGGCGATTGAGACGACCACGGTAATCGTGATCGCCGCGCCTGCGAACGCCGCCAGCCAGACGGCCGGAAAAGGCCCCCATGACCTCCACCCGAAGCAGATCGCCACAACGGCTCCCAACGCGGCGCCGCTCTGCACCCCGAGCGTAAACGGCGTTGCCAGCGCATCCCGCAACAAAGCCTGAAAAATCACGCCCGCCATGGCCAGCGCGCCCCCGGCCATGGCTGCCAGCATGACTCTGGGCAAGCGGGCGTAGAAGAAGATCTCTTTATCCGGGGATTCACCGGCCAACGCGCGGGATAGCGAGGCAGAGGTCGACCCGACCAGCGGCATGAGCAGCGAGGCGAGCAGCAGGAACACGGCCGCCAGACCGACCGCTGTCCAGAACTTCTTTCGACTTAACATTAGGCGCCATTCACCGGCCCTTCCGGGGATTCGTTAGGCATTTCCTCTTGGTCATAGAACACCCACGGGCGCCCTGTCGGCCCCTCGCGAATTTTGACCGAGACTTCGAAGACCGCTTCCAGGAGACTGGTTCGCAAAACCTCTTCCGGCTTGCCGTCCGCCGCGATCTCGCCGCGGGAAAGAACCACCATCCGGTCGGCGTAGGTAGCAGCCAGATTCAGGTCGTGGGTGACGGCAATCACGGCAATTCCCTCGCCGGCCAATCGCTTGAGAAGGCCATACGTGCTGATCTGGTGCTTTAAATCCAAGAACGTGGTCGGCTCGTCGAGCAGAAGAACCGACGGTCCCTGGGCCAGCGCGCCGGCCAATACGACCCGCTGCCGCTCCCCGCCGCTGAGTTCGCGGTACTCGCGACTTCGGAAGCCCAGCGTATCGGTCGTCTGCATAGCCTTTATCACCGCGTCTCGATCCGAGGGCGACTCGAACAGCCCATGGCAATGGGGCGTGCGTCCCATGAACACGACTTGCTCGGCCGTAAAAGGAAACTCCAGACGAAGCATTTGAGGAATGAAAGCCATATGGCGCGCGAGATCGCGCTTCTTCCAACTCGAGATCTCGCGTCCGCGAAAACGGCAGCGCCCCTCACAGGAGTCACGGTATCCCGAAAGCACCGACATGAGCGTGGACTTTCCCGCGCCGTTCGGGCCGACAATGGTGACCATCTCGTGGTCCTGGAACCCGACCGAGATCCCGCGCAGAATTTCCGCCGCGCCAATCCGAACCCAAATATCGGCCAGCTCGTAGAGCGACGTCACCGGACCACCTCGGGATGGATCATGGCCAGCAACGACCGGGCCGCCTCGACGACCCTTGGCCCGGGTACGACGAAGAAGTCTTCCGCCACCGGGTAGACTCGCCCGGCTTGGACGGCGGGCAACATCGCTTGGCTCTTCCAAACCTCAACGATCGATCGCCGGTGCTCTTCGCTCACCTGTTGCGTGTCGCCCATGTCGCCCATATCAATGATTACTTCCGGCCCTCGAGCGTACACCTCCTCGCGCGGAATGCGGGGATAAAAAGCCGGGGCGTCCTCGAAGCAGTTCGTCCCGCCGGCAATCGCGATCAATTCGTTGAGAAACGAGCCACGGCCCACGACAACCAGGTCGCGCACCGTGGCCGGGGTCCTTCCCACGACGAACATGACGCTCCGCTTGGGCAAGGGCGCCGCCAGCGCTCCGATTTCGCCGAGTTGTTTTCGCATGACGGCGATCTTCCGCCCGGCGGCTTGTTGAACCCCGGTTCTTTCGCCCAACACCCGCAGTGAATCATAAATTCCTTCCAGCGTATTGTGCTGAAGAGCGAGCACTGGCAAACCGAAGTTTCGCAGCTTCCCTCCCAGCTCGCGCTGCTCCTCGAGCACGACGACGAGATCGGGTTTCTTTTCCAAAATGACCTCGAAGTTCGGATGCATGTAGGTGCCGATTTTGGGCTTGTTTAGCACTTCGGGCGGGTAGTGGCAAAACGTCGTGACGCCGACTACCCGGTCCCCCAAGCCCAGCACATAGATCATTTCAGTAATGCTCGGCGCCGTTGAGACGATTCGCTGGGCCGGCGGCCCGGCCGCGCACAGGTTGCCGAAGGTCACAGCCAACGCGGCAATGACCGTCAGCAGCCCGTGGTAGAAGTGGAGGTCGCGAAAAATCGGGTACAGCCAGCCAATTCGCTTCAGGCTAAGTGCTTTTTTTCTAGGGCCATGACGGGGAGCGAATTGGTGGCAGTCCCCATTTTTCGCTCCTCGATGACTTTTGCCACGGGCTGCTAGCCGCACAAGTGAGGAAAAGCTTCCCAGCCGCGCGTGTAAGCGAGCAGTCAACGCAGCCTGGCCCGTGAGCGGCCGCGGCGGGTAGTCGTCCGCCGGCCCGCGCTCCATGGAATTCTCCATGATCCTTGACAACGATGCGACTCTTTCGCTACGCAAGATACAGTTTCTCGAAAAGTTCCCTGTCCGCGTGCTGTTCAAACCAATCCGCCAAGCGGTCGTAGTGCTCGTCCTTCGAGATCCGCGAACTGATTGCGGGGATCTCTTTGCCGCGCCGTTCGGCCACTTGCGCCAGCAGGGAGCGCAGCACGTCGGGATATTCAAGCGCTCCGTGCAGGTACGTGCCGATGACGCGATCCCGCCGGTGGCCCTCAGGCTTGCCGTTCACCATAGCGAAAGGCTCACCGCCCGCATGAGGCTCCGTCTTGCCTCGGTCGTCCTTCGACAGCGATTGCGTGATCAGCGCCGCCCGGTGCGTGTCGGCCATCAGCGGCTCGTGCTTCAGCCGCTTGAGGCCGATGTGCGGCGGAGGTGGCGAAGGACCCGATCTTACTAATGAAACACGACGTAGATCCTGCTGGGTGAGGGCTACAACGCGCGGACAATGCGACATGAAGTCCTTTAGAATGATTGGCGGTGAGGGTGGGATTCGAACCCACGGAGCCCGTGAAGGCTCAACGGTTTTCGAGACCGCCCGATTCAACCACTCTCGCACCTCACCGCGAGGAGGTACTTTTTATACTACCTTGAACGCTAAAACCCCTGCTCCTCGAGATCCTTCACTCGCAGCGACGACTCTGCCGGCAGATTCATCGTCTTGAGAAGCCGCTCGACGTGCTTCGCAATGACGTCGCATTCCAGGTTGACCTTGGCCCCGGGGCGAAGGTCGTGAAGCGAGGTGACCTCGTAGGTGTGAGGAATCACGGCCACGCCCAGCACGTCGTCGGTGAGCTCCGCGATCGTCAGGCTGACGCCATCGATGGCGACACTACCCTTGTAAACCAGGTAGCGCAACAACGGCTGGGGAACACGGATGCGCAGCCACCAGTTCTCATCCCCGACCGCCTCGAGCGACAACAGCTCCCCAGTCCCATCGACGTGTCCCTGGACGAAGTGGCCGCTCAAGCGTCCGCCTAGCGACAACGGCCGCTCCAGGTTTACCCGAGAACCTTTTTCAAGATCCCCCAGAGAGGTTCGCTCGATCGTTTCCGGGGCCAAGTCGGCCGAGAACGATTCGCCCGAGACTTCGACCGCCGTCAGGCAAACACCGCTCACCGCGATGCTTCCACCGACCGCCAAATCCGAGAGGACCAATTTGGCCCCAATCGTTATCCGATCCCCTGAACTCTGGTGATCCAGCGACTCAACCGTACCGGTTTCTTCGATGATGCCCGTAAACATGGGAGTTTTGAAACCTGGGGCCCTAGCGCGTAGTTAACCTGGTGAAAAAACCCTGGGGACAGGAAGGTGTGAAAAAATGCTGGGACAGTCAGCCCGCGGCGGAAGCTGCGATTGATTCTACGCGACTTCTAGGACGCCGCTTGTGACAGTCCCTGATTTTTTCACACCTTCCTGTCCCCGGTTTTTTCACAAACCCGAAACAGCGCGGTCAAGACATGCGCCAGTATGCTGTCATCGCCAAAACCCACTCATTCCGCGACCTTGACCGCAGCCTCGCGGCCGCGGCTCTGTCTGCCGGTCTCGTACCTTCATTCTCGCTTGCTGCGCCCACAAGGGAGTGTAAGAGAACCGCCATTCCTCGGGTGTGCGCAGCTTCCCGATCCCGCTCACGCCGCAGGGGTAAACGATTCCCCACAGGCTACCCTCGAAACTATCATCGTTGCCAGTAAGCCTCCACAGCAAACTCATCGGGACCTACTGGGAATGTTCGCACGTTCGAAAGCTGAATGGCGCCTGCGCGGCTGCGTCGGCCTACTCCTCCTGCCAAGGGGAGTGAATCAACGCCTCCCAAGATCTTAGGAGCGTAGTAGAAAAGCGTCTTGTCCACAATGCCCGCATCCAACGCAGTCCAGTTTAGTTTCGCCCCCGCTTCGATCAACAGCGATAGTATCTGCTGCTCGCCCAGCCAACCGACGACCTTCGTCAAATCGACCCGCCCGTGCTCTCCATCGAACGTCTGTACCGGAATCCCCCGCGCCTCCAGCGCCTTTCGCCGCTTGGCAGGCGCCGCGGACGTCGTCATGACTACCAGGTCATCGGCGAACGACTCGACTAACCGCGATTCGAGCGGCAACCGCAACAGGGAATCCGCCACCACCCTCAAAAGGGGCCGCCTCCTGGGCAGGCCGGAGCGGTCAGTTAGTAGGCAGTCGTCGGCCAGTACGGTTCCGATTCCGGTCATAATCGCGTCCTGGTCGTGGCGCACCTGCTGTACGTGCGCCCGCGCGGCGTCGCTTGTGATCCAACCCGTGTTATCGTCGGGCGCGGCGATCTTTCCATCCAGCGTAAGGGCCGCTTTTAAGGTGACCAGGGGCCTTTGGGTCTTGCTGAAGTGAAAGAACGCCTCGTTGAGTTTGCGAGCTTCCTCGGCCAATTCCTGCGCCAGCTCGACCTCGAGCCCCGCATCCCTCAGCTGAGCGAACCCGTTTCCGGAAACGGCGGGGTGCTCGTCTTCGATGGGCGCTACCACGCGGACGATTCCGACCGCGACGATGGCCTCCGTGCACGGCGGCGTCCTACCTTGGTGGGCGCAGGGTTCGAGACTCACGTACAGCGTGGCTCCCCGGGCCGCTTCACCGGCTTGTTCCAAGGCCAAAACTTCGGCGTGTTTCTTTCCTTCGTAGGTATGGAAGCCGCGTCCGAGCACCTTCCCGTCAGACCCGGCCACGACGGCGCCGACCATCGGATTTGGGCCAGCAAGGCCTCGGCCTTTTCGCGCCAGATCGAGCGCTTCGCGTAAGAAGTTTTGATCCGTGGCTGTCATGGCTGGCCCGCTCTTCTCACGACAGAACTTGAGGGGCAGGCCGCTGCGACTGCCCACTAACGTCGATGCACGATCTTTCCATAGATTCGCAGAGGACGATATGCACCGATTCGGTGGTGGGCCGACACGGCGGTCGGCCCCTACACAACGTTCGTCCAACGCCGGCCACCCGCACGCTCGTGGGAAAACTCAATCCTCGAACAAAGAGCGAACAAAGATGTTCGCGTCGAACTCCATCAGGTCATCCACCTGTTCACCGATCCCTACCCAGCGGACCGGCAAACCCAATTCGCGGGTGATGGCGACAACGATCCCGCCTTTTGCCGTTCCATCCAGCTTGGCGAGGACGAGACCGGTCACGCCCGCCGCCGCCGTGAATTGCCGCGCCTGCTCCAGTCCGTTTTGCCCGGTCACCGCATCGAGCACCAAGAGAACCTGATGGGGAGCGCCGGGGACCAAGCGCGCCGCCGTGCGTTTCATCTTCTCGAGCTCGGCCATAAGGTTCGACTTCGTGTGCAGCCGTCCCGCCGTATCGGCAATAAGGCAGTCCGTGCCGCGAGCCTTTGCCGCCTCGAGCGCGTCGAAGAGCACGGCGCTCGGGTCCGCTCCGGCCTTTTGCTTGATGACTTCGGTGGACGTCCGGCGGCCCCAGATGTCCAGCTGTTCGGCCGCTGCCGCGCGAAACGTATCCCCGGCGCATAGCAGCACCTTCTTGCCCTCCTGCTGAAAACGGTGCGCCAGTTTGCCGATGGTGGTGGTTTTCCCAGTTCCGTTGACGCCCACCACTAAGATGACTTCGAGGGGCCGGACGGCGGCTCTTTCTCCCTTTGGCGCACTGTTCAGGATCTCAAGCAAATGCTCGGCGATATGCGCTTTCAGTTCTTCGCCATCGGCCAGTTGCCGGCGGCTGAGCTTTCCCCGGGCTTCGTCGAGAATCTCAGTCGCTGTACGAACACCAACATCAGAGCCGATGAGAGCCATCTCGAGCTCGTCGAGCAGATCCTCGTCGATGACTTTTTGGCCCTCGACGATGGCGTCGATCTGTTCGACGAAGTTGTTTCGGGTTTTGGCCACCGCCGTCTTGAAGCGGTCGAGCACTCGAGGCTCGGGGGGTGGGCCAAACAGGGTCTGGATCATAGTGACCTATGGTTAGGGACGCCAGCGTCGTCGGGAAGCGGCCGATCGGAGATTCGCGCGTGCTCTGGTCGACTGTCCCGCCACACCGCGGTTCGCGACCGGTGCGAGCGGAGACTTTTGTAGGCGCAGGGCATGCCGGGCCCTGCGCTTCTGTTTTTCCCGTGACGATGAGAAACTCGACGGTGGCCGTCCGCAAACCGATCATAGCACGGCGTCGGATTGGCATTCGGCCAACAAACTGGCGCGCAAAAAAGCGCTTGTTCACCCCATCTTCTCAGTGATGTGACGCCTCTCGCGGCTCCCTTCCCGCAGTCCTGCTACCAAGGCCCCCCGCGGGATGTGTCACTATATTTCGCAGACGCCGATAGGGGGGGCATAGTCCGGAGCGCCCTTCCGACGGTCGTTTTCCTCGGAGTTCGAACCTTGAACAGCACCTCTCCGCTCAACGTCAGCGCGGAACCGATCGCCGACGCCCACGATACCATTCCGGCCGTCGGCGGGACTGGGGTGGCCATGCGGCCCCTGGCGCTGTTTTCCATCGGACATCTGACCATCGACCTCTACGCCAGCCTCGTAGCCACCTTGCAGCCGGTGTTGGTCCGGCACTATGTGCTTTCGCTGACGCAGGCCGGGGTTTTGGGGGGAGTTTTCATGTTTTCTTCCTCCATCCTTCAGCTCGCCTTTGGACTCGTTTCCGACCGCATGAGCCGGCCGGTCTTCGTACTGGCTAGTCCTGTGGTAGCCGGGGTATTTCTCTGCAGTCTGGGGCTGGCGGACGGCTTCCCGGACCTGCTTGCTCTCATTTTCCTTGGCGGCTTGGGGGTCGCCGCTTTCCACCCGCAAGGGGCGGCCGGAGTCGCGGCCATCGCTCGCCACCGGCGGGGACTGGTGCTCGCCATCTTCGTGACCTGTGGGACCATCGGCCACTCCATCGGACCGGTCTTCTTCTCGAGGATGACCGAGTGGCTGGGTTTGGAGATGCTCTATTGGGCAGCTCTGCCGGGACTGATCGTTTCAGGCATTCTGTTGTGGGGCCTTCCGGCTGGCGAATCCGCTGCTACGCGGGCTCAGAGCCGTTTCGATTATGAAGCGATCCGCGCTAAGTGGAAGCCCTTGTTGCTGCACTACTCCATTGTCCTGCTGCGGTCGGTCGCGCAGGTGGGCATGGCACAGTTCATGACACTTTACCTCTATAGGGAACGGGAGTTAAGCTTCCGCCACGCTAGCCTCGGACTGAGCGCGTTTTTCGCCAGCGCCGCTTTGGGGTCCCTCATGGGCGGCAGCCTCGCTGACCGATTCGGATCTCGCCGCGTCGTGGTGTCGTCCTTGATCATCTCACTCCCCTTCCTGGCGCTGTTTGTGGGCACCACCGGGTGGGTCTCTTTCCTGGGCTTGTTTATTGGTGGTTGTGCGCTGCTTTTGACGAACCCAGTCATTTTGGGCATGGCGCAGGAGCTCGTTCCCACCCAGGAGAGCACGGTAAGCGGATTGATAATGGGTTTTGCCTGGGGAGTCGCCGGGATGGTTTTCGTCCCGCTCATTGGTTGGCTCGCGGACCATTTCGGTTTGCAACCGCTGTTTTGGGGGCTGGCTGTGCTGCCGCTGCTGGGCGCCCTGCTTGCGCTGCGCCTGCCCAAGGCGCAAAGGCGCCTGCCCCGGTGAGCCTCTAACACGTCGCATCACTACCGACCGCACCCTTGCGAGTGTGGCTTTGTTTGCACACGTTCTGCCTCGAACTGGCCCTTGCTTGAGCCGTGGAGCAGCCGCTAACATGTTAAATTGGTCTTAGAAGACCGCGATAGGTCGATCCGCGGAGGATCCCTGTAACCGAGCGCCCAGGCTCGCCGTCCTAAATAGCACAGACGGCTGTCGAAGCTGCGCCCTTGCTCATGTCAACCTTGGAGAAGAGACCGGCCGAGACGGAGGTACGTAGGGCCCGCGGCGCCGCGCCTCGGGACGGGACGGCTCCGCCTTCCAGTGATCGTCAGGGCGAAGGGCCATTCAGTTCGTTGTTGACGGACTCGGTTTACGAACCCTGGTTTGTCTCTCTGGTCCGGCAGCTCGGCGAGCTTTTCCGGGGGGAACGCAAGCTACCTCGGGTTCGCGTCTACAACCGTCGGACTTTGGCCGCGAGCGATGAAGCCGGCATCAGCCGGTTGGTGATCGAATCGGTCCGAGATCCTTGGTACCGTTCGCTGGGGCTGTATTTCCGCAGCCGTATGCGGGAAAGGAAGCTTCCGCCGCTAAAGCTTAGCTCTAAGCCTATAGCTGTCAAGAGCATCTGGGGCATCTACGATTACAAGCAGCAAAGCGTGAGTTGGTCTGCCGTGGCTCACGTCGTGGCGGTCGTCTTGCTGGTTACGGTATTCTCAGGGCCGGCTCTGCAGCAAATCAGAGGGGATTCCATCGACCTTGTTCTCGACTTCGACCTGTCGCCCTATTTGATCGAGCTTCGCAACGCCCCTCCGGGAGACAGCGGTGGCGGGGGCGGAGGCGGCCAAAACAGCCCTTTACCCCCCAGCAAGGGAAAGCTGCCTCGGTTCGATCTAAAGCAATTGGCGCCTCCTACGCCCGTACTCAAGAACCTCGACCCTGAATTGGCCGTCGAGCCGACCGTGATTGTGCCGCCGGATATTCAGGTCCCACGAATCGATATGGCTGTCTTCGGCGACCCGTTGAGCCGCATTGGGCCGCCTTCGGCGGGGCCGGGCAGGGGGGGCGGGATCGGTACAGGCCGGGGAACGGGAGTTGGCTCGGGCAGGGGTGCAGGTGTAGGCCCCGGGTCGGGAGGCGGAATCGGCGGCGGCGTCTTCCGGATCGGCGGCGGCGTCTCACCACCCCGGTTGACCTACAAGGTGGAGCCTGAATACTCCGAAGAGGCCCGTAAGGCGAAGTATCAAGGAACGGTCGTCCTGGCGATCGAGGTCTGGCAGGACGGTCGAGCCCACAATATTCGGGTGATCCGAAGCCTTGGGCTCGGGCTGGACGAACAGGCGATCGGGGCCGTCCAGCAGTGGAAATTCGTGCCCGGCAAGAAGGACGGCATTCCGGTCAAAGTCCGCGCCAACGTCGAAGTCAACTTCCGGCTGCTGTAGCTGCTTATACGCGTCGGAACGAGAATTTTGTTCTCGTTTCAGGCGGCGGCGTTGGGGTACACGCGGATTCCTCCGTGCCGAGCGGCGTCATCTCTGGACAGCTCGGTCCGAACGGTCGGGATGCCGAGCGGACGTGGGCCGCCGCCGGCTTGGGAATCTTCACCCGTCGCACCGGCTGAGGCCGGTAGCTCTTCGAGCGCAACTCTTCTTGCAGGCTTCGCAACCACTCCCGGCGACCCTCGGACTCGATCTGCTGAAACGTCACGCCGTCCACTCCCGCCGCCCCGTCGTTGACCTTCGCCAGCCGCTAGGCGTGCTCGAGAATGTCGCTGCGCCAGACCTTGTCCCCCAGCTGCTAGAAGCGGAACCTCGGCTCCTGGTGCTTGCGCACTCCTCCGGGAGAAGGGTCGTGCGTACCGGCAAGCCTGTCGTTTGGCGCGGCACTCTCGCTTTGCCCGCACCCCTCGCAGGGGTCGCTTGGAGATGAAGCTTCTTCGGCAAGTTGCGGATCTTCTCCGGCCTTTCCAGACTCCTGTCCATCGCCTGCCCTGCTCTGCGTCCGAAGCGTGCCGCAAGGCAGGGCCCTTCGCTCCACCGGAATCGCCCGGCTTCCCCGCTACCATGGCCCTGTCCGACTTCCCGCCGGGTCCGCCCTCCTTGCCGAGGACGGGGGAATAGCGAACTCCACCCGCCGGGACCTCCCTTTCCGCACGGCGGTCTCCCCGCACTGACATGCCGTGCCCACTACCCCGGCGGACCGAGCCGGTGCGCCTGCCGGTTGCTTCCCGGCTCGTGCGGCCTTCCCCGTATCTCAGGCCGGTCGGCGTCCGCGATTTCCCTTGCGAGGCCTGCTCCGGCTTACTGCGCGTTACGGCCTGCCGGGCTTGCTCGCCCAGCTTTCCCTGGGCTTTGTCACGAGGCTTCCACGAGGCCAGTTACCCGGCCACGCTGCTCGTCAGCTTCCCTGCTTACCGACAACTACATTTAGGTGGGAGCCTTCCTTCCACAGGGTGTCCGCGCCGAAAAGGCGCACTGAGAAAAGCGGGTTACGTCGGCCTGTTGGGGACATGTTCCACCTGCCGCGGGCGGCGGATGGCGTCTCCCGCGTAGAACTGGATCGCGTCCGGGATCTTCCATTTTGGACTCTGCAGCTCCTCGGCTTCGAACCACCGGATCTGACGATGCTCTTCAACGGAAAGGATCGTGTCGTCGCTGGTGGCCCGCGCGTAGTAGATCATGCCGATGTGGCGATGCTCGCCGGAAATGTCGTGAACGTCCAGGTAGACCGGCGCCACCAGCCTTTTCGTCCCGGGAAATTCCCGCGGCGGACGCTCGCCACAAAGCTCGATTCGGAGACCGCTCTCCTCCCGCACTTCGCGTAGCGCTGCTTGTTCGGGGTCTTCCCCGGGCTCGATGTGCCCCCCCAAAGGCAACCATTTGTCCAGCTGCCTGTGATCGACCAGCAGAACCTTATCTCGATAAACGACAAATACCGAGACCGTGAAGTCAAGGTAGTAAAAAAGGTGGGGCATGGGATGTTCTTACGCCGTCGGGAAACCGATCAGTCTGTTTGGGAGCCTCGGGCGGTACGCACTGGGATACCGTGCTTTCCGAGAATCTCTTTCAGGCCGTTAACGATATAAGTGCCGTAGTGGAAAATCGAGGCGGCCAATGCTGCGTCTGCCTCCCCGTCGGTCAGAACCTCCACAAAATCTTCGGGTTTGCCGCCACCGCCGCTGGCGATGATAGGGATGCTCGTGTTGCGCGAAATCTGTCGCGTCAGCTCGCAATCGAAGCCGGACTGCGTGCCGTCGCAGTCCATCGAGG
Source organism: Bryobacterales bacterium (assembly GCA_963668345.2). Classification (GTDB taxonomy): domain Bacteria; phylum Acidobacteriota; class Terriglobia; order Bryobacterales; family UBA6623. The sequence goes on along the minus strand of CAXWPI010000006.1, from coordinate 171,982 downwards.
TGAGCAGAATCTCGCCGGCTCCCAGCGACTCGCCTCGCTTGGCCCACTCGATCGCGTCCAGGCCGGTGTCCTTGCGGCCTCCGTAGGTGAAAACGTTCCACTTGCCCGGCGAACCGCGGCGGGCGTCGATCGCCAACACGACGGCCTGCGAGCCGAACTCCTGCGAGAGCTCGGTAATCAGCTCGGGGCGTTCCACGGCGGCGGTGTTGACGGACACTTTGTCCGCGCCCACGACGAGCAGCTTTCGGGCGTCGGGCACCGCCCGAATACCGCCGCCTACGGTCAAGGGAATGAAGACCTTACGGGCGGTCCGCTCGACAACATCGACCATCGTATCCCGGCGATCACTCGATGCGGTGATGTCCAAGAAGACCAGCTCGTCCGCGCCATCCCGGTTGTACACCTCGGCCAGCTCGACGGGGTCGCCGGCATCACGCAAATTGACAAAGTTGACGCCTTTGACGACCCGGCCCGCGGTGACATCAAGGCAGGGGATGATTCTCTTGGCTAGCACTCTAGGAAGTTCCGAACGACTTGTCGGCCGATCGCGCTTGATTTTTCCGGATGGAACTGTACCCCGAAAACGTTATCGGCCTCCAACGCGGCGGCGTATCTCACTCCGTATTCACACCAGGCCGCCGCACGCTCCCCGGCAACCGTATCCGGCACGTAATAGCTGTGGGCGAAATAAACATACGGGTCGCTCGGAAGACCTCTGAACAGGCGCGGCCTACCGTGCAACTCTAAGGTGTTCCAGCCCATATGCGGTACCCGCGTGCCCGCTGGAAAACGACGAATCGCGCCCGGGTAGACGCCCAAACCCGCCAGTTCCGGGGCCTCTTCGCTGCTCTCAAACAGCGCCTGCAAGCCGAGACAGATGCCGAGGAAGGGGACGCCCGCCGCGATCCGCTCCCGAAATGTCTCCCGGACGCCTAATGAGTCCAGTGAGCGGATGAGTTGCCCGAAGTGCCCCACGCCCGGAAGGATGATTTTCTCGGCCCGCCCCAGGCCCGCGGCGTCGCGAACCAGTTCATAGCGCGTGCCGATGGCAGCCAAGGTATTCTCTACCGAACGCAGGTTCCCGGCGCCGTAATCAAAGATGGCAATCATACGTTAGAAAGCAGGGCAAGCGCCGCGGAGCGTTACGGCCGTCGCCGTGCGGTTCATCTTGTCTCTTTGAATTTCGATTACCTTTTCAGCCAATTCCCGAATCTCCCGAAGATCGCGGCAGGATGCCGAGAGGTAAGACTGCGAATGGCCAATGCCGCGGCCAATTACAGCAGTCACTGCGTGAGTCGCTGTACCTCATCGGTCCCGCCCTAATAGAGTCCGCAGCGGCCACGTAAGCAGCCGCCCAAGCCGGAAGGCGAGCGAGGATTCGATACCCTTGATCATCTTCTCGTGGTCCTGTATCTCCTCGGCCAGCAATCGATTATGGCGATCCCGTTCGTTCAACACATTCTGGTGACTTTCCTCCAACGAGCGAACATGCTGCTTGTGCTGTTCTGTCAGCGCGTGTTGGTCGTGCGCGGCAATCACACGCTCGTGCTCGTCCGTCAACAACCGAATGTGCTGTTCGCGCTCGGCCACCACCCGTTGATGATGCTGTTGGTGTTCGTCCAACACCTTCTGGTGATTTTCCGCCAGCAAACGAACGTGTTCCTGGTGCTGAGCTATTACGCGTGCGTTCTCCTTCACTAACGCCCGATTATGCTCTTCGCGCTCTTCAATCACACCGTGAAGTTCTTGGAGGCGGTCGTAGAGAAATCGAATCTGCTTGGCGGTGCCCGCAAGCAAAACCCGGAGCGCACTAAGGTCCCGCTCGGCCAGCGTTTGTCCGGCTTGAAGGTGATTCGGCAGCCCTCGCGGCACGTATACGGTGCTGTGCTCTAGGGCGGCCTGCTCAACAGGCCGCTCGTTCGTGTAGAAGTACACGGCGACCGAACGCCTTGAAAGATGTCTCTTTTCGGGCGGGATCTCAATGCGCTGGAAACCGTGCCATGAATTCTCCGTAGTCTCAAACACAACGCAGCGGTTGAAGAGGGGTCGCACGGAACGGACCTGGTCTTCTTCCAGATTCCACGGGTCCCGATGAAAGTCCAGATTGCCGCCCCAGGCGTCCTCCCACTCTTCGTTGAGAAACAGAATTAGGTTCAGCCGCCGATGCTGCTTGGTGCTGGGATGGTAGTTGAAGTCGACATGTGGATCAAGCTCCTGACCGTGCTGATTCTCGTGTGTTCCTCCGCCAACGTATTCGGGGTCGTAAAGAAGCTCCGGTACGCCCGTGATCCGACTCAGCCGATCGAGAAAGCTTTGCGAGCGGATCAGTTCGTCAAACCGCCGGAACGGTTCGCCCAGCTCGGGGACATTCCCGTACACGGCCTTGCCGCCCTCTTCCCCGAATTCGTTGACGGTCGCGCCGCTGCCGAAGCCGGGGAAGGCGCCGGCGAGGTCGCGGCAAAACGCGGGCGCGAGGAAGCCGTCAATGACGAGATGGCGAAACGGCTTCGCGCTCTCGAACGACCGGGCGAGCTGGTCGTCCTCCAAATCTGCGTGGAGCACATCCATCGCTGCTTCGCTCGGGAACAAAGACCAGGCGGCCTGACGGCGGTCGGATTAGCTTCTCAATCCTGCTCGCGGTCTTTGAACTGGGTGAATCAGTTTAGCACGACGGGAATCGTGGGCAGTTCTGTTCCTTTCGCCCTTCGGGCTCCACCCAAGACGGCCTTCGCTGTGCAGTTCATCTTGCTCCTTGTCCCTTATCCTTTAACCCTGCCGTTCCCTCCAGCAGACCTTTGGTGCTGGGCAGTTGATTCTTGAGTCGGGAATCCTTCGAACACGCATATCGCATCGCCCGCCCGAAACACTTGAAGATCGCCTCGATCTTGTGGTGGTTCGAGCGGCCATACAACAAGCGGGCGTGGAGGTTCGCTCCACAGTGGTGCACGAAGCCGTCGAAGAAATCGTGCAACAGCTCGACTTCAAGGTCGCCCACCCTCCGAAAGCGCGTCGGCGCGTGGTAGACCAGTGCCGGACGGCCCCCGAGGTCGACCGCCACGACGGCCAGCGATTCATCCATCGGCATGACGAAATAGCCGGCGCGGTTGATGCCGACGCGCTTGCCCAGGGCTTGGGAAAAACACTGTCCCAGCACGATTCCTACGTCTTCCACCGTGTGGTGCTGATCGACGTCCAGATCCCCCTCGGCTTGGATCGTCAGATCGAATCCGCCGTGTTTGGCAAACAATTCCAGCATGTGATCGAAGAAGCGGATGCCGCTGGACACCTCGTAGCGTCCCTTGCCCTCGATCGCGAGCCGGGCGCGGATCCGCGTCTCTTTCGTAGTGCGCTCGACCGTCGCTTTTCTCATGAGGTTTCCAGAGTGGCGGATCAAAGGTCGCTACATAAGCTGGTGATCCATTTCCCGCCGCGCCGCTCAGTTAGGCAGGCCCCGGACCGCTTGCTTGCGGGTCTGTGAAAAACCTTGGGACAGTCCACCGCGCCTTCCGTAAGTCATTGATAAAACGTCTCGCCCGCTCACGGCGCTTGGGACAGTCCCCGGTTTTTTCACAGACCCTTGCGGTCGCGGCTCTGTCTGGCTCGTGCGAGGGTCCGCGAGAGCAGGCGACTGAGCCTGGAACGCCAGTGACAGGTCAACCATCCGTAACGACATATTGGGCCGCTGGCCGCTCACTTGCGTTCGCGGCTCCGATTCACTCGGTCGTAAGAAGTCCAGGCTAGAGCACCTCTCGCAGGCAAGCAAGCAGCTTCCGAGCTTGCGATTTCTTGCCGGCGGTGATTCGCACCGTGCCGGGCAGCTCGTGGCTGCGGTCGCGAGTCAGCAAACCTTTTTCACGCAAATAGCCGCAGACTTCTCCGGCGCTGCCGCCGAATTTCGCAAGGACGAAGTTCGCCTGGCTTGGGTAGCAGCGAATGCCCAGCCGATCGAGCCCCCGGCACAACATCTCCCGAGCTTCCAATGCCTCTTCGACATAGGAACGTATGTAGTCCTGGTCTTCGATGGCCTCCAGAGCACATATCACGCCAATCGAGTTGACACTGTAGGGCGACTGGCCTTTGCGCACCGATTGAATATTTTCGGCTTGCGAGAAGAGGCAGCCCATCCGCAAACCGGCTAGCCCGTACACCTTCGAGAACGTTCGGCTCACAAAAAGATTGGGAAACCGCGAGAGCCGCTTGAGGGCGGTAATGCCGCAGAACTCGTAATATGCCTCGTCGATCAAGACAGCGGCGTTGCGGGCCCGGCGCAATATGGCTTCGATCTCCTGCAAACGAATCGCCCCCGCCGTGGGGTTGTTCGGGTTGGCTACGAGCACCAGCCTCGTCTTGGCCGTGATGGCGGAAAGCATCTCCTCGAGCGGGAACGTCAGGTCCCTGCGATATGGGACGAGCCGCAGCGCCGCCCCGGCGAGTTCCGCATAAAATCGGAACATGGCGTAGGTCGGCGAGGGAATCACCACTTCATCGCCGTCATCGACATAAGTGCTCGCCAGCAGGTGAATCGCCTCGTCGGTCCCATTCGTAAACAGGATCCGGTCCGATTTGACGCCGAAGAATTCGGCCATCTTTTGCCGCGCCTTCTCGTATTCGGGGTAGACTGCCAGAAAGTCGCGTCCCACGCGGCTTCTAAGCACCCGAGCGACGCGGGGAGAGCAGCCCACCGTGTTTTCGTTGAAGTCCAGGCGCACCTTGCCGTAGCGGTCGCTGGTCGGCGGAGAGTAGGGCTTCATCCTCTGAACCGCGCGACGAGGTCGAGGCCGTCGAATGGACACCGCTTTAGGCATGGAGCCGCACCTCAATCGAGCGGGCGTGCGCCTCGAGGCCTTCCGCGCGGGCCAGCGTCAAAATCGAGGGCGCCAACCGCCGCAAACCTTCCGCATCGAGCTGCTGCACGGAGATGATCTTCAAGTAGTCGAGCACCGACAGGCCCCCGCGCAGCGCGGCTGCCCCGCCGGTCGGCAGGACGTGGTTGGGTCCCGAGGCATAGTCGCCCGCCGCTTCCGGACTCCAAGCGCCGACAAACACGCTAGCGGCGTTTTCGACCTTCGAGAGGAGTGACTCTTCGGGAATCCAAAGGTGCTCCGGGGCGAAGCGGTTCGCTATTTCAAAGGCCTCATCGATGCTTCGCGTTACCACGATAGCGCCGTTTTTGGCGATCGACTTGGCAGCCGTTGCCCGCGTGGGCAGGGTGGCCAGCTGCCTCTTGATCTCGGCTGCGACCCTTCCGGCTAGCCTCTTGGAGCGGGTCAGCAAGATCGCCGAGGCATCGACGTCGTGCTCGGCCTGGGCCAGCATATCGGCCGCCAGCAGGCGAGGGTCGCCGTCGGGCGCAATGAGCACGATCTCAGTGGGCCCGGCGACGAAATCGATGCCCACCTCCCCGGCGAGTAACTTTTTTGCTGCCGCGACGTAGATGTTTCCGGGACCGACAATGCGCTGCGCGCGCGGCACGGTCTCGGTTCCGAACGCGAAGGCGGCAATCGCCTGCGCGCCTCCCATGTGGAAAAAGTTTTCGACTCCGAGCAAACCCGCGGCGCCCAACGTTTCGTTCGGCGGCTGAGGCGAGGCGACGGAAATAACCTTCACCCCGGCCACCTGAGCTGGGACCACCGTCATCATCAAGGTCGAAGGCAACGGATATCGGCCTCCCGGCACGTAGGCTGCAACCGACTCGATGGGCCGCACGAGTTGACCCAGCTTCACGCCAGGGAGCGCTCGCTTCGTCCATGAGCGAGGCATCTGAAGCTCGGCGTAGCGGCGTATCTGCCGGCGGGCTGCGACGAGTGCCCCGCGGAAATCCTTCGGTAGATCCCCAGCCGCCCGCCGCAAGACTTCCGGCGGCACGCGAACACCGCGCGCGGTGAGCCCATCCATTTGCCGAGCGTATCGGACGAGCGCCCGGTCACCGCGTTTGCGGACCGCCTCTAGAATCGGGCCCACGACCGCCTCGGCGCGTCCGAGCCGCCGCCGGCGGCGAGTGAAGAGCCGGTTCAAGGCCGTCTTGTCAGCGCTCGAGGTGATCGGTAGCATAGCGCTTAGGTTCGCCGGTTCACGGGCAGAATGAACCGCACACCTAGGTGATTAAGTTGAGACATCTTGCAGTAGGCGCGATTGATCCCGCTTGCCGGCGACAACAAGGTTCCGCGAGCGTGACATATATCCCTCTAGCGGACTGTCGTGGAGACGAGTTGACTATAGATTCGAAAATGTCGGGCTCAAAAGCCCGACACAGCACGCTGAAAGCGCGCGCCACGTCGCAAGGGCGATCATAAAGTCTTGTCCGAGACAGTCTACTAGCGACGGATCCACGCCGCTACTCACCGCGGCCTTTGTACACGGCATCCGGGTCGTACGCGCGATCCTCAAATTGCTCCCATTCCTCGTTCTTCAGACGGCGGTAGAAGCAACTTCGGAACCCATTATGGCAAACGCCCGGACCGAGGGCCGCGGCCTTGATCAGCAGCGTATCTTCGTCGCAGTCCACCTGGATCTCTTTCACCAGCAGGTAATGGCCCGACGTGCCGCCTTTCGTCCAAAGTTCGTTGCGGGAACGGCTGAAGAACGTCACCCTCCCGGTTTCGCAAGTCTTTCGAAACGACTCTTCATTCATAAAGCCGACCATGAGTACGCGGCCGTCATCCACGTCTTGAACGACCGCCGCCGCCAGGCCATCGAGTTTGGTGAAGTCGAGTTTCATAGTGTATCCAAAGAAAAAACCCGCCCAGCGCTCTCGCCGGCGGGTTGGGATTCGAAAACTGCTGCGTATTGTTGCTGTGATCCCCTACCGGCGCGCACGACCACCATGATGGCGGTGGCTATGCCGGTGGTGGAGGATCAACCGCATGAAATTCCAGTATATCCGTTACGCTGGGAGGGGTCAACGGCGGTCGGGGTGCCGTCAAAGGGCAAACTCGTCGCCGCATCGAGATAACGGGACCGATTTGAAGGTCGCTTTAGAAGCGCTGCGAACCACTCTGGTTTTGTTGTTGTGCGCCTTTCCAAGCGACACGAAAGGCGGCCGATTCCTCGCCCGTCCTGCTCGGCCGCGAGAAACCGGCTCCGTGGTGGCGGCAGAATGATGTCGCCGCTGTGCAGCTGAGACAGCAGATCCAAAGCCCGTGTTCGTCAGCCAGCTCGATCGCCATTGCGGGCATCGCTCGCCGCCACCGAACCCGCCGCAGATACGCCAGACACGAGCAGACCAATCGTCGAACTCGGCAGGTGGTGAGTCAACGCCGCCAGGATGCGGTCCGGACTCCTCGGCCATCCCCGAATACACATTCCAGGGTTTCCAGTATATCCCGCTGGGAAACGGGGTCGGGGTGCCGCGGGCCGAGTCGGGATTGAAGCGAGCTCGACCCAAAGCGACAGAAAGGCAGAAACCGGCTAAATGATGTCGCCGCTGTGCACTGAGCCGATCCAAAGCCCCGATCGCAGCGCGGCGCCGACCTCACTCGGCGATGCGCGGACCCCTCGGCGTGCGCACCGTTTCCACCAAAGACCAGCAGGTGTGATCCTTGCCGTCCTTGTGTCTGCGGTGCGGCCGCAAAAACATTTTGCCGCAATCGTGCCACGGGTTTGCCGCGGTTTCAAGAGGGTAGGTCTGCACTACATCGGTCGCGGCTTGTGACAGTCCCCGATTTTTTCACACCTTCCTGTCGACGAGCCCAGTGGATGTCGTCGTGCCGATCACTTACTGAGGCTCGCAAAATACAGTGACTTTGGAACACGGGCACAGCATGCTGTGCCCCTACAGTCTGAACACGGGCCATGTCGCCATAATTTGCGCGACTCAGTAAGCGCGAGTTGCCATGCTGGAGATACTCATCGAGAAGTGGCTATTCGTCGGGGCGGTGGCAGGCTTCGTCCTGTTTTGGGTGTGGGAATCATTGGCGCCGTTTATGGCGCAACGAAGCCGTGCTCGGCATGCCGCACGCAACCTGATACTGGCGGGCGTCAACGCCGCCGCGCTGGCCGTTGTCTTCTCCGCTGCCACCGTGGCGATGGCCGAAGTTTCAGCGTCCCGCCACTGGGGGCTGCTCTACTCCGTGGATCTCACAACTTCGGTCCGCGTCGTGCTGGCCTTTCTATTACTCGACGCTTGGAACTACGGTTGGTAGTCCCGGGCCACACTCTCCTGGTCAGAGCCAGAAACCAGGCGTCCGTTTCTGGCACAACGAGTGACGAATGCGGACTTGGGGCTGGTGCCGTTTCCGTTCTTTGTTACCGATCCGAGCAAGGAACCAAGACTCCCCGTGCAGCGGTTTTCGTCCAACAGGTAGGATCGCCAAAACGAACCCATTCTTGAGAGGTCCGCGTCAGCAGGCTGCGGCGTCTTCCTCCTGAGACTTCGCGGAACGCTCGAGTGCGCCGGCCTCGACCAGCTTGACGCCGGCCTGACGCATCTCCTCCCACGCCTTGTCGATATCGCCGGGATTGAGATCAATCCCCCGGCAACCGTCCGCGACGACGTAGGTTTCGATCCCCAGCCGGACGGCGTCGAGTGCGCTGCACTTGACGCAGTAGTCGGTCGCCAAGCCCATGATGTAGACCGCGGTGACGCCGTTTTCTCTTAGGTAATCGCCCAGACCGGTCGATCTGCGATGGGCGTTATCGAAGAACGCGCTGTAGCTGTCGATGCCGGGGTCGGTTCCCTTGTGGAAAACTCGATCAACCGGCTTCCGGTTGAGATCGCGATGGAAGGCGGCTCCCTCGCCGTTTTGGATACAGTGATCGGGCCAAAGCTCTTGCCGCAAGCCGTTCAGGTCGATGATGTCGCCCGGATTCTTGCCGTCGTGCTGACTCGCAAAGCTGCCATGACCGGGGGGATGCCAGTCTTGTGTGGCCACGACGAGATCGAAATGCGGTAAGAGCCGATTGGCGACCTCCACAACCGCATTACCCTCAGGAACGGCCAACGCTCCGCGGGGCATGAAATCGTTCTGCAAATCAACAAGGATTAGCGCCTTCATCGCTACCTCAAATACGTCCTCCTTCGCAACCTGGAAGCCGATCTCCCTCGGCGTGGCCGGCCACCGCGGTCTCGCGCCCGTCGATTGACCCGCCCGCTTTTCGCATGCCGAGTCCAGGCAATTGCACTGTCCCGTCGGGCACGGCCGACGACCACCGCGCTCTTGTTCGTATTATGCGCCGTGGGCCTTACGTGGGGCCAGCGGAGCACGCACTTCGGGCCAACGACGATTCGCGATCTTGACCGCGGCCGCGAACAGAGCCGCGCCCGAAAGGGTGCGGTCGAGGCCGCATCAGCACTACGGGCGTATCACTCGCCGAGGTGAGCCACGGCTTTGTCCGAGCAGTCGAGACCATTCGCGATCTTGACCGCAGGCTTGCGCCCACGGCTCGGTTGACTCGGTTGGGACCGAAACGGTTCGGGTTGCAAGCTGGGCCGAACCCCTGCGTGTACGGCGCGGTTTCCTCGCAAGGCCGTGCAATAGCAAGAAACTGACGGGCCAACTATCCTTGACGACCGCGGGGTAATGACCGCTCCACTGAGACCTCACCGCTTTTACCTCCTTGGGTGGGCCGTTCGGTCCATAGACACTCCCTGCCGAGAAGACGAGCGTTCATGGGCAATGGTATGTCTTTCTTTTTGACGAGAAATCGGCGTCATTCTCACAATATAGCGTATAAAGAAGATGTGTTTCTCTTGCGGCGGCGGCCGGCGCTGTGTTTAGATGAGTGATACTGGCTAGTTCCAGCACCCTCTGTGAAGCGCGTCGTTCTGCTGCTGGCTCTGTCTTCCCTGTCGGCCGCGCAACAACAAGATCCCGCCTACGATCCTCTCGAGAAAGCTTACCAGGCCATTCGTTTGGCAGAGTACAGCGAGGCTGTCGGCCATTTGAAGCAGGCCGCGGAGATTGCTCCCCGGCGCGCGTCGATCCGCAAGCAGTTGGGCTACGCCTACCTGAAACTCAACGATGTCGAGGCGGCCCGGAGGATGTTCGAGGAAACCCTATCGCTTGACCCCAGTGACCACCATGCTGCCCTTCAGCTTGGTTTTATCTATCAGAAGGCGGGGGAAACCACTCAGGCGATCGCTCTCTTCCGGGAAGTGCGGGCCAAAGCCGAGGGTGAGGTGAAGCGCACTGCCCGCCAAGTCCTGCAAAACCTGAGGCATAACCGGAGCACGCCGGGGGCGACTCCTGACGCAGCTCATACGCTGCTCGATCAAGCTTACGCTGCGCTGGCGGAAAAGGACTGCGAGGCTGCCATTCACCTGCTTCGGAATGCAGTTGATGCGGCGCCAAATAGAGCCTCGATTCGTAAAGAGCTTGGCTACGCGTATTGGAAGATCGGTGAGGCGGAATGGGCTCGCGAGATGTTCGAGCAAGTCACGCGGTTGGATCCAGCCGACGGCCAGGCGCTGCTCGAGCTGGCGTTTCTCAACTACGAGACAGGCCGGCACGCGCGGGCGCTCGAACTGTTCAAGAGCATCAAAGACTCCGCTGATTCCGACTGGCGCGGGACCGCCCAGAACGCGTTCAACCGCATCGACCAGGAGCTGCGGGAAGCAATCGACCGCTGGTCGGAGGCGGTCCGGCTAGATCCCGCCAATTGGTCGGCGCAGCTCGAGCTGGCCGGTCTCTATGAAAAGCACCTCGAGCCGGAGAAAGCCGCTCGGCACTACGAAGCCGCATGGCGGATCCAGCCTCCCCGCCGCGAGAAAATTCTGCCGCGGCTGGCGCGTGTCCGCCAAACGGCCGGAGACATCGAGGGGGCCAGGGGCGCCTGGCTGCTGGCATCGCGCTCAAAAGAAACACGCATCGCCGAATCTGCCCGCGCGGAGTTGCCCGACCGCCATCCCTACGCTTCGGAGTTCCGCCGTGCTCTGGAACTCGACCCGGGAAACGCCCGGCTGCGGCGCGAACTCGCCTATCTTTTGCTGGAAGTCAAGCAGCCTAAAGCGGCGCTGGGAGAGTTTGCAATCATCGTCGAGCAGGACCCGGACGACCTGCTTTCAGTCGCGCAGCTGGCGTTCCTCTACCTACAGCGCGGCAACGCCGCCAAGGCGGTTGAGCTGTTGGAAGAAGCGCTCCTGAGCGGCGACGGCGATATTGCCCGCAAGGCGGAGGAGACGCTGCACAGCCTGAAAGAGGCTCATGCCCGGCCCCACCGCCGCCTGGCCGAGAAGAGCTTGCAGTTGAGCTATTTGGACGACGCGCGCCGGCTCTTTCTGCGCGCCTACGAAGTCAACCCTCACGACCATTCCGTCGCTTTGAAGCTTGGGGTGGTGCATAACCTGATGAAACGGGACCGCGAGGCCATTCGCTGGTTCCGGACCGCCTCAGAAAGCCCTGATCCCACGATCAATGAGATCGCTCAGCAGTCGTACCGCAATCTGACGGGTCAGTTTCAGCGGGTGACGACGACGCTATGGACATATCCACTCTTCTCGAGCCGCTACAAAACCCTTTTCCAATATGCACAGCTCAAAACCGAATTTCGACTGGATCATGTGCCCGTCCGGCCCTATCTGTCGCTGCGTTTCGTCGGTGACTTGAGGCAACGAACGGGCGGACTTTTGCCGCAGTTTCTTTCCGAGAGCTCGCTGATCGCGGGATTCGGTCTGCGCACCCCGACGTTTCGCGGAGCCACGCTTTGGGCGGAGGCGGGAGAAGCCTTCAGCTATCTGGGCGAGCGTCCCCCCCGCGTGCCTCGCGCCGGCCCCGACTACCGTGGCGGGCTGAATTGGTTTCGGAGCTTCGGGGCCACGTTGGGCGGCGGTCGCCGGGGACCTTTCGCCGAAGTCAACTTTGACGGCGTCTACATGAGCCGCTTTGACAATAATGTGATCGGTTACTGGCGGTTCCGGCCGGGCTATCGGCTGCCCGACCGGGGCCGCTTGAAGATGCAGGTGTTCGTCGTCCTGAACGTCACCGTAGACCGCCGGCGCGCCTATTGGGCCAACTTCGTGGAGTTCGGCCCCGGCGTGCGGTTTCGAGTGCCTGGAATCTCTCCTCCCATGAACTTTACGATTCAATTACTGCGAGGAGTTCATCTGGTAAATGACTTTAACCCGCGCCAGCCGAACTACTACGACATCCGTGCTGCGATTTGGTACTCGTTTGGGCGCTGACCCGCTTTTCTCATAGCGTTCGGACGAGCGGCGTTGAACGGACTTTGTTTGTAGGGCCCAACCGCCGTGTCCGTCCATTCGTGAGATTTCACATTACGTCCCATTCGACCACGCAACCCAACCCCGCGAGAGCCCTCTTTGGGCAGGCGCAGCGGCCCGCCCCTACTTATGTCCCGGTCTGCTCACTGTTTGTCGTGAGAAACGCCGGCTAGCGCTGCTCGCGACGGTGAAGGTAGGCTAGGTTAGTCAGCCAACAGATATGTCTTCTACCGTTTGGCAGAGAGCGGCAGGGAGCAGTCTCTCCAATCCATGCAGTTACAAGAAACCGCACGCGTCACACTGACGCCCCTCGATATCGGCATCTTTGTGGCCAGCATTGTGTTGGTCATGGGGGTGGGGCTGTGGACGGGCCGCAAAGAGAAAGATACGAAGGACTTCTTCCTGGCCGGGCGTGGCGTGCCCTGGTGGGGCGTCGCCGGCTCCATCTTCGGCACCAACGTCAGCGCCGCCCAACTGGTCGGCATGATGGGCATTGGCTACTCGATCGGCTTTGCCCAGTCGCACTTCGAGCTAGGAGCGATCTTCGCGCTCATGTTGCTCGCCTATGTCTTCTTTCCGCTGTACCGGCGCATGGGCCTCTACACGCTGTCGGAATATTTGGGACACCGTTATGACGAACGCGCCCGGGTGGCATACTCCATCATTTCTCTGATGGCGATCGGTCTGATCTATATGGTCATGGGGTTTTACATCGGTTCGCGGTCGATGCGCTTCCTGTTGCGCGGCACGCCCCTTGAAGTCAGCTATACAACGGGCATTCTGATCTTCGCGCTGGTGACCACTTGTTACACCATCGCGGGCGGACTGAAGGCGGTCATCTGGACCGACGTGATCCAGTCCGTGCTATTGCTGCTGGCGGGGGTCTTGGTGACTTTTCTTGTTTTCGCCCAACCGGAAGTCGGCGGGTTAGCCGGCTTGATGGCCAAGGATGCCGCCTTGCCGCGGGCCGACCAAAAGTTCCATCTCTACTTGCCGATGAACCACCCCGAAATTCCCTGGACCGGCGTCTTCACGGGGATGATGATCAAGCATTTCTTCTATTGGGCGAATAATCAGGTCATCGTGCAGCGCGTGCTGGCGGCGCGCAGCAGTCTCTCCGCTCGGGTGGGCATCGTCGCGGCGGGCTATCTGAAGCTGTTGATCCCCTTCGTTTCCGTTGTCGGGGGAATGGCGGCCGGGCACCTGTTCCAGGCTCGCGTTGATGCCGGTATCCTGCCGGCGCTGCCCCAGCCGGACGACGCCTTCCCTCTGCTGGTGCAGCTCATCGTGCCGGCGGGCTACGGATTTACCGGCCTCGTCACGGCCGGTCTGATCGGCGCGATTCTTTCCAGCCTCGACTCGTTGATGAACTCGGGCGCAACACTGTTTACCTTCGACTTCTACAAGCGATTCATGCGCCGAGACGCCGGCGAGCGTGAGTTGCTGCTCGCCGGCCGGATCTGCATTGTCCTGTTGGTCGTCGTTGCCGGATCACTGGCTGCGCTGGCTTACACCGAGAACCAAAGCGACAACTTTTTCCTGCGGCTGGCCAATCAAACCGGACACCTCCAGCCGGGAATCGTCGTCGCCTTTCTCGCGGGGGTCCTCTGGCGGGGGGCGACCGCCAGCGGCGGGTTCTTAGCCATTATCGCTTCACCGTTTTTCTCGGTGTTCATCGAACGCGCCTATCCCCACTGGGTGAGCGGCTCTTCCGGCCCGGCCGAATGGGTTCAGCTTTCCTTCGGTTCGCAACTGAATTTCTTGCATCGCGTCGCGCTAACCGGCCTGTTCGCGACCGTGCTCATTGTCGTAGTCAGCCGGCTCACTCAGCACACTCGCGATCCAAAGACGGACCGCTACACGTGGTGGGCCTATCGTTCAGACCCGGGGCGTGAAGCAACCCGCCCCTTCTGGCGCAGCGAACGCCCCTGGGCTTGGCTGCTCTGCGCGCTAACCGTCTGGATACTGATCTACTTCGTGTGACGACGATGTCGCGACAGGGTGACCTGAAAGCCGGCGACAACCTGAACGAGAATGGTCCAACGTGAGACTTTTCTGGCGTCGTCGCGGTAGGCGGTCAAGGAGCGGCCCAAAGCGGCGGCTGGCGCGTCGCGTCATCCGTGCGGCAGCCGGCTTGCTGTTCGCCTTCTACGCCTTCTGCACACTGTCGCTGTGGATCTTGCGATCAATGAATCCCCTCTGGACTTCGGTACAGCTCCAGCACAGAATCGAAGCCTTTGTCGCCGGCGAGGACTACGCGAAGCGGCAGACTTTTGTCCCGCTCGACCAGATTCCGCTCGAACTCCAGCGTGCTGTCATCGCGGCGGAAGACGGTGCTTTCTATCAGCACGAGGGAATCGACTGGGCCGAGATCAAGCTCCTGGCGGAGGAGATTCGTGGAGGAGGCCGCGTCCGAGGAGCCTCGACGATCAGCCAGCAACTGGTGAAAAACTTGTTCTTGACCACACACCGGTCCATCGTTCGCAAAGCTTTCGAATTCACCCTGGTCCCTATTACAGAGGTGATCCTTGGGAAGCCGCGCATCCTCGAGCTCTATCTGAATGTCATCGAATGGGGACCCGGCGTTTACGGAGTGCAAGAAGCGTCGGACTACCACTACGGCGTCCCTATCGCCCAACTTAGCCGTGACCAGGCTGCCCGTCTGGCCGCCTGCATCCCTTCGCCTCGCATTTGGAAGCCTGCGCGCCAGGATCGCTACAGCAGAGAAATCCTGAAGCGCATGGAGAACCGTGGCTGGTGAGTGTGCCGCTAAGCATCAGCCTCCTGCCGGCCATTTACTCCTCATATCGCCGCAAGTCGTGCGACCGCCCCTGAAAGGGCTTTCAGGAAGGAAAGCGGTCCGGTCGGCTAGCAGCCCGCGGTGAAAGTGAAGGTCGCGAAAAATCGGGTACAACCAGCCAATCGTAACCAGCCAATCCGCTTCAGGCTAAGTGCTTTGTTTCTTGGGTCATGACGGGGAGCGAATTGGTGGCAGTCCCCATTTTTCGCTCTTCCACGACTTTTGCCACGGTCGGCTAGAATAACGATGGCTGATGAGGCGATTCCCCTCGCGCGCACCGGCTACCCGCTCATACAGGACGCGAATCCCACATGATCAAAGTTCGTGAATTGACGTTTACCTACCCCGGCTCAGCGCGACCAGCCTTGAAGCAACTTTCTTTCTCCGTCGAACGCGGCGAAATTCTAGGATTTCTGGGTCCCAGCGGCGCCGGCAAAAGCACTACCCAGAAGATTCTCATCGGGCTGCTGAAAGATTACCAAGGGGACGTCTCGGTCTTCGGACAGGACCTGCGGTCTTGGCGGTCCGAATACTACGAACGGATCGGCGTCTCGTTCGAGTTGCCTAACCATTATTTGAAGTTGACCGCACTCGAGAACCTGAACTACTTCCGGTCTCTCTATGACGGAGAAACGGAGGATCCGAACAACCTGCTTGACATGGTCGGGTTGGGCGACGACGGGGCGCTACGCGTGTCCCAGTTTTCCAAGGGTATGAAAAACCGGCTCAACTTCGCGCGGTCGTTGCTCAACAAGCCGGAGCTGGTTTTCTTCGACGAACCGACCACCGGACTCGATCCGGTCAGCGCCCGCCGCATCAAAGACATCATTCTCGAGAAGAAGCGCGATGGCCGCACAATCTTCCTCACCACGCATGACATGGTGGCTGCCACCGAGCTCTGTGACCGCGTCGCCTTCATCATCGAAGGCGAGGTCAAACTGATCGACTCGCCGCGCAACCTCATGCTCACCCATGGCGCGCGCAAGGTGCGGGTCGAGTACCAGGTAGACCATGGCGTCGAGCAACAAGAGTTTCCGATGGAGGACTTGGGCCGAAACGAAGACTTCCTGCGGCTGCTTCGTACTGACTCCGTTCAAACGATTCATACCGAGGAAGCGACCCTGGAGAAGGTATTCATCGAAGTCACCGGGAGGCGGCTGTCGTGACCCGCTGGGGCGCCGTCTTGAGGCTCGACGCAAGACTCCAGTTCCGCTACGGCTTCTTCTACGCCGGTGTCTTCGTCACGGTCGTTTCGCTCGCGATCTTGAGACTGATTTCCGCCGAGAATCTGACAATTGTTCTGCCTGCGTTCTTGCTCGGGCAGCCATTGACGACGACCTTTTATTTTGTTGCCGGACTCGTATCACTCGAAAAGAGTGAAGGCACGCTCGAAGCACTCATTGTGACGCCGTTAGGAAGTGGTGAGTACTTGGCGTCCAAGGCGGTCACACTGACTTTCCTGGCGGTCGCCGAAGGTCTCGTGATTGTGTTGGCGACCTACGGCTTCGGGGCTGATTTGTTGTTGCTGGTGCCGGGGATGGCACTGCTGTCGATGTTCTACACGTTCGTCGGGTTTGTCATCATCTCTCGCTACGACTCGATTACCGAATACCTGCTCCCCTCCGTACCCTACACACTTGTGCTGAACTTGCCGCTGATCGATTACTTTGAACTGTGGCCGCATGCGGTGTGGTACCTAATTCCTACCCAGGCTCCGCTGCTACTTATGAAAGCTGCCTTCCAACCAATTGAAAACTGGCAAATGGTTTACGCTGTTTCATACTCGTTGCTGACAGTCGCCATAGGCTATCGATGGGCGATCAAAACCTTTCATCGCTTCGTTGTTCGTAGCGAAGGATCTCGCTGACATGCGTACGTTGATGCTGTGGGGAATATTCGGGCAAAACGACATTCGTTTGGTGCGGCGTGACTCGATACTGGCCTTCCTGGTGGCGTATCCCTTGGTCTGGTCCCTCGTTTCTCGCTGGGCCGTCCCCGCGCTGGCCCAGTGGTTGCGGCCCACGTTCGATCTCCAGCCCTACTACCCGCTCATCGCTTCGTATCTCTTGGTGCTCGCGCCTCCCCTAGCCTACGGCTCGGTGATCGGTTTCTTGCTGCTCGACGAGCGCGACGACGGGACAATGACGGCTCTCCGCGTAGCACCAGTGCCGTTCGACGGCTATTTGGCCTACCGTTTCTCGATACCGATCGTGCTGGGGGTCGCCATAGTTTGGGTCGCGGTTCCCCTGGCGGGCATCGTTTCCATTTCCTTTCCCGCGCTCACGGCAGTGGCCCTTGTGGCCGCGATGGAGGGATCCATCATGGCGCTGTTTTTGGGGTCGATGGCGGGCAACAAAGTGGAGGGCTTCGCGCTGGCGAAAGCCGCTGGTGTCGTCCCGGCTGCCGCTGCTGTCGCCTATTTCGTCGAAATGCCCTGGCAGTGGCTTTTCGGAATTGTGCCCACGTATTGGCCGGCCAAGGCATTTTGGATCGCCACCGAAGGCGGCCAGGGCTTCATGACTTTTCTGATCGTTGGTTTGCTGTTTCACCTTGCATTGCTGTGGGCGTTGCTGCGACGGTTCGACCGGGTGGTGTTGGCGTAGCTGGTAAACGGCTAGCGGTGCTGTTCCGAACACGGACGGACCTTGTCGCTCCTGCATTCTCCGTCGTGGATTTCACTCGATTGCGGTTTGGAGCGGCTCGTGGTGTGATAGAAATCTCCGACGAATGGGTTCTACTGAGTCTCGCCGAATTATACTGACATGGCCCGCGTTCAGATTGTAGGGGCACGGCATGCCGTGCCCGGCTTCCAAGGTCACGGTATTTCGCGAGCCTGAGTAGTTGTTCCGCATCGGGAGGAAACACTCGGAACAAGCAGCCGCGGGGCTTCGTATTCCCCACTAGGAAAGGAGACTCGTGCCCTACTGCACAGCATGCGGCAAGCAAGTCCGCGATACGGACGTATACTGCCGCCAGTGCGGTCGACGCCAGCCCACGGTCATTCCTCCTGGCACGGCAAGCGGCGGGCCGGCCATCAGTCCGCGAGCGGCATCGATTCTGTGCTACATCCCGTGGCTTGGCTGGATCGCTAGCGTGTATGTGCTCGCCACCGACAAATTCCGACAAGCAAAGGACGTTCGCTTCCACGCCTACCAGGGCCTCTACCTGTTTGTCGCCTGGTTGCTGGTGCACTGGGCGATCGGACTCTGGTTACACGTCATACCGGGGCCCGACATTCCCATTGATAAGTTTCTCGAATTGGCCCTCCTGGTCGTTTGGATCTTCATGCTCGTCAAGACCAGCCAAGGTGAACGCTGCGCCTTGCCTTTGTTAGGTGAGCTCGCCGAGCGGTCCTTATAGTTCGCACCGCGTTCGCGGGGTTTTCTCTCCCACCCGACCTGGCCCCCAATTTCCACAGGGCTTTGGATAGCCCGGCGCTGAACGAACCTTACTGGTTAGGGACGGAACCCGCACCAACCACCGGACCGAACCCAGGGTTCCCCGCTTGCTAGAATTCGGCATGCCTATCATTGACATCACCATCCTCGAAGGCCGTCCCTACGAAAAGAAACGCGCTCTGATCAAGGAAGTCACCGAGGCCACGATTCGAACACTGGACGCCAGGCCGGAAACAGTACGCGTGATCGTTCGGGAAGTGCACCCGTCGCACTTCGCGGTTGCCGGCGAGCCGAAGGGTCCGCCGCCGGAGTGAATCGTACGGCGCTGAATCCCGGACTGTTGGCCTTATGAGGCTATCCCGCCGCTACACGCCTGTGTTATCTTGAGCGGTTTCACGTCGAGGTTGATTTTTGGCAGATCGAGATCACTGGGGTTCGAGGGCCGGGTTGATACTGGCTGCCGCCGGTTCCGCCGTTGGGCTGGGAAACATCTGGAAGTTCCCCTACATTACGGGGGCGAATGGCGGTGGCATCTTCGTTTTGGTCTATCTGGCGTGCGTGTTGTTCGTAGGTTTGCCGGTCATGACCGCCGAAATCCTCATAGGACGCGCCACCCAGAAATCTCCGGTCGGCGCCATGCGGCTGCTGGCCGGACGCCGTAGCTCGTGGACAGCGTTTGGTTGGCTGGGAATTGCGTCCTCTTTTGTGATCCTCGCCTATTACCCCGCATTTCCAATTTGATTCAGGCCTCCCGACCTTCCAGCGGCCTTCAGCGTCTTTATTCATAGGGGCTAGAGCCCGATGAGGACGCCATGGAGGCCAACACCCAATGGGTGAAAAACAAACCAAGCCATTCCAGCTAACTTTCAATGGACTTCTCAAAGTCGATTTCCAGGGATCGCACGTCACTTCCGACGGTGGCCTGATTTTGGTTCGCGAACTGGACGAACGGCTCGGTCTCGGAGAACTGATTGACGAGCATCTCAGCGACTCCCGGCACGGCACAAACAAGCAGTTCACGCTCGCTGATCTGTTGCGGCAGTCGATCTACAGCCGCTTGGCAGGCTACGAGGACGTCAACGACGCCGTCCGCGTGGCGGCTGACCCGACGTTTCGCTTGATCGGCTCGCAGAAGATCTGGGATCGCGGTGCGGCCTTGACCTCGACGCTGCACGGCTTCGAGACGGAGATGCTGGCGAGCGAAGAGAACCTGCTGGGGCTGATGGCGCTGAACCGAGAGCTGGTCGGGCAAGCGGAGGCGTTCGACGACTCCGCGCGGGTCGTTCTGGACATGGACTCCACCGAGAGTCCGGTCCATGGCCAACAGGAAGGCAGCGCCTACAACGGACACTTCGAGTCGGTCTGCTACCACCCGTTGCTTTTGTTCAACGGTCATGGTGATTGCCTCGCTGCCAAGCTGCGTCCCGGCAACGTGCACAGCGCCGAGGACTGGGATGAGCTATTGTTGCCGGAGATCGAGCGCCAACTGGCCGAAGGCAAACAGGTCACCTTTCGCGCCGATGCCGCCTTCGCCAAGCCCGAGATCTACGAAGCACTGGAGGAGCGCGGCGCGGACTACGCCATCCGCATTCCGGCCAACAGGAGCTTGGAGTTAGAGATCGAAGACATCCTGTTTCGTCCGCCGGGGAGGCCCGGCCGCAAGCCGCTAGTGCGCTACAAGAGCTTTCGCTATCAGGCGGAGAGCTGGAAGAAGCCGAGACGAGTTGTCGCCAAGGTCGAGCACCACCAGGGCGAGCTGTTCGCGCGCGTCGGTTTTATCGTGACGAACATGAGCTTGCCAAGCCGGTCGGTGGTGCGTTTCTACAACCAGCGCGGCACGGCGGAGCAGTGGATCAAAGAAGGTAAGCAAGCGACGCACTGGACGCGGCTGTCGTGCCATCGCTTCCGGGCGAACGAGGTGCGCTTGCAGTGAAGCGTGCTGGCCTACAACCTGGGCAATCTCTGGCGGCGGCTCGGGCTGCCGCAGCGAATCAAGAACTGGTCGCTGACGAGCTTGCAGCACCGGCTGATGAAGACGGGCGGACGGCTAATTAAACACGCGCGGTATGACTGGCTCTTGTTCGCGGAGGGACATCTGAACCGGCGGCTGTTTGGCGACATGCTGCGGAAGATCTGGGCGCTGCCTGTGCCGGGCGGGTAGCACCGCACTTGGCGAATGCGAAATCTGTGTACTGAGGACGGAAGCTCGGAGGGGTGTCTGCGAAATTGACTTCGCAGCGACGGATCAGCCCCCATGAGGGGCAAGAAGGGGGCTCGATCGGTTCCGCCTCAGCCGCCGCCTCTTTCGGGTGGAGAAATGGTTCCGCTTCGCCGGGTGAGGGTGTAGACTCGTGCCGTCAGAGGAGCCAAATCGGAAATCCTGGTCTAATCTATGCCAAGTCCAGCCGGACTGCAAAGTTGCTTTCCGCCGAACGAACTCAGTTGCTCAACTCCTGCAGCCGTTTTCTCCCCATCGACAAGCACGCTGAGGCTTGGTGCCAGCAACTTGAGCTGGAAGGGCTGAGAACCCTCGCAGCCGCCAAACTGCCCGGCTTTCTTGCCAAATGGATGGCCCGGCTGCACGCCTATGCCGATCGCGGCAGAGGGGGCCTCAAGGTCCATCCTCAAAAACTGGCGGCCGTGAGGGATCAGTTGGAGCAGTACGCGCGGGCGGGTCTGCTTGTCTCCGATGTCGATCTTATCGAACGCTGCCGACAAACGGCGGTCGAGCGTTCGCCGGCACGGATCAGCATCATCGGAATGACGACTCGGGATCGAGTTGACACGCTGCGCCGCGCGCTCGTCAGCTACAGCGATAACTGTCGAGCCTTCGGGCGTTCGGTTGCGTTCACCGTGATCGACGACTCGGGCGACCCCGTCGTTGAAGAGCGCAATCAGGCCATGCTCGAAGCTCTTGGGCGCGAACATCCGGTTTCGGTTCGCTACGCAAACCGGCTTCAGCGCGAGACATTCCTAACCGCCCTGATCGACGCCTCCGGCATACCCGCCGAGACCGTGCGCTTTGGCCTGCTTGGCGAAGGCCCTTGCGCGCGAACGGTCGGCGCGTCTCGCAACACCCTGCTGCTCGACTCGATCGGCGCATGTTACATGCTCGTCGACGACGACAGCGTCTGTCGCATCGCCAAGCCCGAAGAGCAACTCGACGGCCTGGCGCTGACCTCGCAGCACGATCCGACCGAATTCCGGTTCTTCCCCGACCGCGACGCGACCCTGCGCTCGATCGCGTTCGTCGAGCAAGAGTTCCTCGCGCTCCATGAAGCCCTGCTCGGCCGCGACCTCGGCGCTTGCCTGCCGGCGGTCGAGGACGCCGGGGGCCTCGATCTTGACCGCGCGACCCCGGCCTTCGACCAGCGTTTGCGATCTTTTGGGGGACGCGTCGTAACCGCTTCGGCGGGAATATTCGGAGACTCGGGTGTAGGAACTACCGGCTATCTGTATGCCCCACCCAGTTCCAGAAAACGGCTTACGCGCTCGCAAGAGGAGGATTTGGCGGCCGTCAAGAGCCGGCAGCTCTTTCGCGCTGTTACACGAACGACCATCAGCGAAGGCGCATTGTGCATGGCCGGCAACCTGTCCCTCGACAATCGCCAACTGCTACCCCCGTTTTATCCCCTGCAAAGGAACTCCGACGGCCTTTTCGCCGCCGTTCTGCGAAAGTGCTTCCGAGACGGCTACCTAGGCTACCTGCCTTGGGCCATCTGGCACGATCCCCCGCAGAGCCGTTCCCAACCCATCGAGCAGTTTTTCGAGGGCGCTTCGAGGACGCGATTACCAGAGATCGTGAAGTTGCTGATTCGCGCGGCCCCGGACGTATCGGGCGGCGGAGAGGACGGGATCGCCCTGAGAAAGCTTGGCGCTCATCTGAAGGAGGTGGCCTCCGGGAGCCTCGCTGATTTTGAGGAGCTGGTCCGCACCGAGTTTTGGCGCGCTTTCAGCGTTGGGCTCGCCGCGGCCGAGGAACCGGGTTTGCCCGATTTCTACGCCGCCTATCGCAGGAAATACTTGGCGATCTTGCGGCGATCGCTACCGAAGCCGGAGTACCTCCTACCCCTGGACCTGAGTGATCTCGGAAGTGACGAAGAAATCCGACAGCTCGTAAAACGGCTTGTCCGCCAGTTTGGAGAATTCCTTGAAGTATGGCCAGCCATCATCGAAGTGACTAAAGAGTTACACCACAAAGAAGTCAGGCTGACCAAGGCCATCAGGCCGCAGCGGGCGGGCGCGGCGGGCTGAAAGCGAGCGCTATTCGCGGGCCCGGACTTGATTGGCGGTCGGGAAATCCGGGGGAACTTTTTGCCTGACTTTGCCAGTCGCCGCCCCGCTGTAACGTGGTGATGAACCCCACGCAACTCATAGCGAGTGTGTCGTGGCCCAGCGTGGTGTGGAAGATGCGCCCTTCGCCGTAATGCGGGCGTACTTGAACCCTACGTTGAGCACGGCGAGCAAGCGCAACGCAGTAATGGCGCGCTTATTGCGTGCTTCGACCGTCAGATGGCGAGAAAAGCGGACCAAGAGCAGGCGCCGCCCCAAAAATCACCAATGCTGCGCGGCGGCTACACCTACCGCAGGTGTATGACGACCATCTTGGTCTCGGTCATCTCCTCGACGGCATATTTAGGACCTTCTTTGCCGAAGCCGCTGTCTTTCAAGCCGCCGTAGGGCATGAGGTCGGCGCGCCAGACGGTTCCCCAATTGATGTGTATGTTGCCGGAATCGACCTCGCGGGCAAAGCGCATGGCATTGTCGAGGTTTGCCGTGAACAGGGCGGCGGAGAGACCGTAGTTGGACTCATTGGCCAAAGAGATCGCCTCGTCTATGGATTCGACGGGCGTGATGCCCAGCGCCGGGCCAAAAAGTTCGTCGGCCGAGATGCGCATCTCCGGCTTGACGTCCGCCACCACGGTGGGAGCAAGCACGGCCCCGTTGCGCCCGCCGCCGGTCAGCACGCGGGCGCCTTGCCCGGAAGCCTCTTGGATCCATTCTTCGACGCGTGCAGCGTCTTTTTCTCGTACCATCGGACCGACGTTCGTGCTTTCCTCGAGCGGGTCGCCTGCCGTCAGCGCCTCCACTTTCGGAGTGAGGGCATCGATCAGATCACTATAGACATCCTTGTGCGCCAGCACGCGCTGCGCGCTGATGCAGACCTGGCCTGCATTGGCGTACCCGGTGATCGCCAGGGATGCGGCGGCTTTTTCCAGATCGGCGTCGGCCAGGACGATGACCGGAGCGTTACTGCCCAGCTCCATGGTGACCTTCTTGATACCGGCATTGCGACAGATCCTCTCGCCGACGTCGCGGCTTCCCGTGAAGCTGATCTTGCGCACCCGGGGATCGCTGGCCAGGATGTCGCCGATTTCGCCTCCCGAACCGGTTACACATTGCACGCCTTCGGGCGGCACGCCCGCGTCGAGCAGGACTCGCGCGAACTTCAACGCAATCAGCGGCGTATCGGTGGCCGGTTTGATGACCACCGAGTTGCCGGCAGCCAGCGCCGGCCCGACCTTGTGACAGACCAGGTTCAACGGGAAGTTGAATGGCGTGATGGCCAAGACGACGCCGCACGGAACTCGCAGAGTAAACCCGAATTGGTTGACGGCATTCGGGGCGCCGTCGAGCGGCAGTACTTCTCCTCCGATACGCTTGGCCTCTTCCGCCGAGAGGCGGATCGTTTCCGCGGCGCGTGCAACCTCGATCTTTGACTCGCCAAGAATCTTGCCTTCCTCGAGAGTGATCGTCCGAGCGAGATCATCGATTCGATCGTCCATGAGTTGGGCCGCCCGCATCAGCATTTCATAGCGCTTGAAACCCGAGATCTTGCGCATCGTCTTGGCCCCGGCGACCGCGTAGGCCAGCGCCCGATCGATGTCGTTGGGAGTCGCTTTGGGGACCGTATCGACTTCCGTGTTGTCGAAAGGATTCAGCACCGGGATCTTGTCGGATGTGTCCACCCAGTCGCCGGCAATGAGCATTTGCATGGTTTTATTACCTCACAGTCAAGAGATCTGAATCAGGAAAGATACGGCGCTTTCCCGCCCTGGGCCTCGCCATCAGGTGAGACAAGCGGGCTAGTAGTAGATCATCACTGGTCGGCTCGACGATGTCAAGCGACCGAATCGGCGCTTTGGACAGCCGGTGTTCCACGAGAGTCCAATGGGGCAGGGGGATGAACCGTATTCGGCAAGCAACGCGCCTATCCGGGTCGCTCAGTCGAAAACCCACGCGCGTTCATCTCTTTGGGTGGGGCACAGGCCCGGCCGTACGCCCCTGGCCGCTCACTGGCGTTCGCGGCTCCGAATCGGGTAGGGCAAGGGTGTGCGAGAGCAAGGGACTGAGCCTGGAACGCTAGTGACAGGCTAAGCCCATCAATCCGCCGGATGGAAGACGGTTGATATACTGAACTTCGCCGTGAAACGCTCATTCTTGGCCCTTTGTGGCGTTGTGTCGACTCTGGCTATCGCTGCCGCCGCTGACTGGCCGCAGTGGCGGGGTCCGGCGCGAGACGGGCTTTCACCCGAAACCGAGCTGCTTGCGCAGTGGCCCGAGGGCGGCCCCCCGCTACTG
This sequence comes from Bryobacterales bacterium, assembly GCA_963668345.2. GTDB lineage: Bacteria > Acidobacteriota > Terriglobia > Bryobacterales > UBA6623. The sequence continues at coordinate 147,045 of CAXWPI010000006.1, read as the reverse complement.
TGGAAAACAGACGGTTTGGGCGAGGGTTATTCGTCTGTGGCCGTCTCGGACGGCCGCGTTTTCACGCAGGGGCAGAAGGAGCGCCGGCAGTTTGTCATCGCGCTCAACGAAGAGACAGGCGAAATGCTGTGGGAGACACCGCTGGGAAACTCCTACCGCCACGGCAGGGGCAATGGACCGCGGGGAACTCCTACCGTCAACCAGGGCAACGTCTACGCCCTCGGCGGCGAGGGCAGCCTGATCTCGGTCGAAGCAGCGACCGGTAAGAGACTCTGGTACACCAACCTGCTCAATCGCTTCGGTGGAAGGAATACTTCGTGGGGTATCAGCGAATCGCCCCTCGTCGATAGCAAAAGAGTCATCGTCAACGCGGGAGGAAGCGGGGCTTCGGTCGTAGCGCTCGACAAGAAGAACGGCAATCTGATCTGGAAGTCACAGAGCGACGAAGCGGGCTACTCGTCGGCCGTTGCAGCACAAGCAGGCGGTATTTCCCACTACATTGTGTTGACCGGGGAGGCCGCGGTGGGTCTCCGAGCTGATAACGGCAGACTGCTATGGCGCTACGAGCGAGTCTCGAATCGCACGGCCAATGTCGCCACGCCGATCGTGCGAGGCGACCACGTTTTCGTCTCCTCCGATTACGGTACGGGTGGTGCGCTGCTCGAGCTGACGGAGGACCGAGGTGACCTCGAGGCACGCGAAGTCTACTTCAATCGCGACATGCGCAATCACTACAGCAGCTCCGTGCTCGTCGGCGATTATCTCTACGGGTATTCCAGCCGCATTCTTACCTCCATGAATTTCAAAACAGGCGAAGTCGCCTGGCGCGACCGAAGCGTCGGCAAAGGACAGATCATCTACGCCGACGGCCATCTTTATCTGCTTAGCGAGGACGGTGATGTCGGACTGGTCGAGGCAACACCGGATGGCTACAGGGAAAAGTCCAGGTATTCGATCGGCCGCGGCGACTATCCCACTTGGGCGCTTCCCGCCATCGCCAACGGCAAGCTGTTCCTTCGCGACCAAGATAGGCTCTTTTGCTACAACATCAGAGCCGACTAATTCTCCGGCTACACTAACCGCATGAAGCCCGAACCCGAGCCTATCGATACCAGTCGGCTTGTGGAGCTGGCTTTGGAGGTCATCCAGCGGGACAAGTTTCCCATGCTGGCCACGGCCGATGGGGACCAGCCCCGCTTGCGGCCCGTCTCGCCGGTCGGCAACGACGGTTTTACGATTTTTGTCGCCTCATTGCGAAGCTCCCATAAGACCGGCGAGATCGACGCGAATGCCAAGGTCGAGCTGTGCTACCTCGACGAAGGACACGACCAAGTCCGGTTGACCGGAGTGGCGGAAGTCGTGACGGATTTCGCCCTGAAAAAGAAAATCTGGGACTCGAACCCGCTGCTGCAACAGTTCCTGCGGACCATCGATAACCCCGAGTTTATTCTTTACAAAGTAGTCCCCAACCGAGTGCGCTTCATGCGCGAGTGGGCGCTCGACTATCACGAGGTGCCGCCGGCGACGTAGGGTGGCCGGCACCTGCCTGTTTCACTATTTGCGCCGGGCCGGACGCTCCCCCTCGAGTGACAAACTTGAGCACGAAGTCTTCCATCCGCAGCGCGCGGCTCCAGCCTTCGGCAGACGGGTGCGCATTCACAAGACGCATCAACGATCGGGTTTGTTCGGTACGGGCGCGATATGTCGCGCCCCCGGACCGGCCGGATCGCCGGTCCCTACTGCTACACTCCTACCCAACTCCCGGCGCCGTGCTTTGAGGAATCCCGAACCGTTCCACATGGAGCAGCGCGAGCATGGTTTTAGCATCCCGGATCCGGCCGGAGCGAATCATTCCCACCGCTTCCTTCCACGTAAACCAACGCGTCTCGATCTTCTCGTAGGGCTCGGGGGCCGCCTCGCCGGGGGTGAGTTGCCGGGCAAGATAGGCGCTTACTTTTTCGTCGCAAAAACCCGGGCTGGGGAAGCATTCAAAAAGCTTTTTCCAGGAACGCGCCCGGTATCCGGTCTCCTCCCGCAGTTCGCGTTTCGCGGCCCGTAACGGTGTCTCCCCCTTGGCAATAACACCCGCGGGGAGCTCCCAGGTGCGCCGTCGGAGCGGCAGACGAAACTGGCGAATCAGCAGCACCTGACCCCGGGCGTTTCGGGCCATCATGACCGCCGCGCCTCGGTGTCTCACGAGGTGCTTTTCGACTTCCACGCCGGCGGGAATCACGACACGCTCGCAAGTGACATCGAATACCTGGGTGCGCAAGAGTGTCTTCGCCGAGCGAACTGTGTAGTTCGCCATTCCTCAATCCCCCTTCAACGCCCGCCGAAACCCGTCCACATCGAGCGTATTGAGGACGTCACTCGGTTCCAGCCAGCCCCGGCGCGCCATCAAGACGCCGTATTTCATGTTGGCGAGATGGAGGACGTGGTGCGCGTCGGTCGAAATGACAAATTTCACGCCCTTGGACTTGGCGAATCGCAGGTGGGCCGCGTCAAGATCGAGCCGTTCAGGACTGGCGTTGATTTCCATACGGACATCCCGGCTCGCGGCCTCGCTGACAACATGCTCAAAGTCATAGGAGTAGGGTTCGCGCCTGAGGAGGAGCCGCCCGGTGGGGTGTCCCAATATGTTGACGTGCGGATTCTCGGTTACCCGCAGCAGCCGTTCGGTCATCTCGGCCGACTCGATATTCATGTAACTGTGAACGCTGGCGATGACGACGTCCAACTGGGCCAGTACCTCGTCGTCAATGTCCAAGCGCCCGTCGTGCAGAATATCCACCTCACATCCGGAGAGAATGGTAAGAGCCTCGAATTGATCCGAGACGCGGCGGACTTCCTTGATCTGACCCAGCAGCCGTTTTTCGTCAAGCCCGTTGGCCATGGCCAGTGACTTCGAGTGATCCGTGACGGCCATGTAGCTATAGCCGGCTTTCTCGACCGCCGCGGCCATTTCCTCGAGCGGGAAGTGGCCGTCGCTTTCCGTCGTGTGCATATGGACGTCGCAGCGGATCTGCTCAAGCTCGACCAGCTCGGGCAGGCGTCCTTCGAGAGCCGCTTCGATTTCGCCCCGGTTCTCGCGCAGCTCCGGCGGGATCCACGGCAGACCCAGCTTTTCGTAGACTTCGGCTTCGTCGCTCCCGGCGATCTTTTTGTCGTCCGAATTGCGATACAGGCCATATTCGTTCAATCGCAGCCCCATGCGCACGGCGCGGTCTCGGAGGGCGACGTTGTGCTCTTTACTGCCGGTGAAGTATTGCAGGGCGGCGCCGTAGCTGCCGGCTTCGAGCGCCCGCACATCGACTTGCAGCCCTTCCCGTCCGACCTTGGCGCTGGCTTTGGTTTCACCCTGCGCCAGAACTTCTTCAACCGCCGGGTATTTGACGAAGTGATCCAATACCTGCGCGGCTCTCGGACCGGTTACGAGCAGATCTACGTCGCCGACGGTTTCCTTGCCCCGCCGAAGACTGCCGGCGGCGGTGATCCGATCTACTCCCTCGACCTCCGACAGGTAGTGAATGATGGCTTCGGCGCTGCGGTCGGCGAAGTTGAGCAGGTATCGGCCGGCGCTTCGCTTGTAGCTTTCGATGCCGCGCAGCACTTTCTCTTCCAGGTTCTTTCCCATACGCGGAAGGGCTTGGAGTTTTTCCTCGCGGCAGAGTTGCTCCAGACCGTCGATTGTGCTGACGCGATAGTGGGTGTAAATCAGAGCGATGCTCTTGGGCCCCAGGCCGGGGATCTTCAGCAACTCCAGCGCCGTCGGCGGATAAAGCTTGAGCAACTCGTCCCGCCGCTCGAAGCTGCCGCGATCGAGCAGCTCTTCGAGCACCGCCTTGATTCCCTTGCCGATGCCTCTGATTTCGGTAACGTCTTTCTCGGGATCTCGAACGATCTCGTCGATGCTCTCCGGGTGGCTTTCGATGACGAGCGCCGCGTTGCGGTAGCTGCGGATGCGGAAACCGTCCATGTCGGCGATTTCCATCAAATCGGCCGTCTCATTGAGTAGGGCGGCAATGCCTTTGTTGTTCATCGCGTGTTGTTCATCGCGGCGCCAAGCGAGGCTGAGACTCAGAGTAGCGCACGCAGGGGGCTGATCACGCAGTCTAATCAGGAAGGGGTTGTAGGCTTGCGTTGCGGCGGAGCGAGACGTGGAGATGTGAGGGAGAGATCGCGCACCAAGCGCGATTCATGCTGCCGCGAACTGTGAGGAGGGGGCGTCTCGCCTAGAGCTTCATCACGTAAGCGATGACGTCGGCCTTCTCTTCGTCGGTGAGGAGTTTCTCGAAGGCCGGCATCCCGCCTCCACCGTTGTTGATGTTATCGAGGACGTTCTCGTAAGTAGCGTCTTTGCCGCTAGGGAGCTTGCCATCTTTGATGCCCTTAAGGCCCGGTCCGATTTTCTTCTCCGTGCTGTCGGCGTTATGGCAAATGGAACATTTCGTCTCGAACAGCTCTTTGCCCTTCTCCGCGTCACCTTTGGACTCGTGTTTATCCGCGGCGGCCGGGATCGCCAGGACGAGCATCAGAGCTACGGCAAACCATCTTGCGGGATGCATTTCGGCAGTTATCCTCCTTGGGGATTCAGACTGCTTATTTTATCATTCGATGGTCGCTGCCGTGGGTTGGAAATGAGACGGCCCCGCCGAGCGGCCGGTTTCACCGCCGGCAGGAGTCTTGACAGCGGAGAGGCCGGCCGGAGGCGCAACCGAAGTTCAGCCGGCGTCCGAGTCGCCAACGCACCTGCCGAAGACCACGAAGGCCGGCCTTCCTCGGTCTCCGGGTTCTTACTGCGAGAATAGTAGGGTCGCCGATCCCATGCCGGAAGCAATTGTGCTCTTCGCCAAGGCGCCGCGGCCGGGCCGAGTCAAGACTCGTCTGATCCCGGCTCTTTCGGCCGAAGACGCGGCCGCTCTTTATGAGGCTTTCGTCCGAGACATGTGGGAGCGGCTGCGGGTCGTCGCGCCGGATTCGTGTTTCCTTTATTCCGATACGGCTTGGCCGCCCTACGTGGAACTGGCAGGGGCGAGGCGCGTCGCTCTCCAGCGCGGGGGCGACTTGGGCGAGAAGCTCCTGCACGGCTTCGAAGAGCTGAGCGCGCAAGGTTACGGCCGAACACTGATCGTGGGCAGCGACAGTCCAACTCTGCCGGCGGACTATTTGCGGCGGGGCCTCGATCTGCCGGCTTCGAAAGACGCCGTGCTGGGCCCAACCTTCGATGGAGGCTACTATGCGGTGGGCTGCCGCGTTCCCGAGGCGGCCATGTTCAGCCAAGTGGCCTGGTCAACTTCGGCGACACTGGCTCACACCGAGCGCGCTTTCGAGGGCATCGGTTGGTCGATGGAACGGCTTCCACCGTGGTACGACGTCGACACAATCGATGATTTGCGGCGTTTGGCCGCGGACTCCGATCTTCACGGGTACACCCGCCAATGGTTTCTCGAGCATGCGGACCTGGCGGCCAAGCTGGGTTGCGAGCCGTAGACTAGCAGCCCGTGGTGAAGGTATACGTCGCGAAAAATAGGATACAGCGGGCCGATTCGCTTCCGGCTGACTGGTTCGTTTCTTGGGTCATGACGGGAAGCGAATTGGTGGCAGGCCCCGTCTTTCGCTCCTGCGGCACTTTTACCACACGCCGCCGGCGTTTATCACCAACATTGGTCTCGGAAAATGATATTTGTGAAGTTGCGATCAGACCCTGAAAACCAATCCGTAACCCGACTCACGCTGATCTGGTTCGCCCTCTTGGCTCTGGCGTCGTGTTCCCGGAGCGATTCGGTAATCGTCGTCGGGTCGAAGAATTTCACAGAAAGCGTCCTACTCGGCGAGCTGCTGGCTCAGCAAATTGAACACAGAACGGCCTTGCGCGTTGAACGGCGGCTGAACCTCGGCGGAACATTTCTCTGTCACCAAGCGCTGCGTTCCGGTCAGATTGATCTGTATCCCGAGTACACGGGCACGGCGCTTACAGCCATCTTGAAACGGCCTGTCGAGCAGGATCCCGACAAGGTCCTCGAAACGGTGTCCTTAGCCTACCGCGAAGAATTCGCCGCGCAATGGTTGCAGCCCTTCGGATTCAACAACACCTTCGCGGTCGTCGTGCGGCCCGAAGATAGGGGGCCGCAACCGCTGCGAACCATTTCCGACCTCGCCGCAGTCTCGAAAGATCGCACCATCGGGTTTAACTTCGAGTTTCTCGACCGCCAGGACGGCTACCCGGGGTTGGTCGCCCGCTATGGCCTCTCGTTTGCCGCGGAACCGAAGACGATGGATCTAGGGCTGCTCTACCGCGCTTTGCGGGGCGGACAGATCGACGTAGCCGTCGGAAGCTCGACCGACGGGCTGATTGCGGCTTGGAATCTGCGCGTCCTCGAAGACGACTTGCGCTACTTTCCGCCCTACGACGCGGCACCGGTGGTTCGTGTCGAAACCCTAGAGCGGCATCCGCGGTTGGGAGATGTTCTCGCGGATCTGGGAGGGCTGCTCTCGGAAAAGGAAATGCAGCGGCTCAATCACGAAATCGATGGGCGACACCGCGCGGTGGCCCAGGTCGTTCGGGAGCTGCGACGCGGCAAGGGGCTATAGCGGTTAGGGAAAAAGCAGCAGCACAGGCAATCGGCCAGGTCGCCAGGCGAAGCTAGAAACTAGCCCGTAGCGCTGTTCTAGGCGGGCGATGATCACACTTCCCCTTCGCTCTATCGCGTCGTCGCCCGCCAGATCCGCGGTCGTTTGTTCATCGCCCACGGGAACGCTTGACACACGCGCTATCCTCAGGGTGGGAGGAACTCGGCGGCCGGCATCGCGCTCGACGAATAAACAAAAAAACGAAACAAAGCCAATTTCGCGCAACAAATTTGTAATCAATGGTTTACGGGGTACTTTTCTCGGCTGCCGAGAGAGGCAGTTGGTCGCGCAGCGTCGGTTATGACCGCTACGGCAACCCGTCGGTTACTGTGAACACGGGCCGGCCGACCAGGGGAAAGTCGACAGCTGAAAGCATCTACGGAGCTTCCAGGAACTCCCGGTCCAGGCGGGTGAACGTGATGAACTGATACCCCTCGCTGATGCCGCGTTCCCAAAGAACGCCGACGGTTTTGTCCTTCAGAATCGAAATGTCGGAATAGGCTGTGAAACCGCCGTAGATCACCCTCTCGTTGCCAAACGTTTGTCCTTCGTCGTAGCTGACCCGCACGACGAGAGTCTGCCGGCCGGGGCCCTTCGGGCCGGTCCAAAGAATGCGGTCGCGGTCATCCCCGGCGGACTTCAGGGTGAAGCGTTCTATCGAGGTGGCGACGGGCGTGAGGAATTGCCCGGCGCGCGGACGAGACCACTGTTCACCGCCATCCTGACTGATCGCGACCCAGCGGTGATCTCCGTAGTTCTGGCGGGCGTCGATCATCACGGCGCCGTCGGCGAGTTCGACGAACTGGCACTCGTCGGTGAAGGCGTGGAGAAGCTCCCCTCGCTGCCAGGTCTTGCCGTGGTCGTCGCTGTAGAGTGCGTACGAGCGCATGGTAGTTACCAGCTTGTCTCCCTCGGCCGGCGAAACCCAAATCTTGGAGGTGTCAAGCGTCCTCGCCGCGGGGACCAATAGCCGCCCGCTGCGAGTCTGGATGGCGCCCCCGGGCCCGGGGAACATCGATCCCCAGTCATCGAAGTCTCGAGCGCTTCTCGTGATGTCGATCGGCGAAGACCACGTCTCGCCGTTGTCGTCGCTGTAACGTGTCCACGTCTGGCTGTTGGTTGTGCCTGCTTGGGAGAGTCTTGTTCCGAACCCCGGCTCCCAACGATTGAAGATGATCCAGACCCGCCCGTTTGTCTTGTCGACGACCGGTGTGGGGTTAGAGGCCGCCCACTTGACGCCCGGGTCATCGAGCATCTTTAACGCAGACCAAGTCTTCCCCTGGTCCCTGCTGGACTTGTACACCAGGTCGATATCCCCCTGGCCCTCGCCCGGGTCGTGGCGGTTTTCCTTGCGCCCTTCGACGAAAGCGAGCAGGGCGCCGTCGGGAGCCGTGACAAGCGCCGGAATCCGAAAAGTATGGTACCCCTCGGCCCCGGAGGTGAATACGTCAACGTGGGTGGGTATATGGCCCGCCGATCCGGCCGTCAGACACGCTGCTAGCAAGGCTACCGGCAGGTAAAGACATTTCATGAGAGGACGCTCCTTAGGCCCACCTAGTCTAGCAGCCCGTGGTAGAAGTGAAGGTCGCGAAAAATCTGGTACAGCCAGCCAATTCGCTTCAGGCTAAGTGCTTTGTTTTTTGGGTCATGACGGGAAGCGAATTGGTGGCAGTCCCCATTTTCCCCTCCTGCACGACTTTTGCCGCGGGCTGCTAGCTAGTACAGAGGATCGAGAGATGCCATAGCGTCGGGCCAACTGCCGATGCCGCAATGCATGACAAATTGCTGCACTCCGTTCCGGACTGGTCCCTGGCTCCAGATTCGACCCGCCAGGAGAACGGAAACCGGGATCGCGGACAACCCTCTCGTGAGCTCCGTGGACCGGCAAAGATTGCCGGCGCCTATTTTTTGATCGCGAGCAGGGTTTGATCGGGGTCGAGGGTGACCTGAGCGAGTTTGCTGTCGAGAATCACTTCGAATGGAGTAGCCTCACCCGTGGTCTTGACCGTGTGGACCAGAGTCTGACCATTCCTTGTTTGGATCGCGAGTGGGACCGCCACGCGAAAATAGGCCGGCACGTTTTCTTGGCGGATTTCACCGGAAAGAATCACCCCAGGACGTTTTTTCCGAACGCGGTAGGTCAGCTTCAAAGTGGGAATGCCGGTGGAATACACCCACTGGTCGAAGAAGTCTTCCAACTCGGGATCGTTGGAATTGGGAGGAGCGAAGCGCGCCGCTTCACGCCGCAAATCTTCGGTGGAGATGCGTTTAAGTTTATAGCTGTTCGCAATATCGCGCAGAAGCCTGAGGAACTGCTCGTCACCGACCATGCCGCGCAGCATGTGGAGAACCCAAGCCCCTTTTTCATAGACGATAATTCGCCGGGCATTGGGGAAGCGGGAGGACCTCAGGCGGGGCCCCAAAACTATGGCTCCCGCGCTCTCGATTGTTGCTCCGGCGTCGTTCTTACTCAGCAAGTGAGCTTTGAATTCCTCGAGCGTGCGGTGGAGAGCGTCCTTACCCATTCGGTGTTCCAGAAACATCAGCGATGAGTAGGTCGCCAAGGCTTCCATCATCCAACCGTCGGCCGAATCTTTGGCGGTCAACAGATTGCCCCACCATTGGTGTGCCAGCTCGTGAGGCCGCACGAGCTCAGCGTGAAAAAGCCGCTCGCTATCGGGCAAGCCGGCAAGAGGCGGGTCGCCCTGATCGAAATAGCTGAGGGTAGAAGCGTAAACAAGCCCCGCGAACCCTTGGCTGAACTCGCCCGCAATGGGGGAAATAGTGATATCGGGCGAAACCGGCGGGCCGAATCGTTCGACAAAGAAGGTCAGCGCCTCGGTGCTGTGATCGGCAACGTTCTCCAGGCGATCGACGGGGCTAACAATCTTCGGACGAGCCAGCGTTGCCAGCACCGACGTGGGAGGGGCCGAGGAAGGCGTCCTTCCGCCACGCTGGACGAGGCTAGGTGCGGTGACGGCAATGGCGCCCGGCAAAGGGTTGTGCCGCTCGACCTGCCGGTTGGCGCACACCTCTAAGCGGTAGGGCCCCACGTTTCGGGAAGCTTTCTTGTAACGGCCCAGATTGAAGCCGGCTTGCAGAATCGGCGAGTCAGTCTGAAATCGCGAGGTGGTGACGCCTTCGTGGGTGGACTGCTCAACCAGCCGTCCCGTGGCGACAAGATCGAACTCTTGAGGGTGATGAAAAACGAGTTCGAATGGCGTGAACTTAGCCAGACGGCGTGGGTACCATGATCCTCGGTCGCCAACGTAATAGACACCGTCGCCCGTCTTGGCGATGATTCGACCCTGGTAGTGAAATTCTATTTCGTAGCTTGCACCTGGGTCGGGCTTGGCGGGCAGCACGACCGCTACCAGGCTGTTTTGCCGTCGCCCGGCCTCGCTCGAGACAGGTTGGTCAAATTGAATGACTTCGACAGCCTTGCCTTCGAGCAGAACCTTGCTCACACGCAGCCGCTCGGAGATCTCGAACACAAATATCCGGTCATCTGAACTGTTTGTCGTGAGGGTGGCGGCGGCTACCGTCTTCATGTCGAGATCGGCTGACAGCCGTGAAGTAATGCGGTAGTCTTGCAGCTGGCCGTCGGCCGAGACTGGTTGCTTGTGGCCTTGGCGAAAACGGCGTCCCCGAAATCGGCACCAGGTCTCGTAGTATTGGCGCTTTCCCCGCCAAACGGTCTGTCCAATGTGAATCTGCTCTGCTCGCCGTGGATCGACGAGTACGTCGAATTGGCCCAGGGGGCCTCCGGCCACCGTGGCGCTAAAAAACCCCGACCGAGCGTCGAGCGGCGCGAAGGTATCCAAAAGTATCCGTAGCTCGACGTTGGGGATCATGCCCTCGACCACCGGTGACCAGTGATCGGCGAGGCGCTTGCCGGCTTCCGGAGCGGCTTTGTTGAACTCGCTAGCGGCCAGAGCGGCCCGCAGAACCGCGGCTGTGTCATCCGTGAAGAACATCATGGCCTGGCGGAATTTCTCGTTCAGCACGGGCTGCGAGGTGAAGCGTTTTAGGGAGTGTCGCTCGCGACGGGTGGGGGGAATGAGGATTAACTCTCCCTCGTCGCTCGACGAGTCTGCAACGAACAGGGCGGCGAGGGTGCGGCCGGCTAGCGGGCGGGCAAAGATGAGATATCCGTCCGTAAAGTAAAACTTGAAGTCCTCCCGCTCAAGAAAAAGATCACGAATGCGATAGCATTGGACCGCATCCAGAGAGAGCCGGCGAATCTCCGCCAGCTTTTGTGTGCCTGTGTTGGCTGCGAGTTCGATCGCGGCGAACAGCAGAGCCGCAACGGGTAGCAGGGCGCGCACCTCTCCATGTTAGCGTTCAAAGACGCGCGGATTCGGGCAGCAAGCCGGTGAGGCCGGTGAGGGCGCGTTTCTCACCACCCAGCGAAATGAGTGGGAAGGGCGTCAGGACGAGGCGCGGGCAGGGACGTAGTTGGCCCAACGGTTCGGTTACTTATGACACCCTCCGACCGAGGGGAAGTTTGGTCCCGGCCGGGCGCTGGTTTCCTGTGTGGCCCCGTTAGTGGAATGTTAGGCGAAAAGTTCCTTGATCTCGCCAAACTGCATGATGCCCTTGGGGGAGATGTTCTCGATGTATTCGAACACTCTGCCCGAGGGTGTCTTTGTGATTCCCTTGGTCCAATCGATACCCATGACCGAATAGAGAGTCACCAATACGTCTTCAGGGTAGATGGATCGGTTTCGGTGCCACCCCGGCTCAACGACCCGCGCACCCTCTTCGTCGGTGGCGCCTAAAGCCCGGCCGCCTTTGACCCCGGCGCCCGCGAGCAGCGCCACGGCGGCGTAGCGATAGTGGTCCCGTCCGTTCCTCAAATTCGGCGTGCCGGGGGTACGCCCAAACTCGCCCATGCAGAGGACCAGCGTTTTGTCGATCAACGGCCGCCCGTCTTTGTCGCTTTGGGCTTCAAGGTCGTCCAGCAGGCCCGAGAGCGCTGGGTCCAACTCGGCGCACTGCTTGTACTGGCTCCCTTTTGCCGTCTTGTCGTAGAGCTTGTCGTGGAGATCCCAGCCATTGTGAGCGATAAAGATGAACCGCGTCCCGGCACCCTCCGCGACGAGATTGCGGGCGATGACACAGGCGTTGCCCAAGTCCGTGCTGCCGTAGCGAACACTGTCTTCCGGCTCGACGGCGAACACCGGGCTCGCCTTAGGATTGTCGAGCAGCGGATAGGCCGATTGGTAGTAATGATCCAGATCGCTGAAGATGCGGCCGCGGTGGGTGTCTTCCTCGCGCCAGTCCCGATCAAGTTTGCCCAGCAGTTGCCGCCTGATTTCGAAGCGGTATCTCTCCTCGTCCCGCAGCACGAACGGTGGCGGGGCGTTCGAATACATGGCCATCGGCGCGTGGTTAGAGGGCAGCATGCCGGATCCGACGAGTTGCGACGTGTCCATGTTCATCGCGACGAAGGGCGGCAGGAAATCCGAGTCCTTAGCGCGGTCGGCCGTCTCATAGGCGATCACCGAACCGACCGAGGGGATTTCCTGAAGCCGGGCGGGGCTGAGCAGCCGAGCCGCCTGCAGGTAATAGGTGCCGCGAGCGTGTTCGGCCTCCCAGGCCTCCAGTGATTGCAGAACGGCGAACTTATCGGCGCGTTCTGAAAGCTTGGGCAACAAGCCCGCGGGCATTTTGAGGCCCGAGTGGACCGTTCGAATGTCGAAGTCCGGCGGGGTCCAGGGTCCTTCCTTGGCGCTAAACGTCTCTAACTGGCTGGGACCGCCCTGCAGGAACAGCAGAATACAAGTTTCGGCTCCGCCGCGCGGCTCAACTTTCTCTTTGGCGTGGACGTTGAGCGGCTTCAGCATCGGCAGCAAGGAATACGTCGCCACCCCGAGACCGCCGATTTGGAAAAAGTCCCTGCGAGTTAATCTGGGGATATCCGTCGACATGTGTCTGACCTCCCGGCGCCAATCAAGCGGCCGCCTTGCCCGCTGGCTAATAGTTCACCATGAACTCCAATTTGTTCAGCAAAGCCCATTGCAGATCCTCCACTCCTTTATCGCGGTGCATTGCGACGTGGCCCACGCCCGTAGCCGTTTCCTGCTCCGTCGGATAGCGTGACAAGGTCGCCAAGAATAGCTCCTCGACGATTTTGTCGTTCGGCAGAGCCGGGGTCTTGCTCAGCAGTTCACTGACGCGGCTTCCCTCCGTGGAGGCCAACGCTTTTCTCTTAACCACATCGCTGTTCATCATCATGGAAGCCTGCACCACGGAACCTTTGGTGCTCGCCTGCCTTGTGATGCGGTTGCTTTGACCGAAGAAGTCCAGGAAGCGGCGAAGTTCCTTGTCGCCCGGGGGCCCCCCCTCATCCATGACGTACTTGATGTCGTGCCCGAAGACGTCCGTGGCTTTGGCCAGCGCATCGTAGATCTCCTCGGCCGACAGGCGGCGGACTAGCTTGCGGGCGTAATATCGGTCGTACTCCGGCTTGTATTCGCCATCGAAGCGGGATGAAAGCTGATACGCCTTCGAACTCACGATGGTCCTCATCAGGTGGCGCAAGTCGAAGTTACTGTTTTGGAAATCTCTGGCCAGCACATCGAGCAATTCCGGATGTGACGGCTGAATCGTCCAAGGCGCCGGGGGTGGATTGTCCGGGTCCTGACGATCCAGGTCCCAGTCAAGGGGCGGATCAACGATTCCCACTGTCATGAATTTGGACCAGAACAAGTTGACGGTGACCTTGGCGAACTGGAAGTCCGAGGTGAGCATGCGCGCGAATTCCGTCCGCGGGTTGGCGTTGGGGGCCGGTCGCTCTTTCGTCAGCAGGTATTCCGGATAAACCTTGGCGTTGCGGTCCCGCGGCATTCGCAGAACGCTGGGAGCTTCCATGCGGTAGCCGAGGCCGCCATTGGCGGTCGGCTTGGAGCTGAACTTGAAATACGCGATGCCTCCCTGCCAGATTCGTTCCGGGCGCGGCGAGTAACCGTCGACCAGAGTGTAGTTGTTGTCCACCAAGCCGGGCCGGATGATGTGAAGATTTCCGAAGAAAGCCGCCTGGCGCCAAAACTCCACACGTTTTCTCTTCGCCAGCCAGAGGTTGATGGTGTCAAGATGGTTGGCCCCATCGTGGCAGGAGACACACTGCAGATTCACGCCTAGAAAAAGCTTGGTCGTATGGACCGCGATTTCGTCCAGGGTGTCCTCGTGCATGACATCGGCGCAGCGTAAGCCGTCGACCTGATGCCGGAGCAAGAATCCGGCCGGCCCGGACGCCGATTTGAACAGTGCCGTAGCCGTCAGCATGTCGCGAACGAAGTAGTCATACGGAATGTTGTACTTGACGATGTTGTAAAGGTAGTCCCGAAACAGCGGGCCGCCGTCTCGAAACAGATCGGCGAAGAAATAGGTCCACTTGCTGACGAAAGGCCGCTGCACCAACCAAGGCCCTTTATAGTCCGGGCCCGTGGCGAAGGGCAACTCCATGTAATCGAGGCCCAGCAGATGATCGATAAGTTTGATCCGTTTGTTGGGGTCCGGATCGGCCACGAATTTTTGCACCGTGTAGCGATTGGGAAACCCGACGTTCTGGTCGATGATCGTGACCGGGTTGCCGGGGTCGGTGTCAGGCAGCCGCCCCCACAAGTCCAAATAGACGCGGCGCATGAACTCGGCATCCGAGGAGAGTCCGGCGTGGGGAACGCCGTCGGCTTTCATTTTTCCGAAGATATAGCGGTCGATGAAGTTTTCTTCTTCTCCCACGGCGACGGTGGGCGCCCGCGGCAGCCTCGCGGCCAACCTGTTGGTCAGCTCCGTCGCGGCGTCGCGCTCGGCTTCGTCAGAGGCGGCATGCATCCTGTGGACAAGAAACTTGACGTACTTGGCGAGATCGGTGATCTGGCCGGGCGTGTAGTTCCCCTTCTGCGGCTGCATCAGGGTTTCCGGGACACCCTCGCGTATTGTCCTTTCAACTTCCGCTAGGGCGCCCCCGTGGTTCCACACTTCATCCACCAGGTTCATCCGGTGGTCCCCGGCCCCCTTGCCGTCACTCTGGTGGCAAAGCGCGCACTTGGCGTCGAAGACGGCACTGGCGAAATCGAGGCGCTCTCCCTCGAGCACCGGCAGGGCCTCGGTGGGCGGCGTCTTGCTATCGGCTATTGGATGAACTGGTGCGCGGCTCTCGGTCTTGCCGGCACCCTCGTGCGCCCCTGGAGCAGGCCCCTCCCTCTTCGGCTCCGCTTCCACGGCGGGCGGTGGACCTTCCCCTTCCGAAGCGGCTACGGACTGCCCGCGAGAGAGCGTTCCCTCTCGAGGAGTCAGCAACAGCAGGCAAACAAGGATTAATAGCGAAAGGCGGGCTGTTCTATTGGGCCACATCAGATCGAGACCCCCCAAGTTTACATGCGACAAACCTGCGTCTGTCTACGCCCTTATATTCTAGCTCTTTCGTGTCCGCGGGCCCCCACATTTTGGGACCGGGGGGAGAATAGAGATGGTCAGCCTTCGCCGAGCCAGCCGCCGCGCTGAAACCCCTCCGCAACCCATTGATTACAAGTTGGTTATACGAGATTGGGTTTGTTTCGTTTTTTTTGTTGTTCGTCGAGGGTGATGCCGGTCGCCGGGTTCCTCCCACCCTGAGGATAGCGGGTGTGTCAAGCGTCCCCGTGGGCAATGAACAAAAAGCCGCGGATCTGGCGGGCGACGAACTGACAGCGCGAGGGGGTCCTGTTGAGATCGACCAGGTACGGTTGCCTTGCGGTCGGAAGTCACGAATCTAGACCCAAGGACGCGGACCCTGGAACGGCCAGGTCCGCGCTACAACTGCAACCCATTGATTCGAAGCGGGTTGTGCGAAATTGGGTTTGTTTCGTATTTTTTGTTGTTCGTCGAGCGTCATGTCGGTCGCCGGGTTTCTCCCCTCTTGAGGATAGCGGGCTTGTCAAGTGTCTTCGTCGGGTGATGAACAAACGGCCGCGGATCTGGCGGGCAACGACAGGATAGAGCGAAGGGGAAGTGTGATCATCGCCCGCCTAGATCAGCGCTACGGGCTACTACCCGTTGCGGTTACGGGGTGCCGTCAACGACCCGCCACATATAAAGAGCCAGGTAGGAGCGGTACGGTACGAAGAGCCGGAGCGCCCGCGACGACTTTCTTCCTTCCATGAAGCTCGCGAATGTCCTCTGGACTGCTATGTCCCCCGTGGGCCACACATCAAGGTCTCGGCAGTAGAAGATCGAAACCATGTCGCACGTCCACTGCCCGATCCCCCACATGCCCATCAGGTGTTCCGTCCGCGAACGATGGTCCATCCCGCGCACTTTCTCGCCGAGCAAAAGCCCTGCCACCTCCGCCTTGCGAATGCCTAACAGGGTCCGAACCTTGTTTTTCGAGACACCACACCGCCTAAGCGCCTCCTCGTTCTCTTCCGTGAAGAACCGCGTGATCCCCATCCCGCTGGACTCGGCTAAACCTTCTACGCGTCGCCAGATGCTTCTGGCAGCTTTCGTTGAGAGTTGCTGACCAACCACTGCCCTAGCGAGAAAATGTGCCAAACCGTGATCTTCCCGTTCCGGGAAATTTATCGGCCCAATCTCCGCGATCGCTGTGTGTAGCTCCGCTGACACTTCAGGTGCTCTTCGCAGAAACTGAGCGTAGACGTCTTGTTCCATACGGTTCTCCGGGCGCGAACTCGAATCAGTCAGAGCCGCATCCGCAAGGGTGCGGTTGGGGACTGTTGACGCCCCAAAATCCTTGTCCCGGCAACCAAGGGTGACTCGCAATCTTGACCGCAGCCTTGCGGCCGGCTCTGAGCGGCTATGCACGACAAGCTACGGCACCCAAGTAGAGTGGTTGCGGATGGGTGGTCCCAAAAGATACCAAACGGCCGCAGGTCTGGGCAAAACAGCCACCCAGCTCTTATACGAACTTACGACGACACCTTTGTGTCCCGCGGCACCGGGCTCACCGCCTGGCGCAGCCCGAATCACATCTCATTGCGCCCAATAGGCGACACCCGGCTTCTGTTGAATAAGGCATTTCTGCAGCAGATCGATGGCTTTCTCAAGGCCCTCGTCGGGAGACATCAAGCTGTCCTCGTGCTCGATGCTCACGACGAAGTCGTATCCCGCCATCCGGAGCTGCGTAATAATGTTGTTCCAGGCAAGCTGATCGTGCCCGTAGCCCACCGTGCGGAAGATCCAAGCTCGATTGGACTCGTCGGTGTCATGACCTGTCCTCCTCGATGCGGCTGTGCGCATCCTCTTTTGTATTGCTCTCGATAGCGTAACCCGCGCTCTCGAGGTTTAGGACAGGTCACACCATAATCTCTACGGGAGCTTGCCGACATACTGTACGCTGGGCAACGTACCCAAACTGTTGTCGCGAGCCATGGCCACCGGGCCTTTCGCCCCAATCGCCGTGACAGTGGTGAGAAAAGCGGGTTAGCTTCTCATCGAAGCCCGGCGCTACGCGCTCGATCAGCTCCCGGCAGACAACCGCTCGGGCGTCTCGCCGGCCCTGTTTGCTGTTCTTGTTTATCCGCCAACGTCACCCCATGCTCTCGTCGGGCACGATCGTGGCCTTGACCGATCGCATGGCCATGGCGCTTGCCACCGCGTCCATGATGCCTGCTTCGGTGAAAGGGAAGCAGGTTTGAATGCGATCCCAAGGGTAGCGATGGCGAGCGCGATCGAGCATATCGATGGCCAGCGGGATGTCGTTGGCGGTGAAGGCCCAACTGCCCAACAGGGTGATGTCTTTCGTACAGAAGCGGTGCCAATTGGTCTCGACGGCGCCCGCGTCGGTGAATTGGCCCATCTCGACATAGGCGCCTCCGTCGCGGAGCATCTCAATTCCCTCCGGGCCGGCGGAGGGATGCCCGCTGCAGTCGAGCACGAGGTCGGCACCGTATCCGCCCACGATTTGGCGAACGGCGTCAATCCGGGCCTGCGGCGTTTTCTCGGTTTCGAGGCAGACCGTGGCTTCGGCGCCGAACGCGCGGCACAAGGCCAGCCGGGGCTGTTCCGGGGCGCCGACGACGATCACCCGCCCGGCGCCCATCTCCTTGGCGGCGACGATCGCCAACACGCCGATGGGACCCGACCCTTGGATGACGACCGTGTCGCCGACCCGAAAGCCTCCCGCCCCGGCAGCTCGATTCAACGCTCGAATACACGAGGTAAGAGGCTCGGAGAGGGAGCCGAGCATAAGGCTCATGTCATCGGGCAAGCGGTAGATCTTCGTGGCCGGGAGCATGTCGAGATCGACGTACACCATCTCCGCCCAGCCGCCCCACAGGTGCGGCGGTTTTTCGAAAGCCAGGTAGCGGCCGTAGTAGGTCGGATTGAGGCACTTGTTGGCGTGTGCCGGGTAGTGCACGCAGTAGTCACACTCGCCGCACGGCATCAGCGGCGGCAGCATCACCTTGCTGCCCACACTCAGCGACCGCCCCATGAAATCCGCGTCCAGGGCAGGACCTTTTTCCACGATCACACCGGCCAGCTCGTGGCCCAGAGTGAACGGCCAAGGCAGGGGTTTCGGCCAGTGCCCCTGGAGGATGTGAAGGTCGGTTCCGCATACACCGCAGACGCCAATCCGAATGAGGGCGGCCCCGTCGGGCACCTTCGGCCTCGGCACCTCTCGCATCTTGACCCGGGCGCCGGGCCCGTCAAAAGTTGATACACGGACTGTGCTCATGCGTCTCTCGCACAGGTGAGTATGCCACAGATCGGAGACGAACCAACAGGCGCCACCTTATAGCTACTTTCCGGCGCAAAAAGGAGAAACTGCGTGGTGGCCGGCTACAGTCAGCCAATTTCGCGTCCGAATGCGCTCGTAAGTTGTTGATTCTTTGAAGGCGCGAAATTGGTGACAGTCCCCGCCCGGAGCGCTACGCGTATTTTGCGCCGGAAAGTAGCTAGCCCGCATGACGCCGTTCGTCATGTACGGGCGCGACATGTCGCGCCCTGAGCCGCCTGCGGCGGCTAAGACAAAGCCAAGCGGGATCGCTTGTCCCCACTTGAGTCGTCACAAGCTGCGGCAGTAGACGGCGTTGGGGCTAAAGCGCCGGAAGCCGCACCCACCCCCCGGCTTGGCATCACCTGGGCCGCGGCTGTATTCTTCTGTTGAAGAGACCGGATCCTGTAATGAGAGTACGGTCTCGAAGTGCGCCGAAACGGCAACGGAGCAATCACCGTGAACCAGCAACACAAACCCACGATCGAAGGCTACACGGACCAACTGAGCGTCGAGGCCGGCGAGGAGATAGGATTCCACGTTTCGACCAACACGCATGAATACGCGATCGAGATAGCGCGGGTGGGGGTGGAACGGAAGATTGTCTGGACCAAGCAGGGTCTGCCGGGCGCCGAGCATCCTGTACCGGAAAATTCGTTCTCCGACGGCTGCAACTGGCCGGTCGCTCTCAAGGTGGCGGTTCCCGAAAACTGGAAATCCGGCTATTACGAAGTGACCCTGACGGGCAGCGATCGCGCCGGATCGAGGGCGAAAGGCGAAATGTCCTTCGTCATACGATCGGCCCATCCCGGCCGCGATACGAAGATCCTGCTGCAGCGGGGCACCAATACCGACAACGCCTACAACACCTGGGGCGGGGCCGATCTTTATCGCGGCACGAACGGGCAAGCGCGCCGGGTTTCCTTCGACCGCCCGTTTGCCGGCTCGGCGGGGTATCAAGGCCGGTTTCTGTTCAGCATCGGCGCCGCGGTGGAAGATATTTTGGCTCGGGGAGAGATCACCCCCGCGCTGCGTCGAGAATTCTCAGAGCGGGGGATGCTGCTCACGAATTTCGCCGGCATCACAACCAATAGCGGCCACGCGGGTCCCGGGGTGGACCCTGCCGAACGCGTCCCCTATCAATGGCATATTCAGGACGCCGAAACATGCGTCAGGATCGAGAAACAAGCGGGGGCGCTCAACGTCTATGACGGTTTTACGACCTTTCAGAGCGGCTGGCGGAACTGGGAGCATCCGTTTGTGGAGTGGGTCGAGCGAGCGGGATACGAAATTGACTATGCCGTCAACTCCGATCTCGAGTTTCACCCCGAGATCCTTGATCACTACAAGCTCGTCTTGAGCGTCGGGCACGATGAGTATTGGTCTTCCCCGATGCGAGACCATCTGGAGGCGTTTATTGCGCGCGGGGGCAACGTGGCGTTCTTCAGCGGCAACAGCGTTTATTGGCAGGTTCGCTCCGAAGATAACGGCCGCGCCCTGGTGGGCTGGAAGCAGGGCTACAAAGACGACCCGCATTACCAAAGTGGCGACCACAGGCAGCTAACGACCCTGTGGTGCAGCCGCCTGGTTGGCCGACCCGAGAACCAGTTGACGGGGGTTAGTTTCGCCTATGGCGGCTACCATCGCTTCTTCGGTCAGTTCCAGGACGGGGTGGGCGCCTATACCGTCCATCGCCCCGACCACTGGGTGTTTGAAGGCGCGGGTTTGAAGCGAGGCGATCTTCTGGGCGCTAGGGACAAGATCGTCAGTTACGAATGCGACGGCTGCGACTATGAGCTCGAAGACGGGCTTCCCGTCCCCACGCATCGCGACGGCACACCCGACAACTTTGAGATCCTCGCCGGCGGCCCGGCCGCCTTAAGCGCCGCCGACGACTCATTGGGCATGATTGTCGAGGCGCTCCACGGTGACAGGTCGGCCCCGCACCGCCAACCCGGAGCAGCCATGATCGGCATCTACACTCGTGGCGGGACGGTGGTGACCGTCGGTTCGACCAACTGGTCGGATGGTCTGCACGGCGGCGACAAAGCCGTCGAACGAATTACGCGGAATATTCTGGATCGGCTCTCCCGGTAGGTGAAACCCGGCCCCGCCGGCCTGGAATGTAGGGGCGCCGCAAGGCGGGCCCTGAAGTTCTCTGTCGGGTGCCTGGAATCGTAGGGGCACGGCATGCCGTGCCCGAAGTTCCCGATCGTCCACCTGGCTTCTAAATACACGTGACCGAACTTACGAATAAAACGGACTGCTTACTTAGCCCTTGGCTAGCAGCTCTAAACCTCCAGCCCCTCGAACGCCTGTTTGACCTGTTGAAGAGCCGCGACGATGAGCGATTGTTCGTTGGCCGTTTGGATGATGCGGGCGCCGCGCTTGAGCGCCCTCTCTCCTTCCTCCCGGCTGCCCACCGGCATTCCCCACCACTTCCCATGCTTGGCGCAAGCCTCGGCGACCCTGTCGGTCGCGCGCTCGATCAACTCGTGTTTGATCTGCCCAATGATGCCGTAACTTTGGGATAGGTCGCCCGGACCCATCAGGAGCATGTCGATCCCCTCCGTCGCGGCGATGGCATCTACGTCCTCGACGGCCTCTTTGTCTTCGATAATGCCGGCGACAAAGGTCTCGGAGTTCGCATGCCGGAAGTATTCCATGCGGTCCATCATGCCGTAATCGGAGTCCGTGCTTCCTCCGAACCCGCGCATCCCCAAGGGCGAAAACTTCGCCTCGCGGACAATTGATTTCGCGTCCTCGCCACTCATACAGTGCGGGACGACGATTCCCGTCGCGCCGGCTTCGAGCGGCTTGATGATATCGTTGTATCCCGTCCGCTCCACGCGAACCACCGAATCCATATCGTGGGCTCTGGCGGCCAGGATCATCTGTGACAGCTCACCGTAGGTGAAATCGCTGTGCTCGTGTTCGATCCAGACGCCATCAAACCCGACGAATCCCATCATGTCCACAATTTTCCAATGTGGAATGACCCACGACTGCGCCATGGTTACGTACTCTCCGCGGCGCAACTTTTCGAGCATCCGACTTCGTCTCATCGGTTCCTTCCCAGTAGTTGGGGCGTGCTTCTTGGCCCAGAAAGGTAACTGTCCACAAGTCTCTTTAGCCGGTCCATCCTAGTGTAGTCCTCCACTGATACAGTAACTTGATAGATTTCCGTTGTGGAGAGGGAAGCTCGTTGAAACGGGCTGACCAACCTTGACGGGCGAGATCCCTCGGGCCCGGGTTTGTAAGGTGACGACACCGTTCTGGTGAACCGAAGGCCGTAGGTCTGGGCCAAACGACCGCCCAGCCCTACGGGACTTTCCGTGCGTGGCATGAGCCATCATGCAGAGGGAGCCGCTTCGCTTACGGCCTTCCTGTGAGATGCCAGCCAATAAGGCTCCAAAGCTTCCCTTCTCCTCTTGCCCCAGGCTAAGCACCCACCGACACGGAGTGCTAACCAGGCGACGCGGTTGATGATCTTGAAACCGTTTACGCCGATGGCAACATCGCGAAAGAGGTCGTCCCAATAGCGACGGCCGGCGCCCATCTTGTATTTCTCCAACGGCCCCCCGTTCCGGGGGTGCCGCAGCAGGTAGTCGTAGCGGTACGCGAAGTCGTGAACCAGGCCGGGGATCAGCAGTAGCCCGGCCGGGGCCAGGATGCCCCAGAAAATCCTGGGAATTGACGCACCGTCAAACTGAAAGCCCTTCGGTATTACGATTCCCGTCTGATCGGGTAGACGGTGTTCCCAATCCTCAAGGAGCTTCCAGCGCCGGATACTCGTTATCCATCTCCACAGCGCTGTCGGATACGCGACGCCCTTCGTTCGAATCGGGAGGGGCCTCACAACCGGCATCTGCAGCTGCGCTGCATCTTGCGGTTTTGTGGGCATGGCGACTCAGTCCCCTTTCGATATTGTTAATCTTGGCAGTTCTTCGCCCATGGCATATTCACCCCCGTCCGTCGGCATCCGAGCATGACTGAACGTTTAGCCCGCTTTTCTCACCAGCTGACGGTCGAAGCACGCGATAGGCCCGCCATTACTTCGTTGCGCTTGCTCACCGTGCTCAACGTACTGTTCAAGTACGCCTCCGCGCGCTGAGCGGCGCGCGCCTTGTACTGACGAGCCTCTCACGCACTTCGCCTCGCCACCTGGCGAGAAAAGCGGGCTAGAAGCCGGCCCTCTTGTCGCACAGGTTCAGCAAAGGTTCGCCGGCCAGGTAGCGGCGCAAGTTCTTTTTGAAAATATCTTTGCGGCGCTCCCACAGTTGCGGCGAGTCGGCCGAGACATGAGGCGAGAGCAGCAGGTTGGGTGCGTCCCACAAGGGACTTTCCGGCGCCGGAGGCTCCTGTGCCGTGGCGTCCAGGGCCGCTCCGGCGAGGCGCCCGGAACGAAGTGCGTCGACCAGAGCCTCCTCGTCGACGATCGATCCCCTTGAGACGACAATGACGACTGCTCCCTTCTTGAGCCGTTCCAGGCGGCGGCGGTCAATCATGCCGCGGGTCTCAGTCGTGAGCGGGGCGGTGACGACCAGCCAGTCAGAAATAGCCACGAGATCGTCAATACGGTCCACGCCCCACACCTCGCGCACGCCGGGGGGCGGACTCATTCCCCGGATGTCAACTGCATAGACCTCCATCTCGAACCCTTGCGCCCGTTGCGCGACGGCTTTGCCGATATCCCCCATGGCGACGACGCCCATGGTCGTGCCGGCGAGTTCCTTCATTCGGCTGAAGTACTTCATCGTGTCCCAACGACGCGCTCGCTGGTCCTCGCTCAGTTCAGGAACTTTGTGAGCAAGCGCCAGCATCATGGCGAAAACATGGTCCGCCATGGGAATCACATGGGTTTGTCGAGCGTTGGTCATCACGACCTCGTCTTCGACGATCTCGGGGATTTTTCCGACAATGTGGTCGAACCCAATGCCGATGAAATGGAACCAGCGCAGTTTCTTGGCCGCCAAGTAGACGTCCCGGGTGATTTCCCCAAATTGAACCTCGGCGTCCGGCGCTTCTCGCAGCTGCTCTTCGATGGTGTAGGCTCGCCGAAAATCAACCGCGGGAAACATCTCCTGTAACTCGCTGACGAACTCCTCGCCCATGTCGCGGTTCAAGACAACTTTCATTTCGTATCCCCCGCTTGGGTCTGCCGGCGCGACCTGCCGGTACGCAGCCCGTTGCCCGGCAATTCCGAACTCTCGCGCCGTGTTTCCAGATAGGCTTATCGCTCAGCCACTCAGGCGACCAACTCATCCAGGTTGTCGAACACTTTGCGAAAGGCAGCGACGTAATGCTCCATCAACTCCATATCCTGGCCAAAGATCGGATGCCGCTCGCTATTCACGACGATGGATGTTTCCAGAATTTCGGCTGCTTTGGGGTAATCCTCCGGGTTGTAGCTGATCTCCCTGCCATAGTGGGGGGAGCTCCAAGGATAACCGTCGCCAAGTCCGACATCGAGTTTTTGGAAAATCGGATTCGAGGGCAGCGGTTTGTAATGCCACAGGTTGACAACCACTCCCTCCGCGCGGACGGCGTCCAGCAGCTTGTCTCGAAACTCAACCGCGGGCATACGCAGCCCAAGTACCTTGGGGTCGAAGCAGATCCGATACTTGTGGTACACCGTGGTGCGGTCCGGGGGAATGTGCGGCGGGATCAGCCCCTCGATTTTGCTCAGTTCCTGGGTCAGATACTGCCCATTACGTTGGCCGTTGGCGTTATGGCGCTGCAACCTCTTTAGCTGGCTGCGAGCGAACGCAGCGGGCATTTCCTGGCAACGGTAGTTCCAGCCGATGGTGTAACAGTAGTAGGGGCGAAATCTGTCTTTTTCCTGTCCGACTTTCTCGCCGAACGTACGGATCAGCTTTGCCCGCGCGAGCAGTTCCTCGTTGTCGGTGTTGGCCAACCCCCCCTCGCCTCCGGGAAGGTTCTTGGTCACGTTGATGCTGAAGCAGCCGAAGTCGCCGATCGTCCCGGCCATCTTTCCCTTGTAGGTAGCCCCGTGAGCCTGGCAGGCGTCCTCGATCACTAGCAGGTCATACTTCTTGGCCAGCGCCAGAATCTCGTCCATGTCCGCGGGAAGCCCGTGGATGTGGACCGGCAGCAGCACTTTCGTCTTGTCGGTAATCTTGCTCTCCACCTGGCTGACATCGATGTTGTACGTGCGGGGATCGATGTCCACAAAAATAGGGATAGCGTGCTGTTGCAGAATGGGTTGGAACGTTCCCGCGAACGAGAAGGCAGTGGTGATGACTTCATCGCCCGGGCCGACGCCGGCGGCGAATAGAGCCGTATGGATAGCCGCCGTGCCGCTGTTAAAGGCCATGGCATATTTGCTTCCGTTGAACTCGGCCCACTCTTGCTCGAGAGCGTTGGCCTCAGGTCCGTGCTCTTCACCGCTGAAGATGCTGCGTTCGAGAACACCGAGGACCGCGTCTTTGTCTTCTTGGGTAATCTCGGGCCAGGTTTTCTTCAGGCCGTCCGGGACGATGGGCTTGCCGCCGTGGATCGCCAATTTGCCTGTCATAGCGAAGTTGCCTCCAATGGTTTAGGTCTGATCTGATCAGCGCTGGGGCTATCGAAAGCGTTTTGCCTGAACATTCGTCAGCTCAAAGCCCCGATCTACTCGAGTTGTTGCCGGTACTGCGCGAGCCCTAGCCACCGCCTTCAGGCGGCGGCTTTCACTGTCCGCCCGGGCCCGCAGTCTGTTGACTGTAGGCCTTGTACAGGTTGGCGACCTGGGCCTCCGCCGCATCTCCCGGGTGGATCACAACCCGGTAGCGGAACCGCAGCGAGTCATCGCGCCGCAGTCTCAGGCTTCCATCGCGTGACGGGTCGGCGAGGAAGTGGTGCAGTCCGAAGATGTTCGCGGCGAATAGACCATAGCTTCGCACATGCCAATACGTCGGGTGCCGCGGATTTTCGGGATGATCGAAAACGGCAATGCCGATTCGCTTCCCTGCGATCACACCGCTGTAGTCGACCCAAGGCGATCGCGTACCCCAGACTTGCTGCTCGCCCACCCTGCCGTCGGCGGTTAGAATCGTTCCCGTTCGACGCACGCCCCGGGCCGACTGGCGACTTTCTTCCAACGGCGTTGCCACCCGCAAGGCGAATGTCCCTTCTTTCGTATCGCCCAGCGTCACCTGCTCGGCCCGCGCGGTCAATCGCAGATCGAAATCCACGATGCGATTGGTCGACCCGGCGTGAAACACCATCGTCCTATCTTCCCTCAGCAGGACGGTCCCGTCGCGAGTCTTCCAATCGAAGAGGATGCGGAGCTTTCCTTGGCCGGCCGCCGCGCTTCCCCCGGCGGCATCGTTTTCTTCGACCTCCATGCTCGGGATACCGCGCAAAGCTATGCGCCCTTTTCTAGACGTCGGCTCCTGTGCCGGCTCATTCGCCCAGAAGTCAATACCATTGACGTCGCCGTGGCTGAACCACAGTCCGCGGTGGTGAGGGTGATCTTTGCTTTCACCCGCGACATCTTCCATGGGGTAGGCACGCGTTACGATGACGCCGTCAGCGGTGCGCAGCGGGTGCAGGAACGGCTTGGTCGTCGGTGGACCGAAGTGCAAGGTGGAGAACGGCCGGCCGTCAATCCGGATGCCGATCTTGCCTTCGCTTCGGCTAAAGCGGACCTGCGCCGAGCAAGTGACGGCCGCCAACCAGCCGATCGCCATCAGCCGGAGGAGATTCACACCCCAAGTTGAGCGCAGGCAGGATGTCCGAACTCCGCGGGACGCTTGGAAGACTTCGCGTACAACTTCGCACGCGCACTCTGATCGTCGAAACATGTCGCCCTGGGTAGCCGTGTGGTGAGAAAAGCGCGAACGCAGCGCTGGCGGGGGTCACGCACGCCGACTCATTGATAACTTTCCAGTGATAATCCGTTCACTGGAAGGTGTGAAAAAATGCTGGGACAGCCAGCCGCGGCGAGTGAAGACCGGTGAATCCACGAGG
Source organism: Bryobacterales bacterium (assembly GCA_963668345.2). Classification (GTDB taxonomy): domain Bacteria; phylum Acidobacteriota; class Terriglobia; order Bryobacterales; family UBA6623. The sequence continues at coordinate 120,722 of CAXWPI010000006.1, read as the reverse complement.
CTTCCGAGAGCGCCGCTTGTGGCAGTCCCGATTTTTCCACACCTTCCTGCTCTCGAGATCCTGTCGGCCGTTCGAAGACCCAGGCGGCGGCTTTCCCCCCGCTACTTCCCTTTTTTCTTCGAAGAAAGCGCTCCCGAGGAGGTAAGCTTCAGCTGGCCCAGTTTCTTTTCCAGAGAGCTGATCTGGGACGGGTCTTGATCCGCTTTCGGGGACCGCTGCCATTCTTGCAGTGAGCGCTCCCAGTGATGTTTGGCTTTGTCCATTTCGCCCAGCTCGTGGTAAACCTCGCCCAGGTGAGAGAGCACGATCGGATCGTGGTTGTATTGCTTGAGCGAGCGGAGAAGATACCGCTCCGCGAGGTCCAGCTTGTCCTGGCGATAATAGAGCCACCCCAGGCTGTCGAGGTAAGCGCCGTTGTTCGGATCGAGATCGAGGGCCTTTTGGATCAGCTCATGGGCGTAGTCGAGTTGGACATCGCGATCAGCCAGCATGTAGCCCAGATAATTCAACGCCGAAGCGTTATCAGGATCCACTTTGAGCAGGGCTTCAAACTTTTTCTGGGCTTCGTCGAAACGCTTCGCCCGCTCCAGCACGGAGCCGTGGGTGAACAAGGTCGCCCACTCTTCCCGTTCGTTCGTTGACAACTCCCGCGCTTTCCGGACGGCCTCAACGGCCTGGTCGAACCGCTTCCCCTTCTCGTACACGCCGGCCAGGGCCAGATAGATCTCCCAGTCGGCGGTGTCGCCCACCAACAGAGCTTGGAGTATCTTTGCCCCTTGCCCGAATTCGCCCGTTTCAGCCAGTACGGTCGCCCTGAGCCGAGCCAGCGGAGCATTATCGGGGAATTCCTCGCCGGCGGAGGCAGTAAGGCTCTTTGCCTCGTCGTAGCGGCGGGCAGCCCGGGAGACTTCAATCAAATGCGCCCAGGAGCGGGGCTTGGCCCTCTCATCCACTTTACCCATGGCGCGAAAGGCTTCTTCCGCCTTGGCATAGTCTTCAAGAGTCCGATAGAGCATCCCCATCTGCTCATAGAACATGGCACGATTTCGTTCCTCACGCGGGGAGTAGCTGTCTTTGGCGGTCGCATCCAGAAGCTTGGTCAGCGCCTGAACAGCTTCAGGCGTTTTCCCTTCGGTCTCGAGCAGCAGTACGTCGTTGTACTTGATTTCGAGCGATTGCGGATCGAGCACTTCGGCCTCGCGCAAGCTCTCCCTGGCCTCTCGAAAGCGCCGCAGCTGGCGATAGATCCGCGAAAGCCGCAGGTGGTGCTCGGAATTCCGCGGCTGCGCCTTGACCAACTCCCGATATTCCTTTAGCGCGCGCTCAAACTGACCCGAGAGGACCAGATTATGAGCTAGAGAGCCACGATTCTGTAGGGAGTTGCCCCCCTTTTCGAGCAATTGTTCGAAGACTTTGCTCGCCTTCCCGTACTCACCGGCTCTTTCGTAAGCGGCGCCCAACGCCTTGAGGTGATTGGGAGAGGCCTCGCCCTGGCCCTGCAACTTTTCCAGCAGTTCAATCGCCTGCCGGGTGTTGCCCTTGTCCAGGTAAAGGAACGCCAGGTTGGCGGTCGCCGCGGCGGAGTCCGGATCGAGGTCCAGCAGTCTCTTCAACGTCTCTTCGGTTTTCTCCGGCTCCCTCGTCTGCCGGTAGAGGTTGGCCAACTGCAGCAGGGAATCCCGGTCGTTTGGGTCGATGCGCTGAATCTTTTCGTATTGTTCAACGGCTTGGCGAAGCAGGGATTCTTTCGGCTCTCCGCGGCGGTGTTCGACCGAAAGGTTATGGTAAATCTCCCCAAGAAGGCGGAGGGCTTCCACGTTTTCGGGGTCCTGTTGGAGAATGTCTTGCGCCTGCGAAACGGCCTCGTCCATCCGACCCGCTCGGGCATAAAGACGAATCAGCTTTCGCCTAAGGTAATCGGACTCGGGGTCGTCCTCAATGGCCGCCCGATATTGCTCGATAGCGTTCATGAGGTACTTCTTGCTGCCATGCCGCATCCAGCGCTGCTCATCGAGGTGCGCCAGCGCGTAGTGGTAGTAGGCCTGGGATCGATCAGCGGACTCGGGGGAACTCGCCTGGTCCTCCGCTGCGGCGACAAGCCGGCTTAGGGTCAACAGCGCCAGAATCAGAGACGGGAGAGCCACGCGACATGCCGGCCGAACAAAGTTGGTGTTCACAAAGACCCTTGCAGATAGAAGGCGCACGATACCCAGATCTCAGTATACCGGAACCCTCGGCGGCTCCAACGGGATCATCTCGTGCGCAAAGGTACTGGCGAGCGCCCCACCGCCACAAGCAATCCTGCCGGCACCGCGACCCGGTTTCTCCGGTTCCCCCCCCGGTTTTCCCGCGTGCTTTGGCCGTCAGGTGGTGAGAAATGCACTCTAGCGCCATCCAACGGTTCTGCTACAATCAATCAAGACTTGCAGCGATCCTGACAGCCTCCCTCGGGTCGTTTTTCTCTCCATTCAGTGGATTAAGAATTGGATTCCCAGCAGACCAGCCAGGGGACCGTGGTCAAGACGGTCCTAGCGAACGGCCTTCGCGTCGTCAGCGAAGAAATGCCTCACGTTCGGTCCGTCGCCGTCGGGGTCTGGGTCGATGTCGGATCGCGCACCGAGAAAGCCGCGGAAAGCGGCATTTCTCACTTCGTGGAGCACATGGTCTTCAAGGGCACGGCCCATCGCACAGCAGACGAGATCGCCTGCTCGATCGACTCTATCGGCGGGCATCTGGACGCCTTTACCACCAAGGAAACCGTGGCCTTTACGGCCAAAGTCTTGGACGAACACCTGCCTCGAGCCTTGGACGTCCTCGGCGATTTGGTTCTCCATCCGGCGTTCCGGGAGGACGACATCGCCAAGGAAAAGGGTGTCGTTCTCGAGGAGCTGAAGATGGATGAGGACAACCCCGATTACCTCATTCACGAGATTTTTGCCGGCAATTTCTGGCAAAAACACCCCCTGGGCCGCTGCATCATCGGAACCAAGAGGACCATCCCTACGTTCGGCCGCTCGCAGTTGCTGGAGTTTTTCCGCCGCACCTATCACCCCGGCAATCTGGTTATCACAGCGGCCGGTAACGTGAGCAACCAAGTGCTGGTGGACTTAGTCGAGGAGAGGTTCGGCGGTCTGAGCCGGCAAAACCACAGGCCGCGGACGCGAGTTCCGACTCCCCACGCAGCCATCGCTCTTCGGGACAAGCCCTCGCTGGAGCAGGTGCATCTCTGTCTTGGCGTCCCCGCTTATCCCATAGCTCACCCCAAGCGCTACGCCGGATACCTGTTGAACACGGTGCTGGGCGGCGGCATTAGCTCGCGGCTGTTTCTTAAGATCCGCGAGCACGAGGGACTCGCCTACGTGGTGTTTTCCGATTTGAGCATGTACAAAGATACGGGCTGCCTGTCGGTGTATGCAGGAACCTCGCTGGAAGCGGCGACGAGGGTGATCGAGCAGGTGGCCGGGGAGTTTCGGGACCTCAAGGAGAATCTCATCTCCGATGAGGAGCTGCGGCGCGCTAAGGATCACCTGAAAGGCAGCCTCATGTTGAGCCTGGAATCAACAGCCAGCCGGATGGCGAATCTGGCACGGCAAGAGAAGTACTTCGCCAGATTTGTGACGCTCGATGAAGTCAATGAAAACATCGAGCAGGCCAGCGCGGAAGACTTGCGGGAAGTCGCCAACGAATGGTTCCACCAGGAACGGATCGCCTTGGCCGCGCTCGGCAACCTAGGCGGGTTCGCGGTGGAGCGGGAGCAGTTGGCCTGCTGAGATCCCGTTCTTTCGGGCAGCCCAGGACAGCAAACGTAGGGCCCTACGCCTTTTCCTGATGGTCCGCCAGCAGCTGCTCGATTCCCACTAGATCGGTTGGATAGCGCCCCGTGTAGCAGGCGTAGCAATACTCACCTTGCAGATCGTTGACGGCTTGGCGCAAACCTTCCATCGACAGATAGACAAGCGAATCCGCTTCGCAGTGGTCGCGGATTTCTTCGATGGACTGCGTGGCAGCGATCAGCTCGTTTTTGTCGGGCGTGTCGACGCCGTAGTAGCAGGGCGAGATGGTGGGCGGACAAGAGATCCTGAGGTGTATCTCGCGGGCTCCTGCTTGGCGCATGATGCGAACGAGCTTCTGGCTTGTGGTGCCCCGGACAATGGAATCGTCGACGAGCACGATGCGCTGGCCTGCGATCAGGTGGCGCACGGGGTTGAGCTTCAGTTTGACGCCAAAGTCTCGAATGGACTGTTTTGGTTCAATGAACGTTCGGCCCACGTAGTGGTTACGGATGAGGCCCATGCTGTAGGGGATTCCGGACTCGGCTGCGTAACCGATTGCGGCGGCCACTCCGGAGTCGGGAACCGGAACCACAATGTCGGCGTCCACCGGCGCTTCTCGAGCCAAGCGGCGACCTAGCGCTTCTCGCGACTCCTGCACCGGGCGCCCAAAAACAATCGAGTCCGGACGCGAGAAGTAAACGTGCTCGAAGACGCACTGCCGGTGCTCGAGTTCGGGCGCGAAGCGTTCGCGGTGCAGGCCTTCCTCGTCGACGATGACCATTTCTCCCGGCCGAACGTCGTCAATATAGCGGGCGCCGATCAAATCGAAAGCGCACGTTTCGGACGCGAAGACGTAGGCCGAGCGGCCGTTATGAGTCAGCGTCCCCACGGCCAAAGGCCGAAAGCCCCGCGGGTCTCGGGCCACGATCAGCCGGTCTTTAGCGAGCAAGGCCAGGGAGTAAGCCCCCTCCAAGCGCAGCAGAGATTCTCGAAGGGCGTGCTTGAGGCGCTGTTCCCGAGACCGCGCCATGAGGTGCAGGATCACTTCCGTATCGCTGCTGGCCTGGAAGATGGAACCGCTGGTTTCGAGCTCGCGCCGCAGATCGATGGCGTTCGTCAGATTGCCGTTGTGCGCTATGGCGATTTGCCCCTTGCTGCACTCCACAAAAAACGGCTGCGCATTGAGACTAGCGCTCTGACCCGCAGTGGAGTATCGCGTATGGCCGATGGCCATGTGGCCAGGAAGACCCTTGAGCACCGATTCGGTGAAGACTTCGGCCACCAATCCCATAGCCTTCCGACAATGGATCTGTTGGCCGTCGCTCGAGCACATCCCGGCGCTTTCCTGCCCTCGATGCTGTAGAGCATACATCCCCAGGTAAGTAAGGTTGGCTGCCTCGGGATGGCCGTAGATGGCAAAGACCCCGCATGCCTCGTGGAAGTGGTCGTCGGCCGACTCCATGACGAGCTGATGTGGTGGCTGCTTCACCGTTGATCCGTTAACCCGGTTCGACATCAATACGATGGAGTTGCCCGGCTGTGGCTGCGTTCGTGAACGCGCAGCGAAGGTCAACCCTAAGGCACACGTCCTTTAATCAGCGGGTGATGAAGGCTGGAAATCCGTCCCAACGATTTCCTTATCGTCGAGCCAATCATGAATCTTGTTGGCCCGATCATGTTTCCGCGACCGGCTACTCTCTAGTGTAACGTTTCGTTGCCGTTCCAACGGCGAAATTCGAGGGGACAGCACTCCCAGCGCCGGTTTTGCTTCCAGCAGTTCTCGTTTCACTGCTGCCCCAACATCCGCTCGAGCGCGTTATCCCACGGCTCATACATCTGGTCTACGCTTGTCGTGAACAGGTCGGCGTCATTGAGACGGACGGAGATCGTTTCGGCGTCCGTCTCGCCCACCAAGGGCGCCTCGACGTTAAACCGCGATGCCAGCTCCACGACCGCGGAAACGTCGTCCGGCGGGACAGACAACAAGATTCGCGAGGGCGCTTCGCCGAACAGTAGGTAGTGGCTGGCGGCGTCCGAGTGCAATTCGAGCCGGGCCCCGATGCCGGCCGGCCCGAAGCTGGATTCAGCCAACGTCACGGCCAGTCCGCCGTCACTGACGTCGTGGGCCGATTCCGCCAGACCTTGACGCACGATTTCACGCATCGCCGCTTGGACGCTTTTCTCGTAATCGAGGTCGATGCCCGGAGGCAGCCCCCATACTTGGCGCAGTACGACCTTCGCGTACTGCGAGCTGCCGAAACGGCGCGGCGCTCGATTGTCAGGACCCGGAAGCAAACCGCCTAGCAGGACGAGGGATCTCCCCGATCGCCGGAAATGGATGCCCAGAGGCACCGTCATGTGATCCACAATGCCCACCACGCCGACCACCGGCGTGGGGTAGATACTCTGGCCAAGGGTCTCGTTGTATAGGCTTACGTTGCCCCCCGTAATCGGCGTCTGAAAGTGCCGGCAGGCCTCCCCCATCCCCTCGATCGCGGCTACGAGTTGGGCCATGATCTCCGGCTTTTCCGGATTTCCGAAGTTCAGGCAATTGGTGGCGCCGATCGGTTCGGCTCCGACGGTCGAGAGGTTCCGGCAGCATTCGGCAACGGCCAATCGCGCTCCTTCCTTCGGGTCGAGCGAACAGTAACGACCGTTGCCATCCAGTGCCATGGCCAGCGACACACCCGCGTCTTTAATGCGAATCACCGCGGCGTCGCCGCCTGGTCCTTGCGTCGTGTTCGTACGCACCATGTAGTCGTACTGCTCGTAAATCCAGCGCTTGGAGCAGATGTCCGGGGAAGCGAGCAGGGCCTCGAGTCCCTCCCGGAGCTCTCGGGTCGAGGGTTCGGCTACGCCTGGTCCGTCGAGCGGTGCGCTCCGCCAGGGCTTGCCGGCGGGCCGGTCGTAGAGCGGAGAATCGTTGGTCAGCAGCGAGTTCGGTATTTCGCCGACCACCTGGCCGTTGTTGCGGACTCGCAGCAGGCCGTCACCTGTGACAGCGCCTATCCGAACGGCATCGAGACCCCATTTCGCGAAGATCCGCGAAATCTCTTCTTCCCGCCCTTTCTCGGCTACCAACAGCATTCTTTCCTGGGATTCCGAGAGCATGATTTCGTACGGGCTCATGCCGCTTTCGCGTTGCGGAACCCGGCGAAGATCGATTTCGATCCCGCTACCTCCTCGATCGCCCATCTCGCAGGTGGAGCAGGTCAGTCCGGCCGCGCCCATGTCTTGGATGCCCAGGACGGCTCCGGTCTGCATGGCCTCCAAACAGGCCTCGAGCAGCAGCTTCTCGAGAAACGGGTCGCCAACTTGCACGTTGGGTCTCTTCTCTTCCGACTCTTCGTCGAACTCGGCCGAGGCCATCGAGGCGCCGTGGATGCCGTCGCGACCAGTTTTCGCTCCAACATAAATGACAGGGTTTCCGACTCCCGAGGCCGTGCCGTAGAAAATCTTATCTTTGGGGAAGATGCCGAGCGCAAAGGCATTGACCAGCGGGTTGCCGCTGTAGCTTGGCTCGAAGATGCACTCTCCGCCGATCGTGGGCACGCCGAAACAGTTGCCGTAGTGGGCGATGCCGCCGACGACGCCTTGGGCAATGTGGCGGTTGCGGACCCCGTCTCGGGGATCGTCCGGCAGGCCGAAACGCAGGGAATCCATCACCGCGACGGGCCTCGCTCCCATCGTAAAAATGTCCCGCAAGATGCCGCCTACGCCCGTAGCAGCGCCTTGAAACGGTTCGATGAAGCTCGGGTGGTTGTGAGACTCGATCTTGAAAGCAGCGGCGTACCCGCCGCCGATGTCCACGATCCCGGCGTTCTCTCCCGGTCCCACAAGAACCCTGGGTCCCGAAGTGGGCAACTTTTTTAAATGCACGCGCGAGCTCTTGTAGGAACAGTGCTCGCTCCACATGACGCTGATGATGCCCAGCTCGGTCAGGTTCGGCTCGCGGCCAAGGCGCTCGACGATGCGCTCGTATTCGGAGGCCGTCAAGCCGTGTTGCGCGACAAGATCGCTAGTTACTGCGCTCATTCGTTAGCGAGATGCGGCAAAGTCAGAAGCCATCGATTGAAGGATCAGCAGGCCGTCGGTCGATCCCATGGCCGGATCGGCGGCGCGTTCCGGGTGGGGCATCATGCCGAGGATGTTGCGCCCTTCGTTGAGAATGCCGGCGATGTTCCGAAGAGATCCGTTCGGGTTCGCTTCGGGAGTCGCCTCCCCTTCCGGAGTCACGTAGCGGAAGGCGACCCGGTCTTGTTGTTCGAGCGTCTCGAGTGTTCCCTCATCGGCGTAGTAGCGACCTTCGCCGTGGGCGATTGGAATGGCCAGTATCCGCCGACGCTCCAAACGGTGGGTGAACGGCGACTCCACCGTTTCGGTACGCAAGTAAACGGTGCGGCAGATCAACGATAACCTCGGGTTTCGCATCAGCGCCCCCGGCAGTAGCCCGGCTTCCACCAGGATTTGAAAGCCATTGCAGATGCCGATGACCAACCCGCCGCCACAGCCAAATCGCCGAATCGCCTTCATCACCGGGGAAAAACGTGCGATGGCGCCTGCCCGCAGGTAATCTCCATAGGAGAAACCGCCCGGCAAAACCACGACATCGAAGCCCGACAAGTCCTCGGACTCGTGCCAGATCGGCGTGGCCGATTCCCCGAGATTCTTTGTTGTGGCGTAGAGGGCGTCGTGATCGCAGTTGGACCCGGGGAAGACGACAACACCGAACTTCATCGAGACTCAACCATCGAAAAACACAAAGCCGCCGGGCCTAAGGAGTGGTTAAACCGTCAGCGATCGGCGAAAGGCGAACGCCGCCCCATTTTTTTCTCCGACGCTCAAGTAACTGAAAACAGATACTTTGCCGCCGAGCTCGCCGTCCATGGAATCGAGAGGCGAAGTTAAATCAGGAAACGATCTGAGAGAGAGCGGATGGACTCGGGCCGACAACACGATAGTGTAGCATTTCCGCTCGAATAGGCTGCTAGGCCAGCGACCCGCGAACAGACACGAGGTAATTGAAATTAAACATGATATTCTTCGCCAGAGGTCTTGTATGGCATCGTCTGCATCTTCCAGTTCACTAGCACGACCGGCGAGTTCGACCGCCCGCGCGGTGGCTACGGCGCTCGGGCTCGGCATGGTCGCCGTGGCGGCCGCTGGCGCTTTCATCCTCGGCGGTTCCCCTCCGCCCCGAGGGCCCGCCAAGAAGCCAAACTTCCCGGCCGGATGCGAGGAGACCTGCCGGCTGGGCTATTCTTTTTAGAAGAGAGAAGACCCGCTTGAGTTCAGACCGCCCCAAGTGGAAGTCCGAGACCGAACGCAGGATGCGGGAGGAATGGGACGCCCGCGCCCGAGAGAATGCGTTCCACTATATCGCCTCTTCACGAGAAGAGTGGCGCGTGGAGGAATTTCTGGGCTCGGGCGAAGAGTCCGTAGAAGAGGCGATCCTCGACGATTTGGAAGTCATCTGCCAGGGCCGGGAAGCGAAGCAAATGCGGGTTCTTGAAATCGGCTGTGGCGCGGGGCGGATGACTCGGGCCTTGGCTCGGGTCTTCGGGGAGGTGTATGGGGTCGATGTCAGCGGAGAGATGATTGCCCGGGCACGTCAGCTTCTCAGCGGCTGCGAAAACGTTCATCTGTATCAAAACAATGGTGCGGACCTATCCGTGTTGGGCGACATCCGGTTCGACTTCGCCTTTAGCTTCATCTTTTTCCGGCATGTTCCCGACAAAGCCATCATCGAGAACTACGTACACGAGGTTTATCGGCTGTTGCGGCCGGGAGGTCTGTTCAAGTTTCAGGTGCAAGGCAGTGCAAGCGCAGCTTCCGAGCAGGACGACACTGGGTGGGGAGTGCAGATTGCCGGCTACGAGGCGCTGGCGATGGCCGAGAGCAGCGGTTTTGATCTCATCCGCCACCAAGGCGTGGAAGAACAATATTTCTGGCTTTGGTACTTGAAGCCGGTCGATCCCGAGGCGCAGGTCGATGGGGGCAGGTCCGCGATGGGAGGAGCATCCACAGGCGGCGCCCTCAGGAGCCAACATCTCGCTCGTTACCGACTGGCGGAAAAGCTGGTGGCCGGCAGGCGCGTGCTCGACGTCGGCTTTGGCGGGGCCGAGGGCGCTGCCCGGCCGGCGCGCTCGGCCGGACAACTCGTTGTTCTCGACCGCGCCCCGGAGCGGCTCACCGCCGGGCGGAAACAATATCACGCTCCCAATCTTCACTTCATGGCGGCCGATTGCCGTCGTCTGCCGTTTCCCGACGCCAGTTTCGATTTCGTCCTGGCCTTCGGGACGATCGAGTCCATCGAAGAATGGCGCGCTCTGCTGGCTGAGGCGCGGCGCGTCTTGGGGGCGGACGGGCGGCTGTTGGTTTCCGCACGCAACCGGCGGCGCGTCCAGGAGACCGAAACCGCGCCCAGTTCCCACGACGTGCACGAGTTCACCTATGAGGAGTTTCGGGCGGAGCTGGCAAAGTTTTTCCGGCACACGACGGTGTTTCTGGAAAACGAGAGCGATGCCATCACCTTCACTCCGCTCGATGTGCGCGGGGTCAGAACGGTCCTCGAAGCCGTGAAGCCCCAGCCCGAGCAAGCGCATGGTTTTCTCGCCGTCTGCTCGAGCGATCCGCTCTACGGTTCGCCGGCATTTGTCTATCTGCCCTGGGTCGGTAACGTCTTGCGCGAACGTGAAGGCCGAATCGACCGCCTCCGGGTTGAGCGGGAGCAAACGGATCTCTTACTGAGCGCCACGGGGGATGATCTCAAAACTCTTCAACGGAAATATCAGCAGCAGCAACAACAGGCGAGCGAGGCTGTTCAGCGGTTGGAGGAGGAGAACGAAAAGAAGACCGCCTGGGCGAGAAAGCTTCAGGAAAAGCTGGACGCGCGCAGCGAGCTCGAGGAGCGTACCCAGTGGGCGCTGAAGCTGAACGCTGAGCTGGATCGGGCCGTGGAGAGTTTTCGCGCGTTGGAGGCTGACAAAGACGATGTAGTCGGGGAGCTGGAGAAATCCGTGAAGTTGCTTGATGAGGCCGAACAGCGCGTGATCGAGCGCACAAACTGGGCGCAGCGGTTGGATCGGGATCTCGAACAGGCCCGCGAACAGCTGGCAGCCCTATACGGGTCTCCAGCCTACCGCATCGGACGGCGCTTAGGACTGGCTCCCAAACCTGCCCCGGACCATTTCGAGAAACAGCCGGAACAAGAGGAATGAACGGAGACGCGCCGGCCGCAGTGGCTAGACTACTTTCCGGCGCAAAAAGGAGAAACTGCGTGGTGGCTGGGTACAGTCAGCCAATTTCGCGTCCGGACGCGCCCGTAAGTTGTTGATTCTTTGAGGGCGCGAAATTGGTGACAGTCCCCGCCCCGAGCGGTACTCGTATTTTGCGCCGGAAAATAGACTAGGAGGTGCGCGCCGCTCGGCGCCCTCGGGCACGGCATGCCGTACCCCTACATCCTTAGTAGAACTCTACGTTGAGCACGGCGAGCAAACCGAACGAAGTAATGGCGGGCCCATCGCGTGCTTCGAGCGTCAGCTGGCAAGAAAGGCGGGCTAACCGTGTGGGGTCCCGGGGGCCTGCGACGGATTTGCCCAGAGCGAGCCACAAACGACCAGCCTCTGGGTAGAGTTCGACAAGATACGCCAGATCGGTCGATTACTGGAGGGCAGCGTTCGCAACGATGCTAGCCATCTTACTGAAGATGACGCTGATGGCCTCGGAGATGGGGGGGAGCAGCGCACCGGCGGCGACCGCAATCAAGCCGGCCAACAGCGCGTACTCCACCATGTCCTGCCCTCGCTCGTCGCGGACAAGCCGCAAGAGGGAACTGTACACTTTGCTCATTCAAGGCTCCTGTTGGTAAGCGGAAATGTTGCATTGCCGCTTACCTATAACATTATATCACCTTGCGGCCAACAGCCACTAATTAGCAATGGATCACTAGTACCCTTTTTTCGTGGGGGGTTGACATTATGGGGACCTAAAATATTCACCTGATACGAGCTGAACACTGGAATCGTCCTGTGGCCGTCGTTTTGGAGGTGAACATGATATTGGCGAGCAGCTCAGCGGAAAGAGGTGTTTCGCCGGCCGGAGCCGGTTCAGAGTCTCTGGCGGGCGTTTGCTCCCACTCCTGCCGGTCGCTGGTGAGAAACGCGGGCTGGGCTAGGCTAAGGGCGAACGATCCACGGAAATTGATCCACAAACCGATACCCCAGCTCGCTGTACAAGTAGTAGAGAACGCCGGCTAGCACAAGCAGCGCGATCAGCGCCACGAAGATCATAATCCTACCCCACGGAATTCTCCCTGTTTCCCGTTTCCAGACCAACAGGTAGCTGGCGCCAATGCCTACGTAGAACAGCAGGATCATCGGCGCGGCGAATAGAGTCATGTTGGCCACATCAGGCGTGGGGGTGATGACGGCTGCGATCACGAACATGATCAAGATCGCGTAACGGACGTTCTTCAACAAGAATGACGGGTTGGTGATCCGTAACAACGTCAAGGAAAAGATCAAAACCGGCATTTGGAATACAATGCCGAGGCCAAGCAGCAAAGTGACGAACAGATTGAAGTAAGAGCTGACGCTGATCATCGGCTGGATGTCGGATTCAAAACCGATTCCCACGAGAAACACCAGCGCGAACCTTAGCAGGATGAAGTAGCCGAATAAGCCTCCCAGGATGAACAGCGTGGCCGTACTGAATACAAAAGGAACCGTCCAACGACGCTCGCGCTTGTAGAGCCCGGGAGCGATGAACGCCCACACCTGGTACATCAGCCAGGGGGAAGTTAGAAACACCGCCGCTAGGATTGGAATTTTTAGATAGAGCATATGGAATGACTCCATCGGAGTAAGGGCCACGAGTGTGAGCGGGCTATCGTATTGAGGTAGCTGCTCGCGGGCCATATCGTAGGGGCCTCGAACCAGCTCGAATAGCTGACGGGCAAAGAGCAGGCAAAGGGGGTAGGCGATACCGAGTCCGATCAAGGCCCGCAGAATCCGTGTGCGGAGCTCGTCCAGGTGATCCAGAAACGACATCCGCGCCATGCCCTCTTCGTCGTCATCTTCACCGCCTCCGTCACCCCCCGATGGAGGCGGCGGGGGAGGAGGAGGCTGCCGCGAGGTTTCGGCAGGTTTCTCGATGGCCGTCGACGTCATCACGGCGCCAGAGCGGCCGTAGGGACCTTCTTGACCTTCCTCTTCGTAAGGATCGTCGTAATAGCTCGCCGTGGACGATGGCTCGTCGGCTGACCGCGGTTCGTCGGCGTCAGGCTGAGGGCCGGCCGGCTCTGCCTCTTCAGGGGCATCAGGGGCCGGACTGCCGCCGGGCCCGGACTCCGCTCGAGTGCCTTCGATGGCTGGGCTGTCGGGCGGAGGGGAAGCGGCCTGGGCAGGCGGAGCTTGGTCCCCGACAACGCCTGGTTCATCCGCATCGGGCGACTTCGCCTCACCGCTTGGGCCTGGCTTTGAAGGACCGGAATCAGCGACGGGTTGCTCGGCTGGCGGGCCGGCGGCGTCCGGCGAATCGGCAGCGTCTTGCGTCGCGGACGAATCCCCAGGGCGAGAGGCGCCGGCGTCGCGCTCCTCGCGCGCTTGCTGATCGTCAGAACTCATGAACCGGGTTTGGGGTCAGGCGCTGCGCTGCTTTTCAGGGCGTCTGAAGAAGCCGAACCGCTAGGGACCTCGTTGCCATTGGCGGCTTTCGTCGGGCTGTCGGTCGCCTTCGCTTCTCTCTCTTGGGTCGGCGCCTTTTCAGACGAGGAAAGGTCGGTAGACGCAGTCTCTGTCACAGGGTCGCTGTCGGGGTTCGAATAAGAGTCGTCAGGGGAATCCTCGTTGTAGGCGGCGTTCAGATCTTGTTTGACTTCCTGGGCAACGTCTTTGAGATCCTGGTTTTCCCGATCAATGGTGTCCATCTCGCGCTGAAACGTGTTTCGCAGGTCGTTCGAAGCACGCCGAAACTCGGCCATACTCTTGCCGAACGTCCTGCCCAGCTCGGGCAGCTTCTTCGGGCCGAAGATGAGCAGCGCGAGAACGAAGATGAATATTAATTCCGGAATCCCAAGCGGACCCATAGAGGACCTTCGACAGCCTAGCGAATGGGGGCTGTCTCAAAACAGCCGAAACGTTCGTTTTGATGATAGCGACGGCGCAAAAGGGGAGTCAACCAAGCGCGAGGGCTTCGGGAGATAGTGCTGTTTCATTTCCCGGCGCCGCCGCTGGAGATCGGTCCCGTTTCACGATCCGGAGGTCTTACTCACCGCCAACATCCGATCGATCCCGGCCAGGTCAGTTCGCACCGTTGGTGTTTCCCACTCTCCGGTGTTGAGCATCGCTTCGACAGCCGATCGGCTCGTGTAGCCTAGCTCCATCAGCAGCCGGCCGCCGGGTCGGAGGATCCTGGCCGCGGCCTTCGTCAGCTTCCTATAGACCTCCAGTCCGTCTTCGCCCGCGAAAAGGGCCTGGGCCGGCTCGGACCGGATTTCTTTTTGCAAGCCGGCCAGAGCAAGAAGCGGAACGTAGGGAGGATTGCTCACGACCAGGTCGAAGCTACTGGGGGCGAAGGCGTAAACGAGATCGACTTCGACGAATTCGACATCGGCTTCGAGACACCGGGCGTTTTGGGCAGCCACCCGCAGCGCCGGGCGTGATAGGTCGCAGGCGATGACTCGCGCGGAGGGCCTTTTTTTCTTGATGGCGATCCCGACGCAGCCTGATCCGGCGCCCACGTCGAGGACTCGATCGTTCTCCCCGAGTCGGGCCAATGCCTCCTCGACCAGCAACTCCGTTTCCGGCCTGGGGATAAATACATCCGGAGTTACCTGAAACAGGAACCCATAAAACTCCTGCCGGCCGGTGATGTATTGGGTTGGCTTCCCCGCACAGCGTTGGCGGACAAATTCGAGTAGCCTTTTCTGTTGATCGGGCTTTAACGTTTCTTCCGGGTGGGCGTATAAGAAGGCCTTTTCGCGGTCGAGCAGGTGGCCGAGCAAGACTTCGGCTGTCAGCCGAGGAGCGGCCACCCGATCTTGTTCGAGCATAGCGGTGGCTTCTCGCAAGGCTGCGCGGATGGACGTTTCAGACGGCACGGTTTTCGAGGTTCGGAAACGCGGCCCGGCGAGCCGCCGTCCTCAGGCCGAAACCAGCTCCTGATTGAGTCTTTCGGCCTGGAAGTGGGTGGCTAGGGCCTCGGTAAGCGGGTCAAGCTTGCCGGCCATGATTTGCTCCAGCTGGTGCAGCTTGATTCCGGCCCGGTGGTCGGTAATGCGGTTCTCGGGAAAGTTGTAGGTGCGAATTTTTTCGCTGCGATCACCGCTGCGGACCATGCCGCGGCGCTCCTCGGTTTGCTCGGCGTGTTGTTTTTCCCGTTCCAACTCGTAGAGTCGTGACCGGAGCACCTGCATGGCCTTCTTCTTGTTCTTGATCTGCGATTTCTCGTCTTGACAAGTGACCACGAGATTTGTCGGCAGATGCGTGATGCGCACCGCCGAGTAAGTCGTATTGACGGACTGCCCGCCCGGACCTGATGAGCAATAGGTGTCGACCCGTAGATCTTTGGGCTCGATCTCTACCTGGACTTCGTCCACCTGCGGCAGCACAGCGACCGTAATGGCCGAGGTATGGATGCGGCCTTGCGTCTCGGTCTCCGGCACGCGCTGCACCCGATGCACGCCGCTCTCAAACTTGAGCCGGCTGTAAACCCGTTTCCCTGTGATCAAAGCGATCATCTCTTTGTAGCCGCCAACCTCCGACGCACTGGAGGAGATGACTTCCACCTGCCAACGGTGCGACTCCGCGTAACGCGCGTACATGCGGAACACGTCGGCCGCGAACAGGCTGGCTTCGTCGCCGCCGGTGCCGGCGCGCACTTCCAAGACGACTCCTTTTTCGTCGTTGGGATCTCTGGGGAGCATCGAGGCTTTCATGTCGGCCTCGAGTCGAGCGGCCCGTTCCTCCAGGCTGGCGATTTCCTGCTCGGCCAGCTCAACCAGAGCAGGATCGGATTCCTCGAGCATCCCTCGAGTGGATTCCAGTTCCGTCTGGACTGATTTCCACTCGCGGTAGCTATTGACGACCTCCGAGAGCTCGGCGCCGGCCTTGGCGGCCTTCTGAAAGCGGCTCTGGTCGGCGATGACCTCGGGCAGGGCCATCTGTTCGGAAAGTCCGTCGTAGCGAGCCTCGAGCTCGTCTAGCTTTTTGACCCACTGCATGAGAAATCCTACTCCGCGGGGGAGATTTCAGGCGACCACGAGTTCGCCGTCTTGCTCTTGCTCGAGCGCCATCGCGCCTTCCAGGGCGCGAATGGAGATTTCCACCTGATCATCGGCCGGGGCTTTGGTGGTGATGCGCTGTAGCCACAACCCCGGCGCCACCATCATGGACCATGCGCTGCCCTGCCTCTTGGCGGCGAAACGAATCACTTCGTAGCTCACCCCGGCGATCAGAGGAAGAAGGGCCACCCTCGCCAGCAGCCGCGGCCAGAAGTCTTCGAAGGGAACCAGGGCGTAGACGGCAATGCTGACCAGCATCACCACCATCAGAAAACTCGTTCCGCATCGCGGATGGAACGTCGAAAAACTCTGCGCGCGGCTCACCCCGACCGGATCCCCCGACTCGTAGTTGAAAACGACTTTGTGCTCGGCGCCGTGGAACTCAAAGACTCGCCGTATGTCCTTCAACCGAGACACAAACGTCAAGAAGGTCAAGAAAATGGCCAGCCGAATGAGGCCGTCGACCACGCTGAATCCAATCTGTCCATCGAGCCAGGAAACGCGATTTTGGATTTGGGTCGTCAGCAGCAGGGGGATGAACTTATAGAGAACGATAAAAAAGCCCAGTGAGAAGATGACGTTGAGAGCCATCATCCAACCGGGAATCGGCTGTCCTTGTTTGGCCTTTGACTTGTGTTCTTCCGGCATGGCTTCGTTCGCCGAGTAGCGAAGCGTTCTGATGCCCAGCCCCAGCGCCTGGCCGATCGTGCCCAGTCCACGCAGTAGGGGCCATCCGAAGATCCTATATTTTTCCGACGGCCGCTCCAGTCTGCCCTCCTGGGTGACGACTTCCCCGTCCGCTCGGCGTACGGCTACACAATAACTGTGGGGGGCTCTCATCATCACCCCTTCGATGACGGCTTGTCCTCCAATGAGGGGATCATCGCCGCTTTCGAGCACGGGCAGCAGCTGCATGTGCGCCGAGAGGCGGAAGAATCGGCGTAAGCTGGTTCCAAAATGCAACATTCTCAAGGACCTTTTTTGCGCTGTCGCCAACCGGCGGCTGGCGAGAAAAGCGGGCTAGTGGTCAAAGCAGCTTCCGGCGCCGTGACGACGATAGAGCCTCTGCAACAACTCCATTCACGACCCTAGCATGTCAAATTTCATTGTACGATAGAATGACGCCATGCTGAGGAAACTCTGGGGCGCTTTACGTCCCACCGTTTTTTGGAGCTATCGGCGGGGGTCTTGGCAGTACGACTTGATCGTCGTCGGGATTCTCGCATTCATTTTCCTGACTCCTCGTGATCTGTTTTGGGACCAGCCACGGCCACCGAGCGTACAACAAATCGCCGATCTCTCCGACGGCAAGGGAACCGTGGTGTTCTGGGTTGATCCCAGCGTCATTGACAACACTCCCGCGGAAGAGTTGACCGAGAAGCTACGCCGCTTGTTGCGACAACGGCAGGGGAAAACCCTTCGCATCATCGACACGCAACCGACCACGGACGCCGCAGGAGAAGTGCGCGCCTACCTGGTCTACGCACGTCCTTGAAAAGCAGTCCATCACTGAAACCGTAAGGCGAGCCGAAGGGTCCTAATGATCGTGCGCACTTGGGTTGCCGCCGCTCTACTGATCTGCCCCTCCGCGCAGGCCGGCTCCGATCTGGAAACGCTCCTGGCGCAGATGGACCGGGCGGCCGCCGAATTCCGCGGCATGCAGGCCAAACTCCGCTGGGTCAAATACACCGCCATTGTCGAGGATGAGAGCGTCGAAGAAGGGGTGATTAAGATTCTTCGTGGGAAGGACGGAGAATTCCGTCTTCTGGTGGAATTCCAGGCGCCATACTCCTATTTTTTCGCCGTCCGTGGAGAAAAGGCCGAGATCTACCGTCCCAGGATCGCGACGGTGGAAGAATACGATCTTTCGAATTCTAAGGCCGCTCTAGAGCAGGCGCTGCTGTTGGGATTCGGAACAGGGGGCCGTTTTCTGAGTGAGCACTATAACCTTACCTGGCAGGGCCGTGAGACCGCCGCCGGAGAGGCCACTGTCAAGCTGGAGTTGATCCCCAAGGCCGAGAAGATGGCCCAGCGCATCCCCCGGCTTGAGATGTGGGTTTCCATAACTACTTGGCAATCCGTACAGCAGAAGCTCTACTTTCCCACGCCGGGCGACTATCGCCTGTCTACCTATACCGACATCGCGCTGAACCCGAGGTTGCGGGGATCCGATCTACGGCTGAAGATTCCTAGGGGTGTGAAGCGAGTTTACCCCCAGCGGTAGGCCCGTCAAGCGTCGGCTTTTTTCTGCGCACCGGCGAAACAAGGTCGATCGTCGTCCGTCGCACCTACTGAGTCTCGCCAATGATGGCGACATGGCCCCGTGTTCAGACTGTGGGGGCACAGCATGCTGTGCCCGTGATCCAAAGTCCCTGTATTTTGCGAGACCCAATAAAATAGGAGAGTGCTTTATCGGCTGGCTCTCGACGCCACTACCCAGCCACCGTCCAGTCTCCCCTTTTTGCGACGGAAAGCAGCTAACCCGCATTTCTCACCAGCTGACGGTCGAAGCACACGACAGGCCCGCCACTACTTCGTTGCGCTTGCTCACCGTGCTCAACGTACTGTTCAAGTACGCCTCCGCGCGCTGAGCGGCGCGCGCCTTGTACTGACGGGCCTCTCACGCACTTCGCCTCGCCACCTGGTGAGAAAAGCGGGCTAGAAAAAGGCTGGCCTTTGGGCGGACTCGATCTCTCGACGCCCTCTCATCTTACCGCCCCGTTAAATCCCGCAGCCAAATGTCCTTGAAGCGCATGCGGCCTTCGCCGCCCGAGTGCAGCTGGAGGGCGATGACGCCTTCGGTCGAGCCCGGCGAGGGATACGTGTAGTCAATCATCCGGACGCCGTTTAGGTAGGTGCGGTAGCGGTTGCCCTCGACCTTGATTAAGAGGTCATTCCAGTCGAAGGGTTTGATGACGGTTTCGAGTTCGGGGGCGGGCCAGACGATCCAGCCCTTCCCGTCCCCGTAGATGCCGCCCGTGTGATGACCGACCCGGCGGTCGATCTCGATCTGGCGCCCGGCGGCGATGTCCGGCGTGTCGCCGTCGAATTCGGTGTGCAGGTAGACGCCGCTATTGCCGTCGGCTTCGCATTTGAAGCGCAGAAAAAGGTAAAAGTCTTTGTAGGTTTTCTCGGTGGCCAGGTAGCCATATTCGTCCGTCACCCCCATGCCGTGGATGGCGCCGTCTTCGACCGTCCATTTCTCTCGACCGATTTCGCGCCATCCACCGAGATCGTTGCCATTGAACAAGGAGACCCACTTTGGACCGAGAGTCTTCGGCCGATGGCTCGGCTGGGCCGTCAGGAGGTTCACCCCAAGCACCCAGGCTGCGAGCATCAGCCACACGCTCAGGCGGCTGCTTCGATTCGGGGTTCGACCGCCCGACTGAGCCGATCGGCGAGCGGGCGACCCTGTTGTTCGCCAATCAACCGAGAGAGTGAGCAGGCGTTCAGCTTGTTTCATCATGGCTGTCCGAATTTTTTCCTCAATCCGGTGGCGAAGCGCTCGACATCGATGATGAATCGCTCGTGCGCGCCACGGCCGACGACTTCCCGTTCGTCGGAGGCTTCCACCTCGAACGTCAGCCGCCGCCCGTCGACTGCCGTGAGCTTGGCACTATATGTAACCTCGGCGCCAAGCGGGGTCGCAGCCAGGTGTTCGACGTTAACTCGAGTCCCGACGGTGTCTTGGCCGTCCGCCAGGTGTGGCTGCACGGCGTCGTGGGCCGTGATTTCCATTCTCGCGATCATCGCCGGCGTCGCCAGCGACGGCTTCACGTCGGTTCCCAAAAAGGTGATCGAGTCTTCCTCGGAGACCACGAGCTTTCGTTCGAGTGAGATCCCGGTTTCCACCATAGGCAACATGATAGCGAGCCAGGGGCGCGGTGAGGAAATGTGAAGAAGTGGTGAAGGTGCGGCGGCTAGTTCGCATGGGCTGCGGGGATGGAACGTCTAGTCTGAAGGAGATTGCCGCGTATGCTCTCTTAGCCACCGCACGAAACTTGGCTCATCAAGTGATCCGCCCGCCAACTCGAGCATCGCGGTCGCCACCTCAGCCTCACTGGCAATCACCTCCAACCCATTCCGCACCAAGAACGTGTACATGGCTAAGAAAGCAGTGCGCTTGTTTCCGTCAACGAACGCGTGGTTGCGAACTATTCCGACTGCGTACGCCGCGCCCAATTCGACTAGATTCCGGGACCCGTACGCCCAGAGATTCCGCGGTCTCGCCAACGCAGCGTCGAGGAGACTCTCGTCCCGAACGCCCGAAGCTCCTCCGTACCGCGCGATCTGCTCGGAGTGAATCGTCAGAACGACGTCCCGCGAGAGCCACTCGGGTTCCCGCGTCAACGGGCGAGTTCCTTGAGCGCCCTGTGGTAGCGGGTCATCGCTTCGCGGGCAATTCCCATCTGCCGCTGGAACTCGGCGTCCGGCTCGCCGTCGCCTGCTTTGAGCCAGCCCTCGAAGGCCTCCCGGCAGGCGTCTTTGATCTTTATCCGCCGCCGCGCGGCCTCCATCTTGACACGGGTATGCAGCTCTCTAGGAATCTCGATACCTACTTTAACAGTCATGCAGAAGGTGCACCTTTCTATCTAACATACACTAAACGGCTGCCACCAGCCGCAGGCTGTGCCAGTGCCTGGAAAACGGGCTTTCCGTCCGTTGGCATCACGGTCGCTAACAGTTGGGCCTCCGCCATATAAAGACGGAAAGGGCTTCGCAGTCCAACGCAAATGGTCGAATCTGTTTGAAGGAGCAGACGTATTTCTTGCATCCACCCTCGGGTTCGCGCTAACTGCGCCCGGGTACTCTATGGGCGACATCAACGACTGGTTTGAAGGACAGAGCGTCAGCGCCGAGCACCTCGTCCCTCAGACCTCCGTGCTCGACCCAAAGCTTCTCCGAGGTGAATTCGCGTTGCCCGTGTTCGTCCTCAAACGAGCCAATCTCGACTGGCAAACGCATCGCCTGATGATCTACGGCAAGGGCGGCCCCTTCGGCTCCAAATCCAAGCGCCGGGTGATTCCTTTGAGTGCCCGTATCCAGCCCCTCATCGAGGGCTACTTTGCATTACACGAAACCTTCCGCTTCAGTGTTCACGCCATCCAGCGCATGCTCAAGCGGCTTGCTAACCGCGCCCGTATCAGCCGCACCGTCTCCCCTCACGTGCTGAGGCACACCTTTGCCGTCACGGCAATCCAGAAAGGGATCTCCCAGCAAGCGCCGCGGCGTCAGCTTCCATGCTTACCGACAACTACATAGGTGGGATCCTTCCTCCCACAGGGTGTCCGCGCCGAAAAGGCGCACTGAGAAAAGCGGGTTAGGACCGCCAAGAGTGCCGGCCGCTACCAAAACCGGGACCGCCGAACGTGGCGACGACTACAACTCGCTCTTGCCGTAGCGGTCCACGATGTACCGGCAAGCTCGGACGGTGAGGGCCATCATGGTCAAGGTGGGATTTTGGCAACTGCCGCTGACGAAGCAGGCGCCATCGGTGACGAAGAGGTTCTTGACATCGTGCGCCTGATTGAACCGGTTGAGCACAGAGGTTTGGGGGTTGTCGCCCATGCGCGCGGTCCCTGTTTCATGGATGGCAAAGCCTGGCACGGACGCTCCCCCGTAAAGATGGACATTCGTTGCGCCGGCGGCCTCGAGCATCTCGGCGCCCTGCTGTCTGCCGTCTTCGAAGAGCTTGCGCTCGTTATCGCTCCACTTCATGTGGATGCTTAGGACGGGGAGGCCCCAAGCGTCCGCGCGATGCTTGTCGATCTCGACGTAGTTCTCGTAGCGGGCCAACCCTTCCGCGAACACATGCAGGCCGGTGGACCAGCGCCCCCTCTCGCGGACCGCTTTTTTGAACTCGGCTCCGAAACCGGGGGCGTGCATCGCAAACTGCGGGAGGCTGCGTCCCTGATAGCCGTAGCCGCGGATGAATCCGTTGGTCATCTTCTCCTTGACGTTGCGGAACCGGGGGACATAGATTCCGTTGGGCCTACGAGGCGGCCCGTACCAGGGTTTGGCCTCCAGCATGGGCAGCATTCCCGAGGCCCCTCCGCCGTAAACGTGGTCCATCAAATAGTGGCCTAGTACGCCACTCGAATTGGCCAGACCACCGGAAGCGGAGTTCAGCAGCAGGCGAGTAGATTCCAATGTCGAAGCGCACAGCAGGACCACTTTGGCTTTGATCTCGCGCGGCACGCGAGTCAGGCGATCGATGTAGGCTACACCGGACGCGCGGCCCGTCGCTCGGTCCGTCGTGATGTGGCCGGCGACCGCGTCGGTGATGAGCGTCAAGCGCCCGGTCTTTGCCGCCGCCGCCAGGGTCGTGAACGGACTGCTGTAGTAGGAAAACGTGGCGCAGCCCAGTTCGCAGGGGCCGCAGTAATGGCAGGCTTGCCGTCCGTTCAACGGGCGGGTGAGGACGGCTGCCCGCCCGATGGTCACGGCTCGGCCCATCTTTTTTGCCGCTGCGTTGCGAAAAATCTTTTCGCCGCAGGTCATCTCCATGGGAGGCAAAAAAACGCTGTCCGGCAGTTGGGCTAGGCCCTCGGCCTGTCCGCTGATCCCGATGAACCTCTCAACGGTCTCGTAATAAGGCGCCAGTTCATCGTGGGAGATCGGCCAGTCGTCCCCGAAACCGTCATGGCTGGCGGCCTTGAAATCCAGGTCGCTCAGGCGATAGCTTTGACGTCCCCAAGAGAGCGACCGTCCGCCCAACACGCGCATGCGAATCCAGTGGAAAGGCTTTCCTGGAGGCGTCGTGTAGGGGTTTTCGTAGTCGTTCACGAACCACGGATAATTCGATTCCACACAGGCGTAAAGGCGGCCTTGAATCGGCCGGTAGCGCATGATGTTGGGACTCTTCGGCTTACGGAGGATGCTCGACGAGTTGCCCCGATACTTGAGCTGGTAAGGTTCTACGTGCTCGGTAAAGTCGGTCGGGGTAATCTTCTTGCCGGCTTCCAGCACGGCGACGCGCATGCCGGCTTCGGTCAATTGCTTGGCCGCGAAGCCCCCCGTGGCCCCCGAGCCGACTACGACGGCGTCGAAAACGTCACGGTTACGGTCGATGATCTGCAGCACTCGTCTTACTCTACTTCAAATGAGTGACAGGCCGGGTGTTCATCGAGGGCGCCGGGCTGGGTGGAGCGTTCCCGACCCCGCATTTCCCAACAATCTGACGGTCGAAGCACACGAGAGGCCCGCCATCACTTCGTCGCGCCTGCTCGCCGTGCTCAACGCACTGCTCAAGGACGCCCGCACTGTTTAAGAAACGGGGCGCTGAGCGGCGCGCGCCTTGTACTCACGGGCCGGATCGCCGAGTCCGTAATAGCTTCTTTTATCTACGGTTTAACCGGAAAAAGAGGCGGAATAACAGAGGACGGCGCGAAGACGACCCAAACGGAGCCGCAAACGCCGGCAAGCGGCTATGGCCTCAACCGTGCTCCTCGTGGCGGCAGGCAAACGTATCGGGAATTTGCCCATCTTTGTTGAGCTCGGCGATCCCCGTCTTCGACGTGTAGTAGCCTTCGATCGTCAGCCGCTTGATCCGCCTGAAGAATCGAGCGCCGGGCTGTAACTCCCGACCCTTAGCGCGATCGAGCGACTGTAGTAGAGCGACCTGCTGACTAGCGCCACACTTCGCGAACGGGGACTTGTGTTCGCGGATGGCATACCCGTCAAGCCAGCCGAGACCTTCGAGAAAGCGACCACGGGCTGCCGCGTCGCCATCGTGCAAAATCAAGTCGATGTACTCGTTGACACGGGCTTCCACAGCTCCGGGAGTGTCCGTGGCGGGGATGATCAAGTCAGTGAGCGTAATCACGGTTTGGTTTTGGTGCTCGTCGAACAGGAGCGGCTGCCAAGCGCCCGGTCGCGCCGTCTCCGCCGAACTCGCCGCTGAGGCCGCTGCCGAGACCGTCGGCTGCGGACGAGCAGCGTGAGCTTCCCCCGCCAGGGCCGCTCCTCCGCCTAGCAACACGGTTTTGAGGACATCCCTACGTTTCATCACAGCTTGCCGATAACTTTTCAAGATAGCAGTTCTCGCCCGTTTTTCTCACCACGTGACGGCCTGCTGACGCACCCCGCTGCGCCATGGGCCGAGAAAAAGGGACTCAAGTCCGATACCGTTCCCTTTTAAGCTGTCATGGAACCAACAGGCCGTTTCAGCCCAGTTGTCAAACGGTGGACGAATTGGTAGGAGCAATCAACTCGGCGGGCCCGGCCAAGCCCAGTGACTACGTCGGTGACACCCGAGCGAGTCGTGATGGCCCTTGGAGGCTGGAAAACGAGGCCTGTGTTCGATCGGTACAATATCGTTAGCGAGCGTGACCTCTACGAGGCGGGGGCAAGGATGGAGCGTTACATGGCGATTTGAAAAGGGCGCTGACAAGCAAACTTCCCGCAAACCTGAGGTTTCTTCCGGCGAGGACGCTCATAAGTTGTTGAATTAGCTGTGCGGAGGTGGCGGAATTTGGTAGACGCGCTAGCTTGAGGTGCTAGTGAGAGCAATCTCATGGGGGTTCGAGTCCCCCTCTCCGCACCAAGGTTTTCAATCATTTAGTCCCTCCACGGCTTAAGGGTTTTCCACCTGTTCCGGTGAGGTGTCCGCAAAGTGTCCGCTTTTGGTCCCAGCCATGGTCATTGCCACACGAGCAGACCACGATCTCGGAAGTTCTCAGGAGTTTCAAGGTGAGATCCCACCCACGACTGCGCCGTTCCCGGCGCCGGCGAGGACCCTTTTGGCAAAGCCGTTCCTATGATCATGTTCTCCGTACTCGCGGCGAATTTGATGAGGCCCTGGAGTATATCCACATGAATCCCGTTGTCAAAGGACTGGTACAGGATTCGTTCGCCTGGCCTTGGTCCAGCGCTCGGTGGTTGGTCGAGCGCCAAGGTCCTGTTGAGATCGACCAGATACGTTTGCCTTCCGGTCCGAAGTCACGGATCTAAGCCCACCGACGCGGACCCTGGAACGGCGCCAGGTCCGCGCTACAAGCTCTCTCCGGAGCCGCTTCGCGGCCGGCAGAACGCGGGCGCGGTGAGGATGCTTATCACACTTCCAGGATCACGGGCGCGATCAGGGGGCGGCTGGAGGTCTCGCGGGAGATGTAGCGTCGGAGATCGATGCGGATTTTTTCTTCCATCACGCCCCAGTCGGTCTTTTCTTCTTCCGAGGAGGTCTCGATCGTCCGGCTGATGACGTCGCGGGCGCCGTCGAGCAGTTGAGAGCTATCCTCGGGCACCACGAAGCCCCGAAAAAGGATTTCCGGTGCGCTCTCAAGCTGTCCGCTGTGGCGGTTGATGGCCACGATGGGCACGACGACCCCGAATTCGGAAAGATGCCGCCGGTCCCGAATGACCAGCTCCTCGAGAATCTCGTCCCCCGTCCCCGAATCAATGCAAACGCGCCCCACCGGTACCCGCTCCGCCTTGCGGGCGCCTTGGGAGTCGATCTCCAGTACATCGCCGCTTTGGAGTAAGAACGAATCTTCGAGTCCGAAAGACCGCAAGTGCTGGGCCAGCCGCAAATGAGCGGACAACTGGCGATACTCGCCGTGAATCGGCACAAAGTACTTCGGGCGGACGAGGTTGAGCACCAGCTTGAGCTCCTCTTGGCGACCGTGGCCGGAAACATGCACCGGAGGGTTCATCTCGCCGTAGACGACTTCGGCGCCGCGCCGGCAAACGTGATCGATCATTCGAAAGATCGCTTTCTCGTTGCCGGGGATCAGCCTTGCGCTCAGCACGACCGTGTCGCCTTCTTCGATCACCGCCTGCCTGTGCTTGCCTACAGCCGCCCGCGACATGGATGACAGCGGTTCGCCCTGGGTGCCCGCGATGATCACGGTGCGCTCGGAGCGGGGAATCTTCATCAGATCGTTCGGCCGCAACAGCAGCCCGTCGGGAATGTCAAGCAGACCCAACTGGTGAGCCAACTCGCTGGTGGTGACCATGCTGCGCCCCACCAAGGCCACTTTGCGCCCCGCCTCCGCCGAGAGGTCCATGATCTGCTGCACGCGGTGTGTTGAAGAGGAAAAACAGGTGAAGAAGAGTGTGTTGGGCGAGTGGGCGAAAAGCGCTTCGAGGCGCGGTCGAACGGCCCTTTCCGACGGCGTGAAGCCCTGCCATTCGGCGTTCGTGGAATCGGAGAGCAGCAGCAGCACGCCGCGGCGTCCGTACTCAGCGAAGGCGTGAAGGTCGAACGGTGTCTCATCGATCGGCGTCTGGTCGATCTTGAAATCGGCGCTGTGGATCACCGTTCCCAGGGGCGTCCCAATCGCCAGCGCCACCGCGTTGGCGATGCTGTGGGTGACGTGAATGAACTCGATTTCGAAGCAACCGAGCGTGATCTTCTCTGGCGGACGGACGACATGAATCGTCGGCTCGCGCTCCAGGTCATGTTCCTTCAGGCGGCGCCGAATGAGCGCCTCGGCGAGACCAGTCGTGTAGACAGGCACTTCGAGTTGCGATAACACGTACGGTACGGCCCCCATGTGATCCTCATGGCCGTGGCTGATGACTAAACCCCGCAGGTGTTTGCGGTTGTCCAACAGATAGCTGATATCGGGAACGACGAAGTCGACCCCCAACAGCTCCGATCCAGGAAACAACATGCCGGCGTCTACGACGATGATGTCATCGCCGCAGCGCATGGCCAGCATGTTCATCCCGAACTCGCCTAATCCGCCTAGGGGGATGATTTGAAGCTTTTGATCAGACAATGGCCAACCCTCGTATTAGACGCAGCCTATAGCATAGCAGCGGGCGGCAAAAGACCTTCGTCCTGAAAAGCGGGCTAGGCCAAAGACTCTTTACGTAGCGTTTTTGCCCATCCAGAAGCTGGCCGGAGGAAATCTGTTGCGCGATTGTTGAGCGGGGCACCTGCCGCGTTTTCCTGCGCCCCTGCCGGGGCTTGCCGAGTCTGCCATTCCACCCACGGTTCCGCCTTGCTAGAGTGGACCCCAAGGCTGAGACAAGCAGTTAACCCCGCTTTTGCCATTCGCTGAAAAATCATTGTGCTGCCAGGCGGCTGGGGGCACAATGGCCCTGGCTGGTGAAGCGGAGGCCGGCTCTGCTGGAGAGCAACCGGCCAAGGAATAGCCAGCCGGAGACTCATCGAAACGATGAGACAGGGGGCGGCCACCTCGCCGCTCCCTGATTTTACCCACCCATCGGATCGATAGATCTCCCCATGCCTCAGAAAACTCATGCCGGCACCTCCCCGCGAACCGCCGAGCGGCGCAGCTGCCGCTCGCATTCCACCGGCGGCCGATACCCCAACGCCGAGTGCAGCCGCTGCTGATTGTAGGTCCGCTCCAGAAAGTCGCCGATCCGTGCCTGTGCGTCGGCCAGGTCGAGATACTCGCTGCGATCCACTTCCTCGCCCTTCAGCGTTTTGAAAAAGCTCTCACAGCGCGCGTTGTCGTAAGGGTTCGCCTTGCGGCTCATGCTAATCCGAATCTGGTGCTGCTCGAGCAACTGCGTGTAGGCCTGGCTGGCATACTGCACGCCGCGGTCGGAATGATGTACCAGCCCGGGCTGCGGCCGCCGTTTGGTCAGTGCCATCCGCAGCGCCGCCAGCGGCAGCGAGTGATCCAGGCCGGTTCCCAGCTGCCAACCAATCACCCGGCGCGAGTACGCGTCCAGCAACACCGCCAGATAGACGAACCCCTCGTGGAGCCGGATGTAGGTGAGGTCGGCCACCCACAGCTGATTCACCCCGTTGAGAGACAGCGTCGGCGCCAGGTTCGGGTACACCGCCAGCCCGTGTTGCGAATCGGTCGTTACGACGAACTTGCGTTTCCGCCGGCACAACAGGTTCTGTTCCCGCAGCTGGCGCTGGACCCGCTTGCGGTTCACCCGCCAACCGCGCCGCTGCAGCTCCTCGCGGATGCGCCGGCTGCCATAGCTGCGCCATTGTAGCGCCAGCTCGCGGATTTGGCGGCCTAGCTCCCGCTCTCGCTCGGCGGGCTGCGACGCACTCCCCGGACGGTAAAAACCGGCCCGGCTCAACTGGGCGAGTGCGCACATCCTCTGCACGGTCAGCTTTGTCCCACCGCTCACTTCCTTCTCGATCTGTTCGTAGACGTTGCGCCGCCAGGCAGAGCCCGCAGCAGGCGCTGTTCCTCGACACGCTGCCAGGCTCGCTTTAAAAAATCGATCTCCATGGCCTGCTGGCCAATCTTGCGTTCCAACTCGGCCTCGCGGCTGGGAGGGGGGCGCTTTTGGCCCTGGCCGGAGAAGGCGCGCTCGCCGTGCGTGCTCAACTCCCGCCGCCAACGGCGCACATCACTGGGATTCATCTCCAGCGCCCGGGCCACTTCGTTCACCGACTCTCCCACCGCAATGCGGCGCAGCACCGTCAACTTGAACTCCTTGCCGAACTTCCTACGAGACTTCTTCATGGCTCCAGTTTCTCCTTTCGCCCTACGAAAGGGGTTAACTGGCTGTCTCAAATCCTGGGTCCACTCCAGCTAGGCGAAACCGTGGGCTACTATCCTGCGCCCCTGCGAGGCTGACCCGGCAGTGCCGCCTGAATGTTTACTTCCGCTCAGGCGACCAAGCCCCGCAAAAATCTCTCGGCGCAGGCGCAGCGGCCTGCCCCTACAGTTTTGTCGTGAGAAACACGGGCTCGCGCAGACAACTCCGTCGGTGGAGTAGATTCCCAGCGGTTGCGGGGGCAGAGGCAATCTTGCCCGTGTGACCGCGCCGTCACACCCGGCCTACTTCTTCAACGACTCGAGAACGCTGCGAGACCCTCCGATAAGCGTCGCATCGTCGCCGGTGACCAAGAGGAACTGGTCGCCTTTTTCTACGCACGCCGCGGCATGGTCCATGCTAAGGCAGCCCCCTCCCATGGCCTTGCCGTGCTTGCGGCAGGCTTCCCGAACTTTCTGCTCGGCAGCCACGTACTTCGGGTCATCGTATTTCATGTAAATGCCGAGTGAAATCGAAAGGTCCATGGGGCCCAGGGCGGCGGCGTCGATGCCGTCAACACTCATGATGTCATCAATGTTGTCGATGGCGTCCTGCGACTCAATGATGGGGCTTATCAGGAGTGACTCGTTCGCGGTTTCAAAGTATTCGTCGACATCGTGAAAATACATACCCGCTCGGCGCGGACCCCAGCCGCGAATCCCCGCCGGCGGGTAGCGGCAGGCTTCGACCAGGCGCTTGGCCTCTTCCCCGTTATTGATGAACGGACAGATCAACCCCGGCGAGCCGTTGTCGAGGAATCGCCGAATCTCGTCGGCGTCGAAAACCAGGGGCCGGGCGAGAACGACGGCGCCGGTACCGACTCCTGCCTGGAGCATGGCCCTCACCTGCGGCAAGCTGGTTCCGGAGTGCTCGGTATCAATCAGCAGCCAATCGAAGCCGGCGTTGCCGAAAATCTCGACGACGGCCGGGTCGGACAAGGCCAACTGTGCGCCAAAGCAAGTCTCACCGGCTTTGAGTCTTTCTTTTAACTTACGGGCTTTTTCAAGTTCTGGAAGCATCGGTTTCGTTTCCTCTCTAACTCATTTCCCAACGCGGCTCGACGTCGCGGTTGACATAGGACGGTGGCCAGCGGTGGTCCGCCAGCGCGTGTATCGCTTGGACTGAATGACGCCAGAAGCTCTCTGCGAACTGATCCGTGTAGCCCGCGATATGGGGCGTGATCACCACATTGTCGAGCTTCAGCAGCGGGTTATCAGGCGGAGTCGGTTCCTGTTCGGTCACATCGAGGCCCGCGGCGGCGATTTGGCCCTCCCTGAGCGCGGCGACCAAGGCCTTCTCGTCAACCACCGGGCCGCGGGAAGTGTTAATCAGGACCGCTTCGGGCTTCATCAACCGAAACTGCGGCTCGCTGATGAGGTGACGTGTCTTGGGCGTCAGGGGGCAATGGATGGATAGGAAGTCGGACCGCGAAAGCACGTCTTCAAACGACGCAGGCTCGACGGAAACTTCGGCCATCTCCTCGGCGCTCACCAGGGGGTCGAAGGCCAAAATCTTCATCTCGAACGCATTCAGCTTGCGGGCCACGAGCCGCCCTATGTGTCCGAAGCCTACCAGACCCATGGTTTGGCCCCGCAAGTGCCAGCGATGCTCCTCTCTCTGCTGTTCCCACCGTCCTTGTCGCACAGCACGATCTTGGATCGCGATTCGGTGGGTGACCGCCAGGAGCAACCCGATGGCATGGTTCGATACGGGGTCGGCGACCGCCTCGGGCGTGTTGGCGACAATGATGCCTCGCTCGGTCGCTGCTGCTACGGGAATGTTGTCGGTGCCGCTGCCCGACCGTATGATGGCGCCGCAACGGGCAAACAGCCGCAGCACCTCCGCCTTGACCCGCTTGCCGCCGAACACCCAGACGAGATCCGCGTCGCCGCCGTATTCCTCAAATTCTTGCTCGCTCCGACATTCGTGAGCGACGAACTCGATCCCGGCGTCGGCCAATTCCTCGCGAACCCACTCGGGCACGGGGTGCCTTTCGAACCCGACAAGCGCCACTTTGAATGGGTTGGTTTTCATTCTTTC
This sequence comes from Bryobacterales bacterium, assembly GCA_963668345.2. GTDB lineage: Bacteria > Acidobacteriota > Terriglobia > Bryobacterales > UBA6623. Next base: position 90,146 of record CAXWPI010000006.1, on the reverse strand, counting down.
GGCCACCCTCGTGAACAGCCCCTACGCTCCTCCAAACCAAGTCTCAAACAGGTGAGGCAAACCGAGAGCAGCAATGCTAAGGAAAGAGATAGCGCACAGAGCGAGACCTAGCTGCATGAACCAGTTCGGTCGCATTTCAGGAGGCAAGAACTTGCGATTGACGTACAGCGTATGGACGGCGCTGACACCGAGCGCGAGGTTGCCAATGCCGGCGCCGTACTTGGCTAGGGTGAGCGGATCGAACAGCGAAAGGGCAAACGTGCCCCATATGATGTAGGCCACCAAGATTGCGTAGTAGATATACTTGACCTGGTTCCCCTTCATCTTTTTGACTCGAGGGTTGACGACCCAAATGATGTCCGTCCAGCGGCGTGCCAGCGAATCGGCGGAGAACGTGGAACCGGGAGCAAGCACCAGAAAGCCGCACAAAAGCGTCAAGGGCCACAAGACCGCACCGTAGGCGGGGTAGGCACTGGAGATTCCATCGGCCGTCATGGCTGCCACGCGGTCGCCGGCGACGGGGGCATTGCGGATAAACTCGATGGAAATCATGCAAGGAAGGGCCATCCCTATAAAACAAGCGGTTATCCAAACGGCGGTCTGATCGGTAACGATATAACGGATCCAGCCGCGCCAACGAGCCACGCTCTCCGGACTTATCCTGAAAACCTTGCCAACGTGAGAAAGCGTGATTGTACGTCCACCGATCGCGCTAGGGATGGCGCCGGTCTTTCCGCCCATGCCCCAGCCTTTGTCGCGGGTGTAGTTCGAGAACATGCTGTTGGCCATGCCGCCAGCCCCGGCAATCGCAAAGAAGGCAGCCAGCAGACTCCAATCCAGGTCCGGAAGCTGACCATGCTCGAAGAAGTAGGTCAACAGGTTGCCGGTTTCTGATCCGCGGTGCTTGATCAGGTCCCTAAAACGGGAGGCCGCGGGCTCGGGAACCTCCTCGAGCCGGTCGTAGCGGCTGGCTACCCCCGACTCCGTCACTAAGAAACCGGTAGGCTGCCAAGCGCCGTCGGGAGCCTTCCGGCCCTCCGCTCTCATGGTTAGATCACCGTCGGTGTGCTCGACAAGAAACCGTCCCGGACGGGCCAGGCTCTGAGCCGTGGCAACCTGGCTTCGCAGCTGACTTTGAAGCTCAGCCGGTACAGCTTCACCTAGGGCATACTTCCGCGCTTCGCCGCTCCCGCCGACGCGGAACTCCGTAACAATGGTCTGGCCATTCTCGACGGTTCCGTTGACGGTATAAACGACCGACCCTTCCCGCTCGGTCCAGGTGAAGTGGCGCCCGTCGATCACCGAGTCGGCCCGAAAAGGAACCGACCCAAAGCGAAAGAATCCGGTCACCACCTCCCCGACGTTGCGAGCGGAAACCATGAACACGGCGACAAAGCCTAGATAGCCCAGAACCAACACAATCTTAAAGGTCATGAGCAGTTCGATCATGCGGTAGATCGCTCGGCCGAAAAACAGGGGGACAAAACTCAGGAAGAAAACCACATACCCTAAGACGCTCACCAGTTGGCTTTCCGATAACGACAGCCCCAAAAAGGTCGTCATGGCGTCCCCAGGAAGATGACCTAGTATGGCTGCACTCAGCGGCACGGCGGAATTCAAGGCCATAAACGGGAAGACGTTGGAAAACTCCGTGAGTAGATATACCACCGTCCAGAGTCGCGCCCCCGGCCAGGTGCGAAAAAAGCCGACCACAATCGGCTCGCCGCAATAGAGCGCGTAGCGCATCACCTCCAGGTTCAAGAACACCTGGCAAAGGATGCTGATGGTGGCGAGCCACATCACCATGGCCCCGAATTGCGCACTGACCGCCGGACCGAACAGCCACTCGCCGGCCCCAATCGAAGCGCCGGCCAGCAACATCCCCGGTCCGATGAACGTCCTCCACTCGCGCCAACCCCTTTTGATCGGTGGCGGCAACTCGTCCACGGTCCAAGGGGAGAGAACCCCCGCCGCTACGGTTTCGGACTTTGGTTCATTCCCTTGGTGAGGCTCTGTTTCAGTCATGAGAAGTTAATCACCCCGTGGCACGTGCCGGTTCATTATCGAAGGCGTTGGTTGCGGTGCGAAGGTCCACACGATCGTCAGAACTGGTTTGCGTAAGATGCCCCTGAAAGACGCCGCGCAGTGGAGTTACGTGAGGCGCACGAGTCAGAAGGAATACCCTATCACGGGGTCCGGGCCGCGTCAATCGAGAATATGCGTAGGAAGTCGTCGCTTGTTGACACCATGGCCGGTGGTCGAGAGTGCGCTTCCTACGCTAGAGTAAACCACCCTCGCCTTCCGGTCGACATGGGACCGGCAAGAGTGCCGGTCCCTACCGCGGGCCCGGGGGCCCGCGCCACAGGGCAGCAGGGTCAAACAGTACCCAATAGGCCGAGCCCGGTAAGGACAAACACTCCTGTTTGTCCCAGCCGCCATCAGACGGCTCGCTGAGGGTTAACCATCTACCTAGGGCTACTCTGCGCCGCCGCTGCCGGAGCTAGTCCAAGCCAGCCCTGGGTTAACGATGCAGGCCGGCGTCTTGAGCATCCTTGCCGGGGAGAGTCGCTCCGCGGTGGTCCCCTGGGGTGACACAAAAAGTTAAGACATACACCTTGCGCCCGTGGCGGGAGTCGGTCGTCACGATGAACTTCCGCTTCCGCACGCACAACAGGTTGTCCTCGCGCATCAGACGGTAGACGCGCTTCGGATTCACCCTCCAGCCACGACGGCGCAACTCGGCCGTGATTCGCCGCCGAGCGTAGCTGGGCCACTCGAGGGCGATGCGCTGGAGGGAGTCGCGCAGGTCCAGGTCGCGATTCGGCGCCGGCGGTCTGTCCTCGGCGAAGCGGTAGAAGTCGGACCGGCTGACCCGGCCGAGCTTCACCATCCGCTCGATCGTCAGTCCCCGCTGGGCTTTCACTTCTTCTTGGACCTTCCGATAGACCGCGGATTTCCACTTCATGCCTTGCAGCATCCGCTGCTCCTCGATGCGCTGCAAACACCCCTTCAAAAAATCGATCTCTAGGGTCTGTCGGCCGATCTTGCGCTCCAACTCGGCGATGCGGCCTTCCGACCAGCGCGGCTTCCCATGGCCCGAGAACGCATTCCCCGGCCCTCGCCGGCACTCCTGGCGCCAGCGGTGCTCAGTTTTTGGGGCCACTCCAGTGGATCTCGCGATCCCCTTGCTCGGCCTTTTCTCGAAAGCGGCGCGCCGCTTTCGCGCCGTCTATCTGGTATCTTTTCTTCACAGCGACTCTCCTTTCTAAAAACAAACATCACTCCGAGGCTACTCCAGCCTCGGTCGGAGAGTCGCTGCTTTCCACGGTTTAACGGACATCCTCGATTTCGCTACCAGTATCTCGTACCGAAGGGACCTAAGACGTAATAGGGACCGGGCGACAAACCGGCAAAACCTGTAAACGTTGATCACCGAAGCGCCCCGCGTGGGCACTCGCGGCATTAAGAGCCGGTAAGGGGGGATGCCCGCGGCAGTAAAGCCGGCCCGGTTTGCCCGTGGACCTGCTCAGACCCAGAGCATCTGGATTATGATGGCGAGCTAGGGTCCCGTGCGGAAATCCCTCTACAGGCTCGCACTTTTGGCGGCGATGCTGCCGCGCATGGCGGTAGCCCAGGTCGCCCTGTCGGGACGCATTTTGGACGAGAATAACGTTGCCGTCCAGGGAGCCGCCCTTACCTTGCGGCCCCAGGCTCCCGCTCATGAAGCGTTCGCCCGGCACATCCGCAGCGATCCAACCGGCGCGTTCGCCTTTCTCATTCCCAAACCTGGCCAATACTTCCTGCGGGCCGAGCACGAAGGGTTTTTCCTGCTCGAAAACCTTCCGGTCGAGCTGAAGGAAGGCGAAAACGAGATCACGGTAGTCCTGAGCCACCTTCGAGAGGTCCACGAATCCGTCGACGTAGCCTACTCCCCTCCCGCCATTGATTTCGAGCAGACCGCCGCCGAACAAGCAGTGACCGGCAACGACATTCTGTTCGTTCTCTACCCCTCCTCACACAGCCTGCGCAACGCGATGCGGATCATGCCGGGTGCAGTGGTGCAGGACAACATCGGGGAGATCCACTTCAATGGCGGCGCGGCAGATCAGACCTATTGGACGCTGGACGGGTTCAACATCACCGATCCGCTGACCGGTCGCTTCGCCAGCCAGCTGAGCGTGGAGGCGGCACGCTCGGTGGCTCTTTCGAGCGGCCGCTACTCCGCCGAATTTGGGAAAGGCTCGGCCGGAGCGCTCGCTATCGAGACCGACATGGGGGCCGACCAGTTCCGTTATTCCACTTCCAATTTCGTTCCCGGAATTGAGAATCGCAAGGGCCTCACCATCGGCGACTGGCGACCTCGGGCGAACGTTTCGGGGCCCATCGTCAGAGGGCGCGCCTGGTTTTCTAACTCTGCTGATGTTCGCTACTCCAAGCACATCGTCGAAGAGATCCCCGAGGGTGACGACCGAACCAGTAGCTATGGCTTCAGCAACATGTTCAGGACCCAGGTGAATCTGACGCCGGCGAACATTCTCTACGCCGGCTTGCTCGCCAATTCGTTCAACGCTCCGCGCAGTGGCCTCACGGTCCTCGATCCCCATGAGACGACGGTCGATCGGCGCTCACGCCAGTACTTTTTCCACCTCAAAGACCAACACTCTTTTCAGCAGGGGCTGGTGCTCGAGGTCGGCTACGCGCGCAACCGCACTTTTGGGCGAGAGATTCCCCAGGGGCACGAGATCTACGTTCTGACGCCCAACGGCCGGCAGGGAAACTTCTTCGTAGACGCCCAGCGCTGGGGTCAGCGCGATCAATGGTTGACCAACGCCATCTTGCCCGCGTTTGATCTTGCCGGCTCGCATCAGCTCAAAATCGGCTCCGACGCCAACTGGCTGGAGTACCGGCAAGACGTCCGGCGAACCGGATTCGAGCGCCGGCGTCTCGACGGGACACTGCGGCGGCGCGTCACTTTCGGCGGAGACGGAAACTTTCGGCGCCGGAACACCGAGTTCGCTTGGTACTTGCAAGACACCTGGAAAGCGAGACCGAACTTGCTGCTGGAGATCGGCGTCCGCCAGGACTGGGACAGCATCGTTGGAGATTTGACCACTTCGCCGCGGTTCGCCTTCAGCTGGGCGCCTTCCGGCTCGCGCCACACAAAGATTTCAGGCGGCGACGCGGTGGTGTACGACGCCACGAAGCTTCAAACCTTCACCCGAAACCTCGACCAGCACACGCTCGCTACGGCCTTCGACCAACAAGGAAACTTGGACCGCGGTCCGCTGGTGACGCTGTTCACGATCGACGGCTCGGATTTCAAGGCGCCCCGCTACCACAACTGGAGCATCGGCCTGGAACAGAGCTTTCCCGGGGACTTCTACGCCCGTACGAATTATCTTCGGAGGAGGGGCCGCGACGGGTTCACTTTCGTCAATACCTTCGAGGAACTCACCGCGGACCTCCAGACCCAAGCCGCCGCTTTGGGAGGCACAGGATTCGAGGCCCTCTACGGATGCCGCAACGCGCGCCGAGATGAGTTTGATTCCTTCGAGGTCACCGTGCGCAAGACCTTCCGCAAGCAGTATGTGTGGCTGGGCAGCTACACCCGCTCTCGATCCATCTCCAACGCCGCCTTCGATATCAGCATTGATAACCCCGCCCTTATTTCTGAAAACTTTGGGCCCACCTCGTGGGATGCTCCACATCGCTTCCTCAGTTGGGGCTACTTTCCGCTGACGAAGAAATGGGCCGTAGGGTACATGGTGGAAGGGCGCAGCGGCTTTCCGTTTTCTGTCGAGGACGACGAGGGTCGCGTCGTCGGCCCTATAAACTCCTGGCGCTTTCCAAATTTCTTGGAGTTCAACGTGCACCTGGAAAGACGGTTTTCGGTATTCGGACACCGCTGGGCTCTTCGTGGCGGGGTCAACAACCTGACGGATCATCGGAACGCCACCGTCGTGCGTAACAACATCAGTTCCCCTGATTTCCTGCAGTTCTTCGGCGGAACGGCACGTGCCTTTGTGACAAGAATTCGTTGGCTTGGCAAAAACTAGTGAGTCTTGGAGGTCATCGTGACGCCGGTCCCAAGTGGCCAGCGCGCTAGGCTCGCCTTCGCTGTCACGCGAACTTTGCGAACTTCCATAGGCTGTTAGGGGAACACCAGCCGGTCGAGACGTCGCATCGCCCGGCAGTCGTCGGCGAGTTCTTTTTTTTCGTTAAGCAGCATGCTTACTAGAGTTTCGGCCCGGGGCGCTTCCGAGGAGCGTTAGCCCGTCCCAAGCCCCATCTTGTTTACGAGCGCGGCGAACCGCGGGTCGGCGTGAAGCGGCTCGTACGCCGGATCGACTTTGATGTAGATGGCCGACGGGCAACGCGGTTTGAGGGTGGCCGCAAGCCAGGTCAGGGCCTGTTCCTTGTCGCCTAGGGCCAGATAGGCCTGTGCGATGCTGGTGGCCGGGAGGTCCTGGGTTTTGAACTTCCCCTCCAACTCGGTGAGCAGATTGCGGGCTTCCGTCCTTTCACCCAATCGGGCGCGCACCTCGGCCGGCAGGGGCACTCCGGGAAAGGTGTCCTGTGATCGAGCCGGCAGTTCGTAAAGCGGCCCGCTCGCTTCGTGGTAGTTGTGATTTCGCGGCAGAGACCAAGCCAAGTAGTAATACCCCAGATCGTATGGTTCGCCGAGATCGAGCGTCTTGCGGAACTGTGGAATTGGGCTGCGATAGTTACGCGCCGCGACGTAGATCAGTCCGCGCGCCGCGTGGAAGAGGGTGGACTGGGGTTCGATGTCAAACGTGCGCTGGAGCTGCTGCAAGGCCGGCCCGATGCGTCCCATGGCCGGCAGGCGCGTAACCGTGGTAGGCGCTTGCGCGGGCGGGATCCAGTTCGATGGCGCGCTGAAATTGTCTCTCGGCGACGAACCAAGGCCATTCGTGAACGGCGCTGACCATGGCCGCCGAGGCGTGGGCTTCCGCTAGTTTGTCGTCGATTTGCAGTGCACGGGAAGCGGCTTCTTTCGCCGCCGTCGTGACCTGGCCGGGGGGTGAGCCGCCGTAGCACCCCAAAAGGGTGCAAGCATTCGCCAACCCGGCGTGCGCCAATGCGCGACCAGGCGCCTGACGGATCGCTTCCTCGAAACACCGTTGGGCGGATTGCAGGCCGGCGGGAGAAGGATTTGACAAATGACGGCGTCCCTGGCGGCAGAGATCATCCGCGCCACGGCCCGCGGGGTTGGCGGAACGGCCGGCGGTGCGGGTGGAAGCGTCAGCGCACCGTGGAGCGCGGCCGCGATCCGCCGCGCGACGTCGGCCTGACCCGAGGGGAGTTCGGCCGGATCACAGTGGCACTGGGAAGAGAGGAACTTGAGGGCCACCGTGCGCTTTAGTTTCGTGTCTTCGGCCTTGTAAACTACGCCCATTGAGCCGCTGCCCAGCTTTTCAGTGATGCGGTACCGGCAGATCGTGCGGCGGGAAGTCCTCGAGGCCTGGCGAACGCGGCCGGCTTTGGCGACGGCGGCCAGGCTATCGGGCGAACATGTTGCTTATCGGCCGGTCTCGACCTTCGGCGGTTAGAGATCAATGGGCAGAAGGCCTGGCCGCGCGAGGGGTACGGTGGCCTGTGAGGGTAGGCTCAAGAAATTGCTTGCCGCAAAGCCCTGTGGGCGTCCTTAGCTCTGTCGCGCTCCCCAAGACTGGAAGACCCTGGGCAGCGAAACCAGGGTTGTCGGGTCCGCGGTAAAGGCGGCCAGACCTTCGATCGTGCGGTCGATCTCGTCCTTGTTAGCCAAGCCCTCGGCCAAGACAGGGTCGGTGATGTTTTCTAAAGTGACCAGCATGAGTCTCTTGTGCTCGCCTTCGAGGTGCAGGGGCTGGATCAAGCCAACTTCGATCTCCTCGAATCCGGCTTGGCGCAACAAGCTCGGCAGCTTGTGGCCAATGTCGGGGTCTCCGCCCTTGAGGCGGACCACTTTGCTGTAGAGCTCGGTCAAACGACGAAAATGCGCGTTCTCCGGATAGCAAAAGGCGCCGCTTACGTCGATGTCCTCCACGGCGACGATGCCGCCCGGCTTCAGAGAGTCCCGCATCACTCCGAGCACGGCGACCGGGCCGCTCAGATGTGTCAACAGGAAGCGCGCGTAAGCGTAGTCGAACGATCCGGCCTCGACGACCTCGCCGGCGTTGCCATGCAAGAAGCGGAGGTTCGTCAGCTCCAATTCTTCGGCTGCCTTTCGAGCCAGATCCAACTTCGTCTCGTCGAGATCGACACCGGTCACCGACCCTGCCGGGCCCACGAGCCGTGCCGCTTCGAGCGACACATGTCCGCCGCCGCAGCCGAGGTCGACCAACGACGCCCCCGGCCCGACGCCAACCTTGGCCAGCAGAGCTTTGGTCGAGGGCTCCATGATCTGGGCCAGTAGATCCAGACGCTGCTTGCCCGCTTCTCCGCCGCGAATGACGTAATGATCGAGGGATGCGTCCGACTCAGCCATGATGGGAATACCTCCGCGCCAGCTTCCAGAGAGACCGAACGACGATTTCGATTTCCATATTGGCTTCTGACGGCCAACAGTATAGCCATAGCAAACCTAATTGAGTTTCGCAAAATATCGTGGCGGGATCGGCCTTCGGCACGGCACCGCGTATCCGCAAGGCGGATCGACGATCGCGTGTCTACACGGGGGCCGCCCCGGTAAGGGCTTGCGCGCGGGGTAATGCTAGAATCACCGTGATGGCGGAGTTTCTGATTCAGATTCATGAGAGCGCATACGGCTACGACGTCTCCTGCCCTAGCTTGCCGGGCTGCCACAGCCAAGGGGAGACGGAAAAAGAAGCGATCGAGAACATCCGTGATGCGATTGGGGATTATCTGGCCGCTCTGCCCGCGTTGAAGCGCGACGAGACAGTGATGATGATCGATGTTGCCGTCTGATGCTGTTCACCGACGTCTCGACGGAGCGGGCTGTGCGGGCGCTTGAGAAGGCCGGCTTCCAGGTAGTCCGGTAAGGCAAACACATCGTGCTGAGCGACGGCCAGCGGCTGGTGACAGTTCCACGCGCAAAACGACTGAATCCGTACACCTTGCGGAGCATCATTCGCAGCGCCGGTCTCCGCGACAAGCCCTCCCGGGACTTGCTCGGTTGAGGTCCGCTTCCGTCGGTCGGAAAGCGGCGCATTTCGCCATGATTGATCGGTCAAACCATCTCGCATTACCGGATCCTCGAGAAGTCGGGCGAGGCAGCTACAATGTCACCGAAAAGCTCGGTACGGTAGCGACCGGCAATCCTGCCGGTCCAAAGCTCATGAGCTAACCATGATCGGCCAAACCATCTCGCACTACAAAATCCTCGAAAAGCTCGGCGAAGGCGGCATGGGCGTGGTCTACAAGGCCACCGACACCAAACTCGAGCGCACCGTGGCGCTGAAGTTTCTCGCTCGTCATGTTGTAGAGGACGAGGAACACAAAGCCCGCTTCGAATCTCGGCGGCGGTGCGAAACTGACCGCTTGGAAAATACCGCGGGAGGAGAAGCGACCCAGGTTGCCGGCAACGACCGATCGTCCAGCATGACGTCTGGCGCTGGGACAGCGAGGTCGACTTCCGTGACCAGAAGACGTTGCTAGGCCTGGGCCAGGCGCGGGTCAGGCATCCGCGCTCGGTCGAGGCCGTGCCGCGGTTGCTCGTCGCCGCCTATGCTGGTTTGCTGCCGGCAGCGCGGCAGGCCTACGGACCGGCCGGCTTTCCCGACGCGCCGCCGCCGCCCAAGTGGCGGGCCAAGCGCTCGAAACCCCGCCCCTCGACGCAGGATCTGATGCCACAACCGCGGGCCGAGCCGGGGAGGGGGCTTGCCACGCTTCCGCGGCTTCCCCTCCACCACCCAGCGACACCAGAAGCCGCGGAAACTCCGTGGCTCGCTTCCTACCGCCGTCCTCTACGCCGCCGGCTAACCCTTTCGCCCCTCTCCCTCGCCACCCCCAGGCCGCCTCGAAAAGCCAAACTCGAGAGGGGCGCGACATGTCGCGCCCGCTTGCCGACATGCTGTACGCTGGGCGATGCGCACGAACTGTTGCCGCAAGCCATGGCCGCCAGGCTTTTCACCCCAATCGCTGTGACCGTGGCGAGAAAGCGGTTTAGCGCCGGCAGGGCAGTGTCGGAGAGACGCCTTTGAACGGCAGCTACACCTTTGGCTTCTATGATTGGGTCGCCCTGGGCTGCTATGGGTTGGTGCTGTTGCTGAGCGGCCTATGGCTGGGGCGCAAGAAGCAAGCGGGAACCGAGGACTATTTCTTGGCCGGGCGGGCGATGCCGGCCTGGGCCGTGGCCGTGTCGATTCTCGCCACCTCGCTCTCGGCAGCGACCTTTATCGGGGCTCCGGAGCAAGCTTATCGGGGAGATTTGACCTATCTGACGATGAGCATCGGCGCGATTCTCGGCGCCGTGTTCGTGGCCGCGGTGCTGCTTCCGGCCTTTTACCGTTATCGCGTCGCTACGGTGTATGAGTTCCTCGAACTGCGCTTCGGAACCACGGCCAAACTAGCTTCGAGCTGGACGTTCATGATCGGCCGCGTGTTTGCGAGCGGCGCGCGGATCTTCATCGCCGCCCTGCCGGCATCGCTGATTCTTTTTGGCGACCTTGAGCCGGTCCATCTCTGGCCGGCGATCGCCGCCCTCACCCTGACGGGCGTGCTCTACACCTTGGTCGGCGGCGTGCGAAGCATCATTTGGAGCGACGTGATTCAAGCAGTGGTTTTCCTCGGCGCCGCGGCGGGGTCCTGCTTGCTGCTGCTCGAGAGGATTCCCTTATCCCTAGGGGAGATCGTCGCGGCGCTCGGCAGCGCCGGCGAAGGCATGTCGTCGAAGCTGACCGTGATCGACCTCGGTTTCGACCTAACCCAACCGGGGCTGGGATTCGACCCCTCGGCACGCTATACCTTGCTTACGGCATTGACCGGCCTGACGTTGCTCAGTGTCGGGGCCTACGGCACCGACCAAGACCTGGTCCAGCGCATGTTGACCTGTCGCAGCGCCAAGAAGGGAAGCTGGTCGGTGATCAGCGCGATCCTGGTGCAAATTCCGGTGATTGCTCTGTTCCTGATCATCGGATCGCTGCTTTACATCTTCTATCTCCGCCCCGATTTGATGGCTGCGGCGGCACCCAGTTACGGGGTGGACGACAGCCGACAGGTCTTCCTTTCATTTATTCTCGAGGAGATGCCGGCCGGCATGCCGGGCCTCATGATGGCCGGTCTGTTCGCCGCGGGATTGTCGAGTTTGAATTCGGCCTTGAACGCCATGGCGTCCTCGTTTGTCAACGATTGGTATCGTACTGTGTTTCCCGATCAAGGGGAGCGTCACTATCTGCGGGTCGGCCGCTGCGCGGTGGCCGGATGGGGTGTCGTACTGGGCGGATTCGCCATGGTCTGCGTCTACTGGCAGCAGGCCGCCGAGCAGTCACTGATCGATTTCGCACTGAGCGTGATGACCTTTGCTTACGCCGGCCTGGTGGCGGTTTTTCTGACGGCGTCCCTTACCTCTCGCGGCAACGGAGCCAGCGTGGTACTCGCTTTGGCCGGTGGATTCGCCGCCACGATGCTGCTACAACCGCCGATTTGGAGAACCTGGGCGCCTCTCGCTTGGCAGGCATTGACCCTCGCCTTCCCTTGGCAACTATTGATCGCCACCGCGATCGCGATGGTACTGTGCTGCCTGGGGAGAAGAGAGGCCCGCCGGACGAGCTGATGTATTCACCCCTAGCAGCCCGTGGTAGAAGTGAAGGTCGCGAAAAATCGGGTACAGCCGGCCAATTCGCTTCAGCCTATTGATGCCCGCAGAATATAGTGTTGTTTTCGGACACAGCAAATGCCTTGCCAGAGCGGGCGCAGCACGCTGCGCCCCTACACTGTATTTCGCGAACATCAATAAGTGCCTTTTTTCGAGGGCTATGACGGGGAGCGAATTGGTGGCAGTCCCCATTTTTCGCTCTTGCACGACTTTTGCCACGGGCTGCTAGACGGCAAAAATGAAACAGATCGTGAACGACCATCTCAAAAAGGACCAACCGGCGCTGCTTCGACGCTTGGGCGCCTGGGAGGCAGCCTCCGTGGTGGTCGGGACTATTATCGGAAGCGGCATCTTCCTGGTCCCCAGCACCATGATTGCCGAGGTGGGGACACCGTCGCTCGTGTTGCTCGTTTTCGTGTGCGGGGGATTGCTTTCTTTAGGTGGATCGCTCACCTATGCGGAGTTGGGCGCCGCCATGCCCCAGGCGGGTGGAGAATACGTCTACTTGCGGGAGGCGTATGGGGGGCTGTGGAGCTTCCTGTATGGCTGGACCCAGTTTTGGGTGGCGAAAAGCGGTTCCATAGCGGCCCTGGCCACCGCGTTTTCCCTGTACTTGGCCAACTTCTGGCCGCTGCTGGAGACGCCGATTTTTGTCGTCCCGCTCCCGCTCGGCGAGGGTGGGGCGCCGCTTGATGTTTCCTATGGACAGATTCTGTCTATCGGTTTGATCGTTGGCCTAGCGTGGGTGAACTATTTTGGCGTGAAGGCCGGCGCCCGCGTGCAAACGAGTGTAACGGCGCTCAAGATCATTCTGATCTTGGCTCTTGTGGGCCTAGCGGCCGCACTTGGTGGAGGCCGCCCGGAACACCTCGTCTCCAGTGTCGCCCATACCGGCGGCTTTCGGGGGTTCTTCGCCGCCCTGGTGGCCGCGCTTTGGGCCTACGACGGCTGGAACAATCTGACCATGATTTCCGGCGAGATTCGCGCCCCCCACCGCAACATTCCGCGGGCGCTGATTCTGGGGGTGCTGGCTGTCCTCGCAATTTACGTGGTCACGAACCTTGCCTACTTCTACGTTCTTCCCGCCACGGACGTAGCCGCGACCGACCGAGTCGCCAGCGAGGCCGCTCGCCGTTTCTTGGGCCCGGCGGGAGGGGATGCTGTTGCCTTCGCGGCCATGATCTCGATCTTCGCCGCACTCAACGGCGCGATCCTCTCGGGCGGTCGCGTCCCCTACGCCATGGCCCGGGATGGCTTGTTTTTCGCCGCCCTGGCGAGAGTTCATCCGACCCATCGCAGCCCACACTACTCCATCCTTGCCGTCAGCGGTTGGGCGGCTGTTTTGGTGCTTTCGGGCCACTTCGAGCAGTTGTTTACCTACGTGATATTTGCCAGCTGGATTCTCTATGCGATGACCGCCTCGTCGGTCTTCGTGTTGCGTGCCAAACGCCCCGAACTTCCGCGGCCTTACCGCACGCTCGGATACCCACTCGTCCCCGCCCTTTTTATACTGGCGGCCGTTTCGCTGGTTTTGATGACCCTGTGGGATTCCCCTCGTGAATCCTTGTTGGGCGGCGGATTGATCTGCGCCGGCATTCCCTTCTATCTTTTCTGGAGAAAAAAGGCCTCTTTTGCTCGAAAGAGGTCGAGCGAGTCATGACTCCAACGATTTCTTCCACCTAGATCGTCTTTGCGAGCGGATCATTTTGAGCTGATTGTGTTCCCAAGTTGGTTTGTCTACAAGCGTTTGTATGGACATAGAGGGCGGAGAGAGGGAAATGTTTTGCCCGCTGTTCTGCAACCGGAACAAACCGGTTGACTTTAGGCGGTTTGGTCTGGTATAAATCATTGGATAGACAGCCTTTGAGCCGATTTGTTCTGTTTCCAGAACGAAACGGGATCAAAGTCTGGCTGGGGAATTTGCCTAGAATCAGAAACACCTTTGGCGTATTGAGAGGGGAGAAACATGGATGTAAACAAGATTTTGTTGGAGCTGCGGGGGGAAAGAGAGCAGATTGAGGACGCTATCATTTCTCTAGAGCGGCTCGCGCGAGGGCGCGGCAAGCGTAGAGGACGCCCTCCGTCCTGGATGAAGAATGCCACCGAGAGGAAGCGAGGACGCCCGCCAGGGAGCGGCGCCAAATCCAAGCCCGTTCAGTAGAGAACTTTTGAAACCCGCCCGCTTCACTCGGGTTGAAGCTACGGCCAGGCCGCCGAGACGATCCCAACGCGTGTCGGAGGCGCGGGCTCAATAGAGAAGGTAGCGGCTGCGGGTAGGCAGGAATTCCTTCTTTTCTTTTTCCCAGAGCGCCCAGATGGGGGCTGCGCCGTCCCCGCGCGCAAGAGCTCGGATGGTGGGCGCGTGGCCGATCCACGGCGCTGTGCGACTGAGATCGATTCGCCCCGCGTGCAACCGTACCAGCTCCGCCGCGATATGAAGACCTAGCCTCGTTGGCTCCAACGATTCCCGATCAATGATCACGATCTGCACGCCGTTGATGGGCGTAGCAGCAAATCTTGACGAGCTTGGCGTGCGGCGCGCCGGATAAAAACTCACTCCCGCCAGCCGACGCTGATTCAGCGACTCGGCGAGCGCTGTTCCGTCGATCCAATCGGCGCCGACGAATTGGAATGGCGTAGCCGTCCCCCGGCCCACGGACCAATTGCTAAGCCCCTCGAGCAGCGCGACCCCAGGATAGAGGACAGCCTGCTCGATCGTTCTCAGGTTGGGCGACGGATTGACCCACGGCAGGCCCGTTTGGTCGAACCAAAGCCGGCGGTCCCAGCCTTCCATGCGCACAACTTCGAGCCTAGCCCCGATCTTTCTTTCCTCATTGAACATCGCAGCCAGCTCGCCGACGGTCATCCCATGGCGAACCGGCATCGGGAAATAGCCGATAAAAGAACGCGAGGCTTCTTCCAGAATCGGCCCTTCCACCCGCGCGCCGGTGATCGGGTTGGGCCGATCCAGCACGTAGAAGGGAATGCCCGCCCGCGCGGCCTCCTCCAGACTATAGGCCATCGTGGTGATGTAGGTGTAGAACCTGGTTCCGACGTCCTGGATGTCGAAAACCAGAACATCGATACCCCGTAGCATCTCGGGGCTCGGACGCCGCCGGTTCGGTTGGTAGAGGCTATGGATGGATACCCCCGTCTTGGGGTCCCGCGAATCCTCCACGTGTTCCGATTCGGCCCTGCTTTCCAGGCCGTGCTCGGGTGTGAAGATGGCGTTGAGCCGGACGCCGGGGGCCGCCATGAACAGATCCACATTTCGCCGCCCCTGGCGATCAATGCCCGTATGGTTCGTGATCAGCCCCACCGCCTTGCCGGCGAAGGGCTGAAAGCCGTCCCGCACCAGTACATCAAGCCCCGTTAGAACCTTCGATGAACGACGGGGCTGATCAGGGACTTTCTGTGGATTCGATCGATTGGCTCGGCGAATCTTTTCGGGATCAACATCAATCAAAGAAGCCGCAACAACGTTGGCGACCAAGCTCCTGAGCCGTACGACCGAAGTATTCGGCCTGGGATGCACGCGGTTCGTCAAAAGGATCACGTAGGTTTCCGTGGACGGGTCGATCCAAATCGACGTTCCGGTATAGCCGGTGTGACCGTAGGAGCCGGCGGGGAAAAGATCGCCTCTGGGGGAGGAGTAGGGCGAGTCCAAATCCCAGCCAAGACCGCGCCGGACGTGTTGACCCCGGGGGCTTTGCGAACTCGTCATCGCCGCTACGCTTAACGGGCTTAGGATGCGCTTCGAGTCGAGCCGCCCCCCCTGGAGCATCATACGCGCGAAGCGGCTCAGGTCGTCGGCCGTCGAAAAAACGCCTGCCGGACCTGCAACCCCGCCCATAAAGCGGGTGGTAGGATCGTGGATGACCCCGCGCAGGACAGTCCCATCCGCCAACTCTTCGGTCGGAGCGATACGCGGCCGCCACTCCTCGGGCGGCCGGAATCTCGTGTGCTCCATGCCTAGCGGCTCGAAGATGCGCTCGGCGGCGAACTTATCCAACGGCTCGCCGCTCAACTGATTTACGATCTCTCCGAGCAGAAGGTAGTTGATGTCGCTGTAGCGGAATCGAGTCCCCGGCGGGTCTACGGGCGCTTCCCGGCAGGCCTTGCCGACACCGGTTTCGTAGCCCGTCCAGGGCGGGTCGAGATCGAGGTTGGGGCGTAATCCGGAAAAGTGCGTCAGAAGGCGGCGAACCGTGACGGCAGGCTTCGCCTCGACACACTCAGGCAAAAATCTTCTGACCGGATCGTTGAGCCGAACCTGGCCCTCCTCGACAAGCATCATCACGGCGGGCGCCGTCGCCAGAACCTTCGTCAGTGACGAGCAATCGAAGACCGTATCGACCGTCATCGGTTCGCGCCTGGGGACCAGGCTGCGGAACCCATAGGCCTTGCGGTGAACTGTCTCCCCCTTGTGGCCGACCAGCAGCACGGCGCCGGGCATCGTCCCGTCCCGGATGGCCTGATCGACGACCGTGTCAAGACGAGCCGCGCCCTGCCAGGTGTCCTGGGCGGCACAGGCGCTGCCAACCAAGAAGGCAAGCAGCAAGTGGCCCCGGATGGTGCTGTTTCTGGAGATTCTCGTGATCATCGTGACCAACCCGCTGCCGGTCAGCGTGTGTCGTCGCGCTTTCGACCCGACGTTCCCTTGCCCCAGTCTACACCGCTGTAAGGCCGGTCAAAGCGGACATGTTCACCGGATGTGCGCAGTGCAAAGGCCAAGAGAGTCCTACCGTCCCCATGTGTCCCCGCCGCGGGCAAAAAAGGTTAGCCCGCATTTCTCACGACAAAACAGTAGGGGCGGGTCGCTGCGCCTGCCTTTGTGGCGCACGCATCCTGCGTGCTGTGTCGCCATTCTTGGCGACATCGAGTTCCAGAAAGCACCCTTCCACAGACCCCTCCCGCCGCGGTCTCAACCCTCACCAACCGAAAATGACCAAACAAACCCAATTTCTACGAACCCCCGTGGAATCAATGCCTTCTAGCCAGCTTTTCTCGCCAGGTGGCGAGGCGAAGCGCGTGAAAGGTCCGTCAGTACAAGGCGCGCGCCGCTCGGCGCCCCGTTTCTTCAATCATGCGCGCGTACTTGAACCCTACGTTGAGCACGGCGACCAAGCGCAACGCCGTAATGGCGGGCTTATCGCCTGCTTCGACCGTTAGCTGGTGAGAAACGCGGGCTAGGCTTCGGTCGCCTCGGACGAAACCCCGTAAATCCGGGCCGCATTTCCGCCCAGCACCAGACTGCGGTCGTCGTCGGTCATGAACTCCGTGTGGCGCCGGATGGTGTCGAAGCACTGCTTGTAGGTGTACGCCCGCGGGAGCCAGGGCAGGTCGGCGCCCCAAACCATGACGCCGGCCCCGAATTGCTCGTAGATCCTGCGGATCAGCTCCTTGTGCCGCGGGTAGGGGTATTCGGAATCGCGGCCCCACACGGCTTCGTTCTCCCAGGCAAGGACGTAGCCGACCTCGAGGTAGAAGTTGCCCAGCTTGAAGAGGCCAAAGAACTCCGTCGGGTTATCGACGTGGTCGGGATCGCTCGGATGCAACACGTTGCTGCCCCCGCCGGAGCGATCAAGATCGACCATGTGCGATTGCCGTTTGATACTAGCTACTTTCCGGCGCAAAATACGCGTAGCGCTCGGGGCGGGGACTGTCGCCAATTTCGCGCCTTCAAAGAATCAACAGCTTACGGGCGCATTCGGAGGCGAAATTGGCTGACTGTAGCCGGCCACCACGCAGTTTCTCCTTTTTGCGCCGGAAAGTAGCTAGCAGCCCGTGGTAGAAGTGAAGGTCGCTAAAAATCGGGTACAGCCAGCCAATTCGCTTCAGGCCAAGTGCTTTGTTTCTTGGGTCATGACGGGCAGTGAATTGGTGGCAGTCCCCATTTTTCTCTCCTGCACGACTTTTGCCACGGGCTGCTAGACCAGCCGTTTGACGGCTGGTTGGGATTCCCATCAACCCGTCCTCTCGGGCCGCTCGTTTCAACGAGCTTTCTACCGCAACACCGTGCTCCAGCCAGCTTTTCTCGCCAAGTGGTGAGAAAAGCGGGCTAGCCGTTGGTGGGTCGTTCCCCAACTGCGTCCCGGACCTCCCCCAAACTTCCCCAACCGGGTAGAATTGAAACGCGCTGTTATTGCCGCTGGGCATGGAACAAATTCGCAAGGTTTTCCTTAGCTCCACCTCGCGCGAGCGAGGCGATTGGAGACATCGGCAAGTCGGTTCTGGCGGAAGTGCGAAAAGCTCGACATCGTGCTCCCTGCGCCAAGACCGGTATAATCTCGACAGGAAATCCTAAGTCGAAATCTGAGCGTGTGCGGTGTCTGAGCTTTTTCAATGTGTAGAGACAGTGTTCTCTGAGAGCTGGCTGTCGAGGAGCTTGTTACAGGCCGGTGCCGCCCCAGTCGTAACTATGCTTTCGGGGGCGACGCTGAAGAGGATAATCGCCGAGGCGGGAGTGCGGCAAGCCTCAGATCGTGGCAAAGCGTCCAGGCTAGCAAAGGTAATAATATACTTGACAACTCCCCAGGGTCGGGTTACAATGGAAATATGAAACGGGAACCCAAAACCCTTCAAGAGGCCGTAATCTACTTTTCCAATCCTGACAACTGCCATCAGTACATGGTGGCTCGCCGCTGGCCCCAAGGCGTGAGGTGCCCGCGCTGCGCCAGCAACAAGGTCAAATTTCAGGCCAAGTACAACCGCTGGCAATGCGGCAGTCATCACGACCGACGGCAATTCACCGTCAAAACCGGGACCATCTTTGAGGAGTCCCCGCTCGGGATGGACAAATGGCTTCCCGCCGTTTGGATGATCGTCAACTGCAAGAACGGTATCAGTTCTTGGGAACTTCACCGGGCGCTCGGAGTCACTCAAAAGACTGCATGGTTCGTGCTGCAACGGATTCGGCTGGCGATGAAATCCGGCCCTTTTGTACGAAGCATGTCCGGGCAAATCGAAGCCGATGAAAGTTTCATCGGTGGCAAAGCCCGCAACATGCATAAAAGCGTCAGAGAGAAAAAGATTAAAGGGCGCGGCCCAGAAGGCAAAACCATCGTGGCCGGCGTGCTGGCTCGTCATGGCGAAGTACGGGCGACTGTGGTCCCTACCCGCAAGAAAGGCCAGCTTCAGAAGTTCATCCGCGACAACGTAGAAGCGGGGGCGGAACTCTTTACTGACGATTTGAGATCCTATGATGGCTTGGAAGGCGAATTCGTTCACAAAGTCATCGACCACGCCGAAGCGTACGTCAAAGACAACGTACACACCAACGGGCTGGAAAACTTCTGGTCACTTCTTAAACGCGGGTTGCACGGGACCTACGTCAGCGTGGAGCCGTTCCACCTGTTCCGCTACATCGACGAGCAATCCTTCCGCTACAACAATCGCGAGGGCATGAACGATCACGACCGATTCAGCAAGGTGTTGACTCAAGTGGTCGGCAAGCGACTCACCTTGGCCGAACTCACCGGCAAGGTGCGGGAAACGACGGCCTTCGCCTAATCGGCAGGGGCGCGGGAAGCGTCGTCCGTAGCGCGTTTGCGTTTTGGTCCGGGCCGGTTGGGATTTGCCGCGGCCTTCTTGCGATGGATCGTCATCCCCCGCTTGATCGTGGACCGTGGCACTCTCACGAGTTTGTCAATGAAGTCCGTGAAGGCTTCGAATTCCGGGTTCGACTTCGGCATCTGCATAGATCATACACTTGGTTCGCCTGTTTCTCCAAGCCAGCGAGTAAAATGGCGTCCTAATAGTATGTGCTTCTCACGAAGGGCGGCATAGGAAAGCTGGCTCTTGACAGCTACCGCCAACTGTCTCTTCTAGACGGTGCTTGACAATGGCATGGCCATCCCTCACAATGGAAGGCTACGGGAGGGACTTATGGCTTTCACGGTAAAGTATAGAGGCCTAGATGTTGCCTGCGAAAAACTCGAAGACCTTGACCGGCTAGCGGACAGCCTGGAAAACACGCGTAGCCGCAGGTCACCGCAGAGTCAAGCAACTCGGCACAAAACGCGCGGCACAGTTGCTGATGTTTTTGGCAACCTCAACGCCAAGCAGACAAAGGTGTTCCGTGTACTTATGGCCGCTGCGGGCGACGTTAGTCAGGAGGACCTCCGCACCAAGCTTGGTGCGAAGACGAATCAGGGAGTGGGCGCTGTCATCGCCCAAATCTCACGCGCTGCGAAGCCTCATGGCTTCTCGGTCTTTGATTTGATCGAGAAAGAAATGACGCGCAACGGGCTGGGCGCCCGGAACTACCTGTATCGGCTAAAAGAGGATCATGCGGATGAAGTTCGTGTCTGCTTAGGCAGATAGGGTCCGCCAGCAGGTTCTGCGGTCCAAACGCAGAAAACCCCGCCGTCGCTCCTGAGTCCAAACCAGCACGGCGGCGGGGCCTTCGAACTAAAGGAGGTGAGCTTATGAAACTCGCCTACCGTAGGTGGAAAAAGCGAGGGAGAACCAGAATCCGGATAGAGATCGGTAGACTGGCTATCACTCTCGATTTCCCTACGACGCAGGGCGTAGAGCCCTAATCAAAAACCCTAGGGGGCCTCAGGGACACCATACCCAGCCCCCTTAGGGTAACATTTTGCCATGAATTAGACAAGCCCTAAATGCGTTTCCAGCCTGCCACGTTACTGGTATGCTTACATGGGCGAGGTGGAGTTGTCAAGTATATTATTACCCTAGCAAACTTTCAGACCGCTAGGATGGGGATCAGCATTTGCCTAATCAGTCTGGTTTGGATGTTGACTGCTTGGCAAGGACGGTCCGGTGATCCCATCAGTCTGAAATCGAACGTATGCTCAAATTTCGAGATTGAAAACTGCTTCGTGCTCTTCGTGATTACTCAAGTTTTCCTAATGCTCTTAGCGGGTGGATTGGAGATGAAGTTCGATTCTCCTGAGAACGATCGTGGGTTCTTTCTGGGTATAGCCGTCCCGCTTTTGCCCGCGACCGTGTCGCTTGCTTTTTCTGCTGCTGTCCACGGTTATCTGCTGCAAGCTCAGTGAAGCACAGTGGTGGTTGTCAAGGGCGGAGTAAATTTGGACCACTTCGGCGGAGCAAAAGTAGACCAGTTGGTGAAGGGGTAGCGGTTTTCGTGGGACGGCTGGAACGGAGCCTGCGGTCGCCCTTTAGGGCGGCCCAGGCGTAGTGGAGGCCGTCCCACGAAAACCGGGCGAGTGGCCGGTGGGTCAGCCCAAAGAGTGAGCCCGCTTCTTCTTGCTCTGGATCAGACGGAAGCTTTCGCCGTTCATCTCTAGAATATGAACGTGGTGCGTGAGGCGATCGAGCAGGGCGCCGGTCAGCCGCTCGGAGCCGAAGACCTCCGTCCATTCGTTAAACGGCAGATTCGAGGTGACCAGCGTCGAGCCCTGTTCGTAGCGCTGGGAAAACACTTCGAACAATAACTCCGCTCCGGTCTTCGATAGCGGCACGTAGCCCAGTTCATCGACGATCAGCAGATCCTGCTTGGCCAACTGCTTTTGACATCGCAGCAAGCGCCGTTCATCTCGGGCTTCGAGCAGCTCATTGACCAGTGCCGCCGCTGTTGTGAAGCGTGTTCGATAGCCGCGCTGACAAGCCGCCAGTCCCAACGCCAAGCCGATGTGCGTTTTGCCCGTGCCGGAATTACCCAGTGCCAGCACGTTTTCGCGGCGGTCGATAAACTCACAGCGCGCCAGTTCCAGCACCAGCTTCTTGTTCAACGCTGGCAAGGACGGGAAGTCGAAAGTGTCCAGACTCTTGGTCACGGGAAACTTCGCGGCCTTGATGCGGCGCTCGGTGGCCCGCTGTTCACGGTCGAGCAGTTCCAGCTCGCAGAGTTGTTGCAGGAAGCTCCTCGAATCCAAGCTCTCGGCGGCGCATTGCGGCGCCAGTTTGTCGTACTCGCGCAGGAAGGTTGGCAGCCGCAACGCTTTCAAATGCGCTTCGAGCAGAAGTTTCGACCTCGCCATTACCCCCCTCCTTGTGCCAGCAGTGCCAAATAGTCCGCAGCGGAGGTTTGCTCCACCTGGGCTGCCGTCAGGTGCGGATACTTCGTCAAGTCCAAGCGCGGCGGCCGTTGCTCGATGCGGCACAGCACTAAGTGCCTGACTGCATCCAAGCCAATCGCTCCCAACTCGCAGGCTTGGCGCACCGCCGCGGCAACGTGCTCGAATCGGAAGTCCTCCAGTAATCGCAATACCTGCACGTACTCGCGCTTGCCTGGCTTTCCCAACCGTGCCTCGAGCAAACGTCTCAAGCACGTGAACTGTTCGGGCAGCTCCCAGCCCGCCAACGGGGCCGCTTGATCGAGCGCGTTGGTCTTGCGTTCCAGCAGTGCTAGGTAATGCAGCGGATCGAAGATCAACTCTTCGCGTTCGTAACTGCGCCGGTGGCGCGCGATCTCTTCGCTGCCACAACAGATCACGATTTCATCGACGTAGCCTTTCAGCAACACCTGGCGATGTCCGTAGCGTGTGGGCACCGAGTAGTCGTTGGCGCGATAGCGCACCAATGACAGCGACGTCACCAGCGTGGTGCGTTTGTCGCAGGCGTCATAGGGCGTGGGCGGCAAGGGCAACAACGCTTGGCGGTCACGCTTGAAACGTTCCTCAATCGTTTCGGTGTGCCGCCGCAAGCGCCGCTTACGATTGTTGAGGCACTGCGCTTCGAGCTGCTCGTTGAACGCTTCCCAGCTTGGAAACCTTGGCGCCGGCACCATGAAGTTCCGCCGGGCATAACCGACCAGTCCTTCCACCTTTCCCTTGTCGTTGCCTTTGCCCGGACGCCCGAAACGATCGGAGAATAAATAGTGCGACTGCAGTTCACTGAACACCCTGGTCCGCTTGCGCCTGCCGTCGCCCAGAATCCTCGCCACCGCCAAGGTCGTGTTGTCGTAGAGGATGCTGCGTGGCACGCCGCCGAAGTACCGAAACGCTGCGTTGTGCCCCTCGCAAAACGCTTCCGTCGTCTCGGCCGGGAAAGCTTTTACGAAAGCGTCATCGCTATGCGGCAGATCGACCACCAAGTAGTGCGCCTTGCGCTGTACGCCGTCAATGACCACCAGAGCTTCACCGAAGTCGGCCTGGGCATCGCCCGGCGGATGCACCAGCGGCACGAACATCTCTTGCCCGCCGAGCTTCTTGTCGCGAACATAGTCCTTGACGATCGTGTAACCGCCGGTGAAATCGTACTCGTCGCGCAAGCGGTCGAAGATGCGTTTTGCGGTGTGGCGTTGTTTCTTCGGACGTTCCTGATCGTCGATGAGGATCTGATCGACGATTCCGGTGAAGGGATCCAGCTTCGGCCTCTGCGCTGGTTGGCGCCGCCGATAGCCCGGCGGAGTGGCGTAGCGCAACATCTTGCGCACCGTCCCTCGCGCCAGGCCAAACCGTTTGGCGGCCTCGCGCTCACTGAGCCCTTCGACAAAGACACTGCGCCGTACTTGAGCGTATAGCTCCACGCGATACATCCCTCTCGTGTCCCACAAACACCACAGGAATGTTCGCTGGACCACTCGGACGGTCTACTTTTACTCCGCCCAAAAGCAGCTTCGATTCGCCGCTCTATGGTCTAGTTTCGCTCCGCCGTTCTCAGGTGTTCTTTTGGTTGCTTTTTGGAACTGCGCTAGTCGCTGGCCTGCTGACCATGGGACTTATTCTGTTCCTTGCGGGCGGCAAGCTGCCGAGCGATTGGATCAGCCAAGAAACTCACGCTAGCGCGAAGGATGCCGAAGGCGAGGAGGACGTCGAGGCAGCGAAGCAGGGGCTCGGAGAAAACGTCATAGACTTTGAGGACATCATCAAAGGCCCGGCTTCTGAATCAATTGACAAGACAGCCCATGGGCAAGATTAGTAGGAAACCGACCAGAGTTCGGATCTTCTGGGGCCCGAGGGTCTCCGGGGACCTTGAAAAACTGTCGAGCGAGCTCCAGGCAGAAGCCTATAAGACTTTAGAGGGGCTGTACAGCACTCCCATCGCTCAAGTGGCCGAGCTGCTAGACGAACAGGAGCGCATCTACCGTCTCAAGACTTCAGGAGGAGCTAAGTTGCTTCTGAAGGAGGTTAGAGACGATGAGCTCCAGGTTTCAAGGATTTTGTCCGAGGCTGACGATACTCAGCCAAAAGCAAGCGGCGTCGGCGTGGGTATTGCTGGTCCCTCTGCCCCCGACCTCGTCCACCCCTATCCATTGCAGCCGAACTTTACCGGGCGCATCGCCGAGCGCAAGTGGCTGACGGAATGGTTCACCGCCGACTCACACGCGGTCTGCGTGGTCGAGGCGATTGGGGGCATGGGCAAGTCGGCCCTGGCCTGGTTCTGGCTACACGCCGACGTGCTGGGGAAGGTGCCGGCTGGTTACTCCCAGGCGGACCCGGGAAACCTCCAAGTTCCCGAGGACCGGCGCCCCGAGGGCGTGCTCTTCTGGTCTTTTTACGAAAGGGACGCCCACTTCGGAGCCTTCCTCGACCGGGCCGTAGGGTACGTCGGGGCGAGGAATGCCACAATTGACGCCCTTTCCGACCGCGAAAAGCTGGACATCGTGCTCCACGCGCTCGAGCAACGCCGCATCTTGCTCATCCTCGACGGTTTCGAGCGTGAGTTGCGCGACTACGCCGGCTACCGCGCCCCTTACCAAGGCGACGAGGCCGGAGGCGAGGACGGCAACGACTGCGTCGATCCCCGCGCTGCGTATTTCCTCCAGGCCGCCGCCTCGCTCGCGCTCGCCGGGCGGCTGCTGCTAACGTCGCGCCTGTTCCCCAACGAGCTGATCAACCTCGCCGGCTGCCGTCACGAGCGGCTTGAAAACCTCGCACCTGACGACGTGGTGACCTTCTTCGAGGCTGCGGGAGTGAAAGGCACGCGGGCCGAGATCGCCCAGGCGGTCGCGCCCTACGGCGGGCACCCCTTGTCGGTGAGTCTGCTGGCGCGGGCGATTGTCAAGGACCACCAAATGAAGGGCGACATCAAGGCGGCGGGGCGGCACACGGTGCTGGGCAAGCTGAAGGGCAAACACGGGCACGACATCCTCGCGGTCGCCTACGACGAGATGTCCGCCGAGCGCCGCGAGCTACTCAGCCGCATCGCCGCCTTTCGCAGCCCGATGGACTACGAGGCGCTCGAAACCGTCGCCACGCTGAAGGGTTCCGAGCTGGACGCGGCCCTCGACGAGCTCGAAGCGCGCGGGCTGCTCTTGCACGACCCGGACAGCGAGCGCTACGACCTGCACCCGATCGTCCGGCAGTACGCTTACGACCGGCTGGCCGACAAGGCCGGCGTCCACGGCCGCCTGCGGGAGCATTTCGAGGCCCGCCCGGCGCCGGAGCGGATCGAGACCCTGGCCGACCTGGCCCCCACGATCGAGCTCTACTGGCATACTATCGGCGCTGGCCGTCTTGACGAGGCGTGCGAACTGCTTCACCACCGGATGATACCTCCACTCTATTTCCGCTTTGGCGCCTATGAGCGGATGATCGAGCTGCTGGGGGCGCTGTTTCCCGAGGGTGAAGAGCGGCCGCCGCGACTGGCCAAAGAGAGCGACCAGGGCTGGACGCTCAACGGGCTGGCCAACTCCTACAGCCTGTCGGGGCGGCCTCGCCGAGCGGTCCGGTTGTTTGAGATGCAGATAGCAATTCACGAGAATCAGAACGACAAGAAGAACCTCGCCATCGGCCTGGGGAACCTGGGCATCCTACAAGTCCGGCTAGGCCGGCTGGAGGCGGCGGAGGGCAGCCTGCGGCGCAGGATCGAACTGTGCCGCGAGATCGCGGACGAGTTCAAGGAGGCGCTCGGCCATCAAGAATTGGGCCTCCTCCTCTCGTACGAAGGCCGTTTCGCCGAGGCCGAGCGTGATCTCAAGGCCTCAACGACGTACTGGCAGAAGACAGGCGACCAACAGGGAGTCGGGCTAGACGAGGCCTACCGCGCCGAGCTGGGACTGCTCCGAGCCGACCCCCAAGCCGCACTATCAGTCGCCCGCGAGTCCCGCCGCCTCGCCGACGTTGAGAGCGTCGAGCGTGACATTATCCGGGCCGAGTGGCTGCTGGGCTGGGCCCACACGGCTCTGGGCGAGACGGCCGCCGCCGAGCCGCACCTAAACGAAGCCCTCACCCGCTGCCGCCGCATCAACATGATCGACCACGAACCCTCTATACTGCTGGCCTGGGCGCGCCGGCATCACGCGGGTGGCGGCCACACCCAAGCCCGGCGTTTCGCTGAAGACGCCCTGAGAATCGCCGACCGCTGCGAGTACCGCCTCAACCAAGCCGAGATCCACAACTTCCTGGCCCGCCTGGCCCTCGACTCGGGCAACCCCGCCGAAGCCCGCGACCAGGCCCAAAAAGCCAAGGACTACGCCTACTGCGACGGCCCGCCGCACTACTACAAACCGGCCTACGAAGAAGCCGAGCGCTTGCTGGCCGAGGCCGCCCAGCCGTAAGGCGCCTCAGCGGGCAAACAGTGAGCCTGAAAAAGCACGCTCGCGGGAACCTACGTTTTTCCGCCGCCGAAGGCGGGACATTCGTTGCTTAGCATGGCAATTCGGTGCGTCACCTGCAAAGGCTTACAAAGCCGCGGGTCTCTTCGAGCCCCGCGCTACGCACTCACGAACTACCCACTTATTCCGCCGACTGAATCCGAATCCGGTCGAACGTCGCCAAAAGGGACCTGGCGGCAGTGGCGAAGAAGACGATCTTCCAGCCGTCGCCTTGCGAGCCCAAAGTGCGGGCGAAGGGGAAATCAAAAAGGCAGCCAACCACCATCGCCACGAAAGCTGTCGCCAGAATGGAGCCCGCGATTGCGGACCAGCTTAGCGCTTCTCGTAGCGATTGGCTCGTCACCGCGGGGATCTCCGGAGAAGCCAGCCCGGCTAGCTTGTCGGGAACGCCGGCTGTTACGGCCCCCTCTTCCCAAGCCCGTACGCGCCGTTCGAGTTCGCTTTCCTTGTCGAAAAGCCGTCCGAGAGGGGTTGGCGTCAGGCGGCCGACGTAGAACACGCCGCCGCGGTTTTCATCGGTATCGCGCCAACGGATTCGCGCAACCTTGTTGGGCCACAAGGAGGGCATGTGAGCGGCCCACTCGATGCCGGCGACCTGATCTCGCCGCATGGCGAAGCGCGTTTCCTCGCCGACTATTTCAGCTCGTAACGCGGATCTCGCCTTTGCGATCCGCGGCTTTTCTACTTGCCCCCGCGACGCTGGGGGGATTCGTTGCCGGCAAGTTTCTTCCAAGCGGTCTCGAACACCGACAGGTCCGGCCAATCGCCGTTGAGGGTTTCGAGGAAAGCGAGGAGGTCGTCTTTTTCGGTCTCGCTAAGATCGAGCGGATCGAGCTCCGACTCACCGACCTTCGCTGGTGGAGGATCGCTGTAGTGTTCGATCACTTCACCTAGCGTCTTGAACCGCCCGTCGTGCATGAAGGGTTCACGCCCCTTCCAGTTGCGCAACGAGGGGACCTTAAAGGCACCCTTGTCTTCCTCGTCCTTCGTTACGTTGTAGCGTCCTGGATCGGTATCGCTTCCGGTTCCGACATTGTGGAAGTCGTTGTCGGTGAAGTTGTTCCCGATGTGGCAGATGGCGCATTCACCGCGCGTGAAAAAGATCATCCGTCCGCGAGCTTGGGATTCGCTCAAAGCGCTCCGATCCCCTTGCAGCCAACGGTCAAACGCGGTTTCGCCGGTAATAAGTTTTCGCTCGAAGGCCGCAATGGCACGGACGATATCGTCGATCGCAATCTCGTTTACACCGATCGCAGCGAACGCTTTCCGGTACCGCGATTGGGACTTCACCCGGGCTACTGCTTCCTCCAGCATCAGGTCCATCTCGATCGGGTTGGTGATCGGGCCCTTGGCCTGCTCTTCAAGCGATTCCGCGCGACCGTCCCAGAAGAAGTATTCGGCCTCACCGAGATTGACCACCGTGGGCGTGTTGATCGGCAGCCGGTCTCCGTGAGCGCCCTTTCCGAAAGCCGTGCCCTGCTCGAATCCGTGCTCCGGCTTGTGGCACGTTCCACACGATGTATTTCGGGGGCGAGAGAGGATGGGGTCGAAAAACAGTTGCCAGCCGATAGCTTCTTGGCGGGATACGTCACCGCTCCATGCCACGGCGGAAAGCGCACAGCAGAGCAGGGAAATGCGGGCGAGGAGTCTTCGCGGCATGGGGTGCGTCGCGGATAACAGAGGGTTCCGGCGTAGTGTCTCTGCCTGGAAGCGGCTAGCCCGCGATCGCTGTTTCCTACGCCCCTCCGGGGCTGGTTCGTGTTTGGCTTTCCCCCCAGGGTTGCGCCAAAAATGGCTCCACCCTGGGCTATTATCCCGCGCCCCCTTCGGGGGCTGACTTTCCGTTAAGTAATTCCCATTGGGGCTAATCGTCGAGCGCCACGCCCCAGGGCCGCTCACCGACGGCGATCGTGTTGATCTCCACGTTCTTTTCGGTGTCGATGACCGAGACGGTGTTGTCGAGGCCGTTCGCTGAATACAAGCGGGAGCCGTCGCTTGAGAGCGCCAGACCCCAGACCCGCTTTCCGACCGGAATGACGGCCTTGACCGCCAACGAGTCCGCATCGAGCACGGCGATGGCGGCTCCCCGTCCCGTCGAGACGTAGAGAACTTTCGCGTCATGGCTTAGCCGAAGGCCTTTCGGCTTCGCTTTCCTGATCTGCTTGCGCAGCTTCACGGTCTTGATAATTTGTTTCGTTTCGACGTCGAGCTTCACGACCTGGCCGGCTACTTCACAGCTAATGTAGGCCCAGCGGCCGTCCGGAGTGAAGGCCACTTCCCGCGGCCTGGCGCCCACCAGTATGTTGTCGACGACTTCGTTTGTGGACACGGAGATCACGTGCACCATGTTGGTCGATTCGCTGGTGACCATGACGAGCTTGCCGTCGGGAGAAATGCCGACGCCTTCCGGCTCGATGCCGACGGGAATTTCGGCGAGGATCTCGCCCGACTGCGGATCGACCACGCTTGCTTTGCCCTCATCCTCGTTGGAAAGATAAATGTGCCCGTTTGGGTGGACAGCGAACGCTTCCGGGTCCGAACCCGCGGGGATCGTTTTGACAATTTTGAGAGAGCGGACGTCGACAACGGCAAGAGCGTTGTCATCCCCGTTGGCGACATAGACATGCTTTCGGTCAGGCGAGAGACCGATCCCGCGCGGACGATTGCCGACTTCGAGGGTAGCTTCCACCTCGCCGGTTCGGGTGTCGATGACCGACAGCGTGTTATCGCCCTCGTTGGTGACAAACAGACGGTGGGTGGGGTCAGCGCTTGAGCAAGCGACGCAGACGGCCCAGGCCGCGGCCACCAAGACCGCCTGTTTGATGAAGGAGGCTTGTGATAAAGGCTTCATAGCTCTTCGGTTGGAGGTGATTTCGGGGCTAGCCCCCATACTCTTCACTTAGCGTTTTTGCCCATCCAGAAGCGGGCCGGAAGAAATCTGCTGTCGAGATCGTTGAGCGCGGCGCCTCCCGCGTTTTCCTATGCTCCTCCGGGGCTGGACCAGCCGTAACTAACAAGTATTGGGGCTACCGATCGTGATCCTTCTGTAACCGCACCTATTCTTTGCAACTCTTCAGGCCCAGACTGTCGAGATCGTCGGTCTCCACGACGCCGCGGACGGGCGCTTCGCCGGCAAGCGCGCCATCCTCGACGATCAGCAAGGGCTGGCGCAACTGGCCGCTGTCGCGAAAGGTGTGAGGGAGGCCCTTCTGTCCGTCGAATTCCATCTCATCCCTCAAGTAGACCAAAATATCACCCGGACTCGTACTGCGGGTCCGCGCTACTGCTTCGGCAATCATCTTGACCGCCGCCCAACCCGCCCAGGCACCGTCATCCATCGCGGCGCCGGAGGTTCGACGAAAGCGGTTGTTCAGCTCGCGGCCGGCGAATTTCTTGAAGTCCCCGTGCCAGGCAAGGGCTTCGATATCGGGTGAATCCGACCTCTTGCGCCACTGGCTGACAGCATCGGCGCGCATGCGGTCGCTGGGCCCGATGTGGAGCAAATTGGGACGGCATTGCCGGCGAAGGGCGTCGTCCCCGGCGGTTAGGTTGAATACAGCGACGCCGGCGTCGGCGAAGCGTGTGCTCAGCGTGGCAAGCTCACCGGAATCCAGTGCTGCCAGGACGGCTGCCGGGTGGGGCCTTGTCATCCGGCTTCCCAGCTTTTCCATGTTGCCCGCCTGCGTCAACTGATAACCGTGGCCCGTGAATCCCCCCAGTATGTTCGCTTCCTTCAACCCCTGCAGTGCGCCTTTTACCGCGCTACTTTCGGCGGGGCCGACGTAAAGCAGCCGGACGTTCTCGCGTTCAGCTGCCCAGGCGGGTAGGGCGAACGCCAGACACAGAACAAGCAGGCCGGCCACGGACTGATGCATCAATCCTCGATTGTACAACGCGCCTTCGAAGAGGGTTCTGCCCGTTCCATCTCGGTCTGATCCCGGTTGGGCCGAGACGTCCTCTTCGAGGCAGAGCATACGGAAACCGAGCCGCGCCCGAAAGGGTGCGGTTGAGGCCCGGTGACGCCCAAAATTCCTAGGCCGCTTTTCTCACCAGCTGGCGAGGCGAGTGCGTGAGAGGCCCGTCACTACGAGGCGCGCGGGGCACGGCAACCTCGGGCACGGCATGTCCTGCCCCTACATTCTTGAACCCCGTGTTGAGCACGGTGCGCGAATGACCTGGGTTGCTTGGACAAGGCCCTGCTGGCGAGCACCTCATCGAGCGAGAAACGCGCTGTGGTCGCGCCGCCTCGACCGCACTCTGTCGGGTGCGACTCCGCAGCTACCTGACTCTCCGGCGGTCACTCCGGCGGCCGAATGGGGGTCTCCGGCGTGGTCTGTTCTCCCAAGCCGCCTGGGTACTCGAGGGGCGTCTCCTCACCGTAGCCGGGGATGCCACTGAGGTATTCGACTTCGGGAACGATTTCCTCCGGCTCATCTTCACCGGCGATCTTCGCTTGGCGGTAAATGTCCAGACCGGTACCGGCCGGGATGAGGCGCCCGACGATCACGTTTTCCTTGAGCCCCCGCAG
This sequence comes from Bryobacterales bacterium, assembly GCA_963668345.2. Taxonomy (GTDB): domain Bacteria; phylum Acidobacteriota; class Terriglobia; order Bryobacterales; family UBA6623. The sequence continues at coordinate 59,354 of CAXWPI010000006.1, read as the reverse complement.
GCGATCGACCTTGCCGCTGATGGCGGCTTCGGTGAGTACCCGCGTGGTCTCCTGGAAAGAGGCGGCGGAGATGAACGAGTCGGTCGCCAGGGACGCCTTGGTGATACCCATCAACAGAGGGCGCCCGATCGCCTGGGTTTGGTCCTTCTCGCGCAGATCGTCGTTCGCGTGCTGGAACTTGAATTTGTCGATTACCTGCTCGAGCAGGAATTCCGAGTCGCCGACATCCTCGATCTTGATCCAGCGCATCATCTGCCGGACGATGACCTCCAGGTGCTTGTCGTTGATGTTAACTCCCTGGAGCCGGTAGACCTCCTGGATTTCATTCACCAAGTACTTCTGCAGCTCTTTTTCCCCCAAGACGGCCAAGATGTCGTGGGGATCGCGCGGGCCGTCCATGAGCGGTTCGCCGGCGACGACGCGCTCGCCCTCTTGGACATTGATATGCACCCCGCGCGGGATAAGATATTCCCGTTCTTCCCCGTTGTCGGCCGTCACGAGAATCTTTCGCTGACCTTTGGTGATCTCTCCGTAACGCACCGTTCCGTCGATCTCGGAGATGACGGCGGTTTCTTTCGGACGGCGCGCCTCGAACAACTCCACGACCCGCGGCAGCCCGCCGGTGATATCTTTCGTCTTCGTGGTTTCGCGGGGAATCTTGGCCAGCACATCTCCGGCGTGCAGCTCCTCTCCGTCCCGCACCATCAAGTGGGCGTTGGTGGGAACGAGGTATTTTTTGAGCCTCTTGTTGTCGGGGCCGCGAATCTCAATCCGGGGCTGCTTTTTCTCGTCGGGGGAGTCGGTCACCACCCACTGCGACAGACCGGTCACTTCGTCCACCTGTTCCTGCAAGGTGACCCCCTCTTGCAGATCGTTGAAGCGGACCAGACCGCCCACTTCGGTCAAGATCGAGAAGGTGTAAGGGTCCCACTCAAGAACGATTTGGTTGGCCGCAACAGGCTGTCCGTCCTCGACGCGAAGCTTGGCGCCGTAGACGACCTGGTAGCGCTCTTTCTCGCGTCCTTTCTCATCGACGACGGCCACGATGCCGTTGCGGTTCATGGCCACCAGGTCGCCGAGGTGATTGCGGACCGTGGTGATGGAAAGAAACTTGGCAAAGCCATCGGACTTGGCATCCTGGGTGGACTGTTCGGAAACCCGCGTGGCGGTGCCGCCAATATGAAAAGTGCGCATCGTCAACTGCGTACCGGGCTCGCCGATCGATTGCGCCGCGATCACTCCCACCGCTTCGCCGCGTTCGACAAGACGGCCGGCCGCTAGATTTCGCCCGTAACACATGCGGCACACGCCGCGTTCGGCCTCGCAGGTCAACACGGAACGAATGTTCACCCGCTCGATACCGGCCGCTTGGATGGCGGCCGCCAGCTCTTCGGTGATCTCCTGGTTGACGCCCACGATCAGGTGGCCCTCATAATCCCGAATCTCTTCCAGGGAGACTCGTCCGACGATGCGGTCCCGCAGCGGCTCGATGACCTCGCCCGACTCAACAATCGGCTCGACATAGATCCCCTCGTTGGTGCCGCAGTCGGCATGGGTGATGATCACATCCTGGGCGACATCGACCAAGCGGCGTGTCAGGTACCCGGAATCGGCTGTCTTCAAGGCCGTATCGGCCAGGCCCTTGCGAGCGCCGTGCGTGGAGATAAAGTACTGCAGCACGTTGAGCCCTTCGCGAAAGTTGGCGGTGATGGGGGTTTCAATGATTGCACCGCTCGGTTTCGCCATCAGGCCGCGCATGCCCGATAGCTGGCGAATCTGCTGCTTAGAGCCGCGGGCGCCCGAGTCAGCCATGATATAGATCGGATTGATCGCCTCACCGCTCTGATCTTGCGACTCCATCCCGGCGAACATCTCGTCGGAAACACGTTCGGTGACCTTGGACCAAATCTCGATAATCTTGTTGTAGCGTTCCCCGTGAGTAATGGCGCCGTCGAGATACTGCCCCTCGACCGCCATGACTTCCTTTTGAGCACCCTTGACGAGGGCCATTTTCTCCGCCGGCACGATCATATCGTCGATGCCGATTGAGATGCCGGCCTTCGTGGCGTAATGGAAGCCCAGATCCTTGAGCTCATCGAGCATCTTGACCGTTTCTTCCCGGCCGTAGCGCAGGTAAACGTACTGCACCAACTGGTTCATTCCTTTCTTCTTGAGAAGCCCGTTGATGAAGGGCATCTTCTCACTCAAATGGTCATTGAGAATGACCCGACCGACGGTGGTGTTCATGTACTGCTTGCTGTACTGGATCGGTTCGGCATGGAGAATGTCTTGATTGTCGAAAGCGTTGACCAGATCGATTACCCAACCGCTGTAGTACAGTTTGATCGGCGTTAGGGTCCCGACTACGCCCATTTCCAGCGCCAACAGCACTTCCTCGGCGCTGCCGAACGTGCGCCCCTCTCCCTTGGCACCGGGCCGGGCCTTGGTGAGGTAATAAAGACCCAACACCATGTCCTGGGTAGGCGTGGTGATGGGCGCGCCGTTGGCCGGCGAGAGGATGTTGTGGGAGCTCAGCATGAGGACCTGAGCTTCCACTTGGGCCTCGGGCGAAAGCGGGATATGGACGGCCATCTGGTCGCCGTCAAAGTCGGCGTTGAAAGCCGTGCAAACCAAGGGGTGGATTTTGATCGCCTTGCCTTCGACGAGAACCGGCTCAAAGGCCTGGATTCCCAGCCGATGAAGCGTCGGGGCGCGATTCAGCAGCACCGGGTGGTCTTTAATCACCTCTTCGAGGATGTCCCAAACCACGGTCTCCTGCTGCTCCACGAGTTCCTTCGCTTGTTTGATCGTGGTGCAGTGCCCGCGCTGCTCGAGTCTTTGGTAGATGAATGGCTTGAACAGCTCGAGAGCCATCTGCTTCGGCAATCCGCATTGGTGCAGCTTCAACTCCGGTCCGACGACGATCACCGAGCGGCCCGAATAATCGACCCGTTTCCCCAACAGGTTCTGGCGGAAGCGCCCCTGCTTGCCCTTGAGGGTGTCGGAGAGAGACTTCAGCGGCCGATTATTGGCTCCGCGCAGCACGTGGCCGCGACGTCCGTTATCGAACAGCGCATCAACGGCCTCTTGCAGCATTCGCTTTTCATTGCGCACGATCACATCGGGCGCATTCAACTCCATCAGCTTCTTGAGCCGGTTGTTGCGATTAATGACGCGGCGATAGAGGTCATTGAGATCCGACGTGGCGAATCGGCCTCCATCGAGCGGAACTAGAGGCCGCAACTCCGGAGGAATCACGGGGACCACATCCAGGATCATCCATTCCGGCTTGTTGCCCGATTTGCGAAAGGATTCGACCACCTTGAGCCGACGGGTGTACTTGAGCTTCTTTTGGAGAGACGTCTCTTCTTTCATCTTGGCCCGCAACTCTTTGGCCATGGCGGGAAGGTTCAACTTTTTCAGGAGCTCCTTGATGCCTTCGGCGCCCATCATGGCGACGAACTTATCGCGGTGTTCTTGCTCGAGCTGCCGATAGCGATCGTCGCTGACCACCTCCCCTTCACGCAGCCCGGTCTCTTCCTCAGCCTCCACGACGACGTAGGCTTCAAAGTAGAGAACCCGCTCCAGTTCCCGCATGGTAATGTCCAAGAGCTGGCCGATGCGGCTGGGCAGGCCCTTGAAGAACCAGACGTGGGAGCACGAGGAGGCCAGTTCAATGTGCGCCAACCTCTCGCGACGTACTCGACTTAGAGTGACTTCGACGCCACACTTGTCGCAGATGACGCCGCGGTGCTTCATCCGCTTATACTTGCCGCACAGACACTCCCAATCCGTAGTCGGGCCAAAGATCCTGGCGCAGAAAAGGCCCTCCCTCTCCGGTTTGAATGTTCGGTAGTTAATCGTTTCGGGCTTGAGAACTTCGCCGTGAGACCAACTGCGAATCTTTTCGGGAGAGGCTAATCCGATGCGGATGCTATCGAAATCCACGATGGCGCCGACACGCTCGTAAGCACTAGATCGATACAAGGCGACCTCCTGCGTTAATCGCTACACGAATAGGCCGGCGGGCCAGCAAGCCCGTCCGGTTTACGATCGAGGCTCCGATGGAGCGCCTGTTGCTCGCGCCGTCTCCCCGGCACGCGCTCAGTCGGCCGCCAAGGCCGTCTGCATAACGTCCTGTTGCTTCTTAATCAACTCCACGTCCAGGCACAACGACTGCAGCTCGCGAATCAGCACGTTGAACGATTCCGGGATGCCGGGCTCGATGGCGGCCTCCCCCTTGACGATCGCTTCATAAATTTTTGCCCGACCGTGCACGTCGTCGGACTTCGCCGTCAGCAGCTCCTGCAAGATGTGAGCAGCGCCATAGGCCTCCAGGGCCCAAACTTCCATTTCGCCGAATCGCTGGCCGCCGAATTGAGCTTTCCCGCCCAGGGGCTGCTGGGTAATCAACGAATACGGTCCGATCGAGCGGGCATGGATCTTGTCGTCTACGAGGTGGGAAAGCTTCAACATGTAGATGTAGCCGGTGGTGACTTCCTGCTCAAACGGATCGCCGGTCAGTCCGTCACGCATGATCGTCTTGCCCGAAGTAGGCAGATTCGCCTTCTCGAGCTGCTCCTTGATCAAGGTCTCCCCCGGACCTTCAAAGACCGGAGAAGCGAACTGGACGCCGAGCGCCCTAGCCGCCCAACCGAGGTGGGTTTCGAGAATCTGACCTACATTCATCCGCGAGGGGACGCCCAGCGGATTCAGGACGATCTCGACGGGCGTGCCGTCGGGAAGGAAGGGCATATCCTCCTCGGGGAGGATGCGGGCAATGACTCCCTTGTTGCCGTGCCGGCCGGCCATCTTGTCGCCGACCGAAAGCTTGCGCTTCATGGCGATATAAACCTTCACCATTTTGATGACGCCGGGCGACAGCTCGTCGCCCTTCTTCAGCTTGGCCACACGCTCGTCGGTGAGTTTTTCGAGCACCTGAATCTGGCGGACCGTCATCTCTTCGATCTCGTCGATCTGGACGTTGAGGTTTGCCTTCTTCTCGCGGGTGCGCATCCTCTTGAGATCGCGCGCCCGCAGACTCTCCAGGATCTCCCTAGTGAGAGCCGCACCTTTTTCGAGCAGCCTCTTGTTGGTCCCTTCATCATGGAGGTCCGCGGCGACGACCTTGCCCTCCAGCAGCTTGGCCAACCTCTTGGCTCGCTCGTCGTAGAGAATCCTTTTCTCATCGTCGAGGTTGCGTTGCAGGCGGGTGATGGTAGCCGCTTCAATCGCCTTGGCGCGCTCATCTTTGTCCTGGCCCTTGCGGGAGAAGACCTTGGCGTCCACCACGATGCCGGAAATACCCGGGGGACAGTACAGCGAGGCGTCCTTGACGTCGCCGGCCTTTTCGCCGAAGATCGCGCGCAGCAGCTTTTCCTCCGGCGTGAGTTGCGTCTCTCCCTTGGGGGTCACCTTGCCGACGATAATATCCCCGGGGCGCACCGTCGCGCCGATCCGAATGATCCCGCTTTCGTCCAAGTTGCGGAGAAAGCTTTCCGCGATATTCGGGATGTCGCGCGTGATCTCTTCCGGGCCCAGCTTGGTATCGCGGCCCTCCAACTCGAACTCCTCGATATGGATCGAGGTGTAGTAGTCTTCCTTGACCAATCTTTCGCTGACCAGGATGGCGTCCTCGAAGTTGTAGCCCCGCCAGGGCATGAAGGCGACCAGGACGTTCCGCCCCAGCGCCAGCTCACCCGCCGCCGTACAGGGACCGTCGGCCAGCACCTGTCCTTCCTCCACACGAGCTCCGACTTGAACGATCGGCTTTTGGTTGACGCAAGTGTTTTGGTTCGATCGTTTGAACTTCACCAGCTGGTAGATGTCGGCGCCGACCTCCCGCGACATGTGCCCCTCGTGGAAGCTGCCGTCCACGCGCACGATGATCCTTTCCGAGTCCACCGAATCCACGATGCCGCCGCGCTTACACAATACGACCGCGCCGGAGTCGCGGGCCGCTACGCGCTCCATGCCCGTGCCGACCAGAGGCGCCTCCGCCTGCAACAGCGGCACCGCCTGGCGCTGCATATTGGAACCCATCAGTGCGCGGTTGGCATCGTCGTTCTCCAGGAAGGGAATCAGGCTGGCGGCCACCGACACCAACTGTTTCGGACTCACGTCGACGTACTCGATCTCGGCGCGGCGCTTGAGTTGAAAATCGCCGGCCACGCGGCAGTTCGCCAATTCGGGGACAATCCGTCCTTTCGGATTCACCTCGATGTTCGCCTGCGCAATAACGTACTTATCATCCTCCCAGGCCGAAAGGTAATGGCAGTGGGATTGATATTCCGCCGCTCGCTTGCGAGCGCCCAGCGCTTTGTTCGCCTTCTCGACGACATCCCTGGGCACCACCTCTCCCGTCTTGCAACGCGTGCCGCCGCCGCTGATGATCCGCACCTCATCGATCACCATGCCGTTTTCCACTCGCCGGTAGGGGCTTTCAATAAACCCGTAGTCATTGATGCGGGCAAAGCACGACAGCGAGCTGATCAACCCAATGTTGGGGCCTTCGGGAGTTTCGATCGGACAGATCCGACCGTAGTGCGTGGTATGCACATCACGCACCTCAAAGCCGGCCCGCTCGCGGGACAAGCCCCCCGGACCCAGGGCCGACAGACGCCTTTTGTGGGTGATCTCGGACAGCGGGTTCGTTTGGTCCATGAATTGCGAAAGCTGGCTGGAGCCGAAGAACTCGCGGATCGCCGCCATCACCGGCTTAGCGTTCACCAGGTCGTGCGGCATCGCGGTCGACATCTCCTGATAGACCGACATCTTTTCCTTGATCGCCCGCTCCATCCGCACCAAGCCGATGCGGAACTGGTTTTCGAGCAATTCGCCCACCGCGCGCACCCGACGATTACCCAGGTGGTCGATGTCGTCGACCTCGCCGATGTTGCGGCGCAACTTGAGCAGGTAGGCGATGGTGGCATAGAAGTCTTCCGGCTCCAAGGTGCGCTTGTCGAGCGGCGTGGCATCGATCTTTTCATAAAGCTTGATGTTGAATTTCATGCGGCCCACGCGCGAGAAGTCGTACTTGCGCGGATCGAAGAACATGCCACGGAACAGCTGCGTCGCGGTCTCCAAGGTGGGCGGATCGCCGGGCCGGAGCTTGCGGTAGATCTCGATCAGAGAGTCCTGCTGCGAGCTTACGGTATCTTTCTTCAACGTCGAAGAGATGACTACGCCCATCTCATCCCTCTCGGGAAAGAACACCTCAAACTCTTTCACCGCACCGTCCATGAAAGCGACGATCTGCTCGGCGGTGACCTGCGTATTGGCCTCCGCCAACACTTCCCCGCTCTTTTGGTCCGCTACGTCCGCGGCCAGGTAGGCGCCTTCCAGATCCGCCGGGTCGGCCGGCAGGCTCTTGATCTTCGCCTTCTGGATCTCCTTCAGCAGGCCGCGCGTCAGCTTGCGGCCTTTGGCGGCGAGCAGCTCCCCTTTCGAGTCGCTGACCGCTTGGGATAATTTGATCCCCAACAGACTTTCCGAAACCTTGCGCAGCAGCTGCCGGCCACTAATATGGATGCTGTCGATCGTGTAGAACGCCCTCAGAATCTCGTCATCGGTCTTGAGTCCCAACGCACGCAGAAAGACCGTCCCCAAAAACTTCCGTTTGCGATCGATCCTGACTTGGAGCAGATTTTTGGCGTCGTATTCAAACTCGACCCAACTGCCGCGATAGGGAATAATCTTGCCCAAAAAGGAGGTTCGCCGGTTGGTCGATTCAAAGAACGCGCCGGGAGAGCGGTGTAACTGCGAGACGATGACTCTTTCCGTTCCGCTGATGATAAAGGTCCCGCCGTCGGTCATGAGCGGCACCTCGCCGAAGAATACTTCCTGCTCTTTGATGTCGCGAATGATCTTTTCGCCGCTGTCGGCGTCTTTCTCGTAAATGGTGAGCCGAATGGTGACCTTGAGAGGCGCGGCGTAGGTCATCCCCCGCTCCTGGCACTCGTCGACGTCGTACTTGAGCTTCAACCCAACCGGATCGCCGCACTTGGTACAAAAAGTCACCAGATTCGCGTTGTAGCTTCCGCACACTGGGCAGGCGATCTCCTCCAGCCCGTAGGGGTCGGTGCGGATCGTGGCGCCACAGTTTTTGCACGTCGAGCGAAGGTGATGCAGCCCCCGCAGATGGCCGCACTTGCACTCCCAATCGCCGATCGAGTAGTCGACAAACTCCAACTGGCTCAAGCCGCGGAAGTCGGTGATCGGGAAGACGGAGTTAAAAACCGCCTGCAACCCGGTGTCGTCTCGCTCGCTGGGCAAGCGATCCATTTGCAAGAACCGCTCGTAGGAATTCTTCTGCACCTCGATCAGATTCGGGATCGGGATGGTCGTGCGGATTCTGGAAAAGTCGAATCGCTCCGTTGGCGAGCCGTTCGTCGTGGTCGATGCCATCTGTTACTCCTGAGAAGTTCCGATCCAGCAACCGAATCGAAAGAGGAAATGGTGATGCCAACCGCAAGTAATACTGTTAGCTCCCGGTCAGTGCGAGCTAGCGGCGCCGTCCACGCGCCTGCGCAAACCACAAAAGGTGAGGTAGGAACATATGCCGAAACACGAGGGGCAGTGGAACCATGCCCGCCTGGATAGACTTGGTGTCCCGCGGAAGGACGCAACGGTCCCAACCAGCTGTTCCGTGATAGAAGACTTTCCTAGTACTGGGCACACGAAGTCCAGCAGTCCCTAAAAGTCAAATTGACTGGAAAGGAAGAATAGGCGAACCTACGCGCTCCGACGGATCTAGTATAGCACCTCGGTACCGTCAATTCAAATGCCACCGGGGGTGGGCGAGAAATATGGGGCGGGAGGGTTTTCTCTGGTACTGCCCGGCATTATAACAGTATCATATGTATAAGCTGGCGGGGGGGGGCGCACGGACTCGCGGGCGCGGCTCCGTTTTTGGTCCAACGCGGAATCCTTGCGCAAATCAGCCCCGCAGATGTTGCCATATGGCACACCGCTGGGGGTGCCAGGGCTCGGCAGCCGCGAAGCGGCGGCAGGATTATAGCCTAGGGTGGAGCGAAGCGAAACCCTGGGTACGAATGCAACAGCCCAACAAGCCCTGTAAGGGCGCGGGAAACACACGCGGTCTTGTTTCTGCCTTCAACAATGGCCGTCGTTGTTTGGTAGAACGTCTGCCCATTTTCCTGCCGCCCCTTCAGGGCTCAGCTTTTGTTTTCCGCTTACCTAGGGTTTCGCCTGACGGCTCCACCCTAGGCTATGATCCTGCCGCCGCTTCGCGGCTAGTCACACAACACAGCACGTGAGAACCGAACAGAGCCGTGCCCGTCAGGGCGCGGGCCCCTGCAGGCGAGAAGCGGGCAGAATCGCGCCGCCCGAGCGCGGGCCCGCACGCGACAACCCGACAGCACCCGACAAACCGGCCCCTTCAGTCCCCCGCCGCCGGCCCGTGAACGCCCTCAAAATATGTATCGCAACGAAAACTGAATGATGCGCGGGTCGGCGGTCTCGAGGATTCTCCCGAAATTCGTGCTGGCGATGTCGCCGATGGGATTGATGAACTGCGCCTGATTGAAAAGATTGAAGAATTCGGCACGGAATTCGAGGCTCTGACGTTCCGTGATCCGCGTTCGTTTGAAAACGGCCAGTTCCCAGTTCACGAAGCCGGGACCACGCAAGACATTGCGTCCGAAGTTGCCGCAACGCCCGGCCCCCAGCTCGTAACTCGCCCCCGAGCCCACGCGGCGGAAATACGGGTTGGGCGCCGCCGTGGGCGTCCCGCCGCCAGTGCCGTCGAACCAGGAATTCCGCCGTCCGGGAACGGCATCCGTCGAGCTGGGGTCGTGAAAGGCGATTTCGCCGCCGATGTAGTCGGGTGTTCCCACTAGGAAGATCCCGCAGAGGCAGCGGTCTTCGCTCTCAAACACGTCGAATGCAGCCCCGCTGCGCATCATGGTCATCCCCGACACCCCCCAGCCTCCCAGGAGCTTGCCCAGCGGCCCCGTCTGCCTCTGGCGCCACGGGAATTCGTAGACGTAAGTCCCGACATAAACGTGGCGGCGGTCATGGTCGGCATGGCCCCGCAGGGCCCGCCCATCGGGCCGGTCACGGATCCCCTGGTCCGACGCTGAGTCGATGGCGTGGGACCAAGTGTAGGCGTGGGTCACCTGAAATCCGCCCGAGAACCGCTTGGTGAGGTTGACCTGCAAGCTGTTGTAGTTGGAGTTGCGGTCGTTTCGTAGTGGCACAATTTCGCTGAACGGCGCGTCTCCAAACTGCTCGCTCTGGGGGTGGTTCTGATTCAGGACGCGACGGAAATCGGTGTTGCCGGCGTTGGCGCCCGGGCCGGGCACGGCCGGGTTGGCCTCCTGCTGGCTGTAGAGTTTTACCCCGTTCGATCCCACATAGCCCACCTCCAGGAGCCAGTTGGACCGCGGCTCGTATTGCACTTGTAGGCTCCACTGCTGGCTGTCAGGCGTGCTCAGATGGGGATCCATTCCCCAGAAGGTCATCGGGGCGATCGCGGCGAAATCAAAACTCCCACCCGACTCGGGTGGTGTCCTTTCCCCCACACCCGTAGCCCAGTAGCTACTCGTCTACCCGCGCGGCTACGGTTTCCGATGGACGATCACCCCTCCACCACCCGCAGCCGCGCGGGGGTCTTGGCGAGCGGCTCGGAGCGGTCCTCGCCCACCACCATAGTCTGGCTCAGATTGACCGCGTACTCGCCGTACTTGCGAACCGACATGGGCAGATGAAAAGTCATGCCCGCTTCGAGCCGGCGGTCGTTCTCGGCCACGATAAAGTAGTCGAGCTGCTCGATCCAACTCGGCGGATAGCCGATGCCCGCCGGATAGCCGAAACAATAGTGAAAGACCATCCCATCCAGCGCGGGAGCGAGTTTCGCCAAGCCGGCTTGGGCCACCTCGCTTGCTTTGACTCCCTCGCGGGCCGTTTGCAAAATAGCTTCGACGGTCTGCTCGACGACCGCCGCGAGGCGCTGAATCTCTTCGCTCGGCCGGCCAAGCACCGCCGTGCGCATCAGCGGCGCGGTGTAGCGGCGGGTCTCCCCGGTGACCTCGAAGAAAACCGTGTCCCCTTGCTTGAGCCGGTATCCATTAAAAGTGCTGTGCGTACTCCCCGCGCGGTGTCCCGCGGCCACGATCGGTCCCCAGCAGACGGTCTCGCCGCCCCCGCGGTACATTTCCCCCGTGACCGCCGCCGCAATCTCGTAGTCCGCCGCGCCCACGCGCATCGCCTCGATACCGGCAGTTGCGCCCAGCTCGCTCAACTCCGCGGCCCGGCGCATGTAGGCGATCTCAGCCGGAGATTTCAGCAGACGGAATTGCTCGACAATCCCGAAGGCATCGACCAAGTCGGCCCGCGGCAAGGAGGCCGCAAGCTTCTCGAACAGATCGACGGAAAAAGCTGACGCCCGGCGTTCGACGCCAATCTTCCCGACTCGCGTTTTCATCGCGGCCCGCGTCACCGCAACGGGATCGTTTGACGAGTGATATGTCTCGACGTCGGGTAGCCACGACGAATTTTCATAGCGGGCTCGCTCGACATCGAGAATCACCAGCGTGGGACTGCCTTCTCGGGGCACGACGAGGCATTGGTAGTCGACGAAATTCTCTGTGTCCATGCCGCAGAGATAGAAAATGTTGTGAGGACCGAACAGCAACATTTCTTCCAGGCCGCGTTCCGCCAAGGCTCGCTGCACGCGCTCCAGTCGGCTTTCGTATTCTCTTGGCTCGAACGCTAACTGCTTCGGAATGGGCATTCTGACTGGCTCTCCGTTCATTGTTGGCTGGCCGCGGCTGTGACGCGGCGGCCGACAGGATCGCGGTCGATTAGCGAAGCAGGCCCCAACCGGCCGGGGCCTGGACACCTACCGAAAAAGCCTTCCCTTGTTCGCCAATCTCGCCTCTACTCCCATCAGTTGCAGCGCATGCCAAGAGGTCACCTGGTTCGCGGTCAACACCGGCTTGCCAAGTTTACTCTCCAGGGCCTCGATGTAGGGGGACAGCTTCAGCCCGGTGCAGGCGACGAAAACCGCTTCGGCGTCGGGCGTATCCGCGCTCTCGGCCAGTTGTCGCGCTTCGTCGGGGGCCACGCGCCAGACCGCGCGCCCCGCTTTTGAGGGTCGCCGCCACCTGGACGGTCGGATTACCCCGTGAGTCCAAGATTTCGAGCGCTTCGAGATTGACGATTTCCGACACAAGTTCCTCGGGTTCCGGAGAGGTTTTGTTTTCCCCTGGGTAGGAATGGCCGCCCTGTTCTTCAGGCGTCGGCTGCAAGAAACTCAGAGTACCACGGCGATCCGGACGAGGCCGTCGGTCGTGTCCCCTCCTGCAGCAGCCAATCAGCAAGCCCGGTTGCAAGTCCTGCCGATAGGGTTGCCGGCACACGCATAGGATTCGTTTGCAGCCCATGATCCGCCCCCATAGTATGTGCCAAGGAAAGGGGAAGCCGCTCTCGGCAGTGGTAGGATTGTTCATTAACCGTCAGAGCTCCAAGAAGTGCGAGGGCAACTCTCATCTCCCATGCCGGGTTATGCCGGATATTCAAAGAGGAGCAACTAACTGACTTGATCGCCTATCTGACCACATTAAGAAACCGCATATGAAAGTAGCCGCCCTACTGCTGATCACAACCCTCACCCTCTTTGCTCAGGTAGATTACGAGCGGCTCGCCAACTCGGCCAAAGAGCCGGGGAACTGGCTTACCTATTCGGGTGAATACAACGGGCACAGATATTCGCGTCTAGCCCAAATCGATCGGCACAACGTGCGCCGCCTGAAGCCACAATGGGTCTATCATCTCGAACGCCGCGGCACCTTCCAAACGTCGCCTTTGGTCGTAGACGACGTGATGTACATCACCGAACCTCCCAACCGCGTCACGGCACTCGACACACGCACTGGGAAACCACTTTGGAAATACCGATACGATCTGCCTGAGGACCTGAAGGGCTGCTGCGGAAAGGTCAATCGTGGGCTGGCAGTTCTGGATAGCTTGTTGTACTTGGGTACGCTTGACGCCAACTTGATCGCTCTCGATATCCGGACAGGTCGCGTGCGCTGGAAGCAATCGGTAGCCGATCACACGGCAGGCTACTCCATCACTGCCGCACCGTTGGCGGTTGACGGTAAAGTGATCACTGGCGTCGCGGGAGGAGACTTTGGTGCACGGGGGTTTCTCGATGCGTATGACGGTAAGACGGGTGAACGGCTTTGGCGCTTCTGGACCGTCCCGGGACCCGGTGAGCCGGGTAACGAAACGTGGGCGGGCGATGGCTGGAAGACGGGTGGAGCGCCGACTTGGCTGACGGGCTCTTTCGATCCCTCATTGAATACTCTGTATTGGGGAACAGGCAACCCATTCCCTTCCCTAAACGGTGCGTCGCGGCTTGGTGACAACCTTTACTCGGCCTCTTTGGTAGCACTCGACGTCACCAACGGAGCGTTGAAATGGCACTTTCAGTTCACACCACACGATGTAAGGGATTATGACGCCACCCAGATTCCGGTGTTGGCCGACCTGCGTATCCGAGGCCGGCAACGAAGAGTGGTCCTCGTTGCGAACCGGAATGGGTTCTACTATGTTCTCGATCGGGAAACGGGCGAGTTTCTTGTCGGGAAGCCTTACGTGCCTCAGAATTGGGCCCGAGGCCTTGATAAGCGCGGCCGGCCTATCGTTATTGAAGAGGCTATCCCGGACAGTGAGGGGGCTGTGATTCAGCCGGGCATGCATGGCGCAACTAACTGGTTCAGTCCTACCTATAGTCGGCTGACCGGATTTTTTTACGTGAACGCTTCGGAAAGGAAACAGTTCGTCCGAACGTTCAAGCATAGCGGCCGCCCCCCTGGGGGACAATTCTTTGAAGGCGGGTGGGCTGGTCCCGCTTACGAAAAACAAGGGGCTGTGAAAGCCTTGCGGGCGGGAAACGGGGAGTTGATCTGGGAATTTGACCTCCACTCGCCTGCTCGGGCAGGCCTTCTTTCGACTGCAGGAGGCCTAGTTTTTAGTGAAACCGCCGAAGGAAACTTTTTTGCCTTGGACGCGGCCAGCGGTGAGCTGCTGTGGCGCTTCCAGACGGGTGGGAAGATTCGCGCGAACCCGATTACGTATCTAAGCAACGGGAAGCAGCAGGTCGCTATAGCAGCGGGGCACAGTCTGTTTGTGTTTGGGCTACTGGAATGACATTCCCGAAGGGACTCTACGAGTTGATTGCTGGATGGGAAATTATGTACCCAGCCTTCGATCGCAAGAAAGTCGTAAGGCTGCGAAAGCAAGGTCGTTCCCTGGGAGAGATCGCCCGGCAAAAGCGCCGGCGTCGGGTCTCGGGCTCAACGTACCCGCAAACCCGCCCATCATCTCACATCCACGTCGTTCGCTCTGGGTTGTGCCGCGTACAGGTGGAAACTACGCTCGCTCTCCGAGGAGTCTTCTCATATTCGGCACATAGATCCGCCCTAAGTCGGCTAGTCTTTACCTATCTTGCATGGAAGTCCCATAAACCCTCCCTGGCACGTCCTCATCCAGCTAGCCCAGAGCGCGCTGTCCCACTGGCATGAGGACCAAGCCTCGTCCGTGCCATTTGTGAGATAGGTTGATGGGTTTCTGGAAGCTGTGAAAAAATGCTGGGGACAGTCAACCGCGGCTGAGGTTGCATTGATTCTGCGTGCCTTCTAGGCTAGGACGCCGCTTGTGACAAGTCCCCGATTTTTTCACAGCTTTCTGCCCCTAAACTGCCACCGGCTCGCCGCGCATCTCGCGCGACGCCCGCATGGCCAGCGTCATTCTTGTTGCCAGCGCTGATTCTTCGGGACGGCAATCCGCGGGTGCCTCCCCCCGCTCGCAGGCGTCCACGAAGGCCCCGAGTTCGGCCTGGAATCCTTCCGTTGGGGGGAGTTCGAGGGCCTCCGCACCACCGTCGGCGTGGTAGAGCGTCAACGGCCGGGAGGCCGAGTGGAACTCGATCACCCCACCGTCGCAGGCGATCGAAAAGGCCATCGAAAACGGATAATCACCGGGATGCCAGCCTCCCGAGACGGTTACCGGCGCGTTGTTCTCGTAGTGAAGCCGAGCCTCCGCCACGTCAATCCCCTTGTCGATGGCCTCGATACCGACTGCGCTGATCGATCTCGGGCGTCCGAAAAGCTGCAGGCAGTAATCGAAGTCATGAATCAACAGGTCAAAAACTCCGCCGCCGCTGTTAGCGGGATCGTGCATCCACTTGCTCCAGCTCGGTATTGCACACTTTCGCGATAGAGAAGCAGCCCGAACGGTGCCGAGTTTTCCCGAGCGGATGATTTCTCTCGCGGCCGCGTACTCCGGCCAGTAGCGGATCACCTGCGCCACCATGAGGACGCGCCCGTTCTTGTGGGCCGCCGATATCATGGCGTCACACTCGTCGCCGGTTAAGGCCATCGGCTTTTCGACCAGCACGTGCTTTCCGGCGCCTAACGCTGCTTGTGCGAGCGGGGCGTGCAAATAGGTCGGCACACATAGATCGACGGCGTCCACCTTCGGGTCGGCAAAAGCCTCTTCGGGTTTGGCGTAGCGGGCGATTCGGTCGAAATCTATCGTCTCCGGCGCTAGGCTAGTAAACTCCAGGTTGCCGCCAATCGCGCTGAGATCGCCGGACCGCTTCTTGGGATCACCGCTGACCACAGCCACGATCTCCGCAAGACCGGCTTTCTGGTAGGCGAGCAGGTGGGTGGCGCCCATGTAACCCAGCCCAACGACGGCGACTCTCACAGCGACCTCCTCGGGTCTATACGCAAAAAAGGCATCGGTGGATACGAGCTAGCGCTTGGTTGCAAAAGTTCGCGTTATTTCGAAACTCCTTCCCGAAGGACCATGCGATCGCCGTCTCGCCCGGAAGTGGTTTGTCCGCGGAGTCTTCCGAGCCGCGACCGTGAGGGAGCGGTCCAGTGATTCTCCGCCTATAATTTATCGTGAATTTATGCAACCAAGCACTAGCGCACCACGAATTTTTCGTTAAGCAGGTTCTCTTTGTTGTAAGACAACTCCCCCTCGCTACCGTAGCGAACCACTCTTCGCCCCGCCGCCGCGGCGACGGCGTGGGCCGCGGCCGTATCCCATTCCATGGTAGGCCCCAGGCGCGGGTAGATGTCCGCGCTGCCCTCGGCGACCATGCAAATTTTTAGCGAGCTGCCCATGGCCACGAACTCGACCTCCGAGTATTTTTGGCGTTGCTCAGCCACGAAGGCGTCCATTTCCGGGGTGGGATGCGACAAGCTGCCGGCGATCACCAGACGGCTGGGATCCCGCGGCCCCTTTGCCGCCAAGGGAACCGGCTCCGCCTTGCCCTCGACTTTGAACGCACCCCCGCCAACCTTTCCGTAATAGAGCAAATCAAACGCGGGTGCGTAGACCACCCCGGCCGTGGGCTGCACCCCTCGAATCAGCCCGATATTCACCGTGAACTGGCCGTTGCGCTTGACGAACTCCTTCGTTCCGTCCAGCGGATCGACCAACCAAAAAAGGTCCCAGCTCTTTCGGGTCTCATAGGATGCGTGTTCGGCACTCTCTTCCGAAAGGATCGGGACTTCGGGGTAGCGCTCCTTCAGTCGCCGTGTGATGGTTTGGTGGGAGCGCAGATCAGCTTCGGTCAGAGGGGATGCATCGCTTTTGCGGGTCACTTCGAAATCGGTTTCGTACACCTCCAGAATGGCTGCCCCGGCCTCGCGGGCCGTCGCAACCAGGTACTCCATGTCGGGGAACCCCGAGTCCATCATGGGTTGGGTTTCCGTCGGACGGCTCGAAAGGCGCTAGCAGCCCGTGGCAAAAGTCGTGCAGGAGCGAAAAATGGGGACTGCCACCAATTCGCTCCCCGTCATGGCCCTTGAAACAAAGCACTTAGCCTGAAGCGAATTGGCTGGCTGTACCCGATTTTTCCTACCACGGGCTGCTAGCCGAACCGCTTGGATCGAATGTGCTCGAGAGCCGCGCGAGCCGTATCCGGGTCCAATTTACCCCGCGAAGCAAAGTAGTCGATCAGCCCGGAAATCCTATAGAGGCTATACACCGGGCAGCCTATTTCTTCCAGGACTTTCTCGCCCCCCTGCTCGCGATCGACCACCACGAGGACGCGCTTCACCTCGAGGCCGTCTTTCTTGAGCTCCTCCATGGCCCAGACTTTGCTTCGGCCCGAGGCCATTACGTCGTCGATCAGAGTGATTTCGCGCGCTTCATGGATCGACCCCATATAGGCGCTCACGCCGGAGCGGCCCCCCGGGTAGGCCGCCGGCTTCTTCCTCATTTGCCCGTAGCTGACGGGGGACGACCGCGCCCGAGAAGCGAGCGCCGTGGCAAGGGCCAGCGGGGTAGCCGTGTCAGGAATGCCGATGACCTGTTGCGGTTTGGAAGCGGAGCCTGGCTCGCCGCCAACGATCGAGATCAGTCTTTCGTGCAACGCCTGGCCGAGAGCGGCTAAGACCGTCAGGTCATCGTACAGCTTGTGCCTGAGGTCGATAAAGATCGGCGTGGCCAGCCCGTATTCCTGTTGGACGCGCTCGCCGAACAAGACGAGACCTTTTTCCCAGAATCTCTCCAGCAACTCGTCCGGCACGGCGTTACGTTCGGCAATCATCCGGGGGTCGGCCATGTCGGCTTCTCTTTGGGTCTCTGCCGCTCGCAGCGCTCGAGCAAACGCTGATTCACTATTATAAATGGGATCTCAGCGCAACTATCCTGATCCGCCTCCGTGAACGCCTTTCCCCGTATCCTTCCAGTAGGGTTCGCGCAGCACGCGCTTGAGGATTTTCCCTGTCGCGCCCTTCGGCAACTGATCACGGAATTCCACGCTCTTGGGAACCTTGAAGCCGGCTAAATGCTTGCGAACGTGCTCTTGAATATCGTCCTCGCTCGCCGCTAAGCCGGATTCCACCACAACGAAAGCCCTCACAACCTCACCCCACTTCTCGTCGGGAACTCCTACGACCGCCGCTTCGTACACGGTCGGATGCGAGGCAATGATGTTTTCCACCTCGACCGACGAGATGTTTTCACCGCCGCTGATAATGATGTCTTTTTCGCGGTCGACGATGAGGAGATAGTTGTGCTCATCCCACCAAGCCATGTCACCCGTGTACAGCCAGTTATCCACGACAGCTTCCGCGCTGGCCTGTGGCTCGCTCCAGTAACCGTCCATGACGACGTCGCCGCGGACCATGATTTCGCCGATCGTCTTTGCATCCTTGTTGACTTCGGCGCCATCGGACCCCACTACCTTCACCTGCGCACCCGGAAAAGCATAGCCGGTCATCGCCTGGCGTCGGATCCTTTCCTCATGGGAGACTTCGCCCAAC
Source organism: Bryobacterales bacterium (assembly GCA_963668345.2). Taxonomy (GTDB): domain Bacteria; phylum Acidobacteriota; class Terriglobia; order Bryobacterales; family UBA6623. The sequence continues at coordinate 41,040 of CAXWPI010000006.1, read as the reverse complement.
GTGTCTTTCAGGTGGGCCATAGTGACGACCGGCGACGTTTCGGTCAGCCCGTAGCCCGCCAAGGCGCGGCAGCCAAGCTTCTCTTCCAACTGCCGAGTCAGCGCCGGCGACGATGGGGCGCCGCCGATCATGACCTCTTCGAGACTGCTTAGGTCGTACTGAGCGAGTTCAGGAAAGCTCAGCAGCATGTTGGCCATGGTCGGCACCATCGAGAATGCCGTCACCCCCTCTCGCTCGATCAGCTCGCATGCCGTAGCCGGATCGAACCGCTTGAGCATGACGTGCCGGGCGCCCATGAAGGTGACCGTGTGAGGACGGCCCCACCCGTTAGCGTGGAAGAGCGGAATGGAGTGCATTTCGACGCCGCGGTCGGCGGCATTTCGTCCTCCCCGCCGACCGGTCCCCAGCGCCGTGTAGAGACCGTGCAGATAGAGTGTGCGGTGGGACAGCATCACGCCTTTGGGCCGGCCCGTGCTGCCGCTGGTGTAGAACAGCTCGGCCACCGCATTCTCGTCGTAGCTGGTGAAATCGGGCGCTTGCGCCTCGGCGGACGCGATCAGATCCTCGTATGTCTGCGGAAAGACCCAATCAGGCAGCTTGTCGTCAGCCCTCAGACTGACCCAGAGTATGCCCGGCAGCTTGGCGTGCAAGCCGGCCGCCAGCGGCAGTAACTCCGGGTCGAACAAAACCACTCTGGACCCCGAATGCTCAAGGATGTAGGCTTGCTCTTCCGCCGACAACCGCACGTTGAGCGACAACAAAATCGCCCGGGCGATCGGCACACCGTAATAGGCTTCCAATAATTGATGACAGTTGAGACTTAAGCTGCCGACACGATCCCCGGCCTTAACACCCAATCCTCGGAGTGCTGCCGCCAGTCGGCTTGCACGGTCCAGCAATTCGCTATAGGTCAGTCTGCGGTCCCCGTCGACCACGCCGACCTTGGAACCGTACTCGTCAGCGGCCCACAACAAGAAGCGGATCGGTGTCAGGGGAAGATTCATGATTTCACCGTGCCCTGGTGACTGATTAGTGAATCAGATTGGTCCTCGCTTGTCCACCTTTTCGGGCCGGGCAGTTGTCCGATTCGAGCCTGCTAGACTGAAATAACTTTGGGAGGGGCTTGGTTTCGGTCCAGCGCGGCGGATGAAGGTCTCGGCAACGAAAATTGGTCTCTGCGTTTGCTCGGCGGCTCTGGTCATCTGCAGCGCCGGGGCGCGCCTAGACGCGCAGGCTCCCGGCTGGGAGCGGGCCATCGCGGCCGGAGAGCGGGCTCTCGCGGAGCGTGACTTCGAGCGGGCCGAGGCGCGGTTCCGGTCTGCGCTGAAGCAAGCTGAAGCGCTCGGCTCGGACAATTTCCAAACGGCTGAAACGTTGATGCGCCTATGCCGGCTTTATCGGGCGCAAGGTGATTACGCGAAGCCGGAATCACTCTATAAGGAAAGTCTTAGCGTTGCGCGTCGGGCGCTGGGTCCCGAACACCCCGACTACGCGGGTTACCTCAACGAAGTGGGGCGCTATTACCATGCCCGCCGTAAGTACGACCGGGCCGAGGAGTACTACAAGAAGGCTTTTGCTATCCGTGTCAAAAAGTTCGGCCGTGAACACCCCGTCGTGGCCGAGAGTATCAGCAATATGGCGGTGCTTTATGAGAACCTCGGGCTGCTGCCCAAGGCGAACGTCTATCATGAGCACGCCCTCGCCATTCGCGAAAAGGTGTTAGGGGCGGACCATGTCGACACGATTACGACTCTCGAGCATTCCGCCCGCGTGCTTCAAAAACTGCAACGCAGTCGAGAGGCGCAGATCATGGAAGCGCGCGCCCGCGCCGTGAGAGAAAAGCGCGTGCTTGCGTTCGCTTCTTCGAGTGCCGACGTGGGCCAGGTTTACTCCGGGCGAGAAGTCCGCAAACCGCCAAGACTCGCGGACAAAACCGAGCCCGAATACACCGACGAGGCTCGCATCGCCCGCCAGGAAGGAGTCGTCATCTTACAGGTTGCCATCGCTGCCGACGGGCGGGCGCGAAACTTCCGCCTGCTGCGCAGTCTCGGGCTCGGGCTGGACGAAAAGGCCGTCGAAGCCGTCCGCCAGTGGACGTTCAACCCGGCGCGGAAAGACGGCAAGAAAGTCACCGTCGTCGCCAACGTCGAGATCAACTTCCGGCTGCTATAAGAGGGGCGGGCGGGACGCCAAAGGGATGCCGTATGACTTCGGGCTAACCGACCCCCGCGATCTTTCTGACACTGACGCTCTCATCGGCGAGGCGCGAGCCTTGGCTTCGAATGTAGGAAGCAAACTCGGCTACTTGGGCAGTGTACGGGAGACCCTTGGCGAGCGAGTTCAACTGGGTCCTGTAGGTGGGGATGTCATGGTCCAAATCATCGCGAGGCGCATTATTGATACCCGCAGAATATAGTGTTGTTTTCGGACACAGCAAATGCCTTGCCAGAGCGGGCGCAGCACGCTGCGCCCCTACACTGTATTTCGCGAACATCAATAGACGGGACCCCTTTGTCTTCTCACAGTTAACTCAGATCTGGGACTGGAACTTCGGTCTAGAAGTATGAACGGGGATTGCACGCGGGAGGACAGCTATTAGCGGGAACAGAACTCGAACCGAATCTCCCGCCGCTCGAGACTCTGCCACCAAGCCTGAAACTCCGTCGGCCGCTCGAAGGGCTCCTGCAAAACACGAGCCCGCAGCATAACCGGCAGCGGGTCCTGGTCAAACGGGTAGGGGCGGCAGACGATCCTCGAGCCGGCGGGGTTAAGCTCCAGCGTAACCCGGTCCTCCCAGCTCTTGCGCGGGACTCCGGCCAGCGTCCGCTCCGCCGCGCCGCCGAAACATAGCGAAAGCGAGAGCGCGTCCGCGACCTGCAACAGCCGCACATGAGGGTTCAAGTTTTGGGGAGCCGCGGCCAACGCCCAGACGGGGTCTTTGCGCAAGCGGGCAACAAACTCCCCTTGCAGCACCTTTTGCTCGGCTACGAACCGCCTGGCCTGTTCCAGCTCGTCACCGCGAGCCGGGGGCCACGAGTCCGGGTCGCCGAAAAGCGGATGCGCAAACGAGGCGTCCGGATTCGCCTCTACGCGGTAAGCATGCAGCCAGTAAGCATGAAAGCTGATCAGCAGCGCCACGTAGGGGTGTTCCTTCGCGAAGCGGGGGACGCCCAGTCGCCAGCGGGCAAAACCCTCGTCTTGGGTGAGCTGCAAAAGATCCAACGGAAGGCCGTCGTTCGGGTCCCGTTCCGGATCGGCTTCCCACTCCCACCAGCCGTTGTCGTGCTCGGCAATGGCTAGAACCACCTCGGACCGAACTAACTCGGGGTCGGGGCAATCGGCGTAACCGCCTGCGGCGCTGAATTCCCGGTTGCCCCAATGCGCCGCCAGGTAGCCGGATACGGCGGCGTGGTCGGGCTGGCTGATCAGCCAAATCTGGTCATCGACGCGGCGCTTGAGCATGCGTGGACTGCGTGAACTGACTGATACGCAACCGTATTTGCGAAATGCTCTACTACGGGCAGTAACTTACTTGGGCTGGTCCTGGAGGGGAGCGTCGCCTCCAGTACGAAAATGCCTCTCCAGCCCAGCGATTACCCTGGAGTCGCCATGGAGCACGCTCAACGTCTCACACTGACCGAGATGCGCGAATTCGTGGCTTCCACCGGGAGGGAAAGCGAAGGCCGGAAAACAAGCGCTACTTTTCCAGCTTCAGCTTAAAGTTGTAAATCACTGCCTTGCGGTCATCGAAAGTGCTGAGGGTCCGTGTTCGGCTCCTGACGCCTTCGTACTGTGCGGTCAGATGGTAGTCTACGTTCGGGTCGAGGCCGTGGAAGTAGTAACTGCCTTTTTCCTGGGTGATGAAGGACTTGACTTGCAGCGTGCGGGTGTTCTTGAGCTGGACGACGACCCCTGCGATGGGGTTCTCCATCTGATCCCAAACCAGGCCGGTGACCGATCGCGTAGGCTTTTCCTTCTTCTTCTTTTTGGCTAGAGAGGGGTCAGCCGTACCGACAAGCCACACCAGGGCCAACAACACAGCCGAAAAGCGCATCGATCTTCTCATGTGTTCTCTCCATCCGCCCGCAGCGTCGGGATCGCTAGTTGGACGTGTAGTTTCGCTTGATGGTTGCCTTCTCGTTGGGGGGTAGCTGGAAATTGACGGTAGCCTTCTCACTCTCGTAGATCTCGACTGTCTTTTCCTGTGATTGGAAACCCTTGGCCTCCGCGGTAACGCGATAGCGGGCTCTGCCCGCCGGCACGCGAATCGCAAATTCGCCGCGCCGGTCGGTGACGGCACGCCCTCGCTTTGGCTTGCCTTCTTCGTTGGCTACAGTGACCTTGGCGCCGGGGAGCAATCGGCCGCTCTTGTGGAACACTGTTCCGGAAACGAGAGCTTGGGGCTCGGTGGGCCGTTTTTTCTTCGCGCCGGCCGTCGCCGTCACCGTACACAGCAGCACGAGGCAGAAAGCCGGAACCCGTCGGAAGCGTGTCTTAGTAATCTCCGTAGTCTTCCTTGTCGAGATTCTGGTTTCTGCCGTTACGGGAGTGTTGCTCATGCAGTTCCAACTCCTCTTCGTCCAGCATGTCTTCGTCTAGATCCTCCTCATCTAACACTGCTTGGAGTTCGAGTGCCTGCAGGCTTACCACTTCGAGATCGGCCCCGCAATCCTCACAAGTGACGATGTCGCCGATGACAAGGTCGTCTTCCTTGATGTCGACTGTCTGCCCGCAATCCGGACACAGCGCCATGAGCTGCCTTCCCTCTCCTACAGTATGTACCGCAGCGGAGAGTGGATGCCAAGTAAAGAAACGAGAAAGTTACGTCTGAGGACGCCGGGCCGTGATTGAGGGGCCAATCTATTCCGCGAGGCCGGGTGTCGGTCCGGCAGCCTTGCCTGCCCGGAGTAGGTGTGCTGGAATCGGGAAAGAGAATGTCCCGTAGATATCCGTCACGGCCGGTCGTGGGAGTGGGGGCAATCATTACCGACGGTGACAGAGTCTTGCTAGTGCGTCGCGGTCGAGAGCCCAGCAAGGGACTGTGGTCCATACCCGGGGGCATGCTGGAGCTCGGCGAGTCGTTGGTTGACGGCATCCGCCGGGAGGTGCGCGAGGAGGTCGGCCTCGAGGTTCGAGTGCTGGAGACGGTTGAGGTCCTGGAGCGAATCATCTGCGACGACGGCGGAAAGATCGAGTATCACTATGTGCTGGTGGATTACCTTTGTGAACCGCTTGGCCGGACGTTGCGAGTCGCTGACGACGCCGAGGCAGCCGAATGGGTGCGCCGCCGAAACGTGTCGAGCTACGAAATCACCAAAGGTACGCCGGCTGTGATCGAAAAGGCATTCGCGGTGCGCGACGCCCTTGTCCAGCGTGGTTGAGATCTCATGTGGTCCTCCGACTTAGCCCGGATTTCTTGCCGGGGTATTGTGGCCGCGGACCACACTGCCCGTCTCCATTCCCAACAAACGTAAGTGCATTCATGAAATGGAGCACTTAGCAACCCTCGAATGGCCCCAGCTGATAGCGCTGCTCGAGCGCTACGTCGTCAGCCCGCTGGGAAAGTGGCGGCTGGAGGAGTTTGCGCGGCAGCCGGTGCCGCCCTCTCTGGATGCGGCGGAGGAGAGCTTGGCCGAGACGGCGGAAGCCCTCGGTTGGCTGCGGCAGGCCGAAAAGGTCGGCTCCGGACACCAGCCGGCTCCGGCTCCCAGCTTTTCGGGCCTCCGCGACATGCGTCCCGCCCTCGATCGCCTTCGCTTGGAGGGATCGGTCCTCGAGGCCCTCGACATCTATCACTTGCTCGGACTGCTCGATCGGGCCGGGGAAACTCACCAACGCCTCGGCGCGTGCGGCGACCATTACCCGCGTCTGGCAACATGGCGGGAGGCGCTCGACGGCTTTCGTCCCATCGTCAAGGAGCTGTCGGGCAAGATCCTGCCCGATGGAGGAGTGGCCGACCAGGCCAGCCCGGCGCTGGCGGGGATCCGCCGGCAGATCGAACAAAACCGCCAACTGGTTCACAAATCGCTGGAGCGTTTTCTTCGCACGCACGGCCAGGAGGGGGTCTTACAGGAAGACTATGTCACGATCCGCGACGGGCGGCTCGTCGTGCCGGTCAAGGCTGCCTGGAAGTGGCGGATCGAAGGGGTGATTCACGGCGCGAGTTCGACCGGACAGACAGTATTCATCGAACCCCTGACGACGATCGAACTCAACAACCGCCACGTACGTATGCTCGAGGATGAGCAACGCGAGATTCAGCGCATCCTGAGTGAAATGACCGAGCAGCTTCGCCGGCGCGTCGACGAAGTTGCTGCCGCCGTCGAGGCGCTTGCTCATCTCGAGCTGCTATTCGCGAAAGCCCGTTTCGGGAGAGAGTTTGACTGCATCATCCCCAGCTTTTGCTCCGAGCCGTCCGCGCGGTTGCAGCTGAAGCGCGCCCGCCATCCGCTGCTCGAGGACGTGCTTCGAGGCGGAGACCAGGCCGTGGTTCCGATGTCTCTGACCCTCGACGAGAATTGCCGCGTCCTCGTGATCAGCGGTCCGAACGCCGGCGGGAAGACCGTGGCGCTCAAAGTAGTCGGCTTGCTGGTGGTCATGGCTCAGGCGGGCCTGCCGGTCCCGGCGGAGGAAGCCGAGTTTCCGTGGTTCGAACAAGTCTTGGCCGACATAGGCGACTCGCAGTCCATCAAGGAAAGCCTGAGCACGTTTTCCGCTCACATCAACCAACTCAAGCACATGATGGAGCGAGCAACCAGCCGCTCGTTGGTCCTGATCGACGAGATCGCGGCCGCCACCGACCCGGAAGAAGGAGGAGCCCTCGGCATCGCCGTCTTGGACCACTTTCGCGCTGGGGGATCTTTTTGCTTGGCGACGACTCACCTGCCGGCGCTGAAGGCCTTTGCGGCCACCGGGGAAGGCGTGGAGAACGCCGCCGTCGGCTTCGATCAGGAAACGCTTTCACCGAACTATCGGCTTACGGTGGGCGTTCCCGGCCAGTCGGCGGGCTTGGCGATGGCTCAAAGGCTGGGCATACCTGATTCCATCATCGACCGCGCCCGAAAGGCGATGGACCCCAGCGGAGAGCAAACGGTGGCTTTCCTCGATCAACTGCGCCTTCAACTCGCGCGCTACGAATCGGCCGAGGGCGACCTGCGCCAGGCCGAGCACAGCCTGCGCGAGCGGGAAAGCAAAGTGGCGCTCGAATGGGAGCGCCGCGAGACCGCCAAGATCAGGCAGCTCGAGCAGCGGGTCGAGGAACTGATTGCGCGCTTCGAAGCGCGGAGCAAGGACGCCTTGGAGCGGCTGGCCCGTTCCGAAGCGAAGCGCCGCCTGGTCGCGGACGCCCAGGTTCGAGCCGCCAGGGGGCGCCGCGAGCTGCGTGAAGGCTTCCGCACGGCAGCTCAGAGCGCCTTGCAGTCGGCCGCGAAATCGCCTCCCCAGCCTCCGGTGGTCGAGGAGGGAGCGACGGTCAGGCTTTCGGAGCTAGGCGCGGTCGGACGCGTGACGCGGAAACTAGCTGACGGCGGCTTCGAAGTGCAGGCCGGCTCGTTGAAGCTCCGGGTGACGGCGGCCGACATCGCCGAAGTTCTGCCGGCCTCGCAGGCGGTGGACAGACTTCCCGCCCGCGTCACCGTTCAGCACTCCCGGCGGGAACCGAAGGAGCTGTCCGAAATCAACGTCATCGGCAAAACCTCCGAGGAAGCGCAAGAGGCCGTCGACAAGCTGCTCGACGATGCCTTGCTGGCCGAAGTGACCAGGGTGCGAGTGATTCACGGCCACGGCATGAACGTCTTGCGGCGGGCGTTGTGGCAAATGTTCGCCGGCCACCCTCTGGTCGAGCGCTACTACCAAGCCGAGCAGCACGAAGGCGGGGCGGGGGCGACCATCGTCGAAGTGCGGGCGTAGGATGATGCGCCCTACGTTCTGGGCGGCGCTCGCCAAACCGACGCGAATATGATCGTCCCTTGTGTCGCCCTTTCCAGGGCGTCCCCGAACTGCCACTTCTTCCCACGGCTAAAGCCGTGGGCTGAGATTATTGCGGCCCCTGACGGGGGCCGGCTGCCTCTTGCCCCCGAAGAGGCCGGTTTCCTCTTGCCCCCGAAGGGGCCGGTTTCCTCTCGCCCCCGAAGGGGGATACACAATGTAAAAGCCCACGGCTTTAGCCGTGGGCGGCGGAACCCCTGTGAACGAGCCCTGGAAGGGCGAAACAGCATGCCCTACAGGGGGGCTATAGCGCATTCAGCGTGAGTCGTTCTACTATGGAGGCGGTGAAGTCCACGGTCATTTCTGGCAAACCGACACGAATATGATCGGCTACACTATCTACGACTAAGGATCACCGACAAACTCGGTAAAGTAGCGACCGGCAATCCTGCCGGTCTAAAGCTCATGAGCTGACCATGACCGGAGCCACGATTTCGCATTACAAGGTCCTCGAGAAGATTGGCGAGGGCGGCATGGGCGTGGTCTACAAGGCCGAAGACCTCCATCTGCGGCGCACGGTGGCGCTGAAGTTCCTTTCCGAGAAGGCCTTGGCCGACAAGCAAGACCGAGAGCGCTTTCAGCGCGAAGCGCAGGCTGCGGCGGCTCTCGATCATCCGAACATCTGCCCCGTCTACGGGATCGAAGAAGCTGACGGGCAGGTCTTCATTGTGATGGCCTACGTGGACGGCCCCAGCTTAAGCAAACTTGTAAAGTCCGGTCCGCTCTCGCTCGAGCAGGCTCTCGACATAGGTACTCAGATTGCTCAGGGACTGCAAGAGGCTCACGGAAGCAAAATCGTTCACCGGGATGTAAAAAGCGGCAATATTCTGTTGACTTCCAAAGGGCAGGTCAAAATCGGCGATTTCGGGATCGCCCTGCTTATCGATCGATCGAGGATCACGCAGTCGGGAACGAGTCTGGGAACGGTAGCCTACATGTCTCCGGAACAGGCCCTCGGCAAGAGAGCGGACCGGCGTTCGGACATCTGGTCCCTGGGCGTGGTGTTATTTGAGATGGTTGCCGGGCGGCTTCCCTTCGGCGGCAAACACGAGCACGTGATTACGTATTCGCTGCTGAATGAAGAGCCCAATCCTCTGGCCACCGCTCGCCCCGATCTGCCGGCGGGACTGGAGCGCATCGTCAGCAAGGCCCTGAGGAAGGAACCTGGCGAACGTTACCAGTACATCGACGACATGCTGGTCGATTTGCGCGCGGTTCAAAGGAGGCTGGAATCCAGCCGGGCGGCGGAGCGGCCGTAACTACTTTCCGGCGCGAAATACGCGTAGCGCTCGGAGCGGGGACTGTCACCAATTTCGCGCCTTCAAAGAATCAACAACTTACGGGCGCATGCGGACGTGAAATTGGCTGACTGTACCCAGCCACCACGCAGTTTCTCCTTTTTGCGCCGGAAAGTAACTAACGAACTGACTCTCGGGTTGACGATGGGGGACGTTTGGCCCGGATTTCTCACAAATTCGCCCCTTCGCCGGGAAACGGGTTGTTCTCTGAGCAGACCGGGACACATCGTTCAGTCCGAATTTGTGGAAAAGATCGTACATCGATTACTGGGCGGGCACGCTGGTATTTGTTGTCAACACGTTCCCTACACTTGTCAGCAAGACATCCCCTAGATCGCGAACTTATGGAAGTAAGCACTAGGTGGCTGGTTCCTTGAGAAGGGTGTCGAGGATGGTCCGAATGTTCGTCGCTTGGTTGTGGTAAAAGGCGCGGTCTCCGCCCGGGTGCTCGGCGCGCACCCAGCCGTTGCGGTCTACGAAAAACATGAACGGTACATAGAACCGCTCTACGACCGACATTTGGGCGAAACGTTTTACGGCGGCGGTGCTTGATAGACCCAAAGGGTATTTTACGTTGTACTTGCCGGCGAAAGATGCGAGTTTCTGGATCGGAGGAGGGTCGGACGATCCCGGCTTATTTCGATCGATGGCCAAACCGAGTATTTCAAGGCCTCGAGATTTCCATTCATCGTAGATGGGGTTGAGAACCTGAGTCGTGTGTTGACAATGCGAACAAGTCGTCAGGAAGAACATAACTGCCACGACCTTGCCGCGGTATTGTTCTAGAGAAACGGTCTTTCCGTCCAGCGCCGTCACCTTCAGTGGGGCCGCGGGCCGCGGCACTTCGCCTGCGTGAAGGGTGAAGGCCATCACGCCGGCTAAGGCGAGAGGTGTCAACACTTTCGTCCGTATCGCGTGCAGCATGCTTTTCCCCATCGAGTCAGAAACTCTTGTTCAAATATGTTCTCAATGTATCATTCGGCAAGCCTTCGATGCTAGCCCGCATTTCTCACCAGCTGACGGTCGAAGCACACGATAGGCCCACCATTACTTCGTTGCGCTTGCTCACCGTGCTCAACGTGCTGTTCAAGTACGCCTCCGCGCGCTGAGCGGCGCGCGCCTTGTACTGACGGGCCTCTCACGCACTTCGCCTCGCCACCTGGTGAGAAAAGCGGGCTAGCCCTGGCCGGGGACGTTGCGCAGCCCGAGATTGTCCTCATACCAAGAACGAAGACCTTCGTGGTTCGGGGACTTGATGAAGACTCCTCCGATTCCTACGACGCGACCTCTTTCCTTGGCGAATTGAGCGGACATGGCTATCAACGTACAGAGAATGAATCGCATGGCCTGGCTGTTTCCCCCTGGGGCGTGATCGTACGCTCTACGAACGGGCCCCGCGCCCGCACGGCTGGCCTTCACGAGTCACCGTCGAGCGCGCGCACATCATTCTGCCGAATCCCGAGAGGCTTTGCGGCCACCCAGCCAGGCGTCCAACGAAAAGCCGCCGCCCCCGTGCGCCGACAGAAAGAAGAAGACGAAACAGTAGAGCACGGCCAGCTCTCCGCCATTGAGGATTGGCCAAAAAGCGTCAGAGGCATGTGCCTTGAAGTAAGCCACGGCCATCATGCCCGAGAGCACGAACGCCACCGGGCGCGTAAACAGCCCCAGCAGGATCGCCAGGCCGCCGAAAAACTCCAACACTCCCGCCACGCCTGATAGGGAGGCCAAATCCACCGCCGGCTTGCCCAGAACACCGAACAGCTTCTGGGCTCCGTGAGGAACAAACAAAAAAGCGGTGATGATGCGCAACAGATTCAACGTGATCTTTTTGAACATTTCCATTACAGTCTTCCCTTGTTTTTGGATTCACAGCTCTCGGAAATGTCGGGCTCGAAAGCCCGACACGGCACGCAAGCATGCGTGCGCCCGTATGCCCAGCATGGGCTGATTCTAGCAGGATGAAACGATCCTGCCGGGACCGGGGGGGGAACCGTAGGTAACCGCAAGGCGGACGCCGCGAGGCCAAGCTGAAGGAAGCGGGAAACAAACCTTTGACCGGAGGGAACCCCCAGCAGAGTGCTGTCGATCGGGTAATGAATGTTGGTTGGAAGGGGTCAAGCCGGGCGAAGCGGCCGCGGGTCATTGTTCGAGGTCTTCGGGACCGTCCCACTCTTCGGGTACGCCGGTGAAGACGTTGATCTTTAGCCCGGCGGTCGCGCCATCGGGACTCCTAAGAAGAAGCCGGAACTCAGGCGGCGGATCACCCGGGTACAAGATCAAACTTTGCACCTTGGAGGGAAAGGCCATCTCCGTGCTCTCGTCCAGAACGAAACTGTCTTCCCAGGCGCCGTCCGCGCAAAGCGTGGTCAGTTGATTCCGCTCGGGGTCGACGGTGAACTGCACAGGCTCTTGGCGGCGGTCGGCGGCCTGCCGCGCGGCATTGAAAAACGTTCCCGCGCGGTCAACAGCGGTCTTCAAGCGGATGCCGTCCAGTCCTCTCGTCATCGTGGGATAGGAGATGCTGACCATCAGCGCTACGATCGTCATGGCCACCAGCAGCTCGATGAGCGTGATGCCGCGCTCCGTGGAGCCGTTCAACCGAAAACCGCTGAGCCGTGAACCGTGAACTGCCAACCGCGAGCCGTGAACCGGAGGGACACGGCATGCCGTGCCCTTCTGGCAGTTGAAAGCGTGACTCATCTCCTTGTTGGAAAGGACGCGAACGGGACACGAAAAGACGGATGTGAGAGGGGAAGCTCGCCGACAAGGGCGCACTGAGAAAAGCGGGCTAATCGGTCGACTTGAAGAATCCATCCGAAAAAGGCCGGGAGCCCCGTTTGAGGGCTCAAGCCGGTACTGCCGACGGTCTTGGGAAGCCGCGCAGCACACTTGCCGACCAAAGCGAGAGCACCAGTCTACCGCCCGGCTTGCACCAGTTCCCGCATGCGCTTGACGTCGATGGCGAGCCGCTGAATTTTTTGATTCAGGGTCGAGAGGGCGACTCGCAGGCTCTTGGCGGTTTCGGTCTGGTTCCAGCCGCATTTTTCGAGCTCTTCCATGATCAGGCGGCGCTCAAATTCTTCGACGACTTCGTACAAACTGGCGCCGGCGGCCGGCTTGAAATTCGCGGGGACCCGTACACGCGAGCTGCCGTTCGAACCCACCAGCGATTCCGGCAACAAGTCGACAGCCACTTCGGGCTCGGTGGCCAGCACCACCGCCCGCTCGACAACGTTTTCCAACTCCCGAACGTTGCCCGGCCAAGAGTGATCCATGAGAACCCGCACCGCCTCGGGGGAGAACCGCAGCGTCGAGTGGCCGCTTCCGTCGAGGAAGCGCTCGTTTTCTTGGCAATAGCGATCGAAGAAGTGGTCCGTCAATAGAGGAATATCTTCCATCCTATCTACCAGCGGCGGCAGGTTGACCTCAATGACGTTGAGGCGATAGTAAAGGTCTTCTCGGAACGCGCCTTCGCGGACCTGCTGTTCCAGGTTGACATTGGTGGCGGCGACGATGCGCACGTCCACCCTGACCGTCGCAGTGGATCCCACGGGCATGAATTCGCGTTCCTGGATCACGCGCAGCAGCTTCGCCTGCGTCTCGATCTCGAGGGTGCCGACCTCGTCGAGGAAGATCGTTCCTCCATCGGCGACGTCGAAGCAGCCCCGGCGAGTTTGGATCGCTCCGGTGAAGGCCCCTTTGAGGTGGCCAAACAGCGTCGACTCCAGCAGATCGATGGGGATGGACCCGGTGTTGACCGGAACAAAGGGTTTCCCGGCGCGGGGCGAGTTGGCGTGAATGGCCTTGGCGATCAACTCCTTCCCCGTGCCGCTAGCACCGTGAATCAGCACGGTCGAGCGGCTGGGCGCCACTTGGCCCACCAGGTCGTAGACCCGCTGCATGCTCTCGCTCTTGCCGATGATGTTGGCAAAGCTGAAGCGCTTCTTGAGAACACTCTTCAGGTGGGCGTTCTCGCGCTCCAGCCGCCGCCGCGTGATGGTCTGATCGATCTCGATCAGCAGTTTTTCGTTGTTCCAAGGCTTGGTGAAGAAATCGTTGGCGCCCAGCTTGATCGCCTGCACCGCGGTTTCGATCGAGCCGTACGCCGTCAACATCACGATCGGCGTCTCTTGGTCGGTCTTGCGCACATCCTCCAACACCTCGAGACCCGAGCGGTCGGGAAGCATCAAGTCGAGCAGCACTAAATCGAACGCGGCCGACTCCAGCGCCGCCACGCCGTTGCCCGCCGTGGCTGCCGTGGCTACCTCGTACTCCTCGAGCTCGAGCAGCGTCTCGAGGCTCTCGAGGATCGCATCTTCGTCGTCGATGATAAGGATTTTGCCTTTGGACTCCCGCGGGGGTTGGGATGGGGTCTTAGGCATGTACGGGCTTCCCGGCCAGAGGCAGCTCGACGCGGAACGAAGCGCCCTTGCCCGGCGCGCTTTCCACACTCATAGTACCCGAGTGCTCGCGGACGATGCCGTAACTGACGGCCAGGCCGAGACCCGTTCCGCGCTTCGGCTCCTTGGTGGTGAAGAATGGCTCGAAAGCGCGTCGAGCTTGTTCGGCCGTCATGCCCACTCCGGTGTCGCTGATGACGACTTGCGCCGCCGGTTCACCCTCATCGCTCTCCACGACTCGTGTGCGGACAGTCAGCTCTCCCCCCCGCGGCATCGCATCACGCGCATTGAGCAGCAGGTTCAGGAAGACTTGCTGCAGCTTGCCGCTATTGCCGACGACGGATGCCGCTTCCGGTTGGAGATCGAGATGGATCTTGATCCTGTCCTTGGGCAACTGCGGCTCGACCAGGGAAAGCGTTTCCTTGAGCACCTGATTCAGATCGAGGGGAGCCAGCTCCCTGGGCGACACTCGGGAAGCGTTCAACAACGCATTGACGATCTCGCTGGCGCGGAAGGTTTGCGAGGTGATCTTGTCCAGGATCTTGACCTGCCGCGGGTCATCGGCCACTTGCTTGGCCAGCATTTGGGCGTAACTTGAAATGACGGCCAGGGGCGTATTCACTTCGTGAGCTACGCCGGCTGCCAAGACGCCAATCGAGCTCATTTTGTCGGCGTGGGCCAATTGCTCTTCGAGTTCGACCCTCTCCGTTACGTCGTCAAGAATGATGAGCCGCCCGATCGGATCGAAATTCTTGGCCACAAGCGGGGCGACGGCAATGTTGAGCATCCGTTCCTCGCCCCGGCTGCCGCCGTTGCCGGCCGGCTGGGGTCGAAACTCGGCGGGGAAGTCATCCGCGCGAATCCGGAATTTGTAAATATTCCGGATGCCCGATTCTCCATGGGCCCGCTCGACCTCGGCCACCAGGCCCGCCGGCAGCAAATGCGCCAGGCGGCGACCCACGGCCTGTTCTCGCGAAATCCCGAACGTCAGCTCGAGCTGCGCGTTCCAGCTTTCGACTCGATCGTCCAAGTCGGTTGCCAGGATGCCCACGCTCAGCGACTCGACGATGTTCTCGTTGTAATCCTTCAACCGCTGGTACTCGTTTGCCTTGAGCTCGAGAGAGTAATACAAACGCGCATTCTCTACCGCAATGGCGAAGTACCCGCTCACCGCCTGGACCAGCGCGAGATCTTCACTCGAGAGGTAGTTCCCCTCTACCGTCCGCCCCAGCCCCAAGTAGGCAATCGTGCGGCCGCGAACGCGACAGGCCACATAGTAGGTAAGATCCAGATCGGCAATCGTCAGTTTCGCCGCCGGGGAACACGCCATGGACGTGGCCGGGTCCTTGAGGAACAGATAGGGAACGCCGCCGTTTTTCCCGACCGGCTCGGAACGGAGAAAACTCATGTCGAGCCAACTCTGCTCGTTGATTTCGGCCCCGTTCACGTCGCTCAGCCCGGCTCCGTGCACCAGGCGAAAGCCGCTCGGGTCCCCGCTCGAACCCTCCCCGTTCGCCACGAAGATCGCCATTCGACGCAGGCCCAAAGTTCGCACCAAGCGTTGCGAGGCGGAGGAAAGCATGGGCTCAAGATTCGTTTCCGTGCTCAGCTCCGAAGCGAACTCGACCAGGGTTTGCCGGTAGTCATAGCGTTCTCGATAGAAACGTCGCTCGAGGCCCTGCTGGATCCGGCGCCGCAGAGGCTGGAACACAATCGCAGCCGCCACGACCGAGATCACCCACCCCGCGGGCGCCAGCTCATTGAGCTGTGGCGCGACCATCCCGCTCAGCAGGAAGATCAGCCCGTAAAAGAGAGCCAGCAGAGCGGCCGTGGCCAGCGTGTACGCCGTGCCTCGCCGCACGACGACCTCTACATCCATCAGTCGGTACTTGAAGATGGCATAGGCGAAGGCTGCCGGA
The DNA here is from genome assembly GCA_963668345.2 of Bryobacterales bacterium. Taxonomy (GTDB): domain Bacteria; phylum Acidobacteriota; class Terriglobia; order Bryobacterales; family UBA6623. The sequence continues at coordinate 25,437 of CAXWPI010000006.1, read as the reverse complement.
ATCAGAGCCAGGGAGAATACGGCCAGGCTCCCGTTCGGCCCCACGATCTCCCCACCGACATAGGGACCCACATAAAAGATCACGAACGGCAGTACGCCCCACAGGGTCCCCTGCGCCAGCCACTTCCGCTGTTGCCTGAGAATCGGTTCTTCCGTACCACGAACGGCCAACCCCACCGCTGCCGCCGCGGAGAGGAAATACAATCCCAGCAGGCCATATTCCAGCCGGTCGAGCAAGAACCGCAACTCGACCAGAGGCAGGTCGGTTTCGAGCATACCGGAAGCGGCTCCGTGGTGCAGAGCCAGCATGGCTGCGACCGGGAGATAAGCCAACGCCGCCGCCCCGCGTCGAGCGCGCGTGGCGTGCCGTGAATCGGGAAACACCAGGCAGAAGTGCAAGAACACGGCCGGCACCAGCAACGTTGCCCAGACGTCCGACCAGTAGACAAAACGGTCAAAGCCATCCAGCTTCGAGGTGTAGCTGAACGCGTAAAGGACAAACGATCCCAAACAAAACACGTAGAAGTGGCGAGCCATCGGCTCTGCCGATTTGCGGTAGAAGACGAACACGCCTACCCCCAGGTAGGCCAAGGCCACGGCCCCAAGGAAGTAGTGAACGAACGTGTTCAGCCCCACGGCGCCCACGATCAGCGGCTTGCTAACCTCCACTCCGCCACGGGCCACCACGTAGGTGGCCGTTCCCCACGCGCCGATATCGGCAAGGATACGGCCAACCGCCGCGGCATCTTCCACCCGAACTCGATCAATCCTTCGTAGGACGTCCCCTGGCTTGACTCCGGCTCTTGCCGCCCCGCTCTCAGGACTGATTCGAAGCGCCTCGACGCCCGAGGAGCCGTCGATCCAGGTGACCCCGTCGTCGGGCAGGCGTACGCCGCGACGCTGCTCGAAATTCAGCAACGCCGCGGCCGCCATGACGACGGTTGACGCCACCAGTAACTGCGCCAAAAGCCGATTTGTCAAAGCCTTACTCATCGGGGGCAACCCGAACCGAAGGCGAGATACACCTCACCCCCAAAAAACCTAACCTCCCGCGCTGCAAGTGAAGCGCCAAAATCTCAGCGGGCTCCATACTTATAAACTATTGAAACAAAGATAGTTGTAGAGGCGGCCCTGGGCCAAAAAAGCTGCCGATACAATATCCCGGAGAATCCTCTCCGGATTTTTGTAGAAACGTGATCCCTCATTGGATTGGACGTTGTCGGCCGCGTCGGGGCTTCCGGGACGCGTCCGCGGATTCCGTCTTGCGAATCGGCCTGGCCGATATAGTACGAACGACCGACTGCGGCTACTTGAATTTACTTGACCTTCCGGGTGGGAAGTCCTAGAATCGAGACTGGGTTGGGGTTGGATTTTGAGAACCCGCCCGCGCGTTAGGAACGTATCTATCTACGGGGCGGTCGTCAAGTCGTCAACATGTCACGAAGACTCCTCGCCGGAGTGGTAGTTCTGGCTTTCGCTTTTGCCTTCCCGGTTGCGCCTCTTTTCGCCAAGAAGAAGGAAGAAGCCGGCAAGCTCACCAAGAAGCAGGAGCGCAAGCGGCTCAAGAGGCTCGAGAAAGAGCTGCAAGGTCCCTTCAAACGCTGGCTGAAAGAGGACGTCCTTTACATCATCACGGGCGTAGAGAAGAAGGCGTTTGTTCGGTTCACAACGGCTGAGGAGCGCGAAGACTTTATCGAACAGTTTTGGCTGCGCCGGGATCCGACGCCCGACAGCATGGAGAACGAGTACAAGGAAGAGCACTACCGCCGAATCGCCTACGCCAACGACCGCTTCGCCTCCGGCTTCCCCGGTTGGAGGACGGACCGCGGGCGCATTTACATCACCTTCGGGCCGCCCGATGAGATCGAAGACCATCCGTCCGGGGGCATGTACGACCGACCAATGGAAGAAGGCGGCGGTATCACTTCTACCTACCCCTTCCAAATTTGGCGCTACCGCTACATAGAAGGAATCGGCAACGACATCCTCATCGAGTTCGTGGACCCGACCATGACCGGCGAGTATCGACACACCATGGACCCCTTCGAGAAGGACGCTATGCTTCACGTCCCCGGCGCCGGTGCGACCTTATTCGAGCAGATGGGGATGATGGACAGGAACAATCGACTGCGCGGCGACAGGCCGGGCGTTCCGCACGGTTTCGCCTCCAGGCGTTACCACCCGTTCGAGCGGTTGGAACAGTGGGCAAAACTCCAGAAGCCGCCGCCTGTCAAATTCAAAGATCTCGAGGCGGTGGTCGAGTCCCGTATCGAATACAACACGCTCCCTTACCAGGTGGAGATGCACTACGTTCGTATCACCGACCACTCGATTCTGACAGGCGTCACCGTTCAGCTGGAAAACAAGGACCTCGTTTTTAAGGAAGAGGACGGTCTTCACAAGGGGATTGTCAATATCTTCGGGCGCGTCACGACCCTCACCCGGCGCATCGCAACTGTTTTCGAAGACACGGTCACCCTGGACACGACCGCGGAACGCCTCCCGCAACAGATGAATCGTTCGTCGGTCTATCACAAGAGCATCCCGCTGGCTCCGGGCATGTATCGCCTGGAACTGGTTGTGAAAGACGTCGTCGGCGAGACCATGAGCACCCACCGAGTGGCTTTGCATGTTCCGAAGTTTGAAGAAGACAAGCTGGCCAACAGTTCCCTGATCCTGGCGGACAAGATTGAGCGAGTCCCCACGCGCTCGTTGGGAACCGGGCAGTTTGTCATCGGAAGCTCCAAGGTTCGGCCGCGCATCGGCGAAGAGTTTCGGCGCGACGAAAAGATGGGCATCTACATGCAAATCTACAACCTTGGCGAGGATGAGGAGACCAGGCGTGCGAACGGGTCGGTCACCTACAAGATCGCGCGGCTGGATAAACCCGAGGAACTGTTGCTCGACTTTACCGAGGATATCAACACCATCCGGGGGGCCTCACCCAGGCAAACGGTCGTCGAAAAACTGCTTCCCCTCGGCAACTTGGAGCCCGGCGAGTACCGGCTGAGCTTGGAAGTAAACGACAGCGTCAAGAACGAGGTTCTGATGCCGTCGGCAACCTTTAAGGTCAAGTAGCGTGCACGTGGGACTCGGACCTACAACTGGACCAGTGAACGCACAGCGAAGAGGTTCCGACAAAGCCGCTCGGCAACTGGCCGGCAAGGTGTGCCGGCTGGTTTTGCTGCCGCTGCTTATAGCGGCGCTACCCGCGGCCGCGCAAAACCGCATGGCCGGCTCGATCGTTGGGTGGGTGAAGGACGACCGCGGAATCCCTCAAATGGGAGCGGTGGTGACCTTATTGACCGCCACCGGACGTAGCGCCGACCGCGTTTACACGGACCACCGCGGCAATTTCCAGTTGGACGACGTCCTGCCCGGGAAGTACTCCCTGCGAGTTACTCTCGACCGCTTCCTTCCGTTGCTGAAGGAGAACATCAAGATCGACCCCGGCGCTCGAACTTTCCTGGACGTGAATTTGCGGGGTCTCTTCTCCAGCCTTCGGCTTGTGTTCCCCAGTGGAGGAGAGGTCCGCGACATGAGTGAAGATTGGAAATGGGTTCTGCGGACCTCCTCGTCAACGCGTCCTGTCCTGCGCCTGCTTCCCGAGGAACGGCAAGAATCGCGGACCGCGCTGCGGAAACTGTCGGGCACGTTCAGCGACACTCGCGGCTACGCTGAGGTCAGTGCCGGCGGGGGCGCCCGCCAGTCGGCCCTGGCCAACGCAACAGACCTCGGCACAGCCTTCGCCGTGGCCACCTCGTTGTTCGGCGACAACAGCCTGATCGTAAGCGGCAATCTGGGTTATGGCTCAATGACGCGAACGCCCGCCGCCGCCTTTCACGCCAGCTATAGCCGCCAAATGGGCGCTGTCGCACCCGAGGTTTCGGTCACCGTAAGGCAGCTTCAGGTCCCCCTGGCGGCCACCCAGGCCATCGTAGGGGGGCCGTTGGATAGCGATCTTCCCAGGCTCGAAACCTTCACCTTGGGTTTCGGCGACCACGTCGAGTTGGGCGATACGGCTCGTTTCGAGTACGGCTTTCTTTATGAATCGGTCAGCTTCCTCAACCGGCTGAACTTCATAAGCCCCTACGGCCGTCTGATCTACAACCTAGCTCCGGACCGTGAGATTCAACTTCGCTACGCGTCGGGCGTTCCCAGGCCGGACGAAGCTGTCACGGGCACGGAAGCTCTCCGGCAGGAGGTTTCTTCCCTGGGACTGTTTCCCAGAATGGCGCTCGAAAACGGTCGGCCCACCGTTCAGCGGACCGAGCACGTCGAGATCGCCTACCGCGAAACCATGGGAAACGGACTTCTCGAAGCGGCCGTTTATCGAGACCGGCTTTCCGACGCAGCCTTGTCCGCGGTTGTGCCCGAGGGCTTCTACGGCGGCGGTAATGTATTGCCTGATCTGTTTTCGATGAGCTCGACGTTCAACGGCGGCTATCACCAGGCGTCCGGCTTTCGCGTCTCCTACGCCCGCAAACTCCGCGACCGATTGCAGGCGGCCATTGGTTATGGACTCGGCGGAGCCTTGTCCCCCACGCAGTCGGAGTTGCAGACCGCCGATCCTAACGAACTGCGCCGATCGCTCGACATGCGACAGACCCATATGCTGATGGCTTCGCTTTCGAGCGAGCTGCCCGGGTCGGGGACGCGTGTGGTTTCGACCTACCAGTGGCTCAGCCGCCAGGCGGTCATTGCTCCGGATCTCTACAACGACTTTGCCGCCCGCTCGAATCCCGGCTTGAATCTGATCGTTCGCCAGCCGCTGCCTTTCGGCGGCTCCCTCCCCGGCAGGCTGGAAGCCAGGGCTGAACTCAGGAATCTCCTCAAGGCGGGCTATATTCCCATCCAGACTTTCGATGGCGGACAGATGTATCTGTTGCAGGCGATTCGAAGCTACCGTGGAGCTCTGAGTTTTATCTTTTGACTTGCGCTTGGACTGTCCGTGGTTTGATTTCTTGACATGAGAGCCCTGATTGTTATTATCCTCGCTTCGCTGTTTATCTCCCCCCACGTGTTGTCAGCCAAGAAACCGAGGTCCAGCCTGCGAATCGTGGTGCTCGACCACGAAGGCGAACCGGTGCCCCGCGCCAGCCTCATTATCCGCACGCTGAAGGGTAAGAAGCACAAGAAGATCGGCCGTAGTTTCGAGCTCAGAACCAGCCAGCAAGGAACCGCCCCCCTGCCGCCCATTAAGCAAGGGTTTGTCTTGCTCCAGGTGATCGCGGAAGGGTATCAAACGTACGGCGAAACCGTCGAGCTCCGGGAGCCTGAGCAGACCGTTACGGTCAAGCTTAAGCGTCCTCAGGACCAGTTTTCCGTCCATAAGTAGCGCTGGCAGCATTTTCCAATCCAAGAATGATCCTGAAATGGGGTTGGTCGGGCGAGGGGCCGGCGCTGCGTGCGGATCTCCCCCCCTCTTCCCCCCAAAAAAGCTTCGCCGTTTCGCCGCCGGCCGTCTGGTTGATTTCAAAGTGCCGCGACGCATCGTATTCCTCGATGAAATTCTCAAAGGGCCGACCGGCAAGCTGCGGCGCATCGGCTTGGCGGAAAAGTTGGGCCTGGCCTGAGCGGCGTACATGCGCGCTTTCCACGCGCCATCGGAGCGTCCGAATTCATTGACTTTTTTCAGTCGGCCGCGAGACAATCGGGGTAGCGGCGGGGTCACAGCGGCGACGCGTCCGAGCGGCGGCTTTATTTGGTCTTTACCTGGCCCGCTTTTCTCACCCGGTGTGGCGAGGCGAAGTGCGTGAGAGAGCACGGCGAGCAAGCGCAACGAAGTAATGGCGGGCTTATCGGGTGCTTGGGCCGTCCAGTGGTGAGAAACGCGGGCCGGCATCGCTGCCGCGGTTTTGCTCAGCGGCTCACTGGCCGCCAGTCTACGTAGTGGGTGTCATGATGTCTAAACCTTGGTCATACAAGAGGGTGTTTTGGGTCAGCCTCCCCCTGGTCACGATTTCCGTTTTATTGACCTTTCTGACTCCGGTCTCGGGCCAAGCGCCGGCCGCCAAGGCGGGCGAAGCCCCGTCGCTGCCGCCGCCCGCCGACGTCACCGTGGATTTCGAACGCGACGTGGCGCCGCTGCTTGCCAACCAGTGTCAGAACTGCCATGGGGCTAGTCAGCAGATGAGCGGACTGCGTCTCGACAGTCGCGCGGCGGCGTTGAAGGGCGGGTTCTCCGGTGCTGCCATCGAGCCGGGCAAAAGCGCCGAAAGCAGCCTCATTCACATGTTGGTCGGCGTTCCCGGCCGCCCTTTGATGCCGATGGGTGGTGGGAAGTTGAGCGACGAACAGATCGGTTTGCTCAGGGCCTGGATCGACCAGGGAGCCGTCTGGGCGGAGCCGACGGTTGCGGAAAGAGGCGCGACCGAGTCCCGTCCCAAGCACCCGCACTGGGCGTTTAACGCGCCCCAACGCCCTGCACTTCCGAAGGTGAAAAACAAGGCCTGGGTCGAAAATCCGATTGACGCCTTTGTGCTCGCGAAATTAGAAGCCGAGGGCGTCGAGCCATCGCCGGAAGTCAATCGCCGGACGCTGGCTCGCCGCGTGAGCCTCGACCTGATCGGGCTGCCGCCGACCCCGCAAGAGATCGACCGCTTCCTAAACGACCCCCGGGAGGGCGCCTACGAGCGCTACGTCGATGGCCTGCTAAAGTCACCCCACTACGGTGAAAAGTGGGCCCGTCACTGGCTGGATCAGGCGCACTACGCGGATACCGACGGCTACGAAACGGACCACATCCGGCCGCACGCCTGGCGATGGCGCGACTGGGTCATCAACGCGCTCAACGACAACATGGCGTTCGACCAGTTCACGGTCGAGCAGATTGCCGGAGACCTACTGCCCAACGCGACCACGGAGCAGAGAATCGCGACCGGATTCCTGCGCAACACGTTGACCAATCGAGAAGGCGGGATCGACCGGGAAGAATTTCGCGTGGAGCAGGTGATCGATCGGACGAGCACCGTGGGGACCATCTGGCTGGGGATGACGGTCGGTTGTGCGCGCTGTCACGATCACAAATACGACCCTCTCACGCAGAAGGAGTTTTACCAACTCTACGCCTTTTTCAACACCGCCCACGAAGTCAATATCGAAGTACCTCAGGCCCAGGAGATCGCGCGCTTCCTAAGAGACCGAGAGGAGTATCTAGCGAAGAGAGACGAGCTGCTTGCCGAATACAAAGTGCCCGACCTGCAGCCCGCATGGGAAAAGAAGATGCTTTTCGCGGCGGACAACGTCGGCGTCGATCCTCCCTACACGATCGCCTGGGACATACTGGGCGTCAAAGACGACGGGGGGCAGGAGGCCCTTAGGACGCATCCCGCCTACCGCACCGAAAAGCAGCAAGAGTTACTCACTAACCATTACCTGTTTTACTCCGCTAACAGACTCCCGAAGGAGGAATACGACCGCTTAAAATTCAGGGAAGTCTACGAGAAGTGGAAAAAGCTCAGAAGACAATACCCGGCACTGGGCGAAGCGCAGGTTATCGCGGAGAACCCGGATCCACCTAAGAGTCATATCCTCATCCGAGGAGATTTTCGCAATTACGGGGTCGAGGTTCAGCCTGGGGCGCCTGTTGTCTTGAACCCCATGTCGGCCGATGGGGAGCCGGCGAGGCTCACGTTTGCCAAATGGCTTGTTGCGGATGACAATCCGCTGACAGCGCGGGTAACGATGAATCGCACGTGGCAAGAGTTCTTCGGCCGCGGACTTGTCGAAACCTCGGAGGATTTCGGCACGCGCTCGGAGCCCCCGACCCATCCCCGGTTGCTCGATTGGCTGGCGACGGAGTTTCGGGACGGCGGCTGGGATAGGAAGGCGATGCACAAGCGGATCGTCATGTCGGCGACCTACCGGCAGGCGTCACACGCACGGGAAGACTTGAAAACAAGAGATCCGAGCAACCTGCTGCTGGCTCGCCAATCACGGCTGCGGCTTTCCGCCGAGTCGATCCGAGATACGGCCCTTTCGGTGAGTGGCCTGCTCAGTCCGACGATCGGGGGCAAAAGCGTGCGCCCGCCGCAGCCCGACAGCGTGCTCGAGCTAGGTTTCGGCGTGGCACCGGACAGATGGATTGAGCACGTCGGGCCCGATCGTTACCGCCGCGGGCTCTATATCTTATTCTTGCGAACGACACCCTATCCACAGTTGGTTACGTTCGATGCCCCGGACATGGTGGAGAGCTGCAGCCGTCGCTTGAGGTCGAACACCCCGCTTCAGGCGCTGAACCTGCTCAATGACCCGGTGTTCTTCGAAGCCGCGCAAGTGTTGGCCGCCCGTGTGTTGCGCGAGCGCCCGGGGAGCGTCGCTGATCGCCTCGACTACGCCTACCGCTTGTCCCTGGGACGCCCACCCAGACCCCAAGAGAAGGACCGCCTGCTTCGTTACTACGAGGAACAGAAGACTATTCTGAACAAGAAGCGTGAGTCAATTGAAGTTCTGTTTCCGGCCCTGCAAATCGAGGGCGTGGATCCTGAGGAAGCGGCCGTCTGGGTCGGAGTCAGTCGCTTGCTGCTGAACCTGGAAGAATTCATCACGAGGAGTTAGCCATGGACTTCGCACAGTTCAAGCGCATTCAAAGTCGTCGCAGTTTCCTCCGCGATTGCGGAGGGGGTCTAGGAACGATCGCCTTGTGGCATCTGATGGCGCGGGAAGGGCGCACGGCGCCAGAGTTGAATCCGATAGCGGCCAGGGATCCTCACTTTCCGCCGAAAGTCAAGAACGTCATCTTCTTATTGATGGACGGCGGACCAAGCCATATCGATTTATACGATCCGAAACCGGCGCTGGGGAAATGGGAAGGCCAGGCGCTGCCCGAGTCGATGACGAAGGATCTGCGGCTGGCTTTTATCAAGCCGACGGCGAAGGTCTGGGCCAGTCCTCGCGTCTTCCAGAAAAGCGGCCAAGGCGGCGTCGAGTTCTCCGACTGGATGCCACACATTGCAACCCGTGCGGACGATATCTGCATGATCCGGTCGATGCATACCGAGCAGTTCAATCATCACCCGGCACAGTTGATGTTGAACTGCGGCTCGCCTCTCGCGGGGCGGCCGTCGATGGGGTCATGGGTCGTTTACGGGCTTGGCAGCGAGGCAGAGAGCCTTCCCGGTTTCGTGGTGTTGCGTTCCGGTCAGAGCGCCCCGGGTGCGAGCGCCGGCAACTGGACGAGCGGATTCCTGCCGTCGCACTTCCAGGGCGTACCGTTTCGGCGATCGGGGGACCCGGTTCTGTACCTGTCGAATCCGAAGGGGGTCAGCCCCGAGCTGCAGCGCTCGACCATCGAGGGTATCCGCGATATTAACCAGCAGAACCTCGACGAGACGGGCGATTGGGAGATCGCCTCGCGCATGGCCACCTATGAGCTGGCGTTTCGGATGCAGTCGGCCGGGCCCGAATTAATCGATCTGTCCCAAGAGTCCGAGAAAACCCTAGAAGCGTACGGCGTCAACAACGACACGACGCGTCCGTTTGGAACGAACTGCCTGCTCGCTCGTCGCATGATCGAGCGCGGTGTGAGGTTTGTTCAATTGTTGCACGGCAGTTGGGACCACCACCGCGAGCTCATAAAGAACCTCAAGAAGAACTGCGACATGACCGATCAGCCCGTCGCCGCCTTGCTGAAAGACCTCAAGGAAAGCGGTCTGCTGGACTCCACGCTCGTCATTTGGGCGGGTGAGTTCGGGCGCACCCCATTGGTGCAGCTCAACAGCCTCGAGAAAGGCGGCGAAGGCCGCGACCACCACCCGTTCGCTTACAGTATTTGGATGGCCGGAGCCGGTATCAAGGGCGGCCAGACCATTGGGGCGACCGATGATCTCGGCCTCAATGTCGTGGAGGACAAGACCCACGTCCACGATCTGCAAGCCACGGTTCTCCACCTACTCGGACTCGATCACACACGGCTCACCTATCGACACCTGGGCCGGGATTTTCGTCTCACCGACATAGGCGGGGAACTGATCACGAAAGCGCTGGCGTAGGCGGCGCCTAGCCCGCATTTCTCATCACTGTCACAGCGGTTGGGGCGTAAAGCCCGATGGCCATGGCTCGCGGCAACAGTTCGTGTACATCGCCCGGCTTACAGTTTGTCGGGCAAGGTTGCCGTCCCTGTGGGGCGATCCGACCGCCTCCGGCGTGTGCTCGATCTCCCCTCCCTCGCGGTGGCCCGTGGCAGCCTCCTGCAGCGCGAAGGTGTGCTTTCGATCGGCCCAGTCCATGGCGCCGAAGGCCGCAAAGTTGGGTTCCGGTGGTAGGTTTGGCAACTCCATAGAGATCGACTCCTTGTAAGGTAGGATTCCGACCAGCCGGCAAGCTTGGCTTCCGCGAAGGCCTGATAGTAAAGTCATCAGCAGAGGTTCCGGGACGTCATCCGAGGATTCGTTCTGGAAACCAAGCGCATCCCGCTGCTCGAGACGCTGCGCGGAGACATCGCGTGTCCAGGGCTGGGATTCGTAGCCGCGGGATGCCGGCCGCCGTTCGACTATCCTCGCACGACGGTGACGCGAAGACACTTCGAGCGACGATTTCCACATTTCCACAGCGCCGACGACAATTCTTCACTCGCTTGTGACAAATCCCGCTCAGTAGGAACTATAAAGGGCTGGGCGGCCGTTTGGCCCAGACCCGCGGCCGTTTGGCGTCTTTTGGGGCGATCCGTCCCCAAGCACTCGACTGCGCGCCATTGAACTTTACTTAGAAGAAAAGACGCGCCCAAAAGCTCAATTTCCGGCTCACGCGCAGCCTCGCGACGAGCGAGGCTGAGCCGAGCGCAAGCGAGCAGTCAAGGGCCTACCCCCCACCCACTACGGTGTGGCGACGGGTGAACGGAGCGAATTCCGCGTCGCCAGACGGTCATCATGACTGCGAAAGCCATAATCTTAGTGTATATCGCTAAGCTATCCTGACAAGAATATAGACATTTGTGGTACAGTGTTTTTTAGAGCGAAACCAACCGCGCGTTCGCCCGAGACATATTGAGGTAGCCAAGCAGTGGGATAGTATTCGGAACTAGGAAAAGCCTATACGGGCACCCTCGGTGTAGGCCCTCGTGATGTCAGCGCCGGCACTGCCGCTGCTACGGCGCGGCTAACCTAGTCGGCCTCAACAAAAATAGAAATTACGGCCACGCGAGTGTGCCCGCGAGTTGCCTGAACTGGGAGGTGGTGCGATGAATTTAAGACCGCTACATGATCGCATTTTGGTGGAACGGCTGGAGGATGGGGAGCAGGTGCGAGGCGCAATCATCATTCCCGACTCGGCCAAAGAGAAACCCCAGCAGGGCAAGATCATAGCTGCCGGTAATGGCAAGAGACTCGAGGACGGCACGGTAGCTCCGCTGGACGTAAAGGCCGGAGATCGCATTCTTTTTGCCAAGTACGCCGGTTCGGAAGTGCAGATAGACGATAGCGAATATCTCATCTTGCGGGAAGACGAGGTGCTGGCCGTTGTCGAAGAAACCACCAAGGAATCCCAACAAGCAGCGTAAAGGAGAGGACGAGAATGGCTGGAAAACAAATTATCTTCGGTGAAGACTCTCGCAAGGCGATTCTGGCGGGCGTCAACAAACTAGCGAACGCAGTGCGCGTCACGCTCGGCCCCAAGGGCCGCAACGTCGTCTTAGAGAAGAAGTTTGGAGGGCCCACCGTTACGAAAGACGGTGTGACCGTGGCGAAGGAGATCGAGCTCGAAGACAAGCTCGAAAACATGGGCGCTCAGATGGTGCGGGAGGTGGCGTCAAAAACGAGCGACGACGCCGGCGACGGGACGACGACGGCAACGATCTTGGCCCAGGCCATCTATCGAGAAGGCGTGAAGAGCGTCGCCGCGGGCGCCAATCCCATGGCGATCAAGCGCGGTATCGAGCAGGCCACGGAGAAGGTCGTGGCCCAAATCCAAGACCTCTCCCGTCCGGTGGAAGGGGAGGCGGTTTCCCAAGTGGCAGCCATCTCCGCGAATAGCGACCAAGCCATCGGAAAGATCATCGCTGAAGCGATGGAAAAGGTCGGCAAGGACGGCGTCATCACGGTGGAGGAAGGCAAGACCATGGAGACGGAGTTGGACGTGGTCGAAGGCATGCAGTTCGACCGCGGGTACTTGTCGCCCTACTTTGTAACGGACCAGGAAGCGATGGAATGCGTTCTCGAGAACGCCTACATCCTGATCCACGAAAAGAAGATCACCAACATGAAGGACCTGTTACCGCTGCTGGAGCAGATTTCCCGCGCGGGCAAGCCCCTGCTGATCGTCTGCGAAGAAGTCGAGGGCGAGGCTCTGGCGACGCTCGTCGTCAACAAGCTGCGGGGTACTTTGAACTGTGTCGCGGTGAAGGCTCCCGGCTTCGGTGACCGGCGCAAGGCCATGCTGGAAGACATCGGCATTCTTACCGGCGGCAAAGCGCTGATGGAAGAAACCGGCATCAAGCTGGAGGGCGTCAAACTCGAGGATCTCGGCCAGGCCAAACGCATCGTCATCGACAAAGACAATACGACGATCGTCGAGGGAGCCGGTAGCAGGGATGCGATCGAAGGCCGGGTCAAGCAGCTACGGTCGCAAATCGAAGAAACCACGTCCGACTACGATCAGGAAAAACTCCAGGAGCGATTGGCCAAGCTCGTCGGCGGCGTCGCCGTGATCAAAGTCGGCGCGGCCACCGAAACCGAGATGAAAGAGAAGAAAGCTCGCGTCGAGGACGCCATGCACGCTACTCGCGCAGCCGTCGAGGAAGGTATCGTGCCCGGCGGAGGCGTGTCCCTATTGCGGGCTGGGGATGTTCTCAACGACTTGAAGTCCGACGACGCGGACGAGCGGACCGGCATCAACATCGTGCGCCGGTCCCTCGAAGAACCCGTCCGTTGGATCGCTCAGAACGCCGGCCATGAGGGAGCCATCGTCGTCGCCAAAGTCCGCGAGAAGTCCGAAAGCAACTTCGGCTTCAACGCTCAGTCGGGCGAATACGGCGACTTGGTCGCAGCCGGCGTCATTGACCCGGCGAAGGTGACGCGCACGGCGCTGCAAAACGCCTCCTCGATCGCCGGGTTGATGCTCACCACCGAGGCCTCGGTGCACGAAATTCCCGAAAAGGAAAAAGCTCCCGCGATGCCTATGGGGCACGACGATTACTAGTCGGTCGGTAAGCGCAAGACCCTTGGATGGTTGACGCAACTTCCGTGGGGACAACACAGGGGCCGGCTTTCAGCCGGCCCTATTTTTTGCCGCCCGGGTTCCGTAATGCGTCCGTGGACCACTGGTCAACAAGAATGGGGGCGGGAAGCTGTGAAAAATTCGCTGGTCCCGGAAGGCGAGCGTAATGAATCACGCCCCGATGGCCGGCCAACACCCTTCGTTTCAGTCGAGTAGGGGCGCAATGCATCGCGCCCGCTTGCACGAATCTGAGGCTTAGATGGTTTCTTCACACCTTCCCGCCATCCGATTCTCGTTCGTCGCAGCGCTTGGCCTCTAAGTGGAAATGGGCGGGCGAGCTGGACCCTACATTTCGGTCGGTGGAAGTTCTGCGGACGAATCGACCGTCCGAAAAGAATTCGCGGCTGCACGCCAGGTGGGACGCACAGCCGCGATAGCCAAGGAGAGAGTATGGAACAAACTGTCTCTGTCGGTTACTATCGAAACATCGCCGAAAAAACTTTAGTGATTTGGCGGAAAACTCATTCAGTCGCACCCGACGAGGCGTCAATCGGGGCGGAACGCGCATAGAACAAGGCGTGCCCGCAAGGGTGCGGTTGAGGCTCTGAGGAACGACGGGCGTTTCCCATAGCCGAGATAACTTCGCAACCTCGGCGCCCGCGGCGAACTCCGGTCGCCGTTCGGCCGCGGCTGAGCTGGCGTATGCCGAGCAGGAAGCATACCGGTTCAGGAGAAAACATGAGCGTGAAGCCCCCCGACAGAAGCAAATTCAGATTTCTGGCCGGCGCATGGCTTCTCGCCGTCGCTCTAGGGTCCGCGGCCCAGCCCGCCGCGCCCCCGGCGCCCGAACTCGAGATTCGTGTCATCTACGACAACACCTCGGCGCGGTCTGACGTTCAGGCTGACTGGGGTTTTGCAGCGGTCGTCACGTTTCGTGAGCGGCGAGTGCTGTTCGACTCGGGAACAAAGCCGGAGCTGTTCATGACAAACCTCGAGAAGATGGAGGTCGACCCGCCGTCGATCAGGCAAGCGGTCATCTCTCACCAGCATCGGGACCACCGCAACGGCATTTACAAACTCTTTCCCCTCCAGCCCGCGATGCGTATACATTTTCTGAGGGCTTTCTATGACGAAGCGTATGAAGCCAGGATTTCCGATTTGGCTCCTCTGACGGCACGAGTCTACACCCTCACCCGGCGAAGCGGAACCATTTCTCCACCCGAAAGAGGCGGCGGCTGAGGCGGAACCGATCGAGCCCCCTTCTTGCCCCTCATGGGGGCTGATCCGTCGCTGCGAAGTCAATTTCGCAGACACCCCTCCGAGCTTCCGTCCTCAGTACACAGATTTCGCATTCGCCAAGTGCGGTGCTACCCGCCCGGCACAGGCAGCGCCCAGATCTTCCGCAGCATGTCGCCAAACAGCCGCCGGTTCAGATGTCCCTCCGCGAACAAGAGCCAGTCATACCGCGCGTGTTTAATTAGCCGTCCGCCCGTCTTCATCAGCCGGTGCTGCAAGCTCGTCAGCGACCAGTTCTTGATTCGCTGCGGCAGCCCGAGCCGCCGCCAGAGATTGCCCAGGTTGTAGGCCAGCACGCTTCACTGCAAGCGCACCTCGTTCGCCCGGAAGCGATGGCACGACAGCCGCGTCCAGTGCGTCGCTTGCTTACCTTCTTTGATCCACTGCTCCGCCGTGCCGCGCTGGTTGTAGAAACGCACCACCGACCGGCTTGGCAAGCTCATGTTCGTCACGATAAAACCGACGCGCGCGAACAGCTCGCCCTGGTGGTGCTCGACCTTGGCGACAACTCGTCTCGGCTTCTTCCAGCTCTCCGCCTGATAGCGAAAGCTCTTGTAGCGCACTAGCGGCTTGCGGCCGGGCCTCCCCGGCGGACGAAACAGGATGTCTTCGATCTCTAACTCCAAGCTCCTGTTGGCCGGAATGCGGATGGCGTAGTCCGCGCCGCGCTCCTCCAGTGCTTCGTAGATCTCGGGCTTGGCGAAGGCGGCATCGGCGCGAAAGGTGACCTGTTTGCCTTCGGCCAGTTGGCGCTCGATCTCCGGCAACAATAGCTCATCCCAGTCCTCGGCGCTGTGCACGTTGCCGGGACGCAGCTTGGCAGCGAGGCAATCACCATGACCGTTGAACAAAAGCAACGGGTGGTAGCAGACCGACTCGAAGTGTCCGTTGTAGGCGCTGCCTTCCTGTTGGCCATGGACCGGACTCTCGGTGGAGTCCATGTCCAGAACGACCCGCGCGGAGTCGTCGAACGCCTCCGCTTGCCCGACCAGCTCTCGGTTCAGCGCCATCAGCCCCAGCAGGTTCTCTTCGCTCGCCAGCATCTCCGTCTCGAAGCCGTGCAGCGTCGAGGTCAAGGCCGCACCGCGATCCCAGATCTTCTGCGAGCCGATCAAGCGAAACGTCGGGTCAGCCGCCACGCGGACGGCGTCGTTGACGTCCTCGTAGCCTGCCAAGCGGCTGTAGATCGACTGCCGCAACAGATCAGCGAGCGTGAACTGCTTGTTTGTGCCGTGCCGGGAGTCGCTGAGATGCTCGTCAATCAGTTCTCCGAGACCGAGCCGTTCGTCCAGTTCGCGAACCAAAATCAGGCCACCGTCGGCAGTGACGTGCGATCCCTGGAAATCGACTTTGAGAAGTCCATTGAAAGTTAGCTGGAATGGCTTGGTTTGTTTTTCACCCATTGGGTGTTGGCCTCCATGGCGTCCTCATCGGGCTCTAGCCCCTATGAATAAAGACGCTGAAGGCCGCTGGAAGGTCGAGAGGCCTGAATCAAATTGGAAATTCGGTGGAGTGAAGATTGAGATAGAAAGCCTCAGAATCTCCGAAAATGCCGTCGATCGCAGCTAGGCCTGCGGGGTCGGTGACTTCCACTTGAAACCGGAGCTCGCCAATGCGGGCGTCATCGACAGGCGTCATACCCGAGCTGATGACAACCGGCCCGGCTTCGAAGAACCTCCCCTTGTGGATGTGCATCGCGATGAGATTTTGGGGCAGGTCAAAAGAGTATTCGATGTGGAAATTGACCCAGGCTTCGACGAGCTCATGCGTCTCATTGTCGCGTGAAGCGTGAATATGGATCTCGGCGTCGGCAAAGGCGAAATCTCCGCCGATTGCGGCAGGCGGCACTTCATCAAACGGATTCATAAAGAACCAGTAGTACTTCGACTCCAGCGTCCGTGTCGGTTGGGCCGACAGCGTCAGAGGCAGCAGTACGGCTATCAGTGTCAAGACACACAGGCGTCTCATGATTGTTCTCCTTTAGCTTTTCAGGGATGTGGTGGCATCGCGTCCCACGCGAGTTTGCCTCGGAAGCTGATGCCCTGTGGGTTGGACCGCAGGCCCCCTATCTCAGCCAAAGCTTCGACGTATTGGATCTTGCATCGACGGAGCTGTCGCCGGCGCGAGGTTCCCCGTCTCGGCTACCCTGGCCTCGACGAACCATTCAATTTGACCCCCAGAAACTCGCTCAGCGGAAACCCGCTGATGCCGACGGCAAGTTATGACAGTTAACAGATCTAAGTCAAGCGCGGGAGTCAGTGGGTTTTTGGGGAAAACCATCTGCCTCAGGCGGACTATGTCGCGGTTAGATTCCGGCTGTTGCGGAATTCGTGCGACTCACGCCCCCAGCCCTCCCAGCGCCTGCTCGAAGAAGGCCTTGGTTTGAGCGGCTGTTTCTTTCCAGGTAAATCGGCGCGCCAGCTGACGCCCGGTCTCGCCAAGGGCCGACGCAATCGCGGGCGTTTCGAGGATGCGCTCCATCCCGGTGGCGATATCGGAGACACTAAGAGGGTCGGCTAAGATCGCGGCGTCGCCCACGATTTCCGGGATGGCGCCTCGGTTGGAGGCGACGATCGGCAGCCGTGCCGCCATGGCTTCAGTCAGAGGCATGCCGAAGCCCTCATAAAGGGAAGGAAATACAAACAGCGACGCGCAGTGGTACAGGGCGGGCAACAGGGAACGGCGCACATACCCGGTCAAGATGATACGCTTCGCCTCAGCCAGACGACGAATCCCGGCGCTCTTCCACCCTGTCGCGCCCGCGATCACTAGCGGGTAGGCGTCCTTGAGTTCATCCCTCATGGAAGAATAGGCTGCGACGACCGTCTTGAGGTTCTTGCGCGGTTCCATGGCGCCGACAAAAAGGATGAACTTTTCCGGCAACCCGTACTTTTGTCGGACCAAATATCTCGCGGCGTCGCTGGACGAGAAAAAGTCCTCGTCCACGCCGTGATACACGACCGTTATCTTTTCCGGCGGGATACGAAACTGCTCCGCCAAATCCTTTTTGACGGCGTTCGAGGGCACAAGGATTCGCGCCAGTTTGGGGAGCGCGTTGTCCACGAAGTTCTGGAAATAACGGATCGTGCTGGCCGTGTGACAGCTAGGTAACGTGAGCGGTGTCGGGTCGTGAACCTGTGACGTCAAACAGACGCCGCGAGGCAGGCGCCAACTGTGCTGGGTCGCGTGGAACAGGTGCGCTCTGCGGGTGACGAGCGACGCCAACGACAAACCCGAGTAGTTCGAGGTCAAGACAGCGCCCAGCCGCAGGGCCGTGCTGATCGGCGGGTAGTTCGAGCGTTCGTTTTGATTGGGTTTGAGGGTCGTCAGGAAGGGGAACAATCGGATCCGGTGAGGAGAAAATGAGGGGATCAACTCCTTGAGAAGCGCGTGGTGATAGTTCTTCACCCCGGCACTGCGCATCAGCAAAGGGGTGGCGTCATAGACGACGTTCACGGGTCTCCCCCGGGGCCTTGCGCCTGGGTTGACCTGCTGCGGCTCCCAGGCCTTCGATCTCAGATGCCTGGCGCTTGACTTCCCACTCCAGGATACCGACTTTTTGGGCCAACACGATGTTATTGTCCTTTAGATCCGATATTTGGACGGAAGCATGGAAGAACGTGACGAGAAACAACAGCCCGGCGATCAGAACCAATACCAGCGACGGATCGTCGATACCCAGAGTTCGTGAGAGCCAATCAAGCACGGATGCGGAGAAAGAGAGCACCAACAGCAGAGCAGCCGCTCCGAACCAGGCCATCGAGTACTCGACACGGATGTGTTCGCGCCGCACGGCGCGAATGATCTGCAGCAGCAATACCACGCAGAAGACGGCCGTTGCTACGCGAATTCTCTCCACTTCTAGCCTCGTTGCCCCGTGTGGTAGCGACGCTCGTATTTGATGACGTTCACGAAGACGCCCAACAGAACACGAACCATATAGTACATGGCAGTCCAAGTATCGATCGTCGAGCGGCCGCTGTAACGAGGAAACATTTTTGTCGGCACTTCGTGAAAACTCAAGGCCTTTCGCTTGAGAACGACGAGAGCTTCAATTTCGGGATATTCGAGGGGGAAACTCCGGCTGAAGACTTCCAGAGCTCGTCGGTTCACCGCCACAAAGCCCGACGTCGGATCCGTAATGCGCCGGCCAAGGATGGGATAGAGGACCCAGGAGAAGATCCAGGACCCGAATCGTCGCAGGGGCTGGATCGGGTCATGGTTCGGGCGCAGGTAGCGAGAGCCTGTGACCACGTCGTAGCCGCCCTCGTCCATCGCTTTGAGCAGGGTGGGGATGTCGCTCGGATTGTGCTGGCCATCGCCGTCAACCCGAACGACTCGGTCGAAGCCCTGTTCGAAGGCAAAACGGTATCCCGTCTGGACGGCGCCGCCCAGCCCGAGGTGGTGTGGGAGGCGGAATACCTCGGCTCCCGCGGCCGCGGCGGCTTCGGCCGTAGCGTCCTGGGAACCATCGTCGATCACAGCGATCGGCGTGTCGCCGACAACTTCCCGCACTGACTTTACGACGTGGCCGACCGCTCCTTCTTCGTTGTAGGCGGGGACGATGACTAGTACGGATGGGCCGTTAGAAATCATGAACCCTCATCGGCAAGCGGCCAGATCCCCGCGCCTCGGGTGGCGGAGCGGGACAGAAGACTCGTCATTGCTCCGCGATTTCGGCTGCCGAGCTGTAATGTTGGCGCAGCAGTTCGCGGAAACCCCGCACACCCAGCACACGGGTCCGCTGCACCCGGCGTCTTTTCAACAGCAGTTTCGGCAGATGCAGGAGCGTGCTCCCGTGGGCAGACATTACTATTAGCACAAGTTGCCACCACTTATGCCGGCCGTTTCCGAATTCCGCGGCCAGCCCGCGGCCCTTGATGGCCGCACGCACATGCGCCGTGTAGCGATACAGCGAGTGCCACGGCACGAGGGGCCAGAGCACGACCGGAAAGACCTTACATACGGTGTAGAGGCGATTCCGCTCGACCAAGTAAGCCTTGAGGGCGGAAGCTCGACCCGCCGATCCCGAATAGTCGTGGTCGACCCGCGCCGTGGGCACGTAGCGGCACGCCCAACCCGCCAGCCGGGCCCGCAGGCCCAGGTCGGCGTCCTCGCAGTAGAGGAAGTAGTCGGCATCAAAAACGCCGATTTCCTCGAGCATCGAACGGCGGTAGAGCGCGGCGCACGCGCTGGGCAAAAGTGCGGCCGAGGGTTGCGCATAGTCCTGGACGGCGCTGCCTTGCCCGCGCTGTTTCGTCGTACCGTCGCCGTAGATATTGAGTCCGGCGGAGTCGAGCCGGTCGGGGCTATTTCGCAGACGAATCTGCGACGCACACATGCCGGTTTTCGGATGTTCGGCGCACGCTGCGATCAGCTGAGCAAGCCAGTTTTCAGCCGCATAGGCGTCATCGTTCAGGGTGCAAACGAACTCGGCCTCCGATGACGCGATGCCTTGGTTGACCGCCTGGGAGAAACCGACGTTCTTCGTGTTGGCGATGATTCGGACTCCGGGCAGATCGGCGAATCCGGAGGCTGCGCGGCTGCCGCTGTTGTCTACGACGATCGTCTCAAAGCTGTCGAACGTCTGTCGCGAGAGAGCTTCCAGGCAGTGCCTGAGGTTTTCTCCGGCATGCAGAGTGGGCACGATGACCGAGGCGCGCGGCGGCTGCAAAGTAGGATTTTAGCATCTTGTGGCCTCGGAGCCGAACAGCGCAGCCCCTCGCGCCACCATGCGCTGTGGGGCAGAGGGCGGGCTTCGCGGCACGCTGGTGAGAAATGCGGGCTAAGGGCTTGGCGCGGAAGCCTCGCCGCTTCTACGCCCCGCAAAAGCGGCTATCATATTTCATTCGGTCATCCGCCCGAGCCGCTCCCGCACAGGCGAGGGGAACGGGTTTGTGCGGGTGCCGGGAGTGCCTACCGCAATGCCAACCCCTTTACGCATCGGCGTCAACGCCCTGTATCTGATTCCGGGTGGCGTCGGGGGCACGGAGATCTACCTTTGCCGTCTCCTCGAAGCGTTGGCTCGGATCGACGACCGGAATCGCTACTTCGTATTCACTTCCCGCGAGGCGGGTGGGGCGATCTGCCCCGCGGCGCCGAACTTCGAGGCGGTGGTGAGCCGAATGCCGGCTCGCTTTCGTCCTGGGCGATTGATTTGGGAGCAGACGGGCCTGCCGATTCAGACCATCAAACGCCGCCTCGACGTGCTGTTTTCGCCCGGGTTTACGTCGCCCCTTGTCGCCCGCGGCAAGCGGGTAACTATGATTCACGATTTGCAGCATAAGCGACAACCCGAGAACTTCGGTTTTCTGGAGCGAGCGGCCTGGAACTGTTCCGTTTGGCAGTCGGTGAAGTCTTCGGATCTACTTTTGACGCCTTCGGAAACTTCACGCAATGATGTGCTTGCGGTCTACGGCGTGCGCGACGACAAAGTGCGCGCGGTGCTGCACGGTGTAGAACCCCGCTTCTTCCATCTTGGCGACAATCCGGCCTACGGTGCCGCAGTGCTCCGGGAGGCGGGCGTTCCCGAGTGCAGGTACCTGTTGGCCGTTTCCACCATTCATCCTCACAAAAACTTTACCCGCCTTCTGGAAGCCTACGGGCGGCTTGGGGCCGAAGGCTGGCCGCAGCACTTGGTCATAGCCGGCCTGCCGGGCAAGTCGTCGAAGGCTGTCCGCCGGCTCCTGAAGGGAAAGGACTGGGCTTCCCGCGTACACCTGCTTGGCTGGCAGCGTCGCGAGGTCATCCTGTCGCTGTTTAACAATGCGCAGGCACTGGTCTTCCCGTCTACGTTCGAGGGCTTTGGCATGCCGGTACTCGAGGCCATGGCGTCCGGACTTCCGGTGGTCTGCTCGGACATACCTGTACTGCGCGAAATTACCGGCGGGGCGGCGCAGTTTTTTGATCCGATGTCCAGCTCGGCGATCGCCGAGGCATTGTGTTCAGCCTTGCGGGATACTACTTACCGAGCCGAGCTGATCAGGCGAGGCCGG
Organism: Bryobacterales bacterium; assembly: GCA_963668345.2. GTDB lineage: Bacteria > Acidobacteriota > Terriglobia > Bryobacterales > UBA6623. The sequence goes on along the minus strand of CAXWPI010000006.1, from coordinate 3,995 downwards.
CAACGAGCGGCGGGCTTGAGTTGGAGAAGGGCGGCTGAGCAAACACTGGCGGCATTTTTGGAAGTGGCGTAAATGCGATGGCGGGATGGAGTGAGTTCCCGCAAGATAGAGGCGAACACGAAACGGAGGCTCAGGGGGGACGCGGCAGTCGCTCGTCTCCGCGCGCGGAGCCGCTGGGCCTTCGCTCCTCGCGTCGATCCAATCATCGATCGCGCCGGCCGTGGCGACATCAAGAGACTGGCGACCGACCTCGGTCTGGACCTGGTCGCCCTTGTCGGGAAATGAACATCCTTTTCTAAGAGGGAGGTAGTCGTGAAAATTGGGATCAACTCGCTATTTATTACACAGTTTGAGTTTGAGGAGGGTCTACGCTTCGCCCAGGACCTCGGGGTGGAGAGAATCGAGATGGTCTGTTTGGGCAGCGAGGAAAGCAACAAGTACTGCGATTTCGAGAAGCTCCTAGCTGACCAGGGGAAGCTTCGCCAGTGGCTGGATGCCTTGGAAGAACACGGTTTGCGGATTAGTGCTCTGGCGACACCCGGGGAGCCACTGTCCCCCAACAAGGAGACGGCCGAGGCCTACTCCCGCCGGTTTCGACAGGTGTGCAAGCTGGCGGAAGCAGCCGGCGTCGACCGGCTGACGACGAACGGTGGTGTTCCGGAAGCGGCTCCGGGGGAGACGTATCCATTCTGGGTGGCTGACTCCTCCAAGCCTTACCACCGCGGCATCTTGCGCTGGCAGTGGGAGGAGCGTGTGATCCCCTTTTGGCGCGAGCACGCCAAGATCGCCCAAGACCACGGTTGCCGGCTGTGCATCGAGCCCTGGATAGGCGAAATCATGTACTCTCCGCCAACCGTGATGAAGCTGCGAGACGCGATTGGCCCGGTCATCGGTTGTAACCTGGATCCGTCGCATTTTTTCCCGCAGCAGATCGACGTGATTGAATCGATTCTCTTCTTGTCCGATGCAATTTACCACGTGCATATCAAAGACACCCGTATCGACCCCCGTAACGTCAAGCTGCAGGGCCTGCTCGACACCTCGCCGCATACGGAACCCGAGAAGCGCTCCTGGGCGTTCACGCAGATCGGATGGGGCCACGATGAAAGGTTCTGGCGCGAGTTTATCACCGCTCTGCGCTTTGTCGGTTACGAAGGCGCCCTCTCGGTGGAGATGGAGTGCGACTACATGGAGATGACAGAGGGCACGGAGAAGGCGGTTGCGTTTCTGAAGCCCCTTGTCCTCGAAAAGCCCCCCGGCAAGAAGTGGTGGGAGTACGCGGGGTTTCAAAGCATGATGGAGGATTAGTGGCAAAAGTCGTGCAAGAGCGAAAAATGGGGACTGCCACCAATTCGCCCCTCGTCACATACCTATTGATGTTCGCGAAATACAGTGTAGGGGCGCAGCGTGCTGCGCCCGCTCTGGCAAGGCATTTGCTGTGTCCGAAAACAACACTATATTCTGCGGGTATCAATAGAAACAAAGTGCTTAGCCTGAAGCGAATTGGCTGGCTGTACCCGATTTTTCTTCACCACGGGCTGCTATTGCGTGCTTCGGCCGTCAGGTGGTTAGAAATGCGGGTTAACATGCCGGTCCATGTCGAATGGGTAGGGCACGCCTGCTTCCGCATCCGGCGTGACGGGGGTCCCACCATCGTCACCGATCCCTATACGCAGCGGAACGTTAGCCTGCCCGAAGACACGACGATCGAAGGCGACACGGTGATCGTCAGCTCTCTGACGGACCGGGCCCACGGCAACCCTAAGCTGGTTCGAGGTAATCCTCGGGTCATTAACGCGCTGGACCTGGCCGTGTCGGGCACGGAGGCCCAAGTCGAAGGCAGCCCTCTCATCACGTTGAAAGTGAGGGAGTCGGACACGCACGAGAGTGGTAGTCCGAAAGACAACGCGATGTATGCCCTGAAGGTCGGCGGCTTGTGGATACTACCACTACTGTCCGGTTAACGACTCACGGACGGGCGGCAACTGACTGTTCCAGCATATCTTACGACTGTTTTTCCCTTGCCGCGATTTGAACGGCGAAGGACGGCTGGAACGACTTCGGAGGCGGTCAACAATGGTTCATGAACCTCGGCCGCACCGTGTTCGCCCAGTTGATCAGCTTCCTTCCGGATCGCGAGTTCCGCCGCTGCGTAAGCCGCTACGACGGGGATCACAGATGGCGCAGCTTCTCCGGCTGGGATCAGTTCCTATCGATGGCTTTCGCCCAGCTGACCTACCGCGAAAGCCTCCGCGATATCGAAGCGTGCCTGCGTTCGCTTTCCGCCAAGCTTTACCACATGGGATTCCGCTGCCCGGTGGCGCGCTCGACACTGGCCGACGCCAACGAATCGCGCGACTGGAGGATCTATGCCGATTTCGCCCAAGTCTTGATTCGCATCGCGCGGCCCTTGTACGCCCGCGATCCGATCGGCGTAGCTCTCGATCAAACCCTCTACGCTCTGGACTCGACCACCATCGACCTGTGCCTCTCGCTGTTCCCGTGGGCCAAGTTCCGCCGGCACAAGGCTGCTGTGAAGATGCACACGCTGCTGGACCTGCACGGCAACATCCCTACGTTTATCCGCATTACCGACGGCAAAACGCACGACGTCAACATCCTCGACGAGATCGGCCCCGAGCCCGGCGCCTTCTACGTCATGGATCGGGCCTACGTCGATTTCGAACGCCTCTTCGTGTTCACCCTCTGCTCGTCGTTCTTCGTCGTGCGAACCAAGAAGAACATCTTGCTCCAACGGCGCTACTCGCATCCCGTCGACAGGTCCACGGGCGTGCGCTCGGATCAGACCGTCATCCTGGGCGCCATCGAATCGGCCCAAGCGTATCCGGACCCGTTGCGGCGGGTCAGCTACTTCGACACCGCGACGAACAAGCGGCTGCAGTTCCTGACCAACAACTTCGTGCTCCCGGCGCTGACCATCGCCGAGATCTACCGTTCGCGCTGGCAGGTGGAGCTGTTCTTCAGGTGGATCAAGCAGCACTTGCGGATCAAGAAGTTCTACGGCGCCAGCGAGAACGCCGTGAAGACCCAGATCTGGATCGCCGTCTCGGTTTACGTGCTGGTCGCGATCGTGCGCAAGAGGTTGGGCCTGGAGGCGAGTCTCTACCAAATCCTACAGATTCTCAGCGTTACCCTTTTCGAGAAAACGCCCATTTTACAGGCCTTGCAGCCGTCCGACTCCCACGAAAACTTACTCGATGACCCCAACCAACTGATTCTATTCGACTTTTAACCGGACAGTAGTGGGATACTACATATGGGCGACCTGGGCTATGGGATCAGCGGACAAGAGATGGCTCCTTGCGTCGGCCGCTGCGACCTGCTGCTTGCTCTTGTCGGCCAAACCAACACCATCCCGCTGAAAGACCTCGATTTCCTGATCGACCACCTCAAGCCCAAGTGGATCGTGCCCATGCACTACCTTTTGTGGTGGCCGAGCAAGATGCACCCCTTAAGCGAGTTCCTCGCCCGTCGACGGCGAGATCCGCTGATCTATGCGCGCTCGAGCACGGTGAAGTTCCCTCTCGAAACCCCTGGGGTGGGACGCCCGATCATCATCGTGCTTGAACCATCCGGCTGCCCAACCGAGTTAAGACAATCCTTGAAGGATGTCTCCCCTCCGGGTAATGTCGGCGCCTAACGAAATCAAGACAATCGAGGCCAGGTGGATTAGGCCGTAATTCGCAGCCTATAGGCGGCCGGCGGAAAAATCGGGGACTGCCACCAATTCGCTCCCCTTCGTCGCCCTCGAAACAAAGCACTTAAGCCTGAAGCGAATTGGCTGGCTGTACCCGTTTTTTCGAGACGTTTACTTTTACCACGGGCTGTTAGGCCGCACTTCGCAGCCTATAGGCGGCCGGCGGGAAGATGCTCTCTTGTCGGCTCTGCCACCTGCGCACTGCACCGCTGCTCCTGACCGGTCGCCGTCTAGTTCAGAGGCTTGGCGGTGCTACCATTGCATAGCTGGTGGGTTG
>CAXWPI010000005.1:0-301906 GCA_963668345.2 Bryobacterales bacterium | reverse complement strand
CAAACGATTTCGGAAAGACGCATTCAATGTATGGGAAACCGCGAGTGCGGCCGCCTGAAAGGGAATCCATGCGGGCCTTTGCGGCTCAACACGATTAACGTGACAATGCCATTCCGCGAGGCTTGGGGTGGGTATCTGTGCGCTATCACAGGCCAGGCGCTCGGACACCGGCGTTCTTTTTTCAATCCGCAACTTGAATGTGACCGCGGTGGGTTACGTTCACTTTCGGTCCGGCTTCCACGCGCAGCGGGACTCGTCCTCGGATATCTTTGGGATTAGCAATGGTTAGTACATACGAGTGAGCTATCCGCTCCACCTGCTGCTTGAGGAATGCGGGAATCTCGGAAACACTGCTACAGAAAAGCGCCTCCCCGCCTGTTGTTTGGGCGAACTGTCGCAAACCATCTTGGTAGGCGAGGTCGAGGCGGTTTGTACGCCTCTCCAAATGCAGGAAGAACATGGGCGCCCAGGATTGGTGCAGCGAATTCGTGATTGTGGCGATTCTCTCCCGGATGACTCTGTCGCGGAAACGGCGGCTGAGATCCGTACGGTCACTGGGGTTGATGACTGGATTCGAGTAGTCGCCGCGATACTGACGAATGCTCCCGTCGGTAATCGAAAGCACCGCGACCCGTACTTCGGATTCACGCAGCATTCGGTCGGCGATGGTGGAAGCCCGCTCGACGGACTCGAGCAAGCTTGGGAAACGAGAGACCTGAAGATTCGAGATGAGTTCCTCAAGCTTTTCGTGGTCCCTTGTCGGGTCTGCCAGTACCTGTAAGCCGTCCCCTGCCTGGAGGAGTGCGACATACGGGTGTGGCCCCAGGTTGTCGATTGCTTCGATGAGTGCGCGGCGCGCGACATCCACGCGGTTAAGATCTCCCGCCAAGTCCAGAAGCACTAACAGGATCAAGTTGTCGCTCGTGGTTAGGACGTTTGCAACCTCCACTTTTTGGTTGTCCAACCGGACGCGGAAGCTTTCCGCCTGCAAGTCGCTTTGGAAACTCCCTTGACTGTCTTGGACTCGCACCGAAACTTTGAGCGCAGCTTGGAGGGGAATACACAGACTCAGAGTCAGCAACAGTAGATAGCAGCGAGAGCAGGGAGGAGCCCGCATATTTATCGCCGAATCGTCGCCGCGCGTCGTTGCGTTCGCCCGGCCGCCGCGCACGAAGCTAGCCCGCATTTCTCACCACCTGACGGTCGAAGCACGCGATAGACCCGCCATTACTTCGTTGCGCTTGCTTCGCCGTGCTCAACTGATGCCGCCTGTTGCAGGGACAACGGGCCCGCGGGGTCTGCCGCTACACAGTTCGATTTCCGCATGCCTCCGAAAAACGTCGAAGAATGACGGCTACCGCGCCGGCGTACCGCGAGCGGTCTCAGAAATTGAACTGCAGACCGAGCTGGACGACGCGGCCTCCCCGCGACCCGATGATCTTGCCCGCATTGGCATTCGGCGCCTCTGCCGACCCGATATAAGCGTCCGGGTCGTTCCAGTTTGCGTGGTTGAGGAAGTTAAATCCTTCGAAGAGGATATCGAGACTCCGCTCACTCGGCAGCGGTAGACGCTTGCTCACGGAGAGATCGTGATTATGGAAGCCTGGATTCCTGAGCGAAGGATGGGCTCGTGGTACGTTGCCGATCGAAAAATCGCTGGGGTTGACAAAGGCTGCCGGGTTGAACCAGAGTTCGGGACCCGGGTCATTGACGTGGGCGTCGGCACCGGGCACTGCCTGGGCACGCAGGTACGGCACGACGCCGCCGGTGTTGTTGAATTCGGGCCGCAAGGCGATCGGATCACCGCTTCCCCAGCGCGTGAACCCGCGGACGGACCAATTCCCGAGAATTCCGCTCAGCAAGCCCCGACTGCGCAGGAACGGTTTTCCCTGTCCAAAGGGAATCTCGTAGGAATACGAAAGGGACATGCGTTGAGGACGTACCCACGGTGTCAACGCCCACTCGCTGTCACGGTCGAAATAGTCTTGTACTCCCGGCCCCGAGTAGTCGTCGTACTGCCTTCGCAGCCGGTAGGAGAAATCAAAAGCCAAGCCCTGTGAGGCCTGTTTCTCGATTTCGATCGATCCGGACTGGGACTGATAGCGGCCCAGGGGGTAAAGGCGGCCTGTGTCGACGGTTTGAAACTGGGGATAGGGCCGGAGCGATCTCCGGAAGCTCTCATCGTTCAGCTGATCGCGAAAAGCCAGCGCATCAAGGGGAACCGCATTGATTCCCGCGACGTTCCCGTTGACCAGTAAGTTATCAGCTCGCCTTACCCTGCCTTCGAGCCGAAGCATGATTCCCAACGGCATTCGACGTTCGAAGTCCAGGGTGAGATAGCGGTAACGGGGCAAGCGGTCGGTGTTGGCAACGTAATCGGCGTCGGTATCATTGGCAGCGGCTGGTGACAAGTGCGGCAAGGGGGTGCCTAGCGGCGCCAGGCCCTGACCAAGCACCACAGCCGGTTGGAGCTGCTCGTTAGCAGAGAAGAAAGTGCGCCTAGCACTGAAACCCTGCGTGGCAAACGGGCCGGGTCTTAGAGGAATCGAGCCGTACCGCTGCGCGACGCTCATTCGGACGACCGTGCCGCGTTTACGAGAGGGGCTCCACGAGAACCCAGCCTGGGGTTCAAGTCGCGCTTGTGAGGGCTGAAAGGCTCTTCCCGCACCGTCGCGGCCTGCGAAAACGAGCGCGCCCGGGCGTCCGTTCTCCGGGTTGATCGAGTCGACGTCGATCGTTGACTGGCGGTTGAACTTTTCAACCCTTGGTGTACTGACTTCGAGACGCACTGACAGGGTCGCGGTTAAGTTCGGAGTCAGCTCGTATTCGTCCTGAACTTGGCTGCGCCAAAACTTGCGACGCAAGTAGGAAGGCTGCAGCAGATCGGTCGCCTCCGCCCGAGAAGAGTGGCCCAACAGGAAGCTCGCGAAAGAATTCCCCGTGTTGATGACGCCGGGCAGACCCGTGAGATCATCGTTGAACCGCAGCGACCCGGACGGCGAATCGGGATCGAAGGTGTTGAGCTGATAAAACCTCAGCGAGGAAGACAGGGTCCACGCGTGCTTGCCGCGCCGCAACGCTAGAGCATGTCCGGTGCCATAGGTCGTCCAGAAATTGTGGAGATACGCACCCTGCGGCCCTCCCAACCCCAAGTATTCGTTGAACCGTACAGTGGGAAAGACGCCGCCACTGACGCCGTCGAGACCAAGCTCCTGCGGGATGTCCAGGTCTTCGTTGCCCAATCCCGGCGTCCGAACACCGGACGAGTTGACGCTAAAGGAAGCCGTGTAGACGGACCGCGGTGAAATGGAAAAACTATCGGACAGCTCCGTTCGTCGGTTGGAAAAAAGACGGTCGGGCCTCCCGGGGTTGCCAATCGTCGGGTAAAGGTCGGCGGTGCCATGGAAGCCTTTCGAATAGGCTACGTCCAAGGTAAGTTTGTGCTTCTGCGAAACGTTCCGGTCGACTCGAAGAATAAAGCCTTCCGGCGTGCTGACTTGCGGCGAGTTGACCCAGTAGTTGTTTTGCAAAAAGGGGCCCACGTTCGCGTTAGGAAACGGATAGTGCGGGAGAGTCGCCTGAGCTACCCGGTCTGAGCGAGTGGGCGGGATTACATTGTTCGGGAAAGGCGTGCGTACATACTCCAAGTTGTCGCGCGAGACCGGCTGCGACCGGTCGTAGACGGAGTTCAACTGGGTGGTCGCCGGGTCGTAAACCGTGACTGGCTGCCCGGCTTTGTCGACCAAGTCCGAAAAGTCGCTGCTGCGCTGCAACGCGGTAGGCAGGGTTGCCAGCTTCGACCTCCCCACCCTCTCGCGAGTGGCTTCAAAAGAGAAGGTAAAGAAAGTCGAACGCTGCCCGCTGTAAACCGTAGGGATATAGACTGGGCCGCTAACGCTGAATCCGAACTGGTTACGGCGCAGAACGTTCCGATCTCCTCCCCGCTGTACGACCTGGTGGGGCACAGCGTCGAGACGGTCATTCCTGAGGAACTCGTAGATTCGGCCGTGCCAAAGCTTCCCAGGCTGAACCAGCGTGTTTCCCCGACCGTTCCCAACCCGAGCGCCAAGCCGCTCCGTCTCGCGTTGGAACACTCTGATTGCGTCTCCGATTTCCTTACCAACGGCTTGGAATTGGTCCGGGCCGGGGGAGAGGGCTTTCACCGCGTCCAAACCATCGGTCGAATCCGCCGAAAACGCGGGTTCCGGCAGCAAGTGATCGCCAGCTTCAGGGAGCTGTTGAGCCGAGTCGGAGCCCTCCGACGCCGGTTCGCCGCTGCCATTTGAAGCATCGGCATGCTCTGGTGATTCGGCAAGCTGGGAGGTGCTCTCTGAATCTGCAGCCGGGTCGGCTACAGGAGCTAGCGAGTGGACGGGCGACCCATCCGCCACCATCGATGGGGCCGCGTAGAGCCAAATCCACAGCCCGAGTGGAGCTACGCGCTGTAGAAGCCGCAAACCGGACCTCCTAGTTTATATACTACGCTCCTCTGGGCCATCTTGCAACCGGTCAGTCGCATCAACGGCAAGGGGCATTTTTACCTAACGGAGAAAAAACTCGAGTGCCTCCTCAACAACCCGGGGGAACCTAGCAAGCTGTCCCGGACAAGACTACTTTCTGATCGTCCCGGCGACGTGGCGCAAGACCGCTACGGCCGGCCGTTGCCCCACATCTATGCCGGCGGCGAGAATTTCAACTCCCCCCTCATCTGCGAGGGCTATGCTCACGCTTAGCGCCGCTTTCCTTTCTCTAAACGGCAGGAGTTCATTGACCTTGAGGAACAGGCGCGGAAGCGAGGACTCGGCTTGTGGAACCGCCGCTAAAGAATCCGCGAGAAGAACGGACTCGAGGGAACTTCCTGCTGAACTTGCGCTTCAACACCGTTCACTTTAGCAAGGAGCCGTTTGCACCCTTCGCGCTGCGATCCATTCACCGGCGCTGGCGCTCAACTTCCAGGTAGCCGGGCTGCGGACGTTGCGCTAATCTGTGGCCTGTCGCGTCCGACCGGAAGACGGGTGAGGGTTGCGCCATTGGGCGCTGGCCGCAGCCGGGCCCGGTGCGGCCCGACGCAAGACTCGCGCCAGAACGGTTCCCTCGCCTGCGGCGTCTGGCACTCGCCCTTGCCCTTGTCGGTCCTCCCCGTCACCGGCTGCGGCGGCGCTGTTCCTCCTTCGTCAGGGTTTGGCCGTTTCCGTCATTCGGGGGTGAGCGGAAACGCTCACAAACCCTTAACTTCACAGGAGGAAACACATCATGGCTAACCAAAAACCCGTCGCAGAAGTCCGCATCGGTCGCGTCAAGGCCACGATCTGGCTGAACGGAACCGAAGAGCAACCGCGGCACAACGTCACCTTCTCGCGTCTCCACAAAGACGACGCTGGTGAATGGAAGAGTACGCAGAGCTTCGGGCGCAACGACTTGTTGGTGCTTGCCAAAGTGGCCGATCAGGCCCACACGCGCCTCTTCGAGCTTCCGCGGAAAGAAGAGCAGCAGGCCGAGTCCTAGGGGACGCGGATTTAAAGAGCGGCGGGGCCGGTCCTCGCCGTTCTCCGACCTTTCCCGATTCGCTCCTAATCCGACTTCACGGCTGGCAAACTGCCCCCCCCGGAATGCGGTGTTCCGTATCTTCTGGGGCTTTCGGTGGCTCCCCGCTCCCGTACTACCGGCGGGTCCGCGTCCCCAGGGCAACGCTGGCGCCAGAACGGCCCCCTCGCCTTCGGCGTCTGTCACTCGCGTTGACTCGTCTGGTTCCCGATCCCGCCGCGCCGGGTTCGCTCTGTCCCCCTTTTCCGGTTTGTGGTTTTCCCTTTGTCCTTTGTGAAGGGAAAACACAGCAAACCATCAAAGGAGGAAGAACATGCCCCGAAGGCCCACACTCAAAGAAACCATCCAAGCCGCGCTTGCGGGTTACGCTCATGAGCTTGTAGTGCTTCCGGGCTGGCCGCAGTATTGTGTCACGCGGGCCGTGTTGCATTGCCTGGTGGACGACGCGGAGACTTTCTCGTGGATGACCCGGCGAGAAAAACAGTGGCTCATCGCTTATGTCAACGTCGCCGGGCCGGAACCGCTTGAGGTTGCCTACGATGAAGCCGTCGAGTTGTACGAGCAAGCCGATGCCTTGGACGGCCAGGGGTCCGACATTAAAATGGAGGCGCACCGTGCATGATTTGATTTTCCCGCCCGGCAGATTATGGCAGGCGGGGACTGCCGGGCGAGGGGTCCTGTCATCGTAGGAACAGCGGAACTTCGCCACGTTCTGATGAAGTACTCCCTTCGAGATCAAGGAGAAAATGTGTAGGTGCAGGTTTGCGACAAGGGCGCGTTTGTTGGAATGCCGCGCAACGTAGCCGGCTTCCATGTCGAGCGCTTCAGGCCCTGGATGCATATTTCATCTAACCCATATCCGGCGGACTTCTCGATGACGAAATCCTCTGCTTGGCCGCTTCGATTGATCCGGGCCTGAATGATTGAGGTGTGGGTGCCGTAAGGTGCGGCGTCCGTTTCCTCGGTCCATCCGAATCCAGGTTGCTTGGTGATCAGCACTGCACTGACGTATTCATTGTCTTCTTCAGCAGCTTTTTGGGAAACCGTCATGTGCTTACGGCCGAGGCCGGCCCCGAAGGCAGCGGCGGTGAACAGCAGAATTGTCAGCGTGAGCGTTAGCTTGTTCATGAGGATATCCTTCATCTCCAGAGAAGTGAGAGGTCCCATCTGTTCACCCCGGGGTCAGGGAGCTACCGCGAACCTTAAGAAGGGCTATTGTATGCAGCAGGTAGCCCGACTCAGAGGGCTCTCTGGAAAATGCTTGCGGGACCATAGTCAACTGGTTCAATACTTTGACGTCAAAGACTTTCATGCAGTTTCGAGAGGTTTCGCACAATGACAGGACAGAAGGGAATGCCCAAGGAGTCACGTGGATGACTGGTGACATGCCAAATGCCACCGTCGATCCCCGACACGCCCGAGAACATCGTGTGGGCTCTTATTGCTCCCCAAGAAACGGTACCAAAGAGGTGTCAACATGCTCATCTTGTTCGTGATTGCCGGACTACTCCTTACCGCCGCCTGCAGCACGCCGATCCCATACGACCTCATCCTCCGCAACGGCACGATCTACGACGGAAGCGGCGAGCCGCCGTACGTCGGTGACGTTGCCATCCAAGGCGACGCCATCGCGGCGATCGGAGACCTCGCGAACGCCCAAGGCACGAGGGAAATCAACGTCGAAGGGCTGGCGGTCGCACCGGGCTTCGTCAATATGATTTGTCACGCCAACGAGTCGTTGATCGAGGACGGCCGATCGCAAAGCGACATTCGCCAAGGGGTGACTCTCGAAATCATGGGCGAGGGGAACTCCATGGGACCGCTCAGCGACGCCATGAAGAAGGCTATGCGCGAGCGCCAGGGCGACATCCAGTACGAGATCGAATGGACCACCTTGGGCGAATACCTAGAGTACCTCGAAAAACGCGGCGTATCACCAAACGTCGCTTCGTTCATCGGAGCAACAACGCCGCGTGTTCACCTCATCGGCTATGAAGACCGTGCGCCGACTGCGGAGGAGCTCAACGAAATGCGCGAGCTCGTTCGCCAAGCAATGGAGGAGGGCGCGCTCGGCGTCGCTTCGTCGCTGATTTATCCCCCGGCCTTCTTTGCGAAGACCGACGAGCTGATCGCGCTCGCGAAAGTTGCCGCCGAGTACGACGGGATGTACATCTCCCACATCCGCAACGAAGGCGGGCAGTTGCTCGAAGCGCTCGACGAGTTGATCACGATCGCGCGCGAGGCGAACATCCGGGCCGAGGTCTATCATTTCAAAGCCGCCGCCCAAAAAAACTGGGGGAAACTCGATCAGGCCATTGAGCAAATCGAGCAGGCACGGGCGGAGGGCCTGCAAATTACCGCCGACACCTATACCTACCCAGCAGCTTGGACCGGCCTCAACGCGTCGATGCCGCCTTGGGTCCAGGATGGCGGATTCGAAGCCTCCATTCGGCGGATGAAAGACCCGGCCACCCGCAAACGTATCATTCGCGAGATGAAAACCGACAGCGACGAGTGGGAGAACATGTATCTCGGAGCTGGCTCACCAGAGGGCATTCTACTAACCAGCTTCAACAACCCCAAGCTCAAGCCGTTCACCGGCAAGACGCTGGCGGAAGTGGCGAAGATACGTGGCAAAACCTCCGAAGAAACCGCCATGGACTTGATCATCGAAGATGGCAGCCGGGTGGGTACAGTCTACTTCACGATGTCGGAAGAAAATGTCCGCAAGAAGATGACACTGCCGTGGTTAAGCTTCTGCTCCGACTCGGCGTCGCTTGCCCCCGAGGGTGTTTTTCTTAAGTCCAACACTCATCCGCGCGCCTACGGGTCCTTCGCGCGGCTGCTGGGTAAATATGTCCGCGAAGAGAAGGTGATTTCGCTCGAAGAAGCAGTCCGCAAACTCGCGGCGCTGCCTTGCCAAAACTTGAAGATCGACCGCCGCGGAACGCTCAGGGAAGGATACTACGCTGACGTGGTGGTCTTCAACCCCGAAACAATTCAGGACCACGCAACGTTTGAAAATCCCCACCAATACGCGAGCGGCGTGGTACACGTGTTTGTAAACGGTGTGCAGGCACTCCAAGGCGGTGAGCACACCGGAGCCAAGCCGGGCCGCTTCGTCCGTGGGCCCGGCTACCAGAAAATGTAGACCAAATCTTAAGAACTTGGAAACTTGGCAGTGATCGGCTAGAGGGGGCAACCTGATGGACGAAAAAGCCCGTTTTGCAAGTACCAGCGCTTCGATTCCCGAGGTAGACTCGCCCCGGCCGCTGTGATATCAAGGCGCACACCGTCAAACGGAGTGCGATCACCGCCGTGCACAACCTTCCAGCCAAATCTCCACGGAGAGAGTACTGGAAACGCCTAGCTGCTCGCTGTCAGAGTCCTTGTAGGCAAGATAGGGCCGAAACCTGCCGCAGCCGTAAGCGTTGGCACCCTGTGCTTTCGGGTCGCTCCCTCAACTCGCCTCGTAGCTCATTTGCAAAAGAGGCTTCGCCCGTTCCAGGTCTTCCCAGTTGCGAATGGTGACCTCCAGGTCTCCGGCCCGGTCCACTTTGCGGTAGTCACGGCTGAAATCTTTCTTAAGGGCAATCGTGTCCGGATTCACATTGAGATAGACGCTCACCGCTGCCTTGCTTGGATGCACCTTGACACGGGCGAAGTTCCGCAGCCGCTTGAAAGCCACGTAAAATTTCAGCGTTTTCTCCTGAACGTCGTCTCCTAACGCCATGAGATGTGTGCGAAGTGCTTGATAGAGATCTTGAAGCGAGCCATCGAGTGCCGCCAATGTGTCCGAAATCGTTTTCTGATTGGATGCTGACGAGTCGGTCGTGCCGGCGATAGAAGGTGCCGACTCAGCCGAGATCTCGGTCACCAACTCCAGCATCAGCAGGGTCTCGCCGAAACGTCGGTAGCGGATCAACTCGATGTTCCGATTCATCTGCTGTACCGCATGCTCGTCATAACGCGTGAATCCGCCAGCGATGCAAAGGAGGCGTGGCGCAGTCCAGTCGATCTCCCCGGACACGTCCTCGCCCAGCTTGTCCATGACAAGCAGCCTGAACTCTGCCCGGTGATCGAGCAGCCAGTCCAGATAGAAGAGCCCCTGATTGATGACGTTCTCGTTGGTGGCGCGTTTGTACTCGATGATCACGGGGCTCGCGTTCTCATCGATACCGAGCGTGTCGATCCGTCCGCCATGCTTCGGACCTGTCGAATACTCGCTCCCGAGGAGCTGGATACCGAGCATCGCCTCAAGGTTCTGCTCGATCAGGTGTTGAAGAGACTTTTCGAGTACCGTGGCACTTCCCAAGATCTCGGTAGCTGATCCTCCTTCCAGGGTGAACAGCTTGATGGCGGTCATCGGTCTGAACTCTGAGTCGTAGAAAGATCATCCGGTTTTTTGAGTGGGCCGGCGTTTAGCGCAACCATTGCTCGCTCAATGGCTTCGCCGAGTGTGATTTGCTGACGGTCTGCGTATTCGTAGATTGCCTCGTACGTTGCCTTGTTAATCCGCGTTGAAAACTGATGCACCCTGCCCGTTTTGCGTCGTGTTCGCTTTGGCAAATTGGCTAACGCTCGCGGCGTGGCTGTTCCACCTCCCGGTCCCTTACGTCTTGTGTTGAGGCCAGTCTTTCGAAAGCCGGCTCGTGCGGAGACCGCGCGAATCGTCTCGGGGTTAATGACGGTGTTTTCCGGCACTGCACTTTTTATGTCGTCGCCGAAATCGAGTTTGGCGCGTTCGCGGTCGTGCCCCTTCATGCGATGGCCCTCGCTTTGCTCAGCTTGGATAACACGTCCTGAACAAATGCTTGTGCATTCGCGCGCGCACTCGGCAACCCGGAGACCTGTTTGGCGTCGATGGTTCGAATCGTCCCACCAAAAGAAAAAATCGAACGATAAGCTGCACGGTCAATCAACGGACATTTGAGTACAGGCACGCCCGCGGATGCGAACTGGGTCTCGATATTCCTGAAGGTTTTCTCCCTGATGGCCGCGCTCAGTTTTGTGAAGAACACGGCATAAGGGATTTCACGATTTACAACGCGCGACATTTGTCGAATTAACTTGACGGACTTGGCAGCTTCGGTAGCATCGAGCATCGAGCCTTGTGCCGGGATCAGTACGAGGTCGGACTGTGTGATGGCAAAGCCGATGCGGTCGGTTGCTGTGCCCTCAAGATCGACGAGAACAAAATTGGCGTCTGTTCTTGCCTCCGAGATGGTGTCAACGATTGTCTCAACGGATTCGTCTATGACGACTTGGATGTTGTCGGGTTTGCCGGGGCGATCTGCCCAGGCTACGAGCGGTTGGTTGGGGTCGGCGTCAATCAAAATGACCTCACGGCCTGCCGAAGCAATCTCGCCGGCAATGATCAATGCAGTGGTTGTCTTCCCTGCTCCGCCTTTACTGCTGACCATTGAAACGACCGGCATTGAATTTTTCTCCTTGATGCCATAGGAACTGATAACAAATTGCAGTCAGTTTATTATCTCTTTACTAGCAGTATCTGTCAACCCAGAAAAGTCGAGCAGAGGGAGGGGTGGCGTGAGGCCTTAGAATTGGGTCATTCGCGCATCCGAAGTGTTGGTAGGCATTCACCCGTGCATTGGAATGCTGCTCCTTGGTGCATAGAAACTGATAATAAGTTGCAATTATATTGTTATCTTTTTACTAGCAGTATCTGTCAACCCAGAAAAGTCGAGCAGAGGGAGAAGTGGCGCAAGGCCTTAGAATTGGGGCCATT
This sequence comes from Bryobacterales bacterium, assembly GCA_963668345.2. Classification (GTDB taxonomy): domain Bacteria; phylum Acidobacteriota; class Terriglobia; order Bryobacterales; family UBA6623. The sequence goes on along the minus strand of CAXWPI010000005.1, from coordinate 290,613 downwards.
CGTGCATCCGAGGTGTTGGTAGGCGTTCACCCGCACGGTGAAAAAGAAACAGCCCTGTGATCAAGAGCCGGATGCGACCGACAAGACCTTCGGCGGCAAGTTCGGGGTGCCCTAAAACGAGGTGACCCCCGTGACCGTGACCCTAAAGTGCGGCGTCCCGTGACAGGCTTGTGTCACGTGGCGTCAGGTCTCCGTCTTCCAAAGACGAGGAAAGCAGGGTCCATAGCGAAGACGATTCTATTCATCGACTTGGCGGCCACCAGAAGTCATAGGTCTTGCGGGTGTGATGTTTGGCGGTGAAGAACTCGAGGACGCGCTGGGCGGTGGCCGAGTCGGGGGAGAAGAGGGCGGGGAGCTGGATACCGCCGCCCGAGAGAGTTTCCGGTGTTGTGGTCTTGGGAATCAGTGTCGGGGAGTCGGGCATGAGGGCCTCCTCAGTATATGAATGATAATATCCTTTATCATGCGCGATCCACCCCCCTCCCGCCGCTCCCCGGCAGGCCATAATGCCGGATAGCTCCCTAACGTATAGTAGAGCAGGAGCTCCCCCCATGCCCTCCCAACCCGCCTGCTTTCATCGACTTGCAGAAATCCTCGCACTGCTGCGGGGCTTCGACGCCGGCTACCTGGAACGCGCCGCCCGGGGGTGGACAAGCTTGTCGGGCCCGTGGAGAGGCGACCATTGAAACCGAGCACCTGTCTTTTAGCGACCACGGGGATAGGTTATTAACAAACTAGTCGCTCTCCCGGTCCGTCGAAGTATATGTTCTGGAAGCTCTGAAGGCCAAGCGGAAGCTGCTCGGGCGGCGCCTATATCACGATTGGTATAATTAAGCAATGAAGTGGCGTGTCGAGATCCTCAACCAAACGGTTCTGGAGGAGCTTGACGCTCTTCCGCCGGACATGCGGGCCAAATTAGACCACATAGTTCGTATGATTGAGGAACTCGGCCTACATCAGGTTCGCGAACCCTATATCAAGCCCCTCCGGGATAAGTTATGGGAGATGCGGATAAGGGGACGCGACAGGATTGCCCGGGCCATCTACGTGACCGTGAAGGAACGCCGCATCGTCATTCTTCACGCGTTCATTAAGAAGACCCCAAAGACACCCGCTGCGGCAATTCGAACTGCTTTATCGAGAATGAAGGAGCTGAAACCATGACCATTCCGTTTGCCGAACTTCGGAAGAAGTGGAAGATGGACCCGGATTTCCGGAAAGAGTACGAGGCGCTAAAACCCGAGTTCAAGCTGGCGCGAGACCTCATCGAGGCGCGCGCCAAGGCCGGATTGAGCCAGAGCGACGTGGCTGAGCGGATGGGAACGAGCCAGCCCGCCGTGGCTCGTCTGGAAAGTGGCCACAAGCCGTCCTTGAAGACCTTGGAGCGCTACGCCGAGGCTGTCGGCATGAAGGTCGAGATACACCTCGTCGGTGGTTGACCAGCGAATGCCGGGGGAGGGAATCCATTTACCGTTGGGTTAATTCGAAGAGTTTCCCCGCCCGCGGCTGGCGAGGACATCGCCGACTGACCATAAGTCTTGCTTGGTTTTCACCGGTCAACCCGCGGCACTAGAGCTGGCGAGGGGCAGACCTTTGGTTTTCCCTTCCGCAGGACGAACTCCTCCGAGTGAAACGGCAACAAGCAGATGGGCGAGCGGTTCAGCGGGGGACTTTGCAGCACGAAATCCTGGAAGGAGAAGAGGCGGGCGTGTTCGTGGCAGATACGAACCTGGATATTCAGGTGAGTTGTCGGGCGGATGCTGGAGCCCTGGAGCAGGAAGTTCCTTACGCTCTAGTCACGACACTCGAGGTCGCCGAGGAGATCGATGTGGAGATATACGACGAAGTGCGGACAGCTGTGCACGCTGCTCAGGTAAGAGTGGCTACAAGCGCATGACCTCAATCATCGTCGCACCTTCGCAGGACCGTGCGGCGGCTTGTTAACCGGACAGTAGTGAGCTAGGTTCTTCAACAAGACTCGGGCCTGCGGGATCCCCAAGTGAAGGGACGGTTCCATACGCACCAACCGCTGCTCGCCGGGATGTGGCGCGTGGGAGCGCGGATCTTCGAAGACAAGCTCGCATAAAGCACCTAGACAAGCTTCACCAATGGTCAGAGCATTAGCCAGAGAGACGCAGGAGGGAGGTGGAGTTGCAGCAGAAAGAAAATAGTGCCGGTTCCATATGGCGGCGTTGGGATCCCCACATCCACACGCCTGGTACGGTCTTGAACGACCAGTTCGGCGATGAAGCGGCTTGGGAAGACTTCCTTCAACGCATCGAAACGTCTAATCCGCAGATCGAGGTTCTCGGAATTACCGACTATTACAGTCTCGACAACTACGAAAAAGCACGCGCCTACAGAAATGATGGCCGCATGCCAAACGTGGGACTCCTGTTTCCAAACATTGAACTCCGTTATGCCATTGGTACGCCCAAAGGGACGCCAATCAATTTCCATCTCATGGTCTCGCCGGACGACATCGAAGATGTCGTCCAACTCAAACGCTTTCTACGGAAGCTAACCTTCAAAGCGGGAGATGACGAGTATGGATGCAGCCGCAACGAGATCATTCGACTCGGTCGACATCATACGGGCAAACACTTGGACGATCGGGCAGCCTTCACCGCCGGGGCCAACCAATTCAAGGTGAGTCCAGATCAATTCCTGAAGGAGTGGGCAGACAGCCCGTGGATGCAAAAGAATGCACTTATTGCAATTGCAGCGGGAAGCGGCGACGGAACTTCGGGCCTACAACGCGATGATTCCCTGGCCGCTCTCCGGCAAAAGCTCGAGAGGAGCGCGCATGTCATCTTCTCGTCGAATCCGAAGGATCGCGATTTCTGGCTCGGAAATGGCGCCGTTTCGGTAGAAGAGCTAGCCAAGACCTATCACGGGCGGAAGCCCTGCCTCCATGGAAGTGATGCCCATGACCCCGAAGACGTGGGCGCACCGGCGCTTGACCGTTTCACTTGGATCAAAGGCGACGCGAGCTTCGAGTCCCTGCGCCAAGCCTGCATGGAGCCAGAGCTTCGGGTCATCGTTGCTCCCACGCCCCCAAGCGGCGCGTTTTCGTCGCAAACCATCAAATCAATCGTGATCGCCAACGCCGATTGGTTCATTGACCGTGAACTCCCGCTCAACTCCGGGCTCATCGGCGTGATCGGAGGGCGTGGCTCCGGGAAAACCGCTCTCGCGGACATGATCGCAGCCGGCGCACACGCACTTTTACCGCATCTAACAAAAACTTCCTTTGTAAAGCGTGCTCGAGAGCCGGTCAACCTTCTCGGCGACACATCGGCAACGCTCAATTGGAAGGATGGCAAACGAACGACAGTCGCCCTTCGGGACCTTGAGTCAGAGGAGCCGAACGAAGTCCCGCGGGTTCAATACTTGTCCCAGCAATTCGTGGAGCAACTCTGTTCGGCGGATGGGGCAACAGACGCGCTAATTCGAGAAATCGAGCGCGTCATCTTTATGGTCCATTCCCAAGAAAAACGAATGGGGACGGAAAATTTTCGAGAACTCCTCGATATGCACGCTTCTCGCGGTCGTCAGCGGAGAGCGGGTCACGAGCGTGCGATCGCCGAAACCGGCGACAAGATGGGTGCCGAGCGGGACAAGCAGGATGCCGTTCCCGAAGCACAAAAACGGCGCGCAAGACTCGAAATTAAAATCGATCAAGACAAGACCGAACGCACCAAGCTCATCACTGAAGACGCTAAAGCCCACGCCCAAGACTTGGAGGAGGTGTCCGCAGCCGCGGATACACTGCGCGGACAGATCGAACAGGCAAGACGCCGCCTTGAAGCACTTCACGTTTTGACCGACGACGTTAAGGCCTTCCGAGAGTGGAGGAAGGAAAACGAGTTCGTGGACTTCAAGGAGAAGCACACCGCGACTGACCTGCAAGACAGCGAGTGGGCCGCATTCCGAACCGACTATGTCGGCGATGTCGATCAAATTATCAGCTCGGTGAAAACCGCGACCATTAAACAGATCAAGCGTTTATCAGGCTTGGGCATCGATCGTGAAGATGATTCTGGCAAGACCCAAGTGACAGATGCTGGAGAGCCCCTAAAGTCGACAAAGAGCCTTATTCCAAGGGATACAAGTCTGACCGACCTTCCTCTGTCAGTGCTCGAAAAAGAAGCAGCACGTCTTCGCAGGCTTATCAGCGCCGACGAAGAAAAGCGGACAGCGTATAAGAAGTTGTCGGGTCGGATAGCGGCGGCCCACACCCAGATCAGCAATCTCGACAAAGCGATTGCAGTCGGCCATGCGGCCGAGAAGAAAATTGGGGATCTCATTGCCGCGCGCAATCGTAGCTACCAAGGCGTGTTCGAGGGCATCGAAGCTGAGGAAAAAGCCTTGACGGAACTCTACAGTCCACTCAGTGAACATCTGGGCCATTCCGGAGGCGCGCTTGGAAAGCTGACATTTTCGATCCGTCGCAACGTTGATCTTGCAGCATGGGCGAAGAAAGGCGAAGCCCTTCTCGATCTGAGAAAGGCAGGCGATTTCAGAGGCCGTGGAGCGCTGAACGCTGCGGCCGAGGCATTATTGCTCGAGGCATGGAGGACGGGATCTGCTGAAGACGTTGCAAAGGCCATGGCCACCTTCCGCAACCAGCATGACGAGCACCTGCGCAGTGGGGCCCCGGTAGAGAAAACGGACAAGGCGAGATATCGCGCCTGGGCTGGTGAGGTCTCGAGATGGCTCTACAGCACAGACCACATTCGTGTGTCCTACGGTGTGCAACATGAGGGTGTCGACATTGAGACACTGTCGCCCGGCACACGGGGTATTGTGCTACTGCTTCTCTATCTTGCGATCGACACTGAAGATGATCGACCGCTCATTATCGATCAACCCGAAGAGAATTTGGCCCCGAAGTCGATTTTCGACGAGCTTGTGGAACTCTTTCGTCAGACGAAGCTACGCCGCCAGATCATCATCGTTACCCACAACGCCAATCTCGTCGTGAACACCGATGCAGACCAAGTCATTGTCGCCCAATGCGGCCAACTCCATCCCAGCAAGCTGCCGGAGATTAGATATACGTGCGGTGGTCTCGAGAACGCAGACATCCGTGCCCATGTGTGCAATATCCTTGAAGGGGGCGAAGAGGCATTTCGAGAACGTGCCAAACGTCTGCGGGTCGATGTGACTACTGCCTGAAGAAAGGGCATAAGCCGCCTTTCCCCATTTTCGGCTGAACCAGCACAGCTCCTACTACTTGTACGTCGTCCTGGGTGGTACTGGAAAACCTTTCGGCACTTCAACTCCTTGTGGACGAATTGGGACTTCCTGAGCGGATTGGGGAAGGGGGGCCATCCTGACACGAACAGGATAGCCGTTCCACGGCTGAGATGCACTGGGGCTTTGGTACATGTATCACCGTGCATGTTCCCGACGAGTAAATGGTGCAGTTGCATGGGGATACATGTGCCGCATATCTGTCTGCCGATTGCTAGTTCTGGTAGCATTGCCCTCTATGGAATCGATCCCGCAGCCTGTAATTGACTGTCTAAAGGGAAGTTTGACATGACCCCCTTCCGTTTCCTGCATGCCGCCGACATTCACCTCGACAGCCCGCTGATCGGGCTGGCGGATGTCGAAGGGCGGGTGGCTGAGCGCATTCGCACGGCCCCGCGAGCTGCCTTTGAGTTGCTGGTCGATCAGGCGATTGAGGAGGAGATAGACTTCCTTGTGATTGCCGGCGACCTCTACGACGGGACTTGGCGCGATTACAAGACCGGCCTGTTCTTTGCCGAGCGGATGGGCCGGCTCAATCACGCTCGCATCCCGGTGTTTCTCCTGCACGGCAATCATGATGCGCAGAGCCAGATCACCAGACCGTTAGTGCTGCCGGACAACGTAAATGTTTTCGGTATCCGGAGAGCGGAGACTTTCCAGATCGAAGAGCTGAATGTCGCGCTGCATGGGCAGAGCTTCCGTCAGGCGGTGGTGACTGACAATCTGGTACCTGGTTACCCGTCGCCAATCGACGGCGCGTTCAACATTGGGGTACTTCACACCGCATTGGGCGGGATGGGTGAGCACGCCAACTACGCACCCTGCAGTCTCGCTGAGCTGGTGGCCAAGGGTTACGACTACTGGGCGCTAGGTCATGTGCATCAGGGGCAGGTGCTCCATAAACAGCCTCATGTCGTGTTCCCTGGCAACCTTCAAGGGCGTCATGTGCGCGAGACTGGCCCCAAAGGTGCCTATCTGGTCACCGTTGAGACCGGCGAGGTTGTCGATCTTACTGCCCTCGAAATGGACATGGTGCGTTGGTCGGTCCTCGATGTGGACGTGACAACGGCTGACTGTATCGGCGACGTCGTGGACCTGATGCGCGAGGCTGTGGTGCAAGGCACAGAAGAGGCCGATGAGCGGCTGCTGGCCTGCCGCATCCTGTTGCAGGGTCGCACCGAGCTGCACAGCCAGTTGGTGACAGGTGCCGAGGAATTGACGGCCGAGGCGCGATCCGCGGCGCTCGGTCTAGGTGAGGAAGTCGCCTGGGTGCAGCAGGTCGCAGTTCGAACGACGCCGGTGGCAGACGCCGCCACGTTGGCTGCGCGGGAGGATACCCTTGGGGATCTTCAGCGCATGCTGCAAGATGCCAGTTCCGACAAAGAACTAGTCACGCAACTGCAAGGGGATATCGGGCAGCTGGTCCGGCGCTTGCCTCATGATCTGACGAAGAGCGTTAAGGACGAAGTGCTAGCCGCTGCCGTCGCGGGCGATTTTGCCGGTCTCATTGAACAGGTTACGCCCTACCTCAATGCGCGCGTTACGGCTGTGGACGGCTGAGCGATGCGTCTCGCACGGCTTGATCTCATAAGATACGGGCGGTTCACCGACGCTTCTTATGAGTTCCCGCAAGGTGAGCGGGACCTCCACATCGTCTTCGGCCCCAACGAATCCGGGAAAACCACGTCATTGATGGCCATCGAGGATCTGCTATTTGGAATCCCTGATCGTTCGCCCTACGACTTTCTGCATGACTACAAGACCCTACGCATCGGGTCGCTGCTGGAGAACGGGGCCGATCAGCTTGAGTTTCGGAGACGCAAGGGGAAGAAGGAGACGATTCTCGGACTGGATGGTCTTCCGATGCCAGGCGGCGAGGGTCTTCTCGGTCTGTTTCTTGGGGGAGCGGACAGAGCTTTTTTCGACCGCATGTTCAACCTCGGCCACGACCGGCTGGCGGAAGGCGGGAGGGCGATTATCGAGGCCAGAGACGATGTTGGTCAAATGCTGTTCTCCGCCGGCACGGGCCTTTCCGATATACGGAAGCGGCTGAGCCGGTTGGAGGAGGAGGCGGACGGGCTTTGGTCTCCCCGCAGATCAGGAAAGCGACACTACTATCAGGCCGAGGATCGATTTAACAACGCGACCAGACAGCAGCGCGAGCATTCCCTGTCCGCAAATGCTTGGCTAACGGTGCAAAAAGCACTGGACGATGCAGAGAAGGCTTATGAAGCGAGCCGGCAGCGGCACGAAGCAACATCGATCGAATTGAAGAAGCTCGCGCGTATTCGCCGCGTTCACGCTTCCGTGCGCCGCAAGGGCGAGCTGGACCGGGAGATCGCTACGTCCGACGAGGTGATTGAACTGCCCGAGAATGCTGCGGCGCTCTTGGCTGAAGCCGAGAGACATGAAGCAAAGATGCAGGCGCAGGTCAAGATTCTGGAATTCCAGCTCAATCAGGCACGAGAAAGGTTGGAAGGATTGGACTTTTTTGATGAAGTGCTGGTTCAGCGCTCTGATGACATCACGCAACTCCATGAGCAGCGCATCACGATCCGCGGTGGCAAGGATGATTTGCCCAAGCGGCGGGCAGAACTTGAGGATGAGCTTGAGGAACTTGCCCGGCTTGCCACGGAACTTGGATGGGAAGCTACAGAACCAGCTGAACTGATTGATCGGATACCGGATAGAGGCAAGGTTGCGCGACTGCACACCCTCGGGGCGCAGCGCGGGAAACTGGCAACGGCGGTACAGGCAGAGAGCAAAGCTGCAGAGGAGGCTCAGACCTCACTGAATAAGAAGACGGAGCGGCTGGGCGAAATTGGCGAAGCACTCGATGTATCAAGGCTAGCCGCAGTATTAAACGCCGTTCGCGACAGCGGCGATGTGGCAAGCCGCATCCGTTCGGCTCAGGGACAGCTGCAGGAAGCCTCCAAACAGATAGGACGAGTGGTCAAATCTCTGAAGCCTCCCCTTCCCGATGACACGGACATTGAGGCGTTACCGGTACCGCCGCGGGCGACCGTTCAGGAACACAGTGATCTGGTCAGAGATTGGACCCGACGCCAGCGTGAGGCGAAACAGCGTTTGGATGATTCACGCAATGCCCTTGAGCGTGACCGGAAGGCCCTGGAACGCCTGGTTCGCGATGAAGGGGTGGAGGCAACGGACGCGCTCGAAGAGGCTCGAGCCCGTCGCAACGACTTGTGGAAACTGGTCAAGCTTCAGTATGTCGAGCGTTCCCCGATACCCCAGGACGAGGCGCAAGCCTACGCAGCCGAACTTGAGCATCTCCCATCGGCATTCGAGAAGGCGGTACGGAAGGCGGATACTGTGGCCGACCGGCGTTTCGACAAGGCGGAAGTGGCCGGCAGATTGGCCGAGCTGGCGCGCAGCATGGCTGAGCAGGAAACGCTCATTGCTCAGCTAGAGGCACAGGAAACGGCCCTGAAGGACGAAGGGGGTCAATTGCATCGGTTTTGGCTGACTTTGTGGGTCGACGCGCCGATTGAGGTTCTGGCGCCCGAGGCCATGCTGGTATGGCTGGGCGCGCGCGATGACATCGGGACAGCGATTGGGAGGCAGCGAGAGGCGCAGCGTCAGTTGGATGCCTGCAGGGCTGAGGAGCGGGAAGCAAGCGCACAGGTAGTGGCCGAGCTGGCGGCGCTGGACATTGATGTCGGCAAGATGCAAACGGACTCGTTGCGCGTGGTGATCAACTGGGCCGAAGAGTTTCAGCGGGATCAGGAGGCAAAGGCAAAACGATTGGGGGAGATGCGGCAAGCCATCCAAGACGCACGGGCCGATGTCACGCGGCGGCAGCAAGAGCTGCAGCAGGCTCAGTCAGCCTTGGAGGTTTGGCGGAAGCAGTGGTCAACGGCTGTCGCAGAAGTCGGTCTTCAGATTGAGGCCGAGCCGGAAGTGGTGAGTGCTCAGATCAACGTGGTCGAGCAGATGCGGGATCACTCGAGTACGGCGAAGCAGCTTCGTGACAAGCGTATCGTTACCATTGAACGAGACATTGCGGAATTCGATCGTCGGGTGGCTGAAACAGTGGCCGAATTGGCACCTGGCCTCGTGGATACTGATTCCGACGATGCCGCGTTGGAGCTTGAGCGTCGACGCGATAAAGCAGTGAGTTTACACAAGCAGCAAGAGGAACTGTCGAAAACGGTCGTCTCACTCCAAGAAGAGATTGAGGGGCTGGAAGAATCCCGGAGAGAAGCCTGGGATCCGGTGCAGCCTCTCAAGAAGACCGCCTGCGTAGAGGAAATCGACGATCTAAAGTCAGCAATTGAGCAATCGGACCGCCTGCGGGTGCTGAGACAGGAGCTGGCCAGCGTTTTGAAGATGCTGAATCAGCAAGGGGATGGGCTGGCGAGGGACGTTCTCGAGGAAGAATGCAGGGACGTCGATATTGATCAGGTGCGTGCCCAGGAGGAAGAGACCGAAGGCGAACTGAAATTTCTACAAAAACAGCTGCATGAGGCAGTCGAGGCGCGAACCGAGGCTCGCCAGGCGTTTCAGGCGATCGGCGGGGATGATGTGGCAGCGAAGGCGGCAGCCGATCGACAGGAGGCTCTTGCTGCCATGCGTGAAGCTGCCGAACGCTATGTGCGCGTACGCGCGTCAGGGGTGCTTTTGCGCTGGGCGATCGATCGTCATCGGAAAGAAAAGCAAGGGCCGCTCCTGAAACGAGCCGGTGAGCTGTTTCGAGTACTGACTCTGAATTCCTTCGAACGGCTGGATGTGGCGTTCGACGAGCTGGAAAGCATGCACCTGACCGGCGTTCGACCGAGCGGTGAGGTGGTGGCGGTGCCCGGATTGAGCACCGGAACGGAGGATCAGCTATTTCTGGCATTGAGGATCGCGGCCGTAGAAAACTATCTGGCTAGCGCCGTGGCGCTACCGTTTGTGGCGGACGACCTGTTCATCAACTTTGACCCGGAGCGGTCGGCGGCCGGGTTTGAGGTGCTGGGACAATTGGCTGAGCGGACGCAGGTGTTGTTTTACACCCATCATCCGCATCTGGTCGATGTTGCGAAGGAAACGCTGGGAACCGGCATAGATGTTGTTTCATTGGCCGAGGTGGCGTAGCATACCTTCTCCGGCTCAGTCGCCAGCCACTTCAACCCCAGGTGCTCCAGCACATAGTCCAGCGAGAGCAACCGGCGGAACACCAAGACTGGATCGGCAGTGCGACGGTGGTGGATGTCCTCTGCTCTCAGCGCTCTCAATGTGACGTCTGGGCTGGTGAGCCGGTGGGAGCGGGGCGACAAGCGCCCCGGAGGATCCTCGCTCAAGTTGCTCAACCTTGTCGCCAAGAAAGGGCTGTAGGCGGTAGCCTGAACGACTGATTTAAGCCCGCATTTTCAATTTGGGTCGCGAGCGCGATGGATAGCTCCTTCCTGGTCGGCTAGGGTTTAGCTGTTTTGCGTGGAAGTCCCCGAAGCCTTCGCTGGAGCGTCCTGCTCCAATTAGCCCGGGGTGCGGTGTCCCACTGCCCTGAGAACCAAGCCTCGTCCGTGCTATTTATGAGCCGGATGTCCAAATCGGAAATGCCGGCCTTATGGTCTTGACAGACCGGTTGTGCACGAAGGCATCAAAGTTACGCTGCGAGTTGTTCGTAAACGGTTGTGCCGATAGACCGAAGAACCGGCAGAAAACGAAGACCGGAGACACGTTCCTAGTTAGCAGGTGTGGACCGCTCGTTTTCGGGTGTGCGCCCCTCGCTTTCAGAGGATTCCACAGGCGTCTTCGGAGTAGGTGGCGGATCGGGAGCCAGGTGCAACCTCCGACCGATGCGGTAAGCGAGGGATCCGTACAAGGCCTGCAGCTGCTTGTGTGCCTGTTCGAGTTCGGCGTCCAGCCGCTTCGCCCAGCGGGTCCGCTCGTTGAGCTCATGCTCCAGCCTCTTCGTTGTTTCGATGAACTTGGCGTCCAGTTCCTCCAGCATACGGCTCTTGAGCTCGAGCTCAGAGTGCAACAACTCTGCCTGCTGCTGGAGTAACTCGATTTCGGACTGCCGCTCGAGCGGTGAGCCGCCCTCCGCTGTCGGCTTGACGTACCAAAGCCAGAAGTATTGCTCCCCCAAACCTTCATATCGGAACAGCCTGAAGCCGCAGTTCTCCGCCATCTTGATGGCATCGCTGCCCGAAATGGGCGCACCGAGCCAGGTGTCGTGTTCCGCCTGTGCAGCCCGGTAGCTGCCGCCCTGCACTTGGAACTTGAAGAGCCGCCCGGTGTCAAGGGCGGAGTAAATTTGGACCACTTCGGCGGAGCAAAAGTAGACCAGTTGGTGAAGGGGTAGCGGTTTTCGTGGGACGGCTGGAACGGAGCCTGCGGTCGCCCTTTAGGGCGGCCCAGGCGTAGTGGAGGCCGTCCCACGAAAACCGGGCGAGTGGCCGGTGGGTCAGCCCAAAGAGTGAGCCCGCTTCTTCTTGCTCTGGATCAGACGGAAGCTTTCGCCGTTCATCTCTAGAATATGAACGTGGTGCGTGAGGCGATCGAGCAGGGCGCCGGTCAGCCGCTCGGAGCCGAAGACCTCCGTCCATTCGTTAAACGGCAGATTCGAGGTGACCAGCGTCGAGCCCTGTTCGTAGCGCTGGGAAAACACTTCGAACAATAACTCCGCTCCGGTCTTCGATAGCGGCACGTAGCCCAGTTCATCGACGATCAGCAGATCCTGCTTGGCCAACTGCTTTTGACATCGCAGCAAGCGCCGTTCATCTCGGGCTTCGAGCAGCTCATTGACCAGTGCCGCCGCTGTTGTGAAGCGTGTTCGATAGCCGCGCTGACAAGCCGCCAGTCCCAACGCCAAGCCGATGTGCGTTTTGCCCGTGCCGGAATTACCCAGTGCCAGCACGTTTTCGCGGCGGTCGATAAACTCACAGCGCGCCAGTTCCAGCACCAGCTTCTTGTTCAACGCTGGCAAGGACGGGAAGTCGAAAGTGTCCAGACTCTTGGTCACGGGAAACTTCGCGGCCTTGATGCGGCGCTCGGTGGCCCGCTGTTCACGGTCGAGCAGTTCCAGCTCGCAGAGTTGTTGCAGGAAGCTCCTCGAATCCAAGCTCTCGGCGGCGCATTGCGGCGCCAGTTTGTCGTACTCGCGCAGGAAGGTTGGCAGCCGCAACGCTTTCAAATGCGCTTCGAGCAGAAGTTTCGACCTCGCCATTACCCCCCTCCTTGTGCCAGCAGTGCCAAATAGTCCGCAGCGGAGGTTTGCTCCACCTGGGCTGCCGTCAGGTGCGGATACTTCGTCAAGTCCAAGCGCGGCGGCCGTTGCTCGATGCGGCACAGCACTAAGTGCCTGACTGCATCCAAGCCAATCGCTCCCAACTCGCAGGCTTGGCGCACCGCCGCGGCAACGTGCTCGAATCGGAAGTCCTCCAGTAATCGCAATACCTGCACGTACTCGCGCTTGCCTGGCTTTCCCAACCGTGCCTCGAGCAAACGTCTCAAGCACGTGAACTGTTCGGGCAGCTCCCAGCCCGCCAACGGGGCCGCTTGATCGAGCGCGTTGGTCTTGCGTTCCAGCAGTGCTAGGTAATGCAGCGGATCGAAGATCAACTCTTCGCGTTCGTAACTGCGCCGGTGGCGCGCGATCTCTTCGCTGCCACAACAGATCACGATTTCATCGACGTAGCCTTTCAGCAACACCTGGCGATGTCCGTAGCGTGTGGGCACCGAGTAGTCGTTGGCGCGATAGCGCACCAATGACAGCGACGTCACCAGCGTGGTGCGTTTGTCGCAGGCGTCATAGGGCGTGGGCGGCAAGGGCAACAACGCTTGGCGGTCACGCTTGAAACGTTCCTCAATCGTTTCGGTGTGCCGCCGCAAGCGCCGCTTACGATTGTTGAGGCACTGCGCTTCGAGCTGCTCGTTGAACGCTTCCCAGCTTGGAAACCTTGGCGCCGGCACCATGAAGTTCCGCCGGGCATAACCGACCAGTCCTTCCACCTTTCCCTTGTCGTTGCCTTTGCCCGGACGCCCGAAACGATCGGAGAATAAATAGTGCGACTGCAGTTCACTGAACACCCTGGTCCGCTTGCGCCTGCCGTCGCCCAGAATCCTCGCCACCGCCAAGGTCGTGTTGTCGTAGAGGATGCTGCGTGGCACGCCGCCGAAGTACCGAAACGCTGCGTTGTGCCCCTCGCAAAACGCTTCCGTCGTCTCGGCCGGGAAAGCTTTTACGAAAGCGTCATCGCTATGCGGCAGATCGACCACCAAGTAGTGCGCCTTGCGCTGTACGCCGTCAATGACCACCAGAGCTTCACCGAAGTCGGCCTGGGCATCGCCCGGCGGATGCACCAGCGGCACGAACATCTCTTGCCCGCCGAGCTTCTTGTCGCGAACATAGTCCTTGACGATCGTGTAACCGCCGGTGAAATCGTACTCGTCGCGCAAGCGGTCGAAGATGCGTTTTGCGGTGTGGCGTTGTTTCTTCGGACGTTCCTGATCGTCGATGAGGATCTGATCGACGATTCCGGTGAAGGGATCCAGCTTCGGCCTCTGCGCTGGTTGGCGCCGCCGATAGCCCGGCGGAGTGGCGTAGCGCAACATCTTGCGCACCGTCCCTCGCGCCAGGCCAAACCGTTTGGCGGCCTCGCGCTCACTGAGCCCTTCGACAAAGACACTGCGCCGTACTTGAGCGTATAGCTCCACGCGATACATCCCTCTCGTGTCCCACAAACACCACAGGAATGTTCGCTGGACCACTCGGACGGTCTACTTTTACTCCGCCCAAAAGCAGCTTCGATTCGCCGCTCTATGGTCTAGTTTCGCTCCGCCGTTCTCAGCCCGGGCCGCAGGACCCGGTAAACTTCGCGAATATAGCTCTCGATGATTGCCCTGCTGGGAATGTGCTGGAAGACGACAAAGCTGAAGGCGAAGTCGTACTCCACATCCCCCAGCATCGACAGGTCCGAACCGCTATTTTGGTACAGATGCACATTGGAACAATCGGCGAGCAACTCGCGTGCCCGCTCGATCATGCCACCGCTTACGTCAACGCCGTGGACTTCTCCGAACACCCTAGCCAGGGCTCGGGTCATACGCCCGGCGCCACAACCGATCTCCAGGACGCGCATTTCTGTTGGGGGCATCTCCTGACAGATACCGTCCATGTCGTTCAGAATCAATTGGCGGACCGACTCCTCGCCTGAGGCAAAAAACTCCTCCGGGCGCCACTCCTCTTGCGAATCCGCAATATAGTGGAAAGCGTTTTCGTGCGCCCGGGTGTCCCACTGCTCTCGCATCTCCCGCTCGACGTCGGGCTCTGAGTTTGGCGTTTCGGAACCCATGATGATCACGTCTCCACTACGCATGGACACAAGTGTTGGCTCGATGTTCTGACAGCGCGATTGGACACCCTCGGCCTCTGACGATCAATCGTCGTTGGAATGGCGGGGCGACGATCAGGCCGGACCTGCGCGAAGTAATTCGGGATTAGGAGGGCCGTGCGTCCTGCAACCAGTCGAAGTCAACTTAGAGCTTCAGCCGCCGGATTTCGGTTCCCAGTCTTAGTCGGGCAAGGGTTCCGCCGAATCGCGAGTGGCGCTGATGACGACGTATACCGGCCGGCCCTGCCGGTCGGCAACCGTGTGGGTGATCTCTGTTTGGAAGCCCAATCGGTCCGCGGTCTCTGAAAACCATTCGCGGTAGGGAGGCAGCTCCGGGCTCCGCGGAGCCTCATAAGCGACGAACGCGGTGCCGGGCTGCTCAAGCTTCTCCGCCAAGATCCGCTCCCCAGCCGTGCGACCCTCGAAGGGCATCCCCTCCACCGCAACCTCATCGTTGAACAGAAGCCGAAGCTGGTTTCCGATCCCCCATTCCAACGCGACAACCTCCCGGGGACGTTGTGAGCGTAGGTGCTCAGCCAAAGGGTAGATGGCTTCCGACCAAAAGGAAATTCCCCCGTATCGCAGCATCCTCGCGTACGATTGGCCCACCGTACGCAGGTTCACCGCCACGAGAGCGACCAGAACAGCGACGACCGCCGCCCCGGCGGCCACGCGCAATCTTTGCTGCTTCACACGCTCCAAGACGGCCCCGAGACTCGCCGCCAGAAACAATTGTGGAAACGGATAAACCAGGGTGAGGTGATGGACGGACCCGGCGCTATGAACGACGAAGTTGACGGCCCAAAAACTTAGACAGAACAATAGCAAAAATAGTAACCCTCGTCGATAGGGTCCGAGTAAGGTGAGCGGCAGAGCGAGCAGGGCTGTTACAAGCGCGGGCCACAGCCACGTCGCTTGGAGTCTGCGCCCGTCCACGTCGGGACCCGGTGCATGCTGAGTACCGAGCTTCTGGTCGGAGCGATCTTCACGCGGGCTGCGCAAAACCCAACCCTGGACGGACACTCCAGCAAGGCTGGAGTTAAGCATCGCCAGCTTACCTCGGTACCTGTCGGGATCTGTTTCAAGGCGCAGCTCTAACCCAGAGTCGTGGGTTGTCAGCTGGTACCAGAGATATGGAGCGGCTCCGACTACTAGCGACAGCGTGGCGACCGATAGAGTCTTCCAGCGAATCTCCACCCAGCAGCGGCGCCTGAAAACCAGCAGGCCTGAGACGCCGAGAGCCGCAAGAGTCCATATGAAAATTGCCTTGTCGAATACCCCTAGCCCGAAAACAAAGAAACCTGCCATCAGATCGGCGGTCCGCCGCTGTTGATGCCATCGCAGAACCAACAGGCATCCGGCCACCAAGCAAAGCCGCTGAATAGTGCCCGGTCCCCAGTCCAGCCGTGTGGTGAACAAAAAAGTAGGGTCCGAGGCAGTCAGGAAGGCGGCAGCGGCGGCTGTCACGCCTCCGAACGCGCGCCGAGCGAGACTCGCGAGACACAGAATTGTCACTCCGCCCAATACGATCATCGGAAGCCTGGCTGTAGCAGGAGAACCTCCGAACACCTCCGCCAGTCCCCGATAGATCCACCCTTTCAGTGCCCCTGTATAAGAAGCAATCATCAAGCTGATGGAATCGCCGAACACATACCCGGTGCCGCCCTTTGTTGGGTCGGGGTACGCGGTTGCCACGAAGCGGCATTCGTCAAAATAGAGACCAGGGAGATCGATCCAGCGAGAGGCCAGCCAAATAAATCCGGCCGCTGAGATCCCCGCAAAAAGACCTACCCAAGGGAAATCCCTAGAAAATAGGGCCGAGACTGGTGAGCGTCGATTGATCGAAACGCGTTCGCGGCCTGGCTGTGAATCGGCAGAGGGCATTATACAGCCGGCCGAGGCCGGCAAGCATTGTGACGGCCCACCTAATCTTTCTTGCGACGTAGCCATCCTCCGGGATTGAATGTCATGACCATGGCCTCCCGAGAGAAATCCTGCTCGAAGAGATCACTGCCCCCTTCCGCAAGGAAAGCGTTGACCGCCGCCATCGGACCGGGCCCGAATTGGGGGTAGATAGGCACCGAGTCATGGTAGGTATCTTCGGCCACAAAGTAGCTGCCGGGGTTAACCATCGGGGAATACATTCTCACCTCTTAAAGAATCTGGTGTATGTGGTGGTCGGAATCCAAATGACGATTTTCTATTTGCAGTACAGAACCAGTCCGGAATCCGCACTCTGAGACGAAGCGGCGATCTCAGGCTGACGGGGATAGCTTGCCAGACGCAGGACACTTACCGTCTCTTGCGAAGAATCAATTGGTAGTCCCTGTGAACGATCTCGGCCTGCGGACCATAGATCTCTGTGAAGAAGTCGAGCGCCATCAGCGGCCGTAAGGGCGGCTCGCGACTGTGCTGCCAGGCGTAGTCGTCGAAGATTACCAGGCCGCCAGGTTTCAGTAGCGGCCAGGACAAGACAGCATCCTGCAGCACTGCGATGGCCGAATGATCGCCGTCAATGTAGACTATGTCGAAGCTCTCGAGCGGGAGCTTCCGTAGTTCGACCTGGGAATATCCAATAATCAGGTTCGTACGATCGGCTCCACCTGCAAGCTTGACGTTTGAAAGAAAACGCTTCTTCGAAACCTCGCCGCCAAACCATGGCAAGAATGGATCGATACAGGTTAGCGTCGAT
Organism: Bryobacterales bacterium; assembly: GCA_963668345.2. GTDB lineage: Bacteria > Acidobacteriota > Terriglobia > Bryobacterales > UBA6623. The sequence continues at coordinate 273,321 of CAXWPI010000005.1, read as the reverse complement.
TCTTCGTGCGTCAGAACATTTTCCAACATCCAGACGGCCGAACCGCCTTCGTAGCAACCGACCTCAAGATAGTTGAGCCCCGGAGAATCCTTGAACTCATCTAAGCCAGGATTTCCGATTTGGCTCCTCTGACGGCACGAGTCTACACCCTCACCCGGCGAAGCGCAACCATTTCTCCACCCGAAAGAGGCGGCGGCTGAGGCGGAACCGATCGAGCCCCCTTCTTGCCCCTCATGGGGGCTGATCCGTCGCTGCGAAGTCAATTTCGCAGACACCCCTCCGACCCTCCTTCCTCAACGCCCAGATTTCCTACCCGAACGGGACGGCCCTAACCACCCGGCACAGGCAGCGCCCAGATCCGACGCAGCATGTCGCCGAACAGCCTGCGGTTCAGATACCCCTCGGCCAGGAGCAGCCAGTAATAGCGCGCGTGCTTGATCAATCGACCGCCCGTCTTCACTAACCGCTGCTGTAAGCTCGTCAGCGACCAGCTCTTGATCCTTGGTGGCAGTCCCAGCCGCCGCCACAAGTTGCCCAGGTTATAAGCCAGCACACTCAACTGCAAGCGCACTTCGTTGGCCCGAAAACGGTGGCACGACAGCCGCGTCCAGTGCGTGGCCTGCTTACCTTCTTTGATCCACTGCTCCGCCGTGCCGCGCTGGTTGTAGAAACGCACCACCGACCGGCTTGGCAAGCTCATGTTCGTCACGATAAAACCGACGCGCGCGAACAGCTCGCCCTGGTGGTGCTCGACCTTGGCGACAACTCGTCTCGGCTTCTTCCAGCTCTCCGCCTGATAGCGAAAGCTCTTGTAGCGCACTAGCGGCTTGCGGCCGGGCCTCCCCGGCGGACGAAACAGGATGTCTTCGATCTCTAACTCCAAGCTCCTGTTGGCCGGAATGCGGATGGCGTACTGCACGCCGCGTTCCTCCGAAGCCTCATAAACTTCCGGCTTGGCAAAGGCCGCGTCGGCCCGGAAGGCGACCTGCTTGCCCGCAGCCTGTTGGCGCTCGATCTCCGGCAACAATAGCTCATCCCAGTCCTCAGAGCTGTGCGCGTTGCCTGGACGCAGCTTCGCCGCCAAACAATCACCATGCTGGTTGAACAAAAGCAACGGGTGGTAGCAGACCGACTCGAAGTGTCCGTTGTAGGCACTGCCTTCCTGTTGGCCATGGACCGGACTCTCGGTGGAGTCCATGTCCAGAACGACCCGCTCGGAGTCGTCGAACGCCTCCGCTTGCCCGACCAGCTCTCGGTTCAGCGCCATCAGCCCCAGCAGGTTCTCTTCGCTCGCCAGCATCTCCGTCTCGAAGCCGTGCAGCGTCGAGGTCAAGGCCGCACCGCGATCCCAGATCTTCTGCGAGCCGATCAAGCGAAACGTCGGGTCAGCCGCCACGCGGACGGCGTCGTTGACGTCCTCGTAGCCTGCCAAGCGGCTGTAGATCGACTGCCGCAACAGATCAGCGAGCGTGAACTGCTTGTTTGTGCCTTGCCGGGAGTCGCTGAGATGCTCGTCAATCAGTTCTCCGAGACCGAGCCGTTCGTCCAGTTCGCGAACCAAAATCAGGCCACCGTCGGAAGTGACGTGCGATCCCTGGAAATCGACTTTCAACGAGCCGTTGAAACTTAGCTGGAATGGCTTGGTTTGTTTTTCACCCATTGGGTGTTGGCCTCCCTGGCGTCCTCATCGGGCTCTAGCCCCTATGAATAAAGACGCTCAAGGCCGCCGGAAGGTCGAGAGGTCTGAATCAAATTGGAAATGCGGGCTAAGATGGCGTCCCAGACCGCAATGTGGTGTTTGAACCATTCATGCTCGGGAGTAAACTCGTAGCTGTTCTTGTACGGTGCTGCTGGCGGCTCGCGAGGAATCAGTCGCGTCGGCGTTACATCCACTTCATACGTATTGGTCCTGGGATCTTCCTTGCCGCTAGCGACGGAGGTGGTCTCTTGCTGCGCGACGGCTTGCTCGGAGCAGGCGGGCAGTAACACAAGAGCGAGAAGACACCCAGAATCAAAGCGCAGTTGCCATCCCGTCATCGAGACTCCGTTCTAGCTTGCGCATGGAAGGCATTGTCAAGTTAACAACGCGAAGGCGGTTTTGCCCAGGGAAATCGTGCGAGGTTTTCTCCCTTTCAGCAAACCCACGCCACCTTCTTCCAGTCAGTAAACCAGGATTTCCATTTTGGCCCTGGCACGACCACAGTGTACACCCCGCCGCTCCGAACAACACATCTTTCCCACGGTGAACACTGCGCATCACCTCCACCGGTAGCCGCCAGCGCCTCGTCCCACCGCTCACAGACGTTGTTGAGGGGGTTGAACGACGCTTCGGCCGACACTGCTCCCTGCGAGACCTTTTGGGAACCCAAGCTGTTGATCCTCACTCCGGCAATGCTACCACTCGGTAACGGCATCTCCCGCTCGACGTCGCGCTCTAAGCCTGGCCTTTCGGAACTCAAATCGGTCACTTCTCCACTGTGCATTGACTACAAGCGGTGGCTGGAAAGTCTCAAGGATTGTGAATCCTGACATGGTGGCCCACCTAATCTTTCTTGCGACGTAGCCATCCTCCGGGATTGAAGGTCATGACCATGGCCTCCCGAGAGAAATCCTGCTCGAAGAGATCACTGCCCCCTTCCGCCAGGAACTTGTTAACCGCCGCCATGGGCCCGGGCCCGAAGTGGGGGTAGATAGGTACCGAGTCGTAATGGGTATCTTCGACCACGATGTAGCTACCGGGGCTGACCATCGGGGAATACATCCTCAGCTCTTGACGAACATGATGCATGTGATGGTCGGAATCCAAAACCACCAGCACTTTCTTTCCTTTAACACGCTCTGAAATCTGAGCAACAAGATCCGGGTCAGTAGAGCCGGCGTGGAAAAATTCAACATATTGATGCCAAAGCGGTACGTGAATCGCGTCCTCCACCATATCTTGAATATCTACGGTCAGTACCCTCGAGCTTGTTAGGCCCATGCCGTTGAGCGTGTGAGCCCAGTAGAGGGCCGAACCGCCGCGCCAGGTTCCCGTCTCGATGATGAAGTCCGGTCGAACTTCATAGATCACCTCTTGCATCATCCACAGGTCGAGAGGGTTCTTGATGATTTTTACACCCAAGAACCGCATGTTGTCCCAGATGCCGAGATCGTGGAACAGCCTCATCAGCTCGTTCTGTTTCTTAAGACCCAGCTTCAAGTCGCGCTGCTCGATAATCTTCAGATAGCCCTCGCGGGCCAGCCGAGCTTGCTCGGTCAGATATTCCTTGGTGAACTCGTATTCCTTCAACGCTGCTGAGAGAACGATCAGGGAGCGCTCGACACCCTCCTGAGGTTGAAACGATTTATCGGTCTCGAACTCCAAGACGACTTTGTCCGCTTGCAGCGCTTGGGCCGGTATCCTCTTCACAAATATGTACCGCCCGTGGTTTTCATAGGTTTCACTCCCGACCGGATGTTGGTTCGCCGTTGCCGTGAGGGTGAGGGGGCCGAAGCGATCCAGGGCAACCTCGTTGGGGAGCCTGAGGTCAAGTTCCAGAAACACGGGGTGGGTTGTCTTGGGGGCATCTAGGAGGACGGAAAAACTCTTCATCGTCCAGCGCCACGGCCCTTCGGACGGATAGAGTCCCTTCAATAGGCGGTCGGGGTGGTCCTCTTTCGAGAGGTCCAGCGACGTGATCCTTTCGCCCCTCTGCTCCTGCGGAGACGCAGGGCTTGAACGGTCGGCGCGGGAACAACCGGCTAGGCCGACAAGGCCGGCCAAGAGGATGGAGGTGATTACCGGAATACGCCTGGTCACGACCGCCCCCCTGCCGGCAGGCACGTTGGAATGGCCTACCGGGTCATACCTTCTTGGAAGGGCCCCCTGGCCGTGAGAATCATGGGAGTGAAATCGTAGAATCTTCCTTCTACGTCCCATTTTGATACCAACAACCCTCGTTATCGCACTTTCTCGTCTTTTTCCACCATGCCGTCGCGCAGACGGATGACGCGTCGCGTGTGCTTGGCCACGTCCATCTCGTGGGTCACGATGATGATGGTATTGCCCTGCTCGTGCAGCCGGTCAAACAGCTCAAGAATCTCATTGCTCGTCACACTGTCGAGGTTCCCTGTCGGTTCGTCGGCCAGCAGAATCGAGGGCCCGTTGACAAGCGCCCTGGCGATGGCCACGCGCTGTCGCTCACCCCCGGAAAGCTCATTCGGTTTGTGGTCCATCCGGTCGACGAGGTCCACTTGCAACAAGGCGTGACGGGCGCGCTCTAGGCGCTCGGCAGGGGGGGCTCCGGCGTAAATAAGCGGCAGTTCGACGTTCTGAATCGCCGACGACCGCGGGAGTAAATTGAAGGTCTGGAATACGAAACCAATTTCTTCGTTGCGAATCCTCGCTAGCTCATCGTCGTCCAGATCGCTGACCGGGCGACCGGAAATGTGATACTGCCCTGTGGTTGGTGTGTCGAGGCAGCCGATTAGGTTCATCAAAGTCGACTTGCCCGAACCCGACGGCCCCATGATAGCGACATATTCACCTTTCTGGATCTCGAGATTCACGGCCTGGACGGCGTGAATCCGTTCCTCGCCCATCGAGTACGTCTTCCACAAGTCCTGAGTGCGGATCACCACCCCGTCTGGGGGAAGCCGCTCACCCCGATCAGAGTTCCCGGTGGCTGTCGCCGGCGTCATTTCTGCTCTTTGGACGATGAAAGCCCGTCCCGCGGGGGAAGAACCTTGCTGCCGTTTCGCCGGGGGCCTTGTGCGCGGGCGATCAGCGGATCAGCGAGAAGGACGACCCCAGTCGGACGATGCGTTGTCGACCTTGACCGACGTGCCGGGCCGAATCGTTCTCAAAACCTTGTAGCTTCCGGTGACAATCTCCTCGCCTTCTTCGAGGCCCTCGATCACCTCAATGCGCGTGGCGCCGGTGATACCGGTCCGCGCGGGGCGAAATTCAACGCTGCCGTCGCTAACCACGAATACTCCTTCGACCTCTTTGCTGGGCTCTCCCGTAGAACTGGCTGCTCGTGCCGTATCACGGGATTGCCGGGGCTCGAGGGCCGAGGACTCGCGGACCGTTAAGGCTTGAATCGGTATCGTCAACGCGCCTTCCCGGGTTGCCGTGGTAATTCGCGCTGTGCAGGACATTCCCGGACGGATCGCCTCGGTCGGCGCGTCAAGCGCCACCACAACCTTGAAATCCTTGGCCTCTTGGCTGGCCACGGCACTCTGGGAGGCCGCTAATCCGGTGGTCCTCAGGATCGCGGTGTTGCCGATCTCGGTGACGCGTCCCGAGAATGTTTGGCCGGGAATGGCATCAATGCTGACCTCGGCCACTTGGTCCAAGGTAACGTTGACGATATCCGTCTCGTCGACTTTGACCTCCGCCGTAATCAGCGACATGTCGGCAATGGTCATGATCAGGCTCGCCGCCGAATTCTGAATCCCGGGCACCACCGTTTCACCGACTCTCACGGGAAGGTTGGTGACCATGCCCTCGATGGGCGCAACCGAGTAGTGCTTCTCGAGCACGTTGCGGACTCGGCGCAGTTGGGCTTCGGTCTGCTCGACCCGCCGCCGTGCGGAATTCCTCTGTGCGACCACTTCTTCCCGCTGCGCTCGGAGCTGCTCCAGCCGGGCAGCCGCCTCTTCCACCGCCGCCTGAGCGGCATCGTAGTCCGCCCTTCTCTGATCGTAGTCTTGTCGCGCGATTAACTTGTCCTCGAGAAGCTCGCTGGCGCGATCGTAGTTGATCTTGGCGCGCCGGAGTTCAGCTTGAAATCGTTTCAACGATGCCTGTTGCGTCTTTTGGTTCGCTTCGTTCGACTCAATGGCTGCGTCGCGAGCAGCAAGCTCGGCCCTGACTAGTGCCAGCGAGGCCTTCTGGGCAGCGACCTCGGCGGCGGGCTGTACCGTTTCCAGCTTGGCCAACTCCTGGCCTTGCTCGACCATGTCGCCTTCTCGCACATAGATGTCGGTGAGCCGGCCCATGCTGTCAGCGCCTATATTGATGTAATTGCGGGGCTTGACTTCCCCGGACGCCGTGACGACCGAGACTAGATCCTGTCGGGCAACCCTGTCCGTTTGGACCCTAACAATCCCTCGCTGGAGATAGGAGTAAACGCCCCAGCCAACGCCGCCGGCGACGACGAGACCAACGGTCCCCAACAGAATCTTTTTGCCGCTGCTCATGTGTTATCAAATGGAGGGCCTGCCGGCCGGCACCGGGCCACCCCACTTAAACCTTGGCGAGGCGATGCAGGGAGTGGAGTGAGACTCATCACGCGACAATGGCGGGAGCGAGGCAAGGCCAACGATAAACTAAGCGTAGGACCAAACTCAGTCTATCAAAGACCTCGCTGCACAGCGGGTCGTCAGAGCAACTCGGGATCATGGCCAGGCAACCCTGCCGACCGAGAGGCATCTGAACACTACGACACTCCCTACAGTCTTCTATGTAGGGTGCTTTCTCGTCGCGATGCGCGCGGCAAACTGCGTGCTAGAATCGGGAGCAGCGGAAGTAGTGAAAGAATCGGGGCTTCACCGGCGGCGCCTATGCAGCTCGATTTGGGACGAAGATGGGACGCCGAGCGCCGGCGCTTGCCTCGATTTGTTTGGCGCGTCTCGAATGAAGTACTCCATTTCATAAATGCCGTGACACATTTTTGCAGCCGACTGGCGATCGGAACTTCGGGCAGGGCATGCCGTGCCCCTACGTTGAATCGTGCCTCTCGACCTGTACGGGCACAGCGTAGGGAGCCTGCCCGGACCGCCGGATGCGTCAGCCTAATTGCGAAACGGTCTACGTAGCCGAGGGCCCTTAGCTCAGTGGTTAGAGCTGCGGACTCATAATCCGTCGGTCGTAGGTTCGAATCCTACAGGGCCCACCACATTCTAAAAGACTTGTCTCCGTCACTGCTGTTCTTGAAGCCTTCACTGTAACCAAAATTGTAACCATTCCCGCTCTCACTGAACCGTTTGGGACTGATCTTGTTGGCCGCTGTTCGCCGTCTGAGGCTGTTGCCGCAAGTAGGACTCCAGCTTCGCCGCTGCGTGAGAAAACCGAAAACCGGAACGAACACCGGGACAGCCTGAATTAACCAAGAATGTGGACTCTAACTGACTGATTCTACACCACGGTGTGAGTGGTGGCCGCAGTCTCGGCTTTTTCCTATCATACTGATAAGAAGATGGTTACTCGCTGTCGACGGTGTTAATCGAGGCTGCCCCGGACGTTGGTCTTTTTAACGCGCTGGCCGTCGTCGTCGTAAGTCGTATCATCGGCGGCCATGCCCGGATCGGCGTAACTGGTCATGCGGCTCTCGCCTCTCACGCACTCCGCCTCGCCACCTGGTGAGAAAAACGGGCTAGAAAAATCGGCTTCCCAGGTGCTGATAGAGGGCGAACCCGGAGATTCCGAAGAAGAAAACGAAGCCTGCGACCAGCCCGGCTTGGAGATACCAAGGGGGGCGAAGCTCGTTCGGCATCAGCCGGCGATTCACGTAGAGAGTGTGGAGCGCCGCCGTCCCCAGGCCTATGTTGCCTACGACGCTGCTGATGATGGCCAGGATCAGAGGATTGGGCGTGAGCCGAAGGGCGAGCAGTCCCCACAAGCAGTAGCCCAGCAGAACGAAGTAGTAGATGTTCTTCACTTGGCGCCCTTCCCAAGAACGGAGATTTCCCGACGCGCTCCAAAGTACGTCGGTCCATCGGCGCACGATGGAGTCGAGGGTTTGCGGAAAGCCAATCCCCAAGACGAAGAACCCGCACAGAAGGGTAGAGAACCAAAAGATTTCACCGTGACGGTCGGCAATTCCTCGCGCCGTCATCGCCGCGGCCGCATGCCCCTGGACGTCCGCGCCGCGAAGGAACTCGAGCGAAAGCATGGAGGGGAGCGCCATGCCGAGCAGCGAGCCGAGACCCCAAACCCAAAGCTGATCCCGACGAATGTGCCGCAGCCAGCCGCGCCAGCGCTCGAGGTTCGCCTCGGTAAGAGGGAAAATCTTTCCCGTGTGGGAAAGGGAAATTTTTCTTCCGCGAACCAGGCTCGGGATGGCGCCCACCAGCGGCCCCATTCCCCAGCCCTTGTCTCTGGCGTAATTCGAGAACGTAGTGTTCCCCAAGCCCCCGACGCCGGCTACCGCTGCGAACGCGGCCAAAGTCGCCCAGTCAATCTCGCCTTGAGGGAGGGACCCGAATTTGAAAAACCCGCTGAATATCTCCAGCCACACCCGGCCGCTCACCAAGAACAGGTCAATCACAAGCAGGTAGCCCAGCACGGAAAAGACCTTGACGACCATGAGGCGTTCGACGGCGTTATAGATCTTGCCGCCAAAGATCAGTGGGATGAAAGCCGCTAGGAAGATGGCATAGCCAAGATTGCGCACCAGCGCATCGTCCAGGGGTCCGGGCAGGCGTCCCAGCAAGGCGGCGGCGAGGGGCACGGCCGCGTTCGAAGCTGTGTAGGGAAAGATGTGGCCCGAATCGGCAATGAGGTAGAAGATGATCCAGAACGTGGGGCCGGGCGCCGTGCGCAGAAAACCGACGAAAATCGGTTCGCCGGAGTAGAGCGTATAACGCATGACGGCCAGGTTAAAAATCACTTGGAGCGCGATGCTGATCGTCGCCAGCCACATGACCAGGCCGCCATAACGGGCGGTCACGATCGGTCCGAAGAGCCATTCACCGGCGCCCATCGTGCCTCCGACCATGACCAGCCCGGGGCCGATCAAAGTCGTCCAGTGGCCCAAACTTAAGCGAGGAGCCGAAGGCAGTTCGCCCGTGCCCCAAGCGGGCAGAAAACGGGCGGCCTTGGTTACGCGGTCGTTGTCGTCGGAGGAATCCACGGGCGCGGACATGGTAGCAGAGTTTCTTACCTGCACTACTTCGAAGATTCGATAGAATGACGCAAGGACAAACGGGGCATGTTAATCACGCAGCCAAGACGCAACCGGGAGGGGCGACATCACTACGCGCCGCGGAACGCTTCTGTTGTTACGAAGCTTTTTGGGATTGCAGCCTTAGCCGCATTCGCCCCCGGCTTCCTGCCGGGCCAAGGCGCCCACGTCCCTCGCTTCGAATCCGACATCGCTCCCATCTTTGAGGCCCATTGCCTGACCTGCCACGGCGAAAACCTTCAGCAGGCGGAGCTTGACTTGCGGACTCGCGACGGCGTTCTGAAGGGTGGCAAGTCCGGGCCGGCGCTTGTCCCGGGTGTGGCGGTTGGAAGCTTGCTTTTGGGAAAAGTGAGTTCCGGCGCGATGCCAATGGGCGGCGAAAAGCTCAGCCCCGCCGAGATTGAAGTGATCCGCCGTTGGATCGAGACGGGAGCCTTGCGCAAGGGCGAGGATCTCCAGTCGGCTTCCAAGATCGCGACACCCTACGAGGTCAGCGCGCGCGAAATCGTCGTGACCATCCTTAACGTTAAGTGCTTGCTCTGCCATGGCAGACGTCGCCAGGAGGGAGGGCTGGACATGCAGACACGCGCCGGTCGCTTAAGGGGCGGCGCGTCGGGGCCTGCGATCGTCCCCGGCAAGCCCGACGAGAGCCTTCTCATCAAACGTATCGAAGCCGAAGACATGCCTCCTGAAAAGGATCAGGCGCGGGTCTCGGTTCGCCCGGTGACATCCGCGGAGCTTGAAAAGCTAAGAGCGTGGATCGCTGCGGGGGCGCCTTTCGATGATGAAAAACCGGAGCCGGTAGTTGCCGCGACTGATCCCTTGGTGACTAAGAAGGACCGCGAATTCTGGTCCTTCCGGCCCCCGAAGCGCTCGCCCGTTCCCAACGTGCACCGTCAAGACCGGGCGCGGACGCCGATCGACGCCTTCCTGCTCCAAAAGCTCTCAGAAGAAGGGCTCACTTTTTCACCGGATGCCGAGCACCTGACATTGATGCGACGGGCTTACTTCGACGTGATCGGATTGCCGCCCAGCCCGGAAGAAGTGAAAGTTTACCAGGCCGACACGAGTCCCAAGGCTTACCAACAACTGGTCGATCGGTTGTTGGAGTCACCTCATTACGGGGAGCACTGGGGCCGCCGCTGGCTTGATGCCGCGGGTTATTCGGATTCGGAAGGACAAGTCTCGGCCGACGCGCCTCGTCCTTACGCCTGGCGCTACCGCGATTACGTCATTCGCTCTCTCAACGCCGACAAGCCCTACGACCAATTTCTCACCGAGCAGATTGCCGGCGACGAACTGTTCGACTACAAGGCGGCGAAGCAATTTACGCCCGAGCAACGCGAAAAGCTCGTCGCCACGGGATTCCTGCGTATGGGTCCCGACGGTACCTACAGCACTTCACAGGCTTTCGTTCCCGAGCGGCTGAAGGTAGTCGCCGATCAGCTTCAGATTCTGACCTCCACGGTTCTGGGCCTCACCGTCGCCTGCGCCCGCTGTCATGACCACAAATACGATCCGATCCCGCAGCGCGACTATTATCGGCTCAGCGCCATTCTGCGTTCCGCTTATGATCCTTACGATTGGCTTTCTCCCAATGAGATGCCCGTCGGCCCCCGCGCCCAATGGGACGAGACGAACACGCGCATCGTGGCGGGAGGATGGCCGGAAGAGCAAATCCGGGACATCGAGGGGTACAACGCGCCGATCCGCGAGAAGATCAAGCGATGGGAAGAGGAACTCGAAGAGAAAGCTCGCCCGTTGCGGGAACAGGTTCTCGCTGAAAAATGGGCCAAGGTTCCCGAAGCCATCCGCGACGACGTGCGCGCGGCTTTGGATACGCCCCAGGCGCAACGCAGCGAGCCTCAGAAGTATCTGGTGCAGAAGTTCGGAACCAAGATAAGAATCGAGCTGGGCGAGCTGGAGAGCAGATTCGAGTCCTTTAAGGAAGAGTCCCTTGAAACTAAGCAAGTCATCGGCGAAGCGAAGAAAGAACTAAAACCAAAACTATTAGTCCGGGCTCTGTTTGATATGGGAGGCAGACCCACGGCGGTTCATGTCCTTCACCGTGGAGAGTTTCGTAACCCGGGCGGCAAAGTCGAGCCGGGCGTCCCGTCCGTGCTGAGCTTGGGGATCGATCCCTACCGGGTGAAAAAACCCGCTTGGACGACCGGGACCAGCGGCCGGCGATTGGCCCTGGCGAAGTGGCTGACTCAGCCCAACCATCCTCTTACGGCAAGGGTGATGGTCAATCGAGTCTGGCAGCACTACTTCGGCATTGGGCTGGTGAAAACAGAAGGAAACTTTGGCCACACGGGTTCGCCTCCGTCACACCCGGAACTTCTTGACTGGCTAGCCACCGAGTTCGTTCGGCGCGGGTGGAGCCTCAAAGCCTTGCATCGACTGATTCTGACTTCCACAGCCTATCGGCAAAGCTCTTTATTCGATCCGGAAACGCATGGCGCGGACCCGGACAACGTGTTGCTTTCGCGGTTCCCGCTCCGGCGGCTCGACGCCGACGCCATTCGCGACTCGATCCTGCAGGTTGCGGGGCGTCTCGACAGCACGCCGTTCGGGCCACCCGACAAGATCGAGGTCCAGCCCGATGGGGAGGTTGTGGCCCAGGCGGGGGAAGGCTACCGCCGAAGCATCTATTTGCTGCAACGGCGCAAGACACCGGTCACGATGCTCGCCGCGTTCGACGCGCCCCATCTCAGCCCCAACTGTCTTCGCCGCGCGCACTCCACCGTTTCCTCGCAGGCCCTACAGATGATGAACAGCGAGATGGTGCGTGAAAACTCTCGCTACATGGCTGGGCGCGTGATCGATGCTGTCGGAGAGGATGCCGGCAAGCAAGTGGAGAGAGTTTATCTGGCGGCGTTGGGCCGCCCGCCCTCTCGGGAGGAGTCGGACCGCGCCCAGTCGACGTTGCTCCATTTGGAGGCCGGTTGGAGGACGCATCTGGACAAAGCAGTACCTGCCGAGCCAAAACAGATGCAGGCCCAGTGGCTGGCGTTGGCGACGCTCTGCCACACCGTCCTGAACTCGGCTGAATTCCTCTATATTGATTGAGGTATGCAGGGCATGCACATGGACAGACGAGCTGGTGAAGAAATGCCGGCGCGCAAGGACGACAACTCCGTTTCCCGGCGCACGTTCTTCTCGCGGGTGGGCGATGGGCTTCACGGGGCCGCTCTGGCTTACTTGCTGGGCGGCGATTTGTTTTCGAGCAACCCGGCTCTGGCGGCATCGCAAAACCGCGTACACGACCTGCGCCCGCGCAATCCCCACTTCGAGCCGAAGGCCACCTCGGTCATTCAATTCTTCATGAACGGCGGTCCTAGCCAAGTGGACCTATTCGATCCTAAGCCCGCGCTCACCAAGTACGCCGGACAGCCGCCGGGGCGAGACCTGGCCAACGACATCGAGTTCATCAACGAAGCGGGCGGCTTTATGCCGTCTCCTTTCAAATTCGCCAGGCACGGGCAATCGGGGATCGACGTGTCCGAGATGTTGCCTCACATTGCCCAACATGTGGACGACATGGCTCTGCTCCGCTCGATGTTTACGCCGCACTTCAACCACGAGCCTTCTATCTTCACCATGCAGAGTGGACGGATGTTCTCCAGCCGTCCCAGCATGGGATCTTGGATCGTCTACGGCTTGGGAACAGAGAACCAAAACCTGCCGGCCTACGTCGTCCTCGACGACCCGGAGGAATTGCCGGTCAATCATATTCAGAACTGGCAGTCCGGCTGGCTGCCGCCTGTTTATCAGGGCACGCGGGTTCGCTCGCAAGGCTCGCCTCTGCTGAACTTGACGCCAAAGCAGGAGTATCCCGGGCCGGTGCTCGATCTGACGCGGTCTCTGCTGGCCCGCATGGATCGCGACCATCGGGACAAGCGCCCCGGGCAACCCGAGCTTGATGCCCGCATTACGAATTACGAACTAGCGGCGCGCATGCAGCTTACGGCCAGCGACGCACTCGATCTTTCAGGGGAGAGCGACGCCACGCGGGAAATGTATGGCCTCAACGACGAGCGGACAGCCTCCTACGGGCGCCGCTGTCTGATGGCTCGTCGTCTCGTGGAACGCGGCGTACGAATGGTGCAGCTCTATATCGAGAGCCAGATCTGGGACAACCACCAGGACTTGGTCAAGGGTCTGAAGTACGCCTGCGGAAAGACCGACAAACCGATCGCCGCCCTGATAGAAGATCTCAAGCAGCGCGGCTTGCTCGATTCGACTTTGCTCATTTGGGGCGGTGAGTTCGGCCGGCTGCCTTTGTCACAGTCGCGGGGGGCCAACCCGGGGCGCGATCACGGGCCCACGGGCTTCACCGTGTGGCTCGCCGGAGGCGGAGTCAAGGGCGGAACCATCTTTGGCGCTACGGACGAAATAGGCTACAAGGCTGTCGAAAACCGTGTCAGCGTTCATGACTTCCACGCGACGATCCTCCACCAACTTGGCATGAACCACCGCGACCTGGTGTTTAAGCGCGAGGGCCGCGACGAACGCCTCACCGACGAATTCCCCGCCCGCGTGGTGAAGGAAGTTCTAGCGTAGAGAGCGAACCGCGAGGCTAACGCGCGTTTGCTTTCACTCCTGCCGGCTCCAGGTGAGAAAAGCGACCTAGCTGTTAAGATAAAACAGCTTTTCCCGTTCGGGGGCGGTAGCTCAGCTCGGTAGAGCAACGGCCTTTTAAGCCGTGGGTCCTGGGTTCGAATCCCAGCCGCCTCACCAAGCTTTCAATAACTTACAGGCTGCTCAAACTTCGCGCGGGGAGTCTGTTCGCCCCCTGTTCGGCTGGGTTTTGTGCACCTGGAGTGCACCAGATGAAGTGGCTGGATTTTGGGGAGAAGTATCGGGACATGGAGAGTCGGCGGCTCGAGAAGCTGTCGCGGCAGACATCAGCTAGCTAGCCCGCTTTTCACGCCAGGAGCCGGCAGGGTCGGAAGCGAATGCCCGCCGTCAGGGATGTAGGGGAGCGATTCATCGCGCCCGCTTGCCGACATACTGTACGCTGGGCGATGTGCACAAACTGTTGCCGTGAGCCGTGGCCGCCGGGCCTTTCGCCTCATCCACCGCCGGCCGCGGGTGATAAAAGCAGGCAAGCGCCTTCGCAGCCGGTGCCGCGACCGTGAGAGAGCCAAGGAACTGAGTCCATGGCCATTCAAGTCAGTCGCTTGACGCCGGTTGAGACGACGCCGGTCGAGACCCAATACCGCCGTATTCGCACCGCGATCCCGGTCCCGGAATCGATTGACCTTATCGAACGCCTGCGGAAGGTGGAGCCCCGCTCGATGCTGGGGATGCCCCCGGTCGTGTGGGAACAAGCCGAAGGCTTTCTGATCCGAGACCCCTACGGCAACCAATGGATCGACCTGACGAGTGGCATCGTCATGGCCAACTCGGGGCATTGTCATCCGCGGGTCATGCAGGCCATCCGGGACCAGTTGGAGTCTCAGCTTATTTTCAGCTACGCCTTTCCAACGCGCGTCCGCGAGCAGGTGCTCGAACGCCTGGTAGAGATCGCCCCACCCGGACTCGACAAAGCCATTCTGTTTTCCTCCGGGACCGAAGCCACCGAATGTTGCATCAGCCTGATGCGAAAACATGGGTCGAAGAAGTCTCCTCAGAAGGTCGGCATCGTTTCGATAGAAAGCTCCTACCATGGCCGAGCGCTGGCGGCGAAGTTCGCCGGCGGTTCGCCGGGACTGGCGGATGGTCTCGATCGCGCGTCCGTCTTGCAAACGCAACTACCCTTGCCGGGTGGCCCTGGGTCCCAAGGCTTTGAGCATGACTTGCGGCAGCGCGGGGTCAACCCCGAGACCACGGCGGGCATTATTTTCGAATCAATCCCCGGCTGGTCGACGACCCTGTATCCAAAGGACTACGTAAGGGACTTGATGCGCTGGGTGCAAGAGCACGGAGTGCTCGTCGCGGTAGACGAAGTGCAGGCGGGCATGGGTCGCACCGGCCGCTGGTTCGCGTTTGAGCATTACGGCATCACGCCTGATCTGATCGCCTGTGGCAAAGGCTTGAGTTCCAGCCTTCCGGCCTCGGCGGTCATGGGCCGCAACGAAGTTATGGATCTCGCCGAACCAGGGGAGATGTCGAGTACTTTTGGAGGAAATCCGCTAAGCGCCGCGGCCGTGCTGGCGAATCTCGATGTATTGCGGGACGAAAAGCTTGTCGAGCGTTCCGCTTCGTTGGGTGAACAGTTGGGCGATGTCCTCCGTAAGAGAGCAGCGAAGTATGACCGCTACGTCGGCCGGCTGGAGGGGCGCGGGCTGTTTTACTCCCTTCACCTGAAAAATCCTGACACCGGTGAGCCCCTGGTGGAACTCTGCGATGAGATGGCAATGGAGTGTGTGCGCAGGGGAGTCATGCTGTTCGTCACCGGCAGAGGGTTCATCAAGTTCGCGCCACCCTTGATCATTGAGGAGGCGGCGCTGATGGAGGCGCTGGAGGTAGTGACCGAGGTAGTCGACGAGATGCTACGACAAGAGTAGCGACCTCTGATAAGGGAGACCACTCAAGAGCGAAGGCGCGGACGTTTAGTTGGCAAACTTTGAACGGGCGCGTTAAACCCGAGCGTACTTGCGCAGAACCTTTGCGTCCGGCGGCGCCTGACGGTGAGAGTAGGAGAAAGTGACTTCACCTATGTAGAGGTCGCCGCGGGAGTCCAGCGCTATGCCGTGAGGAGCAAAAAACCGGCCTGCTCCTTGTGGGTCATCCTCGCCCCATTCGGACTGCACATTCCCCTCAAGGTCGCGGACGGTAATGCGCGCGCCGTGCTGATCGAGCCTCGCCTCTTGACCAAACATGAAGATCCCGCCTACCTCGCCGACATATAGGTTTTGCTCCGCGTCCTGGCAAATGGCGTCGGGCCACCAGATGTCGTTCCACTGCGTTAGAAATTCGCCCTCCGCGGAGAAAATCTGAATGCGCTGGTTCTGCCGATCGCCCACGTAGACCCGTCCCTGACGGTCGACGAAGACACAGTGGGGTTGATGGAACTGGCCTGGTTGGTCCCCGGGCTCGCCCCAGGAACGTAGCAGCCGGCCTTCAGCAGTAAACTTGTGGACGCGGGCATTCCCGTAACCATCCGAGACATAAATGTCGCCTTCGGGGGAGAGCGCTACGTCCGTCGGCCGGTTGAAGGGCGGTCCCCCACGCTGCACAGTCTTCCAGTCGGGCGGGACATAGCCCGTATCCGCCACGCCGTTCCGCAGTGCAATGGTCATCAGGAGCTTGCCGTCGGTCGTGCACTTATGCACGCGGTGCCCCTCGTCATCGACGCAGTAGACGGCATCGTCGGGACCGATGAGGATCATATGAGGACGCACGAACATACCTTCCCCCCACGATCCGAGAAAACGGCCGTCTCGGTCGAAAACGACAACGGGATGCTGCGACCGGCAGAAAGCATAGACGCGGTCCTGGGAGTCGACGGCGATCCCGGGAACCTCGCCCAGCTCCCAATCGGGCGGCA
Organism: Bryobacterales bacterium; assembly: GCA_963668345.2. Lineage (GTDB taxonomy): Bacteria > Acidobacteriota > Terriglobia > Bryobacterales > UBA6623. Next base: position 256,935 of record CAXWPI010000005.1, on the reverse strand, counting down.
ACCGCGCCCACCCTTCGACTTCTTCGTAAATGAACTTGCCGCTTCCTAGTTTCACGGACTTTTCGCTCATGGCTTAGCCTCGATTCAATCGCATTCGAAGGGCACAACGAGTACGCTGTCCCAGACAAGACTTTCTAATCGTCCCGGCGACGTGGCGCACGCTTTCAGCGTGCCGTGTCGCCATTCCTGGCGACATGTCCCTGGGGTGAACCCCTCCGCTGAGACAATCGGCGGTAGCGACACTCGCCGTGCAATGGTTTTTCCTTCTCCCCATAGCCTCTTCTGTTCTAGCATGGTCCTCGGCTGGTGAAGCGGAGGCGGGCTCTGGTGGAGACCAACCCGCCGAGGAATAGCTGGCCGGAGACTCATCGAAACGATGGTCCGGGGAGCCGGTTTCGGTCGGCTTCCCATTCAGCAACCGCTTCCCATCGGATCGATAGATCTCCTGCTGCCTAAAAAAACTCATCGTCGCTCCGGCGCAAGCTGCCTTCGTCCCGGCGGCCCGCTCGAACTCCTCGGGGGGCCGATAGCCCAGCGCCGAATGCAGGCGGCAGCGGTTGTAGTAGCGCTCGATGAAGTCTTCGATGTTCGCGCGCAGGTGGTCGAGATCCTGATAATCGTTGGCGTAGATCTCCTCCCGCTTGAGCGTCTTGATGAAGCTTTCACAACTGGCATTGTCGTAGGGGTTCGCCGGCCGACTCATGCTGGGGATCGCTTGGCGCCGGCGCAAGCTCCTCACGTAGGCGCCGCAAGCGTACTGCACACCGCGATCGGAGTGATGGACCAGGCCGGGCGGCGGTTGCCGTTCGGCCATCGCCTGCTCCAGTGCCGCCAGCGGCAAGCGGGCGGCCAGCGTTCTCTCCAGCGCCCAGCCCACCACCTTCCGCGAGTAGGCGTCCAAGACCACGGCCAGATAAACGAACTCGGCCTTCAGCCGGATGTAGGTGATGTCGGCCACCCACAGCTGATTGATCCCGGTCAGCTTGATGCGGGCGGCTAGGTGGAGGTAAACCTCCAGCGGATGATCGGCCTCCGTGGTGGCCACGAACGCCCGGGGTTGGACCCCGAGCAAGCCGTCCTGGCGCATGATCCGCGCCACGCGCTTGTGGTTCACCACCATCCCCCGCCGGCGGAGTTCCGCCGCGACCCTGCGGTAGCCATAGCGTCGCCGATGTTCGAGGGCAACCTCCTGGATCGCCGACCGCACTTCCATGTCTTCTTCCCTCGGCATCTGCTCTTTGAATGACCGATAGAAACCCGTCCGGCTCACTGGGGCCAGCCGGCACATCCGCTCGACACTCAGTCTGCCTTGCATCGGCATCAACTCCCGGATTTGGTCGTAGACGCCTTCTCGCCACAGCTGCCGCTGCCGTGGCGTCGAGCCCCGATTTTTTCGAAGGCGCCTTTGAAAAAATCCACTTCCAGCGTCTTATCCCCCAACAGACGCTGCAACGCGCGGATCTCCTGGCGCAGCTCCCGCTCGCGGGAGGCGGCTGGCGGACCTGGCCCCTCCTCCGTCGGCTCCATCCGATTTCGCCACCGGTACAGCAGCCCTCGGTGAATCCCCAGCTCCTTCGACAGCGCTGTCACGCTCGGGCAGCTTTTCAGCCGCTCCAGTGCCATCCTGCGGTATTCTTCGGGAAACTTGTAAACTCGTCTCTTGCCCACTCGCAGTTCCTTTCCCGGCTAAAGTGTCGCTATCACGACTGTCTCATTTTTGGGGTTCACTCCACAATCGGTGTCGCGTACGACCAAGGAGCGTATGGAAAAGTATGCACATATGATGCATACTGATACATATGAGAACGACCCTCAACATAGACGAGGATCTCCTGAAAAGGGCGGCTCGGCTGACCAGCGTCACGGAGAAGACCTCGCTGGTCCGTCTAGGCCTCGAGGCTCTCATATCGTTGGAGAGCGCCCGCCGTCTCGCCAGGCTGGGAGGCAAGCAGAGAAGGCTTCGTCCGATCCGCCGACGGCGTTCAGCGGCGTGATGGTTCTGGTCGACAGCTCTGTCTGGATCGATCACCTGCGACGGGGGAATCGGGGGTTGGCCGATCTGCTGAACCGGGTGTCGGTCCTTTCCCATCCCCTGGTAATCGGCGAACTCGCCTGCGGCAGTTTAGAGAACCGCGACGAGATTTTCGGTCTGCTGTCGGCACTGCCTATGGCCCTCGTGGCCGAGCACGATGAGGTGCTGCGGCTGCTCGACGACGAGCGGCTCTACGGGCGTGGCCTGGGCTGGGTCGGCGTCCACCTGCTTGCTTCGGCGCGTCTCACGGTATGCGCCCTATGGACGTTGGATAAGCCGCTCTCCAAGGCCGCCGGCGCGCTGGATCTTCCCGTCGAACACGGCAAGGGGTCCCTCGGTTTGTAGGGGTCTCTGCGTGTCACTCGCCATGACCTTCATCGTAAGCGCTTCCAGAGCGTACACTCGCCTCACATGCAGATGGCAGGTCCCCGCCAAATCCGTCAAGGGTCGATCTGAAAAAGTGTTCAAACGAGAACAGTGACAACCACAGGCGGCTTTGGCAGACTGAAGCACAGCCATAGCAGCCCGTGGCGAAACTCGTGCGGGAGAGAAAATCGGGGACTGCCACCAATTCGCCCCCGTCATGGCCCTCGAAACAAAGCACTTAGCCTGAAGCGAATTGGCTGGCTGTACCCGATTTTTCGCGACGTCTACTTTTACCACGGGCTGATAGGAGGCAAAACATGAGCTCAAGCTTGACGAAGATTTCCGACCATCTTTACCAGCTCACCGACACATGCAACGTCTATCTGATCGCGGACGGTGACCGCGGGCTGCTGATCGACGCCGGCTCGGGCGCGATTCTCGATCACCTATCGGAGACCGGCGTCAGGCGGATCGAGTGGGTGCTTCACACGCATCACCATCGCGACCAATGTGCCGGTACGCCGCGGATCAGAGAGCACGGCGCCAAGGTTGCCGCGCCGGAGTACGAGAGACACCTGTTTGAGCAGGCGGAACTCTTCTGGCAAACGCGCCGCACGTTTGACAATTACAACGACCGCAATACGTTCTTCACCGTCGGCGAAAACATCCCCGTAGACGCACCACTCGAAGATTACGAGACGTTCACCTGGGGGCCTTATGAATTTTTCGTCTTGCCGGCCAAAGGGCACACCCTCGGTTCGAGCGCTCTGATTGTGGAGATCGATGGCCGGACCGTTGCCTTCACGGGTGATTTGATGGCAGCGGGAGGCAAGCTCTATCAGCTTCATGCCATGGAGTACATGTATGCGGCGATGGAGGGGTTGCTCTTCACGATCCAGTCGATCCAGGCCCTGCGAACGCGGAATATCGATACCTGCTACCCCTCGCACGGCGAGCCGATTACGGAAGTCGCCGCCGACATCGACCGTTTGGAACGGCGGACCATGGACTGCATCAAGCTTGGCCGCGGCATCCGAGCGGGGGGCAATCTTTGTACCACGGGGGAAACAGCCTACCTTCCCGAGTCGAGGTTCATCCCCCTGTCGCGGCACCTGTTATGGGGCGGCGATTGGACTTGCTCGAACTTCTACGTCATTCTCAGCGAGAGCGGCAAGGCGATGTTCGTTGACTACGGACACGCCTTCTTCCCGCACATGCATATCGGCGCGGATCATGACCCCATGGAGACGATGCGCTTTGTCGTGCATCATTTGGACCAACTGCGCGAAGACTACGGCGTTACGCAGTTCGACCTCGTCGTACCCACTCACATCCACGACGATCACACCTGCGGGATTCCTCATCTGCAGAGGCAGCACGGGACGAAGTGCTGGGCGCTGGAAGATGTCGGGCAGGTCATAGCCGACCCCGCCCGGTGGGCCAGCACTCCGTGTACGTTTCCTAAGCCGATCCGCATCGATCGCCGGTTGAAGGACGGCGAAAAGTTTCAGTGGGAGGAGTACGAGTTTCAGATCTTTTTCGCTCCCGGTCAGACGGAATTCCATTCTGTCTACGCGGGGATGATCGACAACCGCCAGGTTGCTTTCACGGGGGACAACTACTTCCTTCACGAGGTGCAAGTGGGAGACCGGGTAGAGACGCGTCCTCATCAAACGACGGTGCTGCGGAACAGCTTTCAGCTTGGGATGCATCGCCGCTGCGCCGAAGTGATGCGCAAGGTCAACCCGGAGCTGATCTGCCCGGGGCACCGCGACGTGCTGACTTGTTCGAAGGAGGATCTCGACCACTATGTCGACTACATCGCCCGTAAGGAACAAGCTTTCCGCAACATTGTGGGCGAGCCCGCGGACCACTTCATTGATCTTTTCTGGGCCCGTCTGCTGCCGTATGTCTCGGTGGTGGAACCCCGCCAACAAATCGAGTACCGCCTTCTCGTGCGTAACAACTTCGAGCGCACGGTGACTTACGAAGCGCGGCTGCAGCCGCCCGCGGGGTGGGAGGCGCAAGCTGAGTTTGCGACCTTGAAACTCGACGCAGGCGGCCGAGGCGAAATCGCGCTGGCGGCCACCGCTCCCCCAACCCCGGACGGCGTTCGCCGCCTGACGACAGCGGAAATCAGGATTGACGGGCAGTCGCAGGGGCCGTTGGTCGAGGCGCTAGTGACGGTGAAGGGTGGAGCAGCCGGCGAGTAAGCGGCAGCATTTTCCAATCCAAGAATGATCCTGAAATGGGGTTGGTCGGGCGAGGGGCCGGTGCTGCGTGTGGATCTCCTTTCTGAGGGTGTTCGAGGGGGAGGGGGAAGCGGAGCCGGGTGTGGCCCGGACCACGGACGTTTGAAGTGAACCCCAATCGTGAGACAGTCAGTTAAGGGGGTGGTCGCCGTTGGCTGCAAAAGTATTGCACGGCGGGGATGATCTGATCCACTCTGGAAGTAGCTGAGCGGAGGATAGGGCCATGCGGGGACGCAACCCGAGCGCCGACTCAGTCGCCGGAATGGCCGGGGGCGGCTGCGGCCGCCTCCCAAAGCAGCCATGCTGGCCCCCAGGCGATCAATCCCGGGGGTTGGGGGGCAGCGCCCCCAACTAAGCAGGCTGTCGCGAAGCGACTTCATTGTGTTCCCCCCGCCTGCTGCTCGAACTCAGCTGGAGGCAGATAGCCCAGTGCCGAGTGGAGCCGTTTTTCGTTGTACACGCGTTCGATGAATTCACCAATCGATTGGTAGGCATCGGCCCAGTCCCGATATTCGGTGCGGTAGACTTCCTCCTATTTGAGCGTTTTCATGAAACTCTCGGCCTGGGCGTTGTCGTAGGGGTTCGCCTTGCGACTCATGCTGATGGTGATGCGGTACTGCTTCAGCAAATCTGTGTAGGCCGCAGAGGCATACTGCACGCCGCGATCGGAGTGATGCACTAGCCCCGGCGCCGGCTGCCGCTGCCGCAGCGCCAGGCGTAAGGCCGAAAGGGTCAGCTCGGCTTGCAAAGTGCGGCCCAAGGCCCAGCCAATCACCCGCCGCGAGTAGGCGTCCAACAGCACGGCCAGGTAGACGAACTCTCGGCGCAGCCGGATGTAGGTGATATCGGCGACCCACAGCTGGTTCACCGCGCTGGGGGTAATCTCGCGCGCCAGATTCGGATACAGCGGCAGAGAGTGGCGCGAATCGGTCGTGACCACGAAGCACTTGTGCCGCCAACAAAGCAGATTGTCCCGGCGCATTAGGCGCAGAACTCGCTTGTGATTCACCTGGAACCCGCGTCGGTTCAGCTCCGCCGTGATGCGACGGTACCCATAGCTGGGGAACTCGAGTGCGATCTGTTGCCTCGTGTCGCGCAACTCCATCTCGACCGGATCGCCGGGCGGCTGCGCGCGCCAACGATAGAAGCCGGCCCGGCTCAGCCCCGTCATCTGGCACAGCACGTTCACGACTTGCCCTTGTCCTTTCTCAGCTGCTTGCCGGATTTCTTCAAACAGGCAGCCTCGCCACTGACGACGGCCGGCGGGTGATGATCCCTGAAATGCTCGCAGGCTTTTTTAAAGAAGTCGTTCTCCATCGTCAGCTGACCGATCTTGCGCTCCAGCTCCCCGATCCGCTGCAGCTCATTGAAAGCTCGAGATACGCCCCGCCGCCCATTGCCGGGGAAGGCCAGCTCGCCCCGCGCCCGCCATTCGCCGCGCCAGCGCTCCAACAACTTGGGGCTCAGCTCCAGCTGCCGAGCGGCCTCGCTGATCGTACGTCCACTGTCGATCTCTCGCATCGCCGCGACTTTCAATTCGCGGCTGTACATTCGTCGGGCCAAATCCATACCTCTCTCCTTTCAATGTATTTGGTCACTACTGTCCGGTTAACGACTCACGGACGGGCGGCAACTGACTGTTCCAGCATATCTTACGACTGTTTTTCCCTTGCCGCGATTTGAACGGCGAAGGACGGCTGGAACGACTTCGGAGGCGGTCAACAATGGTTCATGAACCTCGGCCGCACCGTGTTCGCCCAGTTGATCAGCTTCCTTCCGGATCGCGAGTTCCGCCGCTGCGTAAGCCGCTACGACGGGGATCACAGATGGCGCAGCTTCTCCGGCTGGGATCAGTTCCTATCGATGGCTTTCGCCCAGCTGACCTACCGCGAAAGCCTCCGCGATATCGAAGCGTGCCTGCGTTCGCTTTCCGCCAAGCTTTACCACATGGGATTCCGCTGCCCGGTGGCGCGCTCGACACTGGCCGACGCCAACGAATCGCGCGACTGGAGGATCTATGCCGATTTCGCCCAAGTCTTGATTCGCATCGCGCGGCCCTTGTACGCCCGCGATCCGATCGGCGTAGATCTCGATCAAACCCTCTACGCTCTGGACTCGACCACCATCGACCTGTGCCTCTCGCTGTTCCCGTGGGCCAAGTTCCGCCGGCACAAGGCTGCTGTGAAGATGCACACGCTGCTGGACCTGCACGGCAACATCCCCACGTTTATCCGCATTACCGACGGCAAAACGCACGACGTCAACATCCTCGACGAGATCGGCCCCGAGCCCGGCGCCTTCTACGTCATGGATCGGGCCTACGTCGATTTCGAACGCCTCTTCGTGTTCACCCTCTGCTCGTCGTTCTTCGTCGTGCGAACCAAGAAGAACATCTTGCTCCAACGGCGCTACTCGCATCCCGTCGACAGGTCCACGGGCGTGCGCTCGGATCAGACCGTCATCCTGGGCGCCATCGAATCGGCCCAAGCGTATCCGGACCCGTTGCGGCGGGTCAGCTACTTCGACACCGCGACGAACAAGCGGCTGCAGTTCCTGACCAACAACTTCGTGCTCCCGGCGCTGACCATCGCCGAGATCTACCGTTCGCGCTGGCAGGTGGAGCTGTTCTTCAGGTGGATCAAGCAGCACTTGCGGATCAAGAAGTTCTACGGCGCCAGCGAGAACGCCGTGAAGACCCAGATCTGGATCGCCGTCTCGGTTTACGTGCTGGTCGCGATCGTGCGCAAGAGGTTGGGCCTGGAGGCGAGTCTCTACCAAATCCTACAGATTCTCAGCGTTACCCTTTTCGAGAAAACGCCCATTTTACAGGCCTTGCAGCCGTCCGACTCCCACGAAAACTTACTCGATGACCCCAACCAACTGATTCTATTCGACTTTTAACCGGACAGTAGTGTTATTTGGTCTCTTAACTCTGTGTCTCATTTTTGGGGTGCACTCCAATCTTGTGTTGGAAACACTCCCCCCGTTCAGGATCATCTTGCATTGGACAACTCTGGGGGTGCCTACGCGTGGGGTTTCGTAATATAATGGTTGTTCGCTCGTGATGGAGAGAGTGTCGACGACTCATGGCCAAGGGTTCCTCGAGAGCTCATTCGATTGCCTGACATCGACGTACTCCGCCTTCCCGATCGATGGAAGACCTTAGTGAGAACACCCGAAGGTGCACTCGGGTCAGTAATCTTTTCCTGTCTTTTACCATCGTCGCACTACACGCTTTCTTGTCGGCGTCGATAGGATGGGAGGATGCAGAGGTCCATATGGATTTTTATCCGCTTCTTTGGTCGATTCTGATCGCCTTCATTCTGGCTGAGCTTTCTACGTTTTCTACGACGATCTACCTGCATCGAAGCCTCACGCACCAGGCACTGAAGCTTCACCCGGCGTTGGCGTTTCTTATACACCTCCAGTTATGTCTAGGGACCGGCATCGTTCCCCGCGAGTGGGCCGCGGTCCACCGCAAGCATCACCGCTTTTCCGATCAGGAAGGCGACCCGCATAGCCCCTATATCGAGGGTCTCTGGAAGGTTTTGTTCTTGAATGTGCTCATGTACAAGAGAGAAGTCAAGAAGCCGGAGACGATCGAGACCTTTACTCCGAACTGGAAAAACGACTTGATCGACCGAATTCCCCGCGCCGGCACGGTGGGACCCTATCTGGGGATGGCGATACTGGCAGCCTCGTTCCCGACGCTTCTTGGACTCAACGTCTGGGTCGGCGGGATCCTCGGCGTCATCACCTGGTGGCTCAACGCCGGCATCTACGTCTTCTTGAACGCTATGGTCAACAGCGTCTGCCACAAAGTCGGTTATCGCAACTTCAAGAATCATCTCGCCACCAACCTGCAGTGGGTCGCCCTGCTCACCGGGGGCGAGGGTCTGCACAATAATCACCATCAGTTCCCCATGTCCGCTCGCCTAAAGGCCAAAAGGGCCGAGATTGACCCGGCGTGGCCGATCATTTGGGTACTCAGAAAGCTGCGTTTGGCGGAGTACAGCGATTCCGCCCTGGCGCGGACCGAACCGCCCCTCGAGAAGGCGGCTTAAACCCGATACCGTTCACGTAAGCTGTCATGGGCCAACGAACCTTTCCCCGCATTGCGCCGTCTGCCATGTACGAGCGCGACATGTCGCGCCCTGGGGACCGGCTCTTGGGACCTTCCGCGTCCCTACAACCTTTGCGTCCAGCTCGGAATCCCAGGGAGCAATTCGAGCATCCGTGGCCGCTAAGTGAACGGTATCGGGCTTAAACCTCGATCAAGTGGCCGACACGAGGATCACAGTACGCAACAACGGGCCTTTCCGGGTCGAAGGCGAGTTCACCGTCGTCGACGACGCCGGGCGGCCGTTTGATTTGGCCGGCCGCACGGTGATCAGTCTCTGCCGCTGCGGCGAGTCGGAAAACAAACCCTTCTGCGACGGCAGCCACGGCCGCTGCGGCTTCGAGTCCGTCACGGAAGCTCGGTCTCTGCCTCCTCCCAAGCCCAAGCCGTGACTTCCCTCCGGCCCGCCTAGTGCTTGGTATCAAAAGTTCGCGTATTTGATAAGCCCTTTCCCTAGACATCGTACCGATCGTCCCTCCGGCCCGGAAGTGGTTTGTTCGCAGAGCCCTCTGAGCCGCGACCGTGAGGGAGCGGTCCAGGGATTGTCAGCCTACAAACGATTGTTAACTTATGGAACCAAGGACTAGCCCGTATTTCTCACGACCGTTTGGACGGCCAGCATTGAACGGACTTTGTTTGGAGGGGCGGGTCGCTGCGCCCGCCCATTCCTGAGATGCACACTCCGTCCCACTCGGTCACCCAACCCAACCCCGCGAAAACCTCTCTGGACGGGCGCAGCGGTCCGCCCCTACTGGTTCGTCGGTAGAGTCTTATCGGGGACAGGTTGCTGGTTTAGAATTTGCTCAGCTCTTTGATGAGAGCCTCGAGGCCTTTGTGGCGGTAGAGGTCGCTGAGGCGCTGCTCCTCGGCGGAAACAGGCGTGGCCCGTAGGGAAGGATGCTGGATGTCGTCACGGCTGGGAATCCAGAATGTGCCGTCCTCGAATTGCACTTGGCTGACGTAGCCGCCCATTCCGTTAATCGTGAACTGATCTTTCGCCGTTTTCTCTGACTTAGACGCGAAGACAATCCTGCGGGCGAGGCTCGTCGAGGCAGATCGGCCGGGGTTCAGTGGCCTAACAGGGGAAGGGGCGGGCACCCAGCCGGCCACGTAACGGACCCCTGCCCCGTCGTCAACGAACCAGCCTAGCTCGAAATACCGAATGGGCCTTTGAGATCGGTTCTTCACCGTGATGACGGGCGTAGTAGCCGAGGCGCCGGCCACCGTCGCCGTGCCGGATAGCAGCTCTAGAGGCGCCTCCGGCAGATCAAGTAGCGCAAGCTTGAGAGAACGCCCTTCTTTTACCTGTTCAGTCTCTGAAGCCCTGGTCGCGCTCGCCGCCAGCCGGGCCGCTAACCTCGGCCGATTCTGCTGCCGCTCGAGACTGGCACGGACCTCCGCTTGAAGCTGTTGGGGGCCTCCCAACTCGAGCGCCGATTTAAAATACCGGCGATCGCGGTCGGCTTCCTTTTCCCAGAAGGTCATCTTGCGGCGAGAGTCCAGTTGATTAGGTCCGAAGAAGGTGAAGTCCGAAAGCAGAACCCCGTCAACCGAGACTTTGACAAACTCGCGGGCGGGGACGGGCATGGGACGGATCAGCCGCAGATTCAGGTTGACGGGGAAGGTGTCGCCGGGAGCCACGTTCAAGCTGGGCAGCGAGACCGAGGCCTTGCCCCCGACGGTAACCGGCCCTGCCACGACGCCGAAAGTGACCGCGCGCAGGTGCCGCGGAGCGGTGTTCTCGACCGAGAGCCTGCACCGCAGGTCGACGACCATCAGGCCCCCGCGCAGGTGAAACTCCGTCTCGGATGCGTCCATGGAGGCGATCGCCAAGGGCACCCGGGCGTCCATGCTTACCTCGACCGCCGATTCGGGATCAGGCATCGGCCCCCAGGAAAGCTTCGCCTGCTGAGCCACCGCGTCGGACGCTCCGCCCGACAGCAGCAGCACGGCCACCAAGAGAGCAAGTTTACGGTAGATATACATTGGTAATCGTAATGGTGTTCGTATCCGAATCGAGAGTACGGACCATCCAACCTTCGGCGGCCAAGGAAACCTCCGCATCCGGACCGAATGACAGCGTCCACAGATCGCCATCCGCATCCGCCCGCATGCGAGCCGCGAGGGGAAGATGCGTGGAGGATGTGCCCTTGCGGCGCTCCGCCGTCTCCAGTTTCCGACCAGCCTCTTTTTGTTGAGCCGCCCGGCTGAGCGACCCGCCAACGACGACAGGCTGCGATGGGCGGGCGATGTCGGCTCCGGGCGGCTCTCGCGACGGTCGATTCTCGACCCGCAGTTCGTCTTCGACGACTTGCTTTCGCAGTAGTTTGCTTTCCGCGAGCCGCCGTTGTTCGGGCGCGGCTGCCGGCGCCAGTTGATCCACCCGATCTTGGAAGCCTAGGGCGGAGGCCTCTTCTTGCCCGGCCGCTCGGTACTCGTCATCCCGGGAGCGGAGAGCCGCTGCGGCCTCCCCCGTCGAGAGTCCCCGCCGGATGCCTTCATTCAACTCAGTCCGCGCTTTCACCGCGGCTACCTGCGACAACGGCTCGTTGGACCGTGCGGCGTCCTCGAAAGCTCTCTTGTCGGCCGGTTTCGGGGAACTCGGCGCGTCGGGAGAGACAAGCTGCCCCAATTCCGACGATTCCCGGTTGCCAAGCTCGGCGGCCCTTCGAGCGTGCCCGACAACAAGCTCGCCGGCCGGCCGCGGTTCGCTGCTCTTGTTCTTCAGAGCCAAGCGCGTCTTCTTCGATCCCGCGGGTATCGGTTTCTTTTCGTTTTCGTAGTACGATCCCGCTTCACCGCCAAGACTCGCCGCGTCGGTATCTTCCAGCGTAGCCTCGAAGACGGCTTCCTCCCGAGGAGCGAATTGTTCGGGAGCGAAGGCCGAGCGGTCACCGGACACGGCGTCGGCCTCGGCAATGGCCGCTCCCGCATCCTGTTTCTCGTAAAGGCGGGCCACTTCGCCAAGTTCGGCCACCTTAGATGATGGGAACTGCTGGACAACGATAAAAGCGCACAGCAGAGTCGCCATGGCGAGTCCCGTTCCGACAACGAGCGGGCGGCCGAGAAACCAACGCTGCTCTCGCCGGGGAACGCTTTGGGCGTCCGCCACGGCGAGCTTGATGCGACCGGCCAACGCGCTCCAATCGAGCGACGGCAGATCGTTTAACTCGCTCATCTCGCTCTGAAGATGGAAGAAATCGGACACGGTTTCGCGGCATCGATCGCAGCCGGTGAGATGCTTCTCGATGCGCCAGCGCGCCAGCGGTCCGAGCTCGCCGCCGGCAAACAGAGCGAGATCCGCTTCACTCGGATGTCCGATGAAAAGCAAACTCATTGCTTTCGCCCCTTCATATATCTGCGGAACTTCACTCGAGCGTTGGCGATATGGGAGCGTACGGTCGCCGGAGAGCATCCCAAGTGCTGGGCGACTTCGGCGGCGGGCAGCCCTTCCACGTCGCGAAGGATCAGCGCAGCCCGCTCCCGCGCCGACAACAGCCGTAGACCGTCCTCAATGTATTGGCGTTTTTCCGACCGCAAGACGCGCTGCTCGGGATTCTCGGTTGGCATCTCGGGAGCTCGGTCCAGCTCTTCGAAGGTAACGCGTTTCTGCCGGCGGACGAAGTCAAGCGCCGTGTTGACCGCAATGCGGCCCAGCCATTGGGCGGCCTTCCGCGGGTCCTTAAGCTGGGAACGGCGGCTGAGGGCCTTCACAAATGCCTCTTGCGTGAGGTCTTGGGCATCGGGAACATTGCCCACGACGCGATAGATGAGCCGGAACACTCGGCGCATCTGGCTTTCAATGAATTCCGAGTCGGTAGAGACCGGGACTTCTTCTTCGACGGTCGAGTACTGTTCGGTCGGCATTGTGGAGCTTACCGCAACAGTAGACATTTCCCCGCAGGCCTACCCTTCATATAGGCTTGACGGCGAAACGAGCGAAACGTGGAATAATAAATGCGAGTCCTATCAACGGTTTCGAGGAGTGCGCCCATGAGATCAGTCGCGGTCGTTGCCACCGGGAAAACCGCGTTCGGGTCCTTCCCCGAGCTTAACATCCGCGAGTTGGCCGGAGAAGCCGGAGCGAAGTGCCTGGAGGGATCGAAAGCCGATCCAGATCAGGTAGAAGCCCTCTATGTCGGGAATTTTGCGGGTCCTTCGTTTGTAGGGCAGAACCACCTGGCTCCTTACATAGGCTCCGCTCTCGGGCTGGACGGTGTTCCCTGCACGCGCTTCGAGGCCGCTTGCGCTTCGAGTGGCTCAGCGTTCTTCCACGCTTACTCGGCAGTAGCCGGCGGTCTCTACGATCTCGTTCTGGTGGTTGGCGTGGAGAAGATGACTTCCCAGACAACAGCCCGCACCACCGACATCTTGGCATCGGCGGGCGACCTCGGGGGTGAAGTCAAAGCCGGAGCGACGTTTCCCTCCCTGTTCGCCATGATCGCCAAACGTCACATGCACGAGTTTGGAACAACCCGGGAGCACCTGGCGGCCGTGGCGGTCAAGAACCACGCCAACGGGGCGAAGAACCCGCTGGCGCACCTGCGCAAGCCGATCACGATGGAGAAGGCTCTCGCCGGCCGCATGATCGCCGAGCCGCTTACACTTTACGACTGCTCGCTGATCAGCGACGGCGCGGCGGCTGTGCTGCTCTGCGCGTCCGATCGTGCGGCCGAGTTCACGGACAAGCCGGTGTGCGTGCGTGGGGTGGCACAGGCGTCGGACCGCTTGGCGCTCGATGAGAAGGAAGACATCAGCACGTTTCCAGCCGTCCGGGCGGCCGGTGAAAAAGCTTTCCGGGCTGCAGGCGTCCGGCCAAAGGACATTGATGTCGCTGAGATCCACGACTGTTTTACGATCGCCGAGATCATTGCGCTCGAGGATTTAGGATTCGTCGAACGTGGCCGAGGCGGTCCCGCGACGCTCGAAGGGTACACGGCGCTCGACGGCGAAAAACCCGTCAACACAAGCGGCGGGCTGAAGTCCAAGGGGCATCCCGTCGGCGCGACGGGCGTGGCGCAGATTTGCGAGGTCGTAGAGCAGATTCGAGGCGAATGCGGCGAGCGCCAGGTGAAGCATGCCCGGACGGGGCTCATCGAGAACTTGGGGGGATCGGGCGCGACTTGCGTGGTGAGCGTTTTTTCGGCATGAGAAAACCGCTGCGGGAGACTCGTTGCGGGGGCATCACGCCACTCCCGAAGCGCCTGTCGCCTATCCGGCCTGAGAGACGGGTGACCAGGTTGACGAGATCGGGCACCCGGCGAGGATGAGATGATCGGCTATCGCTGTCAAGATTGTGGCAAGTATCACAGGCGACAGACCGGTCGCTGTCGCTGCGGCGGCAAGAACTTCGAGGAAGCGACCCTCAGCGGCCGCGGCAAGGTGTACTCCTGCACCACCCTGCACGCCTCCGCCGAGCGGTTCGAGAAGGATCTGCCATTCCAAATCGCGATCATCGAGCTTGCCGAGGGCCCGCGCCTGACCGCGCGCATCGAAGGCGACCGGGTCGAAATCGACGATTTCGTGCAGCAGGTCGCCGAGCGCGACGGGGTGTGGTTCTTTGCGCGTGAGGGGTGAGATTGTTGGGCTAGCAGCCCGTGGTCGAAGTGAGGGTCGCGAAAATGGGGTACAGGAAAGCGTGAAAAAATCGGGGACTGTCACAAGCGGCGTCCTTATTGATGTTCGCGAAATACAGTGTAGGGGCGCAGCGTGCTGCGCCCGCTCTGGCAAGGCATTTGCTGTGTCCGAAAACAACACTATATTCTGCGGGTATCAATAGAAGGCAAGTAGAATCAGTAACATCTTCAGCCGCGGTTGACTGTTTCCAGCATTTTTTCACACCTTCCAGCCGGCCAATTCGCTTCAGGCTAAGTGCCTTTTTTCTACGGCCATGACGGGGGTCGAATTGGTGGCAGTCCCCATTTTTCGCTGTGTGTCATTCCCTTGATACGGGAGGTCCTGAAGACTATGGATACCGTTCTGGGCATTCCAAGCAATGTCGTCGGGAACATCATCGCCGCCGTAGGAGCCTTGGCGGCAGCAGTCGTATCGGTTCTGTTAAAGAAGTGGCTGGAAGACCGGCGGACGTTTCACGCGATATCCAAGGACCGACGCAAGGCGCTCCTCGGCGACTGGGCGGGTACGCTAACCAACACGTATGTGGAGCACGGTCCGGACATTCCACCATACAACCTGCACGTTCGTCTCCACACGGTAGGGCGCAGAGTCAAGGGTATCGGCACCTACTCGAGTGATTTTGGAACGGAAAGGCTGAAGTTCGGCGGAGGATTTTATAATTCCGACTATTTGCAGCTTTCCTACGAGAGTGTGAGTCGCGCCCGAATTCAACTCGGCGTCGTGGTTCTGCGGCTTGATGCCACCGGCCTAAAACTCTCTGGTCATTTCGCGGGTTTCTCAGCCAGTAGAGAAGGTTTTGTGGTCGGCGACTTGGCGCTCGCGAAAGCTGGAGGCGTCTAAGAACGAAGCTGTCCAAAGGAAGTTAACCAACCATGAAGATTAAGATCAAAAACCTCCTCACGGCAATCCTCCTAGCCTTGCCGTTGGCCTCGCTGCTCGCGCTGGGTTGTGCGCCGACTGAACCCGAACCGACCCTTGCACCCGAAATTGTCCAGACACCGTTATTCGTCGCCGGCCAGGACGGTTATCACACCTACCGTATTCCGGCGCTGCTCTTGACCCCGAACGGTACGCTACTCGCCTTTTGCGAGGGCCGGAAAACAAGGCGTGCCGATGACGGCGATATCGATCTGCTTGTCAAACGCAGCTCGGACGGGGGCGAGACTTGGTCCCAACAGATGATTATCTACGAAGAGGGAGGCGACGCCGAGATAACCATCGGCAATCCCAGCCCGGTGGTTGACGAAGACACCGGCACGATTTGGTTGCCCTTCTGCCGCAACAACAAAGAGGTGCTTATCACCAAGAGCATCGACGAGGGGCTGACTTGGTCGGAACCTGTCAACATTTCGCAACAGGTCACAAGACCCGAATGGACTTGGGTAGCAACGGGCCCTGGGGTCAGCATCCAGCTTCAGCAGGGCCCGCACAAGGGGCGCCTTGTAGTCCCCTGCGACCATGGCGTGATGGTGGGCGAGCAGAGAATCACGTATTCCCACATGTTCTACAGCGACGACCACGGCGAGACGTGGCAACTGGGCGCCGCGCTGCCCGAACATACGAACGAATGCCAAGTGGTCGAACTCGCCGGCGGCGAGCTGCTGCTCAACATGCGCAGCTACTGGGGCCGGATTGCCAAAGTGGCCGAGCGTGACGGCAAACGCGCAGTGGCCCGCAGCAGCGACGGTGGCACGACCTGGGGAGACCTGGATTTTGACGAAACGCTGATCGAACCCGTCTGCCAGGCAAGCTTCATCCGCTATACCTTGGCCGAAGGAGACGGCAAAAATCGTTTGCTCTTTTCCAACCCCGCGAGCAAGAAGGACCGCGTCAAGATGACGGTTCGGCTCAGCTACGACGAGGGCGAGACCTGGCCCGTCTCGAAACTGCTGCATGCCGGACCCTCGGCCTACTCCTCTCTGGCGGTGCTCCCGGATCTCGGCATCGCTTGCCTTTACGAGCGAAATGGCGTAACAGGGATCTCCGGAACGTCCCCCTACGAGACGATCACCTTCGCTCGCTTTACGTTGGACTGGCTGACGGATCGCAAGGATTCCATCGCCGGGCGTCGTCGTTGATGCAGCTGCTTCCGCCTTTTGCGAGCCACCGATCTCGAAGACCCCGTGGGCATGAATCTTGCCTACGGCCTGTGCAGCCATAAAGCCCATCGACTACTATCACGTTAGCGGGTGACCGAAATCGAAATTCCGGTCTAATCCTCGCGACGCAGGAAAGCCTGCAACCCGTCTCGGTTCGGCAGGGGATCATCGGAGTACAACACGCTCAGGCCAAACCGGTCCAGAATCTCACTGGCCCGGCGGATCTGGCTCTCTGTGACCTGACGTTTCCAACCATGCACCCGGTCCGCGCCGGCCAACACAGCACTTGTGTTCCAGCTGACGGGGGACGGCTCCCTCAATCTCTCAAACACCCGCTCGTCGAGGGAGGAGCCTAGGAAGCTGAACAGACGCTCCAAATTCTCTCTCGGCTCGACACACAGGTACTCGTACCATGCCACGTGCAGCTCGTGGCCTGCAAACAGTTTCAACGGCACATAGTTCTCGATACACCAAGACGTGACGTGCTTGTTGAATTCGTCGGACGCACTGTCAAGCTCCAGTAAGAACGGCTGCAAGTAATCTGTTACGAGATCACGCTGAGACGAAAAGCGAACCAGATCAGCTTTCCACTGTAAACGCATTCTGGATAAGGCAACGGCACAGGGGTGCCTCAAAAGCAGGATGAAGCGCATACCCGGAAACCAGTTCCGCAACCAGTACAAGATGAGGTTTGCCCGAATGTCCTTGACCAGAATTCTCCTATTGTCGAAATCTGGTTGAATTGATCTGCCCATTTGTTCCTGACACGGCCGGAGATGATCGCCCGCGCCGGCCCTAGGTACCGCTCATCATCTGTGCCGGACCGCAGATATTGGCGCGTTCCGAAGGCGCGGCACATTTGCACTTTTTCGCCCCAAAACGGCTCGAAGATGTACCGGTAGTCGTTTTTGAAATTGATGAGGTTTGATAGCCAGGTGGTCCCGCTTCGGGCACTGCCTGCAAGAAAGACCACATTGTTGGCATCGGGTCGAACCATTGACTGTAAGGCGCCGGTAGCCGGTTGCGGCATCAGGGTCACTCAGCCAGACGTGCTATCACGCACGCTCAGGCACCCGGGTTGGTCTCGCGCTTGTGTGTTCTAAGTCTCATCACGGTCGTAACAGTCGAGGACTCACATTCACCGCGCGGCCGCCCCGTTCAAGCGCCGGGTTGAAGCGCTGGTTGATCGGGACGCGGGCCCGGATGAGTGCGCGTTTCGATTCAATCGAAGACGCTCTCATCACCCGGTAAAGCTCTTCTACCGGCTTGCGCAACAAGCCGCGGTCGTTGGCCCGACAACCCAATTCAGAGATGTTACCAGAAGAGATGGGGTTAGCCCGGGGTGAAGTGCATACCTCAAATGCGCTATTTCCCAATGGGAGCGCTCATGACGAACTCCAGTTCGAGGGAACGAAACCATTTCCCTGCCACACCGAAACTTGTGGTTTCAGTCACACGGGGAAGGCCAACTACCGCGAAGCCGCCGGCATGTCGTTGCCTTACGCGTACTGCACTCACCCGAGGTGCGATCTGTTGAAAACAGTCTGGTATGCTGTACGAGGTCCGGTTCTTCAGTTCGCCGCTATGTGGATCAAACAGATTTCCCGTTTGAGTTGATCCCACATGTGGGCTTGCCGTTCCATAAGGACCTGGCCGATGCCATTGGCCGACACGACGCATTGCGGTCTCGGGTAGCCGCCGAGAAGCTGATACTGCGAGCTGACCGCGAGATCCACGAAGTTTTGCACCCCGACAGTCCGGATAGATGGGAACCAATCACTTGTGGGGCATGTCCGTTGTTCCTGGGGAAAGGGCTACTCATCTCACCGGTTTGAGGGGCTACACGATGCCGGGCCACGAGCGGCATCCGGTCAACTCCTGATTCGATGTACCAAGGGCGAAAGCTCTCCCCGAAATAACGATTAACTGTGACGCGGGATTGAAGAACGAGTCCGCTTGGCAGGTTCGTCCGCCCGCCCTGGCGGATGGGGCTGTGTTTCCCGATCTCGAAATCTCCTGTCGCTTTACGCGAAAGGCCCGTCAAAATGACCGGGCCGTCGCTTCCCTTAAAACTGGTAGGAAATCCCCGCAGCGAACTGCTTCCTCGCCTTCAGCTGCACGCCGGGCATGATAGCGCCCACAGCCTGTGCGACCCCGAGATCGACGTTGATGGGCACCCGTTCCGGGGCGGGAATGATGCGCACAAAGTACGTCAGGGACGTCGGCACGATAGCTCCCGGTAAACCCTCGATGAAACGGGGCTGCTGGGCGAATTCCGAGCCCCAAATCATGGTGGCGCTGCCGGGACCTTTTGTGACCAAGGCCGCGGCGCCGAAGTACCTGCCTTGCCAAGCGGACGCGTTTCCAGCAATGCCGAAAACCGAGGCGTTCGTGGCCTTGAACCCGAAGTTCACGAGAAAGGGCAACCCCTTCACTTGCGTGACGGTCTTCGTGGCCACCAGATAGAAATCACCGTTCGATCGATCCCGCGAGTTGAGCACGCCGCCAACATGGCGCACTTGACTCCGTGCCACAAACCCCATCGACATGGCGGGCACGTACTTCTTCTTCCCGGCGTTCTCCGGCACAAAATTCACTTTGCCGTGAACCGTGTTGAAGCCGCCTTCAAACAACGGACTCAGGCCCGGCGTGCTTCCGCCAAGCGTATTCGTCCGAGTGTAGCCGAACTCGGCTTTTTTAAGCATCCCTACCGTCACGGATGACTGGGTGAGTCCGCCGATGACACTGCCGCCGTCGAGGTAATGGAAGCTTACCTGCGGCTTCGACGAACTGCTGGTGTAGGCGAAAGGGGTGATGAAGGCGCCGGTCTGGCCTTCCCAGTTCAGGCCCTGTGCCGCGGCGCTGCCGACTGAGGCGCTCAGCAAAAGAACGGCAAGGGCGAAAAGCGAAACTGCTTCAAGAGACCGAGGATCGAAGCGCACTCCCCGCCTCCGAGTTGTCGTACGGATCATAGTAAGACCTCCTTGGTTAGATCTGTGCCCGGCAACCCACCTCGGGCGAGTTTTGAACTATGGTTTGCTTTTCGGCAGGCTGCGGGAGTTTCTAGCCCGCTTTTCTCGCCACCCGTCACAGCGATCGGGGCGAAAGGCCCGCTGGCCATGGCTCGCGGCAACAGTTTGGGTACATCGCCCGACTTATCAGTTTGTAAGGCAAGTGGCGATCAATCGCGCCCCTACATCTCAAACGGCGGGGTTTGCTCCACTGCTGCTAGCCACGTGGTGAGAGAGCGTGCTAGCGGTTTGGCCGGATACCTCTCGCGCCGGACGGGGGCGAATTGGTGGCAGTCCCCATTTTTCGCTCCTGCACGAGTTTTGCCACGGGCCGCTAATCCATCTGCTATGTGAGCGTCGGTTCGGCAGGGTTTCGAGAAACCCCTCTGCTAGAATCGAAGCAAGTTTCTCCGCATGGCGGTTGCCCCGCATCTGGACCGGCTCAAGCAACGCGCTGCCGGTTTACCGACTTCTCCCGGAGTCTATTTATATAAAGATGCCGCGGGGAGGGTGATCTACGTCGGCAAGGCGAAGAGCCTGCGCGACCGGGTGCGAAGTTACTTCGTGGACCAGCGCTTGTCGGACGCCAAGACCGGCAGCCTGCTGGCCGAAGCCCACGACATCGACTACATCACGGTTGCCAACGAAAAGGAAGCGCTCGCTCTCGAAAACAACCTAATCAAGGAACGTCAGCCGCGATTCAATGTCCTGTTGCGCGACGGCAAGACCTACCCCTACATCAAGCTGACCAAGGAACGTTTTCCGCGGGTGTACGTCACCCGAAGACTCAAAAAGGACGGCTCGACCTATTTCGGTCCCTATTTTCCCGCCAACCTGGCACACCGTCTGGTGAACTTCATTCACCGCTATTTCAAAATCCCGTCTTGCCGCGTAGACCTGACCCGCTACCACCCGCGGCCGTGTCTGGAGTATCACATTCATCGCTGCTGGGGGCCGTGCGTCGAGAGCCTGACGACAGACGAGATCTATACCCGCGCCGTAGAGGACGTTCGGATGTTCCTCGAAGGCCGACGGAGCGATTTGGTCCGCGAGCTGCGATCGCGCATGCTGGAAGCTTCCCACAGAACGGAATTCGAACAGGCGGCTGCCTTGCGGGATCTCATCTCGACCGTCGACGAGCTCGGCGAGCGGCAGCGCGTGGCCGCCGTCGAGGGCCGCGACATCGACATTTTCGGACTCTACGCGGAAGCGCCGCTTGTGGCGGTGAACCTATTTCACGTGCGCAACGGCCGAATCGTCGACCGCCGAGAGTTCTACTGGGAAGATGCGCACGAGCCGCGCCCCGCCGAGTTCCTATCGGCCCTCGTAAAACAGATCTACCTCAGCCAGCAGTACGTGCCCTCGCTGGTCCACGTTCCGGTTGGGTTTGACGACCAGGCGGCGCTTCAAGAATTGTTGGCGGAAAGACGCGGACGCAAGGTCGAGATTGCGGTGCCGCGGCGTGGTCCGAAGAAGTCGATGCTCGAGCTGGTACAAAACAATGCGCGGCACTGTTTTGAACAGCGGTTCCGCGTCATGAAACCGTCCCCGAAGGCCATCATGGCAGCGCTCACCGATGCCCTGAGCCTGCCTGACATGCCCGCTCGGATTGAGTGTTTCGATGTTTCTCACATCCAGGGCAGCGACACCGTCGCATCGATGGTGGTCTGGGAAAGCGGCAAGATGAAAAAGTCGGACTACCGCAAATTCATTCTCAAAGGGGTGCTGGGAATCGACGATTTTGCTTCGATGAAGGAGGTCGTGGGCCGCCGCTATCGCCGGTTACAGCAGGAGGAGAAGCCCATGCCGGGACTAGTCTTGGTGGATGGGGGAATCGGACAGCTGCATGCCGCGGCTCAGGCGCTGGAGCAACTGGGCATCATCAACCAGCCGTTGGCGGCCATCGCCAAGCGAGAAGAAACGATCTTCGTCGAAGGCCAAGAAGACGAGCCCATCCAACTGGAGCGCTTTTCTCCGCTGCTGCACCTGGTCCAAATGATTCGCGACGAGGCACATCGTTTTGCGGTGCGTTTCCACCGCAGCCGCCGGCATTCCCGTCAACTCACGTCCGCGCTGCTGAACATCCCCGGAGTCGGCGAAAGAACAGTCCAAAAGCTATTGCGAAACTTCGGAAGCCTCGAACAGGTGCGCGGCGCCGGCCTCGAAGAGTTGTCGGCGGTCGTCAATCGAACACAGGCGCAGCGCATCCGGCAGTTTCTTGCCCACAACACGACCCAATCCTAGCCCGCATTTCTCGCCACCTGACGGCCGAAGCACGCGATAGGCCGGGATAGGCCCGCCATTACTGCGTTGCGCTTGCTCGCCGTGCTCAACGTACTGTTCAAGTACACCTCCGCGCGCCGAGCGTCGCGCGCCTTGTACTGACGGGCCTCTCACGCACTTCGCCTCGCCACGTGGTGAGAAAAGCGGGTTAACGTAGGGTTCAAGAATGTAGGGACACGGCACGCCCTGCCCGAGGTTGCCGAGCGGCGCGCGCCTTGTACTGACGGGCCTCTCACGCACTTCGCCTTGCCGGCTGGTGAGAAAAGCGGGCTAGCGGGATCGGATTGCCCTGTTCTCAATTATTTATCAGTAGAGAGGTATGGCCACGCGCATGTTCGAGCCGTGCCCCGGGTTCGATTCGAGAGTCAAGTCTCCCCCCAGCGCTCTTACGCGCCGTTTGATGCTGCGTGGGCCGATGCGCAGCAGATCGAGCTCCTCCAGACTGTAGCTCCCGCCGAAGAAGAAACCCCGGCCGTTGTCATCGACCCGAATCTGTAGGTCTCCGCCCCGCTTCTCAAAGGAGAGCACGACGTGGGTCGCTTCAGCATGCTTGTAGACGTTGTGGAGCGCCTCCCGAAGAACCTGGAAGATTTCAGCGCCGAGCTTGCCGGGCAGGTTGAAGTCGCCGTTCTCGCCGCCCGCCATGGTCACCGAGACACCGCTTTCCCGTTGAAAGCCCTCCACCAACCGACGCGCCGAGGCGACCAAAGAAGCGTCGGTATTCTCCAGCGGCCTGGTGCGGTGCACAAACGTGCGCATTTCGGCGACGAGATTGCGGGAAAACTGTTGCAGGGATTCCAAATCGAGGGTTCCGGTTTTAACGTCGCGATCGAGCAGTTTACGAATGATCTCAAGCCGCATTTCAAAACTAATGATGCTCTGCAGCGGACCGTCGTGAAGGTCTTGAGCGATTCGGCCTCGCTCTCGTTCGTAGGCTTCGTGTTCGGTGTTCTTGACCACCAGCAAGTGACGAACTACCTCTCGAAAGTACGGGGCTACGTCGCGCAGGCGCTTCCAATCCGTCCGTCGAACTTGGGAAACACTGTTAATCAGCAGCAGTCGGCCGATGGTTTGCTCGCCGTCGAGCAAGCCACAGCCCAAGGCGTTGTAGATCTCGAATTTTTGGATCAGGTAGGGGTGAACATCAAAGTCGCGGGCAGTAGGCTTTCCGTCGCGACCAACCATGGAAACGCTGTTCACATAAAAGTCCAACCGCTCCGCCCGTAGGCACGCCCATTCGCGGCCAGCTTCGAAACGCTCGGGTGGATCTTCCGTAGGCGGCCTGGTCGGCGGGTATTGACAGACGGCGTCGTATTCGAGCGCCTTATCCCAAAACGCGAGGATGACTCGCGAACAGTTGTGCCACTCCGCCAATTGCTCCAGAGCGACTTCCACCGCGCGCACCATCTCGGCCTCGCTCTCGCCCGCCGCCTCCCGCAAAACGCTTGCAATACGCCGTTGCTTGCGATGAATCCGGTCCGAGCAGTAGTAGACCATGGCCGCGCCAACGACCACCAAGAACGCGAACGACTCGTAGGAAAAGCGAAAAGTCGTCTGCCCGCCCGTGATCCATGCGGTGTAGAAGAACAGGCTTAAGGTAGTGACCGCCAGAACCTCGCGCGCTCCGTGCAGCAGTACGCTCTCGATCAGCAAGAAGTAAAAGAACAGGAGCGGGAACGCTACGCCGCTCGGGGCGGAGACCGCGACCAAGGCAACCGCGAAAATCAAATCGACAAACTGAATAGCGAGCGCAAGGTTTCGAACTTGAGTGCGAGATCGATAGGCTAATAGGAGAGCGCCATATAGAACAAACACACCGGCGGTAGCAAACGGGGCTACATTTTCGTCCAGATCGATGGAAGCCCCTACCAATAGGTAGGCCCCGCCTAGCAGCAGACGCAGAACAGCAAGGTGGGAAAAGCGACGACTTCGGAGAGCGATTTCTTCGCTAAAGGTAACGGTCGGCATGGATCAGCGGCGCAGGACCCGTTCGAGTCCTCCCGTTTGTCGGAACCGGCCAGCCTTCGATGCTGACGGCCCACGGGGCCGGCGCAACCTGCGCGACTCGCAGCAGCGACAAGATGGCCTGAATCTGAACGGTATTTTACACCACCGAGCGCCCGGCCGGCCCTTGGAGAAAAGCCTTAGTTTGGTTAGCCGCTTATGCGCGTCGGAACGAGAATCTTGTTCGCGTATAGCGAATACTCGGACTGGCTCCCAGTGCTTGGTTTCAAAAGTTCGCGTATGTAAAAAGCCCTTTCCCTAGACATAGTACCGATCGTCCATCCGGCCCGGACGTGGTTTGTTCGCAGAGCCTTCCGAGCCGCGACCGCGAGGGAGCGGTCCAGGGATTGTCAGCCTACAAACGATCGTGAACTTATGGAACCAAGCACCCGGGTGCTTGTAGCCGGACGTTCTGCCGGTCGATCCCACGTCGCCTGGGCGCCTTCGCTGCGCGCTTGCAACTCTCCCCTGCAAACGTTCTAATGGGGGACACACGATGCTGCTCGACGATCCCCGGCCCTACGATCTCGACCGCGTTTTCCGGTTGGTGATTACGGCCACTACGCTGGTCGGCCTTTTTCTTCTTGTACGCTACCTGGCCGAGGTCCTGATTCCCTTCGCCGTCGCTCTGCTGATCGCCTACTTGCTGAATCCCGTTGTCGCCGTCGTGCAGCGGCGAATTAAAAATCGAACGGCCGCCGTGCTGATCACCGTATTCGGGAGCAGCTTGTTGGCGGTGGGTCTGCTAGCTTTACTCGTACCGATAGTCATGAACGAGCTGCGGGGGCTGAGGAGCCTGGCGGATCAACTCAGGGAGCAGGGGTCTTTACTCCAGCAGCGTATCCAAGCCATCGCTGAGGGAGATGCTCCCGTCTGGCTCCAGCTGGCGATCGAGAAATCCCGGGAGTTTGTGACCTCGGAGCACTTTCTCGCGCTGGCGGCCGATGCGGCCAAGAAGTTGGCCCCGGGAATTCAAGGTTTGCTGACGGGCGTTTATGGATTCTTCGCCGGGCTGGTCGGGCTGGTTATCGTACTCCTCTATCTTGTCTTCCTGCTGAATGACTTCGGCGACGTGGAAGGCAAATGGCAGAATCTCTTGCCCCCCCGCTTTCGCGGGTCCATCGTCGGATTCGTCCATGATTTCTCCGCCGTCATGGGGTGCTATTTCCGTGGACAGTTCATCATCGCCGTCACGACGGGGGTGCTGTTTGCCGCCGGTTTTTGGATCCTAGGCCTGCGGCTCGCCGTCGTCCTCGGCCTGGGCGTCGGACTGCTCAATATGGTTCCCTATCTTCAACTCGTCGGGGTCATTCCCGCCGTGCTGCTTTCCATTCTTCATGCTCTGGAAACACCGGACGTCAGCATCTGGATGGGCCTTCTGGGGCTGGTGATTGTGTTTGCGGCGATCCAGCTCATCCAGGACGCGATTTTGGTGCCGCGCATCATGGGGGAAGTCACGGGACTGCGACCGGCGGTGATGCTGCTGGGCATCTTCGTCTGGGGCAAGCTGCTCGGGTTCCTGGGATTGGTGCTGGCCATCCCGCTGACCGGGCTGTTGATCACCTACTACCAAAGGCACATTCTGGCCCCTTCGGTCCGCTCATCGTCGGAGGGGACGGCAGCAGCGGAGGACGTATCATGAAAACTTCGCATTTAGTGGGGAGAATCCGATGAATGTGAGAATCGGCACAGCGCCGGACTCGTGGGGCGTATGGTTTCCGCACGACCCCAAGCAAACACCCTGGAAGCGCTTTTTGGACGAAGTCGTTCAGGCGGGCTACGAGTGGATCGAACTCGGCCCCTATGGCTATCTTCCCACCGACCTTGCCACCCTGCAGCGCGAACTGAGCAGCCGCAAGCTCAAGGTCTCGGGGTCGTTTGTCGTCGGCAACCTCGAAGACCCGAATGCTTGGCCTCGGATGGAAGAGGAGATCAAAAGCGTCGGGGAGATTCTCGGGGCCCTAGGTTCCAAGTTCCTGGTGCTCATCGATGAGACCTACACCGACATCCGCACAGGCGAGATGACGGCGCCGCGAAGGCTCGACGCCGATAGCTGGAAGCATTTCATTGAGGCGGCGCACAAAGCCGCCGACCTGGCGCACTGGTTTGGACTCGAGCTTGTCTTTCACCCGCACGCCGACACGCATGTGGAATACGAAGACCAAGTGGCGGCGTTTCTCGAAGACACCGACTCGGAACGGGTCAACCTTTGTCTCGACACCGGTCACTTCGCCTATGGCGGCGGCGACCCGGTCCGGCTCATCCGCCGGCATCACCATCGCGTACGCTATCTCCACCTCAAAAGCGTAGACGGGCTCGTCCGGGCCAGAGTGAAAGCCGAAAAAATCCCCTTCGTCAAAGCTGTCGGCATGGGCGTGTTCTCCGATCTTTCCGAAGGCGTCGTCGATTTCCCGGCTCTTCGCGACATCCTGCGCGCCGTCAACTATGACGGCTGGGCCATCGTCGAGCAGGACATGTATCCGGCCCCGTTCGACAAACCGCTGCCCATCGCCAAACGTAACCGCGCCTACCTGCGCGAGATCGGTTTGGGCTGAAGCAGCTACCATTTCGTCGCCGTTATTTGGGCAGCAAACGCGCAGGTGGGGAGGGCCATGTAGCCCCGTTACAAGTGCCACAGGCCCCGTGAACAGCAGTTCTCGGGGCAATCCGAGACAAACCGGGGGAGCCGCGTGCCTTCGTCAAGCTAAGGGAAAGTGGCCGGAAAGGACCTGGCGGGCCTGCTCGATGAGGAGGCTTGGCGTGAGTTGTGTCCTCTCAACGACTGGGGAGTGGTGGCTCTGGCTGAGCTTGCGTTACGGTCGGATTGCGAGTGTCTGGCTGTTCGGGAATCGGGCTGACCTACAGCACCAGCACCTGATGGTCGTGACAATCGGGGCTGATCGCCTCGTACAGCCTTTCCATAAAATCAGGCCCGTGGCGGGCAAGGAAAGCAAGGACCGAATAGACTCGCTCCTGGTGGGTCTTGTTGGGGTAGACCAGATTCGACAAGGCCTCGATCTCGCGCTGGACTTCGCCATTGCGGCGAAGGCTTTCGCGCACCGCCTTGCCGCGAATCTTCCCCAACTGGTAGAGCATCTTGCTCCGCGCCGTGGCCAGGGCCGCGCCGAGGGTGGAATCGAATGCCGCGAGGCTTTCGTCGATGGCCCGGATCGAGCTTTCAATCCCGGCCTCGCCGTGCTTGAAGGCCCTATCGAGTGCTGCGGGAATAAGCTTTTCACCCACGCGCCTGCGCAATGTTTCGGGACCCTCGAAGCAGTCGGTCACGCTCAGTTTATGTCGCTGCAGGAAGGCGTGCGCCTCCGCATCCAACACCGTGAACGAAGCGCGAGGCAAGACCACCGGCATGCGGCCAAGCAGCCGGCTGTAGAGAACTTCGGCTTGCGCCAAATAACACAGCTCGGTCGGCCCGGCCACATAGGCGGCCGTCGGCAGGATGAAATCTTGCACGACCGGGCGCAGCAAGGCGTTCGGCGAGAAATCCTTCGGGCGCTGCTCCAATCGGCTCAACATCTCCGGGACTGAATAGGAGCTGCTGCCGTCGGAATAGCCGGCGTCGGTCCGCCGCAAGACCCGGCGCTGCTGTTCATCGATGAGGAATACCAGAGCCGTTTCGTCGCTCACCTGAACCTGAGCGTGGTAACCGGCCCGTTCAAGGGCGCGGCTGCGTTCGACGAGAGCAGCGTCGAGCTCGGCGTTCTGCTCGATGGCCTTCTGAAACACAGGCGCCGCCACCCGGCGGATGCCCGCGTGCATCGGATCGATCAGGATCAGGCCGTAGCGATCGAACAGACTGCGAAACAGCGCAGCGAAACCGGCGCCGAAGCTTGACCCGTCGCCGTAGGCGCTCGTGGCGAGATCCAAAGCGTTCTTGGCGTAGGGAGCGTCCGCTAGGGCCGCCTTGAGAGACTCCATGGCGCCGTCTGTCACCGTGACGCCGCCCACTGGCTGCTGGGAACCGGCCTGGGCGGAAGCCTCGAGGCGGATCGGCTGTTTCTGATTGTCGAAGACCCAAACATGATCGACTTCGGCTAGGTCGTGGTCCTCGGTGGCGAGCCAGAAAACGGGAACGGTCGGGAGTCCTTCCGATCGGAGCTGCTCGGCTAGGCGAATGGCGGTCAGCGCTTTGAAGACCGCAAAGATCGGTCCTCCGTAGAGGCCCACTTGCTGGCCGGCTACGACCGCGACCGTCCCCTCGCGGCCCAGCATGTCCAAATGGGTGGCCGTCGCCGGCCCAGACTCGCCGTTTTGTTCACGGAGCGCCTCGACTAGCGCCTGGCGATGTTTCGGGCCGATCTGAACTTCGTTTGCCGCCGAGCGTACCGCGGACGGCTGAGGGGGATACTTGTAATAAGCCGCGACTCGCTCAAAGTCGTAAAGAAAATCAGTGAATAGGGGGGTGGCGGTCGGCAGGTCCGTGTGCCTGACACAAATGCCGTTGATGCTGCTCAACACAATGCCTTTCTCTATGTTGCAGTACTGCCGGCAGCGGGGAAGCGACCTGGAATGCCGGCCGCTTGGCGGCATTTGCGCCGCGCAAAGTGGGAAAACAGCCTCTCGAAATCAGCATAGCAGAACACCAGCGGGGCAGCCCGGCCTTCGTTGGTGTTGAGGTGTCCGGCCGCCTAAATCTAAAGACGTCGACCCGGCGAAACACTCCCATTCGGATCCCGCGACGACTCTTGATAAACTCATGACTGGGCCGGCGGGTCCCGCCAATTTTTACAAGGGCCGATTTGACAGGCGTTTACATTTCGTTTCCCTTTTGCCGACAAAAGTGCACCTACTGTAACTTTTCGTCCGGGGTTTTCTCCGGCGATCTGATCCTCCCCTACATGGAGGCGCTCCGGGCCGAGATCGAAGCGGCTGAATTCCCTTCCCAGGCGGATACGCTCTACCTGGGTGGAGGAACGCCGAGCCTGCTCGAGATCCCCCAGCTCGCCAACGTTCTTGCCGCGCTTCCGGCCGCCAACTGGCGGGAGGCCACCATCGAAGCTAGCCCCACCACGGTGACCCGGGAAAAGGCCGCCGGCTGGGCCGAGTTGGGGATCAACCGAGTAAGCCTAGGAGTGCAGTCGTTTGTGCCCCGGGAGGCCGCGGCCACGGGCCGCAAACATTCCCCAGAGGTTGTGGCCGAGGAGATTTCTCTGCTAAAGGGCGAGGGAATCGAGAACGTCAATGTTGATTTGATTGCCGGCCTGCCCCACCAGACGAAGCGAAGCTGGGGCGCTTCGCTCGATTGGGTTTCGAGACTCCAACCGCCGCATGTCTCGGTGTACATGCTCGAAGTCGACGACGAGAGCCTACTGGGCGAGGAGTTGCGGCGAGGGGGCGACCGCTACTCGGCTGACGACGCTCCCGGCGACGAGGAGACGGCGGATTTCTACTCGGTGGCCGTCGACCGCCTAGAGCACATGTCGATCTTTCGCTACGAGATTTCGAATTTCGCTAAACCGGGCTACGAGTCGGCCCATAACCTTAAGTATTGGAACATGGAAACATATCTCGGGTTTGGTTCCGACGCCCATTCTTTCGACGGAAAGAAGCGCTGGGCGAACGCCTCCTCGCCAGTCGAATACGTCGAGCGTTGCCGCAGTGGAGCAGGTCCCAGGGTGCAGATCTCTCAAGTCGACGAAAACCGCAGGACCGAAGACCGGCTGATGACCGGGCTGCGGCAAATGGCGGGGATTCGCATTTCCCCCAACGAGTTCACTGCCTACGAACGACAATTGGAAGCCATGGCGGCGAACGGTTGGCTGGAGCTAACCCGGGATAACACCTGGCGTCTGACGCCTGGCGGAGTCATGTTCTCGAATGAAGTGTTTCAGCAGTTTCTGCGCGACTCGTGGTGAAGGCGGGCGCGGCATGCCGTGCCCGCGGCTACTTGGCCTCGAAGCGCTCCCGCGATGTTGTGGCTCAAGCGCGCGGCGGTGAGTGATAATCAAGTGCGATGAACGACTCAGTGGATCTTCGAAGCGACACGGTCACGCGTCCGACGCCCGAGATGCGGCGCGCCATGGCTGAGGCCGAAGTGGGCGACGACGTATTCGGCGAGGACCCGACGGTGAATCGCCTCGAGGCGCGCGCCGCCGAGATCATGGGCAAGCCGGCTTCCCTCTTCGTGCCCTCGGGAACGATGGGCAACCAAATCGCCGTCCAGGTGCACACCTCCCCCGGCCACGAGATCATCTGCGACGAGCGGTCGCACGTAGTCCTCTATGAGATGGGCGGGCTGGCGAAGCTTTCAAGCTGCGTGACGCGCACCGTGGCCACCGAGGACGGGATCCTGCACTGGGACGAAATCCGCGGGCGAGTTCGACCACCCAGTGATCATTATCTCGGAACGGGACTTATCGTCATCGAAAACAGCCACAACGTAGCGGGAGGCCGAGTCTATCCTGAAGGCGTGATCGAAGAGCTTTGCGAGGGGGCGCGCGCGGCGGGAGTTCGCGTCCACATGGACGGCGCGCGCATCTTCAACGCCGCCACGCACTCCGGCCGTCGCGTCGATGAAGTGGCCGCCCCGGTCGACTCGGTGATGTTTTGCTTGTCGAAGGGCCTGGGCGCTCCGGTCGGGTCGATGCTCGCCGGCAGCCGCGAGTTCATCGACCGGGCGCGGTTGGTTCGCAAAGCGCTGGGCGGCGGTATGCGCCAAGCCGGGGTGCTGGCCGCGACCGGTTTGGTGGCGCTCGAAAAATCACCCCGGGACTTGCCGACCGATCACGCCAATGCCCGCTATTTGGCCGAGTCGCTGGCCGAGATGCCCGGCATTGCCATCGATCCCAAAAAAGTCGAGACCAATATCGTCATATTCGATGTTTCCGGGACCGGCATGAGCAGTGATGAGTTTTGCGCCCGTCTCAAGGAAAACGGGATCCTCGCCATCGGCCTTGACCCGCGCCGGACTCGCATGGTCACGCACCACGATGTCAACCGCGAAGGCTGTGAGAAGGCCGTAGCCGCGGTGAGCGAAATCCTGCACTAGTGCTTGCTTCCATAAGTTCGCGTATTTAAAAAGGCCTTTCCCGAAGGATCGTACGGCCGGCTGTCTGGCCCGGAAATACTTGGTTCACAAAGCCTTCTGAGCCGCGACCGCGAGGGAGCGGTCCCCGGATTGCCGACCCATAAACGCTGCTCCTTTTTCCCACGGCTGAAGCCGTGGGCTGAGATTGTTGCGGCCCCTGACGGGGCCGGATTCGTGATTCATCTGCCGCTGATTGGGGTGATAGGAACTCTGTAGCTCTGAGCACACGGGGTCTGTCTGCTCCCGCAGTACTCGCCAGTTCGGCTCGGGCTGTACGATTGAAATCTCGCAGCCCGCAGCGGCTGCCTCTTGCCCCCGAAGGGGGCTATACAATGCAAAAGCCCACGGCTTCAGCCGTGGGTGGCGGAACCTTACAACCGAGCCCTGGAAAGGGCCAGGGCGGGCGGTGCACCTGCCCCGTGACTTTTGACGGCCACGTGTTCCGCTGAAGCGACTTGGCCCTCCATTCCACCGAATAGGCGAAGATAATAGTGCATTTTGCGGGTACGAAAGCAATATTTGACCGCCGTCTTGATCGTGTTGGTGGGCGTGTGTGTGGTCCTGGGCTCTGTTGCTGCGAACTTGGCGACCGGCGAAGCGCAAACTTGGTTGAGATCGCAGTCCTGGTATTCGGCGCGGGTTGTCTGGTTGCTGTTTGGCGTGGCCGCCGTCCTCTCGGTTGCTGTCGTGATTTGGCAGCGTCGCTTGGGGGACTCTTCAGAGCGGGATCGTGAGATCCGCACCGAAGCCGACTTCAAACGCAACCGTCGGCAATTGATTGAACGTGTTCGAACAGACTGGATTGAGGGGGTGCTCAACCAGTCGCTGTACAAAGTGGCGCGGATCGAGTTGGGAATCGAAACCAAACCGGACGCCGTTGACCGGCCCCTGGACGTGGTTGTCCAAAGACCCGACCGGGAGTCGCAGTCGTTGCCGCCGGGCGCCCCGATGCGTTCTGTTTTTGACGATCTAGGAGGCCGGCTTCTTATCCTCGGCGACCCCGGAACCGGCAAGACGACTCTGCTGCTTGAACTGACGCGGGACCTGCTTGACCACGCCGACAACGACGAATTCTACCCTGTGCCCGTTGTCTTTAACCTTTCGTCTTGGGCGAAAGAGCGACCGTCGTTGGTGGCATGGATGGCGGACGAGCTGAGCAGGATCACGGGGTTGCCCGAGGAAACGTGGCGGGTATGGTTGGCGAGGGAGCACATCTTGCCGTTGCTCGACGGCCTGGACGAAGTCGCGCTCGAACACCGTGAGGAATGTGTCGCGCGGATCAACGACTTCCGCAGGCAAAAAGCACGTCTCCCCGTCGTCGTGTGCAGCCGGACGCGGGACTATGGTTCCCTTGACACGAAACTGGAAATGCCGGGTGCGGCGGAGGTACAACCGCTGAAGCCGGAGCGAGTCATTCAGTTCTTGGAGCAAGCGGGCGAGCCGGTGGCGGAAGTGCGAGCGGCGCTCCAAGGGGACGCGACGCTCTGGGAAGTGCTTGACACTCCGTTCATGCTCAATATTGCGATGCTGGCCTACCAGGGAGTGTCGGCAGGCGCGGTGCGGCTCAGCGGCACGTTGGAAGAGCGACGGGCCATGCTTTTCGCGAAATACATCGACGCAGCGTTCAAGCGCCGAACCAACGAAGGCCCTTACGATCGGGATCAAACGATCCATTGCGTGGGATGGCTTGCCAATGCGCTCGTTCGGCAAGGGCAGACCATCTTTCACCTGGAGAGCTTACAGCCGAACTGGCTGGGGCCGCGATCATCCCGAGTCGGCGGGCTGATCTTCGGGCTGGTCGTCGGGCTGGGCCTAGTCAGCGCGCGGCGCGGTGTCGACGGTCCGAAACCGGCCGACACCATGCGCTTCTCTTGGCCGGGGATGCGAGGCGATTTGGTCTACGGGCTGGTCGGCGGGCTGGTCGGCGGGCTGGTCGTCGGGCTGCTCTACGGGCTGGCAGGGGTCAACTCGCGTCCCGGTGTTGGCGGTCTGAGACCGGCCGACACCATACGCTTCGCTTGGGCGGGGATGCGAGGCAAATTGGTCGACGGGCTGGTCGTCGGGCTGGGCGCCGGGCTGATCTGGGGGCTCGACAAGGGAGGTGGCTTCGCTATCCAGCACTGGTTGCTTCGTCTTCTGCTTTGGCGCAAAGGGTTTGCCCCACTGCGATACGTACGATTTCTCGACTACGCGACCAACCGAGTTTTCTTGCGCAAAGTCGGCGGTGGCTACATCTTCATCCATCGCATGCTCATGGAGCACTTCGCCAAGTCGTATGAGAGCGAGACACGGGCGGCAAGCAAGGCACAGAGCGCGGCGGCGTAGCACTGCCAGGGCACTGTCGGTTCCACTCCAATCTGTTGGTCACGAGCGCTACATCTTTTGTTTTCAGTAACCTCTGGTCCCTTGCCCAGAGAAATCCCAACCTCCCGCGATAAAATAGGCGCGGGAGGCCTTCCCCAAGAAAGTATGGCGAAATCGAGGATTGCCACAGGCGGCTTCGCGCTAACTACTTTCCGGCGCAAAATACGCGTAACGCTCGGGGCGGGGACTGTTTCACCAATTTCGCGCCTTCAAAGAATCAACAACTTACGGGCGCATTCGGACGCGAAATTCGCTGACTGTACCCAGCCACCACGCAGTTTCTCCTTTTTGCGCCGGAAAGTAACTAACTTCTTCACTGTCGGCGAGCCTGGAAGCCGCGGCTGGAGTCCGCGCCATTTCTTTAGACCTTCCCACGGCTCCTTTTGTCCGCCGGAAGCGGCCGACTCAATAAAAATTACCAAACAAACCCAATTGACTAATAAGTCAAGTGATAGCAATCACTTAGGAGGTATCTCCGAGGGCCAAGAAAAGGCCTCGCTCTGAGGCGAGCCAAGCCCCCTGGTTCAGCGGGATCGGTGAACCAACCGGTTGCTCGGCGCCGCGGCCGCGAGGCGAGATGTAGAGGTCCTAATCGATCAAACTCGCTATGGCGGCCTCGTCGAACCCCAGCGCCAGCCGCTTCCCCCACTTGATGATCGGCCGCTTGATTAAGTTGGGATTTTCCGCCATGAGTTTAAGCGCTTCGTCCTTGGGCGGGGGATTCCGTTTCATGCCGCGTTGCCGATAGAGAACGTTTCTAGGGTTGAGAAACAGGCGGTAGTCGCGGTTGCCGATGAGCCGCTCCAACTCCTCCACGCTGAGGCCCTTGTTGAGATCGACGAACTCGAGTTCGACGCCCCGGTCGAGCAAGAAACTTCTTGCTTTTCGGCAGCTGGTTCAAGTGGGCTTCTGATAAAACCGGACCTTCATCGTCTTCGCCTCTCTGGCCGAACCGCCGACACACGAGCCAGAGTCATGCTAGCCCGCTTTTCTCACCAGCGTTCGGACGGCCGGCCGGCTCGAGGCTGCCCAAGGGCAATTCCGCCAGGTTGTGCCATGAGCCATTGCTGTTCTGCTGGACAAACGTCAGCCACTCCACGCAGATCCGAGGAGCTGGTCCCAACTCAGCCCAGTGGCGGCGAGCCACTTCCAGAGACGGAGCAACCTTTTCAGGTGTCAATTCTTGAGCCAGCGTAATGTGAGGAACGTAGTCGAAGTCTTCGACATGCTCAAAGGGTCCTGTGTTGAGAATGTCGTGAAGCAGCTTGAGTTCCCCGACCCCCTGCTCGACCGACAACTTGATGACCTGCGTGTCTGCGAACAAATCCACCGACCCCAGACGCACTTCGAAGGCCTCGGAGCGGCCCGCGATCTCGCGGCACTGTGCGATGGCGTCCGGCGTAGGAACATAGAGCGGGCGGGGAGGCAGCACCGTAATGTGCGCCCTAGCGGGGCTACCCGGCATCACCTCTTGGCGCACCCGCTCGACGAGATCCGCGATGGAGTGGTCCATATAGCTCACCACCGCGAAAGAATTGATCAGCCCCATAAGCGAACGCTACACTGCGATGATCGGCCTACACGGCAGCCAAGATGAGATTCGAGCAAACAGACCCCATGAGAAAACCGCTCCATGACTCTACGATGCACTTCAAGTAGCCCACGTTTCAAGCCCCACCGGCAAAAGGCCGCGTCGCGGGTTCAGGCCGTCACTGCCTAGGTTCTGCTCCCCTTGCGTTCCGAAGCCGCCGTTTTCTCCTCACGTATGGGTGTCGGCGAGTCCGGTGCCTGTTGATTACCCTAAGCCAGCGTCGGAGTCGAACCTAAACCATCTCCCGAGGGGCTGTCGGACCGCCCCTTGTCGGGTGATGAATCCTCGCCCCGCTGCGGCTGAGCACTCGGATCAGTCCGCGGACCGTGCCATGCCGCGGGGTCGAAGCCCCAAAAGTTGCAAACCACGAGCGACGCGGACTCGGCCTCGAGTGCGTCGCCCACTCCCAGCGGCCGAAACCCACGCTGCGCTAACTCTTCTCCCCGTAGTTTCCGCCACGCCGAGTAAGGGCTTGGAGCCTCGATCTTGCCCGCCGGTTCGTAGTGAGAGTGGTGCAGGCGATATTTGCCCTCTCGCGGGGAAGCCTCGCGATAGGCGGAAATCTTAGCATCTTTCAGCAACAGGACGCGATAGCGATTCACCGTTGTTCAGCTCCGGATACCCAGTAGGCCTTCCACCCTACTTCGCCGTTCGCAACCAAAGTTCCGTTGCCGCCGCTCGGACCCGCCCCTCGAACGCTCCCCACATAGGCGCGAAACTGCCTGGGACCGTTTTCCCGCCGACTGTCAAGCGCCGGCCGCGGGCCTCGAGCTCG
The DNA here is from genome assembly GCA_963668345.2 of Bryobacterales bacterium. GTDB lineage: Bacteria > Acidobacteriota > Terriglobia > Bryobacterales > UBA6623. The sequence goes on along the minus strand of CAXWPI010000005.1, from coordinate 221,359 downwards.
CCGTCCGAGGACTGCTGCAGCATCCATCCCGCGGTCAGAAAGTAACCCGCGACGAATAAGGCGAGGAACGGCATCGTAGGCCAGTTCCCCATCAGAGCGCAATAAACGAGACAGCCGACGAAATAGCATCCGATCGCGAGGTTGGCCGCGGGAAGCCAGCCGCACGCCGGACGATACTTCAGCCGTGCCAGGCGCGCGCGCCGGCGGTCGCTTGAATACTTCGCCGTCCGTTGAAACGGCGATTCGATTCCCAACAGCGCCTCGAGGACCGCCTTGGTATTGGTGATCGTCAGCCCGATCCCCACCGCTACGATCACCGGCACGAGCAAGAGTTTCTTCCGCCAATGGCGCGGGAAAAGCTCTTTCTGGCTCAACAGATAGAAGGTCGCGAGCGAGCTAAACGTGCCCAGGAACAAGGGCAAATCCAACAGCAGGAGATAGCCGTCGAAAACGTAGAACCTCACGATCAGCGAGGGCAGCAGCAGCACAGACAGCAATACAACCAACGGGTAGGACAGATTGGCTGTCAGGTGAAAACAGGCTTCCACCTTCACCGGCCAGGGCAGATCCGAGCGCAACAATCGAGGGAGAATCTTTTTCGCCGTCTGAATCAGCCCCTTCGCCCATCGTGCTTGCTGGGTTTGAAACGAAGCCATCTCGGCGGGCAGCTCGGAAGGCGCCTCGACGTGGGGCAGGTAGAGAAACTTCCAGCCCTTCAGTTGAGCGCGGTAGCTGAGGTCCGTGTCCTCGGTGAGCGTGTCATGCTGCCAGCCGCCGGCATCTTCGATCATCGTCCGCCGCAACACGCCCGCGGTTCCGTTGAAGTTGAAGAAGCGGCCCGAACGCGAGCGGCCTCCGTGTTCGAAAACGAAGTGCCCGTCCAACAGAACAGCTTGAACCTGCGTCAACAATGACTGATCCCGGTTTCGGTAACTCCAGCGCGCCTGTACCATACCGACTCGGGGATCGGTAAAGTAATCAACCGTCCGCCGAAGAAAATCGGGAGTGGGCGAAAAATCCGCGTCGAAAACGGCGATCAGCTCTCCGCGCGCCTGTTTCAGACCCGCTTCGAGTGCGCCGGCCTTGTAGCCGTGGCGATGATCGCGGTGGAGGTATTCAATGGGATACCCTAGGGCCGCGAGGCGCTCGACGGCTGCTCTCGCCACGAAGCACGTTTCGTCGGTGGAATCGTCGAGCACCTGGATCTGGAGCAGGTGTCTGGGATAGTCCAGCCGGCAGACGGTTTCAATCAGCTGCTCAACGACGTATTGCTCGTTATAGATCGGCAGTTGTACGGTGACACGGGGAAGACTCTCGAATCGCGTCGCCGGCGCCTCGTTCACGTCGAGGCGGTGTTTGTAGTAAAGGTAGATCAACTGGTAGCGGTGGAACCCATAGACGCTGAGAATGCCCATGGTGACGAAATACGCCGCCAGCGTCGCCAGCTCGATTCCGCTGAGTTGGTGGAGGCTCAGGGCCATCCCGTCAGCTAGGCCGGTGATCCACATGGGGAAAAGGGCGGGGAGTTCCAACATCGCTGGCGGAAACAAAGTGGCAGCTATTAGGGATCGCTAGATCCGACCGGATCGCCAACCGTGCCAACCCGTCGCTACCGGCAACTTCTCCTGCTTGCTCTCCTGCTTGAAGTCGGCTTCGTATGCCTTCGGCAGCTCGCGGACCTTGAACTCAAAACCGTCGAGTTCATCGCCATCCAGTTAGTTGAGTCCCTATTGTACATAGTTTGCTGTTTCTTGATAACTCGTCCCACGAGCGGCGGTGCCCCGGCTCGACGACTGATGCTGCTGATCTGGGTGGCGGGCATTGCTTTCCGCTTGACGGTTGTGGGGATCGATCCCACGCTATCGGACGATTTGAACCGTTATCGTTGGCAGGGCAAGCTGCAAGCCGCCGGGGGTAATCCTTATCGAGAAACGCCGGCGGATCCGCGCTGGGAATCGCTCCGCGACGCAACGTACGCGAGGGTCAACCGCAAGGACCTTCCCTCCATCTATGGGCCTGTGCTCGAGCATCTGTACGCGGGCTATTACCGCCTGGTGACGTGGCTCGAGACGGACGAGCTTCGACAGGTTCGGCTGTTCAAGCTGCCCTTTGCGCTGTTGGAGCTGGGCGTGGCGTTGGCGCTGGTCCGTCTGCTTGCGGTCATGGGCCTGCCTCGGCAGTGGCTGCTGATCTACCTTTGGTCGCCGCTGGTGGTGGTCGAGTTTTGGGCCCAAGGCCACAACGATCCGGTCGCGATCCTCTTTCTGCTGCTGGCGTTGACGGCGGCCCTTAGGAGCCGCTGGAGTTGGGCCTTTGCGTGGTTGACCTTGGCCGTCTTGACGAAGTTCTGGCCGGCCATCCTGTGGCCTTTCTTCTTACTGCGGCAGGAAAGGGGCCGCCGGCTGTTTCGTTGGAAGCCGGCACTGATCTCGATTCCGATCGCTGTTGCTGTCAGTTGGCCTTACCTCGACGGTATCTGGAACGTTCAAGAGCTGCTACGAGGCTTCCTCGGGGGATGGCGGAACAACGACAGCCTCTACGGCTTGCTCTATGCGTTCGCGGGCGAGGATTTCGAGCGCGGCACAACCCTCGCCGGCGGCTTGCTCATCGCAGGGCTGGCCGCTCTTTGGTGGAAGCGGATGCCGTTGGTCGAAAGCGCGCTCTGGTCTGTCGTCCTTCTATTGTTCCTCTCGGCGAACTGTTTCCCCTGGTACCTGAGTTGGTTGCTGCCATTCCTAGCCGTTTACCCGAACGCCGCGCTCCTGCTGTGGACGGCGCTCGTCACCCTCTCCTACCACGTCGTCATCGGCTACGGCGCCCTGGGCGTGTGGCAGGAGTCGCTGGAGTTTCGACTGCTGGAGTACGTCCCCGTGTATGGGATGTTGATCGGACAGTTTCTGGTCCGTAGGTTTCGCGGCGCGCGGCGCCGGATGGACACCCGGGTGTCGGGGAGTTAGCTACTTTCCGGCGCAAAATACGCGTAGCGCTCGGGGCGGGGACTGTCACCAATTTCGCGCCTTCAAAGAATCAACAACTTACGGGCGCATTCGGACGCGAAATTGGCTGACTGTACCCAGCCACCACGCATCACCGCCGACCCACTCCCCGTTCCGCCCCACATCCCCGAAAGCCCTGTCGGTCGCGTGCACGATCTTGACGGGCAGGTACTCCTGCTTGGCGTCGGTCATGACGCCGACACGACGCTCCACTTGGCGGAACTCCTTGGGGGTGTTCCGTACCGTGTGCCGAGGTACTTCACGGTCGTCCAAAACGGACGCCCGGCTCGGATCGGCTACGAAGAGAACGACCATTGCTGTGCGCGCTTCGCTTTCGCGGATGAGTGGCTACGGGCGCGGGGCCTCCAGGCCGAAGGGCGCGTAGGACACGCTCATGCTCGGCTTGCGAGCGCTCGGGACATTGTCGGAGTTACGGTCGAACGCCTGACTCGCGACCCGCTCCTGTTTCTCCATCCCCCGGGTGCCGGGTGTATCGAATGCGACGAGGCGCGAAGAAGCATAGTCGCTTGATGTTCGGGCGCCAAACACCCCCACCCCAACATGTTTTGGTCGGTGGAACGAAGGGCACATCCCCTTTGCGAGGAACGACGCTACAGTGCCAGACGCCCGCTCAGTCGAGTAGCGCGGGGTTGGGCCGCCGTTTGGCCCAGACCCGTGGCGCGGAAGTGACTTGGACGGGGTGGGATCAAATCTACACCCTTTCTTAACACACCCCTGGGGGCAAGAAGTCACCGTATGGTTCGCCTAGATCCAATCCCTGGAACTTCGCCGACGGCCCGGTGTCCTTATTAGGGGGGGCCGTTTTCAACAGAAGAGCCAATGTCGTTTCTGCTCTGAAACCGGGGCCGCCGCGGTAGCGTACTAGGATTTCAGTGCCGTCGGAGATTTTCAGAGAATGAGCGCACGCGGGAAGACCCACCGGACAAGCCGACGCCGGCGTTTCGTGATGCGCTCGCTGATCGTATTTGTCGCCCGGCTCCTGGGCGCAAGACCCTGCCGAAGCCCTTCAAGCGCTCCGTGCGAGCGATCCTAAAACGCGAGACCGGCAATCATGCCGGCCAAGTTGCGTAGCGCGGGGCTGGGCCGCCGTTTGGCCCAGACCCGCGGCCTTTTTCCAGCACCCAGCGAAGACACTTGACACACCCGCTAGTCTGAAGGGGGGCGCAGACCGGCATCACGCCCATAACAAAAAAACGAAATAAGCCAAATTTAGCGCAACCAACTTTTAATCAATGGGTTGCGTCTTGTTCTTCTTGCCACGTGGCGAGAAGAAGGACGTGAGAAGGCCGTCAAAAAGAGGCGCACTTGAACCCTACGTTGACCACCGTGAGGAAGTGCAACGAAGTCATGGGGGGCCTATCGCATGCTTCGGCCGTCAGGTGGTGAGAAGGGGGCTGGAGCGACCGCCGGCGGCGGGGGCGCATGATGCAGAGCAAAACCAAGCGGAATGAGCTGAGCAGAGCCGCGGTAACTAATCAACTCCGCGCACTCGGCGTCAACAGCGGTGGTCCCTAGCTGCCCTTGACCCTTTGTGGTGGAAGGGTTGACAGCAACAGGGACACGGAAAAGGCCAGGGGCCGTCAGACACCCAGTTCCTCCCGCACCTGACGTCTGGCCTCCGCGGTGAGCAGGAATCCCACGTCCTGCTGGAGGTGTTTCAGCGTCCTGTCATAGATATCCCGGAGTTTGGCGTTGATGATGGTTGCTCCTCCGACATTGCTGGTCCTGAGGATACCCTCTTGAGCCAGCACCTCATCCATTTTGCCCAGATCGTAACCGTCCCGCACGATCCGCCCTCTCTGAAATTCCACGGATCGACAGAGACCTTCGGTTCCGTCGGGCAGAATCACCTTGCAGTTCTTGAAGTCACGGTACTCTCTGAAGGGGACCTTCAGATGCTCCTCCGGCATGTGCAAGGCAGTACACGAATTGAAGCTGCATCCGAGGAACAGATTCCAACTGTCTAGTTCATGCAGACGCGCAAACGAGCTGCCGACTCCGTAGGCCGAAATCCCCTCACCCATTAGATACTCGGCTTGAGGCCCAATAGCGGCCACCGAATGGCAGATGTGGAGGCTCCTCTTGGCTTCCCTTCTCTGTCGAAAGAACTCCGGGATGATCCCGGTCGCCTTCTCCACCGTCGTGTTGGCCACATCGAACACGGCCTCTACACCGATCTCCATGTCAGTCGGATTTCCGCTGAAAGTGGGCACAACCACCGTTCCCGCCGGGCCGACAGTTTCGAGCAAGGCGTCAATCACAGCATCAGCTCCGCCCTCGACATAGCCAAAAGAGCTCAAAGATGAATGAACCAGAACCACGTTTCCTTGATGGAGACCAACGCTGGTTAGGCCTTTCTTGATGTCATCTTTGGTGACATGAACTTTGTCTCGCTTGCGACTTTCAAGATCCATTTCCTTCTCCTGGGCAGGTCAAACGCACGAGTTCACTTCTCGATTCTTCAATCTACAGCCTCCGTCCAATCTTTTCAATGTGCGGCACTCCTGGTTCGCATCTCCTCGCCCAAGTTCGTCGCAGCCGCCATCTTGGGATATAGTGCTGCTCATGAACAAGGATTTGAACAGAGTTGGCCTGCCTTTCAGAAGCAAGTTCTTGATGCTGACGATTGTCTTGTGCCGTGTGCTGTCGTCATCTCTTAGTTTAAAGGTTGAGGAAAGCTTCAGCTTGCCGTAGCCGCGGCGGGCGCCCCACAGCCTACATCCCCGGTCCAAGACGACAGTCAATCGCCCGCCGCGACAGAGACACTTGACACGCTCGCTATCCTTAAAGGGGGGAGACCGCGAGTACTTAACGGCAAGTGATCCCCCGAAGGGAGCGCGGGATAGTAGCCAGGGTGGAGCCAGTTTTGGCGGAACCCTGGGGGGAAAGTCAAACACGAACCAGGCCCGGAGGGGCGTAGGAAAGAGTGATCGATCCATGTAGCGATTGGCAGGCCTTCCCGTGCCTTGCCGGGACTTGTTTGAGTATGTGTACCGAACCCGCGGTTCCGCCCAACGGCTTCACCGTGGGCTAGCATTCCGCGGCCCCTTCGGGGGCTAAAGAACGTTCTTAAGTGACGAGTATCAGGGTTAGCCCGCTTTTCTCACCAGGTGGCGAGGCGAAGTGCGTGAGAGGCCCGTCAGTACAAGGCGCGCGCCGCTCGGCGCCCCGTTTCTTGAATAATGCGGGCGTACTTGAACCCTACGTTGAGCACGGTGAGCAAGCGCAACGACGTAATGGCGGGCCTATCGCGTGCTTCGACCGTCAGCTGGTGAGAAATGCGGGTTAGGTCGGGTCAAGCTCTTTTGATCGCGCAAAAGACATGAAAAACCTGGAAGTCAACCCGGTCATCGCCAAACTTGGCCGGCGGCTGCGTCTGGGCGTCGTAGGCGGCGGATCGGGGTCGTTTATCGGTGAAATCCATCGCAGTGCGGCGCGGCTCGATGACCGCTACGAGGTGGTTGCTTCGGTCTTGTCCTCGAATCCGGAACGCTCGCGTGCTGCCGGGCGCGCCATCGGAATAGCGGAAGACCGCGCTTACGGCGCCTTCGAGGCAATGGTCGAACAGGAAGGCAAACGGGATGACGGCATCGAGGTTCTCGCCGTCATGACCCCCAACGGCGAACACTACGCGGCCTGCCGCGCCGCCCTCGATGGCGGTATGGACGTCATTTGCGACAAGCCGCTGACGACCAAGCTGGAAGATTCATTGGACCTGGTGCGCCGGGTGCGCGATAGCGGGCTCGTCTTTTGTACCACGTATAACTACACCGGCTATCCCATGGTCAGGCAGGCGCGGGCCATGGTCGCGGCCGGCGAGCTGGGCGAGATCCGATTGGTTCACCTTGAGTACGTGCAGGGCCACTTGGCGACCCTGGTGGAACAGACGGCGGCGAAGAAGAACGCATGGCGATTCGATGCCGAACAGGTGGGAGCCTCGCTTGTTGTCGGCGACATCGGCGTCCACTCCTATCACCTCGGGGCCTACGTTAGTGGACTCGAACTGACAAGCCTGTGCGCGGATGTCAGCGCAGTGGTCCCCGAGCGCGAAGCGGATGACTATGCCGGCTTTCTCCTGCGCTATGAAAACGGCGCACGAGGCGTGATGTGGGTGACCCAGGCGGCCGCCGGCGCCGAGCACGGCCTACATATCCGGGTGTATGGCGAGAAGGGCGGCCTCGACTGGTGCCAGGAGCACCCCAATCACATGCGTTTTATGCCCCTTGGGCGTCCCGCCCAAATGATGAGCCGTGGAGGTCCCGGATTGCGAAGGGAAGCCAACCGCTGTATCCGAGTCTCCCTCGGCCACCCCGAGGGTTACCACGAGGGCTTCGCCAACCTCTACACAGACGCAGCCGAGGCCATCGCCGCGCGGAAAACGGAAACCGAACCGGACCCCCTGGCGATGGACTTCCCCACCGTAGAGGACGGTGCCCGAGGTGTTAAGTTCATGGAGGCGGCGGTCGAATCCAGCCGGGCGGGCAGTACCTGGGTGGACTGCAGCCTGGACGTGTAACAAGCCGTACCGACTTTGGGGCCCAAATTATCGAGACTCCGAGGGACGGCAAGGGTCGGAGAGCGGGCTCGTTTGGTTTGTGGCGCAAGCTCTCCAGCTTGCCGCGTCGAGACTCCTCTCGACGCTTGTGTTTCAGTCTGGGAGGAGGCCTTTCGGGCCCGGGGCGCCACCCCTCCGCGGCACTCGGCCGCAAGGGTTGGCGCGGGTCGTTGGTCCACCAAGGCGGTCAAGATTCACTGTGAACGAGCGGAGTCAACGTGATCAGAAGCGGAGGAAGCCATGACTCGTAAGAAAGTGCTGGTAACCGGCGCGAGCGGACTGGTCGGGAAGGTTTTTCTCGATCACGCTCGAGAAAAGTACGAGCTGAGTGCGCTCAACCGGCGCGCTGTTGAGGGGATCGAATGCCACCAGGCTGACATTGCCGACTTTGCCGCCATTCGGCCTGCCTTCGCGGGAAAAGAGACGGTCGTGCACCTGGCCGCCCGAGCAGCCTCGGACGCCTCGTTTGAACAGGCGCTCAGTCACAATGTTATCGGTACCTACAACGTCTTCGAGGCGGCGCGGCAGGCGGGCGTCCGGCGCGTCGTGTTCGCCAGCAGCGGCGCCGCCGTCATGGGCTGGGAAAGTGAGTTTCCCTACAACACTCTGATCGAGGGGCGCTACGATGAGGCGCCTGAGGCGTGGCGGAAAGTGACCCACGAAACGCCCACCCGCCCGGGCGGGTTCTACGGTTGGAGCAAGATCGCCGGCGAGGCCCTAGCGCGACATTACTCCGACGCCTACGGCATGTCGATGATCTGTTTGCGCCTGGGGAGAGTCAACCCCGAGAACCGCCCGGTGGACGCCCGCGTGTTTTCCGTGTGGTGCAGCTACCGGGACGTTTCGCAATTGATTGAGAAGTGCATCGACGCTCCCGCTAGCGTTACGTTCGACATCTTCTATGCCGTTTCGAACAATAAATGGAGTTACCGGGATATCTCGCACGCTCGTGATGTCGTCGGCTACGAGCCCCAGGATGCAGCCGAGGAACACCGAGGCTAGCCCGCTTGTCCCTACGTTAAGCTGTGATAAGCTGCGGCGGTAGGGACCGGCGATCCCGCCGGTCCAGGGGCGCGACATGTCGCCCGTACAGGACGAGCAGTGCAATGCGGCAGGGAAAGGCCTCTTGCAACCACGCGAGAATGGAATCCTACTATCCGGCGTAGCTTCGACTCCCACGCGCACGATGCTGCACGTTCCGAACCTCTTGCCGGCCCTCGCCGTCTCGGCCCTTCTGTGCCTAGGCCAATCACTCGGTGCGCAACAAAGCACAAACACAGACCCTGAACCCGGACCCTTTAGCACCAACCCCGTCGACGGTCAGGAGTATGCTTGGATCCCGCCGGGGAGCTTTCGAATGGGCTGCGTCCCCGATGACGAGGAATGTGACGAAGACGAAAAGCCCCTGCATTTTGTCGAGATCAGCCGCGGCTTCCGGATGGCGCGGGCACAGACGACCGTCGCGGCTTATGCGAAATTCGTGGCCGCGACCGAGCAGGAAATGCCCGAAGCTCCGTTTTTCAACCTCGCATGGAAAGAAAAAGATCACCCGATCGTTCGTGCCAAGTGGGCGCAAGCCGACGCTTTCTGCCAGTGGGCCGGCGGACGGCTTCCGACGGAGGCGGAATGGGAGTACGCGGCCCGGGGAGGCGAGGAGGGATTCATTTATCCCTCAGGAAACTTCCTCACCCACGAAGACGCTAACTACGAAGACACCGCAGGCCGAGATCGTTGGGACTACACATCGCCGGCCGGCAGCTTTCCGCCAAACGCCTATGGCCTCTACGACATGGCCGGCAACGTTTGGGAGTGGATGTCGGACTGGTATCACGCGAAACACTATTCCCAGTCGCCCTCCAAGGACCCCCAAGGGCCTTTCCAAGGGTACCAGCGCGTGATCGTCGGCGGCTCATGGTTCAACGCTCCCAGGGTCCTGCGCATTTCAGACCGCCTCAAGTTCTATCCCACTTCGGGCAGCTTCGACTTGGGTTTCCGTTGCGTTTGGGACGGACCCGAGCAGTGAACCCTCCCCCGCGAACCGTGCTATCGCGGCGCGCGGCCGAGCAGGCAACTCGGCTAGACCGAAGTTCCGGTCCCAGATCTGAGTTAACTGTGAGGAGGCAGAGGGGTTGAACCCTCAGCGTGATCCAGCAGCAGCTGCTGGGAATGTATCTGGATCACATCGAGTTGATCGATGTCCAACTGGGGACGGTGGACCAGAAGATCGCCTCGGCACTGGGCGTGCACCAAGACGCGGTGGTACGGCTGGCCGAGGTGCCCGGGTTGGGGGCGGACTCGGCGCAGCAGGTGATCGCGGAGGTGGGGCCCGAGGCGGCGACGTTTGACTCGGCGGGGGAGTTGGCCTCCTGGGTGGGGGCGTGTCCGGGTCAGAACGAGAGCGCCGAGGAGAACCACAGCGGCCGTTGCGCCCAGGGCAACCGTTATCTGCGGCGGGTGTTGAATCAAGCGGCCCACGCGGCGGTGAGAAAGAAGGGGAGTTTTTTCGAAGGGCTGTTTCGGCGGCGGCTGCCGCGGCTGGGCTACCAGAAGGCGATCTGGGCAGTGGCGCACCGACTGTGCCGGCTGATCTGGAAGATCTTGCACCACGGAGTGCACGATATCGAATACGGGGACCAGGGCAGTCCGAAGGCGCAGCGCCGACGGGCCCAGCGCATGGTGCGCCAACTGCGCCGCCTCGGCTACCAAGTGAAACTCCCAGCCGAGCTTGCCGTCCCGGCCCCCGCCTGATGTGCGTTTTCGAGGGAGCGGTCCGGGGATTGCCGACCCATCAACGATCGCGAACTTATGGAAGTAAGCACTAGTCGGCCCTGATGCCGACCTCAGGCATTTCCCCGAAAGACGAGAGGGGCCGGAATCGTTACCATGTTGCTGATGAAACGCTCCCGCGCCACTCGACCCCACGCGATCCTCACAGCATGCCTATCGATTGTGTTGGGTGGTTCTCTGCAAGCAAAAGACCTTGTTGTCAAGGTGGACGAAGCTCAACTTCTCTCCGCTTGTTCGGAAAGAGCGAGCGGGATCGCCACCTTGCCGCAGGGTCAGCGCGTGCAGCTTCGATTCGTCATCGCGGGAGCCGCCGGCCCTTGTTACTCCGTCTCCACCGAGATCGGAGGGAAGAAGTTGCGCGGTTACATTTCCAAAGAGTCACTCGCCGGCCTCGACGATTTCGAGAAGAACCGCCGCAACGCCTCGGCAAGTAGAGTTGTTGACTCGACCATCATGACCCTGGGGATCGAGAGCACACAACCCAGCCGACCGGAAACGACTCCCGAGGACGACTCGCCCGTACTCCAGGCCGCCATCCTCGAAGCCGTTGCGATGCTGAAAAGAAAGCAGCCGGCAGAGGCAGAGCGCATCTTGGCAGCCGCGGGGGCCCGGCCGGAGCATCCTCACGTGGCGCTTCTGCGCTCCCAGGCCCTGCTCCGGCTCACGCGCCCCGACCGGGCGTTGGAAGTCGTCGAGCCGGCCCTAGAGCGCCACCCCAACCATGCCGACCTGCTCGCCGCCGCGGGCATCAGCTTATATCAAAGGGACAATCTCGAAGCGGCGCGCAAGTATCTGAAGCGCTCGCTCGAGATCCGGCCCAACCCCTCTATCGAGCGAATCTACGCCAAGGTTGTTCGCGAGTCCGCGGGGGATAAAAGCGACGACGCAACGTACGGCTCGCGATTCGTATTGCGCTACGAGGGTGAAACCCTGGATCCGACCCTCGCGCGCCGCCTGAGCGCCGCTTTTGAGAGAGAAATAAATCGAATTTCCTATGAGTTGGGCTGCCCGGCCAACGAACGCTTCGTCGTCGTTATGCAAAGCCTCTCGAACTACCGAGCCACCACCGGAGCGTCCGAGTGGAGTCGTGGCCAATACGACGGCAAGATCCGCATCGCACTTCCCGGCAACGGGCAAATCGACGCGCAGGTTCGCCGCACCCTGTCGCACGAATTCGTACACGCTTGTCTCGCCAGGATCGGCCGCTGGCCGGCCTGGCTGCATGAAGGTCTGGCCCAAAAATTATCGGGCAGTCAATTATCACCTCAAGATCACAGAATCCTCGAACAATTGGGCCGCCAAGAGCAGCTTCCCAGCCTGGAACTACTCGCCGGGGGCTGGGCAGCCATGAATACCAAACAGGCGGCTGTGGCCTACAAGATCGCCCTTGCCGCGGTTACTATTTTCCTCGACGAACGCCGGCACTTGGGCGTGAGAAACTTGATGAATAACCCTCAGAGACTCTCGGGGGTTACAGCGTTCCTCGACCGTCGGCTGCAAGAAACCTACCAGTAATTCCCGTCCACAGAGTCTTCACTCAGTTCACTCAGTATTTCCCAAGACATTGCGACATCGGGGAAAGCCGTTGCGCCTTTCGGAAAAACTGCCGGTAGTCGGGCGTGGACTTCACCCGACCCGGCCGCATCGCGAAGCGCAGTTTAAAGCGTCAACCGCGCAAGTCGGGCAAACCCGCTCCATCATTCCCACCCCGCGACATTTTATATACAAAATGTTTATCGGTTTTCTGCCCAAGTTTAACGTTCTTTTTATACAGGCGCTGCGACGCTCGTGGTAACTTAGTTTTCTGAAACAGCCCAACGGTTCTCAACGATGATCCCATTAATCAGTACGGATCGCCCAAACACCGCCCCATGCCAAGCAGGGTTTCTTGGGCTTTCGGCTAGTTGTGGCTGGGGCGGTCAGTGGCGTTCGCCTCGAGTGAAATCCGAGGCGACGCGATGCCATCGCCGGGAAATGAGGCTCGCAAATAGGGGAGCGGTATATCGTGCCAAAACGTAAACGAAACGTGGACCTAGATCGCGTTCTCGATGAGTTGCATGCAAAAAAGAGGTGGCTCGACACGGTAATCGAGGCGCTGGAAAGAGCTATCGAGTCACCGGATCACCAACTGCTGGAGTCCATTGTGAACGCGTTTGCAAACGGGGACCAGTCGAGGCCGAAGGTCGATCTCGGCCCTCCGCAACGGGCGAGACTGACCCGCCTAGCTACGGAAGTCCAGAGAAGCGGCGCTCGACGCAAGAAAAAGCGCGATCCGGTTGAACTCGTCCACTGATTTCCACCCGGCAGGAGTGGGCCAGAATCTTTTAGGACCAACCGGTGGTTCGTTTTTTTTCGCCCCGTCGCGAGCACTCGCCCGCTTTTCTCACTCACTACGTGACGGAGCGAAGTGTGTGAGGAAGCCCGTCGGGACGAGGCGCGCGCAGCTCAGCGCGCGGAGGCGGTGAGCACGGTGGGCAAGCACAACGAAGTCATGGCGAACTTGTCGCCTGCTTCGGGCCTCATAATCAGGTGGTGAGAAAAAGGGCGAGCGGGCTCGCCCGGGTTTTCGTGTTGCACCGGGGGCTCCCCGATTTATCTCTCCGAGGCAGCCCATCACACCCTATTCGCCCGAGTCGGAATGGTATGGCCGCCTTCCCGTTGTACGGCAGTTAGCCGAGAAGGACAGCATCCAATAAGACCCCGCCGAGGAGCGAGAAAATCACGCCGAAGCCGAAGAGAAGCTTCAGCCAAATGATGGACTCCCCGAGGGGCTGCCCGGCGAAAATCAGTGAAGTCAGCTCCACGCAGGCCATCAGCACCGGCAGCGTGATCGGGAAAACCAGAAGCGGCAGCATCAGTTCTCGAAGGCGGTTATTGGCGGTCAGCGCGCTGAAAGTCGTGCCCACAACCGTCAATCCCCAGGTACCCAAGACGAAAACCAGCAACAGCTGGCCCAGGGCGCTCGGCCAATTGACATTGTAGAAAATTACGAAAATCGGCAGCGAGATACATTCGAGAACCAGCAAGAGTACGCTGTTCGCCAGCGCTTTCCCGAGGAAAATGGAACCGCCGGAAACGGGAGCGGCCACCAACGCATCCAGGCAATCACCGGCCATTTCACGGGCGAAACTGCGGTTCAGGATAAGGATGCCGGCAAACAAGTAAACAATCCACAGCAGGCCCCCGGATATCTCCCGGACATCGGTGTCGAAGACCCGCTCAAAAGCAAAGCTGAACAACAGCAGGACAACCACGGTGAACGACACCGCCGCATTCATGACTTCCTTGTTGCGGAATTCACTGCGCAGGTCCTTGCCGGCAATCGTCAACGCCTGCGCGAAAAATTCAATCACGAGATTCTCTGGTAGAACTCATCCGGCGAGGATTTGAGTTGTTCGTCATTGGGGCCTTGAAAGACAACCCGGCCGCGATCGAGCACTACGACATCGGTCGCAACTTCCAAGGCTGCCCGCAACTGGTGAGAACAAATCACAACCGTGCGGCCATGTTTTCGGTTGTCAACCACCAACGACGTTAACAAAGCCGTGGCCCGATCATCCAAGGCTGTCCACGGTTCATCCAGCAACACGACGTTCGGCTCGTGAAGAAAAGCTCGCGCGATCGCCAGGCGCTGGCGCATGCCGCGAGAGAACTCGGCCGCTCGAGAGCGCCGGAAGCGTTCCAGGCCTGTTGTTTCGAGCCAGTAGTCGATTTTTCGAGGGGCATCCTTCACCCGATAAAGCCGCGCGAAGAATGCCAGGTTTTCCTCCGCCGTCAGGTCGTCATAGATCCATTCACCGTGGCCCACCATGCCAATCGAACCGCGCCCATTCGCTTCTTGGCCCTCAGAGGGGTTTACTCGAATCTGCCCGCGTGACGACCGCAGCAGCCCGGCCATCATGCGGAGTACGGTGGTCTTCCCCGCGCCGTTGCGCCCCAGCAGGGCAAGAATCGTCCCCGAAGGAACCTCGAAGCTAACGTCGCGGATGGCAGGGAAGTCGCCAAAGTACTTCCAGACGCCCTGCAGGGAAATCACGGGATCACTCATCGTTTCCGGCGACCCGATTTCGCAGCTTTCCTGGCTGGGCCGCGCCTGTCTTTCGCGACTGCTCCGTCCGTTCCAATTTGCGGATCTCCGCCCGGTGACGCGGAAGGCATCTTCGAACCGAAAAGTCTAAAAAAGCCAATCGCCAGGATCGCGCCGGTTATAGCCAGTACCCAGGTAAGCTCTTGTGCGACGGGCGCCGGGGCAACCTCGACCTCTGGTGAATCCGGCGCTCCCGCGGGTCCTGACCGCCGCATGCGGCCTTGCCCCGAAATGGAGATCTCAAATTCCCTGGCCGGTGGAATCTGAAAAATAGCAGTTTTTATTTCCGGGTGCTCCCCCAGAGAGACGAGGCCTTCCCCTTCCACGGTGACGCCCGGCGGCACGACCAGATTCGTGGCGAGGCCATCATACAACACCCGTCCCCGAAACGAACCCCCGTCGGTGTGAGGCACGCGGTAGGTCAATTCGATATGATTCTCACCGGGCTTGAGCGCAAAGTCGACCGCATAAACGTCTTCCTCGCTCGTGTCGGATACGGCCCCTTGCAAGGGCATGCCGGCCGGCCCGGTTGTCCTGACTTGCAGCGAAGGCCGCGCTTCTTTCCCCAGGTAGAAGCGCACGGCACCGCGGTCGGGGTCGCGAAAAGTCCGCGGCGGCTGCGTTTCATTTGAAAACGAGAAGAACTCGTTGATGAGGATTTCTCCTTCCCGCGGCTCCAGCAGCAAACCGTGGACTCGGGGCTTCAACTCCTCCCCTTCCGCGACGCTGTAGACGGTGACGCGAACGTCGTCGGTCGGCGCCCCAGGCGCGATGATTCGGCTATAGGAAACGCCTTCGAACTCGACCCTTAACATCCCATGGACCGGCCGCTCATCGCTTCCCCCAAGCTCTCGGTCGAAGGCGAAACTTCCGTCAGGACTTGTGTAGACCTCGTCGACCGGGGCCATGCCCTGAGCTCCGCCGATTTCGATCAGGGTGACCGGAACTCGTGGAACGAAGTTCCCGGTTGTACCGTTGTAGACTCTACCCTGAATCGCCCCCCAGCCGATGGCCGGCAGCAGCAGGAGAGCGGTGAGCGCACAGAGCGTTCCTAACCTATACACAGGAACCAGCAGAGCCGCCCCCGCCAGGGTGCGGTCAAGCCCAAGCACCGTTGTGTGGTCGCGACAGCGAACCATTCCGCGAACTTGACCGCGGCCTCGCGGCCGCGGCTCTGTTTCCGGTCTCACGTAAGCCTGCGCGCCATGGAGTTTTCCGGCCTTTTCGACAAGCGTCTTACTTTCAAGTATTAACGGTCGCGATGGCAACAGACTACGCGGACTTGCCTTGTTCGGCACTCGTCACGCGGTCGATCTCGGCCAGCACGCCGGCCAGTTCCTTCTGTAGATCGAGCTTGGTCTGCTGGTAGTCTTCGTCGGAAAGCTTGCCCATGTGATACTCGGCTTGAGCGTCCCTCAGGTTCTCGTAAATCGTGGCCTTCCTGTCCTCGAGATGCTGGGTGGGAGAGGTCGGCTCCGGAGGCGGGATCGAGCTCGGTCGAATCAGTAACGGCAGCCCGAACGCAACCAGAACGAGCACGATGGAACAGACGATAAGCATCGGGACCGAGCTTACTCTAGCTCGTCCACTTCCTTCTCGATCTGATCGCGATACTTGGCCAGCACATCCCCACCGGCTTGAGCCGGCACGGCCGTGGGGTGCTTCGCGCGCCACCTCAGCACAACGACCGGAGCGATAATCAGCCCCGCCAGAAGAGCGGCAAACGGCATGGCCCAACCGAACAGGCCGAAGCCCTCGGCCTGTGGCTCTGTCCGCAGCGCCGAGCCGAATTTTGCAATCAGCTTTTCAATAATAGCCTCAGGTTGCAAACCGGCCTCAATGGCTGCTTTGATTTCCGGGTTCACCTTTCCCCGGAAACTGCAATGCAGCATATTGCAACCGGCGACCGTATAGGAACACTGCGACTCGCACTGGCACTTAAGCTTTTCACCCACCGCCCGAACCTTGAGATACATCTCGTCGGTGGTCGTCACGTTCTCCGCGAAAACCGAGGGCGCCGCCAGAAGAACGAGGACGCTAGCTTTTCGTAAGAACCGCAGGGGCTTCCCCTCCTTCCGGGACCGCGTTCACAACTTTCGGTTTCAGCGGCGCTTGCCTAACCTTGTTGGGAATGAGCGCGACCAGGGTGCCCAACACCATCACGAATGCACCCAACCAAATCCAGTTTACGAGGGGGTTGATATAGACCTGAATAACGGGTGTCTGCCCGTCATTGGAGGTGCCGGCGTAGACCAGGTACACGTCTTCGTCCATGCCGAAGCGGATCGCCACGTTGGTCGTCGTCTGCCGGCTGGCATGGTAAAAGCGCTGCTCGGGCCGCATGACGTCGAGTAGTTCGCCATCCCTTCTAAGTTCCACCACAGCGGCCGTGCTGGCATAGTTGCCATTGTCGTCTTCCGTAATGTCCTTGAGGTGAAACTCATACTCGCCTTGCCGCAGCACATCCCCAACAGCCAAGTCCGCCTGCCCGACTTGGTTGAACGCGGCGCCGGCAAAGCCGACGAACATCAAAACCACGGCCATATGGACGAGGTATCCACCGTAGCGCCGCGTATTGCGATGCGTCAGCTCGACGAGTGCGCCCGGGTAGGAGTTCCCCTGTTTACGCTGGATCACGCGACCACCCCGGTGGAACTCCATCACAATCGTAATCGCCACGAACAGACAGAGCACAAAACAGACGACCGCATAAAAGTGCCGCATACCGGCCACGACAAGCGCCACTCCCAGCACCAACGCGGCCAGGGCAGGCCACTGAAAGTTCCGTCGCAAGCTGTCTAGGGACGTACGCCGCCACGCAAACAACGGGCCGACGCCCGTCAACAGCAACAACACCAGCGCGATCGGGATGTTCACCTTATTGAAAAACGGCGGGCCGACGCTGATCTTCTCATTCGTGGCGGCTTCACTGATCACCGGAAACAAGGTGCCCCACAACACGGCGAAGCAACTGGCCAACAAGATCACGTTGTTAAACAGAAAACTTGACTCGCGAGAAAGTACGGAATCGAGCTGGTTCTCGCTCCGCAGATAATCGAGGCGGTTCAGAATGAGGAAAATGGTGGCGCCGATCCCCAGCACCAGAAACCACACGAAATAGTCGCCGATCGGCGACCGCGCGAACGCATGAACGGAGCTGACCAGTCCGCTGCGCGTCATCATGGTGCCAAAAATGCACAGGAAGAAAGTGGCCGAGATCAGCACGATGTTCCACATCTTCATCATGCCTTTCTTTTCCTGCATCATCACCGAGTGCAAAAAGGCCGTTGCCGTTATCCAAGGCAGCAGGGAGGCGTTTTCGACGGGGTCCCAACCCCAGTAGCCGCCCCAACCGAGTACCACGTAGGCCCATTTGGCGCCAAGCAGAACGCCGACGCCTTGAAACAACCAGGTAATCATCGTCCAGACCCGCGTGGTTCGGATCCAACGGTCTCCCGGCTGCCTGGTAATCAAAGAGGCCATGGCGAAAGCGAACGGCACCGTGAAACCGACAAAGCCGAGGTACAACATCGGCGGATGGATGGCCATATAAGGGTTCTGGAGCAGCGGGTTCAGCCCGTTGCCGTCCGGCAGGGAGGTGATCTGCGGACCGGCCATCAGCACCTGGAACGGATTGGCGACGAAGACCACCAGAAGGAGGAAGAAGGCCTGAACACTCATCATGATCGCCACGACGTAGGCAATCATGTCGCGATGTCTTCGGCGGCCGGTGTAAACCGCCACAAAAGAATAGGTAGCCAGAATCCAGGTCCAAAACAGTAAAGACCCTTCCTGCCCGCCCCACCACACGGCGAACTTGTACACCGTCGGCAGGTCAGCGTTGCTTTTGCCGGCGACAAAGCTGAGCCGGAAGTCGTCTGTGAAAATGTCGTATAGCAGCAGCCCCGAGGCCGTTGTAATGAGCAGCCAAGCCGACACAACGGCCCGCTGCGAGCTGACTTCCAAGAAGGGATTGCCGCGCAACTTGCCAACGACAGCGGCAACGATGGCGTAGCCGGAAACGCACAAGGCAAGAACCAGTGCCAGATATCCGAGGTTTTCCATGCTCTATGGTTTTATGAAGACGTTGCTCTGCCGGTGGTGAGAAAGGGACATCCGCGACCCAAACGCGAGAGTCCGCCAATCGCACCACAAACTTCCACCACGGCGCGATTTACAGCGACGCCTCCCGGTCGGGCGTGGATTCGTGGACGGGCTTGGCCCCCT
Source organism: Bryobacterales bacterium (assembly GCA_963668345.2). Lineage (GTDB taxonomy): Bacteria > Acidobacteriota > Terriglobia > Bryobacterales > UBA6623. Next base: position 202,686 of record CAXWPI010000005.1, on the reverse strand, counting down.
CTCCCGGGTCAGCCTCATACTTGGACGTACATTTGGCTTGAATCTTGCGCGCCTCGAATACTTGGTCGCTGCGCAGCTTGCCGTCACAGAGCGCTTGCGCCCGGTCACGGAAAGTATCAGGCAGCGGATCCCGCCCAACGTAGACGACGTTCAACTTTTGGTCTTCCTGGGTGATCGTAAACTCGACCCGGCCCGCCTTGCGCACGATGGATCCCGGCTCGACGTCCCCTCCGACGCGGAGCCTTCTGTCTTGGGCGTCGCCCATGGCGTGGAGTTCCTCCACCGTCACGTAGTAGGTCTTCGTCTCATTGATGCCGGCGACACCCAGCCACACAAGCACGCCGAGAATGACGGCGGTGACAATGCTGAACTTGACTCGCGGGCTCATGATCTCTCCTCCTCGGACTGGCCTATCGAGGCTCGCAAAATACAGTGACTTTGGAACACAGGCACTGTGCCCCTACGGTCTGAACACGGCCCACGTCACTATAACTTGCGAGACTCGGTAGTTGGCTTAAGTCTCAGTATAGAACCTTGGGATAGTGAACCGCTGAGAGCGCCAGGCGTACCGGGCGCGGCGCCAGTGCTGTCGCTAGGCGCCGGTGCGGACGAAGTGCGTGAAAAAAGCAGGGTTAGTCACTTTCCGTCGCAAGAAAGGGAGACTGGGCGGCGGCTGGGTACAGTCAGCCAATTTCGCGAGCGGACATCCCCGTAACTGGTTGATTTTTCGGTCGCGCGAAATTGGCGACAGTCCTCGCCACGAACGGCAAGCGTATTTTGCGACGGAAAGTAGTCAACACACGGGAAGATTGATTGCGCAGCAAGAAGCGGGAAGAACCGTGAGGTGGCGCAGCAGCGGAGCGGCGGCGAGCAGGCGTTCGAATTCGACATCGGCGGAGTGCTTTAAGGCAAGCAGCGACCTCTCGATCTCCTCGGTCACTCCCGCCAGCGCCTCGAGTTGCTCGGCACGGTAGAGGGCGTCGCCGCCCCGACGCGCTGGGTCGGGCCACTGTTGGTCGGAGAGGTAGGCCTGTACTAAAGCTAACTGCTGTTCGATCACGAAGAGATCTTTGGTCTCCAGCCCTCGCAATAAATCACGGGCCGCAAGGCGACATCGATCATAGATTCGCTCATCGCTGGTCATGGATTTCGGCTCCCTCCACTTCCCGGCCGTCGGTGGCGCAGGCAATCTTACCGACGGACCTTCAAGCAAAATGCTGTCTGTCAGTAACTTCTGTTCCAAACAGCCAAGATCGTTACTGCCCAAAGGGCCCTTATCGGCTCGTTGAACGCCGGTCTTCCGAACGGTCGTGAGAAAAGCGGGCTAGAATGGTTTTGGGTATGGCTATGAACAAGAATCGGAAAGGTCGGCTGACTCAACCGTTGGTTCGCGACGAAGGTAGCCTCCGTCCCGCCAGTTGGGACGAGGCTCTGGATCGCGCCGCTGCAGGCTTTCGCGCGGCGGTCGCGAAGCACGGCCCGCGAACGTTTGGGATCTTTAGCTGCTCGAAAACGACGAACGAGCTCAACTTCACGTCCCAAAAGTTTGCTCGGGTGGTCATCGGCAGCAACAACATCGATAGTTGCAACCGTACTTGACACGCTCCGAGCGTCGTCGGTCTGGCGACAGTGTTCGGAGCGGGAGGCGGGACCAGTTCCTACCAGGAGGTCGAGGAGACGGACCTCATCATCCTGTGGGGCTCGAACGCCCGCGAGACGCACCCCATCTTCTTCCATCACGTGTTGAAGGGGGTGCACAACGGTGCAAAACTCTACGTGGTCGACCCGCGAAGGACCGGGTCTGCGCAGTGGGCCGACGGCTGGTTGGGCCTCGACGTCGGCAGCGACATCGCTCTCGCCAACGCTATGGGTCGCGAAATCATCGCCGCAGGTCTAACGAATGACGACTTCGTCGAACACGCTACCAGCCGATTCGACGAATATAAGGCGGCCGTCGAGCGCTGCACGCTGAAGTATGCTGAACGGGTGACCGGCGTACCCGCGCAAGCGATTCGAGATCTCGCCCACGCGTACGCCAAGGCCCCGCGAGCCGAGCTGTGCTGGACGTTAGGTATCACCGAGCACCACAATGCCGTGGACAACGTGCTGGCCTTGATCAATCTCGCTCTGTTAACGGGTCACGTCGGCCGCTACGGCTCCGGGCTGAATCCTTTGCGCGGGCAAAATAACGTCCAAGGCGGAGGCGACATGGGCGCCATCCCAGACCGCTTGCCCGGTTTTCAGCACGTGGAAAACGACGGCCTGCGCGCCAAATTCGAAAAAGCCTGGGGGGTGAACATCCCACCCAAGCGCGGGTTACACCTCAGTGGCATGTTCGACGCCATGGAGAAGGGCGATTTCAAGGCGCTCTATGTGATCGGTGAGAACCCGGCCGACTCGGAAGCGGATCAGAACCGAGCGATGAAGTCACTCCATGGGCTGGACATTCTTGTTGTGCAGGACGTGTTGATGACTAATACGGCCGAGATTGCCGACGTCGTTCTGCCGGCCGCCGCGGGTTGGTCTGAGTCAGAGGGAACTGTCACCAGCAGCGAGCGCAAGGTGCAACGTGTCCGCCGTGCCATGGAACCGCTCCCGGGATCCCGCGACGATACCGAGATCCTGTTTGAACTTGCGCGACGGCTGGGTCACGACTGGGGCAAGCCCGACGCCGAGAAGATCTGGGACGAGGTTCGCAGCCTCTCCCCGATGCACGCCGGCATGTCGTACGCGCGTCTGGAGGCGATGGGCGGCATTCGCTGGCCCTGCTATGACGAGTCGCACCCCGGCGAGCTGTTTCTTCACAGTCGGCTTTGGGAAAGACCCGTAGTCGGCCCCAGAGCGCCGCTCAGTCCGGTCGAGAACGACCCCCCAGTAGACCAGCTCACCGACGAATACCCCATCCGGCTCACTACCGGTCGCCGACTGGATTCTTACAATACAGGTGTACAGACGGCAGCGTACCGATCGCCGCTACGGCGTGGAGAGTCGCTCGACATCTCGCCGGAGGACGGCGAGCGTTACGGCGTTGTGGAAGGGGAGCGCGTGCAGGTCTCCTCCCGCCGCGGTTCGGTGATTGCGCCGGTGCGCTACGATCCGACATTGCGACCGGGGCTGGTGTTTATGACCTTCCATTTCCCCGACGAGGTGCAAACCAACCAGTTGACCATCGACGCGGTTGACCCGAAGTCAGGAACCGCCGAATTCAAGGCCACCGCGATCCGCATTGAAAAGTTGAGCGAAAGTGAGCCGATTCACGACCGGGAAGCGGTGCTGACGGGGGATTAGCCGTAGGGACTCCATTCCATACGCGCGCTCATGTTTCGGGCGCGGGCGGGGAGCATGCGAAAACTGCGGAGAGCGACGTTCGTTGCCGGCTCATTCACCGCCGTACTTTTGCTGAGTGCCTGCGGGACGATCGAGGAGAAAGCGGATACCGTGGAGTCCAACGAGAAAGAGTACCTGGTCTATTTCGGCACCTATACGGGGGAGGAGAGCCAGGGAATTTACGTCTCACGCTTCAATGCCGCGACAGGCGAGGTGACCCCTCCCGTGCTGGCGGCGGAAGCGACTGACCCTAACTTCCTCGCTGTTCATCCCAGCCGGCGCTTTCTCTACGCAGTTAGTCGAATGCAGGGTCAGGGCGGTCAGCCGATCGGCGCTGTCATCAGTTTTGCGATCGACAAAGTCACGGGTAAGCTTGCTTTGTTAAACGAGGTATCTTCCGGCGGTCCGGACCCTACTCATCTGAACGTGGATCACACAGGGCGCGTCGTCGTCGTTGCGGACTACGTTGGCGGAAGCGTCTCAGCCTTGCCCGTGAATGAGGACGGGCGGCTCCGCGAAGTCTCGGCATTTGTGCAGCATACCGGTTCTAGTGTGGATCCGGAACGCCAGAAAGCCCCGCACGCGCACTCGGTGAACTTCTCTCCCGATAACCGCTTTGTGGTCGCCGCGGACCTGGGACTCGATAAGCTGTTCGTCTACCGCTTTGACGCGGAAGCAGGATCTTTAGTAGCGAACGACCCGGCCTTTGCACAGGTGGCTCCCGGAGCTGGGCCGCGGCACTTTACGTTTCACCCTGGTGGGAAGTTCGCCTACGTCATCAACGAGCAGCAATCCACGGTGACCGCGTTCGCTTACGCCGCTGAGCAGGGTGCGTTTGATGAATTGCAGACGATCTCGACCTTACCAAACGACTTTGCGGGAACCAACTCCACCGCCGAGATACTCGCGCATCCCTCGGGCCGTTTTCTCTACGGCTCCAATCGCGGCCACAACAGCATTGCCGTCTTCGCCGTGGACTCGGACAAGGGAACTTTGACGCCCGTCGAGCACGTTTCCACACAAGGTGAACAGCCGCGCAACTTCCAGATTGATCCCACGGGCCGCTATCTGTTCGCCGCCAACCAGAATACCGACAATGTAGTTGTTTTCCGCATCGACGCGGAGACGGGGCGCTTGTCGCCTACCGGTCAGATGCTCGAGATCGACTCTCCGGTCTGTGTGCGCTTTGTGGCGTTGGACTGATTGTCGCTTGCCGGGTAGGGCGCGGGCGCGGCGGTCATACCACTAACGCCCCTGTGATTTTGACCTCGATCCCCGAGCCTATCAACGGCTGGCTCGGAGAGTTGCTACTTTCTACGATCTATTGCGTATGCTCCAGTTTTTGCTCAAGCTCCGTCCGCTCCACGAGCACTCCATCCTAGCTACTTCCCGGCGCAAAATACGAGTACCGTTCGGGGCGGGGACTGTCACCAATTTCGCGCCTTCAAAGAATCAACAACTTACGGGCGCATCCGGACGCGAAATTGGCTGACTGTACCCAGGCGCCACGCAGTTTCTCCTTTTTGCGCCGGAAAGTAGCTAGAAACCTAGTATCCTTATGAATCAACACCTTGGACACGCTACCCCATGGCTCCCCTGCCGACCCCGCACTGCAACGGTCCCCCCGTACAACTGTTGAGCACCTGAAAATTGTGGCGCGGGACCTCCGGGAGGGAGAATATAGGAGCGTGACGCGGCCAGGGCCGTCCGTTCGACCCAGGCGCCGCTGATGAGTAGCAGGCCACAACGGAGCAACGTTTCTTGGACCTTCACTTCACCGACCACGAATCCACCCAAGAGGAAAAGGCAGCGGTTGATGGCGTGCTTGGACCTCCCGAATCAGGGTGGCTGGGAGGCGAGCGGCGGATCGCAACCGAAGGGCGCGCATCCTCGACCGGGCACGCGGCCCGCGCCCATCGTCACTTGTTACTTCCCGCTCTTCACGGAATCCACTCGCGTTTGGGTTGGATCAGCCCCGGAGCTTTGAATTATGCCTGCCGCCGGCTCAACGTACCGCCGGCGGAGGCTTTCGGCGTGGCCGATTTCTACGCCCTGTTTTCCATGCAGCCTCGCCCGCCTCGGGTCGTCCACGTCTGCGACGACATTGCCTGCCTGACGCGCGGCGCCGGAGAGCTTTGCGAAAAGCTGGAGCAAACGTTGGGGCCGGCCGGTTCATCGACTTCCAACGGGGACGCTACCTGGCTGCGCAGCCCCTGCTTGGGCCTTTGCGAGCGGGCGCCCGCCTGCTTGGTCTCGGTGGCGGGTGAGCAGCCCTGGGAAAAGGTTTTCGCCCCGGCCGACCCCGCGGCGGTGACAACTGCTCTGACAGCCGCCAACGGTAAGCGGCCGACGAATCCCGATGAGTTCATCTCTACCGTCTCGGTTCCCCAGGCCGGTCGGCCGCAACTTCGGCTTTTGAGACGAGTAGGCATTGTTGATCCCCAGAGCCTTCGCGACTATCGAAATCAGGGTGGCTATCGGGCGCTCGAAAAAGCCCTCGAACTAGGTTCGGAGCGGGTCATTCAAGAAGTAACCGATTCCAAGCTGCTGGGACGCGGGGGAGCGGCGTTTCCGGCGGGAATCAAGTGGAAGGCAGTCGCCGAGGCCGAAGCTCCCTGCTACACGATTTGCAACGCCGATGAGTCCGAGCCCGGCACGTTTAAAGACCGCGTTCTGATGGAAGCGGACCCGTTCGCCGTCGTCGAGGCCATGACGATCGCGGGCACGGCGACCGGCTGTGGGAAGGGTTTTATCTACATCCGCGGCGAATATCCCCTGGCAACGGAGCGAATCGCGCATGCCATTCAGCAGGCGCGGACAGAAGGTCTGCTGGGCAAGAACGTCATGGGGAGCGGCGTGGGGTTCGACATCGAACTCCGACGCGGCGCCGGCGCATACATCTGTGGGGAAGAGACGGCTTTGTTCAACTCCATCGAAGGCTACCGCGGCGAACCCCGCAACAAGCCGCCGTATCCGACCCAGGCCGGGCTGTTCGGCCGGCCGACCTTGGTGAACAACGTCGAGACGCTGGTCAATGTGTTGCCCATCGTCTTGGAAGGCGCCGCCGTCTTCGCTTCGATCGGCACCGAGCACTCGACCGGCCCAAAACTTTTCTGCGTCTCCGGACACGTTACTCGACCCGGAATCTACGAAGCCGAGTTCGGAACGACTCTTCGCCAGGTCATCGAACTCGCCGGGGGCGTTGCCGGCAGCGGACGTCTACAGGCCATTCTCCTCGGAGGCGCGGCGGGAGCCTTTGTCTCGCCCGACGATCTCGACACGCCGTTGACCTTCGAGGGGACGCGGGCCATCGGGGCCAGCCTCGGCTCGGCCGTCGTCATGCTTTTCGACGACACAGTTGACTTGAGAAAGATATTGCTGCGGGTCGCCCGATTTTTCCGGGATGAGTCGTGCGGCCAATGTGTGCCCTGCCGCGTCGGCACGGTCCGGCAAGAAGAAATGTTGCGTCGCCTTGACGACGACCGCCCGCTCGGTTCGGCGGACCAAGAGCTGGCGATGCTGAAGGAAATCGGCCAAGTGATGCGCGACGCTTCGATTTGCGGGCTGGGACATACCGCGTCCGGCGCCATCGAGTCGGCGCTCGGGAAGTGGAAGGTTTTCGGGTAGCGGTCGGCGAATGTTCGTTATGGCCCTGTGACGGTCGGAGCGGTTCCCAGTGGAAGATATAGAAACAATGAAATCCCCAGACACCTCTGCCGACGCCCCCGCACTCCGGATCCCCGTGCCTCGGGGGCCGATCCCAGTGATTCCCTCCAAGGAAGTCAAGGCCGCAGTCGAGATCACCATCGATGGGCGAAAAGTCACCGTGCCGGAAGGCTCAACACTGCTCGAGGCCGGTCGCCAACTCAGCATCGACACGCCGACCCTCTGTTATCTCGAAAACCTCACCCCGGTGAACGTGTGCCGCGTTTGCGTCGTGGAGTTGGAAGGCTCGCGGGCTCTCGTACCAGCCTGCTCCCGAACGGCGGAACCGGGAATGGTCGTGCACACCGACTCCGAGCGAGTTCGGCTGAGTCGCCGCATGGTATTAGAGTTTCTCGCCTCGTCGGTGGATGTCTCGACTGCCCCGGAGTTACAAGCGTATATGGAGCAGTATGGCGCTGAACCGCAACGCTACGGACCTTCTGCCGCGGCTGACAAGGAGGGAGAACGAGACGCTGCCCGGCCCGGCGACCACGCAGCTCCTGACGGTTCGACGGCGGCCACGGTCCGCCAGCCCGTGAAAGTCGACAACGAACTCTACATCCGCGACTATTCGAAATGCATCCTCTGTTACAAATGCGTGGAAGCCTGCGGCGTCGATGCGCAGAACACTTTCGCTATCGCCGTTGCCGGGCGCGGCTTCGACGCCCGCATTTCGACAGAATTCACGGTTTCCCTACCTGAATCCGCATGTGTTTATTGCGGTAACTGCATTGCGGTGTGTCCAACCGGCGCGTTGATGTTCAAGAGCGAGCACGACATGCGCGAGGCGGGCACGTGGGACGAATCTCAGCAAACCACGACCGACACCATCTGCCCCTACTGCGGCGTCGGCTGCACGCTCAGCCTGACCACGCAAGATAATAAGATTGTGAAGGCCGCCTCGCCCCTCGACCAGGAAGTCACCCACGGCCACCTCTGCATCAAGGGCCGCTTCGGCTGGCAGTTCGTGCATATTCAAGCTGCCGCGGAGACGCCCGAATCCGGCAGTCCGTAGTCGCGCCACTCCTCCCAGCCTTCCGTAGATCGTCGTCGAAGTTCGGTAGTGACCGGCAATCCTGCCGGTCCAGGCCGCGTCTTCGCCCCAAACCGTTATTGAAGACGAGCGGTCCGCCCTGCCTCACGGTCGCGGCGGTTCCATGAGTAAGCTCGTCATCCGGAGGTTTGTCAACGCGATTTGGTGCCAAGCTGCGTTTGCCGGACTCGCATCAGTCCGCACCCCACGGAGATCCTGTCCGTGCGACAAGGATTTCACTCTGTAGATACTAACTATTGATGTTCGCGAAATACAGTGTAGGGGCGCAGCGTGCTGCGCCCGCTCTGGCAAGGCATTTGCTGTGTCCGAAAACAACACTATATTCTGCGGGTATCAATAAGCGCCAAAACCGGTTCTCAAGAGTCAACCTGTGGGCCCTCTCTTTATCTAAGGCTCCAACAGAACCCCTAGCTTGGCCAGGACCTCCCTGACAAGTGGCTCCGGCAATTGGGCAAGCAGCTTTGCGCGCCGCGCCCTCCAATCAAGACTCTTCACGTGGTCGGCGAGGATAACACCCTCGACCGGAAAGCCATCGGGGATCCTAACCTCGAAAGGATAGCCTTTCACTTGGCTCGTGATAGGACAGAAAATGGCAAGTCCGGTCTTGGCGTTGTAGGCCTTCGGTGAAAGAACCAGCGCCGGACGCCGCCCGCGCTGCTCGTGCCCGGAGTGTGGACTTAGTTCAATCCAGACGACATCAGCGCGGTCAGGCCTGTAGACTCTCACAGCAGCTCAAGGCCGACAGCTTCGCCCGTATCGATTTCGCCGTGACGGTTCTCGTCGGTAATAGCAGCGAGCAGCTTTTGTAGTGAGTACACCGGCCCCTCGACGGGCGTGATTACGACGCTTCCCTTAACCAGGCGCAGCTCGACCACCGAGCCAGTGTCAATGTTCGAGTCCTTGGCGATTGGTTTGGGAATTCGGATCGCCAGACTGTTTCCCCACTTCTGCACTCGGCCCCGCATCGGCTACCCTCCGTATCTACAATGAAGATACTACATCGGTCGCCATTGGTCAATCACTTTGTTGGCCGCGCACTGTTCCTACGACCCAGGCGGTCTCCTATGGCAAATCCGGACTAGTGACGAGCTGAATCCCCGTAACGACCATGGCGCCATGGATATTCGCTTGCGTTCGCGGCTCCGATTCCCTGGTCCCGGCACTCCATGTCTGCAAAAACGGCCTGTTTTCACCGTGCCCCACAACCCGCCCACGCCCCGCCGCCCTACACCGTTCTCAGCCTGCCGGCTAAGACTTTCCGAAAATCCGGCCGATGATCCTTGCGGGTCGTGGTGTAGCGGCACGCGCGAACAAAGACCCTCCATGAGCCAAATATTTCACCCCAGCACCAATACGATCTCCAAGGTCAGCATCTTCGGGTCCGTCTTCTTAGCCGGGGGACTGCTGTGGGGCGTGGTGAACATGAATCGGTCGGACTACCTGACCCAGGTGGCGGTACCGCGCAAGCAACCGGTCCCGTTCAGCCACAAGCATCACGTCAGCGGTCTCGGACTCGACTGCCGCCACTGCCATACCTCAGTCGAGGAGAGCGCCTTCGCCGGCTTGCCGGCTACGAAGACCTGCATGACGTGCCACTCGCAGGTCTGGGCCGACAGCCCCATGCTGGAGCCGGTCCGAGCGAGTTTTCAGAAAGATGAGCCTCTCGAGTGGACCCGGGTCCACGATCTTCCCGACTTCGTCTACTTCAACCACAGCATCCACGTGAAGAAGGGCGTCGGATGCGTGAGCTGCCACGGCCGAGTCGATCAGATGCCCTTGGTGTGGAAGCAACAGACGCTTCAGATGGAGTGGTGCCTCGACTGCCATCGCCACCCGGAGGGGCACCTCCGGCCGCCCGAGCAGGTTTTTAATATGACCTGGCAGCCGGAAGAAGACCAGAGCGTCCTGGGGGCGGCTTTGGTCCTGAAAAACAAGGTTCGAAACCCGACGAGCTGCTCCGACTGCCACCGATGACACGCAAAGACGAAGTGGGCGGAAAAGATTGGGCCGAACTGCGCGCCCGTTTGGAATCGGCTCGCGGACCCCGTTACTGGCGCAGCCTGGAGGAGGTCGCCGAGACCGACGCATTCCAAAAACTGCTCGAGGACGAGTTCCCTTCGCAAGCTTCGGAGTGGAACGACCCCCTCGGACGGCGCCGCTTCTTGAAGCTGATGGGGGCCTCGCTGGCCCTGGCCGGGGTCAGCTCTTGTACACGTCAGCCCGCGGAAACGATCGTCCCTTTCGCCCGAACGGTCGAAGCGACGATACCGGGCCGGCCGCTCTATTTCGCCACGGCTGCTTCGTTGGGCGGCTTCGCCACCGGAGTGCTCGTCGAAAGCCACATGGGGCGGCCCACGAAGATCGAGGGCAATCCCCGCCACCCGGCCAGCCTGGGGGCGAGCGACGCCATCACGCAAGCGTCGATCCTGGGCCTCTACGACCCCGATCGTTCCCAGGTCACCACGCAGGCTGGGCAGATCAGCAGTTGGCTGTCTTTCGTGGCCGTCCTCAGACGCGAGATCGAAGCGCAACGGCTTTCCCGGGGAGCGGGCCTGAGGATTCTCACCGAGACGGTAACCTCGCCGACTCTCGCCGCCCAGCTCAACGGCTTGCTTGAGGATTTCCCCGCGGCCCGTTGGCATCAATACGAGCCCACCGCCCGCGACAGCGTCTTCGAAGGCTCGCAACTGGCCTTCGGAGAAGTAGTGAACACGGTTTACCACTTCGACCGCGCCGCGGTCGTTGTCTCCCTCGACGGCGATTTCTTGGGACAAGGGCCGGCCAAACTTCGTTACACGCGCGACTTCATCGAAAAGCGCGGTTCCGGAGCGGCGGGCGAGGCCATGAACCGGCTCTACGTGGCCGAGGGCGCCCCCTCGATCACCGGGGCCATGGCCGACCATCGGCTGCGGCTTAAGGTCGGGGAAGTCGAGGGCTTCGCGCGTTCTCTGGCCCAGGCGTTGGGAGTCGCGGGGCAAACGCCGGAACACGAAGCAGCGTCCGGGCGCTGGGGCTCGTGGATCGCCCCCCTCGTCCGCGACCTCCAGGACCATCGCGGATCGGCGATCATCTATCCCGGCGACGAGCAGCCGCCGATCGTTCACGCTCTGGCCCAGGCGATGAATCGGGCGCTGGGCGCCGAGGGCCGCACCGTAACTTGGACCGAAGCGGTTGAGGCTCGGCCCGAGAATCAGTTCGAGTCGCTTGCTGAGCTGGCGCGTGACATGGAGGCGGGCCAAGTCGAAGTGCTGCTCATTCTCGGCGGCAACCCGGTTTTCGACGCCCCGGCGGAGCTAGGCTTCGCCGAGCAGCTCAACAATATCAAGTTCCGCGCTCACTTGGGCCTCTACGAAGACGAAACCTCGGAGCTGTGTCACTGGCACATTCCGGAAGCGCACTACTTGGAATCGTGGAGCGATGCGCGCGCCTACGACGGCACGGCAACCATTGTCCAACCGTTGATCGCGCCGCTCTACGGGGGAAAGACAGCGCACGAATTGCTGGCCGCGGCCGCCGGCGCGGCGGAGCGCTCCGCTCACTCCTTGGTGCGAGAGTTTTGGCGGAGCAAAACGTCCACGGAGGACTTCGAGCTGTTTTGGAAGAAAGCCCTCCACGAGGGAGTCATCGAAGGAACCAGCTCCGCCGCCAAATCCCCAACGCTGAGAGCAAGGCTGGATGCGCCGGACGGGCGGGCGGCCAGGGCGCAGTTGTCCACCCTGGCCAAGCCGGCGGGCCGCCGGCTTGAAGTGGTTTTCCGTCCCGACGCGAGTGTTTGGGACGGCCGGTTCGCCAACAACGGCTGGCTGCAGGAGACGCCGAACCCGATCACCAAACTGACCTGGGACAACCCGGCGCTTCTCAGCCCGGCAACGGCCGAACGTCTGGGGCTGGCCAATGAAGACGTCGTCGAAATGGCATTGGACGGCAGGAAACTCGAAGCGCCCGTCTGGGTCACTCCCGGACATGCCGACGACTCGGTCACCCTGCATCTGGGCTACGGCCGAACCCGCGGCGGGCGTGTGGCGGAAGGCGCAGGATTCAACGCCTACGCGATTCGAACCTCCACCGGTCGTTGGTCGGCCCGGGGTTTGGAGGTCCGCAAGACCGGTAAGCGATACCGGCTGGCCTGCACCCAAGATCATCACTCGATGGAGGGACGGCACCTGGTTCGCGCCGGCACGCTGGCCGAATTCCAGCAAGATCCCCATTTCGCGCAAAAGCTCGATCACGGCGGCGGAGACGAGCTGTCGCTCTACCCAGGCCATGAGTACAAAGGCTACGCCTGGGGCATGGCCATCGACCTCAACCGCTGCATCGGTTGTAACGCCTGCATGGTCGCCTGCCAGGCGGAGAACAACGTCCCCGTCGTTGGAAAGCAGGAAGTCATTCGGGGCCGCGAAATGCACTGGATTCGAGTCGATCGCTATTGGGAGGGGTCGCTCGACGATCCGAAGACTTACTACGAACCGGTCGCCTGCATGCACTGCGAAAGCGCGCCTTGCGAGGTGGTCTGCCCCGTCGGGGCGACGGTGCACAGCGCCGAGGGCCTCAACGACATGGTCTACAACCGCTGCATCGGGACCAGGTATTGTTCGAACAACTGCCCCTACAAAGTCCGCCGCTTCAACTTCCTGCACTACTCCGACTACGAAACGCCTAGCCTTAAACTCCTGCGCAACCCCGACGTCACCGTTCGCACGCGGGGCGTGATGGAAAAGTGTACTTACTGCGTCCAGCGCATCAACAGTGCCCGCATCGAAACTGAAAAAGAAGGCCGCAAAATCCACGACGGTGAGATAACGACGGCCTGCCAATCGGCGTGCCCGGCGCAGGCCATTGTCTTCGGCGATATCAATGACCCCGGCAGCCGAGTCGCGCGGTCGAAAGCCGACCCCCGCCACTACGGCCTGCTCACCGAGTTGAACACCCGACCGAGAACCAGCTACCTCGCTCGGCTCACCAACCCCAACCCGGAGCTGGAGCCCGGTGCTGTCGAGCACCCCGAGCACGCGCAACAGAGTCATGGCGGGCCTGTTGCCGGCTTCGACCCTCAGCCGAGGAAGAGGGCGGGCTAGGTATGGGTGAAGAGAAAACCGCCGCGTCCACCCTGGACGCGCCCGGTCCGGTCCTGGAGCCGGGCCACACCTACGGCAGCGTTACCGACAAGATCAGCTCGATCGTTCTGACACAGCCTACATCTCGAACCTGGTTCATCGGCTTCGGCATAGCTTTCTCGTTGATGCTGCTGCTGTTTTACTCGATCGGATACCTGCTGCTGAAAGGTGTGGGCATTTGGGGTCTCAACATCCCCGTCGGCTGGGGCTTCGCGATTATCAACTTCGTCTGGTGGGTGGGCATCGGCCACGCCGGAACGCTGATCTCGGCCATTCTACTGCTTCTGCGCCAGGACTGGCGGACCTCGATCAACCGCTTCGCCGAAGCGATGACGCTGTTTGCCGTGGCTTGCGCGGGCTTGTACCCGATACTGCACCTCGGACGGCCATGGTTGGCCTATTGGATCCTGCCCTATCCAAATACGATGGGCATCTGGCCGCAGTTTCGCAGCCCGCTGCTCTGGGATGTGTTCGCCATCTCGACCTACGCCACGGTATCACTGCTGTTTTGGTTCATCGGACTGATCCCCGACCTGGCGACGCTGCGCGACCGCGCCCACAGCCGTACGGCGCGGATCATCTACGGCATCTTGGCCATGGGCTGGCGTGGATCGGCCATTCACTGGTACCGCTACGAAACCGCGTATCTGTTGCTGGCCGGGCTGGCGACCCCGCTGGTGATCTCGGTCCACACGATAGTGAGCTTCGATTTCGCCGTGAGCATTGTTCCCGGCTGGCACACCACGGTGTTTCCACCTTATTTCGTCGCGGGAGCGATCTATTCCGGTTTCGCCATGGTGATGACGCTGGCGATTCCCATCCGCAAATTCTATGGCCTGGAAGGCTTCATCACCATGCGCCATCTCAACAACATGGCGAAGGTCCTTCTGGCGACGGGCATGATCGTCGGATACGGCTACATGATGGAGACCTTCATCGCCTGGTACAGCGGCAGCGCCTACGAGCAATTCATGGTCATGAATCGCATGAAGGGACCCTACGCACCCTACTACTGGGCGCTGATTGTCTGTAACGTCGTCACGCCGCAAGTGCTGTGGTCCGGACGGGTGCGCCGTTGCGTCCCGGCGCTGTTCGTGATTTCACTCATCGTCAACGTCGGCATGTGGCTCGAGCGCTACATCATCGTCGTCACCAGCCTGCACCGCGATTTTCTGCCCTCCTCCTGGGGCATGTATTCAGGAACGTTTTGGGATTGGTCGACTTACATCGGCTCGATCGGGCTGTTCCTCACCCTGCTGTTCCTGTTTCTGCGGTTTCTGCCGATGATTTCCATCTTTGAGATGCGCACGCTGGTGCAACCGCCGGAAACAGCCCGAGAACCGTAAGCGAGATGAGATGAAAGAGAGCGTAGCAACACCAGCCGACACGAAAGAGCCTCCGATCTGGGGACTGATGGCGGAGTTCCATTCGCCCGACGAGCTGCTGAAAGCCGCCGAGCACAGCTACGAAGAAGGCTATCGGCGCATGGACGCCTACTCGCCGTTCCCTATCGAGGAGCTGGCCGAAGCCGTCGGCTACCGGCGGCGCATTCTGCCCTGGATCGTGCTGGCGGGCGGCGTTGTGGGATGTTTGGCCGGTTTCTCGCTCCAGTATTGGGTCTCGGTCATTGAACTGCCGATGAACGTCGGTGGGCGTCCGCTCAACAGTTGGCCGTCGTTCATTCCGGTCACCTTTAAATGCACGATCCTGGGCGCCGCGCTGTCGGCGGTCTTCGGCATGCTGGCCCTCAATGGCCTGCCGAAACCCTATCACCCGGTGTTTAACGTCGAGCGCTTTGCGCTGGCCAGCCGCGACCGCTTTTTTCTCTCGATCGAAGCCGAAGATCGAAAGTTCGACCGCGAAGGCACGAAACAGTTCTTAGAAAGTCTCGATCCTCATGAGGTGGCCGAAATTGCCGGCTGAGAGGGGACGAGCAGGGCCTGAGGGTGTGACGAAATCGACACGGGGAACCGAATCGTGTGGGACGGGCGTCCTTGCCCGCGGCCGAACAGGAATGTTCGTCCGACGAGCGCGCTTGTCTCACCCAAGGTTGGTTGGGGAGGGCCGCTATACCCGTGCGCGAGCCTGGAGCGGGGCCATCTACTGCACCCTGGCGCTCGTTGCACTGCTCGGTTGCCGGCAAGACATGCACGACCAGCCACGCTACGAACCTTTCGAGAAGAGCACTTTCTTTGCCGACGGCCGATCGTCCCGCCTGCAGGTGCTGGGTACCGTCGCCCGAGGGCAGCTTCAGACCGACGAGCACTTCTACCGCGGCCGCCAGGGCGAGCAGCCGGCAGCTGAGTTCCCCTTTCCCCTGACACGTCCTGTCGTCGACCGCGGTCACGAGCGGTTCGTCATTTTTTGCTCCCCCTGTCACGGGCGCCTCGGCGACGGCGAGGGCATGGTGGCGCAACGGGGCTTCCGCCATCCCCCCTCCTATCACACCGAGCGCCTTCGCGGCGAGCCGGTAGGGCATTTCTTCGACGTCATCACGAACGGCCTCGGTGCAATGAGTGATTTCTCCGACCGCGTCCCGCCGCGCGACCGTTGGGCCATCGTCGCCTACATCCGCGCGCTACAGCTCAGCCGGCACGCCGCGCTGGGGGAGCTGCCCCTCGGCGTGCGCCAGGAGTTCGAACGATCACAACAACCATGAACGCCACAGCCACCCATCACCCGGCACTCGGGCAACTCGAGCGTCGCGCCTTGCTGGTCGGCCTCGCCGGGTCCGCCGTTTGCGGCCTCGGAGCCGCCTTCAACCTCGAACAGTTCCTGCAGTCGTACCTGCTGGGGTACTTATTCTGGATCGGGATCGTGCTCGGCAGTTTCGGGTTGGTCATGCTGCATCACCTGACCGGCGGAGGGTGGGGATTCGTCATTCGCCGCTGCTTGGAATCGGCGACGCGCACGCTCCCCCTCATGGCTTTGCTGATTCTGCCGCTGCTGGCGCGCCTGCCTGACCTCTACCTATGGGCGCGACCCGAGGCTCTCGCCCACGACGAGATCCTGGCGCACAAGGCAGCTTATCTGAACGTTCCCTTCTTTCTCGCGCGGACGCTCCTCTACTTCGCCATCTGGGGAGCTTTGGCTTACTGGCTGAACCGCTGGTCCAACGAACAGGACCGCTCGCCGGAGGGCGGCTCGGCCCGCCGGCTGGAGATGATCAGCGGGCCGGGATTGGCGGTGGTCGGCCTAACGGTAACGTTTGCTTCCGTCGATTGGGTGATGTCTCTCGAGCCGCATTGGTTCTCGACCATGTACGGTCTGTTGTTCCTGGTCGGAGACGTCCTAGCCACGCTTGCCTTCGCCATTTGCATCGTGGCCCTGGTCCGCGACCGTCCCCCGCTGGCGAACCTGGCTTCTCGGGAACGGTTCCAGGACCTCGGCAATCTAATGTTGGCTTTCGTGATGCTCTGGGCTTACATCTCGTTTTCCCAGTACCTGATCATCTGGTCCGGCAATCTGGCGGAAGAGATCCCTTGGTACCTGCACCGGACGTCGACAAGCTGGTCGACGATCGCCGTGGTGCTCATCGTGTTCCACTTCGCCCTGCCTTTCGTGTTGCTGCTTTCCCGGCGCACCAAGAGGGGGGTAGCCACGCTGGTGACCGTCGCGGTATTGGTGCTGGTCATGCGACTGGTCGATCTTTTCTGGCACGTGGCCCCGGCGTTTCATGAAACCGAGTTGGCGATTCATTGGATGGACCTGCTGGCGCCGATGGCGATCGGCGGCCTGTGGCTTGCTAGCTTCGCCCGGCAACTGAATTCCCGGCCGCTGGTCCCGCTCCACCACCTGCGGCTCGCCGAGGCGTCGGAATCAGGAGGCGAACCATGATAAGTGGGGTGCTACATGGACGATAGCTCGCCGAACAGCGGGTACGAAACTTCGGACGTCGATCCGAAGCCGATCATTCGGTTCGGCGTCGCTCTGGCCGCGATGCTGGCCGTCACCATAGCCGCGATGGCCTGGATGTTCGACTACCTCGCCGCCCGAGAAGACCAGCTTGACACCTCCGGCTCGCCCTTGGCCGACACCCGCGAGAGGCCCGCGGCGCCCCAGCTGCAGGTCAGTCCGTCAAGCGACCTGACTCAGATGCGCGCCCGGGAGGCAGCGCTCCTGAACAGCCACGGGTGGGTCGACCGACAGGAGGGCCTGGTGCACATCCCGATCGAGCGGGCCATGGAAATCCTGGCCGGGCGCGGCCTGGGGTCTCAGCCGAGCGGCGGAGGCTCCGCGGGAGAGTGATGCTCAGAGCGGCGACATCACCCCGACTGGCCAAACGGCGGCTCACACGCTGCTTGCACTGCTCTCTCTCGCCGCACTTCCGGTCGACATCTGCCCGCTAACCGCGCAGACCATCCCGGCGAGTACGTTGCCCTCGGCCCTGCGCGGCGTCGGACTCGACCAGAGGCTCGGGGACCAAGTCCCCCGTGACCTCGTCTTCCGCGACGAGCGGGGCGACCCGGTTTCGCTCGATCGCTATTTCGGCGACAGACCCGTGATTCTAGCGCTGGTCTATTACGAATGTCCCATGCTCTGCTCGTTGCAGCTCGGTGGCCTGGTGCGCAGTCTGCGGGCGCTGACGTTGAATCCCGCCGAAGACTTCGAGATCGTCACCATAAGTTTCGATCCCGGGGAAACCCCGGCTGTCGCCGCACAGAAAAAGGCCGCCTACCTCGAGCGATACGCCCGCGCCGGAGCCGAAAGCGGATGGCATTTCTTGACCGGCGCCGAGGAATCCATCCAGGCGCTCACCCGAGCCGTCGGCTTTCGCTACGCCTACGACCCCGAGACCGATGAATATTCACACGCCGCCGGCATCGTTGTGCTGACTCCCGAGGGACGCATTTCTCGATACTTCTACGGCATCGAATATCCGGCGCGAGACTTACGCCTCGGCCTGGTAGAGGCTTCGGGGAATCGGATCGGCTCGTTCGTCGATCAGGTGTTGCTGTTCTGCTTCCACTACGACCCACTGGAAGGCAAGTACAACCTGGCCATCATGAACGGGCTGAGGGTGGGCGGATTGGCGACGGTTTTCATCCTCGGCGGGTTCGTCATTAACGCCCTGCGGAAGGATCGACGGAACAAGGGGAGAACTTCGTGAACCGAGAACCTATGGATAGAGAGGAGCCGCCCGCTGAAGGTCGTGGAACCATGTGTTTCCACCGAGACGGGCACGACATGTCGTGCCCCTACAGTTTTCGCATGCATTTCGATTCAATCGCGTAGGGGCGCAAACATGTTGCCCCCGCCCTAGGATTGGCTGCCACCGGGGTAGCGTCGACACACAAATCAAGCGCCCGGCGGAGAAACAACATGGGAGAAGGATTTCCGCTCTTTCCCGAACAGGCCTCGACGATCGCCGAGGGCGTCGACCAGCTCTACGCCTTTCTCGTCGCGGTCAGCGTTTTCTTTTCGGTACTGATCTTCGCCCTGATCTTCTACTTCGCCATTCGTTATCGGCGCCGCTCGGATCTTGACATGCCCCGCCCGATCCACGGCTCGACGGCTTTGGAGATTTTCTGGAGCGCCGTT
Source organism: Bryobacterales bacterium (assembly GCA_963668345.2). Classification (GTDB taxonomy): domain Bacteria; phylum Acidobacteriota; class Terriglobia; order Bryobacterales; family UBA6623. The sequence goes on along the minus strand of CAXWPI010000005.1, from coordinate 183,945 downwards.
CCCTTCGTGATCGTCATGGTGATGTTCGGCTGGGGCGCCAGCTTGTACTTCAAGAACTCGCGGCCTCCCGAGGGCGCGATGGACATGCACGTCGTCGGGAAACAGTGGATGTGGAAGATTCAGCATCCCGAAGGGCGCCGCGAGATCAACGAGCTGCACGTCCCATTGGGCCGCCCTGTGCGACTGATCATGACTTCGGAAGACGTGATTCACAGCTTCTATGTGCCGGCGTTTCGGATCAAAATGGACGTTCTCCCCGGGCGCTATACCACAGCCTGGTTCGAGGCCACCAAAACAGGCAAGTTTCATCTTTTCTGCGCCGAATATTGCGGCAACGAACACTCCCGCATGGGAGGCGCCATCCACGTCATGGAGCCGCATGCCTACGATCTGTGGCTCAGTGGAGTCGAAGCCGGCGAATCGATGGCCGAGATCGGCGAAAGACTCTTCCACGACCTGCGCTGCGACACCTGCCACCGGCCCGACGGAGGGGGCCGCGGACCCACGCTAGATGACGTCTTCGGCCGGTCTGTCGCCTTGAGCGGCGGAGAGACCGTGATCGCCGACGAAGCCTACCTTCGCGAGTCGATTCTGCGCCCCAGGGCGAAACGCGTCGCCGGTTTTCAGCCTGTCATGCCGACCTTTCAAGGGCAGGTCAGCGAGGAACAAGTGATGGAAATTATCGCCTACATCAAGTCCCTGGCAAGCGAAGGCGAAAGGAGGCTGGCCCGGTGATCGCGACAGCCCCGGCCCCGACGGCCGTCGAGCCGCGGGAGCACTATCTGAACGCCGGCTACGGCGTCAAATCGTGGTTGCTCACGACTGACCACAAGCGGATCGCGTTGCTCTATCTGGCCTCGATCACGCTTTTCTTCGTCTTGGGCGGGGCCTTCGCTGTTCTGGTGCGGCTCGAGTTGGTGACGCCCGAGGGCGACCTGATGCGCTCGGAGACCTACAACAAGATGTTCGCCATGCACGGTCTCATCATGGTTTTCTTCTTTCTGATCCCCTCGATCCCGGCCGTGTTGGGGAACTTCTTGCTTCCGATCATGATCGGCGCGCGCGACCTCGCTTTCCCGCGCCTCAACCTCGCCAGTTGGTACGTCTACACCTTGGGCGGGCTTTTTACTCTCGGAGCGGCAACCACTGGCGGTGTCGATACCGGCTGGACTTTTTACACCCCCTATAGCAGTACCTACTCCAACGGTGCCGTCATCGCCACGGCCATCGGAGTGTTTATCGTCGGCTTTTCGTCGATTCTCACCGGGCTGAACTTTATCGTCACCATCCACAAGATGCGGGCCCCCGGGTTGACCTGGTTCCGGTTGCCGTTGTTTGTTTGGGCGCACTACGCCACGAGCCTGGTCATCATGCTGGGGACGCCCGTGTTGACCGCCGCGATTCTGCTGGTGGGCATCGAGCGCATGTTCGGCATTGGAATCTTCGACCCCGCCCTGGGCGGCGACCCCGTGTTGTTTCAGCACCTGTTTTGGTTCTACTCGCACCCGGCGGTCTACATCATGATCCTGCCCAGTATGGGAGTGATCAGCGAGCTGATTGCCTGCTTTTCGCGCAAGCGCATCTTCGGGTACAACTTGATCGCCTTTTCGAGCTTGGCGATCGCCGCATTGGGCTTTCTGGTCTGGGGACATCACATGTTCGTCAGCGGCCAGTCGGTCTACGCCGGCATCGTTTTCTCGTTCCTGAGCTTCTTCGTGGCCATCCCATCGGCGATCAAAGTCTTCAACTGGATCGCTACTCTCTACAAGGGTTCAGTGTCTTACGATACGCCGATGCTCTACGCCATGGGCTTCATCGGGCTGTTCACGATCGGCGGCTTGACGGGGCTTTTTCTCTCCACGCTGGCGATCGACGTACACGTCCACGACACCTACTTCGTCGTCGCCCATTTTCACTACATCATGGTCGGCGGCGCGATGATGGGCTATCTGGGCGGCATCCATTTCTGGTGGCCGAAGATCTCGGGGCGGCTCTACCCCGAAGGCTGGGGACGATTCTCGGCGCTGGTGATCTTCGTCGGATTCAACCTGACCTTTTTCCCGCAATTCATCCTGGGCTATCTGGGCATGCCCCGCCGCTACCACGTCTACCCCGAGGAATTCCAAGTGCTCAACGTCATGTCTTCGGCAGGCGCGACGATTCTGGGTGTGGGCTACCTGATTCCTCTGATTTATCTGGTCTGGTCCATGCGCTACGGGCCACGAGCGGAAGCAAACCCCTGGGGAGCCAAAGGACTCGAGTGGGAAACGGCGTCCCCGCCGCCCAAAGAGAACTTCGAGCAAACCCCCGTCGTGACCGAGGAAGCGTACAACTACGCCAGGGAAAGTGAAAGCGATGTCAGCAAGCTCAACCGCGCTATCTCATCAGTTTGAGGACGCTGAGCAGCAGCGCGAGGCCGTCACGCTCGGGCTGTGGACCTTCCTGCTGACCGAAGTGATGCTGTTCGGCGGCCTGTTCGCAGGCTACACCGCTTATCGCGCCGCCTATCCGGAGGCGTTCATTCTCGGCAGCGGCCAGCTCGATGTGATGCTCGTGGGCGTCAACACGGCCATTCTGATCTGCAGCAGTTTGACGATGGCCCTGGCGGTTCGCAGCGCGCAGCTAGGGAAGCGCCAAGCGCTGATCGTTTTCCTGGTGTTGACGATGCTGTTCGGCTCCGCTTTCCTCGGCATCAAGGCCGTCGAATACTCCCACAAATTCCGCGAGCACCTGGTTCCCGGTCCCGGCTTTCGCTTTGCATCGCCCCACGCCGGTCAAGTGCAACTGTTCTTCTCGTTTTATTTCGCCTTGACGGCTACGCACGGCGTTCACATGATCGTGGGTCTCGGCCTGCTGGGCGTATTAGTCTACCAGGCGAAAAAAGGGCGATTCACACCGGCCTACAACTCACCGGTTGATCTCAGTGGTCTCTATTGGCATTTCGTCGATATCGTCTGGATCTTCCTCTACCCCTTGCTCTACCTTCTAGGCCGACACTAATGTCCCAACATATCGTCTCCCTCAAAACCTACGTCGCCATCTTTTTGGCCCTGCTGGCCCTCACCGCCACGACGGTGGCGATCGCCCATGTGGACCTCGGACGACTGAACACTGTCGTCGCGCTGGTCATCGCCTTTGCGAAAGCTCTTCTCGTAGCCCTGTTCTTCATGCACCTGCGCTACAGCAGCCAACTCACCAAGATCGTGGCCGCCGCCGGGCTCGCTTGGCTTGCGATTCTTCTCGGCCTCACGATGGGCGACTACCTCACCCGCGATTGGATCGAGCAGCCGAAAGGCTGGGCCGGCATCCATGCCACCGGACCGCTTCCGCGAGGTCACTAGCACCCGACTGGCGACAGGTGCCGGGGCCGGGGGCTGGATACTCCTTTTCTTCGCCCAAGAAATGTATTCTAACTGGTTGAAATAATTACGTTTACCTTACAATTGGCTTTGTTTGGTAGCCCTGCCGAGCTGCTCATCTCTGGACCGCCGGCTCAGACTTTCGGCTCAGTGCTCGGCCCAAGGAATGGGCGCTTTCGAAAAGGCCGCAGGTCTGTGCCAAACGGCGGCCCAGGCCTGCGCTACGAACTCCTTTTATCCGCCCGGGAATTGTAAGGTAAATTATTGAATTTACTTGACTTACCTTACAATTGGCTTTGTTTGGTAATTCTCTTCAGTAAGTCTGGTTCCACGGGCGAAAAAAGCCGTCGGAAGGGCCCGCGCCCTGACGGGCACGGCTCTGTCCGGTGGTTAGCCGCGAAGGTAGTTGGCCCAACGGTTCGGCCTCGACAGTCAGCTTGGTGAACACAACCGCACAGAGCCGCAGGCGTGAGCCTGCGGGCCCCGCGGCCCGATGGCCACAACTTCGTCCGGTTCTGGCCACGGGCCTAATAACAACTTCCTACGACAGCCGCCTGCGCCTATTCTATCGCAGAGCCCTGGATTTCCCTGAACATCGGCCCGGAAGCTACTGAAAAAGAAGATGTTGCGGCCCGTGACGGGAAGAATGGGGCCGTCCGGCAGCGTCCTAGCAGGAAAAGGCCGCAGGTTTGGCCTAAATGGCCCCGCGCTGAGCTACGAGACCAACCCCATTTCAGGATCATTCTTGGATTGGAAAATGCTGGGGGGCGGCAACGCGGATTTGCTCTGCACGGCAGATTGAGCTTAGCCTTGGAAGCTGTGAAAAAATGCTGGGACAGTCAACTGCGGCTGAAGATACCATTGGATTTACGTGCCTCCTGGGACGCCGCTTGTGACAGTCCCTGATTTTTTCAGAGCTTCGAAACGCCTACTTTTCGTCCACCTGCTGGGTAATCAACTCCGCTGGTGTGCAGTCGAATCGCTGGCTTTCCAAGTCAGTCTCGGGTTCGGGCAGCCCGCTGAACTCACAGTCGGTGAATTTGAAGCTATGTCCGGCAGCGTAGAAGGGTTTTTTGTAGTGGCGACAGCAAAGGGCCAAGGGTAAGGTCCCCAGCTTGTGCAGGATCGCGCCAGCTCGGTCGAAGGTGTCGATCCCGACCAAGGCACAATCGATGCGGGGGACGGCGTTGCCCATGGCGGCGTCAGGGATCAGCTTGACGTTCGCTAGCCCGGCCGCTCTTCCGGAACCCTTTCGCAAGGCTGCCGCCATCTCAGCGCCCTCGCCCCCCGGCAGTGACTCCAGGATCCGAACCGATCGTGGCCGGATGGCAAGCAGAGCGTCCCGCACGGTGGAGCTGTTACTCAGCGTGATGACCGCGGCGTCAACGGGAACCAAGGTTGTCAGCTTTTCCGCGATGCGACGGTTGCCTTCAACCAACGATTGTCGGAGGTCGCGCAGCGCAGCCGGCAGATCATCCGACCGCTGGGAAAGCAGTGCCCCCACGTTGCGGACGGTCGCGATCGCCGGATGCATCGCGGCCAACTCTCTCGCTAAATCCGTCGGACTTCGGTCGACAGCGATCCAAGACTGAGCTAAGTCGAGCGCTTCGAGCGCCAGATCGATTGCGCCTGAAGTGCGGTTGTCGCGAAGGTGCTCGAGCGGCGGATTCAAGGCACCGTAGGTCGTATCCATCACCTCGAAGCGGCGAAATGCGTCGGTAAAAAACGCCGACTGTACCGCGAATGATTAGGTCCGCAGCCCATACAGTCTTCGGCGCCGCTGCTCTGCCCAACCGCTAAGACGCGAGCAGGACACTCGATACGTTTCCGAGCCGCGACGACCTGTAGCTTTCCTCTTCGCACCTCCGAACTACCTTGTAAACGGCTGAATCTATGGTAGTTATTAGGAATTGGCTTTGTTTGGTAATTCTGTTCCTCGGGAGTTTCGCTGTTCCGATAAGTTGTTGCCCTGGTCGCCGTTCCTCGGGGCTGCCTGCCCTCGTATCCTGGTGGAGCGTCCGTTCTGGTTTTGCCGAGCCGACTGTCCCGCCGTATTGGAAACCAGCCGTAACCCATTGATTCCCTGTGGGTTGTGAGATATTGGCTTTGTTTGGTAATTTCTTTTTCTCCGCTGGTTCGTGGCTCCCGGATTACCCGTGCTCGAATTGGCCCCGAATGCTTCGGGGACCCAGTCATATTGTACCCCGCCGATCCAAGGCCACGTGCTGTTATCGGAAATAAGATGCTTTGAATGAACAACTTATCTTGCATGACATGCCGGGGACCGGAGGCTAGCCCCAGTGCTCGTCAGATAGGACGAGCGAGCCCGCGAGCTGCAGGAGAGTAGCCGAGGCTGGGGCTGTCGGGCAGACCCTGTTCCTTGATGAGCGTTTTCCTGCGCCCCTGCGGGGCTTGTTCGCCTGTGCATACCGAACCCACGGTTTCGCCTAGCTCCACCGTGGGCTATTATCCTACGCCCCCTACGGGGGCTGAAGCACGCTAGGTGATGCGTATTGAGGCTAGAAGACTGGTGAACACAGGCGGGATTTAGGTCGGCTCTCACGGGCGCGAACAAGAAACGACCGCAGGTCTGGGCAAACGACCGCCCAGCCCTTCGCTACGGGACTAAACGCGGGGCACTGCAGCGGTACGTGCGCGGCTCGGTTCGGGACATCCCTGTGTGCCAGATAGATCTTCTGCGTCCCAGTTTCTTCAGTTGTTGGCGAGCGTCCGACCGGGCCCAGGGTGCTGAACATAACCGCACAGAGCCGCGGGCGTTAGCCAGCGGGCCCGTGCCCTTACAGGCACGGCTCTGTCCGCTTGTCGCCGCGGCCTCGTGCCCTGACGGCACGGCTTCCCTAAGGAGGCGCGTCATTGTGCCTGGAACGTTAGTGACAGCCCAAGTATCCGTAACTACAAAGGCGGCATGACCGCTCACTTGCGTTCGCGGCTCCGATTCGCTCGTCGCGAGGGTGTGCGTGGCAGCCCTGCCCGGCTATCGTACGACTGCCTTTTCGGCCGCCAGGTTTTCGTAGGCGTCATAGACGCGGACGGCGACCGTGTGTTCGCCGGCCTCGACAGGGTCGGTCTGGAATTCGAAGGAAAGCTCTCTTGAGTCGAATAGGAAACTAACGGGCCGTATGGGCTTCCAATCAGAACCGTCAAGTGAATATTGCGCCCTGCTGATCTTCGTCGTCGTGTCAGCCGCACGGAAGCGGACTGCCAGGCGGCCGTCCTCGAAGCGAGCCGTAAGGTCGCTGATGCGTGCGGCGCCGTTATCGATCATGAAGGGATCGCTGATTCGCGACGCATTCAACTCTTGTGCCGCGGGGTTGGAAAGCCGGTCCGACGCTTTGATTTTGACCCGGTACCAGCCGTCTGGAAACGACGTGGAATCCCAGCTTAGATGGTCGCTTTCGACCTCTTCCTTGAGCAGTTTCCACGCTGTCTCCTGCTCCCCGCGAATCTCGAGCGTAAAGACCAGCTTGTCCTTGTTGGTGTCGTTGGCCGCCCAACGAATCCCTACGTAACCCTTCGCGGGCATGATCGCTTGCTGGGGCTTTACCGTGACCACCTCGCGACGAGGCTGGCCCAAGGGAGGTAACGTTCGCCTTTTCCGAGCCAGGGTTGCCGGCTTGTCGGGGAACTTGTGGTTGGGCGGAGTCACCTCGACATGGGTGATGACCGGCTCGATATTCTTTCGCAGGTAGAACAGCGAAACGGAGTCGAGGACCGGCGAATCACCGTCCGCAGGTGCACTCAGCAGTGCTTTCCACTGCGCGAATCGAGCGGGTGGAGACTGGGAATGTTCACCCGCGCTCGACGCCACCGGCGGCGACCATTCGCTCCAATTTCTGGCCGTGCTTCTCGAGTTTCCCGATCGCGTCGAGACTTCGATCTTGGAAGAGTCCGCCGTTTGACCGCGCCACTCGATCCGACCCCAGCGCGAAAAGATCTTCCCGTCAAAGGCCTCGGCCTGGAAGTAGCCTTCGGTTTCCAATTGCGGACCAAGTTGATACACCTTGCCGATGCCGCTGGTGGCGATGAAGACCTTGCCGTCAGGGTCCGACGCCATGGCGGTGATTTGACTCGAGGGAGCGGTAAGAACCAACGAGTATTCCGTGCTTGAATCGAGCCGCAGCAAGCGCCCTCGATTGCCCGTTCCGATCAGCGGCTTCTGGTCCGGGTCCAAGCCAATGGCGTACACGATGTCGGTGTTGGACTTCCACATAACTCGTGGCTCGCCATCCGGCGAGATACGGTATACCTCGCTGCCTCCCTTGAGCTGGGCTCTGGGAACGGCCGGGGGGGGCAGCGGGGGCGCAGCCACAGCTTGCGCCGGGGCCGCTGGATTCTGAGGATTGAGCGGAGCAGGTGCGGGTGAGGCAGGAGCAGCTGCGGTGACAGTGATGCTGATGCTCGGAACCCGGGTGATGGGGGCAGGCTTGCTTCTCGCTCCCACGCCGGCCGCATAGATTGTTCCGTCAGCAGCTTGGCCCAGCGCGGTGATTTCCTTCTTCGACGATTGATACAAGACAAAACCATTCGGCTCGCCCTGGTCGGGATTTGACAACCGAATGATCAGACCCCCAGGGTCGGTTCCTATGATCAAGTTGTCGCCGGCGTCTACCATCACAGCGCGGACGTGAGTCTCCTCGGTCTCGAAAAAGACATCTCCCTTTCCGGAAGGACGGACGCGATAGACCCGGCCCTTGTCGCCCGTAGCGAGGAACAGATTCCCTTGGGAGTCGAAGGCCATATCCCAGACGTAGTTGGCGTCGGGCTCAAACAAGACCGAGGACTCCCCCGAAGGGCTGATCCTATAAACTTTGGGATCAGGAGACGTTGCCGCGTAGACATTATCTTCGCGGTCGACCGCGAGAGCGTGGATCTCCGCGTCCTCGACTTTGAAAAACGAAGTGCTTTCTCCGTCGAGGCCGATGCGCAACACCGCGGCGTCCGGTCCGCCGCTGGCGAAAAGGTTACCCTGCCCGTCTCGAACCAAGTCCCACAGATAGGAAGAAGAAGTCTCCAGCAACTCGCGAAAGCGTGGCGCCAAGAAAAGTTTCCCGTCACTACGGATGGTGACTTTTTCCGCCTTCCCCTTTTCGAAGTCTTGGAAAGTCTGCTGCTCCCATGTGCGGGTCTTCTCGGCAACGGACGGCGATGCGCCCAAAGCGAACACAAGCGCGGCGGCTATACCCAGACGAGACAGCGGCAGGATCGTTGGGGACGGTATTCTCACTCGACCCTCAGGTCAATGCTGTAGCTGCCGCTGACGATCGAGTCGAAAGCGATGGGGAATCGCTCTAAGGGGGACTCGTACTCCAACCACAGACGCCGCTTCGAGGACTGGCGCATCACGCTGAGGACGGAGAGCGGCAAGTTCGGCAGTGTCCGGGCTTCCAAGCGGGCTGTGACGTTCGACTGGAGCAACGAGATGAATAGCTGATGATTACCGTACTCCTTATTCATGAGCGAGACGGTTTCCGACAAATTGGGGAGCCTGGTGCGCGCCGCGGCGATCTGCGTGGCCCGGTTCAGGGTCCGCGCATCACTGACGAGAAGCCGCAGCCGCCCCTTGGGGGCGTTCGAGGGTATGCGGATCTTGAATGGGGTTTCGATCCGCTCGCCCCGGTAGGGCCTCAAGAAGACCTTTCCCCGGACCTCATCTCCCGGCCGCACGGTCGTTTTTTCCAACCAGGCGTGATCGACGGCGGCGAAACGCCTCCCGGGAATTAAATCGATCGTCACGTCGATCTGTTTGAGCGTGGGAGTCTCGCCGCTGCTGCGCAGAAGCCGATGGACCTTCATCCCTACCCAGCTCGCGAGCGCAAGAGGAGCGGGCACGGGCATGTCGGTGGTTGTCCGCATGGCCTGCAACGGGATCGTGTGTTCGCCATCGATCTCGATGCGCCCCCTGAGCCGGAAAGTGCTCTCTGCCGCGAACTCGTTGAGCCGAAATATCGAGTTGTAGATGGCCAAGGTGAGCAGAGGGGGAGTCCACTTGCGGTTCTGGAAGATTTCAAAACGGATATCCTTTTCACCCAGCAGGTTGTCCTCGTCACCGAATCGCCTCACCCCTACGGACACGGGGATCATCGCAGCCGTCTCGCCCAGAACGCCCATGATTCCGGAATGGCGATCTTGGTGCAGGGCGCCGACGATCGCAGCCGAGTTCGCCAACTTGGCGGGCGAAAACTTCGACGCCAGAACGGTCAATACATCGGCTTCGGCCATCGGCATCTCGATCGGTCCGACGTTGAACAGTGCGTGGCCGAAGGCCAGCACCCGCTCCCCGTCGTTGTAGGTGACGGTGCCGATCCCACTAATCGAAAGGTCGCCGGAAACGAGCACGGCGGCAATGGGCTCGCCGGGATTTAGAGATCCCGACGCTTCCCCCCTTGCAGTCGAAGAACCTCCGCCCGCCCCGCCCTGCATGGCAAGCACTCCGGCCTTTCGGAAGTAACCGCCGAAGAGCTTCAGAACGTCGTCGTGAACCCCGGAAAACGTAAGAGGTGTTTCGATGGCCGTGACGAGCGAAGGAGGTGGAATCAATCCGGCGCTGTTCCAAATCTCGAGCGCCAGCTCTTCCCCGGAGATCGCCGAAGGCACGATTCCTTGAGCAGACTCCACGCCGGGAGAATCCGCCGGTCTCGAGAATTTCGCTTCGAGCGGCCGGCTCTTGTCAAGTTGATCGATTTCGAGCATCAACTCGATGGGCGTGATGCCGGCAATAGCGTCGGGTGAGAAAACGCTGTAGCGCAGGGAGATGGCGCCAATAAGTTTTCCTTCGTAGTAGACCGGACTGCCGCTCATGCCGGCCGCGACGTTCGTTCGGGTCGCCTTACCCCCGAGCTTCGCAATGATGACGTCCTGGCCCGGACCAAAGGAGTTCTTCATCACCCCCAGCACTTCGACCGGCACCGGCTCGGCGGTGTTGCCTTTGAAAACCGTCCAGGCAGTCGCCTTCATGCCCGGCTTGACGTCGTCGAGCTTCAGGATCTCCACGGGACCTGCTTTAGGCGGGTCATCTTCGCCGGCCGTCTGGGCGGCTAGCGGGTTAGCCGCCAGGAGACCAAGAAATAGAAGTGAAAGGAGGGGTCGCACGTGGGACTGGCTAGGGAACAACCTAGGCTTACGCAAGATAATCGGCCACCAAGGCTTACGTTTTTAAGGTATCACAGGCCAGTGCCGGGCTCGTGTGCACCTCGATCCACCATCTCAACGACGCTAGAAGTCATCTGATAAGTGTGGATCGCCAGGACTCGGCAGGTTCCTAACGCAGATTTGGCGTGTAGCGCGCTTTTTGGCCCTCGTGGGGGGAGATCGGGGGGGAGATCGGGGGGGGAGATCGGGGACAGCTCCCGAACTCCCGCTTAGGCCGCCGCGACCCGCCGAGGGCGCGGGCAAGCGAATCGGGCCGCTCGGGGATCGCAACCAGATGAACGTGATTCGTCATCAGGCAGTAGCCAAGCAGCGTGACGCCGTGGCGTTGCGAGCGTTCGCGGAGAGTTTCGAGATAGAAACGCCGGTCGTCGTCGAGCAGGAAGACGTCCTGGCGATTGTTGCCCCGTTGCGTGATGTGATGCGGCACACCCGCCGCCACCACCCGGGCCATACGGGCCATTCGGTTAATGAAGAATCGCTATTGTCTCACAGTTCGGGAGCTGTTCCCAAACTCTCAAACTCCCCAAACTCCCCAAACTCCCAAACTCCCAAACTCCCAAACTCCCAAACTCCCCCCAAACTCCCGTCTCACAGTTCGGGAGCTGTCCCCAAACTCCCAAACTCCCCAAACTCCCGTATTGTCCCAAAACACGAGCGACCAATCCGGGGAGGGCAAACGCGCTCCGGGTGGCGCAAGGAGATCGGGGACAGCTCCCGAACTCCCGTTTAGGCCGTCGCGGCCCGCGATTTGGGCTGCGGGCCGGGCGGCTTGCAGCGCAGTAGTCGTCCTGCCTGACGCTCCAGTTCGGCCACGAAACGGTCATCTCCAAACAGATTTCCCGCTCGAGTCGCCGTCCTAATCGCGTCTACCGCGTCCGCTCCACCGACCAGCGCCTCGCCCCAATCGTTCGCGGAACAAATCTCGCTCCAACTCCCACAATCAAGGGTTCCCGATGGATCGGCTCCCTCGGTGTGGACCCGCGCGCTCGACCACGGATACTCCTCGGCTCGCCCGACCAGGCTGGCGCGAACCGGGTTCAAGTCCACGTATAGCAGCGCCCGCACAAGGTGCGTCCGCCCCTGCCGTTGCTGCCAAGACAGTTCATCGCTGGACCGCTCACTGACGTGCGCGGCTCGGTTTGGGGCGCCGGCCAAGCCGAGCCGCGAGTGTGAACGAGCGGTCCAGAGTTGCGGTTGCAGCGTGGCGTGGTGGGTGACGCTCGCGAATCGCTTCACGGCTCACTGACTTTCGCCGCTCGGGTGGGGCTAGATTGTAGGGTAGGTCGCCATCGGCGGGCCTTGGCCTTCCAGCACGTAGCGGACGGTAGATTGGACCTGCTCCCGCTTCCACAGATACCGACTGCTCCCGTGGCGGCCCCAGCGCAACCGCCGCGGATGATCGCAACCCTGACGATTCAGCATGCGGCTGGCGTAGGCTTTCAAATCACGCATGACCCTCTCCGGCCGGGCCGTCGCTGTGAGAACCACATGCACGTGCGTCGAACGCACATGCGCCGCGTGCAGCGGCCAAACCCGGTAAGAGCACACTTCACGAATCGATTTGAGAACGAGGTCGCGATGCTCCTTGTCGAGCACATAGGGTTGTTGCCGCCTGTTTCCTGCTTCGGCGGCCTCTCTGCGGACGTCGAGAGGCAAGTATCGCGAACCCGCCAGGTTGTGGTCACGGTCCACCGAGCCGTTTTCGTTTCCGTGGAGTGTTCCGCCGTAGCAGGCAAACGTGATGAAATAGGCGACGGGGGCGTTGTCGGGCCTCTGTGTCGCAGCGTCGCGCGGAGGGCCAGAGGGCACTTTGCCCCTAGGTTACCACCGAACTCCAAGGGTCCACCACCGCCGTTGCTGCCAAGACAGTTCATCGCTGGACCGCTCACTGACGTGCGTGGCTCGGTTTGGGGCGCCGGCCAAGCCGAGCCGCGAGTGTGAACGAGCGGTCCAGAGATGAAGTTGCTGTACCGCAAGGCAAGTGGCGTACCCCTGGGCCTGGTGTACATTGGATAGTGTGACACGGCGTTTGTGGTTCGCTAACCCGCCGGTGGGCGGCTTCGCCGCGCTTCTGCGACTGTGTCGCTCCGCCTTTGCGCTTCGGCTGGTTCTCACTCTGCTCGGCACGACGGGTTCCAGCCTCGCGTCCTCTTGGGTAGAAGGAACCACCTACCGGCGCGAGGGAGAGAATCTAAGGCCGCTCTCCAGGGTCTACGTCGCGGCTCGTTCGCCGAGGGGCCAGCTACTCGCCACAGCCCGTAGCAGCCGCGACGGGCGCTATCAGCTTCTCAACCTGCCCACTGCAAGGATCGTCCTTACAGCGTACCGACCCGGATATTACACCCGGCTCGTCGCCGGGCGAAGCGGGTCCCGAATAGTTCTCGATTGCTCCTCCGGCTGTGCCCAATCCGGGACCGATTTCGAACTGATCCGCGGAGCGGTAATCAGCGGCGTGGTTGTTGACAGGCTGCGCGAGCCGATCGAACGCGTTCGAGTGTCCACCCGACCCATCGGTGGTCCTTCCGGATCCCGTGGGGGGACGGGTGCGGCGCAAGCCGTAACGGGAGATCGGGGGAGATCGGGGGAGATCGGGGGAGATCGGGGACGGCGATCGGGTTCCCTGTCGGAGCCTATCTCAAGGCGCTGCGGGTAGGGCGCCATGACTCGGCAGGTTCCTAACGCAGATTTGGCGCGTAGCGCGCTTTTTGGCCCTCGTGGGACCTGCTCTGTCGTAAAAAGTGGAGGATTGCGACAGAATGACACAATCCTTCTAATCCACGCGGCTAGGAATCAGCCGGTTAGGGAGGAGTCAAGCCTTCGGGTGTCGCAACTTTGGGGGGAAGGCGACAGCGTGAGGTGCTAAGAGAAGAACTTCTGCACGGCCAGTCCAAAACTCATCTGAGTGGAGATCAATCGAAGGCTTCCATTAGAGGTAGCGCCGCGTAAGCCATGAACAATCCAATGGCGTAAATTCCGGCCGACAACCGCAGCACAACCCTATTGCATCTTCCGGTCACCCGGCATCCGTCACCTCCGCTCTCCAAGTCGCAAACCGTTTGCGGCTTCGACCGGAAAACAAGAAAAAAGTTCAGCCCGATCAGTACGCCGGCGCTAAGGAACAGCCACTCCTTGTTACGCGTGAGCGGGACGAGTGTCCTGTCCGTCATAAAGATCGACCGCTTTGAGATGATGACGTCCGACTTGGAAAAGATTGTGCATGGGGCGGTGGACGCAGAGAAAGCGCTGGACTTGTGGCACTGATTTGAATCGCATGAAGGCGTATTGGGCTGCAAAGCAGAAGGCGACCAGCAAGAGCACGAAGAAGTAGCCTAACCCTCGTTCATTCGAATCTCGATCTTGCGATCCCAACTCCCGAGTGTATGGACGCGATGGCACTGCTGGCTCGCACCGAGGGCATTCTGCTTGACCCGAGCCACGCGGGAAAGGCCGTGGCGGGGCTGATCGATCACGTACGTGGCGACCGGTACTCGTCGGATCAATCGATTGTGTTCATCCACACCGACGGTACGCCGGCGCTCTTTGCCTACCGAGACGAGATCGTGCGCATGATCCGATCTCAGCCCCTCTCAACCCTCAGTGCGGCCTCATAGGTCTCAGGATGGGCGCGGGGTCGCCGGTCCACTCCCTCGATAGTCATCGCTCAAGTAGCGAACCGGCATGAACCCGGGTCTCGCGTCCAAAGAGACCTCCTGCCCGGAAAGCAGGAGGTCTGCCTTACGGACGCCACCTTCTAATCCTCTGATTTTTTGAGAGTTGGAAGCGAGCCTTAGAGTCCGCAGCGAGCTGTTTAGTCGATTCTGTAGCTAACAGAGCCTCACAGACCAACAAGCATCAACAGCCCGAATCTGTAAGTTATTGAACCTAAGAGGTTTAAAATGTGATGTTTATCACAGATCACCCGCGTGTGAAACAGATTCCGGCAAGGGCCGTAACTTTCCTATTTTCAACTACTTGATTCCGAATCACTTACGGCCATTTGTGTTGAAACTTGTTGAAGCTGATGGGCGTATTGTCCCAAAACACGAGCGACCAATCCGGGGAGGGCAAACGCGCTCCGGGTGGCGCAAGGAGTTCGTTGGTTCACGGTTTAATCGGCGATGAGAGCCGTCGGCGCGACAGGGAGAGCGGGCATCCAACACATAACTCACTTGGTGAGGCACGACTGAGCGCAGGGGGGCTGTGCGGCGAGAACCGCCAGAGCTAGAGCGGGTGAGGTGACTTTAGGCGGCTCGCCGATAGTAGTAGTTGAGCATTCCGCCCAACCGTTGGCGGCGCTCGATCGGAGCGGCCAGATCAGTGTCTGCCGGGCTGGGGAAGATTAACTGATTGTCGAGCCCTTGGTGATTACGCTCTCGATGATAATGCACCAGAAATTCGCGGGTCACCCGACGTAGCGACTGCTCCCCAAACAGGATCATCCGATCCAAACAGGATTCCTTGATTGTCCTTACAAAGCGTTCCGCATAGGCATTCAGATTCGGGGACCGTGCCGGTAGACGGACGACTCGTACTCCCGCTGCCACGAGCGTCTCCCGGAACTCCGCAGTGAACAGCGGGTCGCGATCGTGGATCAGAAACCTCTTGCCGACCAGAAAGCCATCCTCCGCATCGGTCAAGTTGCGGCCGATCTGCGTCATCCAGACTCCCTTCGGCTGGCTCGAAATACCCGCGATCTCGACTCGCCAAGTCGACAGTTCGATCGCGAACAGCACCACAACCCGCACCAATCCTGTCCGCGTCCAGCTCTCCACCGTGAAGAAGTCGGCGGCGGCCAAAACTTCCCAATGAGCCTGCCCCAGCAGCCGGTGAACATACTGCAACTCATTGAAAATATGGTGGGCGCGCCCAGACTCGAACTGGGGACCTCCTGCGTGTGAAGCAGATTCTGGCAAGCGCCGTAACTTACCTATTTTCAAGTATTTGATTCCAAAACGCTTACGGTCATTTGCGTTGAAACTTGTTGAAACTGATTGGCCTAGGGTGCTTTGACCAGCTACAAAATCGTCTACAGTGCCGGGGCGCGCGCTCTTCCATTCTCCGCAGATCGAGGCGGAACTGGCAAACAGAACACTGTCGAGGGAAGGCTCATCGGGATCCGCAATGGGCTCCGGATTGGCCGAGTGGATAGACAATAAACCGCCATGTGGACGGGCTGGCTTAACCCTACGCCGTTAGGCAGGATCTAGAGCCTGCGGACAAGCGGATGCTTCACAAGTAGGGGCTCTCGTGTCGCGTGCCCACGCTACAATCGTTGACCAGAAGGGGCAACGTCGCATGGGTACCGAGAGATAATCTCCCATTCATCGATTCAGGCATGGAGAACCTTGTTGAAGGAGTCCGATATAGGGCCGGGAAATATGGGGAGTACGATGCGAGACACCGACTACGCGACCGAGCTGAGGTCGTCAACTATCCGCTTCGAAGACGGATCTGAAGGGAGAATCGAGCTTCTTCTGGTTAAGCAATTCGACCACGAAGACTGCCGCAGCAGATCGGCCAGCGGGAACTTCTTGTTCAGGCCTTGTCGCGAGTCGCTGAGATACTCATCGATCAGCTTCCCGAGACCGAGCCGCTCGTCCAACTCCCGAACCAGGATTAAGCCACCGTCGGAAGTGACACGCGATCCTTGGAAATCGACCTTCAATAATCCGTTGAAAGTTAGTTGGAACGGCTTTCTCTCTTTTTCACCCATAGGGTGTTGGCCTCCCTGGTGTCCTCATTGGGCTCCGACCCCTATAAATAAGGACGCTGAAGGGTATCGCAAAGTCTGGATACCAGGTTCAAATTGGAAATCCGGATTAAGAGCGATCCACCATCGACTCCTCCGGGAGCGAGCTTTCATGGACTGGAAGACGGCGATTTGTGCTTACTGAAAGAGAGTAAGTCCGGGCGCGCGCTTCAGACCAAAACCGCCCGGGCTCATTAACTTGACAATGCCGCATGGAGCACTTCTTCACATGCCCTAATTGCTCGGAACAGATCTCCATGCTGCTCGACACATCGGTGAAAGAGCAGACGTACGTCGAGGATTGCGAGGTCTGCTGCCGTCCCATCCAGGTGCGCTACACGACGGAGAATGAAATGGTCGTCAGCTTCGAAGCAGGATCGATTGAGTGAACCTGTCCAACGGCATTGTCAAGTTAACACCGGTCGGCGACAATTGACCGAATGGAATCACTGTATCGACGCCACCGCTTTCCACCCGAGATCATCAGCCATGCCGTCTGGTTGTACCATCGGTTCACTCTGAGCTTTCGCGATGTGGAGGACCTTCTCGCTGAGCGTGGCGTCACCGTATCCTACGAAGCCATTCGATCCTGGTGCCGGAAGTTTGGACCAGCGTATGCGCGTACTCTGCGGCGACGACAAGGCCGACTCGGCGACATCTGGCACGTGGATGAGTTGTTCATCACGATCCGCGGCGAACGTCATTATCTTTGGAGAGCGGTTGACCAGGACGGCGATGTCCTTGATATCCTGGTCACACGCCGCCGAGACAGGAGAGCCGCTAAGCGCTTCTTTCGCAAGGTGTTGAAACACCAGGGGAGGCCACCTTTGCAACTCGTCACCGACAAGCTGCGAAGCTATCGGGCTGCGCACCGAGAAGTCTTCCCATCAGTCAGCCATCGAACCGGGCAATACGAGAACAATCGAGCTGAAGTTTCCCACCAGCACACTCGGGAGCAGGAACGTCAAATGCGTCGCTTCAAATCGCCGGTACAGGTTCAACGATTTCTCTCGGTCCACGGCCCGATTCGCAACCTGTTCCGAGTTGCACGTCATCATCTAAAAGCGATCCACCATCGACTCCTCCGGGAGCGGTCTTTCACTGACTGGAAGACGGCGACGTGTGTTTGCTAAAGGGAGAAAACGCGGACAATCTTCAGGGCAAGAGCACCTTCGAGTCGTTAACTTGACAATGCCAACGGGGGGGTTACCTGCTTCTTTCGAGCAAATACCTTCTGACGCGCTCTTCATTATCACCGCCGGTCAATCCAATGAGATCAAAGACATTTTCACCATTATTGAATTGAACGGTGACATTCGCCCCATGTTTCAACAATATGTCGATCATTTCCAAGTTAGGAACCAAAACCGCATTCAATAACGGGGTCCATCCTGTCATGGGATCCTGAAAGTTTACATCCACACCCCTCGTAAGCAGCTCTTCAACAACATCTATATGGCCCCGGATAACCGCATGATCGATTGCAAATGTCCCCTCATGCGATTCATTAGGGTCAATGCCTGCATCCAATAGAGTGCGAACTTCAGCAAGGTCACCGTCTTTAGAGGCTTGTACGAGATGTTCCACGGTGATTTCGGAGTCCCGTTGCGAACCTGCAACGGTCGAACACGGGTCCTCGAAACCCTGTTCCCGGAGAAGTTCTTTGCAACTTGCGGCCGGTACGGGAGGGAGGAGGATCCTTGGGCAGTCAACCAACTCTCCCGTACGGGAACATGAGATTCCAGCGATCCCAAACTCAAAGAGCGAATCAACAGCGTCTTGCGCCAGTGCCTGTGCGGGATCACTGCGTGCCTCTTCCAACCGGCCAAGTCGTTCACGGAGTTCCTCTGCTTCTCTCTCCATTGTCCTCGTTTGATCTTCAAGCGCCTTGATTGCCCTCTCTGTCACGTCGTATGACCCTGGTGGCAGTCCTCGATCACGGCGCGCCTCTTCGTACAACGGTATGGCTCTTCTGCCAACCTCCATTACTCCATATCCGGCGGGAACTGAATTGCGGTTGGCATAGAAGGCTTCGGCGGCATCGTCCCAAACGATCATCTTTTCATATCCGATTTGGCGCGACTCTGGGGTCGATCCCAAAATAATGAGCACTCCACTCTTTGCCGCCTCTTGGTCGTGGCTGACGGGTTCCTGATCCTGTTGAACCTGGCTGGCGGCTTCCAGATCCTGTTGAACCTGGCTGCACCCGGCTGTGAACACGAACGATGCAATCACAAGACACAAAATACTCTTCATTCTCATAGGGGGATAAACCAGGATTTCCATTTTGGATCTTGGCCTCCTCGATTCTACGTTCATTCTCTCTTGAACGCAAGCCTTTCTTGACCGCAGGCACGCACCGGGCCGGACCGAAGTGCTTCCACTGGACCCTTTCGTTCTCCGAAGGGACAATTCGTCGGTCGCAAGGCAGTTGGTGTCGCAGTTTTTAGGCGAAAGGCGACAGTTGAAGCGCTGATGTCCGGTACAGGGTTCTGGGGTCAGATAACCCGAAAAAAACCGGCCCAGAGAAGCCCGTGAGCTCAGGAAAAAGTGTCAACGATGTCAGGGACAGACCGATCGCAGACTGAGACAAACCAGGATTTATCGGAAACGCCAAGATGCTGAGAAAATAGGGGTTAGCAGAAGCGCCCCAGCGCCCCACGGGGTGCCCAACCTTATCACTGTTTTTTCTGTTCCATTACTACTCGCACCCCTAAATTAGCTACCGTTTTTCAGACCGAAGAGACCTTTGAAGTCGATGGGGATCACGATTCCGATATGAAACGTGCTATTGAAGCTATCCACCACGGGGTTGCCGCCGCTAAAAATCCGCGTGTTGTCCCTGGGGTCGATTAACGGAAACCCATCGAACTGTGCGTCATTTTTTAGGCTGTCACCGCTGCTGTTGAGCTCGTATCGTGAGAACCGGGCGGTGTGGGCTGGATCCTGCTGCAGTTCAGAAACAAGGCGCGCTGCCGCTCTGCGGAAACCTGGGCTCAGCTCGCTTCCCCGCCGTAAGGAGTAGCCGACCGCTAACTCCACATACTTGTTGATGCCAAAGCCCAACCCGAAGAGAAAACCATCTAGCGTCTTTTGGGTACCTTGAGCGAACTCCAACGACACTAATAGGTCCAAGGGCTTTTTCTCCTTGGATTTTCCGAGCCCTAAAAAGCTGTCTGTCTCGCTGAGTTTGAATAGCACACCGACGATTGCAGCGGCACGCATCCTGCTGTCATTTTCAATAAACAGGGCCGTGTCGTTTTCAGGGTCGACTGTCTTGAAGTCCGCAATGTCGTCGTGACGAACCGAGAAACCACCACCAAAAATCGGGCGAACCGTCGAGGCCTTATAGACCGAAACCGGACCGTTCGTCGTACCCAGCCCGGCGTCGTTGCCATCCAGCTTTGCTATCCACCGAACATTGTCGTTTCGGACCAGATCCTTCAGGCCGTCGACCCTAAGCTTGAACTCCGCATCGCCTCCGGAAGCATATTTAAAGGTCCACTCTCTGAAGGCCCCATGTCGCGTCATCCCAACGATCGTGAGACCGGTGGGCATGTTGAGGAATGTTGGGGTTGTGATTATGTCGGGTAGCGCTAGTCGAAGTTCGACCGGAACGTTAGCTGGAACGTTGCTGAAGTTGATGGTGAACGTCCACTCCAGCCTATCCGATTGTCCCGTTGGCGCCGCGCCTGCCAGCGCCGAGACCTCAACAGTTTGGCAGATAGCATGGGTTGTTCCTAAAGAAAGCGCCAGCATCAGTATTTTGTAGTTCGGGTCTATTCACAGCAATCACCTCGTTCTCGTCCGCAGACTAGTCTTTGATGCGAGCCAACTGGCACAGACAGTACACCAGGAAGACCCCGGCTCTTGCAAGTGTCGCCTATTCGGGCGGAGGGCGACAGGCTGAAGCGCTGATGTCCGGTACGGGGTTCTGGGGTCAGATGGCCAAAAAAAAGCCCAGAGAAGCCGCTGAAGGCATTCTCAGAGCTCGGGCGGACCTGGGAAGACCGCCCAGATTCGGTTGAGTCAGTCTCTCCATCCGGCGATCGACAGAACCGGCAACCGATGCCGGGTTAGCTTTTGAGTTCGACGCCGGCGTTTTTGGCCAGCTGTTGAAACCACTTATCGTGTTTCTCCATGCGTTGCCGGACGTCGAGCATTTCGAAAATTGCGTCGAGTTTGAGATCGACGCTGCGAAAGCCTTCTTTCAGTTGTTTCCTGATAGCGAGAGCTTCTGCATCGATGTGAGCTTCGAGATTGTCCAGGTCGGTTTTGGTGGCGAGACGTTTCAGCTTCTCATCGAGCTCGTCCTTGCTGACCAGCTTCTTCAGTTGCTTGTCGAAATGCTCTTGCGTGAGTTGGGTCATGTAGAGGGAATTGTTCATTGGGGGTTGTGAGGGAAGCGTAGCAAGCTGGTGAAATTCGTCAAGAGGGCTTGTAGTGGCGGCAGGGGTAGAGGGTCAAGAATCAACGGGTTACGGAGAGATGGGGTACTCAGGGTCGCAATTTTCAGGGGGAAGGCGACAGTCGTGGGCCACATTGCTGAGGTGGCGGTCGGTAGCAGCCGAGAACATACTTTATCGTCCAGAGGGCGTTAACACTATCGTCGGCGCGCTCTTTGTTGACGTTCCTGGAGGCCTTCCCACCAGTCTCAAAGGGTTTGAATGTCGTCTAGCAAAGTGTCGGGAGGAGGGGGCGGCTCGTTTACGGCACTGGACTCACTGTGCTGGAAGCGAGAGCAATATCCGCGTTGTTCATCGATGAGCCGGCAGTCGTCGTCGGTGAGAACGATGAGCTTCCAGAGGTTCTTCGTATCAACGTCGCGCTCGAAGCGGCTGAGAACAGGCTCGACAGCTTCAGCGACCGCCTGCTCCCAGGTGATTCGTAGGGTGCCGTAGAGCCCGGCAGCTTGCTCTTCATAATCGCTGTGGCGCTCCGTGCCGTGAAGTGCTCCAATCTGGGTTGCGCGTCGCTTGAGGTGGTCTAGGCATTGCCGCACGCGCTTTGCTCGAAGAGGCGCATCGAGGCTGCACACGCCAGGTCCAGAGGGGCCCGTGCAGATGTATTGCTGGAAGGGCTCCATGTTGTCCTTCTCTGCCCAGCGGTCGAGCTTAAAGGCGAAAACCAGGTCATGGGTGAAGACGATGACCTGGCGGTTGCTGGCCTCCTGAACAAGGCGGTTAGCAACATCGTCTCGATGCAGATGGTCGAGAGAACGGACTGGGTCATCGAAAACCAGTGCGGATTTGTGTGAGCTGGTAGCCAGTTCGGCGAGAAAGCCAGCGAGCGCGATGCAGCGGTGTTCTCCCTCGCTTGCAACACGGGAGACGGGAGTGTCGCGTGCTCCAATCAGGCGAATCTGGTAGCGCTTCACTCCGCCTCGGCTTCCTTCGTCAACCAGCTCGACGCGGGCGCTGGCGATGTTTAGCGTGACGAGCTCGTTAGCGAAACGGCCTCGAAGGGCTTCGGTTACGACCTCATTGGCAAGCGTCGTGCCTTGGCGAGATATTGCGGTGGTATCGGTGTCCTGAAGGCCGGCGTCGACTTTACGAAGGTCGCTCAGGCGATTGACCTCGGCGACAACGTCGTCGACCACGGTTGAGAGCCATTGACTGTCTTCGAGTTCAGCAAGTTCTTGCAGGAGCTTTATGCGCTCATCGTGAGTGGCAGCCCGGTCAAACTCAGCCGCCTCTTTTTCAAGGTCGTGAGCGAGGGCTCGAAGGTCGTCGGCGGGTGTTAGAGGAAGCTCCGGGACTCTCGACCATGCTCCGGTGTCGCAGGCCTGAATGAGGCGGTGCCTGCGGAGGCGAGCAAGGACAAGGTAGCGGCGAGTGGCAGAGTGGATGTCTGCGGAAAGGCTCTTTAGTTGGGCAAGGTCATTCTTGTAAGCGCTCGGCGAGACCTCTACAGATTGAAGCTGCTGAGTAAGGCGGTTAAACGTTGCAGCGGCGTTCGTTGCCTGGCTCTGCGTGTCGTCGCGAACGAAGTCTTCAAATCGGCGGAAGCGTGCAGCGGCTTCCTCACCGAGGGGCTGCTGACAAAGGACGCAGAGCGCATCGATGGTGGCGACGGGGAAAGGTTGGGCAGGATATGCACGCTGTTCGGAGTAACGCCGAGCAGCCTCCCAGAGCTCCCGCCAGATGTCTCCGCCGACCTCCGGTAACGGCTCGCTTTGAAAGAGGGTGGTAGCGGCAACGCGGGCGGCCTCGGCGGTCCTGGAAGCGCGGTCGCGGGCTGTCGAAAGAGCTGTAGCAGTGTCTTCTGTCAGTCCGGTGGCAGCGGAGCGGACAATCTGCAGAAGAGTGTCAACGTGTTGTTTCTGAGTGCGTTTTTGGTGAGCGAGCTTGGAGGGGTCTTGGTGACGGAGCTCTCGCAGGTCGGCAAGACGAGTGCAGTCAGTATGGTTTAGCGTCGCTAGATGGCGTATGGATGCTTCGGTAGTGGTTGGGGAGAGCGAACGGAGGAGGGTGGCTACCGCAGTATTGTCGTTGACCTTCGGCGCGCGAAGCGCAGCGGGCTGGTCTTGCTGAAGACGCGTCTTTAGCCGCTCGAGTTCCGCTTGAAGCTTTCGGCATGCTTTCCCGAGCTTCTCGAAGAGGTCGAGCCCGAAAGGGGTGAAGGCCAAGTTATTGGGCTTGCCAACATGCGCCTCGGCGCACTCGGAATCGAAGAAACTGACGGCCCCGAGGGCTGAGGGACCGGTGTCAATATCGGTCCAGGTCAGGGGGGGCTGGTCAATGCCGTCTACGGCGTATTCAATGACGGCGGAGGCGGGCCCACGAGCCCTGTATTCATAGACATTGGGCAGGATAGGCTCACCGGCGTTGCGCGCTCGGCAGGCCCGCTTGAGGATTCGGGCGTAGCCAGACTTGCCAGAAGCGTTATCGCCGTAGACGATGGTGAGGCCGCTAGCGGCGAACTTTAGGGTTTGGTTCGGGGCAAGGGCATTAGCATCGGAAACATCTCGAATGGCCTTGACGGACACGGAGCCGATGCCGTCCGTTGAGTAGGGCAAATGCTGGCGGGCGAGGGGCGTCGCGGTTGGGGCAGGGTTTTCAGGGTCGCTTAGGCCGTGCTGAGACTTGCAGATGAGAGTTAGCTCATCGATGTCGTCTTGGGACAGGCTGCTGTTTTGCACGAGCCGGCGGAGGGCGTCTCGCTGCCATGTGGGTCGTGTGAGGGACCAAGCGAGAATCTTTTGAAGGACTGTCATCGGCGACTAGGTGAAAACGTTCGACGCAATCCAATCAATCACAGGCTGCTTTCAGTGGACCTGTTCCCCAAGCAGGGATCATCCTTAGCCAGGGTTTACTTTTGGCCGTCCTCGCACGGATAGAATAGCCGACTCCCGCCTGCGGTACAACGGTTTTCTACAGCAACTGAATCGACGCTACTCCGCCTCTGTCGCAATTTTTAGGCGAAAGACGACAGCCAGCGCTGGGCTCGGCTTCGCTGTCCACAGGATAATCAGCGCGGGCAAAACCACCGCCAAGGAAATCAGAAAACCCGCCAGAGGCCAAGGAGGTTGGCCTGTAGCGCGGCGTGGGTCAAGTACCGGCTGCGCGACACCGATCCGGCCCGCTTGATCCATCTTGGTTTTCGGCCCACCGGCATTGGCAAGATGGTCGCAGGCCAACCCCGGGCCGGCGCTAAGATAAGGTTGCTTCGTCGATCTCTCCTGAGGCTGATGCGTGATCGCAGTACTGACTGACTGCTGGGTGCGCAGCCGGTTGTTCTGGGGGGGTAGCTTAGGGACCCCATGGTAGGAGTGCGCGTCTTAATCCTCGCAATCTGCAGTTTGCTGGTGCCGCCGGCGGCGGCACAAGATGGCGATCATTACTGGCCGCAGTGGCGTGGCCCCATGGGGACGGGTGCCGCACCGCACGCGAACCCACCAGTGGAGTGGAGCGAGACGGAGAACATACGCTGGAAGATTGCACTGCCCGGCACTGGCCATTCGACACCCATCGTCTGGGGCGATCGCGTCTTCATCACCGCAGCCGTACCTTACGGTGATCCTATGGAGCCAAGGTACGACAGCGCCCATGGCGCCCATGACAGCGTGCCGGTGACCCAGCGTCATCGGTTTATAGTGCTCGCCGTCAGCCGCCGCGAGGGGAAGATCCTCTGGCAGCGGACGCTCCATACGGAAGTGCCGCACGAGGGTGGTCATTTAAGCGGAACCTTTGCATCCCACTCGCCGGTCACCGATGGCGAGCATGTTTTCGCGTTCTTCGGCTCGCGTGGGATCTACGCCCTCGATCTGGACGGCGAGCTGCAGTGGAAAGCAGACCTCGGTGAGATGCAGACCAAGCACGCGCACGGCGAGGGTAGTTCACCAGCGCTCCATGGCGACACGGTGATCATCAACTGGGATCACGAAGGCCGGTCATTTGTGATTGCCTTCGACAAACGGACCGGTGACGAGCGATGGAGGGTAGCGCGGGAAGAGGTCACGTCGTGGGCAACACCGATCGTGGTCGAGCACGGCGGCAAACCGCAGCTCATCATCAGCGGCACCAATCGCGTTCGAGGCTACGATCTGGTCACCGGCAACGTCATATGGGAATGTGGCGGGCTGTCGGCTAACGTCGTCGCGACACCCGTTTCGGCGGACGGCATGGTGTACGCCGCCAGCAGCTACGACACGCGGGCCATGCTTGCCATACGCCTCGACGGTGCCAAGGGCGACATCACCGGCACCGACCAGGTCGTGTGGAGCCGCAGACGAGGCACGCCCTACGTCCCATCGCCATTGCTGTATGGAGACTCGCTCTACTTCCTCCATCACTACCAGGGGATCCTTTCACGCGTGGACGCTAAGACCGGTGAAGAGCGGACCGGCCCGTTTCGACTCGGCGGCATCCGCAACGTGTACGCCTCACCGGTGGGTGCCGCCAACCGCCTTTACATCACCGATCGCCACGGAACAACGCTCGTGATGAGTCACGCTAGCCTACCCAAGATGCTGGCGGTCAACCGGCTCGACGACAGCTTCAGCGCCTCGGCCGCCGTCGCTGGCGGCGAACTGTTTCTGCGGGGGCAGCGAAACCTCTACTGCATTGCCGAAGAGTAGTGTGATGGCCCATCCGGGGAACGACGGAAAGGATCCGACGTGGTGAAGCCCGCCGGGAGCGCGAAAATAAGCCTTCCGTTGAGCTATCCGATAGGAGCACCGCCAGGGCCTTGATCCTAGGGTGTTCTACCCCTTCGACAAGCTTCTGAGGGACCTGAGGCGGGGCCGATAACGCGATTTCTTGGACCGCGTTGGAGGCTGATCCTGTCGTCCTCGATAGTTTGGTGCCGCTAATCAACACCTGCGACGGCCGTTCCGAGATTGCACGGGCGGCTTCTCTCGATCGGCGACCAGCAGGGCCGAATTCAATGGTGATTCAACGGGGCGTCAGGCTCGATCGCCTGTTGTTGAGCTTGCGTGTTGATCTGAGGTGCTTTGAACAGCTACAAAATCGTCTACAGTGGCTTTTTCACATGGGCTGAAAACGGCCGTAAGTTATTGAAAACAATGGTGGGCGCGCCCAGACTCGAACTGGGGACCTCCTGCGTGTGAAGCAGGCGCTCTAACCAACTGAGCTACGCGCCCATAAACTACAACTCCTTTGCCTCCCATTCTTCCATCAGCTCCCATGACTTATGCAAGTGTGATCTGCGTTACCAAGTGCGCCAAAAAGCGTGCCCAAAAGTTATCAGTGGAGCTTTGGTGTGTCAAAAGTCCCTACGCGTTCCTTGGCTTGGCGATCGAGTTGCTGGAGAGCCTCTCGCATCATATTCAACTTCGCGTGACTGTACCGCTTGAACACCTGTGAGTCGGCCTGCCGCGGCATCGGGGTTACAAGGTGCTCCGCCACGCCGCCGGCGCTGAGCCTCGTGGCGAAGGTATGCCGCAAATGGTACACGGGGAAGTAGTCTACCTTCGCCCGCTTCAGCGTCGACGCGCAGATCTTCTTCAAACTTCCAACGTACGGCCTCTTCGATCCGCTTCGCGGCGTCGGAAACAAGCACTCCGCACCGGGTGTCGTCGCCACTTGGGCTTTGAAGGCATCGCGGGCTAGCTGTGGAGCCTCAACAGGTTGTTCCGAGGAGGGGGGGGCGGCTGATAGGAGAATTATAGCCGAGGCTGGCGTGGGGGCGATGCCAGTTGTAGTCGTGGAGCCAGGGGTGGAGATGGGCGGCGCGGTGTGGGGAGGAAAGGTAGCAGCGGGCGTAGGCCCCTGCGCGGAGGGCAGTTTGGATGAAGCGCTCGGCCTTGCCGTTGGTGCGGGGGGTGTAGGGCCGTGTGAAGCGGTGGCGAATGCCCAGGCGGCGGCCAGTCTGGCGGAAGGCGCGGGAGCGATAACAGGAGCCGTTGTCGGTGAGGAGGCGTCGGATGCCTACGCCGAGCGAGTGATAGTAGGCCACGGCGGCGTGGAGGAACTCCACGGCCGAGCGGCTGCGCTCATCGGGCAGGATCTGGGAGAAGGCGATGCGGGAATGGTCGTCGACGGCGACGTGGACGAACTCCCAGCCGGCGGCGCGAGAGCGTCGGGTCTTGTCGCCGGTAACGCGGTGGCCGGCGCGCTGGAAGCGGCCGAGTTTTTTGATGTCGAGAGGGAGCCGTTCGCCGGGAGCGTGGTGCTCGTAGCGGCGAACGGGGGGGGCGGGTTCGAGATCGCGGAGACGGTTGAGTCCGGCGCGACGGAGGAGGCGGCTGACGGTGGCCGGCGATACGCCGACGGTGCGGGCGATGCGGCGGCCCGTCCAACGTTGACGGCGCAGGGCGACGACGCGGTCGACGACGGTCTGCGGGGTGCGCCGCGGGCTATGACGGGGACGCGAAGAGCGATCGTCGAGACCAGCTTCGCCTTCGCTGCGGTAGCGGGCGAGCCAACGGCGGGCGGTGCGCTCGGAGACCCCGCCGGCCGCCGCGGCAGCCGGCGGGGTCTCCCCAGCGAGGATGCGTCGAACCAGAAGGGCTCGACCTTTAGGCGTCAATCGGGCATTCTGATGGATGTTCATTCGGTCTCTCCAGGGTCGTTGTTGTTCGACAACTCCAGCTTCCCCGGTCCGGGACCGAATGAACAACGTGTTGAAAGGTCACACCTAGCCCGCATTTCTCACCAGCTGACGGTCGAAGCACACGATAGGCCCGCCATGACTTCGTCGCGCTTGCTTACCGTGCTCAACGTACTTTACCGGTCGGACGCTGAACGGAGGTTGCTCCCTATTTCGGTAGCACCAACATACGAGAGGGCCAGGCGACACCCGCAAAAGTACGCCTCCGCTCGCCCCGAATGAGCTTTCTCCCAGACTGAAACACAAGCGTCGAGAAGAGTCTCGACGCGGCAAGCTGAGAGCTTGCGCCACAAACCAAACGAGCGGCACACGCCTTGTACTGACGGGCCTCTCACGCACTTCGTCTCGCCACCTGGTGAGAGGCGGCCCAGAGTCATGGACCGCGGATTTCCATCCGCGGCTCCGCTACGGGATTACAGGCCGCTCGGCGCGTATTCTTGCCAACGGTTCGGGTTCACGTAGGGCGAGAGAATCGGTCAATCTTCGGACCAGCATTAGTCGTGTGGCCAGAAGGGGGGGAGTTCGCCAGAATCCGGCAGTGCTTTTCGGTACTTTTTGGCCTCTTCACTCGAAACGCGATCTAGCCCGGCAGACCTCAATCTACAGGGTCTATGGGGCGGCGCTGGGACCGCTTAATTTCGGTTGATTTGACGCCTTTTCGATCTGCTATAGTGTTACCGTCTCGCCCGTAAGACATGGTGCGAGATAGTTACGGAATTGCTCTGGGAAAGGGGGTATCTGGTGAGTTCGAATAAGACCAAGGAAGGTCCAGAAAAAACTCAGCAGCCCAAAAACGATTTTTCCCGCCGAACGTTTTTGCAAGGCGTAGGTGTCGGGACGACCGCTGTCGGAGCGGGCGTTCTGACCACTGAGGCGAAGGCGGATCACCATGAAGCCAAGGTTCACGGTCCGGGTGCTGTTCCGATCACGTTGACCGTCAACGGCAAAGCGCACAAGGTCGACTTGGAGCCTCGTGTCACGTTGCTGGACGCGTTGCGCGACCGGCTCGACTACACGGGTGCGAAGAAAGTCTGCGACCGCGCGACCTGCGGGAGTTGCACTGTCATGTTGGACGGCAAAGCCGTCTATGCTTGCAGCATCCTTGCCATCGAGGGGCAAGGGCGCGATATACAAACGGTGGAAGGGCTGGCGTCGGGCGACAACCTTCACGCCGTGCAGGCGCACTTCGTCGAAAACGACGCCCAGCAATGCGGCTTTTGCACCCCGGGTTTCGTCGTCGCCTGCAAGGCGTTTCTCGACCACAACCCTAACCCAACGATGGCCGATGTCGAACGGGGCTTAAGCGGAAATATTTGCCGTTGCGGCACCTACGTTGGCGTCAGGCAGGCGGTCTTGGATGCCGCCCGCGAACTGCAAGGAGGGCGACGTGGCGACTAAATACGATTGGCCGGCCGCGGCCGACCGCAGCTTGATTGGAAAAAGAATAAGCCGTACGGATGGCCCCGACAAAGTCACCGGGCAGGCAAAGTATTCCTACGACCGTAATCTCGACGGGATGCTCGTCGCCAAGATCGTCAGCTCCCCGCACGCGCACGCGAGGATCACGAAGATCGATACCCGCGCGGCTGAGGGGATCTCGGGAGTGCGGGCGGTCGAGATTTTTAACGACGTGGGCGCCGAGATTCAGTGGATCGGCACGGAAATCGTTGCCCTTGCCGCCGATACCGAAGAGATCGCCCGCGACGCAGTGGCCGCTGTGAAGGTGGAATACGAGGTCCTGCCGCATCTGGTGAAAGAAGAAGAGGTAGACAAGGCAGGCGACCGAGTGAAGCCGGCGGCGGACAAGACAACAGGCGATCCGGACGCGGCCTTTGGGCAAGCCGGTGCGGTGCACGAAGGCTATTACGGGTTGGCAACGATCACCCATTGCTGCCACGAGCCGCATGGACAGGTAGTTGATTGGACGGGCGACGAGATCGTCGTTTACGCCTCTACGCAGGCCGTAGGCCGGATCGGTGCGGACCTGGCCAAGAACCTATCCGCAGACGAGGCCATGGGCGTTGTCAAACCGTCCGACGTCCGCGTTATCACACCTGTCATGGGTGGAGGTTTCGGGAGCAAATTCGCGATCGATACTTGGGGAATTGCTTGTGCCAAGTTATCGAAGAAGACAGGCAAGCCCGTGAAGCTGATGCTTGACCGTGACCAAGAGTTGATGATCGCCGGCGGTAGGCCGTCCGATTACGGAAAGATCAAGGTGGCTGCCGCCAAAGACGGCTCGCTCACGGCGTACGAATCGGAGAGCTGGTCGACCGGCGGGGTGACGAGCCGCGGGGCGCCGCCGCTGCCCTACGTCATCGAACCGCCGAACACTCGGATCCGCCACCTGAACGTGTCGACGAACACCGGTCCGGCGCGCGCTTGGCGGGCTCCAAACCACCCGCAGGCGGCTGTTCTGACGATGTGCGCCTACGAAGACCTGGCAGCCAAGCTGGGGATGGATCCGCTCAAGCTATTTAAGAAGAATGTTGGGCTGACGCAGCGGCCGGAAGTTTATCGAGCGGAGCTTGATAAAGCTGCCCAGCTGATGGACTGGCCCGCCAAGTGGCATCCCCCGGGCGAAGGAGGCTCGGGGCACGTCAAACGAGGCGTTGGGATTTCGATGCACACCTGGGGTGGGCGGCCGCACGACAGCCAATGTCGAGTGACCATTCATCCTGACGGCGAGGTCGTGGCCGAGTTGGGAAGCCAAGATTTAGGCTCAGGGACCCAGACGGTTATCGGGATCGTCGCGGCCGAGACGATGGGCCTACCACTTTCGGCTGTAAACGTCAAAATCGGTGACAGCAACTATCCTCCGTCGGGCCCCTCTGGAGGGAGCACGACGGTAGGCGGCGTTTCGTCGTCGACTCGACGGGCGTCCGTTCACGCTCTGGAACAGCTGAAAGAGGCGGTGGCGCCTTCACTAGGTACGACCGCGGATCAGATCGAAGCCGGCGGCGGCCATCTCGCTGTGAAAGGCGGTTCCGGCAAGCTCAGTTGGAAGGACGCCTGCCGCAAGCTGGGGGCCAATTCGATTTCCGAAACCGGCAAACAGCCCATGCGGGACGGCGGCAAGCTGGCCGACAGCGGTGTGGGCGGCGTCCAGATGGCTGACGTTTCGGTCGACACCGAAACGGGGATCGTCAGCATGAACAAGATGGTCGCGGTGCAGGACTGCGGTCTGATCATCGACCTCAAGACGGCGGACAGCCAAGTCTATGGCGCCTTGATTCAGGGGATCTGCTACGCCCTGTGGGAAGAGCGGATCTTCGATCAGGCTACGGGGATATATCTCAACGCTGACATGGAGTTTTACAAATTGGCCGGCATCGGTGACATCGGAGAACTGGTGGTTCACATGATGACGGGCGTCTACGACGACCGCGGTGTGATCGGTTTAGGCGAGCCGCCGGTGATTTCTCCGGGGGCGGCGATATCCAATGCCGTGGCCAACGCGATCGGGGTTCGGGTACCAACACTGCCGTTGACCCCCGACAAGGTGCTGGCAGCACTCGAGAAGAAGGGAGGGATGGCGTAATGCAAGCGTTTGAACATGCAGCCCCGGAAAATCTCAAGCAGGCGCTTGGCCTGTTGTCCTCCAAGTGGGGAGAAACCGACATCCTCGCGGGGGGTACGGATCTGCTCAGCCTGATGAAGGAGCGCATCCACACCCCAAAACGGGTGGTGAGCCTTAGCAGTATTGACGGCCTTGGAGGTATTGAGTCGTCGGCCGACGGACTCCGCATCGGAGCCACAGCCACCCTGGACGATCTACTGGCGAGCACCGAGGTTCGAAACAATTACTCGGCCCTGGCCCACGCCGCCGAGGGTGTCTCAAGTCCGCAAATCCGTGCCATGGGTACGGTTGGGGGCGATCTTCTGCAGAGACCGCGCTGCTGGTACTTCCGCAACGGCCTGGGACTGCTGGCTAAAGACCCCAAAGGCAACTCCCTAGTTCCGGACGGCGAGAACCGTTACCATGCCATTCTGGGCAACAAAGGGCCTGCCTATTTCGTGAACGCTTCGAGCTTGGCGCCGGCGCTGGTTGCGCTGGGAGCTACCGCGACGCTGGCCTCACCGGACGGTGAGCGCGAGTTGGCGGTAGAAAGTCTTTATCGCGCTCCGACGAACGACAGTGACCGGGAGCTGGCGATCAAGCCCAACGAGATCTTGACCGAGATCAAGATCCCGTCTGTTTCCGGATCCAATGCTACCTACGAAGTGCGGGAGCGCCAACTCTTGGATTGGCCCTTGGCCGCCGCGGCCGTCTCATTAAAGATGAGTGGCGGCAAGGTTGAAAGCGCGCGGGTCGTGCTCGGCCATGTCGCTCCGACCCCGTGGCGCTCGGCCGAAGCGGAGCAGGCATTGGCCGGCAAGGCGATTAACGAAGACACGGCGATGAAAGCCGGGGAGGCGGCGGTCGCCGGCGCCGCACCGCTGAGCCAAAACAAACACAAAGTCCAACTTGCTCGGGTGGCGGTCAAGAGGGCTGTCCTTCGAGCGGTCGGAAAGTCGGTCTAGTGTACTCTCCTGGAGACGAGTTCATTAGAGATTCGAAAATGTCGGGCTGGAAAGCGACGTGGCGCACGCTTACAGCGTGCCGTGCCGGCATTCTTGCCGGCATCCCGCTGTCCGGCAGAAGGGCCGGCACATCAACGGACATGTCGCCGGGAATGGCGACACGGCCCGCCGGGAGGCGTGCGCCTCATCGGTAGAACAATCAGAAAGTCTTGTCTAGGACAGCTTACTAGTGATGAGAGATAGAGGTGCTGGTTTAAAAGTGCTCAGCAACCGATGCTCATCCCTGCGATGGAAGGGGATGTTCGTCGAAGCCGACGACGACCCGAGCGTGCCCCATTCGAATACGCGCATTTACTGGTGTGTCTACTCGCAGGGACCGCTCGGCCCTGACGGTGAAGTCGTCGACGAAGATACGTGCTCCGCGTCGAGGTCCTGCTACGAAGCGCTGTAGTCAGGCGCAGCAGCCCGTGGCGAAAGTCGTGCGGGAGAGAAAAATGGGGACTGCCACCAATTCGCCCCCGTCATAGCCCTGGGGGAAAGGCACTTACCCTGAAGCGAATTGGCTGGCTGTGCCCGATTTTTGGTGACGTTTACTCTTGCCACGGGCTGCTAGGCCGGTGTAGGAGTCGATGTGGCTCACGTCGTCGGGAGTATCGCGAACCGATTCTTCGGTTCGTAGGGATTCTGCCCGTAGTAGAATGAGAAGACCCTACATTCAGAAGCGACCCACAGACGGAGGGAAAATATGAAACGCTTTCGATTTGCGTGTTTGGTGGCCTTGCTGGTGGCCGTGGCCGCGGTAGCCGGCGCGGCGGAAATCAGCGGCACTTACGTCGAAGCCCGGAATGCGGAGATTTACGCTTCGCATTGCTTCGCCAACTCGGAAATGGGTTTGCGCGGAGATTTGGCGGTCATGGGCTGGCAGGTGAACGAAGGCAGTTGGAACAATGTTGCACTTGACGGCTTAGGCGTGGTGGCCATTGTAAAGGCCCGCTCGACGCTGGGTGATCCGTTTGGCAATCCGTATCCCACGAAGGCGGTGCTGATCTTCGACGAGCGAGCTTCCGCCGGCCAGCGCGAGGCCCTCGCGTCCTTCGCGAAGACCATGAGTAGGGATTTGCTGGACGACGTAGTCCGCACCGACACAGCGCCGATCACCCTTGACGTCCACGGCGATATTCACGCCAAGCGGGCGACGCTGACCGCCGGCAAGCTGGTGCACGTTGAGACGCGCGCCATTGCCGAGTCCGACTCCCTGTGCCACTTGGACGACCTCTACTACACGCCGCTGGCCAGGCTTTCTCATGCCATGCCGGCGTTCGCCCTGGAGAATCGTTTCAGCGGTGAGGGACTCGGTGTGGTTTTCAGCGCGCCGCGGCGAAGCAGCGCGTACCTGGGTACGTTCTCGTTGAGCGACGGCGAGTACACGGACTGAAGCTGACAACCGCGGTTCCTGAAAAAAATCGGGGACAGTCCACTTCGCGCCCGAGTAAATTGTTTGCAATCAGACGCGCTGTGGATGGCGCTTGGTACAGTCCCCATTTTTTCCATATAAGATCAGCAGGGGCTGCTATTCGTAGCCCCTGTTCTTTTCGGAAGCCACTTCATCGACCATGAGCGAACCGCGCGGCGTGGACAGGTTGAAGAAAAAGCGAAACGGCAAGTCGGCGTATTTCGTCAGCTTGGGCATGGTGTTCCCGATGAGAGCCTCACTGCCTCGTGCGGCAACCCTTGTGTTTCTGCTCGGCCTATGGCTGCCGGCGGCCGCGGGGGAGTTTCAGATAGGGTCCGCCGATCCGCTGCCGGGGGACCAGGTCAGCGAGGCGATTCGTTCCACGATCCAGTCCGAAGGTGTCCGTGTCAACGGGCCTGACGGCAAGCCGGTGGCCGAATTCTGGGGCCGTTCGACGCCTTTTAGCGGCGAGCCAGTTGTGGAGTTCGGCGTGCGTTTCGATACGATCCCTGAGGGAGCCTTCCTCGGCGTAGCGCGATTTCCGGAAAAGGGGTCCGACTTTCGCCGGCAAACCGTCCCCTCGGGCCTTTACACGATGCGCTACGGACTCCATCCCGAAGACGGGAACCATATGGGGGTGGCGGCGAGTCGAGACTTTGCCTTACTCACTCCGATCGCCGAGGACCCGGAACCCTCGAAAAACCTCGGCTTCGACGAGCTGGTGGCCATGACCCTTCGGGTCGGCAACCCGCATCCCACGATTCTTCGAGTCGAGATTCCCGAGGGAGAAGAAGCGCCCCACCTATGGGAAAACGAGTACGAGCATTGGGTGCTCGACCTCGAAGCCGGCGGCGAGCTGATCGGTTTCGTCGTCCACGGTCGCGCGGAGGAATAGGCGGACGTAAAGGTCTTTATTTTTGGACAGATAGGGCTGGTTTGCGGTTGACATGGTTTTGGCTGATTGGATATAGTTGGTACAGGGCTAGCGCGCGTTCTAATATGGCTGCCCATTTTTCCGACTCCAACAAATCGGGTTCGGTGACAGCCGACCTGGGGAAAAGGTAGTTACTGAGCCTGGGCCGTCCGTAGTGGGTTTCGCTTGTTGAGGGTTAGATTCCCCAAGCGAATCGTAGCTTCTAGCTTGGGATGTCGCCGATAAGATCCGGGCTCTTCGGATCGTCTAGGGCGAGAGAGCTCAACCGGGAAGAGAATCGCGTACTGAAGCTGCGCTTTCTGTGCCAAAGCGTTCGGTTGGTCAAGCGCTGAGGCAGGCAAGTGTTTGATGTCCAAGAAGGTGAACGGTGCCGACATTTAATCAATTAGTGCGCCACGGGAGGAAACGTCCCCGCTATCCGACCGCCAGCCCGGCGCTACAGAAGTGTCCGCAGAAGCGCGGGGTGTGCACGCGCGTCTACACCGTCACGCCGAAGAAACCGAATTCGGCGCTGCGAAAAGTGGCTCGCGTGAGGCTGACGAACAAGATTGAAGTCACGACCTACATTCCGGGCGTCGGTCACAACCTGCAGGAGCACTCGATCGTGCTGATTCGAGGGGGCCGTGTCAAGGATCTCCCGGGCGTTCGCTACCACGTCATCCGAGGGACTCTAGACGCAGCCGGGGTAAACGATCGCCGGCAGTCGCGCAGCAAGTACGGAGCTAAGCGCCCGAAGCAGTAACTGCGAGAGCCAGGTATAAACATGCCGCGACGACGAGAAATCGAACCTCGCAAGCCGCCGCCGGACGCGGTCTATAACTCTACGCTGGTGGCCAAGTTCATCAACTGCCTGATGTGGGAGGGCAAGAAATCAGTCTCTGAGCGGATTTTCTATACGTCCATGGACATGATTCGCGAACAAGGCAACGAGGACCCTCTCAAGCTCTTCAAGAAGGCCGTCGAGAATTGCAAGCCCGTCGTGGAGGTCAAGTCGCGCCGTGTCGGCGGAGCGAACTATCAGGTGCCGATCGAAGTCCAGCATAATCGGCGCGCCAGCTTGGCCATTCGCTGGCTGATCTCCTACGCCCGAGCACGCAGCGAGAAAAGGATGGCGGAAAGACTTTGCGCCGAGATTCTGGAGGCGGCTGCCTCTCGGGGATCGGCCATCAAGAAAAGGGAGGACGTTCATCGCATGGCGGAGGCCAACAAGGCTTTCGCTCACTACCGATGGTGATGGGCTTGTCCAAGAGGCTCGACTCACTCAGGAAAACGTCATGCCTGCCGGCATCCAACTCGACAGGGTTCGCAACATCGGCATTGCTGCGCACATCGACGCCGGCAAGACGACCACGACCGAGCGGATCCTTTTCTACACGGGGCGGACGCACCGCATGGGCGAGGTGCACGAAGGCACCACCATCATGGATTACATGGAGCTGGAGCAGGAGCGAGGGATTACCATCACCTCGGCGGCGACGACCTGCTTCTGGCGCGATTCGGAAATCAACATCATCGACACGCCCGGGCACGTGGATTTCACGGCCGAGGTCGAACGCAGCCTGCGAGTCTTGGACGGTGCGATAGCTCTGTTCGATGGCGTAGCCGGTGTCCAGCCTCAATCGGAAACCGTCTGGCGGCAAGCCGACAAGTACCGGGTTCCGCGCATATCTTTTATCAACAAGATGGATCGGGTCGGCGCCGATTTCGACCGCGCCGTCGAGAGCATACGCGAGCGCCTTAAAGCCAATGCGGTGCCGATCCAGGTTCCCATCGGAAGCGAAGACAGTCTGCGAGGCGTCGTCGACCTGGTTGAGTTGAAGGCGATCTTTTGGCGCGCGGAGACGCTTGGGGTGACATACGACGTAGGGGAGATTCCGGAAGAGATGCGCGAGTTAGTGGCCGAGCGGCGGGCCCAACTGATTGAACGAGTCTCCGAACAAGACGACGAACTCTTCCGCCGATTCGTGGAGGGTGAGACGATCACCGAAGCGGATCTCAAGGCCGGCATCCGTCGAGCCACGATCGCCATGAAGATTTCACCGGTGCTCTGCGGCTCGGCTTTTCGCTACCAGGGCGTGCAGCGGCTTCTGGACGCGGTGGTGGACTACCTGCCTTCTCCCCTCGACGTGCCTGCGGTCCAAGGCACGGATCTGGATGGGGTCGAGACTCTTACCCGCAAGGCGGATAGCCGGGAGCCGTTTTCGGCCCTCGTCTTCAAAATCATGACCGATCCCTATGTGGGGCAGCTCGCATTCTTGCGCATTTATTCGGGTGTTCTCAAGACCGGGCAAAGCGTATACAACGTCGCCAAGGGCCGCAACGAGCGTATCGGCCGCCTGCTGCGCATGCACGCCGACAAGCGCGAAGATGTAGGGGAAACCGGCGCCGGGGACATCATCGCGGCCGTCGGGCTGAAGACCGTGCAAACAGGCGATACCGTTTGCGATGAGAAGGCCCCGATCATCCTGGAAAGAATTGATTTCCCGACGCCGGTGATTTCGCTGGCCATCGAGCCCAAGACGAAGGCGGACGAGCAGAAGATCGGCATGGCATTGGGCAAGCTGGCGCAAGAAGATCCCACCTTCCGCGTGGTAACGGACGAGGAAACCGGGCAGACCATCTTGTCCGGAATGGGCGAGCTGCATCTGGAGATTCTGGTCGATCGCTTATTCCGGGAATTCGCGGTTTCGGCGAACGTCGGCCGGCCGCAGGTTTCTTATCGGGAAACGATCCAACGTTCCGCGTCAGGCGAGGGGCGCTTCGTGAGGCAGAGCGGTGGCCGCGGGCAGTATGGCCACTGTAAGATCACGATCGAGCCGCTGGCGGGCGATGAGTTCGAGTTTGTCAACAAGATCGTGCGCGGCGCCATCCCCAAGGAATATATCAAGCCCGTGGAGCAGGGTGTGCGGGAGGCGATGAGTTCCGGCGTGCTGGCGGGTTACGAGACCGTCGGCGTGCGGGTGATTTTGTCGGACGGCAGTTTTCACGAGGTGGACAGCTCGGAGCCGGCCTTTAAAATCGCCGGCTCGATGGCTTTCAAGCAGGCCGTACAGAAGGCCGATCCCGTCTTGCTGGAACCGATCATGTCGGTGGAGGTCGTGGTGCCGGAGGAGTACATGGGCGACGTGATCGCCGACATCAACTCCCGGCGGGGCCGCATCGAGGGACTCGAGCTGCAAGGCGGATCGCAAATCATCCGCACGCTGGTGCCCCTGGCGGAAATGTTCGGCTACGCGACGGACCTGCGCTCGAGGACGCAAGGGCGAGGAACGCACACGATGCACCTCCACGGTCACGAGGAAGCGCCG
Organism: Bryobacterales bacterium; assembly: GCA_963668345.2. Taxonomy (GTDB): domain Bacteria; phylum Acidobacteriota; class Terriglobia; order Bryobacterales; family UBA6623. The sequence continues at coordinate 146,375 of CAXWPI010000005.1, read as the reverse complement.
CTGCAAGTTTCCGAAGGCATTGTTCACCGCGTCCAAGGAGGAGTCGTCAGCTAAGAAACTCCGCAGGCGGACAGCCGCGGCGGAGCCGGAATCGAGCGGAGAACCGGCGCAGGGCATTCCAGGATCGCAGCCGGACGCATATTGCGCCGTTTGACGCATCCGGTGCTGTTCGATTAGCCGCAGAGAGGACGAAAGGGTATGGCGAAGGAGAAATTTGATCGCTCGAGGCCGCACGTGAACGTGGGCACGATTGGGCACATCGACCACGGCAAGACGACGCTGACGGCGGCGATCACGAAGGTCTTGCAGAAGCACGACGAGAGCGTGGCCTTTCGATCGTTTGATTCGATCGACAACGCGCCGGAGGAGAAGGCGCGGGGGATCACGATCGCCGTGGCGCACGTCGAATATCAGACGTCGAACCGGCACTACGCGCACGTGGACTGTCCGGGCCATGCCGACTACATCAAGAACATGATCACCGGGGCGGCGCAGATGGACGGGGCGATTTTGGTGGTGGCGGCGACCGACGGGCCGATGCCCCAGACGCGGGAGCATATCTTGCTGGCGCGCCAGGTCGGGGTGCCCTACATCGTGGTGTTTTTGAACAAGGTGGATGCGCTGGACGACCCGGAGCTTCTGGAGCTGGTCGAGCTGGAAGTCAGGGAGCTGCTGTCGAGCTATGATTTTCCGGGGGATGACATTCCGGTGATTCCCGGCTCGGCGCTAAATGCGCTGAACGGGGAGGAGGCGGCGGAGAAGGACATCGAGAAGCTGATGGAGGCGGTGGACGCCTACATCCCGACGCCGCAGCGGGAGAAGGACAAGCCGTTTTTGATGCCCATCGAGGACATTTTTTCGATTTCGGGGCGCGGCACGGTGGTCACGGGCCGGGTGGAGCGAGGGACGGTGAAGGTGGGCGAGGAGATGGAGATCGTCGGCTTCGCGGAGACGCAGAAGCGGGTGATCACGGGTGTGGAGATGTTCAAGAAGTTATTGGATCAGGGAGAAGCGGGCGACAACGTGGGGTTGCTGGTGAGGGGGCTGGAGAAGGACGAAGTCGAGCGCGGGCAGGTGGTGGCCAAGCCGGGATCGATCACGCCGCACACGAAGTTCCTGGGCGAAGTGTATGTATTGAAGAAGGACGAAGGGGGCCGGCACACGCCGTTTTTCAGCGGCTACCGGCCGCAGTTTTATTTGCGCACGACGGATGTGACCGGCGTGGCGGAGTTGCCCGAGGGGACGGAGATGGTCATGCCGGGCGACAACGTCACCATGACGGTGGAGCTGATCTCGCCGGTGGCCATGGAAAAGGGCTTGCGCTTCGCCATCCGCGAAGGCAGCCGCACCATCGGCGCCGGCACGGTCACCGAGATCGTGGAATAGAGAGCTATGGCAAAAGAAAGAATCCGGATACGGCTCCAGGCCTACGATTACCGGGTGCTCGACCAATCCACGGGTGAAATCGTCGCCACGGCCAAGCGAACGGGTGCGACGGTCGCCGGACCGATTCCGCTGCCCACGGTCAAGAACAAATACACCGTGCTGCGCTCGCCGCACGCCGACAAACGCTCGCGGGAGCAGTTCGAGATTCGCACGCACAAGCGTCTACTCGATATCTTGGAACCGACCCAAGATACCGTCGACGCTCTGATGCGGCTCGACCTGCCGGCCGGTGTTGACGTTGAGATCAAGGCGTTCGGAGCCAGTAAAGCGGGAAGTAAGCAGACCGTCGACAGCACATAACAAGCAGATGGCGCCGGGAATCCTAGGAAGAAAAGTCGGCATGACGCAGGTCTTCCAGCCTGACGGTCAGGTGGTGCCGGTGACGGCGTTGAAGGTGGGCCCCTGTGTCGTTGTGCAGCGCAAGACGCTTGCCAAGGACGGATATGAGGCCGTGCAGTTGGGCCTGGTCGAGTTCGTAAAACCCAATCGGGTAAAGCGGCCGATGGCGGGACACTTCAAGAAAGCCGGCGTCGAGCCGGCTCGCTTCCTCCGAGAATTGAGAGTCGATAGCCGTGCTGAGAGTGACCTCAAGCCCGGGGACCGAGTCTTGGCGGAAGAATTCCAGGTGGCCGAAAAGGTGGATGTGATCGGCAGTAGCAAGGGACGCGGTTTTCAAGGTGTCGTCAAGCGACACGGCTTCAGCGGCGGTCCCGCCACACACGGCTCGATGTCGCATGCTGTGCCGGGATCCATCGGGCAGAGTTCCTACCCCGCTCGTGTGTTCAAGGGAACCCGGCTGCCCGGCCGGATGGGGAACAGTCGCGTCACGGCGCGCAATCTCGAGATCGTGGAAGTCAACGTCGACGACAATGTGATCTTGGTGAAAGGGGCTGTCCCGGGCCCCAGCGGCGGCTACGTCGTCGTCCGCCGAACAAGGATATAACGATGCCCGCGGTCGACATCATTGATCTCGAAAACAACGTCGTGGGCAGCGTGGACCTGGCGGATCAAGTCTTCGGGGTGGCGGTGAACGAAGACCTGCTCTACCATGCCGTGCGCCACTATCAGGCCGGCCGCCGGGCGGGAACGCATAAGGTACGGACTCGCAGCGAAGTTTCAGGATCGGGCCGCAAGCCCTGGCGTCAGAAGGGCACGGGTCGGGCGCGGGTGGGGTCGATTCGATCGCCGCTGTGGCGGGGCGGCGGCATAGTCCACGGTCCCAGACCGAGAGACTACAGCTACCACCTGCCGAAAAAGATGCTGCTGGGCGCGCTTCGCTCCGCCCTGACGGTTCAACTGAGCGACGGAGCGTTAAGGGTAGTCAAAGAATTTGCCCTCGGAAGCGCCAAGACGAAGGATTTCAACCGGATCCTGGATCGCTTGGACGCCGCGGGCTCGGTATTGCTGGTGGAGAACAGCGACAACGAAAACCTGCGGCGGTCAAGCCGCAACATACCCGGTGTCCGGCTCATGAACAGCCGCGAGTTGCACCCCTATCACTTACTGGGATCCGAGGTGGTGCTGATGGCCGAACCGGCGGCCAGGCGTTGCTGCGAGGTGTTGCGGTGAGTCCCTACGAGGTGATCCGGGGGCCGCTGATTTCGGAAAAGAGCGAAGGGCTGCGAGCGCTGCAACGGACGCTGTGTTTCCGGGTGCATCAGAGAGCGACGAAGACCGACATCAAGAACGCAGTGCAGAAGGCTTTCAACGTGAAGGTCGAGAACGTGCGGACGGCGAACTACCTGGGAAAGTTCCGCCGCCGCGGCCGTTCCGCGGGTTATCGCGCCAACTGGAAAAGAGCCTACGTCAAGCTGAAAGAGGGCGAAAAGATGGTCGAGTACGCCCAGATCTAGCGGAGCCAGTCATGCCCATCAAGACCTACCGGCCGACCTCGAGTGCCAGACGATTCCAGACCAGCGTCTCGCGGGAAGAGTTAACCCGCGACCGGCCGGAGAAGTCGCTCGTGACCGGCAAGAAACGGTCCGGCGGGCGCAACAACCAAGGCCGCATCTGCATTTGGTTTCGAGGCGGCGGGCACAAGCAGCGTTACCGCCTGGTGGATTTCAAGCGCGAGAAGCATGGCGTACCGGCTGTTGTCGCCTCGATCGAATACGATCCGAACCGCTCAGCGAACATCGCTCTGCTGCATTACGCCGACGGGGAAAAACGATACATTCTCCAGCCGGTGGGCTTGAAGGTGGGCATGAAAATCATGTCCGGGCCGGACGCCGACATCCTGGTGGGCAATGCGCTGCCCCTACGCCACATCCCTCCGGGGACCGTCGTGCATAACGTAGAGCTGCGGCCCGGCAAAGGGGGGCAGATGGCGCGAGCGGCCGGGGTGGAAGTCCGGCTGATCGCCAAAGAAGGCAAGTACGCGCTGCTGAAGCTTCCCTCAGGCGAAACCCGCCGGGTGTTGATCGCTTGCATGGCGACCATCGGGCAGGTCGGCAACGTGGACCAAGGCAACGTTTCCTTGGGTAAGGCGGGGCGCAGCCGCCACCTGGGCAGACGCCCTCACAACCGGGGCGTGAGCATGAATCCGGTGGACCACCCGCACGGCGGAGGCGAGGGGAAATCCTCCGGCGGGCGCCACCCGGTTACTCCTTGGGGCCAGCCGACCCGAGGTTTCAAAACCCGCAACAATCCTCGGACGGACCGCTATATCGTCGCCCGCCGAGGACGGAAGAGCGGATAGTAGGGGGATTGCGAGGAGATCAATGGGTCGCTCGTTGAAAAAAGGGCCGTTCTACGACGAACACTTGGCCAAAAAGCTTACCGCCATGGATGCGCGCAAAGAGAAAAAGGTGGTCAAGACTTGGTCGCGGCGCTCGACGATTTTGCCCGAGTGGGTGAGTTACACGATTGCGGTGCACAACGGGCGCAAATTCATCCCCGTCTTCATTACGGAAAACATGGTGGGGCACAAACTCGGCGAGTTCGCGCCCACCCGGATGTATCGGGGTCACGCGGATCGGGGCGCCAAGTCCGGGCGAGCGGCGCAGAGGTGATTCGAGGACATGCAGGCGACCGCTAAACTGCATTACGCTAGGGTCTCGCCCCAGAAGGCGCGGCTGGTCGTGGATTTGATCCGCGGCCGGGCGGCGGAGGACGCTTTGACCATTCTGCGGACGAGCGAAAAGCGCGTGGCGGCCAAAGTGGAAAAGGTCCTCCGGTCAGCGATCGCCAACGCGGAAAACACCGACGACGTCGACGTGGATAAGCTGGTTGTACGAGAAGCCCTAGTCAACGAAGGGCCGCGATTAACCAGGCTTCGGGCGGCTGCCATGGGGCGGGCTGCCCATTATCGGCATCGGCTCTGCCACATTGTCATCACGGTTTCCGACGGGAAGGAAAACTCCGAGTAGAAACGGCCGACAACCATGGGACAGAAAGTACATCCGTACGGATTTCGTCTGGGGTACACCAAGCCTTGGCGCTCCCGCTGGTTCGCCAAGCAAGGGTACGCCGCGCTGCTTCATGAGGACTTGAAGCTGAAGGCATCACTGCGCAAGCGGCTGAAGGCGGCGGGCATCAGCTCGGTCGAGGTCGATCGTCCCGGTAATCGGCTGCGCATCACGATCCGCACGGCCCGGCCCGGCATCATCATCGGCCGCCGGGGTTCCGAGATCGAAAAGTTGAAGCAAGAGCTGCAAGAGAGCACACAGCGGGAGATCTACATCGACATCCAAGAGGTGCATCGGCCCGAGCTAGATGCCCAGTTAGTCTCCGAATCCGTCGCCCTGCAGATCGTCAAGCGGGTGGCCTTTCGGCGAGCTATGCGTAAAGCGGTGGACTCGGCCCTGCGCTTTGGATCTAAAGGGATCAAGGTCTGGGTGGCGGGACGACTGAACGGCAGAGAGATCGCCCGCAGCGAGTGGTATCTGCAGGGACGGTTGCCCTTGCAAACCTTGCGGGCGGACATCGACTACGGGTTTTCCGAAGCCCATACGACGTACGGTGTGATCGGCGTCAAGTGCTGGATCTATAAGGGTGATCTTCTGGACCAGAAGGCCCTGCTGAAAGGGGCGGCCGGCCAGGAGGAACTCGAGCCGGCTCGTCGTCGGGAGGCGCGGTCCGCGGCCGAGCGGGAGAGGGAAAAAGTTCGTGCCTCGCGGACAGGTGACCGGACTCGGACTGCCCAATCCGCTCCTGCCGCGCCGGCCCCCCGCCCGGGAACCTCCGGCCCCACGCCGGTGCAGCCGCCGGTCTTCGCGGAGTCTGCGCGGGCAGCCGCCTCCAAAGAGCCTTCGCCGGCGTCCTCTGTTGAGGAATCCGTCCCCGCGGCCGCTGTGGAAGAAGCCGGCCAGGCACCTGCCGGCGAGGAAACCGCCCAGCCAGGCGCCGGAGAGGGACCCCCGCTAGCGGCAACGGAAGAGCAGCAATCTCCGGAAGCCCCTAGTGAGAAACCCAGTCAAGCGGCCGCTGAAGAGCAACCGGCTGGGGTGCCCGCGGAAGAGGAGCCTGCGCCAGCGGGCGGCGAGGCGTCCTCGGACGAACCGGAAAAGGCGGCACAACCCCCTGCCGAGGAAGAGCCTACAGGGGACAAAGGATAGCATCACAGTCGAATAGCGCCAAGGACCGTAGCCCATGTTGATGCCGAAAAAGGTCAAATATCGCAAGCAGCAAAGGGGTAGACGCAAGGGCAAAGCCTGGCGCGGATCGTCGCTCGCCTTCGGTGATTTCGGCCTGAAAGCGATGTCGACGGCATGGGTGACGGATCGGCAAATCGAGGCCGCCCGGGTGGCCATTACGCGCCACATCAAGCGCGGTGGAAAGCTTTGGATCCGAATCTTTCCCGACAAGCCGATCACCAAGAAACCGGCGGAAACACGGATGGGAAAAGGTAAGGGCGCGCCGGAGCAGTGGGTGGCGGTCGTCCGCCCGGGCCGGATGATGTTCGAGGTAGAAGGCGTTGCCGAGGATCTGGCCAAGCGGGCTATGCATCTGGCCGCTCAGAAACTGCCGGTGACGGCCCGTTTCGTACGCCGGACGCCGGGAGGATTGGGATGAAAGCGGAACAGGTTCGCGATCTCGACCCCGCCGAGTTGGCGGCCAAGGAACGAGAGACACGAGAACAGTTGTTTCGCCTCCGTTTTCAGATTTCCATGGGCCAGACGGACGGAGTGAAGAAGTATCGGGCACTCAAGAAAGATCTGGCTCGAATCCTAACGGTTCGGGAAGAGCGCAAGCCCTCCGAGCAAGAGCGAGAAGGTTGATGGCGGACAGCGGGCAGAGGGAGCTTCAAACCGGCCAGCGGGCCCAGAAAGTGGGGACCGTCGTCTCCACCAAAATGAACAAAACCATTGTCGTCGAAGTGCGGCGACGGATGACACATCGACTCTATCGCAGGATTGTGACGCGCCGGAAAAAGTTCTACGCTCACGATGAAAAGGAAGTCGCGCGGCTGGGCGATGAAGTGCGGATCGTCGAGTGCCGCCCGCTCAGCAAATCAAAGCGCTGGCGTTTGGCGACGGTGATCCGGCAAGCGGCCGCGGCGGACGAAGAGTCCCCGAAAACGCGTGCCGGCGCCGGGCGGGGGGAGCAAAAGAGCAAATGATCGGCATGCGCTCGCGGCTCGACGTGGCCGACAATTCCGGGGCGAAGCGGATTCGCTGCATCCTTCCGCTCGGCGGCAGCACCGGCCGGAAGGCGGGTTTGGGGGATGTCGTGACAGCGTCGGTGCAAGAGGCCGCTCCGGACTCGAACGTGAAAAAGGGAGCGGTCGTCCGCGCGGTCATCGTTCGCATGCGGAAGGAAACCAGACGGCGAGACGGGACCTATATTCGCTTCGACTCGAATGCCGCCGTGCTGATCAACGAAGTCCACGAGCCGGTCGGCACTCGCGTGTTCGGACCGGTGGCGCGGGAACTGCGGGAAAAGAAATTTATGAAGATCGTCTCCTTGGCCCCGGAGGTCTTGTAAGGGGGAGAGAGTTTTGCCGTCAACGCGTACCAATATTCGCAAGAACGACACCGTGCAGGTCATCGCCGGGCGCGACAAGGGCAAGCAGGGGCGCGTGCTGGAGGTGGACGTCAAGCACGGGCGCTTGCTTGTCGAACATGCCCAAATGATAAAAAAGCACGTGCGGCCGAACCCCCAGCGCCAGATCAAAGGCGGCATCGCCGAGCGAGAAGGTCCGATCCATATCTCGAACGTCATGCTGGTCTGTCCCAGTTGTGGGCCGGTGAGAGTCGCCAAGCAGGTGGAAGACGATGGCCGTACAAACAGAGTGTGCCGCAAGTGCGGCACTCCCTTGGAAAAGAAGTGATGGCGAAGCGTAAGAAAAAGGCGGCGGAACCCGAGGCTGCGGCGAAGACCGCGGCGGTGACGCCGAGGCTGAAACAAAAATACGCCCAGCAGGTTCGGCCCGCGCTGACCAAGGAGTTTTCCTACTCGAGCTCCATGGCGGTACCGAAACTGGCCATGATCCGCCTCAACATCGGCCTCGGGGAAGCGATTCAGAATTCTCGGCTGATGGATGCCGCGGTGACGGAGCTGGCGCGTATTAGCGGTCAGAGACCCGTCGTCACCCGTGCCCGAAAGTCCATAGCGGCCTTCAAATTGAGGCAGGGGATGGCGATCGGCTGTGCCGTCACGCTGCGGGGCGACCGAATGTATGAGTTTCTCGATCGGCTGATCAGCATCGCCCTGCCGCGCGTGCGTGATTTCCGCGGGATATCTACTAAGTCGTTCGACGGCCGCGGCAACTATACACTGGGCCTGCGGGAACACTTGGTGTTTCCCGAAATCGACTACGCCAAGGTCGACAAGATGAAGGGCATGAACGTGACGATCGTGACCACGGCCGCCAGCGATCCTGAGGCACTGTCCCTGCTGCGGTCCATGGGAATGCCCTTCCGAGACTAGACTGAACGTAAGAAACCTATGGCCACGACAGCGAAGATTGCCCGAGAGTCGAAGAAACTGAAATTCAGCACTCGTCACCGCAATCGGTGCAAGCGCTGCGGCCGCCCCCGCGGATACCTGCGAAAGTTCGAACTCTGCCGCATCTGCTTCCGCCAGCTGGCCCTGGAAGGCGAGCTGCCCGGCGTGGTCAAGAGTAGCTGGTAGAACCGCTTGCAGCGGAGTCAAGGAGAAACCGGATGACGGACCCGATTGCGGACATGCTCACGCGAGTGCGCAACGCCCTTGGGGCGCGGCATTCCAAAGTGGAAATGCCGGCCTCCAAAACGAAGATCGAGATGGCCCGTATCTTGAAGGAAGAAGGCTATATCACCAACTACCGCGTGGCTACGGACGACAACAAGAAGGTGATCAAAGTGTATCTTCGCTACAGTCCCGACCACACTCCCGTGATCAGCCACCTGGAAAGGGTCTCGAAACCTGGGAGGCGCGTGTACACCAGCTCGAAGGCGATACCGAGGGTCATTGGCGGCATGGGGATCAATATCCTCACCACCTCGAAAGGGCTGATGACGGGCGACAAGGCCCGCGAGCAAAACGTCGGCGGTGAGATTCTCTGCGGTATCTGGTAGAAGCGATGTCGAGAGTCGGTGTCAAACCCATCCCCTTGCCCGCCGAGGCAAAGGTCAGCATCAAGGGTGACGTACTCGAAGTACGGGGCCCGAAGGGTGAGCTGCAATGTGCTATTCCCCCGGGGATTGAGCTGGAGCTCGAGGACTCGACGCTGGTCGCGCGGCGCAGCCGCAAACAAGACGCCGCCTTCCACGGCTTGATCCGCAGTTTGGCCTACAATGCCGTGGTCGGCGTCACGCAAGGATTCACGCGCGAACTGGAAATCGTGGGCATCGGCTACCGGGCGCAAGTTGTGGGACGGGTAGTGGTTTTCTTGTTGGGCTACTCCCACCCGATCGAGTTGCTCATGCCCGAGGGTATCGACATTAAAGTCGAAAAGCAGACCAGGATTACCGTTTCCGGTATTGACAAGCAATTGGTCGGACAAACGGCGGCCAACATCCGCGCGCTGCGGCCGCCCGATCCCTACAAGAACAAGGGTGTCCGCTACGTCGGCGAGTTTTTGCGCAAGAAGGAAGGCAAGGCCGGCGTGAAGTAGATTGGAGAGTCGCCGAAACATGTATCATCAGGTGCCCAGGGGACGGCGTCGGCGGTGGATTCACGAGCGAGTCCGCAAGAAAGTCCGGGGGACGTCCGAGCGTCCCCGGCTGGCCGTTTTTCGCTCGCTCAAACACATCTATGCGCAGATCGTCGACGACAGCATGGGGCGAACCCTGATTTCGGCCGGCACGCGCGACAAGCAATGCGAAGCCTCTTACGGCGGAAACATGGCGGCGGCGAAAGAGGTTGGAAAGTTGGTCGCCCAGCGCGCCGAGAAGGCGGGAATCAAGGCCGTCGTGCTCGACCGGGGCGGCCATCTGTTCCACGGCAGAGTCAAGGCCCTCGCCGAGGCGGCCCGCGAGGGAGGATTGGAGTTTTAGCGGCTCGATGACAAACAAGAAAAGAATTGATTCGGCGGACTTGAACTTGAAGGATCAGGTTGTCAACATCAACCGTGTGACCAAGGTTGTCAAGGGCGGCAAGAACATGAGTTTCACCGCGCTGGTGGTGGTTGGCGATCCGGAGAAGCACATTGTGGGCTACGCCAAGGGCAAGGCGAAGGAAGTGCCCTCGGCGATCCGAAAGGCCATCGAGCGGGCCAAGAGAAACCTGATCAAGGTGAACACTCTCGAGCACACGATTCCTCATCAGGTCCTGGGTGTTTTCGGCGCGGGCATGGTGCTGCTCAAGCCGGCTCGCACCGGAAAAGGAACCATAGCCGGAGGAGCGGTTCGCGCCGTGGTCGAAGCCGCGGGCATTCAGAATGTGTTGACGAAATCGATCGGGTCGAAGAATCCCCACAACGTGATCAGGGCGACGTTTGATGCGCTCCTCCAGTTGCGGGACAAGGACGAAGTAGCCGCCATGCGACGCGTCGACGCGCGCGCCACCTAGGGAAGTAGCGATGCCCGGCACTCTCAAAATCCGTCTGGTCAGAAGCCCCATCGGGTCCCCGAAGAAGCTCAAGAAAGTGGTGCGAGGGCTGGGGCTGCGCAAGATGGGCCAGACCGTGGAACGGCCTGACGACGATGCCATCCGCGGCATGATTCGCAAGATTCCCCATTTGGTGGAGGTTGCCAAGTGAACCTGAGCCAACTGCGCCCCCCGGCGGGGCAAAACCGCAAACGGAAGCGCATTGGCCGCGGCTTCGGTTCCGGGACCGGAAAGACGGCGGGGCGTGGGGAAAAGGGCCAGCTGTCGCGGAGCGGCCACAGCCGTAAACGCGGTTTCGAAGGCGGCCAGATGCCCCTGATCCGCCGCGTCCCCAAACGAGGTTTCCACAACCTCTTTCGAAAAGAGTTCGCCGTGGTCAACGTGAGCCGTCTCGACAAGTTGGAAGGCGACGCCTTCAGCCCCGAGAATCTCCAGCAGATGGGCGTGGTCAAGAAGCTCAAGCATGGCCTCAAGATCTTGGGTCAGGGGACCCTGACTCGCCCGGTGACCGTATCGGCCCACCGCTTCTCGAAGTCCGGCCGGGAAAAGATCGAGGCCGCCGGTGGAAAGATAGAAGTCTTGACCGATTGATGAAGTTCGTTGAAACCTTCGTAAACGTTTTCCGCGTTCCTGATCTCCGCAGGCGCGTCCTCTTCACGCTAGCTATGCTCGCCGTGTACCGCATCGGCGGGCATATTCCTACCCCGGGCGTCAATACCGAAGAGCTGCAAAAGTTTTTCGAGCAGGCCGAGGGCACGGCTCTGGGCTTGATGGACTTGTTCTCCGGCGGCCAGATGAGTCAGTTGACGATCTTCGCCCTGGGCATCATGCCCTACATCACGGCGTCGATCATCCTGCAGCTGCTGACCGTCGTCATCCCCACTCTCGAGAAGCTGCAAAAAGAAGGTGAGCTCGGTAGGCGAAAGATCACCCAGTGGACGCGCTACTTGACGATCGGTCTCAGCCTCGTTCAGTCCACAGGAATCGCCTTCACACTGCAGCGCGGCGGCCTTAGCGAGCCGGGCATGGGATTCATCGCCATGGCCGTGATCACCTTGACGACCGGGACCGCTTTTATTATGTGGCTTGGGGAGCAGATCAGTGAGCGCGGAATCGGCAACGGCATGTCCCTGATTATCTTCGCCGGCATCGTGGTCGGCCTGCCCGGGGCGATACGGAACCTTTACGAGAATGTCTTCATCACGGGGCAGTGGAGCATGCTGCAGCTGGCTTTGATCCTGGTGCTGATGGTGGGGGTGGTGGCCTTTATCGTACTCGTCGAGCGAGGCGAAAGGCGCATCCCCGTGCAGTACGCCCGCCGAGTCGTCGGGCGACGGGTCATGGGAGGGCAGTCGACGCACCTGCCCCTGAAAGTGAACTCGGGCGGCGTGATACCGGTGATTTTCGCCTCCTCGATGCTTGCCTTTCCGCAGACGATACGGCTGGCCCTGCAAGATAGCCCATTTCTGACGGGCCTGCTCGATCCGATTTCCTATGGCAGGCCTCTCTACGAGCTTCTCTATGTGGGTGGGATTGTCTTTTTCTGTTTTTTTTACGTGTCGATCATTTTTAACCCAACGGAAGTGGCCGACAACATGAGAAAGTACGGCGGATTTGTTCCCGGCATCCGTTCCGGGCGGCCGACCGCCGATCATATTAACGAGATCCTGACAAAGATCACCATGGTGGGGGGGCTTTATCTCGCTCTGATCTCGGTGATCCCCGACTTCATGATCGCCGGCGTGCAACTCCACCAACTGTGGGGGCCGGTCGGAGATTTCTTCGATCAGGTTGCGCCGCGCACCTTTTTGGAGGGTCTCAACGTGAACTTCTATTTCGGCGGCACGTCGCTGTTGATCGTCGTCGGGGTGGCCATGGACACGGTCAACCAGATTGAGGCGCAGCTTATCATGCGTCACTACGAAGGGTTTACGCCACGGGCGGGAAGAATCCGGGGACGCCGCTCCTTTTCGTGATTCCGTTCCCCCGGGGCCGGATCAAGGGGTGCAAGGGGCGACCAAGCAGACCATGGCGGCCAAGGCGGCAGGAGTAGGCGCTATCGTTTTGTTCGGCCCTCCGGGAGCCGGCAAGGGCACGCAAGCAATCAAGATTTCGAAACGATACGCGATTCCTCAGATTTCGACAGGCAACATGATTCGAGAAGAAATCCAGCTCGGCTCCCCACTGGGTCGGCAGGCACAGTCTGCTCTGGCCGCGGGCCGTCTTGTCGACGACGAGCTGGTCAATGGGATCGTGGAGGCCCGCCTCCACCGGCCCGACTGCCGGGAGGGCTTCCTGCTTGACGGATATCCCCGGACGGCCCAGCAAGCCGAGCGGCTCGAAACGGTACTCGATGGCCTGGGACTGCCGGCGGTGGTCATCGAAATCCGGATTGGATATAATGAACTGGTAAAGAGGATTACCGGCCGTCGACTTTGCCCTAAGTGCGGCGCTATCTTCAACTTATATTTGCACCCGCCTAAGGTTTCCGAGGTCTGTGATGTGTGCCACAGCGGCTTGGTGGTGCGCGCGGATGACAGCGAGGAAGTCTTGCGAGAACGTTTGCAAGCCTACGAGCAGCAGACACTTCCGCTCTTCGACGTCTTTCGGAAGCGGGGGCAACCGACACACACCGTGGACGGGTCGTTGCCGGAAGACGAGGTCGCCGAACGGATTTTTGAGTTGTTGGACCGCGGATGATCATCCGAAAGAGTTTCTCCGAGTTGCAAAAGATGCGCGCTAGTGGTTTGCTCGTATGGCGCATTTTGGACGAGCTCACTCGAATGGTCGAGCCGGGCGTCACCACCGAAGACCTGGAAGTCGTCGCGGACAAGATGGTCGCCGGCGCCGGAGCGCGAGCGGCTTTCAAGGGCTACTACGTTCCCGCCGCCGGCCGGCGATTCCCCTGCGTGCTGTGCACCTCGATCAACGAAGAGGTCGTTCACGGCGTGCCCTCCAAGCAGAGGGTCCTGCGGGAGGGTGACATCGTCAAGATCGATATCGGCGTCCAGCTCGACGGCTACTACGGCGATTCGGCCACCACGGTGCCGGTGGGTCGGATTCAGCCGGAGACCCAGCGGCTGTTGCGGGTGACGAAGGAGTCTTTGGACTTGGCGATCGAGCAGGCGACGGCCGGCCGACGCCTTTTCGATCTTTGCGGGGCGGTGCAACGCCATGTCGAGGGCAACGGGTTATCGATCGTCCGCGACTTCGTGGGGCACGGGATTGGGACCAAGCTGCATGAAGAGCCTCAAGTGCCGAATTACATCGACCGGCGAGCCGGCAACCCGCGGTTGAGGGCGGGCATGGTGCTGGCGATCGAGCCGATGGTTGCCGCCGGCGGGCGGGAGACTCGTGTCTTGGGGGATCACTGGACGGCGGTCACCTCCGATGGTTCTAATGCCGCCCACTTCGAGCACTGCGTCGCGGTGACCGAAAACGGTCCCTGGGTATTGACCGGCCCGGAGAAGAACACAAACGGGGAGCGGGAAACCCGCTCGGAGGCGGTGAGCAGTCTCCATGGCTAAGCGAAGCGCGGAAAACGGACCACAACCGCCGCTGCCGGCTACGGTCGTCGAACCGCTGCCGAACGACCTTTTTCGGGTCGAGCTGAACGATCAGTCGCGCCTTGTGGCCCACGTTTCGGGGCGGCGGAAGAACGACTTCTTGCGGCTGCTTCCGGGAGACAAAGTGCAAGTCGAATTGTCTTCCCGCGACGATCGGCGCGGCCGGATCGTGCAGAGGGATTCCTCATGAAGGTAAGAGCGTCGGTCAAGAAGTTGTGTCGCAACTGCAAGATCGTCCGCCGCAAAGGCGTCGTGCGGGTGCTCTGCACGAACCCCAAGCACAAGCAGCGGCAAGGATGACCCAAGTTCAAGCGGAGTAACAGTTTCGAGGCGATAGATGGCACGCATCTCGGGAGTCGACCTACCACCCACCAAGCGAGCGGAAATCTCGCTGACCTATATCTTCGGCATCGGGCGCGCCCGCGCGCGCTCGCTGCTCTATCGCGCCGGCATCGACTTCGGCAAGAAGATGGGCCAGCTGACCGATGACGAGATCACCAACCTGAGAAGGATCCTCGAAGCCGAGGGTTCGGTGGAAGGCGACCTGCGCAAGGAACTGGCGATGAACATCCGCCGGCTGATCGAGATCGGCACGTATCGCGGTTTGCGGCATCGGCGCGGCCTGCCGGTCCGCGGCCAACGAACCCACACCAACGCCCGTACGCGCAAGGGTCCGCGCCGGGGCGCGGTCGCGGCCAAGAAGAAGGTAGGCAAGTAGCAACCGATAGCAGCTGAACTAGAGGGGACATGGCTAAGGCAAAGGGCAAGGGAGCCAAGAAGAAGCGCAGCCGGACACGAAAATCGGTCCCCGTCGGGATTGTTCACGTCAAGGCTTCGTTCAACAACACGATTGTGACCATCAGCGATCCGGCAGGGAAGGTGGTTGCCTGGTCGAGTGCGGGGTCGCTGGGGTTTCGAGGATCTCAGAAGGGAACACCCTTCGCGGCCCAGCAAGCCTGCTTGACCGCCGCCAACGCGGCGAAAGAACACGGTGTGCGGACGGTCAACGTTCGAGTGAAGGGTCCTGGTGGAGGCCGCGAATCGGCGATCCGGGCGCTGGCGACCGCGGGTATCACCGTCAAACAGATCAAAGATGTGACGCCGATTCCGCACAACGGCTGTCGGCCGCCGAAAAAGCGGCGCGTGTGAAGCGGCGGCAGCGGTGGCGGATGCGGAGACAGACCGATCATCGAAAGCCGCATGTCCTGCTCGGAGACGAGTAAGCAAATGAACGGGAAACAAGATGGCTAGATATAGAGGTCCGGTCTGCCGGTTGTGCCGGCGCGAAGGCATGAAGCTCTTTCTCAAGGGCGAGCGCTGCTACGGTCCGAGTTGCGCCATTGAGAAGCGCAACTACTTCCCCGGGCAGCACGGCAAGACAAGCCGCCCGCGACGTTTGCTCGGCTACGGCTTGCAGTTGCGCGAGAAGCAGAGGGTACGCCGTATCTACGGGGTCCTGGAGAGGCAGTTTCGCAACTACTACCGAAAAGCCGTGCAGATGAAGGGCGTGGTGGGTGAAAACCTGCTGTCGATGCTCGAGCGGCGGCTTGACAATGTGATCTATCGCATGGGCTTCGGCACCAGCCGGTCCCAGGCCCGCCAGACAGTGCGCCACGGGCACGTCCAGGTCAACGGTCGAAAGGTCAACATTCCTTCTTTTATTGTTAAACCGCATGATGTGATCGAGATTCGTGAAAAGAGCCGCAAACACGGTGGCATCCTGGCCGCGGCGGAGAGCACGGCACACATGCTGACTCCAAGCTGGCTGGAAGTCGACCGGGAAAAGCAAAGCGGCCGTATTACCGGAATGCCGCGACGCGACGAATTGGTGCAGGTTCCGATCAATGAGCAGTTGATCGTCGAGCTGTATTCTCGGTAAGTTTGGGTCGCCTCGGAGCACCCCAGCAAGACAGAACCGGAGCACAAGGCAGCTCACAGGGAGATAAGGCGAATGTGGAAAGGATTTCAGAAGCCAAAGCGCTTGGCGGCGGATGTGGATAGTCTCACCGCCACCTATGGCCGGTTCACCGCGCAGCCTTTTGAGGGTGGATTCGGCACCACCATCGGCAATTCCATTCGGCGGGCTCTGTTGAGCTCGATCGAGGGCGCCGCGGTCACGGCGGTTCGTATTGAGGGCATCTCCCATGAGTTCAGCCCTATCCCCGGCGTCGTGGAAGACGCCACCGACATCATTCTCAACCTCAAGCAGATCCCCTTGAAACTCCACGACGGCGACGTTCGCACCATCCGGCTGCGGGCAACCGATCCCGGCAAGGTGTTGAGCGGAAGCATCGAAGCCGATTCGGACGTGGAGGTCCTGGATCCGGATTTGTACATCGCCACGGTGAGCGAGGGCGGCATTCTTGACCTCGAGATGCGCGTCAGGCAAGGGAGAGGATACGTCAGTGCCGAGAAGAATTTCGACGAGGATCTGGCTCTCGGTTACATCCCCATCGACGCCGTGCATTCACCGGTTCGAAAGGTCAAGTACACCGTCGACGCAGCCCGCCTCGGACAGATCACGGATTTCGACAAGCTGAGCGTCGAGGTGTGGACCAACGGGGCTCTCACGCCCCAAGACGCTATCGGGCTGGCCGCCAAGCTGATCAAAGATCACATGACGATCTTCATCAATTTTGAGGAAGACGCCGCCGCCGAGGAGGTCGAGGCGGAAGCGGGCGCCGACGGCTTCAACGAACACCTCAACCGCTCCGTCGAGGAGTTGGAGCTCAGCGTTCGCTCTTATAACTGTCTGAAGAACGCCAATATTCAAACCATCGGCGACCTGGTCGTACGAACCGAAGCCGATATGCTCAAGACCAAGAACTTCGGCCGCAAGTCGCTGAATGAGATTCAGGAGATCCTTACGTCCATGGGGCTCTCCTTGGGAATGCGCTTCGACGAGAACGGGCGGCTGGTGCCGCCGGCGGTTCCCCAGAGCGTGGAAGCGGTGGAAGTCAGCTTATAGTGGAAGGGGAACAGCGTGCGGCATCGCAAGGGCGGGTTCAAGCTTCAGCGAGACGGCTCCGCTCGACGGGCCTTGCTTCGCGGCCTCACTACGAGTGTCATTCTCCAGGACCGGGTGATTACCACCGTCGCCAGGGCGAAGGCGACCCGGCCGTTGGTCGAGAAGATGATCACGCTGGCCAAGACGGACACCCTGCACACTCGCCGCCGGGCGGCGGCGTTCCTGCAAACGCCGGGAGCCGTCAAGAAGCTATTCGAAACGATGGGGCCCCGCTTCGCCCAGCGCGACGGAGGGTATACGAGAATCATCCGACTGGGCGGCCGCAAGGGAGACGGCGCTGAGCAGGCCATGCTTGAGGTGATCGGCTCGGAACTCAAGAAGCGCTCCGAGGAGCGTCGCAAGCGTCGCGAGGAGCGCATGAAACAGCAAACCGAATCCGAGGCCGCCGAAGAAGAGAAGCCTCCCCCCACCTCATCGTAGATGCCGGCGCCCCTCCGGGCCCGCTCCTCTGCCTGCCTAAGACTCGCCTATCAGCCCGAGTCTCTCCGCACTACAATAGGGAAATATGGCCATCGACGTTCGCAAAATCAGCGTTTGCGCCGCTTGTGTACTTGTGCTTTGCGGTTGTCAAAGAGGCGCCGACAGCGAAGCCGCCGCCGTCGTCAACGGCTACAAGATCACCTACGCGCAGCTCGAGAAGTATTACCAAAACGAAGTCGGCGATATGGGCGAACCTCCCACGAAACACCAAGCCGAGATGCTGCGCATGACCGTGCTCCGCGAGGTGATCGACCGCTATGCCATGCTGCAGCGAGCCGAAAAAGCGGGACTCATGGCCGTCGATTCCGATGTGCAGGCTCGCCTGGAAGAGCGCCAAGCGCTTCATCCTGACGCCGAAGCCTTCGGAAACTATCTCGCGGAACGCGGCATGACCAGGGAGGAATTCAGAGAGGAGTTGCGGCGTACGCTCACCATCGAGAGGCTGCTGAACAAGGAAATCCGGTCGGCGGTCTCGGTAAGCGAGGATGAAATAAGGGCGTATTACGAAGAAAATAAAGCCGGGTTTAACTTTCCCGAACAGCAATACCACATCGCTGAGATCGTGGTGACTCCCAACAGCGAGGTGCCCGTTCCGAATCTGCGCAATGACGACGCCACGGACCGGGAGAGCGCCCGCGCAAAAATCGCCATCATCGAACAACGGCTCCGCGACGGGGAGGATTTCGATGTTCTCGCGCAGAGCCTTTCCGAAGATCCTGTTTCCGCGGCGAACGGCGGCGATCTGGGATTCATTCCGCAATCGAGCCTGGAGAAGGTTGACATCGCCTTGCGCCGGGCCGTGGCGTCATTGTCGCCGGGCGAAGTATCCCCCATCATCAGAACGAAGCGGGGATATCGAATCCTCAAGCTTATTTCCAAGCAGGCGGCCGGCCAGCGCGAATTCTCCAATCCCCAAGTGCGGCAGATAATCCGTGAAACGTTGATGAACCAAAAGGAGCAGGTACTGCGGGCCGCTTTCTTGGAGATTCTACGCAACGGAGCCGAAGTCGAGAACTACCTGGCGCGTGAGATCGCGGGACGGTATGGTTTCGCCGAGTAGCGAAACTTGCCGCCACAGGCGGTCCCCAGCCTGCACAGTGATCGTATCGGTACTTCTGACCATCCGGCCTCGATGCCGGCACGATCCTCAAATAATCGCAGGGGGTAAATAACGGCTCGCCGCCGCCGGAGGGAATTCCAGCGGCAGCCCGCATTTCTCGCCACCGCCGCGGTGCATGAGGCAAAAGGCCCGGCGGGTATGGCTTGAGGCAACAGTTTGTATATGTCGGCCGGCTTACAGCTTGTAAGGCAAGCGGGCGCCATGAATTGCGCCCCTACTGAGTCTCGCATAATATTCAGTTATCCAGGCACCAAGAAGACTGCTTCCAGAAGGCGGCGACGAGGCGCGGCTTGCGCATACGGCGCAGCGCCTGCCGGGCGCGCGCGTCGAGCTCCCAGTAGTCCTTCGGACGAACGTTCGGCAACTGATGCTGCTTCCAATAGCTCCAGATGTATTCGCCCGGGTTCAGCTCGGGCGCGTAGGCGGGCAGGTACTCGGTCTCGATGTGGCCTTCGGAGTAGCTGAGGAACTCTTGCACCAGAGCGCTGCGATGCGCCGGCAGGCGATCCCACACGATGAGCAACGGACGTTGCATGTGGCGCCCCAGCGCCTGGAGGAAGTCGATCACCTCGGGACCGCGGATGGCGTCGGGATAGAGACGGAAGTAGAAGTTGTGGAAGGTGATTCCGGCCGCCGCCGAGAGCTTCTCCCAGTTGAAGTTGAACTGCACTACGGGCGTCTGCCCACGCGGCGCCCACGTGCGGCAACGATGTGGCTTCAGGCGCAGTCCGCTTTCGTCGATGAAGACGGTCGTGCGCCCCTGTTTTTGGGCTTTTTTTTAATGGCGGGCCAGGTCTTCTTCTTCCCTGTGCGGATCGCTTCCTCGTTGCGCTCGCGGGCCTTGCCGACCGGCCTCCGCGGGCTCCAGTTCAGCGCGCGCAGCAGTTTCCAGACGTGACCTTCGTGGTAGCGCGCCCCGAAACGGTCTTCGATCAACCGCGCCACCCGCGGGCAGCTCCACCGCGGCGTCGAGAAGCCGTGGGCTTCGGGGCCTTCGAGAAGGAAGGCCTCCAGTTGGGCCAGCTGCGCCTCGGTCAACAGTGACTTGCGGCCGGCGCGCCCGGCTTTGGCTAGCCCGGCTTGGCCGCCTTCGCGATACCGCCGCACCCAGCCGCTCACGCTCTGTTGCCCCGCTTTGACTCGCCGCGCCGCCTCGCCTTGGCTGAGCCCCTCTTCCACGACCAGCCGCACCGCCTTGATGCGCCGCCTCTCCAGTGCGACGAAGTCCCTCTTCACGCCTTTTGGAAAACCCATATCCAAAAGACGTCTGCCCTCTCTAAAAGGTTACCTTATATTACGCGGGACTCAGTAGTGTGCCCAGCATGGGCTGTTTACTTGTGAGTTGCAACGTACTCATCGGAACCGATGGAGGTAACCGTAGGGAACCGCAAGGTGGACGCCGCGAGGCCCAAGCTTCGTGGGCCAAGCTGAAGGCAGCGGGGAACAAACCTTCGACCGTAGGAACACGAACCGGCAGAGAGGCCGCGTAGGGGCGCCAAGCTGGCTAGCCTGCTTTTCTGGCCCCTCGTGTGGGCTAAGGCGAACCACGATAACGAGGGACCTTGCGCTTCTGTGGCGCACGCATTCTTGCGTGCCGTGTCGCCATTCCTGGCGACATCGATCCCTGTCGTGGTGCAAGCTCTCAGCTTGCCGCGTCGAGACTCATCTCGATGCCCCCAAAAGGGGCGGTCCCGCCGTTACGGGGATTGGCCCTGTCACTAACGTTCCAGGCTCAGTTGCTTGCTGTCGCACAGCCCTGCGTCGAGCTTGAGCCGCGACCACAATCGTGTAGTCCCGTAGCGCGGATATCGCTTTTTAGACCCGCGGCCTTTCTGGATCTCAGCTAGCTACTTTCCGGCGCAAAAAGGAGAAACTGCGTGGTGGCTGGGTACAGCCGGCCAATTTCGCGTCCGAATGCGCCTGTAAGTTGTTGATTCTTTGAAGGCGCGAAATTGGTGACAGTCCCCGCCCCGAGCGCTAGGCGTATTTTGCGCCGGAAAGTAGCTAGCGCTCGCGGCGCTCGGCGACCATTCTTTGCGAGGCGTGCAGCAACTCTTGCGCTTTGGGCAGCAGTTCCAATGCCCTCTCCACGTCAGGATCTTTTTGGTAATAGACTTTTTCGCCTTCCTCGAGATCGTAGGCCGAGACATAGACCTCGCGTATCAAGAAACGGCGTATGAAGTCGGTGTTTTCGATGAAGTCAACTTCCTTAAAGGAGATCTTCTCGCGTAGCAGGAACTGGCGGAAATCCTCTAGGATTTCGTCGGTCGCGTCCCAGCCCGGCGCTAAGTCAGGATGCTGTAGCGTGTATTCCTGGGCGTAGGTGGCGAACGCGGCGTGGGTTCTCAAGGCGATTTGGAAGTCGTTGAGTCTTTGATCCTCGAGGACCACATCGGGGGTGATTCCGCCCCCGCCGAAAACCTGGCGGCCCTGATCGGTCCGTCTCACTTCGCTGTTCGTGGGCTGGTACTGCTGGCTGCACGGGTCGGAATAGTAGTTCAAAAGAGAGATATTGTCGTAGCGCCGCTGGATGAGGCGGCCGCTGGGCGTGTAGTAGCGCGCCGTCGTCAGCGCCAACCCCGCCGCCTTCATCAACGGGTACACGGTCTGGGCCATGGGGTAGACGGTCTGCACCAATCCTTTTCCGAATGTATTCTCTCCGACGATCAACGCACGGTCATGATCCTGGAGAGCTCCGGCGACGATCTCCGAGGCGGAAGCCGAGTCGCAGTTCACCAGAACGATCATCGGATAGAGAAGGCCCCCATTGCCGTTTTTGGCGCGGTAGACCTTTTCCTCGGAGATTCGCCCGTAGTGGGAGACGATCTTTTGGCCTTTCTGAATGAACCGATCGGACACGCGTACTCCCTCGCTCAACAGACCACCGCGATTGGAGCGCAGGTCCAGAATCAGACCCTCCAAAGAAGGTTCATCGAGCTTCTTGAGAGCTCGGTCCAGTTCCTTCCCGGTCGTTTCGTTAAAGGTGGCGATGCGGATGAAACCGACGTGCGGTTGCAGAAAAGACGCGACGGGAACACTTTTGCGAGGAATCCTAGCCCGGGTGACTTCAAACTCAAGCAGACCTTCGACCCCCCGCCTTTCGATGCCGATGCGCACCTTGGTGCCTGCCGGGCCTCGTAGGTGCTTGGCAACTTTGGTAGTGTTCCAACCTTCGGTCGACTCCCCGTCCACTTCGACAATCGCGTCGCCGGGCCGTAGGCCGGCCCTATAGGCTGGCGTCTTGGGAAAAGGAGCGATCACGACGGTACGGCCCTGGCGCGGGCCAATGGTCATCCCCACGCCAGCGTACTGGCCTTTTTGCTCTTCGCGAAGGTGCTTGAACGCTTCGGGACTGAAAAACTGCGAATGCGGGTCCAGCGCGCGTAACATGTTCGGGATCGCGCCCTGGAAAATGGCGTCCTGAAGGTCGACATCTTCGGCGTAGTTCTGCTCAACAACAGCAAGCAGCCGTGTGAACTTTTCGAAACCGACCTTAACCTGGTCTTCGGAAGCGGCCGACGCGGCGCGCAGCGGGGGCCCGTAGCCTCCACTCAGCCATGTGCAGAAGAGGACGACGAGAGGTGCGAGTAGAGCGAGGCGCCGATGCGAACTCATGACCTAACCGGGTTGCTTCCTGGGAGCTATCGCCGAGGGGAAAGAGATTGGTTCCAGTATACCAGGGAGCGCTCTCACGTAAGACGAGCACGACGCGGGCTGCGTTTCTCGGATCCGCTGGCCCCGGCAGGGGCCACCCGAGAGTAGCCCAGGGTGAAGCGAAGCGAAACCCTGCGTTGGCGGAACCCCGCGGCCAGCCCTGAGGGGCGCGGGAACAAGGGTGCCCGGTCCTTCGTCGAGAACACGACGTGGGCGAAATTCGGGCCAGTGTCTACGCCATGGTTTCCTTCGCCCTTTCAGGGCTCGACTCTGTTCAATTCTACCTGGGGTTCCGCCGTTCCGGCTCCACCCCAGGCTGGATTCCGGCGCCGCTTCGCGGCTCCTCTCGCACTCTTGGTCCAGAGCAGACCAGACCACTGGTCATCAGTGTGGGCAACAGCGCAACCAAAGAGTCAAGTTCTAGAATTCTCCAACCGCCTTGGCCTGCCGTTGTTCATCCGCGAAATACGCGTCACGGCCCCTTCTGCCGGCCCGCGGGGCTATTCTCTTTTGCGGATCTGTTCTCGATGCCGCTAGCGATTCAGCGTCAGTGTTCCCTGGGCGCTCTGGAGCAAGTCGGAGGCGTCGGGGATGAGTGCTAGGGCGCGCCGGACCGCCGGGTCCTGATCGACTTCGGCCAGAAGCCCGGCTTCCCAGCCCACACAAGCTGTGTTGACGTGCTTCTTCAGACCGCGCCGGATGAAGTCTCGATCGTCAACGAATTCTTGCGCGGTAAAGGCAATTCGCTCGTTGTGAAGATAACGCTGAAATCGTTCCAAGATCGCAGCGTTTGCTTCCCAGCCTGGGGGTAGCTCCGAGCGATGGAGGCAGTATTGCTGAGCGAATCCCTGCAACGATCGCTCCGCCTGGAGACGTTGTTGAAAAGTGTTGAGCTTGAGCTCGGAAAGTTCGACGTCCGGCGTGATTCCGCCGCCGCTGTAAACGCGACGGCCGTTGTCGGTCAGACTCACTTCTTGATTGGCGGGCCGATAGCCCGGGCTGCAAGCATCGGCGTAGTAGTCCGCCGCCGACACGTTGCGGTAGGGACGTTGAATCAACCGGCCACTGGGAGTGTAGTAGCGCGCCGTGGTCAACACCAAGGCGGTGGGACTGCTCCTGAGGTTCACGACCGACTGAACAAGCCCCTTGCCGAAAGTATTCGAGCCCACAATCAGAGCCCGATCATGGTCTTGCAGCGCCCCGGCCACGATCTCAGACGCCGAGGCGGATTCGCAATTCACCAGCACCACCATGGGGTAGAGATCTCCCTGGTGACCCTGACGCACCCGATACGATTTCTCTCTCGACGCGCGGCCGCGGTGAGAAACGATGGTTTGTCCCTGGGGCAGAAAACGGTCGGCCACCTGTACTCCCGAGCTCAGCAGCCCGCCCCGATTGTCTCGAAGATCTAGGATGAGTCCGGAGAGATTCTCCCGAGAGAGCTTCCGCAAAGCCTTATCGATCTCCCCGTCTGTCGTTTCGCTGAAGCTTATCAGCTTGACATAGCCGACACCGGGTTCCACCAACGACGCCAGCGGAATGCTCTGGCGAGGGATCTCTGCCCGGACGACTTCGACCTCGACCTGCTTGTCCACACCTTGACGTCTCAGGCCAAGACGAACAGCCGATCCCTTCGGTCCACGGACGAGCCGAGCCACCTCTTCGATTGACAGGTTGCTTGTCGAGCGGCCGTCTACAGTGGCAATCTCGTCCTCGGGCCGAATACCTCCACGAAAAGAGGGGGTATTGGGAAATGGATAATCGACAATCGTCCGCCCTTTGAACTCGCGGATCTGCATGCCCACGCCCGCGTAGCTGCCTTTCTGCTCCTCCCGCAGGCGGGCAAAGGCACGCGGATCGAGGAACTGCGAGTGCGGATCCAGCTCGCGCAGCATAGACGGGATCGCGCCGCGGTAGATGACGCTTTCGACGTCGATCTCGGAGGAATAGTTCCGGCGGACCAAGGTGACGAGGTCTTCAAAGTCACGGGCGTAGTCCTTGACCGCGTCCCTCTGTCCGACGAGTGCGGCGCTACCCAGACCGCGCCCGTAGATGCCGCCGAGAAGCGCCGACGCGGCGACCACGGCAAGTATCCCACGCAGGTTGGATGCCACGACGACCCCTCTTAGCAAGCGAAGCGCTGCAACCAGTATAGCCGCTCAATCTCGGCGCCCGGCGCGTAAGAACGGCGACTCGGTGCGGCATGTGGGCCACCCCTCCCGGGCTGATGTGATCTTGATGCCCCGCAAGGGGCGCGGGAAATACGACGCCGAACTGTTGGGCCGACTACCTTCGCGGCAAGGACACGGCAGAGCGGGCAAGAAGCAGACTGAGCCGTGCCCGTCAGGGCACGGGCCCGGCGGGCGAGACCGGACAGATTCGCGCCCGTGAAGGCACGGGCCCGCGGGCTACCCCCCGCGGCTCTGAGCGGTCATGTTCAGCAAGCTGACGGTCGACGCCGAACCATGGGAACAACTACCTTCGCGGCAACAGTTTGGAGAGCAACTCACAGTGGAGCGCCGTGTCGCAACTCACAACGCATCGATCTTGGCGGCCATGACAAAATCGCTTTCCGTCAGTCCGTCAATCTTGTGCGTCCAGATCTTGATCCCGGTTTTGCCCCACGCAAGATAGATATCGGGGTGGTGGCCTTGCTCCTCGGCCAGCTCCCCGACTCGGTTAGTGAACTCCAGAGCTTCCCTGAAATTCGAGAAGTCAAAAGTTCTTTCGATGTGGTGCTCCTCGACCACGTTCCACCGCGGCACTTGCTCGGCCAGGCGTTGAAGGTCAGTTCCCCGGAGCGGGGGCACGCCTCCTTTGCAAGGGACGCACGTTTTCTGGGCTAACTCGGTCATACTTCCCGTCCTGTGTCCTTACGTTCGCTGCTATCGTATCAAATCCGCCGAGCAAGGTCCTATCCCGCGAGCTAGACGGCGCCGGGAAGTAGCGCGTGGCCGATGTACCCTATGGGACAATGAAGCGGAGCCGCGCTCAGCGCCCATGAGTCAATCCGCGGAGTCCGAGTCCCCCCCCGAGAAGAAGCCTGCCTCGGCCGAGGTGTCCTCTTCCGAGCCGGAAACCGCCGCCGAAGAGTCGTTTTCCGACCTGCTGGAGCAGTTCGAAAGGCAACAGGAGAAACCCGCCTCCCGAGAAGGCGGAGTACTGACGGGTACGGTCGTGAGCGTCCGCGACGACGGCGTCTTCGTGGACATGGGCCGGAAATCAGAAGCGTTTCTACCCCTCGAAACTCGTTCTGAGAAGGACGACGATCCGCAGCTGAGTGTCGGAGATTCCGTGGACGTAAGCATCACCGGACGTTCGCCGGACGGCTATCTGCTGCTTTCCCGGGTGATTGCCGAGCGCCCGCAAAACTGGGCCCAGTTCGAATGGGCATTCTCAACCGGAGCCGCCATCGCCGGGACCGTGACCGAAGCCATCAAAGGCGGTCTCGCAGTCGATGTCGGCGTGCGGGCCTTTATGCCCGCCTCGCGCTCCGGCGGTAAGGACGCCTCCGAACTGGAGAAGCTCGTGGGCACGGAAGTTCGCTGCCGCATCATCCAGCTCGATGTAGACGACGAAAACGTGATCGTCGACCGACGAGTCCTGCTCGAAGAAGAAAAACAGCGTCAGCGCGATGAAGCGATTGCCCGGCTGGAACCGGGTGCTGTAGTCCAAGGTACAGTTAGAAACATCCGGGACTTCGGCGCCTTCCTTGACCTTGGGGGCGTTGACGCCTTGCTCCACGCCAAGGACCTCTCGTGGGACAGGACCTCTGACGTTTCGGCGGTTCTTTCCGAAGGAGACTCGCTGGAAGTCAAGGTTCTGAAGATCGAAGACAACGGGAAGCGGATCTCCGTGGGCCGTAAGCAGCTCGCGCCGGACCCCTGGACGCTGATCGGCGAAAAACTCAAGGTCGGTGACCGACGCAAGGGTGAGGTCAAACTACTGAAAGACTTTGGCGCGTTCGTCGCGCTCGAACCCGGCGTCGAAGGCTTGGTGCACGTTTCGGAGATGTCTTGGGCCCGCCGGGTGCGCCACCCGAGGGACCTGCTCAAAGTCGGCGAATTCGTTGACGTTGTCGTGCTTGACATCAACACGGCGGACCAGCGGATCTCGCTAGGCATCAAGCAGGTGCTAGGCGATCCCTGGGAGCGTATCGGTGAAGATTTCCCGGTCGGCAAGGTCGTCGCGGGCACCGTGCGGAACTTGACGAAGTTCGGCGCCTTCGTCGAGATCGCCGAGGGGATCGAGGGCCTCGTTCATGTCTCGGATCTGACCGCCGAAAGGCGGGTGAATCATCCCAGCGAAGTGCTCAAGATCGATCAGAAGATTCAGGCGGCCGTCGTTGAAATCGCCCCCCCCAAGCGCCGTCTCAAGCTCAGCATCAAGAAACTCGAGCCCGACGGCCAGGACAGCTTCATCCAAGAAGCCAAGCTCGGCGACACGGTGACCGGGCGGGTGGTAAAAGTGCGCCGCGGCCAAGCGACAATCGAGCTGGGAGAAGGAGTCAAGGCGATTTGCCGCTGGGACGAATCAGCCGAAGAGACTGCGAGCGAGGCGGCTGAATCGCCCCGCTCGGCCCAGGACGTCTCGTCGCTAGGCGAGATGCTCCGCTCGGCCTGGCAAGCGGGAGCGGGAGGTGGATCCCGATCCGCGCGACCCGAAGACCTCAAGCGCGGCCAAGTGCGGTCGTTCAAGATTACAGCGTTGGATGCTAAGAGTCGATCGATTGACCTAAATTTGGATATGAGTGGCAGTTAATCAAGTTCTGATAATGCCCCCCTTAAACGAACCGGCTTTTTTGTCCGCCACGCGCGCGGCTCACACCACTAGCTCAAACAACCCAATTTCAAGATAGACCTGCGAACGGTGGGAGTTGGCCGGCAACAGGCTTTTGGGGCTTCTTTCTACCCAAGGAAGGTCTAACTGGCCCCTCCCATTCTGTTACGCTATACGCGTTATGGCCGCCACCCCTCCGAACCCCGCCTCCGCCGAAGGGGGCGTCGTTGAGTTAGAGAAAAAATGTCTGATCCAAAGCTATGGCCGTCTTCCCCTGGTCATCGTCAGAGGGAAGGGCTGCTACGTGTACGACGAGGCCGGCAAGCGCTACCTGGACTTCGTCTCCGGCATAGGAGTGAATGCGCTCGGCCACGGCCACCCGCGAATCCTCAAGGCCATTCGCGAGCAGATGAGCCGCTTGATCCACTGCTCGAACCTCTACTACCACAGCTACCAGGCGCCGTTGGCCGCGCGCCTGACCGAACTCACCGGACTCGACCGTGTGTTTTTCACCAATAGCGGCGGGGAAAGCATAGAAGGCGCCCTGAAGATCGCCAAGGCCTTCGGACGGCGCCAGAGCGAGGAGAAGTTCGAGATCGTGGCGCTCAACGACGGCTTTGCCGGGCGGACGGCGGGCGCTTTGTCGGTCACTGGCACGGCGAAGTACCGTGAACCTTTCGAACCGCTGTTGCCGGGAGTAAGGTTCGTCGATGTCAACGATCTCGACGGGCTCAGAGCGGCCGTCAGCGATCGGACCACGGCGATCCTTCTAGAGCCGATTCTAGGAGAAGGCGGCCTTCAGGAAGTAAGTAGGGACTTCGCCCGTTGCGCGATGGACCTTGCCAAGCGGCATAACGCGCTGCTGATCTTCGACGAGATTCAGAGCGGCCTCGGCCGCACGGGAAGTTACTTTGCCTTTCAGTGGTGGCATCAGCCGTCTGCTGACGATAGGAGTCCCGAGCCGGTCCAGCCGGACATCCTCGTCACCGCCAAACCTCTCGGCGGGGGGCTGCCCATGGGCTGCGTCATTGCCAACGAGCGAGCCGCTGCAATGATCTCTCCAGGGTTGCACGGCACGACGTTTGGGGGTGGCGCGCTCGCCTGTCGGGTGGCGCTCGAGTTTTTGGACGTCCTCGACGAGGAGCTGCCGGCGATCCGAGAAAGCGGGGATTATTTCAAGCGCCGGCTCGAGGAGCTCGTCGTACGCTACGACTTCGTCGAGGGGGTTCGCGGCAAGGGATTGATGGTCGGGTTGAACCTGAAAGTCCCCGGCAAGGCCGTCGTGCAGCAGGCGATGGAGATGGGCTTGTTGATTAACTGCACGACCGAGACCGTGTTGCGATTCCTGCCGCCCTACATCATCGAGCGGCGCCACATCGATCAGGCAGTCACGGTTCTCGACAAGGTCTTTCAGCAGGGACCGCCCGCGGCGGCCGGCTAGCTGCTTACCACCGAGGAACGCCGGCCCGGAGGCTGCATCTTTCAGGGCTATTTCGCTATCAGGCTCGGTGTTTTCTCTTGAGACTCTAGCCCGCATTTCTGACCAGCTGACGGTCGAAGCACACGATGGGCCCGCGATTACGTCGGTGCGCTTGCTCGCCGTGCTAAACGTAGGGTTCAAGTACGCCCGCATTGTTCAAGAAACGAGTTGCCGAGCGGCGCGCGCCTTGTACGGACGGGCCTCTCAAGCACTTCGCCTCGCCACCTGGCGAGAAAAGCGGGCTAGCTACTTTCCGGCGCAAAATACGCGTGGCGCTCGGGGCGGGGACTGTCACCAATTTCGCGCCTTCAAAGAATCAACAACTTACGGGCGCATTCGGACGCGAAATTGGCTGACTGTACCCAGCCACCACCGGGCACTCTAAAAGTACGGGTGGCGCTCTAAACGTCTCGCTCGTGCGGGGCGGGCGTGGACCGCGCCGCCAACGTCGCGGTGATGAGGAACCACCACCGATAGGTGGGACGAGGGTTTCTCCGGATGCGGGGGCAAGCGCTTCGACCGGCAAAACGAGCGGTGAGTACCAAAAACACGATATATGGAAGTTTAGGGTTGACAGACCACAAGATCATGTGTAGTATGTTCCATGTCGCGTGAGCCCGGCGGCCCCTATTAGCTCATGCGGCACTCACCTGCCGACCAGCTGTTCGGGTTCTTTTCGGGCTGCGGGGAGGCGGTTTGGGCAAGCTAGATGCAAGAGACAAGAAGGGAAGAGAAGCATGGGTGAAATCAGCGTTGACCTGGCGTCTCAGGTAGATCGGCTCTCAACAGACGTCGAAAAAAAGCGGGGCCTGGCTTTCCCGCGTTATTTCACGAAAGACTTGGACTCCTCTCAGACACCTTACGGCCTGCTCGAGTGGGAAACCCGCACCGCCTCGATCGCCAATGAAAAGGGAGAGTCGATCTTTGAACAGCGCGAGGTGGAAATGCCCCGCAACTGGTCGCAAACGGCGACCAATATCGTGGCCAGCAAGTACTTCCACGGGCGCGTTGGGACGCCGGAGCGTGAACACAGCTTACAGCAGTTGGTCCACCGTGTCGTGGATACGATCGCTGATTGGGGTGCGGCCGACGGCTACTTCGCGACGACGGAAGACGTCGAGAACTTTCGGCATGAGCTAGCCCACCTCATGCTTACGCAGAAGGCTAGTTTTAACTCGCCCGTATGGTTCAACGTCGGGGTCAAGGAGGGCCGCGGCTACGGTTGGGCGTGGAACAAGGCGTCAGGGCAAGTGGCGGCTTTAGAACCGGGCGTGCACCGCCCGCAGTGCTCGGCCTGTTTTATTATCTCGGCCGACGACACCATGGAATCGATCATGGATCTGGCCAAGACCGAGGGCATGCTGTTCAAGTTGGGATCGGGAACCGGTTCGAACCTGTCGAAGATTCGGGAGGAGGATGCCTCGCTCAAAGGCGGCGGGCGGGCGTCGGGTCCGGTGTCGTTCATGAAGGGGTTCGATGCCTTCGCGGGCGTCATCAAGTCGGGAGGCAAAACACGCCGGGCGGCCAAGATGGTGATTTTGAATGCCGACCATCCCGACATCAAGAAGTTCATATGGTGCAAGGCCAGCGAGGAGCGCAAGGCTTGGACGCTGGTCGAAGCCGGTTATGATGCGGCAATCGATGGAGACGCCTACTCGTCGATATTCTTCCAGAATGCGAACAACTCGGTTCGGGTGACGGATGCCTTCATGGAAGCGGCCGTTAACGATGAAGACTGGTGGACCCGTTCGGTCGTCAACGGCCAGCCCAAAGAACGTCACAAAGCTCGCCAGTTGCTGCACGACATCGCCGAGGCAACCCATCAATGCGGCGATCCCGGCATGCAGTTCGACACCACGGTGAACCTCTGGCACCCGTGCAAGAATACGGCGCGGATCAACGCTTCCAATCCGTGCTCGGAGTATATGTTCTTGGACGATTCCGCTTGCAACCTGGCATCGTTGAACCTGCTCAGGTTTCAAGGTTCCAAGGGGCGATTTGACGCCGAGGCCTTCCGCCATGCCGTTGATACGCTGATCGTCGCGCAAGAGATTATCGTCGACAACGCGAGCTACCCGACGGAGACGATCTGCCGCAACTCCCACGACTATCGGCCGCTCGGCCTGGGCTTTGCCAACCTCGGAGCGTTGCTGATGTCGATGGGTTTGCCCTATGACAGCGACAAAGGGCGCGCCGTCGCGGGGTTGATTTCCGCGGTGATGTGCGGGCAGGCCTACTTGACCAGCGCCCGGATCGCCCGGACCACCGGGCCGTTCCCCGGCTACGAGCACAACCAGCAGCCTTTCCTGGAGGTGATCCGCGGGCATCGGGACGCCGCCAGGACCGTCGACTCTCAGCATGTTGACGAGGCGCTTTACGATGCGGCGCAGCGCTGCTGGGATGACGCCTACGAGGCCGGCAGCCAAAACGGCTACCGCAACGGCCAAGTCACGGTCATCGCGCCGACGGGTACGATCGGCTTCATGATGGACTGCGATACGACCGGCGTCGAGCCCGAGCTGGCGCTGGTCAAGTATAAGAAGCTCGTCGGCGGGGGTGTGATCAAGATCGTCAACAACACGGTGCCCTCCGCCCTACTCAAGTTAGGTTATTCGCCCGAGCAGGGCAGCAAAATCGTCAACCACGTCGATTCCACCGGGACGATCGAGGGCGCGCCTGATCTTCAACCCGAGCATCTGCCTGTGTTCGACTGCAGCTTCCGGCCGCAGAACGGCGAACGGGCGATTCACTATAGCGGGCATGTCCGCATGATGGGCGCCGTGCAGCCGTTCATCTCCGGAGCGATCTCGAAAACGATCAACATGCCGGAGGAATCAACTGCCGAGGATATTGTGAATGCCTACGTTGACGCCTGGCGGCTGGGGCTGAAAGCGGTGGCCATCTACCGCGATGGGTCCAAACGCGCGCAGCCGCTCAGCTCGTCGCAGGGGAAAGAGGGAGAAGAAGAGCGGCAAAGCGCCGAGGCCGCGGCCGAAAAAGTAGTCTTCCGGCCGATGCGCCGCAAGCTCCCCGACGAGCGGCAATCGCTGACCCACAAGTTTTCCGTAGGCGGGCACGAGGGGTATATCACGGTTGGCCTCTATGACGATGGGGCGACGCCGGGAGAGATTTTTATTCGCATGGCCAAGGAAGGTTCGACGATCAGCGGTCTCATGGACAGCTTCGCCACCGCGGTATCGATGGCCCTGCAATACGGCGTGCCGCTGCAAGTGCTGGTGGATAAATTCCAACACGTGCGCTTCGAACCGAGCGGATGGACAGGGAACTCGGAGATTCCCTATGCCAAGTCGATTATGGACTACATCTTCCGCTGGTTAGGCGCCAAGTTCATCTCACCCGAGTACAAACAAACGGAAGTGGGTGAAACACCGGATCTGCGGCCTACCGAGCCGGATCAACAGAAGTCGTTATCTTTCCAGCCGGCGACGGTGGATTCGCCGATTTGCTCGGAATGCGGGTCGCTGATGACGCGTAATGGCAGTTGCTATAAGTGCGAAAACTGTGGCTCAACCTCCGGCTGCAGTTGAGCGCTAGTGTTTGTTCTCCGTCCCTTTCTGTTGGGGTGGAAGCTCCGGATAGGCGGGTGAGCTTCCACCCTCTTTTTTTGCGCCTCGCCACAGCACGCTGCCTCCTATCGGCTTCAGTTTCGTGGCGGTGGCGGCGGAGCCGCGGGTGCTCGAAAAGGGGGCGGGGGCAGCGCGGGATCTAGTTTTGCAAGAGCGGGCGCCGACTGTTCCTCGCTTTGAGCCATACGGAGAGACCTTAACTGGAGCACTTGCTGGATCACGGCGTCTGCTTCGCTCAGCAAGTCCCCAGCGTCGAGCTTCGTTTCGGCCATGTCCGCCTTTACACGATAGAGGAGGTTCTTGTAGAGCATTGCGTCTTCGTGGTTGGGGTCGATAGCGAGTGAGTCGTCGAGCATGGTGAGGCCTTAGCCCGCTTTTCTCACCAGGTGGCGAGGCGAAGTGCGTGAGAGGCCTGTCAGTACAAGGCGCGCGCCGCTCAGCGCCCCGTTTCTTGAATAATGCGGGCGTACTTGAACAGTACGTTGAGCACGGTGAGCAAGCGCAACGACGTAATGGCGGGCCTATGGCGTGCTTCGACCGTCAGCTGGTGAGAAATGCGGGTTAGCAGGGCCTTTGCCTGCCCCACACTGCCACTCGATCGTTGGCCGGCCGGTCGCGGCTGGTGCGTGTCGCGGCGCCGCATCAAGCAATGGCGATGTCGAACGATAAGGGCCCTGTGGATGTATCGGCTCTTGTACCCGCCGCGGAGAGCAGTGCCGACACAGGCGTCGTGAATGACCTGCTCGAAAGCCTGACCCGGATGACCTTGCGCGGCTATCGGCCGTCTGACTTCCTTCTGGTTCGTCTGACGGATGGGCGCGTGAAACTGGTTCACACGCCTGAGGGAGCGGACCAAGCCCGAGAGGAGGCGAGCCGGATCCGAAACGAGTATGGTCCGCTGGAGCTGGCGCTTAGCGTCTCGGTAGACCGTGGGGATTCGGAGGTGCGGCTAAGCCTAATACCGTTCACTTAGCGACCACGGATGTGCTCGAATTGCTCCCTGCAATTCCGAGCTAGGCGCAAAGGGTGAGGGCACACGGAAGGCGGCAACAGGCGGTCCCCCGGGGCGCGACATGTCGCGCCCCGGCGACCCGAGGACACCGTCCGGCTGGTGGAAAGTCGAGCGCTTCAGCTTGTCGTTCCTCTGGCCGGCAAGATTGCCGGCCGCTACTCAAACTAGGACCGCCATGAGTGGTGGTCGCTACCAGGGGTACTTGCTCGACACCAACATTGTTTCGATCCTCTTCAAGCGGAGTCACCCGCTGACCTACATCAACGGCCGCGGATCTGGATAAGGCTCAGATCCGCGCTACAAGGCTTCTCTCACCACTGTCACAGCGCTTGGAGCGAAAGGCCCGCTGGCCATGGCTCGCGGCAACAGTTTGCATAGATCGCCCAGCGCAGAGTAAGCGGGCGCGATGAATCGCGCCCCTACAGCCCGACGCGAGTGTTTGCTTCACTGCCGCTAGCCCGCATTTCTCGCCACACGTGCCGAGGCGAAGTGCGTAAGAAGCCCGTCAGTACTGCGTTGCGCTTGCTCGCCGTGCTCAACGTATCGCCTGCTGGTCCGTCGCGGCTTGGTCTGCCGATCCTACTCGGCACGGAGGGATCATCGGGGATCCTGGGCCACGCCGGTCAGTTCTCTTGTCTTGAGAGCCTTGATGCGGTCGCGGAGCTTGGCTGCCTGTTCGAACTCGAACTTTTGTGCGGCGTCCCGCATTCGTTTCTCCAGCCGGTCGACAAGATTTTGCAACTCCTCGAGCGACCCCGGCAGCTCCGTTTCCGTTTCTTCGTCGGGGATGGAGAGGTAGTCGGCTTCGACGATCCGAGCCAGGCTCATATCCACCGGTTTTGAGATCGTCTGGGGAGTGATGTGATTCGCCTCGTTGTACTGCACTTGCACGGCTCGCCGCCGGTCGGTTTCGTCGATGGCCCGGGCCATACTGTCGGTCATCCGGTCGGCGTAAAGGACCGCCCGGCCGTTGACGTTGCGGGCGGCTCTGCCGATGGTCTGGATCAGCGAGCCGGAGGAGCGCAGAAACCCTTCCTTGTCGGCGTCCAAAATCGCCACCAGTGAGACTTCGGGCAGATCCAATCCCTCGCGAAGCAGGTTGACGCCGATCAGGGCGTCGTATTCGCCCTTGCGCAAGTCGCGCAGCAACCGAACACGCTCCAGGGTGTCAATCTCCGAGTGCATATACCGGCAGCGGACGCCGGTTTCCGAATAGTATTCGGAAAGGTCTTCGGCCATGCGCTTCGTAAGGGTCGTTACGAGAACGCGCTCCCCGGCCTCGGCACGCTTGCGGATCTCGCCCAACAGGTCGTCTACCTGTCCCTTGACGGGCCTAACTTCGACCGCCGGGTCGATCAGGCCGGTCGGCCGGATCAGCTGTTCCACCACCGTGCCGGCGCACTTGGTCAGCTCGTAGGGCCCCGGGGTCGCGGAGACGTAGATGGCCTGGTTGACACGGTGTTCAAACTCTTCAAACTTCAAAGGGCGATTGTCGAGGGCGCTGGGCAGGCGAAATCCGTATTCGACGAGGGTTTCCTTCCGCGAGCGGTCACCTTTGTACATGCCGCGCAACTGCGGGACGGTCTGGTGGCTTTCGTCGAGGAAGAGCAGGGCGTCCTGCGGCAGATAGTCGAGCAACGTGGGCGGAGGCTCGCCGGGCAGCCTTCCCGAAAAGTGACGCGAGTAGTTCTCGATACCGTGGCAATAGCCGATCTCCCGCATCATCTCGATATCGAAAAGAGTCCGCTGGCTGAGGCGCTGCGCTTCGAGACGCTTGTTTCGCTTGTGCAGTTCCGCGGTCCACCAATCGAGCTCGGCCAGAATCCCCTCGATGGCGTTGTCGCGAGTTTCCTTCGACATGACGTAGTGGCGGGCGGGGTAGATCGGCAGCCGGAGATAGGTCTGGCGGACCTGCCCGAGCAGCGGGTCGATTTGCGAGAGGCTGTCGATCTCATCGCCCCACAGCTCGACGCGGTAGGCATAGTCGTCGTAGGTCGGGAAGATCTCGATGACGTCGCCGATGACGCGGAACGTGCCGCGCTTGAAGTCTGTGTCCCGGCGTTCGTAGAGGATCTCGACCAGGCGCTTCGTAATCTGCTCGCGCGCGATCTTCCGGCCCTTCTCGAGCATCAGCAGCATGCCGTAGTAGGCGTCCGGGGATCCCAGCCCGTAGATGCAACTAACGCTGGCGATGATCACGCAATCGCGCCGCTCGAACAAAGACCTGGTCGCCGACAGGCGCAGCTTGTCGAGTTCATCGTTGATCGTGGCTTCCTTCTCAATGTAGGTGTCGCTCGAGGGAAGATAGGCCTCCGGCTGGTAGTAGTCGTAGTAGCTGACGAAAAATTCCGCGGCGTTTTGGGGAAAGAAATTCTTGAACTCGTGGTAGAGCTGAGCGGCCAGGGTTTTGTTGTGGGCGATCACCAGGGCCGGGCGGGCGAGCTGCTCGATGACCTTGGCGACGGTGTAGGTCTTGCCCGATCCCGTCACACCGAGCAGGACTTGGTGGCACTCGCCGTCTCGCAGTCCCTGAACGAGCTGGTCGATCGCGGTCTGCTGGTCGCCGCGGGGGGTGTAAGGCGATGCCAGTCGGAATCCCATGGGTTGATCGGGGGAATCGCCGGACGAGCGGCGGAGGCGGCCGGCTCTCGGCGCTGAAGTTCGTGTGAAACGCTAAGCCGCGGGTCGCGGGTGAAGCGTGTCCGGACGCCGCCCGCTCTCTGCTCGCGCTGCCGCGGACGGTTCATTTTATCACTCGGCCTGTGCCTGGGATCTCGGTGTGCGCCTCGAACCCCGACCGGCCAGACCGTAGCGTAGGATCTAGGCGGGCGGGATCACACTTCCCCTTCCCTCTATCGTATCGCCGCCCGCCAGATCCGCGAAGTGCGCCTCCGCGCGCCGAGCGGCACGCGCCTTGTACTGACGGGCTTCTCACGCACTTCGCCTCGCCATCCCGTTACAAGATTACCGGGATGTCTTCCGCGGGTCCGCCGAAAGAATATTCCGAACGGCCCCGTTGGGATGGGATAATCACACAGTTCAGCGAAGGACAGGCGGAGCGGCTGCTCCTTATCCTTCAACTTGAGATTCGATGAGTTCGGCATCTAAACCGGGCGATCGAGGCGATATGAGTTCATCTGTCGAGACTTCCCAACCTCGCGCCGCCGTGCGGGCAGCCGTGGAAGCTATCCTCGATGGCTGGCGGCGGTAGGATCGCGGAGAACGGCGGGGCCGGCTTGAGATGAGGTGGCGTCTGTCGCCTTGACTCCGGAATAGTATGGCCATATACTAATCAGTATGGCCATACTTTCTATCAAGAATACGTATTCTCTCGATGTCGAAACTGTCCGCGATCTCGAGGAGATGGCCCGGCGCTGGGGCGTCTCGAAGTCCGCGGCCTTGCGGCGGGCGATTCGTGCTACCGCCAAACAAAACCTGCCGAGCTCACCGGACGCCTTGGCTGCCCTTGACGCTCTGCAGCGACGTCTGGCCCTAAGTCCGGCGAAAGCGCGGGCGTGGAGCCGGCGTGCGAAGAGTGAGCGCCGGGCATCGTCGCGGAAAGCAGAGGACCGCAGCCGGTGATCCATGTCGATACGAGCTTCCTCATCCGCGCGCTCACGAAAGGGTCCTCGGAGGACTGTCAGCTTCGAAACTGGTTCGGAGACGGTGAATCGCTTGGGATCAGCGCGATCAGCTGGACGGAGTTTCTCTGCGGACCCGTGGATGAAGAAGAAGTGGAGTTGGCAGCAGACATTCTGAGAGAACAAGCACCGTTTCTCCCCAAGGACTCCATTGTGGCTGCGCGTCTCTTCAACCGAAACGGCAGGCGTCGGGGATCTTTGACGGATTGCATGATCGCCGCAACGGCGATTCGTTGTGACGCGGCGCTCGCTACCTCTGATCTAGCTGATTTCCGTGCGCTGGCGCCGCTCGGTCTGAGGAGCGTGGGTGCATAGCGCGTGGTCAAGGAGGCGCGCCTTGACCCGACCCTCTCCCACGCTCGAGGGATGATGCAGCGAACAAGTAAAAGCTGGGTTGGGACGTGGATCAGAGCAACGACTCTTCGCCCGCTTTTTCCAGGGCTTCCACGAGGGCCGAGACTTGCTGTGCTTGGCGGCGGCGGCACACCAGCAAAGCGTCAGGGCTATCCACGACGATCAGATCCCTGACACCGATCAAAGCGACCAGCTTCCCCGGCGCGTCCACGTAGTTGCCCGCAGCCATGATCGATCGGAGAGGCGACCGTTCCACCGTGGTCTCCGACCCGCTCAGCAGCAAGCGGTAGACAGCCTCCCAACTACCGACGTCACTCCAACCGAAATCCGCACAGGAGAGGCCGACGATGTTCCCTGCCTTTTCCAGGACGCCGTAGTCGATGGAGAGGTCCTCGCAACTCGGGTAGTGCTGGCCCAGTGATCGCCGAAACTTTCTTGACCGCAGCGGGGCGATCTTTTCAATCTCAGCGGCGGTGGCGGGCATAAAGCGCTCAATCGCCTCACCGATGACGTCGGCCCGCCAAAAGAACATACCGCTATTCCAGCCAAAATGTCCGGCCGCCACGAATCGTCGGGCCGCCCTTTCCCGGGGTTTCTCACGGAAGCGGACCACGGGGTGCGGCTTGAGCGTGCCGGGCCGCGTCGCCTTGGGAAATTCAATGTAGCCGTACCCGGTTTCCGGCCACTTTGGCTGGATCCCGAGCACCACCAACTTCCCCTGGGAAGCCACTCTGGCCGCGGCGCGCAAGACAGTCAGGTAACGTGAAACCTTGCCGATGACGTGATCGGCAGGAAACACCCCCATCGTGGCATCCGGGTCTTGCTCCAACAGAAGCCGCGCCGCCAAAGCTATGCACGGCCCGGTATTACGCTGCACAGGCTCGGCGATGATCTGGCGCCTGGGCACCTCGGGCAACTGCCGGGCCACTTCCTTCCTGAGGGCATCCCTGGTGAAGACCCAGATTCGCTCCGGCGGAATCAGGGGCCGCAGCCGCCCTACGGTCTGCTGCAGCAGCGAACCCTCTCCCACTACGTTCAGAAGCTGCTTCGGAAACCGCCGCCGGCTCCGGGGCCAAAACCGGGTCCCCCGCCCCCCGGCGAGGATGACCCCGTGAAGACGCGCCTGCGGCCTTGACGGCACGCTCATGGCGCAGTTAATTCGTGAGCGTGGATCAGATTAAACGTGCGGTCCCAGCGCGTCTTGCTGAAAAAATTCAGCACCAGGTCTTTGATATGGGCCAGCGAGATGCTCGAGTCCTGCAGGCGGTGGGTCGGAGCATCGTAGGACCAATAGATGATCAGCGGCTTGCCGATGATGTTCTCCCGCGGCACCAAACCCCAGAAGCGACTATCGTCGGAAGAATCCCGATTGTCGCCCATGGCAAAATACTGGCCGGGAGGCACGACCACCTCGCCCCCGACAGCATGTTCCTCGAGCATCTTTTGTCCCCGCGGATAGACTCGCACGTCGGGCGTGGCGGGAAAGTTGTCTCGATACGCGTCTACATAGCTCGTAGTATGAATAACGTACGGCTCCTCGACCGGCTCCCCGTTGATGAAGAGCTGCTTGTTGACCATACGAATGCGGTCGCCCGGGATTCCGACCGCCCGCTTGACGTAGGTTTGAGACAGATCTCGGGGGTAACGGAAGACGATGATGTCGCCCCGTTGGACGTCCTGGTAGGGCAAGACAGACTGTCCGACCGAGCCCGCCGGTGCGTAGGCCAGCTTATCCACCAGCAGGTGGTCCCCAATCAGCAGCGACTCCTTCATTGACCCCGTGGGTATGACGAAGGCCTGAACCAGCGTCGTGGTTCCGAACAGCAGCAGAATAATCGTCACCGTCCACTCGGCCAACATGCCGCGGCGTGGAACCTCGACCTGTCCTACCTTCCCATTCGTCTGAACTGTTTTCTTCGAATTCATACGTTTCTCGATAACATTCATACGTTTCTCGATAACAACCGCGGGGCGAGTTCCCGACCCCGCCCGGCGAAAACCGTCTACCGGCTATTGTAGCCAATCCGAAAACCAACTACTGCTGAACTGCGACTAGGCCAAAAACCCATAACCATAGCACGCAGTTGGAAAATGCGCGCCCCGGGCATCCACCCGCGACCGGCGGTCGCCGGGCTTTCCCATTCTTTCGCGCGAAGCCAATCGGCGGTGCGATCCGTGCCGCTTGCTCCCTATTCGCTAAGGTTTTTAGATTGATAACGATTCGGTATAGATAGAAGATGGCCCTGGGTAATGCACCTAGGTCGGGGGGGGTACTATCCCGGCAACATTTCGGTACCACTTGTCTATCGACGAGCCACCCCAAAGAGGTGTAAAAGAGCTGTATACGTGTAATAACAGGGACGCTCTCGCATGCACTCTGTAGAAAGGCACTTCCTATAAATGCACTCTGACACCGACACCAGCGTTGACCGAACGCCCGAGCCAATCCGAATCGCCGTCGCGGACGATCACCCGGTCTTCCGTGACGGCCTCCGCCAGCTATTGTCGCTCGAGCGCGATTTTGAGGTCGTTGCCGAAGCCCGAGACGGCACGGAAGTCGTGGATATTCTCGCTGAGGTTAAGCCGGATGTTCTCCTGCTCGACCTGTACATGCCGCGGCGTGACGGAATCGCGACATTGAACGGTATCGACCATCACCGACTCAAGACGAAAGTCATTGTCCTGACTGCGTCCGAAGACCCCGATCAACATGTGCGTGCCCTAAAGCAAGGGGCTTCGGGAATTGTCCTCAAGCAATCCGCGACCAAGCTGCTGGCCGAGAGTATTCGAAAGGTGCACCAGGGTGGCATTTGGCTGGACGCAAGGGGCACGGCTGCCCTAATGGATCATTTCTCCGGCCCTACCGACGATGCGGCGGAAAGAACTGAGAACCCAAGTCTCAGTAGCCGCGAAAAGGAAATCATTGCGCTGGTCGCCCAGGGTCTTAAGAATAAGGAGATCGCCGGCAAGCTGTATGTCGCCGAGCAGACGGTCAAGAACCACCTGCACAAGATCTTCGACAAGCTAGGGGTGTCCGACCGCATCGAGCTGGCTTTGTACGCCCTGGAGGGCAAAGTCGGCCCTAGCTCCCAAGCAGCGGCGACTGGCGTTCAAACAGCACCAACCCCCTGAAAATCAACGCCGATTTCTTTTCGAGCAGTTCTTGTCTAAGCTCGCAAGGCTCGGGCTAGCGAGCTTTTCTCACCAGCGGCTAGCAGCAGTGAAGCAGAGCCCCGCCGTTCGAGATGTAGGGGCGCGATGGATCGCGCCCGCTTGCCTTACAAACTGTAAGCTGGCCGATCTACACAAACCGTTGTCGCGAGCCATGGCCACCGCGGGTCTTTCGCCCCAATCGCTATGACAGTGGTGAGAAGAGCAGGC
Organism: Bryobacterales bacterium; assembly: GCA_963668345.2. Lineage (GTDB taxonomy): Bacteria > Acidobacteriota > Terriglobia > Bryobacterales > UBA6623. The sequence continues at coordinate 105,874 of CAXWPI010000005.1, read as the reverse complement.
CTGTTCTACCGAGGACGAGGCGATCGTGTGTCGAGGGGGTGGGGCGGAGTCAAAAAACGCCCGCCGGAGGGGGACAGCGGGCGTTTTATGTTGGCGTTCCTACTCGGAGTGGTAACAAACCGACTTACGGGAGCGAGGCCCTCATAGGCAGGCCTGTAGAGCTGTCTATGACAGCCGTGACCGTTCCGTGTAGCGCCAAGACCGTGAATGTGCCGCCGCCGGGCTTCCTGAAAGTGTATTTTTCGTTGTATCCGTTGCCGCCGAGCCCCTTGAGGACCATCGTCGGTTTCCCCAGGCGGGCGATGAGGTCTGCGACCTTGTCGCCGACCGCGATGAGGGCGATTTCTTCTTTGCCGGCAACCTCTTTTCCAGCGCCGTTTTCCGCGGGGTCCGTCGAGCCAACGAGCGGGCTGAGGACGCCACGTTTACGCGCGGGTGTCGTCTGGGCCTGTTCGGCCGTTGCCGAGCCGGTGGGTGATTCGTCGGCGACTTGCCCGCTCGTAGCGCCAAGGTCTTTCTCCGTCGGCTTTGGGCTCGCCGGCTCTGCCGCGGATAACTCGGGGATCTTCGTCGCAGGTGCGGCGCTTGGGCGGGGAGCGGGGGCTGGGGTCGGTCCGGGGTTGTAGGATCCAGTGGCCCCTGAACTCGACGCGGCCTCGCGCGCTTCGGTCGAGAGTTGAGCGGAGCGCGCAACTCTGGGGGAAGGACTCAGGCCTGCTATGGTCGTTCCTCCCTTGAGCTTCAGTTTCCCGTCAGCGCCGACCGCCGCTTTTTGGTTACCTCTGCTCACACTGACAGTCGCGGGAACCTTGTCATTGTCAAACTCGGGCCCGGCCTGCTTGCCTGTCTGGGAAGCGCCTGCTCCCTCCTGACCGGCCCTCTTGAGGGGCTGGTTCACTTTACTGAACACTCCCCCCAAACCTGCCCCGGCACCCACCCCGACAGCGCCGGCGCGGCCTACGTTGATGGCGTACCCAACGATGGCCTGTCCCCAGGCAACGGTCGGTAAAGCCAGTCCGAGGGGCGCAATCAAAGCCCAAGATAATGTTCTGAATAGAGATCTGCTCATGAGTTTTCCCTTCTCCCTATCGAGAATATCAGAAAGCTTGGCGTTAGGACATTCGGGAATTCACCTACGCCGGACTGATCCATTAGTCCTAAGACTATAGGGACGAAAGGTCCGATTTGCGCAACCAGACTCACTCGTGCCGGGATTGCGCGGTGGCATCCTTCGCCCAGGCGAGGGGTGAGAAAAGGCGGCAGGTCTGGGCCAAACGACGGCCCAGCCGCGCTACAACCTCGGTAGCCGAAGCGCCTCGGGCCTGGTTTCAACCATGAAGAACAGGGTGGTGGCGTCACGAAATTTGGGTTGGGTACAACAAAGCCGCGGTAGCGCCCATATTTGAGTTGGGTCAGGCACGCGGGGGATCTTATTGTTACTCCGTCTTGAACATAGTTCTCTCAAGTCATCCATTGCCACCTGCATCATTCACCATTGCGTTTGAGCCCATCACCGGACATTCGTCCTCGCTACTCATGCGTCGGAAGAGTCTTAACGAAAACTGTTGTGCCCCGCGCGATGCGCGAGTACAATGACGCAAGCACGAACCCGAAGTCGGAAACCTCCGACGAGCACGGAGCCAGACGGCAACACCAGTCGCGAAACGCTGCGGGAAAGGATCGGATGATGAGAGCAACCGGAGCCGCACTTCTGTTCTACCTAGGCCTGCCGCTGATGGCGCTCGTTGGCAGCGAGCTACCACCCGCCGCCGACATCCAGGTGGACTTTGATCAACACGTGAAGCCGATTTTGGCCAAAAATTGTCACGCCTGCCACGGCACCAAACAGCAACAGTCGGGACTTCGCCTCGACAAGCGGCAGAATGCGTTGCGGGGTGGCGACTACGGTCCGGTCATCATTGCGGGCAAAAGCGCCGACAGCAAGCTGATCCTGCGGCTGGTGAGCGGAGACGGTGGGATGCAAATGCCGCCGACCGGTCCGTTGGCGGCGGAAGACATCGGAATCCTGCGCGCGTGGATCGATCAAGGCGCGGAATGGGGTGATATCGAGCTTGAACCGCGGGAGCTTCAAAAGCCCCTCGATCCAAAGCTCAAGGCACTGATTGCGGTCGTGCGGGGCCAAAAGTCCGCGGCCGTGAAAAAGCTTCTACGCGACGATCCCGAGCTACTCAAAGGGAGAGACCACAGCGACTCGACGCCGCTTCATCATGCCGCCGGCTTCGGGGACATCGAGACGATGAAACTCTTGCTGGACAACGGCGCGGATGTCAACGCCAAGAACCGCCTCGAAGGGACGCCCCTGCACTGGGCCGTGCGGAGCGGCGAAAAGACGCGCCTGCTGTTGGAAGGCGGCGCGGAAATCAACAGCAAGACGCAGGACGGCAGCACGCCGCTGTACCTCGCTTCCCGCCGCCGCGACAGCCACTCGGTCCTACGGGTGCTTCTGGATAAAGGAGCCGATCCCAATATCGCCACCATGAACGGACGAACGCCGCTGATGGCCGCCGCGCGCGACGGAGATGTGGCGGCGATGAAGCTGTTGCTCGCCAAAAAGGCCGACGCAACGGCCCTTAGCAGCAGCGGCGCTGGGGCACTGCTGGACGCGGCCCGCAGCCGCAGCCTCGAGGCTGTCCACTTGTTGCTCGAGAACGGTGCTGACGTCAAGACTCGGACGAAGCGCAATCAGACCGCCCTTGCCATGGCCGCTCAGCAGGGAGCGGAGGACATTGTCAACGTTTTGCTGGAGCAGGGGGCCGAGCCGGACGGGCAGGACTACCGAGGCTATTCGCCCTTGATGTGGGCCGCGTACTCGGAGGCGATGTCCGCCGGGATCGTGAGGACGCTGCTCGACAGGGGCGCCGACACCGAAGTCAGCGGAGAGGGTGAAACTCCTCGGACTCTCGCAGGTAAGCGCGGCGACAACGAGGTGGCCCGCCTGTTAGGTGTTTCAGAGAAGCTGCGCTTGAGCGGAGGCATTGCCGTCGACGCACCTCCTTCTTCCGGCGAGCAATCCATCCCCGACGCCGTCAAAAAGGCCATCGGGCTGCTCGAGAAACAAAGCCCACAGTTTGTCAGGAAGGGAGGCTGCAACTCCTGCCACAACCAGTACCTGCCTTCCGCGGCCGTGGCTTTGGCGCGTGAGCGCGGCATTCCAGCTCCCAAAGAGCTGACGCAGATTCCTTTGGGGCTGCTCGAAAAAAGCCCCGAACGCACGATGAACATGGCGGCGTTCAGTCCCAACAGCGTCGGCTATGAGATGTTCGGCTTCGCGGCCAACCGCAGGCCGGCCGACGAATACACCGACTCTCTGGTGCACTACCTCAAGCTGCACCAGTCGCCCGAAGGGCACTGGGCGACCACGGGCAACCGTCCTCCGCTGACCTATGACGCCTACATCACCACCGCGATGGTGATCAAAGCCCTGCAACATTATTCGCCCCCCGCGGAGAAGAGGGATACAGAAGAACGTCTGGCCCGAGCCGCTGCATGGCTCGATTCCGCACAGCCCGTGACGACGCAGGAACGAGCCTTCCACCTGCTCGGGCTGAAGTGGGCGGGAGGCGACGAGGCCGCGATCAAAAAGTCGGCCCACGGTCTAGCAAGAAAGCAACGCGATGATGGCGGTTGGTCGCAGCTACCCACGATGGGCAGCGACGCTTACGCCACCGGCGAAGCCCTCTATGCGCTCCACCTGGCGGGCAAGATGAAGACCACGGATGACGTTTACCAGAGGGGTGTGCGCTACCTTTTACGAACGCAAGCGCCGGATGGATCGTGGCATGTGAAGACACGGTCGTTCCCGGTGCAGCCGTATTTTGAAAGCGGGTTCCCTTACGGCCATGACCAGTGGATTTCCGCCTCGGGAACGAGCTGGGCATCCATGTCGCTATCCCTAGCGGTAGAGCCGGAACGGTTGAGCCGCCGGTAAGCCCCAAGATTGGCGGGAAACCTCTGGGCGGAATCAGGGGCACTTCCCCACGCCGCCTGGTGAGAAAAGCTAGAGCACGGGTTGGTAACGCTCGATCAGTTTTTCAAGTTCCGCAACTTCTTCGGGGCGCAGGTTGACCAGGGGAGGCCGGACCGGTCCGGCAGGCTTCCCAAGGATCTGCAGGGCGGTCTTGATGACCGCCACTTCGTAGCCTTTGCGCCGAGCGCGGAGACCGTATAGCGGCAATACATAGTTCGTCATCAGCCTCGACAGGCTGGCCTGATCGAGCATCGACGCGCGCTCGTGGAGCTGTAGGGAGAGGCGGGGAGCAAAGTTGGCAATGCTCGACGTGTAAGTCCGGATGCCGAGCGAGTAGTAGGCGCGAACCATGTCGTCCCCCGCCCCACCGATCCAATGGAGGCGGCCGCCGACCCGTTCCATGATCATCTGCAAGCGTCGCAGGTCGCCGTGGCCTTCCTTCCAGGCAATAAGGTTGGGAATGGCTTCGGCCAGCCGGAAGACTTCGCTGGGGGTGAACGCAGCCCAGTCGCGGCTGTAGATCACAATGCCCAACTCCGTCGTTTCCGCGATCGTCTTGTAGTAGTGGAGCAACCCTTCCGGGTGGGCGTCGACGTAGTAGGGAGGGAAGCACAAGATGCCGCTCGCTCCGGCGGCCCGCGCTTGGCGAGCCATCTCGACGGCCAACCGCTCTCCGAAACCGACGCCGGCCAGCACCGGGGGCCCGTCGCCGACCGCCTGAACTGTCGCTTCAACCACCTGCCGATACTCTTCCAGGCTAAGCGAGTACATCTCCCCGAGGCTGCCGGCGGCGACGAGCGCGCACATCGGGAGCTTGGCGATGGCGGCGACGTTGGCCCGCAGGCCGTCGACGTCCAGCGAGAGGTCCTGACGGAAGGGGGTTATCGGGAAGGCGATGGGGCCGACGAATTGCTTGCCAAGTTGCTGGGGATCCATCATGGTCCGGCGCCGCTCGAAGACCTCGGCGGTGAGAACCTAACTTTTACCACGGGCCGCCAGAGCATATCAAACCGCATCCATGAAATGGGAACACCCGTTCATTCACCGCTGAATTTTTTTCGCCTGACGAAGACCAAGGCGTATCGCGGAAACTCGGCACTCTGCCGACGCCGGCGCTCGAACCGACGCTGTACAATGCGACAGGTGAAGCGATGGCTGACCGCGAAAGTGCTGGCGAAGGATCAGAGAGATCCCCGGCGCCTAGGAGCGGTCCAAGTGTAAACGGACGAATAGAAAAAGGCCGGAGCGAGCGGCCCCGACACTGGCTCCCGGCTCCCGCGGCCTTTGCCATAGCGGCGATTTTTGTGGTCTCGTTGTTGGTTTTGCTGTTTGTTAGGCGAAGCTAGCCCGCATTCTGGGCTAGGGATTCCGATTCGGAATTCCGTCCTGCATGGGATACACGTCGCGCACCCTAGGGAACCGCGCCATGCGCCCCGGAAAACCTGGTACGACTTCGGATTCACCGCCGAGAGATCCGATCCCCGAAACGGGCGGCGATCCCTTGCCGACGGAGCCGACGGCGACAAAAAGCCCGTGCAGGCAAGGCAAGTATCTCGGCTTCATCTCCGTGGCCCTGGTCCTTTTGACGTGGTTCGCCGCAACCGAGGGTGGGTTCAGTCTGGTGCGGCCGATCAAGTTCCCCTCGCCGCGGATGGTTGTCGAAGGCGCCGGCCTCGTCAGCCACGTCCTGGCCAAGGATATCGCTGCTACTTTGGCCCGCGTGTTCGTTGGATGGGCGGCAGGCCTGCCGGCGGGTGTCGGATTTGGTTTGCGCGTGATTAGAATCATTAGAATGAATGATGGTGTTGGACGGCTAAGGACGCGATAATATTGGATAGAGAGGCTGGCGCCGCGGCGTTCGTAAGGGTCCCGACCTCAGGGATCGCAGCTTGTTCGGGTATGACCGAGCCGTCGCTCCGGGTTGGTCGCGGCAGGCTAACCAGGTTCGCGATTCCGAGTGGTTGACGCGCCGAGTCGATTGCCTATAGATTCTTGTTTGGGAGGGCAGCTCCATGCGTAGGGTTCGTTTTCCACTTCACGGCTTGGCCACGGGCTTCGTGCTGGTGACGCTGTTTGCCGGCGCTCCATCCCGGGCGGCGTCGATCGATCCGGTCGACTTCCAGCGCCAGGTACGGCCGATCCTTTCCGATAACTGTTTCGCCTGCCACGGACCGGACGCCAAGACCCGCATGGCGGACTTGCGTCTCGATACACGCGAGGGAGCTTTCGCGCAGCGTGAAAACGGAAGGCCCGTCGTTCCGGGCGCCTTGGATGCCAGCCTGCTTTACAAGCGCATCATTCACGAGAACGAGGTGTTGCGGATGCCGCCGGCTTATTCCAGAAAGGAGCTGACGAAGGCACAGGTCGAGATTCTCAAGAGTTGGATAGAACAGGGCGCTTCGTGGGATCAGCACTGGTCGTTCCAAGCGATCAAGCGCCCCGGACCTCCCGCCGTGAAGAACGAAGCCTGGGTTCGCAGCCCGCTGGACCGCTTTATCCTCGCGCGGCTCGAGAAGGAAGGTCTTACGCCCGCTCACGAAGCCGACAAACGCACTCTCGCCCGCCGTGTGGCGCTCGATATAACGGGATTGCCCCCCGACCCCGGCATCCTGGCAAGCTTCTTGCCCGACACCTCGGAGCAAGCTTATGAAAAGCTGGTCGACAGGCTGCTCGACTCGAAACACTGGGGCGAACACCGCGCCCGTTATTGGCTTGACGCCGCGCGTTACGGGGACACCCACGGCATCCACATCGACAACTATCGCGAGATGTGGCCCTACCGCGACTGGGTGATCCGGGCTTTCAACGACAACAAACCGTTTGACGAGTTTACCGTCGAACAGATCGCCGGCGACTTGCTGCCCAACCCGACCCTCGATCAGCTCGTGGCCACCGGTTTTCATCGCTGCAATATCACGACCAACGAAGGCGGTGTCATCCCGGAGGAATACGAAGCCATCTACGCCAAGGACCGAGTCGATACCACGGGCATCGTCTTTTTGGGGCTTACGGTCGGATGCGCCACTTGCCACGATCACAAGTTCGACCCCATTCGACAGCGCGAGTTCTATTCCTTGACGGCGTTTTTTAGGAACACGACGCAGTACGTGATGGACGGCAACCTATCGGACCCGCCGCCCATCCTGGTTGTACCCAGCGATAAAGACCGCGGCCGCTGGCATGAGATCCGCCGGGAGGCGGCGGAAACCGAAGCGCGGATGGCAAGCAACGCCGCGGCGGTCGACAAAGCGTTCTCCGAGTGGCTGGCAAGGGGGGAGCACCGTTCTCTCGAGACGCCCCTCGAAAAGTCCGCGGAGCTGCTGACGCTTGCCGTCGACGATGAGCCGACGATCGACCTAGGAGGAGGCCGGCAGAAAATCACACTTCATCAGGGACTTCGTGTCGGAGAAGGGCCGGCCGAAAACCAGAAGGCGCTGCGCTTCGGGAAAGAATCGTGGACCGAGCTTCCTCCCCTGAGTCTCGACAATGGCACGCCCTTTTCGATTGCCCTGTGGGTTTACCAACCCAAGGTCGTGGGGGCGGTCGTGATTGCCGGCCAGTACGATCCCGAGGACGATTTCCGCGGATGGTCGATTACCGTCGGCGAGCGGCAAGTCGCCTTCAAGATGACCGGCGAAAAACCGGCGGGGCAAAAAAGTCCGTCCGAGATCAGCATTAACCGGGCCAACACGAAGCGGCTGCCCGCGGGCGCATGGACCCACCTTACGGTGACCTATGACGGCTCCGGCGAGCGGGCCGGCCTGCGCATGTACACGAACGGTGATCTCGTGGAGGAGCAGGGCAGCGAGTTTTTCACAAAGCTAAAGGGGAGTATCCGGAACAACCGGCCTCTCTATTTGGGTCGGGGAGTCACGAGGGGCAGAGGAGGCCGCGACGATCCCAAAGTTCGCTACTTCTCGGGCGGGGGCATAGCGGATTTTCGAGTCTTTAATCGCCCGATCACGGTCCAGGAGGCCAAGGTTGTTTCGCTGTGGTCTACGCTCCAACGCGCGCGAGATAAAGCACCTCAAGAACTAAGTGCCGACCAGCGGGAAGCGCTGCGTCTCTACTACCTCAGCGTCAAGGACGAAGATTACCGCGGGCTCGTGGCGCGCAAGCGGGAACTCGATCGGCAGTGGCGGGAGGTCCGCCGGCGCGGGGGCGTCACGCACGTAATGCGGGAGATAGCGGACAAAGATCCCGAGGCTCACGTTCTTTACCGCGGCATGTATGACCAGCCGCGCGACCGCGTGGCGGCCGATACCCCCTCGGCGTTGCATCCCATGCCGGCGTCGTGGCCGCGCAACCGCATGGGGCTGGCCAAGTGGTTGGTCGACGAGGCGAACCCGCTGACCGGCCGCGTGATCGTGAATCGTTACTGGCAGGAGGTCTTCGGCGCCGGCCTGGTAAAGACCAGCGACGATTTCGGCTCCCAAGGGGAGCCGCCGTCTCACCCTGAGCTGCTCGATTGGCTGGCCGTCGAGTTCCGCGAATCGGGCTGGGATATCAAGCAGTTCTTCCGCACGCTCGTGACCTCCTCCACCTACCGCCAGTCGGCGCAAACGACCGCGGAAAAGCTCGCCAAAGACCCACGGAATCGGCTGCTCTCGCGCGGGGCCGCCTTCCGCATGGATGCTGAAATGATCCGCGATTACGCCCTGGCGGCGAGCGGCCTGCTGGTCCGCAAGATCGGCGGCCCGAGTGTGAAGCCCTATCAGCCGCAAGGAGTCTGGGAAAGGGTGGCGATGCCCGCCAGCAACACCTATGCCTACAAACAGGAGTCCGGCGCGAAACTCTATCGACGCAGTCTGTATACCTTCTGGAAGCGCTCCGCGCCCCCAGCCTCCATGGAGCTCTTCAATGCGCCGACACGGGAGCACGCCACGGTGCGCCGCGAGAGAACGAACACCCCGTTGCAAGCGCTCGTTACGATGAACGATACGCAATTCGTCGAAGCGTCGCGCTATCTCGCGCAGAGAGCCATGCGCGAGGCCGGAGACGACTTCGACCGTCGGCTGGATTACGTAACGACCCGTCTTCTGGCGCGTGACTTCAGCGAAAAGGAACGCGCGGTCGCGAAACGGACCTACGACGGGTTCTTTGGTTTTTACAGTGCAAATGCCGAGGAGGCGAAGAAGTTTGTTGCCGTCGGCGAGTCGCCACTCGATGAGGCGCTGCCCGCGACGGAGTCCGCGGCATGGACCATGCTGGCCAGCCAACTGATGAATTTGGACGAGGTGTTGAACAAGTAGCATCGGAGCTCAAAATGCATCCACACAAAGAAAAAATCGGGGACTGTCCCAAGCGCCGTGCAATACAGTCTCGAGAAGAGCACAACGTAACGAGGGGCGCGGTGGACTGTCCCTAAGATTTTTTCTAGTGCACAAAGAAGCGATCCTAGCGGAAACCAGACGGCAGTTCTTCGCCCGAGGAGCCAAAGGTATCGGCGGCATCGCCTTGGCCAACCTTCTGGCGGAGAGCGGTTTCGGTGCACCCAATAGTGACGAAGCTTTCGGCGGCCTGCCGTACTTGCCTCACTTCGCCCCGAAGGCCAAGCGCTGTATCTACCTGCACATGATGGGCGCGCCGCCGCAGATGGATCTGCTCGACTACAAACCCAAGATGAAGGACTGGTACGACAAGGATCTTCCGGAATCGGTGCGCAAGGGGCAACGTCTGACGACCATGACATCCGGGCAGGCTCGCTTCCCGATCGCGCCGTCTGTCTTTCAATTCCACCAACACGGCCAAAGCGGCACGTGGATTTCCGAGATCCTGCCAAACACCGCGAAGATGGCCGACGACATAGCCGTGATCCGCTCGATGCACACCGAAGCGATCAACCACGAACCTGCGATTACCTTCATCCAAACCGGCCGGCAGGTGGTCGGGCGGCCGTGCATCGGATCGTGGCTTGCTTATGGGCTGGGCAGTATGAACCAAGACCTGCCGACGTTCGTCGTGATGAACGCGGAGAAGAGCCACCCCAAGTCCGGTGTGCAGGCGATTTCCGCAAAGATGTGGAGCTCAGGGTTCCTGTCTCCGAAGTACGCCGGCGTAGGTCTCCGCGGAGGCGCAGACCCGGTGCTCTACATCAGGGATCCGGATGGTGTTTCGAAGCAGGTCCGAAGGCAGATGCTCGACGGACTCAGCGAGCTGAATCAGATCCGCCACGAGAAGATCGGCGACCCGGAAACACTGGCGCGAATCGAGCAGTTCGAAATGGCTTTCCGGATGCAGTCCTCGGTGCCGGAGATGGGTGACCTCTCGAGTGAGCCGGCAAGCACCTTCAAGCGCTGGGGCGAGGAAGCGAAGCAGCCCGGCAAGTTCCAAAACGCAGCGCTGATGGCACGCCGGCTCGTCGAGCGTGGCGTGCGCTTCGTGCAGATCTATCACCGCGGCTGGGACGTGCACGCCTTCGCTCCCGAAGTGCTTCCCGCGCAGGCCAGGGACGTCGACCGCGCTGCCTGGGCCCTCATCCAAGACCTGAAGGAGCGCGGCCTGTTCGAGGATACGCTCGTCATTTGGGGCGGCGAGTTCGGACGGACCATCTACTCCCAAGGCAAACTGACGCCCACCGATTACGGCCGCGACCACCATCCGCGCTGCTACAGCCTATGGATGGCCGGCGGCGGCATCAAAGGCGGCGTCGTCCACGGCGAGACGGACGACTTCTCCTACAACATCGTTAAAGACCCCGTCCACATCCGGGACTACCAAGCGACGATCTTGCACCTGTTCGGCATCGACCACGAACGTTTCACCTACAAGCACCAGGGCCTGGACGCGAAACTGACCGGAGTCGAGCCGGCCCACGTAGTGAAACAGATTCTGGCCTAGGCTGCTTTTCTCACCGGCGGCCGGCAGCTGTGGAGAAAAGCCCCACCGTTTGAGACGTAGGGGCGCGATTGATCGCGCCCGCTTGCCTTACAAACTGTAGGCCGGGCGATGTACACAAACTGTTGCCGCGAGCCATGGCCACCGGGCCTCTCGCCCCAATCGCTGTGACAGTGGCGAGAAATGCTCGCTAGCTACTTTCCGGCGCAAAATACGCGTAGCGCTCGGGGCAGGGACTGTCACCAATTTCGCCCTTCAAAGAATCAACAACTACAGGCGCCTTCGGACGCGAAATTGGCTGACTGTCCCCAGCCACCACGCAGTTTCTCCTTTTTGCGCCGGAAAGTAGCTAATAGCTGGAAGCTTGTGTCACAAACGGCTGAGAAATCACCTCGCGCGGTAAAGGCCTCGAGCCACGATCTCAGCCGCCACCGCTTCGGGCACGAACTGCTTCCACGGTCTTCCCGCGGCAATCGCTTGGCGGAGTGTCGACGAGGATACTTGGTCAAACGAGGTTGGCAGATCGATGAGCTGGATACGGCCCCGAAACTCCTCAGGAGCGCTGTAGGCTCCTTGGCGGGAGGCGACCAAAAGTTGAAACTCCTCGAGCTGGCTCGTGAACGAAGGCCCGTCGCCGTAATCCCATTCGGCGCTGCGCACGGCCGCGTCTCGCCCGCAGAGCAAGAACAGCTCGGCCGAAGAGGCACGGGCTTGGCGAAACGAGCGCGCGATTTCGATGAACAGCCCGCCTTCGGAAGCAGCGATCGCCAAGCCCGGCGAGCTGGCGAGCGCGCCTTCGAGGAGCGCCAGGCGGTCTTCGAACGACGCTCCTACGAATTGCTTGTGGGGAAAGGTCCGGGGCAGCAGAAAAACTACCTGGTCGAGCCGGTGTTGGGTCCGTGCCGCCTCTGCCAGGGCCAGATGGGCGTTGGTAGGCGGATTGAACGCCCCGGGAAGAACGCCGAGACGTCCATGGTTCACCGCGCCGCCCTTGTGGAACTCGAGCATTCTAGGGTTTCCGGCAATACCGAGCCGCCCCTGAACCAAAATAAGCCGGAAATAAGCGTGCTACCAGGGATGGGCCACAGCACCGCTTTTGCGAACGACGTACAAGGGAGCTACTGGACCAGATCGAGCGCAAGGTCAACGGGTTCGGGTTGGGTGGCCGAGATGCGGAAGGCATCTTCGACCAACTGGACACCTTCCTGAAGATTCGTCTCGTCGGTGTAGTAGAGGGCGCAGAGGCGAGAACCTTCCATGACCTCGTCCCCGACCTTTGATTGCAGAATGACGCCCACCGCCGGATCGATGGCGTCATCCATCGCATCTCGACCGGCTCCGAGCAGGCTAGCGGCACGCCCGATGTCGTCCGCGTTAATGCGACTGACGAAACCCGCTCGCGGTGATGAGATGATGTGCTCGCCACTGGCATTGGGGAGCAGGTCGAACTGCTGGAGGACGTTCGGGTCGCCGCCCTGCGCCTCGATGACCGCCTGCAGCTTCGCAAACGCCGAGCCGTCGGCGAGAAGTTGCTGCGCTTGATCTCGGGCGCTCTCGAGCGAACGGGATGGCTCGCCCAAGTAAATCATGCGCGCGGCAATCTCGATCGAAAGGCCCACTAAGTCGGCGGGGCCTTGGCCTTGCAGGGTCTGGGCGACCTCCATCACCTCCAGAGCGTTACCGACGGTGAATCCTAGCGGCTGATTCATATCCGTCAGCAAGGCCTGCATCCGTACCTCCATGCGCCGCCCGATGGTGATCATCAACTGCGCCAGGCGGCGCGCCTCCGCACGCTCGCGGATCAGCGAGCCTCGGCCAACCTTGACGTCGAGGACCAGACCATCGATGCCCTCGGCCAGCTTTTTCGACATGATCGAAGCGGCGATCAACTCCAGGCAATCGATCGTCCCCGTGGCGTCCCGCAGAGCGAAGAGCTTCTTGTCGACCGGCGCCAATTCGTTCGTCTGACCGGTAAACGCTAAGCCGTGGGTGGCCACGGTCTGCCGGAATTCGGCCAACGACAGCTCGGTTTGAAATCCCGGTATGGACTGCAACTTGTCGAGGGTTCCGCCGGTATACCCCATACCCCGATCGGTAATCGTGGGCACCGCGATGCCGGCGGCGGCGGCGATCGGAGAGGCGATGAGGGTGATCTTATCTCCCACGCCGCCCGTCGAGTGCTTGTCGACTTTCGGTTGCGGGATGTCGCTCAGGTCTACCTGCCGGCCGCACTTCAGCATGGCCGAGGTTAGGGCCGCCGCTTCCGTGTCGCTGAAACCGTTGCCCGCACCCGCCACCAAAAAGGCGGCCATCTGATAGTCCTTGATTTCGCCCCGCGCATAACCACTGATAAGGTGCTCAAACTCTTCAAAGGTAACCTCTTCACCATCGGTCTTGCGGCGAATTAGGTCGACAATTCTGGTCATCGATGCACACAATCCCCGTGCTTTCCCAGGTGGGGGAAGCTACGGCCACTTAAGCTAATGGGTGTAGATCAGTCCAGCCTAACATTGACTGCGTTGGATCGCAAGGCTAAGCGACCACGGACGAAGGCGACGGCGGCGTTGTTCGGCAAAACGGGGCTGCTTTCCTGCCGCCGCGGGCAACATCCACCCAGCCGCCGCGGGGCTCCAGCCGTTCGATTCTGCTATCGTGTTTATTTTCAAGGCAGTTCAGATATTGCTTCTCCGCGGGGAGTTGCCCATAAGCCCTGCCCGCTTGCAGCGATCACTGGTTGGAGGCCCGCGGAGGAAGAGACGACAGCTGACGGCCGGACCGTGAGCCCTCTGCAAGCAGCAGTTCAATGACCGAAGTCCGCCTTAGGAGGCATTCTTGGAATCACCGACCCTCAATGTGACTGACAGCCGGACAGCAAGAGCCTACAAGCTGCCGATCGAGAACGCCACGGTACGGGCGATGGAGCTGCGTGCGATCAAAGAGAACGCAGACGAGTTCGGGATGATGAGCTACGACCCCGGGTTCACGAACACGGCCTCGTGCACCAGCCGGGTGACATTTATCGACGGTGAGCGGGGAATCCTACGCTATCGCGGCTACCCGATCGAAGAGCTGGCGGAGAGCTGTTCCTACACCGAGGTTGCCTATCTCCTGCTGCATGGAGAACTGCCTACGGCCTCGGAGCTGGCCGCCTGGGACGACGAGATCATCCGCCACACGATGGTCCACGAGAACATCAAGAAGTTCATCGACGGGTTTCTCTATGACGCTCATCCGATGGGCATGCTTGTCAGCACAGTGGCAGCGCTTTCGACCTTCTACCCCGACGCCAAAAATATCGGCAGCCGCAAGAACCGGCGCCTGCAACAGTTGCGCCTCATCGGCAAGATGCCGACCTTGGCCGCCTATGCCTATCGCCATAGCTTAGGACTGCCTTATGCCTACCCCGACAACGACTTGAGCTATACCGAAAACTTCATGAACATGCTCTGGAAGAAGACCGAGCTGAAGTACAAGTCCAGCCCGGTGCTTGCCAAGGCGCTCGACGTTCTGTTCATTCTCCACGCCGACCACGAGCAGAACTGCAGCACGAGCACCATGCGGACGGTCAGCAGCTCGAACGCGGATCCCTATGTCTCCACGGCGGCCGCGGCCGGTGCTCTCTATGGTCCGCTCCATGGCGGCGCGAACGAGGCGGTGCTGCAGATGCTGGATGAAATCGGCTCGGTGGACCACATTCCCGAATTCATCAAGGAAGTCAAAACCGGCGAGCGCCGCTTGATGGGTTTCGGCCATCGCGTCTATAAGAACTACGATCCGCGCGCTCGTATCATCAAGAAAATTGCGGAAGAAGTTTTTGAGGTCACCGGCAGGAATCCCAAAATCGACCTAGCCGTCGAGCTCGAACGCATCGCGCTCGAGGACGACTACTTCGTCAAGCGAAAGCTCTACCCCAACGTGGACTTCTACTCGGGGATCATTTATCAGGCGATGGGCTTTCAGCCCGAAATGTTTACCGCGTTGTTCGCCATTCCTCGTACCTCCGGTTGGCTGGCGCACTGGGAAGAGCTGATGGAAGACCCGGAAAGACGGATTGCCCGTCCGCGGCAAGTTTATCTGGGACCGTCGAAACGTGAATTCGTGCCCATTGGAGAACGCCTCGGCAAGCTGCGGAGCAAGCGGGCCTAACCTAACTTTCCGGCGTAAAATACGGGTAGCACTCGGGGCGGGGACGGTCACCAATTTCGCGCCTTTAAAGAATCAACAACTTACGGGCGTATTCGGACGCGAAATTGGCTGACTGTACCCAGCCACCACGCAGTTTCTCCTTTTTGCGCCGGAAAGTAGCCTAGCTAGAGCAGTGCGCCGGCAGTTTGGACCTTATCCGGAACTGCCCGAACGCGGCTGCGTTTCACGCCGGCCGGCCGCTCTCCTCAAGGTTGGTCAACCCGTTTCATGCAACGGGCTTCCCTCTCCACAACGGAAATCCATAAGTTGCGGTATTCGTGGCAGCTAGCCCCCATACTGTTCACGTAAGCTGTGGCGCCGTTCGTCATGTGCGGGCGCGACATGTGGCGCCCTGGCGAACGACTTTTACCGGGGGCTCCTAGTCAGCGGCGGCCGCCGAACGAATATCCCTAAGCCGAGTCAGGTCACCGTCAACCAGCGGCGTGGGGATGTGAGGATGGCTTCGCCTCAGCGCCTGAGCGATCTCGTTGTGAGAAACGCTATCGAGCCGGAAGTGGGGAAGCGTGTCGCTGACGCCGCTGTAGTAGTCGAGCAAGCTGAGATAGCGAGAAACCAGTTCCGGCAACAAGAAGTTCCGGCGCACGTGCTCGCGTCCCCCCTTGCCCAGGGCGTCGGCTTCCTGGGGATCGTCGAGAACCCGGGCCATGAGAGAGGCAATGGCTTCGACATCGCCGGAATCCGCTAGATAGCCGGTCTTGCCGTCGACAACCTGCTTGATCACACCCCCGACCTTCGAGCCGACCACCGGCGTACCTTGCCACAGAGCCTCGGTCACCACCAGGCCGAAGCCTTCCCGGGTGGGAACGTGGATGAAGCTCCGCGCCACGTGCATCAACGCGCCCACGACGCGATCGTTATCGGGCACATTGACCCAAAAGCGGACGTCGGGGTCGTCCCCGGCTTGTTCCCGCAGCGAGGCCAGCATGCCCTCGCCCTCGGGATCGTCGGGCGCCGTGTTTCCCAAGAAAATGAGATAGGGGGGCTGGCGGTAGGTTCTTTCCTGACGCAGCCTTCGGAACGCCTCTAGGATCGTCCCTTGATTCTTGTGGATGTCGTAGCGCGAGACGGCCGCCAGGATCGGCCGTTCGGGGTCCACCCCATGTTCGCTGAAAAGCGCATCCAGGGTCCCCAAGGCTTGCCGATCGTTGTAGAGCTGGTTCTTATCCACCAGGGGATCAATGCAGGGAGTGATTTGATAGATCGGGACATTCAGGCCCGCTCCGACGAATTCCGGTTGGGTAAAGATCGCGCCGGCGCACTGATTGATATAGGGCAGAACGAAGCGCCATAGCGCGCGGTCCGGCGCCGAGGTGTCGATGTGGCAGCGCCAAAGGACGTTGCCGAAAAACGTGCCCGAAGCCGTCAAGCCGATGGGCTGCGGATCGTGGACAATAATCATATCCGCGGCAATGTTGGCCCTCTTGGCGTTCGCCTCGATGGTGCCCAAATACTCGCCGAAGATCTCTTCCAGCGTGATCGGCTGCGTGACGCCTTGCAACAAATTGTGAAACTTCTTCGTGACCTGGAAGAATTCCTGGGGGCCTTCTATCACCGCCCAGCTTGCTTCGATGCCCATGCTCCGAACCAGCGGAATCACGCTGTGAAGCATCTCGGCAACGCCGCCCCCCTCGAAGGTGCTGCTCAGGCTGGCCCAGCTCTTGCCGGCGACGGGGTCGGCCAGCCTTTTCAGGCGATCCACCCCGTCTTTACCGATGTAGGGTTGGTAGTCGTCAGGCGTGACGGTTCGGTCGGAATGGTATTCGGGAAGACTGTGGTTCATTGCTTTCACTTTGCGAACCGATCAGGATCTTGAACATGATGGGGCGCCTGCTATCGGCGCCTCAGCCCGCTACGAGTGTTTGCTAGGTCTGTCAGCGGGAATGACATCCGTTGGCCCGAAGCCCTACAACCGTCTCCCCTCATATCGGCCGGAGTGAGGGGCAGCGGTTAGCCGCAGTCTCCGGAAGCGGCGCCATCTCGTGTCGCCTCCCATGAAGTATCGAGTTTTCACAGGCATATCTACAATAAGCGAGAAACACTAAATCAGGGGAAAATCCAAGTACTAGGATTGTTGATTCCCGCCCCTTGTACTTTAGTACCTACTTGCCAAGATCTCCTCGAGCCGGACAACCTCCTAGCACTTCCTACGTTGCCCCTCCCGCCGTCGTTACCAGGCCGCTCTTGGCTATGGAGATTGATCGTGACCCCAGATACACTCATTTCGTTGGAGATAGGGACGACTGCGAGGGGGCTGGCTTCTTCAGGGAGCTATGTCATCGCCGCCCTCTCCCACGGGCCACGATGAGGTGATACTCGTCTTCCCAGACCGGCATGACGGACAGCCTCGATTGCCGAATCAAAGCCATGTCCCGCAAGTTAGGATCTTGCTTGATCTCGGGCAATGTCACTGGGTGCTTGAGGGTCTCGACGGGCTCGAGGTCGACGACCACCCAGCGGGGGTCGTCGGTCGTGGGATCCTGATAGGCTTCCTTGCTGACGCGCGCCACGCCGACTACGGCCAGACCCTCGTTACTGTGGTAGTAGAGCACGCCATCGCCTTTCCGCATCCCCTTGAGGTTGTTGCGGGCTTGGTAGTTCCTGACTCCGTCCCAGTAGGTCCAGCCGTCTTTGAGAAACTCGTCCCAGGAGTACTTGAAGGGCTCGGACTTGACGAGCCAGTATTGCTTCGCTCTCTTCGACGCCATGCCGGCAATGATAGCGAATCCCGGCTGGCACGAGAAGCACAAAGAGGACCAAGGCGCGCGGCACGCAAGGACACGGGAACTGCAAGCAGATTCTCCCCGACTTGCCCTATGGCCTGCTGCTGAATTTGTGTTGAAGGGCAATGATAATGTCCCCTTGAGAGGGCAATAGAAATGTCCCCTACTCTGGGATCCGAAGGAGGATCCAAGATGGGGAAGGACAGGGATGAGCCACAAGGAACTGAGGCGCGGCGAAGTGCTGGGCCGAGTGCAACGAGGCGAGTTGAAGCTGAGCGAGGCAGCGCAGTTGCTGCAGGTCAGCTAGCGCCAAGCCAAGGCGGGAGGGCTGTGGAAATGACGGGCCGGATGGAAAGGGTGGAAAACCTCGCGAAGCAGCGAGCGGGGTTCGAGCCGCTACGAAGGGTTTTCCACCCTTCCCACCGTCCCTTGGAAATCGCTGCGCGATTCCCACATGCCCACAGCCCCGACGACGACGATTTCTCTCCCATCTCTCTTCCTCAACAGGGGACACTTCTACTGCCTCCCTGCCGGGGACATCTCTATTGCTCTATTGCCTCTTGACACCGCCGGCTGCATCACCTGGTCTTGGTACACACCGGTGTGCTAACCTGCCTCTCACACGCCTTTTAAGGGCACGCGCGGCGTCCCAGGCCCCCGGGGCGAAGCGCAGTGCCGCCGATGTCCCCTCCACCCTAGCCGTATTTCTCGCCGGAGATCGAAGCGAAGGGCGGCAGAAGCCCGCGGATACCTGGCGCGCGGAGGGTGATTGACCACTACGTTGGCCACGGTCGCCGAGCGCTACGCGCAGACACAGGTTCGCGCGGGGCAAGCCGATTATTGACGGGAAGCGCGGCAAGTGGCCGGCCTTGGGGATGGGACTCTAGGAGAATGCGCCTCGAGCGTTTGGGCCGGTCCAGCTTCCTGCTGGCGCTGGCGATTTCGGCCCTGTGGGGCGGCAATTTTGTGGCCCTAAAAATAGCTCTCACAACGATCCCCCCGATCTGGATGGCCTTCTGGAGGATGCTGCTCGGAGCGGCTGTCGTGGCCGCCTGGGCGTGGAGCTGCGGGACCAGCCTGAGTCCGGCGGCAGGGGAGCGGGGGCCGCTGGCGACCCTAGGCTTTATGTTCACCGTGCAGATTGCTCTGCTCAACATCGGCGTGGATTTCACCTCGCCGGCTTATAGTGTGATTCTGCTGAACTCTCACCCGATCTTCGCCAATGCGATCAGTCACTTTTCCGTCCCCGGAGACCGACTGAACCGGCGGCGTGCAACCGGGCTGCTCATTGCCTTTGCCGGAATCTGCTTAGTGTTCTTTGGGCAACCGACCGCCGGCTTGGCTGAACATCCCGCGGCGGGGAATTTGATCGTGACGATCTCGGCGGTTCTTCTCGCAGCTCGTATCGTTTACACCAAGCAGGTCGTGCAGCTCGTCGAGCCGGTGCTGGTCGTCGTCTGGCAGATGCTGCTGTCGCTGCCGGCCTTTCTTCTGATCGCGGCGTTCACGGAACCCCTCGTCAAGCAGCCGTTTAACTGGGAGGCCGCGGGCGCTCTCTTCTACCAAGGCGTCGTAATCTCAGGCTTCTGCTATGTCACCTGGACAAAACTCCTCAGGCGCCACAGCCCTGGGGTCTTGTCGACATTCGGGTTCACCACGCCCGTTTTCGGGGTGGGGCTTAGCGCTTTGGCCTTTGCCGAGCCCATCACGCCTCGCCTCCTAGTCGGCATGGCGGCTGTGGCCGCCGGGATTCTGGTCGTAACTCGCGAGCCGGATCTCAAAACCCGAGAGTCGATAGGCTCCGAGGCCCCCGGGGCGCTCCCGTGACCAAGGGCCGCGACACCCTTCGCCCGCTGGGGCTCGGCGGCGGCCTGACGGCCCTGTTGCTGTCGGCCCTGTGGGGCGGCAACGTCGTTTCCGCCAAGATCGCTTTGGGGACCTTCGCACCCTTTTGGACCGCTTTTTGGCGCATGTTAGTCGGACTGGCGCCCGTCCTGTTGTGGGCCTGGAAGAGGGGTACGCGCCTGCGGCCGCAACCGGGGGAACGGCGGTGGCTGACCTACTTGGGGATCTTAATGACGGTGCAGGTCGCGCTCGTTTACCTGGGCGTGAGTTTTACGTCGGCCGGTTTCGCCTCGGTGTTGATGAATAGCCATGCAATCTTTACGAATCTCATCTCCCATTTCTTCGTGCCGGGTGATCACCTATCGTGGCCTAGACTCATTGGCCTGGTCACGGCGTTCGGCGGTATCTCAGTCACCTTCCTCGGAAAGCCGGAGGCGCGTCTGGCCTCGAACCCGTTGGCGGGCAATTTGTTTTGCACGGCGACATCGGCGTTGTTCGGGGCGCGGACGGTCTTCACATCGCGAATCGTTGCCCGCATCGACTACGTGCGCACCGTTTTTTGGCAAACGGTGATCACCATCCCCTTTTACCTGGCAACGGCCCTTGCCCTGGAGCCCATGACGCTCCAGCCCGTGACCTGGCCGGCGGTGGCCGCGATGGCCTACCAGGGATTCGTATCCAACGGTGTTTGCACCATCCTTTGGATACGGCTACTACGACACCATCGCCCTGGTGAAGTTGCTATTTTCGGGTCCCCGGCTCCGATCTTCGGCGTGACCTTCAGCGCCATTATTCTTTCGGAAAAGCTCTCGCCGGCCCTGCTCGTGGGCGTCGCCTCCGTGGCCGCCGGCATTTTCATCGTCACCCGCGACCGAGCGCAACGCGAGATTCCCTCGCCCCCCTCACAGATTCGGGGAGCCCCTTCGTGAAGAGCCGGCCGGCAGCGGATCGGCCCCTGGGGGTCAAGGGGACTCTGGGAGTCATCTTGCTCACCCTGCTGTGGGGCGCGAATGTGGTTGCCATCAAGACAGCGCTGGGAACCTTTCCGCCCTTTTGGACCGCTTTTTGGCGCATGGCGGTCGGCCTGGCGCCGGTCCTGATGTGGTCGAGGAAAAACGGGACGTCCCTGCGGCCGCAAGCGGGGGAATGGCTCCCGCTGACGGTTTTGGGCCTGTTGACGACAGTGCAGATGGCGGTCGTCTATCTGGGGGTGAATCTGACTTCGGCCGCCTATGCCGCTGTGCTGTTGAACAGCCATCCGATCTTTACGAATTTGCTCTCCCATTTTTATGTCCCCGGCGATCCAGTCTCGTGGCCTCGGGCCGTCGGCCTGGCGACCGCGTTCTGCGGCATATCGGTCACCTTTCTCGGACGGCCGGACACGGATTGGGCTCCGCGTCCGCTGGCAGGCAATTTGCTGACAATGCTGGCTGGGGCTCTTGCCGGAGTGCTCACGGTCGTCACCAAGCGAGTCATCGGACGCATCGACTACATCCGCACCATCTTTTGCGTGACCGCATTCACAGTCCCTTTCTACCTGGTGACGGCGGTTACCCGGGAGCCGATGACCCTGCGGCCGGTGGGCTGGGCAGCGGTGCTGGCCCTTCTGTACCAGGGAATCATAGCCCATGGCGTTTGCGTGATCCTTTGGGTAGGGTTGCTACGAAGCCACCGCCCCGGCGTATTGTCCATGTTTGGGTTCCTGTCGCCGATCTTCGGGGTGGCATTCAGCGCCATCGCCTTTTCCGAAACACTCTCGCCGGCGCTCGTGGGAGGCTTGGCGGCGGTTGCCGCGGGCCTGTTAATCGTAACCAGGCAGCAGGCGCCGTACACGCCCGGCCATGAGGCCGCGGGCGGCGCATCGTAAACTGATTCATTGCCTCGCAGTGCAAGCAACGTGAAAACGGAACCTATTGGCTGGGCATCGGCGATGGTCGTCCTGGCGCTGTCCCTTCTCCGCGGCGGCCACATGGTGGCCATGAAGTTCACGCTGACCGCGTTCACTCCGCTTTGGACGGCCTTCGGACGTATTTCGCTTGGCGCCGTGACCGTGGGGTTGTGGGCCTATCAACGGCCGGTCCCTCTTCGGCCCCAGTCCCAAGAGTGGCGCTCTCTGGGGATTGTCACCGGACTGTTTACCATCCAGATCGCGATGTTGAACTATGGCGTTGACTTGACGTCGCCCGCCTACTCGGTTGTCCTGATCAACAGCAATCCCATTTTTGCCAATCTGATCGCTCACTTCTTTGTTCCCGCCGATAGGCTTTCGTTTTCGCGCCTGGTCGGCTTGGCCATCGCCTTCGGCGGCATATGCGTCGTTTTTCTCGGCACGCCCGAGCCGCGACTGGCGCCCAATCCCTTGGCCGGCAACCTGATTATCGTGGCGACGGCTGTCCTGGTTGCCGCTCGGACCGTCTACTCCCAGCGTGTTCTCCAGTGGATTGAGCCGGGAAGATTCGCTTTCTGGCAGATGTTGCTGTCTCTGCCTTTCTTTGCGGCTGGCGCCCTCGTGGCCGGCTCCGAGCAGCGACTACCGGTGACCTGGGAGCCCCTAGCCGCCCTTGCTTATCAGGGGGTCGTGGTCGCGGGTGTTTGTTTTACGGTCTGGGGTTATCTGCTTCGCAAGCACAGTCCGGGTTCGCTGACCGTTTTCTCGTTCACCGTGCCCATCTTTGGGGTGATCGGCAGTGCCTGGCTCTTCGCCGAGCCCTTGACGCTCGACCTGCTTATCGGAGTCGCCGCGGTGGCCGGCGGCATCTGGCTTGTAGCCCGGACTCCGAAGCCAGTCCGCTCACCGACCATGTTGCCCGAGAGCTAGCCCGGGCTAAGTCATTGATAAAAAGTCTCGCTCGCGCATGGCGCTTGGGACCGGCAGCTGGTGAAAAAATAGGGCGCGCCGACTTCCATCAGCAGCCCGGCTGTTTTATTTTTCATGCGCACGGCTTCACGCACCAGCAGGTTGCGGGGGGGGACCGGGCTCCGTATCATGCCTCCAGGAGGATCTTTTCATCTCGACCCTACACATTGAAACGGGCAATCTTGCTTGTCGCCTGTAGGGGCACGGCATGCCGTGCCCAAGCCCCAGGGCGTGTCAGCTAGCGGAAGGGCCCAGCTTCTCCGAAACGGCGGTCGCTACCTGCTGGGCCGGCGCCGCCAAGAGTTAGCCCGCTTTTCTCACCAGGTGGCGAGGCGAAGTGCGTGAGAGGCCCGTCAGTACAAGGCGCGCGCCGCTCAGCGCGCGGAGGCGTACTTGAACAGTACGTTGAGCACGGTGAGCAAGCGCAACGACGTAATGGCGGGCCTATGGCGTGCTTCGACCGTCAGCTGGTGAGAAATGCGGGTTAGGATAGGAAGCGTTCGTAAACTATCAGCGCACGGTCTCCATCGGTTAGAATAGTCGCTTCCTATTCCGCAAGGTCGGGAAACGTTATCCACCCTAGACAGTTTGGAACGAGGCACATTGTATGCAGCCGCAATTCATCCGCATCCGGAATCGTGTCATCAACTTGCGGGCTATTTCCTACATCCGGCTGTACGAGGATCTTGACCGCATCGACATCCGGCTGGTTGGCCCGTCCGTCGATGTTTCCCTGACCGTCACGGTCGAAGGGGAAGAAGCGGCTCCTGTCAGGGATTTCATTTTCAATTCCGGGCTTGTGAAGGATCTTCGCCCCCCGGCGTAGCCGTCCGCGGGTCAGAGGGAAACGACTGCCCAGCGCCTAGGTTGTGGCTTCATCTCCAGCGAGCTGGTAGGGACCGGCGATCCCGCCGGTCCTCCGCCCGCCTGCGGCAGCAAGGACAAACAAAATTGTTTGTCCCCGTTGAACGGACAAGCAGGATCACTTGTCCCTACAGAGACAAGCAGGAGTGCTTATCCCAGCGGGAGATCGAGCACTCCCTGGGAGGAGAAAACCGTGATGATCCGGATTAGCAAGCTGTCCCCAATAAGACTTTCTGATCATCCTGGCGACGTGGCGCACGCTTTCAGCGCGCCGTGTCGGGCTTTCGAGCCCGACATTCCCGAATCTAGAGTGAACGCGTCTCCAGGACAGCCCACTAAGTTACTAGCGATCGTTTTAGCTTTCGCCTGGCTGCTTCCCTTGGGTGCACAGGATTGGGAGAACCCCGTCCGTAAGCTGCTGAAAGAAGGCAAACCTGTGGTGGGAGTTACGATTAACGTCAACAGCGTGGATGTGGCGGCCCATGCGGCCAACATGGGGTTCGATTTCCTTTGGATGGAGATGGAGCATAGCCCGCTGACCTTAGAGACGCTTCGCGACATGGTGCTCGCAACGCGCGGTCTCAAGGCCATCCCCTTCGCCCGCGTGCCGGTCAACGAGCTGTGGACGGCCAAGCGCGTCCTCGACGCGGGCGTGCTGGGGGTGATCTTTCCGTTCACGGGGAGTCCTGAGATGGCCCGGCAAGCCGTCGCGGCCTGCAAGTATCCGCCCCAGGGGTTGCGCGGGTCGGGCGCGGGCCTGGCCTCGTTTCGATGGCCTTCGCCGGAAGGCTATCACAAGTTCGCCAACCGCAACGTGATGGTGATTACCCTGATCGAAAACCAGGCCGGCGTGGACCACATTGATGAGATCGCTCGGATTCCCGGCATTGATGTGATCTTCATCGGCCCGAGCGACCTTTCTTGGCAGCTCGGGATCGGCGGCCAATACGAACATCCCCGGTTCAAGGCGGCTGTGGCCAAGATCATCGCGGCGGCCAAGCGAAACAACAAGGTTCTTGGGCGTCCGGCTTCGAGCGCCGAGCAAGTCAGCCAATACAGGGAGCAGGGCTTTACCTTCTTCCAAAGCGGCAGCGTGTTGGGGCTCATGCGCGAAGGCGCGCGAAAGATTCTCGAGCCGCTCGGCAAGAAAGGCTTCGATCCGGCGGAGAAGCTGCTGTATTGATCTGTACCGGTTCAGCCGGAACGGGAGAGCGAGCGCTCCGCGTTAGTGTAGATGCCGCCCCGCGGGCGGGGATTTTCAAGGCATCGGGGTCTTTCGATCCGATGGGGTTGAGCGTGGGCGCGAGAAGCTGGTTCCCGCGCCCGTGATCAATCGTCTCGATGAGCCCGCCGGGCTATCCCTCGGCAGGGTTGCTTCCCAGCAGAGCCCGCTTCCGTTTTACCCGGCGACGCCATTGTAACTCCCCGACTCAAGCCGCCTGCCGACGGCGCAGCTGACGTTGCTGTCGAGCCTGCTCCAGCTTGCGGTCGCGGGCGGCGTGGATCTCCTCCCGCCGTCCCGCCGGCATGTCCGCCGGCGTCACGAACCCGATCGCGCTGTGCAAGCGCACCGTCTTGTAGTGCTCGACATAGCGCTCGATCAGCCGACGCGCATGCTCCGGCGTGAGCGGCACACCCGGCCGCAGGCATTCGCCCTTCAACGATTTCTGCCCACGCTCCAACTTGCCGTTCGACTGCGGATAGTAGGGCGACGTTCTCACGTGTGTCATTCCCGAGATACGGATGAATTCCTTGCAGTCCTTGGCCATGAAGCATGCTGGCCATTCTCGTAGTAGACATCGGTGCGTTGATTGTAGTCCTGATTCTCGGAGCGCTCGTCAATCTCGCGGGCCGGGACGAGACAAGGATGAAGACGGGCTGCACCGCGGGCGCCATCCTAACGGGTATGGCGGCGATGGCAATCTCGTTTCTCGTGGTCTAAAATTAAGAAAGAGGTCGTCGGATGGAAGCCAAGAAACTCGCCGTCGCTGGTTCACTGACATCTGTCGTCGCTGTCGCGGCCGGTTTCTGGCTCGTGGCGGGGCCGCTGTGACCCAAAGTTCAAGACAGCATCCTTACGGTGACATCTCTGGCGGTTATCGGCTTGGCGATCTTGTTTCTCGCCGCGCAGGGCTTTTTCCAAGACCGTTGATCTGACAACCGGTTTTCGCCCCGCTCTGCAAGCAGCGAAGACACGCCTTCCGAATGTAAATCCGCACCCCGTCTCCCCATGCTTCGTTTCGAAACGGCTGGTGAATCGCACGGAGAAACGCTGGTGGCGACCCTGACGGGTCTGCCGGCCGGGCTGCCCGTCTCGCTGGATTTCATCAACCGCCAGCTTTGGCGCAGGCAGCAGGGGTTCGGCCGCGGCGGGCGCATGAAGATCGAGAGCGACAAGGCTCATATTGTATCCGGCGTGCGGCATTCCAAAACGATCGGCTCCCCGATCGCCATTCTGCTCCAGAACCGGGATTGGAAGAATTGGAGCGATGCCCTGCCGGTCGAGGACTCCGAAGGCAGCGAGGGGAAGGCCAAACCGGTGAAGCGTCCCCGGCCTGGGCACGCCGATCTCGCCGGCAGCCTCAAGTACAATTTCCACGACGCTCGCTACGTCCTCGAGCGGGCTAGCGCCCGAGAAACCACTTCACGAGTCGCGGTCGGAGCCCTGTGCGAGTTGTTCCTGGCGCAGTTTGACATCAAGATCCTCAGCCACGTGATCGCCGTCGGCAATGTCGCTCTGGAACGAGACGCGAGCTGGGAGGAACTCGAAACGCTCTATCAGAAGGACGAAATTCTGCTCAACTGCGTCGATTCGGATACCGAGCAGCGTATGAAGGCCGAAGTCGACGAGGCCTTTAAGACCGGGGACACCCGCGGCGGAGTCTTTGAAGTGGTTGCTCACAACGTCCCCGTCGGTTTGGGATCCCACATCACTTGGGACTCCCGTCTCGATGGCCGACTCGCGCAGGCTATCTTGTCGATGCAGGCTTTGAAGGCCGTTGAAATCGGTCGTGGAATGCTCGCAGCCCTTAGTCCGGGATCTAAAGTCCAAGATACGATTCACTACGACAAGCAGAGGAAGGCGTTCCACCGCGGGTCCAACCGGGCTGGCGGGCTCGAAGGTGGTATGACGAACGGGGAAGACCTCATCGTGCGGGGCTACATCAAGCCGATCTCGACCCTAAGGCGGCCACTCGAGTCGGTCGACCTTGATACGCGTGAGCCCGCAATGGCGGCTTACGAACGCTCTGACGTCGCCGTCGTTCCGGCGGCGGGCGTCATTGGGGAAGCGATGGTGTCGATCGTTCTTGCGGGGGCGTTCCTGGAAAAGTTCGGCGGCGACTCCCTTGGCGAAACCAAACGCAACTTCGAGGGCTTTCAGAAACAAGTGCGGGAGTTTTGATCTCCTTGGGGATTCTGTCCGGGACCCGGAGGGGCTCGCCTTGCTTGTGGCGCAAGCTCTCCAGCGTGCCGCGTCGAGACTCTTCTCGACGCTTGGTTTCA
The DNA here is from genome assembly GCA_963668345.2 of Bryobacterales bacterium. GTDB lineage: Bacteria > Acidobacteriota > Terriglobia > Bryobacterales > UBA6623. The sequence goes on along the minus strand of CAXWPI010000005.1, from coordinate 79,053 downwards.
GCCTGCGAGCAGACCTTTCGGTACCGACTGCAATGGGGACAGCATCTTGTCCCGATGGAGACCTCGTTGGGTCCCACGTCTCGAGTTTTCGCGCCATCAGGAGGAATTTCTTATGGATGAGATTTACGTATCGACCGACATGGAGGCTGACGGCCCCCTGCCGGGACCGCATTCGATGTTGTCCCTTGGCTCAGCCGCCTTCGCAAATTCCGGAGATCTCATCGACACCTTTCGGGCTAACTTAAAGCCGCTTCCCGGCAGTAAGCCCGATCCCCAGACGATGAAATGGTGGAAGGATCAACCGGAGGCCTGGGCCCGCGCCACCGAAGATCCGCGCGATCCGGCGACGGTCATGGACGAGTATGTTGTGTGGCTGAAAGGTCTTCCCGGCAAGCCGCTTTTTGTCGGCTATCCGGCGAACTACGACTTTCTATTCGTTTATTGGTACCTGATGTCCTTTGCCAAGGAAAGTCCTTTTGGCTTTCAGGCTCTGGACATCAAGACTCTCGCCGTGGCAGCTCTTGGAGTACCCTATCTGACAACTTCCAAACGGACCATGCCGCGCGAGTGGTTCGTGGGGCTTCCCCCGCACACCCATGATGCCCTCGACGATGCGATCGAGCAAGGAATGCTTTTCTTTCGTGTCCGCGAAGCGGTCCGTTCCTCCTGAGCACTTCGAAGCGGCAACACGTGGATTCACCCTGGCCTGCCCGCTAGAATAGGAGCAGAATGCCGAGAGAAGACGCGATTGTGTGCGGTGTGACGAGCGAATCTGCGCGATGATCCGCAAGATTGTCAAATATGGTGATCCGGTGTTGGAGACTCCATGCGATTCGGTGACGGAGTTTGATACCCCGGAGTTGCGCCAGTTGATCGCGGACATGTTTGAAACGATGCGCGACGCTACGGGCGTGGGTTTAGCGGCGCCCCAGACCGGCCTTTCCCAACGGCTGACGGTTATCGATTGCTCCGCGGGCGAAGATGAAGACGAGAAGCTGGTTCTCATCAATCCGGAAATCACGTCGACGGAGGGCGAGCAGATCGGCGAAGAGGGCTGTCTCAGCGTCCCGGGATTCCGTGAACAGGTCAAGCGCGCTTTCAAGGCGACGGCGCGCGCCCAGAACGTTAAGGGCGAATGGTTTGAAGTGACCGGCGAAGAACTTCTGGCGCGGGCCATGCTACACGAAATCGATCACCTCAACGGCATACTCTTCTTTCAGCACGTGAGCCGTCTGAAGCAGGAGATCATCAAGCGCAAGATCCGCAGATTAAGGCGCAAGGGAGAGTGGGATTGACGGATGCGCACCGTCTTTATGGGGACCCCGGAGCTGGCCGTGCCCACTCTCGAAGCTCTCCTCGAACAGCGACACGAGGTTGCCGCGGTCATGACGCAGCCCGATCGTCCCGCCGGGCGCGGGCACCGGCTGCGATCGTCGCCGGTTAAGAGCAGGGCGTTTGAGCTAGGGATCCCCGTCGAGCAACCCGCCCGTATCAAGGCCCCGGAGGTTCTCGAGCGGCTCAGGCAACTCGGCCCTGAAGTGATTGTTGTCGTCGGTTACGGGCAGATCCTGCCGCAGTCGATCCTGGACCTTCCTCGATGGGGATGTGTTAATGTTCATGCATCGTTGCTGCCGAAATATCGCGGCGCTGCGCCGATCAACTGGGCGATTGCGAATGGAGCAACGGTGACGGGTGTCACGACGATGCGCATCGAGAGGCGCCTCGATGCCGGCGACATGTTGTTGAAGCGGGAGACTTCGATCGGACCTCTTGAGAGCGCTCCGGAGCTAGCCGGGCGTCTGGCACGGGTGGGCGCCGACCTGTTGGTGGAAACGTTGGCCGGTCTCGAGCGAGGAACTCTTGTCGGCGAAAAGCAAGACGAGACCGAGGCCACCTACGCACCGATATTGAAGCGCGAAGACGGGTGGATCGACTGGAATCTGATGGCCGGCGAAATCTTCAACCGCATTCGAGGATTCACTCCCTGGCCCGGCTCCTACACGAGCTTTCGCGGAAAACGGCTTCACGTTCGCAAGGCGCATCAGAAGCTCGAGGCGTCCGCGGCACCGGGTGTGATCTCCATGGTCGACGGCAGCCTCGAAGTTGGTTGCGGTGGGACAGCCCTGGTTCTCGAAGAACTCCAGCTGGAAGGGAAGAAGCAAATGCCGGCCGCCGAATTCGCCCGCGGCCATCGGATTTCGCCGAATGAAGTGTTGGGAGAAGCACTCCAGTGAGCGTCCCGCTGGGCTATCGTTTCGCATCGACGTACGCCGGTATTCGCAAGCAGACGGATGATGACCTCACGCTGATCGTCTCGGATGCGCCGGCCGCGGCCGCGGCCGTATTCACCAAGAATGCAGTGGTGGCCGCCCCGGTTACCGTCTCCGCCGAGCACTTGAGGAAAAGCGGGGGCGTCTGCCGCGCGATTGTAGCGAACGCTGGGAACGCCAACTGCGCCACGCCGACGATGCGAAAGGTAGCGCGCGCGACGGCTCGGGCGGCTGCCAAGCGGTTAGGTATCCCCATCAGCCAGGTCTTGCTCGCCTCGACGGGAGTCATCGGTGAGCCGCTGGACGAAAAACTGATCTTGGCCGCTCTGCCCGGCTTAACCAAAAGCCTTGCGCCCGACGGTCTCCAGCTCGCTGCTCACGCCATCATGACAACCGACACGTTTCCCAAGACTGCGGTCGCCGAAGTGAAGACAGAGCAGGGCGCGGTCCGCCTGGCTGGTATGGCCAAGGGCGCCGGCATGATCCATCCAAACATGGCCACAATGCTGAGCTTCATCTTGACGGACGCTGCTGTCGAAGCGGCAACACTTCGAGGAATGCTGAAGCGCGCGGTCGATCGCAGCTTTAACTGCATTTCGGTTGATGGCGACACGTCGACAAACGACACCGTGTATCTATTGGCGAACGGAGCGTCCGGTGTTCGGCTCAGCAGGAAGGATCGTGCTCTATTCGAAGAGGCTCTGGGTCAGTTGGCTGAAGAGCTGGCCATAGCGATCGTAACTGATGGCGAGGGTTCGAGAAAACTGATGACAATCGATGTTCGCGGAGCCTCGACGGACAGCGCCGCTAACACGCTCGCGCGGGCAATTGCGAACTCTCCCCTGGTCAAGACCGCTTTGGCGGGCGCGGATCCAAATTGGGGACGGATTCTCTCGTCGGCTGGGGCCAGTGGCGTGCCGTTCGACCCCACCAAGGTGGATGTGTCTTTGAATGGGCACCTGGTGTGCCGTCGAGGTGTGCGCGCTGACTTCTCGGCAGAAGAAGTCCAGTCTACCTTGGAAGCCGACGACTCGGTTCTGGAGTTTCGGATTCGTGGCGGCGGCTGCGGAACGGCGCGCTTTTGGACCTGCGATCTGACGGAAGACTACATCAAGATCAACGCCGAGTATCGAACGTGAGGGGTGGCGTCAGCTGCGGACTAGCAGCCCGTGGCAAAAGTCACGGAGGAGCGAAAAATGGGGGCTGCCACCAATTCGCTTCCCATCATGACCCAAGAAATACGTTACTTAGCCTGAAGCGAATTGGCTGGCTGTACCCGATTTTTCGCGACCTTCGCTTCTACCACGGGCCGCTGGCGTATGTGCTCGCTTTGGTTGCTGTCTTTGCAACACCTCCATCGCTACGGCCCTCTGAATCCGACGCTAGCCGGATTGCTCAGATCCTGCGGGATGCCGGGCGATCCCTCGAGGCCGGCAACGCTGCTTCGTTTCTCTTCTACTTCGACCGCAACCGGTTCGCCGACTATTCCGCGCTGGAATCCGACGTCGATGCCCTCACCCGCCACAGCGAGATCGCCTCTTCGACCGAGGTCACGAACGTCGAGGCCGAAGGCGAAGCCTATCTGGTCGAAGTCGACTGGATACTGCGGCTCCGCCCGATCAGCGCCTTCGGGGGGATAGACACACGCCGCAAGTTGCTGAAACTTCGCTTTGAGCGAATCAAGGATCGGTGGAAAATCGTGAAGCTCCAGCCAATCGAGTTCTTCCGCGCCAGGTAGTTGCGTTCTTGGGCGTGCGGAAAACGGATCAAGCTCGTAACGGTTTGCCGGCGCGTTCTAAATCTAGAGAGACCCTTTTGGCCGTGGCCACCGAGCGGGCCGCCTCGTAGACATCGTTGGGAAGATTGATGGTTGTTCGCATCATGATGTCATACCTTATTTGCCCCAGAGTTGTCCAACACAAGATGATCCTGAAAACGACAAAGGTGGGAGGGGGGACACTGCTTGACCTTCTGCCGCACGGTGGAGCCTTCGAGGTAGGGCATCGCCAGGAAGGTCTGCCCATCGGCTTCGTCGATCTCGTAGACCGTGCAGATGTTCGGGTGATCGAGGGCGGCCGCGGCTCGCGCCTCCCGCCGGAAACCGGCTTTGTGTTCCTCGTCCTCTAACCTGTCAGCGGCGAGAAATTTTAGCGCCACGGTGCGCTCGAGTTTCGTGTCGGTGGCCTTGTAGACCACGCCCATGCCGCCCTCGCCCAGCTTCTCGAGGATCTTGTAGTGCGAAATGGTCTGACCTGTCATATTCGTTTCTATTTAGCGGAATCGCGTCATCTCGGCGACCGCCGCGAGAACCGCACAGGGCGCGGGCCCCGGCGGCGAGCACTGTTACAGATTCGCGTCGCCCGAGCGCGGGCCCGCGGGCTAAACGCCCGATGCGTCGGCGCAATTATGCAATGGCCTAGCCCGATCATGGTTAACGTGGCGCACGCTTGCAGCGTGCTGTGTCGGGCTTTCAAGCCCGACATTACCGAATCCATAGTGAACTCATCTCCAGAACCGTCCGCTACCCCTGAGCTTTGGACCGGCAGGAGTGCCGGTCTCTACCTGGCGTGGCGGTCGTTACCGAGCCAAGTTGCTCGGTGATCTTGTAGTGCGAAATGGTCTGACCTGTCATATTCGTTTCTATTTAGCGGAATCGCGTCATCTCGGCGACCGCCGCGAGAACCGGAGAGAGCCGCGCGCGGTGTGGTCCCACGGCAACAACCGCACAGAGCCGTGCCCGTCAGGGCGCGGGCCCTGCAGCGAGAACCGCACAGGGCGCGGGCCCCGACGGCGAGCACTGTTACAGATTCGCGTCGCCCGAGCGCGGGCCCGCGGGCTAACACCCCATGCGTCGGCGCAATTATGAAATGGCCTAGCCCGATCATGGTTAACGTGGCGCACGCTTGCAGCGTGCTGTGTCGGGCTTTCAAGCCCGACATTACCGAATCCATAGTGAACTCATCTTCAGAACATTGACGCCTTTCACGCGGCGGTGCTGCAATGGGGACGTGGAGACGGTCGAGCGAAAGCAGCGCTACAAGGATCTTCCCGCGGTGGATGAGCTGTTGGGCAGACCGCTTGTCGAGAAATGGCTCCAGGCCAACCCCCGAGAACTGGTGGTCGCCGAAATTCGGGAGACGCTCGAGGAAGCTCGCACGGGCATTCGCAATGGCCTCTGGGACGACGGGCCGCCCGGGGAGTGGAGCGGCGACATAAGTGAACGCGTCGAGGAACGAGTCGCTCAGCGGATCGAGGCTCGCGGGCAACCCTCGCTCCGCAAGGTGATCAATGCCGGCGGTGTGATTCTGCACACCAATCTCGGAAGGGCGCCGCTTTCGGCGCGGGCCGTCGAGGCGATCCGACGCACTGCCGGAGGCTACAGCAATCTGGAGTATGAGCTTAGTCAGGGCCAACGCGGCCAGCGCGATGCCCATGCCGGGGAGTTGCTGAAAAAGCTTCTCGGCGCTCCGGCGATTGTCGTCAACAACAACGCCGCGGCGATTTTTCTCGTGTTGAATGAGCTGGCGCGGGACGGAGAAGTTGTCGTCTCCCGCGGCGAGTTGATCGAGATCGGCGATGGCTTTCGCATTCCCGACATCATGTCCCGCAGCGGTGTGCGGCTCCACGAAGTGGGCGCTACCAACCGTACGCACATCGCCGATTACCGTGCGGCGGTGAATGCGGAGACGCGGTTGCTGCTGCGTGTGCATCACAGCAATTTCCGCATGGTTGGTTTTACCTCGCGACCCAGCCTTGAAGAGTTGGTCTCGCTCGGCAAAGAGCTGGGCTTGCCGGTAGTGGAAGACCTTGGCAGCGGCTGCCTTTACGATTTGGCCGGGGCCGGCTTTGACGATGAGCCCCCCGTCACGGGGAGTCTCCAGGCCGGGGTTGATTTGGTCACCTTTAGCGGCGACAAGCTTCTCGGCGGGCCACAGGCCGGCATCATCGCGGGCCGGGCGGAATGGGTGCGGCGCGTGCGCCGAAATCCCTTGTTCCGGGCCTTGCGCGTCGACAAGCTCACCTACGCGGCTCTCGAAGCTACACTCAACGGCTATCTCTTCCAACGCTATGACGAGATCCCCGTCTTGCGCATGGTGCGCGAATCGGTAGAGAGCATTCGCCGGCGCGCTGAGCATTTCGTGAAGAGCATAAGGGGCGACGCGGAGCTTGTTGCGGGCCAATCCGTGCTCGGCGGAGGATCGGCGCCCGCCGAAACCCTGCCGACGACGCTGATCGCCGTCTCCCCCCCGAACGGGTTGTCCGCGGCCAAACTCGAGCAGCGCCTGCGGCAGGGCGACCCGCCGGTCATCGCGCGTTGTGAACGCAACCGCGTCGTGGTTGACTTGCGAACGGTCAGCCGGGAAGACGAGGAAGCTCTGGCCAGGGGCTTGCGGAAAGCTCTGGCAGGCGCTTGACGGAGCGGAAAGCGGTTCCCTTTAGCCCGCTTTTCTCACCAGCTGGCGAGGCGAAGTGCGTGAGAGGCCCGTCAGTACAAGGCGCGCGCCGCTCAGCGCGCGGAGGCGTACTTGAACAGTACGTTGAGCACGGTGAGCAAGCGCAACGACGTAATGGCGGGCCTATCGCGTGCTTCGACCGTCAGCTGGTGGGAAATGCGGGCTAGCCCCCTTGATCCCGCTCAAGCCTGGATTTTTCACCAGCGGTCGGCAGTTCCCGCGGGCCCGCTTCCGCTCTCGCCAGGGCGCGGTGAAGATGCATACGCTGCTGAAATTCCAGTGGATCAAGCAGCACCTTCGCATGCGGACATTTTTCGGCATCAGCGCCCATGTGGTGAAGACCCAAATCCGGATTGCGGTCTCGCATTGCGTGTCGGTTGCGATTCTCAAGAAGCGTTTGCAACTGGATCCCAGCCGCTGCCAAATTCTACAGGTCCGCGGTGTGACGCTGTTCGAGAAAGTGCTCATTTTGCAGGCCTTTGACGATACCGGGCCCCAAAAACAATATGGGGTGTGATTTCTAACCGGTTGAGCCTGTGCGACTTATAGCCGGACACTAGTGTGCTACCATAATGGCCTAACTCGGAGAATCCTTGCCATGCTTAGCGAAACTTCTCTCAAAGGCCCGCTTCGAAAGCACGGCATTCGTCTGACCCGCCAACGGGAACTACTGTTCGAGATCATTCACCATTCTCACAAGCACCTCAATGCGGACCAGCTCTATGAATTAGCGAAAAAACGTGATCCCAAGATCAACCGGGTTACCGTTTACCGCACGCTAAAGCTGCTCAAGCAAGAGGGCTTGATTGACGAGTTGGATCTACTGCATCACGAAGGAGATCAGCACTACTACGAAACACGGCTCAAGCGAGAGCACGCCCACATTGTTTGCCTTCGCTGCGGGGGCGTACAGGAATTCTTCGGCGAGCCGCTGCAGCTGCTCAAGCAACAAATCGAGTCCGACTTCGGCTTTCGAATTCTTGTCGCCAGAACCGAAGTCGGAGGCTATTGCCCTGATTGCCAGACCACGCCGTTAGCCGGCAGCGGCGAGGCGACGGAAACCCAGGCCAACAATCTCACCCGCCCGAAGCGCTCTCCCCGCGCGTCCCAGTAAGCCCAATGTCCGCGGACACGGCGGCCTCGGCTCCGTCACGCGGTCCCCACCATGCCGTCTTGACCGTAACCGTCATCGGTCCGTCCGGGGAGAGGAACGAGGTTCAGGTGACCCATAGCCCGTTTCGGATCGGCCGTCTTCCCGAGTGCGAAATCCCCCTGCGAGACAATCGCGTTTCCCGCCACCACGGACAAATCCTGCTCGAAGGCTCGAAATACTACATCGAGGACAGCAAAAGCCGCCACGGATTGTTCGTCAACGGAAAGAAAGTCGACCGCCACGAACTGCGTCCGGGGGACGAAATCGATTTCGGTATCGAAGACTCCTACCGTCTCGTCATCGGCAAGGACTTAACCTTCACGGCCCCGCTGATGGAAAAGGTTGCCGCCATGCCCGAGAGCGAGGGTACGGGCCACTTGGGCCGTTTGAGTGCGGTTCTCGAAGTAGCCCGGGCGCTGCAGGCGTCGCTCGCCGTGGACGAAGTGCTGGCCGCGGCGGTCGACGCCGCCCTGGTCGTGACCGGAGCCGAGCGCGGTTTCCTGATGCTGACGGACGGATCGGGAGAACTGGAAGTTAAGGTGGCTCGAAACCGCGGCGGCGAACAGTTGGCGGCCGACGAACTGCACGTGCCACGGCGAGTGATCCAAAAAGCCCTGACCCGACGCCGCGATCTGCTGTCGATGACCTTTGACCCCGCCAAGGGAGAAACGGCCGACGCCGAGTTGGAGGAAACCGTTGCTCGGATCGAGCTCCGGAGCGCCATTTGCGTACCGCTGGTGCGCATACGAATCGGCCAACAGCACGAAACGAGTTTGCTTTCCCCCGGCGAGGATACGTTGGGCGCTCTCTACATGGACTCGAAGCAGGTCACGAGCGACTTGTCGGCGGCCAATCGGGAACTACTCCAGGCATTGGCGGTCGAGATTTCGACGGTGCTTGAAAATGCTCGTTTGCTGGCCCAGGAACACACACAGCAGTCGCTCGAGCAGGAACTCAAGATCGCTCGCGACATCCAGCAAACGATGCTGCCCGCGCAACTGCCCGCCGAGGGTTGGTTGGTGGCCGAGGGCAGTAGCGAGGCCTGCTTCCAGGTGGGCGGGGACTATTTCGACGTCATGGAGTTGTCCGAGGACCACTGGGGCGTTGTCCAAGCTGACGTCTCGGGCAAGGGCGTGTCGGCTGCCCTGTTGACTTCTCTCATCCAGGGCGCTTTTTTCGCCACCGCATCCCTGGATCCCCGGCCCTCTGAAATCGTCGCCCGCGTTAACCGCTACATCTGTGAGCGCTCGCGTTCAGCCCGCTTCGCGACCGTCTTTTACTGTTTGGTGGGGCGCGACGGCGCCGTGCGCTGGGTCAGCGCCGGTCATTGCCCGGCGATAGTTGTGCGCGCCTCGGGAGAAACGGAGTGGCTGAATGCGACCAGCTTCCCGATCGGACTTTTCCCGGAGGCGGAGTTCCCGCAACAAGAGATTACGCTATGCGAAGGCGACAAGGTGATCGTCTACACCGACGGCGTCTCCGAGGCCGTCAATTGGTCGAATGAGCGGTTCGGCGAAGAGCGCCTGCGGGAAGCGGCGCGGCGACACGCCTCTTCGAGCGCCCCGCGGCTGTTTCAATCCATTCGCGAAGAGATCAGCTCTTTTACCTCGGGAGCTCCGCAGAACGACGACTTAACGCTGCTTGTTCTGGGATACCAGGGCTGACTCGGGTCTTCCCGGGTTTACGGATGTAGCCCTGTTTCTCACCAGCTGACGGTCGAAGCACGCGATAGGCCCGCCGTTGACGGCCGGCGGCACAGGGATCTACCCACGTGGCCCGCATCGAGTTGAGCGGAGTCTTCGTAACTGCTCGTGCTAGACTGAGGATCAGCTCCTCACGGGACCAATTCCATGAAAACCGACATCCATCCCGCCTACGAGCTCGTCAATGTCAATTGCGCCTGTGGGAGCACGTTTCCGACCCGCTCGACCCACAAAGGTGACATCCGCCTGGACATCTGTTCCGCCTGCCACCCCTTCTTTACCGGCAAGCAAAAGCTGGTCGACACCGCCGGCCGCGTCGAGCGCTTCCGCAAGAGATACGGCCAGGCCAGGACCTCCCAGAATTAGCCCGGCAGGGGCGGCGGATCACAGCCCAGGATGCAGCGAGGCGCCGTAGAGCAGGGCTGGGCGGTCGTTTTGCCCAGACCCGCGGACTTTGGTTCGTTTACCGGAACGCTGTCGCCGGCCCGTAAACCGGCTCTCTAGAACCTAGCCCGCTTTTCTCACCAGATGGCCCGACGAAGTGCGTGAGAGGCCCGTCCGTACAAGGCGCGCGCCGCTCGGCACCCAGTTTCCTGAACAATGCCGGCGTACTTGAACAGTACGTTGACCCCAACTACGTCGAGCAGGGCGAGCAAGCGCAGCGTAATGGCGGGCCTATCGCCTGCTTCGGCCGTCAGGTGATGAGAAATGCGGCCCGGCCCCTACGCGCCCATATCCGACGTTACAGAGTAGAGCGGCGGCAAGCCCGCGGCGACGCGAAAGACGTTGTCCGCGCCGGCCCTCGCCCGGCGTTTCGAGGTGCCGTTGCTCGAACCCGCGATGTGCTGCGTCGCCATCACGTTATCCATGTGCAATAGCGGATGCGCGGGATCGATCGGCTCTTCCGCGAAAACGTCGATCCCGGCCCCGGCGATCGTGCCCCTGCGCAGCGCTTCGACAAGAGCATCCTCATCGACGATGGGACCCCGGGCGACGTTGATCAGGTAGGCGGTGGGCTTCATCAGGCTCAGCGCCCGCTTGTCGATCAGGTGGCGGGTCGAGGGCAATAGAGGAACGTGAATCGAGACGACGTCCGATGCCGTCAGCAAGCGGTCCAACTCCCGCGGACCTGCGAAGAAGTCAATGTGCAATTCGTCCAGCGTCGTTGGGGGGATCTCAGCGGCATCGATCGCCATCAGCTTCATCCCCAACGGCCAGGCGCGTTTGGCGAGATCTTTTCCGCTAGCCCCCAATCCGACTAGACCCAGCGTCAATCCGTCGAGTTCCAGGCTCAGCGGCTGGTAGAAGCGTCTCGAGGCAAAGCATTTCGGAGTCGCCGAGAGATTCTTCGTCAGGCAGAGCATGAAATAGATGGCGTGCTCGGCCAAGGCGATGGAGCTGAACTGGCCGGGGGTGTTGGCGATCCGCACCCCTTTCTTTTCGAAGTAGGGGATGTCCACGTGGTCCATGCCGGTTCCCTGGATTTGCCAGAAACTGATGCCCGCCGCGGCGGCGGCGTCGATCATTTCGTGGGTGGCCAGTTTCCCTCCCAACTCGACGACGTAGTCGATTCCCTCGAACTGTTCGGCAGCCGGTCGTGTGTCGTCGTAGATCACGACCGTAGCGCGGTCCCCGACAGCTTCTATGAAATCAGACATCCAGGGATGTTCATTGCCTTTTTGTGGGATGTAGAGAATTTTCACGGTGGGTTACCTGTAAAAGCTTTCGGTTTGGCAAGCGGTCGGACCCGCCGCTTCTTGATCCCTCCGACGAACGCTGCCCTATTGCAGCACCCCGCGGTAGATCCGCTCTATGTCTTGGCCCGTCATCTCGACGGGGTTTCGATCCAATAGTCGGCGGATGTTGAAGGCGATCTCCACCATTTGGGGGATTGCTTCGTCGCCGAGCCCCGACGATTCCAACGAGCCCCAAGGGGTGTGCTCCCGTCGGATCCGGTCGATCCAGGCGGCCAGCGCTTCAACGCCTTCTTCACGGGTCTTGCCTTTGAGATCGAGGCCTGCCACTGCCGCCGAGTAATAGTATTTATCCGCCGCCGCGGGCATGTTATGCCGTATCACGCCGGGCAGCATCAATGCGACCGCTGCTCCATGCGGCACGGCGTTGCCGCTCATATCCGAGAACTTCTCAATCGGGTACCCCAAGGCGTGAGCCGGTCCCGTGCCGATCGGGCCCAGCAGCAGTCCCGCCAGCAGACTACAGCGCGCCATGTTATAGCGTGCTTGGGGGTCATCGGCGCCATGGTTGATGGCTCGCTCGAGGTATGGACAGCCGGCCTGGAGAGACTCCCGCGCAACGGCGTCACCGATCGCGTTGGTCCTCGTCGAGGCCGTCCCTTCAAGGGCGTGGCTCAGTGCGTCTATTCCTGTGATCGCTGTCAGAACGGGCGGCAAATCTCGCGTCAAGCGGGGATCGACGAGGGCCGCCTTGGGCAAGATGTGGGGACTGAAGACGACTTGTTTGCCTGTCTCGTCGGCAATGACCGCGACGGAGCTTGCCTCGCTGCCCGTTCCGGCGGTCGTGGGGATAGCGATCAGCGGCCATTTGGGCGGTTCAGGAACGAGGTCGCGGCCGAAAAAGCCGGCGATAGACTTGCCGAAAGCGGCAACGCACAGTGCGGTCTTGCAAGTGTCGATTGTGCTTCCCCCCCCGAGGGCGATAACCGCATCCGGGTTGGCCTGACGGATGACCCCCGCACATTCCTCGACACTCGCAATCGTGGGGTTGGAAATCACCCCGTCGTAGACGCCCCCCAGTTCGATATGCCGCCTCGCCAGAGCCTCCCGCACAGGCGTTTCAAACGCGGCGATCCCGGGATCGCGTACCAGCAAGACGCGGCCCGCGCGCAGACGTTGACACTCTTCGCCCAGCCTGTCTAAGCTTCCCGGGCCGAGGAGAACACGCCTCTGGTCAAACTGGAAGAGTCTTTTCGCTTCCTCGAGGCGTTCCGGTTTAGCGGAGAAGAACTGATTGGCCGCGAAGAGTTCTTCGTTGACTTGGATGGGAATCCGGCCGGCCGGTCCCCGGTCGTTAGCCTGCATTTCTCACCACCTGACGGCCGAAGCACGCGATAAGCTCTCCATGACTTCGTGGCGCTTGCTCGCCGTGCTCAACCTTGGGTTCAAGTACGCCCGCATTCTTCAAGAAACTGAGGGCCGAGCGTCGCGCGCCTTGTACTGATGGGCCTCTCACGCACTTCGCCTCGCCACCTGGTGAGGGATGCAGGCTAGAGGTACTGCAAAAACTGGCCCCGCGAGCCGGCCGTCCTCGTCCCTTTCGATCACAACTGTGTATTTTCTTGGCCTGGTTGACGCTGACGGCGCCGTTGATGTTTAGAAAGCTGTCGGTCCTTGCCGGTGATGTCCCAGCAGTCATTGTGGCAGATTGCTTTCAGTCGCAGGGTCTGCTTCAACCCCCGTGCTAGAATGGTGAACCATTCATGCTCGGTCAGGTCGAAGCGGTCAACCTGGTCAAGGAATTCCGCACATTTCAGCGTCGCGAGGGCCTCGGGGGATCTGTCCGCGATCTGTTTTCGCGCAACTACACGCGCCTGAAAGCAGTCGACTCGGTCACTTTCACCCTTGCGCCGGGCGACATGGTGGGCTACATCGGGCCCAACGGCGCCGGCAAATCCACTTCCGTCAAGATGCTGACCGGCATCTTGGTTCCGACCTCCGGTTCCGTCGCCGCCAACGGGTTCACGCCCTACCGCGAGCGCATGGCGTACACCCGCACGATCGGGGCTGTTTTCGGCCAGCGCACACAACTGTGGTGGGACATTGCGGTCGTCGAGTCATTCCGTCTGCTGAAGAGAATCTACGACGTCAGCGACCGAGACTACGAAGCCCGCATGACGCGCTTCGATGAAATCCTCGAAATCAAGCGCTATCTTCATCAGCCGGTTCGAAAACTAAGCCTTGGTGAGCGGATGCGCTGCGACCTCGCGGCCGCGTTGCTGCACAACCCTCCGCTGCTGTTTCTCGATGAACCCACGATCGGTCTCGACCTGCTCGCCAAGGAGAGCATCCGCGAGTTCCTGAAAGAAGTCAATCGTGACTTCGGGACCACCATACTTCTGACGACGCACGATCTATCGGATATCGAGGAACTTTGCAGCCGGCTGATGATCATCGACCGGGGGCGGATCCTTTTCGACGGGCCGCTGGCTCACCTGAAGCGCATGCTTTGGCGCCAAAATCAGATCCGCTTCGAACTCAAGGAGCGCGAGCAGGCGGCCATGATCGAACAGGTCGAGCTCCCTGACGTCGATCGGGAGCGTATCGACGAGCTAACCTATCGCTTCTCCTACAACCGTGACAACTACACCTCCGCCGAGGTGATCCGCCGAGTCGTGGCGGCGGTGGACGTTCGTGAAATCTTCATGGCCGAGGAATCCATCGAGCAAATCGTCAAACGCATCTATACCGAACGACAGGTGCCTGAGTTCGAGAGCTGATGACGCCGTCGGCCGCTTCCCAAAGCCTTCGCAACTACCTGGAATATTCGCGCATCGGGTTCGTCAACATCCTGGCCTTTCGGCTGCGCTATTACACCGGCGTCGCGACCTACTTGATCAACGTGACGGTGTATTACTTCATCTGGAAGGCGCTGTATCAGACCGATGCCGAGTTTGCTCGCGGCTTCAGCTTCGAAGACATGGTCACCTACGTGGCCGTGGGCTGGGTGATCCGCTCCGTCTATTTCAACAACGTCGATCAAAACATGGCCTCGGACGTGATGGAAGGCACCATCGCACTCTCGATGCTCAAACCTGTCACCATACAGGCCCGTTACATCGGCCAGGCGCTCGGGGAAGCCGCTTTTCGCCTGCTGTTGCTGACCGCGCCCACGGCACTCGTCATTACCCTGATTTTCCCCGTTCAGCCGCCGGCCGGCAAGGTCTACTTTCTGCTGTTCCTCGTCTCTCTTGTCGCCAGTGTCTTTCTGATGGCGGCGCTCAACTTCTTAATAGGAACTTCGGCCGTTCGCTTGAAGTCGATCCTGGGACTGCTGCGGGCCAAGTTCTTCGTTCTGGAAATGCTTTCCGGCCTGCTCGTTCCGATGACGATGTTCCCGCCCGCCGTGCAAACCGCTCTTTCCTACCTTCCTTTCCAGCACATCGCTTACACGCCGCTGAGCATCTATCTGGGGAAGTTGAACTTCGCCGAGGTGCGAGAAGCTCTGTTCGTCCAACTGGCCTGGGTGCTGGTTCTGGCGGTGCTCGGCGGCTGGTTCTGGAAGGCCATGTCGCGCAGGATCACGATTCACGGCGGCTAGCCCGCATTCTCACCAGGAACCCGCGGCGTTGGAAGCAAATGCCCGCCTTCCAGGATGTAGGGGCGCGATTCATCGCGTCTGCTTGCCGCCACGCTGTACGCTGGGCGATGTACACAAACTGTTGGCGCGAGCCGTGGCCACCGGGCCTTTGGCCTCATCTCACCGCGGCGTGGTGAGAAATGCGAGCTAATACAACCTTCACTATGGAGTTCGTTCCCGACGCCTTATGGGAGAGATACGACAATTACATAGCGGTAGGAGGTCAGTTACTACCCTTTTAAGTTGCTCGAAGAATATCGTGTCTTGAAATTCGGCCAGTTGGACCGCGCCAGTTGACAATTAAGATCCGCTTGACTTCAGGACGAGAGCGGAAGTACCATGTCTGGGGCGGACATCCAAATCGGAAATTCCGGTGAAAATGGAAGGGGCGTTATTGAAAACGTAAGAGGTCGTCAGAAACAAAGTGGTTTCCCGTCGGGGTGCGCCTCGGCGACTTCGTCTTGGACCGACAAGGACCGCTTTTTTCAGCATGCAACTCTACGATCACACAATCAAAGGGGGACGTTATGAGAGAGCAAGGCAAGAATGTAAAGCCGATAGAGGTACCGGTGTCGGCTGAGGAAATGATTCTGGATGAACTGATCCTTAAGTACCCGTTTGATCTACGCTCGTCATACCTTTGGTACTTGCTCAGGATGAGAGGCTTGGTTGGGTGCCGCTGTTGCTGTTGCTGTTGTTGTTGTGCTCCGGGCGCTCCAGGGGTTCCGGGTGCCCCGGGTGCGCCAGGTGCTCCAGGTGCTCCAGGGGTTCCAGGTGCCCCAGGCTCCCCCAGCCCCGCGCCAAATATCCAGGTGACACTCAGTGCAATGGGTTACTCGTTAGTAGTAGGAGGTACCTATAGCGTCCGTGTTGAGGTGGAGTGGTCTGCCACTGGTTCCAGCAACCTCAGTGTAGATATCCAGGTTCGTTCGCAGCTTGTAATCGGCTCGTACCGAGATTGGACGACTATCTATAGCAATCGACCTGCAAGCGGAAGAGAAGCCTGGCCAGCAGCAGCAGCTCCGGGTGAGCACTTACAGTTTAGGGCGGTAGCGGAGGACCCGGCTGGGAATCAGGGAATAAGCAATGTCGTAACCATTTGATATAGACAACAGTAGAGAAGATATTCGGCGAGGTTCTAGTCCGCATTACCGGAAAACCCAGAGAAACCCCGCCAGCAGCACCAACACGACTACGCCGACGACCCGGAAGTCGTTCCAGATACCGAGGAGCCTTCCGGGGGCGGCGGCCGCTTCTCCGCCCTCCACGTCGCGACGCCGGAAAAGGTCCGCGCTGAACTGAAACGTGTCCCGGCTGGTCCAGATCAATCCGTCGAGGGCTTGCGCATCCTTGGGGCGGGTCACCAGCGAGACCCCGATCATTACCAGCGCCGAAACACCCACCGCGACGGGTCCCCAGTGGACGACTGCTGTCTGCTGAAGGCCCCAATCCGAAAACACCTTCATGTTTTGAACCGCGTAGCAGATGAACGGGGACGCCACGATTGTGGCCACGGCTCCGGCCGAAGTCGCTCGCCGCCAAAAGATACCAACCATAAAAATGACGACGACAGGAGTGCCGATATAAGCAAGGCCGTTTTGGAAATATTGCAGGATGGATTCGTTCTCCCGCAGCATGGGAGCCCGAATGACCGCCACGGCCAGTAGAAAAACGGTCGCCAGGCGCCCGACCAGCAAAAGGCGTTTGGTGCCGGCCTTCCTGTCGATCAAGCGATGGTAGAGATCGTTGGTGAAGACCGTCGCCCAGGAATTTGAAACCGAAGAGGCCGTGGACATGAAAGCGGCTACGACGGCGGCAATAATCACCCCACTCAATCCCGCCGGCACGACCTTGTTGACGAGCAACGGATAGGCTTTGTCGGGCTGCTCCAAGTCCGGGAACAGAACGAAGGCGATCGTGCCCGGAAGAACGACGATAAAGGGCAGGGCGAGCTTGATAAAACAAGTGCCGACGGCCCCCATGCGCCCGTCCCACTCGGAACGCGCCCCCAGAGCGCGCTGCACGATGCTCTGGTTCAGGCACCAATAGTAGATCGAAATCAGAAAATAGCCTCCGATCATCGACGCCGGGAAGGGGTATTCGGGATGATCGGCGGGCAGCGCGACGTGCATCTTGTCTCCTGCCTGGGCGATCAAGTTTTCCCAGCCGCCGACCGCCTGCAGGCCGAAGAAAGTCAAAATCACGCCACCGACAACCATGAAGATCGCCTGCACGAAATCGGTCCACACGACCGCGCTCAGCCCGCCCCACGCCGTATAGGCGCCGACGAAGACGGCTATTCCCAACAGAGACCAGATCATCGGGACGCCGAACATCACTTCGATGACCAGCCCGGCCGTGTAGAAGACAAACGGCATCAGGATCGTCATGTCAAAGATGATGACCGCGGCGGCAAACAGCGTCCGAGCGCTCAGACCGTAGCGAAGTTCCAGAAACTCGGGAATCGTAACCACGGAGCGGCGCTGGTAATAGGGAAGAAACACGAAAGCCAGCAGCAGCAGGTTCAAGGTCGCATGCCATTCGAGCGTCCCCACCGCCAGGCCTACCGTATAACCCTGGCCCGCCAGCCCGACCAGGGACCCGCTGGATATGTTGGTCGCGAAAAGCGAAAACGAGATCGCGTACCACGGCAGGCGGCGTCCGGCTAAAAAGAAGTCCGCCGACGTCTCTTCGCGACGCGACATATAGAGGCCGAAGGCGAATACAGCGAGCAAATAGAAGCCCAGGACCCACCAGTCGAGCCAGTTAGCATGCAGCTCCATCGTTGAAAATCCCTTCTAGGCGGGCGAATGCCCTGGTGTGTTCCAGCCCAAGGCTACAGCGAGACGGGAAGTCATCATCAGCACAAGCGTAGCACTCCATTTCATCAATACACTCACGTTTCGGGCGAGTGCGGACGGCAAGCATGTTGCGCCCCTACCGATCTGTAGGGTACTTCATACCCGGCTTCGGAGATCTCTTCGAGCACCTCGCGCGGGTTCTTCCAGCCGTCACCGCCGTCGAATCAGAGCGTGCACGGAATGAGGGAATACTCCTGCGCCGCCACGTTGCTCTCGGTCGTCCGGGCTTTGGGCATCGGTTGTCAAGGATACCGGAATTTCCCGGGCAGCGCCCAGCTCCTCGAAACGACGGCAATCTCGTGGTAGCGAGCCGGCGACATCTTCAGCGGGCGAACAAAACGTCTTCTGCCGGCGTCTTGGGATAGGACTGTCTTCGCACGATGGGATGCGGCGTCCGCTACGCCCCCGGGGCCTGTTGGGGGGAAAGTGCAAAGTAAAATTGTCGATGGGAGTTAGGTGAGGTGACAGGCCGAATGTCACAACGACGACTTACACGAAACACGTCGCAGCAAGTCAGTAGGTTTCGACCGAGAGGCGAATGTCCTGGTCAACGGCGTGCCGCGCGAGTTCCGAGCGAGTCGACACGGCGAGCTTGCTGAATATATCGGCTAGGTGAACCTCGAGAGTCTGCTCACTAACAGACAGTGTCTCCGCGATTTCTTGGTTTCCGCATCCCTTAGTCACAAGCACCACAATCTCACGTTCACGACCGCTAAGCGTTGGCTCATCGTTCCCCCGGGTGCGAGGCGGCTCGCTGCGAGATGCTGGCTGCCGCGGGGAATCGAGCCGAAGTTGACCGCCGTGCACTTTGCGAATGTTCTTGGTCAGCACCTCGGAAGCTTGCTGCTTAGTTACGATCCCGGATGCTCCGTACTTCATCGCCAGGACGTGTTCGCCTGTGTGTTCGGAAGCAGTCAGCACAATGACGCTGGTCTTGAATTTGCCGGCCTTGATGCGGGGCAGCATGTCGATGACATCCATGCCGGGCATCCTCAGGTCAAGTAGTAGGATATCCGGCTGGTGCTTACGAAGCATGTCGATGATTTCATCACCGTTTTCCGCCTCGGCAACAATTTCGAGATCAGCTTCCAGCGAGAGCAGCTTGCGCAGTCCCTCTCGAAAGATGGGGTGGTCGTCGGCTATGGCGATTCGGATTTCTTGGCCCTTTTGCGGCATTAGATCCTACCGCTCCACGTGGCTTCGTCAATTCCCGCGAGTGCCAACTACAGGGTTGGAATCCTGAGGAACCACGATCTAGTCTTTACTCAAGCTTACCCTTAAAGTAAGACCACGGTATATACCCACTTACCCTCAACTCCGACCGCAACTTAATCCTATAGGTCATGGTACTAAACCCGCATTTCCAATTTGATTCAGGCCTCCCGACCTTCCAGCGGCCTTCAGCGTCTTTATTCATAGGGGCTAGAGCCCGATGAGGACGCCATGGAGGCCAACACCCAATGGGTGAAAAACAAACCAAGCCATTCCAGCTAACTTTCAATGGACTTCTCAAAGTCGATTTCCAGGGATCGCACGTCACTTCCGACGGTGGCCTGATTTTGGTTCGCGAACTGGACGAACGGCTCGGTCTCGGAGAACTGATTGACGAGCATCTCAGCGACTCCCGGCACGGCACAAACAAGCAGTTCACGCTCGCTGATCTGTTGCGGCAGTCGATCTACAGCCGCTTGGCAGGCTACGAGGACGTCAACGACGCCGTCCGCGTGGCGGCTGACCCGACGTTTCGCTTGATCGGCTCGCAGAAGATCTGGGATCGCGGTGCGGCCTTGACCTCGACGCTGCACGGCTTCGAGACGGAGATGCTGGCGAGCGAAGAGAACCTGCTGGGGCTGATGGCGCTGAACCGAGAGCTGGTCGGGCAAGCGGAGGCGTTCGACGACTCCGCGCGGGTCGTTCTGGACATGGACTCCACCGAGAGTCCGGTCCATGGCCAACAGGAAGGCAGCGCCTACAACGGACACTTCGAGTCGGTCTGCTACCACCCGTTGCTTTTGTTCAACGGTCATGGTGATTGCCTCGCTGCCAAGCTGCGTCCCGGCAACGTGCACAGCGCCGAGGACTGGGATGAGCTATTGTTGCCGGAGATCGAGCGCCAACTGGCCGAAGGCAAACAGGTCACCTTTCGCGCCGATGCCGCCTTCGCCAAGCCCGAGATCTACGAAGCACTGGAGGAGCGCGGCGCGGACTACGCCATCCGCATTCCGGCCAACAGGAGCTTGGAGTTAGAGATCGAAGACATCCTGTTTCGTCCGCCGGGGAGGCCCGGCCGCAAGCCGCTAGTGCGCTACAAGAGCTTTCGCTATCAGGCGGAGAGCTGGAAGAAGCCGAGACGAGTTGTCGCCAAGGTCGAGCACCACCAGGGCGAGCTGTTCGCGCGCGTCGGTTTTATCGTGACGAACATGAGCTTGCCAAGCCGGTCGGTGGTGCGTTTCTACAACCAGCGCGGCACGGCGGAGCAGTGGATCAAAGAAGGTAAGCAAGCGACGCACTGGACGCGGCTGTCGTGCCATCGCTTCCGGGCGAACGAGGTGCGCTTGCAGTGAAGCGTGCTGGCCTACAACCTGGGCAATCTCTGGCGGCGGCTCGGGCTGCCGCAGCGAATCAAGAACTGGTCGCTGACGAGCTTGCAGCACCGGCTGATGAAGACGGGCGGACGGCTAATTAAACACGCGCGGTATGACTGGCTCTTGTTCGCGGAGGGACATCTGAACCGGCGGCTGTTTGGCGACATGCTGCGGAAGATCTGGGCGCTGCCTGTGCCGGGCGGGTAGCACCGCACTTGGCGAATGCGAAATCTGTGTACTGAGGACGGAAGCTCGGAGGGGTGTCTGCGAAATTGACTTCGCAGCGACGGATCAGCCCCCATGAGGGGCAAGAAGGGGGCTCGATCGGTTCCGCCTCAGCCGCCGCCTCTTTCGGGTGGAGAAATGGTTCCGCTTCGCCGGGTGAGGGTGTAGACTCGTGCCGTCAGAGGAGCCAAATCGGAAATCCTGGCTTAGACGTTTTTTTTAATGTACTCGCAGCGGCTTACCTCTTTGCAGCGATGGGGTTTGAAGGCAAAAACTACCTGATTACAGGCGGCAGTGGCTTCCTTGGCAGTGCATTGGTCCGCGCTCTGGTGGGAAGAGGCGCCAACGTACGATCAATTGACAATGACTCGCGCGGCTCCAAGGATCGGCTTGCGGATCTATCGAGTGAGGTGGAATTTATCACCGCGGACATCCGTGATGCGGACGCGGTGAAGAAGGCCGCTCAGGGTATCGATTGCGTTTGTCACTTGGCTTTTATCAACGGCACCGAGTTCTTTTACACCAAACCGGACCTTGTGCTGGACGTCGCTGTGCGCGGCATGATCAATGTGTTGGACGCGTGCGATCAATATAACGTGCGTGAGCTGGTAGTGGCGTCAAGTTCCGAGGTCTATCAGACACCGCCCCAAATCCCGACCGACGAAACGGCGCCGCTGTCGATCCCCGATCCTCTGAACCCACGCTATTCCTACGCCGCGGGCAAGATCATCAGCGAGATCATGGCGATCAACTACGCGCGAAAGCGACTTGATCGCATGATGATCTTTCGACCACACAACGTGTACGGCCCGGACATGGGATGGGAACACGTGGTGCCACAGTTCATCCTTCGCATGAAGGAGCTGTGTGCCCGTCATGAGGGGACGATTCGTTTTCCCATCCAGGGCAGCGGGCAGCAGACACGCGCCTTTGTCTACATTGAGGACTTGACCGACGGACTGATGAAGGTGATCGAATCCGGGGAACACATGCAGATCTACCACATCGGAACGGCGGAGGAGATGACGATCGCCAACGTGGCAAAGGCGGTCGGGGCCCACTTTGGCCGCGAGATAGAGGTCGTGCCCGGCAATTTTGCCAAGGGCGGCGCTTCAAGACGCTGTCCGGATATCAGCAAGCTGAAAGCAATCGGCTATGAGCCTCGGCATTCATTCCGTGATGGTCTGCGCGTCACCGCAAGGTGGTACGATGAAAACGCACAATTACAACCCTCTTCCCCTTTTTGTTCCGGGGAGAGAGGTGGTTAGTTTGCGGCGCGGAAATGCGTCGCGCCGCTATGCTGAGACTGTCAACAATTTTCGTGCTCGCTTAGTTTCTTCGACTAGACCGTTAAAGACCGGGCGCGAAAATTGGTGACAGTCCCGGAGCAATAAATTTCCGATCTTTACGCCGAAACTAGCTGGAGGGGCCCCGGCCCGGCAGCCGGCTGGCATCTTCCCCGCTTATCCCGAACTCCGTCGGGCTCGTGAGAGCGCTCTTCTTGTAAACCCGGATCCCAACGAGAGAAACACGTTCAGGGCAAAATCGAGATGGGAGGTAGACAGGACAAGGCCGAGGCAGTCCGTTTCTTCGGGCTTTACAGTCTGAGTACCGAAGTACGCTTAGGCTATACAGTGTTCGCCCGATTGCATCGAGTGGTGGGCAGTACTATTATTGATAAAACTGGTGGTGGATTAAGCTTGATGACGGTGGGGGTGCAAGTCCCGACCGATCTGGAGGCTGGGTTGTCCAGCCATCGGGAGCAAACACCGTGCCGTTAGTAGGCAACAATCAGGTGCAGCAGTCCCGCATCACGGATTCTCCACCGAAGACCGCCCTACGGTCGGTTCGCCGGAGCTATCAATTCCAGCAGTTCCAGCGCCTAGTCAACGTGGAGCCTGAGCTTGGCAACCATCCCGCCAGGTTAGTCACGGTTTCGCAGGCTTTTCCCGCAGCGGCCAATTTTATCTATAGCTCGGAAACTCGCCTACAGCCCCGGAAACTACTGCCCTTCACAGCACCTACCGAAGGACCCGCTGTGCAGGAAGCCGCGGCCATGCTGGAGTCAGAACGTCTGAATGACGTTCTGGCTATTGGGGTCGGCGCGCAAGACGAAGCGGCGGGGGCCCCGTGGAGCTTCAAAAGCCCTGACGGAGACCTAGGTCCCATCGTCGAGAGTGACCACGGCGGCCCGGAAGAACCTGAACTCGACGACGATCCCTTCTATGATGCACCGCTGAATGTTCGTGACTACGCAGCGTCCCCGGGGCGGCGATCGTGGCGCACTATGCGGCGCCTATTTGCGAGCCGACGCTTCTCCCAAGCCATGGCGATGGCGGTTTTGCTGCTCTTCGTCAGCACACTCGATGTACCTTGGCATGGGTGGCTCAGCTCCGAGATGCAGTCGGCCCGGGAAAAAGTCGCAATGGCAATGAGTACAGTTACCCGTCCCATCGAGGAGCGCGCTGCTTTCTTCATCGTCGAGGATTTCCAAAAGGGAATCGATCGCTGGGTGAACGCCTCGGCCATCAGGGTCGACCAGCCGGGCATGATTTCCGTGGATGGTTTAGCCCTCCACGGCGAGACGTTGCATCTGGCGAATTACCGTCTTGACTTCATCGGCAAGATTCAGTCCAAGGCGATGGGGTGGGTTGTCCGCGCCCAAGATTCGGACAACTATTACGCCTTCAAACTCGTGGAAACCGGGAGGCGCGCGGCACGCTCTTATCACCTTGAGCGCTACACGGTACTCGACGGGGACCGGAAGAGGTCTTCCGATTCGTTGCAGATCCCCGTTCCCTCTCGCCTGGCGCAGCCCGACGACTTCAATCGGATATCGGTTCGAGTCCGCGATCGGCAGATCACAACCCTGATCAACGGCTATGGGGTCGACTTCTTCCGAGACTCAGATCTGTCTCGTGGAGGCGTCGGATTCTTGAGCGACAGGGGCGAGGAGGCGTTGGTCAGTCGTGTAACTGTCTCGGGTAACGAGGACACCTGGGGTTTGATCCTCTACGGGACGCTGGAGACCGTAAGATCCATTCGTGAGACGATCTCGCCGCGACTCGCCTTTGCGCTGCCCCCGGCTCCGATCAGCGCACCCGAGCAATAACCCGCCTTAGCAGACAAACATCCAACCTGGGTGTTCCTAGGCTCGAAGCAACGGTCTACGGATATCAACGGCACTCCGCGGTCCCCGAGTCCCGGAAAGCGGCCCCTTCTACTGGTAGGAACGCCCCATCGTAGCTCTGCGGACGAAGCGGCGAATCTACAACCTCACCACCGGGATGGAAGCGCTGCCGTAGAGCTTGCCGGCCTTGACGGTGGCGACCGGGATCAGCTTGCGCTGGCCCATGCGTTTGGCGCCCATGGCGTCGATGAACTCGAAGTCTCCCTCTTCGAGCGAAAACACGGCGACATCGGCTTCCGCCCCTTCTTTGAGCGTGCCCAAGCCCTCCATCTGACCGAACGTTCGGGCCGGATTCGTCGTCGCGCGCTCGATCACCTGGTCAAGCGAAAGCCCCAGATGGAGAAACTTCGACAGAGTCGTCGCCAGATCGAAGACCGGGCCGTGGACGTTATATTGATGAAGATCGCTCGATATCGTGCCCGGAAGCACGTCCTGCTCGAGCGCCTTTTCAGCGACGTCGAAGGCAAAACTGCCCGCGCCGTGGCCGACATCCAGGTGAACGCCGTTGGCGACGGCCTTGCGAACCTCCGGCAGCACGCGGCCACGCTGGTCGAGAATGCCTCTTTCCTTGCCATGAAACGTGTGCGTAATCACATCGCCCTTCTTGAGCTCTGCCAGGATCTGTTTCAACGGCGAGTGAGAGCCTCCGATGTGAACCATGATCGGCAAGTTCACCGCCTCGGCCGCTTCCCGGGCAAGGGCAAGCGCCTCGAGATCATGCGGGCCGGTAATACTACGGGACAGGCGAACCTTCAAGCCGACAATCACGTCTCGGTTACGCTCGATCGTTTTTATAGCCAGCTTGGGGTTCAGGAAGCGCAGATCGAGCAGCTCTCCCCATTCGTTGTCGGGCGACAGCGTGGATTGCCCCACCAGGGATATGTTCAGCAACGCGAACACCCTGGTGTCAACAACATTGATGACGTATTTGCGAAACCCGGGGAAGGTGTGGGCTCCCGAGGATCCGGCGTCGACCGCCGTGGTGACTCCCTTCGCGATGCAGTTCGGATCGGCGGGAATTCCCAGCGGCGCCACGCCGTCATAGACATGCGTGTGGATGTCGATCAGACCCGGCGTGACGATCTTGCCCTCCGCTTTCAGTACGTGCAGTGCGTCTGATTCAGAGATGTTCGCGGCCACGCGGGCGACTCGATGGCCCGAAATCGCCACGTCTCGCTCCGCGGAAAGCCCCTGGGAGGGATCGACCACCTTCCCGCCCTTTACCAGCAGGTCGTAGCGGTAAGAAGATTTCGTCTGCGAGCGCAGCATCTCTCCCGCCGATCGAAGTATGCCGCAAACCAGCGTTGACCCCGCCAAAGTCTGCCACAGAAAATGCCGCCGTCCACCGCGTCTCATCATCGCCTACTCCCTTCGGTTTAGGTTCCTCTCGTCGCCGGGCGCCGGTCTTGGCTGGTCACCCGCTCGCCCGCTTTTCTCACCAGCTGACGGTCGAAGCACGCAATAGGCCCGCCATGACTTCGTTGCGCTTGCTCGCCGTGCTCAACGTAGGGTTCAAGTACGCCCTCATTTTTCAAGAAACCAGGCACCGAGCGACGCGCGCCTTGTACTGGCAGGCCTCTCACGCACTTCGCCTCGCCACCGGGTGAGAAAAGCGGGCTAGTAGATTAGTAGACCAATGCCCGGAGGCGATGTCCAGGGTTCAACGCGAAAAAATTTGGTGTTCCGGCCGGCGCGCGTGTATACTGTGGCCGAGCCAGGGCCAAAGCGGAAATTCCGGCTTACGTCCGAACAGGAGACCCGATTCCATGAAACCCTACCTAGCAAGCGCATTCCTTCTGTCTTTTGGTGTTATTGGCGCCGCCTGCGCCCCTGCCCCAGAGCAGCCGGATCCGGCCGCCGAAGCGGCCATTCACGCGGCAGACCGAGCGGCGCTCGAAGCCATCGCCCGGGAGTACGAAGCCGCCTTCAGCGCCGGCGACGCGGACGCGCTTGTGGCCCTCCACACCGACGATGCTATTCGCATGCCCCCGAATGCACCGCTCCTTGTGGGTAAGGAAGCAATCAGGGCCGCTTATCAGACCACCTTTGAGCAATTCGCCGCCAAGATCACACTCTCTTTGGAAGAGGTCGAAGTAGCCGGCGACTGGGCCTTCGTCCGGGGCACTTCCCCCGTCACGGTAACCCCGCAGGCCGGCGGCGAACCGCTGCAAGACGAGGGCAAGTGCCTCTCGATCAGAAAAAGGCAGCCCGACGGCTCGTGGAAGATCTTCCGGACCATCTGGAACAGCAACAACCCCCCTCCCGGCGCGGGAGATTGAGATTGACGATTCTCGCCGTACGGCTGTAGTGGGACGTCGGCCCGCGGGGCTTATGTAAGTTAAGAGCACCGCGGAAGGCTAGTTTCTTGCCCGCACGTTGTTGACTACTTTCTTGACGCCTTTCACCTTCTTAACAACCTTCTCGACACGCCGACGCAGCTTCTCGTTTTCCACCTCTCCGCCGACGGTCACGACCGCATCCTTCACGGAAACGTTCAGAGCGTTTGTCTTTAGTTGTCGATCATTGACCAACTTGCGAATGACCCGGTCATACATCAGGTCGTCGGGGGACTCGTCCTGGGCCGCTGCGGGAGCCGCTGCGCAGATCAGAAAAAGGAGCACCGAGAAAACGCCCAGGGCGCGCGTCCCGGACGGGCTGAGGCGAGAGGCAGTCCGGCGTTTCGTCTGCTCCCTGGGCTGCCGTCGGTGAACGGGGCCGTGTGAAGTCGGCATCTATCCTTTCCTAGCCCGCATTTCCTACCACCTGACGGTCGAAGCACGCAATAAGCCCACCATGACTGCGTTGCGCTTGCTCGCCGTGCTCAACGTACTGTTCAAGTACGCTTCCATCGTTCAAGAAACTGGGCGCCGAGCGGCGCGCGCCTTGTACTGACGGGCTTCTCACGCACTTCGCCTCACCACGTGGTGAAAAAAGCGGCTAGAGCGTCGTCGTGTTATCGGCGTCTTGATCTCCCGGCCCGGAGCGGCCCAACAGGCGCCGAAAGTCAGTTTGGCTGACAAAACGAGTTTGATCTCGCCATTTCCCACGGACCTTGACGAATATTGCCAAGAACACTTTGCGGCCGAAACGGGCTTCCAATTCCCGGCGCGCGGAAGTCGCGATGCGCTTGAGAGTGCCGCCGCGAGAGCCGATCAGGATGCCCTTCTGTCCTTCGCGTTCAACATACACCGTGGCGGTAAGCCGCAGCAAACTCGGCGACTCTTTCCAGGAGTCGATCAACACAGCCAGAGAGTGAGGCACCTCCTGGCGCGTCGCCCGGATCGTTTGCTCTCGAATCAACTCCGCGGCCAGGAACCTTTCCGGTTGATCGGTGATGAAATCTTCGGGGTAGTAGGGATGAGCCTCAGGCAGCCGGCCAAACAGGAGCCGGACGAGCAAGGCAAGATTGTCCTTTTTTCTGGCGGAAAGGGGTACAAACTCTTCGAACTCGTGAAGTCGCCGGTAACGATCGATTTCGAGAAGCAGGGACCGTTTGGAGGGCAGCAGATCAATCTTGTTGAGCAGTAGAAAGGCTGGGATCTTCGTCTTGCGGACTCGATCGACCGCGGACTGATCGCCGGCGCGGAAAGGCGCCGCCGCATCGATGACCAGCAAGACGAGCTCGCAGCCCGACGTGGCGCGCCGGACCTCGCGCATCATGCGCCGCCCGAGCGCTTGACGAGGCTCGTGAATGCCCGGGCTGTCGACGAAAACGATCTGTCCTTCGGGGCGCGTGAGCACGCCTTGGATCGCGTCACGCGTCGTCTGCGGACGGTTGGTGACGATCGAGACCTTAGAGCCGACAAGTGCATTCAACAGTGTCGACTTGCCGACGTTCGGACGTCCCAGAATGGCTACAAAGCCGGACTTCACCGCTCACCTTTGCCCTGCTCCGGCTCGCCGAGAGACTCGGCAACCGCAGGGGGCGGCTCGGCCCCGGCGGGAAGGCGGCGGACCCGGGCGCTCGAAACGCGGCGCTCGTCCGCGGCCAGGACCTCGATCAAGATGCCGTCCAGCGTTACCCGGGTACCGGGGGTGGGAACGCGCCCCAGCTGCTCGCACACCAGGCCGCCCAAAGTCGTCGACTCAAACTCCTCGTCCGGACGATAGCCGACCAACTCTTCGAGGCGGTCTACATCCAAGTTCCCAGAGACGACGAACGAATGATCGGCTTGCTCGGCCACATCGGATGCGGGTTCCGACTCGTCTCGGATTTCGCCGACAATCTCTTCCATCAAATCTTCCATCGTGACGAGACCGGCCGTCTGCCCGTATTCGTCGACCACAATGGACAACTGGGTGTTGCTGTTTTGCATCTCCCGCAGCAGTTGGTTGATGGGCTTCGTTTCCGGTACCAGACCGATCGGCCGCGTCAGATCGCGGACCTTCATGCTCTCGCGTTCGTCTTCTTCGAGATCCAGCGTGTCGCGCGTGTGCACGAATCCGTCAATCCGATCGATCGACCCGTTGTAGACCGGCACCCGCGAATACTCTTCGTGGATCAGCAGCTGCCGCAATTCTTCGACCGACTTGCCGGCTTCGATGACCACCATATTGGGGCGCGGCGTCATCACCTCACGGACGGTCTTGTCCCCAAATTCGACGACCGACTGAATCAACTTGCGGTCCTCGCGTCCGATCAGGCCTTCCTCTTCGCCGGCATCGAGGAGAACCTCGATATCGTCGGACGGGGTGGAGGACCGTTTTTCCGCGGGCTCATCCGTACCGAGATCCGCTACCGACGAGGCAAACCGGCTGAGCAGCAGGAACGGTTGAATCGCCCAGGCCATGACGCGCGCGGGCGCAAGCAGACGCAGTATCCACTCCCCCCTCGTGCGACGCGCCAACACGGAAGGCGCCATTTGGGAGAAAACCACCAACGCGGTCAGGGATAGAATCAGCGCTTCGATGGCAGCCAAATAGAGATTCTGCCCACGCAAAGCCAGCAAAACGATGTCCATCGACAGCAGCACCAGAGCGAGCTGGCGGACCAGCGAGTAGCGCGTCACGGCCTCGGATACGTCAAACCCAAGGCGGGGCTGAAGTTCCTGTTCGAAAAACTTCAGCGAACGGATCGCCTCGCGAGGCCGTAGACGCAGCGACTCCACGTAAAGAAGGTATAGGTAGGAAGCGAGGAAAACTACCACGCACAGAAAGGCAGCCGCCATGTATCCCGCGATGATCACGCCGAGACCCTCTCGATGACTCCGGGCTCAAGACCATACCTTTTGCGCCATCGGCTCTCGGCCTTGCGCATGCGGCCGTCATCGGACTCGTGGTCGTAGCCAAGCAAATGAAGCAATCCGTGCAGGACCAAAACCTTGATCTCCTCTTCCACGCCGTGGCCGTAGCGATTGCCCTGCCGCTCGGCCCGGGCGGCCGAGACCAGAATATCGCCCAGACGGCCCTGCTCTCCGTCGGGAAAGGAGAGAACGTCGGTGGACGAGGATTTGCCGCGAAACCGCCGGTTCGCCCGCCGCAGGGATGCATCGGAGGCAACGACGACGGCGAATTCCCGGCCGGGGGCAAGTTCTCGCCCTAAGCGCTGGACAAACTCTCGAAGCTCACGCTCGTCGATACGGACTTTCCTTTGCCGGTTGTCATACCACGCTGGGTCGTCGTGTGAAGAGGATGTCATTCTACTCGGGCGCGGATGAAGTTTGGGGGCCGGTTTCGACTTCCCCGGAACTTTGGTCGTCGGAATCGTTCGCCGGGCGGGGTGCATCTTCCCCCAGCCTGCCTCGATCGTAGCTTTCATAGGCTCGAACGATGCGCTGCACGAGCTCGTGGCGAACGACATCGGTCTCGTCGAAGTAGACGAAAGCGACGCCCTCGACGGAGTTGAGCACATCGACCGCCTCCAGAAGGCCGCTGCGCTTGCCGGCCGGGAGATCGATCTGGGTGATGTCGCCGGTGATCACCGCCTTCGAGCTCGACCCTAGCCGGGTGATGAACATCTTCATTTGCTCCGCCGTCGCGTTTTGACCCTCGTCCAAGATGATGAAGCTTTCGTTCAGCGACCGGCCCCGCATGAATGCCAGAGGAGCAATCTCGATGATTTCTTTTTCGAGCAGCCTCTCGACGCGATCGTAGTCCAACATGTCATAGAGAGCATCGTAGAGAGGCCGCAGATAAGGATCGATCTTCTGTTGCAGCGTTCCCGGGAGAAAGCCCAAGCGCTCGCCGGCTTCCACCGCCGGGCGGGTGAGGATAATCCGGCGTACATTCTTGTTGAGCAACTCGGAAACCGCCATCGCCACGGCGAGATACGTCTTTCCGGTACCGGCCGGCCCGACGCCGAAGGCCATGTCGCAGCGCTCGATGGCCTCGAGATAGCGCATCTGGTTGAGGCTGCGAGGAGCCAGGGACCGCCGTCCGAAGGTGCGCCGGCGGCTGCTCAACACCAAGTTCCGCAGAGTCAGATTCGGATCTTCGGCCACAACCTTGAGGAAGCCCTTGACATCGCCGTTGGTAAAGCGGTGTCCTTCGCGAAGCAGGAATTCGTAGTCGGAAAGGATGTGCTCCGCGCGGCGGACAGGCTCGAGATCCCCCTCGATCTCGATACTGTCGTCGAGCAGGTGCGTGCTGACGCCGAGGGCCCGTTCGAGTAAACGGATGTTCTCGTCGCGGGTCCCGAAAAGCGACTCGATGCCTTGCGTGATATTGACGCGCGCCTTGCTCAAAGCCGGCTGCTGCCTCTCCTCAACCGTTCCAACGGGATGGGTGATAAATGGGCGGCTTCCCGAACGCCTGGAGGGAAACAATACTGCTGGGAGCTATGAACGTCCGTGGTGCTAAGGAAAGTGCCCGGGGACGACCTGCTCGCGGGGACGAATCATCCATCTTTACTCCGAATATAGCTCCGGGGGGAAGGGCAAGTCAATTGGTAGTCCAGGACTCGAAAGCTGCGGCAAACCTAGAAAAAGAGATCTGCCGTGGAATACTCCGACAAGGAGCGCAGAGAATAGACGGTTGTACCATCTGACGACATGGAGTCTGATCGTAGTCGATACGGCCCGGGCGACCAAGAAATGGGTTCGTTTTTGTCGTTTCTCTTCCGCCGTCTTTTCCACTGCTGGGCCCAGTCGCAAACGCGAGGCGAGGGACCTGCTGGTTTCCCTTTACCAGGTGGGGCCAAGTTTCCCCTCGACTGGGGGTGCTGGTATCATTAACCGTTGCGGCTTTCTCGTTGACGTTTCTCGTCGTCGTCTCTGTAGATGCGGCCTCTAGGAATCGGTAGTGGCACGCTTTGTCTTAAGTGATGCTGCCGCTTCGCTTATGTCTTCCCGTGTGATCGAATCGTTTTCCAGATGTGTGTTCCCGTAGGCGAAGCTCTGGATCTGAGCTTCCTGTTCTTCGGGAGTCATCCGGTACTTTCTGGCTTGGTCGATCAGTCGGTCTAGCGTCTGGTCTGACATTTTCCGGCTCCCTTATTCCCTAGACATAATCGGCGTCTGCGACCGGTCTCCGCAACCCGGTGGGCGTGCAAGCAGCTTTATAACCGGTCAACCGTGTTGGCGCGCGATGGGGTTCAATTCCCCCGCTCTCCGTTCCTTACGTCCGCGTGACTATTCGTCAAGCGCTCTCTGCAATACTATTCCTAACTTGCAGCGAAAATCAACCAAGATCAACCGATACTTCGCCGTTTATTCGCCGTTCTCACAGGCCTGAAGGAGTCGGTCCACACTCCCTCACGGTCCTGCTACCCAATGTGCAGACGTTCCCCCAGCTACTTTGGCCTCCTCTCATCTCAGCAGGACTCGATGGCCACTATCCGATTGGAAGCCCTAAGTCGCTTCAAATTAGCGCTTTCTGCCGGCCACATACCATGGTCAGGTCGAGTACGGGCGAGCACAACCGCTCGCAGCGGCGCCGCTAGCTACTTTCCGGCGCAAAATACGAGTACCGCTCGGGGCGGGGACTGTCACCAATTTCGCGCCTTCAAAGAATCAACAACTTACGGGCGCATCCGGACGCGAAATTGGCTGACTGTACCCAGGCGCTACGCAATTTCTCCAAAGGGGGTATCCACTTGCTTGGACCATACGCTACATGTTGTGGTCGGACCTCGCACTCCCTCCCACGAGCTGACGGTACGGCACGGGATCGACTTGTACGGCGTTCTGAAGCAGGCGGTAGAACAGCAGTCCACGCGCCCGTGAACGCCGGCGATTGAAGCGGAATGTGAATTCATCGAGGTAGTAGTCCAAATGCTTCTCGCTCACCGCTCCTTGATGTGTCCCCAGCAGCCACCGCTTTAGAAGCGAAGCCACGCGATGCACACGGGGCATCAGTTTGTGCGCCGGGTCGTCGCTTGGGCTGAGAATGGTGACCTGGTGAGTGTAGCCCTTCTTGGCGATGTTGTTGTAGCCTTTCCATCCATCCGTGTGAACCACCGCCCCAGGGCGGACCGATTCTTCAATGCATGGGTGCAGACTCTGGCTCGAGGCGTCGGGCACCCGTCGCAACCGGATGCGGCCGATTCCTCGCCCGTCCTGCTCGGCCGCGACGACAACGATCGCCTTATCTGCGGCTTGTCGGCCGCGGACGCCTTCTTCCTCTCCACCGACGTAGGTTTCATCCACCTCCACACAGCCGTTAAGCCGATCCCGGCCGGGCCGGACCATGGCACGCCGCAGCTTGTGGAGCCAACTCCAAGCTGTCTGGTAGCTGCCCAGGCCGAGCACCTGTTGAAGCCCCAACGCACTCCCTCCGGATTTCTGGCTGGTCAGGTACCACATGGCCTGAAACCACACTCGCAGGGGCTTTTGCGTCCGTTCAAAAATCGTCCCCGCCGTCAGAGAGGTTCGGCGCCGACACTTTCTACACTTCAGGTGGCCCGTGTTCGTCAGCCAGGCCTCGCTGCCGACACATTGCGGGCATCGGAAGCTCTGCCGCCACCGAACCCGCCGCAGATACGCCAGACACGCCGCTTCCGAGCAGAACCAATCGTCGAACTCCGGCAGGGTTCTGGGATAGTCAACGCCGCCAATAGGATGCGGTCCGGACTCCTCGGCCATCCCCGAATACTACATCTTGTGGCTGGTCCAAGCAAGTGGATACCCCCTTTAGCTAATTTAATTGAAGCTGTCCCAGTTTCCACACTCTTTAGTCGTAGGGCGATGAACGAAAAGCCGCGGATCCGGCGGGCGACGAACCGATAGCGCGAAAGGGAAGAGTGACCTCGCCCGCCTAGATCCACGCTACAAGCTTGGGCCGGGCGAGAAAGGCCGCAGGCGTTAGCCCGCGGCGGGCGTAATGAATTGCGCCCCTAGCTTTGAATGAGGCTGCTCAAGCTGATGCGTCACACCATCAGAAAATCCAACGGGGTGCTGCCGTCGCGCACCAGCTTGACCGGCCGGCCGATGTTGCTGAGGTATTCCTTGTGGTAATCGATGCCCAGCTTCTTGTAGATCGCGGCGATGAGATTGGGGACCTCGACCGGATCGTCTTTGACAAACTTGCCGTCTTCGTCCGACGCTCCCAGTACGCGCCCGCCGGTAATGCCGGCGCCGGCCATCGACAGCGAGAAGACGTTTGGCCAGTGGTCCCGGCCGGCGTTGGAGTTGATCTCGGGCGTGCGCCCGAACTCGCCGGTGACGATGACGATCGTGGAATCAAGCATGCCGCGCTGGTGCAAGTCTTCGAGCAGAGTGGCGTAAGCGCGATCGAGTTCCGGGAGAAACTCGTTGGCCAGTGACCGGAAGACGTTACCGTGATGATCCCAAGTATTGAACCCCCGGGAGATCGTGACGAAGCGCACTCCCGACTCCACCAGTCGCCGCGCCAGCAGCGCCCCCTGGCCCAACGATGTGCGGCCGTATTTCTCGCGAAGCTTCTCCGGCTCTTGGGCGATGTCAAACGCCTTCTTCGCCCTTTCCGATCGCATCAGGTCAAAAGATGTTTGATAGTAAGAGTCCATGGTTTCCGAGATACCGGTCGTGTCCAGGCGCCGGAACTTGTCATCGAGCAGGGACAAGAGAGATCGGCGGTGGTCGACACGGCTCCAATCGACTCCCATCGGAAGGTTCATGTCCCGTACTTGGTAGTTTTCCTGGTTGGGGTTGCCGGCGCTGAAGGGGTTGTAGCGAGGCCCCAAAAACCCGGCCTTCTCCCAGTTCCCGGTGGGAGCGGGCACCGTGACCACCGGGGGCAGCTCGTTGCGCGGGCCAAGCTCCTTGGCCACCACGGTCTGCATCGCCGGATAGTGAATGGTCGGCAGGGGATCGTGGCCGCTTAGAACGAGACCGGAGGCTGCCTCATGAGCAGCCTGTTTGTGCGTCATGGAGCGGATGATCACGTACTTGTCGGCTTGGCGAGCGGTGCGCGGAAGATGCTCACAAAGCTCGATGCCGGAGACGTTGGTGGGAATCTTCTTGAACTGGCTGCGGTAGCGGGAATCGATATCCGGCTTGGGGTCGAAGCTATCGAGATGACTGATGCCCCCGCTGAGCCATAAATGAATGATGGAGATATCCTTGTTGGCGGAATCCTTGGCGGGCGACTGTGCCCGCAGGCGCAGGATGTCGCCGTAGGTCATGAACCCGAAAAGACTCAGAGACCCTAACTTTATGAACGCCCGTCGGTCGAAGTGCTCCATTCCTCACCCCACTAATGATTGAACAGGAACTCTTTGGAATTAAGGATCGCCCAAAGCGTGTCCTCGAAGGCGCGGCGGCGAGCGGCGGGACCTTCGCTACGAATCGGCGCCAGCGCCAGGGAAAGTTCAGCCTCGGCCGGCGGCCTGACCAAGCTTGCTCGGAAAAGTCTGCTCACAACTTCAGCATCGCTCAGCGACGCGTCCGCCATCCAGCGATCGAGCGTACCGCCCTCGGCGGTAATCTTGTCTTGGATGGTGTCTCCGCTGATCAGGTGCATGGTTTGCGCCATATTCGGCTGACTTGCCCGCTCAGCGATCTTGTCCCGATCCTTCAGCCGCCCAAAGGTTTCTAAGAAGTAGGAGGGCGCCCCGGCCGGAATAGTCATCGCCCGCGTTCCGGGCACAAACGCACGGTACTCCTCGGGAACGCCGGTCACCTGCGACAAGGCATCCACCAACTGCTCGGCCATGAGACGTCTAACGTAGTAACGAGAGTAGTTGAGGTGGTCGGTGCGGTTGGTGCCGTTGGGTTCGCTCGAAAGCTGGTAAACCCTCGAATGGAGAATGAGCCGCACGGTGTGCTGAAGGCTGTAGCCGTGATCCACGAAGTCCTTGGCCAGAGCATCGAGCAAGACCTCGTTGGTGGGTGGGTTGGTGATCCGAAAGTCGTCTACCGGTTCCACAATGCCGCGACCGAGATAGTGCTTCCATAAACGGTTGACGATATTGTGCGCGAACCACGGGTTTTCGGGTGAAGTAACCCAGGCGGCCAGCTTCTCGCGGATGTCTTCATCCGGTCCCTCGGTCTCCGTCGGCCCGTCCAGATACTTCGGCTTCACAGGCTCCTTTGTCTTCGGATGCACAACTTCTCCCTGATCCTTCAGGAACACTTCGGTTTCGTCTCCCTGGTAGGTGTCCTTCTCGGCCATACGCGCGAAGAACGCCGCAAAGCCCCAAAAATCATCCTGCTTCCACCTCTCCCAGGGGTGATCGTGGCAGCGCGCGCATTCCAGCCGGATGCCGAGAAAAACTTGGCTGATGTTCGTCGCGAAGTTCTCCGGTTCTGAGTTTTCGGTGATGTAGTAGAAATTCGCGGTCGGGTTAAACCACAGGTTCCCGGTAGCCGTGATCAGCTCCGTGGCGAATTCATCGTAGGGTTTGTCTTCCCGGATGGCTTCCCGGATCCAGTCATAAAACAGACGGCTGCCCTTCACCCCCTGATCGATGAATCCAACTCGGAAGAGGTCGCAGAATCTGGTCGCCCACAGCTCCGCAAACTCGGGCCGCTCTACGAGGTGGTCGATCAGCTGGGAGCGCTTTTGCGGGTCGGCGGAAGCGAGAAACTCTTCTGTTTCCTCTAGTGTCGGGAGCACGCCGACTGTGTCAAGGTATACGCGCCGCAAGAACTCGTTGTCGGTGCTGAGGTCTGAGGGAATCACGTTCAGCCGCCGCAGCTTGGAGAAAACGAACTCGTCAATGAAGTCGTACCGCGGGATCTCCGGGTAGTCCTGCATCGGCGGCTCAGCGACCACCTCAATCCGAGCCGCCACAGCCTTACCAAGCGTCCGCACCATGATGGCTGTCTCACCAGCACGAAGGCTCTTGATTTCGCCGGTGCGATCCACCTCGACCACCGATTCGTCGTTGGCGTTGTACTGCACCTTGCCGGTGATGTCCTGTCGAGACCCATCGGTATAGCTTGCAATCGCCGACAGCTGCGCCTTGGAGCCGATCCCGACAAGTGTGATTTTTTGCGGCTCGACTCTCAGCGACTCAAGGCGAGGAGAGTTGGGACTGTCAAAGGTGGCCCCGTCTTCGATCCACTCCAATATGGCTGCGTATTCGAGCGATCCGACCTTGAAACGTACACCGCCGCCGTGGGCCATTTGAAAAGTCGGCTTGCGCAGGATGAGGCTTTGTTCAGGCTCATCGTGATCGATCCGCCGACCGTCGCTAGCCTGGGTGATGGCAACGTAGTCCAGGTCCGGGTCATACCCGAATAACGAAAGCTTGAAACCGTTCTTTCCACGGATGGAGCCGTGGCAATTGGACCCAGCGCAACCTGACTTGGTCAAGATGGGAATGACATCTCGCAGAAAGCTGACCCTCGGTCCGTCCACGGCGAAGGCCGCGGTCGATGCGCAAAGAGCCAAAACCAAAACTCGCATCAGTTTTTCTCGGCACCCTCAATCGTCAGCTCAATCGGCGGTGAACTGGTGCTGCCGGCTTGCAAAATCAGGGGGTACTTGCCCGGCGCGGCTGTTTCCGAGACTTTCACAAGAAGGTCCACAAGTGGCGTCCCGGGCGGTATGACGCTGTTCTCCATGGTTACACCGCTCGGGAGCGAATGCGGCTTTAACGCGATCGCGGCCTCAGGCTCGGCGAACCGTGTGGCGATCACTTTCAGCCGCCCGATCTTTCCCGGCGCTACGGAGAAGTTTTCCGGCGTCTCAAGGATCACGGAAGGGAGATCCGTCACCGCGGCCAGTAGTTCCTGGTCCGTGGTTGGACCGTAGATCTTACCTACCGAACCCCAGCGAAAGAGAATCTCGGCTTCCCGCTCGACCTCTTTGCCGCCGGACTCTCCGCGCGCGCGAACGCGGATGGGATGGAAGCCGGCGGGGGCGTCTTCGGCGACCTTGAGACGCAACTCGACGTTCGTCCCGTCGGTCCACATGTCTTCCGCGCAGGTGCCCTTGTACGGTGTGTTCTTCGGTTCGGCTACGCCTCTTTCCGCCTGCACGCCCGGCGGCGGGTTTTCAATCCAGACATCCACTGGCGTGTCCCACCCGCCTAGGCGCTTCACACGGACCACGAGGCTATTTGTCTTACCCCGGAATAACGTCGGGCTGGGCGTAAGCGCCTTCAGCTCAAAATCGGGTTCGACGGGCTCGATCACCAGCCGATAGACGTAGTCCGGATGACCACGCACGGCCGAGTCGCGGATCATGACGACGTATCGCCCCGCTTTTTCGAATTCATGGACCAAATAGGGGTCCAAGTTGGGCATTTCCTTGCTGTTGTTCGGCGCCGGCTCGTCTTGGTAGGCAAGCTGGCGTCCCTCAAGATCGTAGATAAACAGCGCCGCGTCCAATAGGTAACCGAGCTGCATGGACTCCACTCGAAAGGCGAGCCGTTGACCCGCCTGCGCGTCAAAGGCGAAGAAGTCCGCCGCCTTGCGTCGCTCCAAGATCCCGCTTATGCCGACCGGAAGGTCGACCTGCTGAGGATCGTCTCGAACGCGTGCCGAGGAAGAAAGCTGCTCATCCACGTCGGAGATCACAATGGGCAGCGGCAGGGGCGACTCGGCGCTGTCGGCCAACGCATGGAGCAAGTAGCGTCCCGGTGTTAGGTCAGCCGGCACCGACATCCGGAAACGCAACCGGTCATGGCTCGCTTCGAGCACCTCGCCCTCGGCCAAAGAATCCCCAAGCACAACCTGGCGGACGTCAGCCAGGTTAACGCCGCTCAGCTCGAATTCCGCTGTCTGTCCGCGGCGTGCGCCCACCGGTAATACCTTGCGCATCAGCGGCACTTCGCCAATCATCAGCCGGTAGCTACCCTCAGCTGGGTCCGCAAAAGGGAATACCCGGCTCGTCCCGACGCGCACGAAGTATTCGCCCCCCCGCTTCGCGGTAAAGGTCAAGTGTGGGTCCTTAAACATGTAGTAGTCGTCGTTATAGTCCAACTCCCTACCGCGCCCATCTAGGACTGCAAGTGACCCGTCAAGCCCCGAGGCCGTGCGCGCGGCCATCAAGTCGACGATGAGTGTTTGGCCGGCTTCGGCGTGGAACCGGAACAAGTCGTAGGCGTAAGCCTCCAGGAAGCCGTCGGTCAGCGAGGGGGTCGAAACCGCCTGCGCCGTTCTAAGATCGTCGTTGGGCTCGGCCTCAGCCTGCTGGGGAAGGGACCCGACGTGAAAGACGCCGACGTGGCTTCCTCGAGGAGTTCGCAAGCGGTAGTCGTGAATCCCCAGCGGTACGCTTTCCCCTACCTTGACACGGGCCCGAATCTCGTAGAACCCGCTGGAAAGGATCTCCCCCTGGATGTCTTGGCGGGCGAAGCGGAGTTCCGTGGCCTCGCTGAGGTTTCTGCCGCGGATCCGTACCTCAACACTCGCGCCCCGCTGTGCGCCGGCGGGCATCACCGAACTCACCGTGGGAGCTATCTCCGGCAGCGGAGTCTCGCCGGCAGCGCCCGCCGCCAGCACGATCAACAGCACGACAAGCGCCGCCCAGCTTCCCCCTTTACGACCGCGCTCAAGCCACTCCATGGCAGCTAGACCTTTCCGGGCCTTGCCCGCGGAAAGCTGTGCGCCTTCCCCCGCGGGCCGCGGCTCAAGATGTCTCCCGACTCCCGAGCGCAAGACCTCGACTCGTAGCTTTATTATGCAACAGTTACTGGTGAGTACTGCGTCGGCTCTTTCCGCCGCAACCGTTTCCCGCCGATCGACGCGGTGGGATCCTGGCCCCCATACTTGTCAGATAGGACAAGCGATCCCGCGAAGCGCTGTAGGACGGTAGCGCAGGCGGGAGCTGTCGGGCAGAACCCTGGGCGGGAACCAACACGCGAACAAGACCCGGTAGGGGTGAAGGAAGACTGTAGAAGCCGCGCCTTGACGGCATTTTCCTACGCCCCCTGCGGGGGCTGAGGCACACTAAGTGACACTTGGCTTCGCACTGGCGTTCCAGGCTCCGCTTCCTGCTCACGCGCACCCTTGCGACGAGCGAAGCTGAGCCGCGAGCGGAGGCGTAGTTGAACCCTACGTTGAGCACGGCGAGCAAGCGCAACGAAGTAATGGCGGGCCTATCGCGTGCTTCGGCCGTCAGGTGGTGAGAAATGCGGGCTACCCACGGGTTAGGGCACCCTCCCGGACATGGTGCAGCCCGCGACCCCTGGGGGGCGCTCAATTCGTGAAGTAGTCTTTGACTTTGTCGAAGATGCCCTTTTCCGTAGGTGTGTTATCGACCGGCAGGACTTCAAGCAGAGACTCGAAAAACTTGCGCTGCTCTTTGGTGAGTTTGGAAGGAACCGCGACTTTGAGGTGAACGACCAGATCGCCCCGGCGACCGCTTTGCACATGAGCCACCCCTCGGTTGCGAAGACGAAATTGGCGGCCGGTCTCAACACCGGGTGGAATCTTCAGTTGGGCCGGCCCCTCGAGGGAGGGGACAGTGATCTGAGCTCCCAGGGCAGCCTGCGCGACGTTGATCGGCACCTCGCAGTGGAGATCGTTTTCTACTCGCTCGAAGATCGGGTGCTCGCGAACCCCCAGCACGACGTATAAGTCGCCGGGCGGGCCGCCCAGCGCCCCCGCTTCGCCTTCGCCGCTCAGTCGCAGTCGAGTGGCGCTGTCGACGCCGGGCGGGATGTTTACCTTCAGCTTGTGTTGCTTGCGGAGTTGCCCTTGCCCCCCACAACTCGTGCAGGGTTTCTCGATCACCTGGCCCGAACCGCCGCACCGGGAGCAAGTACGACCGACCGAGAAGAATCCC
This sequence comes from Bryobacterales bacterium, assembly GCA_963668345.2. Lineage (GTDB taxonomy): Bacteria > Acidobacteriota > Terriglobia > Bryobacterales > UBA6623. Next base: position 39,183 of record CAXWPI010000005.1, on the reverse strand, counting down.
TGCTGGTAGTACACCTGCCCTCGACCGGCGCAGGTGGAGCAAGTCGCCGGGCCGCGGCCTGCCGCCGCCCCGGACCCTCGGCACTCGCTGCAGGCTTCGTTACGCGGGAACCGGATCTCGGTGCTGAGGCCGAAGACAGCGTCTTCGAAATCCACTTCCAGGTCGTACTGCAGGTCGGCGCCGCGTCGCGGCCTGGCCCTGCGCTGACGCCCCCCGAACAGATCGCCGAAGCCGAAGAAGTCCCCGAAAATGTCGGCAAAATCGCTGAAGTCTCGCGGGTCGAATCCTCCGCCGCCCGCGGCGGCAAGTCCATCGTGCCCGAAACGGTCGTAGCGGCCACGTCGTTCGGCGTCGCTGAGCACACTGTAGGCCTCGGCCGCCTCCTTGAATTTTTCCTCTGCCTCCGAGCTGTCGGGATTGCGATCAGGATGATACTTCAGCGCGAGCTTGCGGTAGGCGCTCTTGACCACGTTTTCCCCGGCGCCGCGGTCAACACCCAAAACTTCGTAATAGTCCCGTTTGTTTGCCACGGATATAAGTCTCGCCGCCCCTGTCGCGATCGGCGCTGCCGCTATTTCAACCCGCTAGCGCCATGGCCGACGCCCTGTCGCCTACTCGTCTTTTTCTTCCTGATCGTCCTTTGTCTGCTCGGCGGTTTCCTTCACGGCTACCTTGACCATGGACGGTCTCAGCAGGCGGTCTTTGAAGTGATATCCCCGCTGGTAAACCTCGAGGATCGTCTGGTCCTGCTCGTCGTTTTCGGCAGGCTCGCGGTCAAGAGCGTGATGGAAATAGGGGTTGAATCTAGTTTTTTCGGCTTCGACGGGCTTCAGCCCAGCTCGCGTAAAGACGGCGAACATCCGCTGGTAGATCAGGTCCAATCCTTCCCGGAACTCGGCGGCGAGCCCGGGAGCGTTCAGGGCGCGTTCGAAATCATCGAGGATGGGCAAGAGCGACTCGATCGTCCCCATCGCCGCGTATTCGTGAGCCTCTTCCTTCTCCCGCAGGAGCCGCTTGCGGAAGTTCTCGAATTCGGCCTGGGCGCGCTGAAAGCGCTCCAACTGCTCGCTCTTCTCGGCAACAGCCCGATCCCGCTCGGCCACGGCGGCGGCAAGGTCGGATTCGCCGGCCGCCTCGGCGACGCCGGGCCGAGGTCCGGCCTTATCCTCCGGCGCCGAGCCATTCGAGCCCGTGCCGTCGACCTCGTTGGGACTAGGGGAGAGTTCTTCCTGGTCGGGCTGAGATTCCTCGGCCGGTTCAGCCTGCGCCTGTAGATCCTCGGCTTCCCGGGACTTGCCTTTACCCATTCCTGCTATCCGCTGGATTCTCTCGCGATACGACCCGTGGAACTGCCGCTCCACGCTGCTTCGAGAGCTTCTCTTACCATGTTAACAAGATCTCCCATAACTGACCGTCAAGGGTAGGAAAGCGAGGGAAACGGAACGCATGAAGCGTGCGATGGGCCGTGAACCGGCTCACCCGACAAGGCAATCGGGGCGGAGATGACTGTGGCCGGAACTGATGAGGAGGCTGGGACAGATGGCCACAAAGCGGCCATCTGTCCAACCACAGCCACCCCCGCCATCGGCGGAGAAGGAGAAGATCTACCACTACTGGGTCGAGCTAATGGGGACCTGGCCGTACCCAGGCCCCCGAGAGGATAGACGTGGCCGGGGATGATTGGTTACGACGCTGGAGATTGTTCGGTGCGCATTTGTCCGCAAAATCGCGTATGAAGCCGTCAGCTGGTGAGAAGTGCGGGTCAATTCCCGACCAAGCGCTCATAGGCCTCTCTTGCCTGCGGGTCGGGATAGTCGATGGTCTCGAGATAGAGCAAGAGCGCCCGCCGGGCGCCTCGGCGATCGCCCACTCCTCGTAACAGGAATCCTAGGCTCCGAGCGCAGTTGGGCAACATCGGATGGCGTGAGATGGTTCCGCTGCAGGCTCTCCAAAGGTGGTCCGGGAGAACCGACTTGTCCAGACGGTGGCGGTCGATCAGCGGCTGGTTCCGGGAAACATCGCGAGCGAAAACGAGAGCTTGCGCATCTTCGTAAACCAGCACCCACTCCGGGTAGGAGGGTCCCGAGAGGGCGAGCACTAAAGGGTAGATCACGCCCGAGGCGAACTCAAAGGCGTTCGTGACGACGAATTGCACGTTGTAACGGTCGAGCAGCCGGGTTCGCAGCTCCTTTCCTTTTGCGCCGGCGGAGCCCTTAATATGAAGGATCTTGGCGTAGTCCTTGTAAACGGTTTCGTTCAAGGCGCGGCCGTCGATAAAGGTTCGCTGTTGGGGCCATAGCGCCCAGATCAAATAACCTCCGTACTCGTCGGAGTTGAAGATGGGAGCGGTGATTTGGTTCCGGCGCAGGAATCCGGCGGCGCCTTGGGGAAACTTCCACTCGGCCGCCCGAAGCTGATAGAGGCCGCTCGCCGACCCCTGGTAAACGAGCAATCCCACCAGCCCCAACAGCATGGGGAGCCTGACGAGGGGGGCCGGCAGCCGGAGCTTCGTGGCCGGCAGCGGCCAGGCGTAGGTGGCCAGCAACACCGGAGCCAAGAAGGCAACGAACGCGATATTACGGAAGGCCATCAGCGAGGCCGAGCCGAAAGCGGCGAACAGCAAGACGTCGGAAAGACGAAGCTTCCTCCAAGCCGCTATCATCGCCGCGGTGGTCGAGTAGAGCAACAGGTTGTAGCTGTAGGGAGGCCCCCAAAGGAAAGGTCGTTTCCACTCGATCAGCGTGCTCGTCAGGTAGCTCTCCCGATAGGCCGGCAGCACCTCGAGTATGCGGAACCCGTTAGGGTTCAGTCCGCTCAGCAGCACACACAGCCCGGCTGCGAGCCACAAAGGCTTCCGGCGTTCCGAAGGCAGCCGCCAAGCACCGACGCTGTAGGCCGCCAGCACTCCCCAACCCAGAAAAAAGCCGCCGTGCGAGTTGGCCCAGACTATATGCAGCGGAATGAGCATCCACAGCCACACGGCCCGGCCGCCGGAGACGTAGCTGTCCAGAACGACAACGAAAACCGCCACCAGCGCAAACGTGACTAGCGCCGGCCGGTCGGCGGCGAAGAGCGTGAGCACGGGAACGGGCGCCAGAGCGGCAAGGATCCCAAGGTAGAAATTCCCCGCTCGCCGGGCCGCCAGGCATCTCGCGGCGGCGCACACTACCCCCAAAAGGAAACCCTTCCACAGAACGACGGCAGGGAATCCGCCGAGCCGGTAGAGAAGCCACCAGAGAACCTGCGCCAGCCACTCGTGGGTCAGGTTGAAATAACGGACCGTCTCTTCGCCCGGGTAGGCGGGCGGGCCGTAGCTCGAGGTGTAAGAAAAAGGATCGGGTACGGGGAGCTTGCCGTGCTCAGCAATGTACTCACCGGTCTTGAGGTGCCACCAGAAATCGGTGTCCGCCGCTTCGGTACTGAAAATACCGCAGAGAAACAGGGCAACCAGTACAGACAAGAGCGCTCCGAACGCTCCGAAGGGCGGTTCCCCCGGCGAGGGGGGGATGAGGGTTGTGGACGGGTCGGGCGCGGACTCGCGCGGGGGTCTCTTCTTTTTCTTGCGCCGTGGCAGAAAACTAGGCTAGCGTCCAACCGTGTCGCTCGGCAAGCATGAGTTGCCGCTGAATCCTTGGGCGGATAGGCGAATCTGTGATAGGGTCGTTGCTGTGTACGAGCTGGTCAAGAAAATCCACATGTACACGGGGCTGTTGACGTTCTCGGCGCTCATCGTCTTCGGCATCGCCGGGGTGCAAGCAACGCTGCCCGCTCCCAGCCGGCGCGATCGGCCCGAAGCCAAGATCGAGCACGTGGACTTTGAGGCGCCCGGGAACCTTGCCGACAAGCAGTTGGCGGACCGCGTGTACGAAACGCTGAAGCCCCCCTTAGCCCGGCCTTTGGAAACGTGGGCCCTGCGCCATGACGGGCAAGGGAACCTTGTTCTGCCGTTCCACACGGTGAATGGTTTGCGAAAGGTTACCGTGCTCGAAAAGGAGAACAGGCTTCTCGTCGCGACCGAGCGGCTCAGCCTGGTGCAAACCTTGAATCACTTACATGCCACCGTCCCGCGCTGGGCGGCGCCTGACCTGCGAATCCGACTTTGGGCGTACTACATGGAGATGGCCATCTGGGCTCTGATCGGCATGTCGCTTTCCGGGGTCTATCTGTGGTTGGCCGTACGCCCCGGTTCCCGTTGGGGCCAGGTTTGCTTCGGCGCCGGAAGCGCCGCATTTCTCGTGCTCTATTGGCTGGCCCGGTGAACAACATGTATTCGTGGGGGGGATGCGGAACACTCATCTGGCGTTCGGTCTGTCTTGTTGGCTGTTTCTGTTGATGTACGGCGTAAGCTCCCTCCAGATGTCGCACGGCGGATGGTTCCCGAAGACGGAGACCGTCACGGAAACCAGTGTAACCATAGATATGGAAGAGGCGCCGACGCCTCGATCGCTGGCTCGGCAACTCAGGCAGGATCACGGACTGCGCGGCAACCTACAGCGGATCCGTCAAAACCGCAAGAGAATAGCTTTGCGAATCGTTCGTCCCGGAACGCTTCATGACGTGACCTACAGAATCGGCAGCGACCATGCATCAGTTCGGACAAACCGAGGCGGCTTCATCGAGATGATCAATCGGATCCACCATCTCGCCGGGCTAGGGCACGAATATGAGCTGCTCAACGTTTGGGGATTCTTCGTCGGATTCGTATCGGTCGCGCTGTTCGGCCTTGGGGCGACGGGGGTCTATCTGTGGTTCAAGCACTACAACGAGCGCGTCATCGGCCTGGTTCTGCTGGGGTTCAGCTTAGCCTACGGGTTGACGCTGATCGTGTTGGTACGAGTGGCCTGAGGGGTCGTGGCGCGGCAGTGCGTCTGGGAGAGTCAGCTGTGGAAGCGTCGCAATTAGGGGCGACAGGATGGTCGTAAGGGCAGAGGGGTTACCGCTGTACCCTAGAGCAGCCGCCGGAACTCGTCGGCTGTCAGATCAGCCTGCTTGAGGATGCGTCGTGGCGTCGGAGGTGGGAGGTCCTTGGCGTGGATCGGAACGGTCACTCGCGGTTCTGGTCGGCTGCTGGGAAAGAGTCGAGCGTGGCTGCCGGGTTGGTGATGGATATTGAATCCCGCGCGCTCAAGCACGCGGAGCACTTTCCCGACCGGACGCTGAACGGAACTCGCTGCCTACTTCGGTAGCACCAAGATACGAGGGGGCCAGGCTGCACCCGCGAAAGTACGCCTCTGCTCGCCGAGCGGCGCGCGCCTTGTACTGACGGGCCTCTCACGCACTTCGCCTCGCCACCTGGTGAGAAAAGCGGGCTAGAGAGTCGTCCCAGGCAAGATGATCCGGAAGCGACGGCAGCCGGCTGGGAGGGGGAAGCTCAACCACCGACGCTGATCAGGGCCACACCCGGCTCCGCTTCCCCCTCGAACACCCTCAGAAAGGAGATCCACACCCAGCACGGGCCCCTTGCCCGACCAACCCCATGTCAGGATCGTTCTTGGATTGGAAAATGCTTCCGGCCGTCGAAAAGTAGGCTAGAGTGCCGCTTTCGAGACTTCCATAGCTCGCCCGAAGTCTTTTCTGGTAACCGGCCGGCCATTGGCGACCGTCTTAATCGATGTTAGAATAGCTACCACACGGCGTTAGTCTCCTTCTGGAGTCAGGAAACAGTTCTTATGGCAAACGAAGAAGAAACCTATGAAGATGAGCTATTTGAGGACGAACGGTCCCCGTCGCAGTCGAAAATGCTACCGATCGCCGTCCTGGCGGTACTGGCGGTCCTGACTGGGCTGACCGTCTACCTTTTCCTAGAGGTCCGCTCGCTCAAGGCCGATCTTGCCGCTCAGACGCAACTACAGGAAGAGCAGTTCGCTCAGCTTGAAGGAGCGGTCAACCGCACGTCACGCGAAGTGGACGACAGTGTCCAGCAACTGCGAAGCACTGTAGCGTCGGCCGAAAAAGACCTGAGTGCAACGGCCCGCAAGGTCGAGCAACGCGTTCTCGGCAGAACCCAAGTCCTGGCCAAGAAACTGGACGAGCAAAAGGTGGAGCATCAGTCAGCGCTCACGCAGGTGGACGGCAAAGTGAGCGAACTGAGTCGAGTGACCGCCGACACCGACTCCAAGGTGGGATCTCTAACCGGAACCCTGGAAGGTGTGCAGCAGGATGTCGCCAAGAACCGGCAAGAGATCGAGCAGACCCTCCGCGACCTGAAGACGGTGCGAGGCGATCTCGGTGTTCAGAGTGGGCTTATCGCCACGAACGGCACGGAGCTGAACGCGCTGCGGGAGCTGGGCGCGCGCAACTACTACGACTTCGACATCACGAAAGCCAAGCAACCGCAGCGGGTAGGCGCCATCCAAGTCCGGCTGAAAAAGGCCGACCGCAAGCGTAATAAATATACGATCGAGCTGTGGGCTGACGACAAGCGGATTGAGAAAAAGAACAAGACGCTTCTCGAGCCCGTGCAGTTCTACGTCCTCGGGTCACGCATTCCTTATGAAATCGTCGTCCAGAAGCTCGAGAAGAATCGCATTGTCGGCTACCTGGCGACGCCCAAGGTAGCGGCTCGACGTTCGGCGGCGAACACGGCCGGCTCGGGCTAGAAGTGATTCTTACCGGCAGGCCCCTTTGGAGCGCAGGGGCCGTGGACATTTCTTGTGCCCGGAGCTATTCTCTTAGGATCCCTCTAGCCGGCGCCAGGATTTCCTGGGCGAATCCCGCTAGGCGTCGAACGCCGTCAGCTTAAGATAGAAACGGCGCCGGAACGGCCGGAACGAAACTCTTTCCGCTTTGACAAGCTAAGGGAGGAAGCATGGCTTCGTACGATCCAATACCGGAAGTTCCCGAAGAGGCGGGTACGTCGCTTGACCGTATCCTTACGATCGTTCTCGTCGTCGTGGTTGCTTGTTCGGTCGGTTTAAGCATCTATCTGTTTTTGGAAGTCCGATCGGCGCAGGCAGAGATCGCCTCACTTTCCCAACAACTTGGAAAGTACGAAGAGCAGTTCTCAAAGCTCGCCGAGACGGAGGGTCGCATCGACGAAACCCTGCAAAAGAGTACTCGTGATTTTGAAAGCCGCGTGGCCCGGGCCGAAAAGCAAATCTTGGAAAGCGCCGAGGGGAACCAGCAGCGATTTCTCGGAAGGACCCGGCGACTGGCAAAGGAAATCGAGCAGCAGGGCGCCGAACAGAAAACCGCGATCACAACGGTGGATCAAAAGGTCGAGAAACTGAGCACCGAGGCGGAAAAGACACAGGCTCGAGTCGGCTCCCTGGTCAATGAGGTCGATGGCGTTAAGTCGGACGTCGAAAAGAACCGGGAAGAACTGCGGAAGACGATCGGCGAATTAACATCGGTCAAGGGCGACCTAGGAGTGAAAAGCGGCTTGATCGCGACCAACGCCGCCGAGCTTGAAGCGCTCCAGGAACTGGGACACCGCAACTACCACGCGTTTGACATCACCAAGAGCCGGCACTCGCAGCGGGTGGGATCCGTCGATATCAGGCTTAAGAAAGCCAGCCACAAGCGCAGTCGCTACACGATGGAGCTTCTGGTCGACGACAAAAAAGTGGAAAAGAAAAACAGGACACTCCTCGAACCGGTCCAGTTCTATGTCGCCGGCGCTCGCATCCCCCACGAGATTGTCGTCAACACAATCCAGAAAAACCGCGTCGTCGGTTATCTCTCGTCGCCCAAGGCTAAGAAGCGCTGAACTGCCCTCCGACCGGCTCCGCCAAAGCTCAGGTTTTGTTGGAGACGCTTATTCCGACGTAGCTGAAACTGTGCTCCATCTCCCCACGAGCGGAGTTCCCCCTCGCCCGTTACTCGAGAGGCGCCGAAAATCTCCTGTCACCCTGATAATCGCTAGCCCGCTTTTCTCGCCACTGCCACAGCGATTGGGGCGAAAGGCTCGGCGGGCGTGGCTCGTGGCGACAGTTCGTGCACATCGCCCAGCGTGCAGTATGTCGGCAAGCGGGCGCGATGAATCGCGCCCCTACAACTCAAACGGCGGGGTTTTTGCTCCACTGCCGCCGGCCGCTGGTGAAAAAAGAGGGCTAGCCCTGGGCTAGAACAGCAACTTCAACCCGAACTGGATCTCGCGCCCGGGTTGGGCCGACGGGATGCTGCCGAAGCCGGGCGTGCCGAACAAAGCGTTCGGCTGGTCGAAGTTCGGCGTGTTGAACGCATTGAAGAACTCGGCGCGGAACTGGAGCTTCGTGGTCTCGCTGAGGGGGGTCTCCTTCAGCAAAGAGAAATTGACGTTGTGAAGCGGCGGGCCGGTAAGAGCATTTCTGCCCGAGTTGCCGAAGCTTCCGAACGGCGGGGCCGCGAACGCTTCGGTAGCGAACCAACGTTGCGGGTCAGGATTCGTCCGGACAGGATTGCCGATGAGGTTCGGACGATCGGCCGCGCCGCCGAGAAAGGAAAACCCGGTATTGCTGTTATCCACCTCGCGGGGGAACGTCACCGTAAAGGGGTGTCCGCTTTGGAACGTCATGATGCTGTTGATCTGCCAACCGCTGACGAACGCCTTTCGCCAACCTTGAAGATCCGACGCGAAACGTTTGCCCTCGCCCCACGGGAGCTCGTAAATAAAGCTGCCCGAAAACCGGTGCCGCAGGTCGAAGCTCGAGAGGCCCCGTTCGGCGGCGACGTTGTTACTATCCTGCGGGAAATTGTTGTCCGCCGCGCTGGGAAAGAACCCCGAGGCGTTGTCGATCGATTTCGACCAGGTGTAGGAGAACAGCCCTGTCAACCCCGCCCGGAAGCGGCACTGCAGCTGAGTTTGGAGGGAGTGATAGATCGAATCCGACGCCGCGGCGATCTGGTCGATGGACTGGAAGAATGGGTTAGGCCGTAGGTTTGGGAATTGCGGGCTGGGAGTCGGCTGGTTGATGTCGCGTCCCCCGAGCAGCTTCGTGCCACGTGTCCCGTGATAGCCCGCCTCGATAATTACTTGGGGATTGATTTGCGTTTGCAGCGTAAAGCTCCATTGCTGGGCGTAGCTGGTGCGCAAATCGAGATCGTAGGTGAACGCAGCCGGAGGTAAGGGAGCTTGTTGGTTCGCCGGCCAAGGGTCGGCTAAAGTGATCAGGGCCAGCGGCGAGGGGAAGAACAATTGAAAGTTGAAGAACGGCGGGTTAAAGTAGATCCCCTGTCCCGGCGCTAGCGGCGAGAAGTTGTAGTAGATGCCGTAGCCGGCCCGTAGTACGGTCCGCCGCGAGCCGAACGGACTCCAGGCCAGCCCCACGCGAGGGGCAAAGTTGTTCTTGTCGGCGCGGTAACCGGCACGCGGAATACCGTTCGCGCCCACACCCGCAATTCCCCCCGTGGCCGGGTCATAAACCGCCGCGGCGTCGAACTCGTCGTGGGCCGGTGTGTGGTAGTCGTAGCGCAGGCCCAGCGTCAAGGTCAGGTCCGAACGCGCTCGCCAGCTATCGTGCAGGAAGAACCCCGTACTGCCGGTCCGCAGCGCCTGTGGATTGTCGCTTACGGCTCCGCCGGTGAAGGTCGGAAAACCCAGCAGCAAGTCGGCAAGCGGATTCCTCGTAAACGCGCCGATGAAGTTGATCATGCCGCGCGACTGCACGTCGCGAAAGGCGTCCTGGGCAGCCCAACGCCGCTCGAATCCGAACTGCAGCAAGTGATTTCCCTGGGCAAAGCTGACACTGTCGAGGATCTGGTAGCTGTCGACGGTGCTGTCCTGCGGGTTGTTGAATTCATCGCCAAGCGGCGAGAAAGCGGTGACGGTGATGAAGCTGAGTCCTAGATCGCGCTCGCGCGTGGCGAAGTCAGGCAGCCCGACTAGGCGGTTGATGCTGCTGCCCCTATTCTCTTGGAACGTGCCGCTGCGAACGCGGTTGTAGCCGAAGCGGAACTCATTGATCCATCGGTCGCCGAGCGTGTGCGTTTCCGAAAGCATGAGGTTCTGGCCGCGCTCGACGACATCGTTGCCGTACCCGGGTACGGACGAGAATCCGGCGGCCGCGTAGGGCTCGAACAGGTCGTGATCGCCGAAACTGTATCGTCCGCTGAGCGTGCCGTTGCGGCCCAGCGATTGATCGATCCTGACGTCGAACTTGTCGCGGCGACCCCTCTCGGTGGGAGCGGCAACGAAGTTTCTACCGAAATCTCCTTGGTTCGGCAGCGGATAGAGGTCCGCAATGGCTCCGCCGATGGGGTGAACGAAGGGCAGCCGGCTGTTCGGAAAAGGCTGACCAGTGGTGAAGTCTAGGGGCGGCGGCAGCAAGCTAGCGGAAAAATCGCCGGATCGCTCCGCCTCGGTGGGGACGTTCGAAGTCCGAGTAATCGCTCGGCGCTTCCGTAAGCCCTCATAATCGACGAAGAAAAAGCTGCTGTCTCGCCGCAGAGGTCCGCCAACGGAAAAGCCGAACTGGTGGCGTCGCAACCTCGGCGCGGGCCGTGCCGGATGGTCGAAGAAGTTGCGCGCATCGAGCGTGTCATTCCGCAAAAACTCATAAACCGTGCCGTGAAAGGAGTTGGCGCCCCTTTTGAGCGCGACGGATACTTGACCTCCGCTGTTGCGGCCGAAGGTGGCCTCCGTGGTACTGGTGTGAATGCGGAATTCGCGAACAGCGTCTACCGGCGGTGTGAGGCTAAGGCTGTTCAGTACTGGGTCAACAGCGTACACACCGTCGTAGATATAAGCGTTGGCATCTTCCCGCGCACCGTTGACGTGGAAAGCCAGCCGGCCGCGTTCCGAACCTGCCGAGCCTTGAGCGCTGGGAGCTACGCCCGGCGCCAGCAACGCGAGATCCAGAAAGTTGCGTCCGTTCAGGGGCAAGTTGGCAATATAGTTGTTGGGAATCACCGTACCAACGGTGGCGGAGTTCACTTCGAGCGGAGGCGTCACCGCCGTTACGGTGATCTCATCTGTCTGCTCCCCTAGCTCGAGGGCAAGGTCTACACGTGCGTGTTCGGCAACCGCCAGCAGCAAGCCTCGCCGGCGGAGTCTCTTGAAGCCGGGCTTGGTAACCTCTATTTCGTAATCACCCGCCCAAAGGGCGGGCACAGCGAAGTTGCCTTCGCCGTCCGTTGTGACTAATCGGGAGGCGCCGTTTTCCAGGTTGGTGACGGTGACCGCGGCCCGGGCAACGACGGCTCCAGAGGGGTCGGTGACCTGTCCTCGGATCGAGGCCGTCACCGATTGCGCTTGGAGGCCCGCGGTACAGGCCGCCGTCACAACGAGGATAACGATAGTGGAACGGAAGCGGTTCATGCTAGGGCCGGCTGAGATGGTCCTAAGAATGCCATGGTAAGGGCCCGCTACCTCCGGTGTCCACTGGCGAGGCAAGAGGAAGAAAAGCCCGCCGACGACAAAGAACTCCAGCAGTAGCCTGACCCGTCGGACGCTTACTCTCCCCTTCGTTCTTCACGGTTCGTTCGGACGCGAGCAAATGGGGCGCTTGTGCCCCCCTTGCCCTAACGCGGGAACGGCAGATCGTCGATCCAATAAATGCGGCCAGGTCGACGCCGGTGAAGTCATCGGTCTTGCTCCAAACGAGCGAACAGCCAGTAGTGTTTTGACGGTGGGCCGGCAGCCCGTGGTACATGTCTGCCCCGGGGGTCGTTAGCCCATTTTGGCGCCCGGCGGGCATCGTAAGTCGTGGATTCTAGGAGGGCGCGAAAAAGGGTGACGATCTCCGAAGCGAAGGATCGTAGTTTTGCCACGGGATGCCAGCCCGCTTTTCTCACCAGGTGGCGAGGCGAAGTGCGTGAGAGGCCCGTCAGTACAAGGCGTGCGCCGCTCGGCGCGCCTTTTCTTGAAAAATGCGGGCGTACTTGAACCCTACGTTGAGCACGGTGAGCCAGCGCAACGAAGTAATGGCGGGCCTATCGCGTGCTTCGACCGTCAGCTGGCGCGAAACGCGGGCTAGTACCGGACCAGCGCCGCCGGGCGAAGGGAACTTTCGCGGAGGCAAGACGGACTGGCTCGAAGCCGTGTCAACGGATTCACCGAGTTACGGAAGCAGCGGCCGACCCTCCCGATCGCCGGCGCCATCGTACCTCGGCAGCTACGTGGGCGTCAGCTTCCCCAGGAGGGTTCCCATTCTGTATTTCAGGTCCTACAGTGTTTAAGGATTCGGTCTCTTCGCGTATCTTCTCCGCCCGCGCCGGTTGGATCAGTGTCATCCTTCACGGCCTGCTCGTTTTCTTGTTGGCAAGCATAAGCATCTCCGCCCAGCTTGAAGATCCGGCGAACAGGCGGTCATGGGCGCGAGTTACGCCTCTCCTATGGGCTCCGCGGCGCATCTCTGCCGCCGTACCCAAGCCGCCTCGTGTCCCGAAGAAAGAGATTGAGACTCCTCGTTGGCAGCCGAGCGAGCCGCCGCTCGCCAAGTCGGCGCCGGAACCTTTACTCGTTGCTCACGCGGAAGCCCCTGACCCGAGCCTGTCGCCGCCCCCGGTTGCAATCCCACGGTTTGAGCCGCCGCCGATTCAGCCGCCTAAGCCCGCTATCAAGACCGGTTTACTGGCCAGCGCGGCTGTGATGACGCTGCCGCTCGCGCGGCGCACGCAGCGAGTGGAAAAGGCAGGTTTTTCCGAACTCACGCCGATCGGACCCGGCAAGCGCAGAGTACGCGACCCGGATTCCCTGAGGGATAGCTCGCTGGGCTTCGGAGATTTCGCCTTGGCGTCGGACGGCGGGGAACCTCGTGGCGGGTCGGCGGTCAAAGCCGGAGGTTTTGCGGAGGCTCTCCGGGCCGGTCCCTCGAGCCCTCACCCGTTGGAAGTGCGACAGACCGACTTCGGCGAGGTGCGCGCTCGCAAGCCGACTCGAGGCCCGGCCCCCTCACCGGAGCGACAGGATGTCAGCAGGGCGGTGCGGATCCTCAGCAAGCCTCGTCCCGCTTACACGGAGCAGGCGCGGAGGCTGCGCCTGGAAGGCGAAGTTTCATTGCGCGTATTGTTCTCGGCGTCGGGGGAGGTCAAGGTCTTGCGTATTTTGAAGGGCCTCGGCCACGGCCTGGATGAAAAGGCTATCCGTGCCGCCGAAAACATCACCTTCCAACCCGCGCAACAGGACGGCCGCTCGGTGGACTCGACCGCCAACGTCTACGTCACGTTTCAGCTTGCTTACTGACGGGAGCCGCTATGAGTATGAAGACCAACCGATGGATGACCCTGATGTTGGTGGCCATTGCCGCCGCTGCCCCGGTTCCCGCCGCGAGTGCAGACCGCGTCGAACAACTGATTGATCGCATCGTCAGCAACGAGCAGGAGCTGATGCAGCGGCTACGGGAGTTCAATCCCATCTTGGAAACGTATCTCCAAGAGGTCGAGCGCGGCGCGGACCCGGCCTCCGAGCAGGCCAGCGACCACTATCTAATCGGAAAACTGAAGCTGGACGAACGCGTCTCCCACGATGGGTTCCTGGCAAGTCCCGGCTTTCGAAACAATGGCGCGGTCGTTTTCTTTCCCGACGGATTCGCCCCAATGGTCATCATGGACGTGTATGATTTTAACCGCGAAACCTACAGCTTTGACTATGTGCGACGGGAGTTTCTTGGCGAAGTCCGAACCCTCGTCTTTGACGTGGGGCCGAAAAAAGAAAACTCGGTCGGAAAGTTTGTCGGTCGCATCTGGGTCGAGGACCGAGACTACCGGATTGTTCGCTTCAACGGCACCTATACGTTCAGCAGAGCGTCGTCGCTGTTTTTCCATTTCGATAGTTGGCGGGTCAACGTCGCTGCTGGCCTGTGGATGCCGGCGTTCGTTTACATCGAGGACGCCAACCTCTCGGGCAAGGGAGCGACGAAAGTCCGATTTCGGGGCCAGACTCGGATTTGGGGTTACAACAGCCCACGCAGCGGAAAGCTGCAGGAACTCACCGACATTCTCATCGAGGCCGACAACCCCGTAGACGATCGAAGCGAGTCGAAGCACATCACGCCCATCGAAAGCCACCGCTCTTGGCAGCGACAAGCCGAGGCCAATGTGCTCGATCGGCTGGAGTCTAGTGGGCTGCTCGCGCCGAAGGGCGAAGTCGACCAGGTGCTGAACACAGTCGTCAACAACTTGATCGTCACCAACGACATCAGTCTCGATGTGCACTGCCGAGTGCTGCTGACCACGCCGCTCGAAACCTTTTCGATCGGCCAAGCGATCGTCATCAGCCGCGGCCTTCTCGACGTCCTGCCCGATGAGGCCAGCTTGGCCATGGTGCTTTCCGATGAGCTGGCCCATATCGTTCTCGGGCACCAGACCGAAACCCGCTACGCCTTCAGCGACCAGACGATGTTCAAGGATGAAGAGATTCTCCAACAGCTGCGTCTCTCGAGACCGCGGGAAGAGATCGAAGCCGCCGGCGAGAAGGCTGTTGCGATTCTGAAGAACTCTCCCTATGTCGACAAGCTTGCCAATGCCGGCTTGTTCTTGAAAGCGCTGGCGAGCCGGTCGCCGCATCTTCCTAATCTCATCGAAGCGAATCTGGGGAACAAGCTGGCCAACGGCGACACGCTCTTGCGCCTGAGTGAGCTCGCCGCCGCGGCCCCCGAACTTAAAGAAGAGGCAATCGAACAGATCGCTGCTCTCCCGCTTGGCTCGCGGGTCGAGCTCAATCCTTGGAACAATCAGATTCGTCTAATCGAAACCAAGCCGGTCGCTTTACTATCGGCCCGCGACAAGATGCCGTTCGAGGTGACTCCGTTCATGATCCACCTGACACGGTTCAAGCCCGCGGACAAAACGACTGTTCCCGCCGAAGAGCAAAAGACCACGCCGTCCCAAACGCAAACGACCCAGAACCGCTAGCGCGCGTTTCTCACCCGGTGGCGAGGCGAAGTGCGTGAGAGGCCCGTCAGTACAAGGCGCGCGCCGCTCGGCGCGCCTTTTCTTGAAAAATGCGGGCGTACTTGCACAGCACGTTGAGCACGGCAAGCAAGCGCAACGAAGTCATGGCGGGCCTCATATCGTGTGCTTCGACCCTCAGCTGGTGAGAAAAGCGTGCTAATTTAGCTCGGGAGATAGGAAGTTTGTGGAAGAAACCAGCAAACCGTTCTCCGATCCGCCCGAGCCGGGATTAAACGCAGCCGCACCCGACAGGGCGCGGTCAAGGCCACGCGACCCCAACGGTTTCCCGCACGACGAGGCGACTGGGAGCCAGGTCACCTCCGAGCGACCAGGGTCAATCGCGACCTTGACCGCAGCCTACCGGCTGCGGCAGGGCACGGCATGCCGCGCCCTGGAAAACGGGCTGCCAGCCTGGGTTGGCATGATCCGCGCACCAGCCGTAAAACGACTGGCCTTGCGAAGACAAGCCGCGTGAACGCGGTTACAGGGTCCGAATCGCCGCCGAAACATGTGCCTTTGGACCGCAAAGGTCTCTTCCGCATTACCAACGGGCAAGGAAAGGGGGGCTCATGATAAGTTACAGTCTGGTCGGCGCACTACGCTGGGAGGCTGTAAGTCTTTGACGACATCGGATCAAAATCAAGACTCCGGCTGGAATTCTTTTCAAGAGGAATTCATCGAAGGCCTGTTCAAAGTCGATCCTGCTTCGGCCGTTGATGCCGGGCGGCACGACTTCGACGGCAAGCTGCCGGACTGGAGCAGCGAAGGACTGGCGCGCGCAGCCGCGTTTCTAAAGGGCAGCCGCGAACGAGCGAAGGCCTTCGGGACCAACCGTCTCAATGAGCAGCAGCAGTTCGAGCGGGATTATCTCGTAGCGGTCGCCGACGAACGCCTGTTCTGGCTCGAAACTTCCCAAGCGGCCTATGGCAACCCGACTTTTTACGCCGCCGCCCTGGACCCGAACGTCTATGTCAGCCGGCCATACGGCCCGCTTCACCAGCGGCTGTGTTCCTACGTGGCCTACGCGAAGAATCTGCCGCGAGCCGTCGAACAAATCAAAGCCAACCTGCGCACCCCGCTGCCCAGGACCCACGTGGAAATCGGCCGGACGGTGTTCGGGGGATTGGTTTCGTATTTCGAAAAAGATGTGCCTAGCGTGTTCGAAGCCGTCGAGGATCAAGCACTACAAGCCGAGTTCGGCGAGGCTAACTCCAAAGCGATAGCGGCGATGAGCCGTCTGGACGCTTGGCTGGGCGAGCAAGAAGCGGAAGCGAACGACGACTTCGCGCTGGGGCCGGATCTGTTTTCTCAGATGCTTTACGAGACGGAGCGGGTCGACGTAAGTCTCGATCGTCTCGAACAGCTTGGGCGAGAGGACCTGGAGCGGAACCTGGCAGCCCTGGAGCAAGCTTGCGCCGAATTCGCACCCGGAAAGACCCTCGCGGAATGCGTGGCCCGGGTGCAGTCGCGCAAACCCGCCCAGGGACCCGTGGCGGCTGCCCGAGACCAGCTCGGCAGCCTGAAGCAGTTCATTGTGGAAAACGATCTAGTGAGCATACCGGGGACCGAACAAGCCCGCGTCGCCGAGTCACCCCCCTACATGCGATGGAACGCGGCCTACATCGACATCCCTGGTCCGCTGGAAGAGAATTTGCCGTCGATCTACTACATCGCGCCGCCCGACCCCGCCTGGACAGACAAAGAGCGGCAAGACTACCTCCCGGGCGCTGCCGATCTTTTGTTTATTTCCGTGCACGAAGTCTGGCCCGGGCATTTTCTTCAATACCTTCACTCCAATCGCTCCCCCTCCGCCATCGGACGGCTTTTCATCGGCTACGGCTTCGCCGAGGGGTGGGCCCACTACGTCGAGGAGTTGGTCTGGGAAGCGGGACTCAACCGCGGCGATCACGAGACCCGCATCGGGCAGCTCCTGAACGCTTTACTGAGGAATGTGCGGTATCTATCCGCGATCGGTCTGCACACGGGGGGAATGACGGTCGAGGAGTCCGAGGAGATGTTCCGCGAAAAGGCATTCCAAGATCCCGGCAACGCTCGCCAGCAGGCGGCGCGTGGAACCTTCGACCCGGCGTATTTGAACTACACGCTGGGCAAGTTGATGATCCGCAAGCTGCGAGACGACTGGGCGTCCGCCCGCGGCGGACGCCAGGCTTGGCGCGAGTTTCACGACCGCTTCCTCTCGTACGGCGGTCCCCCTATTCCGCTGATGCGGGCGATGTTGGGCGCGGGCGCGGGGCCGATTTTGTGAGCGCGGGTTAAAACTACAGAAAAAAACCAGTAGAAGCGGCTTGTTCGCTGCGGGGCGGGCAGCGGTTGACAGTGTGGAAAGCCGACCTTTACTATAGTAGGAGGGCTCGTAAAAGGCTGTGTTTCAGTCTCTTAGGGCTAATGCGCCCTGGATTCCCCGGTGCAAAAGACGCGTCTGGAGAGATATCGTCGGCGGCTGGAGCAAGAGTACCAGGACGCCCAGGCGCTCTTGTCTCGCACCGCGGAGGCCATTCGCAAGGACCAGGGCGCGTCTCCCGAAGACGCTGCCGAGCAAGCAGTACATTCCTACGCCAAGGAGCTTTTCTCCCATCAGAGCGACGCGGAGCGTCTTCATCTTCAGCTTGTCAGAGAGGCGTTGGAACGCATTCCCTCGAAAGACTTCGGCTTGTGCCTATCGTGCGGCGAGGCCATTGACCGTAAGCGTCTGGACGCGGTACCCTGGGCGCGATACTGTCGCCGCTGTCAAGAGGCAGAGGAGCAAAACGAAGTCAGTCACAACGAAGAAGCAAAATAGGGCGAGAGAGGTTAGTCTTCTCGAGTAGTGGTTCCATTTCCGCGAGCATCAGGCGGTTTCCGGTCGGGTCGCTGCGCAGCCTGATCGAGCCGCTTTTTGCTGTCTTCTTTCCTGACGAATGCCGATTGTGCGAGCGATCTCTTGCCGGATTCACCCCGGCTCCGGTTTGTGGCGAGTGCCTGTCGGCGCTGCTGCCGCTGGAAGCGCAGTCTTTCTGCACTCGCTGCGGCCTGCCATTTGAAGCGAACCTCCCGGCGAGCGGCGGCCATCTGTGCGGACTTTGCCGGCTTGCACCCCCGGCATTCGACGTAGCGCGCAGCTTCGGGGTGTATGAAGGAGACCTGCGCCGCCTGATTCACCTGCTTCAGTACGATGGAATGAGGCCGCTGGCGAAGACGCTGGCTGGGGAAATGGCGTCCGTTGCGTCGCGAGTAGGGGCCGTTGAGTTGGTTGTCCCTGTACCGCTCCACCGCTCGCGCCGGTGGAGTCGCCAGTTCAATCAGGCGGAGTTGCTGGCTAAGGAATTGTCGCGCTTGATCGCCACTCCCTGCCGTACAAAGTGTCTTCGGCGTGTTCGCTCGACCCCGCCGCAAGCGGGCTTGTCCCACCGTCGGCGTCGGGAAAACGTCAGCGGAGCATTCGCTGCCGCGGACGCTGCTTGCCTCAAGGGCCGGCGGGTGCTTTTGGTGGATGACGTCATGACCACGGGAGCTACGCTGGATGCGTGCGCTCGAGTGCTAAAGGGCGCCGGGGTGCGATATGTAGGCAGCCTCACGCTGGCCCGAGCGAAACGCAGATTGACGGACGCCAACGCCGGGCGCTCGGCCACTGCCGCTTTCCGCCGAAGCCGAGGGGAGGGGACATGGTAAACGGCAGCGCCCTACGAATCCCCGTGCTCGTTCTGAACGCGACCTACGAGCCGATCAATGTTTGCGGCGCTCGCCGGGCGCTCATCCTGTTGCTGAAAGGAGTCGCGGCGGAAGAGGAGCGCAGCCGTCATGAAGTCCATTCGCCCACCAGGGTCCTGGCCGTCCCTTCGGTGATTCGCTTGCTCGAATATCGCCGCATACCCCGCCAGACGCGCGCCCTCTCTCGAAAGAACATCCTCGTCCGAGACCGTCACACCTGCCAGTACTGCGGCAGTAGCCACTCGGCGAGCGATTTGACGCTGGATCACGTCGTACCGCGCTCGCGCGGCGGCAAAAGCACTTGGGAAAACCTCGTCAGTTGCTGCCGGCGCTGCAATAACCGCAAGGGGGACCGCCTGCCCGCGGAGGCCGGAATGGGTCTGGTGCGGCACCCTCAGCCTTTCAATCTCCACACCAGCCGCAGCCTGATGCGCCAACTGGGACACCACCAGCAAGCCTGGCGCAAGTATCTTTTCTACTAGCCCGCTTTTCTCGTCACGTGCCGAGGCGAAGTGCGTGAGAGGCCCGTCAGTACAAAGCGCGCGCCGCTCAGCGCCCTCGGGCACGGCATGCCGTGCCCCTACATTCTTGCACCCTACGTTGAGCGCGGTGAGCAAGCGCAACGACGTAATGGCGGGCCTATCGTGTGCTTCTACCGTCAGCTGGTGAGAAATGGGGGATAACCGCGCGGGGAAGCGCTGACAACGGCTGGTTGCACTCAGACTGGGAAAGGCGCTGAAAGTTGGTAGCGCTACCGGGATTCGAACCCGGATTTGAGCCTTGAGAGGGCCCTGTCCTAACCCTTAGACGATAGCGCCGGCGGTTCTCTTGATTCTAGGCAAGCGTCGTGAAGGGGTCAAGCAACTCGAAACCGGTTGAGTGGCCACGTTGGCCCGCACCGAAACACCCTACGCTACACTAACGCCATGGCCGACTTCACCGTCGCGGTTATCACGGACGAGTTCTCGCAAGACTACGAGTTGGTGTGCCAAACGGCCGCGGAACTAGGCGTCCCGGCGATCGAAGTCCGCACGATCTGGAATAAGAACGTTGTCGACCTGTCGGACGAGGAGGTCCGCGAGGTAGGCCATATCGCCCGCGCGGCCAAGCTCGATATCATTTGCGTCGCCTCTCCTCTCTACAAATGCACTCTCCCGGATGGAGGAGACCTCGACGACAACGTGCAGCAAGACGCCTTTCATTCCATCCACGCGTTTGAAGATCAAGACTGGGTCCTTCGCCGGTCGTTGGAGGTCGCCGGGATCTTGGAGGCGCGTCTGGTGCGTGCGTTCAGCTTTTGGCGGACCAGGGAGCCTCAAAACGTAACCGATCGCGTGGTCGAAGCGCTGCAACGAGCCGTGGATATGGCGGCCTCCCAAGGGCGTACGATCGCGCTCGAAAACGAACATGCTTGCAACGTCGCCACCGCTTCGGAGTCGGTCGCCATCTTGAAGGCGATCGACCATCCTAACTTCGGCCTGGTCTGGGATCCCGCCAACGCCTACGTGGCCGGCGAGCTTCCCTATCCCGACGGTTATCGGCTGCTGCCCACCGGGCGCGTCGTTCACGTTCACACCAAGGATTGCTCCATGGAAATAAGCACCGGCCGGGCAATGTGGAAGGAACTAGGCAAGGGTGAAATCGACTGGCCAGGGACGCTGACAGCGCTTGCCGCCGACGGCTACCGCGGAGCGGTTAGTCTGGAGACGCACTGGGGCGGCCCCGGCGGGGATAAATTCGAGGGCAGCAGGATTTGCACGCACGCCTTGAAGCAATTGGTAGCCGCGGCTACCTGACGCCGCGTTGCGTGAATTCGCCAACCTTGCCGGGCCAGCGCCGGAAGGCCAGGGCGAACGCGTCGTCCCGGGGGGAAACAGGCCCTCCGTCGAAGGGTGCCGCTCTTCACGCGACAGCCAAGAACGCCTATCCCACGGAAGCCTGAACGCAACCTGACCGGTCGGCTGCCCCGAGGTTGACAGCACCCCGCGATCCCGCTAACCTCAGCACTTCGTCTAGACCAGGGCAACCCCGCACCTCTAAAGACTCCCTGCCGCGGACACCGTCATGGACGCACCGTCTGGCCTCTACGCTCTGATCGCCGTACTTCCCATCCTGGCGGTGATGTTCTTCCTCGTCGCGCTGCACTGGCCGGCCACTCGCGCCATGCCGGTCGCCTACGCGATGACGCTCGTTGTCGCCCTCGGGTTTTGGAAAGTTCCCTTTGTCCACGCGATGGCGGCTTCCTTGAGGGGAACAGCGCCCGGTCCCGGATTTGGCTAATTGGGACAGCAGCGGGTTGCACCCATTTTTTCCACTGGACTTTCACCACTGGCTGCTTAATGCTTGCTTGGCTCAAAGTTTGCCTGCACGCTAACGAACTACACCCGTGACCAAGAACGACTGGGACGTGATCGTCATCGGCGGCGGCGGGGCCGGCCTGTGTGCCGCCGTGACGGCTCGGGAAGCCGGCCAAGAGGTTCTGCTTCTCAGTAAAGGACCCATCGGCCGCGGCTGTGCCACGGCTTATTCAGGCGGACTGTTTTCCGTCGCCGTCGAAGGGATGACGGTGGAGGAACATCGCAAGCGCAGCCTGGAATGCGGGCGCTATCTCAACGAGCGCCACCTGCTGAACGTGCTGGTCGAGGAGGCGCCGGCCCGTTGGGCAAGGGAACAGCCGGCTTCCAAGGGCGAGATAGCGCCCGGGGACGCCACGCGGAATAAAATCCGGAACTGGACGGCCAACACCGGGGGCGCCTTGCCTGGGGATCTCTGGCAGCGCTTGAACGAAGTGGTCGACCGGCGCCTGGGGCCTTTGCGAACGGGGACAGGCATCGAGCAGGGCCTGATCGAACTCGAGCGACTCGAGGAGCAACTGCCCCGCATGCGCTTCGAACGGGAAAGTGATTTGCGCAAGGCCCTCGAGATGGAGAACCTTTGTTTGACCGCCAGGCTGGTAGCCCGGTCGGCTCTGGCCCGTAGGGAAAGTCGCGGCCAGCACTTCCGAGAAGATCACCCCAAACAGGATGATGCCTGGCTTCGGCATGTGGTGATTCGACGGGGAGCGCAAGGACCGCTGCTGGAGCTCAAAGACGTGACTCAACGTGAGACGAACCATCAAAAAGTCTAACGGGGCCCTGTAGCGTTAGGACGATTGATGTAAGGAGGAAGCAAATGGCTTTCAGATACTCAGTCGCATGCCCAACGCTAAAATGGACGGGCTACGACGTCCGAGACAACCCGCGGGAGGTTCTTGCAGCGATTAAGGACGCGGGTTACGACGGCGCCGATCTGCCCGTCGAGGGGATCACGGCGGAATCCATCCGTCCGATTGTTGACTCTCTCGGACTTGAAGTTCCCGAAATCATGGGCACCTGGGGTTACATGCATTCAGGAGAGGACCGGGACCTCGCCAGCACGGATGAGCAGGCCAGACAGCGAGGGATCGCGTATTCCACGGCGGCGATTGATTTGGCCGTCGAGCTGGAAGCGAAGTTCTTTACCCGCATTTCCAATTTGATTCAGGCCTCCCGACCTTCCAGCGGCCTTCAGCGTCTTTATTCATAGGGGCTAGAGCCCGATGAGGACGCCATGGAGGCCAACACCCAATGGGTGAAAAACAAACCAAGCCATTCCAGCTAACTTTCAATGGACTTCTCAAAGTCGATTTCCAGGGATCGCACGTCACTTCCGACGGTGGCCTGATTTTGGTTCGCGAACTGGACGAACGGCTCGGTCTCGGAGAACTGATTGACGAGCATCTCAGCGACTCCCGGCACGGCACAAACAAGCAGTTCACGCTCGCTGATCTGTTGCGGCAGTCGATCTACAGCCGCTTGGCAGGCTACGAGGACGTCAACGACGCCGTCCGCGTGGCGGCTGACCCGACGTTTCGCTTGATCGGCTCGCAGAAGATCTGGGATCGCGGTGCGGCCTTGACCTCGACGCTGCACGGCTTCGAGACGGAGATGCTGGCGAGCGAAGAGAACCTGCTGGGGCTGATGGCGCTGAACCGAGAGCTGGTCGGGCAAGCGGAGGCGTTCGACGACTCCGCGCGGGTCGTTCTGGACATGGACTCCACCGAGAGTCCGGTCCATGGCCAACAGGAAGGCAGCGCCTACAACGGACACTTCGAGTCGGTCTGCTACCACCCGTTGCTTTTGTTCAACGGTCATGGTGATTGCCTCGCTGCCAAGCTGCGTCCCGGCAACGTGCACAGCGCCGAGGACTGGGATGAGCTATTGTTGCCGGAGATCGAGCGCCAACTGGCCGAAGGCAAACAGGTCACCTTTCGCGCCGATGCCGCCTTCGCCAAGCCCGAGATCTACGAAGCACTGGAGGAGCGCGGCGCGGACTACGCCATCCGCATTCCGGCCAACAGGAGCTTGGAGTTAGAGATCGAAGACATCCTGTTTCGTCCGCCGGGGAGGCCCGGCCGCAAGCCGCTAGTGCGCTACAAGAGCTTTCGCTATCAGGCGGAGAGCTGGAAGAAGCCGAGACGAGTTGTCGCCAAGGTCGAGCACCACCAGGGCGAGCTGTTCGCGCGCGTCGGTTTTATCGTGACGAACATGAGCTTGCCAAGCCGGTCGGTGGTGCGTTTCTACAACCAGCGCGGCACGGCGGAGCAGTGGATCAAAGAAGGTAAGCAAGCGACGCACTGGACGCGGCTGTCGTGCCATCGCTTCCGGGCGAACGAGGTGCGCTTGCAGTGAAGCGTGCTGGCCTACAACCTGGGCAATCTCTGGCGGCGGCTCGGGCTGCCGCAGCGAATCAAGAACTGGTCGCTGACGAGCTTGCAGCACCGGCTGATGAAGACGGGCGGACGGCTAATTAAACACGCGCGGTATGACTGGCTCTTGTTCGCGGAGGGACATCTGAACCGGCGGCTGTTTGGCGACATGCTGCGGAAGATCTGGGCGCTGCCTGTGCCGGGCGGGTAGCACCGCACTTGGCGAATGCGAAATCTGTGTACTGAGGACGGAAGCTCGGAGGGGTGTCTGCGAAATTGACTTCGCAGCGACGGATCAGCCCCCATGAGGGGCAAGAAGGGGGCTCGATCGGTTCCGCCTCAGCCGCCGCCTCTTTCGGGTGGAGAAATGGTTCCGCTTCGCCGGGTGAGGGTGTAGACTCGTGCCGTCAGAGGAGCCAAATCGGAAATCCTGGCTTTAACATCTGTGCCTCCCAGCCGCCGGTCCCCCAGGTCCCGTTTCCCAAGATCCCTATCGCCACGCTGCGGAGGCATTTCGGTGAATCGCTCCAGACGGTCTGCCGGTACGCGGCTCCTCGAAACATCACCATTCTTCTTGAGCCCTTGAATCTGTATGAAGCGCTACCGGGCGTGCTGACGAGCGTCTACGACGCCATCGGCTTAATCGACGAGCTGGGTGTGGACAATCTGGGCGTTCAACCGGACGTGTTCCATATGAATATCTCAGAGTCGTCGATGACCAGCGCGCTACGTGCCGCCGGCAAGCGGATCCGAGTTTTCCACATGAACGAGACCAACCATTACCGTCTGGGAACCGGACACGCCGACTACAAGGCCATCATAAGGACACTCAAGGATTGCGGCTTTGACGGATACGTAACGGTCTACGCGCCATTGATTTCCGAGGACGTGTTCCACAAAAAGGGACAATCGCCGGAGCGGCCCGACTTGAAGACGGCGCTGGGCGAACAGCTTCGATTTCTGAAGGAGATCGAAAGCATCGTTGATGCGGAACGAATAATCTACGGCGCCGGGGCGGGGACGTAGGCCCTGCTGCGTGGTCGCTGGTCTGGGCACGGGCCTACTACGAACAGCAACGGGCGCGAGGCAAGACGCATCACTGTGCCGTGCGATCGCCGGCGTTCAAGTGGATCCGCATCCTGTTTCGCTGCCGGCAACAACGGACCCCCTACAACGAGTAAATCTATTTGCAGGCACTGGCCCGACGCGATTCGCCATTGCTGCCACAGCCGCCGGCGGCTGTGATCCGAACTGAATTGCCTGTGCAACAAACTCGACCATGCCGCCACTTTTTTCTTGACAGCTCAACTCAGATGGCTGCCCTACCACCGGGGTAGCCGAAGCGCCCTGGGGCGTCGAGAAGAGTGTCGCGGGCACGGCATGCCGTGCCCCTACGCTCTGTTGGCGGCGGCAGGTGGAGCAGCCGACTAGGAATCAACAACGTACGGGCGTATCCGGACACGAAATTGGCTGACTGTACCCAGCCACCTTTTTGCACCGGAAAGTAGGCCGGGGCCGGCTCTTCTCACCAGCTGAGGGGCGAAGTACGCGATAGGCTCGCCGGCCTTTGCGCCGGCTCACTCCGACACAATCGGCGCTCCGCCGGGAGTCAGATGCGACAACAGCAGCTCGCGGTGCCGACGTCCGTAGCGCACTGTTTTCGAGAGCGTCAGCAGATAGAGCGCGACGCCTCCCGCGGCCGCCAAAACCAGCACCGCAACGTATGCCTTGATACTGTCGTATCGATAGCGCCCGACGTAGGCCGCTAGAAGCGGCAGCAGCGACAGCGGGAACAACAGGAACTGCACAGTGGCCCGTAGCCCGTGCCCAGGACCGGCTCGGGAGATGCGGTCCGGGTTGCTGGCCACGGGGTGGCGAACGGACATGTGATTGCCCACCGACACCAAGTAGAGAAGCGCAATCGAGCCCACGGCAAACGCTTCCAAGCTTTCGGGGATGCCGACCGGCAGGCTGATGAGCAGACAGACCCCGCAGACGAGCGCTATTTCGAACGTCGCGAAGACCAGCGTCGTCAGGTTCTTCGCCAGCAGTAAAGTACGAAACGACAACGGAAGCCAGAAGTAGAAGCGGGCGGCGTCTCGGTCAAATCCAAAGCGGTTGAGAAACATCACCGGTCCCAGCAACAACAGCGCATAGAGACTGATAAATGTCACCGCGCTCTGTTCCAGCCAATTTCCGACCGACGCCTGCCAGTTCTTCATGATCGGGACCCAAGCGATGACGCCAAACGTAAAGCCCATGAAAAACGGCAAGCGAAAGCGCGGGCTGCGCCACAAATAGCGAAGTTCCTTTTCGACCAGCGCTCCCAGCGGGTCGGGCAGAACGTAGGAGGGTAGCCGAACGAGTCTTCCCTGCAGGTCCAGCAAGCCTCGCCTCCGTGGCAGGACGCTGCCGGTCACGCTCGAGCTGAGGTCTGACATTTGGCGGAACTGATAGAAACCGAACCCGGCCGCCGCGAGGACCATCGCGGTCAGGATCATCCAATCCTCAGGTTCCCCCCGGCCTGCGCTGATTCGCGCCGCTACACTGGACGGGGCCACCCAATAGGGAATGCCCAGCCCACTCAGCCACACGTCCCGAATTAGATTCCTCGCCGTCTCGCTCCAGATCAATAGCTGGGGAAGAATCGTACAGCTGACCAGCAGCACCAAAACAACCTCGCGCAGTCGCCGCCGCCTGAACACGCGCTCTACCAGGTTTCTCATCCCGGCCGAGCAAAACACGTTAAAGGCGACGAACAGCACAAACGCGCCCCCGAGCTGGGCCAAGTAGGGTGAATCCGCGTAGGCCAATCCGCCGAACAGCCCGGCCAGCAAAAGCACCATCTCCGAGCCGGTGCCAAGTCGCAGCAAGCATTCGACAACGAATAGGCTGCCCATCGATATGGGGTACATCCTGAGCTTGCCCATCTCCAGAGAGACGCCCAGGGAAAGTGTCACCAGGGGAGCCAATTGCCAGTAACCCATCATGAACAGCAGCACGCCCGGCAGTGCGCTTTCCACATCCTCGCGCCCGATCATGCTGGGTACAAGCGCGCAGCCAACCGCGGCAACAGTCCAAAGCAGGTACCACAAAACCCCCAAAACAAGCGAAACGAGCCTGCCGCGCCGCCCTTGTTGCTGATGCAGGGCGTGGATGAGAGAGCGGAATTGCGCAACTAAAAGCGCATAGATCTGCCGCCAAGCCCGCATCCTAGAGCCACTCCAGCCGCTGCAGCGCCCTCTCGCCCCCCACCACCCGGACGAAGATGTCTTCCAGCGTCTCCTCGGCCGATCGCAGCTCGGGCACCGACCCCTCGGCTACAATCCTGCCCTCATCAATGATGGCTACCCGATCGCAAAGCCGCTCGACGACTTCCAATACATGCGAGGTCAAGAACACGGTCGCGCCTTGTTCCACTTGCTGGATCAGGATTTCCTTCATCAATCGGGCGCCCATCGGGTCTACGCCTTCGAACGGTTCGTCCAGCAAGAACAGCTTGGGCCGGTGAATTAACGCCCCGGCCAGCGCCAGCCGCTTCTTCATGCCTTTGGAATAGTCGGCGATCAAGGACGCCGCGTCGGCGTCGAGCTCGAAAAGCTCCAACAATTCACGTGATCTGGCCAACGCCGTTCGGCGCTCGAGGCCGTACATGCGGGCCACGAATTCGAGGAATTCCAGCCCGCTGAGGCGATCAAAAAGCAGTGATTCGTCAGGCACGACGCCAATCGCCTGCTGAATCGCCGTCATCTCGTCGGGAATCTTCAACCCCAAGACCTCGACTTCCCCCGATGTCGGCGGCAGCAGGCCGATTAGGATGTGGATCGTAGTTGTTTTTCCGGCGCCGTTGGGGCCGAGAAACCCGAAGAAACTGCCCGCGGAGACTTCCAAATCGAGACCCTGTAAAGCCGCTTTTGGCCCGTAGAATTTGCGCAGGCTGCTGGTGCGGATGGCGGGCTTCATGCGCCTAGTGTAACCGATCCGTTTCCGGCCGGCCCGTTCCGCGCCGGTAGCCTCCGGTTGACTTGTCCGCTTCCTCCCTTTAGCATGGAAAATATCGCTGGGAAAGGAGGTGATCCAAAACATGAATGAATGTGATGAACCTATGTCTGGCGAGGTGGCCGACTGTTAAAGCGGCTGCTCGAACGTTCCGTTGCCCGCTTTTCAGCGAGCGGGACGTGACTCATGTGGACCGGCCCCTTGCCGGACGATTGTTGCACACGTAAGCTTCAAGGGCTTAGCGTCCTTGGGCTGCCTTGTCGCCCCCGAAACGCCTCCTGCCTTTCGGGGGCGACTCCCACTGTTTTTCCCGCCAACCGCCGTGTACGTACTGGGCATCGAGACGTCGTGTGACGAAACCGCCGCGGCGGTCGTCCAGTCAGGCGAACGGCTCCTCTCGAACGTCGTCGCGTCTCAATTGAATACCCACCAGCGCTACGGGGGCGTTGTGCCTGAACTGGCTTCGCGAGAGCACCTGCGCGCCATTGTCATTGTTGTGCGGGAGGCTGTCGAGCAAGCGGCGATCCGGTACCAAGATGTAAGCGCCATAGCGGTAACGAATGGCCCCGGGTTGGTCGGGTCGCTACTCGTCGGCGTTACCTTCGCCAAGGGGATGGCCCTGTCGCTCGGTGTTCCTCTGCTGGGCATCAATCACATTGAGGGACATATTCACGCTGTTGTGCTGGAGCAGAAACAGAGCGGCCGCGAGGTCGAGTTCCCGGCTCTGGCGCTTGTGGTCAGCGGAGGTCACTCGCATCTTTTCTTCGTCGAGCGCCCGGGTCCCGGCCAATACGACTATCGCTTGTTGGGACGAACGCGGGATGACGCCGCGGGAGAAGCTTTCGACAAGGTCGCTAAACTGTTGGGTCTAGGGTACCCGGGGGGGCCGCTGATCGACAGGCTGGCGCCGCTGGGCGATCCCTCTAGCGTCGAGCTTCCCTCCTCCCGCATGAAAGGAAACCCGCTCGACCTGAGCTTCAGCGGCCTGAAGACCGCCGTTTTGCGCTACGTCCGCGCCGCCGGTATGGAAGAGGAGATAGCGCGCCGGCGTCGCTTGTTCCTTTCACCACCAACCCCGGCGATCGATGAAGTCAAGGTTCTCACCTCGCAGCACACGCTTGACCTCATCGCCTCCTTCCAGCACAGGGTCGTGGAAGAACTGATGCGCCGCGCGATTCAAGCGGCTGAGAATGAGCCCGTGCGATCGGTTATCGTCTCGGGGGGCGTTGCCGCCAATTCGGGTCTCCGCAAGCGCTTTGCGTCAATCGGCTACCCGCTTTATTTCCCCAGTCTCGCGCTCTCTACCGACAACGCCGCGATGATCGCCGCCGCTGCTCACCCCCGCCTGCTGCGCGGCGAACACTCTGGCTTCGATCTTGAGGCGCGGCCGTCGCTAGCGCTTTCGGAGGGTTAGTTTTCCGAGAAGCTCCACCCGGGCCCTCTGGTTTGCTGTGGCTCGCGCACCATAAGACGTCGGCGCTGCCGTGGTTGGGCGCTGCCTTTCGGGTGGGCGGATCAAACACAGTGTTGTGTCGAGAAAGCGGTTGGTTCAGTCCGTAGGGGCACGGCATGCCGTGCCCTGTGCTCTCGATAGAACAATCAGCCACCGCCCTAGTGCGCCGCCGTATACTCGTACGTCAACGACACGGTGACATCAGCCACGCCGGAACCCACCGTGCTGAAGCTCACTCGAAGCTGGTCGCCTGCGTTGGCGGTCGGCGAGGTCGGCGTGCCTCCGGTCACGGTGCGGTCTCCCAGCGCCAAAGTGATGTCGGACGCATAGATGGAGCTAAACACTGCCGAAGACGTCGTGCAACTCGACGTGCAGCGTTCGATGTTGAAGTCCGTCTGGCCACCGGTCGTGTTGACGACAATACGCGAATTGCTCAGAGAGGCTCCCGATACACCCTCGGGAATCATCAGCGTCATCGGCTGAGTGCCCGTGGTTGGCGTGCCCGCGAAGTGCCATTGCAACGACTGCGTCACTTTGGCGCAGGCTTTGGGTTCCCACTGGCTCGAAGACGACGTCCATACTAGGCATTCACCGTCTGAAGGCGCCGAGGGCGACACCACGGCGCCCCGAATCCCCGCCACAACCGGGTTGGGATAGGTCCCCGTCAAATCGCCGCCGGCGTTGGACCCGTCACTGCGATACCAGGCCAGCAGGGTGTCCCCGGTTTGCGGAATCGCGCCGGCCAAGAAGGTGATCACATTCGTGCTCAGCGTGTAGTCTAGGCCGGACTCTTGCACAATACCGTTCCTGGTCAGTTCAAGACTGGCGGCTGGATTTGGTGCTGTCACAAGCGTGAACGTGGCATTGACGCCGTTGATTGTACCGGCCGGTGTCTCGGCGTCGTGGAACAAAGCAAAAGTGCTTCCGGGCCCGCCAGTACCTTGCTCTAGCGAAATCACCGAGCCCGAGTCTTTCTTAACCGACAGTTCACCGTTGGCGGCATCGACAAACAGTCTTACCCGGTTGGTCGCCGGAGGCAGGGGAGCCGTCATCTGGTCAAACTCGATGTAGCGGCCGTTCATCTCCAGATTTCCGCTCTCATCCACGCTGCTCAGCACGGTACCGGCATTGTTCCGCCACTCTTGGAGTTTCGTTGTACCCTGGCCTTCGCCGGCCTTTACGGTCAGCGTGGTCGTCCCCGTCACCGGAGTGAGACTCCTCACCGTAAACGGAGTGTTGACGAACGTTCCGCCGTCACGGAGGATCTGAAATCCTGTGTCCTTGAAGTTGCCGGCGTCGTCGTAACGAGAGATGTTCAGCGCCGTGTCAAAAGCCGAGAAGGCAAACTTGTTCTTGCCGTCGATCTGGAAAAATTGGCTCACCACCGTGCCCCCGAGTTTGGTAGCCAAACCCATTTCGCGGAAGAACGCACTCCCGTCGGGCGTGATCAGTCCTAATAGATCATTGTTGCCGTCCCGCCACTCTTGTACGGAAGCGGCTTGTCCGGTGATCCCCCGCACGATCAACACGGGTGTGCCCGGAGAAGCCCCGTTCATCACATCATTCGTATTCATCAGGGCGCCAATGCTGTCCGGTGTCACCGCGTCGGATCCCCCGCTTGCGTGCGACGACGCGTGGGCAAGGGGCGTCCGCGCGTCTGACAATCTGGGGTCGCTGCCCTCTGTGATGGTCCCGGTGGCTGTGCCATACACCGGCTGAACTTCCGTGCGCGTGGACCCCACGTTGTCAAAAACGGTCAGGCCGTTTGAAAAGTTGGCCACGACTCGCTGGGTGACGGCAGTGCCTGAGTCCTGGAAAAGCTCATAATCCGTTCCTGTCGCCCCGCTGCCGGCGGCCGACCAGAAGAGATTCGCACTTCCGTCGGTCGTCATCTGCTGACCGGGAAGACCGTCGGAAACCGGCAAGGTGTACAGCGTACTCGTGGTCAACGTAGGGAGGTTGAATCCGATCGAGTTCGTGCCGCCAACATCGCGCAATGTCAGAAGAGTCGAAGCCGGGCTGCTTTCCTGAATGATCTGTTCCGCGGTAAAAACGTTGCTTTCGTCCAGGTCCGCTTTGCCGTCGAGTGCGGCGACGAGACCCGAAACTTGCGACATCGTGATCACGCTCCCGACCGGAGGAGGTTGGCCAATGCGAACGTCGCTTACCGTCAGCGACGTCGCGCTATCCGGCACGGACCAGGTTTCAACAAAGCGCTTTCCGCTATTGAGCAGATAAGTCACCGTGTAACTCGTTCCGGGCGGCGTCGAGTTGTCGTTGGGAACTAAGTCCACGATAAGCACACCCTGCACGATCTTGACCGTCACCGAGCCCGTTGCCAGCGTGGTGCCGTCTGAAGCGGTGAAACCCTTCCACTCGATCGTCAATCTTCCTTTCACCTTGCTGCCGTCGGCGTTGAACAGAGTGTCCTGAATGCGTGTCGTCGTGATGGCCTGCGCCAATCCGCTGAGGGCTACAAAAACCAGGGCCGCGGGAAGGAACCGGCCGGCCCAACTTTCCTTCATACCCATATGAGTTCCTTTCAGGAGAAAACCATCCTTAATTGAGGGCGTGTAGTAACAACTTTCCTAGAGTTTTCAGGCAGTTTCGGCTTCAGCATAACGTGGGGAATCGGATTGGCCGCCAAGCTGTGACGCTACGTTGTTGATATCGGGGGAAATAGATTTCCTGTTTTCTTGTGACCGCTCGTATCCCGAAAACTCGACTTTCAACCGGGCGAACGACAAGCTGAAGCTTGTCAGAACTGCCATCCAGGATAAACACGCGTGTTCGTCGCCACCGAAGTACACGGTGGCGACCGCCACTTTTGGCGGTCCTGGTTTCAAGTACCGGCCGGCAATCCTGCCGGCCACAGAGCCGCCGGCCCTGGGATTGGTTAAAAAACCGGGGACTGTCCCACGGTTTTTTCACAGACCCGTTAGCCCACGGGCCCCCGATCGCAGCGACCGCCTATCGTTCATCGCCGAGCAGAGACACTTGACACGCTCGCTATTCTAAAGGAGGGAAACGGCGAAGGCCGGCATCACGCCCGGCGGAGAAATAAAAAAACGAAACAAAGCCAATTTCTAACAACCCATTTATAATCAATGGATTGCGGCTTGCTTTCGCTCGGATTTGTGATGGGACCGCGGGACCATTCGTGACAAGGATTGCGACAAGGAGGGTTTCAGCATGGCAGTCAAAGACGGGTTGTTGGTGAAAGAAAAACTAGCGGTTTTCGGCGGCCCCCCGGCCATGCCCGAGGGAATCGAGCGGACGCGCTGGCCGAGGTACAGCGAGCAAGAACTCGAGGAACTGTGCCGTGTATTACGAGAGGAACAGGTCGGCGGTAGCGATGCGCCGCAGGTGGTGGGCCTCGAACGGGAGTGGGCGCAGCGGATGGGCGTCGACTACTGTTCCGCTGTCGGCGCCGGCTCCGATGCCCTGCACATGGCCCTGTGGGCCGCGAGCGTAGGCCCCGGCGATGAGGTCATCGTGCCCGCCTACACTTTCATGGCGGGCGTGCTTGTCGTTCTCCATCAAGGGGCGGTACCGGTTTTTGTGGACGTGCAGCGCGATTCCTACAACATGGACCCGGCCCAGATTGAAAAACAGATCACTCCCCGCACGAAAGCCATCCTCCCCGTCCACTTAAACGGGTTGCCCGCTGATATGGACGAGATCAACGCCATCGCCGAGCGGCACGGCATCGCCGTGATCGAGGATGTGGCCCACGCGCCTGGGGCGGTCTACAAGGGCCAGCCCGTCGGAAGTCTGGGGGATGCTTCCGGACTCAGCGTGAACGCCATGAAGAACCTCCCGGCAGGCGAAGCCGGTCTCTTCAGCACTCGCCATAGAGATTTCTTTGAGCGCTCGGCCGGTCTCTGGGTTCACGTCAGGTTTCATCAGCCGCGGGAAGAACTGAAGTTCCCCGAGTTCACCTTGGGCTACAACTACCGCTGCAGCGTTCCCTCAGCCACGCTGGCCCGAGGCCAACTGGCAAGGCTCGACGAGTTGAACGGCGTCAGACGATCCTTGTGCGAACGCCTCAGCCGGCAGATCGAGGAAATTCCAGGCGTGATCCCGCCGCAAGTACCCGCCGACCGAAGCCACGTGTACCACCTCTATCGGGTGCGTTTCGATCCTCAAGCAGCGGGACTTGAGGTTGCCCCTTCGGAATTTCGGGCCAAAGTGGTCGCCGCACTCGGTGCTGAAGGCGTGCTCTGCCGCCCGTGGGTGAACTTCACAATACCCTCACTGCCCATCTTCACCAGGCCCGAAGAATTCGAAGCCCGGCATCCGTGGCGGCGCCCGTGGCCGGCCGATCACGTCTACAACCCGCGAGACTATCCGGAAGCCGCCAAAGTGGTGAAGGAGACCTCCGTGGTCATGGAAGCGCCGACGGCCGTGAGTGAGCAGATCATCGACTACATGGGGGAAGGCTTTCGGAAGGTGTTTTCCGAGCTTGACGAGGTGATGAAACTGGAGTTGCCGCCCGAGCTGATGGACGGCGGCGCCGCTAACCTCGACGAGATACGAAGGCTGCTGCCCGGAGCGTCGAGCACTGAGCCGCGAGTGTGAGGGTCTGTGAAAAAACCGGGGACTGTCACAAGCGGCGTCCCGGAAGTCACTTAGAATAAATGGCGTTTTGAGCTGCGGTTGACTGTCCCAAGGTTTTTTCACAGACCCGTGAGCGAGCGGTCCACAGATGACGCCGCTCAGCGCCGATGAATCCGCGTATACCTCAACGCCGCCTTCTTAAAACGGGTAGGCGCACCAAGACGCGATGGCCGAAACTCTGCGAGTAGGGATCATCGGCACCGGCCGGGCCGGCCAGTGCCACGCCGCGGCTTTTTCACGCCTACCAGACGTAGCCGTTACCGGGCTCTGGAATCGGACACGATCTCGGGCTGAGAAGCTGGCGGCTACCCTAGACGGGCCGAATATAGAGATCTATCAGGACTGGCGCGAGCTGATCGAGCGGGGCGGAGTGGACATCATTAGCATCACGGCGGACCCGGTTGTCCGGCAGGGTCCCTTTGCCCAAGCCCTGGCCCAGCAGCGGCATGTCCTCGTTGAAAAACCGCTCTCAATCGATCTGCCCGAGGCTCGGGAGATGGCGTCGCTGGCCAGCCAGGCTCGCACCGTGACCGCCATCAGCTTCAACTGGCGTTATTCGCCGGGCTGCCAGACGATTTGGCGGGCCCTACGGGAGGGCCAGATCGGGCGGCTGCTGGACATCCGCACCGAGTGGCGACTGCGATCCAGCCCCGGGTTAAGGCCCTGGTCCCAGGTGAGCGGATCGCTCAGGGAAGCAGGCAGTCACGAATTTGATCGAGTGCGCTTTCTCACCGGCCGGCGCTTCCAGCGAGTGGTTTGCTCTCTGAGGTCGCCGCCTGAGACCAACACGCGGACCCTGGAAAGGCACCAGGTCCGCGCGACACAGGCTGAGTCGCAGGCCGGCGCACCGAAGGAGAAATCGATCCCTTCCGACACCTCCGCCTTTGTGCTAACAGAGATGACTGATCAGGGGCTGGCGGCTTTTCGCTTGACTCTTACTCCCGGGGAGCCGGAGCGAAGAATCACCATTTGCGGCGAGGAAGGCACGCTGATTCTGAGCAGCGAATGGGTGACACTCCGACCAGGGGGAGATAAGGACAGAACGGTGACACTGTCCAACGAAGTGAATGTTTTCAGGCAGCGCGCCGACGATGCCGATCCCGTAAGGCTGGAGATCGCAGCGTCGGACCGCCAGCCCCCTGAGGTTCTGTCGGGGCAGCACACTTGGAACCGACTGATTGCCGACTTTGTGACCGCCGTCCGCCGGGGCGACCTGCGGCATGAAAGTGTTCCCCACCTTCCTCATATCTCCGATGGCCTGGCTGCGCAGGAGGTCATCCGTGCCTGCGAACTGTCTCACGCCGAGCGACGCTGGGTGGACCTGAAGCAAACTTCGGCTGAAGTAAGCTCGCTGGAAGCGGGCTAAGATGAGTTTTTGGGCCTGTTTCGCAACCAGCCGTAAAAACGGCTGGCCTAAGGACCCCGACGAAGCCGCGTGGACGCGGCTAGCTACTTTCCGGCGCAAAATACGCGTAGCGCTCGGGGCGGGGACTGTCACCAATTTCGCGCCTTCAAAGAATCAACAACTTACGAGCGCATCGGACGCGAAATTGGCTGACTGTATTGTCATGGGAGCAAGCTCAGGGCGTCGATGTGGCGGCGGACCGGACGTCACGCCACAATCTGCGGGATCAGCTCACCGTGTACGTCGGTAAGCCGGAAGTGACGGCCGTTGAAGAAGCTTGTAGCGCGGACCTGGTGCCTTTCCAGAGTCCGCGTCCGTGGGCTTTCTCCCCGCGCCCACTTCCGGTCACATCACTTTCAAATTCTCATCCTCCTCATTCCACCCCACTTACCTCGGCAACCGCCCTCTAACTCCCCCGCCTCACCGTACCCTGGAATTGGAGCCTGCGCTCCCACGAAAGGATATAGTTATGACAACAAATGCACAAATGCAAGCTAATGGCGACAACGCCAAGAAATCCACCGGACCGCGCACCAAGGAAGGCAAGTCCCGCGTTGCGAAAAACGCCCTCAAACACGGACTCCTCGCCCGCGATGCCGTACTGCCCGGCGAGGACCCCGCCGACTTCGACAGCCAACTCGCCGCCCTCGAAGAAGATATCCAACCCGCGAACTCGCTCGAGTTCGAACTCGTCCGCCAAATCGCCGACGCCCAATGGCGCATGCGCCGCCTCACGCGCTTGGAGACCGGCTTCATCGCCGCCGCCGTCGACGACACCCGCCGCCACGCCGAAAAGCACCGTCCCGACACCTTGCGTCCCGGCTACGACGGCGAGACGATGCTCTTAGGCTCGGCAATGCTCGATCGCACCCAGGCCTTCGTTCATCTCGCCCGCTACGACGGACATCTCAGCCGCCGCTTCTTCCGCGCCGTCAAGCAACTGGCCGACCTTCGTCGCGACGAGCGCAAGGCCCGCGAGGCCCGCCCCTCCGCCGACTCCTACGCCCCTGCCGATCCCTACCGATACGTTCCAGCCCAGGCCCCGCCGCCAATCGACACTTCACGCCCCGCGGCCGGCCGTATCGGCTTCCGACTCTCCAGCGATTCGGCCCCAGAAGCCGGGCTGTCGAAGATGAACGAA
Source organism: Bryobacterales bacterium (assembly GCA_963668345.2). Taxonomy (GTDB): domain Bacteria; phylum Acidobacteriota; class Terriglobia; order Bryobacterales; family UBA6623. Next base: position 3,320 of record CAXWPI010000005.1, on the reverse strand, counting down.
AGAGCCGTGCCCGTCAGGGCGCGGGCCTCACAAGCCGCATTCACACCCTCCACGGACCCCTCCCGCCGCAGTGCCAACCCTCGCCAGCCAAAAATTACCAAACAAACCAAATCTCGCTGAACCCTCATAGAATCAATGACCTACAACGATGGTCCCCGTAGCGCGGATCTCCCTTTTGAGAATCGCCGCCAACGCGATGGTCAGAAAGGGCGCACAGGGGCAAGTTCAGGGCGTCGATATGGCCGGGGAGGGGACATCAAGCCACAATCTGCGGGATCAGCTGGCCGTGTACGTCGGTAAGCCGAAAGTGACGGCCGTTGAAGAAGTACGTCAAGCGCTCGTGGTCCAGGCCCAACAGATGGAGCAGCGTGGCATGGATATCGTGGTGGTTCACGACCTGCTCGGCCGCTTTGTAGCCAAACTCGTCCGTGGCGCCGATCACCTGCCCGCCCCGGATGCCGGCGCCGGCCATCCATAGCGTCATAGCGCCGGGGTTGTGGTCGCGTCCAACGCCGCGTTGCGATATCGGCATTCGTCCGAACTCGGAATGCCAGATGACGAGTGTGTCGTCGAGCAGACCTCGATGCTTGAGGTCTTTGATCAATCCCGCGATCGGCTTGTCGACCTCCTTGGCGTGCAGGGTATGGTTCTCGACGAGGTTTGTATGCGCATCCCAGGTGTCAATGTTCTGCATGACCATCGCACCGTTATAGAGCTGCACGAACCGGACCCCTCGTTCCACCAAGCGGCGCGCCAGCATGCATTGTTTGCCGAAGGGCTCGGTAGTCGGATCGTCGAGCCCGTAGAGCTTTTTGGTCGCTTCGCTTTCCTGGGACAGATCAACCGCCTCGGGCGCGCAGGTTTGCATGCGATAAGCGAGTTCATAGGAGGCGATTCGCGCCGCCAGCTCCGTGCTGCCAGGATAGCGGTCAGCGTGTTCTTGGTTGAGCCGGTTCAAGTGGTCAAGCCGGGCGCGCTGTTGCTCGGGGGAAACGTATTCCGGGGGTGGGTGGAGATCAAGAATGGGATCGCCGCTGGCGCGGAACACCGTGCCCTGGTAAGCCGCCGGCAAGAATCCACTACTCCAATTCGCGGGGCCGCTGAAGGGGCCCCCGCGGTAGTCGTAGATGACGACAAATCCCGGCAGGTTCTGGTTTTCCGATCCCAGTCCGTAGGTTACCCAGGAGCCAACACTCGGGAAACCCATCAGCAGCGAGCCGGTATTGACCTCGTAGTGCGATAGTACATGGTCATTGGAGCGGCCTTGGGCGGAGCGAATGAAGGCGAGGTCGTCGACCATCCCCGCCACATTGGGGAACAACTCGGATACCTCAATGCCGCTCTGGCCGTGTTTCTTGAACCCAAACGGACTTTTCATCAGCGGCCCGGGATACCCCTGGCGCACCCGAACGGGGCCCTTCCCGGTCAAGGGCTGACCATGGTACTTGGTGAGCATCGACTTCGGGTCGAAAGTATCGACGTGGCTCACGCCGCCACTCATGAAAAGCGAGATGACGGCCTTGGCCCGAGGCTTGAAATGACTCGCTCTTGGGGCGATGGGTGAATCGACAGCCGGGGAACCCGCGCAGGGCGTTTCCGTGGGCGTTCGATCGGCGGCCAGCAGCCCGTTCTCAGCCAGCAAGGAGGCCAAAGCCAAGCCGCTGATACCCTCTCCGGCTTCGAAGAGGAAATCCCGCCGCGAGACGAACTGCCTTTTGCTGCCCGGGCGATCGCTCTTTGGAGGTGATGCCATGGCTTAGGCTAGGGCTTAGTTGCGCACCGTCTCACGTCAACCCGCGCTCCATAAAGTTTTCGACCGGAAATGTCGGGCTGGAAAGCCCGACACGGCACGCTGAAACCGCGCGCCACGTCAAGGCGACCAGTGTTTGGACGTAACGGCATGACTTGGCTAGTTAATATAAACAAACTCGTTGAGATTGAACATCACATCGCAAAGGTCGGTCAAAGCGGCCAACCCGGGGGACGCGTGTCCACGGCTCTGATGATAGGTTTTCTGCCGGGTTAGGAAAGACACGTTCGCTGCCAGTTCTTGGGGAGTCGGCTGGCGACTGAGAGCAATGCGATACGCCTCGGTAACAGCGAGCGGCGGATCGTGACCAGCTTGGTGGTCAACCCGTTTCGCGAAGTAGCCGGCCTGAAGGAGCACAAACTCATTGTTCAGCAACGTCAAAGCCTGCGTGGGGACGGTCGTCGTGTTCCGACCCTCGCAGGTTACGTTCGGGTCCGGCTGATCGAAAACGTCAAACATGGGGTAGCGCAGCCCTCGCTTCCAGTAGGAATAGACGCTCCGACGCCAGACGGCGGGGCCCTCTTTGGTCAGGACCCACTTGCCCATGCCGAACGATCGCCAGACGCTCTCCGGGACAGGCGGAAAAAACGGTTTGCCTCCCCGCGCCAAATTGAGATTTCCGCTGGCCGCCAGGATGCTGTCGCGGATGGCCTCTCCCTCCAAGCGGCGCTGGGGGGAACGCCATAGTAGTGAATTGTCGGGGTCGGCCTGGGCGTTGGTTTCCCGATGGTAGTCGGATGCCATCCGGTACGTCTCGGAAGTCATGATCAGCCGGTGCATCTGCTTGATGCTCCAGCCCTGACGGAGAAACTCCGTGGCCAGCCAGTCCAGCAGCTTTGGGTGAGTCGGCCGCTGACCGGTACGGCCGAAATTACTCGGGGTTGCTACGATGCCTTTTGCGAAATGGTGCTGCCAGATGCGATTGACCATGACGCGCGCCGTCAGCGGATGATCGGGGGAAACGATCCACTCGGCGAGCGCCCAGCGGCGGCCAGTCGAGACATGCCCGCTTGACCGTGGACGGGCGGTCGGAGGATCACCACGGGTGACCACCTGCAAGAAACCGGGCCGCACTTCGGGCCCCTTCGTATGGTAGTCGCCTGTCGGTAGAAAGTAGGTACTGGGAGGGTTGTAGGGCTTGCCCGGTTCAGGAAGGAAGGCGCCTTCCGCGTTGTAGACCTCGCGATTCCCTTTTCCCGGCAGCGGCTCATCGCCGGGGCCATCCGGAGCGAAACGGTAGTCTCCATCGCGAATGCCCATCGCCATGGGGACTGCGTCCCGAAGATTTTCCCGCAGCTTTTCGATGCGGTTCTTGTTCTCCTGAACCTCGGCGCGATCCGTGTCATTGAGCAGGTTGCTAACGTCGTGCACCCGGAAGGTGAGCACTTGCTCGGCGAGCAGCTCTTGGCCGGGTGTCCTTTCAGACTCGGGAACGCGTATGGCTTCCTGGATATCCTCTGGAAACTTCGCCACCATTTTCTTGAAAGCTGCGTCCCTATAGGGGTCTTCG
>CAXWPI010000004.1:0-813795 GCA_963668345.2 Bryobacterales bacterium | reverse complement strand
CAATAGCCGAGGCGGATTCCCGGCTGGCGACCGCACTGGAGAACGTAGCCGTGTCGAAGGGGTATGTGTGGACGAAATTCACGTCGGTGACAAGTTGCTGCTCCACGTTGAAGAACGTGGGTCCGGCAAAGCCCATTACCGTGAGCGAGTTCGTGGCCGGCACCACCACGTGCGCCTGCAGGTGGACGGCCATCTCGCTGCGGGTGAGAGGCGACGAAACGCCCGAGATTGAGCGGTTGCGGTTGAAGTAGAGCGGGTGCGGCAGCTGCGCCGATACGCTGGCCGTTTCCTCGGTGTTGAACCACGATATGCCGGCACCGAGCGCGAAGTACGGCGAGATGCGCACGCCGCCGCTCACATCAAAAAGCGGCCCCGGTCCTGTAGCGGTAGTCGCTCTCGAAGCGGGCCTGCTCCTGGGCTGCAGCCGCTGACAGGACCTCGCGATACACGCCTCCCGATTCCGGAAAGTCGACGCTTTCGAAGAAGCTGCCGGTCAGTGCCTGCAGTCCTCCGTTGATGCTAATGAACGCCCGCGCGTTCCCGGCGGGCTGCTGTGCATGGGAGGGCGCGACGCCAGTCAGTGTCAGGACCGCAGTGGCCAGCCAGAGGGCCAGTGCCGACGACGATCGTGTATTCGAATGTGTGGTCATGAGGTTTCCTGTGGTCAGTATGTTCAGAACGATCTGTTCGGACCGGCACTGACGAGGCCGAAGTCTTGTACCAGTAGAAATGAGACATATTACCCGAGGATTTCCACTTTAGCCCTGGCACGGTCACAGGATACACTCGCGCTGCCGCGAATGCGACATTTTTTCGCGCTGAACCCTGCACATCACCTTCGCCGGTAGGAGGGTACCGACCAGATTTGTGTAGAGTCGACGACTGGCACGGTGGCGGTAGGCAGAGGGGGTAGCTGTTCCCGGCGGCTTTCACCGATGCCGGTGCCTCACTCCTCGCCATGGCTCCGTTTCCAGTCGCTGCTCGTCGAACCGGACATGCAGATTTCCCGCATCCGGCTCTCGGACAAGATCATGCCTTCGCCCAAGCGTTGGTGCATGAATCGGAACTGGCCCGCAACGAACCCGACTCACAGGTCCATCACCTACCAAGAGCGTACGGCGATGGCCTACCGAGCTCGGCCATGCGGTTGAGGATGTGACACCCGATCGCGGCTTCTCTGCGTTGCGCCTTGCTGTGCCTCGCCTTCAGGTCGCCTCCGAACACGGACTTGTATCGGAAGAAGCTGTTCTCAACGCGCGCCTGCTGTCGGTAGCCCGACTCCTTCTGCCACTCCCGTCGCCCGACCTTGCGAATCCTCTGAAGAGACGCTTCACGCTGCGCCCAGGGGCCGTCGGTGGGCCCCGCCGACAGTGCAGAGCGACGAGGGGGGATCACAATCACGACGTTCTCTGTACCGGCCGCGCTGGCCCGATCGTAGACCGATCTGTGGTCGTAGGCCCCGTCCGCCGTGAAACGCCGGATGGGAACTTCGAGCGGGGCGAGAAGATCAGGGAGTGTGGAGGCGTGGTCCCGGCTGCTCGCTGTGAGTTCGGCCGCCACAATGAACCGCTTGGCATCCACTCCGATGTGCAGCTTCCGCCAATCCCGGCGTTTCTTCGATGCCTTGTGCTTGTGCGCGTTCCATTCGCCGCGACCCAGAATCTTGAGCCCTGTGGAATCAACGATCAGGTCGATCGGGCCGTCGTGGGCTCGGGTCAGGGGCGGCACCACAACGATTTGGTTCCGGCGCGAGAGGGTGGTGTGGTCCGGGGTCTTGAGGTCGCGGCTCATCAAGCTGAGCAGCGAGTCCAGAAACCCCTCCGTCTGGCGAAGCGGTAGGCCGAAGACGACCCGCAGCGTCAACGCGGTCCGGATCGCGAGGTTCGAGTATCGACGCTGCCCTCCGCGGAGACCGTTCTTCGGTGGTATCCACGCGGCAATCGCATCCTCGCTCAGCCAGATCGTGACGTCCCCGCGGCTCCTGAGGCCACGCTCGTACTCCCTCCAGTTCCGGATTCTGTACTTCGTCTTGTACGGGCGGTTGATTCGGCTCGACTTCCCTGCGGCCATGACGTTGCCCCCTTGATCTCCATGATGGACCGCAACCCTTCGCCGACGCTAGCGTGCCCGCTTACGCCGATTCATGCACCAATGCCGCACCCCTTGGCCGTTGAGTAGTTCAGACCCGTCCAGGCCAGCTTGATTTTCTTCAACTCTCGCGGCGCTTGGCGGTGGAAGTTCTTGACCACCAACTCCCTTTCCCCCTTCTCCCAAAGGCGGTAGTTCATCCGCCTCGAAGAGCAAGCTCACAAAAAGAGGAAAAAAGAGGTTTACGGGGGCGCACCCCCTAGATCACATGTAATGGTATAAGTAAGTAATCTTAATTACATGTAGTCTTGTGATACAATATTGGGTGGCATGAAAACAGTTTCAATCATTTCTCAGAAGGGCGGAGCGGGGAAGACTACCTTAGCTCTGAACCTGGCCGGGGCGGCGGAGGCCGCCGGGTTTCAGACCGTTGTCATCGATCTTGACCCGCAAGCCAGCGCGAAGAGCTGGCACGATCAGCGAAACGGTGGCGCGCCAGTTGTCGTTTCAGCCCACGCGAGCCGCCTTGCCGAAGCCCTCCATACCGCAAAGGAACACGGTGCGGATCTTGGCATTATTGACACCGCTCCGCATTCCGAGGCAACGGCGCTGGCCGCCGCGAGGGCTGCCGATCTGGTTCTCATCCCCTGTCGTCCGGCGGTCTTCGATCTTCGGGCGATTTCAAGTTCCGTGGACCTGACTCAAATCGCCAAGAAGCCTGCGCTGGTGGTTATCAATGCCGCCCCGCCGCGCGGCCCGCTGGCCGATCAAGCGGTCCAGGCCATCCGGGCTTACGGCATCCGCACCGCCGAGACCCGCATCACCCAGCGTATCGCTTTTGTTCACTCACTCACGGCAGGCAGGACCGTTTTGGAACACGAACCCAACGGAGCCGCCGCCAATGAAATCAGGGCGTTATGCATATTAATATGTAATCATGATTACATGGACTCGTATAAGGAAAGTGTGTCAACATGACCAAGACGCCGACTCTTGCTGCTGCTCTTGAAACCTTTGAGCGCTCGCCCGCGCCAGCACCCGACACTCCCGATCCGGTTCTTGTAAACCGTCAGCCAGGCAAGACACGAACAGGCCCCACGATGCAAGCCCCCAGCCGCCGGGGAAAAAAGACCCTCATCGGCTATTTCGATCCCAGCGTCTCGAAGCAGCTCAAACAGCTCGCCCTCGAAGAGGACAGTTCCGTTCAATCCCTGCTCGGTGAAGCGCTCGACCTGCTCTTTCAAGCGCGTGGAAAGCCCATGATTGCGCGGGTAATCAGCCCCGCTAATGCGCGGCTGCTTTAGAATCGTCCGGCGATCTTCGCTCTTCCTGGCGAAATGAAACTTGCGCGGCTACACCGTTTACTTTGGCAAGGTGCCGTTTGCGCCCTTCGTGCTGTGCTCTATTCGCCGAGGAGTGCTGCGGCCCGGAAAACCCCTCGACGGCGGTTTGGGCAGTTTTTTCATCCGCGCCGAAGCGCCGTCGCTTTCCGCCAAAGATTGCCGGGCGGAGTATGCAGAGGCGGTCCGCGACATGTCGAGCAGCTGGAAATCGAAGAACCCATCAAGCGTAAAAGACGCCTTGGGTTCCATTGCTGAAGCCTTTCCCAGTCTGGCCGGCACTGTGAAAGAACTCCGCGAAGCCTCGCCGCAGGCGGGCAGTTGATGTAGACGGGCGGCTGTGGCCACCATGATCCGCCCCTCGGCGGCGGTTGCTCTTTAAATCAGAATCCTCTCGACCTCGTCGAGCGAGACCTGGTCGTTGCGTCTGTCGTAGAGCCCGGTGGTGCGGGCGGATTCGTGGTTGGCCATCTGCTGCGCCACTTCGAGTTTGCCCCCGTTCCGCAAATACTCCGTGATGCCGGTGGCGCGGAAGCTGTGGCAGCCTATTTTCGTCTCGATGCCCGCGTCGAGGGCGCGGCGGCGGATCATGCGGTACACGTCGGCCTGGCCCATCGGGCGGTTGCTGAGACGGCCGGAGCGTCCTGCGGCCGTAGGGAAGGTCCAGGCCTTGGAGTCGAGCGGAGAGCCGGCCTCGAGCGCTGTTGCCTCGAGAGCTTCGATGTACTGCTGCAGATAGGACTCGAGTTTGTGGTGACAGGGCATCTGGTGATGCTTGCCGCCTTTCTCGTGGAGCCGCACCCAGGTGTGGCGGCCTTGCGTGAATACGTCCTCGAGGCGCATTTTGAGCACCGCGCCCACGCGCGCGAAGGTATAGATCATCAAGGCGATCAGCGCCCGGTCGCGCAGGCCCACCGGGGAGCGCGTGGCGATCGAATCAAGCAGGTCGCGGGCTTCTTCAGCTGTCAGCGCGGGCGTCTTGCCCTTCTTGAGCGAATGCTTCGGCCCGCGCACGGCGCTGGCCGGGTTGGTGGGGACAATCTGGCCCACCACAAGCCAGTCGAAGAGCATGCGGATCGCGGCCAGCTGGAGTTTGACCGAAGGAGCCGACAGGCGGCTCTGCAACTGCTCGATATAGGCGGCGACATGGAGTGGCTTGATGTAGCGGAGATGGGCGATGCCGATGGTGTCCGTCCAAGCGGCGAAGCCGCGGACGGCGGTGGCGTAGGCCTTGCGGGTGTGAGGGTTCCTGATGTTGGCGGTGAAGAACTCGAGGACGCGCTGGGCGGTGGCCGAGTCGGGAGAGAAGAGGGCGGGGAGCTGGATACCGCCGCCCGGGAGAGTTTCCGGTGTTGGGGTTGAGGTCTTGGGAATCAGTGTCGGGTAGTTGGGCATGAGGACCTGCTGATATATGAATGATAATATCCTTTATCATGCGTGATCAACCCCCTCTCCCGCCGCTCCCCGGCAGGCCATAATGCCGGATCGCTCCCTAACATGTAGCAAACAGGAGGAGTCCGGAATTCCTTTCCAATCCTCTTGGTTTCAACGGTTTGACGAAATTCTCAGCGCCCTGCGTTCCATGACATCCACTCACCTCGACCGCTGGGCGGTCGAGAAACTCTTCCGTGTGCGCTAGCGCCGCGCACGCTGGTACCCGCGCCTGTGGCGACCCCGACGTGGTGGCGGGAAGCTTTATCTGATCGGCATGGTCGAGGACGTCGACAGCGAGTTGCTGGCGCACTTCGTCCGGCACGAAAGAATAAAAATGCCGCTAAGATCGATCCTTCTCTTAACGTGAAGAATCCGGCGTCCATCAGGTCGGGCGGCGCTGTCGTCAACGAGTTGACAAGCTGCGGTTTTGGGCATAGGCTTGGCATATGTAAAGGAGATGAACCGAACATGCCAACATCAGCCCGACAAGCACGCCTGTTTCGCAATGGCCGCAATCAGGCGGTTCGCATCCCTCGGGACTTCGAACTGGCGACGGACGAAGTGACCATCTATCGCGAAGACCACCGTCTGGTCATTGAACCGGTCGAGCGGTCGCCTTCGCTCGCCGAGATTCTGTCCAGTCTGGCACCCCTGGATGAACACTTCGCAAGCGTCGATGACCCGCCGGCGAAGCCTGAAGAAATCTTTTAACGTGGCCGAACTGCGGTACATGCTGGACACCAACATCGTGTCCAACCTGGTTCGCCGCCCCGACGGCGAAGTTGCGCAACGGGTGGCCGCGCTCGCGCCGGGAAGCTTCGCCATCAGCGTCATCGTGGCGGCCGAACTTCGATACGGTGCTGAGCGCCGCGGCTCGGCGCGCTTGACGAAGCAGTTGGGAGCCGTCTTATCGGCGATCGAGGTACTCCCTCTGAAGGAACCTGCGGATCGGCTTTACGGGGTGATCCGGAGCGAACTGGAGCGGATCGGTCTCCCCATAGGCCACAACGACCTGCTGATCGCGGCCCATGCAAGAGCGGCTGGCGCGATTTTGGTCACGAACAACGTGGGGGAATTTACCCGCGTACCCGGCCTCACGGTCGAGAACTGGCAGCACAGTGTGTGAACCGGAGGTCTTCCAGTGAATCAGTTGCAGTGTTCCAGTGGGATGCCGTTAACCGTCCCCAGGACAAGGGATAGGCCCATGCGAGATATGGGCGATCCGATCCTCACGGAACGCCTCGCCCTCAAGGGTGGAACGGCGCTCAATGTATTTCACCTCGCTCTCGACCGGCTCTCCGTCGATATCGACTTGAACTACATAGGCGCACTCGACCGGGCGGCGATGGAAACCGAGCGCCCAACCGTCGATGCCGCGCTCAGTCGTCTTCTCGCTTCCCGGGGCTACAGCGTCCGCCATCAGCCCGACGGGCATGCCGGCGGCAAATGGCTGTCGCGCTATGCTTCCGCGCTTGGCGGCAACGCCACCCTGGAGTTGGATGTGAACTACATGGCGCGCCAGCCCTTGTTTGGCGCGACACGTATGGAAGTCACGCCCCCTCGGCGAAATCAGGGCAAGTAACGTTCTTGTCCTCGATCTCCACGAAATCGTCGCCGGAAAGGTTGTCGCGCTCATTGATCGACATGCCGCGCGCGATCTATTCGATGCGCGCCGTATTCTGTCGATCGAGGGGCTCGACTGGAGCCGGATCAAAGCAGCCGTGCTGGCCGTCGGCGCTTGCGGTCGGCGCGATTGGCGGACGATGTCGACCGACACCATCGAAAGTGACCCGCGCGAGCTTCGTCAAAAGCTCGCCCTTTGTCTGCCACGTGGGCGCTTTACCGGCAGGGGAGATGTCGATGCGTGGATTGAGGAGACCGTTGTGCTCTGCCGGGAGAGATTCGCTTTCTTGTTCGATCTATTGGCGAACGAACAGGAGTTTCTCGACAGTGTACTTGATCGTGGCGAGGTCAACGCCGATCTGCTCAATGTCGAACCCGAGATACGAGCGCGCATTAAGGCTATGCCAATGCTCGCGTGGAAGTGCCAACATATTCGGAAGCATCGTGGGCTGGGTGCTTAAGCTCGTGCCGCAGTCCGAGCGTCAGCAGACACCCACCGCCCGTGGGGCCTCGGTCGCAACGCCGGGATAGGCCCGGAAGCAGCTCGTGCGTTCGCATTGGTCCGTTATGCAAAGACACTGAAGCTTGGAATGACCAAGGGAACGCGACTGGCCGGATGTGTATATCTTCAAGAAGAGGAGGCGAATATTCGACGCACCAACAGGGACCGGCCCGACGCCGTACGCTATCGCGCAACTATTGCTGCGGGGTCCCTGAAAGTCGCCGAGAGCCGAGCCATCGCGGATCTATTGTTGCGGGGTGTTAACGCCCATGACTGGCGCGCTGAGGTGGTGGAGAAAAACGTTCTTCAGATTAGAAGCCCGAAAACAGCAGCGCGGTTGGCCCAACTGCTCCGCGCTCGCCTCGAACTAATGCAGCCTGTGCTTTGGGAAATGGTCCGTGATGGTTCGGCCCTGCTTGCAACTCACGCCTGCCTCGCCGCTGCTGTGAAACACAGCCCTCTACTCGGTGACTTTCTGGATATAGCGGTGCGTGAGCAGTACCGGCTATTCCGTCCGGCCATCTCCAATCCAATTTGGGAGCATTTTATCGAGGATTGCCGCAACCGTGACACTGGCATGGCGGATTGGAGCGAATCGACAGTAGCGCGCTTACGTTCGACTGTGTTCGCGATCCTCGCGCAGGTCGGCTACGTCGAGAACACACTCACCCTCAAGTTGCAAACGGTCCATGTTGCCAGGGAAGTGCTGAACTACCTGCACGAGCGGGACGAAAAGTACGTGCTCCGCTGCATCGGGATTCGACCATGAATGACCAGCTGACCCATCGGCTCAACCAGATCCTTCCAAAGCTCACATCGGACGATTTCCTCAGCGCCCGTGGCATTGGCAATGAGATCGCCTTTTACATCTTCGACTATGCGCCGGAGGATGAGTTGCGCATCCGCGAATACATCCGGTTCCTCGTGGATCACCTGCCAAAGAACAGGTCCGGTCTGCGTGTGGCCCACGTCAACCTCTTCGACTTCCTGATCCATTACCTCAAGGAGCGCACCCTGCTGGAGAAGTCGTTCCGCTTGCAGCGCGAGAAGGGCAACGACGCGCTTCTCAAGGCATTGAAGGGCATCCTACATGAGGAAAAACTCGCCCAACGTTTTGCCGGCATCGCAAAGCCCGCGGAGCATGACCTCGTTTTGATATCCGGGATCGGCAGTGCGTATCCGCTACTCCGATCGCATACCTTGCTCAGCAATCTGCACGCCATCATGGGGCAGACGCCCCTGGTTATGTTCTACCCCGGCAGATATGACACGCAGACATTACGGCTCTTTGGCAAGACCGGCCTGGCCGGTGGTTCCGCCGAGGAACGCAAGAGGAAAACAAACTACTATCGGGCCTTCAGGCTGATTGATTAAAGCGGGAGCACTGATGCGCATTCAGAACCTATTCCAGAAGGACATTTTCCGGCCCATCAATGGCGTCGTAAAAGCCGATCAGCTGGACGAATCATCGGTCTGGCAAGAGTTGGAGGAATTCGTCGTCACAAAGGAACTGGATCAACATCTTCGGCGCTTCTTTTCCAGCTACTGCGAAGCGATGGACAAGACCGGGGATCCGGATGTTGCAGGAAGGATCGGGGTCTGGGTCTCAGGCTTTTTTGGATCCGGCAAATCCCATTTCCTCAAGGTGCTGTCCTACCTGCTCAATAACGCGAACCATACACACGATGGCCAGACCCGGCGGGCCGTCGAGTTCTTCGATCCAAAAATCAAGGACGCAATGCTGCTCGGGGACATCAAGCGCGCGGTCGCATCCCATACCGATGTCATTCTGTTCAATATCGATAGCAAGGCGGACAACCGGGCCGGGCGCGACGCTCTCCTGGCGGTGTTCCTCAAAGTGCTGAACGAGCTGGCGGGCTACAGTGGCGATCACCCGCATATCGCCCACATGGAGCGTTATCTCGAAGGTAAGGGCAGGCTTGGGATCTTTCACGATGCCTATCGGACACTGACCAGCACTCACTGGACCGAGGAACGCGACGCCTACGCATTCAATCGGGACGAGGTTATCAAGGCACTGGCCCATACCCTGCGCCAGAGTGAACAATCCTGCGAAAAATGGATTGACGGGGCCGAGGGCAACTTCGCCCTGACCATCGAGAACTTCTGTAAATGGGTCCAGGACTATCTCGACAGCAGGGGAGAGGACCACCGCATCGTCTTTCTCGTTGACGAGGTCGGGCAGTTCATCGGCACCGATCCCCACCTGATGCTCAATCTGCAAACCATCACCGAAGAACTGGGCACCGTCTGTATGGGCCGGGCTTGGGTCGTCGTCACGTCGCAGGAGGACATCGATGCAGTGCTCGGTGAGATGCAGGGAACCCGCGCCAACGACTTTTCCAAGATTCAGGGTCGGTTCCGCACCCGCCTGTCGCTGTCCAGCGCCAATGTGGATGAGGTCATTCAGGAACGCCTGCTTGCCAAGCGGGAAGAAGTACGGCCCGACCTGGAGGCGGAGTACGCCAGGCAGGGTGACATCCTTAAGAATCAACTGTCCTTCAAGGATGTCGGCACAACATTCCCGCAGTTCAGGGATGCGGATGATTTTGTGCGGGATTATCCCTTCGCGCCCTACCAGTTCAAGCTGCTCCAGAAGATTTTCGAGTCGATCCGCAAGGCGGGAGCCACCGGGCTCCATCTGGCCCAGGGGGAGCGCTCCTTGCTGGACGCCTTCCAGCATGCGGGGAAGTCCGTGGCCAACATGGAAGTGGGCATTCTGGTTCCGCTGTATCGCTTTTACCCTTCCATTGAGAGCTTCCTCGACACCACCGTCAAACGCACCATCGACCAGGCCAGAGACAATGCGAGTCTGGAAGACTTTGACACCCGGCTCCTCGAAGTTCTTTTTCTCATCCGCTACGTCGATGAAGTCAAAGGCAATGTCGATAACCTTGCCACCCTGTGCCTTGATCAGATCGACGCAGACCGCCTGGCGTTGCGAAAAAACATCGAGGCCTGTCTTCAGCGATTGGAGCGGGAAACGCTCGTCAACCGCAGTGGCGACACTTACTTCTTCCTGACCAGTGAAGAGCGCGACATCAATCGCGAAATCAAGAACGTCGAATTGAGCAGTGCGGAGGAGGCCAAACTTCTGGGCGAACTCGTCTTTGACGATGTGCTGAAAGGTCAGCGCAAGCACCGCTTCAGCACCAACAAGATGGATTTCAGCTTCAACCGTACTTGCGACGCGTATCCGGTCGGCAATCGTACCGAGGGTGGGCTCATCGTCTCGATTCTTACGCCGCTGGCCGATGACTACGAGTCTTATCAGGACGGCAAGTGCGTGTTGGATAGCGGCCAGGATGGCGGGCAAGTTCTCATCCGAGTGCGGGACGACGAGAGTCTGGGGCGGGAGCTGCGTACGCTGTTACGGACGGACAAATACATTCGGACGAAGGATGACGGCACCCTGCCGCCAACTACGAAACGGATACACCGAGACCTGGCTGACGAGAATCGCATTCGACGCGAACGCCTGACCAGCCTACTCGGCGAGATGCTGGCGGCCGCCAGTTACTTTGTGGCGGGGCAGCGGCTGGAGGTTGCCGGCAGTGCCCCCCAGGCAACCCTGAGTGAGGCGATGGAATACCTCATCCAGAACACCTTCACCAAGATGAGCTATCTCAAAACGCTTCGCGACGATCCGCTCAGGGAGATCCAGGCTGTTCTACGCAGCAATGATATTGGACAACCCAACCTCGACATGGATATGCCCCAGGGCAATCCACAGGCCACTGAAGACCTCCGCGGTTACATCGAGCTTTGCACGAAGACCAGCCGACAGGTTGTGTTGTTCGACATGCTCACCGCGCGCTACGCCAATCGTCCGTATGGCTGGCCTGAGTTTGAGGTGATTCTTCTGCTGGCCAGGCTCTACATGGCCGGCGAAGTGCAATTCGTCTCAGGCGGTGCGGCAATCCCGAAGGGCAAGCTATACGAAGCGCTCACGTCACGGCACAAATGGCGAAACATCACTGTCGTCCAGCGGGCTACGTCCAAGCCCGAGGATGTGAAGAAGGCTAGGGAACTCGGACGGGACGTATTCTCGGAGATGGGGCCGGAGGGCGAAGACGCCCTATTCGAGTTCCTGAAGGGCAGGCTCGAAGGCTGGCGCGAGAAGTTGAGCCGGTATCGTGACAGGGCGGATACCGGCAGTTACCCCGGAGCCGAGGATATCGCAGACAGCCTCAGCCTTTTAAATACGCTTGTGGCTCCCGAGGACAGCAACAGGTTCCTGGCGCAGGTCAATGGGCGCGGAAGCGACCTGCGGGACCTCGCCGACAGGTTCCATGATCTCGATCACTTCTACGAACATCAGCGCCCCATGTGGGACAAGCTTAGCGAGGCATCGGGCAGATTCAAACTCAACCAGATGGAACTGGATCGAGACGACTCCGCCGGGCCTGCGCTGCGGCGGATGAGCGAAATCCTCTCTGCACCAAATCCTTACGGATTGCTCAAGGAAGCCGAAGGGCTGATCCGCACGGTAAGCGAAGTAAACGAGGAGCTGCTTTCTGAGCGACGGGCCCGGGCGATTGCAACAATCACCGAACAGACTGCCAGCGTGAGCGCGGAGGTATCGATAGCGGGTGGAGACGAATCATTGAAAACAACCTGCCTCACGCCACTGGAAGATCTGGAGAAACAGGTTTCGACCCACGAGAGTCTCGCGCATATCGGCCAGGCTGAGGCCGAAGCCGTGCGCTTGAAGGACGAGGTGTTGGACCAGGTCGAGCGCTATCTAGAGCGGAAAGCCGAGGAAGGCAAGGCAAAGCAGGACAAGCCGGTAGTCAAGCCCCGGCGGGTCGTCTCTCCTGGCAAGTTCGTCAAGTCATCCTATCTCGAATCTCAGGTCGACGTGGATGCTTTCCTCGACGACCTCCGCACGGAACTGACCGATGCCCTGGCCAGAAACGAGCGCATAGAAATCCGCTAGACCGGCGCCGATACAACATGCATCGCAACACACTCGAAGCCTATGCCCAAAAAGCACGGCGCAATTTCATCGCGGCGGTAACCGACCGGGCGGCGTTTTACGGCCTGACCGCCAAAAGCATTGAGCCGGTTGTGGAGGAGGGCGATGTGACCTTGATCGGGGCACACGCCTTCCCCCGCAATGTGGCGGAACCTCGCAAGCTTCTGGAAGAACAGATCCGGCACGACGGCTTCGAGCAGGTCATGGAGGCGATGGCCTATACGTGGTTCAACCGCTTTGCAGCCATACGTTACATGGAGCTGCACGGTTACCTGGACCATGGCTACCGCGTTCTGAGTCATCCCGAGGGCCAGAACCAGCCGGAGATCCTTGAGCACGCCGCCGATGTCGATCTGCCGGGCCTCGACCGGGAGAAAGCCGTGGAGCTGAAGCTCGACGGCAGCAAAGACGAAGAGCTCTATCGGCTGCTCCTCAAGGCCCAGTGCAACGCCCTGCACCAGGCCATGCCCTTTCTTTTCGAGCACAGCGCCGGGGATGCGACCGATCTCCTGCTGCCCGCCACCCTGCTGCATACCGACTCGCCGATCCGCCAGATGGTCGAGGACATTGAAGAGAGCGCCTGGGGTCAGATCGAGATCATCGGCTGGCTCTACCAGTTCTACATCTCGGAGAAGAAAGACCAGGTGATCGGCAAGGTTGTGTCCTCCGAAGACATTCCGGCGGCGACCCAGCTCTTCACACCCAACTGGATCGTGAAATACCTGGTCCAGAACTCGCTGGGTGCGCAATGGCTGGCGACCTATCCGCACTCCTCAATCAGGGAGCAGATGGACTACTACATCGAGCCCGCCGAGCAGACTGACGAGGTCAAAGCGCAGCTCAAGTCCATCACGCCCAGCACGCTCAACTCCGAGGCCCTAACCCTCATCGACCCGGCCAGTGGCTCCGGGCACATCTTGGTGGAGGCCTATGAACTCTTCAGGGCCATCTACCTGGAGCGCGGCTACCGCCAGCGGGATGTGGCTCGGTTGATCCTGGAGAAAAACCTCTTCGGCCTCGACATCGACGAGCGCGCAGCGCAACTGACGGGCTTTGCGCTGATGATGAAGGGGCGGGCTGATGATCGTCGGCTTTTTGAACGGGGGGTAAAGCTTAACGTGATGGCGCTGGTCGACAGCAAGGGGTTTGATGCGGAGCGGCTGGCCCATGGAGTGAAGCTTTCCGACTACGGGCTTGCGGCCAGCGACCTCACGGAACTGCAACGGCTGTTTGAGCACGCTGCGACCTTCGGATCGCTGATCCAGGTGCCGGAAGGACTGGCTGCGAAGCTGCCGGCGCTGAAGCAGCTGAGCGAAGTGACTGGCCGGGATCTGTTTGTGTCGGATGCGCTCAAGAGGTTGGGGCTGTTGGTGCGGCAAGCCGAGATGCTGGCGGCACAATACGACGCGGTGGTGGCGAATCCGCCATATATGGGAGGTAAGTTTTACTGCGCCGCTCTGAAGAAGTTTATGAATGCATTCTACAAGGCTGGGAAAGCTGACCTCTATGCGGCGTTTGCGCTGCGCAACGTTCAGTTTTCGAAGAAGCTTGGCCACGTTGGAATGATCACGATTCCAAATTGGATGTTCCTTTCTTCGTTCGATCAACTGCGGAACACTATTTTTAGGTCTGCCCCCATCACAAGTCTCGTTCACAATGGGAGAGGGGTTTGGGGTTCCGACTTCGGCAGCTGTTCATATGTCTTAATGCGGTCTTCTCCCTGCGGCTTCAATGGGAGGTTTCTACGCCTTTTCGACAAACAAGGAAGCGTTGCCAGCAACGAAGAACTGGAACGCCGTTTTCATACCAACCCGCGCTTCAGTACTTCAAATATTAAGTTCAAGAAAATCCCCGGCAGTCCCGTGGCTTATTGGCTGAGCGAGCGGGTGCGGGAAGTGTTTGAAGAAGGGACGCTGCTAGGAAAGCTTGTTGATGCAAAACAGGGTCTGGCGACGGCCGACAACGATCAGTTCTTGCGGCGTTGGCATGAGGTGGACCAAGGAAAGTGCTCTTACGGCTCCAAAAGCAGAGACGCCGCGGCCCAATCGGGCAAGAAGTGGTTTCCTTACAACAAGGGGGGAGAGTTCAGGAAGTGGTACGGAAATCAGGATTACTTGGTCAACTGGGAAAATGATGGGCGCGCGATTCGTGCTTTTGGTACGGAGAATGGGGGGCGGGCAAGATCGCGAGCGCAGAACACCGAGTTCTACTTCCAGGAGTCTTTAACTTGGTCAGACGTTACCTCCGGCCCCCCCTCGTTTCGTCTGAATGACAGAGGCAGCATCCACGACGTAGCAGGAATGTCAGCGTTCAGTTTTCGCGGCGTGGAGCGCCTGCTGCTTGCAGGCTATTGCAATACGCCGATTGTGCTAGCCATCGCGAGGACGACGAATCCGACTCTGCACTTCCAGATCGGCAACTTCGTGAACATCCCATTCATAGAGGGCGTTGGGGAAAAACTCAGCCTCGGTGTGACGAAGAACGTGGATCGGTTGGTGCGCACCACAGTCATCGACTGGAACACCTATGAACGCTCCTGGAACTTCGAATCCCTGCCGATCCTGACGGCATCCTCCGATCCCGCACCAACCCTCAAATCCAGCTACACCGCATGGATCACCCAGAACCGCGATATCGTCGCCGAGACGAAGCGTCTCGAAGAGGAGAACAACCACCTCTTCATCGACTCCTATGGCCTGCAAGACGAACTCACCCCCGACGTTCCCATCGAGCAGATCACCCTCACGGTGAACCCGGCCTACCGCTACGGCTACAAGCTCACCGGAGAGGAACAGTGGGCCCGCTTCCGGCCGGACACCATGAAGGAGTTGATCTCTTACGCCATCGGCTGCATGATGGGCCGCTACAGTCTGGATGTACCCGGCCTGATCTACGCCCACAGGGGCAACGTAGACTTCGACCCCAGCCGCTACACCAGGTTCCCTGCCGACCCAGACGGCATCGTCCCACTCACTGATGACGAATGGTTCGACGACGATGCCGCCCACCGACTCATCGAGTTCATCTCGGTGGTCTGGGACAAGGGCCACCTCGAAGACAACCTCACCTTCCTGACCGATAACCTGCAGCGTGGGAAGAACGAGTCCAGCCGTGAGACGCTGCGCCGCTACCTGTGCGACAGCTTCTTCAAGGACCATCTGCAGACCTACAAGAAGCGCCCCATCTACTGGTTGTTCAGCAGCGGCAGGAACAAAGCCTTCCAGTGTCTCGTCTATCTGCACCGCTACAACGAAGGCACATTGGCCCGGATGCGTACCGAATATGTGATCCCGCTGCAGGGCATGATGGCTTCGCGTGTGCGCCAGTTGGAGAGGGATATTACCGCCGCGGCCTCGACGGCTCACCGCAATCGGCTGGAGAAAGAGCGGGCGACACTGGTTAAGCAACAATCGGAGCTGCGGGAGTTTGACGAAAAGCTCCGCCACTACGCAGACCAACGCATCGGCCTCGACCTCGACGATGGAGTGAAGGTCAATTACGGCAAGTTCGGCGATTTATTGGCCGAAGTGAAGGCGGTTACAGGAGCCAAGGCAAACTGATGGATGTCGCGCAGATCACTGATGCCCTGGACCAGGTGTTTAACGATGAACAGGTTCGGGTCGTCTTCTGGAACGATCCGGGCGGAGAGTTCGTCGGATCGTTACCGGACATCGCGCTCGAAGGCGTAGCGGTCCTCAAGCTCGACGAAATTGGAGCGCTCGAAGCAAAGGTTCGTATCGAGCAGGACGATCCTGCTGGCCGATATCTGCTGTACTCGCCTGCTGAGGAGCCGGACTACGAAGACGACTGGCTACTGGACATACGGTTGTACGGTCGTAGCTTCCGGGCAGACCGCGCCTCCATCATCCTGCGGGAACTCGGCCTGGCTCACCAGCATCTTCGCCAGCATCTTGCCAAGCGCCGGAAGTTTTTTGACAGCAGGGAACGGCTGCATAAGCTGACAAGCCTCGTCTCCCCCGAAGATTCAGAACTCGACCTCGACCGCAAGCTGCTGGCGGTCGTTGCGAAAGCCGACCAGCCCGAGCCATTCGACATCGTCCGAACTCTGTTCCACTCCATGGCCGCGGATGATGCACCCGATCTCGAAGCCGACCCGCCGGCCTGGGCCCAGATCGAGAGATTCGAACTCGACGAGCCTTTCTGGACGATGGTCAAGTCCGTCTTCGGGTACGGCGAGGACAGCCCAACCCTGCAGAATTTGCTCATCCGTCTACTGGTGTCTGATTACGCTTACCATCTTGCGAAGGAACTACCCGGTGCGCTGCAGCACCTCCAATTGCCACGTTCCGGCACTGCGAATGCTGTGGTCTGCCTGGCCCAATGGAGAGACAGCAGCAGCAAGAGTAGCAGCTACGCCGTGTTGGCGGACGAGGTTGGGGCGCTTCTGCATATGCCGGATCATCTGCACGGCTGTGGAGTCGAGGAACTTCTGGATGTGATGACTTTTCTCGCTGTGGAGAAAAGTATCGTGCAGGGGTTGCTGAACCGTGTGACATCAACGGCCGATGCGATTAACCCCGAGGCTATCGGCAACATTGTCCACGGCAGGCAGGACGGACACTGGGTATCTTCGGGCTCAGTGCCGGAGGCCCAGCGGAAAGCCCGCCGCGCCGTATACGAAGCGTTAGCGGTCGCTGCGAAGTTCCTGTATCTTCGCAACGCGCATAAGGCGGGCTTCGACTTCCCTGATATGACAGCGATGTACAGGAGCTACGAAGCCGGGTTGTTTCGCTTTGACCAGCTATACCGGCTCTTCTGTGAGAACGCCGATGTGGCCGCCGCCCAGGGCTGGGATATGTTGAAGCCGCTTCGAGAGGAGATCGAAGCCTGTTACTGCAATGGTTATCTGGCCAAGATTGCGCTCGCTTGGGGTAAGTTCGTGGATGCTGAGCTACCCGAGAGGTGGGTTATCGATGGCATCCAGAACCAGTACACGTTCTTCGACCGACAGGTACGGCCATGGCTGGACGAGGGCGACAAGCGACGGGCCTTCGTCATCATCAGCGATGCCATGCGGTACGAAGTCGCGGAAGAGCTGACGGGTTATCTGAATGGCACCTACCGGGTCCAGGCCGAGTTGTCGTCGCAGTTGGGCGTACTGCCTTCCTATACCGCCTTGGGCATGGCGAGCCTCCTGCCGTACGAGAAACTCGACTACACGGAGAAGGGCGGCGTCTTGGCCGACGGGAAGCCGACTGCATCTCTCGAACAGCGCAACGAGATCCTGAGCACTGTAAGCGGCATGGCCGTGAAAGCCGACCAGCTACTCGCGATGAAGAAGGAAGAAGGCCGGGAGTTCATTGCCGGCAAGCGTCTCGTTTACATCTACCATGACGAGATTGACGCACGCGGCGACAAAGCCGCTACCGAGAGGGATACCTTCGAGGCCGTCAGAAAAACGATCCGGGAACTGGCCGATCTCGTCCGCTATGTCGTCAATAATCTCAACGGCAACTATGTGGTTATCACAGCGGACCATGGTTTTCTGTTCACCGAAACGGCACCGAGCGGCCCGGATAAGAGCAAGCTGGAGGACAAACCAGCCGGCACGGTCATCGCGAAGAAGCGTTATCTCCTAGGCTACGACCTGCCTCGTCACGAGCAGGCATGGCGGGGCGATACAACCGTGACCGCCGAGGCCGAGGGCGGTATGCAATTCTGGGTTCCCAAGGGCAACAACCGCTTTCATTTCACCGGCGGGGCGCGCTTCCTGCATGGCGGTGCAATGCTTCAGGAAATTGTTGTGCCTGTCATCAAGGTGAAGCATCTTAAGGACAAGGGGCGCCGCGAGAAAACCCAGTCCAAGCATGTCGCGGTGCAAGTGCTCGGAACAAAACACAAGATCACGGCACCCAAGCACCGCTTCACCCTCTTGCAGATGGAGCCGGCGGGTGAGCGGGCCAAGGCCGTGACACTCAAGATCGCCGTGTACGAAGGCGATGAGCCAGTCACCACCATCGAGTCGGTGACGTTTGACAGTACGTCCTCAAACCTTGATGAGCGGCAGAAGTCTGTGATCCTGACCCTCGGAGACAGACCGTACGATAAACGTACGCCATACCGGCTGGTTCTCCGAGATGCCTACACCGGCATTGAGCAGGAGAGCCTCGACGTAATTATCGACAGAGCGATTACGGATGACTTCGACTTCTGAGACTGCCGCAACCGAGTCCAACCTCGACGATCTGCTCAATATGCATTTCGCGGGGCGCGTCGTGCGCAAGGACCTGACCAAGCTGGTCAAGGAAGGTGCTAACGTTCCCGTCTATGTCCTCGAGTATCTGCTGGGTAACTATTGCGCCTCCAATGATCCGGCCGTCATCGAGGATGGCTTGGCTACGGTGAAGCGCATCCTCGCTGAGAACTACGTGCGGCCGGATGAGGCCGAAAAGGTGAAATCCACTATCCGCGAGCGGGGCAGCCTGAAGGTCATCGATAAGGTGACGGTCAAGCTGAATGAAAAACGGGATGTCTACGAGGCGCTTTTGTCGAACCTGGGAACGAAGGGCGTCGAAATCGGTACGGGGACGGTCAAGAAATACGAAAAGTTGCTGGTCGGCGGGATCTGGTCGATCATTACGATGCAGTATTTCTACGAAGAAGGACAAAAGGGGTCGCCGTTCATTATCGATTTGCTCAATCCAATCCAGATGCCAAACATGGATATGGACGAGTTGTTCGCGGGGCGGCGGCAGTTTACCGAGGGGCAATGGATTGATGTGTTGCTGCGTTCCTGCGGATACGAGCCGACACAGTTCGATGAGCGCACGAAGTGGCACCTGCTGTGCCGTGTTGTACCGCTGGTCGAGAACAACTACAACGTCTGCGAGTTGGGTCCGAGGGGAACCGGCAAGAGCCACATCTACAAGGAAATCAGCCCGAACAGCATCCTGATCTCTGGTGGGCAGACCACCGTTGCAAACCTGTTTTACAACATGGTCAGTCGAACCGTGGGGCTGGTCGGGCTCTGGGATGTTGTGGCCTTCGACGAGGTGGCCGGGATCAGCTTCAAGGACAAGGATGGCGTCCAGATCATGAAGGACTATATGGCGTCTGGATCATTCGCTCGTGGTCGCGACCCGGTTAACGCCTACGCGTCGATGGTCTTCATTGGCAACATTAACCAGCCTGTAGACACGTTGGTCAAGACGAGCCATCTCCTTGCGCCTTTTTCCGAGGCCATGATCGACTCCGCATTCTTCGACCGCTTGCACGCCTATATTCCAGGCTGGGAGATCCCGAAGATGCGGCCTGAGTTTTTCACTAACCAGTATGGGCTGATCGTCGATTACCTGGCTGAGTTCCTGCGCGAGATGCGCAAGCGGAACTTCGGCGATGCGATCAACAAATACTTCAAGCTAGGACGGGATCTGAATCAGCGGGACACCATTGCGGTCAAACACACCGTCTCCGGCCTCCTGAAGCTTCTGTACCCAAACGAAGAGTACGACAAGGAAGCCGTGCGACGCTGTTTGGAATACGCCCTTGAGACACGGCGAAGGGTAAAAGAGCAGTTGAAGAAGATCGGCGGGATGGAGTTTTACGACGTCCACTTTTCCTACATCGACCAGGAGACGATGGAGGAACGGTTTATCAGTGTTCCTGAGCAGGGTGGCGGTGCCTTGATACCAGACGGTCCGCTGCACCCTGGCGTACTCCACACCATCGCAACGGGTAGCAGCGGGCATCTTGGGGTCTACCGGATCGAGACCCAGGTAACCAATGGAAACGGCAAACTGACCATGTCCGGCCTGGGTTCGAATACCACGGCAAAGGAAAGTATCAAGGTCGGCTTCGACAATTTCAAAGCCAATGCCTGTTCGGTCAGTGCCTCGGCAAAACCTGGTGATCACAACTTTCACTTGCATGTGGTCGAACTTCAGAACACGGGCCCGAATACTGCAATGACGCTTGCAACATTTGTGGCTCTTTGTTCGGGCATTCTCGGGAAGCCGGTTCAATCACAAATGGTCGTGCTAGGGAGCATGAGCCTCGGCGGCAGTATAATCCCGGTTGAAAATCTGGCTGAGTCACTTCAAGTAGCGTTTGACGCCGGCACGAAGAGAATCCTGCTGCCTATGGCGAGTGTAGGGGACATCCCAACCATTCCCGGAGAATTGTTCGCAAAGTTTCAGACCAGCTTCTACTCAGATCCGCGAGATGCAGCGTTCAAAAGTTTGGGGGTCGAGTAGTGCGGCGATGGATAAACCGGCCTGCCCTTCCGTATCAGCCACCTTCACCAATTCGTTTCGACGCAACTTCAACATTCACTTGTGATCAGGGGTACCGCCCAGATTGCTGCAAAAACAAAATGTGTGTCCAGATAAGGCTGGCATGTTCAGTGGGAGATAGACCCACCGGGGCCACGATCGACTTCGTGCTCTCGGGATTGCGCGATGCCGCTACGGCCAAACGCCTGTTCCGCAAGGTGCTAACTGATCCGTCGCATCCACAGCCCCGCGTGATCAACACCGACCAGGCACGCCTCTACGGCTCGGCGATTTCAGGAGTGAAAAAGGAAGGAATCCTGCGACGCCGCTGCCGCCACCGGCCTATCCGATACTTGAACAACATCTTGGAGCAGGATCATCGAGCGATCAAACGACGAGTGAAGGCCAAGCAGGGCTTTCGTGAGTTTCAGGCGGCGAGCCGAACGATCCAAGGATACGAGGCAATTCACATGATCCGGAAGGGGCAGGCGAGGTGGGTGAGCGGTTCGGATGTTCGGCAACAGATTCAGTTCATCAACAAGCTGTTCGAGGTGGTTGCATGAGACGGCGCCCGCTCAACCCGGCCGATCGCTCTCCTGCCGCTTTTTGAAAGTTGCAACACATCCTATCTGGGCCTTCAGATAGTTTACAAACGGCGCCCGAGTGCCCATCTATCCGGCCTACGCGGCCTTGTGCTCGATCGCCGTACCCGCCGGGCCACACCAAGATCGAATTCGTCTACCGGCCTAGTTCGGTGTATGTGTTGTGCTTCTGATCGTCGTTCGCCGGCGGGGCGGGCTGACGTAGCGGTCCCTCGCAGTCGCCCTTACTCGTAAAGCTTGTCGATTCTCGCGGCGTAACGCTCGACGACGACCTTGCGCCGGACCTTCATCGTCGGCGTGATCTCCCCTTCTTCAAGCGAAAACTCACGATCGAGCACCGCGATTTTCTTGATCTGTTCGTAGCGCGCCAGATCCTGGCAGGCCGTTTCAACTTGTCCCTCGAGCATTTGTACGATCGCTTCGTGGCTTGCTAGCTCGGCCTCGTTCGCGCACGAGAGGCCGTTGGCCGCCGCATACTGTTTGAGCCTTTCGAAGTTCGGCACGATTAGGGCGCTGGGGAACTTGCGTCCTTCTGCAACCACTACGGCCATCGAGACGAAGTCGCACGTCTTGAGCTGATTCTCGATCGGCTGTGGGGCGATGTACTTCCCGCCGGATGTTTTCAACAGATCCTTCTTGCGGTCGGTGATGATCAAGTATCCGTCCTCGTCGAGACGACCGATGTCCCCCGTGTGGAACCAGCCATCGACGATCGCCTCTCGAGTGGCTTCGTCCATCTTGAAGTAGCCCTGCATGACGTTCGGCCCGCGGACAAGGATCTCCCCGTCGTCGGTAATCTTCACTTCGACGTTCGGGATGACTCGGCCCACGGTTCCGAAACGCAGGCTGTCGGCATAGTTCGCGCTGACCACGGGCGAGGTCTCGGTCAGCCCGTAGGCCTCGCAGATTCGAATGCCTACTGCGAAGAAGAACTCCCCGAGGTGCTTTGCCAGCGGAGCGGCTCCCGAAACGAAGTAACGGATACGGCCTCCGAGACGGCCCCGAAGCTTGCTCAGGACCAGGCGATCGGCCATCAGATGCCGCAGCCGCAAGCCGAGCGGAAGAGGAGTCCCCTTGAGTCGGTAAGGCAGAGCCTGTTTTCCAACCCCCACCGCCCAGTGAAAGAGTTTTTGGCGAAGCGGAGGTCCGGCGGCGACCTTTTCCATCACTCGACCGTGCACTTTTTCAAAGAACCGCGGGACACCGACAGCAATGGTGGGGCGCACTTCCATCATATTTTGCGGGACGGCCTCGATGGATTCAGCGTAAGCAACAGTAGCGCCCTGGTAGTAGAACGCGTAGTCTGCCGTTCGTTCCGCAACGTGAGACAGCGGCAAGAACGACAAACAGACATCTCCTTCGCGTATGTCGAATCCGTTGTCGCGGACGTTGGTAGCGAAGTTGTGGTGCGAGAGCATGACGCCCTTCGGTGTTCCCGTGGTTCCGGACGTGTAGATGATGCTGGCCAGGTCATCCGGCTGAACGCTACTGATCGCCTGCTCGAAATGCTCGCCCTCATCCGCCGTTAGGGGCGCCTCTCTTATGAGCTCCGCAAGCGTGGTGATCCGCTGGTCCTCACCTTCGATCGGGTCAAACACGAAGGCGCCTTCGAGGTCGGGAAGGGAGTCCCAGGTGCTTTTGATTTTGTCGAGCTGCTCACTGCTGGAGAGCATGATGGCGTGCGCCTCGGAGTGCTCGAGCAAGTAGTGGATCTGTTTTGCGGTCAGTGTGGGGAAAAGCGGAACGCTGACCACCCCCGCGGTCATCATGGCGAAGTCGGCGACGGCCCACTCCCATCGGTTCTCGGACAGGAGGGCACAACGGTCGCCCTTTCGAATACCAGCGCGGGCCAATTCGTGGTGCAGACGTCCCACCCGGCGATAAAGCTCCTGAGAGGAGATGGGCCGATAGGCTCCATCTAATTTGGTCAGGATCGTATCCGGCTTGTTGTAGGAAACCGTATGGCGAAACAGCCGTGCCAGCGTCCCGGGCATGATTGACTCTCCCACTGCATTGATAATCTGGCGTTTCAGATGCCGCCCATCAAACTCAGCCTAGCGAACGGCCATAGGTCTCGGCAAAACGGCCGCCGAGGCCTACGCTACTCCACTTCGCGCCGCCAAGGATATGGGAACGGGGATCAAAAGATGGATCTCACTTTTGTGCAACGGCCCCATGGAGAGCTGCTTCAGTACCCCTTTCCGTTCCGCCTTGAGTGCACGGATCGGCTCGGCAAAAGGCACATTCGACATTACGAACTCCGCCTCATCCGCTCCGATGAATTTTTAGCGACTCTGGTGCAGCATTCTACCGGGCTACTCCTGTCGATCATTCCGACGAGCCAGACTATCGCCTCTAGCCGCCCCTGGGCTTATGCGAATAGGCGGGGCTTGTGTCCCGCCTCTGTGTTGAATTTCAGGCGGCTGCGCGATGGAGTGGACCATGGCATCGGTTGGGTCGAGTCCGACGGCAGGATAGCTCGGGTGAGAACGCTGGCCGTGTACCGCAACCTCCTGATCGGGCTGCTGCTTTCGAAATTGCGAGAGCGCTGGGGCTGGTCGAGCACATTCGGTCAGAACTCCCACCTGAGCAGTCGATCGACGCTGTCTGCGGTGACGGTCGCTCCGCCGCCGAAGATGGCCGCAACGTCCTTTGCCTCGACCTCGATCCGCAAGGCTCACTGAGAGGCTAGTGGGAGAGTAGGGAAGCCGATTCACCGTCCATGCTCGACCGCGATCCGCTGCCCGACGTGCTCAGAACCACGCTCGACGCCGCACGGGAGCGTTTTAACCTCTGCATTATCGACACGCCGCCCGCCGCTTCGGAATGGCTACGAGAGGTGCTAGCCGCCGCCGACTTGGTGTTGATCCCTGTGCGGCCTTCCCCTGACGATCTGCGGGCCGTAGGGACCACGCTCGCCGCCGTGAACGGGTTCGACATGCCGTTTGTCTTTGTAATGTCCCAGACGCCCCGCGCCCGGATCACAGAGGAAGCCGCCCGCGTGCTGGCCCAGCATGGCCGAGTCGCGCCAGTAAATATCGCTCACCGTGTTGCCTATGCCGAGACAGGAGCCACGGGGCAGGGTGTCACCGAAACCAGAGACAAGAAAGCCGGGGCGGAGATTGCCGCCGTGTGGCACTACGTGAAAGGGGTACTCCATGCCTAAGAAACCCGTGACCCTCGATGGACTGTTGAACACTGAAAACCGCCCGACCGATACCGGGATACCGCAACGCGGGGCCACGTCGATTCGAGATAAGGAACCGCCAAAGAAACGGGAAGGCGAAAAGCGGGTGACGCTCGCCCTTGATGGCAGAATGTATCGGCGGCTCCGCATTCACGCCGCAAAAACCGACCAGACGCATCAAAGCATCCTGGAAGCCGCACTTGCAGAATATCTCAAATGCGCAAGCGCGTAAACACGCAACTTGGTTCCAAGGGCGTCTTAAAAAACGAACGATTCTGCAACCACCAGACCCCGACGGCCAGGCTTTAGGGGTTGCTACCCCTTGGAGGGGACTTCAGTTGGTCCTGGGGCTAGGTCTTGTTCATGGGGGCAGGCCATTCGGACAGGTGCACTGGTGTTTCCTTCATTCTGCCCTGCAAGACACCATATTTTTTACATTCCTGCTTAATGACGCTTCGCTCTTCGTCAGTCCAATCGTACTGCTCGGCATAGACTAAGTCCTCAGAGCCGCCGCGCCCTTGGTTCGGGGGTTCTAGAGCGATTCCAACAACTCGCTTTAGGTGAGGACACTACTGTCCGGTTAACGACTCACGGACGGGCGGCAACTGACTGTTCCAGCATATCTTACGACTGTTTTTCCCTTGCCGCGATTTGAACGGCGAAGGACGGCTGGAACGACTTCGGAGGCGGTCAACAATGGTTCATGAACCTCGGCCGCACCGTGTTCGCCCAGTTGATCAGCTTCCTTCCGGATCGCGAGTTCCGCCGCTGCGTAAGCCGCTACGACGGGGATCACAGATGGCGCAGCTTCTCCGGCTGGGATCAGTTCCTATCGATGGCTTTCGCCCAGCTGACCTACCGCGAAAGCCTCCGCGATATCGAAGCGTGCCTGCGTTCGCTTTCCGCCAAGCTTTACCACATGGGATTCCGCTGCCCGGTGGCGCGCTCGACACTGGCCGACGCCAACGAATCGCGCGACTGGAGGATCTATGCCGATTTCGCCCAAGTCTTGATTCGCATCGCGCGGCCCTTGTACGCCCGCGATCCGATCGGCGTAGATCTCGATCAAACCCTCTACGCTCTGGACTCGACCACCATCGACCTGTGCCTCTCGCTGTTCCCGTGGGCCAAGTTCCGCCGGCACAAGGCTGCTGTGAAGATGCACACGCTGCTGGACCTGCACGGCAACATCCCCACGTTTATCCGCATTACCGACGGCAAAACGCACGACGTCAACATCCTCGACGAGATCGGCCCCGAGCCCGGCACCTTCTACGTCATGGATCGGGCCTACGTCGATTTCGAACGCCTCTTCGTGTTCACCCTCTGCTCGTCGTTCTTCGTCGTGCGAACCAAGAAGAACATCTTGCTCCAACGGCGCTACTCGCATCCCGTCGACAGGTCCACGGGCGTGCGCTCGGATCAGACCGTCATCCTGGGCGCCATCGAATCGGCCCAAGCGTATCCGGACCCGTTGCGGCGGGTCAGCTACTTCGACACCGCGACGAACAAGCGGCTGCAGTTCCTGACCAACAACTTCGTGCTCCCGGCGCTGACCATCGCCGAGATCTACCGTTCGCGCTGGCAGGTGGAGCTGTTCTTCAGGTGGATCAAGCAGCACTTGCGGATCAAGAAGTTCTACGGCGCCAGCGAGAACGCCGTGAAGACCCAGATCTGGATCGCCGTCTCGGTTTACGTGCTGGTCGCGATCGTGCGCAAGAGGTTGGGCCTGGAGGCGAGTCTCTACCAAATCCTACAGATTCTCAGCGTTACCCTTTTCGAGAAAACGCCCATTTTACAGGCCTTGCAGCCGTCCGACTCCCACGAAAACTTACTCGATGACCCCAACCAACTGATTCTATTCGACTTTTAACCGGACAGTAGTGAGGTGAGGATAAGACTCTAATATACCTCTCGCGTAGACCTGTGTGCACTCTGCCCGTTTTATCCGGTATTTCTTGTAGCCGCCTTTCTGTTCCATCCAATTCAAGTATTTGAAACTGTGTATGAAAAACGCAGTCGCGTTCTCTCTTGCGTCTGCTGGACTCATAATCGTTCGAAAGAAACGATTCTTCGTCATTCCAATTTCCAGTGCTCCTTTTACCGCCTCTCCATGGCTCCGACGGGCAAAGCGAGGTTCAAGAGCCATGTAGCGAACCCCAAACTCACTCTTTTTCAGATCGAATTCGTAACCATCTGGAGTGATTGATGTTCCATCGATCAGGTGGGTCGTGAAAGCTTCGATGAGCCTGTCCCAAAGGTATGAAATCTGGTCCGCCTGCTTTTTCGCGACGTAACGGGAATCACTGCAAAGATTGGCATAGAGGGAACGGTTGATTTCGACCTGATCGTGCTTCTCACCATCTGGCACAAAATCATGGCCGCCTTCGTCATTTATCCGTACTGCGTAGTAGGCGAGAAGGTTTTCTTCGCCGTGCGCTTGAGAAAGACGGCCGGATCGAACAAACACCTCTTTCTTATCTAGGTAGTCGGTGAAGTCTCGGATGGTATCCAGCTCTTCCATGATGACATCCAAAGCAACATCATCGATCACATGAACAAATGAGCCAGATGGATCCACGTCACCTATCGAGAACGGTTCGACCTCTCCAGGCGCGCCTGACCAGTGTTTATTCCCTTTCACTACTGTCCGGTTAACGACTCACGGACGGGCGGCAACTGACTGTTCCAGCATATCTTACGACTGTTTTTCCCTTGCCGCGATTTGAACGGCGAAGGACGGCTGGAACGACTTCGGAGGCGGTCAACAATGGTTCATGAACCTCGGCCGCACCGTGTTCGCCCAGTTGATCAGCTTCCTTCCGGATCGCGAGTTCCGCCGCTGCGTAAGCCGCTACGACGGGGATCACAGATGGCGCAGCTTCTCCGGCTGGGATCAGTTCCTATCGATGGCTTTCGCCCAGCTGACCTACCGCGAAAGCCTCCGCTATATCGAAGCGTGCCTGCGTTCGCTTTCCGCCAAGCTTTACCACATGGGATTCCGCTGCCCGGTGGCGCGCTCGACACTGGCCGACGCCAACGAATCGCGCGACTGGAGGATCTATGCCGATTTCGCCCAAGTCTTGATTCGCATCGCGCGGCCCTTGTACGCCCGCGATCCGATCGGCGTAGATCTCGATCAAACCCTCTACGCTCTGGACTCGACCACCATCGACCTGTGCCTCTCGCTGTTCCCGTGGGCCAAGTTCCGCCGGCACAAGGCTGCTGTGAAGATGCACACGCTGCTGGACCTGCACGGCAACATCCCCACGTTTATCCGCATTACCGACGGCAAAACGCACGACGTCAACATCCTCGACGAGATCGGCCCCGAGCCCGGCGCCTTCTACGTCATGGATCGGGCCTACGTCGATTTCGAACGCCTCTTCGTGTTCACCCTCTGCTCGTCGTTCTTCGTCGTGCGAACCAAGAAGAACATCTTGCTCCAACGGCGCTACTCGCATCCCGTCGACAGGTCCACGGGCGTGCGCTCGGATCAGACCGTCATCCTGGGCGCCATCGAATCGGCCCAAGCGTATCCGGACCCGTTGCGGCGGGTCAGCTACTTCGACACCGCGACGAACAAGCGGCTGCAGTTCCTGACCAACAACTTCGTGCTCCCGGCGCTGACCATCGCCGAGATCTACCGTTCGCGCTGGCAGGTGGAGCTGTTCTTCAGGTGGATCAAGCAGCACTTGCGGATCAAGAAGTTCTACGGCGCCAGCGAGAACGCCGTGAAGACCCAGATCTGGATCGCCGTCTCGGTTTACGTGCTGGTCGCGATCGTGCGCAAGAGGTTGGGCCTGGAGGCGAGTCTCTACCAAATCCTACAGATTCTCAGCGTTACCCTTTTCGAGAAAACGCCCATTTTACAGGCCTTGCAGCCGTCCGACTCCCACGAAAACTTACTCGATGACCCCAACCAACTGATTCTATTCGACTTTTAACCGGACAGTAGTGATTCCCTTTGATCGCAGGCTTGATGATCATGCTTCCGGAGCTATCAGGAACATGTTCCTTGCATGCTTGGGCCGCGCCCTTTACCACAACCACCCTATGAATTACTCTGTCTTCTGGTGACGGGAGGTCGATTGGAAATGAGGTTTCGCACTCTCTATCTAGAAAAATACGGTTCGGGTATTTAGTTATCCATCGTTCGGCACCCTTTGCTTGCTTTGCCGCATCGCGCACTGCACGCTTAGCCCATCTCATCCAAGCAACATCCAATTCACCGTTTGGCCATGCTATCGTTTTTTCGCTGAAGATGATGATTTGCCGATCACAAACCACAAGAAGATCGCACAGTTCCTTTCCCACTACTGTCCGGTTAACGACTCACGGACGGGCGGCAACTGACTGTTCCAGCATATCTTACGACTGTTTTTCCCTTGCCGCGATTTGAACGGCGAAGGACGGCTGGAACGACTTCGGAGGCGGTCAACAATGGTTCATGAACCTCGGCCGCACCGTGTTCGCCCAGTTGATCAGCTTCCTTCCGGATCGCGAGTTCCGCCGCTGCGTAAGCCGCTACGACGGGGATCACAGATGGCGCAGCTTCTCCGGCTGGGATCAGTTCCTATCGATGGCTTTCGCCCAGCTGACCTACCGCGAAAGCCTCCGCGATATCGAAGCGTGCCTGCGTTCGCTTTCCGCCAAGCTTTACCACATGGGATTCCGCTGCCCGGTGGCGCGCTCGACACTGGCCGACGCCAACGAATCGCGCGACTGGAGGATCTATGCCGATTTCGCCCAAGTCTTGATTCGCATCGCGCGGCCCTTGTACGCCCGCGATCCGATCGGCGTAGATCTCGATCAAACCCTCTACGCTCTGGACTCGACCACCATCGACCTGTGCCTCTCGCTGTTCCCGTGGGCCAAGTTCCGCCGGCACAAGGCTGCTGTGAAGATGCACACGCTGCTGGACCTGCACGGCAACATCCCCACGTTTATCCGCATTACCGACGGCAAAACGCACGACGTCAACATCCTCGACGAGATCGGCCCCGAGCCCGGCGCCTTCTACGTCATGGATCGGGCCTACGTCGATTTCGAACGCCTCTTCGTGTTCACCCTCTGCTCGTCGTTCTTCGTCGTGCGAACCAAGAAGAACATCTTGCTCCAACGGCGCTACTCGCATCCCGTCGACAGGTCCACGGGCGTGCGCTCGGATCAGACCGTCATCCTGGGCGCCATCGAATCGGCCCAAGCGTATCCGGACCCGTTGCGGCGGGTCAGCTACTTCGACACCGCGACGAACAAGCGGCTGCAGTTCCTGACCAACAACTTCGTGCTCCCGGCGCTGACCATCGCCGAGATCTACCGTTCGCGCTGGCAGGTGGAGCTGTTCTTCAGGTGGATCAAGCAGCACTT
The DNA here is from genome assembly GCA_963668345.2 of Bryobacterales bacterium. Taxonomy (GTDB): domain Bacteria; phylum Acidobacteriota; class Terriglobia; order Bryobacterales; family UBA6623. The sequence continues at coordinate 784,419 of CAXWPI010000004.1, read as the reverse complement.
TCGGATCAAGAAGTTCTACGGCGCCAGCGAGAACGCCGTGAAGACCCAGATCTGGATCGCCGTCTCGGTTTACGTGCTGGTCGCGATCGTGCGCAAGAGGTTGGGCCTGGAGGCGAGTCTCTACCAAATCCTACAGATTCTCAGCGTTACCCTTTTCGAGAAAACGCCCATTTTACAGGCCTTGCAGCCGTCCGACTCCCACGAAAACTTACTCGATGACCCCAACCAACTGATTCTATTCGACTTTTAACCGGACAGTAGTGTTCCTTTCCATCCCCACTACCCGATTGTTTTTGATCTCGAAATAGACTCGGATACGTCCACAAGTTCAAGAAGGATTTATCCGCGAGCTTCGCAAGATACCGCTCCGAAGCCGTGACGCCTTCTGCTTTGATAACTGGAGGTCTGTACTGTTCTGAGCGTTCATCAATCCCGGTCGGTTTGCGTGCCATTACAACGTTCCCAGAAATGACAGTAGCGGATCAAACTTCCCGTGTCGCGGCGTAACAATAGGCTTCCCAACCCAGCTCCGGCCCGATCCAACATCGATTTTTTCGTAGAAGGCGCGCCCCCTACAGGAGGTCATCTGCTCGTGTAGTTCGCGAGCGCTGATCCGACCGTGGCGTCCGTAGTAGACGTCCCGCGCTCGTACAAAGCCGAACTGATACGCAAAGCCCAAGCGGTGCGGATCCCCGCGACGCTTAGAGATTTCCATCTGTTCTGTCCGGGTCAGGGACAACTCGCGGATCAACTGGCTTCGAGACGGAAAGATCATGGCTAGGTGTCTATGACGCCGCATTGAAAACCCCCCGCTTCGCGGTGAAGTTGCCCGGTGGCTGATTCATGCCGGTAAGATCCCCGCCGTCAAAGCGGGCCAAGCGTCATGGCATATTCCCGAGGCGAGCCACTAGAGCATCGTCGTCGTTTCGGGTCTGCTCGGTCTCGTAGAGAATGACGTTGTCCCATTTGATCGGGCTCACGTCCTGGGAGCAGGGTTGCGGCCAGGCCTTCCTTGGTGACAGCCTCCGCTCGCCCCGTCCCTCTGATCTGCTTGCTTGCCAATTGGCTTCGAGACGGGAAGATCATGGCCAGGTGTCTATAATAATGTCCGTCTTGATCGACGTTAGTTGACTATACAATGTTCTGGATACTATAGTCTTTAACAGTCCGAAATAGACCCCATTTGACCTTTTCTTGGACGCCGCCTTGAAAACCGTCGCCTACCTCCGTGTCTCCACTCGTTCGCAGGATCTCGCCAACCAGAAGCTGGCGATCCTCGAGTTCAGCCAGAAACGCCGCTTCCCGATCGACCAATTCATCGAGTCCCGCATCTCGTCGCGCAAGAGTCCGCTCGAGCGCCGCATCGACGAAATGTTGGGGACGCTCGAGCCCGGCGACCGGCTGCTGGTCAGCGAGTTGTCGCGGCTCGGCCGCAGCCTCTCTCAGGTGATCCAGATCGTGGAGACCCTGGTCCGGCGCAAGATCCGCTTCATCGCCATCAAGGAGGCCATCGAGTTCGACGGCAAGCAGGACCTGCGAACCAAGGTGATGATCGCCCTGTTCGGGTTGTTCGCGGAGGTTGAGCGGGACCTGATCTCGGAACGGACCAAGGAAGGCCTCGCCGCCGCGAAGGCCAAGGGGAAGCTGCTCGGCCGGCCCAAGGGGGCCTTGGGAACATCCAAGCTCGATGGCAAGGAGCAAGACATCCGGGTGCTGCTGGGCAAGGATGTCTCCAAGGCCTCTATCGCCAAGATCCTGGACGTCTCCCGCTCCGCCCTCTACCACTTCATCGAGACCCGCAAGATCGCTCCGGGCTGACTACAAGGCTCGGGCCGCCCTTATGTTGTATTTCAACACCAATATGGTCGCTACCCTTCTTGGCCAAAGTTGATTTTCGGGCGGCGATTTACAATGGGAGGACACCGTGTCCTACGTATTCTACGACACCGAGACCACCGGAACCGAAACGGCCTTCGATCAAATCCTGCAATTTTCTGCCGTCAGGACGGATGACGATCTCAACGAGCTGGGACGCTTTAACATAAGGTGCCGCTTGCTGCCGCATATCGTTCCATCGCCGGGGGCGCTCCGCGTCACCAGTGTCACACCGGCAATGCTGACCAATCCAACGCTGCCGTCCCACTATGAAGCGATCCGGCAAATCCGAGCCAAACTTCTGGAGTGGTCGCCGGCAACGTTCATCGGCTTCAATTCGCTTAAGTTCGACGAGCCCCTGCTGCGACAAGCCCTGTTTCAGACTCTTCACCCAGCCTATCTGACGAACACCAACGACAACGCACGCTCCGATGTGATGCGCGTGGCGCATGCGGTCAGCATCTATGCGTCAGATAGTATAGTCGTGCCGACCGACGACCAGGGCCAGCAAACCTTTCGCCTTGAACGCCTTGCGCCCACGAACGGTTACAATCACGACGAGGCGCACGAAGCAATGGCGGACGTGGAGGCAACCATCTACATAGCCCGCCTAGCGCGGGACCGTGCGCCGCACATCTGGCAGGCCATGGACCGCGCGAGCACAAAAAATGCCGTCAAGGCATATGTCGCGGCCCAGTCGATGTTCTCGTTGACCGAGCGCTATTTCGGGCGCACCTATTCGTGGCTTGTCACGCCTTGCGGCCAAAACCCCAATTATGACGGCCAGCTTGCCGTCTTCGACCTCTATTACGATCCCGACGATTATCGCTCCCTGTCCGCAGAGGAGTTGGTCAGTGTTCTGAATGCCAGCCCGAAGGTGATCCGGTCCCTGCGGGCCAACAGCCAGCCCGTCATGATGCCAGCAAACATGGCCCCGGAAACCGTCAAAGCACTTTCCGTTCCGGACGATGAGCTACGTCGCCGTGTCGCAATCATTCAGGGCGATCAGGATTTTCATGCGCGGGTCGGCCGGGCTCAGGCACTACGCTTTGCGGATGAGGAACCTTCACCGTATATCGAAAGGCGTCTTTATGACAGCTTTCCGGGCGCAGCGGATCAGGAGCTGATGGCGCAGTTTCACGATGTGGACTGGCCAGACCGTGTGGCCCTTGCCGAGCGGATCGAGGATCCTCGCGTCAAGGAATTCGCGTATCGCCTCATCTATTTTGAGCGCCCCGATTTGCTGCCCGCCGCCAGAGTGGTTGAGTTTGACGCATGGCGGGCCAAACGGATGCTGAGCGAGGACGAGAGCGTTCCCTGGATGACCGTCAGGAAAGCGCTACGCGAAGCTGACGATCTCCTGAGAACTTCTAACGGCGACGAGGCCGCCTTGCTCAGAGATGTTAGGGGTTTCCTTTTTGAGCTCGCCCATCAGTTCTGAGCGTCAACCCGGTGCTTATGACGAAGGATCTAGGTGTGAGCAGCGGGGGTGCCCGGCGGCCGCCGCGATCGGCAAGCCCCTGTCTTGTCTGGGGAACATGGGAGAATAAGCCCATGCAGCGTCAACGCGGCGAGTTGGTTCCCATAGGTGAAGTCATCGGCGGCCTGGGCGGCCCGGTGAAGGCGATCCGCGAAGCTTCGCCCCAGGCAGTTCACCACTACACCCGCTTCGATCAGGTAAACGCGCTGGTGAGCGCCAGCGAAGCGGACCCCGACCGGGGCTTCATGGCGCGGCTGCTGGCGCTCTGCTCCCTGCCCCGCACCAATCCCGGAGACCGGCATCAGTACAAACGCGTGAATGGTCCGTACAAGTTAATCTTGAGTCGAACGGGTGACTACAAACTCCCCTTCGGAAATCTCCCACGCTTGTTGCTGGCCTGGGTGTGCACCGAAGCGGTGCGGACCCAAAGCCGCGAGCTCGTCCTGGGGAAGTCGCTCTCGGAGTTCATGAGGACGTTGGGGATCGGCAGCGACAGTGGCGGGAGCCGTGGAGAACTGACACGGCTCCGCAACCAGATAAAACGGCTCTTCCGTTGCAGCATTTCGCTGAACTACGAGGATGAGCGAGGGGATGCCAGCGTGAGTTCGTTCATCGCGGATCGAACCGAGTTTTGGTGGAACGAGCGCAGGCCCGACGAGCCTTCACTGTGGCAAAGTAAGATCGAGTTGGGCGAGAAGTTTTTTCAAGAGATCATCCAGCATCCGGTACCGATTGACATGAACACCCTCAAGGCCCTTAAGCGATGCTCGTTGGGCCTGGATCTGTACCTATGGCTGGTCTACCGCACCTTCACGCTTCGCGCCGCGCAACAGATCACCTGGCGGCAGTTGTACCGCCAATTCGACGCGGACCCGGCCCAAACGCCCGGCAAGCGCGCCATCCAAGACTTCCGTCGCAAGGTTTTGCGGGAGTTGAAGAAGATCAAGATGGCCTGGCCGGGGTTGAACTACACCACGGCTCCGGGCCTCCTGATCGTGCATCCTTCGATTCCGTCCATTGCGCCGGTCGGACAAGCCCAACTCACAAGCTAATCCCCCGTTTCCGGCCCGTCAGCGGCCTTTCTGCGTCGGGTTGGACTCTCAGGTATACCTTGGGGTCACGTAAAGGGCCACAAGGCCGTAAATCGCCTATTCCACAGGCTTGTGTGATTTGTTCCAGTTTTCCACGCTGAAAACGCCTACCCTCTCCCCCAATCGCTCCGCTGAAAACACCTACCCCCTCCCCCAATCGCTCCGCTGAAAACGCCTACCCTTACAAATAGTAAAGAACAAGTAGTTAAAGAACAAGTAGTAGGAGCGACTACGACTGTGAATAACTCACTGAAAACAAAAGAGAAACCACCGGAAGCGGGGGCTAACACCCCCCGCAAAAGGCAAAACAAAAACCTTCCTTATAGGTAAAAAACTGAAAACAAAAGACTTACGGAAAATCGCGGCGGAACGGGGGAACCGGGACGACAACAAAACCCAACCCAAAACCCCGGATAGCCTCCGCCAAGGGGCGAGTCAAGCCGCTAGCGCGGCTCCTACGCTGCACTACGGCCCTGCGGGTAACACCGCCCCTCGGCTGCGGCTCAAGACGTCTGGGGAGAGACGGGCAGCGACGAGCGGCGCAATGCTTGACCGACTCATCCGCGCGTTCCTGGTCGGCGGCAGTGTCAGTGTCACCTGCTCCTGGACGTGGCCCGGCGCGTTTCCCGCGACCGATCTTCGACGCCCGGTTGGGCGACGGGTCGCGCGTGGCCATCTGTGTGCCCCCGGCCAGCCCGCGCGTGGCCATCACCGTGCGGCCCTTCGGCACACGATCCTTTTCGGCGGCGCAGCTGATCGCACATGGCGCGCTGCCCGCGCAACACGATATTTCCTACAATTGTACGGGGTGGTGTGTGCGTGGGCGATCCGCCACGGACGTCGAGCCATCCGCGTGGAGGGCGTCGGGCGTCCCTGCTCGATGCTCAGGGAGAATGGCTGTTGCCGCACCAAGTGGACCTGTTTCCGTACGACGCCGGGACCGAGGAGGGAACCGAATTATCGCTATCGAACCCCGCGACCTCGCCGCAGGGAATGATCGCGAGCCTCAAGGGAACGGGCAAGTTCTCGGACCAACCGATAGCGAGGCTTACTTTCGATCTCCAGCTTCCGGTCCTCGCCGCTCTCCGATCCTGCGACAAGGAAAAGGAACATGAGCTACATCGTGAGTGAAGTCTACGAAGTGTTCATTGCGGTAGTTACTGTCGTACTGCTGGCGTCGCTGTTCACCGGCGCAGTTGAGGGGCAGGGCCGAGCACAGCAACCGTCGGCTCAGGCTAGTAGCGAGTCGCCGGGGACGACCGACCGGCAGATCAAAGCACGGTTGTCCGCGAAGGCGCAGCGAACGCCCGCCAGCGGAAGGTGAGTTCCCAGCTTCTGGATGCACGGCGGGCAGCCATCGCCGCCCGCCGGCAGGCGAGGGGCGCAGCCCCCGTAGACGAGCTGGTGATGGTGGACATCCGGGCCGACGTCACGCCGGCGGTGCTGGCACGCATCCGGGCGCTACGAGGCACGGTGATCAACAGCGTGGCGCGATACCGGGCGATTCGGGCACGGCTCCCTCTGGAAGCCGTGGAAAAGCTCGCCACGCTCGACGCGATTCAATCGATCCGCGCTGCCGACGAGGCGACCACGCGCGACCAGCCGACGGGGATGCCATCCGGTGCCCGGACGGACGCGCCGGATGCCGCGAGGACCCGCACAGTCAACACGTCCGAGGGTAATGTCCCCCACTAGGCGGCCCAGGCTCGCGGTCCGCCAGATGTGAGATGCCTGCCGGCCCGTACGGGAAGTCGATTCAGAACACATGGGTAGCGAGATTCAAGGGCAAGTTCCACCATGCGTGTCCGAACCAGCACTAGTTCATCGATCTTGCCGCTACCCGGCGCCGTATCGAAGCCTGGAAAATCCACTACAATCCCATTCGCTTGGCTTTCCCGCTTTTCCTCTCACAGCCACAACGGCGGATAGCGTTTCACCCATTCCTCACTCTCGACCTGGACCTAAACAGGGTCCGCGATATGTTCCAGACTGCCGGGAGATTATGAAGCGGCCCCGTGCGGCAGGAATCATGGCACGGGCTGGCGCCGTCCCGTTCTGGGGACTGCTGGGGGCGGTGCTGGCGATCCCGCTGCTGGCCGGGCCCGCCGGGGCGCAGCAACCGCCGCCGCAGGCCGTGCGGCAGATCGAAGCGCTTCTGGCCGCGAAGGCGCAGCGGACGCCCGCCCAACGGAAGGTGAGTTCGCAGCTCCTGGAAGCACAGCGGACGCCCCCCCAGCGGACGGTGAACTCACAGCTTCTGGACGAGCAGCGGACGCCCACCCAGCAGAAGCTGAACTCTCAGCTTCAGGATGCCTTGCGGGCACCGTTACAGAAGCCAACGGTGGCCGGGACCTCCCGTCTCCTAGCCACGGATCCGGACGCCAAAAATGAACGGGAAGCCACGGAAGCGGACGCCAAAAATGAACGGGTGATGGTGGACATCCGGACCGACGTCACGCCGACCGTTCTGAAGCGTATCCGGGATCTGGGTGGCACGGTCATCAGCAGTGTCCCGAAGTACCGGGCCATCCGGGCTCAACTCCCGCTGGCCGCCGTGGGGCGCCTCGCCGCGCTGGCCGCGGTGCAGACGATACGTCCCGCCGACGAGGCGGTGACTCGCAAGGACAACACGACCCAGGGCGATGGCGCCCATCGGGCGAACGCGGCGCGCACGACCTACGGCGTCGACGGCACGGGCATCGGGATCGGAGTGATCTCGGACGGGGTCAGAACGCTTGCCGACCGGCAGGCGTCGGGCGACGTGTCGGCGCGGGTGACGGTGCTGCCGGGACAGGCGGGCGCGAGGGACGAAGGGACGGCGCTGCTGGAGATACTCCACGACCTGGCGCCGGGAGCAGAGCTCTATTTTGCGACGGGGCTGGGCGGCCAGGCACGGATGGCGGTGAACATCGAGGCGCTCTGCGAGGCCGGGGCGAACGTCATCTTCGACGACATCGGCTACTTGCATGAAGCAGCCTTCCAGGACGACATCGTCGCGCAAGGGGTCAACGCAGCAGTCGCCGACGGCTGTGTCTTCTTCTCGGCGGGCGGCAACGACGGTAATCTGACCACCGGCACGTCCGGGGTCTGGGAGGGCGATTACGCCGCGGGGAGCGCCTTGGAAGTGGATGGCCGGAGGGTCGGTACCAAGCACGACTTTGGGGGCGGTGTGGAGGCGAACGAGCTGAGGGGCCGCTCGGTTCGCACGATCATCCTCCAGTGGGCAGACCCGCTGGGTGCCTCAACGAATGATTACGATCTCTTCCTGGTCAATGAGAACGGCGACGTGATCGCCAGCTCGACGGACACCCAGGACGGCACCCAAGATCCGATCGAGTCGATCTCCTCTCCGATATTTGACTACTCCGGGCTCCGTGTGGTCGTCGTCAAGGCCTCCGGTGCAGACCGCTATCTGCGCGTGCAGGCCCACAGCGGACCGTTGGCGAGCGCGACAGCCGGGACCCTGTACGGACACTCGGCCCAGGAGAACGCGATCAGTGTGGCGATGGTCGATGTGGCGACTGCCGGCGGTTCCGGCGGCGTGTTCGACGGCACCGAGTCCGTGCGTAGCGGCAACTCGGACGGTCCACGCCGGATCTTCTTCCAACCGGACGGAACGGCGATCACAGCAGGCAATTTCTCCGCGACGGGCGGGAAGCTGCTGCAGAAGCCGGATCTCACCGCAGCGACGTGCGTGGCGACCGCGACGCCCGGCTTCTCCCGGTTCTGCGGCACGTCGGCGGCCGCGCCGCACGCGGCGGCCATCGGGGCCTTGATGCTGGAGGCGGCGGGTGGTCCGGACCAAGTCACCCTGGCGCAACTCCGCACGGCGATGACAGGAGCGGCCTTGGACATCGAGGCGGCCGGCGTTGATCGGGATTCCGGCGCCGGCATCGTGATGGCGCCGGGTGCCGTGGATGCCGTCGATGTCGCGGTGGCGGATCGCAACGGGGCGCCGACCGTGACGAGTTCCCAGTCCAACCGAACATTCGCCGCAGGCGCCGCCGCGGTGACCATCGATCTGGCGAACGTCTTTGAAGACCCGGACAATGACACGTTGACCTACACGGCGGTGTCGAGCGACCCTGACCGGCTGGCAATCACGCGGAGCGGCTCAGTGGTGACGCTGACGCCGGGCTCACCGGGCCGCGCCGTGGTGACGTTGCGCGCGAGCGACCCGCACGGTCTGAGCGCGGTCGAGACCTTCTCGGTCACCGTCACTGCAGGGAATCGGGACTACGACGCCGATAACGACGGTTTCATCGACGTCGCCAACCTGGCGCAACTGGACGCCGTCCGGTACGACCTGAACGGCGACGGGCTGGTGGATGGCGCGACGTGGATGCCGTATTACGACGCCTTCCCCATGGGCGCGCTGGGGATGGGGTGTCCCAGCGACGGATGCACAGGCTACGAGCTGACGGCGAACCTGGACTTCGACACCAACAGCAGTGGGGACGCCGACGTGGGCGATACCTACTGGAATGCCGGCGCCGGCTGGGCGCCCATCGGTGAGGCCGGCGACCCCTTCACCGCAGACTTCGAGGGCGAGGGCTATACCGTGGCCAACCTGTTCATCGACCGGGACACCGAGGACGGGGTGGGGCTGTTCGGGGACATCGGCGGGCGCGACACGAGTGTGATTCGTGGCGTCGGTCTGGTCGGTGTCGACGTGACCGGGAGCGATGGGGTCGGCAGCCTGCTCGGGCACGGCGTCTATGCGACGGTCATAGACAGCTATGCCACGGGCCGCGTGTCGGGCCAGGATGAAGTCGGCGGCCTCGTGGGCCGGACCTGGGGGCGCGTGTTGCGCAGCTACGCCGCGGTTAATGTGTCCGGTGCCGATGCGGTTGGTGGGTTGGTTGGGCACCAGATTTTAAACGACCTCGACTCCAGCTATGCCACCGGGAATGTGGAAGGCACGGACGCGGTCGGCGGGCTGGTCGGCGCCGTCAGCGATACGTTCCAGACGATTGTGGCGAGCTATGCCACCGGGGACGTGTCCGGTCGGGGAGCTCGGCTCTCGGAGTCGGATTCCGGGTTCATCATTTGTGATTCGTTAAGCTCCTTCACCACATCCGGCCCCGTGGAAACCGCCACCAACAGCGGCGGCGGTGTCGGCGGGCTGGTCGGCAGTTCCTGCGGTGTGATTCGGGTGAGTTATGCCACGGGCGAGGTTTCCGGCGATGTGGCGGTCGGCGGGCTCATTGGTAGCGGATATGTTCGGGTCCAGTCCAGCTACTGGGATCTGGAAACCTCCGGGATGCGCGTCGGAGTGGGCGAAGACGACGGGAACGACAATGGCGCGATCGACGGCACGGAATCGCAGCGGCTTGGGGTCGGGGGCAAGACTACCGCGGAGTTGCAGACGCCGACGGACTACACCGGCATCTACGCGGCGTGGAACGTGGACCTGGACGGCTCGCCTTTCAGCAGTGGCGAGGTCGACGATCCCTGGGATTTCGGAACGTCGACCCAATATCCGGTCCTGTCGCTGGATCTGAATGATGATAACCGGGCGACGTGGCAGGAGTTCGGCTACCAGGTCCGCAGCAGCTTGACTCTGACGGCGGCGACGACGACGAGCCAGGCCCAAGTGGTCCTCAGCTGGACTGCGATTTCGACGAGTTCCTGGAGCCCGGCGCCGGACGTCAGCTACACCCTCTATCGCGACGATGGCACCACCATTGAAGCCATCGAGACGAATCTCACCGGGCTCACCCACACCGACACCGATGTGACCATCAACGGCCGTTACACGTACTGGGTGGCCGTAGTGGTGGACGGCGGCGAAGCGGTGCGCAGTGCGCCGGTGTCGGTGACCGCAGGCGTGGGGAACCAACCCCCGGTCGCGGTGGGGATTGTTGCGGATCGAGCGCTGGAGGTGGGGGCAACGGCGCTCGTGGTAGACGTTGCGGGGGCCTTCCTTGATCCGGACGACGACGCGCTGACGTACGCGGCGACCTCATCCAGGACGTCTGTCGCCACGCTGAGCCGGTCGGATTCGATGCTCACGATCACGCCGGGGAGCGCGGGCCGGACGACCATCACGGTGACGGCGACCGATGCGGGCGGGTCAAACATGGGCGCGACGCAACGTTTCGCGGTGAGAGTGGGCTATAACTACGACGCCGACGGCGACAGGTTGATCAGCATCAGTAATCTGGCGCAGCTCGACGCCGTGCGCCATGACCTGAATGGCAATGGCCTGGTAACGGGCGACAATGCGGCGGCGTATGCGGCGGCGTTCCCCGACGCCTTCGACCGGCTGGGCTGCGGCATCGACGGCTGCGCGGGTTACGAACTGCTCGCCGACCTGGACTTCGACACCGACGGAGACGGCAGCGCCGACTCGGGCGATACCTACTGGAACGCCGGCGAGGGCTGGGAGCCCATTGGCATCCCCAGGGGACGATTCTTCGGGACCTTGTTGGGGGCTTTCTCTGCCACGTTCGAAGGGAACGGACATAGTATTGCCAACCTGTTTGTTGCGCGGGACGACCACTCGGGGTTGTTCGGTGCCATCGGTTCGTCCGGTGCCGTCCGCAGCCTCAGGCTGATCGACACAGACGTGACCGGCAAGCAGCGTATCGGCGGGCTGGCCGGGGAGAATCACGGCGTTGTCAGCGGCGTCCAGTCGGCGGGCCAAGTGTTGGGCGAGGTCCAGGTCGGTGGATTGGTAGGGGCCAATCTGGGAACCATCACCCTGTCCCGCAGCTCTGCGGCGGTCACGGGAATGGCGCCCCCGGACTTCGTGCGCACCTCTGATTTGGATCGGGGAACGGGCGGGTTGGTGGGGTACAACGGCGGCGCGATCCGCGGCAGCTATGCGATAGGGCGTGTCGTGGGTGACAGTAACGTCGGCGGGCTGGTCGGGTGGAACTTCAATGACGGGTTTGTCGGTTCGATTCGTAGCCACGCGAGCATCGTCGGTAGCTATGCCACGGGCAGCGTCGCAGGACGGAGTAGTGTCGGCGGGCTGGTCGGCACCAACGGCATCCCAGGGAACGCGCCGTTCGTCCTCGGGGAGATTAAAGCCAGCTACGCCACGGGTCGAGTGTCGGGACCGGCGCGTGGTGTCGGTGGCCTCGTTGGATACGACAGCGGCGACGACAGCACCATCATCACCGCCAGCTACTGGGATACGAACACGTCAGGACAGACATCCGGGTCATTCGGGATTGGCAAGACGACGGCGCAACTGAAGGCGCCCACCGGCTACAGCGGCATCTACCGGAGTTGGAACGTGGACGTGGACGACGACGGCACGAACGATGCCTGGCACTTCGGTACGGGGAGGCAGTATCCAGTCCTGAAGGCGAACGTCGATGGGCAAGGGGCGGCAACCTGGCAGGAGTTCGGCTATCAGTTACGGAGCGGCCCGACCCTGATGACGCCGACGGTGATGCCGACGATGACGGCAGGGCAGGCGCAGGTGAACCTGACCTGGACCGCCGTCGATGCCAGCCACTGGGCCCCGGAGCCGGATGTAACCTACACGGTCACCCGCGCCGACGGGGACACCCTCGAAACCCTGGCGGAGGACCTCGGGGTCCTGCTGTATACCGACTCGGCGGCGCGGACCGGTGCCGCGATTACCTACCAGGTGGTAGCCGTGGTCGACGGCGGCGAGCCGGTGCGTAGCGCGGCGGTCGTAGTAAACACACCCGGCAACTCGCCGCCGCTGCCGGTGGGCACGCTGTCGGACCGGTGGCTGCACGCGGGCGATGAGGCGGGGGTTGAGGTCGGCGCGGCGTTCCAGGACCCGGAGAACGATACGCTGACCTATACGGCTGCCTCGTCGGCGACGGGCGTGGTCATGGTGAGCGTGTCGGGCTCACGGGTGACGATCACCCCGGTAGCGACCGGTACGGCGACGATCACGGTGACGGCGACCGACGCGGGCGGGTCCATGGCAAGCGGGACGCAGACGTTTACGGTGACGGTGCGGCCGTCGAGTGCGACCGACTACGACGCGGACGACGACGGGCTGATCGAGATCACGGAGCTGGAACAACTCGATGCCATTCGCCACGACCTGAACGGGGACGGCGTGCCCACGACGGACGGGGCAACGGCGTATGCCGCGGCGTTTTCGACCGTCGGCGACCGGCAGGCTTGCGGCGGGCTGACCGGCTGCGTGGGCTATGAGCTTGGCGCGGACCTAGACTTCGACACCAACCGCAACGGGCGCGCCGACTCGGGCGATACGTACTGGAACGCCGGCGCCGGCTGGGAACCGATCGACGCTGATACCAGTTCCTCGACTCCCGGAGTAATTGTGTTCCGAGCCGGTTTCAGGGCGATCTTCGAGGGCAACGGGCACACCATCGCCAATCTGTTCATTGATCGTGACTCCGACGATGTGGGGCTGTTCGGGCGGACCTCGTATGGGAGCGTCATTCGCCATGTCGGGCTGATCGACGTCGAGGTGTCGGGCAGCAGTGACGTCGGGGGGCTGGCCGGAACCGACAACAACTCATCAATCATCGGCAGCTACGTCACGGGCATGGTGTCCGGCACGGGTGATAATGTCGGCGGGTTGGTGGGACAGACATACGGTAGCTCCGTTGTTACCAGCTACGCCGCGGTCGAGGTGACGGGCGGCAACAACGTTGGCGGACTGATCGGAGAGAACGACACGGCTGTCACCGCCAGCTACGCCACGGGCTGGGTCGCGGGCGATGACAATGTGGGCGGGTTGGTCGGCAGCAACGGGATAACCATCACCGCCAGCTACGCCACGGGACCCGTGACGGGCCAGAGCAATGTAGGTGGGCTGGTCGGGAGGAATACCCGTTCGTTCAGTTCCACCGGTACCGTCACGGCCAGCTACTGGGACACCAGCACCTCGGGACAGACGACTGGGTCTGGACGGACGACGGCGCAGTTGCAGGCGCCCACGAGCTACAGCGGGATTTACCAAAGATGGAACGTGGACCTCGACGGCGATGGTGTTTCCGACAATCCCTGGGACTTCGGAACGGCCGACCAGTACCCGGCATTGAAGACGAACTTCGATGGGCAAGGAACGGCGTCCTGGCAGGAGTTCGGCCGCCAGCTTCGGAAAGGACCGACCCTGACGACGACGGTCGGGGCGGCCCAGGTGGTGCTGACCTGGACCCCGGTGGACGCGAGCGTGTGGACGCCGCCGCCGGAAGTAACCTACACCCTCTACCGCGACAACGGGACTGCCGTCGAGACCGTAGCGGCAGACCTTGATGGACGCCAGCACACCGATACCGGCGTGATCACCGGCGTGACCTACACCTACCAGGTGGCGGCCGTGGTCCAGGGCGGAGAAGCGGTGCGCAGTGCGCGGGTTTCGGTGAGAGCGGTGATGCCCACGACGAGCGTGGTCGTGCTGAAGCTGATGCCGGACTCGATCGGTGAGAACGGCGGAGTGAGTACGGTAACGGCGAGCCTGGACCGAATGTCAAGCGCCGTGACGACGGTTACGGTATCGGCGGCGGCGGTGCATCCGACGTTATCGAAAGACTTCATGCTGAGCACGAACCAGACCCTGACGATCCCGGCGGGCCAGTTGGACAGCACCGGGACGGTGACGGTGCAGGCGGTGAATAACAACGTGTACGATCCGAACAAGACGGTGACGGTGTCGGCGATGGCCACCAACATGCAGGGAGTGACGACGCCGCCTGCTGTGACGTTGGCGATCAGGGATGACGACCCCGCGCCGGAGTTGACCCTGGAGGTCGGTCCATCGGCGATCGTGGAGGCGGGCGGCAATTCGACGGTGACGGTGCGTATCACCAACGGCGTCACCTTCGCGGAGGATCAGAAGATCGCCCTGGCCTTTGCGGGCACGGCGGCGAAGGGCACGGACTACACGGTGGGATTGGAAATGCTCACGCTCACCGCGGGGCAGATCTCGGCCGTGACCACCGTAACGGCGACGGACGACCGGGTGGACGACGACAATGAGACGATCCTGCTTACGGCAAGTCATGGGGGTGGCACGGTTGGCGCTGAGCAGACGATCACGATCACCGATGACGACGCCTCACCGGTGATCACGACAGCCTCCCTGATTCTTGTGGTGGAGAACGAGACGGCAGTGGCGACGCTCGCGGCGGCGGACGCGGACCTTCCGGCGGAGGATCTGACGTGGCGGATCACGGGGGGCGACGATCGGAACAAATTCAGGCTGACGGCGGACGGGGTGCTCACCTTCGCGGCGGCGCCGGACTACGAGGAACCGGACGACAGCGACGGGGATGGCGACTACGAGGTCGCCGTGCAGGTGACCGATGGGTTCAATCCGGTGGAAGCCGTGTTCACGGTCACGCTTCAGGATGTGGACGATACCGCGCCGGTGCATTCCTCGGCGATGGTGAACGGAGCGACGCTGACGCTGACCTATGGGGAGATGCTGGACGGGAGTTCGACACCGCAGGCGAGCGCCTTCACGGTAACGGGGGGCGATACATCTCGAACGGTCACCGACGTTTTTTTGAACGGGAGTGCGGTGCTCCTGACCGTCGACCCGGCGGTGGAGCACAGGGAGACGGGGATCCGGGTGAGCTACACGGTGCCGACCGGAACGGGCACGAGCCCGCTCCAGGACGTGCTGGGCAATGACGTGGACCGACTGAGCAACGTGCCCGTCTCTAATGAAACTCCGGATACGACATCGCCGACCGTAAGCAAGCTGGAGATCACCTCGGATCCTGGGACGGACCGGACCTACGCGGTCGATGATGAGATTCAGGTGACGGTGACCTTCAGCGAGACGGTGGAGGTGACGGGAACGCCGCAGTTGACGCTGGAGCTGGGAGGAGGGAGGCGAACGGCGGACTATGAAGGAGGGTCGGGAACAGCGGCTCTGGTCTTTGCCTACGAAGTGGCCGACGGGGAAAGCGACACCGATGGAGTGGGCGTCGAAGCCGACAGTCTGTCGGGCGGGACGATCCGGGACGAAGCCCGCAACAATGCGGAGCTGGACCATGACGGGCTGGCCGCCGACTCGGGGCACAAGGTGGACGGGGTCAGGCCGCGGCTGGCCGCCAGCGGCGGAGCGGTAGTGGACGGGACAAGACTGACGCTGACCTATGATGAGGCGCTCGATGGGGGATCGAGGCCTGTGTCGGGGGACTTCACGGTGTCGGGGGGCGATCGGGCGCGGGCGGTCACCGGAGTTCGAGTGAACGGGAGTGCGGTGGAGCTGACCCTGGATGTGGGGGCCGAGCACGGGGAGGCAGGGATCCAAGTGAGCTATACGCCGGGGGCCAACCCGATCCAGGATGTGCCGGGAAACGATGCGGAGGCGCTCAGCCGCGAGCCGGTGACCAACGACACCCCGGACACGACCTCACCGACAGTGAGCAGTCTGGCCATCACCTCGAACCCCGGGGGGGATCAGATCTATGCGGCGGAGGACGAGATCGAGGTGACGGTGACCTTCAGCGAGACGGTGGTAGTGACGAGGACGCCGCGAATGCGGCTGAGAGTGGGGAGCAGGAACCGGACGGCCGGCTACCTGAGAGGCAGTGGCGCGGCGGCGCTGGTGTTCAGCTACGAGGTGGCCCTGGGGGACGAAGACACCGATGGAGTGAGCATTGCTGCCGGCCGCATTGACCGGAACGGCGGGACGATCAAGGACGAGGCGGACAATGATGCGGTGCTGGACCATGAAGCGGTGGCGCCGCAGGCGGGGCACAAGGTGGACGGGGTCCGGCCGGAGTTTCTGAGCGCGGCGGTGGATGGCTCCTCTCTGACGCTGACCTACGGGGAAGCGCTCGATGGGGGATCGAGGCCTGCGCCGGGGGACTTCACGGTGGAGGTGGGGGGTACCGGGCGAAGCGTTTCCGCAGTATCGGTAAGCGGAAGCGTGGTGACCCTGACGCTCGATCCGGCGGTGGAGCACGGGGACACGGGGATTCGAGTGAACTACAGTCCGGGGACGCGACCGATCCGGGATGCGGTGGGCAACGACGCGCTCGCACTGAGCAACCGGTCGGTGACCAACACCACGGGGGCTCCGCCCTCGGTGACGCTCCAGTTGATGCCGACCTCCATCAGCGAGAACGGAAGGTCCGCCACCGTGACGGCGCGGCTGAGCCATACGTCGGGTGAGACGACGACGGTGACCGTGTCCGCCACGGCCGTCTCCCCGGCCGTGTCGGGGGATTTCACGCTGAGCATGAACAAGACGCTGACGATCGGAGCCGGTCAGTCCGCCAGCACGGGAACCGTGACGATCACCGCCAACAACAATGGTGTGGACGCACCCAACAAGACGGTGATGGTGATGGGGACGGCCACCAACAGCGAGGGGGTGACGGGGCCATCGGATGTGACGCTGACGATCAGGGATGACGACGCGACGCCGGTGATAACGACGGCCGCCCTGATTCCCGTGGCGGAGAACGAGACGGTGGTGGCGACGCTGCTGGCGACGGACGAGGATGACCGCACCGAGGACCTGGTGTGGGAGATCACGGGCGGGAATGACCGGAGTCAATTCACGCTGATGGCTGGCGGCAGGCTGGCGTTCACGGCGGCGAAGGACTACGAGGAACCGGACGACAGTAATGGGGATGGGGATTACGAGGTCACGGTTCAGGTGAGCGATGGGTTCAATGCGGTGGAGGTTGCGTTCACGGTCAGGCTACAGGATGTGGATGATACCGCTCCGACGGTGAGCAGGGTGGCGATGACCTCGGATCCTGGGACGGACCGGACCTACGCGGTCGATGATGAGATTCAGGTGACGGTGACCTTCAGCGAGACGGTGGAGGTGACGGGGACGCCGCAGTTGAGGCTGGAGCTGGGGGGAGGGAGGCGAACGGCGGACTATGAAGGAGGGTCGGGAACAGCGGCTCTGGTCTTTGCCTACAAAGTGGCCGACGGGGAAAGCGACACGGATGGAATGGGCATCGAGGCCGACAGCCTGTCGGGCGGGACCATCCGGGACGAAGCCCGCAACAATGCGGAGCTGGACCATGACGGGCTGGCCGCCGACTCGGGGCACAAGGTGGACGGGGTCAGGCCGCGGCTGGCCGCCAGCGGCGGAGCGGTAGTGGACGGGACAAGACTGACGCTGACCTATGATGAGGCGCTCGATGGGGGATCGAGGCCTGTGTCGGGGGACTTCACGGTGTCGGGGGGCGATCGGGCGCGGGCGGTCACCGGAGTTCGAGTGAACGGGAGTGCGGTGGAGCTGACCCTGGATGTGGGGGCCGAGCACGGGGAGGCCGGGATCCAAGTGAGCTATACGCCGGGGGCCAACCCGATCCAGGATGTGCCGGGAAACGATGCGGAGGCGCTCAGCCGCGAGCCGGTGACCAACGACACCCCGGACACGACCTCACCGACAGTGAGCAGTCTGGCCATCACCTCGAACCCCGGGGGGGATCAGATCTATGCGGCGGAGGACGAGATCGAGGTGACGGTGACCTTCAGCGAGACGGTGGTAGTGACGAGGACGCCGCGAATGCGGCTGAGAGTGGGGAGCAGGAACCGGACGGCCGGCTACCTGAGAGGCAGTGGCGCGGCGGCGCTGGTGTTCAGCTACGAGGTGGCCCTGGGGGACGAAGACACCGATGGAGTGAGCATTGCTGCCGGCCGCATTGACCGGAACGGCGGGACGATCAAGGACGAGGCAGACAATGATGCGGTGCTGGACCATGAAGCGGTGGCGCCGCAGGCGGGGCATAAGGTGGACGGGGTCCGGCCGGAGTTTCTGAGCGCGGCGGTGGATGGCTCCTCTCTGACGCTGACCTACGGGGAGGCGCTCGACGGGGGTTCGAGGCCTGCGCCGGGGGACTTCACGGTGGAGGTGGGGGGTACCGGGCGAAGCGTTTCCGCAGTATCGGTAAGCGGAAGCGTGGTGACCCTGACGCTCGATCCGGCGGTGGAGCACGGAGACACGGGGATTCGAGTGAACTACAGTCCGGGGACGCGACCGATCCGGGACGCGGTGGGCAACGACGCGCTCGCACTGAGCAACCGGTCGGTGACCAACACCACGGGGGCTCCCAACACGGCCCCGGAGATCACAAGTCCGAGTTCGTTTGATGTCCGGGAGAACCAGTCGGTGGCGAGGCGGCTGGTGGCCAGGGACATCGACCCGGGGGACGAGGTGACGGGCTGGGAGATTGTGGGCGGGGCCGACAGGTTGCAGTTCTCTGTTGCCCCCGACACTGGAGAGTTGAGCTTCCGGACAGCGCCGGACTTCGAGGCCCCCGGAGACAACGAGTATGAGGTGACGGTGGAAGTGAGGAGCGGGACGGGGGCGAGGGAACTGGAGGCCGAGCAGACGTTCACGGTCAGAGTGACGGACGAACGGGAACCGCCTGGTATCCCGGAGGCGCCGACCTTCTCGGGGGAGACGGCCGAGAGTATGACGGTCAACTGGAGCGAACCGGACAACACGGGCCCGGCGATCACCGACTACGACGTGCGGTACCGGGAGAAGGGCACGGGGCGCTTCACCGACGGGGGGCACGAGGGGCCGGGGTTCACGGTAATGATCGAGGACCTCAAACCGGGAACTGTCTATGAGGTCCAGGTGCGGGCCACCAACGACGAGGGGACAAGCGACTGGTCGGAGTCGGGGGAGGGGATGACCGTCACGCCGCTGACGGTCGAGATAACGAGCGGGACCGAGCCGCCGGTGGAGGGCCCCTTTACGGTGAGGTTCAGCTTTTCCGAGACGGTGAGAGGCTTCACCCAGGCCGCCATCGAGAGCGGCCAGAATCCTGCCTGCAGCGACGATCAGAACAACCCGGTGTTCTGCGACCCGGGGATCGGTCGACTGGATACGGTCGACGACCGGGTGTTCACCACTACGGTGACGCCGCGGACCGATCGGGTGGCACACAACTACACGCTGACGCTGACGATGAGCGGAGGCGCAGTGAGGTCGTCGGTGGAGAACAAACCGAACGAGGAAGGGACGCTTGAGGTTCGGGTGGCGCCACCGGGAGTGACGGTGCCGATCTCGTCTCTGGGTCTGACGGCCAGCGCGGGTAACGCAGGGGTGCGGCTGAGCTGGAACCGGCCGACGGAAGACGGGGGCTCGGCGATCATCCGCTACGAATACCGATTTGCAGCCGCCGGTGAGGATTTCAGCGCATGGGAGAACGTGAGAGCGGGAACGCGCAGGGTGACGGTGGGAGGGCTGATTAACGGCAGGGAATACGTCTTCGAGGTGCGGGCGGTCAATGCGTTGGGCAAGGGCGAAACGGAGACGGTGAGTGCAACGCCCGATATCGTCGCCCCTCCACCCCCACCTCCTCCGCCACCACCACCACCACCGCCACGTCCGCCGGCGAGCAATTTCCCGACGGCGGATGCCGGCCCGGACCAGCTCGGCGTGTGGGAAGGTGCCCTGGTAATGCTGGACGGCAGCGGCAGCAGCGACCCCGACGACGATCCGCTACGATATCGCTGGAATCAAATCAGTGGCGAGCGCGTGGCTCTGTCGTCCCAGAATATAGTCAATCCCACCTTCACGGCCCCGGAGGGGCTGACAGCTGAAGCGGTGCTGCAGTTCCGCCTGCTGGTCACCGATCCGAGCACTCGATTCGATTCCGACACGGTGACGGTCACGGTGGATCCGGAGGCTGAACCCCCGCCGCCGGAAGACCGGATCTATTACTTCCCGCATCTTGCCGTGGGAGCGAGTTGGCAAACCACGATCACCTATATCAACTACTCCCGGGAGGAGGTGACCTGTCAAACCGATTTCATCTCCGATCACGGAAGTCCCCTGATGGTCTCGTTTGCCGAACTGGGAACGGTTGACAGCCGGACCGACGTTCTGCCGCCGGGGGGATCCGTGCACCAGGAGACCGACGTGGACCTGAGCGCTCCTCTGGCGCCCGGCTGGGCGCGGGCCAACTGCACGGGGCCGATGCAGGCCAGCCTTCTGTTTCGTTGGTATAACAGCGAAGGGATGCCCGTGGCGGAAGCCGGAGTCAATGCGGCGACAGTTCCGGCCACCCGCTTTGTCACCTTTGCCGAACGGGGGGAAGGTCAGTTTGGGACCGGAGTTGCCTATGCAAACCCTTCCGCCACATCGGCCCTCGTCACCTTTACTGCCAGGGACACGGCCGGGGAGGTGCTGGCTAGCGCCGATAGGACACTGTTGCCCGGAGGCCATGATGCGCACGGTATGGAGTCTCTGTTTGGGCTCAGCAGCTTTACCGGATCGATCGAAGTCACCTCCACGGAGCCCATCGTCAGTCTGTCGCTTAATTTCGAAGCCGATCCCGTCTTCTCCTCCTTGCCTCCGGGAGAACTGGATGCTTCCGCGCAGGGATCGACTACCTATTACTTCCCTCATCTTGCCGTGGGAGCGAGTTGGCAAACCACGATCACCTACATCAACTACTCCCCGGAGGAGGTGACCTGCCAAACCGATTTCATCTCCGATCACGGAACTCCGCTGATGGTTTCGTTTGCGGCACTGGGAACGGTTGTCAGCCGAACCGACGTTCTGCCGCCGGGGGGATCCGTTCACCAGGAGACCAACGTGGACCTGAACGTTTCTCTTGCGCCAGGCTGGGCTCGGGCCACCTGCTCCGGGCCGGTGAAGGCCAGCCTGCTGTATCGTCTGCACAACAGCGAAGGGGCACCCACGGCAGAAGCCGGAGTCAATGCAACGGCAGTTCCGGCAACCCGGTTTGTCACCTTTGCCGAACAGGGAGAAGATCAGTTTGGGACCGGCGTTGCCTATGCAAACCCTTCCCCCAACATATCGGTCCCTGTCACCTTTACTGCCAGGGACACGGCTGGGGAGGTGCTGGCCAGCGTCGTTCGGACACTGTCACCCGGAGGCCATGATGCGCACGGTATGATGTCCCTGTTTGGTCTCAGCAGCTTTACCGGATCGCTCGAAGTCACCTCCACGGAGCCCATCTTCAGTCTGTCGCTCAATTTCGAAGCCGCCCCCGTATTCTCCTCTTTGCCTCCGGGAGAACTGGAAGCTGCCGCGCAGTGATCTGCCGGCTCAAGCCAAGCTTCAGCATCGAACAGGACTGCGGCTTCCGGTTCCGTCAGCCTCAGCCATCGGGAAACCCAATCCAGTCTCTCGATATCCTCCGACTCTCCCGCCCGGCCCAGCAGATCTGTAAGCGCCTATCCCGTTTCAGGCGCGTATCCTGCGATGTCGGATGCCACCCGAAGGATTTTCTCCATATCGAATGCGCCTCAGACCCGGATCGCTGCCGCAACCTCTCACAGCGGGCCTGAACTCTACCGTATACAGTAGCTCCTGCTACCCGCGAGTCCCCTGTAGGGGTCACACTGACTGCCATTGAATCGGCCAAAATGTATCCCAACTCGTTGCAGCGAGTCAGCTACTTCGACACCGCGACTTGCTCAGCGCTCCCGGTGAGAATCGTT
Organism: Bryobacterales bacterium; assembly: GCA_963668345.2. Classification (GTDB taxonomy): domain Bacteria; phylum Acidobacteriota; class Terriglobia; order Bryobacterales; family UBA6623. Next base: position 762,600 of record CAXWPI010000004.1, on the reverse strand, counting down.
TCAATCAGGGAGCGCCCGGCCTGCTCGATGACTTCGCCCACGGCTAGGCACGCTTCCGCGATCAGGTCCACCAACGGCAACAGCATTTGGCTGTTGGCCTGGCGTTTTGGATGGTTCTTGCGGCCCCCTTGGAGCTGCTGTTGACAACGTGGTATTTTCGTTTCACGGTGGTTCTCCTTTTGGATTCAGCGCGTCCGATTCTCGGAGTTGCCGCCCGAAGGCTGCCACCGCAATGAATTCGCATGTGGGTCGGCTTGGCGGCCACTCGCACGATGCTCGCAATCTCACATTCCTGTTCCGGAGCCGCGAGGCCACAACCCATAGGGTGCACCTGAATGAAGTGGATACCCCACAGACGGGTATTCGAGAGCCCCTCAATTCACCCATCCCGCACCCTGGCCCGCTCGACTCTGCGACCGGTCCAGCACCGACCACGAGAGGCATCTTATAAAATTTCCCAGCCACTCCATCGCCGGGGAACCCGTAAGCAGTGCAGGTTCGAGAAGGACGCCCAGCCAGAGAGTCGGGGGAGGATTACGAACGCGAGATCGCCCGGCGCGAAGCGCTGGCTGAACGGGTTGCCTCACACCAGCAAGCCGAACTCGTCTACGACGCGCACAAGGCCGGGCTTGATGCCAGGCGGCAAACCCTGCAGGACGGCTTGCTCTTTCAGATTCCGACGCTCTATGGCGGGAACACTCCGTGATAGTCAATTGCTCTAATGCAAATCCAACTCAATCCCAACATCCCGACCAATCTTTCGCCCGAAGAAATGAGGGACTTCAAGACCTTCCTCGATCACGCCCTGGACGCACTCTCGGCGGCGGCGGGCGGCGAGATATTCACCATGGGCAATGCGATGTTGGGCTTTCTCGCCGTCATCGTTGTGGTGTTGACCGGGCTGAAGACCGCCTTCAGTGGCAACATTCAGCCGTGGGAACTGGTGCGGGTCGTCATTGGGGTGTGGATACCGTGGGTGATGTTGCAGTTCTACACGACCAACATTCCGGGTATGATCCACACCTTCCCAGGGATGATCGCGGCGGGGGGGAACTGGCTTCACGAACTGCTCATCGGTGACTCCCTCTACGCGGTTCAAACCGAACTTACAAACCTTTTTCGGGCGCTTGCCAAGGGTCAAGACGCGGCGGCGAAAGAGGGTGATCTACTAAACATATTCACCAGCGGGCTTCATGCCTCGATGACGGCGGTTGCAGGGTTTGTAATGGTGATCTTCATGGCCCTCATGCTCCTTATCCTGGCCGCCGTCACCTACGCTCAAGTGATCTGGGCGCAAGTCGCCCTTGCCATCCTCATCATTCTGGGTCCGGTCTTCATTCCGTTTCTGGTGTTCGATCCACTTTCGTTTCTGTTCTGGGGCTGGTTCCGGGCGATGATTACCTATTCGCTCTACGCCGTGATTGCCGGGGCAGTGTTGCGCGTGTTCTCCGCCGTGGGAATCGCTTACATCACGTCCATGGGCAGCGCCAACATGAATTTCACCAGTCTCATGGACGTGGGCTTGTGGACGCTCGCCATCGTGCCTTTCTTTACTGCTGGACTGCTGGCAAGTCTCAAAATCGGCGAACTTGCCTCGATGCTCGTCACCGGAGGCGGAGCGGGCGGCAGCGGCTTGATGGGAATGGTCAGCACGGCGGGAATGGCAGTAGCCAGCGGCGGCACGGCGGCGGCGGCGAAGGCGGGCGCGGGAGCGGCAGCAGTCAAATGAAGAAACCACAGATCAAAGACGCCGGAGCCGAGTACACCGAGATATGGGGCGAAACCATCCACACCAACCGGCATCTACGGGTGATATCTGTCGGGCTGGCTATCGCAGTGCTTTTGCTCATCCTCGTCGTTTACCGCATTGTCTCGGTTGAGCCGCCGCGTCCCATCGTCGTCAGGGTTGACGAAGTTGGGCGGGCCGAGGCCGTCGCCTACAAAGTCATGGAGGCCAAGGCCGACCCGCTGGACCCCACCACCAAGTATTTCCTCAACCGCTTTATCTATGACTTCTACTCGCGGCGGCGGGCCACGGTTGCACAGAACTGGTCCCGCAGTTTACGCTTCCTCAGCACCCCACTCGCCAATGCCTCGTTTCGCAGCGAGAGCCAAAATGTCGCCCTTCTCGCGGCGGGCGTGGCGCGGGGAGAATTGCAAGTCGCCCGCGTCATTTTGAGGATTCAACCCAACCCTCAGCAGCCACACAGCGCCACGGCCGATTTTGACATCGTGCGAATGGAGATGGAAAACGAAGTTGGCCGCGAACGCTGGACGCTCTCGCTTCAATTCCAATTCCTGCATCAAATCCCCACGGAGTTGATCGTGTTCAACCCCATGGGAATTGTCATTACCTACTTGCAAGGCGACCGGGCCACCGTCACCGGAGATCAATAGATGATCGAGCATTTACGCGGAAGAGATCGCAAGCTGGAACCGCTCGGATGGACCGGCCCGGATGCGGAATGGATCGCGCTGGTCTGCCTTCACAGCGGCGTGTTCACGCGGGCGCAGTTCTGTCAATACTTCGATACCACGAACCGGGTCCGAGTGCAGCGTTTCGTCAACGCATTGATTGATCGCAAACAGGCGGTCGAGAGCAAACACTTCACGTTCTCCGGGGGGTCCAAACCGTGCCGGATATCCGGCAAGGCGATCTACAAGGCGCTAGGCGTCGAGAACATCCGCCACCGGCGAGAGGCCAGCAAGCCTGTTCTCATGCGGCGGCTTTTATCGCTGGATTTTGTGCTGCAACATCTCGCTATGAACTGGCTCCCCGCCGAGGCGGAAAAGGTCGAGTTTTTTGAAAAGCTCGGCTTGCCGCTCAGCTTGCTTCCACGCCGGATTTACTACGGTGTGGCTGCTAACCTCAAGCGCTACTTTGCACTCAAACTGCCCCTTGCCGTGGACCGTGAAACCATCACCTTTGTCTACATCGATCCGGGCAACCAGACGGATACTGAACTCCACTCGTGGGGAGCCGCGCATGGGCCGCTTTGGGATGCACTTCGCAAGAAGGGGCGGCAGGTTCGGGTAATCGGAATTGCGGTTGAAAATGTCGCCATGGAGCGGGCGGCGCGGGTGCTTGAAGCATGGGCGAAGACGAAGCCAGGGACACCCGTTAAGGGACTCACGGTGAAGCAGGAAATCAAGGCCATCCAAGACGCGATAATCCAGAACAACACCGAGTTTTTTATCCCTTACGGCGGAGAACCGTTAGCCATGAAACGGGCGGCGGCACTCATGAGAATGCCCCCCCAACCCGAAGCTAACGGCGCTACCGGAACAGTCTCGATTGACGACTATTCCACATGGCAGGCCGTGCGGTTTGTCGAGCGAGATGAGAGCGGCTGAGAGAGCCGGGGAATAGGCCGTTTTTTTATGTTACGGTGCCGCTAAAAGATTGTTACGGACTCACGGGGGGGGGTGTAACATACGGAAAACGAGCAATGCGGCGAAGCCGCTTTCCTCTATGTTCCTCATTCCGCCGTGGTTAGCCGCTTTTGAGCGGCCCGGATCGCTTCGGACGCGGGAAGGGGAGAAAGACGAGAGCGACCCCCCCCAAACAGGGGGGGGACCTGCGGCCCTGAGTAGAGACATGGTGTAACATGTCTCTACTCCGGCCCCAGGGGGTCGCTCTCGTCTTCATTTATCCCTGCGGGAAGGCTCAGAAACAGCCCCGCACCAGCGGCGCTGAAAGCACGGAGACGGACCTATGAAGTGGCGCGAAATCGGCCCTAATCTTCGGGAGCTTTGGCACCGGCCCGCTGGCCCGATGAACTGGAAAAACCCAATCCGGGTTTTCGCCATCCTTGGCTGGCTGGTAGTACAAGTTTTCGTGCTGTTGGGTTGGGCCGGATGGCGCGTGTTTCAAGGTCTGATGCTCTTGGGCTGGGCCGTCTTTCGCGGCGGGCAATTCGTCCTTGGACTTCCGCCCCTGCTACTCTTTTTTTTCGCCGGTCTATGGTATGCCGTCTGGAGCTTTGTACGGCGTCCCTTCCCGTCGTTCGCTGAGGCCCCGATCCTTGCTTTGGTGCAATATCACACGCCCGACGTTTTCACGACCATGCTGGTCTGGTACTACCTTTCGCCCCTCGTTGCCGTCATGCTGTGCGGCGTTATTTCCGTCACCGTTTGGAAGGTCTGGCTAGAAGGGCGGCGGCGCGATTTCGCGCCCTTCGCCAAGCTCCCACCGTGGCCGCTTTCAGCGGACCAAGAGACTCCGGCCATCGTTATCGGGGAGGTTCATCACCCCATCGAGGCGCGGGAGATTTTCAGTCCCTCATGGCTCACCATCCCGGAGCGCGGACTGTATACCGGCGTGGCGATCTTCGGAGCCGTGGGATCAGGCAAAACCTCGGCTTGCATGAACCCGTTTGCTCGCCAGCTTCTCGGCTGGCAAGCGCATAATCCGCACATGCGGGCGGCGGCGCTGGTGCTCGAAGTCAAGGGAGATTTCTGTCACGATATCCGCCAAATTCTCGTTGAGGCGGGCCGTGGAGAGGACTACATCGAGATTGGCATGAACTCCCATTCTCAATGGAATCCGCTTTCGGCGTGGTGGCTCGATTCGTACTCCTTGGCCTATACCGTTTCCAGCTTGCTTAATCAGTTGTTCGGCAAGGGCAAGGAACCCTTCTGGCAGCAAGCCTATACCAATCTCGTCCGCTGGATCATCGAGCTTCATCGCGTGTTCCCGCAGCGATGGGTGACGTTACAACAGGTCTACCGTTGTGCCATCGAGCCGGAGCTATTCGCGTCCAAGATCGAGGCGGCGCAGAAGTTGAGCGACGACCTCAACACAGGGACCATTTTCGTCGAGTCGGACGCACTAGTACCCCAACTTACACATCTTGAACAATGGAACTGGACCCGTACACCAGGACGCCAACAACATCAAGCCGTCCACACCCGCCCGCTCAAAGCGAAGCTCGAAGAACTCAACATCACCCATGAAATCGTCTGGCAAGCTGGACCCGGCAAAGATACCAGAGAGCGCGTCGAGGCCATCAACCGCTGGTTTGTCCACGACTGGCAAAACCTAGACAACAAGATCAAGTCCTCGATTGTCGAGGGCGTTTCGGTGTTCCTTTCCATGTTCGATATGCCCGACGTGGCGAGGGTGTTTTGTCCCCCCGCGCCGTACACCACCGACGATCCTCAAGCCATCATCTTGCAAGCCCAAATCAAGCGACTCAAAGCGGAGAAGGAAGCGGCGGCGGCGAAGGCGGCGGAGCCGCAACCACAGCCAGAGGCCGAACCGCAGCCGGAAGGGGAACCAGAGGCAGAGGCGGCGGAGCCGGTGAAGGCGGCGCAGCCGGAGGCCGAACCGCAGCCGGAAGGGGAAGCAGAGGCAGAGGCGGCGGAGCCGGAACCACAGCCGGAGACGGACGACAAGACTCCCAAGGCGGCGGAGATCAGATACACATGGGGAGGCCAGCCGAAGACGCGGGCGGCGGCGGCGGAGCCGGTGAAGGCGGCGCAGCCGGAGCCGGAGCCGGAAACGAAACCGGACGACAAGACCACCCAGGAGGCGAAACCGAAACCAGACGAGGCGAAGGAAGCGCCGTGGATCATAACGGAGGCGGAGCCGGACGACAAGACCCCTCAGACACCCGACCCCTCAACCGAGAGCAACCAAGCCCCTACCCAAGAGGAAGCCCCGATTACGCGCCACCTACCGCCGATCTATCAGTTGATCGAGCAGGGCAAGGTGCTGGCCCTGAATATGCCCGCTGGTATCAACCCCGCCCTATCCCGCGCCGTGGGCGTGATGCTCAAGAACGCTTGGTTACAAGCGCTTCTCATGCGACCGGCCCAAATGAAGGCGAATCCGGGCAGCTACTTTCGGCCCGCCGTCTTTATCTGTGACGAATATCAAGCCTTCGCTTCAGTGGGCGAGGAAGACCCATCAGGCGATGAAAAATCCTTTGCCCTAACCCGGCAATGCCGCTGCATCCCGATTGTCGCCACGCAATCTATTTCCTCGTTGCGGGCCGTGTTGGGAAGCTCGGAAGCGTGGCGTTCACTGTTGCAGACGCTCCGCACTCGTATCTTCCTATCGCTGAGTGATGACGCATCCGCCAAGATTGCGTCGGAGTTGTGCGGCCAGGTGGCGAAGATCAAGGAATCCTACACCATCAGCGAGACCTCCAAACGCTCGGAAGTCTCCCCACTCTCAGGCCGCGCCGGAGGCGGAGGCGGGAGCATGGGCGCGACCAAATCATTCCGAGAGCAGCGCGAAGCCGTGTTTCACCCGCGAGACTTCGCCTTACTCTCGAACTGTCAAGCAATCTGTTTGCCCTATGACGGGGCGCAGTCGCTTGAGCCGCGCCGCGTCTACCTCAAGCCGCACTATCTACCAGCCGAACACTCCTATTGGAGAGCGAAGGAGGCGGGCCAAATATGAGCGCCGCGAGCGGACTGGAACACCTAAAACCGTTTCTACCCGGCTTGGAGAGCGTCCTTGAAGATTCCGAAGTGAGCGAGATCATGATTAACGGTCCCGCTAATGTGTGGATCGAGCGGGCCGGACGGCTGGCCCCACATGCCGCGCCGGACCTAGACGAAGCGGCGCTGTTACGGGCCGCTATCCATATCGCCCGTCCTTTGGGACTGGACCCGGCGACCTCTCCCATTGTCGATGCCCGGCTCGATGACGGATCGCGGGTTGCTATCTGCGTTCCGCCCGCCAGTCCTCAAGTCGCTATCACCGTGCGGCGCTTTGGCAAGCGGGCGTTCTCGGCGGATGATCTCGTGAAGCAAGGCGCACTCCCTGAAAACGTGCGGGCCGAAGCAGAGCGGGTGTTGCGGTCCCGGCGCAACATCCTGGTTTCAGGCGGCACTGGGTCCGGCAAGACCACGTTGCTCAATGCCCTCATTGAACTACTGCCCGATGACGAGCGGATAGTTGCTATCGAGGACACCTTGGAGCTTCGCATCGAGCGGTCGAATTGCGTCCGCTTCGAGGCTCGCGGTTTGCAGGAAGGAGCGGTTACGATCCGCGATCTAGTCCGCCACGCGCTACGTCACCGCCCGGATCACATCGTCGTGGGCGAGGTTCGCGGCGGAGAGGCGGCGGACCTGCTGCAAGCCCTCAACACCGGCCACGGCGGATCACTGACGACCGTACACGCCAACAACGCCACGAGCGCCCTATCCCGGATCGCCAGTTGCGCCATGCAAGGCGGCGGGTCGCTTCCATGGGAAGTAACCTGTAGAGGCGTAGTGGACGGCATCGCCATGGTGATTCACATGACGCGCCATGAGGGGCGTCGATTCGCGGAAGAAGCAGTTTTTGTCAAAGGCTACGAAGCGAGGAACAACCAATGGGACATTCAGAGAATCAAGGTCGAAGGCGCTTGACCCTGCCCCTTCCACTCAGGGCTAAGATGACCGGACTCGCCATCTTTATCTGCGGATTCATGGGCCTGATTACCAGCGCCCAGCTTGATCCAATTTCCGCACACGTCGAGCGGGTGATTGACGGCGATACGATTCACGTTCGGGTTGAGGGGAAGAGCCACACCGTCCGGCTCATTGGCGTGGACACCCCGGAGACGAAGCACCCCACCAAAGCCGTGCAGTATTTCGGACGGGAGGCAAGCGCCTTCACCAAGGCGGCGCTCGAAGGTAAGACGGTGCTGCTCCAAAAGGACGGCACCGGAGATACCGTAGACCGCTACGGGCGCTGGCTTCGCTACGTCCTGCTGGACGGAGACAACTTCAACGCCCGGCTGATCCGCGATGGCTACGCTCATGCTTACCGGCGCTTTCCCTTCTCGAAGCGGACGGAGTTTATTCAACTGGAAGAACAAGCGCGGCGACGGGGGATCGGCTTATGGAACCGCCGCTGAAATCGCGGTTTCCCTGGATCATCCCCGACGCGCTGCAAGCGCCGCGATTCGGGCGGTCCACTTTCCCACCCGTTACCCCTTGCTCCATTGATCGAGCATTGCCGGGCGAGGCTCAATGGTGACATGCCTTCCGGTGTTGCGCCAAATCGCTTTCGCGCCGTCCGGCGGACGGGTCTAGGTTGCGCCATGTTCCCGCGCTTCCCGTCGCCGGTCCCGGTTTGGGCCGACGCAAGGCCAGCGCCAGAACGCTTTGCTCGCCTTCGGCGTCTGTCACTCAACCTTGCTTTTGTCGGCCCTGCCCGTCACCGGCGCGGGCGGCGCTTCCTTCCGCGTCAGGGTTTGGGCGTTTTCCGCCATGCGTGGGTGAGCGAAAAACGCTCACAAACCCTTTGACTCTCTAGGAGAAAAACATTATGGCTAACCAGAAACCCATCACAGAAGTCCGAATCGGTCGCGTCAAGGCTACGATTTGGCGCAATGGAACCGACGAACAGCCGAGGCACAACGTCACCTTCTCGCGGCTCTACAAAGAGGGCGATCAATGGAAGAGTACGCAGAGCTTCGGGCGCAACGACTTGTTGGTGCTTGCAAAAGTGGCCGATCTAGCCCACACGCGCATCTTCCAGCTTCCGGCAGAAGCAGAACTCCCGGAGATGCAGGTGGACGAGTCCTAGCGGGCAACCGCGCCAGGGCGCGGCGGAGCCGTTCGCTTCGCCGCGCTTGTTCTTTTTCTTTCCCGGTCCTGGACGAATCCCCCAGGTTGCTCCCCGGCGAGCTTCCGGCTGTACCTGACTTGTCCCCCAACTCTCGCGCTGTGCAAATTGCCATGGCCCGCTTGCCTTTCCCCGCTGCCGATTTGAGCCGACGCAAGGCCAGCGCCAGAAACGCTTCGCTCGCTTTCAGCGTCTGTCACTCGCGCTGTCTTATCTGGTCCTTGCCCGTCGCCCCGCGCTCGCTCTAGTCTCCTACTCTGGTTTGTGGTTTCCCCTCTTCCCCTGGTGAAGGGAAAACACAGCAAACCATCGAAGGAGACACCATGAACCAAACCCAACGACTCATCGACAGCATCAGGGACGCCCCGCACGACGCCGTTATCGTCGCTGGCATCTTCGCTATCCCGGCTCTGATCGCACTGTGGATCGTCAACCGTATGCGTCACCCGGAGCGCGGCTTACTACACGCGCTTGTTATCGCCAGCGTGGGATTCGTTCTTGTGCCGTGCGTATCTAGGGCTGTCCTCATCCTGTGGGTCCGCACCGGTGGAGATTCCATTCAAGCTCTCTTCGTAAGCATCTTTGTCTTCGTGTTTGGCTTTTGGGGCTTTCGCCGCTGGTTGCGGAGCGCCCCACGAGCCGCGAAGCCAGCGAAGGCTCTTGTAGCCACGGCGGTTCACCCTGCCCCTCGATCCGGTCTAGCGGGTGAAGTAGCCGAGCTTCGCACCGAGGTTGCCCGTCTACGGGCGGAGCGCCAGGATCGCGGCGGTGAAGATGTTGCGGAAATGTCTCGCCGCCCGATTCACTAGCTCCTTCAAAGCCCGTTTGTCCAACCCCTTCTACAGCCGCCCCCCTTTCCCCTCGCCCTGGATGATTCCAGATCGGTCCTCGCCGTCAAGGGTACGCTTCGCCGCTTCGCGCCCTGGACCGCTCCGGGCCGATCTGGAGAGACGCGCTGTTCACGAGGGAAAAGGGGGGGGGCGGGCCGTGTGGACGGGCCGAAAGGGAACCTGAACTTCGACACGGACGACGATGGAGACGTCGACTCAGACGACGACTACTGGAACAGCGGCGCGCACCGGTTCAACATACCCGCGAGCGCGCGGACCGTGAACGCACCCCGGCTGAAGCCGAACAAGAACACCTTGTCTTCCGGCTCGTACCGGTCCATCAGGTACCGATACGCGTCCTCGATGTTCTGCTGCACTCCAGCGCCGAACGCCTTCCCCAGCACGATCCCCACACGGCGGCCGAGTTCTCGGCCGAGAATGCTGAAGGTGCCCACACCAGGATCGTAGAAGGCGATCTGGTTCGCGTCGCGGACGATCGCCTCGTACAACTTGACCACGTTCGTGTTGTGCTGGCCATACTCGTTCCCGGTACCGTCGCAGCAGATAATGATGTTCTTGGGCATTCGGTCCAATCCAATTCTACCGCTGCGTCACCGACCAGAAGCGCCTGCAGCCAGTTCGGTGGAAAGGCGGCGGGTGTCGTCTCGCGTCGGCAGAAACATGCCCGAACCGACCCCGGTAATCTTGCTGGGACAACTGGCGGTAGACACGGACTATCAGGGAAGGGGTTTGGGGTCCGACCTGTTGATCGATGCCGGGAAGAGGGCGTTAACGGCGGCCGATGTTATTGGCGCCCGCGCCATCGTTGTCCAAGCGTTCGACGAAGACGCCAAGAAATTCTACGCGCCATTTGGTTTCTTGCCATTCTCAGATCGTGAAGCACTCATGTTGACCCTCCGAATCTCTGAACTGAGGGTTGCTCTTCAGGGTTAGGTTAGCCATAACGTTCCCTCAACTCTGGCAAGCCAATCTCGCCACCGTCAGCGTGGCTTCGAGAACCGTCTTTGCCAGTTTCATGTTTTGCTCCTTTGTGGGTTTCCTGAATAACACATTGCCTCCCCGGAAGCTTTTCGCTCGCCCGCCGGGGAACCAGCGGTAGAAGGTGGTCTTCGAGATGCCCAACTTTGGGGTTGTGGGGTACTGACTCCGGCCACCATTGTGCGGGGCGGAGATTTCGCCGGCCGGCGAGGCCCATGGCTCCCGCGCTCTCCGACCTGCGGTCAGTGCAACGTGTTGACCAGTGCTGCGTCGACGATTCTGCGATCCTGCGTCAACAGCGTCGCGCCGAATATTCGGGCGGTCGCCACGAGAATGCGGTCTGCTGGATCGCGTTGAAAGGAGTCGGGCAACGTGGCCAGCTCCGCTGCAATGGCCGGGGAGATGCCGTGCCGCCGCACCAGAGGCGGAGCCACCGCCTTGTCCAGCCACACCCGAAGGGGAATTGTTAGCTGGATGCGACCCAGGCTGTGCAATGTCGCCACTTCCCAGAGCGAAATATCAGATACCAGCAGCGGTGACTCTGCACTGGCTGACGCGACAACCTCCTGCTGGGCCGGTGAGAGCCGATTGCTGTCGTTGAGCCACCAGATCAGGATATGCGTGTCGAGCAGCGCCGTCATGCCCTGAGGCTTTCCCAGTATTCTTCCGGAACCGCCGGCTCAACAATGTCGCCGGCCACAATGACGGTACCCTTGAGCTCCAACTGTGGATACTCGGCATGAGTTCGGCTTGCGGGCAGCAACTCCGCCACAGGCCGACCGCGCTTCAGGATGACCAGCCGCTCTCCTGTAGCCTGCACGCGATCGAGGATAGCCAAGCATCGGGCCTTGAAGTCGGATGCGTTGATGGTTTCCATATGACTAGTATTGAAGACCAGGCAGATCATGTCAAGCCAAATGAAGCCGCTGCCCTGTGGCGTAGCCTCTGAGCAACCCGGGAGCGTTGGTTCTCCTTTTGTGGTTTGTGTGTTGACACATTTACTAAAAGACGGTAATGTTGTTTTGTGGTTATCTCTTTTCTTAATCAGAAGGGTGGTGTCGGCAAAACCACGCTGGCAGTGAATGTCGCCGCTGGGTTGGCCCGCAACGGGCACAATGTCCTTTTGATCGACGCCGACAAGCAAGGATCCGCCTCTTCTTGGGCGAGCTTGCGCGAGGATACCGATTTCAAGGTGATCTCACTCGCCCGCGAAAACATGGCGCGGGATGCGATGAAACTAGCAGCCGACCACACCTACACCGTGATTGATGGCCCGCCACATGCTGAATCCATTGCTCGCTCGTGCATCGTAGCGTCTGACCTTGTCCTCGTGCCCATCGAACCAAGCGGCCTGTCTACTTGGGCCAGCGGTCTCACCGTCCATCAGGTTCAGGAAGCACAGGAACTCAAAAACATCAAATGTGGTTTTGTGGTTTCTCGCAAAATAGGGAACACGGTTATCGGTCGCGAGATCCGCTCGATGGCTGCCGCGATGGGCATTCCGATCCTGGCAAACGAAATCTCCCAGCGAGTCGCATATGCCGAAAGCCTGACGATGGGCAAAATGATTTTTGAATGGGCACCGGAAAGCCCTGCCGCGTGCGAGATTGAGAAGCTGACAAAGGAAATTCTAAGCTATGAGCAAGAAATCATTTCAGAGCGTTCCTAAGCCAAAATTACTTACCGATGACGCACTGGAGTCCTTTGAAAAAGCGGGACCCGGCCACGGCCCGGCCCTTGAAGAACCTCCACGTAAGAACGTCAAGCAGGAGAAAACCAATGAGCCGACAAAACGGCTCAGTGTAGATGTGCCGGTCTCCGTCCATCGGCGTTTCAAGACAGCGTGTAGCGCAACCAGCCGCCAGATGGTCGCTGAGTTACGACACTTGATTGAAGCCCGTATATTGGAACTTGAAAGTGAGATCGGAAGCGTCGGGCGGATCCCGACAACCCGCCCAAGATAGATGGCGGCACCGTTGACACTGAAAAACGGCGCTCCCCTGGCTTGGCGCGGGAAATCGCTCGTGGAAAAGGATGGAGAAAACATGAACCCAAAACCCAATCTCTACACAACCCGCGATTTTCTATCCTAGTACCTGGACCAGTTGCTCACCATCCCAGGCGCGGCGGCGTACAAGAATTCCCCGGCGGCGAAAACGGCGACCGGACCTCCACGTCGCACGATGGAGGGCAAGGCCGTCGCCCTGGCGGGTGTTTTGGGGGAGGGGAACGAGGGCTGGCGGGTGGTCGGGCGTGGTAGGTCGCGAATGTGGTTCTTTAGTGAATGATAATATCCTTTATCATGCGTGATTAACCCCCTCTCCCGCCGCTCCCGGCAGGCCATAATGCCGGATCGCTCCCTAACGTATAGTAGAGCAGGAGCTTCCCCCATGCCCGCCCAACCCGCCTGGTTTCATCGACTTGACGAAATCCTCGGCGCCCTGCGTTCCATGACATCCCCTCACCTCGACCGCGCGGCGGTCGAGAAGCTCTTCCGTGTGCGCCAGCGCCGCGCACGACAGATCATGGCGGGCCTCGAGGGCCTGCGGGTCGGTAACGCCGCGGCGGTGTCGCGAACTGCGGATTACATTTAGCGGCGCCAAGGACCTGGCTGCCAAGCTGCTTGAACTCTCGCAGGCGATGGCCAACGACTGGCCGGCCTTCCGCCGAACCGTAGAGGAAAACCACCCGCAGGGAGCCGCACATTGAGATTGCCATGGCAGTTTTCTCACGATGGCGCCGCGAAGGTCGTCGCCCCAGCGGCGGCATCGGCGATATTGAGCGGACCGATGGAACGACTCTTCTTGAAGTCTTGGAGACCCTCGCCAATATCGCGATCGACAATGCTCTTCGGGGTGAGTGGTATCCTCCCCCTCTTCACGGTGGTCGAATCCCCCTTGAATACGGACCGGATATTTGTACAATCTATACACAGTGTACAATTTAGAGATAGTCCGGTCGGCACAGAAGGACATCAAGCGATTAGACCGGCCTGTCCGGGTCCGCGTGATCGCCGCGATTGAGCTATTGGTCGCTGACCCCTACCGCCAAGGTGTACGCCAGTTGGATAGCGGGATCTTCCGATACAGGGTTGGCCACTACCGGATCATCTACAACGTCGACAACGACACGGTGACCGTAAGAATAGTCCGGGTCAAGCACCGGAGTGACGTGTACAAGGAGAAGAAATGAAAACTGAACTTGAAGCCACCGAGATCAGTTCTTCCTCGGTTCGTCAGAATTTGTCCAAGATCATTGATGCGGTTCGTGTGACAGGAGAACGCATCCTCGTCACGCAGCACCGGCGACCAGTGGCCGCTGTCATCGGCGTCGAAGATCTAGAGCTGCTGCAACTTCTCGAGGATCGCATGGATGTGACTGAGGCACGTCGTCGAATGAAAGAGCCGGCCGACAAGGTTAGCTTAGAAGAGCTGCGGAGCGGATCGTTCCTGGAAGACAAGTTAACTCGGCGAAAACCCAAGAAGGCGCGGGACGCTCGGGAGCTGGTCGCGGTCGACTAGAACGATCGGGGATTATGGGGAGGGTCCGGATGATGTCGGCGCAACGCCCTTATGAGCCAGAAGTACGAGAAGCTGAAAACGCTGCTGAAGGAGTTGTTCCAAGCTCGACCAGCCCGACCTGGACTTCGGCCTCTGCCGCGTGATGCATGCCAAGAGCGCCGAGGTGTCGCAGTTCGTCGACAAGGGAAGGCCCAGGGGGCCTTAGGGAGATCCAAGTTCGACGGCAAGAAGCAAGACATCCGAGCGCTACTGAGCAAGGATGTCTCGAAGGCCTCGATCCCCAAGCGGTCTGTAGCATCTCCGGCAGCGCCGCTAGCTTGGTCCAATCTACCTTCGTGTCGAGAGCTTGGACCTGGGCAGCGGGGACACACGTGTATTCCGCATAGGAGCCGTCAAACTGTCGACCCATCCCGCCCATCGCGGTCGCCACGGTCTGGCCTTTGGGGAATTCCCCGCCGGGCGCCTCGACCACCTGGCCGACCGCTTCAATTCCCAGGATGCGGGGAAACAGCACCGAGGGCGAGTGCCCTTGGCGCGTGAACAGCTCCGACCGGTTGATTCCGAACGCCTTGACCCTTACCAAGGCCCAACCTGTCGCGGGCTTCGGAACCGGCCTTTCCTGGAGTTTCAGCACCTCAGGTCCACCCGCTACTTCAATGACCGCCGCTCGCATCGTTGTCCCCCTGCTCCTTGTTTGGACGAAGTCGACTAACGGAATCCTGTCGAGGGATCATGCGCACGATCTCGTCTCGGTAGGCAAAGAGCGCCGGCGTGCCGCCGGTGTGGATGAAAACGATCGATTGATCCGTCGAGTACCGGTCGCCACGCACGTGATCGATGAGTCCCGCCATCGCTTTCCCCGTATAGCTCGGGTCAAGCAGAATGCCCTCGGTGCGAGCCAGCAGTGCCATTGCGCCCATGCACTCGGAGGTAGGGGTCCCGTAACCCGGCCCGATGAACTCGCCATCCACGATGATTTCGTCGGGCGTCAATCGATTTGGCAAATCGATTAACTCCGCCGCTCCATTTGCCAGTCGGCACATGTCTTCCGCTTCGTCCCAGGGCCAGTGGATCGGCAGCATGTTGAGCAGCGGTGCCTTCACCCCCAATGCGGCCCTGCCTAGTGCCAAGCCCGCTCCGGTTGAGCCCGCCGAACAAACGTAAATCGCTGCGGGTACAACCGCTTGCCGCTCGAGTTGCTCAACCAGTTCCGCCATGGTGAGCGTATAACTCACCGCCGCTCTGGCTCTCAATAGATTTCGATCCCAGTTGTAGACCTTGCGACCCTGCGCGCGAAACCTGTCTGCGGCTTGCGCGATGAGATCATCCAGTTCCGGACCGACGGCCGCGTTGACTATTTCGTACGTCGCCCCGAGCAAATGATCCAGCAGAAGATTACCTTGTACCTCGTCGCCGTGACTCCGGCGGCTGAGCAACAAATGGCAATCCAGACCCAGCTTGGCGCACGACGCGACCGTCTGCCGGCAATTGTTGGACTGCACTCCCGCGCCCCACACGAGCATGTCTGCCCCTTGAGCGAGGGCGTCGGCCAACAGGAATTCATTGTGTCGCGTCTTGTTGCCGCCGAACGCCAGCCCGGTGCAATCATCCCGTTTGATAAAGACGGATGGTCCACCAAGAGACTTCGAAAAACGCGGCAACGGCTCCAGTGGCGTTGGCAAGTGGGCTAGCCGAACACGGGGCAAGTGTTCGACTCGGTCACGGATATCTTGCGGACAAAGTGAGCCTTCGGGAGTAGGCATGGCTGGTCGCTCGGCAAATTGTGAATCGCCCACGATTGTCCCGAATCGGGCCGTCACAATCAATCGCCACTCGACGCTATTTCTCGTACTGTTCCAAAACACGATCGACCAATTCCGGGGAGGAGGCCGTCAGCGGGTGCCGATGTTCCATCATTTCGCGGGAGAGCCGACGCCCAGTGATAGACTTGTTGGGCCCCGCGCGGGTGGCCGGTCACCGCCCCTGCACCTGCGGGTCCAGTGAGATCCGACAGATGACACCGACCGCGCTGACTCTCATCGTGCCGATCAAGCCAGGTTTCGAGGGGGAGTTGCGAGCGCGGCTAATTGCCATCGGCGAGGACGTCCAGGGCAAGGACATCGCCGCAGGTCGCGAGCGCCCGCACATCGACTTCCGGCGCAGCGCATCGCCTGTATCATCGTGGACACGCCGCTGATACCGACCGAGGCAAACACGGCCCAGGAGAGAAAGGCTTCGGTCCCGCCCCCGGCGCGAACAACGATCGCCGTCGTCAAGACGATGCCGGCGACGGAGAGAATGGCCAGTTCCAGTCCGAGACCGAAGGCAAGCAGTATCGGAGGCCGGTCGTCAGGCTCGTAGCGAATGCTTGTGCGCAGTTCCGAATCGTCAGCTTCCATACCGCCATCCTATGCCACACATGAACCGCAGAGGCAAATCAGGTTGTTTGCGGGAGGGGAAGCTCTCGGAACAAATAAGGCCACTGCTCCGGTGGTATGCCCCGGCCTTCTGAGAATCGGAACGATGCGCCGCCGGTCGGCCAGCACCCGAAGCCGGTCTGCCGATCACATCGAGCGCGGCGCCCGGCCCCCCCCCTTGTAGTCGGGGTGTTTCACTTTGTGGTTTTTAGCCTGGCGACAGTGGAATAATGGGTCGATTGATTGGAGGAAAGCATGAGTGTCGAGCTAATCAACGTCTTGATTACAGTGCTGGCGGTGGGAGCGATCTTGGCCGTGGTGATCCAGAAGATTCGTTTACTCATATGCCTATTCATGGGTTGTGTGGGCACCGGGGCACCGTCCCTGGCGCAAGAAGCCCCGAAGGCCTCGGCTGAAATCCGCAGCGTTGAGGTCGACGAACCCCGAGGTCAAATCTTGAGCTTTCGGCATCTTGCGGATTCGACCGTGGTCCAGATGCGAGGTACACGGATAGAGCCCGGCGCCGCCATCAAAATGAAGGTCGAGAGCCGTCCCGGATTCTTAGAAATCGATATTAATCGCGGCGGCATCCAAGGGCTTCAGCCTGCCCGGCGCTTTGGCGAGGATTACCTCACCTATGTCCTGTGGGCCGTTTCCGTGGATGGAAAGGCATCCAATCTTGGGGAAATCACTTTTAAGGACGACCGTCCCGTGAGCATCAACGTTACGACCCCCATACAAACTTTCTGGCTCCTGGTCACCGCGGAGCCAGACTTTGCGGTGAATGATCCGAGCCCCGTGGCTGTGCTTTATAGCACCGGTCAGGCGGATTCCCGGAGCGGGGCTTTGCACGTCGAAGGGAAGTTGGTCTACTACACGTACTACACGCAATACTCGACCACTCCGGCGGTCGTTGACCGTGTGGCTCCCAATGAATTGCAGCAGGCGCGAAAGGCCCTTGAGTTGGCGTCAAAGGCGGGCATTCTAGGGCTGCCTACTCCTGAAGGGGAGGATCCGCTGCCGGGTGAGTTGCGTATCCGTGCCACTCTTGAGCTGGCTCACGGGTATCTGCACCAAGCGGAAAGTGCCTACCTGTCCCGTGGTGGTTTGCGTCAAGCGGTCCAATTCGCCCGCACGGCGGCCAACATTGCAGAAAACGCTCGAGCTCTGGCCATTGGGGCGGTCGGTGGAATCAATCTGCGGCAACTTGAGCGGGAGTTGGTCAAGCTTCAACAAAATCTGACCGAACGCGAGTTAGAGCTGGCCCAGCTGCGGGAGGATTCCAATCTGAGGAGTTCCCAATTGACGGCACAGATTCAGGAACTCGAAGAGGCTTTGCAGCGGGAAGGCCTCGCCCGGGACGAACTCAGAGTACGAGCGGAAAAAGCTGAAGCCGACCTTGTGGGCCTCCGTCAGGAGATCAACTCCTTGCGGCAACGACGCCTGGCCCTGCAAGACTTGAATGTTCGACTGGGCGAGGATCGAGAGAAAATCTGCAACGAATTGCGCACTCAGCTTGCCTCGCTTGGCCAATTGACCCAACAGGGAGGCAGCATGGTGTTGACACTAGCATCAGATATTTTGTTTGATTTCAATAGTTTTGAACTGCGCCCCTCGGCCCGTGAAAGTCTCGCCAAGCTCACGGTAATTCGAATGTTGCTCTTTCCCGGGGCTAGGGTCCGCTATGAAGGCCACACCGATCGTGTCGGAGATGACGATTACAACCAGTGGCTTTCGGAGCAGCGCGCCCTCGGTGTCTATCTCTACTTCCTCGATGAAACCCTAAAGCAGCCCCCGGCAAACGAATCCCAGGAAAACGCTGACCAGCAGCGGCAGATCGTTCGCGAACTCCTTGCCACCAACTATGCGTCCTCGCTTCCCGGCATCACGAGAGAAGAGTGGCTCGCCCAGCTGAATGGCGCCGTGGTCGGCAAGGGAGAGACCGATCCCGTTGAAGATACTGAGGCAGCCAGTGAGCTCAACCGTCGAGTTGTGCTGCTATTCCCTCCCTCCCCAATGGGGCAGGTCACTTCGCTGTGTGAAGGACCTCCTGCCCAATCTCAAGATGATTGAGGATTCTTATCGGTAGCCGCACTCGATAGGGAGCGCGGCTGAAGGTCGAGTCGAAGGTGAGGCACCATAAACCGTCTTGAAACAACCTGCCCGATGGCGACTCTGTGGTTCTCCGGGGACGTGGGAGGATAAGTCATGCAGCGTAAACGGGGTGGATTGGCCCATCACATCAACATTTTAGCGGAGCAAAAGGCGGAGTAATGAACTCGCCGTTTAATTCTTGCACAAACACTTATGCCGCCCTGAGGTAATCTGTAAGGCCATGAAAGGCCCCGCACGTTATCGCCACTTGCACGTGGACTGGGTAGGTGAGTTGGCCACCGAGTCGATCACGCTGTGCGGCGGCACGAATGAAGACAGCGGAACCGAACAGACACTCTGCCCCAGCTGTGCCCAGGTCCGCGATGCCCTGAACGTTTGTGGGTTGGGCCCGGAGAGCCTACGAGAGCTATTTGACACGCTCCGGGTGATCGACTCTTCCGAGGTGAAAGCGAAGATGGAAGCGCTTCAAGGTCTGGGGGTGCAGATGGACATGCAGGATCGGTCGCAACTCAACTAACAGAGCGTTGTTGCATGGAGCGGGGCGGGAACGAGCCACCTTTCCACCATCAGCGCGAGTGCGCCCCAATCGGCATTCCATCGATCGACGGTCCTCAAGTGCGGTCGCTTGCTTGCCCGCTCGTGGGCCGGTGCCACCCACTAGAAACCCGGAAGAGCCATACCTTTTGACCGTGACTGGGCAGTCGTTCCCGAGGCCCAAGCCCCGAAGAACGGGCGCTTCATAGCAGCGGAAGCGGTGCCGGGAGTTACTCCAGGAAGGTCACACACGGACCCTTGGAGTAATTTTTCACACCGTTGCGGCTCAAACCCCAAAAGGGAGCCACTAGGGCAGAGTAAAGGTAGACCATCTCGAGGAGAGTACTTGTTTTGGAAAGCTGATGCCACGCATCTTCGACAACATCGAACTCGGCTTGCTCCCTACGTTGCGGGAGACGCTCGAGGTCGCCAGCCGCTCCAGCGTTGGCCGAGATGAGCCTCCGCAAACTGGTTCTGAAGAAGCCGGGTGGCGCCGGAGATCCCCAGGGGGTGATTTGTGATTCAAGCTTCCAAACTGCCTAGACCGCAGGTCTACCCACCCGCATCTCCATCTCTGCAACGGCAGAGGTACAATCCTCGCATTGGCAAGACCATGGATCGTGAAAGTGCACTGTCATGATGAGGCGATCCCAGATGAGAAACGCCCAGTAATTCAGCTTACCCAAGTCCGTCTCGAAAACGCGGGAGCGATAGTCAAATATACCGGGATATCGGCCGTGCGTCTCATCATCAGCAAGGCCGCTCACGCACAGAAAATGCTCTGGGGGCCGCTGGCCCGGAGCGGTAAGGGTGCAGCCTACGGGGATAGCTTCCGGTAGAATGGTGCTGTGGTGACTTCCCCCTCCCCCTCCCATCCCTGTGGAAATTCAGGCCGCGCACAATTTTCCACGCTATACGCTTTATCCGGGCACCGTCTTGACGCTTTACAACGAGACCCGATGGAAGATGAAGGCCGCCGGGCCGTCGTTCAACAGTTTCTCGACCCGGTGATTAAACTCGCGGAGAATGCTCTCGGCTAGGATCAGTTTGCGCTCGTCTTCCCGAGAGTCCGCGATAAACTTTTTGTAGATAGAGTCTCCTGCCACTGAGCCCCGAGCGAACGGCCATTGTCGGCCGTGTAGCGGGTCGGGAAATACTCGGGGTTGGCTCACCCGCACTCTGGTAGAATCAGACGAGAGGCGTTACAGTCCCTATGGACCCAAATGGCGATCAGGCCTTCTGCATGGTGATTCGCATTCACCCGCAGTGTCCCCCCTCCCACCTTTGTCGTTTTCAGGATCATCTTGTGTTGGAAACACTCCCCCCTTTCAGGATCATCTTGTATTGGACACCATATGGTGCTGCTGTGAAATTCAGGCCGCGCACAATTTTCCACGCTGGTTATCCGGGCACCGTCTTGACGCTTTACAACGAGACCCGATGGAAGATGAAGGCCGCCGGGCCGTGGTTTAAACTCGCGGAGAATGCTCTCGGCTAATCAGTGCGCTCGTCTTCCCGAGAGTCCGCGATAAACTTTTTGTAGATAGAGTCTCCTGCCACTGAGCCCCGAGCGAACGGAACCATTGTTGCTTTGAAATACTCCTCGGCACTCTGGTAGGAGGCGTTACAGTCCCTATGGACCCAAATGGCGATCAGCTGACTGAGATTATGTTGCCGGCGGATTTCCGGAGGGAACAGCGTCAGTGGCGGACAATGATCCCTACTAGTCGGGCATGACAATGGCCGACCGCACAAATAGCAGTGCGTGACTCTTGCCATACGGTTCATTGGTAAGCCTCCGGGGGTTCACTTGTTATTGGATCGAAGCACGACCCATCGCAGCCGGTGCGGCCTGGGCTCCGGCGAGGTCCCCATCGCGGACGGCCTGCTCCACTTGCAGCAGGTAGGAGTCCTGGCGGATGCCTTCAAGCGCGCCGGCATCGTAGAGCGCACCGCACGAGGCATCGATACCATTTTCGTCGAACAGATTCGCACGGGGGACAGGCAAGACCACGCTAGCCATCAACCTAGCTGTAGCAGCGGAGGCGGGCGGCCACCGTGCGGTCCTCATTGATCTCGACCCGCAGGCGAGCGCCGCCGGATGGGGTGACCACCGAACACTCGACACAGCACCGCATTACGATGTCGGGCAGGTTGCGTTTGCCCGTGCGGTTGAGCTCCCTGAGGAGAGTCACGGCGGCCTGCAGGCCTTGGCCCGAGGCGGGGGCGTCGAACTCGAAGGCCTCCAGGAACGCCGGCGCGAAGCGGCGAAGCTGTGCGTAGCGCTGGGTCGCCAGCGACAGAGGGTCCTGCGTTGCCAGATCTCCCAACGCGGCGATCTCCTCGCGCGACGCCACCAGACGGTCCCAGCCGATCTCCTCATCGAGCACGTCGAACGGGTCCCGATCGTATTCGCGCGCCCGCACCATGGCGTCGATGGCGCCGCCGAACAGCCGTATCAGCCGTCCGGCTTGCGTCTTGCTGGCCGACCACGAGCGGTCCTGGCTGTTCCTCGACCGCGTGAACAGCCGGCCCGTCAGACGCTCGAACAGGGCGATCGCCGCATCGGTCAACGTCGTTTCCAGCTCCAACATCCGTGCGGCCAGCGAAGCGATCCGCCGCCGCTTGCCGAAGTCGCTGAGCAGGTTGACCGGAGCGACCGCTCCCTCGCGTGCGAACTGGGCTCGTCTGGCCGGGTGGATGTTGTCGCCGAGATGGCGCGGTAGAGCGATCGCGCGCACAAAGGTCAGCCGCTCCAGGAGAGCGAGCATGCTCGGTGCGCTCGTCGAATGGGGCGGCGTACGCAGCCACGTCAGTCGGGACCGACCGATGCCCGGATTGTGCTCGAGCAGCGCTTCCAGCGCCTTCTTCCTCTCATCGCCGAGGGCATCGTTGAGCGCCTGTGCGGACAGCCTGCGGGCGCGGGCGCGTCCGGCCAGACCGATGCGCTCCAACGTGTCCGCGCTCGGCAACACGAACCGCTGCGCCTTTATCTCACCGCTCAAGCGGGCCAGGATGATGCGCCCGTCGTCGGTGTCGAACGCCGCCCGGGCAGCCAGGTCCATCGCTGTTCGCATGTCGTGCGCAGGCACGAACGCACGCAGGCCGAGATGCCGGACGACCAGCCGCCTGTGGTTGGAGCGGGCGGTTCGGTGTCGTCGTGCCAGCCTTGGCCCGGATGGCGCAGCAGTGCGATGTGGAGCGCCAGCCCGATGCGGTTCTCCGGGCGCCGGCGCGTACCGATCGAATCAAGATCATCATCGGCCAGAAGATAGTTGCGCTCCAGCGAAGCGATGTCGGAGGGAATCCCGAGTAGCGCTTCGCGCACCGATGCCGGTACAAGACGTCGTGAAGCCATTGGCGCGTCCCAAAAACGATGGTTCCGGTTTCGAGACGGTTTAGGATAAAGAGACGAATAAAGAGACGGCCTCGAACCCCTTGAACGGGACTCCAAGCATGCACCCAGAAACCGTCCCTGAAACGAACGATATTGAGACGGTGGCGCCGGCCCGCGTGGGGAACACCCTGGGCTACGCTCGCGTCTCGACCCACGAACAGAATCCCGACGCCCAGAGCGACCGGCTCATTGAGGCTGGCGCCATTCGCGTCTTCACCGACATCGTCTCGGGTAAGCGCTTCGACCGCCCTGCCTTGGCCGAGCTCATCGATCACGCCCGACCCGGGGACCGTCTCTGCATCATTCGCCTCGACCGGCTCGGACGCTCACTCAGGGAGCTGCTCGAAACCGTCGACGGCCTCAAGGCCCGCGGCATCCACCTGATCAGCCTCGAGGAGCGCCTCGACACCTCGTCCGCGGCCGGTGAACTCGTGTTCCACGTCTTCGGCTCCATCGCGCACTTCGAACGCCGGCTCATCTCCGAGCGTACCCGCGACGGCATCTCCGCCGCCAGGAAACGCGGGCGAACACCGGGTCGACCGCCGCTCGAGCCGCAAAACAGCTCGGCATTGGCAGGGCAACGGCTTACAGAATCGCAAAGGCGCTGCGTTGAAGTCGAAACCGAGGCCCTTCGGTCCCTTAGAGTAATTCTACGAACAAACCTTGCGATGACCCCCGCTACGCACTGACCGCCTTAGCCCGCGACTGTGAGTAATAAATTACTATTAGTCAATAGGTTACGGGTCTACATGCACGAACGCAGACCCCTGCAGAAAACCATTGGGTGTTAAGGCAAGGTGAAGCGTTGTTTTCTGAGTGGCCGGACTTGGCTCGGGGCCGGCTACCGGTTCAGGTTCTGGCCCGGGTTCTGGGCCTGGACTTGGTGCGGGCTCTGGTTGCGGCTGTGCGGGACCTTCAAGTGGTGCTTTAAGTTCTTTGGCTTTGTCTATAGTCAGCAAGAAGACACTGCCTCAAACGCCACTTCCTCGGCCCCGCTCAGCTCGGCATACCACAGCCGCTCATATTGATCGTCACCCTTGGCACCGGATGCGAGTCCGCAATCTCCCCTCGACACAAACCCTACAATCTGCCGGCGAAGAGTAACGTCCGGATCGATCAGCCGCGTCAATGCACCGTTGAGGAAGCTCTGACGCAAACTCGTGAGGAGATATTGTTAAATGTTGTGGATGGGCGAGGTCAGGCGGCGTTCTCCTGAACCATCAATCCATCCTTGAAAACCTTTTCCTCTAAGACATGAACAATCACTTCCGAACCGTTCAGGCGTCGCCAGTGGCGCTCGGCTTGGCGGGCCAGCATGAAGAGCATCGTTAACGACGCTTCGCGGCTGCCACAACCCTTCGTTCGTCGCTGCCGCAAACGGACCGTCGCAAAGGTGGACTCGATCGGGTTCGTCGTCCGCAAGTGCCCCCAGTGCTCGGCCGGAAAGTCGTAGAAAGCCAGCAGCACTTGGCGGTCTTTTTCCAGGCACTCGACCGCTTTGGAAAACTTCTTCTCGTATAGGTTCTTGAAACGGTCCAGAGCGGCCTCCGCCGTCTGCCGACTCTCGGCAAGATAGATGTCGCGCAGCGCCTGCTTGGCTTTGCCCTGCATGCTCTGCGGCAGCTTATTGAGCACGTTGGCCGTCTTGTGGAGCCAGCAGCGTTGCTCACCGGTCGCCGGATAGACTTTCCGCAGTGCCGCCCAAAACCCCATCGCTCCGTCGCCCACCGCCAACTTCGGCGGCAGCTCGAGCCCCTGCCGTTTCAAGTCCTCCAGCAACTCCTGCCACGACAGTTCGCTTTCGCGAAAGCCGTCGTGCACCGCCAGCAGTTGCTTGCGACCGTCTTCGAGTGCTCCCATCACAACCAGCAAACACTGCCGTTCATCGTCCAGACGAACATTCGAGTAGATGCCATCGGCCCAAATGTAAACAAACCGCTGGCCGCTGAGGTCACGCTTTGACCAAGCCTCGTACTCGCGGCGCCAGACGTCTTTGAGACGCACCACCGTCGTCGCCGACAGGCCCGGAGCGTCGGGCCCCAGCAAGGCCTCCAGCGCTTCGCTGAAATCGCCCGTCGAGATCCCTTTCAGGTACAACCAGGGGATCAACTCCTCCACACTCTTCGTGCGCCGCGGATACGGCGGCAGGATCTGGGAAGTGAAACGAAAGCGCCGGCCCTGCTCATCGACTCGGCGATCGTCGACCCGCGGCGCCTGGATCTTCAGCTGACCCACGCCGCTGACGATGGTGCGCTCGCGGGCGTGACCGTTGCGCACCACCAGCCGCCGGCCGTCCTGGTCGACTTCGTGCTGATGCGTTTCGATGTAGGCGGTCACTTCGGCTTCCACGGCCTTGACGAGCATCTGGCGCGCTCCTTGGCGCAGCACCTCATCCAAGGGCGAGCGTTCCTTTCCATCAATGACTTGGGGGTTGACTTGACTGCTGCTCTCAGCAGCTTCACACTGACTCATGGCGTATCCTCCTTGTTCCTTTCCAGAAAACGATTGAGTTGCTTCCTCAATCGTCAGGACACGCCGCCTCCCCTCAGAGGCTCATCCACAACTTCTGGTTATATCTCACCTCAGAGGAGGTTTCGGTGGATGTGGACGGAAAACTGGGAACGGCGCCACGCAGCGAACAAACGACCAACTCAGCCGGGTGGTGGAGTATGCGCTCGGCCTTGAAGACGGGGAAGCGCGGCAGGAACCATGACCAAGTATTGGGCGTTTGCACGGGGCGGCGCATGGCGCAACCCGGAACCGACCGGCGGCCCCTACGTCTGCGAGCAGTGCCGCCTGGACGCCTGCGGCGGAAACGACGCAACCCTCACCCTGCAGGCCGTCACAACAATCGAGCTGGCCCCTGCGGACGTTTGCGCCGGCTGCGGGGCGCGGTTGTTGGAGGAACTGGAGGTCAAAGATCGAGCATGACAACCCTCGATATTGGATGGCACTATTCACGGATGGAGGGAGCCGCTCAAAGCCAAACGGGCGGACTATGGCATCGGCAAGATCGATCTCCTCGGCGTCACGGAACGAGGCAGGTTGATTGTCGTCGAGTTGAAGTATCCGTGCAGCGGGGCCCAGGGTGCGGACGGACCCTCCTTGGCCTTCTCGCCGTCTTGTCGGCGGCCCTGCGGTCCGTCTTCGCGGCTTCCCAGAACCCGGCCCCACCCCCATCACGGGCGCACGCACGCTGTCTTCGTCTTCGCGGGCTTCCTCCTTCTGACCGGCGGAACCGCCCGCGCACAGGACCCGGTGGTGGCGGACCGGGCGGTGCTGGTGACGCTCTACAACGCGACCGCCGGCGCCAACTGGACGAACAACACCAACTGGTTGAGCAACGAGGCCCTCTCGGAATGGCACGGGGTCGACACGGACGCAACCGGCCGCGTTACGGAGCTGCATCTCTCCGACAATGAGTTGAGCGGGGCGATCCCGGCGGAGTTAGGGAATCTGACCAATCTCCAGATCCTGGATCTCTGCGGCAATGGGTTGAGCGGGGCGATCCCGGCGGAGTTGCGGAACCTGACCAATCTCCAGATCCTGCGTCGAGGATCAATGGGCTGGAGTCCCAGATCAGCGAACTGCGCGAGCGCATGGCACATGAGATCGGTGCTGCATTTCGGGTTGACCTCGGTGAAACTGTTCGCGCCGCACGAGTCGTTGCCCTGGAACCCACTGATCGCTCGTACCTTCTATCGGCGCGGCATCATCGAAGAGTGGGAACGCGGGACGCTCAAGATGGCGGAGCTGACGACCTCTGCCGGTTTGCCACGCCCCGAGATCGAGGATGCCGGGGGCTGCGTGACGGTACGCTTCCGACACGGCCAATTTGTAAGTCGTGGATGGCTCGAAAAAAAGCTTGCCAAAAGCGGCCTGGTCCGGTGGCTCTCAGAATGAGAGCCGAGAGCCGTACCCATGGCCTGAATCTCCAGGCCGCCCCACTCGAACAACCAGGCCCCGCACTCCATCCGTCAGACCTTCCGAACGGCCCCGCCCGTCGGCATGGGTGGTGTGACGCCATGCACCGCAAGCATCACAGGCGCTATCAGGGACGCTTCACCCGTCTTGCAAGCCTTGCCCGATCCCTGACTACACTCGCGGCGGCGGCACTGCTGCTGGTGTTGGCTGTGCCGTTGGTGACCATGCCGATGCCGGCACAGGCACAGGGCAACGCACAATCAGCCACCTACACGGTGACATTCACCGGCAAATTTACCGACGACGCGCTGGCCAGTGGGGTATCGGTCCCATCTGGTGAGCATTTCACGACCTTGATCGGCGCCGTACACAACGGCAGCGTCACTTTCTGGAGCGATGGAGGTACAGCCAGCGCAGGGATCGAGAGCATGGCGGAAGTTGGGGGAACGAGCAACCTCAAGTCCGAGATCAACGCCGCCAGCTCGAATGCTCTCGCTGTCATTGAGCAGTCCATCGCGTTCGGCGGGACAGCCACAGCTACGGTGGACATCACGCTCACCACCGACCATCCCCGGGTCACCCTGCTCACGATGGTAGCGCCGAGCCCGGACTGGTTCGTGGGCGTCTCCGGGCTTTCCCTTCTGGATGAGCAGGGAGACTGGCTGGCGTCGCGCACGGTGAACCTGTATCCGTGGGACGCCGGGACCGAGGAGGGGACCGAGTTTTCGCTCTCGAACCCCGCCACCTCGCCGCAGGGAGTCATCACGAGCCTGCGGGGGATGGGAAAGTTCTCGAACGAGGCGATCGCGACCCTGACCTTCACTCGCCGGTCGGTCAACACCGCGCCGTCGTTCACCAGCGCCACGAGCTTCGAGGTGGACGAGAACCAGACGGCAGCCGGCACGGTGGTCGCCGCGGACCACGACAGCGGCGACGAGGTTGCCTATACGATCACGGGCGGCGGCGATGCCTCGGAGTTCGAGATCGGCGAAACGACGGGTGTGTTGACATTCGCCAGACCGCCGAACTACGAGAGTCCGGCGGATGTCGCCAGCATGGATCCCCTCAACGACGCGGAGAACAACGAGCACATCGTGACCGTGACGGCGACCGGCGGCACGGCCGATCGGGCGCTGACGGCAGAGCAGACGATCACCGTCACCGTGCGCAACGTAGAGGAAGCCGGAACGGTCAGCTTCTCCCAGGTAGGGGCTGCCATCAGGGCGAAGTTGAGCGATCCGGACGGCGGTGTGAACGGCGCGAGCTGGCAATGGGCCCGGTCTTTGGACCGCAGCACGGGCTGGGTGAACATCAGCAGCGCAACGTCGGCCGTCTACACGCCGTCCAGCGACGATCAGGAAAAGTACTTGCGAGCCACGGTGT
This sequence comes from Bryobacterales bacterium, assembly GCA_963668345.2. GTDB lineage: Bacteria > Acidobacteriota > Terriglobia > Bryobacterales > UBA6623. The sequence goes on along the minus strand of CAXWPI010000004.1, from coordinate 734,911 downwards.
CCTATGACGACGGGCATGGTTCCGGCAAGCAGGCGCAGGGCGTCAGCACCTATGAGATCACCCCTCCCAAACTCCTGGTTTCCACCCTCGTCTCCGGCCTGACCATCCCCTGGGACCTCGCCTTCACGCCCGACGGCACGATGCTGTTCACCGAGCGATCGGGCGTGCTGAGCAGTCGACTCACCGACGGCACGGTCCAGACCGTCACCGCCGAGTTCGGCGACGTGTTCTCCAGCGGAGAGAACGGGTTGATGGGCATCGTCGTCGATCCGGATTTCTCCTCCAACCGGCGCTTTTACACCTGCCAGGCCCACACCGGGCCCGAGATACAGGTAATCGCCTGGACCATCAATGCTGCCTACACCACGACCACCCGCGTCGCCGACCCCCTTGTCGGGGGCATGCCCGCTTCCAGCTTCCGTCACGGCGGCTGCCGGCTGCGCTTCGGCCCGCAGGGCTATCTGTGGATCGCGACCGGCGACGCGGCATCTGGGACGGTCCCGCAAGACCTGACCTCGCTGGGAGGGAAGGTCCTGCGGGTCGACGCATCCACGGGCGCCGGGGCGCCGGCCAACCCGTTCGCTTCATCGCCCCTGATCTACACCTATGGCCACCGCAACCCGCAGGGCTTGGCGCTCCGGCCCGGCACGAGCCAGATGTGGTCGGTGGAGCACGGCCCGTCGGTTGACGACGAGATCAACCTGCTGGTCGCCGGCCGCAACTACGGCTGGGATCCGCTGCCCGGCTACAACGAGAGTGTCTCCATGACCGACCTGATGAAGTTCCCTGGCGCCGTGGAGGCCAAGTGGTCGTCGGGGTCCCCGACCCTGGCCACCAGCGGGGGCATCTTCCTGGAGGGCGATCAGTGGGGGGTCTGGGAGGGACGACTGGCGCTGGCCACGCTGCAGGACAGCAAGCTGCGCCTCTTCGAGTTCACTCCGGAGGGCGCCTTTGTGAGTCAGGTCGTTGTACCCGAGCTAAACGGCGCTTTCGGCCGGCTGCGGACCCCGATGATGGGCCCCGACGGCGCCTTGTATGTGACCACCTCGAACGGCGGCGGCGTGGACCGGATACTCAGGATCGTCAAGGACGAGGCCGTGCCGGTGACGCTGAAGTTGACGCCGGAGGCGATCGGTGAGAACGGCGGCGTCAGCACGGTGACGGTGAGCCTGGAGCGGGAATCAAACGTGGTGACGACGGTGACCGTATCCGCCACGGCCGTCTCCCCGGCCGTGTCAGGGGATTTCTCGCTGAGCTCGAACAAGACGCTGACGATCGGAGTCGGTCAGTCCGCCAGCACGGGAACCGTGACGATCACCGCCAACAACAATGGTGTGGACGCACCCAACAAGACGGTGATGGTGACGGGGACGGCCACCAACAGCGAGGGGCTGACGGGGCCATCGGATGTGACGCTGACGATCAGGGATGACGACGCGACGCCGGTGATCACGACGGCCGCCCTGATTCTCGTGGCGGAGAACGAGACGGTGGTGGCGACGCTGCAGGCGACGGACGAGGATGACCGCACCGAGGACCTGGTGTGGGATATCACGGGGGGCGTGGACCAGAGCGAGTTCACGCTGACGACCGGCGGCGAACTCGCATTCAAGGCGGCGAAGGACTACGAGAATCCGGACGATAGCGATGGGGACAGGGACTATGCGGTCAGGGTGCGTGTGAGCGATGGAGCCAATCCGGTGGAAGCGGACTTCGTAGTGAGACTTCAAGATGTGGATGATACCGCGCCGACTGTAAGCAAGCTGGAGATCACGTCAGATCCTGGGACGGACCGGACCTATGCGGCGGAGAATGAGATCCGGGTGACGGTGACCTTTAGTGAGACGGTGGTAGTGACGAGGACGCCGAGAATGAGGCTGAGAGTGGGGAGCAGGAACCGAACGGCCGGCTACCTGAGAGGCAGTGGCGCGGCGGCGCTGGTGTTCAGCTACGAGGTGGCCCTGGGGGACGAAGACACCGACGGGGTGAGCATTGCTGCCGGCCGCATTGACCGGAACGGCGGGACGATCAAGGACGAGGCAGACAATGATGCGGTGCTGGACCATGAAGCGGTGGCGCCGCAGGCGGGGCACAAGGTGGACGGGGTCCGGCCGGCGTTTCTGAGCGCGGCGGTGAACGCGGCGGCGCTGACGCTGACCTATGGGGAGGCGCTCGATGAGGGATCGAGGCCTGCGCCGGGGGACTTCACGGTGCAGGTGGACGGGAGCGGGCGAAGCGTTTCGGGAGTATCGGTCAGTGGAATGGTGGTGACGCTAACGCTCGCCTCGGTCGTGGCACATGACGAGACGGTGACGGTCAGCTACAGCCCGGGGGCGAATCCCATCCGGGATGTGCCGGGAAACGATGCGGAGGCGCTCAGCCGCAAGGCGGTGACCAACGAGACCCCGGACACGACCTCGCCGACGGTAAGCAGCGTCGAGATCCCCTCGACTCCTCCAGACAACCGGGACACCTACGCGATCGGCGATGTGATCGAGGTGACGGTGACCTTCGATGAGACGGTGGTAGTGACGAGGACGCCGCGAATGCGGCTGAGAGTGGGGAGCAGGAACCGGACGGCCGGCTACCTGAGAGGCAGTGGCGCGGCGGCGCTGGTGTTCAGCTACGAGGTGGCCCTGGGGGACGAAGACACCGATGGAGTGAGCATTGCTGCCGGCCGCATTGACCGGAACGGCGGGACGATCAAGGACGAGGCGGACAATGATGCGGTGCTGGACCATGAAGCGGTGGCGCCGCAGGCGGGGCACAAGGTGGACGGGGTCAGGCCGGAGTTTCTGAGCGCGGCGGTGGATGGCTCCTCTCTGACGCTGACCTACGGGGAAGCGCTCGATGGGGGATCGAGGCCTGCGCCGGGGGACTTCACGGTGGAGGTGGGGGGTACCGGGCGAAGCGTTTCCGCAGTATCGGTAAGCGGAAGCGTGGTGACCCTGACGCTCGATCCGGCGGTGGAGCACGGGGACACGGGGATTCGAGTGAACTACAGTCCGGGGACGCGACCGATCCGGGATGCGGTGGGCAACGACGCGCTCGCACTGAGCAACCGGTCGGTGACCAACACCACGGGGGCTCCGCCCTCGGTGACGCTCCAGTTGATGCCGACCTCCATCAGCGAGAACGGAAGGTCCGCCACCGTGACGGCGCGGCTGAGCCATACGTCGGGTGAGACGACGACGGTGACCGTGTCCGCCACGGCCGTCTCCCCGGCCGTGTCGGGGGATTTCACGCTGAGCATGAACAAGACGCTGACGATCGGAGCCGGTCAGTCCGCCAGCACGGGAACCGTGACGATCACCGCCAACAACAATGGTGTGGACGCACCCAACAAGACGGTGATGGTGATGGGGACGGCCACCAACAGCGAGGGGGTGACGGGGCCATCGGATGTGACGCTGACGATCAGGGATGACGACGCGACGCCGGTGATAACGACGGCCGCCCTGATTCCCGTGGCGGAGAACGAGACGGTGGTGGCGACGCTGCTGGCGACGGACGAGGATGACCGCACCGAGGACCTGGTGTGGGAGATCACGGGCGGGAATGACCGGAGTCAATTCACGCTGATGGCTGGCGGCAGGCTGGCGTTCACGGCGGCGAAGGACTACGAGGAACCGGACGACAGTAATGGGGATGGGGATTACGAGGTCACGGTTCAGGTGAGCGATGGGTTCAATGCGGTGGAGGTTGCGTTCACGGTCAGGCTACAGGATGTGGATGATACCGCTCCGACGGTGAGCAGGGTGGCGATCACCTCGGATCCTGGGACGGACCGGACCTACGCGGTCGATGATGAGATTCAGGTGACGGTGACCTTCAGCGAGACGGTGGAGGTGACGGGGACGCCGCAGTTGAGGCTGGAGCTGGGGGGAGGGAGGCGAACGGCGGACTATGAAGGAGGGTCGGGAACAGCGGCTCTGGTCTTTGCCTACAAAGTGGCCGACGGGGAAAGCGACACGGATGGAATGGGCATCGAGGCCGACAGCCTGTCGGGCGGGACCATCCGGGACGAAGCCCGCAACAATGCGGAGCTGGACCATGACGGGATGGCCGCCGACTCGGGGCACAAGGTGGACGGGGTCAGGCCGCGGCTGGCCGCCAGCGGCGGAGCGGTAGTGGACGGGACAAGACTGACGCTGACCTATGATGAGGCGCTCGATGGGGGATCGAGGCCTGTGTCGGGGGACTTCACGGTGTCGGGGGGCGATCGGGCGCGGGCGGTCACCGGAGTTCGAGTGAACGGGAGTGCGGTGGAGCTGACCCTGGATGTGGGGGCCGAGCACGGGGAGGCCGGGATCCAAGTGAGCTATACGCCGGGGGCCAACCCGATCCAGGATGTGCCGGGAAACGATGCGGAGGCGCTCAGCCGCGAGCCGGTGACCAACGACACCCCGGACACGACCTCACCGACAGTGAGCAGTCTGGCCATCACCTCGAACCCCGGGGGGGATCAGATCTATGCGGCGGAGGACGAGATCGAGGTGACGGTGACCTTCGATGAGACGGTGGTAGTGACGAGGACGCCGCGAATGCGGCTGAGAGTGGGGAGCAGGAACCGGACGGCCGGCTACCTGAGAGGCAGTGGCGCGGCGGCGCTGGTGTTCAGCTACGAGGTGGCCCTGGGGGACGAAGACACCGATGGAGTGAGCATTGCTGCCGGCCGCATTGACCGGAACGGCGGGACGATCAAGGACGAGGCAGACAATGATGCGGTGCTGGACCATGAAGCGGTGGCGCCGCAGGCGGGGCATAAGGTGGACGGGGTCCGGCCGGAGTTTCTGAGCGCGGCGGTGGATGGCTCCTCTCTGACGCTGACCTACGGGGAAGCGCTCGATGGGGGATCGAGGCCTGCGCCGGGGGACTTCACGGTGGAGGTGGGGGGTACCGGGCGAAGCGTTTCCGCAGTATCGGTAAGCGGGAGCGTGGTGACCCTGACGCTCGATCCGGCGGTGGAGCACGGGGACACGGGGATTCGAGTGAACTACAGTCCGGGGACGCGACCGATCCGGGATGCGGTGGGCAACGACGCGCTCGCACTGAGCAACCGGTCGGTGACCAACACCACGGGGGCTCCCAACACGGCCCCGGAGATCACAAGTCCGAGTTCGTTTGATGTCCGGGAGAACCAGTCGGTGGCGAGGCGGCTGGTGGCCAGGGACATCGACCCGGGGGACGAGGTGACGGGCTGGGAGATTGTGGGCGGGGCCGACAGGTTGCAGTTCTCTGTTGCCCCCGACACTGGAGAGTTGAGCTTCCGGACAGCGCCGGACTTCGAGGCCCCCGGAGACAACGAGTATGAGGTGACGGTGGAAGTGAGGAGCGGGACGGGGGCGAGGGAACTGGAGGCCGAGCAGACGTTCACGGTCAGAGTGACGGACGAACGGGAACCGCCTGGTATCCCGGAGGCGCCGACCTTCTCGGGGGAGACGGCCGAGAGTATGACGGTCAACTGGAGCGAACCGGACAACACGGGCCCGGCGATCACCGACTACGACGTGCGGTACCGGGAGAAGGGCACGGGGCGCTTCACCGACGGGGGGCACGAGGGGCCGGGGTTCACGGTAATGATCGAGGACCTCAAACCGGGAACTGTCTATGAGGTCCAGGTGCGGGCCACCAACGACGAGGGGACAAGCGACTGGTCGGAGTCGGGGGAGGGGATGACCGTCACGCCGCTGACGGTCGAGATAACGAGCGGGACCGAGCCGCCGGTGGAGGGCCCCTTTACGGTGAGGTTCAGCTTTTCCGAGACGGTGAGAGGCTTCACTCAGGCCGCCATCGAGAGCGGCCAGAATCCTGCCTGCAGCGACGATCAGAACAACCCGGTGTTCTGCGACCCGGGGATCGGTCGACTGGATACGGTCGACGACCGGGTGTTCACCACTACGGTGACGCCGCGGACCGATCGGGTGGCACACAACTACACGCTGACGCTGACGATGAGCGGAGGCGCAGTGAGGTCGTCGGTGGAGAACAAACCGAACGAGGAAGGGACGCTTGAGGTTCGGGTGGCGCCACCGGGAGTGACGGTGCCGATCTCGTCTCTGGGTCTGACGGCCAGCGCGGGTAACGCAGGGGTGCGGCTGAGCTGGAACCGGCCGACGGAAGACGGGGGCTCGGCGATCATCCGCTACGAATACCGATTTGCAGCCGCCGGTGAGGATTTCAGCGCATGGGAGAACGTGAGAGCGGGAACGCGCAGGGTGACGGTGGGAGGGCTGATTAACGGCAGGGAATACGTCTTCGAGGTGCGGGCGGTCAATGCGTTGGGCAAGGGCGAAACGGAGACGGTGAGTGCAACGCCCGATATCGTCGCCCCTCCACCCCCACCTCCTCCGCCGCCACCACCACCGCCACGTCCGCCGGCGAGCAATTTCCCGACGGCGGATGCCGGCCCGGACCAGCTCGGCGTGTGGGAAGGTGCCCTGGTAATGCTGGACGGCAGCGGCAGCAGCGACCCCGACGACGATCCGCTGAAATATCGCTGGAATCAATACCGTGGCGAGCGCGTGGCTCTGTCGTCCCGGGACGTGGTCAATCCCACCTTCACGGCCCCGCGGGAACTGACGGCGGATGTGGTGCTGAGCTTCAGACTGCTCGTCACCGATCCGGGCGGTAGATTCGATACGGACACGGTGGAGGTCACCGTGACGGTGACCGACGAGAACCCGGGCAAGCCGTTGGCGCCGATTGTTTCGGCCGCGACGCCGTACAGCCTGATGGTGGAGTGGATGGAGCCCGAGAATACCGGGCCGGCCATCATCGATTATGACGTGCAGTACCGGAAAGGCGACAGCGGCGACGGTTTCACCGATGCGCAACACCAGGGGACGGCCCGTACCGCGACGCTCACGGGACTGATGCCGGACACGGTCTACGAGGTGCAGGTGCGGGCGACAAACACCACAGGAACGGGCGATTGGTCGGAGTCGGGCGAAGGGAAGACCAAGACCCTGCAGACCGGAGATCAGATCTATTATTTCCCTCATCTTGCCGTGGGAGCGAGTTGGCAAACCACGATCACCTATATCAATTACTCCCGGGAGGAGGTGACCTGTCAAACCGATTTCCTCTCCGATCACGGAACTCCCCTGATGGTCTCGTTTGCCGAACTGGGAACGGTTGACAGCCGGACCGACGTTCTGCCGCCGGGGGGATCCGTTCACCAGGAGACCGACGTGGACCTGAGCGCTCCTCTGGCGCCAGGCTGGGCTCTAGCCAACTGCTCCGGGCCGCTGAAGGCCAGCCTGCTGTACCGTCAGCACAACAGCGAAGGGGTGCCCACAGCGGAAGCCGGAGCCAATGCAACGGCCGTTCCGGCAACCCGGTTCGTCACCTTTGCCGAACAGGGAGAAGGTCAGTTTGGGACCGGGGTTGCTTATGCAAACCCTTCCGCCACAGCGGCCCTCGTCACCTTTACTGCCAGGGACGCGGTTGGGGAGGTGCTGGCCAGCGTCGATCGAGAACTGTCGCCCGGAGGTCATGATGCTCACGGCATGGCGGAGTTGTTTGGTCTCAGCAGCTTTACCGGATCGATCGAAGTCACCTCCACGGAGCCCATCGTCAGTCTGTCGCTCAATTTCGAAGCCGATTCCGTATTTTCCTCCTTACCTCCGGGGGAACTGGATGCTCCCGCGCAGGGATCGACTACGTATTACTTCCCTCATCTTGCCGTGGGAGCGAGTTGGCAAACCACGATCACCTATATCAATTACTCCCCGGACGAGGTGACCTGCCAAACCGATTTCATCTCCGATCACGGAACTCCGCTGATGGTTTCGTTTGCGGCACTGGGAACGGTTGTCAGCCGAACCGACGTTCTGCCGCCAGGGGGGTCCGTTCACCAGGAAACCAACGTGGACCTGAACGCTTCTCTTGCGCCAGGCTGGGCTCGGGCCACCTGCTCCGGGCCGGTGAAGGCCAGCCTTCTGTATCGTCTGCACAACAGCGAAGGGGCGCCCACGGCGGAAGCCGGAGTCAATGCAACGGCAGTTCCGGCAACCCGGTTTGTCACCTTTGCCGAACAGGGAGAAGGTCAGTTTGGGACAGGCGTTGCCTATGCAAACCCTTCCGCCATATCGGTCCCTGTCACCTTTACTGCCAGGGACGCGGTTGGGGAGGTGCTGGCCAGCGTCGTTCGGACACTGTCACCCGGAGGTCATGATGCTCACGGCATGGCGGAGTTGTTTGGTCTCACCAGCTTTACCGGATCGATCGAAGTCACCTCCACGGAGCCCATCGTCAGTCTGTCGCTCAATTTCGAAGCCGCCCCCGTATTTTCCTCCTTGCCTCCGGGGGAACTGGATGCTTCCGCGCAGTGATCGGGGTCCGAGTAGCAATGGAACGAAAACCTTGTGTTTTCGCGTCGTACCGGGGCGTTGGTGCATGAATCGGTGTAAGCGAGCACGCTAGCGGCGGGGGTGGGGTGCAGTCCATCATAGAGATCGGGGGTAACGTCATGGCCGCAGGGAAGTCGAGCCGAATCAACCGCCAGTACAAGACGAAGTACAGAATCCGGAACTGGAGGGAGTACGAGCGTGGCCTCAGGAGCCGCGGGGACGTCACGATCTGGCTGAGCGAGGATGCGATTGCCGCGTGGATACCACCGAAGAACGGTCTCCGCGGAGGGCAGCGGCGATACTCGAACCTCGCGATCCGGACCGCGTTGACGCTGCGGGTCGTCTTCGGCCTACCGCTTCGCCAGACCGAGGGGTTTCTGGACTCGCTGCTCAGCTTGATTAGCCGCGACCTCAAGGCCCCGGACCACACCACCCTCTCGCGCCGGAACCAAATCGTTGTGGTGCCGCCCCTGACCCGAGCCCACGACGGCCCGATCGACCTGATCGTTGATTCCACAGGGCTCAAGATTCTGGGTCGCGGCGAATGGAACGCGCACAAGCACAAGACATCACAGAAACGCCGGGATTGGCGGAAGCTGCACATCGGAGTGGATGCGGAGGGGTTCATTGTGGCGGCCGAACTCACAGCGAGCAGCCGGGACGACGCCTCCACACTCCCTGATCTTCTCGCCCCGCTCGAAGTTCCCATCCGGCGTTGCACGGCGGACGGGGCCTACGACCACAGATCGGTCTACGATCGGGCCAGCGCGGCTGGTACAGAGAACGTCGTGATTGTGATCCCCCCTCGTCGCTCTGCGCTGTCGGCGGGGCCCACCGACGGCCCCTGGGCGCAGCGTGAAGCGTCTCTTCAGAGGATTCGCAAGGTCGGGCGACGGGAGTGGCAGAAGGAGTCGGGCTACCGACAGCAGGCGCGCGTTGAGAACAGCTTCTTCCGATACAAGTCCGTGTTCGGAGGCGGCCTGAAGGCGAGGCACAGCAAGGCGCAACGCAGAGAAGCCGCAATCGGGTGTCACATCCTCAACCGGATGGCCGAGCTCGGTAGGCCATCGTCGTATGCTCTTGGTAGGTGATGGACCTGTGAGTCGGGTTCGTTGCGGGCCAGTTCCGATTCATGCACCAACGCCCCGTTTTATGCCAACATTCGGAAACGCTGGCAGACCGGTGATCGTGTTGATGGTCCAGTCGGCAGAAGGTTGCGCTCCGGCAGTCGCGGCGAGAAGCGCGGCGCATAAGGCAAGCTTGACAGTGCGAACTCCCCCGTCGTGTCGCGACAATTCGGCGAACCGGCTGTAGGTGTTTCCACTTTCAGCGGAGATTCAAGTTTCTATAGAACGATAAAGTATGTTATCGTTCTATGTCTCAGGATCGCCCGGTTTCGTCTTCTTGAACCCCCTTTCCCTCGCCACGGATGATTGCAGATCGGTCCTCGCCGTCAAGGGTTCGCTGCGCCGCTTCGCGCCCTGGACGGCTGCGGGCCGATCCGGCAGACGTGGCTGTTTACGAGGGAAAGGGGATGTCCCGGCGTCCGCCGGCCCAGATCAGCGAGTGCGCACGTCTAATCCGCGCCTCGAGTTCGATTGCCGGCACGGGTTTGATGTCCGTGTCACCCCCCGCGACAACTAGGGTGTACTCCGGCGCGTCTCCGTACTGCTTGGGCAAAGCCTCGCGCGCCCCGATCTGGTTCTTGACGCGTTCGCCGGGTGGATATCCAGCGATGTCCAAGATGACGCTCTTGCGTCCCTCGTCGACGAGTGCAAGTTGCACAAACGAACGGTTTTGCAATGATCCGGTGCCGAACGTGTTTTCAATGGCTTAGGCGTTGCGAAACGGTATTGCAAAACCAATGTGATTAGCGATACCTTTATGCAATGTTGATCGGTTACGCCCGCGTTTCCACAGACGATCAGGACACCGCTGCTCAAGTGGCCGCGTTGCAAGCGGCTGGGTGCGAACGCATCTTTCGCGACAAGGCTTCCGGGGGACGTTGGGACCGGCCCCAATTCCTCCGGCTCCTCAATCAACTTCGCGCCGGTGATGTGGTCGTTGTCTGGAAGCTGGATCGGCTGTCGCGCTCTCTGCGCGACGTGCTCACGATCATGGAGCAGCTCGGGGAAGCCGGAGCGGGATTCCGTAGCTTGACCGAGGCGATCGACACGACCACTCCGGCCGGCCGGATGATGATGCAAATGGTGGGGGCCTTCGCGGAGTTCGAGCGCGCCATGCTGCGGGAACGCACCCAGGCCGGAGTCGATGCCGCCCGTCAGGAAGGCCGCGTCGGGGGACGCCGCCCCAAGCTCTCCCCGCAACAGCAATCCGAGATTCGAAAGATGGTTTCGGAAGGAGATAAGACCGCCGCCGCCGCTGCACGCCTCTTCAAGGTCCACCCAGCCACCGTCTCGCGGCTGCTCGAGCGAAAGCCCTAGACGGCTTCGAACCACGTCACGGCCGCACTCGCCGAGGACCACCAAAAGATGACCGCACACATCACGAAATTGACCGCCGCCTACGACGCTCTGATCAACTCGTACAACGACTTGACCAACGCCTACAACGCTCTGAGGAGGGATTTAACAGAGCTCATTCGTTGATCCACGCCGAGGCCGAGCAGAAGCGGAAGGCAGGGCACCTGCGGAACCGCGTTAAGGGTCGAATCGAGAGCCTTATCCAAGGCAGAGCGCGCAGTCGCGGCCATGACTTCAGCCGGTAGTTTCGAGTGAGAGTTGTCATGCTCGCTCTTTGACCTCCCGTTCCTCCAACAACCGCGCCCCGCAGTCGGCACACACGTCCGCAGCGGCCAGCTCGATCGTTGTGACGGCCTGTAGGGTAAGGGTTCTGTCGTTTCCGCCGCAGGCGTCCAGGCGGCATTGCTCGCAGACGTAGGGGCCGCCGGTCGGCTTCGGGTTGCGCCATGCGCCGCCCCGTGCCAACGCCCAATACCTGGTCATGGTTCCTTCCGCATTTCCAGCCATGTCCAGGCTGCGTCCAACCGTCTTCTTTTTGACTGCCATAGATGGCCGTATGATACACAGTTTTGTGAGACAGCAAAACAGGACGGTTTCGGTCGGGGTTTCAGCCCCGAAACCGGGCCCCCGGAAAACGTCTCGTCAAACGTTCGGGGGTCCGCCCGACGCAAGCAATCAGAGCCGTGTGTCGTCCTTCAGCCACTGTGCAAGTGCCTTGTCGGGATCGGCGATCTCCTCAATCGAGCCGTACCAATAGGCCTCCCAGCCCGTCTCCGGCAGGCCGGTGAATACCATCAGGTTCAGCGGATAGGCCTCGCTGTCGGTGCAGCGGCGAAAGTCGTCCCGGAACAGAAACACCGGCTTCTCCCCGGCGATCGCCATGCCCAGCTCCACCATCACCCCCTCGTCCGGGGGGCAACCGTTGACCACCGCGAACAGTCCGTCGGCATCCCGTACGTCGTGAAGGTCGGCCTGTCCTATCCGGTATGCCCAACCGGGGTCTGCCCGGTCGATCTGGTTGTTGCGGGCGAACGGCTCCCATACCTGCACGCCCATCGCCTCCAGGGCCGCCACGAGCGCCGCCAGCGGCCCCTCGCGCTGCTGCGAGGAGAAGCCGTATGGGTTCGCCAGATACAGGGTCTTCTTGTCTGAGGTCATGTTCATGCACCTGCTTGTCTCGCCCGCCGCCCGTTCATGCCGAGGAAAATCTGGGGCGCCTTTTTCTTGAATGCTTCCGGGCAATGCACATCGCACGGGTCCGTCAGCAGCAACGCCTTCGACACCGCCCGCGACGAAGCAAGCGGCCACCGCGCTCACCACAGGTGCAGCGTCGAGGGTTGCCCGAGACGGATCGACTTCTCCCGCGCCGCAGGCTTTGAGACTTCGGCTACCTCCGGCAGCCGCTTGTAGTCTTTGGAAATCATATCTTTTCTTCCGTCTACGAACGGGGCGGAACGAGGATCTCACACCGGGGACCACTGGCGCGACTCAGCTTTCTGTCAATCGTCACCAGGGGACAATCGAGCACCTTGGCCAGCGCCACGTACCAAGCGTCGTAACTGGTCAGGTTGTTCCGCAATGCCCATACGCGGTCGGCAAACGGCGCGAAGGGAAACAACTCCAGGTCAAGCCGCAGCAGATCCCCGTGTGCGCTGTTGGCCTCAAGCCGGGAGATTTTGCCGGCTTGTTCCAGCCGGCGCAGGATGTTGCTCGCTTCGGCCAACGCCAGTTCCGGACTGGCCAAAGATCCCTCAGCGACGGCGGACTCCGCCCATTTCCCTTCCCGCCCCGAGTCGACCAGGACCGCGACAAGCACGGACGCATCGGCGACTACCGTCACGTCCGGTCCGCATCACGGGCGCTTAAAATGCTGGAAGGTGGAACCTGAGTGTCTGCCGCTTCCTTGCGATCGCGAACTCCTTGCAGCCAGGCGCCCAGGGAGGGCCGGGATGCGATCCGTTCCAACTCACAGCGGAGGAATTCCTGCATGGATTGGCGTTGCACCGCCGCGCGAGCCGCAAGCTCGTCGCGCACTTCCTGGGGGACGCCTCTGATGGTGATCTGTACCGACATGAACGCATTATGCCATCGGAAGCAGCGTTATGAAAGCAGTAGCCGCATATAATAGCGGCCAACCCTATCCACAGGCTCGTGGGCAGTTTGCAAATCTCCCCTTTCGGCTCTGTGGGGGAGGGGCGATTTCTGGGTTGTTCGGGAACCGATCCGCTACGATGGGCCTTGGCCCTGGTGGCCGACTTGACTCCTTTTTATTTACTGGACGCAGGGGCTGCGTCCCGCTTCTTGATGCCGAGCACCTTTGCAGCTTTTCTTACATCCGGGGCCTTGACCCATAGAAGCGCCCCATAGCGTCTCTGTCCCGCGCAAACGGCGGCCGCCGCTGTGACGTTGATCTTTGCCTCAGCGAGGCGCGACACAACCTTGAGGAACGCTCCGGGCTGGTCTTCTCCCTCAATCAGAAAGCCCGTCTTGCGGGGACTCAGTTTCCAACCAGCTTTTCTGGCTACTTTTCGAAACCCAGCGGTGTCTTCCGGTACGAAGTCAATCTGACTTCGGCGGCCGCTTGGAAATCCTGAAAATGCCAGCAGGCTAATGCCCGCTTCTTGAAGGGTGCTTAACATCCGGACCCCTTCGCCCGGCTTGTTGGGTGCTGTCACATAAAAATAGTCGACGCGACGGATGGTTTCAGCCATAGGGTCCTCTCTTTGCGCGAGGCCATTGTACTGCAACCCGGTCTCGGGCATCAATCCAGGATTTCCATTTTGGCCCTGGCACGGTGAAAGTATACACCCGCGCTGCCCCGAATACCACGTCTTTTCGCGCTGAACCCTGCACATGACCTCCGCCGGTAGGCGCCAGGGCTGGTCCATCCGCTCACAAACGTTGATTGAGCGGGCTGAACGGCGCTCCGGCCGACACTGCTCCTTGCGAAACCTTTTGGAGCCGAAAACTGTTGATCCTCGCCCGGTCAACGCTACCCGCTTTGGCAGCGGCAGCGCCCAGATCCTGTGCAGCATGTCGCCGAACAGCCTGCGGTTCAGATGTCCTTCGGCCGGCAGCAGCCAGTTAATACCGCGCGTCCTTGACCAGCCGACCGCCGGTCTTCATCAACCTGTGTTGCAAGCTCGTCAGCGACCAACTCTTGATCCTGTTCGGCAGTCCGAGCCGCCGCCACAAGTTGCCCAGGTTGTAGGCCGGCACGCTCAGTTGTAGCCGTACCTCGTTCGCCCGGAACCGATGGCACGACAGCCTTGTCCAATGCGTGGCCTGTTTGCCTTCCTTGATCCACTGCTCCGCCGTGCCGCGCTTGTTGTAGAAGCGTACCACCGAGCGGCTTGGCAAGCTCATGCTCGTCACGATGAATCCGACCCGCGCGACGAGATGCGGGACTCGATGCATTGGTCGATCGGGAAGCGGCGTTTCTGGCTGAACTCGAGGATCGCCAGCTTCTGGTTGGCGAGGTCCTGCGAACGAGTGGAGACACGGAGGTAGGCGACGGTTTTCAAGGCGGCGTCCAAGAAAAGGTCAAATGGGGTCTATTTCGGGGTGTTAAAGACTATAGTATCCAGAACATTGTATAGTCAACTAACGTCGATCAAGACGGACGTTATTATCGACACTTGGCCATGACCCTTCCGTCTCGACTCGTCCCTGATCGAGACAGACCTAAATCTGGGCGCTACCCTAGGGAGCACGGCGGTGAGGCTGGTCGTCGGCGCATCGAGGCCCGCTTAACCGCACACAGTGGCCGCGTCGGGTTCGCCTCTGAACGCACCGCCAGAGGCACATCCACCACCAGCAAGCGCGGGCGGTCATGAGCGCTCCTCGCGCGGCGTGCCGAACGCTCACTGCAAGGAACCATGCATCCGAGAGTCATCGACATTCTTGCGTCTGTCGGAACGCCAGCCCAGACGATTCGTCCCACGGCGCTCTACAACGAAGGCTGGATGCTTCAGCTGATTCTTGACTGGGCTCACCACTATGCCCCGGAGACCCATCGGCTGGCGTTCCTCCCTGATGCACGTTGGTATGCCGAGGCGCTACTGCGGCCTCAGTTCCTGGCGCGGTGGTGGGGCGACAACTTGGCCGAGAGTTGGTCGCACGCTGATGGTGTCATCGGCCACTTCGACATTGGCACATCGGGAAAGGGAGATCTCACGCTTCGAGATGCGGCGAGACAGCTCGTCGTCGTGGAAGCGAAAATGTTCTCGAAACTGTCGTCTGGCACCAAGAATGCGACCAGCTACGATCAGGTGGCCCGGACCGTGGCGTGTGTGGCTGAAACCATCCGCTGGGCTGGCATTACCCCCCCGCAGATGGCGCGTCTGGGCTTCTTCGTGGCCGCACCGAAGAGCCAAATCGAATGCGGTGTCTTTCGTGACCTCGTGACCAAAGACAGTATCCGGCAGCGCGTGCAGGACCGGGTTGATGCGTATCGGGGCGACCGGGACGCGTGGTTCGACCACTGGTTCATCCCGACGCTGGACGCGATTGACCTTGACGTGCTGTCTTGGGAAGCACTGCTTGAGGGACTCGACCCCAGCTATCGGGCCTTCTACGACCAGTGCCTCTTGCACAACGGGCCGAAGGTCTCGTCCTGAACCTCAACGACGCAGCCCGATGCCCGCTTCGGCGGAGTCGAGCCCAGATTGACCGCCCACTCCGGTCGCGGCTGGCTCACCTTCGGACACAAAGCGACGGCCCTTAGCGTTGGATTTTGCACCGTTGCTATCGCAACCCCTACACGAGCAGATGAACTCCTGTAGCTGCCTGACATTGATTCTGGCTTGCATCATCTATTGGCAAGCCAAGCAGATCACGCAGACGGTGCGCTCGGGGGCTGTCGCCGAGGAAGGCATTGACGCAACCCTGCTCCAGCACGTCAGCCCGATCGAATGGGACAACGTTATTCTCTACGGCCAGTACGTCCTCGATCGCGCCCTGGTCCGCTAAGGAACGGGTCCTTATGTTGTATTTCAACACCAATATAGGCGCTACCCTTGCCTGGTCGGTGTTGATGACGCGGGGCTGTGGATGCGACGGATCCGTTAGCACCTTGCGGAACAGGCGTTTGGCCGGCGGCATCGCGCAACCCCGAGAGCACGAAGTCGATCGTTGCCCCGGTGAAATCGATGGCTCGGTAGAGGTAGCACCAGCGACCCTTGACACGAACGTAGGTCTCATCGACACGCCAGGACTTGTTGGTTGGCTTGAGATGACGGCGCAACCGCTCCTCCAGTTCGGGACCGTAGCGCTGGACCCAGCGCCAGATTGTCGTGTGGTCCGCCTCCAGGCCCCGCTCGCTGAGCAGCTCTTCGACATCGCGGAGCGAGAGTGAGTACCAAAGGTACCAGCGCACGGCGCAAACAATCAGTTCGGGCTCGGTTTGTCGCCCCTTGAAGATCGCCGGTCGGATTGCCTTCTTCATGATCTCTTCAGGCTACCCAGCCGCCGTCGCCCAAAGTTGCAACACATTCCATCAAAGCACCAGGTTCATCCGAGCCAGGTGAGCCCATGGAAGTGCCAGGTGATCGAAGGGCTTGGCGAGGTGTTCTCAAACGGCGTTGAACGCCGATGTCGGGATCATGAAAGCGACGTCCGCGAGCTTCACGCCAAGATCGGCGAGTTGACGGTGGAGCGGGATTTTTTGTCCAGAGAGTCCGGTCGATGAGCCGGTCCGAGCGCCGGGCGATGGTGACGTCATCAGTCGATGGCTTTCGGGATTATCTGGGGCTATCGTCGAACGAGCTACGCTCCGCTGCCTCACTCAACAGCCACTGGCTTCGAACATTGCGCCCACGGAACCTGAAACCGGCTGCCGCAACGCCGGCACCACCATTCTGCCCCCCCAGCATATGCGACATTGCGTCGAAAGCGCTGGTGAACCAGGTGACACCATACTCGCCTGAGCTTGTCTTGCACGGTTTGCCTTTTGAATTAAGAGGTGACCTCATTCTACGCTACGTCGGGGTGAGCAGCTTCGACCAGAACCCGGAACGCCAACTCGAGCATGTCCCGGTCGATCGGCTCTTTTACCAACACGGCTTCAGGCAAGAACACGCAGCGTCCGAAACTGGAAAGGGCGCGCCCCTTCGCGCGCGAAGGCGACACAGTTGGTGGTGCATAGCATGGACCGGTAGGCGCGCAACTGGCGGCAGAACAAGCAAGTCGAACAGGGCGACTTCCGGCCCCTACCGACGCTCAATCGACCTTAGCGTACGATTTTTTCCGTTTCGTGAAGTGACCCCTACAGGGGACTCGCGGGTAGCAGGAGCTACTGTATACGGTAGAGTTCAGGCCCGCTGTATGCCTCGGCTCTCTAGCTGTGATCTTTCAATACGTTGGCCACTCGGTCCCGACTGAGGAAACTGAGGGGCATCGGCGGGGTCATCCTGCCCGCGGCTTTCCGATCTCACTTTCAAGCTCCAACATACGGGCTTCGATCAAGTGCCGTAGCTCAGTGAACATCTGTCGGCTGGTTGCGCGACACGCTGTCTTGAAGCGCCGCTGGACGAAGACCGGTACATCGATACTGAGCCGTTTTGCCGGCGCATGGGTCTTCGCCTTCTTGACGTTCTTCCGTGGCGGTTTTCCCATAAGGGCCGGAGCCTGGCCTGAACCCTCTTTTTCAAATGACTCCATGGCGTCATCGACAAGCAACTTTGGTTCTGGAACACGCTCGAATGGTTTCTCGCTCATAGCTCAGGATCCCCTTCGTAAGCTTTTCGATCTCGCAAGCGGCCGGGCTTCCCGCTGCCCATTTAAAATCGTTCTGCCCATGGTCAGGCTCTCAGCATACGCTACTCGCTGGGCGATTTCCTTTGTCAGGATTGGAATGCCTATTTCAGTGACCATCGTCCACTGCCGGCCTTGATGACGAAGAAAGAGCAGGCGAGCATGTCATGTTTTCCCTCCTTCGGCAGCCTGCGGAAAACTTCCTCTCCGACATGATTTCTGGTACTCTATATTCGCCTTTTGTTCGCCATATGGATCTATGCGCAAGCCGTCCAAGCCGGAGCGTCTCTACGTCGATTTCGACGGCTTCTTTGCGGCCTGTGAGGAGCAGGCAGACCCCCTCTTGTTCGGCCGTCCTGTCGGAGTCATACCGTTTCGAGATGCGCGCAACAGCTGTGTGATCGCCTCCAACGCGAAGGCCAAGAGATTCGGCGTCAAGACCGGGATTGCGATTGCCGAGGCTCGCCGGCTGTGTCCCCAGCTAGCTCTCGTGCCGCAACGTCCCGATCTGTACGTGCGGACACAGCAGCGGGTCGTCGTGGCGGTGCTCTCGGTGTTACCGATCGATGTTATTTGCTCGATCGACGAGCTTGCCGCCGTTTTGGGAAAGCGGGACTGTCCCGAAGAAATCGCGGGACGAATCAAGCAGCGCGTGCGTGAAGCCGTTGGGGAGCACATCACCTGCTCCATCGGTTGCGCACCGAACAGATGGCTGGCCAAAATCGCCGCGGACCTTGATAAGCCGGATGGACTGACAGTGCTGGGTCCCAGCGACCTGCCGGGTCCTCTGCTCAATATCGAGCTGGAGGAATTGCCCGGTGTCGGCAGGCGCATGCGTGCGCGTCTGGAGCAGGCCGGGCTCTCGACGGTCAAGGATCTGTGGAACAGCGACCCTGGCCGGCTGTGCTCGATCTGGGGCAATGTGGCCGGCGAGCGGTTCTGGTACGCGCTCCATGGCTACGATGTGGAACCGCCGCCGACCCGGCGCAGCTCGATCGGCCACGGGCGGGTCCTGCCCCCGGAGCAGCGCAGCGTTCAGACCGCCCGGGGGCCGGCGAGGGAACTGGTCGTGAAGGCGGCCCGGCGCTTGCGGCGGGAGGGATTCCTTGCCCAGCGTCTCACTGTGTCGGCCGGCTGTCTCGGTGCGCCGCGCTGGACGGCTTCGACGGCGATCGCCAAGGCGAACGATGATCTGTCTTGCCTCGGCGCTCTGGCCGTTCTCTGGGCTGAGCTCGACGGGGCGCGTCCCCATGCCACCCTGTTCCGCATCACGGTGTCATTCGACCGCTTCATGCTGTCAGGTGAAGTGCAGCTCGAGCTGCCTTTTGGAGAGCCGGATAACCGGCAGCGCATGGCGGGTCTTAGCGCGGCCGTCGATGCGATCAACGGCCGCTATGGACGCACCGTCGTCGGCTACGGACAGTGCGGCGCTCAGGACGGCTACGTCGGGGCCAAGATCGCCTATGGACGCATTCCCGAGTGGGAGGATTTCTGGTAATGCCGCTGCAGCTGGGTGATTATGCCGAGGGAGACTGGTTTTTCATTGCAACATGTGGGGCCTGCGGCCGCGAGGCGATCCTGGAGCCGACTGAGATCCTGGCCCGGGCGGGAACAGAAAAAGTGCATCGCGGTATGCTCCTGGGTGACCTCGAAGCCCTCCTGCGCTGCCGGGACTGCCTCTCTAGAAAGGCGCGTCTCGAAGAAGTCGCCAGAATTCGTAAGCAGGCCTTCGTTGCAGGAATGATCTGAGGTAGCGACGCCGATCTGCGTATTAGAACTTACCCGAACAGGCTCCTAGGATCCCTCTAAGGCAATCATGGAGCTATAACCATAAGTTGTGGATGAGCCTCTGAGGGGAGGCGGCGTATCCTGACGATTGAGGAAGCAACTCAATCGTTTTCTGGAAAGGAACAAGGAGGATACGCCATGAGTCAGTGTGAAGCTGCTGAGAGCAGCAGTCAAGTCAACCCCCAAGTCATTGATGGAAAGGAACGCTCGCCCTTGGATGAGGTGCTGCGCCAAGGAGCGCGCCAGATGCTCGTCAAGGCCGTGGAAGCCGAAGTGACCGCCTACATCGAAACGCATCAGCACGAAGTCGACCAGGACGGCCGGCATGAAACGTGCCTAGGCCGACGCGCTGGCGGACGCCATCGGCACCCGACGGAGACTACTGAGGCGTCGGAGAAGGAGTTCAATGAAGATGGGTCGCTGGACAACAGAAGAACAGAGAAAGCAAATTGGGTCGGCAATGGCAATCGCCACGACAGCCAACCTGCTGTTGGGGCTACGGTGTACAGAAACGGGGAAGGAATACGTAGACTCGATGGTGACGCGCGGAGGAATGGACAGGGAGCTGTGCGACGGAGGAACATGGTACATACTGATTCCTATGCTGCCGTTCGCTGTTGAGTTGTGTTTGAAGGGAATAAAGTCGCAAGGTGGGCGAGAGTTTCTCTGGACCCACAATCTCAAGTCATTGTGGACGGATCTGGACGCGGTAGAGCAAATGGGGATACGAAAACGAGTGAACAGCCCGGCGTGGAGAAACGAAGAAAAGCCACGACGAGATGCCCTTGGTATCAAGGGTGAAATGAGAACAGTCGATCAAGTCATAGAAGTGCACCAGGACGATTTCGAGCGCTGGAGATACGTGGTCGATGGAGAGAGGAATCTGACGGAGGAAGGCGCGCACGTGAGAACCGACGAGGCGATAATGGACTTGTACGGAATCGTATTTGCTTGTGTCGAGTACCACCAAAGCCTGGATGCACAGTAACGGTGAGATTGGCAGGGACGGGTGCACGGCGCGGCTGCAATTGGCCTCGGACTTCGCCGTCGGACCGCGTGCGTTGGGGGGCGCTGCGAATCGCTTGGGCCGGCTAAGCGCGCTCGTGTGTCCCACTCATCCGAGGCTGACAACCGACGACACCTGCCGCTGAGGACGCTCCTGAACCGTCCGCAGCCGGTGTTCGAGGTGTCGTGCCGTCCGCTTTGCATTGAGGGGTACTTCACACCTGAATTATGCACTGCGGCGTGGACCTGAGGAGGGCTGAGCCGCAAGGGACCATTGGGGACCCCCGAAAACATGGGGTAAAAAGGTCGGCTGGCAAAGATCCCAGCTTCGCCAGCCAACCCCAAGGAGGTCACCCACATGGTTACCAGACGAAAACAGCATAGCTCCCAAAGGCCCGTCCAACAAGGCCCAGCCGTGACGGCCTCGCGGCCCAATAAAATCGGGGCTTCGACACCTTACCACTTCCGCGGCAGGAAGCCGACTCCCTACGGCGGCTTGCTGCCGGTGGTCGGGAGGGCGCTGATCTGAGAGCCTGGCTATGCGCTATGCATAAAATTTTATGCACTAGCCGTAACGCACTGGAAACACGTCACTTCCGAGCGAGGTTTTGACGACGCGGATTATGGGCGTGTCAAGGGCGGAGTAAATTTGGACCACTTCGGCGGAGCAAAAGTAGACCAGTTGGTGAAGGGGTAGCGGTTTTCGTGGGACGGCTGGAACGGAGCCTGCGGTCGCCCTTTAGGGCGGCCCAGGCGTAGTGGAGGCCGTCCCACGAAAACCGGGCGAGTGGCCGGTGGGTCAGCCCAAAGAGTGAGCCCGCTTCTTCTTGCTCTGGATCAGACGGAAGCTTTCGCCGTTCATCTCTAGAATATGAACGTGGTGCGTGAGGCGATCGAGCAGGGCGGCGGTCAGCCGCTCGGAGCCGAAGACCTCCGTCCATTCGTTAAACGGCAGATTCGAGGTGACCAGCGTCGAGCCCTGTTCGTAGCGCTGGGAAAACACTTCGAACAATAACTCCGCTCCGGTCTTCGATAGCGGCACGTAGCCCAGTTCATCGACGATCAGCAGATCCTGCTTGGCCAACTGCTTTTGACATCGCAGCAAGCGCCGTTCATCTCGGGCTTCGAGCAGCTCATTGACCAGTGCCGCCGCTGTTGTGAAGCGTGTTCGATAGCCGCGCTGACAAGCCGCCAGTCCCAACGCCAAGCCGATGTGCGTTTTGCCCGCACCGGAATTACCCAGTGCCAGCACGTTTTCGCGGCGGTCGATAAACTCACAGCGCGCCAGTTCCAGCACCAGCTTCTTGTTCAACGCTGGCAAGGACGGGAAGTCGAAAGTGTCCAGACTCTTGGTCACGGGAAACTTCGCGGCCTTGATGCGGCGCTCGGTGGCCCGCTGTTCACGGTCGAGCAGTTCCAGCTCGCAGAGTTGTTGCAGGAAGCTCCTCGAATCCAAGCTCTCGGCGGCGCATTGCCGCGCCAGTTTGTCGTACTCGCGCGGCGTTGTTGCATGATTCAACTGCGGCGCGAGTGGGGGCGCTTTTCCAACTTCTCGTTCAGGACACCACAGCGCAGGATTTCGGCCTACCCAGCTCGGCCATCCGGTTGAGGATGTGACACCCGATCGCAACTTCTCTCCTTTGTGCCTTGCCGTGCCTCGCCTTCAATCCGCCTCCGAGCACGGACTTGTATCGGAAGAAGCTGTTTTCAACGCGCGCCTGCTGTCGGTAGCCCGACTCCTTCTGCCACTCTCGTCGCCCGACCTGGCGAATCCTCTCAAGAGCCGTGTCACGCTGCGCCCATGGGCCGTCCGTTGGCCCCGCCGACACCGCGGAGCGACGAGGGGGAATCACAATCACGACGTTCTCTGTACCGGCCGCGCTGAGTTGATCGTAGACTGACCTGTGGTCGTAGGCTCCGTCTGCGGTGAAACGCCGGATGGGAACCTCGATTGTGTCGAGAAGAGCAGGGAGTGTGGAGGCGTCGTCCCGGCTGCTCGCTGTGAGTTCGGCCGCCACAATGAACCCCTCGGCATCCACCCCGATGTGCAGCTTCCGCCAATCCCGGCGTTTCTTTGATGCCTTGTGCTTGTGCGCGTTCCATTCGCCGCAACCCAGAATCTTCAGCCCTGTGGAATCGACGATCAAGTCGATCGGGCCGTCGTAGGATCGGGTCAGGGGCGGCACCGCAACGATTTGGTTCCGGCGCGAGAGTGTGGTGTGGTCCGGGGCCTTGAGGTTGAGGCCCATCAAGCGGAGCAGCGAGTCCAGGAACCCCTCGGTCTGGCGGAGCGGCAGGCTGAAGACGACCCGCAGCGTCAACGCGGTCCGGACCGCGAGGTTCGAGTACCGCCGCTGGCCTCCGCGAAGACCGTTCTTCGGTGGTACCCACGCGGCAATTGCATCCTCGCTCAGCCAGATCGTGACGTCGCCGCGGCTCCTGAGGCCACGCTCGTACTCCCTCCAATTCCGGATTCTGTACTTCTTCTTGTACTGGCGGTTGACTCGGCTCGACTTCGCTGCGACCATGACGTTACCCCCCGATCTCTATGATGGACTGGACCCCACCCCCGCCGCTAGCGTGCTCGCTTACACCGATTCATGCACCAACGCCACCGAAATCGGCAATTCACATTCAGAGGTCGGAACTCAGTGAACGCGTTCTCATCCCACTTGAAGCATAGTGAATTGTCGCGCGCCAGGACGTCGCTGGCGCCGAAGGACGTGTCTGAGTTAGAAGAGTCGGGTTGGACGGGAGACCACGACGCGGACGCCCTGGCGGCAAGGCCATCTGCCCCGCAAGACGGCGTGCGCTTGTACCTTGCCGCAGCGGGTGCGGTACCGCTACTGAATCGGGAGGACGAGATCCGGCTGGCAAGGCGCATGGAGCGCGGCAGTCGACGATTGAGAAAGGCGCTCTCGCGGACGCCCTGGATGTGGAATCAGATGTTGGAGCTGCATGAAGATCTCAGGAACAAGCGAGTGAACCTACGGTATCTGATCGACGTCCTGGGCAAGGTGCCCGACTCTTCGGCAAGGGCCAGAGCGGCAGCCAGCGTCCGTCGAAAGTGCGCTCATATCGTTCAATTGATTCCAGAAATCGAGGAGCTGGCCACAAAGGCCGAGGCTCGGTCCAAGGCCAGCGAGGCCGTGCAGCGTAGATGGGCCTGGAGGGTGGCGAGAGAGAGAGTCCAAATCTCGCGCCGCATCCGTAAAATGCCTCTGAAGTGCGACGTTTGGTACGCCTACTGCAAAGAATTTGAACGGGCGGTACCTGAACTGTCGAAGAAAGCGGCGAAGGCCGCCGGCAAGGCAAGGTCCAGGAAACCTGCCCGGCAGGAGGGCCGCGTTGTGATGACGAGGGCCGAAATCAAGCGGACCATGGCGTTCATCCGAGCAGGGAGACGCGAGGTCGAGCAAGCTCGAAAGGCTCTCGTCGAAGCGAACCTACGCCTGGTCGTCGCGGTCGCCAAGAAATATGCGAATCGGGGCTTGGATTTCCTGGACTTGCTTCAGGAAGGCAACCTGGGGTTGATGCGCGGGGCCGAGAAGTTCGATTACCGCCGGGGCTTCAAGTTTTCGACGTACGCCTACTGGTGGATTCGGCAGGCGATCACGCGCTCTCTGTCAGATAAGTCGCGAACCATGCGCCTGCCGGTCCACATGAACGAACTGCTCAACAAGTTCCTGCGGGCTGTTCGGCAGCTCGAAAGGGAGCTTTTCCGCCCGCCAACGAATGAAGAAATCGCACGGCGTATGGAGGTGATAGTCCAACAAGTCGAAACGCTGCGGTCGATCTCCCGAGGCCCGCTTTCACTGGATACTCCCATTGGAGCGGACGGTGAATCGGTGCTGGGTGATGTGTTGAGGGACCAAGGGGCACTCTCGCCAATCCATGGGGCGATCGAGTCGGACATTGGTGAGCAAACCGCTGGTGTGCTCAAGACTTTGTCTCCCAAGGAAGAGAAGGTGATCCGGATGCGTTTTGGAATTGGCTTCGATCGGGACCGAACACTGGCAGAGATTGGTCGAGAGTTCGGGGTTACCCGGGAGCGGATCCGCCAGATCGAGGTGAAAGCTATGGGCAAGCTTCGGGAGCCCCAGCGCGCGGGGCGGTTGCGTGCGCTAACGGCTGCCAGCCACGTCCCCATCTAGCGATGAACGGGCATGGGTCGCTGAGAGTCACACTCGCGGCGGAGGCCCGGGTCAGGGGTCACTTGTGGCATTTGTCAGAGCTTATGGACGCCTGATACGTTAACCGTCGTCATGGCTAAATGCACAGTTAAGAACGATCGACTTGTGATCATCGAAGAGATTACCAGCTATGGCGACATTCGAATAGAGCGCCGTGGAGATAATTGGAACGCTACCCCACGCCAACAAGGATTCGGGAGCGGGTGGGCTCCCACTCGCTGTGGAGCTGTCTGGAAGTTCCTGTCTCAAATCATGGGCGATACGGATCAATCGCGGTCCATCTACGATGACGCTGCAGCGGCAATCGTTGAACAGTTCCCAGAAGACTCCCCATCTCCACGCCAAGACCTCACTACCAGGTAGTGCTCCGCTGGACATTTTCCGGGAACACCCGTGCGTGAGTTTCTGGGAGAAAAAGGAGTCTCTCGACCCCGGACAGGCCAATACAAATTGTGAAACAGCGAGAACCGCGGAGAGAGGGTACCGAGCAGATTGGTGTAAAAATGTACGCTAAGACATCAAGAGCGGCCTGTCAAGGGCGGAGTAAATTTGGACCACTTCGGCGGAGCAAAAGTAGACCAGTTGGTGAAGGGGTAGCGGTTTTCGTGGGACGGCTGGAACGGAGCCTGCGGTCGCCCTTTAGGGCGGCCCAGGCGTAGTGGAGGCCGTCCCACGAAAACCGGGCGAGTGGCCGGTGGGTCAGCCCAAAGAGTGAGCCCGCTTCTTCTTGCTCTGGATCAGACGGAAGCTTTCGCCGTTCATCTCTAGAATATGAACGTGGTGCGTGAGGCGATCGAGCAGGGCGCCGGTCAGCCGCTCGGAGCCGAAGACCTCCGTCCATTCGTTAAACGGCAGATTCGAGGTGACCAGCGTCGAGCCCTGTTCGTAGCGCTGGGAAAACACTTCGAACAATAACTCCGCTCCGGTCTTCGATAGCGGCACGTAGCCCAGTTCATCGACGATCAGCAGATCCTGCTTGGCCAACTGCTTTTGACATCGCAGCAAGCGCCGTTCATCTCGGGCTTCGAGCAGCTCATTGACCAGTGCCGCCGCTGTTGTGAAGCGTGTTCGATAGCCGCGCTGACAAGCCGCCAGTCCCAACGCCAAGCCGATGTGCGTTTTGCCCGTGCCGGAATTACCCAGTGCCAGCACGTTTTCGCGGCGGTCGATAAACTCACAGCGCGCCAGTTCCAGCACCAGCTTCTTGTTCAACGCTGGCAAGGACGGGAAGTCGAAAGTGTCCAGACTCTTGGTCACGGGAAACTTCGCGGCCTTGATGCGGCGCTCGGTGGCCCGCTGTTCACGGTCGAGCAGTTCCAGCTCGCAGAGTTGTTGCAGGAAGCTCCTCGAATCCAAGCTCTCGGCGGCGCATTGCCGCGCCAGTTTGTCGTACTCGCGCAGGAAGGTTGGCAGCCGCAACGCTTTCAAATGCGCTTCGAGCAGAAGTTTCGACCTCGCCATTACCCCCCTCCTTGTGCCAGCAGTGCCAAATAGTCCGCAGCGGAGGTTTGCTCCACCTGGGCTGCCGTCAGGTGCGGATACTTCGTCAAGTCCAAGCGCGGCGGCCGTTGCTCGATGCGGCACAGCACTAAGTGCCTGACTGCATCCAAGCCAATCGCTCCCAACTCGCAGGCTTGGCGCACCGCCGCGGCAACGTGCTCGAATCGGAAGTCCTCCAGTAATCGCAATACCTGCACGTACTCGCGCTTGCCTGGCTTTCCCAACCGTGCCTCGAGCAAACGTCTCAAGCACGTGAACTGTTCGGGCAGCTCCCAGCCCGCCAACGGGGCCGCTTGATCGAGCGCGTTGGTCTTGCGTTCCAGCAGTGCTAGGTAATGCAGCGGATCGAAGATCAACTCTTCGCGTTCGTAACTGCGCCGGTGGCGCGCGATCTCTTCGCTGCCACAACAGATCACGATTTCATCGACGTAGCCTTTCAGCAACACCTGGCGATGTCCGTAGCGTGTGGGCACCGAGTAGTCGTTGGCGCGATAGCGCACCAATGACAGCGACGTCACCAGCGTGGTGCGTTTGTCGCAGGCGTCATAGGGCGTGGGCGGCAAGGGCAACAACGCTTGGCGGTCACGCTTGAAACGTTCCTCAATCGTTTCGGTGTGCCGCCGCAAGCGCCGCTTACGATTGTTGAGGCACTGCGCTTCGAGCTGCTCGTTGAACGCTTCCCAGCTTGGAAACCTTGGCGCCGGCACCATGAAGTTCCGCCGGGCATAACCGACCAGTCCTTCCACCTTTCCCTTGTCGTTGCCTTTGCCCGGACGCCCGAAACGATCGGAGAATAAATAGTGCGACTGCAGTTCACTGAACACCCTGGTCCGCTTGCGCCTGCCGTCGCCCAGAATCCTCGCCACCGCCAAGGTCGTGTTGTCGTAGAGGATGCTGCGTGGCACGCCGCCGAAGTACCGAAACGCTGCGTTGTGCCCCTCGCAAAACGCTTCCGTCGTCTCGGCCGGGAAAGCTTTTACGAAAGCGTCATCGCTATGCGGCAGATCGACCACCAAGTAGTGCGCCTTGCGCTGTACGCCGTCAATGACCACCAGAGCTTCACCGAAGTCGGCCTGGGCATCGCCCGGCGGATGCACCAGCGGCACGAACATCTCTTGCCCGCCGAGCTTCTTGTCGCGAACATAGTCCTTGACGATCGTGTAACCGCCGGTGAAATCGTACTCGTCGCGCAAGCGGTCGAAGATGCGTTTTGCGGTGTGGCGTTGTTTCTTCGGACGTTCCTGATCGTCGATGAGGATCTGATCGACGATTCCGGTGAAGGGATCCAGCTTCGGCCTCTGCGCTGGTTGGCGCCGCCGATAGCCCGGCGGAGTGGCGTAGCGCAACATCTTGCGCACCGTCCCTCGCGCCAGGCCAAACCGTTTGGCGGCCTCGCGCTCACTGAGCCCTTCGACAAAGACACTGCGCCGTACTTGAGCGTATAGCTCCACGCGATACATCCCTCTCGTGTCCCACAAACACCACAGGAATGTTCGCTGGACCACTCGGACGGTCTACTTTTACTCCGCCCAAAAGCAGCTTCGATTCGCCGCTCTATGGTCTAGTTTCGCTCCGCCGTTCTCAGCGGTGCCATCTGTCGCCGCCGGCACCGCCCACCAACTGGCAACCGGTTCAGCGGATTGGGTCGATCCCCAGCATGAACCTATCATGGTTTCATGACCAGCTTCCGAATTTCGGTGACGGTGCTTGCTGTGATCCACGCTGCCTTCGTAGGACTCACGTCCCTGGTCGGCGCATTCGCAAACGGTGGGGACGTCTGGCAACGGCTGCTCGTGATCTTGCTGCACCCTCTGGGTGCAGCGGGCGTGCTTCTGCTCGTGTTGCGGTCCCGTCTCGCCACGAAGACGATCCTCGCCCTGGTGGCGCTCCTGACGGCGAACGTGATCGCCGACCTGGGCCTTGCGCAGCTGATTGCTGCGGGCAGCGTGCGGGGCGATTGGGAGCTTGCGCTGGCATTTTCGGTGGTTCCGGCCATCGGGATTATCTACGCGCTGGCACTGCTGCTCACGGCCCGCGGAACAGCCGAATAAGGCTCCGTCTCGGCCCGCGGAGCAGTGGATCAAGGAAGGCAAACAGGCCACGCACTGGACCCGCTTGTCGTGTCACCGCTTCCGGGCCAACGAGGTATGGCTGCAACTCAGCGTGCTGGCCTACAACCTGGGCAACCTGTGGCGGCGGCTCGGGCTGCCGCACAGGATCAAGAGCTGGTCGCTAACGAGTTTGCAACACAGGTTGATGAAGACCGGCGGTCGGCTGGTCAAGCATGCTCGCTACTACTGGTTGCTGCTGGCGGAGGGGCATCTGAACCGGCGGCTGTTCGGTGACATGCTGCATAGGATCTGGGCGCTGCCTGTGCCGGGTGGGTAGCGTTGCGGGCGAGGATCAACAGTTTTTGGCTCCAAAAAGGTTTCGCAGGGAGCAGTGTCGGCCGGAGCGCCGTTCAGTCCGCTCAATCAACGTCTGTGAGCGGACGGACGAGCCCTGGCGCCTACCGGCGGAGGTGATGTGCAGGGTTCAGCGCGAAAAGACGTGGTATTCGGCGCAGCGGGGGTGTATCCTGTGACCGTGCCAGGGCCAAAATGGAAATCCTGGTCTAGTGCCTCGTTAGGACGAGATTCACTAGTCGACGCTCTACTAGTGTAGTGCCACATAAATAACCGGACAACGTCGATGAGAAAAGCCAGATCCAGGCCTTAGACCGCAGCCAGCCGGGGACTGCCCTTGAAAAAGGGTCGTGCCGGCACCATGACCCACGACTTCAAACGACAGGGCACAACGACGCTGTTCGCCGCCTTCCATGTGCTCGACGGCCAGGTGATCGGGGAGTGTCTGCCGCGACATCGGCACCAGGAATTCCTCAAATTCCTACGCCAGATCGACCGCGAAACGCCACCGGCGCTGGAGCTGCATCTGATCGTGGACAACTACTCCACGCACAAGCATGAGCAGGTGAAGAAGTGACTCGCGAAGCGCCCAAGCCCTTTGTCTGGACAGCTCCGGCACAAGATATCCTCGCCAAAGTCGAGCGCGCCGCCAAAATCCACGCCATTGTCCAGAACCGTTAGTGGCACTACACTAGCACTCAGGGAATTCTGTTATGGCTCAAAACTCTTGCAATGTCATGCTTCTGTGTTCAGTTCTGTTTCTTGGGCTGCAGGCCAGCCTTTTCGCGGAAGACCCGAAATGCTCGATCGACGATCCGTTTGAGGGTGAAACTGAGATTCTGGGAACTGTTGGCCCCCAAGTAAAGATGGTGAGAGTAACAGTTACGGGAGAGGATGTTTTCACAATAGAAGCGCCGCTAATAGGAGTTAACCAATTTAGAGTCGCAGTCCCAGAATTGAAATTCCCCCAGGACATCAAGGTCCAAGAGCTTCCCGCCGGTGAAGATTGTAGTGCAACCGTCGCCCCTGCTCAGGATGAGGACCCTGCTTGTGACGAAACTGATTCGATAGCTGACCCATGTCATGTTTACAAAAATTGGATGATCATGGATCCTAAAAACGTCACTGACGTTTTTGGGAGGCGGATTGGCAAGCGATTCATTGCGGTCCAAGTGACGGTTTACAATTCAAGCAGAGACTTCAATTTCATCATCCACGACGTAGCAGTATTGCTTAAGAAAGGTGACGATTTCTCTTCTGCAGAGCTATCGCTGCTCCGTGGGGTTGCGGCGAGGGGTCGAGCGTCCGACCCCAGGAATAAAGTTCTGAACCTGCTCAAGGGTGCAGGAGTAATCTTTACAGCAGTCCTTGGCCTGCCGGTTGGCGGTGCTCGAGGCTCATGGGCTGCGGGCGTAGCTGGGTTTAATCCGCTGATAGCCGGGTTCGAAACTATCTACCCGGATCACTCCATCAACCAGTTGGTCCGACTGAGCGACGGCGCCTATACAGCAAATACGATGGTGCCCAAAGGTCAAGCCAGAGTGATGTTCGCCTTCGTGCCTCAACGTCTCTTTATGAATAAAGCCCACCGCAAAAAGTTTTGGAACGATCCCAAGCAGTTCTGGAAGGGAGGCGGAAGCCTTGACCTCAGCAAGATTGAGGTACAACTTGACGGAATGCACGTCGTAAATGTCGCCGAGATACCCCCAATCTTGACAGCGGTGATGTTCAAGCCTGGAGAAGTCGAGAAGTTCGGAACGGAGAAACCAGAAGCTAGTGGATTTTTTGTGGGTCGTTTTCTTACTGGAGCAACGATTAGCATCCAAAACGAAGATCTCGATGGAATAGTCACCCTCAAGATTCAAGATACGTCGACTGACAAGAGCATTGAATTTATAGTCAAGTCAACCAAGCGAATCAAGTCGGGAACGGTGCTGAAGTTCGGCGTGGCGAAAAAAGGGGCCTTCCGCACGATTAATCGAAAAATTCAATATTGACCTGCCCCAAATCCAGATTCCGCCACGCCACCATAGGGCGCAAAGGGGGAGACCGAACCGGCAGAGGTTGTTGTCGTCCTAGCGGGTGGTAATTTTTTCGATGGCGAGACAGCGTGTTGTTCGATGGAAACGCTCTTCCGGAGGGCGCTGTCGAACGGCGAAGCGCAAGCGAACTTGCGGTGACCCTCACTTTGGGTCCAGGGGTTGCCACACAGGGTCGCATAGTATTAGCGTCCGTACATCATTTGGTGAGAGCGCCCCCAAACCGTTTAGGGTCAACGATCCGTAGTTTTCGTCGTTCCGGAAATGGAAATCATTAGCTCGATTTACTGTTGGTTCATCGGGTTAAGGATAAGCGAGTGAGGGAATAACCAAGCTTTCGGTCACTACCGAGGCTCATCATGATGCCTATCATTGGTGATGTCAAGATGATTTGCCCGTAGAGGATCAACAGCTTTTGGCTCCAAATAACACTCTCACAGGGAGCCGTGTCGGCCGGAGCGCCGTTCAGCCCGCTCAATCAACGTCTGTGAGCGGACGGACGAGCCCTGGCGCCTACCGGTGAAGGTGATGTGCAGGGTTCAGCGCGAAAAGATGTCCTGTTCGGGGCAGCGCGAGTGTATCCTGTGACCGTGCCAGGACCAAAATGGGAATCCTGGCTGAGGTGCCTTCACCGCCAGCCGTATGGCGTTCATGCGGGCCTGGTACGCTACTGTCCCTGCCAGACACGGCGCGATGCCGCGCCGACCCTCACCACGACAGGTGCATGAATGCAATGGATCGCCCCGAGCGAAAAAGATACCGGCCCAGAGACGCTGGAGAACCGCCTCTGGGCGGCGGCTGACGAACTTCGGGCGAACTCTGGTCTCACCTCGGCCCAGTATTCCCAGCCCGTTCTTGGCCTGATCTTCTTGCGATTTGCCGAGGTTCGCTTTCTCACGCAGCTGGCTGTGTTGGAGAAGCAGGCGGCTGGGGGACGTCGTGGCTCCCGCGTGGACGATCCCACCGCCTATCAGGCCGAGGGCATCCTCTACCTGACGCCGCCTGCGCGATTCGACCACATCTTACGGCTGCCGGAAGGATCGGACGTCGGCAAGGCCGTCAACAAGGCCATGCGGGATATCGAGGCGAAGAATCCGCAACTCACAGGCGTCCTGCCAAAGACATACCAAATTTTCAACAGCACGCTCCTGAAGAATCTGCTCAAGAAGGTGTCGGAGATTCCCGCGACCGCCGAGGGCGACACGTTCGGGCGGGTCTATGAGTATTTCCTCGGTGAGTTCGCTCGCACGGAGGGTTCTCGGGGCGGTGAGTTCTATACGCCGATCAGCATCGTTCGCCTGCTCGTCGAGGTGTTGGAGCCGTTTCACGGTCGGATTCTCGACCCGGCCTGCGGCTCCGGCGGCATGTTCGTCCAGAGCGCCCGTTTCGTGGCGGAGCACAAGCACAGTCCCGCGGCTGAGTTAGCGATCCACGGACAAGAGAAGGTCGCGGACACCGTCAAGCTGTGCCGTATGAACCTTGCCATCCAAGGCCTCGAAGGCGACATCCGGGAAGGCATCAGCTACTACGACGACCTGCACAACGCCACTGGACAGTTCGACTTCGTGCTCGCGAATCCTCCGTTCAACGTCAACGCCGTGGACAAGGAGCGTCTTGAAGGCGACGTGGGCACAGGTCGCCGCTTCCCGTTCGGCTTGCCGCGCTCCGACAACGCGAACTACCTCTGGATTCAGCTCTTCTACTCGACGCTGAGCACAAAAGGGCGCGCGGGCTTCGTGATGGCGAACTCGGCCTCGGATGCTCGCTCGTCTGAACAAGAACTCCGCCGCCAGCTGATCGAGGATCGGGCCGTGGATGTGATGGTGGCCGTCGGACCGAATATGTTCTACACGGTCACGCTACCGGTGACGCTCTGGTTTCTGGATCGAGGCAAGAAGAAGACGCCGCGCGCCGACAAGGTCCTCTTCCTCGACGCCCGCCACATCTACCGGCAGATTGATCGCGCCCACCGAGACTGGGCGCAGGGCCAGCTCGGCTTTATCGCCAACGTGGTCCGTCTCTATCGTGGTGAACACCTCGACTTCACACTCGGCGGCAACGAGGCACAAGTGAAGATCCAAGAGATCTTCGGTAAGAAGCCGCAATTCGCTGACGTGCTCGGCCTGTGTAAGACGGCCACGGTCAAGGAGATCGAGGCACAGGGGTGGTCGCTCAACCCCGGTCGCTACGTAGGGGTGGCTCCAGGAGAGTCCGTCAGCGATGAGGATTTTAAAGAACAGCTCGAAACGCTGAACGCTGAACTGGAAGGCCTCAACACTCAGGCGCGGGATCTCGAACACACCATCGCTCGCAACGTGGCAGAAATTCTGGAAGCGTGAGCTGCATGCCACACCCCGACACCATCACAATTGAGGAGGCGACGGAGCGGATCATTGATTACCGTGGTAAGACGCCGCCCAAAACCA
This sequence comes from Bryobacterales bacterium, assembly GCA_963668345.2. Classification (GTDB taxonomy): domain Bacteria; phylum Acidobacteriota; class Terriglobia; order Bryobacterales; family UBA6623. Next base: position 701,965 of record CAXWPI010000004.1, on the reverse strand, counting down.
ACTCCGGTGTTCGGCTAGTCACGGCGAAGGTGGTGAAGAGAGGCCGAATTCTCGAAGAGCCGAAGGAGTTCATCGCTGCAGACTTCTACGACGAGTGGATGCGGCGCGGCTTACCTCAGAAGTTCGATGTTCTTCTCACCACAGAGGCGCCGCTCGGCGAACTCGCAATTCTTCACGACAGCGAGCGTATCGCGCTCGCACAACGCATCATCTTACTTCGAGCAAGACCGGGACACATTGACCCGCACTTCTTGTTCTACGCGTTGCAATCGGACTCCGCTCAAGGCGAGCTGAAGGCCCGCGCGTCTGGCACGACCGTTCTGGGAATAAAGCAGAGTGAGCTTCGACAAGTGCGCGTCCCCACATTCCCGCTTCCCGCGCAACGACGGATCGCGGGCATCCTCTCGGCCTACGACGAGCTGATCGAGAACAATCAGCGCCGCATCCAGATTCTGGAAACGATGGCCCGTGCTCTCTACCGCGAGTGGTTCGTCAAGTTCCGGTTCCCGGGCCACGACAAAATCCCGCGCGTGGCCTCTCCCCTTGGCGACATCCCCCAAGGCTGGGAGGTCACGACATTGGGGACGCAGCTTAACTTACTAGAATCTGGCAAGCGGCCGAAAGGCGGCATCCGCAACGTTGAAGACGGAGTCCCCAGTATCGGCGCGGAGAACATCAACGGCATTGGGCAACACGACTTCGCGAGCGAGAAGTACATTCCTCGCGAGTTTTTTCAAGAGATGCGTAAAGGCGTCGTGCGCGACCGCGACGTAGCAATTTATAAGGACGGGGCTTACATTGGAAAATCGTCTTATTTCAGGGACGGATTCCCACACGCCGAATGCTGCGTGAACGAGCACGTCTTCTTGCTTCACACCGACGGAATCCGCTTCACCCAAAACGCCCTCTATCTCTGGCTTCAAGAGCCAGACACCGTTCACGCAATTCGCGGGAAGAACGCCAACGCTGCACAGCCAGGAATAAATCAGCAGTCGGTGGGTAGCTTAAAGCTGGTACTGTCAGACGAGAAGACTGCGACCCAATTTGACCGACTGGTCGAGCCGCTCTTGGCGGAGATCATCAACCTCGCTAGGCGAATCCAAAACCTTCGCCGCACACGCGACCTACTGCTACCGCGACTTCTCTCTGGGCAGGTCACCCTAGCCGACGCAGCTGCCTAGCCAGATGTCGCACGCCAACACCGAAGACCAGCTCGTCGAACAGCCTGCGATTCAGCTCTTCGCAGCGCTGGGCTGGAACACGGTATCGGCGTCGGACGAGGCGATGGGGCCAACCGGCACGTTCGGACGCGAGACGACTGCCGAGGTCGTGCTGGTGCCCCGGTTGCGGACTTCGCTGGAACGGCTGAACCCGGCGGCCACGCCCGAGGCAATCGCGCTCGCGATTGAAGCACTGACGCGGAACCGCGCCACGATGAGCCTCGTCGCCGCCAACCGTGAGGTGTACGACCTCCTCAAGACCGGCGTTCCGGTGTCGGTGACTGACCGCGAGCAGGGGGGACAGAAGACGGAACGGGTGCGGGTCATCGATTGGCAGCAGCCGCTCGTGGGCAACGACTTCTTGCTGGTGAGCCAGATGACCGTGACCGGGGCACTCTATACCGTCCGCCCTGACCTCATCGGCTTTGTGAACGGCCTGCCGCTCGTGGTCGTTGAGCTGAAGAAACCTGGGGTTCCGGCCAAGCAGGCGTTCGACGACAACTTTACGAGCTACAAGCACCCGCAGAATGGCATCCCCGACCTGTTCTGGTACAACGCGCTGCTCATGACCTCCAACGGCATCGAGAGCCGGGTGGGCACGCTCACGGCGGACTGGGAACGGTTCTTCGAGTGGAAGCGCATCGAGCGGGAGGATGAACCCCGCCGTGTCTCGTTGGAGGTCATGCTCCGAGGCGTCTGCGACCCCTCTCGCCTCCTCGACCTCGTTGAGAACTTCACGCTGTTCTCCGAGGAGCGGTCTGGCCTACGCAAGATGCTGGCCCAGAACCATCAGGTGCTTGGCGTCAACAAGGCGATCCCAGCCCTACTGGAGGCGCGCGCCGCCGGTCATGGCCGTGGCGGTGTCTTTTGGCACACCCAAGGGGCTGGCAAGAGCCTGTCCATGGTCTTCTTCGCGCAGAAGATCCTGCGGCATATCGAGGGCAACTGGACGTTCGTCGTCGTGACCGACCGGGTCGAGCTGGATCACCAGATCGCGAAGACCTTCAAAGCCACGGGCGCGGTGAGCGAGCACGAGAGCCGGATCTGCCACGCGGGGAGCTGCGCGGAGTTGCGTGACCTGCTGCGAGGCAATCACCGGTACGTCTTCACGTTGATCCACAAGTTCCAGACGCCGGATATGCTGTGCGACCGCGCCGACGTCATCGTCATCACCGACGAGGCCCACCGCAGCCAGTACGACACGCTGGCCGTGAACATGCGAGCCGCTTTACCGAAGGCGTTGTTCGTCGCGTTCACGGGCACCCCGCTGATCGTCGGCGAGGAGCGCACCAAAGAAGTCTTTGGCGACTACGTCTCCATCTACGACTTCCAGCAGTCCGTCGAAGACCACGCCACCGTTCGCTTGTTCTACGACAACCGGACGCCGGAACTTCGGCTGGAGAATCCGAACCTCAACGACGACGTCTATGCCCTCATCGAAGCCGCCGACCTCGATGACGATCAGGAGACGCGTCTTGAACGGGAACTCGGACGCCAGTATCACCTAATCACCCGCGATGACCGACTGGAAACGGTCGCGAAGGACATCGTCCAGCACTTCCTCGGCCGCGGGTTTCAAGGCAAGGCGATGGTCGTGTCCATCGACAAAGCCACCGCCCTGCGAATGCACGATAAGGTGCGGAAACACTGGGAGGCGGAACGTGTCCGGGTTGAGACGGAAATCTCACGCCTCACGGCTTATGCGACCACGGCCGATCCAGACCGTCTGCGCGAGTGCCAGCAACGCCTCGACGTCCTGACCACGACCGAGATGGCGCTCATTGTGTCGCCTGGCCAGAACGAAGTCGAGCAGATGAAGGCGCTGGGCCTCGACATCGTCTCCCACCGGCAGCGGATGAACGCCGAATCGCTGGACGAGCGATTCAAGGACGCCAACGACCCCCTCCGGCTGGTGTTCCTCTGCGCGATGTGGCTGACCGGGTTCGATGTGCCAAGTTGCTCGACCATCTACCTCGACAAGCCGATGCGGAACCACGCGTTGATGCAGACCATTGCCCGCGCGAACCGGGTGTTCCCCGGCAAGCACAGCGGCATGATCGTGGATTACGCCAACGTGTTCACGTCACTGGAGAGAGCCCTCGCTATCTACGCCAAGGGCGAAGGCGGCACAACTCCTGTTCGCGATAAACGGCAGCTTGTCGAGGACCTGCGAAAGTCCGTAGAGGCCGTCACCGGGTTCTGCACGGCCCAGCGCATTGACCTCGCCTCCATCGAGGGTGCGGCGGGCCTCGACCGCCTCGGTCACATTGCTGACGCGGTGGATCGCTTGATCTCGCCGGACCCGCTCCGCAAGGAGTTCCTCGCCCTCGAGCGACGGGCCAACACGCTGTATCAGGCCGTCAAGCCAGACCCAGCCGTCGCCGAGTTCTCGGCGCGTGTCGGAGTCGTCAGGGTCATTGCCGACGCCATTCGTGAGCGCACCGACGAGGGACCTGCGGACATCACCCCGGTCATGGCAGACATCAACGCCCTCCTCGACCGCTCTATTGCGGCTGACGGGTTCCGGATCGCCGGAGAAGGCTCCGGTGAAAAGAGGCGGCACAAGCCCATCGACCTCTCGTTGATTGACTTCGAGACGCTGGCGAAGCGATTCGTGACGACGACGCGCAAGAACATCGAGTTCGAGCATCTTCGGGCCGCTGTTCGGACGCAGCTCGACACGCTGGTCCGCGCCAACCCGACCCGCGCCGATTTCCTGACTAAGTTCGAGGTGTTGATCGAGTCGTACAACGCGGGCAGTCGAAATATTGACGAGCTCTTCCAGGATCTGCTCGCCCTCAGTCGGTCTCTATCGGATGAGGAGCAGCGGCACGTTCGCGAGCGGTTGACCGAGGAGGAGTTGACGGTGTTTGACCTCCTCACGAGGCCCGGGCCGGACCTCACTTCGGCGGAACGCGACGAGGTCAAGAAGGTGGCCCGCCACCTCTTACAGCGGGTTCGCGGGGCGCTCGTGCTGAACTGGCGACAGAAGGCCCAAGCGCGGGCGCGGGTGCGACTGGCGATCGAGGATACGCTCGACGAAGGGCTCCCGCGCAGCTTCACGCCTGAGATCTATCAGGGCAAAGTCGCTGTCCTCTTCGAGCATGTGTTCGAGACGTTCAGGGAAGCCACCAACGCCGGCGCGAGCTTGTAGGGGAGGGCACCTCACGAAACGGCACACATCGTCCGTGAAAGCCTTGTTGCACGGATAGGGATGGAAACGGAATTCTCCCTTTCCCAAGCCGTAGCGTCAGGAGGATGAGATATTTCCTCGGATTGCTAGCTGTCGTGCGGGCGGTTTTCTCGCGCTGCTGGCGTTCCGGCTCGCGGGCGGTACCGACTGACGCTCGCCGTTGGTCATCGAGTTGGTCGGGTGATCGATTGGCGCCTTGGGTGTCCACCTCTGACTACAGCCCGTCGTCGGTCAGAGCCGTCTTCCTGCGTGGCCCGTTGCGATGAGTGGTGGTCGCGGGCCGCTTCGTCACTACGGACGGATACCCGAGACTCATACCAATGCGAGAACATCGACGTACAGCTTTCTTAGATGATCGTCGGACATATCCAGGATCGGTTCGTACATGAACGAGTTCAGGTGGATATTCTCCGGCGTCATCAGGGCTACACGCTGCAGAACCCCAATAGCCACCTTGTCTGCTGGGAACAGCTGTCGGTACTCCTTTAGCAGTCTGGTCGTTTGATTGGCCTCGATCGTGAGCATAAAGGCAGGCTCATTGAGCTTTCCGACCATGAACTGCTCGGTAGCGAGGCGTGTCGCGATGGACAACACCACCTTATTCTCGAAGTTGATCCCTTCTGGCGCCGTCAGGCACTTGTTGGCTTCTCCCTTGATGAGGGCAATGACGGATTGTGTTCTATTGACTGAAGCGCCGTCACTGGAGAAGAGCCGATGATAGATCGCGTCCAGGTCTGCAACCGTAATCTGATCCGAGTCGGCCATACAGTGTAAAAGCGAAGTCAACTTCCTAAAATCCGTATCGGCGTCGCCCTTTGTGTATTCAATCAGGTTTCGCATGAAGGGGATCGAGGCAATCTTCTTCTTCGGATCAGTAAAGAAGTTCAGCTTCCAATCTTTCACAAATACGTTCTGAATACCCGCCGCTTTCTCTAGAGTCACGCGAGTGCTGGTCTTCGACGCCATCAAGCAGTCGTTGTATTTAACAAACCTGCTCTGCACTGTACGGTAGAAGTCGAAGTTGTGGGTGAGGATGAGTTGCCTGAAGTGCGTGTGTTCTGAAACATCCATCAGGTACTGAATGATCGCGTACTTATTTTTGTAGTCGAATGAGTCTGCTATGTCGTCAACGATGATTAGGTGTTCCTGCCCAGCCTTCTTTCGCACTTCGATCTCGAAGAGCAGATTCAAGACATACATGGCCTTCTGCTCGCCGGTGCTGAGGACCTGCATCAGCGCGTCGCGCTCAACGGACGCTTGCGCATCGCCATCCCGGAAGGTGAATCCGAGCGTGAGAATGTCCTGCTGGCCCAGGATGACGGCCTCGCGGTTGAGCGGCTCCAGCTTGAACGGAACGACGAAGCGATCATTGAAGATGTCAATGACCTCTTCCCACTGCGTGCTCTCATTCGCCGCCTGCTGCTGAATCTCTTTGCGCCGCGCTTCGGCGGCCTGGTGCTTGTCGAGCAGAGAGGTGTAGAGGTCAAACCTGGATTTGATGAAGGACTTCCAGACATCTTCCTTGAACGCTGCGAGATTTGAGAGTCTTGTCAGCAGTTCTTCGTGGTTCAGCAGGTAGGCCTCAAACTCTCGGACCGTCACATTCTGGTGAATCAGCTTCTCGATCTCAGTGAATGTCTTCTTTAGGTCTCTATCGTTCGAGATGGTCTCCTTTTCCTTGGAGATCAGATCCTCGAGTTGCCGCCTGGTCGTGATCTCAAGCTTCTCGTCGGCATTGAGAATCACGGAGTGATTCGCTGCGAAGAAACCATTGTTGGCAAGCTGCTTGGCGATAGTCGCTGCGTTGTAGTAGTTGAAGATGCCCTTCTTGAAGTAGGTTGAGGCTGTTAGTAACTCGTTGTATTTCGTGATGAATGTGTCGATCGCTGTCTTGAAGTCCTTCGTGTTAAGGAGCTTCATGACCTTATCGTCGAAGATCAAGTCATACGGAACATCAGCCAGAGGGGCATCGGGCTGAGCCGCCACCTCGTCTCGGATTCGCTTTAGGGCCGTATAGAATCTGTCGTCACTGCTAGTAAAGGTCGATGAGATTTCTTTTTCCAGGTCCTTCTTTGAGCCGGATTGTTCCTTCAGCGCCTTGAGAAACGCGTCCTTTGCGGCATCGATCTCAGCGTGCAGGTTCTCGTACTCCTTGCGCAGAGCGGGATTGACCAGGAGCGTTGAAGTCTTATCTGTGTGGCCCATGACCTCGTCGTAGGGCCGGATAACAAGCACGCTGTCTCTAGGCAGGTCGGCGCCGTTCTCATCCTTGACAACACGCTTGCAGGGGCGGGCTGGGAAGATGTGATCTTGTGAATCTACTCCATCGGCGATGTCGTGAAAAGTCTTCGCCAGTGATGTCTTCATTGACCCGTTTGGCGCGTAGATTGCAATCGCTTTGGTAGTGGAGAAGTCGAGCGTGGTATCAAGCTTCTTAATCCCGTAGCAATTTTCGAGATCAATCGTCAGAGTGTTCATTTTATTTTTTCCTAGTTGCTGATCTGTTTGGGCCATGGATCCCAGTTCTGCCAGTTGCCATCGACGAGATGGGGCGGACGATAGGAACCATAAGAGCCCGGTCCCTCAGAAGCAGCGGTACCCCTCAGCAGACATGAGAAAGGCCCCTATTCCAGGAGCATCCTGATGAGTTCGTCGTTGTCGAGGTTCACCAGGGCAGGGAAGGTGGTAGACATGGACCAGCTACGGTGGCAAAAGGCTCGCCACCACGACGACATCGCCCTTGTGCGCGAACGCGAGGAGCTTCTCTCTCGCCGGGAGAGTCGTGCTGGTGCCGGAGAGCTTCTCGCAGCCACCGTCGATACCAATTCGCTCATTCAACTACGCTTGCTGGCCGGCGGACCCGGCCAGATCCTTACCGCACGCTCAAGCAGTCCCTGTCCTCGCTGGGTGATCGCCTCTTCATCCCAAGAAGAATACCCGTGTAGCTGCAGGTTGATCGGGAGGAGCGAAGCCTCGAGCAGCGCTGGCTTCTTCGCCGCCCATTCCCCGTTCGACACCGATGAGTTGAGTGCCTGCGTGAGGAGCGTTAGGTTTCCGAACGTATGAATTGCACGTTCGCGCGCCCTCGTCACGACTGCCCGAGGATCATCTGGTGCTGCATCGAACAACTCCTGCCATGCCATACCTCGTGCACCATCGGGCAGCGGCCACTTCTCTGTCCATGCTTGCGGCATTATGTGCTCGATGGTCAGCTCTGAATCGATCGTCAACTGCTCAGTCTTGCTGGTCCAATACGTGTCGTTCAGCTTGGCCAGAATATGTGTAAGCTTCGCTCTGTTCAGTTCCTCGTAGGCGGCACGATTCATCCACGCTGCCGCGAAGGCCTCGTCGGTTGGCCATGCCGACGACTCGCCGGTCAAACTCGCCAGTGCAGCTCCTATTGCCTCTGGGGCCGACTCAGCACCTTCCTTCCAGATTGACTTCACCAGGTTGAGGAAGATCCGGTTGTACGCCTTAGTCGACCATCCGACAAGCGTACGTCGCAGAAGGTATGACTCGATCGTCGTTGACAGGACACGCCATTGGCCATTGTCCAAGTTTGATGCAAGCAGGTGGAGCATCAATGGGTATGCAGTCCGGACATCGAAACGCTCCATGAACGTCGCGAGGTCGAAGACTGGGTCGCCTTTCGCCGGCTCGAGGATCCGGCGAAAGTTCTGGCCCTGATCGCGCAGGACACGGATCTCATCCTCAACTGTAGAAAATGGATGCTTCCGCTCGATCCAATGTCGGTACTCGACATATAGATGCTTGATCGGAATGTCCACCGCTTGGCGGCTAGCGAGGAAGTGCTGCATGAACAGGTCGCTGCGAGGCCGCTTCAACCGCCCTTGGGTTACCTCCGTCCGCCAGAACTCGTCATCGAATCCACTCCAGTATTTCTCGTAAAGCTCCTCCTGCGACTCGCCGGATCGTCCGGCACGAAGGAAGATGTAGTTCCGGAGCAGATCTGCGGGCAACAGCGGCTCTCCTCTGGCATTCAGCGTCTCGAAGATCACCTGGGGGTCATCGTCACGATCCAGGTCAATCGCGACCACCTGCAGCGCGTTCTTCATCGCTCTGAAAGCCTCGTCGATGCGGTCTTCGAGCGGACGTGCCTCAGCCAGCGGAGGGTCCTCTTCAGTCCCGAGAAAAAACGTGCGAACCTCCTTGTCGAAGTACAAGTAGACATCGATTATTAGCGGCCTAGGATCGTACTTCCGCTGGTACTTACGACGCACCAATGGGTGTTTCTCCTCGATCGCTTTCCGTGATCCCAACGTCATCACGTCCATGAAGTACCGGCGATCTAGCTGGGTCGGCCACACCTTAAATCGATCGATCTTTGGCTCCGCCATCCTGCCCGTATTCAGAGTGTACGTTTCGAATTCCTGTGCGAGCTCGTCGCATCCCTGCCCGCGACAGAAGTCGCGCATGACGGCCAAGAAGACTTGCAGAGTCGTGAGCCGCTGCTGACCGTCGATGACCTGGCGCTTTTCCACGTGAGTCACAGGCGTCTCCTTCTGGTCCAGCACCATCGCACCAAGAAAGTGAACGGGCCCATCCGGTCGGCCTTCGATGAACTCCGCGAACTTGCGAGACACGTCTTCCCATAGCGGCTCCCATTGCTGTTCCAGCGTCCACACGTATTGCCGCTGGAAGAGCGGCACCTCCAATCGCATCTTCTTCTCGAAGAGGTCCAACAGCGGTACCGCATCTGCCTTCACGAGTAAACTCCTCCGGAATGTGATGCAATCAGTGAGACCATTGAGGGCATCGTCAGACCACCCCATTCTCGGTGGATCGCTCCGCCTGCTTCAACACCAACTGCGTCGCATCTTCCGACACTCTCGGGCGTCGTTCCTCTGCTTCCTCCGCGTAGCGGATCGTGTTCTTCGTCTCCTTGTTTAGCTTGAACGTTGCTGAAAACGGCTCTTCCTTGGTCACAGCTCCACCTCTCTGAACGTCACCCAGCCAGTGTACACTTGCGGGCTTCGAGAAGCTGAGCGGCAAAGGGCCTAGCGCAAGCCGAGGTCGGAGCCTCTCGCGCGGGAGCTTTCCAAAACAAGTTCTCTCCTCGAGATGGTCTACCTTTGCTCCGCCTTTGACACACCCAGGCTCCCGTGGATGGTTCCGAGGTCTCGCTCAAAGTCCTCGAGGTCGTATTGGGCTGGCACCTTTCTGGTGCGGGCATAGTCCATCATCTCCCACAGGGACACCCCGGCATCACGAGCTGCCCGCGCGAGCGTGAGCTTTCCATCCCCGTACAGCCGGACGTAGTGCTCCAACTTCCATTGCTGGACCCCTTGCGAGAGCAACCGGCGCACAATGGTTGAGCGATCAGACTGCTCAACATCCCCGATAAGTTCCAATGAACGGACCAACTCCGGGGAGAGCCTGGCACCCACCATCTGTTCTTTCTTCATCTCTTCGCCTCCCGTGCGAGTCTCAATATTTCCGCCACGACGGCTGGGGAGAGCCATAAGATTTGACTAAGATTCCGAAGCATGACCTCCAACTCTCCCCAGTCAAGGTGCTGTCGCAAGTACGCTTCCAACAACGCACCAGCGGTGCCCAAATGTTCCACTCCGGAAGCCACGGCCATGCTCCGGGCCTCCTTGTCGTCAACGATCAGTCGCAGGCCCCGCACACTCGCGAGCGCGATGGCCTCGGCTTCCCCCTGGTCCAGCCGGGAGCTTTCCGTCAAACGTTGCATCAGGTCCCGCTCCTCTTCGGTCAAGCGAACCGTCTGTAGCCAGCCGTCTTCCATGGCGGCTTCAAGCTGCTCCACACCCAGGGCATGAACAGCTCTGCCAGCATCGATTGTTTCCGCCTTCACGACAGACCCCATCAGCACCTCGCCATAGAGATCGTTCAAAAGCCCAAGACGTTGGAGCTTGGCGAGGACGATCAACGGCGAAGCGTCTACTACAATCACTCAATTTCCTTCGGGGCCGCAGACCATCACGACACAAGTTAACATTTATTGCAATTGTTTGCAGTCCGATCTCCCACCTGATCACAAACGAAACGAGAGCGCCGATGACCACCAGGCGGCGTATGCCCGGACCGGCGACGGAATGGCGCGTCGGTGCGCGGCGCGCGCGTACCTTTCAACAGCCTCTCGACCCGCTTGCCGATCGAGGTATCTGGTGTCGAAGCCCCGCAGCAGTGCGAGGATTTCGTCAAGTCGATGAAAGCAGGCGGGTTGGGAGGGCATGGGGGAGCTCCCGCTCTACTACATGTTAGGGAGCGATCCGGCATTATGGAGTTTTCGGGGGCGGCGGTAGGGGGGGTTGATCACGCATGATAAAGGATATTATCATTCATATATTGAGAAGGCCCTCATGCCCAACTACCCGACACTGATTCCCGAGACCTCAACCCCAGCACCGGAAACTCTCCCGGGCGGCGGTATCCAGCTCCCCGCCCTGTTCTCTCCCGACTCGGCCACCGCCCAGCGCGTCCTCGAGTTCTTCACCGCCAACATCAGGAACCCTCACACCCGCAAGGCCTACGCCACCGCCGTCCGCGGCTTCGCCGCTTGGACGGACACCATCGGCATCGCCCATCTCCGCTACGTCAAGCCACTCCATGTCGCCGCCTATATCGAGCAGTTGCAGAGCCGCCTGTCGGCTCCTTCGGTCAAACTCCAGCTGGCCGCGATCCGCATGCTCTTCGACTGGCTTGTGGTGGGCCAGATCGTCCCCACCAACCCGGCCAGCGCCGTGCGCGGGCCGAAGCATTCGCTCAAGAAGGGCAAGACGCCCGCGCTGACAGCTGAAGAAGCCCGCGATCTGCTTGATTCGATCGCCACGCGCTCGCCGGTGGGCCTGCGCGACCGGGCGCTGATCGCCTTGATGATCTATACCTTCGCGCGCGTGGGCGCGGTGCTCAAGATGCGCCTCGATGACGTATTCACGCAAGGCCGCCACACCTGGGTGCGGCTCCACGAGAAAGGCGGCAAGCATCACCAGATGCCCTGTCACCACAAACTCGAGTCCTATCTGCGGCAGTACATCGAAGCTCTCGAGGCAACAGCGCTCGAGGCCGGCTCTCCGCTCGACTCCAAGGCCTGGACCTTCCCTACGGCCGCAGGACGCTCCGGCCGTCTCAGCAACCGCCCGATGGGACAGGCCGACGTGTACCGCATGATCCGCCGCCGCGCCCTCGACGCGGGCATCGAGACGAAAATAGGCTGCCACAGCTTCCGCGCCACCGGCATCACGGAGTATTTGCGGAACGGGGGCAAACTCGAAGTGGCGCAGCAGATGGCCAACCACGAATCCGCCCGCACCACCGGGCTCTACGACAGACGCAACGACCAGGTCTCGCTCGACGAGGTCGAGAGGATTCTGATTTAAAGAGCAACCGCTGGTGGCCGCGTCAGCACTTCCCCCCTGCCGTTGTGAGTGCGCTGCTGGACTTCAACAAACAACTCAAAAAATTAGAGCTTACAGCTTCACCTTCTGCGGTACTGGCGGGAGGGCGTGCCCTATCTTTTCCTCATACCGTTTTATAACCCGCTCGGTTTCCTCTCTTACTCCAGCGATAATCACGTCTTGAATTGAGAGTTCAGTGTGTGCAGCAATGCGCTGGAGTCTATCGATTAAATCAACCGGTACTCGTGTGCTCACCAACTTTAGTATTTCTGATTTTACCTCAACATGCTTACTTGATGACATGTAATCTTGTTGTGATGTTGTCTTGTTTTCATACATAGACGCTTGGTCGGCGAACTGGTCCAGAGCCGAGAGTTTTCTCCGGTCTGGTCTCTTCCTCATCGTAGTACCTCCTTCCACAAAGCACGGAGCTCAAGCATGGACTTTTTATCAAGTGGTCGGAGCTCGGACACTCCCCTGCCCTCTCCAAATGATCGTTTGAATGATATCCGTTCCCGAATTACAACATCGGCAAGTTCGATCCCGGCCGCCTCAAGGTAGCTTCTTGATTCCTGGGTTTCTCTTACGAGCGGATGTGTTGGACAGCAATTTAGGATTGCGACCGCACGGATGTTCGGGTTGAAGTGCCGGGCTTGCTCAAGTATTTGCACGATGTCCTCTGTTGCCCAAAGGTCAGCTTGCGACGGTAGTAGAGGCATCAGGAGAATGTCTGCTATCCCCATCGCTGTGCGGAGCTCAGCGGAGTCCCTTCCCCCCGCGTCGACAATCAGAAAGCCGTAGCGTTGCCTAAGATCTTCAAGTTCGCGGTGGACCTTTCCGAAGACCTGCACGCAAGGGATTCGAGGGGTTATTCCTTCTTCATCCCGAACTGCGGACCAAGCCGCGACGCTCCCCTGTCGGTCGGTGTCGACGATTGCCACATCAAGACCTTCACTTGCCTGGTGAACAGCCAGATTGACTGCGAGCGTGGACTTCCCCACGCCACCCTTCGAGTTCCCAAATAGAACGGTCAATGTGTTCCCCTATCAGTTTTCTGAGATGACACCATAGTAAGTTGACATGCTGTTATGACAGCTGTCATTCCTCCTGACATTATGTCATAATTTCAATGCGCTGCGCCTTCCAGATCGTTGTGCTTGCGCTTGGAGCACAAGCTGTTGAGAGGCCACTAGGTTCCTCGCTGACAAGTACACACGCTGCCTCGCTCAAGATGAGGGTCTTACGTTGAGTGGCCCTGATCTGCCCCCACGGTTGGTCCAATCGTTTTCGAGCTATCGTCCTCGTATAAGATTGCTTTCGGCGGCTGGACGGGTTCAGTCAAGGGCGCGGCCGTAGGCCGCAGCGAAGCGAACCCTTGGCGGATTTCGGCTAGTCGCCTACTCGGGGTGTCGAGGGCGTCCAGGGCACTCTCCGGAGTGGCCAATCCGCCGTTTCTAAAACGTCAACCGCAACGTGAATTGGAACTGCCGAGGATCGAACGCCGAGGCGAATGAGAGCGGTTCCGTGACCGAACCGCGCTGCCCGACGAGCTTTGCCGGAAGGTCTTCGATGGACGTGTTCCCAACAACGCCGTTCACCGTCCTGAAATTGGTGCGGTTCAGCAGGTTGAACGCTTCGCCGCTGACCTGCAGGTTCACTGCTTCCGACAGCGAGAACAAGCGCGTGAGCCTCATGTCGACACCAAAGAAAGCCGGGCCTATCCCGGCGTTGCGACCGAGGCCCCACGGGCGGTGGGTGTCGGTATGGCGGTCGCCGAGCGAATCGAAGCCGGTGTTCAGGTTGAATGGCGCGAACGAGTTCGCCACCACGATTCCGGACAGTGTGAAATCCGCCAGTAGGTTGTGTCCGAAGCCTTGTCCCTTAGCTGCTTTCCACGGGGACTGAGCCACTGCATGTGCGACGAAACGGTGCCCGCGGTGATAGGCGGAGAGGGCGAGTTCGTTCCGAGCGTCCCACGGGATGTGGGGCTCGTAAGACGAGTTGTAGTCCGTGGCCTCGTCAATGGCCTTGCTCCACGTGTGATGCGCAGAGATCGTAAACCCGTCCGAGAACCGCTTCTTCAACTGCACGATCATCGCGTGGTAGTACGATCTTCCCCAGCTGCCATACGCGTTGTCCTGCAAGATCAGGGGGTTGCGGAAGCCCGGCACCGGCCTGCCGGTAGTTGGGTCGGCACCTGCTTCGTAGATGTTCAAGTCCAGCGGCCGGATGAGGTGAACGCCGCGGTTGTAGTTGTAGGCCGCTGACAAGGCGTAGCCCGCCACTTCGCGCTGGATTTCGAAACTGCCTTGCTGGGAGTACGGGTTTACGGTGTCATCCACGACTCGGAAACCGACGCGTAGCGGGTATCCCGGGCCCGGCACGATACCGTGAGGCGCCAAGTCTTCCGGTAGGATTGCCCGCTTCCCAAGGACTCCTCGGGCTTGGAGTGTCTGGTAGATCTCCGCGGAAGTCAACGGGCCGCCCGTCAACGGGCTGTTAATGCCGGGCACGCCCGTCAACGGGATGAACACTTGGTTGATTTGTTGCTGCTTGCCGAGCAGATCATTGACGTATCCGACTTGCCCGTCAATGCGCGCATAGTAGATTCCGAAACCGCCACGAACCACTGTCTTCGAGTTCGGACTCCAAGCGAATCCTGCCCTCGGCGCGATGTTGTTGTAATCGCGCGGGAACCTCGTCTTCAGTTCAAGCTCGTGCCGCAGTCCGAGCGTCAGCAGGAAACTCGACGAGACTCGGATCGAATCCTCGACGAAGAAGTTCATCCGGTTGGCCCAGCCCACCCAATTGGGATTGCCGAAGCCCTGCTGGTAGACGGTTGGCAAGCCGAGGGCGAACGCCTGTAATGCCGAAATGGGCGCATCGACGGCTCCCGCCAGGTGCGCCGCGCCGGCACCGGCCAGCAGACCCTTGAGCAGCCGCGACGTTCCAGGGCCCGCCACGTTGTCGATAATATTTCCGAGCGGAATCGCCTCTCCAAAAATAAATCGTCCACCAAAGAATGTCTCGGCTCGCACGTCATCGCGGATGGGATTGATGTCGGCACCAAACTTGAGCGTCTGGAGGCCTGACACGCGCATGAAGTTCTGGCGCACCTGAAAGACGCGCTCGACGACTCGCGTCGGGAGAATGAAGTCCCTACCAAAGGTGATCGCGCCGATGGAGATCGCAGGGCCAAACTCGTCGGTCGGATACACGCCGAAGTCGTGATACCCAAGGCCCACACGCGTCTCGCTGACCCAGCGGGGGTTGATCACCCAGGTATCGCCGAACGCGACCGCGAAGTCATTGACGTTCGAGTTGCGTCCTCTGCTGCGAGCGGTGAGCGCCCCGAAATTTGTGTTGTCGCTCTCCTGCCCAGTCCAGTTTCCTCGGAAGAACAGATTGTGACCGTCCCTCAGTGTGTGGTCGACACGCGTAATGAACTGCTGGCGCAGTTCCCCGAAGGGGAAGACACCGCTGTTCTCCTCGAACAGGGACACCACGGCCGGATTGTTAGCCGGCACAAGCGTATAAGCGAGTTGGTTGACCAGTGGGGTAAGTGTCGGCGGCGCGAAGCGGAGCGCGTCGACCAGAGACTGCTGTGACTCGGTCAGCGACGTGAGGAACGATCTGTCGGCCAGCAGCGGAACGATCTGCGACTCGTGGCGGTCCAGGCGTTCGTAAGCGGCGTAGAAGAACGTCTTGTTCCGTTTGATCGGACCTCCCGTGGATAGGCCGGACTGCGCCCTCGTATATGCCGCTTTGCCGGGGTCAAAGTAATTGCGAGCTTGGAAGCGGCGGTTTCGAAGAACGCCGAAAAGGGTTCCATGCACATCGTTCGTGCCGCCCTTCGTGACGATGTTGATCGTGCCGCCCGGTGCCCCGCCCTGTTCCGTGGAGAACGAGTTCCTATTGACCTGGAACTCATGGATGGCATTCTGGCTGATGGAGGATCGAACGCTTCCGGAGTTGTAAAGGTTGTCCAGCCCGTCAATCATGAACGTGTTGCCGCGCCCGTTGCCCCCACCGATGCCGAGCCCGGAGGAGGGCGTGGGGGCGATGCGACGATCAATCGCGTTGGCGATGTGATTGGTATTCACGACGCCTGGGGTTAACAGCGCCAAGCCCAGATAGTCGCGACGGTTGATCGGGAGGTTCTGGATACGAACCGAGTCGATGTGATCGGACTGCTGGACTCGTTCGGGTTCGATGGCCGGCCGCGCGGATTCCGCCGACACGACCACGCGGTCCTCGGTTGCAGCTACCGCGAGCTGAGGCGAAAACGTCGATATCTCGCCGACGCGCACTTCGAATTCTTCCACCGTGAGGGGAGCGAAATTCAATGCCTCGAAGCTCAGCGTGTACATTCCCGGCGCGAGATGGCTGAAGACGAACTCGCCGATATCGGACGTCACCGCTTCCCGTGTTACGCCACGGCTCTCGTCAAGAGCGGTGACGGTCACGTCTTGGATCACGGCCATGGTCTCGTCGTAGACGAAAACCCGGATGCTACCCGTGTTTGTCTGCGCGCACAAGGCAAGGCTGCCAATCATCGCGAGCGATACGATGTTAAACCAGGATTTCCATTTTGGCCCTGGCACGGCGACAGTATACACCCGCGCTGCCCCGAATACCACGTCTTTTCGCGCTGAACCCTGCACATCACCTCCGCCGGTAGGCGCCAGGGCTCGTCCGTCTGCTCACAGACGTTGCTTGAGCGGGCTGAACGGTGCTCCGGCCGACAATGCTCCCTGCGAAACCTTTTTGGAGCCAAAAACTGTTGATCCTCACCCGGGCAACGCTACCCACCCGGCACAGGCAGCGCCCAGATCCGTCGCAGCATGTCGCCGAACAGCCGCCGGTTCAGATACCCCTCGGCCAGCAGCAGCCAGTAATACCGCGCGTGCTTGACCAGCCGACCGCCGGTCTTCATCAACCTGTGTTGCAAGTTCGTCAGCGACCAACTCTTGATCCTGTTCGGCAGTCCGAGCCGTCGCCACAAGTTGCCCAGGTTGTAGGCCGGCACGCTGAGCTGGAATTCCTGCCTCAAGCACTTGAAGAGTGGATCGCGCTAAACGAGAGACCTCGGCTGCGACCAGCACGGCACCCGCATCGGCGGTCTCCAGCGGTACCCTCTACAGGGAAGTAGTACCAACCCCCCGGCCTGCCGTAGAATCTATCTCGTGGAATAGCTCCGAGGCTTCTGCCATAGGAAAGAGCAAGATGAAATCAAAGATATCCATCTGGGATTGCCGAAGAGCGATTGAGATTGCGGGCGGCCTTCCCCTGGCGATTCGTGGCGATCTCTTCGCTGAGCCTGGACCTCACCCTGTGGCCCGCTGGATCTCTGAGACGGTGCTCATCACTCAACTTGAAGTCAAACAGGGTAGATGGGTCATCGGGAATATAGGTTTTACGCGCCATGGGCAGGAACACCTCACCAAGCTGGCGCGAGACATCATTGCGGACAACGAGCGCTTATATGCCTCGCAACAATTGGACGAGAGCGACCCCTAGAAGCTCCAGGAAACGACAACCGGCTGCGGGCCGGAAGGGAACCTTTCGGCCCGTCCACACGGCCCGAAATCCACCTTTTCCCCTCGTGAACAGCGCGTCTCCCCAGATCGGCCCGCAGCGGTCCAGGGCGCGAAGCGGCGAAGCGAACCCTTGACGGCGAGGACCGATCTGGAATCATCCAGGGCGAGGGGAAAGGGGGTCGGCTGTAGAAGGGATTGGACAAACGGGCTTTTGGCGCTAGTGAATCAGGCGGCGAGACATTTTCGCAACATCTTCGCCGCCGCGATCTTGGCGCTCCGCCCGTAGACGGGCAACTTCGGCGCGAAGCTCGGCTACTTCACCCGCTAGACCGGATCGAGGGGCAGCGTGAACCGCCGGGGCTACAAGAGCCTTCGTTGGCTTCGCGGCTCGTGGGGCGCTCCGCAACCAGCGGCGAAAGCCCCAAAAGCCAAACACGAAGACAAACATGCTTACGAAGGCAGCCTGGATGGGATCTCCCCCGGTGCGGACCCATAGGATGAGGACGGCCCTAGATACGCACGGCACGAGAACGAATCCCACGCTGGCGATAACAAGCGCTTGCAGTAAGCCGCGCTCCGGGTGGCGCATACGGTTGACGATCCACAGTGCGATCAGAGCCGGGATAGCGAACATGCCAGCGACGATCACGGCGTCGTGCGGGGCGTCCCTGATGCTGTCGATGAGTCGTTGGGTTTGGTTCATGGTGTCTCCTTCGATGGTTTGCTGTGTTTTCCCTTCACCAGGGGAAGAGGGAAAACCACAAACCAGAGTAGGAGACTAGAGTGAGCGCGGGGCGACGGGCAAGGACCAGATAAGACAACGCGAGTGACAGACGCTGAAAGCGAGCGAAGCGTTCTGGCGCGAGAGTTGCCCTGGGACGCCGCCAACGGCGGGCCGCTGTGAGCGGAAAGGCACCACAAGCAAACACTCAATCGAAGCGGTCCCGGTTGAAGAGCGGGGAAAGGAAAAGGCCTTGGCGCGGTCTAATTTGGACAATCTGGACATTGTCCGAATGTGTCCGAACCAAGGGAGAAGCTGATGCTGACAGACCAATTAAACGACTGGAAAACCCAGGCGGAGGCCGCTGAGATTCTGAAGTGCTCGGAGAAGACGGTGGGGCGGATGGCCGCGCAAAAGAAGATCGAGCGCGTACTGCGCCGCGTTCCCGGACGGAAACCGATGCCGGTTTTCAATCCAGACGACATCGAGGCGATCCGCGCTGAGACGGCGCAACCCAAACCGTTCCCGGTTGGAAAGCGGGTAGAGGAAAAGGCCCTGGCTCCCCGGTCGCGTCAGAGTGGGATTGATCTGTTGGCTCAACTGTTGGCTGATCGGATATCCCCGGCGCGGGCTGTCCCTGTGGAGCAGAAGGTTTTTCTGAATCTGAAAGAAGCCGCAGAATACAGCGGATTGTCTAAAGCGTGGCTGATGCGAGAAATCAAGGCTGGGAAAATCAAGGCAATCAAGACCGGGGGATGGCGGATTCTCCGGTCAGAGCTGTTGCAACTCTAAAGCCGTCGAGGGCGGCGGAGCGATGATCTCCGCCGCTCCCTGAAAGCGGCTCACCTGGGAAAGAGTTTGCTAAGCATGACGGCGGCGGTCAACATGCCCGCATTCACCGTAACGATGCCTGCGGCCATGATCCAGAGTTGCCGGTAAAAAGACACCTTGAGTTCGGCGATATCTTGCTTGGTGGCAAGATGCTCGCCCGCCGGGATCGCGCCCGCAGCGGCGCGGGCTTTTTCCTCGCTGGCTCCGGCTTCGCGGAGCGCGTCGTACAGTGCGATGTGAACGTGGCTGCTCATGATCTTATTGTCCTCCAATTCGTCTCGCGGTTAAAGGTTGAGTTTGTCATTGTGTGTTTGTTCCTTTCTGAAATGGTCTGATGTGTTTTCCCTTCACAAGACAGAGGGAAAACCAACAGGCCAGACAGGAGGAACAGCGCCGCCCGCGCCGGTGACGGGCAGGGCCGACAAAGGCAAGGTCCAGTGACAGACGCCGAAGGCGAGCAAAGCGTTCTGGCGCTGGCCTTGCGTCGGCTCAAATCGGCAGCGGGAAAAGGCAAGCGGGCCATGGCAATTTGGACAGCGCGAGAGTTGGGGGACAAGTCAGGTACAGCCGGAAGCTCGCCGGGGAGCAACCTGGGGGATTCGTCCAGGACCGGGAAAGAAAAAGAACAAGCGCGGCGAAGCGAACGGCTCCGCCGCGCCCTGGCGCGGTTGCCCGCTAGGACTCGTCCACCTGCACCTCCGGGAGTTCTGCTTCTGCCGGAAGCTGGAAGAGGCGCGTGTGGGCTAGATCGGCCACTTTTGCAAGCACCAACAAGGCGTTGCGCCCGAAGCTCTGCGTACTCTTCCATTGATCGCCCTCTTTGTAGAGCCGCGAGAAGGTGACGTTGTGCCTCGGCTGTTCGTCGGTTCCATTGCGCCAAATCGTAGCCTTGACGCGACCGATTCGGACTTCTGTGATGGGTTTCTGGTTAGCCATAATGTTTTTCTCCTAGAGAGTTAAGGGTTTGTGAGCGTTTTTCGCTCACCCGCGAATGGCGGAAAACGCCCAAACCCTGACGCGGAAGGAAAGCGCCGCCCGCGCCGGTGATGGGCAGGGCCGACAAAAGCAAGGCCGAGTGACAGACGCCGAAGGCGAGCGAAGCGTTCTGGCGCGGGGGTTGCGTCGGCCCAAAGCGGACCCGGCGACGGGAAGCGCGGGAACATGGCGTAACCTATACCTCCTGATTTCGGTTGGGCGCGAAGTAGGATTTGGCGTAGCCTGAAGGTTGTCACCTTCTCGCGGCTCGGCTGGCGATTCAGGATCAATGGAGCGGGGCGATTGAGTGCGAAAAGTGGTCTGCCGCCCGGACGTGCTGGCCGTAGTGGTTGGACGAGTCCTAGCGGGCTGCGATCCTAGCGGCGGTCCCATAAGCCGATTCCTCGCTGCCGCGCTTGTTCTTCCAGTTGAATAAACTCCGTCCGCTTGGAGAAGGGGAAGCGCCGGTAAGCATGAGCGTAGCCGTCGCGGATGAGCCGGGCGTTGAAGTTGTCTCCGTCCAGCAGGACGTAGCGAAGCCAGCGCCCGTAGCGGTCTACGGTGTCTCCGGTGCGGTCTTTTTGGAGCATCACCGTCTTGCCTTCAAGCGCCGCCTTGGTGAAGTCGCTTGCCTCCCGTCCGAAATACTGTACGGGTTTGGTGGGGTGCTTCGTCTCCGGGGTGTCCACGCCAATGAGCCGGACGGTGTAACGCTTCCCCTCAACCCGGACGTGAATCGTATCGCCGTCAATCACTCGCTCGACGCGGGCGGTAATCGGATCAAGCTGGGCGCTGGTAATCAGGCCCATGAATCCGCAGATAAAGATGGCGAGTCCGGTCATCTTGGCCCTGAGTGGCAGGGGCAGGGTCAAGCGCCTTCGACCTTGATTCCCTGAATGTCCCATTGGTTGTTTCTCGCTTCGTAGCCTTTGACAAAAACCGCCTCTTCCGCGAATCGCCGCCCCTCGTGGCGCGTCATGTGGATTACCATGGCGATGCCGTCCACTACGCCTCTACAGGTGACTTCCCACGGCAGCTCTCCGCCGCCTTGCATGGCGCAACTGGCGATTCGGGATAGGGCGCTCGTGGCGTTGTTGGCGTGGACGGTCGTTAGCGATCTGCCGTGGCCGGTGTTGAGGGCTTGCAGCAGGTCCGCCGCCTCTCCGCCGCGAACCTCGCCCACGACGATGTGATCCGGGCGGTGACGTAGCGCGTGGCGGACTAAATCGCGGATCGTGACCGCTCCTTCCTGCAAACCGCGAGCCTCGAATCGAACGCAATTGGAGCGCTCGATGCGAAGCTCCAAGGTGTCCTCGATGGCAACTATTCGCTCGTCGTCGGGCAACAGTTCAATGAGCGCATTAAGCAACGTGGTCTTGCCTGATCCGGTGCCGCCTGCAACCAGGATGTTGCGCCGGGACCGCAACACCCGCTCGGCTTCGGCCCGCACGTTTTCGGGGAGTGCGCCTTGCTTCACGAGGTCGTCCGCTGAGAAGGACCGCTTACCAAAGCGCCGCACGGTGATAGCGACTTGAGGACTGGCGGGCGGAACGCAGATAGCAACCCGCGATCCGTCATCGAGCCGGGCATCGACAATGGGGGAGCTTGCCGGGTCCAGGCCCAAAGGACGGGCGATATGGATAGCGGCCCGTTCCAGCGCCGCTTCGTCCAGGTCCGGCGCGGCGTGTGCGGTCAGCCGCCCGGCCCGCTCGACCCATACATTACCGGGGCCGTTAATCATGATCTCACTGACTTCGGAATCTTCCAGGGCGCTTTCCAAGCCCGGTAGAAACGGTTTCAGGTGTTCCAGTCCGCTCGCGGCGCTCATATTTGGCCCGCCTCCTTCGCTCTCCAATAGGAGTGTGCGGCTGGTAGATAGTGCGGCTTGAGGTAGACGCGGCGCGGCTCAAGCGACTGCGCCCCGTCATAGGGCAGACAGATTGCTTGACAGTTCGAGAGCAAGGCGAAGTCTCGCGGGTGAAACACGGCCTCCCGCTGCTCCCGGAATGATTTGGTCGCGCCCATGCTCCCGCCTCCGCCTCCGGCCCGTCCTGAGAGCGGGGAGACTTCCGAGCGCTTGGAGGTCTCGCTGATGGTGTAGGATTCCTTGATCTTCGCAACCTGGCCGCACAACTCCGACGCAATCTTGGCGCTGGCGTCGTCGCTGAGAGATAGGAAGATTCGTGTGCGGAGCGTCTGCAACAGCGAACGCCACGCTTCCGAGCTTCCCAACACGGCCCGCAACGAGGAAATAGATTGTGTGGCGACAATCGGGATGCAGCGGCATTGCCGGGTCAGGGCAAAGGATTTTTCATCGCCCGATGGGTCTTCCTCGCCCACCGAAGCGAAGGCTTGATATTCGTCACAGATAAAGACGGCGGGCCGGAAGTAGCTGCCCGGATTCGCCTTCATCTTGGCCGGACGCATGAGAAGCGCCTGTAGCCAAGCGTTCTTGAGCATCACGCCCACGGCGCGAGATAGCGCCGGGTTGATACCAGCGGGCATGTTCAAGGCCAGCACCTTGCCCTGCTCGATCAATGCAAAGAGTGACGGTAGGTGGCGCGTGATCGGGGCTGTATCTTCGGCGGGCGTTTGGTTGCTCTCATCTGCGGGGTCGGGCGTTTTGTCGTCCGGCTCCGTCACTACCCACGGCGCTTCTGCGGGCTTCACCGGCTCCGGCTCCGTCACTACCCACGGCGCTTCCGCCGCCTTCACCGGCTGCGGGTCCGCCGCTTTCACCGGCTGCGGGTTCGCCGCCTTCACCGGCTGCGGGTTCTGTGGCTGCTTCTGTGGTCCTCCCCATGTGTATCTGATCTCCCCGGCGTGGTGCTTCTGCACGGCCTCCGCAACCGCTGCCGCCTCGTCCGCGCCCGCTGGCTCTGCGGCCTTCGCCGGTGCCTCGGCCTCCGCGTCCTTGTCCGGTGCCTCGGCCTCCGCGTCCTTCTCGGCTTTGAGCCGCTTGATTTGGGCTTGCAGAATAATGGCTTGAGGATCGTCGGTGATGTGCGGAGCGGCGGGACAAAAGACCTTCGCCACGTCCGGCATATCGAACATGGCAAGGAACACCGAAACCCCCTCCACAATCGAGGACTTGATCTTGTTGTCTAGGGTTTGCCAGTCGTGGACAAACCAGCGCTTGATGGCCTCGACGCGCTCTCTCGTATCCTGTCCGGGTCCATGTTCCCAAGCGATTTCATGTTCGATTTTGTGCTCGTCAAGTTTTGCTTTCAGCGGGCGCGTGTAGACGGCTCGGTGTTGTTTACCTCCCGGCGTCCGCGTCCAGTCCCATTGTTCAAGGTTCTCAAGTTGGGGTGCGAGTGCGTCCGCTTTGATGAAAATGGCCCCCGTGTTGAGGTCGTCGCTCAGCTTCTCCGCCGCCTCGATCTTGGCCGCGAATAGCTCCGGGTCGATGGCACAGCGGTAGACCTGTTGCAACGTCACCCATCGGTCCGGGAAGACGCGGTGAAGCTCGATGATCCAGCGGACCAGATTGGTATAGGCTTGCTGCCAGAAGGGTTCCTTGCCCTTGCCGAACAACTGATTGAGTAAGCTCGAAACGGTGTAAGCGAGTGAGTACGAATCGAGCCACCAGGTCGATAGCGGATTCCATTGAGCGGGGGCGTCCATGCCAAGCTCGATGTAGTCCTGTCCACGGCCCGCCTCGACCAGGATTTGGCGGATGTCGTGACAGAAATCTCCTTTGACTTCTAGCACCAGCGCCGCCGCCCGCATGTGCGGATTGCCCGCTTGCCAGCCGAGAAGCTGGCGGGCAAACGGGTTCATGCAAGCCGATGTGTTCCCCGATCCCACGGCTCCGAAGATCGCCACGCCGGTATACAGTCCGCGCTCCGGGATGGTGAGCCATGAGGGACTGAAAATCTCCCGCGCCTCGACCGGGTGATGGACCTCCCCGATGACGATGGCCGGAGCCTTTTGTTTGGGATCAAGCGGCCACGGCGGGAACTTGGCGAAGGGCGCGAAATCGCGCCGCCGCCCCTCTAGCCAAACCTTCCAAACGGTGACGGAAATAACCCCGCACAGCATGACGGCAACGAAGGGCGAAAGGTAGTACCACAGCACCATGAACGAGAAGAAATCAGGGGTGTGGAATTGCACCAAAGCAAGGATCGGGTGCTCATCAAGCAAGGGGAAGGGACGGCGTACAAAGCTCCACACGGCGTACCACACACCGCCGAAAAAAAAGAGCAACAGAGCCGGGAGCCGTACAACGAAATGTACGACGCGAAACACGGTCCAGCCCAACAGCATGAGACCCTGAAACAGCCGCCAACCGGCCCAGCCCAACAGCACGAAACCTTGCACGATGAGCCAGCCCAGGACGGCGAAAACCCGGATCGGGTTTTTCCAGTTCATCGGGCCAGCGGGCCGGTGCCAAAGCTCCCGGAGATAAGGGCCGATCTGGCGCCATTTCATAGGTCCGTCTCCGTGCTTTCAGCGCCGCTCGTGAGCGGCTATTCTGAGCCTTCCCGCAGGGATAAATGAGGACGAGAGCGACCCCCATGGGACCGAGTAGAGGTATGTCACACCGTACCTCTAGTTAAGGTCACATGACCCCCCTGTTTTGGGGGGGTCGCTCTCGTCCTTTTCGCCTTTCCCGCGTCGTTAGCGTGTCCGAACGATTCAGCGGTGATAAACACAACAGAATGAGGCAGATAGAGGAAAGCGGCTTCGCCGCATTGCTCGATTTAGCCATGTAACACCCCCCCCTTCAACCGTGTGACAAACATTTAGAGGCACCGTGACATCAAAAAACAACCGATTTGCCGTGTTTCTCAGCCGGTCTCATCTCGATCCGCAAACCGCACGGCCCGCCATGTCGCATAGTCGTCAATCGAGACTCCTTCCGTGACCTTCGCTTCGGGCATTTCAAAGAGCACCCCAAGCCGGTTCATGGCTCCCCCGAAGCCGCCGTAGGTAGCTAGAAACTCCCGGTCTTTTCGTTTCATGGCGTCTCGGATCGTTTTGATCTCCTGCTTCGGCGTCAGCCCTTCATCGCTCGTCCCTGGCTTCGCCGCCGCCCATTTTTTAAGCACCCGCGCCGTCCGATCCACGATGAGATTTTCAACGGCAATTCCGATCACCCGAACCTGCCGCCCCTTCTTGCGAAGCGCATCCCAAAGCGGCCCATGCGCGGCTCCCCAAGAGTGCATCTCCCGATCCGTTTGGTGGCCCGGATCAATGTAGACAAAGGTGATGATTTCAGGGTCCACGGCAAGCGGCAATTTGAGGGCAAAGTAGCGCTTCTGGTTGTCGGTCACACCGTAGTAAATTCGGCGCGGAATCAAGCGGAGCGGCAAGCCTAGCTTTTCAAAAAACTCGACCTTCTCCGGCTCGGCGGGGAGCCAGTTCATAGCGGGATGTTCGAGGACAAAATCGAGCGACAAAAGCCGCCGCATGAGAAAAGGCTTGCTGGCCTTTCGGCGGTGGCGGATGTTCTCGACTCCTAGCGCCCGGTAGATCGCGTTGCTTGATATGCGGCACGGTCTAGTTCCCCCGGAGAACGAAATATATTTATTCTCGACCGCCGCCCGTCGCTGCACCAATGACTTGACAAACCGCTCAACTTGCTTGCGACCTGTACTGAAATAATCACAGAACTGTCCTCGCGTGAACACGCCGCTGTGGAGGCACACAAGGGCGATCCATTCCGCGTCCGGCCCGGTCCAGCCGAGTGGTTCCAGCTTGCGATCCCTGCCTCGCAAGTGCTCGATCATCTACTGATCTCCGGTGACGATGGCGCGGTCGCCTTGCAGGTAGGTGATGACGATTCCCATGGGGTTGAACACGATCAACTCCGTGGGGATCTGATGGAGGAATTGGAATTGCATCGAGAGTGTCCAGCGCTCCCGGCCAACTTCGTTTTCCATCTCCATCCGCACGAGGTCAAAATCGGCCGTGGCGCTGTGCGGCTGCTGAGGGTTGGGCTGAATCCTCAAAATGACGCGGGCGACTTGCAGTTCACCCCGCGCCACGCTCGCCGCGAGAAGGGCGACATTTTGGCTCTCGGTGCGAAACGAGGCGTTGGCGAGTGGGGTACTGAGGAAGCGCAAGCTCCGCGACCAGTTCTGTGCAACCGTGGCCCGCCGCCGTGAGTAGTAGTCGTAAATAAAACGGTTGAGGAAATACTTGGTGGTGGGGTCCAGGGGGTTCGCCTGAGCCTCCATCGCTTTGTAGGTGACTGCCTCGGCCCGCCCGACTTCATCAACTCTCACAACGATGGGTCGCGGCGGCTCGACCGAGACAATGCGGAACACGACGACGATGAGCAAAAGCACTGCGATAGCCAGCCCAACGGAGATCATCCGTAGATGACGGTTGGTGTGGATGGTTTCGCCCCATATCTCGGCGTACTCGGCTCCGGCGTCTTTGATTTTCGGCTTCTTCACTTCATCCCTCCCGCGCCCACCTTTGCCGCCGCCGCCGTGCCTCCGCTGGCCGCTGCCATTCCCGCCGTTGTCGCCATACCCATGAGTCCGCTGCCGGCCGCTCCGGCTCCGGTGACGAGCATCGAGGCGAGTTCCCCGCACTTGAGGCTTGCTAGGATTCCGGCAATGAAGAACGGCACGACCGCGAGTGTCCACATTCCGACTTGCATAAAGCTGTTCATGTCTAGGTCGGCTTGGCCCAAGGTGATGACGTAAGCGATTCCCACGGCGGAGAACACCCGCAACACGGCTCCGGCAATCACGGCGTAGAACGAATAGGTGAGCATCGCCCGGAACCAGCCCCAGAACAGGAATGAGAGCGGCTCGAACACAAGAAACGGAATAAAAACCGGACCCAGAATGATGAGGATTGAAAGGGCGATTTGCGCCCAGATCACTTGAGCGTAGGTGACAGCGGCCAACAGCAGCAGCATGATGACCATGAAGACCACCATGACAAACCCTGCAATCGCCGTTATCGCGCCCTGTGGCGGCCCGCCGTTGGCGCCGCCGCGCTTTCCGCCGGCAGCGCTCGCCGCAGTATTGGTGCCCCCGGCACAATGACGGCAGATCCAGAACACCACGCCACAGCCGGCCCCCCGGCAGAACCTCCGCCGTAGGGGCTCTTCGCCGGTCCCCATCCCCGCCCTTCCGGCGGGAGGGGACAACCGCGACTCGGCATGGCAATCTCGACCCCATCCGTAGATGCCCTTTTTGCCCTCCGCGGCGCTGAACGCGCGCCCCTTCTATCCGGGGAACATGGGAGAAGAAGGCATGGCGCGCAAACGGGACGGCTTGGTTCCCGTCGAGGAAGCCAAGTCTGATCTGGACGGGCCGGTGAAAAAGCTCCGCGACGCCACGCCCCAGGCGGTTCACCACTTCACCCGCTTCGATCAGGTGAACCAGTTGATCGAGGCCGGCGAAGCGGACCCCGACATGGGCTTCATGGCGCGGCTGCTGGCGCTGTGCTCACTGCCCCGCACCAACCCCGGCAACCGGCTGCGGTACAAGAGGGTCAACGGGCCGTACACGCTGGGTATGAGCGCCGGGATCAACAACAAGCTCCCCTGCGGCAACTTCCCGCGCCCGCCCGACTTCATCCACCCTCACGACGATGGGCCGCGGCGGCTCGACCCACGGCAAGATGAGGGAAGTAATATGTAGTCGATCCCTGCGCGGAAGCATCCAGTTCTCCCGGAGGCAAGGAGGAGAATACGGGATCGGCTTCGAAATTAAGCGACAGGCTGACGGTGGGCTCCGTGGAGGTGACTTCGATCGCTCCGGTAAAGCTGGTGGGACCATTGGATCACGCGGGGCGGGGCAAGTATCGTCGACCATTCTTGTGCGCTGACAGGTTCCGTTCTCAGCCCGCGCTGTTGCAGTCGCTGAAGCTGTTCGGCGGTGACCTCCACCACCAGGCAGCCATTCTCGTACTTGGATTCGATCGGCTCCAAACTCGCGGCAATGAGTCGGCCGGTCGGCGGATCGTCGAAGAAGACACGGACGATCGTCTCCTCGCCGGAGAGCTGCGCCCGTAGCACAGGGCGAGGCTTGCAAGAGGGGTGAAGCGCCCCTGATAGCGCCGATGATGCTTGCACCGGAGCTTGGCTTGAACAGGTCGATCACTGCGCGGCAGCTTCCAGTTCTCCCGGAGGCAAAGAGGAGAACACCGCATCGGCCTCGAAATTCACCGACAGACTGAAGATGGGCTCCGTGGAGGTGACTTCGAGCGATCCGGTAAAGCTGCTGAGACCAAACAGGGGCGCCATATTTTGCGCATCATGACCTCCGGGTGACAGTGTCCGAACGACGCTGGCCAGCACCTCCCCAGCTGCGTCTCTGGCAGTAAAGGTGACAGGGACCGATATGTTGGGGGAAGGGTTTGCATAGGCAACTCCTGTCCCAAACTGACCTTCTCCCTGCTCGGCAAAGGTGACAAAGCGGGTGGCCGGAACTGTCGCCGCATTGACTCCGGCTTCTCCCGTGGGTATCCCTTCGCTGTTACGCCGACGATACAGAAGGCTGGCCTGCACCGGCCCGGAGCAGGTAACCCGCGCCCAGCCGCGCACCAGAGGGCCGCTCAGCTCCACGTTGGTCTCCTGGTGAACGGACCCTCCGGGCGGTAGAACGTCGTTCCGGCTGATCACCGTTCCCCGTCCCGCAAACGAGACCATCAACGGACTGCCGTGATCGGAAAGGAAATCGGTCTGGCAGCTCACCTCCCGCGGCGAGTAGTTGATATAGGTAATCGTGGTTTGCCAACCCTTTCCCACGGCAAGATGAGTGAAGTAATAGGTAGTCGATCCCTGCGCGGCGGCATCCGGTTCCCCCGGAGGCAAGGAGGAGAATACGGAAGCGGCTTCGAAGTTCAGCGACAGACTGACGATGGGCTCCGTGGAGGTGATTTCGAGCGATCCGGTAAAGCTGCTGAGATCGAACAGGGGCGGCATATTTTGCGCACCATGCCAGTTGGGCGGCAACATCAGATCTTCGATAGCCAGCACCTCCCCATCCGCGTCCCGTCCGAGACCCCGGCGAGCGATCCGAAGCATTCGACTTCCGCGGCAAGGACCTGCCCCACACGGAAGCCTATTACTACCTGAAAGTCGTCCAAGAAGACGAGGCTGTTCGTGGCTAGCAACTCGAACTCCCTCCCACCCTTGACCACGAAAGTCGTGCCCTCGGTGTTGCTCAGGTGGACACGGTTGGAATGGCCTCGGGTTACTCCGCGCTAGCGCGAATCTGCTTTCCACCCGCAGCACGATCCACAAATTGGCCGTTTCTCAACGTAACAGCGCCATTCACAACAACATGGTCGATTCCGGTTGAGTACTGTACCGGGTGCTGGTAGGTCGCATGATCGATGATCGTCTGCGGATCGAAAACGACGAGGTCGGCATCGGCTCCTACTTGGACTCGACCCTTCTTTTTCATAGCGGGAACCCGCTGGGACAGTCTGTCGGCCGGAAGGACGGTCATCTTATTGAGGGCTTCCATGAGGCCAAGCGCCTTTTGCTCCCGAACGTAGCGGCCGAGCACGCGGGCGTAGGTGCCCCAGGTTCTGGGGTGCGCTTTGCCATTGGTGAGCCACATGCCGTCGCTGGCAACCATGACCATTGGGTCGGCGACAAGGTTCTTGACTGACTCCTCGCTGTAGCTCGCCGGGCTGATGATCAAACCGCCGGAGGGCTTATATTTCGCAAAGGTTTCACGGGTCAGGTTCTCTCCGGTCTCGACCCAGATGTGCCCACCGATCTCCTCATCGGACATCTCCTGCCAATTGTCAAACGCGTGCGAATCGATGTAGGTGGAACCGCGATTGTAAGGGTAGCTTTCCGTGGTGATATCGATGCCTTCGGCCTGGGCGGCCCGGATGCGGGCTTGGTAGTCAGGGGCGCGGTCGCGGCCGCTGCTATTGAGATGAACGATGTGGAGTTGCGTCCCATGACGTTGAGCGGGCGCGAGCACTTCTTCCAGATTGCTGATGTCCGCATCGTTCGTACGCATGTGAACATAGGCGGCGGCGTTGTACTCTTGGGCCACGCTGAAAACCGCGTCGAGTTCCTCGGCCGTCGTCCCCGGCGTGTAGGCGATCAACATGCCGATCCCGACTGCGCCCTGCTCGAGACCGTCTGAAAGCCGCTGCTTCATGGCTTCAATCTGTTCGGCGGTCATAGGCTCGACCGCCCAATCGCCCGACAGCCGCGACTTTGAGAGCTCGCCGCCCATCGCGAGCCGCCGCGAATCGGGATGAGAGACGGTCGCACCGAAGTTGAGCGGCGTTTTGCCTTCGCGCTCCGCGTACCAGCCCGCGACATCTTCGACGCCCAGTTCCAGCTCAAGCGCGGACGTCACGCCGTCGTGGATCTTGGCGCGATAGACTTCGGGGCTGTCGCCGTGTTGGTGGAGGTCAATGAACCCAGGGGCCACGACTCTGCCGGCAGCACTGAGCGTTTCCTTCCCGGAGATCGCGTCCTCGGTAATCACCGCGATCTCGTCACCTTGAATGCCCACGTTGCGGACGCCGTCGAGTCCGGTTTCGGGATCCATAACGCGGCCACCCTGAATGACCAGGTCGTAGGTCACCGAGCTGCATGAGGAGAGCGCCAGGGCGAGCAGCGGTAAGAGTGCATTTCTCATGGCGTCTATTATGCCCTCGGAATACCATCACGTGAGGGACCCCTGTACGCCTCACTTCGTCTGGCCCGGCCTGCAACCATAGTCCCGAAGGACTTCAAACATGACCGGAATGATCGTAGCCCCGCAGCCCGAGGCCGTCGAAGCTGGCGCCAAGGTGCTAGCCGACGGAGGGAACGCGTATGATGCGGCGCTGGCCTGCGCCTTTGTTCAATTCATCGTCGATCCCCACTCCTGCGGAGTCGGTGGATACCTACTCCTGGCCAGCCAACCCGCCGGGCTATCCGAGCCTCAGCCGACACTCGACGCTCCCGCGCTAGCGGGCTCGAATGTGTCGTCAGAGATGTGGGAGACAGAGGTGATCGGTCCCAATCCCGGCGGCTGGGGCTTCTTTCTCAAGGGTCGGGTCAACGAGGACGGCTACCTCTCGATTTGCATTCCGGGTGCCGTTCGAGGGCTCGAAGCGATCCATGCGCAATGGTGCACCAGGCCCTGGAAGGAGTTGATCGAGACCGCCGCTGAATTGGCGGAGTCCGGCTGGCGTGTGGGAGCTCACCAGGCAGCTCGATGGAAGGACGAAGCACAGTACTACGAGGGCGCTCCCCTTCACGAAAAACTACGGGTCACGCCCGAGGCGGCAAGGATCTATCTGAAACCGGATGGCTCGACCTACGGTGCTGGCGAGACGATCCGTAATCCGGACTATGCCCATACTCTTCGCAAGCTAGCCGTCGAAGGGGCGAATAGCTTCTACACGGGCTCACTCGCAGACGACATCACGACGGACCTTGCCGCGCACGGCAGCTTCGTCACGCCCCAAGATCTGACCGACTACGAGATTCGCGAGGAGGCGCCAGTCGTCACCGAGTACCGCGGCTACACCGTTCAAAGTTCAGCTCCACCTCATGGCGGGCCTACCCTGGCCGCGATTCTCAACATCCTCCAGGGATACGATCTCCGCTCGCTCGGCCACAACTCGCCACGCTACATTCATCTTGTCTCGATGGCCATGAAAGCGGCTTTCACCGACCGCAACGCCACTCTCGCCGACCCACGCTTTGTCAACGTCCCTTTGGAGTGGATGACTTCGAGCGATCGCGCACAGGAGTGGAGGGATGTGATTGATGCGGGCCGGGCTTTTGAAGTGCCTCGCATTCAGACGGGAGCGCCTGATACGACCCATGTAAGCGTCGTGGACTCCCAAGGGAACTGCGTGTCGTTGACGGATTCGCTCGGATCGTCCTCGGGAGTGATTACTCCCGGACTCGGCTTCATGTATAACAACTCGATGCTGAACTTCTACCCGCATGCGGGGCATCCCAATAGCTTTGCCCCGCGCAAGGGCCGGACCACTGGTATGACGCCGACGATTGTGTCGAAGGATGGCAAGCCGATGCTAGTCATCGGCGCGCCGGGTGCAACTCGAATCATCACGGCTGTCCTTTCGGTGATCTTGAATCACATCGATTTTGCAATGCCGATCGTGGAGGCGGTTCTAGCTCCCCGCTTCGACTGCCAAGGCGACACGATCTCTTGTCAGGCTTGTCAGGCTCGAATTCCCGAGTCGGTCTGCGCCGAAGTTCGCTGCCAGCACGCCATTGTGCGCCTACCTCAGAGCCACGGCGGTTTGGCACTCGTGCATGCAGTGGCGATCGATGGGGCGACAGGGAACCGCAGCGGCGCGGCAGACGCCGGAGCAGGCGGCATGGCTCTGCTCGTGGAGTGAATCCATAGCGTAGATCAGTCGGTCGAATCCGCAAGAACACCTCTAGATGGGTAAACCCTGGCCGACCAGGGAGGATTTATCTGCGGAATCTCACGTAACTCCCTCTTTATCAGAGAATTGCGCAACCGACGACCCGAATCGAGTCGGACGTGACTTCAGGGCTCTTCGAAAACGGCCTGAACGAGTTGAGTGTGGGGGAACGCCGTCGTTCTGGGGATACCATCCGGGACTAATGGTACTCTTCAGCCGCGGCGTCTCGCCGTCGGCTGGAAGAGCTTGTTAGGATTCTGCCCAGTTGTCGTCTGTGGTCTCATCTATAGCCTTGGAAGTTCCTCAGCGAAGTTTCGGAATGCGGTAATCTGCATCTCCAGCCTGCTTTCGCTAATGCCGAACGCTTTCGGAAAAGGGATTCGTAGCCTCGAATCGCCAGGAACTTAAACCAGAGCCCGAGTCCAGCAACCACGTACAGGAGGAACTCTTTCAGAGAGGGCGCATTGTCTTGCTTATCCTAAATCATCGTAGATGCACCCGGTCTCCCCTCGAACGTGTGCCCACCCGCCCCGAAGTGCTAACCACAGTACTCTTTCCTGTTGACCCACGGGCACCCACCTCCTACTGTCTGCCAAGACAGCACGCGGTTCGAATTCACCAGAAAAATCGCGCACCAAGCTAGCGGGCGGGCACGGGGGCTCGCCCCTACGAATCCTTGGTGATAACCTCACCGCGATTCGTACGGCCCATGCACGGCCTTGACTTTGTAGGTTTCAGCGGAGTCGTCGAGGATGATCACGCGATAGGAAGCGCCGCCTGGATCGACGCGAATCACGATGTGACCTTGATCGCTCGCGAGCCTCTCCAGAAGCGACCCGATCACGATCTTGTTCGCCTTGATCATGTTGGTTGCAAACACGTCCCTCGGGCCGGGATAGAGCCTCTCCGAGTAAAGCCGGGCGAGAACGCGGTGACCGGGGTGGTCGGACGACCAGACGGGGATGATAAAAACTCGTGGCCGCAGCGTGCTGACGAAGAAAGCATTCATCGAGTCCTTATTCCCGTGGTGATTGAGCACGCAGGCTTCGACAGGCCCAACGGCCCTCGCGACCGGTGTCTCGACGTCGTGCCACACCGGCGCCCCCTCCGGCGGCACTCCCGGCATGTCTCCTCCGGTGAAATAGTCGAACTTGCCATAGCTGATCCGGATCGCCATACTGCACATGTTTTCCGTGGGCTGATCTCGACGCGACAGATCCCCGAACGGGGGAAAGTGTTGGCGGGTGTTCGCACCCACCCCTGTCCAAACCTCTCCGTTGGCGGCGATGTTGCGAACCTCGAAATTCGGATAGCTTCTCGCATCGTGGACGAGCACGATCTGGTCGCCCCGCCCGGGCTGGAGCCGCTGGACCTTCACGCCCTTGTCGGCAATCTGCCATTCGAGGAAGGCCCGGTAGTTTTCCATCATCGGGTTGTCAAGCGGCCGCGGGAAGTTGTACTCCGGCCACCCGCGGTCCAGCATTTTCCGAATCGGTATCTGTTCCCCAACGTCGATGATGCCGGTGAGTTTGTATTTCCCGGATCCGGAGACCTTCACATTGGGATAGAGAGATCCCATGTGGTCACCGTGGAAATGGGTGATGTAACCGTAATTGATGACGGGAGCGGAGGCATGCGGGAGCATCCGCTTGATGTAGCGAGCAATCCATTCTCCGGGAGTTCGGTTGGCGTCCGGCCGGGGAGCGGTTCCTCGGGGCGGATTGCGGCCGCCGTTGCCAGCATCGACGAGCATCGTGGTTCCGTCCGGGAAGATAAAGAACGCCGAATCGCCTTTGCCGGTATTGATCTGATGAATGTCGAGTGTCCCCGGAGACCACGGCGGCAGGACTTGACCGATCTGCTGAGCCGAGGCGGCGCCCGGCCACAGAGCGGCCAATGCAATCGAAACGATTGCGGATATCACACGGCTGCGCAGGGAGCGCGCGCGCTTCGTCCGTTCTCGATCGCGCTTACCGGACGGAACTTCAACCGTACTTGCTTGTTTGCTCCGCATCCATCAAACTCCAATCATTTCGGCCTGAGCACGGCGTTGGTGCATGAATCGGAACTGGCCCGCAACGAACCCGACTCACAGGTCCATCACCTACCAAGAGCGTACGACGATGGCCTACCGAGCTCGGCCATCCGGTTGAGGATGTGACACCCGATCGCGGCTTCTCTGCGTTGCGCCTTGCTGTGCCTCGCCTTCAGGTCGCCTCCGAACACGGACTTGTATCGGAAGAAGCTGTTCTCAACGCGCGCCTGCTGTCGGTAGCCCGACTCCTTCTGCCACTCCCGTCGCCCGACCTTGCGAATCCTCTCAAGAGCCGTGTCACGCTGCGCCCAGGGGCCGTCGGTGGGCCCCGCCGACACCGCAGAGCGACGAGGGGGAATCACAATCACGACGTTCTCTGTACCGGCCGCGCTGAGTTGATCGTAGACTGACCTGTGGTCGTAGGCTCCGTCTGCGGTGAAACGCCGGATGGGAACCTCGATTGTGTCGAGAAGAGCAGGGAGTGTGGAGGCGTCGTCCCGGCTGCTCGCTGTGAGTTCGGCCGCCACAATGAACCCCTCGGCATCCACCCCGATGTGCAGCTTCCGCCAATCCCGGCGTTTCTTTGATGCCTTGTGCTTGTGCGCGTTCCATTCGCCGCAACCCAGAATCTTCAGCCCTGTGGAATCGACGATCAAGTCGATCGGGCCGTCGTAGGATCGGGTCAGGGGCGGCACCGCAACGATTTGGTTCCGGCGCGAGAGTGTGGTGTGGTCCGGGGCCTTGAGGTTGAGGCCCATCAAGCGGAGCAGCGAGTCCAGGAACCCCTCGGTCTGGCGGAGCGGCAGGCTGAAGACGACCCGCAGCGTCAACGCGGTCCGGACCGCGAGGTTCGAGTACCGCCGCTGGCCTCCGCGAAGACCGTTCTTCGGTGGTATCCACGCGGCAATTGCATCCTCGCTCAGCCAGATCGTGACGTCCCCGCGGCTCCTGAGGCCACGCTCGTACTCCCTCCAGTTCCGGATTCTGTACTTCGTCTTGTACTGGCGGTTGACTCGGCTCGACTTCGCTGCGACCACGACGTTACCCCCCCGATCTCTATGATGGACTGGACCCCACCCCCGCCGCTAGCGTGCTCGCTTACACCGATTCATGCACCAACGCCCTGCGCCAGCTATAAAGATTCGGTGGCAGCCATTCCCGCACTTGCGGGCGAACGTAGGCGAAGCCGATCCCCATGGGACACAGCAGCCACTTGTAGCCGTGCACGGCGAGCACGTCGGGCTGAGCCGTTTTGACGTCCATCTTGAGCGCTCCGACGCCCTGCGTGCCGTCCAGAAAGAACAATACGTTGCGCTCGCGGAGCGCGGGGCCGATTTCCTTCAGCGGCGGACGAAGGCCGGTCGAATAGTTCACCGAGCTTAGGATCACGAGTTTCGTGCGCTCGGTAATCTCGGCGAGGAACTTGTCCATCGAAAAGAGCCCGTCAGGCAGCGCTGCTTGCGTATACTTGATGCCGCGCTGCTCTAGAACTCTTGCGAAATACTCGTTGTTGGGAAACTCGTGAGGCAGCGTAACGACGTGGTCGCCGGGAGTCCAGTGGATGCCATTGACTACCCAGGAGAGCGCCGTTGCGGTGTTCGGGATAAAGGCGACATCGTACGGCTCAGCCCCGATGAGTTCGGCGGCTTGGGCGCGGACGGCATCCGCATCCGTATACCAGTCCAGAAAGTCTAGGCAGGCTTGCTGGTCCCGACGGCGGAAGTGGTTGGCGGCGGCTTCGACGGCCCTTGCGGCGGAAGAATTTAATTCTTTGTTTATCCGGCGTCTTGGTCGGGTTCGCGTCGAACTGGCGGTACAACTGTCGCCAAGTGATTCTCACCGGGCGCTTTAGCGTAAAGGTCCGGTAGGTGAGCCAGAGATAGAGATCGAGGCCCAGCGAGCAGCGCTTGAGGGCCTTGAGCGTGTTCATGTCGAGGGGTACCGGGTGGCGGATGATCTCGTTGAAAAAATCCTCACCGAGGCGGATCTTGCTGTCCCACAGCACCGGTTCATTGGGTTTACGTTCGTTCCACCAGAACTCGTGCTTGTCTGCTACCGGTGAAGTGACCCGCGCAAAGCCTGAATTATCCTCGTAGATCAGTGAAACGGTGCAACCAAACAGCCGGTTCATCTGGTTGCGGAGGCGGGTTTGGGGATTACCGCCACTGTTGTACACCCCTACTTCCCGCATGAACTTGGAAAGCGACTTCCCCAGGACAAGCTCGCGGCTTTGGGTCCGCACTGCTTCAGTGCACACCCAGGCCAGCAAAAGACGGGGCAGATTGCCGAAGGGGAGCTTGTTGTCGGCGCCCGCAACCATGATTAGCTTGAACGGGCCGTTAACGCGCTTGTACTGGTGCTGGTTTCCTGGGTTGGTGCGGGGTAGGCAGCACAGCGCCATCAACCGGACCATGAAGCCCAGATCGGCGTCCGCTTCGCTGGCCTCGACCAACTGGTTCACCTGATCGGCCTGGGTGAAGTGGTGCAACGCCTGGGGCGAGGCTTCGCGGATCTCCTTCACCGGCCCGTCCAGGTCAGAGAAGACTTCCCCGATGGGAACCAGGCCGTTTCGTATCCTCGCCATGCCTTATTCTCCCATGTTCCCTGGATAGAAGGGGTGCGCGTGCAGCGCCGCGGAGGGCAAAAAGGGCATCTGCAGATGGGGGCGAGATTGCCATGCCGAGTCGCGTTTGTCGAGTCCCGCCGGAAGGGCGGGGATGGGGAGCGGCGAAGATCCCCTGCGGCGGCGGTTCTGCCGGGGGGCCGGCTGTGGCGTGGTGTTCTGGATCTGCCGTCATTGTGACCGGGGGCACCAATACTGCGGCGAGCGCTGCCGGCGGAAAGCGCGGCGGCAACAACGGCTGGTCGCCAACCGGCGGCACCAGCAAAGTTGGGAAGGACGGCTCGATCACCGCGACCGGCAACGGGCCTACCGGGAACGCCGCCGCCTCCCCCGCGTGACGGATCATACTTCCCCCGCAGCCTTCGATTCGGGCAGTATCACGGTAGCGGAGCTTTCCCGGTCCGAAAACGGACCGGAAAGCTTCCGCGGGGAGGCTCGATATGCCGACTGCCCCGAATTTGAACCCGTTTGTATCATCTGCGGCCGCACCCGCAAGGAAATCCTCACTTCGTGAGGGGTGCTGACAACCAGGAGATGGAGAAACCGTGATTCCAAAAAAGGAAGAGAACGGCGAGAAGTACGTCACGGCCACAACGGAGGCCGAGTTTCACGCTGCGTTGAACCGTGGGTTCGCGGTTGAGGTGACGCGGAAACTCGCGGATGAAATCGGAGTACCGATGAATGAGGACGTGGGCA
The DNA here is from genome assembly GCA_963668345.2 of Bryobacterales bacterium. Classification (GTDB taxonomy): domain Bacteria; phylum Acidobacteriota; class Terriglobia; order Bryobacterales; family UBA6623. The sequence goes on along the minus strand of CAXWPI010000004.1, from coordinate 664,410 downwards.
CCGTGGCGGAGATCGACGCGGCGCGGTACGACCGCCACGACTAGGAATGGAGGCGCGCTATGGCGAAGAAATCCTTTTGGCAGCGCGGGGAAGACTACGCGAAGAAAGACCGCAGGGAACTCATCGAAGAGATCAAGCGGGGCGATGCGCCCTGGCAGAAGCCGTGGCAGCCGGGCGAGCGGGTTGAGCCGCTGGAAGGATTCGGGCGGATGATCGAGGACATCGGCAAGCCGGAAGAGCGAATTGAAACGGGGGCACCCGATGGCTAAGAAATCCTTTTGGCAGCGCGGGGAAGACTACGCGAAGAAAGTCTCCGATGAAATCATTGACCAGATCAAGGCGGGAGTTGCGCCCTGGCAGAAGCCGTGGAAGCCGGGAGAACAGATCAGCGCCGAAAACTTCTCGACCGGCAAGAAGTACAGCGGCGGCAACAGCCTTTACCTGATGAGCCGGGGCATCCGCGATGGACGGGGCGACAACCGTTGGGGCACCTACAACCAGATCCGGGAAGCGGGCGGGCTGGTTCGCAAAGGCGAGAAAGGGACGCAGGTCTTGTTCTTCACGGATCGTAACAGCAGGGTTGCGAAGGACGAGAAAGGGCAGACGATGAAGAACAAGGAAGGCAAGACGATCCACGAAGAACAAAAGCGCGAGAAGCCCATCTGTAAGCAGTACACGGTGTTTAACGTGGAGCAAGCCGAGGGCTTGGAATTAAAGCCGCGAGAAGGCCAAGTACGGCCCGAATGGGACGCTCACCGAGACGCCGAGAAAGTGATCGCGGCCAGCGGGCCGACTGTCGAGCACGTCGCCGGAGATCGGGCCTACTATCGCATGGCCGAGGACAAGATAGTGCTCCCGGAGCCGTCCCAATTCCCCACCCGCAACGGCTACTACCAGACCGCGCTTCACGAGTGCGGACATGCAACCGGCCACCCGGAGCGCATGAACCGCGAAACGCTCAAAGACGGATTAGAAAAGGGCTTCGGATCACCGGAGTACGCCCGCGAAGAATTGCGGGCAGAGATCAGCGCCATGATGACCGGGGAGCGCGTAGGCGTGGGCCATGACCCGCAGCGCGGCGCGGCCTACGTAGAGAATTGGGTCAAAGCACTCGAAAAAGACCCGCATGAGATTCATAAAGCGGCGCGAGACGCGCAGAAGATGACCGATCACCTCATGGACCGCGCCATCAACCGTGAGGTTGCGAAGCCGAGCAAGGAAAAGACGCGGGCGCAGTTGACCCAGGAATACTCTCATGCTCGCGGGCCGCAGATCAGCCAGACGCCAAAACAATCGCCGGAAAAACAACCCGCTCAAGCGCAAGAGCACGACGTAGGGCCGAGCCGTTAAGGAGTCACCGTGTTTGATCCGCGAGACTTCGCCGCCGATCCCCGGACCCGGCCCGAAGCTCGCCCCAGGCGCGACCACGCGAAAGAGCGCGAGGACCGGGAGCGCAACGGCCACCGGCGCGAATACGATCCCCGCGGGACGAAGCGGCAGAACTTCCAGGACCGCACGGATCGAGCGATAGCGGACGTGGGAATGTACCGCAACGTCGCCTACCGCGACGTGGTAGACACTCACTTTGAGGGACACCCCTACACGGCGCGACGGGCCGTGGATCAGATGGTGCGCTCCGGTCACGTCCAAGAACATACCGCCGAAGGACCGCAAGGCGGCAGCTACAAAGTGCTGACGCTCACCGAGCGCGGAGTCGAGCGGGCGGAGCGTTCAGCCCGCGACCAAGGGCTTGATCCCCAACAGAAGGCATGGAGAGGGCTTGTGAAGCCCGGCGAGCTTCAACATGACGTGGCGGTATTTCGCGCCGCGAGTATCGAGCAGAAGAAGCTACTCGAACAGGGAGCCGTCATCAAGCGGGTCCGCATTGACGCCGAACTCAAGCGTGAGATCGCCAGCGCTACGGAAAGCGCGAGAGCACGAGGCGGGAAGGAAGCGGCGGACGCCGCTCGAGTGGAAGCGGCAGAAACACTAGGGCTATCCGTCAAGAATGCCCGCGTGGAGTACCCGGACGCGCAACTTGAGTACCTGGACGTTGAGGGCCGCAGCGGGCGCGTCAACGTCGAGGTTGCGACCGAGCACTACAGCGCCAAGAGTATCGCCGCGAAAGCCGCAGCCGGATTTGCCGTGCATGGCAGCAACGGGCGGGCGTCGGCGCGGGTGGCCCGATCCCTCGGCCAGGACGAGGGCGGCGGCGGCGGCGGCCCACGAGATAAAGGTTCTATCGAACTCTAAAGAGAGATTCCCGCAATGCAGCCGTGGAAGATCAGTGTTGGCTTCACGGCCATCATCCTTGCCGTCGCCGCGATGATTGGCGGAGAACGCTTCGCTTATGTCGAGCCTCACTTTCGGATGATCTTCGCCCGTTATTGGACGGGCCTAGCGTGGCATGGCGGACTTCTCATACTCACGCTCATGGCTGCAATTTACGCTTGCGCCCGCGCTTTGGGCTTGGCCGACCTCGGCCTCAAGGTCGATCTCATGGAGCGCTCCATTCGGCGCGGCGGCGGCGCAACGACCGAGCTTGCCAAGAAGTTGGGACAAGAAGAACGGGGGCAATTCCCCGGCGTTTGAATCAACAGACAAGGGAGAGACGACATGAAAAACAAACATTCAACCATCTCGAAACAAGGCGTTCTTTTGGTGAGCATCCCCGCGCTTTCGGCGGTCGAGCTTTTGGCCCAGGTTGTGACGCCACCAGTCACCACACCAGGCGCGGGAGCAAGCCCTTGGCTGCAAGCCATAGACGTGTTGCAGGACGCTTTCACTGGACCCATTGCGCGAGGACTCAGCTTGATTGCCGTTGTGGTGGGCGGGCTGATGTTCGCCTTCGGGGAAGGCGGCAGCAAGAAGGCCCTGGCCGGTATCATCTTCGGCTTGGGAATGGCCATGGGCGCGGCCAACTTTCTAGCGTGGCTTTTCTGATGGAACGCGGGAAAACATGGCGCGGATACCCGACGCTTTCCAAACCGCTCACCATCATGGGCGTCGAGCGCCGCTGGTTTCTCTTGAGCGCCACATTGGGGCTTGCCTTGTGGAACGCCATCAACTCCATTGTGGTGGGCGCATTGATCTTCGCGGTGCTCTACGGCGTCGGGTTTTGGGCCTGGAAGCAAGACCCCAACATGCTCGAAATCCTGCGGGCGTCCGCGCAGTTTCGCGCCCGCTACGATCCCGGCAAATGGGCGGAGGCTCCCTGGACCCTTCTTATTCGGAGATAGCGCGTGAATATCAACAATGAACTCGCGGACTTTGAAGCGGCGGGAGCGCTGGCCGAGGAACTGCCTTGGTGGGGCTGGCTTGAAGATGGCCGGTCCTGCCTGACGCGGGCCGGGGAGCTTATGTCGATTGCGAGCTTAACGCCTAGCGTCCTGGACGGTCAGACACCCGAACAACTGGATCGGGTGATTGACCGCTGGCAACGGATGTTGAGCGGCGTCGATACGCGGACCCGGCTGTACTTCTATTTGCTTCGGCGTCCCATCCGCTTCGAGAGCCAAGACGAAGACGAAGGATCGAGCGTTGCCGCGCTTGGACGGCGCAAGCGCCGAGCGTTCCTTGAAAAACGAGTACAGAGCGTTAGCGCTTATGTCGCATGGGCGCATGATCCCGGCCTATCCGCCGTAGCTACTCAAGAAACGGGCGGGCCGTGGTGGATGGCCTATGCAAAGAACTGGATGGCGCGGCGGCGGAACGCTCATGAATCGGTCTACCTTGAATCCGCTATCGAGGGCGCGGCGGGGAGCTTCCGGCAACTGGTCGAAGCAAGCCGGGCGCTGGTCGATGACCTGACGCCGGTACGGGTGCTTGACGCGGCGGAAGGGTCGCTCGTTTTGAACGAACTCACCAACCGCCCCGGCTCATTTTGGGACGGCGCGACCGGCAGCGGAATGAATTGGAGGCTGGCCGTCTCCGAACTCGAAGCCGAGCGGCGCAATCTCCGCCTGGACGGAGAGCCTGTCATCCTCTACTCGCTTCTCTCGCCACCGGGAGCGGCGAAGGCGAATCTTCTACAAGAGCTTTACCGGCTCGATGCCACCATGACGGTGACGCCCGAATGGCGTCCGCAGGGCCTCGATACGGCCCGGCGAAAAATCCGGGGAGCGCAGCGCCATTACTTCTCGAAGCGCTACTCAATGTCCGCCGCTGTCCAAGAGACTGAAGGCACCGCTACGGCGATGGTGGACTCGGCGGCGGCGGCGGAATCGGAGCGCCTAGGCGATGCCCTGGTCGAGTTGGAGACGGACGGAATCGCCTACGGTGACTTCGCGCTGACCGTGGCGATCCACGGCCCGCTATCCGTTACCGAGAGCCTGGACGGAGATATCCGCAGAATCTTTACCAGCCACGATGCAAAGGTGATCCGGGAGGGTTACGGGCAACTTCCAGCGTGGTTTTCGCGGATGCCCGCGCAACCGCGACGGCGGCAATGCCGATCCGTGTTTGTATCGGCGGGCGCGGTTGCTTGTATGGCTCCGATCTTCGGCCCTCCGGTGGGAACACCGCGCAGCGGCCACTTGAGGAAAGCGGCCCTGGCCGTGCTTGAAACCCAATGGAAAACCCCCTACTACTACGATCTGTTCAAAGGAGACGTGGGACATACGCTGGTGCTTGGCGCGACCGGCGCGGGTAAATCCTTCGCGCTCAACTTCCTTCTGGTTCAAGCACTCCAATACGATCCGCGTATTCTCATTCTCGATCTAGGCGGCTCCTACCGCTGGCTGACCCAGTTTCTAGGCGGAGGCTACATGGAGCTATCCCCGGAAGGCGAAGCGGGCGGCGGGTTTCGCTTGCGGCCCTTCTCGCTTCCGGCAGGAGAGCGGACCTTCGCATTCCTTGCCGGATGGATTGCACGGCTGTTGCGGATCGGCGGCTGGACACTCGGCGGGGGAGACCCTAGCGAGATTCGCGCCCGCGTCGAAGACCTCTATGCCTTCGCGCCCAAACGCCGGACCCTTGGCGTGTTGGTCCGTTCGCTTCCCTCAAAGATGTGGCCCGCTCTAGGGCGCTGGCACGGAGACGGCGCGTGGGGTCGATATTTCGATAACGCGGCGGACGGTGACGACCTCAACTTCGAGGACTGGCAGGTAATCGACATGGCGGGCGCGGCGGAGCATGACGACTTGTGCGAAGCGGCGCTGTTCTACCTTTTGGAACGGTTGCGGCTGTCTTTGGAGAACCCCGACGAGACAGCCAGGGTAAAGCTCATGGTGGTCGATGAAGCCTGGCGCTACCTCCAAGACCCGGCTGTACTTTCCTATCTTGCCGAAGCCGCGAAGACATGGCGCAAGAAGAACGCGGCGCTGATTATCGCCACGCAAAGCGCCGTGGACGTGACCGGGACCGCGGGGGCGGAAGCCTTGCTCGAATCCATGCCGACCAAGCTGTTTCTCGCCAACCCCGACTTGCCGGACAAAGCCGCCGATACCTTCCGGCTCAACCCTTTTGAACTCAATACCATTCGAGTCTTGATCCCCAAGCGCGAGCTTTATCTACGCCGCACCGACGCGGCGGGTATCTTGCGGCTTGAAGTTGATCCGGCCAGCTATTGGCTCTATACCTCGTCACCCGTCGATGCTCACAAACGCGCCGAGGCAGTCCGCAAGTACGGCCTGGTCGAGGCCATTGAACGTCTATCTAGGAGGTAGCTCATGGTGAAAATCCTTACACTCGTCACGGCGGCGCTACTCGCCTTCTCAGTGCCGCTCACCGCTCAGGACAGCGGGCCGGTGTTGCGTGTTGACGGAGGCCAGGATCAGATCGTACACATTCGCGCCAAGACCCGGCACACCACCGTTATCGTGCTTCCCCAAACTGAAAACGTGTTGGATTTTGTAGTCGGAGATTCCGAATACTGGCACCTGACCGGAGCCGCTAATCTCGCGTTCCTCAAGCCCATTGCCGAGGGCGTCACTACCAACGTGGCGCTCGTTTGCGAGTCCGGGCGCATCTACTCATTCCTCGTCACCGAGCAGAGCAAGGGCCAGCCGCATCTTGTCGTCCGCATCGACCAACAGGGAGAAGCCGACCCGCGAATCTCGCCCACGAAACATGAACCGGCTTTTGTAGCTCGCGGACAGGTTGCCGCTTATCAGCAAATGGCGGAGACGGCCATCAAGACCGCCAGAGCCGCGCAGATGGACGCGGATAACCGCATCGCGGACACGGCGCGGGCGGCGGCGGGCGAAAGCGAAGCATTCCGGGCGAACTATCCGACGCGGCTCAAGTTTCCTTACCAATTGGACGACAAGGCGCACAAGTGGCCGTTCCTGGTCGAGGGAATGTGGCACGACGGGCAGTTTACCTACCTTCGCTCCAACGCCCAGGAGTCGCCCGCGCTGTACGAAGAAAAAGACGGGAAACCGGCGCTTGTGGCCTACGATCTTGGCGAGGACGGACTGTACATCGCCCGTCACGTTTTGGGCCACGGCTGGTTGCAGATCGGCAAACAGAGAGTACGGTGGCGCTTCGCCGCGCCGGAGATCGGGCCATGATCGAGTGGAAGCGGCTCTACATGAAGCCAGCGGGATCACTCCCCGGTGGCGTCGTCACTCAATGGGGCGTGGGAGCCATCACGGTTTTTATTCTTCTGTTCCTGACCTACTGGATTTGGCTTGGCGGCGGAGAGCCAACAGAGGTTGCCGGATTAACCGAGGTAGCCACAACCGCTCCGCGTAGCTTTACCCAACAGATGACAGCACGAGTGGACGCTGAAACGATGCGGGCCAAAACCAAGCGGGCGGCGGCAGATCGAGTTTTGCGGGCGGAGCAACAACAACAGGCCAACGTCGCCGGACTTACTGCCGCTCACCAAGCGGCGGTACTTGCCGGGCCGAGTCCCGACACCGGGCAACCTTACACCGAGGAAGAATGGCAACTCCGGGAGCGCTTGCGCCTGGAAGCCGTCGAGCGGCGCAGCCGTTCGCTTCGCAGTGCGCCGGTTGCTCAGAGCTACCGCAAACTAGACAGCGGCGGCGGAGGCAGAGCGCAAGAGCGAATCGTTGATAATCCCGCACCCGTAAAAGATGAAGGCGCGGCGGCACTGCAACACGCGCTTGACACAATGCACACGGTCACAAGCGGCCTTGAAGATGAAATCGCGGCGGAGGCGGCGGCGGATCAAGCGCTTATCGCGGCACTCCGCGGTACGCCGACCATGCCGGAAGTTGCCCCGGCTGTTCCCGCCGCGACTGCGGCCAGCGCAACGCAAGATTACTCTATTGCGGCGCGACTCGAAGTGCCGCAAGACCCCCCCGGATGGGAGCGTATCTATGAAGGCTCATTTTTAGAAGCGGTGATGGCAACACAACTCACCGGCGACTTCCCCGGCCCGGTGCTGGCCGTCGTTGCCATTCCCTTCTACTCGGCGGATCGGCAGCGCATCCTGATCCCACGAGGGACGCGGGTTATCGGTACGGCTCAGGCCGTCACAAATCAGGATCAAGCTCGGCTCGGAGTTGGTTTTCACCGCTTGATCTTCCCGGATGGAAGTTGGGTTTCGCTCCAATTTCGCGGACTCAATCAGCTTGGCGAAGCAGCCTTGAAAGATCAAATCAACCGCCACTACTTTTCCATGTTTGCCGCTGTTGGGGCAGTCGGCGTCCTCAGTGGCCTTACGGCGGTAGGAGGGAATCCTTACGAAGGCGGCGCGGCGTCGATGAGGTCCGGCGCAGGGCAGGGACTCGGCCAAGCCGCTACGCGCATCCTGGACCGTTTCTTGAATCGTTTACCAACCATCACTATTCGCGCCGGACACCGGCTCCGCGTCTGGTTCACATCAGACGTGCTGGTTCCCCGGCCTACAAAAGGAGAATGAAAAATGAAACGAATCTTGACCGCAGTAGTTGTTATCCCACTCTTTATCATCGTCACCACCACGCCCGCTCACGCCGTTTTCGGATCGATCTTAGCTGGCATCCAGCGGGCCATGATGATCTCCAATCAGGTCACTCAAATTTACAAGGATACGATGGCCAAAATTACTTTTGACGGCCAGTTGACCGAGATGATAGGCCAAGCGGCGCACCTGAAAGAACAGGCGCTAGGAACCGTGGGCGCGCTGACCGATCCTTTCACCAAGCTGGCTTCTCTGCCGACGCAGTTTATCGGCTTGGGCCTATCTTGGAAAAACGATTTTACCGGCATCCCTCGCCGTATCGCTTCCAGTGTCGAGAACATGGGCGAGAACGGCAAGAGCTTCCGGGAATCGTGGGCCGACCGGCTCACCGCCGCCGATACGGTATCCGAGTCGGATATTCTTAATCGCTTTCAGAGCAGTACCCCGGAAATCGCGGCGGAGGCTTCGCGTGGTTATCTCGCGGCGCGTGAGGCCAGCGACAACCGCCTGGTCCTCGATCACGCCACGAGCGAGGTAGCCAGAAACCTCATTGTCGCGGCCAAAGATGCTGTGGACTCCTACGAGCGCTTGCGCGACAACATGAACACATCCAACACCGCTCTTGCTCAATCGCAAGTCACCGGAGCAGTTACGCAAGGCCACCTCACCGCTTCCATGGCTCAGTTGATGGCGTTCCAGGCGGCGAAGGACGCGGCGGAAGGCTACGAAACAGAGATCACCCGCCGCGAAGCACTGGCCGAACGAGTTATAAAACAACAGCAAGCTGAGCTTGTCTACGACGCGCACATGGCCGGGATCGTTGCCAAGCGGCAAACGGTGCGGGAAGGCATGCTCTTTCCTATTCCCGGTCAATAATCCGTGGTAGTCAATGCAAATCCAACTCGATCCCGGCATCCCGACCGAGCTTACGCCCGAAGACATGAGGAACTTCAAATCGTTCCTCGATACCGCCCTAGAATCACTCACGGCGGCAGCGGGCGCGGAGATATTCACCTTGGGCAATCAGATGTTCGCCGGTCTTGCCCTCATCGTCGTGGTGTTGAGTGGGCTGAAAATCGCCTTTGGCGGCGGCTTGCAGCCGTGGGAACTGATGCGCGTCATCATTGGGATTTGGATTCCATGGGTGATGTTGCAGTTCTACACAACCAATCTTCCGGGTATGGGTTTCACCTTCCCACACATGATCGCGGCGGGCGGTAACTGGCTTAACTTGCTACTCGTTGACGACTCTGTTTCGTCGGTCCAAGAAGAACTCACAAAGCTCTTCAAGGCGCTTTCAGAGGGTCAAGACGCGGCTGTGGAGTCGGGCGATATCATTGATGTCTTAACCAGCGGGTTTCAAGCCGCGATGACGGCGATTACAGGGTTTGTGATTGTCATCTTCATGGCGCTTATGATGCTGGTGCTCTCCGCTGTCACCTACGCTCAAGTGATCTGGGCGCAGATTGCCCTTGCCATCCTCATCATTCTGGGTCCGGTCTTCATTCCGTTTCTCGTGTTCGATCCGCTGTCATTCCTGTTTTGGGGCTGGTTCCGGGCGATGATTACCTATTCGCTCTACGCCGTGATTGCCGGAGCCGTATTGCGCGTGTTCAGCGCCGTCGGAATCGCTTTCATTACGAGCATGGGTACAGCCAATCTCAATATCAACAGCTTCATGGAAGTGGGTCTGTGGATGCTCGCGGTCGTGCCTTTCTTTATCGCCGGAATGCTGGCAAGCCTCAAGTGCGGGGAACTCGCTTCGATGCTCGTCACCGGAGGCGGAGCGGGCGGCAGCGGCTTGATGGGAATGGCGACGACAGCGGGAATGGCGGCAGCCAGCGGAGGCACGGCGGCGGCGGCGAAGGTGGGCGCGGGAGGGATGAAATGAAGAAGCTGGAAACCAAAGACGCCGGAGCCGAGTACGCCGAGATATGGGGCGAAGCCATCCATACCAACCGTCATCTACGGGTGATCTCCGTCGGGCTGGCTATCGGAGTGCTCTTGCTCATCGTCGTCGTCATCCGCATTGTGTCGGTCGAGCCGCCGCGACCCATCGTTGTGAGGGTTGATGAAGTCGGGCGGGCCGAGGCCGTCGCCTACAAAGTGATGGAGGCTCAGGCGAACCCCCTGGACCCCACCACCAAGTATTTCCTCAACCGTTTTATTTACGACTACTACTCACGGCGGCGGGCAACGGTTGCACAGAACTGGTCGCGCAGCTTGCGCTTCCTCAGTACACAACTCGCCAACGCCTCGTTTCGCGCCGAGAGCCAAAATGTCGCCCTTCTCGCGGCGGGCGTGGCGCGGGGTGAATTGCAAGTCGCCCGCGTCATTTTGAGGATTCAGCCCAACCCTCAGCAGCCGCACAGCGCCACGGCCGATTTTGACCTCGTGCGGATGGAGATGGCAAACGAAGTGGGACGGGAGCGCTGGACGCTCTCGATGCAATTCCAATTCCTCCATCAGATCCCCACGGAGTTGATCGTGTTCAACCCCATGGGAATCGTCATCACCTACCTGCAAGGCGACCGCGCCATCGTCACCGGAGATCAGTAGATGATCGCGCACTTGCGAGGAAGAGATCGCAACCTGGAACCGCTCGGCTGGACCGGCCCGGACGCGGAATGGATCGCCCTTGTGTGCCTTCACAGCGGCGTGTTCACGCGGGGGCAGTTCTGTGATTATTTCAGTGCGGATCGGAAGCGGGCGCTTCGCTTTGTCAAGACCTTGATCGAGCGGCGGGAGGCCGTTGAAACCGATCTAATTGCTTTTAACGGCGGCGGCAAAACGTGCCGCATATCGAGCAAGGCGATCTACCGGGCGCTGGGCGTCGAGAACATCCGCCACCGGCGAGACGCCAGCAAACCGCTTGTCATGCGGCGGCTTTTGTCGCTGGATTTTGTGCTGGAACACCCCGGTATGAACTGGCTCCCCGCCGAACAGGAGAAGGTCGAGTTTTTTGAAAAGCTCGGCTTGCCGCGCCGCTTGATTCCGCGCCGAATTTACTACGGTGTGGTCGGCAACCAGAAGCGCTACTTTGCGCTCAAACTGCCCCTTGCCGTGGACCCTGAAATCGTCACCTTTGCCTACGTCGATCCGGGCCACCAGACGGATACCGAACTCCACTCGTGGGGAGCCGCGCATGGGCCGCTTTGGGATGCGCTCCGCAAGAAGGGGCGGCAGGTTCGGGTGATCGGAATTGGGGTTGAAAATACCACCGTGGATCGGGCGGATCGAGTGCTTGAAAGATGGGCGGCGGCGGACCCAGGGACAAGCCATGAAGGGCTGACGCCGAAGCAGGAGATCAAGGCGATCCGAGACGCCATGAAACAAAAAGACCGGGAGTTTCTAGCTCCCTACGGCGGCTTCGGGGGAGCCATGAAGCGGCTTGCAGTACTCTACAAAATGCCCGAAGCCAAGGTCACGGAAGGAGTCTCGATTGACGACTATTCGACATGGCGGGCCACCCGATTGGCGGAGCGGGATGAGATCGGCTGAGAGAGAGGGGAAATCGGTAGTTTTTGATGCCACGAACGCCGTACCAGGATGCCACACCCTCAGAGGGGGGGGTGTGGCACGATTTTTCGCTCAGGTCTACCACGGCTATATTCGTCTATCTACCTCATTTCGCTGTGGTTAGCCACCTTGAAACCGCCCGGACGCTACGAACGCGGGAGAAAGGCGGGGGACGTGAGCGACCCCCCCCAAACAGGGGGGTCATGCGGCCCCGCACAGATGGCATTTGGGACATGCCTCTGTACCGGCCCCCATGGGGTCGCTCACGTCCTCATTTATCCCTGCGGGAAGGCTCAGAAACAGCCCCCAGGAGCGGCGCTGAAAGCACGGAGACGGACCTATGAAATGGCGCGAGGTCGGCCCTTATTTGAAAGAGCTTTGGCACCGGCCCGCTGGCCCGATGAACTGGAAAAACCCGATCCGGGTTTTCGCCGTCCTGGGCTGGCTCATCGTGCAAGGTTTCGTCCTGTTGGGCTGAGCCGGATGGCGGGTTTTTCAAGGTCTGATGCTCTTGGGCTGGGCCGTGTTTCGAGTCGCACAATTCGTTGTACAGCTTCCGGCTCTGTTGGTCTTTTTTTTCGGCGGTGTGTGGTACGCCGTATGGAGCTTTGTACGGCGTCCCTTCCCCTCTCTTGATGAGCACCCGATCCTTGCTTTGGTGCAATTCCACACCCCCGATTTCTTCTCGTTCATGGTGCTGTGGTACTACCTTTCGCCCTTTGTCGCCGTCATGCTCTCCGGGCTTATTTCCGTCACCGTTTGGAAGGTCTGGTTGGAGGGGCGGCGGCGCGATTTCGCGCCCTTCGCCAAGCTCCCACCGTGGCCGCTTTCAGCGGACCAAAAGACTCCGGCCATCGTCATCGGAGAGGTTCATCACCCGGTCGAGGCGCGGGAGATTTTCAGTCCCTCGTGGCTCACCATCCCGGAGCGCGGACTGTATACCGGCGTGGCGATCTTCGGAGCCGTGGGATCGGGGAAAACATCGGCTTGCATGAACCCGTTTGCCCGCCAGCTTCTCGGCTGGCAAGCGGGCAATCCGCACATGCGGGCGGCGGCGCTGGTGCTAGAAGTCAAAGGAGATTTCTGTCACGACATCCGCCAAATCCTGGTCGAGGCGGGCCGTGGACAGGACTACATCGAGCTTGGCATGGACGCCCGCTCTCAATGGAACCCGCTCTCGGCCTGGTGGCTCGATTCCTACTCGCTGGCCTACACCGTTTCGAGCCTTCTCAATCAGCTATTCGGCAAGGGCAAGGAACCATTTTGGCAGCAAGCCTATACCAATCTGGTCCGCTGGATCATCGAGCTTCACCGGGTTTTCCCGGAGCGCTGGGTGACGTTGCAACAGGTCTACCGCTGCGCCATCGACCCGGAGCTATTCGCGGTCAAGATCGAGGCGGCGGAGAAGCTGAGTGACGACCTGAACACAGGGACCGTTTTCGTCAAGGAGGACGTGCTAGAAGCCCAATCTGAACACCTTTGCGAATGGAACTGGACGGTTGCGCCGGGAGGCCAAGACCAACAAGCCGCTTACACGCGCCCGATGAAAGCAAAACTTGACGAACTCAAAATCCCCCATGAAATCGCTTGGGAACCTGGACCCGGCGAAGATACGAGAGAGCGCGTGGAAGCCGTCAAGCGCTGGTTTGTCCACGACTGGCAAACCCTAGACAACAAGATCAAGTCTTCGATTGTGGAGGGGGTTTCGGTGTTCCTTGCCATGTTCGATATGCCGGACGTGGCGAAGGTGTTTTGTCCCGCCGCGCCCCATATCTCTGACGATCCTCAAGCCATTATCTTGCAAGCCCAACTGCGGCGGCTCAAAGCCGAGAAGGACGCGGAGGCCGAGGCAGCGGCGGAGGCCACAGAGCTAGCGGACGCGGACGAGGCGGGCGCGGACGAGGCGGGCGCGGACGAGGCGGGCGCGAAGAAGCCCCAAGCGGCGGAGATCAGATACACATGGGGAGGCGTAACGAAAAAGGTACAGAAGCCCAAAGCCTCGAAGAAGTCAGAAGCGGCGGCGGAGCCGGAGCCGGTGAAGCCCGCAGAAGCGCCGTGGGTGGTGACGGAGCCGGAACCAGTGAAGCCCGCAGAAGCGCCGTGGGTGGTGACGGAGCCGGAACCAGTGAAGCGCAGAAGCGCCGTGGGTGGTGACGGAGACGACAAGACGCCCGACCCCGCAGACGAGAGCAACCAAGCCCCTGCCGGAGATACAGCCCCGATCACGCGCCACCTACCGTCGCTCTTTGAATTGATCGAGCAGGGCAAGGTGCTGGCCTTGAACATGCCCGCTGGTATCAACCCGGCGCTATCCCGCGCCGTGGGCGTGATGCTCAAGAACGCTTGGCTACAGGCGCTTCTCATGCGCCCGGCCAAGATGAAGGCGAATCCGGGCAGCCACTTTCGGCCCGCCGTCTTTATCTGTGACGAATACCAAGCCTTCGCGTCGGTAGGCGAGGACGACCCATCGGGCGATGAAAAATCCTTTGCGCTGACCCGGCAATGCCGCTGCATCCCGATTGTTGCCACACAATCTATTTCCTCGTTGCGGGCCGTGTTGGGAAGCTCGGAAGCGTGGCGTTCGCTGTTGCAGACGCTCCGTACCCGCATCTTCCTATCGCTCAGCGACGACGCCAGCGCCAAGATTGCGTCCGAGTTGTGCGGCCAGGTTGCGAAGATCAAGGAATCCTACACCATCAGCGAGACCTCCAAGCGCTCGGAAGTCTCCCCGCTCTCAGGCCGGGCCGGAGGCGGAGGCGGGAGCATGGGCGCGACCAAATCATTCCGGGAGCAACGCGAGGCCGTGTTTCACCCGCGAGACTTCGCCTTGCTCTCGAACTGTCAAGCGATCTGTCTGCCCTATGACGGGGCGCAGTCGCTTGAGCCGCGCCGCGTCTACCTCAAGCCGCACTATCTACCAGCCGAACACTCCTATTGGAGAGCGAAGGAGGCGGGCCAAATATGAGCGGCGCAAGCGGACTGGAACATCTCAAACCGTTTCTACCGGGCTTGGAAAGCGCCCTTGAAGATTCCGAAGTGAGCGAGATCATGATTAACGGTCCCGGTAATGTGTGGGTCGAGCGGGCCGGGCGACTGGCCGCACACGCCGCGCCGGACCTGGACGCAGCGGCGCTGGAACGGGCCGCTATCCATATCGCCCGTCCTTTGGGCCTGGACCCGGCAAGCTCCCCCATTGTCGATGCCCGGCTCGATGACGGATCACGAGTTGCCATCTGCGTTCCGCCCGCCAGTCCTCAAGTCGCTATCACCGTGCGGCGCTTTGGCAAACGCTCCTTCTCGGCGGATGACCTCGTGAAGCAAGGCGCACTCCCCGAAAACGTGCGGGCCGAGGCCGAGCGGGTGTTACGGTCCCGGCGCAACATCCTAGTTTCAGGCGGAACCGGATCGGGCAAGACCACGCTGCTTAATGCCCTCATCGAACTTCTCCCCGATGACGAGCGGATAGTTGCCATCGAGGACACCTTGGAGCTTCGCATCGAGCGGTCGAATTGCGTCCGCTTCGAGGCTCGCAGTTTGCAAGAAGGAGCGGTCACGATCCGCGATTTAGTCCGCCACGCGCTACGTCACCGCCCGGATCACATCGTCGTGGGCGAGGTTCGCGGCGGAGAGGCGGCGGACCTGCTGCAAGCCCTCAACACCGGCCACGGCGGATCACTGACGACTGTACACGCCAACAACGCCACCAGCGCCCTATCCCGAATCGCCAGTTGTGCCATGCAAGGCGGCGGAGAGCTACCGTGGGAAGTCACCTGTAGAGGCGTGGTGGACGGAATCGCCATGGTAATTCACATGACGCGCCACGAAGGGCGGCGATTCGCGGAAGAAGCGGTTTTTGTCAAAGGCTACGAAGCGAGGAACAACCAATGGGACATTCAGAAAATGAAGGTCGATGGCGCTTGACCCTGCCCCTTCCACTCAGGGCTAAGATGACTGGACTCGCCATCTTTATCTGTGGATTCATGGGCCTGATTACCAGCGCCCAGCTTGACCCTATTACCGCCCACGTCGAGCGAGTGATTGACGGTGATACGATTCACGTTCGGGTTGACGGCAACCGCTACACCGTCCGGCTCATCGGCGTGGACACCCCGGAGACGAAGCACCCCACCAAACCCGTTCAATACTTCGGACAGGAAGCAAGCGCCTTCACCAAGGCGGCGCTTGAAGGCAAGAAGGTGATGCTCCAAAAGGACCGCACCGGAGACACCGTAGACCGCTACGGGCGCTGGCTTCGCTACGTCCTGCTGGACGGAGACAACTTCAACGCCCGGCTCATCCGCGAGGGCTACGCCCATGCTTACCGGCGCTTCCCCTTCTCCAAGCGGACGGAGTTTATACGACTGGAAGAACAAGCGCGGCAGCGAGGAATCGGCTTATGGAACCGCCGCTAATATCGCAGCCCGCGAGAACTCGTCTACGGCCAGGCGGTCGATGCTCACAAGCGGGCCGAGGCAGTCCGCAAGCCCCAATAAATCGCCACGCTCCATTGATCCTGAATCGCCAGGGGAGCCGCGAGAAGCTCACAACCTTCGGACTGCGCCAAAGCCTTCTTAGGCTGAATGTGATTGCGATACCTAATGGGTATCTGCGCCATGTTCCCGCCCCGACCGCGCCGGGTCCGCTTTGGGCCGACGCAAAGCCAGCGCCAGAGACGCTTTGCTCGCCTTCGGCGTCTGTCACTCGCGTTGCTTTTGTCGGCCCTGCCCGTCACCGGCGCGGGCGGCGCTTTCCTGCCGCGTCAGGGTTTGGGCGTTTTCCGCCATTCGCGGGTGAGCGAAAAACGCTCACAAACCCTTAACTCTCTAGGAGAAAAACATTATGGCTAACCAGAAACCCGTTGATGAAATCCGGATCGGTCGCGTCAAGGCTACGATTTGGCGCAATGGAACCGACGAACAGCCGAGGCACAACGTCACCTTCTCGCGGCTCTACAAAGAGGGCGATCAATGGAAGAGTACGCAGAGCTTCGGGCGCAACGACTTGTTGGTGCTTGCGAAAGTGGCCGACTTCGCCCACTCGCGCCTCTTCCAGCTTCCGGCAGAAGCAGAACTCCCGGAGGTGCAGGTAGACGAGTCCTAGCGGGCAACCGCGCCAGGGCGCGGCGGAGCCGTTCGCTTCGCCGTGCTTGTTCTTCCCGCTTCGATTGAGTGTTTGCTTGTGGTGCCTTTCCGCTCACAGCGGCCCGCCGTTGGCGGCGTCCCAGGGCAACTCTCGCGCCAGAACGCTTCGCTCGCTTTCAGCGTCTGTCACTCGCTTTGTCTTATCTGGTCCTTGCCCGTCGCCCCGCGCTCGCTCTAGTCTCCTTCTCTGGTTTGTGGTTTTCCCTCTTCGCCTGGTGAAGGGAAAACACAGCAAACCATCGAAGGAGACACCATGAACCAAACCCAACGACTCATCGACAGCATCAGGGACGCCCCGCACGACGCCGTTATCGTCGCTGGCATGTTCGCTATCCCGGTTCTCATCGCGCTCTGGATCGTCAACCGTATGCGCCACCCGGAGCGCGGCTTACTACACGCGCTTGTTATCGCCAGCGTGGGATTCGTTCTTGTGCCGAGCGTATCTAGCGCCGTCCTCATCCTCTGGGTCCGCACCGGCGGAGATTCCATCCAGGCTGCCTTCGTAAGCATGTTTGTCTTCGTGTTTGGCTTTTGGGGCTTTCGCCGCTGGTTGCGGAGCGCCCCACGAGCCGCAAGGCCAGCGAAGGCTCTTGTAGCCCCGGCGGGTCACGCTGCCCCTCGATCCGGTCTAGCGGGTGAAGTAGCCGAGCTTCGCGCCGAAGTTGCCCGTCTACGGGCGGAGCGCCAGGATCGCGGCGGCGAAGATGTTGCGGAAATGTCTCGCCGTCCGATTCACTAGCTCCTTCAAAGCCCGTTTGTCCAACCCCTTCTACAGCCGACCCCCTTTCCCCTCGCCCTGGATGATTCCAGATCGGTCCTCGCCGTCAAGGGTTCGCTTCGCCGCTTCGCGCCCTGGACCGCTCCGGGCCGATCTGGAGACACGCGCTGTTCACGAGGGGAAGGGGGGGGCGAGCCGTGTGGACGGGCCGAAAGGGAACCTGAACTTCGACACGGACGACGATGGAAACGTCGACTCAGACGACGACTACTGGAACAGCGGCGCCGGCTGAGATCCGATCGGTGAGGAAGACGCACCCTTCACTGCGGATTTCAACGGTAATCGCCGGACCGTGTCCAACCTGTTCATCGACCGGGATACCGAGGACGAGGTCGGTCTGTTCGGGGCTGTCGATAGGAGCAGAATTCGTGGCGTCATCCTGGCCGACGTTGACGTGACCGGCCGCGACGCGGTGGGCAGCCTGCTGGGGGACGGTGTCTATGGGTCGGTCGTTGACAACCATGCCACGGGCCAGGTTTCTGGACAGGATGAAGTAGGCGGCCTCGTGGGCCGAACCTGGGGCACGGTGTGGTACAGCCCGCCATCAATGTGTCCGCCAATGATGCGGTCGGTGGGTTGGTCGGGCACCAGATTCTCAATGACACCGTCGGCCAAGATCTCCAACCCCCACACCCGCCGCGCCTATGCCCGTCCCGTGGGGCGTTTTTTGGCTTGGTGCGAGGAGCAAGGGATCGAGCTGCGCCAGGTCACGCCGGGGCTGGTCGGGCGTTTTATCGAGGAGTTGCCCGGATCGGACCCCACCCGGAATCTGGCCCTGGCCGTGTTCGGGTGGATTCAGATACAGCCCGACAACGTCCTCGAGTTTCTCGGCAAAGCGGGGATCGTTGCTGAGCTTGAAGGTGGCGGTGCGGTGCGGCTTCAAGCCGTGTGCGCGCCAGATAGGCCGCACGCTGGCTGCACTGATTCCCATGGCGGCGGCCATCGAGCGGGTGCTCCAGTGAGTAGCGTTGGGCGGAGTTTGCTGCGTGGTCTTGGCGATGAGTTCCCTCACGAGTTTCGCGGTGATCCGCGGTTTGCGGCCGGGACGAGGGGCGTCCTTTTCCAGGCCAGCGAGTCCGAGTTGGAGGTATCTTTTCCGCCACCGCGCCGCCTTCTCCGGAGTAAGATTCAACTCGGCAGCGATCTGTTTGTTGCGGCAGCCGGCGGCAGCCAGCAGCACGATTCTCGACCGTTCAATCAGGCGGGCCGGCAGCTTTCGGCTCCGAACGATGGCCTCCAGCCGCGACCGCTGATCCGCGTCCAGTTCAACCCGGGGAGCAATACGCATCGGGGACGTCCTCTCGATTGTATAGACGTCCCCAAGATAATAAACGTTACTATTTACGACGCACTACACTAGTGTCGAAGAGCCTCCAATTGTGTGAGTCACTCAAGTGAACGAACGCGTACTCGACTTCACGGCCCTCTCGTTTTCGGTTCGCCGACGATCTCGACCTGCGACGCTTCCAGCTCGAGCACCACGCGTCCGTTACAGCGCTGCACGAGTCGAAAACCCGGCCTGGCGGTCGAGAGAGCGGGCTGTGGGTTCCGAACCGAGGGGGGGGAACTCTCCAGCGAGGAACACAGCGAACTGAACTTGTATCGCCACTGCTCTCGCCGTGTTTTGCTTGGTCCTCTCGACGGACGACGCCTCAGCCTTTTAGGTTTTGTACTGGGTTTGGCTGCCGCAACACCGCATGGGAGGGCAGTTCCCTGCCGACTCAGCGGTCCAATCCACCTAGGAGCTAGAATGGCTCTAGTTCGATGACCACCCACTCAGGCCAGGCCACGGCGGTCCTCGCCGAGAAGCCCTCCGTTGCACGAGACATTGCCCAAGTCCTGGGCGCCCACCGGCGTGGCGAGGGGTTCCAGCACGGCAACGGATACATCGTGACGTGGGCCATCGGTCACCTTGTCTCGCTCGCCGAACCCCACGAAATCAATCCTGCCTGGCGTCGTTGGCGGCGGGATCTGCTCCCGCTGTTGCCTCGCGAGTGGCCCCTGGTCGTCTACGAAGAGACTCGTGATCAGTTCGAGGTCGTCCGAAGAATCCTCCGCAGCAACAAAGTCGCCCGGATCGTGGCGGCGACCGATGCAGGACGGGAGGGCGAGCTGATCTTCCGCTACATCTACAAGTTGGTCGGATGCACGAAACCGGTGGAGCGCCTCTGGATTTCCTCGCTGACATCCGAGGCAATTCGGCAAGGCTTCCGCACGCTGAAGCCTGCCCGAGCATACGACTGTCTCGCCGATGCGGCCCGAGCGCGCAGCCGGGCCGACTGGCTCGTCGGCATGAACCTCTCTCGCCTCTACAGTCTGGACTGCCAGCAACAGCTGTCAGTCGGACGGGTACAGACACCGACCCTGGCCATGGTGGTCGAGCGGGAGTTGGCGATTCGCTCGTTCGTGCCCGAGGACTATCTGCAGGTCGTCGCGACCTTCCAACCCTTGGAGGGTCCCGGCGACGAGCCAGGAGAGCAATCGGATGGCTGCGCGCAAAAGCTGTCTTTCAAGGGAACATACTTCCGGCCGGCTGAGAACCCAGCGTCGGTCGGCAAAGCTGAGCTTCTCGACAAGGGCCCATCCCAGCGTGGCACGCGGCTGCCGGCCGACGGCGAGGAAGCCCGCCAGATCGTCGAGCGGGCCCAAACGGGAGAGACTCACATCGCGTCCATCGAATGCGAGACGAGGCGGCTGGCGCCGCCCTTGCTCTATGACCTGACGGAGCTGCAGCGCCACGCCAATCGACTCTACGGCTTCAGCGCGAAGCGGACCTTGGATCTCGCGCAGAACCTCTACGAGAAGCACAAGCTCCTCACGTACCCTCGCACCAACAGTCGTCATCTCTCCCAGGACGTGGCAGCAACAGTGGACAAAGTCGTACGGGCGATCGCCGGGCCCTATCAAGCGTCACTTGCTTCGGGAACCGGCAGGCGCCCCCTGGGTCGGCGGTTCGTCGATGACGCCAAGGTCACCGACCACCACGCGATCATCCCCACCGGCGTTGCGGGATCACCGCCGCGCGGCGATGAAGCCAAGATCTATGACCTGGTGTGCCGTCGTCTGCTCGGTGCTTGGCACCAGGACCACGTCTGGGCTGTCACCACCATCATCACCACCGTCACTTCGCCTACCGAGCCAGAGCAATCGGACCGCGTGGTCGACCGCTACTGCAGCCCGGGCACGTCGGTCGAACAAGAAGGCTGGAAAGTGCTGGACCTGGCGCCCCCAAGTAAAGCCGCCAAACGAAAACCGACAGCGGAAGAGATCCGAGACGACTCCTCGTCAAAGAACTCCCCCTCCGACGGAGAAGGCGCACAGAGAATCCCACCGGGACTGGCACAGGGCCAGCCACAACGAGTCTCCCACGTCGAAGCGCTTTCCAAGAAGACACGGCCGCCGAAGCGATTCACCGAGGCCACGCTGCTGACGGCGATGGAGTCTGCCGGGAAGACGCTCGAAGAAAAAGAGCTTTCCGACGCCATGAAAGACCGCGGGTTGGGCACGGCGGCGACCCGCGCGACGATCATCGAGACCGTGTTGCGAAGGGAATACCTGCGGCGTAAGGGCAAGTCCCTCGAGGCGACCGAGAAAGGGATTCACTTGATTGACGTCGTGCACGCTGCGGTCAAGAGTCCGGCCATGACCGGCGAGTGGGAAGCGCAACTGCGCGAGATCGAACGCGGCCAGGGCCAATTCCAGCAGTTCATGCAGGGGATCGAGGAGTACCTTCGCCACGTTGTCGGCGAGAAGCCGGTGCAAGGACAGCCCGAGCCCTACGCGGAGCATCAGTCATCCCTTCGGCCGACGGCGGAGTCGCTCGGATCTCGGCCGACCCGTTCCCTTGAGCAAACAGAACGGCGCTCTCTGGTTGCGAGTGCGGGGGCTGGCCCACAAGGGGCGCTCTCTCACGCCCCGGCAGAGGTGGATCGCGGTCCGCCCACAGCTCGTGTGTCTACGGGCACGGACGGTGCGGAACAGGGTGGGTCCGGGCTCGGCGAGCTGCTGCGGTCCGGCTTCGGCTTCGAGTCATTCCGTCCCTATCAGGAGGAGGTCTGCGAGGCAGCCGCCGCCGGGCGTGACGTGCTACTCGTGATGCCCACCGGCGCCGGCAAATCGCTCTGCTACCAACTCCCTGGCCTGGCGCGCGGGGGCGTGACGCTGGTCATCAGCCCCCTGATCGCGCTCATGGAAGATCAGGTTGCCAAGCTCCAACAAACGGGCCTTCGTGCGGAGCGGATCCACTCTGGGCGCGACCGGGGGCTCAGCCGCGAGGTCTGTTTCCGTTACCTCGAGGGGAAACTCGATTTTCTCTTCATCGCCCCGGAACGGTTGAATGTGACAGGCTTCCCGGACATGCTCGCCAAGCGGACTCCCACGCTCATCGCGATCGACGAGGCACACTGTATCTCACACTGGGGTCACGATTTCCGTCCCGAGTATCGCATGTTGGGACAGCGGCTCGCCCCGCTGCGTCCCGCTCCCGTCATCGCACTGACCGCGACCGCGACCCCGCTGGTGCAAGACGACATCATCGAACAGCTCGGGCTCAACAACCCGTTATGCGGGATCCACGGATTCCGGCGCGACAACATCGCCATCGAGGTCATCGAGAGGACGCCGAGTCAACGCCCTCCAGCAGTCAAGGAGCTGCTCGCGGAGCCAGTGCAGCGCCCCGCCATCATCTATGCGCCCACGCGCAAGTCCGCCGAAGAGCTCGCGCTGGAGTTAGCACCACAGTTCTCGACAGCGGCCTACCACGCGGGAATGATGCCGCAGACCCGCGACCAGGTCCAAACAGCGTTTCTGTCGGGCGCACACGAAGTCATCGTCGCCACGGTCGCCTTCGGGATGGGGATCGACAAGCCCAACATCCGCACGGTCGTGCATGCCGGCCTACCGGGCAGCGTGGAAGCCTACTATCAGGAAATCGGCCGGGCCGGACGCGACGGCAAGCCGTCCCGGGCGGTGCTGATGTATTCCTGGGCCGACCGCAAAACGCACGAGTTCTTCCAAGCGCGCGACTATCCGGCTGTGGAAGAGCTGGAGCGGATCTTCGAGAAACTGTCCCACGAACCCGAGTCCCGCCAGAAACTCGAGCAGCAGGTTCAAATGGACATGATCGTCTTCGAGAAAGCGCTCGAAAAACTCTGGATTCACGAGGGAGCGCTGATCGATCCCGAAGAAAACGTGCGGCGCGGTCATGACCGCTGGAGGGCACCCTATATCGCGCAACGCGAGTACAAGCTCAAGCAGCTTGACCGCATCGTCCGCTTTGCCTCCTCACATGAGTGTCGCATGCGCGACCTCGTCCGACACTTCGGCGACCAAGCGGACTCGCAACAGCCGTGCGGCACCTGTGACATTTGCGCTCCGGATTCTTGTGTCGTGCAGCGGTACCGGCACCCCAGCGAAGAAGAAAACGTCAGTCTCGATCAGATCGTTGAAGCCGTCAAGGCGCAAGAGGGGCTGGCCCTCGGCCGGTTGCACGAACAAGTCGCCAAAGCGACCCCGCTGGAACGAAAGACTTTCGAGAAGCTGCTGGGTGGGTTGGCCCGGGCAGGGCTCGTCAAGACAATCGCTGCTGCCTTCGATAAGAACGGGCGGAGGATCGAATATCGCCGCGTTTTTCTTACCGAGGAGGGCCGGCAGCTCACTGGCTCGGCCGCACCCCTCGTCTCGTTGCCGGTCGAGGCTTCCCCTGCCCCCAAGAAGAAAAAGAAGAAACGCACGGCGAAGCCCGGAAAGAAAGAGCCACGACCGGAGAAGCACAGGCCCACTGTTCAGCCCATCGAAGCCGACGACGGACTCCCGGATCCACAACTGGTCGAGCAGCTGCGAGCCTGGCGTCTTGAGAAAGCCCGTGCGCAGCGCATCCCAGCTTTCCGCGTCTTCCCGGACCGAACCTTAAACTCCATCGCGCAATTGCGCCCCACCAACCAGGAAGAGCTCTTACAAGTGCCAGGCATCGGGCCCCGTCTCGCTCGTAAATACGGTCGGAAGATTCTCTCGCTCGTAGCCGGAAACGACAAGTGACCTTGGGCAGAACGCGTGCTGCCGGGGGGCGTTACGCCTCCCCGGAGTCATCCTCGTCACCCGCCAGCATTCACTCGAAGTATCGCGCCGGGCGGATATCCGTGAGGATAGTCTTGGTGACGACCCACTTGCGGTCCGTGCTCAGCCGGACGCTTGTCTCCAGCTGCGACACATTCTTTCGGACGTCCGCACACGGAAGGGCGTGCACCTGGCGTCAAAGCCCCGTTGTGCGGGGGGGGCGGTTGCGCTAATTGGGACAGGGTTACAGTGGGAATGGGGAAAACTCTGGGCGCTGTTGCATGATTCAACTGCGGCGCGAGTGGGGGCGCTTTTCCAACTTCTCGTTCAGGACACCACAGCGCAGGATTTCGGCCTACCCAGCTCGGCCATCCGGTTGAGGATGTGACACCCGATCGCAACCTCTCTCCTTTGTGCCTTGCCGGGCCTCGCCTTCAATCCGCCTCCGAGCACGGACTTGTATCGGAAGAAGCTGTTTTCAACGCGCCCCTGCTGTCGGTAGCCCGACTCCTTCTGCCACTCTCGTCGCCCGACCTGGCGAATCCTCTCAAGAGCCGTGTCACGCTGCGCCCATGGGCCGTCCGTTGGCCCCGCCGACACTGCGGAGCGACGAGGGGGAATCACAATCACGACGTTCTCTGTACCGGCCGCGCTGAGTTGATCGTAGACTGACCTGTGGTCGTAGGCTCCGTCTGCGGTGAAACGCCGGATGGGAACCTCGATTGTGTCGAGAAGAGCAGGGAGTGTGGAGGCGTCGTCCCGGCTGCTCGCTGTGAGTTCGGCCGCCACAATGAACCCCTCGGCGTCCACCCCGATGTGCAGCTTCCGCCAATCCCGGCGTTTCTTTGATGCCTTGTGCTTGTGCGCGTTCCATTCGCCGCAACCCAGAATCTTCAGCTCTGTGGAATCGACGATCAAGTCGATCGGGCCGTCGTAGGATCGGGTCAGGGGCGGCACCGCAACGATTTGGTTCCGGCGCGAGAGTGTGGTGTGGTCCGGGGCCTTGAGGTTGAGGCCCATCAAGCGGAGCAGCGAGTCCAGGAACCCCTCGGTCTGGCGGAGCGGCAGGCTGAAGACGACCCGCAGCGTCAACGCGGTCCGGACCGCGAGGTTCGAGTACCGCCGCTGGCCTCCGCGAAGACCGTTCTTCGGTGGTACCCACGCGGCAATTGCATCCTCACTCAGCCAGATCGTGACGTCGCCGCAGCTCCTGAGGCCACGCTCGTACTCCCTCCAGTTCCGGATTCTGTACTTCTTCTTGTACTGGCGGTTGACTCGGCTCGACTTCGCTGCGACCACGACGTTACCCCCCCCCGATCTCTATGATGGACTGGACCCCACCCCCGCCGCTAGCGTGCTCGCTTACACCGATTCATGCACCAACGCCCCAAATACGGGTTGCTATACTGGCCGGGCATGGCCGCGATCGAACGGTTCCTGAGCCAGGCGTCCGGCTTCGTCTGGGGTCCCCTGTTCCTCGTCCCGCTCCTCCTGTTCACGGGCCTCTACCTGACCGTCCGGCTGCGCGGCCTCCAGTTCCGGCAGCTTCCGCACGCACTATGGCTCGGGTTGGTTGTGCGCCGTGAGCCCGACGCCGAAGGCGACATCACCCACTTCCAGGCGCTCATGACGGCACTGGCCGCCACAGTCGGCACCGGCAACATCGTTGGCGTGGCCACGGCGATCGCCGCAGGTGGACCCGGTGCGCTCTTCTGGATGTGGATGACGGGCCTGGTCGGTATGGCGACGAAGTACTCCGAGGCGCTACTCTCGGTTCGCTTCCGCACGACCGACCCCCGAGGCGAACAAAGCGGCGGGCCGATGTACTTCCTGGAGCACGGGGTCGGCCAGCTAACCGGCCGCTGGCTGGCCCGAGCGTTCGCGCTGTTTGCCGCGGCCGCAGCGTTCGGCATCGGAAACATGGTGCAGTCTAACGCCATCTCGCTGGCAGTGGCCAACTCGGCCGGAACGTTCGGGCTGTCCGTCCATCCGGGCCTCGTCGGTCTGGCCGTGGCGGTGCTGGCGGCACTGGTGATTCTGGGGGGCATCCGGTCGATCGGTCGGACCGCCGCCACGCTCGTCCCCTCGATGATTCTGGTGTACGTGACTGCGACGACGGTCATCCTCGTCCTGAACTACGAAGGGATCCCCGGGGCGATCGGGCTCGTTTTCCAGAGTGCGTTCACCGGCACGGCGGCGACGGGCGGGTTTGTCGGTGCCGGCGTGGCGCAGACGATTCGCTTCGGCGTGGCGCGCGGCATCTTCTCGAACGAGTCGGGTCTGGGATCGGCGGGCATTGCCGCCGCGGCGGCACAGACGCGCGAGCCGGTGCGCCAAGCGCTCGTGTCGATGACGCAGACCTTCATCGACACGCTCATGGTTTGCTCGTTCACCGGGCTTGCCATCATCGCGACCGGCGCGTGGCAGACCGGGCTGGATGGACCCCTCCTGACGCAACGCGCCTTCGCCACGGGTCTGCCCGGCCAGTGGGGCGGGATCGTCGTCACGGTGAGCCTCGTGCTGTTCGCGTTCTCCACTATTCTGGGGTGGTCGTACTACGGCGAGAAGAGTCTGGAGTACCTGCTCGGCACGGGAGCCGTCCTGCCTTACCGCGTCGCGTTCGTGATGGCCGCGTTCCTCGGCAGCCTCGGCACGGTTGAGGTCGTGTGGCTGCTGTCCGACGTGCTCAACGGCCTGATGGCCATCCCGAACCTGATCGGGTTGCTCCTGCTGTCGGGGCTCATCGTCCGCGAGACGCGGGCTTACTTCAGGGAGAACTTATAGAGAACGTCACGATTGCCGCAGCTGCAGGCGGCATGGCGCACAAGAGAGCCTTGTTGCACGGATAGGGATGGAAACGGAATTCCCCCTTTCCCCAAGCGGTAGTGTCAGGAGATGCGTTCGAACACAGGCCGTCCGAGCGCGGTCATTGTGTTCAGGACTTTTCGACCGAGTTGGACCTCCGTGATCTGCCTGGAGAAGCTGCGGAATTTGAGTTTGGGGCCGATGACGCTCTTCCAACGGCCCATCTGCGTTTCTATTCGGCTGCGCTGGTTGTACCCTGTTGCCGTCTGCCAGGCCATGCACCCGTTGCTGCGGATTTGGGCAATATGGCGATCCCGAACGGTCGCATCACGCGCCGGTTGCAGGCGGATCACTGCGTCCTTTGGCGGCGGTATGACCACATCCAGGGTCTCCCCATACCGCTGCCTCAGCAGATTTCGTGTGGACGCTCCATCGTAGGCGCCGTCAGCCAGAAAGCCCGTGACCGGGGCATCCAGCTGATCCAGGAGACCGGGTAAGGCTGTGCTGTCTCCAACGTTATCGTGAGTCAGAGCGGCGCAAACAATCGCCCCGCTGGCGAGGTCCAGTCCGAGGTGGAGCTTGCGCCAGCGGCGGCGTATTCCCTTGGTGTTATGCTTCTGCGCTAGCCATTCGCCCTCGCCGAAGATCTTGAGGCCAGTACTGTCGACCACCAGATGGATAGGCACAGATCCTGCTTGCCTCATCACCTGAGCGATGCTCACCCCGTTTGCGCGCCGCGACAGCGTGGAGTAATCCGGTACCCGTATATCCAACCCCATGAGCGTGCCGATGGAACCCATAAGCCCCTGTGTCTGACGCAGTCCAAGATGGTATGCCGTGCGCAGCATCAGGCATGTCTCGATCGCCAAATCCGAGTATCTGCGCTGACCACCCCGTGACCTGCGGCGCGGCGCGCTCCACAGACTTTGAGCCTCCTCACTGACCCAAATCGTCAGGTCATCCCGTTGGCGCAAGCTCTCGCTATATTCCGCCCAGTTGATCACCCGGTACTGCACCTTATCAAACTTGTGCCGTCGCGCTGCGTTGAACTTATGTGGCATTTGGACTACCCCCAGCGTTGAAAAAACCAATGATAAGACATCCTTCGGGATGATCCATGCAACAAGGTCCCGCGAGGACCGACGAGCCCGCGATGATATTTGGCTTGGCGAAAGAGACGACCAAGACACCGGAGAGCGGACAAATGGCATGGTTGTCGGAGAACGGCATCGCTTCGGCTGATGGGTCGGCGCTGTTCAACCTGAAGAGCGTGGATATCGAGAGAGCATGAGAGCTTTCCCAGAACGGGGTAATTCTCATGCTGAATGCGTTCGAACCAAATGTTCGAGAATTCCGCAGGCGTACGAACCAATTCCAGGCGATGAATGTGGCGCGGCGCAACTCGTTCGGGCCGACAATGCGCGGTTTCACGCTCCAACCGACGTGATCCGTGCGGTTGATCGAGCAGGATGAGGAATGTGCGTTATCGAATTGGGCATGCATCGCGTGACGAAATGGCCGGAACTCTCCTGTCCGCCCGCATCGACATGGCAAGAGTGATACTGGATTTCTTCCGCATCCAGTTGTCGCTGGCGCGGGAGGGATCGGCCGTAAGTCGTTCCGCTTCCGCGCAGTGACTGTCCTGGTTCCACGAAGACTCAAATCAGAGGTTCACAGCTTCCATGGTGTCGTCGCCGAACCAATTGCTCAGCGTCTGCATGGCTGCAGCGGAAAGCTGTTGGGTGAAGAGAACGGCCAAACGCCTCTTCGGCCGCGAACAGGTGACATAAAAGAGGTTCCGATTGCGCTCGAAGGCGGCCTGTTTGTTGGCGGGAATCCGGCGATCGCCCGTTGCGAATTCGAGCATCTCGTTGAAGTTGTAGTGATTCCAGCCTCTGCCGACGACAACGACCACGTTCTCGAACTCGGCGCCTTTCACGCCGTGCTTCGTTTCAAATGGAGAGTGGCCCGACAGATAGCGGCACAGGGCGACGATCTCCTGGTATGGAACGGCCCGCAGGTCGCCGAGCTCCTTCAGCCCTCGCGGCATGTCCTCGCCAGCCTCTGGATCAAACTCCCGCAATTCGCGTTCGCGCCGCTCAACGGCATCGGGAACTCTGGGTCGGCGCACCACAAGCAAATGGTCCACCACGTCGCAGACCGTTCCGCCGTCTCTCAGCTCGATGAGCTTGTCCATGGTTTCGGACCATCTCTTCTTGTCGTTGTAGGCGCGGATCGCCGGTACGTTGGAACAGAGGGCACGGAACATTTCACCGTACTTCCGTGAAAGGTATGCCTCACAAGCCGGCTCAAGAGCGTTGGCGAAGTAGGCGATATGCGGATGCTCCTTGTTCGTGAAGGACTGGTTGAACGCAAAGATAGCCGGAATGCTGGGATACCCCTGCCTTCCTGCGAGAACGCGGTGCGTGAGCATCAAGATTTTCGTGGTCTCGTGAGACAAGTCCCAACCTTCTTGGTCAAGGCGATCGAGCACGGCCTGAAACGCCCGGTCGGCCGCCTCGGAAGGAAGATCGCCGCCCCAGTGACTGCCGGTCCGACGGTCACCCATCCAGGTGTTCGTGTGAAAGACGTGAACGTTGCCTTGCTCGTTCGGATTGACAACGAACTGGGGCAGTTCGGGCCTCATGCGGTTCAGGCAATGGACGACGATCGGAACCGACCGGAAGTTCGCCTCCTTGCCGACAATCGTCAGGCTCGGATGTTCGATCTTTCCGCATCCGTCGCCGTAGATTTTCTGCCAATGGTCGCCGAAGAAACCAAATTGCGGGGAGTCCTCCTGTCCGAGGAAGTGGTTCTTGATGGAGTCGATCCAGCCTGCGTTGGTGTCCTGGTACTCGTCGATCAATATGATCGGGTACTTGTTCGTCAGGATGCGCCTGAATTTGGCGTTGTCCATGAGCGCGATAGTCAGGATGAGGACATCGTCGTGATGGATGGAGATGCGACGGTCATTGATGCCTCTGTACCCAAGCTCGTACTCGACGGGACGTTCGCCGAGGCCGCCGACTTCGGCGATCCTCTCCGGCCAATGTTGGAGCTGCGGCAGTCGTTCCCGAAGCGGTCTTTGGAAGCCGCTGATGAGCGACCAGCAGAACGCGTGGATCGTATTGCACTGGATGAGAGGGCTTCGGTCAGTCCGGGTGTCGATTTCGTCCTTCGCCACGTTGGTAAAGGTAATGCACGCGATTTTCTGATGCCGATGCGGAAGAATGTGCTGGTAGCGGTCCATGAGGAAATTTAGCGCCTTGACGAGCGTGTAGGTCTTTCCGGCGCCGGCACCGGCTTCGACGAGGAAGCTCTCCTTGCGCTCCAGGCAGCGATACACCTCGGCGAGGGCCCTTTGGCTGGCCTGCTCGGCCGGGATCAAGTGTTCCATAGCCTCAACCATCGTGAGTAACCGCCGCTTCGGGGGCATCGACGACAGGTGCGGCTCGGTCAATCGCCGCCTCGGCATCCGCAATGCCGTCGGGCGCCAGCCATCTCAAACCGTCGAGGATGTAGTCCGGCGCGGCCCAGCCAGTTTCGTCGATCGCGTATTTGAGGGCGAACTGGGACTTCTTGATCTTGCCGAGCTCTTCCCATGCGCACTGGGCCTGGTCGTCGGGCGTAGCGCCTTCGATGCCAAACATCGCCGGGTTTGCCAGCATGAGTGCGTCCTCGAATGTGCGACCGCAGGAACCGCCCTCGGCCTCTGGCCGCTGAAAGGCGATTCGCCGGAGTTTCTTGACCTTGGAGCCATCGTCTTTTGCGAGAAGGGCAGCGGGCGAGCAATCGCCGTCACCGAACCAGGTGTTGAGGCAAGCGTTGCTTGTGGCGGTTCCCTGATGCACCGGACAGGCGGCACGGTTGGCGGCGACGGAGTCGAGGTCTGTGATGATGAGGGTGCGCAACTCCAGGAAGTCGAGTAGGCCGAAGAATAGGTGCGCATAGGCGCCGCCGACCTCCATCGTCGTCATGTACTGGCTGGACAGCTTGGGCGCGTTGGGCTCGGCTTCCTCCAGCTTTTCGATGATCACGGGCAGCAGCAGACGCTCGCTCGTGCCTTCGATCAGTGCGGCCTTATCGGCGAAGAACAGATCGCAGCGTGTCAGGTTCAGGTACTGGCGGAGAAACCTCTTGTGATCTTCCGGGGTCTCGCTCAACCCCTCACGCAGGTCCTTGATGTTGGTGTGGCGAACGCCGCCGGCGGAGACCGGTAGGAAATACCGGATCGCCTCGAAACCGGCGGCGTTGGCGACGTGGGATGAATGCGTCGATACGATGAATTGGACCGGCCAGGGCAAGGGAGCGCCCTCCTGGGCGCTGAGCTGCTGAGCGATCTTCGATACCTGGCGGATGAACACTTCCTGCATCTGTGGATGCAGGTGAGCCTCGGGTTCCTCGATGAACACGAGGTGGACGCCGGGGGCGGCCGGGTCCGCGCGGAAGGCGCGATAGAAGCTGACGATCTGAAGCAGGATGAAGATGAGATTGCGTATTCCGAGGCCGGTATAGGACTCCGGCAACAGAATTCCATGATGGCCTGCGTATCTCATCTTGGTGTGACGCGAGAGGAGACGTTCGACGTCGAGGGTCGTCTCCGTTTCCAACTCGGAACCGTCGAGGCCGGGATAGCCGAACGTTCGTAATGTCGGGATCAGTTTCCGAAGCTCTTCTCTAAAGCCGCCTTCAATCGTTTTCTGAATGTCGCGCACGGCGTCTTGGAGGGCTTGAGCGATGAGTTGATCCCCCTGATCGGCGGTTGGCGACTTCGCCGCGGTGAAGAGGCCTTCCAGGATCTTTGCCAGAACGTCGGTATCTCTCGACGTGTCGTCGTCGAGCCCCCGTTGAGCGTTCACGAAACCCGTCTTCAGGAGGCAGCGGAGTGCGCTCACGGGCATCTGCTTGCGGTTGGTAGGGTCGTTGGGGTCTTCGGCCCATATGCGGGCCACGAAAAGAGAGGGTACGCGCTCACGGAGCGCTTGGAAGAGGTCGAGTCGGCCCTTGTCGGTCAGGTCGCCGGCTGGCTGGTCGGCAAACAGTGACTGGATGGCGCCGTCGCGCAACTCGTAGCGCGCCACAACGAGAGCTTCGTTGCAGTCGGGGTCGAGGTCGATGACGAAGTCGCTGAGTGCGCCAAGCTCTGGTTGTTGGGGGTTATATCGGAACAAGAGTCGCAGCTCGATGCTCGGAATTAGAGCGCGAATCTCATCGTCTTGCTGGCCCGCGTTCTTGGCCTTTAGCGCTTTGCAAAAGCCGTCATATGAGGCGATCGAGAAATCTTCGATCTGAAACCTTGGGTTCTGGTCTACGAGAAACCGACGGATGGCCTCCGAAAGAGATGTTTTACCGCTGTTGTTGCGACCCACGATTAGAGTCGTTTGATCTTCGAGCACCAACTCCGCATCGGCCAGAAGCCGAAAAGTTCTGATTATGACTTTGTGGATGTACATGTTCGGCCTTTTTTCGGCAGATATGCTTCAACTACGAGAATTCACGAGTCCCTACTCAGAACAGTCGGCGACCGGGCGGTCGAGGATAGCCTGGAAGGCCTGCCACCGGCGATCGTCGAGCCGGAAAATCCGCCGAAGGTAGTCGAGTTGCCCAAAGTGACAGCCATCTCTTGATCGGAATATGCTCACTGTCGCCGTTTGCGAACGGACTTGACCCATGTTTCGAGGGCATTGTCACGTTAAGTGCTCTAATCTCGATCTGGTGATTTCGGTGTAGCCTTTGGGGATGGACACCATCTCCTTCAAACGTCACCGCTTTCCACCGGAAATCATTCGACGCGCCGTTTGGCTCTATGCCAGGTGCACTCTGAGCTATCGGGATGTGGAGGATCTTCTTGCGGAGCGAGGTCTGGATATTTCCTACGAGAGCGTACGGCGCTGGTTCCTCAAGTTTGGTGCGCCGATTGCCCAAAACCTGCGCCACATGCGACCCATTCCCAACGGCTATTGGCATCTTGATGAGATGGTCATCGTGATTCGTGGGCAGCGTTATTGGTTATGGCGCGCGATCGACAATGGAGGCGAGGTCTTGGATTTCCTCGTGCAATCGAAACGGAACGCCAAAGCAGCATTGAAATGCGCAAACTGCTGAAGAAACAAGGTTGGACACCCACCCGGATCACAACCGATAAGCTCAGATCCTATCACGTCGCCATTCGAACCCTCGGCCTAACGGCTCAACACATCGACAATAAGCGTGCGAATAATCGTGCCGAGAATTCGCATCAGCCCGTCCGGCGTCGAGAACGAAAACAGCAGCGTTTCAAATCACCTGGTTCGGCCCAACGCTTCCTGAACATCCAAGCCGCCGTTTACAATACCTTTTACCTCCAACGTCATTTATGCAATAGACTCACGTTCAAACGATTTCGGAAAGACGCATTCAATGTATGGGAAACCGCGAGTGCGGCCGCCTGAAAGGGAATCCATGCGGGCCTTTGCGGCTCAACACGATTAACGTGACAATGCCATTCCGCGAGGCTTGGGGTGGGTATCTGTGCGCTATCACAGGCCAGGCGCTCGGACACCGGCGTTCTTTTTTCAATCCGCAACTTGAATGTGACCGCGGTGGGTTACGTTCACTTTCGGTCCGGCTTCCACGCGCAGCGGGACTCGTCCTCGGATATCTTTGGGATTAGCAATGGTTAGTACATACGAGTGAGCTATCCGCTCCACCTGCTGCTTGAGGAATGCGGGAATCTCGGAAACACTGCTACAGAAAAGCGCCTCCCCGCCTGTTGTTTGGGCGAACTGTCGCAAACCATCTTGGTAGGCGAGGTCGAGGCGGTTTGTACGCCTCTCCAAATGCAGGAAGAACATGGGCGCCCAGGATTGGTGCAGCGAATTCGTGATTGTGGCGATTCTCTCCCGGATGACTCTGTCGCGGAAACGGCGGCTGAGATCCGTACGGTCACTGGGGTTGATGACTGGATTCGAGTAGTCGCCGCGATACTGACGAATGCTCCCGTCGGTAATCGAAAGCACCGCGACCCGTACTTCGGATTCACGCAGCATTCGGTCGGCGATGGTGGAAGCCCGCTCGACGGACTCGAGCAAGCTTGGGAAACGAGAGACCTGAAGATTCGAGATGAGTTCCTCAAGCTTTTCGTGGTCCCTTGTCGGGTCTGCCAGTACCTGTAAGCCGTCCCCTGCCTGGAGGAGTGCGACATACGGGTGTGGCCCCAGGTTGTCGATTGCTTCGATGAGTGCGCGGCGCGCGACATCCACGCGGTTAAGATCTCCCGCCAAGTCCAGAAGCACTAACAGGATCAAGTTGTCGCTCGTGGTTAGGACGTTTGCAACCTCCACTTTTTGGTTGTCCAACCGGACGCGGAAGCTTTCCGCCTGCAAGTCGCTTTGGAAACTCCCTTGACTGTCTTGGACTCGCACCGAAACTTTGAGCGCAGCTTGGAGGGGAATACACAGACTCAGAGTCAGCAACAGTAGATAGCAGCGAGAGCAGGGAGGAGCCCGCATATTTATCGCCGAATCGTCGCCGCGCGTCGTTGCGTTCGCCCGGCCGCCGCGCACGAAGCTAGCCCGCATTTCTCACCACCTGACGGTCGAAGCACGCGATAGACCCGCCATTACTTCGTTGCGCTTGCTTCGCCGTGCTCAACTGATGCCGCCTGTTGCAGGGACAACGGGCCCGCGGGGTCTGCCGCTACACAGTTCGATTTCCGCATGCCTCCGAAAAACGTCGAAGAATGACGGCTACCGCGCCGGCGTACCGCGAGCGGTCTCAGAAATTGAACTGCAGACCGAGCTGGACGACGCGGCCTCCCCGCGACCCGATGATCTTGCCCGCATTGGCATTCGGCGCCTCTGCCGACCCGATATAAGCGTCCGGGTCGTTCCAGTTTGCGTGGTTGAGGAAGTTAAATCCTTCGAAGAGGATATCGAGACTCCGCTCACTCGGCAGCGGTAGACGCTTGCTCACGGAGAGATCGTGATTATGGAAGCCTGGATTCCTGAGCGAAGGATGGGCTCGTGGTACGTTGCCGATCGAAAAATCGCTGGGGTTGACAAAGGCTGCCGGGTTGAACCAGAGTTCGGGACCCGGGTCATTGACGTGGGCGTCGGCACCGGGCACTGCCTGGGCACGCAGGTACGGCACGACGCCGCCGGTGTTGTTGAATTCGGGCCGCAAGGCGATCGGATCACCGCTTCCCCAGCGCGTGAACCCGCGGACGGACCAATTCCCGAGAATTCCGCTCAGCAAGCCCCGACTGCGCAGGAACGGTTTTCCCTGTCCAAAGGGAATCTCGTAGGAATACGAAAGGGACATGCGTTGAGGACGTACCCACGGTGTCAACGCCCACTCGCTGTCACGGTCGAAATAGTCTTGTACTCCCGGCCCCGAGTAGTCGTCGTACTGCCTTCGCAGCCGGTAGGAGAAATCAAAAGCCAAGCCCTGTGAGGCCTGTTTCTCGATTTCGATCGATCCGGACTGGGACTGATAGCGGCCCAGGGGGTAAAGGCGGCCTGTGTCGACGGTTTGAAACTGGGGATAGGGCCGGAGCGATCTCCGGAAGCTCTCATCGTTCAGCTGATCGCGAAAAGCCAGCGCATCAAGGGGAACCGCATTGATTCCCGCGACGTTCCCGTTGACCAGTAAGTTATCAGCTCGCCTTACCCTGCCTTCGAGCCGAAGCATGATTCCCAACGGCATTCGACGTTCGAAGTCCAGGGTGAGATAGCGGTAACGGGGCAAGCGGTCGGTGTTGGCAACGTAATCGGCGTCGGTATCATTGGCAGCGGCTGGTGACAAGTGCGGCAAGGGGGTGCCTAGCGGCGCCAGGCCCTGACCAAGCACCACAGCCGGTTGGAGCTGCTCGTTAGCAGAGAAGAAAGTGCGCCTAGCACTGAAACCCTGCGTGGCAAACGGGCCGGGTCTTAGAGGAATCGAGCCGTACCGCTGCGCGACGCTCATTCGGACGACCGTGCCGCGTTTACGAGAGGGGCTCCACGAGAACCCAGCCTGGGGTTCAAGTCGCGCTTGTGAGGGCTGAAAGGCTCTTCCCGCACCGTCGCGGCCTGCGAAAACGAGCGCGCCCGGGCGTCCGTTCTCCGGGTTGATCGAGTCGACGTCGATCGTTGACTGGCGGTTGAACTTTTCAACCCTTGGTGTACTGACTTCGAGACGCACTGACAGGGTCGCGGTTAAGTTCGGAGTCAGCTCGTATTCGTCCTGAACTTGGCTGCGCCAAAACTTGCGACGCAAGTAGGAAGGCTGCAGCAGATCGGTCGCCTCCGCCCGAGAAGAGTGGCCCAACAGGAAGCTCGCGAAAGAATTCCCCGTGTTGATGACGCCGGGCAGACCCGTGAGATCATCGTTGAACCGCAGCGACCCGGACGGCGAATCGGGATCGAAGGTGTTGAGCTGATAAAACCTCAGCGAGGAAGACAGGGTCCACGCGTGCTTGCCGCGCCGCAACGCTAGAGCATGTCCGGTGCCATAGGTCGTCCAGAAATTGTGGAGATACGCACCCTGCGGCCCTCCCAACCCCAAGTATTCGTTGAACCGTACAGTGGGAAAGACGCCGCCACTGACGCCGTCGAGACCAAGCTCCTGCGGGATGTCCAGGTCTTCGTTGTCCAATCCCGGCGTCCGAACACCGGACGAGTTGACGCTAAAGGAAGCCGTGTAGACGGACCGCGGTGAAATGGAAAAACTATCGGACAGCTCCGTTCGTCGGTTGGAAAAAAGACGGTCGGGCCTCCCGGGGTTGCCAATCGTCGGGTAAAGGTCGGCGGTGCCATGGAAGCCTTTCGAATAGGCTACGTCCAAGGTAAGTTTGTGCTTCTGCGAAACGTTCCGGTCGACTCGAAGAATAAAGCCTTCCGGCGTGCTGACTTGCGGCGAGTTGACCCAGTAGTTGTTTTGCAAAAAGGGGCCCACGTTCGCGTTAGGAAACGGATAGTGCGGGAGAGTCGCCTGAGCTACCCGGTCTGAGCGAGTGGGCGGGATTACATTGTTCGGGAAAGGCGTGCGTACATACTCCAAGTTGTCGCGCGAGACCGGCTGCGACCGGTCGTAGACGGAGTTCAACTGGGTGGTCGCCGGGTCGTAAACCGTGACTGGCTGCCCGGCTTTGTCGACCAAGTCCGAAAAGTCGCTGCTGCGCTGCAACGCGGTAGGCAGGGTTGCCAGCTTCGACCTCCCCACCCTCTCGCGAGTGGCTTCAAAAGAGAAGGTAAAGAAAGTCGAACGCTGCCCGCTGTAAACCGTAGGGATATAGACTGGGCCGCTAACGCTGAATCCGAACTGGTTACGGCGCAGAACGTTCCGAGCTCCTCCCCGCTGTACGACCTGGTGGGGCACAGCGTCGAGACGGTCATTCCTGAGGAACTCGTAGATTCGGCCGTGCCAAAGCTTCCCAGGCTGAACCAGCGTGTTTCCCCGACCGTTCCCAACCCGAGCGCCAAGCCGCTCCGTCTCGCGTTGGAACACTCTGATAGCGTCTCCGATTTCCTTACCAACGGCTTGGAATTGGTCCGGGCCGGGGGAGAGGGCTTTCACCGCGTCCAAACCATCGGTCGAATCCGCCGAAAACGCGGGTTCCGGCAGCAAGTGATCGCCAGCTTCAGGGAGCTGTTGAGCCGAGTCGGAGCCCTCCGACGCCGGTTCGCCGCTGCCATTTGAAGCATCGGCATGCTCTGGTGATTCGGCAAGCTGGGAGGTGCTCTCTGAATCTGCAGCCGGGTCGGCTACAGGAGCTAGCGAGTGGACGGGCGACCCATCCGCCACCATCGATGGGGCCGCGTAGAGCCAAATCCACAGCCCGAGTGGAGCTACGCGCTGTAGAAGCCGCAAACCAGACCCTCCTAGTTTATATACTACGCTCCTCTGGGCCATCTTGCAACCGGTCAGTCGCATCAACGGCAAGGGGCATTTTTACCTAACGGAGAAAAAACTCGAGTGCCTCCTCAACAACCCGGGGGAACCTAGCAAGCTGTCCCGGACAAGACTACTTTCTGATCGTCCCGGCGACGTGGCGCAAGACCGCTACGGCCGGCCGTTGCCCCACATCTATGCCGGCGGCGAGAATTTCAACTCCCCCCTCATCTGCGAGGGCTATGCTCACGCTTAGCGCCGCTTTCCTTTCTCTAAACGGCAGGAGTTCATTGACCTTGAGGAACAGGCGCGGAAGCGAGGACTCGGCTTGTGGAACCGCCGCTAAAGAATCCGCGAGAAGAACGGACTCGAGGGAACTTCCTGCTGAACTTGCGCTTCAACACCGTTCACTTTAGCAAGGAGCCGTTTGCACCCTTCGCGCTGCGATCCATTCACCGGCGCTGGCGCTCAACTTCCAGGTAGCCGGGCTGCGGACGTTGCGCTAATCTGTGGCCTGTCGCGTCCGACCGGAAGACGGGTGAGGGTTGCGCCATTGGGCGCTGGCCGCAGCCGGGCCCGGTGCGGCCCGACGCAAGACTCGCGCCAGAACGGTTCCCTCGCCTGCGGCGTCTGGCACTCGCCCTTGCCCTTGTCGGTCCTCCCCGTCACCGGCTGCGGCGGCGCTGTTCCTCCTTCGTCAGGGTTTGGCCGTTTCCGTCATTCGGGGGTGAGCGGAAACGCTCACAAACCCTTAACTTCACAGGAGGAAACACATCATGGCTAACCAAAAACCCGTCGCAGAAGTCCGCATCGGTCGCGTCAAGGCCACGATCTGGCTGAACGGAACCGAAGAGCAACCGCGGCACAACGTCACCTTCTCGCGTCTCCACAAAGACGACGCTGGTGAATGGAAGAGTACGCAGAGCTTCGGGCGCAACGACTTGTTGGTGCTTGCCAAAGTGGCCGATCAGGCCCACACGCGCCTCTTCGAGCTTCCGCGGAAAGAAGAGCAGCAGGCCGAGTCCTAGGGGACGCGGATTTAAAGAGCGGCGGGGCCGGTCCTCGCCGTTCTCCGACCTTTCCCGATTCGCTCCTAATCCGACTTCACGGCTGGCAAACTGCCCCCCCCGGAATGCGGTGTTCCGTATCTTCTGGGGCTTTCGGTGGCTCCCCGCTCCCGTACTACCGGCGGGTCCGCGTCCCCAGGGCAACGCTGGCGCCAGAACGGCCCCCTCGCCTTCGGCGTCTGTCACTCGCGTTGACTCGTCTGGTTCCCGATCCCGCCGCGCCGGGTTCGCTCTGTCCCCCTTTTCCGGTTTGTGGTTTTCCCTTTGTCCTTTGTGAAGGGAAAACACAGCAAACCATCAAAGGAGGAAGAACATGCCCCGAAGGCCCACACTCAAAGAAACCATCCAAGCCGCGCTTGCGGGTTACGCTCATGAGCTTGTAGTGCTTCCGGGCTGGCCGCAGTATTGTGTCACGCGGGCCGTGTTGCATTGCCTGGTGGACGACGCGGAGACTTTCTCGTGGATGACCCGGCGAGAAAAACAGTGGCTCATCGCTTATGTCAACGTCGCCGGGCCGGAACCGCTTGAGGTTGCCTACGATGAAGCCGTCGAGTTGTACGAGCAAGCCGATGCCTTGGACGGCCAGGGGTCCGACATTAAAATGGAGGCGCACCGTGCATGATTTGATTTTCCCGCCCGGCAGATTATGGCAGGCGGGGACTGCCGGGCGAGGGGTCCTGTCATCGTAGGAACAGCGGAACTTCGCCACGTTCTGATGAAGTACTCCCTTCGAGATCAAGGAGAAAATGTGTAGGTGCAGGTTTGCGACAAGGGCGCGTTTGTTGGAATGCCGCGCAACGTAGCCGGCTTCCATGTCGAGCGCTTCAGGCCCTGGATGCATATTTCATCTAACCCATATCCGGCGGACTTCTCGATGACGAAATCCTCTGCTTGGCCGCTTCGATTGATCCGGGCCTGAATGATTGAGGTGTGGGTGCCGTAAGGTGCGGCGTCCGTTTCCTCGGTCCATCCGAATCCAGGTTGCTTGGTGATCAGCACTGCACTGACGTATTCATTGTCTTCTTCAGCAGCTTTTTGGGAAACCGTCATGTGCTTACGGCCGAGGCCGGCCCCGAAGGCAGCGGCGGTGAACAGCAGAATTGTCAGCGTGAGCGTTAGCTTGTTCATGAGGATATCCTTCATCTCCAGAGAAGTGAGAGGTCCCATCTGTTCACCCCGGGGTCAGGGAGCTACCGCGAACCTTAAGAAGGGCTATTGTATGCAGCAGGTAGCCCGACTCAGAGGGCTCTCTGGAAAATGCTTGCGGGACCATAGTCAACTGGTTCAATACTTTGACGTCAAAGACTTTCATGCAGTTTCGAGAGGTTTCGCACAATGACAGGACAGAAGGGAATGCCCAAGGAGTCACGTGGATGACTGGTGACATGCCAAATGCCACCGTCGATCCCCGACACGCCCGAGAACATCGTGTGGGCTCTTATTGCTCCCCAAGAAACGGTACCAAAGAGGTGTCAACATGCTCATCTTGTTCGTGATTGCCGGACTACTCCTTACCGCCGCCTGCAGCACGCCGATCCCATACGACCTCATCCTCCGCAACGGCACGATCTACGACGGAAGCGGCGAGCCGCCGTACGTCGGTGACGTTGCCATCCAAGGCGACGCCATCGCGGCGATCGGAGACCTCGCGAACGCCCAAGGCACGAGGGAAATCAACGTCGAAGGGCTGGCGGTCGCACCGGGCTTCGTCAATATGATTTGTCACGCCAACGAGTCGTTGATCGAGGACGGCCGATCGCAAAGCGACATTCGCCAAGGGGTGACTCTCGAAATCATGGGCGAGGGGAACTCCATGGGACCGCTCAGCGACGCCATGAAGAAGGCTATGCGCGAGCGCCAGGGCGACATCCAGTACGAGATCGAATGGACCACCTTGGGCGAATACCTAGAGTACCTCGAAAAACGCGGCGTATCACCAAACGTCGCTTCGTTCATCGGAGCAACAACGCCGCGTGTTCACCTCATCGGCTATGAAGACCGTGCGCCGACTGCGGAGGAGCTCAACGAAATGCGCGAGCTCGTTCGCCAAGCAATGGAGGAGGGCGCGCTCGGCGTCGCTTCGTCGCTGATTTATCCCCCGGCCTTCTTTGCGAAGACCGACGAGCTGATCGCGCTCGCGAAAGTTGCCGCCGAGTACGACGGGATGTACATCTCCCACATCCGCAACGAAGGCGGGCAGTTGCTCGAAGCGCTCGACGAGTTGATCACGATCGCGCGCGAGGCGAACATCCGGGCCGAGGTCTATCATTTCAAAGCCGCCGCCCAAAAAAACTGGGGGAAACTCGATCAGGCCATTGAGCAAATCGAGCAGGCACGGGCGGAGGGCCTGCAAATTACCGCCGACACCTATACCTACCCAGCAGCTTGGACCGGCCTCAACGCGTCGATGCCGCCTTGGGTCCAGGATGGCGGATTCGAAGCCTCCATTCGGCGGATGAAAGACCCGGCCACCCGCAAACGTATCATTCGCGAGATGAAAACCGACAGCGACGAGTGGGAGAACATGTATCTCGGAGCTGGCTCACCAGAGGGCATTCTACTAACCAGCTTCAACAACCCCAAGCTCAAGCCGTTCACCGGCAAGACGCTGGCGGAAGTGGCGAAGATACGTGGCAAAACCTCCGAAGAAACCGCCATGGACTTGATCATCGAAGATGGCAGCCGGGTGGGTACAGTCTACTTCACGATGTCGGAAGAAAATGTCCGCAAGAAGATGACACTGCCGTGGTTAAGCTTCTGCTCCGACTCGGCGTCGCTTGCCCCCGAGGGTGTTTTTCTTAAGTCCAACACTCATCCGCGCGCCTACGGGTCCTTCGCGCGGCTGCTGGGTAAATATGTCCGCGAAGAGAAGGTGATTTCGCTCGAAGAAGCAGTCCGCAAACTCGCGGCGCTGCCTTGCCAAAACTTGAAGATCGACCGCCGCGGAACGCTCAGGGAAGGATACTACGCTGACGTGGTGGTCTTCAACCCCGAAACAATTCAGGACCACGCAACGTTTGAAAATCCCCACCAATACGCGAGCGGCGTGGTACACGTGTTTGTAAACGGTGTGCAGGCACTCCAAGGCGGTGAGCACACCGGAGCCAAGCCGGGCCGCTTCGTCCGTGGGCCCGGCTACCAGAAAATGTAGACCAAATCTTAAGAACTTGGAAACTTGGCAGTGATCGGCTAGAGGGGGCAACCTGATGGACGAAAAAGCCCGTTTTGCAAGTACCAGCGCTTCGATTCCCGAGGTAGACTCGCCCCGGCCGCTGTGATATCAAGGCGCACACCGTCAAACGGAGTGCGATCACCGCCGTGCACAACCTTCCAGCCAAATCTCCACGGAGAGAGTACTGGAAACGCCTAGCTGCTCGCTGTCAGAGTCCTTGTAGGCAAGATAGGGCCGAAACCTGCCGCAGCCGTAAGCGTTGGCACCCTGTGCTTTCGGGTCGCTCCCTCAACTCGCCTCGTAGCTCATTTGCAAAAGAGGCTTCGCCCGTTCCAGGTCTTCCCAGTTGCGAATGGTGACCTCCAGGTCTCCGGCCCGGTCCACTTTGCGGTAGTCACGGCTGAAATCTTTCTTAAGGGCAATCGTGTCCGGATTCACATTGAGATAGACGCTCACCGCTGCCTTGCTTGGATGCACCTTGACACGGGCGAAGTTCCGCAGCCGCTTGAAAGCCACGTAAAATTTTAGCGTTTTCTCCTGAACGTCGTCTCCTAACGCCATGAGATGTGTGCGAAGTGCTTGATAGAGATCTTGAAGCGAGCCATCGAGTGCCGCCAATGTGTCCGAAATCGTTTTCTGATTGGATGCTGACGAGTCGGTCGTGCCGGCGATAGAAGGTGCCGACTCAGCCGAGATCTCGGTCACCAACTCCAGCATCAGCAGGGTCTCGCCGAAACGTCGGTAGCGGATCAACTCGATGTTCCGATTCATCTGCTGTACCGCATGCTCGTCATAACGCGTGAATCCGCCAGCGATGCAAAGGAGGCGTGGCGCAGTCCAGTCGATCTCCCCGGACACGTCCTCGCCCAGCTTGTCCATGACAAGCAGCCTGAACTCTGCCCGGTGATCGAGCAGCCAGTCCAGAT
Source organism: Bryobacterales bacterium (assembly GCA_963668345.2). Classification (GTDB taxonomy): domain Bacteria; phylum Acidobacteriota; class Terriglobia; order Bryobacterales; family UBA6623. The sequence continues at coordinate 622,242 of CAXWPI010000004.1, read as the reverse complement.
AGAAGAGCCCCTGATTGATGACGTTCTCGTTGGTGGCGCGTTTGTACTCGATGATCACGGGGCTCGCGTTCTCATCGATACCGAGCGTGTCGATCCGTCCGCCATGCTTCGGACCTGTCGAATACTCGCTCCCGAGGAGCTGGATACCGAGCATCGCCTCAAGGTTCTGCTCGATCAGGTGTTGAAGAGACTTTTCGAGTACCGTGGCACTTCCCAAGATCTCGGTAGCTGATCCTCCTTCCAGGGTGAACAGCTTGATGGCGGTCATCGGTCTGAACTCTGAGTCGTAGAAAGATCATCCGGTTTTTTGAGTGGGCCGGCGTTTAGCGCAACCATTGCTCGCTCAATGGCTTCGCCGAGTGTGATTTGCTGACGGTCTGCGTATTCGTAGATTGCCTCGTACGTTGCCTTGTTAATCCGCGTTGAAAACTGATGCACCCTGCCCGTTTTGCGTCGTGTTCGCTTTGGCAAATTGGCTAACGCTCGCGGCGTGGCTGTTCCACCTCCCGGTCCCTTACGTCTTGTGTTGAGGCCAGTCTTTCGAAAGCCGGCTCGTGCGGAGACCGCGCGAATCGTCTCGGGGTTAATGACGGTGTTTTCCGGCACTGCACTTTTTATGTCGTCGCCGAAATCGAGTTTGGCGCGTTCGCGGTCGTGCCCCTTCATGCGATGGCCCTCGCTTTGCTCAGCTTGGATAACACGTCCTGAACAAATGCTTGTGCATTCGCGCGCGCACTCGGCAACCCGGAGACCTGTTTGGCGTCGATGGTTCGAATCGTCCCACCAAAAGAAAAAATCGAACGATAAGCTGCACGGTCAATCAACGGACATTTGAGTACAGGCACGCCCGCGGATGCGAACTGGGTCTCGATATTCCTGAAGGTTTTCTCCCTGATGGCCGCGCTCAGTTTTGTGAAGAACACGGCATAAGGGATTTCACGATTTACAACGCGCGACATTTGTCGAATTAACTTGACGGACTTGGCAGCTTCGGTAGCATCGAGCATCGAGCCTTGTGCCGGGATCAGTACGAGGTCGGACTGTGTGATGGCAAAGCCGATGCGGTCGGTTGCTGTGCCCTCAAGATCGACGAGAACAAAATTGGCGTCTGTTCTTGCCTCCGAGATGGTGTCAACGATTGTCTCAACGGATTCGTCTATGACGACTTGGATGTTGTCGGGTTTGCCGGGGCGATCTGCCCAGGCTACGAGCGGTTGGTTGGGGTCGGCGTCAATCAAAATGACCTCACGGCCTGCCGAAGCAATCTCGCCGGCAATGATCAATGCAGTGGTTGTCTTCCCTGCTCCGCCTTTACTGCTGACCATTGAAACGACCGGCATTGAATTTTTCTCCTTGATGCCATAGGAACTGATAACAAATTGCAGTCAGTTTATTATCTCTTTACTAGCAGTATCTGTCAACCCAGAAAAGTCGAGCAGAGGGAGGGGTGGCGTGAGGCCTTAGAATTGGGTCATTCGCGCATCCGAAGTGTTGGTAGGCATTCACCCGTGCATTGGAATGCTGCTCCTTGGTGCATAGAAACTGATAATAAGTTGCAATTATATTGTTATCTTTTTACTAGCAGTATCTGTCAACCCAGAAAAGTCGAGCAGAGGGAGAAGTGGCGCAAGGCCTTAGAATTGGGGCCATTCGTGCATCCGAGGTGTTGGTAGGCGTTCACCCGCACGGTGAAAAAGAAACAGCCCTGTGATCAAGAGCCGGATGCGACCGACAAGACCTTCGGCGGCAAGTTCGGGGTGCCCTAAAACGAGGTGACCCCCGTGACCGTGACCCTAAAGTGCGGCGTCCCGTGACAGGCTTGTGTCACGTGGCGTCAGGTCTCCGTCTTCCAAAGACGAGGAAAGCAGGGTCCATAGCGAAGACGATTCTATTCATCGACTTGGCGGCCACCAGAAGTCATAGGTCTTGCGGGTGTGATGTTTGGCGGTGAAGAACTCGAGGACGCGCTGGGCGGTGGCCGAGTCGGGGGAGAAGAGGGCGGGGAGCTGGATACCGCCGCCCGAGAGAGTTTCCGGTGTTGTGGTCTTGGGAATCAGTGTCGGGGAGTCGGGCATGAGGGCCTCCTCAGTATATGAATGATAATATCCTTTATCATGCGCGATCCACCCCCCTCCCGCCGCTCCCCGGCAGGCCATAATGCCGGATAGCTCCCTAACGTATAGTAGAGCAGGAGCTCCCCCCATGCCCTCCCAACCCGCCTGCTTTCAGCGACTTGATGAAATCCTCGCAGATCTGCTGGCCATCGAATCCACTCACCTCGACCGCCGGGCGGTCCAGAAGCTCTTCCGTGTGCGCCAGCGCCGCGCACGACAAATCATGTTGGGCCTGCGGGTCGGTAACGCCGCGCCCGTCCGGAGAACTGCGGATCGCATTTAGCGGCGCCGAAGACCTGGTGGACAAACTGTTTGAACTCTCGCAGGCAATGGCCAACGACTGGCCCGCCTTCCGCCGGAGCGTTGAGGAAAACCACCCGCCCGCGTGAGCGGCGATAAAGCGTGAAAACGCAAGGGTTATTACAAATGGTGCGCACGCAGGGTCGGCGGTCCGTACATTCGACATGTTGCGCTTTTTCTTGGGCGCTGCGTTGACTCGCTTGGCTGTCATCCTGCTGAAGGATGTCGGGCACTGAGAGCGAAGGGCATCCGCCAACGCCGCCCTGCCGGTCCGGCCTTGGTGTTCCGTTTCAGCGTCGCATTCAGCGCGCAGGCAATTAGCGGCAGGACTGGTATCTACTCTTCGGTGGCCCAGACCATGTTGCGCTTTTTCTTGGGCGCTGCGTTGAAAACCATCGCCTGCCTCTGCGTCTCCACCTAGACAGTAACTCCTTGGAATTGGTACGAATAAATACTACTATAGAGGCGAGGAGATGCTGCAATGCCGAAAGTCGAAAAACTCAGTATCGCTCTGACATCCGAAATCGCTGCCACTGTGCGGGAAGCGGTTACAAGCGGAGAGTATGTCAGTAGCAGCGAGGTGGTCCGAGAAGCCTTGCGGGAATGGAAGCTCCGCCACGACCTCTACCGGCAAGAAATAAAGGAGCTTCGGAAGCTCTGGGAGGAAGGCCGCCACAGCGGTCCCGGCCAGTTCGGAGACCCGTCGAGGGCGAATTATAACGTTACTGTTCAGAGATTCCGCAAGGACTGTCTACGCGAATTGAAAAAAGATCAAGCTCGCCTGGCCGGACCTGAACTATGCGACCGCCAAGGGCGTGTTGATCCTCTCGCCCTCGGCGCCTTCGATTTCACCGGCGAACCCTTCGCTACGACTTGTCGAGCAAGCCCGCAGGAGCGCCCCTGATTCGAGTGGGCTAGGTGTCCAACCCGTGATCTTCTTGAGGCCAGCCGTCAACTAAGGAAGGCTGCCAGCATCGAGAGAAGGATTAGAAAGCCCCAACCCAACATAAACCCTAGGGCTAACCAACTAGCGGAGCGGGGGATGACGAAGTTGACCTTTTTAGTGCTTCGCAGAAAAGTGACCACCGAAAGTGTTGCGAATATTGTTATGCCAGAGGCGAGCCATACCGGTTGCCCTAAAGCGTAAATCAGTGAATATAATACGGCGCCGCCAGCCGGGACTGAGAATCCTAACAGGGACGGTAGTTTTACCGTTTTCATTTAGTACGGTGCTTTCCCACTCCTATAGGAGTAGCTTTTTCTCCAAAGACCACCGGAGCTTCGGTTTGCATCGTCTACGCGGTCAGCTAATCCCGCATTTTGCGAATAAACACTGATTTGTCAGCCGGTGGCAGGACTCGCCAGGGCAAAACGCCGGTTCTTGGCAGGACCATAGTCATCATGGGCAAATTGTTCGTGCAACCGCGTGACATCCCATAACGCCCCATAGAGCGCAAAGCGCGGCACAGAGAAACACCCAGGGGCCAGAAAACGCCACGCACGTAAGCACACAAGTAAGACCACCGTGGATAACGCCACACACCATCGATACCCAATCTCGGCAGTCCCACGAGTAGTGCGTGGTGTAACCCTGAGATGGACCCGCTGCGGCACTCCGAAAGTAGGTCCCGATGGGAACGCTCGTTCCCGCATCAGTTATAATTTCCGGCTCGAAAGAGTCGCTGAAGCCATCCATTTCCTCTTTCTTGACTCTAACCCACTCTTCTCGGTTCTGTCCCGAAGCATCAATCTCACCCACCGAGCCTCTAGCCATTAACCGTATCTTCTCAGCTGGCATTGTCACGTTAAGTGCTCTAAGCCCGCATTTTCAATTTGATGTTTGACATCCCGACCTTCCAGCGGCCTTGAGCGTCTTTATTCATAGGGGCTAGAGCCCGATGAGGACGCCAGGGAGGCCAACACCCAATGGGTGAAAAACAAACCAAGCCATTCCAGCTAAGTTTCAACGGCTTGTTGAAAGTCGATTTCCAGGGATCGCACGTCACCTCCGACGGTGGCCTGATTTTGGTTCGCGAACTGGACGAACGGCTCGGTCTCGGAGAACTGATTGACGAGCATCTCAGCGACTCCCGGCAAGGCACAAACAAGCAGTTCACGCTCGCTGATCTGTTGCGGCAGTCGGTCTACAGCCGCTTGGCGGGCTACGAGGACCTCAACGACGCCGAGCGGATTTCGATCGATCCGACGTTTCGGCTGATCGGTTCGCAGAAGCTCTGGGATCGCGGTGCGGCCTTGACCTCGACGCTGCATGGCTTCGAGACGGAGATGCTGGCGAGCGAAGAGAACCTGCTGGGGCTGATGGCGCTGAACCGAGAGCTGGTCGGGCAAGCGGAAGCGTTCGACGACTCCGAGCGGGTCGTTCTGGACATGGACTCCACCGAGAGTCCGGTCCATGGCCAACAGGAAGGCAGTGCCTACAACGGACACTTCGAGTCGGTCTGCTATCACCCGTTACTTTTGTTCAACGGTCATGGTGATTGCCTCGCTGCCAAGCTGCGTCCCGGCAACGTGCACAGCGCCGAGGACTGGGATGAGCTATTGTTGCCGGAGATCGAGCGCCAACAGGCTGCGGGCAAGCAGGTCGCCTTCCGGGGCGATGCGGCCTTTGCCAAGCCGGAAGTTTATGAGGCTTCGGAGGAACGCGGAGTACAGTACGCCATTCGCATTCCGGCCAACAAGAGCCTGGAGTTGGAGATCGAAGACATCTTGTTTCGGCCGCCGGGAAGGCCCTCCCGGAAGCCCTTGGTGCGCTACAAGAGTTTTCGCTATCAGGCGGAGAGTTGGGCGAAGGCGAGGCGGATCGTCGCCAAGGTCGAGCATCACCAGGGCGAGCTGTTCCCGCGGGTCGGATTCATCGTGACGAGCATGAGCTTGCCAAGCCGCTCGGTGGTACGCTTCTACAACAAGCGCGGCACGGCGGAGCAGTGGATCAAGGAAGGCAAACAGGCCACGCATTGGACAAGGCTGTCGTGCCATCGGTTCCGGGCGAACGAGGTACGGCTGCAACTGAGCGTGCTGGCCTACAACCTGGGCAACTTGTGGCGGCGGCTCGGACTGCCGAACAGGATCAAGAGTTGGTCGCTGACGAGCTTGCAACACAGGTTGATGAAGACCGGCGGTCGGCTGGTCAAGCACGCGCGGTATTACTGGCTGCTGCTGGCCGAAGGGCATTTGAACCGCAGGCTGTTCGGCGACATGCTGCACAGGATCTGGGCGCTGCCGCTGCCAAGCGGGTAGCGTTGACCTGGCGAGGATCAACAGTTTTCGGCTCCAAAAGGTTTCGCAAGGAGCAGTGTCGGCCGGAGCGCCGTTCAGCCCGCTCAATCAACGTCTGTGAGCGGATGGACGAGCCCTGGCGCCTACCGGCGGAGGTCATGTGCAGGGTTCAGCGCGAAAAGACGTGGTATTCGGGGCAGCGCGGGGGTATACTTTCACCGTGCTAGGGCCAAAATGGAAATCCTGGTTTACAGGTTCTAGTGTAATTTCCACCTTTTGCCCTTGGCTTATGGGAACTTTCCAGAGGCTCGCTCTGGCCCAGCCATCTTTGGTGTAGTACACAAATTTGGGCTGTGGAACCCCATAGCGAGCGGGTTGACCTTGAAGCGAAGCAAAATGCGACAGTGGAGCTAAGCCTGATCGAAGAGCGTGAGTGAAGGAGAGCTGTTCGAGGCCATAATGTGGAGTCAAAACCAGGATGGTTTCAATCTTATACTAGTATCATGGGGATGGATGCGCAGAAGACGGAAATTACGAGAACAGCGGGTTTGCTTTGCTGTCGTTAGAGACTTTGTGCTGGACGAAAGCCTGGAGAATGACGTTTGATAAACAGGATTAAAACTCAGCCAATACATATCTATCAACTTTCGTGGCTGTGGCAAGCAAAAGCGCGACGGGGGTGGAACTGAAATGCTATCTCTACGAATGGGAGTGGTTGTCGTGCTGGCCTTTCCCCATTCGTCCGATCACTCGACAGGATGAAACCTCACCAACTGGCCCTCGGCACAAATTGCCTTCTTCGTCTGCGGCCATGACGTTGCCCTCGATCTCTATGATGGATCGAGACCCTGAGCCGATGCCGGCGTGGGAGCCGCAGTCGATTCATGCACCAACGCCACGTCAAGATGTCCGGTTGACAACACATCACCGTATCGTGGTGTCTAAAATCTGTTCCTTGGAAGTTCTACTCCGTCCCATGTCGGTTGCGTCGGCCCTGTAACCGATAGTTGCCCCTATTTTTAAAGCTGAGCGCTGTCCTCTGGGAGCTTGCTGTAGCATAGCTCTTGTGAGAGGCGTCTACGCTCTTAAGGGTCTGATATAAAAGCATTTGAACAAGGAGGTGACTTATGAAAAGGCTGAACCTACGATCGCTGACCAGCACGTCGGGAGAGCCTACGATGACCTGCAAACGCTTGCTCGGCGAAGCGCCGGGAGCACGAAGTTGTTGGTCAGCTGCAGCTCAATGACGAACTATTCGATGGCGCCCAGGATGACGGTCTGATCCGAGCGCACGCCCGTGGACGCTGTCGACGGGATGCGATTAGGGTTCGCACGACGAAGAACGATGAAGAGGCTTCGAAATCGACATGACGTAGAAGGCGCCGGGCTCGGGGCCGATCTCGTCGAGGAGTTGACGTCGTGCGTTTTGCCGTCTAATGCGGATAGGGTTGCCGTGCAGGTCCAGCAGCGTGTGCATCTTCACAGCAAACTTGGCCCACGGGAACAGCGAGAGGCACAGGTCGATTTCGAACGTAGAGGATCGAGAGCTACGCCGATCGGATCGCGGGCGTACAAGGGCCGCGCGATGCGAATCAAGGCTCGGCAAGATCCTCCAGTCGCGCGATTCGTTGGCGTCGGCCAGTGTCGAGGAGAGCCTACTTGATTCGACGCTTTCGCAAACGATAGGAACTGATGCTCGCCATCTGCGAACGCAGCGGCGGAACTCGCGATCCGGAAGGAAGCTGATCAACTGGGCGAACACGGTGCGGAGGTTCATGAACAGAAAGTCTAGTGCCGCAAATTCGTGATATGCGATTGGGTTGCATATGTACTAAACAACATTCAGAATACATGAATAGGGGCATCAACATGGATTTCGGATCCACTACAACTCTTCGAAGGTCGCAGACACTTCTCAGACGGCCCTGACCCTCAAGAACGCCGGCATCGAGCTGAAAGACTGACCATACGGCGCTGAGAGTTTCTGGCACACGAAAGCTAAGCAGCCCAGGCGGCGCCCGGCGCGAGTTTCGTCGCTTCTTCGATAGCAAGTTTCGGAACGTTCGACCGTGACATGCCTCAATTCACCCCGAGCACGTTGCGACGCGAGGCTTCATACCCTTTGGCGTCCGCGAGCGGCCTAAGTCGCCGTTCAAGCGCCCGTGCCTTGGCATTCGTCTACTTGACTCACCCACGCTTTCGTATCGCGTCGGCGATTCCGTTCTATACCTTTTGGCCATGACTGGGCAGTCGTTCTCGAGGCCCAAGCCCCGAAGAACGGGCGCTTCATAGTAGCGGAAGCGGTACCGGGAGTTACTCCAGGAAGGTCACACACGGACCCTTAGAGTAATTTTTCACACTAAGGGGTCACCTCACGAAACGGAAAGAATCGTACGCTAAGGCCCGGTGAGAGGCGGTAGGGGCCAGAAGCTGCCCTGATCGACTCGCTTGTTCTTGGGCCAGATGTAATCGCCAGTCAGGTTGATATGCTCCCAGCCCAGCAGGTTGAAGCCGCTGGCGCGGTAGCGTCGGTTCTCGCAGTTGCTCACCCGGACGTAGCAGATGGACCGTGCAAGGTGTCCTCCTGCATCCAATCTGTCAGGAAGAAATCTATAACCCTTGACGGAATGTGTCAATCAATTCCAAGGAGGACTCTATTCTGACGCCACTGCGCTGCCTTCCCTGACGACAGGCTAGGGTTTACTCCAACCCGACACCTTCCTTGGGCCCGCAACTTCCCTTAGCGTACGATTTTCCCCGTTTCGTGAGGTGACCCCTTAGTAGGCGTCGGAGTACCCGAGAGGCTCTCTGTCCCTGGCGGACCCCAGGGCGTCCAGCCATCCTTGTTCCTGCGCCTTGGGGTCCGCCCGCGCCCAGGTCCTCGCGGGTGTCCTGCCTAGGATATTGCCGCATTGGTAAACAGCATCGCCACGGGCATGGAGTCGTAGGTACGGCCTTCGAGCATGCGGCCCGTCTTCTTCTTGTTCTTCCCACCCCATTGCTTGAAGAAGAACGGAACCCCAGCATCTTCGCACCGATCTCGGATATCGAGGACCCATGATTGTTCCATGGGTCGTGCTTTGGGCCCCGATTCCCCGCCCACGATTACCCAGCTGATGCCTTCGAGTTCCAGTTCTGGAAGCGGACCGATCAAGGGCTCGAGCGACAGGAACTTTGTACCCGCCCCAGTGGACCTGAGAGACTTAACACGCTGAAGCTGGCGTGAGTCCTCAACCGAGACTCCCATCCAGACATTGCTCGCCCAAGGGAGTCTCCGGGACAATCTCTCCAGTCGACCTGCCCGCTTGGTGAGCACTTGAAACTTGTGCTTCGGGCACTGGACCATGGTCTCAAAAACTCGCAGGATGAAGTCGTCGGGCACGTCTCGATGAAAGAGATCGCTCATCGAATTCACGAATACTGTTCGAGGCTTGTTCCATCTGAGAGGGGCGTCGAGGGCGTTCTCATGCAGCGCCAGGGCGAAGCCACCCTCGTACTTTTCTACACCCATGGACTGCAGACGACGAGCCATTGTCTCCGCGTAGCAATGCTTGCATCCGGCGGAGATTTTCGTGCAGCCCGTAGTGGGATTCCAAGTGACATCGGTCCACTCGATCTTAGACTGCGCCATTCGTCACTACCTCCAGGCTCCGCGGGTCACCGTACCCTGTCATTGAAACTCGCGGCTGACCGCCCTCGACTCGAATCTGACCACTCTTGAGGAGTTCTCTCAGAACCGCCTTTCCCTTGGCGGGAAGAAAGCCTTCTTGGAGTGTGTCTAGGTAGACATCTCGATCTGTCGTGAGCTTGCCCGCTAGGATCCTTGCTCGAACGTCCCGCTGAAACATCGTGAGCTTTCTCGGCTGGTCCATTTCAGGGAAGAGATGCGGGGCGCTGGAGTCCAGTCGATCTTCGTCGATGTCGAAATTTGCTTCGCCGCGCTCGGGATCGGCTCTCCAGCAGATTCTCAGGAACTTCTCTAAGCCTAGCGGGTGGCGTGAGCCGAAGATCAGGCCGTAGATGTTGCTGCCTTTCTTGATCGAGAAACTTCCGAGAAAGTACTGATCTCCATCGGCGGTAGCCAGGTCTCGATAGTACTGCGTCACGGCCCTGTGCGTGTCGTTGAACGTAGCGCTCGTGATGGCGCCCTTGGGTATCTTGAGATGCTTCTGAAAGTAGGGGTGGCTTTCGAATCTGCGGATGGATGAGGACGCAATGAAGAACAGGAAATCGGTCCTGGGAAGGCTCAAGATCCTCTTGAACACCTCGTCCGAGACTTCCTTCATCCCTTGTTGATCAAGGATCAAGAGACTCGGACCGTCGCTCAATTTTGGATAGACCTCAGCGAACGCATCTTCGAATTCGAGATTCTGAACAGCCCAACTGCAAAGGCTAGACGGAATGCTCTGCGAGTCCATCGTGGTCCTGAGATCGGCAGCCTTCGCTCTGGAGGCCTCGTTCAGTAGGAGCCGAACCTTTGCTCGCTTCTCCTCGATTAGATCACTGGACTGCCGCAGCTCTCTCAACACGATAAGGGGACTGCCGGCAACGCCCTCGGAGTCTTCACCGGGCCCGGCGAAGAAGTCTGCGACCGTAATAGGTTCATTCGGGCTCGCCTGCGAAAGCCAGACGGGAAGCCACTCCCTCGTGTAATCCCGGAACAGCCCTAGCTTGACCCGAGTCCCTTCGTCGAACGGGTTTCGATGAAAGTTGCGGGCCACGCGACGCCCTCCATCTCTATCGATAACACCGGTGCGTGACGGATACGGTCACAGCCGCCTAACGTCGAGGTTCAGCCGCGCCGAGCACCAGCTAGGGAACCCAAAAGCGCACAGCCTTTTTGGGCGTCGACTGCAACCGCTTGTTAGATTGCTCAAAACTCATCGAAGCCAACTCCGCGCAACACCCATCTGCTCGTTGAACGTTCGAGTGACTTGCCGCGTCCAGGAACGAATTGCCGGCCATTCTCGTGATGACCGCCTGAACCATTTCAAGGTGGGCGATTTTGCTGTCCATGCTGTTCCTGCTCACGGCCGGCTGATCGGACGTCGAGCACGTTCCGTACGTGCGGCGACGTATCACTTGAGTTTGGCATCGATCCGGATCTGGGCGACGCGCCCGCCCGCCGCCTCTACCGCCTTAACGCTGAAAACCCGCTGGTTAGACCGCCAGGCCCTGGCCCACAGCGACCACCGTGAACGTCCACCCTTTGGACCCTCGCTCAGCTTCCGTGTCGATTCTGGAGCTTCTGAAGCCCCGACGGCGGAGAGAGGCTGTGCCGGTGCTCCCCATACTGGATATCATGATTAACAGGCTATCGGGGCGTTGGTGCATGAATCGGTGTAAGCGAGCACGCTAGCGGCGGGGGTGGGGTCCAGTCCATCATAGAGATCGGGGGGTAACGTCATGGTCGCAGCGAAGTCGAGCCGAGTCAACCGCCAGTACAAGACGAAGTACAGAATCCGGAACTGGAGGGAGTACGAGCGTGGCCTCAGGAGCCGCGGCGACGTCACGATCTGGCTGAGCGAGGATGCAATTGCCGCGTGGGTACCACCGAAGAACGGTCTTCGCGGAGGCCAGCGGCGGTACTCGAACCTCGCGATCCGGACCGCGGTGACGCTGCGGGTCGTCTTCAGCCTGCCGCTCCGCCAGACCGAGGGGTTCCTGGACTCGCTGCTCCGCTTGATGGGCCTCAACCTCAAGGCCCCGGACCACACCACACTCTCGCGCCGGAACCAAATCGTTGCGGTGCCGCCCCTGACCCGATCCCACGACGGCCCGATCGACTTGATCGTCGATTCCACAGGGCTGAAGATTCTGGGTTGCGGCGAATGGAACGCGCACAAGCACAAGGCATCAAAGAAACGCCGGGATTGGCGGAAGCTGCACATCGGGGTGGATGCCGAGGGGTTCATTGTGGCGGCCGAACTCACAGCGAGCAGCCGGGACGACGCCTCCACACTCCCTGCTCTTCTCGACACAATCGAGGTTCCCATCCGGCGTTTCACCGCAGACGGAGCCTACGACCACAGGTCAGTCTACGATCAACTCAGCGCGGCCGGTACAGAGAACGTCGTGATTGTGATTCCCCCTCGTCGCTCCGCGGTGTCGGCGGGGCCAACGGACGGCCCATGGGCGCAGCGTGACACGGCTCTTGAGAGGATTCGCCAGGTCGGGCGACGAGAGTGGCAGAAGGAGTCGGGCTACCGACAGCAGGGGCGCGTTGAAAACAGCTTCTTCCGATACAAGTCCGTGCTCGGAGGCGGATTGAAGGCGAGGCACGGCAAGGCACAAAGGAGAGAAGTTGCGATCGGGTGTCACATCCTCAACCGGATGGCCGAGCTGGGTAGGCCGAAATCCTGCGCTGTGGTGTCCTGAACGAGAAGTTGGAAAAGCGCCCCCACTCGCGCCGCAGTTGAATCATGCAACAGCGCCGCTTGACGGCGTTAATGTTTACGTATTCGCAGGCGTGGGCGTCGGCTAGTCTCAGAGCGATAGTTTCTTCCCCGGCCCGGGTCTCCTCGGCGATCAAATCGATCGAATGCCTGCTGATCAGCCCCTCCAACATGTGTGCAAAGTGATGCTTCTGACCGCGTTCGATCTCGGCGTCGCCAATGCCCAGGCCGGTCCTCGACTGTAAGCTGTGTTCGCAGCCTACCAAGACAATGGTGGCCGGCAAGGCGTGCTTGCCTCTCCAAAGTTCACCGACGCGGTCTAGCCAAGCGTGCATGAAACACCTGCCCGCGCGGCCCCGAAACAACGGCCTGATCGCATTTGGAACTCTTATCGGTCAAGAGGCGGGGATCGCACGGGCGCGGGCCTCCGGCCTCCAAAGACCGGCAGGATTGCCGGTCGCTACCAAGCCAAGGACCGGCAGGATTGCCGGCCGCTACTGAGACCGCGTCTCACCGCAAGCGGCCCGTGTCGAAAACGCTTACTCGCCCGAGTCGCCCGAGGACTCTTCACCGCCCGGCGCGCCGACATGATCGGGCAGCTCCGCGGTCAGCGCCTCCATAAACGCGACCAGGGCGTCGCGCTCCTTGCGGGTCAGGTGGTCCAGCTCCTTGATCTCCTTGTCGCGCCAAGGGTTGGAATTGCCGGCGCCGATATAGAAATCCACGACATCCTTGAGCGTCGTCAGGCTGCCGTCGTGCATGTAAGGCGCCGACTGCGCGATGTTTCGCAACGTGGGGGTCTTGAAGGCGCCCCGGTCCGCATCCTGCTTGGTCACTTCATAACGGCCGAGGTCGGTCAGCTCACCCTCGTCATCCACGCCGACGCCCAGGTTATGGAACTTGTCGTCGCTAAACAGTGCTGACTTTTCGTCCATGCTGTGGCAAACGGCACAATTCCCTTTTTCCTCGTTGCGGAAAACCTCCAGGCCGAGCTTAGCGAACTCACTCAACGCCGACTCGTCGCCGCCGTACATGTAGCGGTCGAAAGGCGAGTTCCCGCTGAGAACCGTTCGCTCAAAAGAAGCGATCGCCTTGACGACCTTGTCGAACGTCACCGGACCCGGCCCGTAGGCTTTTTCAAATTGCGCCACGTAGCCGGGGTCGGCGGAGAGCTTGCCGACAACACCTTCGACCGTGTGTGCCATCTCGATGGGGTTCTGCATCGGCCCCCCGGCCTGGTCTTCGAGGCTGGCGGCTCGTCCGTCCCAGAACTGGGTCGTGTAGTAGGCCGCGTTGATCACGCTGGGCGCCTGGCGTCCGCCTTTTTTGCCGCCGACGCCGCTCGAAAACCGGTCTGGGTCGGCGAAGCCCGCGTCAGGCCGGTGGCAAGAGGCGCAGGCGATCGTTCCGTCCACCGATAGCATGGTGTCGTAGTAGAGCTGCCGCCCCAGGGCGATGGTCTCCGCCGTCGGCGGATTGTCTTCGGGGATGGGCAATGGCGGCAGCCCCAGCGGAACAGAGATTTCAACAGGCTGCCCGATCGGCTTGGCTGCCGGGGGGGCAACTTCGGGTGGCGGCTCCGGCGCACACGACATACCAAGAAGAACAATCGCGGACACAGACACGGCAACCAATTTGAAACGGGCAGCGGATGTCACAGTTCACCTCCAGTTCGATGACGCTTGCGGAGACCCAGGTCGCTGAGGTTAGGGCGGAACAAGCTTCTAATGATTATTGCCTTCGAGGCCCATTGTCAACTGTCGGCAGCCGGCGGGCCGGATTCTTGCCGAACGTGACAGGAAATCTGAAGATCGGGAATGACCTCCCCGCGGCGGGGGCGAGGTCGCCGGCTCGAAACCTGTCCGGGGCCGGTTTCCTGTTGCCCCCGAAGGGGGCTATACAACCGAAAGCCCACGGCTTCAGTGGGTGGCGGAACCCCTGCGAGCGAGCCCTGGAAGGGCGAAACAGCATGCCCCACAGCCCCACCGATTTGCTGGTGTACGTCGTTTTCTCGACCAAGGGGCGGGCGCTCGTCCGAGGAGGGCGCCGGAGTCCGGCACCCTGCGGGCTCCCTCCGTCCGGTGCCCTCCTCGGACGAAAAGTGTTACCTATGTCCCGGTCTGCTCAACTGAAGCAGTGGAGATTGTTGCGGCCCCTGACGGGGCCGGTTTCGGGATGCGATCAGCCGTTGTGTCGCCCTTCCAGGGCTTCCCCGAACTGCTCCTTCTTCCCACGGCTGAAGCCGTGGGCTGAGATTGTTGCGGCCTCTGAAGGCCGGTTCGACGCCGCTGCTTTCCATTGACAGCCCTCAGGCAGACGGCTATCCTGGATAAGAGTCGTCCATTGTTCCCTAGCAGGTGCATCGCACCACTTCTTCGAAGGGATTCTCGTGGCAAATACGCGTTCCGCGATCAAGCGCATCCGTCAGACGGCGAGGCAGACCGAGGTCAATCGCCGCAATAGGAGCCGGATGCGAAGCCAGGTCAAGAAGCTCGAAAAAGCTCTTGCCGATAAGGACACCGACGCCGTTCAACAACTGTTGAATCCCACGCTGAGCATCGTGGATAAGTCGGTACAGAAAGGCCTGCTCAAAAAGAACACCGCGTCGCGAATGAAGTCCCGGCTCACCCTTCTCACGAAAACCCTCACGGCGACGGCGGAATCGAGCTCCGGCTAACCCGCGGCTAGCCCGCATTTCTCACGACAAAACAGTAGGGGCGGGCGCTAGTCCGAGGAGGGAACTGGACGAAAAGTGTTACCTATGTACCTGGCATAAAGTGTTACCTATGTCGCGGTCTGCTCAAGGCTCTCGCGGGGTTGGGTTGCGTCATCGAATGGGACGCAGTGTGAATCCCACGAATGGGCGGACACGGCGGTCCGTCTCTACAAACAAAGTCGTTCAACGCCGGTCGTCCGAACGCTCGTGAGAAAAGCGGGCTGGCAGCCCGTGCCAAAGGTCATGCAGGAGCGAAAATGGCTAAAAATGGGGGCTGCCACCAATTCGCTCCCCGTCATGACCCAAGAAACAAAGCACTTAGGCTGACGCGAATTGGCTGGCTGTACCCGATTTTTTGTGACCTTCACTTCTACCACGGGCTGCTAGCTACTTTCCGGCGCAAAAAGGAGAAACTGCGTGGTGGCTGGGTACAGTCAGCCAATTTCGCGTCCGAATGCGCGCGTAAGTGGTTGATTCTTTGAAGGCGCGAAATTGGTGACAGTCCCCGCCCCGAGCGGTACTCGTATTTTGCGCCGGAAAGTAGCTAGGAGAGGAATCCATATGAAAATCGCACTAGATCCCTTTTGCCACGCGCCGATGCCTGTCGAGCAGATGCCGCGGGTGGCGGCGGATATGGGCTTCGAATACCTCGAGCTCTGCGCTCTGGACGATTTCGTTCCCGAATACTCCCCTCCGCGAGCCAACGTCGATCGCATTCGCGAGTTCAAGCAGGGTTTGCGAGAGACCGCCGTCGAGATGGTCTCTATGCTGGTCACCTATCGCTGGGCCAGCCCGCTCGAAGACGAGCGCCAGGCGGCCGTGCGCTATTGGAAACGGGCCATCGAGATCGCCGTCGAGATCGGATGCCGGACGGTGAACTCCATCTTCGATCGAGGGCCCTCGCCGCAAAGATCGAATTTTCGGGCGGGACCGGAGATGGCCGAGGAATGTGAAACCGCCTTCTGGAAATCAATCGACGAGCTTCTGCCCATCTTTGAGCGCGAAAAACTTCCCCTTCATCTCGAAGCCCATCCCGATGATTTCATCGAGGACAACAACCTTGCCGTCGACATGGTGCGCACGATCGGCTCGCCTTATGTCAAATATCTCTTCTGCGCGCCCCACACTTATCACTTGGGTGACGACATGGCCGCCATGATCCGTTACGCCGCGCCCGTGTTGGCCCACGTCCACGTGGCCGATACGTTCAACCATAAAGCCGGCTGGCGCTACGTCGTCAACCCGGCCGGTTCGACGGCGCGCGTTCACCAGCATCTCAATATCGGGGAAGGAGAGATCGACTGGGATCTATTCTTCCGGACGCTGAGTGAAGTCGGCTTTGACGGCATCATGACAAGTCAGGTGTTCGCGTATCTGCCGGAAAAGGCGCCCGATTCCTCCCGCTTCATGCGCGAGCGAATTCATCACTACGTGGATAGGTATTGGACCAAAGAGTGAGTGTAGCTACGTTTCTCCGAGGATCAGATTGCCGAAGCGGTCGACCTCGGCCCGGTAGCCGGGGTGGATCACCGTGGTGGAATCCAGCTCCACGACAATGGCCGGTCCGGTGAGAACGTGTCCGGCTGCCAGCCGATAGCGATCATAAATAGGACAATCGACGTAGCCGTCGCTCTCGGCGAAGTAGACCGGGCGAGTTGCTTTGAGCGCCGCGGCCGGCTCCGGGGCCCCGCGGCGTGGTTCCAGTTCACGCAGCCGGGGCTTGGTGATTCGGCCGATTGCGGTCAGCCTGAGGTTGACGAACTCGACCGGTTCGCCTGGGGCGCTGAAACCGTAAGCCCGATTATGCTCCTGGTGGAACTGCTCCAAGACGCGGCTGATTTCAGCTGCATTCAGGGGGCTGTGGGGTAACGACGGCGTCAACTCGTGGCTCTGACCCACGTAGCGCATGTCCACCTGCCGCTGGAAGCTCATCCGTTCAGGCCCTACGTTCTCACGCTCCAGCGTAGCTCGTCCCCGCGCCTCCATCGCTTGATAAGCGCTTTCCGCCGCCGCGATGTCCAACCGGTCGATGCGCTCGATCATGGTCGTCGAGTAGTCATGCTTCAGATCGGTGACCAGTAAGCCCAAGGCCGATGTCGTGCCCGGGCTCATCGGGATGATCGTAGTCGGCATGCCGGTTTCCTTCGCCAGACGATTGGCGTGAACCGGTCCGGCCCCGCCGAAGGCCAGCAGCGCGAAATCCCTGGGATCGTAGCCCCGCTGGATCGAGACCAGGCGCAGCGCATTGACCATGGCGGCGTTGGCAATCTCGACAATGCCGTGGGCCGCCTCGACGGCGTCCATCCCCAACGGATCGGCGCACCGTCGCTCAATGGCCTGCCGGGCAGCCTGCACATCCAATTCGATCTCGCCACCCAGGAAAAGGTCCGGGCTGAGGCGTCCCAGAACCAGATTAGCGTCAGTAACCGTGGGTTCAGTCCCCCCTTTGCCGTAGCAGGCCGGCCCAGGATCGGCGCCCGCGCTTCGGGGTCCCACGCGCAGGATGCCGCCGGAATCGACCCAGGCGATGGAGCCGCCCCCGGCGCCGATCTCCACGAGATCAATGACGGGGGTGCGGATCGGATAACCCGCCCCCCGATGGGAGCCGCCGCCGACCCTGGCCGCCGCCCCCACTTCATAGTCCTTGGTTACCTTTGGCTCGCCGTTCCGGATGAGGCCAACCTTGGCCGTGGTTCCACCCATATCGAAGGCAATCACGTCCTCGTAGCCCAGGTTGTTTCCCAGATAGGCCGCTGCAATAACGCCCGCCGCCGGGCCCGATTCCACCATGAAGACCGGTTTTCGGCGCGCTTCCGCAAAGGTAAAGACCCCGCCGCTGCTCTGCATCAAGAGCAATTCCGCCGCTAGCCCCTCTTCGCGGAGCCGCTTCTCGATCCGCTCCAGATAGCGGGCCACCACGGGCCGGATGGCGGCATTGATGACGGTCGTGCTCGCCCGAAAGTATTCCCGAAACTCCGGGGCCACCTCGGAGGAAAGCGAAACGACGGCCTCGGGGAACACTTCCCCGATGATCTCTCCGACGCGTTTTTCGTGATCCGGATTCGCGTAGGCGTGCAGCAAGCAGACGGCGACCGCGGCCACCCTCTCGCGGCGCAGTTGCTCCGCGACGCGCCGCACGGCGGCTTCGTCGAGCGGCGTCAAGACTTGCCCTTGGGCATCCAACCGTTCCGGGACGCCAAAACAAAGGTTTCGAGGGACTAGCGGCTTGGGCTTCTCAAACTGTAGGTCATACAGGCTCGGCCGGACTTGGCGAGCGATCTCCAGCATGTCCCGGAAGCCGTCGGTTGTGATGAATCCCGTCCGAGCAACCTTGCCTTCGATGATGGAATTGGTGGCCACCGTGGCGCCGTGAACCACGTAGGACACCTCGGCCGGGGCGACGTTGTTCCGGCGCAGAATCCGATGAGTTCCTTCCAGGAAACCCACCGACGGGTCTTGGGGCGTGGAGGGGACTTTAGCGATGCGGATCTCCCCCGTATCCTCATCGATGAGGGTCGCATCGGTGAAGGTGCCGCCAATGTCTATGCCCAGCCTATATGCCAGGGTCGTTGTTCCTTTCCGCGCGCAGCCTTGTAGTCTCTTTGGCGTCAATCCGCCGGGCTGTCGGGTCGATGGCCACGCGGTAAACCTCGCGCGCCCGCTCCGGGCTCACTTTGCCCTCGCCGACGTCCGTTAGCACTGCCCGTGGATCACGTTCTTCGGGCGGTCCGTAGCCGCCTCCACCGCAGGTGCGATAGCTCACTACATCGCCCGGTTTCAGCTCCAGGGTCACTTTCGATCCCAACTCCGTAGCTTCACTGTCAGGATTCAAAACATAGCGAGCCTTACGGCCGGCCCGCCCGCCAAACAGCCCCCACGGCCCCCAGCGATCCCGATCCGCTAAGACCGTAAAGGACACTTCGTGATCGGGAAACAGATAGTCCCGGCGCAAGCCCAGCCCGCCGCGATATCGACCCGCGCCTTCCGAGTTTTCCACCAGTTCGTAGCGACTGATGCGAAAAGGGTAGTTGATTTCGATCTCCTCGATGGGCGCATTCTCGGTATTCTGTCCATGGGCCTGGACGGCATCGGGGCCGTCGCGCGTCGCCCGGCCCCCGTACCCGCCGGCAAGGGCCTCGTAGTAGGCATAGAGTTCGCCCGTGCGGGGATCGGCGCCGCCGAGACCTACCTGGCATATCATCGCCTTGGTGCCCGCCGGAACGCGGTCGGGGACTGCCGCGGCCAGGGCCTTCAGAATCACGTCCGTCAGCCGGGTCTGAGTTTCCCAGCCTCCCACCACCGGCGCCGGGGCCGTGGCGTTCACCACCGTTCCTTCCGGGGCGATCAGACGCACCAGGCGATGGAAACCGGCATTGACCGGCACATCCGGGTCGATCAGGCACTTGAGTACATACGCGCACGCCGAATAGGTCATCGCGTAGGTGGAGTTTACCGGCGCCCTCCGTTGAGGATCGGAGCCACTGAAATCGAACAGAACACCACCGTCGTCAATGACAACCTTCGCCGCCAAATGGACCGGTTCATCGCTGAAGCCGTCATTATCCACATAGCCGTCGGCGGTAAAGACCCCCTTGGGAAGATGGGCCAGCTCCGCTCGGGCACGGCGCTCCGTGTAGGTGACCAATTCATCCATGTAGAAGGTCAATTCCTCGCTTCCCCGCTGACTCAGTAATGCACTCAGCCGGCGGACGCCGGTATTGTTGGCCGCCAACTGAGCCCGAAAGTCGCCTGCCGTCTCGCGCTGGGAGCGGATCTGTGCCAGAACGAGTCGAAAGATGTCGGGCACGATTTCGCCTCCCTGCACCAGCCTGACCGGAGGAATGATGATCCCCTCTTGGTAAACCTCGCGGAAGGCGCCGATGCTGGCCGGCGCTCCTCCGCCTACGTCTACGTGGTGAACCAGGCTGGCCACATAGCCGAAGAGCTCATCCTGGTGATACAGCGGTGAGATGAGGGTGATGTCATTGAGGTGAACGCCGCCCAGATAAGGATCGTTTGCCAGAATGGCGTCGCCCGGAGCCAGCTTCTCGGGTCCGTATTCATTGATGACGCGCGGTAACAGCACTGCCAAGGAGCCGAGGTGAATCGGCTGGCCCGAAGCCTGGGCAATGGGCCGTAGGTGCCGGTCGAAAAAGGCGCAAGAGAAGTCGGCCCTGGTCTTGATGTTGGTCGAGTAGGCGCTGCGCCGAAGGGTAATCGCCATTTCCTCCGTTGCTTCGACGAGCGCATGGCGGATCACCTCGAAGCGGATAGGGTCAAGTCGGGTAACAGCATTCATCGGGGTTGTCCTCCTAGTCCGCATTTCTCACGAGCGTTCGGACGACCGGCGTTGACAGGCTTTGTTTGTAGGGGCGGACCGCCGTGTCCGCCCATTCGTGAGATGCACACTCCGCCCCATTTGATCACCCAACCCAACCCCGTGAGAACCTTCTCTGGCAGGCGCCCCTACAGTTTTGTCGTGAGCAATGCGGGGACTGTATGCTGTCCGGAAATCGGGGGCCGTAGGTCGAACCTGGGAATACTTGGGGCGGCCTGCGCGCACGGCTCAATCGTAGCGGACGATTTGGATCTTAAGATCATTCGCATCGAACAGGTGGGCTACCCGGCAACTGCTGGAATGGATTTTCTTGAATAAGAAAGCTCCTTGAGGGACATCGGCGGGTTCGTCCCCTGTAGTCAGGCCCGACGATTCTAGCCTTTTAAATTCCGAATCAACATCTTCCACTTCAAAAGCGATGTGGTCGAGTTCGCCCGATTTGCCGTTCAGCTTCGCAAGCAGTTCCATCCTATGGCCGGTGTGCGGCTCTTCAACGAAGGCCACTTCGGTTATCTCCCCGACGCCTGCATGGCGAAGGACGAGCGTGAGACCGAGCAGGTCGCAAAAAGTGCGGATCGCGCTGTCCATATCCCGAACAACGATTGCATGATGATGTAGACGCATCGGTTTGCGCTGTTAAGTCAGCATTTCTCTTTCTTCTTGCCCAACCGGGACCAACGGACGAAGGGAGAATCCCCGTCTACAACCACATCACAGTCTGTTTCGTATTATGCCTTTTCCGAAGCCGACAGCACCACCAAAGAAAGCACGCCCGACCAAGACGCCCGAGCAGCATGTGTCCTGCCCCAGCTGGCAAAGGAGGTCGCGTTTCGCCGCTAAGATAGCGGAGGGGACGATGAAAAAATCACGCAAGCACTACACAGCCCAAGAAAAAGTTGTCATCCTGAGACGACATACTCTACCACGGCCGGGATGAGTTGCAGGCAGATGGGGAAGAAGGGTTGGAGGAGCATAATCAGCAGCAGCCGCACTCAGGCAAGTACTGTTTTGGGAAAACTCCACAGCAGACTTTTCTGGATGCGAAATTGCTAGCGCAGGAGAAGATGCTGGACGCTTTGCCCCCGGCTCGCGCCGGGGCGACAGAAGCCCAAAAGGCTTCTGTCGCATGACTCACGTTTGTCAGATCAAGTCTCAGCTGTTACATATAAATGTACGTCGCCGAGCCTATGAAACGGTCTACTAATCGTCAGTCAGAGTTTCGTTCCTCAGCTCTCATTCGTCTTCAGCCTCGCGCTTCCGGCACGTGCGTAACTTCTGCCACGGACCATTCCGCTGTGGGTGTTCATCCTTCCAGGGCGGCGATTTTCCTTCTTTCATGCTTGCTGGCAGTCACGGCCTACGCTCAGAACACGGCTTCTCTGCCGCCACCCGTCGAGCAGCCGGTTGACTTCACCGCTGAAGTCCGCCCCCTTTTTGAACAACGCTGTTACGGCTGCCACGGCGCTGCCCAGCAAATGGGCGGCTTACGCCTGGACCGCGGAGACGACGCGCTGCGGGGCGGAAATTCCGGAGCGGTCATCGTGCCGGGCGACAGCGCCCGGAGCAAGCTGGTCCGTGCGATTGCCGGTGTTGAGGGGACGCCTTTTATGCCGATGGTCGGCGAGCGGCTGACGCCGAAGCAGATCGGCGTCCTGCGCGCCTGGATTGACCAGGGAGCGGAGTGGCCGGATTCCGCGTCCGCGAAATCGAGGAGTGTGAAGGATCCTCGGGCCTCACACTGGTCTTTCCAGCCGATTCGTCTCCCCTCCCGCCCCAAGGTCGGGAACGAGGCTTGGGTCAAGAACGCGATCGATGCTTTCGTTCTCGCGCGCCTCGACTCGGAAGGTCTCGAACCATCTCCGCCAGCGGACCGGACGACGCTCGTCCGGCGCTTGAGCCTGGACATCATTGGATTACCGCCAAGCCCCCAGGAGGTCTCAGCCTTTCTTGCGGACCAGGAACCGGGATCTTACGAACGCCTGGTGAAGCGGTTGTCGGCATCGCCGCATTTCGGGGAAAAGTGGGCACGCCATTGGCTCGACCTGGCGCGCTATGCCGACAGCGACGGCTATTCGAGCGACCGCGTTCGCCCTTACATGTGGCGATACCGCGAGTGGGTTGTGAACGCGTTGAACCAGGACATGCCTTTTGACCGCTTCACGGCAGAGCAATTAGCGGGCGACCTCTTGCCGAACGCCACGGTCGAACAGCGTGTCGCTCCCGGATTCTATCGTTGCGGATTGACCAATCGCGAGGCGGGCGTCGACCTCGATCAGATCTGGTTTGACCAAGTCGTTGACCGGACGCGCACCGTGGGCGAGGTCTGGCTGGGACTTTCCGTCGGCTGCGCGCAGTGCCACGACCACAAGTACGACCCCATCTCGCAGAAGGATTTCTATCAGTTGTTCGCCTTCTTCAACCGCTTGAAAGACGTCGAAATCGACGCCCCCTTGCCGGGCCAGATGGGCCCCTATCTGCTGGCGCGCCCGGAATATGAGCGCAAGCGGCAAGATCTCCTCCGGGAGTATTGCATCCCCCAGCTTCAGGCTGAGTGGGAGCAGAAGCTGCTCGAAGCCGGCGACAATCCGGGCCAGGACGCCGGTTGGGATTTCGCCTGGACTCAGCTCGCCATGTGGGACTTCAAATACAAAGTCGTCCGCACTCCGATCGAGAAGCGAAGCAAACGGCAGCGTGATTTCTTGACGGATGTGTTCGTTCGGCAATATGCCCTTGCCGTCGGCAAGGAAGAGTTCGAGGCGCTCGAACTGGACGGACTGCAAGAGAAACTGAAGAAGCTCGACGAGGAGTTCCCCAAGCTCACGCAAGCCATGGTTGTCGAGGAAGATCCCAACTCGCCGCGGACCTACGTCGCGGTTCGCGGAAATTACAAGCAAAAGGGCGCGCCGGTCGAGCCGGACACCCTTTCGATCCTGCCGCCGATGCTTTCGGAGCCGCATACTCGCCTTGAGCTGGCGCGCTGGCTTGTGAGCGATGAGAATCCGCTCACCGCTCGGGTGACCGCCAACCGTGTGTGGCAAGAGCTTTTCGGGCGTGGATTGGTGCTGACCAGCGAAGACTTCGGCGCGCAAGGGGAGAAGCCCTCGCATCCCGCACTGCTCGATGAACTGGCTTTCCGATTTCGCCAAGAAGGCTGGAGCCTGAAACGTCTGATCCGGCGGATCGTCACATCCGCCACGTATCGGCAATCGTCCGCTCAGCGGCCGGAACTCGAAGAGCGCGATCCGAACAACGTGCTACTGGCGCGCCAGTCCCGGCTGCGCCTGCCGGCCGAACTGATCCGTGATGCGACACTAGTGGCGAGCGGTCTGCTGAACCCTGATGTCGGAGGTCCGCCTATCAAGCCGCCGCTGCCTCCGGGGGCGGCCGACCTCGCGTTTACGAATGCCAGCAAGTTTTGGGAAGAAACGCAGGGACCCGACCGATATCGGCGCGGAATCTATATTCACTTTCAACGATTGCTCCCCTACCCCCAGTTGTCGAACTTCGACATACCCAACGCGGCGGAGAGTTGCAGCCGAAGGGAACGCTCGAATACGCCGCTGCAATCGCTGAACCTATTGAACGACCCGGTTTTCTTTGAGGCGGCGCAGGCTTTGGCGGCTCGCATTCTGCTGGAAGCCCCGTCCCCCTGGGAAGATCGGCTCCGCCATGCGTTTCAGGTCTCTTTGTCTCGAGATCCGGCGGCCGATGAAGCGCGGCAGATGCGCGACTACTTTCAGGAGAGAGTCCGCAAGCTTGACGCGAATCCGCAGTGGGCCTCTTCCTTATTCCCGAACCGCCTGGAGGGGGTCGACCCCGTGCGGGCGGCGGCCTGGGTGGGGGTCAGTCGGATCTTGCTGAATCTTGATGAATTCATTACTCGGGATTAGCTCATGATTTCAAACGATTACGAGCAGCTTCGAACGCGCCGTAGTTTCCTGCGCGATTGCGCCTGCGGCATGGGATCCATTGCGTTCGCCGATCTCTTGCACCGGGACGGCCTGACAGCCCAGGCCGCTTCCGTGCCCGAGATCAACGCCTTGGCGCCGCGGCGGCCGCATTTCGCGCCCAAAGCGAAGAGCGTCATCTTCCTGCTGATGGACGGAGGGCCCAGCCAACTGGACCTTCTTGACCCCAAGCCGGAATTAGAGAGGTGGGACGGCAAACCGCTGCCGCCGTCGATGGCCAAGAATCTGAAGATGGCTTTTGCCAAGCCCACGGCGGCGGTGATGGCAAGCGAGTACAAGTTCCGGCCCTATGGCCGGTCGGGGATGGAGTTTTCCGAGTTGATTCCCCAGGTGGCATCGTGCGCCGACGACATCGCCGTGATCCGCTCGATGCACACGGAGGCCTTCAACCACCACCCGGGGCAACTTTTGCTGATGTCGGGGACGTCGATGGCCGGGCGTCCCTCGATCGGATCCTGGGTGCTTTACGGGTTGGGGAGCGAATCCCAAGAGCTGCCGGGATTCGTCGTGCTCAGTTCCAGGTCGAAAGACTCGGGCACTTTCGGGGGTCCGTCGAACTGGACCAGCGGTTTTCTGCCTTCCGTCTATGCCGGGGTGCCGTTCCGCGGCAGCGGCGATCCGGTGCTGTATCTGTCTAACCCGCCGCAAGTCCCGCAAGAGCTGCAGCGGGATGACTTGCAGGCGTTGCGGGCCATGAACGAGTCCCGCTACGCCGAGGCCGGGGACATGGAGATTGCCGCGCGCATCGCTTCCTATGAGCTGGCGTTTCGCATGCAAACCGCCGGACCCGAGCTGCTGGACCTCTCGAACGAGCCCGCTCCCATCCGCGAAATGTACGGCATCGACAACGAGTTGACCCGGGCTTTCGGCACCAACTGCCTGCTGGCCAGGCGGCTCGTTGAACGCGGCGTGCGCTTTGTCATGCTGACGCATGCCAACTGGGACGATCACGATTTTCTGCGGAAGAACCTGCCGAAGAACTGCGATATGACGGATGGGCCCACGGCCGCTTTGCTCAAGGATCTCAAGCAGCGCGGCCTGCTCGATTCAACGCTCGTCGTCTGGGGCGGAGAATTTGGCCGCACGCCGGTGATTGAAACGCGAGGGCAGACCGATCCCGAGAAAGTCGGCCGCGACCACCATCCTCTGGCCTACAGCATGTGGCTCGCCGGCGGCGGCATCCAAGGGGGCCGCGTAGTGGGAAAAACGGACGAGTTCTGCATGAGCATCGTGGAGGACCCGGTCCATGTGAACGACCTCCAGGCGACGATTTTGCACTGCTTGGGCTTTGACCATACGCGGCTGACGTATCGCCACATGGGGAGAGATTTCCGCTTGACGGACGTCGGGGGAGTGGTGGTCGACAAGCTTCTTGCCTAGCCGCCCGTGGTAGAAGTTACACACGCAGTTGCACCCGTGGCGCACGCCTCCCGGCGTGCCCTGCCGACATTCCTGCCGGCATCTGAAACAGACACGATTGTTTGTGTTGCACAGGCACGATTGTTCGTCCAACTCGATGTCACCAGGAATGGCGACACGGCACGCAAGAATGCGCGCGCCACGCGTGCCGCTTCCATTTTCATGATGCGAGGTGTAGGGAGTTCATGACGACTCACCGAAGTTCTGGACTCGGCCGTCAAACCGCCCGCCTTGAAGGGGCCGACTCGTGCCTGTTCTTGGGCCGTTTATGAACCGTTGCCTCGTTGTCTATGGGGCTCCTAGCAGCCTGTGGCCATTAGGTTCGGCGAAGAATGGGGACTTCCGATTTTCGCTTCCGCCACGGCTTTGTTTCCAGTCCAACGGAGCCGCGGCCGAGAGGCTGCGGTCAAGGTTGCGAATGGCCTCGGTTGCCGGCAAAGCCCTTGGCCGTCACGAGGCCTCGACCGCACCCTTTCGGGCGCGGCTCTCTTGGCATCATGCCTGGCGCGGATTTTTCCGAGCAGGCGGCTCAATCGTAGTATTCCAAGCCCAGGTGCGTGATCAGGTCTTCACCGCGCATCCAGCGCAGCGTGTTCTTGAGTTTCATCAACTGGATGAAGATATCGTGCTCGGGGTACAAGCCCTCGGCGACCATCGGTGACTTGAAGTAGAACGACAGCCACTCCTGGATGCCCCGCATCCCGGCACGTTGAGCTAGATCGAGAAACATCGCCAGGTCGAGCACTAGTGGCGCCGCCAGGATCGAGTCGCGGCACAGGAAATTGATCTTGATCTGCATCGGGTAGCCGAGCCACCCGAAGATGTCGATGTTGTCCCAGCCCTCCTTGTTATCCCCGCGAGGAGGGTAGTAATTGATGCGCACCAGGTGGTCGAAGTGCTTATAGAGATCGGGGTATTGGGTGGGCTGCAGGATCAGGTCTAAGACCGACAGCTTACTGACTTCCTTCGTCTTAAAGGCTTCCGGATCGGCGAGCACCTCGCCGTCGCGGTTGCCCAAGATGTTCGTCGAGAACCAACCGTTGAGCCCCAGCAGTCGGGACTTCAGCCCTGGCGCGATGAGCGTCTTCATGAACGTCTGCCCCGTCTTATAGTCTTTGCCGCACAGGGGCACGTTTCGATCCCTGGCGAGCTCCACCATGGCCGGACAGTCGACGGTCAAGTTCGGCGCTCCGTTGGCGAAGGGAACCTCGGACTGCAGAGCGGCATAAGCGTAGATCTGGCTGGGCGCGATAGCGGGATCGCTCTTGCGCAACGCTTCTTCAAAGGCTGGCAGGCTCTGATGGGCGGCGGTTGCTTCATAAAAGACTTCGGTCGAGCCGCACCAGATCATGACCAGACGTGAAGCGCCGGTTGATTCCTTGAAATTGCGGATATCCTCTATCAGGCCCTCGGCCAGATCCATCTTGTTCGAGCCCTTCTTGACGTTCGGTCCCTCGATGCGGGTGACGAAACGCTGGTCGAACACCGCGGGCATGGGCTGAACAGCCTCCAGTTCGGTCTTGACCTGGTCGAGCTGGGCCTGGCTCAGCACCCCGGCTTTCGCCGCGGCATCGTAGCAATTGTCTTCATAGATGTCCCAGCCACCGAAGACGAGGTCAGGTAGCGAGGCCAGAGGGACGAAATCACGAATCAGCGGGTTCCGATTATCGGTGCGCTTGCCGAGGCGGATTCGGCCCATCTGACTCAGCGAGCCAATCGGCGAAGAAAGGCCCTTCTTGACGGTTTCCACCCCGGCCACAAAGGTGGTCGTGACGGCGCCCATCCCTGGTGTCAGAACACCGAGCTTGCCTTCGGCAGGAGCGATCTTTGGCGTTGTTCGCATTGAAATGGTAGTTTTACCCCTCTCTTAATTTCCCTACACACCCGCGGGAATTCGGTTTCCCCTGTCCACTGCCATGAGCGCCGGGTATGTGACTTGATGTCTTCCCTCCATCGCTGGATTCGCTCTGCAAGGTCTCGAGATCATTCGACTTATTGTGGTTCCGAATCTGAGCGACGATCCCGCCGTCGGCGGCCTCGACCGCATGAAGCTCGTGATAATCTGCGAAGTCGTCGCCGGGGCGGGCTGGGATCTCGGCCAACCAGCGCCACGTTTGCCCGTCGTCGCTTGACTCGCAAACGCCGACGCGCCCTCGGTTGTCGCCCGCGAACCCGTGCCAAAAAACTTTACCTGCATAAAGCAAGCGGCCCGCCAGAAAGCTGAATCGGCCACAGCTCCCTGTCCCGCTAGCGCCGCCGTCGCCAGCAGCCCTTCGGGGGGACGGTTACTATCCTTTTCTCAGCAGCTCGTCGAGCGAAAGCTTCTCGAAGACCAGGTTGGCTTGGCTGCCTTCGTAGACGATGCCGACGTGGCGATCGTCGACGCGGGTGATGCTCGGGTAACCGTTGCCTCGCCCCTCGTCGAGCAGCAGTCGATACTTCCGCGGCCAGGTTCGGCCTTCGTCGAAACTGATTTGGATGGAGTGGTGATCGCGGCCCGTTTGCGAGTGCGGGTTGGCGAACAGCAGCACGTGCTTCGGTTGCCCCTCCTCTCGATAGTCGAATCGACACAGACTGCCGTTGCAGTTGGGTTCGATGAGCGCCTTGCGATGCGTTGAGTGCGGCTGCCAGGTGCGGCCTAGGTCGTCGGTTACGTACACCGAGCGGAACTTGGTCGGGCGGTTGGTACGGGCGTTGAGCATGATCGAGTCGTCGTCCAATTGAACCACCTGACACTCGTTGTTGCCTACCGCCGGGGAGCCGACGGTCCAGGTGGCTCCGTGGTCGCGGCTGACGATGAGTGTCGAGAACTGGCGGTCGTTTTCGTCGCGTCCTTCGCCGGGCATGACCAGGGTTCCATCCCGCAAAGTGATTCCCTGTTGCGGAGACGGCGCCAAAAGAATCCACTCGGCCTTCTTGAGCTTGCGGGTCATGTTTTCCGGCTTGCTCCAGGTGCGGCCGTCGTCTGTGGAGCGGACCATCATAAACTGGGCGCTTTTGCCGATTTCGTAGCCCGGTTCGGAACCGTCTTCGACCCATTGATGCTTGCCCGGCTTGCCCCACATCCAGACGGCCGCGCAAAAGATCTCCCCGCCCTGCTGATCCACGACGATGCCCGGGTCGCTGCAGCCGTTTTGTTCCTGCGGCAGGCCGCCGAACTCACCCCTGTCCATGATAACACGCATCGGCTCCCAGCTGCACCCGCCGTCGGTGCTACGGCTCAGGCCGATATCGATGTCCTCTTGCAGATCCCGGCGCTTCCGCCGGCGAACATCGTAGACACACAAGAGCGTCCCTTTCGGTGTCGTAGTCAGTGCCGGGATGCGATAAGTGTCGACGCCGTCATCGTAGTGCCGGCGCAGAGCGACGCCGATGCGCTTGCGGACTCTCGGCGTCGCGTCGCGTGGCGCGACCGTGCCCGCCGACGTTTCGATCGCCGTACAGCGGGCGCCCACTTTGTGAGACAGGTCCGCGGTGGGCCGCAGCTTGCAGGAGAGCCAAAAAACATTGATTCCCGGCCGTAATACTTGATTGCCGCGAAACGTCAGCTCGGCGGCCGGCTTGGTCTCCCGGCCGAATGGCGTTGCCGTTAACTCGGCCAACAATGCCTTCCTGTCGCCGGAAACGCACCTTCCGTTGCGAGTCTTGTCGAGCTCCGGCGGCCGCTTATCGCCGGAATAGAACAAGCGCAAGTTCTCGATGTCCCCCAGATCGTCGGTACCGCGCAGTGAAAAGGTAAGCGAAGTGGCACGAACATCCTCCTGTCCCACTTCGACAACGACATGTATCAAAGAGTTATGGTCGTTGCGAATCAGCAGCGGATGAACGCGCTGAGCGACGGTCGCCTCCACCTTCGTGGCGGCCCCAAGTGGAGAGGTGAACACCGAGGCGCCCGACGCGCTCGCTCCGGCCGCCGCCGTGATAATAAAATGCCGCCGGCTTAAAGCTCTCTTATCCGGCAAAGCCTTTTTCTCGGACATGCTGGGCCCCTCTTCTCTCTCGCATCATTATGCTTTACTGAGTCTCGCCGATTATGGCGACACGGCCCGTGTTCAGACTGTAGGGGCACAGCATGCTGTGCCCGTGTTCCAAGGTCACTGTATTTCGCGAGCCTCAATAGATTCGGGCTTAGATTCGTTCGATATTAATCCCGATTTCCGATGTGGACATCTCGCTCGCACAGGGTACATGATCTCCCGCGCTGAACGCAATCAGTCTTCCGCCCGACGCCAGTCCTCGGTCGAGTCGAAGCGTTCCGACCGGCGGTTTTGGCCCGTCCAAAAGCATCGAAGGACTTATGCAGTCAGGGCGGCATACGGAAAGCTGCTGTTGGAAAGACTGGTCCCGAGAACGCAGACCCCCAATCCACAAGAGCTTTCGCCGACGCCTGCTAGCCTAACTAAACATTTCGACGAACGCAAACCGGATGGCAGTCCCCATGTTTGCTCGATGGCGAGCCTGCTCATGGAAGCCGTGCCCGTAAGGGAGCGGTCCAGGGATTGTCGACCTATAATCTATCCACGAATTCATGCAACCAACTAGTGCCACATGCGCCAGGCTTCCGAGACCCCGATCCACATGTTGACCAGGCCTATACCGGAGACGGCGCCGCGAACGTAGGTGCTCAGCCAAAGGGGATTCCAGGCAGGCGTCAGCGAAGAAAAATAGTTGCCGTCCCACAGATCCGTCCAGGGCAACAGCAGCAGCACAAAACCGATTTCCAAGCAAAAGAGCACAAAGAAAACGTGGGTCAAAGTGCGCGCCCGAGTTCCCTTGGGACGCCCCCCCGGCTGCACCTCCCAGTCTGAGTCACGCTGCAATAACGCCATCACGTTTGAAGGTTCAACAAGCCTTCCGGATCAAGGTCAGGGAACAAGGGAAGCGTCTCGGGGGAGGGCTTGTCCAGCTGGGGCGAAAACCGCGAGCGTTCGGCCACGGGGCGAAAGCTCATGCGGTGCAGTGGCGTGGGACCGAAACGCTTCAGCGCTCGCAGGTGGGCGGGGCTGGCGTAGCCCTTGTTTGAAGCCAGCCCGTACTCGGGAAAGACCTCGTCCCAGGCACGCATCCAACCATCTCGCTCGACCTTAGCCACGATAGACGCGGCTGCGATCGAGCGGCTCCGACGATCGCCTCGAATCAGCGATTGCTGGCCCACTTCGAGATCAAGCGTCAGGGCGTCGACCAGCACGTAATCGGCTGCCACGGGCAGGGCCAGAACAGCGTCGCGCATCGCTCGCCTTGCGGCCTGATAGATGTTCAGGCGATCGATGCGGCCGCTGTCGGCAGCGGCAACGGCGACGGCCACGGACCGCTCCCGGATGCGGCGGCTCAACACTTCACGCGTTGCGGGATCCAGCCGTTTGCTGTCGTCGAGGCCGCGGATCTGTTTTTCCGGGTCCAGGATCACGGCGGCTGCGACGACGGGGCCGAACAGGCAGCCTCGACCGACCTCGTCCACCCCGGCGATGCGCCGCAAGCCTTGTTCACGCGCTCGGCGCTCCCAACGACTGCTCGGTTTGGGGTAAGCGGCTCGGCGCTCGGCGCTTGCCCTACGCGTGTTGGCCCGATTCATCCGAGGGTCATCGTGAATCGGAGCGGCGGCGGTCGCGAAGCCGTGCCGCCTTGCCCCGTAGTTTGCGGAGATAATACAGTTTCGCCCGGCGGACCCGAGACTGCCGGAGAACCTTGATGTCGCCGATCACCGGCGAGTGGATGGGGAAAATCCGTTCCACCCCCACGCCGAAACTCGTCTTGCGGACCGTAATGGTCTCACTCAATCCGCTATTGTTGCGTGCGATCAAGACTCCTTCGAACGCCTGAAGCCTCTCTTTGTCGCCCTCACGAATGCGCACCTGCACCCGAATCGTGTCACCCGGTTCGAGCGCGGGGATCTCATCCTTCTTGTGCTGTGCGTAGATCTTTTCGATCACCTTGCTCGTCATAGGAATCTCCGATGGTCTATTGCGCCCCCTCGGCTACCTCGCGCAGAAGCAAGCGGTCCTCTTTTGAAAGGGCGGCGGACTGCAAAAGATCGGGGCGGTTTCTCAATGTCTTCTTGAGCGCGGCTCGTTTTCTCCAACGGCGGATCTCTTCATGGTTGCCGCTCAGCAGAACCGGCGGAACCGTCCAGCCGCGGAAAGTCGACGGTCGCGTGTAATAGGGGAAGTCGAGCAGTCCCAGCCCACCCTCGGGCCGAGGTGCAAAGGACTCGCGATGCGTCGAGCGTTCGTTTCCGACGACACCGGGCAGCAATCGCGCCACGCTGTCGAGCACGAGCCCGGCGGCCCACTCTCCTCCGCTCAGCACGAAGTTGCCGACCGAGATCTCTTCATCGGCGAGATGTTGGTTCACCCGTTCGTCCACTCCTTCGTAGCGGCCGCATATCAACGTTACTTTATCGTAGCCCGCCAGCCGCGCCGCTGTTGCTTGATCGAACAGGCGCCCCTGCGCCGACAGCACGACGGTGCGGTTTTTCTTTCCTTCCGAGCCGGCTCGGATTTCCTCCACAGCCCGAAAGATAGGCTCCACTTTCATCACCATCCCCTCGTCGCCCCCGAAGGGCCGGTCATCGACGGTGCGGTGACGATCGGACGCATGGTCGCGCAGGTCGTGAAATCGGATCTCAACTTGCCCGGCCTTGCGAGCCCGCGCGATCACCCCGCAGTCAAACGGGCCCTCGAAGAATTGCGGGAAAATCGTAACAATGTGGAAAACCATGTCACGAATTCAGGTTCTCTAGGCCTTCCGGCATGCGCACACGGATTCGCTGCTGCTCGGGGTCAATCTCGACGCAGATGCTGCGCACAAAAGGAATCAAGATCTCCCGCCCTTCGGCTTTGACCTGCAATAGCAGTTGACCGCCCGGCTCCAAGATATCTTCCACGCGACCGACGACGGCGCCGCTCTCGGCGTCGACCACCCGGCACCCGATGAGGTCCCGAAAGAAAAACTCTTCCGCCGGGAGGGGCCCTATTTCTTCTTCCCGAAGCTGCACCCGCCAGCCCCGCAACTCTTCCGCCTCGCTGATCGAATCGATCCCGCGGAACTTGAGAATCAAGCGGCCTTTGTGGCGCCAAGCGCGCTCGACCTCCATCTCGCGCCGGCTCCTGGCGGCATCTTCGACCAGCACCGCCCGCACCCGCTCGAATCGGGACGCTTCGCCGCTCAAGTCTTCCGCGACCAACTCGCCCCGATTGCCTCGGGGCCGAACGAGCCGCGCGATCGTGACGTATCGCTGTTGGCTCTCGGCCACCGGTATTATTCTAGGATTTCGAGCGTAAAGCGTTTTTTCAGCTTCATGCCGGCGGCGCCGAGCAGGGTCCTAATGGACTTGGCGGTTCGCCCCTTCTTGCCGATCACCTTGCCCAGATCACTCGGGTCAACTTTCAACTCCAAGACTTTCACCTGCTCTCCTTCCACCAGATTGACCGAGACTTCCTCCGGCTTGTCCACGAGGGCTTTGGCGATCAGTTCGACCAATTCTACGACCGGATCCACGGACGCATCCACGATGCACCTCCTGCCGGCAGCGATCAGTACCTTAGAACGTCTTCAGCCTGCGTGGATATTTGCGCTCTGAGGCGTTACACGAGCCGCTTTCGGACCCGTGTGGTCGGATATTCGGCTATAAGGCTGTAAAACCTTCCCCCGATTATATCAGGCGGCTCGGAGTCGTCTACGAGGCAGGTTCGGTCTCGGAATCGGACTTCTCCTCGCCGGCGGCTTCCTTTTCCTCGGAAGGCTTTTCCTCAGCCGGAGGTGAATCGGCGGAAGGTTCCGTGGGGGGCTGCGCTTCCGCGGCGGGCGGCGACTCCTCCTCACCCTCCACGTCGGCTTGGCTGTCGCTCGGTCCCCCCTGCTCAGCCTCGGCTTGAGTGCCGCCGGCTCCTTCCGCCGGAACCTCCGCTTGGGGTTCGCTCTGTTCCGCGGACTCGCTGTCGGCTTCGGCGGCGGGCTCCTCTTCGATGGCGGGCGGCTCGTCGATGGCGGGAGCCGCCTCGGCTCTGGGGACCGGCTCGCTTGCGGGCCTCTGTTCGGTCGTAACCACGTCTTCGGGCTTCAGGGTCATCAATCGCCGAACCGTCTCCGACGGCTGTGCCCCCTGCCCGATCCAATAGCGGATGCGCTCCTCGTTCAGCGACAACACAATGGGATCTTTCGTGGGATTATAGTGACCCAGAGTCTCGAGTGATTTACTGTCGCGGGCGCGGCTCTTCTCCATCACCACCACCCTGTAAGCCGGTTTTTTCTTGGCTCCGAAGCGGGCCAAGCGAATCGCTAGCATAATTCCTCCACCATCAATATTGTAAAGCTATTCGGCGCCGGCGACCACGAAGAACCCCAGCCGTTCGGCTGGTTACGCAAATTCGCGATAGATTATACGACAATCTCTTGACCCCTCGGTCGAAAACCACCGGTTTTCATCCCCTTGGGTGGGGCACAGGCTTAGCCCTACGCCATGGCCGCTCACTCGCGTTCGCGGCTCGGAATCGAGCATGGCAAGGGTGTGCGTGAGCAGGAAACTGAGCCTGGAACGCCAGTGACAGGCCGAGTGCCTGGGCTCCCGCTGTCGCCGCTCACTCGCGTTCGCGGCTCCGTTACTAGTGCAGTTGCCGTTTGAGCAAAGCGTCCAGGTTCATGTTGCCGAAGCGCTTCTTCTTTTTCCTGAAGCCGCCGGACAACGATTTCATCATTTGACGCATTTGGCGGTACTGCCTCAGCAGCTGATTCACCTCTTGCACCGATGTCCCGCTCCCTTTCGCAATCCGTCGCCGCCGTCGCCCGTTGATGATTTCGTGCTTGAGCCGCTCTTTGTACGTCATCGAGTTAATGATCGCTTCTACGCGCGTCAAGTGCTTGGGATCAATTTCTACGTCCTTCATCTGCTGCAGCGGACCTACTTGCGGCAACATTCCCAGCAGCGACTCCAGCGGTCCGAGTTTCTTTAACTGCCGCAACTGCCGGCGAAAATCCTCCAGGGTGAATTCATTGTCCAGGAGCTTCTGCTGGGTTTCGAGCGCCTGCTTGTGATCGATATGCTCCTCGACTTTCTCGATCAGCGACAGAACGTCTCCCATGCCCAGAATGCGCGAGACGATACGCTCGGGGTAGAAGGGCTCGAGCGCGTCGAACTTCTCTCCCGTGCCGACGAATTTCAACGGACAACGCGTCACATGCCGAATGGAAAGAGCCGCTCCTCCGCGCGCGTCGCCGTCCATCTTCGTCAGCACGACACCGGTGATGCCCAGCCGTTTGTGAAACTCGGAAGCCGACTTGACTGCATCTTGCCCTGTCATGGCGTCGGCGACAAACAGGATCTCGGTGGGCTCGAGCTCGTCGCGCAACTGCTCGAGCTCGGCCATCATCTCCTCGTCGATGTGCAGTCGGCCGGCCGTATCGACGAGCACGACATCGCGTCCCGTCTGATTCGCTTCTCGCCGCGCGCCCCGGGCCAACTCGAGCGGCGTGGCGTCGGCTTCTCCTAGGTAGATCGGCAACTTGATCTGCTCGGCGACGATGCGCAATTGTTCGCGAGCAGCGGGACGGTAGACGTCCGCCGACACCATCTGCGGCCGGTGGCCGTTTCTCGAAAGCCAGCGCGCCAGCTTCCCCGTTGACGTAGTTTTCCCCGAACCTTGAAGACCCACGATCAGGAAGGTCGCCGGCGGGTCATTCGAATATCGCAGTTTCGACTCGACGCCGCCGAGAATTCCGACCAGCTCGTCTCGAACGATCTTGACGACCTGCTCCGTCGGTGAAAACGACGTCAGGACCTCCTGGCCGAGCGCCTTCCGGCGGATGTTTTCGATGAGTTGCTTGACAACCTTAAAATTAACGTCGGCTTCCAACAACGCCAAGCGGATTTCTTTCAGGGCGTCCTGGATATTCTGCTCCGTAAGCTTGCCCTCTCCGCGCAGGTTCTTGAAGACACGCTGGAGCTTGTCTGTCAGATTCTCGAACATGGGAATGGACGCGCGCGCGCCGCGGAAGGTGAGAGCAGGAGACGTCCCCGGAGTTCCTGCTGGTTATTGTAGGTGTGAGCGTCGAGTATCGTCAAACAGGCGCCTGCCGGCGAACTCAATGCCGGCAGGTTCGTTGGCTTCGCCAGCCCGTGATGGGAGTCAGGTTCGACCGAGCCCCAACGGTCGCCGGAAGCCGGAAACGGCCGTCCTCCGGGACCGTAGAGACGAACCCTGCCGTCAAGGCGGCCAAAACGATCTGCGCCAACTCACAAGATAGCCTGCTAAGGTCAAGGCCGTAGTTCACCCTCGATGTCGGCGCCGTGGGACCCGCGCCTTTCCATCCCTGCAAGAAGTGGAGAACCACCTTGATTAAAACAAGTAGCGGCACAATGGTTTTGAGTAACTTGACTCCGTTTCTTGACAGTCGTGGGGGATCTCGCTACCCTGATACAAAGAGTCAATCGCTACCACCCCAACGCTGGCCCGCGTTGGGCTTTCACCTTAATTTTATTCGAATCGAAGGTATCTTTAAGGAGGCAGTGACACGTAATGTTGAGACCACTACACGACCGAATTCTCGTAGAACGTATCGAGGAGGAAGAATCACAGAAGGGCGGCATCATCATTCCCGATTCCGCCAGAGAGAAGCCTCAGCAGGGCATCGTCATCGCCGTGGGCAACGGCAAGCGACAGGAGAATGGTGACATCATCCCGCTCGAGGTGAAGGAAGGCGACCGTATTCTTTTCGGCAAATATGCCGGGAATGAGGTCACAATCGAGGACACAGAATACATCATCTTCCGAGAAGACGATGTTCTAGCGGTGCTCGAAGGCGCCGAGGGGTCGAAGAAGAAAAAAGCTGCATAAGAGCTGCATAAGAGAGGAGAAATCAATGGCGGGAAAGAAAATAGTTTACGGAGAAGATTGCCGACAAGCGATCTTGGCCGGCGTAAATCGTCTTGCCGACACCGTGAAAGTCACCCTCGGTCCCCGAGGCCGGAACGTCGTTTTGGAGAAGAAATTCGGCGGCCCCACGATCACCAAGGATGGTGTCACGGTCGCGAAGGAGATTGAGCTCGAGGACAAACTCGAGAACATGGGCGCCCAGATGGTGCGGGAAGTCGCCTCCAAGACCAGCGACGTCGCCGGGGACGGTACGACCACTGCTACGATTCTCGCCCAATCGATTTACCGCGACGGCATGAAGAGCGTCGCCGCCGGAGCTAACCCCATGGCGCTCAAACGCGGCATCGAGAAGGCGACCGAGGCGGTCGTCGGCGCTCTGCAGGCCTCCGCCAAACCGGTGGAAGGCGACGCCATCGCGCAGGTGGCCTCCGTTTCAGCCAACAACGATATGACCATCGGCAAAATTATTGCCGAAGCGATGGAGAAGGTCGGCAAAGATGGCGTCATCACCGTCGAGGAGGGCAAGACCATCGACACCACTCTGGAGGTGGTCGAAGGGATGCAGTTCGACCGCGGCTATCTCTCGCCCTACTTCGTCACCGACCCTGAGCGGATGGAATGTGTGCTCGAAAAGCCTATCATTCTCATCCACGAGAAGAAGATCAGCAACATGAAGGATCTTCTTCCCCTGCTCGAGCAGGTCGCGCGAGGCGGACGTCCGCTGCTGATCTTGGCCGAAGAGGTGGAGGGCGAGGCCCTGGCGACTCTGGTGGTCAACAAGCTGCGCGGCACGCTCAATATCGCTGCGGTCAAGGCGCCGGGATTCGGCGACCGCCGAAAAGCCATGCTCGAAGATATCGCCGTCGTGACG
The DNA here is from genome assembly GCA_963668345.2 of Bryobacterales bacterium. Lineage (GTDB taxonomy): Bacteria > Acidobacteriota > Terriglobia > Bryobacterales > UBA6623. The sequence continues at coordinate 585,016 of CAXWPI010000004.1, read as the reverse complement.
GGTGGCCGGGCGATTATGGAAGAGACCGGTGTGAAGCTCGAGGGCGTCAAGATGGAGGACCTCGGACAAGCCGACCGTATCACCATCGACAAGGACAACACCACCATCGTCCAAGGCGGTGGCAAGAAGGAGGCCATCGGGGGTCGCGTGAAGCAGTTGCGCGCTCAGATTGAAGAGACCACCTCGGACTACGACCGCGAGAAGCTGCAAGAACGGTTGGCAAAACTCGTCGGCGGTGTCGCCGTCATCAAGGTCGGCGCTGCCACCGAGACCGAGATGAAGGAAAAGAAGGCTCGCGTCGAGGACGCCATGAACGCTACCCGAGCAGCTGTCGAGGAAGGTATTGTTCCCGGCGGCGGAGTTGCCTTGCTGCGGGCCGCCTCGGGATTACAAGACATCAAGGTGGAAGATGACGACGAGCAGATCGGCGTCAACATCGTCAAGCGCGCACTCGAAGATCCTCTGCGGTTGATCGCCCAGAACGCGGGCATGGAAGGCGCCATCGTGACGGAAAAGGTACGCGCTCAGTCCGACGCCAGCTACGGCTATAACGCTCAGTCGGATGAGTACGGCGACCTCGTCAGCGCGGGCGTTGTCGATCCTGTCAAGGTCACCCGGACGGCTTTACAGAACGCCGCTTCCATCGCAGCGCTCATGCTGACGACCGAGGCAACCGTACACGAGATCCCCGAAGAGAAAGACGCTGCGCCGCCGATGCCTCACGGAGGGGAGCACTTCTAACCTCGACCACGCATCCGTGAGCTTAGGCTCGCGAGAATACTCTCAGATGGGGCCGGCGTTTTCGAGCGACCGGCCCTTTTTGTGTCACAACACACCTAGCTTTCAAAATGACCGGGGCGAGATCCGCTTCCTAAGGGGAACTCCTCGCGGCCGTCTTACTGCAAGCCCGACGCCCTCCCAGACTGAAACATAAGCGTCGAGAAGAGTCTCGACGCGGCAAGCTGGAGAGCTTGCGCCACAAACCGAACGAGCGCCCCGCGCCTTGTACTGACGGGCCTCTCGCGCACTTCACGTCGCCGCTGGTGAGAAATGCGGGCTAACAGTCAGGAGTCTCGCGGTGCGAGGCGCTCGCTTGCCTAACCCGGGGGAAGGTTTCCCCCAAGAATGGTTAGCGTGTAGAATCGGAGTGTCGACCGTCCGGCAGATTAGTAAGGCCCGAGTCGTACAAAGCTAGCCCGCTTTTCTCACCGCGTGGGGAAGGGAAGTGAGTGAGAAGGTCCGTCGGTACGACGCGTGCGCAGCTCGGCGCCCCGTTGCTTGAACCATGCGCGCGTACTTGAACAGCATAGTGCGCAAGCGCAACGAAGTCAGGGCGGCCCGATCACGTGCTTCGGCCGTCAGGCAGTGAGAAAAGCAGGCTAGCTTTGCCTTCCCCTTCCGCTCTGTTCCCGGATCACAGCTCGGCGAAGGCCCGGCCAACTGATCTCCGTCTTCGCTTTAGGCGGCTCTCGGAGGTGGCTATTCTGATGATCCTTCGCGCCGTTTCGCCGACTAGGACAACATCTTTGGCGCTCGCGATATTGTTCGCAACGTCCCTCGGCACCGTGCGGGGTGGGGAACCGGCGCCTCTGCTGTATCCTGTCTCTCTGGCAGCGGCAGGCTATCCGCAACTTCCCGGTCTACCCGAAGCAGGCCTTCCCGGAGACGAGCCCCCTGAACCGAGGGCCTGCAATGCGCCATCTTTTTCGCTCGATGCGTCGCTGACCAATGACAATAGAAGAACGACCGGACTGGTGCTGGGCGAGGGCGGTTTTCCGCCGGTTCAGCAGAGCCTTATTTCAGGCCGGCTGAAGAATGTCCGCTGCGAGAGCGTGGATCTCGAGCTGTCGGCCTGGTACTCGCTTCATGACGCGTCGAGCTTTGACGAGATGAAGTTCAGAAGCCGAGCGATTGTGGAGGTCATGCCGAACGTCCACGTCTACGGCGGGATTGCCTACTACGACAACCCGGACGGCCTGTTTGCCACGAAGTCTCTTTATCTGATCGCGGGGGCCGCATATCCAAGCGTTTGGCGGACAACCGTCAAGGCGGACTATCTGCGAGATGTAAAGGATCATGGCGACTGGCTGACGCTCATGTTTCTGAAGAGCCACGAGCTGGGGTCCACGAGAAAGGGAGCGGTCTTCACCTATAGACACGGCCTGGGAGCCACCGCGACGCGGAAACTGCCCGCCAACTCGAACACCTCGAGCATGACAGGGATTCCGAGCGCGTTCTACCGGGCGATCCTGGAGATCGATGACGGACCCGTCACCTGGTATTTCGAGGCCAGCCCGCATCTCAGTTTCGTCGGCCGCGCCACGGGCGTCCGCAAGAAGCATCTATTGGTCACCGCCGGTGTCAGAAGGGAAGTCCCCTAGCTCGACCCGGCCCAGCTCCTAGCATGGCCCGAAACCACCCAGAGTCGCCCGCGCGCAACAGCGAATCATACGGTCCCCGCCAGCGAATCGGCCTAGCCCTCGGCCTCATCTTGTTCGCGGCCATCTTATTGTTGCCCCAGCCTGAGGGGATGTCCCAGCCGGCTCAGCGTACCGCGGCCGTGGCGGCGCTGATGGCGGTGTGGTGGATTTCCGAGGCGACTCACATCGCCATTACCGCCTTGCTCCCGATTCCACTTTTCCCGTTGCTGGCCGTCATGCCCAGCCGGGAAGTCACGCCGCACTACGCCAACCACATCGTTTTCCTTTTCTTGGGCGGCTTTATCATTGCCCTGGCCATGGAGCAGTGGAACCTCCACCGCCGCATCGCGTTGGAAACCATTCGGCGATTTGGGGGCCGCCCGGCCGCCCTAGTGCTCGGGTTCATGGTCGCCACCGCCTTCCTTTCGATGTGGATTTCGAATACGGCCACAACGATGATGATGATGCCGATCGCCATGGCGGTCGTCACCCAACTGGCCGGCTTTGCCGAAATCGACGGTGAACAAAATGACCGGACGCCCGAGCAAGTGAAGGCCAACTTCGGCCTGATTCTGCTGCTCGCTATCGCTTACTCGGCGAGCATCGGCGGCATCGGCACCATCATTGGCTCACCCGCTACGGTCGCTTTCCTTAGGATTCACGCAGGAAAGCTTCCCCGACCAGCCCCCGATCGCCTTCTTGGACTGGAGTTTGATGTGTGTGCCCATCGTCATCGTTTTCCTGCCGATCTGTTGGTTTTACTTGTGCCGATTCGGTGCTCCGGTAGCCCTCGAGCGGATTCGCTTCGTGGGTTCGGAAACCGTGATCGAAGACGAGCGCCGGCGGCTTGGGCCGATGACGGCGCCAGAGAAAACAGTGCTCCTCGTGGCCCTGGGGACGGCCTTGCTGTGGATCTTCCGCCGGCCGTTGGACTTGGGCGGCTTCACCCTCCCAGGATGGTCAGGGGCTTTCTCCACACCTCAGAACCTGCACGACGCCACCGTCGCCATGGCCATGGCGGTCTTGCTTTGCTTCCTCCCAGTCAACCTCAAAGGCGGCCTTGACTGGAAGGGGCGCCGCGAGCGCTTCATCATGGATTGGGGCACCATTCAGAGGGGTCTGCCATGGGGTATCGTCATGCTGTTCGGCGGTGGGTTCTCCCTGGCGGCCGCGGTTCAAACGACGGGACTGGCCGCTTGGCTCGGTTCGCATCTGTCGCAGCTTGAGGGAACGCCGGTTTGGATCCTTGTGTTGCTGAGCTGTTTTCTGGTGACCTTCTTGACGGAAATGACGTCGAACGTGGCGACGATATTGATGATTGCTCCGGTCATCGCCGCCACGGCGGTCGAAATCGGAGTTCATCCCTACTTGCTGCTGATCCCGGCGGGCGTGACGGCCTCTTTTGCTTTCGTGCTGCCGGTGGCCACCCCGCCGAACGCCATCGTCTTTAGCAGCGGCTGGGTTACCATTCCCCGCATGGCCCGCGCCGGTCTCGCGCTCGACTTTCTCGGTCTTCTGGTAGTCCCCGTGATGGTTTACTTCCTCGGCAGCCGGATTTTTGGCTTCGCCGGGTAAGGGTGGATGCAGTGGACCCGGGTCCAAGCTGCTTGCAGGCCACAGCCCGTCGGTTGCTTGTGACGGCCGACTCAGCCAGCTTCTTGGAATCCTATAATCTATTGAAATAATGAGGCTTAACTGACAATCGGCTTTATTTGGTCATTCTTTTGAGTCAGGCGGTTCAGCGCGCGAAAAGAAAGCCGTTACGATCCCTCCATTGAGGCTGTCCCAGTTGCCCGGTTACCCGCCGGTTACACCACAGCTCAATCCTGGGCGGGGAAAAGGCCGCAGGTCTGGGCCAAACGGCGGCCCAGGCCTGCGCTACGGAACTCTACGCCGCCGGCTGAGGCTCGTAGCGTTCGACCTTGATCTCGTCCTCGCGCGCTTGCGCCTGGGCGACGTCGTAGGCGGCCTGCAGGCGTATCCAGGTTTCCGTCGTAGAACCGAAGGCCTTGGCGAGTCGAATCGCCATTTCGGTCGACATGCTCGCGCGGCCATTAACCAGGTTCGAGAGCGCCTGGCGGCTGATGCCAAGCACCTTCGCGCCGTCGGTAACGTTTAGGCCGAGCGGCTCCAGACACGACAGGCGCACGACTTTGCCGGGATGCGGCGGGTTTTTCATGGGCATGGCGGTTCTCCTTTCGTTAGTGGTAGTCAACGAGCTCAACGTCGTAGACATCCTCGCCTTCAAAGCGGAAGATGATGCGCCAATTCGTCTTCACCGTCACTGACCAATAGCCTTTCAGGTCGCCTTTCAGTGCATGCAGCCGGTAGTTGGGAATGCGCATCGCCTCGGGGGAGCCGGCAACATCGAGTTGGGCGAGCATCACTTCCACCCGGTCTTCGAGATCGGAACGGATCAGGCGGCCGTCGCCGCGCTCGAAGAGGCGCTTGAGCCCGCGATGGCGGAAGCCCCGGATCATTCATTGACTGTAATGTGTCAATCGACACTTGTCAACCTACCCTCCCTGGGACGGCGTCTACGTCTATTCTATCGCGGAGACCCGGGATTCCCTCGGACCATGTCCCTTAGGTTATTGAAAAGAAATACGTTGCCGCCCGTGATTCGGTTTTCTAAGGGCAATTGACGCGGTCCCGGTTACCGACCCTTTGTCGACGCGGTACAATCTAGCCACAGAATTAAAGGTGTCGACTTTCGACTGGTTTTAGGCTCGGGCCACGATCGGCGCCACGATTTCTCACTACAAGAGTCTGGGAAGGCTCGGTGCGGCAGCGACCGGCAACCCGCCGTTCCGAAGGTCCTCGGTGAAGTAGCGACCGGCACTCCTGCCGGTTCTCGACCGTAAAACCAGCCATGATCGGTACCACCATCTCGCACTAGGAAATCACCGAGAAACTCGGCGAGGGTGGGATGGGTGTTGTCTACAAGGCCACTGACACCAGCCTTGAACGCACCGTTGCGCTGAAGTTCCTCGCCCGCCATTTGCTCGAAGACGTCGTGCACAGGGCACGTTTCGTCAAAGAAGCCAAAGCGGCGGCGGCCTTCGATCATCCGAACATCTGCACCGTCCACGCAATCAACCAAGAACAAGACGAAACTTTCATCGTGAGGGCCTATATCGAGGGCCTCAGCGTGAAGGAGAAGATTGAAGCCCGCCCGCTGAAGCTCGGTGAAGCCCTAGACATTGCCATCCAGACGGCTCAGGGCCTCAGAGTAGCGCACCGGAAACGGATCGTTCACCGCGACATCAAGCCCGCCAACCTGATGCTGACCCGGGAAGGCCAAGTCAAGATCATGGACTTCGGGCTGGCGCACTTCGCGGCTAAAAGCAAGATCACCAAGACCGGAACCGCGCTGGGCACGGTGGCCTACATGTCGCCGGAATAGAGCCAGGGGGAAGACGTTGACCCGCGGGCGGATGTCTGGTCGCTGGGCGTGGCCATTTACGAGATGGTGACCGGCCGGTTGCCGTTCAAGGGTGACTATGAACAGGTGGTGGCCTACAACATCTTGAACGAGGAACCGGAGCCGATCACGGCCTTACGGGCCGGGGTGCCGATGGAGCTGGAATGGATTGTCGGCAAGGCTCTGGCCAAGGATGCCGCCGAGCGCTACCAGCACGTCGAAGAGATGATCGTCGATCTGCGAGGGCTAACCAAGAAGCTGGCGTCCGGGAAATCGACGATCTTGCCGACCGGCATAGGGGCAGGGGACGCGCCGTGCCCGGCGGGGCGGAACCGGGGGCCGCGGCCGGGGCACAGCGTGCTGTCCCCCTCCATTCCGAGACGGAGGCTGTCGACAGGCTGGGACTGCGCAAGCTACATCTCCCCTGGGCTCTGTTCGCCGTCGCCACGATTGCCTTGCTGGTACTCACGTTCGTGCATTTCCGCCAACCCCTTCCCGAAGCCCCGCTCCGCAAATTCGGTTTTTCCCCGCCCGAAGTGGGAACAAAACGGGAGAGATCACCCAACGCGTGCAACACCTCCTTTGGCCCGGCCCTGTCCCCCAATGGGCGCCTGGTGGCTCTCTCGGCCAACGAAAGGTCCAATCCACGACGTGTGGGTGTACGATATCGCGCGCGGGGTGCAGCCTCGCTTGACCTCGTCCCCAGAGCCCGATGGTTTCTCGGTCTGGTCGCCTGGCGGAGAGCAGGTTGCATTCTCTTCCCTTCGAGCCGGCAACGACGACATTTTCCTGCGGCAGGCAGATGGGAGCGGGGAGGCCAAGCAACTGTTCGCCAGTCCGGGCTCCGATTGGGTATCCGACTGGTCCCGCGCCGCAAAAGCGAAAATCGTTGACAGTCCGGCTAGGTTCTAAATATACGGAAGGCCTGGGCGCGACGGCCCCGCAGCCCAATAAAATCGGGGCTTCCACGCCCTATAACTTCCGCGGTAAGAATCTAGGTTTCACTCCCTGCTAGGATGGTCCGCAAGGAGAGCCGTGATCTCACGAATTGCGAGTCGGGTGCCGGCCACGCTGTTTGCTGTAATCGCCTTGGCGGCGGGGGACGACCCCTTCGAAGACGTTCGACAGACCATTCTGGCGGAGATCGAGAAGGGGAGACTTCCGTCCCTGGCAGTTGCCGTCGCTCGGAATGGCAAGGTCGCTTGGGAGGAGGGGTTCGGCTGGGCTGATCTTGAACACCACATTCCCGCCACACGCGACACGATCTATTCGCTGGCCTCTGTCTCGAAACCGATGACGGCGACGGCGTTGATGATTTTGGTCGAGCGGCGCCAAGTCGAACTCGATCGGCCGATCAATGATTACCTTGGGCAGGTCAAGCTTACGGGACACGCGGACAAGTCGTCCGAAGCTACGCTCCGCATGCTCTTTACTCATACCTCGGGTCTGCCGCTGCATTACAATTTCTTTCCGCAAAACGAGGCTTATCGGCGGCCCTCGATGGAGGAAACCATTCGCCGCTACGGCATCTTGGTCACCAAGCCCGGAGAGAAATATCAATACTCGAACCTCGGGTACGGCATAGCCGGTTACATCATCGAACGGGTTTCGGGTATGAAATACGAGAAGTTCATGAAGGAGGAAGTTTTCCGGCCGCTAGGTTTGTCTCACACGTCGGTCCCAACGGAGCCTGATTCAAGCTGGCGATGGGCTATTCGCTACTGGGACTCGGAGACGCCGCTGCCATTCTACGACTTCGATCACCGCGGAGCATCGGCGGTCTTTTCGAGCGTTCACGACCTTGTCCGCTTTGGGATGTTCCACCTCAAGGTTGGCCTTCCCGATCAAAAAGCCATTCTCACTGACCGTTCCATCGATCGAATGAAACGCCCGATCGCGAGGCGAAGTGCTGGCCGCGGCTATGGTATGGGCTGGCAAACCTTTCGGAACAGAAATGAGCCCCGCGTTGTCGCGCACACCGGATCGATGGGGGGCGTCACGGCATGGCTCATTTTGGTCCCAGGGGAGAAAGTAGCTGTCGCATTGCTGGCAAACACCCAAACAGATTTTGTGCAGCGGATTGGTCAGCAGATCCTGACGGTGCTACTGCCGCAATCTGGCCGGGGCGGCACTAACGATTCCAACGTCTCGACCACCGAAAACCTAACTGATATCCGTGGGTCTCGCTCAAAGCTGCCCCGAAGAATCGACGGCGTCTGGAAAGGCATCGTGGGAACGTATCAGGGTCGGCTCCCCTTAACGCTATGGTTGCGACGGTCTTCGGAAAGCGAGGGCCAGCTGGACGACCAGCCACGAAGCGCACTGACGAAGGTGAAGTTTCAGGACGGTCACCTGTCCGCTTGGATGGACGGCGATATCCGGACAGAAGATGCGAATCGTCGGCCCTATGTCCTTGTCTTTTCGCTGAAGCGCCGAGGTCGCCTACTGAACGGCTCGGTTACCGCTTTGTCCCCGTCGAGCCCTAAGCTGCCGAACGCTCTGAGTTCGTGGGTCGAGCTGAAGAAAGTGACGCCGCGAACTCGTACTGGCCACCGGGCCGGCAACCAAACGCTGAAGGAGTGACCCGGGCAGCCGATAACGAAACTTTGGGTTAGGTTCCCGTCTGTCTAACCACCGAATCTGTAAACTGTTGTCCTGATAATCAGGCTGGGCTGAAGGCTCGGTGGGGACAGGCATGCCTGTCTGTCCGGCCCCCAAGGCAAACAGCATTCCGATCTCTCGGTGGAGGCTAAGCAAGTTGAAGTAGTTGACTTGATAGAGACGCCGGTGGAGGGTGAGCTTTTCTACCACGGCGTGCCCTCGACGACACGAATCTCTTGCTCGTTCGACTGTCGGTCCTGGTAGAGCAGGCGCACGGTGGCCGGCCCGGGCATCAGGCCGGGAGGCAGTCGGGTGTTGATCTGCTTGAGGGCCGGAAGTTGTGAGTTGCCCGCACTGCCGACCGAGTAGGGATTGATGCCGAAGCCCCCTACTTCGAGGCGCAGCTCTTCACGGGCGACGCCCTCGGGCAAGCCCTCGACGTACAGGCCAACTAGGGCGTGGCGGCCTCGGTTGGGGCCCTGCGGGTCAAAGGTGACGGCATTAAACGGGCTGCGGATGCGCAGTGCCGGGGAGCGACGCGACGGGCTGTCGGCCCAGCGGCGATACGCTTTGATCGTCACCCTGGTCGGCTCGCGGTGGACGGCCTCGGTGCGCGCAAAGCCCGCCGCGCGCGCCATGCGGACCAAGCATTCACTATTCGGCCCCCACCAGTTGTCGGGCTGCCCGCCGAGTTCGTCCAGTTCGTAGAATTCCATTACCGGCCGAGGCAAGTCGATGAGATTATCGACAACGTGCGACTCGATGATGGCCAGCTCGTCCGTCACCTCGCAAACGCACTCCAGTCCGAGCAGTGGGTGCCGCAGGTGATAGAGCACGCCGTGGAAGAGCACGACGTCGAACGATCCCAGCGCCTCGCGACTCAACTCGTAGACGCTCATTTCCCGGAACTCGACCTTCGATTGTAGGGCGCGCCGTGCGATGAAGAAGTTCTCGGGCCGCCAGCAGTCCACGGCAACCACCTCGGCGCCGTGCCGCTCCGCCTCGAAACTGTAAAATCCGTCCCAACAGCCCACGTCGAGGAAGCGTTTGCCGCTAAGATCGTCCGGCAGGTTGAAGCGAGCGTAAATGCCGCTTAGCTCCTCCAAACCGTGGGCGCCCGGGGTGACCTGCCCATGGCCAAGATCGATGCTGTGCCACCAGGAACCGGCCTCCATGGCGGTCTTGTGCTCGACGGCCCTCCGGTGGATGTCCTTGCGAAGCTCTTCTCCCGTCGGCAAACGGTCCTCCCGCGGAGTTCCTTGCCCGCATTTCTTACGACAAAAACTGTAGGCGGGCCACTGTGCCCGCCCAGAGAGAGTTCGGCGGGGCTGGGTCGGGTTATCGAACGGGACGCCTTGTGAATCTCAGGCCTGGGGGGCACGGTGGTGCGCCCCTACAAACAAAGTCCGTTCAACGCCGGTCGTCCGAACGCTCGTGAGAAATGCGGGCTAAGCGGCCATGTTAACCTGTCCTCGCAGCGAATTCAATGCTGACGGCTGAGGGTCCCAGTCGAGCAGCGTTTTCGACCCGTTCCGGCGTGCGTTCGCCGGCGAAGAACCCGGGGGGTGCGCGTTTGTGGTCCATAGCCAGGAAGGCGAGCGGTACGACCTCGCGCCTCAGAGCGATTCGAGCTGGATCTGGAGCAGATTCCAATCGGGGAAGGACGCCGGGTGGCCCAATGACTCCAGCTTGGTTTCGATCTCGCGAGCTTCGCGGGGAGCAAGTTCTTCTTCGAAGCGGATGGGGAACTTCGCCAGGGGCGGCGCTGTCGTGCTCGCCCCCTCGGGCCTCAGATGCGCGACAAGGTTCAGGCGTTTTCGCGCCACCGAGCTGTGATTGATTACCACCGCCCGTACTTTGAGCAGCTCCCTTTGTCGGTCGTACCAGATGCGAATACCCGTGACTTCGATATCCTGCAGGCTAGGAGGCCGGGCGGGCGCGCTAAACAACTCCTCTTGAACATTCTCGAGCTGCAACGCTCCCGCGCTCCCCAAAAGGTCGGGATGAGAGATGTAGACGGCGGCGCCCACGGCAAGGATGAGGATGAAGGCGAAGACCGCCACGTGCGAGGGCCCGATTGTCCAGGTAGTGCCGGCACGCCGCCGCCCGCGAGGCCTGGGACGGGCCAAAGCGCGGCCTTTTCCGGAGACGGCCGGTTTAGGTTGCGCCTTGGTCCCGGGCTGCGCACTGCATTTCGGACACCGCTCCTCGTCAATATCGACCTCTCGCCCGCAGCGCGGGCATTCCCAGGTAAACATTAGCGCCCCCAGCGAATTGTAGCATCGGGGAAGCTACCCTTGATAATCCGTTTCACCAGGCCGGCCACCCCTACTTCGCAGCCAGGCGACCGATTGGGAGCTTCTTGGGCAAGTCGAAGCATTAGCCGCGATGACTGAGCCCATGCACGCGACTCGTCGTCGTCGGGAAAACGTCGTGGCGGCGCCTATAGACCAAAGGAACGCACGGACCAAGCAGCGCCGGACCAATCAGCGCCGGACCAATCAGCGCCGGACCAATCAGAATGATACACTGTGTCTCGCAACTCGATTCACAGGTGGAATGGGGTTGATGGGAAAGACACATGCCGATTAGCGAAGACTTATTGGAGATCTTGTGCTGCCCGCGAACCAAAGTCCCGGTGCGCATGCTGCCGCAAGATCAGTTGGAAAAACTCAACGAAAAAATCGTCGCCGGCGCGGTGAAATACCACGATGGGAGCGCTGTCGAAAAGCCGCTTCAGGAGGGTCTGATCACCGAAGACGAACAGGTGATCTACCGCATTGACGATGACATCCCCGTGATGCTGGTCGATCAGGGGATCCTAACCGATCAGCTAGGGGATTCGTAGCGTCACAGCCAATCCGAAGTAGGATTGCGCGGGAGCTTGACGTTCTCCCGCGCGGGTTCCCGGCGGACTAGGGGTAGCCTAATACGGGTCGCCAGTTGTGAATCCACCCCCGGTTCCAGCCCGCGTTTCTCGCCGGCTGGCGGTCGAAGCACATGAGAGGCCCGCCGTTACTGCGTTGCGCTTGCTCGCCGTGCTCAACGTACTGTTCAAGTACGCCCGCATTATTCAAGAAACGGGGCGCTGAGCGGCGCGCGCCTTGTACTGACGGGCCTCTCGCGCACTTCGCCTCGCCGCCCGATGAGAAAAGCGGGCCGGCGCCCCCGCATTTCGCATGACATCGTTGATCGAGCAGTGGAGATGGCATCGCCTCGTCGAGGCTGGTTTCGTTGCTCTCCTCGCTGCGTCGGTGCTGGGGTATGGCCTATCCGAGGTTGGAATTGGCAGCGGCTATGTTGATCCGGTGTCGAAGGGGGGGGCACAGGATGAATCAGTGTATGGACACAGCGCCCTGCGCATGGCGCGTGGGGAGGGTTGGCTAACCCCGGTATTCTTGGACCGCTTCGTCTTTTACAAACCCCCTTTGCTGATGTGGGCCGGGGCCGGGAGCCTGCGTCTATTCGGGATCTCGCCGTCCGCGCTGCGCCTACCGGTCGTCCTGGCGGGCGTGACAGTTTGTGTGCTTGTATTCCTTTGGGCGAGGCGGTCTCACCAGCTCTTGGTTTCGCTGGCCGCCGTGTTGCTGCTTGCCTCGAATGGAATATTTCACCTGCTCAGTCGGCGTTTCATGACCGACGCCATGTTGACCATGTGTTTGGTGGCGGTAGTGTATCTGGTGGACCGAGATCCACGCCTCAGCAGACCGGCCACGGTTTGGGGAGTCGGCCTTTTCAGTGGCGCGGCGATCATGGCCAAAGCTATCGCCGGTCTGCTGCCCTTGATCGTGGTGGTTTTCTACTGGGCCGTGGCGAGCCGGACTCTCCGGCCGCGTTCGAGCAGCTTGTTCTTAGCTTTCGGTGTTGCTGGGTTGGTTGCGCTTCCCTGGCATCTCTACCAATTGACTGTTCACCGGGAGTGGTTTCTTGCCGAATACGTCGGCATGCTACTCGTCCAGTCGAGAACAGTGACACCCGAACACTATAGCGTCGCATCCCAGTTGTGGTTCTACCTTCGGCGCATGGCGCTCATCGATCCCGTGCTTTGCCTTTTGCTTCTCACGGGGCTTCCGGGTTTCGTCGCTCAGATTCGCCAGCCGGATCAGGTCTTCTCGCGGTTACTGTTGAGTTGGCTGATTGTGGTCGGGGCGGCGCTCGTAGTCTTTCGCTACCAGGTTGCCTACTATTTGCTTCCGGCAATCCCCGCGCTTTGCCTGGTCGCAGTGTTTTGGTCTCCATTGTTCAAGCGAAGGAAGGCGATTGTCACATTTGCTGTTTTGGTGATTGCATTCGTGGTGAAGGCGGCTGGGGGCGGCGCCGCGTGGGCCCTCGATTTCGATCGCGGAACGACGGTAAAATCCGCCGCGTCATTGAAACGATACTGTCAGCAAGAGCGCAGCAACGAGCTGGTCATTGTTTCGGCCGATGACGAGTTCTATTCCGCGATTCTCGATCTGCCCAAGGTGCGCTACTGCCACTTTGCGTCTGCCGTTGATCCGGCTAAGGTGTCGAGTTACATGTACGACCTCGGTCTCATATTGACCGCGGAGCAGTTCAAGGAGCTGCCCAGGCGGCAAGAGATCTGCGGACGCCGGCTAAAAGCTTGGGGCCTGGCGAACGACGCCCCGGTGGGGACCGTGATCGTCGTTGAGTCCATGGAGGAATTGACGGACCTGATTCGATCGAGCCCCCAGCGCGACTTCTTCCTGCCGGAGCCGTACCGACAGGAGTTGACGTCGGCAGGCGATCTCGCTGATCACCAGCCCACAGCCGGCGAAGCAGGACGCTTCTTTCTGTTGTCGAAGACATCGTCAAGGCGCGATGCGCCCTGTGGGCCGGCATCTTTTTGATGGTTTAGTTCCCGAGAAACGTGGAGCCGGCTTGCGCGCATCCCGTTCACGTGACCGGCCTGGCTTTTCATCTCGCGCAGAGAGCGAATTGGCCCTGACTTAAGCCTTGCGCAGGGAGCGAATTGGCCCTGACTTAAGCCTTGCGCAGGCGCTCCAAAAGGGCAATCGCTTCACGGATGTTGGCGCGCTGCTCTTCGCCGGTGATCTCTCGCTCGATGGACAACGGGCCGCGGTAGCCAAAGCCCTTGAGTTTCCCAACGTAGCGATCCATGCCGACATCCCCCTGGCCCAGAGGGACCTCCGTTCCCCAAGCCCCTTTCTTCTCGGGCCAAAGCGCATCCTTGCAGTGGACGCTGATGACCCGCTCCTTGACCATCTCGAGCGCTTCGAGAGGCTCGCCCGAACCGTAGAGGATCATATTCGCCGGGTCGAAGTTGATGCCCAGGTTGGCCCGGTCGACGTCGCGGATGAAGTTTCTTAACGCGGTCGCCGACTCCTGGCCCGTTTCGAGACCGAAGCTTTGCCCGTTTCGGCGGCAGTGGTCGCACACTCGGCGAACGATGTTTCGTACCGCCAGGTAGTCGGGATGATCGCGGTCTTCGGGGACGAAACCGATGTGGGTGGCGACCTCGGCGATCCCCAGTGTCTTGGCAAAATCCGAGCACTCGCAAGTCCGTTTTTCGCGTTCCTCTCGAGTAGCGGAAGGGACGAAGCCGACCGTCTCCTGAACGGTGGGGATGTCGGCGTAGCTCTCCCCCTTGTACGCGGGAAAAACTGCGGTGACCGTAAAGTTTTGCTTTTTGAGAGCTTGGCTCCAGGCTTCCACGACCGCGGGAGTGAGAATCGCCTCGGGATGGACGCCGAGCTGGCCGCAGGCAACTCCCAGCCCCTTGACCATTTGGACGATTTCGAAAGGCGTCCCTTCGACGCCGAGCTCACCGCCCGTCCAGAACATCACGCCGACTTGCAAGGGTTCGAGTTGGTTCATGGTGAGTCAGAATCGGATACGGGAAGGTGTGAAAAAAATGCTGGGGACATTGATGCATTGACTCGTCATTCCATCGCTCAGGGAGCCAACGGTCGCAAGTCTCGGCGAAACGACCGCCGAGCCATGCGCTACAGGACGCCGCTCGTGCTGAACGGCGAGCGTCAAGAGAACGCTTGGGCATCTTGGCAAGGATCTCACTTCAACAGCGATCACGGTCAAGGCACGGAATCGAGAGCGCCGATTACCGTATCTGCATCGAACAGGCAACCGCCCCAAGTGCCTCCGCTGACCCGTTGCATGGCCGCCCACAGCCGCGTGTCGTCGGGAAGTTGAGGATTCGCGGAGAGACCCTCCCGCAGCGGCGAAGACGTTGTTCATGGCGTTACCCCACCGAATTATAGATCGCTTGCCGCCATCGGGCCGAGCGCCGTTGAAGTGCGTAGGCCCGTGGTAGAAGTGAAGGTCGCGAAAAATCGGGTACAGCCAGGTGTGAAAAAATCGGGGACTGTCACAAGCGGCGACCCAGAAGGCACGTAGAATCTATGACACCTTCCGCCGCGGTTGACTGTCCCCAGCATTTTTTCACACCTTCCAGCCAGCCAATTCGCTTCCGGCCAAGTGCTTTTTTTCTAGGCCATAATGGGGGCGAATGGGTGGCAGTCCCGGCAGTCCCCATTTTTCGCCCCTAAACGACTTTTGCCACGGCCGCGCTAGGCGCGGATCAAGTAAACGGCGACCTCAGCGCGCAGATTTCGTAAGAAGCGAACCGGACGGTCACCGCGGAGAAAGTAGGACCGCTCGATCGAGAGGCCCTCGCGGGCGAGCATCTCTTCAAAGTCCAGAATCGTAACGAAGTGAATGTTCGGGGAGTCGTACCATTCGTAGGGCAGGTGGCGCGTCTTGGGTGCATGGCCCGTTAGTAGAAGGGAAACAGGGACCGACCAGCGGCCAAAATTGGGCAAGGCAACGATGAGACGATTGCCCACTCTGACCATTTCTCGCAAGACGTCTAGCGGCCTGTGCGTCTCCTGAAGCGTCTGGCTAAGGATCACGTAGTCAAAACACTTGTCGGGGTAGTCCGCCAGTCCGTGGTCGATATCCCCTTGGAAAACCGAGAAGCCGTGTGCCACGCACTTGCGGACCTTGGCCGGCGAAATCTCAACACCGCGAGCCTCCACTTGCTTTCGCTCGGCCAGCCAGGCCAGCAGATCGCCTTCGCCACAGCCGAGGTCGAGCACGCTCGAGCCGTTCGCCACCAACTCCCCGATGATCTTGTAATCACCACGCCCAAGAACTTCGGGGACAATAGCGCTCAGTTTGGCTTCCAGCGTGGCCATCGTGCACCCATCATTATAGTGGCGTCATAGTGGCGTCGCCGGGAGGGTAAAAGGCTGCTCTCCTGACGAGGCGGTCGCCATGAGCAGCCTCTGGTGCGACCTTTTGTGGATAGCGTGCCTGCTGGGCGGGCGGGCAGCGACAACGGCTGCCTGATTCTTATCGCGGGCTAGGCGCGAGAGGAAGCGCGGGGACGGGCCGCGCTCTCGACCTTGCTAAAAGTATTGTCGAGGAAATTATTGATTAGCTCGGTCAGCTCTCCGACCTCGACCAGGAACGCGTCATGGCCGTGGTTGGAAGGAAGCTCGATGTAGGTGACATCGAGGTTGCGGCCGCGGAGTGCGCGAACAATCTCCTGGGACTGGTAGCTGGGGTAGAGCCAGTCGGAAGTGAAGCTGACGACAAGGAACCGAGCCGTCGTGTGGACTAGAGCTTCGCCGAAGGATCCGTGGCCCGCACTAAGATCGATGGAGTCCATGGCCCGCGTAATACATAAGTAGGAGTTGGCGTCGAAGCGGTTGACGAACTGACCGCCGCGATAGCGCAAGTAACTCTCGACTTCAAACAGGCCGGCGAATTCGTCGCTAGGATCCTCGTCGGCGCGACGCCGGCGGCCAAACTTTTCGCGCATCGACTCATCGCTCATGTACGTGATGTGTCCGACCATGCGCGCGACCGCGAGCCCGCGCGCGGGGGGCGGGCCCTCGTAGTAGTCCCCGCCCGCGAAGTCGGGATCGGCCATGATGGCCAGGCGGCCGACCTCGTCGAAGGCGATCTGCTGGGCTGAGTGGTGGGTTGTTGTGGCAATCGGCATCGCAGACGCCACATAGCCGGGGTAGTCGACGACCCATTGCAGCACCTGCATCCCGCCCATCGAGCCCCCTGCCATCGAGAGCAGCCGCTCAATGCCCAAGTGATCGACCAACTGCTTCTGCAAACGGACCATGTCGGCGATGGTCACAAACGGGAATCGCGAACCGTAAGGCTTGTCGCTCGCCGGATTGATCGAGCCGGGACCGGTTGTCCCGCGACATCCGCCGAGCACGTTGGTGCAAATCACAAAGTATTTGTCCGTGTCGAAAGCCTTGCCGGGGCCGATCATGTTGTCCCACCAGCCGGACTTGCCGTCCGCGTCGGAAATGCCGGCGGCGTGAGCGTCCCCGGAGAAAGCATGCAAGATGAGAATCGCATTGCTGTGACGCTCGTTGAGCTGACCGTAGGTCTCATACGCTACGTCCAGCGGCGAGAGCGTCTCTCCGCAGTCCAACTGGAGAGAGTCGAAGCGAACGGTTTGTGTGCTGACTATCATCGACGCCGGCTAACCGCCTGACCTTGCTTTAGCTTTAGGATACTGAAGCGGGCCCAAACTTCAAAACCGCCTACCGAACGTAGGCGAAGAAGACAAAAAAATGGCAGCCCCTTCGGGCTGCCTCTTCTTTCACTCTAAACAAGCTCAAGCACCGGCATTCCCTAAGTCGGCGCCGGCGCGGAGAGCTAAGCGGCCTTGCCGGCACCTCTTAAGATTGCCTGGCTCGACCGCCTCGCTCAGCCACTATTTTTTCTTGCCGCCGCCTTTTTTCTTGGCTGCCTTCTTCTTGGTGGCCTTCTTCTTGGCTGCCTTCTTTACTGTCTTCTTGGCGACCTTTTTCTTCGTAGCCTTCTTGGCGATCTTCTTCACTGACTTCTTGACCGCCTTCTTGGCTTTCTTCTTCGCCATAGCGATTCACCTCATTGATTAGGGTTCAACATCGCGGGCTCGGGAAACTGCCAGGCGATTTCACAATCAACAGCCATCTCCTCCCGCTCGCCCACTACATTGATCATCATAAATGTTTTAACATGTCTGACACGAAAGTCAAAACATTTTTTTCAATTTTGTTTGTGCTTCGTAGCGACTACGAACGCGTTCCCGCGCGGGAGGAAAAGACGAAGTCGCTCCAAACCCCTGCCAGAAGGGCCTTCCGTGGACTCTCACCGTTCTCGTGCGCTTCACGCGCGAGTGCGTTGGCGAAAAAACTTTTTTCGTGGCCCAGCGCTTTCGGCGCAGGATGCAGCCTGCGAAACGCATGAGGACGCAACGCGAGCGCGCGCTGTGCGAGCGAGGGGAATCTCGATACAGCAACATCATTCTCTCCTCGAACGGAGATCGTCAAAGCTGCCGAAGCACACGAGCGAACGATACGACAGTCGCTGTTCCGCGTTCTCCATCGACTGTTGCGGGTCGATCGACCAACGTTGCGAGGCCCTGTGCCAGTCGAGAGCTTCGAGCGGATCCGCGTCTCTGTTCCGCCTTCTATCGTTCGGCCGAAGCATGGGCATGGTGTGAATCCCAACGTTTCACCCGCGGAGTGCGCGTCGAGCCTTTGCACGAATCGGCTCATCTGCGCTACCTTCGTCAGTATGAGGCGCTTTGCGGTTCAGGGAATTTTAGTTCTCTTCGCGTGCGGGCTGTTTTTGCCGGCGCCGGTGCAGGCGCAGGACCTCGAGGCGTTTGAAAAGACCGTCACCGAATTCGATTTGGACAACGGCTTGCACTTCATCGTGCTCGAGCGGCGCCAGGCTCCCGTCGTTTCCTTTCGCACCCTGGCCGATGTCGGCAGCGTCGACGACCCCGCGGGGCAAACGGGGATGGCTCACATGTTTGAGCACATGGCGTTCAAGGGGACGCCGACGATCGGAACGAAAAACTACAAGCAGGAACGCCAGGCGCTCGCCGCGCTGGAGCGAACCTATCAGGAGCTACAAGCAGAGAGGGGCAAGGGTCCGCGCGCGGACAAGGACCGCCTCGCGGAACTGGAGAAGGAATTTCAACAGAAGGTCGACGAAGCTGCCGAGCTGGCGAACAGCGACGAATACACGCGGCTGATCGAGGAGAACGGTGGAGCGGGGCTCAACGCCGGCACCGCTTTGGATTATACGCTCTATGTCTACAGTTTGCCTTCGAACCGCGCGGAACTGTGGTTCTATCTAGAGTCGGAACGCTTTTTGAACCCCGTTCTCCGTGATTTTTACAAGGAACGGGATGTCGTACGCGAGGAGCGACGGCAGAGCACCGAATCGAACCCTATAGGCAAGTTGCTCGAGGCTTTTCTTGCTACCGCCTATCAAGCGCACCCCTACGGGCGGCCCGGCGTGGGGTGGGCAAGCGACATCGAAAGCCTGAGCGCCACGGAAGCACGGCGATTCTTTCACAGCTACTACGCGCCGAGCAACCTCACGATCGCGATTGCCGGCGACGTCGATCCTAACGAGATGCGGCGGCTGGCCGAAGCCTACTTTGGCCGCTTGCCACGCCGACCAGCCGGCCCATCGGTCCGAACCCTCGAGCCGCAGCAACAGGGCGAGCGCCGCATCGAAGTCATATCCGAGGCCCAGCCCACCATTGTGATCGGTTATGGAAAGCCCTCCCGGCAACATCCCGATCGCGCCGTTTTCGACGTCATCTCGAGCGTCCTCAGTGGTGGACGCACGAGCTGGTTGTACAAGGATCTGGTTCGCGACAAGCAAGTCGCGGTAGTGGCCGGAGGGTTCCCGAACTATCCCGGCGACAAGTACGCTTCCTTGTTTGTGTTTTTTGCCATGCCGACCGCCGGCCATATGGTGGAAGAGAACGAGCAAGCGATGTATGCAGTCATCGACAGGATCCGCACGGAGAAGGTGGACGCCGACACGCTGCAAATGGTCAAGACGAAAGCGCGAGCGTCGTTAATCAGAGGGCTCAACAACAATGCCGGACTGGCGGGCGCGCTGGCAGCCAACCATGTGGCCTACGGGGATTGGCGGCAGATGTTTCGCCGGCTCGACGAAATCAATCGCGTGACGGCCGACGATGTCCAGCGGGTGGCCGAAGAATATTTTCGTCGTGAGCATCGAACCGTGGCCTATTCGGTGAAACCGGCCGGGGATGAGGAGTCAAGTGGTGAAGAGTGAAATGAGAAGACACTCCACGCGAACTGCCCATTGGCTGCTTGTAATGGTGTTGTGCTGGACCGTTGCCGCGTCTAGCGGCTTGCCGGCGGAACGGAATCGCAAGAAGAAGATCAAGGTGGCTGCGTCGCCTGCCGAGGTTGTGAAGCGTTTCCCGCCGCTACGGGAAATCGATATTCCGGAGGTGGTCTCGCACACACTTGCCAATGGGATGGAACTTTATCTTTTGGAAGACCACGCTCTGCCGATCGTCAGGGGCTTTGCCTCGGTTCGAACCGGAAATTTGTTTGATCCGCCGGAAAAGATTGCCCTGGCGGGTATCACGGGGGAGGTTCTTCGTCTGGGCGGCACGGTTTCGCGGACTGGTCCCGAGATCGATGAAGAATTGGCAAGCATGGCTGCCTCGGTCGAAACCAGCATCGGCGAGACCGGCGGGAGAGCCAACTTTTGGACGCTGAAGGAAAACATCGATCGCGTACTCGTGATCTACGCCGACGTGTTGACGAATCCCGCCTTCCGCCAGGACAAGATCGACCTCATCAAGCAGCAGGTGCGCAGCGGCATTGCACGGCGCAATGACAACCCGGGGGGGATCGCCACCCGTGAATTCACAAACCTAGTCTATGGCCGGCAGACCCCTTACGGATGGCAGCTGGAATACGAACATGTCGATCGCATCGAGAAAGCCGATCTGGAAGGTTTTTACCAGCGCTACTTTTTTCCGGCCAATATCAAACTTGCCGTCTATGGTGATTTCTCGAGCGACGAGATGAAGGCCAAGGTGGAAAAGGCGTTCGAGAACTGGACGGTCGAGCAGCCGAGCGTTCCGCCGTTCCCCGAGGTCCAGCGAAAAGACGAGGGCGGCCTCTACTTGGCGGAAAAGCAGGGTGTCAACCAAAGCAACATCCGGATTGGACACCTGGGCGGCCTGCGCAAGGACGAAGACTACCCGGCGTTGAGGGTGATGGCCGGCATCCTGGGCGGCGGTTTTCAGAGCCGGCTTTTCCAGCGCATCCGCAGCGATCTGGGCTTGGCCTATTACGTAAGAGCGTCATGGGGTGCTAACTACAATCATCCCGGGATCTTCCGGGTCGGCATGGCTACCAAGTCGGAGTCCACCGTGCAGGCCATCGAGGAGGTGATGGGTGAGATCGAGCGCATCCGTAACGAGCCGGTCACCGACGCCGAGCTGCGAACCGCCAAAGAGTCCGTGCTGAACAGTTTTGTCTTCAACTTCGACACCAAGGGCAAGACCCTGGGCCGTTTGATGCGCTACGTCTACTGGGGTTACCCGAAGGACTTTATTTTCCAATACAGAGACAAGCTGGCCGCGGTCACCAAGGAGGACGTTCAGCGAGTAGCCAAGGAACACTTGCACCCTAAGTCCATGAAGTTGGTCGTCGTCGGCAAGCCGTCGGATTTCGATCGGCCCCTGGAAGAGCTGGGCGAAGAGGTCCACAAGATTGACTTAACGATTCCGCAACCCAAGCAGGAGCCGGCTCAGGCGGACGACGCCACGCTGGCCAAGGGGGTCAAGATACTGCTGAACGCTCAACAAGCCGCCGGCGGGGCGGACAAACTGGCGGCCGTGAGAGATTTGACAAGGAAAGGGAAGCTGGAAGGGATGGGAGGGATGATGACGGCGGAGCAAACGACGCACATTATCCTCCCCGACGTCCTTCGGCAGGAGATGCAACTGCCCTTTGGCGCCATGGTAATCTTTGCGGCGGGCGATAGCGGCTGGAGGAAGGGGCCGCGGGGTCAGGCGCCGCTGGGCGGTCCGCTCTTGAAGCAGGCCCAGGAAGAGCTCTTCCGCGTGCGCGAGTCGCTGCTTTTGAGCGACCGTGACCCCGAGCGCAAGATCAATTTCGTCGAATCCGGCGAAGTAGATGGGAAAGCCGCGGATCTGATCGAAGTCTCCGCTCCAAACGGGTTTTCAGTCAGGTTGTGGATCGATTCCTCATCAGGAGATGTGCTTAAGTCGGCTTACCAGGGAGCCGCGATGAGCGGTGCGCCGGCTGAGGTGGAGGAAATCTTCTCCGACTATCGCGAGGTGGACGGCATCCGCATTCCCTTCAAAACCAAGATCCTCCAGAACGGGAAGGATTTCGCCGAACTAACACTGAGCGAGGCCGCCTACAACAGCGGGCTCCAGAAAGAGGCGCTCTCCCAGCCTTGAACCTATAGATCCCAGGGGTCCGGAGCGCGGTGCCGGCAGCGGCCTTTTTCGTGCTCTCTCCGTACCCCTTCGGGCGCCCGCCCCGATCGAGAACTGCTGTTTGGGTACGGTGACCCGGCCGGATTCCGAGCTGGGCGCAAAGGTTGCAGGGACACGGAAGGTGGCCACAGGCGGTCCCCAGGGCGCGACATGTCACACCCGTACATGACAGGCGGCGTCATGCGGGGAAAGATTCCTTGGTTCCATCACAGCGTAACTGAACGGTATTAGGGCTAGGAGCCTGTCTCACAGAAAGAAACTTGGCCCTTTTGACCACAACACCTTATGCAACTCTTATTCCTCATGTCTAGATGTGGTACCGAAAATTTTCTGTGGGACAGGCTCCTAGCCGTCCCCTAGGGGGCATAAGCTCGTGGATACTTCGGCGCACTAATGTTCCGATGATCGACTTAGAACGGACGGAGGCGAACAATGACAGCGATCGGGCGATTCCGGTCGGAACCGTACTCACGACAGCTCTGAAGCTGGGGCTGACGGTTGCCTCGATCGACATCCTCGTAACCATGTCCGTCAAGGCGCCGGCATGGGCGGCCATCGAAGAGATGCTGGCTCCTTTCGCCGCGACCGCAGTGTTGGTGAGCGTCGGTTTCTGCACGTTGTGGTTCGTACTGGTGCGACCGTGGCTCCGTTTGCTAAGTTTTTCGGCGTTTCCGGTTTTTGTCGCCATATCCAGCTTTGTGGGTATCGCCTTGGCGCTGTTTTTGGTCGCCGGCTTAGTTCACCCGCGGCTGCTTCTACCACCCTCCGTTTTTCGTTCTGTTCCATTGTTCGTTCTATGTTGCGGCCTAGCGATGCTCATCTATCGTTGGCCGCGTGTACAACCGTTTCCGTCACAGAGCCGTTCAACTGGCTGGAAAACTGGTCGTTGCGCTGACGTTGATATTGACGATATCAGTCGCCTTTCGCTGGGCAAGCACTTATCCTCCAACCCCTGGCTCTTTTCTTTCAAATACTTGGGGGGGGGGGGGGGGGGGGGGGTATTTCATCTGGTTGCGATCTGCTCGGCGGTCTGGTTTTCGCTTCGGGTCTCCTCCACGACGTTGCTCGTAACACTTATCTGGGTTGGGTCCGTCATCGCCGGTTGTGTATCCATGAGTCACCGCAGCCACTATTTCCAAGCGGATCGCAGCGGATTTGTCGAGTCGATCCATCCCGTGCGGCAGGTTATTCTGATAACGATTGATACGCTACGGCGGGATGCGCTGTCCTGCCACAATCCTCAGACTGCCCAAACACCTTACATCGACGCCTTTGCGGATGATTCGGTGGTTTTCACGGCCGCCTACAGTTCATCCCCCTGGACATTGCCAAGTATCACGTCAATCATGACGGGCCTCCCCACCCTGGGTCACCTCGTCCAAGAACCTCGGTCTCGTCTCGCCGAGGAATTTCCAACCTTGGCGGAATACATGAGAGACGCGGGTTATGTCACGGCCGCGCTGGTCGAGAATATCTTTCTGGGGCCGAGGTGGAATCTCAAGAAAGGCTTTCTCGACTACGATCATTTCCCCAAGCCCTGGCCGGGAGATGCATTAGGGTGTAGATTGTTGGACTATTTCTTCCCCTCCAAATATCCACGCGGGGGCACCCGGAACTTAACCCGCCTTGCCCGGCATTGGATCGAACAGAACCGGCAGCGGGATTTCTTTCTTTGGATCCATTTCATCGACCCTCATGTACCATACAGTCCTCCGCGCCACCTCTTACCCGATACCCCTCCACCGCAGTGGATCGGCTACAGCTTCGATCGATCGGCGGAGATCCGGGGCGGAAGGGTGCTCTCAGAGCAAGAGCGTAGCTGGCTGAGGCAGTTGTATCTCGCCGAAACGCAGTTCGTCGATCAAAATGTCGGTTCATTCCTAGATGCTCTGAAAGACCTGAACCTGTATGACGACGCCCTTATTATCCTGACCAGTGACCACGGCGAGGAGTTCTGGGAACACGGCGGCTACGAACACGGCCACAGTGTGTACGAGGAAGTCATAACAGTACCGTTGATGGTCAAAACGCCAGGCTCAACTTCGAACAGGAAGGTGAGTGCGCGGGTATCGAATCGGCTCATCACACCAACCGTCCTGGATCTATGCAAGATCGACCATCAGGATCGCTGCTATGCAAGCCGCTCGCTGCGGCCGCTTTGGGAGGGCGAAGCCTCCCCCGACCAGGGAGGGGTGGTCTTCAGCTCCGGCGCCTTGTACTACGAAGAGAAAGAGGCGTTCATATTCGACGACCACAAATACGTTCATCTCCCCGCGTCCAGACGGGAGGAATTGTACAATCTGCGGGCCGATCCCGGGGAAACAACAAACATCGTGCGGACTTCTCCGGAGATGGCCCGGAAGGGGCGCACTCTGCTCGAGGAGGCGCGGGCGGAGTTCGCTAAAGTTCGCGCGTGTTACGGTGTGCGCAACACTGAGGGTCCTGATCTCAGTCCTGAAACGAGGAGAGGCCTGAGGTCACTTGGGTATATACAGTAGAATCCGTTTTCCCCTTCTCGCGCGATAGGCCCGCGGCATGGTTGTCCCTATCCGGCAGCACGAAAGCGCCGCGGGCTAGCGTTGCGCCGCAAGTGAACCCCGGCCGAGGCGGCTACCCGCTGGTCACTTTGCTAGTACTCCAACGCTGCACGGCGTAAAATACTCCGATCAGTCCCACTGCCGCGACGATGCCAAGCAGTGCGTGTTCTGTGAGGAAAGCCATGGTTTGTTCACCGTAGCGCAGAGCGACAAAGGCTTCCCCAAAATAACGCACGAAGCGGGCGAGAAGGATCACTGCGATGAAGCGCGCCATTCTCATTTGAAACACGCCGGCGCCGATCACGAAGAGTTTCATGGGCAGCGGCAGCGGGATCATGGTCGGAAGGAGCAGCAACAGAGCGTCGTACTTTTCGATTTGGCGGCGCATTCTTTCGATGCCGCTCGCCTTGACTTTCTTTTCGATCATTGCGCGACCGGCCTTGCGGGCCATGGTGTAGAGAATGAGGGATCCGATGACCGATCCCAGAACCGCCAATCCCGCCCCAAGATAGGCGGTCGAAGGAGCGGCGATGGACTGCGCGATGATGAGAGCGTCCACGCCCTGTGGCAGTGGCACGAAAGCGGAATCTCCAAGCGCTACGAGAAAGAGCCCCGGCGGGCCCATGGTGGTCGCAGTTTGGGTAAGCCGCTCTCCCAGATCTCGAAGCACGCTATTCCTGGCTAGCCTGCGGTCGAAGGGGCATCAAACACTCTTGTCGGGGGCGTAGCATAGGCTTTCGAGGCTGCATTCCCCGCAGCGCGGCTTGCGCGCTTGGCAGACCCGGCGGCCATGGTGAATGATCTGATGGCTAAACAATATCCAACGTCTTTTGGGAATCGTCTCCATCAGGTCCCTTTCGATCTTGGCGGGATCCTTTTCCTTGGTCAGGTCGAGCCGGCGCGCGATGCGCTGAACGTGAGTGTCGACAACTACGCCCGTTGCTTTCCCGAACCACGTTCCCAACACCACATTGGCCGTCTTGCGAGCCACGCCGGGCAAGGTAAGGATCTCTTCCATCGTTTCGGGCACCTTGCCGGCGAATTCGGAGCTGATCTTTTGCGCCGAGCCGATCAGCGACCTAGCTTTATTACGAAAGAACCCGGTCGACCGAATGTCGCGCTCGAGCACCTCCTGGCGAACGGACGCCATGTCGGTGATGGTAGGGTATTTTGCGAACAGCCCCGGGGTTACCTGGTTGACGCGCACGTCGGTACATTGCGCTGACAGAATCGTCGCCACCAGCAAATCCCAAGGGCTGCGGTAGTGCAAAGCGCACTCGACATTCGGGTAGTCTCTGTCGAGGCGTCGCAGGATTGTGCGCAGGCGCCGCTTGCGATCTTCTTTGCTGCGGGGTTTGCGGACCTTGTTCATGGATTAGTCCGCGGGCGGGTCATGGCGAGTCCGCAAACCCGGCAGTCTCCCGAAAGCGGGAACCGGCCCCCATGGGGCCGTTGCCTAGGAGCCTGTCCCACAGAAAATTTTTCTACCACGTCTAGACATGAGGGATAGGGGTTGCACAAGATATTGTGGTCAAAAGGGCGAAATTCGTTCTGTGAGACAGGCTCTTAGAGCCGCGGCAGGATCGATAGAATTATCGCCTGTCGCCTCTTTCGTTCAGACAACCAGCGATCATAGCATAGCCAAGCGGCTGTGGCTCAGTGGCGCGGCTTGATGCAAGTTACTACGAGACAGCGGGTTAGCCCGGCTTCGAGCGAGTTATAACCGAAAGTTGTGGATGAGGGCGTAGGGAAGGGCGGCGTATCCTAGCGGTTGAATTCAGTGTTTGACCGCTTCCCAGAAAGGAATGAAAGGATACGCCATGAGAGAGTTTGAAGCGATTTCCGAAGAGAGTCAAGTAGGCCCAAAGGTGGTCTCGGTCAGCGAGCTTAGCGAACTGGACGAGGTGCTGCGGCACGGAGCACGGCGCATGTTGGTCCAAGCCGTCGAGGCCGAAGCCGCCGCCTACGTCGACGCGCATCGCGACGAAATCGACGACCAGGGGCGGCGATTGGTGGTGCGCAACGGCTGCGCCAACGAACGCACCCTCGTCAGCGGTGTCGGAACCCTGAAAGTACGCGCCCCGCGAGTCAACGATCGCCGTGTCGATGAAGACGGCAACAAGTTTCGATTCACGTCCGAGATTCTGCCGCCCTACCTGCGGCGCACCAAAAGCGTCGAAGAGCTGATCCCCTGGCTGTATCTGAAAGGCATCTCGACGGGTGACTTTTCAGATGCGCTGAAAGCCCTGCTCGGACCCGCCGCGCCGGGCTTGTCAGCGACCACGGTGGTGCGTCTCAAGCAAGTCTGGCGCGAGGAATACGAGACCTGGTCGAAGCGCTCGCTCGAGGGTCAACGCTTCGTCTACCTGTGGGCGGACGGCATCTACTCGAACATCCGTTTGGACGATGAACGGCAGTGTTTATTGGGTGTTATCGGTGCCTTGGCCGACGGCCGCAAGCAACTGTTGGCGGTGCATGACGGCTTTCGCGAAAGCGAGTTGTCCTGGACGGAGTTGCTCGAAGACTGGAAGCGGCGCGGCCTGGAGGTTCCGCCGAAGTTGGCGGTGGGCGACGGCAGTTTGGGCTTTTGGGCGGCGCTGCAGAAGGTGTATCCGACGACGCGCGAACAACGCTGTTGGGTGCACAAGACGGCGAACGTGCTCGACAAGTTGCCCAAGAGTATGCAGGGCAAAGCCAAGAGCGCGCTACACAACATTTATCTGGCCGAGAGCCGAACAGCGGCGGAGGGGGCGATGGATCACTTCGCCGGCCTCTACGAGGTGAAGTATCCCAAGGCCGTTGCGTGCCTCGAAAAGGACCGCGAGGTCGTATTGACGTTTTACGACTTCCCGGCCGAGCACTGGGGGCATCTGCGAACGACGAATCCGATCGAGTCAACGTTCGCGACGGTGCGCCTGAGGCAACGCAGGACGAAGGGCTGCGGCAGCCGCGAAGCCTCGCTGACGATGGTGTTCATGTTGGCCCGTCAAGCGGAGGCTCGCTGGCGCAGACTCAACGGCTCGGAGCTGATTGTCCACGTCTTAGAAGGAAAGAAATTCAAGGATGGAGTGATGGTTCCACAACGCGCCGCCTGACCCGCCCCGTCCACAACATTTGACAATAACTCAGCCCTCGTCTGCCCCAAGGAAATGACACCGCTTGAAACCAGATAGGAGGTGGGGTTGTGCGTGTTGAAGGGTCGTAATACTTGGACATCTTGGACATAGTACTGGCATGGGTACAGGCATAAACCTCTTCGATCGGATGACTGTTGAGGGTTTCTACAAGGTCGTGGGATTTTTGGCTTCAATCGCAGGTTTAATCGGTTTCTGGTGGGCATGTCGAGCAAAGATCAAGCCAAAGCTGAGGCGTTTCCTTGAGAGGATGAGGATAGTCAAGCCCTCGCCGGATCTTGAGAAACAACTTGTGTTGGAGAAGGTTAAGGATGATCCCAAGTCGGCGCTGAACGTCGGCAGCCGCTTGATTGGGGATAACTCGGCCGACACCAGCCTTGCTCTCGACCTCATCAGGATCGGTCTCCTCTCGGTAGAACGGGCTAGGAGAGATTCACATGTATGATCTCGAGGCGCTGTGCCGCGTTTGGTTGGGCCTGAGGAAACTGTCAAACAGCAGCACCGACGAAACGCAGGCCGTCAGAGCGATCGAACTCTGGGGTGAGCTCATCTTAAAGCTACCACCTAACCTTGAGGGCATGCCCCTGGAACACCCACAGGCCTCGTGTCGCGGGATCCTACTTGAAGATAAAACGCCAATCGCGATCAAAGCCGCACTCATAAGGAGTCTCCTCCCGGCAACTATTATGGTGTCCCAGGGGCGCGAGAGGAAAAAACTAGTTAAGAATTTCGAGGACTGCGTTCAACGACAGCTTGGTAACATACCAGCTCTTGGTAAGGTTTTTGACGCATGCCTACATGCGATCTCGAGCATGGCTTTGTCGTGCGTAACCGGGGCTGATTCTATTCTCGCCGCATGTTTCCGGGCGTGTGAAGGCGCGAGCAAATAGTGTGAACCCTGGGCGTTGGTCGCCCTGGCCGTTTACCGGCCGAAAAACCAAGACATCTTGTCGGAGGCGACAATCAAAGACATTGTAGGGAGAATCGGGAAAATGCTGGACCAGCCCGGTGGGAAACATTTACTGAAAGTTCTGCGGACCGAACCGCTGGAGCCCCACGCAGACCTCGCGTATGGGGCCGCAGCCGGCAAGGGTGAAACCGGCGGCATTGAAGAAAACGCCTAGGCTGGTGAGCGTTCGCCACTTTCTCGACCGAGGGGCACCGTTCGTCGCTTGCAGCCTGAGAAATCAATAGTTTAGCTGTCTCCGTTAGTCCGTCGTCAGCCTAGCTCCGCCGCTCGCTTCCTTTTTCACAGCGCCACTCCGAATCCTTGCCCTTGAGGCCTCCGTCCGAAAGGCGTAGACCGCTCTCAGTCGGGCGGTAATCCGCGGAAGGCTGATATGATGAGGAAGAGAGGAAACCGACTTGCCGAGGGATCGGGAGGGTTCTCTGCATGTTTGAACGCTATACGGAAAAGGCGCGGCGGGTAATCTTCTTCGCGCGCTACGAAGCCAGCCAGTTCGGTAGTCCCTATATCGAAACGGAACACCTGCTGCTGGGGCTAATCCGAGAGGACAAGGCTCTTGCCAACCGCTTCCTGCGATCGCACGCGGCGGTGGAGTCGATCCGCAAGCAGATCGAAGCACGCACGACTGTCCGTGAAAAAGTTTCCACGTCGGTCGATCTGCCGCTGAGCCACGAGTGCAAGCGCGTGTTGGCTTACGCGGCCGAGGAGGCCGAGCGGCTTTCCCACAAGCACATCGGCACTGAGCACTTGCTGCTGGGTCTACTGCGAGAAGAAAAATCCTTCGCAGCGGCAATCCTTCATGAGCGCGGTCTCCGTCTGGCGACGATTCGCGAAGAACTCGCTCGCTCTCAGTCCGAAAAGCTGCTCTCGAACCGGCCGAAGGAGAGTTCGCTGCTGGCCGAGTTTAGCCGTGACCTCACGCAGGCGGCGATTGACAGCAATCTCGACCCGCTCATCGGACGGGAAAACGAGGTCGAACGCGTCATTCAGATTCTGTGCCGGCGAACGAAGAACAACCCCGTATTGATTGGCGAACCCGGCGTCGGCAAGACGGCGATCGTGGAAGGGCTGGCCCAGCGCATCGCTGAAGGAGAGATACCCTCGTTTTTGGCTGAAAACCGCATCCTGGCGCTCGACCTTTCGCTGATCGTGGCCGGTACGAAGTACCGCGGCCAATTCGAGGAGCGCTTGAAGACGATCATGAAAGAGTTGATGGAGAATCGGAACGCGATCATCTTCATTGACGAGTTGCACACCTTGGTCGGAGCCGGCTCGGCCGAGGGTTCGCTGGACGCCGCGAATATCCTCAAGCCGGCGCTTTCGCGGGGTGAAATCCAGTGCATTGGAGCGACCACTCCCAGTGAGTTTCGCAAGTCCATCGAAAAAGATCGCTCCCTGGAGAGGCGCTTCCAGGCTGTTAAGGTCGCTCCGCCCACCGAAGAGGAAGCCGTCAAGGTTCTGTTCGGCATCAAGGACCGCTACGAGAAGTTCCACGCCGTGGCTTATAACGACGAGGCGATCGAAGGCGCGGTCTACACCTCGAGCCGCTATATCCCCGACCGCTTCCTTCCTGATAAGGCAATTGACCTGTTGGACGAAGCCGGCGCCCGTGTCAAGCTTCGCCAGACGACGATGCCCGGCGAGATCGCCGAGGTGCACAAGAGGATCAAGTTCATCGTGCACCGCATGGAAAACGCGATTGCCAACCACGAGTTCGAAAAAGCGCGCTTCTATTCCGACGAAGAGCGCAAGGAACGCGAGAACCTCCGTGTCTTGCGAGAAAAGTACAACCTCGACGACACCGCTACGGCCTCGGTGACCAAGGACGATATCGAGGATATCGTGGCGCGCTGGACCGGCGTGCCGATGACCTCGATCAAGGAAGAAGAGATGGTCAAACTCCTCCGCATCGAGGAGGAGCTTCACAAGCGAGTCGTCAGCCAGAACACGGCCATATCAGCCCTGGCGCGGGCCATACGGCGATCGCGGGCCGGTCTGAAATCGGTGACTCGGCCGGCGGGGTCGTTCCTGTTCTTGGGTCCGACCGGCGTCGGTAAGACCGAAGTGGCGCGGGCGCTGGCACAGTGTCTGTTCGGCAGTGAAAAGTCACTGGTGCGTTTCGACATGTCGGAGTTCATGGAGAAACACTCTGTCTCGAAGTTGATCGGTTCGCCCCCCGGCTACGTGGGATACGAAGAGGGCGGGCAGTTGACCGAACGTGTTAAGCGGGCCCCTTATTCGGTCATCCTGCTCGACGAGATCGAAAAGGCCCACCCGGACCTATTCAGCATCCTGTTGCAGGTCTTCGAGGACGGCCAGTTGACCGACGGCTTGGGCAACACGGTCGATTTCAAGAACACGATCATCATCATGACCTCGAACATCGGGGCGCGCTTCCTGGAGAAGCGGGCACGGATGGGATTCGAAAGCCGCTCGAAGGAGACCGCCGACGCCAAGGCTCACGACGAAGTGCTCAGCGAGGTCAAACGTATTTTCAACCCCGAGTTCCTCAATCGCATTGACGAAACCATCATCTTTTCTTCGCTGACCGACGACGATCTGCTCCAGATCATCGACCTCATGGTCGAACAGATCAATGAGAACTTGGCCCGCAAGGATATCCATATACACTTGAACGAAGACGCGGCCAAGCACATCCTCGACGAGACGTGCGGCGATCGCAGCTATGGCGCTCGCCCCTTGCGGCGCGCTCTGCAGAAGTACGTCGAAGATCCTCTTTCCGAAGCCTTGATCCAGGGCGTGCTGCCGCGTCCCGCCGACTTGGAGATTTTCCTCGCTGAAGGCGGCATGTATTACCGCTCCGCCGGCGAGACGGGCGCCGAGGAGGGCGAAGGCGAAGGAACGGTCGCCGTCGCCGAAGCCACGCCCCTCTATATGTTTTCCTAACCCCGGGGGCAGTCGGTTTCTTTCCCGCCGCCGCGGGTCTAGCCCGCATTTCTCACCAGCTGACGATCGAAGCACGCGATAGGCCCACCATTACTTCGTTGCGCTTGCTCACCGTGCTCAACGTACTGTTCAAGTACGCCTCCGCGCGCTGAGCGGCGCGCGCCTTGTACTGACGGGCCTCTCACGCACTTCGCCTCGCCACCTGGTGAGAAAAGCGGGCTAGCCTGCTGCGCACCCTTGTATATGTTTTCGTAACCCGGGCGCAGCCGGTATCTTTCCCGCCGCAAGGCGCCGCCACGCTCCTAACACATTCCATGCACGTTAGTTTTCCGCGGCTCTGAACGATCGACGACTGGCAGTCATGCTGTACAGAGTGCTAAAAGCCGCGGACGAACTAGGTATCCCGGAAGGCCCGACCACACTTAAGGGAGAATATTTATAAGGTACTAGTACTAGTTGGTCGAAAAAGTTAGCGTTATTTGAAAAGCCCTTTCCCGAAGGACCATACGATCGTCCGTCTGGTCCGGAAGTCGTTTGTTCGCAGAGTCTTTTTAGCCGCGACCGTGTGGGAGAGGTCCAGGAATTGTCCGCCTATAACCTATGTGAATTTATGCAACCAAGCACTAGTACCGATAAAAGATAGACTAAGCGGTATGGATAGCGTAACATAGGGCCTTGGGCCGGGATGCTCCTGGGTATTGGGCCCCATCCGGTACCGACGAAGAGGGGTCTGTGAGACGCCGATCTTGATTTGAGGAGCATTGTAGCGCAGGAAAAGAGTTCAGGGCGAGGTTTCCGGGTCTAAGAAATATCTTGCGACTGAGCTGAGGGGCAGCTTATGACAAAGGGTAATAGGCGATGCATGGCTAGTCGTCTTAAGGAGGACAACCGCGCCGCGATCTTAATCATTACGGCTCTGTTGTTCCCCGTCTTGCTGGCGTTTCTCGCCTTGGCGTTGGACGTTGGGAAGATCTACGACCTCAAGCGTCGCACGCAGAACGCCGCCAATGCTGGGGCTATCGGTGGCGCTTATGAAGTCTACCGGCAGAATACTACCTACGCCGAGGTAAACCAGGCCGGCCAAGAGGACTCCATCAAGAACGGCTTCGACGATTCGGAGTTCAATGTTACCGTCACCATCAACTACCCCTACACTTGGCAGGGGGTGTCGGGGTATGTCGAAGCCATTGTCAGTGAGACCGGGCCGACCTATTTTGCGCGTGTGTTCAACCAGAATAACGTCACCGTTCGCTCCCGAGCAGTGGCCGGAATGGGGAATTACAACGGCGCTTGCGTAATCGCCTTAGACCCCACCGCGGCGAAAGCTATGACCATTCGGGGAACGGTAAACTTCGACGTGAACTGTGAAATCGAGGTCCATTCGGAGAACCCCAGGGGACTGATCATAAGCGGAAGCTCAGTTTGTATACAGTCAGCGGGCGTTGGAGTTGTCGGGGGCTACAGAGTTAACGGCAATCTAGACCCGGATTGCTTTAACCCCAAGCCGGTCGACGAAATCTCTTATCACGAGGATCCAATCTACTATGCGATGCACATCGAGGAGACGCCGTCGTTAGAGGAGCCGGACGCGACCGCTTTTACGACCTGTGATTGGTGGGACACTGAGATCGACGGGGATCAAACTTTGTCGCCCGGCTATTATTGCGGGAGCGAGTATCCTGATCCTGATCCGATCACAGGCAAAATCAAGTACCACCCGGCGATTAAAATTTCCAGCGGAACAGTCTACCTAGAGTCGGGTGTCTACTACCTCGACAGCGGGATGCACATCAGCGGGGGGATCATCACCCATGACCTGTCTGACACTGACCCAGGCGTGCTGTTCTACAACACCAATCAGTTCTGGGCCGCCCCCCCCTACCCGAAAACCCCGACCATTGGGGCGAGATTCGTATTACGGGGAATGCGGAAGTCACGTTGTCGGGCTACACGGGCGACGACTACGACTATACGGGAGGGCTGATATGGGAGGATTCCTCGGCGCCTACCTTCAAGGATGACGGGGGCAGGCGCGAGCATGTCTTCGCTGGGACTGCGACTCTTGACTTATCCGGTTTCGTCTATACCCCTAATTCGGAATTGGCTTGGCGTGGAACCAATGATACGTCAGGCTGGTTCATGATAGTCGCCAACACCATCGAGATGTCCGGTTCCCCGTTTGGGGCTGGGGGCAGCTATAGCGGTGGGCCCCCGAATCCGTTTCAGACGGTGACGCTGGTCGAATAGGGGACCGGCTGATTCCAGACCGGGCAATAGGCATGGACGTTTCCCAGTACGGAGGGTTTGACCGATGAAAAGCTACTCTAGGAACGACGGGAGAAAGCATGCCGGTAGCATCCTAGTGGAGTTCGCGCTCTCGGTACTTCTTTTGATGCTGTTGTTGGCGGCGGCAGCCGACTTTTCCCGCATTTTCTTCCATGCCATCACCGTGGCAAACGCTTCGGGGGCGGCTTCGTTCTGGGGAGCGCAAAGTGTCGTCAAAGCGGCTGATTTTACGCGCATCGCGACTGTCGCCACGAATGATGCGCAGGACATACCGGGTGTCTCCGTGACGCCGATGCAATTTTGCGACTGCCCCGGAAACACGTCCGGCTTGGCCGGGGCGGTGGACTGTAACAATGACACCTGTGCGGGATACGGCCTGCCCCGAGCCTATTCTCGCGTAATGGTTCAGCAGACATTCGAACCGCTTTTCCCGTGGCCTGGGATTTTTGATGACAGCAGTGTGATGCGAATTGCCTGGACCCGAGTGCGATGAGGAATTCTCCCATGATCAAACGCCTGATCTCACAGCGGAATCAACGTCGGCGGGGCAGCGTCATCGTCGAGTTCGCCTTGGTTTTCACGCTGTATCTCGTTGTCGTTCTGGGGCTGATGGAGTTCGGCCGTTGCATGTGGACCTATGCCACGGTGGCGCATGCCGCCCGCCAAGCGGCGCGCTTTTGCATGGTCCGGGGGACTATCAACCCGGCGACGACAACCGATATCGAAAACGTCGTGAAGCGCTTCGCCGTGGGGCTGGAAGATTCCAAGCTCATCGTCAACACCACCTACGACCCCGCCGTTAACGAGCGAGGAGACATTATTGTGGTCGAGGTCGGTTATCCCTTCCAGTTTGTAACCGCACCTATCACCGTTTCCGGCAACACACTGAACCTGAGCGCCAGCACAGAAATCACGATCGCCAACTAGGAAGCCCGCTTAGCTTAGTGCGGCGCCTCGCAAATACAGTTGCATGTCAGTAAGATTGTCGAGGTATTGCGGCTCATCAGCTCGGGCGCAATGAATTGCGCCCCTACGTCTGAACGCCAGTGCGAACAAAACACTTCCGGGCCGGGTGGACAATCGGTACGATGGCCTCTTGCGTGCTTCGGAACGCGAACTCATGAACCTAAATCCGGCAGTTGACCCCTGATGGGAACGAAGCGATTCCCGAACGCGGGTGAACACAACGGTGCAAGAACGGCTCCAAAAAATCCTGTCGCAAGCCGGCGTCGCCTCGCGACGCAAAGCGGAGGAGCTGATTCGTGCCGGACGAGTGCTGGTGAACGGAAAAGTCGTGACCGAGTTGGGGTCGAAGGCCGATCCCGATCAGGACTTCATCAAGGTCGACGGCAAACTCGTCCGGCAGGCTCCCCGCGTATTCTTGTATTTGATGCTGAACAAGCCCAAAGGCTGCGTCACGACGACCTCGGATCCCCAGGGGCGACCCACCGTCACCGAGCTGCTTGGCCGCTACCGTTCGCGGGTTTACCCCGTCGGGCGACTCGACTACCAGAGTGAAGGCTTGCTGCTATTCACCAATGACGGTGAGTTTGCCCATCGAGTTCTCTTGGCCAAAAGCCGAATTCCGAAAACCTACCGTGTCAAGATCAACGGCAACCCCAGCAACGAAGACTTGCGGAAACTCCGGGCAGGCGTTCGACTGGACGGAAAGGCCACCGCCCCGGCCAAGCTCCGACGCATCAAGGCCGGTGACAATCCGTGGTTCGAAGTGACTCTCATTGAGGGACGCAACAACCAAATCCGGCGCATGTTTCGCCGGCGTGGTTTCTTGGTCGAAAAGCTGAAAAGGATCAAGATCGGTCCTCTGGCGCTGGCCAAGCTGCCGATCGGCAAGAGCCGACGGTTAACAGAGGCGGAGGTTGCACGTCTGCGCCGCCGCTGGGAACATAAGGCGGGCAAGGCGGCGCACGAGCTATCCTCATGATGGACGACAACGAAATCTCCGAACTTCTCCGATCCGCCAAGACCATTGCCGTCGTGGGTCTTTCCGACAAGCCGTGGCGTCCGAGCTACGGGGTCAGCAAATACATGCAGACCCAGGGCTACCGCATCATTCCGGTCAATCCGAACATCAAGGAAACGCTGGGCGAGACTGCCCTCGATCGGTTGGAAGACGTCCCCGAAAAAATCGACATCGTCAACATTTTCCGCCGCCCCGACTGCTGTGCGGAGGCAGTCGACGCCGCTATTCGGCTTGGCGTGCGATGCGTTTGGATGCAGGAAGCTGTGATCGACCACGAAGCGGCCCGCCGTGGCCAAGAAGCCGGGCTTGGTGTAGTGATGAACCGCTGCATCCTCAAGTACCACCGCCGGCTGCTAGGCTAACTAACCGGCCGCCGGAGCCGGGTGGGAAATCCTCGAACAAGGCTCCCAAGCTCCCGCCCCTAAAACGGCAAAGCCGGAACCTAATTGGGGCTAAAGCGCCGCCTGGACCTAACCAACCCGCAGCCGGGCCGTCCAAGTCAAGGGGTTGATGGGAAGGTGACAAAACGTCCTTCGTCGCACGGCGGCACGGCGATCTACGCGTTACACTCGCTGGAAATGCCCCCTGACCCGCCCAGCGCGGCAGAAATGGCGCCCATCGCTCGCGCCTCCCTGGCCTTCCTGTTGACTCTCTGCTGCGGTTCGTTGGCGGCCCAACAACCGGTCGAGCCACCCCCCGAAAACGGTTCCATCTCGGGCGTCGTCACGGATGCCTCCAGTGGCGAGCCGCTGGGCAAAGCGCGGATATTCCTGCGTAAGCCCGATAGCCGCACTCAGCCGCAGGTGACAAGAAGCGGCCCCGACGGCAAGTTTCTTCTCGCCAATATCGAGCCGGGGCGCTACCGGCTGTCCGTCGAGCGAAATCGCTACGCCCGGGGGGAATACGGCCGGCGCGGACCGAATCGCCCCGCTACGACTCTAACTCTGCGGCCCGGCCAGGATCTGGGAGGCGTAGTTTTTAGCCTTGTCCGTGCCGGCGTGATCGCCGGGCGCATCGTCGACGAAGACAACGAGCCCATGGCCAACGTGCGGATCGAAGCCGTGGCTTACCGCTACTTCCAGGGGCAGCGCCAGTTGGTTCCCGCGGGTCGAGCTTCGACCGACGACTTGGGGGAGTATCGTGTCTTTGGTTTGGCGGCCCGGCGGTACTGGCTGCGCGCCAATCACCGCTCAGGATTCGAACGCAGGGGCATCGTGAACGTCGGCGTGATGCTGAGTGGCCAGCAGAGCCAAGAATACATTCCGACCTATTACCCCGGCGTTTATGAATCGGACCAAGCCATCCCCATTGATGTCGCACCCGGCAGCGAGATCCTCGGCATCGACATTAAAATGAGGCCGGCGCGAACCGTCCGCATTGCGGGAACCGTCTTTAACCGCGTCACGGGCCGGCCTGCACGCCAGGCAATGGTCATCCTAATACCGCGTGGCTCCGGCCGATTCACGTTCTCCAATAGCAAGCAGACTTTCATGCGCGACGCGGACGGAAACTTCGAGATCCACGGTGCAACTCCCGGAGAATACACTCTGGTTGCACGGTTCTTCGATCCGTCCGAGCGTCTTGGGGGGCGCCGTTCGCTTAGTGTCGGGGACCGGGATCTCGATGACATCCGGCTAGTAGTGCGCCCGGGTATCGGTTTGCCCGGCGAGATCCGTGTGGAAGAAGATGCGGAAGTTGATTTTCTTGCCTTGCAGGTCTCTTTGCGGCCGCGGGAAGTCACCATGATGGGTGGCGGTTTTGGCCGTGTGAAGGCGGAAGGCGACTTCGTTCTGGAGAACTTGTTCCAGGATGTCTACGACGTGATTGTCACCGGTGCTCCCGAAAATTTCTACTTGAAGGCAATACGGCTCGGCGACGAGAACGTTCTTGAAAACGGCCTGGACCTGACCGCCGCGGAGACCGCTCCGGGAAGGCTCGAGTTGCTTCTAAGTCCCAACGGGGGACGCGTCGCGGGTGTGGTCCTCAACGACGAGGACCAACCGTTCAGTGGTGCACAGGTCGTTCTCGTTCCCGAGGGGCGGAGACGAAAAATGAGGCACCTGTTCAAGACCGCCACGAGTGATCAGAACGGAGGTTTCTCCTTGCCGGGAATCTCCCCCGGCCAGTACAAGATCTTCGCCTGGGAAGAGGTCGAGCAAGGGGCCTGGCAAGACGACGATTTCCTGCGTGACTATAAAAAGGAAGGCGAAGATTTCGAGGTCAAAGAGAACGACGCATTGACGTTCGAACTCGGCTTGATTCCATCTGAAGACTGAGCCGGTTGATCTCACCGGCCTTGCCGTGGGTCCGCTGTCGGGAGATTCGTCGTGCAGCCGCCTTCATTTCCGAGCGGCGCCCAACGGCGCCTGCCGAGTCGGCTTCTTCCCCAAAGTAACCGCAGCTCCGAGGAGCGCGGACTGATGTGAGAACGGCACACAAAACCAAGGCCCCGAGGCCACGGTCCAAGGTGGCCGGCCTTGACCGCACCCTTGCGGCCGCGGCTCTTGTTGGTTCAAGCTTGTCCGCATCAGGGGGCGCTCCACGGACGACGCAGAACCCTTGTCGGGAGCCTCCCGGATGAGCATGACGTCCCCAGCTGTTCCTTTCAAGCGAGAGTTCCCGGAAGGCCCCGCCGTGCGCGGCTTCCTGCACCGAGCTGAGGCCGCCGGAGGGGATGCGCTCGTTCTCACGCACGGCGCCGGTTCGAATTGTGCGGCGCCCTTGCTGGTCGGGCTTGCCGAGGAGTTCGCCGCGGCCGGAGTGACCGTGCTCCGCTGCGATCTGCCCTACCGCCAGCGGCGCCCCAAAGGGTCGCCTTTTCCCTCGGGCGCGGCGGAAGATCGAGAAGGATTAAGGCGTGCGGTTGCTCTAGCGCGGGAGTTTACAGCGGGCCGAATTTACATGGGCGGGCAGTCCTACGGGGGACGGCAGGCTACGATCTTGGCCTCCGAAGCCCCCGGCCTGGTCGCTGCTCTGCTGCTCATTTCCTATCCCCTACACCCGCCCGGCAAGCCCGAAAGGCTGCGCACCGACCATTTCCCGCGCCTCGAAACCCCTGCTCTTTTCGCACACGGCTCGCGCGATCCCTTCGGCGCCCTTGACGAGATGAACGAGGCGCTTCCGCTCCTACCCGGCCGTCACCGATTGGTCGAGTTCGAAGGCGCCGGCCATGGACTGGTGCGAAAACGCGAGGGGCCCGCTGCTGTGAAGGCCGTGGCGCTGAAGGTCGCCGCAGCCTTCCAGGAGTTCGCGGCGCCTTGATGGCTTTCGCCTCAGCCGACATCGCGCCAGGCCGCCAACCTGCGCCAGAGCTGTCCAAATCAGGCGCCGGCTTGTTTGGGCTGGATGCGGCAAAACACTCATTGAACGCTCGGTGGGAACTCGTTAGACTACGAGACTGTAGTGGAGCAAGTTCGGTTGAGTGATTTATGACGGGCTGGAGGCGATTGACCGGAAAGATCATTGTTCCCGTCGCGGTCCTTTGTCTGGCTGCGCTTGCTGCTTTTCACCCCGAAGGGCAATGGAGAGTCCGGCTGGTCAGTTTGAAACTTGCACATAAGCTTCCGCAGGTCGCCTGGGCGGACTTAGCTATAGGGTCGGTCCCGGGATCCTCGCGCCTAAACAAGGTCCGTGAAATGGTCACCCCGATTTGGCCCTGCTGGATCGAGAAGCTGGATCTTTCTTTGGAGGCGAGCAACGAGCAGGATTTGAGAGCGTACAGCGTCTTCAACCGCCCCACTGCCATCACGAAGAATTTGGAAAGCCATGTTTCTTTCCTAAGCGCGGGCCATACGCCACACCCTCCCCATCAACACCCCGAGGAAGAGCTAATTCTCGTGTTGTCCGGTGAAGTAGAGAGCATTAGGGCACGCGATCCCTCCTGGCAAAGGCACACTACGGAGAAAGTGGGCCCTCGATCTGTCGTATATCATCATTCCGGCCAGTATCACACCGTACGCGGTGTAGGTCCTGAGCCGGCTATCTATCTAGTTTTGAGTTGGCGCGGGGAACCGAGGAACACCGAGCAGTCCGTCTTGCAGTCTTCAACGTTCGACCTCAACCCGGCTTTCGTGTCTCAATTAAACAATCCAGACAACATGAGCTCCCCCCGCATTTTTGAGTCCCCCACCTTGTACCTTCACAAACTGCATTGCCACATCACGGTTTTGAAGCCCGGAGCGGGCTACCCTCCGCACGCGGACTCTCATGAGGTGGTCATTTTCACTTTCGATGGCACCGTTGAGACGCTCGGGCAGCGGGTTGGACCTGACAGCGTTATTTTCTATGCGGCCGGCGAGCCCCACGGGATGAAAAACGTCGGCGCCACGCCGGCAACCTACGTAGTGTTTGAGTTTCACGGAAGTCACCCAAGGTCCCACTAGTGGTGCCCGGCCGCCGGAAACGGAGCGTCTCGAAAAGTAATGAAAGCCTCTTCGACCGCGGCATAAGGAACGCGCGAAATCTAAGTTGGAGAGCATCCTCTAGATACCACCGGAAAACAGGCGGGAGTTAGCGAGTAGACTGGAATGGCCTGTGCCGCCGGCAGGCAACCCTTTCCGAACAATCGCCGAAAGATCCCTTATGCGGATCGCACTCACTCTTCTACTGCCGGCGCTCTCGGCCGTATTGCTCTTTTGGCGTCTCGATGGGACGCTGCTGTGGCGCGATGAGTGCTCGACGGCGAATTGGGCGCGTCTGATGGCGGAAAGCGGGGATGGGCTGCCCCGTGTTTTCGACGGGAAGCAGTTGATCGTTCAGGCGCCCGACGCTCACGATTTCAATTCGCGAATGTTGCCCGCCATGCAGAGCTGGTTGCAGTTTTACGTGGCCGCTCTGGCCTTCAAGCTTCTGGGGGTCAGCACCTGGGCCGCCCGGCTGCCGTTCGCCATGCTCGGAGCTGTTTGTCTGTTTGTTTTCTATCGGCTGGGCGTCGTACTCTTTGGCACGGGTTTGCGCGCTCTTTTGCCGCCCTACCTGGGGCTATGCTCCATCTACTTTTTGGCTGCCGCCCGCCAGAGTCGCTACTACGTCCTGGTCGTCCTAGCTGTTTCACTGCTCTTGTTGGAGTTTTGCCGCTATCTCCGCAACCCTGAGTTGGCTGCCCGGCGCTCCTTCTATTTGCGAATCGGCTTTGCGGGATTGTTGCTTTACTTTTCCAACTACGTGAGCTTCGTGACCATGTGGGCTTCGTTGGGTGTGTTCGTGCTAGTAATGCGCGACCCCCGGTTGACTCGTGGATTCTTGCTTCTCACGGCTGTGATGGCCGCGCCTCTGGCTACAGAGTTTTGGTTGTTCCACGCCGAGTTTGCCGCAAGTCAGCTGTCCGCGGCCCCGGGGTCGGCTTTGGAGGTTTACCGCCATACGGTGATCGACCGGGGGAAAGATTTTTGTAGAATGATTCCCCTCGTACTCCTTGTCCCGGCTGCGTTCCATCTGTTCCGGCGAAGGGCCCGGCAATTGGCGTTCGTGGCGAAGCTCGGCATGGCCGTGTCTATCGTCGTTTTTTCGTTGACCGCGTACGGCTTTGAGCTTCTCGATATGCATGCGGTTAGCCCCTCCCTGTTCTGGCTGGGAGCAATCTTGTTTCTTAGCGTTCCGGGGACGTTGCTCTACTGTTGGGGGCAATTTCCTAACCCCGGGCCCTGGGCGCAGGCCGCGCTGCTGGCCGTGCTGGTAATGGTGATCTCCCCTGTACTGACGATTGCCGTGGGACAAGCAGGGACACTTCATCGCCACTACTACCAATTGCTTCCGGCGGTAGTCCTGCTAGGCGCTGTGGCGACGGCGGGACTCGAGAGAGCGGCCAATCGAAAAGCCGCCGCCGCCTTCTTTTTGGGCTTGGTCATATGGCCGAATCTGAATTTCAACCTCAACGGATTCGACCAGGTCGTCGAGAGGCAATTTTTCTTAGACCGCTCTTACAACGGGCCCGTGGTTCGCTATCTCCGAGAAAACGTTCGGCCGGGAGACAAGGTCGTTTTTTTTCGAAACTTCAAAGGAATGACCCTGTATTACTATCTGCCTGACATGCACTGGGTGGGACTGCTTGACAGCGAGGATCCCCGCAGCGGGAAGTTTCGAGGGGTTATCCCCGAGGATCAGTTCGACGACTATGACGGCGCCGATTGGTACGTTGTGTGGGACACCCGCGACCGGCCTCGGCGGCTCACCGAAGACTTCGAAGAGGCCTGGCAGTACTCCTATGTCCACCGCCGCAGTTGGTGGGACCGTACCCGGCCCGCAACCCGACGAACCTACCGGGTCTATCGGCGCCGAACCTAGCCCGCATTTCTCACCAGCTGACGGTCGAAGCACGCGATAGGCCCGCCATTACTTCGTTGCGCTTACTCACCGTGCTCAGGCACCGCCACGTCGCCGTCTTTAAGAGCTGTGAACCCTTCCCCGCCCAGTTCCGCTGTCCGGCATACCGCGCTGGTCTCATGTAGCCATGAACTCAACGTGGAGGCCAAGCGACGGCCCAACACGTTTTGATCCCACGACAGTCACTACTCCCGCAGGGTGATCTCAGGGCATAATGCTTGCGTTTATCCTGGCACTCTTGAACCCTGTCTGGCGCTGATTCTCACGCGAGGAGCAAAACTCAACACGGCGTGGGCAAGAAACAGGGCCACGACGGCCGCCACCAGCAGTGGCAATGCTGTCTGCATGGTCGTCGGGAAGCGGCTGAGGGGACGCGCGGAGAAGCCAAGCGACACCTCGGCCATGTAGGTCGCCATGCCGCCTAGCAGCGCTGCCCTGACGACGGCTCCCCAGTTCTTATGCCACCGGAAGCCGCGCTCTTGCCGCTGAAACTCGCCCCTGACCTTGACCAGATACCAAGCCAGGTAGACGGCGATAAAAGCAACCGCCGCGGCAAAACAGAGCGCCCAGTTGTCGGGGACTTTCGTCCACGGTGTTGGTGCTGGAGAAGGGAGATCGAAGCCTGCCAGTGCTCGCAAACTAGCCCGCGCAATGGCCTCCGCGCGATGAGCTCCCAAGTTAATCAACACAACAGCGCCAAGCTCGAGCTCGGGCGCCAGTGCGATGGCCGTGTTTGCGCCCCAGATGTCCCCGGAGTGTTCCAGGACTCGGGTACCGTTGAGCCACCCCGCGCGAGTGGTCACGTTCCAACCCATGTCGTAGAACCGCGGGGGCGAATCGGCGCCGGGCGCCGCCAGAAACCCGTCGAAACCGCGATGTCCCTCGAATAGCATCCAGCGTGCATAGCGCGACATATCGACGGCTGTCGACTTGATCCCCGAGGAACCCCACCAGCCGGAAAAGGGTTCCGAAGTGGGTTGGATCCGCCCCCATCGTTGCTCATGGTAGGCGGACAGACCCCACCGCTCGGCCTGCCCCCGGTCGAGCGTGGTACGCGTCATGCCGAGCGGCTCAAAGATCTCTCGCCGCAGGTAGTCGGGAAACGACTCTCCGGATACCGATTCCACAATGGCGGCCAGCAGCACGTAGTTGCTATTGGTGTATTCGAACGGCCTGCCGGTAGGTCGGCTCACCGCCGCCGGCCGTAGTTTGAGAACAGCCAAGTCCAGACCGACTGCGCCGCTGGTGTCGCAACAAGGCAACAATCGGTCGGCTCGGCGAGGCAGGCCGCTGGTATGACGAAGCAGGTCGTGAACCGTGATGCTTTCCGCCCCATGGCCGGCGAAGCCAGGCGCGGAAAGATACTTTGTAACTGGGGCTTCTACGTCCAAGAGTCCCTCTTGGTGGAGCTTCCAAACGGCCAAGGCGGTGAACGACTTGCTCAGGGAAGCCAAATCCACGGGAGTTTCCACCGTCATCCGATCGCCACTGGCTAGATTTCTTGTTCCGAACGCCTTCAGGTGAACAGCTTGGAATCCCCGAACTGCTGCCACTGACAGACCTGGGATGTCGTTGATTTTCATCTCGGCACGGATATAGCGTTCGATGGCAAGGGGAAGCTCGGTCGGGATGGGCGGGTCGCCGGCGGGCAGGGGCAGCCCGCTGAAAACCGCGAGAATCGCCCACAGGGAGGATGTGTATCCGAGGCGATAACCCAGTCGTTGCGCAACCCCAACTCCGCCCTCGCGGAGCCGCCGGCCGAGCAAACTACGCGTTCTCGTCATCGGCAAGCATAGTGTACCCGGTTGCGCTTTACCCGGCCACGCTGCTCGTCAGCTTCCCTACTTACCGACAACTACATAGGTGGGATCCTTCCTCCCACAGGGTGTCCGCGCCGAAAAGGCGCACTGAGAAAAGCGGGCTAAAACTCCCCCACGTACTGCACTTCCTCTTCGACATCGAAGCCGTAGCGCTCCAGGATGCGGCCCTTCAGCTCGGCGATTAGGCCTCGCAGTTGGGAGGCCGTCCCGTTGCCCGTGTTGTAGATCAGGTTAGCGTGGTAGGAAGCGATCTCGATCCCGCCGCGGCGCATGCCTTTGGCGCCCACTTGTTCGAGAAAGTAGGCGGCGGGAACCTTGCCCTCGCGAGTGACTTGTTTGGGTACCTGGGCTCTTACGTCTTCCGGCAGGTCCTTGAGGTGCAAGTTCTTAAAAATACTGCCGGCGCAACGCATGGTGGGCGGGAATTTTTCGTCCCGAATGGCTGTGATCTCGTCGGCTCTTTTTCGTAACTCGCTCGCGTCCGCTCGATCGAGCTTCAGCCGGCATTGGAAGATGACCCAAGCTTTGTGACGCTTGAAGATGCTGCCCCGGTATTCGAAATCGCAGGCGGCGCCGTCGATCTCGAGGACCTCGCTGCCGTCGAAGAACTTCACCCGCTCTACGATCTCGGAGATCGAATGGCCGTAGGCGCCTGCGTTTCCGTAGACAGCCGCTCCGACGGACCCGGGGATGCGGGCCAGCGTTTCAAGGCCCTTCAGGCCGTCCTCGATCGTGAAATCGACCAGCGCTTCGAGCGACGCGCCGGCATCCGCAATCACCTGATTGCCGGCCATGGCGAAATCTTTTGCCACGAAACGCAGGATCAGGCCGCGGAATCCCTCGTCGGAAACAATGAC
Source organism: Bryobacterales bacterium (assembly GCA_963668345.2). GTDB lineage: Bacteria > Acidobacteriota > Terriglobia > Bryobacterales > UBA6623. Next base: position 540,440 of record CAXWPI010000004.1, on the reverse strand, counting down.
GTTACTGCCATCGCCTAGGACGTAGTAGGGGAACTGCTGCCGGCGGCAGAGCTCGACCGCCGCCGCGAAAGCGTCAGGACTCGCCGTTTCCGCGAAAAGGTCAGCCTCGCCCCCAATACCGAAACGGGTGTAATGGCAAAGGCCAACTTTTTCGCGGACCGCCAGGCCAGAAATCTCGCGAAGGGCATCTAGAGCCCTAGTCGAAGACTCGGAGCGGCTCGCGGAAGGGAGCGCGTCAGAAGAAATAGACATCAGCGAACAGGGTGAATGCTTGTAGACAAATCTAATTGTAAGACAGCCCTGGATGCGCGATTCGCCAACTCTGTACACTACACGTTACGGCGCGCCATGGGCAGACGAACCGTTCTGAGTGTCCTGATTGCATTCCTCCTGGCGACAACGGTTTCGTGCCGCGGAACCGGCCGAAGAGTCATTGGAGTTGTGCCCAAAGGGACGAACTCCATGTTTTGGCGGTCCGTGCAAGCGGGGGTGCTCGCCGCCGGACGGGATTTCGATGTCGAGATTCAGTGGAACGGCCCGACGAAGGAAACCGACTTCTCGCGGCAGATTCAGATCGTCGAGTCGATGATCAACGGTCGGGTAGATGGCATCGTGCTCTCGCCCACCGAGAGGATCGCTCTCGTGGGTGTTGTCGAGCGAGCGGCGGATCTGGGCATCCCGGTAACCATCCTCGATTCAAAAGTCGAGACAGATAGGTACGTATCCTTTGTCGCCACCAACAACTACGAGGCCGGTTTGTCAGGCGCGCGGCGGGTTAGCGAACTCCTGGGCGGAACCGGCCGGGTGGCCGTCATACGAGATGTTCCCGGCGCCTTCTCGAGCGGGGAGCGGGAAAGAGCCTTTGAGGCAGCGCTGCAGGAAGAGTACGCCGGGCTCGAGATCGTAGCCGAACAGTACGCCATGGCCGATCGGGCCCGCGCCTTGGCCGTTGCGGAAACCATCCTCACGGCGCACCCTGAGCTGGACGGATTCTTCTGTTCCGGGGAGGAGGCTACGCTGGGAGCGGCGCGGGCATTGCGCGGCCGCGGCTTGGCGGGCAAAGTAAAGCTGGTGGGATTTGACGCCAGCCCCGGCTTGCAGCAGGGTCTACGAGATCGAGTCATCGACGCGCTACTCATACAGGATACGTTCCGCATCGGCTATCTCGGTGTCGAGACCGTCGTCCGAAAACTAAATGGCGAAACGCCGGAAAGATTGATACAATTCCCGGCTCGCATCATTACCGCGGCTGACCTCGACGATCCAACGGTGCGCAAGCTCGTGGACGGCAATATCGAGTAGCTGGTGGAAGAGCCCCTTCCCGGAAGAATCCTCTTCGGCATGGGGACAGGCGCCGGTGCGGCATGCGGCTAATTCGGTGTTGCCCGCCCCAGGGTTGCGGGTTCGTCATACACCGCGAGTTGCTCCGGGCGCCTGTCCCCGGGATAACGGTTGGGGAGACGACAAAGCGGGCCATGAGGAAGACGCAAAGAATCCGTTTCACTGTAGATCTGGAACCGCGGGAGTAGAGAGCATGACGCACGTCACCCTGACGACGCTGGATATTGTAATTTTTCTGGCCAGCATAGTTTTGATCATGGCCGTCGGTCTGTGGACCGGCCGCAAGGAGAAGGATACGGAGGACTTCTTCCTGGCCGGGCATGGGGTGCCCTGGTGGGGCGTGGCGGGCTCTATCTTCGGCACAAACGTGAGCGCCAACCACCTGGTGGGAATGATGGGCGTCGGTTATTCGATCGGCTTCGCCCAGGCGCACTTCGAGATCGGGGCCGTTGGCGGTCTCCTGTTGCTCTGCTATGTCTTTCTTCCGCTCTATCGCCGGATGGGAATTTACACCTTGTCGGAATACCTGGGCCGCCGCTATGACGAGAGAAGCCGCGTGGCCTACGCCATTACCATCCTCGTCTTTATCGCTCTGATCCATATGGTCATTGCCTTCTACATCGGTTCGAGGTCCATGCTTTTCCTGTTGCGCGGCACGCCCTTGGAAGTCAGCTACACGACAGGGATTGTGATCTTCGCGCTGGTGACCGCCTGTTACACGATCGTAGGGGGATTGAAGGCGGTCATCTGGACCGATGTCATTCAGTCGGTGCTTTTGCTGCTGGCGGGGATTCTTGTAGCCCTGTTCGTCTTTGCGCAACCCGAAATCGGCGGGTTCACCGGGCTGATGGCGAAAGATGCGGCTTTACCCCTGGCCGAACAGAAGTTTCACCTCTACTTGCCGCCGAATCATCCGGAGCTTCCCTGGACGGGGATCTTTACGGGGTTGATGATCCTGCACTTCTCCTATTGGGGGACCAACCAATTCATCGTGCAGCGCACGCTGGCCGCGCGCACTGGTTTCGACGGCAGGATGGGAATCGTCGCGGCGGGCTACCTGAAGCTGCTCATTCCGTTTTTCTCGGTTGCCGGCGGAATCGCAGCGGGCCATTTGTTCCGGGCGCGCGTTGCTTCCGGAGAGCTGGCGGCGCTGCCTCAGCCCGACGACGCATTTTCGATGCTTGTGCGCCTCGTCGTGCCGGCGGGGTACGGACTCGCCGGCCTCATCGCGGCCGGACTCATCGGTGCGATTCTCTCCAGCCTCGACTCGATGATGAACTCCGGCGCGACCATCCTCACTTTCGACTTCTACAAGCGATACATTCGGCGCGAGGCCGGCGAACGGGAATTACTGCTTGTCGGCCGGATTTGCATTGTGGTCTTGGTCATTATTCCCGGATGGTTGGCCGCCGTCACCTACACGGAAACAGAAGGCGACAACTTCTTTTTACGCATGGCCGATCAATCTTCCCACCTTCTGCCGGGGATCCTGATCGCATTCCTGGTGGGGGCGCTATGGCGGGGGGCGACGGCGACCGGCGGCTTCCTGACCATCCTCCTTTCGCCCTTCTTTTCGATGCTCATCGAGCCGGCCTACCGCCGTTGGATGGCTGATCCGCCGGGCATCGCTGCATGGGTTCAACTTACGTTCGGATCGGAACTGAATTTCCTGCACCGAGTGGCCCTAACCGCGTTGTTCGGGACCGTGTTAATCCTTGTCGTCAGCCGGTTCACTCGACGTGACGAAGGGACGGACCGCTACACCTGGTGGGCCTATCGTGCGGATCAAGCCGGCGAACCCTCACGGCCCTTCTGGCGCAGCGAGCGGCCCTGGGCCTGGCTGCTCTGCGGGCTGGCTCTGTGGATGATGATCTATTTTGCGTGAAGGAGCAGTAAACCCTCGCGCTTGTGGCCGCAAAGTACTTATGTCTATGCTTCCTTCCGTCGATAAAAGGTGCAGGCTCAGACAGTTCAGGCCCATGCCGGCTCCTATCCAGCGTTCTCCCATTCAAAAGCTACCCAACGCTGGTACAGCCCATTTACGACACCTTCTCGGGACCCCTACATGCTGAAGTGCAACTGTCTGCCTTGCGGTCCCTGTCCAACGTGTTCCCGCGCGGAGGTGTCCGTCAATGTCCCCAAAACTTCTCGTTGCGGAAGATGACCCGACTTGCAGAGCGATTCTCCTGCATGCCGTTGAGAAAGCCGGTTGTACAGCCGTCGGATGCGGCGACGGCCTGGAAGCTTGGGAAACGATCAACGCCCACCCCGACTTCGTCTTGCTGATTACCGACGTCGCCATGCCTAGGATGCACGGCCGCGAACTCCTTCAAACTGTTCGACGCGATGAACGCTTCAGGAAGCTTCCGGCGATTATTATCTCCGCAGTCCTGGGTGCGGAGGAACTCGAAGATCTGCTTGCATTCGGCCCCACGCGCTTCATCAGCAAGCCGCTAAACGCCCCACAACTTGCTGCAGACATCCGTGCTTTCTTGGCGGATCAAGCGCAGGAGTGACGGACAGCCGCGAAAGCAAGGACCGGCGCGGGAGACGCAGATGGTGCGCTCGGAGAAGTTCGAACTCCCGACCTTCCGGTGCTGAGTCCGCGGGTCAGAGGTCCACTGCTTCCATCCGCGTGCATCTTTCGGCAACTTGCGAGGTTCACCGTCTCATATCGTCCACTGAGGCAGCCGGAAATCCACCTGCTTGGCTACCCGCACCAACCGGAATCTGCCTCTTCCGAGGTTCTTCCGAGAAGGCCGTTTGCCAAGCGCCGGCGCACACTCTCCGGGTTGCTTCCGAGCGCGGGGTTGTGCTATGTAGGAATAGCCCGCCTATTTACCGCGTCTGGTACGCTCCCCGGAGCGTTTGGATGACGGTCTCAATTCTTATTCCCCACTGGAATCGGCAAGCCCTGTTGATGCCCTTGCTGCAATCGATTCGCCAACAACGGCTTCCTCAAGGCGTGGATGTGGAAGTCCTTGTCGTGGATAACGGCTCGACCGACGAGTCCGCCGCCGCCGCCGAACGAGAGGGTTTTCAGGTGTTGCGGCTGGGCCGCAACGAAGGTGTCAGCCGGGCGCTGAACCGAGGCCTTGCCGCCTGCCGAGGAGAATGGGTGGCGGTGTTGAACAATGACGTCGAGCTGACGCCGGACTGGCTCTCCCAACTTCTGCAAGCTATGAGCTCCGAGAACGTTTGGTTCGCTACCGGCAAGACTCTCGATTTCGATCGGCGCACCCGGATCGACGGGGCGGGGGACGCCATTTGCCGCGGCGGGACCGCATGGCGGTTGGGACACGGTAAAGAAGACGGCCCCGAGTTCGGCGTCCGCCGCCGGACGTATTTCCCCTCGGCGACCGCCAGCCTTTTTCGGCGGACGTTCTTTGAACGACTCGGTCCTTTTGAGGAAGCGTTCTTTGCCTATCTGGAGGACGTCGATTTGGGGTTGCGGGCGGCCATTGAGGATCTTTCAGGACTCTATGTCCCCCAGGCCGTTGCCTATCATCGGGGTAGTGCGACTTCGGGGGCCTGGAGCAGGGCGATGGTCGAGTGGATAACCTGCCACCAACTGCTGCTGCTGGCCAAGTTTTATCCCACGCGGCTGCTGATGCGCTACGCACGGCCCATTTTCGCGGCGCAGCTGCTTTGGGCCGGGTTGGCCGTCTCGCGGGGCGGAGCGTGGGCTTGGATGCGAGGACTGTGGCTCGGAATCCGCCGCTTTGCTCGATTGCGCCGCGCCTCGCAGGCCCTGCGCCGTGGAGAGCGGTTAGCGAGCATACTGCGCTCCAGCGAGGCGGACATAGCGAGAGTTCAGGGAGCGACAAGCTGGGACGCCTATTGGAAATGGTACTTCCGGCTGGCGCCGCGGGCTGCGGAGAACTCCGCATGAAGACTGACGTCGCGGTCGTCGTCGTGACCTACAACTCGGCCCGCTCGGTGGCCGGTTGCTTGCGTTCCCTGCGGGCGGTGGCCGAAACCGTCGTGGTGGATAACGCTTCGGCCGACGATACTTGCCGTATCGTAGAGGAAACGTTCCCCACCGTCCAGCTGATCCGCAACCCTGAAAATCGGGGCTTTGCCGCCGCCGTCAATCAAGGGGTTCGAGCCTTTTCAAGCCCGCTTATCTTACTGTTGAATCCCGATGCCGCCCTGCTAACTCCCCTGGATGACATGGTCCGCCAGTGTCTCATACCGGATGTCGGCGCGGTCGGCGGCCGGCTCGTCGACGCTGACGGCCGTCCTCAAGTTGGGTTCAATGTGCGCTCCTTCCCAACGCCCGCGGCCCTGGCTTGTGAAGTCCTGCTGCTGAACCGCCTTTGGCCCTCGAACCCCGTCAACCGCCGCTATCGGCGGCTGAACTGGGATCCCGAGCGCCACCAGGACGTCGACCAGCCCGCCGGAGCTTTTCTGATGGTCCGCCGGGAGGTCTTCGAGAACGTAGGGCTTCTCGACGAGAACTTTACCCCCATTTGGTTTGAAGATGTGGATTTGTGCCGGAGGATTCGCCTGGCCGGTTACCGTATCTGCTATGTGCCAACGGCCCTTGCCCGGCATGAAGGAGGACACTCCTTGCACGGCCTTTCCGTGGAACAACGCCAACTGGCTTGGTATGGTAACCTTTTACGTTTCGCTCACAAACACTTCCCGGCGTCCGCTTTCCACTGTTTGCGACCGATGGTATTGGCAGGCGTGGTGGTTCGTTGGCTTGTGGTGTGGCTGCGAGCGGGCGACGCCGGACAACGGAAGGCTTACGCCCAAGTGATGAGGTTAGTAGTAGGCAGAGGTCACCGAAGGCCTGGCCATGTTCCTGCGGCTGCGGAGCATTCGTCCACAATTGAATATCGATCGAGCTGAGTTCATGTTTGAAAACGACCTCGTTTCCGTAACTATCGTGACCTATGACAGCGGCCGTTTCATCCGGCGCTGCCTGGAGTCCGTACTTGAGCAACGCGATGTGCCCGTCGAAGTGATCGTCATCGACAATGCTTCGACCGACGGCACGACCGACATCTTGGAGCGATTCGAGGATCGCTGCACCGTCGTCTACAACGAAGAAAACATCGGCTTCGCTGCTGCCCAGAATCAGGCCATAGCTCTCTCGAGCGGCGGCTGGGTGTTGACCATCAATCCTGACGTCTTGCTGTTGCCGAATTTCATCTCGAGTTTGATGGGGGCGGCTCGACTTGATTCTTCGGTCGGCACCGTTTGCGGCAAGCTGATGATGATGGACGCGTCCTTTCAGATTCCCGACCAGCAGGTGGTTGACTCGACCGGAATTTACTTCACGCCCATGCTCCGCCACTTCGACCGCGGATGTCTTGAATCCGACAACGGACATTTTCGAAGCTATGAGTTCGTCTTCGGCGCTACGGCGGCCGCCGCCTGCTACCGGCGGGAAATGATCGAAGACATTTCGGTCGAAGGTGAATTCTTCGACCCCGATTTCTTTACCTACCGCGAAGACGCCGACGTCGCTTGGCGCGCGCAATTACTCGGCTGGAAGTGCGTCTACGTGCCCCACGCTTTTGGGTATCACGTGCGGAAGCTGCGCCCTGGTATGCGCCGCATGTTGCCGCCGGAAATCAACATGCACTCGGTAAAGAACCGCTTCCTGATGCGCATGAAAAACATCACGGCGGGTGTCTACCTGCGCAACGCCGTACCCATTACCATCCGGGACTTGGGGATCCTCTGCTACTGCTTGTTGGTCGAACGCTCCTCGCTGAGGGCGTTTTATATTCTTGCCCGCGATTTGGACCGCGTCATGCGCAAAAGGCGTTTGATTCAGAGCCGCCGCCGCGTCGAAGACGCCTACATGGTCCAGTGGTTTCGCTTTAGCCCCGTTAGCCTGCCGATCGAGGTCCGTGACGAGGTGCCCGCGCCACCCGTGCCCGTCGCCCGATCGTAAGCGATGAAAATCGCCCTCTTGGGCACCCGCGGTATTCCCGCCAACTACGGCGGTTTCGAAACATTTACCGAGGAGCTTTCCGTGCGCCTGGCTGCGCGGGGGCATCAGCTAACCGTCTATTGCCGCACCCGGAACGTCGGCCGGCGGGAACCCCTCTTTCGCGGGGTCGAGCTTGTACTGTTTCCTACCGTCCGGCACAAGTATTTGGATACCGTTGTTCACACGCTCTTCTCGACACTGCACCTTTTGTCGCATCGTCAGGAAATCGCTCTCTATTGCAACGCAGCCAACGCGATTTTCACCATCGCTCCCCGATTACTGGGGATGCCCACGGTGCTGAACGTCGACGGCTTGGAACGCAAGCGCAGGAAGTGGAACGCGCCGGCGCGCGGTTGGTACCGCCTGTCGGAGCGACTGGCCACTTGGTTTCCCAGCGAGGTGGTCACTGACGCTTTGGTGATTCAAAACTACTACCTCGAACGCTATCGCAAGGCTACTCATCTGATCGCCTATGGAACTCAGACCGGGAAGCTAGAGACAACCAAAACGCTCGATCGGCTGGGCCTCAGGCCGGGCGATTACTTTCTGTATGTAAGTCGCCTGGAGCCGGAAAACAATGCTTTGCTCGTGGTGAAAGCCTTTGAGCGTACGGCGCACCCCCAGAAGCTGGTCATCGTCGGTGATGCGCCTTACTCGCATGACTATATACGCCGGCTCAAGCAGACCCGAGATCCCCGCATTCTATTTCCCGGCTCTATTTACGGGACCGGCTACCATGAGTTGCTTTCGCACTGTTTCGCTTACATCCATGCGACGGAAGTAGGAGGAACTCACCCCGCGCTCATTGAAGCCATGGGACGCGGCTGTTGCCTGCTCTTTCTCGACACGCCTGAAAACCGGGAAGTCTCGGGCGATGTGGGTTTTCCCTATCAACCGAGCGAAGATGCGCTTGTCGAGTCGCTGGACCGGGTGATTGCTCTCTCGCCCGACAAGCGGCTACAGATGGGCCAAGCCGCCATGGAAGCCGCCCGGCGACGCTACGACTGGGAAGCGATCGTCGATCAGTATGAGAGGCTGTTTGCGGAGACTGTGAAGAAAAAGGGGTAGCCGGCAGGTCGCCGTTGGGCAAGGTAGAGGGGCTTCAGCAATGCTAACGACCGCCCCCCTTGTTTGCTGCCAAGCCCGAGGAGCGCAAGGACGGTTAAAGAGCCGTAGCGCAGGGCTCGGTGCCGTTCCCGAGACCTGCGGCCGTTTTGTGGATGTTTTTCCCGGACAACCCATCCCGAATCAGGCGGCTTGGTAGAGTCGGACGTGGTAGACGGTGCCGCTTAACCCTGGGGCTCCGCTTGACACCGTGGAAAGATCGTTCGGGGAAACCGAATCAAAAGCCGCAGGTCTGGGCGAAACGGCCGCCCAGCCCAGCGCTACGGGACTGGTCGGCACGGCTGAGGTTGGGGCCTCGAGAAATAAGGGGCGGCGTATACTGCTTGCATGGCAACGATTGACATTGGAGCCCTCAGCCGCGAGGAACGGCTGCAACTCTTGGAGCAACTCTGGGAGAGTCTGTCTGCCACGCCGGAAGCGATCCCGCTGACGGGCGCGCAACGCCAGGAGCTTGATCGTCGGCTCGATGAGCTGGACCGCGATGGCCCGGCCGGCATTCCCTGGGAAGAGGTGCTCCACCGGATTCGCAGTCGGGGCCAGTGATGCCTGTGTCTACGGTTTTCTTCAGGGGAAAGACTCCCCAAACCGAGACGCTTTCTGCTTGTGAGCGCAGCGCCTCCTATCCCTCGGCCTTCCGCAGATACTCGATGCTCGCGGGGGCGGCTTCCTCCAACGCCGCGCCTCGGTAGACCTTCACCGAGGCGAACCGCCGGTAGTTGATTTCGTCCAAGCTCTTCAAGACGGAACCGAAATCGACGTTGCCGGTCCCGAACAGCGATCCGTTGCTTTCGCAAAGATGCACGTGGCGTAACCGATCCCCGCATTTGCGAATCGGTTCCACGAGCGAGGCCTCTTCAATGTTCATATGGATCGTGTCGACCATGGGCCTGACGGCCGGAGAGTTAATGGCCTCGATCAGAGCAAGCACCTCACCCACGGAATTATTAAAGCCGACCTGAAGGTGGTTGACGGGCTCGATCACGATTTCGCATTTCTTGTCTTCGGCGGCGGCGGCCACTTCGCGGAGACACTCCGTGATACGGCGGTTGGCCACATCGGGGTCCGGTTCGTCGCTTCTGAACCCCTGCAGAAGCCCCACCACCAGAATCGCGTCAAACTGCTGAGCAACGTCCAAATAGTCGATCAGACGCTGCACGGTGCGTTGGCGGACGGAGAGGTCCAGCGCGCTGAGGCACAGCCCCTGGCTATAGGCGTCGCCGGTCAAGAAGGAAGGGACAACCAGATCGAGATCGGAGAGCCACCCCTCGAGGCGGTCCGGATCCACTCCCGTCGGCTCGGTAAGGTTCAGCTCGACGCCGCTGTAGCCGCAATCCCGCAAGAAAGACAAAACCCCCTGAAGCCGGTCTCCCGGGCCGAAAGACGACAACGGGTCGATGACGATATAGCTGTAGCGACTCATGTTTTCACCTCCTGTGAACGGCGCCTGAGAACAGGCGCAGACTGGCCGGCAGTCTGGATTAGTGTATCCCATAAATAGCAGACACCATCCCGCCGAACGAGGAAACCTGAGGAAACCTAGGAAAAACGACCCCGTTTCTCCCTCGCCCGTCAGGCATGCAGGGTAGAATCAAGGGTGCCCTATGCCGATCTTCGAATATCGTTGTAGCGATTGCGAAACCACGTTTGAGCGCCTGGTCTTCAGCCGGAACAACGAGCCGGTCGTCTGCTCGGACTGCGGCAGCCCGTCCGTCGACCGCCTGTTTTCAACCTTCGCCGCTCGGACATCTTCGACCGGCTCTCCATCGGCTCTCGCCTGCGGACCGTCAAGCGGAATCGCTTGACGCCCCCGCTAGCCCGCCGGTCGGCGGCCTTGACGGAAACGATTCTTGGCTCTACCTGACCAGGCTTGCCCAGCGGCTGTGTCCGCCGACTACGGATTCCCTTCGGACGTTCTCATTTCTCCCCGGCGATGGCCCGCCTCTTGGGCAGTAGCAAGCCGGCTGACTCTCGCCGCATGCTTGCTTTTCATCGCCGGCTCGGCTGCCGCCGCGGAACCCGTCCGGGCCCGGCGCGCCATGGTCGTTTCGGCGGAAGACCACGCCACCATAGCCGGTCTTGCCGCTATGCGAAAAGGCGGCAATGCCATCGACGCGGCCATTACCGTGGGCTTCGTCCTGGCCGTTACGCATCCCGCGGCCGGCAACATCGGCGGCGGCGGTTTTATGCTCATCCGTTTCGCGGACGGCCGCTCCACCTTCATCGATTTCAGGGAGCGAGCGCCAGCCGCCGCGACCCGAGACATGTTCCTCGGCGACGACGGCAAACCCACCCGCGATAGTGTTGTGGGATATCGCGCCGTCGCCGTACCGGGCACCGTCCGAGGCTTTGACTTTGCCCGCCGGAAATACGGCGCCCGGCCCTGGGCCGAACTCGTCAAGCCGGCCGTGCAGCTTGCCCGCAAGGGTTTCCCGGTAAGCCAGGGTCTGGCGGAAAGCCTGCGCGCGAATGCCAGGCTGCCGCTCTTCAATGAGTCCCGGCGGATCTTTCTGCGCCATGGACGCCCGTACGAACCCGGCGAGCGGTTCCGTCGACCCAAACTTCACGCCACGCTCAAGCGAATCGCCAGGCGCGGCCCCGACGAATTTTACCGCGGCAAGACGGCCCGCCTAATTGCAGCCGACATGAAGCGCCATGAGGGGACCATCACGATGGCGGATCTCGCCGAATATGAAGCCGTCGAGCGGCGTCCTCTGGCCGGTCGCTACCGGGACTATGAGATTCTCAGTGCACCACCGCCCAGCTCGGGCGGGGCCGGGGTTATTCAAATGCTGAACATGCTGGAGGGAACCGCCTACGCCGGCGCCGGCGCCGGATCCGCCTCGTCGATCCACCATGTCGCCGAGGTCATGCGCCGTTTCTTCGCCGATCGCGCCGAGCATTTCGGCGATGCGGATTTCGCTGATGTCCCGGTCAAGAAACTCACCCGCAAGAAGTACGCGGCCCAGCGGCGTTCCACAATCCAGCCGGACCGCGTGACCCCCAGCGAAGATGTTCACCCCGGCCGACCACTCGGCTATGAAAGCCCCGAGACGACGCATTACTCGATCGTCGACGCCGAGGGCAATGCCGTGGCCGTCACCTACACGCTCAACGGCTTATACGGTTCGGGCGTCACCGCGAAAGGAACCGGGGTCCTTCTGAACAACATCATGGACGACTTCACGAGCAAACCCGGCGAGCCGAATATGTTTGGGTTGCTGCAAAGCGAGAAGAACGCCATTGAACCGCGCAAGCGCCCGCTTTCGGCCATGACACCGACCATCGTGAGCCGCGGCGGCGAGCTTTTCATGGTCGTCGGCGCGCCGGGTGGGCCGACGATCATCTCCACCGTGCTGCAGATCATTACCAACGTCGCCGATTTCAACATGGACTTGCAGCAGGCGGTTGATTTCCCGCGCTTCCATCACCAGTGGATGCCCGACGAGCTGCGCATGGAAGACGGCTTTTCAGCGCACACGATCGAAGGACTGAAGCAGCGCGGACACACGATCAAGTTCGTGACTACGATGGGCCGCGCCATGGCCATCCGCCGCGACGGCGAATGGCTCGTGGGAGCGGCGGATTCCCGCTCGGAAGGAACAGCCAGGGGATATTAGCCCGGCTTTTCGATTCGAGGGTGGTGTCCTAACCTTTCGGTGTTATGGGGAGGACGTCCGCCGCTGCTGACACCCTATCCGGATGACTGGAGCACACCCCGATTCGCCTATACGAATACCAACATGCTCGGACAGCTGCCGGCCACCCTCGATCAAGCGGCCAAGGCCGATAACGTGCTTTTTCTCGATATGGCCGACGACGTAAATGCCGCCGGCGATCGGCTGAAGAGCGTCAAATTGCGGATTCTCTTATCGAAAGCCGCGTCGATCGAAGCGCGTCTCAACGGGACGCTCCTTCCCGCGCTGGGCGTAGATGAACTCTGGTCGGAGTTCGCCACGAACCCCAAGCTGTTTGCCGTCGGCAGCAATCTGATCAGCGTTCGTTTCACCAAGCCGCAGCCCGACGCTGACTCCGATGTCGCCATCGAGAAGGTTGAAGTCGACGTGGCTTACCGCTAGAACTACCGAGTGCCCGTGGGCCTTGCGGCCCACCCAAGGGGATGAAAACCGCTGGGTTTTCGGTCGGGTCTATGGCGCAATGGTAGCCCAGACACTTGGCCTGTTACTGGCGTTCCAGGTTCAGTTTCCTGCTCACGCGCACCCTCGCGATGAGCGGAGCTGAGCCGCCAGCGCAAGCGAGCGGCCATGGGATCACAGCCCACCCAAAGCAACGAACGCGGGTCGGTTTGCGACCCAGCGGACGCTTATCCGACCTCAACTCAAGCGATCTTGCGGTAGGCGACCTGTTCGTAGGCCAGCCCGATGCGGAACGAGCCTTCCTTTTCGCAGTGGCAATAGATGACCCGGGCTTTCCCTTGGAGATTGAGGCTGTAATCAGAGCTGTAGAGGTCACCTGCTACCGCGACGACTGATCCCACGACCAGGGGCACGAACATTTCGACGCCGACCCCGGTTTCACTCACGTCCAGAAGCTTGGCCGCGAACTTCCGAGGGGATTCGCTTTCACCGTAGGAAGAAATCTTGAGCCCCGGCGGCAGGTCGACCCGGCGCCGCGGGCTTACGCGCCTGTCTCGAATTGGTTGAACCATGAGGGGCATATCGGCCTGTTTCGTGTTTTCCTGTAGGGCTCGTTCCTTGGTCCCGGGCCAGCTAGCACGCTTTTCTCACCGGCGGCCGCCAGCTGTGGAGCAAAGCCCCACCGTTCGAGACGTAGGGGCGCGATTGATCGCGCCCGCTTGCCTTACAAACTGTAGGCCGGGCGATGTACACAAACTGTTGCCGCGAGCCATGGCCACCGGGCCTCTCGCCCCAATCGCCGTGACAGTGGCGAGAAATGCCCGCGTCATCAATCCGCGACTTATAGATTTCGGTTGTGGAGAGGGGAAGCCGGTTGAAACGGGCGTACCAACCTTGAGCGGCGCGGCCTACAGCCGTTCGGAAATCGGCAGCGTCTTCGGAATCGGCTGATTACAGCTTATAGAGCCGGTCGCGCGGTCCCCCCGGGTCAAGCTCAGCTCTCAGCCGCTCGGTTTCGGCTTCAGGAACGTCCCCTGGCCAAGCTCGTGGAACGCCTGTTGGAGCTCGTCGGGCGTGTTCATCACGATTGGGCCGCGCCAGGCCACGGGCTCCTGCAGTGGCTTTCCCGAGACCAGCAGGAAGCGCATCCCTTGCTCCCCCGCCTGCGCCGTGACTTCGTCGCCGCGGTCGAAGAGCACGAGCGAGCGATTGTCCACCTCGTTAGGGGGCGCGGTCTCGGTCCCGCCGACCGTCTCGGTGGGCACGGCCAACGGACCGGAAGCGTTGCCGAACCTGCCGGCCCCGGCGAAGACGTAGGCGAAAGCATGGCGCGTCGTCTCGACCGGCAGTGACCTTTTCTTCCCCGGCGGGATCGACACATCCAGATAGACCGGGTCGGCCGCGATCCCGTCTACGGGCCCGGACTTCCCCCAGAAGCTGCCGCAGACAATGCGCACCTGGGTCCCGTCGTCGTCGGTCACCACGGGGACGTCGCCTGCCTTCACCTCCTGGTAACGGGGCGCCGTCATTTTGAGTGACGAAGGGAGGTTCGCCCAGAGCTGAAACCCGTGCATCCGGCCCGCTTCGTCTCCCTTGGGCATCTCCTGGTGGATAATCCCGCTACCGGCCGTCATCCACTGGACATCCCCGGCGGCGATGGCGCCGCTGTTCCCCAGGCTATCACCGTGCTCCACGGTTCCGGCCAGGACATAGGTGACGGTCTCGATTCCGCGGTGCGGGTGCCAGGGGAAGCCCGCCAGATAATCCTCCGGGACGTCGTTGCGGAAATCGTCTAGAAGAAGAAAAGGGTCGAAATCAGACGTTTCCCCGAAGCCAAACGCCCGGCGCAAGTGTACGCCCGCGCCCTCGAGGGTCGGCTTGGCTTGGATCAGCCGCTTGACAGGGCGAAGTGACATTTTGGCCTCTCCTACCGAGAGTCTACCCTGAAATCGGACGGAGCGACTACTCGGCCGCGCCCTGTCGCTAACGTTCCAGGCTCAGTTGCTTGCTGTCGCACAGCCTTCGCGACGAGCGAATCGGAGCCGCAGGCGTGAGCCTGCGGGCCCGCGCCCTCACGGGCGCGGCTCTGTTCATGCCCGAATCGGAGCCGCGAGCGCAAGCGAGCGGCCATGGGCCCGCAGTCAGGCCTGTCCCCACCCAAAGGGATGAAAACCGGCGGGTTTTCGACGGAGGGGTCGCGGTTTGGATCATGGTTTTCGACCGGCAGGTTTGCCGGTCGCTACGGGAGCTTTTCCGCACAGGCCATGCCGCTATCTGACAGGCTTAGGCGAAGACTTGCCCCTCGGCGAAGGGTTGGATCGCTTCCTTCACGCTCAAAGTAAGGGACTTCGCAACGTCGGAACTTTCCCGCGGAACGTGCACCTTGGCGAACATGATGACCGCGAACAAGTCACCCGTTGATAGGATGCCTCCCAGCCCCAACACCGACAGCACACCGTGAGGCAGCACAAACTCATTCCGCGCCGGGATGTAGGGGCTGCCGACGGCTTCCGGCACGTGGAAAGCGTTGTATTCGCGCTGCTCGAGGTCGACAATCAGGTTAGGATCGGGCCGAATGACGGCGTTCACATCCAATCCGAACTGGCTGACAAGACGGGAGATCATGGGGATGTTCGACACGAATCCCTTGCTGGGCAGGGGGATGGCTTTATGTCCGACTGATTTTCCCCGGTCGTTCCATTCCTCTCTTTCCCCCGCCGTCGCCAGCAGAGTGAGGCATTTCATGTCGTCTGACTCAGGGGCGTGGCCCAGAATCCCCTGGGCGAACCCGCGCCGCTCAGGGCCCAGTCCCCCGTAGGGGTGTGTCTTGTAGAGGCGCACCAAAGCGCAGGCTCTGTTCCCGTCTTTGAACGGTAGGCGAAGGGAGCCGTTTTACGGGCCACCCGCGGTGGCCTTGCTTTGACGCCGCGCCGGCCAACCTGGTAAGACTTATGGATTCTCGACCTCGCTGGGAAGACCTTCCGTGAAGCTCTCCGTCATCATCCCCGTGTACGACGAGGCCACAACCATCGCCGAGATCGTGGGGCGCGTTCAGCGAGTGGATATCGACAAAGAAATCATCGTCGTTGACGACTATTCGACGGATGGGACACGCGGCATTCTCAGCGATATCGAAAGCGAACACTCGAACGTCACCGTCCTCTACCACGACCGCAACATGGGCAAGGGCCGTGCCCTACGAACCGGGTTCGCCGCCGCCCAGGGCGACTACGTGATTATCCAAGACGCCGATCTCGAGTACGACCCAAAGGATTACGCGAAGCTGCTCCACCCGCTGGAGCAAGGAATAGCCGACGCCGTCTACGGTTCACGCTTTATCACCACGCAGGAGCACCGGGTGCTCTATTTTTGGCACTCACTGGGAAACCGGTTCTTGACGCTTCTGTCGAACATGATGACGGACCTCAACCTGAGCGACATGGAGACCTGCTACAAGGTTTTCCGGCGGGAGTTGATCCAGGCGATTCCGCTACAAGAGGACCGCTTCGGATTCGAGCCCGAGATCACCTGCAAGCTAGCCAAAGCGAAGGCGCGCATCTACGAAGTCGGCATCGCCTACCACGGCCGCACCTATGAGGAGGGAAAAAAAATTAGCGCCAAGGACGGATTCCGCGCCCTGTGGTGCATCATGAAGTACCGCTTGAAACCCCTAAAGCTCGGACCCACCTGGAGGCGACACAAGGCCGCCCACGTCCCGAACGGCTAGGCTGTAATAGTTGAGACTTGATCTGACAAACGTGAGTCATGCGACAGAAGCCTTTTGGGCTTCTGTCGCCCCGGCGCGAGCCGGGGGCAAAGCGTCCAGCATCTTCTCCCGCGCTAGCGATTTCGCATCCAGGAAAGTCTGCTGTGGAGTTTTCCCAAAACAGTACTTGCCTGAGTGCGGCCGCTGCTGATTATACTCCTCCAACCCGTCCTCCCCATCTGCCTGCAACTCATCCCGGCCGTGGTTGCGGCGCTCCTTCTGCCCTCGCAGAGGCAGTGGACGATCATCTGGACTTTCTCATCAGGCAACCGGACATCGCCTAGCGGCTTGTCCTGCGGTTCGCTGATCTTAGTGTTCGTTTTATGCACGGGCCCAATTCTGTTGGTCTTTTTCTTGAAGAGGCTGCTCGGTTGGATGGACGATCGCGACTGGATCATATATCGAGGAGACATGCCCACTTACGGGAGCCTCGGAAACGCCTTCCTGGAGCTCCAGGCCATGTTCGAGCCGCAGAAGCAGCATGTACTGGAGCTGAAGGAGGAAGAGGAACAGAAGCGCGATCAAGAGGACGTAGGCGGGTCGGATGACCCCACACAGGGCAATTCCCTACCGGCGTTTGCCGAGCGGGCCGATAGTCATTAGATAGAGGCGTTGGTGTCGCGGTAGCCCGGCAATAGCAGCGGTGAGCCCGACCATGGGGATCCAAGCGGTGCTCGCGGAGGAGGAACTTCGGGCACGGCATGGCACCCTTACATTGCTAGGCGCGCGCCGGCGGCTTGCCAATATGCGTCTAGTTATCCGCCTTCGGACGAGACTCGAGACGAAAATGATCCCCCGGCACCGGCCGAATCGGGGACTCGCCGCCGCCGTGGGAGTTTTGAGAGCTTTGTCGCTCAACGGCTTCGGCCTGTGCGTATGGCGTTGGCTATTCGATTTCGACCTTGTGAAGGCATTCCCCTTTCATCAGGGTATCCTGTCTCACTGGCAAATCTGGTTCCTCTGCGGCGCGGTTTTGCAACTCATGGCCCAAGGGCTGGCCAAGTATGCCGGCGACTCTGGGGAGTTGAAGCCTAGCCGGGTGATGAGGGCGCGGTCGGCGGCGCGTCGCCCTCGTCGCTTAGTACATCATTTGGCAAATACGGCTACGAAAGGTGGCCGACTGCGGAGGCGATGAATCGCGCCCCTACGGATGGGCTTGAGCGTCTCGCGTTCAAACGCAGGGGAGCAAATGCACCCGAGCCGATAAGCCGCAACACCTCGACAAGCTGATTGAACCGTAACTGTGTTTGCGAAATACCGCACTAAGTCGCAGGCTGGCCGCAGGCCCACGGACACTCACTCGCGTTCGCGGCTCCTCTACTGCTCGAGGATGCTCTTCAAAAACTCCCGGGTGCGGGGTTGCGAGGGATGGGAAAAAATCACCTCCGGCGCATCGTCTTCGATGATCGTCCCCTGATCCAGAAACGCGACTCGATCGGCGATGTCTTGGGCGAAACGCATATGATGCGTGACGATCAGCATGGTGGTGCTGCTTTCGCGGGCCAGTTTCCGCAAGACGTTGAGCACTTCGCCGACGAGCTCGGGATCGAGCGCCGAGGTCACTTCGTCGAAAAGCATGATCTTCGGCTGCATGGCCAGGGCCCGGGCGATCGCCACGCGCTGTTTCTGTCCTCCGGAAAGTTGCGCGGGATAGGCTGCGATCTTGTCGCTCAGCCCCACCATGGCTAGAAGATCAACCGCCCGCTCCCGCGCCTCCTCTTTCGATAGCCGCAGCACGCGGATAGGCGCTTCGGTCAGGTTGGCCAGGACATTCTTGTGCGGAAAAAGGTTGAACTGCTGAAAGACCATGCCGACCTTGCTTCGAATGGCTCGTAGATGCTTGGCATCGGCTGGAGCAGCGCGGCCATTCCTCATCGTGGTCCAGACGCTTTCGCCGTCGATCTCGACCGCTCCGGAATCGATTCTCTCGAGCGTCATTAAGATACGCAGGATCGTCGATTTCCCCGAGCCGCTGGGCCCGATCAGGGCGATCCTCTCGGAGGGGAAAACGTCGAGATCCAAGCCATTCAAAACCAACAGGCCGCCGTAGGACTTGCGAACGTTTCGCAGCCGAACGATGGGGCGAGTGTCGGATTGGTCTTTATGATCCGAGGGCAAGACGCGACTCCAAATGTTTGACCAACCGGGCGGACACCAAGCTGACCGCCAGGAACACAATGCCTACGATGGTGAACGGCTCCAAATACCGAAACGTGTCGGCGCCGATGAGTTTCGCCGCTTGCAGCAGCTCGTGGACCGTAATGGCGGCAAGGATGGGAGTTTCCTTGAACATCGACAGCAGATAGTTTCCCATGGCCGGAATCATGGGAGGGATCGCTTGCGGCAAGATGATCGACTTCAGCGCGTCGAAGCGGCTGAGGTTGAGAGCCATGGCCGCTTCCCATTGCGCTTTGGGCACGTTGTCGATGCCCGCCCGGTAGACCTCGGCCGTGTAGGCGCTGTAGTGGATGCCAAGGGCAACGACGCCCGTGACCAGTGGCGAGAAGGTGAAACCGAAGTTCGGCAGCACGTAAAAGAGGAAATAGATTTGCACCAGCAGCGGCGTGCTGCGGACGAATTCGACCGAGGACGCGGCGAGCCAAGAAATAGCCGGGGTCGACGAACGGCGCAGGATCGCCCAAACCAAACCCAAGGCCAAGGCCACGATCATGCCAAGAGCTGTCGCCTGGACGGTCACCAGCGACGCTTCCAGCAGCGCCGGCAGTACTTCCCAGGCGAACTCCCAGTCGAACGTCAGCGCACACCACCGTGGTCTCGGCCGAGCGCCAGTCGGTTCTCGAGACGTTTCGCGGTAAAGGTTATGGCGAGAGCGAGCAGGAAATACAAAACCAGGATCAAGCCGAAGATTTCTCCGGATCGCAAGGTGGCCGCCCGCAGGATCTGTCCCTGGAAGGTGAGTTCGCTCAGCGTGATGAGAGAAACGAGCGATGTCCCCTTGAGGAGTTCGATCATCAAGTTTCCGAAAGGAGGGATCATCGGAAGCGCGGCCTGCGGCAAAACGACGTGCCACATGGTCTGGCGCTCGGTCAAGTTCAATGCGAGCGCCGCTTCCCGCTGCTCCCTGGGCACGGCCTGGATGGCGCCGCGCACGACTTCCGACCCGTAGGCGCCGAGGTTCAATCCAAGGACCAAAATGCCGGCCGTCATCGCCTCGAAGCTTACCCCAAACAGAGGCAGCGCAAAGTACACCCAAAATAGCTGCACCAGAGCCGAAGTCCCGCGAAAGATGTCGATATAGAGGCCTGAGATCCCCCGGATGAAGCGATGCGCGGAAAGGCGCCCCAGGCCGCCGAGGAAGGCTGCCGAAAGCCCGACCACGGCGGCCCCGAGCGTGATCTCGACGGTCACGACCAGGCCGACCAGCAAGCTGGGAAGAAGGTCCAGGGGCGGCGGCATGGTTCTAGCGAGGCAAGCGTGAGCGCGATCTCAGCGAGTGCAGGCGGGCACCGCATGCTGTGCCCCTACCGATCTGCTGGCTGCGTGGAAATGTAGGGGCGCGGCACGCCGTGCCCGAAGTTCCCGATCACCCACCTGGCTTCTAAATATACGTGACTGAACTATGAACCGACTACTAGCCCGCTTTGCTCACCAGGTGGCGAGGCGAAGTGCGTGAGAGGGCCGTCAGTACAAGGCGCGCGGCGCTCAGCACGCGGAGGCGTACTTGAACAGTACGTTGAGCACGGTGAGCAAGCGCAACGAAGTAATGGCGGGCCTATGGCGTGCTTCGACCGTCAGCTGGTGAGAAAAGCGGGCTAGCCCGGAGCGCGGCCGCGCTCCGGGATCGACATAGCGAACCAGGGAGTCGTCCACAAGGTCTTCGTCTCGTCCGGCGCGACCCGTGCAAAGCACAGATAGGAAGAAGAAAGCCGCAGTGCCCCTCAAAGACGAGGATGCGTCCCTTTTCCCCGCGACGATTCGACGGGCTGCCACTGGTAAGCTGTAATTCGTGAACGGCTCGAGGTTGGTCTTTGCCGGCCTGGCGGTTGCGCTGGGTTTAGTCGCCAGTTTGGCCTTGGCCGAAGTTCTGGCGCGTGCGAGCGGCTACTCTGCTTGGAGGCGGATTTCGGAGCTTGACGACAGGCCCTTCGTCGCCATGCGCGAGCCGGATCCCGTTGTGGGCTGGCGCAATAAACCCGGGAGCTACCTTGCTCCTCCCTACGTTCCCGGGGGGCGGAGGAGCCGCATCCGTATTCTCCCGGATGGTTCACGTGCTACCAGTGACCAGCCGCCACGGGAAGGGCCGCGCGCAGTTCTACTAGGCGGCTCTTTTATTTTTGGGCAGGCGATCTCGGACCACGAAACGATGGCCTGGCAGTTGCAGGAGGCCGATCGACGGCGGCGTTACGCGAACTTCGGCGTAGCGTCCTACGGAACCTACCAGTCGCTGCTGTCGCTGGAGCGAATTTTCTCCGGGGATGACCGGCCGGCGTCGGTCATCTATGGCCTCATTGATCACCACAAGATCCGGAACGTGGGCCGGTCGGCTTGGTTGAGGCATCTGTCCCGCTTCTCACGCGACTCCGAGGTAACCTTGCCTTACTGCTCTTTAGACGATTCCGGAAGGCTTGTGCGCCATCCCCCGGCACATTACCCCGCTTGGCCGTTACGAACTTCGCTTGCCATCGTTAATCTATTCTTTGACACGATCACGGACGCTTTGAACGAGCGGCGGTTTCGCCAGAAACAGAGAATCACGGAACTTCTGTTGTTGGAGATGTACCAGCTTTGTCGCTCCCATGACGCGAAGCTGATTGTCGCTCTTGTGGGGAACGAGCCCCGTAACCCTTCCGGCGATGCGCGGTTCCTCAGGCAGCGGGGCATCCCCTTCGTTGATTGCCGATTTCCGCACACGACCGATCTGCGAGTGGAAGGCGAAGGGCATCCGAACGCGACTGCAAATCGAAAGTGGGTGCGATGTGTCGAACCCGTCGTTCGCGAAAGCGGGCACTGAGCGGAGTTGTGTTGCTCTGAGAACGAGCCGGCTCGGTCGCGGCGACGATCCGCGGCGCGGCTTACCAGCCGCAAAACGGCGGGCCGTTCGCCCCGAGCCGGTCAAGCGCGCGACGAGATCGGCCGCGGGAACTCGGTTGAAATCACGGCGCCCAGTAGTAGAGACCGTTAAACAGCATCTTGAAAGTCGCGTAGGACTGGCCGCGGTATTGCGGCCGGATGCCGAACAGGACGAGGTGGCCTCGGCCGATCGCTACATCTACCACCGCGGCGCGGTTTGAGAGGTGCTCCTGGCCCAGCAGCCACCCTGACTCCAAAATATCGTCTTGCGGGAACTGAAGCACGGTGGCAGCCTGGCGGCCCTCTCCGGTGTCCCAAGTCTCGAAGGCGGGCCCGGACTGGAACCACACGGCTTCGCGCGGCCTCATACCAAAGCACAGCGGATGAGAGGTATCGACCGTCACGTTCAGCAGTGATCCGGGCGCGTAGAATTTCTCGTTGTCCAGACCGCTGATCACGTTTCGAACCGGCAGGTTCAGTCGCTCGAGGGCGTAAACCGAGGCGCGATTGAAGGCCAGAATCGTGCCCCCCTCGTCGACGAAGCTTCGCAGCGAGCGGGCGCCCTCATCCTCAATCCCGCCGCAGTACTCAGGCGGAACTTCGGCCCCGCCATTATAGAGAGCGCCCTGCAGGTAGCCGGCGTGAAGCGTCGTGGGGCGGGCATCAGGCAGGATGATGACGTCAAAGCCCTGATTGAGATTCCCTTGCTGGATCCGTTTGCTTGACAGCTGCCTATAGGGAAACTCGAACTCTTCGAGAACCCATCTTGTCCAGCCTTCGTCGATGATCGGGGAATGGCCACGGTAGACTCCGACCCGAGCGGGGCGGAGAAGCTGATGCTCGGCGGGATTTCCGCTCCAGCCTCCGAACACCAAGCCAAGCTCATCCGCCAGCGCCGGGAGAAGCTCGCCGGCGGCTCCCTCCCGGGGGATGTAGAAGAGGCCGTTGCGGCGGTTGCGATAGACCTCAGCGCCCATCCCCAGTAACCGGTTCACTGCTTTCCACGAATTACCTAACGCCGGAGACAACGCCACCGCCGCCGTGTCGGCCACGAAGCCCGGTTGCGGCCCGACCTTGTTCACGCGCTCCAGCTTGACCTCAACGGGCTCCTCGATGCGGACCGCTTCCACTCCCTTCAGCAGAGGCAGCGCATGGGCGGTCACGTCGTAGGGCTTGCGCGGAGGTCCCCCGGGGTATTCCCGCAAGTCCGGATATTGTTGCTGTTCCAACAGCGTCGTGGCGAACGAGCCGTAGGGCTGACCCACCCGAATCACGTAATCGCCCCGCGGGAACAATCGCCCGGTCGCGCGAAAGTCCTCCTCGGAACGGTCGATTTCGACCATGCCGAACTCCAGGATCTTCAGCAGGCGCGTCATCGCGTTGGAGTCGTGCTGGGAGCGAGGAATCACGAAAGCCCACGGAGAGCTCTTTTCGATCGTTCGCCGGCCGATGCGATAAAAGTTCTCCAGCAATTCCTTGCGGTGCAGGGCGGCGTGGTAGAGGCAAGACTCGAAGGTGATCGATTGGTAGTCGACGATATCGCGCAGCTTCCACTCGCCGCCCGGCCAAGGCTCGAGGAAATTCCAGCTCCGCTGGCGCGCATTGTAGCCCCGAGCGCGTGTCCGCAGGGACGAAAAAGGTATGCTCACCGGCGTTGCGTAGCGGACGCCGGCCGCTTCGCTGAGCAAACGCATGCCGCCGTGATAGCTCTGATAATGTCTGGCCGGCGCGAAATAGTCATAGATGCCGTGGACGACGACCCCCTTTTTGCCGGCGGCCGTCAGGTCAACGGCCATCGCCGCGCCGAGCATGTTGACTTGCTGCGCGATCAGCGGGTCGATGTTGGGGTCGATCGGGTCCATCCACGGCGGAACGAACATCCTGGCTCCGTGAGATCCCATCTGATGGACGTCGTAGACGATCTGCGGGCGCCAGACATTGTGAACCTGCTCAACGGCCAATCGGGTTTCGACTTGCGTAAAGGCGTACCAGTCTCGGTTGTTATCGTGGCCCGCGTACTTGTGATAGAGCTCCGTCATGGGCGCGCCTTCATAGGGCGTTCCCAGGTAGCGTTTGTACCAAGCGGCTACTTTGTCCACGCCGTCGGGGTTGAGTGACGGAATCAAGAGAAAGATGGTGTCTTGCAAGATGCGCCGGTTTCGGGATGTATCTTCGGTGAGCAATTTGTAGACGAATTCGACGGCCGTATGGGTCGAAGCGACCTCGTCGGAGTGAATGGAGCAAGTGATCAGCACCACCACTTTGCCTTCGGCAATAAGTTCTTCGGCTTCCTCCTGTGATGTTCTACGGGGGTCCGCTAGTCGAGCCTGGATTTCCCGGTAACGGTCGAGGTTGTTTAGCGTTTCAGGATTGGCTATCGTCGCCAGGATAAATGGACGCCCCTCGGTGCTCTTGCCCAATTCACGGACCACGATCTTGTCGCTCTCGGTGGCCAGTCGCCGGAAGTAGCCGACGACCTCATCCCACTCGATGAGTTCTCGGTCGGCGCCCATGCGGTGTCCGAAGTGGGACTCCGGCGAAGGAATGGCAACGGTCTGGGGAAAGGCGACCGAGGCGAGGGCCAGCAAAGCGGTCAAGAGCCGAGCCAAATAACGCATCACCACTACTAACTATATAGCGAATGCCGCCGGTTGCCTCTGCCGCCAAGGGGAACAAGGCCCCAGGGGCCGTCCTTGCGGAAGGCCGGCCCGTTTCGACGGGCTTCCCTCTCCACAACCGAAACCTAATTAAGTTGCGGCGTTATTGGCGGACTAGGACCCGGGCGAGCTAAGCGCCGTGAAGATTCTTGCCCGCAAGGCCCAAAAAATCCCGCTTTCGCCGCGCAGCAAGCTGCTCGTTTAGCGAGGCGGCTCTGTGCGATTAAGGAGCGCTGGATACCGTCGGCGCGCCAACGTGTTTTTCGAGTATCTCGAACAGGCCCTCGTCCTCGAAGATGCTTCGCTGGAACGCGTTGTAGCCGTAGTCCTCGACGATCCAGCCCTTGGAATCGATCAGGAAGAAGTGAGGGACGTCGATCTGGGGCTTGTTGGGCACCACCTTGGGGAAAAGGTACGAGGCGGCAACTTGCCCGCAGTCGAATAGCATCAGTTGGTTGATGCGGTTTCGGGTCAGGTAACCGCGGACGCTTTGCGGCGTGTCGGGAGGGTTGACGATATCGATGATCAGCAGGCGGCCGGTGTATCTGGCCTCAGCCTTGGCCAGTATCTTCGAGAACGTGCTGCAGTGGGGGCAGCCCGTGTTCATGATATTTAGGATGACGTATTTGCCGCGATACCTTGCCAGTGAATGCTGTCGCCGATTTTGATCAACGAGGGTGAAGCCGGGCGCCCTGCGGTTTGAAAGCTCGCCCGCGGCCCAGCTCGTCGCCGCAAAAGCCAGGGCCATTGCGAAAACGGTGAAGCGTGCGCACATAACTGTCACCTTAGCACAAAGGTTTGGACGAGCTAAGGCTCAGCCGGCCAGCCGTTGGGACCGGCCTGCCGAGGTGGGCGGGAAGGCCTTCCGCCGGTTCACGATAGGTGCTCCACCGCAAAAAACGAGCGACCCGGCGTAGCTACTTCCGCTAAGTGAAGGTGCATCCCGCGCGGCCTGAGGTTTTCAATCGACGCGCTAGTGGACCGTCGTGGAGACGAGTTGACTATAGATTCGGAAATGTCGGGCTCGAAAGCCCGACACAGCACGCTGAAAGCGTGCGCCACGTCGCAAGGACGATCATAAAGTGTTGTCTGAGACAGTCTACTAGTCCAGGATATCGCTCCTCGTCAGTCCGACGTTGACTTGGATGTGGGAAGTCGTTACTTCCAGCGCCCACTCGCCGTTTCGAAGGACCCGCCTGCGACCGTGCCGGCGGTAGCCCTGAGCCTCTTTGAAGTCAGAGTAATATTCCTCGACTCTGGCCAGCCCGGCCGGCGTGTCGGCGATGAACGCTTTCTTGATCACATCATCGGTTTCCGCGTCGACGAACAGCTTCACGGGCGTGCCCCCGACGTTATAGATTTCAATCACGTCGGTTGGCCGGCCTGCGATCTCTTCTTGCCGCAGAAACCGCACGTCGGTGGGATCAGGCGGGTCGCCGATCAGCACGTGAGCGCGCGCCAGATCCGCCCGAAAGCGTTCGACCTGCTCCTGCGGCAAGAAACGAGAGTCGTTCGGCAACAGCTGAAAGGCCTTGGCGCCGTCGTAGATCATGATCACTGTCGCTTGCGGGGTTTGGATCTCTTGTCGCAGGAGGTTGGGGTGAAGATAGTACTTTTTGCTGTGAAATTCACCCTCCTGTCCTTCCGTATCCTTCGCTCGGGTGACCAGCTCAACCCTATAATCCCGGACGGGATGCCCGCCAGACCCCGTTCCTGCCGCCGCTCGAGCTCGCTGGTAGATGCTCCAGCCTTGTTCCTGTGCGTCTGCCGCGGCCAAGATGGGCGTCGGGGCGACGAGGCCCAGTAGCACGACTAGGCCGAGAAAGCGATAGGGAAGTCTTAATAGTAGAGCCATGAAATCATTATCCCCGATCTCCTTTCGCCTGAAACGTGTGCCGCCTTGCGTGTTGCTTGCCTCTGTCATGGCGGGTATCGGCTTTCGCGGAATCCGGCGCCGGCGTGTCGAGGAGGGCCAGTTGATCGCGCCAGGGAAGGTCCTAGGGCGCATTTGGCGAGCGGGGGCAACTTACGGATGGGGTTGCTCAGGTCCTCAGGGGATCGATATTGGGGTCCTGCGGATTGCCTTCTGGGTGTTCAAGTAGGATAATGGAAGGGAGTTCGGAACCGCTAGGTCCCCCGACCGTCTGTACTTTCGGGATCTAGCTTCACGAAGATTGTCGGTCTAGGAGTTCGTCTGTGAAACAGAACAGATCGGGTCAGACCCTGCGCTGTTCCTTTTGTCACAAGAGCCAAGAGGTCGTGGGGAAACTGATCTCGACGCCGGGCGACTACCCCAAAGCCTACATCTGTGACGAATGTGTCGCTGTCTGCAACTCCATCTTAGAGGACGATAAGCCCGACCATGCGGGGCCGAGTTTGTCGTCTTTGTTGAAGCCGCAGGAGCTCAAAGAGCGGTTGGACCAGTATGTCGTAGGCCAGGACTCCGCGAAAAAAAAGCTGGCGGTGGCAGTCTACAACCATTACAAACGAGTCTTCATGACGACGAAGCAGCACGGCGGGGCGGAAGACGTCGAGTTGCAAAAGTCCAATATCTTACTGGTCGGTCCCACCGGTACCGGCAAGACCTTGCTGGCGCAGACGCTGGCCAAGATACTGGACGTGCCGTTTGCGATCGCCGACGCCACGACGTTGACCGAGGCCGGCTACGTCGGCGAAGACGTGGAGAACATCATCCTCAAGCTGCTGCAGGCGGCCGACGGCGACGTGCAGCGGGCCCAGCAGGGGATCATCTACATCGATGAGATCGACAAGATCAGTCGGAAGGACGAAAACCCGTCGATCACGCGCGATGTTTCGGGCGAGGGCGTGCAGCAGGCCCTGCTGAAGATTCTGGAAGGCACGGTAGCCAACGTGCCTCCGCAGGGCGGACGCAAGCATCCGCACCAAGAATTTACCCCTGTCGATACGACGCATATCCTCTTCATTTGCGGCGGAGCCTTCGTGGGGCTGGAGAAAATCGTTGCTCGCCGGATCGACCAACGAGTCGTGGGTTTTCGTTCTGCCACCGAGAGTGAGAAGGGGTCTGCCGGCTCCAGCGAGGGATCTAACCAATCCGACCTGGGTCTGTTGGGCCAAATCCAGCCGCAAGACCTGATTCGGCACGGGTTTATCCCGGAGTTCGTGGGCCGCCTTCCGGTTGCCGCGGTTCTTGGCGATTTGGATCAGAAGGCGCTGGTCGAAATCCTGACTCGTCCGAAGAATTCGCTCATGCGACAGTATCAAAAACTGTTCGAGTTTGAGAATGTCCAACTCCAACTGGAGCCGGAGGCCCTGGAGGCCGTGGCCAGTATGGCCCTGGAACGCAAGGTGGGCGCCCGCGGATTGCGTATGATAATGGAAGAGATGATGCTCGACCTGATGTATTATCTGCCATCCTATGAACGGGTCAAGGAATTCGTCGTCACCAAGCAGATGGTCGAGGAACATCACCTCAACGAGAACCTCTTAAAGAAAGCCGGCTAGTTTCCCCAACGGATCGGTCCCTCGAGGGACCATGCACCCAGGACTCAGCGCAAGAGCTTAACCCGCCCATCCGCGTATGCAATCGATCAAAGAGAAATCGGAGACGCGTCGGCTACCCATGATGCCGATCCGCGACGTGGTCATCTTTCCGCACATGATGACCCCTTTTGTCGTCGGTAGAGAGTCCAGCGTCCGGGCGTTGGAAGAAGCGCTGGTCGGCGAAAAGAAAATCTTCCTGGCTACCCAGCATGATGCTTCGGTCGATGACCCGAAGCCGGACCAGATCTACCAGGTGGGCTCGATCGTCAACATCGTGCAGAGCCTTAAGTTGCCCGATGGCAACGTTAAGGTCTTGGTCGAGGGCGTCGAGCGCGCGCAAGTGGTTTCGGTGAGCCTCGAGGAGGGGTTCCAGCGCGCGACCGTCCGCACCACGGACTTCCAGGTCGAGAGCAGTCCCCAGCTGGAGGCTCTGATCGGCCGGGTCACCTCGCTTTTCGAGCGGTACGTCAAGCAAAGCCAGAACTTGAATTACGAAACCATGATCGCCGCCGTGCGGGTGGACGATCCGGGCAAACTGGCCGACACGATCGGCGCCAACCTGCAGCTGACGATCGCGGAAAAACAGGATCTGCTGGAGATCTTCGACCCCCTTGAGCGTCTCACTCGTATTGCGGAAGTTCTCGACATCGAGATTGAGAAGCTGGGTGTCGATCGCACCGTCCAGGGCCGTGTGAAGCGGCAGATGGAAAAAGCGCAAAAGGAGTACTACCTCAACGAAAAGATCAAGGCGATCCAGAAGGAACTGGGGCGGGGAGAGAAGAGCGAGTTCGACGAGCTGCGCAAGAAGATCGACGCCGCCGGCATGAGCAAGGAGGCTCTGGAGAAGGCCACCACGGAACTCAAGCGGCTGGAAGCCATGCCGCCCATGTCCGCCGAGTCGACGGTTTCGCGCAACTACATCGATTGGCTGCTGGCAGCGCCGTGGAAAAAGAAGAGCCGCGAAATCCGCGATCTCCACCACGCCGAGAAGGTGCTCAACGAAGACCACTATGGTCTCGAAAAGGTCAAGGACCGCATTCTGGAGTTTCTCGCCGTGCGCCGCCTGGTGAAGGATCCCCGAGGCTCTATTCTTTGCTTCGTCGGACCTCCGGGCGTGGGCAAGACCTCTTTAGGGCGGTCCATCGCCAGGGCCACCGGCCGCAAGTTCGTTCGCTTGTCGTTGGGCGGCGTGCGCGATGAGGCTGAAATCCGGGGGCACCGCCGAACCTATATCGGGGCCCTGCCGGGCCAAATCATTCAGATGATGAAGAAGGCCGGAACCAGGAACCCGGTCTTCATGCTCGACGAGATCGACAAGATGTCGACCGACTTCCGAGGAGATCCCTCGGCGGCGCTGATGGAAGTGCTTGACCCCGAGCAGAACCACATGTTCATGGATCACTATCTCGATGTCGAGTATGACCTCAGCAAGGTGTTCTTCATCGGCACCGCCAACGTCTTACACACTTTGCCGGCGGCGTTACAAGATCGGCTGGAGATCATTCGGCTGAGCGGCTATACCGAGTTTGAGAAAGTTGAGATCGCCAAGCGCCACCTGGTGGACAAGCAGCTCAAGCAAACCGGCCTGAAGCCTTCGCAGCTGGCCTTCACCGACGAAGGCCTCCAAGCGCTTGTCCAGCAGTACACCCGCGAGGCAGGGGTGCGCAACCTCGAGCGAGAGATCGGTAACGTCGGGCGCAAGGTCGCCCGCAAGGTCGTATCCAAAGCCAAGGGTAAGGCCAAAACCAAAGCGAAGGACAAGAACAAAGACAAAGACAAGGTTGTCATTGCCGCGGACAACTTGGCGGATTTACTGGGCGTGCCCAAGTATCGCGACCTCGAAGTGAAAAAGAGCAGCGAGGTAGGCGCCGCGGTGGGGCTGGCTTGGACGGAAGTTGGCGGCCAGTTGCTCCATATCGAAGCGACGCTGATGGATGGCAAGGGCAAGCTCACCAGCACCGGCCAGCTCGGCGACGTGATGCAGGAATCGGCTCAAGCCGCCATGAGCTATGTGCGTTCTCGCTCTCAGGCTCTTGGTCTCCCGAAGGATTTCTACCGGCACCTCGATGTTCATATTCACATCCCGGAAGGAGCTATTCCCAAGGATGGACCTTCGGCCGGCATTACCTTGACGACGACACTGGTGAGTGCCTTGACGCGTATCCCTGTGCGCGGCTCTGTGGCCATGACCGGGGAAATCACTCTGCGCGGGAAGGTGCTCCCGATCGGGGGGATGAAGGAGAAGCTGTTGGCTGCGCATCGCCACGCCATCCACGAGGTTATTCTGCCCAAAGACAACGAAAAAGACGTTCCTGACATTCCCAAAAACATTCGCGCGGACATGAAGCTGCATTTCGTCGAACAGATGGACGAGGTGTTGATGGTCGCGCTCGAGCGTCCCATAGAGGGCTTACGTGTTCCCTCGGTCCCGCCGGAGGCTGTAGAATCTACGCGCCCGAGCGCAAAGACGGGCCGAAAAGTCACGCACTAATAGAGCAGGGTTGCGGGTTTGGACTTCATTCCCCCCCACGACACAATGGGGACGGCGTTCCGACCGTAACCGCTCATGTCTACAGAGTTTGTTGCCGGCGCTTCCCAAGCAGGTCAGTTTCCCGGTGAGGGGTTGGCGGAAATTGCGTTCGTGGGGCGCAGCAACGTCGGCAAATCAAGCCTGCTGAACGCTCTGCTGCTTGGGGGGAACAAGCGGGCGGGCCGCCACCCCGCCTTGGATCGCAAGAAGCTGGCCCGTGTGAGTCGGACCCCGGGCCGCACGCGGAGCGTCAATTTCTACCGCATCGAAGGTGTGTTTTACTTCGTTGATCTTCCCGGTTATGGCTATGCCAGGGTCTCAAAGAAAGAGATGGCCGCTTGGCGCGTGCTTGCCGAAAGCTACCTACTCAACCGCACCGCCTTGCGGTTGGTGGTCGTCATTATTGACGTGCGCCACGGCGCTTCGCCCCTGGACCGACAGATGACAGAATGGCTCGCCGCTTATCGTTATCGCTTTGTGGTCGTCGCTTCAAAGGCCGACAAGCTCAAGAAGGGCGAGCGCCTGCGCGCCGTGCGAGAGATCACAGAGCAATTCTATGCCCCGCTGGCCTTCTCCGCCAAAACCGGAGAAGGGGTCAACGCACTGTGGAGTGAAATCCGCAAGGCCCTCACTTCCGCCAACCCCTAAACTTCCCCATCCGAGGACATCATGCCTTCCCGCACACAACAGGCTTCGCGCACACAACAAGCTTCGCGCTCTCCAAGAGAAGAAACCGCCGCTGTCGACCTGGCGGCTCTCACAGAAATGAACATCACCCAGTTGCACCAGTTGGCGAAAGAACTGGGTGTTGAAGGTACGGCCGGTCTCCGCAAGCAAGAGCTGATTTTCAAGGTCTTGCAAGGCA
Source organism: Bryobacterales bacterium (assembly GCA_963668345.2). Taxonomy (GTDB): domain Bacteria; phylum Acidobacteriota; class Terriglobia; order Bryobacterales; family UBA6623. Next base: position 509,559 of record CAXWPI010000004.1, on the reverse strand, counting down.
AGGCGGAGAAGAGCGGCCTGATCTTCTCCGAGGGAGTGCTCGAAACCCTGCCGGAAGGCTTCGGTTTCTTGCGCGCTCCCGAATACAACTACCTGCCCGGCCCCGATGACATCTATGTCTCGCCCTCGCAGATCCGGCGCTTCGATCTGCGAACCGGGGACACCATCTCCGGCCAGGTGCGCCCGCCGAAAGAAGGTGAGCGCTACTTCGCCCTCATCAAGGTCGAGGCCATCAACTTCGAACCGCCCGAAGCCTCGCGGGACAAGATCTTTTTCGACAACCTGACGCCACTTTACCCCGAGGAACGGATCCGTCTGGAAAGCACCAAAGAGAACCTCAGCGGCCGGGTGATGGACCTGCTGACGCCGATCGGCAAAGGCCAACGCGGTCTCATCGTCTCCCCTCCCCGTACCGGCAAGACGATGCTGCTGCAGTCGATCGCCAATTCCGTCACCGCCAACGAGCCCGAGGTCATCTTGATCGTACTGCTGATCGACGAGCGGCCGGAAGAAGTGACCGACATGCGGCGTTCGGTCAAGGGCGAAGTGATCAGCTCGACCTTTGACGAACCCGCCACCCGCCACGTCCAGGTGGCCGAGATGGTGATCGAGAAAGCCAAGCGGCTGGTCGAGCATAAGCGCGACGTAGTGATCTTGCTCGACTCGATCACCCGTTTGGCGAGAGCCTATAACACGATCGTCCCGCCGTCGGGCAAAATCCTCTCCGGTGGTGTCGACTCGAACGCCTTGCAGCGCCCCAAGCGGTTCTTCGGCGCCGCCCGCAATATGGAAGAGGGCGGCTCGCTTACGATCGTCGCCACCGCTCTGATTGACACCGGCAGCCGCATGGACGACGTCATCTTCGAGGAGTTCAAGGGAACCGGCAACTTGGAGATTCACCTGGACCGCAAGCTGGTCGACAAACGCGTCTTTCCGGCCATCGATATCAACCGCAGCGGCACTCGCAAGGAAGAATTGTTGCTGTCGAAAGAAGAGCTCAACCGCGTCTGGGTGTTGCGTAAGGTGCTGAGCCAGCTGTCGGCCGTCGATACCATGGAGCTGCTTCTCGACAAGATGGGCAAGACCCCCACCAACGCCGAATTCCTGAATTCGATGACGACGTAGCCCGCTTTTCTCACCAGGGGGCGAGATGAAGTGCGTGAGAGGCCTGTCAGTACAAGGCGCGCGCCGCTCAGCAACCCTGGGGCACGGCATGCCGTGCCCCTACATTCTCGAACCCTACGGTGAGCACGGCGAGCAAGCGCAACCAAGTCATGGCAGCCCTGTCGCGTGCTTCGGCCGTCAGCCGGCGAGAAAAGCGGGCTAGCTACTTTCCGGCGCAAAATACGAGTACCGCTCGGGGCGGGGACTGTCACCAATTTCGCGCCTTCAAAGAATCAACAACTTACGGGCGCATCCGGACGCGAAATTGGCTGACTGTACCTAGGCGCCACGCAGTTTCTCCTTTTTGCGCCGGAAAGTAGCTAGCCTCTATATCTTAAACGCCCAATGCCGTACAGCCTCGGGCTGCACCCACTTCTTGATTCCCTCGATCTGGTTTCGGCGCCAGTACCTATTCCAGTCGATGCTTTCAGGGTCCCAGGGCAAGCGCCGGCGATCCTCCTCGCCAAGGGCCGCGTAAGCTTGCCGGATGTTGTGCGATTCAAAAATATAGCGATGGTGCAGAATGAACGGCAGGTACTGCTCCATGGTCTGTTCCCGAAAGCGTGTCTGAAGCCCCACGGTACGCAACAAGGAGGACCATCGGGCAAGAGTCTTTCCGCCGGGCAGCCCGGTCTTCTCGGCCGCGTTCCTCGCCCAACCGATCCACCGCTCTGCCCGGCGGACTCTACGCTCGAGGTTCACCCGCCGGCGTCGCGCTTGGGCTTCCGATACGAACTGCCGGCCCCGCAGCGGCTCGAGCCAGCGGAGTCCTCCTACGCTGCTCGACGACCCGCGCCGGGACTCCTCCTCCAGCAACTCGATCAGGGGCCCCAAAAACAATGGGTTTCGATCGGCCGATCCAAGCTGGTAAAGGGGCTCGGCTTGGCCACGAAGCAGAAGCGCTCCGACGGTCCAAATGGCAGCGGCGACGAGATCGACGGGAACAACTTCCAGTGGAATATCTTTGCGGGCGGGCCACACTTTCATACCCCCCAGTGCCATAAGAACAAGCGGAGCCGCCGTTCGGCCCCCCTCGACCCAGCCGGGGAAAGGAAAGCGCAAGGCGCTCTCGACAATTGCCGGCCGCACAATGGCGTGCTCGACGTCCGCCTGGGCGGCAACGATTTGCTCAGCCAGGGACTTCGTATAGGTGTAGGTGTTTACCCACCCCCAACGCTGGGCGCGCTGCCTGCCGAGGTCAGAAAGTTGACGAGCGACCTCGCGCGAGGGGCCGGAATCGTTGTCCCTCGCGCCGTCGGGTTCCCGCAGGCTGCGAATGCGCTCTCGACAGTAACTCAGCTCGGCGATGTGGTCAAAGCTGAGGTCCGCCGCCCCGTTGCGGTAAGGATAGGAACCAAGGATCGGTCGGGTCTCCTCGATCAACCCCTCCGTCTGTCCGGCGACGTAACAAGTGGAGACGTGGAGCAGCTTGGCGCCGATCCGCCGAGCGAGCCGTACGATTTGCTCGGTGGAATCGACATTGGCCCGCAGGGATTCGTCCAGAGGAGGGAAGAACTCGACCAGTCCCGCGCAGTGTACGATCAGCCCAACTCTTCCCGTCCAGGCCTCGATAGAGGTGGGGTCGTCGGCCGCGTCGAGTTCGCCTAACTCGGCTGACCAGAGGCGAACTTTCCGGCGTACGAAATCGGCGCCGTGGCCTTCCACCACGGTTCTCAGCGCGGGCGAGTGGAGAATCTCTTTGTCGAAGCGGGCCTCGGCGGTCAGGTTCTTGCGGGGCCGGATCACGACGTGGAGACCCTTCAAGTCGGGGTAGCGGTCGAGCAGCAGGCCCAACAAGACCTTCCCCAGAAACCCATTGGCTCCGGTCAAGAGGATTTCGTGTTGCCGGAAGGTGGCGGAAATGTCGGCCAACTTTACTCTCTTCCTGGGTGCGAGACATATTTCGCAGCCGGCGGACGATGGGAACTTCGGGCACGGCATGCCGTACCCCTACATGGGAAGGTGATCGTGCTGCTCACCATCGGTTGCAGTGAAGTTTCACACTTCCCGGCAGTAAAATCACGCTTCGTACACAGCGTGCCGTGCCCGCCCGCAATCGGTCGATGTGTCCGCGTAGTCGTGAAACGGTCCATTAGCAAGATTCTACCCGACGGCGCGATCGTTGGGAGGGGCGCTGGGGTGCTGCGTAGCCCCCGATACCGTTCACTTAGCGGCCAGGGACGCTCGAATTGCTCCCTGGGATTCCGAGCGGGACGCCAACTTGTGACGAATCAAAGTAGGGACAGGCGATCCCGCTTGTCTTAGCCGCCGCAGGCGGCTCGTCGTAGACAAGCAGCGCCTTTCTCCTTGGGGCGGCTCGCGTTCCTTGTCGGCGCGGCCGCGAAGGACCGGCGAGATCGCCGGTCCCTACTGCCGCAATTCATGACCTTCTTCGGACAAGCAGTCCCCAGGGCGCGACATGTCGCGCCCGTACATGACAAACGGCGCCATGCGGGGAAAGATTCGTCGCTTCCATCACAGCTTACGTGAACGGCATTGGACCTAGGTGCTAGGCTACTTTCCGGCGCAAAATACGCGTAGCGCTCGGGGCGGGGACTGTCGCCAATTTCGCGCCTTCAAAGAATCAACAACTTACGGGCGCATTCGGACGCGAAATTGGCTGACTGTACCCAGCCACCACGCAGTTTCTTATTTTTGCGCCGGAAAGTAGCCTAGCCCAGCCCGCTGCGAGCGTCAGGGGCTTGCTTTGGCTTGGGGAGAAGACTCGCCGGATGCGGCCGCGTCCCTGGCCGCCGACTCTGCTCGCGGCTCGACATACCCCAATCGTTGGCGGGGCGTCATGGCCGCCGCCGACTGGCTCAAGATGACGATATCCACCCGACGATTCGCTGCGCGTCCTTGGCGCGTACGATTGTCGGCAATAGGACGCACTGCTCCATACCCGGTCACTGAGATCCTCTCGGGGAAGAGGCCAAACTCGTCTTTGAGCGCGTTCATGACTTGGATCGCCCTGGCCGTCGAGAGGTCCCAGTTGGAAGAGAAGTCCTTGGTCAGTATGGGCACGTTGTCGGTATGCCCTTCCAGCCGGATGGGCTGGTAGGTGATCTCCTGCATTGCTTGGCCGACTTCCCGCAGCAGGGGCTTGGCTCCGGAGCGAAACGTATCTTTGCCGGTGTCGAAAAACGCGGCCTCGCGAAGGCTGAGAACCAGGCCGCGGGGCAACAGGCGGACGGCGACCTTGTCACTGGCCATCAGCGTGGCCAATCTCTTCTCCACGCGTTTCTTGATCGGTATCATTTCAGCTCGCGTCAGCCTTTCACGGAGGCTATGATTGCCGGGAGTAGGGGCAACGCCGTCCGCGGGGGCGCCCATCAGCGCGCTGTCGACCGCCAGGCCCCGCTCGGTCGACTCTTCACCACCGAGATAAGAAGAGTAGGCTGCCGCCATATTTGCCATGCGCTTCTTGTTGACTTGCGAGGTGGCAAACATGACCACAAAAAAGGCAAACAGCAACGTGATGAAGTCGGCATAGGATAGCAGCCAGCGCTCATGGTTGTCCGCGGGCTGTCTCCTGGAACGCATCTCAACGTCTGGCCGCGGCAGGAGAGGGAGCAGCAGAGGCTTCGGAGGGCGCCTCGTCTTTCGTATCCAGAAAGGCCGCAAGCTTGCTGCGGATCAATCGGGGGTTGAGCCCTTCGCACAAGGCGATCACACCTTCCAGCGTGAGCTCTTTCGACGTTGCCGCTTGCTGTGCGCGGCAGATGATTTTCTTGGCGCTGGGAAGAAGAACGAGGTTGGCCACTGCGACTCCGTAAATTGTCGCCACGAAAGCCACGGCAATCCCCTTGGCCACTTCATCGATGTCTTCGAGATGCTTCATGACTTGAATCAGCCCCATGACCGCGCCGATGATGCCGATCGTCGGCGCATAGCCGCCGGCGGTTTCAAAGACCCGAGCCTCGGCTTCGCGGCGTCCGAACTCCTGATCGATCTCCTTTTCCATGATGTGGCGGATGTCACTGGGTTCCGTCCCATCAACGGCCAACGTGATCGCCTTGCCCAAGAAAGGATCGGAAATCTCTTTCAGTTGTTTCTCGAGCGAGACGATGCCGGTGCGGCGGGCCTTGTTCGCCAGCGACACAATCTGCTCGGTCTTGGCGTCGAGGTCATGCTTCGGTTGAGAAAAGATCACCACCACCTGCCGGCAGGCTCCCAACACGGTGGGGAAGGGTACAGAAATCAGGGTGGCCCCGAAGGTTCCGCCGAAAACGATCAGAGCGGCCGTCGGCTGCAGGATCTCACGGAGGGATCCGCCTTCGAGCACCAAGCCCCACCATATGCCGCCCGCCGCGAGCACGATGCCCAGGAAGGTTCCCGCGTCGATTCTCATAGCTTGCCCCCGGCGGGTGGCGCAGCCTCGGAAGCGGGAGTTGACTCGCGAATCGTCACTGGCGACGACGTGTGAACCCGCCGTTGGTAGCGGATGACTTTCTCGACGACCTCGCTGATCGTTTCTAGAACAGCAAGCTTCTGGCCGCTGGTCAACGACAGAACGGTATCCGGAGTGGCCTCGAGAGACTCCACCGCGTCGGCGTTGACCACGATCTCAGCGCCGTTGAGCCGGGTCAGGTTGATCATGGCCGTTGCTCGTCCTTCATATCGACCGCGGGCGAGGATCTCCAACGCTGGAGCGAGCCGGTACGGTGAGCCGTCGTGGCGCGGGTCGAGGGGCCCGCGCCCGCACGCCTGATGGACCGGGGCGACCCGCAAGATCCGGAGCGCCCGCGGCGGGACCGAGAACGTTCCCCCTACCGGGAGCCGAACCCTCGTTGGCGTTCGGCTTCCGCCAGCCCGCTTTTCTCACCACTGTCAGGGCGATTGGGGCAAGAGGCCCGGTGGCCAGGGCGCGCGGCAACAGTTTGCTTATATCGTCCGGCTTACAGTTTGTAAGGCAAGCGGGCGCGATCAATCGCGCCCCTACATCTCGAACAGCGGGGCTTTGCTCACGAAGTGATGTGCTATGTCGGTTCCCGACGAAACTCGGCCCGGCTCATTGGAAGTATAAGATGGCGGGGACGATCCAGTAGTCTTTCTCCGAGCAAAGCCCGCAACGCATGTCGTAGTCGGGGCGGGCAGCGAGCACGATCTCGGGGATCTTGGTCTGATCGTCTTCGAGGTGATATCCGGCCTCCTGCCACAGACCGCGCAGCGAAGATCATCGGGCGCCGAGTTTTCCACATTTCCACAGCGCCGACGACGATTTCTCGCGGGTCCACAACAGAATCCTGGTCAGCTTCAACTATAGGATCTCGCCTTTGAGATCCGCGGGTGTTGAGGCTGGATTTACGAACGGCTTCAACGGTCGTAGGTTACAATTGAGAGCAATGTGGCCGTTCCGGGACAACCCGCTGACATTCGTAGAAATGCTTGACCGGCGGAAAGCTCGCGCGGCGAATGCAGGCTGACTGGGACCAGCGCGCAAAAGCCAACGCACTCGGTTTCGTCAACAATGCCAAAGAAAAGTGGGGGCTGGACGAGTTCTTTGAAACGGGAGAAATCAACCTTCGCAACCAAGTTCTCAATCGGCTGGATGAGATATGTAGCGGCAAGGACCCAGCTTCGATGCGGGTACTTGAGATCGGCTGTGGGGTAGGAAGAATGACGCGTGCGCTCGCCAAGGTCTTCGGCGAAGTTCATGGAGTAGATGTGAGTGGTGAGATGATCACGCGCGCCAAAGAGCTTCTATCCGATCTTCCCAACGTTTACTTTCACCGCAACAGCGGCCTTGATCTCGAAGTATTGACGCCACCTTTCGACTTTGTGTTTTCGTTTATCGTCTTTCAGCACATACCGAGTCGAAGGGTGATCCAAGGCTATTTCCTGGAAGTTGATCGCGTCTTGCGCCCTGGGTGCCTCTTCGTATTTCAGGTAGCCGTCAAACCGGCGATTCAGTCCCAGGTGATGTCGTTCATTATCAACCTTTCGTTTCACAATACCTGGGTTGGCGTCTTTCTTTCCGAAAGAGACGTGCAGGAGATGGCTAAGCGAGCCGGCTTCGAGTTGCGACGCGTCGAGAGATCCTCTGAAGCTGAACTGTGGGTGTCACTGCGAAAACCGATCGAGACCATTCTCAAAGACGGTATTGCGTCCAAATCGCAGCCCTACAAGGCATAAGCCAGATCCACGTCGGCGTCCCGGCACCCGCCAATCGACTTGGCCTTCGACAGCTGCACAAAACGGAGCGCCAACTCTCCCTCCACCACCTCTGACAGAGTTCCGCTCCTCACCCGCTCAGCATATTCTTCAAATTCGGGCTGGGCCTCGTCGGTCAGGTATCTCACCGCAGTCGTATCGAGCCAAACCGCAGAACAATCTGAAACCGCCCTCTCTAAAGTCTCCAGGCTGTCGAGGTGCACCCAGACGGTCGTCGGGTTGAAGTAGCGGATGTACCAGTTGTCAGTCGCAATTCTCTATATAAAACAGTTGCCTCAGACCATTGATCACCGAGCTGCCGCGAAAACTGTAGAAGCGGGCTCGATTCCGCTCGGGAATACGGATATACGACGAAAATCCAGTTGACAAGCGCTAGGGCAACGACCGCCTTCCCGGCCCTGCGGTGCACGTCTCCCGCGCACCGCCGATGCATCCATCCGGCGAGCAGGAAGACAATGGGAGCCCAGACAAAGAGCTTGTAGAAAGCATTTCTAGGCTCCCAAAAGAGTAGGAAAATGCCGAAGCTCACCAGCCACACCCAGCACATAAGCCGCACCGCCGGATCCAACGCTACTGGCCTGAAGGTCTGCCTTTCGTTCCTCTTGTCTAAGATCAGCCAAACGGCCACGGCTGCCAGAACCACGGCCGCCGCTAGTATTGGGGGATCCCAAGCGTAGGTAAGGAACAGCCGCCACCGCCCGCCAAACAACAACCGCGCGTAGCTGAGGGCGGTATCCCGAACGACGCCAAATAGCGAGGACGCCACTGCGGCTTCGCTTGATCGGGTTAGCACCCACGGCACGAAGCTTCCGAGCCCAGTTTCGCCGGTGATCCCCACGAAGAAAGCCGCATAGATCGCAACTGTCGTCGTTCCGGTCACAGACCCGTAGAGAACGCATCGAACCGCGGCGGACGCGCGTCTCCGAGACTTGACAATCACGTACGATATCGCGACCGGAGTAAACAAGACCGCCATCTGGTGGAAAAGCATTGCGCCCACATGTGCAACGCTCATCAGCGCTAAACGGCGAGGCGTGGCCGGTCCTGGTGCGCTGCCGATACGAAAAGCAATTACAAGAAACAGGACTGACAGAATATAAGCGTTGGCATCCGAGGCATACCGCCACCAGGTCGCCCCGGAACCAAAGAGGGCCATCGCTGTGAGGGTGATGCGCAGTCCAGCACCCTGCACCAAGAGCGCATCTCCCAAAATCAGAACGGCGATCGCGCCAGCGATCGCGTTCATCCCCTGCAACAGAGGCAGAGCCCGTATGGGCTGAACGCGCTCGATCACCCATCTCGCGTAGTTGCCGACGGTGCAGTAGAGTAGGTGGTTGGGATCAACGAGCGATCCGCAAAATGTGCCTCCACAGTCTTCGATCCGCAGTGCAAACTTGATGCCGTCCCAATAGTAGTTACGCGTGGGCACGGAAGCATACACCACCAACAGCACCCCCGCCAACAGCCCCAGCATCGCTCGATGGTGCCTAGGAATTGAGTCCCTGGCTCTCGTCGCTCCCATATCTTCAACCTACAGGGTACGTAGAATTCATGACAACTTCTGCTGCGGTCGGCTGTCCCCGGCATTTCTTGAGGCCTTCCAGTCACCGATTTTCGCCGTCTACCGCATACTGGAAACAAGGCAGTGGCGGAAGAAAAAATCGGGTGACAGCTGATGACAACCCCCTTTTTTCGCTGGAACGAACTTCCGTCACACTGCCAGCCCGCTTTCTCACTACCTGACGGGCGAAGCACATCATAAGCTACCCCGGCTCATTGGAAGTATAAGATGGCGGGGACGATCCAGCAGTCTTTCTCCGAGCAAAGCCCGCAACGCATGTCGTAGTCGGGGCGGGCAGCGAGCACGATCTCGGGGATCTTGGTCTGATCGTCTTCGAGGTGATATCCGGCGAGCGCCAGGCGCGGCTTACGTTTAGCTAGAGTATTTCGCGCGCCCGCCAGCGCCTTTCGTTCAGCCCCTTCGATGTCCATCTTGATGAAGTCGACTCGCTCGAGCTGCAGCTCCTCGACAATCCTATCGATTGTCGTCAGCGGGACCTGGGTTCCCAGTTTGTGGTCTTCATGGGGGTGCATCACCCGGCTTAATGCCGAGTCGGCGTCGGAGTAGAATACCATCGTCTCCTCCTTGTCCCAAACCCCTTTTTCGTAAACGATCACCCGGCCGGCGGCGATCTCGTCGGCCATATTCCTCTTCAGCGCGACCAGAGTCCGGGGCGCGGGCTCGATGGCCACCACCAGCTCGGCGCCGGCGGCCAGGGCTTGGCGGGCAAAAACGCCGACATGCGCTCCACAGTCCAGGACGATGTCTCCCGGATGGACGCTTACATTCGGCGGATCGTACATGTCGCTTTCATGCTTGGCAACAACCCAGATCATCGTCTCGGCGGCTCCCGAAGGCACCCAAAACTCTCCCTGTGGAGTTTCCCAAAGCTCGAAGCCCTCGGCATCGTCCTCGACGAGGCGGCTCGCGCTTCTCACCCGATCAATCCGCTCGTAATGCTCGCGGACCACTTCGGGGGAGTTCATCGCTTGACGGAGAGAGCAAACCGGGCTGCGGCCGGCGGCGACGAGCGTCATGGTTCGAAATTGCGGCACCCGGTGGTAGACGGCGAACGCCACGGCGAAGAGCACGACGGCAACAGCCACGACGTCGAGGACCCGAGATCTCTTCTTCGGTTTCTGGGGTGGAGAGTCCACACTCACTTTTCCTAACTCATCTTCCATTGCACGCTTCCCCTTTTTCTTCCCCGACGGCAACGCAAGCCGGGCGCTCACAACCTGCGCCCCACGACGATCTTGGCATTCACACCCCGCCGGTGACCACTCAACTTGTCGCCATCTCTCAGTGTGCGGACGTTCCCGGGACCATAGCATCGGCGCAATCCCGTAGGGAATCGCGGTAATGTCACCTAACCTACAACGTGGCGAACACCAAGGCCTTCGTGTAACTCCAGACGCCCGGCCCGCATTTCCCGCCACAGCCGCGGTGGATGAGGCGAAAGGCCCGGTGGCCACGGCTCGCGGCATCTGGCCGGCAGGATGGCCGGCCGCTACCGGGCGCGGTTGGGTGGCGACAGAGAAATGCGACTAACCCAATTCAGTCTCGCACGTCTAAACTATTTGCAGGCAGCGACGGTGGAGACTGTTAGTGTGGCGAGCCGCCCGCAAGCGGCTCCGATCAGCGAGACCGCTCTGATCCGGGCCGCGCAGGGGCGGGACCACGATGCCTTCGAGCAGCTCGTCCGGCTGCACGACCGAAACGTCCTGCGCGTGGCCATGAATCTGCTGCGGTCGCAAGACGACGCCCGGGACGCGTATCAGGAAACGTTCCTGCGAGCCTACCGCCGCCTGGACAGTTTTCGGTTCCAGTGCGCTTTTAACACCTGGCTTTACCGTATCGCCACCAACGTCTGCCTCGACATGCTGCGCCGCGGGAGTGTTCGCCGCGAGCACATGATGAGCCGGGAAACTCCCGGTGGCGGTCCCGGACTCCTCGAGACAGCGCGTGACGAGCGACCCGGGAGCGACCCGGCTCGCGTGGCGGCCAGTCGGGAGCTCGCCGACCGCATCGACCGCGCCATCGAGACTCTTTCGCCCCAGGAACGCGCGGTGTTTGAGCTGAAGCATTACGAGGGCCTACGGCTGCGCGTCATCGGCGAAATTCTTGAGATCAGCGAAGAAGCGGCCAAGAACAGCCTCTTCCGGGCCACCCGCAAACTGCGCCGGGCATTAGGAGAGACCACCCCATGAACTGCGAACGAGTCAAAGACACCCTCCTGCTCTACCGCTACAACGAATTGGAAGAGCGGGAGCACGAAGCCCTCCAGGAGCATCTGGAGTCGTGCCCGAGTTGCGCCCGCGTTCTGGAACAGGAGCGCCGCCTTCTGGGCCGTCTGGATCAGCGGCGCTCCGCGCACCCTTCCGAGGCCATGCTGGCCGAATGCCGTCACGATCTGATGCGCAGCGTCTACCAGCGGCAAGAAGACGATTCTCGCGGCGCAAGACGGCTGCCGGCCTGGGCGGACCTCTCGCGCGTGTTTGCTTCGAGTCCCCGGACCTGGCAACCCGCGGCCGCCCTTGTAGTCTTAGTCGTGGGATTCTATCTCGGGAGAGCGAGCGTCGGCGCTCCCGCCGGAGAGGCATCGGTGTCGGATGTTCGGTCCGCTTCGCTGATTCCTTGGGAAACGTCGGTGGGAGAGATTCAATCGGTAGCACGGGACCCCGACGACGGGACCGTGGAGATCGTCTTCGAGGAAACGACTCGGCGCACGATTTCCGGACCGCCGCGCGATCCCCACATCCGCGACTTGCTGATCTCGGCCGTGCGAGACTACCCGAACTCCGGCGTGCGTCTGGAGACCCTCGACGCGCTACGGCACAGGGTCGATGACCGCGCAGTGCGCCTGGCGCTGCGGGAAGCCATGCTCCGCGACCGCAACCCGGGAGTGCGCCTCAAGGCCTTCGAGGCGCTGCGAGTCCATCACGGGGAACCCGATATCCGAGAGGCCCTGAAGCAGGTGCTTCGGCAGGACGAGATTCCCGGCATGCGCATTCAGGTGATCGACTCTCTTAGCGAGAAACCCGACGGCGAGTTGGTCGGTTTGCTGCAAGAATTGGTGGAGAGCGATGAGAATCATTACGTACGCCTGAAGTGCCGCAGAACGCTGCGTCAGCTCAATGCCTCGGAGGAATGGTTTTGATGCGACGAGGATCGCCTAGAGCTTGGTTGCAAAAATTCGGGTTATTTGAAAAGCCGTTCCCGAAAGGCCATACGATCGTCCCTCTGGCCCGGAAGTGGTTTGTTCACAGAGTTTTCCGAGCCGCGACCGCGAGGGAGCGGTCCAGGGATTGCCCACCTATAACCTATCGTGAGTTTATGCCACCAAGCACTAGAGCAAGTGGAAAGAAGATCCCGGACGTGAACGCCACCCGCCAACTGGTCTGGATCTTGGGTTCCCTGGCGTTGGCGCAGACGCTGCCGGCGCAGACAGTTGGCCCCGTCGAAAAGCAGGGCCGCTACTGGGTCCAAACCGAAGAGGGTTCCCTACAGGCCGGAACACGACTCCGCGTCAGCTCAACGGGTTACATCACCGTGACAGGGGGTCCCTGGCAAGAGGTTGGCTATAAAGTGGTCAAGAAGCTCCGCGCAAGGAGCCGGCAAGAGGCCGCGCAGTTATTGGGTTCGGCTCGCGTCGACACCTCGCAACAGGGTGGCACGGCGGTGGTGAGGGTCATCTCTCCCAGCTGCTTCCAGTGCAATTTCACGGCGAACGCGTTGATCTCCGTTCCCGCTTCGACGCAAGAGGTCACGCTCGAAACGACCGGCGGCGCCCTCAAGGTGACCGGCGTGGCCGGCAGCGTCAAAGCGGAAACCGGCGGCGGATCGATCGAGATGGAAGACATCGGCGGTGACGTACGCGCCGCAACCGCCGGCGGCTTCATTCGTCTCGGTTCGGTGGGCGGCGACGTCCGCTGCGAAACGGCGGGAGGCTCCATCGAACTGGGCAAGGCCGGCGGCGACGCCATCCTGACAACCAGCGGCGGCGGCATTCGGGCCGGAGAAGTCAAAGGGACGCTGCAGGCCGAGACGCTGGCGGGAAGTATCCGCGCCGAAAAAGTCGGCGGCGACTTTAGAGCCGCCACCTCGGGAGGCTCGATTGAGATCGGCCAGGTCTCCGGGTTAGTGGATGCCGATACCGCGGGAGGCTCCATCAACATCGGCTCGGCTCCTTCCGGCGTGCATGTTGAAACGGCCGCCGGCAATATTCGCCTCTACGACGTGGCGGGCGCTGTCCGAGCGGCGACTGCCGCTGGCAGCATCCAAGCTCATTTTCTCGCCGGACGACCGTTGAAGGAGTGCCGGCTGGAAACTCTCGGTGGCAGGATCGTGGTCTTTCTTCCGGAATCCCTGCCCGTAACGGTCGAAGCTACGGTTGAACTGGCAAATCGTCTGAACCGCATCGTGAGCGAATTCAGCGCTATCACGGTACGGCGAGCCGGGGACGGCTTCGGCCCCGGCGTGGTCAGCGCGACCGGCAACCTGAATGGCGGCGGTCCCGTGCTCAGCATCCACAACACGGGCGGAAGAATTCAGATTCGCAAACGACAGTAGCCAACGTAGGTTCGACGATGCTGTTTCGAGCACGGAAGGACGAAGAGCAAAGCTTTGCGTGGTATTTCGTTTCATGAATACAGTCACGTTTCGGGTGGGTGTGGGAGGGCGCGGCATGCCGCGGACTTGTCCCCATCGCGTTTTTGAGCCGCGGCAGCAGAAAACCTTTCGCCCTGGCAGCCCGTGGCGAAAGTCGTACGGGAGAGAAAAATGGGGACTGCCACCAATTCGCCCCCACCATGGTCCTGGAGACAAAGAACTTCACCTGAAGCGAATTGGCTGGCTGTACCCGATTTTTCGCGATGTCTACTTTTGCCACGGGCTGCCAGGGGCGCCGCTCGCGAGCCTTGGGTTGTGGCGCAAGCTCTCCAGCTTGCCGCGTCGAGACTCTTCTCGACGCTTGCGTTTCAGCCCGTGAGGACGCCTCTCGGCGCCGACCGCAATTGAGGACTACTTAGGAGTACAAAATCATGCGAATTCTCACACTTCCTTTTTTTGCACTGTTACTGACCGTCGGCTCAGTACCGGGCCAGCCGCTACCCGAGCCGCCGCCACCCCCTGGCGGAGCAGGGGTCTTCATTCAGCAGGCCCTGGGACTGGGCGGAAGCTATCTCGGGGTCGGGCTTCTCGAAATCGACGAAGACCGCGCCGCGGAGCTCGGCCTGGGCGAACCCTACGGTGTCGAAATCAGCAACGTGGCCCCTGACAGCCCCGCCGAGCGTGCCGGGATCGAAAAAGCCGACGCCATACTCGAATACGCCGGGCAGCGCGTCATGGGTGTCGAACATTTTGTGCGGCTGGTGAAAGAAACTCCCCTCGGACGCAAGGTAAAGCTAAACGTGCTGCGTGAGGGGTCTGAACTCAACCTTCAGGCTGCTATCGGCGAACGCAAACACCGCCCTCCCTTCCGATCCTGGCTCTGCGATGAGGATGAGCCTGGCTGTGAGTTCCGCTTGCCGGGCTTCGACTGGCGTTGGCGCGGCTTCGGCTTCGATATTCCCCGCCCTCACATGGTGATGCGGAACCGTTTCCTTGGGGCGGAAGTGGAATCGGTCGAGGGACAGCTCGCGGAATACTTCGGTGTCGACAAAGGACTACTGGTTCGTTCCGTGGAGCGAAACACACCCGGCGAGCGGGCTCGTCTCAAGGCGGGCGACATCATCGTCGCGCTCGACGGCAAGCCCGTTGCGAACGCGGGCGACCTCAGGGAAGCGATTCACGGCGCCGATCGAGACGAAGAAATCGCCCTTGAAGTCATGCGCGACCGCTCGAGGCTCACTTTGTCGATTGAACCCCATAGTCCCCGCTCCGAGCGCAAGCGCGGACATCGAAAGGACATCCGCACCAGGCGCACCGAGCGTTTGTGAAAGCCTCAACTGCGGCAGGGTGTGGCGACTAGCTACTTTCCGGCGCAAAAATCGCTTGCCGTTCGTGGCGGGGACTGTCACCATTTTTGCGCCGGAAAGTAGCTAGCCCGTCGTCAGACCACCTACCGCGTCGCAGGGAGCGCGCCGGGCGCCAACTTCGAGCAGCTCACCGCCGCTAGGCCGTTGCCGCAACGCGCCTTCGAACTGCTCGGTCTGTAGCCGGAAACACCAACCTCCCCCGCCACCTTTCCCTGGTCGAATCAACACGTTGCGGCCTGCAGCCCGCTGGAACTTCCGTGTAGGAGATTGCTCTTATAACTTCCAGTACCGCAGCACTATAGCCATTGGTGTTTTCATGACACAAAGTTCAGTTGTTTATCGGCAAGGAACCTAGCATAATAAAATAGGTGAAAGATCATTTTAGGTCCGCCGTGGGGTTCGTGGTAGACGCCGCCACTGACTTATTCGCCCCCAAGCCGCCGCCGAGCATAGCCACTTCCAGCCGGCGCGAGGAACAACGGCGTGAGCCGCGGGTTCCCACGGGCGTTGCGGCAACTATAAAGTGGCGGAAGCCGGACGGGGAGCTTTCAACACAAGAGATTGAAATCAGAGACGTCTCGTCAAAGGGCCTCGGGGTCTACCTTCTTGACGACATTCCAGTCGGTCAAACGGTCACGATCTCAGCAGCGGAAGACAAGAATTACAAGGGCGTTTTGCGATACTGCCGGCCGCAGAGCGAGGGGTATCTCGCGGGGGTCGTGCTCGTGTTCCGGGAGCGTCGTCGCTACGACCGAGAACCTTCGGCCGGTGAGGGTACACTGTCGTGGACCGATCCTGCGGGAGCGCACCACGAGGAGCAAGTCCGGGTCCGAAACCTTAGCGAGGAAGGGATCCAGCTCGAAGTCCCCAGAGCTGTAGTGGTGCCGTCGATGGTTCGCCTCTCTGGGGTCAGCGAGCAGCGTTTCGGGTCCACTTGCTATTGTGAGCCGGCCAGCGACAAGTATCTAGTCGGGCTTCACCTCGCTCGGCAAGAGGGCAAAAATCTCTTTCGAAACGTCGAGGCCGAAATGTATCTAGGCCGCAACAAAATTTCGGCTCGCGGACAGCGTTCTTAAACCGCGCAGCCGTCCGACGCACAGCCGCGATCGAGACCCGGCCACTACCAAACGGCCGCTAGCTGCATAGAACCATGGATAGTGCTTTCCCATGGTCTCAAACTAGTGTGTTTGGCCGATTGCAGCGGCCACTCCGACCTCCCATACTAGGCTCGTGAAGCTTCGGCTCAGCAGTCTTTGGCGTCGGGCCACCGCTGGTCTGTCGAGTCATAGCGAAAGTCCGGAGCAAACTGAGCCCGCCGAGCAAAGGGCCAATCTCTCGCCTTCGCCGGCCGCCATGAGCTGGGTGGGCGAAGCAGGCAATTCAAACTACCTTGAAGTCGAACTGTTGAAGCGGTCGCCAAAGGGCTTGGGGATTGCTTCACCCCGCCCGGTACCCGTGGACGAGAAGGTGTGGTTGATCCTGCCTAGCGGAGTCGACTACCAGGGCCTGGTCGATGGCTGCCAGAGGACGGAGCGCGGCTTTCGCGTCGGAGTTCGGTTCCTGGGCAAGCGGCGGCCCGATTCCCAGAACCCGGATCTGGGAACAGCCCGGCTAAAGTGGCTGGATGAGTCCGGATCTCTTTCCGATTCCGGCGTCTTTATCCAGAACAGCGGTGCTGGAGAGTTGGAGGTTTTGAGCGCCGAACCGGTTCCCTCCCCGTCGATCGTATTGCTGTCGGGTTACGAGTTACAGGGTCTCGCCTCGGCGCGAACCTGCCGTCGAGACGGCGATCGCTTTTTGATCAACGTGGCCTTGCTTGGCGATCTCTATCCAAGATCCGTCACAGGTTCCGCCTGATTCTGACGCTTCCTACCACGGCGGTGTCTTCCAGCCCACCCGCTGTCGAGCCCGGCCCCCTCTCCAGACGAAAGCTGTTGCTTATTTGCTTGGCATAAACTGTTACCTATGTTCCCGGTCTCCTCCTGGGACTCCGGCACCGTCCGTGGCAGCTCAACCCGGGTTCTCTAGCCGCTCCGCCGCTTGCCGCTTCACTTATAACCGAGGTGCAGCACGGAGATCCCGCCGGTGAGAGAGTGAACCTCCACCCGGCGGAAGCCGAACGACCTCATCTCCGTCGCCAGCTGATTCGGCTCCAAGAACTCTCGCACCGAGTGCTGTAGGTAAGAGTAGGCGTGTCCCGAACCCGATATAGCGTTACCGAGCTGCGGGAGAATGCGACGGAAATAAAACTCGAACAGAGGCCCCCAAACTCGGTTCTTGGGCCGAGAAAACTCCAAAATCGCCAGGCAACCGTTCGTTCTCAACAACCGATTCGCTTCTTGCAAGCCCTTCTGAAAGTTCGCCAGATTCCTAAAGCCCCAAGCGATCGTGATCAGATCCAGCGATTCGTCGGCTAGAGGGATCGCGAGGGCGTCGGCCTCGACCAACGCAGAAGGCAACTTTCTGAGGCGCATCTTGCTTTTCGCCCGGGCCAGCATCGGCCGGCAGAAGTCAGCGCCCAGGCCCGGCTTGGCAGCGGGGCCCAGGCGGCGGTTTCGTTCAAGCTCCAGCGAGAGCAGCAGGTCTCCGGTACCGCAACAGAGATCCATCCAGCGAGTCGAGGGTTCCGCCAGGTATCTTCCAACCTTACGAACCAGGTACCGCCGCCAGTACTGATCGATCCTCAGGGAAAGTAGTCGATTCAGAAGGTCGTAGCGTGGCGCGATCTGGCCGAACATCCCGCGGATAGCGCGGGCTGCCTGCGCTTCATCGCCAGGCTCTACGCCGGCTGGAGTGGCCCCTGCGCTCATCTCTCGCCGAGCGATTGGCTGGCCGCCGAATCCGACTTCCGTGACGCCTCGCCGTGCAGGCTCAAGGCACTCTCGGCGGCCTCCAAAACCAATCGCGGATCAAGTTCACTCACCACGCGGACACGGCCAATCCGCTGCGGCAGAACGAAATGGATTCGTCCGCCTATCGTCTTCTTGTCGCCCGCGAGGCGCGCAACCAAGTTGGCCGCTGAAATCCCCTCCAGACTCGGTATCGGCCCATAGGCCAAGATGGTTTCCTCGATGGCCTGGCGCTCCTCGCTTGCCAACAGTCCGGTTGACTCAGCCAGCCGTGCCGCGGCCGTCATC
This sequence comes from Bryobacterales bacterium, assembly GCA_963668345.2. Classification (GTDB taxonomy): domain Bacteria; phylum Acidobacteriota; class Terriglobia; order Bryobacterales; family UBA6623. The sequence goes on along the minus strand of CAXWPI010000004.1, from coordinate 491,546 downwards.
CCGTAGGCGACCGCCTCTCCGTGCAGCAGGCGCCGGTAGCCGGTTTCCGCTTCCAGGGCGTGTCCCAGCGTATGACCGTAGTTCAAGATCCGCCGCAGGTCGCCCTCGCGCTCGTCTTTCCCGACGACCTCGGCTTTGATGCTCACCGATTCCGTGATGATCGACTCCAGGATTTCCGGCTCGCGGGACAAGACCGCCTCTCGTTGGTTTCGCAGCAAATCGAAGAGGCTACGGCTCCGAATGATGCCGTACTTGATGACCTCGAACAGCCCGGCGCGGTATTCGCGTTCCGGCAGAGTCTCAAGTGAAGTGGGATCGATCAGCACCAGGACAGGCTGGTGGAAGGCCCCCAGAAGATTCTTACCGGCAGCCAGGTTGACACCGGTCTTGCCTCCGATCGCAGCGTCCACTTGCGCTAAAAGCGTCGTGGGAACCTGGACCACATCCACGCCGCGCATATAGGCCGCCGCCAAAAAGCCGCCAACGTCCCCGGCCACGCCCCCTCCAAACGCCAGCACGCAGGAGCTGCGGTCAGCGCCGGCGGCGTACATTTGGTCTGCCAGCGACTCGATTTGCTCGAGCCGTTTACCCTCTTCGCCGGCGGGCAGCGGGAGGATCGTCGTATCCAGTCCCTCGAGGCCTGCTTCGAATCGCGGCCCCTGGTGCCGGCAAGCACCCTCGTCGGCGACGACGAAGATGCGGCGCCCGCCGAGGAGCGGGCCCAGGTAATCCGAGGCGCGCCCCAACGACCCGCGCTCGACGACCACGTCGTAGCTCGCCCGCGCCGTCCGGACAGGAATCCGCATGCCTTTCTTTGTACCATGCCATCTCTGGTACCGCCGCACCGAGCGGCGATCAGCCCTCGGTTAGGCTTGACAAGGTAGTTGTCCCAACGGTTCGGCCCTTCACAGTGAGCTTACTGAACATAACCGCACAGAGCCGCGGGCGTTAGCCCGCGGGCCCACGCTCGATCGGCGAGAATCTGTACGGTTCTCGGCACAGGCCCGCGCCCTGACGGGCACGGCGCCGTCGTGTGGTTAGCCGGGAAGGTAGTTTTTCCTGCGGTTCGGCGCAACGGTCGGCGAGAATCTGTCCGCTTCTCGCCGCGGGCCCGCACTCGGTCGAAGCGGCTCTGTTGGGTTCTCACCGGCTGCGTCGTGTGACTAGCCGCGAAGCGGCGGCAGGATTATAGCCTAGGGTGGAGCCGTCAGGCGAAACCCTAGGTAGGCGGAAAACAAAGTTGAGCCCTGAAGGGGCGGCAGGAAAATGGGCAGAACACGGAATCAGAAGCCCCGCAGGGGCGTCGGATAATAGGCCAGGGCGATCAGCCCTGGGTGAGGGTCGACAAAGCCCAACAAGCCCTGTAAGGGCGCAGGAAAACGGCACAGACCTTCACGCACCTGTTGACCGACGTCTTCTCCACCAAAGAACGGCGGCCATTGTTGAAAGTCGAAATCAGACCCCGGCTCTTCTCCCTCACCGTACCCAGCGGCAACCCAATTCCAGATCGTTCTTGGATTGGAAAATGGTGTACCCTAAGCGAGGCTTGTCTATGTTGGCCAGAGCGTTGTCGATCCTTCTGTGTGCGCTCGCTACGGTTGGGCCCGGGACTACACTCGTTGCCCAGCAAACAACGGATAGCAGCGAGGACCAGCAGGAAGAGTGGACCTGGAAAGACGCCAAGGGCAATATCCGAACTCGACAGGAACTCGATGAGATTCTTGCGGAACACAAACACTGGGTACAGTCGAACGGAAAGTCCGGTACCCCCGCGGACCTAAGCAACGCGAACCTGCGCCACGCTAACCTGAGCAACGCGAACCTAAGGAACGCGAACCTGAGCGGCGCGGACCTGCGCAAGGCGATGCTGGGCGGTGCGATCCTGCGCGACGCGAACCTGAGCAAAGCGAACCTGTTCCAGGCGAACCTGAGCAACGCGTACCTGTCCGACGCGAATCTGAGCAACGCGAACCTGGGCGGCGCGGACCTGAGCGAGGCGATCCTAATCAACGCGGACCTAATCAACGCGAACCTGAGCGGGGCGAACCTAAGCAACGCGGACCTGCGCAACGTGGACCTGCGCGACGCACGCCTGTTCAAGGCGAACCTGAGCGAGGCGAACTTCGAACCGAAAGTCAACCCCGAAATCGGAGGAATTGCGGCGGCACGGAACCTTGAGTTGATCACGTATAGCCGCAACCCCAATGCCCTCGCTCAACTCCGCAAGGATTTCAAGGACGGTGGCTTCCTAGACCAAGAGCGAAAGATCACCTATGCGCTGAAACGGAGACAGGCTGAAGAACTTCAGAACAACTGCACATGGAGCAGTCTGTCAGGGTGGTTGAGCTGTGGTGAGTACGGCATGAACCGGCTGTTGTTTGACTTGACCTGCCAATACGGGATGAGTCCGGGGCGACCGGTGTTGCTGGCCATTGCTATCTGGCTCACCTGTACGCCGCTCTACTGGATCAGTCTTCACAGCGGAAGCGGGTCCGGCCTTTACCTGATAGCTGCTAAGACTGTGAATCGAGGCGACGATCTTTTCCATAAGATTCGCCTGCGCTACCACCAGCCCTCTGCCTCCAGGTGGCATCGGTACCTTTTGCGGCGGATTCGCCGGGAGCTACACGCGCTGGCCACTGCCGCGCTCTTCAGCCTCATGACCACGTTTAACATCGGGTTCCGAGAGTTGAACTTCGGGCGCTGGATTCGGATGATCCAGCCCCGTGCATTCGATATCAAAGCACGTGGCTGGCCCCGCGTGGTGTCCGGCTTGCAGTCGCTTCTAAGCGTGGGACTCGTGGCACTCTCGCTGCTGAGTTACTTCGGGCGGCCATTTGAGAACTAAGCAACGGGAGCCTGTGTAGCGCGGACCTGGCGCCTTTCCAGGGTCCGCGGCCTTGGGCCGCATCGGCCACCGAAACTAGCCCGCCGTGATCCTACGCCGGACATCGGAACTCGGAACGCAAGGCCACCGGGGATCGAAAGTCGTTTCTCGCGCCCCGTGAGAGCCAACCTACATCCCGCCTGTATTTCACCAGTTTTCTGGCCTCCGGTCCCCGGCATGCCGTGAAAGATAAGTTGTTCATTCAAAGCATCTTAATTGCGATAACCGCGCTGCGGCCTTGGATTGGCGAGGTACAATATGATGGGCCCACCCGGAGCATTCCGGGGGCAATTCGAGCGCGGGCAGTTCGGAGCAACGAGCCAACGGAGAAAAGAAAATACCAAACAAAGCCAATTTCTAGCAACCCGCGGGGAATCAATGGGTTACAGCTGGTCCGGTACCGCCGGAATGCCCGCCTCGACAAGACCCGACGGATCGCTCCACCGGGTTACAAGCCACCTTCGCCTAAGTGCGGGCGACCCAGAGGAACAGCCACAGGGCGACGACGACTATTGAGGGAAGGGGAATACCGAGCGACAGAATTACCAAACAAACCCAATTTTCCATAACCCGTATAGATTCAGCATTTTACTGTCCATCTCGGAGATGCCAGGGAGGGTCCGGAGGAGTTCCACAGCGTGGGGCTGGTGCCGTTTCCAGACCCGTGGCTTTTCGCCCCTCGCCGGTACGGTAGCCTGTGTAGCGCGGACCTGGCGCCTTTCCAGGGTCCGCGTCCTTGGGCTGATGGCGACGACGCTTGATCCGTTTTCGACGGGAACGGTCAAGCACGAATGGGGGTGGCGCGCGTATCAGAAGGGGCGTAACAAGTAAGCTCACCCGTTCGGGAAGCGCGGCGACCCGCATGATACACTCGGAACATTCCTCGTGGAAACTGATTTTCTCGTCGTGGGCGCGGGCGTCGCGGGTTTGATGGCCGCCATCGAAGCCGCCGAGGCGGGGCGTGTCCTAGTTCTCACAAAAGACCGGTTGACCGAATCAGCCTCGGAATACGCGCAGGGAGGCATCGCCGTCGCAATCAGCGATGACGATCAAGTCAGCCTTCACGAGCAGGATACGATCAAAGCCGGCAACGGGTTGTGCGATCACGATGCGGTTCGCATTCTCGTCGAGCAGGGGCCGCGGGAGATTCAGAGGCTCATCGATTGGGGCGTTGAGTTCGACCGCGACGGTGCGCGGCTCGCTTTCACGCAGGAAGGCGCTCACAGCCGGCGGCGCGTGCTTCACGCTCAGGGAGACTCCACCGGCCGCGAAATCGCCCGGACATTGTTCCAAAAGGCCAAAACGCTCCCGAACATCACTTTCCAGAGTTTTTCGGCTGTAGTTGATCTGCTCACCCAAGAAGGCGAGATTTGCGGCGCCCTCGCCTGGAGCGACAAGGAACGCGGTTTCGTGCCCATCCGTGCCCGGGCTGTCCTACTCGCGACGGGAGGTCTCGGCTGCGTCTACCGCGAGACAACCAACCCCGATGTGGCGACGGGCGACGGCGTGGCCATGGCCTACCGGGCGGGCGCGGAAATATCCGACATGGAGATGATACAGTTTCATCCCACGGCCTTGTTCCTGCAAGTCGCCCCTCGCTTCTTACTTTCCGAAGCGCTGAGGGGAGAAGGGGCTTACCTGCGCAATGCGGCCGGCGAGAGGTTCATGAGCCGCTATAGCCCCCAGGAAGAGCTCGCCCCCCGAGACGTCGTCTCCCGCGCCATCGTGGCCGAGCTTCACCGCACGCAGACGGGGCCTGTCTATCTGGATCTCACCCACCTCGATCCTGAATTCGTCCCACGACGGTTTCCTCGCATCCACGAAACTTGCCGCCACTACGGCGTGGATCTCACCAAGCAGCCGGTGCCGGTCCATCCCGCCGCCCATTATGCGATGGGGGGAATCCGTACGGACTACGACGGGCAAACCAATCTGCCGGGGTTGCTGGCCGCGGGTGAAGCGGCCTGCACGGGCGTCCACGGAGCGAACCGGCTGGCCAGTAATTCGCTGCTCGAAGGGCTTGTCTACGGTGCACGGGCGGGCCGCAAGATTCGCGAGCGGGCCGGTGTCGCGCGGTTCGAGCCCGAGATCCCCGCCGCACCCCCGCCGGTCGCACTCACCGCTCATGCGGTGTCGCTGCTTCGACGGCTCGCCTGGCGGAATGCGGGGATCACCCGCTCGGCTGAAGGCATTCGCGCGGGTTTGGAAGAACTCGAGAAACTTCAGCCCGCTTTCGAAAAAGGCTGGGCTAGAAACAGCCGGCAGGGATTCGAAGCCGACAACATGTATCAGGTCGTCTCGTTGATCGCGCGCTCCGCTTTGGCTCGCGAAGAGAGCCGCGGCGGCCACCACCGGACCGACTTCCCGGACAAACGCCCGGAGTTTCAGAAACACTCGCTTGTGTCTCGGGCCAAAGAAGTGAGTTTCGTCTAGCAGCCCGTGGCGAAAGTCGGGCGGGAGAGAAAAATGGCGACTGGCACCAATGCACGCCCCGCCATGGCCCTAAAACAAAAGCACTTAGCCTGAAGCGAACTGGCCCGCAGCGTCTCGGCGCTCATGTGATCGCTGAACAGACTCAATTGCTCCTTGATGCGATTCTCCGCCTCCCCGCGCCCGCAGTAGAGTTGCTCGTACAACTGCTGCGGCGACCGGCTCTCGGCATCCAGCGAGGTCACCACGTAGCGCGGATTCTCCTTGCCCGCCAGATTGGCGGCCGTTTGCTTTTGTGGCGCACCCTTCAGTTATTGACAGGAGCCGAGCGCAGCGCCTAAGCAAGACATCGGGAAAAATGTTGTAAAAGCCCCTCCTGGATGGAACCGAAACGCTAGAGCCGACAGCTCCAACCCGCTGCTGGTCACGCTAAGAAGTCCCTTGCTGCCATCAAGCTGCGGAGAGCGATCAGGAAAGCAAAACGCAGTCTGGTTCTTCGGTCCCAGCACAAGCGTATCAAGCAGAAGCGAATTATCATTTTCGTCCCTATAATCTAGAGTGACGGTGTTGGTAATAAGTTCTGAGGGGTTGGCGAACGCGGCGCAGGTTACAAGACCCCCTGTGTTGTCAAACGGCAGGAAGAAAGCTGAGTCAGCAAATGAACTCAAGGGAACGACTGCCTCAAAGTCTGGCCTGTTCGGTTGGGTTGGGGATGTGTCGGTGAAGATTGCCTGACCGCCTATGTCAGTCCCCCCGCCGGATAGGTCACGCGGTTGTTGTATCTCTGCCCAACCTGTCGTGATGTTAGGGCTGTTGTCAGGAAGTTCAACTTCAACGAACCTGCCCGGAGCGAGCGTAATAGTGAACTCGGAAGACGGCCCCATCCCCGTAGGAGACACAACCCAGGGACTACCATCGGGCAGATAGAACTTCAACGGAAAGGTTCCCGCTTGTTCTCCGACGTCCACAAACGTTAAAGTGGTTGTCCACCCGCCACCAACCGCGATATGTGGCAAGACCTGCTGAAGCAAGAAGAAATCCAGGTCGCGTTTCCCCCGGCTAGGCTCCTCGGCCGCCTGAGCGGACAAAGAAAAGCAAATCGCTACTACCAGAAGTAAGCCAGGATTTCCGATTTGGCTCCTCTGACGGCACGAGTCTACACCCTCACCCGGCGAAGCGGAACCATTTCTCCACCCGAAAGAGGCGGCGGCTGAGGCGGAACCGATCGAGCCCCCTTCTTGCCCCTCATGGGGGCTGATCCGTCGCTGCGAAGTCAATTTCGCAGACACCCCTCCGAGCTTCCGTCCTCAGTACACAGATTTCGCATTCGCCAAGTGCGGTGCTACCCGCCCGGCACAGGCAGCGCCCAGATCTTCCGCAGCATGTCGCCAAACAGCCGCCGGTTCAGATGTCCCTCCGCGAACAAGAGCCAGTCATACCGCGCGTGTTTCATTAGCCGTCCGCCCGTCTTCATCAGCCGGTGCTGCAAGCTCGTCAGCGACCAGTTCTTGATTCGCTGCGGCAGCCCGAGCCGCCGCCAGAGATTGCCCAGGTTGTAGGCCAGCACGCTTCACTGCAAGCGCACCTCGTTCGCCCGGAAGCGATGGCACGACAGCCGCGTCCAGTGCGTCGCTTGCTTACCTTCTTTGATCCACTGCTCCGCCGTGCCGCGCTGGTTGTAGAAACGCACCACCGACCGGCTTGGCAAGCTCATGTTCGTCACGATAAAACCGACGCGCGCGAACAGCTCGCCCTGGTGGTGCTCGACCTTGGCGACAACTCGTCTCGGCTTCTTCCAGCTCTCCGCCTGATAGCGAAAGCTCTTGTAGCGCACTAGCGGCTTGCGGCCGGGCCTCCCCGGCGGACGAAACAGGATGTCTTCGATCTCTAACTCCAAGCTCCTGTTGGCCGGAATGCGGATGGCGTAGTCCGCGCCGCGCTCCTCCAGTGCTTCGTAGATCTCGGGCTTGGCGAAGGCGGCATCGGCGCGAAAGGTGACCTGTTTGCCTTCGGCCAGTTGGCGCTCGATCTCCGGCAACAATAGCTCATCCCAGTCCTCGGCGCTGTGCACGTTGCCGGGACGCAGCTTGGCAGCGAGGCAATCACCATGACCGTTGAACAAAAGCAACGGGTGGTAGCAGACCGACTCGAAGTGTCCGTTGTAGGCGCTGCCTTCCTGTTGGCCATGGACCGGACTCTCGGTGGAGTCCATGTCCAGAACGACCCGCGCGGAGTCGTCGAACGCCTCCGCTTGCCCGACCAGCTCTCGGTTCAGCGCCATCAGCCCCAGCAGGTTCTCTTCGCTCGCCAGCATCTCCGTCTCGAAGCCGTGCAGCGTCGAGGTCAAGGCCGCACCGCGATCCCAGATCTTCTGCGAGCCGATCAAGCGAAACGTCGGGTCAGCCGCCACGCGGACGGCGTCGTTGACGTCCTCGTAGCCTGCCAAGCGGCTGTAGATCGACTGCCGCAACAGATCAGCGAGCGTGAACTGCTTGTTTGTGCCGTGCCGGGAGTCGCTGAGATGCTCGTCAATCAGTTCTCCGAGACCGAGCCGTTCGTCCAGTTCGCGAACCAAAATCAGGCCACCGTCGGAAGTGACGTGCGATCCCTGGAAATCGACTTTGAGAAGTCCATTGAAAGTTAGCTGGAATGGCTTGGTTTGTTTTTCACCCATTGGGTGTTGGCCTCCATGGCGTCCTCATCGGGCTCTAGCCCCTATGAATAAAGACGCTGAAGGCCGCTGGAAGGTCGGGAGGCCTGAATCAAATTGGAAATGCGGGCTTAGATAGCCCGTCGAAAGGGCGGGAGTCCGGTCGAGACCACGCTCCGTCTGGTTTCAGTCCCCGTCTGGCCCCGGCAGGCTAGGCGCCCTCATCATTCTCGCAATGCCCCTTTGCAGGCCGTTTACCCTCATCCTCTCATCTAAGTGCCCGCCCAGCTACAATGTTTACCGACAGTCGCAGGGGTGGGGTCTTCCCCACTGACGCCTCGCAAGGCGTGGCTCAAAGAAAGGCTGGAAATCTATTTCGGTTGGCGGTATCGAGCGGTGAAGAGCTTTCGCGGAGTACGCAAACTCGCCCCGGATAGCCGGACCGGACGAGCAGGTTTTTCAGCAGCCCGCGAGACTCGAGCTACCCGTCGCGGCATCTTCGGTTGATGGAGATTCTTATTAACTTTCGCAAAATATAGTGACAGGCTCCGCCTTTCCCAGAGCACTCTGCATTCACAAGGCGGATCAACGATCGCATTTATTTGTACGGGCGCGACATGTCGCGCCCTTTTCAGCATCGCGAGTCTCCGACTGGTATGGGTCACTATATTTTGCGAACATCAGTAAGAGGATGCCGTCATACCTTGATGGCTAGGAAGTCTTCGGAATGAGTCGCCATCGTTACTTCTTTCTCATCTTGTCCTCTATCGTTGCCGTGGCTGTTCTGTGGGGTGTTTGGCGACACCTAGCCACGCATTTACCCTGTTGCGATGCGCTAAGTTACGGCGAATTTGGAGCCAGCATCCGCGAGGTCGGTCTGTGGGGAGGCTTTCTAGGTTCACATTATCGCACTTTTGGTTTCCCCCTATACCTATCGCTCGTTGGTGGAGAGCTAAGCCTAGATACCGTCTGGGGGACGACATCCGGCTCTCTTTTTGCTTGGAACGTAGCTCTATTCCTTCTCGCAGCGTGGTTCTTCGTTATCTCCGCAGCAAAGATCGATCGTCGTTTTTTCTTTCCACTGGCGGCTGGTGTACTTCTTAACCCCTTTCTCCTGGTTTATGTCCCTCATGTTTTGAGCGAGTCTCTTTCAATCATCGTCGCCCTTGTGGCCGCCGCTTTTTTCTTTCGTGTGGTCGAGAAAGCAGATCGATACGTGTCGGTTTTTCTCTGTGCCGTTTTGGCCGGGTATCTCATGGAGATTCGACTCCCCAACCTGGGAATCAGCCTGGCACTTCTAGTAAGCATGTTGGTAGTTTTCTTCTATCATGTGCGGCGGGGGGCTGTGCCCAAGCGGCAACTCTTGCTGGCCACAACTGTGGCCTTCGTGGGCTTCGCGTTGCCAGTCGCGATACAGGTGTCAATAAACTGGGTCGTCCATGGTCAGCTCAAACCGTTTAGTGTCGTCGACATGGTAACGGGACACATGTGGTGGGGTACTTATCACCTGAAGTACGGGACTGGCTTGTTCGACGATCGATGGCAAGCCATCCGCTCCTTCAGTCCCTGGGTGTCCGATCCACTTGCGTTTAAGGGCGCGGTGGCATCTTTCTATATGGACCATCCCTGGACGGCGCTGAAAACCTGTATCGTGCATCTATACAGTGCGGTCAACTACGACTTTTTCGGGGTCTATCTTCATGAACCCGAGTATGTCAAATACAGTTGGCATCAACTCCTTTCCTCTACTGTCCAGTACTTCGGAGTTCTAGGGGCAGCGGCAACGCTCTTACCGGGACTCCATCGCCGTCGTTGGTCGGGTTCGGGTCTGCTGGTCTTGCTAGGGTGGCTCGTCGTGGTCTTTTACAGCGGGATTATCGCGGTTTCGCATACCGCGACGCGATTTGGCTTTGCAATAATTACCATTTTGTCCTTTGCGGCCATGGCCTGGCTCCTCAAGAGCAGCCGGCGAAGCCTCTTGGCGAATGGTGGAAGCTTTGTCGGCTTGGCTTTGTATCTTTTTCTTTCCGCGGAACTCAGTGGTTGGATTGCCGGGCATACCGTGCCAAGGATTCCGGGCGCGCCCGCGCCGGCGTCAATATCGGCCCTTCGAGAGCGATACAAGTACCGCTGGTTTCGCGCTACCGGGAAGAAGGTCAAATCGGCCCTTCGAGAGCGATACAAGTACGAGCTGCTGGTTTCGCGCTACCGGGAAGAAGGTATTGACAAAGCCGTTGAGCTGTGCAAAAGCGAAGCGCAGCGCGATTTGGACAGGACTGATAGCTGTGTCAGCGCACGAGTCGACTGGGCCCTCGTGCTGAAGTCCGAGCACAAAACGGCGGAGGCTGTTGCTCAGCTTAAGGCGGTCATGGAGCTTGCTCCGAACAGGTCCCGGCCATTTCGTATATTGGCCGATATCTACCGCGAGTGGGGACAAGACCAGGAGGCGCTGAGGCTTTATCAAGCCACTCTGCGAATTGACCTAAGGGACCTTGCTGCCCGAATACACCTGGTGGCGGTCTACCGGAAACTTGGGAGATCGGAAGAGGCCGTCGAAGAACTGAAAGTGGCGAGTCGGTTCTACCCGAAAAGGTCCTGGCCTGTTCGGGCGCTGGCGGATATCTACCGGGAGCGGGGAGATGAGAAACTGGCGCTCGCGCACTGCCGGAAGGCGATCCAGGTGGAAGCTAATGACATTCCGGCTCGAGTCTTGTTGGGCCGGATCTATGAACAGTATGGGAAGCGAGAACAGGCAATGCGGGCCTACCGGGATGTTCTGGCGATAGATCCCGATCACGGTGCGGCGAAAACCGCGTTGTCGAGGTTGCTGCAATAGTCGCCTCAGACGCTGCTCCGGTCGTATCGGGGCCCTGGGGGCAGCCGCGGGTCGGCAGCCGCGGTCTTCGCGGAATCTCTATAGGATAACGTGATGTCTCTGATGGCAAGGAAGTCTGCAGAATGAGTCGTTACCGTTACCTTTTTCTCGTGATGTCCTCCGTTGTTGCCGTCGCCGTCCTGGGGGCCGTCTGGCGACACCTTGGCACCCATTTGCCCTGGGGCGATGCCTTACAGTATGGAAGGATTGGTCCAAGCGTCCGCGATGTGGGACTGTGGGGGGGCTTCGTAGGTTCACATTATCGCACTTTTGGTTTTCCCCTACACCTCTCCCTCTTTGGCGGGGAGCTAAGCCCGGATACGGTCTGGGGGACGACATCGGGCTCTCTTTTTGTTGGCAACATAGTCCTATTCCTTCTCGCAGCCTGGTTCTTCGTTATCTCCGCGGCAAAGATCGATCGTCGTTTCTTCTTCCCACTGGCGGCCGGCGTACTTCTTAACCCGTTTGTCCTGGTTTATGTCCCTCACGTTTTAACCGAGTCGCTTTCGATCATCGTGGCCCTTGCGGCCGCCGGTTGCTTTGTTCGCTTGGTCGAGAAAGGAGATCGATACGGGTCCCTTTTTCTTTGCGCCGTTTTGGCCGGGTATCTGATGGAGGTTCGTCCGGCTAACCTCGGAATCAGCCTGGCGTTTCTCATAGGCATCTTGACGGTTTTCTTCTATCATAGCCGGCGCGCCGCTGTGTCCAAGCGGCAACTCTTGCTCGCCGCCACTGTGCTCTTCGTGGGCTTCGTGCTGCCAATCGGCATACAAGTGTCGATAAACTGGGTTGTCCATGCCGACCCAACGCCGTTTTCTATCGCTGATCTTGGGAAACAGCAGCTCTGGAGGGGTACCTACGAGCTGAAGCACGGCCCGAAGGGTCTTCGATACGTGAGCCCCTGGCTGGCTGATGTCTATGCGTTCAAGGGTGCGGTGCTGTCCTTCTATGTGGATCATCCCTGGACGGCGTTAAGGACCTGTTTCGTGCACCTATACGTTGCCGTCAACCACGATTTTTTTGGGGTCTACGTTCACGAACCCAAGTATGTCAAGTACAACTGGCACCAGCTCCTTTCCTCCACCATCCAGTATTTCGGAGTCATCGGGGGAGTGGCGACGCTGTTATCGAGACGTCGTCGCCGTCGTTCGGCGCACTCGGATCTACTGATCTTGCTGGGGTGGCTGGTGGTGATCTTTTCCGCAGCGATTGTCGCGCTCTCGGCCGTTGAAACGCGGTACGGATATGCAATGTTTGTCGTTTTGTCCTTCTCGGCGGTGGCCTGGCTTCTCGCCAGCAGTCGGCGAAGCCTGCTGACGAATGGTGCAGGCTTTGCCGGCTTGGCTTTGTACCTCTTTCTTTCCGCGGAACTCAATGGCTGGATTGCTGGGCATGCCGTGCCAAGGATTCCGGGCGCGCCTGCAGTGGAGGTGCCGGCGTCAATATCGGCCCTTCGAGAGCGACACAAGTACGAGATGCTGGTTTCGCGCTACCGGGAAGAGGGTCAAATTGACAAAGCGCTGGAGCTGTGCGAAAGCGAAGCGCAGCGCGATTTAAACGAGACTGAGAGCTGTGTGGACGCACGGGTCTACCTTGCTCTCGCGCTGAAGTCCGAAGGGAAAACAGTGGAGGCTATTACTGAGCTTAACACGGTCGTGGAACTTGCTCCAGACAGGGCCCGGCCATGGCGTATATTGGCCGATATCCACCGGGAGCGGGGCGAAGAGCAGGAGGCTTCGAGGTTTTATCAACAGGCTCTGCGAGTCGACCCAGTGGACTTAGTTGCTCGAGTACACCTGGCCCTGGTCTACGGGAAACTTGGGAGATCGGAAGAGGCCGTCGAAGAACTGAAAGTGGCGAGTCGGCTCTACCCGAAAAGGTCCTGGCCCGTTCAGGCGCTGGCGAATATTTACCGCGTGCGGGGCGAAGAGCAGGAGGCTTCGAGGCTGTATCAAAGAGCTCTGCGAATTGACCCGCTGGACCTTGTTGCTCGAGTGCATCTGGCGTTGGTCTACCGGAACCTCGGGAGATTTGAAAGGGCCATCGAGGAATTGAAGACAGCGAGTTCACACGCGCCGGACAAATCCTGGCCCCTTCGCGTGCTGGCCGATATCTATCGGAAGATGGGGGAGGAGAAACTGGCGCTCGCGCACTGCCGGAAGGCGATCCAGGTGGAACCTGAGGACATTCATGCCGGATTCTTGCTGGGCAGAATCTACGAGCAGGACGGGAAGCAAGAAGAGGCAATACGGGCCTACCGGGATGTTCTTGCTATCGATCCCGATAGCCGTTTGGCGAAGGCCGCGTTGTCTAGACTGCGGAAATAGTCGCATAAAGCGTTCCGTGGATCGTATCGCGGCCTAGGGCCGCTGTACAGGCATGCAACTGGACAAGATCAATGATCTCAGGGCGCACACGGCTCCTTTGGCCGAGGCGCTTATGGCGGCCGTTGAACGTGTCGTGAGTAGCGGCTGGTTTGTGCTGGGCCCGGAGGTGCACGCCTTTGAAGAGGAATTTGCCGCCTATTGTGGCGCACGCCACTGTGTCGGTGTCGCCAGTGGAACCGATGCCCTGGAGCTGTTGCTCCGCGCGCTGGAGGTGGGTCCCGGGGATGAGGTCGTCACTGCGCCGAACGCCGGGATGTACTCAACTACAGGGATACTCGCGGTTGGGGCGACACCGGTTTACGCTGACGTTGACCCGGTAACGCTAACGCTCTCCCCGCAGTCGGTCGAGCCGCGGATTACGCCGCGCGCGAAGGTTGTGATGGCGACCCATTTGTTTGGGCGCATGGCGGATATGGCAGGCCTGCGCGCCCTCACCGAACAGCACGGCTTGGCGCTGGTTGAGGACTGCGCCCAGTCTCACGGCGCTTCACTGAACGGTCGCCGCGCCGGTTCCTGGGGCGAGGGGGCCGGCTTCAGTTTTTATCCCACCAAGAATTTGGGCGCCCTCGGTGATGCGGGGGCGGTGGTGACTTCCGATGCCGCCCTCGCCCGGCGCGTGAAACACTTGCGCCAGTATGGCTGGCACGACAAATATATCGTCTCGGATCGAGGCGGCGGAAACAGCCGTCTCGACGAACTTCAGGCAGCTCTGTTGCGGGTAAAGCTTGGTTTTCTCGACCGCTGGAACGCCCAACGCAAAGCGATAGCGAAATGTTACAGTGCAACACTCGAGCACCCGAATATCGTGACGCCGCCCGTCGACGGCGACGATTATGTGGCACACCTCTACGTGGTGCGCAGTCGCCGGCGCGACGCCTTGCGCGATTACTTGAAGCAGCAGGGCATCTCGACGGACGTTCATTACCCCCTGCTCGACTACCAACAGCCGCTTCTGAAACAAGAGTACCGTCATGTTCATCTGCCAATCAGCGAGCAGGCGGTGGGTGAAGTTCTGACCTTGCCTTGCTATCCGGAACTGGGCCTCGATCACGTGAGGCGCGGTTGTGACATCATGAATCGCTGGGAGCGCTGATGTATTCACTGGTTGTCCCCGTCTATAAAAATGAGGGATCGATAGCGGATTTGCTGGACGCGCTCGAGCAGATCCAAGCGGCGCTCGATGCCCGTCTGGAGGTGGTCTTTGTGGTGGACGGCAGTCCGGACCGTTGTTATGAGCTGCTGCAGCAGGGTTTGCCGAAGATGGGGTTCGCCTCGCAGTTGCTGTTGCATTCCCGCAATTACGGATCCCTGGCCGGCATTCGCAGCGGGCTGCAGGCCGCCAAGGGTGAGTACTTCGCGGTGATGGCCGCGGATCTCCAGGAGCCGCCGGAGTTGGTTTTGGAGTTCTTTCGCAGTCTCCGATCCGACGAGTGCGACGTGGCGATCGGTGCGCGGGAGAGCCGTGAGGATCCTCCGCTGAGTCGATTCGCCTCGCGAGCGTTTTGGTGGTTCTACCGTCGGACGGTGATCGCCGAGATCCCCGAAGGCGGCGTGGATATGTTCGCCTGCAACCGGCCGTTTCGCCAAGCCCTCCTGAAATTCGAGGAGGGCCAAAACTCGCTCATTGGTTTGCTTTTTTGGTTGGGGTTTCGGCGTAAGGTGGTCTCCTATCGCCGACGACGGCGCCGACATGGCAAGACCGCTTGGACCTTGCATAAGAAGCTTGACTACGTCATGGACAGCGTGTTCGCGTTCTCCGATTTGCCGATAAAGATCCTGATTGCGGTCGGTGGCACTGGGTTGCTGTTTTCCGTGTGCTTCGCTTTGCTGGTGGGCGCCCTACGTATCACGGGCGGGTTGCAGGCGCCCGGCTACGCTGCGACCGTGATTACGATTCTGTTTCTGGGCAGCTTGAATCTGATGGGGCTGGGAATTGTGGGGGCTTATATATGGCGTACTTACGGCAACACCCAAGGCCGGCCGGCGGCCGTTGTGATGCGCGCGGACGTTTTCTCCGGCCGGAGGAGCGGCCCAATGGAGCAACAGCCGAGTGAGTGAGAAACCTTACTTTGTTCACCAGCTGGGTTGCTGTGAGACGGACCAGGTAGGCAAGGGTACGCGGATCTGGGCGTTTGCCCACGTCCTGCCCGGGGCTCGCATCGGCGAGGAAACCAATATCTGCGATCACGTGTTCGTGGAAAACGACGTGGTCATCGGAAATCGCGTCACGGTGAAATCAGGAGTCCAGGTCTGGGACGGGATCACGCTGGAAGATGATGTTTTCATCGGCCCGAACGCGACCTTTACGAATGACCCGTTTCCTCGCAGCCGCCAGTATCGGGACAGTTATCCCCAGACCACGGTGTGCCAAGCGGCGTCCATCGGAGCCAATGCGACCATCCTGCCCGGCTTGACGATTGGCCGCAATGCGATGATTGGTTCCGGCGCGGTGGTAACCTGTTCGGTACCGCCGAATGCGATCGTAGTCGGTAATCCGGCCAGAATCTCCGGTTATGTGAATGCCGGCTCGCTGCGTCCGGACACCTCGGTGCTTGATCCCGGCGAGCTCGAGGAGCCGAGCGTCGAGGGGACCAGTGTCAAGCGTGTTACGTTGCATCGTTTGCCGCTGGTGAAAGACTTGCGCGGCAATCTCAGTGCGGGCGAATTTGAGCACCATGTGCCCTTTCCCGTGAAGCGATATTTTCTCGTCTTCGATGTGCCCAGTGAAGAAACGCGGGGCGAACATGCCCATATTGCATGTCAGCAGTTCCTCATTTGCATTAAGGGCCGCTGTTCGATCGTCGCCGACGACGGTGTGAATCGGCAGCAATTCGACTTGCGGCAGCCCCATGTCGCCCTCTATCTGCCTCCCATGGTGTGGAGCATCCAATATCGATACTCTCGTGACGCGGTGTTGTTGGTGTTCGCCTCCGAGCCCTACGATGCCGATGACTATATTCGTGATTACGACCGGTTTTTGCAGCGCTGTGCAAGAGATTCCGCCTGAGATCCCGCCGCGCCTCCTTGTCGGGCTAAGAGCTTGCGCCACGACGCCGCCCAACCTTTTTTACACAGACCGGTTCGCACGCTGGTTTCGTCCCGCTTCGCTGGTGAGAAATGCGCCCCGGCCGCACGAACTAAAACGTCGCAATCGGATTGAGCGGCGAACCGGTCGCTCCCGGCACGGCAAGCGGTGCGGCCGTGAGCAGAAACTCCCAGCGGTTTTGCCTGGCGGCTTCTTCGGCCACGGCCTCCAGGTCGCAATTATCGAAGATCGGGGTCCCCATGGCAATCAGAACCAATTGGTGGATGGGGTGAGTGTTGCCTTCTACGCCTGAGGGCCGCACATCCAGGGCGGCGTCGCTACCCACCATGGCAACATCGCGGCCCTTGAGCCATTTCGCGCAAGATGCATAGAGCCCGGCTGATTCTTGATCGGCGTCCCACGGTCCCTTCTCGTCCCTCGCCAGCCAACGGCCGGTGCGGATGAAGACAACGTCGCCGCTGGTGACCTTCAAACCGGCCTTCTTTTCCCAGGCGTCGAGGTCTGCCGGGTAGATAGGAGTGCCGGGATCAAGGTAGGGAACGCCCTTGAGGCGCGGAATATCCATCAGAATACCGCGCGAAAAAATCCCGCTCTTGGCATTATTGACGCCGAGTTTGCGGGCGCCCTCGTCGACGACTTCCTCTTGCGCATAGCCGTTGTACATCTTCCCCTTGTGAAACATGTGGCAGATGGCGTCCATGTGGGTGTGCGCGTAGCCGTGATAGAGGACTTTGAATGTATCCACGGAGAAGCTTCCGATGGGCCGCAGTCCGGTGTAGTCCATTACGTGTTCGAAGGGAGAGTCGTTGTCGGGGGCCTCTTCCTTCAAGACGTCGTGGGCCAGCGAGACGGAAATACCGATCTTTACAAGCGCGGCAGCTTGTTTGCGCTTGGTCGGGGTAATCAAGTTCAGTGTGCCTAACTCGTCCTGTTCGCCCCAGCGGCCCCAGTTCGACAGCTCGCTCATCCAGCCCTCGACCATCTCCGCGGTCACCCTCGGGGCCGCCTGGGCGCCGCCCCGAGGCGAGTTGAACGAACCTGTACAAGCCACGAGGAGCGCCAGCAGCGCACCCCCGGCCGTCCACCGTCCGGACTTTGATCTTCGCATCGCGTGTCCTCCTTGCCGTTCTGTTTCCTGGGGTCCATCCGCGACCGGCTGAAGATCGAGGCGCTCAGGCCGACTTGGCGTCTACCGTCGGCAGCGCGGGCAGCACCTTCGTGGCCAGCCACTCCATCGAGCGGCGCCATTTGGCCCTGTCGTCCCAATCCTTGGAAGTCATCAGCAGGGTCCCGAACCCTCCGCTCACTTCCCAGACCTCTTCCAGTTGCCGGATGCAGGACTTGACGTCCCCTATGATGCACACCTTCTTCAAGAAGTATTCCGTGGTCACGTCTTCGTCGGCCATGTCGGGATCAGCCTTCATCAGCGGGAGGACATTCGCCGCCGTGAAAATTCCGACCAGATAGTCAATCGAAGTCTTGAATGTGCCGCTGAGTACGTGGTCCCAGGCCGCATCGTTTGATTCGCCGATGTAGATGCTGCGCGGAACCCGCCAGATCGAGCGGTCCGGTTCGCGGCGCCCTGCCTCGCGGGCGCCTTCGCAATAGGTCTTCCACTGAACCGGCAGTACGTTGGAGGGCAGTAAGTTTGCACTGATGGGCATGTAACCTCGCTGCCCGGCCATGCGCGCCGCCCTCGACTCACCGCGGATCACGCTCATCCCGATCGGCGGATGCGGCTTTTGGTAGGGCTTGAGCAGCGCCCCCATCTTCAATTCGTGATCGGGGTTTTCGACCTTAATGTGCCAGAACTTGCCTTGGAAGTCGAAAGGCGGGTCCGTTTGCCAGAGTTTGAGAATCATGTCGATCCCTTCGAGCGTCATCAGCCCTTGTGTTTTGGGATCGGGCAGATCGAACAGCCCCCAATCGGTCGGCGTGCCCCCTTGTCCGAAGCCGCAGTTGAAACGTCCCCGCGCAAGATGATCGAGAAACGCGAGACGGACGGCAATGTTCACCGGATGGTGCTGGGGAATGATCGAGACGCCGCTGCCGAGACGAATATTCTTGGTCTGCGGCAGACAATAGGCGATGAAGACATCGTTAGAGGGAATCGGCTCCCACTCCAAGGTGTGGTGCTGGCCGATCCAGCCCTCGGTAAACCCCAGCTCGTCGGCGTGCACGACGAACTCCAGGTCTTCCTCGAAACACTCCGTCCGCGATTTCTCCGGCGGGTGCAGCGGCATCATAAAGAAGCCAAGCTTCATAGATGAACTCCCGTTCGCTGATTCACGTCAGGACAGAGGCGCCAAGACGGTATTGTACTCTAGGCCTGCTCCTAGGCTGCCGGTCAGGCGGCGCCAAAGCGCTTACGCCGTGTCTGTCTTCGCGACGCTGTGGTGAACTCCACAATAACTACCCTACCTTTAAAGCGGATCGTTCCGGGTCACGCGCGCGGCCCATTCAGCGTGTAGCTGCTTCAAGCGTCCGACGATCTCGGGCTGTTGCCGGGCATGGTTTTTCTGCTCGGGGCGCTCTTCGGCGAGATGGCCGAGATGAACATCGGCCAGCGGCGGCGAGGTTATGCCTAACTTGCCGTTGACAATCAATTTCCAGTCGCCCTGGCGAACAGCCCACGCCTGTTGCCATTGCCAGTGCATCAGCCGGTAAGGGCTGGGTGCGTTGCGGTCTTCGATCAGGGGCAACAGGTTATGTCCATCCAACTGCACCCCCTTGGGCGGCTCGATTCCCGCCAGATCGAGGATCGTGGGGTACCAGTCCATCGCCGTGACGGCCTGGTCGCGAACTACATTCCGCGGGAGGCGCTGGGGATAACTCACAATCGCCGGGACGCGGATCCCTCCCTCGAGAAAACTTCCCTTGGCGCCAATCCACTTGCCGGTGTTCCCTCCTCCTCCGTTGGGGCCGAAATTGTGACCCTTGGGATAGCCGCTCAGGTGGTTGTCCACGGAGACCCGAACGTCCTCTTCCGAATGCCCGTTGTCGCTCATGAAGACAATGATCGTCCTCTCGCGCAGCCCGCGCGCTTCGAGCTGAGTCAAAATCCGTCCTACATATTCATCCACGGTTGAGATGGTCGCGGCGTAGGAGCGCCGAGGCTCCTCCATCGCGCGGTATCGTCTGCGATGCCGTTCGAGAGACTGCTCCGGGTAGTGAGGAATGTTCAGCGCGAAGTAAAGGAAGAACGGAACGTTCTGGTTTCGTTCGATAAATGAGATAGCGCGATCGACGATCAGGTCGGGGAAATACTGTCCGCGGTGAAACACCTCGCGCCTGCCTTCGTAGAGGTCGTGGAATCCGAGGCGGTGGAGGCGAAAGTGGACATAGTTGTCGATATAGCCGCCGTGAAAACCGAAGAACTCATCAAACCCCTGTTTCGTGGGCTCGTGATTGCGGTGAGCGCCCAAGTGCCACTTACCGTACAAGGCGGTTTGATATCCGGCGGCGCGCAACGCTTCGGCGAGCGTTACTTCGCTCGCCCGCATGTTGAGGCTATCCGGCCCGTGTATCCTCTCTTGCACCCACGTGTTCACGTTCGACCGCTGCGGATGCCGGCCGGTCAACAACATCGCCCGCGCCGGGCAACAAACCGTGTGGGCGTAGGCCTGCGTGAAGCGAACGCCCTCTCGCGCCAGCGAGTCGATAGCCGGTGTGTGGAGATCGGTCGACCCGAAGCAATTCGCATCCAGCGTCCCTTGATCATCGGTAAAAATGATGACTACGTTGGGCTTGACCTGGCCTTGGTCTTGGGCCGCGGAGCAAGAGGCGGCCGCGGCGATCACGGCGGCCAAGATCGAAACCCGCAAGAAGAGCGCGTAAGTCACTAGATTAATAGGGGTTATGAGAGATTGGCTTTGTTTGGTCATTTTGTTGCCGGGTAAAAAAGGCCGCGGGTCTGGGCCAAACGGCCAGCCAGCCCTACGCTACGCGGCGGTAGGCGAAGCGGTCGAGAGGAATCTCGACGCGGCACGCTGAGAGGGCCGGCCCCACAAGAGGGTCGGACGCCTCCATCAAAAGGCTGCGGATCTCAAAATCGAAACCCACGCAACGAACGGGAACCCTCCGCAACTCATTGATTGCAAGTCCGTTCTGCGAAATTGGCTTTGTTTCGTTTTTTTTATTTGCTCGTCAATTTTCATCCCGCGGCCCGTGGTCTCCCCCTTCAGAATAGCGGATCTGTCAAGTGTCTTCGGCGGGCGGTGCATGATGGAAAATCGGGTACAGCTATAGCGCCACCAATTCGCCTCAGTCTAGCCCGCATTTCTCGCCAGATCCGCGCGGCCGTTTGTTCATCGCCCACAGGGACACTGGACACACCGCGCTATCCTCAAAAGGGAGGGACCTGGCGACAGGCATCGCGCTCGACGAACAAAGAATAAAACGAAACAAACCCAATTTCTAACAACCCACTTGTAATCAACAGATTGCGGGTTATTTTCTCGCGCCGAGTGGGGCAGTCGGTCGCGCAACCCCGGCTATGACCACCATGCCAAGCTGGCCGTGGGGCGACGAGAAGTTCGTCGAAGACCTGGAAAGGCGAATCGGACGGAGACTGCCGGCCGGCACGCCGGGACGTCCCGGCAAGCAGCGAGCGGGGGCAGCCGCAGCCAGCCCGAAATA
The DNA here is from genome assembly GCA_963668345.2 of Bryobacterales bacterium. Taxonomy (GTDB): domain Bacteria; phylum Acidobacteriota; class Terriglobia; order Bryobacterales; family UBA6623. Next base: position 470,633 of record CAXWPI010000004.1, on the reverse strand, counting down.
GGAAACTGTCCCCGGTTTCCCCTTCCCCCTGCCGCCGGCCAGACAGTCTGATACCCTGGGACCTCTTCGAGCAGCAATGACCGGCCCCCCCGACTCTTTGCCGCAAGTGCCTGAATCGCCTCCGGCCGCCAACAACCGACCCGCACAGCCACCCGGCTGGACCCGCTTGCTTCTTGTCGCCCTCACCGCCTATTACCTATACCGCACGATCGTCCTGCCGCTCCCTGCCATCGGTCCCAGGATCAGCGACTTCTGGTGGTACCACCAAGCCGGTCGCGCCGTCCTCTCCGGCGCCTCCCCCTTTTCGATCGAAGATTTCGTGTATCCTCCGCTCTTCTCGTTTCTCATCGCACCTTTGGCTCTGGTCGGATACGAAACCGCTCGCTCGCTGTGGTTCGGGCTCAGCCAGGTGTTTCTTCTCGCCGCTGGCTCCCTCCTGTGGAGAATCCTCGGGGCCGATCGTCTGGCTCTACTTGCAGTCCTGTCCGTGTGGGCGCTCGGCGGCGCCATCGCCGAGAGCCTGATGCTGGGCCAAATCAACCCCCTCCTACTCGTGCTCGTAGTGGCGTCATGGTATCCCCTCACTGGGAAACGCCGGCCCCGTAAGTCTTGGTCTCGCCGCCGCCACCAAAATATGGCCGGGGACGCTGTTTGCCTCCTACGCCCTGGCGCGCAAATGGAAAGCGCTGCTCACTGGATTGTCCGTCACCCTTGTGCTGTTTCTGTTGCCATGGATCGCGATCCGGCTGTTGTTGTCCGCCCCGCATTGGCCGCCGGCGACGCGATACTGGATGGGGACTCCCGCCCTGTTCAACTTTTCCTTGCCGGCGGTCGTCCTGCGGGCCTTGGATCCACCTGTCTCGCCTGGGCCGCTGCCACACAACTGGGTCTTCGGAAACAACATCCACGAACTCCGCGTACCCGAGGGCGACCTGCTTGTTTCGCTGGCCGTGGCTGCCTCAACCCTCCTGCTGGGATTCATCGCTCTCTATGCGGTCACTCGTGGGAGCGTAGCCTCTTGGCAGATACCCCTTGCCTCCGCCGCCCTGGTCTCGCTCAGTCTCGCGGCCTCCCCCATCTGTTGGTCCCACTACCACCTGCTGCAGTACCCGGGCGCGGCTTTGCTCCTCGCCACCTTTTTGCGTCAGCGGCGCTTCGGCGTAACCCTCCTGCTCGCCCTTCTCTTGTTCGGCATCTACCAAGCCCCCATTGCCGGACTGGGACCCTACCTGGAACGCTTCGGCTGGACTGCTGCCGGCCCCTTAACCCTCTGGCTGCTGACCTCGATCACGCCGTTTTGCTCGCTGGCGCTGTTCGCACTCTACCTCAATGAACTCCGGCGTCCCGCGGGACCATCGTAGGGGCGGGCCGCCATGCGCGCCCCTCGCCGCGCCACTCGAAACCACCGTCCTGGAAATACATGTCGATCTGACGAAACGCGAGACTGTCTTGCCCGTCTAACCCAGGACGAATGGATGCGAAAGTCGAGCATCGTCAGGCGTTGTGTTCAGGAGAGGCGAGGGTGTACCATGTAGCGTCCGCGCTGTCTGTCAAGCTCGACGCGTCGTTCTGGGGCACAGACGCGCCGGTTCCAAAGAAAGTAGACCCCAAGATATTGGGGTCGCCCGGGGTGAAATAAATTACCCGCGGGGACGTTGGTAGAGTTTCCCGGCAAAGTGGCTTGGCGAACGGACACCCCGTTGACCAACACTTATACCTTTAAGCCGGAGCGCTTCAGCAGTCACACCGTGCTCGTCAACAGTTTTCCACTCGATGGGAGGGGTCAAAAAGTCGTCGATGTCGGAGGTGGCGAAGGGTATTTGAGTCGAATCCTAGCCTCAAGGCAGTACCGAGTTGTGTGTGTCGCGGCACCAGGCAGCATTGCCGAGGACTTCCCTGGGGAAGTCGATGTCGTCGAGGCGGATCTCGATTTCAAGTGTCCCCCGCTAGTGGGCCCCTTCGACTACGCCCTTTGTGGAGACCTTTTGGAACATCTGCGGGATCCCAGGCAAACCCTGCTGTGGATTCGAGACCTTTTGCGGCCTGGAGGAAAACTGATTGCTTCGCTCCCAAACAGCGCCCATGCCTACGTTCGCTTGAACGTCCTCATGGGCCGATTTCCAAAACACGACCGTGGGTTGTTTGATCGCACCCACCTCCATTTCTATTCCTTGGCCGGATGGAAAGAATTGGGTAGTGTCCCAACAGTGTGTGGGGTGGGATTAGCTTGAGCTTGCCCCGAATCTCCCCTCGTATCCCCTCAGAACCCTTCCACCGGCAGCACTATCTACCAAAAGTCATACTTTGAAGCAGCAGTATCAGCACTAGACAAGTAATTATTATATGCGCGTAACAAATTAAGCGGTTGACGGACTCCAGTTGCGGTGGTAAGCTTAAAGCGTGGACAATCCAGATCCGAGCAGGAGGAAAAAAATGGAGTACGAAATTTTTGAAAAGAAGGCAACCCGCTTCGGAACCCCTGCGGTAACATTCAATAGGAAAGATCGCATTTCGATCAACTCCCAGGCTGCGCGAATCTTCCACCAGCAGGCTGTGGAGTTCGTGTTGCTGCTTTGGGATAAGCAAAGCCGCGGAGCCGCTTTGCGACCGATGACCAAGAAAGACAGCCGGGCCTACAAGCTCAGCTATGGCAGGGTGTCAAACAACCAGCCCAACGGGGCCAGTTTCTCGGCACGCTCGTTCATGCGCTATGTCGGTTGGAAAACTCAGGAGAAGCAGACAATGCCGGCTACGTGGAACGACGACAAGCAGATAATGGAGTTCGTGGTACCGGAGGATTGCCTGGAAGACGACAATCAAGAGAAACTGTTGACGATGACAGATTCTAGGCAAAAGAAACAGATGAGGTAAGCGGTAAGAGAATAAAGGGCAGCCAAGAGTTGAGACGCCTTGGCTGCCCTAAGAAACCATTCTCCAGACGAGTTTCCAGATCCGAAAGGAGGTGCGCAGTGACGCGCGATGGTTACGTTTTTATTATACGGATTCGCGGCCCACCAGTCAATAGCCAATGAACATGCGGGGAGAGGCGTGTACGCCTCTCCCCGTCCTCTGATGGTCCCGTAGCTCAATCGGTAGAGCACCAGGGTTTGCACCGGGAGACGCCCGTTCGATTCGGGTCGGGTCCACCAAACTTTTAGTCTTCTTTGGCCTTAGCTTTGGCCCAACGCGCTTGAACGGCTTTACGTGCGCTTGCGCTGCGCTGTTCAGCCGTCATCTTGGCGGCTCTAGCCGGACCGCCTTTCTTGCCGCCTTTGCGACCGAGGGCAACCGCCGCCGGATTCTTTTTCTTTGCGGCCACGACTTCAGTATACGAGACCGCTTTCGTAAAATCAACCCTTTACAATACGTGACCGCTCACGTATAATAAGGGTGTGTTAGACAAGATCAAAGCCCCGGCAGGAGCGCCAACTCCCACCGGGGCAGATTCCCGCACGGGCAAGCCCGAACGAGTGTCGCAACCTCAGTATACGGCTTTCCCCTGCGGATTCCAAGGAGTCCGCAATGTTGTGTCCTACGTGCCGTATCCGTTGTTACAAGCATGGAAAAGACCGCAAAGGAAACCAGCGCTACCGATGTCAGCAGTGCAAAAAGACTGTCCAGGATGTGGCGTACAAGCCGTTTGGAAATATGCGCATCGACCCGCGCACGGCATGTTTCTGTCTTCGTCTGTTGGCTGAGGGAAACAGTATTCGCTCGACCGAGCGCCTTACTCGTATCCACCGCGACACGATCCTTAAGCTCCTAGAGTTTGCCGGGCGTCGTTGTGAAAAACTGCTCGAAGCAATGATCGTCGATTTGGACGTTGACGACGTTCAAGCCGACGAAATTTGGGGTTTCGTCAACCGCAAGGAAAAGCGGGCAAAGCGCCCGGACCATGGCGACGCCTGGACGTTCGTCGGAATCGAGCGCACCTCGAAACTGATTCTTGCTTGGCACCTTGGCAAGCGCACTGGTGAAGATACTCTCACATTTATTGAGAAGCTCGACCGGGCAACAACCGGGCAGTTTCAGTTGACAACTGACGGCTGGGCTCCTTATGTCGGAGCCGTAGAAGAAACCCTGTCGGGCCGTGTCAACTTCGCCCAACTTATCAAAATCTATCGGGCAACGGCAGAAGGCGAGCGCCGATATTCGCCCGCTGAGTGCGTGGAGGCGGTCCCAGTCGAGCGCCTGGGGTTGCCGGTTCCCGAGCGGATTTGTACTTCTCACGTGGAACGGAATAATTTGACGATGCGAATGCAGATGCGTCGTCTAACGCGCCTAACGAATGGATTCTCCAAGTGCTGGGATATGTTGCGCTGTGCGATCGCGTTCCACTTTTGCGTTTACAACCTGACCTGGTTTCATTCGACAATCAAGAAAACGCCCGCGATGGCAGCGGGACTGACGGACCACCGATGGACGGTCGAGGAAATCTTTGGTGTCGCATGAAGAATTCCCCACACGAAGTTAGGACACTACCAAGAATTGCTGACCGCCTGCGGCTTCCACATTGAAGGTCTCAGGGCGACGACTGTGCCAATCGGTTTGGTGTTTCCTCGCTGGCGACACAGCGTGGCCGGGCAAGCACTGGAGCGGATCAGCTATGGGTTCGCGACTCTTTGGAAGACCATGTTTGCCTATCAGTTCGTGATCATCGCCCATCCCATCTAACAATCAGGACATGGCAAGTTCCCTTGATCACCCTAAGGTTGTAGTGGTCATGCCCGCCTTTAACGCGGCGAAGACCCTGAAAATGACCTACGACGATTTGCCTCGCGACAAGGTCGACCTTGTGATTGTCGTCGACGACGGAAGTTCCGATGAAACAGTCAAGATCGCCCGTGAGATGGGCTTGGAACTTTTCGTTCACGATCGGAACTACGGCTACGGTGCGAACCAGAAGACCTGCTACCGCGAAGCGCTCAAGTCCGGTGGGGACATCATCGTGATGGTCCATCCAGATTACCAATACGACCCCACGCTACTGCCTGAAATCGTTCGTCCAATCGAGGAAGGAAAAGCAGACGTAGTGCTGGGCTCGCGGTTGATGGGGATCAATCCGATCGAAGAGGGGATGCCGTGGTGGAAGTACCTTGCGAATCGGTTTCTGACGAAGATCGAAAACTGGACCTTTGGAATGAACCTGTCGGAATATCATACCGGCTACCGAGCCTATCGCAGTAAGGTGCTGGAGCGGGTCAACTTTGTAATGAATTCCGATCAGTTCATCTTCGACCAGGAAATCGTTGCGCAAATGGTTCAGCTCAAGCAGCGGTTTGTTGAGGTGCCGGTCCCCACTCGATACTTTCCTGAAGCGTCGTCGGCATCATTTTGGCAAAGCTGTTTGTACGGCTTGTCGATCCTGCGAGTTCTTTCTCAGTTTATCCTTCATCGGACCGGTATTTACCGTCAGCGTCGCTTTGACAGCCTAACGATGCGTTACCAGTTGGAACCAAACGCCCTACCATCGACCAGCCGCGAGATCGGCAAATCCGTGGATCCCTCTCGGTGAAGTAAGCGAAGAGAGCTCTTGGGAAAACCGGGGGAAAACCGGAGACAGTTTCCCATTTGGTAAAAGGGGGTATCCACTTGCTTGGACCAGCCACAAGATGTAGTATTCGGGGATGGCCGAGGAGTCCGGACCGCATCCTATTGGCGGCGTTGACTATCCCAGAACCCTGCCGGAGTTCGACGATTGGTTCTGCTCGGAAGCGGCGTGTCTGGTGTATCTGCGGCGGGTTCGGTGGCGGCAGAGCTTCCGATGCCCGCAATGTGTCGGCAGCGAGGCCTGGCTGACGAACACGGGCCACCTGAAGTGTAGAAAGTGTCGGCGCCGAACCTCTCTGACGGCGGGGACGATTTTTGAACGGACGCAAAAGCCCCTGCGAGTGTGGTTTCAGGCCATGTGGTACCTGACCAGCCAGAAATCCGGAGGGAGTGCGTTGGGGCTTCAACAGGTGCTCGGCCTGGGCAGCTACCAGACAGCTTGGAGTTGGCTCCACAAGCTGCGGCGTGCCATGGTCCGGCCCGGCCGGGATCGGCTTAACGGCTGTGTGGAGGTGGATGAAACCTACGTCGGTGGAGAGGAAGAAGGCGTCCGCGGCCGACAAGCCGCAGATAAGGCGATCGTTGTCGTCGCGGCCGAGCAGGACGGGCGAGGAATCGGCCGCATCCGGTTGCGACGGGTGCCCGACGCCTCGAGCCAGAGTCTGCACCCATGCATTGAAGAATCGGTCCGCCCTGGGGCGGTGGTTCACACGGATGGATGGAAAGGCTACAACAACATCGCCAAGAAGGGCTACACTCACCAGGTCACCATTCTCAGCCCAAGCGACGACCCGGCGCACAAACTGATGCCCCGTGTGCATCGCGTGGCTTCGCTTCTAAAGCGGTGGCTGCTGGGGACACATCAAGGAGCGGTGAGCGAGAAGCATTTGGACTACTACCTCGATGAATTCACATTCCGCTTCAATCGCCGGCGTTCACGGGCGCGTGGACTGCTGTTCTACCGCCTGCTTCAGAACGCCGTACAAGTCGATCCCGTGCCGTACCGTCAGCTCGTGGGAGGGAGTGCGAGGTCCGACCACAACATGTAGCGTATGGTCCAAGCAAGTGGATACCCCCTTTGGTAAAAATGGGGGGGGGGGGGGGAACGCTGGCGGCGGAAGCCGGGCTGAAGGTCGACTACATTCGCAAGAAGAACTTCCGCAAACAAGACAGAGTCAAAGCGGTGATCGAGCAGCGCGGAGACCAGGCCGGGTTGGTGTGGTGTGCTCGGCACTGGATCCGTGCACGACCTATCAGCCGTGGCACGACAAACCAAGCGGCCCTACCTTCCTGCGATACGGCGACGGCATTCCTCAACTCGCCATCGCCGAGGCCGGATAAAATATCCTGTCAAATGCGACAAGAATTTCATGATTTAGGTACTGAAGGCTGTCAGCGGCCCATGCCCGCGGGTCACGCCGGGGCGGCTGAGGATACTACATGAGTAGGGGGACGAAGTTTCAGGACCGGTGATACTTTTGTGAACATCGCAGGGATGGCTGGTGGAAGAACCGATGCGGGTGTATGATGGTCCTATCCTGCGCAGTGAGACTCTCCGTCAGTAGCGTCGTGGCTATCCTTCTGGGGATCGCTGTTTGCCCTTGGGCCGCCGGCGCGCAAACCCCGGAGCAGGTGGACTTCTTTGAGAAGCGAGTGCGGCCGGTGCTCGCGAACAACTGCTATGGCTGCCACAGCTTGCAGGTCCCACAGCCTCTCAGCGGGCTGCGGCTCGACAGCCGCGAGGCGTTGCTCGAAGGCGGAAATCGCGGTCCCGCCGTCGTTCCGGGCGACCCATCGCGCAGCCGCTTGATTCAGGCCGTGCGTCACCAGACGCTTATGATGCCTCCCAACGGCAACCTGGCCGAGCCCGAGATTGCCGATTTGGAGCAGTGGGTGGAGATGGGCGCGCCTTGGCCGGAGAGCACCGGCGCCACCGCGCCTACCGCGGCGGAAAAGAGCCCCAGCCATGGGGGCCGGCATTGGGCCTTTCAGCCGCACAGGGCGGTCCTTCCCCCCGACGTCCACGATGACGACTGGCCGGTCACGCCCATTGACCGATTCGTTCTCAGCAGGATGCGAGCGGCGGGTGTCTCGCCGTCGGAGCGCGCTTCGCCACGCACACTCTTGCGGCGTCTGAGTTACGGCCTGACCGGCCTTCCTCCATCGCTCGAAGAAATCCAAGCGTTCTCAGAGGAAAACAGCTCGGCGGCTTACGAGCGCGCGGTGGATCGCCTGCTTCGCTCGCCGCACTTTGGAGAGCGCTGGGCGCGTCACTGGTTGGACGTCGCCCGCTACGCGGAGGCGGGGTACTCGAACGTGCGGTTCGCCTTCGCCTACACCTACCGTGACTGGGTGATTCGGGCGCTCAACGAGGACATGCCCTACGACCTTTTTGTCGTCCGGCAGTTGGCCGCCGATCACCTACCGGGCGATGAGAAGCGTCACTTGGCGGCCCTGGGGTTTCTGACGCTAGGAGTGAATCCGTTCAGGCGGGTTAATCTGCCCGACAAGATCGACGACAGAATCGATGTGGTCACCCGCGGCCTGCTGGGACTGGGCGTCAGTTGCGCGCGCTGCCACGACCATAAGTTCGATCCGATCCCGACCCAGGACTATTACTCGTTGTACGGTGTGTTTGCCAACTCCGAGGAACCTTTCGAGGCCACGCCGATTGGGCTCTCCGCGGGCTCCACCGATCAAGGCCCGCTGCATCGGTTCTACGAACAGCGTCTCCAAAAGTGGCAGGATACTCTCCTAAACTTCAAACGCGAACGGATAGCTGAACACCTCGAGGACGCGCGCAAGGCGGAGAACCTTCAGCGCTATCTGCTTGCGGCCTGGCAGGGGCGTGAACTTACGAGTCCACAGCTAGAGAACCTTTCGAAAGAGCGCAATCTCAACTTCCACCTCCTCCAGCGATGGAGCGGGTATCTGATGAGAGCCGCCGAAGACGAGAACCCCGCCTTTGCCCTTTGGACCCGCCTCGCCTCGGCCGCCGACGGAGATCTCGCTCGCGTCTTAGAAGAGCTGCTTGCCGCTAAGCGTCAAGACGGGCATAGCAGCTTGGGCAACCCGCTTGTCGTGGCCGCTTTCCGGGCGAGCCCTCCTTCGTCGATGGAAGAAGTAGCCTCTCGATATGCCGAGGTTTTGGCAGGCGCGGATGCCCGGGAACCCCACGCGGACCCTGACCGTGAAGCGTTGCGCCTGGTGCTTCGAGGGGAGGAGTCGGCTCCCAGTATTCCTCTGGAAGATTTCTGGAAGGTCCAAACCGAAGGAGATTCCAACACCGTAAACAGCCTGACCGGGAGCTACCAGAGCGTTGCGGCCGACTACGCGTATCGGGTGGCGCCGCCGCATGCCATGAGCCTCCGCGATGCAGGTACCATGACGCCCTCCTACATCTTCCGGCGCGGAAACCAAAACGACCTAGGCGCCGAGGTGCCTCGCCGGTTCCTGAGAGTCCTCTCCGGGCCGGAACGGCGTCCGTTTGGCCAGGGAAGCGGAAGGCTGGAGCTCGCACGTGCGATCGCGAGTGAGCGGAACCCCCTTGTTGCTCGCGTGATCGTGAATCGGGTGTGGCACCACCTTTTCGGAAGAGGCTTGGTCCAGACGCCGAGCGATTTCGGCACTCGGGGCGCGGCGCCCACTCACCCTGCATTGCTCGACTTCCTAGCAGCTACCTTTGTGCAGGACGGTTGGTCCATCAAGAAACTCATCCGCCGCATTGTTCTCTCGAGTGTCTATCAACAATCGAGTGCCGGTCGCGCTGAGGCTCATTCGATGGATCCGCGGAACGAGCTCTTGTGGCGAGGGAATCGCCGTCGACTCGACTTCGAAGCGCTGAGAGATTCCATGCTTGCCATAGCCGGACGGCTCGACCGGCGGGTTGGCGGGCGTTCGTTTCTGTTGGGGGCCATTCCATCGGTCCCTCGGCGGACGTTATATTCGTTTGTCGAAAGAGAGAGGTCCTTGCCCGGCTTCAGAAACTTCGATTTAGCCGACCCCGAACAACATACGCCCCAGCGGCACCTCACGACCGTACCCCAGCAGGCGCTCTTCATGATGAACAGCTCATTCATCGCCGAACAGGCGCGCCACGTCGTCAGCCGATTGAAGACCGAAATCGACGAGTCCCCCGAGCAGCGGGTGCAGGCCGTTTACGGCCGTCTTTTGGGTAGACGAGCTACGCCGCGGGAGGTCAAACTCGGTCTCCGTTTCATAAGCAAGACGGAAAGCACAATGACCGAAGCGCGATCACAAGCCCCCGAGCCGCCGCCAAGCTCCGCTTGGCTCTATGGATTCGGTGAGCTGGACCCCTCCGTGGGACGCGTCAAGAGCTTTGCGCCGTTCGAGTACTTTGCATCCCTATTGTCGCTGGGATTCAATAAGGGTCTCTTGGATGCCTGGAAACCTTCTTCGGTGCTCCCCGACGTGGAAGCCGGCGGCGTACATCTGACGGCGCAGGGGGGCGCACCCGGAGACGACCCGCGGCACAGCGTCATCAGACGCTGGGTCTCTCCCCTGGACGGCAAGGTGAACATCAGCGGCGCCCTCAACCATGAGATAGACCAGTTTGCGGAACGGTTCAACCCCAGCAACGGAATCCGCGGGTGGATCGTTTCGAATCGCAGGGGCGCCCTGGCAAGCTGGACTCTGCGGGACTTGGAGGCGAGAACGGCGTTGAGCAGGTTGTCCGTCGAGCGAGGGGAGATCCTCGACTTCGTCGTGGATTCGCGCGGCGACTATGAGGGGGACTCTTTCTCGTGGGCTCCGATCATTGAAGAGGCCCTCGACGAAGACGCGGCCGAGACTGGGCGGAAACTCCGCCGATGGAGCGCTGAAGAAGACTTTCGCGGACCGCTCCCGACACCTCTCGGCCCCTGGGAGCAATACGTTCAGGTCTTACTCGAAACCAACGAATTCGTGTTTCTGGACTGACCCGACATGACTGATCAGCTAGCTTTATTCGACCGCTTACTCTGGAGTCGTCGCGAGATTCTTCGTCTTTCCGGGATGGGCATGGCGGCGTTGGGATGTCAAGCGTTGTTGGCCGGCGCGAGCCGGCGGGCCTCCGGCAATCCTCTGGCTCCCAAAGCACCGCCGCGGGCCGGGAAGGCGAAAAGGGTTGTCCACCTTTTCATGAATGGCGGCCCCTCTCAAGTCGATACATTTGATCCCAAGCCGGCGCTCGAAAAGTATGCCGGGAAGAAGCTGCCGATCCATCTCCGCACGGAGAGGGCAACGGGAGCAGGCTTTCCCTCCCCATTCAAGTTCATCAAGCACGGCCAAAGCGGAATCGAGATCAGCGAGATCTTTCCTCACATCGGGTCCTGCGCCGATGACCTATGTGTGATCCGGTCCATGCACACCAACGTGCCGAATCACGTGCCGTCGTTCTACATGATGAACTGTGGCTCCTTCCCTCAGCCGCGGCCCAGCCTCGGGTCTTGGGTAACCTACGGACTCGGGTCGGAGAATCAGAACCTGCCCGGCTTCATCGCCCTTTGCCCCGGCGGGAACCCCACGGGCGGGGCGCCCAACTGGAGGTCGGCTTTCCTGCCCGGCGCCTACCAGGGAACCTTTATCGACACCTCGGAAGTCGAGGTGGAGCGCCTGATCGCCAATATCAAGAATCGCTCCGTCTCGCCGGAGGGCCAGCGGCGCCAATTGGATCTGCTTGCCGAACTGAACCGAGACCATCAACAGAATCGAGGGGAAGACGCACTACTCGAGGCGCGCATTCAGTCGTTCGAGCTGGCTTACCGCATGCAGATGGAGGCCTCGGACGTCTTTGACATCAGCAGAGAGCCGGAATCCGTGAAGCGTGCCTATGGTGACACCGTGCATGGCCGTCAGATGATCATCACGCGCCGTCTGCTGGAAAAAGGCGTAAGATTCGTTCAGGTCTACCACGGAGCAGGGCAGCCCTGGGATAGCCACAACGAAATCGCCAAGAATCACGGCAACCTGGGGAAAGAATGCGATCAGCCGATCGGGGCGTTCCTCAAGGACCTCAAACAACGCGGCATGCTCGACGACACCTTGGTCATTTGGGGCGGGGAGTTTGGCCGCACCCCCGCAGTCGAGCTGACCGCGTTCGGCAGTAATCCCGGGGTCAATGGACGTGACCACAACTCCTACGGCTTCTCGATGTGGCTCGCCGGCGGGGGCGTCAAGGGCGGCTTCGTCCACGGGTCGACGGACGAGTTCGGCTTTCGCGCCGTCGACAAGCCGGTTCACGTCCACGACCTTCACGCCACCATCCTGCACTTGCTCGGATTCGACCACGAGAAGTTCACCTACCGCTATTCCGGCCGCGACTTTCGCCTCACCGACGTGCACGGGCGAGTCGTGGAGGAATTGCTCGCCTGATACGAGCTAGCCACTTTCCGGCGCAAAATACGAGTGCCGCTCGGGGCGGGGACTGTCACCGATTTCGCACCTTCAAAGAATCAACAACTTACGGGCGCATGCGGACGCGAAATTGGCTGACTGTACCCAGCCGCCACGCAGTTTCTCCTTTTTGCGACGGAAAGTAGCCAGCTCGCTTTTCTCACCAGGTGGCGAGGCGAAGTGCGTGAGAGGCCCGTCAGTACAAGGCGCGCGCCGCTCAGCGCGCGGAGGCGTACTTGAACAGCTACGTTGAGCACGGTGAGCAAGCGCAACGCAGTAATGGCGGGCTTATTGCGTGCTTCGACCGTCAGCTGGCGAGAAAAGCGGGCCAGATGTCACGCAACCCAAGTATCTCATTAAAAGTAGCTTAGCCCCATTGGCGCCAAGTCCCCCTCGGATTGGCAAGGTACAATGTAATGGAGTACACGCGAAGCATTCGGGGCCCATTCGAGCACGGGTCGTCGGAAGCCGCGAAGCAACGAGGCAACAAAATTACCAAACAAACCCAATTTCGTCGAACCCAAAGGGAATCAATGGTTTACAGTTTGTTTCCGGTACGGCGGGGCGGTCGGACCCATCAAATCCGACGGATTGGACCAGCCGGGTACAAGAGTAGCTTTGCCGCGGGGCGGGAGGCCCCGAAGGCGCAACAGGGCGGCAGAGCTTGTAGCGCGGACCTGGCGCTGTTCCAGCGTCCGCGTCCGTGCGCAGCTACCGAGCAACAGAATTGCCAAACAAACCCAATCCCTAATAAAGCGTTGTTTTGCAGGCACTTACGGAAAGTTTGGCGAGCTGATCGTGTACCTGGCTCGGGGCGCGCCGAAGCGCTTCAGCCACCGGCGGCGCCAGGGCTACCTTGCTCCCCGCGGAGCGGGCTAACCCGGATATCTCACCAGAAAGTAGCGAAAAGCCGCCCGCTCTGGCATAAACGTAGTTAACGCAACACGTTCCAGCCAGGAGAAAGCGGCTTTCGCTATGACACCGTGTACGCCAACCAGTTTCTGTTTCTCCCCCCCATCCCGCCGCGAGGTGGTCGCCCGCTTCGACGGCGGCACGATCACCACCGATGCCGGCGGTCTGCTGCTGCACCGCAGCGAGCAGAAGACAGGCATCCTACGGCAGTTCGCCCGCTGCTTCCTCGACGACCGCCAGCCCGAGCGCATCGACCACAGCGTCCCCGAGCTGGTGCGGCAGCGCGTCTACGGGCTGGCGTTGGGTTACGAGGACCTCAACGATCACGATCAGCTGCGCGGGGACCCGCTGTTGGCGATGCTGTCGGGCAAGGCCGATGTCGAGGGCCGCAAGCGGCGCCGGAAACGCGACCGCGGCAAGGCCGGCGCCGGCCTTGTTCGCGGCGGTCTACGGCCATCTCGAGCGAGGCGAGCCGCTGCGCTGCTGAACGGCGCTCAAAGCGGGTTCCGAGTTCAACCATCACGGGAAGCACACAGGCCACGGCAGGGGCCCGGGCGGGCATTTGTGCCAAATGGGTTTAAAAATGTCTCCGCCCTCCCCGCGCAAGCGCTGCCGACGCTGTTACGGACGAAAACGGCCACCTGACGCCGCGATCCGCATCAACCACCCGCAAAATCGCTGCTCACATCGGGATCAGTCCATCCCCGTCGCAGCTGGTGAGAAATGCGGGCTAGAAGTCCAGCAGGTGGGTGAATTTGATGAAGAGGGCGCGAGAGATCGTGCGCCGCTCGACATCGTGGGGATCGAGAAAGTCACGCGTGGTTGTGCCGGTGTTAAAGACGACAAAGAGTCCCGTGCTGGATGTCGAGAGCAACCCCAGCCGGACGTTGTGGCCGATCTCGTCGGTGGCGCTGTTGTACTGGCTGAAGGTTTGGAAAAAGCTCTTAGGCGTGAATGACCAGTTGAAGCGAAGTCCGACGAGGTCGGTGTTGAAGTCGCCTACCGGCAAGTCGATGAAATTGCGAACCCAGCTTCCGGTCCAGGTCAGATGCTTGCCGCGTCGATACCCGCCGCGAAGATTGAGTGTGCGGATGGTTCCGTCGTAGAAGCCTCCTAGAGCCGCGTTTCCTCGCAGGAATACCGGAGCGCTCGGATCGGTCCCGAAGTTGGCGATGAGTTCGTTGAACTGGTAGCGTCCCGCGGGAACCGAGATGTCGGGGTGGATTTCGAACGGCTCATCCAGCCGTTCAAAGTTGCGGTTCCAGGCCAGCCCCAGTTGTCCGCCGTCTTGCCAATGCGAGTCGACGTGGTAGTGCTCGAAGCCCGACTCTTTGGCGTTCGTTCCCAAGGTGTACCAGTTCTGACCGGAAAAGTGAGGCTCGACGCTGCGGATGCGGCCGGTGTTGGGGTAATGCGTATAGCGGTAGAAGGAATCTGCTTTGCGGAAACCTACGCGGCGCACGAAGCCGACTTCGGGGTTGAAGTTGTGGCCGACCTCGAGGTAGCCGAGCCTGCATTCGTGGCCTGAGTCGCCATACTCAAAGCGGCTGGAATAGGTGTGGTCGCTGCCTTCGAGGCCTGGGGTCTCGCTTTTGGCGACGTAGTTGAACCAGTTGGCGAACTTACCGAGGCCGATGTTGGCATCGGCCCCGACAGTTCGATTGAAGCGTGGTGCGTCCTCGAAATCAGTGGTCGCCTCCCGGCTCACGCCGATCACTCCGATCGAAGAACGATTGGGCAATTCCCGGCTAAGGCGAGCGACGCTGTAGTTGTTCGCGGGGGCGGCGCCGTCGACCGAGCGCGTCTGCATGTTGAGCAGGCCGAGCTGATAGGGCCCGATCTTGCCGCTGACGCGCGCTCCGGCGTCGATGGGCACGGGATTGCGGTCTTCGTCCAGACCGATTCGTCGGGAGAAGAAGATCTCCACTTCCCCGGGACTGCCGAACTCGAAGAAACCGGAGTTTTCGAGAAAGAAGGGGCGCTTCTCGGGAAAGAACAAGTCGAAGCGAGTCAGGTTGACCTGTTCATCATCCACTTCAATCTGGGCGAAGTCGGTATTGAACGTGGCGTCGAGGGTGAGACTCGGTGTGAGGCTGTACTTCAGATCGAGCCCCGCGTCGCGCTCGAACTGGGACTGGTTTTCGGTGCGCCGATAGTCCTGCGAAAAACCTCCCAGCACGTAGGGCAGAAGCTTCAGATTGCGGTGCGCGCGCGTTTCCAGGCCGGAAAGCGAGCCGGCCATGCCGATCTGCGTGAAGCGGAACGCGCGGGAGATGGGCGACCAGAAGGAGCGTTCGTTCCTTCTGCGCAGGTTGCGCATGATGTTCAGGCCCCAGACCGCTTCGCCGGGTTTGTAGCGCAGGGTGCGGAAGGGGATGATGATTTCGCTTTCCCAGCCGCGTTTCGTGATTTGCGAGCGAACCCTCCAGACGCCATCCCAGTTGAGATTGAAGGCGGAGGAGCCTCCCCGTTGCGCGCCTCCTAGGCCGCCTGCTCGGGCGGGACCGCCGCCTGCTCCCCGGGATTGCCCGGCCTTCGAAACCTGGGCGTCGAACTCGATACCGGTGGGACTTGTCCCGAAGATGAACGCATTCTGGCCGTCGTGGAACGTGTCCAGCAGAATCTGAACCGAGTCGGTGTCGCGGAGAGAGGCGTCGCGGCGGTTTTGGGTGACCACGATATTCTCGGGTTGGGAGTCGAAACAGATGATGGCGATGTAGAGGTTACGGTCGTCGAAGCCGATGCGGACTTCGGTTCTCTCGGCCGAGAGTTCACCTTCATCAGGGTTTTGCTGGACGAAATCGGTGGCCACGTCAAGTTTCCGCCAGAGCGGCTCGTTGACCAGTCCGTCGAGATCGGGCGGCTGCTCGAGCCTTTGCGCTCGTAAATCGCCGCCGAGTCCCGGTTCGGACGCCTGGGAGAAAAGCGGCAGCCACGGAAGCAGCAGCATCCCGGTGAGGGTCAAGAGGCGGTTGAGTTTGCCTTGGACTCGCGGCCGGCTTCCGCAATGGCTCGGCCGCGTCGCTCCTCGCACTTGTCGCTTCATGTCGTCGTCAGACCACGACAATCTGTGCTCTTCAGGTGCTGACGGAGATCGGTCGGACGCAGCGGGACGTGGGTTGCTTGGGAACGGCCGACTGAGGGTCGCAGATTATGGTGACTTCGTCCGTGTTCGGACGGTAGGGGCACAGCATGCTGCGCCCGTGTTCCGAATTGACTGCACTTTGCGAGCCTCAATAAGGGGCTGGGGGCGGGGGCGGGATTTGAATCCGCGGCCTTTGGGTTATGAGAGCAGTTTAAGCTGTCGCCGGGGCTTGGGTAGTGCCGCAAGCTGTCGATTATAAAACAACGACGCTAACCCACGCCAAGCCGGAACGGGCACATGCCGGCCGTTTGGGTTGCGACGCCCAAAACGGTGTTTGACCAGCCAACATTTCGCCGCCTGAGGGCGCCTGTGGGTTCTTACTGCGTCGAAGTGTTGCCTAACAGCTCTGCATGGAAATGACACGTCGCCGCGAGCGGCTACAAACCGAAGACCTGCTCGATGCGCGCGATGCGATCAGCTTGCTGAGCCGGGAGTCCGCGCCGAAAAGGCGCACTGAGAAAGGCGGGCCAGCGAAGGACCTGACGAGCGTCGAGGTGATCTCGTGATTCCGTGAAAGCCGGGGGTGTCCGCGGGTCCAACCGGGTATTCCGTAGTCATCCCACATGCAAACGGCCACCGCTTCCCCGCAACGGGCTCTCCCACAGCATTTTCCAAGCGCCCGCTCATTCTGATACCATGGCCCATTGTCTGCAAAGTGAGGCTGTCGGAAACCGTGGCGCAACCTTAGATCCCGCCGAACGATAGGACACAGCACTCCCGTTGATCTCCCGACGTTCCAGTCGGCGTTCAGGCCGCGGGAAAGCCGACATCCGACCCCATAGAGGCGGTGGATAGCACTTTGAAAACGGCCGCGCCTACCGCTGTGCGGCCCCAGAAGTAGAGACATGAAGCATACCAAAGAGGAGATTCTGTCTCACCCCACTCGGCCTTTTCCGATAGATGAACAAAAAGGCGCTTCCGCCGTTCTCGAAAAAATGGCCGGCACCGCTTTTCAAGGGCGAGAGCTGGGCCGCGCTTTCCAGGTCTGGAAGCAGATGTTGGCCGATCCGGAGTGCACGATCCTGATGGGTCTCTCCGGCGCCATGGTCCCGGCCGGCATGCGACGCTTAGTGGTCTACATGATTGAGAACCGGCTGATCGACGTGCTGGCTTCGACCGGAGCGAACTTCTTTCACGACATCCACGAAACCAAGGGGTTCTGCCACTACCAGGGCTCGGCGGATATGGATGACGAAGCGCTGGGCGATCACATGGTCGACCGGATGTACGACGTGCTGGCGGACGAAGTTCGATTTCGCGAGCACGATCTGTGGATCGGCAGCTTCGCCTCGCGGCTCGACCAGTCCCGCCCCTACACCACCCGCGAGTTTTTGTACCTGCTGGGGAAGGAGATTCTCAAGGATTCGAAAGAGCCGGGCATTGTTACAACAGCGGCGAAAGCCAAAGTGCCCTTGTTTTGTCCCGCGATCGGTGATAGCTCGATCGGCATTGGTGTCGCCGAGAGCCGGCATCGGGGAGAAAACCGCCTCATGTTCGACATGATGGGGGACGTTCTCGAAATCACCAACGTCGTGGCCGACTCACGCGCCACCGGCGTGATCTACTTCGGCGGCGGCACTCCCAAGAACTACGTCCAGCAGACCGAAGTGATCGCCATCCTTATGAACAAGGATAAGACCGGACATCGCTACGGCGTCCAGGTGGTTACCGACGCTCCTCACTGGGGCGGACTCTCCGGCTGCACGTTCGAAGAATCGCAAAGCTGGGGGAAGCTCGCCAAAGGGGCGCCAATGGTCAACTGCTATTGCGACTCCACGATCGCCATGCCGCTGCTGGTCACCGCCCTTTCCGAGCAGACCGAGCTCCTCCAACAACGGAAACCGCCTCGCTTCGACATGGGACCGGTGCTCACCATTCACCCCGATCATTGATCACTCGGCTCTCGTTATCCGCTGACACTTCTTTTGAAATCACCTATCTATTGAATCGCGAGCCGCATCCTCCACATCCACCAGCGCAGCTCGCCCTTGCGCCTGGATCAGTTACCGTTGCCTACTTATCGCGCCCTTGGGCATTGAAAGGTCCAGTCCCATTTGGTTGGCGACAAGGAGCTGCATCATCTGGGCGAAATTCGTGGTGGACTTGTCCGTGTCACCGGCGCCGCCGCCTCCCATGACCAAACTGGGAACTTGCCGTTGAGCAAATGCATTCGCCCATAGCTGCTGAGCCTGTACGTAGGCCTCCAACTTTTGCTTCAACGCTCCGTCGGCCTTCAGGACCAAGCGCTTTCGCTCGGCTTCTCCTTGCCCCAGCAGAATCTGCTCCTGCTTCTTTTCGCCCGCCGCTTGGCGATCGAGATCGGCGACTTCCAGACGCTGCCGCGCGCCGACGACGGCTCTGATTTTCTTCTCCTCTTCTTCGTACTTGGCCCGCGCCACGTTCGCCTTGCCTTCCGCCTCGGCCATCAGGGCGGTTTGTTGGGTGCCGATCTGAGCCCGCACCTTATCGGTGTAATCGAACAGCTTGACCTCGAAGTTCGCCAAAGTGATACCCAAGCCCTCTAGCGGATTGCGCTGATAGACGGGCCGTGGTAAAAATGCGGGCTACGCGCCGGCGCCCGGGGCAGGGAGGGGGGTTGCGTCTCGGTTTGGAGTTTACCTACCGCCGCGTAAATACCGCGCCGTCGCTTCCGCACGTTACGCTGCCGATTTGCCTACCCTTGGATGGTGATTTTCAGGGCCTTGAGGAAGGCGTGGTCCTGTGCGGTGAAAGAGATTTGCGATGGGCGAAAGTCAGCGCTGGGGGCTTGGCTGATCGCCCCGCCTTCCTGTTTTTGTGGCCGTTGGTTGAATCCGATGGTGGCTTCGAGCACCAGGAAGACGTCGTATCCGGCACGGCGGATCTCAGCGATGGCCTCGGCGATGTCTTCCGATTCGGAGAGCGATTCATTAATGGCGCTTCCTAATTGCTGCAACAGTTCTTTCAGGCGGTCATCCACAATGACTCTCCCTCGTCGGTACAGGCTGAAGCCGTCTTGCATTCGGACGGCCGGCCGGCCGTGGTAGAAGTTATGTTCGGCGAAAAATGGGGACCGTCAACGATTTTGGCTTCCCGACTTTTCATCAAACAGAGCCGCAGGCGTCAACCGGCGGGCCCACGCTCGGGTCACTGCGTCCACCCCTTGACAGTTCCTGTCGTCGATGTTGCTGACCTCCCCGCAACTGCTTTTTCCCACTCCGGGGCAGACGACGAAAATGAGTGACTGTTCCGAACTGTACGCATTTTTTGAGGCGAAGGACCATCACCACGGGCTGGGGCCAGGTAACGTTGCGGGCGCGCCTCTGGGCATTGATGCCCGCACTGTGACGTGAATCCCATTGAATCAGATTTCAGCTTCTGTTGCAATGGCTCCCCCGTTAGGGAAATCGGTTGACTGGCGGCGGGACTGGAGACCCCATGCCGCGGTCGGATTAGCCTGCTTTTCCGACCAGCGGCTTTGCGACGGGTTGAGGGGAATTGAAATATGAACTGAAGGTCGGAATCATCCGCGGCGAGGGGGGCGAGGGCCTGTGCGGAGCGCTCTACGCCGACCATCACGGCCGGCGAAAGTCTGTTTTTCGGGTTGTTCCAGGTTGTCCGGCAGCTTTTGAGGTGCGAACACCAGCCCCAATTTTACACCAGGGGGGTAGGGAAAGGGCTGCCGGTTGTGGCATAAAACATTTATGGACAAAACGTTAGCGCCACAGAAGACCAACAGCCCTACGGGAACAGAGTGTAGCCAATCGAGCTTCTCGTTTGCCAGGCACTTTCGCCGCCAGGCGAGCGCCCGGTTTGACGGCGGGGTGATCAGCTCCGACGGCGGGGCCCTGCTGTTGCGTGAGGTGGACCGGCGCATCAACCTGCTGCCGCGGGTGGCCGCCTGCCGCGAAGACCGGCGCGATCCCCAGCTGATCGAGCACTAGGTCGGGGAGCTGGTCGCGCAGCGGGTCTACGCGCTGGGGCTGGGCTATGAGGATCTCAACGATCACGACGAGTTGCGCTCCGATCCCGTGCTGGCGCTGCCGGCCGGCAAGAGCGACTTGCAAGGGCAGAAGGGCAAGCAAGAGCGTGATCGCGGCAAGCCGTTGGCCGGCAAGTCGACGCTGCAGCGGCTGGAACGCACGACCGACGGCGTGGACCGCTACAAGAAGATCCGCTGCGACAGCGAAGCGATCAACCGCCTGCTGGTGGACGTGTTTGTGGAAGCGCACCCCGAGCCGCCCGAGGAGATCATTCTCGCTATCGACGCCACCGATGCGCCCTTCGACGAGCAGCAGGAGGGGCGTTTCTTTCACGGTTACTACAGACTCGATGTCGCCAAGAATGGCGACACGGCACGCAAGAATGCGTGCGCCCCGTCCTGGCCTGGCCCCTCGGTTTCCCGAGAACCGGACCTACGCTAAGATCCCTTGGATAACTTTCCCGTGCACGTCGGTCAGGCGGAAGTCGCGGCCGCCGAAGTGGTAGGTCAACCGCTCGTGGTCGAGCCCCAGCAGATGCAGGACGGTCGCGTGCAGGTCGTGGAGAGTGAGGATGTTCTCGACCGCGTGATAGCCATACTCGTCGGTCGCACCGTAAATCGTGCCGCCCTTGATTCCACCCCCGGCCAGCCACATGCTGAAGCCGAATGGGTTATGGTCGCGTCCGTCGATGCGCTGCACAAACGGGGTTCGGCCGAACTCGCCCGACCAGATGATCAATGTCTCGTCAAGCAACCCGCGCGCCTTGAGATCCTTGATGAGACCTGCAATCGGCTGATCGACCTGGAACGCGTTGACTTCGTGCCCCTCTTTGAGCTTGCTGTGCTGATCCCAAGGACTGCCGACGTTCATGGCCACGTCTTTGGTGTGCCGCACGGTCAGCTCCACGAAACGTACACCTCTTTCGACCAGCCGCCGGGCCAGCAAACATTGCTGGGCGTATTGTTGTTTTTGGGGGATGTCGCTATCGAGGCCATAGAGTTTCTTCGTGGCCTCAGTCTCCCCGCTTAGGTCAACCAGTTCGGGAACGGCCGCCTGCATCCGATAGGCCGTTTCGTAATTCCGGATGGCCGCCTCCACCGGAGCGTGATGATCGACCGCTTCAAGAAAGCCGCGGTCGATGTCGTCGATGAAGCTCAGGCGCCGGCGCTGAATCGAATCCGGTTCCTTCGGACGGATGTTATTCAGCGGCTCTGACCGGCCTGGGTAGATGAGAGATCCTTGGTGCACGGCGGGGAGAAAGCCGTTGCCGAACATGTTGATTCCCCCGACGGGAATTCCGCCCCACAACGTATCCGGGCAGTTCCCTGGTTTCGCTCCCCAATCCGTACGTCGTCCAAGCGCCAAGGCTGGGAAGGCCGTTGAAGGGTTGGCCGGTATGGAAGAAAACGTTCGCCTGGGCGTGCGCGGTGAACTTGGCCGTCATGGATCGAATCACCGCCAGCTCGTCCGCACACGATCCGATGTGAGGAAACAGATCGCTGATGGGGATACCGCTTTCACCGTAGTGCTTAAACTCCCAGGGGCTTTTCAGCAGCGTCCCGTTTTGGTTGAACATGGTCTTCTCGACCTTCATAGGAGGCGGTTGGCCATGTTCTTTCGTCAGCCTGGGCTTGGGATCGAAGGAGTCAACCTGGGAAACACCTCCGGCCATGTAACAAAGGATGACGTGCTTTACCTTCGGTGCGAAGTGGGGAGCCTTCGAGGCCAGGGGGCCGTCGGGGGAGTCCGTCGCTGCCGCATAGGCATCGTCGTCCGCCAGCACGCCGGCCAGGGCGGCCATGGGGAAACCGAGCGAGCAGCGCTCCAGTATTTCGCGGCGGCTCATGCCGCGCGTCCTCGCCTGGTGGGGGTTGTTCGGGGGGCGGTTCACGGCCGTTCTCACTGAAGGTAGATGAACTCTTTGAAATTGAACATCGCCTGAGCCAAATCTTGCCAGATCCGGGGTTGGTTTCGCCAGTCCCTCGCGGCGAGCTGATGCTGTTTTCGGAGGCTGGCCAAGAATCTCTTCGATTTTCGCACTTCGACAGCTGACGGTCTCCGCCCCAGTGCTTCCAGAAACATCCGCCCGATCCGCTCGCGGGATGACGCCCTTCCCTGGGCCACCAGCCGCTTCGCCCAATGCGCCGATTGTTCGATGACGAAGGGATCGTTCATGAGAGTCAACGACTGGGCGGGAACATTCGTGATGTCCCGCTTTCCTCGGGTGGTGGATGGTTTCGGGGCGTCAAAAACTTCGAGGAAGGGATTGTGAATGTTGCGACGCACTTCGAGATAGACGCTCCGCCGCCCGTTCCCGTCAAGCGGCCCCTTCGGCCTATCAAGGAGTGCCTTTCCGGTTTCGCGCGCATAGTAGACGGGGATCGAGGGGCCATACATAGTCGTGTCAAGGTGCCCGGACACTGCCAGGATCGAGTCGCGAATCGCCTCGGCCCCGAGCCGGCGGACATTGGCGTGCTGCAACCAGCGGTTCGAAGGGTCGATCCGTCGAGCCGTCTTTGAGGGCCGGCTGCTCATTTGGTAGGTCCGCGAAATCGCCACTGACCGAATCGCATCCTTTATCGACCAGCCGCTGTCCACAAACCTGCCGGCGAGATAGTCCAGCAACGCGGGGTGCGTCGGCCTTCGCCCCTGCTTTCCGAAGTTGTCCACCGTCTCGACAATCCCCCGCCCAAACAGGTAGTACCAGATCCGATTGACCATCACGCGGGCGGTCAGAGGGTTTCGGGGACTCGCCACCTCGTTGGCCAGGCGCAGCCGAACCTTGCGGGGGTCGTCGTAGGGTTTGCCGTCAAGCGCTTCCAGGTATCGGCGTTGCACGGGGTCGCCGGGGTTCTTATGGTTCCCGCGAACCAAAAGGGGTTGATCCGCGGTGATTTCTTCCATTAGCCCTGGGGCGCGGCGGGGCACGGGGATGTCCGCCTCCAGTTTCCGATACTCGGCGACCAGAGGCTGCAGGGTAGCGATCTCGCCGAGTGAGTTGGGCAGCAATCCCTTGCGAACAAAATCGTCGAGGAACGCCGCCGGCTGCTCGGTCAGCGTACCGTCCCGCCAAGCCTCGATCGCATCCTGCAACCGGAGGCCGATCCGAGCAGCAAGTTCTTCCGGCCCCTCCGGAGCCTCTCCCTCGAGCAGATGGCGAATCGGTACGATTTCTTCGGCGGGCGGTTGCTTGCCGTCATGGAAAACCACTTGGCTTACACCGAAGTAAGACCGTCCGTCGCGCCGGGGCTGGGGCTTCGGGTCCTTCAGCGTATCGAACGGATCCAACTGAAAATTCGTCAGATCGTCGAGCGTGGCAAACTCGAGGTAGGCGCGAGACCCCTTCCAATAACTGATATCCCAACCCGCCCACTGCATCCGGTCCTGTTTGGGGCTGAATCTGAAGTCGTAGATGATGGCTCGCGGCAGGGGATAGTTTTCTACGATCAGCCGGGCGAAGCTGAAGTTCCCCCCTAAGATCCGAAAGCTGAGGTAATCGGTATCGACGACGAAACGCGGCGAAGAGAGAACGCCCCCGTGCTTCCGGCTGAGCAGATGCGTGTAGACCCCACGGGGATAGATTCCACTGATGATTCGCTTGCCTTCGGGGACTAGGGAGAACTCACCACCCGCGGAAGGCTTAGCGCCCAAACCAGGACCCTGGCGCAGCCAACCGCGATAACCGTCGGAGTCAAGCTTCCAGACACTCTTGTTTCCTTCGGCGTTGAGCGATCCGCGGCGCTCTAACTCCCTATCCCAATAAGCCGCAAGCCGGTCCCAGCCCGTTCGGAACTTTTCACCCTCCCGCTCAGAAAGCGTGAACCAGGCATGCAAAGAGCTGTTGTCATCACAGTATGTCTCGTCCGGGACGCGGTCCGTCCACTTACCCGAGAGTAGCGTCTGAGGCAGACTCTCCGCCGCCTCAAGCCACGCTTCCACGAGGCCCTGTTTGATCCGGCGCTTCAGCTCGGCAAGACGTTCGCGGTGTGTGCTTTGCCGCCGCGGGGCGTCGATCGTGATCTGCGCCAGCCTGCCGCCAGCGAAGATCCCGAACAGCGCATAGAAGTCTTTTTGGCTGATGGCGTCGAACTTGTGGTCGTGGCAGCGCGCACAAGATACGGTCAAGCCCTGAAAGGCCTTTGAAAAAACGTCGATCTGGTTGTCGATGTATTTGACGCGGTCCTCCAACGGGTCCAAGGGGAGGTAGGCGTGCTCGACCATTCGGAAGTGGGCCGGTCCCAAGATCGACTCGTTAATCTCGTCGCGCCGATTGTAGCGAGGGGTTTCTAAAAGGTCGCCGGCGATATGCTCGCGTACGAGCTGGTCGTAGGGTAGATCGGCGTTGAAGGCGCGAATCAAGTAGTCGCGGTACTGCCACGCACTAGGGATATCCGGGTCCCCTTCCATCCCGTGCGACTCGCTGTAGCGGACTAGGTCCATCCAGTGCCGCGCCCAGCGTTCGCCGAAGTGCTGTGACGCCAGCAGCCGGTCGACGACTGCCTGGTAGGCATTCTGAGACGGATTGGCGATGAACGCTTCGACCTCTTGCGGCGATGGAGGTAGTCCGATCAAGTCAAAATACAGCCGCCGCAGAAGCGTTTCCGGGGCAGCTTGTTTCGCCGGTCGGAGTTCCTTTTCCTCAAGCTTGGCCAAGACGAAAGCGTCAATTTCATTCCGCGCCCAAGCATCGTTTTCCACCCTCGGGGACGCGACTGCCCGAACAGGCTGCCAAGCCCAGTGTTCGCTTCTGCGAGCTTCGAGGTCGAACTTGCTGCCCGGTTTAGCACTGAGCAGCGCTTTCTCGTCGGGCCAGGGAGCTCCCATCTCGATCCACTTGACCAAGGCAGCAATCTTGTCCGCGGACAACTTGCCGGCTGGCGGCATCTGAAGCGCGCCCGTGCCTCGTACTACTTCGACTAGCCGGCTCTCCTCCGGCTTCCCTGGAATGACGACAGGTCCCGAATCCGCTCCCTTTTCGAGATCCGAACGGCTGTCGAGCCGCAATCCCGCAAACACAGGATTCGCCTTTTGGCTATGACACTGGTAGCAATGCTCCGCCAAGAGCGGACGGATCGCCGACTCGAAGAACTCGATCTGTTCGGTTGTCGGTTGGGCCGGGAGTCGACTCGGCAGCGAAAGCAGCAGGACCCCGCACAGAACGAGAAAGAGTTCGCGGGCGATTTTCCCAAGGGGGAAAATCGGGTACAGCCAGCCAATTCGCTTCAGGCTAAGTGCTTTTTTTTCTACGGCCATGGCGGGGAGCGAATTGGTGGCAGTCCCCATTTTTCCAGGCCTGCTTCTGATCAGCACCTACCAAGCCTCCCCGGAGCAACGGGATAAGAGCGCCCGCTATCTGGCCCTCACGATACCAAACCGTGCGGGGATGTTCCGCACCCCAGACGGGGAGCGCCGCGACCCGCTGACCCTGAGCGACGGGGTCAGGCGTTACCTGTTGCGCTGTCAAGGGTTGCGCCGCCCCGACGGCGAGCACGGACGGCCGCTGCTGGAAGCGGCGTTTCGGCAATACGGCTTGCCACAGGTGCTGCTGAGCGACCATGGGCCGCCGTTGGCGACCGTGGCGGTGCACGGGTTGTCGTCGCTGGCGGTATGGTGGATCAAGTGGGGGATTTGTCCCGAGCGGATCGAGCCGGGACACCCGGAACAGAACGGACGCCATGAGCGCATGCAGCGCACGCTGAAGCAGGAGACGGCGTCGCCGCCGGCACGCACTCCGCGGGCGCGGCAGAGGGCGTTGGACCGCTTTCGGCGGGCGTACAACGAAGAGAGGCCGCATCAGGCGTTGGGACTGAAGACGCCGGGAGAATGCTATGGTCCTTCGCCGCGGCCCTATCCCTCGTGGATCGAGGAGCCGGCATACCCGGCGGAGCTTGCGCCGCGGCGAGTAGTGGAGGGAGTGATCCGCTGGCGACGGCAGAAGGTGTTCGTGGGCAAGGGACTCAACGGGGAGCGGGTCGGGCTGGAGGAGATCGGGGAGGGGCTGTGGCGGGTCTGGTTTTCGTTCTACAAGCTGGGCTGGTTGGACGAACGGCGGGGGCGTTTGTTGCCGCCGGGCCCGGACGGGGCGGACGAAAAGTGTTACCTATGTCCCGGTCTGCTCATGTTTGTCGTGAGAAATGCGGGTTAGGACTCTCTACGTTGCGGACTCTTTGCAGGCTACTCTTCACGAATCCCGACGTACTCCCCGGCCCGGACCGGAGCCACCTTTTGCACGCGGCCCGAAGGCCAAGTGATTTCGACATAGGCGGGACTCTCTTTGCCCAAACCGACGGTGATCCTTACGTCGTTGCTCGACAGATAGCTGGACGAGCGGCTGACATAGTAGTGCTGCTCGCTACCTTCTTCCGTGACAATCTTGACCGCTGCTCCGACCGCGTCACGGTTGCTCGCTGTACCCTGTAGCCTGAACCCTACCCACCGGTTCCTGTTGCCCTGAAGATTCTCCAGCAAGAGAGGACGCCCCCCCAGAACCTGCACCAAGATGTCGATGTCGCCGTCGTTATCGTAGTCGCCGAACGCGGCCCCTCGTGCAACCCAGTCCCGGCGGAACTCGGGACCCATTTCCCGAGTCACATCGGTGAACCGAGATCCGCCGTTTCTCAACATCAGCAGCGGCTGGGCATAGCGAAGCGTCCGAACCGTGTCTTCGATCCCCCGCATGACGTGACTGTTGGCCACGAACACGTCTCGCAGGCCGTCGTTATTGTAATCGACGATCTGTGTTCCCCATCCGGAAAGGTAAAAGCTGGCTTTCCTAACCCCGCTCGCGGCCGAGACATCGGAAAACGTTTCGTCCCTATTGTTTCTGAACAGCACAAACCCCTCGAGCGACAGCGCCGTAACAAAAATATCCGGCCAACCGTCGTTGTCGTAATCTTCAAAATCCACGCCCATGCCGGCAAACGTCTTGCCGTGCTCGTTGAGGGCCGATGCGGAAAGCAAACCGATCTCTCTAAGAGTTTTCCCCTCTTCATTGCGAAACAGAAAGCTCGCGACCGAATCATTGGCCACATAGACGTCGGTCCAGCCGTCGCGATTGAGGTCGCCCAGCGCGATGCCCAATCCCTT
This sequence comes from Bryobacterales bacterium, assembly GCA_963668345.2. Taxonomy (GTDB): domain Bacteria; phylum Acidobacteriota; class Terriglobia; order Bryobacterales; family UBA6623. Next base: position 443,585 of record CAXWPI010000004.1, on the reverse strand, counting down.
GCCGGAGGGGAGCGCCGCGCCCAGCTCCGAAGAGGCATCCGAGAACGTTCCATCACCGTTGTTTCGGTAGAGGAGATCGGGGACTCCCTGGAAGTGCCTGGGGTGGCAATAATCCCTCATCGCCGATGTCCCGCAGCGGATGTTGTTGCCGAACGACCAATCCACGTACCTCACGACAAACAGGTCCAAGTGTCCGTCCTTGTCGTAATCGAAGAAGGCGGCACTCGAGGAAAAGCCGCCGCCCGATACTCGTGCTTTGTCAGTGACCTCGCGGAAAGTGCCGTCGCCCTGGTTGTGATAGATCTCGTTGCGCCCGTAATTCGTGACGTAGAGGTCCGGGTAGCCGTCATTGTCGTAATCGCCCACGGCCACACCCAGCCCGTAGCCCGTTCCCTGCACTCGCGCTTTCGCGGTAACGTCTTCGAAGCGCCCTTTCCCGACGTTGCGGTACAGCCTATTCCAGAATCGCGGCTCGGATTTATCGATGCTAGGGTGATCGTCCGCCGCTTCCCGAAGCGCGGCTCCGTTGACTAAAAAAATGTCCAGCAGGCCATCGGCATCGTAGTCGAGAAAGGCGCAACCTCCGGTCATTGTCTCGATGAGATAGCGCTTTTCGGTGGGCGAATGGTTCAGCACGAAGCCGATGCCCGCTGCTTCCACGCGATCTCTAAAGAAGGGAAGGTCCTCGGCAGCTAGCCGCGAAGAAACAAGAAAAACACAAGCAATCAGGGTGATTCCAGCCGCACGCATCGAGGTGAGGTCGGGGAGAGTCGTGAACCCGCGCCCTCTAGTATCTTACAGGCGCTGGGGAGGGAAGCAGCGTCAGAGCCACCTTGGGTTGTGCGCCGGATGTGTGGGAACAGACTATGTCGACTCGCGGCGGGCCGGGGTCATGTCCCATCACTTCGCGAAAGAAAAGGGACGGGCCGGACCAGTTGGACCTGCTACCGGGGGCCGCCTTTCCTCAACACCCCGCCAAATCCCCCTCGTCGGCCAACCGCTTGACGACATTTTCAAAGGCGGTGACTGTCCGGTCGATATCGCTCCGATCGTGCACGCCGGAAACCAGACCTCCCGGCCAAGGCAAAACATCGACGCCCTCGCAAAGAAACGCCAGCCTGATCTTGTGAGCCAGCTCGGTCGAGGCGCTCTTCTTTAGGGTCTCCCAACGAACCTTGCCGGCGTAGATCTCTTCGGGACTGACGGGCCGGCTATCGGGATTCGTAAAAATGTGGACCCCGGAAAACTCTCCGTAGGCGCACCAACTCGCCCCGAGTCTGCGCAAGACCGAGTTCATCCCGTCACGAATCGCCGCTGCCGTCTCGTTGGCCCGAGCGATGACGTCCGTCGTTTGCAGCAGCTTGAGCGTTGTAATGCCGGCGACGGCGGAGACCGGCGAGGCGTTAAAGGTGCCCTGATGAACTATCGCCGGATCGACAATGCGCCCCTCGCTCTCGCCGAATTCCATGACTTGCAGGATATCGGCCCGTCCGACGAGTGCCGCTCCCGGATACCCGCCGGCGACAATCTTGGCAAACGTCGTCAGATCGGGCGTGACTCCATAATGCGCCTGCGCCCCCCCCGGCGAACAGCGGAAACCGGTAACAACTTCGTCAAAGATCAGAACGGCTCCCTGCCGGCGGGTCAGATCACGCAGGGCTCGCAGCGTGTCGCCGCCGGTCGGAACCACCCCAAACGTCGCGCCCGTGGGCTCGAGTATCACCGCGGCAACGTCGTCCCGGCCCTCAAAAACCTCGTTCAGCGCCTCCATGTCGTTCGGTGGAACGACGATCACCTGATCGAGAACTTCGCGGGGAATGCCTAACGGCCCGCCGGCGCCCGAGGGTATCGTCCCCGAGGCGACGTAATCATGCCAGCCGTGAAAATGCCCGCCGAACTTCACGACCTTGGATTTGCCGGTGTGCGCCCTGGCGACCCGCAACGCCAGATGGGTGGCCTCCGTGCCGGAGGAAGTGAAGCGGACCGTCTCCGCGCAAGGCGCCATGTCGCAAATGAGGCTGGCCCATTCGATCTCTAAATCATGGCAAGCGCCGAAATGGGTGCCGCGCGCGATCTGCTGCCCGACAGCCTCGACGACCGCGGGATGGCCATGCCCCAAGATCAGTGCTCCGTGGCCGCCGAAGTAATCGACGTATTCGTTTCCATCGACGTCCCATTTCCTCGAGCCTTTGGCGTGTGAAATATAGACCGGGTGCGGTTTTAGGTACCGGGCTTGGTGCGTGACGCCGCTCGGAAACAGCCGCAGAGCTTTTTGGTAGCGCTCGGCCGAGGCCGGTGTCTTGTCCAGGTAGCTTCGAAGTATTCTTGAAACCTTCGTCTCAGTGACCACGATGACCTCACCATAGCGCACCCGCTGACCCAGGGCAGCCGCCAGGAGTACGGCTGGCACGCGGAAGCACTTCGCCTCGCCGCGTGGCACCGAACCGCACCTTCATTTTCATGTCAGCGACTCAGGTTCACCTTTGGCGTCGGAGGGTTTTCCATTTGCGTTCGAATCGTTTGCGGTGTTGCATGGAGCAAATCCAGGGCCACGGCGGAATTCGCTTCCATTACAGAACGATCGGGTGGGGTAATTTTGATTGTGTAAAAGGAAGGAGGGTGTAAGTTGGTCTTGAGCAGAAACCAATCCTTAGAAGGAAAGGAAACTTACACCCATGAGGAAAGTAACACCATCACGGAGCAGTTTCAACACTTTGTCGAGGATTCGCAGGAGGGCTTCTGGGGAGATCTGCGCGGTCGCGGGAGATATACGCCAACGATTATCAGGATCTCGACCACCTGCGCGCGAACATCGAGATCTTCTGCATGATCCGATCGGCAGTAGCGGACCAGACAAAAGGTTTGGGGTCTTGGTTATGGTTCTCGATGTAGGCTTCGATGGCGGCAGTGAGCTCGGCGACACTGTGAAAGACGCGGCGGCGAATGCGCTTGTCGGTGAGTTCGCGAAAGCAGCGCTCGACTAGGTTCAGCCAGGAGGCGCTGGTGGGAGTGAAATGCAGCACGAAGCGGGGCCGTTTTGCCGGCCAATCGCGGACCTTGGGATGCTTGTGCGTACCGTAGTTGTCCAGGATCAAATGCAGTTCGCGTCGCGGAAACTCCTTGTCGAGAGGCCGCAAAAGCTTTACGAACTCCTGCTGCCGATGACGCGCTTGGCATGGACCGACGACCGTGCCGTCGAGCACGTTGAGGGCGGCGAACAGCGTGGTCGTCCCGTGGCGCTTGTAGTCGTGTGTGAGCGTGCCGCAACGGCCTTTCTTCAGCGGCAGGCCCGGTTGCGTGCGCCGCGGTTTCCCGTGATCCCGAGTTCGTCGACAAACTCACCGACGAGCCGTTCGGCTTCGAAGCGCTTGCGCCCATCCAGTACGGTCGGACGGCTGGTTTCCAGACGGCGTGCGATCTCGGAATTCGAGATGCCGGCGGCGGCGAGCAAGAGGATGCGGGCCCGCGGGGCCCCTTGTCGCGGCGTCGAGTGGGCTCGCGCCAACTTCTCCAACTCTGCTCCTTCCCGAGCCGTAATCGCCAAAGCCCGCGCCGCCAGCCCCATAAGACAAGTCTACGGTGGTTTGATTTATAGCATTTTCCGATCCAAGAATGAGCCTGAAGAAGGAGGATCGGGAGGGCGGCGCGGCTGGGGTTCACTTCAGTGGCAGTTCGGCAGCGGGGGATGGGGGTGCGGGGCAAGGGGGCTGGGGTTTGAAGCCCCCTTGCCCTGCTTCCAGCACGGGGACCAGGTGCCGCTCCGAGATCGTCTCGACGCAGCCGACGACCTGCCACTGCCTGACCGTATCGACGGCGTTGATGTGATACCGCCCCGGGCGGCTGTCCCCGTGGCCCTGGCGCACCGTAGCGAGGCGCGGATAGCCGGGTTGTCCTTGGGGAGCGGGCTTGCGCCGCTCGGCGATCCCGACCTGTCGTGTCGGAGTGCGATCGAACACCACCCGCTGCGAGCGATAAGCCCGGCAGCGCCGCGGGTGGTAGAGGTGGGAGACCGAGATGGGGGCCAGGCGGACGTACGCCGAGTTGGCGAACCACTGATACTCGCGCTCGAGGATGCGTCGTAGCGCCGGCCCCGACCGTCCCTCCTGGGCAGCGTCGAGGGTTGCGAACAAAGCGATGTCCGGGGGTGTGTAGCGACGCGGAAAGCGGCGCCGACGAGGTGGTCGAGCCTCGATCCGGCGGTGCCGAAGCCACTGACCCATCAGCCGCGTCAACGGGGCCCGACTCAACCCGCTCAGCCGCGCCAGAAACCGCCGCGCGATGCCCTTGCGCCTCTTGCCAAGCCGTCCGTAGTGCCGCGCCGCCAAAACGCGCTCGACCCAGCGATCAATCTACTCCCGCCCTTGGTTGGCAAAGCCAATGCTTCGACTGCCGGCCAGGAACTCCTGCGTCTCGGCCAGGGTAAGCCGCTCTAGTGTAGTGCGTCAAGCAGATTGTAACTTAGGGAGGGCAGCTCGGCCACGCTTGACTTTTTCGAGGATGTCGGACGCCTTGGCGGTCCAAATAAAAGGTTTGGGGTCCTGATTGTGAACGGCAAGGTAGTCGTCGATAGCGGCATGGAGTTCGCCGACGCTGCGAAACACACCGCGACGAATGCGCTGGTCGGCGAGGTCGCGAAAGAAGCGCTCCACCCTGTTGAGCCAAGATGCGGAAGTGGGAGGGAAGTGCAGGTGGACTCGCTGGTGACGCCGCAGCCGGCGTTTCACAGCCTTATGCTTGTGGGTGGCATAGTTGTCGACGATCAGATGGAGCTGTTTGTCTGGGGCGGTTCGGCGTTCGATCAAACGTAAGAACCGCAACCATTCCTTGTGGGTATGTCGGGGCCTGCAAGTGCCCGTGACACGGCCGTCGAGCGTGTTCAGGGCCGCCAACAAGGTGGTCGTGCCGTTGCGTTTGAAGTCGTGGGTCATGGTCTGACCGCGTCGTCGGCTCCAGTGGGTGGCGTTGGATGGAGTTTGCTGGGTGGTGAGGCGGACGATTTCTCTTACCTTGTCGGCGCCGACAGCGGCTTTTCGGCCCGGCCGCGGGGCGTCTTTTTCGATGCCCGCGACGCCGGCCTGGAGAAAACGCTTGCGCCGGCGTGCCACCAGCTGTCGCGGGACGGACAATTGTTGGGCGATTTGCTGATTCTGGAAACCCTGGGCGGCCAGCAGGACGATCTTAGCGCGCAGGGCCGGACGGACCGCAGTACGACGACCGCGGGCATAGCCCTGCAATTGCTTGCGCTGAGTATCGGTGAGCGTTACAAGGGGTGCCGTTCGCATGTCTTCCTCCCATAAGAAGAAAGACGTGGCAAAACAGCAATAAGTTACATTATTTATGGTGCACTACACTAGGAGGTAAGAGTTTCTCACGCTGCTTTGAAGCCGGCGCTTGATGTCCCGAGCATTTTTTTGCGCCGTCCTGTAACCTAATCCTTGTTATAGAGCGGGCATTTTCTCAACGGAGAGATGCGGCCAAGGCGTGGGGCGGTGTCTCCAGAGCGTCTGATAATCGCGGCTGCCGATCGAAGCAGCCTGTGTAACATGCGAACGCTGACATGGCTTGCGGGGCTGACTTTGAGGCGCACATGGCACCGCCTCGGAGTTTGTAGCGCAGTGTTTTTTCCCCTCGATATCCCTGCCGGATATCCGCAGGGACCGCCCGAGCAAATCGTTGAAAGCGCCCACCCGGCGGCCGTCAAAGCCGCCGATCCCGTCAACCGGCAGACACCGCTCGAAAAGGCAAAGCAGTTCTTGGCGGAGGACATGCTGGAGAAGGCGCTCGAAAGCTTGGGGGTGGCCGAAGAAGCCGATCGATTCGACCCAGAAGTGCAGTTCTACCTCGGAGAAGTCTGGGCGAAACGCACTGCCTTTTCCAAAGCTCGCCAAAAGTTCAAGATTGCACTTCGTCTTGACTCTGAAGCCTTCACTCCGTCCTTCCGGTTGGCCCAGATGGCAGTGGTCCTCTGGGAACGGACGCGCGAGGCGCGCTTCCGCAGCGAGGCGGTGGGCTACCTCTGGAGGACCAAGGATCTTTGGAACAAGGCGAAGACCGATCGCTACACGCAGGACGACGTGGCGGCTGAGACTCTGATCTCACAAGCGGACACGCTATTGAGGCGGCTGTTGAACATCTCCGGCGAATGGATCAGCCCTGACGGTTTTGTGTGGAAGTTTAGCGAGAAGGACGGGCCGCTCGGCAAGCCGACGAGCAAGGCGAAGCTGCCCCAGGGCAACATTGATATCCGCCAAGTAAACGCGCCCGAACTTCAGACAACCGGATCCCTTTGGAGAGCCACCAATCTGGAACTCCAAGGCTGGTTTACGATGACCAGCCTAGTTGATGACCACGCTTGCAACTGGAACTACAAACTGGCTGTCAAGGAGTCGCCGGAAGGGATGAAGTTGACGGGGACCGCTCGACTGTCGGGCAAACAGAGGAAACCTTGCAACATGATGTCCAAGGAGCCTTGGCAGATTCAGCTTTACCGGCAATAGCGCTTCTTGAAGGAGGACGGTGCTGGAAGGGACAAAAGTTCAAGGGGAAGCGTAAAGCAAGGCGGTGGGGAGAGCGGCGCTTTGTCTGGTTGAAAGTTGAGTTGTCCTCCACCTGGCCGACAAGATTGCCGGCCACTACTGGAGACTAGGACCGCCAACAGTGGTGGTCACTACCTATGTCCGGGTCTGCTCAGGTGGCGACAAACACTCGTGTTTGTCCTGGGTGGCAGTGCGGACAAGCTTTAGCTTGTCGTCCGCGGGCCAACGCCCGCGGCAGGGTGCGACATGTCGCCCCCCTCGAGTTTGGCGTTTGACTAGATAGATTCCCACAAAGACGAAGCTGGGAGTGGGACATCGTGGGCTTGTATTTGAATCCGCCGGACCGGGCTTTGGTGCTCTGCGTGGATGAGAAGAGCCAAATCCAAGCCCTGGACCGGACGGCTCCGATTCCGCCGTTACGGCCAGGCTTGCCCGAGCGACAAAGGCACGATTATAAGCACCACGGAACCACCACCTTGTTCGTTGCTTTCAACATCCTGAACGGGAAAGTGATTGCCGGTTGTCTACCCCGGCATCGCGCCCAGGAGTTCGTCAGGTTTCTCCACCAAGTGGAAAGAGAGGTACCGCCGGATCAAGAAGTTCACCTCATCATGGACAACTATTCCAGCCATAAAAGCGCGGCCGTCCAGCGCTGGTTGAAACCCAAAAAGCGGTGCCGCTTCCACTTTCACTTTACGCCCACCAGCAGTTCCTGGCGCAACCAAGTCGAACGTCTCTTGGGGCTTATCACCGACCGAATGATCCGCCGAGGAACCTTCCATGGCGTGGCAGAACTGGAGCGGGCGATCTATCAGTGGCCGGTCAACTGGAACCACGACCCCCAGCCGTTTGTCTGGAAAGCCACTGCGGACGTCCTTCTAGACAAGGTGCGCCGCTGCAAAGAAGCTATTGTAAAGAGTTAGCCCGGACAGGAGACTAGAACAAGCTAGAACGAGCTAGAAAAAGCTAGAACAAGGAGGCTCCCTGGGTTACCCCGCCAAAGTCCAGCTCATGCGCCGCAAAGCCAGCCGGCAGTGGTACGTCAACTTCCCCTCCGCCCTCGCTCAGGCGATGCAGTTCTGCCGCGGCGAGAGCGTGGAATGGCTCGTCGAAGACCGCTCCCAACTCGTGTTGAACCGCCCCCACCCGCCGCCCTCGGCGTTAAAAAAAAGACCCCCCAGCGCGGCTCCTCGACACCTTCCAAGCCCTGGTCGGGCAAGCGCTCCCAGGGGGCGGCCAACGCCGTGTCCAAGACAAGATCCAAGCCCTGATGCTGAGCAGCTTGGTCTGTCTCGGCCGCCGTACCATCACCGGGCTGCTGCCCACCGCCGGGGGCAGCTTCCAGGACTGGTCGGCGCTCTATCGGGTCTTCTCGCAGTCGCGGGGGGATAGCGAGGCGCTGTTCGCCGCCGTGCGCCGCGGCGTCGTCGCGCAACTACGGCCGGGGGAGCCGCTGGTCGTAGCGCTCGATGATTCGCTGCTGCCCAAGCGCGGCGCCCGGACCGCCGCCGTGGGCTGGCGTCGCGATCCGCTGCGTCCGCCGTTTCAGACCAACCTGATTCGCGCCCAGCGGGTCGTCGAGATCGCGGCCGCGCTGCCCGCCGGCGAGGGGCTCGGCCCGGCGCGGCTGATCCCCGCTCGATTTCCAACACGCGCCGACCCCGCCCAAGCCCCGCCAAAATGCTTCCTGCGAAGAACGCCGCCAGTATCGGGAGGCGTCGGGGAAAGCTTCGCCGGCCCGTCGCGGAGCAGCCCGCTTGCACGCGCCGCGGCAGAACCTCGACCAAGAACACGACGCCGCCAGACGGCTCGAGGTGCTGGTCGACGGCCGCTTCACCCACCGCGTGGTGTTGAAGAATCCGCCGCCCAAGACGGTCTTGATCGGCCGCCTCCGCCAGGACGCCAAGTTGTACCGCTTGCCGCCGTCCAGGGGCGCCGCTACCGGCCGGCGCCGTTGTTATGGCCGGCGGGCGCCGACGCCCGACGAGTTGCGGCAAGACGACGGCGTCCCCTGGCGGACGCTCACCGCCTAGGCCGCCGGGCGGCGGCACGCCTTGCGCATCAAAACCCTGGCGCCCCTGCGTTGGCGTCCGGCCGGCGGCCACACCAACTTGCGCTTGGTGGTGATCGCGCCGCTTGGCTATCGGCCCCGCAAAGGCTCGCGGCTGTTGTATCGCCGCCCGGCCTATCTGATCGCCACCGACACCGCGCTGTCCCCGCAACCGATCGTCCAGCATGACGTCTGGCGCTGGGACAGCGAGGTCGACTTCCGTGACCAGAAGACGTTGCCAGGCCTGGGCCAGGCGCGGCTCAGGCATCCGCGCTCGGTCGAGGCCGCGCCGCGGTTGCTCGTCGCCGCCTATGCTGGTTTGCTGCCGGCAGCGCGGCAGGCCTACGGACCGGCCGGCTTTCCCGACGCGCCGCCGCCGCCCAAGTGGCGGGCCAAGCGCTCGAAACCCCGCCCCTCGACGCAGGATCTGATGCCACAACCGCGGGCCGAGCCGGGGAGGGGGCTTGCCACGCTTCCGCGGCTTCCCCTCCACCACCCAGCGACACCAGAAGCCGCGGAAACTCCGTGGCTCGCTTCCTACCGCCGTCCTCTACGCCGCCGGCTAACCCTTTCGCCCCTCTCCCTCGCCACCCCCAGGCCGCCTCGAAAAGCCAAACTCGAGAGGGGCGCGACATGTCGCGCCCGCTTGCCGACATGCTGTACGCTGGGCGATGCGCACGAACTGTTGCCGCAAGCCATGGCCGCCGGGCTTTTCACCCTAAGCGCCGTGACGGTCGTGAGAAACGCGGGCTAGGTCGAAACTCCCATATAAAGAGGGGCCAGGGCCTACTGCTGGAGACCGGCTGGAAGTCCGACGAAAGGCGTAGGGCCCATTACACCTGGAATTAAGACACCCTGCCTATTGTCGCCTCAGGGGTCTGGAACGAAACTTTAAGATACGAGGTATAGTCTACCGCTCCAGCTGCGCCATCATGAACCCTAGGGTTCGTGCCCAGGGCCAGAGAAAGGGAGGACCAAAGCCTTGGCGAAATCCGAATCGAATCGTACCAGGGAACCCGATGGCAAGGGGAGTGCCGGTTCCACCGAGGCTGATGTTGTCGATCAACATCGGGAGCTCGACGAAAGCCAAAACCGACAAGAGGAGTCTGTGATCTCTCTCCAACAACAGATCGAGCAGCAGCGAGAAGAGACTGCTGAGCTTCGGGCGCTGCTCGAGTCAAGACTTGAAAACTCACGGGGCGAGGCGGAGGCCGGGCCCGGCGGAGAAATTCTCGCCCGTATGGGTAGCGTGGAAAGGCAGGTAGAATCCATCGGCGCCGACTCGCGAGTTGACGCGCTTATGCTCCGGATCGGGGAGCTGGAGCGGAAGTTAAGCGCGGGAACCTCCGAACCGTTGCTGAACGAGATTGCGCGTCGTTTGGACGTTCTGGAGCGAGGGGGGGGAGTTGGGGAAGCCGGAGACGTCCCTCGCGAGCTGGAGCAGAAGCTCTCGGAACTGGAAACCGCGGTGCGCCTACTGCCTCCGGCCGATCCGCGGATGGACGACCGGGTGCTTAGGATAGGATCGGTCGAGGGTATCTCCAAACAGCCCGCGCAGGACCCCCGTGTAGAGGATCTTGAACACCGACTGGACACGATTACGGCGAAGGAAGAGGAGCTTCAGCTGGAAGGGCAGATGCAGCAACTGGGCGGACGCCTCTCGGCGTTGGAGGACCATGCTGTTCGCAAGGAGGATTCTCGCTTCGAGGAGATCGACGCCCGACTAGGACGATTGGATGGTCAGGCTGCCGAGCCGCTTCTAGACCCGCGGGTCAACGATGTCACGGAGCGCTTGGGGACACTGGAGCAGCTTTCTCTCGAACCATCATACGATCCACGGTTGGATGAAGTCGTCTCCCGGGTCGCGAATGTAGAAAGCTACGTTGCCGAGCCCTCGGCCGACCCAAGAGTCGACGGGCTGGGGGAACGTCTGGCGGCGGTCGAGGAACGAGCAGCGCAGCCGGCCAATGATCCGCGAGTGGAAGCGATCGCCGGGCGCCTGGGGACCGTGGAGGGTCGGGTCGAACAGCCGTCTCAGGACCCCCGGTTCAACGACATCGCCACCAGAGTCGAAGACCTCAAACAACAGGCTGCCGAGCTTGCCGCCAATGCACAAAGCGACGTTCTGGCCACTCGTCTATCGGCCCTTGAAAGCAGAGTAGAAGAGCACAAACCGGATCCTCGAGTGGACGAAGTTGTCTCCCGGGTGGAGTCTCTGGAGGAGAAGACCGCGCAATCTGTTGAGGATCCGCGCGTCGAAGGGATCAGCGAGCGCTTGACGGTCATGGAAGAGCGCGCCGAGCAGCCCTCGTCGGGTCCCCCGATCGAAGAAGTAGCGAGCCGTCTACAGAACCTTGAAACCTGGGCCTCTGACCCTGCTGCTGATCCCCGGGTCGCCGGTTTGACGGATCGCCTAGCCGCTTTAGAGCAGCGAACAGATCAAACCGGCGTCGACCCGCGCGTGGACGAGGTCTTGGGGCGACTTTCCTCATTGGAGGACAACGGCGAATTCCTTGCTCAGCTTTTGGCGCTAGAAGACAACCAGTCCGGAAGCGCATCCGGTTCTCCCGTTCAAAAGCTTTCCGGACGTCTCGCGTCGCTCGAACAGCAAGCGCTGGAAAGCGCCTCTCAATCTGAGCTGGCCGAGATCAAAGAGCAGCTAACCTCCCTAAGTGAACGTGCGAGCCAGGCCGGTGAAAACGGGGAGATGGGAGAACTTCGCACACGCTTGTTGATTGTCGAGTCAACTTTGACGGAGAGAGGCTCCGACTCCCCGGGCCGCGAGATCTCCGAGCGGCTTCAATCTCTGGAAAATAGGATCGCGGAAGCTCCCGCCGGCTCGGGCCTAGACGAAGTCAACACTCGCCTGGGACAACTGGAGTCGGCCTCTCCGGCAGCGGCCGCCGACCCCCGGGTAGACGATCTGTCGGTGCGGCTGGCTTCCTTGGAGCGGAAAACGGGTCAGCCGGATGCCGATCCGCGGGTCGGCGAAATCACGCTCCGCCTCAACGCACTCGAGGAAGCTGTAGGCGACGGCGGAGACGCGCGTGTCGCTGAGCTTACCGCCCGTTTGCAGTCCATCGAAGGTTCCGCCGCGGAGGGGGCGGATCCGCGGGTCGCCGAGCTCATGTCGAGGCTCGACTCGATGGACAGCCGGCTGCAGGAATCAACCTCCTCGGAAGTCCCTGCGGAGCTCGCTGAGCGTATTGCCGCTCTAGAGCAATCCGGCCCCGATGGCGGAGTAGGCCAGGCCGATCAGCCGGAACTGCCGGCTCGCCTGGAAGACCTGGAAAGACGACTCTCTGAGGCCGAGCAATCCGGCGACGGAGGCAACGTCAAGGCTTTGGTCGAGCAGGAAACCTCGCGCTGGTCTACCTGGGCGAGGCAGACCGGCGACCAGGTTAAAGAACTTCGCCGGCGAGTACAAAAGCTGAGCGAAGGCGGCGGCGGCGAGGGGTCTCTCTCCCAGGAGTTGATCCGTGGAATAAGTCGAAGTATCAGCGATGGTCTAAGCCGGCACGCCGGCAAGGACTTGAAGACAATCAAGTCACAAATGTATTTCGTCTTCTTCGCCATAGGCATAATGTACGGCCTCGGCATCTATTTCGCCATAACAAGATAACAAGCTTTTTCTAAGCTCTCCATTTCACAAATACACTCACGTTTCGGGCGAGTGCAGGCGGCAGCATGCCCTGCCCGATGGGGGAAGCCCGCGCGGGGGGCGCGAGGAATCGCGCCCGGTAGCGGCGCGTCCCCGCGGCTGCTCGGCAGCCCGCCCAACCCGCCGCCTCAGCGCACCGCGATCGGATTGCCCGGCGAACCGGTCGCTCCCTTGAACGGCAACGGCGCGAAAACGAAAGCGAACTCGTAGGCCTTGTCGGCGGCGAGTTCTTCGAGGTTCATGTTCTCGAGGTGGTAGATACCGTGGCGCGTGATCGTCCACTGATGGACGGGGACCTCCTTGTCCGGATCCGCGCCGGGCATCTGCTCGATGCCCCAGGTGTCGGCGCCGATCAAGCTCACCTTGCGATCCGTGATCCAGCGCGCCGCCTCCATGCCGATACCGGGTTCGCTCGCGTTGTAGGTGTCGTTATCTTTCATCCACAGTTGCGCGTGTCCGGTACGGATCAACACCACGTCCCCGACGCCTATTTTCAGTCCTGCCGCGTCGAGCGCCTTCTGCAGGTCGTCGGCCGTGATCAGATAGTTCGGGTCCAGCCGCTCGACGCCTTTCAATCCCGCCACGTCGAGCAGAACCCCGCGCGTAAAGAAAGCGCCGATGTTTTCGACGCCGAGCTTTTTCAGGCCATAGGCCGAGCCGAACTCGGAGAGCTTGAATCCGTTATAGAAGTAGTTGTCGCCCCTCATGTGGACACCCACGTGCCCCAGGCCGTCCATCTGTGTGCCGACCTGCCCGATTTCACCGCTGAACATCTCATCGTTGCCGACTATTTGGTTCTTCCCGGTCGGAGCGGAACTCGGCAGACCCGGGATCGTCAACTTGAAATGCCGTTCGCCGACCAACGGCATGCCTTTCTCGTAGACTTGGCCGACGTGGTAGACCTTGCCCGTTTTGATCAGCTGTGCCGCTTCGATCACCTTCTCCGGCGTGAGACGGTTGGCCGCCCCCCGCTGGTCGTCGGCCCCCCATTCGGAAGGCCACCATTCGGGTCCAATCGGCGTTTGGCCGTTACCGATCGTCACGCAGGCAAAAATCAGAACGCTGCAGGCAACTAAGGCAAGAATCGAGCGCTGTTTGTTCATGATGAATCTCCCCTCTCAAGTGAAATAGTCAGCAGGCCATCGTCACAAGCCCTGCGCGGCAAAGCACGCTACGCTTGCCGAGCTGAAACGGTTTGTGCACCGTCCGTAGGCACAAAATGGTGACTGCCATCCGCTTTTCGCGGTCCATCTCTATCTTATGAAACGAAAAATGGGGACTGCCACCAATTCGCTCCCCACCGTGGCCCTCGGGAAAAAGCACTTACACTGAAGCGAATTGGCTGGCTGTACCCGATTTTTCGCGACCCGCACTCCACCACGGGCTGCTAAACCGTGACTCCAACTGAGTCAGCCGTCTCCACCAGCCGCTCCCACACGTCATCTAGGATCGGAATCCCGTCGCGCTCGCGCGCCGCACGGGCTGTGGACTCCATATCACCAGGCACCAGCACCGACTTGAAGCCGGGGCCAGGGGGGATGGCCCGCACCCGCTCCTGCATCTGCTCCGCCCGGCCGGTGTATTGTTCGAAGGGCTGAAACAGGTCAGCTCGAATGGCCGCCAGCGCAACTCCCTGGTGGCGCATGATCGGACCGCCACGCTCGGTTTCGGCATAGTCATCCGAGCCGGTAAGAATGCGGCCGAAAAACTCGGCCGCCATCATGATCCCGTAACCCTTGTGGGCGCCGAAGGGCAAGTGTGCTCCACCCTCGAAGTATTCGGCCGTGGCGGTCGTGGGGTTGCCGTCCTTGTCGACGGCCGAGTTCGGCGGAAGGTCCTGCCCGCGGATGCGCGCCAAATCGATCTTGGTGCCGGCAATCGCGGTTGTGGCGTAGTCGAACATCATCGGCGAGTCCTTCGCCGCTGGAAAGCCGATCGAGATGGGGTTCGTGGAAAGGACCGCGGACCGGCCTCCGTAGGGGACCGCCACCGGCTCCTCCACGCCGTAACCGCCGGCCCAGACCATCCCGATCATCCGCCGCGCCGCGGCCATCTCCACGTAGTAGCCGAGCCGGCCGATGTGCGTGGTTTCGACAATAGCCGCCACGGCCACTCCGTGTTCCCCTGCCTTGTTGATGGCCACTTCCATGGCGTCTCGAGCCGTGACGTGGCCGAACCCCCAGTGGCCTCGAAGCAGTGCGCTCGTGGGACCCTCTTTGACGACCTCCGGATCCGCCGTCGGTACAAGCACGCCGTCGTTGATCATCTTCACGTATCCGCCGAGCTGATGAATGCCGTGCGTGTCGACGCCGGCGAGATTCGACGCCACCAGATGATCCGCAACGCCGCCCGCGTTGCGCTCACTGGCTCCCGCGGCGAGCAGGATCTGCTCGACGAGCGCTCGTAAGTCTGCGGCTTTCTTGATTACCATCTATATTGACCTTTCTTAGGTTTTGCTCTTGCAATAGTTCCGGCCCTAGCAGCCCGTGGTAGAAGTGAAGGTCGCGAAAAATCGGGTACAGCCAGCCAATTCGCTTCACGTTAAGTCCTTTTTTCTAGGGCCATGACGGGGGGCGAATTGGTGGCAGTCCCCATTTTTCGCTCCTGCACGACTTTTGCCACGGGCCGCTAGCCCGAAAGAGCGCGGTCAAGGCGCCGCGGCACAGTTGTCGCCAGAACGAACTCGGGATTTTGCAATGCGCCGACCTTTCGGGTCGGGCCCTTCAGTACAACCAAGAATTCGTAGGGGCACGACATGTCGTGCCCAGCAGTAACGCGTTCGCCAAGGTTACCACTTCTCCATTGATGGAGCCGGCCCGTTTCTCCCCACGCGACGCGGCGAGGTGCGTGAGAAAAGCGAGACCGTTCAGTGGTCTATCCGCTTCAAGGCTGAGTCCAGGTCGAATTCCGGACTGTCGATCAAGCTGAGAGCCTCGCGCTCCCGCGCGCGGATCTTTTCCACCTCGGCGGGCAACTTGTGCGCGATCTCCCGTGGGACCGAGATGACGCCGTTTACGTCGCCGTGAATGAGCTCGCCCGGCTCCACTCTTAAACCGTCCGCGACCACAGGCACGTCCCGACGGACACGACGCATCGTTCCGTGAGACACCGAGCTTCCGGGTAAGATGCGCCCCCGGCTATTCCGCGATCCGGCCGCCATCGATAACGATGTCCGTTCCCGTGATAAACCCCGCTTCTTCTCGACATAGGTAAACGGCAAGGGGGCCGATCTCTTCGGGCTTGCCCCAACGCTTGAGGGGAATGCCTTCCACAAACTGTTTGTTGAGCGCCGGATCGTCGAGGATCTCCCGATTCATGTCCGTCGCGAACGGTCCCGGGCTGATGGCGTTCACCGTGACGCTATAAGGCGCAAGCTCGAGCGCCAACCCCTTCGTCATACCCAGCAGACCGGCCTTCGTCGCCGAATAGCCGGCCAGTCTCGGCTTTGAGATGTGGCTTGCAATCGATGTTATGTTGATCACGCGCCCGAACCCCTTCTCCTTCATCGCGGGAACGAAAGCGTTGCACATCAGGAAGGGCCCCGTGAGGTTGGTCGTGATCAACCGGTTCCACTCGTCTAGCGTGAATTCATCAATAGCTTTGCGAATATTGATACCCGCATTGTTCACCAAGATGTCGCACGGGCCGAGCCTTTCATTGACCCGTAGGGACAGCGCAGCGACAGCAGCTTGGTCACAAACATCGGCCACGATAACCTCGGCGACTCCGCTGTTGTTGCGAATGCCGGAGGCCACGGATTCGAGCAAGTCCCGGTTTCGAGCGACAAGCGCGACGGAAGCCCCGGCCGCCGCCAGAGACTTGGCAATCGGTTTGCCCAGACCCCGGCTCGCGCCGGTGACGACTGCTACTCGACCCTCTAAGAAGACGTCGTTCAAGATAGTCCCCGTCGGGAGCAAAGGTAGTATCATATCACCGGTCGGGGAGACGCGCCGAGCGATCTCAGTAGGGACAAACACTCCTGTTTGTCCCTCGCCCGAAAGCGCTGGGCTTCAGAATCGGAGCGTCAACAGTGTCGAGCGGCGGTGACGGACCAAATTCGTGCTCACCCACTACAAAGCCGGAATTCCCCAAGAAAGAGGCTCTTCCGGCGTTTTAGTGGCTAGGGGGCGAGGTTCAGCCCGCCGCAGTGGAAGTAGATGGCATGGATGAAGTTCTGTTTGTTCCGGAATCCCCGGGCGGTGTATTTCACCCACTGTCCGCCGTTAAGCTAACGGAGGGAACGCGGTCAAGGTCGTGACCGCTCTGGACTGGAGTTGGCCGCCTGGCAGCACAACGATTTTTCAGCGAATGGCAAAAGCGGGGTTAACTGCTTGACTCAGCCTTGGGGTCCACTCTAGCTACTTTGCGGCGCAAAAAGGAGAAACTGCGTGGTGGCCGGCTACAGTCAGCCAATTTCGCGTCCGAATGCGCCCGTAAGTTGTTTGATTCTTTGAAGGCGCGAAATTGGTGACAGTCCCCGCCCCGAGCGCTACGCGTATTTTGCGCCGAAAAGTAGCTAGAATTGGTCGATTCCCGCGGTCGCAAAAAGTTGCGGAAGGGCCCGCGCCCTGACGGACGCGGCTCTGTTCGGTGGTTGCCTGCTCCGTCGCGTGGTTAGCCCGAAGGTAGTTGTCCCGACGGTTCGGTTGTTCTTCCCGGCCTTGAGGCAACGAATCTGCTACCGGGGGGTCTCACCGAAGAGCAGAGGTGGAAACCGGGTTTTCATCCCCTAGCGAAAACTCCTTAAGTCTCCGTCGGGCAGGTGCTGAATGCTGTTGAATGTAAAAAGACGAAACTCCCCTCCGCTGACCCGCAAAGTCGTAACGCCGGCGTTGAACGTGACGCCTGCCAGCCGCCACATCATTCGGTCGCTGGTGTCGAGCGCCCGCCCAGCCCAAACACCGATAGGCGTCGCGGAAGTAACGACGGCGATTTTTTCACCCGACTCGTGCTGCGAAAGCGTATCAAGCGGGCTCAAGATTCGGGACTGAAACTGCCGCCACGACTCTCCGTCATAGGGGTATCGCTCCTCGGTCCAGGCCCTTACCACGGCTGTGTCGCAGTAGTTGTGGCGACGATGAACCTCGTGATCCTCATCCTCCAGCACCGCCATCATGTGTTCGTATTCCTGCTTGAACCGAGGGTCGTCTTGGGCCAATCGATCGGCCATGGCGCGATAAACGTCGCCTAGGTCGAACTCGTTCCAGCGGGAGTCCGTTGCAATCTCGGGAAAGTTTTGGCCGCGGCTCTCGTAAGCCTGCCGGACGCCGCGAGCCGTCTCGACCTGCCGCTCGAGCTCGCCTGAATAGACAGCCGCAAACCTAACCTTGCTCGATGCCAAATGCTCGCCCAGCAGGCGGGCCTGGACGCGGCCCTGGTCCGAGAGCCGATCGTATTTGTGCCGCGGCCCGGCCTGTGCGTGACGGATCAGGTAGAGCACGCTCAAGAGGCGCGCTCCATCACGAGCACGGCGGCATCGGCCAGGCCGCGCACTCGTTCAGGGAAGTTTTGAAAACGCGGGTCCCGGGTTTGGCCCAGGTGATAACGATAGTAGATCTGCTGCAGCACGACCGCGAGTTTGTAGAGACCGAACACTTCGTAATAGTTGATTCGGCTTAAGTCGCGGCCGGTAGCGGCGGCGTATCGCTCCAAAAGCCGGCGGCGGGAGTAAAAGCCGGGCCGGGTGGTGATGGGGCTGACCGCTTCCCGGCGAGGCTCGGGGTCAGCGGACTCGGGCCAGTAGGAAAGGACGACGCCAAGATCAACCAGCGGGTCGCCGACAGTCGCCATTTCCCAATCGAGCACCGCGGCGATCTGAGCAGCATCCCCCGACCCGAGCATCAGATTGTCGAGCTTGTAATCGTTGTGCACGATTGTCGCCTTGCCCGAAGCGGGCATATGTTTCGCCAGCCAGCCGCCAAGTTGGTCCATCTGAAGCAGCTCCTCGGTCTTTGCTTGCCGCCACCTCGCGGCCCATCCCCGCAGCTGCCGTTCCAGGAACCCCTCCGGACGGCCCAACGAGTCCAAATCGTGACGAAAGATGTCCACGGAGTGGAGTTCTATGAGGCAATCCGTAAACGCCTCACTGACGCGGCGAAATATGTCGGGCGTCGCCCGGTAGTGCGCGGGCCACTCCCGCCGCGGAACGACTCCGCGACGGCGCTCCATGACGAAGAACGGCGCGCCGACGATCGAGGGGTCGTCGCAGAGCAGGAACACCTTGGGGGCGGGGTTGAAATGCGGGCTTATCGCCTTCAGGATGCGGTACTCGCGCGCCATGTCGTGAGCCTTGGGTGCGACGGGTCCCAAAGGAGGCCGTCGTAAGACATATTCCTCGCCTCCACATCGAAGCAAATAGGTAAGGTTCGAGTGGCCGCCCGGAAACTGCTCAACATGGAGACTCTCCGCGGCACCGGGGATCTTGCCGCCAAGGTATCCGGCAAGTGCTTGAACATCCAACTCCTCGCCAGACCGCACCGGAGCTGTGTCACTGGGCATTGAAATCAGTCGCCTATTCGCTTACAAAATAGGAGTCGGCTGACAGCCGCCGTACTCTCTAAAGACGCCTGTGAAGGTTCTCGGAAAGCCTCGACTGGGAGAACGAGGCTTGCAACGGGGCCTGCTCGGGCTTGACCGGCTCGAACTACTTTCGGTTCTTCCGACGCTGTTCACCCAAGACCCGCCGGTCCACCCTAATGTATTTTCGCAGCCGCTCGAATTCTCTTTCCGAAAGTCGCGGCAGCGCTCTTAATTCTTCCGCTTTCTTGAAAGGGCCGTTACGCTCGCGAATGCGGACAATCATCTCGGCCCGCGAACGGCCGATGCCGGGCAACTGTTCGAGTTGCACCACGCTCGCGGTGTTGATGTTGATGCCGCCGCTAGGCGGAGGCGCCTTTGCGCCGCCGGCCAACAGAGCGAGCAGAGACAGAGTCAAGGTCGTGTTTCTCGTCGAGGAAGGAATATTCGGCGCCTCCTTTGTGAAGAATTTGCAGCGTATAGACTGCCGCCCTTCGATATTCTTCCGTGGTGCGAGGATCGACGCGGGCGAGCTTCTCCAGACAGCGCCGGAGACCTTCCGTGTCTCCTTGCAACAAGGGTCCGGGCCGGCTCTCTCGGCTGGAGCGGCTAAAATCGCTGACTGCAGTCTCCAAAATTTGAGTCATCGCCTGCAGGCCACGCCGCCGCGAGAACCCGCCGGCCACCATTTCGCTGACGGCTTGTTCAATGAGCCCGGTCAGCAGGTCGGAAGTGATGGACTTGGCGATACAGTGGTGAATCTTCTGCTCGGCGCTTACCAGTTGAAACTCGCCGTCGAGGTCCCGGATGAGCTTGCGCGCCGTGTTTGTGGCCTTTGAGGCGCCTTCGACAGCAAAGTGCACCCCGGCGAACGATAGCAGCGGCCGCTGAAAGATGCACAGCGGATGCATGGAGCCCACCGCGGCGCCGCGCTTAGCCGCTGCGGCTAGGTCGGAGCTGTCGCAAACCCCGCTCGTGTGAAGGACTGTTTTTCTCGTCAAAGAAAAGGGTAGTTGGGCCAGCCGATCGGCGACCACGCCAATCGTGCGATCGGGAACGGTCACCAAGATGACGTCCGAGGAAGCAAAAGCCTCCGGATTTTCCGTAGGTTCGCCTCGCTCCATCAACCGGGTGGCCCGCCGGGCCGAGGTCAATGTCGAGGACAAAATCGGCCCGATTGTGTACTTCTCGGCCGGCAAGAATGTTGCCAGGGCTCGCCCCACGCGCCCTGGTCCGATGAGGCCGATTTCAATCACAAGGTTTCTCGGCAGTCGAAACTTAGGCGCGGCGGCCGGCTCCCGGTCGGTTGGGGAGATTCCCGGCTAGCCCCCAAACCGTTCACGTAAGCCGTGATGGAAGCAACGAATTTCCCCCGCATGGCCGTTTGTCATGTACCGCCGCGACATGTCGCCCCCGGGGAGCCGCCTGTTGCCACCTTCCGTGTCCCTTCAACCTTTGTGTCCAGCTCGGAATCCTAGGGAGCAATTCGAGCATCCGTGGGCGCTACGTGAACGCTATCGTGGCCAGCCCGCTTTGCTCATCCACCTGACGGTCGAAGTGCGCGAGGATCCCGCCCTGACTTCGTTGCGGGCCTGGGCACAGGCGCCTGAGAAGCAGTTGGCTTTCAGTGCAGAGGGGACCTCCCTGAGCGACCGTCGGACTATTTTCTTCATTTTGTTCGAAAAACGGCCGCCTTTTCGATGCAGTATCGCATTTCAGCCCCGACGTGTAGCGGCCCGCTTAAGCCATTGCGAGATCCTACCGCGAAGACTATGAGGATATCAGGGTTTGGTCCCGGTTGGGGTCGGCAGGGAGGCGGGCTAGCTGTGACCTTTCAACACGTTGTTCATTCGGTCCCGGACCGGGGAAGCTGGAGTTGTCGAACAACAACGACCCTGGAGAGACCGAATGAACATCCCTCAGAATGCCCGATTGACGCCTAAAGGTCGACGCATCCTCGCTGGGGAGACCCCGCCGGCTGCCGCGGCGGCCGGCGGGGTCTCCGAGCGCACCGCCCGCCGTTGGCTCGCCCGCTACCGCAGCGAAGGCGAAGCTGGTCTCGACGATCGCTCTTCGCGTCCCCGTCATAGCCCGCGGCGCACCCCGCAGACCGTCGTCGACCGCGTCGTCGCCCTGCGCCGTCAACGTTGGACGGGCCGCCGCATCGCCCGCACCGTCGGCGTATCGCCGGCCACCGTCAGCCGCCTCCTCCGTCGCGCCGGACTCAACCGTCTCCGCGATCTCGAACCCGCCCCCCCCGTTCGCCGCTACGAGCACCACGCTCCCGGCGAACGGCTCCCTCTCGACATCAAAAAACTCGGCCGCTTCCAGCGCGCCGGCCACCGCGTTACCGGCGACAAGACCCGACGCTCTCGCGCCGCCGGCTGGGAGTTCGTCCACGTCGCCGTCGACGACCATTCCCGCATCGCTTTCTCCCAGATCCTGCCCGATGAGCGCAGCCGCTCGGCCGTGGAGTTCCTCCACGCCGCCGTGGCCTACTATCGCTCGCTCGGCGTAGGCATCCGACGCCTCCTCACCGACAACGGCTCCTGTTATCGCTCCGGCGCCTTCCGCCAGACTTGCCGCCGCCTGGGCATTCGCCACCGCTTCACACGGCCCTACACCCCCCGCACCAACGGCAAGGCCGAGCGCTTCATCCAAACTGCCCTCCGCGCATGGACCTACGCCCGCTGCTACCTTTCCTCCCCACACCGCGCCGCCCATCTCCACCCCTGGCTCCACGACTACAACTGGCATCGCCCCCACGCCAGCCTCGGCTATAATTCTCCTATCAGCCGACTCCCCCCTCCTCGGAACAACCTGTTGAGGCTCCACAGCTAGCCCGCTTCCGTTGAGGCCCCGCTCAGCGCGGCTTGACATGCGGACGAAAAAGACAGCGTCAACCGAGACATCCCGGCAGGCTGGGGTCGACCAGCCCGCTTTTCTCGCCGGGAGCGTTGGTAGCGCCCGCCACGAACGGCAGGCGTATTTTGCGACGGAAATCAGTTAGCGCGGCTGCTTAGATTGTACGACGAACCCGCACAATCCCCCGGTTCCGATATAGGGGTAATCGAATATCTCCGCTCACCGTGGCTTATTGCAGGGACCGGGGCAAGCGAATAAACTACTGTTGATTAAGTCACCTGATCCGCATTTCTCGCCAGCGACCGCCAGAAGCGAAGCAAATGCCCGCCGCCGGGGAGGTAGGGGCGTGATTCATCGCGCCCGCTTGCCGACATACTGTACGCTGGGCGATGTGCACGAACTGTTGCCGCGAGCCATGGCCGCCGGGTCTTTCGGCTCATCCACCGCGGCCGTGGTGAGAAGAGCGGGCTAACCGGTTCTTCAGAGAATCTTCAGGTTCTTCTGTTTTGATGCCTACCATCAGCGGAGTTCACCGACCGTGCGCATTGCAAGACCGTGGCCATTGGAATGCGCGGAACTTTGTCTTGCGTGGACCCTCTGCTAAGTCGAAGCAGTATCTTTTGATCGTCCTGCTATGGGTCATCTGCGGTTTTCCGCTATCGGCGCAGGACCGTCCCGTAGAGCCGCGGGAGGAGCCACTGCTGCCGCAACCGGCGGAGGGTGCTCCGCCGGTCAAGAGATTCCCCAAGGATCTGGTTGGAAACTTCGGCGCGCTGTTCTCCGGCGACAATGTTCGCCCGCTTCTGGTGGGAGCGGCCGTCACCGCGGCGGCCATTCCCGTGGACGATAGGGTCACCGGTTTTTTTAAAGACACATCGCACTGGCAGGGATTCGACACTTTGGGAAAGCAGATCGGCAAGTCTCAATTGCTGGGCCCTGCAATCGGCCTCTCTTTCCTTGTGAGCCGAGCAACCGAGAACACGGACTTCCAGAGATTCACGTATTCGCTGGCGCAAGGCTTTATCGTCACCAACACACTCACGGGCGGGTTGAAGGTGATCACCAACCGAGAACGCCCCGACCGGGCGAGCCATACCTCGTTCCCTTCCGGGCACACGTCGAACTCCTTCATGTGGGCCACTGTGTTTTCTCGCCATTATGGCTGGAAGGCCGGCGTGCCGGCCTACGCGCTCGCCTCCTACGTCGGCGCCAGTAGGTTGAAGAGCCGAAAGCATTACTTGACCGATGTCGTGGCAGGCGCAGTGCTGGGCTACATCGTGGGCCGAACGGTTACCAGAGACCATGCAAGCGAAGAGCCTCGCCGGCTGCGATGGGGAGTCGCCGTGCCTCCCGGAGGAGGGGCCGCGCTCAGCCTGGCGATTCGGCCCTGGTGACGACTGGGAGTGACGTGCTCTAAGCGGCTTCCCGCTTGGAACAGGTTCTCGCGGCGGCAAGCCGAAGAAGTGCCGCCCCTAGCCCACTTTCTCACCAGGTGGCGAGTCCAAGCGCTGAGAGGCCCGGCAGGACAAGGCGCGCGCCGCTCGGCGCCCAGTTTCCTGAACAATCCGGGCGTACTTGAGCCCTACGTTGAGCACGGCGAACAAGCGCAACGAAGTCATGGCCGGCCTATGGCGTGCTTTGGCCGTCAGGGGCTGAGAACTTCGGGCTAGTGGTGCTTGAGGCCCGTTTGGGTGTACACTGTGTTCCGGTTCCGGCGCCGCAAGCGCCGGGGCAACCAAACCACCACAGGGAGAAGAGAATGCGATTTTTGATCAAGATTTCATGGCCCGTAGAGGCGGGCAACCGGGCGGCGAAGGAGGGCTTCAAAACCATCCCCTCAATTCTTGAAGAGATCAAGCCTGAAGCCACTTATTTCTACGAAGAGAACGGCAAGAGGACAACTTTGCTTGTTGTTGACCTTGAGGACGCGTCCCCAATACCGGCAGTGGCCGAGCCGTGGTTTCTCGGCTTCAACGCCGCCGTCGAGTTTCATCCGGCGATGGTCCCGGAAGACCTTGAGAAAGCCGCGCCGGCCATCGAGCAGGCGGTCAAGAACTACGGCTGATCGAAGGGTCGGAGCCGATCAAGGGGAACCGCGCTGGCCCCTCGCGCCGGATTCGCGTGGGCAGATCACCGATCGCTCGAACGGGCGGCGGGCTTCCCTACGTCAACGGTTTGCCCGCTCGTCCTGCCGCGTTCATCATCGCGGCCTCGCGTGACGTTCAGTCCGCAAGGACATTTCCTGTCACAAACCTGCGTGATCGGGTTACAATGAAGTTAGGGCAATGGATCAGAAGACCGGTATTGGGCCGCCCGAGGCTCCCGCGGCGCTCCCTAACTTCAGCGACGAGATCAATCACAACATCATCCAGTCGGAAATCGAAGGCGGCGTCTATCTCAACGATCTTCCGGAAGGGGCCAAGCTCGAAGTCCGGACCGAGAACACAGCCTACCGCCTGGTTAACTGTGGCGGTCACCAGGTGATGATCACCGGTCATCCCGAGTTTTGTCCCGAGCCTGTCCGGGTGCAAGTGAATGGCTCCAGTTGGGGCGGATCGATGTTGAAAGTCGCCTTTATCGGCCGGGGCATGCATTTGGAATTTCACCACCCGCGATTCAACACCGTCGTCACTTCGCGGATCGTGGAGATCCGCGACCTCACTTGATTGAATGGGCGGCCTTTCGTTGCTGCCCGCTTTCCGTCCCCAACGCTGAGGGCTGCTCGGTTTCGACCGGGCCGAGCACCACTGGCTTGTCGTAGCCCGTCATTTCCAGGTACCCGACCCCTCGGATCCGTGCATCGCCGACCAGACCGTTGAAAGTTACCGCCCCCTCCCAATAGTTCGGACCCACCTGCCGGCGGCTGACGATTTCCTGCGAGCTGAGGTCCGTTCGGCATTCGAGGACGGTTTGCAGGCTGGGGACCGACACCTTCCATTGCAGCGGATAACGACCGGCCGTCTCCGGGCTGCGCCAGACGCCGCCGGGCTCCATGACAAAGTCTTCGGCGCCCAGATGTTGCGCCCGTCCCCCGGCGTCGACGTAGGTCCCGGATGAAAACGGGTCCGCCGTCCCGTCCCGGCGGCGCAGGCGATAGAGCATCAACTCCGTGTTGTTTTCCAATTGGATGCTCATCCAGTCCCAGCCGACCTGATCGGCTGCCAAGCCGTCGCTGAAGAACTCGTGGTCCATCCAGGCAGAGCCGCTGACCGAGTGGGTTTCCTCCCCGACCCGGACCTTGCCCGACACCGCCAGCCGCGTGAAAGAAATGTAATGCGAAGCGTGGCCGGGTTCCGACGACTTCCGGCTCACGCCGTCGGGACCATGGATCACGGCGGGTTTCCGTGGCTTGAGCTCGAGGTCGAGGGCAAAATCGTCGCTCGTTGCCTGGAGGTGTTGTCGGCCGAGGGGGTCTTTGGGCGCCGGCCAGCGAATTTGCCAGTTTCCGTTCCAGATCCGGCCCTGCCCGAAGTCCGCGCCCGCGAGTCCCGGCCCGGAGCGATTGAGCCTTTCCTTTCGATAAAACCTGCTCCCATCGATGTCGCTGAGCGCGAGGTGAGCCAGGTAAAGGTCGCGGATCGCCCAAGATCCCCCATCCGCCGGCTCCTCCTCAAGCGCCATACGGAAGAAGGTCAGCTCGAATCCGAAGCGTCGTCCCTCGGTGGAGGTCACGTTGCCCGTGTAGTACCACCACTCCGTGCGGAACTCCGGATGCGCGAAGTGATCGCGCGGAAAGGAATACTCATAGTCCGGGGCGACCGGCTCAAAGGACAGAAGGCTAGTCGATAAGCCAAGAGCAAGCAACAAGATCCATATCATTCTTCGTGTATGACCTCAATGGGATTCAGCTTCGCCGCGACCGAAGCGGGATAGATTCCGGCGAGGATCGCCGTGATGTACACCAAGCCGAGGGCCGCTATGACCGTCGCCGCCGGCCAGTGGAATTGGATCGTCCAGCCGAACGACTGTTTGTTGATGACGAAGACAAGAATCAGTGAAAGCAGCGTGCCCACAAAGACTCCCAGAACGTTCGCCAACAGACCCAGCAGGCCGGACTCGCAGAGGATCAAACGGCGGATCTGCTGAGCCGATGCGCCCAAGAAGCGAAGGATGCTGAGTTCGCGCCGCCTGTCGATGACCAGCGCCGACAGCGCTCCGGCCATGCCCAGAATCGCCACCAGCACGGCGACGGCTTCCAGGGCGTAGGTTATGGCGAACGTACGGTCGAAGACCTTCAACGCCTCCCTTCGTAGGCTTTGGTTGGTTGCCATGAACAAGGGGCGGTTGGCCGTGGCCGCTTCAATGGCTCGCCGGGCTGTGTCGGGGTCGCTGGCGGCTGTCAAGTACACAGCGAGGTTCGTCGGGGCCGGGTCGGGCAGGTATTTCAGCAGGGTAGCCCGGTCGGTGATTACGAATCCACGCTCGTTCGAGTAGTCGTAGTAGACGCCGACGACGCGGAAAGAAACCATACGGCCCGCCAGCGGGAGTTCGAGCGAATCGCCCACCGAAAGGGCGTGTTTGTTGGCGAAGGGCTCGCTGACGACGACGTTATCCCCGCGGGCCAGCATGGCGAGCGTCTCCTCCCGAGGCGGTCCGTCGAGAAAGCGCAAACTTCCCAGGCGCGAGATCACGCCGGACTCTCCCGCGCCGAGGGTCGCCGGCAGGCCGTTGTAGGTGATCTCGTAGGACCTGAAGCGATCGACCGCGGCAACGTCGTCGAGCGCTTCGATGGCATCGGCGATCAGGGGATCCATCGTGGGGTGCTTGTCGATCGACGGGCGGCCCGCCGGGCGCAGGTAAAAATCGGCTTGCAGGCGATTCTCCAGCCAAAGGGCTACCGTTTCCCGAAAGCTTCCGACCATGACGGCGATGCTGGTCACCATGGCCACCGCAATCGATAGGGTGGCGACGAGCACCGATGTTCGGCTCAGAGATCCCTTGAGACCCCGGGAGGCTAGCAGGCCGGCGACGCCGAAGATGCGCTGAACAGGCCGGGTGAGCAGTTTGACCGCGCCGGTGACTGCCGCCGGGGCAGCCAAGGCCGAGCTGCCGATCAACAGCAGGGCAGCGAAGTAGCCCATGACGGGTTTTCCATCGATCGGTCCGGCCAAGGAAACGCCAAAAGCCGCAACCGCGAGCGCGGCGGCATAGAGCAGGTTGCGGCTGACCCGTAGTCTAGCCTTGTATTCACGACGCCCCCGCGCCATCGCTTCGGTGGGCGGAATGCGGGCAGCCTCCCGGGCCGGACCAACCGCGGCGATCACCGATACGCCGACCCCGGCCGAGAGAGCGACGATGACTGTTCCCAGAGTCACCGTGATCTCCCCCGGGTTGCTGCTCACGTAGAGTGCGTTTACCGTGGCGGCCATCATGTCGACGGCCCAGCCCGCCATCAACCGGCCCAAGGCCAGACCCGCCGCCGCCCCGAGCAGTCCGAAGAGCGCCCCTTCGGCGAGAAACGCGGCGAGCGCGCCACGCCTCGTGGCACCCAGAGCTCGGACGATTCCGATTTCCGTCTGTCGACGGACGACCGATACCGAGATCGTGTAGTAGATCAGAAACGCCCCCACGACGAGCGAGATATAGCTCAGGACCCGCAAGTTCGTCTGGAACGCGCTGAGCATCTTGCGGTTCTCCCGGGTGCGCGAGCCGCTCGGCTTGAGCATGACACCGGCGGGCAAAGTCGCGCGAAGGACAGCCCGCCAATCCCTTTGCGGGCCTTGCCTCGGAAGCCGAACGTCAATGCGATCCAAGCGGCGGCCCCGCCGCAACAGGCGCTGCGCGGCGCCGATGTCCATCAGAACTAGGGTTTCGCGGCTTAGCCCCTTGATTCCCTGGCCACCGAAGA
The DNA here is from genome assembly GCA_963668345.2 of Bryobacterales bacterium. Taxonomy (GTDB): domain Bacteria; phylum Acidobacteriota; class Terriglobia; order Bryobacterales; family UBA6623. The sequence continues at coordinate 416,109 of CAXWPI010000004.1, read as the reverse complement.
CGCCGCGAACCGTGAACCTGTGAAGAGTGCCGTTCAACCTCAGCGCCAGGGTTTCACCCGCTTGTTTTGCCAAACGCGTGCCCACCCAGACTGAATCTTCGCCGGTCAGCACATCTATGTCGGGAGATTCTTGCCCGAAGAGTTGCTCCAGCGACGTGTCGCCAATCAGGTCCACTCCTACGAGAGGGACCGTCTGTCCGCTGGCATGAACGACAGCGCTGTCTTCGATGCGCGGCGCAAATTGAAAAGGGTAGGGTAGCGAGACGAGGTCGGCCAGGAGACCCTCGTCGAGGCCTCCGATGGCGCTGATTTCGAGATCCGCGTCTCCGGCCAGTGTCTCCAGCGAGGAGCGAAACGATCCCGTGGCAGCCTCTCCCGCCAGGTGGATGGCGACCACCACGGCGACACCGAGTCCGACCGCCACGATCGTCAGCAGGTTGCGGGCAGGCTCTCGCCTGAGGGGCCGAACCATGAGACGGTAAAAGACGACCAGTGACGCCATCATCAGCTTTGCCGAATCTCGGCGATCCGCCCGTCGCGCAATCGCACAACCGTATCGGCGCGTTCGGCCGCCTCCAGGCTGTGGGTAGCCATCAGGACCGTGGCGCCGAGCTTGGCGGCCGTGCGAGCGAGCAGGTCGATGACCATATCGCCGCTGGCGTTGTCGAGATTGCCGATCGGCTCGTCGGCGAGTACGAGTTTCGGAGAATGGACGAGCGCTCGCGCGATCGCTACGCGCTGCATCTGGCCACCTGAAAGCTGGTGGGGCAGGCGGGCGGCATATTCTTCCAGCTCGACCCAGCGGAGGATCTCGCGGGCGCGATCCCGGCAGGATGTTTGGCCGGCGAGCAAAAGGGGCAGCTCGATGTTTTCGACCGCCGTGAGCGTGGGCAAGAGTTGAAAAAATTGGAAGATGAATCCGACCTTACGGCGCCGCAGCTCCGTGAGACCGGCGTCGTCGAGCCCGGCCGTGTCGTTGGCGTCAAGGAGCACCCGGCCCGAAGTCGGAAAGTCCATCGCCCCGGCAAGGTTCAGCAGGGTCGTCTTGCCGCAACCGCTGCGCCCGACGACGGCGACAAACTCCCCTTGCGCGACATCGAGAGACACATCCTCGAGCGCACGCACCGCCGAGCCGTCGGCCTGGTAGTGCTTCGATACATTCTCCAAACGGAGAAGGGCCATGGTTTTCAGGATACTGTGCGTGAAGGGGTCCGTGGCGGGCGTTGGACGCTACGGGCTCGTACAAAAGCGCCAGCGAGACACAAGGAAAGTGAACGACCATCATTGCATCGGCAGCGTGGCTTCGGCTACCCTAGCTGTGCCACGACAGCCAAATTGAAAATCCTCGCTTAATGATACACAGCGACACGGTAGGAGAAAATCTAATGACCGATGTATCGAAGCAGAGCCAGCGGCGCGCGATTACGGCCCTTTTGGGCACGTTGCTCATGGCATCTATTGATCAAATCCTCTCCTTTGCGTCGAACGTCAATCTCACACCGAGGCCGAGTTCTCAATAGGTTCGTTGTGACAAACAGGGACCGCAGGTGGGGAATTGGGACGCCGTAGGCGAGACATCCACGGATTAGCATTAGGATCGCCCGTTTCGCACAATAGTGCAAGAAAACGGCTACCGATCTGGCGGGTTAGCGATACACAGAGAGGAAACGGGACCCGTGTAGCGGCCCGCCCAGGTCCTATAGTTGAAGCTGACCAGGATCTGTTGTGGACGCGCGAGAAATCGTCGTCGGCGCTGTGGAAATGTGGAAAACTCGGTGCACGATGATCTTCGCTGCAAGTCTGTGGCAGGATGGTCAGACGGCGAGCGGCATCCCGCTGCTACGAATGCTAGATCCGGACAGATCGATGTCTTCGCGCGGCCTCTCGAGCAGCGGGATGCGCTTGGTTTCCCCAACGAATCCTCAGATGGTGTCGGGTAACTACGACTTTACTATAGGACTTTCGCCGAAGCCAAGACCCGCCGCCTCGCCGCGTTGCTTTGCTCTCCTGGGGAGGTCTTTACTTCATGTCCGCCATCAGCTGCCCATCCGAACCACGTTGCACAGCCTTGGTCGCCATTGATTGGGCCGATCGACGACACGTCTTCGCCTGGGAAGACGCGGCCACCGGCCAGCGTCAAACGGGCTCGATCGAGCACACGCCCGAGGCGGTCGCGAGCTGGGTGGCCCAGCTACGGCAACGCTTCGGGGGAGGGCCGATCGCGCTGGCGCTGGAACAATCGCGGGGGGCCTTGCTGGCGATGTTGACGCCCTACGAGGGCTTGGTGATCTATCCCATCAACCCGGCCATGGTGGCGCGGCTGCGGCAGGCCTTCTTTCCTTCCCGAGCCAAGGACGACCCGCCCGATGCGGCCTTGCTGCTGGATCTGCTGACCCGTCATCGCGATCGTCTGCGGCCGCTAGAGCTCGACACGGTCGACATGCGGACCTTGCAGTTTCTGGTGGAGCAGCGCCGCCAATTGGTCGACGAGAAGACGCGCCAGAAGAACCGCCTGAGGGCCCAGTTGAAGCTCTACTTTCCACAAGTGTTGGAGTGGTTTGACGACATCGACACGGAGTTGGTGGAGGAGTTTTTGCGACGCTGGCCGACGCTGGAGGGGCTGCAGCGGGCGCGACCGGCGACGGTGTTGCGGTTGTTGGAGCGCCCTCACAGTCGCAGCCGGCGACGCGCGATGGGGCGGTGGTGGCGGCGGCGACCGCAGCCGTCCCGATCCTGCTGGGTTTGATCCGGGTGCTGCGCGAGGGGATGGCCGAGTTGGACGAGAAGATCCGCCAGATCACCGCCCGCCACGAGGACTGCGCCGTGTTCGATTCGTTCCCGGCCGCGGGACCGGCGCTGGCACCGCGCTTGTTAGCGGCCTGCGGGACGCGCCGGGCGAGGTTCGCCCAGGCGGCGGAGCGGCAGGCTTGCAGCGGCATCGCCCCGCTGACCCAACGCAGCGGCCGCCACGAAGTGACGCGCTTTCGGTGGGCCGCTCCCAAGTTCGTGCGGCAGAGTTTTCACGAGTGCGCGGCGTTTTCCATCCGAAAATCTGTTTGGGCCCGAGCCTATTACGAGCAGCAGCGGGCACGAGGCAAGTCGCATCACTGTGCCGTGCGAGCTCTGGCATGCAAGTGGATCCGCATCTTGTTTCGTTGTTGGCAGGAGCGCACGCCCGATGACGAAGGCCGCTACTTACAGGCGCTCGCCCGACGCGGCTCGCCGCTGCTGGCGTCTCTGCCGGCCGCTGCGGATGTCCGTTGAGTTTGTTGTGGATCGCGGTCGAAAAAAATCTCCCCCGCCTCTTGACAGCACAACTCAGATGGCCGCGCTACAAGCTCTGCCGCCCTTTTGCCCCTCGTCCGCTGCCGCCGTGTTGCTCCTTCGGGGCCTCCCGCCCCGCGGCAAAGCTACTCTTGTACCCGGCTGGTCCGATCCGTCGGATTTTACGGAGCCGACCGCCCCGCCGTACTGGAAACCAATCGTAAAGCATTGATTCCCTTTGGGTTCCACGAAATTGGGTTTGTTTGGTAATTTTGTTGCCCCGTTGGTTCGTGGCTTCCGATGACCCGTGCTCGAATGGGCTCCGAATGCTTCGCCTGTGCTTCAACTACATTGTACCTTGCCAATCCAAGGAGGCCCTGGCACCAATGGGGCTAAGCTGCTTTTAATGAGACACTTAGGCTTCGTGATATGTAGGCCGCTGCGCCTGCCCAGAGAGGGGGCTCTCGCGGGTTGGGTTGGGTGATCGAAGGGGACGAAGTGTGAATCCACGAATGGGCGGACACGGCGGTCCGCTCCTACAAAGGACGTCCGTTCAACGCCGGTCGTCCGAACGCTGGTGAGAAATGCGGTCTAGTCCCTCAGGCCGAAGGTGAATAGCGTGAGGCCTGATTTCACCGAGACGTACTGTTTGCCGTCCACCAGGTAGGTGATGGGCGAGTTGTCGACTCGTGCGCCGAGAAGGGTCCGCCAGAGCAGCTTGCCGGTCTCGGCGTCGAGGGCCATGAAGTTCCCTTCATAGTTGCCGGAGAAGAGCAGGTCGCTTGCCGTCGTCAGCAGGCCTGATTCGGAGATCTCGCTCATTTTGAATTCCCACTTCCGCTCCCCCGTTTCGGGATCGAGCGCGCGGATGGCCCCGTAGCCCGGGTCTTCGTGCTCCGTCCTGATCGGAGCGGTTCGTTGGATCAGGCTGCCGTCGTAACGGTTGCCGGGAGTGTAAATCGGTTCTCCGGAGTAGTATATGCCCCAGAAGTCCACCCACGCCTGCAAGTAGAAAAGCCCTGTCCTCGGGCTGTAGGAAGGGGCATACCAGTTGGTGGCTCCCTGCACGGCCGGGTAAAGCTTCGTACCTTCTTTCGTCGGTTCGGTACCCGGCAGCTTGATCGGCCGACCGTTTTTGTCAAGGCCCTCGGCCCAGGTTTGCTTGGTGAACGGCTTCCCCAACAGGAATTCTCCGCTCTCGCGATCGAGAACGTAAAAGAACGCGTTGCGGTTGCCCCAGAGCATCAACTTGCGCTGCCGGCCGCGAAACTCTCTGTCCACGAGCACGGGGACCTGAACCGCGTCCCAGTCCCAGGTGTCGTGGGGCGTGAACTGGAAGTGCCATTTCAACTTCCCGGTGTCGGCATCGAGCGCGACGACCGAACCGGAATAAAGGTTGTCGCCCGGGCGGACGTCGCCGTTCCAATCGGGGCTGGGGTTTCCGATCCCCCAGTAGGTCAAATTGAGTTCGGGGTCGAACGAACCGGTCACCCAGGCCGAGCCGCCGCCTGTCTTCCAGGCATCGTTTTCCCAGGTTTCGTGCCCCGCTTCGCCCGGACCCGGGATGGTGTAGAAACGCCAAACCCGTTCGCCGGTCTCGGCGTCATAGGCGTCCAGATAGCCGCGTATGCCGAACTCGCCGCCCGCCATGCCGACGATGACCTTGTCCTTGACAGCCAGGGGAGCCATGGTCACGGCATAGCCTTTGGTGTAGTCGCAGACTTTCTTGTCCCAAAGAACGTGCCCGGTCTTGGCGTCCAGCGCAATGAGGCGGCCGTCGAGCGTTCCTGTGAATACACGGTCGTCCAACAGCGCCGCGCCGCGGTTCGCCAGAGCCACGACATGGACTTTCTTGGGCAGAATGTGGGAATAGGTCCAGAACCGGCGGCCGGTCTTGGCGTCGAGAGCGCTGACGTCGTTGTTGCCCTCGGTCAAGTACATGACCCCGTCGACGACCAGCGGCGTCGTCTGCAGCTTGCCCTTCGGGCTGCCGTGGAAAGCCCACTTGAACTCGAGGTCGCCGACGTTTTCCCGGGTGATCTGCTTCAATCCGCTGTAGTGTTGGCTCTTGTAGGTCCCCGAATAAGTCAGCCAATTCTCGGGAGTCGCCGCGGCGTTCAGCAGATCCTGGTAGCTCACCTGGGCGGGCAAATTCATGGCCCACAGCGTCAGCAGGACAATCCGACCGCAAATCGTCATCGCCCTGCCCCTGGAACCCCGAGAGTGGACAGGTAGGCCACAAGATCGTCAATCTTTTGCCGGCTCAACTTTCCTTCGTAGGAGGGCATGGCGGAATCCTTCAAGAGCTCAAACTTCTTAAGGTCGCTCTTCATCACGGAAACCAATCGCTCGTCGGAATCAAGCAGTTGAAGCGAGAAGGTATCTTCATTCAAGCGCCGGCCGGCGAGAGTCCCGCCGTCGATGGTCCAAGCCCGCACGCGCCAGTAGGCGGGAGAAACCTTGCCGTTCGGCTTGAGGATGGACGCCTCGAGTTCCTCGGGCGAGCGGCCGCGTCCAACGGCGCTTAGATCCGGACCGCAGCGGCCGCCCTGGCCGTGGACGGCGTGACATCCCCGGCATCCGCCCTCGCCGCGGAAGAGGGCAGCGCCTGCTTGCGGATCGCCCGCGGCTTGCTTACCCCCGACGGCCCTTCGAAGCAACTGTAAGTAGCCTACGACCTGCCAACGCTCCTTCTCGCTGAAATTCCACCCCGGCATGGACGTTCCCCGAATGCCATCCCGGATGGTCTCGTAGACCTCCGCGTCCGTCCTGCGGCCGGGCGAACCCACTTGGATATCCGGGCCCTCTCCAGCCGCGCCGCCGGCGTCAAACCCATGGCATCCGGCGCAAAGCGGACGATAGAGGCGCGCGCCGGCGTCGAGGTCCTTTTGCGTTGTGTATGGGTTTGTGTGCGGCATCTGCTGGGCCGCGGCGCCCGAGGCCCAGCCGGATAGCAACAACGAAACAACCAGCCAAAGCTTCGCCGCACTCCCTGCGGCTAATTCCATCGCAGCTCCCCTAGCCCTAATAGTCATCACTTTAAGAACTTTCTTTGGCCCCCGAAGAGGGCGCACGATGCTAGCCCACGGTAAAGCCGTTAGGCGGAACCCTGGGCCGGTACTGCAGTGGACCCCTGAAGTGAGACAACCCGCTAAGCAGGTTTTTCCCATTCGCTGAAAAAAGCTGGCGTGGGGAGCGGCCTTCATCGTAAACTTCTGCTCGGCTGGTGAAGCGGAGACGGGCTCCGCGGGAGCGCAACCCGCCAAGGAATAGCCGGAAACTCATCGAAAACGATGGGGCGTGGCGTGCCCGCGCTCTGCGCCCCACTCTGGCGGAGGCCCAGCCCATCGGATCGATAGATTTCCCGATGCCTCAAAAAACTCATCCCGCGACCCCCGCCGGCGTCTGCTGGTCAAGCAACCACTGCTCGTACTCGTTCCGCGGCCGGTAGTCCAGCGCCGAGTGCAGCCGTTTTTCGTTGTAGACCCGTTCGATGAACTCCTCGATGCGTTGCCGCGCCTCGGCGAAATTCTCGTGCTCGAGAAGGTAGACTTCTTCGTACTTGAGCGTCTTGATGAACGACTCCGCCACAGCGTTGTCGTTCGGGCTCGCCTTGCGGCTCATGCTGATGGCGATGCCGTGCTCGGCTCGCAGCGCCGTGTAGTCGCGCGAAGCGTATTGCACGCCGCGATCGGAATGATGTACCAGTGCCGGCCCCTCCTGCGTCTAACACCGACCGGACGGTCCCGCTGGTCGACTACGTCGACAATCATACTCTCCTCGGTGCCCCAGCCAGCGCAAATTTCTCTCTTTCTAGCGCCACGGTCAACCCCTTCTATACTCCTACATCCGCACGGTCAATGCCTAGCGGATCCCAATCACTTGCATCTGGTTCAGAGGGCGGTTAAATACGCTTTCGAGACCCTGGTCAAGCGTTCAGACGTCAAAGTCGCGGTGGTGGCTGAGCAACTGGCGGTCACCCGAGACGCCATATACCGGTACGCCAGAGGCGAAGATGTGCCAGGAGTAGATAAACTACTGGAGGCCATGCGAAGCCAAGACCTCGTGATAGATGTCAATGGGGGAGAGCAGGAGTTTCCTCAGAATTTGACCGGTGATTGGGGTAACCGGAGCCAATTCAGTGGTTTGCCGGGAAGTGGAAGTGGCAGGGGACGAGAACCGTGGTAGAAGGGTTTTTGCGAAGAACTCCATCAGCCACAGGAGCCGTCCCCTGATGCAAGATAGCAAACTCCGATCCCGACTCAAAGCGCAATTGACGAAGTTCGCCCTGGAACTGGGCCAGACACTCAGCCGCCCCCACCAGAAGTTCATTGGCCAGATGCTATTCGGCATTCAGGCCAGTCAGGACGTCAAGCTCAGTAACATCGCCCGTAGTCTTGAGGAGGAGATCCCGCTGCTTAAGACCGAGGATCGGCTCTCACGCAATCTGAAGGCGAAGGTGTTGGAGACGAAACTTACCACTGAATTGGCCCGCATGGCCAGCCTGCGCATTCAACCCAACGCGGTGCTGTGTCTGGATCTGGGTGACGTGCGCAAACAGTACGCCAAGAAGATGGAACACCTGGCGGTGGTGCGCGACGGCAGCACGGGCGAAATGCACCACGGATACTGGCTGTGCGACATCACCGCCGCCGAAGTGAATGGCAGCGAGATCGTACCGGTGTACCAGAAGTTGTACTCGGCCGAGGCCGAAGACTTCGTGAGTGAAAACGCCGAGGTGCTGGCCGGAGTTGATCTGGTGCGAGAACATACGCGAGGCCGCGGCATCTGGGCAGTGGACCGCGGTGGCGACCGCAAGAAGCTGCTGGAACCCTTGCTGGACCGCGGCGAGCGCTTCGTGATCCGCTCCACCGGGAAGCGCTTTGTCGGAAACCGGCGCCACCTGAAATCGAGCGTGGCCGAGCTGGGCGCCAAGTGTCGGCTGCGGCACAAGGCACGCATCATCAAGATCAAAGACGGGCACGAGAAGACCTACGAACTCCGCTATGGAGTCGAACTGATTCGTCGGCCCGGCCGCCGGGAGCCATTGCAGTTGGTGGTCGTCGCCGGGCTCGGGCAAGAGCCGCTGTTGCTGCTCACCAACGTGCTCGGTCCAGCGCGGGACTCGTCATCGCTATGGTGGGTTGTGCAAATCTACCTGACACGCTGGAAAATTGAGGAGACTTTCCGCTTCATCAAACAGAGCTATAACCTGGAGGACATCCGCGTGATGAAGTATCAACGATTGAAGAACTTAGTCGTGCTGGTGACAGCGGCAGCCTATTTCGCGGCGACGTTTCTGGGTCAGAAGATGAAGCTGCGTCTGCTGTGCGAAAAACTGCTCATCATCTCGCGACGTTTCCTCGGGATTCCACCGTTCCGTTTCTACGCACTGGCCGACGGGATCAAGAATGTTCTATCCCGAACCAGCCCGGCTCCGACTGAGTCCCCACCGCCGAGCCAGCAACTCGATCTGCTGTTCGGCTCCGAGAGCCAGAAATTCTGAGGAAACTCCTGGGGAGAAGTGCGGGAGAAAGAGTCGGCGGCGACCGCCGAAAAAAGACCGGGCGGGGGGATGTCCAATTGCAACTCTTCGATCCTTGCTTCGTCCAAACCGAAAGCGCTCGGGCTGACTTGCGAATGCCGCCCGGGGGTCGAGACCCTTGAGGTTTCCATAAAGCTCCATCTGTCACGCTGAGCTACTCGCCTGGGTGCACAGCGCCGGCTGCTCTCGGACAGGCAGTTTCAGGCAAACAGCTGGCCGTGCGGCTTCGGTAAAGATATACTATTATGGATGCCCGACGCGCCTGAGCAGAAGCAAGAGCGGCTCTTCTCGATCCTTCGCTCGATGGATCGCGTACTGGTAGCCTACTCGGGCGGCACGGACTCGGCTTACCTGGCCTGGGCGGCGAACCGAGTCCTGGGGGCCGGTGCTCTCGCCGTCACCGCCGACTCGGCTTCGATCCCGGAATCCCACAAGCGGGACGCCGAAGCATTCGTCAAGCGATACGGCATCCGCCACCGCTACATCGAAACCAACGAGTTCGACAACCCCGACTACGTGCGCAATGACGCCAACCGCTGCTTCCACTGCAAGGATGAGCTCTTCAGCCAACTCAGCAAGACCGGAAGTGCGCTGGGCTTCGAGCACATCACCTACGGCGTCAACGTGGACGACACGAAAGACTTCCGGCCCGGTCATCGCGCGGCAAAGGAACACGGCGTCCGCGCGCCGCTGCTCGAAGCCGGTCTGGCCAAGGCGGACATCCGCGCACTGTCACGCCGCGAGGGCTTGCCCACTTGGGACCGGCCCGCCGCCGCCTGCTTAAGCTCGCGCATCCCCTACGGAACAACCGTGACAAAAGAGAAAGTAAAGCTTGTAGAGAAGGGCGAAGAGGCGCTGAAAAGTCTCGGCTTTGAAATCTACCGCGTCCGCTATCACGGCGAGCTCGTGCGCATTGAGATCGGCCGGAGCGAGTTGCCGCGCGCGCTCGACGTCAAGATGGCCAGGAAGTTGACCAAAGTGTTCAAGAGTCTCGGCTTCCACTACGTCACTCTCGACCTGGAAGGCTATCGTCTCGGTTCGCTCAACGAAGCACTGCCGCCTGCCGACAAGGGGCAAACCCTTCCCATGATTTCCTAGTACGGACACGTTTCAAAAACAACTCCGCAGCGCCGCGTTTTTCCTTAAGGAATTCACTGCAAGTGGCGCCGCTTCCTGTGATACACTACGTTTTTCTAAAAAAGACTTTTTACTCTTTTTTTACGTTTCGGCTGTAGAAAAAGTTCACTCAACCCTCTGAAATCCAACGCCTGGCCGCCGCTGGCCAAGCCATGGCCAGAGAGCTATGGACATCTGGCAGCAAATTCTCAGACGACTCGAAGCGCAGGTCAGCCGCGAGAACTACTCGAACTGGCTCGAACCCGTTCGCTTCAGCCATGTGGATGATCAGCACACCCTCCACCTGCTGGTCCCCAGCACAAGCGCCCAACAGTGGCTCGAGTCCGAGTACCAAGAGACGATCCTCGACGCGGCACGAAGCCTCTCCTTCACGTTTAAGTTCCTCGTGTTCACGCTCAACGGGACAGCCAAAGCCTCCGAGTCGGACCGGCCTCAGTCGGCGCCGGGGCAAACGTCCTTCGACTTCCGCGTGCCGGCTAGCTCTTTCCATCCACGCTACACCTTCGATACCTTCGTGGTGGGATCGTGCAACGAGTTCGCCTCCGCGACCGCTCGCGCCGTAGCCCGCAACCCGGCACGGGCCTATAACCCACTCTACCTGTACGGCGGCGTCGGTATGGGGAAGACCCACTTGATGCAAGCGATTGGACACGACCTTCAAAAGAACTCCCCTCACCTGCGCGTCCTATACGTCACCAGCGAGCAGTTTATGAATGAGATGATCAACTCACTCCGCTACAACCGGATGAGCTCTTTCCGTGAGCGGTTCCGCTCAGCTGACGCCCTACTCGTTGACGATATCCAGATGATCGGTTCAAAAGAAAGGACCCAGGAGGAATTCTTTCATACCTTTAATGCTCTCCATCAGATGGAGAAGCAGATCGTCCTCTCCAGCGATCGGCCCCCCAGGCAAATCCCCGGCGTTGTCGATCGGCTCCGCTCGAGATTCGGATGGGGCCTGCTCGCTGACATCCAGCCGCCCGATCTAGAGACCAAGATGGCTATCCTCGACCACAAAGCTAAGGAATCTTCCGTGAACCTGCCTGACAAGGTCCGTAGCTACGTAGCCATGCAAATGAAGTCTAATATACGCGAACTCGAGGGGGCTCTGATTCGACTGGCGGCCATCTCGTCTCTGACAGGAGCTGACATCTCACTCTCGATGGCAAAACAAGCGCTCAGCTCTCTGATCTCCGTTGACGAGTGTAAGGCAACCATCGAGTCCATACAGGGGGTAGTCAGCCAAGAGTTTGGGCTTCAACCTGGAAAACTGCTGGAAAAAACGAACGTCAAAGCTGTCTCATTCCCCCGCCAGATCGCCATGTATCTGTGTAAAGAGCTGACTGGGGCTTCCCTCCCTGAGATCGGACGAGCCTTCAACGGCAAGCACCACACAACTGTTCTACACTCGGTCTCAAAGGTCGAGCGACTACGCCAGCGAGATCCCAATCTAAACAAGCTGATCCACAAGCTAACTGATAGATTTAATTAGATATAATAAAGTGTCCGCATCTCTTCGGCTCAGGACTACTACAGGCTGTGAAAACTTGGTGCCTCGCGGCGATGAACTTCCCTTAGGTGCCTAGTTCTTCACAGGTGATATATCTTCTAACACTAGTATTAACAACTACTTACGAGATTTTCAACAGATTCCACAGTGCCTATTATGACTAGCTTCATAATAGATTTTAGATGTAAATAGCTAAGTCATCTTAGTCGCGGACTATGCCAAGAGACCGGGGCTAGGCGGGCGGATGATATCCATGGAACTCACAGTAAGGAAGACCGACTTGGTTCGGGAGTTGAGCCTGGGGCAAGGTGTTGTCGAGAAGAAGACGACTATCCCAGTGCTGTCGAACGTATTGGTTGAGGCTACAGAGAGTAGCATCACCTTGACTGTCACGGATCTGGAGTTGGGTGTCCGAAGCGTTTGTCCGGCGGTCGTCGAGAAGAGTGGGTCCACGACAATCCCCGCTAGAAAGCTGCTGGATTATGTTCGCTTGCTTCCTGACGCGGAGCTGGCGATTCAGGTTAATGAAAAACACTCGGTCAGTATTGTTTGTGGGCGCTCGCGGACCCGGGTGGCCGGTATGTCGAGGGATAACTTTCCCGAGCTGCCGCGGATGCCGGCTCCGATCACGCAGATACCTGCGTCGCTACTTGTCAACACGATTGGTAAGACGATTTTCGCCATTGCTAGCGAGGAATCGCGCTACACGCTAACGGGGTCCCTCTTGGTGTTGAAACAGGACTCGCTGACGATGGTGGCAACCGATGGGCACCGCCTGGCCTTTATTAAGGCCGATTGTTCTCTTGAGGGGATTACGGGGGAAGTACAAGCCCTGGTACCAAAAACAGCTATGGCTGAAGTGCTGAAGATCGCCTCTGAGGCTGAGGGCTCAGCTGGGATTGACTTTGCCACGGATGAGAATCATCTATTTTTTCAGTGCGGCCGGCGGCTGCTGATTTCCAGGAAACTCACTGGGCAGTTCCCGGACTATGAGCGAGTCCTGCCCGAAGTTCAGGGAAACAGTCTGATTCTGAATCGAGAGGAGATTACCGCGGCGATCCGGCGTGTAGCTCAGTTTGCGGATGACCGCTCGCACGCAGTTCGACTTCAAGTTAGTTCAGGAGAGTTAAAACTGGAGGCAAGTGGCTCGGAAGTGGGCGAGAGCGAAGAGTCCCTAGCGGTTGACTATGAGGGGAAGGAACTGAAGATCGGCTTTAACTCACAGTATCTACTGGACTTTATGAGCGTTGCGGAGACCGAGGTGGTCGAGTTACGCGTTACAAATAACGAGAGCGCTGGGCAGCTGCAGCTGAACCCCGAGTCGGAGGGGTACAGCTATCGCTACGTTGTCATGCCCATGAGAGTTTAATGAGGAAAGATGTCTACTAGCCAGACAGAGACTCGCTACGACGCGGAGAGCATTCGGGTCCTAGAGGGTCTTGAGGCCGTGCGGCTGCGCCCAGCGATGTATATAGGTTCAACGGGACAGCTCGGCCTACACCATCTGATTTATGAAGTAGTCGACAACTCCGTCGATGAGGCGCTTGCCGGCTATTGTACGGAGATTTCGGTCACCATCCATATCGACGACTCGATAACCGTTGTGGACGATGGTCGTGGGATACCCGTGGCCCGCCACGCCGAGGAGGGAGTCTCGGCCGCCGAGGTTGTCATGACCAAGCTTCATGCCGGCGGCAAGTTCGACTCTAACAGCTATAAGGTCTCGGGTGGACTTCATGGGGTTGGCGTGAGCTGTGTCAATGCCCTTTCCGAGCAGCTTTCTTTGGAGATCTGGCGGGAGGGCTTTACCTGGGAGCAGGAGTACAAGAGGGGTTTGCCGACAGGCCGGCTCCAGAAGACGGGCAAGGCAGGGCGAAAGACGGGCACGAAGGTCACGTTCAAGCCTGACTCGGAGATTTTTACCTCGACGGAGTTCAACTACGACACGTTGGCCCAGCGCCTGCGGGAGATGGCCTTTCTCAATGGCGGGCTGAAGATTCATCTCGTCGATGAGCGGGGCGAGCGTAAGCCACAGCTATTTCACTTCGAGGGCGGGATCGCCGAGTTCGTCGCCTACTTGAATCGCGGCAAGTCGCCGCTTCATCCCGAGCCAATCTATTTCATTGGTGAGCGTAGTATCAACGGCGGAACCAAGCTGGGCATGGAGGTGGCCATCCAATATAACGATGGCTACGCGGAGAACGTTTTCAGTTTTGCGAATACCATCAACACGATCGACGGAGGCGCGCACTTAAGCGGCTTCCGCTCCGCACTCACGCGGACGATCAACGCCTACGGGCAGCAGGCTAAGTTATTTAGGGACGTTAAGGAAAATCTCTCGGGCGACGACGTTCGAGAGGGTCTGACGGCCGTCGTGAGCGTCAAGCTGCCACAGCCCCAGTTCGAGGGGCAGACCAAGGGTAAGCTGAATAGCGATATCCAAGGCTACGTCGTTGCCTTTGTGAATGAGAAGCTGGGGGAGTACTTTGAGACACAGCCCCGGGTTGCCCGCAAGGTCGTCCAGAAGGCCATTGAGGCCTCCCGTGCTCGGGAAGCGGCTCGCAAGGCCCGGGATCTGACGCGGCGCAAGGGCGCTCTCGATTCGGGGGGGCTGCCCGGCAAGCTGGCCGACTGTCAGGAGAAGGACCCCCAGCGCGCGGAGCTTTTCATCGTCGAGGGTGAGTCCGCCGGCGGGACAGCGAAGCAGGGGCGCGACCGCCGTTCGCAAGCCATCCTGCCGCTGAAGGGGAAGATTCTGAACGTGGAAAAGGCGCGCTACGACAAGATGTTAAGCCACAACGAGTTGCGCGCCATGATCACCGCGCTGGGAACAGGCATCGGAAGCGACGACTTTGATGCCGGCAAGCTGCGCTATCACAAGATCATCCTCATGACGGATGCCGATGTCGATGGCTCCCATATTCGCACCTTGTTACTGACATTTTTCTTCCGCCAAATGCGAGAGTTGGTCGAGCGAGGCCATATCTTCATCGCCCAGCCGCCGCTTTACCGCATTAAACGCGGTCGTGGAGAGCGCTATATCAAAGACGAGAAGGAGTTTACTCGCGAGATCATCCGCCTGGCGACCGACGGCCTTCAGATCCACTACGGCAGCAATGGCCGGGACGGGAAGGTGATCGACGCGGGTGACGTCAGAAAGTTCCTCCTCCAGGTGGATGAATATGTGGCCATGTTCGAGCGGCTCGAACGCCGGCTGCGGAATCGCGGGGTGGTCGAGGTTCTCTCCGATGTAGAGCTTCCCCTGGACACGAAGGAGGACTACCAGGAGAAGGCCAACGTCAGCAAACTGGCTGCTCGGCTGAAGGAGCTGGACCTTACGGTCAAGGTCCTGGCGGACGAGATGCACTCGGCCTGGATGGTTTCCTTCCGCGAGGCTACCGACTCCGCAAGGCTTATCAATCTGGAGTTGGCGGCGCAACCCGAATACCGCCGCCTGCGCTCGCTTTCCCGGCAGATGGCGCGCTTCAATCAGCCGCCGTTTCAGGTTATCTCCAAAAGAGCGAGCGAAATGGTGGACGACTGCGTTTCCCTGCTCAAGCACGTGAAAGGCGTTGGCATGAAAGACGCGACCATCCAGCGATATAAGGGCCTCGGGGAGATGAACGCGTCGCAATTGTGGGATACGACGATGAACGCCGAGACCCGGCGCCTCTTGCAGGTTCGCATCGACGACGCCGTTGAGAGCGAGAAAATCTTCTCCACGCTGATGGGAGAAAACGTCGAGTCCCGCCGTAAGTTCATTGCCGACAACGCGCTTGACGTCAAGAACCTCGATATCTAAGCACTCCATTTCATAAATACACCCACCTGGCGGGCAAGTGCAGCCGGCAGCATGCTGTGCCCCTACAGGTTCTGTCTGCCCTCGGTGCGGGCGTGGCGCACGCATTCTTGCGTGCCGTGTCGCCATTCTTGGCGACACGTCCTTAGGATACCCTTAATATCCCAGAGCCCAATCGCCGCCACAGGTGGTGAGAAAAGCCTCCGAAGCGACTGCAACCCTGCGGCCGATTAGTGCGAAGATAGTAATCTAGAGAGTAGAAACTCTACTTGCCGCCCGGGCCGGAGGCGATTGTTGGTAGTGCGTTGCCGCACTACGCGATTGTTCCCCCGGGAAGGGCCCTTTCGGAAGAGCTACCGTGAAGATCAAAACTTTTCTAGTCGTCTCAGCTTTGCTGGGGCTTGCCTCGTCCCTCCTGGCGAATGTCGTCATTGTGGAGGAGATCATCGCCAAGATCAATGGCGACATCGTTATCCGCTCGGAATACGAGAAGAACCTTCGAGACGCGCGCGGCGAGGTGGCGCGGCGGCAGGATCTCAGCGATGAGCAGCGTCAAAAGCTCCTCGGGGAAGCTGAAAAAAACGCCCTGCGTGATCTCATCGACCACCGGCTCCTGATCCAAAAAGCCAACGAGTTCGGCGTCAGCGTCGAGGCACAGGTGCTCCGTCAGCGGGACCGCATGATGAAGGCCAACAACCTTAAAACCATCGAGGAGTTCGAGACCTGGGTCGTGGAACAGACCGGCATGCTCGCCGAGGACGCGATGGAGCAAATCCGCAGCCACTTCCTGACGCAGGCCGTTATCGGCCAGGAGGTCGGCTCCCGCATCGTCATACCCAGAGACGAGATTGAAGCGTACTACGAAGAGCACAAACAGGAGTTCATGCGCACGGAAGGTGTGCGCCTGGCGGAGATCGTCATCTCCACCGAGGGCAAGACCGGCGAGGAACTCGCTGCCGCTGAGAAGAAAGCAAAGGACACGCGCAAACGGCTGCTCAAAGGAGAGCCCTTCCCCGAGATGGCCCGTCGCCTCTCAGACAACAAACAAAACTCGGAGAAGGGGGGAGACATCGGCGTCTGGCGCCGGGGCAAGCTGCGGAAAAATATCGAGGATTTGGTGTTCGATCAGCCCAGGGGTCACATAACATCCTTGATCGAGGTCCCCAACGGCTACCTGATCCTAAAAGTCTTTGAGAAACACCGCGAGGGCCTAGCCACCCTGGAGGAGGTTCGCGACGAAATCCGCAACCGATTGTCGGGGCCGAAATTCCAGCCCGCGTTTCGGGAGTACCTGAGCAAGCTGCGAACAGACGCCTATATAGAAATCCGCCCCGGATATATGGACACGGCCGCCGTGCTGGGCAAAGACACCTCTTGGACCGACCCGTCCAAGCTGGCGCCCGTCACCACCACCCGCGAAGAGGTGCTGGCCAAGAAAAAGAAACGGCGCCTGCTGTGGGTGATCCCGCTGCCTGGCGGCGGCAAGAACAAGAAGGATAAGGACAAAGACAAGAATCAAGCCGACGACACCGATTAGCGGCCCGCGGTAGAAGCTAGGTTCGGCAAAAATAGGGACTGTCATCCGATTTTCGCTTCTGCAACTGCTTTGTTTTCAGTATGCGTTAGAGGACGAAAATCGGTGACTGTACCATTTTTTGCGACGAAGGATTTTCACCACGGGCTGGTAGCCCGCTTTTCTCACCAGGTGGCGAGGCGAAGTGCGTGAGAGGCCCGTCAGTACAAGGCGCGCGCCGCTCAGCGCGCGGAGGCGTATTTGAACAGTACGTTGAGCACGGTGAGCAAGCGCAACGAAGTAATGGCGGGCCTATCGCGTGCTTTGACCGTCAGCTGGTGAGAAATGCGGGTTAGGCGGGTGCCGCCGACTCAGGCGCCCTGGTCTCCCTCCACGATGGCCGCCAAAACCCGATATGTCCGCGACCTGCGGCCCAACGAGACCATCACCGATTACTTCCTCGTTCAGTCGAAAGATGTTCGTCTAAAAAAGGACGGCGATCCCTATCTGTCCATGGTCCTGTCGGACCGTACCGGCCGCCTCGAGGCCAAGATGTGGGAGGGGATCGAGGAAGTCGTCGGCACTTTTGACAGCGCTGACTTCGTCAAGGTGCAGGGCCTGACGCAGGTTTACCGCCACCGGCCGCAAATCACGGTTCAGCGGCTGCGCCGGGCCGACGAGTCTGAGGTCCGCCTGGCCGACTACCTTCCCCATACTGAGAAGAACGTCGACGAGATGTTCGGCCGCCTGCTGGCCACCGTCGACAAGATGCAAAACCCCCACCTGAAGCGCCTGCTAAAGGCGTTTCTCGACGACGAAGAAATCGCTGCCCGGCTGAAGACCGCTCCGGCGGCCAAGTCGCTGCACCACGCTTTCATCGGCGGGCTGCTGGAACACATCACCTCCTTGCTCGAGTTGGCGAGTGGGGTTGCCGCCCACTACGAGTTGATCGATCAAGACCTGCTGACCGCTGGCATCGTGCTCCATGATCTGGGGAAGATCTATGAACTCGACGCTCAGCGGACGTTCGACTACACCGACGAAGGACGGCTGCTGGGCCACATCACGATCGTGCTGCGCCTGCTGGACCGCAAGTGCGCTGCGATCGAGGACTTCCCCGCGAAGTGGAAACTGTTGGTGGAACACATGATCTTAAGCCACCACGGCAAATACGAGTTCGGGTCTCCCAAGCTGCCTTCGTTTCCCGAAGCCCTGGCGCTGCACTACCTCGACGATCTTGATTCCAAGCTCGAGAGCATGCGCGCCGCGCTCGCCGACTCCCCGGTCCAAGACGGTGACTGGACGGCCTACAGCCGCTCGCTCGAACGCTTCGTGCTCAACAAGGAAAGGTTTCTCGCCGGCTCGGACGGCCCAACAGAAAGTCGTCCCGCGGAGGAGTCATCCGAACCCGGGCCATCCTCCGGCACTCGCTGGCCGGCTGCACCCAATGCGCGGCCGGGCACGCCCGGCGATCTTTTCAACGACAACGTCGGATCGGCCACAACAGGGAGAGAAGACCGATGACTTCCCCCGTTCCGCAACCCGCGCCCCGCCGGCTGCTGCCGCCGCTCGAGCTCGAGGTCATGAAGTCGCTCTGGGAGATCGAGAAGGCCACGGTAGGCCAGACGCAGGCTCACCTGCGGCCCATGCGATTGCTGGCTTATACGACCGTCTTGACCCTCCTCGATCGGCTGGCCAAGAAGGGGGCCGTGCGGCGGGAAAAACAAGGACGCGGCTATGTCTACTCACCCGTCCTTACGCGCGATGACGCCCTCGACCTCGCTCTCGACCGGCTGGTGCACGATTTCTTCGAAGACTCCCCCGCGCAGCTACGTGACTATTTGGAAAATCGCCGGCCCGCCGCCGCCGAACCCCCGGTAATGCAACCCATCGACTCCGTGCTGCTCTAGGTTCTTCACCCAAGGGCGGCGGTTACCTTTCTAACAGCTTAAAAAGCGGTGCAGGGTGGGAAGTTTCGCCGGAATTAGTGTCTCATCCGGGGATGGTGGCAACCCCTCGCCTTCAGGCGAAGAGAAGGTCGTGGTAATGTGGTCGCGTGCGGAAGTACCGACACGGCGCGCACACGAAGTTCGACTTGAAGGTGCACTTGGTATGGATACCCAAGTATCGGAAGAAGGTGCTGGTGGGGCCAACGGCGATATTTCGCACAACCAACCTGGAATCAATGGATTGCGGCTGGTTGCGTAGCTCCGTAGTGCAGGCCTCGGCGTGCTTTTCGCCAGACCGGCGGCCTTTTCTTCCCGGGCCCACTCGTAGCGAATCGTGATCGCCCACCGAAGACACTTGACACGCTCGCTATGCTGAAGGGGGAGACTGCGGAGACCGGCGTGACGCCCCACGAGAGAGAAAAAAACGAAACAAACCCAATTTCGCATAACCAGCTTGCGATGAATGGATTACGACCGGTTTCCAGCATGGCTTGAGCAGCCGGACTGGGCGACGATCACCAAAGACCGCATGGAACTACTGCCGCCAGCATGGCTACTATACTGAGGGAGGCTTTTGTGAACGCGACTATGGCTGATACGACCTATGAGAAGGCCGGCGTCGATACGGAGCGGGCGGACCTCGCGCTGAAAGGCTTCACGGAACAAATTCGGCGAACCTGGCTCCAGCATCAGACCGGCTTCGGAGCCGTCAAATTGAATCTCGGGTTCTTCGCGAACGTCATCGATCTGGGCGGAATCGGCCTCGCTATCTCCACCGACGGAGTAGGTTCTAAGGTACTTGTAGCCCAGATGATGCAGCAGTATGACACGCTCGGGATCGACTGCGTGGCGATGAACGTGAACGATTTACTTTGCGTTGGCGCAAAGCCCGTTTCCATGGTCGATTACATCGCTATTCAGGATCCGAATCCCAACGTGATGACGCAGATCGCCACGGGCCTATCTCAGGGCGCCCGGATGGCAAACATTTCGATATCAGGGGGTGAAACAGCCCAGCTACCCGAGATAGTCAGAGGGTATAGGGAAGGTGAGGGACTCGATCTAGCCGGCACCGCCATCGGCACCGTCGCTCTGGACAAGATTCTTGTGGGGCAAGACCTTCAGGAAGGGGACTCCATCGTTGGCATAGAAAGCAACGGTATCCATAGCAACGGCTTGACGCTTGCGCGGCACGTGCTTTTCAGCCGCAATCAATTCTCGGTGGAAAGCACCATTCCGACTCTTCCGTGTACACTCGGCCAAGAGCTTCTAAAACCAACCCACATCTATGTTCCCGAGGTCCTTGAGATTCTCGATCGTGGCGTCGCTGCGAAGGCCTTTGTCCATGTCACCAGTGACGGGTTCCTCAACCTAGCCCGTGTGGAGGCAAAGGTTGGGTTCGTGCTTGATTGGCTGCCCAGTACACCGCCGATTTTCTCGGCGATTCAGGAATACGGAAATGTCGCCGATGCGGAAATGTTTCACGTCTACAACATGGGAATTGGGTTCTGCGTCATCGTTTCGCCGTCGGAGGCGGACGATGTCGTCTCCATCGTTGAGTCCCATGGAAAGAGGGCCCACAAAATCGGGCGCGTGATCCAGGACCCTCGTCGTCGAGTGTTTATTGAACCCAAGGGGCTCGTCGGTGAGAACAAGCGTTTTCGTAAGGGCTAAGTGGCGCTCGACAAGGGTCCGGCAATCAGTGTACTGAAAGATCTCCGCAGCCAAATCGCTCACCTCCAGACCCAGGAAGCCCTCGGCCACGACTTCCTAAGATGGCACGAGCAGGTAGTTGCTTCTCTTGCCTCGATCTTTGGGTCCGATTCACCTGAGATCGAAGAGTTCAAGCGAATTCAGTTCGAGCTCCCACCGGACCTAGTTGATCGGTCGGGCGAGCGCTTGCGCAAAGCGGTGCGCCAGCTAGGCACCGCCCCTCACGCTGATACCCTGGAAATAAGCCTCGCGAAGTACCACCGACAGAGACTC
This sequence comes from Bryobacterales bacterium, assembly GCA_963668345.2. Lineage (GTDB taxonomy): Bacteria > Acidobacteriota > Terriglobia > Bryobacterales > UBA6623. Next base: position 395,406 of record CAXWPI010000004.1, on the reverse strand, counting down.
TATGAAGCCGAAGAATTTCTCTCGGCACAGATCATCACATTCGAACTTTGACTCTTGTCGAACCGAAGTCATTGACTCCCCACGGTAATGAACGGCCCCTCGCCACGGTTGCCGTCACCGGCAGGTCGCCATCGGGAACGTTGGGCGGGACCCTACCGCCGAGAAGCCCGGCGTCGGTCCGGCTCCATAGTCTTCGCTGATGTCGGAACTCAGCGCCGGGAGCGGGCGTCCGGAGAGCCGGGCGCCGCGCCGCTGTTGTCTTGGAGCGGGGCTGTGATGCCCGGAATCGGCGGCGGAGCGGGATAGGGCGAGCCGGGGCCCCAGCATACCTGCTCCGGGCTGCCGTGACGGCTGGCGCCGGTCCCTACCGGGTGAATAGGGGGAGGGCGAGCCGCCGGTTGGGACACCGGGCAAGTTGGGAGCGAAGCCCGGCCGCCTAGGCCGCCTTTGACCGTAGGGAGAGGACGCTCCTCCCGCTCCGTAAGGCGAGCCGGTTCTTTGGGACCCCGAGGGTGTACTGCTTCCGAAGGTTCCACCGACGCCTCCCACAGCGCCCGGTCTCGCGGTCAAGAAACCACCCGACGTCAAACCCGGCTGGCCCCCAGCAGGCCGCTGGCCCGCCATGGATCCCTGGGCGACGCTTGACGACCCGAAGCCCGCCTCCTGACGGTAGTCGTAGACGAATTCCCACTCGTTGTAGTTTTCGCGCCCCTCGTAGACCATGACGCCACGGTCCTCCACCTTGCTGGCGACCCCGGCGATTCCCTTGCTGAAGCTGGACTGGCCGGCGGTGGGCTGGTGTCGGCCGGCAAGTCCTTGGAAACCTCCGGGCCGGGGCTGGGTTAGGAGTCTGCCGATGACGTTGGCGGCTTGCTGGTTCATGCCCTGGACTCCAAACCCCTGCGGCGGACTCGTGCGGCGTCCGGGGCTGGGCTGTCCTCGGGAAGAGCCAAAAACTTGACCCCCAAAACCTGTGCGCTTAGACGGCGGTCGGTTAAGCCCCGCCGCTCCCCTAGGGTAGCCTGTGCCCGGTTGGGCCCCGAAGAGCCCTGGAAGCCCCTGCCGGCTGCCGGCTCGCTGAGCGGCAGCGGGCGGAATCTGGCCCGGCAGCACGCGCGCATAGCCTGGGTATCGGCCCTCGACGGGCTGACCTCGCTGCCCGCGGACACCTGCTTGGCCGGGCTGCCCCGGCTGCCCAGGCGCAACACCGAAGGGCGATGGATTGGGGTTGTTGGGGTCGACCTCGCCCTCGTAGCCAGGTTGCCCGGTTGCACCGTAGGCGCCGGGAGCCGACTGGCCGGGAATGGTGGGGGCCGCGGACTGCCGCACCGCCCTGGCGCGCTCGGCGCCTTGGAAGCGGCCGTCAGACGCGGCAAACCCCGCCGAGTAGCCCGGGAACCCGACGGACGATCCCAGCGGCGCGTTCGGGCCGGTGCCGCCGTAGCCGGAAGCGACCTCCCGGCCTTCTTCCTCTTCGATGTCATAGATCAGCGAATCGGCCATGCGCCCGTCCGCTCCCATGTGGACGAGACGCCACTCGTCTTCGCCGGTCAAAGGATCTTTGTAGCGGCGGCGTAAGAACCGCTGGCCATTGGTCTCTTCGAGGTCGTCTATCTTTTCCGGGTACTTCTGGTATTTGCGGAAATAAAGCTGCACGGCCCGCTTGTACTGTTTGCCGCGATAGATCAGCCTCTCTTCGCGGATCCGCTGGGCTTGCATGGCCGCCCGAGGCAGCGAGATCGCCACCTGAATGGCGATGGCGGCAACGAAAAACAGCAGGCTCAGAAGAATGAAGCCTTGGCTCCCCGCTCTGCCTGACGGTTTAGCTGCCGTGCGCACTCGCATCATTAGTCTTCTTTCATGCTAGCAGCGGTTGTTCGGCCAGGGCTCGGTCGCGGAAGTTTACGATAGACGATTGGCGGCCAATCCCCGCGCCACTCGGTCGAAAATCCACCGTTTACTTGGCCCTACACCATGGCCGCTCGCTTGCGCTCGCGGCTCAGTTTCGCTCGTCGCAAGGGTGTGCGAGAGCAGGCAACTGAGCCTGGAACGTTAGTGACAGGGCCAAATCCTCGTAACGACCAGGGTGCCATGACCGCGGTCGAAAACCCACCCGCGTTCATTGCTTCCCGGGGGCATCGAGGCCCCGCTAGCTTTCCTCCAACGGCAGCTTCTGCTCCTGTTTGAACTGCATGTCCTCGATGACGATGGAATTGATCCCGATGCGCACAATACGATAGCGTTTCTTGAAGACATCGCCTTCGGTCGCAACGAAGATCTCTTCACCGTCCAGCAGAAACGCCCGCTTCCTCGTGTCGCGGCGGGAATTCGCGAAACCGTAATATTTCCAATCGATGCGCGGCGCCGTCGGTTTGCGAGCGCCCGGCTTAATCTTGACCGGCTTCGGCCCCTGTCCCTGGAGCGCCCTTAAGCGCTCTTGGGACCGCTTGATCTCTTCCGCCGAAGGGGAGGCGACCAGCTTCTTTCGCCGGCCAAACCGAAACAGATTGCGCTCGACGCCCCCGAACTCCACCGAGCGCACCTTGGCCAGCAAATCCGTTTGCAGAGTCGGATCGACGCTCATCGGATCAAGCGGTTCGTCCGAATCCGCCCGGTGAAACGTGGGACGGAAGTTCTGCCCTCGAGCCTGGCGCGGCGGGGCCGGCGCGCGCCTTCGACGCGCGGCCCTTTCGGCAGCCGAACCGCTGGCCGTTGCGGCGGGTCGTCGCCGTGTCGGCGCGGTTTCTTCAGCTGTGAAGAACTGGACGTAGACAAAGACGGTCGATGCCACCGCCAGCGCAATAACTTTGTTCCGCTCCGCCCCTAGTTTCATAGCTCTCGCACGAAAGTGTCGATCTTCATCGTTACGTTCAATTCTTCGGAATCGGCTCGCGGCGCCGCCCCTAGCGATTCGATGATTAGAAAGTTCTCCGAGCGATCGAGCCGATTCAGGAACTTCACCAAGTTCTCGTAACGCCCCCGAAAGTTGGCGCTGATGGTGACCATCTCGTAGTGTTCCGCTCCCTCGATCGGCTGGACGTCGTAGGCGCCCTCGCGCGGCTCGACACCCGACTCCCGGGCCGCACTGTCAAGCTCGGCGACCAACGTCGAAAAGGTCGTTCGACGAACCAGGGTGATCTCTTCGATCAGCTTGTCCCCCTCGCTGCGGGCCTGTTCCACCTTGTCCACAACCATCTTCAGTTTCGCCACCTGCTCGGTCCTTTGTTTTGCCTGCTGCGACAAGATCGAAATAGACGTCCGCTTCTTCTGCTCGCGCGCGCTGAGAGGCTTTACCGCAAAGAAATAGAACACAAGATCGAACAGCAGGATCAGCCCTAACGCGACGCACACCTGCGTTCGCGTGACTCGACGCAGTCGAGAAGCCCGCGAAAACGCGGACAGACCGATCCTAGCCCGCATTTCTCACCCCCTGACGATCGAAGCACACAATAAGCCCGCCATTACTGCGTTGCGCTTGCTCGCCGTGCTCAACGTAGGGTTCAAGTACGCCCGCATTATTCAAGAAACGGGGCGCCGAGCGGCGCGCGCCTTGTACTGACGGGCTTCTCACGCACTTCGCCTCGCCACGTGGTGAGAAAAGCGGGCTAGAGCTGCTGGTCATAGCTCACCACAAGTTGGTATCGAAACAGAGGTTGGTTCTCGGTTGGCGGCGAGTTTCCACGCAAGTCCGCCGCGCCGAACAACTCCGAAGATTCGAGCGCTTTGAGCAGATCAATGAAATCTTTCGGACTCTCCGCGCCCACCTGCATATCGAGCAACACCTTGTGGTCGGCGGTAACTTGGGGGCGGATTTGAAACATCTGCACACGAGGCGGGAATATCATCTCGAGATCCGCAAAGGTGCGTGTCCACGAGATACCCTTGCGATAGAGCAACTCGTTGAGGAACAGCGAGCGCTCAAGGACATCGCCATTGGCCGGCTCTTCCAGCGTGGCCCTGAGCCGGCGTTCGCTCGCCGACAAGTCGTTCAAGTCGGAGCGAAGTTGACGCTCCCGCACGAGCAGCTCCGGCGGAATCTCGCTTTCCTGAAAAAACAGGGTCAACAGCCACACCGCCGCCGCCGCGAGCACGACGCCCGAGATCCCGCTCAGCAGCCAGAACAGCCGCGTTCGAGCGAAAGGCTGCGTCGCGAGATTGAGAGTAATGCGCATGGCGCCAAGTCTTATTGAGTACTCAGATAGCCCCAGATCCCTGCTTCGCGGCCGCCGATCACGCCCCGGGGAGAGCGCAGCGGCTCGACATCAACGCCCAACTCGCTTGAAAAGTACGGCACCGCAGCCGGCAGAAGATGATCAAAACCACACAAGACCACCTTCTCCACGGACGCGCCAAGATTGTCGGCCACGAACACGGTCGTGGGGAACAGATCGGCGACCATCTCTTCCAGCGCGGCAGAGCCGGCCGGATCGCTATCGGGCGCGAGTTCGACGGCTCGAACCAAACGGACGACACCCTTCTCAACCGCTGCGATCGTCAGCGACCGCTCGGCAAGCTTAACGAACATCGTCATCCCGTCGGCGGAGACCAAATTCAGCGCCGAGGCCGCCGAGACCGCCACAAAACCGGGCTCGAGTCCCACCTTCCGCAGCGGAGTTTCATACTGCTTGACGACTTCGGGCAGCGTCACGGCGACCAGCAAGGCCCATCCGGCCGCTGTGCGCTGCGGCTGGTAGGCGATCCGCGCCGGCTCGACGTCAAAGGGCAGGGCCTTTTTAAGACGCCATCGAATCAGCTCCAGCCGCTCTTTTCCATCTCCCGGAAGCTGATCGAAGTCGAGTGTCGTAAGGCGCGCGCAGGCGTCAGGGAGAAGCAGGGCCGCAGCGGGCCGCTTCGCCGGGCCCAGCTGTTGAACCACGCTCTCCACCGCCCGCTCAAGCTCGTCCGGCAACTGTACGTTCGGCTTCGCCAGCGACGACAAAACCACGCCCTCGGCCAGTTCCTGCTCGGCCTGGGCCTCCACTTCGTGGCCTCGTGAGTGCCGCCGGACCGCGGTCACCGACCGCTCGCTGATTTCAAACACCAACAGCGGCGGCGGGTCTTGCACCAAATATTTAAGTCGTTGGAGCATCTACTCGATGAACGTCACCTTGTTGATCTCGCGCAGCGTGGTGATTCCGCTGCGCACTCTTTCGACAGCCGACTCGCGAAGCGTGGTCATGCCTTCTTCGCGGGCGGCGCGGCTGATCTCCGATGAAGGCTTCTTGTCCAGAATCAATTCTCGAATGCGGTCCTTCAGGTCCAGCAATTCGTGGATCGCGGTTCGACCCCGATAGCCGGTTCCGGCGCACTCGATGCATCCTTCTCCTTCGGCGAACTCAAAATCCCTCCACTGGGCGAGGGCCAATCCCGACTCTTCGAGCACCGAGTCCGGATACTGCTTCGGGATCCTGCAGTGTTCACAAACAACTCGCACCAGCCTTTGAGCCAGGATGCAGTTGAGCGCCGAGACGAAGTTATACGCCTCGACACCCATGTTGAGGAAGCGTCCCAGTACGTCCACCACGTTGTTGGCGTGCACGGTGGTGAACACCAAGTGACCGGTCAGCGCGGACTGAATGGCGATCTGGGCGGTCTCGGTGTCTCGAATCTCACCGACCATGATCTTGTCGGGGTCGTGGCGTAGGATCGAGCGCAGACCACGGGAGAACGTTAGCCCTTTCTTTTCGTTGACCGGAATCTGGGTGATGCCCTTGATCTGGTACTCGACCGGGTCTTCAATGGTGACGATCTTGTCTTCGTCGGTCTTGATGTCGCTCAGCGCGGCATAAAGTGTCGTCGTCTTCCCGCTGCCGGTGGGACCGGTGACCAGGACCATGCCGTAAGGCTCCCGAATGTAGCGCGCAAACTTGCGCAAGTCGTCTTCCGAGAAGCCGACAACGGCGAGCGAGAGCTGGTGAAACTTCTCGCTCATCGACTCCTTGTCGAGGACGCGCAATACGGCGTCTTCGCCGTGGACAGTGGGCATGATCGAAACGCGGAAATCGATCTGGCGCCCCTTGTAGCGCACGCGAAAACGCCCGTCCTGGGGAACGCGGTTTTCGGCGATGTCGAGCTCCGACATGACCTTGATGCGCGAGATGATCGTCTGGTGCCAGTCTCGCGAGATCGGCGGCATGGCATAGTGCAGTACGCCGTCGATGCGGTATTTGATGGCTACTTCGTCGCTGCGCGTCTCGATGTGGATGTCGCTGGCGCGGCGTTCGAGGGCGTTGAAAATCGTGGTGTCGACCAAGCGTATGACGGGGCTGATGTCTGTGTCGCCGGTCAGCTTCTCGATCGAGATCGTTTCATCACCGGCGGCTTCCTTCCCCGCGACGTCAAGGACAAAGCCCTCGGTGACCTCTTCCAAGACCCGCTGCGATTGCTCGGTCTTCTTCAACAGGTCGCTGATCTGCGAGAGCGTGGCGACCTTGATGCGGATCTTCTTCCCCAAAAGCAGCGAGATCTCATCGAGCGCGGGCAACTGCCGCGGGTCGGCGATAGCGATCTCCAAGCTGGCGTTGACGGACTGCACGGGGACGAAGTGGTGGCGAAACATCAACTCGACCGGGATGGATCGAAACAGATCGGCGTCAATATGCACTTCTCCCAGATCGAGGAACTCGTAGCGGTAGCGCTTCGCTACGGCCCGCGCTTCTTCTTCCTCGGCCCGCGGGTCCTGTTGCAACGTTTGTTCGGGACTAGTCCGCATTGCTCAATTGCTCACCACCTGACGGTCGATGCGCTAGATCCTTTCCGCCAAACTGAAGATCGGCAAGTAAAGCGATATCAGCACAAAGGCGACGAAAATGCCCATGAAAATCATAATCACGGGCTCGACGAGCGCGAGAACGGCCGCCATCCTCGTGCTGACGTCGTCGTCGAAGAATTCGGCGACGGAATTCAGCATTTCCGGCAAAGCGCCGGTCGACTCCCCAACATGGACCATCTCGATCGCCAGCGACGGGAAGATGCCGGCCTCGCTCATACCCTGCGACAGGGATTGGCCCTCTTTCACCATCCGCCGGGACTCCATGATCGCCTGTTGCAGCATTTTTGATCCCAGTGATTGGCCGGTTGTTTCGAGCGCTTGTAGCAGTGGAATGCCTCCCGCTAGCAGCGTGTTCAGCAGACGGCAAAGCTGCGCCACCTGATACTTAATCCAGATGGCGCCAAACAGCGGGATGCTAATCTTGAACCGATCCAAACGGGTGCGAACACTCTTCGAGCGCAGCCAGGCGCCGGCCAGGACTACGATCGCCAGCAGCACGCCTGCGATCAGCAACAGGTTCTCGCTGACGGTAAGGCCGAAGGCCACGAGCAGTTCGGTCATGTAGGGCAACTGCGCGTCCATGCTGCTGTAGAGGCGGGCGAACTCGGGAACGACATAAGTCACCAAAAAGACCACCAGAGTCAGCACCAACGCGACCAGAACGCAGGGATAGATCAAGGAAACGAGGATCTTCTTGCGCACCCCAAGCGCGAGCTTTTGGTACTGCACGTATCGATCGATGACATCCGCCAGGCTGCCGCTCTTCTCGCCCGCCATCAACGACGTTGTGTAGATCGGGGGGAATACCCCCTGGCTACGAAAGGCTTCCGAGAGCGCGACCCCGGTCTTCACCTGGCCGCGAATGGCGTCAAGGTAGCCGCCCAGCCGTCCATTTTTCGTGTTGGCGGCCAGCAGTTCAAGTGACTTCAAAATCGGCAAGCCTGCTCGAGTCAAGGTCACGAACTGCTTGTTGAAGATCAGGAACTGCTCGAGATTGAGGCGGCCGCCGCGCCGCCGAAGGGTCTCGAGCTGGAGGCCGCGGAGAGCGCGCCGCGGTGTGACGGAGTAGAGCAGCAGGCCGCGATCGCCATATCGCCGGTGCAGCTCATCTTCCGATTCTGCCGCTTCCACTTGCTGCCGGACTCGTCCGTCGAGGTCGGCGAACTTGCAGACGAATTCGGCCATCATCGAACCTCCCGGTCGCGGAAGTCGTTGATGATTTCGGCCTCGGGCGGCGGCTGGAAGTTGAAGCGGCTGGGGTCCAGCGGCACATTGATCCGTTCGTTCTCGAAACGGAAGGCATTGATGGATTCGTCTTGACCAATCACCCGGAGTTGAAGCAAACGGAAGTCCCGCGGGTCATAGGTGAACTCCACCCGGCGATACGCTTCGCTGCCGGATCGGCCTTCTCCGACAAGAATGCTTTTTTCGTCCCCGCGTTCGATTCGCAGGTTACGGAAGAGTTTTCGGAATCGAAGACGGCCTAGCAGGAACGCCAAAGGCGCTCTCAGGTCGCCGGTTTCCCTGAGGTTGAGGCGCCGAACCTGGTTGGTCTGCGGGTTGTACATGTGCAGAACCTGGCCGTCGCCGACAAGCAACTTCCCGGGCGGCTTGGTGTATTCCCAGCTCATTTTCATAGGCCGGCGCAAGTAGAGTGTGCCTTCTTCGTGGCGTCGGGGGCGGCTAGCGTACGACCAGGTGTGCTCGAACCGTAGAACGAGTGTTGCCAGGCTGTTATAGCGTCTTTCGATCCTCGACAGCACACCCTTCAGCTGCTGTTCGGCGCCGGCGGGGATCGCCAGAACGAGTACCGCCGCAAGCGCACGACACCCCTCCCTGGAGATCCGGGCCACACAGGGATGACGCCGAAACCGCCTTAAACGTGGATGCGAGTTGCGTTATTTGGGCGAGACTGCGGTCGCCTTCCGCCTTCTCCCTGGAATGGTAGGCGCCTGACGCTGTGCTAGGAAGCGCGAGCCGATCGAGCCGGTCTGGCTCGCGTGTCTGACTGCACGGCTTTTTTCAGACCGATGGGCGGGGTCAGCCGCTTGATTTGGTCCGATATGCAAACCGCGATCATCGGCTGATTGGCATCATTGAGGATATCGACGATGCGTCGATGATCGTCCTCGAGATAGAGATTCTTGCCGTCGGTCAACAAGTGGACTTCGTTACCATTGCGGACGGACTCGAAGAGACCTTTCCCCAACTCCTTCTGTAGAAACTTGAGGACGTGTCGAATCTTCTGCAGCGAAATCCCTTTGCGTCTGAGTTCGGTAATCAGGCTGATTTCGATCACTTCATGGAGTTGGTACAGTCGGCGGTGACCGCGCTGCATGGGACTGACGACGCCCTGTTCATCCCACCACTGCAGTTGACGTAGGGTGACACCCGTGATGCGCGTTACGTCGTGGCTGGTAAAGGTGCCGGTGGGTCGGGCACGCGCAGAGGAACTAGGCTTCTTCCCTTTTGGCATGGTCGGTCTCATTTGGCTCTAGGCAGAAGGACTATGAGATTGTACGACAACCCGGAGCGGTCTGGATAGTCCTTTTCGTCCGCCGAGAGGAAAAGTTTTCCGTTTACCCCCCGCCCACGAAATGGACCACCTCGATCGCCGCCCCAGAGTGTATTTCCGTGGAACGCCAATCCGGACGCCGTACGATCCTGCGATCCACCTCCACGGCGACCTGGTCTTCGGCCAGTTTGAGTTCAGCCAACAGCACAGAGATTGTAGCTCCCCGCCGAACCCTTTGTTCCTCGCCGTTGAGGTAAATGAGGCACGACGGTTCGCCCGCCGCCGGCTCGCTGAGCGGGAGCAGTTTCGAGGTCGTCGGCTCGCCCATCCTCTCCGTCACTTCCCTCTCCAGTATAGAAGAAAACCATGGACGGCTCTTATCAGGGTTCTGCTTGAAACAGGAATTGTAATTGAGGTCTGTCGGCTCGGAAAACACCTTAGCCCGCCGGCAACGATCTATGATGCGCGCGGCCGGCAGCCCGCCTGAGCTGCGGGAACGCTCAACGCTTTTGCCCACCCACGGGAGAGTCCGTGGCTCCCCGACGTGGTTGCGGAACAGAGGTTGGGCACGGAATCCGACAGCGGAAATCGCGCTAAAATGGTACCTGCGGTTGGGGTCGGCGATTGCGCCGCCCCCGGGACGTGTCTTGCAATCGAGCGGACGGGAAAGCGACCGGGCAGTTGACACCTCGGGCTGCGGACAGTAGCCGACTCATTATCCCCGGCTGTATCAGCTTTAGCCCGTTTTTCTCACCACGTGGCCCGGCGAAGTGCGTGAGAAGGCCGTCAGATGGCGAGAAATACGGGCCGGCTTCAAGACAGTATGTGACTGACAGGGCTGGGCTTTGGGATGAGCCCGGGGCGGCGCGTAGTCTCCAGCTTTAAGTCGCGAGCGCCGATAGACTATAGGGAGGAGAGCGACGAGGATCTCATGTCGTCGGACATTCTGGAGGTCCCTCGACTGGCTGCGACCGCTGCCCCGGAAACCGTCTTGCAAAAGAACCGAGAGTGATTCCGCGTTGAAGACTTGCACGCTGAGAGCCGGCTGGTTCGGTTCCCGACACACGGTGAGCGACCAGCGATCCTGCTGCCGCGGTCGCCGCGCGGGGGGCCGGCGATCGGCGACCCCGGTAGAGTAACGGTCTTGTAGAGGCCGGTAATATCCAATAATAGACGCTTGCATGGGTCTGCATAAAATCAAAAAAGGACTAAACTTGCCGATAGCCGGCGAGCCGGAACAGCGAATCGAGCCGGCTTCCCAACCCCGCCGCGTGGCGCTGATGGCGGACGATTACATCGGCATGAAGCCTACCATGCATGTCTCGGTGGGCGATGACGTCCAGCGCGGGCAACTCCTATTGGAAGACAAGAAAACCCCCGGAGTCCGGCACACCTCACCGGCTTCGGGGACGGTCGTGGCCATCAACCGCGGGGAACGTCGGGTGCTGCAGTCGGTTGTGATCCAGTTGGACGCGGGTGAGCTGGCCGGGCGCGGCGGTGCGCTCTCGTTTCGCTCCTATTCCGGCAAGCATCCCGGGGCCCTTGCGCGCCAAGAGGTCAAGGATCTGTTGCTCGAGTCGGGGCTTTGGACGTCGTTGCGGGGTAGGCCGTTCGGCAGAGCAGCGAATCCGGCCGAGGCGCCGCATTCGGTCTTCGTCACGGCGGCCGACACGAATCCGCTTGCGCCAGCTCCCGATGTGGTTTTGGCAGGCAGGGAAGCTGATTTCGAGCGCGGCCTTTCAGCGCTCGCCAAGCTGACCGAGGGGCCGGTTTACGTCTGTGCATCGCCGGGCAGCTCGGTGACCGCGCCCGAGGGCGCTCAGTTTCGACTCGAGTACTTCGCCGGTCCTCACCCGGCAGGCACGGTCGGCGTGCATATTCATCGGCTCGATCCTGTCGATCGAAACAAGACCGTCTGGCACCTCTCCTACCAGGACGTCGTCGCCATCGGCAAGCTCTTCAGTACGGGCGAACTCGACGTCGAACGAGTGATTTCGCTCGCCGGACCGGCGGTCCGGCGGCCCCGGCTGCTGCGCACCCGTCTGGGCGCCGCAACCGACGACCTCGTCGAGCGCGAACTCGCCAATGGCGAAAACCGCCTCATCTCAGGATCGGTTTTGTCGGGCCGCACGGCCTCCGGCGAGGTGTTCGGCTATCTGGGGCGGTTTCATCGCCAGATTTCTGTAGTTCCTGAAGATCGCAAGCGGGAATTCCTGGGCTGGCTGACTCCTGGATCGGATAAGTTTTCCACAATCAACACTTTTGTCTCCCGACTGATTCCCGGCAGAACGTTTCGCTTCACGACCACCACCAACGGCTCCGATCGAGCAATGGTACCGATCGGTATGTACGAGAGGGTGATGCCTCTCGACATCCTGCCGACGTTTCTGCTTCGCTCCCTGCTCGTAGGCGACGTCGAAAAAGCCGAAGAGCTGGGTTGTCTCGAGCTGGACGAAGAAGATTTGGCGCTCTGTAGTTTCGTGTGTCCGGGGAAAATGGAGTACGGCCCGCTGCTCCGCCAGGTGTTGACGGTGATCGAAAAAGAAGGCTGATGAAGGCGCTGCGGTCTATTCTCGACGCCCAGTCGAAGCTCTTCCAAAAGGGGGCGCCGCTCGAATTTGCCCAGCCATTCTATGAAGCCCTAGACACATTCCTTTTCACGACGGGGAAAGTCACCAAGGGCGCCTCGCATGTGCGCGACGGCCTCGACCTGAAGCGCATGATGGTGACCGTGGTCATCGCCCTGCTGCCGTGCGTGTTCATGGCCATGTATAACACCGGCTATCAGGCTCACTTGGCGATCCGCAACGGTGCTTTACCGCTGGACACGTGGCAGACCCAGGCCATGGGGGCGCTCGGATACGGGTCCTGGGACCCGGGAGACCTAGTTGCCTGCATCCTCCACGGCGCCCTTTATTACCTGCCGGTGCTGTTGGTGACATTTTTCGTAGGCGGCAACTGTGAAGCGCTGTTCGCCGTAGTCCGCAAACATGAGATCAACGAGGGCTTTCTGGTCACGGGCATGTTGTTCCCGCTGGTTCTTCCTCCCACGATCCCCCTCTGGCAGGTCGCGGTCGGGATCGCCTTCGGGGTGGTCATCGGCAAGGAAATCTTCGGCGGCACGGGAATGAACATCTTGAACCCCGCCCTGACCTCGCGAGCCTTCTTGTTTTTCGCCTATCCGGCGCAGATTTCCGGTGATCAGGTCTGGATCGCTGCCGATACGAGCATTGACGGAGTCAGCGGCGCTACCTGGCTGGCCGAAGCCGCGGTCCAAGGGCAAATCGTCTTGGACGAGGGGCTGACCTGGTGGGATGCGTTCGTGGGGCTGGTTCCCGGTTCGATGGGAGAAACCTCGACGCTGGCCTGCTTGATCGGGGCCGCCGTGTTGCTCGTCAGCGGCGTGGGTTCGTGGAGGATCATATTTTCCGTGGCCGTGGGTTCGTTTCTGACCGCCCTGTTGCTGAATTCCGTCGGATCGGAGACGAATCCTTTATTCGGCGTGCCGTTTTATTGGCATTTTGCTTTGGGCGGCTGGGCCTTTGGCGCGGTTTACATGGCTACGGACCCGGTTTCCGCGGCGCACTCAAATACCGGAAAATATGTGTATGGGTTTATGATCGGAGTGCTGGCGATTCTGATCCGGGTGGTGAACCCGGCTTACCCGGAAGGCATGATGTTGGCTATCTTGTTCATGAATCTGTTTGCCGCGTTAATCGACTACTTCGTGGTGCAGGCCAACGTCAAACGCAGGAGGGCGCGCTATGCAGCATAGCGTGAAGTACACGCTTCTGTTTGCCGCCGCGGTTTGCGTGGTCTGCGCCATTTTGGTTTCCTCTTCGGCGGTCTCGCTGTCCGAGCTGCAACAAGCCAACGCCCGGCTGGACAAAATGAAGAACGTGTTGATGGCCGCCGGGCTGGCCGAAGCGACGGAAAGGCTTAGTGCGGAAGACATTAATGAACGGTTCCGCACGATCGAGGCGGTGGCCATCGAGCTGGAAACCGGCCTGCCGGCTCCCGACATCGACACCGCCGCCTACGACCAGCGGAAGGCGGCGGCGGACCCCGACACCAGCCGCGAAGCTCCCCCGAACCTGTCGGTTATCAAACGATTGCCCCACCACGCGGTCGTCTATCAAGTGCTCAATAACAGGGGCGAGGTAAGCATGCTCGTTTTACCGGTGGAGGGCTACGGACTCTGGTCCACGCTCTACGGCTTCCTGGCGCTCGATGCCGACACGAGAACCATACGCGGGTTGACCTACTACCAGCACCTCGAAACGCCGGGCTTGGGAGGGGAAGTGGACAACCCGAGCTGGAAAGCCCTTTGGCCCGGACGGGTGGCCTTGGACGACACGGGATCCCCGGTGATCTCGGTGATCAAGGGGCGGGCCGGTTCTCCGCAAGAGGACCCTTACCAGGTGGATGGTCTTTCCGGCGCGACGATCACAAGCCGCGGCGTGACCAACATGCTGCGGTTCTGGCTCGGGGAGGCCGGCTTTGGACCGTACCTCACACGGTTTCGGGAGAGCCAGACCAGTACCATGAAAGCAGAAGAAGAGAGTTCGGATGGCGACACCGGCGAAAAAAGTATTGCTCGATCCGCTCTTTGAGAACAATCCCATCGCGCTGCAAGTGCTGGGGATCTGTTCCGCCTTGGCGGTGACGACGAAAATGGACACCGCTCTGGTCATGTGCGGAGCGGTGATCTTCGTCCTGACGCTGTCGAACTTCTCCATTAGCTTGCTGCGCAATCAGATCCCGACAAGTATCCGCATCATTGTTCAGTTGACGATTATCGCCTCGCTGGTGATCGTCGCCGACCAGTTGTTGAAAGCGTATCTGTTTGAGATCAGCAAGCAGCTTTCCGTCTTCGTCGGCCTGATCATCACCAACTGCATCATCATGGGCCGCGCCGAGGCCTACGCGATGCAGAACGGACCCAGCAGCAGCCTGATCGACGGCATCGGCAACGGCCTGGGCTACAGTCTCATCTTGATCGCTACGGCCTTGCTCCGCGAGCTGTTTGGAGCGGGGAAGATCTTCGGCTACGTCGTGCTTCCTTCCGTCAATGAAGGCGGTTGGTATTACCCCAACGGAATCATGGTTAGCTCGGCCGGGGCGTTTTTCATCATCGGTTTGTTCATCTGGGCCTTGCGGGTTTGGAAGCAAGACCAGGTCGAAGAGGAGGGCTAAGCGAACCGCATGGCGAAATTGGGGAAAATCGGGCCCGTTCGGTCGAAAGCCGAGCCGGCAATCGATAAGGGAAAACAGATCCGATGACCGAGCACTATCTCAGCCTGGCCGTCAAGGCGATTTTCGTCGAGAACATGGCCTTGGCCTTTTTCCTGGGCATGTGTTCGTTCCTGGCCGTTTCGAAGAAGGTCAATACGGCTATCGGCCTGGGGTCGGCGGTGATTTTCGTGCTCGCCGTGACGGTGCCGATGAACAACTTGATCTTCCGATACCTGCTCGAGCCCGGCGCCATGGCTTGGCTGCATCCCTCGCTGGCCGACTACGACTTGTCGTTCCTTGGCTTCCTCTGCTACATCGGCACCATCGCGGCGATGGTGCAAATCGTCGAGATGACGCTCGACCGCTTCGTTCCCGCGCTCTACGCCGCGCTGGGTGTGTTCCTTCCGCTCATCGCGGTCAACTGCGCCATCCTGGGCGCTTCGCTGTTCATGGTCGAGCGTGACTACACCCTCGCCGAAAGCACGGTGTTCGGCCTTGGGTCCGGTATCGGTTGGTTTTTAGCGATTGTGTCGCTGGCATCGATCCGCGAGAGAATGCGTTACAGCAACGTGCCGGCAGGGCTCAGAGGCCTGGGCATGACATTCGTTTTGACCGGATTGATGGCCATCGGCTTCATGGCCTTCGCGGGGATCCAGTTATAGGGGCCACAATGTCACAAGCCCGACAGCACGGGATCACGAACATGACAACGGGCGAAAGTAGGGCGGGAGCGAAAAATGGGGACTGCCACCAATTCGACCTCCATCATGGCCCTCGAAACAAAGCACTTAGCTTGAAGCGAATTGGCTGGCTGTACCCGGTTTTTCGAGACGTCTACTCTTACCACGGGCTAATGGGATCACAAACATGACCACGGTAGCGCTCGGCGTTTTCATGTTCACCCTGGTGATTCTTTCGCTGGTCGTGGTGTTGATGGTCGCCAAAAGCAAGCTCGTGGCCGGCGGCGAAGTGGACATCGTTATCAACGATGACGCCGCTAACGCCATCTGCGTGAAGACGGGCGGTACGCTGCTGGGCGCGCTGGCGGACCGGAAGATATTCATTCCCTCGGCCTGCGGAGGCAAGGGCAGTTGCGGGGTTTGCAAGGTCGACGTCATGGCAGGAGGAGGAGCGATCCTGCCGACCGAGCCCCCTCACATCACGCGCGGCGAGTTTCGCGAGGGCACCCGCCTCTCCTGCCAGGTCAAGGTCAAGCAGGACATGATGATCCGCGTGCCCTCCGAGGTTTTCAGCGTTCGCCAGTGGAAGTGCAAGGTGCGCTCCAATCACAACCTGGCAACTTTTATCAAAGAGCTCGTTCTCGAACTGCCGCCCGGCGACGAGGTGCCTTTTCGCGCCGGCGGCTACATTCAGATCACCTGTCCCCCTCACACCGTACACTACAAGGATTTCGACGTCGAAGAAGAGTTTCACGGCGATTGGGATAAGTTCCGCATCTGGGATTTGACCTCGACGGTCGGTGAGCCTGTCAATCGGGCCTACTCCATGGCCAACTACCCCGAGGAAAAAGGCATCATCATGCTGAATGTGCGGGTCGCCTCGCCGCCCCCGCGCGCGCCCCAGGGGACTCCGCCGGGGAAGATGTCTTCTTTCATCTTTGGCTTGAAGCCCGGTGATGACGTCACGATTTCAGGTCCGTTTGGTGAATTCTTCGCCAAAGACACGAACGCGGAAATGGTCTTCATCGGCGGCGGGGCCGGCATGGCCCCGATGCGCTCTCATATCTTCGACCAGTTCCTTCGCGTCCACACGAATCGTAAGGTTTCCTTTTGGTATGGAGCGCGGAGCCTGCGGGAAGCCTTCTATATCGACCACTTCGACAAGATCCAGGCCGAAAATCCCAACTTCACCTGGGAACTGGCGCTATCCGAGCCGCTGCCGGAGGACAACTGGACCGGCTACACCGGCTTTATCCATCAAGTTCTCTACGATCACTGCCTGCAAGACCATCCCGCACCCGAAGATATCGAGTACTACATTTGCGGACCGCCCCCCATGATGACGGCCTGTTTCAAAATGCTCGACGGTCTGGGCGTCGAGCCCGAAAACATCGCCTTCGACGATTTCGGCGGGTGAGGCGTGGTTTGGTTAGCCCTAAGACCGCTTACTGAGCGGGCACGGGTGCTCGATTTGCTCCCTGGGATCTGGGAGTGAAGGTCGTAGGGACACGGGAGGTGGCAACAGGCGGTCCCCAGGGCGGGACATGTCGCTGACTTGTCTCAATTAGGTTTGGGCCGCTGAAGCATGAAACGCTTTGGGTTCGGTTTGTGGCGCACGCATTCTTGCGTGCCGTGTCGCCATTCGTGGCGACATCGAGTTCCGTCGTGGCGCAAGCTCTCCAGCTTGCCGCGTCGAGATTCTTCTCGACGCTTGTGTTTCAGTCAGGCACGACGGAGGGAACCTCCGACACAACGCACCCTTCCTTTCCATGCTGCCGGGGAGGCGAGTTCATGACGACCCACCAAGGATTCGTAGCGGCCCGCCGGCCTCGCCCGTCGCATTCCCGTGGGGCGGGGGCTGGAAGCTGTGAAAAAATCAGGGACTGTCACAAGCGGCGTCCCAGAAGATACGTAGAATCAATGACATCTTCAGCCGCGGTTGACTGTCCCAGCATTTTTTCACAGCTTCCAGCCACTCTCTCCCTGCTGCTAATCGCGGTCGGTTGCCGGACGCCCGAACAGACGGCCTATACGCTCCAGGGGCCGACGATGGGCACTACCTTCACTGTGAAGGTGGTAGCCGAGGATCTCTCCGAGGAACAGCTCGATTCGCTGCGCCGCGCCGTGGAGTCCGAGCTCGAAAACGTCAACTCGAAGATGTCGACCTACCTTCCCTCGTCCGAGCTGTCGCGGTTTAATACGTTTCGCCGCACGGACCCTTTCCCCGTCTCCCGAGAGACGCTCGACGTTTTTCTCGAGGCTCGGCGAATCAGCGCCGCGTCTCGTGGAGCGTTTGATGTCACCGTCGGACCTCTGGTTCGCGCCTGGGGCTTTGGCCCGGGTGAACGCTCCCGGGAAGTGCCCGCCGCAGGTGACCTTGAGCAGCTGAGAGCACGAATCGGATGGGATAAAATTGAAATTGACGAGGCGTCGTCGACGATTCGCAAGTTACAGCCTGAAGTCGAATGCGACTTGTCGGCGATTGCCAAAGGATACGCCGTGGATCGCGTCTCGGAAGCCCTGCGGAGCCTTGCCTACCGAGAGTATATGGTGGAAGTGGGAGGCGAGGTGCGAACCAGCGGCCGGAACGCGGCGGGGCAGCCATGGCGCATCGGCATCGAGCGTCCTGACGATGCCGGGAGGACGCCTTACCGGACTTTGCCTCTGGAGGGGCTGTCGATGGCGACGTCCGGCGATTATCGCAATTATTACGAAAAAGACGGCCGCCGGTTCTCACACACCATCGATCCGCGCACGGGCCGCCCGGTAAGCCATCGATTGGCTTCGGTAAGCGTTGTCCATGAGCTCTGCGTAGAAGCCGACGGTTGGGCCACGGCCTTGATGGTGTTGGGTGAAACCGACGGCTATCAACTAGCCGTCGAACAGGAGTTGGCCGCGCTCTTTCTCGTGCGCAACGCCGACGGCGGGTTCTCCGAAAAAGCTACGCCCGCGTTTTCGTCACTCTTTGGACCTGGGGGCGCCGGCGGCGAGGAAGCCGAGCCGGCCGGGGAGAGATAGAACCCGATGCTGCTACTGGCACTTTCCATCGCCGCGATCGCCATCGCCATGCTCATCATGGCCGTCGGCGTCATCTTCAAACGCCGTCACCTGCGGGGTTCCTGCGGCGGCGTGCTCTATGGTCCTGACGGCGACCCCCTCAACTGTGAAGCCTGTCCCTACCGGGACGAAAACCCGGATTGCGAGAGGCGCACGGCTGACGCAGCCTAATCCAAATCCACAGAAGCCCAGGAAAGTCGTAGCCTGTCCCCAACTTTCCCAACTTTCCAACTTTCCAGGGGCTCGGCGGGGTTGCTGACTGTTATTCCAAATATGAAAAAGGCCTCACCAGCCAAAGCGAATGCAATACCGTAGCGTAAAGCATAAGCTACGCATAAACTCCAAAAACCTCTAGGCCCCAGTAAAAACATTCTCAGCAAGGATTGTTTGGATTGGAACGGTCAAATCCCCACCTCGTCTTCAATCTTCTTGATGAACTCGACTTGCCGTTGGAGCACGCTCTTTAGATCCGGGCGCGCGGCGTCTCTTGCCGCCGCCCCTTCGGCGGAGCCGTCGAAGGAACCCTTGTTCGCCTGGAATGCCTTTTGCGTCGACAGCGGAGCGTAGATCGAGAAATAGCCACTGAAGCCGACCTCCTTGAGCGCCTCTACAACCGCCCTGTAGTCGATGTGGCCGGAGCCGAGCTCCCGGTGTTGTGATTCGTTGAGATGTAGGACCCGGGCGTGCTTGCCACAGGCACGCAGCGCCTCGGGGACGGACGTTTCCCCGATGTTCATGTGGTAGCAGTCGGGCTGAAGTCCCAGGTTGTCGAGCTTGAGATCTTCGATGAATCGAGTGGCTTCCTCCAGGGTTGTCAGAACGCCGGGATAGCCCTCGTATAGGTTCAGAGGTTCAAGCAGAACCGTGATGCCGAGGGGCGAGGCATGTTCGCAAATCTCAACTACCGCCTCGGCGAACCTTTGGCGCAAGGTAGCGATGGGTTCGTAGGGCCAAGGCAGTTGTGGAATCCCGGGCTGGCCGGCGCAAACCTCGAAAAACTTGGCGTCGAACTCAGACGCCTGGTCAAGCGACTTCTTGGCGTACTCGACCGCCTTTCGTCTCACTTCGTCGCCCGAACCGACGAGGTCTCGGTTCTCTCCGGCATGGTAGTAGCCCCAAGCTCCCAATACCCCGGGGACTTCGAGCCCCAGCTCGTCCACCTTCCGCTTCAATGACTTCGCATCGACCCTTTCGGAGTAGCCGGGCAGGTCGGCGCCGTCGTACCCGGCGGCCTTGATGGCCCCCAGCACGAGATCCGGTTCGTCCAGTACGTCGTAGCCCATAAAACTCAACGTGTCACAGACGACAGCATGCTTGATCGCCATAGGTTCCTCCCTGATAGGTCGCGGCGCGAAATTCGTTCAAAACGAGCAAAGACGATATCACAACGCAAAAGAGCGGGGCAACTCGGCACGGCAGCGGAGCTTGATCCAAGCTGCTGAATGCACAGATGCCGATGAGAGAGGATCTACTGGGGCGGATCGGTAGGAGCTAAGAAGTCGCGGTCGAAGAGATCGGAAGAGATCGGGAAGAGATCGGGGACGAAGAGATCGGGGACAGCTCCCGATCTCCCCCCGGAAAAGTCGGGAAAAGTCGGGGACAGAAAAGTCGGGGACAGGCTACGGAAAAGTCGGGGACAGGCTACGGAAAAGTCGGGGACAGAAAAGTCGGAAAAGTCGGGAAAAGTCGGGGACAGGCTACGACTTTCGCGGGGACTTTCCATCGCCGCCATGGCCGTCGCTATGCTCATGATGGCCGTCGGCGTCATCTGCGAGCGCCGTCAGGAGATCGACCCGGCTGTGCGCAGACTCTCGAGTCCGTCGACGAGGGTTTGCTGGAAGAGATCGGAAGAGATCGGGGACAGCTCCCGATCTCCCCCCGGAAAAGTCGGGAAAAGTCGGGGACAGGGAAAAGTCGGGGACAGGCTACGACTTTCGCGGGGACTTTCCATCGCCGCCATGGCCGTCGCTATGCTCATGATGGCCGTCGGCGTCATCTTCGGGAAAAGTCGGGGAAAAGTCGGGGACAGGAAAAGTCGGGGACAGGCTACGACTTTCGCGGGGACTTTCCATCGCCGCCATGGCCGTCGCTATGCTCATGATGGCCGTCGGCGTCATCTTCGAGCGCCGTCAGGAGATCGACCCGGCTGTGCGCAGACTCTCGAGTCCGTCAACGAGGGTTTGCTGGATTTTGTCGTTGACGCCGCCCTGGTGGAATTCGGCGGCCAGCCGGATGGCGTTCTTGATGGCGTTCGGATTCGAGCTGCCGTGACAGATAATGCAGACGCCTTGCGCGCCCAGTAAGGGCGCACCACCGTATTCGGAATAGTCCATCTGTTTGCGAAGATCCTCGAAGGCTTCCCGTACCAGAACGTAGCCGATCTTGCGGGTGAGGTTGGCTTCGAGTGACTCGCTCAACATCGTCTTGACGACTCGAACCAGCCCCTCACTTACCTTCAATGCGACGTTACCGATAAACCCGTCGCAAACGATGACGTCCACACTTCCGCTATAGAGGTCGCGGCCCTCTACGTTCCCCACGAAATTCAGGGGGAGCTGTTTCAGTAGCGGCGTCGCGCCGCGGGTCTGTTCATTCCCCTTTTGCTCTTCCTCGCCGATCGACAGAAGGCCTACGCGGGGCGCTTCCCGATGATGGATAACCCGCGAGTAGACGTCACCCATGATGGCGAACTGCGCGAGCATCTCGGGACTGCAATCGACGTTGGCGCCGACGTCGATCAGCACCGTCCAGGTTTTTTCGAGCGTCGGGAACACCTGTGCCAGCGCCGGCCGGTAGACACCGGGAAGCACGCCCATGACGACCTTGCTGGTGACCATGATGGCCCCGGTATTGCCGGCGGAAATCAGTCCGTGGGCGCGCCCTTCGCGGACCAGCCGCGAGGCCACGTGGAGTGAGCTGTCGCGCTTGCTCCTGAGCGCCTTGCCGGCGCTGTCTTCCATGGTGATCACTTCGCTGGCGTGGGCGACGGTGATCGCCAGCCCCGCGGTGTCGCGGCGATCCAGTTCTGCCCGGACGGCATCCTCGTTGCCGACCAAGATGACGCCGACACCGTGTTCGCGGGCGGCCCGCACGGCGCCTTCGACCTCGACGGCGGGCGCCTGGTCGCCGCCCATCGCATCCACGGTGATGGTGGTCGTCGGGTGCACGGGTTTATCGAATTGAGTTCAAGGGGTGCGGATTTCCGGCGTGCGGGCGCCGAGCGGTCTGCCCAGCCGCCCCTTCGCTACGCTACTCGCTTTCGACTTCCACGATCTCGCGGCCTCGATACTGGCCGCACTCCGGGCAAACCCGGTGGGGCTGCTTGTGCGCCCCACAGTTGGGACAGACGGGCAACGACCGTATCGTGAGGTGGTCGTGGGCCCGGCGCTTGCTCGTTCTGGACTTGGAATGCCTGCGTTTGGGATTGGGCATATCTACATCATTTTATGACGGATCTTATGACGGTTTGTGAAACTGCAACTTTCGAAGCGCTTCCCAACGGGAGTCTGAAAGATTCTTCGCGCACGAACACGCTCCGCGATTGAGATTCGCGCCGCATTGGGAGCATATTCCCCGGCAATCCTCTCGGCAGATGCCGCGCATGGGCAACCACAGTAGAATCTGCTCCTTCAACACGTCGGCCAGCTCCAGCCCCGGCTCTTCGTAAAAGCCGAGGTCGGTATCCGAGGTATCGATCGCGATCGCCTCCTTCCGCGCTATGACGCTCATCGGGTAGTAGAAAAGGTCGAAGTCCTGATCGAGCCGGGTCTCGACGGCATCGAGACAGCGGGCGCAGGTTCCGCCCATCGCCCCCCGAATCCGGCCCCGGACGCGAATCGTGCGCACGCCGCGGGGCTCCATCAATTCAGCCGAACCCGACGCCTCGAGCTCGCCGAGCTGCTTCCAGCCGCTGCCGGAAAACTGAATCGTCCCGGGTCGAAAGCGGTCGCCGAAGGCCATCCTTCGACGTTCCAAGATGTTGACGTCGAGGAGCACGAAACACCTCCGCCCAGCAGTTCCCGCTTATTATACCGGGTCCGCCCAGGGGTTTCAGGCTGGAGGGCTAGGATGCTAAAGTGTCGCCTTCCATGACCACTAAAACTTGCCCGCTGAGTCGGACGGAACCGGGCCTCCCAGCAATGCCGCGGTAGCCGGACCGCGACTCCGGTGTTTCCAGGGAGTAGCCAAATCGCCCTGGTATAATGCCCATCAAGATCGGCTCGCTCAGATGCTCACCAAGGAGGCCCTATGGAGGTGATCGAGGTTGGCCTCGCTGACCCTGAAACGATCGCGAAATACGAGCCCGTCATTGGCCTGGAAGTCCATGTCCAGCTGCTCACTCGGACTAAGATCTTCTGCGGCTGCGCGACCGACTTCGGCCGACCTCCCAACACGCAAACCTGCCCGGTATGCTTGGGCTTGCCGGGCGCCCTGCCGGTTCTCAACCGCGAGGTCGTGGCCAAGGCCATCAAAGCGGCGTTGGCGCTGAACTGCGAAGTCCGGGGTTATTCTCGCTTCGCGCGAAAAAATTACTTCTACCCGGACTTGCCCAAGGGCTATCAGATCTCGCAATATGATCAGCCGCTGGCCGAGCACGGCTGGTTGGAAGTGCCTTTGGAGCAAGGGTCGAAGCGCATCGGCATCACGCGGATCCACCTCGAGGACGACGCCGGAAAGACGATTCACGACGGGTTCAAAGACAGCAACCGGTTCAGCTACGTCGATCTGAACCGGACCGGCGTTCCGCTGATCGAGATCGTCGGTGAGCCCGATATCCGCGATCCGGCCGAGGCCTTCGGCTACCTCACTGAACTCAAGCAGATCTTGCAATACATCGACGTCTCGACTTGCGACATGGAAAAGGGGCACCTGCGCTGCGACGCGAACGTTTCGGTGCGTCCAAGAGGAAGGGATGAG
This sequence comes from Bryobacterales bacterium, assembly GCA_963668345.2. Taxonomy (GTDB): domain Bacteria; phylum Acidobacteriota; class Terriglobia; order Bryobacterales; family UBA6623. Next base: position 372,230 of record CAXWPI010000004.1, on the reverse strand, counting down.
TTCGGGACGAAGGCCGAGGTGAAGAACCTCAACTCCTTCCGATTCCTCCAGAAGGCGCTCGAATACGAGATCGCCCGCCAGGTCGGCGTCATCGAAGCCGGAGGCCGGATCCAACAGGAAACGCGCCTCTACAACGTCGATACGGGCGAGACCGTCGCTATGCGATCCAAAGAGCACGCCCACGATTACCGCTACTTCCCGGAACCCGATCTGATGCCTCTCATCATCAGCGAAGAGTGGAAGCAACAGATTCGCGCCTCGATGGCCGAGTTGCCGGCGGCAAGACGTCTCCGCCTCGTCGAACAATACGGCGTCTCGGAATACGACGCTCGCGTCCTTACGCTGAGCCAACAGACCGCGGACTACTTTGAAGCCGCGGCCAAGGCTTCGGGCGGTCCCAAGATGGCGGCCAACTGGGTTCAAGGGGAGCTTGCCGGTGCGCTCCATGCCGCCGGCAAGTCCATCACGGAATCCCCGGTCTCAGCCGAGGCTTTGGGTGGGCTGGTGAAGCTCGTCGGCGAGGGAACCCTGACCGGCAAGTTGGCCAAGGAAGTGTTCGCCAAGATGTTTGAGAGCGGGCGCTCGGCCCGGGAAATTGTCGCAGCCGAAGGACTAAAGCAGATCAGTGACGAGGACGCGTTGCAGAAACTCGTCGATGAGGTAATCGCCGGCAACGCGAAACAGGTCGAGACCTACCGCAAAGGCAAGACCGGCGTGCTGGGCTTTTTCGTCGGCCAAGTCATGAAAGCCACCCGTGGACAGGCCAATCCTAAGATTGTGAATGAGCTGCTAAAAAAGGCCTTGGAGTGAACGGCAGGATGCGGGACTTGCGGTACCGCGACAACCTCGCGCCCCCGGCATCTTTTGCCTGAGACCGCATTTCTACACGGCTGTTTGGCGCCTGTGAGAAACGCAGGTTAAAGCTTATTCAGCCCGTCCAATGCGGCTACCTTGTACGCTTCCGCTAGAGTGGGATAGTTGAACACGGCGTCGCGAAGATATTCGACCGAGCCATCGTGGTCGATGATGGCCTGCCCAATATGCACCAATTCGGTGGCCGACTCGCCGATGATGTGAACCGCCAGCAGCTTCAGACTCTCGCGGTGGAACAAGACCTTCAGCAGGCCGGTACGGCCACCCGAGATCTGCACGCGCGAGAGTTCTCGAAATCGAGCCACGCCCGACTCGTAAGGTATCGCGTCCTTCGTCAACTCTTGTTCGTTCGGCCCGACCATCGCCATCTCGGGAATCGTGTAAACGCCGACGGGAATCCGGCGCGACATCTTGCCGGGATCTTCGCCGAGGGCATGTAGGGCGGCAAGGCGTCCCTGTTCCCTCGCGGTGGACGCTAGGCTTGGGAATCCAATGATGTCGCCGACCGCGTAAACACCCTTGACTTCCGTCTCGTAGAACTCATTGACCTTGAGACGACCTCGCTTGTCAGGCTTGAGACCGATGACTTCGAGGTTGAGATCCTCGGACGCGCCCTCGCGCCCGGCGGCGAACATCAGAGAGTCCGTCCTAAGCTTCTTGCCGCTCTCCATCGATACCTCGACGCGGCCGTCCTCCGCCTTCTGAACGGCTGAGACTCTCTCGCCGAACCGCAAGACGATGCCCTCGTCGCGCATGTGGTAGTAGAGGGAGTCTTCGATCTCGTCGTCCACGAAGTTCAGCGGACGATCCCGCCCGTCAATTACCGTCACCCGGACGCCCAGGGTTCGAAAAATGGTCGCATACTCCACCCCGATAATTCCCCCGCCCACAAAAGTCATGGTGCGTGGAATCTCCCGCAGTTTCAGCAACCCGTCGCTGTCGATAATCTTGCGATCATCGAATTCGATGCCCGCGGGACGCGCAGGCTTGGTACCCACGGCAATGATCACATTGTCAGTGTTCAAGATGCGGGTGCCATCGTTTTGCGTGACCAGAACCTTTTTCGGCTCGATGAAACAGCCTGTTCCGGGAAGGATGTCCACATAATTGCGAAGCAACTGGTCTCGAACGACGTTCACCTCGCTCTCGATCACTCGTTCCGTGCGGAACGTTAGGTCTTCCATCGAAACTTTGTCTTTGACTCGATAGGCAGCGCCGTAGAGTTGCCTTTGACGAACGCCAGACAAATAAGAGACTGCTTCGCGCAAAGTCTTACTCGGAATGGTGCCCTGGTGCAGACAAGCACCGCCGACCGTAAAGCTTCGTTCCACGACGGCTGCCTTCTTGTTCAGCTTCGCCGCCGCGATCGCCGCTTTCTGGCCGGCCGGCCCACTTCCAATCACTACTAGATCGTAGTTCTGGCTCGCCACTTCGCCTCCCGAGTCTTGGCGCCGCGGCGCAATCGCGCGCCCCGCAGCCCGCGATGAGAGTCCTCGGCCTCAAAAACGGGTACGGGTCACGCACTTCGCCTCGCCACCTCGTGAGAAAGCGGGCTAGGCGCCGGGGGGCCTACCTAATGATATATCGGCCAGCGAACGGCTAAGCTGGCCGCCAGACGGCTTACTTGAGTGATCATTCCAATCTCCGGGTTGTAAAGCGACTTGCTCGCGAGCAGCCGACCGACCTGGTCACGCTCTATCTCCGCGGACCTGACCCTGTGCAACACCACGTTTGGAATCTGGTCGGGCCGGAGAAATACCCTGACGGTCGAAGCACGCAATAGGCCCGCCACTACTTCGTTGCGCTTGCTCGCCGTGCTCAACGTACTTTCCGGTCGGACGCTGAACGGAAGTCGCTGCTTGTTTCGGTAGCACCAAGATGCGAGTGGGCCAGGCTGCGCCCGCAAAAGTACGCCTCCGCTCGCCGAGCGGCGGCGCTTCCGCCAAAAATCCTTGTCCCTGGCAAGAGAAGCGCTAACCCAATCGTGTAAGATGGAGAGGCTCTATCGCGGCCCCGACGGTGCCTCTGCTCTGTGTGCCCGAGCAGTTCGGCGGGCAAAGGTCAACCGACGAGGCCAGTGCGGGGCGAGGTCAAATCACCCACTCAACAACTACAGAAGGAGCTCAGTACTATGCCTTTTACTCTTCCCGATTTGCCTTATGCCGTCGATGCGCTGGAACCCCATATCGACGCCAGGACCATGGAGATCCACCACGGTAAACATCACGCCACCTATGTAAAGAATCTCAGCGCCGCAATCGGCGACAACTCCGAGCTCGCCGGCAAGTCTGTCGAAGATCTTGTGCGCGATCTGGATTCCGTGCCCCAGGCGATTCGGGGCGCGGTGCGCAACAATGGCGGCGGCCACTTGAACCATTCCATGTTTTGGCGAATCATGAAGGGCGGCGGCGGCGGCGCGCCGAGCGGCGAGTTGGCTAGCGCCATCGACAGCGCGTTTGGAGGCCTTGACGGCTTTAAGGAGAATCTCAAGAAAGCAGCTCTGACGCGCTTCGGCAGCGGCTGGGCCTGGCTCTCGGTTGACGCCGGCAAGGCTCTTGTCATCGAGTCGACGGCCAATCAGGACAACCCCATCTCGCACGGCAACACACCGATTCTTGGAATTGACGTCTGGGAGCACGCCTACTACTTGAACTACCAGAACAGGCGTCCGGACTACGTCTCTGCCTGGTACAACGTGATCGACTGGGATGCCGTGGCGGAGCGCTACGCGGCGGCGACGGGGTAGAATCCCTCGGGCAAGTCTCGGCCTTGCGGAGGGGAAACGGGAACCCTAGCCCGCATTCCTCAGTGTGCCTTTCGGCGCGGAGAACGCGCCCAGGGCTTTCCCCAGCGCCTCGATCTTGCCTTGATCGAGCTTGTGCAACAGCCCTACGGTCCAGCGCTTCCGGCCTCGCTGATCGTGGGCGAACAACTTCGCGGAAAGCTCCCCGAGATGTTGCCGCGCATGGTAGAAGTCGACGATCTGAATCGCACTCAACTGGCTGCCACGGCGATAGCAACTCGCCGAGCACGGTGGTGCCGATGTGATGCGCCGCCGAGCGTGTCGCCGTCTCGACGGCTTCCCGATCCGACTTGCCCGTCCTGGGCCAGCCCCTCCCCATTTATGTCGCGCACCCTATTGAACTCCAGCGCTTGCGAAAATTTGACGGGCTGCGACACCTTCCGATACCATGAACCTGCGGGGTGGAGCAGTCTGGTAGCTCGTTGGGCTCATAACCCAAAGGTCGCAGGTTCAAATCCTGCCCCCGCAACCAACCCCTAAATCCTTTCGTAGTCAAGCACTTCCCTTGTCTTTTAGGACTTCCGAGTCTCCGCGAAAAACCACCGATTGTAGTGGTTTTTGTAGCGGTTCGGCTACAGGCTCGGTGGCTTCTTAAGCCCGCTTTTCTCACCAGGTGGCGAGGCGAAGTGCGTGAGAAGCCCGTCAGTACACGGCGCGCGCAAAGTTGTAGAGCGGGCGGGGTGGAACACAGGGCAAGGACGACTGCGCTGGATTTGTGCGTCCATAGATTTTCTCCGCTGTCGTCTTTCGCCTAAAAATTGCGACATACCCCCAGACCCATAGGCGACTTCCACGGAAACGAGGGTCTAAAACAAGATCACCGCCAAGCTCGGCGAAGGCGGCATGGGCGTGGTTTACAAGGCTGAAGACACGCAACTCAAACGGCCTGTCGCTCTGACACCACAGCAGTAGCGGTCTGATGGTTGCGGTCATCACTGTGGACGGAGCTGCTGTCATTGAGGGAGAAGATTCCCCAGCCGACCACGCGGTGGAGTTTCCGACAGGCGCAGGTGCACGAAGCGGACTTGCGGTGCGAAGAGCTAGCTGCCTACACTCTAAGCCAACCCTTTCACCAAGCTCCGCTCCTTCACATTCATCATGACCTACAGTCCGTCCATCTGTCGTTTGCTTCGGCGCCTCGCCGATTCGGCGGGTCGGCCTGCGAGACTTGCTCTGCTGCTGACCGGAATGTCTTGCATGGCCGCAACGATTGGCGGTTTGTCGCCGACGCACTCAACCGCGGATGATGAGCGTATTGATATACGCCAATTGCCGGTCGCGTTCGAGGCAGTGGATCGGGATGCCGCGTCGTCACGATATCGCGCGCGCTTCCCAAACTATGATGTTTTTTTGGATTCCAGCGCCATTTCGGTTCGCCTATCCGAGCCCACAATCCGCTCGCTCAGGGGACTCAATAGGCCCACGTCCCCCAATACGGCAACGCTGAAGTTATCATTTCACGGGACTGACAAGGCAAGTGTCCCAGTTGGAAAGGACAAGTTGCATGGCAAGGCCAATTACTTCATCGGCAAGGATCCCAAGAAATGGATGAGAGGGATACCCCTCTACGGGTCCGTGCTGTACCTGGACGTCTACTCGGGGGTCGACTTCCGGTTTCAGAACAACAACGGTCGCCTGGGGTATCGCATCGAGCTCGATCACGGCGATGCGGTACATGAGATCGCGCTCCTGTTCAGCGGTCACGACGGTATTCGCCTGAACGCTCATGGAGAAATCGAGATCTCTACCGCTGTCGGACTGGCAACCTGGACCGCACCAAACGCGTTCTGGGAAACCACTCAAGGACTCATTCGAGCGGAAGCAGCGTACGCAATCCGTGACGATGGCAGCGTCGGATTTGAAATCGAGGGTCCGATTCGCCCGGATCCCTTGATCATCGATCCGGATTTAGTTTTCTCGACCTTTATCGGTGGGTCATTAGGCGACTTCATTAACGGCCTTGCCCTAGCTGAGAACGGCAATATCGTAGTCGCCGGAGCCACGAATTCCCTCGACTTCCCCCGCTCGGTCAATGCCGTTCAGAGCAACAACGCGGGTTTTTTGGATATCTTCGTCACGATGCTTCGGCCCGACGCATCGGAAATCGTATTCTCGACCTATCTGGGAGGACAGTCCCTCGACGCACCGAACGGAATTGCGATCATGGCGGACGGATCGATCTCGATCTGTGGATTCACTGGGTCGATGAACTTTCCGACGTCGTTAAACGCGATTCAGGCCAACAACAATGTGCTCCCCGACGCGTTTGTATCCCAACTGTCCGAAAGCGGAGACACACTGCTCTTCAGCAGCTACTTCGGCGGGTCGTCGGACGACAACTGTACTTCCATGGTTGTGGATGGCCAAAATCGACTGTTGATAACCGGCTACACAGCCTCTACGGACTTCCCAATTACGCTGGCCGCCATGTCAACCCAGCATCAAGGCGGCCTGAGCGCGACCAATTTTCTCGAGTACGATGGCTTCTTCAGCGTACTTCGACTGGACTAACCAGGCATTGAATACTCGACGTTCCTGGGGGGCTCAGGTTCCGAGTTGCAGGTAGTTCTGTTTGTAGTTCCTGAAGTCGAAGGCCTCGCATGCGAACTGGGTCCGTGGTTGACTACAGACGACAAAGGTGACGTCTATTTGGCTGGCGCCACTAGTTCCGCTGATTTTGACCACGCCCGGTAGCTTCATGCAGTCGCTTCGGGGCGGCACCAGCGCTTTCATCATCAAACTGGCTGCCGAGGACTATTCGCTGATTGCATCAACCCTGCTTGGTGGCGACATGTTTGACGGTGCGTTGTCCATCGCGATTTCACGAGATGGCAAGGTCGTTGTCGGGGGTATCACGTCGTCTTCAGATTTTCCCGTGTCGAGCAGTACCTTCCAGCCTATATTTCGCGGTGGTCAGAACGATGGATTTCTCGCGGTCCTGGATAATAATCTTCAGGCGCTTGAGTATGGCACTTACATCGGCGGAGCGGGCTTCGACGCCTTCTTTGCTAATGTTGCTGCCGAGAATCGGATTCACATTGGCGGCGTTACATCGTCAAGCGACCTGCTGTGCCGGTTCAGCCGAAACGGGAGAGCGAGCGCTCCGCGTTAGTGTAGATGCCGCCCTGCGGGCGGGGATTTTCAAGGCATCAGGGTCTATCGATCCGATGGGGCGTTGGGACGAGCGCGAAAGGTGACTTCCGCGCCCGTGATCATCGTCTCGATGAGCCCGCCGGGCTATCCCTCGGCAGGTTGCTTCCCAGCAGAGCCCGCTTCCGTTTTACCCGGCAACGCCATTGTAACTCTATCGGTCAAGCTGCCTGCTGACGGCGTAACTGACGTTGCCGTCGAGCGTGCTCCAGTTTCCGGTCGCGGGCGGCATGGATCTGGGCTTGGCGACCGGTCAGCATATCCAGAGGCGTCACGTATCCGATCGCGCTGTGCAGCCGCACCGTGTTGTCATGCACGACATAACGCTCGATCAGCCGCCGCGCATCCTGGGGCGTCAGCGGCACGCCGGGCCGAATGCATTCGCTCTTCAACGACTTGTGCCAACGCTCCAACTTGCCGTTGGATTGCGGATAGTAAGGCGACGTTCTCACGTGCGTCATGCCCGAGATCCGAATGAACTCCTTGCAGTCCCGGGCGATGAACTGCGGTCCGTTGTCGGAGATGATTCGCGGCTTGGCGCCGGGATAGTTCTCCTTGGCGGCTTCGAGAACGATCTCGACGTCGGTTTCCTTCATCGCCTCGCGCAAGTCCCAATGAACGATCGCGCGGCTGTAGCCGTCCAGCACGCTGCATAGGTAATAAAACGTGCCTGAGACATTGAGGTAAGAAACGTCGATATGCCAATGTTGATGGGGCTTCGGCGGCTGTTGGAAGCCCGTCCCTTGCTTTGACTTCTTGCTGTTCCATTGACGCCGCAGGCCCGCTCGATGGAGAACTCGCCACACGCTCGACGGGCTGACGGCCACCATGTCGGCGTCCAACATCAGGTAAGTCAACCGCCGGTACCCTTCCAACGGATTCTTCTCGTGAAAGTCGACGATGGCTTGTTTCTCCCAGGGTTCGAGCCAGTGATCGCGCGGCACCCAACCGTTGTGCTCGTTGACCGAACCGTAGCGTTTCCGCCAGGCGTAGAATTTGCCGGGCGAGACACCGAGCCCCTGGATAAAACGCCCGACCCCGATCTCGGTCTTGAGCGACCAACGCCGAACGAAATCGACGATCTGGTCGCGGATGTCGGGCTGCGTCCAGGTTCCGGTTAGAGTTCCCCAAGGCTTTTTTTTAGCGCCATGTGCTCGGCCATCAGTTCGGCGAGAACTTCGTCCTTGGTTCGGATTTTCTTCTCCAGCCGCGCGATGCGTTCTTGCTCGGGTTGGCGACTGTCGCGATTCTTGGTCTGGAAAGCGGCGGCGCCGTTTTCAAAGAATTCTTTTTGCCAACGGTAGAAAACCGTCGGCTGAAGTGCCAGCTCGTCGCAGAGCTTCCAGACCGGCTCGTTGTCGACCAGCTGCCGCCTCAGAACGGCGACCTTCTCTTCGGCGGTGTAGTGCTTTCGTTGCTTCCTCATGCGTCCTCTCCGTTAGCTTAACGGCGGAACGCTTTTCTCCTGTTCCAGCTGAGGCGGGACACTGCAATCTTCCCCAGGCGCGTTGCAGCCCGGCTTTGGAGGAGTAATAGACACCTATTTCTTAACGTTTAACTTGAATACGAATTCCGTGGAGTTTGCGACCTACGTCGGAGGGTCCGGGCAAGAGGTGCTGAGTCGTCCTATGACTACCTCCGACGGTGGAGTCTTGCTCTTTGGCGGGACCAGCAGCCCAGGATTCAAGACTACCAGCGGAGTTATAGGGGAGACCTACAGCGGCGGTCAGAGCGACGGCGCAATCGTCAAGTTTGCGGGCCCTAGCCCGGTCCAGCGCAACGTCAATAGACAGCTGAAATTCCTGAAAGACTTCCGGGAGTCGCTGGAAATCTTGAACGACACCCTGCCCTAGAAGCGCGCCTAGTGTCGCCATGCCAGGGTCCCAGCGGAAATCCTGGCTTGCTCCTCCTCGAACCCGAAGCTCTTAAACTTGAGCGTCTGGCAGTTCTCGCTCACCAAACGGTGGCGAACCGAAGTCCGACCTTGCTCGAACCGACATTGTCGAGGGCATGCGCGGCTACGGCTACAAGCTCGTCGAGCAGGAAGAGGACTAGTGTAGTGCCACATAAATAACTGGACAATAACACCCTTTTCGCGGTAGGATGGTTTATGTGGCCATCCGCAGACGCTCTACCCCTCACCGCTCCGCAGCGAAACGCTCTTCGTCGCCTCGTTCGAGGCCGCAATACGACGCAGAAAATGGCCTTACGGGCGGGCATTGTTTTGCGCTGTGCGCAGGGGTTGGCGAACCACGCCATAGCCCGCGAACTCGGCGTCAACCGCAAGACCGTCATCCTGTGGCGAAAGCGCTTCGCCCAGTCCGGCCTCGACGGACTCCGCGATCAGACGCGTCCCGGACGCAAACCGGCGCTCTCCGCCGAATTCGTCCAACGCATCCTCGATACAACGCTTCACGAGAAGCCCCGAGCGGCCACCCATTGGAGCACCCGCACCCTCGCCAAGCACTTGGGCGTCTCCAAGATGGCCATCCAGCGCATCTGGAAAGCGCACGGACTACAGCCCCATCGCCTCGAAACTTTCAAGCTCAGCCGCGACAAGCAGTTCGTCGAGAAGCTTCGCGACGTGGTCGGTCTATACTTGAATCCGCCCGAGCACGCGCTGGTGCTCAGCGTCGATGAGAAAAGCCAGATCCAGGCCTTAGACCGCAGCCAGCCAGGACTGCCCCTGAAAAAGGGTCCTGCCGGCACCATGACCCACGACTTCAAACGACATGGCACAACGACGCTGTTCGCCGCCTTCCATGTGCTCGACGGCCAGGTAATCGGGGAGTGTCTGCCGCGACATCGGCACCAGGAATTCCTCAAATTCCTACGCCAGATCGACCGCGAAACGCCACCGGCGCTGGAGCTGCATCTGATCGTGGACAACTACTCCACGCATAAGCATGAGCAGGTGAAGAAGTGGCTCGCGAAGCACCCTCGCTTCCATTTCCACTTCATTCCCACGTCTTCTTTTTGGCTCAAGCTCGTCGAGCGCTGGTTCCGCGAGCTGACACGGAAGCGCATCCGCCGCGGCGTGTTCCGCAGTGTTCCCGAACTCGAGGCCGCCATCCACGAGTACCTGGAAGCGAGCAACCAAGCGCCCAAGCCCTTTGTCTGGACAGCTTCGGCACAAGACATCCTCGCCAAAGTCGAGCGCGCCGCCAAAACCCACGCCATTGTCCAGAACCGTTAGTGGCACTACACTAGCCAAAATCCCGGCACTGAGAGCCGCTCACAGCGTGTCTCTCAGCGGGTTTTTTTTGCGAGACGGTAGCTGTCGCCTTTCGCCTAAAATTGCGACACCCTCCCAGCTGAGTCCGAGTTATTGTCAAATGTTGTGGACGGGGCGGGTCAGGCGGCGCGTTGTGGAACCATCACTCCATCCTTGAATTTCTTTCCTTCTAAGACGTGGACAATCAGCTCCGAGCCGTTGAGTCTGCGCCAGCGAGCCTCCGCTTGACGGGCCAACATGAACACCATCGTCAGCGAGGCTTCGCGGCTGCCGCAGCCCTTCGTCCTGCGTTGCCTCAGGCGCACCGTCGCGAACGTTGACTCGATCGGATTCGTCGTTCGCAGATGCCCCCAGTGCTCGGCCGGGAAGTCGTAAAACGTCAATACGACCTCGCGGTCCTTTTCGAGGCACGCAACGGCCTTGGGATACTTCACCTCGTAGAGGCCGGCGAAGTGATCCATCGCCCCCTCCGCCGCTGTTCGGCTCTCGGCCAGATAAATGTTGTGTAGCGCGCTCTTGGCTTTGCCCTGCATACTCTTGGGCAACTTGTCGAGCACGTTCGCCGTCTTGTGCACCCAACAGCGTTGTTCGCGCGTCGTCGGATACACCTTCTGCAGCGCCGCCCAAAAGCCCAAACTGCCGTCGCCCACCGCCAACTTCGGCGGAACCTCCAGGCCGCGCCGCTTCCAGTCTTCGAGCAACTCCGTCCAGGACAACTCGCTTTCGCGAAAGCCGTCATGCACCGCCAACAGTTGCTTGCGGCCGTCGGCCAAGGCACCGATAACACCCAATAAACACTGCGTCGGCCACACCCAATAAACACTGCCGTTCATCGTCCAAACGGATGTTCGAGTAGATGCCGTCCGCCCACAGGTAGACGAAGCGTTGACCCTCGAGCGAGCGCTTCGACCAGGTCTCGTATTCCTCGCGCCAGACTTGCTTGAGACGCACCACCGTGGTCGCTGACAAGCCCGGCGCGGCGGGTCCGAGCAGGGCTTTCAGCGCATCTGAAAAGTCACCCGTCGAGATGCCTTTCAGATACAGCCAGGGGATCAGCTCTTCGACGCTTTTGGTGCGCCGCAGGTAGGGCGGCAGAATCTCGGACGTGAATCGAAACTTGTTGCCGTCTTCATCGACACGGCGATCGTTGACTCGCGGGGCGCGTACTTTCAGGGTTCCGACACCGCTGACGAGGGTGCGTTCGTTGGCGCAGCCGTTGCGCACCACCAATCGCCGCCCCTGGTCGTCGATTTCGTCGCGATGCGCGTCGACGTAGGCGGCGGCTTCGGCCTCGACGGCTTGGACCAACATGCGCCGTGCTCCGTGCCGCAGCACCTCGTCCAGTTCGCTAAGCTCGCTGACCGAGACCACCTTTGGGCCTACTTGACTCTCTTCGGAAATCGCTTCAAACTCTCTCATGGCGTATCCTTTCATTCCTTTCTGGGAAGCGGTCAAACACTGAATTCAACCGCTAGGATACGCCGCCCTTCCCTACGCCCTCATCCACAACTTTCGGTTATAACTCGCTCGGCAGCGGAAGGGGGGCCGATGAAACAGGGACCTCGCCCGGCGCCTTCTACTATTCTTATTCACCTGGTCGCCGGCGGGATTGTCCGTCTACTGGCAACCGGCGGCAGGCATCCTCTATTCGCTCGGGTTCGAAAAGCAGTACAAGGCTTTTGTTGTTCGTACGTAAATCCGGCCGTCCACGATGGCGGGCGTGGCGTAACATGGCTCGCCCAGGTCGTTCGATGCCAGAACTTCCCAGTCCGCCCCCGGCTTGAGAACAGAGATCTTCCCTTCTTCGCTGACCATGAAAATCTTGTTGTCGGCGGCGACGGGAGAAGCGAAGTATCTGCCGAGAGCGCCGGGCAGACGCGCCTGCTTCAAGACCTTTCCCGTTTCCGGGTCCAGGCTGGTGACAATGCCGCCCTCTTTCATCATGTACAGGACGCCCTTATAGAGCAGCGGTGAAGGAACGTTCGGCAGGCTTTTGTGATAGCGCCACTTGATGGCGCTGTCGCTCATGTCACCCTCGCCGCCCAGGCGAATCGCCATGACGGAGTTGACCGAGGCGCTGCGGTTTCGATACTGCTCCCAATCCCCTGCGCCGAGGTAGCCGTCCTGATCGAGATCGAAGTGCGGCCAATTGCCGGTCATAGCCGGATCAGGCGCCTCCTCCCGAGAGAGCTTCCCGTCCTGATCTTTGTCATGTTCCTTGAGAGCGGCCTCGAATGAGGGCACTTGCTTCTGATTGCCCAAATCCGCGCCGCCGGCCCAGTTTTGAACGTAGATCGTATCCCGGTCTTTGACTGGCGTGGGTTTCTGCTGCCAGGTAAGTCCGCGAGTCCACCACATCTTCTTGCCCGAGGCCACCGAATAGGCGATGAGCCGGTAGGAACCGGTGACGAGAACCTGCAGTCCGCCGCCGCCGGGAGGATCGTAGAGCAGTGGCGTCGAGAAGCCCCGGCGGACAAAAGAACGCTCGTCGCGCCAGGCAACCTCTCCCGTGTCCTTGTCCGCGGCCAGCATAAAGGCGCCGCTTTCCGCGTCGCAGACCTGAATGACTTTTCCGTCGGCCAGAATGGGTGATGCTCCCAGTCCCATCAAGTTGTTGAACGGACCCAAGGGCATGCGCCACCTCTCGCCGCCATTCGGCCCATAGGAGACAAGCCCCAGATCCTGGAAAAAGACATACACGTTTTCCCCGTCGGTCGCCGGGCTGGGGGAAGCCGGTGTGTTGTCTTCGTGGAGCTTTCCTTGGCGTTTGCGGAGAATCTCCCGCTGCCATTGAATCTCACCGCTTCGACGATCCAGGGCGATTGTCAGCAGCTTATCGCCCTCAAACCCTGTGAGGAAGATGCTGCTTGAGCCAAACGCCGGAGATGAATGGCCCGACGGCAAGGATGTCCTCCAAACGAGGTTTTTCGCAGGGCCGAATTCCGAGGGAAGCGCGGCCCCTTCGGACACACCGGAGCCATTCGGTCCGCGGAAGCGCGTCCACTCAGAGGCTGACAGGCTCAGAGAGAAAAACCATCCAATCAACGACAACGCCAAAGCGGGGAAGCAAAAGTTCACGCCGCACCTCCGATCTAGACTGTTGTTCGACCGCCTGACGGCCGCCGCAGGCGATACTCCTCCAGTATGTCGTTGCGCTTGCTCACCGTAGGGTTCAAGTACGCCCGCAGCGGGCGGCAAAACCGGGTGCCGAGCTGCGCCAGCCACATCCGGGGGACTTTCTCGCGCAGTTCGCCTCGGCAGGCGGCGAGAAGAGCGATCTAGACGACTATACCTCCTTCGGGTGGACAAGGGAAGCGCCCAACGGACCCGGGGCCCACACAGCTCGATGCCTGCCGGCTGGGTGCAAAGGTTTTAGGGACACGGAGGTGGCGATCACGCAAAAGGGTAATCACCCATCCCGGAAAGTGCTGCATACTCTGATTCTTCTCCACTGTGACCAGGGCCAGTTCCAGGACCGCTGCCTGAAAAATGAGGATGTCGCAGCCGTCCTGAAGATCAGTAGGCGCAAGATTGACGGAGTCAAGAAACGTTTCGTGGAGGAAGGTCTCGACGTGGCGTTGCAGGGGCGCAAGGGACAACGTGTCTACGAGAAGAAGACCGCCGGCGATTTCGAGGCGCACCTCGTGGCGCTCAGTTGCCGCCGGCCGCCGGAAGGGTTTTCACCATGGTCGCTACGGCGGCTCGCCGACCGCGTGGTGGCGCTCAACTACATCGACAGCATCTCCTACCAGACGGTCCGGCGGGTTTTGAAAAAAAACGAAATCAAGCCCTGGAAAAAGAAAGGGTGGGTCATTCCGCCAGAGCAAAACGCTGACTTTGTCGCTGCCCTGGAAAAGGTTCTGGATGTCTATAAACGACCTTATAACAAAGACTCCCCGGTTCTCTGCCGGGACGAGTCCCCGCGCCAGTTGATCCCCGAGACCCGTACCGCCATCCCGGCGGCGGCTGGACGGCCCGCGTGCTATGACTCGGAGTATGAACGCTGTGGCAGGGGCGACATTTTCATGCTCCGCGAACCGCTCGCCGGCCGGCGGATGGTGCAGGTCACCGAGTACCGAAGCAAGTCGGATGGGGCATCGTTGATCCGAGAAATCGCACAGCGCCATGAAGAGGCCGCCAAGATCACACTGCTCAGGGACAACCTCGACACGCACGGGCCAGGGTCGTTGTACGAGACGTTCGCGCCGCGGGAGGCCAAGGCTCTGTGGGACCGATTCGAGTTTGTCTACACCCCCCAGCATGGCCGTTGGCTCAACATGGCCGAGATCGAACTCAACGTATTGGCCGGCCAGTGCTTGCAAGAGCGCATCGACAACCGGGACGAATTGGCCTCCCAGGTGGCCCACTGCCAGGCCCATCGCAACAACCGCAACTCGACGATCCAGTGGCAGTTTACGACCGAAAAGACGCGCACAAAACTACGCCGCCCCTATCCGACGATAGAGATGTGACATGACACTAGTGCTTCTCACCAAGTGGCGAGGCGAAGTGCGTGAGAGGCCCGTCAGTACTTCGTTGCGCTTACCCGTGGTGCGCAACGTACTTTCGCGGTCGGACGCTGAACGGAAGTCACTGCTTATTTCGGCAGCATCAAGATACGAGTGGGCCAGGCTCGACCCGCAAAAATACGCCTCCGCGCGCCGAGCGGCGCGCGCCTCGTACTGACGGGCTTGTCGCGCACTTTGCCTCGCACGTGGTGAGAAAAGGGGGCAGCCAAGCGTCCTTGGCAGGCCTCCGAGGCTTTGTTGACAGCCGCTCGGTGGCGCACCTAGAATCAGAGTGGTTGCAAGCGGGAGTAACTCAGCTGGTAGAGTGCGACCTTGCCAAGGTCGATGTCGCGGGTTCGAGCCCCGTCTCCCGCTCCACCTCCCAGGCGGCGGTTTTGCCACCGGCTTCAGAGACGAAACGGGCTCCGGTGTAACTTGCGTCTGGTGTCTTGGCGCGGTAGCCAAGTGGTAAGGCAGAGGTCTGCAAAACCTTTATTCGTGGGTTCGATTCCCACCCGCGCCTCCACAATCTAATCGTTTATTATCACTAAGTTACGAATGACATAATGGTTAGTGTCCCTAGATTGTCCCCTTCGGCTCCGTCGGTGGTGACCGTTATTGAACGGTCTCCGCTCTCTCTGCGGCTAAGGATGGGGGTCCTGTGCGTAGGTTCGTAGGGCATCTGGTTCGAGTTGTTCTTGTCCGTGGGCCGCGCGTACGGAGGCAATAGGTCTCCAAACGGTGTATCGCTTACGAAAAGGCTCGCCGTTCGCGATCCCGAACCTGGTCTGCGGCGGCCACAATTTACCCGACGTTATCACCGTGGTTGTGGAGTCATCCTGGCTGACCAGTCGGGAAACGGATCTCGCGCCGACCTTTTCGCGTCGCGCACTAGGTCTGGGACGTGGCTCCGCCGCGCGTAGAGGTTGTCCAGCAGCGCTTCAAGTGAAGGCCGGTCCTGATCCAATCCACTCGGCCGGCGTCTTCTTGCGGGCTTCGTCGAGGATCTGAGCTGGGCAATCATGAATCCTGCTCAGCCAGGGTTCGAAGCTCTCGTATCCGGTGACAGTCTTGTACACTTCTCGGCGGGTGTAGAGACCCTGTTCAGGTGAATCGGAAAACTGCCAGTTCTGTGCATCAAAGGCGAACCCATGATCGACCATCCGCGCGGAGTAGGCGAGAAAGCTCGAACTTCCCTCACTGCGTTCGCGAAAGAAGATCGCTTGCCTCCCGTCGGCGTTGCTCACCTATTTGTCAAAAGCCAGGATTCCGTGGAACGCGTTCAAGTTGCGAACGCCCCAGAGGAGCGAGAGGGGTAGCCATACAGGAGCGCATAAATAAAGAGACATAGGACAAGCGAACGTGGCATACTTCTAGTAGGAGGAGTGGCCATGCGTCCGCGATTACTGCGATTACACCCGGGCACTCATAAGCGATTGGTGCGGCTGGGCAAAGAGGCGGAACGAGACGGGGCCTACCGGGTGGCGAAGCGGCTGCAGGCGGTGGTGCTGAACTCCCAAGGCCACACCAGCGGCGAGTTGGCCGGGATTCTCAAAGCGCCACGCTCGAAAGTGTCGGAGTGGTTGGCGCGCTATGAAGCGTACGGCATCGAAGGTCTGCTGGAAGGGTACCGCTCAGGAAGGCCGCCCCGGTTGACAGCGGCTCAACGGGAGCAGCTCGGGGACATTCTCGATAGTGGTCCTGTGGCCTACGGCTTGGACAACGGCCTGTGGACCTCGCCCATGATTGCCTGGGTGATCGAGGAAGAATTCGGCGTCCGCTATCATCCGGGCCACGTGCGAAAACTGCTGCACGGGCTGCGCTTCTCGGTGCAGCGACCGCGCCGCGTGCTGGCCCGCGCTGACGTCGGCGAGCAGGACCGCTGGCACCGGCACACGTATCCCAACCTTAAAAAAAAGCCCACCGGCAAAAGCGGGCGCTGATCGTTACCGACGAAGCCAGCTTCCGACAGGACTCGACGTTGCAGGCCACTTGGAGCCGCGTCGGCCAGCCGCCGGAAATCCCTGTCACAGGACAGCGCAAGAGCGTCAAGATCCTGGGTGCGATCGAACTGTGGCGCACCAGGTTCCACTACCGCCGGGACGCGGTCTTCAACGCTGGGAGCTACTTGGCCTTTCTGGAACAGTTGGCGCGGCGCTATCGCCGGCGGGGGGCGATTCTGATCCAGGACAACGCTTCCTACCACAAGGACAAAGAGGTAGGGGCCTGGTTCCGCTCCCACCGTCACTGGCTGGAAGTCCACCAACTGCCCCCGTACTCGCCCGAGTTGAATCCCACCGAGCGGCTCTGGCAGCACACGCGTCGCACGGGAACTCACAATCGCTACTTTGCGAGCGAAGCCGAACTGCTCGCCACGCTGACAAGAGTCTTCGGCGAGATGCTGGAGAATCGCGTAGGAAATCAGTTCGTTGATCAAAATGCGGGGATGCTGTGGGTTGTTGCGAACTTGACGACGTAATGGTTGCCGTCGTCGGCCAGCAGGAGGTGTGCCCTGGAGCCTCCCCGCATTCGACGGGAGTAGCTCGATGCCATCACGGACAAGCATCATCAACTCCAGAATGTGTCGATGAGGCTGCGGATCACTCCGCCCTCCCTGCTGACACGATGTAGTCGTACGCCTTGATCAAGGCGAAGACCGCCTTCGGGATGTCGCTGGCGTCGAACCATAAGGGCTCGACCTTTGGGCGTCAATCGGGCATTCTGATGGATGTTCATTCGGTCTCTCCAGGGTCGTTGTTGTGCGACAACTCCAGCTTCCCTGGTCCGGGACCGAATGAACAACCTGTTGAAAGATCGCGCCTAGCCCGCCTTTCTCGCCAGCGGCCGGCAGGAGCGGAAGCAAACACGCCCCGCGGCCGCCGATCGTTCACCGCAAATCCGGGCCCGCCTCGCTCGAAAACCCACCGTTTTCATCGTCTTGGGTGGACCTCGGGCCCATGGGCACTCCCTCGTCATCCACGCGGCAAGACCCTTTCGCTGACAGCAACCGAGGACAGGATTCATAAGCGTATGGCAGTCTGTGCTGGTGGCTTCTTTTGTTTACAATTTGAGGGGGAGGCGTCGTCTGAGACACTCGCCTTTCGGCGACGAATACTGGACCCGCCGGCAAGCGGAATCCTATTCGGCAGTCCCGGTCTGCCACGTGAAAATTGTGAAATCGAATCGGACCAAACACATGATTTGTGCTCTGTCTCCCGCGGCGCCGGGCATCGGGTTGTACGCAGATCCGGACGCCTGCTGATGCGAAGCAAGACACTGCTCGTTTGGCTGTTTGTTCTAGCTCCGTTCCTCGTACACCAGGTAGCGGGGCGCGCGGTGGCTCAGTCCGAGGCCACTTCCGAGGCGCCCCGGATCAGCTTTGTGGATGAGACGGCCCGGTCGGGCGTCCGTTTTCGGAGCGACATCAGCAAGACCTCCGAGAAGTCCCCGCGCAGAATGATCTTCACCTGCGGCCAGGCTTCCCGGATCTGCGCCACGATCCGCTCCAGCTCCTCGACGCCGCCCGCCGCCGCGTCTTGATTCGACACCCGCTGCCGGGCACACAACAGGTGCTGGCCGCAAAAAATGTACAGCGGCAGATAACAATAGTCCCGTCGTGGCGCAGGCTCTCAGCTTGCCGCGTCGAGACTCTTCTCGACGCCTGGGGCGCCTCGGCTACCACGGTAGCACCCGCCACTCTTGGCGGTCCTCGTTTTGAGTAGCGGCCGGCAATCCTGCCGGCCACGCGCGTAGGGCAGGGCTGGGCCACCGTTTGGCCCAGACCCGCGGCTTTTTCTCGCCGCCCAGCGAAGACACTTGACACACTCGCTATTCTGAAGGGGGGGAGACTGAGGAGCCCGGCCTGACGCTCGACGAGCAAAAAATTGCCAAACAAAGCCAATTTCTCATAACCCACAGGGAATCAATGGGTTGTGGGTTCGTAGCGCTGGTCTCGATCTTGAGCCCCACGGCTTTTTGCTTTTGTGGTGCACGCATTCTCGCCTGAATCATGCACCAACCGGCCCCCTCCCCGGAGGAAAAGTGTTGCCTATGTGCTTGGACTCATGTGTTGCCTATGTCGTTCGCCCTTGACCGGCAGCCCAAAGGTAAGCAAGCAGCGGGAGATGCCACTGATGAGCCACCGATCAAGCCGCAGGGACTTGCTTGGCGCCGCGGTAGGGGTGAGCGCGATTGGTTTGGGCGGGGGCTGTTCAACAGCGAGGGAGCAGGACGCACCCCTTCCGCCGCATAGGGCCACCATGAATCTGTCACTCTCGGTTCGCGTTGCCGAATCTTTCCACGACAAAGAAAAGTCGGAGATGACCCTTGACGAACTGATCTCCCTAGCCAAGTCGGTCGGCTATCAGGCCATGTGTATGCGCGCTTCCCAGCTGGGGGTTCATACACCGGGAGAAAGAGTTCAAGAAGCGGCCGAGAAGATCGCTCGGAGCGGGTTGGCCGTGTCCATGGTTACGGGCGACTTCGCGGTGCCCCGCAATGATGAGCACGGTCCCGACGGGTTGCGCCACATCACGCCCTATCTCGATCTGGCTGAGACTCTCGGAGCCGATCTGATCCGCATTTGCATGAAAAAGGACGAGGACATCGAATGGGCGCGAAAAGCGTCCGACGAAGCCGCCGAGAGAAGCATCCGCCTCGCCCACCAGGCGCATTCCGCCAGCCTGTTTGAGACCGTCGCCGGCTCCGCGCGTGTGCTGAAAGCTGTCGGCCGGGCGAACTTTGGAATCATCTACGAGCCGGCCAATTGGATGGTGGCCAGGCAGAACTACGGACCCGAGACGATGAAGCGCCTGGCGGCTCATATCTTCAACGTGTATGTGCAAAACCATCGCCTGAACCCGGACGGCCAAGCGACGCTAACCACCTGGACCAAAGGGAGCGTTCCCGTTGATCACATCGGCATCTGGGACAGGGGCGGTGTGGATTTCGACAGCGTCTTCGAAGGCCTCCACGCGATCGGATATGCCGGCTACGTAACGGTCCACCAGGCTTTTGGCGGCATCATGTCGATCACGGACGCGGTCACCAGGAGTCACCAGTTCTTGAAGGCCTACTCGGGCGGCGGACCCGCTTGATTCTTGGTGTTCGAATTAGCTACTTTTGCGGCCGCCAAGCTGATCGGGGATCTCTCCGACTACGAAATCATTGCATCCTGCTCGCAACCAGTTCGGCGATGTCTATTACCTGGATGTCCGCTCGATGAGCGTGTTGAGCCGCGTCATTCAGCATGATCGGACAGTAGGGACAAGCCACGGCTACCCTCCGAGCGCCGGTTGCAACGATTTCGTCAAAGCGCTGGTGGTTAACGCGGCCGCCGGGCAGCTCGGCTTCGTCGTCGGCAATGAATAGTTGGGCGCCGCCCGCCCCACAACAGAACGTGTGCTCGCGGTTGCGCCGCAACTCGACAACTTCCGCGCCACAGGCTTCGAGAACGTTGCGCGGCTCGCGGGTAATTCCCCTTCCCCGAGCCAAGTCACACGGGTCGTGGTAGGTCACGGTCTCGCGTTCACGCCGGACGCCCAAATCAGGCATCAGCTCGTCAATCAACTCGCTGTGGTGCAGAACGCGAATGTCCAGCTGTTGATAGGCGGCATTCTGACGGTAATCGACGTCCAGCATCCGTGTACAGTGCGGGCAGCAGGTGACGATGTTCTTCACTTTTTTGCCGCGGAAGACATCGATGACTTTTTCGGAAAGCTCCATGTACAGGTATTCGTTGCCGGCCCGGCGGGCGGGCTCGCCGCAACAGGTTTCTCGGTCGAGCACTCCCCAGGAAAGCTCGGACGCTTCCAGAATTTTCTTCATGGCCCGTGCGACGTCTTGCCCGTGCGGATCATAGGAATTCCCGCAGCCGAGCCAAAACAGCCATTGCTGACTGCCGTCAAAGAGGGGGAACTTCTCCCCCTCAACCAGCTTGGCGCGGACGTCGTGGGCCATTCGCCAGGGGTTGTGGGGCGTCCGCTCCATGGCGCTGAACAAATCCGACAGCTTGTCGTTGTGGGTGCGGCCCTCGCTGACCAACCCTCGCCGCAAATCGAGAATCTTGGCGCCCACGTGCTCAATGCCGACGGGGCAAGCTTGCTCGCACGCGCCACAGGAAAGGCACTGGAACAGATCCTCCTCGCGAACCCAGCTCTGACCGGCGCTGACCTCTAAAGCGGTGCCGGCTATCACGTCTCCGCCCGCGGGCAATCCGCGCTGCATCTGCAAGATGATTTCCTTGGGGTCGAGTGATCCGCCGATCGTGTTCGCCGGGCAGACGTCCGTACAGCGCCCGCATTCCACGCAAGTATTTACGTCCAGGATGTCTTTGGCCGAGAGATCCGTAAAGCGCACCATGCCCAAGTCGTTGTCGTCTTCGTCCCGCAACGCTCGAATACCGCTGGTCGTCTCCGCTCGCAAAAAAATCGCAATCGGCGCCAACACTAAATGCAGGTGCTTCGAGTGCGGAATGACAAACAGCATCGCCAGGAAAGACAGCGTATGGAGCCACCAGTTGATCCGCCAAGCCGTGGTCCCCGCCTCGACGCCTCGCCAACCAACCAGATAGGTAGCCATCAACGACACAATCAAGACCGCGACCAGGCCGGATGAAACGGACACCTCCCCCAACGAGCCGGGACGAAGCACGAACCGCCGGAACGCGAGCCCGACGATACCCGCCAGGACGGCGATCGCCCACACGGCGGCAAACGCCCCGTACCAGCTTTGGTCCGCTGGAGCGCGCTCCAGACCCAGTAATCCCAATGACAGATGCTCGATGCTGGCCCACGCAAAGGCAAAAAAGCCCCACATCACCAGGGCGTGTAGGCAGCCCGCGACCGGGCGCTCGCGGATAACGCGCGTTTGCAGCACGACCTCGGCAAACGCGCGCCACAGCCGGCGGCCCGGGCGATCGAGGGACAACCCGGGCCGGGCAGTCCGCATCGGCCCGAGGCGCTTCCACAAAATCCGGAAAAAATACCCGACACTCAGGACTAAGACCAGCAGAAAAGCGAGACGAGAGATCATCATAGGCAGGTAGAACGCAAGCGCCTCAGGGGATGATAGCGTAAAAGCAACGACTGTTAGCGAGCCTATCGTGTGCTTCGACAATTGGCCAGCCAAGAAAGCGGGCTAACACCAACGCTGGCGGGAAGTTCCGGCAGGGAGACCAGGCCACGACCTAGGACGATCCGTCCTCCGCAACGAGAAAAATCAGATAGTCACGGCTTGCCGTCGGCTACGATTCCTTGGCTTCCCGAACAGCTTTCGTCAGCGCCGGCACCACTTCAAACAGATCTCCCACGATTCCGTAGTCGGCCAGCTCAAAGATGGGAGCGCCCGAGTCTCGATTGACGGCGACGATCGTCTTCGAACCCTTCATGCCCACCACGTGCTGAATGGCGCCCGAGATGCCAAGCGCAATGTAGAGTTTGGGCGAAACGGTTTGGCCGGAGCTGCCAACCTGGCGCTCTAGGGGCAGCCAGCCGTTGTCACAGATGGGCCGGGAGGCGGCGATCTCCCCGCCGAGGGCCTCGGCCAGCTCTTCCGCGAGAGGGATATTTTCGGCGTCCTTGATGCCTCGCCCTACCGAAACGATAATCTCGGCCGAAGAGAGGTCGACTTCGCCTTTCGATTCGCGAAAAGGTTCCCCAGGACGGGTGCGTATGTCATTAGCACTTAGTGTGACCTCCACCTGGGTCACGGCGGCCGGAGTTTCCGTCTTCTGGAGCTGGTCCGCGCGGAAAGCTCCCGACTGTAGAGACGCAAAGAAAGGGGGTTCGCCGCTCAAGGTTACATCCGCGTTCAGCTTGCCTTGAAAAAGCTGCCGCACGAAGACCAGCTCCCCGTCTTGGTACTTCGCGCCAATCGCGTCGCTGAGGAACGGGCGTCCAAGGGACGCCGCGAGCTTGGGCCCGAAGTCGCGGACTTGGTAAGTATGAGGGAACAGGACGACGTTCGGCTCGACCTGATCGAGCAGCTGCCGGAGCGCAAAGGCATAGCTGTCCGGAGAGTACTGCCCGAGTAACTCATGCTCGACGGCGAAAACTTCATCGACCTGGCACGCGGCCAACTGCCGGGCAAGCGGCCCAACATCGGCGCCCAGGACCGCTGCGTTAACCCGGCTGCCGAGGGACGCCGCAATCTGCCGGCCGCCGGCAAGAGCCTCCCAAGACATCTTGTGCCACTTGCCGCCCTGCTGCTCGGTGACGACCAGAACGCTCATAGGACGCGCGCCTCGAACCGCAACTTCTCGACTAGCCGCGCCGCTACGTCATCGGCCGCGCCCTCCAAAAACTTCGTCTCCTTCTGCTTCTGGGGCGGGTAGAGCCGGCGGATGAGTTGGCTCGATGACAACTCGATTCCCAACTCACCCGTCGTGTAACGCTGCAGGGGCTTGGTCTTCGCTTTCTTGATCCCCATCAAGGTCGCGTAGCGGGGTTTGTTGATACCGGACTGAATCGTCAAAAGTGACGGCAGCGGAAGCTCGACGTCTTGGAACCATCCCGCTTCGAGTTCTCGCTTGACTCGGACGTGATCCTGCTCGACGCTGACTTCCACGATGATGGTCGCATGGGGCAGGCCGAGCAGCTCAGCCAAGACCACGCCGGTTTGCCCGAAACCCATATCGTCGGATTGCAAGCCGGTGAGGACCAGGTCGCAGCGCTCCTCTCGTTTCAGAGCGGCCGCCAGCGCTTGCGCCGTGGTGTAAGCATCCGCTCGAGAAAAGTGGTCGTCTTCGATCAGAACTCCTCGGTCGGCGCCTTTTGCCAGCGCCTCGCGGATCGTCGAGGCGGTTCGCGCCGGGCCGGCCGAGACGGCTGCCACTTCTCCGCCGTGCGTTTCTCTGATCCGCAGTGCTTCCTCGAGCGCGAAAGAGTCGGGATCGTTCATCTCGTAGCCGAGGTCGGACTCGCGGACCCAGCGGCCGCTGTCGTCCACTCGGAGCGTCGAATCCCGGGCTGCTACTTGCTTGAGGCAAACGAAGGTTTTCACCGTGAATCAACGTGTGCGCCGGTTTCCTCCGACCCCCTATGTCCTCGAAAGAGCCGGCAGCCACCCGGCACTTGCGGCCGCCTACGAGCCGTTGGCGTAGCGCTTGAAAACAAGGGCGCCGTTGGTGCCGCCAAAACCGAAGGAGTTCGTCAGCGCGTACTCCATCTCCATGGGCCGCGACTGATTGGGGACAAAGTCGAGGTCGCACTCGGGATCCGGGTTGAAGTGGTTGATCGTTGGTGGGACCATCTGATCGCGCAGCGCCAAGACGACGATACCGGCCTCGAGCCCCCCCGCGCCACCGAGCAAATGCCCGGTCATGGACTTGGTTGAGCTGACGGCCAGCTTGTAGGCATGCTCGCCAAACGTTTTCTTGATGCTTTCGGATTCAACGCGGTCGCCGACGGGCGTCGATGTTCCGTGCGCGTTGATATAACTAATCGCCTCGCTGGAAACGCCGGCATCGCGAATAGCATTCAACATCACGCGATATGCGCCGTTGCCATCCTCGGGCGGCGATGTAATGTGGTGCGCGTCCCCGCTCATCCCGTATCCGACCAGCTCAGCGAGGATCGGCGCCCCGCGGCGCACGGCAAAGTCCAGACACTCCAGGATCAGGACTCCAGCACCCTCACCCACGACGAATCCGTCCCGGTTGATGTCCCAGGGGCGGGAAGCGTGCTCGGGTTCATCATTCCGGGTCGAAAGAGCTTTCATCGCCGCGAACCCCCCAACCCCCATCGGTGTTATGGCCGCCTCGGTCCCGCCACAGATCATCACATCCGCGTCACCGCGAGCGATGATCCGGAAGGAGTCGCCTACCGCGTGGGCTCCCGTCGTGCAAGCCGTCGCCGTCGCGGAATTCGGACCCTTGGCGCCGCAACGGATCGACACCTGCCCCGACGCCAAGTTGACGATGCTGCCGGGAATGAAGAACGGGGAAATCCTGCGCGGGCCGCCCTCGAGCAGTGCCCTGTGTTCACGTTCGATCACGTCGAACCCACCGATGCCGCTGCCGATGTAGACGCCCACGCGTTCGGCGATGTCTGGGGTTATAGAAAGGCCGGAAGGTCGAAGCGCGAACTCTGCGCCGGCGATGGCGAAAAAGATAAATCGCCCCATCTTCTTGAGGTCTTTCTTGGCCACATAATCAAGCGGATCAAAGTTTTTAACTTCGCCGGCGATTCGACAAGCGAAGCCCTCAGGATCGAACAGGGTGATGGGGCCGATGCCGTTGCGGCCTTCGCAAAGAGCCTTCCAAGTCTCTTCCGTCCCCTCCCCAACCGGAGACACAAGACCCACTCCTGTAACGACGACCCTTCGCGGCAATCCAATTTCCTCCTGCTCCCACCTGCACGAGCGATACTCACTTTTTGTTCTTAACGCGGGGCTCCAGGTATTTGATGGCGTCGTCCACCGTCCTGATCTTTTCGGCCTGCTCGTCTGGAATATCGATATTGAACCGTTCTTCGAACGCCATGATCAGCTCCACGATGTCGAGTGAATCGGCATTGAGCGTCTCGACGAACGAAGCGTCTCGCGTCACTTCGGACTCCTCAACGCTTAGCTGTTCACAAATGATTTCCTTCACCTGCTGCTCGACGTCCATGTAGCCTCCTGGAAACAGTTAAGGGGGATCCTTGATTCTAGCCGGGCGTGAAACGCCGTGCAAGCGCCAGAGTTGCCCCCCCAAGAATCATAGACGAATCTGCAAGGTCTGGCGGCCTTCCATTAGACTGGACATGAGCGATCTTTTCAGGTCAACGACAGCTCCACGATGAACACGCTCGCCCGCATTGCGCGCCACGCTCGAATTACTTGGAGGAATCTCCAGCCTCACCCGAGCCCTCCGTTTCTGATTCTCTTCATCAACTCGACTTGCAACCAAAAGTGCGAGCATTGCTTTTATTGGCGCAACCTGAACCGCCCCGACGACCTCACGGTTGATGAGATGGTCGCCCTTTCGCGGTCTCTGGGCCGGGTTGAAAACCTGAACCTCTCGGGCGGCGAGCCCTTCTTGCGCAAGGAGTTCGCCGAGATCTGCCGGCAGTTCATTCGCCACAACAAGGTACGCCAGATCTACGTGCCCACAAACGCCTACTTCACCGACCGCATGGTCGACCAGATCGGCGAGACGCTCGAGGAGAAAGAGCTGGAACTATTTGTGGCCGAGTTTTCTCTCGAAGGCGTGGGCGAGTTTCACGACCGCTTTCGAGTATCGCCGGGATCGTTTGAGCGGGCCATGGAGAGCTACGAGGCGCTGGTTGAGCTGCAGCGGCGGGACCCGCGGCTACGGATCCACGCTACCTCCTGCGCCACCCACGTCAATCTGGACGAGATCCGGCGACTCACCACGTACTTATACGACCGCTGCCCGCGGATGGAGCACCACAATTTGGTCCTGATCCGAGGAGACCGCAAGAACCCGTCTTTACAGGGCCCCGCGTTAAACGACTACCAGCAGCTTTACGACTATATTCGCCGCCTCTGGAAGCCCCGCGAGCAGGGCCGGTACGGCTCGATTGTCGAGCCCATTACCCAGTTCGTGAAGGTGCGGACCGCACGCGAGCAGCGGCAGGTGGTGTCTTGTCGGGCCGGCGTGTTGAGCGCCGTCGTCTATTCGAACGGGGACGTTAGCGTCTGCGAGAACCACCCGCCGCTGGGGAATCTGCGTCAAAAGCCTTTCCGGGAGATTTGGGGTTCCCAACAAGCGCGCGAACGCCGACGCTCGATCGGGCGGAAGGAATGCTATTGTACGAATGAAACATTCTTGTGGCCGAGTGTCGTCCATCAGCCCGGGCCGCTGCTGCGCTCGCTGCTAGGCTCCCGGGCTTGGCGAAGAGTAGAAGGGCTTCGCCCTGAGGAAAAAGTCGCCGTCTCGCTGACTGGAAACTCCCGCGTGTCGGATTCAAACCTCGATCAACTCATTCGTATTCAGCAACCCCAGTCCGCTCCACCGCGCTCGACCGGGGGTCCAGCCCCCATCGCGGTTACTGAAGCGGGTGAGAGTGAGTAGGCGGCCTAGTCAGGTCTCGCAACAGCTCACAACAACCGCTTCTCCGGCGCCTATCCCCAGACCCCCCAGACCCGCAAGATAAGGGAGATTCGAAAAGTTTGGCCCGCGATCACGATCCTGTCGCAACGGTTCAACCCCACCCACAACAGGCCTCGCCCGGAGATGGTTCGCTCCGATCCTCGAGCGGGAGAGGTCTCAGTGCTGGAACCTCCCGAAACTTTCTCGTCCTCTCGGCGGGCGAGTCCGTCGTCAAGGTCCTGACCTTTTTTGTTTTTACTTATCTGGGCCGAGTGCTGGGGCCCGCCGCCTACGGCAATCTCGAATTCACGCTCGCCTTGATGACGTTTTTCGCCTTGTCGGTCGACTTAGGCCTGAGCACCTACGGCGCCCGCGAAATCGCCAAGCAGCGCTCAAGAGCGGCAATCCTTCTCAGAGATATTAGCCTTCTGCGGGCTCTGCTGGCGTTAGCGTGTTTCACGGTCGTGGTCCTGCTCGCGCTGCTCATGGAAAAGGACGTCGAGGTCAAGGTTCTGCTGATCCTGTACGGAGTCAGCCTTTTAGGTATTCCCGGGCTGCTGCACTGGTTCTTCCAGGGCCATGACCTGATGCACTGGGTAGCGGTCGCTCAGATCATCCGCCAAGGTGTTTTCGCGGCTCTCGTCTTACCCTTTCTAACGGAGACCACGCCCTTGTTCTACATCGGTCTTTTCGAGTGCGCCTCCGTCTCGGCAGTCGTGTTGTTCTGCGTTTGGATCGTTCGGAGAAACCCGGCCTGGCGGCTCCCTGCGTTGCAATTCGACTGGCCGGCGTTGCTGAAACACCTCCGCGAAGCCGCGCCGATCGGCCTCTGTGACATGGCTTGGGCGATGCTCTGGTACTTTTCGACGGTGCTGCTTGGTTTCATGGTGACGGATCAGCAATTAGGATGGTTTGGAGCCGCGCATCGCGCGTCCGGGGCGGTGCAAACCTTCGTGTGGCTCTACTTTTTCAATCTACTGCCGTCCATTTCCCGTTGCGTGGGCCAGCCGCGAGAGTCGCTTTTGCGACTAATGGAGCGCTCTCAGACGGCGGTCGCTTGGGGAGGCCTATTTGTGGCGCTGCTGCTATCCGTGCTCTCTCGCCCGGCTCTGATGCTGGCCTACGGGGCCGCCTACGAGAACGCCGCGGCGCCGTTCTCTGTGCTCGTCTGGGCGGTGCCGGTCGCCCTGATAAGCGGACATTACCGTTATGCCTTAGTGGCGTACAACCTCCAGAAATGGCTGCTTTATTGGACGGCTCTGTCAGCCTTGGCGGGAGCTTTGGCGGGGCCCCCTGTTGATCAGCCGATACGGACCGCTGGGCGCCGCCGTAGCGGCATTGGGAGCCAATGTGATCGTGCTCGCTCTATGTTACGAAACGGTCCGCCGACGTATTACCAAGATTCCGTTCGCGGCGCGGCTGGTCCGGCCGCTACTGGCCTTGACCGTCTCGCTTTCCCCGCTCTGGGCGCCCTGGGAGGTCAATCCCTGGCTGCGGGGTGCGCTGATCGCGGCCATTTACTTGGGATTATTTGTCTTGTTCGAACGCGACAAGCTCCCCGAACTGCTGCGAAGCCTGGCGGGCCCAGAAACGTCGCGGCGAAGAGGCCCATAACGCCATGGAGGCGGGCAAAACGTTCCAACTGATCGTGAAAGCCAAGGGGCGATGCGGGCCGCTCCGGTCATCGGTTTGTGGCCCTCTCACACGCTCCGGGAGCCCTTGAGAAGGACGGGCCGGCGGCAACCGCCTGGAAACACGCATGGAGGCGAAAACTCATTGCGCGGCGGAACTTCGTCCCCCACCCACCGGCTGGCGTTTCTCGCCTCGCGGCATCGCTCTCCGCCTGTTCATCACCTGCTGGCTCATCTACGTATTGCACTTTGCCACGAATACGGTGCGCGAAATCTATTTGGCCTTGGCGATTGGCGACCACTTTTCGTTCCGCGTGGATGAGTACGCCCACATGCATCCGGACCTGTTTGAAAAGGAAGGCTACGGCTGGCACATCGGCGCGAACCCGGGCGCTTCCATCGTTGCGGCGGTTCCCTACGCACTAGCCCGGCCTTTGATCGATGGGTTGGTTGAGCGGACGAACCAACAGCGGGCGGAAGCCGGGCTGACTGAACCCCCGGCTTACGATTCCCCCTGGCCCATGGCGCGCGAGTTTTATCGTGACGCCTGGCGACGCGGCGACGACATCAAGTTCGGCCTGGGAGCCTTTGTAATGCAGGCGTTCTGCATGGCGCCGATATCGGCGCTGGGCGTCGTAGCGATGTTTTTCGTCCTGCGCAGGGTTTTTGGTTCGGATCGGACTGCCTTTTGGCTCGCCCTGCTCTACGCCTTCGGGACGCCGGTCTTCTTCCGGACCGGTTATCTCAATCACAACCTGATGCTGGGTCATGTTGCTTTTTGGGGCTTTGTGGCGTTGTGGAATCCAGCGGGGTCGGCTCGCCCTTCCGCTCGAAGGCGATACGTTCTCGCCGGGTTGTCGGGCGGCGCCGCGGTCCTGCTGGATTACTCGGGCGTCATTCTGCTGGCCGGGCTGCTTGTCTATAGCGTCTTTCGGATTGGAAAGAAAACCGCCAACCGTCCGACTCATCAACACACCGTTCGCACTCGAATGCGCCGCGCGCTGCTCGTTGGACTCGGGGCGATCGGCCCGATCATTCTGCTTTGGTTTTATCAGTGGAGAAGCTTCGGCCATCCCTTCTATCCCGGCCAGCATTGGATGCCGCCGGTCGCATGGATCGAACTGGGCTATCAGGGCTTTACCTGGCCCCAACTCGACTTGCTCGCCATGCTGGCTTTCGATTATCGCTTTGGCCTGTTTGTGAGCTCGCCCATCATGCTTTTGGCTCTGGCGGCTCCGTTCGTCAACAGAGGGCCAAGGCGGCGGCTGGAAAACCTTGAACTGGCGTTTGTGCTGCTCGTGCCGCTAGCGCTATGGCTGTTCTTCGGCGGAGTGCATTACACAATGCTCCAGTACGGGACGGGGATCCGTTATCTATCCGCGGCGTTCCCCTTCCTGTTTGTGGCCGTTGCGGTCGTACTGGCTCGGCTGCCGCGCCCTTTGGCTTTGGTCATCGGTGCGATGTCGCTAGCCCAGTCTTGGTGCCTGGCCATGTATCGCGACGTGGAGCGCGGCTGGGGCATGGCGGAACCGATTCTGCACGTACTGACCGAAGGGTTGCAGTTGCCCGCGCTTACCGTGCTGTCGCGCATGGAAGGGTCATACGGCGATTTCTTCACAGCCGGGATCTCTCCGCTGCCTTTGTTCGTCCTGACGGCGATGATACTCTACGGTGTATGGTCGCGGTCGCTGCCGAAGCGGATGGCGGGCCGCATTAAGTAGATGTCGCAGCCCACACCCAAAACTGTTTCCACCACCGTCGACGTCGTGATCCCCGTTCTCAACGAGGCCCACGTGTTGGAAAAGTCCGTCGACACGGTGCGGCGGTTTCTTGGCCGTGAATTCGAACATTCTTGGAAGCTTGTGCTGGTCGACAACGGATCGACGGACGGGACCGCCCAAGTAGCCCAAGGGATCGCCGAGAAGCATGCTGACGTCGAATTCCTCCAACTCCAGCAGAAGGGCCGCGGACGCGCCCTGCGGCACGCCTGGTTGAGGAGCCAAGCCGAGATTGTCTGCTACATGGACGTGGACTTATCGACTGATTTAGAAGAGCTGCCCAAGTTGATCCGCGCGGTCGCCGAGGAGAACTATGACATCGCGGTCGGCTCGCGCCTGATGCGGGAATCGCGGACCAAGCGCTCGCTGATCCGCGAGATAACGTCGCGGGTCTATAACGCCGTCCTCAAACTGTGCCTGGCCACCCGTTTCAGCGACGCGCAATGCGGTTTCAAGGCGGTCAGTCGCCAAGTCGTCAGTCGCGTCGTGCCGCAGGTCGAAGACGAGTCCTGGTTCTTCGACACGGAACTGCTCGTATTGGCCGAAAAGCAAGGCTATCGCATCAAAGACGTCCCCGTCGCCTGGACGGAAGACGACGACAGCCGTGTTAGGATCATTCCAACGGCATGGGATGATCTCAAGGGCGTATTCCGACTCCGACGGCAGCTGAAGAGCGGCAAAGCGGCACTGGCGGAGGCGCACCAAACACCCCGGGAAAACTCATGAGGGTCCTGCTCATTAATCCATTCCAAGTGGACCTGGTCCACAAAAGGGGCCGCATCTACAATCGCCGCTGGACCCCGCTGGACCTGGCCAACACGGCCGCCGTGTTGGAAACAGAGGGGATCGAAACGGCGATCGTCGACGCCAACGCCGAGCAGCTCGGCCCCCAGCAGGTGGCGGGGCGCGCTCGGGGCTTCGATAAGGTTTTCATTACCTCCACGAGTCTGGATCGTTGGCAGTGCCCCCATCTCGACATCAATCCCTTTTTGAAAACCGTGCGGGCGGTTCAGCAGGTGGCTCCCGAAGTGTATGTCATGGGCAGCCATGGGACGGTGAAGCCGGTCGAAATGCTGGAGGAAACTCGCGCCCGGGCGATCATTCGGGGCGAGCCGGAGGTCACCGTCCGCGCATTGTGCCGCACGAGTCCCCTTGCGGAGGTTCCAGGGATCACTTACCAAAACGGGGGCCAAGCGGTGAGCAACCCGGACCCCAAGCCGCTGAAGATGGATGAGTTTCCCCTGCCGGCCTTCCACCTTCTGCCCATGGACCTCTACCACTACGAGGTGCTCGGAAGGAACTTTTCTCTGTTTGAGATGTCGCGCGGTTGTGCGTCCGACTGTACTTTTTGCCTGCTCAAGCCTTACGGTGTCGGAGTCCGCAAGAAGTCGGTAGACCGTCTGATCGCGGACGTCGAGCACGGCATCAAGCGGTTCGGCGTGCGCACGGCGTACTTCATCGATCTCGAGTTCACGGTTCTACGCAAGCAGGTTGTGGAGTTTTGCAACTACATGAGCAAGAAGTCCTACGATTTCACCTGGTGTTGCCAGACTCGTTTCGACCTCGTGGACGACGAGTTCCTGGCACTGATGAAGCGGGCCGGCTGCCGGTTGATCCACTTCGGCGTGGAGGCCGGCAGTGAAGAAGTCCTCAAGACGGTCGACAAAGACATCACCATGAAAGAGATCGAAGCGGGGATGAAGAAGGTCAAGGCCGCCGGCCTCGAGTCGGCTTGTTTCTTCATCATGGGTTTCCCCGGAGCCCAGCCGAAAGACATGGACGACATCCGCCGCTTCGCGAACCGACTGAATCCCACCTATGCGCTGTTTCACGTCGCTGCCCCGTACCCGGGGACCCAGATGTACGACGAAGCGAAGAGCGACCCCAACGTCCGCTTCAGCGACGGCACCCTTTTCCCCGAAGCCTATGAAGGGCCGCTTTCGGTGCAGCAATTGAAGTCGATGACGCGCAACGCCTACCTGCGCTATTACACTCGGCCGTCTTATTTGTTCTCCCGCCTAGCGAAAGGGGAATTTCGCGCCCTGGCGCCCTGGCGCCCTGGCGAATCAAGTCGGCTTGTTCTGGCAATTCGTTCGCGCGTAAGGAACGCGCTTGCCGGCCGCGTGAGTGCTTTCAGACGGTTCGCGGCGGCGCCGCTTCCGGCGCTAACTGAATCACTTCCGAACCGACGAGAGGCGCCCGCCCTTTGGTCGAGAAGACGACGTGAACCAGCAAATCAGCCAGGCTGTGGGGCATGCTGTTTCGCCCTTTCCAGGGCTGGGTCGTAAGTTTTGCCACCCACGGCCAAAGCCGTGGGCTTTTGCATTGTATAGCCCCCTTCGGGGGCGAAAGGAAACCGGCCCCGTCAGGGGCCGCAACAATCACAGCCCACGGCTTCAGCCGTGGGAAGAAAGAGCAGTTCCAGGGAGCCCTGGAAAGGGCGACACAACGCTGGCCACAACCCGAAACCGGCCCCGTCAAAGTACGGGTCCGCAGTGAGAACCGCACAGATTCGCGCCGCCCGAGCGCGGGCCCCGCACGCGAGCACCCGACAAACCGGTCCCTTTCAGCCCGCCTCCGGCCGGTGAACGCCCTCAAAACATGTATCGCAACGAAAACTGAATGAAGCGCGGATCGAAGGTCTCGAGCACCCGGCCGAAGTTCACCGACCCGATGTCGCCCACCGGATTCTGAAACTGCGCTTGGTTGAAGAGATTGAAAAACTCGGCGCGAAACTCCAGGCTTTGACGCTCGGTGATCTTTGTGCGCTTGAAGGCGGCCAGCTGCCAGTCTACAAATCCGGGACCGCGCAAGACATTGCGACCGAAGTTGCCGAAACGCCCCGCTCCCAGCTCGTAACTCGTCCCCGAGCCGACGCGGCGGAAGTACGGGTTGGGCTCCGCCGTGGGTGTCCCGCCGCCGGTGCCGTCGAACCAGGAATTCGGCCGGTCGGGAACGGCATCCGTCAAGCGGGGGTCGTGAAAGACGATGTCGCCGCCGATGTAGTCGGGTGTTCCCAGGAAGAAGGCCCCGCAAAGGCAGCGCTCGCTGGGATCAAACACCTGAAACGGAATGCCGCTGCGAAGCGTAGTCACGCCCGACACCCCCCAGCCTCCCACAAGCTTGCCCAACGGCCCCGTTTGTCGTTGATGCCACGGGAATTCGTAGACATAGGTGCCGACATAGATGTGGCGGCGGTCGTGGTCGGCATGACCGCGGAGAGCTCCCCCGTCATCGCCCCGGTCACGGAAGCCCTGGTCCGATGTCGTATCGATGGCGTGGGACCAAGTGTAGGCGTGGGTCATCTGCAACCCGCCGGAAAACCGTTTGGTGAGATTCACCTGCAGGCCGTTGTAGTTGGAGTTGCGGTCGCTTCGAAAAAGCGGGATGCTGCCGAAGACCGCGCCTCCAAACTGCGCGCTCTGGGGATGGCCCTGATTCAGGACGCGGCGGAAATCGGTGTTGCCGGTGTGAGCCCCCGGGCCGGGTTGGCTTCTTGCACGCTGTAGAGTTTGACCCCGTTCGATCCCACATAGCCCGCCTCCAAGAGCCAGTTGGGCCGCGGCTCGTATTGCACTTGCAAGCTCCACTGCTGACCGTAGGGCGTGCTCAGATCGGGATTAATTCCCCAGAAGCTGACCGAGGCGACGGCGGCAAAATCAAAGTGCCCGCCCGGCTTCGGGGGAACATGGGGAAAAGGTTGTGGAATCGGATTGACCCGCGACCCTTCCCAAGGATTGGCATAGTCCGTAAAAAAAACCAGCGGCTGCACCGTATACGGGGGCGCCCTGACCAGATTGAATGTCAGGTCGTAGTTATGAAGGTCGTAGAACAGGCCGTAGCCGCCCCGCAGGGCCAGCCGTCCGTTCCCCAGAACGTCCCAGGCAAAACCGAAACGCGGGGCAAAGTTGTTCCAGTCCTCTCCGTAGGTGGAGCGCGAAATCCCCTGGTCGCCGGGGTAGACCAAACCTACCGGCGCATCCGGAAAAATGTCGGACTGTCGGCCAGGCCGCAAGGCAGCCGCGCGGTCCCTGGAATCCGTCAGGCCCCTGTTGTATTCCCAGCGCAGCCCCAGGTTCAAAGTGAGATTGCTTCTGACCTTCCAGTCATCCTGGAGAAACAAGTTCACAGACCACGTGCGGCCGCCCGTAAGTGATTTCGATCCTTGTAGAAAGGCCGTAGCGAAGCCGTTGGCAAAGTCGTTCAAGGGAGCCGAGAGTCCCTCAATCGCGGGAAGGAGGCCGCTTCTTGTGCCGCTGCCGTCGACAAAGATCAACCCGTTGTTCAATAGATCGAACGTGCCGCTGAAAGGTGTCAAGTTGAAGTTCCCCCCAAATTTCAGGGCGTGGCGACCGCGGGTCCAACTCACGTTATCGATGAATTGTAGGGTGGTGTCGCTGAACACCTGGGGCCCGCCGAAGTCCCCGAACTCACTGAAGCCCGCGATGATGACATACGGCGCGGATGCCTTCTCGGGGCTGTCGGGAACGATGGCGTCCAGTCCCAAACTGCTCAAAGAGATCGGGTTTGCGGGATTGCTGGCATCCACGTAAACTCGCTGGAGTGCTACGCGGAACTCGTGAAACAAGTTTGGGCCGAACGAGTGCGTGTCGCGCACGATCAGGTTTTGGGTTCGAATCTCAGTGGACCATTCGAAACCCGGCACGGCTGCAAACGAAGGCGTGATTTGACCTGAATCTTCGCGAAAATACGTGACCGCCAGACGGTTCGCCGCGCTGAAATGATGATCGATCTTGAACAGGCCCTGGTTGCGATCGCGGTCGCTTTGCAAGTTGCTAAAGACGGTGTTGCCTTCGGTGGCGCGCGGCAGCAGCCCGAGCAGCGCCCGCGCTTCAGGCGTCCCCGAGGTCTCTATCGCCCGGCGCTCGCCGTCGTTGGGGACAGTCGCCGCGCGGGAAACTTCCGTGCGCCGCCGAAAACCGAGGTAGGAGGCGAAGAAAAAGGTTTTGTCGCGCTGCATGGGTCCGCCGAGATTGACATCGAAGTCGTGGCTGTTGTAGCGAGGCTTGCGGGGCAGCCCGTTGGCGAAGTTCCCGGGCGTTCCACCCGGGGCGGACTTCTGAAAGAAAGGGACGGCGTTGAGTTCCCGGTTGCGGAAGACCTCGGTCGCCATGCCGTGGAACCGATTGCCGCCGGACTTCGTCGTGATGACCACGGTGCCGCCGGAGTTTCTGCCGTACTCGGCCTTCATCGGGCCTGTTACGACCCGGAACTCGTCCACGGCATTGGGAGAAATCCGGGCGGCGCTCATCGTCTGATTGTTGGCCGCCCAATTCGTGGTCGCGCCATCGAGTACAAAGTGGTTCTGGCGGCTCCGCTGCCCGTTGAAGGAGCTCCCGCGCGGCCCGGGGGCGACGCCCGGCTGAGTAAATGCCAGTGCAAGCACATTCCGACCGCTAGCGGTCGAAAGTACCGGCAGCACGCCAAGGTCGCGCATCACCTTGCCCAGTTGGGCGTCCTCGGTGTTCACCTCGCTGGCTATGTCCTCGACGGTGACGGAGAACTCGGTTTCGCCGAGTTCGAGCTTGACGTCCAGCCGCAGGTTGTCGGCCAGGCTCAGGCGCTGCGCGGAGACTCTGGCCGCCTGAAAACCGGAGGCCTCGACTTCGACAAAATATTCCCCCGGAAGCAGATTCGCTATGCGGTAGAAGCCGGTGTCGTCCGTGGTCGTGGCGTCAACCGCCGCCGTTGCCGCATTGATCGCTCGCACGCTCGCGCCAACGATGACAGCGTCACTGGGATCAGTGACTCGCCCTACGATGGCGCCGGTGATGCTCTGCGCCGCCGCCGGGACCGCCGCCATGGACAGCGCGCAGGCCAGGATCAGTGTGGTCGAGATACGCATGTTGCTGTTGTCAATTTGGGCAAGCCTTTAAAGTATCAAGTGCGTAGCGCAGGGCTCGAAGAGACCTGCGGCCGTTTAACCCGCATTTCTCACCAGCTGACGGTCGAAGGACACGATCAGCCCGCCAAACTTTCGGTAAGTGTCTGGGAAACAAAGCTTTACGGGGAATTGGCTTTGTTTGGTAATTCTGTTGCTCGGTAGCTGCGCACGGACGCGGACGCTGGAACGGCACCAGGTCCGCGCTACGAGCTTACGGATCGATCCGGCTGTTCCGCCGTACTGGAAACCAGCCGTAAACCATTGATTCCTTTTTAGTTGTTCGAAATTGGGTTTGTTTGGTAATTTTGTTGCCTCGTTGGTTCGCGGCTTCCGACAGGCCCCGCTCGAACGGGCCCCGAATGCTTCGCCTGCACTTAATTACATTATACCGCGCCAATCCAAGGAAGCCTTGGCACCGATGGGACTAAGCTGCTTTTAATGAGACACTTAGGCCGCACGATATGTACCCGCATTTCTGACCGCCTGACGGTCGAAGCACGCGATAGCAGCCCGTCGTAGAAGTGAAGGTCACGAAAAAGCGGGTACGCCTCCGCACCGCAGTCGCGAAAGGCCTCCTCCCAGACTGAAACACAAGCGTCGAGAAGAGTCTCGACGCGGCAAGCTGGAGAGCTTGCGCCACAAACCAAACGAGCGGCGCGCGCCTTGTACTGACGGGCCTCTTACGCACTTCGCCTCGCCGCCGCCACTACGACGCCGCCCGGGATGCATGCACTCGATCGTAGGACTGACTGGCGATTCCGCCGAGCCGTTCGGCCAGGCGCTGGAAAGTTTGGGGCCGGAAGTCCCAGTTCTTGCCGCGGAGAACTTGCTCCAGCCGATCGCAGAGATGGAGGCGGCAGAGATCCTCGAAGTCGGCGGCTGGGATCTCGATCTCCTTACCGGTGAAGCGGTCGATCATGGTGTAGGGAGCAGTGGCACGCTCGACTGTGCGATCGAAGGAAGCGTAGTCCATGGCGCTGTTCAGGTACGCTAGATGCTCCGCCCGCTCCCCAATCAGCGCGCGCACCTCGCCTCGCCGATCAAGCGGCAGGAAGAAGTCTTGGAAGATCTCGGTACCGTAGATCGAGTGAAACATGCCTGCTCGGCACAGTTCTTCCGAGCAGCCCCAGGCCTTCAGATCACGATAGACGCCAACGTTGTGTCCCAAGTACGTACCTTGGGTGTGCGGAACGTTCGCAGCGTCGAGCTTGTGGAGGTAGTCGACTAAGTCATTGAGGGTTGCCATATTCATTATTCTCCCGATAAGCAGCAGCGCCCGTGGCCCACCGCGCTTCGAGCGGCTCAGCCAATTCGAACCACGACGCCGCTTCGTGCTGAGTCATAAAGGGCCAGGACCGCTTCCAAGGTCCGGTATCCTTCTTTGCCGTCCAGCAGCGGCTTGCGGTGTTCGCGGATAGCGTCCCCGAAATCCAGCAACTGGCGTTTAATCGGCTCGAGCGAGATCGCCATCGGGTCGGACGCGCCCGAATCAACATCAAGGGCGAGCGGTGCATCTTCCCCCCTGTCACCCTTCACATCCCAAGCCGTGAGTCGATCTCCCGTGATGATGGCCGAACCGTTAGCCCCATGGATTTCGATGCGCTCGGAATAGCCGGGAAATATAGCTGTAGACGCCTGAATGACTCCCGTCGCTCCACTAGCGTAACGAATAACGCCGCTGACGACGTCCTCCGACTCCATCTTGTGGGCCGCGGCCAGTTGCCACCGCGCGTAAACTTCTTTGATCGGCCCGGCTAGATAAAGCATCAAGTCGAGGGCATGGATGCCTTGGTTGATAAGCGCCCCTCCCCCTTCCACAGACCAACTTCCCTTGCCCGGGCGGTCATAGTAAGCTTGCGGCCGGTGCCACTTGACGTACCCGTCGGCTTGCAAGATTTTGCCCAGGCGCCCTTGCTCTAAGGCCTGGCGAAGAAAAATCGTCGAGTCGTCGAATCGGTGCTGGCTGATCACGCCAAGAGAAACGTCAGCTCTCGAGCAGCAATCGAGCATTGCGTCTGCGTCGCCCAGCGTCACGGCAATCGGCTTTTGGACCAGGACGTGTTTGCCGTTCGATGCCGCCGCCTGTGTCATTTCGAGACGTGAGTCGGGGAAGGCACAGATATCCACGTAATCGATATCCCGGCGGGCACACAGATCCCGGTGCTGGGCTACGAATTCGGTGCCGTACTCGCTCGCGAACCGGCGGCCTTTCTCTTCGCTTCTGTTCGAAACGGCGACGAGCCGGTAGCCGATCTGCTGGTAGCTTTGCGCGTGTTTGTGCGCGATAGCGCCGGTGCCAATGAGTCCCACGTTCATGTCTTTGCTAAATCACAGTCGCGAAAAGCATCTCTCTGCGCCCTGGTGCACCCAGGCAGGAGGAATATACAACTACTTATGTAGTCATAACCTTGCGCGACTTAGCCCTTTCTTGCCAATGTCCCTACGGAAGTGCATCCCGTCAAAGTGGATTTCCTTGACCGCCGAGTAAGCGTTCTCCATGGACTCAGCAAGCGTGTCCCCGCCGGCGGTCACACCAAGGACTCTTCCGCCGGCAGTAGCGATTTGTCCCTGGTGGAAGCGGGTACCGGCGTGGAATACCTTGGCGCCGCAGGCTTCCGCACGGTCGATGCCAGTTATGATCCGCCCTTTTGGGTAGGATCCGGGGTATCCTTCTGATGTTAAAACTACACATGTAGTCTTACCGGCTTTCCACTCGCCCGCGCCGGCGTCGAGTCGACCCTCGGCGGCAGAGGCAAGAAGCTGTGCTAGGTTGCCGGTCATGCCATGCACCAGCGGCTGTGTCTCGGGGTCTCCTAAGCGCACATTGAACTCGAGAACCATGGGTCCGTCGCCGGTCAGCATCAACCCGACGTAGAGGAAGCCCTGGAACGGCTGTCCCGTGGCCCTTACGCCCTCGAGCGTCGGCTCGACGACACGGCTGATGACCGTTTCACGGATTTCGTCGGTCAGGATATCGGGGTCGCAGTAGGCGCCCATGCCCCCGGTGTTCGGTCCCTGGTCGTTGTCGAAAGCCGCTTTGTGATCCTGGGTCGGGGGAAAAATGCAGAAATCCCTGCCGTCGGTCAGCACGATGAAGCTGGTTTCCTCTCCCCGCAGGAACTGTTCTACGACGAGCCGCCGACCGGCCGGCCCGACGACTTCCCCTGCCAGCATAGTAGTGGCCGTTGCCCTTGCTTCGGTCTCATTCTTTGCCAGGACAACGCCTTTCCCGGCGGCCAACCCGTCGGCCTTCAGTGCTACGGGAAATCCGAATCGTCCGATGTGGTCGTCGATGTCGGCGGGTTTTTCGAGGACGGCGAAATCAGCAGTAGGAATCCGATGTTGGCGCATGAATTCCTTGGCGAAGATCTTGCTCGACTCGAGCCGGGCGGCAGAGCGGACCGGACCCACGACAGCCAAGCCGCGGGCCGCGAATGCGTCTACGATCCCCGCCGCCAAGGGCGCTTCGGGGCCGACGACGGTAAACGACACTTTTAGGGATTCCGCGAGATTGGCCATCTCGGGGAGGGACAAGATATCTCCTGGAATGCAGGAAGCATCGATCGCCGCGCCGGCGTTACCGGGAACACAGTACACCGCCTGGACACCTTCGGATTGCCGCAACTTCCACGCTAGGGCATGTTCTCGGCCGCCGCTGCCTATGACTAATATCTTCATGGTTTTGTAAGTAACTTTTGATGATGTTTGGCTTTGCTCAAGAGAAAGCCGGCTCAGCCAGGGCGGCGTTCATTGCCTCCCATCCCGCGAGTGCTTAGAATAACAAGAAGTCGCCTGCTTGTTCCTCCTCATGAAAGTGAATTTCACCGAGAGTTACGACGTGCTGGTCATTGGCGCTGGCCACGCGGGTTGCGAGGCTTCCATCGCGGCGGCGCGAATGGGGTTGCGGACAGCGCTCGTGACGCTGAATCTCGATCTGATCGCACAAATGTCCTGTAATCCCGCTGTCGGCGGTATTGCCAAGGGACATCTCGTCCGCGAGATCGACGCTCTTGGCGGCATCATGGGTGAGCTGACCGACGAGGTCGGAATCCAGTTTCGGCTGCTGAACACGAGCCGCGGGCCTGCTGTCTGGTCTCCTCGAGCGCAGTGCGACAAAAAGCAGTATCGCATCAGGATGCGCCAACTGCTCGAGCAGCAGACCAATCTCGTCATTAAACAAGCCGAAGTTATGGACTTGGTCTTGGAGAACCACGGCGGGGGGAGCAAGGGGTCACCGTCTAGGAGGGTTCGCGGCGTGCAGCTTCTTGACGGGAGGAATATCGAGGCGAGGGCGGTAATCCTCACGACCGGAACGTTCCTAAACGGGTTGATCCATATCGGCGAGAGGAGTTACCCGGCCGGCCGCAGCGGAGAACCCGCTTCGGTCATGCTCGGCGAGTCGCTGCGAGGCCTAGGTTTTCGCTGTGCTCGGTTGAAAACCGGGACACCGCCTCGCCTGGACGGTCGGACGATCGATTGGAACCGTTTCGAGCGGCAATCGGGTGATCCCGAACCCACTCCGTTCTCCTTCCGCACGGAGAAGATCGATCGTGAACAGATCGATTGTCACATCGCCTACACGACCGAACAGACCTTGAAGGTTCTCAAGGAAAGCATTCATCGCTCTCCTCTCTACAGCGGTCAAATTGAGGGCGTCGGTCCGAGGTACTGTCCTTCCATCGAGGACAAAGTCGTGCAGTTTCCGGATAAGCTCCGGCATCAGATTTTCTTGGAGCCGGAGGGCCTCGACACCAATGAAGTCTATGTGAACGGTATGTCCACTAGTATGCCGATCGATGTGCAGGTTGCTATGGTCGCGTCCATCCCCGGCCTTGACAGAGCCGATATGATACGACCCGGATATGCCATCGAGTACGATTCGGTGGACGCGAGGGAACTACGCAAGACTCTAGAAACAAAGAGGATAGACGGTCTTTATCTGGCCGGGCAGATCAATGGTACGACAGGCTACGAAGAGGCCGCTTGCCAAGGACTGATGGCCGGTATCAACGCGGGGTGTTCGATCAGAGGACAAGAGCCGATCGTGCTCGACCGCAGCGCGGCTTATATTGGAATCCTCATCGACGACCTGGTCACGAAGGGTACCGACGAACCTTACCGTATGTTCACGTCCCGAGCCGAGTTCCGCCTCCAGCTCAGAATCGACAACGCGGACCAGCGGCTCACGCCAATTGGACATCGGGTAGGGCTGATCGCCGAGCAGCATTGGAATGAGTTTCGGCGCGTCCAAGAGCGACGGAGCGCGGTCAAGAGTTTCTTAGAGCAACACCGTCCGAAGCGGTCGGATGAAGCGGCCGGAGCACTATTTGGAAAACTCGGCTCGGCTCCCGAGGTAGCTTCTTCGTTGGCCCAGTTGTTGAAACGCCCGGAGATTGGTATCGAGGACGTGGTTGAGATTGTCCGCCATTACACAGACGCTGCTTTGACGCGTCCGCAATGGAAGTCCATTGAGACTGAGATCAAGTACGAAGGTTACTTGGTCCAGCAGCTTAGGCAAATCCAGCGCCTCAAGCATGTCGAGAATCGGCGAATCCCCGAGGGTTTTTCTTATGCGGGAATTCCTGGTCTCTCCCGTGAAGTCGTTGAAAAAATGGAACGTGTGCGACCCACGACACTTGGACAGGCGAGTCGCATACCAGGGGTCACTCCGGCGGCGATTTCGATCGTCAACGTGTACTTGAGCCTTCCCGGCGGGCGCGGCGTCCATGCTTGACCGCGTCGCCGAGTTTAGGCGGCTGTTGGAATCAGTCCTCGAAACAGTTGGGCTCAAGCTTCATTCGAATCAACTCGCTCATCTTGCCCGACACTATTCGCTGCTGGTCCGTTGGAATTCGCGCATCAATTTGACGGCGATCAGGGACATCGAAGGGGTTGTCGAGCGCCACTTTGGCGAGTCGCTGTTCGTCGCTAAGCTGATGCAGGATTTCGAGGGAACGCTCGCCGATGTGGGGTCAGGGGCGGGGTTTCCCGGCGTGCCGCTTGGAATCTCGTGCCCGAGGCTCGGCATCACACTAATCGAATCCAACGCCAGGAAGGCCGCTTTTCTCAAGGAAGTCACGCGGCCCGTGGCCAATATCCAAGTTTTTCATGGTCGCGTGGAAGAAGTCAGCCGGACGTTCGACTGGGCCACGATCAGGGCGGTGAATCCAGACCGGATCACCCGATGCCTGAATAATTTGGGGGACAACCTAGCGTTCCTAGTTAGTCGCCGTCAGGCAATGCGCCTTCGTGACCAACCGCTCTGGGAATGGCAAGCCCCGGAACCGCTGCCCTGGGGCCGGCAACGAGTGCTGCTGCGGGGAAAACGAATAGAAAAGGCCGTGGCTGTTCCACGTGGAACATAGACTGAAGAACATGTTTTGAGGAACCTTGGGAAATCCTACTGTCGCCCAAGAAATCTCCAGAAAAGCCTTCAACCTATGCTAAATTGTTGCTTCGGGATGAGGGTGAGGTACCTTTGGGCAGAGTGATCGCCATCGCCAACCAAAAAGGTGGGGTAGGCAAGACCACGACCGCGATCAACCTCGCGGCCTCCCTAGCTCATACCACGAGGAAAGTGCTGTTGGTCGACTGTGACCCCCAAGCCAATTCAACCAGTGGCTTAGGATTGCCGTTGGACTCCACCGAGCCGAGTTTGTATGATCTCCTGATTGGGGACCATCAAGCCCAAAGCGTGAGGGTCAGCACCGAGGTCAATAACCTGGATGTGATCCCGGCGAGCAGGGACCTGGTCGGTGCAAATGTAGAGCTTGTGGACATCGAAGGACGCGAGACAAGGCTGCGGGACACGATCGACACGATTAGGAGCGACTACCACTACGTTTTCCTTGATTGCCCGCCGGCACTCGACCTTCTGACCCTGAATGCGTTGACCGCTTGCGACTCCGTATTGATTCCGATCCAATGCGAATACTTTGCGCTTGAGGGAGTCTCGGCTCTGATGGAAAGTATCGATCGTGTGAGGCAACATCTAAACCCGAAACTGGAAATCGAAGGCGTGCTGCTGACGATGTACGACGAGCGAACGACTCTAACCAAACAGGTCGCTAGTGACTTAAAGGAGTTTTTCCGGGAAGAGCTATTCAATACGGTGATCCCGAGAAACGTGCGCTTGGCGGAAGCACCTAGCCATGGAAAACCTATCCTGCACTACGACGAGCGATCGAAGGGCGCGGAAAGCTACCTAAGCTTGGCCCACGAACTGCTGTCCCGCTACCAAGCAAAGGCGACCAGCCAAGCCCCCTGGAGACACATAAGTTATTGATAATAAGTATTTTATAGTAATATATAAAGGTTCACGGCATGACTTCCACCTCTGAGAAGAAAACTCCCAGGCGCAAGGCGCTCGGTCGGGGACTGGCTGCTCTGCTCCCTGCTAGGCCTGTCGAAGTTTCAGACAAAGTCCCCACTGACACGACACCGCCCAGTCGAGACCAAGTCCATCAGATTCCAATTGATCTCGTCGATCCGAATCCCTATCAGCCTAGGCGGACGTTTCGACAGGAGCGCCTCGAAGAGCTGGCCCGCTCGATCCAGGTCGACGGCTTGATTCAGCCGATTGTCGTTTCCCCCAAAGGGGACCGCTATACCCTCATCGTCGGTGAAAGGAGGTGCCGCGCGGCGAAGCTTGCCGGCAAGACGGAGATAGCAGCAATTGTTCAACAAGTGGAACCGGAAAGGATACTGGAAGTTACCCTGGTCGAGAACATCCAGCGAGAAGATCTCAACCCCATTGAAGTCGCCTCGGCGCTGGAGCGAATGATTCAGGAGCTACAACTCAGTCACGAAGAGGTGGCAGCAAGGACAGGAAAAGACCGCTCGACAATCAGTAACCTGTTGCGAATCTTGAAGCTTCCCAAAGATATCCAGCTGCTCGTCACCGAGCGGAGACTTTCTCTGGGACACGCCCGGGCACTGCTGTCGTTAGAGGACCACGAGCAGCAGCGCGTCTTGGCGGAAAAGACGGCGGCTCAGGGATTGTCGGTCCGTCAGGTCGAGAGAACTGTACGCTCTCTTACAGAGCCGAGGAAGGCTGCCTCCACCGTGACGGTCGACCCCAACGTCGCCGCTGCTATAGAAGAAATGGAGCGTGCCCTGGGGACCCCGGTTCGAGTCGTGCAACGAACCGCCAACAAAGGCAAGATTGAAATCGAATTCCACTCCGCCCAAGATCTTGAC
This sequence comes from Bryobacterales bacterium, assembly GCA_963668345.2. Taxonomy (GTDB): domain Bacteria; phylum Acidobacteriota; class Terriglobia; order Bryobacterales; family UBA6623. The sequence goes on along the minus strand of CAXWPI010000004.1, from coordinate 328,114 downwards.
CGAATTTACACAGCGATCGTCGGGCACGGATCCTGAGTGCAAACCCTTTTCACACCGTCACGGTTGGCTCGACTGCCTCTCAATACGTTCCGCTAACGAGGCCGCGCGGGATCGCGCGATGTGGACGTACTTCTTACCGTCGGCGATCTTAGTTAGCACGGGCAAGAATTGCAGGGGGGCGACAATTCTGCCTTTATCAAAAGCCATTTGGAACACGAGTAACGTCTTGTTGACTCCCAGTCGGTCGAATTGCGCGACCCTCTCGAGTTCATGCCGGCGGCGGACCGTCTCTCCAACTTTCTCGAACCACGAAACCAAAGCCCGCGCGTCCTTATTCTGCGTATAGTTGAAGCTTGTCTCGTACCGCTGTCCGTCTGAGCGTTCGAACCGCAGCAGCTTATCTCCGGTGAAAGCCACCTTGCGTGAGCTCGCGACGTCTGTTCGGACATGGCTCAATCCTTTGAAGAGCGCGAAGATCTTCGACACCTTCTTAGCACTGACTTCGAATTGAGTCGGGTCCGCCCCCTCGGCGTCTTCGCTGTAAGTCACTGTACGGCTGGCGTCCAAGAGCACTTGGAAGTAGGGGGGGACTCCTTTCGGGAAGGTCTTTGAAAAGAAGACACGCTCGCCGGTGAGTTCGGAAGCTTGGTGCAACGAGGGTGCCAAGAAAAGCAAAGACCAGAGCACGATCCCCACGTATCGTCTGGTATGCACGGGCGTCAGCCCGTAACCGCGTCGCTTGTTAGCCATGCACCCCTCTCACCGCGCCCCGGACCATTTCGCTATGGGCGAGATTGGCATGACAGATGGCCACGGCTAAGGCGTCTGACGCGTCGAAGGATGAAATGGGATCAGTCAGACCGAGCAAGGAACAGACCATGGTCCGCACTTGTGACTTGTCGGCTCGCCCGTACCCTACCACGCCTGACTTTACTTCCAAAGGCGAATACTCGCCCACGGGCAGACCAGCCTCAGCCGCCGCCAGAAGCGCTACTCCCCTCACGTGCGCCAGCTTCAGCGCACTTCCTACGTTCACGTTCGAAAAAACCGCCTCGACGGCTACGGCCTGGGGTTGATGATCTTTCACGAGGTCTCGAAGACCGTGATGGATCTCCCGCAGCCTTACGGCTAGCGAGTCCTTCTGGCGGGTACGAATGACTCCCGCCGCAATGAACGAGTGATTTCGACCGTCGCTACTGATGGCCCCGTAGCCTGTTCTTTGCAGTCCACAGTCAATACCTAGAATACGCATGGAACAGAAAGGCAACTGGGTTTTCGAGGGCCGCCCGAGGCGGCGATGTTCCGCTTACGCAAAAAGTCTCTCGAGCTCGCGGTCGTCGATGTCGAAGTTCGCATAAACGTTCTGGACATCGTCCTGATCCTCCAGGGCCTCGATCATTCGCAGAACCGCGGCCGCCTGCTTACCCGCTACCTTCACACTGTTCTCGGGCAGATGTGTCACCTCGCTCGTCGCGGGCTCGATACCAGCTTCCTTGAGAGTTTGCAGCAGTGTTTCGTGAGCATCCGGGGGGGAAACGATGGACCAATTATCCCCTTCGTCTCGCATGTCCTCGGCATCGGCCGACAGCAGCACCTCCATCAGTTGCTCTTCGCCGGCGCGGTCCTTGGGAACAACGATGAGGCTTTGTTTCTTGAACATCCAGCCCACGCAGCCTGTCTCGCCAAGGTTCCCCCCGTTCTTCGAAAAGTGATTTCGTACCTCGCTCACCGTTCGATTTCGATTGTCCGTGACAACCTCCACCAAGACCGCCACTCCGGCGGGACCGTAGCCTTCAAACGTGATCTCTTCAAACGACTCACCGTCCAGCTGGCCTGACCCGCGCAAGATGGCCCTCTTAATATTCTCTTGCGGCATGCTTTGCGCTTTGGCGCCGGTAATAGCGGTGCGCAGCCGCGGGTTCGCATCCGGGTCCGCACCACCTTCCCGAGTGGCGACCTGGATCTCTCGGATCAGGCGCGTAAAAACCTTGCCGCGTTTTGCGTCAGTCGCAGCTTTTTTGTGCTTGATGCTAGCCCACTTCGAATGGCCCGACATGAAACGCCCGCGATGATACGCTACAAACCGGTCCGGTCAGACGCCAGACCGTCTACATAGAACAGGATCGGCACCGACCAGCACCTGCGCCGACCGCAACCGCCGAATTTCTCTTCAACAATACCAAACGAGAAATCGTCACGTCTGCTCCGCAGTGAACCTCCAGTGACGCAAAAAATGGGTAGAGGCAGCGGCGACTGTCGATCACCCCAACCCCTGGGCCGTTCATGACATCGACGAGGTGGGCGGGCAAACGTTCATCTCGATGGCCTACGTCGAGGGATGAAACCCTCAGGCGCGTGGGTAAGGCCGCCGGGTCCAACCGCCGGATAGGGAAAACCGTACGTCCGGTGGTGTGGGAGGGTGCCGGGGCGCAATCCCCGTCACCCGACCCGATCACCCCTGACGGCGGGCATTCGCTTCCATTCCCGGCGACCGCTGGTGAGAAAAGCCGGCTAGAACAGTTTTTTCGAATCCAGCAGGATGGTTACCGGTCCCTCGTTCACCGACTCGACTGTCATCATGGCCTGAAAAACGCCGGTTTCGACCGTCAGACCTCTTGCCCGCAACAACGACACGTAATTTTTGTAGAGCTGGTCGGCAAGCTCGGGAGGGGCCGCCGCGCTGAAGCCGGGCCGGCGTCCGCGGCGACAATCTCCGAACAGCGTAAACTGCGAGACAACTAAGACCTGGCCCCTGACGTCTTCCACGGAACGGTTCATCTTCCCGGCTTCGTCTTGGAAAATTCTCAGGCCGGCGGTTTTCTCGGCGAGGTAGGCGGCATCGGCTTCCTCATCTTCCCCGCCGACCGCCAGTAAGACGAGCAAGCCCTCCTGAATGGACCCGACGATTTGTCCTTCGACGCTAACTTGGGCTCGGCTGACGCGCTGTAGAACGGCTCTCATCTTCGCTGAGGCCTCGGATAGAATCCCAGTCTACATGGATTTCGCGCAGGAATTGGCAGATACGCGAGGTTGCGGAGCTTACGAAGAACTCAACCCGAGTCTGGCGGCGGCTGAGGAAGGGAGAAGATTCAGCCGAAACGTCGCCCTCAATTTCTAAAACCGCAGCCTCGCGGGGGCTGACTTCAGCGCGACGCTGACATCCACCGCGTCGCCGTCACGGATCACCTTCAGGCGCACGGTATCGTCTCCTTGCTTCAGCGACATCACCTGGCTCAATGCCTGCCGCTGCGTGACCTTACGGCCCTCCACTTCAACGATAAAATCGCCACCCCAGGGGATCACATAGTTGCCTAGGACGACCTCGCGCGTTGCGCCTCGCAAGCCCGCCTCGTGGGCCGCCGAACCGCTCCTGACTTCGGTCACCAGCAGACCTGAACCCGGCAAATCGAGAGCTTCCGCCGCGCGGTCGGGAAGGAACATATGACGAAGTCCGATCGGTTGCGGCTGGCGCGCCTTTCCTCCCGTGGCGATGTATTCCAGCAGCGGTTTGGCTCGGCCGATGGGCATGGCGAAACCGATGCCGATATTGCCTCCGGGGCCGTAGATGGCCGTATTGACGCCGATCACATTTCCGCTGCTGTCGAGCAGCGGCCCGCCGCTATTGCCGGGATTGATGGCGGCATCCGTCTGAATCATGTCCTCCAACACGCCATCGCGGGACCGAATTGACCGGCCCAGCGAGCTGATGACACCCGTGGTGAGCGTTCCCTCAAGACCAAAGGGGTTCCCTATCGCCAGTACCTTTTGGCCGACTTCAAGGTTGTCGGAGTCTCCGAGAGTAAGGTATTCGAGCGGCTGGTCGCTGCCAATTCGAATCAAAGCCAAATCGTTCGCTTCGTCCGTCGCCAGCACTTCCGCCTTGTGGCGAGACTCATCAGCAAGCGTCACTTCCAGTTGCGGCGCGTCGCCTTTGATCACATGGTAGTTGGTGAGGATACGGCCTTCCTCATCCATGAGGAAGCCTGACCCCGACTCTTCGACCGGGTACATCTCGAAGAACCACCCGCGCTTGAGAACAGTGCTGGTGATGTTGACCGTGGCCGGGCTGGCCCGATTGTAGATGTCGATATTCGAGCGCTCCTCCTGGGTGAGGCTTGTGGACTGGGCCTGGGTCCAAAACGGGGTGGGTGAAGGGACAGGATCGCGCGCCAGGCGCATCCAGTCGGGCGACGTGGTGCCCAGAATAAAGGCCGCTACGAGCAAGGCGGCCAGCCAGAAAGGTCGTAATCGGGAGCGGCGGCTCATGGGGCCTCCTTCGTCAGTCGAAGATAGACTTGTCGCACCTGTTGTTCCGTATCAGCCTTCGTGCCTGACGTATCGATGATGTAGTCCGCGAACTTCTTCTTGTCGTCAAGCGACATTTGGCGCGCCAGCCGCTCGCGGGCCTCCTCATCCCGAGCGCCTTCGCGCTCGACGAAGCGCCGGATCTGTACCTCAGGCGGGCAGACGGTGAGAATGAGCCGATCGTAGCGCTTGTAGCTTCCTGTCTCGATCATGATGGCGGCTTCTGAAACAACGATGGCCTGCGCGTCCTTCCGGGCGACGGCGTCAAAGAACTCGTTCTGACGGCGAAAAACATGTGGGTGGACAAGCGCGTTGAGCGCCTCGAGGCGTCCGGGGTTAGAAAACACGACCGAGCCCAGAGCCTTGCGATCGATCGTTCCATCCGCGGCGACGATCCCAGACCCGAATTCGGCGACTACATCATCGTAGGCCTCCGCGCCGGGAAGCAACACCTCATGCCCCAGCCGGTCGGCGTGAATGACGTAGCATCCCAGCTTCTCAAGAAGGCCGGCAACATACGTCTTACCCGTGGCCAACCCGCCCGTCAAGCCTACTTTTAGCATCAAACCTTTTATCTTAGCGGGTGAGTACTTGGGCGAAACGGCGGATGCCTCCTCGGAAGCGGCGGTCGGCTCTACGCCTCAAGCCAACCGCTTCTCAGCGCAGGCGGGCACAGCATGCCGTGCCCTTACGGATCTGTTAGGCGCCCGGAAATGTAGGGGCGCGGCTACCTGGAAATGTAGGCGCGGCATGCCGTGCCCTCCTGGTGAGAAATGCGGGTTAACTCTGCGGGGGTACTTGAACCTACGTTGAGCACGGCGAGCAAGCGCATGCTAGCCGGTTGCGCGTCGCAACCGGGCCGCCCGAACGGTATTCACCATCAACATCGCCACGGTCAACGGTCCGACGCCGCCGGGTACCGGCGTATAGGCGCCGGCTACCTGGGCTACATCCCGAGGCCGAACGTCGCCGACCAGGATTGACCCCTTGGCCCGGAACTGCTCCAGCCTTTCGGGCATGCCCCGGAAAATCTCCTCGACTTGACCGGCATCGGCAAGCCGGTTGATGCCGACGTCGAGCACAGTCGCACCGGGCCGGATAAACTCGCGCGTGACCATCGCGGGCCGACCCGTCGAGACCACAAGGATGTCGGCTTCGCGCGCGACGGCAGGCAGATCGCGAGTCTTCGAGTGGCAGACGGTAACCGTTGCGTTCTCCTGCATCAGCAACAAAGCCGCCGGCTTGCCGACGATGTTGCTGCGCCCGATGACAACCGCTCTCTGGCCGGCAATCGGGATTTGGCTTCGCTTGAGGATCTCGATGAGCCCGGCAGGCGTGCAAGGGACGAAGCGCGGTCGCTGGGCGGCCAGCAACCCGGTGTTTAGGGGGTGGAAACCATCTACGTCCTTGTCGGGGGAAACGGCCATCAGTACCTGCGCGGCATCTATTTGGGAAGGCAGGGGCAGCTGCACCAAGATGCCATCGATGTCGTCGCGGGCGTTGAGCTCGGCGAGCAGCTCGAGCAGCTCGTCGGTCGTGCTGCCCGCAGAGGGCGTGATCGTCTCGCTGTAGATGCCAACCGTTTCAGACGCCCTGATCTTGTTGCGAACATAGATCTTTGAACCCGGATTGTCGCCGACCAAGACCGCCGCAAGCCCCGGCCGGACGCCTTTATCCGCCAGCTGGGCAACTTGCTGCTTGACTTCCGAGAGTATTTGATCGCGGATACGATTTCCGTCCAGGACGCGCGCGGACAAGCTGGTCCTCCCCCGATTGCGAGTAAAGAAACGAATGATACCATGGCCGGAAATAATGTCATCCGAGTGTGATCCCAACGACCGGGCGGCTGGCCGGGAGGGGAGCTTGCGGACACGCAGCGAAGCTACGCGGGTAGATCGACCTGGTAGAATACTCTCAGCCCACAAGGCAAGGGGGTTGGTATGCGCAAAACCGTGATTTTCGGCCCTTTAGTAGTCCTAGTTCTGCTCGGTGCCCAGACCGCGACGCGGGGCTGGTCCGCGGAAACGAAGATCAAGATTACGAAGCTAACCGTCCAGCCATCGTCGATCGTGCTATCGGCCCAAGGCGAAGAGCGGCACGTCCTGGTGACAGGCGAGGCGGCCGACGGAAACAGAATCGATCTCACGTCGGACGCGCGGTTCGAGCCCTTGGGCGACGGCGTCCGCGTGGACGCGGCAGGCTTTCTCTACCCCCTCAAGGAAGGTGAAACGAAAGTTCGGGTAAGCGCCGGCGGACACACGGCGGAACTGATCGCAAAAGTCGGCCCGCTCGGCCACGCGGCTTCCCTCAGCTTCCTACGCGACGTGGCGCCTCTGCTGAACAGGGCCGGCTGCACAGCCGGCGCCTGTCATGGCGCGGCCAAAGGCAAGAACGGTTTCAAGCTCTCGCTAAGAGGCTATGACCCGGAATTCGATTACAACGCGCTGCTGTACGAAGTCTCGGGGCGTCGCATCAACCGGGCGGCCGCCGAGCAGAGTTTGATGCTGGCCAAGCCTACGCAGTCGGTCCCGCACGAAGGCGGTCTTCAAATCAAACCTGGCTCGCGTTACTACAAGACAATCCTGAGCTGGATTTCCGAAGGCGCCCAGTTCGGCGATCCCGGTAAAGACGCCGTCGTAAAACTCGAAGTCCTGCCGCAAGAAATCTTCATGGCTCGGCCGGGCATGAAACAGCACGTTCTGGTGACGGCCTACTACGCGGACGGTTCTCTCCGCGATGTCACCCGCGAAGCGGTCATCAAGAGTAATTCCGCCACGACGGCCAAGGTCGCTGACGACTTGGTCGAGGGCGAGAGGATGGGCGAGGCGAACCTGATGGTTCGCTACCAAGGGAAATTCGTCACCGTGCCCGTCACGATCCTCAACCCGGAGCCGGGTTTCGGTTGGAAACAACTCGCGCAGCACAACTACATCGACGAGCAAGTCGACAAGAAGCTCAAAAGGCTAAAGATTCAGCCCTCTCCCGTTGCCGACGACACGGTCTTTTTGCGGCGGGTCTACCTGGATCTGATCGGGCTGCCGCCCACGCCCGAGGAAGCGCGAACCTTCTTGGAGAACCCGGAAAAGTCCCGCCTCAGCCGTGGGCGCCTGATCGACCAACTCATGAATCGAAACGAGTTTGTGGACCATTGGGCGCTCAAGTGGGGTGATTTGCTGCAGTCCAACCGCAAGTACCTCGGTGAAAAAGGCACCTGGGCCTTCCGGCAGTGGATCCGCGATTCCATCGCTTCGAACAAACCCTACGACGAGATGGTGCGAGAGCTGGTCACCGCCACCGGCAGTACCTATCAGAATCCCGCGGCCAACTTTTTCCGGGTGAACGACGATCCGAAGGTGGCCATGCAGAACACCACCCAGATCTTCATGGGTGTGCGTATGGTTTGCGCGCAGTGTCACGATCACCCCTTCGAGAAGTGGACCCAGACGCAGTACTATCAACTGGCGGCCTTCTTCGCCGCCGTCGGCGTTCGCCCCGGTTTCGACAGCGATGAGCAGATTGTTTACCTCAAGCGTGAAGAGAACCAGCTCAAGCACCCTAAGACCGGACGCATCGTCGATCCCGAATACCTCGTGGCCAGCGCCGGCGCCCCGCCCATACCCGACGCGGGCGACCGGCGTAAGGCATTGGCCGAGTGGCTCACTTCCGACAACAACCCTTTCTTTGCCCGGGCCATCGTCAACCGCATTTGGAGCTATTTCTTCGGGCGCGGGATCATCGAACCGGTCGACGACATCCGGGCCTCGAACCCGCCGGTCAATGAAGCGCTGCTGCAGGCACTGGCGAAAGACTTTATCGAACACGATTACGACCTCGAGCACGTCATCCGCACGATCGTCAACTCGCGGGCTTACCAAACCGGCATCGCGACCAACAAATGGAACGAGACCGACGCGACGAATTTCTCGCACTTCATGCCGCGGCGGCTGCCGGCCGAAACGCTCTTCGACGCGATCTCGATCGCTACGGGTTCGGCCCCCGAGTTTCCCGAGGTTCCCTCCGGCTTCACGGCGCAGCAGTTGCCCGACCCCCACGTGGGCAAGGGCGGATTCCTGGACATGTTTGGCCGCCCCGAACGAGAATCGGCCTGCGAGTGCGAACGCCGCAATAATATGACCCTGCCCCAGGCTATGAATCTCGTTAACGGACCCACCTTGGCCGAAGCTATCGCCGACCCCGACGGACGAGTGGCCACGCTCATTCTCGCCGGCGAGCCGGATCGCCGCCTGATCGACGAGCTCTACCTGGCCACTCTCAGCCGCTTCCCCACGAACAGCGAGTATGACGACGCGCTGACGTACTTGCAGAAGGGACCGGGCCGGGCTTCGCGGGCTCAAGATATGCTCTGGGCGCTGATCAACAGTAACGCGTTCCTGTTCAATCGTTAGACGCCCGGGAGTGAACCGGGATCAGTTCGACAAAGGAGCCCCCGGGAGCAGGCATTCCATCGGCTTTCCGCGCCGTCCGGAAAATCAAGAATGGCCAGTAGAACGTTCTCGATCCTCTGCCCATCACTGCCCACCACTCCCCACATTGACCCCACCGGACTCGTTTGCGACACTCGTTAATTCGTGCGGCAATCACCTGCCGGCGGTTTGACGCCGAGACGCTTCGCCATTCAGGTCGGCTTGGCGCTGAGCCTGTCTCTCGCCTTCCTTGACCTCGTCGCCGCCACGCACAAACAGCCGATTGAGATCGATTCCGCGTTCGTCCTAGTGGGACCGCTCGCGGGGATGTTCGTCGCCTCATTAGGAGCCTACGGCGCCGGGTGGCTCCTCATTCTAGTTCCGCTCAGGCGTTTTAGCGCACTTAAGCCGCGCAGCCTCACGGTCGCCGTCGCTATTTTTGTGGCGGCGCCATGGTTGTTCTCGATCTTCAGCTCCCCAGGCTACACGGCGGGCGCGGTTTTCCCGGAGCCCCTCATTTTCGGCTTAGGGTTGAGCTGTTTGGGATTTGTGGCGGCCTACCTCGCTTGGGAGGGGCTCTCCAATTTCCCCTCGGCGCCCGACTTCGTTCTTCAAACCGGCTTTTCGATGCCCTTCGTCTTGGCCGAGACTTTCGCTTTCCAGTGGCTCATAAGGGAAGCGGTGGGCGCGCAACGATCGTGGGGGTTTTTTCTTCTGCTAGTGCTCTATTGGGTCGTTTGCGGCGTGACGATTCGCTATTTTACCCGCCCCAGCCACGACAAAAAGGTCTTCGGCGGATTGGTTTCGCTGAGCGCTGCGCTTGGCCTAAGCCTCGCCATTTCTTTCGCTGTCGAGAACTTCGCAGCGCCTTCTCCACCGCCTGCGTCGGGACCTCCTAACCGGATTCGTCATGTGATTCTGTTGACGGTCGACACGCTTCGCCGCGACGCACTCTCCTGCTACGGGGGCGGAACGCCGACGCCGAACATCGATCGTCTTGCCAAAGATGGAATTCTCTTTGAGAACGCTTACGCGCCCGCCCCTTGGACCCTGCCGTCGTTCGTGACAATTCTGTCCGGGCTTTCGCCTTGGGTGCACAAGGCCACACGCCTCGAGTATGCAGTCCCGACGGGGCTGCCGAGCCTGGCGGCGTTTCTCAAAAAGGGGGGTTACCTGACGGCCTCAATAGGGTCCAACCCGGTTTTGATGCTGCCAGGTTCCCAGCCCTCGCTTTCCCCAGGGTTCGACGGCTACGACTTCTACCCCAAGCATCATCGTCCCGTGACTGAAGGCCACCGGATCGCTCTGCGCTTGTTGCCTACCGCTTTTGGTGCAATCGCTTCGACCGATCATTTGACTCGGCTCGCCGAACGCTGGGTGAGCAGCTACCGGGACCGCGAATTCTTTCTCTGGTTTCACTACTACGATCCACACGTGCCCTACGAGCCCCCGGCGGCTTTTTCCCCGTCGGGAGAGCCCGATCCTGCCATTGGGGAGCGCTTTGCCGGCGAGCACATGAAAGAGATCCATAAGGGCACGTTTCGCCCCTCGCGAAGGGCCATGGACTGGATTCGATCCCTTTACCACGGCGAAGTGCGCTACGTCGATGACCGCATCGGTCGATTCATCGCCACGCTCAAGGATCTCGGTCTTTACGATGACGCGCTGATCGTTTTCACTAGCGACCACGGCGAAGAGCACTATGAGCACCGCAGTATCGACCACGGCCACTCGCTTTATGAAGAGTTGCTTCGCGTGCCGCTGATCGTCAAGCTTCCCGGTTCGACGGTCAAGTTCGAGATTGAGCAAGCCGTCTCTCTCGAAAGCGTCCTACCGACGATCCTCGATTTGTGCAACATAGAATTCGACCGCGGAGTTTTCTCAGGACGTTCTCTTCAAAGCCTTTGGACGGACGCCCCCTCGTCGAACAGTGAAGCGCCGGTTTTCAGCACCGGCCTAGACATTTACGAGGAGCGAGAGGCGGTCGTCTTTGACGGGCTGAAGTACATTCGCTCGCTAGATTGGTCCCGCGAAGAGCTCTATGACCTCGACAGCGACCCCGGCGAGAAGAACAACATCGCCTTTCTGCACGCCGACAAGGTGGCCCAGGCGCGGGAACTGCTGGCAGCCAAGACCGCCAAGAGCGCGAAACTGCGAAAACTCTACGGACTTGGACCGGCGCCCGACGCCCCCCTCGACGCCGAAACGATGGAGCGCCTCCGCTCGCTCGGCTACGTGCAGTGAGTAACTCTTGTTGTCGGCGTTAACGGTTGAACCAGTCCTCGACGCGGCAGACGTGGGCGTCCGCGCCACGCCAGCAGGCCTCGCGGCAAATCCGAGCCTCCCGGCGACCTCGTAGCAGGAGCCGGCGTTTGGAGGGCAAACAAGCCAACATTTCAGGCAGCCCGTTTTCGGCAAACTTCTCCTCACCGGCGCATCCGGTGTGATAACTCACCGCCGGGAGACGTGCCCGGGAAAACTTTTGGCCGCATCGGGGGTTCTATAACCAAAAGGCGATGTTGCCGTATCCGGCGACCAAACTTCATCCCGACCGGTGGTGGTTGTTCGGCGGCTTGGTGGATTTGGGCCGCCCTGCGCATCGCAAAAGGCCGTCCAGTGCGGAATGGGCCGTTTGGATAAGGAATTGCTGAAGCGGATTTATTCACTCAATGTTTAAGGAGTTGAGATCATGCGCATGACACCAACCAAACTCATCCTAGTCGCTCTTTGCGCTCTAACCGGGGCGCAGACTTTGTCGGGGCAGTACAGCCGCCGGGACCGTAGAAGGGACCGGGGCGACCAGCGTGGTTTAGGCGTTGCCGTGGTCAGCGCCGTGAACGGCGACGTGCGAGCCCGGGACGGGCAAACGGGAGACTGGACCAGCGCCTACGCCAGCCTGGGCCTTGAGCGCGGCGACAGGCTGGCGACGGGACACGGGTCGCGAGCGGAGGTGGATTTCGGGGCGGGGAATTTCGCCCGGCTTAACGCCGGCAGCGAGGTGGAGCTGGGAGACCTCGGCAACCGCTCTTTCCGCCTCAAGCTTGTCAAGGGCGAGTTGACCTACACCGTGTGGAAGGGCGGGGAGGCGGACGTCTATATCGAAGCCGATGACCTGGTGATCCGCCCCTTGAAAAGCGGTACTTACCGCGTGCGGACCGACAGCCGGCAGACGGTGGTTGCCGTTCGCAAAGGCAAGGCGGAAGTGGAGTCCCTCGAGGGCATCGAAACCGTCAAGAAGGGGAACCGCATAACGGTCCGCAAACGAGGTGATGACCTCGAGTTCCGGGTGGCAAGAGTCCCCGCCAAAGACCAGTTTGACCAGTGGAGCGAGCGCCGCGACAAGATCTTGAAGCGCGGCGGCAGGCGCGGGTACCCGCGCCATCTATACGCCTACGGGGGTTACCCTTATCATTTCGGCCTCGGCTATTATCACTACCCCTACCGCCGGTTCGGCTTCGGTGTCAGGACGGTTTTCGTCGGCCACCGCCACCGCGGGCGTGGCCGCCGCCGCTGACAGGGCGCTCCCGTCGGTTTCACGGAAGGGCGGGGTTTCGACCCGCCCTTTTGGCCTCAGTCCGTTGAAACGGTCGTCGCCGCGGCCTCCGGGCGAAAGCTTGCTACTTGTGCTCCCCAGTTCCCGTGGCGCGTCAGTTTCGCGAGGTCTCCTTGTGGGGACGGGCCTGCGACCCGTCGCGGGAAGGTTTCAAACCGGCCGCCACATTCGATGCCTGCAAACTGCCCCATCTATCCGAGTCCGCCGCCGTCGCGGTCGTCCCGACAGCGACACGGGGTAGAATCGTTCTGCGATAATACCGATCTGGCACTTGTCGCTTTAGCCCGCTTTTCTCACCACGTGGCGAGGCAAAGTGCGTGAGAGGAGTCCCCGCCCCTAGCGCTACGCGTATTTTGCGCCGGAAAGTAGCTAGGAAGGTGTGAAGAAATCGCTGGTACCGAAGGCGGGCGCGATGAATCACGCCCCTGCACGCGGCCAAGAGTTTTCCGTTCAGTCAAGTAGGCGCACAATTCATTGCGCCCGCGTACGCGAATCCGAGGCTGCGGTGATTTTTCACACCTTCCTGACGGCAGACGTCAAGCGATGAGTCGCGCAGCACCCGCGACGCGCCGTTCCTGCTCCGCGACCGTGAGGTAGCGATCCGGATACACGAAGATAGTTGCAGCCGCTCGACGCTGCGAGATATAACTTTTGCAGCAATCTGCTCAAGGTGTCGTAAATCAAATGCCGAAAGTAGCCGTCACCGATTACACCTTTCCTGATTTGGAGCCGGAGAAAAGAATCCTCGAACCGCTAGGCTGCACGATCGTTGAGCGGAAGAAATTCGTGAGCGAGGAGAAACTACAAGAATTCGTCCAAGACGCGGACTACGTCATCACGCAGTTTGCTCCCCTCAATGCCGCGGTCATCCAGTCGATGACAAAATGTCAGGTCATCGTACGCTACGGCATTGGCGTCGATAATGTCGACGTCGATGCGGCAGCGAAGCGAGGGATACCCGTTTGCAACGTCCCCGACTACTGCGTCGACGAGGTGGCGGATCACACATTGGCTTTCATCCTGGCTCTAACGAGGAAAGTCGTCCCGGGATGGGATGTCGTCAGGGCCGGGGAATGGAAACTGGCGGCGCCCCTGGAGCAGATGCACACGCTGAAAGAGCTGACGGTAGGTTTGGTCGCCTACGGCAAGATCGCCAAGGAAGTCGCGGCCCGGCTCAAGGCCTTCAAATGTAAAGTGGCGGTTTCCGATCCTTACGTCGGTGATGAAGAAATCGAAAGGGACGGCTTGCTGCCGACGGATCTTGACGGACTTCTTCGCGACAGCGATCTGATCTGTTTACACTGTCCCAGCACCGCCGAGACACGGCAAATGATCAATGCCCAAAGCATCAGCACGATGAAGCGAGGCGTGATGCTGGTCAACACGTCGCGGGGGACGCTCGTCAATACAGAGGATCTTGTCGCTGCGCTCGAAAGCGGCCACATCAGTGCCGCGGCGCTCGATGTGGTTGATCCCGAGCCGATCCCCGCCGACAGTCCGCTGTTGAAAATGGATAACGTGATTATCCACGGTCACGTCGCGTCGTGTAGCGTTAATTCGAGGACTCGACTGCGAACGAGCGTGGCCGAGGCAGTCGCTCGAGCGGTCCGTGGTGAAAAACTCATCAACGTGGTAAATGGCGTCAACAGGTGAACTCGCTTATCACCCGCGAAACGTCAAAAAGACTACGACGCTCAAACTCAAGAAGAAGATCCCACAGCAGACGACACCAAGCTGCAGGAACCAGCTGGGCCGCGCTTCTTTCGGCAAAAGGGTTCTATTGGCGTAGCGGGACGGCGGCATTCGACGCGTTGTAAGGTCAAATGGCTGCGATGTCGACACAAAAAAAAGTGACCCAAAGCTTCGGGCCCGGCTTCGTCCGTAAGATTCCGACGACGATCGGCTCGCCGCAATAGATCGCATAGCGCATCATCATCAAATTGCAGAACACTTGAAAGACGATGCTGATCGACGCCAGCCACATCAGCGTGGCGCCATACTGCGCGCTGACCGCCGGGCCGAACAACCACTCTCCCGAGCCGATGGAGGTGCCCGCCAGCACGACACCCGGCCCCAGCAAACCAACCCACAGACGCCAGCCCGCGTCGGGCGGCGCGGGCATCTCCCCCACCTGCCACGGCGGCAGATGTCCGGCGGGAACGGTTTCGGTTGGGGGAGGGGTGGCGGGAGTGTTTTCTGTCATCGGCACGCTACTCCATCCCTAGCAGCCCGTGGCAAAAGTGCCGCAGGAGCGAAAAATGGGGACTGCCACCAATTCGCTGCCCATCACGGCCCTCGAAACGAACCACTTAGCCTGAAGCGAATTGGCTGGCTGTCCCCGATTTTTCGCGACGTATACTTTCACCACGGGCTGCTAGTGTAGTGCCACATAAATAACCGGACAACGTCGATGAGAAAAGCCAGATCCAGGCCTTAGACCGCAGCCAGCCGGGGACTGCCCTTGAAAAAGGGTCGTGCCGGCACCATGACCCACGACTTCAAACGACAGGGCACAACGACGCTGTTCGCCGCCTTCCATGTGCTCGACGGCCAGGTGATCGGGGAGTGTCTGCCGCGACATCGGCACCAGGAATTCCTCAAATTCCTACGCCAGATCGACCGCGAAACGCCACCGGCGCTGGAGCTGCATCTGATCGTGGACAACTACTCCACGCACAAGCATGAGCAGGTGAAGAAGTGACTCGCGAAGCGCCCAAGCCCTTTGTCTGGACAGCTCCGGCACAAGATATCCTCGCCAAAGTCGAGCGCGCCGCCAAAATCCACGCCATTGTCCAGAACCGTTAGTGGCACTACACTAAACTCGGCGGTCCTTTTCCTTTCGGGACCTTACGTCCGCACAATGCTACCCGAATCTGGCCCAGAGCGCACGCGAGGTTTCGTAGCGCGGGCCGGCCGTGCGCTACGGGACTTGCAAAAGGCGTTGCGTGTTACTTATCCCGTCAGAGCCCCGGCTGCTCGATCAGCTCACGGACGGTTTTCAGAAACGCGGCGGCGGGGGCCCCATCCACGATCCGGTGGTCGAAGGTCAAGCTCAGCGAAACCATGTGACGGGCGGCAAGCTGTCCTTCGTAGACGGCGGGCTTCAGACGGATCGCTCCCACGCCGAGGATCGCGCATTGCGGCAAGTTGATGATCGGGGTGAAGGCGTCGATGCCGTACGTCCCGAGATTGGTGATCGTGAAAGTGCCGCCCTGTAGGCTGTCGCGATCAAGCTTGCGGGCGCGGGCTGTTTCGGCCAGCGAGCGGGATTCCTCCGCGATTTGCTCGATGCTTTTCTTATTGGCATCCCGTAGAACCGGAGCCAGCAAACCTTCCTCGGTATCCACTGCGATGGCGATGTGTATGTCGTCGAGGGCCCGGATCTGCTCGTTTTCCCAGTAGGCGTTCAGTAGGGAGTGCTTTTCAAGAGCCGTCGCCGTGAGCTTTACGAGCAGGTCCGTATACGTCGGCGCCACCGCTCCCCCCGAAACACTGGCTTTGAGTTCGTCGCGCCGGCTGACCAGGTTCGTGGCGTCGGCCTCGGTGGTCAAAGTCACGGGCGCCGTTGAGCGGGCGCTTTCGGAAACTCGCTCGGCGATGCGTTTTCGCAATCGGCCGACAGGCCCCGGTGGAGCCTCGCCGGTCGCCGCCGTAGCTCCACTTGCAGCCGCGCGAATGTCCTCTTCGACGATGCGCCCTTCGCGGCCCGTCCCCTGAACTTTCTTCCAGTCGACGCCCAGTTCTTTGGCAATCCGCTTGGCGCGTGGACTGATCGACGGTCTGGCTGTGGGTTCGCGTTCTTCCCGAGGCTTTTCCGCGGGTGTAGGAACCGCCGCGGTACCCGTCGACGCAGGCTCGGCCTTGGCGCCGGCGCGCTCCGGCAGAGGAGGAGTTCGACCGACACTCTTAACGCTGGAGGGAGCTTCCTCGCCGGGTTCGACAAGGTATCCGATCAATGTTCCCACCGGGAGTACGTCTCCCGGCTGGGGACCGTCCGCGGGGATGCGGAGGATGCCGGATTCCAGCGACTCCACTTCCTGCTCTGCCTTCTCCGACTCAACAAGGAAGACCGGCTCGCCCTCTTTGACGGTCTCCCCGTCCTTTTTAAGCCAGCCCGTGAAGGTACCCTCTTCCATGTCCCAGCCGAGTCGTGGCACGAACAGTGCAAAGGCCATCCGCGTCTCCTATTCCGCCATCAACTCCTGAACCGAGCGAACAATGTCTTCCACGTGCGGAACGAGAGCCTTTTCGAGCGCCGGACTGTAGGGGATCGGCGTATGCACTCCGTTCAAGCGGCGCACGGGAGCGTCGAGGTCCCCAAAAGCACGCTCCATCACTTGGGAAGAGATCTCCGCGCCGATGGCGCAGGGTGCAAACGTTTCGTCGACGACGAGAAGCCGGCCCGTCTTGTGGACGGACTCGAGAATGCTGTCGATATCGAGCGGCGCCAGAGTCCTAGGGTCAATGACTTCGACGGAGATGTTTTCTTTCTCGAGCTGTTCAGAGGCCGTCAGTGTTAGGCCCACCATGTTGGAGATGGCCACGACGGTTACATCGCTCCCCTGGCGAGCTATGGCGGCTTTACCGAAGGGTATGGTGTAGGCTTGCTCGGGAACGTTGCCTTTGCTGCCCAATAAGGAGCGGTGCTCGAGAAAGAGCACCGGGTCGTGACAGCGAAGCGCGGTGATGAAAAGCCCTTTGGCGTCGTAGGGATTCGAGGGCATCACGACCCGCAGTCCCGGAATGTGAACGAATATCGGGTAGTAGTTTCCCGAGTGATGCGTGGCCGCGGAGTGACCGACGCCGATACAACCCCTCAGCAGAATGGGCATTTTCAGCCGCCCGCTCGACATGTATTGCATCTTGGCGATTTGATTGAGAATTTCGCCCAATGTGTCCAGAGCAAAGTCCCAAAACATGAAGTCGACAACGGGGCGGGCGCCTGCCATGGCGGCTCCCGCGGAAAGCCCGGTGAAGCCACGCTCGCTGATCGGTGTATCGCAGAGGCGCTCGGTTCCATAGAGGTCGTAGAGCCCCGTTGTTGTGTTGAAGTTTCCTCCCCGTTTGCCGACCCCCTCGCCGAAGACAAAGATGGTGGGATCTCTTTCCATCTCACCGGCGAGGGCTTCGAGCGTGGCCTGCATGAAAGTGATCTCGCGCGCCGCGGGGCCGTCCGCCTCGCTCGGCGGCGCATCGGCGGGCACGCCGTCTTGACTGAAGATGAAAGTTGTAGCGGTATCGGGGTCGGGCCAAGGACTTTGCTTGGCGAACTCGAACGCTTCTTCGGCTTCCGACTGGATCTTTCGGTCAATCTCCTCGAGCTCGTCTTCGCTCGCCACACCGTCATCCACGAGTCTCTTCTGAAAAGTCACGATAGGGTCGCGCGCCTTCCACTCTTCGACCTCCTCTTTCGTTCGATGGCCGTAATCGCGCATCCCTTCGTTGTGGGGACGCGTGCGATAGGTCTTGCATTCGATCAGCGTGGGGCCTCCGCCCGAACGCGCCCGCTTGACCGCCTCCTCGGCGGCCTGATAAACCGCGAGGACGTCGTTGCCGTCAACGGCCACGCCCGGCATCCCGTAGCTTTCTCCGCGGCTGCCGACCTCCGGATTCCTGCTCGCGTAGTTGAAGGCTACCTCGGTCGCATAGAGGTTGTTTTCGCAAACCAGCAGAACCGGTAGCTGGTAGATCGCCGCCAGGTTCAGACCTTCATGGAAAGCGCCATTGCTGACGGCGCCGTCGCCGAAAAAGGCGGCGCTGACGCGATCCGTCTTCAGCAGCTTCAAGGCGTAGGCAGCGCCCGTCGCCTGCAGGATCGAGGGCCCGACGATGCCGCTCGTGCCCATCAGACCGACTTCCGGAGAGAAAAGATGCATACTTCCGCCCCGCCCGCGGGAACAGCCCGTTTGGCGCCCAAATAGCTCGGCGATCAGCTCGCGCATCGGCACTCCTTTCGCCAGAGCGTGACCGTGACCCCGGTGCGTGCTGAAGATCGTGTCTTCCGGACGAAGGTGGGCGCAGACGCCGGCAGCGACAGCTTCCTCCCCGATGTAGGTGTGGCAGGCGCCGTGCAAAAGGCCCATTTGGTGTGCCTTCACCAACTGCCTCTCGGAGCGGCGGATCACGAGCATCTTGTGATAGAGCGAAAGAAGAACTTCCTTTTTCAGATCCAAACTCAGTGTGGTTGTTGACATGTTGTGATTCTCTTCCAAAGGTCCGGCTAGGCGACGAGACAGCATCTCTTAGCGCAGTGCCATAGCTTCAAAGAAAAATGGGGACTGCCAACCAATTCGCTTCCCGTGCTCGATGGACGCACTTCCATCCACCAACTGATGGAACCTCGGGTCAAGCGCCTCCAGCTGCTCCTGCTGTTCGGTTTCGCCGTCTCGTTTGTCCTTAGCCATGGATCGATCCCTGCCGTATTGTAACTAGGTCTCGTTAGGCGCGAAGCGCGACATGCGTTCTACCTGCTTCTAGAGGATCGTTGAAGCGCCACCCGACGGTTTGCTGAGCGAAGGCGGCAATCCGGAGAACACGCCCCATCTCGGCTATACTGACCTCTTCGGAGGTCCCCATGAAAGTGCGCTTCACTTTGCTTATCTCGCTCGTGTTGCTGGGACCGGCCTTGTCGCCGGGTTCTCTGGCGGGGGCTGAATCGGCGGGAGGGGTGAGCTGGACCGCCCCCGCGGGCTGGAAAGCGCAGCGCCAAAGACCGATGCGGGCCGCGACCTACACCGTGCCAAGGGCTGGGGGAGACTCCGAGGACGGAGAATGCGGCGTGTACTACTTCGGCGCCGGAGGCGCGGGGGGTATCGAGGCCAACGTCAAACGCTGGATCGGCCAGTTTCGTGCTCCCGACGGCGGCCCGGCAGACCAGCTAGCGCAGAGGGCCAGCGAGAAGATCAACGGGATCACCGTAACGACGCTCGACCTGACCGGCACCTATCTGTTCAAGCCGTTTCCCCGGGCCCCCCGAGCGATACCCAAACCGGGGTATCGGATGCTGGCCGCCATCGTCAGCGCGCCCGAGGGAGCGGTTTTCTTCAAGCTGGCAGCGCCCGAAAAGACAGCCGCCGCCGCTGAGCCCGACTTTCGTCGGATGTTGCAGTCACTCCGAAAATAGAAGACGGCGTTTGGTCTTTCTGCCTTCGAGCTAAGCACGGGCCTGCGCTTGTTGGCGCCGGCGCCGCGCCCTCAACGTGGCGCGCTTGCGTCTTCTTTCTTCCTTCTTTTCCTGCTCGGTTTTGTACCAGGCTTCAAACTTTTCATCTGAATCGAAGTAGAGGTCGTACTTCAACTCATCCGTAAAGAATTCGCAAGGTTCCCCGTCCTTGACCCCGTAATCGCGACAGACCTGAGGGCGCGTCTCGTAGATGCCGCAGCTATTATCCGGCTGTAGATGTCGGCAAACGGTTCGCACTTCGAGATACCAGTCCCCTTCATCCATCCAGACCGCGATTCCCTCATGCATCAGAAACCAGCGGATGTGTTCGTAGTCTTCCGTGTCGGTCGGGGCGTCAATCTCGACCGCAAAATATTTGCAGCAGCGAGCCGTACACAGGTGACAGGGCGGGCCGTCCTCGGGTTTGGGTTCGGGAGCCATGGAAGGCGTCATCAGCAGCGAAAGGGCCACGAAACCCGAGGGCGGCTTTCGGCCGCTGAGGCCGTTTCCGTTGTGGCGAGAAGGACGTCTCTTCGTCTTGACTGTCATGGCCTGTCTCCTGACGACATGCGGCGAGTCTTACTGGGATAGGGACTGACCGAACCTCGCGGTCCCGGGAAGGGTGAGTCTAACACGTTGCCCGGGGTAGCCCCAATATTCATCACTTAAGAACGTTCTTTAGCCCGCCAAGTCTGAGGATTCTGTACTCAGAAATCGTTGTGCATGGTGTAACATGTTGATAACAAGGTAGATTCTCTGTTCCGGTTCCCAAATTTCAAATATTTTGGCTAGGGTTAGTGGCCGGCTCGATCGTTGTGTTCGGCAGAGGAGAGTTGTACCATGGTGTGGAATCGTCGAGGTCTGATCGGCCTGCGTCCCCCGACCGCCCATGAAGTCCAAAAGTGTTCTTATAACTGGAATTACGGGACAAGATGGGTCCTATTTAGCAGAGCGGTTGCTGTCCAAGGGATATGACGTCCACGGAATCGTCCGGCGCGTTGCCCTGGAGGACCCCGAGCACAGGCTGACACGCATTCACGGCATCTTGGACGACATCAAACTGCACGCGGCATCGATCGAGAACTATGCCAGCGTTCACCAGGTGGTCGAGCGCGTCCGGCCCGACGAGTGCTATCACCTGGCAGCACAGAGTTTTGTCAGCTACTCCTTCGACGACGAGTTTTCCACGCACAACACCAATATCAACGGAACCCACTATCTGCTCGCCGCCGTGCACCACATCGTGCCCGCCTGCCGGTTCTATTTCGCCGGGTCCAGCGAACAGTTCGGCAATGCCGAGGAAGCACCCCAAAGTGAGAGTACCCCGTTCCACCCGCGCTCGAGCTACGGCATCAGCAAGGTGGCGGGATTTCAGCTCGCTCGCTACTACAGGGAAACTCGTGGGCTACACGTCAGCAACGGGATCCTGTTCAACCACGAATCGCCCCGCCGCGGCTTCGAATTTGTTACGCGGAAGATCACTTCCGGGGTGGCCCGTATTCTAGCGGGGAAGAGCCAAGACCTACGGCTCGGCAACTTGGACGCCCGGCGGGACTGGGGGCATGCCCGCGAATACGTGGTAGCGATGTGGCGGATGCTGCAACAACCCGCGCCTGACGACTATGTCATCGCCACCGGCGAAACGCATTCCGTCCGAGAATTCGCCGAGAAGGCTTTCCGCTGCGTCGGGCTGGACTATCGAGATTACGTCGTTGTCGACAAGGACCTCTACCGCCCCGCTGAAGTAAACACCCTGACCGGGGATTCCTCCAAAGCTCGAACAAGGTTAGGTTGGAAGCACACGGTCGGCTTCGACAAGCTAGTCCCCGAAATGGTCCGCGCCGACTGCGAGGCTCTTGGCGTCAGGTTCGCAAGGCCCGCCGCGGTCGGGCTATAGACGTACAGCCGGCCCAAAGAACGTCGGGCGTTCTCCCGAGCCGGCAACTCCGTTCAGAAGGGCGTCCGCGAAGATGCTCCAGCCCGCTTTCTTGCGAGGCTCTACGACGAACTCCACAAGTACCTGCCCAGCCTCTAGCCACCCCCACCTACCCCACGTACCACGGTAGGTGTCGCCTTCCGCCTAAATATTGCGACCCTCTTAAAGGAGGCTTGAGTCAGGAGGAGCCGACAAATGCGACGATTCACCTATTGGAGTATCACCGTTGTAGGCAGCGTGATGTTTGTTGTGACGGTGGCTTTTCCCGACCCGGTCCGAGCCCAAGGAAGAGGGACTAGCAATAACGTCGCGGCGAGGATAACAGCCCTTGAGGAAGGCTTGGATGAGCTCCGTAATGGGCCGAACCCTTTCCAGGTGGCTCTGCTGCGCTGGTATGAGGCCAATCAGACTGGGATGACCTTCCCTGTGGGGACCAACGCTGCGGGCGAGCGACGGGCAAAACCTGGGAACCTTCCCTGTGGGCGTCGCCTTTGACGGCGCCAACATCTGGGTCGGGAACGTTGGTTCCAGCTACGTCAGCAAGCTCTAAAAGAGAGCTGCCCACTGGCGTTGGCCTCGACCGTGCCGCTGTTCACTGGGTACTGTCGCCTTCCCCCCTTAATTGCGACCCCCGAGTATCTCATCCCTCCGCAACTTGTTCATTTTCGAGCCTGTGGCCAAGAAGCTACGTCGCCGTCGCCGCCACTGGCCGCTCGCTGCGAGCGTACTGCTCCAGCGCCTCGGCGATTCGCTCGCAGGCGTGGCCGTCACCGTAGGGGTTGTGGAGCTGCGACATGCGGCCGTAGTGCGCCGGGTCATCGAGCAGACGGGTGGCTTGCTCGACGATCCGCGCCCGATCGGCTCCGACCACAAGGGCCGTGCCCGCCTCCACGGCCTCGGGGCGTTCGGTAACCCCTCGCATCACCAACACAGGCTTTCCCAAGGATGGTGCTTCTTCCTGGATCCCGCCGGAATCGGTCAGAACAAAGCGACAGCGCATAAGAAGGTCAACCAGCGGGATGTAGTCGATGGGATCGAGCAACTCGATGCCCGCAACGCCCGCCAGCTTTCGGTTTACCGGGTTCTGAACATTGGGATTGCGATGAACCGGGTAGGCGATCTGAACGTCGGGCCGGCGCGCGAGCTCCGCCAATGCCTCACAGATTTGCTCCAAGCCTTCTCCGAAGCTTTCCCGGCGGTGGGCGGTGACCAGAATCAGCTTTCGCGCCGGATCGAGGAAAGGCCACGAAGGCCGCGGGATGTCCCCGGACTCCAGCGCCTTGCGCATCGAAAGCAGCGCGTCGATGACCGTATTCCCCGTGACGAAGATGGATTGCTCGCCGATCCCCTCCCGCAGCAGGTTCTCAGCCGCGAGCTGAGTAGGGGCGAAATGGAGGCTGCTCAGGCGGCTGGTCAGCATCCGGTTCATTTCTTCCGGGAACGGACGCTGGACGTCGCCCGTCCTCAAGCCGGCTTCGACGTGGCCGACAGGCGCCTTGGCGTAGAAAGCGGCCAACGCCGCCGCAAACGTCGTCGTCGTATCTTCCCTGTACGAGAACCATGCCCGGCTGCTCTTCAGCAAGAACCTGCTCCAGACCTCGCAAGGCTGCCGTTGTCACGTCAAACAACGACTGCTCCGGCTTCATGAGGTTCAGATCCCGGTCCGGGGTGACCTCGAAGGCCTCG
The DNA here is from genome assembly GCA_963668345.2 of Bryobacterales bacterium. Classification (GTDB taxonomy): domain Bacteria; phylum Acidobacteriota; class Terriglobia; order Bryobacterales; family UBA6623. Next base: position 305,048 of record CAXWPI010000004.1, on the reverse strand, counting down.
AGCACTTGGTCCAGCATGGAGCGGTGCTGCGCCGTGACACAAGTGCGGACGGTGAACGATTCGGGAAGCTCCTGAAGGTGGCGGATGAGGACACAAAGCTTGATCGCCTCAGGGCGGGTGCCGAACACGACGAGCACTCGAAGAGGCGACATATCAGTTCATCATAGCCAAGATTTTTGCGATGGCCTCGATGTTCTGTTTGATCTCGGCGGCGTCCTCGGCCCGCGGTCGTAGTGAGAGATAGGTCTCGAAATCCTTCCGAGCTTGGCCGTAGTGGCGAAGCTGGAAATTGAGCTTTCCGCGCAGCTTAACCTCGTCCGCCGAAGCCGGGGAGAGCGCGAGTATTGCCTCCTGAGTGAGGAGAGCTTTGCGGTGCTGGCGGGTGTTGAGGTAGATGCCTTTCAGATTGTGCAGCATGCGCAAGATGATGTACCGTTCGTCGACGGCCCCAAAATCGGTGTCGGTGAGCGTGGCGGCCCCTAGCACCGATGCCACCAGATGACGGCAGCCCTCATCATCCAGGAGTTGCCCCTGATGAAAAGGGTCGATGTAGAAGACGTCGTCGCCGTTGTCGTACTTGACGATGCAGTGTCCCGGGAGGCCGACCCCGAAGAACGGAAGCTCTAGGCGGCGGGTGATTTCCAAGTAGACAACGCACAAGGTAATGGGTATCCCCGTCCGCCGGTCGATCACGTCGTTGAGGAAGCTGTTGCGCGGATCGTAGTAATCCGCCTCGTTGCCGTGAAAACCTTGCTCGTCGAAGAGGCAGCGGTTGATGGCGCTGATGGCGGAGAGCGGGCTGGCGTGGTGCGGTAGGCAAGAGCGGATCGAACGAGCAAAGACAGCGAGTTTCTTTAGATAGGGTTCAGGGTCCAAGTCCGGATATTCGAGCTGTGCCAACACAAGGGCTGCGCGCCCGAGATCGACCTCGGACTGCGGTTTTCCCAAGAGCTGACTGAGCTGCTCTGCCGGCGTCCCAGACATAGAAGCTCTACCAGGATAGCGTGAGTGGTGATTGCGGAATCCCGTCGTCTGCTTCATCAGAGGTGCCAATGCTGGTAGTTGGCTCGAAAGTCCCGTTCATTCGGGAACTTGACCATATGTCCAGCCAGGTAGGTCCAAACGAGTTGTCCTATAATAGGTACGCACGGAAGTCCGGCAGGGAGAGGTGTATTTATGCTGACGATTCCAGGTCGTTTCGGGGCGACGTGTGACGGCGTATCCCGACGTAATTTTCTGCAGGTCGGCTCACTCGGCCTGCTGGGCATGAAGCTTTCGCAAGTCCTTGCGTTACAGGATGTGGCGAAGGCAGCTGCTTCGGCTCCGCGTTTTCAGGGGGCGCAGGGGTTTGGTTCCGCTAAGTCCGTGCTGCTGCTGTTTTTACAGGGCGGCCCCAGTCACATCGATATTTGGGATCCCAAGCCCGACGCGCCGTCGAACGTCCGCGGCGAGTTCAAACCCATTAAGAGCAAGGTGCCCGGCATTTGGCTGAGTGAGACGATGCCGAAGCTGGCCTCCTCGATCGACAAGTGCACCCTAATTCGCTCGATGAGTTACACGCCGAAGGGGCTGTTCAATCACACGGCGGCGATCTACCAAATGCTTACCGGATACCCACCCGACAAGGTGTCTCCTTCGGGCCAACTGGAACCGCCGTCGCCAATCGATTTCCCGACGGTAGGTTCATGGATCAGCAAGATGATACCTCCCGACGGGCCGGTTCTCCCGTTTGTCGAGATGCCGCGTCCCTTGCAGGAGTCGAGTGTGATCGGCAAGGGCGGCGCCGCCGGATTTATCGGCAAGGAATACGATCCTTATCGGCTTTATCAAGATCCCAATAAGCGAATCAGGCTGGACGACCTCGCTCTTAGGCGAGAGACCCCGTCGCAGCGGCTCGAGGACCGCTTCGAGCTGCTCAAAGGGATCAACGGTTCCATGAAGGATCTCGAGAAAGCGGTCGAACCCCACGCGCTCGACAAGTACTACGAGAAGGCCTTCGATCTGGTGCTTTCGGGCAAAGCTCGTGATGCCTTCGACCTTGAAAAAGAGTCTGACAAGACGAGGCAGCGCTATGGACGAACCACGTTCGGCCAGGGTGCGCTGATGTCCCGTCGCCTGATCGAAGCCGGTACGCGGTTCGTACAGTTGAACTGGCCGGCGGTGGCCAACGGCAATCCGGAGATCGACGCTTGGGACACCCACGCAGCGAACTTCGGTCCGCTCAAGAACCTTCACTGCCCGGTCCTCGACCAAACACTCTCGGCACTGCTCGGCGACATGTCGGAGCGCGGCCTGCTGGATGAGACGCTGGTCGTTGCGGTCGGTGAGTTCGGCCGCTCGCCGCGGTTGGGAGTCAGCACGTCGGGGAACACCAACTCGCCCGATGGTCGCGACCACTGGCCCTATTGCTACACGGCCATGATCGCCGGCGCCGGCATTCCCGGCGGCAGGATTTACGGAGAATCGGACGACACGGCCGCGTCTCCGAAGGAGAAGCCCGTCCACCCCAACGACTTATTGGCGACTGTCTACTACGCGTTGGGCATCGACCCCGGGCAAGAGATCCTGAACCACTTGGACCAGCCGCGCGTACTGGTCAAGGGCCGGCCCGTTGCGGACTTTTGGGTCGGTTAGGCGCCCAGGACGGATTCGCCGCGTGGTGACGGCGATCGTCACCCTCTTCGTTTATCTACAGTTCAATTTCAACGTCATCGCCTTCGACGCGCACCGCGTAAGACCCTACGCCACTGCGTGCCGGGCCCGCCACTGCCTCACCGGTCTTGACATTGAAGCGTGCTCCGTGCCAAGGGCAGGTGACCTCCGCGCCACTGATCTCGCCCTCGCAAAGCGGTCCGCCTACGTGGGTGCAGTTGTTGTCAATCGCGTAATAGCTGTCCTCACAGCGAATCAAAGCCAAACTCTTGCCCTCGGCCTCGACAAGTTTGGCGCTGTTGTCTTCGAGCTCGTTGGTTTTGGCGACCTTGATATAGTTACCCATCGATCTGCTCCCGTTTCGAATCGTCGCACCCGGCTGTGACCGTCGAGTCCCCTCGGCTGCCGGGAAACTTGACATCATAGCACCCCGTTGCAGCGCCAAGAGAACCGAAGTCCCCTCTTGACCCGGCTCGAGTTGTTCGCTCCACCTGTTTGACAGTCCCGCGCCGTCGAGTCCAACGGTCGAGTGTGATACGATCGCCCTGGGCTGGGGTTGCTGGAACGCCGATTTTCGCCGTCAATCCCTAGATGAAACAAAGCACTTGAACGAGCGAACGTCGGACGGCAGCCTCCCTTTTCACCGGGAAGGATGAGGAGCCGATCGAGTTCTCCAGACTCGGCTCGGAGTGTTCCGATACCCACTGAGCGATGCTGAGCAAGCCGGTGCCCAAGATATTCTCGCGCGAGTACTACGAGCGCCTGCGGTCGGTCGAGGAAAGTCACCCCTGGACCGAAGCCATGCGAACATGGGGAGTCGAACTGCTGAAGCGGCACGCCGGGTCCTCCGCCGAGCGACTACTCGACGCCGGCTGCGGGACAGGCCTGTTCCTCGCCGAATGCAAGCAAGCGCTCGGTTTCCGACTGGCTGTTGGTTGTGATCTGTCGCCCGATGCCCTCCGCTTGGCCCATTCTCACGCTCCGACTCCGCTTGTTGCCGGCGCCGTCGGCGAACTTCCATTTTGTTCGGGCCAATTCGAAGCGGTGGTCTGCGCGGACGTGCTGCAGCACCTCTCTACCGCCGATTCGCGAAGCGCGGTGCAGGAATTCGCCCGCCTCCTTTCTCCGAAAGGGACGCTGCTGATCCGTGCGGCAGCGCGCCGCGGAATCGGCAAAAACAAGCACCGGGATACCTCCCAATACCAGCAGTGGGAGCCACGGAAACTCACAGCGGCACTCAAGAATGCCGGCTTTGAAGTCGTTTTTCTTGCTTTAGTGAACTGGTTGCCCTCTTTGCTCGCCGATCTGGGGGGACTTGGGAAGCCCGCACCCGTCGGAGACGAGGGGTTACGGGTACGGGCTATGCCGGCCCATAGTTGGAAATCGCGGATACTGGCCGCCTATTGGTGCGTCGAGAGAGGGTTGATCCTGAGGCTGGGGTGGCGCCCGCCGGGAGGCCATACCCTGTTTTGCGTGGCCAGGAAACGATGCCCGAATCGAACCAGCTAACAGAGCAACCCACTGTCTCCGTCGTGGTTGCTTCCTACAACTCGTGGGAATCGTTGGAACAGTGCTTGTCATCCCTTGCCGACCAGCAGACTGTGGAAGTGATCGTCGCCGACTGTTCCGACTTCGACCGCACCCCGACATTGGCTGCCCGGTTTCCCAGCGTGAAGTTCTGCCACTTCAACCGCCGTATGTCGATTCCCCAGCTGCGCTGGGCCGGCGTGAGGCAGTCGACGGGAGAGATCGTCGCCCTGACAGAGTGCTGGATGGTGCCTGCCCCCGGTTGGGTCGCCGCCTTGCGGGAAGCCCATGTGAAGCACCCAGCCGACCCCGCAGTGGGAGGGCCGGTCGACTTCCCGCCGCCGGGACGATCCGCGCCCCTGTTCCTCTGGGCGGACTACTTCTCCGACTACGTTCAGTTCATGCCGCCGGCCGATGACGGCTACCGTGATGAGCTGCCGGGACACAACTGCTCCTACAAGCGCTGGGCGTTCAACGAATTCTCAGATCTGATCAAGCGTGCGGACTGGGAGCCCTTGATCCATCGCCGCCTAAAAAATCGAGGCTATCGTCTGCGCTTCGCCGGTCGCGCGGCCGTTCACTACTGTGGCCACCTTCCACGCCGGCAGATTCTACCCCAACGCTTCCACTACGGTCGCTGGTTTGCCGGTGAACTCCAACGCGGCATGGGGGTCCCGGAACGCATTTTACGAGCGATTCTTTCTCCCTTGGTCCCCTTTGTAATGCTTCGGCGCGCTTGGAAAACGGTCTCCCGGAAGGCCGGCAGGCGGCGGTTGGCCCAATCGGCGCCCTGGCTGCTTGTTTTCTATATAGCTTGGTCGCTCGGGGAAGGTTGCGGCTACCTGTTTGGCAGCGGGTCAAGCGAACACCGGATCTTTTGATGAACCCCCAACTCTCGGTCGTCATCCCGTCGGTCAACGGCAAGCCGTGGATCCTCCATTGCCTGGAGAGACTGCATCGGCAGACAGCGGCCGGTTCGCTTGAAATCATCGTCTGCGACCGCTTGCCGGACGATACGGCGGAGACGATTCGCAAGCGGTTTCCTGGCGTCCGGGTGGAACCCAGTCCCCGCGACGCTTCCATTCCGGCCTTGCGTTGGCAGGGCATGAAACGGGCGCAGGCCCAGATCATTGCGGTCATCGAGGATCACTCCCTTCCGCCTCCCGAGTGGGCGCGGGAAGTCATCGAAGGGCACCGCCTGCCTTACGAAATCGTTGCCGGACCCGTCGAAAATCGCAGCCAGGACACCCTATTGGATTGGGCTTTCTTTTTGCTGGAGTACGCTCCTTTCATGCCGCCGGTGGCCGCCGAGGTGGTCCCGGTCGCACCGGGAGTGAATATCAGCTACAAGAAGTCGGTCTTGCCTCTAGACGAGGATCGCTTCGCCTCGCTATGGGAGAATTTTCTCCTCGACGAGCTTCAAGCAAGAGGAGCGCGGATCTACTTGCACCCGCCGATGAGCGTGGGGCACGGCAACCCCTTTACCTTCCGCGAATTCGCGAAGCAGCGCTACCTTTTTTCTCGCTCGTTCGCGGCGATGCGGCTGCAACGAGCGCCCCGGTTTCGGAGGCTGATTTTCGGAGCCGGGGCCGGGCTCGTGTTGCCTCTGCTGCTGCTCATTCGCCTGGCTCGCACGGTCTGGGCGAAGGGACGCAACCGTCGAGAGCTCGTGCTGGGGCTTCCCTGGATGCTGCCGTTGGTGTGCTGCGGCGTAGTGGGTGAAATGCTCGGCGCTTGGTTTGGGGACGGCGGGAGCCTCCAGCGAGTGAAATAGCGGCTGGTTCGGCCTCAGGCAAACGTCAGGGGCGGGATACAAGGGGACTTCCTGCTGGGGAGGAGACAGGGGAAAAGCTCGTCCCCACGTTTTGCCAGTGTCGCTGGAGCGCTCCTGAATCCAAGCGCAAGTACGCTACCGCGTTACCCTATAGTGGAGGATGCGAATCGGTGTTGAGGCGACCTGCTGGCATAACCGACGGGGATATGGGCGGCATCTGCGTTCTCTGTTTGCGGCTCTCGCCGAAGTCGATCAGCCCCACGAGTACAAGCTTTTCGTCGACGGCCCCTTGATCGAGCAGGTTGACCTGCCGAAAAACGCGGAGGCGGTCCCCGTTCGAACCAGCGTTCCCGCCGCCGAAGCCGCTCGAGCGGACGGCAGCCGGTCCCTGCGTGATATGTGGACCGTGAGCCGGGCCTTGTCGCGCTCGGCCGTCGATTGTTTGTTTTTCCCCACCGTGTATTCCTACGTTCCCGTTTTTTCCCCGGCCCTAAAACTACTGATGATCCATGACGTGATTGCCGAGCGCCTGCCCGAGCACGTGTTCCCCACCCTAGCCGGGAAGACGCGGTGGCGCATCAAGGTAGCGCTGGCAAGACGGCAGGCCGACTGGATCTTGACCGTTTCAGAGTTCTCCCGCCGGGCGCTCATCGAGCAGTTCGGCCTCAAGCCCGAGAAAGTTAAGATTATCGGCGAAGCCCCTCACCCGATTTTTCGACAGCTTCCGGATCCGACGATTCCAGCGGAGCTGATACAAAAAGGGATTCAGCCTAGTTCCCGACTTGTCGCTTATGTGGGCGGATTCGGTCCTCACAAGAACCTGTCACGCCTCGTTGACGCTTTTGAGGGCATAGCGAGTAGGCCGGACTTCCGCGACGTATTGCTGGTGCTCGTCGGAGACTACGAATCGGATCCTTTCTACGCGTGTTATCCGCAGCTGCGCCGGAAGCTGGCGGGTTCCGGGGTTGAGTCGCGTGTGATCTTTACGGGATTTCTTCCCGACAACGATTTGGTCCGCTTACTGAACTGTTCGTCGATGCTGGTGCTTCCCTCATTGATGGAAGGATTCGGCCTGCCCGCTGTCGAAGCGGCGGCTTGCGGCATTCCTGTCGTCGCCACGCGGGAAAGCCCGCTGGGGGAGCTACTCGAGGGCGGCGCGTTGACGATAGACCCTGAGAAAACCGACGATCTCCAGCGGGCTATGACCAGCCTTTTGAATGATGATTCTCTCCGCCGGGAAATGGGCCGGGCGGCTTTGCTGGCTGCCGCGCGCCTGAGCTGGGAGCAAGCCGCGAGGCAATGGTTATCGCTGCTCGAAGAAGTCGGCGGGGAGGCGAGGGCGAGCCATGAGTAGACCGCTTAGGTTCTGCATGATCTCGATCTTCTATCCGCCGTACAGCTTTGGGGGCGATTCGATCTACTTGTACAGGCTGTGCGCCGAACTCGTGCAGGCCGGTCATGAGGTGGACGTCATCCATTGCGCCGACTCGTATCATGTCTTCATGTCCACCGTGGATGTGAATGCCTTTCCAGTCAGCGACGGCATCACGGTCCATAAGCTGGAAAGCGGCTTCGGCATGCTGGCGCCTTTGCTGTCCCACCAGCTCGGTCGCCCCACGCTGCGCGGAGGGAAAGTGGCTCGCATTCTCGCTTCGAAAAAATACGACGTGATCCACTTCCACAACATCTCCTTGTTCGGACCGGCCATTCTCAAAACCCCCGTTCCTTACCCGGCCGTTCGTCTCTACACGGCCCACGAACATTGGCTGATTTGCCCCGTGAACGTACTGTGGAAGAACAACAACCATCCCTGCGACAAGCCGACGTGTTTTTCCTGCAGCCTACGTTCGAAACGCCCACCCCAGCTGTGGCGCTACACTCCCTTGCTGGAACAGTCCATCAAAGATGTTGATCTGTTTCTGACGCCGAGCCATTTCTGCCGCGAGATGCACCGGAGCCGAGGCTTTCAACGGGAAATGCAAGTGTTGCCTTACTTTGTCCCTCCGGTGGAAGGGGAGTCTGACGGCAGGGGCGATTCACCCCATTCCAGGCCCTATTTCCTATTTGTAGGGCGGCTGGAGAAAATCAAGGGCGTGCAAGAAATTCTGCGCCACTTCCAGGGGCCGGGTGACTACGACTTGGTCGTCGTTGGCGGCGGCCTCTATCAACGCCAATTACACGAGCAAGCCGCGGGAATGTCGCGCGTCCGCTTCGTGGGGTGGCTGAACCAGAGCCACCTGGGGCGCTACTACCGGCATGCCGTCGCCGTGGTCGTGCCGTCGGTCACCTATGAAACGTTCGGCATCATCATCATCGAGGCCTTTGCCTACGGCACACCGGCCATCGTTCACGACCTGGGGTCCCTGCCGGAGGTCGTGGAACAAAGCGGCGGGGGATTCACCTACCGCAGCCAGGATGAGCTGCGGCAGCAGATGGACCGTCTCGCCGCCGACCCCGAATTACGCCGGGAACTCGGCGAGCGAGGACACCGGGCGCATATCGAGAAATGGACACCCGAACCGCACCTGCGCTTGTATCAACAATACATAGAAGACGTTCGCGACAAGAAACCGACGAGTTAAGCGGCACCGGCCATGTGGGTCAGCATAGTTCTCAGTAAGATTCCAAGACGATTCCTGATAACTTATTCATTATAAAATACTTATTATTCTACTGACCAACTATGGTTCCGTCATGATTCCGTACTTCGTTCCACTTCGATTCCTCCCCCGAAGCACGAGCGGCGGCTGTCGAGACCATCAGTTCGTCCCAACCGCAACCCGCTTTGTGGACCGCCCCTTCTCCCGACGGCCAATATCGAGCGGGTCGTCTAGGAGATTCTCTACTTCTTCGTCGAGCGGCAGCCAAGAGTGAACTTGTCTTTGGCCGACCATGCCGCCGTCGTGCAATAATACTTCGGTGCTGGCACCTCCATCCTTCATGTGCCGCCTCGCCGAGCGGGCAAGGGGCTCGGCGAATGACGCGATGCGACTAATCGCCGCCCTCGTGCTCCTCACCGCCTTCGCGTCACCCGGCGCGGCCGGTGAAGGCTGGGTCCGTATGTTCGACGGCAAATCCCTGGCAGGCTGGAAAGCCGCGGAGAGACCGCGGAATTGGTCGGTCGAAGACGGTGTGATCGTCGGTCGCGGCGAGCGAAGCCATCTTTTCTACATGACCGAGCAGTGCCGGGACTGCGAGTTCAAGGCCGACGTCAAGATCAACGACGGCGGCAACTCGGGGATGTACTTTCGGGTCGGGTTCGAGCCGGGATGGCCCAAGGGTTATGAAGCGCAGGTCAACAGCACCCATACCGATCCCCGGCGTACGGGCAGCCTGTGGGACATTAAAGACATCAAAGAGCAACTCGTTTCCCCCGACACCTGGTGGAGCCAGCACGTCATTGTCAAAGGGAACCGTATCGTCATCAAAGTCAACGACAAGGTCGTGGTCGACTATACCGACGAAGAGAATCGATACACCGAAGGTTATCTGGCCCTCCAGCAGCACGATCCGGGAAGCGTCGTTCACTACAAGAACGTCATGATGCGCCCGCTCCCGCCGAAGTAGCGGCGGTGGAAGCGCTCCGCGATCCCCCAGACGCCTGTTCCATAGGGATTCGTAAGCGCCCGCCGACCCCCGCAGTCACGGCGGGCCTATCAGCCCGTGGGAAAAGTCGTGCAAGAGCGAAAAATGGGGACTGCCACCAATTCGCCCCTCGTCACATACCTAGAAACAAAGTGCTTAGCCTGAAGCGAATTGGCTGGCTGTACCCGATTTTTAGCGGCCTTCGCTTTCACCACGGGCTGCTATTGCGTGCTTCGACCGTCAGGTGGTGAGAACTTCGGGCTAGTGTGCCCAGCATGGGCTGTTTGCTTGTGAGTGGCAACGTACTCACCGGAACCGACGGAGGGAACCGCAAGGTGGACACGGCGAGGCCAAGCTTCGTGGGCCAAGCTGAAGGCAGCGGGAAACTTCGTGCGTCGCGGGGGGATGGGGAACTTGGGCACGGCATGCCGTGCCCCTACATCTCCAGGCACGGGCGGAGCCCTTGGTGAGCAAGTGTCGTGAGACACTAGGGCGTAGCTCGGGATCCGCGTAAGCGAGGGGAAGGAGACTGGCGTCGAACCATGAAACTCAACGTCCTGGTGATCCCCGGGGACGGGATCGGTCCGGAAGTAACCCGGGAGGCTGTTCGGGTGTTGGAACATGTCACCGACAAGTGGGGTCACGAACTGCGCCTCAGCGAAGCTCTGCTGGGGGGTGCGGCGATCCACAAAACGGGCGGACCCTTACCCGAAGAAACAAAGCGCGCCGCCCTGCAGGCCGATGCAACGCTGTTGGGGGCCGTGGGACTTCCTGAGTTTGACGACCTGCCGGCCGAACGGAGACCGGAGAAAGGCCTGCTCGGTTTACGCAAGGCGATGGACGTGTTCGCCAACCTGCGTCCCGTCGTGGCCTACCGAAGCTTGCTGGACTCCTCTCCGCTAAAGAACGACATCGTTCGCGGGACGGACATGCTGATCGTCCGCGAGTTGACGAGCGGTATCTACTTCGGGGAGCCGCGCGGCATCAACCACTCCGGCGGCGAACCCGTCGGCGTCAACTCCATGGTCTACCGGCGATCGGAGATCGAACGGATTGTCCGAATGGCTTTCGGGCTGGCCGAAAAGCGCCGCAAGAAGCTGACCTCGGTGGACAAGGCGAACGTTCTCGAGTGCTCGCAGTTGTGGCGGCAAGTCGTCGAGGATGTGGCAGTAGATTTTTCCCGTGTTGAGCTCGACCACGTGTTCGTCGACAACTGCGCCATGCAGTTGATCCTGAATCCTCGACGCTTCGACGTGATCGTCACGGGGAACATGTTCGGCGACATTCTGAGCGACGAGAGCGCGGTGCTGGCCGGCTCGATCGGCATGTTGCCCTCGGCCTCTATCGGCGACCGGCTTCCGAGCGGTGTGTGGCGTGGCCTCTACGAACCCGTCCATGGCTCTGCCCCGGACATCGCGGGCCAGGGGAAAGCCAATCCGTTGGCGGCTATCGGTTCGGCGGCGGCGATGCTCAACTACAGCTTTAGCCTCAAGGAAGAAGGAGCGGCGATCGAGGCAGCTATCCAAACAGTGCTCGAAAACGGTCCGCTGACGGCGGATCTGAGGCCCGAGGGCGCCGGCACGACCGAAGAGGTGGGCAAGGCGGTTTGCGAAGCGATCGGCTGAGTTGTTGCGAAAGGCAACGATCTGACACAGGTTACTCGCATAGCTAAGGTTGACTTCAGATTCTCACGGTCTTACCGTCAAGTAGAACAATGAAACGCGTTGACACACTAACGGCGCGGGTCTCCTCGAAAGGCCGGATCGCCATTCCCAAACCCATTCGTGACCAGCTTGGGCTCAAGGCCGGAACCGACCTCGCCGTGCGCGTTGAAGGAGGGGAAGTTGTGCTGCGGAAGGTAGCAGCGGATTCTTGGCGCCAGTGGGAGGGAAGGTTTGAAGGGACACCGCTTCTCGAAGACTTAGCTGAAGAGCGAAGGAGAGAACGCGAGCGGGATGCCCGCAAAGGTGCTTGACGCCTGGGCCTTGATGGGTTGGCTGCAAGGCGAGGAGCCCGTCACCGAGAGGGTTTGGAAGATGTTCCAGCAAGCCCAAAGGCGACGGCTAGACCTGGCGATGAGCTGGATTAATCTTGGTGAGGTGTATTACCTGTTAGCGAAACGACATGGCGGTGCCCACGCGGATCAGTTTCTGTACGATCTGGCGTTGATATCGCTTCGGCCCGTCGTGCCGGACGAGCGTACGATTATTGGCGCGGCGCGGTGGAAAAGCCAGTTTCCAATTTCGTACGCAGACGCTTTTGCCCTGGAAACAGCCAGGCAAAGACAAGCAAGGCTAGTGACCGGCGATCCTGAACTGAAGCTGTTGGCTGAGCGAGATCCTCTCGTGAAGCTGGAGTGGGTCGGGCGATGATACCAGTTGGCCGTAGCTTTGCCACCATTGGCCGGAGACCGCAGCCCCTCAGTCGTATCCCGCTAGCTCGCTGTAAGTTGCTGGGACAAGAAACCCCACAAGTATGTCGGATTACCTGTAAGCTGAGGGCGTCGGAGGTGCAAAATGAACCCAATAATACAAAGAACTGCCCACCTCACCCTGTTGGCAGCGGCGTTGACGTTGCTGCCTCAAGCCTGGCTATTCTCTCAAGGCGCAGAGTACGTCAAAGGCATCGACATCATCGTCAAGAAGCCCACGGGGTCGAGCGGCGTCTGGACTTGTTGGACCGAGACGGAGAATCGCCCCTGCTCGGACGCCGAGTTCCGAAGCTTGCAGGGGCGCTTCAGGGCGTCGACGAAGATTGCAGCGGGCCCAAACCGAGGCGCGACCGGCGCTGCGGTCTTCGCCGTCGGCCCCAATGGAGCACTAACTTGTACCACCGAAGGTGCGGGCCAGGACTATTGGATAAGGGCTCGCCTTGTAGGCGGAGATTACGGGCGGGAAACCTCTTACAGGCGGGAAGCCGTAGGCGCAGCCTGCTCCGATGCCGAGATCCAAGCGCTGGCGAGCGTCTTCGCCGCCAAAGGTGGCATGACCGCCCAGCCCGTTCCACTCAGCCCAGGCCGGGGTTCTCCGCGTCCGGCAGTCCAGTCCCCGCCGACTCGAGTTCGAGCGGCACCGTTCGGCCATAATGCTCCGGTTCCGGCCGCGGCCGTGGGCATCAAGAACGTCGGGGTGGGGCTTGGCACGATAGGTAGCGGTGCAATGGTCTACTTCTCGACAACCAAGGACGGCACCACCACTGGTCGCGTCGAGCGGCCCACCCCGGCGGGCAGCCGGATCACCATGCGGGACGCTTCGAATCGAATCGTGGCCCGCGCGCCGGTTCGGCCCGATGGAACCTTCCGCCTGCCCCGGAGCCGAACTCCGCTCCAGCAGATGGCTACGGCGTGCATCGAGTCCCCTAGGGTGGCGCCCGTTTGCAGCGAACCCGGGGCGCTTAGCAAGGCGATTACCAAGGCCGGGGTAGACGGAGGTCAGTTGCTCCAATAAACTCAAGCCGGAACAATTAGTCGATCTTCACGAACAACTTGTGGGCCGTCCCGATGTCACCCGAGACCAGGCAGCCCGTTGGCGAGCCCTTCGAGGTCTATCACATTCGCGGGGTCCAGCGTTCGCTGGGTGCCATCCCCATCACCACGATGTCGGTAGCCGGCAACCGCATGGTCTTCAACCTCACCGCGACCACCGGCAACATCTGGATGATGGAACCGCAGGGGTAAGAGGGGGACTGCCCTGACTTAATCCGAGCAGTGCCTTGATACAATCCGAGCAATGGCGGAGTTTCTGATCGAAGTTCATAAGAGCGACGACGGCTACGATGTCTCCTGTCCCACGCTGGAGGGCTGCCACAGCCAAGGCGCTAGGGAGCAGGAGGCCATCGAGAACATCCGTGACGCCATTCAGGAGTATCTCGCCGCCCTGCGAGACCTGAAGCGCGACTGGAAGCCCCTCAAAATCGACGTCGCCGTCTAACCCGCATTTCTCGCCAGCTGACGGTCGAAGCACGCGATAGGCCCGCCATTACTTCGTTGCGCTTGCTCACCGTGCTCAACGTAGGGTTCAAGTACGCTCGCATTATTCAAGAAACGGGGCGCCGAGCGGCGCGCGTCTTGTACTGACGGGCCTCTCACGCACTTCGCCTCGCCACCTGGTGAGAAAAACGGGCTAATGCTTTTTACCGACGTTTCGACTGTAATCCTTGGTGCCTACGTTTTGTCTGCCAGCCCCAGACGTCTCAGCAAAGCTTCGGCATCGGGATCCCGGCCCATGAAGCCGCGAAATAGTTGGGCAGGATCTTCGCTGTCGCCCTTGGAGAGGATTTGCTCCCGGAATGCCCGTCCCACCTGGGGACTGAAGATTCCCTCCTTGGCAAACCGCGTGAAAGCGTCGGCGTCGAGCACTTCCGACCATTTGTAGGAGTAGTAGCCCGCTCCGTACCCTACCGGGTCGGCAAACAGGTGGCTAAAGCCGGCGATCATCGCATGGTCGGAGGGCAGTCTCACGGGCGAAAAAGACTGCAGCAGATGGAAGGCGTAGGGCATGGGGTCGCCGTCCGATTCCCGGCTGTAGTCGATGTGCAGAGCCAGATCGACGGTCCCCAAGCCGAGCTGCCGCATCTGCGCGCCGGCGGCGCGGAAATTGCGCGTTCGCTTCAGCTTTTCGAAAAGCTCTTCTGGAATCGCCTCGCCCGTCTGATAGTGCTGCGCGAAAAGATCGAGCGCTTCGCGCTCCCAGCACCAATTCTCCATGATCTGGGAGGGAAGCTCGACAAAGTCCCAGGCAACGTTCGTGCCGGCCAAGCTGCGAATCTCGACGCGGCTCAACAAATGGTGGAGCAGGTGCCCGAACTCGTGAAAGAGAGTCTCGACCTCGCGGTGGGTCAGCAGAGCCGGCTTCTCACCTACCGGGGGAGTGAGATTGCCGCAAATGACGCCGAGGTGAGGCCGGACCTCGCCGTTCCGGGCGGCGGCGGTGATGAGGGAGTCCATCCAGGCTCCGCCGCGCTTGTTTTCCCGGGGAAAGAAATCAGCGTAGAATGCGCCCAGCCGAGCGCCAGCCTCGTCGTGGACGCTGTAATAAGTAACGGCGGGATCCCAGAGCGGGATTCCGCTGCGCTGCTTCACCGTGATGCCGTAGAGCCGTCCGGCCAAGCCGAAGAGGCCTTCGAGGACGCTCTCGAAGGGGAAGTAAGGGCGCAGCTCCTCTTCGTCGAATTCGTATTCGCTCCGGCGGAGTTTTTCCGCGTAGTAACCGAGGTCCCAGGCCTGGAGACCGGGTGCGTCTTCGCCTTCAAGGGTGCGGCGAAAATCCTGGAGTTCGTCGCTTTCCCTTTGGAAGGCCGCCCGCGTCCTGTCGGTTAGAGAGCGAACAAAATCTTGCGCGCCGGCGCCCTTTTTGGCCATTCGTTCCTCGATCACAAGGTCCGCGAAATGGTCGTAGCCGAGCAGGCGGGCTTTTCCCCCGCGCAGGGCGAGGATGCGGGCGATAACGGGTCGGTTGTCGAATTCCCCGCCGCTGGCCCGGGTGTGGAAGGCGCGATATACCTGCTCCCGGGCGGCCGCGTCGTCGAGGTACGTCATCAACGCAACGTAGCTAGGCTCTTGCAGGGTGAAGCGCCAGCCTTGGGCGTTTTTTTCCTCCGCGCTTTGGCGTGCGGCCTCGACCGCGCTGGGCGGCAGCCCGGCTAGCTTGGATTCGTCCTCGATCAGCAGCTCGAAAGCATTCGTGGCGTCGAGCACGTTCTCGGAGAATTTGGTCGTGAGTTTGGTCAGCTCGACGTTAATCTCCGTGAGACGTGCTTTACCGCCGGCATCGAGCTCGGCTCCGTTGCGGCGGAACGAGTCCAGAGTTTTCTTGAGAAACCGGGCGCGGGTCTGGCCAAGCCGCGCCGCCGCGGAGGTTTCCGCGTAACTTTTCAGTTGCCGCCACAGATTCTCATGCAGCGGGATGCTCGAGTAGAATTCGCTGACCCGGGGTTGCACGGTGTTGTAGGCCGCTCGAAGCTCGGGGTAGGTTGCGACGGACTCCAGATGACCAACGATCCCCATGGAGTGCTCTAGGCGTTCGGTAATAGCTTCCAGGGCGAGCAGGGTGTTCTCGAAGGTACGATTTTCGGGGTCGGCCGCCAGCCGGTCCAGGCGATCCTGGGCGTCGCCAAGCAACTCGTCGATCGCAGGCTCGATCTGCTCGGCCTTTATCTGGTTGAAGGGAATCTCGAATTCAAAACGAAGCAGGGGATTGGAATCTAGATCGGAGGACATTGATGATCTACTCGGTGGTAGAGAGGAATCAGTGTAGCAGGCAAGGGTGGCAGTACTTCGCTGCAGCAGCAGGGGTTGAGCGTGCCTTCCTCTAGGCTGGTCGGTTTCAGCGGAGAATGGCCCGCTTTTCTCGCCGGGTGGCCGAGCGAAATCAAAACAATTGGCTCCAAACAACGATCGCGAACATCCCCCCGAAGAAAACACTGCAGGCGGCGAGCGCCAACTTTCTCCACAGCGGCGGCTGCAGCTCCTTCGGCAAAAACCGAGTGTTGACTCGCAGGACTTGAAAACCCGCCACCCCAAGGATCAAGCCGCCGACATTAGCACTCACTTTGAACAGGGCCATGGCCGTGCCCCAGTTGACAGCCCACAGACCCCAAACCGTGAAAACAACAAGGGCGGTGTAGTAGATAGAGCTCACGTTACCGCGCCGCCATGCCCGCACGCGCGGGCTGCCGGCCCAGATCATATCCGTCACGGTGCGGATCAACACGTCCGTGTTGCCCAAGTGCGTGGAGAAGAGGACCCAAAACCCGTTCAGCAAGGCCAGCAACCAAAACCCCGACCAGAGGTTCCGCGCCATATACTCGGCCTGATAGGCGCCGGCGGCGGTTCCGGAGAGGTCCGACCCGGGCGGGATGATGGCCGTGGTCAGGTTGACATTGAGAAACATGCCCAGAAAAGCGCCTGTGCCCCATAACCACACCTGATCGGCGTGGACGTAGTTCCACCAGACTTTCCAGCGACGCAGATTCTCCGCCGTAACAGGAAAGATCTTGCCGGTTGCCGAGAGGGTAATGTGCCCGCGGCCGAAGGCGCTGCCGATAGCCCCCACCTTCGCCCCCATCCCGAAACCCTTATCACGAGCCCAATTGGAGATAACCAAGTTGCCGATACCCCCGGCCCCGGCCGACGATGCCAACGCGCCCAGCAGGACGACGTCAATCCCCGCGGGGACTTGGCCAAACTGCAAGAAGCCCCAGAATGTCTTGCTCCAGTTCGAAAGCGGGACAAAGAAGACGTTGACGGTGCCCAAGAACAGGAAGATAAAGACAAGCATGAACCAGGACACGTGCTCCAGCATTCGCTCGATCGTCTTGCCGAAAAGCAGGATGCCGACGCCGGCCGCGATGACCCCATAGGTGACATAGGCCAGCACATGGGCATCGGAGTCCAACGGCATGTGACCCGCGAAAGCGGCGAAGAGCACCGCGGCGGACGCGGCCGCCAGCGAAGGCAACCCCAACGTCGCCACGCCGAAGATCGAATAGACGATCGCCCAGAACCGCGACCCCGGGCTGAGGCGCATGATGCCGCTGATCATCGGCTCCCCGGTGTAGAGCGTGTAGCGAAGTGATTCGAGATTGAAGACGACTTGAAGAAGAACAGCGATTGTGACCACCCAGAAAACCGAGACGCCATACTGCACGCCGACGGCGGGTCCAACTAACCACTCCCCTCCGCCGGTCGAGGCGACCAGCAAGATCGCTCCGGGGCCGATGACCCGAAAAAGGTTGCCGCCCGAAAACGGCGGCGGCTCCGGCAAGTCATCTTGTCCCCAGCGCGGCAGGCTGCCGTGGTCAGCGCCCGCCTCAGGTGTCAAGGAGTCCGGATCTTGTTCGCTCGTCATGGGAACCCCTGTAAATCAACGCTGCGTTCGCTTCGACAAGCCGCCGAACCGCCGCTCGATCGGGAGCGCCAAGAGAGCATAGCATGGTCGCGCGGTCTCAAGCCGCTCTCCTACCCCGCAGTCACTCGGGAGGACACGCTTGCGCCGAGCTCACCGTTTCCGTGCAGGCACTCGTGTCGGTTTGGCGACGGAACGCAGGTGGCCGCCCACCGCTCCCAACGCGGGGCACGATGCGCGAGCCGCGCGGCTTGGCCGCCCCTATGGCCTCAGTCAGCACTCTCTGAATTCCTGCGTCCGTACTCGGGCCGCCGTCCGTGGCCATTGGTTGCCGCGATCGTGGGATGCAAGACAAGGTCGGTGTTCGACCGCTACAATATCGTAAGCGAAAGGGATCTTCACGATGCTGCCCGAGTGCCGGAACAGTACCTCGGCGAAGCTGAAAAGCAACATGACCAGGCAAGCTTCCGATTTCGGCAGCACCCTACCTTCGTAAGTGACTGATTCTAAACGTGCGCAAGTGGCGGAATTGGCAGACGCGCTAGGTTCAGGTCCTAGTGGGGCTTTAAACCCCGTGGAGGTTCAAGTCCTCTCTTGCGCACCAATGTTTTCAATCACTTAGAATCGTTCTTCTGGCTACCGTTCCGGGACCCACGGGCATTGCGGGTAGTAGGCCTCTCGTCTTTCCTTCTCAAGCATTAGCCTGTCATACAGTTCGCCGTACAAAGGTACATGACGCGGCTCCGAGAGGATGTAGGCCGATGAGGAGCTGGATCTCAGCCGCGGCCACTTGAAATGTGGCCCCAGGTCAAAAGCCGAAACGCGACCGGACGTCGGTCTTCTACAATGGTTGTAAGGCTCCCAAGCGAAGTTTCGACGAAGCGCCGGGGGAGTTCTTTCGGTTGGCCGGTGCTGCTCTTCCAGACTTCTTGATTCAACCCGGCACGGCTGCTTCTCATACCATGGCCCAACCGCGCATGTGCCCGCACTGTAGGGCCTTCATAGATCCCAAGGCCAAGATTTGCGACTACTGCGGCAATGAGATCGGAAAACCGCTCTGGAAGCAGCAAGCGGCTTCACACGGCGTTCGAGGGCTCATTCCTCAGAGCAACTTCACCACCTTGATCATCTTGCTTGTGAACTTCGGCCTGTTCACCGCGACGCTGATCATGACCCTCAAGCAAGGCGACTCCACCGGTCTGATGGGGGGCATAGACGGCTACGTCCTGCGATTGTTCGGCGCCAAGGACAGATTTCTGATTTTGCATGGAGAATGGTGGCGGTTGATTACGGCAGGCTTCCTCCATGGCGGCGTTCTTCACATACTGATGAATTCCTGGGTCATGTTCGACTTGGGGTTCCGCGTGGAGGAGCTGTTCGGCACGGCGCGCTTCTTGGTGATCTATCTGGTCTCGAGCGCTTGTGGTTTCGTGGCCAGCACCTTTTGGACGCCCTATTTATCCATTGGGGCTTCGGCCGGCATCTTCGGCCTGATCGGGGCCCTGATCGCCGACGGCTACCGGGGAGGCAGCTCGATCATGGCGTCCATGTATCTAAGGTGGGCGCTTATTATTCTTGTGGTAGGCCTGCTCCCTTTCTTTCCTTTTGATAATGCGGCCCATCTCGGCGGTCTTGCCGCGGGCTTCTTGATCGCCTATTTCGGAGGCACGCCGAGGATCTCCCACCCGATCGAACCGGTCTGGAAGGTCGCCGCGGGCGCGGCGCTCGCCGTGGTCGCTCTATCCTTCTATCTCGCCTACGAGTCGCTGTCGGAGAGAATGCTCTTCTGAGCGGACAAGGCGGCTTTTCACCAAACAGAGCCGCGGGTACCCGACTTTTCGCGACCTTCACTTCCACCACGGGCTGCTATCGCGTGCTTCGACCGTCAGCCGGCGAGGGAAGCGGGTTAACCCGTCGTGGCGGTTGTCGGAAGTTGAGCAGCGGTTACGAAGTCCGCTCTGACGCTGAACTACCGCACCGCCTTACCACTCCCCTCTCGCAAAGTCGTGTAACGGTCGACGGAGACGTCGGTCCACTCCTCGACTTGACCGCTGGGCCAGTAAGCGCGAACGGCGGTAACATCAGTCGAATCGCCGAGACCGACCAACACCCGAGGATCATTGGCGGAGGCGTAGCTGCCGTCCGCTCGCGCCCTTCTCCATAGCGTCGGACCCTTCGACCGGATCACGGCAACGCGCGTTCCCAGCAGGTCGCGCTTTCCCGTCTTGTCCGCCAACCGAAGGCCCAGCCAGTGCTTGCGGTTCCCGATGTGATTGATCAGCAGCCGTGCACGGCCGTTGTTGTTCACCACCAATACATCCGTGTCACCGTCATTATCGACGTCGCCAAACGCCGCTCCACGGCTGACCTCCGACAACTCGAACACGGAACCGGCCTTATGCGTCACATCCTCGAACTGCCCGTTGGCTAGATTCCGAAAAAGCTGGTTGGGCTGGTGCAGCGGGTAGGGGTCCTTGGCTCTGGCCAGCGCCTCGATCGTCTGCACCTCCCCATTGACCGCCAGGATGTCCAGCCAGCCGTCGTTGTCGTAGTCGAAAAAAGCCATTCCGAAGGCCGTATAGGGCAAGCTCGGCGCTCCCAAACGAGTGCGGTAGGAGAGATCGTCAAACCAGCCTTGCCCGTCGTTGACATAGAGAGTGTTTTTCTCCCCGTTGAGGTGGGTCATGAAGAGATCTTCGTCGCCGTCATTGTCGTAATCACCTGCATCCACGCCCATGCTGGCCTCGGGTTTGCCGTCCGCGTTTAGGGCGCAGCCGGCCAGCATGGCCTCGTTTTTGAACGTGCCGTCTCCCTGGTTCATCCACAAATGATTCGCGCGCCCGTCATTGGTCACGTACAAATCGGCCCACCCATCCGCGTTGAAGTCCGCGGCCACGACGCCCAACGACCCGTTGTGCTCGGCGGCGATCTGCGACTTGGCGGAGACGTCCTCAAACGTTCCGTCGCCGCGGTTGCGGAACAGACGTTCCGGCACGGGGTTGAAGCCGAGAGGGCCGCAGTAGTCCCTCCTGCCGCCTTCGGAGAAGCACTTCTTGCGATTCGTGAAGCTGAAGTCCACATAGTTACCGACATAGAGATCCAGCCACCCGTCGCGGTCGAAGTCCAGAAAAGCCGCGCTAATGCTCCATCGCCCCTCGTCGGTACCGGTTTCACCAGTGACGTCGCTGAACGTGCCGTCCCCGTTGCTGCGCCACATCTGATTGGGGCCGAAATTCGTCACATAGAGATCGACCCAGCCGTCGTTATTCCAATCGCCGGCGGCTACGCCCATCCCGTATCCGCGGGCGTCGATGCCGCTTTTCTCGGTGACATCGGTGAATCGCAATTTGCTTGAGGCGCCGTTTTTGCCCACCAACTCGTTGCGATAGAGACGGTCTTTGGGGGGCAGCGGACCGCGAGGCGGGAACAGAGCATCCGCCGCCTTCTTCCCCTGTCCCAACATATTGCCTTGGACGATATAGATGTCCAAATCGCCGTCATTGTCGTAGTCGAACATCGCCACGCCCGAACCCACCGGCTCGCAGTAGTAGTATGCGCCCGACATGCCATTGAAATGGACGAAGTCGATGCCCGCCGCCTCGGCCATGTCGGTAAATATCGCGGTTTCGGGTGAAACAGCGCCGGCTTGCTTACTGCTCGCGTCCGTGGCGGGAGGCGTTTCGGCTGATTTCGACGTTGGCCCCTGGCCGTGGAGATGGCTCGCCAACACGGCCGTCATTACCGCGCACTTCGCGAGAAACTTGGTTTCTTTGAAAACGCCCACCCCGAGCAGTCTGAACCCTCGTGGTTCGGGGTTGCCAGGCCGGTTCATTCGTGGCGGTCCCAGTGGGGTGAGCAACGGCGGAATTCGACATCAGTCTAACAGGTCGTCGAACGCTCTCGGTTTGCCCTTCAGTAGGTTCGGCCGCCTATGTTAGAAGCCAGGTGGACGATCGGGAACTTCGGGCAGGGCATGGCCGCGCCCCGAAACTTCCAGGCGCCCAACAGATCCGTAGGGGCACAGCATGCTGTGCCCGCCTACACTCGCGGCCGGCCTGCGAGGCCGACACAGAGCACCCGACCCGATCAAATGGGACGACGGGATCGATGTCGCCAAGAATGGCGACACGGCACGCAGGATGCGTGCGCCACAAAAGCGAAAGGCAGGCTTACGCCCGCGGCTCGGTTTGATGCCGGGTGGGCCGAGGAGGTGCGGTTCGAGGCAGAGCATGTGGTCTGCGCCCGTCGAAGGGCGTAGTGTATAGTGATTCGGTTCACGATCAAGCCGCCGCGCCCTCCTTGCGAGGCGGCCGCCGGGAGAATGATCTATGGCATCCGACACTCTCTATCAACCGCCCGAGGAGTTTTCAAAACAAGCGTCCGTTTCGAGCATGGACCAGTATCGCGAGATCTATCGCCAGGCTACCGAGGACCCGGAAGGTTTTTGGGGGCGGTTTGCGGAGAAGGAACTCCACTGGTTTGAAAAGTGGTCCCGGGTGTTGGAGTGGGAGGCCCCTTTTGCCAAGTGGTTCGTCGGCGGGAAGACGAACATGAGCTACAACTGCCTGGACCGTCACTTGCTGACCTGGCGGAAGAACAAAGCGGCGATTATTTGGGAAGGCGAGCCGGGCGACGAACGCGTTCTCACCTATCAAGAGCTGCACCGCCGCGTAGCGCGGTTTGCCAATGTGTTGAAGCAGTTGGGCCTCAAGACCGGCGACCGCTCCATCATCTATATGCCGATGGTTCCCGAGTTGCCGATTGCCATGCTGGCCTGCGCGCGGCTGGGCGTTACCCACAGCGTCGTTTTCGGGGGGTTCTCGGCGGAGGCGCTGAAGACGCGTATCCTTGACCTCGACGCAAGAGCCGTCATCACGGCCGACGGTGGCTGGCGGCGCGGCAAGGAGGTTCGGCTCAAAGACACGGCGGACGAGGCGCTGCGGGACTGTCCGGATGTCAAACACTGCATCGTCTATCAGCGAACGAACAGCGACGTCGCGATGAAAGAGGGGCGGGACCACTATTGGGGTGAGCTGGAACGAGACGCGGGCGAGGAATGCCCGGCCGAGGTGCTCGACGCGGAACACCCGCTCTATGTCCTTTACACCTCGGGTACCACGGGCAAGCCCAAGGGCATCGTCCACACGACGGGAGGCTACCAGGCGCAGGTCAGCGCGACCATGCGGTGGGTCTTCGACATCAAGGATGAAGACACCTACTGGTGCGCCGCCGACATCGGCTGGGTCACCGGACACAGCTATATCGTCTATGGACCTTTGATGGCCGGCGCCACAACGGTTATTTACGAAGGAGCCCCCGACTTTCCCGAGCCCGACCGCTTCTGGCGCATCATTGAAAAGTACAAGGTCAATATCTTTTACACTTCGCCGACTGCTATCCGGGCCTTTGTCCGGCAAGGGGAGCAGTGGCCCCAGCGCCACGATCTATCGAGTCTGCGGCTGCTGGGAACCGTCGGGGAGCCGATCAACCCCTCGGCCTGGGAGTGGTATCACAAGACGATCGGCCACGAGCGCTGCCCGATCGTGGACACTTGGTGGCAGACCGAAACCGGCTCGATCATGCTCTCCCCGCTGCCGGGAGCCACGCCGACCAAACCCGGCTCGGCGACCTTCCCGCTGCCCGGCATCGTGGCCGACGTCGTCGATATGGAAGGCAACCCGGTCGGGGTGGGCGAGGGCTACTTGGTGATCCGCAAACCGTGGCCGGCGATGATTCGCACATTGTGGGGCGACCCGGAGCGTTACAAGCAACAGTATTGGTCGCAGATCCCGGGGATTTATTTCACTGGCGACGCCGCCCGGCGCGACGAGGACGGCTACACCTGGGTCCTCGGCCGGGTCGACGATGTGATGAACGTAAGCGGGCACCGGCTCAGCACGGCGGAGCTCGAATCGGCGCTCGTGAAGCACGAAACCGTTGCCGAAGCGGCTGTGATCGGCAAACCGGACGAGCTGACCGGTCAAGCCGTCGTCGCCTTCGTAACGCTCAAAAAAGGCGTCGACGCCAACGACGATTTAAGCGAGACTCTGCGCGCTTGTGTGTCGAAGGAAATCGGCAAGTTCGCCCGCCCGCAGCAGATCCGCTTTACAGAAGCCCTCCCCAAGACCCGCAGCGGCAAAATCATGCGCCGCCTGCTGCGCGAAATCGTAACCACCGACAAGGTGTCCGGCGACATCACGACGCTGGAAGATTTGTCGGTCATCAACCGCCTGGCGGGAGCGCAGGAGGAGGAGTAGGGCGCCCTACAAGCTTGGTCACAAGCACCTGCCTGGCTCCACTGCTGTCCAAATCAGCTCGGCGGACTTCTCCGCCTGTCTCGAACGCAGTCGAACTTGCGCCATGTCGCGTCCCTATGATCTTCCTGTTAGCCCTCGCCCTTGGGCCTGATGTTCTGGTTCACGCGGAACAGGTTCGTCGGGTCGTACTTGTTCTTGATAGCGAGGAGACGGTCGTAATTGTCGCCGTAGGTTGCCTGGACGCGTTCTTGTCCCTCGTCCATCATGAAGTTCACGTACGCCCCGCCGGCCGAGTAGGGATGCAGCGCGTCCCAATAGTCTTTGGTCCACGGGACGATGCGGTCATTGTTGGCCGGGTCGGGGTCCACGCCGACGATCACCTCCGCCCAATTCGCATCACGATAGGCCCAGGGAGTCTCGTCGTTGCCGACCCTGTGGGCAGCTCCGTCGATCGGATCCATATGCATCGACGAGTGCATCGTCGGCATCCGAGAACCGTGCTTGACGTGGAGTGCGATCGCTTCGTCACTCAACTCGTTGACAAAATCCGCTCTCCAATACCACTGCAGGCCCGGCGGGTAAAGCGCATCAAACATGCCTTGGAGCACGGGATGGGGCATCGGCCCCACCAGATCGAGGGCCGGAGGTCCGAAACCGCGAATCGGCTTGAACACTTCCTCCGCCTGGTCGAGCGGGCCCGTGTAGCACCAAACGACTCCGCACATCTTTTTGTTGTGTAGATGCTCGGGGAACGGTGGGCCGGGCGGCACCGTCAAGAACGCGAAGAAGCCGTTGACGTCGTCCGGCGCGCTGGGAGAAAACTCCCTGTACCACTGCATCACCTCGGTTGCCTGCTCGAGTTCCCAAAGCATCGGGCCGGCGTAAACCGTGCTGATCGGGTGCGAGCGGAAAAGAAAGGACGTCACTACCCCGAAGTTGCCCCCGCCGCCGCGAATCGCCCAAGAGAGGTCTTCGTTTTCGTCGGGGCCGGCGGTCACGAAACTCCCATCGGCGAGCACGAGATCGGCGGCCAGCAGATTGTCGATCGTCAGGCCGCACTTGCGGGTTAGATGGCCGATTCCGCCTCCCAGGGTGAGCCCGCCGACGCCCGTCGTCGAAATAATGCCGCTAGGCGTGGCCAACCCGAAAGCGTGCGTGGCATGGTCGACGTCGCCCCAGGTGCAACCGCCGCCCACCCGGACGGTACTGGCCGCGGGGTCAACTCTGGTGTATTTGATCCCCGAGAGATCGATGACCAGCCCGTCATCGCATATCCCGAGGCCCCCGCCGTTATGGCCGCCCCCTCGCACGGCGGTCAGCATATTGTTTGCCCGCCCGAAATTGACGGCGGCGATCACGTCCGCCACATCCGCGCAACACGCGATCAAGGCGGGTCGGCGATCGATCATCGCGTTATAGACCTTCCGCGCGTCGTCATAGCCGTCGTCGCCGGGCTGGATAATCTCGCCGCGCAGGCGGTTCTTGAGCTCTTCCACGGTCATTTCAGCCATGTCTTCCTCCGCACTCTTTTATCTTTGTATCTTTGTCACACTATCTTTATCCCACTTGTTTGACGAAGGCCAAGCCGCTAGCGACTGCTCTGTTTCCCTGTGGGGTGGGCGACGAAAATCGGTGATTGTACCCTTATTGGAGACGACGTGCTCCGCTTGTAATACAAGTTGTCGGTTCCAACTCCAACCGCCCGGTCACTGGCGGCAACATCTCTTCTTTTCAGTATCCTCCAGGCAATTGTCCAGGGAAGTCCAAGCCTCCCGCGATAAAATAGACGCAGGCTCCGCTAGCGAGCGCCTGCTCGTGAGAGGTGTGAGTTAGCCCGGTAGTGACCGCCACTCATGGTGGTCCTAGTTGGAAGTGCCGGCCAGGGACGCAAACGATTCAGTTATGGCGGAAACTATTGTTCGCGTCGAGAGTCTGGCTAAAACCTATCGCAGCGGCACGATTGACTTGACGGTTTTTTCCGGCTTGAATCTTCAACTCTACTTCGGCGAAAGTGTCGCTGTCATTGGGGAGTCGGGCGCGGGGAAATCCACGCTGTTGCACCTGCTCGGCGCGCTTGACCGTCCCACGGCCGGGGAGATCTATTTCGAGTCGCAACCGCTGTCGGCACGATCGGATACGGAGCTGGCCGGCATCCGCAATCAAGAGATCGGTTTCGTGTGGCAAAGCTACTATCTGCAGCCTGAGTTCACGGCCCTCGAAAACGTCATGATGCCGCTGTTGATCGGCGAGACCGCCCGTGGTGAAGCAGAGTCCAAGGCCGGACCCTGGCTCGAGCGCGTGGGCTTGTCCGACAGAGCGTCCCACCGCGCCGGGGAACTCTCGGGGGGCGAGCAACAGCGCGTCACTATTGCGCGGGCACTGGTGACTGAACCCAAGTTGGTTCTGGCCGACGAGCCGACCGGTAATCTCGACTCCAGCAACACCGAAGCCATCATGGATCTGTTGGTCGGTTTGCCGCGCGCCCACAAGCTCACGGTCGTCATTGCCACCCACAACCTGACGCTTGCCCGGCGATGCGATAGAGTTTTCCGCATCGATAGCGGGCGGATCCGTGCCATAGATCTGTGAGCAGCTGTCTCGCGAACCGGCGACAAGATGGATGGCGGCTCATCCCGGTGTCTACCGGCTTGGTGGCCCGGTTCATCGATCCCGGCGGAGCGACGCGACAGGGCTGTGGAGGTTTACCATTCAGCCAGGCTGATAAAATTCTCCCCCTATTCCGCCGATTATGGTGTTACAATGTTCGGTCGGCAACACGAAGGCGGATTTCGACTGGAAATAAAGCGTTTATCTGATTGAAGAAAGGAAGCCCTAGGTTCTATACTTAGTAAGCATCAGGTATTTCGCGGGGCTTGACAGTCCTGTGAATCCTTGCGACACTGGTTCCCTTGCCGTTGAGCCCCCCAGGCAGGCCGGGTCTCGCTTGGTTCGCGCACCCGCATCTTCAAAGGACTTCGACGAGAAGAGACGTATGCATCTAGGGTTGCGACTTCCATCGAACCGTATGTTTAGGATCCAGGTCGGATCTTCTCGCGGGATGGAGGTTCGCCCCGCTGGGCTTCATTCTGGGTGGGCACGAAGCGCGTTTAGTCGCCGCGTATTGGGTACTTTCTACGCACTAGGGAAGCGCACGTCATGAACGCGACGGAACCGAGGCTCGACCGACCCGCCGAGCAGGGTACCGGCTGCGTATCCGTATCATGCGACCCGCACATCGAGTTGGTTAAGATCTGCGAGGCATTTGACGCGGACAACGGCACCCTTTGGATTGATCTCTATCTGAACCACCGATCCGACGAACCGGGGGACGATCAGTATGTGGACTTGCTGCATCGAGGACGCCTGTTTGCCAAGAACGTGACAGGCCAGTCAGGATTTCGACCGCGCGCTCAAGACCTCAACTACAGAGACCCAGCTTCCTTGAGCTGGCGTCTCAGGGAACTACACAGATTGTACGAACCTCTCCGCTTCCTCGAAGACAACAACGCTGAGTTGGAGGGGGATGTCTACGATGCGGTCACTGAGGACGCCCTAGTTGCCACTGTACTCCTCGATGAGCTGTCGGATGAAGGTGACAAGCCCTTCACCCTTTGGCGGATAGGACCGTTTCCAAGTGCAACCGAGGAGGCGGACAGGAAATACTGGGTACGCCTGAAGCTGCGAATGTCCGACGAAACGAAAACGGTCCAGCTTGGACCTGAATTCCCAGCCTACGGCGAAGGTATTCTGCTCGCTTTGATCACTTATGATGATTTGCCTCGGTTTCGTAAGACAGCCGGCCGAAACGAATACCTAAACTACGAAAACAAGTTAAAGCGGTTCGTTGAGGGAAACGCAATTCCTCGCACTTACGAGTACGTCGTGATTGGACCTACAAACCAGCGCCTAGGTTGGGATTCGAAAGGACTTCGAGAAGGAGAGAAGAATGCATCCAGAGTTGCGACTTCCATCGAACCATATGTTTACGATCCAGGTCGGATCTTCTCGCGGGATGGAGGTTCGCTCCGCTGGGCTTGATTCCGGTTGGGCACGAAGGACGTTTAGTCGCCCCCTGTTGGCCTCTTTCTACGCGTTAACGTATGAGGGGGGGCGCACATCATGAACGCGACGGAACCGAGGCTCGACCAACCCGCCGAGCAGGGTACCGGCTGCGTATCCGTATCATGCGATCCACTCATCGAGTTGGTTAAGATCTGCGAAGCATTTGATCCGGATAACGGCACCCTTTGGATTGACCAGGATTTCCGATTTGGCTCCTCTGACGGCACGAGTCTACACCCTCACCCGGCGAAGCGGAACCATTTCTCCACCCGAAAGAGGCGGCGGCTGAGGCGGAACCGATCGAGCCCCCTTCTTGCCCCTCATGGGGGCTGATCCGTCGCTGCGAAGTCAATTTCGCAGACACCCCTCCGAGCTTCCGTCCTCAGTACACAGATTTCGCATTCGCCAAGTGCGGTGCTACCCGCCCGGCACAGGCAGCGCCCAGATCTTCCGCAGCATGTCGCCAAACAGCCGCCGGTTCAGATGTCCCTCCGCGAACAAGAGCCAGTCATACCGCGCGTGTTTCATTAGCCGTCCGCCCGTCTTCATCAGCCGGTGCTGCAAGCTCGTCAGCGACCAGTTCTTGATTCGCTGCGGCAGCCCGAGCCGCCGCCAGAGATTGCCCAGGTTGTAGGCCAGCACGCTTCACTGCAAGCGCACCTCGTTCGCCCGGAAGCGATGGCACGACAGCCGCGTCCAGTGCGTCGCTTGCTTACCTTCTTTGATCCACTGCTCCGCCGTGCCGCGCTGGTTGTAGAAACGCACCACCGACCGGCTTGGCAAGCTCATGTTCGTCACGATAAAACCGACGCGCGCGAACAGCTCGCCCTGGTGGTGCTCGACCTTGGCGACAACTCGTCTCGGCTTCTTCCAGCTCTCCGCCTGATAGCGAAAGCTCTTGTAGCGCACTAGCGGCTTGCGGCCGGGCCTCCCCGGCGGACGAAACAGGATGTCTTCGATCTCTAACTCCAAGCTCCTGTTGGCCGGAATGCGGATGGCGTAGTCCGCGCCGCGCTCCTCCAGTGCTTCGTAGATCTCGGGCTTGGCGAAGGCGGCATCGGCGCGAAAGGTGACCTGTTTGCCTTCGGCCAGTTGGCGCTCGATCTCCGGCAACAATAGCTCATCCCAGTCCTCGGCGCTGTGCACGTTGCCGGGACGCAGCTTGGCAGCGAGGCAATCACCATGACCGTTGAACAAAAGCAACGGGTGGTAGCAGACCGACTCGAAGTGTCCGTTGTAGGCGCTGCCTTCCTGTTGGCCATGGACCGGACTCTCGGTGGAGTCCATGTCCAGAACGACCCGCGCGGAGTCGTCGAACGCCTCCGCTTGCCCGACCAGCTCTCGGTTCAGCGCCATCAGCCCCAGCAGGTTCTCTTCGCTCGCCAGCATCTCCGTCTCGAAGCCGTGCAGCGTCGAGGTCAAGGCCGCACCGCGATCCCAGATCTTCTGCGAGCCGATCAAGCGAAACGTCGGGTCAGCCGCCACGCGGACGGCGTCGTTGACGTCCTCGTAGCCTGCCAAGCGGCTGTAGATCGACTGCCGCAACAGATCAGCGAGCGTGAACTGCTTGTTTGTGCCGTGCCGGGAGTCGCTGAGATGCTCGTCAATCAGTTCTCCGAGACCGAGCCGTTCGTCCAGTTCGCGAACCAAAATCAGGCCACCGTCGGAAGTGACGTGCGATCCCTGGAAATCGACTTTGAGAAGTCCATTGAAAGTTAGCTGGAATGGCTTGGTTTGTTTTTCACCCATTGGGTGTTGGCCTCCATGGCGTCCTCATCGGGCTCTAGCCCCTATGAATAAAGACGCTGAAGGCCGCTGGAAGGTCGGGAGGCCTGAATCAAATTGGAAATGCGGGATTGATCTCTATCTGAACCACCTATCCGACGAACCGGGGCACGATCAGTATGTGGACTTGCTGCATCGAGGACGTCTGTTTGCCCAAAACGTGACAGGCCGGTCAGGATTTCGACCGCACGCTCAAGACCTCAACTACAGAGACCCAGCTTCCTTGAGCTGGCGTCTCAGAGAACTGCACAGATTGTACGAACCTCTCCGCTTCCGCGAAGACAACAACACTGAGCTTGAGGGGGATGTCTACCATGCGCTTACCGAGGACACCCTAGTTACCACTGTACTCCCCGATGAGCCGTCGGATGAACGTGACAAGCCCTTCACCCTTTGGCGGATAGGACCGTTTCCGGGTGCAACCGAGGAGGCGGACAGGAAATATTGGGTACGCCTAGAGGTGCAAATGTCCGACGAAACGAAAGGGGTCCAGCTTGGGCCTGAATTCCCAGCCTACGGCGAAGGGATTCTGCTCGCTTTGATCACTTATGATGATTTACCTCGGTTTCGCGAGAAAGCTGGCGGAGACGAATACCTAAACTACGAAAACAAGTTCAAGCGGTTCGTTGAGGGAAATGTAGTTCCTCGCACTTACGAGTACGTCGTGATTGGACCTACAAACCAGCGCCTAGGCTGGGTTACGGAGCCTCGCAGTGCGTTGTTGTCGCCGCTTCCTATTCTCGATGACAAATTGGAGCGATCGACTATCTGGTATGTCATCGACAACTCGCTGAACGCACCCGATGACAACAGCCCTTTAAGCTGGTTCAGCATTGGTTTTCTCAAGCGGGCTCCGACAACGGAAATCGATCAGCGGGATTCCCAGGCGGTCAAGGCGCGAGAAGCCACCAGCGGGTAGACCGAAGCCCTCGTGAGTTATAACCGAAAGTTGTGGATGAGGGCGTAGGGAAGGGCGGCGTATCCTAGCGGTTGAATTCAGTGTTTGACCGCTTCCCAGAAAGGAATGAAAGGATACGCCATGAGAGAGTTTGAAGCGATTTCCGAAGAGAGTCAAGTAGGCCCAAAGGTGGTCTCGGTCAGCGAGCTTAGCGAACTGGACGAGGTGCTGCGGCACGGAGCACGGCGCATGTTGGTCCAAGCCGTCGAGGCCGAAGCCGCCGCCTACGTCGACGCGCATCGCGACGAAATCGACGACCAGGGGCGGCGATTGGTGGTGCGCAACGGCTGCGCCAACGAACGCACCCTCGTCAGCGGTGTCGGAACCCTGAAAGTACGCGCCCCGCGAGTCAACGATCGCCGTGTCGATGAAGACGGCAACAAGTTTCGATTCACGTCCGAGATTCTGCCGCCCTACCTGCGGCGCACCAAAAGCGTCGAAGAGCTGATCCCCTGGCTGTATCTGAAAGGCATCTCGACGGGTGACTTTTCAGATGCGCTGAAAGCCCTGCTCGGACCCGCCGCGCCGGGCTTGTCAGCGACCACGGTGGTGCGTCTCAAGCAAGTCTGGCGCGAGGAATACGAGACCTGGTCGAAGCGCTCGCTCGAGGGTCAACGCTTCGTCTACCTGTGGGCGGACGGCATCTACTCGAACATCCGTTTGGACGATGAACGGCAGTGTTTATTGGGTGTTATCGGTGCCTTGGCCGACGGCCGCAAGCAACTGTTGGCGGTGCATGACGGCTTTCGCGAAAGCGAGTTGTCCTGGACGGAGTTGCTCGAAGACTGGAAGCGGCGCGGCTTGGAGGTTCCGCCGAAGTTGGCGGTGGGCGACGGCAGTTTGGGCTTTTGGGCGGCGCTGCAGAAGGTGTATCCGACGACGCGCGAACAACGCTGTTGGGTGCACAAGACGGCGAACGTGCTCGACAAGTTGCCCAAGAGTATGCAGGGCAAAGCCAAGAGCGCGCTACACAACATTTATCTGGCCGAGAGCCGAACAGCGGCGGAGGGGGCGATGGATCACTTCGCCGGCCTCTACGAGGTGAAGTATCCCAAGGCCGTTGCGTGCCTCGAAAAGGACCGCGAGGTCGTATTGACGTTTTACGACTTCCCGGCCGAGCACTGGGGGCATCTGCGAACGACGAATCCGATCGAGTCAACGTTCGCGACGGTGCGCCTGAGGCAACGCAGGACGAAGGGCTGCGGCAGCCGCGAAGCCTCGCTGACGATGGTGTTCATGTTGGCCCGTCAAGCGGAGGCTCGCTGGCGCAGACTCAACGGCTCGGAGCTGATTGTCCACGTCTTAGAAGGAAAGAAATTCAAGGATGGAGTGATGGTTCCACAACGCGCCGCCTGACCCGCCCCGTCCACAACATTTGACAATAACTCCTGCCGAGCCCCCAGAAGTTCGAGCAGTTAGTCCCTCAGAATCGCAACAACCCCTCATATAGCTTCCTGACGGATCTACCTCGGTCGTTCCATGATGGGTTCGATCGTATCTTATTGGTATTGAAGGACACAGTACGGAATGTAGAGAGGAATATTATATAAGTACTACTTATATATAAGACACGTAATTTTTGCTTGCAATAATATTGACGCCAGTGCTATGCTATGTCCATCAGGAGAAGTGTCCCCGTGTTCGGGGACCAGTACCTTCCGGTCTCCTTTCGAATTACGGTCTCCGCAACAGGCGATCCTCCGATGGGGGTGGCCGTTAACTGGAAGGAATTGAAGAGTACGACCGATGCTCAACTACGGCCTACCGAAAAAACAGGGGCTCTACGATCCCGCCCATGAGCATGACGCTTGCGGCATCGGGTTTGTGGCGGATATCAAGGGCCGCAAGTCGCACGGCATCGTCGAAAAAGGGCTGGAGGTCCTCGTTAACCTGACCCACCGTGGCGCCTGCGGATGTGATCCCGACACAGGGGACGGCGCGGGCCTGCTCCTGCAAACCCCTCACGAGTTTTTCGCTCGCGAATGCGAAGCCCTCGGAATCACTTTGCCGCGAGCGGGCGAGTACGGCGTCGGCATGCTGTTTTTTTCGAAGGA
The DNA here is from genome assembly GCA_963668345.2 of Bryobacterales bacterium. Taxonomy (GTDB): domain Bacteria; phylum Acidobacteriota; class Terriglobia; order Bryobacterales; family UBA6623. Next base: position 272,550 of record CAXWPI010000004.1, on the reverse strand, counting down.
GCCCGAAGAGCAAGTGGCCGTTCGCCGCATGGTCGAGCGCGTGGTCGAAGAGGAAGGGCAGCGCGTATTGGGTTGGCGTGAGGTTCCCACGGACGCCAATGCCATTGGTTGGTTGGCCAGAGAATCGGAACCGCAGGTCGAACAAGTCTTCCTAGGGCGCGGTCCGGACTTCGATGGCCTAGCAGGTCCCGACTTCGAGCGCAAACTCTACATCATTTGCCAGAGGACGGAGGCGGAGGCCAAAAGACTTGAGTTTTCCCGCTATTACCCCTGCAGCATGTCGGCGATCACGGTTTGCTACAAGGGCCTACTGATCGCCCCCCAGATTCCCAACTATTACGCCGACCTGAGCGATCCGCTTTTCACCTCGGCTATCGCACTTATCCATCAGCGGTTCTCAACCAATACTTTTCCGACCTGGGAGCGTGCGCAACCATTCCGCTATCTGGCGCACAACGGTGAGATCAACACCCTGCGAGGCAATATCAATTGGATGCGCTCGCGGGAGGCGACATTTTCGTCCCCTCTGTTCGGCGATGACGTCAAAAAGCTTGCCCCGGTCATTGACGAAACTGGCAGCGACTCGGCCATGATCGACAACGCCTTGGAGCTGCTGATCAAAGGCGGCCGCGAAACACCGCACGCCATGATGATGCTCATCCCCGAGGCGTGGAGCTCTCACGAGCATATGGAGGACTACAAGAAGGCGTTCTACGAGTTTCACGCCACGTTGATGGAACCCTGGGACGGCCCGGCCTCGATCGTTTTCACCGATGGCCGCTACGTCGGAGGCGTGCTCGATCGCAACGGGCTGCGTCCTTCGCGTTACTACGTCACGCACGACGACTTGGTCGTGATGGCGTCCGAGGCCGGCGTACTGAGAGTCGCTCCGGAGAACGTGCGTTACAAGGGGCGGCTGCAACCCGGTCGCATGTTCCTCGTCGACACGGAAGAAGGCCGCATCGTCGAGGACGAGGAAATCAAGGAGACCTATTCAAAGAGGCAGCCTTATCGCGAATGGCTTGATGAGCAACTGATCCACGCCAAGGATCTGCCGGAGCCGAAGCAGGTCAAGGGCACGGATTTCGACACCTTGCTCCAGCGCCAGCGCATGTTCGGCTACACCATGGAAGACCGGCGCATGATTCTGGGTCCCATGGCGGCCGTGGGTCAGGAGCCGGTCGGCTCCATGGGCGTCGATATCCCCTTGGCTTGTCTCTCGGACCGGCCGCAGCTCTTGTTCAACTACTTCAAGCAGCTTTTCGCGCAAGTCACTAACCCCGCCATTGACTCGATTCGCGAGCAGCTGGTCATGTCTACGATTACCTACGTAGGCCCGCAGGGAAATCTGCTCGATGAACACCCCGAGCACGGCCACGTGTTGCGGGTGGAGCTCCCGATTCTCACGAACCGCGAACTGGAAAAGCTTCGAGGAGTTGGTGAGCCCGGCTCGGTGGAATACGGAAATGGAAACGGCGTTTCAGGCCGCATCCGTTTTGGCGCCAAGACGCTGCCGACGCTATGCAAGCCTTCCGAGGGCGGCCAGGGCTTAGAAAATGCCTTGGATGAGCTTTGTCGCAGCGCGGAAGACGCCGCCAACAGCGGCTACAGCGTCCTGATCCTATCGGACCGCGGAGCGGATGGCGACTGGGCGCCCATGCCCAGCTTGCTCGCGCTTGGTGCGGTTCATCATCACCTGATTCGAACTGCCGCTCGCGGTAAGGTCGGCCTGATTGTCGAGTCGGGCGAGCCGCGCGAGGTCATGCATTTTTGTTTGCTGATCGGCTACGGCGCCAACGCGATCAATCCTTATCTGGCGTTCGAGACGCTGGAAGACATGCACAGGCGCGGCACGCTAGCCAAGGGACTCGCCCTCGACAAAGCGCTTGCCAACTATGTGCTCGCCATTAAGAAAGGCGTTCTCAAAGTGATGTCGAAGATGGGCATCTCCACGGTTCAGAGCTACCAGGGGGCGCAAATCTTTGAGGCGGTTGGACTCTATCACAACATCGTTGAACGCTACTTTACGGGGACAGCTTCGCAAATCGAGGGTGTCGGGCTCGATGTACTGGCGCAGGAAGCGAAGCGGCGTCACGAGTACGCCCAGCAGGATGTCAACGAAGCGGTCACGGAGCTTGACGTCGGCGGCGAATATCAGTTCCGCATGCGCGGTGAGCGGCATTTGCTCAATCCTACGACTGTTTCTAAGCTGCAGCACGCGGTCCGCCGGCAGAGCTATAAGACCTTCCAAGAATTTACCGACACCGTCAACGACTTGAACACGACCATGTGTACGCTGCGGGGCTTGTTCGAGTTCAAGACATCGGATCAGCCGGTGCCGCTCGAAGAGGTCGAGCCGGTTAAGCAAATCGTGAGGCGTTTCTGCACGGGCGCGATGTCGTTCGGTTCCATCAGCAAGGAAGCCCACGAGACGCTGGCGATCGCGATGAACCGCATCGGCGGTCGAAGCAACACCGGCGAGGGCGGGGAAGACGAGCGGCGGTTCAAGAAGGACCCCAACGGCGACTGGCGTCGCAGCGCCATTAAGCAGGTGGCTTCGGCGCGCTTTGGCGTGAGCGCCAACTATCTGGTCAACGCCGATGAGTTGCAAATCAAGATCGCTCAAGGCGCCAAGCCCGGCGAGGGCGGCCAGTTGCCCGGGCACAAGGTGGACGAGTTTATCGCCAAGCTGCGCAATTCGACTCCCGGCGTGGGGCTGATTTCACCGCCGCCTCACCACGACATCTATTCGATCGAAGACCTGGCGCAATTGATCTTCGACCTCAAAAACGGCAACACACAAGCGAATGTTTCCGTCAAGCTGGTTTCCGAAGTGGGTGTGGGAACCGTCGCGGCGGGTGTCGCCAAAGCACATGCGGATCTCGTGCTGATCAGCGGCCACGACGGTGGCACCGGAGCCTCGCCGATGAGCTCCATCCGTCACGCCGGTACACCCTGGGAGCTTGGCTTGTCCGAGACGCAGCAAGTGCTCGTGATGAACGACCTCCGCGGCCGCATCAAAGTTCAGGTGGACGGCAAGTTGATGTCCGGCCGCGACGTCGTGATCGCAGCCTTGCTCGGCGCTGAGGAGTTCGGTTTCTCAACGATGCCCCTGATCTCGATGGGCTGCATCATGATGCGCAAGTGTCACCTCAATACTTGCCCGGTCGGTGTGGCAACGCAAGATCCCGAGCTGCGCAAGAAGTTTGAGGGGCAGCCGGAACACGTCATCAACTTCTTTTTCTTCATCGCCGAGCAGGCGCGCGAAATCATGGCGGGACTAGGTTTCCGTACTCTTGACGAGATGATCGGGCGAGTGGACAAGCTCGATGTCAAAAAGGCCATCAACCATTGGAAGGCGAAGGGCCTCGACTTCAGCCGGGTGTTCTACGACCCGCCGGTCGACAAAAGCATTCCTCGCCACTGCACGCGCAAACAGGACCACGGCATCGAGCTCCAGCTTGACAACCAATTGATCGAAAAGGCCAGGGACGCGCTCGAACAAAAGAAGCCGGTGCGGATCGAGATGCCGATTGTGAACATAAACCGCACCGTCGGCGCCATGCTAAGCAGTGAAATTGCCCGCCGTTACGGTACCGAAGGCCTTCCCGACGACACGATTAAGATTTACTTCAAGGGATCCGCCGGTCAGAGCTTCGGCTGCTGGGGTGCGCGGGGACTCACAATGACGCTCGAGGGCGACGCGAACGACTACTTCGCGAAAGGTCTTTCCGGTGCGCGGCTGGTGATTTTCCCGCCGAAAGGTTCGAATTTTGTCTTCGAGGAAAACATCATCATCGGGAACGTGTCATTCTACGGCGCCACTCAGGGCGAGGCTTTCATCAACGGCATGGCCGGCGAGCGCTTCTGTATTCGTAACAGCGGTGTAACGGTGGTTGTCGAAGGCGTGGGCGACCACGGCTGCGAGTATACGACCAACGGCCGCGTGGTGATTCTAGGCCGTACCGGACGAAACTTCGGCGCCGGCATGAGCGGCGGCTTCGCCTATGTCCTCGATGAGGCCGGTGATTTCGCCGCAAAATCGTGTAACCACTCCATGGTAGATGTCGACCCACTCGAGCGCGAAGACGTTGAGTTCGTCAAACGACTCGTTGAGCGCCACGTCGCCTACACGAACAGCCCAAAGGGCCAGTGGGTGCTCGACAATTGGGAGAACATGTTGCCTAAGTTCATCAAGGTCTTCCCCAAGGAATTGAAGAAGGCGATGAGCGAGCGTGTGGCCGAGGAGAAGGCGCTGGTCTCGGCGTAAGTACGGGGCGAGAACCCCGGCGGTGGGGCGGGCCGTGGTTCAGCCGCGGTTAACTGTGCCAGGATTTTTTCACAGCTTCCCGTCAACGATTTTCGCTTCCGAAGCTGTGTTGTTTCAGTATTGGGTTATACACAATACTGTTCACTTAAGCTGTCATGGACCAACGAACCTTTCCCCGCATTGCGCCGCCTGCCATGTACGGGCGCGACATGTCGCGCCCTGGGGCCCGGCTCCTGGGACCTTCCGTGTCCCTACAACCTTTGCGTCCAGCTCGGAATCCCAAGGAGCAATTCGAGCCTCCGCGGCCGCTAAGTGAACAGTATTGGTTAGCCGGCGAAAATCTGACTGTATCCGTTTTTTGAGGCGAAGGACTTTCACCACGGGCTGTTAGCGCGAGTATGGGCAAAACCACCGGATTCATGGAGTACGAACGTCAGGCCCCCGCGGGCCGGGACGTCCTCGTGCGCATTAAGGACTCCAAAGAGGTCTACAAACCGATGTCGGAACCGGACCTCAAGATCCAAGGCGCGCGCTGCATGGATTGCGGCATTCCTTTTTGCCATACGGGCTGCCCGCTCAACAATATCATTCCCGACTTCAACGACCTCGTTTATCGCGGCCGCTGGAAAGACGCTCTGCGCGAGTTGCACTCCACCAACAACTTCCCCGAGTTCACCGGCCGCCTTTGTCCCGCGCCGTGTGAAGCCGCCTGCGTCCTCGGCATCAACGAAGACCCTGTCTCGATCAAGGCCATCGAAAAATCAATCGTCGACCGCGGGTGGGCGGAAGGCTGGATTGTTCCTGAAACTCCCGACGAGCGCACGGAGAAGAAAGTGGCGGTTGTGGGTTCCGGGCCCGCCGGCCTGGCGGCCGCGCAGCAACTTAACCACGCCGGCCACTGGGTGACGCTCTTCGAAAAAAACGAGGTCCCCGGCGGATTGTTGGTGCTTGGCATCCCCGACTTCAAGATGGAAAAACACCGTGTTGCGCGCCGCGTTGAGCAGATGCAGGCGGAAGGCGTGAAGTTCAGATGCGGCGTTAACGTCGGGATCGATGTAACGGGTAAGCAACTGCTCGAGGAGTTCGACGCCATCCTGCTCTCCACCGGCGCCGAGAACCCTCGTGATTTGAAGATTCCCGGTCGCGACCTCGACGGCGTTTATTTTGCGATGCAGTTCCTGCCACAGCAGAACCGCCGCATCGGCAACCGCCCGGTAGACCCTGAGTTCGACATCACGGCCGAGGGTAAGCACGTCATCATTATCGGCGGAGGTGACACGGGCGCCGACTGCCTGGGCACCAGTCGCCGTCAGGGCGCCAAATCGATTCGTCAGTTTGAGTTGCTTCCCAAGCCCCCGATGACGCGCGACGAGCCCGGCGCGCAGCCTTGGCCCCTTTGGCCCTTCACTTTCAAGCAGGAGACCTCACACGAAGAAGGCGACGTGCGCGATTGGGCCGTCAACACGAACCGTTTCATCAGCGGCGGCAATGGCAGCGTTAAAGCTCTACAGGGCGTGCGCCTTGCCTGGCCGGAACCGGATCCCGAGACGGGGAAACGGCCGTTCAAGTTCGAAGACATTCGAGGGTCCGAATTCGAATTTCCTGCTGATCTAGTGCTGCTGGCGATGGGTTTTCTTGGTCCCGTACACAATGGCCTCGTCGATCAGTTAGGCGTCGAAAAAGATCAGCGCAGCAACGTCCAAGCCAACTATTCCGACTTCCAAACCTCCGTCGAAAAAGTCTTCGCCGCCGGTGATGCCCGCCGCGGCCAATCCCTCGTTGTTTGGGCTCTCGCCGAAGGCCGCAAAGCCGCCCGCGCCGTCGACGAATACCTGATGGGATCAAGCGCCCTGCCTGCACACTAACCGCAATACGAGTGACTTAACGGTAAGTCAGCCCCCGTAGGGGGCGCGGCCTAGTTCTCCTGTCCGGGCTAACTCTTTACAATAGCTTCTTTGCAGCGGCGCACCTTGTCTAGAATGACGTCCGCGGTGGCTTTCCAGACAAACGGCTGGGGGTCGTGGTTCCAGTTGGCCAGCCACTGGTAGATCGCCCGCTCCAGTTCTGCCACGCCATGGAAGGTTCCTCGGCGGATCATTCGGTCGGTGATAAGCCCCAAGAGACGTTCGACTTGGTTGAGCCAGGAACTGCTGGTGGGCGTAAAGTGAAAGTGGAAGCGGCTTTGCCGAGTCTGCCGTTTCCCCCACGGTTCCGCCTTATAGAGTGCTCCCCGCCGGCTGACAAGACAACAATTTTTCAGCGAACAGCGAAAGCGGGGCTAGCTGCTTGTCTCAGCCTTGGGGTCCACTCTAGTTAGGCGGAACCGTGGGTTCGGTGCGGATACTCAAACAAGCCCCGCTAGGGGCGCAGGAAGCCCTGCAAATCGCTACATGGATCATTCTTTCCCACGCCCCTCCGGGGCTGGTTCGTGTTTGGCCTTCCACCCAGGGTTCCGGCCAAAAAATGCCTCCACCCTGGGCTACTAATCCCGCGCCCCCTTCGGGGGCTGAGCGAGGGTCTCCCGCTTCGACCGAGTTTATAATAAAAGAATAGACCCGAAACGTCGATTATCCATACCTTAGAAGGACGAGTCCCGCACGCCGGCTTGAACCACCGGCAGGAGTAACAGCACTCCACTCAGTAGAGCGCAGGAGAGCTACCCCTAGCCGCTAGCACCCGATCAGCCATGAACGGTCGAGACAATCAGACGAAACTGCTTCACGAAGTCCTCGACGAGCGAATCGCCGTCTTGGACGGCGCGATGGGGACTCGCCTGCAAGAAAGGAATCTAACAGCGGAGGATTTCGGCGGTCCTGCGCTGGAAGGCTGCAACGAAAATCTGGTGCTGACCCGCCCGGATGTCGTCGTCGATATTCATCGCGAATACTTCGAAGCCGGCGCCGATATCGTCGAGACGAACACTTTCGGAGCAATGTCGGTCGTCCTCGGCGAATACGATTTGGAGGACAAGGTTCACGAGATCAATGTTGCCGCCGCTCAGCTCGCGCGGCAAGCCGCCAAGCGATGTTCCACGCCGGCAAAGCCTCGCTTCGTCGCTGGCTCGATGGGGCCGACGACCAAGGCGATTACGGTCACCGGTGGGATCACATTCGACGAACTGATTCACACGTTCGGCGAGCAAGCCGAGGCGCTGGCCGAGGGCGGCTGCGACATCCTGCTGCTCGAGACCTGCCAAGACACCCGCAACGTCAAGGCAGCACTCATCGGCATCCAGCAGGCGTTCGACAAGCTCGGCTACCGCTTGCCGATCATGGTCTCCGGAACCATTGAGCCGATGGGGACGATGCTGGCCGGTCAGGCGGCCGAGGCCCTGGTGGCATCGCTCGGGCACGTGGATCTGCTCTCGATCGGGCTGAATTGCGCCACCGGTCCGGAGTTCATGACCGACCACATCCGGACGATCCACAGCATGGCGCAGACCCGAGTGTCCTGCTACCCGAACGCCGGTCTGCCCGATGAAGAAGGAGAGTATCTCGAGACGCCGACATCGCTGGCGTCATCACTGGAAAGGTTCGTCAAGAACGGCTGGCTTAACCTGATTGGCGGCTGCTGCGGTACGACGCCGGAGCATATCCGCGCCATCGCGCAGCTGGTGGAAGGCAAACCGCCCCGAACACACCGAGGCCCGCGGCGCAACTACTACAGCGGCATCGAATTGGTGGAAGCGAGTGACGACAACCGCCCTCTGCTCGTCGGGGAGCGAACCAACGAAGTGGGATCGCGGGCCTTCAAGCGGCTGATCAGCGACGAGAAGTTTGAAGAAGCGGCCGAAATCGGTCGCAAACAGGTGAAAAACGCCGCCCAGATCATCGACATCAACCTCGAAAACCCCGATCGCGAAGAGCTGGACGACATCGACCGCTTTTACGAGAAGGTGATTCACAAGGTCAAGGTGCCGTTGATGATCGACACCACCAGTCCCGAGGCGGCCGAGCGAGCGCTGACCTATTGCCTCGGCAAGAGCATCATTAACTCCATCAACTTCGAAGACGGCGAGGAACGGTTCAATCACGTTATCCCACTAGTCAAGAAATACGGTGCGGCGATCATCATTGGGTCCATCGACGAAGACAAGCAGCAGGCGCAAGCCATCACGCGCGAGCGCAAACTGGCTATTGCCCAGCGGGCGCACAAGCTCTGCACCGAGAAATGGGGTTTGCCGGAGGAAGATCTGATTTTCGACCCGCTAGTATTTCCCTGTGGCACAGGCGACGAAAACTATAGCGGCAGCGCGGTCGAGACGATCGAAGGCGTGCGTCTCATCAAACAGGCGCTTCCGCGGTCGAAGACGATCCTAGGCGTCAGCAATATCAGCTTCGGGCTGCCGCCCGCGGCACGAGAAGTGGTCAACTCCGTCTTCCTCTATCACGCCACGAAGGCCGGCCTGGATCTGGCGATCGTTAACACGCAGAAGCTGGAGCGCTATGCGACCATTCCAGACGAAGAGAAGAAGCTCGCCGAAGACCTTTTGTGGAACTATCCGCCGGAGGGATCCGACGCTCCCCGCGACCACCGCCGGCAGACGCGCGAGCAAAAAGCCCAGATCAACCAGCATCATATCGCCCGGATTACCGAGCACTTTCGGGGCGCGACAAGTCGGGTGAAGAAATCCATTGCCGACCTGCCTCTCGACGAACGCCTGGCGAACTACATCATCGAAGGCACGAAGGAAGGCCTGATTCCAGACCTCGAGCTCAAGCGGCAAGAGGGACTCGAGCCTCTCGACATTATCAACGGTCCTCTGATGGACGGGATGGGGGAGGTAGGCAGACTATTCAACAACAACGAACTCATCGTGGCCGAAGTGCTGCAGTCGGCCGAAGCAATGAAGGCCGCCGTGGGGCACCTGGAACAGTTCATGGACAAGGAAGAGGGTGCGTCGAAGGGGAAAGTCATCCTGGCCACAGTGAAGGGTGACGTCCACGACATCGGCAAGAACCTGGTCGATATCATTCTGTCCAACAACGGCTACGCGGTCATCAATCTAGGCATCAAGGTTCCGCCGGAGGAACTGATCAAAGCGTATCGAGAGCATCAGCCCGATGTGATTGGTCTGTCGGGCCTGCTGGTGAAAAGCGCCCAGCAAATGGTGATTACGGCAACCGACCTGCGCGAAGCAGGCGTGTCCCTTCCCATGTTGGTGGGTGGCGCGGCTCTGAGCGAAAAGTTCACTCGGACCAAGATCGCAAGCCAGTATGACTCGGTGGTCTGCTACTCGAAAGACGCCATGACGGGACTGAGCCTGATGAATCGTCTGATGGACCCCGATAAGCGCCCAGACGTTTTCGACGAACATCAGGCGCGTGCGGAAACCCCGGCGAAAAAGAAAGAGCAGGTTGTCGAATCCACCAGGCGCAGCTCGAAGGTAAGTCTTGATGTGCCGCCGGCGCCGGCGCCGTATGGGGAACGAATCGTCCGCGACGTGCCGCAGCTCGAGGAAGTTTGGAGCTACATCAATCCGCAAATGCTCTATGGGCGGCACATGGGCTTTCGAGGCAACTTCGAGCGGAAGTTGGCCGAGCGAGACCCCAAGGCCTTGGAGCTTCATGGGATCGTCGAAGACGTCAAGGCGGAAGCCAAGCGTTACATGAAGGTTCGAGCCGTGTGGCGGTTTTTCGAGTCCGAAAGCTCTGGGAATGCGATTCGCGTCTCCGCGCCGGGTGGGAACGGTCCGGTCCACAGCTTTAGCTTCCCGCGCCAGAAGCGGCCCGACGGCCTATGCTTGGCCGACTACATTTTGCCCAGTAAGAACGGTACCCGCGACACCATCGCGATCTTCGCCGTTACGGCGGGCGAAGGGATCCGAGAGCGGTCGGAAGAATACAAACTCCGGGGAGAGTACGTCAAGTCCCACGCCGTTCAGTCATTGGCGATCGAGACGGCGGAAGCCTGCGCCGAATGGCTGCACCGCCGCATCCGCGAGGACTGGGGCTGGCCGGACCCCCCCGAGATGACCATGCTCGAGCGCTTCAAGACGAAATACCGCGGCCGGCGCTACAGCTTCGGCTACGCCGCTTGCCCCGCCCTAGAAGACCAAGAGGCCCTGTTCAAGCTGCTCCAGCCCGAGGAAATCGGTTTGCGGTTAACCGAAGGCTACATGATGGATCCCGAGGCCAGTGTCAGCGCGGTCGTCTTCCAGCATCCCGATTGCATCTACTTCGACGTCAACAGCTAGGCCGCTTTTCTCGCCACCTGACGGTCGAAGCACGTAATAGGCCCGGCGGCCATGGCTCGCGGCAACAGTTCGTGGACATCGCCCAGCGTACACGATGTCGGCAAGCTTCCGTAGAGATTATGGAGTGACCTGTCGTAAACCTCGAGGGCGCGGGTTACACTATCGAGAGCAATAGGAAAGAGGATGTGCAGAGCCGCATCGAGGAGGACAAGTCACTCCATAATCTCTACGGCTAATCTGCCTGTCCTGCCTCGGCTGGAACAGGAGGTCGCGTTTCGCCGCCAGATAGCGAGGGGACGCATGAAGAAATCACGCAAGCACTAGCCTCGACGCCAGCGTCATCGACCGGTGTGTGTCGCTGTTCGACTGGGCGCAGTGGCAGCGCACCAAAGGCGCCGTCAAGCTGCACCTGCTGCTGGACCACGCCGGCTATTTGCCCTCGTTCGCCGTGGTCACGACGGGCAAAACGCATGATCTGCGAGTGGCCCGCCGGCTGGAGTTCGAGCCCGGCACGGTGCGGGTGCTCGACCGCGGCTACATCGATGACCAGTGGTTGGTCGAACTCCGCCGGCGCCAGGCGTACTTTGTGACGCGGCGGAAGGAGAACGCGGTCTATGAAGTGGTGCAGCGGCGCGTGGCGCCCCAGCGCAGTACCGTGGTCGCCGACGAAGTGATCTTTTTCCCCAGCCAGGCCGAGGCTCAGAAGGAATATTTTTTCCGGCGGCTGGAGATCGACGATCCCGAGCAGGGGCGCTTAGTGTTTCTGACCAACCATCACAAGCTGGGGGCGACGGCGGCGGCGGTCTACAAGGATCGCCGGCAGGTGGAATTGTTCTTCCAAGCGCTGCAGCAGAACCTGCGCATGAAGACCTTTGTGGGCACCAGCGGTAACGCCGTGCACACGCAGGTCCGGACGGCGCTGATCGCGATGCTGCTGCTGGGCTATGTGCAGTTGCGGGCGAAGTTCGGTGGGTCGTTGTCGAACCTGGCGGCGCTGCCGCGCCGGCAGTGATTCGTGCACCGCGATGCGTGGCAGTGGCTGGATGAACCGTTCGAGCCACCACCGGGGTTGCCCGAGACGGCGATGAAGCAGTTGGCGCTACCGTTGGCGGCGCGGGGTTACTGGGGACAGCAGCTGGTCCAGTAGCGAAGGAGAAACCCTACGGGAGGGCATTCGCAAAGAGCCAATTAGGACAGCAACAGCGCTCCGACCCCGATCGGCGAGGGGTGTTACAACGGCCAACCCGGTTTTCAGAAGGGGCGTGGCGGAGGAGTTATGTCCAGTGTTTTCAACAGCGCCCGGCCACGGATTTGGCTAATTGGGACAGCAGTGCGCCCCGGAGATCCTTTCTATCGGGCTGTACGCGACCAAATCCCGCGAAACTTTACCCACGGGCCGCTTCGCATGAAGGCCGTCGCGCGAACGATCGTTCCCTTTCTCCAAGAAGCCAATCGCGGGAAGATGGACCCCAAGTCGCTCGAGGTCCCTAGGTATGGTCTCTGGTTCGACCGAGGCCTGGATTATCAATTCACCTTCGACATGATTCCGAAGTACATTGGGGTCAAAAACGACGGCGGCGGGTACTGCCTTGCACTCCCTCAGCAGCTGCGTTGGCGCGGCTCTCCCGAAGGATTCGACGCGCTGATTCAAGCCGGCGCTCCCACGCGCTACGAAATCTGGATTCACGACACGAACTACGGCCGCTTGAACGGCGAAGAAGCCTTCACCCAAAACGAATACAACCCGCGAGAGTTCTACGATGGCCTTCAAAGAGAGGGCGCGGAGACTTGTGATCCCTCAGACGTAAAGATCTACTAGCCCGCTTTTCTCACCGGGTGGCGAGACGAAGTGCGTGAGAGGCCCGTCAGTACAAGGCGCGCGCCGCTCAGCGAGCCTTTTTTGAACCATGCGGGCGTACTTGAACAGTACGTTGAGCACGGTAAGCAAGCGCAACGCAATAATGGCGGGCCTATCGCCTGCTTCGACCGGCAGCTGGTGAGAAATGCGGGCTGACCCTTATACTTGTCACTTAAGTAACGTTCTTTAACCCCCGGCAGGGGCGCAGGAAAACGCGGGCGGCGCCGCACTCAACAATCTCGACAACAGATCTCCTCCGACCGGCGTCTGGCTGGGCAAAACGTTAGGTGAAGAGCATTGGGGCTGAGGCAGCAAGCCGGGCGGGGACGTTCCCTCGCCAGCGGGCCGGCCTATCGGCCGCCACGGTGCTCAGCCCGGAAAAAAGAGGGCCCGGGCAGGTCCGCGTTTTGGTCGGGTTGCGGTTTCCCCTTATTCGGTGTGATGGACCGCGCATTGCTATGATTTGGGTGTCGAGGAAAGGTCGATGAACAGTGATGCCCCGCTTACTACGTTCTACTCGATTATCGGCTGCGCCCTGTTGGCGCTGGTGATTACGCATGTGGGTGAGATTGAGGGCAAGGAAGCCATGCCGATCTTCCTGGCGGCGATGGCGGCTGGGGTCGTGGTGGGGGAGATCGTGGAGCGGCTGAAGAGAAGATCGGGGGCTTCGTAAGGGCCGCCCGTAGCTATGGAGGCGTTTCCTTTTCGGGCGGTGGCGCTGTCGGAATCCTACGATGGCATAGATAAGCTTCCGGTCTCGATCGTTTTAGACCGGGTGCGGAGTCTTTACAACGTCGGGTCGTTTTTTCGGACCGGCGATGCCGCGGGCGTAGAGAAGCTCTATTTGACGGGGTTTACAGGCTCGCCGCCACATAACGGGATTTCAAAAACAGCTTTGGGGGCCGAGCAAACCCTCGATTGGGAGCATCACGAAGACCCCCTGCCGCTGGTTCGGTTGTTGCGCGCGGCAGGACACGAAATTGCGGTAGTCGAAACGGCCGGGCGCGCTGTGGATATCTACGACTGGCGGCCGAGGTTTCCCGTCTGCGTGATTTTCGGCAACGAAGTAGACGGCGTGTCACCGGCGTTGGCTGACTTGGCCGACGTCGACGTCAGAATCCCCGCCCTGGGGTCGAAGCAATCCTTGAACGTCGCGGTGGCCGGCGGTGTCGTGATGTACGAGCTGCTAAGGAAGTACCGGCGGCTTGGGGAGCGGGCGAAAGGTAGCTCCTTGGATTGCAGCGCTTGAGGAGGTTGACGCCGCGAGGTCCTCCTGGGCGTTTTCGTTTAGAGAAGGGTCTCCGCTAGTTCGGAGAGCAATGGACGCTGTCGGGCTTGGTATTCGTGCACTGGATGCTTTCCGTCATGCCGCCCGAAATGGGTGAGCAGGCTACGTCCGTGGCGGTGCGGGTGGCTTCTTCACGGCTGGGGGCGGAGGCCGTGCTGCAGTTCGTTCGTTCTTTGTAGGTGATGCACACCTCGCACGAGTATTGGTTCAACTCCATCGTGGAGTAGATCAGCGCAGCGATGACAAGGAGAAAGAAAAGAATGGCGACGAAGGCGGTCTTTGACATCGGCTGGAAGAGTCACATTATACCGCCGGGAGGGGCTGGAGGCCGCAGCGCAGCGAGCAGACTGGGACCTTAAGTAGCGGCCGGCAATCCTGCCGGCTGCCTTTTCGCGATGGTCACGATGGGCCGTTGCACGCGGAGATCCCCAATTCCGTAAAATTGAAAGACGCAAGAACGATGGTTGAGCTGCTGGAAAACCGACGGACTTGGCCCGGACCAACGCCTGGTAGCGGGCACGGGTCGCCTAAGGCGGGATAGTCTGTAGCGGCGACCTTTCAGCGGCCGGCTAGATGGAGTACAGGAAAAATGGGGACTGCCACCAATTCGCTCCCCCTCATGGCCCTCGAACAAAGCACCTAGCCTGATGCGAATTGGCCGGCTGTAGCCGATTTTTCCTGTAGACAGGAACTAAAATCCACACGGAAAGGAATCGTTATGGCTTTGACTGAATCGACCATGCTTAGTCTGGGAACAGAGGCTCCCAAGTTTCAGCTGCCCGATCACGTTACTGGAGACACAGTCGGTCTTGATACTTTCGCCGGCAACCAAGGGGTGCTGGTGATGTTCATTTGCAATCACTGTCCCTTTGTCAAGCACGTCCAAGATGAACTGGGACGCCTGGGAAAAGACTATGCTGACAAATCACTCGGCATCGTCGCGATCACCTCGAACGATGTGCCGAATTTCCCCGATGATTCGGCGGAAAAATCGAGGGAGCTTGCCGAGAAGCTGGGCTTCACTTTCCCCTACTGCTATGACGAGAGCCAAGAGGTGGCCCAGGCGTACACGGCAGCCTGCACGCCGGACTTTTTCTTGTTCGATGAAGAGCGTAAGCTTGCTTACCGCGGCCAGCTTGACGATAGCCGTCCGGAGAACGGCAAGCCGGTGACCGGCGCGGATCTGCGCGGAGCGATCGATGCGCTGCTCGCCGGTCAGCCGGTGAGCGCGGAGCAGAAGCCGAGCGTCGGTTGCAACATTAAGTGGAAGCTCGGCAACGAGCCGGCTTACTTCGGCTAGCCTGCTTTTCTCGCCGGCTGACGGCCGAAGCGCGTGATAGGCCCGCCACGACTTCGCTGCGCTTACTCGCCGTGCTTAACGTACTTTCCCGGTCGGACGCTGAAGGGAAGTCGCTGCTTATTTCGGTAACACCAAGATACGAGCGGGCCAGGCCGGGCCGGCAGAAGTACGCCTCCGCTCGTCGAGCGGCGCGCGCCTTGTAGTGACGGGCCTCTCACGCACTTCGCCTCGCCACGTGGTGAGAAATGGCTAGCTACTTTCCGGCGCAAAAAGGAGAAACTGCGTGGTGGCTGGGTACAGTCAGCCAATTTCGCGTCCGAATGAGCCCGTAAGTTGTTGATTCTTTGAAGGCGCGAAATTGGTGACAGTCCCCGCCCCGGGCGCTACGCGTATTTTGCGCCGGAAAGTAGCTAGCCGGTCGCCGGCGCGAGCGAAATCTCGGTGACGGCGATCTTGCCGCTGAAACAGACGTCCACGTCGGCTCCCGGCTTGCGTTGTCTTTCGACATGCTTGCCGTTGTAGTACAGCAGCCCGTCCTGTTCGCGGAAACCCAAGGGCAGGGGAGAAAGATCGAGCGAGCAGAAGACCACCTCGGGTTGACCGTCCCCACGCGCAGGACAGGGTAGGTTGATGTTCCAGAATGTCCCCGCGGAATGGGGCCGCTTCATTAACTCTTCCAGCAACGGTCTGGTCCAATCGGAAGCCCGCCGCCAGTCGGCCTCGGTAAGCGGTCGACTGTGGAACTGCGAGACGGCGATGCCCGGAACGCCGCGCAGCGTGGCCTCGCGGGCCGCCGCAACCGTCCCGGAGTGGTATACGTCGACCCCCAGGTTGCCGCCTCGGTTAATGCCCGACAGCACCCAGGCAATCTCGCTGCCGAAGCGGTGCAGGGCCACCCGCACGCAGTCGGCCGGCGTGCCTTCGACGGAATAGCGATCTTCGTCGAGCCGGACCACCCGGAAACCTTCGTCGGTCGTCGCCCGGTGGCTGCAGCCCGACAAGGCACGGTCGGGCGCCATGACGAGCGTTTCGGCCATGCCGTCGACAGCGCTGCCAAGCGCCTCAAGGCCCGGGGCCCCGACTCCATCGTCATTGGTCAACAGCAGCTTCATAGGCGCGGCGTCTTGATTCACTCCGGCAGAAGCGCCGGCGGTATTGATGACGCGGAACTCGATCCGCGGGGAGAGGAGAGCCGTCCCTCGTGGCGGCGGTTCACTTTACGGATGTCCGTATTCGGGCGCTCACCGCGGCCGGCTCGGCGGTCTCTTCCGCCCGGGCTTCCCTTTTGGCCTGGTGTTCGTGTCCCTCGCCGGCGGGATCGACTAACGCCAGTCCGATCACCTCTTCGACTTCCCGCACGTAGTGAATATTCAGGTTTCCGATTTGGTCGGGATTGAGGTCCTCGTTGACGTTGACCTCGTTTTCACGAGGTAGGATCACGTCGGTTACTCCCGTTCGACGGGCGGCCAGAACCTTTTCCTTGACGCCGCCGACCGGCAAAACCAACCCGGTCAAGGTAACCTCCCCCGTCATCGCGTAGTTCGGTTTCACCCGTCGCCCGGTAAGCAAAGATACGAGAGCTGTTATGACGGTAACACCGGCCGAGGGACCGTCCTTGGGTACGGCGCCCGCGGGCACGTGGAGATGAAGGTCGTTCTTCTTAAAAAAGGTGGGAGCGATCTTGAGCCGTTCGGCGTTGGCGCGCACCCAACTGAGGCCCGCCTGCATGGACTCCTGCATGACCTGGCCCAGATGGCCGGTAAGGAGCAGGCCCTTGCCTCCACCCCGCATTTTCGTCGCTTCGATGAACAGGACATCTCCACCTGCCGGTGTCCAAGCCAAGCCCACGGCCACGCCGGGTTTCTTGGTTCGCTCGGCAATCTCGGCTTCCTGGCGGACTTTCGGGGCCCCGAGGAAGTCTTCGACCACCTGCGGTGTCACTTCCAAAAGCTCAGGCGCTTCCACATCGGCTTGGGCGCTGTCTTCCGACGCTTGGGCCGCCGAGCGCCCTTCGGCGATTCGCCGGGCCCGCTTGCGGCAAATCGTACCGATCTCCCTTTCCAGGTTTCTTACCCCGGCTTCGCGAGTGTATCGATGAATGATGTGGCTGATGGATTCTTCGCTGAAGTCGATGTCGCCTTCGCTCAGACCGTTTTCCGGAACCTGTCGGGGAATTAAGTAGTCGGACGCGATCCGACTTTTCTCGAACTCCGTATAGCCCTGCAGCTCAAGCACTTCCATGCGGTCCCGCAGCGCATCGGGGATGGGATCGATGACGTTCGCTGTGGTGACGAACAGGACTTTCGACAAGTCGAAGGGTACGTCGAGGTAGTGATCGCGGAAGCTGTTGTTCTGCTCGGGATCGAGTACTTCCAGCAGGGCCGAAGAGGGGTCTCCGCGGAAGTCCCGGCCGAGCTTGTCGATCTCGTCCATCATGAAGACGGGGTCGTTCGTGCCGGCGCGCCGAAGTCCCTGCATGATCTGTCCGGGAAGCGCTCCGATATAGGTTCGCCGGTGACCCCGGATTTCCGCTTCATCGTGCACGCCGCCCAGTGAGATCCTGACGAATTCGCGACTCAATGCCCGCGCGATCGACTTGCCGAGCGACGTCTTGCCCACCCCGGGCGGGCCGACTAGACAAAGGATGGGGCCTTTCAACGTGGGCTTCAATTGCAACACGGCAAGGTAGTCAAGAATCCTCTCTTTGATCTTCTCCAGGTCGTAATGGTCCGTATCGAGAACTTGCTTGGCCCGCAGAACGTCGACTTCGCTGCTCGAGGACTTATTCCAAGGAACGACCACCAGCCAGTCGAGATAGGTTCTAGTTACGGTATAGTCGGCCGCCGCCGGCGACATGCGCGCGAGGCGCTGCAGTTCGCGATGCGCTTCTTTGGCAGCCTCTTCCGGCATGCCGGAGTCGTCGATTTTCTTGCGCAGCTCTTCGATCTCCGCCTCTTCGTCGAACTCTCCGAGCTCCTTCTGGATCGCCTTCATCTGTTCTCGTAGGTAAAATTCCCGCTGCGACTGAGAAAGCTGATCCTGGACTTGGGTCTGAATCTTGTTCCGCAACTGCAAAACTTCACGTTCCTTATTCAAGTAGCGTCCGATGTCTTCGAGCCTCTGCTGGACATCGGTGGTCTCCAGGATGGTCTGCTTTTCCGCCGACGAGAGACCCGGCAGCGTGGCGGCGATAAAGTCCGCCACCCTGCCCACCTCGCTGATGTTTTGCACCATCGTCTGTATGTCCCCCGACAAGGCCGGCGACAACTGGACGACGTCGTCGAAGACGCTGATGGCGTTCTGCCGAAGCGCCTCAATTTCAGCGGTTGGGTCGGGCTCCTTGTCCGGCAACTCTTTGTAGCGAAAGCGGTAAAACGGCTGTTGCGAGACCAGTTCCGTTAGTTGAATTCGCGCCAAGCCCTCGCAAAAGATCAATAGGCTGTTGTTCGGCATGCGAACGGACTTATGGACGACAGTGACGCAACCGATTCGGTAGAGCTCATCCGGGCTCGGCGCTTCGACACTGGGGTCCCTTTGGGCCACCACGGCCAGAAACTTGTTTTCGCCCAGGGAGTCCACGAGCGCCTTCGAGCTCTCCCGCCCGATGTTGAGAGGCATTACGGCGTGGGGGAACAACACCGTGTCCCTAACGGGGAGGATGGCCAGTTCGTCCGGGAACGCCCGTTTGTCGATTTAGGGTCGCGGGGCGTCTTTTTCTTCATCCGCCATGGCTTCTGCTCGAACCTTTCGACTCCCGGTAGAAAATGGGTGCAGTTACCGATTTTCGTCGTCGAACCATACTGGAAACAAAGCCGCCGCGGAAGCGAAAATCGTTGACAGTCCCCATTTTTCGCCGAACCTAACTTCTACCACGGGCTGCTAGGCCGCGGTTCGCTGCTATCACGCCGGCTTGTTCTAGCGCGCTCTTCTCACCAGCTGACGGTCGAAGCACGCCATAGGCTCGCCATTACTTCGTTGCGCATGCTCGCCGTGCTCACCGTACTGTTCAAGTACACCTCCGCGCGCCGAGCGTCGCGCGCCTTGTACTGACGGGCCTCTCACGCCCTTCGCCGCGCCACCTGGTGAGAAGAGCGCGCTAGGCTGCTTGGGGGTAGCAGCCCAATACCGCCAGCAAGTCCGTCATCTCGGCCAGGTGGTTCATCGCGTGGCGGCAATTCGGCTGTTTCGGCGAACCCAGAAAGTCGAGATAAAACAAGTACTCCCACGGGTGCCCTCGCAGTGGCCGAGATTCGATTTTTGCCAGGTTGATATCTCGCAAAGCAAAGGCGCTCAGACACCGGAACAGCACACCGGGTTGGTTGCGTGTCGAGAAGACGATCGATGTTTTCAATACTTTATCGTTTTTCGCGCTTTGTCGCGGCGCCTTTCGGGCCAACAAAAAGAACCGCGTGTAATTCCGCCGGTCATCTTCGATCGACTTGCGAATAATTTTCGCACCGTAATATTTCGCGGCCGCCGCGGAGGCGATCGCTGCCACTGTCGTGTCGTCCTCCTTCATCAGGCGCTGCACGCTTCCCGCGGTGTCGTAGTAGGTTTCAGAACGAATCCGAGAATGTTTCCGAAAGAAGTGGAGGCATTGTCCCAGCGCAACCGGATGAGAGATCGCCTGCCGAATCTGCGAGAATTTCGTTTCCGGGCGGCCGATCAAATTATGAACGATCCGCACACGGGCCTCGGCGATGATCGGCAACTTGAAGTTCAACAAGTGATCGTAGTTCTCGTGTACCGAACCCGCGAGGGTATTCTCAATGGGCACGACCGCATAGCGCACCTTCCCCGCGGCCAGCAGCCGGAATACATCCTCGAAACGCTCGCAGGGGACGTAGTCCAAATCCTCCCCTAGAAACCGGCGGCTCGCTTCCTCGCTGAAAGCGCCCCGCGCACCCTGGAAGCTGACCTTCTTTCTCGCCATGGTGGAACACGAACGCGGCCGAATCCCGATCTTGAAAAGCCGCTTCCGTGGGGTCTGGAAGCGCCGCCCGCCCCACCTCTACTCAGGACCATTATACGGGGTATGGGATCAGCGCCCGGTGGACTTCGATTTGACGACCAGCGGCGTCCCTTCGAAATCGAAGGCCCGGCGCAGCTGGTTGCGAAGAAAACGTTGGAAGGAAAAGTGGAACGGGCCGGCCCGCTTGGTAAAAAAGACGAACGTCGGAGGCGCCACGGCCGGTTGGGTCACGTAGCGAATCGTCGGCTTGCGGAATCCGGGATAGCTGACTCGGTCGAAATCCACCGCTTCCAGAAAACGGTTCAGCTCGGCCGTCGCCACTCGTCGATGCGCCGCCCCATAGACCTTGTGGATGAACGGGAAAAGCCGCTTGATCCCTTGCCCCTTCGTGGCGGATACAAAGGCGAGTGGTGCATAGTCGAGGAACTTCAGGCCTCGCCGCACCTCGGGTTCCACTTCCGAAGTCTTCTTCCCGCGGGCCAAGTCCCACTTGTTGACGACGATGACGACCGCTTTGCCCGCCGAGTCCGCATAGCCGGCAATCGAACCGTCGAGGGCCGTCACTCCCTCAATAGGATCGAGCAGCATCAGGACGACGTCAGCCAGGCGAATGTGCCGCTGCGCCATAACGACGCTCAACTTCTCGGCCATTTGCTTCGTCTTGCCCTTGCGCCGAATGCCGGCGGTATCGACGAACTGAAAACGGGCGCCTTTAACCACGACTTCTTCGTCAACGGCGTCCCGGGTCGTCCCCGGCGTCGGGGAAACAATCGCCCTTTCCGTTCCGGTTAGCCTGTTCAGCAAGGTTGACTTACCGACGTTTGGCCGCCCGATGATGGCTACTCGGACTACGCTGGGGTCCGGGTCGGGCGCCTCGCATACGGGAAATCCTTCCGTGGCGTGGTTGAGAAGAGCCCCGATACCTCGGTTGTGTTCCGCCGAAATCGGAAATACGTCAGGGATGCCAAGCTCGTAGAATTCCGAGGCGAGGATCTCTCGAGTCTGTGTGTCGCACTTGTTGACTGCCAAGGAGACGGCTAAGTGGCTGCGCCGCAACAGGTCGGCCAGATCCCGGTCGGTAGCCGTGATTTCCGAGCGCCCATCCACCACAAAGATGACGTGCGCGGCTTCTTCGATCGCCTTGCGAGCCTGCTGCTCGACCAGGGTGGGGAACTCCTCCCGGCTGCGAAAGATCATCCCGCCGGTGTCGATCAGTGTAAACCGGCGGCCTCGCCACTCAGCTTCAAGGTGAATACGGTCTCGGGTTATGCCCGGCTCGTTGCCGACGATCGACCGGCGGCTCCCCGTGATACGGTTGAATACCGTTGATTTCCCTACATTAGGTCGCCCCACGATGACCACCGTGGGCGGTGCTGAGCGGCTCATCGAGCCCCATGATAGCATCGGAATCAGAGCGTTCCCGGATCGCGGGAAGGAGGTTGCTTCGCCGTCGAGGGCGGCTGATTTGGCCCCTGAGAATGGCGCTTCGGCCAGGCAGCAGTCGCTTGCGCCGGATACTTGGCCTGTCACTAGCGTTTCAGGCTCAGTCTCTTGCTCTCGCACACCCTTGCCCTGCCCGATTCGGAGCCGCGAACGCCAGTGAGCGGCCATGGCGTAGGCCAAGCCCGTGCCCCACCCAAAGGGATGAACGCGCGTGTTTTTTCGAGGGAGCGTTTTGCCAACCTTAAGGATGTCTGACTCCAGCCGGTAGTTCAGGACCTCCCAGCCATGAGATTACGCAGCGCAAAAGGCCGACTCAAGGTTGAACACTCCATTATCGGGGGCTTGCGCCCCGTGCTCGAAGCGCTTCTCGAGCGCAACCGTGAGATCGGCACCATCATTCCCGGCGACATCCGCCGCGTGCGAAAGGCCCGAGGAGCGGTCAAGATCCGCATTACCACGCCGACGCACACGGGTTGGAAGGCCATCGCGCTGGCCAGCGGCGCTCGGCAGGAGCTGTTCCTCACGACGAAAATGAGCCGCGGCGATTTGGACAACGCGCTACAGAAAGTCCTGGCGGCTCAGTGATGAATTCGCAGCAGGCAAAGTCTAAGGTCCGGACAGGCAGGAATGCTTTTGCCACTGGTAACGTGCCGGGCCGCGAGTGATTTCTGAGACATGGCGCTACTGGCTTTGGAGGTGTAGTTCCTTCAGAACCGAATCTGTCTCGATGTAGGTTCCGCTATGGCTCGAGCTTTCGCGAACGATGCCGATTCCGGGTTTGAACCAGCGGCGAAGAGGGCCTCCGAGCGTGCGGTAGACGAGACGAAAGGCGTCCTCGATTTCGCCGTAAGGCGTCGTGACGTCCTGTCGGCTTTCGACGACCCAATAATAGTTGCCTGGGTTCGGCGCCCCTCCCTTGCCTTGCCGGAACAAGGTCAACTTTTCCAGGTCCAGCTGTTCTCGCTGTCTCTCGGACCAACGGATGCCGATCGTCATGGGGAAGAAAAAGTCGGGAGTCGCCTGGTCGAGTTGCGATCTGCATCGTTCCGTGAGGGCCTTGGCGGCGGCATCCCAAGAGTGTGTGTAGAAGGGAAGAACGTAGCTGCCGCAGGAAGATCGGGGAAGATCGGGGACAGCTCCCGGGGCAAGATCGGGGACGGCAAGATCGGGGACAGCTCCCGAACTCGGAAACCTATTTGACGCAGACCGCCATCGTGAGCACGAGGATTGTCGGCCCACGTGCTCCCATTTCAACGCCTTAACGGTCTTCCCGAAAAATCCTTACCAAAGAAATCCCCTGAAGCTGCCCGATCTGGCTCCGAATGAGGATCGGGAGCTGTCCCCGATCTCCCCCCGATCTCCCGCGCCCGCTTACCTTGCCAACTGTAAGCCGGACGATGTACACAAACTGTCGCCGCGAGCCATGGCCACCGGGCCTTTCGCCCCCCATCGCAGTGACAGTGGTGAGAAAAGCGGGCTACGGTCTTTGGAGGTGTAGTTCCTTCAGAACCGAATCTGTCTCGATGTAGGTTCCACTATGGCTTGAGCTTTCGCGAACGATGCCGATTCCAGGTTTGAACCAGCGGCGATGCGGGCCTCCGAGCGTGCGGTAGACGAGACGAAAGCCGTCCTCGATTTCGCCGTAAGGCGTCGTGACGTCCTGTCGGCTTTCGACGACCCAATAATAGTTGCCTGGGTTCGGCGCCCCTCCCTTGCCTTGCCGGAACAAGGCCAACTTTTCCAGGTCCGGCTGTTCTCGCTGTCTCTCGGACCAACGGATGCCGATCGTCATGGGGAAGAAAAAGTCGGGAGTCGCCTGGGCGAGTTGCGATCTGCATCGTTCCGTGAGGGCCTTGGCGGCGGCATCCCAAGAGTGTATGTAAAAGGGAAGAACGTAGCTGCCGCGGACGAGATAGAAGCGGTGCTCTCCGCGGCTAGACGGTTGCATGAAGTCAGCCTTCTGCTCCTCGCTCCAGCCGGGGCCGAATTGATACTGAAAATCGGTGTTGCGTTCGCGCCAGTGGACAACGGTCCCCTCCGAGATCGAGTCCCGCGCAACGATCGTTACTTCCCGGGTCGATGTCCTTCGCACACGACGAGGGGGATTTCCGTAGTCGGTCGTGTAGGTGTCTTCGTAGACCCAGCGGTTGCCCACCTCGAGCGGGAAGTAGTCGAAAACGTTGGCGCTCTCCTTGACCTCTAGGCTCAGGAAGGGGCGGTCTTGGCCCAGCCCGTGGGATGCACAAAGAACCAGGAGCCAGAAAAGAAAGGGCCCGCGATGAGTACACATTACTGTTTTGAGAATAGCCTGATTCGTCGGACGCTCCGCTCTCGGATGTTGGCCGGTCGTGAGAGAAGGGGCGCTTATTCCACAGCCGCGAGCGTCGGCGCGAGGATCCCTTTGATCTGCTGGAAGATGACGCGCGTGGCCGTCGACCGATTCAAAGTGTAGAAGTGCAAACCGGCGGCGCCGCCTGCCAACAAACCCTCGCACTGTTGCGTTGCATGATAGGCGCCAAGCTGGCGCACGGCCTCGGGATCGTCTTCCACGGCTTCAATCTTTGAAAGCAATTCAGCGGGAATCGTCGCCCCGCACATCTGGGTGAAGCGCTTGATTTGCTGGACGCTCAAGATAGGCATGATACCGGCCAGAATGGGGACCTTGATGCCCCGAGCGGTGGCCCTGTCGAGAAAGCGGAAGAAGTGGTCATTGTCGAAGAAGAGCTGGGTGATGAGAAAATCTACTCCGGCATCCACCTTCCGTTTTAGGTTGTCGAGATCGTTTTCCCAATGACGCGCTTCCGGGTGGATCTCGGGATAGCAAGCGCCGGCGAGGCAGAAGGGATAGCGTCCACGGATGAATTCCACGAGCTCATTGGCGTGCTCGAATCCTCCTTCGCTCTTGACAAACTTTTCCTCCCCCTTCGGAGGATCGCCCCGCAACGCGAGCACATTCTCCATGCCGCCCAGGTTCAGATTGTCCAGCGTACCCTTGATCTCTTCTCGCGTCGCGCTGACACACGTCAGGTGCGCCATCGATTCAAGGCCGATCTCGTGCTTGATGCGCAGGACGAGGTCGACCGTTTTGCGTCGCGTACTGCCCCCGGCGCCATAGGTGACCGAAACGTAGTCGGGATCAAGTGGCTTCAGAGCTGCAATGGTTTTGAACAGCTCCTCGAAGCCGGCGTCCGTTCTTGGAGGGAAGAATTCAAACGACACGGTGCGCTTGCCACCGCCGAGGATGTCGATGATCTTCATGGATCGATCCCCCTCTATAGCTCTCTAGCAAGCTGTCCCCGACAAGACTTCCTGATAGCGACGTGGCGCACGCTTTTAGCGTGCGCCACGTCGCTTTCGAGCCCGACATTTCCGAATCTCATTTCCGAATCGATAGTGAACTCGTCTCCCGGATAGTCCATTAATTCCTATCGGCGGCGATAGGGCTGGACCTGATGGGGGGATAGCCCCGGAACCTGCTGTAGTCGTAGCGCGAAACGCGAACGCCCATTCACAGTCCCGGCCCCTCACTCGTAGCGCAAGCAGACGATCGGGTCCAACTGAGCGGCCTTGCTGGCAGGATAGTAGCCGAAGAACAAGCCCACTCCCGCGGCGAGGGACAATCCGGCGAGCACCCAAAAGGGCGACACGAAGATGGGCAGCATGGGATAGATTGCGGAGATGAGCCAAGCCAACCCTCCCCCCAACAGGACGCCGAGCACGCCTCCGGCGGACGTCAGAGCCAAAGCCTCGATTACGAATTGCGTGCGAATGTCTTGGCGCCGCGCCCCGACGGCCTTGCGAATTCCGATCTCGTGGGTTCGCTGTGTCACCGAAACCAACATAACGTTCATGACGCCGATACCCCCGACGAGAAGAGCGATCGAGCTGATCGAAAAGGTCAATGTGAACAGAGCTCCTGTCAACTGTCGCCACAGGCGGGCAAAGTATTCCGGCAACAGGAGGTCAAAATCATTCTCCGCGGTGGGGGGCACCTTCCGAATGCGGCGTGCCGCCGAGATCACCTCATCGGCGGCCTTGGGCAGGTCCGCGGTGTCGCGGACGGAAACGGCAAGGAAATGCTCTTCGATCTCGGGGTACAACTTGTGGAATGTCGAGTAGGGGATGCAGACGAATTGATCGACTCCACGGCCGCCAAAGAGGCCCTCATCCTTGAAGAACACCCCGACGACGTCGAAGGGCAACCCGTTGAGGCGTATGGTCTTGCCGATCGGGTCAGTCTGAGGGAACAGCGTGGCGGCGATGCCCTGGCCGAGGACGGCTACCGTGCGGGCGTGATCTTGATCGTAGCGAGAAATGGTTCTTCCTTCGGAGACGTCGAACATGGGAATGGCCGCGCTGTAGTTGTGATCCACGCCGCGCAAAATCACGTTTGTCACTTGCTCGTTGCGATAGCGGACGTCATTCGAGTCGCCGAAGAAGGCAGCGCGGGTAGTAAAGGCGGATACGTACTCGGCTGAGGGGCTTGACTCCTCAATGCGGCGAGCGTCGCTGAATCGAAAATGCTTCCGCAGCCGAATGTCCTCCCGCGGCCGGCCAAATGTGCCCGCCGGGAGGCGGCTCAGGATGAAAACCTTCGAGCCCAGCGCCTGAATGCGTCCTATGACGCCTCGGTTCAGGCCTTCGATAATGGCGGCCACACCGATCACCGAAGACACGCCGATGACCACTCCCAGCAGGGTCAGCGAGGAGCGAACTTTCTGAGCCTGAATCGAGTGGAAAGCCATTCGTATATTCTCGCGGAGCTGAGAAGACGTCATTTTGACCTTGATCCTATTCCGCTCGCAATGCTTCGACCGGGTCCAGATCGGCAGCCTTCATGGCCGGGTAAATCCCGAAAAACAAGCCCACCGCTGAGGCCAGACCCACGCCCAAAACGGCCACCCACCACTGGACGTCGGCGGGGAAGGAAGCGAACTGCCGCAGCAGCAGCGCCATGGCGAAACCGGCGAGGACCCCGAAACCGCCGCCCACGATACACTGCAGCATGCTTTCAGCTAGAAATTGGCGCAAGATATCGCCCCGGCGCGCCCCACAGGCTCGTCGCACACCGATCTCTTTGGTACGCTCCGCCACGCTAACCAGCATGATGTTCATGATGACAATCCCGCCCACCACGGCCGCAATCGAAGAAATACTGATGAAAACAACAAAGAAGGACGAGCTAATCGTCTCCCATAGCTCGATGTAGCTGGCCGATGTTCCAAGGTAGAAGTTTTCCTTCTGTAGTCCCCGAATGCCGCGGCGGGCGCGCATGAGGGCTCGCGCCTGGTCCTGGGCTTGTTCAAACAGGAGGCCATCGCCCACCGCCTTCACTTCCAGCGTCAGGCTGTGACGCGAACCACGCATGCGCAAGAAGGTGCTAAGGGGAGTAACGAGATAATTGTCCTGATCGCGCCCCAAAACAGATCCGATCTCTTCGAATGTCCCGATGACGTGGATCGGAGCTCGCCCTACGCGGACGATGCGGCCGACCGGGTCGACGGTAGGGAAGAGCTGCTGCGCCAAACTGGAGCCGAGCAAGCACACCGAGGCGGAATGACGCTCCTCGGCCTCGGTAAAATATCGGCCGCGCTCTACGACCTGGCTCCCCATGTCCGCCATGTTCGGTGTGTTGCCTCGCAGCGAGACGTCGCGCAACTCTTGATTTCCATAGCGCACGGCCAGGTTGGATGAAACCGAGGCCCCCACCATCTCGCACAGTGCACAGGACTCCTGCAATGCCCGTAGGTCATCCATGCCAAGGTCGGGATGACGGCGGGCCCGAAACGCTTCCTCAAAATCCGTGGTAGCGAAGGGCGTCTTGGCGATGCGAAAGACGTTCGTGCCCAGGTTGGCGAACTTTTCGGCGACAAACGTGTTGGCGCCTTGGATGAGCGTGATCACCGCCATCAGCGCCGCCACGCCGGCGGTCAAGCCGAGAATCGTCAGGAAGGTTCTTAGCGGATGCGTCTTGATGGCGTCGAGCGCCAGGACCAAGTCCGTTCGTACTGGATGATTCGCTTTCGATCGGCCGGCGCGCACTATCCGTATTATCTCGCAGCGTTCGGAAGGAAGCGACGGTGCGTCGATGGGCGGGTTGGGGCGCGGTTATTAGACCGCTGTACCGGTCGCTGGCTTGCTGTCTGTCGCTGTTTTCCCGAGATCCGGACCGCTTGTTGGCTTGGAACGGGCGCGTGCTGATCGGGGTGACGTTTCTGTTCGCCGCAGGCTGGAAGATCGTGGGCGCACAGTTTTTGGACGGCAGCTTCTTCCACTTTACGCTTCTCACCAATGAGACTATCGAAAAGCACGTTCTCGTTCTGGGCGGGTTGACCCCTGCTGACCTCAGCTATAACCGAGAGTTGCTACAGTCGTTGATCGCGTCGCCGCGGCAGGCATTGGCTCCGGCATTCATCTCGACCTCCAGGACCGAAGGCCTCAGTTTGGTGTTGTCGTATTTGACGATCCTCATGGAAGGGGCCATTGCCGTGACATTCTTGCTGGGGACTCGGCGCTGGTTCGCGGCGGCGAAGGATAACTTGCTGATTCTGTTTTGTCTGCTGACCTACTACGCCCTGCCGATTGTGGGCTTCGCGATCACTCTCATCGTGATGGGATTTGCTCAATGCCCGGCGGAGCGTCGCGACCTGCGGACACTTTATCTGTGGGTCCTCGTCCTGGTGCAGACGACGCTGTTCCCCTTCGGAGAGTTCTTTTCCTGATCAGCGGTTGTCAGGTACTGATGTGGGAAAGGGTAGAGCCTTGTCGGCGGGGAGTGACGTAGGTCTGTGGATGGGGTTCCGAGCCGAAATCCTGTTTCTCCTGTCTCCGCATCGCGACTTGTCACGGAGCTATTCGGCAAGCAGTTCTTCTATGAGCCGCTCGATCTCGCTATAGTCGCGGTGGCAGGAAGCGTGGTCTCGCTGGTGGGGACCACCCGCTTCCCGATGATACTCTCCATCCGGACGGATGTAGCGGATCAGGCCTTTCTTGTCGAGCAGGAAAGAAACCGACGTCCAACCCCTCGGGCTGTGAGACAGCCACCAGCGATCGAGAGCTTCCCAATCGGGGTCCACCGCCGTGGGAAACGTAAAGCCGAAGCGATCAAGAGCTTGCCGGACAAGCGCCCGAGACGCGGGGCCACGCGGTTTCGGGTGGCAGACGCCGATGACCCGCAAGCCGCGATCAGCATAGACTCGCTGCCAATTATTGAGGGCCGGGGCTGAGGTCGAGCAAAAGGGGCAGGTGTCGGTCCACCAACGGATGAGCACGACCTGACCGCGCAGATCCTCGATCTCTCTAGGAGAGGAATCTATCCAGCGATCAAGTTCTAAGGAGGGAGCGCGGACACCGCTGAGTTCCGCTCCTTCCCGTGGCGCGGGAGACGCCCAAGCGGGGCGCTTCAGCGCCGGCGGAACCAGAAGCAGGCCTCCGGCAATGACGAGCCGCAAGCAGATTGTTAGGCCAGGGCGCCGCGGCCTTCGCGAGGATGTTTCCCTACCGGCCATGCTCGTAGCCCCAGGTTCCTTGCTTGGTCCGGCGGTCGCCATGGGGCGCGGGCAGTCGGCGGTAATGGTGCAAGTCCATGCGCACTCGTCGGCCCGAGAATCCTACCCCTTCGGCCTGTAGCCGAAGACGTTGGTCGAGGCCGCTCGCGCCGGGGAGAGCAATGCGTCCGCCGGCGGCTACCACGCGGTGCCAGGGCAGGCCCAAACTCGCCGGCGCCTGGCGCAAGGCCCAGCCGATTCGACGCGCCGTCCAGGGCCGGCCGAGGGCGGCGGCTATATCTCCGTAGGTTACGACTTTCCCCCGCGGGATGCTCCGAACCACGCGCCAAGCGCGAGCCGGCTCCTGGTCAGCCGTTGGTGTCTTCACTTGGAGAGCTTGCATTCGCGGGGCTCTCCACGGACAAGATCCGGCCGACATCCCCTGCCGTGAACGGCTTCCGCAACACGGCATATCGGTGGGCGGAGATGACCTCCGCGCTATCCACGGACGCCGCGGCATCCTCCACGAGAACGAAGTTTCCGGCTTGGCGGTGAATCCTCTCGTAGATCTCCAGTCCACTAAAGCGCCCGATGCGAGCCGCGCAGAACACCCAGTCGAACCACATTCTTTCGCACAGGTCCATCGCCTCCTCGGCTGTCGAGACGGGAATGACGCGGTAGCCGCTCTCGGCGACATGATGAAGCAGCGCGCTCTGGGACGCTGGGTCATCGTCGATGACGAGAGTCGTCGACGCTCGGCCGCGGGGTTTGCTGGGGGGCGGCAAATGAGTTTGCCTCGCCGACAACGCGTCCGCGGTCAGTGGGTACTCCAAGTCGATGTGGAATCCCCCGCCTGATGTCCTCTCCACCCGCAGGTTACCGCCCACTGCTTCTACCAAAGTCCGACAGACCGACAAAGGCAACCCGTCGCCCCCGGCAGCGGGAGGTTCCCCGGGCGGCTCGTTGGGATCCGGCCGGGACGTTGCGGGCGAGTCGTCGGAGCGAATCGAGATCAGAATGTGTTGCTCGAGCAGATTCGTGGAGACCTGAAGAAGCACACCGTTGAAACGCGCGAGCAAGCCTGCCGAGTACTTGAGAATGTTGAGCAGCAATTGCTCCAGATGATCAGGATCCGCCGAGACCTCCGGCGCGACCTTCAAGAGCGCTAGTCGGATCTCGAAGTGTCTGGCTTGCGACCATTGCTGTGGGGAGTCCGCGAGACGCCGCAAAAGCACGTGAATATCTACGTTCCGCCGAGCGCCTGTGCGCGGGCCCGCGAAGTTGACAATGCGTTCCACGGCCTCCAACGCATGGCCGGCCTCCTTTTCCAAGCTCTCTAGGCGACCTGCCAGGGCCGGCGCGGTCTCCGCGCGTTTTCCCTCTCCGGCCTCTCGCTTGATTCTTTCGAGGGGGGATCGCAGTTCCTTTCCGATCTCGTGGACCAACTCTCGGAGGGCCGCGAGCTTCTCGGCTCGATGAACCTGGTCCTTAATCGAGCGCTGTCGGCTGATTTGAAGACCGAGACAGGCCATGGACGCTACCTGCCCGATCACTGCCTTCTGCTCGAGGGAGAAAGTGCGCTTGCGATCGCGGTCTTCTACCTCGATCACGCCCAAACACGAGCCGTCAACCATGAGCGGTGCATAGAGCAGTGACTTCTGAGCGAATCTTCTGACCGTCTCATAGTCCACAAAGGGACAATCTTCGGCGTCGGGCACTTCCGTAAGAGATTGATTTCGGAAACAGGTTACCGCTCCGCTTATAGCGCTGAGGGAAACGGCCGGAGTAGGGATACGGTCGCTACCCGCCCGGTATTCCAATTGTTGGGTGGTCGGGTTCAGAACTAGGAGGAAACAGTGCGTGGCGTCAACGAGCGAAGGCATCGCCTCGGCGAGCTGCTGTTGAATTCGACTCGCATCGCTTGCCTGCCCTAGAGTGCCGGAGATCTCGCGAAGCGCCCCCAGCTTGTCTTGGTACAGGAGAACGCGCCGTTCATACAGCCAGCGAGAGAGCAAGACAACGCAACCCGCGGCCAACAGGATCGCCAGAGCCGTCCAGAAGATCGTTAAACGGTTAAGCTCGGCGATGAATTCGACCAATCCCGAGACGGTCGGGTTCGCCTGGGCAATAGGAAGAACCGCGAACGCCCATCCGAGAGCGCGCGGGTCGGGCCGCCCACTGCGGTCGCGGCCGCCCGGCGCCCGGATCAGCATCCTGCCATCCATCAAGAAGATTGCTCTGCTCCCTCGCCCGGAATCTGTCGGCCACGGCTTTTTCCAGGGGGCGCCGCCGTCGTTACTCGTCACCATACTCGCCACAGCCCCTTGAGTCAATCTGTATGAGACGAGACGCTATCGCGCGTCGTGGACCGGGAGGTCTCGGCACAGGTTTGGGGTAGGATGAAAAGACGGAATCCGCCTATGTTGCGACCTGTGCTGGTGATGAAATTCGGGGGGACGAGCCTGGGATCCCCGGCGCGGATCGAGCAAGCCGCCGATCTCGTCGCCGAAGCCACCGATACCCACGCGGTGACCGTCGTCGTCTCGGCCATGGCGAAGGTTACCGATAGCCTTCTTGACACCATGCGGCATGCCGAATCACGGGATGAGCGCGCGGTGGAGCGCCACTTACGGGAGATCAGAGAACGGCACGAGAGCGCCTGTCAGAGGCTGCCGGCATCCCCGGAACGAGACACGACTATGAAGCGTGTGGATGAGCTGATCGGCGGCTTCGAACGCGTCGCCCGGGGGATGCTGATGCTCGGCGAACGACCTCCTCGGTCAGTCGATGAGGCCGTTTCGACGGGCGAAAAGCTTTCTGCCCTGCTGCTCGGCGCGCGGCTGACGTCAAAGGGCGTGCGGGCCGAAGCCGTCAACGCCGCCGAGATGATAGTAACCGATGCGATCTTCGGCAGCGCCTCCCCGTTGATGGACGAGTCGGCGCCCAAAATCCGCCGGCGACTGGCGCCGCTGCTGGAAGCCGGCACGGTTCCGATTGTCACCGGCTTCAACGGAGCCACCATCGACGGCCAACCGACAACGCTCGGTCGCGGAGGATCCGATTTCTCGGCTTCCCTGCTGGCGTCGGTTCTGGAGGCGGCCGAACTATGGATTTGGACAGACGTCGACGGCATCATGACAGGTGATCCGCGAGTCGTCGCCGACGCCCGGGTTTTGAGAGAGCTCAGCTACAGCGAAGCGGCCGAGCTGGCCTATAACGGCGCCAAGGTCCTGCACCCGAGAACATTGGCGCCGCTGGTGGAAAAAGCAATTCCGGTTTGGATCAAGAACAGTTTCGACCCCGGCAAGCCGGGCACCCGGATCGTTCCGAGGATCGACGAGCGGCCCGGCGTTCGGGCAATCACCTCGCTTGCCAAGGTGGCGCTGATCACGATTGAGGCCGTCAGCGCCTCGATCTCCGGCGCCCAGCTGATGGCCCGCGCGCTCGAAGCCGCGGCCAGAACCAACGTCGAAGTTCTGCTCATGACACGCTCGAGCTTTCGTCAAAACTTTTGCATGCTGGTGCGAAGCGAAGAGTTGGATGCCGTGATGGAAGGCTTGCGGGGCGAGCTGGCGCTCGAGCTGGCGCATGCCTACGTGCATCCGATCGTCGTGGATGAGAGCGTCGGCTTGCTGGCAACGGTCGGCGAGGGCATGCGCGGCACGCCGGGGCTGGCCGGCAAAATCTTTACCGCGATTTCCCGCCAAAACGTCAACATCATCGCCATCGCGCAGGGTTCGAGCGAACTCACGATTGCCGTCGTCGTCAAACAGGACGAGCTGGAAGAGGCCGTTCGCGCCGTGCACGCCGAATGCAGACTGGGCGAGGGGAAGCCTCAGCCGGCCCGAGTTAGTCGCTAACGAGGATTTGGCCCGTCACTAGCGTCCAGGCTCAGTTTTGTGCTCGCGCACACCCCGCGACGAGCGAATCACGCACTCGTCGGACGCCGTTAGCCGCGTTCACGCGGCTTATTTTCAGATAGGCCAGTCGTTTTACGGCTGGTTGGGATGCCCATCACCCGCCCCCTCTGGCAGCTCGTTTCAACGAGCTTCTACCGTGTCCGTTTGCTCCAACCGTTGGTGGGTCGTTCCCCGAGTCGAATAGCTGAAACCGTACATTTTGGCTAACATAGGTCTCCGTACTTCCAGTGGCCCGTGGCTCCAACAGCATGGGACTACTGACTGATAGGCGCTTTCTACCGCGGGTTACGGTCGCAGAGGGACTAAAGGGATGACGAAGCCCAGGGAAAACGACCAGCCGCTGGCATCGTCGAGAAACAGTTCGTTGCCGATGCGGTCGCCAGCGCGGGGTAGGCCGGTAGCAACGTAATCGAGCGATGCCTCCACCTCGATGTTGCGCAGCCAGTTCCCCTCGGGCAGCCAGTTGAAGATGTGAACGGCCGTGTCAAGTTCAAAGTTCAACTTGTGAGTGTAGGCACTCCTGTCCCGAGGCCGTTCGGCGGGACTGATTTTGTCCACGATGTCGAAATGACTTTCGACCCAGCCCTTGGTGTCTTCGGGGCGAAGCCACTGCAGGTTTAGCTCGATCTCCACCTCAGGAGAGTTGTCTCGGATCGATGTCCTGCCGAGATCTTCCGCTGTCGCTCCAGTAAATGGATTCTCATCTCCGGAAGCGAATGGGATGAAAATCGTCTCGAAGGTAAAACCGACGCGGGGAATCTCGGTCGGGATATCCAGCGCCACGATTGTTTCAAACACAACCTCGCGCTGGGCACGCGTGACCCCGACTTGTTGATCCCCCTCGAATTCGGCGACTCGGTGTCGACTGAACAAGTTCTCGACCGTAAACGTCGGCTCTATTTTTAGCTCGGGTCGGCAAAGGAACAAACAACGGTCTTTTTTCTGAGCCTCGAGCGGCGTGAGAAACGAGCAGCCCAGCGCCAGAACGACAGTGGTTCTGATCCAGACGAGAGTTCGCAAAGCTCGTTCCTCCGAGCCGACCCGAGTCCCCAGCTAGTCGTGGAGTGCCTCGCCGCAAGTGGGCAGCTACAGCCGGTCAACGGATTTTGTTCACTGCTTGTCCCCACCCAGCGCTCCGCCGGCCGACTCTAGTCGGTCGTTAAGATATTTGCGGATCTCGGCGGGCAAACCGATGCGATCAACTCGGCCGTTCTCCATCATCACCACTCGTTGTCCTATTTCGAAAGCCTCTTCGCGGCCGTGCGTCACGTAGAGCAAGGTGAAGCCCAGCCTTTCGTGAAGACGTCGGATTTCGTCGCGTAGAGCCACGCTGAGTTCGAGATTGAGACTGGAGAGCGGTTCGTCCAGGAGAAGGATCAGCGGCTCCAGCACCAACGCCCGCGCGAGAGCCACACGCTGCTGCTCACCACCGGAAAGCTCAGAAGGCAGTGCTTGGCGGCGGTCGGCCAGGTCGGTGAGTCGGAGTAGGCTGTCGATTCGTTCCTCGGCAAGGGCTTTGGGAACGCTCCGTGCGTTCAAGCCGAATTGCAAGTTACCCTCGACGGTCAAATGCGGCCACAGGGCAAGATCCTGGAAAACCATACCGATGTTTCGTTTTTCCGGTTCCAGCAGGACCCGTCCGTTGGCCGCCACGACGGTGTCAGCTACCGTTATGGCTCCCTCGTCTGGAACCGCCAAGCCCGCAAGCAGGCGGAGCACGGTGGTCTTGCCGCACCCGGAGGGCCCGAGGATCACGAGCCGCTCTCCCTGTTCAACGTGAAGTGTGAAATTGGACAGCGCGGGACGCCGCTCGTATGTTTTTGTCACCGAGCGAAACTCAATGAACGACACTGGGCGATCTCCCGCGCCGAACGACGATGGCGAAAGCGAATAGAGGAAACAGCGTGGCTGCGACCATCAGCATGCACAGGGCGGCAACCAAATCGGGTGGTCCGTTGGCCATCAGCGTAAACGTCCGCACGGGCAAGGTGTCGCCGCCCGGTGGATACACGAGCATCGTGATGCCCAAGTCGCGCAAGCAGAAAACGTAGGCTAGCAGCCAGGCCGCCAGTAGGCCGCGACCCGAGAGCGGAACTACGATCCGCACAATCCTACGGATCCAGGACGCCCCGGCAACTTGAGCAGACTCCTCCATGGAGCGAGGAATCTGGTTCAAGGTGGCTACGGTGGTTCGAGTGGTCAATGCGGCATACTGCGACACATACCCAAACAGCACGATCCACGGGCTTGCGTAGATGAAAGCCGTAGCGGGTGTGTTCCACAAACTAACAAGGCCGATGCCGGTCACACTCCCCGGGACCGCGAACAAGAAAAGGGTCCATCCGTCAGTAAAATGAGCTAAGCGAAGAGACCTGCTGTGAACGAGATAGCCAAGGAGGAAACCGAGGACGGTCAGAAACGAGGCGCCGGCTCCGGCGTAGCCGATGCTGCGGAGCACGCTGTCCCCCGCCCGTGTGAAGGCGTCCACGTAGGCACTGTGTGACGCTGACTGAAGCGCCAATCCCGCTAGCGGCAAGAACACCAACAAAAGGCCGGCGCAGCTTACAGCGAGAAGAAGCCATGGACGGAACTTTCCCAGCCGAATCGGCTCAGATGGATCGACGTCTTATTGACGTTTTACGACTTCCCGGCCGAGCACTGGGGGCATCTGCGAACGACGAATCCGATCGAGTCAACGTTCGCGACGGTGCGCCTGAGGCAACGCAGGACGAAGGGCTGCGGCAGCCGCGAAGCCTCGCTGACGATGGTGTTCATGTTGGCCCGTCAAGCGGAGGCTCGCTGGCGCAGACTCAACGGCTCGGAGCTGATTGTCCACGTCTTAGAAGGAAAGAAATTCAAGGATGGAGTGATGGTTCCACAACGCGCCGCCTGACCCGCCCCGTCCACAACATTTGACAATAACTCGAGTTGCAACGCAGCGACTTCTCTTTCTGAAGCATTCTCATGAGCCATTTGCATTCGTCCTCTGTTAGTCCCTCAATTTCTCCAGGAGTCACCTTAGGGCACTCAAAGGAACCTTCCTTGATCAGCTCAAAAACGCTGACAACACCTGAGGGGTGATTGAACGGATGCTTGCCAGCTATGAGCATGTAACCTATTAACCAGGATTTCCGATTTGGCTCCTCTGACGGCACGAGTCTACACCCTCACCCGGCGAAGCGGAACCATTTCTCCACCCGAAAGAGGCGGCGGCTGAGGCGGAACCGATCGAGCCCCCTTCTTGCCCCTCATGGGGGCTGATCCGTCGCTGCGAAGTCAATTTCGCAGACACCCCTCCGAGCTTCCGTCCTCAGTACACAGATTTCGCATTCGCCAAGTGCGGTGCTACCCGCCCGGCACAGGCAGCGCCCAGATCTTCCGCAGCATGTCGCCAAACAGCCGCCGGTTCAGATGTCCCTCCGCGAACAAGAGCCAGTCATACCGCGCGTGTTTAATTAGCCGTCCGCCCGTCTTCATCAGCCGGTGCTGCAAGCTCGTCAGCGACCAGTTCTTGATTCGCTGCGGCAGCCCGAGCCGCCGCCAGAGATTGCCCAGGTTGTAGGCCAGCACGCTTCACTGCAAGCGCACCTCGTTCGCCCGGAAGCGATGGCACGACAGCCGCGTCCAGTGCGTCGCTTGCTTACCTTCTTTGATCCACTGCTCCGCCGTGCCGCGCTGGTTGTAGAAACGCACCACCGACCGGCTTGGCAAGCTCATGTTCGTCACGATAAAACCGACGCGCGCGAACAGCTCGCCCTGGTGGTGCTCGACCTTGGCGACAACTCGTCTCGGCTTCTTCCAGCTCTCCGCCTGATAGCGAAAGCTCTTGTAGCGCACTAGCGGCTTGCGGCCGGGCCTCCCCGGCGGACGAAACAGGATGTCTTCGATCTCTAACTCCAAGCTCCTGTTGGCCGGAATGCGGATGGCGTAGTCCGCGCCGCGCTCCTCCAGTGCTTCGTAGATCTCGGGCTTGGCGAAGGCGGCATCGGCGCGAAAGGTGACCTGTTTGCCTTCGGCCAGTTGGCGCTCGATCTCCGGCAACAATAGCTCATCCCAGTCCTCGGCGCTGTGCACGTTGCCGGGACGCAGCTTGGCAGCGAGGCAATCACCATGACCGTTGAACAAAAGCAACGGGTGGTAGCAGACCGACTCGAAGTGTCCGTTGTAGGCGCTGCCTTCCTGTTGGCCATGGACCGGACTCTCGGTGGAGTCCATGTCCAGAACGACCCGCGCGGAGTCGTCGAACGCCTCCGCTTGCCCGACCAGCTCTCGGTTCAGCGCCATCAGCCCCAGCAGGTTCTCTTCGCTCGCCAGCATCTCCGTCTCGAAGCCGTGCAGCGTCGAGGTCAAGGCCGCACCGCGATCCCAGATCTTCTGCGAGCCGATCAAGCGAAACGTCGGGTCAGCCGCCACGCGGACGGCGTCGTTGACGTCCTCGTAGCCTGCCAAGCGGCTGTAGATCGACTGCCGCAACAGATCAGCGAGCGTGAACTGCTTGTTTGTGCCGTGCCGGGAGTCGCTGAGATGCTCGTCAATCAGTTCTCCGAGACCGAGCCGTTCGTCCAGTTCGCGAACCAAAATCAGGCCACCGTCGGAAGTGACGTGCGATCCCTGGAAATCGACTTTGAGAAGTCCATTGAAAGTTAGCTGGAATGGCTTGGTTTGTTTTTCACCCATTGGGTGTTGGCCTCCATGGCGTCCTCATCGGGCTCTAGCCCCTATGAATAAAGACGCTGAAGGCCGCTGGAAGGTCGGGAGGCCTGAATCAAATTGGAAATGCGGGTCGACACGAGTCACCATCCGAAGAGGGAGAGTCTTAGAGCCGAAGAAGCGCCACTCTGCGAACAAGACCAATAGTGTGATCAAAGCGAGCGGAACCGCCGCAGCCGTCGCCGCACCAAAGTTGTGGAATGCCGCGAACTGCGTAAAGCTCTCCACCGCAAATACCTCATAACGGAGAAAGCTCGGCACACCCAATTCTCCCAACGTCAATAAGAACACGAGTGTCGCCCCGAGAGCGATCCCTGGCAGTATAAGCGGCAGGGTGATTTTTCGCAGCACCGTGCCCCAGCGTGCCACGACAATTCCAGCCTCTTCCAAGCGCCGGTCAACACCGTTGAGGTAGGCCATCGTCAGCAGTAACTGGATTGGTAAAAAGGTTGGCACCAGCACAAGTAGACAGCCCGGCAGCCCGAACAATTGCGAAGAGGTCCATTGCCCGACCGCTTCCCCCCACACTCGCGAAAGCAAGCCCTGTCGGCCCAGCAGATCAAACCAAGAGACGGCTGTGACGTAGGGTGGGAGTAACAGCGGAATCGTGAACAAGATGGTAAACATCCCTCGTAGGGGCAAGTCGGTTCGGGCGAGCAACACAGCGAGAGGAACTCCGGCAACGGTCGCCAGCAGCGTGGTCAGTGCGGCCAGCAGGAAGCTGTTTTGCAAAAGCGCAAAGGGTCGGGTGGAGCTGAAAAGTTCTTTGTAGTAGATAAAGCTCCAGACGCCATCGACCGTCAGGCTTTTAACAAGCATCACCAGTAGAGGCAGGAGCCCCACCGCTACCAGAAGCATCACGGCCCCCGTTAAGACGATGCGCTTGGTCAAGTTCAGTAGCCCACCCAGCTTTTCAAGAAGGGTTGGATCTCCTCCATTTTTCGAGCGACTTCCGCGTAACTGACTTCCATTGCTTTCAGGTCTTCGATCCGTGTCACATCGGGTGGGGTTTCGACTCCGGCAAGTAAAGGAATCTGGGCGGCGTCGGAAAACGCCAGCTTGCGCTCAGTTTCCGCGGATAGCAAATAGTCAATCAACTTCTTGCCGGCTTCCGGATGCGGCCCTCCCGCGATTAGAAGCACAGCGTTGGGCAGAATCAAACAACCGATTTCATCAGGTCCCTGGTCGGGATAAATGTCAATCCTGGTCGGGATAAATGATTTCAATTGGCTTGCCTTGCTTGATACGGCTGTAGGCATCGTCGCTGTCAACCAGGGAAAATCCGAACTCCCCGGACCCGACCAGATCGGCGCTTTCGCCGTCGCTGGTCGATATCTTTACGTCATTCGCTTTCAGAGCCTCGAAAAACTCTTTTGCTTTGTCATCCCCCCAAAGAGTGAAAAGCGCTGCGGCGTAGACGGTGGTAGTCCCGAACAAGGGGTTTGCAATCACGCCTTTTCCTCTAAAGCGCGGGTCAGTGTAGTCGCGGATGGACTTAGGCTTTTCCCCCATGAGCTTGCTATGAGCGACAAAGGGTCTTGAACGGGCCGAGAAGCCCGTCCAATAGCCTTCGGGATCCTTGAAGTGATCGGGAATGCCCGCGGCGTTGGGAGATACGTAGGGAACAGCGATTCCTTGCTGTTTCAGATACTCGGCGCGGATCGGCTCGTTCGCCCAAAACACGTCGGCCCGCGGATTGTCTTTCTCGGCCAGTAACCGGTTCATCACGCCGGTGCTCTTGGTCTCCTCGGTGTCGAAGACCGCTTGGACTCGGATGCCCGTTTCCCGTTCGAAGTCTCTGAGGATGGGCTCGGAGAAGATTTGATCCTCGCTGACGTACGCCACGACTGTTTTCGCGGCGTCTTGGCGACCGTTCGTGCAGGCGGCCAGAGTCAGCAATACACCCATTGGCAGCAAACAGTGCCCTGCAAGTGTTGAAGTCTTCATTGATCCACAGCCTCCTTGTAATGCGACCAAAGCGTGGCGGTGTTAACCCGCTTTTCTCACCAGCTGACGGACCCGTGATCCCCAAGGCAGCGGCGCCCCCGCGGCCATCGGCCTGCAAATCGGATGCGCTGGCCACGCAGGCGCTGCTCGGGGAAAATGGGGACTGCCACCAATTCGCCCCCACCATGGCCCGAAAAATAGCACTTAGCCGGAAACGAATTGGCTGGCTGTACCCGATTTTTCCCGAGCAGCATTTTCACCATCGAGGCACACGCCCAACGGGAGTTCGTTCGGGTCACCTTGTGAGTTGAAAATCGTCGAAGTGAGTCACGGCGTCCGCCTTCGTCCAGAGCCCCACCTTGCCGGCCTCGGAGAAGGTCGAGTCTTCTACCTGAAACAACTGCTCGCCGTCAAAGAAGACGGTGAACAGGTTACCTTGAAACTTCACTCCCAGGGTGGCCCAGCGCTGAGAAGCCACCGTATGTTTCACTCCGTAGGTGCCGGGCGGCATCCCCTTCGGCGCAAGCGACGAGCGCTTGCCATGTTCGACCTTATAAAGAACGGTATTGTTTTCTAGCGCGTTGGTGCGGACGACATAGTAGTTGTTCTCATCGCGATAGCGCCAGACAAGCCCGCCCGAGGCATCCACCTTCCCCGATATCGGCTTTAGTTTGACGCTCAACTCGCCGTCTCGAAGATCGGCTTTTTGATAAATCGCCAGCGGGTACCGGCCCGAGGTCCGCCCATCGGAGACCTGCGCCAACACGTTCGGCCGGCTGGGCGCTGACTCGTCACTTCGTATCTCCCACTTCGGCGGGCCGCCGCTGTGGGTCATCGCCACCGTCCAATCCGAGGGCATTGCCCCAGGCTTTTCGCTGTCAAAGTTGATGACCTCGGCGAACGCGGGCAGCGTCGCCAAGAGCACGATCAGGGCTGTGATCATCATCTTTCCCCCCTCCATTCGTCTCCCCTGTGCCTTCACAAGTTACTGCCGGCCCCCACTCCAAACCAGTGCAAAACCCGGACTAGCTACTTTCCGGCGCAAAATACGCGTAGCGCTCGGGGCGGGGACTGTCACCAATTTCGCGCCTTCAAAGAATCAACAACTTACGGGCGCATTCGGACGCGAAATTGGCTGACTGTGCCCAGCCACCACACAGTTTCTCCTTTTTGCGCCGGAAAGTAGCTATTTCCGCGTCACTTCCATCGCAAAGAAGTGCTCGAACACCTTTCGTCCGGGACTGTTCCGCTGATCCATTTCAGGACGACAAGAAAGTCGAGTTCCTGAATCGTTCGATTGACGCCCCACGATGCCCCACCCG
This sequence comes from Bryobacterales bacterium, assembly GCA_963668345.2. Lineage (GTDB taxonomy): Bacteria > Acidobacteriota > Terriglobia > Bryobacterales > UBA6623. Next base: position 231,837 of record CAXWPI010000004.1, on the reverse strand, counting down.
CGGGACTTTCGAAAAGCTGTCCACGCGCACAAAGCTGCGCACCATCACAACGCGATTGAATAGGGTGCGACCGGCGGGAGCTACGATTCGAGCATTCGAAGCGCCGGTCAGGCAAACAAACATGGCCGTTAATTGAGTAAGCCTTCCAGCCATAACGCCGCCCGCCCCGACCAGAGGTACGCCACGACACACGTGTTGACGAGGAGAACCCACCGGACTCTGGGACTTCCCCGGCCATGGACCCAGGTCTCGTAGTGCCCGTAGGCCAGTAGTCCGACCGAGGCAACCAAGAACCAGGGCAGAAACGCATCGACGACTGCCCGAGCCGCCGCCGCGCTACCTACCGCGAAGGTGGAGAGCAGCGCCGGGAGCAGTCATCACCAGTCCATGGCCAGAAACAAGGCCACGAAGCTTGCAACTTTCTGCCTCATCCTTCCCCCATGCCGAATCGGTCGGCTGCCAAATCCAGTGTAGGGCTTCTAGCTGGATCTCGCTCACGTCGTTGTGCTTGTGGATTGCCTCAACCACTCTACTGCAGGCCCAGCTCTCCCACGACCGCTTGGAGGCGTTTGCTCCATCTAGATCTCATCATCGGCACCAGCGAAATCCTCCTAGGGGCGTGAAACGGCGGTATTCGGACAGTTCCGGATAAGGTGCAATCTGCCCGGCGCACTGCACTAGGTCGCACGCTACATACGATTTCGTCAAACGGGCGCACTACCTAGGGTCTGGTTGACAAGCCCCCATGACAGCCCTATTCTTAGCCTAGAAGTTTGCGTCGAGGCAAGGCGGCAAAGCCCGAGAACAAGCAACCTTCGTCCGACGCAGCGAAATAGAAGGGAGCGGGCAAGGCTGTGAGCTACCTTCGCGTTTCACGGGTGGCCTTCGGGTCGATGGTGGCTTTGCTGTTTCTTAGCCACCAACCTCCCGCCGCCGCCGCGTCCCAGGAAAACAAAGCCGATTCCTCCGAGCAGGCTGAGTCCGTTTCCTCGAAGCTCTTCCAGGACGAAGTCCTACCTATTCTAAAAGCCCACTGCGTCCGCTGTCACGGCCCGGCGGTCGCCACCAGACAACTTAAGCTGAACACACTTGAAGGAGTTCTAGGCGGAAGCGAGTCCGGTGCGATTCTGGTCCCGGGTAGCCCGGGGAAAAGCAAGCTCTACGAGATGGTCAGCCAAGGCTTCATGCCGGCCGACAAACCGGGCTCAGTTTCTTCCGACGATGTGGCAACGATTCGGCGCTGGATCGAAACAGTAACAGTAGCTGCCTCCGAATTAGGTGCTGCGCGGGACGCCACACCCGTCACGGAAAACGAAGTCGTCGCGCTGATGTGGATGCACTGCACCCCCTGCCATGGCCCGCACCTTCAGGAGGCAGGCCTCGACCTCCGTACTCGCGCTTCCATGCTCGAAGGAGGAAAATCAGGGCCGGCGATCGCGCCCGGCAATCCCGATCGGAGTCTGATCGTCGAGAAAATTCGAGCGGGTGAGATGCCTCCACCCGAGCGCTATCAGGAAGCCGGTACTCCGCCGGTACCCAAAGCCGGCCTCGAGAAGCTGGCGGCTTGGATCGAGCAAGGAGCACCGCCGGAAGAAACGAAGCCGGACGTCGGGCCACTAGAATCCGACCCACTGGTGTCGGACCAGGAACGAGAGTTCTGGGCGTTTCAGCCTCCGAAGCGCGCGACGCCCCCTGCCGTCGCTAGTTCTGATTTGGTTCATAACCCGATCGACGCTTTCCTGCTGCGAAAGCTCGAAGAAAAGGGACTGACGCTGTCGCCCGAGGCCGATCCGTTTACGCTGATCCGGCGGGCGTATTTAGATCTAACCGGATTGCCGCCAGAGCCGGAGGAGGTCGAACGGTTCCTGGCCGACCACGACCCGAAAGCCTACGAGAACCTGATCAACCGGCTGCTGGAGTCACCTCGCTACGGCGAACGGTGGGGGCGCTATTGGCTCGATGTGGCCGGCTACCGGGAACATCCCTACGCTTGGCGCTACCGTGACTACGTCATCCGCTCATTCAATGCCGACAAGCCTTACGATCGATTCCTAGACGAGCAGATCGCCGGCGACGAACTTCTCGATTACGAAAACGCTCCCGTGATCACCGAGGAGATGATGGACAACCTCGTCGCCACCGGGTTCTTGCGGATGGCGGTCGACGACACGGGCAACCGGGCGACGAACTTTCTTCCCGACCGCTTCCAGGTGGTTGCCGACGAAGTCCAGATTTTTAGCTCGGCGGTGCTGGGGTTGACGCTGCAGTGCGCTCGCTGCCATGACCACAAGTTCGACCCTCTTCCGCAGCGTGACTACTATCGTCTGCTGGCTGTCTTCCAGGGAGCCTACGACCCCTACGACTGGATCCCTCCCACTTTCAGCGACGATCCGGAACGCAAGATGCTCTATTTCGACACCAGGGTCATGCCCTCCGTGACTCCACGCACGAATCCTATCAAGCTTGCCGAGGAACGCAAGCAGGCAGAAGCACACAACAAAGAGTTGGACCGGGAAATCGAGACGCTCGAAGCCGCTCTGAAGCAGAAGGCGGAACCTCTCAAAAAAAGGCTTGTCGAGCAGCGCTTGGCCGAGCTTCCGGAGGACCTGCATGACGACCTGCGCAAGATGTTAGCGACGCCTCCCGAGGAAAGGAATGAGTTTCAGAAGCAGCTGGCGGAGAAGTTCGGCAAGCGCTTGGAGCTCGTCGGCAACCACCTGGAAGCGGTCCTGAGAAAGATGGACCCGGAATACAAGCGAGCGGCGGAAGAGACCGAGCGGCGGGTTGCATTGCTGAAGGCCCGGAAGCATCCGGAACCGAAGATTCGGGCCCTATGGGATCGCGGTGAACCTGCGCCCATGTATGTACTGCGCAGAGGCGATCCGATGAGTCCCGGTCAACGGGTGGGGCCGGGCGTACCTGCTGTGCTGGTCAATGGCAAGGCTCCCTTTGTAGTCAGCCCGCCTCCGGGCGTCAAAAAGACCGGACGGCGCTTGGCTCTGGCCCGCTGGCTGACTCAGCCCGACCACCCTCTGACGGCCCGTGTGATGGTCAACCATATTTGGAAGCGCCACTTCGGAGAAGGTATCGTTTCGACCCTGGACGATTTCGGCCGCATGGGCGCGCGTCCCACGCATCCTGAACTGCTCGACTGGTTGGCCACGAAGTTCGTTCGGCAGGGCTGGAGCAGCAAGGCGATGCATCGGCTCATGATGACCTCGCGCGCCTACCGTCAGGCCTCGAAGGTAAAACCTGAGCATAAAACGCGCGACCCCGAGAACAAACTGCTTTCGAGGATGCCGCTCAGGCGCATGGACGCCGAGGCCCTTTACGACAGTGTTCTTCTTGTGGCAGGCCGACTTGACGAAACCAGGTTCGGCCCCCCGGATCCCGTGCAGGTGCTCGAGAACGGCTTGGCGACATCGATCGAGAAAGAGACGGGATGGCGGCGGAGCGTCTACGTGAGGCAGAGATACAAACGATCGGCTGTCCCGACTCTGCTCGACAACTTCGATTATCCGGAGCTGAGCCCCAATTGCATCAGCCGCAACGAGGCAACGGTGGCTCCGCAAGCTCTGCACCTAATGAACGATTCCATGATTCGCGGACTCGCCGCTTCCTTCGCAGCCCGCGTAAAGCGAGAGGCTGGAAATGACCGGACGCGGCAGGTCGAGAGGGTTTTTTGGATTGCCCTTAGCCGCCCACCAACCGCCGAAGAGCGTAAAATAGGTGTGGCGAAGCTAGCCCAGCTCAGTGCGGCGTGGGCCCGGAAGTCTCTACCGAGCAACGAGAACACAGAAACTCGCGCCCTGGTGACCTTCTGTCACACGATTCTCAACTCGGCGGCGTTCATTTACGTTGATTAGTCACGCACACGCCATCATGGCTGACCCTCGCCCTCGGCGCGATGAGGAAACATCGATGACTCGAAGGAGCTTCTTCGAGCAGGTGCCGACCGGCATCTACGGGGCGGCCCTCACCTACATGCTCGGTCGGGACGTGTTCGGAGGGTCCGGCCTGTTGGCCGCGGAACCGCCTCCTGCGACTACGGGCCCGGGTCCGAGAGTCTACGACCTGAAACCGCGTGCTGCCCACTTCGAGCCCCAGGCGAAGTCTGTGATCTTGCTGTTTCAAAACGGCGGCCCCAGCCAGATGGACCTTTTTGATCCCAAGCCGGCGCTCGACAAGCATCACGGAGAAACCTACCTACACAAGCTCCATCCGGAAGAGATCACCGACCCTCACCAAGCCCGCGGGATCATGCGCAGTCCTTTCCAGTTCGTCCGCCACGGCCAGTCGGGGATTTCGCTCTCCGAGGTGCTGCCTTATCTTGGGCGGCAGGTGGATGATATCGCGTTGATTCGCTCGATGTTCACGACCAGCCCCGTCCACCCCCTGGCGGTAGCCAAGTTTCACACCGGCCGGACCATCCCGGGTTTCGCCAGTCTGGGCGCTTGGGTCACCTATGCTTTGGGCAGCGAAAACCAGAACCTACCCGCGTTCGTCGTCCTCGACGACCCTTTGGGACTGCCGGTGGACGGGACACGGGGCTGGCAGGCGGGCTTCCTGCCGCCGGTCTACCAAGGCACGCGCGTGCGTTCGACCGGGTCGCCGATCTTGAACCTGCATCCCGAGCAGGAACGGCCCGCTGAGGTCGTGGCGCTGCAGCGGGACTTGCTGGCCCGACTGGACCGCATCCACAAACGCGAGCGGCCAAGCCAATTGCAGCTCGATGCGCGCATCGCAAGCTACGAGCTGGCGGCGAAAATGCAGTTGGAGGCCACCGCGGCCCTCGACATTTCCCAGGAAAGCGAACAAACGTTGAAGATGTACGGTGTCGGGGAGAAGGCCGTCTACCGCGGCCGTTTGCACCCCATGGAGGGCAAGGATTCCTACGCCAGACGCTGTATCATGGCCCGCCGGTTGGTGGAGCGGGGTGTACGCTTCGTTCAGATCATCGTCAACGTTCAAATATGGGACACACACTCTCACGGTGACAACGACTTGCGCGCGGCCTGCGAGAAAACCGACAAGCCCGTAGCCGCGCTTCTTAAAGACTTAAAGGAACGCGGCTTGCTCGAAAGTACCTTGGTTCTGTGGGCCGGCGAATTCGGGAGACTACCGATCGCACAGTTCCAAACCGGACAGCCTGAACCCGGCCGCGATCACAACCACCACGCCTTTAGCGCCTGGATGGCCGGCGGCGGCGTCAAGGGGGGAACCGTCTACGGCACCACCGACGAACTCGGCTACAAGGCCGTCGAAAATCGGGTGAGCGTCGCCGATTGGCACGCCACGGTGTTGCACCAATTGGGCCTCCACCATGAGGATTTGTTCTTCGCACGCAACGGCCTCCAAGAAAGACTCACTTTCACCCACAAGCCGCGCGTAGTGAAAGAGATCCTGGCCTGAAGTACTTCGGGCCTTTCCTAGCTACTTTCCGGCGCAAAATACGCGTAGCGCTCGGGGCGGGGACTGTCACCAATTTCGCGCCTTCAAAGAATCAACAACTTACGGGCGCATTCGGACGCGAAATTGGCTGACTGTACCCAGCCACCACGCAGTTTCTCCTTTTTGCGCCGGAAAGTAGCTAGCCCGCTTTTCTCACCACGTGGCGAGGCGAAGTGCGTGAGAGGCCCGTCAGTACAAGGCGCGCGACGCTCGGCGTGCGGAGGCGTACTTGAACCCTACGTTGAGTACGGCGAGCAAGCGCAACGAAGTGATGGCGGGCCTATTGCCTGCTTCGCCCGTCAGGTGGTGAGAAATGCGGGCCCGGCTATCCCGGCGCCCAGCGCCGCAGGAACGCGAGCACCTTCGCCCGATCGTGATGGTCTCCCTCTTCGAGCTCAGCGGTGCCTTGCGAGTGCAACAACCGGCCGGCGTCATCAAGGACAAAGAAGTGCGGGAACCCCTGTACTTGCGGATAACGCGAGAGGACGCGCTCGTTCTCGTTCCGCGGGCTATAGTTGACCTTGACGACGACAAAGTTCTGCTGCAAGAAGCCGGCAACGTCTTGGTTGTCGTCGAAGAATTGATCGAGCTTCCTGCACCAAACGCACCACTCGCCGCCCACATCGAGCAACACCCTTCGCCCGCTCCGCTTCGCTTCCGCAACGCCGGCGCCGATGTCTTGCTCCGCATCGCGGGAGGGGTCAAACTCAGCGACCGGAACGTAACCCGACTTCGGAACCACTCCGGGACCTTCACACGAAAACGTGAACACGCTAAGTAACGCCACAAGAAGGGCAAACGCGTTTGCTTTCAAGGTCGGGCCGCTCCCCTGCCCCATCCTCTTATCTTAGCCCGCTTTCTCAGTGCGCCTTTTCGGCGCGGACACCCTGTGGGAGGAAGGAGCCCACCTATTGATGTTCGCGAAATACAGTGTAGGGGCGCAGCGTGCTGCGCCCGCTCTGGCAAGGCATTTGCTGTGTCCGAAAACAACACTATATTCTGCGGGTATCAATATGTAGTTGTCGGTAAGCAGGGAAGCTGACGAGCAGCAGAGTCGGGTAATCGGTCTCGCGGAAGCCTGGTGACAAAGTCCAGGGAAAGCTGGGCGAGCAAGCCGGCAGGCCGTAACGCGCAGTAAGCCTGAGCAGGCCTCCAAGTTAGGCGTCGTGCGCCTGCGCCGGATGCGCCTGGGTCCGCCGCCTGCCACAGCTTGAGGGAGAAAGCCGGTCGGAGAGCCGGATGCGGGCAATCCGCGCGTCCGGTTCGATGAGCGGGGACGGGAAACGGGACCCATACGCCTGAGGCGTCCAGAGCACCCGCGCCCGTCCTCGACTCTGCCCACCTGACGGTCGAAGCACGCAATAGGCCCGCCATCACCACTTCACGCTTGCCCTCAGGAGGCTCGGGATCTCTGCATCTATCCCTTGACTTTTACCTATCATGGATGTCCCCAGGGGCCTTGCTATGGCAGGCTCTGGACGATTTCCCGGCGGGCGAGATTTTCCTCGATCTCGTGGCGAGCGAGCCACGCCCGACGAAGCCTTTTTTGCGAGTAGAGTCCGATTTGGTCGGTTCGATGAGCGGAACCCGGCTGCGAAGAATTTCCATAGCCCAGCAGCACCATGGCTCGAACAGGCTGAGAAAATTCGACCAGCGCCACAAAAGAGTCTCCGCCCTCGGCCCGAAAACGACTCTCACCGTCGGGACGAAAGTTCGTAACCCGAAAGATTCCCAGATTACCTGGGCCGCCGTTGGCGGGAAGGTCGACATCGTCGATGCGGAGCCGATAGACCTCGCCCCAAGCCACGTCGAGCGAGCCGTAGTTGCTCTCGACTTCGTTGGCCGCCGCTTCCAAAACGGCGACCGCCGCAGCGCGGTCCGATAGGCCGTCCGGAGTGGTCCGGGGGGACGTTTCGCTCCAAGGGGTTGCGAACAGAGTCGAGTCTGGAAACATTTCGTCTGCTTTGTCGGCAAAAGCTTGGAACAGCACCGCTCCGCGGCTGGCAGCATCTGCTCGGCGGTCCCACGCTTCGAGAACCGCTGCAGCCCGCCGAGCGATCCCGCTCCCATATCTTTTGGCCGCGGGACCGAGCTCGTCCAAAATCCGGTCTGCCAGTTCCATGCGGGTGGAATGCTTGTATCGGACCAACTCTTCGAAGCTGATCTGCTCATCTTCGGCCAGCATGCGAGCCGACCTCTGCGCGCGAAAGCTCATCCGGCGCGGAGCCATGTAGGTGGGGAAATTCGCCGGCTTGAGCACGCCGGGAAACGTCGTTGTCCAGGGAGGATCGTTCGCGTTCTGCAGCCAGCCGCTGGCAGGGTCCACAACGCGAGGCAGATCCCGGTAGCGGTGAGTAGCGGTCCAAAGGGTTTGATCCGTATCACCGGGAACGGTCCCGCGCCAGTCCCAGTCGCCTTTCGGCCTGACAGGGACACGGCCGTTGAACAAGTGCATGACGCGGCCGTCGCGGTCGGCATAGATGATGGTGAACATAGGAATCTGTAGCTCTCGTACGGCATCTTCGAATTCCTGGAGGTTGCGCGCGCGACCCATGTTCCACCATTGCTCGAGCGCTCCGGGCTGGTCGAGGCCGACTACGCGAACGGCAAGCGCACGGCCCTCGCTCTCGTCCACAACCGGCCCGTGGATCGATCGTTTCACGATGAGGTTTTCTTCTTTCCAACCGCCGTCGGATCGCTTGATCTTGAGAATTTCATGGTGCTCATCAAAAGGAATAATCCTCCCGTTCCAGCGGTAGCCGCCTGCTGCGACCTCCAACTCGTAAAGGTCCTGCCCGTCGAGCGTATTGACGGTGTGGGTCCAACCCAGGTGTTCGTTGAAGGCGGTTCCCAGAACAGGCGCCCCGACGAGGTTGGCGCCGTAAATGTTCACGCCCTTCGTTTGCAGATGCGCTTCAAAAAACCGGAATCGTCCCGACCAGGGGAGGTGCGGATTCGCCAGCAGCATGGCATAGCCCGAAGCTGAGCGGGAAGGAGCGATAGCCCAGGCATTCGATCCTGCCGGATTCCAGCGCTCCGCCGAAGCGGCTACGGATTTCTCCTTGCTGACGAACGTGAAGTGAATCATGCGCTGCAGGTGGGCGAGGATGTCCGTGGCATGAACGGGCAACACGATCAGGCGGTCGGGGTCGATCTCGGCTTTGTTCTCGGTCGCGTAGTCGTTGACTCCTTGCGCAAAGGCATCGAGGTAGCTTCGAAATGCCGGAGTCTGCCGCTCGTACCATCGCTGGGCACGCTCGGGGATACCCATAGTTCTTAGCCAGCGATCCGATTCCAGATGTTCTTCTCCCCAGTACTCGGCGGCGCGCCCCCGAGCCTCGCCGTAGAGGCGCAGCAGCAGGTTCCCGTGAGCGCGGGTCTGCGCCCGACCGAAGGCATAGAATAGTTCCTCTTCGTTGGGCGCGAAGATGTGCGGGACGCCGTAACGGTCCCAGAGGATTTCGGTGCTGGTAGGCGCTGTCTTCGAGCAGCCTAGGGTGAAGAGGATCAGGAGCGAGGTCAAGCAGGCTCTAGCAGCCCGTGGTAGAAGTGAAGGTCGCGAAAAATCGGGTACAGCCAGCCAATTCGCTTCAGGCGAAGTGCCTTTTTTCTGGGGCCATGACGGAGGGCGAATTGGTGGCAGTCCCCATTTTTCGCTCTTGCACGACTTTCGCCACGGGCTGCTAGCCCAAAAGCCGGCGCCGGGAGCTAAGGGCATCGCCGCGTCGTCATGGGGGCAGTTCCGTGCTTTCAGATCCGAACCCGGCGTGGTACCTGCTGATTGGCTTCCCAATACGTTTTCTTGAGCTTGATTTCGGGATCGTCGGCGGTAGGCTGGATGTTGCCGTCGGCGTCCATCACTCGAGAGACGAGCGTGTGCTCGCCGGGCGCGGGGTTCGGCCAGTCGTAATGCCAGAATGTCCAACAGTAAGGGCTCTCCAGCCCTTCGCCCAGCACCGCCCGTTGCCAGGGGCCGTCGTCGATGCGGACTTCCACGGCTTTCAGCGGCGTTCGACCGTCGTTCCACGCAGCGCCGCTGACGCGGAGTTTGGAGTCCGATCCTCGCACGACTCTTGCAACGATGGACTTGAGCTTCATGTGGCTCACCGTTGTCTCTCGCCAGACGGTCTTGTCGCCTTGCTCCTGCCCGCGGATGGTGACGTAGTCGCGGGCCATGAAGCGTCCTGAAAAGCGGCGATCGGTGACCTCGATTCGTGTCAGCCACTTGACCCAGGCGACGCCGAAATGTCCCGGCACGCCGAGGCGAAGCGGGGCGCCATGGCTCTTCGTCAGCGGCTTGCCGTTCAGCTCATAGAGCAGCATGACCCTGGGGTCGAGTGCATCGTCGACCGAGAGGCTGCGAGCGAAGTTCTGTTTGTATTCGTTGCCGCGGATCGTCTCGGTTCCCTCGTCAGCGCCATAGAAGACCACTTCGGTCGCCCGCTGGTCCAGGCCGACTTCCTGTAAAACCGCAGCTAGAGAAGTTCCCGCCCATTTGACGTTGCCGATCGCCCCCATAAAAGCGGTGGAAACGCCGTTGCCGCCGCATTCGATGGTGGCAGCGTACTCGCTTCGCGGACGGGTCTTGATCTCGTCCAAGGCAAAAGCTCTCGGCGCACGAACCAAGCCAGTGATTTCGAGCCTCCACGTTTCGGGATTGATCTCCGGCTCGCCGTAGTGCTTGACAACGAATAACTGCTCACTCGGGGTGATCCAAGACGTCAGCGCGCTCCAGCGCAGCATCGCCCTTTCCGGATTGACTGGCTGCGGATCGAGAAACAGTATGAGGGTTTCCTCATCCCCGGGCGGTGGAAAGGCAAACATCGGCCAGGGAGCTTGTCCCAGTGCCAGCCCGGCGGCGGCTAAGCTTCCACGGAGCAGCTCGCGGCGGGTTGCTCGGCCTGACTCGTTTGTTAGCCGGATCGAGCTGAGGTAGGGATTTGGATTCATGAGCATGAGATTGTGCCGTTATGGGAACATTCTAGCAACCTCTCCTGCGTGGGCCGTCCGACGATGGGAGATCCGTCTCAGCCGTCTAACGAACGATGCAGGGGACAAGTGCGGCATTCCGACTCGAGGCGACGAAACGTTCTTTTGGAACAAATCTGAGATACCTTCTAGGAAGACTAGGAAGACAATGACTTGGCGAATGGCGAACCGGCGTTGGGCGAGTGGCCGATATCGGTGGCATCAGAGCCGGGGATGCCTGGGGCTGAGAACGTGGGGAAAGACAAGTGCGATCGCCGGCAGCCGTACTCCGCAACCTACATCAACAGCGCCAGGATCGAAGATAGCTTATAACGCGGCCGCCGCGGCGTCAAATCGCTTGATCTCGCACCGCGCCGAGCCCGGGAAAGCCGGAGCGCGATTTGTCGTCTGTTCGGTCGTGGTTGGTCCGCGACCCGGAAGTTGGCATACTGGGTAGCTTCGATGTCCCTGCCTGTAGCGGCCGCTGCGCCCACCTTCGAGCGCCCCGACAAAGTCAGCCGCTATGCGTTCGCCTTCGCCTTTGTGTCTTCCGCGGCGTTGCTCGTCTCCATCGCAATTTCTCACATTTGCCTGGTGATCGCGTTGTTGCTGCTACTGGCCTCGAAGACACGGCTGCGGATGCCGCCGGTCGCGTGGCCCCTGGCGGGATTCCTCGGCTGGACGGTTCTCTCGATACTCGCTTCGGACGACCCGGCCTCGGGCTGGCCGCAAATCAAGAAGTTTTTCGTCTTTACGATTCTGCTGGTTGTCTACTCGCTGTTTCCCAAGACCGACCAGGCGCGCCGGCTGATGGAAGCATGGTTCGCCTGCACCCTCTTCGCGAGCGCGTGGAGTATTGTGCAATTTGTCCAAACGTGGCTCGACGTCCACGGCCGGGGGCAAGACTTTTACCAAAGCTATGTCGGACATCGAATCAGCGGGTTCTTTAGCCACTGGGTGACGTTCAGCGAAGTCACCCTCCTCGTGTTCCTGGCGCTGCTCAGCTACCTGATGTTTTCAGCCGAAGGAGGCCGGCGCACTCGCGCGATCTGGTTCGGTTGCGGGATCGTTTTCGGCGCTTCCTTGGTGCTGAGCTTTACGCGCGGCGTTTGGCTGGCGCTGGCCGTGGCGGGTTCCTATCTTGTGTGGCGCTGGAAGCCGAAACTGCTGCTCGCCGGCCCCGGTCTTGTTGTTGTCGCTTTGCTTTTTGCACCCCCGGCAACTCGCCAGCGTTTGGAGTCGATCGTTAGTCCATCATCAAACTCGGCGCGCGTCGTCATGTGGCGAACGGGCTGGGAAATGATTCAAGCGCATCCTTGGTTGGGGGTAGGGCCGGAGCAGGTCGGGCCGCAGTTCGGCGAGTTCCTACCCGACGACGTCGATGAGCTTCCGCTCGGCTACTACGGCCATCTTCACAGTATCTACGTTCACTACGCCGCCGAGCGAGGCGTGCCGGCCTTGTTCATGCTTCTGTGGCTGATGGCGGTGGTGCTGAGAGACCACCTCCGGGCGCTGAGGAAGCTGCGTTGGGGCCGAAGCGACCAGCGCTTCGTGCTTCACGCCGTAATCGCGGCAACCGTGGGAGTTTTGGTGGCAGGTTGTTTCGACCTCACTCTCGGTGATAGTGAAGTGTTGGGCTTGTTTCTGACTCTGGTCGCGTTAGGCTACAGCACCATCGACCAAGTCGAGTCGCAAGCGCGGGCGGATGGTCGGACTCAGGCGACGGCGGAGTAGTGGGCTAGTTCGCTCCCCGGCCGACGAGCACCCGCGGTATCGACTGCACCAACAGCTTGAAGTCGAGCCACAGCGACCATTTGTCGATGTATTCGAGATCGAGCTTCATCCAAGTGTCGAATCTCAGACTGTCGCGGCCCTGAACAGCCCACAGGCAAGTCAATCCGGGCCTCATGCGCAGCCGCCGCCGCTGCCAAGTTTTGTATTGTTGGATTTCAGAAAGCACGGCCGGTCGCGGACCGACGAACGACATGTCGCCCTTGAGGATGTTCCAAAGCTGCGGCAGCTCGTCGATCGAAAACCGCCGCAGGTAACGCCCGATCGTTGTAAGGCGAGGGTCGTCGGCAATCTTAAAGACCGGGCCGTCTTTTTCATTGAGGTGGGCGAGGTCTCCCCTGAGTTTCTCGGCGTTGGCCACCATCGAGCGAAACTTGTAGCAGACGAAACGGCGGCCGTTGAGGCCGCCGCGCACTTGGCGGAAGATACCCGGTCCTCGAGAAGTCAGCCGGATCATCAGGGCCAACAGAGCCATCGGCAGTGCCAGCACCAGCAGCGAGATCACTCCCAGCGTGACGTCAAACGCCCTTTTCAAGAACAGCCGGATCTCGTCGTGCGGCGTGGTGGAAAACGTCAGCATCGGAACGTCGCTGAACCGCTCCACATAAACCTTGCTTTGGATGTGCGGGAAGATGTCCATCATAACCCGGGTGCGAATGCCTTCTTCGTCGCAGATCAGAAGAGCGTCTTCCAACTCGGCGAGTTTTTCCGCTTCGACCGCGAAGATGATCTCGTCGATCACGCGCTCGCGGACGGTCGCAGCCAACTCATCCAGCTTCCGGACAGGATAGGTCTTGCCGAGGTCAATCTTCGAACCGGCCGAGCCGACCGGATCCACAAAACCGACGAGCTGCACGCCGTATTCGCGGGCGGCCTCCAGCCGGCGGCCCATATCACGCGCCTTCGGGCCGCATCCGACTACGAGGTAGAACGTTTGTGCGCCGAATTGGCGCCGAATGAAGCCACGCAGTCTGCCCGCGCTGACGCGATAGACCAGCAGGAAGACCAAGTTGTAGGCGGCGAAAAGGCCGATGAACAAGCGGCTGATGTCGAGTCGCGGGTCTAGAAGATACTGGAAAGTTACCAAACCGACCACACCGAAGAAGACCTGCAAGAAGGTGTCGCGGATCGCTGCCCGAGTGTTGTTCCCGTAGAGCTTGTGATAAACGTCGAGCCACGCCCCGATCCCGAGCCAAAGTGCGAGAGTGCCGCCTAAAAGAAGGGCCTTGACCGGCGTGACGATGAAAAACACGCGAGGTAAGGGCAGCGCTACGCGCGTTTGGTAGGCGGCCTCAAAAGCGCAGACGGTGAGAATCACGTCCGCCAGCGCAAAAAGGACGACCGCTTTCTGCCGGTGACGATCAAACACGGGTCCTGAGACGCCTCCCCTTAAAAAGAATTCTACTCCCTAGCAGCCGGCGGTAGGAGGTAAGTGCGACGAAAAAATCGGTGCCTGTATCCATTTCTGAAGGCGAACCCGCTTTTCTCACCACGGCCGGCAGGAGCACGCGATAGGCCCGCCACGATCGATTGTGGGCCGGCAATCCCCGGACCCTCGGTCGAAAACCCACCCGCGTTCATCCCTTTGGGTGGGGCGCAGGCTTGGCCGTACGCCATGGCCGCTCTCTGGCGTTCGCGGCTCCGAATCGGGCATGGCGAGGGTGTGCGAGAGCAAGGGACTGAGCCTGGAACGCTAGTGACAGGCCGAGTATGCGGCGCGACCGTGGCGCTATGGCCGCCCGGTCGAAAACCCGTCGGTTTTCATCCCTTTGGCTGGGCCGCAAGGCCCATGGGCACTCCCTCACGGCTGCGGTAGAGATCCCGCCGCACGGCGTGTACGCAGCGCCTCGTGCCGGCCTGAGGAATAAGCCCTATAAAGTTTCGCTCCCCTCCGGTCGATAAAGAGCCCGGAGGGAGTTATGGGAGCAGAAGTCAAACGAGTCAACGATTTCGGGGTCATCGAGGGAGGCCGGCTGCCGCTTTCGAGCGACCAGCGCCGCGCGGTCTCGTTTTTCGCCGATGCCGTGCGCGGGCTGCCGCCAGACCAAGTTGACGCCCTCATCCAACTGATTCATGAATTCCGCCGGGACAACTATTTGGAGCGGGTCAGGCCCTTCGAGGTCCCCGCAATCAAGATCTTGGCCGAAGTCCTCAACGGCTGGGACAACAACGGCGTCTACGAATTCACCCGCGCCTGGGTCAGCACCCTCGTTTCCCGCCAGGACGGCTTCAGCTGGAAGAAAAGCGATTCATCGGCCCGGGCGGAGCACCATAGCCGGGTCGACGAAGAGATGGCCCGCCGCGGATTGTCAGCCGCAAACGTGGAGTGAGCCTCGGGCGGTTGGAAAACCTACCGCGGACGCCACGGTCAGCCCTAATGCCGTTCACTTAGTACTCCATTTCATAAATACACTCGCGTTTCGGGCGAGTGCAGGCGGGCACAGCATGCTGTGCCCCAACAGATCCGTTGGGCGCCGAGCAGCGTAGAGGCACGGCATGGCGTGCCCGAAGTTCCCGACCGTCCACCTGGCTTCTACATATACGTGACCGAACTTGTGAAACGGTCTATTTAGCGGCCACGGATGCTCGAATGGCTCCCTAGTGTAGTGCCACTAACGGTTCTGGACAATGGCGTGGATTTTGGCGGCGCGCTCGACTTTGGCGAGGATATCTTGTGCCGGAGCTGTCCAGACAAAGGGCTTGGGCGCTTCGCGAGTCACTTCTTCACCTGCTCATGCTTGTGCGTGGAGTAGTTGTCCACGATCAGATGCAGCTCCAGCGCCGGTGGCGTTTCGCGGTCGATCTGGCGTAGGAATTTGAGGAATTCCTGGTGCCGATGTCGCGGCAGACACTCCCCGATCACCTGGCCGTCGAGCACATGGAAGGCGGCGAACAGCGTCGTTGTGCCCTGTCGTTTGAAGTCGTGGGTCATGGTGCCGGCACGACCCTTTTTCAAGGGCAGTCCCCGGCTGGCTGCGGTCTAAGGCCTGGATCTGGCTTTTCTCATCGACGTTGTCCGGTTATTTATGTGGCACTACACTTAGGATGCCGAGCGGGACGCCAACTTGTGATGATTCTAAGGTAGGGACAAGCGATCCCGTTTGTCCAGGGCGCGACATGTCGCGCCCAAGTCGTTCTACTTTTCAAAGCGGTCGAGGCGAAAGCGCGAGACGGGATAGGAGGTCTCACCCTCTACGGCGAGCTCGGCGAGAATCCGCCCGACAAGCGTTGCGAACTTGAAGCCGTGGCCGGAGAACCCCGCGCCAATCAGCACCGCTGGGTTCCGGGGATGCGGCCCAATCAAGAAATCCTCATCGGGCGTCATCGTGTACATGCACGTCGAGCCCTCGAGAAATCGGAAGCCGGCCCCGGGCATGAGACGCGAGAGCCAGGCGGCCAACTGGCCGCCTTTCCCGAGATCGAGAGTGCGATCGATCGTTCGCGGCGACGTTGTCTCGCCCTGGGAGTCGTCGGCCGCCTTGATTCCCGGACCGTGGAGCGGGAAACCGTAGAACTCGGTGTCGAGGTCCGCGTAGACCGGCAGTCGTTCGGGTCCCAGGTTTTCGGTGCGATCGGCGGCGAAGTAGAATTTCTGCTGACGTGTGACGCGGAGCGGCAAGTCGAGATCTTGCAAGAGCTCACCCGCCCATGGCCCGGCCGTGATCACCAGCCGGCCGGCACGAAACCAGTCGTCAGTCGTTCGGATTTCCGGCCGCTCGCGGCTTAGATCGATCTTCTCAACGCGGGCGCCCGCGAGAATATCGGCTCCGGACTTTTCGGCAACAGAAAGCTGAGCCGGCACGACGCGATTGGGATCGAGGAATCCGGCACGTGGGGTGTAACAAGCGATCGAGTCTTCAGGAAGCTGAAGCGCCGGAAAGCGCTCGCCGACCTGTTTCGGATCGAGGATCTCGAAATGAGTGCGTCTTTTCTTGATAGCCTCAAGCCGGCACTTGAGGTGCTCGCTTCCCCTTTGCGCGAAAGCCAGCCAGCCCGAAAGGTGAAGGAGAGATTCGCCGGACACCGCCTCGAGCTCTTGCCAGAGGGGAAACGCCGCTTCGGCGAGCTCCGTATAAAGCGGATCGTGATAAAAAGTCCTGAACGCGCGAGAGTGACCGTGTGAGCTTCCAAGCTTGTGGCCCGGCTCGAACTGCTCGAGGCCGACGACGGCCTTCCCCATGCGCGCGAGATGGTAGAGCGCCGCGCTTCCCATGGCACCAAGGCCGAGTACGAGAAAATCAACGTCGCGCATCAGTCCGTGCCGTCTGGAAGTTCGAGCACGTAGACCAGGAAGTCTCCCGCGAAGACCCGCGGCAAGGTGCGCATAAAAAGAACCCGCCCGCTGCGAGACGACGGCAGATCCGCTAGAACCGTGCCGTCGGGATGACGAATCTCGCCCAGCGTCTGGCCCTTCGCAACCCGCTCCCAAATATCGACCGCGGGAACGAAGAGTCCCGACGCCGGGCTGGGATGTTGAAGCTGCAAATGGCCGGCCTCTGCACCGAGAGTCTCGAAACAGTAGCGTGGGCTGTGGCGAGGGAAATCGCCCGGCGCCATCTCGAGGAACGCCATGACGTTGCGGATTCCCTCTCTGGCCAGGGCGCGATCGTCGCTCCGGCAGCGTCCTTCTCCGGGCATCTCGACGTAGATGGCCGGCACTTCTTTATCCCCCGCCGCCGAGAGCGAACGGCCCGGGAGAGCTGTCGTGCCCCAGACGAGATCGAACCCGAAAGCGATGGCCCCGGCTTTTTGCACCTCGTTGATCTTGGGAGCGCGGACCGCATATCCGGCAAAGCGCCGGATCGCGTACAGGTTTCCCGCCGCGTGCATGTCGAGATAGAAGTCAGCTTGGCCGACAATGTGTTCGGAAAAGGCGTGCGCAATGCGCTCGCTCAGCGTCCCCGACGGACTTCCGGGGAAAATGCGCGCCAGGTTCTGATGGTCCCAGCCGCCCTCCCGCGTTGCGGCGACGAAGGCCGGGGTATTCAAAACGGGAATCGCCAAGAAGGCGCCGCGGAGGGTTTCCGGATCGAGTTCGTGGAACAGATCCTGAATCGCAACCGGCCCCTCATACTCGTCGCCGTGCACGCCGCCGGTGACGAGAAAGGTCTTTCCGGGAGTCCTGCCGCGCACGATGAGAGTCGAGAAGGCGAGCGGCTGCCCGTCGGGAAGGGTGTCGACAAGAAGCTGGAGACGCTTCTTGGTGCCCGCAGCGACAGCGTCGAGCTTGAATTGGGAGACGGGGAGTTCTTCGGCCGGGCGGTACATCAGTTCTGGCGAGATGGCGGCCCTGTAGGAACGGGACCGTCGTTTGCAATTTCTAAAATGATGGCCCCATCTTCTCAGATACGGGTCACCTGAGCGTAGCCCGCTTTTCTCACCACGTGGCGAGGCGAAGTGCGTGAGGATCCCGTGGCTGAAAGTGCTTGGGGAGCGAAAAATGGGGACTGCCACCAATTCGCCCCCGCCATGGCCCTAGAAAAAAGGCACTTAGTCTGAAGCGAATTGGCTGGCTGTACCCGATTTTTCGGTGAGAAAAGCGGGCTAGCCTCGAGACAGGAACTACCGGCCGATTCTTGTCAAAAGCCTAGTTCAAGCACTTGCCGGAGGGCGCTTTCCACCGCTGCAAGCTCTTGGGCCTTTACCGCACCAATGCGCTTCCTGAATCTGTGTCTGCTGATGGCTCGAATCTGATCGACCACGGCGACCGAAGACACACCCTCGCATTCTACGGTCACCGTAATGGGTGGGTAGGCGGAAGGGGATGAGGACAGGGGAATCACCACGACCGTTCGACGGTGCTCGTTTACAGCGTTGGTGGAGAGCACCAGGCAGGGGCGGGTTTTTGAAATCTCTGAGCCGACCGTCGGATCGAGGGCGACCCACCAGAGATCACCGCGAAGAGGGTGCTCCCCATGGCTCGTCGATCCCATCCTCGATGCCCTCCATTTCCTTCTCTACTGCCGTGCTCTCAGCGTCTGCATTGGCCTGCTTGCAAGCGTGGGCGAGATCCTCATCTTGGCGAGACAGCTTCTGTTCCAGAGCTTCCGTCAGATACTGGGAGCGTTTCCTCGCAGGAACTCGCCCGACGAATTTGCGTGCGATAGCCTCAGGAATCGAAAAAGTCATCTTTCGTACTGCCATATTCCATAATTATGGCATAGTTCTTTTCTTTGTGCCCAGGAGCTGGCGTGTTCGGGCCTGGGGGCCCCAGCCGGCGACGAAGACGCTTGACACACCCGCTATTCTGAAGAGGGGACCAGGCAGACGGCGCCGCGCTCGCCACAAGAAAAAAACGAAACAAAGCCAATTTCTAACAACCCGTTTTAAATCAATTGGTTACGTCTTGTTTTGGATTCCGCTTTTCGGCCGGGCCTGGTCCTGACGGTCCTCTCACGCACTTCGCCTCTCCGCGTGGTGAGAGAAAGCGGCTAGACGCTTCGCTGGGAGGCGGTCGCGCGGAGCGGAGGCGCGCGCCGGCCTTTGGCCCCAGATTCCTTCCCCCGCGGCGGGGCGCCGTGCATGCCGGTGCGGACCGTTCTCCGTGGGCAGCAACCCCTCTTGCCATAATGGAACCGCTACACTGGTGCACTCGTCATGGAACGTCCCCGGCCCTTTGTCCTCACCATCATGGATGGTTGGGGACATAATCCGAACCCGGAGAACAACGCCGTCCGGATGGCGCGCAAGCCCAACTTCGATCGGCTGTGGCGGGACTATCCGCACACGTTGATCCGCACCGACGGCCCTTTCGTCGGCCTGCCCGAGGGGCAGATGGGCAACAGCGAAGTCGGGCATCTCAATATCGGCGCCGGACGCCTTGTCAAGATGGACGTTACCCGTATCGACGAGCTGATCGAGAGCGGCGCGTTCTTCTCCCATCAGGTTTTGCTGAACGCGATGGAGCACGCTCGCTCGCGTAAGCTGCACCTGCTCGGTTTAACCAGCCCAGGGGGCGTGCATTCGCAGCTCACGCATCTGTTCGCCTTGCTGGAGATGGCCAAACGCCAAGGAGTCGAGAACGTTTTTGTTCACTGCTTCACCGACGGTCGGGATAAGCCCCCGCAAAGCGGCGCGGGCTACGTCGAAGAGTTGGTGGGGAAAATGAAGAACCTGGAGGTCGGCAAGATCGCCACCATAAGCGGGCGCTACTTCGCCATGGACCGCGATCGCCGCTGGCAGCGGATCGAACGGGCTTTCCGCGCCATGGTGCTGGGGGAAGGGAACCGGGCAACGGACGCGGCCGAAGCGATGCGGGCTTCCTACGCGCGGGGAGTTACCGACGAGTTCGTCGCCCCGGTGGTCCTGGTTGACGAAGACGGCAACCCGATCGCTAGGATCGAGGACGAAGATGCCGTCATCTTCTTCAATTTCCGGGCTGACCGCGCCAGGCAGATGACGCTGGCGCTCAACGACCCCTCGCTTGAGCGGCCGCCCAGGAGCCTGATGCCCGAAAGCCTGCACTACGTCACGATGACCGAGTACGACCGAACGCACAGCTTCCCGCACGTCATTTCGCCGCACCAGCCGGAGCACACTCTTGGCCAGGTTTGCGGCGAGCGGGGTTGGAAGAACCTGCGTTCGGCGGAGACGGAGAAATACCCCCACGTTACGTACTTCTTTAACGGCGGGCGGGAACGGCCCTATCCGGGCGAAGAGCGAACGTTGATTCCTTCCCCGAAAGTGGCCACCTATGACCTGCGGCCCGAGATGAGCGCCTACCCGGTTTGCGATGTTGTCGTCGAAGGCATCGAGAGTGGGAACTTTGACCTTCTCGTCGTTAATTTCGCCAACGGCGACATGGTCGGGCACACGGGGAAGATCGACGCCGCGGTCAAGGCGGTCGAGACCGTCGACAACTGCCTCGGAAAGATCCATGAGGCCCTAAAGCGAACAGGCGGAGCGTGGATCGTCACCGCCGATCATGGCAACGCCGACCTGATGGTGGACCCTGACAGCGGCCATCCCCATACCTACCACACGACGTTTCCCGTGCCCTTCATCTTGGTCGGCGAGTCTACCGGGAAGCTCGCCCCGGGGGGCTCGCTACGGGATATCGCGCCTACCATCCTCAGCATTCTTGGTGTCGAGCGACCGGCGGAGATGAGCGGCCGTGATTTACGCGACGTTGGTTTGTAACGGGTCGGCAAGGTCCTGGGACGGTGGTCGAAGTCCCGTAGAGCAGGGCTCGGCGCCGCTTCCGAGACCCGCGACCGTTTGGGGTGGTCTTTCGGGACCACCATCCCCCAATGACAGCGGCTTGTAGGACATCGAAGCCCCGGCCATCATAGAACCGGATGGCACGCCTACGTCGGCCTATCTTACATTCGCACTTCTTTTTCATCACTGCGAATCCGCGGAAAGGGCTGCGCCCGTTTCAACCACTCCGAATTCGAATTACTCGCCGGCGTACGAGGAAACCTCCCAGCCCATCCGCACGAACCCCGCCCGGCGGGGGTTGGTTTCAGGACCCTTTGAATCGGCGCTGGTCGAGCGCCCGTTGAGCCGCACAGAGAAGGAATCCCCCGCGGTGGACGAGCTAAGGTTGCCGCTCAATACGTCGAACCGGATTTAGGACCGCGGGAGCGGTGTTGGGTAAGCGAACCAAAACGGCCGCGGGTCTGGGCAAAACGACCGCCCAGCCTTGCTCTACGGGACTGAGCCGACTACTGTTTTGTCGTGAGAAATGCGGCCTACAAGGTTGCCATATGTACAACTACTAAGGTTGCCATATGTACAACAACGCACAACAAGAAGAAATATAAAAAACTTCTCTCAGCAGAAGGCTGAAGATGCGGAAACGCCGACAACCCTCGGTTTTTCTTGCACTTAGAGCCTGATCGGCCAAGCTGGTCAGACTATCCTGATGGTCCATATCACAAACGGGCCATGGGAGCCGTAATAAGATGTTGACCCTACGACATGTTTTGTGGAATAATAAACGACAGTTCGAGTTGGGGGTCTGAGGTTCCTGCCCGACGGTCGTCAGAAGGGGTGGGTTTACCAAACCTGGCTGGATGATCTGATATTCCCTTTGGAGGGGGCACGTCACAAATGCAAACACATTCAGAAGTTTCCGAGAAGGCTAGGAAGTTTCCAGCTGTCCTGAATACGGCCGTATGCCGTTGGGCAGCCATATGGTGTTGCTTGATACTCTTCGCGGCGCCTAGCTGGGGGCAGCGAGCCGCCGGCTTAGCGGGCTCGGTAACCGACGCCACCGGCGCCGCCATTGTGGACGCGACGGTGACGACCACAAACGTAGACACGGGTGTCCAAACGTCGACCGTCACCAACCAAGCCGGTCTGTATCGCTTCAGCGAGCTCGTAGCTGGCCGCTATGAGGTAGGAGTCGAGCAGGAGGGCTTCAAGAAGAGTGTGAGCTCGGTCGTTCTAGAAGGCGCCCGCGTTACCACCGTGAACATAAGTCTCGAAATCGGAGAGGTGGTCCAGGTGATCGAAGTGGAGGCTTCGGCGGTCACTTTGGAAACGGAGACGCAGACCGTCAGCAACCAGGTGGAGGAGAGGCTGATTCACACCTTGCCGGTGTCGTTACGGCGACCCCTGCAATTGCTCACCGTGGCCGCGGCCGTCGCCTACAATGGCACCGAGCCCACCACCACCCAGACTCCCTTCTACTCGCTGGCGGGCGGACCCACCCTGCCGGCCGTCTACATTGACGGCGGCAACGCCACGAATACGCGCGTGGAGTCCAACGTTCACGATATCAACCCCAGCATTGAAGTGACCTCCGAGTTTCGCGTTGTCGCGAACGGCTACAAGGCGGAATACGGGGGCAGCGCCGGCGGCTTACTCCTGATGACCACAAGATCGGGAACCAACGACTTTCACGGTAAAGGCTGGTGGTTTCACCGCCAACAGGCTTTCGACGCTAGGAACCTTTTTGCGGCAGAGCCGGCACCGTTCCGTGAGCACATATTCGGCGTAGGCGGCGGCGGAGCGATCGTCAAGAACAAGCTCTTTTTCTTCGGCACCTATGAAAGGACCAAGTTCAAGATTACCAACCTGACAGGCGGGGGCCGGGGCCTGACCGCGGAGTTCTTCCAGACGTTGCCCACCTTGGCGCAAAGGGACGGCGATTTTTCCGGCAAGTTTGACGCCGCCGGGAATCTCAAGACGATTTACGACCCTCGTTCGACCGTGATAGGGACGGACGGCTCAGTTACCCGCACCGCGTTCCCGAACAACATTATTCCTAGGGCGCAGCAGATCGACGTCGGTAGAAACATCTTGGCACTGATACCGGCCCCGAACACGGCGCCTATTGACGTCTCGGGTACGAACAACTTTGTCTCCACCGCCGACTCCAATAGCACCGACCGTTGGGCGTTGACCTCGAAATTCGACTACGCGCACTCCGACAAAGACAGGTTCTTCTGGCGCGTCCTTATGGATAACGGACCGTTCCAATACGACGGACCTTGGCCCGGAGCTCCCGGAGTAGAGAATGCCGTGGGCATCACCGGGGACCCTTCCACCCGGAACTGGTTCGACCGGGGCGACATGGTGCTGGAGCCCTGGAGCCGGAATCAGGCCTTCACCTGGACGCGTATCGTCAGTCCGACGGTGATTAATGATCTTCGCTTTACCTACGCCACCCGGTCCTGGGGGGGGCAGCATCTGAGCGCGGGGCAAGGTTTTCCGCAGCAGATCGGTCTTGTGTTGCCGCCACCGGTGGCCAAGACGACGGAGAAATTCGACATTCCCAACGACGCTTTCCCCAACATCAACGCCTCCGGCTACACCATGCCCGGGAACGGCTGGATCGGCTCCGGAGACTGGCAGCTCCCGATGCGCAATTGGAACCTCATTGAGTCCATCACGACGTTGAAAGGCTCGCATTCCTTGAAGTTCGGTTACGAGAGCCGCCGCTCTTCGGCGACGATGTATACCCACCTCAATTGGCCCGGAACCTACAACTTCGCCGCCCGGGGCACGGCGGCGACTCCGACGGATCCCGCTTCGGGAGACAGCGTCGCTTCCCTGCTGCTCGATTGGCCGGACAGCGGCAGTTTGAGTTCCACGGCCATGAGGCATTTCTTGAGTTGGTGGCACAGCTTCTACGTCCAAGACGACTGGAAGGTCACACGTAACTTCACCCTGAACATTGGCTTCCGCTACGAGGTGGACACTCCCATGACCGAGGGCCTGAGCGCGAGCCGCTGCAACACGGGCTTCCCCTGCGAAGATCGGCTGAACGGGTTTGATTTTAATACCATTAACCAGGTTTCGGGAACGCCCGGCGTGGCCACCTACCCGGACACCTATTGGGACCAAGACGGTGATAACTTCGCGCCGCGCTTTGGCTTCTCTTGGAACGTTGCCCCGAATACCGTCATTCGAGGAGGGGGTGGCCTCTTCTACGGCTACCATGTCCAATGGGGCCTTCGCGGCGCTCCCGGGCTTTTGCGCCCCGATGTGACGACCAACGTGTCCACCTCCACGGTGGATAGCGGCGTCACCGCCCCCTATCACCTTGCTACCGGTCTGCCGCCGCCCGCTCCTTTTGACGGCACATTGGATCCGGCTTTTGGCGCTGTTCCGGTGGGCGACGCCCCTCGGATTAACCCTGACTTCATGCTGCGGGACAACGAAACGCCATATGGAGTGCAATGGAACTTCAACGTACAGCACCAGCTTGAGAGCGGGCTGTTCTTCGAGCTGGGTTGGCTCGCCAACATAGGGCACCAACTGTTCGCTCGGTACAACGTTAACCAGGTCTTCCCCGCCACGGTTGGCACCGAGGTGGATGGGAACATTCAGGCGATTCGCCCCTTTCCGCAATATGGGAGTGTCCTTCCGTATATGACGATTGGGAACTCGAATTACCATGCCCTCGTGGTCAAGGTCGAACAGAGATATCGCAACGGCTTGAGCTTTGTGTCGAACTACACCTGGTCGAAGTATCTCACCGATACGAATCGTCAGAACTGGTACAACCGGCAGGTCGACCGGGGGCTTACCGGCAACGACCTGCGGCACCGCTTCGTCTGGGCCGGGAGCTATGAGCTTCCTTTCGGACACAGTCGCAGATGGCTCAATTCGGGGCCTATCGACTACCTTCTGGGCGGCTGGGACCTTACTCCCCAGTTCACGGTGGTATCCGGCCGGGCGCGGAACATCGGTGTGTCCGGCGTCGATTGTAAATGCTTTGCTGCCGGAGGGATCCGTCCGAACCGAGTGTCGGGCACCGATACGCAGGGCGCCAAGACGCAAGATAGCTGGTTCAACTTGGGTGCGTACTCGCACCAAGGGACGGATGTGATCGGAGACGATGCGTTCGGCGACGCTTCCCCCGGTTCCTTCGTCGGCCCCGGCGCTTGGACGCTTGACCTCTCGGTGAGTAAAAACATCGTCGTGGGGGAAAGGCTCACCTTCAACATTCGGGGCGAGTTCTTCAATGCCTTGAACCACGCAAACTTAGGCAACCCGAGCGCCACCATCTTCCCGCTGTCGTCTCCGGGCACCACGAACGTCATCACCAGCGCCGCGGAGCCGCGCAGGATCCAAATGGGCGTCCGCATCCTGTGGTAGCCGCTTAGCTGGTTTTTAACGAATCACGGAGGTCCTGGCCTTTCGAGGCCAGGGCCTCTTTTTTTCTGCTGCAACAAGGCGCTGAGCGACATGTTCGGGCCCGGCCGGAAACGACCGTCCCCCGTGGCGCAGGTCCCCAGACCTGCCGTGTCGGTACTCTTACCGACACATGTTTCCGAGATCCCCACACGCAAGGAACCGCCTTACGCTCGGACCTCGACCGTTGGGCTTGTCACGAAGCCTATTGATGTTCGCGAAATACAGTGTAGGGGCGCAGCGTGCTGCGCCCGCTCTGGCAAGGCATTTGCTGTGTCCGAAAACAACACTATATTCTGCGGGTATCAATAAGTGTCTCATTAAAAGTAGCTTAGCTCCATTGGCGCCAAGGCCTCCTTGGATTGGCAAGGTACAATGTAAGTGAGTACACGCGAAGCATGCGGGGCCCATTCGAGCACGGGCCGTCGGAAGCCGCGAACCAACGAGGCAACAAAATTACCAAACAAACCCAATTTCGTCGAACCCAAAGGGAATCAATGGTTTACAGTTGGTTTCCAGTACGGCGGGACGGTCGGACCCAAAAAACCCGACGGATCGGACCAGCCGGGTACAAGAGTAGCCTTGCTGCGGGGCGGGAGGCCCCGAAGGAGCAACACGGCGGCAGAGCTTGTAGCGCGGACCTGGCGCTGTTCCAGCGTCCGCGTCCCTGCGCAGCTACCGAGCAATAGAATTACCAAACAAACCCAATTCCTCGTAACGCATTTTGTTCTAGACACTTACGGAGAGTTTGGCGGGCTGATCGTGTCCTTCGAGCGTTAGCTGGCGAGAAATGCGGGCTAACTACTTTCCGGCGCAAAATACGCGTAGCGCTCGGGGCGGGGACTGTCACCAATTTCGCGCCTTCAAAGAATCAACAACTTACAGGCGCATCCGGACGCGAAATTGGCTGACTGTACCCAGCCACTACGCAGTTTCTGCTTTTTGCGCCGAAAAGTAGCTAGACACGGTCCAGCCCCGCAGGGGCGTAGGATAGTAGCCCACGGTGGAGCCGTAAGGCGGAACCGTGGGTGAAACGGCAGACTCGGCAAAGCCCCGGCAGGGGCGCAGGAAAAGGCGGGAGGCGCCGCGCTTCAATAATCTCGGCCACAGATTTCCTCCGACCGGCTTCTGGATGGGCAAAAACGCTAAGCTTGTAGCGCGGACCTGGCGCTGTTCCAGCGTCCGCGTCCGTGCTTCGACCGTTAGCTGGTGAGAAATGCGGGCTAACTACTTTCCGGCGCAAAATACGCGTAGCGTCCGGGGCGGGGACTGTCACCAATTTCGCGCCTTCAAAGAATCAACAACTTACTGGCGCATTCGGACGCGAAATTGGCTGACTGTACCCAGCCACTACGCAGTTTCTCCTTTTTGCGCCGGAAAGTAGCTAGACACGGCCAATCCAGACACAACGTATGCGCAAGAACCCTTGGCTGCTTCTGAGTTTTTCCGTGGTACTGACGAACCCTACCTGGGCTCAACAAGACGGCTCAGGCCAGGGCGCGGGTGGGCAGGCGACGGACCTTTTCGGCAATCCAGGTCAACAAGGACCCGTCTCCGACCCCAGCCGGCCACGGCCCGTTTACCTCAGGGGCAAGGTCGCCTTGGACGACGGTGGAACTCCCGCCCAGCTGGCGACCATCGAACGAGTGTGCCACAACCGGACCTTTCCCGAAACCCGCACGGACAGCAAGGGACAGTTCAGCTTCTCGGTCGGCAGTGACAATACGGTGGCCCGCACCGATGCCGGCGTCTCGACCACCGGGGCCGACAGCCGAGATACGGGCCGCTTCTCGGGCCGCCCCGAAGGCATTAGGAGTAGAAGCTTCGGGTTGGGTAGTTTGCGCCACGTCGATCTAAGGGGATGTGAATTGCGAGCCGTGTTGCCCGGCTATCGATCGGATGTCATTACCCTGGGCCGGCGAACCGCATACGACAAGCCGGATATAGGCGTGATCGTGCTGCATCGTTTGGAGAACGTCCAGAGCACAGCCGTCAGTATCACCACGCTGGCCGCGCCGAAGAAAGCGAAGAAAGCGTACGAGCGGGCGCTCAAAGAGCTGCTCGGGACTAGGCCGAATCCGAAAGGGGCGGCCAAGGATCTGGAGAAGGCGGTACATGAATACCCGCAATTCGCCGCCGCCTGGGCCCTGCTAGGCGAAACCCGGCTGGCGATGGGAGACGAAGCCGGGGCGCGGGAGGCCTTACAGAATGCGATCGGGGCGGATGCGAAGTATCTGAAGCCGTATGTGCCCCTCGTGAAGCTGGCCATGAAGAGCAATCATTGGCAGCGGGTCGCTCAACTCTCGGACGACGTGCTGCGGCTCAATCCGCACCACAAGGAGATCCGCTACTATCATGCCGTGGCCGGCTTTCGGCGGGGTAACATGGAAGTGGCCGAGAAGTCGGCCCTGGCGATTGAGTCCGGCAAGGGGGCGCAGTCGTTTCCGCTGGCTCATCATCTGTTGGGGATGATCCATGCCAGGCAAGGAGATTTCCCACGCGCCGCCGGCGACTTTCGAACTTTCTTGAAAGCGCAACCCGACTCCCCGATCGCGCCTGCCGTGAGAAGACAGCTCAGCGAATGGGAGGCGCTGGGCGTCATCGAAGCGCCGGCCGGTGAAACGGCGTCGGCGTCACGATAGCTTCGCACATACAGGTTCGACTCGGTACTATACAGGATGGAGCTCACGGGGCAAGGCGAAGCACGCGACAAGTCCGTCAGTAGAGGCGGCCATGCATCGTGCCCGCAGCCAGCCACCTTCCGTAAACGTATCTGTGGAATGATGCACTATTATTGATGTTCGCGCAATACAGTGTAGGGGCGCAGCGTGCTGCGCCCGCTCTGGCAAGGCATTTGCTGTGTCCGAAAACAACACTATATTCTGCGGGTATCAATAACTTAGGAGACAAGCGTATGCGGGTGAAACTTTTGCTGCTTTTCGGTGTCTCCATGGCACTCACCTATTCCGCCGGGGCTCAACAGGGTAGCCGCGGGGGGTCCGGTGGTGCGCAGGCTCCGGGTCTTTTCGGCGGAACAGGTCAACAGGCAGGCGCCAGCGACCCCAGCCGGCCACGACCGGTTTACATCAGGGGCAAGGTCATCTTGGACGATGGTACAACCCCCGCCCAGATGGTGACGATCGAACGAGTGTGCGACAAGCAAACTTTTCGCGAAACGCGCACAAACAGTAAGGGACGGTTCAGCCTTGCTATCGGCGATGGCAATGCTGCATCCGGTACTGACGCCAGCGTCGCCGCGGTCAGTCCCGACGGCCGAGATGTTGGGCAATACGTGGGCCGGGAAAAGCTTCAAATGTTGATGCTGGGCAGTTCGCGTCACGTTGATTTGACGGGATGTGAATTGCGGGCCGCACTGCCCGGCTATCGGTCGGACGTCATTACCCTGGGCCGGCGAACCGCATACGACAAGCCGGACGTCGGCGTGATCGTGCTGCATCGTTTGGAGAACGTCCAGAGCACTGCCGTCAGTATCACTACGCTGGCCGCGCCGAAGAAAGCGAAGAAAGCGTACGAGCGGGCGCTCAAAGAGCTGCTCGGGACTAAGCCGAATCCGAGAAGGGCGGCCAAGGATCTCGAGAAGGCAGTCAGTGAATACCCGGAATTCGCCGCCGCCTGGGCGCTGCTAGGCGAAACCCGGCTGGCGATGGGAGACGAAGCCGGGGCGCGGGAAGCGTTACAGAATGCAATCGGCGCGGATGCGAAGTATCTAAAGCCGTATGTGCCCCTCGTGAAGCTGGCCATGAAGAGCAATCATTGGCAGCGGGTCGCTCAAATCTCGGACGACGTGCTGCGGCTCAATCCGCATCACAAGGAGATCCGCTACTATCATGCCGTGGCCGCCTTTCAGCTGGGCAACATAGAAGCGGCCGAGAAGTCCGCCCTCGCAATTACTTCCGGCAAGGGGGCGCAGTCCTTTCCGCTGGCTCATCACCTGTTGGGGATGATCCACTCTCGGCAAGGAGATTTCCTACGCGCCGCCACCGACTTTCGAACTTTCTTGAAAGCGCAACCCGACTCCCCGATCGCTCCCGATGTGAGAAAACAGCTCGCCGAATGGGAGGTGCTGGGCGTCATCGAAGCGCCGGCCCGCGAAACGGTGTCGGCGTCACAATAGCTTCCCAACTTTCGCGGAGCGACCGCCGCGGGCGCAGGATGCATTGACGCGGAAACTCCCGAACATCAACCGCAAGGTTCGGTGACGGTGCCGGCCGGCTTTTGCCGTGGCATCAGGGCTCAGGGCTTTGATGATCGTGAGTGTGGGCTTGTCCGCTTGCTGCTTCCAAATCAACTTGCCTTAGCTTCAGCGGGACAGGCGCCCGGTCGCCTTCGCGTATCTTCAATATCTGATCCATGGCGATGTCCTTGAATAGCTGGGTTTTGCCGGATGGCCAGCTAATCTCAATGAAGTCGATCGATGTCGCCTCTCCCAGCCCGATCTCCTGCTGAAGGCTCGACCCGCCAAAGCTTCCCCCCGTGCCCACCGTTGCGTAGACGTCGCGCTCCCCATCCGGGATCTGTAAGCGAACCCGGATTCGAGCACCGACCGCCGAGCGGTTTGACTCGACACCTTCGAGACGAAGCGTGATCCAATGGTTGCCGTGTCCGGGGTTGAGGAAGAGTACATTCCAGTAGTTGTCGCCGGAGTACGCTCCACCCATGACGGTCGAAATATCCTGGTCGCCATCATTGTCGATATCCCCAAACGACACTCCGTGGCCCTTTTGCAAATGACCGAATCCGCCGGAGGCGGTGACGTCTTGAAAGAACTTGCCGCCGGCGTTGCGAAACATGAGGTTGGGAACCAACAGCGCCAGATCAGGCGTGCCGGTGGCGACATAAAAGTCCGGAAACCCGTCGCTATCCAGGTCGCCAAAGTTGCTTCCCATGGCCAAAAGGAGCCTGTTGAGCTGTGCCTCGGGCGCCACGTCGGTGAACGTTCCATCGCCGTTGTTGCGGTAGAGCCTCGGCGGCTCGCCGGTGTTCGGGTAGCCGAGGTAATCGGCCGCTATGTCGCCGACCAAGTCCTCTAACCTCCAACCACAGACGAAGAGATCCAACCAGCCGTCGTTGTTGTAATCCCAAAACCAAGTGGGGAAGCTGTCCCTTGGTCGGGTGACGCCCGCGCTCACGCTGACGTCGGTGAAGCTCCATGGCCGAATTCCCGACACCGTTTCTTCCTTTCCCGCGGAACTGCTCTCCCGGCCTTCTTCATCTTGGTCACGCGGGCCATCATTGCGATAGAGCAGGTTGGACTGGCCAAGCCGGGAGAGGTAGAGATCAACTCGCCCGTCATTGTCGTAGTCGCCCCAGACTACGCCCTTGACGTAGCCGACACCGGCAACGCCCGCCTGCGCGGCAATCTCACTGAAAGTCCCATCGCGGTTGTTGTGAAACAGCTCGCTGGGATGCTCTTGCTCCCCCGTGGTTTCGTTGCCGATGAAGAGATCCAGCCAACCGTCGTTGTCGTAATCTCCCCAGGCCGCGGTCTGCGTCGGATGGAATGAGAGCAGGCCGGCTTGTTCGGTCACATCGTCAAACGTCCCGTCACCGTTGTTTCGCAGCAGCGAGTTCGGGTGACGCCCCGCCTCCGCCAACCACGCCCCGCGAAGAACAAGCACGTCGGCATAGCCATCGTTGTCATAGTCAGCATGGACAAGGTTGAGCCCCCCCGTCACGCCCGTCAGGCCGGCCTCTCTCGTGCGGTCGGAAAAGGTACCGTCCGTGTTGTTTCGGAAATAACGAAGCTGATCTCGCAAGCCCCAAGAAGAAACCATCAGATCCAAATAGCCGTCGCCATCAAAGTCTTCCATGAGGCCGCCTCCCGCTAGGCCGTCGACGTCGAGGCCCAGAGCCGCCGCGATGTCGGGAAAGCGTTTGATGTCGCGGTCAGAGTCAAAAACATCGAACGAGATCAGCCACTCCTCGGGAACCTTTTGCGGATGCTCGCCCAAGGTCATGTAGGCGATGTTGAGCAGCCAAACGGCAGTCAGATCATCGGGGTTTTCTTCCAGAACGGCGCTGAAGCGCTTGACGGCCTGGCGAGAACCGCGCTGAATGTTATGAACTCCCTTGCCCTTGATCGGGAGTATGCACGACTCCGGGTTGTGGCTGCGGATGCAGTTTTCCTGTTCCCCGAGGCGGAGATAAGACAGCCCCAACAAATGCATGATTTTGGACTCGAGCTCCTGACTTACGGGCTTCGCGGACTGTTTAAGCATTTGTTCAACGGCCTGGAATTCCTTCAGGGCTTCTTCGGTCTTGCCGGCGAAGAGGAGCTCGCGTCCGAGATAGGTTCTGAATTCAGTTTCTTTGTCCGCGTCGCTGATCCGAGCCAGCAGAGAACGAAGAGCCTCGGCCCTTTGACGATTTAGGTAGGGGGTTTCATTCGGCCGCCCCTCGGCCCGTTCGGCGATTTCGGCGAGTCTCGCGGCCATTCGCTTCGTCCCGGAGCCCATGTAGGGCGCCTTGCCCTTGCCGGCCCCTTGCGCGCCGAAGACTGAGCTTGGCCACGCTCCACAGACCGCCCCCAAAGCCAGAGCGGAGAAAATGACGAGGCTTCTCCCGCGCGGAAGCATACAAGCCCATTCTACCGCTGACCTAGGCGCGCATTCTCGCCAGGTGGCGAGCAGCCCAATTTGGTATGCTGGGGCCTCTTTTCACCAGCGGCGGGAGTGGGTCTGGGCTACCATGCAGCTTCGAAACCGAGTTGCGTTGATCACGGGGGCGGGCCGGGGCATCGGGCGCGCTATTGCGCTTGGTTACGCCCGGGAGGGGGCGGACATCGCGGCCGTAGCCCGCACGCAATCACAACTGGAAAGCGTGGAGCAGGAGATCCGTGCCATGGGGCGGCGCGCGATTTCCATAACGGCCGACCTGAGCGCTGCCGATGCGCCGGCGAAAATCGTCGCTCAGGTAGTCGAGGCCTTGGGAACGATTGACATTCTCGTGAACAATGCCGGCGTCGGGAGCGGCCCCGAACCGCGACCGATCGTGGATTTCGACGATGCCTTCTGGGATTACACGTTGGCTCTTAATCTTTCGTCGCCCTATCGTTTTTCTAAGGCCGTCATTCCCCTTCTCCTGCAAAAGAAGACCGGTCGCATCATCAATATCTCGTCTGTTGCAGGGAAGGTCGGATTGCCGCACGGCGCGGCGTATTCCGTCTCCAAACACGGGCTCTTGGGATTGACCCGTACCCTAGCGCTGGAGCTGGCCAGGGATGGAATCACCGTGAACGCTATCTGTCCCGGCCCCGTGCGAACCCAAGCGAATGAACAACGGGTCCGCTACGACGCGGAACGCAGAGGCATCACTGTCGAGGAGCTGGAATCGCAAATCACCCCGATCGGCCGCCGCCTGGAGCCGGATGAAATCGTGCCTGTGGCGGTTCTGCTCGCCGGCGACTCTTCGGCCGCGATCACCGGCCAGGCTTTCAACGTGTGTGGCGGCTTGGCGATGTTTTGACGGCAACGGCGGGGAGAGTGGTCACAGGTTGAAAACAGGCTGCACAGTGGGCTGACCGCCGGGCGCTTGGCTTAGGGGAGAAAGACCGATGGAAACTCGACGATGGTTGGTACTACTGGTCGTAGCGCACTTCGCTTGTTCGTCGCCGGAAGCGCCGCAGGAAGTTAGGACCACGCCGAAGAACTACGAGCCCATTTTGGAGAACGCCGAAGTGCGCGTCGGCGGCGTGTCTCTCGAAGCACCCGTATCCGCGGGTGCTGATCCCCCTCGACGCCGGTGTCATAGCGGTTAAGCGTCAGGATGGTTCGGTGGACGAAACAACCTACCGGCCTGGAGGCGCTCGCTACCAGACCAATACGGATGTCCATGAACCCGTGAACCGCAGCGACCATCGCTTCCGTGCGGTTGTCGTCGAGCTTACGAAGCCGCCCGGCGCCGCAGCCCCCGCCACGAGCGCCGACGCGGAGCCCGATCCCCTGGACGCTCTTGTAGCCGCCCCACAATTTCACAAACTTCTGCTCGAGAATGAGCGCGTGCGCGTGCTCGAGGTGCGTAACGACCCGGGCGATTTCGAGCCCATGCACAAACACAGCCGAAGCGTTCTGGTCATCCTGCAGGGCGGCTCGGCACGGTTCGGTCTGCCGGACGGCAAGACGCGGGAAGCGACGTTTTCGGCGCCGTTGACCTTCTGGGAAGACGCCGAGACGCATTCGGTCGAGAATACCGGCGACACGCCGATCCACCTGATTCGCGTGGAGCTGAAGTAAGAGCGGAACGGAAACGCCCATCCTCGCGGTGATGCAGCCGAGGGCGGTCCCGTCGTCTTCTTCTCGACAACACCTTGCCCCAGGCTCAACTCCCGAACCAAGTCGGTCTTCCTTACTGTGAGTTCCATGGATATCAGGCTATTGGCGGACAGGAAATACACTGTAACAGATTGATTACAAACGGGTTGCTAGAAATTGGCTTTGTTTCGTATTTTTTCTCGTGGCGAGCGAGATGCGGGTCGTCGCGGCCCCCTCTTTTAGAATAGCGGGTGTGTCAAGTGTTTTCGTTGGGCGATGAACATGCCCGCCATGGAAATATCCATGGAAATAGGAAGCTGTCCCGGTTTGCCCCCGGTTTGCCCGGTTTGCCCGGTTTGCCGAGCGAGGTGAAGAAACGGCCGCGGATCTGGCGGGCGAGGACACGGTAGGACGAAGGGGAAGTGTGATCATCGCCCGCCTAGATCAGCGCTACGGGGCTTTTGACGAAACCCGAACGCCCATCCCACAATTCCGTGGAAAGGAGACCACCTCAGATGAGTACTGGCAACAGGATAGTTCCTCTCGCTCAGGAACTCACCCAGGACCCTCCCGAATACGTTTGGATTCCTCCGGGTACTTTTTCGATGGGAGCTGTGCCCCAGGATTATAAGGCACCCGGCCCGGAAAAACCCCAGCATCCGGTGACAATCACCAAGGGCTTTTGGCTCAGGCGCACCCCGGTCACCGTCAAGGCATATAGGAGCTTCGCCCAAGAAACTGGCAGGAGCATGCCATGGAAGTTGACATGGTGGAAGAAGGATCACCCAATCACTAAAGTCACGTGGGAAGAAGCGAATGCGTACTGTCAGTGGGTAGGGGGAAGACTGCCGACGTCCGCGGAGTGGGAGTACGCCGCGCGTGGTGGCAAGTATTGCTTGAAGTACCCATGGGGAGACAGCATTAGTTCCAAGGATGCGAGATATGACACCCTCACTCTCGCCCACGCCGCTCTTATTAGCGGTCTCATCCTATTGCCTTTTAAGTTTAAGGGCACTTCAGCAGTGGGCAGCTACCCACCGAACGGCTTCGGACTGTATGACATGGCAGGTAACGTGTGGGAATGGGTTTCGGACTGGTATGACAGGAAGTACTACTCAACCTTAAGTCTCAATGAACCCACAGAAGATCCCCGCGGACCGGACAGGAAAGCTGGTGACCGGATGTTGCGCGGCGGCTCCTGGTTCGTGGATGCGACGATGCTCCGCTGCTCGTTCCGCGGCAATGACAAGCCCAGCGACAAGAGCTTCGACATCGGGTTCCGTTGTGTACGGGAAACAATGCCTGTTTGAAACACTACAGCTAACCTGACCTCTAAGCGTTCCTTCTCCCTGACACCCCCCTCCTCCAACTGTCGCCTTCCCCCAGAAATTGCGGCAGTAGCTCAGCCTACGCTTCTGTAAGCCCTTGATTTACGGGCTGTCGACAACGAGGATTGCGTCATTCTGTCACGATCCTCCACTGTTGACGACACACCAACCCAGGACGCCAAAGAGTACGTTCTTCTCCGGAGTCCCCCATGGAAACACGAACACCTAAACAAGTGCCGGGCCGTCGACAGCCCTGTCGGGACGACCAGCGGTGTATTCGAAGAAACGCGGTCGTGGGGAGGCTATTGGCGGGCGAGAAATACACCGCAACCGATTGATTGCAAGTTGGTTGCGAGAAATTGGCTTTGTTTGGTATTTTTTCTCGTGGCGAGCGAGATGCGGGTCGTCGCCGCCTTCTCTTTTAGAATAGCGAGTGTGTCAAGTGTTTTCGTTGGGCGATGAAGAAACGGCCGCAGGGCTGGGCCAAACGACGGCACAGCTCTACGGTACGACCGCAGTAGCCGAAGCGCCCCGGGCGGCGAGAAGAGTCTCGACGCGGCAAGCTGCGAGCTTGCGCCACGACGGGACTCGATGTCACCACGAAAATTCTGTTTCAGCACGGCCCGCCTGAGGTCAGGCAGTAGCGGGGCTTTGAGATTGTTGCCCAGCATGACGTCGGGAACGAGACTTACTACGGGCACCTTTCCGGGTTGAGTGGGTACGGAAGCGGCCCCAGGTTGTCGATGACGCCCATCGTGACGCAGATCTCCGAACTTCGTACATCGTCTCCTATGAACTCGCCCCAGGATATCGGCCTCTGGATTGGGGACAACATTATGGCCGCTCACGATGGCCGTCTATGAGCGTTCCTGATTCGCACAGAACGACTCGTATCATTATCCCAAGAGCAGCGCGCGGATACTGTGATGGAGCAAACCCCATTGAATGTCGATCCCCTGGGTCTTCGCCCAAAGGAGCAGGCCTGCGAGCACAACAGCTAGCGCAGCTCGAATGGTAGTGATTACAGCCTTCCCAAAAGGCTCACCGAGGCGGAACCGCCAACTGGCGTTTTCGAACTCAAGGAACGCATCGGGTGGGCGTTGCTTCTTGTGATTGAGTTTCATCTCTATCAGTCCCCCACGCCGTCGAAGTAGCTCCGTTGGCTGGTGAATGTATTCCCGCAAGCTCCAGACCAACAACGGGCCCTGTCGCGATTCCAGGCTTCCGCCGATCAACATGATTGGATAAACAGCTCACGCGCTGAAATCGGATAAAAACCCCGCCGCTTTGGTCGATGAGGTTCGATGACGGGATCGAACGCTCACCGACCCATCTTGTACCTTGTATATCGGCAATTCTCCCCATGAAGTTTATCGTTGGTCTCTTTTACTAGACGATAAAGTATGTTATCCGGCCAGCAAATACTGTCGTAAGTTATTGTTAAGACATAACTTATCTGTTCACATAGGCCTTCGTTGCTGAGAGCACTTGGGCGCTCCGCTGGCCTCCCTCAGATGGGGCGAAGCGATACCAAATGGCGGTCAGCAGAGATATCACAACAGCAGGGGCTATGATCCGAGGTGCATCAAGGTCTAGCCCGTATATCGCAAGGCCGAGAGCTAGTATCACCGCTACTCCAGCCAGGAAAGGCCTCATCTGTTGGTCTATTCTCACTTCTAGGACTGTTACTTCGGTCGCCTCAGACGGCGATCTCCATCAAGATGCCCAAGACCGCCACACTGACGGCCCTCTCACGCACTTCGCCTCGCCACCTGGCGAGAAAAGCGGGCTAGTGACACGCCAAGTATCCGTGGCGGCATGACCGGCGGCGTGCGGACCGCTTTTCAGCAAACTGATTTAGCGCCCGTTTGCGTTTTTTCCGTGTTGACAATGAAACGATCACGTTGTAGTTTAGGATTAGATTTCTGTCTCTGACGGTCGCCTGCGACCAACATAAGGAAGGGTGTGCACTGTTATTCTGGCAGTGGTTGCCGGGGTCTAAAGCCATCGAAAGGCAGGCTGATCGGCTCAGGTTTCAGTTGATCTGACTGTGCCCGAAGACATGTAGAATCTGTACTTTGAAAAATCGGGTGCAGCCAGCCAATTCGTTCAGGTCAAGTGCTTTGTTTCGAGGGCCGTGAGCGGGGAGAAATGGTGGCGGGAAGCGGTGAAAAAATCTTGGGACGGAAAAATCGGGTACAGCCAGCCAATTCGCTTCAGGCCAAGTGCTTTGTTTCGAGGGCCGTGACTGGGGGCGAATTGGTGGCAGTCCCCATTTTTCTCTTTTAATCGAAGGCCGCATGAAGAAAGCATTCGAGGTCGAATCCTACCCGCCCCTAGCAGCCCGTGGCAAAAGTAAACGCTGCGAAAAATCGGGTACAGCCAGCCAATTCGCTTCAGGTCAAGTGCTTTGTTTCGAGGGTCGTGACCGGGGCGAAATGGTGGCGGGAAGCGGTGAAAAAATCTTGGGACAGCCAGCCGCGGCTTCAATCCTCGCTGACACTAAGGATGTTAGTGCTGGGCCGCTTGTGGAAAAATCGGGTACAGCCAGCCAATTCGCTTCAGGCAAGTGCTTTGTTTCGAGGGCCGTGACTGGGGGCGAATTGGTGGCAGTCCCCATTTTTCTTTGTAGATTTCGTTCAAAGGCGGCATGAAGAAAGCATTTGAGATCGGATCCCGGCAGCGCCTAGGCCGAGCGGCGGGGGTTTGGCTATGTGTCCTGCTCTCGGTAGGGCTTTGTCGTGTGTCGTTTGCCGCTGAGGGCGTGCCGGCAAAGCCCGAAAAGTCCGCTCTGAAGCCGCACAGTGAGCTGACCAAGGATCCTCATTCTGAGACGCCTGAAACCCGCCGGGATGACACAAATGCCCTGACCGACGAAGTCAGCCGCCTGCTGCCGGAGCGGCCGCGGATCGAAGTCAAGCGCAACAACTACATCGACGACCACGTTTTCGGCAAGATGGAGCGGGACAAGATCCTCCACGCCGGGCTTGCCGGCGACCAAGAATTCCTGCGCAGGGTTTACCTCGATCTGACCGGCCGCATCCCCTCGAGCGAAGCGGTCCGCGAGTTTCTGGCAAATGAATCACCCGATAAGCGAGACAAGCTGATCGACTCGCTGATCGCACCGGAGCGATACGCCTTCTCGGAGGAAGACCCCTTCGTCGATCGCTGGACCTATTGGTTCTCGGACCTATTCAGCAACAGCGGGGGCGACCTGGGCACGCCCGGCCGGAACATTTTCTACGACTACATCCGCATGTCCTTGCGGCTCGATGTGCCCTACAACCGGTTCGTCGCGGAGATGCTGACGGCTTCGGCGCTGACCAATTATTTCTCCGGTCCCGCGAACCTGCTGGCACGGTTTCATGTTGACGATGCAACCGGAAACCAGGTCGCGCACGAGGACAGCTGCGACGAAATGGCGATTGAGACGAGCCGCATATTCCTTGGATTGAACTTGGAGTGCGTCTCCTGCCACGACGGCGCGGCCCATCTCGAAGAGATAAATCTTTGGCTGTCGAATGTAAAGCGCGAGCAGGTGTGGCAGATGGCAGCGTTTTTCGGGGACCTCACCGTGTACCGGCCGCCTCCTCGCCGCCAAGAGTTCACGATGGTAGAAAACGGCCCGGGCTACGACGCCGAGGGTTATCCGGCCCCGTCGGCGGTGGGCTACGACGTGAAGGCCGGAAGCGTCGTGCGCATGAGCCGCTGGAAGGCGGACGTCAGCCCTACGTTCCTGCTCTCCGGCAAAAAGCCTGCTCAAGGTGAGAACTTGAGGCGCGCGTACGCGCGCATGTTGACCACTAGTCCTCAGTTCTCGAAGACCATCGTGAACCGCATCTGGGCGGAGTTGATGGGGGTTGGGATTGTAGATCCACCCCATGATTTCGACTTGGCTCGCCAAGACCCGAACAATCCCCCTCCCGCGCCATGGACAATCCAGCCAAGCCATCCGGAACTACTGAATGCGCTGGCCAAGGACTTCGAGGCCCACGAGTTCGACCTTCGCCGGCTGATGAAATTGATCACCAAATCCAGCGCCTACCAGTTGTCGGCTTATTTTGACGGCGAGTGGAAGGAGGAATACGCGCGATATTTCGCCCGGCGCTTTGTGCGCCGCCTCTCAGCAGAGGAGCTTTTCGACGCCATCTCCATCGCTACCGGCGTGTTTCCTTCCATTTCGATCAACGGGACTAACACGGAAGTCAAATACGTCATGCAGACCCGTTCGCCCGAGGATTTGGGCGGAGATCTGGCGGGAGTGGGACGTTTTCTAGGAAGTTTTGGGCAGAGCAACCGATCACGCGGGGTAAAGTCTCTCAAAAGCAATATCGTGCAGGCGTCGCTTCTGTTGAACAGCAAGATTGTGAAGGAGAAAGTGAAGGCGGAGCCGGGTAGCAGGGTACACGAGCTGCTGAACCAAGAACCGCAGCTTAGTAATGAAGAGATCGTCGAGGAATTGTTTCTGTCGGTCCTTTCCCGGCGCCCCTCCGCGGAAGAGACGAAGCTGGCGGTTAACCAGATCCAACGGTATCGTACGCAGGGTGCGGAAGACGTCCTGTGGGCGCTGCTCAATAAGTTGGACTTCGTTTTCCATTATTGAAGCCTGGGTGAATGTCATGCGAGACGAGCTAACCACGATTCCCACGCTAGCGCGCAGAGAATTCTTGCGCATCGGAGCCACGACTTTTGTCGGCTTCCATCTACTGCCGATGCTCAAGCCGCTGCAGGTGAAAGCCGCGCACAAAGTATCGCCGCGCGGTTCAGCCGAGTTTTGTATTTTCCTCTTCTTGGAGGGCGGCCCCCCTCAACTGGACACGTTCGACGTGAAAGAGGGGAAGTGGACGCCTCCGGATTTTGATATCCGTACCATCACGCCGGACATCAAGATGCCCTATGGTCAATTCCCAAAGCTATCCGAGCGCATCCATCACCTGGCGCTGGCGCGTTCGGTCGAAGCGTGGGAGAGCGTACACGAGAGGGGCCAATACTACATTCAGGTCGGCAGGGCATTCAGCGCCGCGCGGGCGAGCGAGATTCCCTCGGTCGGCTCGCTGGTGGCCTACGAGTTTCAGGAACGCAAGAAGGAAGGCGATTTTCTCCCGCCTTTCGTGGCCCTGAATTTCTCTCCCGGCGGAGCGGGTCTGGCGGGCGCCGGCATGCTGCCGGCGAGTTGCGCGCCGTTGCCGCTGGCCTTGGGCGAAAATGCTGATCTCGCCTTTGTGGTCCCCGAGGCTGAGCGGGAACGGTTTTCGAGAAGGTGGGATTTTCTGCAGCGCCTGGACGCGGGCATGCGGGGCGGAAAAGCTCCACTGGGCAGGCCCCCGCTGGACTTCAGCAGTCATTACCTTGGCGCCCACGAGATGTTGAAGCGGCCACGGGTGGGCGAGATCCTGCGGTTCAGTGAGGAGGACCACAGCCGATACGGCTCGTCGTCTGTCGGCGACGGCTGTATTCTCGCGCGCAATCTCGTTGCGGCGGACGCCGGGACTCACTTCATCAGCGTCGCTCACAAGGGCTGGGACCTTCATGGCAAGATCTACGACAAGACGCAGAAGGTCAACCACTACACCTTGTGCCGGGAATTGGATGATTGCTACTCGAGCCTGCTCGATGACCTGTCCACGATGAAGGACAAGAACGGCCGGACCCTGTTGGACAAGACTCTCATCGTCTGTATGGGCGAGTTCGGGCGCACGCCGGGAGACTTGAATCCGAACAAAGGGCGCGACCACCATCGGTTTGCGTCGACGTCGGTCTTCAGCGGCGGCGGCGTAAGGGGAGGCCGAGTGATTGGGGCCACCGACGAGACAGGGGCGAAGGTCACCGCTCCCGGCTGGCACCGCAAGCGCTCCATTTACACCGAAGATACCGTGGCGACCATCTTTTCGGCCCTTGGCATCGACTGGAGCAAGAGCATCACCAACACGCCTTCGGGGCGCGCTTTCGAATATATCGAGATGACCTCGGGAACCGAATTCATTAATGTCGACGAAATCAGCGAACTGTTTGTCTAGGTTGGGGAATGGGTACAGTCACCGATTTTCGTCATCTGAAGATACTGAAAAGGGCAGCCGCGAAAGCGAAAATCGTTGACAGTCCCCATTTTTCGCTGAACCTAACTTCTGTGGCGGGCTGCGAGGCCAACTGGGAGGTTGCACATTGATAGAGACCGCTTGCCGGCGACTGATCGCGGTGCTCGCGTGCGCGGCAGTGGGAGTCTTTCCGCTTGACGCAGCCGAGGTCCCAGGCGAGCAGGCGCCGCAATTCGGACAGCACGTTCATCCCATCTTGGCCGCGCATTGCACAGCCTGCCACGGCGCCGCCGCCCCCGCCGCCGAACTCGACCTGACAACCGAAGCCTCGTTGATGAGGGGGTCGGTCCATGGACCCGTTGTCATACCGGGTGCTCCGGAGAAGAGCGTCCTGTTTCATAAGATCAGCAACCGCAGCATGCCCCCGCCCGGTATGGGGACGCCCCTAACGGCGGAGCAGATCGAAATCATCCGCAAATGGATGGATGCGAGCGAGCCCGCGGATGACGTTGATCCCCAGGTAGCGGAGGTTCCCGCCGACCCGAAAACGCCTGAGGTCAGCGAAGAGGACCGAAAATTCTGGGCATTCCAAACACCCGTCAAGGCGCCCCTGCCGCGGGTGAAGAAGGCGTCGCTCGTTCGAACGGAGGTTGATGCCTTCGTTTTGGCCAAGCTGGAATCGAAAGGGCTGACCTTTTCGAAGGAAGCCTCGAAGCTGACGTTGATGCGCCGAGCGTACTTCGACCTAATCGGACTGCCGCCCTCGCCCCACGAAGTGCGCGAGTTTCTGGCCGACAAGCGTCGCGATGCTTATGAACGTCTGATCGACCGCCTGCTCGACTCACCGCATTACGGGGAACGCTGGGGACGGCATTGGCTCGATGTCGCCGGCTACACCGACGAGAAGGGTTTCGCCAATGACTTGGGCATCGTCATGGTGAACGAGGGCATGTGGCGATATCGGGATTACGTGGTCCGTTCGTTTAATAACGATAAGCCTTACGACCGTTTCATCAGCGAACAACTGGCCGGCGACGAGCTGGTCGATTGGCGTAACGCCGAGAAGTACACGCCCGAGATCCGTGACGCGCTCCTTGCTACGGGCTATCTGCGTACGATGCAAGACCTTACCGACGCGGGCGCGGTGAACCGTCCGCTGGAGCGCAGCGACGTGCTGTTTCGCGTGGTGGATCATGTCGGCTCCGGACTGCTCGGCCTGACGGTGGGTTGCGCCCGCTGCCACAGTCACAAGTACGATCCCATCCCGCAGAGGGATTACTACCGGCTCTCGGCCGTTTTCACACCGGCCTACAACCTGGAGGAGTGGACACAGCCGAAGGACCGCGTTCTTCCCGACGTGTCAAAAGCAGAGCAGGAGAAGATCGAGCGGCACAACGCGGAGATTGACCGTCCGCTGGGCGAGTTGACCAAGCAGTTGGAAAAGATCCGCGGTCCCTATCGAGAGCGTCTATTCGAGCAAAAGCTCAAAGACGCTGTGGCCGAGCATCTACGGGAGGACGTCAGGGTAGCTTTTGAGACTCCCGACGAGGAGCGAACGGTCGTCCAGAAATATCTGTTCAGCAAGCTGGAAGGGGCACTGACGGTTTCGCCCGCTGAACTAGACAGCCTCCTCGATGACCAAGGGGTAAGCCAATTTGCCGGACTCCCAGGACAAGAGAAGGCCAAGAGCGCCAAACTCCAACAGCGAATCGAGACGCTCAAGGGCTGGCGCCGGTCGTTCAATATGATCCATGCCCTTTGGGACACGGGCGAACCGCCGACAACGCACTTGATGTTGAGGGGAAATATCGAAACGCCGGGTCCGCCCGTCGAGCCCGGTTTTCTGACCGTGCTTTCGAAGCCGGGCCAGTCGGGAGTTGTTCCCGTTGCCGGCGAGAAAACGGAGTCCAGTGG
This sequence comes from Bryobacterales bacterium, assembly GCA_963668345.2. Classification (GTDB taxonomy): domain Bacteria; phylum Acidobacteriota; class Terriglobia; order Bryobacterales; family UBA6623. Next base: position 189,492 of record CAXWPI010000004.1, on the reverse strand, counting down.
CCGGCGGCTGGCTCTGGCCCGTTGGATGACCAGCCGCGACCATCCCTTGACAGCCCGGGTGATGGTGAATCGCACTTGGGAGCATCACTTCGGCAAGGGGATCGTGGGGACAGCAGCCAATTTCGGCCGCCTGGGCTCGCGTCCCACCCACCCCGAGCTGCTCGATTGGCTGGCGGTGGATTTTGTGGAGAACGGTTGGAAGATCAAACGGCTGCACAAGCTGATCATGACCTCGACGGTTTATCGGCAGTCGTCGGGCCGTCCGGCGGGCGATAAGTCCTCTCTGGCGAGCAAAATCGATCCGGGAAACGATCTTCTGTGGAGAATGAATTTTCGACGGCTTGAAGCGGAAGTCATGCGAGACTCCATCCTGGCTGTCAGTGGGAAACTCGACCGAACTTTTGGCGGGCCCCCGATCATGCTCGACGGGGCCGCGGACGGCCTGGTTACCGTCTCGGAAGAAGGCCCCACCGCGACGAGCCGATTTCGACGCAGTCTGTACTTGATGGCCCGGCGGAACTATTCCCTGAGTTTGCTGGACGTGTTCGACTTTCCCATCATGAACCTGAACATCACCCAGCGAACGGAGTCGGCGACCCCGCTGCAGTCACTTACGCTGTTGAACAGCGAGTTCGTTATGGAACGGGCTCAAGACTTTGCCGATCGGCTGAACGAGTTGGCGGGCGGTGGCGCTGCGGCGGAGAAGAAAATCGAAATGGCGTACCTGATGGCGTTGGCCCGAAAGCCCTCGCCGTCGGAAATGGCGTTTTGCGCCGAGCACTTAGACGAGCAAGCGCAAGGATATCTGGATGTGAAATCCACCGACGAACAGGCTTCGTATGCGGCGCTCGCCAGCCTGGGCCAGATGTTGATGGCCTCGAACGAATTCCTCTATGTGGACTGAGAGTCTGAGTACGATCCCGCGGGATAACGAATGTGTGAAAAAACCGGGGACTGTCACAAGCAGCGTCCTAGAAAGCACGTAGAATTAATGCCGTCTTGAGCCGCAGTTGACTGTCCCAAGGTTTTTTCACAGACCCTAACGAATGGAGGGCACGATCATGAAACACAGCAAGGACTGCGGATCTCACCTGCGAGGACCCCTTTCCCGAAGGGAACTTCTGGAAATGTCGGGGTTGGGCTTTGGGAGTTTGGCGCTTAGCTACCTGCTGCAAAAAGAGCGGCTCTCCGCTGCAACGCAATCATCCGGCCAACCGCTCTATACGGACGTGAAGCCTCGCCGGGGTCATTTCGACGGCCGCGCCAAGGCTGTCATCCAACTGATGCAGAACGGCGGGCCGAGTCAGATGGACTTGTTTGACCGCAAACCGTTGCTGACCAAGCAAAGCGGCAAACCCCATCCCAAGGAAGTCGAGACGATCCAGTCCAACAACAAGAACATCCTGATGGGAGCTCCCTTCGAGTTTAAACGCTACGGCAAGTCCGGAATGGAACTCAGCGAGATCATCCCTGGGATCGGAAGTGTTGCCGACGAGCTATGCCTGGTGAGATCCATGTTCACCCATCACCAGAACCATCCTGAAGCGCTGAACATGATGCAGACCTGCAAGATCTTCCCCGGGCGGCCAGCCATGGGCTCTTGGCTGAGCTATGCACTCGGGACCGACAACCAGAACTTGCCGGCGTTTGTCGTGCTGCGCGATCCGGCGGGCTATAACACCAGCGGCAAGATGGTTTGGTCCAGCGGATTCTTGCCGGCGCTCTACCAGGGGGTGGAGTTCAGTTCGGGAGGGACGCCGGTGCACCACCTGAATCCGGCGTTGCCGTTGCCCCCTGGATCCCAGCGGAAGAACCTCGACCTATTGGCCAAAATGAACACCGTTCACCAGAGGCAGCGCCCGGGAGAATCCCAGCTCGAAGCCCGCATTCAGAACTACGAGTTGGCGGCGCGCATGCAGGTGGCTGCCGCGGAGGTGCTGGACTTTTCCGACGAGTCGGAGGCCACCAGGAAGCTTTACGCGCTCGACAGTCCCGATCCGTTGACGGCCGGCTACGGTACCCGATGCCTCATGGCCCGTCGTTTGATCGAGGCCGGCGTTCGCTTTGTCCAGATCTTCCCGCCCTTGGATCCTCAATTCCAGCCGTGGGATAGTCACACCAGTATCAAGACGGAGCTTCCGACGATCTGCGCCCACACGGACCAGCCCTACGCGGCGTTGATCCAAGACCTGAAGGGGCGAGGCCTGTTAGACAGCACGATCGTGATGTGGACGGGCGAATTCGGCCGACTCCCTATCACCCAGGGAGGAGGAGGCCGCGACCATAACCACCACGCCTTCAGTTTGCTGATGGCCGGCGGAGGCTTTAAGAAGGGCATCGTTTACGGGGAGACCGACGAGTTCGGCTATCGGTCGGTCGTGAACCGGGTAAGCGTACCCGACCTGCACGCGACGATCTTTCACCTGATGGGCCTCGACCACAACGAACTGACCTATCCTCACCATGGCATTCAGGAGACCCCGACCGACGCCAAGGTTAACGACGCCCGCATCGTTCGAGAACTACTCGAGTCTCCGCCCCAAGCTGGATGAGCGCGGGCCCCGGGGAGTCGCGACCGAGTCGGTCGCGCGACCGGAGAGGTGCGCTCCATGGTGTGGGGCAACGCGATCCTCGACGAAGTAGGCGGCCCAACGGTGATTCGAAGCCTGGTTGTCGGTGAGTGGGGTCTTATCGTGGAGATGCTACCCTGAGGTCCAACAGGCTTGAAATGACGTCAAGTGACGAACAGCAAATCATCGGGAAGCTGATAAGCCCCCCAGAACAGTTGTTCCCGTTCCCAACCATGGAGAGCGCACGCGCCGAAGCCTGTACGGTCATTAGGGTAGTGTGTAAATGCTCAGAGGAAGAGGCCCGCGAATATCTTCAAAGCCTTGAGGACCAGGGGCTCATTGACCTGACCATGTCGCCGGGGGGCGAGTTGCACGATTCGCCCATGCCGCCCGCACGATTCGGATGGGGCAGACCGTGACCCCATCTCCACGCTAGGGCCGCACTACCGGATCCTCCACGACTACTTTGGACTCCGAATTCTGATGAGGACCTGCCGCTGAGCGGAAATCGCAGAGCGTGGGCCATCGTAGCTGAGCAGACCCCCGAGACGGAGGCAGACGAAAGTGAAGCGACGAGACTTCCTTCGGATATCGACGGCGGCGGTTCCCGCGGCTTCCGCACTGGCTGGCGCGTCCGCATCCGCGGCACAAAATACGCGGGGTGAATCCGGGCAAGGAGGCCCGGCCGAGCGCTTCACCTCGCTGTCAAGGGATCTTCAAGAGTCGCTCAACGGCGACTGGCACTTCAAGGAAGATCCGAACGAGGTCGGGGAGCAAGAAGGCTGGAATCAGCCTGGCTCCGTCAGGGGCCGCGTCACCCGCGTTCCGCTTCCCTGGCAATTGGCTTTCGACGATCTGCGCGGCTATTCCGGGACGGCCTGGTACGAACGAAGCTTCCACCTAGCCGATGACTACCGGGGCAAGAGGATTGCGCTTGCCTTCGAAGCGGTTGACCATGCCGCCAAAGTGTGGGTCAACGGTAAGAGCGCGGGAGGACATGAAGGCGGGCAAACACCCTTCTTGCTCACGGCGACCGAATTATTCAACCCGGGAGCCGAGAATACGGTCACGGTCAAAGTGACGGATCCCCCCGAAGGTTTGAGCTTCTTCATGGACACTCATTCCTTGATCAACATAAGCGGCATCTGGCGCAACGTGTGGGTCGAAGCAACGGGGGAGATTCACATCTCCGACATTTTCGTCGTTCCCGACATCGACGAAGCGGTCGCCCAGGCAAGCATTCAGATCACCGGGCCGCCTCTGTCTGGAGAGACAAATCTAAAACTCAGGTTGGTCGTCCGCGCACCCGACGGAGAGCGATTGAGTCACGAGGAGCCGCTGCGCCTGGCGCGAAGCGACTCGCATTTTTCGATCAATCGAGAAATACGGCTGAAGCTGCCGAAAGCGTTGCTTTGGGAATTGGATGATCCGAAGTTGTACGAAATCCATGCGTCATTGCTGAGTAGCCGTGGGGCCGCCCTCGATTCGGCGTCGGTGGAATTTGGGATGCGCAAGTTGGAGGCGGTGGGCGATCGCATCTACCTCAACAACAAGCCGCTTTATATTGTCGGCGGCGGCCTTGATCCGGGACCTTATGGCGGCGCCGTGGATGTCAACTGGCATTTGCCTCCGCCTTACGCATTGCCGACCGACGAAGAGATTCAACGCGACATTCGGACCACCAAGTCCCTCGGGGTCAACTTCGTGCGCGTGCCGCTTAGATCCGCCGATCCCAGGTTTCTTTATTGGGCGGATCGGATGGGCTTACTAGTGATGCAAGGCGGGCCATGGACGCCCACCGAGGGAATCGCCGGGAAAGAAGGGTTTGACCGATACAAGCAATGGTGGTCTGAAGCCGTGCTGCGGGACCGCAATCATCCCTCGGTTGCTTTATGGGAGTTGTTCAACGAATCGTTCGGGATGAGTTGGGAACAGTTCAAGTCCATCTCTGGGCAGCTCTACGATCACGTGAAGGCGCTCGACCCGACGCGGTTTGTTCTCGACAACGCGGGGGGAAGGTTTCTGAACGAAGTGAACTACATCGGCAACCACGGTAAGACCGATATCGAAGACGTTCACTCTTATCCCAGCTTTCCAACGGCCTTGGAAGGCAGAAATGCGGAGATGCGTTACCCGGGAGGCGCCCGCGAGCTGTGGCTGGGCGTGCGTTCGCACCGCAGACCGGTCTTGGTGACGGAATTCGCGCCGTCGCCCTACGTTTATAACGTCGAGAAGATCAAGCAAAAGTGGGGCGGCAAAGCACCCTGGTGGTTTCACGCCAGGGCGAAAAGGGTGGCCATGCCGGCGCAGTGGGATCACGTTGGTTTCGAAGAGCGCTTTCATCGCTGGGGTTTCGAAGAGATCTACGGAGATTTCACCAAGTTCACCGAAGCGAGCGACTGGTATCACTTCCAGGGCCTGAAACATCAAACCGAGCTGATGCGCATGAATCCCGAGGTGGCGGGGTCTGTGGCCTGGCTGTTCGATTCGGCTCCTCATCCGGTGGGCTCGATCGATTTCTACAAAGACAAGAAAATTTACTGCGACGAGCTGGCCAAGATCTGGACCCAGGACCTGGTCATCATCGACAACCCACGACACAACTTCTGGGTGGGGGAGACGCTCCGGGCCGACTTGCACGTCTCGCATTTCGGCCAAGCCAATCTCAAGCGTGGACGTGTCGAGTGGTGGGTCGAGGGTTTTGATATCGGAGGTAAGATCGACGTCTCCATGGCTCCGGGAGAAGTACGACGCGCGGGAGAGGTCTCGTTCCGGGCCCCCGATGTCGCTCAAGGCAGATCCCTGCGTCTTCATGCCAGGCTGCTAAGCGGCAGCGAGGTGCTGTCGGAGAATTACGTTCGCACACGGATCTTTCCGCTCAAAGATAGGCTCCAGCGCGTGAAGCGAGTGAACTTCGTGGGCTTTGATCAGTCTCGCTTCCAAGTCCTCGGCTACGACGTGCCCGCCGCGGCGAGAAGGCCGAGCCGGACCGGAATGAGGTTCGATCCGACCGTACCCATTGCAGTGACTTCCCATCTCGATGATGAGGATCTTGTGCGATATCTCAAGGACGGCGCAACGGTCATCCTCATGATTTGCGAGGAACCCAACTATTGGGAGCGCCGGCCGGTGCCCAAGTTCCCCCCGATCGAAAAGCTCTTGCAAGCGAACGGCCTGGCTCTGGGCGGGCGCTTTCAAGGCGGCCACACCGATTCGTTCTTCATTAGGAAGTCGAAAGACGGCCTCTTCTCGCGGATTCCGTTTGAGAATCCGATCCATTGGCCTTTTTACAAAGTGTGGCCCAACAATTCCATCATAGGCCTCGATCCGGCGGACCGAAGCGACATGTTGGCCGGCGCGCACGGCAACTTGATCCGCTCGATACCCATGGATACGTCCGGCGAGCAGCGCTGGAGCGAAGTGAACGCCACGCTCGCTCAATTTCGCTGCGGCAAGGGCCGTCTGATCATCTCGACTTTCGAATTGATTTCTCCGTGCCTCGACGATCCGATTGCGGCGATCATGCTGAATGACTTGGTTTGGTACGCTGGTACTCCATTTCGGCCGAGCAGGGAGTTTGTAATTTAGTAAGCTGCTGAGAAACCCGGTGGGATAGGCGTTCGCGGCCGAGAACCTGATGAGAAAGCGGGCTAGCTGGGGCGTAACTAAAGCTGCCCTCTCGATCTGTGCCCATGATGAGTGAAGACCGGGAGATGTCCGTGGTGGTACCCGTGCGCTTGTCTCCGGAAACGGCCGTCTCAACACTCCATGCCCTGCTGGACCGCCAGGGCCTGCAGGTGATCGCCGCGGTTTCCCGGGAAGACCCCAGCGCTCTGTTGCTGCACCAACTGAAGGCCCAGCGTCCGGCGCTCGAGGTCGTTGAGGCGCCCGGCGCCTGTTCGGTCCCGCAGCTCAGAGCGCGGGGCATTCGTCGCGCCCGCGGGCGGCTGGTTGCCATTACCGAGGATCACTGTTCCTTCAGCGAATTCTGGCCAGCGGCGCTCGCCCCATCGCTTGTCGACCCGAAGGTCGGGGCCGCCGGCGGCCCGGTCATCAACGGGCGCCGCGGCGGTCTGGTCGAGTGGGCGATCTATTTCTCCCGTTACGCCGCGGCTATGCCGCCCGCCTCGCGCGGTGCGGCGAAATCGCTTACGGGATGTAACGCCTGCTATCGCGGCGAGGTGCTGGAGTCGCTCCAGGACGTTTACAGAGATGGATTCTGGGAACATGAGGTCCATCAGGAGCTACTCGCCAAAGGAATGCAGCTTTGGCTCGAACCCGATGCGTCGGTAGCCCACGGGAAGCGCTATGGGCTGATTCGATATGGCACGCTAAGGTTTCAGCACGGACGCTGCTTCGCCGCTAGACGCTTTCCCACACTGGCGTTTTGGGCTTTGCAAACGCGAATCTTGCTGTCTCCCCTGACGCCGCTGCTGCTGCTCGCCCGCGCCGGCCGGGCCGTCTTCTCTAAGCGGAAGCGGCGCTGGGAATTCCTCGCCTGTTCCCCGCTGCTGTTGCTGCTCTACGCCGTCTGGGTGGTCGGCGAGTTGAGCGGCTACCTCTTCGGGCCCGGTGAAAGCTGTTCTCAGACCGACTGATGCCGCCCACGCGCGCCATTTTGACCTACCATTCGTTCGATGCCTCCGGTGCGGCCATTTCTCTACGTCCCGAGATCTTCCGCCAACATATACGCAGCCTGCTCGTGCAGGGGATCGCTGTCGTCTCGCTGGAAGACATACTTGGCCCTCGCCGGAGCGAGGAAACTCAACCCGCCGTCGCACTCACCTTTGACGACGGCTTTGCCGATTTCTCTCTGCAGGCTTTCCCTTGGCTTCTCCAATATGCTTTCCCCGCAACAGTCTTCCTGGTCTCCGGTTATTGCGGCAAGACGAACGACTGGCCTTCGCAACCCCCAGGCCTCGGCGGACGAGCTTTACTCGGCTGGTCGGAGATTGAAGAGCTGAGCCGGCAGGGAATCAAGTTCGGCGCTCATTCGGGCACTCATCCCGACTTGACGCGGTTGCCCCTGGCAGCCGCTCGGGAAGAAATTCTTAGCTCCCGAAAGCAAATCGAAGACCGGGTGGGCAAGCCGGTTAAGGCCTTCGCCTATCCCTATGGCGCCGAGTCCCGGCCGCTTCGTGAATTGGTGGCTGAGCACTTCAGCCGGGGCTGCTAGACCCGGCTCGGATATCTCCGGCCCGACTCGCCTCGAGAAAGCTTGGAGCGAATCGACGTCTACTATCTGCGAAACCGTTTTTGGTTCCGGCGTCTTTTCGGTGCGCCCACGGCCGGGTACTTGGGCCTTCGAGCCACTTTGCGTAGTTGGAGAAGCCAGGCTCCAGCTCACCCCTAGGTAAGCGAGCGAGTGGACCTGGCCGGGTACCCCTGGGTCCGGTTGACTCTCTCTAAGGTATGTGAAGAGGCGGCTGTGCCCGCGAGACCGGTTCCAAGGCGAACCGGGCGGCCTTCGCCCGTTAGATCCCCATTCGGCCGTCAGTACTGCGGGTAACGCTCATAGGTCGGCTTCCCTCTCGGACTGCGCTCTGCGGTGGACCAAAGCAAGACAGCGCATGACACCGTCGCCAGGGCGCACCAACTCAGGAGGGGCAAGACTTCACGAAGATACTCGGGCCGTACCGAGAGGGCGACTCCAGCGGCATACCCCAAAGTAAGCGCTAGTGAAAGCCACAGACCCAAGCGGCTGCCCTTGGCGGTCAACAGTACCGCCAGCACTGCCGTTCCCGCTAGCAGGATGGCGGCGGAGTTCGAAGACCCCAGGCGAGCTTGCACCTGCCACCAACTCGACAGAGCGACACAGCTGACGATCAGAAACCGAAAAAAGAATTGCATTTCGCGCTATCGGGTAACTGGTATCCCTACCTATACGTATCGGCCTTTTTGAGGAAGAAATTGGGGACTTTGAAGACCTGCACAAACAGGCTGTCATGGGACTGCCACGGGGGACAGGCGCCCTGCCGGCATCTGGCTAGTGTAGTGCCACTAACGGTTCTGGACAATGGCGTGGATTTTGGCGGCGCGCTCGACTTTGGCGAGGATATCTTGTGCCGGAGCTGTCCAGACAAAGGGCTTGAGCGCTTCGCGAGCCACTTCTTCACCTGCTCATGCTTGTGCGTGGAGTAGTTGTCCACGATCAGATGCAGCTCCAGCGCCGGTGGCGTTTCGCGGTCGATCTGGCGTAGGAATTTGAGGAATTCCTGGTGCCGATGTCGCGGCAGACACTCCCCGATCACCTGGCCGTCGAGCACATGGAAGGCGGCGAACAGCGTCGTTGTGCCCTGTCGTTTGAAGTCGTGGGTCATGGTGCCGGCACGACCCTTTTTCAAAGGCAGTCCCCGGCTGGCTGCGGTCTAAGGCCTGGATCTGGCTTTTCTCATCGACGTTGTCCGGTTATTTATGTGGCACTACGCTAGTGTAGTGCCACATAAATAACCGGACAATAACACCCTTTTCGCGGTAGGATGGTTTATGTGGCCATCCGCTGACGCTCTACCCCTCACCGCTCCGCAGCGAAACGCTCTTCGTCGCCTCGTTCGAGGCCGCAATACGACGCAGAAAATGGTCTTGCGAGCGCACATTGTTTTGCGCTGTGCGCAGGGGTTGGCGAACCACGCCATGGCGCGCGAACTCGGCGTCAACCGCAAGACCGTCATCCTGTGGCGAAAGCGCTTCGCCCAGTCCGGCCTCGACGGACTCCGCGATCAGACGCGTCCCGGACGCAAACCGGCGCTCTCCGCCGAATTCGTCCAACGCATCCTCGATACAACGCTTCACGAGAAGCCCCGGGCGGCCACCCATTGGAGCACCCGCACCCTCGCCAAGCACTTGGGCGTCTCCAAGATGGCCATCCAGCGCATCTGGAAAGCGCACGGACTACAGCCCCATCGCCTCGAAACTTTCAAGCTCAGCCGCGACAAGCAGTTCGCCGAGAAGCTTCGCGACGTGGTCGGTCTATACTTAAATCCGCCCGAGCACGCGCTGGTGCTCAGCGTCGATGAGAAAAGCCAGATCCAGGCCTTAGACCGCAGCCAGCCAGGACTGCCCCTGAAAAAGGGTCGTGCCGGCACCATGACCCACGACTTCAAACGACATGGCACAACGACGCTGTTCGCCGCCTTCCATGTGCTCGACGGCCAGGTGATCGGGGAGTGTCTGCCGCGACATCGGCACCAGGAATTCCTCAAATGCCTACGCCAGATCGACCGCGAAACGCCACCGGCGCTGGAGCTGCATCTGATCGTGGACAACTACTCCACGCATAAGCATGAGCAGGTGAAGAAGTGGCTCGCGAAGCACCCTCGCTTCCATTTTCACTTCATTCCCACGTCTTCTTTTTGGCTCAAGCTCGTCGAGCGCTGGTTCCGCGAGCTGACACGGAAGCGCATCCGCCGCGGCGTGTTCCGCAGTGTTCCCGAACTCGAGGCCGCCATCCACGAGTACCTGGAAGCGAGCAACCAAGCGCCCCAGCCCTTTGTCTGGACAGCTTCGGCACAAGACATCCTCGCCAAAGTCGAGCGCGCCGCCAAAACCCACGCCATTGTCCAGAACCGTTAGTGGCACTACACTAGCTACTTGCCGGCGCAAAAAGTAGAAACTGCGTGGTGGCTGGGTACAGTCAGCCAATTTCGCGTCCGAATGCGCCCGTAAGTTGTTGATTCTTTGAAGGCGCGAAATTGGTGACAGTCCCCGCCCCGAGCGCTACGCGTATTTTGCGCCGGAAAGTAGCTAGGGGCTACGATCGCACCGCACCCGCGGCTTCTACCTGCGGGTGTGGCTGCGCAGTTCGGTATTTCGGCTCTGTAAAAAAAGAGGCAGTAGCAGGGTAGTCCCAAAGGTCATACCGGCCAGTGATGCCTCACCGGCAGCGCGTAGCCCACGCGCGCTGATCAGCGGGGATCTCTACGCGCCGGACCGGGAGATGATTTCGTCGATCCGCTGGAGGATCTGGTCGGTCTGGCGGAGAGAATCGAGCACCACCTCGGCCTTGGTGAGATCGTGTCGCCGGTTCGTTTCATGCCGGCGGGCTGGGGTCGGAATCCCGGCGGCGACAGCGGCGCTTACGCCGCTTTCCGAGTCCTCGATGACGATGGCCTCGGCCGCCGTCACAGCCAGCCGATCGAGCGCCTGCTGATACGCGTCGGGGGCGGGCTTGTGGCGCTCGACATCCGCCGCCGTGACGACCGCCTGGAAATGCCCTCCGAGGCCGGTCTGGCGCAAAATTCGATCGACCATCCACGGCTGGCTGGACGTGGCCACCGCCAGCCGATAATGGCGATCGCCGAGCGCTACGACCAGCTCACGGGCGCCCGCGGTCACCTGCAGATCTTCCAGCATCCGCTCGTAGATCCCGTGATAGAGGGAGGAGTACCGTTCCGGGGCGACGGTGAGATTGCCTGCCCGCATGAAAGCCGCCCGCACGAACTCGTGGGACGCTCCCATAACCTGGCTGTAGTAACTGGGAGGTACTCGGCCACCCAGCTCCGCGACCGCCGCCGAATGGGCCTTCGCCTTCAGAGATTCGCTCTCCACGAGAACCCCATCGAGGTCAAAGATGACAGCGCGGGAGGGGAGTTGATTGTTCATGGCTCGTAGGGAGCCGGAATGGCAGCACGCCCCGGGGAGAGTGTCTAGCTACTTTCCGGCGCAAAATACGAGTACCGCTCGGGGCGGGGACTGTCACCAATTTCGCGCCTTCAAAGAATCAACAACTTACGGGCCCATCCGGACGCGAAATTGGCTGACTGTACCCAGCCGCCACGCAGTTTCTCCTTTTTGCGCCGGAAAGTAGCTAGACCCTTGCATGCTACGTTGGGAACCGCAGGGCATGAGGCCCGGGATCCCCGCAGCCGCGGCCCTGGTCAGCGAGGCGACGGTCAGCCGTTTCTTGGCGCTCTACCTCATAATACATCGGTCTTTGGACCTGATCTCTGGACTGTTCGCTAAACGCGCGGCGCTGTTTTGGGCTGCTGGCCCCGGGCTAGGGCCGGTTGGCTTTCGAGGGGGTCTTCAATCGTTGCGTGCTGATCCCGAGGACGCTTTCCGCGCCAGGGTGGTGTGACTGAGGCTCTCCGAGTAGCGGGAGATGCCGTTATAGAGGTGGGCGGCGATTTTCTGCCGGTAGGCGCTGGTTTTGAGAAGCTTCTCGTCTCGCGAGTTGCTTAGGAAACCGATCTCGGCCAGGACGGCGGGCATTTCGACTCCCAGCAGAACCATGAACGGCGCCTTGCGGACCCCGCGGTCCCGAAGCCCCTTGGTTTCGCTCGCTAGGCCTTTGTAGAGAGCAGTCTGCACGTGGGTCGCAAACTCACGCGACTCCTCGATTTTTTCCGTCAGAGCAATCTTCGACAGCAGATCGCGAAGCTCGTGTATCGAGCGTTCGGCCGCGGCGTTCTCACGAGAGGCGACGGCCAAAGCCCACGAATTCGTGGTCAGGCTGAGATAGTAGGTTTCGACGCCTCTGATGCCGCGCATGCGCGACGAGTTGGCGTGAATGGAGACGAAAAGATCAGCGTCGTTTCGGTTCGCCTTCTTGGTGCGCTGCCGCAGAGACAGGAAACGATCGTCCGTGCGGGTGTAGACGACCTCGCTGCCCATCTTTTCTTCGATAAGCGTTCCTAGTCGCAGTGCGACGTCAAGCACGAGGTCTTTCTCGCGAAGACCGTTGGGGCCGACACCTCCCGTGTCATGACCGCCATGGCCCGGGTCAATGACGACTCGACCTACTTTGAGACCGAGCGCGCGGATGAGGTTCCGCTTGCCTCGCAGGGTGGCCGAAGCCGGCTTCGGCGGCGGCAGAGGCAGGGACGGCGGGACAGCTTTCGCCAACAGAACGGCGTCCCGCTCGGCCGGCGGCGCCGGGGATGGCGGTTCCGAAAGCGCCACCGCGTTTCCCGGCGTCTCCTTGTCAGCGGGCCTTCGATGGAGCTTCCATGGCTGCGGCCCAGGTTTCCGGCGGGCGAGCGCACCCTCCGTCTCGGTGGTCGTGATGTCCGACGCCGGGGGCGGCTGCAGCTGCTCTACTTCCGCTTCCACATGGGCCAGAGCGACACTGGGGGCTAGGGCTGCTTTCCCTGCCACCGCGTTGGCGGCGATTCCCGAAGACGCCGCCACCAGCGCCCCTCTCCCCGTCGTGGTGGCCGCCTCAGCCACCGGCCTCGACACAAGTGTTGCGGAAAGCTTTGATGGATCAGCGGCCGCGATTGCCTCGCCATCCAGCTGCTCGGCAGCCTTGGTTTCCGCCGGGGGACTTTGCGGCACGGGCTGTCGCCGAGCGGGATGCTTGGTCTTCGCCAGAGCGATCTGGCCGGCTTTCGCGGGGCGGGGAAGGGCCGCGGACGGATTCCGGTCCGAGGAAGGACTATCGATGGTCTCGGCAACGAAGGCGTTATCCTCGCTCGGACGGACCTCCACCACGAACCGCGGCGGGTTCGAGAGCCACGAAGTACGGTAGCGGACCGGGCTGGGAAGATCGAAAACCAGACGCGCCGTCGAGCGACGGTTTTGGCCCAGGCGAATCTGCTTGATGCGCTCGTCGTTGACGGCCAGGGGCGGTGAGTTCTTGAGATCGGCGCCCAAGCGAGTACCAAGTAGGTCGAAATATAGGCGTGCGGGAAGCGAGAGACGGTCGGACTTGTAATCTGTTTTCTTGTCGACTTCGATCACAACGCGCGTGTAGTCGTCGTTGGACCAGAAGCGCAGGTCCTTGACCCAGGCTGGGCCTCGGGACCCTGCGGAAGTTGGCTCCGCGGCGGGCGCTTGCCCGGTGGCAGGGGGCCTTGCAGTTGCCGCCCCAGATTCCCTCCCTCCCGCTGAGTTAGCTGGCCGGGGGGATTGGGTTTTCCGAGCCGACGGTGGCAGCGCTTGTGAGGGCGCCGGGTCAAGGCTCGCCGCAAAGGCTGTCGGCGATTTAGCCCCCATCGGCCCGGTCAACTTCTCGATTGCCACCCGGGCTTCCATCTTCAACTTGCTATGCGGGTATTCCTTAATTAGGAACCCGAACGTCTCTCGGGCTTGCCGCCGATACCGATCTGAGCTGAAACGGTCCGCGGCCTCTTGGTAAAGATGGGCCGCCGCCAGAAGACTGTCATCGCAATATCCGCTAACCGGACTCGTGTACCAAACCTTTCGGAAGGCCCGAATGACCAGAAGGTACTGTTCGGGGCCCAACTCGTATTGGGGCACTGCCTTCAGATCAGCGAGCAACGAAGAAGCGGTTTGGAAATGACCGGCCGCTCTTTGACGCTTCGTTTTGGCCGTCAGGGGAATGAAAGACGCAATGAGGGCGAGGGAAACCGCGAGTCCCGCCGCCGGAGAGAAACCCCTCCGGCCTCTTGGTCGGAGCCAGGGCATAACCCTTACTTCGATTCCGTCTCGAAACGAATCAGGCCGTTGGTCTCGACGTAAACCACGATCCTTGGGCGGATCGCGTTGCTCGCATCGTCCTCGGCCCGCTCGCTCGAAGCGGAACGACCACTGGCCGCATAGAACCGGCTAACGCGGCTCACGTAATCCTCCGTCTCTGGGTAGGGAGGAATGCCCTGAGCTCGCTCCACGGCTGCTTCCCCGGCGTTATAAGCCGCCAAGGTGAGCTGTCGGTCGCCGTCATAGAGGTCCAGTAAGTGCCGGAGGTACTTAACGCCTCCGGCGACATTTTCGGCGGGATCGAAAATGTCACTCACCCCAAACCGATCAGCCGTCTCAGGAATCAACTGCATCAACCCACGCGCTCCCTTTCGAGAGACTGCAAACGGGTTGTAATTGCTTTCCTGCCGAATGACGGCGTGAATCAGTTTCGGGTCAACACCATAGCGGCGACCGGCCTGCTGCACCAGTTCATCAACACTGACCTGGCCCTCCGATGTCTTGGCGGAGAGCCGGCCCTTAGATCCTTGGACAACTTCGTTCTTCGGCGCAACGTGACCAGCCGCCATCCGAGAGGAGTTAACCCTTCTGACAAGCACGCGTTTCAAACGGCCTGTCTTGCGGTCCTCCCGGACATCGTAGTGCCGCACCGCAGCCCGCGACAGACGATCCACTGCAGCGACCGTCTCGCGTTGGTCAACCTCGCTTGCGGCGCGACCACCGGCTACTGCTCTCGGCCCCCACTCGGCGATCACTACAAGAAGCCAAACTGAGGCCAAGGCCAGCGGCCTTCTCACTTGTAAAAACAATATCACAATTTGTTTTTATTGCAAGTACCTTCTTTTCAATATGTTGCCTGAGAGGCTAGCTCCGTGTAAACCGAGGGAGGGTTCTCTACGCCGGAAGGTTCGCGGGACATACCACCCCGCTGCCTGTTGGTAAGACGCAGCGGGCCCGCAATTGGACGGGAAATCGGTCGAGATTTCTGCTCGAAGCGGCGGGCGCGGGGCGATCTCATAGCTGCCGTCGGTGATAACCAACTGCCTTCTTGCCAACAACTTGGGTGGGGAGTGTCCCTCACGCTTGGGCATCTTGCGTTCCAACGTAGGGGCGCAATTGGCGGGGCGCAGATGCCAAGCCGTGTCTCGCGCAACCCTCGACGATCGACTTTGGGCGTTGTTCAGATGACCGAAGCTGCCAGGGTCAATTGACCTTCCCGAGAGACCGAAAAAGCGCGCCGCCGCCAGAAGATGGCTGTCGTTGCTCCAGATTTCTTCGAACCCTGACTCTCGGGCCGTCACCAAATGGGCCGCGTCGCCCGCTCGCAGATAAAGATCGCTCGGCGACGATCTGATATAGGCCTCAACCTTGAACACGAGTCGATCGGACAACGGCAGAAGGTTCCACACGCCGTTGCGAACGTCTTCCAGAAACGCGTCGCGCACCTTCTCGCCCTCCTCGTCCGTCAACGATCGCTCACGAACGTGCCGCAGGAAAACGCGTGCCAGCTCCGCAACGCACCAGTTCGACGAGTACAACCCGCTGGCGCGGCGGGCAAATTTTCGCACTTCCCTGCCGTCGGGTTCATTCAGATAACACTTTGCGATGTAAGCGGTATCGAAATACAACCTCAAGAACGATCCTCTTCCAGCACGCGGCCGCTATCCGTTTTCACGCGGGGAAGCTTGGCCAGAAGTTTCTCGCGGTTCGGTAAACGCCGTGTCGGCGGGATGATCTGAAAAGGACGCAACTCGGCGACGGGAGCGCCCCTTCTTTCAATGACGCAAACCTGACCGGCGGCGACCTCCTCGAGAATCGCTCGCGTCCTCAAATGTTAGGTCTCGAGTCGTCGCTCTTTTCATGGAACACATTGCGACACATCATGCTTCAATAGTCAACGTAGGCGGCCATGATCCCTTGGATTGGGGTTTATACATCACCGCGGGGGGGGGCGAGCCACACCAACGCACCAACAGCGGGTAGTGTGCCAAGGGCGCGGAATAAGCACACGGCCCAACGGCCGGGTCAGCCGGCGCGCTCTGATAAACTGGAATCTCTCATGGTGTACGACGTCTGTGTGATCGGCAGCGGCCCCGGCGGGTACGTAGCCGCCATCCGCGCCGCACAGTACGGCCTCAAGGTCGGGGTCGTCGAAAAAAGACGCCATCTGGGCGGTACTTGCCTACACGTCGGCTGCATTCCCACCAAGGCCCTGCTTCATTTCGCGGAATTGTACGAGTACGCTCTGCACGGCGAGGAGTTCGGCATTACCCAGAAGGGTGTCGAGCTGAATTTCCCCCGCATGCTCGAGCGCAAGAACGAAATCGTGGCCCGTCATGCCAAGGGTGTTGAATTCCTCTTCAAGAAACACAAGATCGACACCCTTCGCGGTTACGGCAAACTGCTGGGCGACCGCGGAATCGAGGTTGCGGACGGGAACGATACCATGCAGATCGCGGCCAAGAACATCATCTTGGCGACCGGATCGGAAGCGCAGACGCTGCCGGGCCTGGAAGTGGATCCGGCGCGGATTCTCACCAACGTCGAAATCCTTGACTTGGACGCCGTCCCGGCGTCGCTGGCCATCGTCGGCGGGGGTGCTGTCGGCGTGGAGTTTGCTTCCCTCTACCGCAGCTTCGGCGCCGAGGTGACGATGCTCGAGATGCTGCCCCGGCTGGTTCCCACCGAGGACGAGGACGTACTGGCGCGAGCTTTCCGCAAGAAAGGCATCCAGATCCACACGGGAGCGAAGGTCGAGCGAGTGACCAACGACGGCGCGGGCGTAAGCCTGGAGTTCACCGACTCGGACGAGGGAAAGCAGCAGTTTTCGTCTGAAAAAGTGCTCATGGCCGTGGGCCGCAAGCCGAACACGGAAAACATCGGCCTAGAGAATACAGCCGTCAAGACAGATCGAGGTTTCGTCTTTGTTGACGAGTGGATGAAAACCGCGGAACCGGGAGTCTACGCGATCGGCGACATCGTGGCCGGCACGCCGCAATTGGCACACGTAGCCTCGATGGAAGGTTTAGTGGCCGTCGGGCGCTTGGCGGGAAAAGATGTCCAGCCGTTGAATTACCTGCAAAGTCCGGCGGCTACGTATTGCGAGCCGCAGATCGGCAGCGTGGGGCTCAGCGAGGCTGCCGCCAAGAAAAAAGGCCTCGCGGTCAAGGTCGGCAAGTTCGGCTTTGGCGGCAACAGCAAAGCGTCGATCTTGGGCCATCGGGGGGGCTTCGTCAAAGTCGTCGCCGACGAGCGGACGGACGAGATTCTGGGGGTTCACATCATAGGTCCGCTGGCGACGGAGCTGATTTCCGAAGCCGTGGTGGCCATGTCCGGGGAAGCGACCGTCGAGTCCATGATGTACACCATCCACTCCCATCCAACGCTGTCCGAGGCGGTCCAAGAAGCTTTTAACGGCGTCTACGGAATGACGATCAACGCCTGAGGGGAATGAGCGCGACCATTTCAACAGCGGGCTCGACAGCGGGTGCCGTGGATGCTGAGTTTTCTGCCGGGGCGGAGCCGATTTCCGCGGATTTCACCCAACCCTGTCAATACGAAGATCTCGGCCAAATGAGCTTCGGCCGTGCTTGGGATATACAGCGAGATCTCGTCGCCCGGCGAAAGAGCGGGGAGGTCGCCGATCAGCTGCTTCTGGTCGAACATCTGCATGTTATTACGCTGGGCCGCAACGCGAAGGTCGAGAACATCCTCGCCGCGGAAGATCGGCTTGCCGAGCTGAAGGTGGAAGTCTGCGAGACGGATCGCGGCGGCGACGTCACCTATCACGGACCGGGCCAGATCGTGGCCTACCCGATTGTGGATCTTGGCCGCTGGAAGCGTGATATCACGGCCTACGTCAGAGCGCTGGAGCTGGTGATGTTGAACACGGTGTCGGACTTCGGCATCGAGGCCGAGCGAGTAAAGGGGTGCACAGGGGTCTGGCATCGAGGCGCGAAGCTAGGCTCTATTGGAGTTCACATCAGCCGCTGGGTCACCTCGCACGGGCTTGCTCTCAACGTATCAACGGATCTGGACTATTTCGATCTCATCGTGCCCTGTGGAATCTCGAAGCCGGTGACGTCCGTCGAACAGCTGCTGGGCCGGAGGCTTCCCCGAGAGGACCTGAAAGCGCGGCTCGTGTGGCACTTCGGACGAGTCTTCTCGCGTGACATGCAGCCGGGAGGCGCGCGGCTCAAGGCCCCTTCGCGCCGGGGAATCGCCGAGAGGGGAATCGAATGACGGACGTCTTGATGCCCCAGATGGGGGAGAGCATTGTCGAGGGAACGGTTACCAAGTGGCTCAAGAAGGTCGGCGACAAGGTAGAGCGTGACGAGCCGCTGCTTGAAATCTCCACCGACAAGGTGGATTCCGAGGTACCGGCCCCGGTTGCCGGCACGTTGGAAGAGATGATCGTACAGGAAGGCGAGACGGTCGAGATCAATACCGTTCTCGCGCGGATCGGCGACGGCTCCCGAGCCGGACAGGGGCAGCCACAGGAGGCCGCGACGAATGGCGGGCCATCCCAGGCCTCCGCTGCCCCGGCCGCCACCGCCGCTGCCGCCGAAACGGTCCCCGAGCCGAGCGCGCCGCCCGCGGCGCCCGAGCCCACCCCGGCTGCCGCCGACGATGGGGATAACGTACGTTCCTCCCCCCTCGTACGCAGGCTCGCCAAAGAGCACGGCATCGACCTGCGACAGGTCAGGGGAACGGGTCAGGGTGGGCGTATTTCGAAGAAAGACGTCGAAGCTTTTCTCGAAGCGCGCAGCCAGGCCACGACTGCCGGGGCCACGCCGCCGACAGAATCAGCGGACGTATTTCCCGCTGCTCCCCAAGCGCGATTCGGAGACTATCGCGCCGAGCCGCTGAGCATCATGCGCAAGAAGATCGCCGAACACATGGTGCTGACCAAGCGGGTGTCTCCCCACGTTTCGACCATCCATCAAGTGGATGTGACCCAGGTAGCACGTCTGCGGGAGACAAACAAGCAGACATTCTTCGAGCAGACTGGTGTGAAGTTGACGTTCATGCCCTTTTTCCTGCGGGCAGCGGCCTCCGCCCTCAAAAAGTTCCCGGTCGTCAATGCTTCACTTGACGGGGAGCAAATCATTTTTCACTCGGACGTCAACGTTGGCGTGGCGGTGGCGCTGGAGGACGGACTTCTTGTGCCGGTGATTCGAAATGTCGATCGGAAAAATGCCGCGGCGCTCCAGCAGGAGCTGGCTGATCTGGCCGAGCGAGCTCGCGGCAAGCAGCTCAAACCGGAAGAAGTCCATCAAGGGACGTTTTCCATTTCAAACTACGGCAGCTTCGGCAGCCTGCTGGCGACTCCGGCGATCAACCAGCCCCAGGCGGCGATCCTCGGGATGGGAGCGATTCATAAGGCGCCCGTTGTCATCGATGACGCGATTGCGATCCGCTCGATATGCTATGTCACGCTCAGTTTCGATCACCGTTTGCTTGACGGCGCGGTCGGGGATCAGTTTGTCAGCCACCTCAAGGGAATCATCGAGAATTGGAGCGAAGAGCTGCTGTGATGGCGATTTTTCGTGACGTCTTCGCCGGCTCATGGGAAATCGCATCGACCGAGCAGGGCCGGTCGCCCCGCTCGAGTGAAGTCAGACCCGGGGGTAGAGGTCGCGCCTAGGTGTGACGCTAGTGTAGCCCGCCACTACTAGCGGGACATATAGATTCCCGTTGTGGAGAGGGAAGCCCGTGGAAGTGAAACGAGCTGATCGACCTTGAGCGGTTCGAGCCTCCTTGAACAGGGACTAAACAACGACCGCAAGTCTCGGCAAAACGACCGCCGAGCCATGCGCTACGGGACTGGCCTGCAACGAATAAAGTAAACAGAGCCGCACCCGAAAGGGTGCGGTTGAGGCTTCGTTAACCTCTTTGCCGGGTAATGCTCCTGCCCAAGATTCTTCCGGCGCCACCTTCATTCCAACTCCTTGTCCCGGCGAACCGTGTAGTGGCAAGTCGTGGTATAGGAGATATAATATAGTGACTCTGTAACTTACCGCGAGGCGGCGGCTACGATGACTGCGATTCTCTGGGTAGTGCTGCCGATTCTTATTGCCGTGGGGTCGGCTTTGCTGGCCGTCTACATCATGCAGCAGCGGTTGGAGTTGCAACTGGCGCGGGAACGTCAGTCTCTGGGCGAGGCGCGTGCTTCGATCGAGGCTCAGAAGGCCACGCTGGAGGAGGTCAATCTCCTTCGCGAGGAAGTAGCCCGCCGCAAGTCGCTCGATGATTTCCTCAGCGACCTCCGAACCGAGCAGCGGCGATTCATCCGCGAACAAAAGATGTTGTTTGCCACCCGCAAGTCCCTAGTGCTTCAGGAAAGAATCTACTTCCGGCATATTCCGCTGTGCAACTGGGTGGAAAACGAAGTGGTCATCGAAGAGGGCGCCGACATCGATAGCCTGGCCAAAACGCTGTCCGTCTTTGCACCTGAACTTCTGCCGTCGGCAGCGCCCAAGGGGAACGGCGAATCGCCGCCCAAACCTAAGCTTCTGCCTTGACTACCGCAGCCTAGCTACTTTCCGGCGCAAAATACGAGTGCCGCTCGGGGCGGGGACTGTCACCAATTTCGCGCCTTCAAAGAATCAACAACTTACGGGCGCATCCGGACGCGAAATTGGCTGACTGTACCCAGCCGCCACGCAGTTTCTCCTTTTTGCGCCGGAAAGTAGCTAGTGTAGTGCCACATAAATAACCGGACAACGTCGATGAGAAAAGCCAGATCCAGGCCTTAGACCGCAGCCAGCCGGGGACTGCCTTTGAAAAAGGGTCGTGCCGGCACCATGACCCACGACTTCAAACGACAGGGCACAACGACGCTGTTCGCCGCCTTCCATGTGCTCGACGGCCAGGTGATCGGGGAGTGTCTGCCGCGACATCGGCACCAGGAATTCCTCAAATTCCTACGCCAGATCGACCGCGAAACGCCACCGGCGCTGGAGCTGCATCTGATCGTGGACAACTACTCCACGCACAAGCATGAGCAGGTGAAGAAGTGGCTCGCGAAGCGCTCAAGCCCTTTGTCTGGACAGCTCCGGCACAAGATATCCTCGCCAAAGTCGAGCGCGCCGCCAAAATCCACGCCATTGTCCAGAACCGTTAGTGGCACTACACTAGCAGCCCGTGGTAGAAGTGAAGGTCGCGAAAAATCGGGTACAGCCAGCCAATTCGCTTCAGGCTAAGTGCTTTGTTTCTTGGGTTATGGCGGGGGCGAATTGGTGGCAGTCCCCATTTTTCGCTCCTGCACGACTTTTGCCACGGGCTGCTAGCTTTCGGCCAAACGAAAATCTCGCAGGACGAGCTGCCAGCCACCCCAATAGTAGTCGCGTTCGATGGAGAAGGCGGCGTCCAAGGCTTGGCTCGGCTCCAGGCCATCGATGCGATCACCCATCCGCCACCCTATCGCGGCGCGGGAAACCCCTTGCTGTTTCAACGTCAGCTTCAGATGCTTTTCTTTGATGAGCCGCGGGCGACCCAGCAAACGCACGCCGGACGCCGAAAACACAGGCGTTGGGTTGCCGACCCCATGAGGAGCTAATCGATGGATCTGGCCCATGGTTTCGTCGGTGATTTCTTGAAACGAAATCACCGAATCGACATCCAGGGTCGGAACGAAGTCTTCCGGTTGGATTACACGGCGAGCGTGCTCGCTAAGCCGGCGCCGCAACTCAGGAATACGCTCGATAGCCAGGGTGCAGCCCGTTGCCTGGCGATGGCCGCCGAAGCGCTCGAACAGGTCCGACACAGATTCCAGGCCTTCCAGCAAGTGGAACCCGTGGATCGTGCGGCCCGAACCGGTGGCTGTTCCCTGTTTCGTGTCGAGACTCAAGATCAAAGTAGGCCGATGGTATCGCTCCACGATCCGGCTGGCGACGATGCCGATGACGCCCGGGTGCCAAGCCTCGCCGGCCTCCACGATGCAAGGCGCCTCATCCGGCGGGGGAATCCCTTCCAAGCGCTCAACAACTTCGGTAACGATTGCGTTCTCGCTCTGTTGCCGGTCGTTGTTCAAGCGATCGAGTTTTTGAGCGATCTCGGCAGCGCGTTCCGCCCGGCTGGTCGTGAGCAGCTCGATCACCGATCGGGCGCTCTCCATACGGCCCGCGGCGTTCAGCCGAGGGGCCAGCCGGAAGGCAATGTCTCCCGCGGTGGGCGACCGCGCCGCGCTCAACCCCGCCACGTCGAGCAAGGCCTTGAGGCCGGGATTCCGGGGTTGTCGTAGTCCCGCGATACCGAGCGTCACAAACACTCGGTTCTCTCCGAGCAACGGCACGACGTCAGCGACCGTGCCGATGGCAACGACTTTGAGCATCGAATGAAGCACGGAGTGCAGCCGCGAGGGAGCCCACTCGAGGCCGGAGAGCAGCGCTTGCGACAGTTTGAAGGCCACCCCCGCGCCGGACAGATTCTTGTCCGGATAGCCGCAGCCCGACTGGTTCGGGTTCAGAACCGCAAGGGCGGGTGGCACCGCCTCTTCCGGCAAGTGATGGTCGGTAATGATGCAGTCGATGCCAAGCTCGTTGGCCCGCTGGACGACAGCCCTTTCCCGTATGCCGGTATCGACACTGACAATGAGCCTGACCTCGTCGTGGGCTGCTCGTTCGATGACGTCCCGCCGCATGCCGTAGCCGTCTTTGACGCGGTGCGGGACGTGGAAGTCGGCGCTTCCTCCCGCCAACTCGATCGCTTTCCGAAGTACAACGACGCCGGTGGTCCCATCCACGTCGTAGTCGCCGTAAATCAAGATGCGCTCTTGCTGATGAATGGCTCGGAGTAGGCGCTCGACGGCGCGCTTCATACCGAGCATGCGATAGGGATCGTAAAGCTGGCTCAGCTCAGGCTGGAGGAACCGGGCGGCTTGCTCGGGGTCGGTGATATTACGTTGGGCCAACAGAACAGCCGGCAGGCGGGACAGTCCGTTCTCGGCCTGGAGTCGATCAACGACAGCAGGATCGAACTCGCGGTAGCGCCAACGTTTCATGGGCTTGTGGACGTCCGAAGAATCGGTGACGGGGAGGCGTGAAAAAATCCACGGAAGCCGCCGCTACGCCTACTGGGTCCGCACGAGCACGTCCCCCGGGTCGGCGAGGTCTTGTGCCGCCGGCGTCACGATGGTGTCTTTGTCGATGTAGATTTTCCTGCCCTCCACCCGAGCCCTGCGAACATCCTCTTCACAAACAAACCCCACCACGTTTACCTCGGGCGCCGGTGGCGGGGGAGAAGGGATTTGGGTTGCGGCCGGGCTTTGTGCGGGGTTCCCACTCACGCTACCTGGGCTTTCGATCGTGGAACCCCTCGCAGGCCCGCCCGGCTGCCTGGCCAGGAAGCGATCGACCACGGCCGTTGCCGGATTGGAGACGACGCTCGGCCTTACGGTAGGCGGGCCGGCCGCCGAAGCACTCGCCAGACCCCGCTCGGCTAAATAGCGGCCAACAGCTTCATCGATGCGCGGGGCCGGCGCGTTTCCGGTGGACGCTGCGCTTCCGACTGCAGCTGGCGCGGCCGCTGCCGGCAAGGGCTTTCCGGCAAACCAAGCGCGCCCCTCTTCACTCTGGAAAGCCTGCTCGGCGTCCCGGACGTGATAGGCAATACGCTTGATGTTGAGCAGGTGCATCGGTCCGATGTTGTCGCTGGTACTATTTCCCGCAATCGCGCCACAGCCGAGCGTCATCGAAGGGAGCAGATTGGTCGTAATGCCGGTGGAACCGTGGGGCGCCGGGGTGTTGACGAGCACTCGAAACGCCGGCATCCGAAAAGCGAACTCGCGGATCCGCTCTTCGTTCTTCGAATAGATCCCACACGTATGGCCGCGTCCACCAAAGTTCAGGATCCTCGTGCAGGCGTCCAGAGCTTCCGCAAAGTCGCGGACGAAGTATACGGCCAACACTGGTGACAGCTTTTCGGCCGAAAGCGGGTGCTCCTTGCCGACACCCGTAAGCTCGACGACAAGAGCGCGTGTCTCAGCAGGAACACGAAAGCCCGCCATTTCCGCGATCTTGCCCGGGGCCTGACCCACACAATCAGGATTGATGCGAAACTCCGGCGTGACCAGCAACTTTTCGAGCGCCTGTGTCTGCTGGGCGTCACATAGATAAGCCCCATTAGCCTGCAGCGCGGCTAACATTCGGTCGCGACTGCCTGCCTCGGCTACGACTGTCTGCTCCGACGAACAAACGGTGCCGTAGTCGAACGACTTGCCTTCGACCACGGAGGCGATCGCCTGGTCGACGTCAGCCGAGGCCTCGAATAAGACGGCCACGTTACCTGGCCCCACCCCCAGTGCCGGCTTGCCGCTCGAGTAGGCCGCTCGAACAATGCCAGGGCCGCCGGTGGAGAGTATGACCCCGGTTTGACGGTGCCGCATCAGCTCATTTGTGCCCTGGATAGTCGCTTCGCCCAAGCACTGGACGATGCCCTTCGGGGCTCCCGCCTCCTCCGCCGCACGGGAGAGCAGGGCGGCGGTCTCACAGGTACAGCGGATCGCGCGCGGGTGCGGGCTCAGCACGATCGCATTCCGCGACTTCAGGGAAATGAGACTCTTGTAGATCGCTGTCGAGGTTGGATTCGTCGTCGGCAGAATCGCCGCCACCACTCCCACGGGTTCGGCGATCTCAACGATTCCCTGCTCGCGGTCTTCCCGAATGATGCCGACCGTTTTCATCGGACGGATCACGCGGTGCAACAAATCGGAGTTGAGCAGATTCTTGGCGACCTTGTCCCGAACGTTCCCGTACCCGGTTTCCTCGACTGCCAAGCGCGCTAAGGATTCGCTATGGGCTCTCGCCGCTGCCGCCATGCGGTCGACAATCTGATCAACTTGTTCTTGGGTGTACTCACGATATTTGAGGAACGCCTCGTGAGCCAGGGCGATCTTTGCGCGAACTTCCTGAATCGATCGCAGGTCTTGGTCTTCCAACATGAGAAGGCCGACTAAGCTTTACCACCCTTCCCACCCGCAACGTTTCGCGGAAGGATCTTTTCGGCCTCGGCGTGCGGATTCGGAATGACGTGGACTCCGACCAGCTCTCCTACGCGACGAGCGGCGGCGGCTCCGGCATCGGTGGCAGCCTTGACAGCGCCCACGTCGCCCCGCACCGTCACCAGCACGAGTCCGGCGCCCACGAACTCTTTTCCTTCCAGAACGACCTTAGCGGCCTTGACCATCGCGTCGGCCGCCTCGATAGCGCCGGTTAATCCCTTGGTTTCGACCATTCCGAGAGCTTCCATTGTCACTCCTTTGCTGATGTGTACACGTGAAGGTACCACAGTCCACGGGCAGTTCTCAACGAGCGGCGCCGAGACGCCGCCTGAGGGGCGTCAAGCTATTTTGCAGACGCGGGCAGGCGAAGACTCAGCGCTGTGGAGGCTTGGCCGCGCGCCGACGCAGCAACGAGATTCTCTTCAACAGAGACGCCACCTCGCCGGGGTCAGCCAGCCGGTAGCGGGCCGCCGACGCGGCCTGTGCGTCGCCGACGTACACCGTGACGGACCCGGCCGGCAGAGTCCGAAAAACGGTTTCGTCGGTCGTGTCGTCGCCGCAATAGATCGGCAATACTTTGGGCAATCCACCGTGCTCCTCCACCAAGGCCAACGCAGCCTTCCCTTTGTTCGCTCCGTCGGAAGGAAACAAGTCGTATACGCACTTCCCCTCGCTAACCTCGATCAAGCCGGCCATCTGTTTCGCGATCCCCTGGGCACAAGACCGAACCCGAGGGCGTAGCGACTCAGGGACTTGCCGATAGTGCACAGCGACGGTGAAGCCCTTGTTTTCAATGTAGACTCCCGGTACTCCCGAAAGCTCCTTCGTGAGATGGCCGGCTACTTCTTCCATTCGCTTTTGGATTTGCAAGTCTGTTGCGGGTTCCGAAGCGCCCGGTTTCCGCAGCTCGCGGCCGTGGTTGCCCACGTAGGTGATGTTTTCGATGGCCACGCGCTGCCGCAGGTCCGCTACGGACCTGCCGCTGATGATGGCCAGCGATACACCGGGCGCCGCTCTTAACTCGACCAGTCGGGCGCGGGTTTCAGGAGGAAGGGTCGCCAGTTCAGGGTGGCTGACGATGGGAGATAGGGTGCCGTCGAAATCCAGCATCACCAGCAATCGCGGCGCCTCGGACAGCCGGCTGCTGATCTCGGACCAGTGATCGAACAAGTGCTTCACGCGTCAATGTCCACTCGGGAATCAGCTTGAAGATCACCCGAGGTCACTGAGCTGGCCTAGGATGTTCATTGTCCAAGTGTATATATTGTTTTCCCGTACTTGCTGTCGCATCCGTCTCATCCTCAGCCCTTGCTCGTCGTCGGTCATGCGGATAGCGGTGTGGACCTGCTCGGCGAAGTCTTCGGTCGCGTAGGGGTTGATGGGCAGCGCGTCGGGCATCTCCTCGGCCGCGCCGGCAAAGCGGCTTAGGGCGAGGACCCCCTTTTCGTCGACTCGAGCACTGACGAACTCCTTGGCGACAAGGTTCATGCCGTCTTGGAGCGGGCTGACGATGCAGACGTCGGCCAGACGATAGAGCGCCAGTACCATATCGAATGACAAGTCCCGATGGAAGGTCACGACAGGACTCCAATCGTCGGTCCGATAGCGCCGATTAATATCGCTTGTAAGGGTTTCAACTTCTTGAATCAGGGCTTCGTATGTGGGAATCTGTTGGCGGCTCGGAGAGCCAGCTTGGACAAAGACTAACTTCCCGATGTACTCCGGGTACCGCTCGAGAAGAAGGTCCACGGCGCGAAGCCGGTCCGGGATTCCCTTCGTGTAATCCAAACGGTCGATCCCGAACAGCATGACTTTGTCAGCCAGGCCCAGCTCGCTTCGGAGCGATTCCATGCGGCGCAAGCAAGGATCGCTTTGAGCCCGGCAGGAAATGGCCTCGAAGTCGACACTAATCGGAAACGGTACGACCCGGGTAGAGTGCCCGTTGTAGACCACCGCCGCACGCTCGGGATCGTGACGGGCCTCCAACTCGCGCTCAACCGTTCCCAGGAAGTTGTTGCAATAGTCCTGCACATGAAATCCCAGCAGGTCATTCCCCAGCATCCCGTCGAGCAGCTCTTTCTTCCAAGGACAGATACCGAACAGTTCCGGAGGCGGCCAGGGAATATGCCAGAACTGCGCGCAGACGGCTTGCGGACACTCTCTCTTGATCATCCGAGGGAGCAGCGCGAAGTGGTAGTCCTGGACGAAAACGACCGTCTTTCGCTCCCCGACGATCTTGACGAGCGACTCGGCAAACTTTTCGTTGACCGCGCGATACATCTCCCAGTGCGATTGCACAAACACGGGACGTGTAAACGCGTTATGACAAAGTGGCCACAACGCTTGGTTGGCCAAGCCGTCATAATAGCCTTCGCTTTCTTTTTTCGACAGGTAGATTCGCTGCAGCGTGTAGCGCGGGTCATCGGGAGGGACGCGGACCTGGCCGTTCTTATCCGTCACCTCGGCGTCCGCCTCGCCGGACCCATGGGCGGCCCAGTAGCCCCCGACCGCTTGCATCACCGGGTCCAATGCCGTGCTCAATCCGCCGACGCTTCGCTTCCAGTGAATCTCGTCGTTTTCGACGAAATGAAAGTAGGGCTCCCGGTTCGATACCACAATCAAAAGCGAATCTTCGAGCTTTTCGCGCACGAATGACTGCAGCTTCTCTGGGTTCGCGTGCTGAAGGGTCGTCCGCATGATCTGAATGATGGTGCTACTTTACGATCAGCGCCCTTATTGATGTTCGCGAAATACAGTGTAGGGGCGCAGCGTGCTGCGCCCGCTCTGGCAAGGCATTTGCTGTGTCCGAAAACAACACTATATTCTGCGGGTATCAATAAGCGTCGCGCGCCTTCGCAAGCGCCTAATCCGGACGCCAGGGGGCGCAGCTGCTAAGCCGACAGGTCGCGGGGACCGGTTGTTGGCTAACAAGGAAGGATTCTGCCTCGATCTGCCGGGAAAAGCGGACCGTACGTTTGTTCTCGTGCCACGTGGTCCACGCGGCTCGGACTACGCTGCGACTTCGACGTAGTCGACCGACGAACTCGGTTCCGGGATCGGCTCACCCAACTCGCGCATCGCCTGGAAGTGGGCAGCCAAAGCACCCTGGAAGTTTCGGCGCGTTTCTTCCTCGGTGTCGCCAACCGCCGCGCAGCCCGGCACGTCCGGGGAATAAGCGGAGTATCCGGTAGCGGTCCTTTCAATGACAAGCGGGTAACGCTTCGGACTCATTTCAAGCCTGCTTTCTTGAGTATAGCGTTCAGCGTACCTGGCGCCAGTTCCTTTCCTTCATTGCCCGGTACGGTGATGACGTAGCGCTACTCGGCGACCTTGAAGTGCCGCTGGCTTCCTGTCGATCGAATCTCTTTCCAGCCATGCTTTTCGAGCAACCGGATCACCTCCCGTACCTTCATCGGCATGACGCCCTATTCTACTGGTCGAACGCAAGCACGCGCCGCCCGATTGATCTTCCCTACTGCGTTACGTTTACCTATCGGCCCGCCCAACCACGAGGGGTTGGGCGCTCGGTATACTGCGGCGAATCGAGTTTCCTAGAGTCCGATATGGGAAAATAGAGCGCGAAGCGACACCCCGATCCTCCGGAAGCCTGTTCGTCCCAGCTAGCGAAGGCCGGACTCCTACCCTAGCCGTCCTGGACGAACCGAGCCACCTTAGATCGCCGCCATGCCAGCAGAACACGCAGACAGAAAATACGTTGCCGTATTAGCGGTGGCCGCGGGTCTTATCCTGGTTCTTGGCGTTTGGGCTCGGCCCGAAAAACGCAAGGAAGAGCCTGCCCAGCCGGCTGTGAGCCAGGCTGAGATCGTTCGGCTCCAGCGGCTGGCGCACCGGCGCTCTCTGCAGGATATGGCCGCCTACTTTTCGGAGGTGGCCGCCCTTGTAGCCCCCCACTTGGTCCGGTTGGCGGATTTCAACGCCACCGGGATTTGCTGGGGCGAGCAAGGCACGGTTCTCGCGCCGACCCCACCGGGAGAGTTTCCCGAGAATGTCGACGTCCTGACGCTTGACGAGCAGAAAATCGAGGTGCGCGGCAAGATCCACTCGCCCGTCGTTCCGATCGCAGCTCTCGAAGCTACGCCCAATATCGCTTTGCGGCCCGTGGAAACGATCTCACCCGACCTGCTTTTTTCAGGTGAATGGCTGGTTGCGGTCGCCCGCCGGCCCGGCGAGGGTTACACCTTTGCTCCGGGCACTTACGGTGGGGCTTCCGCGGCGTCTTGCGGCGAGTTCGAATTCCGAGAAATTATCACCAACCTCAACCTGGCGGAATCGATGCTCGGAGGCGGACTGTTTGATTTGGATCGCAACCTGGTCGGCATCATCATTCGTTGCGGCGGCCGCATCACGGCCATGGCGGCCGACGACGTGGGCGTGGCCTTGGAGCTGGCGGGATCCACAGCCAGTCAGTTGGTGGCGCGGTATGGCTTTCGCATCGACACCCAGACGGAAGGTGACGAGACGGGCTCCACCGAAGACGCAGGTCAGACCCTGGTCGTGACCGAAGTATGGAGCGGCAGTGCCGCTGACCGGGCCGGACTGCTGCCCTTCGACGTCATTCGGGAATTGGACGGTGAACCGGTTCGCAACGAGGATGATCTGGCTTCCCTTCTGGACCCGGAAACCGGTGCAGCGCGTGAACTAGGCATTCGACGGGGTTCGCGAACGAGGACCTTGTCACTAGAGGCGAACGGCAAGCCCAACGGCCGCGCTGCCGAGGATTCCAGATCCGCCGGCTTGGTCTTTTCAACTCCGCCGACGGGATTCGTGATCGATTCGGTGACACCCGGCAGTCGCGCGGAGCGCGCGGGGATCCAACCCGGGGACCGACTTTTGGAGGTCAACGGCAGGCGAGTCCGCAGTGAAAGAGAGCTGAACCGCATCGTGGCCGCTTCCGGGGAGGAACCCCTGCCCGTGATTGTGGAGCGGGGCGATCGAAAACGAAGCTTCTTGCTGCCCACTCCGTTGCCCGCCGGCGAGTAGCATCGTCAGGCGGCAGGCCGCGGGCGACGCCACCCATACCGCCTAGCTCGACACAACTCTGTGATCGTCCCTCGGCGCTGCCGGCCGGACACGGTTTGGGGTTGCTCACGAAACGATCCGAACTTCTGGAAACGGTAAACTAGTTACTTCATAACCCGGTAGTGTCGCCTGCTGTTGGGGCGTGGTCGTGGCCTGGGATATTGACTGGCCCGAGGGTGTTCGATCGAATTCAGCTCCCGAAGCGACACCGGATCATCCCGGCCAGCGGTTCCGTTCGACCACATTGTTGCTCCCGTACGCTTACAGCCTTACCTAAACCGAACGGGTGAGTCCATCGCAGTCCATGAGTGACCCGAAATTCACCCAGGCACGTCCTATTGTCAACTTCCCCGAGGTCGAGTCGTCGATTCAGCGATTCTGGCAGGAGAATGGGATCTTCGAGAAAAGCCTCAAGAACCGCGAGGGATGCCCCAAGTTTGTCTTCTACGAGGGCCCGCCGACGGCCAATGGGATACCG
The DNA here is from genome assembly GCA_963668345.2 of Bryobacterales bacterium. Classification (GTDB taxonomy): domain Bacteria; phylum Acidobacteriota; class Terriglobia; order Bryobacterales; family UBA6623. The sequence continues at coordinate 159,023 of CAXWPI010000004.1, read as the reverse complement.
CACAACGGCCATGTGCTGACGCGGGTCATGAAGGACATCTTTCTGCGCTACCGAACGATGCGCGGCTATTACGTCCCCCGCAAGGCCGGCTGGGATACGCATGGGCTGCCGGTCGAGGTCGAGGTCGAAAAGGAGATCGGCATCCACGGCAAAGAGGCGATCGAAAAATACGGGGTCGAGCGGTTCGTACTTCGTTGCATGCAATCGGTGTTTCGCTACACCGAAGAGTGGGAGAGCATGACGAACCGGGTCGGCTTTTGGGTTGATCTCTCCGACGCCTACGTCACCTACCACCGCAGCTATGTCGAAAGCGTCTGGTGGGCGCTTTCCGAGTTGTTTCGCAAGGGGCTTCTCTATCAGGGACACAAGATCGTCTGGTGGTGGCCACAAGGCGGTACGGCCCTCTCCTCGGGCGAAGTCGGGCTGGGTTATAAGACGGTTGACGACCCCTCCGTCTACGTGGCTCTGCCGCTCGAAGACGAGCCTGACACCTCACTGTTGGTGTGGACCACGACTCCCTGGACCCTGCCGGCCAACCAGTACGTCGCTGTTCGCCCCGACTACGACTATGTGCAGGTGCAAGAGGATGGCCGCAGCCTCGTCGTCGCAGCCGCGCTGCGCAAGACGATCGCCGAGAAGCTCGGCCGCGAGTTGCCTGTCGAGAAGGAGTTCAAAGGGGAAGCCCTTCTCGGGCGACGTTACCGGCCGCCGCTCGACTACTTCTATCCGCAGTACAGCGATCGTGAGATAGAACTAGCCACTGGGGGGCGGGAGCCGCTGATGTGGACGGTGTTGGCGGGCGATTTCGTCGAGCTTGACCAGGGGACCGGCCTCGTTCACGAAGCCCCGGCGTTCGGCGAAGTGGACTATGAATTGTTCCGTCATAACGCTGCCCGTTACAAAAACCCGGACGAAGTTCCGCTCCTTTGTCCGGTGGCGCCCGACGGTAAGTTCACGTCCGAAATTCCCGACTTGGCCGGCACATGGGTGAAGGATGCCGACCGGCACATCATCCAGGCCCTGAAAGAGAGCGGGGTGTTGGTCCATCGGGAAAACTACCGCCACGACTACCCTTTCTGCTGGAGAGCCGAGGACGATCCCCTGATTCAATACGCGCGTCCGGCGTGGTTCATTCGCACGACCGAAAGAATCCAAAAAGCTATTCAGAACAACGAGAAGATCAACTGGTTGCCGGAGCACATCGGCACGGGACGGTTCGGTGACTTCTTGGCCAATAACGTGGATTGGGCGCTGTCACGTGAACGCTACTGGGGAACGCCACTCAATATTTGGATCAACGACGAAACCGGAAAGATGCAGGCCCCTGCCTCCGTCAAAGAAATTGAGACGAAGAACCCGAACGCCTTCGACCATTTCCGGCGCGACCGCGAAGCGAACCCCCAACTTTCCGAGCACTTGATGGTCCACAAGCCGTGGATCGACGAGGTTACCTGGAGCGATCCCGGCGAACCCGGCGTCTACCGGCGGGTTCCCGAAGTCATCGACGCCTGGTTCGACTCCGGCTGCATGCCGTTCGCCCAATTTGGATTTCCACACCAGGGAAAGGATCAATTCGCGGATGCTTTTCCCGCTGATTTCATTACCGAAGCCATCGACCAGACGCGCGGGTGGTTCTATTCGCAGCTCATGATTTCGACGCTGCTGTTCGACAGCGAATGTCAAAAGCGACTCGGCCTCAAGCCGCGAGACTACCCTCATCCGTTCCGGACCTGCATGGTGCTGGGGCATGTCACCGATCCGAGCGGCAAGAAGGAGTCGAAATCGAAGGGCAACTATACGCCTCCGGAGATCATTTTCGACCGCGTCGCTCAGGGCTTTGCCGTCGTAAGCGCCGAGGACGCGCGGCTCGACGTCTCCGACGGACAGGTCTTGCTGAGCCGCGAAGACATCGAGGCGATGGACCTGGTTCCCGGCGCCCGCATGAAGGTGCATCGACCCGATCGCAGCGATACTGAGATGACGCTTGAAGTGCAGCAGGGCAAGCGGTTGCCCCGTCGGCTGGCGGTCCTTTCGGAATCGGACCGGGAAAAGCTGAGCGTGAGGACGGTCTCGCAAGGTGTCAAGGTCTTAACAACCGAGGTCCCGCGCTTGCCCGACGAGCAGCGTGTGACCGTGGAGAGCCCGTCGTCAGCCCCCGGAGCGGACGCTTTCCGATGGTTTTTCTTTGCCGGCAACCCACCCTGGTCTTCAACACGGCATTCGCTGGGCAACGTGCGGACTCTGCAAAAGGAGTTTCCTCTCAAGCTCCGCAATGTTTACTCGTTCTTCACGATCTACGCGAATATCGATGGCTTCGACCCGGCGGCGATGAAAGGCCGCCCGGTAGCCGAGAGGACACTGCTGGACCGTTGGATTCTCTCAGAATTAGCTCTGCTCACTCTCCGCGTAACCGAGCTCATGGACGGCTACCGCGCCTATGAAGCAGCGGGCCGGCTATCGGCCTTCGTCGACGGGCTGTCGAACTGGTACCTGCGCCGCAGCCGTAACCGCTACTGGAAGAGTGATTTCGATGCCGACAAAGAAGACGCATACGCCACGCTCTACGAGGCGCTGGTCACTTCTATCAAACTGGCCGCTCCCTTCGTGCCCTTTATGGCGGAGGAGATCTACCAGAACCTGGTAACTAGGCCGTTTGGCAAGGGCGAGCCCGAGAGCGTTCACCTTTGCGATCACCCCCAAGCCGAGGAGAGCCACATCGACCCCGCTCTTTCGGATGAAATGGCAATGGTTCGCAACATCGTTTCGTTGGGGCTGCGTGTTCGCACCGACCACCGTCTGAAAGTCAGACAGCCGCTTTCCGAAGCCGAGGTCGTCTTACCGGATCCCGAGCAGCGGGAAACGCTGCGTCCTTACGGCCAACTTATCGCAGACGAATTGAACGTTCACCAAGTGGAGTTCGTCCGTGGGGGCACGGAACACGTCCGCTACGTTGCACGCCCGAACTTCCGACGGCTGGGGCCGCGACTGGGCAAGAAGATGCCGTTAGCGAAGCAAGCGTTCGCCTCCGTCGATGCAGCTGCCCTACGAAACGACTTGCTGTCGAAGGGAGCGGCAGAGATTGATCTCGACGGTGACAAACTCGTTCTCGAGCCGGATGATGTCGAGGTTGTTGTCGAGTCTGTCGGACACTACGCCGCCGCCGGCGACCGCGCGACCGTGGTTGTCCTCAACACCGAGCTGAACGACCAGCTTCGCGACGAAGGCTTCTATCGCGAGCTGTTGCACCGGATACAGAATCTGCGCAAGGAACTGGATATCGAATACACGCAGCGCATTCGGCTCTCGATCCAAGGGTCCCAGCGCCCGCGCAGGATACTGGCAGCCAACGAAGAGCATTTCAAGGCGGAAACTCTTTGTGTCGAACTTCGGGACGACGACAGCATGTGGGACGGCTCTCAGCAAAAGAAGTTCGACATCGAAGGAGAGGAAGTGACCGTTTCGCTGGCGCCGGCGTGAGCTTTGTGCGAATTGGGGTATTTAGTTGACTCCAGTAGCCCCAATATGTTGTGGTTGGGGGTATGGAGGAGGCCTACCCTCGGAACCCCGCGTCGCATGGTCCGTGCTCCGGGAGAGGCCAGTCATCTGTTCTATGAACCGCGCGGCGTCGCTACCGTCATTGCGCCGTGGAACTTCCCTCTGGCCATTTCGATGGGCATGGTTTCCGCCGCGATTGTGACCGGCAATGCGGTGATTTACAAGCCCTCCTCCGACACCCCGATCACGGGCTACATGGTCTCGAAGCTGTTTCAGGAGGCCGGCCTCCCCGCCCGGCGTTCTGAACTACTTGCCCGGACCTGGCGGTGAGATCGGGGACCTTCTGGTCAGCCACCCCGACGCGGCGCTTATCGCTTTCACGGGCAGCAAAGAAGTGGGCCTGCGGATCGTGCGCCTAGCCGGAGAAAACCCCCAGCAAGCTCCCTTGGTAAAACGGGTTGTCGCCGAGATGGGAGGCAAGAACGCCATCATCGTCGACGACGATGCCGATCTCGACGAAGCGGTTTCCGAGATTCTCCATTCGGCGTTCGCCTATCAGGGCCAAAAGTGCTCGGCCTGCTCGCGGCTGATCTTGCTGGAGGAAATCCACGACAGGTTCGTCGATCGGCTTCGCGCCGCGGCCGAGAGCCTTTACCTCGGACCCGCGGAAGATCCGAGATCCTACATGGGTGCTGTCATCTCCGCCTCGGCCAAGCGCAAGGTCGAAGACTACATCAAGGTTGGTACCCAAGAGGGAACGCTGGTGATCGAACGTAAACCCGACCATGCCCAGGGGCATTTCGTCCCCTTGACGATCTTCGAGGACATCCGCCCCGAGCATCGTTTGGCGCAGGAAGAGATTTTCGGGCCCGTCCTCTCGGTGATGAAGGCAAGCACTTTTGATGAAGCGATCGAGATCGCCAATGGCACGGAGTTTGCCTTGACGGGTAGTGTCTTCTCACGAAGCCCGAAACACATCGCCGAGGCGAAGAAGCGTTTCCAGGTGGGCAACCTCTACATCAACCGCGGATGTACTGGGGCGATTGTAGAGCGGCATCCCTTCGGAGGGTTCAAGATGTCGGGAGTGGGGTCCAAGGCGGGAGGCCCCGATTATCCTCTTCAATTCATGGTGCCGCGCAACCTGGTCGAAAACACGATTCGCCGCGGGTTCGCGCCAACCGATGGCGCGGCGGGGTCGTGATTCCACCTGGCGTGGTCCGCGGTGCGGAGCGGGTGTGTCTGCGATCAGAATGCTCCAGAGATTCGATGACGCGGCGAGTGTAGGGTAGAACGTGGGTTTGCAAGGCAAGGCCCGCCACTCCCTCTGTGATCGAACTCCCCCTCGCCCTGCTTGTTGGTGTCCTAGGAATCATGTTAGTTATATCGTGAGTACTTCGTCCGGATACGTTCACGCCAAGGGCTTGGCCGTGCGAATGTAGTCTTCGATGAAGCGCGGAATCTGTCTTGAAGACCGTACTCTGGAGCGGAGTCGCCGCTTCTTTCTTATGACCGCCGGACATCGTTTTTACGTTCAGAATTTCGGCTGCCGGGCCACACAGGCCGACGGCGCCGGTATTGCGGCTGCCTTGGCGGCGAAAGGTTTGCACCAGATGGACACGCCCTCCGCCGCCGAACTGGTGATCGTCAATACCTGCACGGTCACCTCGGAAGCCGACCAGGACGCGCGCCAGACGATTCGTCGTATCCATCGAGAAAACCCGCGGGCTCGCATCCTTGTCACCGGCTGCTACGCCCAGCGGCGTCCCGCCGAGCTGGCCAAGCTCCCCGGGGTTCGCTGGGTCGTGGGCAACTCCCATAAGACAGCGATTGCCGACATTGTCACGCCCAAGCTGGTCAATATCTCGCCCGGGGCAGAGCCGGCCGAGCTGACCTACCACGGGGAAATCGTGGCCGGTGGGATTCTGGTAGGCGACATCTCCGACCAAACCGAATTCCTCTCCTACCCCGTCGTGGCTGCCGGGCAAGACCGAACGCGGCCTAACCTCAAGATTCAAGACGGCTGCGACAACCGCTGCACTTTCTGCATCATTCCCTCCGTTCGAGGCAACAGCCGAAGCGCTCGGCCCGAGCAAGTGATCGACCAGGTCGGCTCGCTTGCAGCACGATACAAGGAGATCGTCTTGACGGGAATCAACCTTGGGCGCTGGGGCCGCGACTTGCCCGGACGGCCGAGATTCGTTGAACTGCTGCGTCGGCTGCTCTCGGAAACCGCCGTCGCCAAGCTGCGGCTCAGCTCGGTCGAGCCGATGGATTGGAGCGACGACCTTCTCGCTCTGATGGCGTCGAGCGACCGTATCTGCAAGCACGTTCATATTCCACTCCAGTCCGCTTCGGACCGAATCCTCAAAGCCATGCGCCGCCGTTACCGCGTTCGCCACTACGCCGGCCGGCTGGAACGAGCCCGCCGCCTGATGCCGTGGGCCTCGATCGGAGCCGACGTCATGGTCGGGTTCCCCGGGGAGACCGAGCGCGATTTCTCGGCCACCCGGCAGTTCGTCACCGATATGCCGTTTACTTACCTGCACGTGTTTCCCTATTCGACGCGTCCGGGGACGACAGCGGCAGAGCACGGCGACCAGATCCCCTCGGCCGTCAAGAAGAAACGCGGCCGCATCCTACGGGAGCTCATCGCCTCAAAGAATCTCGCCTTTCGTCGCTCGCTTGTCGGGCGGAGTTTTTCCGCCGTCACACTCGACAGCCGGGACGAGCCAGGGGCCCGCGCCCTCACCGACAACTACATTCCAGTCACGATCGACGGTGAGCGCCTCGACCCCGGTCGCTTGGTGGAGATCGAAATCACGCGATGCCGCGAGCAGAGCACGAGCGTCCGGCTACGGCGGCGTTTGCCCCTCTAAAGTAAGCACTAGCTCACAACCTCTTCGGCGTCGCCCAGTGCCTGCGGTAGCGGCGGCGGACGTAGAGATTCGCTTCCTCGTCGCCCACGATGCTTTCGGTTTCGGCGTCGAAGTGCACGGTGCGGTTGACGCGGGCGACGATGTTTGCCAGGTGGGCATGGATGGCCGAGAGGTGTCCGATTCCGATGTCGGCGTTGGGCAGCTTGCGCGACTTGATGCAGTCGATGAAATTACGGGCGTGCGTGTCGGGCTCGTTTTCGTCGTCGTGGCGAATCAGGTTGCCTTTTGAATCAAACACCTTGAAGCCCCAAAGCCGGTTCCAGCGGCCGATATGCACCATGCCGTCGGTACCGTAGACGGCTAGGGCGTTATCCGCGCCGTTCATCATGTAAGGCGTCCAGATACGCATCTCCCAGATCAGCAGCTTGCCGCCGTAGTCGAAGGTGACGTTCATGGTGTCGGGAGTTTGCTGATCGTCGTCGAAGAAGACCTTCTTGCCCATTCCCGAAACGGTTTTCGGGTAGCCGGCGCCGAGCACCCAGCGAGCCATATCCAGTTGATGGACGCCGTCGTTGCCAGCGTCGCCCGTGCCGAAGTGCCAATGCCAGTGCCATTTGTAGTGGAAGCGGTTCTCGTTGAAGGGTATCCAGGGGGCCGGGCCGAGCCACGTGTCGTAGTCGACGCCTTCGGGAACCGGACCGTCCTCTTTGCGGCCGATGTCGTCGCGGAGTTGAGTGTCCCAAACTTTCGCGGCGAGAACCCGACCGATCTTCCCCGACTTGCAGTAGTCGATCGCACGGATGGTGGAGGGGCGGCTGCGAGCCTGCGTGCCGTGCTGCACGATCCGCTTGTAGTAGCGGGCGGCGTCGATGATCAGGCGTCCCTCCCGAATGTTGTGCGAGCACGGCTTCTCCACGTAAATGTCTTTCCCCGCCTCGCAGCCGAGAATCGCGGACGGAGCATGCCAGTGGTCGGGTGTCGCGATCACGGCCGCGTCGACGCTCTTGTCGTCAAAGACGCGGCGCATGTCGCCGGTCGTCGGCGGTCGCTTGATGCCCTTTCGGTCGAGGATGGCCATGGCCCTCTCGAGCGAGGCTTGGTCCACGTCACACAGGTAGGCGATGTTAACGTCGGGCAGGGCGGCGAAGCCCTCCATCAGGCCGCGGCCGCGGCCTCCGACGCCGATCAGCCCGACGTTCACTTTATCGTTGGCGGCAACGGTCTTTTTCGCTGCCGTCAGTCCGGCGGCGACAGCGGTCCCGATGAAGTAGCGGCGATTCATGGTTTCTTTCTCCCCTCGTCAGGCGAGTTCGTATTCTCGTGCTTCGTTGCCGCGGGCCCCAAAAAATTCTGGGGACAGTCAACCGCGGCTGAAGACACCATTGATTCTACGTGCCTTCTGGGACGCCGCCTGTGACAGTCCCCGATTTTTTCACACTTTCTAACGCCCGCGGCTCTGACTCATGGTAGCGCCCCGCGCAAGGTTGAGGGTTCCCAGCCTCGGAACCAGTGCACTGCGCCACGCGGGCGCCGGACGCTTGCAGTACGCTGCGCCTCTTACACGAGAATCCTCGCGCTCACGTCTTCCCAGGGACAGACGATAAGGCCCTTTGCTTGAGGAAGTCGTGAAATTCGTCGTCCCAAGGATAGGGTTCGCGGTGGTTGACTTGCCGGCTGCCTGGCTCGACGACCTCGCCGGCGCGCAGCACCAGCTGGGGAATGATCTTTCTTGATGCGCGTTCGATCCGGCCTCGGCTGTCCTCGAGCCGAAACTCCCCCTCGACGACGTCGAAAACCAGAACATCGGCAATCGTGCCAGGCCGAAGCGTTCCGATGTCGTCTTCGCGACCTACCGCCTCCGCCGGTTTGACGGTGGATTTTAGGACCACCTCTTCGAGCGACATCCCCAGGTGAAGAAACTTCGACATCGTTGTCGGCATGTCGATCACCGGGTAGTCAACCGACAGACGATGAAGGTCCGTGCTGATCGTGTCGGGCAGAAAAAACTTCTCGAAAGCCTTGCGGGCCGATTCCCACGAGAAGCTGCCGCTGCCGTGTCCGACGTCGAAGAGAATACCGTTCTCTCGTGCCGCCACGGCTTCGGGGATCACTGCGCCCTGTTCGACAATGCCGTCACCGGGACCGCGGAAGCAGTGCGTGATGATGTCTCCGGGGCGCAGGCGCCGCAGGATTTCGGGGGTATCCGCTCCCGCGCTGATGTGGACCATCACCGGGGTCTTCGAGACATTGGCCGCTTCCAGGGCTTTCCCCAACGCTTCGGTACCGTTTTGGCCGCTCGATAGAGACCCGATGCGGACTTTGACGCCGAGCAAAACCTCCGCATGGCTTTCGATCATCGCCGCCGTCTCTTTCGGCCGTGCGAAACGGATGTCCCCCAGCTCCCCGACCAAAAGGGTCGGGATGCCGATGGCCGAGATATTGAGGAACGCCAAGAGTTGGACTTCCGCGCTTTGAATGCGGTGGCGGTGGAACTCGTCGAAGTTGAGGAAGCCGCAGGTTCCGGCATCGACCGCCGTGGTCACCCCGGCATTGAGACAGCAAGCCGGATCGAGGCCAAGCATACTGCCTCCATACCAGTGCCCGTGCAGATCGACTAGTCCAGGACACAGGTAGCTGCCGCTCAAGTCCCTGTGCGGTGTTTCCGGCGACGCGGGCAGGGAGACATCCAGGGCAGCGATCTTGCCCTCGCGAATCGCGACGTCGGCAATGCCATTGAGGTTCTGCGAGGGATCGATGACGTGAGCGTTTCGCAGGACCAGGTCGAAGGATGACTCTGCTTGTTTGCTTGCCACGGTGTTTCCCCACGAGGGATTATGTCATATCAGACCGGTATGAACACAGCCGCGCTCTCGATAGCCTGGCTGTCGCCACTGGCGGGGGCGATCGTTACCCCCGTAGCGCGGACTTGGCGCTTCCCCGGAACAGATAGGATCGGTTCCGCGGGCGAAAAGCCATGCCCGATGGTGATCCGGATGTGATCCCGGAGCTTAATGGTTTAAGATGACGTAGGACTCGGCGCGCTCACGACCAGCGGCCCGGCTTCGGCTCCATCGTGATCCGCTTGCCGACCGACGTCTCGGCATCCTCGAACATTAAACTTTGCACCCTAATTCCACCAAAGCGAAACTCAAAGCCGGTGAAACCGTCTTTGGCTGCTTCGTGCGCTATCCCGATCCTGGCTTGATCGAGTTGCTCGGTTTCCAGGGATGGGACTTCCTTGTCCTGGACGCAGAGCACGGCACGATCGAGCCGCGCGATTGCGAGAACCTGGTGCGGGCCGCCGAGTTGCGGGGCGTCACGCCGATTGTTCGCGTCACCACCAATCTGCAGCCGATCATTTTGCGCTATCTCGACACCGGCGCCCAGGGAGCGCAAGTACCCTGGATCAACTCGGCGGAAGACGCCGAACGCGCCGTGCAGTCGATCAAATACCAACCCCGCGGCATCCGCGGGCTGGCGAGCGTGCGTGCGGCCGACTACGCGCAGACCATCCCCTTCGGCGAATACGTGCAACAAGCCAATCAGGAAACGCTCGTCGTCCTACAGGTGGAAGGTCTCGAGGCCATCGAGCAGCTGCCCGAGATCGTCAAGGTCGACGGCGTCGATGTGATCTTTATCGGCCCGACGGATCTTTCGCATTCCTTGGGATTGCCCGGCCAGACGCAGCACGAGAAAGTTCAAGAAGCGATGCTGCGGATCACCGACATCGTTTTGGATTCCGACGCGGCTCTCGGCCTCCTGGTGCCGAACGCCCAAGCCGCCCGCGATTGGATGGGACGCGGCGCCCGCTACATCGCCACCACGATCGACGGTTTGATTCGATCCAGCGCGCGCGGTTACTTGGACGAAGTTCGCCGGCCGTGAGAGAAACGCGAGTCGTTGCCGAGAGATGCCGGCAGCGCCTCTTTGGATAGGGTGCAAGAATGTAGGGGCACGGCATGCCGTGCCCGAGGGCGCCGAGTGGCGTGCGCCTCGTACTGACGGGCCTCTCACGCACTTCGCCTTGCCACCTGGCGAGAAAGCGGGCTAGCCGACAGGCGTACAAAACACCTCAGTTTTGTAGTAAAGGAAAAGAAAATCTTTACCTTTCGTGTTATATTATCAACAGTTCTCGCTCGAGATGCTGCCTTCTTCTCATGTTATGGCTCGATCGGCTGGCCGCCGAGATGCTCCTTCCCCTCGCTGCGTGGGTGTTCGCGAGCAGTCTGGATGATCTCTTCCTAGACGTCTGCTTCTTCTTCGTCTGGCTTCGTTCTCGTTGCCGGAGGGCACCGCTCTACGGCTTCTCCCTCAGTCCCCGTCCGGTGGAACGGGAGCGCAAGATTGCGCTGGCGATTCCCTGCTGGGAAGAGGCGGGCGTGATCGGGGAAATGCTGGAGAACAATCTGACAGCCATCGACTACGGCAGCTACGAGGTCTGGCTGGGGCTTTATCCGAACGACACCGCAACGATCGACGAAGTGGCGAGATGCAAGGCGAGGTTTCCACGCATTCGTTACGTCATCTGCCCCCGCCCCGGCCCTACGACCAAGGCCGATTGCCTGAACTGGATCATGAAGGGAATCCAGCGTCATGAACAGGCTACCGGCGAGCGTTACGAAATCTTCGTGCAACACGATGCCGAGGACATGATTCCACCGAGCGCGCTGCGGGTCATCAACGACCATATCGCGCGCTATGACATGGTGCAGTTTCCGGTTTTTCCTCTAGCCACCCCGGTGCGGGACATCACTCATGGCACCTACTGTGACGAGTTCGCCGAATTCCACCTGAAGGAGATCCCCCTACGGGTGGAACTCGGCGGCTTTCTACCTTCGGCCGGAGTGGGCACGGCCTATCGGCGGGAAGCCCTGGAGAAACTGTTGGCTGCCCACGGGGACTACCTGTTCGATCCAACGAGTTTGACCGAGGATTACTTCATCGGCCTCGAGCTCCACCGCTTGGGGTGCCGGCAGCTATTCCTTCGGCCCTCGGAAGGGGGTGCGCTTAGAAGCAGCCGGGACGAACGTATCCTGACCGCAAAAGCAACGACGTCGGGCCCGTTCGCCGTACGATCCTACTTCCCGCGAAGTTTTCGCAACGCGATACAGCAGCGGGCTCGCTGGATTACGGGGATCGGGCTGCAATCTTGGCAGCGTTTCGGCTGGCGGGCGGGCCGGGGACAGTGGTACTGGCTCTGGAGAGACCGAAAGGGCTTGGTCAGCCATCCGGTCGCGCTGCTGGCGAATGCAATCTTTTGCTATGGGTTGGGGCGCTGGGTGTGGGCAGACGCCACCGCTACGCCCTGGCACTTCGGCGCGATCGTTTGGTCGCAACCCATCTTCGTCTGGCTGCTGGCCGTCAATTTCGGGACGCTGACTTGGCGGCTGGGGGTCCGCTCGGTCTGTAGCGGCAAGATCTACGGATGGGGACACGCGCTCACCACGCCGATTCGTGCTCCGTGGTCCAATCTGATCAAGTTCTGCGCCACTTGGAAAGCGATCGTAAGCTTCACCGCCTCGCAGCTAGGGGACCGTCCTCTCGAGTGGGTCAAGACGTCCCATGCCTATCCCAGCCCCCGAGTTTTGATGAAATACCGGCGAAGGGTGGGGGACATCTTGGTTGTAAGCGGCCGGCTGACCCGCTCGGACGTCGAAAAAGCGGAGCGAGAGAAGCCGATGGGGCAGCGCCTGGGCGAATACCTCGTCGAAAGCGGTCATATCAGTGAACTCGAACTCTACGAGGCGCTCGGCCGGCAGCATGGTTTGCCGTTCCGCTCGTTATTGGGCGCCGCGGATGTTGAGAGTCGAGCACGGTCGTCTTTGCCATTCGATGTTGCTGCCAATCTGCGAGTCGTCCCCTTCCAGGTGGATGGGTCCGATCGGCTGTGGCTGGCCAGCCCGGAACTACCGACCGAGTTGGCCCAACAAACGGTCTCTACTTATTCCTCCTTGACGCCCACCTTCATGCTCATCACCCCGACGAACTACAACTATCTGGTCAGGCGCTCTGAAGCACAACCTGATACTCCCGAGATGGCTCACGCCGCCGCGGGAGACTGATTCGATGTCATGCAGCCTAAGTGCCTAATTAAAAGTAGCTTAACCCCATCGGCGGCAGGGCCTCCTTGGATCGGCAAGGTACAATGTAATTGAGTACGCGCGAAGCGTTCGGGTCCCGTTCGAGCACGGGTCGTCGGAAGCCGCGAACCAACGAGGCAACAAAATTACCAAACAAACCCAATTTCTTGCAACCCAAAGGGAATCAATGGTTTCAGGTTGGTTTCGAGGACGGCGGGGCGGTCGGATCCGCAAATCCGACGGATCGGACCAGCCGGGTACAAGAGTAGCTTTGCCGCGGGGCGGGAGACCCCGAAGAGCAACAGGGCGGCAGAGCTTGTAGCGCGGACCTGGTGCTGTTCCAGCGTGGCTCGTAGCTTGTAGCGCGGACCTGGTGCTGTTCCAGCGTCCGCGTCCGTGGGCGGCTACCAAGCAACAAAATTACCAAACAAAGCCAATTCCTTATAACACCTTTTGTTACAGATACTTACAGAGAGTTTGGCGGGCTGATCGCGTCCTTCGATCGTCAGTCGGCGAGAAATGCGGGCTAGGTTTTTCCAGGGATGAGAATGGTGAAGCGCGTCTGCTGTGTCACGGCTGCCGCAGCCGCTAAGATGTAGCGTTGTGAGGGGTAGAACGAACGCTGGGTCGAGCCGGGCGCCCAAGTCTCTGTTTTCCGTCATTGCGCCGGGCATTCTGCTGGCTGCTACAGGCGTCGGCGCCGGCGACCTGATGACCACGAGTTTGGCCGGCTCGGAAATAGGGCTGGGGCTGATGTGGGCGGTGGTCGCGGGGGTCGTCTTCAAGTTCGCCCTGACCGAAGGCATTGCGCGCTGGTGGCTGGCTACCCAATCGACGCCGCTCGAGGGCTGGGCGTGGCGCCTGGGCGGCTGGATTCGGTGGGCGTTCTTCGCTTATCTCCTGCTTTTCACCTTGGTGGTAGGAGGCGCTTTGGTCACCGCCTGTGGGGTAGCGGGCGGCGGGCTGGTTCCCCTGGGAGACCCCGTGACCTCGAAGATCGTCTGGGGGATCTTCCATTCGCTGTTGGGCTTGGCATTGGTCCGCTACGGGAGCTTCGCGCTGTTCGAAAAGTTGATGTCGTATCTAGTCGGGATCATGTTTGTCACGGTGATTACGACGGCGGTCGCGATCGGCCCGAACTGGGGCGACGTCGCGCGGGGGTTCATTCCCTCGATGCCGGCCGGCCACGGAGGCTGGGTGCTGGCGGTGGTTGGCGGTGTAGGAGGAACGGTCACACTGCTCTCCTACGGTTACTGGATGCGCGAGGTTGGCCGTCGCGGACTGCGGGATGTCCGGGTTTGCCGCATCGATCTGGCCGTGGGAAACGGGATGACGGCGTTATTCGGAATGGCGGCGCTCATCATTGGCTCCGGAGTTCAACTCGAAGGCGGAGGAGCGGACCTGCCCGTCCGCATGGCGCATCTGTTGCAGGCCGAGATCGGTCCCTGGGGCTACTGGATCTTCCTGGCGGGGTTTTGGGGCGCCGTTTTCTCAAGCCTTTTGGGCGTGTGGCAGAGCATTCCCTACATGTTTGCGGACTTTCTGGAGTTAGGGGCCGGCAAAACTCCCGGCCTCAGGAGGCAGACGGACCTTCGCGGGAGCAAGTCTTATCGCGCATACCTGGTGTTCATTGCCACGGCGCCGCTGGTCTTTCTTTGGGCGCCGGTCAGAGAAATCCAGTTGGCCTACGGCATGATCGGAGCTTTTTTCCTACCCCTGCTGGCGCTGACCTTGCTGCTGCTCAATAACCGCCGCCGTTGGGTGGGGTCCGATTTCCTGAATCGTTGGCTGTCGAACGCGATTCTAGTGGCGGCGTTATTGTTTTTCGCCTACCTTGGAGCCACGCAAATCTACGAACGGCTAACGGATCTTTTCTGATCGAAGCAGCGTCTGAAAGGCGGTGGCCCACGGACCCGCGGGGTCGGCGGTCGCGACGAAGGAGTTATCGTTGCTGCGACAGCGGACGCGCGTCCAACGGTGGTAGTCGTTCGGTTCTGTTGGGCAGAACCTCGTTGCTAATGGCGCGGGCGCCGTGAACGTCGCGGAAGAAGCAGACGATGAGTTTCGGGGCGCGTCGGCAGCGGCGGATAGCCGAGGATGACGGTGCGGTCGAAGCAGTGGTATACAAAGATGAGCAGGCGGCCAAAGAGCCTCAGAAACGTTTCTCTCGGTCCTCCTCCGCTCTTCTCAAGACAACAAGATCATCGGACAGGGGACCGCGGGGATTCAAAATTTCAAATGTTTTTTGGCTAGCGCTTGGTGGCATCAATTCACAATAGATTATGGGCCGACAATCCCCGGAACGCTCCGTCGAAAACCCACCCGCGTTCATTGCTTTGGGTGGGCTGTGAGGCCCCTGGCCGCTCGCTTGCGCTCGCGGCTCAGCTTCGCTCGTCGCAAGGGTGCGCGTGAGCAGGAAGCTGAGCCTGGAACGCCAGTGACAGGCCAAGTGTCTGGGCTACCACTGCCCCATGGACCCGACCGAAAACCCACCGTTTTCATCCCCTTGGGTGGGCTGTGAGGCCCATGGCCGCTCCGTCGAAAATCCACCCGCGTTCATCCCTTTGGGCGGGGCACAGGCTTGGCCGTACGCCATGGCCGCTCACTGGCGTTCGCGGCTCCGAATCGGGCAGGGCAAGGGTGTGCGACTTTGCGAACAAGCCGCTCCCGGGCCAGACGCGGGAAAGGACTTTTCAAATAACACGAACTTTTGCAACCAAGCACTAGCCTGCCGCACGAGCGCGGACATCGCCATGAACTTCGAATTCTCCGACAACGCCACCGACCTCCGGAATCGGCTTCAGGCTTTCATGGACGAGCACATTTACCCGAGCGAGCAGGCCTATCAAGAGCAGATCCGCCAAGGGGACCGCTGGAAGATCCCGCCCCTGATGGAAGAGCTCAAGGCGAGGGCCCGGGCAGCCGGCCTGTGGAACCTCTTTCTGCCGGACAGCGAATACGGCGCCGGGCTGACCAACTTGGAATACGCCCCGCTCTGCGAGATTATGGGCCGCTCCCCGATGGCGCCGGAAGTCTTCAACTGCTCGCCGCCGGACACCGGCAACATGGAAGTGCTTGTTCGCTACGGGACCCAAGAGCAGAAGCGGCGCTGGCTCAAGCCGCTGCTTGACGGTGAGATCCGATCCTGCTTTTGCATGACCGAGCCGGATGTGGCCTCGTCCGACGCTACGAACATTCGCGCCCGCATCGAGCGCGGCGGCGATGAGTATGTCATCAACGGCCGCAAGTGGTGGACGACGGGAGCGGGACATCCTCGTTGCAAAATCGCCATCTTCATGGGCATGACCGACCCGACAGCCGAACGGCACAAGCAGCAGTCGATGATTCTGGCGCCCATGGACGCTCCCGGCGTGAAGGTCGAACGCCTGCTAAACGTCTTCGGCTACGACGACGCGCCTCACGGGCACGGCGAGATCAGCTTCGACAACGTTCGGGTGCCGGTGTCGAACATTCTCCTCGGCGAGGGGCGCGGCTTCGAAATCGCGCAGGCCCGCCTAGGGCCGGGACGCATCCATCACTGTATGCGTCTGGTCGGGGTGGCGGAGCGGGCGCTGGAGGTCATGTGCCGGCGCGTCGCCTCGCGCGTGGCCTTCGGAAGGCCTCTTGCCGAGATGGGAACGATTCGAGCCGACATCGCTAACTCGCGCATGGAAATCGACCAGGCTCGGCTTCTCACCTTGAAGACCGCCCACATGATGGATACGGCAGGCAACAAAGCAGCGCGAGCCGAGATCGCCATGATCAAGGTCGTCGGGCCGAACATGGCCCTACGGGTTCTCGATCGGGCCATCCAGGCGCATGGCGGAGCGGGCGTGTGTGACGATTTCTTCCTGGCGTCGGCCTGGGCCGGGGCTCGAACGCTGCGGCTCGCCGACGGACCCGACGAAGTGCACCGCGAAGCGATCGCCAAGCTGGAGCTGAGGAAGCACAAGCCCCTTTAGTTCTCTGCCTCACCAGTGCTCATCGGGCGGCGGGTTTCCGATTCCTGCCGAAATGGCCGATTGAACATCATGTTTCGCTCTCCGAGGTTCGTTGGGACTTTTTCACCAGCCACCAAGTCGCGCAGGGCTGGGCCGTCGTTTCCGAGACCTGCGGCAGTTTGGGGTGGGTCTTTCGGCTTCGCCGTCTCGCGGCAGACCGACGCCCAGGTCAGCACCTGGCGTGGGTCAAAGGCTCGTGGGCGGGATCGGCCCCGGGCCCGTAGGTTGACGACGTAAGGTCGCCGCTCAATCCTTCGGACCGGATTTTGGGGCCGCGGGAGCGGTGTTGGGCAACCGAGCCAAAACCCGCTACCGCGGCCTTCCACGAATACGGCCCAGGGATCTCCCGCCGGCGTCCAGAAGCGCAACGGGAAGGTTATCGTTTCGTCGCCTGTGTTGACCAAAGTTAGGGTGGTTCCCCAGACTCCGCCGACAGCGATATGCGGCATGATCTCGTTGTCGCCAAGTCTGGACACCTTGGCCACAAAGGCATCGACAAAACCATTGAAAGTCACGTCTGGCCCCACGGCGCTCGGGAAGCTCGTTTCCGGGGAGGAGGTCCGACCGGTGACGTATGGACTACCCTCCCCGTCCAAGGCAATCCCGGCGCCCAAATCATCGTCGGCACCACCGATGTAGCCGGCATAGACAAACGCCGTCCCACTCGGATTCACCTTGGCCACGAAGGCGTCCATCTCGCCAAGGATGTCCCTCTCGCCATTGAAGGTTACATCCGGCCCCGGGGTGACCGGGAAGCTCGACTGCGGGCTGTCGGTCCAGCCAGTGACATAGGCATTGCCCGTCCCGTCAACAGCGATCCCGATCCCAACGTCCAAACCGGTACCGCCGATGTAGCCGGCATAGACGAACGCGGTCCGGCTGGCATTCACCTTGGCCACAAAGGCATCGAAACGACTGTTGAATGTCACATCGGGCCCCACGGTGAGCGGGAAGCTCGTCCCCGGGGAGATGGTCTGGCCGGTGATGTTTCACGACACAAACTTTCACCTCGGGCTGCGGGTGCCGCGGCTCGGTGTACCGGTCTGGCGTAGTCCGCGCTCTATGGAGTTTTCTGCCCGTTGCGTCAGGGTGGGGTTATGTTACGTGCGCCCGGTCGAGGCAGGGCAGCGCGTAGAGTTCTCGTGCCGCTCGCGTGCAGAAGCGCTTCCTAACGCGCTGGGGTTACTTTCCGAACTTTCGCGACAACACTAGGGCGGGAATCCTATACGTCCTGATACACCATAGAGATAAACTTCAATTCGAACGCCTGGTCGATGACCGCGCGATCGAGTGCATAGGGAAGCTTTTCGAACTTGAGCAGGTCGGTGGCGATGTTGATGACGTCGCGCGGGTGGCAGCGGCGGAACTTGCGGCCGGTCTTCTTGTAGTGCTCCTGGATGATATCGGTTAGCAGACCCTCCGGACATTCGATGTCCATCTGCCGGCAATAGTCATTGAAGATGGTGGTGAATTCCTCGTCGCTGGGGTTCTCCATAAACATCTTATACTCGATCCGTCGCAGGAACGCCTCGTCGCCGAGGTCGTTAGGGTCCAAGTTGGAGGAGAAAATCAGGAAGCACTCAAAAGGAACCTGGATCTTCGTTCCCGTCTGAAAAGACAAGTAGTCGCGGCCGCGATCCAGAGGATAAATCCACCGGTTGAGCAGAGCGGCCGGCGAGATCTGCTGGCGTCCGAAGTCATCGATCAGGTAGATGCCGTTATTGGCCTTCAGCTGGTAGGGGGCGTCGTAGATCTTTGCGGCGTCGATATACATCAAATCGAGCATCTCCATCCCAAGCTCGCCGCCTGTCGTCAGAAACGGTCGCTTGCATTTCGCCCAGCGCTGGTCGAACTTGGGTTCGCTGGCCATCAGCGCGCTCTCTTCTTCCGTATCTATTTTTTGGTGGTAGAGGGAGTCGAACAGCTTGATGATTTGCCCCTCGGCTTCCAGGACATAGGGGACATATATGGGGTCCGAATCGATCCTAGCCAACTGTTCGGAAAGAAAGCTTTTGCCGTTTCCGGGCTTGCCGTAAATCAGCAGGGATTTGAAGGAGTTGACGGCGGGCCCCAGCTTCGAGTAGAACTCGTCGGTGACTATGGCGCCCGAGAACGCTTTTTCCAGCTTGTCTCTGGTCAGCCAACCGGGTTTGAGCTTCTGCCGTTGGACCGCCTCGACGTAGTCCTTGAGGGGGACCGGCGCCGGTCCCAGGAACTGGTTCGTTTCCAAGTATTCCTTGGCGCGCGCCCTACCTTCCTCGGAGAGGGCAAACTGCGACGAAACGTTGCCGAATCCTGAGGAGCGCTTGACCTCGATGAGCCTTTGTCGCTTTAGCGCGTCGACGACCGATTCGATGACACTGAACTGGAATCCCAATACTCTCGCCAGCTCTCTGCCACCCACCTCCCCTCGAAAGTAGAGGTTCTTGAGCACCAGTTGCTCCGCGAGGCTGGAGGTTACGCCGGCCTCATCCAACGACGTGGGGGGTGGAGGCACAAAGCCTTCGGCTTGTGTTTCAGCGGGCTGGGGTGGGGCGAGAGCTATGTCACTCATGGGTTTTAGTCTTCCTAGAGTTCTCATTATTGGCCATCGGCCAGCCAAGAAACAGAGGTGAAATTCCGGGATGGCTAGGGGAGCTCTCCTTAGACTGCGCATCGAACAACCTAAGATTTCAGACCCAGCCGGACTACGTCGCTCAGGTAACGCAACCCCTCGCCGCCTCGCTCCGGCCAGGGAGACAAGTCCGCCACGATCGGTTCGTGAGCGTTTGCGGCCTCGGCTACGAGGCCGTCCGCGCAGCAAGGCTCAGGAGAGAGATGCGGTGGTGGGAGGGGTATTGCGGCTCATCAGCTCGGGCGCAATGAATCGCGCCCCTACGTTGGAAGGCGAGATGTGCCCAAACCCAACAGTAGGAGGGCGATTCATCGCCTCCGCAGTCGGCCGCCTTTTGTAACCGTATTTGCGAAAATCGGCTACAGCCAGCCAATTCGCCTCAGGCTAAGTGCTCTGTTTCTTGGGTCATGGCGGGGGCGAATGGGTGGCAGGAAGGCGTGAAAAAATGCTGGCACAGCCAGCCGCGGCGGGTGAAGATCGGTGAATCCAAGAAGCTTAGGAGATTGCCGCTTGTGGCAATACCGATTTTTTCACACCTTCCAGTCCCCATTTTTCGCTCCCGCACGACTTTTGCCAGGGGCTGCTAGCGTCGCCTGCCGGACCGGCCCCCACGAGAAACCGAGCCGCCCCGAGAGACGGAGCCTCCTCGAGAGACCGAACCGCCCCCGCCGCGCGAGATCGAACCGCCGCGGCTGCGAGAGAAGGAACCTCGAGATCCGCCGCCCCCGAAGCCGGAAGCTCGTGAGGATGAGAAACCACGGGACCGACCCGGGGATCTTGTGGCGCTGGTAGCGCGGTGGGCGCGACTCACCCCACTTCGTGACGAGGTCGGGCCAAAGCCACGGCTCGAGCGAGATCCCGACCCTTGGCGGGTTGGGGCGCGAGAACGTGATGGAACCGCATAGCCGCCTCCATTGCGGTTGCGAAACCCTTGGAAATCCGCGGACGGGTTTCGGGAGGAGCCGTGCCCAGACGATGAGCCGGACGATGGGGACGGCCCGCGCAAACGCGACCCGCGGGACGATGTACGGCCGATTCGCGAGGAAGAGCCGCCGCGGCCGCGCAATGAACTCCTCGTGCGAGAAGAGTTGGTCTCGCGGGCGCCGCGCATCCCGGTCATGCGCGAGCGGCTACGGGGCGCGAAAGCGCCCGGGCGATCGGTCGAGCGGCTCTCCCCAGGCGTCCGGCCGAATGATCGTGAAGTTGAGGAGCTACGTCCGAATGCGGCGCCGCTGCTCGCCGTCCCCGGGCGGGAGGATGCCGTGTCTCCAGCTCGACCGCGACTTCCGCCTCGATCGCCACCGTGGAATCGCCGCCAGTTTAAACTACTGCTTCCCGAAGTAGCGCCTGAGGTATCCAAACGGCTCGCCCTCGACCCATTCGGGGACCTACCGCGGCCCGAAGCGGAACGGCTCGAGCCGAAGGTGCGAGCGGACGTCGAGCCGCTTACTCGGCCGGAATCAGCTTGGGGAAGGCCCCGGCTCGCAGACGAAAAAGGCGCCCCCGACCGCCGGGACCGGTTCCCCGCGCCGCGCGTCGTCAGGCCCCTCGTATTTCCGAACTGTCGCCAACCGAGTGCGGCCCCGGAATTGCGAAAGGCCTCCCTTTGCGCGCCGAAGGCTCTCGATGACGCTCTTGTTCTGGCCCTCGATCCGCTTGTCGCCACTCTCTCCGCCGATTGAGTCCTGCTGGCGCCGCTTCGACTTCGCGGCGCCAGCGCCGGCGCGCCCGCGGACGTGCGGCTGCGCCGGTTGCTATCGACACTTGCGGCTGCACCCCTCCGCCTTTGCGCATCTCGGCCTGACGGGCGTCCCGCCGGCCCCGCTGCCCTGACACCGCCGCTTTGACCGCTTGACGTCCGCCCCAGGCTTGGGCCGGAGCCGCCCGAAGAGGAGGCGCCCGCTCTCCTTTGGCTTTGGCGATCTGAAAAGGTCCTCACGGAGCGGGCGATTCGCTCCCTCTGCTGATCAAACGAGGTTCTCTGTCGCCTCTGTTGCGAATCTCGTCGAGAGAAAAACCGGCTCTCACCCGAGGTGCCGCCGCCGCGAATGCCCGGCCGGGCTGTGGGAGCCCGGGCCGTCCTGCCCAGGCTTTCCCGGCCCGGAACGACCGGAATCCGGCCCCGCAGCAGGGACGCGCGGCGCAACTCCGAGGCCCGCAGCGTCCGTGGATTGTTGACCCGCCCCCGCGAGAAGCCCCGTGCATCGACCAACGTCACGCCGTTGTTGACCCGGGCGTTGCGATAGTTCGTATAGATGTTGGTGCTGTTGTCGACGATGATCGTGGTTGTATTGTGGTGGCCGCCATGGCGCCCGCGATGCCGGCCGCGGCCGTGACCAGCGTAACGCCGCCCGTACCAGGGGTAGTATCGCTCGTAGGGCGCCAACGGAACCCAGCCGATGTTTCCGAAACCGAAACCTACGCCCAAGCTGAAACCGCGGTGACTGTTGTAGCCGAAGAAGGATACGAGAGCCGGTCGCCAGTAGTGACGGGCGTAGCGGTAGCCCGGATACCAACCCCAGCCGTGGTGCTGGTGGTGGAACCAACGCCCGTAGTGGTAAGGCGCCCAAGCCCAGGGCTCATAGCCCACCCACGTCCAGCCGTAGTAGTCCAGCCAGCTCCAGCGGCCATGGCGGTAAGGAGCCCAACCGACGGAGGCGGAGGGGAACCAACAACGTCCGTATCCGCTTACGTACTCCCAGCGCCCGTGGCCGTCGAGATCTTCCGCCCCGTAAATGCTCCGGCTCACGTAACGACGGCTTTCGGACTTTTCGAGTTGTTCGTCCCGCCGCTCGTTCCAACGATCCCAGTCGTCCTTCGATTCCGCCTTCGCGGTCCGAAATTCCGGCGCATCGCGGTCCCCCCGAATGTAGATGGCACGTCCCTTGCTCAGGGTCTCCGTTCCCGCGACGGAAACAATCTCGGCTTTGCCCCGGTTGACGGCGACGACCGTGTGGCCGTCGGCGGTTACCTCGATTCGATAGTTCCCCCGTTCGAGAGGACGTACGGCCACTTGCGGAGTCTCGATGTCGACATCCGCTTCGCCATGACGAAGCTCGCTGTAGGTCGCCAAGCCCCGCGCCAGTTGCACCCGAAAACGCCCCTTCGCCAGCTCTACGAGGTGAACCTCCGTCGATTCGCTGAGTCGCAGCAGGTTGGTGGAATCGAGTTGAATTTCGGCTCGCGAGACCGCACCGGTGGCTAGGCGATCACCCTCGACTAAGGGCATGTTGACCTGCGCTTCGGTCCAGTCGCCGGAATCCGCGCGGCGGGCCGTTACGTCGCCGTTGGTCAGACTAACTCGGGCGACACCCAACTCGGATTCCGACTCTTCCGAAGCTGCCCCGGCGGTGTTGGCGCCAACAGCAGCCACGAGCGCCAAAAACCACAAGGCTCGGAGTGCGTTTTTCATGGCTCGACTCCTCGGCTGACGGTATATCGACGTTTCACGAGGCAAGTCTGGTACCAGATCATTAAGTCATTGAAAACTAATACCTTGCCTCGGTGATTGGCCTCCCCTGAGCTGGTTCACAGCCACCAGTTGGCTGAAAGCAACCACCAAGATCGCTAGCCGGGAGTCTGTCCCACAGAAAATTTTCGGCGCTCTATCTGGACAATCGCTACAGAAAAACCACAATATATTGGGGTGAGACCGGCAAACTTTCGTTCTGTGGCACAGGCTCCCAGTTCTACGGTCAGGGACCCGTTTAGTCTGTCGATATAAGGAGATTGACGGATTGACCGTGGAAGGAACTCAAGCAACACTAGACTCGCGACGATCGAAACAGAGCCGCGAGCGCAAGCGAGCGGTCAAGGGCCGGCGGCTGGCTTGGGCCCGCACAAGGGGATGAAAACCGGCGGGTTTTCGACGGAGCGGTCGTTGCGCCATGGTCGTTGTAGGGATTTGACCTGTCACTGGCGTTCCAGACTCGGCTTCTCGCTCACGCACACTCTCGCAACGAGCGAATCAGAGCCGCGGGCGGAAGCGAGCGGTCAAGGCCGCAATTCACCATGAGCAATTCAGAGCCGCGGACGCCAGCGAGCGGTCAAGGGCCTCACAGCCCACCCAAAGCAATGGACGCGGGTGGGTTTTCGACGGGACATAGGAGTCTGCTCCCGCGGAAGAAATTAGGTACTCTATCTAGACAATCGCTACGGAAAAACCACAATATATTGGGGTGAGGGCGGCGACATTTCGTTCTGTGGGACAGGCTCCTAGAGGCGGGATAAAATCATCTTCGCGGCGATGGACTATTACCGACACAAAAGGATTTCCATTGAGCTCGGCCACATTCGAGGGTGGAAGCGCAGGGGCAAGGTCCGCCAGGCGAACCGGAAGACCCTGCCGCATACCGTGTTCGAGGCTGGTTTGCGACTCGCCGGGCTGTTCGACCGGGGTCGGCGGAACGCCTTGACCTTTGACGTCGGATGCCGGCAATTGCTGTTGCCCAGGCTGCCGGCCGCCTGGGAAGGTTTTCGGATTCTTCAGCTTTCCGACATCCACGCCGGCGCCTTCCCTGAGCTTGGCGGGAAGGTCGCGGAAAAGATACGCGGCTTGCAGGTCGACGTGTGCGTGTTGACGGGAGACTATTTCTTTGAGCACCGCACACCGACGATCGAGGTCTACCGCGCGATGGAGGAGATTCTTGGAGCCGTCAACGCTCGCTACGGCGTCGCCGGAGTTCTGGGCAATCATGACACGATCGAGACGGTTGGCCTGTTGGAGTCTCTGGGGGTCAAGATGCTGCTTAACGATGTTTGGGAGATCGAGAACAACGGGGCGAGCCTTTGTTTCGTAGGCCTCGACGACCCTCATTACTACGGCTGTGACGACCTGCCGGGAGCTGTGAAGAAGGCCGCGGGGGACGCGCTCAAGATCCTCTTGGTTCATTCGTCCGAGCTGGCCGAGGAGGCTCCCGAGCAAGGCATCGATCTCTACCTGTGTGGACATACTCACGGTGGCCAGGTCTGTCTGCCCGGGATCGGCCCTTTGATTCTCAGGGCGAATTGCCCCCGCCGGTACAAGAGGGGTCTCTGGCGATGCGCTGGGATGGTGGAGTATACCAGCCGAGGCATTGGTCCATCCGCTGTTGCCGTCCGCTTTAACTGTCCGCCTGAGATTAGTGTTTTCGAGCTTCACGGTCAGGTCAAGACTTTTGCCGACTCCGGCGACGCTAACCGACAGGTTTTTCAGCATCCCGAGCGAACACTGGGGGTAGAGGCGGCCGAACTCGGTCGATGAAGAGGGTGGCGGGGACTGACGTTGAAGGTAACTCGTTTCACGCCGGCACCCGATTTCTTTTGCGAGAAACCAACGTCAAGGGCTTGCAAAGCGTCTTAAGTAATAGATACAGTTGAACTTTCAGTACCAACAACCGGAGGCGCAGTCAACTGAGGCGGCCGCGAGGTGTCAGCAGGGCAGGCTTGTGAAGTCTGCCCATGAGCCGGCGCCGTCGGAATGTAGAAGCAAGGCCATGGAAAAAGGCAACTTTTCCGTCTCAGACGCATCTAAAGTGTTAGGGATAAATGACTTTACATCGCCTACAGGATGCTGAGCTGGGCACCGCCCCCACCGAGACCCAAGACGGGTCTGAGGTGAGAGCGCCGCTGTGGAGCCAGGGACCTCATTTTGACGAGGAGCAGCCTGAGCCTCAAGATGGAGCTCACCTTGACGACCACGTTCGGCTCTATCTCACCGAGATGGGAGCGGTTCCATTGCTGAACGCCAGGGGAGAAGTGCGTCTGGCGAAGCAAATGGAGCGCGGCAACAACCTGGCTAGAAAGACGTTGTGTCGTACGCCGTGGATGTGGGGAAAGATTGTCCAGCTGGAGGTCGATCTGCGGGAGGGCCGCGCGGATCTTCGCGTGCTTGTTGATCTGCATTACTCCCCCGACAAGCCCACGGCAAAGATCCGAGCCCAGCGAAAAGTGCTGCGCAAGTTCAAGCGAGCGGCGGAGCTGGTTGACGAAGTTCAGGCGCTACAGCGTCAGGCCGCTGCCCGGGCAGACTGCACCCCGCGTACACAGCGCAAGTGGGCTTGGCGGGTGGCGAGGAAGAAGATTGTTCTTTCCTGCGTCATTCGGGACATTTCGTTCAAGATCGAGGTCTGGCGGGATTTCGCCGCCGATTTTGAAAAGGCGGCAACCCGGCCTGCTGGGTTGAACGCCTCCGCGCACGGGGGATGTAACGGTTCTAAAAGCAGCCGTCGCGACGCTGCCCGACAGGCGCGCGCGGCGGCCAGACTGACCGGCTTGAAGGCCGAGCAGCGCAGATGGGCGCTGGCGCGCATGCGGACCGGTTTGGCCGCGGCCGAGCGAGGCAAGCACGACCTGGTCGAAGCCAATCTGAGGCTAGTCGTTTCGGTCGCCAAGAAGTACGTGAATCGGGGTATCCACATCCTCGACCTGATCCAGGAGGGCAATATCGGGTTGATGCGCGCGGCGGAGAAGTTCGAATACCGTCGGGGCTTCAAGTTCTCGACGTATGCTCACTGGTGGATCCGGCAGTCGATCACCCGCTGCTTGGCGGATCAGTCGCGGACGGTCCGCGTTCCCGTTCACATGCACGAGCAACTCAACAAGTTTCTGCAGGCGCTTCGGCACTTGGAAAAGAAGCTGGGCAGGCCTCCAAGAACGCCGAGGTCGCGCGCCATATGGAGACCAATGTCGATCGGGTCGAAACGCTGAAATCGATCTCTCGTACCCCCGTGTCGCTCGATACGCGGGTGGGTCGCGAGGGTGAGTCGGCCTTGCAGGATCTCTTGGAGGACCCGAACACGTCGTCGCCTATCGATTCGGTGATCGAGTCCGATCTGAGGCGCAAGACGGCTAGCGTACTGCGGACGCTGCTGTCGCCGTCGGAGGAACGTGTGTTGCGGATGAGGTTCGGCATCGGCTTTGAGCGCGCCTATACGCTGCAGGAGATCGGAGTGGAGTTCGGACTCACGCGCGAGCGCATCCGCCAGATCGAGACGAAAGGCTTGCGGGTCTTGCGCGACCCCGAATTGGCCCCTCAACTTCGCCAGCTGTTGGCCTCGAATTCTTGAGCATCAGCGGAGCGGCTTGGCCCGCTCCGCTTCTTCTTTCTTTTCTTTCAGCAACGAATTCACCCGTCGCTTGTCCAGGGCCGAAGCGGTATAGCGGCGGCTGTACGCCGGCCTGCATTTTTTCCCGGGATTCCGACCGGCGGGTCTGTGAGCGACCGGGACATAGGTAACACTTTATGCCAGGCACATAGGCAACACTTTTCGTCCGGGGAGGGGGCCGGACGGAGGGATCCCGCGGGGCGACCGGAGTCCGGCGCCTTCCCCGGACGAGCGCCCGCGCCGCCGCCGCCCCGGCGGCGAAAAGCGTCCCTGCCGCTCGTCCAACCACCCCAACTCGTAGAAGGGCAGGGACTCCTGCATCGGGATCCCTACGTTGCTTCCCAAGACAACGCGCTGGGGGCCGTTTGTCTCGGCGTGCGCCCATCTCGCTAAGAGTTTGACGGACGCGCTGGAATACCGCAGGGAACACGGCAGGAACGTCGTTACGGTCCACAAGAAAACCGCCCGCGCATGAGCGAACAAGATCATCAGCCAATACTCGTCGTGCGCAAATAATTCGTCCGAGGTTCAAGCCGCCTGTGGTTCCCGTTTATTCCATCCCGAGAAGCGCTTCTCAGACTGCTTGCCGCACGTAGCGATGGCTTCCCCGGTCCGGGACCGGATGAACAACCTGTTGAAAGATCACAGCTAATTTAGTTCGCA
Source organism: Bryobacterales bacterium (assembly GCA_963668345.2). Lineage (GTDB taxonomy): Bacteria > Acidobacteriota > Terriglobia > Bryobacterales > UBA6623. Next base: position 132,209 of record CAXWPI010000004.1, on the reverse strand, counting down.
TACGGATGCTATCCGAAGTGACGCTACCTTCGCTAGGCTTGAGGTCGACGGGCGGTGCCGCAAACGCCTTATCATCAAAACCTTGTCGCGCGGATCTCGCTTTTGAGATCCGCGGCCTTTTCCGTCGCTCAGGGCTCGCGGAGACCGGCGGCTTTTTCTTAGGAGGGTAAACGATGCCCGGGACGCTGGCACGGCTGTTTCGCCACACGGTTTCCTATAACAAACCCGATACGATTCTGACCAAGTCGGACGGCGCCTATCGGCCCATTTCTTCCCAGGATCTCTATCGCCGGGTGGGACGGCTGCACCTGGAGCTGGCTCGCGTGGGTATTGGCAAGGGCGACCACTGCGCGCTGCTGTCCGAGAACCGCTGGGAATGGGCCGTCGCCGACTTCGCCATGATGACCGCGGGCGTCGTCAGCGTCCCGCTCTACCCAACACTGAGCGCCACACAGATCCACTACCTCCTCGAACACTCCGAGGCGCGCGTCATCATGCTCTCGACCGCCGGGCAGCTCGACAAGATCAAAAGCATTTGGGACCTCCTTCCCGCCCTCGAAGGCGTCATCGTGTTCGATCCGATCGACAGTGACGACGAACGGATCACCACGCTCCCGCGGCTTATCGGAGAAGCGTCTCTAACAGCGGACGAGGCCGGGCTGTTCGAGCAGACGATCAGCGCCGTTCAGCCTGATGATCTGGCCAGCATCATTTACACCTCCGGAACCACGGGAACGCCCAAGGGCGTCATGCTCTCGCACGCCAACTTCGCGACCAACGTCCGGGACAACGGATTCGACATGGGCGAAAGCGACGTCTGTTTGTCGTTTCTGCCGCTCTCTCACGTCGCCGAACGAACGGCTGCCTACTCCTTCTATTACAGTGGCGCCACCGTTGCCTACGCTGAATCCATCGAAGCTGTGCCGCGGAACATGATGGAGGTCCGTCCCACCATCGCTGTCGGCGTCCCGCGGTTCTTTGAGAAAGTGCACGGTCGAGTGATGGAAAAGGTCGCCGCCGGACCACCGCTCCGCCAAAAACTCTTTCACTGGGCCGTGGGAGTGGGAAAACAGACCCTGCCTTACCGGCTCGGCGGGGATCCCCTTCCGCTCGGGTTGCGGCTGCGGTATCTGCTGGCCGATCGCCTCGTCCTGAGCAAGCTGCGCGCTCGACTGGGAGGCCGCATCCGCTACTTCGTCTCGGGAGCCGCCCCGTTGGCCAAGCACCTCGGGGAGTTCTTTTTCGCTGTGGGTATCCGCATCTGCGAGGCCTATGGGCTGACCGAAACCTCGCCCATCGTTAGCGCCAACTATGCCCACAGCCTGCGTTTCGGAACGGTAGGCCGAGTCATCCCCAACGTCGAAGTCAAGATGGCCGGCGATGGGGAGATCCTTGTCCGCGGACCGAACGTCATGCAGGGCTACTTCAAGATGGACGAAGCAACTCGCGACACAATCGTCGATGGCTGGTTTTACACCGGGGACATCGGCCGTCTCGACGCGGACGGATACCTGATCATCACCGACCGCAAGAAGGATCTGCTGAAAACTTCCGGCGGCAAGTACATCGCTCCGCAGCCGATCGAGAATCAGCTCAAGACATGCGATTTCGTCTCCATGGCTGTCGTCATCGCGGAAGGGCGCAAGTTCCCCAGCGCCCTGATTGTGCCTAACTTCGAAAGGCTCAAACAGTATGCGGCGGCTAACGGCCTCTCCTGCGCCAACGACGCCGAGCTGGCCGGCCACGAAGCGATCGTAGAAATGATCGAGGGGCAAGTCGAAAAGGCCTGCCGGGGCCTAGCCCGCTACGAGCAGATCAAGAAGATCGCCGTGCTCGACCGTGAGTTTTCGCTCGAACAAGAGGAGATCACTCCGACGATGAAAGTCCGCCGCAAGGTCGTCGTCGAGCGCTATGCAGCCAGAATCGACAAGCTCTACGAGTAGGCGCGGCCGCGAGAGCCCGCCGTCCGGCCCCTACGGCGATCGCGCGCAGGGCGGCTTGGGCCGGAAGCGCTCGCGGCGCGAGCCTTTGCCCGGCCCTATCGAGCGTGTCCAGTTCGAGTCGGGTAGCAGCTCTCTATGGCTCTTGCCGGGCCGGCGGTTCGGCCTTCACCCGGCGCTCGAGCAGGGGGATTTTCCCCTTGACCGCTTTGGCCCTTTTGTCGTCCGGCGCCAGTTGGAGAAATCGCCGATAGGCCGCGAGCGCATCGGAGGGCTGCTTCAGCTTTTCCCGCGAGCGGCCCAGCCGCCAGTAAGCTTCCGAGTAGCTGGGATGCCACTTCGTGGCTTCCAGGTAGCGCCCCGCGGCCGCGCGATGATTGCCTTTTCTGGCGTAAAAGTTGCCGATCTTCAGATCTTTTTTGGCTTGAATCGGATTGAAGGCATACCGCGTCCGCGGGAGAAGGTCTTCGTCTTCGTCGACCAAGGGCGCCTCGGCCTGAGGCGGGGTCTCCTCTCGCTCGCGAAGTTGACCCTGGGCGAACCCCAAACCGACGGCCAGCGCCAAACCCAACAGGCGGCTCACGTAAGAATTATATCGTCTGCTGGGGAAGGCGCCGGGGGAAAATGGAATGAAAAATGCGGACAGTCACCGATTTTTGTTGCCTCAAACATGCTGAAAAATAAAGCACTTGCAAAAGAGAAAAAATCGGTGACTGTCCCCACTTTTCCCCACTTTTCCTCATCGGATGGGCTTCGGCGAACGGGTCCCGAGGGATTTTCTCAAGGAGAAATAGCATGAGCGACGACACCCGACCGCAGTACATGGGCTTGCGGGCCAAGGTTGAGCGGCCGCTCGACTTCGTGGTCATCCTGGCGGCCATCGCGACCATCCCGCTCACGGTCGTGCAAGGGCGGAGTGTGGACACCATTTGGGTCACGGCGGCTGATTGGCTGGTCTGGGCTGCGTTTCTGGTCGAGTACTGCGTCATGGCGACGATGATGAAAGATCGCTGGGCGTACACCCGTCGCAACTGGCTCAGTGTGGCGGTGATCATCCTCTCCTTTCCCGCCCTGCCCCACCTGCTGGCGCTCGTCCGGCTGACGCGGTTGGTTCGCCTTCTCCGCCTCCTTCGAGTCCTGGTGGTTACCACACGGGCCATGCAAGCCATGCGAGTGTCGCTGGCCGGGCAAGGCCTTCTTTACGTGGCTACGCTGACGACGATACTTACGCTCGCCGGGGGGGCCTTCCTAGCGGTTCTCGAACCGCAGGCTGTCGGCGGCGACTTCTGGACGGGAATATGGTGGGCCGTCGTGACCGTATCTACCGTCGGCTATGGCGACATTGCCCCGGCAACGCTAGGCGGAAGACTGCTGGCCGTGCTGCTCATGTTGTGCGGCCTAGGCCTAGTCTCGACTTTGGCGGCCTCGATTAGTTCGTACTTCATCGGAAGCTCGGAGGAGGAACACATTCAGCGCATCACAGAACGTCTCGATCGGATTGAACAATTGCTGGAAAAGGCCCTCGCCAAACGCGCGGATAACTTGGAAGGGCCGGCAGGCCAAGATCCTACAGTGCCCCGTTGAAGCCGCCCGTAGATACCGGCAACCCTGCCGGTCCGCCTCCGCCGAGCTGTCGAAGGGCGATCGATTTGCTGCTCCCGGCGGCACGGTCGAAAACCCACCCGCCTTCATTGCTTTGGGTGGGCTGTGAGGCCCCTGGCCGCTCACTGGCGTTCGCGGCTCCGAATCTGGCATGGCAAGGGTGTGCGTGAGCAAGAAGCTGAGCCTGTAACGCCAGTGACAGGCCAAATCCCCGTAACGACCATGGTGCAACCTACCGCTCGTTCATGGGGCTGGAGTAGGGGCAAGAACTCCCGGGCAGGATCAGCCGTCGCGGTCGCGCCTCATTTTCTTGCGGTTTCGCTTTCGTGCCAGCACTTGCTTAAGCCGCTTTTTCTCGCCAGGCTTGAGATAGTAAGAGTGGCGTTTCACTTCCTTAATGATGTCTTCCTGCTGTACCTTCCTCTTGAAGCGCCGTAACGCGCTGTCAAGCCCTTCGCCTTCGTTTACGTAAACTTCAGCCACGCAATGCACCTCCTCGGCAGGGTGGCGCCCCGAGTGGATACCGCAAGGCAGAGAACCAGCAACCCCAACCGTCTTCCTAAAATTGTACACTAGGGTTGCGAGCGAGGCCAAACCGGAGTCGGCTGCCGGCCGCATGGGGACCCGGCATGTCCACCGTGAATTTGGTCCGCGCCAGTTGCCATCCTGGGCCCCTTCCACGTCTGGCCCGCTAGCGCAAGTAAACAAGCAGCCGGCTTTTCTGCTTTGAAAATACGGCCCGAGCGCAATCTGCGTCGCGGTGCGGCCGCTGGCGTGGTTAGGCCGTCCGGCCACGGCATGCCGTGGCCCTACTATGAGCCGCGCCCCTACTGGGAGCGGCATGCTGTAAGCCCCTACTATGAACAAGGTACTCACCATCATGCTGGCCGGCGGGACGGGAGAGAGGCTCTATCCACTGACGAAAGACTGTGCCAAACCGGCCGTCCCCTTTGCCGGCGCCTACCGCATCATCGATGTCACGCTTTCGAATTGCATTAACTCGGGTCTCCGGCAAATCTATATCCTGACGCAGCACAAAGCGCTGACGCTCAACCGGCATATCCGTCGGGCATGGAACATTCTCTCGCCCGAGATGGGCGAGTTTGTCGAGATCGTTCCGCCCACCAAGCGGGTCAGCGAGGACTGGTACCTAGGCACGGCCGACGCCGTTTTTCAAAACGCCCAGAGTATCGAAGCGGAGGACCCGCCCTACACGCTGATCGTGGCCGCCGATCACGTTTACAAAATGAACTACCAGGCGATGCTGGATTGGCATTGCTCCCACGAGGCGGAAGTAACCGTGGGCACCACCCAGGTTCCCCCTGCCCAGGCGGCGCGTTTCGGGATCGTCGAAATCGATCCGGCGGTTCGTATTCGAAGGTTCGAGGAAAAGCCGAGCCATGGCCATCCCAGCCGCTCGCAGTTCAATGCGGAGATGTGCAGCGCTTCGATGGGGATCTACCTGTTCACCACGCGCGTTTTGCTGGAAGCTCTGCGGGAAGACCACTCGTCTACGAGCAGCTCACATGATTTCGGCGCGGACGTACTGCCGCAATTGGTCGAAAGCGGCCGCCGCGTCTGTGCTTTAGACTTCGCCGCAAACAGTCCGCGGGAGGTCCCCTATTGGCGGGACGTCGGAACCCTGGACGCCTACTACGAGGCGACCATGGACCTCGTCTCGGTATCACCTGCGTTCAATCTTTACGACGAGCAATGGCCGCTGCGAACCGAACAGCCCATTTACCCGCCGGCGAAGTTCGTTTTCGCCGAAGGAGGCCGGCGCATGGGCGTGGGTGTGAACTCCATGGTTTGCGCCGGGTGCATCGTATCGGGGGGTCGGGTGGTGAACAGCGTCTTATCGCCCGGAGTGCGGGTGAACAGCCATTCGGAAGTGGAAAGCTCGATCCTGTTCCGCAACGTCGTGGTCGGCCCCCACAGCCGGATCCGGCGGGCCATCATCGACAGTCGAGTGCATCTGCCCGAGGGCACGGAAATCGGCTTCGATGTTGAACAAGACCGCCGGAGGGGCCATTTCGTCACCGAGTCGGGAATCGTTGTCGTTCACTCCTCTTCGCCAGGAGTCGAGAAACACGATCACCAGAACGGTTGACCTGCATTTCTCATCAAGGTCACACCGTTGGGGCGAACAGCCCGGTGGCCATGGCTCGCGGCGACAGTTCGTGTACATCGCCCGGCTTATTGATGTTCGCGAAATACAGTGTAGGGGCGCAGCGTGCTGCGCCCGCTCTGGCAAGGCATTTGCTGCGTCCGAAAACAACACTATATTCTGCGGGCATCAATAGAGTTTGTAGGGCACACTCGCCGTCCGTGTGGTGGAAAGTGGGGCGCTTCAGCTTGTCGTTTATCTGGCCGGCAGGATTCCGGCCGCTACTCAAGACTAGCCCGCTTTTCTCACGACAAAACTTGAGCAGACCGGACATAGGTAACACTTTATGCCAGGCATGTCCCGGTCTGCTCAAGGCTCTCGCGTGGTTGGGTTGCGTGATCGAGTGGGACGGAGTGTAAATGTCACCAATGGGCGGACGCAACGGTCCGCCCCTACAAATAAACGTTCGTTACGCCGGTCGTCCAAACGCTCGCGAGAAATGCAGGCTAACCCGCCTACCAGGGGCGGATCTCAAGGCTACGAGGTAACGTCGCGGTAGATTTCAAGCACCTGCTTGACCGAGGAGTCCCAACTGAAACGCCGGACCTGGAGGAAACCCCGCTTCCGCAGCCGCTCCCGAAGAATGTCGTCCAGAAGGACCTGCCGTAAACCGCGGGCGATGTCGAAGACGTTCTCCGGATTGACGAGAACCGCGGCGTCTCCGACCGTTTCGGGGAGAGAAGAAGCGCTGGAGGTGATGACCGGCGTGCCATGGGCCATCGCTTCCAGGGGCGGCAGGCCGCATCCCTCGTAGAGAGACGGAAAAGCGAAGGCCACAGCCGCATCGTAGAAACAGCGCAGAGTTTCCACGGGCACGAATCCCAGAAACCGGACGCTCTCTTGAACACGCGACTTGATGACCGCGTGCCGGACGGCGGGGTAGGCGTCGAGCTCATCGCCGATGACGATGAGGCGCAGGTTGGCATATTGCGGATGATTCTCCAATTCGGCGCGGACGACCGCGAAGGCCTCGATGAGCCGGGGGATATTCTTGTGTGGCTGAATGCGACCGGCGTAGAGCACGAAGGGATCATGGATCTGATACCGCTGCAGGGTGTGCAGGCGTTCGTGTTGGCGGACCGGCTGCGCGACCTGCTGGCCAATCGCGTTGGGAACGACTTGGATCTGTTCCGCCGGAAGCCCCAAATGCTCGATGGCATCCTGCTTGGTAGCCTCGGAAACAGCAATGACGCGGGCGGACCTCCTGAGACCATGGCTCAGCAGATGTCGTCGCACCCTCTCCCCCAGCACGGAAGCCTCTTCTTGGGGATAAAGGATGTTGTTGATGTCGTGCAGCGTCGCCACGTAGGCGCCCGGCATGAAATAGGGTACCCAGCGGTGAGTCATGTGGTACAGGTCCAGGTTCAAGCGGCGAACCAGAACAGGAAAGCTGAGGTGGCTCCGGCGAGAGTTAAACGCTAACCGGTACGGCTCAAAAGAGAAGTTCGGGGGCAGCCGGCCCAGGCGCTCGAACTGTTCTTGGGTGTGTCCGACCAGGACGTAGGTTCCCTGATCGCCCAGCCGCGCTAGGGCGGCGACGAGGTTGCTGATGTAGGTGCCGACGCCGAAGTCGCCCAAGCGGCGGATATCGATGCCAATTCGAAGGGGACGCGAACCGGAGCCGACGGCCCCGTGTTCCTGCCTAGTGGCAATCCGCGGCGTCTGGGCGCTGGCTTTGGTTGGTCTTGTCACCGAAGATCCTGACTCGGTCCTCGCCTGTCCCTTTGTTTAACTTACCGCAAGCGATGTCGGCGGACTCGTAGGGCGAGGGCGTCCGGGCGAGCGCCCGCCGATTTGGAAGAAATTCCAGCATGATATAATGGGCCTTTTTTAGCGCCCTGACAGCCCGTGGTAGAAGTGAGGGTCGCGAAATACAGTGTAGGGGCGCAGCGTGCTGCGCCCGCTCTGGCAAGGCATTTGCCGTGTCCGAAAACAACACTATATTCTGCGGGTATCAATAAGCCCCTGTTTTCCAAAACCTTTATGCGCTGGAGCCGGCTGTTCATCCCAACACTGCGAGAAACGCCGGCGGAAGCCGAAGTGGTCAGTCACCGGTTGCTGTTGCGGGCCGGATACATCCGGCAGCTGGCTTCGGGAATATACAGCTACTTGTTTCTCGCCAAACGCTCGCTACTGAAGATCGAGCGCATCGTCCGTGAGGAGATGGACTCGATCGGAGCCCAGGAATTCCATCTGCCGGAACTTCATCCCGCCGAGCTGTGGCAGCAGAGCGGACGCTGGGAGGCCATGGGCTCGGACATGTTTCGGCTCCGCGACCGCTGGGGGCGGGACCTGTGTCTGGGTATGACCGAGGAAGAGGTGATGACCTCGATCGCCCGCGGCGAGTTGAGGAGCTACAAGCAACTGCCTCAGCTCTGGTATCAGATCCAGGTCAAATTCCGCGACGAGCCGCGACCCAAGTCCGGGTTGATGAGGATGCGCCGGTTCACGATGAAGGACTCTTACTCCTTTGATATTGACGCGGAGGGTCTCGACGCCAGCTATCAAAAGCATCATGACGCTTACTGCCGCATCCTCGAGCGCTGCCGGCTGCGCTATTTAGATGTGGAGGCCCACTCCGGCACGATGGGAGGCAGCCAATCACAGGAGTTCGTCGTGCCCTCGGAGGCGGGTGAGGATGTCGTTGTGATCTGCGAGGGCTGCGGCTACGCGGCCAACCTCGAAAAGGCCGAGTCCCTGCCCCGCTCTCCCGATGGCGAAGACCCGGAAGGAGCCGCCGACCCGGAGGAATTTCGAACCCCAGGCAAGAAAACCATCGACGAGGTAGCGGAGTTTGACGGGCTGCCGGCGACTTCTCACATCAAGAGCCTGGTCATGGTGGCTGCCGGAAAGCCGCTGTTGATCCTGTTGCAGGGCAACGATCAACTCAGCGATGCGAAGCTGAGCGCGCTGCTCGGCACAGCGGACGTGCGACCGGCTCACCCGGATGAGATCCGTGAATGGTTTGGGGCCGCGGCGGGGTCGATCGGGCCAGTGGGCGTCGAGAGTATGGAGATCCTCGCAGACGCGGCGCTTGAAGCCCGTCGCAACATGATCGCCGGCGCGAACAAAGACGACCATCACCTTCGTCATGTGACGCCCGGCGAGGATTTCGAAGCCCGCTTCGCGGACCTGCGCCAGGTGGAGGCGGGTGACGGCTGCGTCCGTTGTTCGAAACCCTTGCGACGCCGGAAGTGCATCGAGGTCGGCCACATCTTCAAACTCGGCTATAAGTACTCGGAATCGATGGGGCTGCGCGTGTTGGACGCCAATGGAAAGGAAGTAGCGCCGATCATGGGTTCCTATGGCCTGGGCCTGGAGCGCATCCTCACCGCCGCCATCGAGCAAAACCATGACCAGTTCGGCATCGTTCTGCCCGCGCCGATCGCTCCCTTCGAGGTCGTCATCACCACGGTCAACATGAAGAAAGACGATCAGCGGGAGGCCTCCGAGAGCACCTATCGACGCTGTCGCGCGCTGGGTCTCGACGCTCTATTCGATGACCGCCCGGAGCGTCCGGGCGTAAAGTTCAACGACGCGGACTTGGTCGGCATCCCCTACCGCATCACGGTGGGCAAGAAGGTGAGCGAGGGCACGGTCGAGCTGGCCGATCGCTCGACACGCCAATCGACCGATGTTACACTCGAAGAGTCCCCGCTGCGCGTTAAGGAACGGCTACAAAAGGACTTTGTCGCTTCGCCCGCATAAGTCTTCCTACTCACAGGCGGGCTTCTCAACCAAGAAACACGATCACAGCGGTGGTTCTCTCGCACGCGGATCTCGTAGCCCGGTGGTAGAAGTAAAGGTCGCGAAAATTGGGTACAGCCAGCCAATTCGCTTCAGGCCAAGCACTTTGTTTCTTGGGTCATGACGGGAAGCGAATTGGTGGCAGTCCCCATTTTTCGCCCGTGTTTCGCTCCTACACGACTTTTGCCACGGGCTGCTAGCCCCGCGCGCACGGGGACGATTCCTGTCGGCGAGAAGCGAACTTCGACGGACGCCCCGCGGCTGCACGGGAAGGTCTGAAAAAATGGTGGGGACAGTCAACTGCGGCTGAGGATGCCATTGATTCTACATGCTTTCTAGGACGCCGCTTGTGACAGTCCCCGATTTTTTCAGACCTTCCCGTGCCCGGCTCTTGTTTCCACCGAGCATCCGGCGAGCCGGTATCCGCCACAGCCTCTGACGGTCATGGCCTTGCGAAAGCGGTCCCGTAAAAGGAAGCCACGGCGCGGCCTTTTCCGCCGGGCGGTACGCTTTCTAGGCTCTCCCTTGGGCAAGGTAACCGTAGCGCTCCTGCTGATACTGGGGCTGGCCGGTGTTCTGACCTTTAATCATTACTACTGGAAATACGCGAAACTGATCGACGCCAAGCTGGAACGCGGGCCCTTCAACCGCACCTCTAAGATTCTGGCCGCGCCGAACGCCGTTTTCGTTGGGGAAAAGATATCGCCCGACGAGGTGCTGTCGTTGCTCCGCAACGCCGGCTACTCCGAAGCCCGCTACAACCGAGTCGGACAGTTTGAACGCAAGCCCGAGTCGGTCGGGATCTATCCGGGCGGCATGTCCTACTTCGCGCCCGAGCCGGCCATACTGCACTTCAAGGGCAACGAAATCACCCGCATCATCTCGGTAAGCGACAACCAACCGCGGGACGTCTACGAACTCGAGCCCGAGCTGATTACCAATTTCTTCGACAAAGACCGCTCGAAGCGGCGGCTGGTCGAGTACCACGAGATCCCCGAGGCCATGCGGAACGCGGTTTTGGCGATCGAGGATCACCGTTTCTTCGATCATGCCGGGATAGACATCGTACGAACCGCCAAGGCCGCCTACGACGGAATGGTCACCGGCAGAAGGCCGCGAGGCACCTCCACACTGACCCAGCAGCTCTCGCGCGGCTTCTTTCTTGCTCCTGAGCGGACTGGGCTACGGGCTTATCTCCGGAAGCTGGCGGAGTTGTTGATCGCCTTCCAACTCGAAAGCCGCCTTAGCAAAGAGGATATCTTCCAGCATTACTGCAATCAGGTGCCGCTTGGCCGGCGGGGAAGCTTCAATGTCATGGGGGTCGGCGAAGCCGCTCAGGCTTACTTCGACAAAGACTTGATGGAACTCTCTCTGGCCGAAGCCGCGCTTTTGGCGGGCCTGATCCAGCGGCCCAGCTACCTGAACCCTTACCGGCATCCCGAGCGGGCGAAGAATCGCCGAAACACCGTGCTGCAGGCCATGCTGCGGCACTCCTTTATCACCCAAGAAGAGTTTGAGGGCGCCGTCACCGAGCCCGTCGAGTTGTCGGTGGGGCACATCGAGTCGAGCAATGCGCCGTACTTCGTCGACTTGGTCAACAAACGCCTGCGGGAGTCGTTTCCCGAAGATGATCTCATCACGCGGTCCTATTGGGTTTATACGACTCTCGACATGGAGTTGCAGCGCGCCGCGGTGGAGGCCGTTCGCATCGGCATGGCGGAAGTCGACGAGCGCGTCCGAAAGCAAAGGCGCTTCCGGGATCAAGAGCCGCCCCGCGCCCAATGCGCCCTCGTCGCTCTCGACCCGCGCACGGGCGAGGTCAAAGCGATCGTCGGAGGAAGAGACTACGGCCAAAGCCAGCTTAATCGCGTGCTTGCCAACCGACAGCCCGGTTCGGCGTTCAAACCGTTTGTTTACGCCGCGGCGATCAATACGGCCATCGAAGGGGATCAGGAGGTGCTGACCCCGATTACGACGGTGGATGACGTGCCGACCACATTTTGGTGGGACGAGAAGCCCTATGAGCCTGCTAATTTCTCCAATCGCATCCACGGCGTCACGACGCTGCGCAGGGCGCTGATGCGGTCGATGAATATCGCCACGGTCAAGGTGGCGGAGCGGGTGGGTTTTGACCGTGTGGCGGAACTGGCGCAACGAGCCGGTCTCGGGGACCAAATTCAACCCACGCCGGCGATTGCTCTAGGCGCCTACGAGGTGACCCCGCTGGATATTGCCGGGGCCTACACGGTGCTGGCCAACGGCGGAATCAAGATGAAGCCCTATTTCATCCGCCTGGTACGGGATAAGACGGGCCGCAATCTGATCCGCAACCGGCCCCAAGAAGAAGAGGTTCTGGACCCCCGAGTCGCCTACGTCGTGACCAACATGTTGCAAGACGTCCTGCGGCGGGGCACCGGGGCCCGGGTGCGCGCCATGGGCTTCTCCGAGCCGGCCGCGGGAAAAACTGGGACCGATGACGACGGCTGGTTTGTCGGCTACACCTCGAGTTTGTTGTGCGTCGTGTGGGTCGGCTTCGACGACAACACGGATCTCAGCATCGAAGGGTCCAAGTCGGCGTTGCCGATCTGGACCGAGTTCATGAAGCGCGCCCACGATTTGCCGGAGTACCGCGATCCGGAGCCCTTCGAGCCTGTCGAGGGTATCGTGACCGTGCCGCTCGATCCGCATACCAACGAGTTGGCCACCTACGCCTGCCCGGACCAGACAACGGAAGTCTTTATCGCCGGGTCTGAGCCGACCCAATATTGCCGTCTCCACGGCGGCGGCCGGCACGGCACTTTGCTGGCCACGAATGTGGCCGGCTGGGACAGCACGGCTGCGAGCGCTCCGGCCGAAGCCCGCGAAGGATCAGCCCGTAGGGGCCGGGGATCGAGACGAGCTTCGCGGCCCGCCACCCGATACCCGCCTCCACCGGGACCTCCGCGCCAAGACGCCGACCAGACGTCCGAGAAAAAGGGAAAAGGCCTCTTCGGACGCATCCTGGACGTGTTTCGCTAGGAAGGTGTGAAAAACTCGCGGGGAGAGTCAACCGCGGCGGGCGTCCGAACGCTGGTGACGACGAAACCGGACAAAACCGGGATATGACTTAATTGAGGCTACCCCGGTTTTCCCTTGTCGTGTGCGACTGTGTTTACACACGTTATGGGCGTTGGTGCATGAATCGGAACTGGCCCGCAACGAACCCGACTCACAGGTCCATCACCTACCAAGAGCGTACGACGATGGCCTACCGAGCTCGGCCATCCGGTTGAGGATGTGACACCCGATCGCGGCTTCTCTGCGTTGCGCCTTGCTGTGCCTCGCCTTCAGGTCGCCTCCGAACACGGACTTGTATCGGAAGAAGCTGTTCTCAACGCGCGCCTGCTGTCGGTAGCCCGACTCCTTCTGCCACTCCCGTCGCCCGACCTTGCGAATCCTCTCAAGAGCCGTGTCACGCTGCGCCCAGGGGCCGTCGGTGGGCCCCGCCGACACCGCAGAGCGACGAGGGGGAATCACAATCACGACGTTCTCTGTACCGGCCGCGCTGAGTTGATCGTAGACTGACCTGTGGTCGTAGGCTCCGTCTGCGGTGAAACGCCGGATGGGAACCTCGATTGTGTCGAGAAGAGCAGGGAGTGTGGAGGCGTCGTCCCGGCTGCTCGCTGTGAGTTCGGCCGCCACAATGAACCCCTCGGCATCCACCCCGATGTGCAGCTTCCGCCAATCCCGGCGTTTCTTTGATGCCTTGTGCTTGTGCGCGTTCCATTCGCCGCAACCCAGAATCTTCAGCCCTGTGGAATCGACGATCAAGTCGATCGGGCCGTCGTAGGATCGGGTCAGGGGCGGCACCGCAACGATTTGGTTCCGGCGCGAGAGTGTGGTGTGGTCCGGGGCCTTGAGGTTGAGGCCCATCAAGCGGAGCAGCGAGTCCAGGAACCCCTCGGTCTGGCGGAGCGGCAGGCTGAAGACGACCCGCAGCGTCAACGCGGTCCGGACCGCGAGGTTCGAGTACCGCCGCTGGCCTCCGCGAAGACCGTTCTTCGGTGGTATCCACGCGGCAATTGCATCCTCGCTCAGCCAGATCGTGACGTCCCCGCGGCTCCTGAGGCCACGCTCGTACTCCCTCCAGTTCCGGATTCTGTACTTCGTCTTGTACTGGCGGTTGACTCGGCTCGACTTCGCTGCGACCACGACGTTACCCCCCCGATCTCTATGATGGACTGGACCCCACCCCCGCCGCTAGCGTGCTCGCTTACACCGATTCATGCACCAACGCCTCGCTGCGAAGTCAATTTCGCAGACACCCCTCCGAGCTTCCGTCCTCAGTACACAGATTTCGCATTCGCCAAGTGCGGTGCTACCCGCCCGGCACAGGCAGCGCCCAGATCTTCCGCAGCATGTCGCCAAACAGCCGCCGGTTCAGATGTCCCTCCGCGAACAAGAGCCAGTCATACCGCGCGTGTTTAATTAGCCGTCCGCCCGTCTTCATCAGCCGGTGCTGCAAGCTCGTCAGCGACCAGTTCTTGATTCGCTGCGGCAGCCCGAGCCGCCGCCAGAGATTGCCCAGGTTGTAGGCCAGCACGCTTCACTGCAAGCGCACCTCGTTCGCCCGGAAGCGATGGCACGACAGCCGCGTCCAGTGCGTCGCTTGCTTACCTTCTTTGATCCACTGCTCCGCCGTGCCGCGCTGGTTGTAGAAACGCACCACCGACCGGCTTGGCAAGCTCATGTTCGTCACGATAAAACCGACGCGCGCGAACAGCTCGCCCTGGTGGTGCTCGACCTTGGCGACAACTCGTCTCGGCTTCTTCCAGCTCTCCGCCTGATAGCGAAAGCTCTTGTAGCGCACTAGCGGCTTGCGGCCGGGCCTCCCCGGCGGACGAAACAGGATGTCTTCGATCTCTAACTCCAAGCTCCTGTTGGCCGGAATGCGGATGGCGTAGTCCGCGCCGCGCTCCTCCAGTGCTTCGTAGATCTCGGGCTTGGCGAAGGCGGCATCGGCGCGAAAGGTGACCTGTTTGCCTTCGGCCAGTTGGCGCTCGATCTCCGGCAACAATAGCTCATCCCAGTCCTCGGCGCTGTGCACGTTGCCGGGACGCAGCTTGGCAGCGAGGCAATCACCATGACCGTTGAACAAAAGCAACGGGTGGTAGCAGACCGACTCGAAGTGTCCGTTGTAGGCGCTGCCTTCCTGTTGGCCATGGACCGGACTCTCGGTGGAGTCCATGTCCAGAACGACCCGCGCGGAGTCGTCGAACGCCTCCGCTTGCCCGACCAGCTCTCGGTTCAGCGCCATCAGCCCCAGCAGGTTCTCTTCGCTCGCCAGCATCTCCGTCTCGAAGCCGTGCAGCGTCGAGGTCAAGGCCGCACCGCGATCCCAGATCTTCTGCGAGCCGATCAAGCGAAACGTCGGGTCAGCCGCCACGCGGACGGCGTCGTTGACGTCCTCGTAGCCTGCCAAGCGGCTGTAGATCGACTGCCGCAACAGATCAGCGAGCGTGAACTGCTTGTTTGTGCCGTGCCGGGAGTCGCTGAGATGCTCGTCAATCAGTTCTCCGAGACCGAGCCGTTCGTCCAGTTCGCGAACCAAAATCAGGCCACCGTCGGAAGTGACGTGCGATCCCTGGAAATCGACTTTGAGAAGTCCATTGAAAGTTAGCTGGAATGGCTTGGTTTGTTTTTCACCCATTGGGTGTTGGCCTCCATGGCGTCCTCATCGGGCTCTAGCCCCTATGAATAAAGACGCTGAAGGCCGCTGGAAGGTCGGGAGGCCTGAATCAAATTGGAAATGCGGGTAAGGGGCTGCTCGGTCAATCATGGGATCGCCCACGTGAATGATTCGCGCAAGAGCACACTATGCTAAATCAAGTGATGTAGGGTACCTTCCACTTGCTTGTTGTTACTCCACTCGATACACACGGATAGGACCGTCACGTCCGACTTCTCGCAGGCCCCAAGCGGCCGGTTCGCGGTCGATCAAAGGCGCGACGAGGTTGTGGCCACCGCCTGCCGTATTGGTGACTAGGAAGCGGACATCGTGACGCTTGAGCTCCTCGCCGACCCAAGCTTTCATCTCGGCGTCGGAAACTTCGCGTTGGCTTTCTTCGGACTCGACGTCGAGCGGCTGCCAGCTACCGTCGGGCCGCTGCCCGAGGAAGTTGAGCTTGATGAAGTATTGGTCCCAAGTATAAATGAGCTCTGCTTCATCGAGAACGTGTGGTTCCGGAAACTGCGCCTGGATCCGCATTCCCGGTCGGAGCGGTTGCCAGCTGTTCCACGCGGTGACGGGGTTGCCGTCGAAGGCGCGGCGGGCGGTCCAGGGGCGCGGCTCGGCAGAGATCCTCCACTTGGCTGACGGCAACAACTCCCGTCCATTGCGAAAAAGCCGGACCTCTGACATGCGCCAATGGCTCCACTCGTGTTCGTTCTCTTGGACGACGCGAAATCCTACTAACGGCTGCGGACTCCAGCGGATTCGCACTCGTCGCCGGGGCCAAAAGTCGGGCTCGCGGGCGGCCAACAACACATGGGTCAACTCTTCGTTGATCGCTCCCTGGTAGGAAACCATCACCTCAGCCCAGGTATAGGCTTCGGGCAGGGGTTCGAGCGAGAGCACGCGGTCGTTGGGAGAGGCAATAGCGTTGAGGATCTCCGCGGTCGTGAAGTGGGGAACCCAACGATGCAGGAATTCTCGTTCGGGTTGTAATCGCAGCGCCGCTCGCCAAGAAATGTCTGGCATGGCCCAAAACCCTTTGGGTTGCCAGTACCAGTGAAGGGTGGGCCAGGAAGCCAGGGCGTGCAGAAGGAGTAGCACCCCGCCAACGGCTACGGCTAGTCGGTGAGAGAGCCGGGATAGGACAAGACCCATCGCCAGCGAGACGAACACCAGCGACGGGATGAGGAACCTTGTGCCCACATTCGAAAGCCAGGGAGTGGCGAAGATCACCGCGGCGCCGAGCAACGGTCTCCCCAGCGGGTGCCGCCACGACAACAGTGCCAGCGGCGCAAGAAGGAAGATCGGGCCGACTAAGCCTTGGAATCGGATACCTTTGACGGTGACCTCGAGCGGGGCGTCCATCAACTCCACCAAGCGATTCTCGGGATACGTCACCGCGTAGTGCTTCTGCCCCTTTCGGTACGCGTCTTCCCAGCCGGCCGTTACATATGGGTTCGGGAACAGCCGATTGAAAAACGGGGCGACGGGATTTCCTACCAGCACGGCGTTTTTGATGGTCCAAGGCAAGACAAATAGGCTGGCTGCCGCCGAAACGATCAAGAGGCGGCGCAGAACAATACCTGCCCGCGAGCCTTGCTTGAGCGCACCCCACAAAACCGCGGCCGCCGCCACGGGGAATGCCAGGTAGCCCGTGTACTTGATACCGAAACAGAAGCCCGCGAGCACGCCCACAGCCCACAGCCAGCCGGTATCACGGCTTCGCCACCATAGCAAGAGGCCGTAGAACGTTAGAAATTGATAGAAAGCCAACGAGCAGTCATTGTACGCGCTGGTCGCGTCGGTGCCTACAACAGGGGAACAAGCGTAAAGCAAGGCCCCAACGACTCCCACCCTCCAGACACCGAAGCGGCGGGAGAAGGCCAGCATAGCGGCCACGGTGGCAAAGAGGAAACAGAGATGCACCATCTTCGCCGCCGAGTGTCGTCCGAAAGAGTAGGCAAACAGGTAGAGCATCTCGGCGCCCTGGGAGAGGTAGGCATAAACGTTCGTTTCGATGAGAGAAAAGCCGTGGTCGCGATAGTAACGGCCAACGAGTCCGAGATGATAGCCGACCGCGTCAAAACGGATCTCGGGCGCTAGTCCGTGGACAAGATACAACGCGCCGTAAGCCACCCCAACAGCACAAAGAAGCACCGTCCAGAACAGCTCCCGCTTGCCGTTTCCCGCACGAGTGGGAGCGGTCGGCAGATTGCGACCCCAGCGCCACCACAATAGCGCTGTGACAGCTGCCACGGTAAGGAAGACAGGGTCATAAACCCAGCCCACCGAGCAGAGAAGGAAAACCACATTGCTCAGCAAAGCCGCCCCCAGAGCAAAGCCGAATATCCAGCTCTCGGCTCTAGTCAGAGTGGCCGCAACGCTCCCCAGTTGGGCAAGCAGGAGGCGGCCCAAAAGGCAGGCGGTCAGGACGGTTAGACCTGAGCCGAAGAGAATGCCGGCAACCTTGTCGAGGGCTTCTATCGGCATGGGTCAGTAGGAGCGACGATGCATGGCCGGCGCTGGGTGCCTCTCGAACCTACCGCGTCTGCCGCAGCTACCGGCGAGCGGCCCGTGGTGACGCTTCGGAACCGCGGCTCATTGCAGTCATCTTTGTGAAACCAAGACCACAGCCCGCGATAGTAAAGCAGCAGGCTGAGAATTGCCGGGGCTGTCCAGTAAACGCAGGTCAGGAGGCGATGTAAGCCGGCGCGCGAGGACACGTCGCTCACTGTAGAGCTACGGAAGTGGCCACCAGCCCGAGCTCGCGGGTCTCTATTTCACCGGCCGCGATCGCTCTATCAAGCCGGAATGTCACTTTGGCGATCTCCTGGTCGAGCGCCTCCGCCGGCACCGGCTTGGTGAAGTTGTAGTCGCCGGGCTTGTCGAAAGTCTCGGCGCCTACGGACACGCCGTTAACGGCCGCGGAGAGGGTAAGAGCTTGGAGCCGTTGGATCGAAACCTTCGGCACAGTGAATCTCAGTTCAAGGGTGACGGCCTCATCAGGCAGTGGCGGTGGTGGTTTCAGGGCTACCGAAAACGCCTTTTTCGTCCAACGCCAGGTGCCCTGCTCGACGGCGTAAAACCCTGCGAGCAACTGAACCGCCCCACGAGGGTCGGCCATATGAACCGTGGAGAGAAGTTCCGCCGGCGGCTGGATTGGCGTGGCTGTTTCCTGCCCCGCGGGCGGATTTAATTCAGGCTCATTCTTTGGGCAGGCAAGGAAGATAAGCGCCCCCCCGAGCAGCATTACAAGCACCGGTTTTCTCATAGCAACCACAATCATAACTAATAGGCAAAGCGACTGGGCAAACGAGTCGGCTGGGCGCGGAGGCGAGCGCTACTTCAACCTCTGGCCCCCTACATACACCGCATGGATCGCGCGAGCGTTGCGGATATCCTCGAGCGGGTTTTTGTCCAACACGATGAGATCGCCCGCTTTGCCTTTAGCCAGCGTTCCCAGTTGATTCGACACGCCGAGGGCTGCGGCGGCGTTTTTCGAGAAGGATTCGATCACCTGCATCGGGGTTAGCCCGGCCTCGACCATCAACTCCATCTCCCAGTGCTCGAAGAATCCTTGGAAGCGTCCCGGCGGGCCGCTGTCGGTGCCGAAGCCGATACGGACTCCGCCGTCGGCCAACGCTTTTAGGTTGCGCGCAGCAACTTGAAATCCGTTCTTGTTGATCCCGCGTTTGGGATCTTTGGCCTGCTTCGCCCTCAATTGGGTCCTCACGCCTTCGACGACAGCCGGACCGACAGCCAGTCGGAAGAAAGGGTCATCGAGCCAGGCGGGAGGATCGGCGTACACGAAGGTCGATTGCTCGCGGCTCAACGTTGCCGCCAGAGTCACCTTGTTCCGCTTCATCGTGGAAATCAAGGCTTCATCGACTTCGGCATCTCGAACGCTGTGCGCCAACACGTCAACCCCCGCATCGGCCAGGCCCTTCGCGTCCGAAAGTTCGTAGACATGAGCGAGAACTTTCAGTCCTCGCTTGTGAGCCTGTTTGATAATGGCGGAGTAAATCGCGGGGGACAACTTGCGGAACGTATCATGATGATCGTCCACCCAGATTTTGACGATATCGGCGCCTTTGTCAGCCAGTTTGTTCGTCCAGGCACGAGCTTGTGCGGCGCCGGCCACTTCGAGAACGACCCCCTTCAAGCCGGGTATATGACTGGGATACCCGCCGAGGGAGGTGAATCCTTGCAGGGCCGTGAAAACCCGCGCGCCGCTTATCCTCCCCCGCCGCTGTTCATCGCGAATTTCGAGGATCAGATCTTGGTCCACGCCCAGGCTGGTCGTCGTGGTGACACCGTACCGAGCGTAAATCCGAAGCTGCGCCTCGACGTTCTCGCGAGTATAGTTGTCGACGCCGCTCGTCAGACCACGGGCCATTCCCACGTGACCGTGCAGGTTGATGATGCCGGGGATAATCGTCTTGCCGCTCAGATCGACCATCTTGGCCCGAGGGGGAATCTTGACCTTGGAGGCCGGCCCGATGTTGCGAATCTTGCCCTTGGCTAAAACGATCGTCGCGTCGGGCTGAGCAGGCCCACCGCTACCATCGATCAGCGTGGCATGGGTCAGAACCGTTACTTGGCCCGGTAGGGCGGGAAGGGCCAACAAGCCGGCTAGCAAAAGGCGAGTCATCATGTTTCTTTACTCCGCCGCGAGCGGGGACCGTTGAGTCGGGAGGGATTGTAGCACAACTCACTCGCTCGGCCGGTGAGCTGAGCTTGCGCCCCGTGGGGCGAAGCACCGTGTCGGCGAGAGAGCGGTCTCCGTCAGGCCGCAGGCTCATGCCCGCGGCTCTGCTTGCGAAGAGTCAGGGACTGTCGATCGGGCCGATCGACGCCCTCACTGTCCGGGATAGCCTCTTCAAGAACGATAGGCCGGCCGTGCTTGTCAAGGCCTCGGGCCCAATTCTGAGGCACGTAAGGCTTCCCGACAAGAAACTCGCCCGTTTCCCGATCGAGAACATAGTAGAATCCATTCCGGTTCGCAACGAGGACCACTTTTCGTTGCCGGCCTCGAATACGCGGGTCGGCCAACACCGGAATCTGGGTGGAATCATAATCCCTTACCTCGTGTGGTGTGAACTGAAAGTGCCATTTCAACGCTCCGTTGGTGACGTCGAGTGCTACCAAAGAGGCCGAGTAAAGGTTGTCACCAAGCCGCCACGCACCGTTTAGGGAAGGGAATGGGTTGCCTGTTCCCCAATACAGAGTATTCCATGAGGGATCGAAAGAGCCCGTCAGCCAAGTCGGCGCTCCACCCGTCTTCCAGCCATCGCCCGCCCACGTTTCGTTACCCGGCTCACCGGGTCCCGGGACGGTCCAGAAGCGCCAAAGCCGTTCACCCGTCTTGCCGTCATACGCATCGAGAAACCCCCGTGCACCAAAGTCTCCTCCCGCGACGCCAGTGATCACGTTACCTTCAACCGCCAACAGTGCTGTAGTGATGGAGTAGCCTGCCGTGTGATCGGCTACCGATTGCTTCCAGCGCACGCGACCTGTCTTTTTGCTTTCCCCCTTCCTTGGCACATACTATGGGGGCAGATCATGGGCTGCAAACGAATCCTATGCGTGTGCCGGTAACCCTATCGGCAGGACTTGCAACCGGGCTTGCTGATTGGCTGCTGCAGGAGGGGACACGACCGACGGCCTCGTCCGGATCGCCGTGGTACTCTGAGTTTCTTGCAGCCGACGCCTGAAGAACAGGGCGGCCATTCCTACCCAGGGGAAAACAAAACCTCTCCGGAACCCGAGGAACTTGTGTCGGAAATCGTCAATCTCGAAGCGCTTGAAATTTTGGACTCGCGGGGTAATCCGACCGTCCAGGTGGCGGCGACCCTCAAAAGCGGGGCGCACGGCGTGGCGCGCGTCCCTTCGGGTGCATCGACGGGGATCAACGAGGCCGTCGAGCTTCGCGACGGTGACGTCGGCCGCTATGAAGGCAAGGGTGTCCAAAAGGCCGTAGCGCATGTGAAAGGCGAGATTCTAGGCGCGGTCCGTGGCCTGGATGCTTCCGATCAAGCGGGGCTCGACGGCAAACTTATTGAGCTGGACGGCACCCCCAACAAGGGCCGGCTCGGGGCCAACGCGCTGCTCGGCGTCTCGATCGCTGTGGCCCGAGCGGGGGCCGCGGAGAAGAATGTTCCCCTTTACCGTTGGCTCGCGGAGCGGCAAGACTACACGCTGCCAGTACCGATGCTTAACGTCCTCAATGGGGGCGAGCATGCCGACAATAACGTTGACATTCAGGAGTTTATGGTGCTGCCCTTGGGGCTGCCCACGTTTAGCGAGGCCTTGCGGGCGGCCGCTGAAACCTTCCACGCGCTGAAGGCGATCCTGCATGCCAAAGGCTACGAGACGGCGACGGGAGACGAAGGAGGATTCGCCCCTCGCCTGAAATCCAACGAAGAGCCCATGGAGTTGCTGGTCCAAGCGATCGAAAAAGCGGGTTACGAGCCGGGGAACGACATCGCCATTGCCATGGACGCAGCGGCGAGCGAGTTCCATGAGGACGGGATGTACGTCTTCAAGAAAAGTGGCGGCAGCCGCAAGACATCCGCCGAGATGAGCAAGATGTGGTCGTCGTGGATCGAGCGTTACCCTCTGGTTTCACTCGAAGACGGCTTTTCCGAAGTTGACGCGGAAGGTTGGAAGCAAGGAACGGCCAAGCTTGGCGGGCGGGTTCAGCTGGTCGGGGACGACCTATTCGTCACGAACACGGAGATCTTCAAGAAAGGCATCGCCGACGGGCTGGCCAATTCGATTTTGATCAAACTCAACCAGATCGGCACCGTCACCGAGACGCTGGAGTGCATCGATATTGCTCGACAGAACAATTACACCTTCATCATTTCGCACCGCTCCGGCGAAACCGAAGACACCACCATCGCGGACTTGGCCGTAGCGGCGGGCGGAGGTCAGATCAAAACCGGCTCGACTTGCCGCAGCGAACGGGTAGCGAAATACAATCGGCTGCTCGAAATCGAAGCGGAGCTCGGCGACCAGGCTCTCTACGCAGGCCGACAGGTGTTCAGCAGGTGGGTAGCGTAGATTCGGGACGCTTCGCCCTGGTGTAGTCGGCTAGTCCGGCCTTGTGCCGGCTTGCGGCCCACCCAATAGGGATGAAAACGGTGGGTTTTCGACCGAGCGACCGTGGCGCAGTGGCGGTTACGGAATTTGGCCCTGTCACTGGCGTTCCAGGCTCAGCTTCCTGCTCACGCACACCCTCGCAACGAGCGAATCAGAGCCGCAGGCGGGAGCCTGCGGTCAAGACTGCAAATCACACTGCCACGAGCTGGACGTCTCGTTGTCCCAATTGTCGGCACTTCCCTACTTGGGCATACCCTCACCACGAGCGAATCGGAGCCGCGAGCGCAAGTGAGCGGCCATGGGCGGCGGGCATTGGCCGCGAATTTCCACAAACATACCGCGCACCGGGCCACCCCCCGCTTGGGAAGGTTGAAGCGGTAACCTGATATCGAACGGGGTCTTGCTTGGCCGCCGGCGGACGTCGGAAGAACCCGCCTCGGCTCAGGTACACGAATGAAGCCTCTCATCCGCATCGCGAACGGACAGGGTTTTTGGGGGGATTGGCTCGAGGCTCCGGTGCGCCAAATCGAGCAAGGGCCGATCGACTATCTCGTTCTCGATTATCTGGCCGAGATCACGATGTCGATTCTGCAGAAGCAAAAAAAGGCCGACCCAGCCAAGGGATACGCCGGCGACTTTGTGCCCCTCGCCGCCCGCATTTTTCCGCGACTCGCAGAGCGAAATATCCGAGTCGTCGCGAATGCCGGCGGGGTCAACCCGCGTGCCTGTGCCGAGGCGGTCGTCGACGCCGCGCGACGAGCGGGCGTCAAAGGCGGCAAAGTGGCGGTCGTCTTGGGCGACGACATCTATGAACGGATGGACGAAATGCTTGCTCGCGGCATTGCCTTCGACGATCTCGACAGCGGCGAGCCGATCGAGGGAATCCGTCCGAAGATCCTGAGTGCCAACGTCTACCTGGGAGCGTTTCCCCTGGTCGAAGCGCTTGAAACCGGGGCTCAGGTGATTATCGCGGGTCGTTCAACCGACACGGCGTTGGCCTTGGCGCCGATGGTCCACGAGTTCGGATGGGGTCCTGAAGAGTGGGACAAACTTGCCGCCGGGACCGTAGCAGGTCACATCATCGAGTGCGGGGCACAGGCGAGCGGCGGCAACTGCCAGGTCGATTGGAAGACGCTTCCTGATCTCGCCAACGTCGGCTTCCCGATCATCGAAGCCTATCCGGACGGCCACTTCCATGTCACCAAGCACGAAAACACAGGGGGGCGCATCAACGCGGCGGTCGTCAAGGAGCAACTCGTTTATGAACTGGGCGACCCGCGCAACTACATCACGCCTGACTGTGTGGCGGATTTCACCAGTATTCGGTTACAAGACGACGGCGCTGATCGGGTCGCGGTCAGCGGTGTCCGGGGGCAGGCGCGTCCCTCGACGCTGAAGACGTCGATTACCTACTCGGCCGGTTGGAAGGCCGTCGGCACGTTGGTCTATAGCTGGCCGGATGCTTTGGAGAAAGCGAAAGAGGCCGACCGCATCGTGCGCCAAAGACTGCAGGATCTCGATCTGGAGTTCGACGAGATCTATACTGAACATCTGGGCGTCAACGCCTGCCACGGCCCTGTGGCGGCAGCGAATCCGGATCTGCCCGAGGTGCAGCTCCGCATCGGCGCCCGGGCGCAGGAGCGTGAAGCGATCGATCGCTTCACGCGCGAGTTGATTCCGCTGGTGTTGAACGGGCCGCCGACGGCGACCGGGTTCGGTGAAGGGCGGCCGCCGGTGCGCGAGGTCGTCGCCTACTGGTCGTCGCTGCTGCCTCGTGAAGAGATTGAAACCAGCGTTGAGGTTTACGAAGTATGACGGTGGCAGCCGCCGAAAGCTTCCGGTTGCGTAAGTACCGGGCTTCGGATATCGAACGCTTGTGTGAAATCGACGCGGCATGCTTTCCCGCGAAAGTGGCCTTCCCGCCCGAAGAGATGCGGGCGACACTCCGACAACCCGGCGCGTTGGCAATCGTCGCGGGGGCCCGCGAAGACGAAATCGCCGGCTTCATCGTGGCGGCGAAAGTAGGGCCCAAGAAGGGCCACATCGTCACGGTTGACGTGCGGCCTGACTTCCGGCGTCGGGGTCTCGGGGAACAGCTTATGCTGGCGACGTCGAAGCGACTGGCGGAAGTAGGAGTCGAGACGGTTCGACTCGAGACCGCGGTTGGCAACCGGGCGGCGCAAGGTCTTTTTCGCAAACTCGGTTTTGAACGTATCGCCAAGGCGAAGGCGTACTATCCCGACGGCAGCGATGCCTGGGTCATGGAAAAGCAGCTTCAGCCGTAAACACGGTTGACCCGACAGGAAATCAGGTGGCAAGGTGCGGACCTTATTCCTCCATGCCGACAACGGCCGACAGGCCCGACCGGAGCCAAAAAAACCGTCTAACAGCCCGTGGAAAAAGTGCTGTAGGACCGAAAAATCGGGTACAGCCAGCCAATTCGCTTCAGGCTAAGTGGTTCGTTTCGAGGCCGTGATGAGGAGCGAATTGGTGGCAGTCCTGGCAGTCCCCATTTTTCGCGACGCATACTTTCACCACCGGCTGCTAGCCTAAGGGAACCGTGAGGAAACTGGTCCAGATCGGTCGCATCAACCTTCGGTTCGAATGCCAACCGGGGTGCACGAATTGTTGCTCTCAGCCGGGGGAAGTCTACCTCACGCCGGACGACGCTAACCGCGTGGCGGGCTATTTGGGACTAAGCACGGATGAGTTTAGGAGCCGCTGCTGCGAGATCGAAGACGGAGACTTGCGCTTGGCCGGTCCCACCGACGGCCCCTGCCGTTTCGTCGAAGACGGCGGCTGCTCGATCCACGACGTGAAGCCGCTGCAGTGCCGGGCTTTTCCCTTTTGGCCGGAAAACGTCCGCGGCAGGAGAGCTTGGGGAAATCTACGCCGCCATTGCCCCGGTATCGGAGTAGGACCGCTGGTTCCTATGGAAAAAGTGCGCGCCGACGCGCAGGCCTGCCTGGATGCGTTCCCCGACTTGTGAGGCCGGTTCGGAGCTGCCGGGTGGCAACCTTTTTGTCGCCGGAGCCGATGACATTGTGGGACGCCGATACGGGGAACCTGCGACCGGCTCGGCTGATCTGAGGCGGAATTCGACAGTGAGTAGTAGGAATCTCCGATTTTTGTCGGCGGATGGTTTCGATAAACTGGTGACTGCGCCGTGCGCGGGCGGAGGTCGTTCCTCGTCAAAAACCGGTTTCCGTCAGGACTGCCGCGGCAGGTTGGTTGCCTGCCCGCAAGAGATGGAGGACGTGAACCTTCCAGCCCTGTCTGAGGACCACCCGGGCTAAACATCCGATGATGAGCCGAAAGCGAATTGGTCAGGCCGCCTTGGCCCTGATGGCGCTATTGCTCATCACCTCGCAGTACTTCTTTTTTCACGACATCTACACTGTGGCCTTGGCCGTTGCCGCCGCCGGCGCACTCGCGGTCGCGCGCGGCTGGAAGGCTTGGGTCACGGCACTGTTTTTCCTGAGCGTGGGCCTGTGGTGGTCCAGCCAGGAGCAGGGCGGCTGCTCGTTCTGGTGGCGCACTCGATACATCACGGACAAGACGCTGGGTCGGGTAGCGTACATTTCATGGCCGGACGTGTGGACCGCCGCCCTTGGCGGGAATCAGTGCTTCTACCCGGAAGGGTCCGACAAGTGGTTGGTGGATGCGATCGAGTTAGTCGAACAAGAGGAAGTTGACGGCCATCCTTTTGAGAAGTACAAGACCCAGTGGGGCACTTTCTGGATCGGCGAAGAAGGATGGGGATCGCTCGCCTGGTTGCTGTGGGAAATCTACGTCTACGACACCTATCAGGGTCATCGGGAGACGATCATGCCGGGTGACACAGTGATCGACGCCGGGGCCCACATCGGTGTCTACACGCGCTATGCGCTCAGCCGGGGCGCCGCGAGAGTCATCGCTATCGAGCCCGAGCCGACCAATATTATGTGTTTGGAACGCAACTTTGCCGACGAGATCGCAGCAGGCCAAGTCAGCTTGGTGAAAGCCGGCATCTGGAACGAGGAGTCTACCCTCAAGCTAGCCATTCACGATCACTTTTCAACTCGCCCCACCCTATTCTCGATGAAAGGGACCTCGCACCACATTACCGTGCCGGTCAGGCCGCTTGACGACATTGTCGAGGAGTTGCAATTGGACCGCGTTGACTTCATCAAGATGGATATTGAAGGGGCCGAGCGCCTTGCGCTTGAGGGATCCCGCCGTACCATCGAGCGCTTCCGGCCCCGCATGGCGATCTGCACCTACCACCTGGCGGACGATCCCACCGCAGTCCCCAAGGTTGCTCTGGGCCTGCAGCCCGACTACCGCATCCACGCCAGGCAAATGGACGTAAACCAGGGCAAGCCGAATCCGAAGATGCTGGTTTTCAATTAGTGCTTGGTTTCAAAAGTTCGCGTATTTGAAAAGTCCTTTCGCTAAGCATCGTACCGATCGTCCATCCGGCCCGGAAGTGGTTTGTTCGCAGAGCCTTCTGAGCGCGACCGCGAGGGAGCGGTCCAGGGATTGTCAGCCTACAAACAATCGCGCACTTTTGAAACCAAGCACTAGCTACTTTCCGGCGCAAAATACGAGTACCGCTCGGGGCGGGGACTGTCACCAATTTCGCGCCTTCAAAGAATCAACCACTTACGGGCGCATTCGGACGCGAAATTGGCTGACTGTACCCAACCACCACGCAGTTTCTCCTTTTTGCGCCGGAAAGTAGCTAGGCCGCTTGTGTTGCCAACCCATACGGGCGGGATCGGCGCCGCGCCTATTCCAGAACCTCGGGATTGACGACAAATTGTGGGCGACGGCCTTCCAAAACCGCAACCATGTCGTTGGCCATCGATTTGAATATACGGGTCATCGCTCCAGGGGTCATGCCCAGAGCGTGAGGAGCGGTGAGGCAGTTGGGGTGTCGAAACAAGGGGTGGCTGGAATCAGGCGGTTCGGGATCAAACACGTCCAGCGCAACGCCGGCCAAGGTCCCGTTTTCCAAGGATTCGAGCAGTACATCGAAACTCTCGATCAGACTCCCTCGAGCGAGGTTGATGAGATACGCTCCTCGCTTGGCCAACTTCAGCTTTTCGCGGTTGATGAGCCCGCGGGTTTCGGGGGTAGAGGGAGCGTGCAAGCAGATGAAATCGGCCTTCGCCAGCAGTGTATCGAGGTCCACCATTGCAACGCCCAGGGGCTGGCCTTGCTCGGCCGTCACGTAGGGATCGAAGCTGAGGATGGTCATATGGAAAGGGTGCATCAGTTCGGCCAAGATCTGACCGATGCGCCCCAACCCGATGATGCCCAGCGTGGCCCCCTCGAGATCGCCCGGCTTGGTTTCGTATCGGCTGCGCCAATTGCCGGCTTTGAACTGTCGATCCCAATGGCTGAGGCGCTTGGCGAGAGCCAGGACCAGAGCGACGGAAGCTTCGGCTACCGCTCGGGCCCCCGCGCCGGGAGCGTACACCAGGGGAATGTTCCTGCGCGTAGCCGCGGCTACATCAACCTGGTCATAGCCGACCCCGCAGCGGCCGATGACCTTGAGGTCTTTCGCCGCGTCGATAACCTCCGCGTTCGCCAAGCCGTCGCCGCGAACGACCATTCCGATGACGTCATCCAGCAGAGGAAGCAGCGACGGGGGCTTTCCGTCGGGGGCGATGATCACTTCCCCCTTTGAGCTCAAGATATCGATAGCGATCTGGTCGATGGGGCCGGTGGCGAGAATTTTGGCGTTGGTCATATTGGCGATGTTTGGTGATGTCTCATTGTAACCCCGCTTCCACAGTTTACAAATCGTTAGGAGAGTCCGAAGTATAGAACAAAATCGAGGCTTTGATGTCTGTGGCGCTGGGCGTTCTCGTCATTCTATCGGTCACGGCTCTAGGATTGCTCGCCGGCCCGCCCACCGAGGCGATCCGAAGAGGACTCGGCGCAGCTGATCCACGCATCGTTGGCGCTGTTTCGAGATTTGGACGAGACCTTGTATTTGGCAGGATGTCCCGTATTGGAAGACCAGCGTGGATTGGACGGGGGGAAACGCCCTAAGCCCGCATTTCCAATTTGATTCAGGCCTCCCGACCTTCCAGCGGCCTTCAGCGTCTTTATTCATAGGGGCTAGAGCCCGATGAGGACGCCATGGAGGCCAACACCCAATGGGTGAAAAACAAACCAAGCCATTCCAGCTAACTTTCAATGGACTTCTCAAAGTCGATTTCCAGGGATCGCACGTCACTTCCGACGGTGGCCTGATTTTGGTTCGCGAACTGGACGAACGGCTCGGTCTCGGAGAACTGATTGACGAGCATCTCAGCGACTCCCGGCACGGCACAAACAAGCAGTTCACGCTCGCTGATCTGTTGCGGCAGTCGATCTACAGCCGCTTGGCAGGCTACGAGGACGTCAACGACGCCGTCCGCGTGGCGGCTGACCCGACGTTTCGCTTGATCGGCTCGCAGAAGATCTGGGATCGCGGTGCGGCCTTGACCTCGACGCTGCACGGCTTCGAGACGGAGATGCTGGCGAGCGAAGAGAACCTGCTGGGGCTGATGGCGCTGAACCGAGAGCTGGTCGGGCAAGCGGAGGCGTTCGACGACTCCGCGCGGGTCGTTCTGGACATGGACTCCACCGAGAGTCCGGTCCATGGCCAACAGGAAGGCAGCGCCTACAACGGACACTTCGAGTCGGTCTGCTACCACCCGTTGCTTTTGTTCAACGGTCATGGTGATTGCCTCGCTGCCAAGCTGCGTCCCGGCAACGTGCACAGCGCCGAGGACTGGGATGAGCTATTGTTGCCGGAGATCGAGCGCCAACTGGCCGAAGGCAAACAGGTCACCTTTCGCGCCGATGCCGCCTTCGCCAAGCCCGAGATCTACGAAGCACTGGAGGAGCGCGGCGCGGACTACGCCATCCGCATTCCGGCCAACAGGAGCTTGGAGTTAGAGATCGAAGACATCCTGTTTCGTCCGCCGGGGAGGCCCGGCCGCAAGCCGCTAGTGCGCTACAAGAGCTTTCGCTATCAGGCGGAGAGCTGGAAGAAGCCGAGACGAGTTGTCGCCAAGGTCGAGCACCACCAGGGCGAGCTGTTCGCGCGCGTCGGTTTTATCGTGACGAACATGAGCTTGCCAAGCCGGTCGGTGGTGCGTTTCTACAACCAGCGCGGCACGGCGGAGCAGTGGATCAAAGAAGGTAAGCAAGCGACGCACTGGACGCGGCTGTCGTGCCATCGCTTCCGGGCGAACGAGGTGCGCTTGCAGTGAAGCGTGCTGGCCTACAACCTGGGCAATCTCTGGCGGCGGCTCGGGCTGCCGCAGCGAATCAAGAACTGGTCGCTGACGAGCTTGCAGCACCGGCTGATGAAGACGGGCGGACGGCTAATGAAACACGCGCGGTATGACTGGCTCTTGTTCGCGGAGGGACATCTGAACCGGCGGCTGTTTGGCGACATGCTGCGGAAGATCTGGGCGCTGCCTGTGCCGGGCGGGTAGCACCGCACTTGGCGAATGCGAAATCTGTGTACTGAGGACGGAAGCTCGGAGGGGTGTCTGCGAAATTGACTTCGCAGCGACGGATCAGCCCCCATGAGGGGCAAGAAGGGGGCTCGATCGGTTCCGCCTCAGCCGCCGCCTCTTTCGGGTGGAGAAATGGTTCCGCTTCGCCGGGTGAGGGTGTAGACTCGTGCCGTCAGAGGAGCCAAATCGGAAATCCTGGTCAAAGCCTTCATGTAGGCGGTGGTTCCCTTCGGCCTGATCTGCTTGGGCTAAGCTAATCAGTTGTTCCGATGAGCGGACAAGAAATCAAGGTCTTGTTGATCGCTTCCTGCGACCGCAGCGGCAGTACCGTCGTGGGCAACATTCTGGGCAGCGGGGCGAACTTCTTTCATGGCGGCGAGATCCACCACGTCTGGGGCCGAGGTCTGATCGGGAATTGGTTATGCGGCTGTGGGCAGCCTTTCCGGGAGTGCGATCTGTGGACCGGCGTGCTGGAGGATGCATTCGGAGGAGCCGATCGCGTGGATGCTCATGCCATGGCCAACCTGCGAATGATCGCCTACTCGAAACAGAATCGCTTGCTGGCCTTTAGCGCGGAAGGACGCCGCCATCTGCAGGCAACCCTGAGCGGGTACCGGGAAAACCTCTCTAAGCTCTATCGGGCCATTCAGACCCGAGCCGGGGCGAAGGTAATCGTCGATTCCTCGAAGACCGCCGTGCACGGCTGGCTGCTGACCATGCTGCCGGCGATTGATCTCTCCCTGCTCCCCCTCGTTCGGGACGCCCGCGGCGTGGCCTACTCTCTGGGCAAGCAAAAACTGTACCTGGGGGCTCCCGAGCAAAGGCACATGGCCCGCCACGGGCCGGGGAAGAGCAGCCGGATGTGGCTGAGAGACAACCTGGGGATCGAATCGCTAAGTAGCTCGCTGCCGGGACGATCACTGAAAGTCCGCTACGAAGATTTTGTGGCCGGACCGCAGGATGTTTTGCGTTCCGTCTGTGAACTCGTGGGCGAGGATGCGTCAAAGCTTCCCCCAGTCGTGGCCTCGCGCGTGGAAATCCAAGCCAGTCACACCGTATCGGGGAACCCCATGCGCCTCGCCACGGGCGCACTCGAGATTCGACCTGATGAAGAGTGGCGCGCGAAGATGAGGTTTCCTCAACGCGCGCTGGTGACCGCTCTGACATGGCCCGTATTGAGACAGTATGGGTATTTGGGCAAGCCGCCGAGCTAGCCCGCCTTTCTCACCAGCTGACGGTCGAAGCACATGAGAGGCCCGCCATTACTGCGTTGCGCTTGCTCGCCGTGCTCAACACGGGGTTCAAGAATGTAGGGGCGCGGCATGCCGCGCCCGGCTGGCGAGAAAAGCGGGTTAGCCCTAATACTGTTCACTTAATGACATTTTCTGTGGTATCCCGTTTCGGGGGACGGGAGGATTGCAGATGGCACGGACTCTGGCTGAGCTGCCCCAAGGCGCCCGCATCACCGACTACGTCAGCTTGGGAGTGATCGCCAAGACCTTCCCTGGGGCGAAGGTGCAGGCGGTGCGGCGTCAAAAGGGCAAGACAAGCCGCCGGCGACGTGACTTGCCGGCTCCTGGGGTGGTCGATGACGTCATTGCCTTGGCGCTGTACAGGCAGGTCTCCTATGGCGAGGTGCCGCGCTGTCTGCGGGAGGGCATTGCTTGGTTGCGGGGGCCGTCGGAGCCGCCGCGAGTCAGTGGCGAGTCGGGGATTTCGCAAGCCCGTTCGCGGCTGGGAGCCGGGCCGCTCGAGCAGCTGCGCGATGAGTTGGCGCGTCCGGTGCTCGTCGACGCACAGCAGCAGTGCCTTGTCCGGCGGGTTCCAGTACAGGCCGACGACGTCGGTGAGTTTGTCGACGAACTCGGGATCGCGGGAAACCTGGAAGGTCTTGACGCCATGCGGCTGGAGACCATGGGCGTTCCAGATGCGCTGCACGGTCGCCGGCGAGACGCCTTGCGCGCGGGCCATGGCGCGGCAACTCCAAGGAGTCGCGTTGACGGGCTTTGTGGGCAGCGTGGCGTCGACGATAGAGCGGACTTTCTCAGCGCTGATCGAGGGTTTGCGGCCGCCTCCGGGACGCACCCAAGTTAAGCCGTCGCACCGTTCGGCTTCGAAGCGCTTGCGCCCATCCAGTACGGTCGGACGGCTGGTTTCCAGACGGCGTGCGATCTCGCAATTCGAGATGCCGGCGGCGGCGAGCAAGAGGATGCGGGCCCGCGGGGCCCCTTGTCGCGGCGTCGAGTGGGCTCGCGCCAACTTCTCCAACTCTGCTCCTTCCCGAGCCGTAATCGCCAAAGCCCGCGCCGCCAGCCCATAAGACAAGTCTACGGTGGTTTGATTTATAGGTAAAGTTCTTTGCGAGACGATACACTAGCCGGCACGTGGAATCAGTGATGTCCCCAGCATTTTTTCACACCTTATAATCTGTACTCGATTTTCGCGACGTATACTTCTACCACGGGCTAGCGAGCACTTCCGCGAGCCGGTCCGAGGCATGGGAATCAAGAAGATTCCCGCCAACCCCCGCTTGTTTCGCACTGTTCAGGCCGCGGGGCTGCTCTGGGCCCCCTTTCTCCCCCTTATAAACTCTAAGGCGTAAAGCCCTACAGCGCCCACGCCGATATGCATAACTACAGGCCCTGCTTAGTTCTATTGCCTATGGGTCGCTCAGGCTATGGCAAGACGTGGGTTGTCTAGATGGCCGAATCGGGCCGCCGTCGGCACGATTACGGACTACAGCGCCAAGATCGCGGATCCAGTTGAGCGATTGCGATACGTTCGCGCCTGCACCCTCGTAGCACGGCAAAACAGCCGCTTCCTCCGACTTCGGCCGATCCGCCCCGTGCTCTATGGGGTTTTATGGCTCGGCTCGCGCTTCCGCGGGCGGCAAGGGGAACGGCGGCTCGCCTCCGCGCTGAGCGGGGTGGTTGCCTGTGCAGCGGCCGTCGCTATCTGGTTCGGCAGCGGAGAACGGGAGAGGGTAATGGAGGCGGCCGCCAACCCCGAGAGCGAACCAAGCGAGGTTGCCGCGCCGCATGATCCCCCGGCCGAGATCTGGCTCGTTGAATCGCTTGACGGCGAGGATCTTTACAGCAACGGTCTGCGAGTAGACAATCGCTATCGGACCCACACCGGGCCGCGAGTGTACGCCATTTTGCCGCGCGACGGCGAAGTCGAGCCGGAAGCACTGGAGTGGCGCGAGCGTCCCGTCGGTCTGGTTTTCCACACTACGGAAAGCGACCTCGCCCCGTTCGCCAAGGCCTACAACCACCACATTCGATATCAAGGCCGGCAGCTACTGCTTTACCTGCAGCGGGAAAGGCTCTACAACTTCGCAATCGATCGTTTCGGCAAAGTCTATCGTATCGTTCCCGAGGAGGAATACGCCCATCACGCGGGTCATTCGGTTTGGGCCGAGGGCGGCGAGCTGTATGTGAATATGAACCACAGCTTTCTCGGCGTGGCCTTCGAGACGCGGCGCGGTCTCGGCCCCTCGACCGATAGGCTCGACCAGCCCTTGACGCAGGCGCAACTGGCGAGGGGCCGGCTGTTGACCGCGCTTCTGAGGCAGACCTTCGCCATTGTGGAAGGCAACGTCGTCACCCATGAGATGGTTTCGCTGAACCCCGCCAACGGCCTAGTCGGATATCACACCGACTGGCGCGGCCGGTTCCCCTTCTCCGAGCTTGGCCTGCCGGATAACTACCGGCTCGCCGTGCCGAGCATCGCCGAGTGGGGCTTCCGCTACGACCGCCAGTTCGTCGACCAAATCGGCGGCCAGGTCTGGGCCGGGTTGCGGCTGGCGGAAAAACGCTTTCAGCGCGAAGCCGAGCGGCGCCGGATCAGCCTGCAGCGGCTTCGCAAAAGACGGGTTGCCCGTCTGCGGGAGTGGATGGAGCGGCTGCGGGAGCTGACCGAACAGCGCGCCGAACAGCAGGTTTCCACTGGAGCCGCGGACGCGACCCTGCGAGCCCGCGAGACCGGCGGAAGAGAACGGATTCACAACCCGGTGCTGGGCACCGACAAGGAAGGAGCATCGTATGTCAAACAAACCAACCGCCTTAAAGGCGAAAGGGCTCGACGTCGGCACCAGTCGAATCGTGCTCGCAAGTTCCGTCGAGGGTAGGTATCAATACGAGGGACAGTTGAATGCCTTCATCTCTCTTCCCTACTCGAAGATGACCGAAGGCATGCTGCGCCGCGAGGGGATCCTTTTCAGCGTGGAAGGATCGAACATTCTCGCCTACGGCAATCGGGTCGAGGAGTTCGCCAACATTCTCAACGGCGAAACCCGCCGCCCGATTCGGACCGGATTGCTGAATCCGGCCGAACCCAAGAGCCTGCAAATGCTCGAGTTGGCCTTAGCCAAAATGTGCGGCGAGGCGCAAAAAGGCGAGAAGATCTGCTTCAGCGTTCCCGGCGGCGCCGCGAACAACCAGAGCGACGTCGTCTACCACGAACGTACAATTGCACAAATTCTCGAACAGCTCTCCTATAGCGTCAAAAGCCTGAACGAAGGTCTGGCCGTCATCTATGCCGAACTGGAGAGTTCAAGCTTTACCGGCATCGGCATCAGCTTTGGCGGTGGAACGTGCAACGTCTGTCTGGCCTACCTCGGACTGCCGGTGGTGACGTTCAGCGCCCCGCAGGCCGGCGATTACGTCGACCACAGCGCCTCGTCGGTAACCGGGCAGACGCCGACGACGATCCGGCTGCACAAAGAAGAGCAGTTCCAGTTCAACGGATTCTCCAGTAACAACGTCGATCAAGCCATCGGCGTCTATTACAACGACATGATCCGCGCCGTGGTGACGGGGCTCGAAACAGCGCTCTCGGATCGACGCAAGCTGCCCAAGTTCGACAAGCCGGTTGCGGTGGCCGTCAGTGGCGGCAGCGCCCAAGTGAAGGGCTTCCGGCAGCACCTGGAGAAGGAGATCCGGGCGGCTGAGCTGCCGATTGCCATCTCTGAAGTCAAGCTCGCCGAGGATCCGCTGAATACGACCGCCAAGGGAACTCTCATGGCGGCCATGCTCGATATGTAGCCGCCGGGTGCTCGGACGCAACCGCCGCGGAGAAAGCAAAAAACCGGCCAAAAACCGCGGGCAGGAAAATCCGGGACGGGCTGGACGGGCTCCATAAAAACTGAAAACCTGCAGCCGAGCCGACTCGTTCTGAGAGCGGCGGACTCCAGATGGCAACCGATGGTTAGGCTTTTCCTCGGAGTCACTCGTGCGCGATATCCCCTAGCCCGCTTTTCTCACCAGGTGGCGAGGCGAAGTACGTGAGAGGCCCGTCAGTACAAGGCGTGCGCCGCTCAGCGCCCTCGGGCACGGCATGCCGTGCCCCTACATTCTTGAACCCTACGTTGAGTCCCGCGCAGGGCTGGGCGGTCGTTCTTGCCTAGACCTGCGGCTTTTTCGGGACGCTTGTCCAACACGATGCACCCAGGCGGCTTCCGTTAAACCCACCCGCGTTCATCCCCTTGGGCGGGGCACAGGCTTGGCCGTACGCCATGGCCGCGCACTGGCGTTCGCGGCTCCGAATCAGGCATGGCAAGGGTGTGCGAGAGCAAGGGACTGAGCCTGGAACGCTAGTGACAGGCCAACTATCCCATCAGGCGTCGGGCGTCCCCAAAATCGCGTGCTAGAATCGGGTCAGGTCGGCCGTGGATATCCTCGGAATCTCCGCCTACTACCATGATTCGGCGGGCTGTCTCGTCCGCGACGGAGAGATCGTCGCGGCAGCGCAAGAAGAGCGGTTTTCGCGCCGGAAGCACGACCACCGATTCCCCCAGAATGCCGTTTCTTACTGTTTGCGGGAGGGCGGTATTACGGCCTCCGAGCTGGACTACGTCGTCTTTTACGACAAGCCGCTGCAGAAGTTCGAGCGTCTTTTGGAGACTTATCTCGATTATGCCCCGGGCGGAATCCGGTCCTTCTTGCGGGCCATGCCGTTATGGCTGCGCGAAAAGCTCTGGATGCGGGAGCACATCGCCAAGCAGTGCGAGTATGGGGGCAAGGTTCTCTTCACCGAGCACCACGAGTCGCACGCCGCCAGCGCCTTCTTCCCCTCCCCGTTTGAGTCGGCTGCGATTCTAACCGTCGACGGCGTCGGCGAGTGGGCCACCAGCGCTTATGGCCGCGGCGCCGGCAATGAAATCCACCTGTTGGGCGAGATCCATTTCCCGCATTCGTTGGGCCTGCTCTACTCGGCTTTCACCTACTACACCGGATTCAAGGTCAACTCGGGCGAGTACAAGGTCATGGGATTGGCTCCCTACGGCGAGCCTCGCTACAGCCAAAAGATCCTAGACGAATTGATCGATCTGCGCGAAGACGGCTCGCTTCGGCTGAACATGAACTACTTCAACTACTGCCAGGGCCTGACCATGACCAACAAGGCCTTCGACCAGCTGTTCGGAGGCCCGCCGCGCAAGCCGGAGACCGCAATCACGCAGCGCGAGATGGATCTGGCGCGCTCTGTCCAAGACGTTACCGAGCTGGCCATGCTGAGAATGGCGCGGCACGTTCACCAGAAAACCGGGGAGAAGAATCTCTGCTTGGCGGGAGGAGTGGCGCTCAACTGCGTCGGCAACGGGCGAGTCTTGCGCGAGGGACCGTTCGAGAAGATCTGGATACAGCCGGCGGCGGGAGATGCCGGCGGGGCGCTGGGCGCGGCGCTGTCGGTCTGGTACCAGCACTTGGGGAACGCGCGAAGCATGGTCCGGGTCTGCCGCGGGGGCGTCGACGGAATGAAAGGCTCTTGCTTGGGCCGTCCTATTCCCACGGGGACATCGAAGCTTTTCTCGACGCTAGTGGAGCGCCCCACCGGCGGCTGCCGCGACGAGAGGTGATCGAGAAGGCGGCGCGGGCGCTGGCGAACGAAAAGGTCGTCGGTTGGTTCCAGGGACGCATGGAGTTCGGCCCGCGCGCACTGGGGGCGCGCAGTATCCTTGGCGACCCGCGCTCGCCCAAAATGCAATCGCTGATGAATCTGAAAATCAAGTTCCGAGAGAGCTTTCGGCCCTTCGCGCCCTCCGTGCTCAGGGAAGCCGTCGCCGACTACTTCGAATTGGATTGCGACTCGCCTTACATGTTGCTGGTGGCGCCCGTGCGCGCAGAGATCCGCCGGGAAATGACCACCGAACAGCAGCGTCTTTTCGGCATCGACAAGTTGAACATCCCGCGTTCGACGATCCCCGCCGTCACGCATGTCGATTATTCGGCTCGAGTGCAGACCGTACGGCGCGAGGAGAACGAAATGTATTACGACCTGATCAGCGAGTTCGCCCGGCTGACCGGCTGTCCGGTGGTGGTCAATACTTCGTTTAACGTTCGCGGAGAACCGATCGTCTGCCGCCCCGATGACGCCTACAAGTGTTTCATGCGCACTGAGATGGACATGCTCGTACTAGGGGACTTCGTGCTCGAAAAGGAAGAGCAGGGCGAGTTTGCCGATGACCTAGCCTGGCAAGAGGAATTTCAGCTTGACTGAGGCGAGCGATAGCGAACGACAAGAGCGAAAGTCGGCTTTCATCGTCGGCGCCGTCCTGCTGCTGATTGCCGCTTGGAACGCCTGGCGCGGCCGCCCGATGGTCTACTGGCCGACAGGGTTGGTGGGCGTCGCCCTGTTGCTGACTGGTCTGCTCTGGGCCGCGGGGTCAAGCAAGTTTCATAGCTTGTGGATGCGGTTGGCGCGAGTTATTGTCAAATGTTGTGGACGGGGCGGGTCAGGCGGCGCGTTGTGGAACCATCACTCCATCCTTGAATTTCTTTCCTTCTAAGACGTGGACAATCAGCTCCGAGCCGTTGAGTCTGCGCCAGCGAGCCTCCGCTTGACGGGCCAACATGAACACCATCGTCAGCGAGGCTTCGCGGCTGCCGCAGCCCTTCGTCCTGCGTTGCCTCAGGCGCACCGTCGCGAACGTTGACTCGATCGGATTCGTCGTTCGCAGATGCCCCCAGTGCTCGGCCGGGAAGTCGTAAAACGTCAATACGACCTCGCGGTCCTTTTCGAGGCACGCAACGGCCTTGGGATACTTCACCTCGTAGAGGCCGGCGAAGTGATCCATCGCCCCCTCCGCCGCTGTTCGGCTCTCGGCCAGATAAATGTTGTGTAGCGCGCTCTTGGCTTTGCCCTGCATACTCTTGGGCAACTTGTCGAGCACGTTCGCCGTCTTGTGCACCCAACAGCGTTGTTCGCGCGTCGTCGGATACACCTTCTGCAGCGCCGCCCAAAAGCCCAAACTGCCGTCGCCCACCGCCAACTTCGGCGGAACCTCCAGGCCGCGCCGCTTCCAGTCTTCGAGCAACTCCGTCCAGGACAACTCGCTTTCGCGAAAGCCGTCATGCACCGCCAACAGTTGCTTGCGGCCGTCGGCCAAGGCACCGATAACACCCAATAAACACTGCCGTTCATCGTCCAAACGGATGTTCGAGTAGATGCCGTCCGCCCACAGGTAGACGAAGCGTTGACCCTCGAGCGAGCGCTTCGACCAGGTCTCGTATTCCTCGCGCCAGACTTGCTTGAGACGCACCACCGTGGTCGCTGACAAGCCCGGCGCGGCGGGTCCGAGCAGGGCTTTCAGCGCATCTGAAAAGTCACCCGTCGAGATGCCTTTCAGATACAGCCAGGGGATCAGCTCTTCGACGCTTTTGGTGCGCCGCAGGTAGGGCGGCAGAATCTCGGACGTGAATCGAAACTTGTTGCCGTCTTCATCGACACGGCGATCGTTGACTCGCGGGGCGCGTACTTTCAGGGTTCCGACACCGCTGACGAGGGTGCGTTCGTTGGCGCAGCCGTTGCGCACCACCAATCGCCGCCCCTGGTCGTCGATTTCGTCGCGATGCGCGTCGACGTAGGCGGCGGCTTCGGCCTCGACGGCTTGGACCAACATGCGCCGTGCTCCGTGCCGCAGCACCTCGTCCAGTTCGCTAAGCTCGCTGACCGAGACCACCTTTGGGCCTACTTGACTCTCTTCGGAAATCGCTTCAAACTCTCTCATGGCGTATCCTTTCATTCCTTTCTGGGAAGCGGTCAAACACTGAATTCAACCGCTAGGATACGCCGCCCTTCCCTACGCCCTCATCCACAACTTTCGGTTATAACTCGGTTGGCGCACGCGCTGGGCTACGTCAACAGTCGCATTATACTGTCGGTAATCTACTTCCTCGTCATAACTCCCTATGGGCTGGTGCTCCGCGTGTTGCGCCGGGACACGATGAATCGCCGCGGGGCGAGCCGAAAAAGTTACTGGATTCCTAAATCAAAAACCCGTCAGAGTCGAGAGCAGTTCGAGCGGCTATTCTGAGACGGCTCGCGCTTGGACGAGGATGAAGTTCATAGCGTCTGTCGGTCGACTTCCCCGGAAGAGCTTGGTGTTCCCGACCCCTGAGTCATCCTCCCCAGAATCGGGGGGAAGTGTTGGATTCGGGGGTGCTTTTCCCCCTGAAAGACTTACAAACCCTATTCGGCCTAAATCAGGAAGATCAGCCTGGGATTCGCCGCCCATGGCGTATCGTGAATTTATGCAACCAGGCACTGGGCTAGCTACTTTAGCTACTTTCCGGCGCAAAATACGCGTAGCGCTCGGGGCGGGGACTGTTTCCAATTTCGCGCCTTCAAAGAATCAACAACTTACGGGCGCATCCGGACGCGAAATTGGCTGACTGTGCCCAGCCACCACGCAGTTTCTCCTTTTTGCGCCGGAAAGTAGCTAGATCCGCTTGGCTTGCTCGCCGAGCGCGATTACCCCGTAGTTGTTCTTCCGGACGTTATGTCTACACCGCGGATCTGGGATGTACTTGGGGATAATTGGCGGGAGCGACGGGATTCGAACCCGCGACCTCCGGCGTGACAGGCCGGCGTTCTGAACCAGCTGAACTACGCCCCCGCAGTGGGTGGAGAACGGCAGAATGGCTTTCGGGCGGGAAGTCAGCCAACGCGCGAAAGGCTTTACTGTCGTATGATTTTGGCCCTCGGGCGGGCCGAACAGCTTCCAACTCGATGCTATCACGGCCCCCGGCAGGGCTGCAAGAAGTGGTGGCTGGGTGGTGGGGTCTAAGCCTGCTAGGTCTTGCAACTTCATCGCCACACTAGGACCCCACTACCGACGGCGGCGCTGCCGGCCGGCCGACCCTACTGTTGATCTACAGGACCCGTCTCTCGAGCTACCGATTGGTAGAGCACGGGCATCAAGAGCAGGTTCAGGATCGTCGATGTGACCAGGCCCCCCACAATGATCACAGCCATCGGATGCTCGATTTCCTGGCCCGGCTTGTTGCCGCCGATCACAATGGGCAAAAGCGCCAGAGTGGTGGTCAACGCCGTCATCAGGATCGGCGCCAGCCGCTCTTCCGCCCCACGCAGAATCAGTTCAGGCCCGAACGGTTCACCTTCTTCCCTTTGCAAGTGCTGGTAGTGGCTCACCAGCATGATGCCGTTCCTGGCGGCAATCCCGATGACCGTCACGAAGCCGACCAGGGAGCCGAGCGACAGGACGCCTCCGCTCAAAAAAGCGCTCCACACCGCACCGACCAACGCAAACGGGAGACTCAGCACTAGCAGCAGGGCGAGCCGGCTGGACTGGAAGTCGGAGTAGAGAATCACGACGATGCCGAATAAGCACAGTCCCGCCAATAGCAGAAGACGGTTTCTCGCTTGCCTGCGGGCGGCGTACTCGCCCAGAATCTCCGGATGATAACCGCGGTCGAACTCGATGCCGAGCACGGCCTCCTCGATCTCCCGGGCGACTGATCCCAGGTCCCGGCCGCGGACGTTGCAGGTGATGTCGATCTTCCTCGACCCGTTCTCGTGCGTAATCGAATTTGGCGTCGGCGCAATGCGGATATCGGTCACATCACGCAGGGGGATGTTCGCCCCCGAGGGCGTATCGAGGCGAAGGTCCCGCAACGCTCCCAGGTCGTGGCGGACTTTGGGCACTCCCCAGACAGTCACGTCGAAGATCTTCTGCTCGTCGTAGATTTCACCTACCTTCGTGCCCTGAATCATGGTCGCAGCCGCCGTGCGCAACTCCCCCGAGCTCAGGCCGAAGCGCCTCGCCGCCTCTTGCAAGACTCGCACTTCCACATGAGGAATCAGCGTCTGTTGTTCGACCTGCAGATCGGCGACGCCCGGAACGCTCTCCATGGCTCGAGCGACTTCCTGAGCTTTCGCACGCAAGACTTCAAGTTCAGGACCGTATAACCTCACCACGATGGCGGCGCTCTCGCAGATACGTCAGTAGGTCCCGGTACAGTCCGGGATATCCATCGACCACCTCCTGGATCTTCGCCACAGTCTCTTGATAGGCGACCGACGGGTCGAGACTGATCCAGAGTTCGGTGAAGTTCGGTCCAACGACCTCGTCGGCAACCTCGGCGCGGCCGATGTGAGCTCCAAAGTTCCGCACGCCCGGGATGGCTCGAAGCTCCTTGCTCACTCGGATCGTGATGCGCAGCATGGCGTCGATCGACGTTCCGGGCTTTTCGACCCAGTGCATCAGGAAGTCATATTCCTGAAAATCAGGCAGGAATTCCTCCCCCAGAAAGGGAACCGCCAGGGCGGTGACCACGAAGATCACAGTTAACGCCGCGACGGACCGGCGCGGGTGGTCAAGTAGCTTCACTAGAAACGACCGGTAGCGGCGCTTCAAAGCTTGGAGTAGGGCCGGCTCCCTTCGCTGAAGAGCCTTTCCCCGCAGCAGGATGAGGCAAAGCGCGGGCGTGAGCGTCAAAGCTACCAACAGCGAGGCAAGCACAGCTAGGATATAGCTGGCCGCCAAGGGTCGAAAGAACGAGCCGGCCAGCCCTTCCAGCAGGAAAACGGGCACGAACAGCAATACGACAATCAGGCTCGCTATGACGACAGCGCTGCGTACTTCGAGCGACGCCTTCAGTACCACTTGGAAGGGCGACTCCGGCGAGCCCGTATCCCGGTTCAACCGCAGCCGGCGCGTGATATTCTCGACATCGATGATGGCGTCGTCGACGACTTCCCCTAGGGCGATCGCCAGCCCAGCGAGGACCATCGTATTGATCGTTTCGCCCCAAAGGTGAACGACAACAGCGGCGGAAATCAGTGACAGCGGAATCGCCGTCAAGCTGATGAGAGCGGTCCTCCATTCCAGAAGGAAGACGGCAAGAATGGCCGCCACCAGCAAGCAGCCGAAGAAGAGAGCTTGCTGGAGGTTGTCGATCGACATCTCAATGAAGGTCGCCGGTCGAAAGATCGTTGAGTCGACGTCCACGTCTGCCAAGGCGGGGCGCAGCGCCTCGAGGGCTTGCTCGACGTCGTACGTAACATCGAGCGTGTTGCCCGTAGGTTGCTTCTCGACGATCAATAAGATCCCCGGACCGTCATTGATCACCGCGTCTCCAATCGGTGTCGGAAAGCCCTCGACGACGTCCGCTACCTTGCCGAGTTCCAGCGGCGCACCGTTGCGATAAGCGACCGGCACACGCCGCAAGTCCTCCGCCACATACACCGTAGGAAGATGTGTCACCGCCAATCTTTGGTTAGGCGTGTCGATGAACCCACCGGCGGCCGGCGTGACGGCGCCTCGGACCGTGCGGACCACCTGGTCGAGCGTGACTTGGTGATCGCGCAGGCGCTCGGGATCCACAAGCACTTGAATCTGCCTGTCCCGCTGGCCCCAGATGGCGACATTAGCCACGCCCCGAATCGCCATCAATCTAGGCCGGATTGTCCAGCGCGCTAAGGTGCTCAGTTCGACTTGGGAAAGTTTCTCGGACGACAGCCCGACCTTGAGGACGCGGCTGGTCGCCGAAAGCGGAGCCAAGATGACCGGTGTCCCCGAAACAACGGGTAGTTGGCCAGTCAGCGTAGCAACACGCTCCTGAACGAGCTGGCGCGCCTGCAGTAGGTCGGTCCCCGTCTCGAAGTAGAGAACAACCGAAGAAAGGCCAAGGACGCTCGTGGATCGGATTGTATCGACCCCCAGGATCCCGTTCAGCGCATTCTCAATGGGAACGGTGATCAGGGTCTCGACTTCTTCGGACGACAGGCCGGGGCCTTCGGTTTGAATCTCGACCCGGGGCGGGGCAAACTCGGGAAAAACATCGAGAGGCGCCTGACGCACCGACCGGATTCCGGCCACCATCAGCACGATGGCGGCGGCGACGATCGCCACTCGCAAGCGCAGAGCCGTCCGGACGAGCCAGGTCACGGCTTACTTTCCGCCCCCGAACTCGGTGCCAAACAGTTCGGCGGCTCCGTCCGTCACGACTTCGGTTCCGGGTGCGATCGCTTCCGCCAAGCAGGCGATGTCGCCGCTCACGCGATCGACAATCACGCGCTGCCGGGTATAAACAAGCGGCTCGACTGGCTTGTACACCCATGCTCCCCCGTGGATGTCGTAGAGGATCGACTTCCAGGGCGGCTGCTGGCATTCCCTTTCCCCGCGCATAGGAATCGAGACACTGACTCGCTCGCCCGGTCTGAGACGGTGTTGTGAATTAGGGAGCTGGAAAAATAGATCGCTGGTCGACGCCAGGGGATCGGCGGAAGGAGGGGCTTCGACCGGCCGGGCCGTTCGTCCCTTGGCTGTTGGCGGAGAGTTCAGAGCTTTCACCTCCGCGTCCGCGCCTTTTCTGAGCAATGAGACGTCGCCCGAATACACCGGCACGCGAACCCAAACCGGGTCGAGCTTCGTCACCTCGAAGAGCGGCGCTCCCTGGGCAACGATTTGCCCATGAGCGACGTGAAGTTGCCGAAGCACGCCATCCACCGGGCTTGCCACAACCACTTCCACGCCAGATTGAAGCGGGGCATTTACGATCTGCTCAAGCTTTGCCCGGTTCGCCTCGCGTGCCGCTGTAGCCACGCGCTCTGCTTCCCGTGCGTCCACTACGGCCCGCTCACTGCCAACCCGGTCGCGGAGCAACCGCCGAGCTCGTTCCAACCTTGCCTGCGCTGCTTCCAGACGGGCGTCTGCCGCCTCGAGCTCCGCTTTGGCGTCGGCTCGCAGGTTGCGCGCCACCGAGAGCAGCGGAACGATACGAAAAAGCGGCTGACCTTTGCCGACGCGGGCTCCGACCGGAGGCCGGCTTTCCTCGGCCAGTAAACTCCCCGCAACCGGCGCTGCTACTTGAACCGTCTGCCCCGGCGGAACCACCACTTCGCCGGCCACGGTGTAAGACTGGGGTGCCGGCTTGTAATCAATGGGAACCGTCTGAATGCCGAGGCGAGCGTGGGCCTTCTCGGTGAGCTGAATTGTCGTTAGTTCCGATTCGCCGACTCGACGTGTATCGACCTTTGCGGGCGCTACCTTGGCTTGCTTGCCTGCCTCGGCGTTTGAGCCGCCGCACGCAGTCAACGCCAACCAGAGAAGCCCGAGACAATAAAGCGCTTGACGATCGGTCATAGCCGTCTCCCCACGGCCCAAGAAAGCTCGGCGCGCGCCCGCTGCACGGCGGCAGCCGCCTGCGCCGCGCGCATCTCGATGTCGCGCAGCGGACGCTTCGCCCGTCGGCTATCGAGGTAAGAGATGTCTCCCG
The DNA here is from genome assembly GCA_963668345.2 of Bryobacterales bacterium. Lineage (GTDB taxonomy): Bacteria > Acidobacteriota > Terriglobia > Bryobacterales > UBA6623. Next base: position 87,912 of record CAXWPI010000004.1, on the reverse strand, counting down.
CCGCATAAGCTTTCTCGGCAAGCCCGACGACCTCGCGAATTCCCGGCAACAGCGCCCCACGAATCCGCGCCAGAGTATCTTGGGCTTGGCGGAGTCGCTCAGCGGCCTGGCCGACCTCGAATCCTACTTGTTCCCTGAGCGCGGCGTAACGAAGAGCCGCTTGCTCGACTTCCGCCTTGGCCCGGGAGATTTTTCCTTGGTTGCGGTCAAACGCCGGCATTTCAACCGCCAGGCCGGGGCCGGTTTTGATCCCTGACGTTCCGATGCCCTTGCTACTTAGCAGAGGGGCCACAAAGCCAAACGTACGAGAGCGCTCCCACCCTAGGCGACGGCCTGCCGCCTCTACGGATAGCTCCGCCGCCCTCATGTCCGGGCGGGACGAGACGGCGATCTCAACGAGCTCTTCGGTCGCGCCGATGGTGAGAGTTTAGACCTTCGTTTCGCTCACGCTCGGCCGTGAACTGGTTTTGGGAAGACCCATCAGGGGGCGAAGTCGCTCCCAGGCGACGTTGATCTCCTGCCTAGCCTCCTGCATCCGGTCGCCCGCTCTGAGAGCTTCGATCTCAACGAGGCGAGCATCGAGCTCGCTGATGTCGCCCGCCCGCAGGCGGTGCTTTGTGAGTTCCGCAATCTCCTGTGTCAGTTTCGCCAACTCTCCGTGAATCTTCGCTTGCTCGCGGGCCGCGGAGTAATCGGCGTGTGCCAAGCGTACATCCCGGGCCAGGTCGAGGCCGCGCTGGACGAGGGTTTCCGACGTCTTCTCTAGGTTGAGTTTCGCCGCCGCAACCCTTCTCGGACGCTGCCACAACGCTTGGAGCGGCACGCCCAACAAGAGTTCGAAAGGTTTCGAGCCAACGCCGAACAGCAGTTGAAGGTCCGGATTGACCAGCACGCCTGACTCGACGAGATCCGCGCGGGCCAGCCCGAGATCGGCGAACGCCGCACGTAGCCGCGGGTTGTTCCACAGTGCAACGGCTACCGCTTCGTCCTCGGAGACGCCGTCGTCGAGTGAAACGCCGGGCGGCAAGAGCGGCTGTTCTCCGGCCGAGGCGCGCCCCGACCGTAAGCCATGACCGGTCCGCCCTTCGATATCCGCTGAGATCGCAGCCTCATCTTTGGGCACGGCTGCCGGCACAACCATTAACGTCAGCAAACCCGCAATTCCTCGGACCCGGCGGCTCATATTATTTGCACCTCGATCGATTATCATAGTGCACTCCTCGCCTTAGTTCTGAGACGCGACTAGAACTTCGAAAGACGGTTTTAGGTGGACGATAGGCTGATCCAAACCTTCTCCAGCTCGCCGCAGATGGACGCCCAACTATAGCGCTCCTCGACCAGACGCCGGCCCGCCTCGGCCAGCGCGGCGCGCCGCTCGGGTTGCCGCAGCAGTGTTGCCACGCCGTCTTGAAAATCAGATGCCGAGTCCGCCAGCAGGGCTTCTCCGCCGTTAGTAATCGACAGGCCTTCGCATCCCAGGCTCGTCGATACGAGCGGCGTTCCCGAGGCCAGAGCTTCCAGGACTTTGAGGCGTGTGCCGCCGCCCGAATAGATGGGAACCACCATCAATGTTGCCACCGCAAGGTGGGGACGCACGTCGTCTACGTATCCGTGGAAGATCACTCGCCGCCCGCGCCGCGCCCTCAACTCCTCGCTCGCCCCCGGACCTACGACATGCAACTCAAGCTCGGGGAACGTTTCCGCGAGGGTTGGCCACGACGTGCGGAGAAAGACCTCGATGCCTTGAGTGTTCGGCTGATGTTGAAGATTCCCGACGAACAGCAGACGCGGCGGTCCCGGCGTGACGGCGGCGTCCGCCGAGCGGAAGCGGAAAAAGTCGATGTCCACCCCGTTAGCGACGATGCGCGCCTTCCCGGGGCCGGCGGCGCGAGCGATATAGGCGCCCTCCGATTCCGACATAGCCAACACCGCATCGCTTGCTTTCCAAGCCTTCCGCTCGAAGCGCTTCCAGCAGTTCGCCTGCCCGCGCATGCGCCGTGGCGAGCGCGACTCCGATTTCATGCGACGGTCGATGGCCATCGAAGTCACTTCCAACTCGTCGACGACGACCTTCGTTTGCGGGGACGCCGTTCGAATAACCGGCAGATAAGCCGCCATCGCTCCGTACTCGATCTGAACGACCTCGATTCGGCGGGTTGTCAGCAGATCCTCAAGAGCTCGTTCGAGGTCCGGTGTGCGCATGCGCACGACGTCGAGCGGGAGACCGCCGAGCAACCCTAGGGCGCGGGAAGCGGTTCGTTGCCAATGCCGGGGTCGCAGCGCGTCGCTGAGCTTGTCTCTCCAACGCCGATTGGCGCGAGTTCGGACCAGCCTGGGCGGTTCTGCCAGACCCTCTATGGGCCAAGACCGGGCATCGGCGTCCGGATCCGCCAGGCAAAGCCAGTAGATCTCGTGAGAATCAACGAGCCCCGCCACGAGGTTGGCCAAGCGTGTGTGCCCTCCCGAGCAGATGGGCAACGGGTAGTACGGGGCTAAGAATGCGACTCGGATGCGTTCCCCCGACCCAGCCCGCTTCAACGGGCTTCCCTCTCCACAACGGAAATCGATACGTTGCGGTATTAGTGGCGGACTGCACTAGCGTCGGGACGGCACTCAATAGACCACCTTCACCGAACGCCCGGTTTCGAGCGACTCCGCGGCGGCGTTCGCTAGAATCAGCGCCCGGCGACCGTCCTCGAAGCTGGGCACCGCTGGGCGCCCTTGCTCGACCGCGTCAACAAAGGCGTTGACCTGGTTAAAGTAGGCTTCCGAGTAGCGGTCGATGAAGAAGTTCAGCAACGGCTCACGGGCGGCTGTGGCCTGCTTTCCGTAACGTTCCACCGTCGTCCGGGTGTGATTGTTGGAAAGCAACATGCCACCCGGACCGAAGGCCTCGACGCGCTGGTCATAGCCGTAGACGGCACGCCGCGAGCAATTGATATGGCACAGCCCGCCGGAGGCCATCTTCATGAGGACCATAGCGGTATCGATATCTCCAAAAGAGGCGATCTCCGGGCTTACGAGAGCGCTGCCCATGGCGCTAACTTCGACCGGTTCCTCAGCCATGATGAAGCGCGCCAGGTCAAAGTCATGGATCATCATGTCGCGGAACAGGCCGCCGGAAACCTTGACGTAATCGGCAGGTGGCGGTGCGGGGTCGCGGCTGGTGATGATGAGTTTCTCGATGCGGCCGATCTCGCCCGCCTGAACCGCTTCCCGCAACGCCCCGTGACTGGGATCGAAGCGGCGGTTGAAGCCGATTTGTATCGCTACTTCGCAGTCGGCTATTTGGTCACGGCACCGGTTGGCGCGCGTGATGTCCAAATCAATCGGCTTTTCGCACAGCACGGCCTTGCCGGCTTGGGCCGCCTGAGCGATCAGATCGACATGGGTATTTGTCGGCGAGGCGATCAGCACCGCGTCCACGGCGGTGTCGCTGAGTATCGTGGCGATGTCCGGGGCTAGGCGGGCGCCGGCGCCCTCGGCGGCCTTGCGCGCGGCCGGCTCATCGATATCGTAAACATAGGCCAGCTCGACACGGGGATTCTTAGCCAGGTTGCGCGCATGCATACTCCCGATTCGACCGGCCCCCAACAACCCAAATCGCAACATTACTGTGCCTCCTCAGCCCGCATTTCTCACCACTGTCACAGCGATTGGGGCGAAAGGCCCGGCGGCCATGGCTCGCGGCAACAGTTTGTGTACATCGCCCGGCTTACAATTGTAAGGCAAGCGGACGCGATCAATCGCGCCCCTACGTCCCTGACGGCCGGGCTTTGCTCCACGGCTGCTAGCCGCTGTTGAGAAAAGCGGCCTCAAGCTCGACCTTCGCGCAGCCACCCCGGTGGATCATAGCGCAAGACAGGTACAATCGTCATCTAGGACCGGCGAGAAATGCGGTTAGTTGGAGTGCTCACCGGCACTCCTGCCGGCCGGAAACGCAAATGACCAGCTAAAGCTTACGCAACCGATGGACTTCCACCACGGCTGCGAGGGAGGGAAAACAGATGGGAGATACGGCCATTCATAGACTCGACGGCAAAGTCATCATCGTCACCGGCGGCACGCAGGGCCTAGGCGAAGGGATTGCCCGTCATTTGGCGGATCTCGGCGCCGCCGGCTTGGTGATCTGCGGCAGAAACGAAAAGCGCGGGCAGGCGGTGGCCGCCGACCTCGCCGAAGCCGGGTCGCGAGCCGTTTTCGTGCCCGGCGACTTGGAGCGGGTCGAGGACTGCCGTCGGATTGTCCCTCGCTGCGACGAGGAATTCGGCCGTGTCGACGGATTGGTCAATGCCGCCGCGAACACCAACCGAGGAACGCTGGATAACACGCCTGTCGAGTTTTGGGACAAGGTTATGGCGATCAACGTGCGAGCGCCGTTCATTTTGATACAGGAGGCGGCCCGCGTCATGAAGCGCGAGAAACGCGGCGGGAGCATCGTCAATATTCTCAGCATGGTCTCCTACGGTGGGCAAACTCATCTGATGCCTTACAGCGTCTCGAAGGGTGCTCTGGCGACGCTGACCAAAAACGCGGCCGTTGGCCTTCGACCCGACCGTATCCGGGTAAATGGGCTGAACATCGGCTGGACCGCCACTCCCGCCGAGCACGTCATACAAACGGGCGAAGGGCAACCAGAGAATTGGCTCGAAATAGCCGATGCCAAGATGCCCTTCGGGCGAATTACGCGCCCCAAGGACATCGCCGGAATTGCCGGTTATCTGCTCAGCGACGCCGCCGAGATGATGACCGGGTCCCTCGTCGACTTTGACCAATACGTCATGGGACATCTGCCGGGGTGGTGAGTTAGCCCGCTTTGATGGCCCGCCCTGCCACGCCGAACCCCCGGCATCCGGCGGCTATAATGGTTACCCGCGCCCGAACACGAGACAACCGCTAACCCGCATTTCTCCCCAGCGGTCGCCGGCAGTGGAAGCAAGTGCCCGCCGCCAGGGATGTAGGGGCGCGATTGATCGCGCCCGCTTGCCGACATACTGCACGCCGGGCGATGTACACGAACTGTTGTCCACCGCGGCGGTGGTGAGAAATGCGAGCTAGCCGGGGCGGCCTTTTCCGATCTCGCGTTCGGTAGAACGGGAGGTCCGCAGCAAAATTTCGATCCTGGAGAGTAGAAAAATGCGATACGGCACACAGGGCATGATGCAGGTCGATTATGAGCAGCGAATCGACTTCGACCGCATGCGCAATCATCGCGAGTCCCGCATCCAGCGGTACATGGACAAGTTCGATATCAGTTGCCTCGTGCTTTTCGAGACGGGCAACAAGCGTTACGCCACCTCAACGGCCGTGGCCTCGCCCGAGGTGGATAACATGGCCCGGTATGCGATTGTCCCGCGTGGCGGAAAGCCGCACATCTTCGGTTTCGGATCGGAGGTAGCGGCGGAAAAGCTGAACTGCCCCTGGATCAAAGACCGCACGTTCCCGGCACACAGCACGATGTACGGCGCACTGCCCTTGGACTGGGGTTGTTACAACAACTTCATCAAAGATCTGGACATGGTGCTAGCGGAGCACAAGATTCCTCGCACTGACCCTATTGGCGTGGACATGATGGAGTCGCAATTGATCGTATCCCTTCACGAGCAAGGGTTCCGCATCGCCGACGGGCAGGCCGTCATGCAATATGCCCGCTCCATCAAGAATGAAGATGAAGTCGCCTGTCTCAAGCATGCCGCCGCCATCGGCGACGCAGCTCACCACCGTATCGCGCAAACCATCGAGCCCGGAGCCAAGGAAACCGACATCCAGGCCGCGGCCTCGGCGATCATGCACCGTCTGGGGGCGCAATGGGTTCATAACGTCCAGGTCACGAGCGGAAACCGCACCCATCCTCACCCGCATTTGAGTTCAGACCGCCTGCTTCAACCGGGCGACCTGGTGTTCGTCGATATTGTCCTACTGTTCAACGGCTATCACACCTGCTACTACCGCTGTTTTTGCTGCGGCAAACCCTCCCCAAAGCAAAAGGACATCTACCAGCGGTGTTGGGAAATGCAACAGGCGGGGATCGAGCAGGTTCGTCCCGGAGGCACCACTAAGGACATCGCCAGCGCCTGGCCCACTGCCGATCACTGGGGCTTCAAGACCGAAGAGGAAGCCTTCGGCTTGGCGTTTGGCCACGGCATCGGCGTCGGGCTGTGGGAATTCCCCATCATCTCCCGCCTCTATAGCCTCGACCATCCCGTCGAAATCGAACCCGGCATGGTCTTTGCCGTCGAAACCTATGAAGGCGAAGGCTACGACGGAGCCCGCATCGAGGATGAAATCGTGATCAAGACCGACGGCGTCGAAATCATCACCAAATTCCCGTCGGAAGAGTTGATCGGCTGCGGCATGAGTTACTGAGGCGCCTGGATGGCGCTGCGCCCGGGGGCTGACGCCAGAACTTGACTCTTTTGTTGCGCTGTTACCTACATGGACGACCAGTGGCTTCGTTTTCCGCACTAGAGAAAACGTTAATCCTAAAGTTTCTGAGCTCGCCTCTGCTGGGGACCAAGAATGCGAGAGGAGCCGCGAAGCGGCGCTGGAATTTAGCCTAGGGTGGAGCCGGAACGGCGCAACTCTAGGTAGGGATTGAACAGAGTCGAGCCCTGAAAGGGCGGCAGGAACAATAGCGCAGACGCTGGACCGTTCGTCCACGTCGTGTTCTCGACGAAGGACCGCGTACCCTTGCTCTTGGCGCTGACTGGCCCTACGCCCCTTCAGGGCTGGCTTCCGGGTTAGCTGCGACCCAGGGTTTCGCTTCGCTTCACCCTGGGCTATCGTCCGTGTGGCGCTTCGCGCCTTGTCCCGCGGGGAAACCGGGGCAACCGGGCCGTTTCAGTCTCCGCGGGCGGCCTGCAAGTCTTTGGTGAGCCGGCTGGCGGCGTTCCAGAGCAGCATGAAGTCGTTCCCGCAGCCGACCAGCTTCATCCCACGATCGATCCAAAACTTGGCCATCCGAGGGTCGCGGGTCTGAATGGAAGGCGAGCGGCCGTGACGGTTGCAGGCCTCGATCACCTTTTCAATGGCCCCGATGACATCAGGGTGCTCGAACTGGCCGCCGACTCCGTAGGAAATCGAAAGATCCGCCGGCCCGATCATCACCGCGTCAACGCCGGGTACCGAGACGAGCTCGTCGCAGCGCTCGACGGCGGCCTTGGACTCAATTTGAAAAATGACCAGGGTCTGCTCGTTGAGATGCTCGGTGATTTCGGTTAGGGACGCGTTCGCATAGTTGACGATGGCCGGCGTAAAGCCGCAGCCACGCACGCCTTGCGGCGGAAACTTCGTCCAACTGATGGCCTTGGCGAGGACTTCGGCCGAGTCGACCCGGGGGAAGATAATGCCTTCGGCTCCCATGTCGAGTGCGCGCGCGACCAGGGAGTACTGGAAATCAGCGACGCGCACGATGGGGGTGATGGTCGTCATCGAACAACTGCGCACCAAATCCTGAATCGTCTCGACGGTAAAGGGACCGTGTTCGGTGTCGATGAAGATCCAGTCGAACCCTGCAGCAGCGTACATGCGGGGTATCTCGGCCGAGCGTGACAGGGACACACTGCAGCCCAACGCAACGCGGCCTTCCTGGAGCAGTTTCTTGGTTTGGTTCACTCGCATAAGGTACAAGTATTGCATTTTGGCCGCGAGAGGTTTAGTATTCGGGTAGAAAAGTCGGGAGGCTGCGATGGTGATCAAGAGCCTGCGAGTAATTCTGAGCGTAACCTTTGCCGCGGCGCTCCTTGGCGCCTCTCCACGGGTGGAGTCGGTCGAGCCTGACAGCGGCCAAGTAGGAACTGAGTTGGTTGCGAAGGGCGAAGACCTTGACGCGCGACAGGTGTCGGCGTTTTACCTGACAGACGGCGAACACGACCACAAGGTACAAATGAAGGAGCAGACGTCGGAGTCGATTCGCTTCGTGATTCCGAAGAAGGTCCCCCCAGGTCGATACGCCTTGATGTTGGAGACGAGGGGGGCCAACCCGAGCTGGCTCCAGCAGCCCGTCTACTGTACGGTGCTGGAATAGTAACCGGCCGGCCTCTCTTCCGGTTGTGCCGGTCAGCGGCCGATCAGGACGCCAATCAGGAGCACAGTTCTGTCTTGGCGGCGAGGCTTTTCTGTTCGTCTAACGAGGGAGCATCTATCTCGCGCTTCCCGCTGCCCGTTAATTGCGAGATCGCCCACTCAGCGTGTTCGCGGATAAGGGGATCCGGGTTGCCGGCCAGGCGGCGCAGGGGTTCGAGAAACTTTCCCTCACCGCTATTCCCCATGGCGATGGCGACGTTTCGCAGAAACCCCCGATAGCGGCTTCGCTCGACGGGTGTATCCGCGAATCGACGGTCGAATTCCTCTTGTGTCATCGAGCCGAGCTCTTCGAGCGAGGGGAGCTTGTGCTGGGGTTGAAACTCCGCTGCGTCCGTCGTCGCGGCGCGCCCGTTCCACGGACACACGTCCTGGCAGATGTCACAGCCGAAGAGGTGGGAGCCGATTGCGGACCGATTCTGCTCGGGGATCTCCCCTCGCAGCTCGATCGTCCAATAAGAAATGCATCGGCGCGAATCGAGCGCGTGAGAGGGCCCCTCGGGGTCGCCCGTCGGCACGAACGCGTCCGTCGGACAGGCCTCAATACAGCGTGTGCAGGTGCCGCAGCGAAAGGCGGCGGGTTGATCAGCTTCCAGTTCGAGAGAGGTGAGCAGCTCGCCTAAGAAGAGCCACGATCCCAGTTGCTGGTTGATGAGGCAGGTGTTCTTGCCGATCCACCCCAGACCGGCCTGGTGTGCGTAGGCTCTTTCGAGCAGTGGAGCAGTATCAACGCAGACCTTGTAGTCAAACGCCCCGGCTTCGTCGTGAATCAACTCCACCAGCCGATCGAGCTTCCGGCGGATCACCCGGTGATAGTCTGCGCCCCATGCATAGCGCGAGATCCAGCCTCGATCTCCGCAGCTTACCTCGGTCGAGTAAGGATCTCCCGTGTTGTAAACCAGACCGATCGAAATCACAGACTTCGCGGAAGGAAGAAGGTTCTTGGGGTCGCTTCGCATCTCGCCGCGGCGACCCTCCAGGTATTTCATTTCTCCAGCGAAGCCCCGCTCGAGCCACTGGGGATAGAAAAGGGATTCCAAAGTCGGCTCCGCCGAAGCGACCCCGACCAAGTCGAACCCGGTCTGCTTGGCTAACCTCTTGACTGCATCCGCCGTCACGCTACTTGTGATGATAGACGAGCGAGTCGGAGAGCACCCAGGGAAACCTTCTGCTCGCGGCGGGTGCGTCATGGCCACCGTCCGCTCAGACGCTGGAGTGTGCGGCGGCGCGGAAGGAAGCGTTGGGTCACCCCGGCCCAAACTGACTCGTGAAGCGAACCAGCTCCTCTAACTTCCTGGCCGCTTTGCCCGAGTCAATCGATTGTGCCGCCAGCTTCGCACCGGCTCGCAGGTCTCCCGCCTGTCCCGCCGCTACCAGCGCCGCCGCGGCGTTGGCCAGAACGATATCCCGTTTGGGTCCCGGCCGGCCTTCCAAAATTCGACGAAGAATGCCCGCGTTCTCTTCTCCGTCACCGCCAACGAGGTCCCCAGGATCGGCTTCCGGCAAGCCGAAATCGACCGGCCGGATCTCCTTCTCGACCACCTTGCCGCCGGCAACCTCAGCCACCGTTGTCGGCCCGGTCGTGGTGATCTCGTCCAGCCCATCGCTGCCATGGACGACAAAGGCGTGCCGCACGCCTAAGCGTCGAAGCGCCTCGCCGACCATGGGCACAAGCCCAGCCTCAAAGACTCCGACCACCTGCGCCCCGGCCGATGTCGGATTCGTCAGCGGTCCCAGCATGTTGAAAACGGTTCTCATCTTCAGCTCGGCGCGGACCGGCTGGGCGTGCTTCATGGCCGGATGGATCAGCGGCGCGAACAGAAACCCGATGCCCACCTGTTCGATCGACGCGGCGATCTGCTTCGGCTCGAGCCGGACGTTGACTCCGACCGCCTCGAGTACGTCGGCGCTTCCACAGCGGCTGGAGATGGATCTATTGCCGTGTTTCGCGACCCGGATGCCCGCGCCGGCGACGACGAAGGCGCTGACCGTCGAGATGTTGAACGAATGCAGCCCGTCTCCTCCCGTGCCGCAGGTATCCACCAGCGACGACGGATCGATCGAGGGACTCTCGACCCGCGCGGCGGCGGCCCTCATCGCGCGCGCGAACCCGACGATCTCGTCCACTGTTTCCCCCTTCATCCGCAGGGCCACCAGGAGCGCGCCGATCAATGTCGGACTTACCTCGCCGGCGAGGATTTCCCGCATCACCTCGGCAGCTTCCGCTTCACTCAAGTCGTTTCGTTGGGCCACTTTGTGCAGGGCTTCCAGAGCTGCGGCCATCGGTTTGCGTTCCTTTCTCACGATGTCTTATAGTTGAGGATTCTGATTTCCCCGATCCTACCACGCACCGCTTCTCGGAATGAAAATCCACGAGTATCAAGCTAAGGCGATTCTGCTCCGGCACGGCGTTCCCGTGCCGCGGGGCCGGGTAGCGTTTTCAGCCGAAGAAGCCAAAGCAGCCGCCGAAGAACTGGGCGGCCGAGTGATCGTGAAAGCGCAGATCCATGCCGGCGGCCGCGGCAAAGGCGGCGGGGTCAAGATCGCCGACAACGCCGCTGAGGCTGGGGAGATCGCGGGCCAGATGATCGGCATGACCCTGGTGACTCACCAGACGGGACCCCAAGGACGCCTCGTCAAGCGCGTGCTCATCGAAGAGACCCTGCCCATCGATCGCGAGCTCTATCTGGGTGTCGTCTTGGACCGTAACATTCAAAAGCCGGTGCTGATGGCCTCCTCGGCGGGCGGCGTGGAGATTGAGGAAGTCGCGGCCCAAACGCCGCAATTGATCCTCAAGGAGACGATGCACCCCGGCATCGGGCTGTCGGGCTATCAAGCGCGGCGTTTGGCCTTCGGCATGGGCGTGGGGGCGGAAACAGTCGCGGCCGTGGTCGAAGCCATGACGGCCCTGGCGGAAACCTATCGGGCCACCACCGCGAATCTGGTCGAGATCAATCCCTTCGTACTTACCCAAGATGGCCGGGCCGTCGCGCTTGACGCCAAAATGGATCTCGACGACAACGGACTGTTCCGGCATCCCGAATTAAGTGAGCTGCGCGATCTCGATGAGGAAGAACCTCTCGAAACCGACGCCATTAACTACGGACTGAACTACATCAAGCTAGACGGCAACGTCGGTTGCATGGTCAACGGCGCCGGTCTGGCCATGGCGACGATGGACATCATTCAGCACGCGGGCGGCAGCCCGGCCAACTTTCTCGACGTCGGCGGGGGCGCCAACGCGGACCAGATCAAAAACGGATTTCGGATCATCCTCTCCGATCCTAATGTGAAAGCGATCCTCATCAACATTTTTGGCGGCATCCTGCGCGTGGACGTTTTGGCGGAAGGCGTGGTCGCCGCCGCGCGGGAACTGGATATGAAGGCGCCGATCGTGCTGCGTCTCGAAGGGACGAACGTCGAGATCGGACGCAAGATTTTCCATGAATCGGGGATGAACTTTACAGTCGCCCAAGACATGAAGGAAGCGGCTGAGAAGGTTGTGGCGCTGGCCGGCTAGCTCGCATCTATCGACTGATGAGCATTCTGGTTGACGAGAACACTCGCATTATCGTCCAGGGCTGCGGGCGAGCGGGACAATTCCACGCCGAGCAATGCATCAACTACGGCAGCAAGATCGTCGGCGGCGTCAGACCGGGCAAGGGGGGGACGAAGCAGCTTGGATTGCCGGTTTTCGATACGGTCCGGCAGGCGGTGGAGCAAGTCCAGCCGCAAGCCTCGATCATCTTCGTGCCGGCGGCGGGCGCGGCGGACGCCATCATGGAAGCCGCCGATGCCGGCCTTCGATTGGCCGTTTGCATCACCGAAGGCGTTCCAGCCCAAGACATGGTGATGGTGGCCGACTTCCTCCGCGACAAGAAGACTCGCTTGATCGGCCCGAACTGCCCGGGCGTCATCTCGCCGGGCAAATGCAAGTTGGGGATCATGCCGGGCTACATCCACGAGCCGGGGCGCGTGGGCGTGGTCTCGCGCTCGGGAACGCTGACCTACGAAGCCGTGGCTCAACTGACCGCGCTGGGGATTGGGCAGTCAACCTGTATCGGGATCGGCGGTGATCCGATCATTGGAACAAGCTTTGTCGATGCCCTCAAGCTTTTCAACGATGATCCCGACACGCGCGCCATTTTGCTGATCGGAGAAATCGGCGGCACCGCTGAAGAGGACGCCGCCGAATACGTCAAGGAGTGTGTCGAAAAACCCGTCGCCGCGTTCATCGCCGGGCGGACGGCGCCTCCGGGCCGCCGCATGGGGCACGCCGGGGCTATCATCTCCGGGGGAAAGGGCACGGCCGCTGAAAAAGTCCGCGCGCTCGAAGCAGCCGGCATTGCCGTAACACCCTCGCCGGCCGAGATGGGCGCGACGCTGGCGAAGCTGTTGTAGCGATACTGGGTTGATAGGAATTGTGGCATCCGGTTCTATGGCAATCGAACGAACACTAACCATCATCAAGCCGGACTCGACCGCTGCCGGGCATGTCGGCGAAATCATCGCTGAGATCGAAAAAGCCGGTTTCCGCATCCTCGGCATGAAGATGGTGCATCTGACGCGTCAGGACGCCGAGGCCTTCTACCAAGTTCACCGAGGAAAATCGTTCTTCGATTCGCTGGTCAAGTTCATGACCGAGGGTCCGGTCGTCCCCATGGCTTTGGAGCGGGAGGACGCTATCTCCAAGCTGCGGGAAATCATGGGCGCGACCGACCCGGCGAAGGCCGCGCCGGGAACGATCCGGAATAAATTCGGGACCGACATCGAGCGCAACGCCATCCACGGCTCCGACGCGCCGGAGACAGCCGCCGTCGAGATAGCCTTCTTCTTTAGCGAGTTCGGGTCGCGCGGCTAAGTGCCTCTGTAAAGAGGGTTCCTCGCCGGACGTGCCGAAAAGTGATACCGCCGATCATTTTTTGCACCGCTTGCCAGCAGCTGGCCGCAATGCTAAGCTCTATGGATCAAGCCGCTTAGAAAGTGGAGACTAATGGTTTTATTTACCGAAAACACATTGCTCCCGCAGGGAACGTCTCTCAAGGGGCAACGTGCCGATTACAAAATAGAGCACTCTTTGAGTGCAGGGCGAGCTGGCCAGACCTACAAAGCTATCGTTGAAAAGCTCAAGCCGGATAAGCCGGATCAAGAGGCTCCTCTAACGCCTGGCAGTGAAGTAGTCGTAAAGTTCCCGAAACCAGCTACAATTCGGCTCCTCATACATCACGACGCCGCGATTCTTCAAGAGACGATTGCGCTGAAACAGCTGAGAGGCGTGCGCTCTGTCGCTCAGTTCCTTGATACCGGACTCCACGGCCCCGAGGAGGTCCGATTCATAGTGGAACAATTCATCAACGGCAGCAACCTAGACACCTTCATGGAGGCTACTTATCCAAACGAAGAAGGACAATTCACGGGCGTACCAAAGGCTGATCATTTCTTCAACTGGGCGCGTCAGCTAACAGAAGCCGTAATCGCCATCCACCAGCGGCAAATCACCCACTGCGATCTCAAACCGGCCAACGTCCGGGTGAACGAGGAGAGGCGTATCTTGCTCATCGATCTAGGTAGAGCGGGCTTTCGAGCGCACCAGGTCGCTTCCTCTGAAACCCTTCCCGATGCCCCGCCTCATATCGCCCCTCGAGGCTCAGAAACAGTTGAAGGAGATATCTACGCGCTAGGTGCTCTACTGTTTTACCTTGCCACAGGGGATAAAGAACCTGTCACAGACAAAGATATCGATAAACTAAAGAAAAAAGTCGAGGAAAGAATACTTCAGGCAAACTCTGAGCTTTACGGCACAATGAACAACGAGCTTGACCTCATCGTTCCTGTCTATCTCAACCAGCGGGTCGTGTTCGATCTTGTCGCCATGCTCCAGGGCGGTATTGCCACCGTCACCAAGGTCGTCGAGACGGAGGCCGAATCCAGCTCAGCTGCAGCGGAAGTGGGAGGAACGTTCGGGCTTAACAAGGCACTTTCCTCATTACTCAGGGTTAATCTTTCGGGGTCGTTGTCTGGAGAGACAGGAGGAGAGTCCGGCGCTTCTCGGAGTGAGGAACGCGTCCATACGCCCGCATCCTTGTTCTATCCAGGATTTCCGATTTGGCTCCTCTGACGGCACGAGTCTACACCCTCACCCGGCGAAGCGGAACCATTTCTCCACCCGAAAGAGGCGGCGGCTGAGGCGGAACCGATCGAGCCCCCTTCTTGCCCCTCATGGGGGCTGATCCGTCGCTGCGAAGTCAATTTCGCAGACACCCCTCCGAGCTTCCGTCCTCAGTACACAGATTTCGCATTCGCCAAGTGCGGTGCTACCCGCCCGGCACAGGCAGCGCCCAGATCTTCCGCAGCATGTCGCCAAACAGCCGCCGGTTCAGATGTCCCTCCGCGAACAAGAGCCAGTCATACCGCGCGTGTTTCATTAGCCGTCCGCCCGTCTTCATCAGCCGGTGCTGCAAGCTCGTCAGCGACCAGTTCTTGATTCGCTGCGGCAGCCCGAGCCGCCGCCAGAGATTGCCCAGGTTGTAGGCCAGCACGCTTCACTGCAAGCGCACCTCGTTCGCCCGGAAGCGATGGCACGACAGCCGCGTCCAGTGCGTCGCTTGCTTACCTTCTTTGATCCACTGCTCCGCCGTGCCGCGCTGGTTGTAGAAACGCACCACCGACCGGCTTGGCAAGCTCATGTTCGTCACGATAAAACCGACGCGCGCGAACAGCTCGCCCTGGTGGTGCTCGACCTTGGCGACAACTCGTCTCGGCTTCTTCCAGCTCTCCGCCTGATAGCGAAAGCTCTTGTAGCGCACTAGCGGCTTGCGGCCGGGCCTCCCCGGCGGACGAAACAGGATGTCTTCGATCTCTAACTCCAAGCTCCTGTTGGCCGGAATGCGGATGGCGTAGTCCGCGCCGCGCTCCTCCAGTGCTTCGTAGATCTCGGGCTTGGCGAAGGCGGCATCGGCGCGAAAGGTGACCTGTTTGCCTTCGGCCAGTTGGCGCTCGATCTCCGGCAACAATAGCTCATCCCAGTCCTCGGCGCTGTGCACGTTGCCGGGACGCAGCTTGGCAGCGAGGCAATCACCATGACCGTTGAACAAAAGCAACGGGTGGTAGCAGACCGACTCGAAGTGTCCGTTGTAGGCGCTGCCTTCCTGTTGGCCATGGACCGGACTCTCGGTGGAGTCCATGTCCAGAACGACCCGCGCGGAGTCGTCGAACGCCTCCGCTTGCCCGACCAGCTCTCGGTTCAGCGCCATCAGCCCCAGCAGGTTCTCTTCGCTCGCCAGCATCTCCGTCTCGAAGCCGTGCAGCGTCGAGGTCAAGGCCGCACCGCGATCCCAGATCTTCTGCGAGCCGATCAAGCGAAACGTCGGGTCAGCCGCCACGCGGACGGCGTCGTTGACGTCCTCGTAGCCTGCCAAGCGGCTGTAGATCGACTGCCGCAACAGATCAGCGAGCGTGAACTGCTTGTTTGTGCCGTGCCGGGAGTCGCTGAGATGCTCGTCAATCAGTTCTCCGAGACCGAGCCGTTCGTCCAGTTCGCGAACCAAAATCAGGCCACCGTCGGAAGTGACGTGCGATCCCTGGAAATCGACTTTGAGAAGTCCATTGAAAGTTAGCTGGAATGGCTTGGTTTGTTTTTCACCCATTGGGTGTTGGCCTCCATGGCGTCCTCATCGGGCTCTAGCCCCTATGAATAAAGACGCTGAAGGCCGCTGGAAGGTCGGGAGGCCTGAATCAAATTGGAAATGCGGGCAAAAAGGGCCCCGACCAAAGCCAGGCTCACACCCAGCCGGATCGCAGCGAGGTAGGAGGGTCGGATCCGCCGTGGCCCGATCACGCCGGCCTCCAGGAAGACCTCCCCGAGTGCTCGCCGGTTCCTGCTTCGGATGGGGTGTGGGGGCGGGACTGCACTACACGTGGCGACCGCCACTTTTGGCGGTCCTAGTTTCGAGTTCGGCCGGCAATCCTGCCGGCTTGGTGCCGACTTTTCATGCTGACCGGCTCGTCGGCTGCATAAAAGATAACACTATCGCGGCCACCCGTTGCCTGCGCCCGTCGGTGCCGGCGTTGCATGGCGGCCGGCTCGGGGGGTCGTCATGGGTCCGCATCCCTCCATAGCGAGACGCCAGCTTGACCGAGGTCCAAGATGGGGAGATTCCCGCGTTCGGTCTCGACCCGCCTCTGATAGAATGGGCGGCGGACGAAACTCGCGGCAAGGCCTGGAACTTCCAGAAGCACGCGCCGCCGGCAGGATTATAGCCTAGGGTGGAGCCGCAACGGCGGAACCTTAGGTGACGGCCCGGTCTTGATCCGCCGCATGGCCTCCGCGAGCGTCACGGTGGAAGGGAGCGTCGACAGCATGTGAACGTGATCGGCCGCGGTTTACGATCAGCGGCCCCCCCCAGACTTCGCACAATCCCGCCGAGGTAGGCGAACGACTGGGGACGAAACGGCTCCTTTAGCAAGGGGGCCTGGTCGTCGAGAACACGACGTGGACCAAGATTCGGTGCAGCGTTTGCACCATGATTTCCTGCCGCCCCTTCAGGGCTCAACTTTGTTTTCCGCTTACCTAGGGTTTCGCCTCACGGCTCCACCCTAGGCTATAATCCTGCCGCCGCTTCGCGGCTAGTCACACGACACAGCTGGTGCGACCGAACAGAGCCGTGCCCGTTAGGGCGCGGGCCCCTGGACGCGAGCACCACACAGATTCGCGCCGCCCGAGCGCGGGCCCGCGGGCTAACGCCCGCGGCTCTGTGCGGCTATGTTCGGCCAGCCGACTGTCGACGCCGAACCGTTGGGACAACCCGGCGGGACCGCGGACTTCCGTCCGCGGCTCTGTGCAGCTGAGTCGGAGCATGGGTAAACAGAGCCGCACCCGCGAGCCTGCGGTCGAGGCCTCGTGACGCCCGAAGTTCCTTGTCCCGGCAACCGCGGTTATTCGCCATCTTGACCGCAGGCTCACGCCTGCGGCTCTGTCCGCGCCCTTACTCTTCTACCAAAACACTCCCCCCTTACCGGAAATTCTCGACCAGCATGATGTCGCTTTGGTAATCCTCCACCTGGCTGTAGAGGATCGACCGGCCATCGGGGGCGACGCTAAAGTGGCCAGCCGTCGGCTGTCTCTCGAAATCATGGATCGGCTCGACGGCACCCGTGGCAAAGCGGAGGAATTGGAGCGAAAAACCGGCTTCCGGAGTGGATGGGGGAATGAAATAGACCCCGTCCTCGACGACTTCGTAGATTCCACCAAACGAAGATTCAAGGACCTGCTCTTCCTCGCCGCCCTCAACCGGCACTCTCCATAGAGACGGGTTGGCCCAGTCCCTCGAAAAGTAAAACAGACTGCCGTCGGGTGACTCCCTACACCAGAACCCCGCGGACACAACGACCTGGGCGGGGCCGCCGCGCGCCGGCATCTTGAAACACTGGAGATCCCCTGTGCGCCTTGAATTGAAGTAGATCCACTTTCCGTTTCTCGACCAGGTTGGAGAGGCGTCGACCGACGGATCACTCGTCAGCCGCCGGGGCGCGCCCCCGTCGGCGTTGACGACGTAAACATCGAAATGCCCCTCTGCGTCGGAATGGCATACGATGCTCTTCCCATCGGGAGCCCAACGGGGCCTACCTGTTACTGGGGCGCCAAGCGAAGTCAACTGTACCGCGTTCGAACCGTCGCTGTCGCACTTCCAGATCTCAAGGCTTCCGGAGCGAGTCGACACGAACGCGATGCTGTCGCCGTCGGGAGAATATTGCGGCTCGTGGTCCCACCGGGAAGAAGAAATAAACTTAACCGCCGTGCCGGTCACGCCGTCCGCGACGGGCAGGTCGACACGGTAGATGTTCACGTTCCCTTCGCCCGTTGTATACACGAGATTCCCCTGACGGGAGATGCCGGGGTGTTCCCCGCGCTCCCCAAACGGCAGCCGTTCGGGCGATGCGGACCCGGATACCGGCACCCTCCAAAGGCTGGGCTCGCCGGGAGGACCGGAAGAGAAAACAATGTCGCGGCCGTCGGGGGTAAAGACGGGACTGGTTGTCGTGGCCTCGGTAAAGGTCCGCCGCCGAGGCTCACCTTTTGGGGTCAGATCTTCGTCGAGATCCAGCAGATAGAGATCGCTCGTAAACCCGGGGGCGTATCGGGCGAAGGCAAGAGTGCGGCCGTCCGGAGAAAAGGCGGGGCTGACGTCTTCGCCCTCTGTCGGCGACGTCAACCTTCGCCTTTCGCCGGTATCAACCGAGAGCAGAAACACGCTCAACGGCTCGATGGAGAGATCGTCTGAATCGCATACGGCCAGCCAACGGCCGTCGGGAGACCAGTTCAGGCAGGTCCCCTGAAAAAGAGTGCCGGGTATCCGGGTCTCCGCCAGTTTGCGTTCTTGCCCGCCCAGGGCGGGAATGAGGTATAGGCCCATTTTTCCCCTGGCCGGAGGATGCCCTCGGAGAAAAGCGATCTGGCGGCCGTCCGGCGACCAGGCGGGGCTGTGATCCCAAGCGGGATCGGTAGTCAGTCGCAGCGGCGGGCCGGGCCCGATGAGTTGGAGGTAAATGTCGGGATTGTCCTGCGTCTCCCCGCTCCACAAGAAGGCGATCCGATCGCCGTCGGGGGAAAACGAACCGCCGCCCTCACTGCCCGGGTAACTGGTGAGCGGGACAGGCCGCAGGGGCTCCAGGGGGGCTTCGGACGTAGGCAGGAAGTTCCGTACGCCCAGGCCGGCCATCGTCAACACAACAACCGCCGCGGCAATCCCCAAAGCCCAGGCCAAGCGTCTTCGCCGGGCTCGCGCCGGAGCTTCCCGCTGTACCTTCGTGGTTGGTCTCTTGCCCGGCCTGGCGGTGTCGCTCGCTTCCGCAACCTGCCGCGCGACGGCCCGCAGATCGACCAGCATCTCGTCGATGTGCTGGTAGCGCTCCTCCTTGTCCTTGGCCAGCGCCTTGCTGACAACCCAGTCCAGATCCAACGGCACCCGCGCTCGTTGGCTGGTGATCGGCTCCGGCTCTTCCTGGACGATCCCGTACAACACCGCCTGCTCCCGCTCTCCCTCAAACGGCGTGCGCCCGATGAGCATCTCGTAAATCACGATGCCCAACGACCAGATGTCGGTGCGCCGGTCGGTCGGTAGGCGTTGGGCCTGCTCGGGCGACATGTAAACCGGAGTGCCCAGCAGCGTCTCGGTCTTCGTCAGCAGGGATTGGTCGGCCGCTTGGGCCAAGCCGAAATCCATGATCTTGACCTGGCCTTGCGGCGAGACCATCAGGTTGGCGCTCTTGATGTCGCGATGAACGATGCCCTTGGCATGCGCGGCTCGCAAACCTTCGCCAGCCTGGACGGCGATGTCCAGGGCTTCGTCCAGCTTCAGGGGACGCTGTTTGACCTTCTCCCTCACGGTCAAGCCTTCGAGATAGGGCATGGCCAGGAAGGTCTGCCCTTGGGCTTCGTCGATCTCGTAGACCGTGCAGATGTTGGGATGATCGAGGGCGGCGGCGGCTCGCGCCTCCCGCCGGAAGCGAGCCTTGTGTTCCTCGTTCTCTAACCGGTCAGAGGCGAGAAACTTCAGCGCCACGGTGCGCCCGAGTTTCGTGTCGGTGGCCTTGTAGACCACTCCCATGCCGCCCTCGCCCAGCTTCTCGAGGATTTTGTAATGCGAGATGGTCTGGCCAGTCATGGTTACGTCATGAGTTTGGACCGGCAGGAGTGCCGGTCGCTACTTCGCCCACTTGCTCGCTGATATTGTAGTGCGAAATGGTCTGGCCGGTCATAGCTGACGTGGCGCACGCTTTCAGCGTGCCGTGTCGGGCTTTCGAGCCCGACATTCCCGAATCTATAGTGAACTCATCTCCAGAACCGTCCGCTACCCCCTGAGCTTTGGACCGGCAGGAGTGCCGGTCCCTACCTGGGTACAAACCGGGGACATGGGTAACACATGAGTCCAGGCACATAGGTAACACTTTCAGGGACAAAACATTTCTGGGAGGAAATGCTTTATGCCCTGGCAGGAGACCGGTGTGCAAGAAGAGAGAATGCGGTTTATTCATGATTGGCAGAAGCAACAAGACTCGATGGCGGAGTTGGGTCGTCGTTACGGCATCAGCCGGCGGGTGGGGTATAAGTGGCTCGAGCGCTACCGGCAGGACGGCATCGAGGGCTTGGAAGATCGCTCACGGGCACCGCGGCGGCATCCCAACCAGACGCCGGCGGCGATCGAGGAGCGCATGCTGGCGTTGCGGGCGCAACACAGCCGCTGGGGACCGACGACGTTGCAAGCGGTGCTGGAGCGAGAGGATGCGGCGGTGAAGTGGCCGGCGCGCAGCACGATCGGCAATCTGCTTGGGCGCCAGGGACTGAGCGTGCCCCGGCGGCGGCGACCGCGGGCCGCGCCAACAGCACCGCCGTTGACCCCGATGGGGGAGCCCAACCAGGTTTGGTCGATTGATTTCAAAGGCTGGTTCCGCACCCAGGACGGGGAACGCTGCGACCCGTTGACGATCAGCGCCGGCGCCAGCCGTTATCTGTTGCGCTGTCAAGGGTTGCGCCACCCCGACGGCGAGCACGTGCGGCCGCTGAGGGAAGCGACGTTGCGAGAATACGGCTTGCCGCGGGTGCTGCGCAGCGACAACGGGCCGCCGTTTGCGACCGTGGCGGTACACGGGTTATCGTCGCTGGCGGTATGGTGGATCAAGCTGGGGATTTATCCCGAGCGGATCGAACCGGGACATCCGGAACAGAACGGGCGGCATGAGCGGATGCACCGCACGCTGAAGCAGGAGACGGCGTCGCCGCCGGCACGGACGCTGCGGGCACCGCAGAGGGCGTTTGACCGCTTTCGGCGGGAGTACAACGAAGAGAGGCCGCATCAGGGGTTGGAACTAAAGACGCCGGGGGAGTGCTATGGTCCTTCGCCGCGGCCCTACCCCTCGCGGATCAAGGAGCCGGAATACCCGCCAGAGTTCGCGCTGCGGCGGATGGTGAAGGGCGATATTCGCTGGTGAGTCAACAAGGTGTTTGTCGGCCATGGACTCAACGGGGAACGGGTCGGGTTGGAGCAGATCGGGGAGGGGCTGTGGCGGGTCTGGTTTTCCTTCTACGAGCTGGGGTGGTTGGACGAACGGCA
This sequence comes from Bryobacterales bacterium, assembly GCA_963668345.2. Taxonomy (GTDB): domain Bacteria; phylum Acidobacteriota; class Terriglobia; order Bryobacterales; family UBA6623. Next base: position 66,721 of record CAXWPI010000004.1, on the reverse strand, counting down.
GGGGCGCTTGTTGCCGCCGGCCAGCCCCGGCGGGGCGGGCGCTCGTCCGGGGAGGGAGCCGGTCTCCGCTCGCCCTGCGGGCTCCCTCCGCCCGGCCCCCTCCCCGGACGAAAAGTGTTACCTATGTGCTTGGTATAAAGTGTTACCTATGTCCCGGTCTGCTCATTGCAGCTCGGCCGTGATGCGACGGTAACCATTAGGTGGGGAACTCCAGCGCGATCTGTTGCCTCGTGTGGCGCAACTCCATCTCGACCGGATCGCCGGGCGGCTGCGCGCGCCAACGATAGAAGCCGGCCCGGCTCAGCCCCGTCATCTGGCACAGCGCCCTCAAGGCTTGCCCTTGCCCTTTCTCGGCCGCTTGCCGGATTTCTTCCCACAGGCAGCCTCGCCACTGACGACGGCCGGCCGGTGATGATCCCTGAAATGCTCGCAGGCTTTTTTTAAGAAGTCGTTCTCCCTCGTCAGCTGACCGATCTTGCGCTCCAGCTCCCCGATCCGCTGCGGCTCAGGGAAGCCTCGGGATACGCCCCGCCGCCCATTGCCGGGGAAGGCCAGCTCGCCCCACGCCCGCCATTCGCCGCGCCAGCGCTCCAACAACTTGGGGCTCAGCTCCAGCTGCCGAGCAACCTCGCTGATCGTACGCCCCCTGTCGATCTCTCGCATCGCCGCGACTTTCAATTCGCGGCTGTAGACTCGTCGGGCCAAATCCATACCTCTCTCCATTCAATGTATTTGGCCCCTTAACTCTGTGTCTCACTTTTGGGGTGCACTCCAGACTGAAAGGAGCACCCCAGCCGCGCCGCCCTCCCGATCCTCCTTCTTCTCAGGCTCATTCTTGGATTGGAAAATGCTCAGAGCGGTAGGCGCGGTGCCCGTAGCAGGGTCCTTCGGCGACCACGGGATCGTGTCCGGAGCGCTGGGCACATGAGCTGGAATGGGTGTGTCATGTCGGTATTTCAGGCGAAAGACGACAGGGGTTTCTGGGTTCGCTGGTGGTTGCCCGGCGGGGTCATCGGCATGGTTCTGCCGGGGATCAGCTTGGCGTACGGGATGACGCTGATCGCGCTGGTGCGAGTGGCCTGAGGGGTCGTGGCGCGGGATGTGGAAAGCCCGCCCAACAAGGAAAGGCCCTCGGGTTGCCTGTTAGGAAGCCCGGTCGGCCAGGCCGGACATCCTAACCTAAGTGGGCACTCGGTCGAAAACCCATCGGTACTCCGATACCGCCGCGGCTCGGAAAGCGGGCTACACCGCGACGTTGAAGTACCCCTTCAATAGGTAAGCGCTCAGGACGGAGATCACAAGGAACCAGATCAGCCAATGGATCTCGATGCCGGCGATCTCAATGGCTGCCGGCGGGTAGCGGACTTCGACCCATTCGACGCGGGAACCTCGAAGCCGGTCCTCGCCGGGATTCCAGAGCGTATCGAACCACGACCGAACCCGACGGCTCGATAGATACTGGGAACCCTCTCCCGACGCGATCGTCTTCTCCCACTCGGCCCCGTTCCAGTTGAAACGCAGCTCGCCGCCGGCCTCCCGCAGGGGACGGATCCGCCAACTGAATTGACTCTCTTCCAGCACTCGAACAGCGGGCGTTTCGACAGCAAAGCCCGCGCTGGCGACCAACCGGGGCGCTGCGGTGTTGGACGATATTTGTCCTATCGCCTGGACAGTGACGACAGCCGGTTCGCCCACCGGCAAGGGAGCCAGACCGTAAACCGCGTCGAGATGAAACAGCAGAATAACAACAGGTACGGTGAGAATCAGCGCCGGACGCAACATCAGGCTCAGGTAGCGAATATTAGTACGGAGCAGGTCCTTTTGTGATTTCCAGAGCAAGGCGGGTTCGTCGCCGAACAGACGCAGCTCGAGCAGATAAGCCTGAAGACGCTTCTTCGTCCGGCGGATGGCGTCCTGATTCGACACGCGGGCGAAGACCCAAAGCATGCCCACTCCCACCAGGACGGAGAGCACCGTCAGGCTGACGAACGGGTGCAGCTCGCCGAACAGTGAGCCATACCCGCCGATCAGGGTCCGCAGCGCTCGGTTCCACCAGTCCACCATTGAAGTGCGCCGGAGAGGGCGTCAGTCAATATAGCCGAGACCCTGAAGTTTCTTCATGATCTCTTCGTCGGAGTCGGCCTCATCGAGCTTGGCCAGCTCCCTTTCCAACACGTGTTGGATGAACTCTTTGGGGGAGGAATAGCCGCCGGCCTCGGCGCAGCGCTTGATGCGATTCCATAAGGGCTTGTCCAGCTTGACGGAAGGTCCCAACATGATTTCACTCCACAGGCCGCCGGCTAAAAAAGGCGGCGGCCAACCATTTCCGGTGCGGCGGGCATCCCGAACTCGGCGAGAATCGTCACGGTCAGGTCGGGCAGCGCCGGGTCCTCGACCGAACTCTTGCGATTACTGAGGAACACCCCGGGCACAAACTTGGGAGCCACGCAGTGGTCGCCGATCCAGGCGTCTTCGTTATCTTCCACCGTAGCATCGGGCACACCGCCGAGCGGGGTCTTCCAAGAAGCTCGATAGGGCGGGCGATAACCGATGATGAGATCGGGAGCGAACTTGAGATTATAGCCCCTGTAGGCCCGCTGGGGAGTGTACACCTCTTCGATGACCTGCGCGCCGTTTGCGGGGTCGCGAAAGGCGATGAGCCGCTCGCTAATCCGCGCAATGACCTGCTCGCTCTCTTCGCCTTCGGAGACGATTCCTCCTCTTTCGCGGCCGAGGAGGTTCAGGTAGATGCTGTTGATCCCCATAGCGTAGGCCTCGGTACGGGACCAGTCAACATGGGCGAACAGTTCGTCGTCTCCCGTGTTGGCGGGATCGTCGAGAGCAAGAAACCCCTCGCGCATGAGCATGGTGTTGAGATGCACGGCGCGGTCGAAACGCGTGAAGCCGTGGTCGGACATAACGATCAGCGTCGTCGAGTCGTCGATCTTTGACATGGCCTCGCCTACTGCTTCGTCGACCGAGCGGTAGAACTTCAGCAACTTGTCATCGTGGCGCCCCCAGAGCATGTGGGCGTTCTGGTCGACGCTCGAGAAGTAGAAAAACAACAGCCCGCCGTCGAATTTTCCCAGCTCGCGACGAAACAGAGCACGACTTTCGTCCAACACAAGCTCGGTCTGCGCGATGAACTCATCGAGGCTGAGCACTCCCTGCCGCAGAGCGCTCGTGTCCTCGGCCATGCCTTGTGTGTAGAAAGGACCCAGCTCCCGCGTGACATCGCGGCTATAGGAAGCGGGCGTCGAGATCGGCAGTTCGGGCTGGGAGGGGTCCAGGTTGATGGGCGTAATGTAGAGCTGAAAGCGGGGCCGAAGCTGCTTGAGATAGAGCCGAAAGATTCCCGAAGCGCTCTTCAGTGCGCCGAGCAGAGGGAAGCTTGCCCGCATCCAGCCGGACCATTCCCCTTCCTGAAGAACCAAGGATTGATCGTCGAGGTCAAACCTTGCGACGGACTCGCTCGGGTCCCGATGGACAGTCAGAGTCGCGAATGCCTTGGGCCGGGCCTTCATGAAGGTGTTGGTGGGCCCCTCGATCGTGATCTCCGCGCGGTGACCGAACGGCGGGATGCGTATGATCTCGCCGCCCGAGACCGACCGGGTTCGCTCCTCGGGATCGTCGGTCACGAAGGTGAACGTACCGTAGGTGCCGCGCATGTCGGGCGTGCCCATACCCGACAAAGTAACCGCTTCGCACTCGACAGGGGGGAAGTTGGCCGGCATGCGAATCATCGTCACCGGCACGCCTTGCTCGGCCAGCATCGGCCAGAAAGGCGTCCCCATGCGGTTGATGCTCACAGTTCCCGAGGAAAGAGGGATGACATAGGGGCCGATCTCCCATGTCCGGCCCGCTTCTCGCGTCTCCGCCATCGACGAAAAGGGAAGACGGGTGAAGGGATCCCGGTGGACAAAGTCGAAAATCCCGTGCCCTCCCGGGTCCATTCCGGTGATCATACTCGACCAGGCAACGGGGCTTTGAGGCGGGTTCGTGGTCGCCAGCGGTTTGAAATCACCTTCGCGGCGAAGTCGATCGAGGTTCGGCAGCGCATCCCAGTGGCGCTCCAAGAACTTCGGGTCCATCCCGTCGACGCCCAATATGATCATCCGCGTGTCGGAGGAGTGTTCGGGCGACGGGCCGCAGCCGGGGACTGTGAGGGCCACAACAAACGCCAGAGCGAAAAACCGCGCCGGTCGGGCTAGCAGCCCGTGGCAGAAGTGGAGGTCGCGAAAAATCGGGTACTGGGAGCTGTGAAAAAATCTTGGGACAGCCAGCCGCGGCTTAATTCTCGCTGCCACCAAAGAAGTTAGTGCTAAGCCGCTTGTGGCAGTCCCCGATTTTTTCACAGCTCCCAGCCGGCCAATTCGCTTTAGGCCAAGTGCTTTGTTTCTTGGGTCATGACGGGGGGGGAATTGGTGGCAGTCCCCATTTTTCGCTCCTGAACGACTTTTACCGAGGGCTGCGAGGGCGGCTTCAGCCTCGCGCATCGATCTTCCCGTCCTCGACCCCGAGGTCTCTACCGTCCATATAGGCGGGAGCCTTGAATCCGAACAGTGACAGCGCCGTCGGGGCAAGATCCTCGATGCCCGGGTCCTCGGCTTCGAACTTGCGGTTGCAAAAGACGACGCCGGGGATGATCGCGGGATCACTACAATGGTCGCCGCTCCAGGCTTTGCGGTTGTCTTCGAATACCGGCCCGCCGGTCTCGCCAAGAGTCGCCCCCCAGGAGCTGCGGTAGCCGACGTTATAGCCCACGACCACGTCAGGAGCCAGATCGGTATAAGGGCCTTGGTAGACAGCCTCTTTGGGATAGGCCCGCCGAATCCCCACTTGGTTCCTTTCTTCGTCGAGCAGGCCGCTGAGCTTTTCGGCCAGCTCCTTTCTGAGAGCCTCGGCCTCGGCTCCGCGCGCGACGATGCCTTGGCCTTCACGCCCTTTCTGGTTGACGTAAATTCCCGCCAGGCCAAACGTGTAGGCGCGAGTGCGGCTCCAGTCCACCGCTTTCAAGTAGGCGCCGGCGTCCCCATCTCCGTTTTTCAGGTACAGGTAGCCGTTGTCGCGGAGCCATGCGTTGAGATTGATTCCTCGCTGGAAAGACTTGAAGCCGTGATCGGAGAGGACGAACAAGACGGTGTCCTCGTCCACGTATTGCATCGTCCTGCCTACGATTTGGTCCATGCGCCGGTAGAGATCCTCGATGGCGCCGCGGTAATCTCGGCTCGTCGGGCCCCCGCCGTTCGAGATCGGCGGGTTCGCCGCGTGGGCCGGGTGGTCCGGTTCCAAGTAGCGATAGAACATGTGCTGAACGCGGTCACTGGTGTCGAACACGCAGGCCGCCACGCCCTGCCTCGTCTTGTCGAGGGCGCTGAAAAACATCGCTTCGCGCTCTTCGCAAATCGCGTAGGCCTGCTCGAGGAAACCCCGTTCGTCGATGACGCGCTCGTTAAGCGCCCAGGTGTCTTCCGCCAGTCCCAGCGTGGAATAGACTCCCAGCAACTTGGCCAGGTAGGTCGCGTAGTAGCTGGGCTGAGAAATCGGGAGAGCGGGATTCTCGGGATCGATGTTGATCGGCGTCAAGTAGAGGGAGACCTCCGGCCGCGTCGAGGTGAGCATGAAACGGCAGACCCCGCGCACCTTGACGCCGACTCCGGCTCGAAACGTGAGTCGAACCCAGGGGGAATATTCGTTGAGCTTGAGGGTGTAGGTTTGCCCATCGACCTCCAGCTTGGCCTGCTCGGAGTCGTGACCAAGCGCCAAGGAAAACGGAAGCCGCATGGGCCCCGACTCCTCCTGTAAAGGATTTTCCGGCCCTTCGATTGTTCCGCGCAACCCCTGACCCCCACGCTCGAGCGGGTAACGGTTTCCCCCTTCGGCGAAGGACTCACGTCCCCCACCTGTAGTGAAGTGCAAGAAGCTGCCCTGGGTGCCCAACAAATCGGGCGTACACATGGCCGACAGCAGCCGACCACGGAACTTTTCAGGAGGGAACGTAATGGGTACGCGCAGGATGGTGCAACCGACGTGCTGATCTCCCAGGATGTTCCAAAACGTCCGGCTCTTGCGACGCAGCTCGACGGTGGCCCGGTCGAGGGGGATCGACCACTTGCCTAATCGCAGAAAACGTCTGGGCTTGTTGACTTTCGAGGATGCCAGTTCCGGCATGTAGGTCCTCATACTACGGTTCAAGAAGTCGAACATACTATGCTTGCCGGGGTTGACACCCGTGGCGAAGGTCGCCCAGGCCACAGGGGAAAGAGGAGGATAGGTGGTCCTCAGGCGGCGGTACACGCCTTGGTCGCGCAAGCGCGCGAGGTTGGGCATCTTGCCTTCTTCGATGAACCGTTCCGTCAGGTCGGGCTCGAGCCCGTCGAGACCAAGAAAGATCAACTTCCGGATGCGCGCTTTCTTGAGGCCCTGTCGCCGGGTGAGAGCACGCCACAAAACGCGGAACGGCCAGATCAAAAGTGAAGCCGCGCCGACCAGCAAGGCGATCAAAAGACTGAGAAAAGACCCCAGGAAGGCGAATCCCGCGCCCGGCCCAATGTAGGCGATGCGCAAGGAAGGGGAGTCGGCCTCCGGTGCCTCGAATAGCAGCACTAACAACGTAAGGGCTAAGAAGAAAGTCGATCGCCACGGCGATCCGGGCTGAGTTCGCTCGGCTGTGGGCGGCTGGAGCATTCTGCGGTCGTGGGTGGGCAGACCCCTCATCGCAGCTTCCCCTCCACGAACGGGACCTCAAACACCTTGTCGTGCTGAATGGGACCGTGGCCGAAATAGCCGTCTTCTCCGAACAGCTCCCCGTGATCGGAGGTAATCGTGATGTAGGTGTTCTTCGGCACGATGTCGAACAGTTCTTCGACCACCTGATCCAAGTACTTCACGGCCTTGATCTGACGCTGCCGCAGCTCCTTGAGGGCCTTTTGGTCGAAAAACCTTTTCTTGCCGCGCACCAGCTTGCCGCCGACGACGTGGTCGTCGAGATGCTTGAAAACACCGTGCACGCCGCTGATTCGTGGCCACTCCTCAGGAGGCTCATCCGGCAAGGCGTAGGGGTAGTGCGTCTCGCCAACGTTCAGCAGGTAGAAGGACGGCCGATCTTTGGGGAACCTCATCTCCCGGACCATCGCGCGCATGTCGTTGTGATCCGCCATCAGCCGGTAGCTGTCGAAGCCCTGGTTGAGGATGGTCCGCGGATTGAGAACCGGCAGCGAGACTCTTGCGTGCGTGTGATAGCCTAGCTTCTCCTTCAGAAACAAAGGGAAATAAAGCTGGGGAACGAGCGACTTGAACTCGATGTTTTCCGCCCCCAGCCGCTCGTTGAACTTGAAGAAGTCTTTCTTGTAGTACTCGGAGGCGAACACATGTTTCGGGCTCTGATGCGGCAGCAAGCCCATCAACAGGTTGTAGTGGGACGGCGCCGTCCAGGAAGCGTAGGACCAACGCTTCTCGACGCGACCAAGTTTTCGCATCACCTTCGGGCGGGCTCGTATGAACGAATCGTAACGGCAACTGTCGAAGACGATCAGAATGTAGTTGTTATGGCGGCGACGACTGGCTCTGCTGGGCATAGAAACTTCAATCCAAGTATAACGAGATGCTCTCGGCCGCCGCTGTCGCCCGGAGCCGCACGGCCCGCGCGCCAATGCCCTTCACGTAGCGTTTTTGCCCATCCGAAAGCCGGCCGGAGAAAATCTGTTGTCGAGATTGTTGAGCGCGGCGCCTCTCGCGTTTTCCCGCGCCCCTTGGGGCTCGGCTGGCCACGAGTATTGGCGCTAGCCCGCCCTAGCGCGGGTTTCTCGCCACGTGGCGAGAAAAGCGGGCTAAGCCTGCTTACGACACCGGCTGTCGATTTCGACATTTTCAACCGATTAAGTTGCTTAGAACGCTCACGGGCCAACGGCGCAGGAGTACTTGGATCCCCCAGCTAGGTGTCTCCTGTCTTTGAAAAACAGTGCTCTGCCCTATTGTTGCGGGACCCGCCCAGGAGAATAATCGCAGTTAGCCTTCGGCGAGAGGTCTGCGTCATGATTAAACGAGAGATCAACCAGTTTCGTAAGGCGCTCGAGGATCAATTGGAAAGCTTGGGCGTCCCGCCAAACAAGAGTAACGGCTTGGTTGTGGAAACGACAGCGGACGCGATTGAAGACGCCCAGTCGAGAAGCTTGCGCGAGCTTGCGGTGCATGTCATGAACGCCGACTGGAGCCTCCGGCGGGCCATCGAAGCAGCGTTGGAGCGAATCGAGACTGGAGAGTACGGCGAGTGTGAAGACTGCGGTGACCCTATCACTTCCAGCCGCCTCAGAGCCGTCCCTTGGGCGCCTAAGTGCGTTGCCTGCCAACAGGAAACGGAAGACAACCACGTAGTCGAGACGTCAGCGAAGCGCTAGCCCGGCATCCCCCGCCTGTGAGATCCCTTGTGTAGGCCCAAGCAGTGGTCCTGCATCCGAGAATCGTCCCGCTGATGGGTATGGTGGAGGCGGTGGGAGTCGAATCCTGCCGCCCTCTGGAGCGACGTGAGTTGCGGATTCACGGATTCTTAGACCGGCAAACTTGGCTGCCTTCTCGATGAATGTGGTGAAGGTGGTCTGGGTCACCTCTTCGGCACGCTGAGGACCCAGGCCCGCACTGCGTGCAGCCCAACCCGCATTTCTCACCAGCTGACGGTCGAAGCACGCGATAGGCCCGCCATGACTTCGTTGCGCTTGCTCACCGTGCTCAACGTACTGTTCAAGTACGCCTCCGCGCGCTGAGCGGCGCGCGCCTTGTACTGACGGGCCTCTCACGCACTTCGCCTCACCACCTGGTGAGAAAAGCGGGCTAAAGGATCTGGCCCGGATAGGGCTCGACGACGGTCTGGAGAGGAAGTTACTGAAAAAAGGAGAGAAAGTGGCGCGCTCGGAGAGATTCGAACTCCCGACCTTCTGGTTCGTAGCCAGACGCTCTATCCAACTGAGCTACGAGCGCGCGCTGTTCGTGACTCTCATGCTAACTTCGGCTTGTTCGGCTGTCAAACAATGAGAGGCAGTGGCGGAAACGAAACCGCTATCCTCCCCCTGCTCTGAAATCACACGAAGCTCACGCATTGCACCCGAGGCAATCCATCGGCCGCCGGCTCCCAGGTCCGGCCTTCGTCGGAGGAACGAAAGACTCGTCCGTCGGATGCGCCAAAAGCCGCCTCGGCACCCAAGGTCGCCAGACAATATGTGTCGATGTTTTTGGGAAACCATTTCGGCAGACCCGTCGCGCACTTTTCAAAGGCCCCGCTCGCGGGAAGCGGTACACGGTACACGGCTGCTCGATCCGTGAAAGGCCCGGTCGAAGCGGTGACCAGAACGGTTTCCCCCGTAACCGCGACCGCGCGGCAATAGCCGGCGTGCAGTCCTTGGGTATTGAATGTCCACGACTCGCCGCGATCTTCGCTGACGGCGAGTCCTTCCAGCGAAGCGGCAAGCAAGAGACCCGAACCGGCGTCGAAAACAACTTGGTGCACATCGGCCTGGATGTCGATCGTCGGCTGCCACGATCGCCCTCCGTCTCTCGACCGCAAGACACCCCCAACGTGAACATTGGCGTAGATTCCACCGTCAGGATCAGTTGACAGGGAACGCACCGCGGGCGGGCCGCCCCAGGGAGTGAACCAAGCGTCTCTTCCCTCCGCATGATCGAAGGACGAGACCGGCTCGAAGCCGTTATCCGCCAGCTTCGACAGATGAGCTTCCGATGTGCCTACCAGAACCCCCGCCTGAGTCGGGATCAGGCACTCGGCCTCGTCGAGTTCGCCGAGTCGCTCCCAGTTGCCGTTAGAGGGACGGTGCCAAATCTCGCGACGATCGACAAGAGTCCAGATTCCTGAGGCGTCATTCGAGATTGACGTGCACTCGCGGCCGGCAAGATGGACTCTCTGCTCGTCACCAAGCTCGTGCAGGCCGTCGTCGGTGCCGACCAAGAGTTTTGTGGGCATCAAGGGGCACCTTGGGGCATTCTAGTGATGTTCGCAAAATATAGTGGCCAATACCAGCCGAAGACTCGCGATGCTCGAAAGGGCGCGACATGTCGCGCCCGTACAAACAAACGCGATCGTTCATCCGCCTTGTGAATGCGCGGTGGTCCGCCGAAAGCCGAGCCTATCACTATATTTTGCGAAACTCAATAGTGGGCTGTCCTGGAGACAAGTTCACCATAGATTCGGAAATGTCGGGATCGAAAGCCCGACACAGCACGCTGAAAGCGCGCGCCACGCCCCCCAGGAAAGTCTCGTCTAGGACCCCGTTCTAGGCTCCCCGCCAGCAGGGTCCGCTTGTCCGGCCGGCGTCAAGTCAGCCGAGTCAACCTCAGCTCAGCCGCCTTCTCGGCGAGGGCGCGGGCCGGCGCCCCCCTTCACGGTTGCGCCCCCGCTAATGGCGGCGACGAAGTGGATTTCGGCTTCTTCGCCAACCGGCTCCAGCAAGCCCAGACTGCTTACTGATCCGTCGACGGCGACGGAGATATTCGGCTTCAGACGGTGGCCTTCCACTAGCCATCCCTTGACGCCCGGGTGAATCAAGTCGAGGTTTTGGATCACTTGGCGGACGGTCGCTCCCTCGACTTCGACCTGTTGGGCGCCGGCGGTGAACTTCCGCATCATCGAGGGAATGTACACCGTGGCCATGCGGTCAGTTATCCTGCTCGTCCCAGACCGCTTGCATGACGGCTCCGGGATTCATGGGCAGCCGGTTCATCCGAACACCCGCGGCACGATAAATGGCGTTGGCAAGAGCGGCCGGCGGCGGGATGATACTCGCTTCACCGACTCCCCGAGCCCCGAACGGATGTCCGGGATTCGGCACTTCGACGATCACCGTATCGATCATGGGAAGATCGAGGCTGGTGGGCATGCGGTAGTCGAGCCAGCTCGAGTTTTCCATGACACCGTCGTCACTCATGAAGTACTCTTCGTTCAGAGCCCAGCCGATGCCCTGCACGCTGCCTCCCTGCATCTGGCCCTCGACGTAGCTCGGGTGAATGGCCTTGCCGGCGTCCTGCACAGAGGTGAAGCGGAGGATGGTGACCTTTCCGGTTTCCGGGTCGACCTCGACATCCGTGATGACCCCGGCAAATGAACCTCCCACTCCGGGAGGATTCACGGCCGCCCGGCCGATGACCGGTCCGCCGGTCGATCCAAGTTGCTCGGCCAGTTCGCTGAAGGTCATTTGATCGCTGGAACCGTTGTTGTGGTGGAAGACGCCTTTGCGGAACTCGATGTTCTCGGCGTCGGCCTCCCAAATTCGCGCGGCGCGCTCGATCATCTGGCGCTTGACGTCTTGTGCCGCTTCGTAGGCCGCTAGGCCGGTCGCAAAGGCGACGCGGCTTCCGCCGGTGACCGCGGTGTATCCCACCGAGTCAGTATCAACAACGGTGGGCTGAACGTCCTCCGCGGCGAGCCCCAACACCTCCGCGGCCTGCATGGCGACCGCGGCCCGCGTGCCACCGATGTCGGTCGATCCTTCGACCAGGTTAACCGTACCGTTGGCGTTCACCGAAATGTTGCAGCTCGACTGCATTCCCACGTTGAACCAGAACCCGATGGACACTCCGCGACCACGGTTCGGCCCCTCGATCGGAGCCTTGTAGTGGGGGTGGTTCTTCATGGCTTCGAGCACCTCGACGCAGCCGATGCGCGGGTATTTGGGACCGTCGGCGCGGCGCGTGCCTTCCTTAGCAGCGTTTTTCAGTCGAAATTCGAGAGGGTCGATGCCCAGCTTCTCGATGATCTCATCGACAACGGTCTCGGTAGCGAAGGCGGCGTTCGTCGCACCCGGCGCCCGATACGCCGCCGTACTAGGTTTATTGACAACGACGTCATAACCGTCGACGACGACATTCTCGATATCGTAGGCGGCGAAGACGCACATCGCTCCGGGAACGACCATCGCACCGGGGTAAGCGCCCGCCTCGTAAGCCAAATAGGCTTGAGCGGCTGTGATCTTGCCGTCATTGGTCACGCCCATCTTGACTTTCATATGAGATCCCGGCGTTGGTCCCGAGCTTTCGAAAACGTCTTGGCGGCTCATGAGGATCTTCACCGGCTTCCCTGTCTTCTTGGAAAGAAGAGCTGCCACCGGCTCCAAGTAGACGGGGATCTTTCCACCAAACCCGCCGCCAATCTCCATGGGCGTTACTTTGACCTGCGACTGAGGAATGCCCAGGATGCAAGCCGTCGTGTCGCGGACGACAAACGATCCTTGTGTGCTGCACCAAATCAGCACACGGCCGTCGTTGTTCCAGAGAACAGTTGCATTGTGCGGCTCGATGTAACCCTGGTGAACGCTGGCCGTGTTGTACTCCCGCTCAACGACAAGATCGGCTTCCGCGAATCCCTTGTCGATATCTCCTAGGCTGTGTCGAAAGTGATCGGCGACATTGCTCGGCCGATCCGCCTCCTCGCCGAGTTCCTTTCCCTTCATGTTTTCGTGAAGCAGAGGGGCGTCGGCTTCCATCGCCGCGGGCGCCGTCAGGACGGGTGAGAGCAGCTCGTAGTCAACCTCGATGAGTTGCGCCGCTTCTTCGGCGACGTGGAGACTCGTGGCCGCCACGCCGGCGATCGCGTGCCCTTTGTAAAGCACCTTGTCACGGGCTAGGACGTTGGCGAGGATGTAAGCCAGGCGGGTGACGCCCTCACCCAGGTCGACAGTTTGGTCGCCCGGATCGGCCAGATCCTGAGCGGTGACGACCGCCTTCACGCCCGCCAAAGCCTCGGCTTTGCTCGTGTCGATCGACTTGATACGAGCGTGCGCGTGCGGGCTACGAAGGATCGCCCCGTGAATCAGGCCGGCCATTGTGAAGTCAGCGCCGTAGAGCGCCCTTCCGGTGACTTTATCAGCCCCATCGTGGCGGATGGGCCGCGTCCCGACGACGTCAAACTCCGTCGTCGAAAGCACAACGTTCGGTTCGTAGTCCGGTTGACTCATGTTTGCTCCTGTTGCATCTTGGTGGCGGCGTGCCGCACCGCCCGAATGATCTTGTCGTAGCCCGTGCAGCGGCACAGGTTATTCGCTAGCCAAAGCCGAATGCGCTCCTCCGAGGGGTTGGACTCCTTATCAAGGAGCGCCTTGGCGGCGACTATGAAGCCCGGCGTGCAAATGCCGCATTGCAGTGCCGCGTCTTCGAGAAAGGCCTGTTGAATCGGATGCAAGTGGCTGCCGGCAGCCACAGCTTCGATGGTAGTGATCTGTTGGCCCTCGGCTTCGACTCCGAGGACGAGACACGAGGGCACAATTCGTCCGTCCAGGACGACCGTGCAAGCACCGCAGTTGCCGTCGTTGCAGCCCTCCTTCGAGCCGGTCAAACCGACGATATCCCGCAGGCATTCAAGCAGGCTCTGCCGCGGTTCGCACAGAAACTCGATCGACTCGCCGTTGATCGTCGTCTGGACGTGACTCTTCGCGGGCATTAACTCTCCTCCTGGACCGAATGCCGGGCTCTTTCGATGGCGACATTGAGCGCCCGGCGGGTCAGCACTTCGCAGAGATGTTTGCGGTAGGCGATGGTTCCCCGCATGTCGGTGATCGGCCGCGCGGCGTCCTTGGCGATTTGAGCGGCCTTTTGGATGTTTTCCGCGGTCACCGCCTGCCCGGCTAGCGCTTCCCCGGCTTCGTTGACGAACAGAGGAGTCGGTGCTACCGAGGCCAGTGCGATTTTCGCCGACTGGAAGTTTCCGTTTTCCAAAACGACGGAGACGCCGACTCCTGCGACCGCGATGTCCATCTCGTTTCGTGGGATGAAGCGCAGGTAGTGGGCGCCTGAATTAGCCGCCGGCGGCGGAAAATGTAGCGACACGAGCAATTCCCGGGGCTGAAGCACGTTTTGTCCGGGAGCGGTGCAAAAGTCCTCGACCGCAACTTGGCGGTCGCCACTGGAACCGGCAATCCTGCACTGCACCCCCATCGCAATCAAGGCCGGGATGGCATCCGCGCTCGGTGCTGCGTTGCAGAGGTTGCCGCCGATCGAGGCTCTGCCCTGAATCTGGGTTCCGCCAATCAACGAGGCCACGTCATTCAGCGCCGGATAGATGCGAGTCACCTCTGTGTTCTCGTAGATCGCGTAGCAGGGCACGGCAGCGCCCAAGGTGAGTCCACTCTGGGCGTCGAGGCGAAGCTCATTCAGCTCGGGAACATCCTTGACGTCTATGACCCAGTCAGGCTGTCTCCGGTCCACCCTCATCTGGACCAACAAGTCCGTGCCCCCCGCTAGCGGCCGAGCTCGCTCGCCGTGTTCCGCCATCAGCCCCACGGCCTCCTGCAGGGTTTTCGGCCGCGTGTAGTTAAACCATTTCAAGCCGCCACCTCCTGTTCATCTCATCCATAGTAGCTGAATTGCGGCCCTTGTTTGGGCCTACATGTCGCCCATAGCATAAGAAGTTGACGCCGCCGGCTGATTTCTTTTTCCGGCAGCGGCCCGCGGGTCCGCAGTCTTCGGTTCGCGCACTGAGAAATGCGGGCTAGAGCAACGGCGCAGCAAAGCGCGGCAGGTTTTCTGTTCGTGTGAAGCGGTCCCACGAAGGAAAGAATCTGTCTCTCCATTCGTTTTTAGCCGCTCACCGCTCCCGTCCCGGCTAGACTGGCCAGCAGGTCGCCTCGGGCAGACTGAAACTCGTTCCTCGAAAGAACAGGCTGCCTGCCGGCGACATCCACGTCCTCGTAGAAGGTGACCCACGAGCGGCAACCTGCGTAGCGGCGGTCGTGGGGAATTTGAACGCGCCGCGGCAGTCGAAAAATCCGCGGCACTACGATAAACAGGGGTAAGTCGGGCCGGTACTCATAGCGCATGCGGACAAAAGGCTCCGCCCAGATGTGGTAACGGGCAAGCCGCTGCGCGGCCTCCATCTCGACGGGCGCTCGCAAAACGTCAGTCACCTGGGCCAGGTAGCGGATCTCGAGAACGTTCGGGTCCGGAGGCTTGACCTTCTCGAAAAGCTTGTGGAACTCGGGACGAATTGAGCGGGCGTGCTGGTGCTCCCATGTCGGAAAGAACACGAACTCGTTATGTTTCAGCTCAAAACCTCGCTTACCCTCAGCGATCCCGCCCTTTCGCAGCAGAAATGTCTGCCGGCCCTCGGCCAACGCCTCGACCACGACCGCCCATTCCTTAAGAGCCGTTTTCATGCCGTCCCGGCCTTCCTCTGATATTATGGCCGACCTGGCCGCAAAGGTTTTAGGGACACGGAGGGTGGCCGCCAGGCGGCTCCCCAGGGGCGACATGTCGCGGCGGTACATGACAAACGGCGTCATGCGGGGAAAGATTCGTTGGTTCCATCACGGCTTAAGTCAACAGTATGGGGGCTAGCGCTGGGGACCTTGACGGGTTCGGCTCCGGTTTCGTACAAACTAATCTTCAGGAGCGTATCCGACAATGAAAACTCTGACCACATCACTCCTTCTGCTGGTTGTGGCCGCTTCGACTCTGGCGGCCGAGAAGAAGATCATCTCTCCGCCCGAATTCCCCACTGGGAGGCCCTACAGCCCCGGCGTTCAATTCGGCGACACATTGTATTGTGCCGGGCAGACGGGTTCCGACCTCAACAGCGGGCAATACCCCGGCAAGTTCGAAGACGAAGTTCACAATACTTTTAAGCGCATCGGCATCATCTTGGAGGCTGCCGGCTACGGCTATTCCGACGTCGTCGACGTGAAAGTCTTTCTGGCCGATATCTCGCTGTTCGCCCGCATGAATGCCGTCTACACGCGGTATTTCAAGAAGGACCGCCCCGCCCGTACCACGGTCGGCGTTGCGGGTCTCCCCGGTGGAGCCAGAATCGAAATCACAGCCGTGGCACGCAAATAACGCGCCATAAACTTGGTCGTGATGTGTTCCGGTGCGTTCCCCCTGAGAGAGTGCCGGCTCAGACACAGGTTGCCGGCCGTGCGGTTGATCGTCAATCTTCTCCAGACCCCTTGGACCGCCGTTTGCGGCGGACCAGGGGAGCTTCACCCCGAGACGGTCTCCCAAGGCTCCTTGCGCTGCTGGGGAACGATGGAACGGCAGCCGTGGGCTTCGATGACGAAAGTCCGCTCGACGTGCAGGGAACCGACGTTCGCCATGAAAATGTTCACTTCCAGGTTGACGACCATTCCTTCTTCCAAAAGCAGGTCCGAGGGGACGTCGATACACTCGTCCCGCAGGCGCAGCCCGTTGTCGGGCATGATCATCGGGTAATCGCGGACCTCCAACCCCAGCCCGTGTCCATGGGGGTTCGGGGCTTTGATGCCGCGCGCGTCCACTTCGTTCTTCATGATTTCGCGCACGGCCGAAGACTTCACGCCCGGCCGCATGGCCTGCCCGGCGCTTTCGGTCGAAGCGTACAGCCCGTCGTAGATCGTTCGCAAGTCCGGGGGCAGCTCGCCCAGCACAAGGGTGCCCCCGCCATCGGAGACGCAGCGGCGGAAGATGCAACCGAAATCCATGAACATGAAATCGCCCGCCGCGAGCACGTAGTCCGGTTCGGCGGCCAGGCCGAGGCCCCGCGGGCCGTAGGCGAAGTGGTCGAAATCCGCGCCCAGCGCCGCGATGCGGGTTCGGTAGCATTCCACCAGATCTTTGATCCGGCGCCCGGGGGCCGCGAGCTTCGCGCTTTCGATCGCCGCCTCCTCGCTGATGGCCGCCGCGCGCTCCTGGCGTTCGATTTCGTCGGGAGTCTTGACGGCCCGAAGCAGACGGATCAAGTTGGTGCAATTCTTCAGCGAAGCTTGCGGCAACCCTTCCCGAATGGAGGCCAGCGTTTCGACCGGCAGGTCCTCGGTCTCAAGGCCGATTCGGGCATCCGCCAGGCCGCGAGAGCGCAGCACCGCCCACAAGGCTTCGGTCGGCGTCGAGTGCGGCGAGGGATTCTTCGTCAAATCGTAAAAACGCGCGTAGGGGGAATCAGCCGGCTCCGACGAGCGCGAGAAATCTAATCCCGCATCGCCATAAACCTGGAGGTCTTTGATCCATATGTCGGCAGCGTTTAGGGCGACAAAGGGGCTAAGGACCAGAGCCGCTTCACCGGAAGCGGGAAAGACCGCGTACAACTGGAAGCGGTTGCTCGATCCCCCGGGGTTCACCATGTACTCTTTGAACAGAGCATCGACCCACAAGTAATACTCCGAAAAGTAAGTGATGTTGACGGGGGATGTGGCCACCAGAGCATCCAGGCCGCACTCTTTCATGAACTGGGTGGCGCGTGGCGCGTTGAAAAGCATGTGGTTTCTATTTCAATGGGGATTGCCGGGATCAGTCCCGGGTGCAGGACCTGGCCCGCTTATTCTTAAGACAGCTTATCTTCTAAAATCTGTATTGCTTCAAAGACGACGCCCGCCGGCGAGCGGAAAAAGGCCACCCGGCGCGAGCCGAAGCCGCCTTCGACAAAGGTCGGCCCGATCAGCACCTCGGCTCCTATTCCCTTGAGGCGTTCGACTTCGGCCTCAATGTCTTCCGTTTCAAAAACGGCGTGTGTCAGGCCAGGCGCGACCTCTCGGCCGATTTGCTCCTCAAAAACAACGATGGGGAACAACAGGATGCGTATTCCGCCCAGCATCAAGATGGCGTACTCGAACTTCTCACCACCAAAAGGCAACCACTCCCTGAGGACTAGCTCGGCGCCCGCCGCGACCATGAAGTCGACTTCCTTATCGAGATCCTCGACCTTGACTCCCAAGTTCCACAGATCTTTGATCATGAACTTCCCCCTAGCCCGATTATTTCGATCGACTGGCGACGGCGGCCGACCACACCAACGAACGACCTTCCGAACATCGAGACCCTACCTCGCTCCACTTTCCCTTGCCTTTTGCCGCCGCGCCTCTTCCAGGGGCGACGGAATCAGCACCAGCCGGTGACCAACTTTACCACGGCCGGGATTCTACATGCCTCTGTTGTTACGTCGGTGAGGGGCTGTGTTACGAGTCGCACCACTTGTGGCGAAAGCAAGACGTGGCGCACGCATTCTTGCGTGCCGTGTCGCCATTCCTGGCGACATCGATTAGCACCGATCGTGTTTGCACTGGTGCGACAGGGATGTCGGCTCGGTCCGCCGGGGCTTGCGCCGCGCCAGAACTACCGTCCGCCACCGACGGCCCTATTTTCGAAGCAGAAACGTCTGACTGCGTCGTTGCTCCGCCAAGACCCAGCCCAGCAGTCCACACACAGTGAACCCAATGCCGTTCAGGGGGCCGTGCCAACGTGCCATCTGTGGGATGTCAATCGGGAGATCTCCCGTGAACTCCCCAATCCCATACGCGGCGGCCAGTATTGTCCCCACAACCAGCGAGGCCATGGAGATGCCAACCAACGCTCGAGCCGCTCGACGGCGAACCTGGCGGACGGCGATTCGGGAGAACACCGCGAGAGCTAGGAGGCTAGCCACAAACAAAACGATCGCGGCCACTTTGAACGCCGGGGATAACAAGAAGCAAACCGCTACCAGAAACGTTCCTCCCGTAACGCCGAGCGCAACAATGCGAAAAAGTCCTCCTGCCGAGGGAAGCGCTCGTCCGGTCGCACCCGCCAACACGGAAGCCGCGAATCCGGCGTAGTGGAAGTGGACAGCGGTTAACAGGATAATGGGCTCGCCCAGCGCGAGCGGGGTCTCGCCCAGCCGAAACAACACCAGCCAAATGCCTCCCACCGAAAGATACAAAAGCCCCGCCTCCATGCAAGCAACCTCCGGGCGAGTGAATATGTTGGGCGCCAACAACCCGAGGCGGTTGCCCGAATGGGGGATCAGGAGTAGTGTTTCCTCTGCTAGGCTCTTGACGAAGGAGAACACCTATGCTTGACCTTCGCGTCGTCCCAATCACGCTAGCCGTGGCCTGCCTGAGCGCCTGTAACGGCCCTTCTACGGTGAGCCTGGCCGACTACCGGCCCATCGATCTGACCTACACCTTCGACGAGAAGACCATCTATTGGCCGACCGGAAAGCATTTTGAGCACGAGCGGGTCTCGTGGGGGCCGACCGAGGGCGGCTATTGGTATAGCTCCTACAACCTGGCGGGGAGCGAGCACGGCGGCACGCATCTCGACGCACCCGTTCACTTTGCGGAGGGCAAACGAGGGGTCTCCGACATCCCCCTTTCGCAGCTCATCGTGCCGGCGGTGGTGGTGGACATATCCGCCCAATGCGAGTCCCATCCCGATTACCTGCTCTCGGTGGACGACCTCGAAGCTCACCAACGCCGGCACGGGGCGATTCCGAAGGGCGCCGGCGTCCTGATTCATACCGGCTGGGGCCGATTTTGGCCCCACGTCAAGCAGTATCTGGGCAGCGACCTCCTCGGCGATACGGAAAATCTTCACTTCCCGGGGGTTTCCGAGCAAGCGGCTGAGGCCCTAGTCCGGAAGGGGATCGCGCTGGTCGGTATCGATACCGCCAGCATCGACCATGGCCCTTCACGCGATTTCAAGGCTCACCAGGCTTTTGCCGCGGCGCAGATTGCCTGTCTTGAGAACGTCGCCCATCTGGACCAGGCGCCTGCGACGGGGGCCTTCCTGTTCGCTCTGCCGATGAAGATCGGCGAGGGATCGGGCGCGCCCTGCCGCATTGTGGCGCTGGTCCGGCGGTGAGCGCCGGGTCCGCGGGCTTCACAGTGGCAGAATCCGCATGATCAGCGTTTGTGATCCGCAGGGGTATCCTATGGACAAGGAAGACGGAAAGATAAGTCGACGTTCGATGGTCGCGGGAGCGATGAGTGCGGCGGCCGCACTACATACTGGGGTCGCTGCAGGTTCCAGCTCCGAGAAAGTTGTCCAGAAGGGCCGCTTGAAGCAGTCCGTCTGCAAGTGGTGTTACAAGGGCATGAGGGTGGCGGACTTGGCCGAAAACGCCTCCCGCATCGGCTTGGCGGGCGTGGATCTGCTCGAGGCGGACGACTGGGGGTTGATGAAGAAGTACGGCATCGTGTGCGCGGTCGGTACGGGCGTGAATCCCATCGAGGATGGCATCAACGACCCGGCCAACCACGGCACGATCGAGGCCAACTTCCGGCGTCTGCTGCCGCTCGCCAAGCAGTACGGCGTGCCGAACGTGATCGTCTTTTCAGGCAATCGGCGCGGCATGGAAGACGAACGGGCCTGGGACAACTCCACCCGGCTGCTCAACAAAGTCAAGGCGCAAGCCGAAGATCTCGGGGTCACGATCGTCATGGAGCTTCTCAACAGCAAGGTCGATCACCCCGATTACCACTGCGACAAGACGCCTTGGGGCGTCGAGGTCATCAAGCGAGTCGATTCACCGCGCGTCAAGCTGCTCTACGACATTTACCACATGCAAATCATGGAAGGCGATGTCATTCGCACCATACGGGAGAACATCCCATACATCGCCCACTTCCATACCGGCGGCAATCCCGGGCGAAACGAAATCGACGAGACGCAGGAGCTCAACTACAGGGCGATCGCGGAAGCCATCCTGGAGCTCGGCTTCGACGGCTACTTTGCCCACGAGTTCATTCCCCTCCGCGATCCCATGACGTCGCT
Source organism: Bryobacterales bacterium (assembly GCA_963668345.2). Classification (GTDB taxonomy): domain Bacteria; phylum Acidobacteriota; class Terriglobia; order Bryobacterales; family UBA6623. The sequence goes on along the minus strand of CAXWPI010000004.1, from coordinate 46,228 downwards.
TCGCGAAGCAGCGAAGTTATGCGACGTGTAGCAGCCGGTAGGGGTCTGCCGGCGGCGCGCTCTCTCATTGGGCCTCGAAGCGTTCCATCCGGAACAGGGGCCGGGGAGACCGGATGAAGAACCTTCTATTCCCTACAGATCTCACGTCTAGCGTGTCCAGCTTGGCCGTGCAAGAACCCCGGCGGCTTCAGAGCACATGAACACTATTAAATGACGAGCGCCGCGAACAGTACTGAGGTGCTATCAGCTGTTCTAGTCACGACTTGATCTGACATTCTTGTCACACTCGATGAGAAGGTGAACAGGAGAATGTCAGATGACCACTCAACAGAAAATCATTAAGAACAAGCTGGGGTTGTTGAAGCTAGCCCAGACGTTAGGCAGCGTTTCGCAGGCCTGCAAGGTGATGGGCTACTCGCGCGACAGCTTCTATTGTGCCGGTTCAGCCGGAAATGGAGAAAGGCCGCTCTCGCTAAGACACTTGTTCCGCCCTTCGGGCGGGACGCTTCGCCTGGCGGTAACTGATCTCCAGCAGCTCGGCCGCCTCGCTCAACTTCAGCTCCCCTCGTTTCACTCGGCTCAGCACTTCGCCGCGCCTCGGTTCCTTCGCACTCATCCATGTCCTTCCCAATCTCGGCTCCTCCTTCGGAGCCTCAGAGTAGGGGACATTTCTATTGGGCGCTCAAGGGGACATTATCATTGGGCTACAACAATCGGAGGGACATCGGGGACGAGGCCCTCACCGCATTGGACCGCCTGCTGGCCTTACAAGCTGCCAGCCGGCCGATATATACGAACTGGTGCCGCGAGCCACGGCCCCCGGCGCTTTCGCCCCAATCGCTGTGACACCCAGTGGTCAGAAATGCAGGCTGTGGGCGATCAGGAAACTCGTGCCCACCCCCTCCGCCGCTCTCTGCAAACGTTTGGTTTAATTGGGATGGACGCTATGCGGTTGCCGCTTCCGCCGTTGGGTAGCCTTCCCGCACCGCGCCGGAATTCCGTCAGGAGCAACCCCGTGATGACGACTCCCCGTACCGTTTCTCGACTTGCGCTCCCGCTGACTCTTCTCCTGCTCGCCCCGACAGACGCGCGCGCCGACACCGTCGTCCTTACCAATGGTGATCGACTGACGGGTGAAATCCAGAAACTCGACGGCGGCAAACTTCTCCTCAAGACCACCTACGCGGGCGGCATTCAAATCGATTGGAAAATGATTGACCAGTTGACGACCGAGGCCCCCGTCGAGGTCGAGGTGCAGTCGGGTAAACGATACACCGGAAAGATTCAGCCGACCGACGGGGGAATGGAAATCGTCGCCGCCGACAAGAGAACACCCCTCACCACTCAACAGGTCGTTGCCATGAGTCGGGTCAGCGACGGCGGCCCGGGCTTCTGGCAGCGCCTCGAGGGGGACGTCGACGTCGGGTATAACCTGACCCGCGGCAATTCGAGGTTGACCCAGTCGTCGGTCGGCCTCGGCGGTCAATACCGCAAACCCGGCTACAAAGTTCAGGCCACTGCGAGTTCCATCTTCAGCCGGCAAAACGACGCCGCGGCGACCAGCCGCCAATCGGCTAACCTCCGCTACGACAAGTTCTTGGGTCTGAGGTTGCTCGCCTTCGCCGTAGGTGGGCTGGAAAGAAATGACCGCAAGCGATTGAATTTGCGCTCCACTGCCGGCGGGGGCTTCGGTTGGAGGCTGCAAAAGGCTCAAAACTCGGAACTGTCGGTGCTTGCAGGCCTTACCTACACGAACGAGCAATTTCAAGCCGATGCCGACGGAATCGCTCCGGGGGACTCCTTTGGCGAGGGATTGTTAGGTCTCGAGTGGAATACAACGCCCTTCGACCGCGTTCGTTTCACCACGAGCCTTTCTGGACGGCCCAGTTTGGCTGGTTCCGGCCGCTACCGGATCGAATACGACAGCTCGGTCCGAATTTCGCTGATCAGCCGCTTCACTTGGAGCCTACGCTTGTTCGACAGCTTCGATTCCAACCCGCCCATCGCCGTCGAGCGCAATGACTACGGCCTGGTCAGCGCCTTCGGGTTTGCGTTCTAACCTGCACCGCGTTGGATCCGCGGGGCAGTATCTCCGCGGCGGTGGTGAGAAATGCAGATTAGTGATACCGGCGGTGTACAGCCAGTACACGGCCCTGAATTTCTACGGAGCTGAGAGGCATTACGATAGGTTCCAACGAGGCGTTGGCGGGTTGCAGGCGTACCTGATCCTTGCCTTGGCGATAAAAACGCTTGAGTGTCGACTCCACGCCTTCCACCAGAGCCACGACGATGTCGCCGTTACTGACGCGATCGGTCTTTTCGACCAAGACGTAGTCTCCGTCCATGATGTGGTCTTCGATCATGGATTCGCCGCGCACTCTGAGCGCGTAGACGTGTTCGGCGGCGGTGAAATCGGCGAAAGACAGAGTTTCGGGATCAGGGTAGGTCTCGATCGGTTGGCCGGCTGCGATGGTGCCCAGCAAAGGGGTTTCCTGAGCAGCCAGGGCGGCCTCTTTACGCTGACGGCTCAACCCGCGATAGTACTCTGGGCCCAGGTCCAAGGCGCGACTTTGATTGAAGCTCCTTTTCAGGTAGCGCTTGTTTTCGAGCGCGGTCAAATGTTTGTGAACCGTAGCCAGCGACGCCAGACCCAGCTCCTCGGCAATCTCTTCAAAGCTGGGGCTGTAGCCGTTGCGACGAATGAACCCGGCGATAAAGTCCACAACTTGCTTCTGGCGTTTCGTGAGTGCCACGAGTTTCTCCTTCGCCTTCTATTCTAGGAGAAGAAAAGGGGAAATGCAAGAGCCGGGGGCGGAAAGAGCCGATGTTGGCCGTTGACGCTAGCCCCAATACCGTTCACCGAACAGCCCAGCGGGCGTGCGGACTCTCACCCGTTTTCAGTACGCTGTTCCAGGAGAGCCTGATCCCACGATGAACAACCCTAGCGCGGCGACTTACGATGCGGTCGTCGTTGTTTCTTTCGGTGGACCCGACAAGCGGGAAGACGTCATCCCGTTTCTGGAGAACGTGCTGCGCGGCAGGAACGTCCCCCGGGAGCGAATGATGGAGGTCGCCGAGCACTACTATCACCTCGGCGGGAAGAGCCCTATCAATGACCAAAACCGCGCGCTGATCACCGCCCTCGAACAAGAGCTGGCCCGCCACGGCCCTGCCATCCCCGTCTATGGGGGCAACCGTAATTGGCACCCTCTTCTGGCGGATACGCTAGGTGAAATGGCCGCGGACGGTGTTCGCCGAGCGTTGGCCTTCGTAACGTCGGCCTACGGGTCCTACTCCGGCTGCCGGCAGTACCTCGACGACATCGCCCGGGCACGGCAAGAAGCGGGCGCCTCAGCTCCTACCGTGGAGAAGCTTCGGCTCTTCTACAATCATCCCGGCTTCATCGCAGCGACAGCCGAACGGATCATGCAGGCGCTTGACCAATTACCATCCGGGTCCCGGGCCGCCGCGCGTCTTATTTATACGGCGCACAGCATTCCCACGGCCATGGCCGCCGGCAGCCCTTACGTGGAACAGTTGCGGGAAGCATGCCGGCTGGTATCAGAAAGCCTGGAACGCGGCGACTGGAATCTGGTCTACCAGAGCCGCAGCGGGCCCCCCTCCCAGCCTTGGCTCGAGCCGGACATCAACGACTATCTGCGCCAACTGCCTTCTTCGGGCGACCGCCGCGAAGTGATCGTCGTGCCGATCGGATTCATCTCTGACCACATGGAGGTGCTCTACGATCTGGACACGGAGGCGCGGGCACTGTGCGACGAACTAGGGCTGACAATGGTCCGCGCGGCGACCGTGGGAGTTCATCCGAAATTCATCGGCATGATCCGAGATCTCATTGCGGAGCGCATGGAGCCGAATGCTACCCCCCGCGCCTCGGGAAACCTGGGTCCGTGGCACGACTCCTGTCCCGCCGATTGTTGTCCGTGGCCGGCAAAAGTTAACCGCAAGGGAGACTTCGCCCGCTGAAAAAGCGCTCACCCCGACCGCGGAGACGAGCACCATTCGTGGCGACATCGAGCCCCGTGTCAGCGTGCCGCGTCGAGATTCCTCTTGACGCTCGATGCGCTTCCGCGGCCCTGGTTCGACCGCCTCGCGCGGCCAAAAGACGCGGGCGAAAAATGGGGACTGCCGGGACTGCCGCCAAATGGCTCGCCACGATGGCCCGAGCCCGTAGAGATTATGGAGTGACCTGTCGTAAACCTCGAGGGCGCGGGTTACGCTATCGAGAGCAATAGGAAAGAGGATGCGCAGAGCCGCATCGAGGAGGACAGGTCATGACAGACACTAGTAGGCTGTCCGATAACTCATGTTAATTATATGTTATTAACGGCAATTATAGGACAGACCACTAGGGCGTTCTTGCGATCCTAGAGCTTCACAAACGCCGCCTTCGTATAGGTGTCCAAAAAGGTCTGCTGATAGATCCGCCCAATGCTCTTGATCGTGCCGACGTAGTAGGTGTCCTGGGCGCCCAGATAGCCCGGATGCAGAGTCTCAATCTCGCCGTGGGCTGGCTTCTCCTCGCGGGCCTTTTCCAATGCCCGCGGCTGCTCTTCGGTGAGCACCAGATTCTCCTCGGCCGCCTTGGCTTCCCAGGCCTTCAGCCGCTTGCCAAAGGTCTCCCGATCGTGCCGCGGCCAGATCGAGCGCACACCACCCGGCGAGACGAAGATGCCCCCTTCCCGCCGGTGAGTCGCGAGCTCACTTTTCCCTTGACTTTCGACACAGTCGCTCCGGGGCTGGAGCAGCCTTGACTAACGAGTATTGGGGTTAAGGCCCCTTCCCCGGCGGCGCTGTGGTTTCCATAGAGGTTCGACGCGTGTGCGACACGCTCGCCCACCGCCGGTTCTTCCTACAGCTGAGCTCGATCCCTTTCGCCGGGGTCCGCGGATACCGCTGCCCCGGGTTAGCCGCTCTCGTTGACCTCGCCGGCACGGTTGACCTCGTTCCAATCCGCCTCTTGGCTCTTTGGTTGGTGCGAGCGCTTCCTGAACTCGTAAACTGGCATCATGAGATCTTCCCGCCCCGAACCCGGCCAATTGCGCTCCCAGCTTCACGAGATCATTTTCGAGGCAGACACGCCCGCGGGCAAGGCGTTTGACGTCGCCTTGCTGGTGTGCATCCTGATTAGCGTCGTCGCGGTTTTGCTCGAAAGTGTGGCTTCGATGCGAGATGAGTTCGGTTCTTGGTTGCGAGCCGTCGAGTGGGTTTTGACGGCGCTGTTTACGCTGGAGTACTTCTTACGGCTCTACAGTGTCCACCGGCCGGGCCGATACGCGACCAGCTTCTTTGGTCTTGTTGACCTGTTGGCGGTCATTCCCACGTACCTGAGCCTGCTGGCGCCGGGCGCGCAGTCTTTACTCCTGATTCGCGCGCTTCGCCTGCTGCGAGTTTTTCGCGTGTTGAAACTGGTCCGCTACTCGCGCGAGGCCAAGGCGCTGATGGCTGGGATGCGGGCGAGCCGCCCCAAAATCACGGTCTTTCTGGGGGCTCAGATGACCATTGTCCTTATCGTTGGGGCGCTGATGTATTTGATCGAAAGTACCGAGGCCGGCTTCACGAGCATTCCCCAAAGCGTCTACTGGGCAATTGTGACCATGACTACGGTCGGCTATGGGGACATTGCACCGGTGACCGTGCTGGGACAATCACTGGCAGGCATGTTGATGATCCTCGGCTACTCGATCATTGCCGTACCTGCGGGGATCGTGAGTGTCGAGTTGGCCCGGACGAGAAACATGCCCTTCAGCACGCAGGCTTGCCCTTCCTGTTCGGCCGAAGGACACGACGCTGACGCTGTGCACTGCAAGTACTGCGGGGCGAAACTCTAGCCCGCTTTCTCACCAGGTGGCGAGGCGAAGTGCGCGAGAGGCCCGTCAGTACAAGACGTGCGCCGCTTGGGACAGAAGTTAGAGGCGAACTGCCGTCGTCGCTTCTCCGACGCCGATGAAACGGCTATTGCGGTGCAACCAGGCGATCCGGCCGGCGATCGCCTCCGCGGTACGCTCGCTGAGACCTGTGTGCAGAGGCAGGCAGAGCACGCCTGAACTCACCTGGTCGGTGACCGAGAGCGGATCTTCCTCGGGCCGGTAGTAGCGGCGATAGATTTTTTGGCGGTGGAGGGGCGGGTCGAAGTAGCGTCGCGTTTCGATATTGTCGCCGCTGAGAAACCGCTCGAGTTGATCTCGCGAGAAACCGAATTCGTCGGCATCGATCACGATGGCGAAGTCTTTCCAACTGCTTACACCAGTGCCTTCGACGACTTGTGTTCGCAAGCCGGGAACCATATCCAAGTAGGTTCGGTAGATTCTTACCAGTCGGCGACGCTGCGCGATGCCTTGCTCCACGTTAGGCAATCCGGCCGCGGCGACCACGGCTTGAAACTCGGTCATGCGAGCGTTGAGGCCCACCAGGTCGCAATCATAGTCTGCCCCCTTTCCGTAGTTCCGCGCCTGGCGCAGCCGTTGGGCGAGATCCCGGCGCCTGGTGGCAATGATTCCCCCTTCGCCTGCCACAAGGGGCTTTGTCGGACTGAGGCTAAAAACCGTGGCATCGCCCCAGACGGCGACTCCACTCCCTGCTTGTTGCGCCCCGAAGGCGTGCGCCCCGTCAAAGATAAGTGGGAGTCCCCTTTTCCGCGCGATCTCCTCCAAAACCTTCGTCCGGGCTGGACACCCAAAAATGTGCACGGCTAAAATCGCCGCGGTTCGATCCGTCAGGGCCCGCTCTACGGAGGCGGGATCGATGTTGAAGCTCTGTGGCTCGCAGTCAACCAGAACGGGCTCGAGTCCGTTCCAGAGAAGGCTGTGGGCCGTGGCAAAGAACGTAAAGCTCGGTACAATGACCTCGCCTTCGAGGTCCAAACACCGTGCCACCAGCATGAGTCCGGAAGTGCAACTCGAAACAGCCACGCAGTGCGGGACATCGAGCGCCACCGCCGCGCGCTCTTCCAACTCAGCCACCCAATGGCCGTTCGTGAGTTGCGGACTTTCGAGCACTCGCCGGAATTCTTCGAGCAACCCTTTTGTAGCGGAGAGCTTCGGAGCCGCAATAGGGACCTTGCGGTCAAAAAGTGGTTCCCGTGTGCCGAGCGGTCCGGCCGCCTCTGTGCTGTGAGGCTCCCAAACTTCTGTGGCCGCCGAGTCTTTCATCTGCCGAAGTTCCCCCATACGCCCTCTGGACTAAAAAAGGTGCGGGCCGTCCCGCTTATCGCTAGCCCGCCTTTCTCACCGCCTGACAGCCGGAGCAGGCGATAAGCTCGCCATGTGGTGAGCAAAGCGGGCTAGGCGGGGCTAGGCGGGTCTGTGTGCACCGGCCGCGACCACTCCCCCGTCGACAAGGCTGGCTCGTAAGGGTTAATCGGCGGCTTTAGGGCCGACCTTCAACTCGGGCAGGAGATCTGTGGGGAAAACGCTCGACGGCACTGACCGAATTGGCCGCCAGACGCGCCGCCAAAACGCAGCCCAGGCCGATGATCGCCGGGCGGAAGAAGTTGTCGAAGCTGTTGCGTGTTGTCCACAGCAGCGGGCCGAACAGCACCGCCCACGTGGCCAGGCGGGTGGGTCGAGCCGCGTCAAAGCGGTCCGCCCAAATCAAAAGAATGGGCAGAAGAAGAAAATAGACGACTACGCCGGGGATCCCGCAGTTCATATAAGGCTCGGCCACGGTGGAAAAACCCAAGCCTCCATAACGCTCATAGGTCCAAGGAGAGGCTTGCTTGGTGACCCAATGACTGGGGGGCAGCTCTTCGAGCGGCACATAGGAACGCCCTTCCCATTGCGACGAGAGGTTGGGGACGACGGAGATCAGTCCGCGCCAATAGGTCTTGCCCCAGCGATAGGACTCCGTTTCCATGTAGTGCAAGGTGTGGACCAAGGGCCGCAGGCTCGCTCCCATCTCTTTGAGTGCGGCGAGCGGCCGCGCCGACAAGAAAGCTTCGCTCAGGGAGCGCTCCGAAAGCGGCGAAGCACGCATGACGGTAACGGCCGGTATGGCCACCAGAACCGCTGTGAGACCCAGCGCGTACACTCTCTTTGACAGCCTAAAGCCGCGTTTGTTCAACACCGCTAAGACGGTTAGGGCCGGTATCAAGGCGAATCCGCGGAAGCCGAGAAAAAAGATCACCCCGCTCCACGCGGTCACCAGGCACAAAACCCATCGAACGCACCTTGTGGGTGCAGCGGCGGCTGCCAAATACAGTCCGATCGGGACCACGGTCAGGCTGGTGACGCAGAAGCGAGGGTCGTACCAGTTGGTCAGCCGATAGGTCTCGAAATAGGTCGCTTCCAGCAGGCGGCTGAAGCCCAACGACCGTAGCCCCCAAATAAACATCAGACAACCGGCCAGCACAACCGCCAGGCCCGCGTGATAGAGAATCGGATTGTGGTAGGTCACCGGTTTCCCCAACCGCCGCGGGCGCGGCCACTTCCACACCGCTACAGACGCCCCGGCTTGATAGGCCATGACGGAGAGGGTCACCAGCGCGAGTGCCGGGGCGAGCCGTTGCTCGATCATCCAATTGGGCAGGCGCTCCGAGTGCAGCCCGACCGCCCAAGGCACGACCAGACCGAGATGGAATACGCCGAACACGTACAGGTAGACCATCGTCGGGGATAGAGGATCCAGGCGCAGAAGGCGCAGACACGATCCCACGCTCAAAAGAAAGGCGCCCCCCGCGGCGAGCGCTGCCACACGATCGCTTTCCGCGGCCTCGGCCGACGTGATCGCCGCCACGGCGGTCACAACAGCCAAGCACAGGCAAAGATGGGCCCGTTTACCGTCTTCCGCCGGACGCCAAGAAATGTTCATAGCCTATAGCACCCGGCGGATCAGGTTTTTGTGCGGATCAGGGGGAGGCTCGGGTCCCTGAAACCCAGACGCGGCCTCTAGCCCGCATTTCTCGCCAGCTGACGGTCGAAGCACGCGATAGGCCCGCCATTACGTCGTTGCGCTTGCTCACCGTGCTCAACGTACTGTTCAAGTACGCCTCCGCGCGCTGAGCGGCGCGCGCCTTGTACTGACAGGCCTCTCACGCACTTCGGCTCGCCACCTGGCGAGAAAAGCGGGCTAGGCGTAATACCGTTTGGTTAGAACTCCATTTCATAAATACACTCACGTTTCGGGCGGACGCAGGCGGGCACGACATGCTGTGCCCCTACAGGTCTGTTAGGCGCCCGGAAACGGAGAGGGACGGCATGCCGTGCCCGAAGTTCCCGATCCTCCACCTGGCTTCTAAATCTAGACATACGTGACCGAACTTATGAAATGGACTACCTAGCGGCCACGGATGCTCGAATGGCTCCCTGGGATTCCGAGCTGAACGCAAAGGTTGTGGGGACGCGGAAGGTGGCAACAGGCGGTCCCCACGAGACTTATTCAGCGAATCTCCGACTCCTGGCGCCGGCCTTGCGCGCCATCGCTCGACGCGGGCCAACCCGGGATCGTGGCCGGGCTAAGGGCGAATCAACGGAGACCCCCATCCCTCGAACAGCTGTTTCATAGCTCTGATACAGCCTTCGAGCGGACTGCTCCACCGAGAAGCCGCGCTCCTCCAGCACGCGGCAAGCCCTGCGAATCGAATAGCGTTCCTCTTGGACAGTGTTCAGCAACACCCTGGCCCATGCGACCGCCCCGGCTTCGAGCGGCAAGCGACGCACGATATCGGCGACGACCGCGGTTTCGCCCGTGATGCGGTCGGAGAGAATAGTCGGCAACCCCGCCGCCTGCGCTTCGAGAGCTGCGATGGGCAGCCCTTCGTGGAGTGAAGGAAGGACGAACGCGCTGAACAAGCCCGTCATGAGCCGAGGCACGTCATCCCGACACCCGGCGAAGACGACCCGACCGCGGAGGCCCAAATTTTCAGCCTGAGCGCGAAGAGAATCTTCCAGCCGACCCTCGCCTACGATCACAAACCGCAACCGCGGGTGCGCTCTGACAGCCTCGGCGGCTACGTGGAGCAGGAATTGGTGGTTCTTTTGCGGCTCCAGACGGCCGACGTGCCCCACCACGACGGCATCCGGCTCCAAGCCGAACTCCTGCTTCAGCTCGAACTCGTCAGCGGGCCGGTCGCGAAAGGCGTGTAAATCGATGCCGTATCGCAGGACACTGATTCTCTCGTCATCCCTCTTCGAGACACCGAGCAGCTGCCCCGCGGCCGGCTCCGAGCATCCCAATCCCAACGTCATCCAGCGTGAAAGGCAACGCTGCATCAATCGGCGGTAGAGCCGGCGGCGAAAACGGTCTTGCCGGCCGTCATGCGTGTTATGAGAGTGGGCTACCCGGAAGGGCGCTCCCGCCGCTCGAGCGATGGCCAGGATGAGGCCGCTAAAGGGATGAACATGGCTGTGAACAATCTCGTAGCTCGACTGCAGCAGCAGTGCGTACAGCCGCACTGGAAATAGGACAAAGGGGCGCAGCGGACATCGGAAAATCCTGCAGCCTCGCCTCCTCAACTCGCCGGCATACGCTCCCTCGCGGCTGCCGAGAAGGCAAAAATCGAAGGCCCGGTCGGAGGGAGAACGGTGGCGAACAATCTCGAGCAGCCAGTTTTCGACACCGCCGGCATCTAGGCTCCCCAGCACATGGAGCACCCGGCCCCGGCTGGGGGCATAGTTCTCCCCGTCCCGACCATCGCTCGGCACACCCATCGATCGACGAGTCTGCTCCGAGACTTTAGGCCGCTTTTCTCACCACGCGGCGAGGCAAAGGACGTGAGAAAAGCGGGCTAGTCGGCCAGGAACTCCGGTCTCGGGATTTTCTTGCCGGGAAGCCCGTGCTCATGCCGCCGGTGATGCCAAGCGAGGACGTCAAACCCGAAATCTCCTTCGAAATCCCGCCAGACCGAGTGGCTGTGATTGTTTTCATTCTGCGTATTGTCGTACTCGATCAAGAAGGCCGGCGACTGTACCCGATAGTAGTCTCCCACCCCCGGTTCGACGCTGCCGGCCCAGGCGAAGTACAGCTTTCCTGGGGGCGTTGCGAGAGCCGCCTTCATCCTCTCGGCAGCGATCTCAGGCGGCATGTTATGGGCGTACTCGGCGATGAGATCCATGAGGACGTCAAGCTGCTCCTCGCTCATCTCGGAAGCCGGCAGACCTTCAGGCTGTCCCTCGAGCTTGGCACGTGTTTCCGCGACCGTCAGAATATCTTTGTAGGCGACATCGGCGACAATGGCCTGTTTTTGCTGGTCCTGGGTCAACAACCTCACCAGCTTACGCGCCAGGCCTTCCTCGCGTTCGAGTGTGCGCAGGCCCTTGCGGTCGCCTTCACGCACTTCGTGGGGGTTAGCCCCAAAGAAAGTCGGGCTCGCCGAGACCAGCCGCCCGTCCTTGATCGTGTAGTTCAGCGACAGATGGTGTCCCTCGGCGCTCCACCCCCAAGTGCCCGTGGGCGAGGGCGATCCGAAAACCGTGAAGTAATAAAGTTCCCTATCCCGGCGGCCCGCGGTGTCTTTTTCCAGGACCCGCAGGATCCCCTCCAGACTCATCACCGTCATGGCTTTGACGAAGCCCTGGCGGCTTAGGCCCGTCCCGAGCAAGCTGTCAGCCAAGCGTTCCTGCTCGGCCGACATCTGCTTGTAGCTGACCCCCTCGCGGTGGTGGCCATAGGTCTGCGGGAAGACGAAGTCGGGAAAGAAGTGCCATTCCGTTCGGTAGGGATTGTCAAAACCGAACACAGCTTGCTCCTTCTGCCCGGCGCTCAGCGAGTGGAGAAATCGCTGGGCGGTTTCGGCCATCACCGCTTCGATCTTCGAATGCTGGTCCGCAAAGATAAGTAGGGCGGTCGAGATCAGCAGGGCCAAGAGTCGGACTTTAAGACGCCTGCGCATGGGTGGTCTCCTTGAGCTGGTTAGTAGTGCGTCGCAAACGGTCGCCGCCACGGCCTTGCCCCGACGGCCGCCACATGGAGATGGCTGCTCTTGCCGGGACGCGCCGTGAGGCGCGCGGCCACGTTCGGCCGCCGCTTGCGACGGGCTGACTGGTCTGCCGCCAATTATACGGGAAAAGCCTCGCGAAGCGATCGCGGCAGGGGAATGTTTGTTGTCTCCCCATGCGTGATTCGAGCCGCGGGGCTCTCCGTTTACAATGAGGGTATGCTTCGGAGGTTGCTGCTGTTGCCGCTGGCGGGAGTCCTCATCTCGCTCGCTCAGCAGCCGCTCAGCTACGACCAGCTGCGGGACATCGTGCGCTCCTCCATCAGCCAGGGTCTGACGGATAAAGAAGTTTCCAAATACCTAAGGCAACAGAAGCTGAATTTCGCCTTGACCGAGCCTCTGATGGAAGAGTTCGTCGGTTGGGGCATCGGACCGAGAACCCTCAACGTATTGCGCGAGCTCAAGCCGGGCACCGAAGGTCTGCCCGCGCCCAACGTTGCCAAGCCTGCCGGCCCTCTCCGGCGCGGGCCTCCCCCGCCGCCTGAGCAAGAGCAACGCAGAATCATCGAGGAAGCCCGCCGCAACGCCCTCGAGTACACCGCGGGGTTGCCCGATTTCGTGTGCTTGCAGATCACTCGCCGCTTCGTCGACCCTAGCGGCCTGGAGATGGATTGGTTGAAATACGATGAAATCAAGACGCGCGTCAGCTATTTCGAACACCACGAAAATTACGAAGTCATGAGCGTCAACAACAAGGTGACGAGCCGTACCATGCTCGAACTCGGCGGCGCCATCAGCACCGGGGAGTTCGGCAGCATGCTGGCGGAGGTGTTCTTACCCTCCACCGAGGCCGAATTCCGCTGGGCGCGCCATTCTCTATTGCGAGGGCATGGGGTTTACGTGTTCCACCTTTATGTGCCGCGGCGCCGTTCCCGTTGGCAGATCAGCTTTCAGGGCGAGCGTAAGCTGATCGCCGGATACCGCGGACTGGTTTACATCGATAAGGAGAGCGAGCGTGTCCTGCGCGTCGTCACAAGGGCCGACGACATGCCGGCCGACTTCCCCATTCAGGAAGCCCAGCAGCGCTTGGACTACGATCTGACCGACATCAGCGGTCGTCAGTTCCTGTTGCCTCTGAAGGCCCAGATGCGCATGCGCCGGGGCAGGACGTTGACACGTAACAACACCGAGTTTCGCCTCTACCGCAAGTTCTCCGCCGAGGCAACGATTACCTTCGATGAGATTGAAGATCTCGAGCCGCTAAGCGAAGAAGAAGAGCCATCGGCCGAACCGTAAAGGCCGGCCCCCTCCCCAGAGGAGCGCCCGCCCCTACTGTTTCGTCGGTAGAAATGCGGGCTAGCCTGGAAGGACGTCTCTGTTGGTGCCAGACGGCAAGGGAGCGCCCGGGATTCCCGGTATGATTACCTTTCCCCCGTTGCCGCCAGCTCGGCGTCAATCACGCGCGTGAACTCTTCCATCGGCCGGGCGCCGGAGAGAAGGATGCCGTTGATGATGAAGGCCGGCGTCCCTCTGATTCCGAATTTCCGCGCTTCGAGGCTGTCGGCTTCGACGGCGCCCCGATGCCGGCCCGAAGAAGCACACTCTTCAAACGATTCCCGGTCCAACTTCAGCGACTCGACGATCGCCGGGTGAATCTCGTCCGTTACGCGCGGCGCCTCGAAAAGAGCATCACGGTATTCCCAGAATTTTCCCTGTTCCCCGGCGCAACGCGCCGCTTCAGCCGCGTACACCGCCCCGGAGTGGATGCGCGTGAGCGGTAGATCCTTGAAAACCCAGCTCAGATCACCTTCGTATTTGGCCATCAGCTCTCGCATTACCGGCTGCATTCTCTTGCAGTAGGGGCACTGGAAATCGGAATACTCGACGACCGTTACCCGAGCTTCAGCCGGGCCTCTTCGGCGGACGTCTTCGAGGTTGACCGGGAGCCGCGGCGGCTTGAGAAGAACTTCGACGCTTGCCCTTGCCACTAACGCTGCGACGTACCGTTTTCGGGCACTCTCTCTCTTACGGAGTCTCAACGCCGCTTCCACCTGGTCGCGTATCTCTTCGAGGGGCTTGCGAAAGCTTCGCCGGTTGCGGGTATAAAAGCTCTCCACCTCTTCCGGAGTTGGATCGGCGACATTGCCGCCCACTTCCTGCTCCAGTAGCTCTTCCACGCTGAGAGACTGCTTCCGTGCCTGCGTTTCAAGCACGCGCTGAGCGATGGTTTCCTCCAGGGCTTTGATGCGAACCTGATAGGCTTGCTGCTCGAGCTGAATAAGCTGACCTCCAATGTCGAGCTCGTCTTCGGTAATGGCGTCCCCGTTGACGATCGCAACAGCCGACTTATCACCCGCTGACGTTGGCTGGGAACATGATGCGCCGAGGGCAAATATCAAGCCGACCAGCACCAAGAATCGGAAACTCGCGGTTGGGTGTCTCATAATAATCCTGACTTTCATTTTACGCGGAAAGACGCCTTCCTCGCCGGAAAAATCGGGGACAGCCAGCCAATTCGCTTCAGGTCAACAGTGTTGTTTCGAGGGCCATGATGGGTGGCGAATTGGTGGCAGTCCCCATTTTTCGCTCCTGCACGACCTTGCCACGAACTGCGAGTCCTGCCATGACTTCGTTGCGCCTGCTCGCCTTGTGGCGCGCGCCTTGTACTGACGGGCCTCTCACGCACTTTGCCTCGACACGGCGAGAAATGCGGGCTAGGTCCTGCATCAGCCCGACCCCAGGCCGTCCAAAGCGGCCCTGATGCCTCGGGCCAACTCAACGGCAGACCCGCGGCCCCCGATATGCATGAACATCACTTTGGGCCGGTCATAGAAGAAATGGTTGTGCAGAGCCGTGACTTCCAGCCCCTGATCGAGGGCGACCGACATCACCGGATTGACCTCATCTTCAAACAAGGTGAGGTCGCCCATTACCATCAGCCCGCCTGTGCCCAGGGGTGTGAACGAAGCCCACGAAGTTAAACCTAGAAAGGGATCGAAGGCCCGTCCATCTATCCGGACCTCCACGTCCGTCCGCGGGAAAGTGACTTTGTAAACGCCCTCTTCGGCAAAGAACGTTCCCCGAACGCCGGTGACCTCGTCGATCGTGGCTCTCTGAGCTTGCGTGAGGGCGGGCGGAGGCGGCGCGGCCCTCCCCGCGCCTGATCCTCCTTGGACTCCGGGGAGGAACAGCTCACGCTTAGGGCTAGTGCGCCGAGGACAAACTCGATAAGACGACGTCTGTTATTCGTTGGTTCTCCCATGAGGGAACCATTGTATCGCCCCGCGGTAGCCGCGAGTGCGGGCCCGCAGGCTAACGCCCGCGGCTCTGTTTGGTGAAAAGTTGGGGACCGGAAATCGGATGACGGCCACTACTTTTTTGACCCCACGTGTCCAGCGCCTCAGGAAGCAGCCGAGGGGCGAAGGTTCACCCGCGGGCGCTACGGCGGCCTCCGCTGCCGAGCGCGATGCGGGATAGCGCTCTAATCTAATCAGAGCACTACCCGATGCGGCGCTTCCGCAGACCGATTCGAGCTAGACTGTAACGGACTGTGGGCTTCTTGCTCGAAAGGCGAGCGATGCGGGAGACAGACTTTTACCAGGAATCGGAAACGACCAAGCCGGCGCAGCTGAACTGTCCTCATTGCCGGCAAGTGGCCGAATACGGGCTGCGCTGGGTGCTGCGCGAGAAGAGGCAGAAACTGCCGCGGGGCGCTGACGAGCGTGACCGAGCCCGTTTCGCCAAGGCGCAGTCTTATATGGTGCTCAAAGACGACAGGGTCGCCTGCCGCAATATGCGCTGCCGAAGGAACTTTGAGATCTCAGGGATCAAGACGATGGCGTTTCTGTGATCCCATTTCGCCTGCCCACCCTAGGAAGCGGCCCATCGCGCCGCGCTGGCGCCAAGTGAAGCTGCAGAACCTTCGAGCGCTGATCTCTCGGGCAGGCCACCCCCAATACGTCTCGATGCGCCATCGCAGGTAGGGGCTAGCCCAGGGGCGCAGCCGGTAACCTCGAGTACTGTTCCACAGAAAGCGAAGGACGGCGGCCGACTTGGGGAAAAGACCGGGCGGGCGTTTCAAACGAGGCTGTCGGAATGAACTCTGCGCGCTATTCAAGGTAGTACCCGGGCCGGTGCCTGACCTGCAGCCTCTTGGCTTTTCCGCTGAGGACGACTTTGACGCTACGGAAGCCGGTCCGCAACGTGTCCTGCGGCGTGTAGGCCAGCACGTATTGATTGCGGATATCTTGTGCAATCTGCTGGGCAATGGCGTGGACCTCGTACAAGGTCTTGGGGAAGAAAGCTGCGCCTCCGGTGGCGCGGACAATGTGTCTGACAGCACGCGCGGCGCGCTTGGCGTCTCGCGGCGCTTCGTCGCTTAGCAGGCCCACCGCGTAAATCAGGGTTTCTTTTCCCTGCAGCACGCGGACCAGCGTCTCGAGCGTATTATTGGGACGACTGGCGTTGTCAACGCCGTCGGTGACGATGACCAGCACGCGCTTGTCCCATTTCGCCTTCTCCTTGAGGTAGTCCAACGACATGCTGATGGCGTCGTAGAGCGCCGTGCCCCCTCGGGAGTCAATACGCTGTAGGGCGTCCTGCAGACGCAGCAGGTCACCGGTGAACGGGCTGTCAAGAAAGGCTTCATCATTGAAATTCACGATGAAGACCTCGTCGTCGGGGTTCGACGCCTTGACGAAGTCCAAGGCCGCGGCGTTGACGCTCTGACGCTTGTCGCGCATGCTGCCGCTGTTGTCGACCAGAATACCCAGCGAGACAGGAATATCCTCGCGCAGGAACTTCTTCAACGTTTGTGGAACGTTGTCTTCGTAGACCTTGAACGTGCTCTGAGGCAGGTCGGTGACGAAGTGCCCCTGTTTGTCGAGCACCGTCGTGTGCAGCACGACCAATTTCGTGCCTGCGCGAAAGACGAGGCCCGGGTCGTCTTGACGCACGCTCGAGACGCGGCTTTGGGCCGCACTCTGTAGGGAGAAGGCCGATAGGCACAGGGCGACCGTGAGGAGCAAACGGGTAGGCGGAAATCGCCGCGCCGTTGTCAAGGAGGGAATGCTTGCTTTCTTCAAACTCGTCGCTGCCCTAATCGAGGGAAGCCGCGCTAGCGGGTCGGGGCATAGTATCCCAGGCGGTAGTGCGCGCGGAGCGGCGGCATGCCGCGGATCTTTTTCGTGACGACTTTCACGCGCCGCCATTTGCCGTCCTTCTCCTGATTACTAGGGACGTAACCCAAGACATACTGGTTCCTGAGCTCGATGCCGATCTTGGCCGCGACATCGGGCAGTTCGTTGATGTTCTCGACGGGGAATTGGCGGCCCCCGGTCTGTTCGGCGATGTGGCTCAAAAGGCCCGGGCCGGCAAGTTCTTCAGGCGTGCGTCCTCGGCTAGCCATGGGCTCGAAGATGCCGATGGCGTATATCTGCACATCGGCTTCTTTGACCAGCCGCTTGATTTCGCGTTCCGTATAGCGGCTGCTGTTGTCGCCGCCGTCGGAGATGACCAACAACGCTTTTTTTCCGTTCACGCCTTCTTTCATCTTGTGGATTGCCATATAGACGGCATCGAGAAGCGCGGTGCGCCCTTTTGATTGTGTAAAGGTGAGACGATTCTGAACTTCCTCCAGGCTGTTCGTAAAGCCGATCATCAGCTTGGGGCGGTCGTTGAACTGCACGAGAAAGAACTCGTCCTCGGGGTTGGACGTCTTCATGAACTGCGCCACGGCCTCGCGGGCCTTGCTCATCTTGTGACCCATGCTGCCGCTGGCGTCGAAGACAATGCCCAGTGATAGGGGCACGTCCTCGGCCCCGAACTGGGTAATCTCCTGGGTAGCTTTGTTCTCGAGCACCTTGAAGTGCTCCTTTTCGATCCCGGTGACAAAGCGCCCCATGGGGTCGGTGACCGTCACGTTGATGAGCACCAGCGGTACGTCAACCTTGATCGTTGCTGCTCGCGTTGGGAGTTCAGACCGGGAGGATTCAGGAGCGCGGTTCTTGAGGGAAATCTTGGCGTCGGCGGCGAAAACGGGCAGCGCCGCTATAAGCAACAACGACGCTTCACGAACGGTTTTCGAGCCCCAAAACACTGTTAGCAAACTCGCTCCCACAACACCTCCCCGGCGAAGAAGGCGCAAAAAGCTGTTGACTCGAGAAAAAGCCATCCTGATTCTAACATACGATCTAAACCTGTGCTAGACTTTAGCTTACGTGCTCGCTGACGTGAAGCCTGCACCGACCCACGACACGGTAATTGCCCATTTGGCAAGCCTTCGGCGGCAGCTGCTGCTCGTGTCCCCCAACCCCCTTTGCCCCCTAAGTCGAACAAACGATTGCCCATTCAAGTGGGTCTTCGTGCAAGGTATCGCCCGGCGCCTAACCGTCAGCCGGCGAGAAATGCGGGCTAGCCCATGGACGCGGTGAAGAAATACATCTTCATCACGGGCGGCGTTGTCTCTTCGCTTGGTAAGGGCATAGCGGCGGCGTCGATCGGCTACTTGCTCGAGAGCCGGGGTTTGCGGGTGACGCTGCAGAAATTCGACCCCTACCTCAACGTCGATCCGGGCACCATGAGCCCGTTCCAGCACGGGGAGGTTTTCGTCACCGACGACGGTGCTGAAACCGACCTGGACCTGGGGCACTATGAGCGCTTCACGCACGCCCGGCTCACACAGGCGAATAATTGGACCAGTGGCCGGATCTATGAACGCATCCTGGCCAAAGAGCGGCGGGGAGATTATCTGGGCAAGACCGTGCAGGTGATTCCTCACGTGACCAACGAGATCAAAGGAGCCATCCAGAAAGTCTCGACCGACGACGTGGACGTCGTGATCGTCGAAATCGGCGGGACGGTCGGCGATATTGAGTCCTTGCCCTATCTGGAGGCCCTCCGCCAGATGAGACACGAGTTGGGCCGAGAGAACTGTATTTTCGTGCATGTCACCCTCGTTCCCTGGATTGCAGCCGCCGGCGAACTCAAGACCAAGCCGACACAGCACAGCGTGAAAGAGCTGCGGGGCATCGGCATCCAGCCCGATCTGTTGCTGTGCCGGACGGAAACCGATTTGTCCCCCGAGCTCAAAGATAAGATCGCCCTGTTTTGTGATGTCAGACGCGAGGCGGTTATCGCCGCGCGGGACGTGAGTTCGGTGTATCAAGTTCCTCTCAGTTTCGCCCAGGAAGGGGTGGATGAGATCATCCTCCAATTCTTGGGGATGGATGCGCGGCCGCGCGATTTAGAAGCATGGAAAGAGATGCTCGAGCGCCTGCGAAATCCCCACGGGGAGGTGACGATCGGCATCGTCGGCAAATACGTAGGGCATGAAGACTCCTACAAGAGTCTCCGCGAAGCGCTGTTGCACGGCGGGCTGGCTCATAGCGCTCGCGTGATCGTCCGCTGGGTGGAGGCGGAAGATATCGACCGCTCCAGCGCGCACGCGCAATTGCGCGACCTCGACGGCATCCTGGTGCCCGGCGGATTCGGCATCCGAGGAATCGAGGGCATGATCGAAGCTATCCGCTACGCCCGAGAGGAGAAAGTTCCCTACTTCGGCATTTGCTTGGGAATGCAGACCATGGTGATCGAGTTCGTGCGGCACGTGTGCGAACGGGAGAAGGCTCACTCGACCGAATTCGATCCCGCTACGCCGCATCGCATCTTTTTCAAGCTGCGCGAGCTCAAAGGAGTGGAGGATCTCGGCGGCACGATGCGGCTGGGCGCTTGGCCCTGCCGTCTGGCGCCAGGCAGCTTGGCCGAGCAGTCCTATGGGCGGAGGGACATCAGCGAGCGGCATCGTCACCGCTATGAATTCAATCTCGAATACAAGGAAGCGATCGAGGCCCGCGGCATGATCGTCTCGGGCGAAACGCCGGACGGAGCGTACGTCGAAATCTGCGAGCTCCGGGACCACCCCTGGTTCTTGGGTTGCCAGTTTCACCCCGAGTTCAAATCGAAACCTCTCGAGCCGCAACCCCTTTTCAGTGCTTTTGTCGGAGCTGCCTATCAGCGGGCGCTGGGCCGACAAGAGCAAGAGCAAAAAGCGGAAACAGAACAATTTCTTCGACTGCGCACCGTGGAGTAGCAGTCGGCCCGAGCAGCCCGTGGTCGAAGTAGGTACGCTGACGAATGGGGACTGTCAACGATTTTCGCTTCTGCAAGGGCTTTGTTTCCCATATCGGGTAGACGACGAAAATCGGTGACTGTACCCATTCTTTGAGGCAAAGGACTTTCACCGCGAATCGGAGCCGCGAACGCAAGTGAGCGAAGCCGCCGGCAGTGCCGGATTGAACGGGGATGCGACCCACGTTACAGCTCTTGGCAATGGGACTCACCAACTCACTCTTTCCGCCTTCACGAAGAATCGACAACTTACGCGTGGGTCTCAGACGAGCGGTCATGGCGCTTGTTTACCGACTCGGGCGCAAGCACCAATCAGAGCCGCAGGCGGAAGCCTGCGGTCAAGGCTGCAATTCACCATGAACAATTCAGAGCCGCGAACGCAAGTGAGCGGTCATGCCGCCAGGGTCGTTACGGATACCTGGCAGCGCGGAGCATCCTGATCATGAGCGTGGTCACCATAGGCGCGGTGAAAGTCGGCAACGGCTGCCCCCTGGCGGTGATCGCCGGTCCCTGCGTGATTGAATCGGAAGAACACGCAATCAGCACGGCGCGATCGGTCCAGAGAGCCGCGGGCGAAGCTGGCCTGGCCGTAATTTTCAAAGCCTCCTATGACAAGGCCAACCGTACGAGCCGTTCGTCGTATCGCGGCCCCGGCCTTAGAGAGGGCCTCCGCATTCTGGGGGAGGTCAAGAAGCAGACCGGACTCCCCGTTCTGACCGACGTACACGAAGTCGGACAGGTCGGCGCGGCGGCGGACGTTTGCGATGTGCTGCAGATCCCCGCTTTTCTCTGCCGGCAGACGGATCTGTTGACGGAGGCGGGGCGCAGCGGCCGGGTCGTAAACATCAAAAAAGGCCAGTTTCTCTCGCCTTCGGAAATTCGCTTCGCCGCCGAGAAAGTGGCGGCTACCGGGAACGACAGGATTCTGTTGACCGAGCGCGGGACCAGCTTCGGCTACCAGAATCTGACCGTGGATTTCCGCAGCCTCCCCACCATGCGGGAGATGGGCTATCCGGTCGTCTTCGACGTGACCCATAGTCTGCAACTGCCGGGTGCGCAAGAGGGCGCCAGCGGCGGCCAGCCGCAGTTCATCGAGCCGTTGGCGAGAGCCGGGGTGGCGGCGGGCGCCGACGCCGTTTTCATGGAAGTCCACGAAGCCCCCGAGCGCGCCCTATCCGACGGCTCGAACGCGCTGCGGCTTGATCTGCTGCCCGGATTACTTAAGCGATTGGCGGAGTTGGACCGTCTCGTACAGTCCTGGGACGGCCCCAGCCCTAGGCCCTGATCTCGGCCTAGCAGCCCGTGGCAAAAGTCGTGCAAGAGCGAAAAATGGGGACTGCCACCAATTCGCTCCCTGTCATGGCCCTCGAAACAAAGCACTTAGCCTGAAGCGAATTGGCTGGCTGTACCAGATTTTTCGCAACCTTCACTTCTACCACGGGCTGCTAGGTGGACATTGTCCGGAAAGGCCGTTAGTCTTCCCTTAGAGACCGCCGTTCAGCGGTACGGTTTCCCGATAGCGATCGGCACTCCTGCCGGTCCAAACTCATGACGTAACCATGACCGGCCAGACCATTTCGCACTACAAAATCCTCGAGAAGCTGGGCCAAGTAGCGACCGGCACTCCTACCGGTCCAAAGCTCAGGGGGTAGCGGACGGTTCTGGAGATGAGTTCACTATAGATTCGGGAATGTCGGGCTCGAAAGCCCGACACAGCACGCTGAAAGCGTGCGCCACGTCAGCTATGACCGGCCAGACCATTTCGCATTACAAGATCCTCGAGAAGCTCGGCGAGGGCGGGATGGGCGTGGTCTACAAGGCCACCGACACGAAACTCGAGCGCACCGTGGCGCTAAAATTTCTCGCCGCCGACCGGTTAGAGGACGAGGAACACAAGGCCCGCTTCCGGCGGGAGGCCCGAGCCGCCGCCGCCCTCGATCATCCCAACATCTGCACCGTCTACGAGATCGACGAAGCCGATGGCCAGACCTTCCTGGCCATGCCCTATCTCGAAGGCTCGACCGTGAGGCAGAAGGTCAAGCAGCGTCCCTTGAAGTTGGACGAAGCCCTGGACATCGCCATCCAGGCCGGCGAAGGTTTGCGAGCGGCGCATGCGAAGGGCATTGTCCACCGCGACATCAAGAGCGCCAACCTGATGGTCTCGCCGCAAGGCCAGGTCAAGGTCATGGATTTCGGCTTGGCCCAAGCGGCCGACCAATCCCTGCTGACGAAGACCGAGACGCTGCTGGGCACGCCGGTTTACATGTCGCCCGAGCAGGCCCAACGCCTACCGACCGACCGGCGCACGGACATCTGGTCGTTGGGCATCGTGATTTACGAGATGCTCATCGGGCGCACGCCGTTTGAGGGAGAGCGGGAGCAGGCGGTGTTGTACGGGATCGTCCAGGAAGATCCGGAGCCGATCACCAGCCAACGAGCGCGAGTGCCGTTGGATCTGGACTGGGTCGTCAGCAAGGCGTTGGCCAAGGACGCCGGTGAGCGCTACCCCCACATCGATGACATGCTGGTCGATCTGCGCGCCGTCGCGCGGCAGGTTGCGGAAGGGAGCGACACCGCCAGGCCGAGCAAGAGACCGACCACGAAAGTACAGCGGGAAGCTCCGGCACGAGCCCGGCGAAGGCGTTTGGCCTGGGCGTTGGGCATCGCCGCCGCGGCTGTTGTCTTGACCATGGCCGGCGTGGCCGTGCGGAACTTCCTGCCCACAACCGAAGCGCCCCTGGAACCCCTGCGGGCGGTTCCGCTCACCAGTTACGCGGGCAGAGAGGTTGGCTACTCGTTTTCCCCTGACGGCAATCAGATCGTCTTCCTTTGGAAAAGAGAGACCCAGGAAGACTACGACGTTTACGTCAAACTCATCGGGCCCGGCCCACCTCTGCGACTGACTACCGATCCCGCTTGGGATCACAGCGCCGTCTGGTCGCCGGACGGCCGCCACATAGCCTTTCTGCGCGGATATCCCCCGGCCGGAAAGAAAATGGGCCTATACCTGATTCCCGCTCTTGGCGGGCAGGAACGCAAACTCGCCGAGACCCGAGTACCGTTCAATTATTGGCTGGGGTCCTGCCTGAACTGGTCTCCCGACGGCCGTTGGCTGGCCGTGTGCGATTCAGACGATCTCTCCATCGAGCCGTTGAGCGTGTTTCTGCTCTCGGTTGATACCGGCGAAAGGCGAAGGTTGACGTCGCCGACAGAGGGCCGAGACGTCAGCCCCGCCTTTTCTCCGGACGGCCGCACGCTTGCCTTCACCCGGTACGGCTCCAGGTTTACGAGCGATCTCTATCTGCTGGATCTCGACGAAGATCTGACCCCAAAAGGTGAGCCTCGGCGGCGGACCTTTACCGAGGCCACGACAACCAGTCCCGTCTTTACCCCAGACGGCCGCGACATTGTTTTCTCGTCCGGTCCTTTCGGCAACCCAAGCCTTTGGAGGGTGCCGGTATCCGGGTCCGCATCGCCCGAACGGCTGCCGTTTGGGGAGCGCGGGGATTACCCCGGCATCTCCCGTCAGGGGAATCTCGTGTATACAACGCGCGAAATCGACCTAGACATCTGGCGTGTCAATCTACCCCTTACGGACGGCGCGGCGGTCAAGTTGATTTCCTCTTCAAGGCTGGAGAACGCGGCGCAATATTCTCCCGACGGCAACAGCATCGCGTTCGTGTCGAATCGCTCCGGAAGCTACGAGATCTGGAAGTGCGACAGCGACGGTTCGAACCCGGTGCAGTTGACTTCGCTTGGCGCCCCAGTAACAGCTAGGCCCCGCTGGGCTCCCGATGGGAAGAGCATCGTATTCCATTCCGACGCAGAGGGGCATTTCGATGTCTACGTCGTCAACGCCGACGGGGGCGCGCCCCGGCGGCTGACGAGCGATCCGTCGCCGGACGGCTCTCCAACCTGGTCGAGAAACGGAAAGTGGATCTACTTCTGCTCCAACCGCACAGGGGATGCGCAGTATTTCAAGATGCCGGCCTCCGGGGGAGGCCCCGCCCAGCGAGTTGCGTCCGGGTGCGGCATATCGATGGAGTCACCCGACGGCAGGCTGTTTTACTTTGTGAGTGGCTGGCCCAACCCGTCTCTATGGAGAGTGCCGGTTGAGGGCGGTGAGGAAAGCCAGGTCCTTGAATCTTTGTTTCGTGGAATCTACGAAGTCATCGAGGATGGGGTCTATTTCGTTCCCCCCTCGACTCCGAAAGCCGGCTTTTCGGTTCAGTTCCTTCGCTTTGCCACGGGCGGCGTCGAGCACGTCTTCAGCCTCGAGCGCCAGCCGCCGCTGGGAATGTGCCTGAGCGTTTCCCCAGATGGCCGGTCGATCCTTTTCGGCCAAGTGGGGCCAATGGAGGGCGACCTCATGCTGGTCGAGGGTTTCCGGTGAGGGGGGGGCGTTTTGGTAGAAGAGTAAGGGCGCGGACGGAGCCGCGGGCGCGAGCCTGCGGTCAAGATGGCGAATAACCGCGGTTGCCGGGACAAGGAACTTCGGGCGTCACGAGGCCTCGACCGCACCCTCGCGGGTGCGGCTCTGTTTACCCATGCTCCGACTCAGTGCGTAGCGCAGGGCTCGAAGAGACCTGCGGTTTTTCTTGAGATCGTCCCTGCTCTTCATATCCACCCGGCTGGACTCGTGGGGAGTCGAATCTCGTCCATCGCAAGGGGACCCTCGCCCTTGGCAAACCAGCAGGCACTTGACCATTCCCATTCTCGTGCATTTTCAACCAATCCACGTTGCACTGGATTCATGTGAACGTATTCGAACGTTTCGTCATACTCGGCTCGATTTCGCAAGACACGGTCGAAGAATCGTGCTTGCCAGATGGCCTGGCCGCGACGCGGCACAATGCGCCTCGACGCTGCGACCTTGAATCGCATCATCACATTGGAAATCGTAGTGTTTTCCTGTGGGAACAGGATTGCATGCACGTGATCCGGCATGAAACAGTAGGCGCACACGGCAACCGGTAGGCGTTCTCGCACGAGGATTAAGGAGTCAGCCAGCAGGCGGAACTCGACTTCGTCGAAGCGCCGGAGACCTTGGCGCAGATTCGTCGTCACGAAGAAGAACCGCGCATGCAGTATCGGCCGGCGAAGACGCGACATCCTTAGCAGAATCCCAGGATTGTAAGGCCTTGGCAAGGGGTTAAACGGCCGCAGGTCTCTTCGAGCCCTGCGCTACGCACTTCGTCGAAGCGCCGGAGTTAAACGGCCGCAGGTCTCTTCGAGCCCTGCGCCTCGAGTTTGGCGGTTTGAGAGCAAGTTCGAGGCCGAGGGAGAAGAAGCAAAAGGTTCAAGGGGAAGCATAAAGCAAGGCGGTGGGAAGCGAGCAACGGAGTTTCTGAGGCTTGTGGTGTGGTTGGGTGGTGGAGGGGAAGCCGGAGAAACGTCGTAGGCTGTCCCCCCAAAGTTCGGCGCGCAGTTGTTGGATTAGATCTTGCGTCGAGGGGCGGGATTTCGAGCGCTTGGCGCGCCACTTAGGGGGTGGCAGGGCGTCGGGGAAACCCGCCGGTCCGTAGGCCTGGCGGGCTGCCAGCAGCAAGCCAGCATAGGCGGCGACGAGCAGCTGGGGCACAGCCTCGACCGAGCGCGGATGCCTGACCTGCGCCTGGCCCACGCCGAGCAAGGTCTTCTGGTCGCGGAAGTTGACCTCGATATCCCAGCGCCACAGGTAATGCTGGACGATCTGTTGGGGGGACATTGCCGTGTCGGTGGCGAGCAGATAGGCCGGGCGGCGATACAACAGCCGCGATCCCTTTCGTGGCCGATAGCCGAGTGGGGCGATGACCACCAAGCGCAAGTTGGCCTGGCCGCCGGCGGGACGCCAACGCACAGGCGCCAGGGTCTTGATGCGAAAGGCGTGGCGCTGGCCGGCCGCATAGGCGGTGACCCTCTCCCAGGGGACACCGTCGTCTTGCCGCAATTGCTCGGGTGTCGGCGCCCGTTGCCCATAACAACGGCGACGGCCGGTGGCGGCGCCCCTGGCCGAGGGCAACTGATACAACTTGGCGTCCTGCCGCAGGCGCCCGATCAAGACCGTTCTGGGTGGCAGATTCTTCAACAAGACGCGGTTGGTGAAGCGGCCGTCGACGACGACCTCGAGCCGTCTGGCGGTGTCGGGTTGTTGGTCGAGGTTCTGCCGCAACTGGTGCAAGCGGGCCGCCCCGCGGCGGGCCAGCGAAGCTTTTCGCGACGCCTCCCGATACTGGCGGCGTTGTTGCGCAGAAGCATTTTTGCGAGGTTTCGGCGGGGTCGGCGCGTGTTGGAAATCGAGCGGGATCAGCCGCGCCGCTTGCCGGTCCGCGCCGCCGGGCACGGCGGCGGAGATCTCCAGGACTCGCTGAGCGCGCATCAGGTTGGTCTGAAACGGCGGCCCCAGCGGATCGCGTCGCCAGGCGACGCCGGGGGTTTTGGTTCCCCTCTTGGGCAGCAGCGAATCATCGAGCGCCACCACCAGCGGCTCCCCGGGCCGCAGTTGGGCCACAACGCCGCGGCGCACGGCGGCGAACAGCGCTTCGCTATCCAGCCGCGACTGCGAGAAGACCCGATAGAGGGCCGACCAGTTCTGGAAGCTCCCCCCGGCGGCGTGCAGCAGCCCGGTGATGGTATGGCGGCCGAGACAGACCAAGCTGCTCAGCATCAAGGTTTGGATCTTGTCTTGGACACGGCGCTGGCCGCTCCCTTGGAGCGCTTCGCCGACCAGGGCTTGGAAGGTGTCGAGGAGCCGCGCTGGGGGGTCTTTTTTTTTAACGCCGAGGGCGGCGGGTGGGGGCGGTTCAACACCAGTTGGGAGCGGTCTTCGACGAGCCATTCCACGGTCTCGCCGCGGGAGAACTGCATCGCCTGAGCGAGGGCGGAGGGGAAGTTGACGTACCACTGCTGGCTGGCTTTGCGGCGGATGAGCTGGACTTTGGTGGGGTACCCCATGGGGCCTCCTTATTCTAGTTATATAACTAGATACAAGAATACACAAAAAATGTTTCCCAACGCAAGTGTTTTTTCGCCCCTGGCCCACTCCAGCTTCGTCTTTGTGGGAATCTATCTAGTCAAACGCCAAACTCGAGCCGCAGGGCTCTTCGAGCCCTGCGCTACGCACTTAAGCGGACCGGTTCGGGTCGTGTCCAGGTGACGGTCCATCCACACGAAGGCGCGTCCGGCGTTTCGCTTGTCCGCGGGCGGGTAGAGAGCTTGTGGCAGGCTTCCGTGCAGATGCCAAGTGAGGAACAGTGGCCGGCCGTCCCGATAGTCATGGGGGGAGCCGACGGCGATGCGGGGTCACCTATGTCTGAGCTTAGACCCGTCCGAAGGTGAAGGGCAAGCGTCGAGAGAGTCTCGACGCGGCACACTGGGAGTGTGCGCCACAAAAGCCCGGGTTCAGACTTGCGCCTTTTGTCCTTTGGCAAACAGGCTAGGTGAACCGCAGGGCGATCCGATGCCCCTGCGGGGCTGATTTGCGCAGAGATTCTGCGTTGGAAGCCCGAAAAACCAAGCCGCGGCCGGGAGGCTGCGGTCAAGGTTGCGAATGACCTCAGGTGCCGGACAAGGAATGTTGGGCGTCGCGAGGCCTTGACCGGTAACGGCGGGTCCGTGAAGAAATCGAGCCCTCGGGAGCCGCGAAGCGGCGGCAGGATTATAGCCTAGGGTGGAGCCGTCAGGCGGAACCCTAGGTAAGCGGAAAACAAAGTTGAGCCCCGAAGGGGCGGTAGGAAAATGGCACGGATTTTCATGCGTCCGTTGACCCACGTGATTTTCTCTACCAAACAACGACGGCCATTGTTGAAGGCCGCTGGCGTGTGTTTCCTGCGCCCTTACAGGGCTTGTTAGGCTGTTGCATTCCTACCCAGGGTTCCGCTTCGCCACCCTGGGCTAGTGTCCGATGCCCCTTCGGGGCTGGCCTCTAAGTCCCGCCTTACGCTACGACCTAACCGCTGATTTCTTGCCGACTGCGACCGGCCACTATAATGGAGGGGTTTCTCCGTCGGCCCGCGGGCGACGGGAACACGCCCGTACGGGGCGCCCATGGCAGTTTCACCGGCCGCAAGACGCCTGCAAGACAGAATCCTCGACTACTTCAACATCCAGCCTGGTGAACTGCGCCCGACCTTGGGCCTGGCAGCTTATCTGCTGTTCGGCATTGCATCGGTCATCTCTCTGAAGGCGGCAGCCGACTCGTTATTCCTCAAGGAATTCGGCGCTCAACGCCTGCCGGCGGCGGACCTGTCGGTCACCGTGCTCGTCGCCGCCGTGGCGGGCCTCTACTTGCGCTTCTCCAACCGCCTTCCCCTAGGCCGGCTAATTAGCGGCACGCAAATATTTCTCGCGGCGAGCCTGCTGCTTCTTTGGGGATTGCTGCGCTGGGGGGTGGCGGGCGCCCCGGTGTTGCTCTACGTCTGGGTGGGAGTCTTCACGGTCCTCATAACCAGTCAAGCGTGGTCCTTGGCCGGCTCCATTTTTACGACTCGCCAGGCCAAGCGCCTGTTTTCGGTGATCGGAAGCGGCGGCATTCTAGGCGCGGCTCTCGGGGGGCAGTTTACGAGTCGGGCGGGTCCTCATCTGGGCACGGAAAACATCCCTCTGGCTGCGGTCGGACTGCTTCTTGTGTGTGCGCTCATCGTTTCGCGGCTAAGCCGAACGGTACAGACGCCGGCCGCTCCGGCGAGCGGCAAGGGAAAGACCAAGGCCTCGATTCGGCAGAGCCTGCGGCTCGTTGGCGAAACTCGTTACCTGTCGCTGATCACCATCGCTCTGTTTCTTTCGGCCTTGGTCAGCACGCTCGTGAAGTATCAATTCAAGGCCACGGTGGAAGTGCATTTTCTCACCGAGCCTGAAGCCATGACGCCTTTTTTCGGCGATTTCTATGGTTACCTGGCCGTCGTTTCCTTCTTGTTCCATGTGCTGCTGACCGGACGCCTGTTGCGCTGGATCGGGCTGGGTCTTTGCTTGTTCATTCTTCCGTCGGCGTTGCTAGTTGGAGCGACCGCTCTCCTACTGTCGTCTTCGCTGGGGGCGGCCGTGTTGGCGCGAGCGTCGGACCAGGGTTTCCGGCACTCGGTGGACCGAGCCTCCGTCGAGCTGCTTTATGTCCCCATAGGGGCCGCCATCCGCGGTCAAGTCAAGAGCTTCCTCGATATGGTTGTCAGAGGTGCCGCTGACGGTTTGGCGAGCTTAGTCCTCCTGCTGCTGGTCGGGCTACAGTTGAAGACGCAGGAAGTGAGCTGGGTCAGCCTCACCTTGGTAGCGGCCTGGTTGTTCGTGGTGTGGCAGCTTCGAGGAGAATACATTGCCAATCTGCGGAACAGCATCGAGCGGCAGGACATTAGTGCGGAAGAGCTGCTTCGGCAATTGGCGGAGTCCTCGCCGCCGGCGCA
The DNA here is from genome assembly GCA_963668345.2 of Bryobacterales bacterium. GTDB lineage: Bacteria > Acidobacteriota > Terriglobia > Bryobacterales > UBA6623. The sequence continues at coordinate 16,837 of CAXWPI010000004.1, read as the reverse complement.
GCTCGAGGAGTCCCTCGAGGGATCGGATCCGAGAGCCATTGAAACAGCGGTCGATTGGATGCAGTTCAGCGGCGTCACCGCGCGTCAGGCCCAGCTGGCATCGCTTTTGACCCACGAATCGGCGACCATCCGGCGCAAGGCGATGGCCACGGCCAGCAGCCGCAATATTGACGGTTGTGAAAAGGAAGTTCTCAAGTTTCTGGAGCGCGAGGACCGTGTCGAGAGCCGATGGCAGGCTCTTGAATATCTGGAGCGGCAAGATCCCGCCGAGGCGCTGCTGGCGATGAAGGATCGTCTGGCAAGCGACGACCGGGATGTGGCGGCGACCGTTGCCGTCCGCCTCCTTCACCACCGAGATCCCGATCCGGCGGCGGCCAGAAAGGTTTTTCTCGACTACTTGGAGGAAACGGCGGGCGAGCGGGGCCTGTCGCGGGCGGCCGCGGCGCGACTGCTGGGCTTGGCGCCGAAGAGGGAACAATGGAGCCCCTATCTGCTCGCGTTCCTGGAAGACAGCGATCCCGCAGTCGTCCGTGCGGCCCTGAAGAGCGCTGTTGTCCTGAAGCCGGCCGACAAGGCGCCGGCCATCATTGCCATGCTCGGCAGCCAATCCTTGCGACGCGAGGCGCGCGAGGCTTTGGCCGCCCTGGGCGAACCCATTCTCGAACGCCTGAAAACGGCCCTGACCGACGCTTCCCTCGATATCGGAGTGCGGCGGCGCATTCCGCGGGTGGTCAGCGATATCGGGGGACCCGAAGCCGCCCGGTCGCTCGTAGCATGCCTGGAGAAAGTCGATCGCGCCGTCGGCATCGAACTGCTGCGAGCGCTCGGCCGCATCCGCGGTCAGGAACCCCGAGCGCACTTTGCATCAGACAAGATTTCGGGGTTGTTGGTGCTCGAGCTGAAAAGCTACTACCAGACGGCCATCCTGCTTGGGGGGATCCCCGCCGCGCGGGTCGGCGAGGGAATCCAATTCCTTCGGCGCACCTTGAACGAGCGTCTGAAACAACACCTGGAATGGAGTTTTCTTTTGCTCGAGCTGATCTACCCGCAGCGCGAGATCCGAGATTCCTACTACCGGATCGTCAGCGGCCGACGCGATCTGCGCGCCAACGCGGTGGAATTCCTCGACAGCCGTTTGAGCAACCCGCTGCGCCAAATGCTCCTGCCGCTTCTCGAGAACGGTCTGGGGCCGAGCGTGTTGCGCGCGGGGCGGGAGTTTTTTCGTCTCAGGAAAACGGCGTACGGCGAAGTTCTCGAGACGTTGCTCCACTCCGGCGACCCCTGGCTCCAGGCCTGTGCCAGCTACGTAGCGGCCGAGTCGAGAATGTTTGGGCTCGCCCCGGTAGTGGAAAAACTGAGCACTGCCCCTGATCCGATGCTGGCGGAGTCGGCGCTCGCCGCACGCGACCGACTGGCCAAGGCGCGCTCGGAAGAAGACTCGGGCTAGCCGTCCGTGGTAGAAGTTAGGTTCGGCGAAAAACGGGGACCGGTACCCATTCCCCGCATCGCGTAGCCGCCCATGGAGACGCTGACCACTCTTGACCGAGCGATCCGCTTGCAGAAGGTCGATCTGTTTACCGATCTCGAGACGGACTTATTAGCCCTGCTGGCATCGATCGCCAAGCAGATCCCCTACGCTCGAGACGAAGTCTTGTTCAACGAACACGCGCCGGCCACGGCTCTTTATGTCGTGCTCGCCGGCCGCATCCAAATGAGTCGCGGCGGACAGGCTATGTTTACGGTAGGGCCGGACGACACGATCGGCAACTGGGCGTTGTTTGACGAGCAACCGAGTGTCGTCACGGCTGCGGCCGAGCAAGACAGCTGGCTGCTGCGCATCGAACAGCAGGACTTCTTCGACCTGTTGGCCGACCATAGTGAAATCACGCCTAAGATGTTTCAGGCCTTGTTCAAACGCGTGCGCTCGCTGCTGACGGCCGGGTTGGGCTCGCAATCGGCAAACCAGCAGGAAAGCGGGGACTCTTAGGCGGTAGCTCACGCGCGGCCATCCCACTCCGGGGGAGCGTCGAGGTCCCGGTCACTGGTGGCCACCGGCATTTTACCTATACTGATAGGAATACGGAACGGCGTTTCTTGGGCGCCGCGCAAAGGGAAAATGGCGGGTTTATCGCCTGCTGCGGCCGTCAGCTGGCGAGAAATGCGGGCTAGGCCCATCACCGGGTGCTAAGCGATGGCATCGGAACCCTCGCAAGAAAAGTTCACTGAACTCGAAGACGAGAATCGCCGGCTTCGGCGGGCTGTCGAGGAGCTGTCGATCCTGAACGCGATCGGCACGGCCGTCAGCTCGACCATGTCCCTCAAGGCCATCGTCGAGCTGATCGTTCAGGAAAGCGTCCGCCAGCTCAAGGTCGAGCAGGGTGCGGTGATGTTGTTGCAAGACGAGAAAGACACCGACCCTTTCCGCACGATGGCGCGCAAGGCCCACTCCGCCGACTCGGACGTTGTCCCCTTTCGTTTTGGGCAGCAACTGACCGGGTGGATGCTAAAGCACCAGAAGCCGCTGCTCATCAACGACCTGCAGGAAGACCCGCGCTTCAAAGCGGTGGCCTCCTCGGATTTTCCGATTCGCTCGCTGTTGAGCGTGCCGTTGCGCGCCAAGGGTCAAATGGTGGGCCTGCTGAACGTTTTCAACAAGCGGTCGAAAGAGGGGTTCAGCAAGGCAGATCAGAAACTTCTGTCGATCATTGCCTCGCAATCGGCACAGATCGTGGAAAATGCACGCCTCTACGAAGAGTTGCAGCGCCGCAGCCACGAGCTGCAAGAGTCGGAAACGAAATATCGGGCGCTCATGCAAGAGGCCGGCGAAGCCATCCTGCTGGCCGATCTTGATACCCGTCGCATCATCGAGGTCAACGAACAGGCCGAAAAGCTCACCGCCGTTCCCCGCGACGCCCTTCGGGGGCGCACGCTGGCCGACGTGGTTCCGGTCGAAGAGTTCGCCGACGCGGCGGCCTTCGAGAAGATGCAGCAGGACGGGCATCTTCAGTACTCGACCGTGCGGCTCGAGCGGCGGGGGGCCGCGGCCAGCTATGTCGATGTCGGGGCGAGCCTGGTGACCTACGGAGGCAACCGCATCGTCCAGGTCATCTGCCACGACGTAACGGAAAGGGAAAAGCTGTCCAGCCATCTGCGCCATCACGCCGAGGAGCTGGAAAAGGAGGTGCAGGAGCGGACCCGCGACCTGCGCGAGTCGCAATCGCAACTTGTCCAACAGGAGAAAATGGCGGCGTTGGGCAAGTTGGTGGCCGGAATCGCCCACGAGTTGAACACACCGATCGGCACGATCAACAGCAACGCCGACACGTTGGGCCGCTCGCTGGCGAAGTTGCGCGGCATCATCACGAACGAGTCGTGCAACGAAGCGATACGCGAAAATCCGGTGCTGCAACACGTGCTCAGCGTCGTCGACGACATCTCCCGCGTCAACCAGCTTGCCAGCCAACGCATCGTCGATATCGTCACCACCTTGCGCAACTTCGCCCGCCTCGACGAAGCCGATCTCAAGATCGCCGACCTGCACGAGGGGTTGGAGAGTACCCTCACTCTGGTTCGTCACGAGCTGAAGAATCGAGTACGGGTGGTTAAGGAATACGGGGACATCCCTCCCATCCGCTGCCATCCCAACCAGATCAACCAGGTCTTCATGAACCTGCTGGTGAACGCATCCCAAGCCGTCAAGGGCAAGGGTGAAGTCAGGATCAAAACGTTCCGCGAAGATGATATGGTGAATGTTCAAATCTCCGACACCGGTGTCGGCATTCCAGCGGAGAACCTGCCCCGCATCTTCGATCCCGGGTTTACCACCAAAGGGGTAGGCGTGGGGACGGGGCTTGGGCTTTCGATCTGCTTCAAGATCGTCCAGGATCACCGCGGGAATATCGACGTCCGAACGGAAGTCGGGAAAGGCTCCACCTTCACCGTTCGACTGCCTGTCGGAGACCGAAAGTCCGCAGGGCAGCCATCATGACAGACACGACGAACAGCAGGGTTCCCCTTCTGGTGATTGTGGATGACGAAGAGATGGTTTTGGCCAGCCTGCGGTCATTCCTGACGCTCGAAACCGACTATGAGCTGCTGACTTTTGACTCGCCGCTCAAAGCGCTCGAATCCATTCGCGAGAACCGGATCGATTTAGTCATCTCCGATTACCTGATGCCCGAGATGACGGGTATCGAATTCCTCCTCGAGGTCAAGAAACTGCAACCTTACGCGACGCGGGTCCTTTTGACCGGCTACGCGGACAAGGAAAACGCCATCAGGGCGATCAACGAAGTCAACCTCTATCAGTACATCGAAAAGCCCTGGAACAACGAGGATCTGAAGCTGATCATCCAGAACGGATTGGAACGCCGCTTCCTGATGGCGGACCTGGAAGCGAAGATCGGCGAAGTCCAGCAGGCGCAGCGCAGCCTCCAGGACATTCAGGCGCAGATCATCAAACCCGCATTTCCAATTTGATTCAGGCCTCCCGACCTTCCAGCGGCCTTCAGCGTCTTTATTCATAGGGGCTAGAGCCCGATGAGGACGCCATGGAGGCCAACACCCAATGGGTGAAAAACAAACCAAGCCATTCCAGCTAACTTTCAATGGACTTCTCAAAGTCGATTTCCAGGGATCGCACGTCACTTCCGACGGTGGCCTGATTTTGGTTCGCGAACTGGACGAACGGCTCGGTCTCGGAGAACTGATTGACGAGCATCTCAGCGACTCCCGGCACGGCACAAACAAGCAGTTCACGCTCGCTGATCTGTTGCGGCAGTCGATCTACAGCCGCTTGGCAGGCTACGAGGACGTCAACGACGCCGTCCGCGTGGCGGCTGACCCGACGTTTCGCTTGATCGGCTCGCAGAAGATCTGGGATCGCGGTGCGGCCTTGACCTCGACGCTGCACGGCTTCGAGACGGAGATGCTGGCGAGCGAAGAGAACCTGCTGGGGCTGATGGCGCTGAACCGAGAGCTGGTCGGGCAAGCGGAGGCGTTCGACGACTCCGCGCGGGTCGTTCTGGACATGGACTCCACCGAGAGTCCGGTCCATGGCCAACAGGAAGGCAGCGCCTACAACGGACACTTCGAGTCGGTCTGCTACCACCCGTTGCTTTTGTTCAACGGTCATGGTGATTGCCTCGCTGCCAAGCTGCGTCCCGGCAACGTGCACAGCGCCGAGGACTGGGATGAGCTATTGTTGCCGGAGATCGAGCGCCAACTGGCCGAAGGCAAACAGGTCACCTTTCGCGCCGATGCCGCCTTCGCCAAGCCCGAGATCTACGAAGCACTGGAGGAGCGCGGCGCGGACTACGCCATCCGCATTCCGGCCAACAGGAGCTTGGAGTTAGAGATCGAAGACATCCTGTTTCGTCCGCCGGGGAGGCCCGGCCGCAAGCCGCTAGTGCGCTACAAGAGCTTTCGCTATCAGGCGGAGAGCTGGAAGAAGCCGAGACGAGTTGTCGCCAAGGTCGAGCACCACCAGGGCGAGCTGTTCGCGCGCGTCGGTTTTATCGTGACGAACATGAGCTTGCCAAGCCGGTCGGTGGTGCGTTTCTACAACCAGCGCGGCACGGCGGAGCAGTGGATCAAAGAAGGTAAGCAAGCGACGCACTGGACGCGGCTGTCGTGCCATCGCTTCCGGGCGAACGAGGTGCGCTTGCAGTGAAGCGTGCTGGCCTACAACCTGGGCAATCTCTGGCGGCGGCTCGGGCTGCCGCAGCGAATCAAGAACTGGTCGCTGACGAGCTTGCAGCACCGGCTGATGAAGACGGGCGGACGGCTAATGAAACACGCGCGGTATGACTGGCTCTTGTTCGCGGAGGGACATCTGAACCGGCGGCTGTTTGGCGACATGCTGCGGAAGATCTGGGCGCTGCCTGTGCCGGGCGGGTAGCACCGCACTTGGCGAATGCGAAATCTGTGTACTGAGGACGGAAGCTCGGAGGGGTGTCTGCGAAATTGACTTCGCAGCGACGGATCAGCCCCCATGAGGGGCAAGAAGGGGGCTCGATCGGTTCCGCCTCAGCCGCCGCCTCTTTCGGGTGGAGAAATGGTTCCGCTTCGCCGGGTGAGGGTGTAGACTCGTGCCGTCAGAGGAGCCAAATCGGAAATCCTGGATAGAACAAGGATGCGGGCGTATGGACGCGTTCCTCACTCCGAGAAGCGCCGGACTCTCCTCCTGTCTCTCCAGACAACGACCCCGAAAGATTAACCCTGAGTAATGAGGAAAGTGCCTTGTTAAGCCCGAACGTTCCTCCCACTTCCGCTGCAGCTGAGCTGGATTCGGCCTCCGTCTCGACGACCTTGGTGACGGTGGCAAAAGTGTTCGGTCTTCATAATCGGTTCGAGCATCTGCGGAAAACGTCTCAGGAGGTCATTGCAGAAGGGTGCATCCAGGACCCTATAGACATGCTCCTGATCGATGGGGATCACTCCTACGAAGCCGTGAAATTCGATTTTGAGCTCTTCGGCCAGCAGGTGCCTCCAGGTGGGCTAATCCTGCTTCATGATTCGATAAACGTCGGGAAGGAATTTACCAGCTGGGAGGTGAAGCAATTTTTGGAAGCCGAAGTCTATGGAAGAGAGGAGTACGAGACCTTCACGTTGCCGTTTTCGTCCGGCTTGACGCTTGTGAGTAAAAGGAAGTGAGTTAGCGACAACTCAGACGAGCACACTGCGGGAATGGTAGCAGCTTAGGAAACGGGTGGGCCCTCTCGACCGCTTACGTATTGTCGTGCTGGGGTGCATTGTGCGTCTGCCCGTGGGTGGCAGGGCGTGGGCCGATTTGCACTTTCTCCTGGCGCTGCGGAAACTGGGGCACGAGGTCTATTTTCTCGAAGACAGCGACGTATGGACGGGGTTCTACGACCCGCTGCGAAACATCGTGGATCCGGAACCCTCCTATGGCCTCCAGTTTCTGGCGACGACTCTTGAAAGGGTTGGGTTGGGCGACTGCTGGGAGTTATAACCGAAAGTTGTGGATGAGGGCGTAGGGAAGGGCGGCGTATCCTAGCGGTTGAATTCAGTGTTTGACCGCTTCCCAGAAAGGAATGAAAGGATACGCCATGAGAGAGTTTGAAGCGATTTCCGAAGAGAGTCAAGTAGGCCCAAAGGTGGTCTCGGTCAGCGAGCTTAGCGAACTGGACGAGGTGCTGCGGCACGGAGCACGGCGCATGTTGGTCCAAGCCGTCGAGGCCGAAGCCGCCGCCTACGTCGACGCGCATCGCGACGAAATCGACGACCAGGGGCGGCGATTGGTGGTGCGCAACGGCTGCGCCAACGAACGCACCCTCGTCAGCGGTGTCGGAACCCTGAAAGTACGCGCCCCGCGAGTCAACGATCGCCGTGTCGATGAAGACGGCAACAAGTTTCGATTCACGTCCGAGATTCTGCCGCCCTACCTGCGGCGCACCAAAAGCGTCGAAGAGCTGATCCCCTGGCTGTATCTGAAAGGCATCTCGACGGGTGACTTTTCAGATGCGCTGAAAGCCCTGCTCGGACCCGCCGCGCCGGGCTTGTCAGCGACCACGGTGGTGCGTCTCAAGCAAGTCTGGCGCGAGGAATACGAGACCTGGTCGAAGCGCTCGCTCGAGGGTCAACGCTTCGTCTACCTGTGGGCGGACGGCATCTACTCGAACATCCGTTTGGACGATGAACGGCAGTGTTTATTGGGTGTTATCGGTGCCTTGGCCGACGGCCGCAAGCAACTGTTGGCGGTGCATGACGGCTTTCGCGAAAGCGAGTTGTCCTGGACGGAGTTGCTCGAAGACTGGAAGCGGCGCGGCCTGGAGGTTCCGCCGAAGTTGGCGGTGGGCGACGGCAGTTTGGGCTTTTGGGCGGCGCTGCAGAAGGTGTATCCGACGACGCGCGAACAACGCTGTTGGGTGCACAAGACGGCGAACGTGCTCGACAAGTTGCCCAAGAGTATGCAGGGCAAAGCCAAGAGCGCGCTACACAACATTTATCTGGCCGAGAGCCGAACAGCGGCGGAGGGGGCGATGGATCACTTCGCCGGCCTCTACGAGGTGAAGTATCCCAAGGCCGTTGCGTGCCTCGAAAAGGACCGCGAGGTCGTATTGACGTTTTACGACTTCCCGGCCGAGCACTGGGGGCATCTGCGAACGACGAATCCGATCGAGTCAACGTTCGCGACGGTGCGCCTGAGGCAACGCAGGACGAAGGGCTGCGGCAGCCGCGAAGCCTCGCTGACGATGGTGTTCATGTTGGCCCGTCAAGCGGAGGCTCGCTGGCGCAGACTCAACGGCTCGGAGCTGATTGTCCACGTCTTAGAAGGAAAGAAATTCAAGGATGGAGTGATGGTTCCACAACGCGCCGCCTGACCCGCCCCGTCCACAACATTTGACAATAACTCCATTGCTGGGCCTTCCACGATGCCCGCAAAGGCGAGTGGTTCGGGCCTTGCGGCGGGCAAATGGTCGAGACGTGTAAGAAGGCGGACCTCGTCTTCAACCTCGCCGGCAGAAACCCGTTGCGACCGTGGCTGCGCCAGATCCCCGTGCGGGTTTTTCTGGATAAGGATCCGGCGTTTACCCAGATCGCCCACCTGCGGGATAACGCCGCCCGAGAGCTTGCCCTCGAGCACAACGCCTTCTTCTCGTTGGGAGCCAATTTGGGTCTCGAGGGCTGTGCCGTGCCCGACGACGGGCTGCCCTGGCAGTTCACTCCGCATCCGATCTTCTTGGAAGCGTGGCCCGCGGCTCCCAGCCCGAGGGATGGAAAATTCACTACGGTTATGCAGTGGGAGAGCTATTCGGCGGTGGAACACGAGGGGCAGTCGTACGGTCTGAAGGCCCAATCATTTCCACCTTATATCGATCTGCCGGCAGGAGCCGCACCGATTTTTGAACTGGCCGTCGGCAGCCCCGAGCCATTGGCCGCTGTGGAAGTAACCAGTCCGACAGCGCCCCGAGAATTGCTCCGCCAGAAGGGCGTGGGACCTTGAGAATGCGCTGAGCGTGACGCGCGATCCGTGGACGTATCAGAGATACATTCAACAGTCCAGAGCCGAATTCACAGTAGCCAAGCACGGCTATGTGATCACTCAGTGCGGTTGGTTTAGCGAGCGAAGCGCCTCGTATCTCGCCACTGGTCGGCCCGTCCTCACCCAGGAGACAGGTTTTTCCCGCTGGCTGGAAACCGGGGGCGGCGTCGTTCCGTTCTCGTCACCCGAGGAGGCAGTAGCCGGCTTCGAAGCGATTCAGAGCCGCTACGCATTTCACTCGCAAACAGCCAGGGAGATCGCTGTGGAGTATTTTGACTCCCAAAAGGTGATTCCACGACTTCTCGAGCGCGCGATCAAAGCCGCGCAGCTCAGCGCCCAGTTGCCTTAACAATGCGAGCGTACTTGAACAGTCCGCTGAGCCCTGTGAGCCACCGCCGAGGTGCGCATCCCAAAATGCCGTTTTTCAGTTCCCGGCAGGGTGGTCGTTCAGCGGTATAATTTCGGCAGGAAGGCGGGATGGGCGTGATCCGTTTTGCTGAGAACCATGTGTGCACGGCATAGTGAGATGGGGATGACCTTCTCCGCGAGTTCCGGGCCTCGGCGGGGAATCAACTCGGCCGCAGGCGAGAAGAAGCTGCGGGTTGCTCACCACCTCGTTTGGGTTGTGGCTTCGCTGTGGGCGGTGTTTGGTTCGATGCCCAGCATGCCGGCCGCTGAGCCGCCTCGGGATCACTTCGCGGGATTGGCTGATGAGTACGTGACTGAAGTTCGGCCGCTGATCGAGCAGTTCTGCTTGGGTTGCCATTCGACGGCGATGCGGGTAGGGGAGCTGGATCTCGAACAGTTCCGGACGCTGGCAGAGGTGCGGCGAGGCACGAAGACCTGGCTCAAGGTTGTCGAGATGCTCGACAACGGCGAGATGCCGCCGGAGCCCGCCGAGCAGCCGGCGCCCGAGCAGCGGAAGGAGCTGCGGCGGCTGGATCGAGCGCTATCTTCATGCCGAGGCATTGGCCCATGCCGGAGATCCGGGGCCGGTCGTTCTGCGGCGGCTCAACAACGCCGAATACACCTACACGGTCCGCGATCTGACGGGAGTCGATTTAAATCCGGCCCGCGAGTTCCCGGGCGATAGCGCCGCGGGGGAAGGGTTCACCAATACGGGCAACGCGCTGGTGATGTCGCCGGCCCTGCTGAGGAAATATCTCGACGCGGGAAAGGGGATCGCTCGACACGCGGTGCTGCTGCCGGCCGGCTTTCGTTTCTCCCCGCAGGCGACGCGGCGCGACTGGACGGATGAAAGCCTGGCGCGGATTCGGGGGTTCTATCGCCAGTTCGCCGACACCGAGGATCTCGGGGTCGGTTCGGCGGTCGGGAACATCAAAGTCCACGGTGACACCCGCATGGGACTCGCCGGGCGCCTGCCGCTGGAGAAATATTTCGCCGCCACGCTCGCCGAACGGGATGCACTGACGACCGGGGGTAAGACGATCGAAGTCGTGGCCCGTGAGCACGGGCTGAGCGCCAAGTATCTCAGCACGCTTTGGTCCGCTCTTTCGGGGTCCGCTCCATCGTTGCTTTCGGACGATCTCCGTTCCCGATGGCGCCAGGCGAAACCAGCAGATGCCGTTACGCTCGCCGCCGCCGTCGCCGCCTGGCAGAGGGGGCTGTGGACGTTCGGCCCGGTCGGCCTGATCGGCAGGAAGGGAGGCCCATCGCGGTGGATGGAAGCGGTCAATCCTCTGCTGAGCGAACAGGAGATCCGTTTCCCCATAGCGGATGATTTCTGCGATGAAGAAGAAGTCGTACTCTCGCTTGTGGTGACCGACGCAGGGGATGGCCACGATCATGACTTCGTTGTGTGGCAAGCCCCCCGGCTGGTCGCGCCCGGCCGCGCGGATATTTACCTCCGCGATATCCGAGGGCTCTACTGGGATGTGGGTCGCGTTCAGCCCTCGAATAAAGCGGCGGGGGCATCTCAGTGGGGCTTGGACCCGGCCCTGTTCGGCAAACACCCCAAGGGCCATACGATCGGCTCTGCCTCGCTGTTTGTTCCTGTCCCCTCGGTCGTCAAGATTCGTCTTCCCGGCTACCTGGCAGCTGGCCGCGAGCTGGTCACGACCGCTGCGCTCGACAAGGAGATGGGCCGCGAGGGGAGCGTGCAGGTTGACGTGGTCGCCGGCACACCGACCCCTGCGTCCGGGCTGGTTCCCAGCGAGGCCACCGTGACGTTCTCGAAAGTGACCCAGGTGTTCTCGGATCATCGAGACATTGCTTTCAAGCGAGTCTTTCTCACTGCCGAAAACAGCCCCACGTGGCGGCGGATCGAGTCGGGATTCGATGAGTATCGTCGCCTGTTCCCGGCTGCGCTCTGCTTCAACCAGATCGTGCCGATCGACGAGGTCCTCACGCTGAGGCTCTTCTATCGGGAGGATGATCATCTCGCTCGGCTGATGCTCGACGATGAGCAGCGAGCCTATCTCGACCGGCTCTGGGAAGAGCTGCACTACGTCAGCCAAAGCGCGTTGCTGCAAGTCACGGGCTTGGAGTTGCTCCTGGAAGCTTTTGAAGGCAACGGAATAGAAGATCGCTCTCAGCACGAAGCGGTCATGCCGTTACGCGTGCCGATCTACGAACGCGCCGCCGCGTTCAGCAAAGAGCTGATCGCAGACGAGCCGGCTCAGGTCGATGCTGTCGTCGACTTCGCCGCCCAGGCCTATCGCCGTCCGCTGACCGACGTCGAAGCAGACGAGTTGCAGGGACTCTATCGCCGCCTGCGAGAACAAGAGATCCCGCACGATGAGGCCTTTCGGTTGACGCTCGCCCGAGTCTTTGTCGCGCCGGCATTTTTATATCGGCTCGAAAACGCAGCGGTGGGAACCTCCTCCGCGGCGGTCTCCGATTGGGAACTCGCCAGCCGGCTGAGCTACTTCCTGTGGTCGTCCGAACCGGATGAAGAACTCCGCGCCGCGGCGGCCGCCGGCGCGCTGCGCACGCCCGACGTACTGGCGAAGCAGACCCGGCGTATGCTCGCCGACGCTCGCGTGCGCCGCCTGACCACCGAGTTTGCTTGCCAGTGGCTGCACATCCATGATTTCGATTCGCTCGCCGAGAAGAGCGAGAAGTACTTCCCCGAGTTCGCGGATCTTCGCGGCGACATGTACGAAGAATCGATCCGGTTTTTCACGGATCTGTTTCAACGCGACGCGTCGTTGTTGAGTCTCCTCGACGCCGACCACACCTTCGTCAACGCGCGGCTGGCCGGCTTCTACGGCATGGAGGGAGTCGAAGGCGGGAAGTGGCGTCGTGTCGAAGGAATCAGGAAGCACGGCCGCGGAGGCATTCTGGGTCTCGCGACGACGCTGGCGAAGCAGTCGGGCGCGTCCCGTACGAGTCCCATCCTGCGAGGCAACTGGGTGAGTGAAGTGCTGCTGGGGCGAGAAACTGCCTCGTCCGCCCAAGGAGGTCCCCCAACTTCCCGCGGACGAAATTCGCAACCGACGGGCTGACGGTGCGCCAGCTCGTGGCAAAACATACCAGCGTTCCGCTGTGCGCCTCGTGCCATCAAAGAATCGACCCGTTCGGCTTTGCGCTGGAAGGCTTTGACTCGATCGGCCGCCGCCGCGACAGCGATCTCGCCGGCCGCCCCGTCGATACGCAAACGAAACTTCCCGACGGAAGCGAAATCAATGGACTGGCGGGCCTCAGGGACTACCTGCTCGAAACGCGCCGCGACGCCTTCCTTGGCCAGTTCTGCCGCAAACTGCTGGGCTACGCCCTTGGCCGGGAGGTCCAACTCTCGGATCAACCGCTGCTCGCCGAAATCCAGCAGCGGCTGGCAAGAAACAGCTACCGTTTTTCCGTGGCCGTCGACATGATCGTTCAGAGTCGCCAGTTCCGGGAGATCCGGGGCAGAGACGCTCGACTCGGGGAATCGCCATGAGCCGCGGTGCTTCGTTCTTCACCCGCTCGCGCATGGCAGACGCGCGATTTGAGCGAGCGCCTTGTAGACTAAAAATGGTCCCACAACCTTCAGCCCTTTTTCGGGGAGGCAAATCATGAAGACCGATCACTTCTCTCGTCGAACATTCCTACGCGGCGCGGGCGTCACGATGGCGTTGCCTTGGATGGAGTCGTTTCCGGTGTGGGGCGCTCAAGCCGCCGCGGCCGCCAAGCCCCGAGAGCCAGGCGCCGGTGCGTCTGGCCGTACTGTTTTCAGGAAACGGTTTTTGCACCAACGAGTGGTGGGCCAAGGGCGAAGGAAAGCGGATGGAACTTGGCCAGGTGCTGGCGCCTCTGAGCGAGTTCCGCGAGAAGATGCTCTTCATCCGCGGGCTCTACAACGAGGAAGCCCTCAAGGGCAATATCCACAGTGCGCAGACCGGCAATCTGTTGTCCGGGGCGCCGCTTGCCTCCGGCGGCCAGATTCGTTCCGGCACGAGCATCGACCAGCTCGTCGCTCAACGGTACGGACGGTCGACGAAGGTGCCGAGCCTCGTCCTGGGCTGCGAGAGATCGAATCCGGGGATTCACAGGAACTATTCGATGCTCTACAGCTCGCACATCTCGTGGAGCTCTCCGACCGCTCCGACGCCGCTCGAACTCTATCCCGCCCTGGCCTTCGACCGGCTGTGCAACGATCAAGCGCAGCGCGGGGACAAGAGCGTCCTCGACGCGGTGCTGACCGACGCACATCGCTTTCGGCGGAACATCAGCTCGACCGATCAACAGAAGTTCGACGAGTACCTCAACTCGGTGCGCGCGGTCGAGCAACGCATCGAACAAGCCGGCGGGAAGGGCGAGTTGCAAGGGGTGGCGGCCGACGCTCGACAAACCCAACGTGCCGCGTCCGCCGGACGGCATTCCGCAGAACCTTGCCGAGCACATGCGGCTGATGTCGGACATCCTGGTGCTGGGTTTTCCAGACCGACACAACGCGCGTCTGCACGCTGAAGCTTAACAACGATCACAGCTACTTGCTGTTCCGGCATCTCAACGTCGATGTCGGGCACCACGAACTCTCGCACCGCGACGACGCCGACTACCTGAGAGTGAATCAGTTCTTCCTGGAGCAATTCGGCTACATCGCCCGCAGGCTGGAGGCGATCCAAGAAGGCGAACGAACCGCGCTCGACAACTCGATGCTCATGTATTGCTCAAGCATGTTGACAGGTAACCACAACGCCAAACAGTTGCCCGTCGTACTGCTCGGCGGCGCCGGAGGGCAGATTCAGGGCGGCCGGGTACTCGACTACCTCGAAAAGCCGAACCGCAAGATGTGCAGCCTCTACCTGTCGATGCTCGACAAGTTCGGCATCCGCCCGAAGCAGTTCGGCGACTCGAACGAACGGCTGGCAGAGGTGTGATTCGCTGCATTCCCGAGCGTGCGCCCACCCCCTGTCCCTGTTCGTTGACTTATACATTTCAGCTCCACTCATAACGCAGAAGCCGGTTTACACCGGGTAATGGCGGGCCCATCGCGTGCTTCGACCGTGCGGTTGGTAGAGTCGAGGACGGGCGCGGGTGCTCTGCCGAAGGCCGAGCCTGTCACTATGTTTTGCGAAACTCAATAAGGCTACCGAGAATGCGAAGCTTCTCCCTACAGGGCCCGCCGCGATCACGGAGCGCTTGGTTCAGGCTTGTATTGGCGGTCGTCCTAGCTGTTCTTCTGATGCAGGCGTGCGAGCGGCGGCGGAGTGTAGAGGAGAAGCCCGATATCATCCTGATTCTGGTGGATGCCCTCCGGGCGGATTACCTGGGTTGTTACGGTTTTCAGGGCGAGATTTCCCCTGCTATGGACCGCTTAGCGCTGGAGTCTATTGTCTACGACAACGCCGTTGCCCCGTCCCCATGGACCAAGCCGTCGGTAGCCTCCCTCTTTACCTCCCTGGATCCCATCACACACAGGGTTCTCACCCACGGGAACCATTTCTGGAAGGGGGTGCCGGCAAGCGAGAAAACGGACGCTCTTCCGAAAGGAGCGTGGACCCTGGCGGAAGCGCTTGAGAAAACTGGGGTACGAAACGGCAGCCTGGGTTGGCAACCCTTGGATGAACAAGCCCCAGTGGGGTTTCGACCAGGGATTCGACCATTTCTACGATAAGCCATGACAAGAAGGCGAAGCTAATAATTCCGGAGATCCAGGAGTGGTTCGAGGAGCGGGCGGAGGGCCCCAAGGTTGACCGTCCCTTGTTCTTGTACCTGCATTTCATGGACGTCCATGGCCCTTATAACTCTACCCCGGAACTTATCGAAGAGTTCTCCCAAAGCCCATCCCTGGGCGAGGACAGACTTCTCACCGCTCTTGAGTGGGAAGAGATTGGCTACCTGGGTGACCGCACGCCGTGGAGGGATTCGGAGCAGGGAAGCACTTGAAGAACTGGAGGGCAGCCTACGCCTCTGGAGTGCGGCTTTTCGATGATCAGCTAGGCTCCTTCCTGAGCTGGCTCGGGAACTCAGAGCGGTTGAAAAAGTCCGTCTTGGTTTTCACCAGCGACCACGGAGAAGATCTTCTGGAACACGGTCGGTGGAACCATGGCTACGCACCAAGTTTGTTTCAACACTCCATCAAGATCCCGCTGATGATCCGACTGCCGGGGGCCGAGGGTGGGGGGCGAAGGGACGATCGGATGACAGGTCTTTTGGACGTCATGCCCACTCTCCTTAGCCTGGCCGGCCAGCGGAGTATTCCGGAGGAACTTGAAGGCCACGTGCTGCTGGATTCCCAGGGGCGCGGATCGACCAACCCTCCCTCGTGGTCGTTCTCGGGGGCGGTGGCCGACAACCCAGATATGGCCTCCATTCAGGACCGCGACTACAAACTAATCTGGGAGTTCCCACAGGGTCCCATGCGGCTCTACGATTTGCGGGATGACCCCGACGAAAAGGTAGATCTCGCTTCGAGCGAGCCTGGGCAACGTTCCGCCAATTCGTCTCTGTCGGAAGTACAGCGGAAGATGGCGCGGGCCCTGGCCGATCGGATCCGGAGACTCAGGTCTCGACCGTCACTGCTGAAAGCGCAGGCGGAGCTGGACCCGGAAACAGCGGAGAGGTTGAAATCCTTGGGGTACCTTCAGTAGCCCGTCTTGAACCAGCGAAGCAAAGAGAAACTCGACTACTTGCGCACGCGACCACCCTACTACGACCTTGTCTTCGCCTGAAGGCCAGGGGTTTCCACCATCCCCGGAAGAGACACTAACGGCCCAGCCTCTTGAGGAGCCTGGCCGACGCGGTCTTTGCCGCCCTGTGATCGGGATTTATTGCTAGAACGTCCCTGTAGGCCCGCATTGCCTGTTCTCGTTTACCGTACTGTTCGTAGATTTTGCCCAGCAAGAATGTAGCCTGCATGTCTCGGGGCTCAACCTGGACCGCCTTTCTACCGTGCTCGATTGCCAGTTTCTCGTCTCCCATCTCCCGGTAGATATCCGCCAGCACACGAAGGGGCCAGGACCTCTCCGGAAAGAGCGAACTCGCCTCGTTCAAGGGCAACCGCTTCGTCAGATCGTCCCTCTTTGCGATAGCGCGAGATTAACTGCTCGTACTGCAGTGTCTTCTT
Organism: Bryobacterales bacterium; assembly: GCA_963668345.2. Classification (GTDB taxonomy): domain Bacteria; phylum Acidobacteriota; class Terriglobia; order Bryobacterales; family UBA6623. The sequence goes on along the minus strand of CAXWPI010000004.1, from coordinate 317 downwards.
CAGCCTCTCGGACAGTTCGGCGACCGGCACATCTGCCGCAGGCGCACCAGCATTTTCCAATCCAAGAATGATCCTGAAAGGGCTTAGCCCGCATTTCTCACCAGCTGCGACGGGGATGGACTGATCCCGATGTGAGCAGCGATTTTGCGGGTGGTTGATGCGGATCGCGGCGTCAGGTGGCCGTTTTCGTCCGTAAGAGCGTCGGCAGCGCTTGCGCGGGGAGGGCGGAGACATTTATTAAACCCATTTGGCCCAAATTCCCGCCCGGGCCCCTGCCGTGGCCTGTGTGCTTGCCGTGATGGTTGAACTCGGAACCC
>CAXWPI010000003.1:0-1409822 GCA_963668345.2 Bryobacterales bacterium | reverse complement strand
ATCTTTCGGACCATGTTACCTCCGGTATGACAAATTATACCACTGGCCCGCGGACCTATCGCGTACTTCAACCGTCGGCTGGCGAGAAAGCGGGCCAGGAAGCTCCCTGCCTAGAAAATCATCTCGCCGCGCGAAATCGAGGGAGCCACTCAGCGGCGTTTGAAACCTACTTCCTCGCCCGTAAGTCATAACACAGCAAGCGTGGCTGCGAGCTGTCGAATACCCCACGCGAGTTTTGGCAGACGTAGAGCAGACCGCGACTGAGGACAGGAGCAGCCCACGTTTGGCGGGCCAGAAACAGCTTGGCGCGCGAGATTTCCCGGTAACCCTGGGGGGAGAGATCAAGCCACAGCAGATGGCCGTGCTCGCCGAGCGCCAGGAAGCGGCCGTCAGCCCAAAGCAGCGATCCGCGCAGTGTACTGGCGAGCATCCGGCGGGTCTCCGCGCCGACGCTTTCCGCCTCTTCCCATTCGGGCGTTTCCTTCCAGACGACTTTCCCATCTTCAAGCCTTAGACAAACCAACCGGGCGTCGGGTTCGTTGCGTCCGTGGAAACCGTAGAGATAGCCGTCGCGATGCACCGGCGTGTTCCAGTGCAGGTTGAATTCCTTGGTGGTCCAGGCCAGGGAGTGGCCGCCGCCGGGGAGCAGATTCAGCAGCGCTCCTCCGGTGCGGTAGGAAGCCGATACGAACACCTGGTCGCCAATGATGACCGGAGACGAGGCGTTCACCGATTCGAAACTGCGACTGCGCCAGGGAAACGAAAAATCCACCCTCCCCGTCGAGGGATCGATGGACAGCAAGCCCCCGGTGGGCGGTCGGCTCTCGCCGCCGGCGAACACAAACACGCGCCGCTTCCCGCGCACTCTCGCCGGTACCGGTGAAGCGTAACTCGACCCCCACTCGTCACCTGCGCCCCACACCATCTTTCCGCTTGCTTTCTCGAACGCCGCTACGGTCGGCCCGCCCGGAGCGCCGAGGTTGATGATTAGGCGGCTGCCTTCGATCAAAGGCGTGGCGGCCGTGCCGAAAAAATCCTGGGGTACTTTGAACTCGCGTGCGAGGTCGCGTTTCCACACGAGTTGTCCGGTCTCAAGATTGAGGCAGTGTAGCTTGCCCTCGGCGCCGTGGGTGTAAACGTAGTCGCCGTCGATCACCGGGCTGGCCCGAGGGCCGCTGCTATAGCCGTAGCGGTCCCGGTAATTCGTGGGGTAGGAAAACTTCCAGTAGCGCTCGCCGGTCTCCGGGTGCAGGCACTCCACCCGCTCTTCGTTAGCGACACGATGAAGGTAGACAAGCCGGTCGCCCGCCACGGCCGGCGAACTATAGCCCTCCCCCGTTTTCATCTCCCAGACAAGCTTTGGGCCCTCCGCGGGAAACTTCCGCAGCAGCTTCGTCTCGGTCGAGAGGGCGTTGTGCGTCGGCCCGAGAAACGACGTCCAATCGTGGGTAACGGCATCGGGCGGCAACGGCTTCGGCCTTGCGTGAAACGTGACGTCCGGGTTAGGCCGCAGGGGAGGGGGATCCAGCGGCGAGAGTTGCTCGACGACGGGCGGAGCGGGATCCCGAAACGTTCGCTTACTAGCGACCGCTTCCTCGGCGCCGGGCGTGGGTGTGCCACAAGCGATGAGGACCAGTAAACCGACGCCTACGAAGCGGAAAGAAACCTTACCCCCCCAATGCAGCTCCAGCAACATCACACCAGTTCACCGTTTTGGTGGATCACGGCGCCCGGGCTGGTCCCTTCAGGCCCAAGCGGTGTTTCTGCGGTGTTTCTAAAGATACCGCGCGGGTTTCAGAAGCGCCTTGCCTTCCGTCGCCGCTAGGACCAATGCTCTTCACTTAGCGTTTTTGCCCATCCGGAAGCCGGTCGGAGGAATCTGTTGTCGAGATCGTTGAGCGCGGCGCCTCCCGCGTTTTTCCCGCGCCCCTGCCGGGGCTTTGCCGAATCCGCCATTTCACCCACGCCCCTCCGGGGTTCGACCGGCCTTAACTAACGAGTGTTGGGCTAGGACGGGCTAGCCCGCATTTCTCACCGGCTGACGGTCGAAGGACACGATCAGGCCGCCAAACTTTCCGTAAGTGTCTGGAAAACAAGGCTTTATGAGGAATTGGGTTTGTTTGGTAATTCTATTGCTCGGTAGCTGCGCACGGACGCGGACGCTGGAACAGCGCCAGGTCCGCGCTACAACCGCGGCAAAGCTACTCTTGTACCCGGCTGGTCCGATCCGTCGGATTTTATGGGTCCGACCGTCCCGTCGTACTGGAAACCAACTGTAAACCATTGATTCCCTTTGGGTTCGACGAAATTGGGTTTGTTTGGTAATTTTGTTGCCTCGTTGGTTTGTGGCTTCCGACGGCCCGTGCTCGAAGGGGCCCCGAATGCTTCGCGTGTACTCAATTACATTGTACCTTGCCAATCCAAGGAGGACTTGGCGCCAATGGGGCTAAGATTATTTTAATGAGACACTTAGGCTGCGTGACATCCAGCCCGCATTTCTCAAGACAAAACGAATGGGCGGACACGGCGGTCCGCCCCTACAAACAAAGTCCCTTCAACGCCGGTCGTCCGAACGCTCGTGAGAAAAGCGTCCTAGCTACTTTCCGGCGCAAAAAGGAGAAACTGCGTGGCGCCTGGGTACAGTCAGCCAATTTCGCGTCCGGATGCACCCGTAAGTTGTTGATTCTTTGAAGGCGCGAAATTGGTGACAGTCCCCGCCCCGAGCGGTACTCGTATTTTGCGCCGGAAAGTAGCTAGGACAGCCGACGCTTCTGCTATTACAGTCTACTGCGCGATGATCTTTCGCGCCCGACTGCTTACCCGAAGAGAAGAGGGCAGGCCGAGCAGACTCGAGGCAACCAGATCGAAGGGATAGGAGACGTCCAGTTGAACGATGCTTCCTCGCTCACGGTCCTCAGACGTCCATGTGGGGTCGACGGTGAGCTTTTCGGCATCGAGGCCGATCGACGCCGACTCGACGACACCTGTGATCCCGGTTATCGTGGCGGCGTCTCCCCGGACTTGGGCGTAGCGCACGCCTTCCCGCGCGGCGTGTGCGACGGTTACGTAGAGCCACACTCCTCGCCCGAGTTCCATCGTCGCTACGACCAGGACGATAAACAGTAAGAACACAAGGGAGAACTCGACGAGGGTGCTGCCCCTCTCACTCACTGCTCGCCGCCGCGAACGCCGATGGGCCGCCATGAGTCCTCGGAAGCCGGGCGCGGTTCCAGCCGCCACTGAACCGTTTAGGGGGATAGATATCTTCATTATGTTTAGCTCTATTGCACGCGGTAGTAAGCCAGACGGCTGATATTGACGGTCGACGGGATACCCGGGAGCGGCACGATCGGAGCGAAACTCTGCTCTACCCGGGTGCGGACGAACAGCCGGGGGAACCCGTAGGCCGGGCATGCGTTTTGATCCAGGCAGTCCACCGCCGCGGAATCGGTAGGTCCGTCGGCGGGATTGCTGGGACAGTCACAGTAGTGGTCCGCCGTCGAGGAGACTGAGCCTACGTGATCGATGCTGGCCGTGTCGTCGTCGGCCACTGCTTCCATACCGGAAGACATCACGGAGGTCACGGTCCTTTGCGCTCCAAAAAAAGCGCCCGTAGCCGCTGCATCCTGAACGATTAGGCCCGAGTAGAACAAGCGGCCGAAATCGGTGGCTCCGAAGGCGATGAGAAGCAGTAGCGGAACGGCAATACCGAACTCCACGGCGGCGCTGCCCCGGGCAAAGTCTTTCCGGCGGTCTGTTGGGGCGGCGTTATGCATCCTCAACCTCCTGGTATTCCACGCCATCTATCGGCGCGCCTGTACTTCGTCCACCGCGGACGGGGACCCTCATCACGAAATCCTAGTTCAGCAGCGTCACCTTAGTAATCGCCGGGACATCGGTGGCGGTTGCACCGCTCATGGTTAGGTTGGAGTCGCCGCCGATATCGACCGTTTGAGCAATGACCATCCCAAACGGGGTGGCTCCGATCGTAGTTCCCTCGAGCATCACGCTTTGCGAGGGAAAGTAGATGGCTCCTCGAAAATTGAAGACGGCATCTCCCACGCCGAGCATGTTATTGAGGTCGCCGGAGTCCGGGTTGCTATAAAACAGAATCCCCTTGTAGGGGCCGCTCGTCGGAGCCTCGAAAGTCACCGTGGACGAGCCTCCGATCGTTATACCGAACTTGGTACTGGCGTTGTAGAACGTGACCCCGAACCCTTCGACGGTGACGTCGCTGACGATGTCCATGCCCTGTCGTAGGACATAGATCCCCGACTGAAAGGTTTTCGTGATCGGAGATCCGGCCACCGTGAGCTTCTTGTTGAAGATGCACTGTCCGCCCGGACACACGTACTCCTTGGTGGCTGGGTTGTATGACGCCATGGGCCAGCCGGTGTAATCGGGAGGTTCGAGGAAAGCGAGTGGGTCCAGCATGGGCGGCGCCTGCTCCTGGGGCGCCGGGCTGATGGAGCCGCTCCCTCCGTTGTCCGAGTAATAGCCCGCCACACCGCTGAAGGTTGAGCTGACCACGGCTCCCCCGTCTCGCTGGAGGCCATTGCCGGCCTGTGAGTTCGACAGCAGTCCGCACCCCGCATCGACGACGGCGTTGCCGTGAAATTTGAGAGCGGCAGCGGCCGTCGGGTTCAGCGCCAGAATGCAGGCGTCAATATAGGGCGCCAGACCCGCCGTCCCTCGGGCCCGCACGGTCACCGGACCGGCGTTCAGGACTTGTATCAGCGTCGTTGGGACCCTACGGGCGATGGTCACCTCCACCGCGCGGTTCGCCAGCCCCGTGGGACCGTTTACAAGATTGACGGTGATGGACGAGTCGCCGTCGGTGTATCCGTTGAGGCCCGTATCGTTGACGGCGGCAGGGCGCACATCGGCCCCCAGGTCGGTATTTCCGCGGTACAACTCGTGAGCGCCCGCCAACGCGCCCGCGTCGGCGGCGTTCTGCATCCGTCTTTTCTCGAAGTACATGCGGCCGCCATCCAGAACAAGCCCGCCCATCGCCAGCAAAACAACGAGCAGCACGGAAACTAGGGGCAGCATCTGTCCGCGACGGCGGCCCATCTTGCGGCGCTGGGGACCGCCGCACTGCACGCCTCTACCCACTTTGCCCGAATCGATTCGTACCACGTGCTCCCTTCAGGGCTGTGCGCCCTCAGTTCTTGTCCACGCTAGGACCCCTAACTCTGCTGACTACCGGAAAGAGGGCGCCGCTTTATCGTGGAGCTCGGCTACGAGCAACTTATCGGCCAGATGGAGCAGGTGCCAGCAACTTTTCTCACCACGATCTCGGAAGGGGCTGAGGAGCAGGGGGAGAGGCGGAGAACTGGGATGAGTGGTCCGAAGCGGCTGCCGGGGCTTCCCACCTGTAACGTGGCGAAGCAGGTTTGGGTCCCAGAAAAATCAATATCGATAAAGCCAACGCGCCTTTTCGACGACCTTCTCCGCATTCGGCAGGAAGGCTTTCTCCAAGGGTGGGCTATAGGGGACCGGCGTATCGGGAGGGGCGATGCGGACGAGGGGTCCGTCGAGGTGTGCGAAGGCGTGCTCGCCGATGATGCCGGCCAGCTCGCCGCCCAATCCACCGGTCAGCGTATCCTCGTGCAGCAGAATCACTTTGCCGGTTTTCTTCGCCGTTGCCAAGACAGCCTGGCGATCGAGCGGCATCAGCGTTCTGAGGTCGACGACTTCGGTGTCGATGTCTTCCCGGGCGAGCGTTTCGGCCGCCTCCAGCGCTACGTGAACCATCGCACCGTAGGTGATCACGCTCAGGTCTCGGCCCGATCGGCGGACGGCCGCCTTGCTGAGCGGGACGGTGTAGTCGTCGGCGGGGACATCTCCCTTAATACTGCGATACAAGTGCTTGTGCTCCAGAAAGATGACCGGGTCGTTGTCGCGGATCGCCGACTTCAGCAATCCCTTAGCGTCGTAGGCTGTGGAGGGTTCAACGACCTTTAGGCCCGGCGTGTGTACGTAGGGCATTTCCGGGTTTTGGGAGTGAAAAGGGCCGCCGCTAAAGCCGCCTCCCGTGGGGGCGCGAACGACGAGAGGAACGTTCCCTCCCCAGCGGTAGCGGCACTTGGCGGCAAAGTTCGTGATTTGGTCGAACGCGCAGGCCATGAAATCCGAGAATTGCATTTCGACGACCGGCCGCAAGCCGTTGATGGCCGCCCCTGTGCCGGCCCCCACGATGGCCGCCTCCGACAGCGGTGTGTCGATGACTCGCCGTTCGCCGAAGCGCTCCAGAAAACCCTTCGTTACCTTGAAGGCGCCGCCGTGAACGGCGATATCCTCGCCCATCACGAAGACGGACTCGTCACGCTCCATTTCCTCCCAAAGGCCCTGGCGAATCGCTTCCAGGTAAGTCATCTCAGCCATAGTTTTTCCGGGCTTCACCGGTCGAACGCCAACCGGGGCTAGATCTTCTCGTAGACGTTCTGTTCCACCGTGGCGGGATCGGGGTAGGGCTGCTTCAGCCCCCACTCGACAGCGTCGTCAATCTCGGCCACAACTCGCCTTCCGACTTGCTTGAAATCCTGCTCGGTCGACCAGCCTCTTTCCACCATATATTTCTGGAGTTTGAGGATGGGGTCCCGCCGGGACCATTGTTCACGCAGTTCTTGGGGCACGTAGTCGGCGGAGTCGTGGGCGGAGTGTCCGCTGACGCGGAAAGTCTTACACTCGATCATGTAGGGACCGTGACCCGCTCTCGCGTAGGCAGCGGCCCGCTTAGCGGCTTTGTAGACGGCGATCACATCGTTTCCGTCCACGATCTCGGCCGGAATGTTGTAACCGGCCGCGCGGTCGGCTACGTTCTCGATGGCCATCTGTAGCTCGAGCGGGGTGGAGTAAGCATAGAGGTTGTTGTTGCACAAGTAGACGATGGGGAGTTTTTGCACGGATGCGAAGTTGACTCCCTCGTGCCAATCTCCTCGGCTCGTGGCACCCTCGCCCCAGTAGTTGAAGACGACATGCGGCTCACGACGGTACTTGATCGACAGCGCAATGCCGCCGGCGACCGGTACGTTAGAGGCAATACTGCTGATGATCGTAAGGATCTTGCGCTTGTGACAGCCGATGTGCATATTGCCGTCGCGTCCGTTAGTGGGGCTGCCCAGCCGACCGAGATATTGGGCCAGCATTTCCCGCGGCGTGATGCCGCGGATCAGGAACGCGGCCAGGTCGCGGTGAGACGGGCAGAAGTAGTCGTCCGGCTCGGCGACCATGGCGCTTCCGGCCGGTATGGCTTCTTGCCCTCGACCGGTATAACAGCCGCCTGCAATCTTCCCTTGGCGATAAAGTTTGAGCTCGATGCGGTCTTCGAGTTCCCGCATCAGCACCATGTAGTAGAGGAGTTTGCCGCAGAGGTCCGGCGTGACGTCCGCCGGCGCCGAGACCGTCGCCGTAGCACTCATAGCACCTATGAGACGATAGCGGAACTGAAACACATTTTCAACCACCACCGAGAGGTTGTGCAGGGGACATACGACTTGGCACTAGTACTTCAATTGCGGTTTCGTGGCTACTTCCGTCCTCGAGCTCGACCGCGGCCGGCGTAGAGTGAGTGCTAATCTGATTTCAGTCCCTCGAAACACGGGAATAGCCGGAATGCGCGAAGAAACCGTTGACGAGGCCCGGCGGCGGCCAAGGCCTTCCGCTAAGAAACACGAGGATGATCCTAGCCTCCATTGCCCCTGCTGCTCGAGCCGTTTGCGTGAGCTCGAGTGCAAGTTGATTTGTGCTCGTTGCGGCTATTACATGAGCTGTTCCGACCCCGACTGAGCGTGTGACGGATCGAGCCTTTCTTCTTCCCCGGCGTCTATCTCCATGCGAAGCAGCGCCGCGCTGAAGGTCTTGCCTTGGGCGTCGGTTCGCAGAGACAGGCTTCCTCCCCCGCCGAGGGCCTGGTGGAGTAGGAAGTTCAGCGCTTCCAGGTTGGGCAACTCATAGCGCTCCACGCGGCCCCGGCACAGCGCGCCGAAGTGCGCCTTGACGCGGTCCACCGCCACTTCACGGACGAGCAGCGGGTAGAAACGGGGCTCGCGGGCGATCAGGCCGATGTTGACGGTGTCGCCCTTATCGCCCGAGCGGGCGTGGGCGATATCGATGAGGCGAATCCGCATGGGGTGCGACTCTCTGGTAGGACAGCAACGGTCGAAACGGGTTGTGTGACCGGCTGCATCCGCCTTGACGGGAGCAGTTTGGCCCTTCGGAGACGTTCGTTCAACGCCGGGCTAGCTTGATTCGTCCAGCTTGAGCGCCAGCGAGTTGATGCAGTAACGCAGCCCGGTCGGCGCCGGGCCATCTTCGAATACGTGGCCGAGGTGGGCGTCACAGGCGCTGCACAGCACCTCGGTCCGGCGCATGCCGTAGCTCCCTTCCGACTCCGTCATGATGTGGTCGGCGGCGGTCGGTGCGGTGAAGCTTGGCCAGCCGGTGCCGGAATCGAATTTCGTCTGGGAGTGAAACAGCTCGTTGCCGCAGCAGACACAACGGTAGACGCCGGGCAGCTTACAGTCGTGATATTCCCCGGAAAAGGGCGGCTCGGTTCCCTTATGTCGAGTTACCTCAAACTGCTCGGGGGTGAGATCACGGCTCCACTCCCGCGCGGATTTCTCGACCTTGTCTTTCATCTCCGGCTGCTCTCCATGGCGGCGGCTTGCGGCACACCGGAAAATCGGGTACAGCCAGCCAATTCGCTTCAGGCTAAGTGCTTTTTTCTAGGGCCATGGCGGGGGGACGAATTGGTGGCAGTCCCCATTTTTCGCTCCTGCACGACTTTTGCCACGGGCTGCTACCGAACAAGCTTGCCATGACTCCTCCCCTAGGGGGCGCAACATCCGCGCGACACTCTACCATAACATTAAGAAAGATGAGAAGGATCACTCTGTCCCTGACCGCGGCCGCTGTGAGTCTCGCGGCTGTTCCCCAGGCGCTGGGGGCCCAAGAATCCGTTGCCGGGCTTCTCAACGAAGCGCAGGCCGCCTACAAGCGCGGCAACGAGCGTCGCGCGCGCTCACTGGCCGATCAGGCTATCAAGCTGGACCCTCAACAAGCCACCGGCTACCTGCTGCGAGGGGCGATTTACGAGAGGTCCCAGGAGCACGCCTTGGCGTTGGCCGATTACGATGAGGCGATTCGGCTCCGTCCGGAACAAGCTCCCGCTTACAACCGTCGCGGCGGCGTGCGCTTCAAGCTGGATCGCATCGAGGATTCCCTTCGAGACTTCGACAAGGCGATCGAGCTTGACCCCCGCCAGGAACCGCATCATTGGCAGCGGGGAATCTCCTACTACTATGCCGGGCTGTACGAGAAAGGCCGCCGGCAGTTTGCATCCCACCAAACGGTCAACCCTGATGACGTTGAAAACGCCGTCTGGCACTATCTTTGCGTGGCGCGCCTCGGCGGCGCCCGAGAAGCGCGGGGATCGATCCTGCGAATCGACGGGGACAGCCGGGTTCCGATGATGCAGATCTACCGGCTGTTCCGCGGCGACGGGACCATCGCCGGAGTACTGGAAGCTGCGCGCGCCGGCTCGCCATCGCCACAGATCCTCAACCAGCAACTCTTCTACGCTCACCTCTACATCGGGCTTTATCACGAAGCCAACGGAAAGGCCAAAGCCGCGCGAAAGAACATCGTTCAAGCGGTTGACCACCAAGTTGGCCATTACATGTGGCATGTGGCTCGCGTACACGCGCAACGACCGCGGGGGGACAATTCTCGGCCATGATGTCAGCGAAGAAGCAAGAAACCAGGGCTAGGCCGGGGACTCACCAGCGGGAAGGGTTGGCTTTCCCTTCTTCCCCGCCCGCCGCCGGCCGGGGGTGAGCGACGGACGGCTAGCGGACTCGGTGTCGCCACGAATGGCGACGCGGCACGCAACAACCGGACAGATTCGCGCCGACCGAGCGCGGGCCCGCGGGCTTACGACCGCCAACCGCGGACTTCCGTCCGCGGCTCTGTTCGCAAGTGAAAAACGCCACTACACAGCGGCAGATGAATGACGAAACCGGCCCCGTCAGGGGCCGTAACAATCTCAGCCCACGGCTCTAGTTCCGAACCGAGCAGAGGCGCCCGCCCTTTGGTAGAGAAGACAACGTGAACCAGCAAATCAGCCAGGCTGTGGAGCATGCTGTTTCGCCCTTCCAGGGCTCGCTCACAGGGGTTCCGCCGCCCACGGCTGAAGCCGTGGGCTTTTACATTGTGTAGCCCCCTTCGGGGGCAAGAGGAAACCGGCCCAACCGGCCCCGTCAGGGGCCGCAACAATCTTTTCCCGCGGCTTCAGCCGTGGGAAAAACGAGCAGTTCAGGGACCGCCCGCCCTTTGGTAGAGACGACACCCATCCCGCCTTGGCCGAGCTTTTCGAGGATCTTGTAGTGAGCAATGGTCTGGCCGATCATAGCTGACGTGGCGCACGCTTTCAGCGTGCTGTGTCGGGCTTTCCAGCCCGACATTCCCGAATCTATAGTGGACTCATCTCCAGAACCGTCCGCTACCTCCTGAGCTTTGGACCGGCAGATTGCCCGTCGCTACTTCGCCGAGTTCGTCGGTGATCCTTAGACCACGCCTCTGACGGCACGAGTCTACACCCTCACCCGGCGAAGCGGAACCATTTCTCCACCCGAAAGAGGCGGCGGCTGAGGCGGAACCGATCGAGCCCCCTTCTTGCCCCTCATGGGGGCTGATCCGTCGCTGCGAAGTCAATTTCGCAGACACCCCTCCGAGCTTCCGTCCTCAGTACACAGATTTCGCATTCGCCAAGTGCGGTGCTACCCGCCCGGCACAGGCAGCGCCCAGATCTTCCGCAGCATGTCGCCAAACAGCCGCCGGTTCAGATGTCCCTCCGCGAACAAGAGCCAGTCATACCGCGCGTGTTTAATTAGCCGTCCGCCCGTCTTCATCAGCCGGTGCTGCAAGCTCGTCAGCGACCAGTTCTTGATTCGCTGCGGCAGCCCGAGCCGCCGCCAGAGATTGCCCAGGTTGTAGGCCAGCACGCTTCACTGCAAGCGCACCTCGTTCGCCCGGAAGCGATGGCACGACAGCCGCGTCCAGTGCGTCGCTTGCTTACCTTCTTTGATCCACTGCTCCGCCGTGCCGCGCTGGTTGTAGAAACGCACCACCGACCGGCTTGGCAAGCTCATGTTCGTCACGATAAAACCGACGCGCGCGAACAGCTCGCCCTGGTGGTGCTCGACCTTGGCGACAACTCGTCTCGGCTTCTTCCAGCTCTCCGCCTGATAGCGAAAGCTCTTGTAGCGCACTAGCGGCTTGCGGCCGGGCCTCCCCGGCGGACGAAACAGGATGTCTTCGATCTCTAACTCCAAGCTCCTGTTGGCCGGAATGCGGATGGCGTAGTCCGCGCCGCGCTCCTCCAGTGCTTCGTAGATCTCGGGCTTGGCGAAGGCGGCATCGGCGCGAAAGGTGACCTGTTTGCCTTCGGCCAGTTGGCGCTCGATCTCCGGCAACAATAGCTCATCCCAGTCCTCGGCGCTGTGCACGTTGCCGGGACGCAGCTTGGCAGCGAGGCAATCACCATGACCGTTGAACAAAAGCAACGGGTGGTAGCAGACCGACTCGAAGTGTCCGTTGTAGGCGCTGCCTTCCTGTTGGCCATGGACCGGACTCTCGGTGGAGTCCATGTCCAGAACGACCCGCGCGGAGTCGTCGAACGCCTCCGCTTGCCCGACCAGCTCTCGGTTCAGCGCCATCAGCCCCAGCAGGTTCTCTTCGCTCGCCAGCATCTCCGTCTCGAAGCCGTGCAGCGTCGAGGTCAAGGCCGCACCGCGATCCCAGATCTTCTGCGAGCCGATCAAGCGAAACGTCGGGTCAGCCGCCACGCGGACGGCGTCGTTGACGTCCTCGTAGCCTGCCAAGCGGCTGTAGATCGACTGCCGCAACAGATCAGCGAGCGTGAACTGCTTGTTTGTGCCGTGCCGGGAGTCGCTGAGATGCTCGTCAATCAGTTCTCCGAGACCGAGCCGTTCGTCCAGTTCGCGAACCAAAATCAGGCCACCGTCGGAAGTGACGTGCGATCCCTGGAAATCGACTTTGAGAAGTCCATTGAAAGTTAGCTGGAATGGCTTGGTTTGTTTTTCACCCATTGGGTGTTGGCCTCCATGGCGTCCTCATCGGGCTCTAGCCCCTATGAATAAAGACGCTGAAGGCCGCTGGAAGGTCGGGAGGCCTGAATCAAATTGGAAATGCGGGTCAAGACGATTGCCGTTGAAGACGCTGAGGATGACTTGAAGAAACAGTACGATGCGGCCATCCGTCGAGCCGGACGCGTGTGGAACGTCGTCAAGCTCATGAGCTTGAACCCGAAGACGCTGGCAACGTCGATGGACCTCTATGTCGCGACCATGCAGCAACCCTCTCCCCTCACCCGGGCGCAGCGAGAGATGCTGGCGGTCGTCGTCTCGAAGGCCAACGCCTGCCACTATTGAATTGAGGCGCATGCACACGACCTCCGGGCCGAGGTCGGCGACGAATTGGCCGCCAAGGTCAAGCAGGATTGGCGATCGGCGGGACTAGACGCCGCAACCGGGGCGCTGCTTGCATTTGCCGAAAGGCTTACCGGCCGTCCCGCGGAGATTAGCTCCTCCGATATAGACGACCTCAGGCAAGCCGGCTTTGCAGACCGCGCGATTCACGACGCCGTGCAGGTGATTTCCTACTTCAACTACATCAACCGCGTCGCCGACGGCCTGGGGGTCGATCCGGAACAGTGGATGGGCGAGGGACACTGAGCCGGGGCGCAACGGTGGAAATTTCCGACAGACTCTAGCCCGCATTTCTCGCCATCTACCCGGACGCGGCAAACCCCCAGTAAATTCCTTGTCCAGGCTCAGGAGGGGTAAAAGAGTCTAGCCCTGTGTCGATAAGTGCGTTGGGTAATCGGCTAATGCTCCTCCTAATCCGGCGTTTCTTTCTGTTCTCCCTGCTACTGCTGGCCTCGAGTTTCCTTGCCGCTCAAGAGTCCGGAAAGGATGATTCCGAGTCCCTAAGGCAAAAGGTCGATGAGCTTGAAAAACGGCTGCTAGAACAGCAGCAGGAGCTGGAGGAAGTGAGAGACCTTATAGCCGAGAAAGAGAATCAGCCACCCAGTGGAGTTGGCGGCTCCCAGCCCGAAGCACCGCCAGGTAGCCAACCCGTGTCGGACGTATTGATTGCGCGGTCAGGCTTGCCGGATGAAGTAGAAACAAGCCGGCCAATGGATTTGAGCGGGTATTTCAGCGGCCGGTACTTTGACGATTCCCGGTCCGACAGTCACAGTCGATTTCAGGCTCACGTGGTTAGTCTCTTCCTCGGCAAAACGCTGGGCAGGTGGAAGTTCTTTTCCGAACTCGAATTCGAATATGCCCCGAAGTGCGACGCAGACGGAGAGGGTTTTTCGACATCTCGAGGGGAGATCTTGTTGGAAACAGCCTGGCTCGACTATGAGCATCGTGACTGGCTGAATACGCGTGCGGGGTATATGCTCGTGCCGACGTACTGGCGAGTCCACCACTACCCGTCCATTACACTCACCGTCAGCAATCCGCTAATGGACAAGCGGATTTTCCCGGGGTCTATTACCGGAGTGATGGGGCATGGCTCGAAGTACTACGAGACCGGAGGGTTCACGTACTCCCTATTCATGGGCAACGGGCGCGGTCCTGATCCCGGCCGTCGAGACGTCAACGATCACAAGGCCTTGGGGGGTAAATTCGTTGCTCACCTGCCAAGCGGACGTCGTTTCGACACTCTTGACCTGGGAGTTATCTCCTACCGCGATAAGTTGGAGAACGGCGAGCGCGAAAACATTTACGGTTTCGAATCGCGGATTGAGAAAGGTGGGTTCGGTTTTCTGGCCGAGTTCGCTCACGCCAATATCGAGCCCCATGGCGATGGGCCGCGCCACTTCCGGGAAGGCTACTATCTTCAGCCCTGGGTGCGACTCACACGCCACCTCCGTGTCGTCTACCGCTATGACACGTTGGACTTCGACAGCCGCGTTGCGCACAAACGGGACGCGGAACGTCATACCTTCGGGCTGAACTTTCGACCTCGGCCCACTGTATCTCTGAAGGTGGAATACAACCGCCACAAACCTGAAGCGCCGACGGGGCAGAACTACCATGGTGTGGCGGCAGGCGTAGCATTCTTCTTCCAATGAGAAAAACTCGCTTGCTGACAATCTTGCTACTTCTTTTCTTTCCGGCGGACATCCCCGGGGAGAGTGCGGAGAAGTATGTGGTCATCGTGAATAGAACCAACCGCATTGATTCGTTGAGTTTCTCGAAATTGCGGTTCATCTACCGGCGGAAGGTTTCGCGCTGGCCTTGGGGCGCCGCGATTCTTCCCCTCCACTTACCGGAACGGTCTCCGGTCAGGCACCGGTTTTCGACCTCGGTCTTGGGTAGCAGCGTGGAAGAACTGGCCGTTTACTGGATCGAGCAGAAACTGACCCGCAACGTCAATCCCCCGGATCGAGTTGCTACAGCCGACGTAGCCAAGGCGATTGTAGCCGCGAAGGTCGGAGCCATCGCCTACATCCCTGCCTACGCTGTCGATAAGACTGTGAAGGTGCTCGAGGTCAAATAGTGTTTTTCAGGGCTATCTTCCAATCCATCCGGACGAAGTTCATTGTCGGCGCCCTGGTGACGATGACCGGGTCTGGAATCATCAGTTACGTTTCCTTCTCGAGAGCCGCGGCGGAGCAATCACTGGATAGCCTGCGAGTCAACGGGATTGCTCTGGCGGAAGGTAAGGCCTTCGTGGCAGCACCGTTGATCGCCTTTGAGAGTACCAGCGCGATGGGCAAGGTCCTGGATGCCCTTACGAAGAACCCCGATTTTGCGTACGCGGTCATTTCAGATCAAGACCACCAGCCGATTCTGTCCAAGGGGGAAGACGCTTTACGGCGGCACAACCCAGTGAGCCGCACACAGACGTTCGTCGAAAAAGGCCTGCTGCATGTTATGACTCCCGCCGTAGACAACGGACACCACTGGGGCTATTTCCACTTGGGACTCTCGCTGGATCGCATGAACGCAGGTTTGAGTCGCACTCGTGCCATTGCCCTGGTTACTATTCTTTCCCTCAATCTGCTCGCGCTCATCGGCCTAGGATGGATGCTCGAAGTCATGGTCTGCGCCCCTTTGGGGGCAAGTCGGGACAAAGCCGAGGCCGCCTCGAAACTAAAATCCGAGTTCCTCGCCAACATGAGCCATGAGATCCGCACGCCCATGAACGTCATCATGGGTATGACGGAATTGACGTTGGACACAGAGCTTCAGTCCGAGCAGCGCCTCTACCTCGACATGGTCAAGAATGCCTCTGATTCCCTGCTGACCATCATCAATGACATCTTGGATTTCTCCAAGGTCGAGGCCGGCAAACTCGATCTGGAGCCGATCGAATTCAGCTTAGTGGAGACCTTAGAAGAAGTCGCGAAAACGCTGCGCGCTCGCGCTTCGCAAAAGGGGTTAGATCTGTCTTGCCGGATTCAACCTTCGGTTCCTGAGTTCCTGGTTGCCGACCCCACTCGGCTGCGGCAGATCTTGGTGAACCTCGTCGGCAATGCCATCAAGTTCACCGAACGGGGAGAGGTCCGTATCCAGGTAAAGCTGAATTCCGAAAGCGAGAGCGAGGTGGGATTGCACTTCGCGGTTTCCGACACGGGTATCGGGATTCCCAAAGATAAGCAGCAGTTGATCTTCGACTCCTTCTCGCAAGCGGACGGATCGACGACCCGCCGCTTTGGCGGTACCGGTCTGGGTCTCGCCATTAGTAGCCAACTGGTTGGCCTTATGGGCGGTCGCATCTGGGTCGAGAGTGTTGTGGGCGAAGGCAGCACCTTTCACTTCGTAATCAGCGCAGGGCGGGCGGACCCCCGCGTGGAGGTTCCTGCTCCGGAGGCACTGGAGGGCGTCCGGGTCATGGTCATCGATGAGGATGCCGACACAGGCAGCCTATTGTCGATGATACTGGACAGTTGGCGGATGGAGTCGGCCTTGGTCGACAACCGCGACGCTGCCTTGCAGGTGATGAAGTGGTCTTCCAAGCTCGGGCAGCACTTCGAGATGGTGTTCGTCAGAGACCAACTGATCAAGGGCGAAGCTGACGACTTCGCAGAGACCCCGCTCATTCTGATAGCCGCAGAAGAACTCGACGAGGAACGTCTGCAAGAAATGGGAGCTGCCGCTTGCCTAACCACGCCTATCTCTCAGTCGAGGGCTCTTGATCTCGTTCTGAACACGCTCTCGGCAAGCCCCAACGGGAAAAGGCAAGTCTCTCGGGTGTCGCACAAAGAAACAGCGAAACCCGTTGCCGAAGAAGCGGGTTCGGGTGAGCAAGACTCCAAACGCAGCCTCAAGGTTCTGCTGGCCGAAGACATCCCCGAGAACCAAGTAGTGGCCGTCGCACTGCTCGAAAAGCAGGGACATTCGGTTAGCGTCGCCTCTAACGGCCGAGAGGCGCTAGAGTTGCTCAAGAGGCAAACAGTCGATCTGATCCTGATGGATATCCAAATGCTGGAAATGGGCGGAGTTGAGGCAACCGCTGCTATCCGAGAGAAAGAAAGAGCAACGGGAGGTCACATCCCTATCATCGCCCTCACGGCCCACGCGATGAAGGGTGACCGCGAAAAGTATCTGCGAGCCGGCATGGACGGCTACGTCTCCAAGCCGATCCGGCGCCAAGAGCTGTTCGACGCCATCGAGCAGCTGACCTCCGAGACTGTCCTTACGTAGCTCCCACGAGATCCTCCGAGCCGTCATGGCTCTAACAGGCAAACCAGCCGTCCAAACGTCGGTCGGAAGCCATACTGCGCTACAGCCGGTTCGTCTGCTGTAATGAGAGCAGGAAGGTCGGCAGGACATGGGAGTTGCGAAAGCGAACATCGCCGAGGCCCAACAGCGAGATGCCGTTGTCATCCGCTTCGCCGGGGATTCCGGCGACGGGATGCAGCTTACCGGCAATCAGTTCACCACTACGTCCGCGCTGGCGGGCAACGACGTGGCGACCTTGCCGGACTTTCCAGCCTAAATTCGCGCCCCCATGGGCACCGTTCCCGGTGTCAGTGGCTTCCAATTACAGTTCTCGTCCCAGGAAATCTTCACTCCCGGTGATGCGCCCGACGTTTTGGTGGCCATGAATGCGGCCGCCCTCAAGGTGAACCTCCCGTCACTGGATAAAGGTCGCACGGTTATCGTCAACACGGATGGATTCAACGACGCCAACCTCTCAAAGGCGGGTTATCCGAGCAGCCCGCTCGAGGACGGAACGCTTGATGGCTATCAATCGATTCCCGTCCCGTTGACTACTCTGACGCTGAAAGTCCTGAAAGACTCGCCATTGCCGAATCGCGGGAGGCAGCGTTGCAAGAACTTTTTCGCTCTGGGGCTGATGTACTGGTTGTATTCCCGTTCCTTGGAAACGACGGAGCAGTGGATTCGAAGGCAGTTCGCCAGGAGCCCGGACGTTGTGGAGGCGAATCTGACAGAAGACGTTCGCACAACTGGGCCTACCGCGGCGTGGGCTGAGGGAGCAGTTCGGGGAAGCCCTGGAAAGGGCGAAACAAAAATGTTGTCGACGCTGTGTTTTTACCTCAGAATCCTTGCGTCCGACCGACCGTGCGTGTACACTGGCCCTACGAATGAACAGGCATGTCTGGTAAGGCTATGCGGCAATTCGGCTGTTGGTTTACCCCGCGGTTTGGATGTCAAGGAGAGTCGAGTGCTTGGCGGCAAAAGTTCGCCTATTTGAAAAGCCCTTTCCCGAAGGATCATACGGTCGTCCGTCTGGCCCGGAAATGGTTTGTTCGCAGAACCTTCCGAGCCGCGACCGTAAGGGAGCGCCCATGGGCCTCGCGGTCCACCCAAGGGGATGAAAACCGGTGGGTTTTCGACGGAGCGGCCATCGGGCCACGGTCGCGCCGGATACTTGGCCTGTCACTGGCGTTCCAGGCTCAGTTTCTTGCTTACGCACACCCTCGCGATGCCCGAATCGGAGCCCCGAGCGCAAGCGAGCGGCAGGTGGTGAGAAATGCAGCCTAGGCCGCGTCCGCTCAGAGCGGATGCCGCGACGGAGTTGAGCGTTCGCGCACACAGACGCCTGGGGGGTCTGGACTAATGATTCCGGGGGTCATTGTGGAGTTTCTGGGTCGGGCGTCCGTGGCGGTCGCCGGCACGAGGGATCAGAACCTCGTGCCGCATATCCACTTTGTCTCCGGTTGGCAGGTCAGCGAGGACAGCACGGAGCTCACTTGTTTCATCCCGGCGAAATTTACCGACAATCTAATCTCGTCCCTGGAGGACAACGGACAGCTCGCGCTGACGGTGGAACAGATCGGGCCCCACGAAACCTATCAGTTCAAGGGAGACTACCTCGACTCCCGGCCGCTCCAAGAGGACGACCTGTCGATTTATGAGGATTGCAGGGAAAGGTTTGTCAGCGCCTGCCTGCCTCGCTTCGGCATCCCCGAAGACGTCTTGCGCCGTTACATCTCCAAACCCAGCCTAGCCGTGCGCTTCAAGGTGCGCGAGATCTTCGTCCAGACGCCGGGGCCTAGCGCGGGCAAACGCCTGGTCCCTTCGGAGGGTTCGTGACAGCCGATAGACTTCCCGACGAAATCAAGGGCGTCATGGAAAACGGAGTTCCCGTTATACTGGCAACCTGTTCCAGCGACGGCATCCCCAACGCAACCATCATTTCCCAAGTCTATTACGTCGATCCGAATACTGTTGCGGTTTCCTTCCAGTTCTTCAATAAAACGAGCCGCAACGTGCGGGAGAATCCTCACGCATCGCTGTGCCTAAACGATCTGCTGACCTCCAACAAGTGGCTGTTGCAGGTTGAATACGACCACTCGGAGACTGCGGGGCCCATTTTCGAGACGATGGACATGCACATCGAAGCGATCGCCTCCGCCACGGGAATGTCGGGTATCTTCAAATTGAAAGCCGCCGACATCTACCGCGTCAAATCGGTCGAGAAGCTGGCGGGCAACTGACCCTCGCCGCGGTCCAATGGCCACCCCACTGGACAAGACGCTCCTGGAGCAGCTCCAGCAAGAGCTAGCCCAAAAGAGCGAAGAAGTCCGCGTCCTTCGACAGATGTCGTCGGAGGTCAACGCGACGCTGAACTTGGACGAAATCTACGCCGCGGTGCTGGGGACGATGTATGATCTGTTCGGCTTCCACCATTCCCTGATTCTGCTGCTCGATGACTCCGCGGAGACGCTCCGTGTAGTCGCCAGTCGCGGGTACAAGGACCCGGCCGTGGGCGCCAAAGCGCCGCTCGGCGTGGGCGTGATCGGAACGGTCGCCCGCAGGCGGAAGATGATGCGGGTCGGGAACTTGAGCCAGTCGCGCTCCTACGCCGCTGCGGTCCGCAGCGAGATGGCGCACTCGGACCAAGCCGATGAGCTAGAGGCGGTCCCGGAATTACCGGGACTTCCCGATGCCGAAAGTCAGATCGCGATCCCACTGCTGATCAAAGATACGCTGGTAGGGGTCTTCGCGGTGGAAAGCGCGGAGCGGAAAGTATTCACCGAGCGCGACGAAACCCTGGTCTCGGTTGTCGCCAACCTGTCGGCGAGCGCCATTCACAATGCTCTGCTCTACAAAAAACAGGAGGAATACAGCCAGTCCCTGGCGGAGAAAGTCGAGGAGAGAACCAGGCAGCTGGCGGGAAGGAACAAAGAGCTGGAGCACACTCTCGAGGAGCTGAAGGAAACGCAGAATCAGCTCGTGATCCAGGAGAAGATGGCCTCTCTCGGCAACTTGGTGGCAGGAGTGGCTCACGAGATCAACACGCCGCTGGGAGTTCTCAATAGCAACAACGACACGCTGAGTCTCACGGTCAAGAAAATGAGGCAGTTGCTCGAAGATTGGCCGGCAGAGGGTGAGGTAAAGCAGGCCGACAAGGTACGGGACCTTTTGCGGAGCATGAATTCGCTTACCGAATTCAATGGCATGGCGGCCGAGCGCATGATCAAGATCGTGACCGGTCTTCGCACGTTTGCTCGCCTCGATCGGGCGGCTGAAGACGAGGTGGACATCCACGAGGGCCTGGAGAGCACCCTGAGCCTCATCCATAACCAGCTTAAGGATCGAGTCACCGTGCATAAGGACTACGGTGATGTCCCACCGATTCGATGTCATCCAAGCCGGCTCAATCAGGTGTACATGAATCTGCTGGTGAACGCGAGTCAGGCGATCGCCGGGAAGGGAGAGATCCAGCTAAAAACCTTCGCCACCGAGAATGATGTGGTTGTGGAGATTACGGATACCGGGGAAGGTATTCCGGCGGAGAACCTAGGGCGGGTTTTCGACCCGGGTTTTACGACCAAGGGCGTCAAGGTCGGTACCGGTCTCGGCTTGTCCATCGTCCAACGCATCCTAGACGAGCACGACGGGAAGATCGAAGTGGAAAGCAAGGTCGGGCGAGGGATCGACATTCCGCGTATTCCTGCCTCTTCGCCCGGTCAGTCGGCCGAGATCTTGAACATAGCGCTGTTTCGGGCGCGATCCCAAACCGCCTGATCACCGGGCATCCGACGGGAAGCCATGTTGCGCGCGGTGATAGGGGCCGTCGAAGTGCTGCGTGCTCTTGAACCATTCGTGGCGCCCGTCGCCGGCTTCGTGGCGCACCCGTTCGAGTAGTTCCGCTTTCCGCGCCTCGCTCATCGGCTGGAAATTCCGGGCGATGTCCAACTCTTGCTCGAGATTTTCGATCGACTCACAGCCTACGATGAGACAGGAGATGGGCAGCGACAACGCGTAGCCGCGGCACTCGGCGGGAGAAATTCCGGCCTCTGTGACGAGTTGTCCTCGTCCCCCGAGACTTTTCATTCCGAGGGCCGCAATCCCCCGACGGTTGAGCTCGGGGAGGACGCGGCGCTGGAAGCTGCGGTAGTGTGCATCCATCACGTTGACGGGCATCTGGCAGCTGTCCCACTCGAAGTCCTGCTCCAACATGCGGAGCAGAATGTCGGGGCTCTTGTGACCGGTGAAGCCGATGAAGCGAACCTTTCCCGCATCGCGCGCCGCCACGGCCGCCTCGACTGCGCCGCCGGGCCCGAAGATCCACTCCGGGTCATTGTCGTAGTTGACCTCGTGAAACTGCCATAGATCGATCACCTCCGTGCGCAGACGGCGCAAGCTATCGTGAAGCTGCTCTTCGGCGCCCTTGCGGTCGCGCGCGCACACCTTCGACATCAAAAACACATCGTCACGGCGACCCTCGAGCGCCAAGCCCATCCTTTTTTCCGCCTCGCCCTGCGCATAGTCCCAGGCGTTGTCGAAGAACGTAATCCCCTCGGCGACGGCCGTCTGCACCATACGAATCGTCGTGGCTTCGGTGACGTGTGGAAAGCAGGGATGAGCTCCGCCGAACCCAATGATGGACACTTCCTGGCCGATCCGGCCCAGCTTCCGTAACGGTATGCCGCTGTCATTTCTCTTCATCAGATCGCTCTGCTTCCTGATCTCGCCCGAGCCTCGGGATAGGCTGGCAAGAGCCCCAACCGAGTCGAAACGTCGCCTGCGGGAGCTCGCTTGCGCGTCCATTCTAACACTCAGCTCTCACGATGCAGTTCCCATTACTGGCTGTGGTGAAGCAAGAGGTGCAAGAGTTCCCCTCCCGATGCCCGCCGCCGGAATCAATCCTGCCCGGTTGCCGTTGCGAGCTACGTCAACGAGCGGTAGAATGAGCGGGCCGGAATGTAGGGTGATTTTGAACCAAGCGAGATTCTGAAAGGAGACATTTCATGACTCTATGGCGACCCGATCCCAGCTTTTACCCCTCGCCGAAAATGGCCATGCAGGCGCCGCCCGAGAAGCTCGCTTATTTGGCCATGGTTCACCCAGATAAGAAGGAAGCACCCGATGCCTTAGGCGTGGTTGACGTCGACCCGGATTATTCGAATTACGGTCAAATCGTGGGCCAAGTCGACATGCCGAACAATGGCGATGAGCTGCACCACTTCGGCTGGAACGCTTGCAGTTCGTGCCTTTGCCCTTATGCTCCTCACCCTCACATGGAGCGCCGCTATCTGATCGTTCCCGGTATTGATTCCTCGAGGATTCACATCCTGGACACAAAACCCGACCCCCGGCAGCCGAAGATCGTGCGGGTCATCGAGCCGGAAGAGTTTACCGCGCGGACGGGCTACACGGGACCGCATACGATTCACTGCGGACCTGAGGGCATCTATGGCTCCGCGCTCGGCTCGGCGACCGGCGATGGCCCGGGCGGGATTTTCACCATGGACCCCGACAGCTTCGACGTGTTGGGCAAGTGGGAAATGGACCGCGGCCCGCAGAACCTCGCGTATGACTTTTTTTGGCACTTGGGCTACGACACCATGGTCTCGAGCGAGTGGGGTACGCCCAACATGGTTGGCAACGGCGTCAACCCCGACATTCTTCTCAAAGGCGGTTACGGCCACCAACTTCACGTTTGGGATTTGCGCAAGCGCCGACACGTCCAGGCAATCGACCTCGGAGCGGAACAGCAAATGGTGTTAGATCTCCGCCCGGCGCACGACCCGACCAAGGCTTACGGTTTCGCGGGTGTGGTCATTTCGCTCAAGGACCTTTCGGCATCGATTTGGGTCTGGCATCAAGACAATGGGAAGTGGGCCGCCCGCAAGGTGATCGAGATCCCGGCCGAACCGGCTGACCCGGACCAATTGCCACCCCTGCTGCAGGGATTCAAGGCAGTTCCTCCTGTCGTCACCGACATCAATCTCTCGTTGGATGACCGTTTTCTTTACGTCTCTTGCTGGGGTACAGGCGAATTCCAGCAGTATGACGTTTCTGATCCGTTTAACCCCAAATTGACAGGATCGGTTCACTTGGGTGGTATTGTTCGCAAGGCGCCGCACCCAAGCCAACCGGAAACCTCTCTCAACGGCGGCCCCCAAATGGTCGAGGTCAGTCGTGACGGCCGCCGCGTTTACTTCACGAACTCCTTGTACATTCCTTGGGACGAACAATTCTATCCTGACGGAATCAAAAGTTGGATGGTCAAGTTGAACGCCGCCCCCGACGGCGGGATTGAGATCGACCGGGACTTCTTCCTGCAAACCGAGGGACATCGCACCCATCAGGTGCGGCTGGAGGGCGGCGACGCCTCCTCCGACTCCTACTGCTACTCATGAGCGAGGCCGGGCCATTTGCGGGCCTCGGAAACGACGCGCTCCTGGCCCTGCTGATGCTCGGCGCCTACCACGGGATCAATCCCGGCATGGGATGGCTTTTTGCCGTCGCCCTGGGCATGCAGGAGAAAAGCGGCCGGGCGGTGGCGCGGTCGCTACTCCCGATCGCCCTAGGACACGCTGTCGCCATCGGCATCGTCGTGCTGACCGCCGGGCTGCTTCAGAAAATTATCCCGCTTGGCCAAGTGAAGATCGCAGCGGCCGTGATTCTTTTCGGCTTTGGCGGGTACCGTTTATGGCGTCAGCGCCACCCGCGTTGGGGAGGGATGCGGGTCGGGTTTCGTGACCTCACCGTCTGGTCTTTCTTGATGGCCTCGGCCCACGGAGCGGGTTTCATGCTGCTGCCTGTACTCTTCAGTGCATCAGCCGCGCACGCGCAACACTTGCCGATCGCCGAGCACCACGCCATGCCGGGCGCCTGGGAAGCGCCCATAACCAGCTTGACAGCTACTGCGGTTCACACCGCGGGCTACCTGGTCGTGATGGGACTCGTAGCCTGGGTCGTTTACAAGAAGCTCGGCTTGGCTCTCTTGAAAAAGGCCTGGGTCAACCTCGATCTGGTTTGGGCCGTAGCGCTGATTGTTACCGGCTGCTTCACGCTAGTGATCTAACTACTTTCCGTCGCAAAATACGCTTGCTGCTCGTGGCGGGGACAGTCAGCCAATTTCGCGCGTTCTAAAAATCAACCAGTTACGGGGATGTCTGGACGCGAAATTGACTGACTGTCCCCGCCACCGCCCAGTTTTTCCTTTCTTGCAGCGGAAAGTAGTTAGCCGGTATGGGTGCGGGGACGAGAACCTGGTTCTGTTAGGCGGGTCCTGAGCGAAAACGCGGATTCATCTATGCCGAGCGGCCTCATCTCTGGACCGTCCGCTGCCACTACCGGCTCGGTGCTCTAGAATATCAAGGGCGGATCCCTTGGGTAGTTGGCCGAGGGCGAACGGGCACGACGCCGCGGTGGCTGCTTCAAAGGGCTAGGTAGGTTGCCGAGTCAGCTGCAGGTCTCGGCTTCCGGATCGCTAGAGCCGCTCCCACTCACTGCGGCTGACTCCCGCCTGCTTGAGGATGCGAATTAACAACTCTCGGCCAATGTCCCGCGAATGAGGATTGGGGATGAAGACCTTTCGGGTCTCGCGTATCATGAACTGATGTCGGGTTCCTGAAAGCGGCCCGGCAAATCCAAGCCTGTGTAAATTCGCGACGAGTTCCTTGCGCGAGAGCGGACCCACGCGCGCCATCAGGCGGTCTCTTTTACGGTAAGATCGATGCCTTCTAAGACAGGGATAGAATGGCGCTCCGAGATGCTTAGAAAGACCCAGTCCTCGAGCACCTGCTCCAGCTGATCCCGACAAGTTTCCAGTTCCGCTGCGTTCGCGAACACACCGTCGAACCCTGTTATCTCGCCGTAGTAAGATCCATCGTCCGCGAGAATCTCGTAGCGCGCTTGTCGCATGGCTGCTTGGATGTACTGACGCAACATGTTTCTATTATTGTATCCGTCTGAGTAGTCAAGCAGTGTCCGCCGTCAGTCGTGCGCCACGAGATTTACTGACCACTGACTCTTCGGCGTTCTCATCAGTCGCGAGCCTTCACCGAATAAGGTTTGTGCTCATCACACCCGGTGCTGTGGCCTTTCATCGAATCACGGGACTGGCTCGCCTGTTTAATTCCCACAAAACGGTGCAAGGTCGCTTGCCGCTCGTGACTGTCCCCAGCCACCGCCCAGTCTCCCCTTTTTGCAACGGAAAGTAGCCAGCCAATTCGCTTCAGGCTAAGAGTGTTGTTTCGAGAACCATGATGGGGGGCGAGTTGGTGGCAGTCCCATTTTTCGTTCCTGAACGACTTTTGCCGCGGGCTGCTAGCCGCAAGCGGTGGCGCAAATTCAGGACTATTTACTACCGCGAGTGGCCTGGCTGGCGCGATCGCGTATCTGATCGGCAGTGAGGCGAGCCTGGTTGAAAACCTCGACCGACATGTCGTCACGCGGCCGCAGGTAGGGGCGAATGGCGTCAAGGTCCTCGGGCTTGCCGACAAGATAGAGACCCCGCAGAGCTTGAAAGATATGCTCCGGGCTGGGACCGAGCACAGTGATCCGGTCGCCGACGCTTACCTCGGCGCCATCCCCCAGCAGCCGCTTGCCGACGACGCCCGGCAGCGGCGAGCGAAGTTCGGCGGGTTCGTCGCTTGCGTCTACTGCTATGCGGGCCAAAAGAGTTCCTTGATCGACCGGATCGCCCTCTTCCAGCCGATTCGTGAGGATCCCCGCGTGGCTCGCCTCGACCGTGAACGGACCGAGCATGGCAAGAAGTTCCTCTCGCCCGCCGTTGTCGTTAAAACGAACCAACGACAAGGCGGCGTTACGGCGCACGACCGGTTCGGGGTCTTCGAGCATCTGCCGTAGTTTTGCGCGGAAATCCTCGAACTGATTGTCCTGGCCCATCAGCCAAGCCACGGTCGTTCGCATCTTGGGCAAACGATGGTCAGCCAGCGTGAGGATCCGCGGATACCATTGGCGGACACTGGCATCGCCGCGAGCTACGCGATCGGAGATCTGAGAAAGCGCGTGCTGCGCTTTGCGCGGAGCTTCCTCGTCAGCGAGATATTCGGTGATCTGCTCGTCGCTGAGCTGACGCCCGAACCAAGTGCTGCGCCAAAAAAGAAACGGCATGACGATCATGAGAACCGCGATCAGGCTCACGATCAGCGTCACGCGCCGCGACGGGGACGGGGAGTCGGCTTGGGGAGAATTCGCCATGTTGGGAGATCGCTGCTTTCCGGTGCTAAAAAGGGAAAACGGGCGCCGGCTGGGGACAGTCAGCCAATGTCGCGTCCGGGCGCCTCCGCAACTTGTTGAATCTTAGAATGCGCGAAATCGGCGACGGTGCCCACCGCGAGCCGCAAGCGTGTTTCGCACCGGAAAGTAGCTAGTATACCTTTTGGAAGCCGGCGGCACGCTCTGCCGGCGTACAGTTCGTTAACCTAATAATGTCCACCCCAAATGGCTCGTAACCTTCATAGCAAGACCGCGGGCGTCGTCTACCTTGTGGGCGGCGGTCCGGGTGACCCCGAGCTCGTCACACGAAAAGGTTTGCGCCTGATCGAGTCGGCGGAGGTTATTTTTTATGACGCCCTGGCGCCGACGGAGCTGCTGTCCTACCGGCGCCCGGAAGCCCGCGTCGTCTACGTCGGAAAGAAGCGGACCCAACACGCTTACAGCCAGCAAGAGATCAGCGAAATGATGATCGCCGAGGCCCGAGTCGGGAAAAAGGTCGTCCGGCTCAAGGGAGGGGATCCCTTCATGTTCGGCCGGGGAGGCGAAGAGGCTGAAGCCTTGCGGGCCGCCGGCGTTCGCTTCGAAGTCGTTCCCGGAGTCACTTCGGCGCTGGGCGTGGCCGCTTACAGCGGCATCCCTTTGACACATCGCCGCTATACCTCGACCGTCACGTTCGTCACCGGACACGAAGCCGACCAAGTCGACTGGAGCAAGCTGGGAACGACCGGGACGCTGGTTATTTTCATGGGGCTGACTACCTTTGCCCAGGTTTCACGCCGGCTGATCCAATGTGGGCGGGCGCCTTCGACTCCCGCGGCAGCCATCCGCTGGGGTACGCGAGGTGACCAGCTCACGGTGGAGGGAACCCTCGAAAACCTGCCAGAAGAAATAAGGCGCGCGCAACTAAAGCCCCCGGCGCTGATCGTGGTTGGGGAGGTGGTTTCCCTTCGCCGGGAACTCAACTGGTTCGAGGAACTGCCGCTTGTCGGATCGCGAGTGGTGGTGACACGGGCTCACGGGCAAGCCGAGCGTCTTTCAGGCGCATTGCGGCTCCTCGGAGCAACCGTGATCGAGTTACCGACGATCGAAATCCGCCCCCCGGACGACTGGTCCCCGCTTGATCAGGCAATTGCCGAACTTGAACAATACGATTGGATTATTTTTACCAGCGCAAACGGCGTTCGCCACTTTGTGCAACGACTAGACGCCAGCAAACGCGACCTGCGGGCACTGAAGGCCAAAATCTGCGCTATCGGACCCGCCACGGCAGAGCATCTCGAGGGCTTGCACTTGAAAGTCGATCTGATGCCATCGGAGTACGTCGCCGAAAGCGTGCTGGAGGCTTTCGGGGAGCAAGATTTGGAGGGTCGGCGAATCCTGCTGCCTCGCGCCGCCGTTGCGCGCGACCTTATTCCCGTTGAGTTGAAAAAGCGAGGCGCGGAAATCAATGTCGTCCCGGCTTACCGAACCTGCGTGCCGGAACAATCCGCCGAGCTGGCGCGACAGACTTTTGGTCGAGATCCGAGACCGGATTGGATCACCTTCACCAGCTCGTCGACCGTTCGAAATTTTGCCCAACTCTGCCCCATCGAGCGACTCAACGGCGTGCGGGTCGCCTCGATTGGCCCCATCACATCAAAAACCGCCCGCGAGCTGGGGATCCGCGTGGACGCCGAGCCTGAGCGCTACACCGTCGAGGGCCTGGTGGAGGCGATTGTGAGCGCTCAAGAGAAGTAGCGCTTGGCCGGCGCACAATTTGAAGACGGCTTGCGAGTTTGATCGAGAACCTTCGCAGCCAGGCGCTAGAACTTCGCTAGTTACTTTCCGGCGCAAAATACGCATAGCGCTCGGGGCGGGGACTGTCACCAATTTCGCGCCTTCAAAGAATCACAACTTACGGGCGCATTCGGACGCGAAATTGGCTGACTGTACCCAGCCACCACGCAGTTTCTCCTTTTTGCGCCGGAAAGTAGTTAAGCCGCTGACGCTTGTCGATCTCGACGAGGGCCAGGAGGGAATTCTTGAACGCATCGACCTCCCCGAGGACGAGTCGCGCCGGCTTATGGCGCTTGGTTTTCTACGCGTAGCCAGATAACCGCTGCTCGGCGGTCCCCGTTTGGCGACCCCACGATTTATCGCGTAGACGGGGCCGAAGTCACATTGCGTCGCGAGACAGCCGTGTGCATGATTCCGCGCTCCGCTCGGACGCCTCCGCCGGATGCCTCATGAGCCATTGCGACATGCCCCGCGCGGACAGGTAGCTTGTCATCCCGTCGGCGTAGCACAAGGTGGGCAGTGTGCCTATAATCATGCGGTCAAAGCATCCCAGTATTCCGTCAATCTTGTGCGCGTAACGTTCGCTGATTCCTGTCATGCCTCAGCTTCCCTCGTTCCCGACCCTCTTGGTTCCGGCTCGTCCGGGTTAGGGAAAGGGCTTTTCAAATACGCGAACTCTCCCTACGCGCCGAGCAGACACTGATACGATAAGCCTCGAACCATGGTCTTCGAGCTCGATGCCCGCGGAGTTCTTCGCCTCCGCCGGTGGATGGGCATTCCCTGGCTGGTTCATGGGTTCACGACCCGCCGCGCGGGAGATTTTTGCCTGCTTCGATCGCTCGACGCCGCTGTTTCCGGTTTGGGAACAGAAGGCATGACCTTGCGAACCGCCCGTCAAGTCCACTCCGACAAGCTGGCCGTAATCGCAGCGAACCCGGGACCTCGGAGGGAAGTTCCTCGTCCCGAGGCGGACGGCTTACTGACTCTGCAAGCGGGCCACTTGCTGGGCGTGCGAACGGCGGATTGCCTGCCGGTGCTGTTTGTCGATCGCGCAAAGCGGGGGGTGGCCGCCGTCCATGCGGGGTGGCGAGGCACGCTGAAATTGATCGCTCGAAGGGCCGTCGAGAGGATGACGGCGGAGTTTGGCTCCGAAGAGGTGGACATTGAGGCGGCGATCGGGCCCGCGATTGGTCCCTGCTGCTTTGAGGTCGGACCGGAAGTGGCGGACCGCTTCGACGAGGCCTTCGTCCATGGCAGTGACCCGCCCCGTGTCGATCTAATCGACGCCACGCGAAGTCAACTTTCCGAGGCCGGGATCAACCCCGCCAAGATCTCCGTTGCCAGTGCATGTACCCGTTGCCTAGAGCGGGACTACTTTTCGCATCGGCGCAGTGGGGAGGGGGCCGGGCGCATGCTGGCGTTTGTGGGCGTGCGAACCTAGTTAGCCGAGAAGCAGCGGGTTCTGCTGCTGGTGACCCGGAGCAGAGCTGCAGGCGTGAGGCCGCGGGCCCGCGGCCTCACGGCCGCGGCTCAGTTTTGCGAGATTGCGAAGTCTTCGCATGACGTAGGTGTGTGCGGCACCGCCCGACATCACTGGACCGCTTGCTGACGCGCGCGGCTCGGAAGCGGTGCGGGTCGTTCCGACCGCGCGTCGGGCTGTGGGCACGGTATGCCGGGCCCCTACGGATCGAAAGCGAGGCGGTTCTTCGGCGCGTGGCTGCAAGGACGCGGCATGGCGTGGGGAGGACCGCAGTGAGCGCAGCGATGCTCGCCTTCACAGTTCCAGTGACCGCAGAAGGAACAAGTCATCGAAGCAACCCAGCGACCGCCCGGGATCAGCTGACCCCGACGGCCCGCCTATCAAAACATTTTATTCCAATTATGTTTTGGTTGTAAACGTCTCCGCTGATGGCCTCGGGCAGCGTAAAGCGCGGGTTCGAGGGCGCCCCAAACGGATTCCGCCGGAGAGGCCGCCGCTCGCGGGCTTTGGGCTGCGTCCGGCAGCTGCCGAAGTTGACCGTCTCAGCCCGCTGTGGTAGCTTGATGATTCAGAGGCTTGCTAAGTCTTCTGTTTGGCGTCACTCCGAGTTTCCAACGCCCACAAACCTTCAACAGCGCTCGCCGATGCTATTCCCAGTGAGTGCGGTGCGCTGGTGAAGCTCGCCCGTAACTAGACCGAAACATGGCTCTAGCAATTGCGAATCGATACGCCGTAGCACTGGCTGAGGTAGTAACCAAACCGGCCTCCGTAGTCAGTCCGGAGGCAGCTCTGGAGCAACTGGCGGCTATTCGGAGTCTACTGGAAGAATCTCAGCCCCTGCGGAACGTGCTGAATTCGCCGGCAGTCAGTCCGGCGGAGAAACGGGCTTTGATCGCCAGCCTGTGCGCGCGCATGGAGGTGGCCACCCCGGTCCGTAATTTCTTGTATGTCGTCATCGACCACCGCCGAATGCGGTTTATCGGGGAGATGATCGACGCCTTTCGAGCGTGGCTTGACGAGAAGGCGGGTGTCGCGCGGATCGAAATTGCCTCGGCGCAAAGTATCGACGGGCCGCGGCGGGAGGCGATCGTCCAAAAGTTCCACCGCGTGACCGGGCGGCAGGTTCACGCCGAGTTTCGTGTGGTTCCCGAGTTAGTAGGAGGGGCCACGGTCCGTTATGGATCGACCGTGTTTGATGGCTCGATTCGAGCTCAGCTCGAGGCGTTAGACCGAGCAATCACCGGAGAAGCATAAACAATGGCTCAAATCAGCGCGGATGAAATCTCCCAACTCATTCGGGAGCAGATTGAAAACTACGAAGGCGTCGTCGAAGTAGCCGAAACCGGTTCGGTGATCTCGCTCGGCGACGGGATCGCCCGGCTGCACGGACTGGAAAAAGTCATGGCCGGGGAGATGCTCGATTTCCCGCACAACGTGGCCGGCATCGCCATGAATCTGGAAGAAGACGAGGTCGGGGCGGTGCTGCTGGGTGACTATACCGAGATCAAGGAGGGCGACGAAGTCCGCCGCACCGGGCGCATTATTTCCGTTCCGGTGGGCGATGCGCTGATCGGCCGCGTCGTTGATGCGCTGGGACGCCCTCTCGACGGGAAGGGCCCCATCCAAACGGAGACCTACAATCCGGTGGAACGCTTGGCACCCGGAGTCATCGACCGTCGCCCGGTCACAGAGCCCGTGCAAACAGGGCTGAAGGCCATCGACGGCATGATCCCCATCGGCCGAGGGCAGCGGGAGTTGATCATCGGCGACCGACAAACCGGCAAAACGGCCATCGCCCTCGACGCCATCATCAATCAGAAGGGCGGCGACATGATTTGCATCTACGTCGCCATCGGACAGAAGCGATCGACCGTCGCCCAAGTCGTCAAGACCTTGGAAAGCTTCGGTGCCATGGACTACTCGATCGTAGTGGTCGCCTCCGCGGCCGATCCGGCGGCGATGCAGTTCCTGGCGCCCTACTCGGGATGCGCCATCGGGGAGTATTTCCGTGACAACGGCGGGCACGCCCTGTGCGTCTACGACGATCTGTCCAAGCACGCCGCGGCCTACCGGGAGATTTCGCTGCTTCTGCGCCGTCCCCCGGGGCGGGAGGCTTACCCAGGGGACGTCTTCTACCTGCACAGCCGCCTGCTGGAGAGGGCCGCCAAGTTGGACGACTCCCACGGGGGAGGTTCCCTTACCGCATTGCCCTTTATCGAAACCCAAGCCGGAGACGTTTCGGCCTACATTCCCACCAACGTCATTTCCATCACCGACGGGCAAATCTACCTCGAGGCGGACTTGTTCAACGCCAACGTACGGCCCGCGGTCAACGTAGGCATTTCGGTAAGCCGCGTGGGTGGAAACGCGCAGACCAAAGCGATGAAGAAAATCGCGGGAACGCTGCGTCTCGAGCTGGCCCAGTACCGCGCCCTAGCGGCGTTCGCCCAGTTCGGCTCCGATCTCGACAAAGCTTCGCGGCAACAGCTGCATCGCGGGGAGCGGCTGGTCGAGATTCTCAAGCAAAAACAATACGAACCTCTTCCGGTGGAAAAGCAGATCCTGATCATTTATGCCGGCACGAACGGATTCCTGGATTCTCTTGAGGTTTCGCAATGCCGGCAGTTTGAGAACGAGCTTTATGCCTACCTCGACCCCCAGTCCGACAGCGTGCTGACCAAGATTCTCGAAAAAAAAGCTATCGACGAAGACTTGGAAAACGAAATCAAAGCCGTGCTAGGCGAATTCAAAGAACGCTTTGCGTCTCGGCACGGTCAGGAAGCGGCAACCAGCTAGCATGCCCAGCCTGATTGACCTGCGGCGGCGGATCCGCTCGGTTAAGAACACCCAGCAAATCACCAAGGCCATGAAAATGGTCTCGGCGGCCAAGCTGCGCCGGGCCCAGGAAAAGGTGCTCGCCGCTCGCCCCTACTCCTCCGTCTTGCGGGAAATGATGGCCAGTATTCTAGGCAACGAGCCCGAGGATTCTCCCGCGCTCGCTCATCCGTTGTTGGCCCGCCGTAAGGAAGACCGCATCCTAGTTCTATTGCTGACTGGGGACAAGGGGCTCTGCGGCGCCTTCAACAGCAATGTGATTCGTAGGTCTCAGCAATTCCTCGCCGAACGCTCATCGGCCGAGGTCGAGATGGAGCTCATCGGCCGTAAAGGCCGCGACTTCTACCGCCGCCGGAACGTTTCGATTGCCGGCGAGTGGATCAATATTTTTAACAACATCGATTTCCCTGCGTGCCAGAAGATCAGCCGCAACGTCATCTCAAGGTTCACTCGGCGGGAAATCGACGCCGTGTATCTAATCTTCAACGAATTCAAGAGCGTGATGCGACAGACACTGATCGTCGATCGGCTGCTGCCCGTTCAGGTGGACACAGCAGAAGGCGGAGGATCGTTCGAGTATCTCTACGAACAACCGGCCCCGGAGATCTTTCGCACGCTCTTGCCGAGGTACGTCGATGTTGCCGTGTACCAGGCGATGATCGAGTCCGCCGCCGCCGAGCACGCCGCGCGGATGACGGCCATGGATGCCGCTACGCGCAACGCCGAGGAAATGATCGACAAGCTGACTCTGCACATGAACAGAGTGCGGCAGGCGAGCATTACGAACGAAATCATCGAGGTCGTCAGCGGCGCAGCCGGACTTGAGTAGCTGGGCCGCGCTGCGAGTCCGGCGGCGAAGCAGTTCACCACCAACTCAGAGAACGAACCATTTACGGGAAGACAGCCATGTCAAAGATAGGAAAAGTCGTCAAAGTCGCCGGACCCGCCGTCGACATTCAGTTCAGCGAAGGGCATTTGCCGGCGATCTACAACGCTATTCGCGTGACCAGCGAGGGCTTCGATGTCCCCACGCCCATCGATATCACCTGCGAGGTCCAGCAGCATTTGGGGGAAGGGCGCGTCCGCACCGTCGCAATGGAGCCTACGGAAGGTCTTGTGCGCGGCATGCCGTCCGAAGATCTCGGCCGGCCCATCACCGTTCCGGTAGGTCCGCAGACGCTAGGGCGCGTCCTCAACGTGCTGGGGCGGCCGGTGGACAAGAAGGGGCCCGTCGAAACGGAGCAGCGCTACCCGATCCACCGACCGGCCCCCTCCCTCGAAGACCAGTCGACCGAGCTGGAGATGTTTGAAACCGGCATCAAGGTGATCGATCTGCTCGAGCCCTATTTGCGGGGCGGCAAGATCGGGTTGTTCGGAGGAGCGGGAGTCGGCAAAACCGTCATCATCATGGAGCTGATCCGCAACATCGCCACCGAGCACGGCGGTGTTTCCGTCTTTGCCGGTGTCGGCGAGCGCACGCGCGAAGGTAATGACCTGTGGCTCGAAATGCAGGAGTCAAAAGTCATCGATCCCGACGATTGGCGAAAGTCCAAGTGCGCACTCATTTACGGCCAAATGACGGAGCCCCCTGGGGCGCGCCTGCGGGTAGGGTTGACCGGACTGACGGTGGCCGAGTACTTTCGCGACGATGAAGGCCAGGACGTGCTGCTGTTCATCGACAATATCTTCCGCTTCACCCAGGCGGGGTCTGAAGTGTCGGCCTTGCTCGGACGGATGCCCTCAGCCGTCGGTTACCAGCCCAACCTGGCCACCGAAATGGGCGAGCTGGAAGAGCGCATCACTTCGACGAAGAAGGGATCCATTACGTCCGTGCAGGCCATCTACGTCCCCGCCGACGACTATACCGATCCCGCCCCGGCAACCACCTTCGCTCACCTGGACGCGACGACGAACCTTTCCCGCGACATCGCGTCGCTGGGGATCTACCCGGCGGTCGATCCTCTGGCTTCGACGTCGCGCATTCTCGATCCGAACATCGTCGGAGAAGAGCACTACGACACGGCCCAGGCCGTCAAGCAGATCCTGCAGCGCTACAAGGAGCTTCAGGACATCATTGCCATTCTGGGTGTGGAAGAGCTCTCCGAGGAAGACAAGCTCGCGGTGGCGCGCGCTCGAAAGATCCAAAACTTCCTTTCGCAGCCGTTCTTCGTCGCCGAGCAGTTCACCGGTCTGGCCGGCAGATCCGTCAAGGTGGCCGACTCGGTGCGCGCGTTCAAGGAGATCGTGGAAGGCAAGCATGACGGCCTTCCCGAACAGGCCTTCTACATGGTCGGGCCGATTGAAGAAGCCTTGGAGAAGGCGGACAAGCTGCAGAAGGTGGCCTGACAGCCCGTGGTTAAAGTCGTGCAGGAGCGAAAAATGGGGACTGCCACCAATTCGCACCATTATGGCCCTCGAAACAAAGGACTCAGCCTGATGCGAATTGGCTGGCTGTATCCTATTTTTCGCGACGTTACTTTTACCACAGGCTAGTGAAGATGAAGGGAAAGATCAAACTCGCAGTTGCTGTCCCGGAGCGGCTGCTGATATCCGAGCAGGTCGACGAGGTGCAGATTCCCGCGCTGGGCGGCTCGATGGGAGTTCTTCCCGGCCATGCTCCGTTGATCTCCCAGTTGGGCGCCGGTGTCTTGTCCTACCGGCTGGAGGGGCAGACTCGTTATATGGCGCTCGACGGAGGCGTGATGGAGGTACTGCCCGACCACGTCCGAGTGTTGGCCGATAGCGCCGAATGGGCCGAGGAAATCGACGTCAAGCGGGCGGAAGAGTCCCGCCGCCGGGCCAACGACCTGCTGCAGCGCCACGACATGGAAAGCGACGTGGAACGCGCCTCCCGGGCCATCGCGCGCGCCCAGGCCCGACTGGCGGCAACGGAGCGTGCTAATTTGGGTTAGATTGCCGTGAAAGCTTACGAAGGTAAGGATGTCCGCAACATCGGGATCGCCGGCCACGGCGATTGCGGCAAAACCAGCCTGGTGGCCGCCTACCTCTACACCGTAGGCGCGACAAGCCGGCTGACTCGCGTCGACGAGGGCAACACCATTACGGACTTCGACGATGAAGAGATTGCCCGCAAAGTCAGCATCTCGTCATCGCTGGCCTACATCGAGTGGAAGAACACCAAGCTCAACCTCATCGACACACCCGGTTACAACATTTTCATCAACGACACGAAGGCCTCGCTGATGGCGGCCGATGCGGTGCTGATCGTGGTCGACGGCGTGGCGGGAGTCGAGGTTCAGACCGAAAAAGTTTGGGGCTTTGCCGAAGAGTACAACCTGCCGCGGATCATTCTCGTCAACAAGCTCGACCGCGAGCGGGCCGACTTCGCCCGGGTGCTGGCCGAAATCAAGGAAGTGCTCGGCCGAGCGGCGGTTCCCGTCCACTGGCCGCTCGGCTCGGAAAAGGACTTCCGGGGTCTCGTCGACCTCGTCGGCGGGAAGGCTCACACATACGAAGCCGACGGCAAGGGCAAGGCTACGGAGAGCGCCGTTCCCTCTGAGATCGAGTCCGAAGTCGAATCGGCTCGCGAGATCCTGCTTGAGATGGTCGCCGAATGCGACGACGACTTGTTGGAGGAATATCTGGAAGAATTGACGCTGCCGCCCGAAAAGGTCGTCGCCGGTTTGGGCAAGGGAATCGCCGAGGGCAAGATCTACCCCGTCTTGTGCGCCTCCGCGCTGCACAACATCGGCAGCGACGCCGCGCTCGATTTCCTGGACAAGTTCGTCCCGCCGCCCACGGCTCGCGGTGAGCTCGCGGGCCAGGCCGACGGCGACGAGCCGGTGGCGCGCAAGATCCTCGACGGCGAGCCGCTTTCGCTATTTGTGTATAAAACCGTGGCCGATCCATTTGCAGGCCGCGTCACCTACTTCAAGGTTGTCTCGGGAGTTCTCCAAAACGACGCCAACGTCTTTAACTACACGCGCGACAGCTCGGAACGGTTCGCGCGCACCGGTCTGGTTTTCGGGAAAGAGCTGACGCCGGTGACCGCGGTCCACGCCGGCGATCTGGGAGCCGTGGCCAAGCTGAAAGAGACTTTGACGGGCGACAGCCTGGGCGAGAAAGACCGCCCCATCGAGTTCCCCAAGGTGAAGATTCCACTGCCGGCCATCGCCTACGCCATCCAACCAAAGACGCGGCAAGACGAGGGCCGCCTCGGCGTGGCTATTCACAAGATCCTCGAAGAGGACCCCTCGCTAAATTTCTACCGCGACCCGCAAACCAAGGAATTCCTGCTGGCGGGCAACGGCCAGCAGCATCTGGAAGTCATCGTCAGCCGTCTCAAGAAGCGCTATAGCGTCGAAGTGGAACTAAAAGCGCCCAAGATCCCCTACCGCGAAACGATCCGCGGCAAAGCCGACGTACAGGGACGCCACAAGAAACAGACCGGTGGGCACGGCCAGTTCGGCGACTGCAGGATCAGGATGGAACCCCTCGAGCGCGGAGGGCAGTTCGAGTTCGTCAACGCCATTTTCGGGGGATCGATCCCCAGGACATACATCCCAGCTGTCGAAAAAGGCGTCATCGAAGCGGCGGAATCGGGCCATCTGGCCGGCTACCCGGTCGTCGATTTCAAGGTGACTCTCTACGACGGCCAATACCACGATGTCGATTCCTCCGAGTTGGCCTTCAAGCTGGCCGGCCGCAAGGCCTTCCGCCAAGCCATGGATGAAGCCACCCCCGCTCTGCTCGAGCCGATCATGAGCGCTGAGATCATCGCGCCGATGGATTTCGCCGGTGATCTGATGGGCGATCTCAACAGCCGCCGCGGCCGCATTCAGGGCATGGATACCAAGGGCAGCAACCAGTTGATACGAGCCCAAGTACCGATGGCGGAAATGCTCACCTATGCCAACGATCTGACATCGATGACCCAAGGCCGCGGCTCTTTCACTATGGAGTTCAGTCACTACGATTTCGTGCCCCATCAGATCGCTGAAAAGGTCATCGCCCACGCCCAAAGAGAGCGAGCGGGAGTCAAGGAGGAAGAAGAGTAGCCGCTCGGAGGGGGCCGACAGCCGACGGCGTCGCTTTTCTCACCAGCGGGTTAGATCTCGGCGAAGATCTCGCTTAGGGGAACGACGATCTGAGGATTTTCCGTCCGCAGTAAGCCCTCGGCGACCTCTTCAGCGCCGCTGGCGGTATGGACCCGCGCCCTTCGACTCCGTGGGTCCACGACCCAAACGTAGGGAACCCCGAAGGTGAGGTAGTCGTCGACGCGCTGTTGTATGTCTCCCGGCCGGTCTTCTTTGGAGAGGATTTCGATGCAAATCAGAGGCGGCTTTTTCAGGATGAGATCTTTAGGCTTTGGACCGGCCACGACGCAGATGTCCGGGACACGGAATCGGGTCGCTGACACTTGAACCCTTTGCTCAGGGAATACATGGATGCCGAGTTCCCGGCGACGATTGTGCAGATAGGCGCTGACAGCCATCTGCACTTCGCTATGATCGCGTTCTCCCAAGTTTCGCTCCAGGAGTTGGCCGTCGACGTATTCGAAATCAGGTTGATGGCTTGTGGCCAGGTATTCCCCAACCGACGTAAGCGTCCTGCTTTCCATGCTCTTATCATACCTGTCAGAGGTCGGCCAACGATTCGCCGTGAATCAGAGCCGCGAACGCGAGTGAGCGGTCATCCGTGGGCAACGACGGGCATTTCTGATTGGCGCGGAGTTCTGGGCTGTTCGCTGCTGCTGATTGACCCGCCCTACACCGTCTGTTAGCATCAAGACTTTGACCCACGAGAGCACTCGGGGCGATGGCCGCGCCGGGCGTTGCGTGGGTCGTCTCGTTTAGTCCCTAATCCGGCGATGGGTTTCGCAAAGAGCTTTGGATGCTGCGCCCTCGCTGCGGGCGCGCTCCTGGTCGTTGCCTGTAGCCGCGATGCGAGCCGGGTTAGCGGCAGCGGAATCCCACCTGCTCCAGCAACCCAGCTCGCGGCGGACGAGGCCGGCGCCGAACCTGTCCCGGAAGTGGCCGCCTCCCATCTTCCCAGTGGAGATCCTGATCCGGGGATCGCCCTGGAACGCACGGAAGGAGGTGCGCCCGAGCCGGCTGCCTCGGCGGATCCCTCTCCCGCCGGCGAAGCGCTGAGATCGCACGTCCGAGACCTCGAGTTTGAAGCGCTGCAGGCGGTTCCTTACCCTGAGAACGGCGAAGCCGTACTCATTCCCTTCGACGACGAAGCCGAACCATCCCTGCTCGACGAGCTGAACGAAGCCGCCATCCCGGACGACTTCAGCCTAGCCGAGACCCGGGAAGCGCGGCTGAAAGCCACCCGCTCCGAGTTGCCTCTTGTTTTGAACTCCCAGGTCATCCGACTTATTAACTACTTCACGACCGGGCGTGGGAAGAGGACCTTCCAGCGGACAATCGACCGATCAGAGGCCTATCGTCCCATGATTGAACGCATTCTGGAAGAGGAAGACGTGCCGCCCGAAATCTTCCACCTGGCGCAGGCGGAATCGGGCTTTCGGCCGTTGGCGATCTCTCGCGCCCGCGCGACGGGGATGTGGCAATTCATGAGGTTCACCGGCCGGCAGTACGGGTTGCGCCAGAACCAGTACGTGGACGAGCGTTACGATCCGGAGAGGGCCACTCGCGCCGCGGCCCGCCATCTCAAGGATCTCCATCTAGAGTTTGGGGACTGGTATCTGGCCATGGCCGCTTATAACGGCGGGCCCATGCGCGTCGTGCGGTCGGTAAAGCGAGCGGGTTCCGACTACTGGACTTTGTGCCGCCGGCGACTGCTGCGGAGGGAAACGCGCAACTACGTTCCCATCATCTTGGCCATGACCTATGTTGCCAAGAACCCCTGGCTGCGGGAATCCATGGAGCTGGACCCGGCCCCTCCACTCCGCTACGACACCACGGCGACCGATAGCGAGATCCATCTCAACCTGATCGCCGACATTACAGGTGCGACGACGGCGAAACTCCGCGAACTCAATCCCGCCTTGAAGCGCTCCGCTACGCCGCCCCACCACTACGACCTCCGTCTGCCGGAAGGCGCCGCGCAGACCTTCGAAGATGAAATCGCTCGTATTCCCAAGGAGAAGCGTCTGGCCTGGAGACGCCACCGGGTCAAAGAGAAAGAAACCCTCGCGGCCATCGGGAAACGGTACAGAATCAAGTCCTCCTTAATCGCTGAGCTCAATCAGCTTGAGGGGGGGGAGCTGGACGAAGGCTCGTTCCTGACGATCCCCTCCGGCCCGCAAAAAATCAAGTATTACTATCGGGGCGGAGCGGGCGGTTTTCTTGTCGGCGGCACCGGGCGCTACCGAATCGCCCGGGGCGATACGCTGGGCGGCATCGCGCAACGGTTTAGAACCTCCGTCCGACAGCTCCAACGCTGGAACGGACTCACGAGCACCCGCATCAGAGCCGGACGCTATCTGATCGTGAAGGCCGAGGGCTTGTCCGCGACAACGGTAGCGGGATCCCAAACCGGCGGCCTCGGCAAATATAGAGTTCGGCCGGGCGACAACCTCAGTGTGATCGCCGGGCGCCATGGAATGACCGTGGCACAGCTAAAGCGACGGAACGGACTCACCAGCAACCGAATTATCGCCGGCAGATATTTGCTCGTACGATCGCCCAACAGTGTGTCGAGAACCAGCCGCCGGGCGGCGAGCGTCCCGGTTCCCGCCTCGGAACGATACAAGATCCGGGCGGGAGACAACCTATCCACCATCGCCCAGCGGTTCGGCGCGACGGTGGGTGACCTGAAGGCCTGGAACAACCTGCGCGGAAGCCGTATTCGGGCTGGGAAATGGTTGGTTGTGGACCCGACGCCCGCCGGCGGCAGCTCAGCCCGCTCGTCCACGCAAGCAGAGGGCAGTTCGCCATCGACGGCATTCTCCACCGCCGGTTCCGCCCCCGCCCGCTACAAGATTCGCACCGGCGATTCTCTCATCGTCATTGCCAACAGGCTAGGGGTGACGGTCAAACAGCTCAGGGCCTGGAACGGTCTGCGGAACAGCCGCATCCGCGCCGGCGACTACCTCACGATTGGGCAAGCGCCGGCATCCTCAGCCGCGCGTTCCCGGGAACTAGCGCTGGCGACTTCCGGCTCGGGCCGCTATCGAATTCGCTCCGGTGACACACTGAGCGTCATCGCCTCCCGGTTCGGGGTGACCGTCGCCGAGTTGAAGGTCTGGAACGGACTCGGCAGCTCTCGAATCCGGGCCGGCCGCTATCTCAACGTTAAGCCTCCCTCGTCTGACTAGTGTAGTGCCACTAACGGTTCTGGACAATGGCGTGGGTTTTGGCGGCGCGCTCGACTTTGGCGAGGATGTCTTGTGCCGAAGCTGTCCAGACAAAGGGCTTGGGCGCTTGGTTGCTCGCTTCCAGGTACTCGTGGATGGCGGCCTCGAGTTCGGGAACACTGCGGAACACGCCGCGGCGGATGCGCTTCTGTGTCAGCTCGCGGAACCAGCGCTCGACGAG
This sequence comes from Bryobacterales bacterium, assembly GCA_963668345.2. Classification (GTDB taxonomy): domain Bacteria; phylum Acidobacteriota; class Terriglobia; order Bryobacterales; family UBA6623. Next base: position 1,369,272 of record CAXWPI010000003.1, on the reverse strand, counting down.
CTTGAGCCAAGAAGAAGACGTGGGAATGAAGTGGCAATGGAAGCGAGGGTGCTTCGCGAGCCACTTCTTCACCTGCTCATGCTTATGCGTGGAGTAGTTGTCCACGATCAGATGCAGCTCCAGCGCCGGTGGCGTTTCGCGGTCGATCTGGCGTAGGCATTTGAGGAATTCCTGGTGCCGATGTCGCGGCAGACACTCCCCGATTACCTGGCCGTCGAGCACATGGAAGGCGGCGAACAGCGTCGTTGTGCCATGTCGTTTGAAGTCGTGGGTCATGGTGCCGGCACGACCCTTTTTCAGGGGCAGTCCTGGCTGGCTGCGGTCTAAGGCCTGGATCTGGCTTTTCTCATCGACGCTGAGCACCAGCGCGTGCTCGGGCGGATTTAAGTATAGACCGACCACGTCGCGAAGCTTCTCGACGAACTGCTTGTCGCGGCTGAGCTGGAAAGTTTCGAGGCGATGGGGCTGTAGTCCGTGCGCTTTCCAGATGCGCTGGATGGCCATCTTGGAGACGCCCAAGTGCTTGGCGAGGGTGCGGGTGCTCCAATGGGTGGCCGCTCGGGGCTTCTCGTGAAGCGTTGTATCGAGGATGCAGTGGACGAATTCAGCGCAGAGCTTCTACTGACGGGCCTCTCACGCACTTCGCCTCGCCACGTGGTGAGAAAAGCGGGCTAACTGTGCCCTGCGCCGATGCTACCATGAGTCGGGAACACGGCTATGGCGACTTACGCACTGACTGTTTTGCTCCTCTTGCAGACTCTGCCGCAACAGGAGCCGCCGGAGCCTCGCCTGCCGGACGGCAAGTCGAGAACGCTGGCCATACTGCAACACGATTACGAGAAGTCCAAGCAGGATGTCTCCGAAATCATCAAGCTCGCGCAAGAGCTCCAGCGGGAGATTGAGCGCAACGAGCAATTCGTCGTTGATGTCGACAGCATCCGCAAGGCGGAGAAGATCGAGAAGCTCAGCAAGAACATCAAGAAACGTTTCCGGCGCCTGCGGTGAGCCTTCCTCAATTCCGTGGGCCGGGAGGCGTGAAAATTCAGCCTGGAAAGCTGTGCAAAAGGGCGGGTCCGCCGAGCGCGATGTCTCAATCACTGATGGGTGGACCCCATCCTGGTTGACCTCGTGGTGCGAGCTCATGTTCCGGAGGAGAGAGATTGCGCCGGCGGGACTCGCGCCCGGCACGCGAAGTGCCCCGTGCAGGTAAGACCGATGCCTGCTTTATCCATGCCCATGCAGCGACGGTCCCCTCGCCGCGGCCGGGCAGGTGTTCTCTTGCTGTTCGGTGTTTCCGTGTCGGCGTGGTCGGGCGGCTGCGCGCCGGCCGTGCCCGGTCAGTCCGAGGCGAACGACCGGGCGTCCGCGGAAGAGCGGTTGTCCAGGCGGCCTCTGCGCATCGGCAAGCTGATCAAGAGACGCCAAATCGCTCCCGTGTTTCGCGTGGCCCATGCGAGCCGGCTCACGCGGCCCGAAAGAGATGAGGAAGAGCAGCCCGACCGCGTTGTGGAAGCCCTCAACCTCTCCGCGGGAGCGACGGTGGTCGATCTGGGCGCCGGCGTCGGGTATTTCACTTGGAGGCTGGCCAAGCGGGTCGGTCCGCAAGGCCGCGTGATCGCCGTCGATATCCAACAGGGGATGCTCGATCTACTGGCCGAGAACCTTCGTCAAAGAGGGATCACGAACGTCGATGCTGTTTTGGCCAGCCCCGACGACCCCGGCCTTCCCAGGGGGCAGGTGGACTTGGTTCTGCTGGTGGATGTCTACCACGAGCTTGCCCAGCCGGAAAAAACAATGGAACAGGTGAGGCAGGCGTTGAAGCCGGACGGACGCGTGGTGATCATCGAGTACCGTAAGGAAGATCCCAGTATACCGATCGATCCCCTCCACAAAATGACGGTCCAGGAAGTTCGAGCGGAAGTTGAGCCCGTGGGTTACAAACTGGTCGAGGTGCTCGACTTTCTCCCCACCCAGCATATCTTGATTTTCCAAGATGCCGGCCGAAGAGGTTCTTGACCGCGGCTCGGCGCTTCCCAAGAAAGTCCGCGAAGCTTTGGGGCGCGGCCCAGAGTTGCAGCACTAACCCGAAGTTGTCACCCCTGTCACGGCGACTGGGTTGAGAGCCCCGGTGGCCATGGCTGGCGGCGACAGTTCGTGTACATCGTCCGGCTTACAGTTTGTAAGGCGAACGGGCGCGATCAATCGCGCCCCTACATCTCGAACGGCGCCATGCAGGGAAGACTCGTCGGTCCCGTCACCGCTTATTGATACCCGCAGAATATAGTGTTGTTTTCGGACACAGCAAATGCCTTGCCAGAGCGGGCGCAGCACGCTGCGCCCCTACACTGTATTTCGCGAACATCAATAAGTGAACGGTATTGGCGCTAAAAGACGGTGTAAATGAATGGAGCCAGCGCTGATCCCTGGGCGAATACAAGGAGGGCGCCCACCAGCAACAGCGTGATGACGATCGGCAGCAGCCAAAGCTTCTTGTTTTCCCGTAGGAAAAGTACAAACTCGTTCAGTAGCGCGAACGTGCCCATGCAACGGACTCCTTGGCGGCCGGATTGGCCCGGTCCTTAGCGGACCCACGACGAGCACCCGGTCGGCTGGTGGCGGAAGCACTCGGGAGCGTATCACCTAGCCCGCCGGGGACCGAAAGGCGTCATCGTCATCATATCAGCAGGGACGCGCTTGCACCCGAGTCTATGAGGGAGTTTTCGCCATTGCGGGCGCTGGAGGCCCAGGCCTGGGCCGCTCCCTCGCGGTCTCGGTTCCGTTCTCCGCTCTCGAAGGTTCCCTGCCGCTTTTTGCAGGAATCCGAGTAGGCCGGCACTGGTGGGGCTGAGCCATCCTACTCTCCGGTTTGGGTGTGCTCCGCAATCCAGCCACCGATCGTTTCAAGCGCGACGGGGGCGATGGTTTCGGCGATCTTCGAGTACTCCGCCGGGAGACCGGTTCGGCTGGTCTGGAGCAGATGATTGAGCCCGGGCAGCTCGACCAACTTGTAGTCCCTGTTGCCCGCGGCCTTGAGCGCTTCCTCGATGGGCGGCATGTTTTCGGCAGGCGGCACCTGGAGGTCGCGTTCACCGGTCACGACGAGCACCGGGCATTTGACTTGGCGCAGCCTTGGGGCGGGGTCGAAGGTCAGGAAATGGCGGAACCACGGCGTCAGCAGCATTTTCGACTGAACCTTGATCACCGCCTCACCCGGGTAGCCGCGTGCTCGCTTCTCGTGGTCTGTCAGTCCGGAGAAGTTCCCTTGCTGGATCTCCAGAAGCTTCTTCATGGCCGTGTCGTTGTTCTTCTCCGCTTTCACCACGGCGAACAGTAGCGCTTGCATAGCGCGGTTCTGCCGGATCGGATCTTTCCCCGTCCCCATGGCCCGCATCATGGCCGCTGACTGCAGATAAAGTAGTTCTTCCCCGACGAGTCCGGGGGCAGCCAGGAGAACGACGAACGCTACGTCTTCGGACATGGCCGCGGCCAGGGGCGCAACGATCGCACCTTCGCTGTGCCCCAGGATGCCGATCCGAGCGGGGTCGATTTCTTCGCGGTCCTTGAGGAATTCAACAGCGGCTAGAGCGTCGCTTGCAAAGTCTTCCATGGTGGACTCAAAAACGCTGCCTGTCGAGCCGCCCACGCCGCGATCGTCAACCCGCAGTACGGCCATCCCGCGGCGTGTGAGGTGGTCGGCTAAGACCAAAAAGGGCCGATGACCCATCAGCGTCTCATCGCGATCCTGCGGACCTGACCCCGACACAAGCAGAACCGCCGGCGCCCGCTGTTTGGATCTGGGCAGAGTCAAGGTCCCGGCAAACTTCACGACGGCTTCGTCGTTCATAAACGAGACTTCGATTTCGTCATAGGGATAAGGCTTCTTCGGATCTTGGGGACGAGCAAGATCAGGGACTTTTTCCTGGCGTTGGATGACCAAAGGCAGTGCGCTACTGCCCTGTCGCCACTCACCGGTGATCTGGGAACCGTCCTCGCTTATCGTGCCCTCGAAATCGGCTATAGGTTCTTTTAGCTTGAGGCGAACGGAATCCCCATCGACCCGGATCCCGCTGATCTTCAAGCCCTCGGCGCCTTGGTCGATGCTATCGACCGTTCCGGTCAAAGTACCGTCCCCGGCTTTTGCAATCTTGAAGAGCAGCCGCAGGTTAAGGGAGCCGGGATGGAGAACCCCGAGCCAAATGCCTTCCAGCCCTTCACCGGGTACACCGTCGGGGATAAGGGTTGAAGCCGGCTCGGCGGGAACGTCCGGGCTCCCGCCGCTGCGCTTGAGTGTGAAGGGGAACTGGGCGCTTCCCTGGCTAAAATCGCCGGAGATATTCTCTCCATTCTTCAACAACTTGCCCCTGAAAGATGGGTTGCCCGGGACACCTTGCATCGAGAACGAAACCTGCGGCCCGTCAACCTTCACATTCGCCAGCCGAAAATCCTTCGCCCTTTGGACAGGAATGTCGATCTCGCCCCGCCATTCGCCTCCATCCCCGTGAACAAGATCAACAATGACCTCCAGGGGCTGGCCGGGTGTCTCAATCCGCCCCTCCCAGCGGCCTTCCGGGCTCGGCTCCTGTTGGGCCGAGGCCAAGCCCGTGCTCAGGAGAGCAGACAGCAGAAAAGCCACCGCAATAGTGAGAAAGTTTTTCATGCCCATCTCCTTAGAGTGTTGTCCCTTCCCCGCGTTCACTCAAACTGATTCGCCTCCCGCCAGGCATCGAAGCCGCCGGAAAAGAGAAGGCTCACGCAGCTCTTGACCGAATCGCACCCCCCCGCGGGCGCCTTGAGCCGCGGAGCGTGGCCCTGTTTGTCGTACATCCCAAAGCCCCAGGCTTTGCCAGCGTCGCGAGGCGAATCGTAAACCTGCCACAAGACGACGTAGGGGCAACCCCACTCGATCACTGTCTTCAGCGCGTAATACAAGCGCGGCAAGAGGGGACCGGTCGGCAGGTGCTCGAACTGGTCCCGGGCGTAGCCCAGCTCCCCAATCATGACAAAGTCCTTCCCAAATCGACGGCGGCCAAGCGGCGAGAGCGACCTCTCCGAATGTGTCCGGATTCGTTCCAGGTCGCGGCGCAGGCGGGCGACCGTCTCCTGGGGGTCCGTATCGCTCTGCCAGGTTTCAAAGGGGGAGTTGGCCGATTCGTAGGCGGAGTAGGAAAGCAGATCGAAGACGACGTTGGGGACGACATGCTCCAGCGCACACCAGCCTTGCTCGGAAGATCCCTGCGTCAGAGCGACCTTATGCAATCGGGCGCCCCGCTTCACTAGGCGCAGGTTGACGAGGTTAATCTCCAAGGCGTGAAAGACTCGCAGGCGGGCCTTGGGATAGCTTTTTCGAACCTCGTCCAGCGCTTGAAATCGCGTATTGGTCCATTGCGCATTGCGTCAAAGTGCATTGCGCATTGCGTCAAAGTGTCGATCGCTCGCTCGGCCGAACCGGTATAGTTCATGATCTCGAGCAACTTTTCATCGGCCTCCGAGTTGGCCAAGATCACGGTCTTCGGCTTGTCGCCGAATTGCTGATAAAGGAACTCACACAGCTCTTTTGTCTGGCGGCGTTCAAGTTCTGTTTCGACCTTGCTCCACGGACGCAGCAGGTTGATGTCATCGGGCCCGGCCCCGTAATCGCGAATCGGATAAACGGTCAACACGACGGTTTCGATGTCGTCATCTTCCAGTACGGATCTGTAACGGGGCAGCGCCAGGATCTTGGCCGGCGTCAAAGGCCCCTCAACGCGATCGCGACTAAATAGCCTCGGAGAAAAAGGGAGCTGTGCATAATCGAAGCGCGCGCCCAAATAAAGCCGGAACACGCGAGATCCGGTCTCCACACTGCTGCGGCGCGCCCTGGACAGCAAGTCCTCGCTGGCCTCGAAGTTAGGAGATCCGACCCACTGATAGAAGCCGATTCGCTGATCGAGTCGAGGCTGAGCCGAAACCGCGCCGGCGATGAACAGCACGACGGCGAAACCTCGCGCAAGAGCCCTCGTCACGGCCTGACCTCAATCATGTGGGGATAACTAAGGCGGCCCTCCACATCGACTCGGACCGGGAGTAAGCCGGGTTCCAAGTCGGGCGGCAGCCTCACGTTGATCTGGCTAGGTTCCACGTAGAGCACTTCTCCGGTGTCTTCACCGAATAAAACGCGTGTCCGCTGGGGGACGAAGTTGCGGCCGAAGATTGTCAAGACAGCGTTTGGGCTAAAGGGGGATGGCGTGTAGCGGATCTCATCCACGATCCCACCGGGGAAGATCGTGGGGAACTCGCCGGCGGCCATGGGCTGATCTGGGAGGGCCGCGGGAAAAACGCGCTGCCACCAGCTCGGGCGATACTCGATGCGCAAGGTTAGCGGCCCGGTTCGATTGGGGTCGATGACCATGTACCCGAGCGGGTCCCGTTGCATGGGCAAATCCGTCCACTGGCCCGGCCCATCGAGCACAGCCGCCCGCCATTCCGGGCGAGCGGTTACGCGGACGAGAATCGCATCCGAAGGGCCCAGATCGGCTCGGATCTCCCCCCGGCCCGCCGCCCTCCAGCGGATATCCACGGCTTCAGGACGGCCCGCCCAATCGACGTACGCTTCCAATCCCTGACGATCGAACAATCCGCGGATGGGACGAAGCCTTTGCCGCGCCCAGCGGGAGACCACCACCGCCTGAGCCGGGTTGGGGGCCGGCACGTAATAGACGCACCACCCCTTTTCGTCGTACACACACTCGAAGTAGCGGTGGAACTTCCGCCAATCCTCGCTGACCAGATACTCAACCGCCATGGCCTTTAGCCACAGCAGCGAGTCCGCGCGGCGTTCGCCGGAGCGAACGAACGCAGCACCCTGTGCCAACACCGGGTTGCCCATCATGTCGATCGAAACCGGGCCAAACACGCGAGCACCCTCTGAGTGTTGGTCGATCCACTTGAGCGCGCTCTGCGGCATGGGCGCCGGTCGAAACGAGTAGTGCGGTCGAAGAGCGAAAGTCCAAGCCGCCGAGGAGAGAAACACGCCCAAACAGATCGAGCGCGCCCACGGCGATCCGAACCGCGGCCAGAGCGAGACCAGACCCACAAGCGCCAGCTCCGCCGCGGCAAGCGCATCGAGCGAACGAGGCCGGTCAGGCAAGGTCGCAAGCGACAGTAAGGCGATACTCGCGACGAAGAACAGGGCCGCCGCCCGAGGCTTCCGCCGGCCGACATTGAGCGCAAGAAGCAGAAACGGAACCAAGGACCAGAACAAGACCCGGGCGCCGTCGGGTTGATCGAAGACGGTGTACAGCCGCGAGGGCGCCAGAGCATAGAGCAATGCCGCGGTCGCCGCCGCCGAGACCGTTGCCCGCAGTCGCCTCGCCAGCAGATAGACCCCCGCGCAGCCCACCGTGTAAGCAAGGCCGACGACCGCGACGTATGCCCACTCCGTGGAACTGCCCGTAAGCCCCACGACCGAGGCCACCAGCAACGGAAGCAGCGGCGAGGCGACCGAGAACGGCGGCACGGCGCCCAGCTTCAATACTTGCTCCGCGGCTTGCATCGAGACCTGGGCAGTGCTGTCGGCGCCGTAGATCATACCGCCACGTGGTGAGAAAAGCGGACTGAAGCGTCCTCCCGGGTGCACCGGTCGCAGCCCGAGCGCAATGGCTCACTGACCGTACTCGAGGAAGTCATCGAACAACAAGGGTAGCGGAAGGAGCGAAAAAAATCGACGCCCGGAGCGCACGCCTGTAGGGCGGCCCTGCTTCGCCACTAGCCCGCTCATCCAATTTAAAAGAGCAGCTCTCCGACTTCCGCAAACAGTTTGAGTAACGGGCTGTCGGCCGCTGGACAGCCTTAATCGCCCCGCACGTCTGGCCCGTCGCCAACGACTGGTGTATGCTGGTGCAGATCAGTGCATAACGAATACTCGCGGGTTGCCGGAGAAACTCTCCGTCAAAAGGAAATTTGAGGCTGCTTTTGGAAAGATGACCAACCAGGAAAACCGGTCTTCTTCACCACCTATCCGCGTGCTCATCGCCAAGCCGGGTCTCGACGGCCACGACCGCGGCGCCAAGGTGATCGCCAGAGCGTTGCGGGACGCCGGCATGGAGGTCATCTATACCGGACTCCGCCAGACACCCGAGCAGATCGTCTCCGCGGCTTTGGAAGAAGATGTCGAGTTCATCGGGCTTTCGATTCTTTCCGGCGCCCACACCGTAATCGTGCCCAGGCTGATGGAGTTGCTCCATGAAAAGGGCATGCACGACGTGAAGGTGGTTCTGGGCGGCACCATCGTCGACGAAGACCTACCCGCCATGAAAGAGATCGGCGTGGCCGCCGTCTTTCAGCCTGGCGCCTCTCTGGAATCAATCGTCCGCTTCATGCGCGAGAACCGCCCCGACCGAAAGTCTCTGTAAGCCCGGTTCAACCTGCTCGCCTCTCCTGCAAGGACACGTGACACGGCCCTGTGAGCAGACCGGGACCTCGGTAGGGACCGGCACTCCTGCCGGTCCTAGTTGGAAGTTTCCGCCGGCACTCCTGCCGGCCAGGAATGCGAGGGGCAAGCGGAAGCTACTTCTCGCTCCAGCGGCCGTTTGCGAGCAGTCGTGCTTGGTTGTCAGGTTGCCCTATGACGTACACCCAGGCAGCTATCGGGCGGGCGGGAGGGTTTCGATGGACGCAGGCCAGAACGCGGCGATAGAGACTCAGTCGGCTGGGTCTGAAATCTTCCAGCCGGTCAATGGCAGGCAAGCGCCGGGCCGGGTCGCCGAAGACGAGAATCTCGCCGAAGACTTGCGACCACGGTTCCAGCGGCTGCAGCGGATCCCCTAACTTCTCCGCCTCTGTCCCGGGCCGCCCGCCCCCGCCTATCGCCGCATCCGCAAGCGGATCGGCCGTCCCTTCCGCTAGAACGTCCTGCTCGGGGACCATCAACCCGGGATAACCCGGCGGGAGTTGATAAAGCCGTCCTCTCAACCATCCTTCTTCGACCGACAAGACGCCTTGGCAGAAACGCCGATGATTGCCGAACCCGCGCTTTAGGGTTCCGTAGACGAAGAGGGACACCGAAGATCCGGAGCAGCGCCTCACGTCGCCTGCTCGCCGGATTCGGAAGCCGTGTCTCCCGAGGGTCGCTCGAAGAGATCAAGATAGGGGGAATAGACGTAAACCCTGTTCCTAGCCGCCCCAGTCACTTCGCGGAGCAGGCCTAACCTCTCAAACGAGGCGACTAGCTGGTTGGCTGTCGAATAGCTGCGGCCGATTATTTGGGCCACGTTTGTTACCTTCAGAAACGGTCGCTCGAAGAGTTTCTCGAGCAAGGTGAGTCCTGCCGCGGTGCCAGGCATCTGCCGACCGACTAGCGACCGATGTTGGTCTCGCATTAGTTGAACAAGTCCCGCGGTCTTGGTCGCCTCAAGCGAGACGGTCTTGACGGCCTCCAAGAAAAACTTGATCCAACTTTCCCAGTCGCCTGTATCCCGGACAGATTGGAGCCGCTCGTAGTACTCCTGGCGGTTGCGGCCGAAATAATCCGAGATGAAGAGCAGCAGCTGCTTCAGCACACCATACCAGCAGAGCAGGAATGTAATAAGCAACCGTCCGATGCGGCCATTTCCATCGAGGAAAGGATGTATGGTCTCGAACTGGGCGTGGGCAAGGCCACACTTGATTAAGGCCTGCATAGGAGCTTCATCGTGCAGGAATTTTTCCAGGTCACTCATCGCCCGCGGCACTTCCTGTGGCGGTGGCGGCACAAACACCGCTTGGCTTAGGGAGCCTCCCGTCCCGATCCAGTTTTGGCTAACACGAAACTCCCCAGGGTTCCTCTGGCCTCCTCTGACGTCGTGCATCAACCGTGCGTGAATTTCACGAATCAACCGTGTGGAGAGCGGGAGCTGTGAGAGTCGCTCCAGCCCATAGTTCATGGCCGTTACATAGTTGTTTACTTTCCGCACGTCCGCTGGCGCAGCGCTGCGCCTGGGACGGGCCTCGTACTGGACGGGCCTCGTACTCGAGGAGATCGGTGAGTGAAGCCTGAGTGCCCTCGATCCGAGAAGAATCGACAGCTTCCTTGCGGACATACATCATGACGAACAGATCAGGGTTAGGCAGCAACTCAGTTGTCGCATCGAGTCGGCCGATAGCGCGATCTGCTTCAGATAGAAGGACTTGTATATCAGGACTGAGACTGAGTGGGGGGGCGGGCGGCAGCGATCTTGGGATGAATGCTTTATACCTTCCCGGGGTCTGAGGGACATACGCCCCTGCTCGTTCCTGATAGCGGGTCGGCACCGTTGTTGTCGCAGACTCTAATATGGAGACGGACTCTTCGTATATTAAAGCAAAAGGCCCTTTCACTACAATATGGGGCGCTGATCGGCCCTTATTAGAGTTCATCGCAATAAGCCGGACGCCCGGCGACCGCTGGGTGGGTATCCAGGGTGTCGAATGGCTCATCGTCACCGTGACCACCTACGGAGGCCCCCACGCGAGTCGCATCTCCACCTGACAAGCCGCTGCCGATCTTTGATGGGGACTGCGGCTTCTGCCGCTATTGGATCGCGCGCCGGCGGGGGCTGACCGGGGACGGGGTGGGCAGGTCTACAGCGGCGGACTAGCCCGCTTTTCCCACCACGTGGCGAGGCGAAGTGCGCGATCAGCCCGCCAAACTTTCTGTAAGTTACTGGAACAAAAGGAGTTATAAGGACTTGGCTTTGTTTGGTAATGCTGTTGCTCGCTAGCTACTTTCCGGCGCAAAAAGGAAAAACTGCGTGGTGGCTGGGTAGAGTCAGCCAATTTCGCGTCCGGATGCGCCCGTAAGTTGTTGATTCTTTGAAGGCGCGAAATTGGTGACAGTCCCCGCCCCGAGCGCTACGCGTTTTTTGCGCCGGAAAGTAGCTAGCGCCGGCCCGCCGGAAAGGAACACGTTGACATGAGAAGCCCCCTCGCTCATTGGCGCCAGGCGCGCCTAGTTCTGCTTTTGGGTTTCGCGCTATTGATCGGCTTTGCGCAGGTGCGTCAGTCGCTGCGCCCTGACGCTTCAGCGCATCTGGAAATCGTAGTCCAGCGGGCAGACACGGAAGAGGTTGTTCCGGCGCGCGTCTACCTTTTTAAGGCGGACAAGCCTTTCCGGCTTAGCCCGGTGGACTCCCACCTGCCGCTACGCTACGACATGTTTTACCGGGAACGTGTCTGGCACCGCGGCGACAGGCCGAAAACGCTCGAGATCACGGCAAGCGACGAATCGCATTTCATCCTGCTCGAAGGTCGAGCGACGTTTGATCTTCCGGCCGCCGAGAATTATCGCCTGGAAGTGTACCGCGGTTTCTTTTACAAACCGGTCGTCGAGGAGTTTTCTCTCCAAGCGGAAAAGACGCGCCGTATCGTGGTGAAACTCGAACCCATCGCCCCCGGCCGCCAGGAAGAGTGGTTCGCCGCCGATGGCCACATCCACTTAATGAGAGATCAAAAGGACGACGACGTTTTCTTGGGTTGGCTCCAGGCAGAAGATCTCGCCGTAGGAAACTTTCTTGAGTTGCAGCGCCAGCAGCACGCCGCGCTGCAATACGCCTACGGACCTTAGGGGGAAGCTCGCTTGCCGGGCTACGCCGTTCGCTCGGGACACGAATCGCGCAGCGTCTTCTACGGACACACTCTCTTCCTGGGTCCTGAGAAGATGATCCGGCCTCTGAGTATCGGCAGCGAGCTTGCCAACTCTCCCGAGGCGTATCCGTTTCCGACCATCCAATTCAGGGAGGGCCGACGCCTGGGAGCTATTACCGGCTTCGCTCATCTGCGCAATTACCGCGGCGACATACCGCACGCGACGTTGTTGATGAATCTGGCTCGGAATACGATTGACTTTGTCGAGCTGTTTCAGTTTGGGGATCTGGCCCTGGACAAGTGGTATCAGCTGCTCAACGCCGGATTTCGGGTCGTGGGTCTGGCGGGAAGCGACTTTCCCGTGCCCCTCTACTCTCCTTATCCCCGATCGACCGGCCGCCAGGGGCCGTGGCTGCGGGAGATTCCCCTGCTCGGTCCGGAAAGGGCCCTGGTCAAAGCCGCTGCCGGCGAGTCTGCTTACGAAGCCTGGGCGGAGGGAGTCCGCCGGGGAGCTGTCCTGCTAAGCAATGGGCCATTGCTCGAGTTTTCCGCCAATGGCCACTCCTCCGGCGCCGTTCTGGAATGGGGTGAGGAGACCTACACGGTACAGGGGACTGCTACGGCGGTTTCTTATCGTCCGATCGAAAAGGTCGAAATCGTCCTCAACGGCGAGCTAGTCGCGACCAGAGCGGGGGACGGGACGAGCACGGAACTCTCACTACCCTACAAGGTCCGGATCGATGCGAGCTCCTGGATCGCCGCTCGCGCCAAGGCCGCGAGCGATCCCGAAGGACCTCAAATGTGGGCTCATGCGAATCCGGTTTATTTGCTGAGGGAAGGAAAGCCGGTTTACGTTGAAGCGGCCCGCAAGGCTGTTCGCGATCTTTGGGAAGAAGAAACCGCCTACTACAAACGTCCCTCGTTCGTGTTTCAAAAGCTGGAGCAGCGGCGGGAATTCCTCAAGCTCGTCGAAGAAACGGGCAGGATTCTCGAAGGCCCCCAGCCTAGCCCGCATTTCTCACCAGCTGCGACGGGGATGGACTGATCCCGATGTGAGCAGCGATTTTGCGGGTGGTTGATGCGGATCGCGGCGTCAGGTGGCCGTTTTCGTCCGTAACAGCGTCGGCAGCGCTTGCGCGGGGAGGGCGGAGACATTTTTAAACCCATTTGGCCCAAATTCCCGCCCGGGCCCCTGCCGTGGCCTGTGTGCTTGCCGTGATGGTTGAACTCGGAAGGCGATGGCAGCGCCGTCAGCAGCGCAGCGGCCGGCCTCGCTCGAGATGGCCGTAGACCTCCGCGAACAAGGCCTGCGCCGGATGGCCCGTGGCCATCGAGATCCACACCTTGCGCACCGTCACCCGCACCCGGATCGTCGAGCACTGCGCCCGGGCCATCTTCGTTCCCTGCAGCCCCAACTCCCGCAGCGCCTGCAGCAAGCAATACGCGATCGAAGAAACATACAAGCGGATCTGATTCGATCGCATCAGCGCCGTCGAGGTGCGGTCGGCAAACAGGTCCCACTGCTGCTCCTTGATACGATTCTCCATCTCTCCCCGCGCGCGGTAGAGATCCTCGTACAAGCTGCGTGCCTTCCTCTGCCGGGCAGGGAGCGAGGTCACGACGAAGCGCGGATTCTTCCCCTTCCGCGGGCACTCGGCCTTGGCCGCCACGCGGCGTTTGCGGCTCCAGCTGTGCAGGGTGCGATAGCGGAACTCGCTGCACAGCCCTCATCACACGAATAACCGCAAGAACAGAAAGATGACACCGTTGGCCACCCAGCCAATGAGGCACACGCCGACAGCGCGCCCTGTACTCGTGTAGTCGAGCGCTTGTCTCACCGCCACGACGAAGGCGGCGAGCATCCACAGGCTGGCGATGCCGAGCGCCAGCCAACCCAGCAGCGGAATGATCCCCAAAACGCGCACGATGCCTGGAGCCGCCGCAAACCCCGTTGTCCTTAGTAGCTGACTCCAATTAGCCCGTGTCCGCGGTTCCGGAAGCAGCCGCGTACCGATCAGGTAGGTCAACCCCGCCCAGACTAACCAGCCGAGCAGCGCGCCAACCACCGCCGCCAAAATCCCGGGACCACCATGCCCGATGTTGCCAATGCCGGCAGCCAGACTGGAGAGGATCACAACTCCAATAGCTTGGCCCATGGCCGTGGTATCTGCCTCGACCTCTTCGTACGTGTGGACATTCAGCGTTACGGCGCCGAGCAATCGTTCCGTGAAAGATGCCATAGCGTTACACTCCCTTTGGTGAAAGCATTCGTCCAATTGTAAAGCAGTTCAGTCCCGACAGGGACATCCATGATAGGCAACCGAACACCAAATCATCTGCTCAGCCGGATTGTTCCGCAACGAGTGTCCGCCGCTGAGAAGAGGACATCCCGGTGGCGCCTGTACCCCGCCTGCTGACTCCCAACGGGGACAGGCCCCCCGAGCGAAGGGCCGGCAGGTAGAAAGCGCCACCGGCCGGCGACTCACCTCCATTGACCGGTCAATTCGTCCTGGTTGCCTGTCCCGGATCCTGAGACCGGGGGGGCGTATAATCTAGTGGAGAACACGATTCGGATGCTCCTCTACTTCCATCGCCGGATTCCCTGTTATGCGTTCGCTCTCGTGACCGCTGTTTCGCCTTGGGGGTTAGCAGCGGCCGGCGCAAAGGACTCTGGGGCGAAGGTCGTTGAGTTCAACCGCGACATCCGGCCAATCCTCTCGGACAGGTGCTTCACCTGCCACGGCCCGGATAAGGCAACCCGGCTGAGCCCGCTACGCCTCGACACGGAAGAGGGAGCCTTAGCCGATCTGGGAGGCCGCTTTGCCATCGTGCCGGGGGAGCCGGCGAGGAGCGAAATCATCCGCCGCATTAGCTCCGACAACGCGGCCCTGCGCATGCCGCCGTCCTACTCCGGCAAGGACGAACTCACCCAGCGGGAGATCGACACTATCCGCCTCTGGATCGAACAGGGCGCCAAGTGGCAAAATCACTGGTCATTCATCGCCCCGAAGCGTCCCGCGATCCCAGCGGTAGAAAACCGCGACTGGCCACGCAACCCGATCGACTACTTTATTCTTGCGCGTCTGGAACGAGAGGGATTGATTCCGTCTGCCGAGGCCGATCGCGTGACACTGATCCGGCGCGTGACGCTCGACGTAACGGGACTTCCTCCCACGCCGGCCGAGGTCGATGCCTTCCTGGACGACGGCTCGCCGAATGCCTACCGGGATCTGGTCGATCGATTGCTGCAGTCGCCCCGATACGGTGAGCGGATGGCCGTTCAGTGGCTCGACGCCGCCAGATACGCCGACACGAGCGGCTATCAAAGCGATTCCGAGCGGCATATGTGGCGCTGGCGCGATTGGGTTATCCATGCCTTTAACGCCAATATGCCTTTCGATCAGTTCACCGTTGAACAGATCGCGGGCGACATGCTGCCTAATGCAACGCTCGACCAGATCATCGCCACCGGTTTCAACCGCAACCATCGCCAAAACGGGGAAGGCGGGATCATTCCCGAGGAGTACTTGGTCGAGAACGTGGTCGATCGTGTGGAAACGACCTCGACCGTATGGCTGGGATTGACGATGGGCTGCGCTCGTTGCCACGACCACAAATACGATCCCATCAAGCAAAAGGAGTTCTACCAAGTCTTTGCACACTTCAACAACATTCCCGAGCGCGGCAAAGCTTTTAAGTACGGCAACTCGCCGCCGTTCGTCAAAGCTCCCACGGCCCGCCAAGAAACCCAATTGGCCGAACTCGACGACAAACTTGCAGCCGCGGAACAAAAGTTTGCAGAACTCGAGTCCGAGCTGGTTGCGGCGCAAGACGTCTGGGAGGAATCTTTGCTAGGTTCCGCGCGGGTCGATTGGCTGCTCCGCGACCGGCTTCTGGTTCATCACCCGCTCGACGGCGACATCGGCGGCATCCACACCGGAGATCTCCCCAGCCCCAGGCTGGAAGACGGCCAACCCCGTTTCGTCCCAGGACGGTTAGGCGAGGCGGCCGCTTTCGACGGCAAGCGTTTCATCAACGCGGGCGACGTGGCGAACTTCGGCTATACCGACAAGTTCACACTGGCCGCTTGGATCTATCCCCAAGCGCCCGACGGCGTCATCGTGTCGCGAGCGACCGAAGGGGAGGAGGGCGAGACCGGATACGGGCTCTACCTCAACGGCGGGAGGGTCCAGATCAACCTCGCGCAGCGCTGGATCGATGACGGCGTACGAGCGGAAACCCGGGACGCCCTGCCGCTCAACGAATGGCATCACGTCTTGGTGACTTACGACGGCACCCGAGTACCCAGCGCATTTCGGATCTACGTCAACGGCCGGTCCCAAAAGCTGACTCACCTGCTCGACGGAATCAACAACCCCATTCAACAAGATCAACCTCTGCGCATCGGCGCCAGCGGCTTTCCGAGGCCGCGTTTCCAAGGGCACATCGACGACGTTCGTGTCTACGAAGCGGCGCTGACTCCGCGCCAAGCGGGGGTCGTCTCGACCGCGGAATCCATTAGCGCGATCGCCCAGCTTGCTCCCGAGAAGAGAACCCCAGCGCAATCCGATAAGATTCGGCTCTGCTTTCTCGACCAATACGCTCCCGAGCGCATCCGACAAGCCCGGCGCCGGCTCGTCGAGCTGCAGCGTGAACGCGAACGCTTTTGGGACAGTCTGCCGACGGTCATGGTGATGCAGGAGCTCGAACCGCGGCGTGAAACCTTTCAACTCATCCGCGGCGCTTACGATAGCCCTGGGGAAAAAGTCACCCCGGGGGTACCAGCCGTTTTTCCTCCTCTCCCGGAAACCCAAGAGAAAAATCGCCTGGCGTTCGCCCGCTGGCTCGTCGATCCCGCGAATCCTCTGCCTGCGCGCGTAACCGTCAACCGTTTCTGGCAAATGTACTTCGGCATCGGCCTAGTGAAAACGGCCGAAAACTTCGGCTCCCAAGGAGAATGGCCGACCCATCCCGCGCTTCTCGATTGGCTTGCCACCGAGTTCATCCGTTCCGGCTGGGACGTCAAGGCCATGCAGAAGGCGATCGTAACGAGCGCGACGTACCGGCAATCTTCCAGCCTGACGCCGCTGCTCATCGAGCGGGACCCCGACAATCGCCTCCTGGCTCGCGGACCCCGTTTTCGTTTTCCGGCACACGTGATTCGCGATCAAGCGCTGGCGATAGCCGGCCTGCTTGTCGAGCAGGTTGGGGGGCCATCCGTGAAACCTTACCAGCCGCCCGGTCTGTGGAAGGAGCTCGCCGGCCAAGACTATCGCCCTGATGAGGGAGACAGCCTCTACCGCCGCAGTCTGTACACCTTTTGGAAACGGACGGCCGCGCCGCCCGCGATGGTGACATTTGATGCCGCGCTTCGCGACACCTGTAACGTCCGCCAGACACGAACCAACACGCCGCTACAGGCCCTGAACCTGATGAACGATGTCACCTACGTCGAAGCCTCGCGCTTGCTGGCGGAAAGAATGCTCACCGAGGGAGGTGCGACCCCGCAGGAACGTGTCTCGTTCGGCTACCGGTTGGCAACGGCCCGCGAACCTACGGCGGAAGAGACGCGGGTTCTAGTCGATGGCTTCCGCCACCACTTGGACCGCTACCAGACCGATCGGACGGCGGCGTTGAAACTGGTCAGCGAGGGAGAACATCCCCGCAATCAAGCTCTCGAAGTCGCCGAGCTGGCCTCCTACACAACCCTGGCCAGCCTCATTCTGAATCTTGACGAAACCATCACCAAGCAGTAACCCACCGCCGCCGATTTGGCTTGCCGCGTGGGGCCGATTGTTTCGTGGCGCACGCATTCTTGCGTGCCGTGTCGCCATTCGTGGCGACATCAAGTCCCGCAGTGGAGCACGCTGTCAGCCTGCCGTGTCAAGACTCATCTACACGCTTGGCGCCGTTCGGATTTCTGAGAAGCGCCATTCCCGTGTCCGTTGCAATAGCGGCCAACAACGGCTTCGGGATGGGGCGTTGCATGGAGAGAAATTCGCTATGCTTCGGTTCGCTTTACTCTTGGTCTTGGTAGTTGCTCCTGTGATCGCGCAAAACACTTCTCGCGTCTACCAATCCACCGACCGACCGCAAGCGCTGGCGCTGATCGGGGACCGCTATCACAGTCCTGTCTATATTCGAGACGGCCTGGCGCCGGCGCTTTTAGGAGAGAACGTTCCGACTACGTTCCTGGAAAACGAGAAAGCCCTGACGGCCGAGGCGCTGCGGGATTTCGATTTATTGCTGATGTTTCGCGACGGGATGATCTGGCCCCACGGCTACGATCAACCGCACGTCATGTGGATGAGCGAGGAACAGCAACAAGCCATTTGGGACTTTGTGCATAACGGCGGCGGTTTTTTGGCGATGCACAATTCGCATGGCATTTATCCCCCGGACGGTCTCTATTACCAGCTATTCGGCGGCGACTACGGCGGCCATCCCGCGCCGGCGATTTTTACCGTCCGTGTCGAAGACAAGGGCCACCCCGTCACCCAGGGGGTCGAAGACTACGAGATCTTCGACGAGCAGCACATGAGCAAGTACTTCCTCGACCGAGAGCACCTGCTGCTGCGGAACATTGCTCGTGACAACAAAGCCGCGCCGGCCGGTTGGTGGCGCGAACTCGACCATGGCCGCTTCGTGTACCTATCGCCCGGGCACACGCCGGAAGGCTTAGGGCATCCGATGACGCAGCGGCTGATTCGCAACGCGATCCGCTGGCTGTTGCGTCTGGACGAAGACGAATAGTCTGCAAGCGGCCGGCGGGCGGGCGCTTGAGGGTCTCTATCCCCTTCCCTACGAAGCGACCCGGTACAATAGCAGGTTTCCACTTATGGAAGAGTTTCTGAATCAGTCTTTCTCCCAGCTTCATGGCGGACTGCTGGCGCTGGTCATCGTGATAAGCCTCGGTGTGCTGGCGAAAGCCGCGGACTGGCTCGTGGACGAGGCGGTGACGCTCTCCGAGCGGTCCGGAATTTCCAAAGCAGTCATCGGCGCCACGGTTGTTAGTTTGGGAACCACGACTCCCGAAGCGGCCGTTTCCGTTTTCGCTGCTATGCAAGGAAGTCCGGGCCTTGCGTTGGGCAACGCTGTCGGTTCGATCATTTGTAACGCCGGCCTGATTCTGGGCCTTGCCTGCGTGCTCGCTCCGCTGAAGCTCGACCGTCTGATCGTAAACCGCCTCAGCTGGATTCAACTCGGCACGGCGGTGGTTTTGGTCGTTGCCGGCTTTCCGTGGGCCTCTCCGCGGACCCTGTTTTCGGCCGGGGGAAGCTTTTCGCAGGTCACGGGGTTCGTCTTCTTGGCGGCCCTGGCGGTCTACCTGGGCCAGTCGATCCGCTGGGCGAAGGACGAAATCGGCGCCCCCAGCGCGGACGCGCCCGAAGCAGAAGCCCGGGGAGCGGTGCTGGCCACGGTCGCACGGTTGTTGGGAGCGCTGGCGCTGGTGGTCGCGTCGGCTCGAGTTCTGATTCCGGCCGTGCAGGAGGAGGCGACCCGCTTCCATATACCGGAAGACATTATCGCCGCCACGCTGGTAGCCTTCGGGACCTCTCTGCCGGAACTTGTTACGGCTGTCGCGGCGGCTCGGCGGGGCCACGGCGAGCTCGCGGTGGGCAACGTCGTCGGGGCGAACGTGCTCAACGTTTTATTTGTGGCCGGGGCTGCGGCTGCGGTGACGCCGGCGGGCTTGGCGGCGAAAGGTCACTTTTTCTCCATACTCTACCCGGCCATGCTGCTTATCCTCACCGTGCTCCAGATCGGCATGGTGAGATCTGGGCGCCAGTTGCGGCGCCCTTTCGGGTTTGTGTTGCTCGCAGCGTACGCCCTCTGCATGGTGCTCAGTTACGTTATTCCCGGGGGCGGGGAAAATTTGTGAGACTTGCCCCTGCAGCGCCGCCTGAGGCTAGTTGCGAGGGCCGCATCAGCTTACTCAAACGACGGCACGGATTGAACCGCTGCCACCGCTATCGGGGGTTCAAAGGGATGCAACGCTGGGCGGGGTTGGGGGTGATCGCCGACACGCTGATTAACAGCTTACTAGCCGCGTCGTTCAGCTACGTAGATTCTTCGACAGGCGCCCGAGACGCTTCTAACAGCGGCGGCGAGTCCGGGAATTCGCCGGGACCGGCATCTTCAACGTAGTCCACGCCGTCGAAGGTAATCTGGTATCGTCCGGCGTCTGTTGGCAGAATCAGCGATTTGCCGTTCAGGTACCAGAGTGTAAACTGTAGCTGTTCGCGGGAGTAGCTAAGCATGTTCTCGAGCTCGATGATTGACACGCCGGGCTTTTCCGGCTGGCGCTTCCTCTTTGTATAAAGGATCATCAGCAGGGCCCATCGCTTGCGTTTCTCTTCGTCGTATCCTTGGGCATCCTCCGGTCGGCTGAAGATCTTCCAGCGTAATGACTGCGAGGCTCGGTGTTTAACGTCGTAGGCCGCCCTCTTTTCCGGCTCGCTGATGACGCGGTAAGCCTCAAGCACCAGCCGAAAGGCTGCTTCGTTACCCGTGTCGGCGTTGTCGGGGTGGTAGCGCTGGGCCAACATGCGATACGAACGCTGTATGGCTTCGAAATCCGCGTTCGGACTCAGCTGCAGCGCCTCGTAATAGTCAACCAACGAGCTGTCTACTGTGGGGTCTCTGCGATGTGAACTGTCGCCATTCAAAGCCGGTTCATCGAACGCGAATCCCACCCGATAGACGTTATCGTCCAGCAGACGGCAGTGGATGACGCGGGCGCACCGCTGCTGATGTTCGGTGAGGCCTGCGGAGAAAAACCGGCTTCGCAACACGACCGGAATTTCCACTTCGAGAGGGGAAGTGGTGTCCGCAGCGCAACCGAAGTCATTGAGATCGGTCAACTTGGCAACAATTCTCTTGGACCGGCCGGGCTGCGTGGCAACATCAATCTCAAGGCCGTTGGGCGCACCTTGCTCACGGCGTGGCTTCCGTCGCCGCTCAGGGTTTCGGGCCATGTTTTATTTCCCCGATGTCGTCCCAGGGCTTACTGCAGGATAAATCGAGATTACAGGGGCAGGAGAAGCTCGGCATGCGAGGCCAGGGAACCGCTATGGGTACCCAGCTACGGAGCCCGCGACTACCAGCGTTTCCGTACGCCTGCAGTACTAAAGTAGCCACTGCGATCCTATCTGTTGGTTACATTACACAGAAAGAAGTTTCATTGGCTATCGGTAAAAGGTCGTAGTACTAAGTAATAGATTCTAGTACTAACGTCCCGATCTGGAGAAAATCATTATAGCAGAGCCATTTACGAGGCTCCGACTAGCAAACCTCGGAGCATCCATCTAAGGATGGGGACGACGTGCGGGTCCGACCCAGCCTGCCGTTGCATAGACGAAAGAACACCCACGGCTTCCATTTGAGGTCTGGACAAAACGAGCCGGTGGCCGCGTGTGGAGGTCCGTCGAAGGGGAGGGCGCCACCCCCAGCCTGGTTGCCGACGGTTCGCTAATCTCCCGAACCGGTCGCGGCGCATGTGCCACTCCACGTAGTAGGCCGGCAGACACAAAAAAATGTGCGCCCGCACCCGCTCGGGCGTGCGGTGAAAGATCGGCCGCAGCCGCGGGTCCACCCCCTGCAAGGCAACGAAACGCCCACTCGACCTGCGCCAGGCTCTTATAGCAGCGCACCGTGTCGGCCGCCGACAAGCTCGCTTTCTTTTCGCTGCTGCGAATCACATACAGACCGTCGAGGGCGGCTTCTTGTTGGATCGACTCCTCCCGCCGCGACCATGGGAACAGGCCGTCCCCCATCTCGGTCGCAAAGTGTTTGCCGACCTTGTAGCGGTGCGGCACGCGGCCCAGCTTCACCCCGATCCGGTCGGCCGTGAGCGGCGTGCGGGTGCGCCGCTTCACCTCGGCCGCGATCCATTCCAACTCCCTCTCGGTAGGCGGGCCGACTATACCTATGGCAACTTCATCAACACACCCGCCAGATCCGCGGCTTTTTATTGCCGCAACTTGCGTGTTGGAGCTCTCTTGCACAAACCCGTCCGAGTCGGAGTTTCTTGTACCCCAACGAACACTCGACGCATCCAACCGGGTGTACACAGTCAAGTTTCGGAAGTGGCCACGACCGAGAAACCGACACCAAGCTAAAAAGCCGCCAAGGAAAAGGAGAAAGCATGAGGAAAAACCTTCGAAGTTTCGCGCTGGTTTTGGTGCTGGGTCTGGCAGCCTTGCCGGCTCTCGCCTCGGCCGCCACGGATCTGACGCCGCTCGAGCGCCAAGTTCGCCACGAGCTTGTTTTGCTGCCCTATCACAATTTGTTCGACAACCTGGAATTCCAGGTAAACGGCGACCAGGTTAAACTCTCGGGCCAGGTCGTGCGGCCGACGACGAAGACCGCCGCCGAGAGGGTCGTTGCCAAATTGGAGGGCGTTTCAAGCGTCGACAACCGGATTGAGGTGCTGCCTCTCTCCACACACGACAGCCAGGTGCGCTACGCGGTCGCGCGAGCGGTCTACGGGAGCCCCATGCTGAGCCGCTACGGCTTGGGCGCGAGGCCTAACATTCATATCATCGTCAACCGAGGGAACGTTACCCTCAAGGGCGTAGTGGCCCGAGAGTCGGAAAAGAGCGTGGCCTTTCTGCTGGCCAACGGCGTATCCGGCGTGTTCTCGGTAACCAACGATCTTCAGGTCGAGCGTTCGAGCAAAAGCTGAAGTCGATCATTTCTTTCCCCGTCGCAGTTCAGCCCGGGCGGCCTCATGAGCAGGCTGCCCGGGCTTAGTTTTTTTGTGGCCATCGTCTGGCGTAAGCCGCCATCCCAACTGTGGAGGTAAGACCAACGCAAAAAAACCAACTTTGTTGAATCGCAAACCCCCCATAAGCCGTCTCTTCTGCTAGGAAGCCAAAACTGAGGAGGAAGAATCCGTGCCTACGCCATTCATTCGTATCCGCAGCCGCATCATCAACGTCGCAGCCATTTCGTACGTTCGGCTGTATGAGGACCTTGACCGAATCGACATTCGGCTGCTGGGTCCCGCCGCCGACGTTTCCCTGACGATTACGGTGAAAGGGGAAGAGGCCGCGCCCGTTCGCGATTTCTTTCTATCTTCCGGGATCGTGGGGGATTTGCGGCCTGTTCAATCCCAATCGATCCCCAATTCCGAAGCCGTATTGGCGGGAGTCAACTGAACGTAGCGCCGCATCCCCGGCGGCTTCCGCAAGCACAAGAAAAACTGTACCGAAAGCGCTCTCGGTTGCATCTAATGGGTGTCGCGGTTAGGAGAAGAAGGAGCAGGAATCATGAAACATCTGAGCTGGGTGATGTTATTGACCGCGGCGCTGGCAGTTTCGCCGAGCGCCTTCGGCAAAGTCGAGAAGAAGGACCCCAAGAAGCCTAAAGAGGACGTCGAGGCGATCGGCGAACGCGACGTCGGCAAGGGCGTCAACTTCTACTCGATCGAAAAGGAAATCGCCCTAGGCAAACAGTTGGCGGCCGAGGTGGAACGCAAGGCGAAAGTCGTTGACGACCCGGTCATCTCCGAGTACGTCAACCGGGTGGGACAGAATCTGGTTCGCAATTCCGATGCCCGCGTGCCGTTCACGATCAAGGTTATCGACAGCGACGAAATCAACGCCTTTGCCCTGCCGGGCGGGTATTTCTACGTCAATTCCGGCTTGATCAAGTTGGCCGGCAGCGAGGCCGAGCTGGCCGGCGTGATGGCCCACGAAATCGCCCATGTCGCCGCCAGGCACGGAACGAAGCAAGCCACCAAAGGCCAAATCACGAACCTAGCCACCATCCCCTTGATCTTCCTCGGCGGCTGGACGGGCTATGGCATACGCCAGGCGGCGGGTCTGGCAGTTCCCCTCACCTTCTTGAAGTTCTCCCGCAACTTCGAACGCGAGGCCGACTTTCTCGGGGTGCAGTATCTCTACAAAACGGGATACGATCCGGCCGCGATGGTCCAATTCTTCGAGCGCCTCAAGGCCCAGAAGAAGAAAACCAGCAAGAGCAGGATCGCCAAGGTGTTCAAAACGCACCCGCTGACCGAGGATCGTATCAAGCGAATCCAGAAAGTGATCGATGAATTGCTTCCCGATCGGACGGAGTACGCCGTCAACACAAGCGAGTTCGACGCGGTGAAAGCACAGCTGACGCAGCTTCAGGCCGGGCATCGCAGGAAAGAACTGAACCCCGACCGCCCGACTCTGAAGCGCAAGCCCCCCAGCGGCACGATACCCACCGAGGATGACGGGTCCGCCGAGGGCGAAGAAGGGGAAGACGAGCGGCCCACCTTGAAGCGGCGCGTGGCACGGGTCTCGGACTGAAGGGTCCGTCGGGTCCCTCCGATGTCGAAGCAGCCGGAGGCGGCCCAAATCTTGCTCCCGAGTGGTTCCCAAAAGAAGCGCGCGCGCGCCATACTGTCCTTATGATGCCGCCGATCTCAGCGGGGAGGCTCCGCCCTGTGCTGGTCCTGGCTATCGGCATAACCGCCCTGGCGGTTGGATTCGGCCAGGCGGGCGGCGAAGCTCGCAGCCCCGCAGCCGCAAATACCCCTCGCAATCCGGTCCTTGTCGAGCTGTTTACCTCCGAAGGCTGTTCGAGCTGTCCTCCGGCCGACATTCTCCTGGCGGTTTTAGAGCGCCTTCAACCCGTCCCCGGCGCCCAAATCATCACCCTAAGCGAGCATGTGGACTACTGGAACTACCTAGGCTGGAAAGATCCCTACTCGTCGGCCAAGTTCAGGCACCGGCAGGAACAGTACAGCAGGGTTTTACGGCTGGGACCGGTACTCACGCCCCAGATGGTCGTAGACGGCCGCGAAGTGTTTGTGGGCAGCGATGGACCGCGATCCCAGGACGCAATCGCCCGCGCCGCCGAAGCACCGAAGGCCCGCATGCGGGCGTCGCGCGCGCAAGAGGGCGAGGGTGCTTCCGCGAAGGTTGTGCCGCTGGTCATCGCTGTGGACGCCCTGCCCGCCGACGTGGGCACAAAACGCCTGGACGTCATGCTGGCCGTCCGCGAACACAACCTCCAAAACTCCGTCCGGCGCGGGGAAAACGCCGGCAAACAGTTGAAGCACCAGTCCGTCGTGCGCCACCTCAGCCGCGTCGGCACGATCGACCCGCGAAAAGAGCAGACTACTTCGATCGAGGTCTCCGTGAAGCTGGACCCTGCGTGGAACCGCAAGCAACTGCAGGCGGTCGTCTTCCTTCAGGAACGCAAGACACGCCGGGTCGTGGGAGCGGCTGTAGAGGACCTGGCTGTCCGGTAGACGCTGTCGCTGGAGTTGAGCCCCTCGGACTGCCTCTGACTGCATTCAATCTTGGCGACAATGCGGCTGCTTGACAGTTCGGAATAGGCAAACCCAAAAATAGTTGGGGTCCGCCGCGGCGCGCCTGAGCCTTTCCAATGAAAAACAAACGTCCCAAACCGCGAAATCCTTATGTCGCACCGGCGAAGCGCCGCGGCGGAGCCGGGCCTATGGAAGATCGACGCAAGCCGCGGGGAGGCCCTCGCAACACCTTCCGAGAAGACCTGGAAAACTGGGAAGAAGAGAAGAAGCAGCAAGCGGATCCTCGTGGTGGGGGGGCTGAAGGGGACAGGCTCCTTAGCCGGCTTTGACGTCTCGCGTCATTGATTCTACAGGACTTATCGGTTTTCCCTCGGCAGCGGTCGAGTTCTTGTCGTCTTAGCTCGTAGCGCCTAAAGGCGGCGATCGGGGAGCCGGGGCGATACTACGACCCATCGGGCTAGTCGTGGTCTTGCAGCAATCGCTGGAGCGTCGGAACGAGATCCGAGCGTTGGACTTCCTGTTGGCCGAAACGGGCCGATTTCCACTCCTCGTGCTCCGATACGTCAGCGGATTTCGTCCTGCCAATGTCCATTTCTTTGACAGTAACCACGCCACGCGAGGCTTCGTCCGATCCCATGATGACGACGTAGGGGATCTGCAGCCGATCGGCGCGTTGAAGCTGCTTGCCGAGACTCTTGGGACGTCCGAGGTGGATTTCAGTAGGAATGCCCGCGCGGCGCAGCTCGTAGGTGATGGCAAGATACTCTTCGGTAAGGCCGGGGTCCATGGCAGTGACCAGGACTTTCGAAGTGGTCCGCCGTTGGGGGATGCGCTCAAGCTCGATGAGGGCCGCCAGCAGCCGATCGACTCCGATGGACGCCCCCGTGGCGGGGATGCGCTGCCCGGTGAAGCGAGTAACGAGATCGTCGTAGCGGCCCCCGCCAAAGATAGAGCCGAATTGGGGCGCATCGAGCAGCACGGCCTCGAAAACCGGCCCGGTATAGTAGGCCAGGCCGCGCGCGACGCTGACGTCAAGAGATACCCGGTCGCTCTGGTAGCCGAGTGCTGTGAGGTGAGACGAGATGCGCCGCAGAACGGCTAGTTCGTCTTCAGCCCCTTCAACTCCGGTGAACAGCCCGGCGACCTGGGCCAAGATGTCCTCCCGGGTTGAGCCGCTGATGGCCAGAAACTGCTCGATCTTAGCGACTTGATCATCAGTAAGACCGAGACCACGAATGGGATCGCCCGACGCATCGGTGTAGCCCGTCGTGAGCTCCTTCTTTACTTTGTCGAGGCCGACCTTTTCGAGCTTGTCCAGGACGCGAAAAACGTCTGCGGCGGCGTGGGCCGGGACGGAGGCATAGGAGAGCAGCAGGGTCAGGATCTTGCGGCTCGAGAAACGGACACGATAGGGGCCGACATGGAGGGCCTCCAGCGTGTCACACATGGCGGCGATGATCTCGGTGTCGGCGACTTCGGATTCGGCGCCCACCGAATCGAGATCGAACTGAGTGAATTCCCTGTACCTCCCCGCCGCCGGCTTGTCGGCCCGCCAAACCTGCGCAACCTGGTAGCGCCTAAAGGGAAGAACCAGCTCTTGGCGGTACTGCGAGACGAAACGGGAAAGCGGAACGGTCAGGTCAAATCGCAATCCCAGGTCCTCGTTTTCCGGGTTGCTGACGCGAAAGATCGACCCCTGTGCTTCTTCTCCGGCTGATCCCGAGAGCACGTCCAGGTATTCGACGGCCGGAGTCTCTAGGGGGGAGAACCCATAGAGTTCATAGACCTGCCGAATAGTCTCGATCATGCGCCGGCGCGCCAGCATGTACTCCGGCAGCAGATCGCGCAGGCCACGCGATAGACGAGGTTTCACCATATTTATTTAGGGGTTGGAAGAGGCCAAGAGGAATCGCCGCGACCGCCTCAGGTTAGCATTTTCGAAAGCAGCCTTTCAGCCTGGCTAGGCCGGGCTAGGGCCGATTGACAAGAGTTCGCACAAACCGATCGCCAACCGGTACACCTCAGCGCTTGCCGGCGGCGCCTTTCGCCGATTTCCTTGCCGGAACGTAGAAGTGGTCGGGCTCCCAGTCGCTGGGACTCCAGCGGTAGCCCTCCGCGAAGCGGACCTGAATGTAGAAATCGGTCTCACGGGCTTGACAGTCGACGATCGTCGCCTGAACCGCCAGTCCTTCCGTGGTCAAAGCAACCCCTAGGCCGATCGGGTAGGGGGTCTCTACGGCCAAACCCGCGCCCTCGACGCGAATCTCCTCCAACGAAACCATCTGAGGACGAAGATCGCCGTCCGGGAAGCTGAGTCGGACAAGGTGAGAGCAGAGTCCGAAATCAGGCTCAATATTTTTCGACCCGGGACTTTGGTCGGCGCCTCTCATTGCTAACCTAAAATCTCAAAAATATCCGCGAGTCAACTTCAAAATTAGGTTGCAGATGTTGCCGGCTACGCAATTCCCAACCATGCGCGCCGCGAACGCATACTGATTCTACCGCCTAAAGGCGGCGATCGGGGACGGGATTCACACCCGAGCGACCCGAGCAGGTTCTCTCCGCTCGCCAGCCGCTGGGCAAAACGGCCGCTCAGCCCCGCGCTACGCGACTTATTGCTTCGCCAGCGAATAGCGCACGATTTCCTTGTCGTTGCGCACGATGATGTGGCGGTTGGCATAGGCCGGGTGCGACCAGTGAACGGCGCCCAGTTCTCGGCGCCGGCCGACGGGCGTGGTGGGGGTCGTGATTTTCGTACGGCTGATCTCGTGGTAGCCTTCGGGGGACAACTTGGCGATGATGAGCTCTCCTCGGTCATTGTTGATGAAGTAGCGGTCTTCGTGGCGCACGATCAGGCCGCACGCCCAGCGTGCGTTTTCACGGGTCACTTCGAGCGTTTCCCAAACTCGTTGGCCCGTGGCCGCGTTCAGGCATCGAAACTGCCCATAGCTGCCAATGCCATAAACGTAGTCGCCATCGATCACCGGAGTCGTAATGAGGGGATGCAAGCCATCGGTCTTGATCTCGCTATCGCTGTTGCCCTTCCAGACGAGTTTGGCGCTCGGGTGGTGCGGATCAAGTTTGAAAAGACGAGAGCCATTAAAAAAAGCGGACACTAGCAGGCGATCGCCGTCGAGAACGGGCGTAGCCACCGTCAAACCGGCCTTTATGTCGAAAGGCTGCTGCCAATACGTTTTCCCTGTGGCTGGATCGAGCGACGCAACCGCCGCCGGGTGCCAGATAATCAACTGACGCTTGCCGCCCGCTTCAAAAATGATCGGCGGGCTATAGCCGGGCTCGCGATCGGAAGAGAGCGCTCGCCAAATCTCTTTACCGGTGAGCTTATTAAAGGCGACTACCTTGGCGTTGTTCTCGCCGCCCACCAGACATATAAGCCGTTCGCCGTCCACGAGCGGAGCGCCTACCATGCCCCAGACGGGCACGGGCGATCCATAGTCTTGCTGATAATCCTTCTTCCATATGACCTTCCCGGTCTTGGCGTTCAGGCAGTGCAGCCTGCCCATGGCGCCCAAGGTACAGACGCGGTCCCCGTCGACCGTGGGCGTCGCGCGAGGGCCGTAGGGATAGTCGAGGCCGGCGTAATCGGTGTCCCACGAATGCGACCAGAGTGTCTTGCCCGTTTGTTCATCGAGACACAGAGCCCGCTCGACGCCCTTGCGTCCTTCCGTCGAGGTGTAGTCGGTTACGTACACTCGACCGTCCGCGACCGCGGGTCCGGCGTAGCCTCCGGCGACGGGTGCGCGCCATGAAGCTTCGAGTCCGCCCTCGGGGAACTTGTCGAGGATGCCGGTCTCGGTCCATACACCCCGGCGACCCTTGCCGCGCCATTCGGGCCAGTCCTCGGCGCGAAGCGAGGCCGGAGGCGGCAGCAACAAGCAGATCGACAGCAATAGGCCCAAGCCGGGGGCCGGTAGCGCTCTAGAAAGCAACGTAGAAATACGCAAAGTGTATTCCTTCTTTATCCAGGATAGAAAGGGCCTGAGGTGTGGGGTAGCGGGTCAGCGTAGCGCAAAGCCAACCAACCGTTCGGCGACCACCCGCCACGCCCACGGCCTCTCGCCCATTGTACCCACCAAGGGACCGGTATTGATTTGCGAGCTAGCTGGCGCTAGCCTGCTTTTCTCACCACCTGCCGGTCGAAGCACGCAATAAGCCCGCCATTACTGCGTTGCGCTTGCTCGCCGTGCTCAACGTACTGCTCAAGTACGCTTCCGCGCGCCGAGCGGCGCGCGCCTTGTACTGACGGGCTTCTCACGCACTTCGGCTCGCCACGTGGTGAGAAAAGCAGGCTAAGTGTGCTTTCGGGCGGGAAGCGCATATTCGCGGAATGTCGGTCGGGGGAGCGCAATTCCCAGGCCCGGGTTGACCCGGCGACCTGGTGTGCGACGGGGCAGATCGATAACCTGATTCTGATCGTGTTCAGGGAAGTGTAAGGCGAGACAGTGGGCGCGCACGCGGTGGTTTGTGGTTGGCCCCGGCGCCTCGTACAATAGGCTTGGGCAGTGGCTGGCGCGGAGTTCTCTCGTTCGCGGGAATTCCGCGAATGTGTTCGTGATTCATTTCGCCTCCGGGCGGCAACTGGAATTTTGCGTCTCCCGAGAAACCGTGACCCGAATCTTTTTCGCGTTTGCAAACGATAAGTATAGCTTGAAGATCCAACTTCAACCTGTTCTCGGAAAGGACATTCGTCATGCCTAAAGGTCAGTTCGCTGTTGCCGGCCTAGGTGTCATGGGGCAGATGATCGCACTCAACATCGAGCGCAACGGCTTCTCCGTGGTCGCCTACAACCGGAGTGAAGAAAAAGCCAATCGTATGCGCGAGGCGGCGCAAGGTAAGAACGTCCAAGTGACGCAAACCGTGCGGGAGTTGGCGGACCTCCTGGAGAAACCGCGCAGCGTGCTGTTGATGGTCACCGCGGGAAAGGGCACCGACGCTGTCATTTCCGACTTGCGGGGCGTTTTTGAGCCGGGTGACGTGATCGTTGACGGCGGCAACGCTTACTTCGGCGATAGCGACCGGCGCCGCGCAGAGTTGCAGGGAACGGGCATCCATTTCATCGGCTGCGGCATCAGCGGCGGCGAACAGGGAGCATTGTGGGGGCCCAGCATCATGCCCGGCGGAGACAAGGACGCCTACCGGAAGCTTGAGCCGGTGCTGACTAAGATCGCTGCCAAGACCGACGACGGGCCTTGCGTCACCTACGTCGGGGCGGGGTCGGCGGGCCATTACGTAAAGATGGTCCACAACGGCATCGAGTACGGCATCATGCAAGTGATCTGCGAGGTCTACGATATCTTGCGCAAATCGCTGGGCCTGCATGCGCCCGAGATCCACGAGATCTTCGCCAAGTGGACGGAGACGGAGATCAGCGGGTTTCTGATGGAAATGACCGCCGAGTGTCTCCGCAAACGCGACGACGAGACGGGTAAGCCGCTGGTGGATCTCATTTTGGATACCGCCGGTCAAAAAGGCACGGGGAAATGGACCGCGCAGACAGCCCTGGATCTTGGGGTTCCCACGCCTACCCTCAGCATGGCCGTCGAGGCTCGGATTTTATCCGGCCTCAAGGAGCAGCGCGTGGGCGCGTCGCGAATCGTGCCCGGGCCCACGGTGAAGTACGATGGAGAGCCGGAGGAAGTGGTCCGGTCTTTGTTCAACGCGCTCTATCTGGCGAAAGTGGCCTGCTACGCGCAGGGAATGGATCTTATCCGTGAGGCATCCAAGCAATTTGGCTACGGAATTAACCTCAGTGAGGTGGCGCGCATTTGGAAAGGGGGCTGCATCATACGCTCGAAGCTTCTTGATCCCATCAAACACGCCTATCAAGCCAATCCCGAGCTGTCGAACCTTTTGGTGGACCTGAACTTTTCCGACGTTGTCAACCGCTGTCTGCCGGACCTCCGCGACGTCGTCGCCCTTGCCGGCCACACGGGCGTGCCCGCTACATGTCTGGGGGCGACGCTCGCCTACATCGACAGCTACCGCAGCGAGTTCCTTCCGGCCAACCTGCTGCAGGCGCTTCGCGACAATTTCGGAGCCCACACCTACCGGAGACTCGATCGCGAGGGCGTTTTTCACACCGAGTGGGAGCAGAAGGCCGGCGCCGACTGAAACGGCCTTCCCAAAGCATGGCGGGGACGCGGTTTGAGATCCTTGCCGCCGAGGGGTAGTGAATCCGCCAACTCGCCGTTCGCGCAGCGCCTCCTGAATAAGTTGTATCCTCTATGCGTTCTATCATGCGATCCTTGTTTTTAGACTGACAGAGAGGTAGCACCATGATCCATGTGCCGGCGCTTCGCTGGGGGAAACCGTACGAAAGTCTCGACCGCGATCGAGTCGTTCACTTCGACACGGGAGAACCCGTAGCCGAGGTGAGCCAAGCCGTGCCGGGAATGATTCGGCGCGATATGCGACTTGCCCAGGCTGCTCGCGACGCCCTGCGCGCAATCCCCTGCGCCGAGCTCATCCAGATGGTGCAACGGGCCGGCGAGATATTCATGACCGACGAGCTTCCCGTGGGCGAGGATTCCCAGACGCGCGACGACTTCGTCCGGCAACAGTCGGCTACGACAGGACTCCCCGAGCACATGTGCCGGAAAAACATGGACAAGATCGCTTTCGTCCTCGGCCAGATGGACCGTATTCTCGACGCCCTGACCCGGGGGCTCGATCTCGAAATCCTGACCGCCGGACACGGCGTCGACGACGCCGGCCGGGTGCTCAGCTACCAAGCGCTGACTCCCGTCCTTGGGATGGTCCTGCCCAGCAACTCGCCCGGCGTGCATACGCTGTGGATGCCCGTCATCCCTTTACAGATCGGGCTGGTTCTCAAGCCCGGCCCGCAAGAGCCGTGGACGCCGTATCGCATGGCCCAGGCCATGATAAAGGCCGGTGTACCCTCCGAAGCCATCTCGGTCTACCCGGGCGGAGGCGAGGTAGGCGCGGCTGTCCTCGGCAGTTGCCCGCGGACGATGCTTTTCGGCAGTCAGGCGACGGTCGATCAGCACGGCGGCAATCCTCGCGTCCAGGTTCACGGGCCGGGGTACACGAAGATTCTCATCGGGGATGACCAGGCCGACAACTGGGAAGACTACCTCGACCTCATGGTCACCAGCGTTGCTCTCAACAGCGGTCGAAGCTGCATCAACTGTTCGGGTATTTGGACGCCACGACACGGTCGTGAGATTGCCCAAGCTCTCGCCGAGCGCCTCGCTCCGCTCAAGCCGCTGCCCCCCGAGGACCCGGAGGCGGCTCTCGCCGCGTTTACCGTTCCCGGCGTGGCCGAGGCGATCTCGGCTTCGATCGACACCGACTTGGAGCAGGGCGGCGCCGAGGATCTGACGGCGCCCATGCGCGGAAATTCGCGAGTCGTTACCCGCGAGCATTGCTCCTACCTGCTGCCTACGGCGATCTACTGCGAGTCTCCCAATCACCCGATTGCCGGTAAGGAGTTCATGTTCCCGTTTGTTTCCGTCGTCGAGTGTCCTCAGGATGAGATGCTCAGCCGGATCGGCCCCACGCTCGTGGGCAGCGGCATCACCGACGATCCCGCGTTTCGCGGCGAGCTGCTCGATTGCGACCACATCGATCGCTTGAATCTCGGTGCCATTCCGACCACGAAGCTCGACTGGCTCCAGCCGCACGAAGGCAACATCGTGGACTTCCTCTACCGCGCGCGAGCGTTTCAAAGCGCCGGCGGGAAGTAAAAAATGGGGGACTGCCACCAATTCGCTCCCCGTCATGGCTTTCGAAATAAAGCATTTAGCCTGAAGCGAATTGGCTGGCTGTACCCGATTTTTCCTCGCGCTAGGTGTTGATTTTGGGGCCGATTTGGCCGGATTTGGCCTAAAATCCCGACCCATCGACCGGGAAACCCCTTGTCTGTTTCCAGCATCCTGTGGACTGGCAAGGGTTTGGCGGCTTCGACGGCATATGTCGTTGATTTTGCGCGGCCGGGAGTCTTGTGCCGTTGGTGAGTAGGTCAGAGGGATGAGCGTCGACCCGCGCCCCAAGTGATGGTGCGAACAGAGCCGCGCCCGCAAGGGTGCGGTCAAGGCCGCGTGACCACAGCGGGTTCGTCGCATGGACGAGGTGATTCGCGATCTTGACCGCGGGCTTTCGCCTGCGGCTTCGTTTGGTCCGCGTTAGGTCCGAAAAGATGCCGTTTGAGGCAGCGCATGAGTGAACAGAGCCGCGCCCGCAAGGGTGCGGTCAAGGTTTCGTGACCCCCGACAGCTTGTCTTGTTGGGGGGCGCCGCGATCTCCCTTGTCCCAACGACCTAGCTCATTCGCGGTCTTGACCGCAGCCTCTCGGCTGCACGTCCCTTTTTTCACGGGGCGATGGCATAGGCGGTGGATTGGCCGATGGCCTTCGTGATAACCTGCAGCCATCTGCGCTTGGGAAGGGGAGCGTCCGGGCGGCTGGCCTAGGGCCTACCTGATCACCTTCACCTGCTACGGCTCTCACTTGCACGGCGACTGCGACGGGTCCGTCGATCCACAACACAACTTCTTTGGTACCCGCCTCCTCGAGAAAAGCGAGGAGCGTGTGCGCTACGAGCGATGGAAGATGCAAGGGTCACCGCAGTTGCTTAGCCGCAACAGCCGTGCCATCACGTTGCGATCCATAGAGGACACTTGCCTGCGCGAGAAATGGCGCTTGCTGGCGGCGCATGTGCGCAGTACCCACGTTCACGCTGTGGTTGGTGCGGCGGGACGTCCCGAACAGGTCTTGGGCAAGCTCAAGAGTTGTGCCAGCCGGGCGCTGAACGAAGCGTTCGGACACCAGAAAAAACGCTGGAGCCGTCACGGTAGCACGCGCTGGTTGCGGGATCCTGAGCACATCGAAGCCGCGATTCACTATGTGGTCCAGCAGCAGGGCCGGCCAATGTCGCTATTCGAAGATCCCGAATGGGCTGAATATGTGTGAACAGAGCCGCACGCGAAAGCTTGCGGTTGAGGTTTCATGACGCCCGACAGCTTGTCCTATTGGGGGGTAGTCGCAATCTCCCTTGTCCCAACGACCTAGCTCAATCGCGATCTTGACCGCAGCCTCTCGGCTGCGGCTCCGTTTGTTTGGTCCGCGTTAGGTCCCGTTTGAGGCAACGCATGAGTGAACAGAGCCGCACCCGCAAGGGCGCGGTTGAGATTTCGTGACGCCCGACAGCTTGTCTTGTTGGGGGGTCGCCGCGATCTCCCTTGCCCCAGCCACCTAGCTCATTCGCGATCTTGACCGCAGCCTCTCGGCTGCGGCTCCGTTTGGTCCGCGTTAGGTCCGAAAAGATGCCGTTTGAGGCAGCGCATGAGTGAACAGAGCCGCACCCGCAAGGGCGCGGTTGAGATTTCGTGACGCCCGACAGCTTGTCTTGTTGGGGGGTCGCCGCGATCTCCCTTGCCCCAGCCACCTAGCTCATTCGCGATCTTGACCGCAGCCTCTCGGCTGCGGCTCCGTTTGGTCCGCGTTAGGTCCGAAAAGATGCCGTTTGAGGCAGCGCATGAGTGAACAGAGCCGCACCCGCAAGGGCGCGGTTGAGATTTCGTGACCCCCGACAGCTTGTCTTATTGGGGGGGCGCCGCGATCTCGCTTGCCCCAGCCACCTAGCTCATTCGCGATCTTGACCGCAGCCTCTCGGCTGCGGCTCCGTTTGGTCCGCGTTAGGTCCGAAAAGATGCCGTTTGAGGCAACGCATGAGTGAACAGAGCCGCACCCGCAAGGGCGCGGTTGAGATTTCGTGACCCCCGACAGCTTGTCTTATTGGGGGGGCGCCGCGATCTCGCTTGCCCCAGCCACCTAGCTCATTCGCGATCTTGACCGCAGCCTCTCGGCTGCGGCTCTATGTGGTCCAGCGGCAGGGCCGGCCAATGTCGCTATTCGAAGATCCCGAATGGGCTGAACATGTGTAAACAGAGCCGCACGCGAAAGCTTGCGGTTGAGGTTTCGTGACCACAACGGGTTTGTCGCATGGACGAGCTCATTCGCGATCTTGACCGCAGCCTCTCGGCTGCGGCTCCGTTTGGTCCCGGTTAACCTGGTCATGACCGGTCAAGGCTCGGTGCCGTTTGCGAGACGCATGCAGGACCGGCCCCCAAACCACAAAACCGCCCAGCCTTTCCTGCCGTTCCTCTACAAAATTGCCGCGCCTATTCGTGAACGTGATCCAGCTGAAGTCCCGTAGCGCGATCTAGGCGAGCGCTACGCGGGCCCCTTTTCGTCTCAGCAAATCGCGGGCCTGCCAGATTCGCGGCCGTTTTCTGCGAGATCCGTGACCCGGCTGTAGCCGGCCTTTGCCAAACCATGCGGCGAGCCGTCACAAGCCCCTTAACCGTTCAGTCCGAACCGCGAACGATGCCACATCTGATTGCACAGCGCCCCCATCAGTCACAGGCGCTGCTTGTCTACGACGAGCCCGTAGAGCGCAGGGCTCGGCGCCGTTTCCGAGACCTGCGGCTAGCCTTTGGGGACAACCCGTCCCCTATTACGCCGTTCGCTGAAATCGGACGGGGTAGGGTTGCCGCCCAATCCTGCGCCAGCCGCTTGAGAGCATCGCGTCGGATAACCGCCGCAAAAAAGCCGCGGGTCTGGGCAAAAACGACCGCCCAGTCCTGCGCTACGGCTACGGGAGCTCGCTCAACGTAGGGTTCAAGTACGCCCGCATTATTCAGAGAGGATTCTTCCCGGCGAGGCGGCAATATGCCGGTTACCCTAGGGGACCCGCGGCGCGGATCTGCTCCGAAACCGAGCTGAACTTGGAGAAGTTTTTGTGGAAGCGGGCGGCGAGGTCCTTCGCCGCTTGGTCGTAGGCCGGCTTGTCGGACCACATCCCGCGGGCGTCGAGCTTCTCGCGCGGGACTCCGGGGCAGCTATCGGGGACGGCCACCTGGAAAGCGGGATGGGGCGCGAAGTCGACGCCGTCGAGCTTGCCGGAAAGGGCTGCGCTGAGCATGGCCCGCGTGTAGGGCAGCTCCATGCGGTCGCCGACGCCGAAGGGTCCGCCGACCCAGCCTGTATTGACCAGCCAGCACTGTGACTGGTGACGCCGCAGGCGGTCTCCGAGCATCTCGGCATACACCGAGGGCGGGCGCGGCAGAAACGGCGCCCCGAAGCCGGTGCTGAATGTGGCCGCCGGCTCGTTGCCCAGCCCTCGCTCGGTGCCGGCCACCTTGGCGGTGTAACCGCTCAAGAAGTGATACATGGCCTGCTCGGGTGTGAGCTTCGAAATCGGAGGCAAGACGCCGAAGGCGTCGGCGGTTAGGAATACGACGTTAGAGGGGTGTCCGCCGACGCTTGGAATCAAAGCGTTGTCGATGAAATCGACCGGGTAGGCGCAACGGGTGTTTTCGGTAATGGAGTCGTCGTCAAAGTCCAGCGCTCGGGTGTCGGGATCGAATACCACGTTCTCGACCACCGAGCCGAAGCGGATCGCATTCCAGATCTGGGGTTCATTTTTTTTCGACAAGCGGATGCACTTGGCGTAGCAGCCGCCTTCGAAATTGAAGATGCCGTTATCGCTCCAGCCATGTTCGTCGTCACCGATCAGACGGCGCTCGGGATCGGCCGAGAGGGTCGTTTTGCCCGTGCCCGAGAGGCCGAAGAAGAGGGCGACGTCGCCGCCCGCCCCCTGGTTGGCCGAACAGTGCATGGGGAAAACCCTTCGCTCCGGGAGAAGGTAGTTCAGGGTGGTAAAGACCGACTT
Source organism: Bryobacterales bacterium (assembly GCA_963668345.2). Classification (GTDB taxonomy): domain Bacteria; phylum Acidobacteriota; class Terriglobia; order Bryobacterales; family UBA6623. The sequence goes on along the minus strand of CAXWPI010000003.1, from coordinate 1,332,710 downwards.
CTTCATTTCTCCCGCGTAACTTGTCCCTCCGATGAGCACCATCTTTCGGGCCAGGTTCAAGACGATGAACGCCTCCGAACTCGTGCCGTCGGTTTCGGGATCGGCATGCGCCCCCGGTGCATACAAGACGGTTAGCTCGGGAACGTGTTCCCGGGCCGCCCCGGGCTCGGGCCGGACGAAAAGCTGGCGGGCGAACAGGCTGTGCCAGGCGAATTCGTGGACTGTACGAATCGGCAGCGCATGCTCAGGAGCCGCGCCGCCAAAACAGTCCTGGACGAAGACCTCTCGGCCCTTCAAGTAAGCCTGGATCTTGGCCAAAAGCCGATCGAAACGCTCAGGGGATATCTTCTGGTTGACCGGACCCCAGTCGATCGTGCCTTCCGTGGACTCGTCACTGACGATGAATCGGTCGCCCGGTGAACGGCCGGTGTACTTGCCGGTGCGCACGACGAGCGAGCCGTTGGCGCCAAGTTGTCCCTCGCCGCGGGCAAGCGCCTCCTCGGTGAGCCGGGCCGGACCTAAATGCCAGTAGGCCGTACTGACTTCCTCTAAGCCGTGCTGTTCCAGCCCGAAGCTGCTCCTATTAAGACCCTTGTTTTCCATTTGCCGGACTCCAAGACAAAGAGGAGATTATAGCTGGATTGGAACTTTTGTACAGGGCTCCCTGCTTCAGGCGCGGAGGTCGGGGGACCAACCTCCTCATCACATCTTGTTCTCGCCAGCTATCTTTGGTACCGTTGGCTCGGTCTGCTGTGATTGGCCAGACCATCACCCAAATACCGCACCACCGAGAAGCTCGGGGAGGGCGATATGGGGTTGGTCTACAAGGCCGAGGACACGAAGCTAATTTAAAACACTGCCCTCCTGGCCATAGTGGCGGGTCGAGAGCCCCAGCAGGAGTTGGTCCCACACGGCCTCGTCGAGGGGTTCATTGCGGCGAAACAGCTCCTAGCCGCCGAGCCTGATCCGGCAACGGACTCTGGATGGCGTGAGTCAAATTATGTTCAAGAGCTTTGATGGATCAAGTTGGTCTGAGGAAGGGCAGCTCAGCACGGGAGTCTCTGCTGGAGGCAACAACTGGTGGCCCGTACTAGCGACTGGTCCTCGGGGAATGATTCTCCTTTTCGTGTGGGTCAAAAACTTTGAGTGGTTCGGGTTGCCCTTCTTGGTCCGGTTCTAACGCCAGACATTGTTCAAGAAACTGGGAGCCGAGCGGCGCGCGCCTTGTGCTGGCGGGCTTCTCACGCACTTCGCCTCGCCGCTTGGTGAGAAAAGCGGGCTGGCAGTAGCAGGGGCGAGACACGCCGCGCTCGTAGGTGAACCGCGGATGGCTGCCGCCGGGCTTCGGGTCGGCTGAAATCTCAGCGTGACGGATCACTTGCCGGATGCTTGGGCCAAGTGTTAACGTTTTTGATGAGAGAATTAATTTAATAAGATGATCGCGGCTACGATACTAGGCAGAGTTTCTCGCGGGCGCTGGTCCCCCTTTGCCGGCGGGGGCCGCCATGTGGGCCGGCTTCCTCCTCACAGCTCAAGCTTCGCCTTCAGACGTTCAGGGCGCGCCCGTCTTCGAAAAGGAAGTGCTGCCGATTTTCGAGACGCACTGTGTGCGCTGCCACGGCCCGAAGATGAAGCTGCTCGAACTGGACCTGAGCACCCTGCAAGACGTCTTAGAGGGCAGCGAGTCGCGTCCGGTGGTGACCCCCGGCAGCGTGGACGACAACACACTGTACGAAAAAATCAGCGATGGTCTGATGCCCGCCGACAAGAAGACCGTGCCTTCCGCGGCGGAGATCGACCTGATCCGGCGATGGATCGAGGCAGGTGCTTCCTCCACGGAAACGAGTCTGGGCACGGCCGCCGCCGCCGGCGGGCAACTCAGCGAGCACGACGTGATTCCCCTGATGCTGCTGCACTGCACGCCGTGTCACGGCACACGGACACGGGAGGCGGAGCTGGACCTTCTCACCCGGGCCTCCATGGTGAAAGGGGGCAAGTCGGGGCCGGCGACCGTACCCGGCAAGCCCGACGATAGCTTGATCCTGAAGAGAATCCGCGCCGAAGCGAATCGGCCGGCCTTGCCGCGCCGGGCGTATCTCGACCTGACCGGGCTTCCGCCCGAACCGGAACAGGTCCGGGCGTTTTTGGCGGACCCGGATCCGAAGGCCTATGAGAAGCTCATCGAGCAGCTGCTGGCCTCGGATCGCTATGGGGAGCGCTGGGGGAGTTACTGGCTGGATCTGGCGGGGTACTTGGCGGACTCGGCACATACAGGAACACGTTGACATGAGAACCGCCTTCGCTCATTGGCGCCAGCTACGCCTACTTCTGCTTTTGGGTTTCGCACTGTTGATCGGCTTCGCCCAGGTGCGCCAGTCGCTGCGGCCTGATTTTTCAGCGCATCTGGAAATCGTTGTCCGGCGCGCCGACACGGGAGAGGTTGTTCCGGCGCGCGTCTATCTATTTAAGGCGGACAAGCCTTTCCGGCTCAGTCCCGTGGAATGCCACCTGCCGCTGCGCTCCGACATGTTTTACCGCGAACGTGTCTGGCACCGCAGCGACAAGCCGAAAACGCTCGAGGTTACGGCAAAGGATGAATCGCATTTCATCCTGCTCGAAGGTCGAGCGACGTTTGATCTTCCTGCCGCCGAGAATTATCGCCTGGAAGTGTACCGCGGTTTCTTTTACAAACCGGTCGTCGAGGAGTTTTCTCTCCAAGCGGAAAAGACGCGCCGTATCGTGGTGAAACTCGAACCCATTGCGCCCGGTCGCCAGGAGAACTGGCTAGCGGCCGATGGCCACATTCACTTAATGAGAGATCAAAAGGACGACGACGTTTTCTTGGGTTGGCTCCAGGCGGAAGATCTCGCCGTAGGAAACTTCCTTGAGTTGCAGCGCCAGCAGCACGCCGCGCTGCAATACGCCTATGGGCGTGAAGGGGAAGCTCGTTTGCCGCGCTACGCCATTCGCCCGGGACACGAATCGCGCAGCGCTTTCTACGGACACAATCTCTTCCTTGGTCCTAAGCGGATGATCCGGCCCCTAAGCATCGGCAGCGAGCTTGCCAACTCGCCCGAGGCGTATCCGTTCCCGACCATCCTGTTCAGAGAGGGCCGACGCGTGGGAGCTGTCATGGGGTTCGCCCATTTGCGCAATTACCGCGGCGACATACCTCACGCTACGCTGTTGATGAACCTGGCCCGCAACACGATTGACTTTGTCGAGCTGTTTCAGTTCGGGGATCTGGCTCTGGACAAGTGGTATCAGCTGCTCAATGCGGGATTTCGGGTCGTCGGTCTCGCCGGCAGCGACTTTCCCGCGAACCACTATGGTCCTTATCCCCGATCGACCGGCCGCCAGGGGCCGTGGCTGCGGGAGATTCCCTTGCTGGGCCCGGAAAGGGCCCTGGTCAAAGCCGCTGCCGGCGAGTCTGCTTACGAAGCCTGGGCGGAGGGAGTCCGCCGGGGAGCTGTCCTGCTAAGCAATGGGCCATTGCTCGAATTTTCCGCCAACGGCCACTCCTCCGGCGCCGTTCTCGAATGGAATGAGGAGACCTACACGGTGCAGGGGACCGCAACGGCGGTTTCTTATCGTCCGATCGAAAAGGTCGAAATCGTCGTCAACGGCGAGCTAGTCGCGACGAGAGCGGGGGACGGGGCGAGCACTGAACTCTCATTACCCTACAAGGTGCGGATCGATACCGGCTCTTGGATTGCCGCTCGCGCCAAGGCCGCGAGTGATCCCGAAGGACCCGAGATGTGGGCTCATGCGAACCCCGTTTACCTACTGAGGGAAGGAAAGCCGGTTTACGTGGAAGCGGCCCGCAAGGCTGTTCGCGAGCTTTGGGAAGAAGAGACCGCCTACTACAAACGTCCCTCATTCGTGTTTCAAAAGGTAGAGCAGCGGCGAGAATTTCTCAAGCTCGTCGAAGAAACGGGCAGGATTCTCGAAGGCCCCCAGCCTAGCTGGGTCCGCAAGTTGCCCTGATTCGAGACGCCTTCGAGGACGCCGCTTGTGACAGTCCCGATTCTTTTGCACCCAGGGACCGCTCGAGCTCGGAGAAGCTGTCCGAATCGCGAGCGAACTGGCGCCGGAGGCCGCTCGGCGGGGTAGGGACCGGCAATCCTGCCAGTCCAACCAGCTGTAGGGCTGGGCGGCCGTTTGGCCCAGACCCGCGGCCGTTTTGGTGTCTTTTGGGACGACCCATCCTCAAGCCCTCTACTCGGCCACCGCCCAGTTTTCCCTTTTTGCGACGGAAGTAGCTAGAGCTAGAAAGAAAGGCTGCCGAGGGGGTGCTCAGCGGGCAATCCGCTGGACGGGTTTGCTACGACTCGACCGCTTGCCGATCGAGGCCGCCGCGGGTGGCTGAGCCTTCGCGGCGCGGCCCGGCGGCTTTTTTTTTGTTTTGCCGGCGAGGCTCTTCTGCAAAGCTTCCATAAGATCAACGACCGGTGCTAACCGCGGTGCTTGGGAGGCGGCGACTTCCCGCCCCTGCCGCTTCGCCTCGATCATTTCGCGCAGCCGCTCTTGGAACTCGTCTCGGTACTTGTCGGGATCGAAGGGCGCCGCCAGGCTTTCAACAAGTTGTCTCGCTAGTTTGATCTCCTGCGGCTTGACGTCGGCGCCGGAATCCCGTCCGTATTCGCCAACCTGTCGAATATCGGCCGGGTAGTGCATGGTATGAAGCGTCAGCCCATTCTTTCGAGGCCGGACCAGCACCGTGTGCTCCCGCTGGTGCATGCTCACTTTGGCTAGGGCGGCGTAACCGGCTTCTTCCATCGTCCGGACCAGCAATTGGTAAGCTTTCTGTCCGGCTTCCTCCGGCACAGCGAAGAAGGAACTGTCGAAGTAGAGCGGATCGACTTCCTCCAATTTCACAAATTCGAGGATTTCCATCGTGCTGCCGGATTGCGGAGTTGCCTTCCTCACCTCTTCTTCTTCGACCAACACGTAGTTGTCTTTTTCGTACTCGTACCCTTTGACCAGTTCAGACCTTTCCACCTGTCGATCACAGACCGGGCAGTACAAACGCTGCCGAATACGAGAATGGCACTCTTTGTGAAGCTGATTGAAACCGATGCGCTCGCCGCGCGCGGCAACATGCAGACGGATCGGTACGGAGATCAAGCCAAAGCTCAAATATCCTTTCCAAACCGTTGCGGCCATATGGGTAAAGCCCCCCGGACTCCTAGCATGGTAGCGGATGGCCTCGCTGAGCTGCAATCGGGTCCTAGGCTGGAAGCCGTAGAGGAAAGGCCTGAATCCTACTCCACTGAATATCTGAGTTGATGGTCGATCGAGCGTGTCCGAGGCATCCGCAATTTACCTTGCCCGGCCTGCTCAGGCTTACGGTACGTTACGGCCTGCCGGCTTGCTCGTCCAGTTTTTTTGGGCGGTGGCTGGGTACAGTCAGCCAATTTCGCGTCCGGACATCTCCGTAACTGGGTGATTTTTGAACGCGCGAAATTGGTGACAGTTCCCGCCACGAACGGCAAGCGTATTTTGCGCTGGAAAGTAGTTAGGCTAGGGCTTCAGGGGGAGGATCGTTAGCTTTCTCTTGAGAGCAAACATTTCGGCCGGTGCACGACCGATTTCGGCCGTCTGACCGAACAGTTCAAAGATCTTGGAGTCGTCGCGGCGGCGCTGGACATTCCAGGGCAGGGCTACCTGACCCACCTTGCGGTACTGCGAGAAAATCGATTTCTCCTCATAGGGGATTCGCGTCTTCGGGTCGCGGCGAATATAAACCTGCTGGACCGGAAGGTTGTCCGACATTCGCAAGTACACGGTCACGGCCTCGCCCTGGCCGTCGACGATCTCTATGGCGTGAGTGGGCACGTTGTCGATGATCTCGGTGCCGGCGTAATAGAAGTACATGCCCGGCTCGTTGAAGCGATAGCGGAGGATGTAGAAGATGTCCCGACGAGTGGACTCCCGATACCTCCGCAACGATTCCTCGGGAAGGGGCCTGGCTCCGCGAAATGTCACTTCCCAGCCCTTGCCGTTTTGAAACAAGACGTAATAGTCGCCTTTCTCCGTGTAGACCTCCCGCCTGCTGACGGGAAGCCAATTCGGGTCGTCCGATTCGCGCATCGGTTCGAAACGAGTGAAAATGGACATGACGGCCAAGCCGCGAAGGTTCTGGCGGCGGAAAGAATAGGCGCGGCCCTTCTGAACCATATTCCTCACGGCAAGGAAAGCATCACCGCCGATCGCTTTCAAACACTGGTCGAGTAAATGTTTGGCCCGCTCCTGCCGAGTTTGGGCAGCCAAGGTGAAGTAACCGGTCGCGAAGACAAGACCGACCGCTAGAACTGCCGGAACCATTAACGCAGTCTTCGCTCGACCGGCAAACCCGATAGGCTTTGTTGGCAAAAGACTACCTCCCTTCACTGTTTCCCTCTACCCAACCGACGCGCGGCGGAGCCTTCCTGTTCCTCTTTTTCACGCCAGGTTGGGACGCACGATCGCCTGGGCGGCCGCTTTCTCGCGATGTCATTATAGGAAATCGAACGTCAACATCCAATCCCAGGGATCATGAGCGCGCGGCGCCTTCCGATGGCCGACGAACTCGCAGAGCGTGGACGGCCCCTGGCGGGGATCGATCCCAAGAAGCCGAACCAGCAACAACGTGTCTTTGGGACACTACACCGTCACACACTTGCCGCGCTGATGTTGACAGCCCTGTTCTCTACTTGTTAGCCTGCGTAATCGGCTTTCGACCGGCCCCGGTTCGGCGGGGCGTTTTTGTCTGAGAATGCTTTCTCGACGGAGTTAGGAGGAGAGGAAAGTGACGGTTAAACCCTTATACGACCGTTTGTTGGTGCGCCGGGTCGAAGAAGGAGAGCAAGTGAAGGGAGGAATCATCATCCCTGACTCGGCCAAAGAAAAGCCTCAAGAGGCCGAAATCATCGCGGTGGGCAACGGCAAGCGGCTCGACGACGGCAAGATCGTCCCGCTCGATGTAAAGGCCGGCGACAAGGTGCTGATCGGAAAATACTCGGGAACCGATATCACCGTGGAGGGTGAAGAGCTGGTGATCCTCCGCGAAGACGAGGTCCTCGGCGTTCTGGAGAGTTAAGGGCGCGTTAACATGCTCGCGGGGGCAGGCGGGGAATCGCCTGCCGGTCCTCACGACGCCCGCTCAAAACTTCAACGTTTCCATCAGCGTATTTAGCTCCTTTTGAAGCTTGTCCTTCCGCAGGCGGAGTTCGTTCTGCTGATCGCGGAGAGAAACCAGCCTTCCTTCCTGGGCGGAAAGCTTGTCGGCGTACTCCATCACCCGCTGCTGCTGACCGGGGACGGAGCGAAGCGTTGAAATGTTGCTCCTCAGCCGGCTCTGATCTTGCGAGAGGTTGTTGATCTGTTCGTTGACCCTCCCGAGTTCACGGTCGGTGTCGGCGATTTGGCGCTTTAGATCAGCGATCTCCTCGAGCTTCTTGCGCCCGGCTTCGTCGAGTTTCTCGTTCCCTACGTAGGCAAAGATCCGGTCCGGCGTCATATTCGTGACGGCGATCTGCTGAGAATAGACGCGTTCCTCGACCACGGGGAATTTTTTTGTCGCCCCGGGATCTACCTGTACCTCGAAGCGATAGGAGTTGGCGGTTTTCTCTTCCGGCTTCATGTCGATGAGCTTGTACTCGGGCCGGACGGCGTGCTCGATGATCACGGTCTTGGACTTGGAATCCACGTTGCGGATGGTAAACGTCTTGGTTTCTCGGCGGGCGGTCTTGGTCGTCAGCAGGCCGCGTTGGAAGTGGAACTCGCTGAGCAGCTTACTCTCGCTATCGAAGGCTGCGGTGATACGAGTTCCGAGATCGACGGCGTAGCTAATCAGCCGCTTGTCACCCGACTTGACGGTTTCCATCAGGGCCTCTCCGGCGTAAGCGCCGGCGTCGTAGACGGTGATGGCTCCGCCGTCCATCGTGGTGTCGCTGGAGTTGGTCAGCTCGACGGCGTTGAGTGGGTGCTGGGAAGCATTGGAGTGATCGTAGATGAGCAAGCGGCGGGCCTCGATGCGCTCCCGGAAGAAAGGCAGCATGGCGGACTCGCCCTTGCGAATGTTAACCGGGCGATCGATTTTGTATTCGAACAGTTCCCCCAGCTCGGCGCCGACAGCGGCGGCCGCCACCGTGGAAGACACGGCTCGGCGTTGAAAACGCTCGTCTTGGGCGCCGACCAGGCTCCCCACTACGGCTTCGGCCACCTGCTGGCGAAAGGCGCGCTTCTCGAGTCGCCCTAGGTTGTCGCGGCGACCCTTTTGCGCGCTTGCGACAGGCTCCCGCATCGCGGCCGCCATGTCACTTAGGCCTGCCTCCTCGATGGCCCCCCCGTGGACCACCGGGCGCCAGGCGCGGTCTTGGGCCAACTGGACGACCGGGCGGCTCACGTAGCGTGGTTCGTAAAGCCGGCTGATGAAGGACACCGGTAACCCGGAGACGAGCGAAAGCTGCACGTTCGTCCAGTCCTCGCCCGAGGTGTTGTCGACAATCGCCCAGCCCTCGAGCAGTGGCTTCTCTCTCTCGTCGAATATCAGCCGGTAACTGGTTTTCCAAATCGGAGTGGGAACCACGTAGCTAGCAGCCACTTCGCTTACTGCTCCTAAGGATTCGATGGTCACGGTTCGCTTCTCAAGATTGCGAGACCGCGCCACAACGCCTAAATAGTCCGCAAACTGGGACTGCAGCTTGGGATCTACGAAGCGCAGCCCGGCTGCCGCCGCCGGATCGACCGTCCGCAGCTCGCCCTTGGTGAGCAGCATCAGCTCCTGGCGCTGGGCCTGGCGTTCGCTGGCCGGGATCGTCCGCGCGCTGACGATCGAACCGCGCGCCTTCCCGCTGCTGAGCCGCAGCTCCACCTCGGCACCCTTGAACTGGTCGAGTATCTGGCTGAGAGTGACGGCTTGGCCGATACGGAACGGGAAAACCTCCAGGCGTTTCGAAAGCGGGTCGCTCGAGTCGTAGCGGATGGCCGAGACGCCTTCCCCTCCGCGCTGCTCGACGGTCAAGGACTTGAGCACGTCGTCCATCTCGGTGGCCTTGAACTGGAGTTGAGCCGCATCTCCGGGCGGCACGCTTCCCGATCGCTGGAAAAACCCGATTCCGTGCTTGTACAGCACGACTTTGCTGACGGTAAGATCGGCGGCCCGCGCGGCGAGGCCCGAAAACATCAAAATGACGAAAGAGGCAAAGACACGAATTCGCATAATACCCTCCACTACTTAATACGCTGAAGGCCGCCAAAGCGTGCAGGCCGGTTTTGGGCGAACTCGTGCTCGGGTGCACGAATTCACGATAGATCATAGGCGGCTGGGGCGAAAACCCACCGGTTGTCATCCCCTTGCGGAAGGGCGACCGTTGACCGCTCACTAGCGTTCGCGGCTCCGATTCGCGCATGGCGAGGGCGTGCGGGAGCAAGAAACTGAGCCTGGAACGCCAGTGGCAGGCCAAATCCCCGTAACGCCCAGCCTGCGGAACATAACCGCACAGAGCCGCGGGCGTTAGCCTGCGGGCCCGCGCCCTGACGGGCACGGCTCTGTCCGGTTCTCGCCACGGGCCCGCGCCCTGACCACCCACTGGCGTTCGCGGCTCCGATTCGCGCATCGCAATCCGTGCGCCATGCTACTCCCATTCCACGCCTCTCGCCCGCAATTCGTGCTTGAGCGTCGCTTCGTCGCGAAAAACCGTGGCTTCCATACCCAGTTGGAGGGCCGCTTCGACATTGACGGCCCTGTCGTCGGTGAAGAAGCATTCGCTCGGCCGGCACCCCGCTCGTCGGATGGCCTCTTGATAGATGCCCTCCTCCGGCTTCATCGAGCCAACCTCGTAGGAAAGAATGGAATCGTGGAAATGCCGTAACAGGGCGTAGCGCGCTCGAAGGTAGGTGAAATGCAACTCGTTGGTGTTGGACACCAAAAGCAGCGTCTTTCGGCGGGCGAGGCCTTCGAGGAACGAGTCCGACACAAGAGGCTCGGGGTCAAACATGTTTTCCCAGATGCCGCGGAACTCGTCAAAGCCGACACTTAGGTCGAGGGCCGCTGAAAGCTTTCGGTAAAACGTCTCGCTCGACATGCGACCGTGTTCGTAGAGACGCGCCAGCCCCGAGGCGCTTATGAGCTTGGGAATTTCTTCGGCGCTATAGCGGGTAAGCTTGGCCGCCGCTCGGTAGGCGCGGGGGAAATCCAAGCCCACGACAACTTCCCCCAGATCGAGCAGGACAGCTTTGATCATCTGCGATGGTCTTACTCAGTCAAAGTTAGTTCAAGCCCTCAGCCCAGTTGGCCAGGACGTAGATTTTCGCCGAACTGGACCTGCCTCAGCAGTGCGGCCACGTGTCAGAGTATAAGAGCTTTTTTGTTCTCGGATCAGACTGATGTGGCAGGCTGGGGGTGTTTATTGCCGCCTGGCATGCCCTTGAACAAACAGGCCTGAGAATCGAAGTCGATTCTCAACGCCCTGCAATCTTGGCTGTAGTCGCCGGCAGCAGCAACGCCGCACAGCCGGCGTCAGCCCCAAGCCGAGTCAGAAGTCCACTTGCAAGTAGAACATGATGTTCCGCGGGGGAGACGCACCTCTGTACAAACCAAACGCTGCGCTCTCTATAAAGGTGTCTATCTAGCCCTATCCACCAGTACCGATTGAGCGCATTCTGCCATATGGTGCCGAACTCCGCCCCGATCCCCTCGGTGATCTGGAAGTTCTTCTCGATCATGATATTCTCCTGGATAACCGCACAATTTCTGGTACTGGGGAGCTGACGGGTGGTCCCTAGTGTAGTGCCACATAAATAACCGGACAACGTCGATGAGAAAAGCCAGATCCAGGCCTTAGACCGCAGCCAGCCGGGGACTGCCCTTGAAAAAGGGTCGTGCCGGCACCATGACCCACGACTTCAAACGACAGGGCACAACGACGCTGTTCGCCGCCTTCCATGTGCTCGACGGCCAGGTGATCGGGGAGTGTCTGCCGCGACATCGGCACCAGGAATTCCTCAAATTCCTACGCCAGATCGACCGCGAAACGCCACCGGCGCTGGAGCTGCATCTGATCGTGGACAACTACTCCACGCACAAGCATGAGCAGGTGAAGAAGTGACTCGCGAAGCGCCCAAGCCCTTTGTCTGGACAGCTCCGGCACAAGATATCCTCGCCAAAGTCGAGCGCGCCGCCAAAATCCACGCCATCGTCCAGAACCGTTAGTGGCACTACACTAGCGGGGCTTGTTTGAGTATGCGTGATCGAGACGTTCGCGGACGGGAAGCGTCGTCTTCTTGATGCAGTGTATGCTGGGGCTGATCGCCTTGTTCGACCTCTTCGGTGCAGTGTTCGCGTTCACGCGCAGTGGGTGAGCTAAGGAGGGATTGGTCCGACTCTTAGCGGCTGCTATTGCAGCAAAACTCCTTGTCTATCAGCGCCGTCGGTTTTGCCGTTGGGCCCCGGCTGGCCGTCGGGGACCACGCAGGCGGCGGCAATCTCGTCGCCATCCTCCAAGTGCACGAGCTTGACGCCCTGGGCGGAGCGGCCCGTAGCGCGGATCTTATCCGCCTCGATACGGATGATCTTGCCGCCGCGGGTAATGATCATCAGATCGTCCTCCGCCGAGACCCTCATGACGGAGACGACGTTGCCGTTGCGCCTAGAGGTCTTGATGTTGATGACGCCCTTGCCGCCCCGGGCGGTCACTCGATAGGCCTCGAGTTTCGTTCGTTTCCCAAAGCCGTTCTCGGTCACGCTGAGGATCAATACATCCGCCGACACCGCCTGCATCCCAACCACATGGTCGCCCTGATCGAGCCGGATAGCTCGGACCCCGCGGGCCGGCCGGCCCATGGCGCGTACGTGCTTCTCGTCGAAGCGGATCGCTTTGCCCTGGCGTGTGGCCACGAAGATCTGCTGTTCGCCGTCGGTCAGGCGAGCGGAGATGAGCTCGTCGTCCCGGTCCAGGTTGACGGCGATGATCCCGCGGGTCATCGGCCGACGGAACGCCGGCAGCGGGCACTTCTTAATGACGCCCTGCCGAGTCGCCATGACCACGAACTGGCCCTCGGTGAATTTTGTGACCGGCAAGAAGGCCTGCACCTTCTCGGTCGCCTGCAAGTTGACGAGGTTGACGATATTCTTGCCCCGCCCGGCTACGCCGACTTCGGGGATGTCGTACACCTTGAGCCAATAGAGCCGTCCTAGGTTCGTGAAAACAAGGACGTAGGAGTGAGCCGAGCCGATCAGCAGGTGCTCGATGAAGTCCTCGGTCCGCGTTCCCATGCCGATGCGGCCTCGGCCGCCGCGAGACTGCTGGCGGTAGGTGGTCACCGGCGTCCGCTTAAGGTAGCTGTTGTGGGTGACGGTGATGGCCATGTCCTCGTCGGCGATCAGGTCCTCGATCGAGATCTCCGCCACCGGCCCGGCGATCTCGGTGCGCCGCTCGTCCCCGAACCTCTTCCGGACGTCGCGCAGCTCCTGGATGATGACCTGACGCAGCACCTTGTCGGAGCCAAGAATCTTCAAGTACTCGGCGATCCGGCGCTGGATTGCAGCCAACTCTTCCAGGATCTTCTCGCGCTCCATCGCCGTCAAGCGCTGCAATTGCATTTCGATGACGGCCTGGGCCTGACGCTCGGTCAGTTCGAAGCTGTCCATTAGGCCCTGCCGCGCCTCGGCGGGACTCTTCGAGGCGCGGATCAACTTGATGATGGCGTCCATGTGCCCGAGGGCCTTCTGGAAGCCGAGCAGGAGGTGCTCTCGATCCTGAGCCTTGCGCAGCAGGTAGTTCGTTCGCCGCCGGACGACGTCGAGCCGGTGCTCGATGAACAGCTTCAGGTATTCAAGTAGCCCTAGCTCCCTCGGCTGGCCGTTGACGATGGCCAGACAGATGATCCCGTAGCCCGCCTGCATCTGCGTGCGCTTAAAGAGATTATTGAGGATGACTTCGGGTTGTTCCCCGCGCTTGAGGTCGAAGACGATGCGCATACCGTCGCGATCGCTCTCGTCACGGATATCGGAGATGCCTTCCATCTTCTTGCTGTTGACGAGGGCGGCAGCGTGCTCGATCAGCCGCGATTTGTTCACCTGGTAGGGAATCTCGGTGACAACGATGGCGGTTCGTTCCTTACCGATCTCCTCCGTTCGGGCTCGCGCGCGGATCGTAAGATGGCCACGACCAGTTTTGTAAGCGCTAACGATGCCTTCTCTGCCACAGATCGTTCCCCCCGTGGGAAAGTCGGGACCCTGAACGATCTCTAGGACCTTGTCCAGCGACGTGCTAGGCTGCTCGATCAGTTGAATCGTGGCGTCGATGATCTCCCTCAGGTTGTGGGGCGGAATGTTGGTTGCCATCCCTACGGCAATCCCGGTACCGCCGTTGACGATCAGATTCGGTGCGGCGGCCGGCAGACACTCCGGCTCTTGCGCGGTGTCGTCAAAGTTAGGCCGGAAGTCGACCGTGTCCTGTTCGATCTCTTGCAGCAGGGATTCCGAAAAGGCGGTGAGTCGCGCTTCGGTGTACCGCATGGCTGCCGGCGGGTCGCCGTCCACCGAGCCGAAGTTGCCCTGCCCGTCCACCAGCATGTTTCGCATCGTGAAGGGCTGCGCCATGCGAACCAGGGTTTCATAGATCGACGCGTCCCCATGCGGGTGGTAGGTTCCGATCACTTTGCCGACGATCGTGGCCGCCTTGCGGTAGCCGCGGTTCGAGCGCAAGCCCAGGTCGAGCATGCCGTAGAGGATGCGCCGCTGTACGGGCTTAAGGCCGTCGCGAACGTCGGGCAGCGCCCGTCCGATGATCACGCTCATCGCGTAGTCGAGATAGGACTTCTTCATCTCGACTTCGATGTCGATGGGCGTCCAATTCGCCGGTGTTCCGTTGCCGCCTAAAGGGAGTTGAGTGGGGGGTCGCGGGGGTTGATCGGCCAAAGAAAGTGTCCTCTCTGAAGGGGGTTTCAGGGAAGTAGAACTACTCTTTTTATTCTACCGCGACGAGGGTTTCGAAGGAGCCGCTGAAGCCGCGAAAATCGCAGAAAAATGAGTACTTTGGGGGTTTGGGGGAGCGCTGGGGAGGCGTCACGGCAAGCACGCCTCTCCGAGATTGCGCGCCTCGGACAAGCGGAATCGCTTGTCCCTACTTCGAGTCGCCGCAAGCCGCGGCAGTTGGGACCGGCGACCTCGCCGGGCCAGGGGTCCGACATGTTGCCCCCGGGAACCGCCTCGCGTTCCCCCCTACAGCCCGAGCACCGCGCTCGCGTGGGCTAGCGACCTGCGCACGTTCTCGTCCTCCAGCTGGATACGCTCTTGGGGACTGAGGTCGCTGACTCGCGGCAGTGGCTTAGCCTGCTGCTTTCGCTTCACCAGATTCAGGATGCTCGCCAGGCGCCAGCCCGACACGCGGCCCATCGTCGGCCAGTAGCGGCCGGCTAAGCAGGGGATTTCCACTGGATCGTCGGTCATCACTTCGAGGTTGAAGCGAATATTCGACCGAGCCTGCCGGAGATCCTCGACGATTGCGCGCAGGTCCAGGAAGCCCTCGCCCAGGGCAACTTCCGACAGCAGAAAGCCGTCCGCGGATTCCTTGACGGCGATGTCCTTCAAGTGGACGGAGATAGCATAGGGTGCGAGCTTTTCCACGGCCTCCGCCGGCGATTCGAGCAGAGCCAAGCTGTTCGCGGGGTCGATGCAGACGCCGACGAACTCGCTGCTGACCTGTTTCAGCATGCTGAGCAGCTCTTCGATGCGCATATCCCGGTGGTTTTCGATGGCCAGTTTCATCCGCCGCCTACGGAGGGCGCTTTCCGCTAAGGTCACCGATTTCCGCGACTGCTGGGCGAAACGCCGCAGTTCCTCGGTGCTGTCGAGGGCCACGTAGCGGGGCCGTGTCAGCAGAGTGGTTCTGACGACGGACGCACCCACGCCCTTCGCGGCGCGGAGGCTGTCTCGGAACGAGGAGAGGTCCGACTGGTCGTGCGGCAGAGGGACGGCAACTTCCACGTACATGCCCGCGGATTCCACCCTCCTGCGGAACCGTTTTCTCGAGTCAGGGTGCAGGGATTCGGCTGCAATTTCCACGCCCCCGGCGCCGAGTTGGTGGCAATACTCGAGGAAGTGGAATGGATCGGAAAAGGGTTTTTCGGCGCCTCCTCGCCGCTCAGCTCGCATGCGCTGCGTAAACGAGGCTGAGGCGATTCCCAGCCTGCTCCGCGGCTGCGCCGCGCCCAGCTCAGTTGATAGCGGCGCCCAGGCCGGCGCGGAACCGGCCAGCTTCATGAGTTGTCTGCGAGTAAGCATGATTTTTTAGCCCGTTGCCGGGGATGGACCGGCTGCGTTCAGAGGCTGCGGCTGCAAATCGGCTAGCTCCTGACAGGACACCGTCTGAGCCTTGTCACTGGAAATATACTAGCGCTCCCAACGGTTCGGCGTCGACAGGTAGCTTGTCGGGCATAGCCACTCAGAGCCGCGGGCGTTAGCCCGCGGGCCCAAGCCCTGACGAGCGGGGATCTGTCCGGTTCTCGGTGTGGGCCCGCGCCCTGTCCGTTTCTGGGCGCGGTCGCCGAGATGACGCAATTCTGCTACATAGAAGCAACCATGACTGGCCAGACCATTTCGCACTACGATATCATCGAGAAGCTCGGCTCGGTAACGACCGCCACGCCAAGTAGGGACCGGCACTCCGGCCGGTCCAAACTCATGACGTAACCATGACCGGCCAAACCATTTCGCACTACAAAATCCTCGAAAAGCTCGGCGAGGGCGGCATGGGCGTGGTCTACAAGGCCACCGACACGAAACTCGAGCGCACCGTGGCGCTAAAATTTCTCGCCGCCGACAGGTTAGAGGACGAGGAGCACAAGGCCCGCTTCCGGCGGGAGGCCCGAGCCGCCGCCGCCCTCGATCACCCGAATATCTGCACCGTCTACGAGATCGATGAAGCCCAAGGCCAGACCTTCCTGGCCATGCCCTACCTCGAAGGCTTGACCGTGAGGCAGAAAGTCAAGCAGCGTCCCTTGAAGTTGGACGAAGCCCTGGACATTGCCATCCAGGCCGGCGAAGGTTTGCGAGCCGCGCATGCGAAGGGCATCGTCCACCGCGACATCAAGAGCGCCAACCTGATGGTCTCGCCGCAAGGCCAGGTCAAGGTTATGGATTTCGGTTTGGCCCAAGCGGCCGACCAATCCCTGCTGACGAAGACCGAGACGCTGCTGGGCACTCCGGTTTA
Organism: Bryobacterales bacterium; assembly: GCA_963668345.2. GTDB lineage: Bacteria > Acidobacteriota > Terriglobia > Bryobacterales > UBA6623. The sequence goes on along the minus strand of CAXWPI010000003.1, from coordinate 1,316,511 downwards.
CATGTCGCCCGAGCAGGCCCAACGCCTACCGACCGACCGGCGCACCGACATCTGGTCGTTGGGCATCGTGATTTACGAGATGCTCATCGGACGCACGCCGTTTGAGGGAGAGCGGGAGCAGGCGGTGTTGTACGGGATCGTCCAGGAAGAGCCGGAGCCGATCACCAGCCAACGAGCGCGGGTGCCCTTGGATCTGGACTGGGTCGTCAGCAAGGCGTTGGCCAAGGACAAGGACGAGCGCTACCAGCACGTCGAGGAGATGCTGGTCGATCTGCGGGCCGTCGCGCGGCAGGTTGCGGAAGAAAGCGACACCGGCAGGCCGAGCAAGAGACCAACCACGAAGGTACGGCGGGAAGCTCCGGCACGAGCCCGGCGAAGGCGCTTGACCTGGGCTTTGGGGATCGCCGCCGCGGCTGTTGTGTTGACGATGGCCGGCCTGGGCGTACGAAACTTCCTGCCCACAACCGAGGCGCCGCCCGAACCGCTCGAGGTCGTTCCTTTCACGACGACCGAGGGAAATGAGTTGTGGCCCAGCTTTTCTCCCGACGGCAATCAGATCGCTTTTGGCTGGGGTGGACCGCGAGGGGAGAACTGGGACATCTATGTCAAGCTGATCGGGCCGGGACCGCCCCTGCGGTTGACCACCGATCCGCGCCGGGAAGTGCTCCCGGTATTCTCCCCGGACGGCCGGGAGATTGCGTTCGGGCGGGCGTTGGAGTCGGGCGAGGCGGCTCTGTTGGTTGTTCCCTCCCTGGGCGGTCCGGAACGCCAGTTGGCGGAGGTGCCTATCGACGGGGGGAGCATTGCGTGGTCGCCCGACGGCAAGTATATCGTGGGGAGTGATAGAGAATCCGCCGACAGTCCGCTTGCATTGTTTGCCGTATCCCGGGAAACGGGAGAAAAAAGAAGACTGACCAACCCGCCCGAACAATCCTTTGGTGATGCTAACCCAGCCTTTTCGCCGGACGGCCGCACGCTGGCGTTTGTCCGAATTTCGGGTGGAGCCCGAACCGGGTACCTGCTCGACTTGGACGAAAATCTGGACTCGCAAGGGGAGCCGCGGCAGCTCATCGCCGGCAAATGGAACCCCGGGCGCCCGACTTGGACGACGGACGGGACCGAGATTATTTTCGACTCCGGTCGGAGTGGGGCGGCGAGTCGGCTAATGAGAATCACCGTCGAGGGCGGCCAACCGCCGCGGCCGCTCACCTCGACCGGGGAAAACGCGATGATGCCCGCCGTCTCGCGTGAGGGAAACCGCTTGGCGTTTGTGCGGACTACGGCCGCCCAGGCGAACATTTGGCGGGTCGGGGTGGCAAGTCCGGGCGGCCAAGCGGGCGCTCCGGCTAAACTGATTTCTTCGTCGCGATTGGACATTGTGCCTCGCTACTCGCCGGATGGGGAACAGATCGTGTTCGCCTCAACCCGCTCGGGAGACTTCCAGATCTGGGTCTCGGACGCCGACGGCGCGAACGCTCGGCGGTTGACGCATCGATTCAGCGTCGCGGCTACCCCGCATTGGTCGCCTGACGGCGAGCAGATTGTGTTTCACGGACAAACGGAGCGGGGGAAGAACTTCGACATCTACGTAATGAGCGCGGGGGGCGGCGTCGCCCGGCGCCTGACTACGGATCCGTCGTTGGATTTGCGGCCCACCTGGTCGCGGGACGGCCGCTGGATCTACTTTGTCTCCGAGCGCGGCGTCGGCGCGAAACTGACGCCTTGGAAAATGCCCGCCGAGGGAGGAGAAGCGACCCAGATAAGCGGCAACGAAGCTTTGAATGTACGGGAATCTCTGGATGGCGAGTTTCTGTACTATTTTCGTCACGACGCCTTCCCGAAGGGAGCTATCTGGAGAGTGTCCACTTCCGGGGGCGAGGAGAACTTAGTTGTTTCCGGGGTTGACGGAAGGGCTTTCGAAGTCGTGGAGGAGGGGATCTACTTCATCGCCGAGCGCGGCCCGGACGGGCTTCATTCCATCCGCTTTTTCGATCTTGCAACGGAGGAAACTACGGTCGTGCTTGCCGGCGTGGAACGGCCGGCCGTTGGCCTAACCGTCTCGCCTGACGGGAAGTCCATTCTCTTTGGCCGGAATGATGCTTTCAACAACGAGATCATGCTGGTCGAGAATTTCCGGTGAGAGGGGGGGCAACAGAGGGGGTGAAGTTGGGCGTCGGGGCCCACGTCACTTTGGCTAGCTTGTGGCGCACGCTCTCAGCGTGCCGCGTCGAGACTCTTCTCGACGCTTGTCTTCCGAGCCGCCGCACCGTTCTCTCTCACCGTGGCACTAGACCAAGGATAGTTCCGCGGGCTGTTCACGAGCCCAGCTTTGACCGGGTTGTTCTCAATGTAGGAGATTATTCGGCGGCGCTCAGCTTCGTCGCGTACCCAATGGTCGTAGGATTCCCGCTGCCAAAAAGGCTCTCCGGTTCGACCGAGCAGCTTGTTGGCCTGCCGAGCGGTGTAACTCTTAAGAGATTGCAGAAAGCGAGTCGGACTGATGTAGGGAACGACCAGTAAGTGGACATGGTTGGCCATGACGACATAGGCCTCCAGATTGTAGTGCGTAGCGCAGGGCTCGAAGAGACCTGCGGTTTTTCTTGAGATCGTCCCTGCTCTTCATATCCACCCGGTAAGGCCTTGGCAAGGGGTTAAACGGCCGCAGGTCTCTTCGAACCCTGCGCTACGCACTTCGTCGAAGCGCCGGAGTCGAACGGCCGCAGGGCTCTTCGAGCCCTGCGCTACGCACTTAAGCGGACCGGTTCGGGTCGTGTCCAGGTGACGGTCCATCCACACGAAGGCGCGTCCGGCGTTTCGCTTGTCCGCGGGCGGGTAGAGAGCTTGTGGCAGGCTTCCGTGCAGATGCCAAGTGAGGACCAGTGGCCGGCCGTCCCGATAGTCATGGGGGGAGCCGACGGCGATGCGGGGTCACCTATGTCTGAGCTTAGACCCGTCCGAAGGTGGATGGCAAGCGTCGAGAGAGTCTCGACGCGGCACCCTGGGAGTGTGCGCCACAAAAAGCCCGGATTCGCGTCCTTGAGGAACGGTGTAGGAACCGCAGGGCTATCCAATGCCCCTGCGGGGCTGGTTTGCAGCAAAATACTGCGTTGGTAAACTTTATCAACGAGAATATCAGGGAACACGCTATCTACCATATGAGATGTGTTGTGGCAAATTTTGATACTTTAGGGGCATCACCAATCTGTTTGGAACCGAAAACGAAGCCGCGAAGCGGCGGCAGGATTATAGCCTAAGGTGGAGCCGTCAGGCGAAACCCTAGGTAGGCGGAAAACAAAGTTGAGCCCTGAAGGGGCGGCAGGAAAATGGGCAGACGTTCTACCAAACAACGACGGCCATTGTTGAAGGCAGAAACAAGACCGCGTGTGTTTCCTGCGCCCTTACAGGGCTTGTTGGGCTGTTGCATTCGTACCCAGGGTTCCGCTTCGCTTCACCCTGGGCTACGATCCTGACGCCGCTTCGCGGCTCCCGAGCCCTGGCAGCCCCGCAGGGGCGCCGGAAAGTAGCCCAGGGCGATTAGCCCTGGGTTAAGATCGACAAAGCCCAACAAGCCCTGTAAGGGCGCAGGAAAATGGCACAGACTTTCACGCACCTGTTGGCCCACGTGATCTTCTCTACCAAAGAACGGAGGCCATTGCTGAAGGCCGCAATCCGACCTCGGCTGTTCTCCTACATGGGAGGGATCATACGGGACCTGGATGGAAAAGCTTTCATCATCAACGGTACATCCGATCACGTGCATTTGTTGGTATCGATGCCGGCAACGATCTCAATCGCCGAGATGATGCGAATCGTGAAGGCCAAGTCGTCCCGATGGCTCCGCGACCAGTTTCCCGCAGAGACAGGGTTTGCCTGGCAGGCGGGCTATGGAGCATTCAGCGTGAGCCATTCTCATATGGAGGCGGTAAACGAATACATCGCGGGTCAAGAAGGCCATCATAGGAAGGTGTCGTTTCAGGACGAGTTGTTGTCGTTTTTAAGGAAGCAGGGCATGGAATTCGATGAACGGTATATTTGGCAGTAGGTGTGATCCGTTTTCCTACGCCCCTGCGGGGCTTGTGAGATTGTGGCTCTTGTTACCCAGGGTTTCGCTTCGCTTCACCCTGGGCTACTGTCCGATGCCCCTTCGGGGCTTCAAGATCACATGAGCCATCGAAGGGTGACACAAATGCCTCACCGATTTGCCGCTCCCCCCGCATAGGCATAGGATAATGCCCATGGCGACCGGTCCTCGGGCAAGGGGCCGAACACAGAATCAGAAGCCCCGCAGGGGCGAGGGAAAGTAGCCCAGGGCGATTAGCCCTGGGGTAAGATCGACAAAGCCCAACAAGCCCTGAAGGGGCGTAGGAAAAATGGCACAGACATTCACGCACCTGCTGACCCACGTGATTTTCTCCACCAAAGAACGGAGGCCGGTGTTGAAGGTCGAAATCAGACCTCGCTTGTTTGCCTGCGCCCCTGCGGGGCTTACGAGGTTGTTGCTCTTCTTACCCAGGGTTCCGCTTCGCTCCACCCTAGGCTATAATCCATATAGGCGAAGTCAGCCTGGAGGCTGTCATGGAGGCTCGCAATCCGGAAGAAAACGTGCTGATCATGCCGAACGACGTGATTTCGGTGCCCCGTGCCGAGATGATCTACGTCATTGGGGGGGGCGAGCGCTCAGGAGGTTTTGTTCTACACCAAAAAGAAAACGTCACGGTGCTACAGGCACTCGCTTTGGCGGGCGGGCTAACACGGACAGCCGCGAAGAAGAACGCCAAAATTCTTCGGCCAGCCGAAGGCGACGCAGAGCGCACGGAAATCACGATCAATCTCAAAGACATCATGGCCGGCCGATCCCAGGACGTCGTCTTAGCCAGGATTTCCGATTTGGCTCCTCTGACGGCACGAGTCTACACCCTCACCCGGCGAAGCGGAACCATTTCTCCACCCGAAAGAGGCGGCGGCTGAGGCGGAACCGATCGAGCCCCCTTCTTGCCCCTCATGGGGGCTGATCCGTCGCTGCGAAGTCAATTTCGCAGACACCCCTCCGAGCTTCCGTCCTCAGTACACAGATTTCGCATTCGCCAAGTGCGGTGCTACCCGCCCGGCACAGGCAGCGCCCAGATCTTCCGCAGCATGTCGCCAAACAGCCGCCGGTTCAGATGTCCCTCCGCGAACAAGAGCCAGTCATACCGCGCGTGTTTCATTAGCCGTCCGCCCGTCTTCATCAGCCGGTGCTGCAAGCTCGTCAGCGACCAGTTCTTGATTCGCTGCGGCAGCCCGAGCCGCCGCCAGAGATTGCCCAGGTTGTAGGCCAGCACGCTTCACTGCAAGCGCACCTCGTTCGCCCGGAAGCGATGGCACGACAGCCGCGTCCAGTGCGTCGCTTGCTTACCTTCTTTGATCCACTGCTCCGCCGTGCCGCGCTGGTTGTAGAAACGCACCACCGACCGGCTTGGCAAGCTCATGTTCGTCACGATAAAACCGACGCGCGCGAACAGCTCGCCCTGGTGGTGCTCGACCTTGGCGACAACTCGTCTCGGCTTCTTCCAGCTCTCCGCCTGATAGCGAAAGCTCTTGTAGCGCACTAGCGGCTTGCGGCCGGGCCTCCCCGGCGGACGAAACAGGATGTCTTCGATCTCTAACTCCAAGCTCCTGTTGGCCGGAATGCGGATGGCGTAGTCCGCGCCGCGCTCCTCCAGTGCTTCGTAGATCTCGGGCTTGGCGAAGGCGGCATCGGCGCGAAAGGTGACCTGTTTGCCTTCGGCCAGTTGGCGCTCGATCTCCGGCAACAATAGCTCATCCCAGTCCTCGGCGCTGTGCACGTTGCCGGGACGCAGCTTGGCAGCGAGGCAATCACCATGACCGTTGAACAAAAGCAACGGGTGGTAGCAGACCGACTCGAAGTGTCCGTTGTAGGCGCTGCCTTCCTGTTGGCCATGGACCGGACTCTCGGTGGAGTCCATGTCCAGAACGACCCGCGCGGAGTCGTCGAACGCCTCCGCTTGCCCGACCAGCTCTCGGTTCAGCGCCATCAGCCCCAGCAGGTTCTCTTCGCTCGCCAGCATCTCCGTCTCGAAGCCGTGCAGCGTCGAGGTCAAGGCCGCACCGCGATCCCAGATCTTCTGCGAGCCGATCAAGCGAAACGTCGGGTCAGCCGCCACGCGGACGGCGTCGTTGACGTCCTCGTAGCCTGCCAAGCGGCTGTAGATCGACTGCCGCAACAGATCAGCGAGCGTGAACTGCTTGTTTGTGCCGTGCCGGGAGTCGCTGAGATGCTCGTCAATCAGTTCTCCGAGACCGAGCCGTTCGTCCAGTTCGCGAACCAAAATCAGGCCACCGTCGGAAGTGACGTGCGATCCCTGGAAATCGACTTTGAGAAGTCCATTGAAAGTTAGCTGGAATGGCTTGGTTTGTTTTTCACCCATTGGGCGTTGGCCTCCATGGCGTCCTCATCGGGCTCTAGCCCCTATGAATAAAGACGCCGAAGGCCGCTGGAAGGTCGGGAGGCCTGAATCAAATTGGCAATGCGGGCTTAATCCTAGCGCCGCTTCGCGGCTCCCGAGACCTCACGGGATCGGCTCTGTTCGGTTGTTGCTGCGGGCCCGCGGAAAGGGAGACAACATGCGTATCTCGACCACACTGATCCTAGCGTGCGCGCTGTGCATGGCGGCGATCCCGGCGGCGGCGCAGAGCATCACCGGCGCCATCGTAGGGCGAGTCACTGATCCCAGTGACGCCGTCATCGTTGGCGCGAGCGTGCGGGCGATCAACGCGGCAACGGCGGCGGTTGACGCCACGACCACGGACGACACCGGCTTCTACCGCATAGCGAATCTGCTGCCGGGGGAATATTTTGTCGAAGTCGAAGCCTCCGGTTTTCAGACGGCCAGAGTCTCCGCGCAGCGGCTTAGCCTGGCCGACAGCCTGCGGCTGGACGTCAAGCTCGAACTCGGCGAAACCGAGTTCTCCGTTACGGTCGAGGACATCGCCAGCGAGGTCAACACCGAGGACGCCCAACTGGGCAAGGTGATGCGCGACATCGCGCGGCTGCCGGTGCTCTCGACGGCGAGCGGCCGGCTCGTCCTGGCCCTCGTCTTTACCCAGCCAGGTGTTTCGCTCAATCCCTTCTCGGGCGAAGCTTCCTTCAACGGGCAGCGGAGCCGCCAGAACCACGCAGTGATCGACGGGGCGACAACGAATACGATGGGGAGTAACGGGGTAGGAAACGCTCTTTGGATTTCTCCCAACGCCGTGGACGAGTTCCGGGTCGTGACAGGCCCGATGAAGGCCGAATACGGCAGAAACTCAGGCGGCGTGGCGATCATCACGACGAAGTCCGGCGGCAATCGGTTCCACGGCATGGCGACCGAGGTCTTCCGCAACCGGGAACTCAACGCCGTCCCTTTCTTTCAGAAGTCCGCCCCGGGTGGAACGCCCGGGAACTTCGCCAACGGGCTGCCCCGCAAGCCTCGCTATAACAGCCACGACTTCGATGTCAATCTAGGCGGACCCATTCAGCGCGACAAAACCTTTTTCTTTGCCTCCTACCTCGGCTTTCGGCGGCGCACCGAACGTGCCAGCGCGGCGACAGTCCCCAGCGACGGCGAGCGCCAGGCGATCGAGGCATTTGGAACGCCCGAAGCGCGGGCGCTGCTGGGGCTGCTGCCACGCGCCAATCAAGGCAACACCCTCTTTAGCAACTTGCAATCCGACTTCGATCGCAACCAGGGACTAGTCAAGATCGATCATTACTTCAGTTCGGCCAATCGCCTCGCGGTAACGTACCTCCGCGAAGATCAGAAAGGAATCTCTTCTCCCGTACCCGTGCCCGGTTTCGAATGGGCGGCCGACGTTCAACACCAAAATCTGATTGTGCGCGATTCACACTCGTTCGGCCCCAATCTGTTTCACGAGTTCCGCGCGGCATTCCACCGACTTTGGCTTGACACCAGGAATCCCGCCAATCCAATTCCCTTGAGCAGTTTGGGACTGGGCGCGATCGTTCCCGACGTTGCCGATAAGGAATCCGCCCCGTTGGTCTTGATTGCGGGCTTCAGTGATTTCGGGGACCCCGGTTTTCCTTTGATCCAGAACGACAAGACTCTGCAATTCATCGACAACGTCAGTTGGACCCGCGGCCCCCACGCCGTCAAGTTCGGGGGGAATTTCAACTTGATACCTTTCAACGCCACGCCCAACGTGTTCAACAACGGGTTGATCTTTATCGACGGCAGCGGCACGAGAAATTCCATCGTTCCCGTGATCGAGGGACTCTCGGCGCCTTTGAACGATTTTGCCAACGGCTTCGCCACGGTCTTTCAGCAGGGATCGCGAGGACTCCACGGCGGCCGCACGTGGTCCCTCAACCTGTTTTTCCAGGATGATTGGAAGCTCACGAGCAACTTGACTTTGAATCTCGGGCTGCGCTGGGAATACAAGAAGGGCCTGACGGATTCAAGAGACCGCGGAGTCGCCTTGCGGCCCGGCCGGCAGTCGGAGGTTTTTCCGGACGCGCCGGTAGGTTTGGTCTACCCTGGCGATGCGGGGGTTTCACGCTCCACCTACGGAGAGGATTGGAACAACTTCGCGCCGCGTTTCGGTTTTGCCTGGGACGTTCTGGGGAACGGACGGCTTGCCCTGCGGGGCGGCTACGGCCTGTTCTATGACCACCACAACTTTGATCTGACATTCAGTCCGGTTCGGTCGCCGCCGTATGCGATTCAGCCGCTGGTGCTTTTCACCGACTATGCCGATCCATGGGAGCGATCACGGATCAATCCCATTCCGCAACCATTTCCGCACGTCCCTCCGGAGCCGGGCGGGCACTTTGATTTTGCCGCCGTCGCCCCTGTCAGTTTCGGGGGAGTTGATCCCAATCTGAGCACGCCTTACGGCCAGCAGTGGAGCCTGCAAGTGCAATACGAGCCGCGGCCAAACTGGCTCTTGGAGGTGGGCTATGTGGGATCGAACGGAGTCAAGCTCTACAACCGGCAAGAAGCCAACCCCGCCGCCGCGGGGCCGGGGGCGAATGCCGGTAATACCAACTTTCGCCGCATCTTGAATCAGGGGCATCCCCAGAGTGAACAGTTTCGAGGCGCGCCCTTCGGCAGCATCGAGCTTTTTCGAAGCGACCGCAACTCCAACTACAACAGCCTGCAAGTCAATCTCACCAAGCGGTTTTCCGGCGGGTTGCAGATGACCCACGCCTACACTTGGTCCCACGCCATCGATACGGGGTCGGATCAGGGCCTCAGGGACCGGCCCGACGACGGGCGCGCCTTGCGCGGCCATGCCGACCACGACCGCCGCCACATCTATGTCGGAACCTATGTCTACGAATTCCCGTGGCGTCAAAGACAGACGGGGCCGCTGGGCAAGCTGGTGGGAGGCTGGGGGGTGTCGGGCGTGACGACGATTCGCAGCGGCACGCCGATTCGGGTGTTGGAGCCCAGCGACCGCTGCCTCTGTGGGGTCCGCCTCGTGCAAACGCCCGACTACATCGGCGGTGAAATCACGTTTCACGACCCCCGCTCGACGGATGCGGTTCCCGGCCGGCCCAATTCCTGGTTCGACGGCACAGGCGGCGGGACCCCCACCGCGGAGACCAACCCCTATTTCCGCCGCGTCGGCTCGGCGCCGGTTTACGAGCTGGGGGCGGGACGTTTCGGAAACTTCGGTCGCAATGTCTTGCGCGGTCCCGGATTTGTAGACTGGCAGCTGGCCGCCTTCAAGCGCACGAAAATTACCGAGCGTCAGAGCCTGGAGTTGCGCGCCGAGTTTTTCAATCTGTTCAACCAGGCCCGGTTTCGGAATCCGGTGAGCGACATCGGGTCGGTAAACTTCGGCCGGGTGCTCGAGACCTTTGATCCGCGCTTCATTCAGTTTTCGTTGCGATACATGTTTTGAGGGCGGGATACATCGAGCCGCTGCACCTGACGCGCGAGCCCGCGGCGAGAACCGCACAGATCCCCGCTCGTCAGGGCTCGGGCCCGCAGGCTTCCGCCTGCGGCTCTGTCCGGATCTAGCATTCGTAGCAGCGGGATGCCGCTCGCCGTCTGACCATCCTGCCACAGACTTGCAGCGAAGATCATCGTGCACCGAGTTTTCCACATTTCCACAGCGCCGACGACGATTTCTCGCGCGTCCACAACAGATCCTGGTCAGCTTCAACTATAGGATCTAGGCGGGCCGCTACACGAATCCCTTTTCCACCCCGACGGCCTAGCGTTTACGCGTCGGCCCACCCACCCACGAGGGTTCCGCCGCACGGTTCAGGTCTGCATACCGCCTTCTTGCTGTCGCGCTTTCCTCCGGCATTCATGAGACGGCTTTTCGCAGCGTCTCACCTACGGCCAAATGCTCATTACAAACCACGCCATGCCCACGATACCCAGCAAGGCGGCCCCGATTCGGACTGGCCGCAAGGTGGTCGCCGCTTTGGTGGCCCGACCCAGAAGCCAGGCGAAGAGTGCCAACACCGCCGCTTCCGTCACCGCTACGCCCGTGAGCACGTAAACGGGGCTCATTTCCGATTGTCCGAGGAAAGTGCCGAAGTAGAAGCCGTGAAAGACCCCCATCCCGGCCGCGATCAGCCAGCGATAGCGCGCCTCCGGCAGCAGCAGGATTTCGACCGCCAAATAGGCGACTGTCAATGCGGCCGCTGCTTCAACAAATCGCGGGGCGGGCTGCCACGACTCCGCGGCCACGAACATCGCCGAGACGGTTTCGGTTGCGATAAACGCGAACCCCAAATAGAGCAGCTCTTTTCGGCTCCTGCCCGCCAGAGCCAAAGCGGCGAGAAACAACAGTTGGACGGGTCCCCCCAGGACGCGCGCCGCGCCGGTCCACAGCTCGGTGAGGGCGATTCCCGCTTCGGTAGGCGAAGTGAAACGAATCGTTGTGTGGGTGAAACTGAAGTCAAAGACAGCCTGCTTAGTGACGTCACCTCGCGTTGCGCGTAGCAGATGCACGTGATTGGGGACGGTCACGGCCGCAAAGGTGCATTCCACGTCAAGTTGTTCGATAGGGGCGGGGAATTCGAACACAGAGTGACAGCGATACCACCCGGAAGCGGCGTCGGCCTCGCACGATCCTTCCAAGCGGCGAGCCTCTCCGGATTCACTCCTCAGCCGGATGTTTTCAAGCAGCGTACGCTCAGGCTCTTCGAGGTGGGTGATTTCATAAAGAGGCATCCTCAATTCGTATACAGCGCGGTCACCAACGATCTCCAGCTCGCCGCTGCTCATGCTCATGACGTGGGCTGAAGCGCTCGCTGTCAAGCCGATCCCGATCGCCGTCCATCTGGCGATGGCGGAAACCCCGCGTGCCGACCATTGCGTTGTGGAGCGTCGCGTCATTCCCGGCCGTTGAAACTAAAATACTCCCCAACGACCAGATGGTCGTTGTCCAACGTGATCTTGCACAAAAAGTCCGCTGAGCTGTCGCTTCGGAAGCGGAAATCCGTCAGTCGGACGACGGAACCGTCGGGATCGGAGTCGACCTGAGCGTAGGCGAACTGGGCAAAGCGCGCGTAGTCCCGCCCGGTTTCGCTGTTCCAAGCCGACTGTAACGCCGGTCCGGGCTGTGGTTTGTAGTAACGCCGGCCGGCTGTTGGGTCAAACGGGGCGGCGTCGAGAAAGTCGATGCTGGAAATCCGGTAATAGCCCTCTGTTTCGACGAAGGTGCTCCAGCCAAGCAGCTTCAGCGGCTGCGGAAACGCGGCCACTCGGATCGCGGGAGCCCCATCGTAGAGGTGAGCGTCGATCGCTCGCAACGCCTGCTGATGAAATACGGCCTTCACGCTGATGTAGGCGGCGAGGGCGAGCAGAGCAATCCAAGCCGGACCGCCGCCTCGATTTGTTGCCGCGCCGATTTCGCGGTGAACGAGGGTGATGACGGTCGGCGCGACCGTTGCGAGCAGGAGCGCCGCCCAAATCCAAAAGTCCACGATGAAAAGAATGTCCCACTGATACCAGCGCTCGGAAAAGGGCAGCCATGCACGAACTCCGTAGGGGTTGCACAAGTCAAGCAGCGGGTGGGTCAGAGCGGCGATCATGGCCAACAGCCAGGTTCGTACCCATGGCGGCGGGTCGGTTCCCTTATGCAGCCACCAGCGTGGTCCTTCGACCAAAGCCACCGCGAGAGCCGCCATGATGGGCACCGCGGGTATGGAGTGCGTGATGTGCCGGTGGTAATTCAAATAGTCGATCGAAGAGATCGAAGTGACGATGTCGATGTCGGGTATGTTCGCCGCTACAACGCACATCAAAGTTGCCCGCGGCGCCAGCCGGCCTAGTTGGGTCCGCGCCAGAAGAACGCCTACCAACGTGTGGGTCAAGTTGTCCATGGCTAAGGGGCGGATCGGGAATAGGACGCTTCGGGATTCCCTTTACCCAGGAAGCGTTCGGCATACTGGGGCGGAAGCAGCAAACGGACCCTTTCGGAAGCCATCTCGACGGTGGCCGGTAGGCGGCCCGCCAGTTCGCCGTCTACCTCGACGTAAACCGGTTTCGTATCACGATTCAAGAACTCGACCCGGTTCGCGCGGTGGAAGGAAACACCACTGACACCGTCCAAGCTGCGGGTTGCCATTCGGGCTAAGTAGCCCACGTAACGGAGTGGAGATTCGCCGCGGAAGATAGCCACGTCGAATTGTTCCGAAAAAAGGTGTGCTCTGGGGGTGATGACCAAGCGTCCACCGTAGAGTCGGCTCTTGCTGACAAGCGCAAAGGTGGCTTCGTGAACCTCGTCTCCGATGCGAACCTCGAAGGGATCGAATTTTCGCTGAAGCTGCTCGATCGATCCGAGCCAATAGGCTCCCTCGCCCAGGTACGCTTTCAACCGGGTGTTGAGGTGATAGACGATTTGGGCGTCGACGCCCACCCCGCAGAGAAGGAGAAAATGTCGCGCGTCGGGATTGGGCTGCTCGAAACGAACCAGTCCCACCGGGACCGAGTAGCTCGTCAGCTCCGGCAGTAACGCCGCGGCCTTTTCTACATCGACCGGGATGCCGGCTTGCTCGGCGAGCAGGTTGGCTGTTCCCGAGGGCAGCGCCAGCAGGGTTACCTCCGACCCCGCCAGGGCACAGACCGCCTCGTTCAGCGAGCCGTCGCCGCCGCTGACGGCGATCAGATCGACTCCGCTCGCCAGCGCTTGCTTCGCCAGGCGCACGACATCGCCCGGCTTGGTGGTGGCGACTAGGTCCACCTGGTCGATCCATTTTTCGAGAATTCGCCGGGCCGCTTCGACTTTAGCTTGGCGCCGACTTTGACGACGTCCGGAAACCGGATTGTAGATCAGGGCAGCTCGCTGAAAGGTCATTCGAAGTAATTTCTATAATAGAACGGCCATGCCGGAGTCCGTTTCCGCCGCCGACGCTTCTCGCGCAGTCACGTCTTTGCGTGAAACGATCCGCCGCCACGAGCACCTCTACTATGTCCTGGACCAGCCCGCGATCAGCGACGCCGAGTACGACGCGCTCCTCGCCCGCCTGAAAGAGATCGAACAGCGGCATCCCGAGCTGGTAACAACTGACTCTCCGACCCAGCGTGTCGGCGGCGGCCCGCGCGAGGGCTTCCTCAAGGCGCCGCATCCGTCGCCCATGCAGAGTCTCGACAATGCGTTCGATGAACAAGCTCTGCGAGACTTCGACCGGCGGGTCCGTGAACTGTCGGGCCTCGAGACCGTTGACTACGTGGGGGAGTTGAAGCTGGACGGTGTGTCCTTGGCGGTGCATTTTTCGGGGGGTCGAATGAGCAGGGCGCTGACGCGAGGTGACGGGTTCACGGGTGAGGATATCACCGAGAATGCGCGCACCATCCGCTCGCTTCCCCTCGTTGTCCAGCGACCTCGGGAACATTCCTTGCCTGCTGAGTTTGAAGTCCGGGGAGAAGTCGTCATGAACCGTAGGGCGTTCGAGCGGCTCAATAGCGAACGCTTGCGGGACGACCAACCCACGTTCGCGAATCCGCGCAATGCCGCCGCCGGGTCTCTGCGAGTGCTCGACCCCCGCATCACGGCCTCTCGGCGGCTCGAGTTTTTCGTCTACGGCCTTTTGGTGGACGGTCGCCCGATGCTCGAAAGTCACTGGGATACGCTCGACGCATTGGCTGCGTTCGGGTTCAAGGTGAATTCCCACCGGGCCAGGCTCCACGGCGCCGGCGAATTAGTAGCTTGTGGGGACCGCTGGAAGGACAAGCGAGAGAGCCTTCCTTACGAGATAGACGGCTTGGTGTTCAAAGTGGACTCGACGGCGGTGCAGTCCACGCTGGGAAGTACGGCCCGCGCTCCCCGCTGGGCCATTGCCCATAAACTGGCGGCTGAACAGGCGGAGACGCTGGTCGAAAACATCGAGGTACAGGTCGGGCGCACGGGTGCGTTGACGCCGCGCGCCTTACTGGATCCCGTCGGTGTCGGCGGGGTGACGGTTTCTCGCGCCACGCTTCATAACGAGGACGAAATCGAACGGCTCGGGCTGCGGATCGGTGATACGGTCCTTGTCGAGCGCAGCGGCGATGTCATCCCCAAGGTTGTCAGAGTCACGGCCCAGGGGAAAGACCGGCGACCGTTTCTCCCGCCGGGGAATTGTCCGGTTTGCGGCACCAAGGTGGTTCGCGAGCAGGGGGAGGTCATCCGACGCTGTATCAACACGAACTGCCGCGCGCGGCTGAGGGAGTCGATCCTGCACTGTGCGTCTCGCCGAGCAATGAACATCGACGGGCTGGGCGAAGTCCTGGTGGAGCAACTTGTCGCCCGAGGGCTGGTGAAAAGCGTCGCCGATCTCTACGGTCTGAGCGCAGAAAAGTTAGCAGCGCTTGAGCGCATGGGAAAGAAGTCCGCGGCCAATTTGCTTTCAAACATCGAAGACTCCCGGTCAACGCCCTTGCCGCGGGTTCTGTTTGCCCTGGGTATCCGCTACGTGGGCGAGCGCACGGCTCAGATCATCGCCGACCGCTTCCCGAACGTCGATTTGTTGGCGGCCGCTTCGATCGAACAGCTGCGGGAGATCGAAGAGATTGGGCCGCGAATCGCCGAGACGGTGCGTGACTTCTTCCGCGAGCCCAACAACCTTTCCCTCATAGACCAGTTGCGCGCGGCAGGACTGCAGTTGAGTCAGGAGACGACGAAACGAGCTGACAGAAAACTCGACGGTCTGACCTTTGTTCTCAGCGGCACGCTGCCGAACCTTACACGGGAGGAGGCTGCCGAACGCATTGAGGGCGAGGGGGGGAAGGTGACCGGCGCGGTCAGCAAAAACACCGACTACGTTGTTGCCGGGGAAAGCGCGGGATCGAAGCTCGAAAAAGCGAAAAGGCTCGGCACGGCCATCATTGGGGAAGGCCAGTTGCTTGACCTGCTGGGCCCCGAACGGCAACCATGACACAGTAGAGCTTGCCTGCTGCTTGAGCGTGTGCGGGCCCCACGGAAATATGGCGCTCGCAGGGGGTTATGGTTGATACTACGAACAGCAAGGGAGGTGGGGCCGTGAATCGGAGAGATCTGTTGACGTTGGGCGTGGCTTCGGGTACGGCCGGGGCTGCCGGCATTGCTCTTGGCTACCGGTACCACGGACCATTGCGGCGCTTGCAGGACAAGTTCGAGGCGGGGAAGAAGCATCCGGCTAATACGCCCCGCGAGAAGTTCCGCGCGCGATCCCGCGCAATCAATGAACTTCACCGAAGGCAGACGAAGGAGGACGTCCAAGCGCTGAAGACGAAGTACGAAGGGGCCGTCCTGGGGAAGTTTCGCGTCTGGGACTTGATCGAGAAATTGGCTCTGTGCGTCGATCCAACGGATACAACTTTGCAGTGCACCAGCCAGTATATGCACGTCTGCCAGGTGATCGGGGGCATGGAGCGTGACGGTAAGCTGGATGACGCCATGCTGCTTACCGCTCTGCTGCACGATCTCGGGAAGGTGGCCATGCTGGCCGGCGAGGCTCCCGAGAACGTCGTCTGCTTCATCGAGCCTGTCGAGGCTTTGGAACCGGCCTCGGGACTCGACAACGTAATCTTTCAGTTTGGGCACGACGAGATCGCTTACTCACGATTTAAGGATTACGTCCCCGAACACGTTTCCTGGATGATCCGCTACCACAGCATGATCGTCGGCAAAACCGAAGAATACATGAGCCCGAAGGACCACGAATACTACCGGAAATACCTCGCCAGATTCAGCAAGTACGACCTCGGAACGAAATCAACCGCTTTCCTGCCGAATCACGTCACTCTGGAGCGCTACCGCGACTTCGTGGAAACTCACTTTCCACAACCGATCCTCTTCTGAATTCGAAGCGACAGTCAGCCGGTGTACCACAAGGACCTCGTTACGATCGCTACGCGGCGGGAACCGTAATTCATGCTGAACAACGCCGCTTCGGATCCATCGCAGTCGCCGGGTCCTGATCGTTCTTGGGAGGGTGAGTTTGGGCTATTGACCTATCTTGCTAGGCGAGTTCAGAAGTGTGCCTGCTGGATCGATTCTACGCTTGAGCGAAATGGCTACGTCTTTCTGGTCCCGCTTTCGGTCGTTTTCTGGGTGGGCGCGTTCTTAGTAAGCCGCACAAAGCCGTTGTGGTATGACGAACTCCTGAGTCTTCACGCGGCACTCCTTCCCGATCTTGGTTCGATTTGGGAAGTGACTCGGTCGGGCGCGGTCGCCGAGCCCCCCTTATTCGCCATCCTGGCCCACCTGGTACTTGAATTCGTGCCTGATCCGCACCTCGGCCTTCGCTTGCCTGCCGCGGTGGGGATCTGGGTTCTTTGTCTCTGTGTGTTTCGCTTCACGCGTCGGATCGCGGGTGCGCTGTGCGCGTCTGTAGCTGTAATGACGATTTTGTCAACAAGGGTCGCCGAGTACATCCACGAGGGCAGGCCGTATGGTCTCCTGATGGGCTGCCTTGGGGTTGCCCTCGTGTCATGGCAGGAAGCGGTGGAGGGAAAACATCGCCGGCTGGGCCTGCTGGGGCTCGCGGTGAGCTTGTTCTGCGCCATGCAAACCCATTACTACGGCGTTCTCTTGTTGTTTCCTTTAGCGCTCGGCGAACTGATTCGCACTGTCTCGCGCAAGCGAATGGACGCCGCTGTTTGGAGCGCGTTGGCCGTCGGAAGCTCTTCGGTTCTGATGCTGCTGCCGCTGGTTGGGGCGGCAAGCGACTACACACAGAACCCGTGGAACCCAGTTTCTTTGGGGAGGTTCCTTCGCTTCCCTATTGGGCTGTTCGAGCAGCTGGTTCCTCCCGTACTGTTGATTCTGGGCCTGCTGGGCGTTTTACGGCTGGGAAGAAACAGTTTGGGTGAGGGCGAGGGCCGCGGCGTGGACGTCTCGAAGCACGAACTCGGGGTTATTGTTGGACTTTGCGCCTTCCCCATAGTTGTGTTGGCGACTTCCCTTCTTGTGACGGACTCGCTCTCGTTGCGCTACCTGCTCCCTACCGTTGTCGGTTACGCCATACTCGCCGCCGTGCTTCTGCTACCCACAGGCGGGAAGCGGTCTCTTGTCGGCGCCGTGGCGCTTGTTAGCCTTTCTGTGTGGTACTGCATCAATATTTGGGGGACAAGTAATTTCGTGTCGAATCAGCGTAATAGAATTCCGCACCCTGAAGCCCTGCGGCCCTATGACGGCGAAGATCGGCTTCCCATCGTGGTTGCGAACCATCATCGATTCTTGCAGTTGTCGTACTATTGGCAGCGTGAGCTGCGAAGCAGGCTCTACTACCTTACCGGCCGTGAAGCTGCTCTTCAGTTCGAAGGGAAGGACACGGGTGAACTTGCTGTGACTCGACTGGCTCCCTGGGTGCCGCTCAATATGCGACCCTATGACCAGTTTGTGTCACAACATCAAAAATTCCTTCTCTTGCAAAAGGGAGGGTGGCAGAACCGCCGATTACTCGCCGACGGCGCTCAACTGGACCTCCAAGGCACTCTTAACGATTACCGCGTTTATGTAGTGCGTCTGGTTGACTCAGACCGAGATCCGCTGGAAGCGGACCTCCTTGAAGGCCCATGAGGGAGGGCGTCCTCTCCCTAACCCGCATTGCTCACAAGTCAGCCGGTGTGCCACAAGGAGCTCGTTACTCTTGCTGCGAAGCCTTGACCACAGGCTCGCGCCCGCGGCTCCGTCTGATTCCGGTTGGGCCCGAATAAGGTGACGTCGAGGCGGAACATGGTGTTGACATCGGCGCTTCGAAAACTTGAGCCCCCGGAGGGCGGGGGTATACAATCACGGTTGCCGAAGAATCGAGGTGAAAAATGAAAATCGGAATCATCACTGACAGCTTGCAGGATATGCCCTTCACCGAAGCCCTGGACTGGGTCGCCGCCCAAGACATTCAAGCGGTGGAGATCGCAACCGGTAATTTCTCCCACGGGAAGCACTGCGACTTGGAAAAATTAGTGAGCGACGCGGGCGCGCGCGAGCAATTTATGGGCGCCATCGAGAGCCGCTGCCTGATGCTGAGCGCCCTGAACTGCAACGGCAATCTGCTCGATCCACACCCGGAACGCGGCAAGAGTTCCCAGGATGTCTTCCACAAAACGGTGGAAGCCGCCGGCAAGCTCGGGCTCGACACCGTGGTTACGATGAGCGGCTGCCCTGGGGAGCCGAATGGCTGCGAGTATCCGAACTGGGTGCTTCATCCCTGGCAGAAAGAGTATCTGGATCTCTACGAATGGCAATGGGACAAAGTCATCCAGCCCTTCTGGAAGCAGGCCGGCCAATTCGCGTCCGACCGTGGCGTCAAAATCGCCATCGAGATGCATCCCGGCCAGTCCGTCTATAACACCAGCAGCCTGCTTCGCCTACGTGAGATCGCCGGGCCGAGTTTGGGGGCCAACCTGGATCCCAGCCACTTGTTCTACCAGGGAATGGACCCCATGGCTGTGATTCGCGCGCTAGGTCATGACTTCATTTTTCACGTTCACGCCAAGGACACGAAGATTAATGATCGCGAGACCGCAGTGAATGGCGGACTTGACCTGCGTCCCATGTCGATGGTCGCCGAACGGTCCTGGGCCTATCGCACGCTGGGCTTCGGGCACGGGGCCGCTTGGTGGTGCGACTTCTTGAGTGAGCTGCGCCTGGTGGGTTATGACGGCGTGCTGAGTATCGAGCACGAAGACCCGGTGATGAGTTCGAAAGAGGGCATCATCAAGAGCGTCGAGTTCCTCAAGCCGCTCTTGCTAGAAACGATGCCGGAAGAGAAATTGCCCTGGCTGTAAGGGGCGGCGATGAAGCGCATCCTGAAGGCCTCAGTCTCCATGTTGGCGCTCTACCTGCTTGGCGGTGCTGTGCTTGACCGGTTCGTTTTTCCTGAACCGGCGCCTGACGAATCCTACTACCCTCCCGTCGGGTCCGTCTTCGGCAGCAAAATGGAGGGGTTCGAGCAGCGCATCCTGCAACGCGAAGACGGATTGTTCTGGCTCGAGTTGACCATGGGCCCCAATGTGCCGGGACCGCCCGAGCACGTCCACACGTCTTTCTCGGAACGATTTATGGTCGCCGAGGGAACGCTGAGCCTGCTGGTAAACGGCGAGGTCAGGGAGCTGGGTCGGTCGGAGTCCTTTCTTGTTTCGCCCGGCACGCCGCACAAGCCTTTCAACCGGACGGACAAACCGGTCGTTGTGCGCGGCCCGCTGACCGAGGAGTACGGGATTCCCGAGCCGTTCAGCGTTTTTCTTGCGCAGGCTTACGGCTTCTTTGACGAAGACCCGACGAATAAGCAAGTTCCCAAGGCATTGCTTCAGATGTCGCGCTTCAGCCCTGTTTACGATTCGTGGTCGGCCGACCCACCCGTGCCAGTCCAGCGGCTCCTATTCCACGCCATCGGACCGACGGCGCGCCTTCTGGGGTATCGGGCGCACTATCCGCGTTTCAAGCCGCGCTGAGGACCGTTTCTTGAACAATGCGGGCGTACTTGAACCCTACGTTGAGAAACCCCAAGGGGGCGCCTGAGGACCAACCTCTTCCGGAGCGGCGGTCTCTTCGCGGAGATCGGCTCTATAGCTGAAGCCGATTGCTTCTCCAGTGGGGCGGTCTTGCTCGTCGAAGGTGTCGCGAAAAACCTCGAACACCTCGGCGTGCCGCCGGCAGCGCGGGATCGGCACGGCCCAGCTCCGCCAACCGGTAGGCCATCGTTGCGGCCGTTCCTAGCATAGGATTGGCTGATCCCGCCATCGCCCCTATTGCGCGCCCTGCCCGTTGCGGTCAACACTAAAACTAATGCCCTCGGAGAAGCCTTCCCCTGTCCGCAAAGTCGTATTCCCCGCTGCCGGCCTGGGGACCCGCTTCCTCCCGGCCACGAAGTCGCAACCCAAGGAGATGCTCTCGGTTGTCGACAAACCGATCATCCAGTATGGGGTGGAGGAAGCTGTCGCCTCGGGTATCGAGGGCATCGTCATCGTCACGGCCCCGGGCAAGTCCGCCATGGAAGACCACTTCAACGCCGGCCCCGAGCTTGAAAAGGAGCTGGAGGCGCGAGGGAAACAGCGGGAACTGGAGATCGTCCGCGGGATCTCGAATCTCGCCGACATCTCTTACGTTTTGCAAACCGAGGCGCTAGGACTTGGCCATGCCGTCGGCGTGGCCCGGGAGATCGTAGGCCGGGAGCCTTTTGCCGTCAGCCTGCCGGACGACATCATCCATTCCACCGTTCCTTGCTTGAAGCAGTTGATCGAAGTTCACCGCAAAAGGGGCGGGGCCGTCATCGCCGTCATGGAGGTCCCCCGCGAGCGGATCTCGGCCTATGGCGCCATCGACGCCGAGCCCGTGGAGTTCGACGGCGCCAACGACCGACTGTTCCGAGTCAACGACGTGGTCGAGAAGCCGCCTGCCGACGAAGCCCCCTCGAATCTAGCCATCATCGGACGTTACGTTTTTCCACCCGAGATTTTTGACTGCCTGGACTCCATCAAGCCCGGGGCAGGCGGCGAGCTACAGTTGACGGACGCCATCAAGGCTTTGATCCAGAGCCAGCCGGTCTACGCCTATAGGTTTGAAGGCACGCGCTACGACGCCGGCGACAAGCTAGGGTTTTTGAAGGCGACTGTCGAATACGCGCTGCGGCACGAGGAGGTGGGACCCAAATTCCGCACGTATTTGAAAACGCTCAAGTTCTAGCTCCCGGCCGCGGGCCTGTCTTCTGAACGCGCGCAACCGCCTGATATACTTACTTATATATACTGTCTAGCAGCCCGTAGTGAAGGTCCTTCGCCTCAAAAAACGGGTACAGTCACCGATTTTCGTCGTCTAACCGCACTCGAAACAAAATCAGTTTCGGAAGCGAAAATCGGATGACAGTCCCCATTTTTTGCCCGAACCCACTTTTACCATGGCCTGCTAGTCCCCGGGGGAATCTTAGATGCCTTTGTACGAGTATGAGTGCCTCAAGTGTGGCGGGCGCTTCGAGGAAATCCAGAAATTCTCCGACGAACCGTTCAAGGAGCACCCCGGCTGCGGCGGTAAAGTCAAGAAGCTGCTGTCGGCCCCGGCCATTCAGTTTAAGGGCACAGGCTGGTACGTCACCGACTACGGCCGCGCCGGTCAGAAGGACGGCGAAGAGAAAGAGAAGAAGGCCGAGAGCGGAGACAAGAAAACCAAGGACGGTAGCGACAAGTCGGCCGCCAAAAGCTCGAAGGACTCCGATTCCAGCTCGTCGTCGAAGGCGAAGTCCTCGACAACCGAGTCTACGAAGAAGTAAAGTTTCATCGGAGCGCCCCTCCCACTTAAGAAGGAACTGTCAGTCGGATGGAATCGATTCGTGTCACGTTGCCGGACGGCTCGGAACAGATGGTCGCAAAGGGCGCCACGCCTCTATCGATCGCGGAGTCTATAGGTCCACGTTTGGCGAAATCGGCTCTAGTGGCCAAGCTCAACGGGCAACTCGTCGACTTGACCGCACCGATCGAGGAAGACACCGAACTGCGCATTCTGACCGACCGCGACTCGGAGGCGCTCGAAGTCTACCGCCACTCGAGC
This sequence comes from Bryobacterales bacterium, assembly GCA_963668345.2. Lineage (GTDB taxonomy): Bacteria > Acidobacteriota > Terriglobia > Bryobacterales > UBA6623. Next base: position 1,294,536 of record CAXWPI010000003.1, on the reverse strand, counting down.
GCTCACCTGCTGGCGGCCGCGGTGCTCGAGCTCTATCCGGAGACCAAGCTCGGAATCGGCCCGCCCACCGAACAAGGTTTTTTCTACGATTTTCAGCGAGACACTCCGTTTACCCCCGAAGACCTCGAAAAAATCGAAGTCCGTATGAGGGAGATCGTCAAGCGCGATCCGCGCAACGAGCGCGTCTGGCTGCCGCGAGAGGAGACCCTCGCCCAGTTTAAGGAGATGGGCGAGGAAATGAAGTGTGAGCTGATCGAAGACAAGACCGAGGGCGACAAAATCTCGGTCTACAAAACGGGCGAGCAGTTCCTCGACTTCTGCCGCGGGCCGCACATCCCCAGCATGGGGCGCATCAAAGCCTTCAAGCTGCTCTCGGTCGCCGGCGCTTACTGGAAAGGCGACGAGCGCAACGCCCGCCTGCAGCGCATTTACGGGACGTCCTTCTTCAGCAAGAAGGATCTCGACGAATACCTGCTCCGTCTGGAAGAGGCCAAAAAACGCGACCACCGCAAGCTGGGCAAGGAACTGGACCTTTTCAGCATCCAAGAAAGCGCCGGCCCGGGCCTGATCTTCTGGCATCCCAAGGGCGGCACGATTCGCCGAGCCATGGAAGATTGGCTGCGAGACGAATACGTGAGGCGCGGCTACAGCCTCGTGTATACGCCGCACGTCGCCCGCCATGACTTGTGGAAGACCTCCGGGCACGCCGAGTTTTTCTCCGACAACATGTTCTCGACCATGCAGCTGGACGACTCCGACTACCAGCTCAGGCCGATGAACTGTCCCTTCCACATCCTGATGTATAAGGACCGGCTGCGCAGCTACCGCGATCTCCCTGTTCGCATGGGCGAGCTCGGGACGGTCTACCGCTACGAGCGCTCGGGCGTGATGCACGGGCTACTGCGGGTGCGGGGTTTTACTCAGGACGACGCCCACATCTTCTGCACGCCCGACCAAGTGAAGGAAGAAATCTTGGGCTGTGTGGACTTCGCGCTCGACGTGCTCAAGACGTTCGGCTTCGATAAATTCGAAATCGAGCTGTCGACCTGGGACGACGGCGCGGGCGGAAAGTACGCCGGCTCGGCCGAAGAATGGAAGATGGCCGAGGACGGTCTTTTCAGCGCCTTGAAGACGCGGGAAATCGAAGCCAAAGTCATGGCTGACGAGGCGGCTTTTTACGGGCCGAAGATTGACGTCATAGTGCTCGATGCCATCGGGCGTCCCTGGCAGCTCTCGACGGTGCAGTTCGATTTCAACCTGCCGCGGCGGTTCGAGCTGGAATATATCGCCGCGGACGGAAAGGCCCATCAGCCGGTCATGGTCCATCGCGCGCTGTGGGGATCCATCGAGCGGTTCTTCGGCGTGCTGATCGAGCACTATGCCGGCGCTTTCCCGGTTTGGCTGGCGCCGGTTCAGGCGATCGTGTTGCCTATCACGGACCGTCAGAACGAATATGGCCGGCAGGTCCTCGAGCAGCTCAAGGACGCCGGTATCCGCGGCGAGATCGACTCCCGCAACGAGAAGGTCAACCTCAAAATCCGCGAAGCCCAGCTCCAAAAAATTCCCTACATGCTCATTGTCGGCCAGCGCGAAGCCGACAGGGGGAAGGTCGCCGTCCGCCACCGCAAGCGCGGCGACGAAGGGGCCAAGCCGGTGCAGGAAGTCATCGCCCGGCTCCGGGAACTCGTCGATTCCAAAGACACGGCAGACTGAGCTCGCCAAGTGACGAGAAATGCGGGTTAAGCATCCCTAGGGGTAGAGACCGGAAACGTGCTCGAAGACGTATCGAAAACGTGGCAGCGCAAGGGGCCGTCCGTTGGGGTGCTCGTCGCGCTGATCGTTCTGGCGCTCGGCGGAGGCCTTGCGTATTTTGCCTGGGAGCACTACCAAAACCGCCCCGCGAATCGAACCGTCCTGACGGAGGAGGCAAAACAGTATCTGCCTTATCTCGACCTGAGCGATGTCCGGATGGAAGCCAAAGAGAGCTTCCTCGGGCACACGATTGTCTCGATCGAAGGGAAGATCAGCAATCTGGGCGAGCGGGGGGTCCGGGTCGTCGAGGTGACCTGTGTATTTCGCGATCCCTACCTCAATGAGCTAGGCCGGCAAGCCGTCGTCATTGTGAGGCCCTACGAGTGGGTGACGGTGCGAACGGGCAGTATCAATGAGCTAGGCCGGCAAGCTGTCGTCATTGTGAGTCCTCAGGCTGGGCTGCTCGATCCGGGTCAGACCCGGCCTTTTCGCATCGCCTTCGACGCGGTGCCGCAAGGCTGGAATCAGATCATGCCGAACCTCTATATCGCGCAGATTCAGTTTGAGTAGCATCCCATGGTGAAGCAATGAAGGTTTCCCAAGGTCGCATGGTTAAGCAAAGAGTCAGTTCTGGGCGCCGGTGGCGGCGAGCAGAATGGAGTGTTCGTCCCACTCATCGCACGGCAGCAGCGGCACCTAGCCGCCCGCGGGTCATCACGGCCACGGTGTCGGAGACGCCAAGCAATTCAGGAACATAGGAGCTAACGAAGACCACCGCTTTGCCGCGGGCCGCCAGCCGGCCGATCCAGTCATAGATTTGCACCTTGCTGGCGACATCGATGCCGCGAGTGGGCTCGTCCAGCAGCAGCACGTCGCAATCGTGGTGCAGCAACCGCGCAAGCTGCACCTTTTGCTGGTTGCCGCCGGAAAGGGACTCGATCGGCGCTTGCGGCCCAGTCGCCTTGACGGCAAGCCGTTCGATCCAAGAGGCCGTGGCCTCGCGGAGCGCTTCCCGGCGAAGCCAGCCGTGCCGTGCATAGGGTTCGAGCCGCGAAAGCATCAGGTTGTCCTCGACCGTCAAGCCGGCCGCCAGTCCCTCGGTTTTTCGGTCTTCGCTGAGTAGACCGACGCCCTGCCGCAGCCTCTCGGCCGGAGTAGCGGGGCCTTCGAAAGCAGCGACCCGGACCCGGCCTTCCCGCACCGGCGCCAGCCCAAAGATGGCGCGCAGCATCTCCGTACGGCCCGCGCCGATGAGCCCGGCAATTCCCAGAATCTCACCGCGCCGAAGCTGGAAGCTGGCCGAGCGAACCGCCGGCGTGGAGGCCAGTTTATCCAACTCGAGAATCGGCTCGCCGATGGAGTGCGGGACCCGAGGGAACATTTCGTTGAGTTTGCGACCCACCATCCACTCCACGATCTGGTTGAGCGATGTTCCGGCCATGTCGCCGGCGGCCACCGACCGACCGTCTCGCAGGATCGTAAAGCGGTCGGCAATCCGCTCGATCTCTTCCAGAAAGTGGCTGATGTAGACGACGGAGACGCCCTCGCCGCACAACTTGCGGATCAAATCGAAAAGGCGGTCTACGTCGCCCTGCGTCAGGCTGCTGGTCGGCTCGTCAAAAACGAGAATCTTGGCCCGGATCACCAGCGCTCGGGCGATTTCGACGACTTGCTGTGCTCCGATGCTCAGCTCGCCGACGATGGCGCGCGGTGAAATATTTCCGTGCCCGAGAGTTTCGAGAGCCTGCGTAGTCAGCTGCTGCGCACGCGTAGACTGCAACCACCCGTGGTTGGCCGGCTCGATCCCCAGCACGACATTAGCCGCCACGCTCAAATGCGGCGCCAGCGCCAGTTCCTGATAGATCATCGCCACGCCCTTTTGGCGCGCTTCCCAAGGATTGGCTGGCCGGAAGGGATTCCCGTCGACCTCGATCTCGCCGGCGTCCGGTCGAAGCACGCCGCTCAAGATCTTCATCAGCGTGCTCTTCCCCGCCCCGTTCTCGCCGATCAAAGCATGCACTCGCCCGGGCAGCACTTCAAAATCCACGCCGTCGACCGCGCGAGTCGCGCCGAAGGACTTACGGATGCCGCGCATCCGTAGGCGCGGGATCGATTGGTTCGACCGGGTGGTGTTCATGGGGCTTGTCCGGGCCGCACCCCGATTGACGACTCCGGGACCGCCGGCCATTCCAAGGGGGAAACAGGCGCCCGGGGATAGTTCTACGTTCGCGGGGGCGTACCAGACCATGCCGCAACTTATTGATTGCAAGCTGGTTGTTCGAAATTGGGTTTGTTTCGTTTTTTTCGTTCGTCGACTTGCTGCCGGTCTCGGCGGCCTCCCTCCTTTTAGAATACCGAGCGTGTCAAGCGTCTTCGTTGGGCGATGAACGATTCGCTTCGACTCGGGCCGGGAAGGAGACTGGCCCCTGTGACATCGTGGTTCCCTTTTTTCGCCCAGGCGAGGGGAAAGGACTCCGTAAACCATTGATTCCCTGTTGGTTGTACGAAATTGGCTTTGTTTGGTAATTTCTTTGGCCCATTGGTTCGTGGCTCCGCAGTGTCAGTGCTCGAATCGGCCCCGAATACTTTGGATGCCCAAGCATATTGTACCCCGCCAATCCAAGGTCACAGCCCTGTCATCGGGAATAAGATGCTTTGAATGAACAACTTATCTTGCATGATATGCCAGGTTTAGGTTGGCACTCCCCGGGGCGCGAACAAGAAACGACCGCAGGTCTGGGCAAACGACCGCCCAGCCCTTCGCTACGGGACTTGGCTTCGAGAGTCCTGGGGAGATCGGGGACGGGCGCCGCACGACATCACTGGACCGCTTGCTGACGCGCGCGGCTCGGAAGGGGCGCGGGTCGTTTCAACTTGTGGCGTACGCCCTTTGGCGTGCTGCGTCGAGACTCATTTCGAGGCGTAGTGGTCGCGGTGATACCTGGCCTGTCACTAGCGTTCCAGGCTCAGTTCCTTGCCCTCGCACACCCTCGATGAGCGAATCCCCTCCCTCACTGCGGTAACTTCGGCAACCCCGGGTCGTACTCGCGATGATGCTCGGGACAAATCCAGAGATAATCGCCCGCTGCCGTGGGGAACCGCCGCATCCCGGCCCACTTGCGGTTGGGATCGAGTTCCAGCAGCAGCGAATGGAATTGCCGAAAGGCCGAACCTTGCGCCCGGGTGAGCCCGCTGATAGAGGACCCCAGCTCGTCTCCCATCGCCTTCGTCGAGGGCGCCAGCTCTTTTGTAAACTTTTCCATTGATTCAAGCTGCTTCGAGGTCGCCTTCTCGATGATTTGGTCCGCCCCGGGCATGCCGGCCAGGGCGACCACCACGCGCAACGATGTGGCGACAATCGATAGATAGGGGCCCAAATCGGCGAGCCATTCTTTCGTCTGGTGGAACGTGTATTCGCCGTCTTCACACGGATGCTCCTCGCCAGGGTGCTCGCACCACAGCGTCAACTCGAACTTCTCCCGAAAAGCGCCGCCGCCGGTGGGGACGATCGTGAAGAGCCGTGGGCACTCGCGCGTCTCGTCGCTTAGGGCATTGAGGAGCGTTCGCATCTGCGTCGCACTTTCGCTCCGCTGCTGCTCCAGTTGCTCCGCGGTCGCAGCGGTTTTCACGTATCTTAGGATCTCTTCGAGTTTTCGTTCTGTCGGCGAAATGGGCGCCTCGAGGCCCGTCAGCAACAGCGCCACATTCTGCACCTCTCGGCAACGAATACAGCGGTGGTCCTGGATTTCGTCTTCTCTCAGCCCCTGCAAGTCTTCCAGGCCGAACCGGTAGTCGCAGGCGTCGCCGTTCTTTTTCGTGCCGGGGCAGGGCACCAGCAGTTCATAATTGAGGCCCTCCCAACGGCTTCGAATTAGGTTGGTCACGGTGTCCCGCAGGAGTCCGAAGAAATAGTCGGGCGACCTTCCCCGAACCGTCAGCCGCAGCTCGGTCGGTTCGAGCAACTCGAAGAGTCCCTCTTGGCCACGGTGAGCAAGGAAGACCCCCTCGCGCCAATGCAATTGCTCCCACGAGTACTTGTGATTCCTGACGGTCAGCCAGGACACAATCCCGGGGGGCTGGTCGCCCATCGAGCAGAGAACAGAAAGCTCACGCCACCCTTTGGGCGTTTCCGATTCGGTCTCCCAGGGCAGCTCGGGCCGCTCATCGGGCACCAACTGGCCGACGAGACTCGCTTCTTGGTCGGGGATACGATACGAGATGTCAAACTTCTCCATCAGCCGTAGGAAAAACGGGTGGTACTTAGTGTCGTACCGCTCCCAGTCGGGCTGGTCGTGCTCGATCCAGATCTTCCGCAGGCGGCCGTGCGCCAGCTCGCCCTTGGCTTCACGGGTCGCCTTGTCTTCCAGTACGTATCCGATCGCTTTCGTAAGCCACTCGGGCCTGATGACGACTACATCCCGCAGTCCCTCGTCTTCGCCGTAGTAGACAATGCGACCCAGATCGTGGAGTAGACCGAGCAGGGTTTCGGTTTCTTTTTCGTCCAGTTCGTGCCTACCGGCGATGTCGTTAAATCCCGTTCGGGAGATCTGCGGTTGTTCTAACGCCAGGGCCTCGTCACGAGCCGCGATCCAGTGGACGCTCATGAGCTTGCCCATCTGGGGCAGTTTGGCCGCTTCGGCGGCAACGGTCTCAAGCAAATCGTCGATACCGTTTCCGCTCTCGCAGTCCACCGCGTGACGGCCAGCCAACACACCGGGAAATCGTCTGTCGAGTTTCGCGTAGTACAGTTCCGGTTGGCGTGGCTCATCAGCGTGGGTGGAAACCAGGATCACGCGAGCATCGGGAACACGCAGTCGTATGCGTTTCAGCCAGCCTTCGACGGCTCCCGCTTCTTGTCCCTCCCGCGGCCACCACACCAGCAGATAAAGCGACCGCCGGCTGAAGAAGAACTGGTGCGTCACGCGGTAGACTTCCTGCCCACCGAAGTCCCAGGTGTTTAAGGTGAGTTTTTTCGCTTGATCGCCAGGATGGTCAAGCTGAAGCCGGCCGAGGTTGATGCCGTGGGTGGTTGTACGATCTTTGACGAAGACGCCAGACCGCTTGGTTGGCTCGGCTCGCATGGCCTCGACCAGCGAAGTCTTGCCAACATTGCCTTCACCTACCAGCAGCAGCTTCGCTTCGTATTGCGGGGTGCTCTCTTTTTGAAGGCTGCGCAGGTAGGTGAGGACTGCTTCCGTCCCGCGCTTGATGAAGTCGGGGTAGGGCTCGGGTAGGGGGTTGTCCTTTAGGTCGAGCTTCTGCAGCTTTCGAAGCTGCCCCAGCTCCGGCGGCAGGGTGGTCAACTGATTGCCCTCAAGGTCGAGAAACTGGAGGCTTTGGAGTTGGCCGATTTCGGGTGGAAGAACGGTCAACTGATTATTCTGAACGGAGAGCTGGAGTAGGTTGGTAAGCTTTCCGATCTCTGATGGCACCGCGGTCAGCGCATTGCCTGCCAGGTGTAGGATTTGGAGCTTTGTGAAGTGGGAAAGGTCGGGCGGCACAGACAAGAGAGCATTGTCAGCGACAATGAGTGAAGTCAAGTTGATGAGGCGTATGATTTCCGGTGCTATCGTGTCTAGCTTGTTGCCGCTGAGTACAAGCTTCCGAAGGCTCTCAAGGTGAGCAATTTCTACTGGAAGCCTCGCCAGCTGATTCCGGTAAAGCCAGAGACCGCGGAGATTCCGAAGTTGGCCGATTTCCGGCGGCAGGGCGGTCAACTGATTCTGGTTTAGGGCGAGCGTCCGGAGGTTTTGGAGTTGGCCGATTTCGGGCGGCAGGGCGGCCAACCGATTCTTGTTTAGGGCGAGCGTCCGGAGGTTTTGGAGTTGGCCGATTTCGGGCGGCAGGGCAGTCAGCCCTTCTTCGCTCAGGTCGAGGGTGTCGCGCTCGTCACGGGCCGCCTCGTCAATGATTTGCAGAACGTCTTCTTGTGTCATTGGTCGGCTCGGCTTCGATCAACCGCTACTACTATACGCCGCTGCGGCGTAGTCGGCGACCAAGGCTGTCGAAAACCAACTGAATTAACAAGTCTCCGCTTGCCAGACCCGCGACCAATCATTCCGAGCCGCGACTGTAAGGGGGCAGTCAGGGAAATGGTCGCTATAGGTATTTGGCCTGTCACTAGCGTTCCAGGCTCAGTTCCTTGCTCGCGCACACCCTGGCGATGAGCGAATCGGAGCCACGAACGCAAGGGTTTGTGAAAAAACCTTGGGACAGTCAACCGCGGCTCAAGACGCCGCTGATTCTAAGTGACTCCCGGGACGCCGCTTGTGACAGTCCCCGCAGCGAGCCTTGCGCTACAGCCTGCGGGTACAGTCCAGGCATCGTTCAGGACCGCGGCAGCGACCGGTGCGGATGGCGCAGGCGCGTTCGGCAGACGAACCCCGCGGCAGCCGCGGCCGGAATCCCCGAGCGGCCCGTGCCGCTCAAGCGAGAATCTGTTTCACGACATGGCCGTGGACGTCGGTCAGCCGCTGCTCGCGCCCGCCGAAGTGGTAGGTGAGCTTCTCATGGTCAAGGCCGAGAAGATGGAGGATGGTGGCGTGCAAGTCGTGGATGGTCACGGGATCCCTGGCCACCTGGTCCCCTAACTCGTCCGTTTCGCCGTAGGTGACGCCGCCTTTGATGCCGCCGCCGGCCATCCAGATCGTGAAACAGAACGGATGGTGGTCGCGCCCGTCGCCGTTGCCGGTATCGGGCGTGCGTCCGAACTCGCCCGCCCAGATGATCAGGGTCTGCTCGAAAAGGCCGCGTGACTTCAGATCCTTGATGAGGCCCGCCACGGCCTGATCGGTGACGAAGGCGTTCGCTTCGTGGTCCTTTTTCAGGTTGCTGTGCTGGTCCCATGTGCCGTTCATGCCGAACTGGTTCGGGCAGGTAACCTCCACGAAGCGCACACCGGCCTCGATCAGGCGTCGCGCGCGCAGGCATTGCAAGGCGTAAAGACGTTTCGGCTTGTCTTCGGAATCAAGCCCGTAGAGCTTCTTCGTCGCCTCGGATTCGCGGCCCAAATCCAGCACATCCGGCACCAGCGACTGCATGCGGTAAGCCATCTCGTAGTTGGCGATCGCTGACTCGACGACGTCACCGCCGCCGGTGTTTCGGAGGAAGTCGCGATCCTGCTGAACTAAGGCATCCAGCTTGGCCCGTTGCACGCGCTGGTCCTTGTCGGCAGGAACGATGTTGTCAACGGGCGGACCTTCATCGCGGATGTGAGTGGCCTGGTGGGTCGCGGGCAGGAAGCCGTTGGCGAAGTTCTCGATTCCGCCCGGCGGAACGTAGGCGTCGCGGAGAAGGACGTAGCCGGGCAGATTCTTGTTCTCGCTGCCGAGCCCATAGGTGACCCAGGAACCGAGGCTCGGGAACCCTCCGACGTTGCGTCCGGTGTGGAGAAAGACATTGCCCCGAGCGTGGAGCGGAAACTCCGACTTCATCGAGCGGATGATGGCGAGATCGTCCACGCAAGTGGCGATGTGGGGAAACAGCTCGCTCACCGGGGCGCCGCATTGGCCGTATTGTTTGAACTCCCAAAGGCACCGCAGCCACTTTCGGTCAGGCCCCGCAAGGTAGTTGTCGAGCTTGGCGTGCTTGCCGTCGAGTTCGGCCAGCTTGGGCTTGGGGTCGAAGCTTTCCATGTGGGAGACTCCCCCGGGCATGAAAAGCAAGATTACGTTGGTGGCCTTGGGCGCAAAGTGTGGCTGGGAGGATTGCTTGGCGGCAAGAGCTTCGCCCGCCGCCAGCGCGGAGAAGGAAAGATAGCCGAAGCCGTTCGACGCAAGCTTCAGCGCGTCGCGGCGGGTCATCGCAGCCATGCAACCCGGACAGCCGTCGTCGTTGGTGAATCGCCGCTTCATCCCTCACCCACTTATTGAATGTACATGAATTCCTTGAGATTGAGAACCGCGTGAGCCAAATCTTTCCAGACCTTCTCACTGTTCAGCAGGTCCGACCGGGGGACTTGAAGCAGACTGGCCAGTTCGCCGGCCAGCCCGCGAAACCGCTCCTGTTCGACGGCGGTCGGGTCGCGGCCTAGCGTCATGCTAAACAGGTCCGTAATGCGCTCCTCGACGGAGGAGGCTTGACGATCCAGGAGCCGGTTCGCGCAAGCTGTCGCCTCGCCGACCAGGAAGGGGTCATTGAGAAGAGTCAGCGCCTGCGCCGGAACGTTGGTCACGTCGCGCCTGCCCCGGGTGGCCATGGGCATCGGGTAATCGAAAGTCTCCAGAAACCTGGCCCCTTCCATGCGGGTCACCTTGATGTAGATGCTGCGCCTGCCCTCGCCATCGAGCGCCCCGGAGAAGAGACGGCGATACTCTTGTGCCGCCGCACGGTGGGGATGGATGCTGGGACCGAACATCGAATCCCGAAGGTTGCCGGAGGTCAAAAGAATCGAGTCGCGCAGCGCCTCGGCCCCCAAGCGGCGGAGCGGGTAACGGTGCAGCAGCAAGTTTTGTGGGTCCGCCTCCACAGCATCCGGCGAAGCTTCTCCGCCCTGCTGGAAGGTTTCAGAAAGCGCCAGCAAACGGATCATCTTCTTGATCGACCAGCCTTCCTCGACAAAACGGGCGGCCAGGTAATCCAACAACTCGGGATGCGTCGGCTTGTCGCCGATGAGTCCGAAGTTATCGACCGAGGCCACGATTCCCCGCCCGAAGAGGTGATGCCAGATGCGGTTGACCATCACCCGCGCGGTCAGCGGATTGTCGGGGGCGGCGATCGCTTCGGCCAGCTCCCGCCTGCCGCTTCCCGCGGGCACGGTCGGTTGTGCTCCCAAAATATGCCTCAGGAAAAGGCGCGAGGCGGGCTTTCCGTAACCTTTCGGATCGCCGCCCATCAGAACGGGGAAATCACGGCCCGGACCACCGTCCGCCAAGCCTTCGACCACGCGCGGCGGTGAGATGCGCGCCTCAACGGCCCGGTACTGATTGATCAGCGCGCGCAACCGCTGGCCGGCGCTCGTTCGGTTCGAGAGCAGATCGTTGCGGGTAAGCCAGTCCAACCAACGGGCATCGTCGTCTGTCGCTCGGCCCGCGGCCCAGTTGGTCACGGCCATCCGGACCCCAGCAGCGTAGCGGGCCGCGAGATCGTTCCAGTCGCTTGGTGCACCGGCGTCGAACAGCCGCATCATGTGCGACAGCTCCTCGCGGGGTGCCTCGTCAACGTCGTGCAGCACTGCCTCAACGACTCCAAAATAGGACGCCGGCGACTCGATTTGGCTGGGCGGGGCTTTCAGCCTTTTAGGGCGGTCGGGGATGCGCGGATTCTCCCATTTGGTCACCAGTTCGACGAAGACCGGGAGCTGCTTTTGCTCGGCTTCGGTCTCCAGCTTGTTCCATCTCAGCGAGCCGCTACTGAGAATCTTGTACTTTTCTCCAATGGCGCAGTTGTCGATGACCTTGCGGTGAGCGCCGAGCATGCCGCCCATCGCGCGGATGCTCAGATACTTCTTATCCTTGGGCAGAGTGGGAGACCGTAAGGCCCCATTCAAGCGGCTCGACAACGCATGCGTGTAAACGCCCGCGGGGAATACACCGGCGACCGCTCGATCTCCTTCCGGCGCAACGGCAAACTCGCCGCTAGGGGCCGGTCCCTGGCGCAGTCCCATACCGGATGCGCGCCAGTCGTTGGCATTTTCGGACCGGAAGTCGGCAAACGGCTCGAAGTTGGCACTGTTGAACTCCAATCGCTCGGTCAACTCCCTGCGGTAGAGATCCGCCAATTCACGGGACGCAGTCTGGAACGCCGCCTTCGACCCGCTGCCTTCATCCAACAAAGCAGCCAACGGGTGACCAGGGTCCTCGAGTCTCTGCCCCGGGCAGCTAACGGCGTTTTGCCAAGCCTCGACGCGATTCGGGTCCAACCCCTCCGAAATCGACGCTTGGGCGTGGGCCGAAGAAGGCGTGACCGAGAGTAGGTACTGCGCCACGTCCTTCGCCTCGCCGAGCCAGATCTTCGCTAGCTCGTTTCTGATCTCGGATTTTAGGCGGCGGAGCCTCGCCGTTTCCTTGGCGTTGACCTCCGCTGTGTCGATCGTGTGAGCGACAACGCGGCTGCTATTGAGGATGCCGTACAGACCGTAGTAGTCTTCGGTCGGAATCGGATCGAGCTTGTGGTCGTGGCAGCGCGCGCAAGCGACGGTGAGAGCCTGAAACGTCTTTGTCAGCGTGTCGATCTGGTTATCCATGACGTCGAGAGCGATGCCGCGGAACTTGATGCAGTCGTCGTGCCCGGCTTCGCCAAGACGATAAAACGCGGTCCCAATGACGGACTCGTTGATCCGCTCATCCCGGTTGATCCGCGGTTCCTCGATCAAATCGCCGGCAATGTGTTCGCGTACGAGCTGGTCGTAGGGAACATCGGCGTTGAAGGCCCGGATCAGGTAGTCGCGATAGCGCCAGGCGCCAATGATTTCGTAGTTCCACTCGTAGCCGCGCGTTTCTCCGTAGCGCACCAGGTCGAGCCAATGCCGAGCCCAGTGTTCCCCGAAACGGGGCGAAGCCAGTAGCTGGTCGACGAGCCTCGGGTAGGCGTCGGGTGAGTTGTCGGCGACGAAGCGATCGCTTTCGGCCGCCGTGGGCGGCAGGCCGGTCAAAACGTAACTCAGGCGCCGGATCAGAATGCGGCGGTCGGCCGGCTTTGAGGGTGAAAGACCGGCCTTCTTCAGCGCCCGATAGACGAAAGGGTCTACCGGGCTGCGCGACCACTTCGCCTCGGCAACTCTGGGAGGCAAGGGTTTCTTCACCGCCTGGAAGGCCCAGTGTTCCCGGGCAAGTTGTTTGTATTGCTCGTTATCGGCGGCTACGGCGGGCGACAGGGGCCAGGGAGCGCCGCGCCGAATCCATTCTTCCAGCGCCAAGATCTGAGATTCCTCGAGACGGCCGCCCAGGGGCATCTGCAATCCCTGGTGGCGGACGGCTTGGATCAGCAGGCTGGCTTCGGGTTTGCCCGAGACCACGACGGGGCCGCGCCCGCCGCCCCGCATCATCGCCTCGCGAGAGTCAAGGCGCAGGGAGTTGAACTGCTTCTCGGGACCGTGGCAGCCGTAACAATTCGTGGCCAGCACCGGGCGGACACGGGTCTCAAAGAATTCGATGTCCGCCGAGGTAGGTGGCGGCTCTTGTGCCGCCGCGGGCGCGAGGGTCCCGCAGACCACACAGGCCAACAACATGCAACGTGCAATCGAACCAAGACGGCGCAAGTTCAAGACTCCTGGCTGTAGATTAACATTCCGCGGAGCACCCTCTACAACCGCACCACACTACCGGGACAAACACGAGTGTTCGTCGCCACCGAAGCGCCTGTGAGTAGACCGGGACATAGGTAGCGACCGCCGCTCTTGGCGGTCCAGTTTCGAGTAGGGGCCGGCAATCCTGCCGGCCAGATGAACGACAAGCTGAAGCGCTCGACTTTCAACCACACGGACGGCGACCTTGCCCGACGAACTGCAGGCCGGGCGATCTACACGAACTGTTGCCGCGAGACATTCGACGGCGGCGGGCGCGCGCCGCTCGCCTAACGGAAGCTCTTCGCACAGCGAAAGCCGATGTTCGGACTGCGCTCGGCGGCCCGCGCAAAACTGCGATAGGCGCAAGTGAGAAACTTCGGCAAATCCGCCCAGGAACCGCCCCGCAGCACTCGATACAGGCCCTTCTCGGGACCCGGCGGATTTCTATCGGGCGCACGTTCGTAGTAGTCCCTTTCGTACCAGTCGGCACACCACTCCCAGACGTTCCCCGCAATATCGCAGAGTCCGAAATAGCTTTCGGGAAAACGACAGACTTGACCGGGGCCGGTGATAACGTCGAAGCGGACGTCTTCTTTCGTGGGATCACGGTCACCCCAGGGATAGACGGCTCCTTCGGCAGGACCGCGACAAGCGCGCTCCCATTCAGCCTCGGTCGGCAGTCTCTTGCCCGCCCACCGGCAGTAGGCCGCCGCATCCCCCCAATTGACGTTTACCAGCGGGTGGTCAACTTTGTCAGGAGGCAATTCCCCTCTAGGCCAGTAGTAAGGGGCGGCCCGGCCGGTCGCCTCGACGAACATCGAGAAATCCCGGTTCGTCACCTCTTGCCGATCGAGGTAGAAGGGATCGACAAAGATCCCGCGGACCGGGCGATCGTCTTTTAGAAGGGTCGGGAACCACTTCAGCCCGTCGTCGGGCAGCGCGTGGGAGCGGCCTCGAAGAAACTCGCCGCCGCGGACAAATACCATTCCCGGCTGGCCGGCCTGGGCGACAAGAACCGAAAGCAGGAAAAGAATACTAACCGTAAATGGTCGCAATCTCATCTGTGGGGATGTGGCCGTTGGGTCCCAGAGGATCTACGTAAACGTAGGGGCGGCCCGATGGTGCGTTGCGAATCTCCTTGCTCCAATCGATTCCGAGGGCTGAAAACATCGTCGCCGCGACGTTCTCGATGCGTGGCTGCTCTTTTCGCTGCCATCCGGTCTCCAGGCATTTCTCGCCTGCCCGATCCGAGCGGCCCAGCACGCGGCCGCCCTTGACCCCGGCGCCTGCAAAGAGCGCCGGAAAGCACCGGTTGTAGTGATCGCGGCCATTCATATTGTTCAGAGCGCCCGGAGTACGGCCGAATTCGCTCATGGCGACAACCAGCGTTTCGTCGAGCAAAGTGTCTCCAGGGTTGCTCCCCGAAGGTGTCGACGCGAGATCCTCCAGCAGCGCCGAGAAAGCCTGGTCGAACTCCGCGCACAGCTTGTAGTGATTGGACTCCGCCTCCCGGTCCCAGATCTTCACGTGGTGATCCCAACCCGGGTGGCAGACATGAATGTAGCGCGTACCGGCGTCGCTGGCGAGTACGTTGCGTGCGAGAATCGAGGCGACTCCAACCAGCGTGTCGCCATATCGCTCGCGCTCCTCGTCGGGGATGCGGAAAGCGGCCGGCCAGCGATCGTCGGAGAGCAACTTGTAGGCGGCGTCGTAAAAATCGTTGTAGCCCGCTATCTCTCTGCCATACCCGCCCGAGCGAGAACGTTCCGCCTCTCGGATTTGGCGCAGCAGAGACCAGCGCTCCTCGAGCAACTCGACTGCTTTCTCGTCGAGCGCCATCCCCTTCTCAATGGCTTCGGTATTGATGTCGACCACCGAAAACCTGGGTGGAAGAAACCCTGTCGCCAGCGCCCCGGCAGACCCCTTTTCCAGATTGAACGACATATAGAGAGGGAAGGTGTCGTTCGGGCGACGTTCGGGCTCGAGCTCCATGGCAATCACCGAGCCCAGTGCCGGGATCTCGCGCGCGAAGGCGAGGTTCATCTGCCGGCCGGTCTGAACGTAATATTGCGCCCGAAAATGCACCTCCTCGTGACTCAGCATCGAACGCAGAATGGCCAGCTTGTCCACGTGTTTCTCGAGGCGAGGGAACAGCAGGTGCGGCAGGGAAAGGTCAGCGTTTATTCGTCGGACGTCTAGGTCGTCAGGCGAACCTTCGTTTTCTTTGAAGTCGAACGATTCGGTGTGGCTGACGGCGCCGGAAATCTCGAAAAATAGAACGTTGCGCGCGTTTCCCCGGGGGTGAAATCTCGGCTTCGTCGCCGCCGCTTGCAGCGGCCATGCGCCTCCGACCGAGGCTCCCACAAGCCCCAGACCACCGAGGCGCAGCAGGTCCCGGCGAGTGCCGAACACTTCCTCTACGGTCTTCGTTCTCGACATAGGGCACTCCTAATAATTGAATAGGAACTCCACATTGTTGATCAGCGCCCACTGCAGGTTCTGCGCCCCTTCGACGCGGTTCCTTTGAAGTGCGGCCTGAGCTATTTCTTGCTCGCGATCGGACGCCGGTCGGGAAAGCGTGGCCAGAAACATCTCCTCGACTACGCGAGCGTCATCCGAATAACGATCAAGCAGTTGCTGCACCCGGCTGCAGTCCTCCGCGAGAACGCGCTCGGCGACCACCGGCGACTGCATCAAAACAAGTGGATGCAGAAGCGATCCGGCGATCCTGCGGGGAGGGGTGTTTCGGTCCGACTGCCCGAGAGTCTCCATGAAATAGCGAATCTCCCGTTCCCCGGCGGGGCCGCTGAGCTGCATCGCCATGCCGACGGTTCCGGTACCGAATTCGAAGTTGCCGGGGCGGTCGGTGGCGAGCACCACTGCGTCATGGAGCTCTTCGGCATTGAGCCTGCGCACAAACTTGCGGGCATAGTACTTGGTGTAGGAATCTTTCCACTGGCCGGGGAAGCGGGCCGATAGCTGGTAGGCGCTCGAACGGCAGATCGTCGACATTAGGCGCTTGAGACGATAGCCGCCGCTCTCGAAATCCTCCGCCAGCCGAGTGAGCAGCTGGGGATGAGAAGGCTGCAGCTCCCAACCGCGCGGCAGGTTCTCGGGGTCCTGGCGCCCGAGGTCGAATTCATCATAGGGTTCGACAATCCCAAAGCCCATTAGCTGGGCCCAGAAGAGATTCACCGTGGCCCGGGCGAACTGTGGATGACTGCTGAGCATCCTGGCCAGCGCTGCCCGCGGCTCGTCCTCGGGCTTCATGCGCTCGGAGGTCAGGATGAAAGCCGGCTCGTTGGTCCCGCCCAAGCGAGGCACCCGGATCATGCTTTGGCCCGTGGTGTCGTAGCCGGGGCCATGATCGTCGATGATGAACTCCCCGGCATTGCCCATCCCGTTCTCCCAGTACATCTGATAGCGGGTCCGACCGAGGAAGGCCGCATATTGGAAAAACTCTTGCCGTGTCTTGCGGCTTAGCCAGACATTAACCTCCTCGAGGTGTAGTTGGCCATCGTGGCACGAGACACAGGAGAGGTTGATGCCGAGAAACGCTTTTGCATAGATGATGGCGAGTTCGTCATGGGTGTCCAACTGGTGGACCATTCCGAAGTCGTCGCCATCATCCGCGCTGGCTTTGCCCTGAACATGTTCGCGGGCGATCAAGTTGGCTGCCGCTACCACATGGTTGCTTTTGGCGGAAGCGGCAATGATAGCTCGGGCGACTTCATCATAGGGCCGATCCGAGCGCAAGTTCTCCTTCATCCAATAATGAAAGAGATGCTTCCCCCGACCCATTTTGCCGTTGGCCCGAAACAGGTCCATGAAAAAGTACGCCCACTTGTCAACCCAGGCTTCACTGTCCACAAGCCGGTCGATCAGCTTGTCGCGCTTGGCCGGGTCGGTATCGGCTAGGAAGGCTCTGATTTCCGCGGGAGAGGGAATGCGGCCCGTCAGGTCGAGCTTGACGCGACGGAGAAACTCTCTATCGGTCGAGAGCGGGGCATAGGGAATACCGTCGCGCTCGATCTTTTGGAAAATGAATCGGTCGATGAAATTCCGCCGAGGGGCCGGCGGCACTTCCGGTCGCTCCCCGTCGGGCCCGGATGCAACCAGGCGCTCGGTCAGCGAGCCCGCGTCGTTCGACTTGGGCGCGGAGAAAAGCGGTGCGTGGGTCTTGGAAAACTGCTCCGGCGGCATCGCCTCCTGTTGGGCTTCACGAGGCTGCTTGCGAGCTTCCTCGTTCTGAGCAAACAGGGCCAATCCGCCCATCCACACACTCAGGATTGCCGGCAGGATCCGCTTCATGGGCGGCCTCTGATTGGAACGCCTAAAGGCATGGTACGCAAAGGCAACGCGGCTGTCAATCGGGCAATGCTCGTCATGTCCGGCAACGCCCTGCACCAGATGTTTTTGCCGGGGCGTCCCAGCGTCGTTGATCGTCTTTTTTTCGCCCTTGGTCTCTTGATGATTTCCATTCTAAGTTACTGGATCAAAGTGGTTTGTTGGAAATTGGGTTTGTTTCGTAATTTTTTTCCGCGCGGCGAGTGTCACGCCGATCGTCGCGGTTGCCCCCTTTAGAATAGCGGGCGTGTCAAGTGGCTCCATGGCGCGGTGGGCGATTGGCGGTCGTCTTGGGCCGGGGATGTGGGGCGGAGGGGCTCCTCGCCACCTGGTGAGAAAAGCGGGTTAGGACCCAAACTTAATCTTCCGCGACGGCTGGCCCTCGCCGGCCCGAACCGAGGCAGCATAGGGATGTCTGGTCTCTCAGGACCCAACGACCGGATTCACAACACTCTCCGCTCTCGCCGCCATCACCACTTCACGCTTCCCTCAGGAGGCTCGGGATCTCTGCATCCATCCCTTGACTTTTACCTATCAGGGATGTCCCAGGCCCGCTTGAACCCTACGTTGAGCACGGCGAGCAAGCGCAACGACGTAATGGCGGGCCTATCGCGTGCTTCGACCGTCAGATGGTGAGAAATGCGGGCTAGCCGCTCGATCCGGCACCGGGGGTCACAGCGCCAATGGTGTTGCGGATTCTCTCGGAGTAGTTTTCCAGCTTGTCGGCAAGAGCGTCGTGATCGGCGATCGGAAGGTTGGCTATCACCTCGGCCACGGTTGATTTGGGCGGTATTTGGAGCACGTTGAAGCCGATTGTGTCGGCGACGGCATTGGCCGCGGTTATGACCGAGAGCATGGAGCGGTCCGTAGCCTCGGCGGTATGGTGCCGGCCGATGGCTTCGACGAAGTCTTGGGGTAAGTTCCATTGCCGGCCCAGCCACTCCCCGGCGGCACAATGGTCGATGTCAAACAGTTGCCTCTCGCACTCGAGTTCGTCGAAGTCATTCTCCCGCGCCACCACAAGGAGATTCTCGTACTCCTTGGAGTAGCAAGCCAGTAGCGCCAGTCGGCCCACGTCGTGCAGCAGCCCCGCGGTATAGGCGCGGTCCTTGGCGATGTCGAGCTCCTGCGCCAGTTCTTCGGCGATCAAGGCGCAGGCAACGCTGTGGTCCCAGCAAATGCGCAGTCCCTGGTTGCGCAGAAAGCCGTGCGAAAAGCGTCCTAAGGCCACGGTAAGGGCCAGGCGCTTGACGACTTCGGTGCCTAATACGACGATCGCGTGGGAAACGTTGTCTACTCGTCGGCTTAGCCCATAAAGCGCGGAGTTGGACACGCGGAGAATCTCCGCCGACAGCGCCGGGTCGATGCGCAGCAGCGCGACGATCTTTTTCATCGGCACTTCGTCATCGTCCAACACGCTCAGCAACTGCAAGGCAACCGCCGGGAACGGCGGCAGGGACTTCAAAGCCCACGGTCTGGCCGTTTCCGAAGGCGCAGCCTGGCCGGACTCAGACGTGGTTTTGGTTTCGATAGCCATGGCTAATCATGATGTTTATCGACCGATCGTCAAAGCGGCTTTATAACCCGAGACTCGCCGACGGCGCCGGCAACAACGGTGGTCGCCAAGGAGCAACTCATGCAGGTTGGGATGGCAAGCGAGTCCACCTGTGCTGTTCGGCCGTCGTAAAGCCCTGCTGTCGAGGGGCCGATATCAACAGCAGAGGTGCGTCGCATGGCTAGCGAACCTATCTACAATGCCATCAAAGTCCTACGCGAGGAGCTGGAGCGGCTGAACTATGTCATAAGGATGCTGGAGGGTCTAGCAGTTGGTCGACCTCGCCGCGGTCGGCCCCCCAAGTACTTAGCCGAAATAACGGCGTCCGCACTCGGCGGAAAGCGCAAGCGGCGCAAGGCGGCGGCCAAGCGCTGAAGCCAACCTGCCGCCCTGGTTCCTCGACCTGGTCCGGGCGAGACGGAACCAGGCAGGGCCGCGCCCGGACGCGAAATTACCTCTCAAGCACTTCGCCTCGCTACGCGGTGAGGGGCGCCGGGGCTGAGCTGCGCCCGGGTTTGCCTTTGAGCAGTAGAATAGGGGCTTGTGTACAGCGATCGGCTCCTTGACTATTTTCAGAATCCCCGCAACGTCGGCGAGTTAGCGAGCCCGGACATCCGGGTCGAGGTGTCGAATCCTATTTGTGGGGACATTCTCCAGCTAACTGCAAGGGTGGCGGACGGTCGACTAACTGCAGTCCGCTATTTGACCCGGGGATGCACGGCTTCGATTGCCGTCGGCTCTGCTTTAACCGAGCTTCTAGTGGGCAAGACAGCGGAGCAGGCTCTGGCCTTGACCAGCGAAGATGTCGAACGGTCGGTCGGGGGTCTCTCGAACGAATCTAAACATGCGGCTGTACTCGCTCTAGACGGGGCCAAGGCGATGGCCGGCCAGATGGGGAAGCGCGCCGCCCGGTAACGCCGCGGCCTACGTGCTTGACCGGCTGCTCCGGTTACGGAGCGCCCTCCCAAACGCGTTCGTACAGATCCAGGATGGGACCGGCTTTGGCAGCAAAGTTGGGATCGCGAGGAAAGATCCAGCTTCGGTGTTGCCAAGGGCGCAGCGCATCGCTGGTGAGCCGGCGCCATAAAGTAGCGCCACTAATCTCGGCAACGAGGCCTTGAGTAATTACATGTTGGCGGATCTCGGCGATCGAGAGCCGAGACAAGGGGGGCCGAGGCGATGAGGAAGTTCACAAGCGAGCTCCTTAACCGGAACGACGAGGTGGGCGGGAAAAGCGGGCCTTTCGCCCGCCCCGAGGCAGCGCCTCAAGGCCGGGTCGTCGAGCAAGACAAAACCGCTTGCGCCATTTGCTGACGATCTGGCGTGGAGTATCCAGGCGAGCAGCAATGACGTCGTTAGACAGGCCCTCGCCGGCCAGCAGGATGATCCTGGCCCGAATGACATCACAATACGGTGACGTATATTTCCACTTGGCAGAGTCAAGAGCCCGCCGCTCATCTGGGCTTAGAACCACATCGAATGGACTATTTCTTGGCATCTAGAGCAATTATCCTCTGATGCCAGGGCATCAGATTACGTCACTGAATCGCCACCACAATACGTCACCGTATTTGCGAATGGTAGTACTCAGTTAGGATGCGGCGCAGCAACGGGACTGGCCCCTCACCGCGGGTGCCGCCGCGGGCGCCGCGGGCGTCTCCAAAACAAAACAGGCCGCGACGCGCAACGGGCTCTCGACCGCGCTGCAACCAGCCCCTTGGACCCGAAGGGGATTAACCGGAAATCACTACTGTCCGGTTAAAAGTCGAATAGAATCAGTTGGTTGGGGTCATCGAGTAAGTTTTCGTGGGAGTCGGACGGCTGCAAGGCCTGTAAAATGGGCGTTTTCTCGAAAAGGGTAACGCTGAGAATCTGTAGGATTTGGTAGAGACTCGCCTCCAATCTTCACGGCGTTCTCGCTGGCGCCGTAGAACTTCTTGATCCGCAAGTGCTGCTTGATCCACCTGAAGAACAGCTCCACCTGCCAGCGCGAACGGTAGATCTCGGCGATGGTCAGCGCCGGGAGCACGAAGTTGTTGGTCAGGAACTGCAGCCGCTTGTTCGTCGCGGTGTCGAAGTAGCTGACCCGCCGCAACGGGTCCGGATACGCTTGGGCCGATTCGATGGCGCCCAGGATGACGGTCTGATCCGAGCGCACGCCCGTGGACCTGTCGACGGGATGCGAGTAGCGCCGTTGGCTTCTTGGTTCGCACGACGAAGAACGACGAGCAGAGGGTGAACACGAAGAGGCGTTCGAAATCGACGTAGGCCCGATCCATGACGTAGAAGGCGCCGGGCTCGGGGCCGATCTCGTCGAGGATGTTGACGTCGGCGTTTTGCCGTCGGTAATGCGGATAAACGTGGGGATGTTGCCGTGCAGGTCCAGCAGCGTGTGCATCTTCACAGCAGCCTTGTGCCGGCGGATTGGCCCACGGGAACAGAGAGGCACAGGTCGATGGTGGTCGAGTCCAGAGCGTAGAGGGTTTGATCGAGAGCTACTTCGCGGGCGTACAAGGGCCGCGCGATGCGAATCAAGACTTGGGCGAAATCGTAGATCCTCCAGTCGCGCATGGGCGTCGGCCAGTGTCGAGCGCGCCACCGGGCAGCGGAATCAGTGGTAAAGCTTGGCGGAAAGCGAACGCAGGCAGCTTCGATATCGCGGAGGCTTCGATAGGAACTGATCCCAGCGGTGCTGCGCCATCTGTGATCCCCGTCGTAGCGGCTTACGCAGCGGCGGAACTCGCGATCCGGAACTGGGTGCAAAGCTCCTGCCGTTCATCCGGCGCCGGATGACCACATTTCTGGCACACGCGCAGTAGTGACCGCGGAAGCACCGGCCATTCCCAAGTTCTGGCGGCCGTTGCGGGACGTGAGAGATCCGTTCTTCCGGTTTCTTTTTTTAGGGGGGCGGGAAGTCTTTGTCGGCCGCCTGCCCGAAGTGCGCTGTCGCATGGTGAGACTGAGTTGGTCTGAAACCTCTGCGGTACTTTACCTGTACCCGGTTGTCTACTGGCTACAAAAAGTGGACGACCAACCTGGTGGTTGCCTTTCGGAAGTACAACCCGCGTCCGGGGAATTGGACGCTACAACTTTTGGGGGCCAAATAGGAGCATACATCAGATGACCCAGAACTTCAAGGCACAGAGTCGTCCAATACAAGATGATCCTGAAAACGACAAAGGTGGGAGAGGGCACACCGCGGGTGAATGCGAATCACCATGCAGAGGGCCGAAAGTCTCACGCTGGAGCAGATGCGGGAATTTCTGGCGGCCAGCGAAGAGCTGGATTTCGCCCTGGCGAGCAACAAGCACGCCGCATGAGCGACACCGAGTGCGCGCTGCGGATGCAGCAACGCAAGAGAAAACTGCCGGCGGGCTGCCGGTCACGGTGGTAAGACAGCGCCCGGAGACGGGCCTGTCGGCCCGGGATTCTTCAGGGATGGGAGGGGGAAGCTCGACGAGTTTCCTTGCTCGCGGCACAACTGTTCTGGTCACCCGACCGATCACCTCTGACGGCGGGTATTGCTTCCATTCCCGGCGACCGCTGCTGAGAAAAGCGGGCTAGGATCTCCGGTTGGCGAGGCCGGCCGCTTTCCCCGTCGACAGACGACCTGCCGCTACGCCTTCAACTGCTTTTCGAGATCGCGGACCTTCTTCGAGATCCGGCTGAGCTTGCCTTCGAGCTTCTTGTATTCGCTTCGGCGTACCCATTCGAGGTCTTGTTTGAGTTTGGAAGCGCTCTTCTGCGCCTTCTCGGCTTCCTTCAGCACTGTGGATCGCAACTTCTCGGCCGACTTTTGCGCCCGCTCGAGTAGCTCCAGTACCGCTTCTTTACGATCGGAACGACTGAGATTGCCCTTGCGAATGAGTTCATCAATGATTTTTTCGGCCTTGGCTTTGGTGACTTCGAAAGCGCCGATCGAGGCCAGCACCGTGTTCTTCAACAATGACATCGCTTAGCTCCCTTGGCGGCAAGCGCCGGTTGATGGGCGGATCATTCGGTTTCCTCGCTAGTGGACTGTCCTGGAGACGAGTTGACTATCGATGCGAAAACGTAGGGCTCGAAAGCGACGTGGCGCACGCTTTCAGCGTGCTGTGCCGGCATTCTTGCCGGCATCCCACCGCCCAGCAGAAGGGCCGGCGCACCGACGAGACATGTCGCCAGGAATGGCGCCACGGCACGCCGGGAGGCGTGCGCCACGTCGCCGGGACGCTCAGAGTCTTGTCTGGGACAGCTCACTAGTAACCATGATAGCGGTAAAGGGTACGCTGGCTGTTATCGAACCGAGAGGCACGCGCAATGGGAGTGTCGATCAAATGCAGCAAATACCTTGCCCCAGCGGCGGCCTTGGCTAGTCGCAGAAGGTGGAGGAACGCGGAGATCCTCACGCAGGAAGCGTCAGATAGTGCAGGCTGAACAAGCGGTCCGCATCGGTCCACACCTGGGTGGGATCGAATCCCGCGCGCCCGGCAAGCTCACGGAACTCCTCGATGCTGTATTTGTAAGAGTTTTCCGTGTGGATGGTCTCGCCCTTGCTGAACGATATCGATGCGCCGTCGAGTCGAACAGTCTGGGAGCGGAGACTTTCGATGTGCATTTCGACCCGGCCAAGCCCCTCGTTATAGAACGCGGCGTGGCGAAACGTCGCCAGGTCGAAGTCCGCGCCTAGCTCGCGATTCATCCGCGCCAGAAGGTTGAGATTGAAATCAGCGGTCACGCCCTGGGAATCGTTGTAGGCGGCATCGAGAGCGTCCTTGTCTTTTTTGAGGTCGACGCCGAGCAGCATCGAACCGCCGCGGCCGACGCGCCGGGCGGTCGTCTGGAGAAGATCCTGCGCCTGATCAGGAGCAAGGTTGCCAATCGTCGAGCCGGGGAAAAAGACCATCCGGCCGCCGAAGGGAAACTTCCGCGTTTCGGGCAGCGGAAACGAACGGGTGTAGTCGGCGCAGACAGCGATGACCTCCAGGTCACCGTAGGCCCCGGCCAGGGCGGTCGCCGACTCGATCAGATGGTTCCTTGAAACGTCGACGGGAATGTAGGTGCCGCGGTCGCCCAAGGCGTCCAACAAGATGCGAATCTTGCGGCTGCTGCCGCTTCCGTATTCGATGATTAGGAACTGCTCGCCGACCAGTTCGGCGATCTGGCCGGCGTTTTCCTCGAGAATGGAGATTTCCGCTCGGGTCAGATAATATTCGTCAAGCTCGCAGATTTTCTCGAATAGCTCAGACCCTCGACGGTCGTAGAAAAACTTGGGAGCGATCGTTTTTGGTGTCCGCCGAAGGCTGTCAAAGACCTCCTCCCGGAAGTCTTCGGCGTGGGGGTAGCAGTCTTGGACGGCAATTCTATCGAGCTGCCGCGTGTCCATTCTTAGCGAGCCAGCCGCAAACCGCTAAATTGCCAGCGCGCCTGGGGAGGGAAGAAGTTTCGGTAGGTAGCTCTGATATGGTTGGCGGATGTGGCGCAGGAACCGCCGCGCAACACGAACTGGTTGCACATGAACTTGCCGTTGTATTCTCCGACAGCTCCGGGCGCGGGCCTAAAACCCGGGTACGCGGTGTAGGGACTCTGGGTCCACTCCCAAACGTCGCCGAACAACTGAGCCGGCTCATCGCCGCTGGGGGCGGCCGGACGCGGGTGGAGCTCCCCCGAGTCGAACAGATTCCCCTCCACCGCTCGACCGGCGGCCGCGGTTTCCCATTCGGCTTCGGTCGGCAGCCGCAGGTCCCGCCAGCGGGCATAGGCATCCGCCTCGAAATAGCTGACATGGGAAACCGGCTCATTCTCGGCGAGCTGTTTTAGGCCTGAGAGAGTCATCACCCACCAGCGACCGTCCATTCTCTCCCAGTAGAGTGGGGCGTTCCAGCTTTGTTCCTGCACCGTCGCCCAGCCATCGGAAAGCCAATGTTGCGGCTGCCCGTAACCTCCCGCTTCGACGAACTCCAGGTAGTCCCCGTTGGTGACCAGAGCGCCGGCCAGCTCGTAGGCTTCCAGGTGCACTTGATGGCGGGGTTCTTCATTGTCATAGCGGAACCCGCTGCCCCCGAAACCGATCTCCGCGATTCCCGACGGGTAAGGGACCCAGCCTGCCGGGACGCCGGCGCCGGTGGCGCGCTCGCGGGGAGGCGCATAAGCCGGCCGCATAGGATTAGCCCCCAAGATGTGCTTGATGTCGGTCAAAAGCAGCTCTTGATGCTGCTGTTCGTGATGCAAGCCGATGGTCAACAGCGGCTCGAGCTGCAACCACTTTTCGTCCTCGGCCGCATCGATCAACTCAAGCATGAACTGGTCCACGTATTGCCTATAAGCGTAGATTTCCTCGACCGTCGGCCGCGACAGCAGGCCTCTTTCGGGTCGCGGGTGCCGTTGCCCGACGGCCTCATAGTAGGAGTTAAACAAGTAGTTGTATTGCGGGTGAAATTCCCGATAACCCGTGCAGGAAGGAATAAGTAGAAAACGTTCAAAAAACCAGCTCGCGTGGGCCAGGTGCCATTTCGGAGGACTCACGTCTTCCATCGTTTGGATGACGTAGTCCTCGGTCGCCAGGGGCCCACAGATCCGCTCCGACGTTTTTCGGACTTTTTCGAAGGATTCCGCCGCCGCTCTCTTCGACCCGGAAGGTAAACCCCGCCGAACGCCCGCGGAGACTGGTTTTGTGAGCTGAGCTGACATTTCGCAACAAAATTCCTTGGCGGAATTCCTTATCTTACATAATCTCTATCGCCTGGACGGCTCCGTGGGCCACCTGGCGCCGCCTGGGCTAAGCTCGACGCGGATTCGTTCAAGACGGTGCTCCGTTAAGATGGGAACGTGCTCAGCGAGCCGGCAGGCAGCCCAGACACGAGAGTGTCGTTTCGCACTTTCTGGTGGACTCTCCTGGTTTTCAATCTCGGCTTAGCGGCGGCCGGCGCGACCTACGCTTCGATCCACAGCATCCCTACGGCGATCGCGGCGCCGATCCTGGTCGCCCTCCTCGTGCAAGCCTCCATTTACCTGGTCCCGGTCTTTCCGGAGGTGCGCCGCCGGCTGGAGGCCGGCCTGCCTCGCGCCCGGCTGGCGGCGCTGACGGTGGCGGCGTCGCTGGCGCCCTATTTGATCTACTCGCTGGCCGGCGGCGTCTTCGAGTGGCTGTCTCTGGCCAAGCTCTTGGGCTTCTGTCTTGTCATTGCCTTCCTGTTTATTTTCGCTCCTCCCAAGCGGGACGGTTTCCTCTGGCAAGATGTCGTCGTCCTGGCCCTGCTCGCTTATCCGGCGATCAGCGGTGTGATGTTTTTTCGCGAGATCTACGCAACCCCTGCACCGGAAATTCCAGCGCTGGTTTTTCTGGGGAAGATCATGCTGATCCCACTCGGGGCTACCGTCTATCTCTCCTTGCGGGGGATCAGAGGGACGGGCTTCGAACTTAGAATCTCAGGCCAAGATCTAAGGGAGGGCCTGAAGAACTACTTGTTCTTTATCCCCCTCGGAGTGCCGCTGGCCTTGGGCCTGGGGTTTGTTCGTTGGGGGCCCAAACCGGTGGACAACCTGGTTGATGTTGTCAGCGTCGTTGGCAGCATCGTTGGCGTTTACCTGGTTGTCTCGCTTGGCGAAGAACTGTACTTTCGCGGGATCATCCAAAACCTTCTGACCCCTGGGCTTGGCGCGCCGGTTGCGCAACTGATCGCCAGTCTGCTCTTCGGTCTGGTGCATCTTCCCCGCGATTTCCCCAATTGGCGCTATGCCCTGGTGGCGGCGGCTGCCGGGTGGTTCTATGGCCGAGCCTACGCCCAACGCCGAAGTGTCGTCGCGTCCAGCGTGACCCACACACTGGTCGTCGTCACCTGGCGGCACCTATTCCAGTAAGTAGGGTTACATTGGGGTAAATTCTCTTCCAGAATCAGGCTCCCCTCCTATCTGCCTCCGTGCAAGGGCCTTAACGATCCGAAGCAGAATGAGGAAGGCGCCGGCGTCGGGCTCTCGCCCCTTGCGCCATGGACCCTAGGGCGGCCCGATGGCGTACTACAGCTACAACCGGCAGTACAGCCGTGGAGTGTGAGGATTTCGGGTAACAAGCGACTTCAACTAGGACCTTTTGCGGATTTGTACCGGCGGTGGGCCATCATAAAATTGGCTCAGGTCTTATTATGCTTGGAACAGATTCTTGGTCCCCGAACCTGCGATTGTCAACTCGCAAGAGCGAATACACCGTCCAAGAAGCGGCCCGTGTGTTGGGGGTAAGCTTCGACGAGCTTCGGTCGATGCTGATTCGCCACGTTCTCGACGAAATAGATTCGATCGAAAACATTCCCAAGATGCGATTCAAGCCGTCCGATCTAGTCATGCTGAGCCTAGTTTCGCACGGGCCGGACGAAACGGTACCCGTGGCCGATTGAGATACGGTCGCCTTCCGCCCGAAACTCTCCGTATGCCGGTCAAGCGGGCGCGGTCAATCGCGCCCCTACATCCCTGACGGCGGGCATTTGCTTCCACTCCTGGCGACCGCTGGTGAGAAATGCGGGCTAGCTACTTTCCGGCGCAAAAAGGAGAAACTGCGTGGCGCCTGGGTACAGTCAGCCAATTTCGCGTCCGGATGCGCCCGTAAGTTGTTGATTCTTTGAAGGCGCGAAATTGGTGACAGTCCCCGCCCCGAGCGGTACTCGTATTTTGCGCCGGAAAGTAGCTAGACGTAGAGAGTGTCCGCCGTCGACGCCGACTTATAGTTCGTCGCTTGTCGACGAGGAGTTCAGGATCTGGCGGGCGTGACGGAGAGCGGCCGTCGTGACCTCGGCGCCCGAAAGCATGCGGGCCAATTCCTCGGCTCGTTCCTTCTTTGATAGCTCGACGACCGACGCGAAGGTGCTTCCCTGCTGCTGCCTCTTCTCGACGAAGTAGTGCGCGTCCGCGAAGCCTGCGATTTGCGGAAGGTGCGTGACGCAAAGCACCTGATGATGCCGGCCGAGCCGTTTGAGCCGCCGACCGAGGGCTTCAGCGACTCGGCCGCCCACTCCACTGTCGATCTCATCGAAAACCAGCGTTCGAGGCGGCGTATTCTCTGCCTGGGTCCGCGGGGCCGCCGTCAGGCAGGTTTTTAGCGCCAGGGCGATCCTGGAGAGCTCGCCGCCCGAAGCCGCTTGCGCGACCGGACGCGGCGGCTGTCCGGGATTGGCGGACGCCAAGAAACGAATGCGGTCAATGCCGGCGGCGCTCCATCCCGCTGTGCCGTCCTTGACTTCGTCGAACGCCACCTGGAATTCGGCCGCCTCCATGGCCAGCGAAGCCAACTCAGCTTTTACCTGGGCCCCCAGCCGGCCGGCCGCTTCTCGGCGTCCGGCGGACAGTTTCCGCGCCTGTGCTGTGTACTGCTCCGCGGCGTCCCGTTGCCGTTTTTCGACCTCGGCAATGGTTGTTTCCAGGGATTCGATCTGTTCGAGCTGCTTGCCGACCTCCTCGCCGTAGGCCAGCACCTCATCCACGGTGGCACCGTACTTGCGCTTGAGTTTTTCGATCGCGGCCAAGCGATCTTCGACCTCCGCCTGCCGGCGGGGATCGAATTCGAGGCTCTCCCGATAGCGGCTCAATTCGAGGGCGGCGTCCTCGACCTGAGCGCGGGCGTTTTCCAACGTCTCCGACAGAGGGTGCAACGAGGGATCAAAAGCGGCCAGCTCTTCAAGGGCTCGGCGCGCCGCTTGCAGTTGCGTGGCCGCCGAGGCCGGGGATTCATAGAGCAGGTCGTAACCCCGCGTGGCCGCTTCCTTCACTTGCTCGGCGTGAGCCAGGAGCCGGCTCTGTCTTTGCAGCTCATCGTCCTCGCCCGGTTCGAGCTTCGCTTGTTCGATCTCCTGATGTTGGAAACGATAGAGATCAAGCAGGCGCAAGCGCTCCTTCTCATCACCGCGCAGTTCGTCCAGCCGCTTCGTCGAGTCCTTCCATTGTCGATAGGCCGCGGCGACCTGGGAAACGAGGCCGATCTGATCCGCGAAGGCGTCGAGCATGGCGAGTTGCGTGCGGGCATGGAACAGGTCCTGCTGTTCGTGTTGGCCATGAATGTCGGCTAGACCGCCGGCCAGTTCCCGGAGCAGCGACAGGGGGACGAAGCGGCCGTTGACGTAGGCCCGCGACTTGCCGCTGTCGAGCAGCTCTCGCTCGACGACCAGCTCGTTCTCCTCGAGATCCAGCCCACTGGAGTCCAGCAGGCGGCGCAGCTCGGGCGTTTCCTCCACCTCGAACACGCCCGTGATGCGGGCGCGTTTGTATCCAGCTCGAATGACATCGACACTCGCCCGCGCCCCGAGAAGAAGCGAGAGCGCATCGACGACGATTGACTTGCCGCTGCCTGTTTCTCCGGTCAACAGGTTTAGACCATGACGGAACCGAACCGACAGCTTGTCGACCACGGCGTAGTGCTCGACCCGGATCTCTTGTAGCATGCTGCAAGCGCTCCCCGGGAGGGAAGGACAGACACCCGTCGGGCGTTACGAGCGTGAATCCGGCGGGCCGCGCGGCCCGCCATGATTCCACCTAAGACATTATATGTGTTAGATTTTTCTGTAGCGTGCGGGCGGTTTCAACCCGCCGGTCGCTGCCGTCGGGCCGACGGCCACTTGCGAGGCCGCACAGTGGAAGGCCCAGGGCCGCCACTGTTGACAAACGCCCTAGCGGGATTTTCCATCTCCGGCCCACAGCGGCTAACATCCTTCCAGGAGACCTCTTGATACGACACACGGTTTTCGCCCTATTACTACAGGCTGAA
This sequence comes from Bryobacterales bacterium, assembly GCA_963668345.2. GTDB lineage: Bacteria > Acidobacteriota > Terriglobia > Bryobacterales > UBA6623. The sequence goes on along the minus strand of CAXWPI010000003.1, from coordinate 1,264,932 downwards.
GAGGCGGCCGAGGCTGCTCAAGTTTCCGATCCGATCGAAGAGGCCGTCCGTTCCGGGGCCCTTGACCAGAGCGGGTTCCTGAACCTGCTACTCCAGACCGGTCCGCTGGCCAAGGTCGTACTGCTGATCCTGCTGGCGTTCTCGGTTCTCTCCTGGGCCATCGCCTTCTCGAAGATTAGCTTGCTGAAAACCTCGCGCCGCAACAACACCCGTTTTCTGCGAGCGTTCCGCAAAAGCGGCCAGCTGGGAGAGATCAGCGCCGCATCGGAAAACTACCGCCCCGCGCCGCTCGTGACCGTCTTCGAGTTTGGCTACGATGAAGTAGCGAGACAAGTGAACAGCTATAAAGAATTGCGTAACACTGCCGCCCTTGAGCGCAGTCTGCAATTGGGGATCAGTGCAGAGATGGCGCACTTGCAGCGCAACATGGGCTGGTTGGCCACGACGGCGTCGGCGACTCCCTTCATCGGCTTGTTTGGAACCGTGTGGGGCGTTCTCGAGGCTTTCCGGGGACTGGGCCAGGCCGGCGGCGCCACTCTGCGCGCCGTGGCCCCCGGCATCGCCGAAGCACTCATTGCCACCGCTGCCGGTTTGTTCGCCGCCATCCCGGCGCTGATTTTTTTCAATTACTTCTCGCAGCGCGTTCGTGAGTTGCGGGCGCGCATGGATGACTTCAGTCTGGAGTTTTTCAATCTCGCCGAGCAGAGCTACGGAGAGCAAGATGGCATTCCCGAATCAGGATCCTCATCAAGACGAATCGATCGCGGACATTAACATCACCCCGTTCGTCGACGTGGTCTTGGTCCTGCTGATTATCTTCATGATCACGGCCGGAGTCGTCGAGTTCGGCCTCGATATCGACGTTCCCAAAACCCGCGAAGTCGCCACTACGAGCCAGGACCTCGATTTCGTTAACATCACCGCCAACGGTGAGCTGTACCTAAACGATGATCCGATCATCATTGCCGACATCGCGCCCCGTGTCAAAGAGAAGCACGGTCCCGCGGCGAGCGTTTACTTGCGCGCCCACAGGAGCACGCCCTGGGAGCTGGTCGCCAACGTGATAGCCGAATGCGGCGCGGGCGGGATTGGGGTGAACGTGGTGACCAAGCCGCTGGAGCGGCGTCCCAGACGACGGCGATGACGATCCGCGGCGATCCGCTGGAGCAGACCGAGGGGCTCAACGCGCCTGTTGCTATTTCCGTCAGCGCGCACGCCATGCTGTTGACCAGCGTCTCTTTATGGTCGGCGTTCAATGCTCCGATGCATTTGGGCGAAGCGGGGACCCTGGCCGCCGGCGCCGTGTCTGTCAACATCGTGCAAGGAGTTCCGCTGTCGAGCGCCCGTTCGCGGATTCCGAATCCGGTGGCCAACCCGGTCGAGCACTCGGTGCCGGCTGTGCCCTCTGATCGGACGAGACCTCCGGCCCAGGCGTCGGAAGACGACCCCAATGCGGTTGAGGTGGAATCGAAGCGGAAGAAGCGTCCGCCGAAGCCCGCCCGGACGGCTCGCAAGAGCAAGCCACCGACTCGGGCCAACCAACTTTCGTCGTCGACCGGCGCGGCGGCCAGCTCGCCGATCTTCACGGGCCCGGGAGCCGACGGTTCGGGAGGCGTCGCTTTCGGAATCGGAAGTCCCTTTGGCGCGCGCTTCGGCTGGTATGCCGAGGCTTTGCAAAGACGCCTCGCCGAAGAATGGAGAAAGACCCTGGGACAGGTGTCCGGCAGGTCCCGGAAACCGGCGGTTGTTTCCTTTCGCATACTGCGTAATGGTAGGATTGAGGATATTCGAATTGCCCAAACCAGCGCCAACCGCTCGCTCGATTACTCGGCGTTCCGCGCGGTCCATAATATAGATCCGATGCAGCCTCTCCCCCCGGCCATGCGTCGAAGCTCGATCCGAATTGAAATGTATTTCCAGCTCACCAACTAACGGCCTTGCGACGACCATCGCCCATGGCAAAAAGTCGGCCCGCGACTCTGCTTCTCCCGGCGGCTCTGCTGCTGGCCGTAGTGCTGCTGGGCCAAAAGCAGGCCGACTACGTCGGTACCGTGACCGATACGCGGCAAGCGCCGCGCATTGCCGTGCCCGACCTTCTGGGTGGCCGGGACATCAGCGCCGAGAGTGACGTCTTCAACAACTCTTTGTGGAACGCCTTGGAAAGCTGTGCGCGGTTTGAGATGGTGTCGAAAAGCTTCTATCCACGGACGACCCCGCAGCGTCCCGACGACTTCCACGCCGACGACAAGAGCTTGCCCGAAGACCCGGGAGCGCGGAGCTTCTGGTTGCGAGGCTGGTCCGACCCTCCAGTGGGTACGCGCTACTTGACGTTCGGCGCGCTGGGCGTGGCTAATGAACGGCTGATCCTTTCCGGCTATCTCTACGATGTAACCGCCGAAGATCCGGGGGCCGCTTTCATTTTTGGCAAGCGATATTTCGCCGATCCCGACGCGAAAGGCGCCCGCCGGCTGGCGCACGATTTCTCCCGCGACGTTCTGGAAAAGTTGGGTCTTGGCACGGGCTTGGCCAGTACGGGCATCTACTTCGTCTCCGACCGCACGGGTCACCGCGAGATCTGGGCCATGGACTACGACGGCAGCAACCAGACGCAGATCACCCACTACAAGAATCTGAGTCTGACGCCCACCGTTTCGCCCGACGGTGCTAAGGTCGCCTTTACCAGTTACTTCATGGGGACGCCGCAGATCATCGTCCATTCGCTGGAGACCGGACGCCGCCTGACGTTCTACAACCAGATCGCGTCGCTCAATACGACCCCCTCGTTCACACCCGACGGAGAGCGGATTGTTTTCGCTTCCTCGGCCAGCGGCCGGACACAGATCTACGTGGCGGACCTTGACGGCAGGAATCTCCGCAGGATATCGTATTCTCGATCCATTGATGTGGACCCGGCGGTCAATCCCAAGACCGGGGCGCAGATCGCCTTTGTATCCGGACGGGGCGGCGTGCCGCAGGTTTACCTGATGGACGATGAAGGCGCCAACGTGCGCAGGTTGTCGGGCGGCGGAGGAGATGCGGTCCAGCCGTCGTGGGACCCGCAAGGGCAGAATGTTTCTTTTTCCTGGACTCGCGGGTTCGAGCCCGGCAACTACAACATCTTCATCATGAACGTGGCCACCGAAGAGTTGGTCCAACTGACTCATGGCGCGGGCAGGAACGAGCATCCTACCTGGTCGCCCAGCGGCACCCACATCACCTTTGCCTCGAACCGCTCCGGGGGCACGCAGATTTGGACCATGCGCGCCGATGGGAGGCAACTTCGCAAGCTCACCACGCAGGGGAAAAACCAACAGCCCTTTTGGGGAGTAAGATAGAGGCCGTCGCACCATGACCCATTGTCATCACTTGTCCGGACGAAACGGTGGGCGGGCGGCTCGAACAAACGGTCGTTCCAATGGAAGAGTACCTTGAGGAGGCGTAGGAGTTCCATGTCAACAAAGAGAAGCATCGCACTGGTCTTGTTGAGTATTTTCCTGGTGGCTTTTGTCGGTGGGTGTAAGAAACCACCGCCACCGCCGCCGCCGCCAGTTGTCGAACCGCCACCGCCGGCGCCACCCCCGAAACCGGAAGTGACGCTATCGGCGGAGCCGAGTTCCATCGAGCGCGGCGAATCGGCAACGCTGAAATGGTCGTCGACGAATGCCACGAGCGCGACACTGAGTCAGGGCATCGGGGCCGTTCCCCCGAGGGGTTCGCGCGAAATCTTTCCCACGCAGAGCACCTCGTACGAGATCATCGCCAAGGGAGCCGGCGGGGAAGCGACGGCATCGGCTCGAGTGGAAGTCCGCGTGCCGCCGCCGCCACCGCCCCCACCCCCACCTAAGCCCGGGGTCAGTACAGTGGTCAGAGACAAAGTGCGGGACGCCCACTTCGACTACGACAAGAGCAATATCCGCGCGGATGCCGAGACAACGCTGCGCAGTAATGCGGGTGCGCTCAAGAACATCTTGGCTGACTATCCCAATGCGCGGATCGTGATCGAAGGTCACTGCGACGAGCGGGGCACCAGCGAGTACAATTTGGCGTTGGGGGATCGGCGGTCCACCGCCGCTCGAGACTTTCTTGTCAGCCTCGGCGTCTCGGCCGGCCGGCTAACCACGATCAGCTACGGCAAAGAGCGGCCGCAGTGCAGCGAAGAGCAGGAAGGCTGCTGGCAGAGAAACCGGCGCGCGCATTTTGGCGTAGCGCCGTAAGATATCGGCAACACCCAGGGGGCGCGCCCGCGGGTTCGTAACCCGCGGCGGCGTCCCCGCGTCTGTTTGCTAGCGCGGGCCGGAGGGTCCGGCGGGCGGCCCAAGTGTCGGGCGCCGCCAATCCAAAGCCGGGATTCGCTCTCATAAGGCAGCGAAAGATATGAAGAGGATCGGATTGAAACGCCAACCAGCCATTGCCGGGGCCGTCTTGTTTTGGGTCGCGGCGTTAACCGTCTCGGTGGGGCCGGCCCGGGCGCAAAAGAAAGAAGTGATTCAGCTCCAGCGCGACATGGCCATCCTCCAGGAGCAGGTGCGGCAGATGGGCCGTCAGATGGATGGCCTCGGCGAGCGGATGGCCGTGATCGAGAACCTTCTCAATCAGAATCTCAACACGTCGAGCAAGATGAATCAAGCTATCGCCTTGATCGAGCGCAGCATCGCCAAGCAGTTCGATGCGGTGGTCGCGCCCGTCACTTCGATCAGTAATCGGGTGGAGAGTCTCTCGGGCCAGTTCGGCGCTTTGCGCGACGCGGTCGAGGAGCAAAGTTCGCGGCTCGGTAAAATCCAACAGCAAGTCGAGGACATCAACAACCACCTGACGGCGCTCCCTCCCTCCGGTATCGATGAAGAGGGGGGAATAACCTCCACCGGCACGTCGGCGTCAACCCTCTATGACAGCGCGATGATTGACAACAGCCGCGGCAACTGGGATTTGGCCCGCGACCAGTTCAAGCAATACCTGGAGCTGTACCCCAACTCCGTGCGCGCCGCCGAGGCGCAATATTATCTGGGCGACATCTCCTACAATCAGAAAAACTACCCCGAAGCCGTCCGGCACTTTGACACCGTCCTGGAGCGATATGCGGCCGGGCACATCTCCCCCGACGCTCAGTACAAAAAGGGGCTGGCGTTGATCGAGCTGAGCCAACCCCGAGACGCGATTCGTGAGCTGGAGAATCTGGTCGAGAACTACCCCAACAGCAATGTCGCCGCTCTAGCGAAAGGACGTCTCGCCGGGCTCAAGGGCGGCGCCCCCTAGCCCGCTTTTCTCACCACGTGGCGAGGCGAAGTGCGTGAAAGGCCCGTCCGTACAAGGCGCGCGCCGCTCGGCTCGCGGAGGCGTATTTTCGCGGGTGCAGCCTGGCCCACTCGTATTTTGGTGCTACCGAAGTAAGCGGCGACTTCCGTTCAGCGTCCGACCGGGAAAGTACGTTGAGCACGGCGAGCAAGCGCAACGAGATAATGGCGCGCTTATCGCCTGCTTCCGCCGTCAGGTGGTGAGAAATGCGGGCCGGCGGCAGCCCGTGGTAATAGTCCGACTTACAGCCAATCGTGTCTGTGGGCTTTTGAGCCGGCAGCTGCGCAAGGCGTGCGGCGACCTCCTTTCCCCCTACGAACTTCGCCGAGTTTGCCCCGTGGAGGATTCCCGCGGCTATGTGTTACCGGGGCCGGCACGCGAGGTGCGTCGGTGAAAAGCCTCGGGCCCCTGATTGGCTTGGCCGCCGTCTACGTCTTCTTCATGATGTGGGCCGGCGAACCGTTTTACTCCCCTTTCAACCGGGTGACGGTGCTCACCCAAAGCGTCATCGTGACCGCGGGCGCGCTGGGGATGACGCTGATCATCATCTCGGGTGGAATCGACCTCAGCGTCGGCTCGGTGATTGCGCTGTCGACCGTGGTGATCGCGCGCCTGCTCGGCGCCGACGTCACGCCCATCGCGGCGGCCCTGGCCGGCGTGCTGGTGGGCGGCGCTTGCGGCGCTCTCAACGGCTTGCTGATAACCCGTCTGAACCTCGTGCCCTTCATCATTACGCTGGGAACCTTGCTCGTCTATCGCGGCGCCGCCACGGGCATCGCCAAGGAGCAAAAGATCGATGCTCCGATCACCTGGCTCAACGACATGCTGGCCAAATTCCCCGACCCTCCGTGGTTAGTCGTAGCGCCCGGGGTGTGGCTGACGCTGCTGCTCGCGGTGGTCGTCGGCTTGATGCTGCGGTCCACCATCCTTGGGCGCTACATCTTTGCCATCGGCTCGAACGAAAACACCGCTCGGATCTGCGGCATCCGCGTGGAGCGAGTGAAGCTCTACATCTACTCGCTCGCCGGGCTGTTGACCGGTTTCGCCGGATGGATGCAATTCAGCCGGCTGACGGTAGGGGATCCCACCGCGGCCCGGGGCATGGAGCTCGACATCATCGCCTCGGTGGTCATCGGCGGCGGCAGCCTGCAGGGCGGCGAAGGGAGTATCGTCGGCTCCGTTGCCGGAGCCATGCTGATGGCCGTCATCCGCAACGGGCTCAGTATGAAGGGGGTGCCCAACTGGGTGCAAGACGTTCTTACCGGCAGCATCATCGTCGCCGCCGTCGCGCTGGACCGGCTGCGCCATCGGGCGCGGGCCGGCTGAGCCGACCCGGAAGCAGCTTGTTCGCAGAGCCTCCGGAGCCGCTACCGTAGGGAGCGCCCATGGGCCTCGCGGCCACCCAAGGGGATGAAAACCAGCTGGTTTTCGACGGGAGGGTCCAGGATTGTCGGCCTTTGAAACGATCGTGAACTTACGCAGCCAAGCACCGGCTATGCGTATCGCAGAGCAACCAGCGGATCCACTTTGGTTGCCCGGCGAGCCGGAATGTAGCATGCTGCCAGCGCCACCGCGACCACCGCCAGGCAGACAATTAGGAACGTCAGTGGATCGTGGGGCTGCACTTCGAAAAGCAAGCTGCCGAGAAAGCGGGTGAGGCCCAGCGCCGCCGCCACGCCGATGCCGACAGCCGCCAGGGTGAGTTTCAAACCCTGCTTGAGAATCATCCTCTCGACCATGGTTTTGTCGGCGCCGAGGGACATCCTAATCCCAATCTCGTGACGCCGCTTGGCCACCGAGTAGCTCGTCACGCCATAGACGCCAACGAGAGCTAAGCCAAAAGCCACTGCCGCGAAAGCACTCAGCAGCCGGGTATAGAAACGTGGCTGCTCGAGTGGGCGATCCAGCCACTCCCTCACGGGCTCGATGCGACTAATCGGTTGCTCTGGGTCCACCTGCCAGACGGCCTGCTGGGCGGCGGACACCAGCATAGTCGGGTCTCCGCGGGTTCGAACCACCGACGTAAAGTTCAGACGAAAGCGAGCGTCCATCTCCGCCATGGTTCTTTCTTGCTGCGAGTAAGGCAGGTAGAGGGTCGGAAGGGGATCCATGCGTAAGTGCGTTCTTGCGTCGGCGGCGAGGCCGACCACCTCGAAGCTTGTCTCCGCCCAGCGGTTGGCAACCGCGTCAAACGTCGCTTGGGCCGTAATCCGACGGTGGAGGACGTCTTGACCGGCCCAGTAACGCTTCGCCATCGCATCGTTGACGATCGCCACCCGCGGGGACCCCTCGACGTCCCGCGCGGTGAAACTCCGCCCCCGCTTGAGCGGGATCCCCATGGTGGTGAAAAAATCGCTGGTCACGTAGTGAGCATAGATCCGCTGCCGCCCTTCCTCCGGCTTTGCTTCGCCGTCCAGCCAAGCGTCGCCGCCTCGGTATGTCCCGGAAGTGGCGGCGGCGCCCTCCACTCCCGGAAGGGCCCGCAGCCGCCCTAGCACCTGTTGCAAGAATCCGTCTCGTTGTGCCGTAATGCGGACCATCTGATCCTCTTCCGTCCCGGTCTCCTCGGCGTATTTGTGGAGAGGGAGGCCGAGGTGCAGCGCGAGCAAGTTCTCCGCATCGAAGCCGAGGTCCAGCCGGCTAAGCCGCAGGAAACTGTTGATCATCAACCCGGAGCCTACAAGCAGAAGCAGTGAGACGGCAATCTCTCCGGCCACCAAAAGGCTGAGGGCTCTTCGGTGGCCGCGGTTTGTTCCGGTGCGAGCCGAGTCCTTAAGCGCTCCGTTTAGGTCGGGCCGAGAGGCGAGCAGGCCGGGAATAATCCCGATCACTAAACCACTCGCCAGCGATACCAGCACCATGAACCCCAGCACGACCCAATCGACTCCTATTTCATTGGCCTGAAGCGATACCTGGGGGCGGAAAAAGGTCCCTGAGACCAGGTTGCCCGGCATGGAAAACACCAAGAGCCGAACAGCCCATTGGCAGACAAGCAGTCCCCCGACCCCGCCCATCACTCCCAGCAAGGCGCTCTCGGTCAACGATTGCCCGATCATACGAAATCGACCCGCGCCGAGAACCGCTCGTATGGCAAATTCCCTCTGCCGGGAGGCGCCTCTGGCAAGCAGCAAGCTCGACAGGTTGGCGCAAGCGATCAGAAGCAGAAAACCGACAGCGCCCAGCAGTACCAGCAGCCGAGTCTCGATCCGTCCTATCAGGTCCTCGCGGAGCGGGATGACGCTGACCGCCCAACCCCGATTCGAATCCGGATACTCGCGGGCCAGCCGGTCGGAGATAACGTCCATTTCGGCTTGCGCCTGCTCGATGGTCACGGCCGGCTTCAGACGAGCCAGGATATACAACAGTCTGTACTGACGCTCCGCCGGCGAAAGGCTTTCAAACGGGTTCGGCAAGAAGAGTTCGGCACGCGGAAAGAGACGAAAATCGGGAGCAAGAACGCCCACGATCGTGTGACCCGTTCCATCCAGCATCAGGCTCTCGCCGATGACGCCGGGGTCAGCAGAGAAACGCCGCCGCCACAATGGATCGGTGAGCACAACGACCGGTTTGGCGCCGGATTGGTCCTCCTGTGGCTGGAATAGCCGCCCCACAGCGGCCCGCGCTCCCAATAATGGGGAAAAGCCGGCCGTCACCCGTTTGCCCCGCAACCGTTCGGGCTCGCCCCGCTGGGCTAGACTTACGCCGAGGTCAAACGCGGCCGCCATCTTGTCATAGAGCCGGCTCTGCTCCTTCCAGTCGTGGAAGTTCGCGGCCGATCCCGGACTCCAAAAGATTTGTTGCCGGGGATTCCTCTCCGCCAACACGACCAGGCGATCGGGGTCTTCGTAGGGGAGCGGCCGAAACAGAGTTGCTCGTACGACGCTGAAGACCGCGCCGCTCGCGCCGATCCCCAGCGCCAACGACAACACGGCGAGCCCGGTCAACCCCGGGTTCTTCAACAGGCCCCGGATCGTATACCGCAAGTCTTCTAACACTGCGCTCATCGGGACTCGTGTGGCTTCGGGGCGAGTAGCGGGGAACTCCCCTCACCGCGGCGCATTACTCCGACGGGAAACGGTTTCAGGATGCCGCTTCAGCCGTTGGCCGTCGCGGCTCCGCTTTCTTCCACGATTCGGCCGTCAAACAGGTTTACGGTCCGCTCGGCCTGGCGGGCGTAGCGGGGGTCATGGGTAACAACGCAAATCGTCGCTCCGCCGCGGTTCAGTTCAGCCAACAGTCCCATGACCGCCTCGCCGTTCTTCGAGTCCAAGTTGCCCGTCGGCTCGTCGGCCAGCATGATCGCCGGATCTCCCACCAGCGCGCGGGCCACCGCTACCCGCTGCTGCTGACCCCCGGAAAGTTGCGCGGGATAGTGCTTCGCTCGATGCGCCATCGAGACCCTCTCCAGCGCCCTCAGCACGCGCTCTCGGCGCTGACCGGCGCCCGTGCCGCGATAGGTGAGGGGCAGCTCGACGTTCTCGTACACGCTGAGGTCGCCGATTAGATTGAAGGCTTGAAAAACGAAACCGATTTCTCGGTTCCGAATCCGTGCTCTCTCGGTCAGTGAAAGGCTGTCGACCGGCCGGCCCTTCAGCGTATACGTCCCCTGGGTCGGCGTATCGAGCAGTCCCAGAATCGACATCAGCGTAGATTTGCCGCAGCCCGACGGCCCGGCGATCGAGACGTAGTCGCCCTTGCCGATCTCTAAGTCAATATCCGCCAACGCGTGGGTCTCCACTTCGTCCGTCAAGAAGACTTTCTTGACGCCCGCGAGCCGAATCAGGGGATCGGAGTCGGAGTTCGTCTCTGTCATCGCGTTGTTGCCGTCAAAAATACCGCGGAACGCTCTTTACTCGGGAAGCCCAGCGCCACCCATCCCACCGGCCCGCCCAAGAAGATGAAAACCGGCGGGTTTTCGACCGAAGGGCCATGGCGCCACGGTCACGCCGGATACTCGGCCTGTCACTAGCGTTCCAGGCTCAGTCCCTTGCTCTCGCACACTCTCCCCCGTGCCCGATTCGGAGCCGCGAACGCCAGTGAGCGGCCATGGCGTACGGCTGCCCCGCCCAAAGGGATGAACGCGGGCGGGTTTCGACCGAGCGGTATTATGGCCCCCCCGCCTATCTCGCCACCCAGCGTCGCGAAGCCCCGTTTCATGCCGCCCCGATTCAGGTCCCTCAGTTCAGCCGCACGCGGTCGAACTCGTCCCAGGCCGACATGTCCGACAAAACGACCTGGTCTCCGAGTTCGACGCCGTCGCGGATCTCGACCCAGTTGACCGACATCTTTCCGATCGTCACCTGGACCCTCAGTGCGTGTTTAGAGTCCGCTTCGAGTCTGAACAGCCCGATCGTCGAGTCGGGCTGCCCGTAAACAGGCCGGCCGACATAGAGTACGTCCGCCAGTCTTTCCAACTCGATCGTCCCGTCGACGCTCAGGTCCGGACGCGCTCCTTTCGGCAACGCTCCCGCCAGCTTCACGTCAACCGTGACCGTGCCGTCTTCGACCGCCGGATCGATCCGCGCGACCGTGCCCCGAACGACGCCGTTGCGCGTGTCGATTTCCGCCTGCTGACCGAGTTGAACATCCTTGGCCTGCGTCTCGGGAATGCGCAGCCGCGCCTTGAGTTTTTCGGGATTCGAGACCCGCGCCAGCACCTTGCCGGGGGTCACGAGTTCTCCCACCTCGACCTCCAATTGCTGAAGCACGCCATGGATGCCCGCGCGCACCCGCAGTTGCTCGAGCTGATTTCTTCGCAATCCGTACAAGCCTGTGACGCGCTCAATTTCGGCCTGCTGGGCGGCCAGTTGCGCTTCGACGGACTTCCGCCTTATCCCCAGGCGTTCGCGTTCCAAGCGCAGACGGGTCGCCAGCTGCTCGGCCTCTACCTGTGATTTAGTGAGCGTAAGCCGCGAAATCAGTCCCGCCTCAGCCTGTTGTTCGTCGGCATCGAGCTGGGCCTTGGCCTGCAGGAACTCGGCCTCCACCTGGGCGGCCGCCGCTTCGCGGTCCAGCCGTTCCGTTTCCAACTGAACTTCAAGCTTGGCGTATTCGGCTTCGGCGGCTTTTAATTGCGACTTCGCTTCAAAAACTTCCTGCTCCAGCCGCTTGTTGCTGAGTTCAAGAATAATCGTGTTCGGCTCGACCTTTGTGCCCGGCTGCACCAACCGGCGATCGACCCGCCCCTCGTCATTCGCCGCGATGTAAAGAATCTCTTCCGGAACCAGCCTTCCCAGTCCGCGAACTTGCCGCAGCATCGGCCCCCGTTTGATAGTGTCGATAAAGACCGTCGCCCGTTCGACTGTGGGAGCAGCCGGTTCCAACTTCGAAAGGCCGTAGGTGATGGCGCCCAGGCACAGAACGGCGACGAATATATAGATCGTCCTGCGGATTCGCCGCTTCTGAGCCACACCCTTGCGAGGAATGTCCATCGGATTCCCTACTTGGTATAAGAAATTGTAACAACACTCCGCAATTAAGAAAGCCCAGCGACGCAGAAAATGTTAGTAATCTGCCGCTCGCCGCGCCTGTTTCTCCTTGGTTTCTCGATACAGCTCATCGTTTCAACGACTGACCCGCCCCTTGCTCTCCGCCGAGCAGGCTCCGGGGGCTTTTTGCCGCAGCCTGCTGACCGTGAATCGCCGGCCAGTGTCGAAAAATCGGGTACAGCCAGCCAATTCGCCTCGTGCTGAGTGCTTTGGATCAAGGGCCACGACGGGGAGCGAATTGGTGGCAGTCCCCATTTTTCGACGTGGCGCACGGCCCGAGGTGGCGCACGTCTCCAGACGTGCCGTGCCGACATTCGTGTCGGCATGTGCCGTTCGAGACCCCAAGTTCCCCATCGTTCCGGTCGCATTGGAGCAGCCATAGCCGGCGTTCGAAGAACGGCATCGCTCCCCCAGTCACTCATGTCGCAAAGCCACCATCGGATCGACTTTGGCGGCGCGCCGAGCGGGAATGTAGCACGCCATCAGTGCCACGACAGTCAGCAGTGCGGCGACGCCGAAAAAGGTCAAGGGATCCGTGCTCGTCACCCCATAAAGTTGACTGGCAACAAGACGGCTGAGAAGCACGCTGCCCAGCAGGCCCACCGCAACCCCGACGAGCACGAGTTTCAGCCCTTTCAGCAGTACCCACCGCATCACGTCACCGTTTTGTGCACCGAGAGCCACTCGGATCCCGATTTCGTGCGTGCGCTGGGACACGCCGTATGCCATCACGCCGTAGATGCCGGTTCCCGCCAGTACGAGACCCACCACGGCGAAGACGCCGAAGAGGAAGGTGGTGAACCGCGCTTCCGCGGTTTCGGAAGCGACCCGCTGCTCGAGGGTTCTCACCCAGGCGACCGGCTGATCCTTGTCTACGGCCAGGACCTGGCTGCGTACAGCTTTCAGAAATCGCATGGGGGTCGAAACCGTCCGCACCGCCAGCCCCTGATAGGACCTTGCCAGCAGCGTAAAAGGCACAAATACGGCTGGTCTCGGCTCCTCGCCCAGGCCGTCGTTCTTCGCGTTGCCGGCTACCCCGACGATTCGGCACCAGGGGTCACTCTCGGCTGGGGTCATCGACCAGGGAAGATACTCTCGCTCAAGTTCGGCCAGCCGGATGCGTTTCCCGACCGGATCTTCACCATCCGAAAAGAAACGTGCCGCCAGCACCTCGTTGATCACTGCTACATGTTCGGAGTGGACCGTATCCTGCTCACTGATTCCTCGGCCTCGCAGCAGCGGAATACCCATCGTGCGGAAGTAACCGGAGCTGACAAGATGGAACGCGGCCTTGCGTTCTTCGGTCTGTGGCCGGCCGCCGATCTCCAGAGCGGTTTCTCCCCCGCCGCGAGGGGGAAAGCTGTTGGCTAGGGTGGCGGCTCTTACTCCCGGTATGGCTTCCACACGTTCGAGGACATTTTGATAAAAAGCAGTGCGCTGCTCGAATTGGGAGTACCGGGCGGCAGGGAGGGGTATGACCATCGTAAGGACATTTTCCGGTTGAAATCCGAGTTTCTCTTGATACAGGCTGATGGAAGTCCGAATCATCAGGCCGGCCCCGATCAACAAGATCATCGAGAACACCATGGCGGAAATGACGAGAGCGTTTCGGGTGCGTCCTCCGTGAGACCCACCCACCGGTCCTCTACCTGCGTCCTTCAGAGTTTCGCTCAGGGTGAGTTTTGAGGCATGAACGGCCGGCGCAAAGCCGAAGAGAATCCCGGTAAGTAGTGAGAGCGCAAACGAAAACAGCAACACTCGGCCATCGACGCGGATAGCAGTTTCGCTGGGAAGGGAATTCGCCGGCAGCAGCGCCACCAAGACGTTCGTTCCCCAGTAGGCCAGCAAGATTCCCAAAACGCCCCCAACCAGGGACAGCAACACACTTTCGGTGAGTAGTTGCCGCAGCAGGTCCACCCGGCTTGCCCCAACCGACATGCGGACGGCCATCTCTTGCGTTCGCGCGGTGGCTCGGGCCAACAGCAAATTCGCCACGTTGGCGCAGGCTATCAACAGAAGCAAGGCGATCGCAGCCATCAAGATGTAGACCGTGTTCCGTATCCAGTCCCACACCCAGTCTGTAAAAGGACGCAGGTGTACTCTGAAACCTTCGGCAGGGTAGCGGCTGGGGTCCTCCTCCGCCAGAGGCGCGTATATAGCTTGCAGCTCGGCGGAAGCCCGCTCTCTTGTGATTCCCGGCTTCAGCCGTCCGTGAATGACCACCGGGCGCTCGTGGAGGGGGTCGAGGGCCAGCGGGAGCCAGATCGACGTTTGATTCGGGGGCGTGTAAAGGGTAAACCTGGGAGGCATCACACCGATGACCGTGTGCTTTTTTTCTTCCAGGCGCACGGTCTGGCCGATCACTTGGGGATCACCCGCGAATCGGCGCTGCCAGAGCAAATAACTGAGGACGACCACGGGTTCCGGCACCCCGCCGGAGCCGTAATCACCCGGCAGGAAGGTGCGGCCGAGCAGCGGTTTCACGCCCAGAAATGTAAAGGCGTTGCTACTGAAAAGTTTTCCGCCCACGAACTCCGGCTCCGCGCCGCCGGTCAGACGCAAATTCTCAAAGCCCATCGCGAAGACATCCTCGAAAACCCGGTTCTGCTCCCGAATGTCGAGGTACTCGCGTATGGAGTGCGACCAGCGTGGCTCACCCTTTTTCAAAGGCTCGATGCGCAGATCCACGATGCGGTCGAAGTCTTTGTAGGGAAACGGTTCGAACAACACCGCGTTGACCACGCTGAAAATAGCCGTGGCCGCGCCAATGCCGAGGGCCAGCGAGAGCGCCGCGAGGACGGAAGAACTAGCGCTCTTCCGTAGCCTCCGAAAGCCAAAGCGAAGATCGCTGAGCAAAGTTCGCACGGTCTCTACGGGAACTTCCGTCCTCGGGTTTCCGGCTTTACGGTGGAACGCCCAGTCGCCTGAGGGGCCAATGTTTTCTTGCGCCCAAGGCAACCATCCAGGATTACCATTTTGGCCCTGTCACAGCCGCAGTATACATCCGCACTGTCCCGAATACCACCTCTTTTTCGCACTGAACCCGGCACATCACTTCCGCCGCAAATCTGCGAAAAAGATGCCTCGGTGGGACAAGCAATCCTGCTTGTCCGGGCCAGCGTCAGCACGGCCACCACTGCGAACCCTGGATTTCGCACCAGCATCCGCGCCCCGTAGCGCACGTCCTGCCAGAGAGTCTCCAAGAGCCGAAAGCCCCACGAGTCCCGTGTCTCCTCTTTCAACGAGCCGACATTCCCAAACGCCCTCCGCGCGGCGTGGCGAGCCTCTCTAGGCGTCATGCCTTCGTCGATGAAGGCTTGCGTCCGCTGGCCCAAGTGGAACTGCAACTCGTCGTCAAGCTCGGCGTCGAGCTTCTCCCTCCACAGAAAAGATCGCAGACGCTTGAAGAAAGACATGCAGTTAACGCCCTAGCAGCCCGTGGTAGAAGTGCAGGTCGCGAAAAATCGGGTACAGCCAGCCAATTCGCTTCAGGCTGAGTCCCTTGTTTCGAGGGCGGTGATGGGGCGCGAATTGGCGGCAGTCCCCATTTTTCGCTCCTGCACAGCTTTCTGCCTCGGGCTGCGAGCCCAAATACCGTTTCGTCGAAAACCCACTCGCGTTCATCCCTTTGGGTGGGGCTGGCCGTACGCCCATGGCCACTCGCTTGCGCTCGCGGCTCTGTCTGGCGGGTCGCGAGGGTCCGCGAGAGCAGGCAACTGAGCCTGGAACGCCAGTGACAGGCCAACTATCCGTAACGACATATCGCGCCATGACGGCTCGATCGAAAACCCGCCGTCCCCATGGGCGTGCCCAGGCCGGTCGCCGGCCCAACGTAGGGGCACGGCATGCCAACTTCGGTCGAAAGGCCCCAGGGGACCGGAGGTGACGGGTGTATTCTGTTGAGGAGGGATGACTCGGTCCTGTTCGAGCAGGCGCCGACATGGCCCGGGAAATGGGTGTTGGGGCGGGCGCGGATTCGTCCCTGCCGCACGCCGATGGCCGCTCGCTCGCGCTTGCGGCTTAGCTTCGCTCGTCGCAAAGGCGCCCGTGAGCAGGCGATCGATGTCCTCTCAATACGAGCCTACGAAGAGGCGCTTGACTTCCCATCCCGATCCCTCTGTCTCCATCGTGATTCCCGCCAAGCATGCCGGGGAAGAGTTTGCGTTGACCCTCGAAGTCA
This sequence comes from Bryobacterales bacterium, assembly GCA_963668345.2. Classification (GTDB taxonomy): domain Bacteria; phylum Acidobacteriota; class Terriglobia; order Bryobacterales; family UBA6623. The sequence goes on along the minus strand of CAXWPI010000003.1, from coordinate 1,248,972 downwards.
TTCGTTCTCAGGCCGATATTGAGTCTGAAATCATCGTCGTCGACTCGGGGTCGACAGACGCGACGGTCGAGCTGGCGCGCCGGTTTGGCGCCAACGTATTCGAGGTCGCCCCGGAGTCTTTCGACCACGGCCGGACGCGCAACCTTGGCTTGTCTCAGGCTTCGGGTGAATTCTGCGTCCTGCTCTCGCAAGACGCCGTCCCGGTGGGCGAGACCTGGCTGTCTACGCTACTGGAACCTTTCTCCGACAGTCACGTAGCGGGAGTCTCCGCTTGTATGGTCCCCCGCGAGGATGCCGACCCCATGGGCCGCTGGGAGACCGAGTCTCATCGCGAACTCATGGGCAACTTCGTTCAAAAGTATCGCCTTCAATCGGGGGACTGTTTTTCATCTCTCATCCGCGAGGAACGATTGCGGGTGACTTGCTTCAACAACGTCTGCTCCGCGCTTCGTCGAGACGTTTGGGAAAAGATACCTTTCCGCCCGGGGAGCTTCGCGGAAGACATGGACTGGGCGGTGCGAGCCCTCGCCGCGGGTCACCGAATCGTTTACAACCCGCGCGCCCGAGTGGTCCACTCTCACAACCGCCCGCCAAGCTATCATCTGCAGAGACACTACATTTCGAACAGGATTGTTCCTCAAGTCATTCACTGGAACCCGCCCAGTCCGGCCATCCGCGACGACCTCGAGCTTGCCTATTTGATCCGCTCTCTGCGGGCGGAAGTGGCCTTTCTGCTGAGAGAGCAGGCGGCCAGTTTTCAGCGGATTGAGGAACTCAGGCCCTCGATTGCCGCTGGTACGCCCGGCCAATCTCTGCTGTCGGCCTTGGGGCACGGCGTACCCGACTACCCCGAACACGAAATTCGGCAGTCGTTTTACTTCCAGCTAGCCAGGATCTCGCGCTCCCATATAAGTATTGAAGCCGGCCAGATGAAAGACTTGCTGGAGAAGCTGCTGGCAAGAATTATCGGAGAAGCGCTGGGGGCCTACTATTTTTGGTGCGAGCGCAATCGGTGTGTGTCCGAAAATTTCAAAAGGCTTGACCGCTCGCTATGCGAGGAGGGACGGGCGGGCTCCCGCCAGCGGGCGGAGATAGACCGCCTGCTGGTGGCTCACGCGGGGGGAGAGACAAAGCTCGCCCCAAAAATGCGAAAATCGGGCCGTCTAGAGCAGACGGCTCAGCGTTGGGCTAGGCGATTCCGGACGCACGTCCGCAACTCGGGCGTCGGCTCCATCGAAAGCTGGGCCGAACATCCGTTGCAAACGGCGCTGATGGCGATTCCGCTCCGCGTCAAGCAGCGAATCAACCGGCTGGCGCGGAAACCTTTGTTCGACCTGAGCGTGTATGCACCGTTCGCTGCTCGAGGCGTCTTTCGCCAGGACATAGTTTTGGAAATCGCGCATTTCGATGATGACGACACCGGGGACAAACCGCGGCTGATGGTCCACACGCCGCACCCGGGCGTCCCCAACCTTGGGCTCATGGCGCAACTTGTGGGGCCCGGCAGCGATTCCGACTGGGAAGTTTCCGTGCTGGTGACCGACAGCCCCGCGGGAATGAGCGCGAATCCGGCGGCTGTGGGGCGTCGAAGCAGTGCGAACGGCGATCTGCACGCTCGGCTGGGGATCAGCCCGCACAAGAAACTGATTTTCTTCGACGTCCCTTGGTTCATGGCCGAAAGCGCGGCGCCGATCGCCGCGGAGCTGGCGAAGATCCGCGCCGGTGAGGATTTTCACTTCGTCGCAACGGTCGAAGATGACCACGTCGACGCCTTCCGGAGAGGCATACGAACGCAGGCCGTGGAACAGCATTTCACCCTCGTTGATAGCGAGGGCGACCGACAGGATTCGTTGGCAGGTGCAAGAGTTGCCGTCTTCCCGTGGTCGATCGATTACCAACCCTCGCTTCCACGGGCGGCGATCACGAAGAAAATCCCAGTCGTCGGTGTCTACGTAGAGACCTTCGGCGCGAGTGCAGGGAGCGAGCACGATTTCCGCAGTGTGCCGACATCCGCGCTGACCTCGCAGCTGCCGCGCGTGCTCGCACAGTTCCTAAGCAGCCCGGACGCAGCCGGCACGTGAGCGCGCGCCCCCGTGAGGTAGTAATCGGTCTCAGAACGGGAACTTGCGCCGCCGAGTGCACCCGCTGGGCGGCTATGTCATGATCGTTAGCGTTGGCATTTGGGCCCGGACATCCGTGTTTCGACCGTCAGCTGGTGAGAAATGCGGGCCAGCCCGTGGTGAAAGTGCAGGTCGCGAAAAATCGGGTACAGCCGGCCAATTCGCTTCAAGCTAAGTGCTTTTTTTTTAGGGTCATGACGGGAAGCGATTGGTGCCAGTCCCCATTTTTCTCTTCCGCATGACTTTTGCTACGGGCTAGCCGGGAAAAGCACGATGAGCGCTGCATCTAAGTCACAAAAGGCAGGTCAAGCCGAGTCCTTTCTGAGCGAGGGGGACCTGAACGCCGTTCAACTCACGGTGGCTCAACTTGTCGGTTCCGCGAAGCGGGTGTTGGTCGTGGGGTCGATCACAGACGTTCTCCTGCGGCAGCTTCACTCCCAGGAGTGCGAGATTTCCGTTATCGATCGAAGACGGCGAACCGCCATCGGCGCGGCAGGCCTCTGCCGGCAGATCCTTGTCGGCGACGTTGAACACCTGACTCCCGCTCGGGAATTCGGCAAGGGCAGCTTCGACTGTATCGCGGCCATCGGCTTACTGGAATCGGTCAAGGACCCGCAAACGGTGCTTGTCCGCCTAAAGGAGTGTCTTCAAGCCGAGGGATTCCTCGTTGCCGCAGTGCCCAATACGTCGCACGGCGGCATACGGCTCGAGTTTCTCGAGCACGGTCGATTCGCATTGCGTCAGCGCGGCGCAAGAGGTCCCGCGCAGTTTGGGAAGTACGACCGGGAAAGCTTGGAGAGCCTATTGGATGAGGCGGGTTTTGCCCTTGGCCGCCTGGAACGGCATCGCATTCCGATCGAGGCCTCCCTTTCCTCAGAAAATCTCGCTTCGGTCGCCCCCGACCTGCTCGAGAGCTTGTCGAAAGACCCGGAGGCGGTGACGAGTCACTTTATCGCACTGGCCTACCCGCTGCCTAACCTCTCGCTCGACTGGCTTCGCGAAAAAATGCGCCGGCTGACGAAGGAAAACGACGCCGCGCGCCGTGCATTGGCGGACCTGCGTTCCCCGCCGCGGCGTCTCGCCGGCATGGAGCAGGAGATCGCTCTTTTCCGAGAAACACGCGCGGCGGAAGGGAAGCGTCACGACAGCGTGCGAGCAGAGTTGGCCGCGGCGACGGCTCAGGTCGATCATTTGGCCCGGAAGAACCAGGTTCTCCGGGACGAGCTGGCCCGTTATGAAGCCACTCGCGAACAGCTGCTCGAGATCTCAGCTCAACGCAAGCGCCTCAGTGATGAGAATCAACGCCTTTCCGCGGATCTCGGTCGGGCGAACGCTGAGCGCGACACGGCTCGCCGTGTTGAGGAAGAACGCGACCGACTGCGGGCTGATTTCGAGAAGGCGTTGCGGCGCGAAAAGCACCTCCGTGACGAGTTGGCCCGTTGCGGAGAAACGGCCGACCGGGTGCCGGAACTCGAAGATGCCTGTCGAGCGGCGGAAGAACGAATACGGGCCATGGAGGCAAGCCCCGGCTGGCGGCTCATCTCCTCCTATCGCGATTGGCTCAGCCGCCAGGTGTGGACCAGGCCCTGGCTGCGAAGGCCTTACGAAGCCCTGGCTGCTCGCCTGCTTCCGGGAGCCGGCTCGGGCCAGGCCGGGCGCTCCGAGAATCCTGTCAGCGGCGACGGCGAGATGGCCGGTGAACGAACGGCGGCCTACCTCGAGCTGCTTTCCGACTCCACGTCGTTTGTTTACGAAGACGATTTTCGATTTGCATGGGAGAGCCCACCTGCCGGCGCCGTGCCTGTGCGAGGAACAATCGAGGTTCGCGGTTGGGCCATTGCTCTTGAGGGGGTATCGAGTGTGACCCTCCGTATCGGCGACGGTCCCGAGCTCAGTACCGACTACGGCCATCCTCGGCCGGACGTAGCCCGGCGCCACTCCGAGTTCCCGAACGCTAGCCGTTCAGGCTTTCGATTTCAGTGGGACACAACCGAGATACCCGACGGCGTCCATCGACTGCGAGCGGCTATCGAAATGCAAGCCGGCCGGCGTCGCGAGTTGACGCGCGACGTGCTTGTTGATCAGCGGGATCCCTACCATATTTGGATCGAGCGCAACGAGCCTTCGAGCCTCGACAAAAGGGTCATGCGCGATGACCTGGACAAGTTCGCTTATCAGCCGACGATCAGCGTGCTCACCCCGGTCTACAAAACTCCCCGCAAGCTCCTGTCCGCCTGCGTGGAATCCGTGATCGCGCAGATTTATCCCCACTGGGAGCTGTGCCTGGTGGACGACGGCTCGGCAGACCCCCAATTATCGGCGCTTCTCGAGGACTTCGCGCAACGAGACTCGAGAATTAAGGTGAAAGCCCTCGCCTCCAGCGGCGGCATCGCCGGAGCGACGAACGCGGCCCTTGCCATGTGCGGGGGCGAGTATGTCGCCTTTTTGGATCACGACGACGAACTCGCTGACTTCGCCCTCTTTGAAGTCGTCCGGAAGCTGCATGAAAGGCCGCGCCCGGACATGCTCTACTCCGATGAAGACAAGATGGACCGCGAGGGCAAACGGTACGACTGGTTTTTCAAACCGGACTGGTCGCCGGATCTCCTCCACGCGGTCAACTATGTGTGCCACCTGCTCGTGTGCCGGCGCTCGCTGGCGCTGGAGGTGGGCGGGCTCCGGGAAGGGTTCGAGGGCAGCCAGGACTTCGATTTCGTTCTTCGCCTGGCGGAGCGTACACAAGCTATCAAAAGGATCCCCAAGATCCTCTATCATTGGCGCGCGCTGCCAGGATCCACATCCCTTGACCTGCAACAAAAGCCCGACGCCTCCTCGGCCGGCCGTCGCGCCCTGGAGGAACATTTGGCCCGCTCAAAGGAGAAGGGCGAAGCTTGTGAAACAGCCCCTTGCCGCTACCGAGTCCGCCGGCACGTGCGGGGCAACCCCGAGGTTTCCGTCCTCATGCCGACCGCGGGCAACATGGAGCGCCTCGAAGCAACGCTCAAGTCGGTCATCGACGAGACGGCCTACCGTAGATTCGAGATCGTGGTCGTCGACAACTCCGCGGGGGACCAAGTCGCCGGCTTGGCCGAGAGGCTCCGCTACTCCCGACGGCCGGTGCGCTACGCCGACTTTCGCGGCAAGCCCTTCAACTTCTCTCAGCTATGCAATCGAGCGGCGCGGCTTTCCGAAGCGCCCTTCTACCTGTTCCTCAACGACGACGTTACCGTGGTCACGGCAGAATGGTTGACGGCCCTCGTAGAACATGCGCAACGCGACGATGTCGGGGCGGTCGGCGCCCGCCTCCTCTACCCCAACGGAAGAATTCAGCATGCGGGAATCGTGATGGGGGTACACGAGAATGCGGGACACCATTTCAAAGGCGTCAAGTCGGATGAATACTACTACTTCGATCTGCCGGGCCTTGTTCGCAACTGCTCCGCGGTAACCGGTGCGTGTATGCTGCTGCGACGGGAGCGTTTCTGGGAGGTGGGTGGATTTGATGAGCAAAACCTGCCCGTTGCCTTCCAGGACGTGGACCTCTGCCTGAAGCTCCTTCAGCGGGGCTATCTAAACGTCTATACGCCGTACGCAACGCTCTATCACCACGAAGCTTCCAGCAAATCGGCGGAGCAATACGTTCCCAGTGACGCCGAAATCTCCTACATGCAGCGCCGCTGGCGAAACTATATCGAGAACGATCCCTACTACAATCCCAACTTGACTCGGCAGAGGGAGGACTACGGCCTCCGCTGGTAGCGGCAAGGTACAATGTAATTGAGTACCCGCGAAGCATTCGCGGCCCGTTCGAGCACGGGTCGTCGGAAGTCGCGAACCAACGAGGCAACAAAATTACCAAACAAACCCAATTTCGTGGAACCCAAAAGGAATCAATGGTTTACGGTTGGTTGCGAGTACGGCGGGCGGGCGGATCCGTAAAATCCGACGGATCGGACCAGCCGGGTACAAGAGTAGCTTTGCCGCGGGGCGGAAGACCCCGAAGAGCGACAGGGCGGCAGAGCTTGTAGCGCGGACCTGGCGCTGTTCCAGCGTCCGCGTCCGTGGGTGGCTACCGAGCAACAGAATTACCAAACAAACCCAATTCCTTATAACACCTGTTGTTCCAGACACTTACGGAAAGTTTGGCGGACTGACCGCGTCCTTCGACCTCAGCTGGTGAGAAATGCGGGAACGGACGACGGAAGGGTGCGTCGCGGGCTTCGGAGGCTGAAGCGCCCAGAACTCTCGGTCCTGGTCCGACACCGGCGGGTCGGATTCTATGGGCCCGAAGATCTGTTCGGGGAGGGCCCAGTCCAGGTCCGCTCGCTTTTCACCCTGCCGTTCGAACCGTTGGTTCGGCCGTTGCGAGCTTGATTCACGGTCTGCCGGCGCCCGTTCGCCACTTCGGCGCCCGCCGCGGCCGCGGGGCGCCGCGGACTCTGCTGCCGGACTTCAGCAGGCGCCTCCCTGGGCGCCGGCAGCAATCTGTCTTCCCGAAGTGTTTCGCCTTGCTCGTCACCCTCATCTACTCCCTCGGCAGTGATCATAAAGCGGGCGTCATCAGCGCGACGGATCAGCCCTTTCTCCAACAGGTACCAGACAGTGAACTCAAGGTGCTCGCGGGCGCAATCGAGAAGCGCCTCCATCTCCGCTAGGGTCATGCCGGGTTTGTGCACCTCGCGCATCCTTTTCGTGTAGAGGAGCGACAAGACGCCTGAACGCTGCCGCTTTTCGATTTCCCGTGCGTCCAGCGAGGTTGATTGATCGAAGATCTTCCAGCGCAGCCTCTCCCGCCTGGAGTGCTGCACGTCGTAGGCGGCTCGAGCCTTAGGATCGCTCAGCAGGCGATAGGCTTTGAGCACGGTCTCAAATGTTGCTTGATGGCCGGTTTCCCCGTTGTCAGGGTGGTAGCGCAGCGCCAGCAGCCGATACACCCGCTGGATCGTCTCCATATCGGCCTTGGGGCTGATTTGAAGCACTTCGTAGAAGTCGACAAACGACCCGTCGGTATTCTTGCCCATGTCCTGAAACCACGGAGGTAGTAACCATCATGGTACGTTTGGCCCAGACTGCCAAGAGTACCGGTGTACCGTTTGTATCCCGGCCGATACCCCTAGCACTCATTGAGAAGGAGATCTACGTCTCGACCGTTGGAAATTCCGGCACCAACGAATCTTTCCCCCGCATGACGCCGTTTGTCATGTGCCGCCGCGACATGTCGCCCTGGACAAGCGGGATCGCTTGTCCCTACCAGCTGACGGTCGCAGCACGCGATAGGCCCGCCATTACGTCGTTGCGCTTGCTCACCGTGCTCAACGTAGGGTTCAAGTCACGCCCGCATTATTCAAGAAACGGGTCGCTGAGCGACGCGCGCCTCGTACTGACGGGCCTCTCACGCACTTCGCCTCGCCACCTGGCGAGAAAAGCGGGCTACGGGCCTTTCCCAGGGGATACAATGCGGCCATGGCATCCAGGCGGCGGGCGAAGCGGTCACGGCGGTCGAAGCAACCGCTCGCGAGCGGTGGCTCCTTGGAAGGACAGACTCGGTGGCTTCCCCTGCTGGTCTTCGCCATTTCGCTGTTCGTGTTCCTTCCCGCCGTTGGAAATGACTTCGTCAACTGGGACGACGACCGTAACTTCCTCGATAATTCGAGCTACCGCGGTCTCTCGTTCGAGAACCTCAAGTGGATGTTCACGACCTTCCACCTGGGCCACTACCACCCTCTCACTTGGCTCACGCTTGGCCTTGACTACGTCCTTTGGGGGATGAACCCAAGCGGTTACCACTTCACCAACGCGTTGCTCCACGCCGCGACGTCATGGCTGGTCTACTTGGTGATCCTCGAGCTCCTCCAATCGGCAAGGCGCGAAGAGGAACCCACGCCGGCTCTGTTGTTCAGCGCCGCATTGGGGGCGCTGCTATTCGCCATTCATCCCCTGCGAGTGGAGTCGGTCGCGTGGGCCAGCGAGCGGCGGGACGTTCTCTCGGGTCTTTTCTACGCGGGGTCGGTCCTGCTTTATCTGCGTGGCCGGCTGTGGACGTCGGTGGGCGTGTTTGCCGCGGCCTTACTTTCGAAGGTGATCGTTGCCGGCCTACCGATCGTCCTACTGGCGCTCGATGTCTATCCGCTGCGCCGGAAGTTCGATCTCAGCCTGCTGTGGTCAAAAATCCCCTACTTTGGCTTGGCCCTGGCCGCCGGATTGTTTGCTCTCGCGCAGCAGCGAACCGGAGTGACGGGAACTTTCGAGGACATCGAGGTCGAACCCCTATTACGCCTGACCCTGTCTCTCTACGGACTGGCTTTCTACCTTGGGAAGACCGTCTTCCCGTTTTCGCTGGCTCCCCAATATGTCTACAGCATCTCTCCCCATGCCTTTGACGCGCCCCTCATCGTGGGATCTGTCGTCGCGGTCGCCGTGACTATCGCGTCCTTACTTCTGCGAAGGCGATGGCCGGCCCTGGCTGCCGCGTGGGCCTGCTACGTCATCACGCTGCTGCCGGTTCTTTCGATCCTGCGGTTCGACCCCCAACAATACGTGGCCGACCACCACAGTTACCTAGCTACGCTGGGGTTCGCGGTCCTCGCCGCGGGTGGATTTTCGATCCTCCTGGAACGCCGCCGGACAGCACTCGCGACCGCCTGCGCCGCTGTGGTGACCCTGGTGCTGTGCGAGCGAACTCTGGCCCAAACCCGAGTCTGGGAGAACTCGGCTACACTTTGGACGCACACCCTGAACGTGAGCCCTTTGTCCTCCCTGGCCCACAACAACCTCGGACGGGTATGGGCCGACCAAGGCCAGACGGCCAAGGCGTTGGAACACCTGCGCCGGGCAGTAGCAATCCGGCCCGACTACGCCCATGCCCACTACAACCTCGGGCAATTGCTGATGGAGCAGGGAGAGCTGCAAATAGCCGAATTCCATTTTCGCCGAGCGATCGAGAAGGAGCCCCGATACGCAGAGGCTCACAACGGCCTAGGCAACTGCCTGGTCCGCCGCAACCGCGAGGCCGAAGCAGAAGAGCACTATCAAATAGCCTTAGAGGTACTGCCCGAATTCGCTGATGCGCACTACAACTTCGCCCTCGCGCTCCATCGCCAAGGCAAGCTGAGTAAGGCTGCCCGGCATTACCGGCTGGCGACACGATTCGATCCGCGGAACGCCGATGCGCACGGCAATTGGGGGGTCCTGCTTGAAGACCAGGGGCAGGCGGAGGACGCCGTTCGACACTACCGCCGCGCCCTCGAGATCGACCCCAGCCATCCCGAAGCGGGACGCAATCTTAGGGCGGCGAAGTCCCGATTGCAGCGGTAAGCCGGCGGCTGCGCGCCTTGATACAGGGGTCTTCCCGGCTCCGTCGAGGAAGACAAAGTCCAGCCGGTATTTCTCACCACTGTCACAGCTGTCGGGAGAAAGGGCCGGCGCCCATGGCTCGCGGCAACGGTTCGTGTACACGCCGGGCTTACAGTTAGCGCGACACAGTCTCGGCGGCGGCCAAGGTCCTCACCGAGTTCCCGCGGGCGTGCTTTCTCTCGTGCTCGAGAAGGAATCGCTTCACCGCAAGGCCGCCGGCGTAGCCGGTCAGCTCTCCCGCTGATCCGACGACTCGATGACAGGGGATGATCAAAGCCAGCGGGTTCTGCCCCACGGCCGCGCCAACGGCGCGAGATGCGCGTGGGTTGCCGATCCGCGCGGCTACCTCACCGTAGCTCAGCGTCGAAGCCGGCGGAATCGTCCTGAGCGTCTCCCAAACGGAACGTTGGAAGTCCGTCGCTTGCCAATCGAACGGAATCTCGGGGGAGAAATCCAGGTCGCCGGCAAAGTAGCAACACATGAAACCTTCCGCCCGCAGCAGCCAAAGGTTGCCGCGGCCCGGCTTTCTCGTTTCCACCGGAAAGCGGCGCTCCATTTCTTCCCTTTGCCGATCAAAGTAAAGGCCGGCAAGACCGTTTTCCGTGGCCAACAAATGTATGCGGCCCGCCGGTGAATCTGCGTCTGCGTAGTATATAGCACCCCTCCCAGGAAACGTAGAGCGTTGAGTCAGGTCTCTTGATCCATGATCAATGCGTCTCACGCGCGGCACAGGGGAGAAGCAAACATCCTCCCAATGATACCGAACAGACGGCCCACCGGGCGGGTGCGCCTGTTGGCCCCGACGAAACGCGCGGCAGTAATTTTTCACTGCGCTTTGCACTTGAATCTGGGTCGCCGAACTCGGGGACCGATACGGATTCAGACCTTGCTAGCCTAGGGATACGTGCCGAACGAACCATCTACTCGGCCGGCGACTCGTCGCATCCCCATTGAGACGCTGATTTTCGTCAGCGTGCTTATTGTTTTCTGGGCTGTCCAGGGAGCGATGGACGTCTATCGGGCGCGCCAACACGACTTTCTGAATATCTACACGGGTTCGTCGCTGGCTCGGGAAGGCCGTTTCGCGGCACTCTACGACCAGCAAGTTCAGCTCAGCAGAGAGAGAGAACTGCTCCCCGAGACGGCGGAGCTGATTCCCTTCGTGCGGCCGGCGTTTTACGCGGCTTTATTGGCTCCCCTGTCGCTCATCCCCTACGAGACCGCCCTTTGGTGCTGGGTGTTGTTGCAATCCTTGTTGCTGATCGGATGCTGGCTCTGGGCCTCGCGGAAGTTTGGTTCCGATGCGCTCATCTTCGGGGCCCTTTATCTTCCTACCGCCCACGGGATCTCCAGCGGCCAGGATTCTTCGGTGATGCTGCTGATCCTGATCGGCGCCTACGTCTTGGCCGAACGAGGAAGACCCTTCTGGAGCGGTGCTGTACTCGGGCTGGCTCTGCAAAAATTCCATCTGCTGCTTCTGCTGCCGCCGGCCATGCTGCTTCGCAGGCAGAACAGAATGCTGTTCGGCTTTGGCGCCGCCGCGATCGTGGAAGTCGTGCTGTGCGCCTTGCTGAGCGGTATCCAAGGGATGCAACTCTACGTTGAACTCCTGACCGCCAAGGACATCGAGGCGCTCTCGCCGCTGCCGGCGCTGATGATCAATCTCTATGCCATCGGAGAGAACCTGAACATCGATTCCCCCCTGCTTTCGGGCGCACTGGCCGTTTTGACGCTCGCGCTGACCGGTATGGCGGTGTGGAAAGCACCGTACTGGCGGTCGCTGGCAGCGGCGGTCGCGGGGTCACTGTTGATCGCACCGCACGTGTTCCGGTACGATGCGTCGTTTCTTCTCTTGCCCCTGTGGTTAGTCATGTTCGTGTCGAAGAGCTCTTTTTCGCGCTTTGCCGCGCTCGCGTTGGTGGTTCCGATACCCTATTTCATTGCCATCTTCGGCAAACCGTATGGCGCGGTACCTCCACTGGCGATTCTGGTGTTTCTCATCGCGCTGGCCCGAGAGAACTACTTGGAGAGTCACCGACAGGGATCTCCAGTAGGCGACGAAGTTTCTTTGGCAACCTGAGGGTACGAGGGCGGTTGAAGTTCCTAATCGCACTTGATGCGATTTTGTCTTCTCGTAGTGGGCCTCGACCGGGCGTTCGACGAAGCGTTTGAACGGCCGACTCGCCGCTTCCGCCGCCACCCCAAAATCAGCCAGGACGGACACAAGGGGCACATCCATGTTGGCGTCAAGCAGCCACATGAACCCGCATTTCCAATTTGATTCAGGCCTCCCGACCTTCCAGCGGCCTTCAGCGTCTTTATTCATAGGGGCTAGAGCCCGATGAGGACGCCATGGAGGCCAACACCCAATGGGTGAAAAACAAACCAAGCCATTCCAGCTAACTTTCAATGGACTTCTCAAAGTCGATTTCCAGGGATCGCACGTCACTTCCGACGGTGGCCTGATTTTGGTTCGCGAACTGGACGAACGGCTCGGTCTCGGAGAACTGATTGACGAGCATCTCAGCGACTCCCGGCACGGCACAAACAAGCAGTTCACGCTCGCTGATCTGTTGCGGCAGTCGATCTACAGCCGCTTGGCAGGCTACGAGGACGTCAACGACGCCGTCCGCGTGGCGGCTGACCCGACGTTTCGCTTGATCGGCTCGCAGAAGATCTGGGATCGCGGTGCGGCCTTGACCTCGACGCTGCACGGCTTCGAGACGGAGATGCTGGCGAGCGAAGAGAACCTGCTGGGGCTGATGGCGCTGAACCGAGAGCTGGTCGGGCAAGCGGAGGCGTTCGACGACTCCGCGCGGGTCGTTCTGGACATGGACTCCACCGAGAGTCCGGTCCATGGCCAACAGGAAGGCAGCGCCTACAACGGACACTTCGAGTCGGTCTGCTACCACCCGTTGCTTTTGTTCAACGGTCATGGTGATTGCCTCGCTGCCAAGCTGCGTCCCGGCAACGTGCACAGCGCCGAGGACTGGGATGAGCTATTGTTGCCGGAGATCGAGCGCCAACTGGCCGAAGGCAAACAGGTCACCTTTCGCGCCGATGCCGCCTTCGCCAAGCCCGAGATCTACGAAGCACTGGAGGAGCGCGGCGCGGACTACGCCATCCGCATTCCGGCCAACAGGAGCTTGGAGTTAGAGATCGAAGACATCCTGTTTCGTCCGCCGGGGAGGCCCGGCCGCAAGCCGCTAGTGCGCTACAAGAGCTTTCGCTATCAGGCGGAGAGCTGGAAGAAGCCGAGACGAGTTGTCGCCAAGGTCGAGCACCACCAGGGCGAGCTGTTCGCGCGCGTCGGTTTTATCGTGACGAACATGAGCTTGCCAAGCCGGTCGGTGGTGCGTTTCTACAACCAGCGCGGCACGGCGGAGCAGTGGATCAAAGAAGGTAAGCAAGCGACGCACTGGACGCGGCTGTCGTGCCATCGCTTCCGGGCGAACGAGGTGCGCTTGCAGTGAAGCGTGCTGGCCTACAACCTGGGCAATCTCTGGCGGCGGCTCGGGCTGCCGCAGCGAATCAAGAACTGGTCGCTGACGAGCTTGCAGCACCGGCTGATGAAGACGGGCGGACGGCTAATTAAACACGCGCGGTATGACTGGCTCTTGTTCGCGGAGGGACATCTGAACCGGCGGCTGTTTGGCGACATGCTGCGGAAGATCTGGGCGCTGCCTGTGCCGGGCGGGTAGCACCGCACTTGGCGAATGCGAAATCTGTGTACTGAGGACGGAAGCTCGGAGGGGTGTCTGCGAAATTGACTTCGCAGCGACGGATCAGCCCCCATGAGGGGCAAGAAGGGGGCTCGATCGGTTCCGCCTCAGCCGCCGCCTCTTTCGGGTGGAGAAATGGTTCCGCTTCGCCGGGTGAGGGTGTAGACTCGTGCCGTCAGAGGAGCCAAATCGGAAATCCTGGTTCACGGCTCCGCGTTCAACTTCCCAAGGAAAGCGGCGTTCAACAAAGGGGTCTCCCAAGATGAGAAGAATTCTAGATCATCGTATGACTCTTCTGTTGATCATTGGCACAGCTGCAGTTTTGAGGCTGTATCAGGCCTATGTCGCGAAGTATATCTGGGATGAGGAAATGCGCTGGATTCCCTTAGCGCAAAGTATTTCCCTTCGACCAGGCCATCTTCACCTACCCCGGCCATGACCCTTCCTTGCCGGCTTATTTCATAAAAGCGAGCTCGATCTTGTTTGGCGAGACTCCGGTCGGGTTTCGTTTTCCGAGTCTGCTTGCGGGAATGCTCACCATCCTGTTCGTTTATCTGATCGCGCGGGAATGGAGGGGTGCCAGGGCAGGACTTTGGGCAGGGGGCCTGCTGGCTTTTAATGAGTACCATATCGGCATCTCATCATTTGCGGTGGAGAAGAGCTATTACCTTTGCTTCGTTTCGATCGCGGTTTACAGCTTTAGCCGCTTTCTTCAGACCGCTAAACCTAACTTCTTATACCTCACTGCTGTGGCGACGGGCTTGGGTTTTCTATGTAAGCTGCTTGCGACCCTCCTCATACCGGTTTTCTTTATAACACTGCTCGTGTCCGGTTCAGGCTCTTGGCTTCGACGGAAAGAGCCTTACATCGCTTTACTGATCTTCTTAGTGCTTATCTCGCCTGATATTTATTGGAATGTGAAGAATCCAGACACGACGGTCCCGAAACTCAACTACGCGGGTCACCTTTCGCGCATCGGCGGCATAGGATTTACTCCCCACTACTTCCTCTTCTATGGCCGGGACGCGATCCGCGGGGCGTACCATCTCCTGAGATGGCAGCTTAAAGAATACTTGCCAGAGTATCCCTCGATGAATACGTTGTTTGGCGCGATTCTGTTGGTAAGTGTGGTTTTAACGACGTCTCATTACAAACGCGAGGGGTCGGTTACCAGGTTCTTGATTGTGCTGTTTTGGTTTGTGTTGGGGTTCTTCGTCCTGATCCGCCCCGGGGACCCTTCAGGGGGCGTCGACCCGGTCGGCTTTTTCTGGGTTGACATGAGTTTGCTGCCTGCCGTTGTTCTTACCGCGGGTTACTTTTCACAACTAAAGGGCAGGTGGCGCCGTGTGGGGTATTTTGCCGCCGCGGGCGCTGCTGTGCGTGCGGTATTAGTCATAGCGGCGGGATGAGCGGCGAATCACTCCTGCTTGGCAGCGGAACAACCACTCTTGCCGGCCTTCCCAGATGAATGGATCTTGCCAGTTCAGCGGCAACCTTTAGGACTTCCGGCAGCGCTTCGTGAGGGAACGTGCCGTCGAAACTCTCGTCGATGTCATCCAGTGTCATGCCGTTGGACAAGCACTCCAAGATAAGGGCCACTGAAAGACGGGTGCCGCGGACCGCAAGTCCGCCTCCAAGCAAGCGGGGGTCAGCTACAATCCAGCGGTAATTGTTGTACGGACGAGGTTCCCATTTTTCCATAGTCACCAACCCTTTCCTGGATTCTAATCGAAGATAGGGGCATCTTGAGATTCACGCCCCGGACCACCTCAGCCGAATCGTGCCGCCCGTCCCGGCGTGGTGTTTGTCGTCACCCGCTCGTTTGTCCGCCTTTTCCCTAATCGGACCCGGCGCGTTTTGTCCTTGCCGGTCCAAGACGCCTTCGTTGGTGAACAAAGATCGTTACGCAGCGACTGATCCGTTCAACGAATCTTCCCTCTTCATTGAACCGTTCGTAGAGCAGTCGTTATTGTAGGTGGGAGTCTGTACGCGGGTGGCCCGCGCTAACCGCGAGCGGACTTGCCTAATGCAGCAACCTTGTGACCGCGCGGCCGGCGGTCAAGCTCCTGCTCGATTCGCTCGGCTAAGAACACCTTCATCAACGACTGGTAAGGGACATCTCTCTGATGGGCGAGCAGTTTCAGTTCTTCCAGCATAGATTCGGGAACGCGCAGGGAGATCGTCTTTAACGAGGGACGGAGTTCAGGCAAAACGACTCGTTCCGCCTTGCGCCAGTCAAGGTCTTCAGACGAGTCCTTGCCGGCCCAAAACTCGCGTTCCACCTGCTCCGATTTAGGTTTCGGCACTCTTTTCTTCACCATGACTCGTAGATCCTCCTTTCCTTTCGACTCATGTCCCTCGCTGAGATCACACGGATCCGATCCCGCCGCCGGGTGAATACGACGAACAGCAGGCGTCCGGCATCTGTCACGCTCAGTCCATAAAACTTGCGGTCCGCCTGCGAGCGACCCGCGTCGTCGGCCAGCACGAGGGGCAAGTGAAAGAAGACTTGCTCACACTCGTTCGGTGTGACGCGGTGTTTCCTCCAAATCTTTCCGGCGTTCGCGCTGTCCCACTCGAAACCCGTGCAGCCGGCGAGCTCCTCTCGGATCGCATCAGGCTTCTCCTCTTCCATTGTATATTTTCATCATATGCATGCACTGTGTGGGAACAACGTTGGGAGTTTCCGGACGCACCATGTGTCACGCCCGCAGTCTCCCGGCTTCGACGGTCCAGCTCGCCAAGGCTTGTGCGAAACGCGAACCGGCTGCTACTGTTACGCTCGTCGAACGGCATTTCTGCCGAGTTGCCTCGGCGCGTCCCCCGATCCATGCCAATCGAAACCGTAGACAATCCCTACGAGCTGCGCCCGGAAAGCGCTCAGACCCCACCCATTGCCTTTCGAGACGTTCTCCGTTGGATCGGACCGGGACTGATCATCGCCAGCGCCGTCGTCGGAACCGGCGAACTCATTGCTACTACTATCCTGGGGGCCGAGAACGGCTACCGGTTGCTGTGGCTCGTTGTGCTGAGTTGTGTGATCAAGGTCATTGTCCAGAACGAAATGGGCCGCTACACGGTGGCCACCGGCAAAACTGGGCTGGAAGGGCTCGACCGCGTGCCGGGACCGCGTTTCCGGGTTTCGTGGGTCGTGTGGATATGGTTTCTAATGCAAACGACGACTTTGACGACCATCAGCGGCATGTTTGCCGGCATCGCCGAGGTGCTGAATCGAATCGTGCCCGCGGTGACGATCGGCGCCTGGGTTTGGGTGGTGACGATCGTAACGTTCGTCGTCTTGGTGATTGGCCGCTACGGCCTGGTGGAAAGGGTTTCCGTGGCGTTGGTGAGCATCTTTACCGCCCTAACGGTCAGCGCCGCGTTCGTGTTGGGTATGAAACCGGAATACTTTTCCTGGTCCCAGATGGTTGACGGCTTGATGTTCCATTTGCCGATCGGCGGCCTGGGTATTGCCGTTGCGGTATTCGGCATCACGGGAGTGGGATCGTCCGACTTGGTGATGTATCCCTACTGGTGCATCGAGAAAGGGTATGCCCGCTTCGCGGGCCCCCGCGACGACACGCCGGCCTGGCTGAACCGATCTCGCGGATGGGTCAAGGTGATGGGCGTGGACGTTCTCTGCTCGATGTTCGTTTACACGTTCGCGACGATCGCCTTTTACCTGCTCGGAGCAGGAGTGCTTCACGGACTGGACGTCATCCCCAAAGGCACCGAGACGATCTCGATTCTCTCGAGCATTTACACCGAGACGCTCGGCGGTTGGTCCCTGTACGTTTTTCTGGCCGGCGCCGTGGCTGTCTTGTATTCATCGGTGTTTGCCGGAACCGCGGCCACGGCCCGCGTCTACGCCGACTTTGTCGGCCTACTCGGAGCCTATGATCGGCGCAATTATCGGGCGCGCCGCCGGGCGATACAACTGTTCATCGGCATTGTGCTGTTCGTGCCCGTGATCTACTACTTTCTTTTGCCCGAGCCCGTTATGCTCGTGACAATCGGCGGCATCGCGCAGGCTCTGATGCTGCCCATTCTGGGGTTCTCGACTCTTTACCTGCGCTACTTTCGTCTCCCCGAGAGCCTGGC
Source organism: Bryobacterales bacterium (assembly GCA_963668345.2). Lineage (GTDB taxonomy): Bacteria > Acidobacteriota > Terriglobia > Bryobacterales > UBA6623. The sequence continues at coordinate 1,231,676 of CAXWPI010000003.1, read as the reverse complement.
GCCTAAAGGATGGATCAGCCTGGCGCTGTGGGTTGCCTCCGTCATCACGGCCGTCATGATGGGGTACTCGGTGTTGCAACGGCTGGGGTGACTGACGTGGCGCACGCATTCTTGCGTGCCGTGTCGCCATTCCTGGCGACATGTCGTTCGTGCGCCGGCCCTTCTGCCGGCCGGTTGGATGCCGGCAAGAATGCCGGCACAGCACGCTGAAAGCGTGCGCCACGTCGCTGTCGAGACCGACGTTTCTGAATCCATAGTGAACTGGTCTCCACGACAGTCCACTCGCTAACCCAAAGCCTCAACTTCAACCATGGCGGATCAAACTACTGTAGTCGACCCTTACGCGCTTCGTCCTGAAAGCATCAAGGTTCCACCCCATACAGTTAGCGGCACTCTAAGAAGGATCGGACCGGGTCTCATCGCTCGGCGGCGGTGCCGATAGTTGCGCCCAAAGGGTGGATCACCCTGGCTCTCTGGGTCACCTCCGTCGTCACGGCGGTCATGATGGGCTACTCCGTGCTGCAACGGCTGGGGTGAGCTGTAACCTGAAGGCGCGGGTTTCCACTATTGCTGGAAGAGACATGGCGCAATGGTAGCCCAGACACTTGGCCTGCCACTGGCGTTCCAGGCTCAGTTTCTTGCTCACGCACACCCTCGCGATGAGCGATTCGGAGCCGCGAACGCCAGTGAGCGGCCATGGGCGTACGGCCGGGCCAAAGGGATGAAAACCGGCGGGTTTTTCGACGGAGCGACTGCCTCACTCGGCGGCGAAGCAGTAATAGTATCCATTGCCTCCCGTACCTTGCAGATTCGCCTGGCTGCAGCCTCGGGAACCGTGCGCGGAGTTCCAGGAAGTCGGGGCGCTACCGCCACCCTGGCGGTCGTGGTGGCCAACCTGAGCGCTGCCTTCCCCGTTGCTCGTCCAATTCCGGCAAGTATGATCCTCGCCGTCCGCGAAGGCCGTACCGTCGGCCTGGGATCCCGTCAGGATGTCGTGCTGATTGGGTTTGTCTCCCCGGCCGTTGACCACCTCGCCTTTTTCGTTGAGCGACGTCTCCTTACCCAGGTTGTTGCTGTCTGAGTGCAGGTCGTCGACGTTCCGGGCGGCGCGGACGCCCTTGGCGTTGTACCAAGGGCCGCTGCCGATGCGGTCACGGGCGTTGACCGCCGCCGTTCCGCCCCCGCCGCTTGCGCTCAGGTAGGCGCGCCAGGTGCGGTTGCCGGCCCCGACGGCTTCGGCGAGCGCCTGGCAGTGCGCGTCGGCGCCGGCCAGACCGCCCAGAGAGGCTCCATCACCCGGGCCGGCACTTGTGATGAAGAAGCGCAGACCTTTCTCGGCGGCGTCCTGCGCGGGCGCCGGTTGTAACGCTAATGCACAGAGCGCGATCGAGGCACAAACAAACGGTATCTTTTTCATAACGGTTCTCTCAATCCTGGAAAGCCGCGACCACGGCCCCTGCATTCTACCAGGACACCCAAGCCGTCGGGTGCTCCACTCTCCTGCCCCAACCTGGGGCGCTAGTAAGCTGTCCCAGTCAAGACTTTCTGATCGTCCGGTCGACGTGGCGCACGCATTCTTGCGTGCCGTGTCGCCATTCGTGGCGACATGTCTCGTTGGTGCGCCAGCCCTTCTGCTGGGCGGTGGGATGCCGGCAAGAATGCCGGCACAGCACGCTGAAAGCGTGCGCCACCTCGCTTTCGAGCCCCACGTTTCAGAATCCACAGTGAACTCGTCTCCAGGACAGTCCACTAACGGTCCTGGCCCTCTTTGCTGTAGCTGTGCCCACCGAGAATCTCGCGGACCTCCGCCGCCGAGCTTGCCTTCTCTAGGGCGCTGATCGTCTGTTCTTCCTGCTTCTGCAGCGCAGCGACGTTCTCCAGCACGGCGTCGAGTTTGTCCGCGGGAAACTTGCAGGCGCCGGTCTCATCCATGTGGATGATCTCGCCGGGACTCACGTCCATGCCGGCGATCGCCACCGGGACGTTGATCGCCTGAACCGCAAGATCGCCGTGCCCGGCCGTGGCGCCACTCAAGACGTATTGAAACTTCATGGGGCGAATCTCGTCGAGATCGCGGGACGGGCCGTTTGAAATCGCACCGACGCAGCCGACCGCCTTGAGCGCCGTGGTCATGATCCCGCCGGCGAGTCCGACCTTGCCGGCGAGCTCGGGCGGAAACTTTTGCTGGAACACGAAGATCGTCGGCTTCTTCGACGCGTCGAGCGCGTCGATGACGTCCATGAAGGTGAGGCGGGAATAATTCGGATCGGGAAGGCCATAGACGCAGGTCACCGCATACCCTACCGTCCGACCCAGTTCGGGGAACATGCAGCGCACACTTTGGTCGGTATACCAGTTCTCGGTCCAGGGATTGTAGAGCCCCAGGCAGAGCGGGTTCGTCGGATAGGTGGCGACGACGTTGGTGATCGACGGCGTGTCAAATGTCTTCAGCGCTTCCAGCGTTTCTCGTTCGGTCATTGATTGTCTCCCATGAGGCGATGGACGTCAGGCGATCGAAGAGCTGGTTAACCGCCCCAGGACTTCGGCCTTGCGCTTCGAATCACGTTGCCTCTTTTCGGCGAGCCAGTCTAAACCCCGCCTCGGTCTGCATAAGATGAAACCGCGATAGACAGGATCCGGCCGCAACCGGCAGAACACCCCAATTAAACCCCTTAGCGACCCGCGAGTCAACGTTTCTACAACCGGGCACCGGAGCCGCCCGGTCTCCGTACCCCGGACTTCGGTGATCCTTTTCAGGCATCAAAGACACCGGAGCAGGCCGCTTCAAACGTAGTCAGCCGTCCGCCTTTGGACAGCGCTGTTATGTGCCTGGCCGATGGAGGAGGGGCGTTTTTCGGGTACGAACCGGCTGAGCAGGACGCCTTATCGCCATGGTAGCAAAGCCTGTTGCTGGGACACCGGCTCAGTTGGCTCAGCATTCAGTATCGCTCCCGTTGTCGATGGCGGTAGAGTTGTCCAATGCAAGATGATCCTGAAGGGGGGGAAGTGTGTCGAAGACCACGTGGCGCGGCAATGCGGACCATACTTACTGATCTTGGAGGCGACACGGTCCGCGGAGTAGTTCCGACCGGGCAGGGTAGTCTTAGCCCGCATTTCTCACCAGCTGACGGTCGAAGCACGCGATAGGCCCGCCATTACGTCGTTGCGCTTGCTCACCGTGCTCAACGTAGGGTTCAAGTACGCCCCCATTGTTCAAGAAACGGGTCGCTGAGCGGCGCGGCGCCTTGTACTGACGGGCCTCTCACGCACTTCACCTCGCCACCTGGCGAGAAAGGCCGGCTAGCGTTGGGCCGCCCAGGCTGTGTCACCCCGCGGTAGCGAAGGGGAGCTGCCATTTGTGAAGACGGTCGAGGAGCCGCTACGATAGCGGCTTAGGAGGTCGGAGATGAAAACCTCAAGAAGAGAATGGATGCGGAAAAATCTTGCCGTGGCGGCGCTCACACCCACTTTGCTTTCCGCGCAGGAAGCTCGCAGCTACAAGGTGGATGAAATTGAAAAGCGACTCGGGTCGGGCAAGAAAATCCGCGGTGTGACAAAACTTGACTTGCCAACGCCTTCCTTACTGCTTGACCTCGACCGTCTTGCGGCGAACATTTCAAAGATGGCGCGCTACGCGGAGCAGGCATCCGTCGAACTTCGTCCACACGCCAAAACTCACAAATGTCCCGAGGTCGCTCGCCGCCAGCTCGAGGCCGGCGCCCTGGGCGTCTGTACGGCAACGATTCACGAGGCCGAGCAAATGGCTGCCGCCAACATAGGGGGGCTGCTCATCACCTCCGAACTAGTCGGCCCCAATAAGATTCAGCGCCTGGTTCGGTTGACGAAGAGCCTGCCGGAGACGATGTCGGTGGTTGACCATCCCGGCCATGCCCGGCAGCTCAGCGAAGCAGCCGCGGCGGCCAACGTCGAGCTCAACATCCTAGTCGACATTGATCCGATTGGCCGACGCACCGGCATTGGCTCCGGCGAGCCGGCTCTGTCGCTGGCAAAGAAAGTCGATAGCTTGGCGAACCTTAACTTGCGGGGTGTTCATGGCTATTCGGGGGCGTCTTCCCATGTCGAGGGATTCGATGCCCGGCGGGACCACTCCACAACATACATGACGCCGGTGCTCGAGACCTTCGCTCAAATGAAACGAGAGGGCTTGCCGGTCGAAATCATGTCGGGCGCCAGTACGGGCACCTACAACATCGACCCGGAGCTTCAGGGAATAACGGAGTTACAAGTCGGATCCTACGTTTTCATGGACCTTGACTATCGCCGAATCGGCGGCCGGGGCGGCCCGGTCTACGACGACTTCGAACCCTCGCTGACTGTGCTCGCTACGGTGATCAGCAAAAATCACAAAGACCTCGCGACGCTCGACGCCGGGCTGAAGGCTTTTGCCACAGACCGAGAATTTGGTCCCGAGGTCATCGGCGTTACAGGCGTCAGGTACCGATTCGGCGGCGACGAACACGGCATCCTGGAGCTGCGAAACGCCGGCCGGGAGATCCGTTTGGGTGACAAAATCGAACTCCTCGTGCCGCACTGCGACCCCAACGTCAACCTCTATGACCGTTTCTATTGCACGCGTGGTGAAAACGTGGAGGAGGTCTGGAGAATTCAGGCTCAGGGCCACGCTTGAGCCCTGCGGGGAGAACCATACGCGTCTGCGTCCAGCCAAGTTTGGATCGTGCGGCGCGTTCCAACCTAGTCAAGTTTATTGGAAGACGACGCGGCGCGTCCCCCCGGACCCGGCAACTGCCTGATCCAATCGTGGATGAGTTTCACTGCCTGTTGATCCACGACATTGGAGGCGATATGCGGCATGCGGCCGAGGCCGAGCTTGCCCATCCGAAAGTGGATCAGCGAGCGCTCGGGATCCCCCGGCACCAGCAGCCGCGCGTCGGGAATGTCGAACTTCCCATGGGCGGGCGGGACGTCAATTAGTCCGAACTCCTCGGGCGGCAAGGTAAACAGCACCTGAAAGTCAGCGTTGCCGCCACCCCATTTCATGTGGCAGTGGGCGCAGTTGGACTGCAGATAGGAGCGTGCCCGGAGATCCAAGGGCACACTGTCGTCTCGATGGTCATAGAGCCGAGGTAGGTGCTCCGGCGGCCAAGGGAGCGGCTCGGTGAAAACGCCCAAATGCTCGAGGGTGCTGAGTTGGTTGGCGATGACGCCGCCATAGTCGTGATCTTTGTTCATTTGCAGCGTGTTCAGACCGAGGACGTACTTCGCCGGCGTCGTATGGCAGCCGATGCACTCGGAACGGCTGGGGAAGCGCCACGTCTGGTCGCGGCTTCCGCCGGGCGCGCTCGGGTCCTTGATGGTCAACTCGAGATCGGCGCCACCGGCCTCCAACAGGTGGGCGTCGGTTTGTTCGTCATTCCAAACATAAACGTAGCCCCGCCAGACCTGCGCCCCTGTTTCGTCGGTTCCCGGCGTACGCCTGTGGTGCAGCAGCCGCGTTTCCAAACGGCGCAGACTTTGCGGATTACCGGCTTCCATTTCCATCAGGAAAGTCTTGACGACTACCGTGCCATCGGGGAACCTCCAACCGCGAGGAGCTCCGGGCGAGGGCTGCGGGTAGATCACCCGGTTGTATTCGATCTTCGAATCGCCCGGCAGGGCGAGATAGCGTTGCTTGACCGCGCCGTCCGACCACAGGGGCGAGTTGACCGAGTAAGGAATCAAACCGGGCGCAGGCGTGAGGTCCTTCGTGGAACTGAAAAGCCCCGTTTCGCTCAGCTTGAGCGGGAATATCGGCGCGTCAGCGGAAGGCGGCGGGGCAGGGACGAGGTGGTGAATCCGGCCGCCAATGTGATCGACGATGTAGACTTCTCCAGCCGGGTCCTGTCCGAACGCAACCGGACGCAGCAGGGCATCGGCGAGTGCTCGGTGTTCGGTCACCTTTTCTCCGTCGTAGCGCAGGCTCCAGATCTTGCCGGTGTCGTAGTCGCCGTAGATATAGGCACCTTCGAGCTCTTCGAGGCGATTGCCGTGATATACGTACCCACCGGTGACTGAGCGGGCTTCGGTGTGAGAGTGTTCAACAAGCGGGGGGAGGATTGGCGTCGGTCCCTCCTCGCGGTCCGGGCGGAAGGGGTGATTGCCTTCCTTGACACTCCAGCCGTAGTTGCCACCCTTTTGGATGGGGATGACCTCCTCCCAGAGGTCTTGACCGACTTCCCCCGCCCAGAGAATGCCGGTGGCCGGGTCGAAGCTGAACTTCCAGACCTGTCGGAGTCCGTAGGCCCAAATCTCACCCCGCGCGCCGGGTACGTCCACAAACGGGTTGTCCTCGGGAATGCCATACGGCAAGTTCTCGCCGGGGTGATCGACGTCGATTCGCAAGATCGATGCCGGGAGGTCGCTGATATCTTGACCGGTGTTCAGCTCGTCGGCGATGCCACTGGCGTCACCAAGGGCGGCGTATAGGTAGCCGTCGGGACCGAATTGGAGACAGCCGCCATTGTGCCCGCCCGCGCGCCATGTGAAGAGGACCTTCTCCGAACTTCGATCGGCCTGGAGGGGGCGACCAGTCTCTACCTGATAGCGCGACACTCGGCTGCCATCAGGAACGAAATCGCCAGGGTCGTCGAGAAGGCTCATGAATACGTAGAGGTATCCGTTCTCGGCAAACCGCGGATGGAACACTAGTCCGTAAGTGGTTCGTCCGGTGTCGAGCAGCAGGTCCTTCTGGCCGGTGGCCAAGTCGTTTTCGAATGTGTAGATCTTGCCTCCCCGTTCGGCGATTGCCAGGCGATTCGCGCCCGGCACGACGGTCATGGTCAGTGGCTCGTCGAACTGCAGATTCGGAAACGCGACGGCCGTGCGATAGGGGTTGGGCGGATCGGGCGTGCCGTGAACGCGGGAAGTCGTCCACAGCTCGCGCTTCTCGATGCCGTAAGGCTGGCGAACCTTTTCTTTCGCCGCGGGCGGTGCGGCGGTTAGGCCGAGCACTAAAAACGCGGTCGAGATCACGGTCGTCACACGAAGAGCGGCTTGGCGCATGGTAGAGTCCTGGTTGGCGATGTGCCGGGAAGATATGTGCAGCTTCAGGCTTGGGTTTTCGAAAGAGCCTGTTCAGTGATTCCCTGTCGCAATTATAGCCGCCAGTCAGGGCAGGTCACCGAGGACCCCGCCGGGCGAGCCATGAGACGAGGTTGGAATAGTCAGACTGCGTTGCCTCACTCCCCCATCGGTGCTACGGTACCGCGGCTGGCGGCGGCCATGCGCAGTTCCCGGTGCTTCGCCGGGGTGAGCCGTAGTGTCGTGATGACCTTCTTGCTACGGGGTGATTTCATGATGTCATTATGGAAGCGAGTGAATCGCCCAAGGTCGAAAGGCCTAGCCCGCATTTCTCACGAGCGTTCAGACGACCGGCGTTGAACGGACTTTAGTTTGTAGGGGCGGCCCGCCCCTACTGTTTTGATCAGGCTAGTTTCTCAGTGGCTTGCCCGTTTTGAGGATGTGCTCCATCCGCTGTTGGGTTCTCTTCTCGCCGCAGAGGCTCAAGAAGGCTTCCCGCTCGAGGCCCAGTAAGTAGTCTTCCGAGACCAGACTCGCCTGGGAGAGCGGGCCGCCGCTCAGGACGTGAGCCAGCTTCCGGCCGACGTGCCGATCGTAGTCGCTGATGTAGCCGGCCTCGTTTGCCAGATAAAGATCGAGCTGCAACGCAGCAAAAACCGGGCTTCCCCCTACAAGGACTTCACCCTGCAGGGAGGGTTCGTAGCCGGCGGCGGCCAGGTTTAGCACCACTTGTTTGGCGTCGGCAATCAGGCGGTCCCGGTTCATCGTGACGGCGTCCACGGGACGCAAGAATCGCCACTGTTGCGCTTCGGCGGCGCTCGAAGAGACTTTGGCCAGCCCTATCTTTTCAAAGACGGCTCGCGTTGGCGGGATCAAGTTGTCGTTCGTGCCGAGCCCTTCGGTGTATCTCCGAAGAAGCTGTGTGCACCCGCCGGCTGCCGGGATCAGCCCCGCCCCCACTTCCACCAAACCCATATACGACTCGGCAGCGGCCTGCACGCGATTGCAGTGCATGGCCAGCTCGCAACCGCCTGCCAGGGTCCGATGGAAGACGGCGGCGACAGTGGGCTTCTTGGAGCTACCGAGGGATCGAAAGAGTCCCTGGATCTGCCTAACCGCTCGGTCGATCTGCTCCCAATTCCCCCTCCGGCTAAGATCGAGCAGCATCATCAAGTTGGCGCCGACACAGAAGTTCCCGCCCTCGTTGCCGATGACCAACCCGTCGTAGCGCGACTCGACCTTGGCCATCGCCTTTTCGAGCATCGACGAAACTTCCGCGTCCAGCGAGTTGGCTTTGGAATGAAACTCGACGCAAGCCACACCGTCGGCCAGGTCGAGGAGACTGGCGCTTTCGTTCGATTCGACAACGCCTTTTGAGCGTCGTATCGACAACAGGGAAAGCTTGCCGGACCGCTCCTCGATAGATTTGAAACGACCCGAACCCAGATCGAAGAAATAAGGTTTGCCCTTTCGCTTGGTGTAGAAAGACTTTTCGCGTGAGCCTAGAACCTTCTGGACAAGTGGCGGGATGCTCTTCTTCTCCTTCTTCATGCGGGCAACCGAGTCTTCGACACCGATCAAGTCCCAGGTCTCGAAGATCCCCAGCCGCCAGTTGAAGCCCGCCTTCATGGTCGTGTCGACGCTGACGATGTCGTCGGTGATTTCCGGAATCCGAGCGGCCGTGTAGAGCAGTAGTTCGCTGATCGTGGCCCACAAGAACCGTCCCGCCGGATCGTCGGAGCGAACAAGAAATCGGATCCGGTCGCCTGCGTCGTCGATGTTTTGTGCGAGTTCCAGCACGGGCCATTTGGGTTGCCGGGGTTCTCGATAATCCATCGATTGGAGATCCAGCACGAGCCGGTTTCTGCGGGATCCGCCTTTCGCCCTGGTGTAGAATCCTCGACCGGCTTTGTCGCCAGCCATGCCCTCGGCAACCATTTGGCGAAGGAAATCGGGAGGATCGTAGACGTCTCGTTTCTCGTCCTCCGGCACGAGCCGATGAAGCGTTTCGGCGATGAACAGGCACACGTCGATACCGGTGAAATCAGCCAGTCGGAACGTGGCCATGCGCGGACGCCCGATGAGCGGCCCGGTAAGAGCGTCGACTTCCTCGACGGACAGGCCTTGCTCGAGCATCGTCCTGACCGTATGCATGACCGTGAATAGAAAGATGCGGTTAGCAATAAAATTCGGACGGTCGTGGGAGTAGACCAGAACTTTTCCGAGGCGGCGGTCGCAGAAGTCGGAGACAAAATTCACAACCTCCGGTTTCGTTTCCGGACCCTGGATCAGCTCGACGAGCCGCATGTGCCGCGGCGGGTTAAAGAAGTGGGTTCCCAGCCAGTGCTTGCGGAAATCCTCGGAGTAGCCTTCCGCTAGTGCGCCGATCGGCAGTCCGGACGTGTTTGAGCTGACGAGGGATCCCTTCTTGCGGTGTTGGTCGACCTTCGCGAGCAGCGTTCGCTTCACCTCGAAATTCTCCACCACCGCTTCGATGACCCAGTCAGCTTCGTGGACGCGCTCCAGGTCGTCATCGAAATTCCCAATTTCGATCAGGTCAGCGGTTTCGGTTGTAAAGAAGGCCGGGGGACGCGACTTGTGGAGGCCCTTCAGGGCCTTCGCGGCGATCGAGTTTCGGCCGGCGTGGCTGTCCGCTTCCGACGGCACATCAAGCAGCAGGCAGGGAACCCCGGCGTTCGCCAGATGCGCGGCGATCCGGGAACCCATCGTCCCGGCGCCGAGAACGGCTGCTTTGCGGATTCGCTCGACCATCTAGCTACTTTCCGGCGCAAAATACGCGTAGCGCTCGGGGCGGGGACTGTCACCAATTTCGCGTCTTCAAAGAATCAACAACTTACAGGCGTATTCGGACGCGAAATTGGCTGACTGTACCCAGCCACCACCGTGGTCCGATCTTGCGTAGATCAATGGGCTGAAAACTTAGTTTGAGAGCCGGGGAGTTGGCCCGCAGCCAGTAGTCGTCGTTCGCGGGACCGACGAACATCGGGTCGCAATGACGGAATGCGTGTCGAACCCCATGGCCCGCCATTCGGCGAGCGGCATGTCTTGGTATTCGGCCAGATGGGGAATGGCCTCTTGGACTCCTCCAACGGCAGCATCGGCGACGAGGCCTTTCTAACCGTAAACTCCCCGCCCCCAGTCGTCGACCGCACCCGAATTATAACAGCAGGCACCCTGCGCGTCTCAGCAACGTAGGGACGAACGGCCCCTTAGGTCTCTAGCCCGCTCTGCCCTCCGTTTTCCACGAATCTTTGGCTAGCCGGCGTTGAACGAACGTTACTTCGAGCTGTTTCAACGCACTCGGCGTCCCGCCGTGTCGCACCCCCCGTAGTTCTCGGCCACCTCTTGGCAAGGCTCCGCCAATGAACTCACTGGGGCATGGACGCCAGCACCGTGAGGCGCTGGCGATGAACCCACATGAAAGGCATACTGCGCCCCTCGCAACCATAGCGATCCGACAGGCTGTAGCAGCCAGCACAGAGCAGTTGTAGGGTAAAGAACTTAAGACTCCTAATGTAAAACGCTATCTGTAAATTGAAACTAGCGGCCTATTGACCCGGTAAAAAACCTGAGGCACTCTTAGTAGTCACATCTAGGCCCTTATCGGACGACTCCTAGTACGAAAGAAGGTATTCCATGGCTACGACTAACATTCTTCCCGAACTGTTCAACGAATTAAGACCAAGCACGACTTTCATAGAGCCGGTCCCTGGCCCCGACGGGCGTCGTGCACCGGGCATCGCAAGGGGGGAGCGTCGCCGACAGAAGCGGAAATCTTGCGAGGGGGGCGGCACACTGCACTGGAGGGATCCGCGTACAGGGCGCGGCGCTTGTCCGGCGGTGGCTCGTGATGTAACGGAGACAGGCTTGCAGCTAGAGACTCCACTCCGAGTTCCCGTGGGGAGCATCGTCCGCTTGTCGGGTCGGACTTTGGAGTGTATCGGGACTACCCGCTACTGTCGAACGGTCGGAGAGAAGTACCACGTAGGGATAACCCTCGAATTTCCTCCATATCCCAAAGAAGAGCGCAGACTCCACCAGCTTCGGTTGGCCTCTCTGCTCAAGATCCTGATGCCTTAGGTAGGCTGCGGCATGGGGTGCGGGATTGAGTGTTCATATCCGTTCGGAACATACAGAGTACGGACTTTACGCACAGCTGTCGCCGCATGGGGGAAAGCTATCTGGTGGGAATACCCCTCATCAACAAGCCATACCCAAAAGGAGACTCCGCATTTCGTGAGCTTAGGTTGGCCAGCGACTCGGAGTCAGCCTGAGGTGAAAGTCTGGTGAATTTTATTCTTTCCATCTCGACTCTGATATTGCTCCTGGCGGCTCTGTGGAGTATTGTGCTGGTTCGGCGTGCGCGGGATTGGCGGCTGGTATTTCTCCCGCTGATGATGGCGCTCATGGCGCTACAGTCCATCCTGCCCCCCTCCGCGGAAATACAACCCCTGATGCGGCAGGTTTCCATTCTGACTGTTGTTGTCGCTATGTTTCTGTCCTTCTTTGTGCGGCGGGATGTGCAGCGTTTGGGCGGCGCGTCGCTCAGACTCATGCTAGGAGTAATCATCTTCTACGGAGGGATCAATCTCCTGGCTGGCTCCGCCTTTTCGGTAGCGGTGCTTTTGCACTCTGAGTTGTTGTTGAGTCTCGTCATCTTCCTGAGCATTGTCATATTCGGGCACATGTTGGTCGAGCGTAAGCTGGCCGAGGAGTCCGCTCTTCAAGATCCACTCACCGGGCTGCCGAATCGGATTCTGTTCATGGAGAAGCTGCGACGCGCCCATGCTCGGACAAATCGGAGAGGGGATTATCTGTTTGCCGTGCTTTTTTTGGACCTGGATCGATTCAAGCATCTCAACGACAGGCTCGGACACGCCGTTGGGGATCGATTCCTAACCGAAACAGCTAGAAGGCTGAGGGCCACTCTGCGTCCAGAAGATACCGTTGCCCGTTTAGGGGGAGATGAGTTTGCAGTACTCGTGGACAATCTTGCAGACCGTGCTGAAGCCGAGCGCCTCGCCCGACGGCTGAAGCAGGAACTCGAAGAGCCTTGCACACTAAACGGACAGGTGGTGTTCACCAGCACTAGCATCGGCATCGCCTTCAGCGCAACCGGATATCAACGGGCGGAGGATCTGCTGAGCGACGCCGACACGGCGATGTACCGAGCCAAGGCAACTCAGAAGGGGTACTACGAAATCTTTAACATCAATCGGCACATCCGCGCGATGTCGCACCTGCAATTAGAAGCCAGCCTTGAGCGGGCTGTGGAGGATCAGCAATTTCGGGTCCGCTACCAACCGGTTGTGGCGCTAGATAGCGGCAAGATTACTGGTTGCGAGGCTCTGCTGCGCTGGAATCATCCCGACCGCGGTCTGCTCTCCCCAGCAGAGTTTATCCCGGCAGTGGCAGGAACAGGACTGATCCTGCCCATCGGTGAATGGATCTTACGAGCCGCATGTGCGCAGAACAGACGTTGGCAGCTTGCAGGGCTCCCTCCCATCATTGTCTCCGTTAACGTTGCTCCCCACCAGTTGCGTCAAAGAGGATTCGCAGAGACTGTCTCGAAGGCTTTGGGCGACACAGGCTTGAACCCCCATTTTCTCGAATTGGAGCTGACGGAAAACGCTCTTATAGAGAACCCCGAGGCAGTTTCCAGAACCATCGATGAGTTGGCTGTCTTGGGGGTAGGCATTGCCATCGATGATTTTGGGACCGGTTATTCTTCCTTGAGTTCTCTGTGCCGCTTCCCGTTCCATACTTTGAAAATCGACCGGTCCTTTGTGAACGCGGCCGGCAAGGGTGACGTCCGTAGCGTCGAAACCATTACAGCTCTGATTATGCTGGCGAGGACCTTGAAATTGAATGTGACGGCCGAAGGCGTGGAATCCCAAGATGAGCTGACATTTTTGCGGGCTTTGCAATGCTATCAGGGGCAGGGATTCTTCTTTAGCCCTCCCCTAGTCCCTCGGAAGTTCACGCAGCTCCTGGAGCGAAGGCAGTCCTTGCGGATTCGGGGGGAAACCGACCAGAGCGGCGAGCAACCAATGATACAAGCTCCAGGCAAACACCAACTCGTCACGCAGAAGTCAAGTCGGCAGTTTTTCGACATTGGAGACCACCCTACCCGCAAAGAAGTTGTGGCCTCTGGCTGACGCGCACCCGGGCAAGGAGCCTCGCCCAGACGTCTATCTCTCCATAGGGTGATCGTCCGCTTGATCACACCCTCATCGGCCTGCCGCGAGCTTGAGCTTTTCCTTCCGGTAGCAGGGGATGGAACAATCGGTCTCCCTCCGACGCGCATACGCGGCGGACGCGACGAGTTGGCGCAACGTTGGCACAACAAGGCCGTGGTATTCTAGGAAAAGCAACCCTCCCGGACGGGCCTGTGGCGCAGTTGGGAGCGCGCTTCCATGGCATGGAAGAGGTCGAGGGTTCGAATCCCTCCAGGTCCACCATTGTTTTCCATCACTTACGCCGTCTGGCCGCTTTCTCCCGGTCCCAAAACGGGCCCAGAATCTAGCGGAGTCTGGACTTCCTTTCGCAAGTCCTCCTCAATCAAACACGCTGAGCACAACGGCGCACAGTGCGCAACTCCGTCAGCCTCAAGGGATGCAGCTTTCCGGCGGCGAGCGCCAGAGGATCGCGCTAGCTCGGGCCTTTCTCAGTAACGCCCCCATTTTGATTCTCGACGAGCCCACAAGCTCGGTTGACCTGAAGACGGAAGCCGCCATCCTGGAGGCGCTGGAGCGCCTGATGCGCAGCCGGGCGACGTTCGTAATCGCCCATCGCCTTTTCCGCGTTGGAAAACTGTGATACGCGCCTTCAGATGGAGAACGGAAGCCTACGTAGCTTGTCGAGCACGGTGACAGAGCATGTCCGGGCTAGGCGCTGAGCGGGCGTCTGAGTAGTAACCCGCTTTCTCGCCACGCGGCGAGGCGAAGTGCGTGCGAAAATCAGGATAGTCCTAGAGACCCGGCCGGAGTGCCGCTGCCGGTGGCGACAAACACTCCTGTTTGTCCTAGTTCAAGTTGAGGCAAGCTTCAGCCTAGCGCGTACTTTGCCTCGTCGGCTGGTGAGAAAAGTGGGCTAAGACCGGCGTCAATCTTTCAGGAAGTCCTATGTTCGAGTCCCCACGTTTCAAGAAGTACTTTCTTCCGGGTTTCGTCTTCCAGTCGATGGTCATTGGCGGGGGGTATGGGACGGGACGCGAGCTGGTCGAGTTCTTCTTGCAATACGGCCCGCTGGGCGGGCTGCTGGGGATGCTGTTCGTCTCCACGGTGATCTGGTGCGCGGTATGCGCGGTGACATTCGAATTGGCGCGCATCACCCGTTCTTACGACTACCGCACCTTCACTCGGCAGTTGCTGGGTCGGGGCTGGGTTCTTTACGAAGTCTGCTATCTGGTCATGATGCTTCTCGGGCTGGCGGTGATCGCCGCGGCGGCGGGAAGCATCGTCGAGGAATCCCTTTCGCTTCCCTACTATGGCGGTGTCGTCGGCATGATGGCTTGTGTCGGCTTTCTCGTCTTCCAGGGCACCCGGGTCATCGAGAAGTTCTTCTCGATGTGGTCTCTTGTCCTCTACGCGGTCTACTTTGTTTTCTTCGTTTGGAGTTTGTTCCAGTTGGGCGCCGGGGGTGTCTCCGGCCTCGTCACGGAGGAAATCAAGCCAGGGTGGTTCTTGTCGGGAATCAAATACGCCGCCTATAACTTGGTGCTGATTCCCGCCCTTCTGTTTTGCGTTCGCCACGTGCAGACTCGCAAGGAAGCCATCAGCGCGGGGTTGCTGGCCGGCCCGATCGGAATCATCCCCGGCTTCTTCTTTTACCTGGCCATGGTGAGCCGGCATCCGGAGATATTGGAGCATACGGTCCCGGTCAACCACGTGCTGGAAGTCCTGGGATCGAAAATTTTCCAGTTCATTTTCCAGATTGTCCTGCTGGGCACGCTCATCGAGTCGGGAAGCGGGGTGATCCATGCGTTCAATGAAAGGATCGCGGGGGCGTACGTCGAGAGAAAGTTTCAGATGCCCGTATACTTACGTCCCTTGATCGCCGTGCTGCTGTTGGCGATTGCCTCGGGGGTTGCCCGATTCGGCCTGAAAAACCTCATTGCACAGGGCTATGGAACCGCCACGTGGGGTGTCCTGCTGGTTTATGTGGTGCCGGTGCTGACCCTGGGAGTGTGGAAAATCATCAGGGCCAAGGAAGCGCCCCGGCGGGAGTCCGGGGCAACCTAGGCGAAAACCGATCGAGACCATCCTCAAAGACGTATTGCGCCAACATTGGGGCCTAACCTAGGCGAAAACCGATGCGAGACCATCCTCAAAGACGGTATTGCGGACCAACATTGCAGCCCCACAAGGCCTAAGCCAAATCCGACGTCGGCGATCCCGGCACCCGCCAATCGATTTTGGCCCGGGTCGTCGACCTGGTGACCGATGTTGTTGTAGCATCCATCCGTGTGAACCACCGCCCCAGGGCGGAAAATGCATGGGTGCAGACTGGCTCGAGGCGTCGGGCACCCGTCGCAACCGGATCCTCACGAAACGACGGTATTGCGCCAACATTGCAGCCCCGGACAAGGCAGCTAAGCCAAATCCAACGTCGGCGTCCCGGCACCCGCAGGGGCAATCGATTCGGCGCCGACACTGGCCTTCGACAGCTGCACAAAACGGAGCGCCAACTCGCCCCCCACAACCTCTGAACTCCGGCAGGGTTCCGCTCCGCACCCGCTCAGCATATTCTTCAAATTCGGGCTGGGCCTCGTCGGTCAGGTATCTCACCGCAGTCGTATTGAGCCAAACCGCAGAACAATCTGAAACCGCCCTCTCTAAAGTCTCCAGGCTGTCGAGGTGCACCCAGACGGTCGTCGGGTTGAAGTATCGGATGTACCAGTTGTCAGTCGTAAACTCTCTATATAAACCAGGATTTCCGATTTGGCTCCTCTGACGGCACGAGTCTACACCCTCACCCGGCGAAGCGCAACCATTTCTCCACCCGAAAGAGGCGGCGGCTGAGGCGGAACCGATCGAGCCCCCTTCTTGCCCCTCATGGGGGCTGATCCGTCGCTGCGAAGTCAATTTCGCAGACACCCCTCCGACCCTCCTTCCTCAACGCCCAGATTTCCTACCCGAACGGGACGGCCCTAACCACCCGGCACAGGCAGCGCCCAGATCCGACGCAGCATGTCGCCGAACAGCCTGCGGTTCAGATACCCCTCGGCCAGGAGCAGCCAGTAATAGCGCGCGTGCTTGATCAATCGACCGCCCGTCTTCACTAACCGCTGCTGTAAGCTCGTCAGCGACCAGCTCTTGATCCTTGGTGGCAGTCCCAGCCGCCGCCACAAGTTGCCCAGGTTATAAGCCAGCACACTCAACTGCAAGCGCACTTCGTTGGCCCGAAAACGGTGGCACGACAGCCGCGTCCAGTGCGTGGCCTGCTTACCTTCTTTGATCCACTGCTCCGCCGTGCCGCGCTGGTTGTAGAAACGCACCACCGACCGGCTTGGCAAGCTCATGTTCGTCACGATAAAACCGACGCGCGCGAACAGCTCGCCCTGGTGGTGCTCGACCTTGGCGACAACTCGTCTCGGCTTCTTCCAGCTCTCCGCCTGATAGCGAAAGCTCTTGTAGCGCACTAGCGGCTTGCGGCCGGGCCTCCCCGGCGGACGAAACAGGATGTCTTCGATCTCTAACTCCAAGCTCCTGTTGGCCGGAATGCGGATGGCGTACTGCACGCCGCGTTCCTCCGAAGCCTCATAAACTTCCGGCTTGGCAAAGGCCGCGTCGGCCCGGAAGGCGACCTGCTTGCCCGCAGCCTGTTGGCGCTCGATCTCCGGCAACAATAGCTCATCCCAGTCCTCAGAGCTGTGCGCGTTGCCTGGACGCAGCTTCGCCGCCAAACAATCACCATGCTGGTTGAACAAAAGCAACGGGTGGTAGCAGACCGACTCGAAGTGTCCGTTGTAGGCACTGCCTTCCTGTTGGCCATGGACCGGACTCTCGGTGGAGTCCATGTCCAGAACGACCCGCGCGGAGTCGTCGAACGCCTCCGCTTGCCCGACCAGCTCTCGGTTCAGCGCCATCAGCCCCAGCAGGTTCTCTTCGCTCGCCAGCATCTCCGTCTCGAAGCCGTGCAGCGTCGAGGTCAAGGCCGCACCGCGATCCCAGATCTTCTGCGAGCCGATCAAGCGAAACGTCGGGTCAGCCGCCACGCGGACGGCGTCGTTGACGTCCTCGTAGCCTGCCAAGCGGCTGTAGATCGACTGCCGCAACAGATCAGCGAGCGTGAACTGCTTGTTTGTGCCGTGCCGGGAGTCGCTGAGATGCTCGTCAATCAGTTCTCCGAGACCGAGCCGTTCGTCCAGTTCGCGAACCAAAATCAGGCCACCGTCGGAAGTGACGTGCGATCCCTGGAAATCGACTTTCAACGAGCCGTTGAAACTTAGCTGGAATGGCTTGGTTTGTTTTTCACCCATTGGGTGTTGGCCTCCCTGGCGTCCTCATCGGGCTCTAGCCCCTATGAATAAAGACGCTCAAGGCCGCCGGAAGGTCGAGAGGTCTGAATCAAATTGGAAATGCGGGATAAAACCGTTGCCTCAGACCATCGATCACCGAGCTGCCGCGAAAACTGTAGAAGTGGGATCGATTCCGACCACGGTCGCTCCCCCAGCGCTTCCCGGGTCACCAGCTCGCCCGCAAAAAATGCGCTAGCATTCAGATAGGCTTCCAAGTCGGCCGGTATCCTCAGCTTTCTCGCTTTCGAGAGTGGTCGTCATTACCACCAACCCAACGGAGGACCGCGGATTCCGCGAGGGCGGCCGGATTCCCGCCGCCCGCCTTTCCGTCAAGCTTTTGATCGTCGTCCGGCCACTTCTGCTGCTGATATTCGGCTATCTGGCGTATTCGAACGGGGCCTGCGCGCAGGAGTCGGGTTCGGCCGTGACGGGTCGGGCGGTTGTTCGAGGGCCGGATGGGCAAAGCTTCTCCGTGGCGGGAGCAACGATGGAACTGACTTCGGTTTCTGAAGACACCGCGGGCGCTTCGCCGCCGCTTCAGGTCAAAACCAACCGCTCGGGCGTGTTTCGATTCAAGGACGTTGACGAAGGCTGTTACGTCGTCGTGGGACAAAGCACCGAACTCCGAGGCCAGAGTGAGGTGTTTTGCATCCCCTGGCCGGATGAACCGGATCTGCTCACCGTCGAGATGCAGATCGAGCAGGTCGTTGAGTCCGTCCAAGTGACTGCCTCGGTCATTGAGATCGACCCGACAGAAACCTCCTCAACGGGGTCGGTGGGCGTTTCCACCCTTCACGACGCCCCCAAAGCCAACCGCAGCTTCGAGGACGTGATGCCTTTGATTCCCGGGGTGCTGCGGGGACCGTCCGGCGAGATCAACATGAGCGGCGCTCGTGCGTCGCAGAGCGCCACGGAGCTCAACGGAGTGGATGTCACCGACCCGGTCACTCGAATGACCCAGATCAACTTGCCGACCGAGACGGTGTCGAACGTGCAGGTTCTCACCAGTCCTTACGACACGCAATACGGCGGCTTCGCCGGGGCGGTCTCGACGATCGAGACGAAGCCCTCTAACTTGTCGAACCTTAAAATCAGTCTCCAGAATTTCACTCCGCGGATACGTAGGCGAGATGGAGCGATCATGGGGATCGAGTCGAGCACTCCACGATTCACGGTGACAGGCCCCATCCGCAAGGGCAAGCTTGGTTTCTATCACTCGACGGAGTACCAGTTCGTACGGGCCGACCAGGAAGACGCCAATCTGCCGCTACTTGAAAGGGACGTGGAGCGCGAGGCCCTGAGCATCTTCACGCAGGTCGACGCTCGCCACTCGGACCGCAATGGAACGACCGCCAACATGCTGATTTACCCCGAGAAGCTGAACTTCTTCGGGCTCAATGCGTTTACGCCGCAGCAAGCCACGGCTGACTTGCGACGTCGGGGGCGCTTGGCAACCCTTCGAAACAACCACGAGTTCCGCTCCGGCGCGACGCTTCTCTCTCAGCTTTCTTATCAGAATCTCCACAGTGACGTAAAACCGCTCAACTCTGATCCGGCACGGATTGGACTCGAACGAGCCAGTGGCGGGTTCTTTAACCGACAGAGTCGCAGTACGGTTCGAAGGAAGTTGTCGGAGCTGTACCGTTTCGCCCCTTGGGATGGTATGGGGCGTCACCAACTCAAGACTGGGTTCCAGCTTGGAGCGGAGAGCTATCAGGGTGACCAGATTTTCCGGCCGGTCACGTGGCTCGGGATCGAGGATCGGCCGGTCCTCCAATTGGACTTCACACCACCCGCCGGCGTGCGCGCCTCGAAGAACGACTTCGCGCTATTCCTCCAAGACAAGTGGGAAGTTACCTCGGCCCTGACGCTCGATCTTGGCCTGAGGGTCGATCGCGACTCCATCGCCTCCCAAGCCAATCCCTCCTACCGGGCCGGGTTCGCGTACGCGATCGGAAAGGCCGCGAGGACTCTGCTGCGGGGCGGCGCGGGCCTCTTCTTCGACCGAATCAGTCTCACGGCGCCCACGTTCCTGCAATTTCCCCAGCGCCTTGAGACGCGATACGGACCGGACGGGCGGATCACGTCCGAACGTGCGTTCGAGAGCCGCGTCGATGGGCCTATTCGCAACGCCCGTAGCCTGAGCTGGAGCCTCCAGCTGGACCGCGAAGCGCTTCCCGATCTGTTCTTGCGCGCCGGGTATCACCAGAGGAGAACGACGCGCAACCTGCTGGTCGAACCGGAATTGGGCGTCGGCACGCTTGATTTGGGGGCCGCCAGGGACTTCCTCACCCTGAGCAACCGCGGCCGAGATAGCTACCGAGAATGGCAGTTCAGTGCGCGCTACCGGCTCAGCGAGGGAGGTCACTTGACGGCTTCCTATGTTCGCTCCTCCTCGGTCGGAGACCTAAACGATTTGGGGACGATCTACTGGCCGACGCCCGACGCCCTCATTTGGCCCAACGAACGGGCCCCACTCACGTTCGACGTGCCGAACCGCTTCCTCTTTTGGTCTGAAGTCGGCATGCCGTGGGGCCTGCGAGCCGTACCGATTTTTGAAGTACGGAGCGGCTTCCCCTATTCCATGGTCAATCAGGACCGCGATATCGTCGGCGCGCGCCATCGGGCCGGGCGGTTCCCGGTGTACAAGAGCTTGGACCTCCAGGTGACGAAGAAATTCTCGATTCAGATGGCCGGCAAGAAAAGACGCTTCCGGGCGGGCATACGCTTCTTCAACCTTCTGAACACCTTCAACCCACAGGACGTACAGAGCAATCTCGCCAGTCCGCATTTTGGAACCTTCTATCGAGGCGTCAAACGCAAGCTCCGGGCGGTTTTTGAACTGGGCAATTAGCGGAGCGGCCAGAGGCGTCGGGTCGCGGTGTGCAGTGGGGCTTCGGGATTTATGAGGTAGGTCATTTCACGAGTGTGGACCGAACAGCGGCCGACCGCCGTGTCGGCCCGCTACCGATGAGTACGTGTCGTCCCGCGCGAATTTATGGGACGAACGGACATCCTCGCGTTCGACGGTCGGATGGCGACCTTTTTCGCCTACTCTCACTCGCCCCGCAAGCCATCCGCCCTCGCTCGACCGCCTGCAAACAAGCTCTCCGAGCACTCTCGACGACCTACCGGAGCAAGGCTTCGATCGACGCAAAGTGCAGGTACCAGTCATCGAACTTCATCGACATGACGAGCAAGTACCCATGCTGTTTCAGATGCTCCCTGATGAGGCCCCGTTGGGGTTCTTCAAAATTGTGCTCGACGGTCAAAGCGCCTACCCGATACTTGGCGAGGTCAAAACCTTGCAGAACTTCGTACTCCGCACCTTCGACGTCAAGACTGACATAGTGCAGGTATTGTGGGGCTTGCGCCCCCTCTAGGATTTCGTCCATGGTGGTGGTGAGTTCGAGAGTTCGGGCTTTTGCCAAGCGTTCATCCGCTGCCCAGATATTCAAATGATCACGGACGCCGCCGAGATGCCCCGCGCTGATGAAGGCCTGTAGGCGACCTCAGGAAAGACTTTGCACGTTCGGTCCTCCATGTTCTGCGGAAATTTGTGCGGCCCGGGCTGCTGTAGGCGACCTCAGGAAAGACTTTGCACGTTCGGTCCTCCATGTTCTGCGGAAATGGATCTACGCAAACGCCGCTCCAGCCGAGGTCCTCCAATACTTTTGTGTTTGAATCTTTCGTCCCGTGCCCACTTCCAATGTCGACGAAGTAGCCGTCTTTGACTCCGGGAAACACTCTTTCGGAGATCCACCGGTCTTGCCCCCACTGCGAGTGATAGGTGTAGACTCCGAGCAGCTCCATCAAACCTAGATTCAGGCCAAACCGCCGAAACAAATGGTCGAATGGCTGGCCGAATTCGGCCCACCGATTGCGTGGCTGTCGGTCGGCATAAATCCAGCTTTCGGTCCGGGAACGACCACGTTGAACACCTACGCTATAGATGAAGTAGTGGGTCGCTGCTAAGCCAACTATTACCGGGATCAGAAATCCACCCGTCACCACTGGCCGATATTTCATGTGCGATGTCTCGGTGGCGCGCCACTTGAAGTTGAACTGACCAATAGAGAGGCCGCCACCAAGCAGAAAACAAAGCGAGTCAAGTAGAGCATGTCCAGTTTCTCCGGATTCAAACAGTCAAGCCTCCGAGGCGAGATGAAATAGTACGAGAGGCGACCTATTTCGGTCGCGGGTTACTGTTCGATCTAAATTTAGCAAAAGTGGCCGCCAGCTCCTACCATACTCCCAAAAAGCCACTTAGTCCGATTTCGCAGGCAGGGAAAGAACAGATCTCCCCTATTGGGCTGTTTAGTTGACTCCAGTAGCCACTACATCTTGGGGTCGGCCTTTGGGACACCCCGGAATGGCTGTGTCCCGAATGCTGTTTCCTCAGCTTCGGAGGCACCGTGCGAGGCACCGACGCTAGAGACCCTGCCGCGCTACCGTCCCGCCCGCGGGCGCCTGGGCGCGCCCCGGGCCTCGAGTGTGCGCGTCTTCAATGCCGCGTCTTTGGCGAGGCCTGCCGCCGTGGACAGCATATCTGGTGGCTACTGGAGTCAACTAAACAGCCCATTCTCCCCTAAACGGCGTAGCGTCACCTATCGGCCCACCCAACCCCCTGGTGCGCCGATTATGTGATCGCTTCTATGGAAGACCGGCGCAAGATTACAACTCTGGGGGGTAGTAGCCGGTTCGATGGCGGATTTTCGTCTCGGCATCGAGATTGACCTTGACTTTGATCTCGCGGAACTTCTGATCACTGAAGGGAGTAGGAGGATTGTACGCCAGGATGTATTGGCTTTGGACATCGCCCGCAACCGCCAGGATGGCCCGATACAGCGCTTCCAACTGGGCGCGAGCGTATTCACCGGTACCCACGGTTCGCACGTAATTGCCGGCGTCTTGGGGTTTCGAGAGATAGCCCGATATGTCGTTGTGGACCCCCTCCATGGGGGCCCCCACCCGGCCTCCGGTGGCACGGGCCATCTTATAGAGGTTTTTTTCTTCTTCTTCGTGAAAACCCCAGGCTACCGTGCTCACGCCGAATATCGTCACGTGGTTGCGTTGTGCCTCGAAGATGACCTCCTCGAGGGTGCGCTTGCTGGCGTTGTCGTGCCCGTCGCCGACAATGACGATGACTTTCCGAGGCTCGCCCGACCCTTGGTATGTCGCCGACGCCAATTGCTCCGTGCAAGCCGCATAAATGGCATCGAGCATGGCGCTGCCGCCGCCGTGCTTGAGCTTTTCCATCCTCTGCGCAATGGGGTAGGGATCACCGGTCGTTTTCACGAGCAGATCGACTTCGGTGTGATAGCCCATCAGGAAGCCCTTGTTGCGTCCGTCTTCGGGAATCAGGATATAGGCTAAATCGCCGATCGATTCCTTGTAGCTCTTGTAGTAGATGCGCGCCGTGTTGCTGAGCTCGACCAAGAAGCCGACCCACAACGGCGGTTTGGCTTCTTCCGCCGTACTGGCGGTGAAGTAGCGAATGTCGACTCGCCGGCCGTC
This sequence comes from Bryobacterales bacterium, assembly GCA_963668345.2. GTDB lineage: Bacteria > Acidobacteriota > Terriglobia > Bryobacterales > UBA6623. The sequence goes on along the minus strand of CAXWPI010000003.1, from coordinate 1,208,578 downwards.
TTCGTAGATCTCGAAGTCGTCCTTGTTTAGATCGATGATGTACTTGCCTTCGCTGTCGGTGACCGTCACCGGGACGTTGACGACATCGACATCGACTCGAATGGTTTCCGAAGGCTGCTGCGCTTGCTGTCCATACAGCAAGCCGCACGAGATCAGCAGCGAGACGGAGACGCGACTGCACATGGCGGATCGAAACCCGTCTTTATTCTAACCCGCTTTTCTCGCCAGGTGGCGAGGCGAGGGTGTGCGACATAAATGTGGGGGGCTTGCAGGGTTCTTTTTTTGTGGCGCTACTGCCGCAACTTGTGACGACTCAAAGTAGGGACGAGCGATCTCGCTTGTCCTTGTCCTAGCCGCCGCGGGCGGCTCGTTGTCCATGGGAGCGGCACCCACAGGCGGCCTGCATTTCCTTGGACCGGCAAGATTGCCGGTCCCTACTAACCCGCATTTCTCACCACCTGACGGTCGAAGCACGCGATAAGCCCGCCATTACTGCGTTGCGCTTGCTCGCCGTGCTCAACGTACTGTTCAAGTACGCTTCCGCGCGCCGAGCGGCGCGCGCCTTGTACTGACGGGCTTCTCACGCACTTCGCCTCGCCACGTGGTGAGAAAAGCGGGCTAAGTTTGACGTAAGGGCGCAGCAAAGGGCCCGGGACGCCCCTTTGATAGACTCTAATCACTTGTGCCGAACCCATCGCGCCGAGCAGCACCTCTTGCCTGTGCGCTTCTCGCGTATGCCTTGCCGCTGGTTTTCCACGCTCCACCGGCGGCGGCACAAAGACCGAATCTGGTCGTTCTCCTCGTAGCCGAGCAGTTCCGGGCGGACTACCTAGACCTCTACGAGCCCGAGTTTTCCACGCAGGGCCTGGGCCGCCTACTTACCCGAGGCGCCGTCTTCCGGCGCTGCCGCTACGATCACCTCACGACGCTGGCCGCGCCGGGGGCCGCGATTCTGGCTACCGGGGCTTATCCGGAGCTGAACGGGATCGTCGGCAACCGCTGGTACGACCGTCGGAAAAAGCAGCTAGTGGGAGCCGTCGAGGGGAGCCTAAGCTATTCGGCACGAGGGAATTCGGACGAGCCTGGAATCTCCCCCGATCGGTTGATGGGATCGACTTTTGCCGACGAGCTGCGGCTGGCAACCGAAGGGCGCGCCCGCGTGGTCGCGGTTTCCGACAGCCCGGCGCCGCCGGTACTGCTTGCGGGCCGGCGTCCACTCGGATGCTACTGGATGAATCGAGCGGGGAGCTTCACGACGTCGAGGTACTACTCGCCTTCCGTCCCGGAATGGGTGGGGCGATTCAACCAAGAGCACCCGCCTCTACGCCTTCTGGGCAGCCCCTGGACGGCGCTAAGCGCCAGCCCCTCCTCCCTGCCCTTGCGGATTCTTGGAAGCCCTGATCAGAGGGATCTTGAGAGCTTTCTCTCGCTGTACCGAGCCTCGCCTTTCGCCATCGACGAAACCTTGGCGTTCGCCACGCAAGCCGTAGAAGTGGAAGGGCTCGGTCAGGGGAGCCACACGGACCTATTGATTGTCAACCTGAGTGCGACGGCTCGTTTGGGCCTCGAGACCGGGGCGTACTCCCCGCTCATGCGCGACCTGCTGCTGCAGCTCGATCGATCGCTGGGGGATTTCCTCGACTCGCTCGACGAAAGTATCGGCTTGGACAACGTCGCAGTCGTGTTCACCGCCACACACGGAGTTCCACCGCTCCCAAGCGATGCCCGCAAACTTGGTTTGAAGGCCGGTCGGGTCTCCGGCAAAGACGTGGTCGCGGCGATGAACGCCACGCTGTCCGAGCGTTTCGGCCCGCGGGCGTCGGTCGCGAAATACGTCTATCCGTTTGTATATCTCAATGACGAGATTCGTGCGCTGCCCGAGCCGGAGCGTCGTAAGAGGATCGCTGTCGCGGGCGAGGCGGCGGCCCAACTGGAAGGCGTGGCCGGCTATTACGCGCCGCGTCAGTCCTCAGCTCCTTCGGCCACCCTGCCCAGACTGCGCAGAAGCTGGTATGCGCCGAGATCGGGCGATTTCATGCTTATCTATGAACCGTACTACGTCGAAGACTATAGCCGCGGGCGGGGGACGACATCGGGTTCCTACTATCGCTATGACACCGATGTCCCGCTGATTTTTCTAGGCCGCCGATTCAAAACCGGCCGCTTCGACCACGATGTGGAGGCAACGTCGGTGGCGCCGACGATCGCGGCTGTCCTGGATATAGCGGTTCCCAGCTTGGCCACGGGGCGGATCCTCTCCGAAGCGCTAGCCCCCTCGCCGGAAATTTCCGCGCCCGAATTGGATATGATCGGCCCGCCTGAGCCCAAGTAACACCGTGCCGAACCTCGAAACGGAATTCTGCGGCCTACATCTCAAGAACCCGGTCATTGCTTCGAGCGGCACGTTTGGCTACGGACTCGAGTTCGAAAAGATCGTCGATCTGAACTCTCTAGGGGGCTTTGTCGTAAAGGGTCTCTCTCGCCAGCCTATCGAAGGCAACCCTCCGCCTCGGCTGGTCGAAACCGCATCCGGCATGTTGAATTCGATCGGCTTGCAGAACGTCGGGGTGCGAGCCTTCGTCGCGGAAAAACTGCCCCAGCTGGCCAAGCTCGATACCGCCGTATTCGCCAACATTTTCGGCTATCAGCCCGAGGACTACGTGGAGGTGATCCGTATTCTCGAAGACGCCGACGGGCTGGCCGGCTACGAACTCAACGTTTCCTGCCCGAATACGAAACATGGCGGCATGGAATTCGCCTCCGACCCCTCGTTGTTATCGGAAGTCGTCGGCATGGCCAAGGAGGCGGCGCAACGCCGGCCGTTGATCGTCAAGCTGTCGCCCAACGTGACCGACATAGCGCTGATGGCCCGCTCGGCGGAGGAAGCCGGCGCGGACGCCATCTCGCTCGTCAATACCTTTGTTGGGCTGGCGATCGACCTCCGCACGCGGCGGCCCATTCTCGGGGCCCGCTTCGGCGGTCTCTCAGGGCCGGCCATCAAACCGATCGCTCTGCGGATGGTCTACCAGGTCTCGCAGGCCGTGAAGGTTCCGGTGATCGGCATGGGCGGCATCGCGAACGGTGAAGACGTCGCCGAATTTCTGATTTGCGGCGCCGTGGCTGCCCAGGTCGGGACGGCGACTTTCTGGGATCCTCGATCGCCCTTTCGCCTGATCGAGGAGTTCCGCCGCTTCCTCGAAAAGGAAAAGATCCCCTCAACGGCTGAGCTGGTGGGCACGCTGCGGCCGGAGGGGTAAGGAGGCTCGACCCGAGAAGTGTTGTTACTGGTCAAGTCCCAACTGCCGTCAGTGGGCTGGTTCGCCGGCTGCAACCTCGAGCTGGTCAGGCCGAGGACATCGTTCGCGGATGATCTCGGTCATTTGCCTAAGACCCCCCTGCGAGCTAGGTCAAACAACCAACACGGCATGAGATAATCGGCTTTCGGCGGAGATTGCCGAAGACCCTCACCAACTCCAACACAGCTATGAACGGGCATATACGGGAATGGCCCACTACCTAGTCACCGGAGCCGCGGGGTTCATCGGTGCTCGCGTCGCCGAGCTGTTGTTGGGCGAGAAACACAAAGTCGTTGGCGTCGACAACGTGAATGACGCCTACGACGCGCGGCTGAAACAGTGGCGGCTCGATCGCCTGCTCGCCCGCGAGGACTTTCATTTCCACCGCGTGGACATCTGTGACCGCCCGGCTCTCGAAAAAGCCTGGGACGCATCCGGAAGGGTCGACGCCGTCGTCAACCTCGCTGCACGGGCCGGCGTGCGGCCCAGCGTCGAAGACCCTTGGGCGTACCTGGAGACCAACGCCGCGGGGACTCTCAACGTGTTGGAGGAGTGCCGCAAGCGCGGCGTCAAGAAACTCGTGCTGGCATCCACTTCGAGTCTTTACGGATCCCACAATGAGACGCCCTATCGCGAGGACGCGGACACGAGCCGGCCGCTCTCGCCGTATGCGGCCTCGAAAAAAGCCGCCGAAGCGCTCTGCTACACCTACCACTACTTGCACGGGCTGGACGTCACGGTGCTGCGCTATTTCACGGTTTACGGCCCGGCGGGGCGGCCCGACATGAGCTTGTTCCGCTTCATCCAATGGATAGCGGAAGACCGCCCGGTTTTGGTCTATGGCGACGGGACGCAGTCACGCGACTTCACCTATATTGACGACATTGCCCGGGGAACCGTCGCAGCACTCAAACTCAGCGGCTTCAACGTCATCAACCTTGGGTCGGACCAACCCGTAGTCTTGAACGATGCCATCCGACTGATCGAGAGCCTGGTGGGACGCCGAGCACAAATCAAGTTCGAGTCCGCCCATGCGGCGGACGTAAAAGCCACCTGGGCGAATATCGATCGTGCGCGAGAACGCCTTGACTGGGAGCCGCAAGTCAGCCACAAACAAGGTGTGCAGCGATCCGTCGACTGGTACCGGGAAAACCGCGATTGGGCTCGCCAGATCCGGACCGACTGAAATCAGAGTCGGTAAAGGGGCGGGTCTCGCGGGGCCTGCGCTCGCGGAGCTTCAATGCTAGCTTGGTTTGAAGCCGCGCGGCCCAGGACGCCTATTACGCTTCACAGCCGAGAGAAAAAGCCAGGGCGACGCAAACCTGCCGCATCCTGCCGCGGCTGAGCTGGGTGACGCGCCCCACCCAGGCCATCCGCTGGACGCAACCCAGCCTGCTAGAATGGTCCGTTTCTCCTTGGCTGTGACACCGCGACTGTATCTTGCTGGTTTGTTGCTGGCTTTATGTGCTCCCGCGCAGCAACTCGACGAGCAAATCTCCGAACTAGTTGCGGCCGAACTAGACTCGCTTGTCGGTGTCTACCAGCAACTTCACTCCCATCCCGAGTTGTCTTTTCACGAGAATGAGACGGCCAAGCGGCTGGCGGCGCAGCTCGCCGAGTTGGGCTTCGCTGTCACGGCCGGTGTCGGGGGACACGGGTTTGTCGGCGTCCTCGAAAACGGACAAGGTCCGACAGTGTTGGTACGGACCGACTTGGACGCTCTGCCGGTTACTGAGAAAACGGGCCTGCCTTATGCCAGCACTGTTCGAACGCAAGACGAACTCGATCGGGACGTGGGTGTTATGCACGCCTGCGGCCACGATATCCACATGAGTTCGTTCCTCGGCGCCGCGACGGTGCTTGTCAAGCTGAAAAACGAGTGGGCCGGCACCCTGGTGATGATCGGACAGCCGGCGGAAGAGCGGGGCGCCGGTGCCCGCGCTATGCTCGAGGAGGGTCTTTTCGAGCGTTTTCCTCGCCCAGATTATTGCCTAGCCCTTCATGTGGATGCTGCGCTCGAGGCGGGGCGCATCGGCTACCGGGCCGGCTTTGCAATGGCCAACGTCGATTCGGTCGACATTACGATCCGCGGGGTCGGAGGCCATGGGGCCTATCCCCACAAGACAAAGGACCCGGTTGTTATCGCCGCCCAGGTCATTCTTGCGCTTCAGATCATTGTTAGCCGTGAAGTTCGTCCCATCGACGCCGGTGTCGTTACGGTCGGCTCGATCCACGGTGGTAGTAAACACAACATCATTCCTGACGAAGTGAAGTTGCAGCTAACCGTGCGGTCCTATAGCGACGAAACACGCAAGCAAATCCTCGACGCCATCCGTCGTATCACGCTCGGTGTGGCCCGTGCCGCCGGCGTACCCGCCGATCGGGAACCGAGCGTCGAGTTTGTGCCCATGGAACACACCCCAGCGTTGTACAACGATCCCGAGCTTGTCGAGCGGATCCTGCCCGCATGGGAATCGTTATTGGGAGACGAAAACGTAGTGGAGCGCGATCCTGAAATGGGTGGTGAAGACTTCGGCCGTTATGGACGAGAGGAACCGCGTATCCCTATCTTCCTGTTCCGCCTGGGAACCATTGACTCCGAGCGTATGGCGAAGAGCCGGCAGCCCGGTGGCCCACCCCTTCCTTCTCTTCACTCGGCTCTGTTTTGGCCCGTGCCAAGGCCCACCATCGAGACCGGCGTCAAAGCGACAGCCGCGGCGGTCATCGAGTTAATGGGGAAGTAGAACGCCGAGCACGTTCCCGACGTGGTGTTCGTCGGGAGGCGCACTCCGACTGATAATGCCGCGTGTTGCATTCCATTCCTCCGCGGTTTAGAATGGTGACTGATGATGTCATCTGATAACGATGCGAACCATCATTGATCTGCCGAACGACCAGCTGGATTCCCTGGCCGAGCTTTGCCGGAAAGGCCGGATCTCCCGAGCAGAAGCGATCCGCCGCGCCGTCGCTCTTTACATCAACCAGCACGGAGCAGCCGACAAGGATGAGGCTTTCGGTCTGTGGCGGGGCCGCAAGGTCGAAGGCCTAGCCTACCAGCGAAGGCTTCGCCGCGAGTGGTCTAAGTGAGAGGGCTGTTCGACACCAATATACTGATCGACTATCTCGCGGGAATCGACGAGGCCCGCCGGGAGCTCGCACTGTATCGATCGTCGCTGATCAGCGTCATTAGCTGGATGGAAGTGCTCGTCGGGGCGGCTGATGATGAGGAAGAACGGGCGCTGCGAAGTTTCCTGTCAAGGTTTCGGCTGCTTGAAGTCGACCAGGCCGTCGGCGAGTTGGCTGTGTCCCTCCGCCGGCGAAGAAGCATCCGCTTGCCCGATGCGGTTATTTGGGCCACCGCCCAAGCGAATGACGCGCTCCTGGTGACGCGGAATACGAAGGACTTTCCCGAAGACGCACCCGGCGTTCGAGTACCTTATCGAATCTGAAAAAGGTGTGGCCCTAGTCCAGCGCGGGTTTCTCACCACGTGGCGAAGCGAAGTGCGCGAGAAGGCCGTCGGGACGAGGCGCGGGTAGCTCAGCGCCCAGTTCCCTGAACAACGCGGACGTACTTCAACCCTACGTTAAGCACGGTGAGCAAGCGCAACGAAGTCATGGCGGGCTTATCGGTTGCTTCGACCGTCGGCTGGTGAGAAATGCTAGTCTTGCGGCCATGTTGCCATCCGCTCCCAGGGGGCGAGGTCATCTTCCGAGTCAGGATGGTGTTCGTGAAAGACTGAGCAATGCGACACCCTCGCACGCCTTCCTGTCTTGGGGTTGCTGGGAGCGTAAAACTCTTGCGACCAGTCGGTCACAGGAGGTAAGGTTGGCGTGGGTTCCCCTGCTGCGAGCTGTAGCTGTTCTTATGGCCGTCTGCTTCTGCCTCAGGGCCGAGGATTGGCCTCGCTTTCGGGGCCCAAACGGCGGCGGATCTTCTGTTGCGAAGGGGCTGCCCGTAGAGTTCGGTGGCCGTGAAAACGTTGCCTGGAAGGCTTCCGTTCCGGCAGGCAGATCATCTCCGGTCATCGCGGGCGAGCGGATCTTCCTCTCCGCTTACGAGGATGACAGGCGCATCGTCCTCTGCTTGGACCGGGAAAGCGGCGCCGAGCTGTGGCGGCGGCACGTCATGGCCGAACGGAGTGAGCGTCGCCATCCGCTTAACGACGCTGCTTCTCCGACACCGGTCAGCGATGGTAAGAACGTCTACGCGTTTTTCTCTGAATTCGGACTGGCGGCCTACGGGCCCGGCGGCAAGCTCTTGTGGACAGTCCCATTGGGGCCGTTTGAGATCTCGCACGGCATGGGAGCGTCGCCGATTTTGGCGGCTGGGAAAGTGATCTTGATTGCGGATCAGGCGAAGGGTTCCTATCTCGCGGCCTTCGACGCCGCTAACGGCGAGCTGCTTTGGAAGACCGAACGCCCGGATGGCTCGGGCGCATTCTCGACACCTACGATTCGCGTCACCGAGTCCGCCACGGAGATCGTGGTCTCGGGACAAACCGAGCTCGCGGGCTATTCGGCCCATAGCGGCGAGAAACTCTGGTGGGTGCCGGGTTTCGCCCAGCTGTCGAAGGGGTCGCCCATCATCGGCGACGGCATCATCTACGTCAATGTCAAAGGCATTGGTGAGTTTGTCCCGGACTTCGAAAAGTTCACCGCGGGCCAAGATGTGGACGGCAATAGCCGCGTAGAGGTAGCAGAAGCCCGCAACGAGAGTGGCCGCGAGTACCTAGAAGGCTTGGATACGAACGAGGACGGCGTTGTCGGCAAGGCCGAATATGACGCCCCCATCTTGGCCGAGACCGCCGCGGGCGGTGTTTGGGCTGTGCGCCCAAGCGGGCGGGGGGAGCAGCCCGAGTCGAGTGTGCTCTGGAAGTACCAGAAAGCGCTCCCCAATGTGCCGACGCCGCTCTTCCACGCCGGAATCACCTATCTCGTGCGAAACGGCGGGATCTTCACAAGCCTCGATGCCAATACAGGCGTTGTTCGCAAGCAAGCACGGCTTCGGGAAGCGATGGGCCATTACTACGCCAGCCCGATCATTGCGGACGACAAGATCTACGTTGTCAGCGAGTCCGGCAAAGCTGTGGTGATTCGGGCGGGTCCACGATGGGAAGTGTTGGCGACGAACGACCTCGAAGAAAACGTGTACGCCACTCCCGCGGTTGCCGGGCGCCGGCTCTACATTCGGACCACGTCGGCGCTGTATTGCTTCCATCGACAAGCTTCCCAAGCCACGACAACGAACTGAGAGCCGCGGGTTAGCCCCACAAGGTCTTGGTCGAGTCGGCGTTAGGGCGCCCTACGAATCCGCGGGCTGGGCCCCGAGCAAGATTTCAGAATAGCTCGGTCACAGGAACGGACCAGCCGGGGAACAGTTGGAGTTCTTCCAGTAAGTCATCTTCTCCGAGAGCCGCGGAAGCGGCGGCTTGAGGGAAAACGTGGATCGTTCGTGTCTTGGGGTAGACGACCCAGACGACCTGGGATCCCGAGGCCAAGTACTGCTCGACTTTTTCTTGAAGGTCTTCCGCTGACTCGGAAGGCGATACGATCTCCACGGCAAGCTCTGGTCCCCCCGGGACGTATCCGTCAGAGGAGGCCTGTTGAATGTGCTCTTGGCTGAGGTAGGAGACGTCCGGGATTCGCAACGTAGGTGGATCTTCCGACAGCAGATACGCCACTTCAGAGAAGACGCGACCGATCTTCTTTTCTCTCACGTACGGCGACAGCCCATCGTGGATGTTCTGGGCCACCCAGCTGTGGCGAAACTTTGGGTATGTCACCGAGACCAACTGCCCCTTATTCAGTTCGTGTCGTGTACCGTCGTCGGCAAGCTCTTCGAACTCTCTCAGCGTTAATACAGTGGCAGTGGCCATACGTTTATCTTAATCATACTCAGGTGCGTCTTAGTGCTTGTTCCAAGTCCGCGATGATGTCTTCCGGGGCTTCGATGCCGACGGAAAGGCGAACGAGATTATCGCCGATGCCCAGGCGCTGGCGGTGCTTGGGGGCAAGGTCGCGGTGCGAGCTCATAGCGGGATAGAGCATCATGGTGTGCACGTCCCCAAGGCTCGTGGCCCGTACGACGAGTTTGAGGGAATCCATGAAGGCGAAGATCCCCTGCCTGCCCGCGTCTTTGATTTCGAAGCTCACCATGGCTCCGAATTTTCCTTCGGGGAAGAGTCTCTGTACCGTTTCGGCGTCCGGGTGATCGGGATCGCCGGGGAAATAGACGCGTTCCACCCGGGAATGTTCGCCGAGCCACTGTGCGACTTCGGTTGCGTTCTCGCACTGCCGCTCGATGCGCAGCGGCAAGGTCTTGATACCCCTCATCGTCAAGTAGGCTTCAAAGGGGCCGAGATTAGGTCCAATCGTACGCGTAAGAGACTGCATCAGAGAACGAAAATCTTCCCGAGTGACAACGATACCGCCCAGCACGTCCCCGTGCCCCGAGAGGTATTTCGACACGCTGTGGACCACAAAGTCCGCGCCCAGAGACAGCGGGCGCATCAGGACCGGCGTCGTAAACGTGGCGTCCACGATCACCTGAGCTCCGTGCTTGTGAGCAATCGCGGCGAGCCTATCCACCGGCGGAACTCGCAGCAACGGATTGGAAATCGTTTCCAGCAACACGCAGGCCGGACTGTGTTCTTCGACTGCCGCCTCGAAAGCCTCCAGGTCACACGGGTCCGCGAAGCGGACGGACACCCCGCTGGGTTCCAACACGTTCATCAGCAGCACGAAGGTCTGACCGTAGAGGACGTCCGCCGCTAGGATCGACTTGCGCCGGTCGGTCAGCGCTCCGAGGACGGCCATGTGAAGCGCGGCCATTCCGGAACTGGTAGCGACCGCGAAGTCACCTTCTTCCAGCGCGGTCATCTGCTCTTCGAGCGCTTCGGTCGTCGGGTTGCCGTAGCGCGCATAGCCTTGTCCCGGCATCTCGTCGGCAAAGACGCGGTCCAGATCCTCAATGCGTTCGTAGGAAAAACTCGCCGCGCTAAAAATGGGCGTCGTTACCGGGATATAGTCCCCGAGCTTCTTGCGGTCTCCGGCGTGCACGGCGAGTGTTTCAAGCTTCATGGAGGTCCTCGGAAAACGGCTAACTCCGATACCGTTCACTTAAGCTGTGATCGAACCAACGAATCTTTCCCCGCGTTGCACCGTTTGTTATGTATGGGCGCGACATGTCGCGCCCCGGGGCGGCGCCGGTTGCCCCGGCTAAGGCGCGTTTCTCACGACATTTGGTGCGCCAGGCGAGAACGGTCCTGAACCTACGGGGCGACTCCTCGAGCCAGCCCGTCCTGCCATCTCTTAGGAGCGAGCAGGTTCGCGTTTCGGCGGGCGGACGCAGAGGTCCTTTTCCCGACGGCTTCGTCATCAGAAAGCCCGGTGAACCTGTGACTGTGATTATAACTGTTGATCAGCTACGGCCGATCAGCCGAGTGCGCCGGCTCGTCAACTGAATGAACCGGAAGGGGAGGCTGACCCGGTGTTGGTTGGTGTCGAGTTGCGATGATGCTCGACAAGTAGGTCGGCGGACCGCGCACGAGGTCAACGGAGTGTGCTCTCAACAGTCGAATTCGGTTCTTCGCGCTACAATGAAGGAAATATCACGGCCCTCTTTCCCCTACCATGCTCGAAAATCTTCTTGCCCAGGTCTTCGGGACCAGGCACGCACGCGAAGTCAAGAAAATGTGGCCGATGGTGGCTGCAATCGGCGATTTCGAGGCCGGTGTCCGAGAGCTGACCGACGATCAGCTGGCGGCCAAAACTCCCCAGTTCAGGCAGCGTCTCGAGAACGGCGAAGACCTCGACGACCTGCTCCCCGAAGCCTTTGCCGTCTGCCGCGAAGTCGGACGCCGCGTGCTCCAGATGCGGCATTTCGACGTGCAGTTGATCGGCGGCGTCGTCCTGCACCGGGGCCAGATCGCCGAGATGAAGACCGGCGAAGGCAAGACGCTGGTCGCCACCCTGGCCGCGTATTTGAACGCTCTCGCGGGCAAGGGCGTGCACATTGTCACGGTCAACGATTACCTGGCGCGCCGCGATGCGGAGTGGATGGGCAAGCTCTACAAGTTTCTGGGCCTCGCTGTCGGCGTGATTGTTCACGGTTTGACGGACACCGAGCGCCGCGAAAATTATGGCGCCGATATCACCTACGGCACGAACAACGAGTTTGGGTTCGATTACCTCCGCGACAACATGAAGTTCGATCGCAGCGGTTGCGTGCAGCGAGAGCACGATTTCGCGATTGTCGACGAGGTCGACTCCATCCTGATCGACGAAGCTCGCACACCGCTGATCATCTCCGGCCCCAGCGAGGAATCAACCGACAAGTACTACAAAATCAACCGTGTCATTCCCAAGCTTGCGAAAGGCGAGGTGATTGAAGGAGATGAACCGCGCGACCGCACCTACACTGACGATTTCATCCTGGACGAGAAACACCGCACCGCCTGGCTGACCGAACAGGGGGAAAGCCGGGTCGAGGAAGCGCTGGGAATCTCGAATATCAACGAATTAGTGAACTACGAAGTCAAGCACGGTGTCGAGCAGTCCTTGAAGGCGCATGCTCTTTTCCATCGCGACAAGGACTACGTCGTCAAGGACGGCCAGGTGATTATCGTCGACGAGTTCACGGGTCGGCTGATGCCCGGGCGGCGCTGGAGCGACGGACTCCATCAGGCGGTCGAAGCCAAGGAACGGGTCAAGATCGAACGAGAGAATCAGACGCTGGCCACGGTCACCTTCCAGAACTACTTCCGCATGTACCACAAGCTGGCCGGCATGACCGGTACCGCTGACACCGAAGCCCCGGAGTTCGGCAAGATCTATAAGCTCGACGTCGTCGTCATCCCCACCAATCGGGATTTGATCCGCAAGGAGCATGACGACATCGTCTACCGTACCGAAGAAGAGAAGTTCCGCAATGCCGCGGTGGAAATCAAGGAGCGCCACGAGCGGGGACAGCCGGTGCTGGTGGGTACGATTTCCATCGAGAAATCGGAAACACTTTCCCGCATTTTAAAGAAGGCGGGCGTCAAACACGAAGTCCTGAACGCCAAGCAGCATGATCGCGAAGCGCGAATCGTCGCGCAGGCCGGAAGCAAGGGAGCGGTGACCGTTTCCACCAACATGGCCGGCCGCGGAACCGACATCCTGCTCGGGGGCAACCCCGACTTCTTGGCTCGCGAGCATCTTGTCAAGAAAGGCCGCAACCCGGATTTGATGCCACCGGAAGAGTGGCGGGAGGCGTTCAATAAGTTCAAAGAACAGACAGACCGTGAACACGACGAGGTCGTCGCCCTCGGAGGGTTGCATATCCTGGGCACGGAACGTCACGAGGCGCGCCGCATCGATAACCAGCTTCGTGGTCGGGCCGGCCGTCAGGGGGATCCGGGAAGTTCGAGTTTCTATCTTTCTTTGCAGGACGATCTATTGCGCATCTTCGGCGGGGAGAAAGTCCAGAACCTGATGCTGAGGCTGGGCATGGAAGAGGACATGCCGATCGAGTCGCGGCTGATCACCAAGCGCATCGAGGCGGCCCAGAAAGCGGTCGAGGCCCAAAACTTCGCCGCCCGCAAGCACCTGCTGGAGTATGACGACGTGATGAACAAGCAGCGCGAAGCCGTCTACGGCATGCGCGCCACGCTGCTCGAAGGGAGCGACCAGAAAGAATACATCGTTGGCCTCAGCGGAGATATCGTGGGTGATTTCGTCGATACGCGCTGCCCGGGCAAAACGCATCCCGACACGTGGGCGTTGGCGGAGCTACGAACTGACGTGGCCAGTCAGTTCGGGTTGAAGGTCGATCACATAGAGCTTGAGTCGAAGGGGCGCCAAGAGATCGTTGACGACATCACTACCTATCTTACGGAGCAGTACGAGCAGAAAGAGCAGGTGGTCGGTCCCGAACGCATGCGCTATACCGAGCGGATGATTATGCTCCAGCTTCTCGACTCGCAGTGGAAGGATCATCTGCTTTCGATGGATCACCTCAAGGAGGGAATCGGCCTGCGAGGTTACGGACAGAAAGATCCGCTGGTCGAGTACAAAAAGGAATCGTTTCAGCTGTTTCAGGATATGATGGCGCGGTTCGACGAGGAGACGATTCGTATTTTGTACTCCTTGCAGCCAAGCGTAGCCCCTCCCGAGGATCTCGGGCGCCGGGCGGTGGCGATGCCGTCAGAGTCGGACGAAGAAGAGCCGGTTCCCGTGGGAGTGGCGACCGGCGGGGGAGATTCGCTCGAAGAGTTTACGCGCGACGTCCGCCGCAAGAAGGAGCGCGAACTGGCTCACGTTCAAACGGTTGGTTCGGGAGGCGGGACGGAAGTCAAGCAAGTCGTCCGCGGGCAGAAGGTCGGCCGCAACCAGCCGTGCCCGTGCGGCAGCGGAAAGAAGTACAAGAAGTGCTGCGGACGCGCCGCGTAGCGACCCCGGTCAAGGGGGCGCTCTCCGCCCATGACGTTCCGCGATCCTGTTCCCGAACTCGTAGTGGCGGTTCGAGCACTGCCACGGGCGCGCGCGGGGAGCGCACCTCTGGAGTAGTGAGAAATGTGGGCTAATTCCGTACTGGCGGTCTTGCTGGCGCCGGCGATGGCTTCCGCGGCCATCCTCCCCGAGGCTCTGGGAGACTTCGAACCGAAGGATATCGGTCCTTGGCTGCCGCCGGATAAAGCGATTTTCGCGGAATTCGGGTTTGAAGAAGGGGAGCGTGTGCGCTACGTGACCCCCGACCAACGCTCGGTCGAGATCTCCGCCGCCCGATTTGAGGACCCCACCGGCGCCTTCGCGGCTTTTCAGTGGCTCCAGCCCGCCGAAGCGAGCGACAGTGCCTACGGTCAACGGGCACGACAAAGCGGCGACAGAACTCTCATCCAATTCGGCAATTATCTGGTTGAAATGCGTGGCGCCGAACCGGTCGACGAGCACGTCGAGGTGATGCTGGCCTTTCTTCCCCGCATTCAGATGTCCGCGGACCCGCCGGTGCTGGAGTATGTTCCCCTGGAAAACCTGGTGCCTAATTCGCAAAGGCACGTCTTGGGACCGGTGACCCTCGAGAAGTTGGCGCCCGAAATTCCACCTTCGGTCGCGGCTTTCCGCTTGGGTGCCGAAGCTCAGTACGCCCACTACCAAAGCGCCGCGGGAGACCTGCGGATGCTTTTGTTCAGCTACCCCACGCCTCAGATTGCCCGCGCTCAGCTGGAAGAGTTCGAAAAACTGCCCGGGGTCATCTCCAAACGAGCCGGGCCGCTGGTGGCGGCCGTCGTCGCCTCTCCGTCAGCGGACGAAGCCGAACGCCTACTCGCCAAAGTGCGCTACCGGGCCGAAATCACCCTGCACCACCGCAATTTGACGCGCAGCGAGACCTTGTGGACTCTGCTAACCGACATCATCATCTTGAGTCTGATCCTGGCCGCTTTGATGATCGTTGGCGGTGTCCTTGTAGCTTCTACTCGCGTCCTCGCCACGCGCTATGCACCCCAGTCGATGTTCGCCAACCCGGAGGATTCCGGCATCGTCAGGCTCGACATCGATGGCCGGCGGTAGCGCGCTCGCCCCGGGCACGAGAAGCGGGTTCGCCCCGCTTTTCTCACCAGCGGCTAGCAGTAGTGGAGCAAAGGCCCCGCCGTTAGTTGTACGGGGGGACCGTTGCAGTGCGGGGAAAGCAGGGGGGGCATGGGGTACGGTGTCCAAGGTGTTGATTTATAAAGATACTAGGTTTCTAGCCAGGATGGGGTGCGAAAGAAAGACGACCGACACGGGCTCGAAGCCTTGGTTGATCGAGATCGGATCACGAAGGGCAAGTCAAAGAAATTCAACCAGGCTGCACTTGATCTCGTTGTGAAGCTGCTCACGCCGAAGCCAGGGGCGGACGGCTACGGCGAGATGACGATCCAGGATGCTTTTTGCGACTACGAGGAACAGCGGCTGTGGCGGCGCGCGATGGAGGGTGAGGGCCTCCAGAACGGCGATGCTCGACGCTTGCGGAAGTACGTCGATGACGAGGGGCGGCTGTTGCCCGATGCGCAGTTATCCCGAGTTTCTTATGAGACATTTCGGTCTCTGGTTCACCGTCTCCCGCAGCCGCTTTTGACGCTCGGGCGCAAAGGCCGCGAGAAGTTCGACGCCACCGAAACCCCCTACAGCTAGCCGGAGCGACAAGAGGTGCACCTCGCCTATCCGCAACCCGCGAAAGCGGTCGCGGCGATGCGCTCGCGCGACCGATTTTCCTTCGCGGCCTCGGGTGTGTCGCTGAAGAGTTATGAAGCTCCCGAGGACGACGGCGACAGGTTCGATATTCACGATCAGGGGGACGAATGAGCAAGAAAGAGCTACGCGGCGAGGTCCAAGCGGTGAAGGAACGGCTTGGGATGAACGCGCACGATGTGGCGCTCTATACGGACCTTGCGTGGTCCCCGGTGGGCCGCTATTTAGCCGAAGATTATCCCGAGACGGCGCGGATACGGGAGCAGATGGAGCGTTTTCTGGCGGGTGTGAAGCGTGGGGAGATCCGGGGGAAGCGGTAGGAAAACGTTGTCCAGATCACGGCGGGACGCCGCGCTTCGCGGGTGCGCCGGGCCGAGCGGCAGCGGCGGACGTATGAGACCGAGATGATGCGGCGGGTGTGGTCCGCGATCGACTTGTCGGTCGAGAACGGCTCGCTCGGTCTTATCACAGCGGATAACGGTTCCGGCAAGACTCACGCCGTGCAACTGTGGCGAGTGCGTCACCGGGATCTTGACGGCGTTTACTTCGAGTTCGACGACTGCACCATTTCCAACCGTTACGAGTTTCTGACGGCGCTGGCTTTGCAATTGGGCGTCGAAGAGAGAGCATCGCACCTTTCTTCGGGCCGGGTCTTTCGGCAAGTGGTTGAGCGACTCCGCGAGGAACCCGCTGTATTGATCTTCGACCAATGCGAGATGGCCCGAGTACGGATTCTTCAGATCGTCCGTCAGAGCGAGCCTACTGCTCCCCCAACAATGTCGAGGTTGAAACTGATGATCTCCAGGCCGATGGGCCAATGGCCGTAGGGGGCCGGGAAACCGAACGCCCCCAAGTGCCGGTCGGCGACGTTGCGCCGGGCGTCTTCGTTGTCGGGGTTCGGCGGGTCGACGATGAACGAGTTATCGCGCAGTTGTGACGGCAGCAAGTGGCATCGCAGGATGCGCTCGGCATCTTCAAAGTATTGGGGGTAGCCCCAAACGATATTCTCCAGGCTAAGTTTCACTTCGCCATGGCCGAGCAGCTGACGGCAGACGGTGTCTCCGTCGGCATCGCGCTCTGATGTTTTTCGACGAAGCCGTGGGATCGTATAGACAGGCTTGGCTGAATGCCCGCAAGGCAACGGGGGCGTGTGGACCTCCCGGTCGGCGGTAAACGCTAGGACCTGTTGTAAGACACGCTCGTGTCGCCGCTTCCGGACTTCCAGTGCCGCGTAGCACGCGAGATTTTGTGGTTAGGCTCGCGCTAGGCGGGGAGGATGTCCGGAACTCCGTTGAAACCAGGCGCCCTCCGGGACCGCTAGTCTACGCCGCGCGGGCCTGAGCCGCAGGCGGCCGCGGACGAAAATGTTCCAACGCGGCGACGAGTTTCGGCAAGTCCCGATAGGCCTTGACCTTGCGGAAGTTGCCCTCGGCCACCCACAGCGCCTAGCCCACCCAGCGCTCCAACTGATCGCCCTGCCGCCAACACTTCACGCGCCGGCAGACCGTCTCGACCATGGAGAACGCCGACTCGATCGGATTCGTCGTCGACAATGTCCGCCGCCGCCAACCCTGCAACGGCAGGCGGTTCACCGTCAGCGTTTCCTCCAGCCCCTCTTCGAGCGAGCGCGCCGCCTTGTACTGACGGACCTCTCACGCACTTCGCCTCGCCACGTGGTGAGAAACGCGGGTTAGCAGCCCGTGGTGAACGTCCTTCGTCACGAAAACTGGGTACAGTCAGTCCCAACCTACACGCGAGGAGAAGTCGAAATGATGATACAGTTGTCCAAGCGGAGGAGGACTACTGAACATGGCTGAAACCGTCAGACTGCGCCAAATTTGCCACTCCCGGGCGGGGGATAAGGGGGACATCGCGAACGTTGGTCTTGTCGTCTACGATCGAGCCCACTACGAGTGGGTGAAACAGCACGTCACCGCCGAGGCCGTTGCCAAGCACTTTGAACCCGTGGCGCCGGGCCCCGTCGAACGCCACGAACTTCCCCGGATCGGTGCTTTGAACTTCGTCATACACAACGCGCTCGGTGGAGGCGTGAGCCGCTCCCTGAAGATTGACGCTCACGGAAAGGGTTTCAGCGCCATTCTATTGGAAATGGAAATCGAAGCCCCGCCCGCGGTGCAACAACCGCGTCCTAAGCAAGCGACCGCGAAAACCCCGGACGGGAAATCCTCTATTCGCCTGGGAGCTGGTTCAGCGGCTTTCGTGGAGCGCCTCGATGCTTCCCTGGAACTGGCTGAAAGCGGGAAGATCGATTACTTAATCTTCGATTCTCAGTCCGAAAAGCAGTATGTCGAAGCCGCCGAACGGAAAACGCGAGGCGGTATCGGCTACGACGTCCTTCTCGAGGCGAAGCTGCGAGCCGTACTTCCGGCGTGTGTCAAAAACGGGGTCAAGATTATCAACAATGGAGGAAGCGCGGACTTGGAGGGAACGGTTCGTCTGATCGAAAAAGTCTGCCGGGATTTCGGAATCAAAGGGATCAAAGTCGTTTATTTCCTGCCCGACACTATCCTCGACCTCATCAAAGAGGTTGACCCGATTGTGGTTGAGACGGGCAAGCCCGCCTCGGCTCTGGGCGACAAGCTCATAGGGGCCCAAGCCTATCAGAGCGCGCCACTCATCATTGAAGGACTGCGGCGCGGCGCGGACATCGTGATGACGAGCCGGGCCGGCGACGCGACCCAATTCCTGGCGCCGATGGCATACGAGTTCTTCTGGCCGCTTGATGACTGGGATCTCGTAGCGAAGGGTCTGGGCATCGGACATCTGATGGAGTGCGCCGCCCAGCTTTCGGGCGGCTACTACGCGGACCCCGGATGGAAGGAAGTGCCGCACCCGGAGCACATCGGCTTTCCCATCGCCGAGGTGCAAGCGAACGGAGATGCCACCATCACGAAGCTTCCCGGAACCGGCGGAGAGGTGTCCGAGCGCACCTGCGCGGAGCAACTTCTCTACGAGCTTCACGATCCGGCCGACTACAAGCACAACGACGGCATCGTCGATTTCACCACGACCGAGTTCAAGCAGGTAGGGCCGGATCGAGTCAGTGTCACCGGAACAACGGGCCATCCCAAGCCTCCCACGGTAAAGATCTTTCTCGGGGGGCTGGAGGGTTTTGTGGCTGTCGGGCGGGTTTGCTACGGCGGCACCGGCGCGTACTCCAGAGCGAGGCTGGCAGCCGACGTGATCGTCAAGAGGATGACGTCGGTCCACGGTGTCCCCGAGTCGGATCTGCGGGTAGATTTCATCGGTGTCAATGCTCTCTACCCCTGGGACACCGGCATTGATCCCTCCCTGATCAAGGAAGTGGAGTTGAGGCTGGCCATCTATTCCGAGGCCCGTGACAAAGCCGAGGAGCTGCTGCATGAGGTGGAAGAAATCTCCACGAACGGCCCTGCGTCGGTGAGCTTGGGGCTGCGCCTCGACTATCAGGCGGGGCCTGACAGAGTCGTGGGCCTATATACAACTTTTCTCCCGCAAGAAATGGTGAAGTATGATGTCCATGAGTTTGTCGTCGAGTGAGGATCCGCGTCTCAGCCGGCAAGCTGTCCCCGACAAAAGTTTCTGATGGTCCCGGCGCCGTGGAGCGCGCTTTCAGCGTGCCCTGTCGGGCTTTCGATCCCGACATTTCGAATCTACCCGGCCGAGCCTTCCGGAGCAGTCCGTTCGCGGACAAGCCCCGGACAAACAGCTTGACTTCGTTTGTCTTACTCCCGCATGATGACCCCGGAAGGCAATTTTTCTTGCGCCCTTCTTGTCGGCAAGCGAGGTGTTGCTTCGCATCGCGGACGAAGAAGATCTGATGACTCGAGAACAGCTTTTCCAGGCGAATTTCAAGGAAGCGTGATGAGGACAACAGTTCACGATTCGTTCGTTCCGATTGTCTTGTTTCTACTCACGGTCCTTGGGGCGCCCAGTAACGTGGGGCAAGCTGCGAGCGAGCCTGAGGCGTTCTCTGTCTTCCCTATAGGCGGGCAGCGAGGCACGTCCCTGGAGGCTGAGATCCGAGGCCGAGACCTCGGCGGAGCTTATGCCGTCCGGTTTGAAGGCGAGGGTCTTGAGGCGCGAATTAAGAGGATCGAGGCGATCGAGCCGGACGAGGAAGACGACTACAAGGCAAACTCCGCAAAGGCGGAGGAAAGTGGTCAGGGTCAGCGGATTCTGCTGGAAGTGAGAATCGATCCGGCGGCCAAGACCGGCCCTCGCTCTCTGAGGGTAGTCTCAGAAAACGGGGTCTCGAATTCCCTGGTCTTCCTGGTCAATTCCGACGCGGTCATTTTGGAGGCCGCAACGCCTCACCATACACCCGAGGACGCCCAACAGGTCGTCTTGCCGGCGCTCGTGAATGGGAAAATCGGCAAGGAGAGGGAACGCGACTACTACGCGTTCGACGCCTTGAAAGGTCAACAGATGGCCTTTGAGGTCTTTGCCAGAGGACGGCGTAGCGCCCCGACTAAGGGAGAAGGGAAGCCCTTTGACGCCATTCCCAGAATGCGATGGACGTACCAATTTCCGAAAGAAGGCCGCTACCTCGTGCGGATCGAATCATCCCGCGTCGTGGATTTGGTTTTGGCTACGACGGTGGTATCTTTTATCCCGCGAGTTGACCTGTTCGAAACCACGGGGAGTTGGCTGAATCCGCTTGCGCCTACTCGTCTGAAGTTTGATGAGGATGGACAGGCTGACTTTGAGCGTCAAGTAGCCAAGACAATATACGGTCGAACTTCGCCGGATTTTGTCTACCAACTTCGAATTGTCCCCAGGGAGAGGCCGGCGATTTACGAAAAATGGTCCGCGCGGCTTGCCGATGTTGACTGGCAAGAGCGGTCCTTCACCCGAAAACTGCAACCGGACCGGCTCAAGGTACTGTGGTCAAGAGGGGTCGAGTTTCCCAAGCAGAAGGCTGGGCTCGGTAACGGCGGGAGTTCGTCGAGTCCGCGGGGAGGGCTTGCAACGGAAGGGGAGCATGAGGGCGCCGATCTCTCCACCGGCGCCGCGCTCATCCCTATCCTAGTCGAGCAAGAACCTAACGACGGGCTGGACCAGGCCTTGGAGGTGTCCGTGCCCGTGATAATTGAGGGGACCATCGAACGTCCGGGCGACGTAGACACTTTTCGATTCAAGGTCGAATCCCGGCAGCCCTTAGCTTTCGAGATCGAGACCCCCCAAGCAACGCCTCCACGGTTCTATCCGAAGCTTGAGCTGCTTGACTCGGGCGGTCGAGAGCTTTTGACGAACGTGCACCAGAAAATGAAAATTGATGTCCAGGACCCCTTGTCCTATTTTTCGATTCTCGAGTGTCTGGCGAAAGGAGCGGGGTGTAACCTGCATTCGGTCTCTTACCTTGAGGCGCTGGAGGCAAAAGTCATTGAGACCCTCGAGCAGCCGGGGCAGTATCATCTACGGATTCGCGACCTCACTCCTCGACGCGGCGGTGCCGGCTACGCCTATCGGGTGCTGATTCGGCCTCAGGTTGCTCATGTCGGCGAGATCGAGTTGAAAGAAGACCGTGTGAGTCTGGTTGCCGGCGAAGCAAGAAAGCTGACGGTGACAACCGGGCAGGAGGAAGGTTTTGACGGTGAGGTGGTTATCGGTGTCGAGGGTCTTCCGCGGGGCGTCGAAGCGTTGACGGGGACGGAAGTAGAAGACGAGGGACCGATAGCAGATCCGAGTGTCCGGGAACGAAGTTTTGTGCCCAAAACCCAAAAGGCGACCATTGTCCTGCTGGCGCATGCCGATGCCCCGGCGACGAGCATGCCGAAGGTCGTCCGCTTCAAGGCCCGGCCAATTGTCAACGGAAACCCGGGTGCGGAGATCTTCATTGGAAAGATGGCTCTAATGGTGATTCGGCCGACAAACACGCCGGCGGGTGAAAGCGAGTGAGGAATCTGATGGCGCCGGACAAGGGGTCAATTCAGCTGAATCTACTGGGTCTCGCAAATTGGCTCGTGTTCATGGTGACGTGGCTCGTGTTCAAACTGTAGGGGCACAGCATGACTGCCACCAATTCGCTCCCCGTCATGGCCCTAGGAAAACAGTACTTAGCCTGAAGCGAATTGGCTGGCTGTACCCGATTTTTCAAAATAGGGCAGTTATCTTGCTGGCGATACTGGGTGCCGGTTTTTCTGGGATCTCGACGGCTGAGACGGAAGCGGGGAAGCAACTGCTGTCGCTGAGGCTCGTGCCTGAGGAGGTCACGCTCTGGGGAGTTCAGGCCCGGCAACAATTTCTGGTGCTGGGAACGTACGCCGACGGTCTCGAGCGGGATGTGACTTTGCGGAGCCGCGTTTCCATTTCCGATCCGGCAGTGGCGACGGTGGGGGAAGGCGCTCGCGTGCTGGCTCTAGCCGACGGTCGGGCAGTGTTGAAGGCTGAACTGGAAGGTAAGGTCGCGAAGGCGAATGTTCGTATTGAGGACTCTCAAGACGAAAGGCCTTTTAGTTTTGCGCGCGACATCGGCGCGATCTTGACCAAGCGTGGATGCAACGGCAGCGAATGCCATGGCGCCGTGAAAGGGAAGGGAGGGTTCAAACTCTCTTTGAACGGCCGCTCTCCACAAGACGACCAGCGGTGGATTGTCGAAGGGCAGCGCTACCACGGCCTCGTGCCGTCCTCGGAGCCTAAGAATCCTCGGGTGAATACGCAAGAGCCTGAAAAGAGCCTGCTACTGCTCAAGCCCACCTTGAGCGTCTCCCACGGAGGCGGGAAGCGCTTCGGGGTCGGTTCTTCGGATTATCAGACCATCCTGAACTGGGTCCGCGGCGGGGCGCTTTACGGAGAGGAACGCGGGCAGCGGGGAGGGGAAATCGACTTCATCGAAGTCTTTCCCAAGGAAGCGGTCTTGGAGCTCGCTGGGAAACAGCAGCTGCTGGTGACTGCGCGTCTGACCAACGGCTGGCGGGAAGATATCACTGAGCACGTGCGTTATGTCTCGAACAATCCGGAGGTCGTGGAAGTCACCGCCGAAGGTGTGGTGAAGGGCGTCAGAAGGGGTGAGACCGTCGTCATCATCCGGGCGGCGGGACATGCCGTGAGCGCGCGCCTGGGCGTCATTGACCGGCCGATCCTCGACTATCCCGACGTACCTCGCGGAAACTTGATCGATGATTCCATTTTTTCTAAACTGCGCAGGTTTCACATCATCCCGTCCGCACTTTCCAGTGATACGGAATTCCTGCGGCGGGTCTGTCTGGACCTGACAGGCACCCTGCCGCCGCCCGAGCGCGTGCGTGAATTCTTGGCGAGCAAAGAGCCGCGAAAGCGGGAAAAGCTCATTGAGATTCTGCTGGCTTCCCCGGAATACGTCGACTACTGGACTTTTCAGTTCGCCGACTTCTTCCGCGTGATGTGGTCGAACGCATCGGCTTATCGGGAGTGGATCCGAGAGAGCATTGCCCAAAACAAGCCCTATGATCAGATGGCGCGTGAGCGGGTCTCGGCCCAAGGCGTGAACGGCCCAGCCCGGCATTACTTCAAGCGCACGGGCGAGGTATTGCTCCCCGAGGACACGATGATCGAGGACATTCGGGTGTTCATGGGGCTGCGCATGGATTGTGCCCAGTGTCATAACCATCCCTATGAGGTCTGGACCCAGGATCAGTTTTGGCAGATGGCGGCGTTTTACGGCCGGGTCAGCCGGGTCAGAGACGTGGGGATGATTTTCGATGATCCGGCCGGTCACGGCGAGCGCCGGGAACCCCGAGTCATTCATCCGCGAACTCACGAAGAAGCCCAGCCGCGATTCCTCGATGGAGCGCTTCTTCCCGAAAGCGAACAGGCTGACCCGACAATGAGATTGGCGGCATGGGTCGCTTCGCCCGACAATCCCTACTTTGCCAAGGTCATCGTGAATCGGATGTGGGCCTACTTCTTGGGAAGAGGGCTTGTCGATCCCGTGGATGACTTTCGCTCCACCAACCCTCCCAGCCACCCTGGTCTGCTGCAAGCACTGGCAGGGGACTTCGAAGAACATGGCTACGACTTAAAACACCTCATCAGGCTGATCGTTCAATCCAGGACGTATCAGTTGTCGGCGGAGGGGAACGAAACGAACAAAGACGACGAAATCAACTACTCTCGCGCCCTGCCTCGCCGGCTGGAGGCGGAAATCCTTCTGGATGCCATCTCTCGGGTGACCGATGTCGAGGAAAAGTTCGTGATCCATCATTATGTAGGTGGAGGGATGGAACTGCCGGGCACGCGAGCGATCCATTTGGTACCCGAGAGTTCTCCAGCGCACTTTTTGGATGTTTATGGACGGCCGCCCCTGCGGGAAACAATACCGGTGCGAGAGCGACAGGCGAATCTGGCGCAGGCCCTACACATGTTGGCCGGCCCCACCTACACCAGCAAGATCTCCAAAGCGGAGGGACGCCTGGACCGGCTGCTGAAAGATGATGCTTCCGACCAGCAGATGATTGAGGAATTTTACCTGGCGGCGCTTTCCCGGTTTCCAAGCGATCGCGAACGGGCTGAACTCGAAACGGCGATCCGCCGGCAGCCTTCACGCAGGAAAGCGATGGAAGCTCTGGTCTGGGGATTGATCGCCTCGAGAGAATTCACTTACAACCACTAAATGATGAGGAATTTCATCAGGAAAAAAGATTCCTCCCGGCAAGACATAAAACGCCGTGACTTTCTTCGAGCGAGCTCCTTGGGTCTGGCGGGCCTCGGCCTGAGTCCCCTTGGGCAGACCTCGAGCGCGATGGCCGCGGGTGGGGGCGGCAGCTCGGTCGGGAAAGCCAAGGCGGAAGCGTGCATTCTACTCTGGCTGGAGGGCGGCCCCAGTCAGATCGACACCTGGGACCCGAAACCCAGCAGCGGGTTCAAGCCGATCTCGACGAATGTTCCCGGCGTTCGGATTTCCGAGCTGTTTCCCCGAATTGCCCAACACATGGATAAGCTGGCCATCATCCGCTCCATGTACACGGAAGAAAGCAATCACCCGCAGGGGACCCACTATGCGATGACGGGCCACCGACCGAATCCAGCCATGAAGTTCCCCAGTCTGGGGTCGGTCGTCGCCAAGGAGCTTGGCCCGCGCCACGATATTCCCCCTTACATGCTCATCCCAAAACCTTGGGAGATCGACTTCAATGTCTCCTATGCTGATTCGTTCGATGGGGCTTTTCTGGGTCCCCAGTACAATCCGATCATCCTTGCCGACCCCAGCCGGGAAGATTTCGAGGTTCCGGATCTCAGTTTACCGAGGGCGCTTTCCGTCGAGGATGTCGAAGACCGGCGGACATTTTTGGAAATCGTGGATCGGCGTTACCGCGGCAAGCAAACGAATGCTGAGTTTCGCAAGATGGATGGCTTCGTGGACCAAGCGTTGAATATGCTTTTGTCGCCGAAGGTGCGAAAAGCCTTCGATCTTTCTCAGGAGTCCGCGAAGACCAAAGACGCTTACGGGCGCACGCGAGTGGGGCAGAGCACGCTGCTGGCGCGTCGGTTGGTCGAGTCGGGATGCCGCTTCGCCTTGGTGGCAGGTTACCAGCACGGTGAATGGGACACCCACGGCAAGACGGAGGTGGATCGCGTGAGTAACGATCAAACGCTTCGCGACCAGCTGGCGCCCACGCTGGACCAGACTCTTCCAGCCCTACTCGAGGATCTCGATCAGAGAGGGCTGCTGGAGTCGACCGTGGTGATTGTGACCGGCGAGTTTGGCCGCACCCCCTATATCAACGCCGTCCAGGGCCGCGATCATTGGCCTGCCTGCTGGTCTATGCTGCTGGGGGGTGGCGGGATCCGGGGCGGTCAGATCATCGGCGGCAGTGACGATCGGGGCGCGCAAGTGGCCGGACAGATGGTGACCATAGGGGATCTGTTCGCGACTATCTACAAGGCCCTCGGTATCGACTGGACAAAAACCTATATGAGCCCCCTCCGGCGACCGATCTATATCGCCAACTCCATCGGAGACAAGCCGGGGCAACCGATTCCCGAATTGGTTTAGCCGGCGATCCGGGAGCCTTTGGGGAGGAAGACGGAGTTAGCAGCCCGTGGGAGGAGTGCAGGTCGCGCAAAATCGGGTACAGCCAGCCAATTCGCTTCAGGCTAAGTGCTTTTTTTCTTGGGTTATGCCGGGGGGCGAATTGGTGGCAGTCCCCATTTTTAGCTCCTGCATGACTTTTGCCACGGGCTGTTAGAAAGGGCTGTGGGGTTGCTCGCAAATCGCTGAACGGAGGCTGCTGAGGATTCTAATGAGAAAGCCAGGAGGTCCCAGTTGTTGCCACTCGATCTAAGGAGACGCGACTTTCTTCGCGTGGGCTCCTTAAGCCTGCTGGGCGTCAGCTTGAGCCAGTATCTCGAGTTGGCCAGCGTGGCGGCTGCGTCCGGTGCCGCTGTCGGGAAAAAGAATGCCAAAGCCCAGGCTTGTATTTTACTCTGGCTCGAGGGCGGGTGCAGTCACATCGACAGCTGGGATCCCAAACCCAATAGCGGGTTCAAACCGATCTCGACGAATGTTCCCGGCATTCAGGTTTCCGAGCTCTTCCCCCGAATTGCCCAACACATGGACAAGCTGGCCATCATCCGCTCCATGCACACGGAGGAGAACAACCACCCGCAGGGCACGCACTACGCCATGACCGGCCACCGTCCCAATCCGGCCACGAAGTTCCCCAGCCTCGGGTCGATCATTACCAAGGAATTGGGCCCGCGCAACAAGGTTCCCCCGTACGTGTTGATTCCCAAGCCGTGGGAGCTTGACTTTGATGTCACCTATGCGGATTCTTTCCATGCAGCCTTCCTGGGCGCGGAGAACAATCCCCTGGTCCTGTCTGATCCCAGCCAGGGGGACTTCCAGGTGCCGGATCTGAGTTTACCCAAATCGCTTTCCGCGGAGGCGATTGAAGATCGGCGGTCGTTTTTGAGTATCGTGGATCGCCGCTACCGCCAGAAGGAGAGCCATGCCGAGCTCGCCCGGATGGACACTTTTATGCAGCAGGCCTTGAGTATGATTTTGTCCCCCGCTGTTCGAAAAGCTTTCGATCTTTCCGAAGAGTCCGAGAAGACCAAGGATCGCTACGGGCGAACCCGGGTGGGGCAGAGCGTGCTGCTGGCGCGGCGGCTGGTCGAATCGGGGTGTCGGTTTGTGACGGCGGCGGGATACAAACACGGCGAGTGGGACACTCACGGTAGGACGGATCCCGGCAGCCGGAGCAACGATGACATGCTTCGCGATGTGCTGACGCCAACTCTGGACCAGACGCTTTCCGCGCTATTAGAGGATCTGGATCAAAGGGGGCTGCTGGAGTCGACCGTGGTGATTGTGACCGGTGAGTTTGGCCGCACTCCCTACATTAACGCCGCCCAGGGCCGCGATCATTGGCCTGCTTGCTGGTCTCTGCTGCTGGGGGGCGGCGGGATCCAGGGCGGTCAGATCATCGGTGCCAGCGACGAGCGGGGCGCGCAAGTGGCCGAACGGATGGTGACCATGGGAGATCTCTTCGCCACCATCTATAAAGCCCTCGGTATCGACTGGGCCAAGAGCTATATGACCCCCATCCGGCGGCCGATCTATATCGCCAACTCCATCGGAGACAAGCCGGGCCGGCCCATCGATGAATTGATTTAACAGTTTTGCGGCTTGCGTCGCTGCGCATCATCTCCCAGCGGAGCTGCCGTATTGCAAAGCGACTGCCCGCTGGGAGGGGCCGCGACCAGCGGGGACCGCGGCGAATCCGACGGCAAGCGAGCGTTGCAAGTGTATGATCTTTCTGCGAGACTAGGCTCCGGCAGTGGGAACCACCACCAGGCAGGTAAACATGTCGCGGTCGAGCGGACACGTCCGTAGCGTCGTTATATTCGTGATCCTGGCGGCCTGCATCTCACATTTCCAGGCAGCCGCTGACGTCATTTCGGTGTCTGTACCGTTCGTTTCTCCCAAGGGAAGCTATGTCACCGAGCAGGACCGCTACCACGCTTTTCGTATTCCGGGCATGGTCGTTGCGCAGGATGGGTCGGTATTGGTATTTGCCGAGGGGCGCCGCGGAGACGGTAGCGATCCGCGGCGCGATGAGAACGCCCCCATCGATCTGGTCATGCGGCGGAGTACCGATAATGGTCAAACCTGGCAGCCGATGGTCGTCATCGATCCCGGATTCCGCCCAAACGGCGACCTACTCGATTTCGCTGACCCGACGCCGGTGCTCGACGCGAACACCGGGACCGTGTTCTTGTTCTACGGGCAATGGCCGGACGTTGCGCCCCTTACGGTGGCATACGGCCAAAGCGCGGACTCCAAAGACGGCAACCATGTCGTGTGGGTCCGTTCGAGTACCGATCACGGCCAGACCTGGTCGGACCGCAAGCAAGTTGTCTATCCGGACGAGCCACACGAGACCAGTGACGGCCTCTATTGGCGGCAAGCCGAGCCCGGTCCGGGTAACGGCATCCAACTTCAATGGCAGGACCGCGAGGGATCGCGCAACGGCCGGCTGATTATTCCCGCCAAGCGCAGCGGTTCAAGCACGCCGGACGGACCGGTTACTGTCGAGCCGTTCGTCTATTATTCCGACGACCACGGTAAGAGCTGGCATGTCGGCAACGTCACGCCGGGACCTGATGCCAACGAGGATGAAGTCGTCGAGTTGATCGACGGCCGAGTGCTGCTGGACGCGCGCCAAAACGGCGGCGATTTTCGCCGCCGCCATCTCAGCACCGATGGCGGAGTGACCTGGGGACCCGACCGTCCCGACGACATACCCATCACACCGGTAGACGGCTCTCTGGTCCGCTACTCCGCCAAACGCGCCTCGCACGACCGGGATCGGATCCTTTTTTCCGGACCGCGCGGGGAAGGCGGCCTCAACCGCAATAACATCTCGGTCTGGACCAGCTACGACGAAGGAAAAACCTTCACCAATCCGGTTCAATTCAACAACGGATTCGCCGCGTACTCGGTTCTACAACGTTTGGCCGACGGCACAATCGGCTTGCTGGTGGAAACCGCGAAGGATGCGGGTGTCAGGTACGGAGAAATCACGTTCTACCGTTTCGACATTGCTGAGTTGGAGCCCGAGGGCCGACGCCCATAGATACTAGCCCGCCTTTCTCACCAGGGCGGCGAGCCCATGAGACCGGCGGTTACGCATCCATCTTGACTGTGACTCCCCACGGCTGAGCCGCCGGTCCCTTGTGTCGGTTAAAGCGCTGTGCTGCCGAGAAGGATATCCATGCTGCTTTGCTGTGTGGTGATCATCTACACCGCGGCAGCGATAGGCTTCGACACTTGGTTTGCCGGTGATGGAGAGATCGAACAGTTCCTGTGCCGGTTTCATTTCTGCTCGAATGGCGTGCAGTTAGAAGGGGCTCGCGAACAGCTCTGGGAGGCGAAAGCAGACGCCGCGGAACGTTCGATTCCCGCATTCCAGGAGGCTCTGCGCAGAAACCCGGCTTCTTCCTACCGCTGGGCGGACCTTGGCGAAGCCCACCTGCGGGCGGGCAAACTCGCGCCCGCTCGCTACTGCTTTGAACGGGCGGTGGGGCTGGGTCCTCACTCACCGCCCATTTTGTTGCGAGCCGGGAACTTTCATTTTCAGGTCGGCGAACCTCGCCCTGCCTTGCGGTTGATGTCGCGCATACTCGACCAAATTAGAGAATACGACGCGATTATTTTCAGCACCTACGCCGCAATGGTCGATGATGTCGCGGATGTGCTCCGGAGCGGGATTCCCGAAAACCGGGAGGCGGTGGTATCCTATTTCCGCCACTTGCTCCGCCGCGGCTCGGCGTCCGGCTTCAGAATGGCCTGGGATTGGATTTTCAAGCGGTCTCTGGCCGACGACCGGTTGTTCAGCAACTACATAGACTCTTTGTTGCAGCACGGCCTCTACGAGGCAGCAGCCCAAGCGGTGGAGGAGTACGCCGTGGAGAGGACGAAAGAACGGGAAAGCGGCGAGCACCTGCTTAACCCGGGTTTCGAGTTCGAACCCCTCGGGGCCGTACTCGACTGGCGCGTGCGGCCATCGCGGCATGTGGAAGTGGAACGCGATGCGACTGTTTTTAAGAGCGGATCCAGGTCCCTCAGGCTGCGCTTCCTGGGAACGGAAAACTTGGCCTATCGGCACCTTTCACAGAAGGTGATCGTACAACCGGACAGGTACCGTTTCCGGGCACAGGTTCGTACGCAGACAATCACGACGGACCAAGGTGTCGCGTTTCGTGTTTTCGACGCCAAAAACCCTTCTACTTTCGACATACGGACGGAGCAACTGCTCGGCACCGCGGACTGGAAGAAGGTCGAAAAGACGTTTTCCATTCCCCGCGGAACCCGTCTAATTGAGATCCAGCTTGTGCGTGAAGCGTCGTGGAAGTTTGACAGCAAAATCGCCGGCACAGTCTGGATCGACGATGTTTCCTTGAAAAAGACCGCCTCCCGCTAACAGCCATCCTTCGGCAGCCGACCCGCGCCCCGACGCCTCCAGGCGGGCTCACCCGGCGGTCCCAGCCTACAGGTTTCTTCGCCTGGTACCGATGAATTCATCAGCGGTGGCCCGTTCCCGCGGCCACTTCCTTCCACGGGCTTGCCGAACAGGAGTCGGAATTGGGCAAGAGAATCTCTGGGGCGGCTGCACTGACGATGCTGTTGCTTTGTGCCCTGGGGAATGCAAGACCCTCTTATGCGGCCTCCCCAAAGCATTGGAAGAAAAAGTGGATTCTGACCGCGGTGGCGCTAACGGCAGCGCATGTTTTGGACGCACATTCATCGCGCGGCGGCCATGAGGCCAACCCGCTGCTGCGGGGCCCCAACGGAGAGTTCAGGATGCGCAAGGCGGTGCTTGTCAAGTCAGCAGCCGCTGGGGGCTTGCTTCTGGCCCAAGCTATCTTGGCCCGAAAACTTCCCCGTCGCAGACTTTACAAGCCTTTCACGTATATGAATGTAATCGCTGGCGGAGTGACGACAGCGACGGCCACACGCAATTACATCACGCGGCGAGAGTATGCGCCCTCGAACAGCCTGCCGGCAAGTGTAGCTTCGTCGCTATTGGGGTGCCGGGTCTGTGTCCCGGTCGCGTGCCCGGCGGGCGGCGCTTGCTGAACGGGTCGAAAGGGAAGACAAACTCGTCCAGGCAACCCGCGGCGCTCCGTGATCCCTCAGCAGCCGACAGTCCAGCGGGGGAGGGCCCTTTGTGAGAGATCGACTGATGGGGGGTCTTGCGTGAATGCCGACCGCTGCCCGAGCCTCAGACTCTAGCTACTTTCCGGCGCAAAAAGGAGAAACTGCGTGGTGGCTGGGTACAGTCAGCCAATTTCGCGTCCGAATGCGCCTGTAAGTTGTTGATGCTTTGAAGACGCGAAATTGGTGACAGTCCCCGCCCCGAGCGCTACGCGTATTTTGCGCCGGAAAGTAGCTAGGTTAAGGGGTGCTGAGGCTAAGAGGGGGGAGCGGAGGCGGTTCTCCTCCGGTGAGAGTGGCTAGGGGCACTACAATCGCCGCCGCTCCACCAATGATGGCATAGGCCAACAGGGGACGTTTTCGGCCACAACTACACGTGATGTCGTCTCTCACCAATACGGCGCCCTCTTCAGCGTTGACGAGGACCTCATTCTGGGGCCCGCCAAATGAAACCGTTCCCTCCGCGGACGCTTGGATCTCAACCTGGCGGCCGCGAGCACACACAAGCAACTGGGAATTCTCCACCACGTTGAATTCAATGGCTCCTTCTTCCAGGCAAACCATTGTCCCCTCATCAACACGTCGCACTTTCACCTGGGAATTCTCGCCCATCCCTACCCGGCTGGAATCCAACAACTGCATGATGGCGGTCGAGTCCGTGGTGACCACCTCGTCGCCGTTCAACAAAGGCAGGGCGGCGGCGGCCGAGGCGGGAACCGCGGCTCCCCGTAGCTGAAAAGGTCCTGACGCCGTTATGGTGCCGATTTGCTCGGCAGCCGAGGCGCCTGACGCCAATGCCAGCGCACAGGCGACAAACAAAACATTTTGGCGGCGCATGAACCTACCCGATAAAAATTATAGCCTGTCTGAACGCTGGATTCAAAGTCGGAGGCGAACTACTTCGAACGCAATGTCGAGCGGATGCGCTGTCCGGAGTTTCGTCGCCGAGGGCTTGGGAACCCGAGCAATCGGCTGATATTCTATGGGTTGGTCAGGGCCGGGCATTTCCGCATGACGCGACGCTCAACCTATCTCCTCCTACGCGCCGGGAACCCCCTCGTAAGGCTGGGGCTGGTTTTGGCGTTGGCACTAACGCAGGGATGCGATCTGCAACAAACCGGGCCCGCCACCCAGGTTTCGGGTACCGGGCAGGGCGCCACCGAACGTATCCGGCGGCAAGTCGAACGGGCCGTTGCCGCGCTGAACACCGGGGACGTCGACACGCTTGCCAAGCTTCGCACGGATGATGCGGTCGTCCTCAAGCCGGAAGGGCCGCCCGAGAAGGGCAAGGACGAGATACGAAGCAATCTCGAAGCGTTATTCGCGGGCTGGGGCGTAAACGAATCCCGCACGATCGAGGAAATCCGGTTGGCAGGCGAGTGGGCCTTCGTTTGGGGCTTCTACGAGGTCGTCCTAACACCTACCGGCGAGGGGGAATCGGCTCGGGAGAAGGGGAAATACATCGACATTCTCCGGCTTGAATCCGACGGCGAGTGGCGTTTTGCTAGAACCATCTGGAACGTCGACGCACCTGACTGCCCGGCGCCGGGCGGCTGAACGACTTGGCCGCGACGTTGGGCCGGGTCTACGGTTTGTCGCGAGAACAGCGGGCCAATACCGGTCACTTAAGTTGTGATGGAACCAACGAATCTTTCCCCGCATGACGCCGTTTGTCATGTACCGCCGCGACGTGTCGCCCTGGCCAAGCGGGATCGCTTGTCCCCACTTGAGTCGTCACAAGCCGCGGCAGTAGGGACCGGCACTCTTGCCGTGCCGGTCCAGGGGTCCGGCATGTCGCGCCCCTGGGGACCGCCTGTTGCCACCTTCCATGTCCCGACAATCTCTTGCATCCATCTCGGAATCTCAGGGAACCATTCGAGCATCCGTGGCCGCTAAGTGAACGGTATCGGGGCTATAATAGCCCTTTGCCGACCGTTTTCGCAGGGCTGTCGCCGTGACCCGTGCAGGGCGCGTAGGTCATCCACTCATTCAATCAGCAGGAACTCCAAACGATGAAACCTGACGGAACTTCTTCCCACACGGGGCCGGCGGCCGACGCGGCGGCGCGACCGAGCGAGCCCCCAGCCATGCCCTTGACCCTCGACGGGTCGAGCGTACTTCATCAGATGTTCCGGGTTCGCTGGGGGGGCTGGAAGGCGCTGGCTGACGAAGAGCGGAACAAGATCGCCACCGAGGCCGCCGAGGCGCTCGCCGAACTTGAGCGGAACGAGGAGGGCGGCTCGGCCGTTTTCTCGCTGCTCGGACACAAGGGCGACCTCATGGTGGTTCACTTTCGTCATTCTTTCGAGGCGCTCAACGACACGGAGCTACGACTCGCGCAGCTCAAGCTCAGCGACTACCTGGAAGCGACGCACTCCTATGTGTCTGTCGTCGAGTTGGGTTTGTACGAGGCGTCGGTTCAGCTTTATCAGACGCTGGCGGAGCAGGGGGTCGAGCCGGGAAGTCCGGAATGGTTGGCGGCCGAAGCAGACAAGATGGCCGAGCAGCGCAGGGCCATGGAGCCGCGCCTTTGGCCGCGGGTGCCGCCGCATCGCTACCTCTGCTTCTACCCGATGGATAAGAAACGCGGCGAGGTTCATAATTGGTACCTGGCGCCGATTGCCGAGCGGCGACGCATGATGCGCGACCACGGTTTGATCGGACGCCGCTATGCCGGCAAGGTTAAGCAGGTCATCTCCGGTTCGATTGGCTTTGACGATTGGGAGTGGGGCGTCGACCTGTTCGCCGATGATCCGCTCGTGTTCAAGAAGCTGGTCTACGAAATGCGTTTCGACGAAGCCAGCGCGCTCTACGCTCTGTTCGGGACCTTCTATCTGGGCTTGCGCTTCCCGGCGTCGGAGGTTGGGGCGTTCCTGAGCGGTAAAAGACCGGCGCACGAGCCGGCTTCAGCAAGGTAAATCACGCTTCCTAAGAATCGGTTCGAAAAAGCCCAGTGGTCAAGCGAGCGCCGGGTTGTTGATCGCCTCGACGGCAATGCCGGCCAATCAACATGACGATGCCGAGCAACAATGAGCCTTTGATCGGTCTGTGGCAACAGTTTCCGACGGCCATGGTCTCCCGCTTCCTGGCGCAGATGCACTGGGATTTCGTCGTGCTGGACATGCAGCATGGCTGCCTCAACTACGAGACAACCTACGAGTGCATCCATGTCTTGCGCGCCGGCGGAGCCAAGCCCTGGGTGCGAACACCCATCGACAATCACAGCGAGATCAACAAGATTCTGGACTTGGGCGCGCAGGGGATCGTCGTTCCCATGGTCAACAGCCGCGAGGCGGCGGAGAAGGCGGCCGCGGCGGCCAAGTATCCGCCGCTGGGGGAGCGCTCCATCGGCGGAGACTCTTGGTATCACTGGGGCAAAGACTATCCGGAAACGGCGAACCGGATGACCTGGCTGCTGGTGCAGATAGAACACATCGATGCGGTCAACGCGGTCGAAGAGATTCTCTCGGTGGACGGGGTCGATGGCTGCTTCGTCGGTCCGACTGACCTCGCGCTCTCGCTGGGGCTGACCCGGCAGGACGTTGACACGAGCGCCGAAGTAGCGGCGGGAATCCAAAAAACATTGGACGTCTGCCGAGGGCTGGGGAAGATAGCCTGTTGCAATACGTATAGCGTGGCCGAAGCCCGGGAGAAGGCCGGCCAGGGCTACGGCTGCATCACGATGAAATCGGACGTGGACCTCTTCATTGATTCCGCATCAGAGCTTCTCAAAGAGCTTCGCGATCAGCCGCGCGGCTAGCACAGTGCGGGCGCAATCGGGCCCCTACCTCTCGCCGGCGGGGCTTGCTCCACGGCTGCCGGTCGCCGGCGACAAATACGAGCTAGACTTGGGCTAGCCTCGACGGCATCGATGGCGATTTTTTTCAGCTTGTCGTACTACGCTTAAAGATCACCGGGCGCGAGCCTCGCCGGCTCTCGCTCCGGCTCTGCTGATCCCACCCTAACCGAAAGAGAAACCATGCCCACCATTGCAGCTTCTGAACTCGAGCAGTTTACGGCCCGCGTATTCGAGGCCACAGGGTCACGGCCCGAGGAGGCCGCCCGAGTCGCCAAGTCCCTCGTGGAAGCCAACCTCATGGGACACGACTCCCATGGGGTCATCCGCATTCCCGAATACGTGGGGCGGATCGAGAGCAAGGACATCAATCTCGCCTCTTCGCCCCAAACCGTCGTTGAGACCGAATCGCTGGCCGTGATCGACGGAGACTGGGGCTGGGGGCAAGTGGTCGCCCGCTTGGCTATGGAGGTTGCCATCGCGAAAGCTTCCACCTCGGCGGTCGGAGTTGTCTCGGTACGCAATTGCTGCCACATCGGGCGGGTGGGCGAGTGGCCTGCCATGGCCGCGGAGCGCGGCATGGTTGCCATGATCTTCGTCAATGGGCATGGTGGGGGCGGACTCGTGCCCCCTTGGGGAGGGCGGGAGCGCCGCCTGTCGGCCAACCCGATCGCCGCTGCCGTACCACGCCCGGACGGCGAGCCGATCGTCATGGACATCTCGACCTGTGCGATCGCCGAAGGCAAGGTTCGCGTCGCGCTGCATCGCGGCGCGGCCCTGCCGCCCGACTGCATTGTCGATGCCGAAGGCCGGCCCTCCACCGATCCCGCCGATTTCTATGGTCCGCCCGAAGGAGCGTTGCTGCCGATCGGCCGCCACAAGGGCTTCGCGCTGGCTCTGATCACCGACATTCTGGCCGGCGCGCTATCGGGCGCCGGTTGCGGTCGGCCCGGCGATCACCGGCCCGGGAATGGCTTTCTGGCCATCGTCGTTGATGTTCAAAAAGTGCGGGCGGGCGACGGCTTCGGCAGGGACGTCGACGAACTCGTGGAATGGGTCAAAAGCAGCGCCCTGGCCCCCGGGTTCGACGAAATCCTCGTGCCCGGAGAACCCGAAGCCCGCGAGCGCGCCCGTCGTACAAAAGACGGAATCCCGATCGCTGAGGAAACCTGGCGGCAGATCAGCGAAGCTGTTTCCCGCTACGGAGTAGAGGCGCCTAACTTCTGAGAACGCGCCACGACAGGCCTTTAGCGGACCACCCCACTTGAACGACTCCAACCAAGTCCCGGCCGGAAAGCTGCCACCTTGGCAACTGGCCGATCTCCCGGCGCCTCCCGGCAGGAGTCTGGGCGAAGTGTTTCGGACCATTGGTCCGGGCGCCATCATGTTGGGCGCGGCGATCGGGGGCGGTGAGTGGTTGATGGGGCCAACCGTCACCGTCAAATACGGGCTATCGCTGATGTCGATCGCCGTGGTCGCTATCTTTCTTCAGACGCAGCTCAACCTGGAGCTGGTGCGATACACGCTCTACAGTGGCGAGCCCATCTTTACGGGGTTCATGCGGACCCGACCGGGACCCCATTTTTGGGGGTCGATCTATGCCTTTTTCGTTTGGTTGGGGGCCGGCTGGCCTCACATGGCAGGTCTAGCCGCGGGGGCGCTGGCAGCAGGCATTCTCGGCCGGCTACCGAACACTGAGCAGGACACCGGATTGGTTGCTCTTCTTGGTTCGCTGCTCTATCTGCTCTGCGGGATCATTTTACTCGCGGGGCGCAAGATCGAGCGTACGCTCGAGGGTCTGAGCTGGTTTATGGTCTCCTGGGTCCTCATCTACATGGCGATTGTGGTTGTCCTTTTCGTGCCCTTGTCGGTTTGGTGGGAAGCCATCCGGGGGCTTGTCCTTTTTGAGTGGATGCGCGGAGGCGAGTCGGAAGGCGGCATCGACTGGTTCCTGATCGCTGCTTTTGCGGCCAGCTCGGGAGCAGGTGGCGTATCGAATGCCGTGCTGACGAATTGGTACCGCGACAAAGGTTTCGGTATGGGATCGGTGGTCGGCTATATCCCGACACTGTTTGCCGGGCGGGAGGTGAAACTCGCAAACACCGGGAAGGTGTTCCCGCTGACACCGGAAAACCGCAAGAAGTGGAAGCTTTGGTTTTGGTTTGCCAAGCTGGATCAATACGGCATCTTTCTTGCCGGAGGGATCGCCAGCATGTTTCTGCCCTCCATGCTCGCGGTTCATGTGTTGCCTTCCGGGAAGGACTTGCGAGGATTAGCCGTGGCGGCGGAAGTTGCCAACGGGCTCTCGGCATTGGGCGGACCGGCGTTCTGGTTTTTGACCCTGATCTGCGGCTTTTGGATCCTTTTCAGCACTTCCCTGACCGGGGTGGACACCTTCGTCCGAACGATCACGGATCTTCTATGGTCCGGCAGCGCGCGGGTACGGAGATGGCGGGGCGGAGATATCCGCTGGGTCTACTACGCACTGCTCGGCGCCAATATGGTCTGGGGCTTGATAGCTCTGCAATTCGCGCCGCCGATTTTCCTGTTTCAAATTAGCGCCAACATCTCCGCGGCATTCATGATTCTGCTGTGCCTCCATGCGCTTCATGTAAACCGAACTCTGTTGCCGCCCGAACTTCGGCCGCCGCTCTGGCGACAGGTTGCGTTGGTGTTATGCGCGGCGTTCTACGGGACGTTTGCGTTCCTCAGCGTGCGGCAGATGCTGGGGTGACCTCCGGCCCCCCAGCTTGTCCGGTAGCACAGGGTTGGGTGGTCGTTTGGCCCGGACCCGCGGCTTTTTGGTTCGCTTACCCCACACGCTGGGCATGACATTCGGTTGTCATCATGACGGGACTTCGATGTCGCCCAAGGGGGGGTGGTTAGGATGGGTTGCCCCCAACGATTTGCACAAGCCAGCGGGCAAGTTATCACTTGACCATGGTCATTGACCATGATAATATCAATAACATGGAGGAAATTGCTATTTCCAAGTTCAAGGCTACGTGCCTCGGCGTGCTGGAGAGGGTTCGCAAGACGCGAAAACCGATTCTGGTCACCCGCTTCGGCCAACCGGTCGCCGAGGTTGTCCCTCCCGCCGTCCGAAAAAAACCCGCTGACTGGATTGGATCTTTGGCCGGCACAGGGCGCATCCGCGGGGACATCGTCGCTCCGGCCGCGGATGAAGGTGAATGGGAAGCCCTTGGCCGATGAGGCTGCTGCTCGACACTCACATCTGGTTGTGGTCGCTGCTTGAACCTCAGAAACTCAATCGCCGTGTCGTCAAACAGCTGAAGAACGAGGACAATGAGCTTTGGTTGTCTCCGATCAGCATCTGGGAGCTCCTTATCCTGTGCGAGAAAAAACGTCTTGAGTTGGACCAGGACGTAGACTCGTGGGTCGAGCGGGCCCTGACCGCGGCGCCTCTGCATGAAGCGCCTATCACCAAGGAAGTCGCTCTGGAAACCCGCAACATCACGCTGCCACATCGAGATCCGGCGGACCGCTTCCTCGTCGCATCAGCCAAGGTTTTCCAACTTACTCTCGTCACCGGCGACGAGCGCTTGATGAAGACGCGGGACATTCCCGTTCTGGCGAATCGCTGACCCGCTTGTTTCGCCACGCGGCAAGGCGAAGTGGGTGAGAAGCCCGTCGGGCGCCCCTACATCTCGAACGGCGGAGCTTTTGCTCCACTGTTGCCGGCCACCTGCTGAGAAATGCGGCTGCCTTGCCCGAATCACTCTGGTCCACATTAGCGACTGATCGACTGATCTGTCTTTTGCTCTCCGCCGATAGGAGACTTGGGGCTCCTCGCGAGCGCTTGACCCATTCTTCGGCCGTCAGGTGGTGAGAAATGCGGGCTAGCACCTGGGTTCCGCCACTAACTAACACGGCTCGGACTATGTGGAGTCAATACTGGATGCTCATTGTACTGCTGGCCGGCATGGGCCTCATCTACTTGCTCTACCACGCTCCCGGCTCTTTGGGATGGGCAATACGAGGGGCGCTCGATCCG
Organism: Bryobacterales bacterium; assembly: GCA_963668345.2. GTDB lineage: Bacteria > Acidobacteriota > Terriglobia > Bryobacterales > UBA6623. The sequence continues at coordinate 1,170,119 of CAXWPI010000003.1, read as the reverse complement.
ATCATCGATCGGATCCGCACAATGGTTGAAAGCATGTTCTAGCCCACATTTTTTACCACTGTCACAATGATTGGGGGAGGGGCCGGTGGCCGTGGCTCGCTGGACCTCAATATCTTGGGCCAAGCGGTGCGCGTTTCTGATCCAAGGACTTCTCCCGCCTTTTGTTTCAACCTAAAAACGGCAGTTAGCCCGCATTTCTCACCAGCTGCGACGGGGATGGACTGATCCCGATGTGAGCAGCGATTTTGCGGGTGGTTGATGCGGATCGCGGCGTCAGGTGGCCGTTTTCGTCCGTAAGAGCGTCGGCAGCGCTTGCGCGGGGAGGGCGGAGACATTTTTAAACCCATTGGGCCCAAATTCCCGCCCGGGCCCCTGCCGTGGCCTGTGTGCTTGCCGTGATGGTTGAACTCGGAACCCGCTTTGAGCGCCGTTCAGCAGCGCAGCGGCTCGCCTCGCTCGAGATGGCTGTAGACCGCCGCGAACAAGGCCTGCGCCGGATGGCCCGTGGCCATCGAGATCCACACCTTGCGCACCGTCACCCTGGCCCCCATCTTGAGCAGCCGCACCCGGATCGTCGAGCACTGCGCCCGGGCCATCTTCGTTCCCTGCAGCCCCAACTCCCGCAGCGCCTGCAGCAAGCAATACGCGATCGAAGAAAAATACAAGCGGATCTGATTCGATCGCATCAGCGCCGTCGAGGTGCGATCGGCAAACAGGTCCCACTGTTGCTCCTTGATAGGGTTCTCCATCTCTCCCCGCGCGCGGTAGAGATCCTCGTACAAGCTGCGCGCCTTCCTCTGCGTCCGTATCGCCGATTGAAGCCTTGCGCGTAGCGTGAGTGGCTCTGGCCGAGGGTGCGGGCAAGCGAATCGGGCCGCTCGGGGATCGCAACCAGATGAACGTGATTCGCCATCAGGCAGTAGCCAAGCAGCGTGACGCCGTGGCGTTGCGAGCGTTCGCGGAGAGTTTCGAGATAGAAACGCCGGTCGTCGTCGAGCAGGAAGACGTCCTGGCGATTGTTGCCCCGTTGCGTGATGTGATGCGGCACACCCGCCGCCACCACCCGGGCCATACGGGCCATTCGGTTAATGAAGAGTTGCTATTGTCTCACAGTTCGGGAGCTGTCCCCAACCGGTCCCCCCGCTCATCGAACCGGAGGTGCGGATTTCCCGCCTCCGGCTCTCCGACCGGCTTCCTCCCTCAAGCTGTCGCGGGCGGCGGACCCAGGTGCATCCGGCGCAGGCGCAGCACGCCTAACTGGCCGAACACCACCTGGTCGCTGAACCGCCGGGCGCCGCGCGACGACACCTTCTTCCGCCTCCGCAAAAATCCTCGCACTCGCTCGCACACGTGGTTGTCCACCGCCCGATACGCCATCAGCCGGGTGCCGTAAGAGAAGTAGCTCGACCAGCCCACCCATACCCGGTTGAGCCGGTCTCGGACCTCCTCCCAGCGCCCCACTTCGCTCGGACCGAACACCCCCTGCACCTTCCGCCTCAACCGCGCCACGCTCTTCGTCGACGGAGAAGCTCCCCAATACCAATGACCATCCTTCTTGCAACGATGCGGCCCGAACGTGTACCCCAGAAAGTTGAACCGCTCGTGCTTGGCCTGCACCAACTTCGTCTTCTCCCGGTTCAGGGTCAGCCCGATCCGCGCCCTCGTCCGCGCGGTCCACTCCAGCGCCTCGGCCGCACCTCCGCGGCTGAGAATCACGAGGTCGTCCGCGTAGTTGATGATCACGGCTCGCCACTCTCTTCCCTTCCCCGTGCGCCGCCGGTACTTCAGAAAACGGTTCCTGTACAGATTGGCCGGCAGCGGGCTGATCACGCCACCCCGCGGGGTGCCGCACTTGCTCTTCTTGCCGCCCCTCATGCGCCGCTTCCCGTTTTCCTCCCGCTCTTCGACCGGCGTCTTTAACCACATCTTGATGACCTGTAGGACCCGCCGGTCCGCCATGCGCCGCGCCACGCCCGGCGGCAGCTCGGCGTGCGGAATCGTGTCGAAGTACTGCGACAAATCGGCGTCGACTACATCGGTGTAGCCTGTACACAGCAGTTCACGCACTCTCCGGATCGCGTCGCGCGCGCTCCGCTTCGGCCGGTAGCCATAGGCCTCCGGGTCCAACTCCGCCTCGAAGATCGGCTCGATGTGCTTGCGCACCCTGGCGGGCGCCGGTCCCCGCTTTTTTGTGCCCCGCGCAGGGGCTTGACGGCGGTTTGCGCCACCCGCTCCCGAACGGTCGGGATGCCGAGCGGAGGTTGGCCGCCTCTGGGCTTGGGAATCCTCACCCGTCGCACCGGCTGAGGCCGGTAGCTGTTCGAGCGCAAGTCTTCTTGCAAGCTTCGCAACCACTCCCGGCGACCCTGGGACTCGATCTGCTGAAACGTCACGCCGTCCACTCCCGCCGCCCCGTCGTGGGCCTTCGCCAGCCGCTAGGCGTGCTCGAGAATGTCGCTGCGCCAGACCTTGTCCCAGAGCTGATAGAAGCGGAACCTCGGCTCCTGGTGCTTGCGCACTCCTCCGGGAGAAGGGTCGTGCGTTACCGGCAAGCCTGTCTTTTGGCGCGGCACTCTCGCTCTGCCCGCACCCCTCGCAGGGGCTTGCGCACTCCTCCGGGAGAAGGGTCGTGCGTACCGGCAAGCCTGTCTTTTGGCGCGGCACTCTCGCTTTGCCCGCACCCCTCGCAGGGGCTTGCGCACTCCTCCGGGAGAAGGGTCGTGCGTTACCGGCAAGCCTGTCTTTTGGCGCGGCACTCTCGCTCTGCCCGCACCCCTCGCAGGGGCTTGCGCACTCCTCCGGGAGAAGGGTCGTGCGTACCGGCAAGCCTGTCTTTTGGCGCGGCACTCTCGCTTTGCCCGCACCCCTCGCAGGGGCTTGCGCACTCCTCCGGGAGAAGGGTCGTGCGTTACCGGCAAGCCTGTCTTTTGGCGCGGCACTCTCGCTCTGCCCGCACCCCTCGCAGGGGCTTGCGCACTCCTCCGGGAGAAGGGTCGTGCGGTACCGGCAAGCCTGTCTTTTGGCGCGGCACTCTCGCTTTGCCCGCACCCCTCGCAGGGGTCGCTTGGAGATAAAGCTTCTTCGGCAAGTTGCGGATCTTCTCCGGCCTTTCCAGACTCCTGTCCATCGCTTGCCCTGCTCTGCTTCCGAAGCGTGCCGCAAGGCAGGGCCATTCGCTCCCCCGGAGTTGCCCGGCTTCCCCGCTACTATCCCGCATTTCTCACCAGCTGACGGTCGAAGCACACGATAGGCCCGCCATTACGTCGTTGCGCTTGCTCCCCGTGCTCAACGTGCTGTTCAAGTACGCCTCCGCGCGCTGAGCGGCGCGCGCCTTGTACTGACGGGCCTCTCACGCACTTCGCCTCGCCACCTGGTGAGAAAAGCGGGCTATGGCCCTGTCCGACTTCCCGCCGGGTCCGCCCTCCTTGCCGAGGACGGCGGAGTAGCGAACTCCACCCGCCGGGACCTCCCTTTCCGCACGGCGGTCTCCCTGCACTGACATGCCGTGCCCACTAGCCCGGCGGACCGAGCCGGTGCGCCTGTCGGTTGCTTCCCGGCTCGTGCGGCCTTCCCCGTATCTCAGGCCGGTCGGCGTCCGCGATTTCCCTTGCGAGGCCTGCTCCGGCTTACTGCGCGTTACGGCCTGCCGGCTTGCTCGCCCAGCTTTCCCTGGACTTTGTCACCAGGCTTCCACGAGGCCAGTTACCCGGCCACGCGAGTTATAACCGAAAGTTGTGGATGAGGGCGTAGGGAAGGGCGGCGTATCCTAGCGGTTGAATTCAGTGTTTGACCGCTTCCCAGAAAGGAATGAAAGGATACGCCATGAGAGAGTTTGAAGCGATTTCCGAAGAGAGTCAAGTAGGCCCAAAGGTGGTCTCGGTCAGCGAGCTTAGCGAACTGGACGAGGTGCTGCGGCACGGAGCACGGCGCATGTTGGTCCAAGCCGTCGAGGCCGAAGCCGCCGCCTACGTCGACGCGCATCGCGACGAAATCGACGACCAGGGGCGGCGATTGGTGGTGCGCAACGGCTGCGCCAACGAACGCACCCTCGTCAGCGGTGTCGGAACCCTGAAAGTACGCGCCCCGCGAGTCAACGATCGCCGTGTCGATGAAGACGGCAACAAGTTTCGATTCACGTCCGAGATTCTGCCGCCCTACCTGCGGCGCACCAAAAGCGTCGAAGAGCTGATCCCCTGGCTGTATCTGAAAGGCATCTCGACGGGTGACTTTTCAGATGCGCTGAAAGCCCTGCTCGGACCCGCCGCGCCGGGCTTGTCAGCGACCACGGTGGTGCGTCTCAAGCAAGTCTGGCGCGAGGAATACGAGACCTGGTCGAAGCGCTCGCTCGAGGGTCAACGCTTCGTCTACCTGTGGGCGGACGGCATCTACTCGAACATCCGTTTGGACGATGAACGGCAGTGTTTATTGGGTGTTATCGGTGCCTTGGCCGACGGCCGCAAGCAACTGTTGGCGGTGCATGACGGCTTTCGCGAAAGCGAGTTGTCCTGGACGGAGTTGCTCGAAGACTGGAAGCGGCGCGGCCTGGAGGTTCCGCCGAAGTTGGCGGTGGGCGACGGCAGTTTGGGCTTTTGGGCGGCGCTGCAGAAGGTGTATCCGACGACGCGCGAACAACGCTGTTGGGTGCACAAGACGGCGAACGTGCTCGACAAGTTGCCCAAGAGTATGCAGGGCAAAGCCAAGAGCGCGCTACACAACATTTATCTGGCCGAGAGCCGAACAGCGGCGGAGGGGGCGATGGATCACTTCGCCGGCCTCTACGAGGTGAAGTATCCCAAGGCCGTTGCGTGCCTCGAAAAGGACCGCGAGGTCGTATTGACGTTTTACGACTTCCCGGCCGAGCACTGGGGGCATCTGCGAACGACGAATCCGATCGAGTCAACGTTCGCGACGGTGCGCCTGAGGCAACGCAGGACGAAGGGCTGCGGCAGCCGCGAAGCCTCGCTGACGATGGTGTTCATGTTGGCCCGTCAAGCGGAGGCTCGCTGGCGCAGACTCAACGGCTCGGAGCTGATTGTCCACGTCTTAGAAGGAAAGAAATTCAAGGATGGAGTGATGGTTCCACAACGCGCCGCCTGACCCGCCCCGTCCACAACATTTGACAATAACTCCTGCCACGCTGCTCGTCAGCTTCCCTGCTTACCGACAACTACATAGGTGGGCTCCTTCCTCCCACAGGGTGTCCGCGCCGAAAAGGCGCACTGAGAAATGCGGGCTAGGGCCTTCCCGGGCACTCGCGGACGCAAGCGTCCCGTTGACAGAGAGCCTCGGTGGGCAGTCTATTGATCAATCCCGCATACCCAACATAGACTTTGGTAGGGGGAGGTCCCGTGGGCCGGAACGGGTCGATCTGACGGGCTGTGAGGTGCGAGCCTCGCTTGCCGGGTATCGCTCCGAGCCGATCCGCCTGGGCCATCGCGGCACTTTCGATGATCCCGACCTGGGCGTGATCATCCTCCACCGGCTTGCGAGAGGAGCCTTATCCCATGTTTCCGCGCCTCACCCGCGTCCGCCGCTCCCCTTCCAAAGTCGATGAAACGTCCAGCTCGTCGAGTCCTACCGCGATGACCACGGCCGCACCCGCCAACGGGTCGTCGTCAGTCTGGGCCGCAAGGACCGACTCAGCGCCCAGTTAGACGCCCTCATCCGGCTGCTCGATCGCCCCCGCCGCTGGGTCGACTTGTAGCCTTTCCATCCATCCGTGCGAACCATCGCCCCCGGGGCGGACCGATTCTTCAATAAATGGGTGTAGACTCTGGATCGAGGCGTCGGGCACTCCGTCGCAACCGGATTCGGCCGATCCCCCGCCCGTCCTCCTCAGCCGCGCAAGCCTTCCTTCCTCTCGGTCAATTGGCCGGCATGGTGTCTTCCAGTTCTCGAAATTCCTTGCCGTCCCGGACGTAGTGGACTTGGTCGAACGGGGTCTCCCGGAAGGAGACGTAGTAGCGGTCTTCCAGCAGGGGATGTTGGGTTCCAAAGTAATGGTTGAAAATTGCGCGGAACGTGTTGACCGGACTCATTCCTTCATAGACGGCTGTCTCGCCGCCGTGCGGCAAATACATTGCGCTGAGGATGGCGAATGTACCCCTCCGGGATCGCTCACCCGTCAGTGTCACCTCAGCGGCGCCGGGCGGTCCGTGGTCCGACTGCAGAATGATAATCGGCGGCGACTCCGATTTGGTCAAGATCTCGTCGATCATGGCGGGCACTAGGCTGCCGACGTAGGCCACCTGGTCCCGGTAGCCTTTACGAAAGCTCTCGCCCGTTCCTCCGGGCGTGAGCACATAAGCCAGCCCCCCCTTCCACTCGTAGCGTCGCAGTGGGTTGACCTCTTCTCCGTGAGGTCCGAATAACAGCGGCGGATGCGGCAATAGAGCGTGACAGTAGACGAACTTCGGGCCCCTGAAAGACACCGCTTCCGGTAGCGCATCGAGACTGAATTGGGCCATGGCGCGATGCCAATCCTGCAGAATCGGCCAGCCGGCTTTTCTCAGCAGCCAGGGCAGTGGCGTACGTTCGATGAAGCCTAACTCAAACACACTCGCGAACCACCACTTACCCAGGAATATGTCCGCGCTCTGCAAGTTCAGCGTGTCGTACTGCGAGTTCAGCGCTACGATCGAGTAGCCCATCTCCTTGAGAAATCTGGTGACGCGATTGGTTTGAAATAACAGTCTTGGCACTTGCCAGTCGTGAAAATCACGGAACGTAGCCCGGGTCTCTTCGTCGTAGTAGGCGTAGTTCAGAGACGAGCTGATGGATAACGACGTAAAAATGTAGTTTGATGCGCTGGAGTGAGAGATCGCAAACCCGCGCTTTTCCAAGTAGTCGATTAGATCAGAATCATCGTATCCGTAAAACTCTTTCAGTACGTCGCTTCTACCGTATGAGTCCAGGACGATGAAATAAATGTCGGGTTTCTCGCTGCGCACCTGCTTTGGTAGAGGGTCAAGGTCGAGCTGATAGTTGACTCCGGACAGTGCATTGCTCAGCTGCTTGTAGGCTAGGGGTGTCAATTGAGTCAGGGCGGGCAGCAGCATGAAACAAGCTACTAGGTTCATCAAGTAGGTCCAGGGATATAGATTCCTGCGGGTCGCCAGAAACCAGGCGCCGCCGGCGAACAGTGCAAAATAGGGGCCCAGGAACATAACCTCTCCCCAACTCAACCCCTCGGTGACGAGCTGATAGCCTATGATTTCCGCCACATCGTTGATGTATCCATGGGCGAAAAACATGAACAGAAAATAGCCCACCAGCAAAGCAGCCTTCTTTCTCCCGACAATTCGGCCGACGAGGCGCCAACTGATCAGCATCATGGCCATCACCATGACCAACGGGCGCACCACGGCGGAAAAGTCGCACTGATGGATGTTGACGGAATAGAAAAAAAGAACGGGCGAGACTGCCAGGACATAGGGGTGAATCACCGCCTGTTCGTCCGATGTGCCTGGTTTGGATTGTGGCCGAGCGCTCCCCGTCGAGGACCGACTGGTCGAACTGGATGGGGCAGTCACTAGAGCAGGCGCCTTTGGCGATCGAAGAGTTGTGCCGGGGGGAAGCAACCAACCTGCGACGAAGCGAACAACAATGCCCGCATCACAGGGTCGATACCGATTCCTAACTTACCAACGGACCAGGGTAGGAGAAATTAGGCCGTGGACCTATATCATTGTCATTTTCGTCGTAAAAAAGTCGGGGACGGGCCCGCCGTCGCGGAAGATTCAGTTTGGGTCGACCCGCCGGCCTCGAAACAGGCAAGCCGGCGCCTCCGCAGCCGCTGGCTCGGTCGCGCAGTCCCCAAAACAGCGCGGCCCGGCAGGCAACTCCCGACAGCTTCATCTCATCGCCTACTCCCAGCATCGCTTTCCGGGCCGGCGTTAATCTGGCCGGGCACACCATCAAGGCGGAACGACGCCTCGCCCAGAAACGAGGACCCCGTCCTCCCTCACGGTTAGTTTCCGATATAGCCGAGAGAACGCAGCCGTCGCTCCGTCTCCTCATCCGTGGGTTTTGGCTGGGGATCCAGGAACTCGCCGCTGGAGGGATTGATATCGTAGCTAGCGAGCTGTGCCACGAGGCTGCTCAGTTCGGGCGGCTTCTTGTCCGCCATGTTAAATCTGGCTTGTGGATCGGAAGCAAGATTGAACAGCTCGGCCGACTGCCTACGCGCGTCATGAATGAGTAGCCAGCGGCCAGGGTCGAGAATCGCACGCTTGGCGAGATTGCTGGTCTGCTGCCGTCCCTCCTTGTAGGTCAGTTGAGCGACCAGATACCGGTGCTCGTTCCTGTCTTCCTGCGACCGCCGCAAAAGCGACCGGCCATCGATCCCGGCAGGCAGCTCGAGTCCGCAAGCCTCGTATATTGTCGGCATCACATCAACCAACTGTGCGGGCCGCTCTACAATGCGGGAGGCTACCCCCCAGGAGGCAGGAAACTTGATAATCAAGGGTACAAGCAGCTGTTCCAGGTACAAGCCTCCATGTCCGATCATTTGGCGCTCGCCAAGGCTTTCCCCGTGATCCGAGGTTACAATGAGCAAAGTTTCGTCGTAGAGGTTCGTCGCCTTGAGCGCAGCGAAGAGTTCGGCTAGATAAGCATCCGCGCCGGCAATCCCGCCGTCATAATGATTGGAGATTGCTTCCCTATCCAAGTCCGTAAGGCGCATCTTCATTAACCGTCTGCCACACCGGCCTGCCAGAGATATGTGCTTCTCGTGGTCACTACAGAACAGGCTGTTGTAAGGCTTACGACAGGGATAGGGACAGTGTATATCGTAGGTGTGGATGAACAGGAAAAAACGTTCGGCACGGTTTTCGGAAAGCCAGTCGTAAACTCGTGGTAGTATGCGGACAAGATGTCCGCCGCGCTGATCAAACTCATCAAAGCCTTCCGCAAACCCGCTCTCGCGCCCCATCCATCCCCCGTCTACGAGTGCCGCCGTTTTGTAACCGTGGCTCCTCAGGCCTGCGACCATCGATTCGCTCTTCAGGTCTTGGAATGTGTTGACGAGGAAGCTCCTAGGGTCATCTATAGAAATCAGTTTCTTCAAATCGGCGTTTGTCGTCTCATGAATTAGGCGCAGCGGATATTTAGCTGTAAACATCGACTTGTGAGAGAGGAGTGTTTGTGCAGCCTGTGCCGCAACCGTGGTAAAGACGACGGATTCGCTCGCCAGCGCCGCCAGGTTCGGCGCGGTGTTGCGTTCGTAACCATAGAACCCTAAACGATCTGCTCGTAGAGTATCCAGGGAAATGAGAATCACTCTCGGCGCGCCGAGGTGTGCAAGATGTCCCCACTGTTGATCGGAAGGGGTTGAACAACCGCCGCTGTAAAGTCCTGCTAGGAGCGACAAGAACACTACAAGCAAGCGAAGGGCGCCAACCGCGGACGCCTTCATGTTGGCGAAGATTTCCATTTTGGCCGCTCTGCCACCGTTAGGGTAGCCGAAGCCGGGTTTCCCATGCAATGGTTGTCGCGCTCGTCTCGCATGCGACGGTGGCTTACCCGTCTTGCAGCTTGTTTGAGTTCTTACTCTCATCCCCCATCCCGGAAAGCGACCATGTGATAGCATCCCCGTCTAGCCCGCATTTCTCACCACCTGACGGCCAAAGCACGCGATAGGCCCGCCATGACTGCGTTGCGCTTGCTCGCCGTGCTCAACGTACTCGAGGACCCCGATACCCACCCCTGCCCGGATCTCATGTTGCTCGACATCAACATGCCCAGAAAGTCGGGGATGGATGTGCTCAGACATGTCAAAGGCTGGCGTCGCACCTGGTCTCTGACCCGCGCTTCCCGCGCTTGCCAGGGTGAAACGCGGCGGCGGGATATCGGTTCCGCTCCGCCCCGCGGCACGATCGGTCAAACCGCTACTGCTTTGCCTTCACCAACTTCGGGCGTAGCACGCTACGCCCCTACAACGGCGTCAACGGCGCTGTTGCGGGTTCTCCTTGTCGATCTCCCACGACTCAGCGTTCCTCGCAATGTAATCCCTGGCGCGCAGGTACTCCTGGTCGTTTCGGATGATGTGCTCGTAGTAGTTACGTTGCCAGAGCGGTCCGAGATGACCCGCCCTCTCCGGGTGACGGCGGCCTTGAAGGCCCGCAGAATGGCCCCCACCGACCCTGCCGCTGGAGGCGTCGAGGTGTAGGGGCGTAGCGTGCTACGCCCGCTCGAGTTTGGCGGTTGACTAGATAGATTCCCACATTGAGTTGGGGCGTAGGGGCGTAGCGTGCTACGCTCGCTTTCCAGGCTCTCAAACTCGCACCGCGGCGGCCCTTCACGCAAAAGAGTGAACAGAGCATGGAAGTGGTTGGGCATCACCACGAAAGCGTCCGATTCGACGTACGGTCGCAGCAATACAGTCCTTTGCCATTCCTCTGCGACGATCTGGCCAAGTCGGGAAAGATGCATTACGGCGTTGATCACACGCCCTAACAAGCACGCCTGGTTGGCGGCGCAGACGGTGACGAAGTAGCTGTCGTTTCGGGTGTAATCAAACCCGGAGGGGCCACGTCGCCGGGACGCTCGTGAAACCTAATTTGCACCAGCCCGCGGCGCGCCGCGCCGCCTTCGCCTGCACGGCTCAAACCTCCATCGCCGCCCGTACATCCGGCGCCAGGCGTTCTTCTTCCCGCGGGTTGGTGTACCAGGAAACGAAAACGAAAACCGCGAGTGAGACGAGCAGCGAGAAGGCCCCCACGGCCATCCCGCGGGGCAGAATGTAGATGCCGTGCCGGGCCGAAAGCTCGAGGGCGAAATTGAGGATGATGCTCACCGCGATGGAGACAACGCAGCCTTGGGCCGAGGCGCGTTTCCAGTTCAGCCCGATGGCGACGCTGGGGACAATCGCGGCGGCGAAGGTCCCCCAACCAAACGTCCCCAGCAGGGCAATGAGGTTCTCCATATACAGGGCGAAGATCGCCGAGACAACGAGCAGAACTCCGGTCACCACCCGCGACCACAACAGTTCCCGGCTTACGCTGCGGCCGAGAACGGCGATCGGAATGTCGCGAACAACCGCCGCCGCGCCGATGTTCAAGAAACTGTCGGCGGTCGACATGATGGCCGCCAGCAGTCCGGCAAAGACGATCCCGGCCAGCCACTGCGGAATGTAGTTAAGCAAGAAGACAGGTGCCGCCAGGTCCGGCGACTCCAGCGGGCTTTGGATACCCCGTTCGACCAGGGCGCGCATCGAGAGACCGATACTCATCCAAAGCAAGCTCAGCAGCGCGTAGCAAAACCCGGTCATTAGGGCGCCCCATTTCAACTGCCGGATGTCGCGCAGCATGAGAAACTTGGTGATCGCGTGCGGCTGGCCCACGTTGCCCAACGCGAAAAGCAGGTACCAGCTCAGCGCCGTTAGGGGACCGCGAGATCCCCAGGCGCTAATGAACTCCGGGTTCATCTCCCACAGCGTTGCGCTGATCCGCGACATCCCACCCCCGGACTGGAGCGCGTAGTAAAACACCGCCAGCGAGGCAACGATCATCAATATCCCTTGAAACAGGTCGGTGTAGACGCCGGCGAAAATACCACCCGCGACGCTGTAGAACGCCAGCACGCCGAGACCGATCAGCAGCGCGACGGGAAGCTTCACCTCCAGAACGGCGACCAGCACCATTCCGATGGCCAGCACCTGAGTCCCCAAGTAGCCCACCACGCCCAGTAAGATGGCCAGGGCCATCATGAAGCGCGGCCAACGGCCGCCGTAGCGGGCGGCGACGGCGTCGGGCAGCGTAAGAATCTCCCTCGTGGCGGCAAGCAAGCACAGTCGCTTGCCGACCAGGATCCAGCTCAAGGCGAATCCGAACGTTGCCGAGAAGGTAATCCACAACGAACTCGAGCCGGACTCAAATACCAGACCCGGCCCGCCGACAAACCCGAACCCGCTCATGATGCTCGACATGGCCGCGATGACCAGCACGATCGGACCTAGCGTCCGACCGGCCACCAGGAAATCAGCAATGCTGTGAGTCCTGCGCATCGCCCACACCCCGATGCCGGAGCAGGCTACCAAGTAGGCGACTACGCAAAGAATGACGATGGGTGACTCGGCGATGGGCATCAGCGATCCTGTTCCTCGCGCCCGAATTCGGCCATAAACTTCTCCAGCCTCTCCCGCCGCAGGACGGAAGTTTCAAAGATCAGCAGGTAGAGAATCCCGGGAATGAAGCCCAGCGGCCAGATGCCATAGACCAGGAGTGCCGTGCTAACCGGGAAACCAAGGAACAGCGCGGGTTCGCCTTCGCCCTGATACGTCCAGGCGATCGCGGCAAGCAGCGCGGAATAGATCAAAAACACAGCGACAAGGGTGTAGAGGATCGGTTTGCGAGGGCCCGCGCGTCCGAAACCGACCGCCAGCGCCGACACGAGCAGCGCCAGCGACACGAATCCAAACAAGAGCCAGTAGTCCAGCAAAGAACAAAGCAGGCCGAGCAGAGAGAGGCAGCCGATGGCAAGCGCAGCGCGGTTGCCGGCGAACCCTGGGGGAGCTTGCGTCACAGGCTCAGTTTGCTTCCCAAACGAAGGCGGGGAACTTGCGGATGACCCGAAAACCGACTCGCTCGTAGAGATCAACCGGACCTCGGTTCGAGCCCGTGACGGTGAGGCTGACGGCTTCGCAGCCGTGCCCGCGGAAGGCTGCAATCGAGCGGCGCAGCAGCTCATAGCCGACGCCGCGTCCGCGCATAGGCGGCGCGACGCACAGCTGGGTGATATGGCCTACCCGAGGCTGCACGAGCGTGGCTAGGCTCATGCCGCAAAGCCCGCGCGCCCGCCGCTCTCGGGCCACCACGGCGGCGTCGCGGAAGAACACGCCGCAGCCCGGATGCTGGGAAGTGTTATAGAGAAACCGTCGGGCTCCGGCGACGCTGCGGTACTGGTCGTTGATGCGGCTGTCGACGTGGTTGTGATAGGCGTCGGCGATCAATTCGGCCGCACGGTCCAGGTAGCCGTCGAGCCACGGTTCATAGGCGACATCGGGTTGGGGCTCAGGGGGGGCGAGCGGGCGATCGATCTCCTTGAGCAACATAAACAACCTTTCAAAGACATCCGGATTCCGTCCGTAGATCGCTGCCTGGGCGGGGTCGAACGATATCGTCAACAGTTGCCCCTCCACCCGCCTGACACCGGGGAAAATGATGGCCAGCTTGACGATGTTGTGGAATAGATACCGTTCGGCCTCTTGGCTAGTCTGGCCGGCTGTGATAAACAGGTCGCCGATCAGAGCCTTGTCTTGCTCGTGGATAAAATAACTGTACCCAATCGGGTCGCCGTTTTTGACCAGCGCGTATCCATACAGATTTCGTGTGTCGAGGAAACGACGGATCAGGTCCCTCGACGAGGCGAAATCCCAGTGTAGATGCCGCGACCAAAAGGCATTCTGCTCTTCCAATAGGTGATGGAAGTCGCGAGCGCGAAACTGCCGCAGGTCGACAGCCTGTAGATCTTGGGGCTGCACGGGCGAAGCCGCCATCTTGCCGATTATACCTTCTGGACTCTTTCCACAAAGATGGATTCCTCGTACCTCCCCGTTAAGGAAAGCGCGTCGTTGGGGCAGGCCGAGGCGCTGCGCCCTGGGAAAAAGTCTTGTCACAGGTTCACCCACCGGCGCTGAGACAGGCGCCGCGGGCCAATGTGAAAATAAGGCTAATGCTTTCCAGACGCGAACTCGCTCAACTTCTACTTTGGGGCAGCGTCGAAACCACCCTCAGCCGTGCAGAGTCTTCTCCGGTTCTCCGCTTCGGAATTATCGGCGACAGCGGGACGGGCGAAGGGCCTCAAAAGCGGGTGGCGGCTGCCATGGAAAGGTTCCAAGCTCGGCATCCCTGGGAATTCGTCCTCATGCTGGGCGACAACATCTATGCAGAAGGGGATCCGAAAGACTTCGACCCTAAGTTCAAGAACGTGTATCGCAACCTGATGGCCGATGGCGTGCGTTTTCACGCCGCACTGGGCAATCACGACCGTATCCACCCGGCGAGCCGCCGGGGGATGGCGCAGGTCGAAGACGAGGCCTTCGGCTACGTCGGCAAGGTGGACGAGTACGTGTTTGAAGCGGGGCCGAAAGTCACGGCCGACCGGCGGTTGGCGCGCTTCATCTGCCTGAATTCCGATGCCTGGGTGGAGGCAATCCAAAAGGATCGAGAACCCGAGCTGCGGTTCCGGCTCCGGCGTCTGCGCGGTTGGTTGGCGTATTCGGACCGCTACTGCTGGAACATCCTTTATGCGCACCACCCTCTCTATTCCTACACCAAGAAACCGTTTTGGGGTTTGATCAGTCGCGGCCACGGACCCTCTCTCGAGCTCCGGGCTGTGCTCGAACCCGAGCTTGTCGGTCGAGCCGACGTATGCTTAGCGGGACATGAACATTTCTACCAGAAGATCCGGCCGCAAAAGGGAATCCACTACATCATTTCAGGAGGAGCCGGTAAGCTGCGAAAGGGAGCCCTCAGCGATCATCCCGAGGTCGAGTTCGCAGCCGTCGAGCATCACTTCTTGGACGTCGTGTTGTCCGAGAATTCCTTCCGCTATCAAGCCGTCAACGGCGAGGGCCGTGCGATTCACTCGGGGGTAATCGCGAAGGGGAGCTGAAACTGTGTCGCCCGTCCGCGGGCGCCCGATGCGTTTTAGCGCTCGGCTCTCTCACTCAAGTTCGAGTTCGATCCCGCCGATCCGGGAGGCGACCACGTTGTAGAGCCATGCCATAACGAGAGTGCAGATGAATCCGAATAGACCATAGAACAGCGGCATGAAGATAATCGACCCGACGCCGAAGAGCAAACCCAACCAAGCCTCTTCAGCTTGCCCTGTGCTCATGCCGACGGCGACCCCAAGCAGCGAAACAGGGTAAAGAATATTCCGGCAACGGCTCCGAAAATGGCATACACTACACCCGCGATCCTGCCGCAGGATATCGGGTCCACTCGCTTTAAGGTCATAACTAAGCTGCTTGCCCAGTTGGCCCCCGTATTCTAAACCTATTGATGTTCGCGAAATACAGTGTAGGGGCGCAGCGTGCTGCGCCCGCTCTGGCAAGGCATTTGCTGTGTCCGAAAACAACACTATATTCTGCGGGTATCAATAACCCACCCTAAGCGCTAGCCCGCTTTCTCACCACCTGACGGTCGAAGCACGCGATAGGCCGGTCATTACTGCGTTGCGCTTGCCGCTCGTGGCTGGGGACTGTCACCAATTTCGCGCCTCGAAACATCAACCAGTTTGCGGGGATGTCCGGGCGCAAAATTGGCTGACTGTACCCAGCCACGGCCCGAAAAGTAGCTACCGAAACCAGCCCTTGACCCAGTCGATGGCCAGCTCGAAGAACGAATAGTCTTTGCCGACGTCCGATTGATCGTTGAGCCCCCACTGGTAAGAGAGGAAGCTGATTCGCAGCTTCTTGTTCCCCAGTGCCGCCATGGTCTGCGGAGGCCCGTAGCGGCGGAGGAACCCTTCGAGCCCACCCGGATAGGCGACGAAGTCTTCCTCGTACCAGGAGAAAATCGGGCTGACCTCGGCCTGCGCGCCTCGAGGGTCAAAACGGTTCAATGCAACATTCGCCAACCACTCGCGGGTGTTTTCGTCGAGCTGCTTGTCGATCCGACTGCCGACGTAGGCCTCGCGCCGCAGCGGAGGACAGCTCAGCGAGGCGCAAACGAGCACCGAGTGAATTCTTGGATCGCCGGTTTCTCTCAACAGCTGCTCGATTTCGTCGAGGGAAACGGATGCGCCCCCTAGGGTGTGCCGGCGCTCTCGGAACGGACTCGGTGTCGCCTGGATGCTCCTGGTGGGATAGTTCTCAACGATCCAGCGGATCGTTAGGGCATTGTAGGCGTTGATGAGGGTGGCTTTCTGTTCGTCCGGGGAAACCTCGTCCGCGCCAGCCTCTCTTAAGCGGTCAACGTAAGTATTGAGGCGGCTCATCCCCCGCTGCTTCAGGCCGGCGTAGTCCACAAGGTGCTGTTCGTTGACGAATTCACCCAGCAGAGTATCCCAGACAGCGTGATCGACTCTTGGGACCCGGGGAGCGGCCAGAAGCGTGGCGGCCACAAGAAGACAGACCGCGCTCAAACGAATGGATGTGATCAGCATGGGAACCGCGGAGGGATCTTTCAGGGTACGGGAAAAGCCGTCGAAACGCACCTCAATCAGATGGCCAAGCCGCGTCGAGCTTGAATAGCTCCATGCAACTTTTCGGCGCCGCCGGTGTTTTTAGTTCTTGGAGCGAAGAAATGATGGAACACATTACCATCGTCCTCATTGCCATCGGTGTGGTTAGCTTACTTGCCGGGCGTGAGTGGTATAACTCCCTGGCCGGCCTAATCCTGGCGGTTCTCGGTCTGTGGATGGGCGGTTACTTGCCGAGGTAGCCGGAAACCGCGGGCCGTCGCTACTCGCCGGGCTTTTCTCTCCACCTGACGGACCCGGCGCCTCGTGAAAGAACAGCTACCCTTCAGCCGCGCCTGGGCCGGAAAAGCAGATACAGCAGCAATCCGGCCAGCATGCCCGGCAGGACCTCGTAGACGTCGTCGGCGAATCCCAGAGCGTATCTCCACATGATCACCGTCGCCAGACCGCTGAGCATCATAGCTACCGCGAGTGGCGGTCCGACGGGACGCCGCAACACGCGGACCATCATCAGCGGTCCGAGGCCCGCGCCCAGAGCCGACCAGGACATCGTCACGAGGGCAAACACGTTCTGGTGGCCGAAAACAGCGACCGCTAGAACGATGGCGGTGACAAAGATCGTACCGGCTTTGGCGGCCGTGTAGGATTCCCGCCAACGCCTGAAGATGTCTTGCGTGAAAGCCGCGGAGCAGGAAAGCAGTTGCGAATCGGCGGTCGACATGGTTGCCGAAAAAAGTCCCGCCAGCACCAATCCCACCAAGACGCCCGGCAGGTAGCGGATCGATAGCGTCGGCAGCGCGAGTTCGGCATCGAACCCGGCTAAATCGGGCAACAAGACACGGCAAGCCAGCGCCACCCCGGTAGCGGCGGCGGTGAAGACGACGTACCAGGCGAAGTAGATATGCCGCGCCGTCTTAAGCTGCTCGGACTCCCGAATGGCCATCGCCCGCACCATGATGTGCGGCTGGCCGACGACACCGAAGCCGGCGCCCATCCAGCCCAGTACATAAAGCAAAAACCCGAAGCGAAGATCAGCGGGTACGGGGTTGGTCAAGCTCGGGTCGATAGCTTCCAAGCCGGCCCACAGTTCGGCGAAGCCGCCCAACTCCCACAGGGCGATGCCGAACAGCAACAGCATCGAGGCCAACATGACGATCGACTGCATGACATCGGTCCAGATTGAGGCGCGAATACCGCCGGCGAAACAGTAGATCAGCACAATCATGGCGCCGACAATCGCACCCACGGCGTAGTCCCACCCAAAAAGCACGTGCAGCGCCTTGCCGCCGGCGTTGAGTTGGGCCGCGGCATACGTGCTCAAGAAGAGAATCGTAATCGAAGCCGCCACGATTCTCACTGGCCGAGAGAAGCCGCCCGGGCCGGCGGCGAGAAGCGAGGGAATCGTACGGGCCCGCTTTTGCTCGCTCAGTTCTCGCAGGCGCCGGTGCACCCAAAACCACATCAGGTAGTCGCCGCCGATCCAGCCGACCATGATCCAGATGGCCGACATCCCCAGCAGATACGTCGTCCCGATCAGCCCGATGAACATGAACCCGCTGTTGTTCGTCGCTGCGGCCGAAAGTCCCGTGAACCAGGGGCCGATCGTGCGGCCGGCGAGTAGGTAGTCCTCGATCGTGTGGGCTCGTCTGCGGACGGAATAGGCCCCTATCGCGACGAAGAGAAGAAGGAAAAACGAGAAGCTAGCGGCGATGAGATTCATGTCAGCGGGGGAGGCTAGTAAGTTGTCCCAGACAAAACTTTCCGCTCATCCTGGCGACACGGCCGCCTTTCCTGACCCCTCACGTAGGCAAATAGATCGCGACACTCTTGGTCCCCGACCGCGCCCGTAGAAAGCGATAGAAGGTCTCTTGGAAGATGTCGTCGGCCAGGTCGATGTCGCCGCAGATCCGGCGAATGTAAGACCGCAGGCCGGGGGCTGTTCTGCGATAGAGAATCTGGAAGGCGGCTTCGCCGATCGGTGGGGCTTGCGCATCGTCCTCGACTGCGGCGCGACTGCTCAACGCTGAGGAAACCGAAGCTATGACTCCCTTAGAGATCATAGAGGACGCAGGTGGTCACTGGGACTCCGTATCTGCGCTGCCGGGCGATGCCGTGGACTCCAGGACCCGTCAGAACGTTGTCTCTCCAAGCCGGGCTAGCCCTGGGCTAGTGGACCGTCCTGGAGACGAGTTCACTATCGATTCGGAAATGTCGGGCTCGAAAGCGACGTGGCGCACGCTTGCAGCGTGCTGTGCCGGCACTCTTGCCGGCATCCCACCCGTCGGCAGAAGGGCCGGCGCACCAACAAGACATGTCGCCACGAATGGCGACACGGCACGCAAGAATGCGTGCGCCACCAGCCCTCCAATCGGGAGGCGAGCACTCACGGTGTCAATGCCCCGGGGGATCTGTGCCTCCCAAGGGCTGGGCGTCTTCTGGAGTCGGTTCCTGGTCCTTGTACAAGCCCCACTTCTTCGAAAGGTGGTAAGAAGCGGCAGCGGTGACACCGCCCCTTCGCGCTATCGGTTCGTCGCCCGCCAGATCCGCGGCTGTTTTTTCATAGCCCACGGAAACGCTTGACACGCCAGCTACCTCAAGAGGGGAGGAACGCGGCGACCGGCACCCCTCTCGACGCACAAAACAAAAAAACGAAACAAAGCCAATTTCTTTCAACCATTTTGTAATCAATGGTTTGCGGAGTGTTTCTAGCTGGGTTGCCGCCACATGCCGGGAACAGCCGGCTTCGATCTCCACCCCTACAAGACCCGAGGGGGTACTGAGGTTAACAGGCTCGGACCTCAGGCATGTACCTCATTGAAAGCGGAAACGATCGGACGTACAATTGTTTCCGGCGCCTCCTGGGGAGGATGGTGCCGCGGGAGGGTAAATGAAGCGTTGGTGCGCCTTGGGCGTGCTCGTGTTCTTGTGTCTGGCTGCGACCGGCCTGGCGCAGGTCGCCATCTCACCACGGGCCGGACTTATCCACCATCACGTCGGGCAAGTGATGGTTGACGGCCAGCCCGTCCCTTTCGACTCACACCTGTTTGTCCAGCTGGATCCGGGTCAGGTTCTGGCTACCAGGGACGGTCAAGCGGAAGTTCTTCTTTCGCCCCACAGCATCCTCCGTGTAGGCCCCGACACCCGCGTCAAGCTGCTGTCCGACGATATCACCCACCCGAAGCTGGAGTTACTTGCCGGCTCAGCGGTAGTCGATTCCTCGAGAGGGGCCGCCGAGGCAATCGTTTCCCTGGTCTCCGGCTCATTGGTGGTGGACATCCGATCCGGCGGGCTTTATCGGCTGGACGCGCTGCCGGGCCGGCCCCCGGTTTTGCGAGTGTTTCGGGGAAAGGCTAGCGCCCATGGCGACGGGTGCGAATGGAGACTGAAGAGCCGACAGGCAGTCCGGCTGGACTCGTCTTTCATCGGGGTGTACGCCTTTGATACGGCTGAAGTTGACGCTTTAGACGAATGGAACCGGGAGCGGGGGGTGCGGATCGCCTGGCTCAACCGGCTGTCGAGCGGTCCGGGCCGGCAACTCGTCGACGGCCTGAGAAACATTAGGCGCCATCTGGGGAACGCGCACTCGAACTTCCGAAAAGGGATCTACGGAGGCCGACAGTTCCCCGTGTCAGCGCGCCGCCGCGCTGGGGACCAATCACGAAGCGCTTCCGGATCGGACTAGCCGGCATTTCTCGACCAAGGGCTCGGCTTTCCGCCGCTTTCCGAGCCGGCGCGGTCAGGCCGGCTCCCGCGCACACCCTTGCCACGAGCGAAACTGAGCCGCGAGCGCAAGCGAGCGGTCCATGGGTCTGCGGCCCGTGTTCCGTTCGTTCGCCAAAGGAGACCGCGAGCCACAGGGACCGGCACTCGGCCGGATCCTTTTCGAGATAATGACCACAGATGCACCCCTACGTCCTCGCGAACGACGAAATCGTACGCTCGGATGAGAAGATCCTGCTGCCGGGCCAGTTAGGTTTGCTGGCGGGCTGGGGCGTGTTTACGACGCTTCGGATCTACGAAGGCGTGCCGTTCGCATTCGAAAGACACTGGCAGCGGATGGAGCGGGACGCCTCGCTCGTTCACGTCGAGCTGCCTCGCGACGGGAACCGAGTCCGCAACAACCTGCTTCGTCTGATTGACGCCAACAGCGCTCGGGAAGCCGTCATGCGGCTGTGCGTCTTCCGCAGCCAAGGCGGTTTTTGGGCGGGACCGGGTACGGGGAATGCGTCCGACCTGGTTGCGCTGACGAGCGAGCTCGAGCAGCGGCAAGAGTCGGTTGCGCTAGGCGTAGCCGAGCAGGCTCGCCATGCCGAGTCCCGGTTCAGGGGCACGAAGACGCTTTCCTGGGCGCACAACCTGACGATGCGAGAGACGGCGGAGCGGGAGGGTTTCGGGGAAGTCATCCTGCTCAACGAACGGGAAGAGGTCGCCGAGTGCACCTCGGCTAACATCTTTGCCGTGATCGGGGGCAAGACCTATACGCCGCCATTGGAGTCGGGTCCGCTGCCGGGAGTGACCAGGGCTGTGATGCTGGAGGAGTTGGAGTTTCCCGACGCACTGGTGACGGAAAGAGTCCTTCGGCGCGACGATCTTTTCGCGGCCGACGAGGTTTTCATCACCTCGACCACGCGCGAATTGATGCCCGTCCACCAGGTCGGCGAACGGAGGATCTCCGCGGGTGGTCCCGGCGCTTGGCCGGTGATGGAGAAACTGCGCGCCGCGCTGCGAAGCTTTATTCGCGCGTATATCGAAGAAGCCAAGCGCGGGTTGACGACGGCGGAATAGCGGCCGGCGTACGGTAGTTCAATTGCGTCCGGCAACTGATAGGATCGGCGTTTCATGACTCACCGCGAACTGCTCTCCACGACGCGGATCCTGGGCCGCGGGTTTTTCACGCGTCAGACGACGGTCGTCGCTCGGGATCTGCTGGGCAAGATTCTCGTTCACCGGCTGGACGGGAGTGTTCTAGCGGGCACGATCGTGGAGACGGAGGCCTATCTAGGGAAAGGCGATGAGGCCGCGCACTCGGCCCGGGGCCTGACGAAGCGAACGGCGGTGATCTTCGGCCCGCCGGGTCACGCCTATGTGTATCTGTGTTACGGCATGTACGAGTGTCTCAATCTTGTGACTGAGCCTGAAGGCCGGCCAGGCTGCGTGCTGATTCGCGCCTTGGAACCGCTCTGCGGACTGGAGAAAATGCGGGAGAGACGACCGAAGGCAAAACACTCGCGTGATTTGGCGTCCGGCCCGGGTAAGCTGACTCGGGCAATGGGCGTCACGCGAGAACACTACGGCGAGGACGTCACGAACGGTCGCCTTCAGGTGAGGGCGCCTCGTCGAAGGTCCCCCTTCGAGATTGTCACCACCAGGCGGATCGGTATCGCCGCCGGCGCGGAGTTGCCTCTTCGTTTCTACGTCAAAGGCAATGAGTACGTAAGTGGGAGGTAGAACGGAAGGGTCCACATCTGCCGAGCAGCCTGGACGTCGAGCCGAGTCTCGCATGAATCCGGCGGCAAGCGACAGGCCCTTTTTGGAACACGCCATGTCGAACAAGACCGTTTTTCACGTTGACATGGATGCGTTCTTCGTATCGGTCGAGGAGCTTTCCGACCCCAGCCTCAAGGGCAAACCGGTCATCGTGGGCGGCCGCGGCCCCGAGCGTGGCGTCGTCGCGGCTGCGTCCTATGCGGCGCGCCGCTTTGGCGTGTACTCGGCGATGCCGCTGCGGCGTGCTCATCGGCTTTGCCCGCAGGCCGTCTTCATCGAGGGACACCCGGAGCGCTATCGCGAGTACTCGCAGCGGGCGCGCGCGGTTCTGAGCCGCTTTTCGCCGCGTGTGGAGATGGTTTCGATCGACGAAGCCTACCTCGACATGAGCGGCGAGGAGCGCCTGTTCGGGCCCCCTCTGGCAGCCGCCCATCGCGTTCACGAGTCCATCGGGGCCGAGACCAGCCTGCCTTGCTCGATCGGCATCGGGACGTCGCGGCTGGTGGCCAAGATCAGCTCCGCCATGGCCAAGCCGAATGGCGTGCTATGGGTGGCGCCGGGGGCGGAGGCGAATTTCCTCGCCCCGCTCGATGTCGGCAAAATCCCCGGGGTCGGCAAAGTGGCGCGGAAGAGTCTGCGCGACCGCGGCATTCATCGCATCGGGCAATTGGCGGAGTTGGACGAAGCGTTTCTGGAATCAAACTGGGGCAAGATGGGGCTCGCCCTGGCTGGCAAAGCCCAGGGCTTGGATGCCGGCGCTTGGTTTGAAGGCGAAATCGGGTCGCGGGAAATACCCAAATCGGTCAGCCACGAGACGACTTTCCGTGAAGATACGACCGACGTGCAGCTGATCGAGGCTACGCTGGCCAAGCTCGTCCAGATGGTC
Source organism: Bryobacterales bacterium (assembly GCA_963668345.2). Classification (GTDB taxonomy): domain Bacteria; phylum Acidobacteriota; class Terriglobia; order Bryobacterales; family UBA6623. The sequence goes on along the minus strand of CAXWPI010000003.1, from coordinate 1,147,600 downwards.
GGGCGGCGCCTTCGTGAATACAGCCTTTACGGACGCACGGTGCAACTCAAGCTGCGCTACTCGAACTTTTCCACGATCACGCGCTCTCGAACATTGGGAGAGGCCACGCAGCTCGACGTTGTAATTCTTCGGACGGTTCGGGACCTGTTTCGGGGAAACTGGGAGGCAAGGCGGGCTGTTCGTTTGCTGGGCGTTCACGTCGGAGCGCTGCAGCAGGAGGAAGGCCAGCTCGGACTGCTTGATCGCCTCGGCAAGGCCAAGTGGAGCAGCGCCTTGCACGCCGCCGACGCGCTGCGAGACCGCTTCGGCGAGGCGTCGGTCGGGCTGGCTTCGGCGATGAGACATGGCCGCAAGGAGCGCGTTCACGAAAACCCGGGGGCGCTGCCCGACAGAGGGAAGCGCGGCGGAGCAGGGTCCTAGTGAGTCTCGCAAATTATGGTGACAGGGCCGTGTTCAGAGTGTAGGGGCACAGCATGCTGTGCCCATGTTCCAAAGTCGCTATATTTTGCGAGCCTCTATAGCTACTTTCCGTTGCAAAAACGGAGAGACTGGGCGGTCTCTGGGGGGAATCCGACCGGCCCGGGCCGAAGCTCGCGGAAAGATCAGATGACCGCCCAGAATCTCGCGCGTGAGATCGTCGACCGGCTTCGTGGTCTGGGCCACGAAGCCTATCTGGCGGGGGGCTGCGTTCGCGATATGTTGCTGGGTCGAGCGCCCAAAGACTACGACGTCGCGACCGACGCGCTTCCGGAGCGGATCGAGGCCTGCTTTCCCGATTCGCTTGCCGTGGGCGCGAAGTTCGGTGTGGTACTGGTTCGCTCGGGGGAGGCCCAGGTCGAGGTAGCGACGTTTCGACGCGACCACGATTACCGTGACGGCCGGCGTCCCGAAAGTGTCAGCTTCACGCGGAGTGCAAAAAAGGATGTTCAGCGGCGCGATTTCACCATCAACGGGCTACTGTTCGACCCGCTGGAGGAGAAGTACCACGACTACGTCGGCGGCCGCAAAGATCTGGCATCCCGGCTGATTCGGGCCATCGGAGATCCGACCGAGAGATTGGCCGAAGATAAGCTTCGCATGCTCCGCGCTGTTCGATTCGCGGCGCGGCTGGGTTTCGACATCGAGAGTAAGACGATGGAGGCGATCCAGGCGCACTCGAAGGAGATCAGTGAGATTTCGGCCGAGCGAATTCGCGATGAGATCAGCCGCATCCTGACGGAAGGCGGGGCGCGGCGAGGGTTCGAACTGCTCGATGAGACGGGACTGCTCGGCGCCATCTTGCCGGAGGTCGAGGTCATGAAGGGCGTCCCGCAACCTCCGGAATTTCATCCCGAGGGCGACGTGTGGATGCATACGCTTCTCATGCTGGAACAGCTCGACAATCCCTCGGCACCCCTGGCGCTCGGAGTCTTGCTGCACGACGTGGGTAAGCCGGCGACGATTCGTTTTGCCGAGCGGATCCGCTTTGACGGCCACGTCGAGGAAGGCGTGCGGTTAACCGTGCCAATCCTCGAACGTCTGCGGTATGCGAAGGCGGAAATCGAACAGGTGACGGCGCTGGTCCAACACCACATGCGCTTCGGCCACGTTACACAGATGAGAGAGAGCAAGCTCAAAAGGTTCCTGCGGCTGCCCGATTTCGGCGAACATCTGGAGCTGCACCGGCTGGACTGCCTCAGCAGCCACCGCAATCTGGCTCACTACGACTTCGTCCGCGGCAAGCAGGCCGAACTGCCCAAGGAAAAGCTTCGCCCGCCGCGTTTGGTTACCGGCGAGGACTTAATTGCGGCGGGTTATGAACCGGGCCCCGCGTTCAAGAAGATTCTCACCGAAGTCGAGGACGCGCAGCTCGAGGGAAGACTGGGAACCAAGGATGAAGCTATGGCCTGGGTTGGGGAGCGATTCGAGGCACCTCATGGGGAAGGAAGGTGCGAGGTTTGAACCCGAGCGCCCTCTCCCGTGGCCGCGAGGTTCGGGCCCGGCGAACCTTGCGCTGGGGCGCTTGATTCCTCCGTTCGGCAGTCACGCGGGCCGGACGGCGCGTAGGTCCGCGAACGAGCATGGCCCAGCTACGAGCTTTGCTCCGCGCGTTCCTCCTGGCGAGCCATGGCAGGATCGCCGGAACGGGCAGCCCGAGCAACAAGGCGGTCATGAAGGCCCAGGCGGGCGTATTCAGTAAATACTCACCTAAAAGTAGAGGAACGAACAGCAGCCAACCGGCGCAGAAAACGATAAACAGACAGGTAGATCAGGCCTATCTGTTTAGCGTTGAGGGGGGTTTGCTCACAGATCCGGGTGTGCTCCGGGTAGCGCTTGCTTTTTATGACTCGAAAGCTGGCCAGGGGAACAATGGGAATCATGAAGAGCGTCAGCCATTGGGTCGTGACGAAGGACCCGTCAGGCAGAAAATCTGTCTTTCCCAAAGCGGTGGTCACGACTCCATCCAGACTTCGCGGCTTGCTCATCGATTTGTCACCCTCGGTCTCATCGCCATCGAGGTCTGCCATGGAGCTCGCCGGAAGGTTCTCTAAGGCAGCCTGCAATTACAGTACTGGTACAAGCGTTTCCTGCCAATCTCACCAAAGAAGTAATTTTGCTAAGCCGTTAGTAGTATGTATCTATGACTGTAGTCATACGGCCATCGGTTTGCCGCTGACTGGGGCATGTTCGCGGCGCATGGCGGGAGGGGCCAAAGCCTGAATTCAAGGGCTACTTTTACTGGTCCATCAGACAGCACTGGACGTGTAACCGAAAACCTAGTAAGCTGCCTAGATCCCGGTCGGACGAGCGGGATCTCAACAAGCGATCGACACGTGGGCGCTTCGCAATCTACGCAGGGTTTCCCAGCAGCAGCCGTGGACGTTGCCTTCGGCCGCCGGCCGATGCGCAATCGGGGGGCGGCAGCCGAGTACCAACAATTGGTGGAAAAGGCACAGCAGTGCCACGAGCAAGGCCGGCGCACGGATACGATCGAAGCCGTGGAAGTGGATCTCGCCAGGCTCTACGCATACGCCTTTCGGATTCACACGATCGGCTCCTTTTACGCCACCGGGAAGGCCTTGAAATCCCATCCGGCTGAGAACGAGCTGACCCGCGCCCATATCCAACGCGCCATCGAACAATTGGACGACTTGGCTAACCAAGGGATGGAACCGGTTCCTGACGATTTTCGGGCTGTGCTGTCGAGCTTTTACCGCTATCACCGCGGGGTGGAGCGCGTCGTTGACGCCCTCTCGCAAGCGCAATCTGCTTCGGGCGACCGCTCGCTTTCGCCTGTTGCGGCGAACTTTGCAGCCGCCATGAGCAAGATTCAAAGCGGCAATGGAATCTATCTGACCCAGGATACCGGTGCGTCCGAACAAGCCAGTTTCGTCGTGCCCAACCTCGGCATTACCATCGTGCCGTTGGTTTACGGCGATCATCACTCCTGGAACCTAGCCTACTTGACGCCCGAAAACCTCGATGTCCCCAACCACCGTCACCGTTTCGGCGTCGAGATTCACCTTGGATATAAGCCGATCGAGGGATACATGGTGCTCGGGGATTCGAAGGCCCCCGTGACCGAAGGTTACGCCCTACCCGTTCCGCCGATGACCCGTCACGGTTGGATCAACACCTTTGGAGAGACTCACCACGTTCCCTTCATTTTCGGCTCCCTGATGCACGCCGGATGGGGAGTTTTTATGGACGTCGAACCGCGGCCGATCCCCGTCGATGATTTGGAAACCGTCGACCGGGGCCACTGGAAGATGGGGCCGACCATATTCTTGGAACGCGAGATCGCCAACTTCTCTGCCTCGATGGCCTCTCAACGAAGCATCCTGATTCCGGCGGCGGTGATGGATCGTAACGGCAGCGGGGGACTTGAATTAGCCATCGCGAGAGCTAACCCCGCCGGGTTCTCCTATCCGACGGATCACTATCGCGCCGCCTCGGTTGTCAGAGGGAACGGGATTCTAGAGATGGGTCCCGTAGCTTGCGAGATCCGGCCGCACGACCATTTCGGCGTTCCCGCCGGGATGACAGCCTCGATGCGCCAGGTGGGCGAAGAGCCTCTCGTCGTACTTGATGCGTTGATCCGAACGTTTTAACCGAGCGGCGTCAAACCTACCCATGCCGGTTGAGCCTTAGGTTGAAGTGCGTCAGAAAAGCTTTACGACCCCTGCTGAGCGCGGTCGGGACGATTGCTTTTCTTCTTTGTGTTGAGCGCCAATGCCAGAAGCAGTAGCAGGAAAGCAACGGACAAGATTGCGGGCAACATGACTGTAGAGGCTCCTTCCCGTGCGTAATTCTTCTAGAACTATTCTGAGCTGAGCATCAGGTTCAAAACAATGGATCGACGGTACCTTTTTTAGGATGGTTCCACGGTACCTGTTTTTACTAGAAAGAAGCCCCTAACCGTCGGGTAGGTGCCTGCCGCATCGCCACTTTGCTCCCCCTTTGCGATTCCGGCTGAAGCGGCACACGGACGCGCGTGGTCACCCTTAGCCCCAATACCTTTCACTTAACATCCAGCAGACGATTGCGAAGGTGTTTGAACCTTAAGGGGACAACGGCGGCCGCCGCATTTCCGGCCGCCAGGATTGCCGGCTACTACCCGAAACTAGGACCGCCAAGAGTGGCGGCCGCCGCGGTGCCGACGGTGGCGACAAACACTCGTGTTTGTCCTGGGTGGCAGTGCGGACAAGCTTTAGCTTGTCGGGGCGACATGTCGCCCCGTACATAACGAAGGGCGCCACGCGGATGTCATGGGTGCGTCGTCACCAGACGGCCCCGCTCGACCGACGCACCCAGGCGCAACTCAAAAAATGTATTTCAGGGCGAACTCAATCACCCTCGGGGTCCCGGTCGCACCCAGAATCTGCCCAAAAGTGGGCGCCGTCATACTGTTGACCGAGTTGGCAAAGTTCGTGTTGTTCGTAAGGTTGAAGAACTCTGCTCGAAACATCAGCTCGTGGCCCTCTTGGTACCCACGTGGCCGCTGGGAGTGGAAGCAAATGCCCGCTGTCAGGGATGTAGGGGTGCGACTCATGGCACCCCCTTGCCGACATACTGTACGCTGGGCGATGTACACAAACTGTAGCCGCGAGCCGTGGCTACCGGGCCTTTCGCCTCATCCACCGCGGGCCGTGGTGAGACAAGCGCCCTGGAAACACTGCGGGAGTCAAGGAGGTGTGCAAACGTTCGTAGCGCGGATCTCGATTTTGAGATCCGCGGCCTTTTGCTGCCGCGGCAGCTACGTCCTCCTGTTCCCGTAAGCTACAATGTCGTTGGGTCGGGCCGTGGCGCAGCCTGGTAGCGCGCTTCCTTGGGGTGGAAGAGGTCCCGAGTTCAAATCTCGGCGGCCCGACCAGCTTGTCCAGTAACGTAGTCCATCATTTCGCAAATACACCGCGGCGAGCAAGGGTCGGGAGCGATGAAACCGCCAGGGCCGTTTGGTCAGCCGCCCGCGGTCTATCGAGATCGTTAGCCGGGCTATCCGATCGGATAGCGCCTGGCGCCTCGAGCCGATAAACTCGGGCCCCGTCGGGAAACGGAGCCGCGGGGCTATCCTTCTTGAAATCAGTAAGTTGTAGTAAACTCCGCCGGATCCGTCCTAGGCCGCCCTACTTTGGCATGCGGGGTGCTCTATGAGAGGGCGAAATGAGATTCCCAAGGCAAGCAAAGGAAAAGACGATGACCCACCAAGCCGTTCGAGTTTCCGCCCTATTGATCACGTTCGCAGCCGTGGCCGGCGCAGCCATTTACCCGCCCAGCCCAGGCGATCTTAGCGTCGAGATTCCCTTTGCATTCGTTGTCGGCGACAAGACCATGCAGGCCGGCAACTACCTCGTTCACCGCAATGGCGAGACGGGGGTGCTGGACATCTGCGAGGACGGGGTCTACTGCGCGACCGTGGCGGCGGGCCGTGTGGGAGCCGCCGATTTCCAAACGGAACCGCAGTTGGTGTTCGGGCGCTTGGCAGAGGGTTACGTCCTGGCGCAGATCTGGTTCAGCGGAGGAGACGGCTATCAACTGCCGCATCGGCCGCTAGGGGAAGCAGTCGGAGCAACCTCCGAGACCACCCGCCTCGCCGCCCGCGAGCTGTACTTCCACCATATCGAAGGCCTCCCGGTCTCCTGGCACTGAGCCTCGCAGCACACAGCAAGGGGGATGCAGTAACCCCGAGCGTGGGCCCGCGGGCTAACGCCTTCGGCTCTGTTTAGTGAAAAGTCGGGGACCGAAAATCGACGCTACCCATTTCGCCGAACCGAACTCCTACCACGGGCTGCTAGCCCGCATTTCTCGCGAGGCGGCGAGGCGAAGCGCACCTTGCCCGGAGCGCGAGGAGCACGTGGCCGGGGGCGGACCCGCTTTATCCGCGTCCGACCAGCGGCATCTTGGTGGCCATCACGTTCATCGACAGTACATTGGCGTCCAAGGGAAGACTCGCCATATAAAGGACGGCGTCGGCCACATGGCGCACATCCATCCGCGGCTCGACCATGGTCGTACCGTTCGCCTGAGGAACGCCGGACAGCATTTTCTCGGTCCTTGCGGTGACGGCGTTGCCGATGTCGATCTGGCCGCAGGCGATGTCGTACTTACGACAGTCGAGCGCAATGCACTTCGTGAGACCCGTCATGGCGTGTTTCGTTGCCGTATAAGGCGCCGAGTGGGGCCGGGGCGCCTGGGCCGAAACCGAGCCATTGTTGATAATGCGCCCGCCGCGCGGCCGCTGCTCTTTCATGATCTTGATCGCTTCCTGGGCGCACAGGAATGCACCCGTCAGATTGACGCCAACGACTGTGTTCCACTGCTCGTAGGTCAGCTCTTCCATCGGAATGCCCGGGGCGCCTAGGCCGGCGTTGTTGAAGAGGACGTCCAAACGGCCGAACACTTCCTTGGTCGCGGCGAACAGCGCTTGGACGGAATCGGGTTTGCTGACGTCGGCGGGCACGGCAAGCATCTTGCCGCCGGAAGGCTTTGCCGCTGCGGCTGTTTGCTCAAGTTCCGCGGCGCGGCGCCCGGCCAGCACGACGGCATACCCCGCGGATTGCAAGACCAGGGCGGTCGCACGGCCTATGCCGCTGCCACCACCGGTCACGAGTGCGATTTTGGCATTACTTGTCATGTTCGATTTTCCTCACATGGGAATCCGGTCCGGAACCAACCATTGTGCCCGAGCAGGCAGGCGGACGTGCGCTCCCGATCTAGCTCGGCTAGGCGCTTTCTCGCAGTGTGGCGGCCGCGGCAACGATTTCCGAACCGGTGGGGTTCTGGAACGGCCGCAGGTCAAACTCAGGCAGCGCCGAGAAGATGTGGTCGAAGATGTCGGCCTGAATGGCCTCGTATTGAGCCCAGCGCTGGTCGTTACTGAAAACGTAGATCTCGATCTGCAGTCCTCTTTCGGTGGGTTGGAGTTGGCGGACCAGGAATGTCATCTGTTGGTGAATCTTGGGGTGGGCTTTTAGATACGCCACCAAGTAAGCGCGGAAGGTGCCGATGTTGGTCATCCTGCGGCCGTTGACCGGCACCGTCTCGTCGATGTTGTTCTCGCGATTATGGTCGGTCAACTCTTTCAGTTTCTGCTCTACATAGTTCCCTAGAATTTGGATTTTCGAGAAACGCTCGATCATCTCCGGAGTGCAGAACTTGATGCTGTTGACATCGATGTGGACGGATCGCTTAATGCGCCGCCCGCCGGATTCCGACATGCCGCGCCAGTTTTTGAAGGAATCCGAAATCAGTGCGTAGGTGGGAATGGTGGTGATGGTCTTGTCCCAGTTGCGGACTTTTACGGTATGGAGCGTGATCTCCATGACGTCACCGTCGGCGCCGTACTTGGGCATCTCGATCCAGTCGCCCGGGCGCACCATGTTGTTCACCACCAGCTGCACTCCGCCTACGAAACCGAGAATCGTGTCCTTGAAGATCAGCAGGATCACGGCGGTTAGAGCGCCAAGTCCGGTGAAGAAGATCAAAGGATCCTTCTCCATGCTGGTCGAGAGAGCAAGGATGACGACCACCACGGTAAGAATGATCTTTACGATCTGGATATAGCCAGTAATCGGAATTCGCTGGGAAATCGCGAAACTCTGATACACGTCGCCGGTCGCATCGAGGAAACCATTGACCGCAAACAGGCCGACAAGGAGCATGTAGACATTCGCTATTCGTTGAGCCGCGTCGACCAGCTCCGGGTTTCCCTGGAACACGAGCGGAGCTGTAAACCAGATGACCAGGGCGGGAACCAAATGCGACAGACGGGTGAACACCCTTCGTCGTACGAGCGCGTCGTCCCAGTCGGTCTTTGTTCTTTGGGCCAAGTGCAGTACCACCCGCAGAATGATTCGCTTGGCAATCAGGTTGGCTAGGTAGGCGAGCACCAACAGGCCCACCGCGGCGCTGGCGCGGCCGGCAATGGTAACCTGCGTCTCGCTTAGCCCTAGCCCTGTGAACCAACCTTCGATGACTTCAATCATGTGGATTCCTTCTTTCGCTCCCCGCACGCCCGGTTCAGCGGGAACCAAACCGGCGAACAAGACGATTCAGCGTCTCAGATATCCAAGTAGTGCAATCGCGGTTGACCGGGGCCCGACGGCCCGCCTGGGAGATCGTCAGGCGGCGGCCGGCAAGCCCAAAGGCGTTTGATGAACCGCTACATTGGCAGGCTCGGGACACGTAGCACGTAAGCGCCCCCGGCACGATGTCCTCCTGCCACCAGCCTAAAACATTTCGCAGCAGATTTGTTGTATACTCCGTCCAGAAGTTTCTTCTTTCTGCACAGCGCCCTTGCCGATATAGACGGCGCCAGCTGATCCGGACCCGCGATGAACTGGCTTGACATCATCATTGGGCTGATCCTGATCGTTTCGGTGATCGCTGCGCTGCGCAACGGGTTGAGCCGGGAGTTCGTGAACCTGCTGGCTCTAGTCGTCGGCATCGTAGGGGGAATGTGGTGGTACGGACCCGTTGCCGCGCGGCTGGAGCCTTACCTTGGCAGCGAGCGCGTGGCGGAGTTCGCGGCCTTCGCATTGATTCTTGTGGCTGCTCTCATCGCGGGGACCCTGGCCGGCCGCCTGCTTGCGAAGATGCTCGGCTGGGTGGGTTTGCGATGGTTCGACCGGCTGCTAGGCGCGGCTTTCGGGGCCGTGCGAGGGCTGCTTCTGACTACCGCCCTTATCTTGGCCATGGTCGCTTTCGGGCCGGTCCAAGGCTCAGAGCGAGTGGTCGCGGAGTCTAAGCTGGCACCCTGGGTTTTGTTTGCCGCTCAGGCGGCTGTCCGGCTGGCTCCTCAGAGCCTTTATGAGGACTTTTCCAAGGGGTTCGAGCGGGTTCGAAAGGCTTGGATCGAAGCCGCGTCGGATTCCATCGTGCGGCTAAACCGGCACGAAGAATTGCAGGACGTCCTTTAGGGCGTCTTTGGCGCCCAGGTAGAACGTATCGGCCTGCAGCCGGAACACCACCCAACCGGCACGCTCGAGATCGCTTTGGCGCTGCAATTCTTCGTCGGGGGGCCACTCACCGGGGCTGGTCAAGTTCCAGCCTCCGCCTCGATGGCCGCTACACGCCCTTGATCGTCCTCCACAACGAAATCCAAGGTGTAACGGCCCATGCTGATCCGCGGCTGGACGGTGAGGTTTCTCGACTCGAGGAAGGCCAATAAATCCTGCTCGAAGGGGAAGTTCCAAGGTTTGTTCCGGAAGCGGATTGCGCGCGGGTCGGCCACGTGGTTGAGCAGATCGCGCACCAATCCGGGGGGGGAACGATCGATGGCGGACGAAAAGTGTTACCTATGTCCCGGTCTGCTCAAAACAAAGTCCGTTCAACACCGGTCGTCCGAACGCTGGTGAGAAATGTGGGCCTAGGTTCGTGACAGCGGCGCATTTCGATCCGTGTGCATCCGGATGCGCCCTACGAACTCTTTAGCTCTTGTGGAGACGAAGCCGTTCTGCTTCCCAGGGGTTGTGATATTCTACAATCCGCCGAAGACGTGGTTAATGAAGGCGTGATTAAAATCAATAAGTTGCCTCCCATTTGCGTCGCGCTCGGGTGCAAGGACAGCTCGCAACTGCGGCGCTTAGCGCTCGGCGCTTGCGACCGCGGTGAGCGCTTCCTGGAACTCCGCCTGGATCTGCTCGATGACCCCGCTTCCGGTGCTGGTGTGATCCGTCGCATCCTGCGGCGCTATCCCGATACGATTCTGCTGGCCACCTGCCGGCGGCGGCAAAACGGCGGCGGCTTGCGGGCGAATATCGAGCGGCAGATCGAGATTTTGGACGCCGCCGTCGCCGCCGGCGCCGCTCTGGTCGATATCGAGATCGAAACGGCTGAGGGGGCTCCACAATCGCTCGACCGCTTCCGAGGACGAGTGCGGCTGATCATCTCCTACCACGATTTTGATCGCACGCCTGCTCTAAACCGAGCCATACGAAGATTAGAGAAGGTTCCCGCGGACATATACAAGCTGGCGACGATGGCGCGAAAACCAAGCGACAACGCGCGGATGCTCGCCCTGCCCACCGCACACCCCGAAAAACCGATGGTCCTGCTGGTGATGGGAGAGCTGGGCGTGCCCAGCCGGGTCCTAGGCCTAGCGCGAAAGTCGATCTTCGTCTTCGCCGCGCCCGATTCCGATGGGGCGGGGAAACGGGGATCCCCCGTGCAACCGACCGCGCCGGGTCAGCTTCCGGCAACCGTTCTGCGTAATCTATATCGGGCACATAAGTGCAAGGCCTCGACTGAGGTCTACGGTGTCATCGCCGACCCCGTCTCGCACTCCATGTCTCCGGTGATCCACAATAAGGCTTTCCAAGTGCGGCGTCTCGACGCCGTTTATCTGCCGTTCCTCGTTCGGCCTGCGATGTTGGCTGACTTCTTTCGCGCCGTAGAAAAGCTTCCCCTGGCGGGCTTGAGCGTTACGCTTCCCCATAAGCAGCGCGTGATTCGGCATTTGCACGCCGTCGATGCGCTCGCCAAGCAGATCGGAGCGGTGAATACCGTCTTTCACCGCCGGGGCAAGCTGTGCGGGACCAATACCGATGCCCAGGGCATCACTCGGCCGCTCGAGAAAAGGGTCAGGCTCGACAAAGCTTCGGTCCTGGTCGTCGGCAACGGTGGGGCTGCGCGGGCTGCCGTCTTCGCCCTGCGCGACAAAGGGTCTCGCGTGACGCTGACCGGACGCAACCCGGTCCGTGTCCGCGCCTTGGCGCGCGCCTCGGGCGTCGAAGCCCTTGACCGGGCGCAGCTCGACCGGCGCGGCTACGATGTCTTGATCCACGCCACGCCCCTCGGCATGCACCCGCATGTCGGGGATTGTTTCTTCCCCCAGCGGATTCCCGCCGAGCTGGTTTTTGATCTCGTCTACAATCCTCTGGAGACGGAGTTGATCCGCCGCGCCCGCGCCGCCCGCAAACAAACCATTTCGGGCTTAGAGATGTTTGTCGAGCAGGCCTGCGCGCAGTTTGAGGTCTGGACCCCAGACAAGGCGCCACGAACGGCCATGCGCAACGCCGTCCTGAAACAACTCGGAGCCAGAGCCTGATGTCACCCGATTTCAAAGCCTTCGAGGAACACGCCCGGCAGGGCAACGTCGTGCCCGTGCACAAGGTCTTGACGGCGGACTTCGAAACGCCCGTTTCCGCTTACCTGAAACTGGCGGCGCGGAACAAGTACTCCTTTCTGCTCGAAAGCGTGGAAGGCGGCGAGAAGATCGGCCGCTACACGTTTTTGGGCGCTGACCCTTTTCTCCTTGTGCGGGCGAACGGCACACGGGTCGAGATTCAGCGCGACGGCAAGACCGTTCGGCGCCGGGGGAACGTGATCGAGATTCTCCGCGAAATCACGCAGGAATTTCGTCCGGCCGGCACGGAGGGGCTGCCGCCTTTCTCGGCGGGGGCCGTCGGGTATGCCGGCTATGATCTGATTCGCCTGATTGAGCCCAGGGTCCCGCCTTTTCGCAAGAACGATGTCAAGATGCCCGATGCGGTCTTTGCGTTCTTTACCACCTTGTTGGCGTTCGATCACCTCAAGCATCAGATCTACGCTATCTCGAACGTGCGCTGCGACGAATGGGAAGGCAAGCTGCGTCAGGGGTACCGGGACGCCTGCCGGCGCATTGCCAGACTCGAGAAAGTTCTTGCCCGGCCTTTGCGTCCCCCCAAGACACGCCCGGCGACCAAGCCGCTGGAAGTGAAATCGAACGTCGGCAAGCAGCGTCATTGCAAGTCGGTCGAAAAGGCGAAGGAGTATATTCTCGCTGGGGACATCTTCCAAGTCGTGCTCTCGCACCGCCTCGAGATGGAGCCGAACGTTCCACCCTTCCAGATCTATCGCGCCCTGCGCATGGTCAACCCCTCCCCCTACATGTTCTACCTGCACCTCGATGACAGCGTGATTCTGGGCAGCTCGCCGGAAATGCTGGTCCGCGTCCAAGACCGACAAGTCGACTACCGGCCGATCGCCGGGACCAGGCCGCGCGGCGCAACCGAGGCCGAAGACCGCAAGCTGGGCGAAGAGCTACTGTCCGACGAAAAGGAGCTGGCCGAGCACGTCATGTTGGTAGACTTGGGCCGCAACGACGTCGGGCGGGTCTGCGAGTATTCGACCGTAAAGGTTCCCGAATTCGAGATCCTGGAATACTATTCGCACGTCATGCATATCGTCTCGAGCGTCCAGGGCAAGCTGCGGCCCGACAAGGATGCCTTCGACACCTTGATGGCCTGCTTTCCCGCCGGTACCGTCTCCGGCGCCCCGAAGGTCCGCGCCATGGAAATCATTGCCGAACTCGAGCCCTCGCGGCGCGGCGTCTATTCCGGCAGCGTGATGTATCTGGACTTTTCCGGCAATCTCAACTCCTGTATTGCCATCCGCACGATGGTCGTCCGCGGCAAGAAAGCCTACCTCCAAGCCGGCGGCGGCATCGTCGCCGACTCTGATCCCGAAAGAGAATGGGACGAGACGATGAACAAGGCCCGCGCCCTGCTCAAAGCCGTCGAGCTGGCACGAACCTTGTGATCCGGCGGCTTCACCCGCCGCTCCTCGAAAACCCACCCGCGTTCATCCCTTTGGGCGGGGTACCGGCCCATGGGCACTCGGTCGAAAACCCACCCGCGTTCATCCCTTTGGGCGGGGCGCCGGCTTGGCCGTACGCCATGGCCGCTCACTGGCGTTCGCGGCTCCGATCGCTCGTCGCGAAGGCCGTGCGACAGCAAGAAACTGAGCCTGGAACGTTAGTGACAGGGCCAAATCCTCGTAACGACCGAGGTGCCATGACTGCGGTCGAAAGCTTACCCGGTGTTCATCCCTTTTGGGTGGGTCTACGCGGCCCGACCCAAGGACCGGGTGACGCGAGCGATGGTAGGGGAGTTCGTCGACGGGTGTTTGGCGGTTCCGCTCACCCCCTGCTCGTTCACCTTGTAGAAGACCGCCTGACTGTCGGAAAAAGATCTGCAAGAGATCAGGCGAATGATCCGCAAAGGTGAATGATCGCTCGCTCGAGGCTCACTCGCCGCGGTTTGCCACCGGGTCAAGGCCGGCTACCCTTTCTCGCTATAATCGGGCCAATGTCTGCGATCGAAAGCTCGGAATCCCCGCGCCCGAGGGTCGTCGTCGTCGCACCCATGCCTCCGGAAAAGAGCGCCTATGCGTTGGCGCGCTACAGCCGCTCGCCCGACTCGATCGCCGAGAGTCTGGAATGGGTCCGCGGCCACAGCTCGGAGAAATTTCTCGAGAGCTTCTACTTTCAATACGGTCACGCCTCGATTGCCGACCTGGGGCACGCGATCTTTTGCTTCGAAGGAATCTCCGAGCTGGCGGCCATCGAGATCGAAGACGAGCCCCTTTGGGACGGCCAGGCCAAGTCCAGCCGCTATCAGGACTTCATGAAAGGACGGATCGTCACTCCTCCCGAGCTTACAGGAAGCGACGCCGCCCAAGTTTACGATGGTGCGGCCAGCGGGCTGTGCCAAGCCTATCAGCGGATCCACGAGCGGGTCGTCGAATACCTGACGGAAAAGCACCCCAAGCCGTCTGAGATGAAAGCCGGCGCCTACCGGCGGACAATCCACGCCCGCGCCTACGACGTCGCCCGCTACTTGTTGTTCCTGGGTGTTTCGACCAACATCGGGCAAGTGACCAGCATCCGGACCTTGGAAAAGCAGATGAGGCGCCTCGGCGTCTCTCCCTACGCCGAGGTGCGCGACCTTGCTCGGGAGATGCACGAGGCTTGCGCCTCCCCTCCAGCGTGCGTTTGGGACGAATCACAGGCCCAGGAGCCATTGGCGCCGACTTTGGCGCGCTACGCCGAGCCGGACCTCTGGTCGGAACAAGCTCGTGAACGAGTCGCGCGTTGGGCGGCGCAAAACCTGGCGGTTTCGGGGAACGGGACCGTCCCGGACGTAGACCTCGTCCGGCCCAGCGACCCGCTCGACGAGATCGCCGCCACCCTGCTGTATCCGGCCGGCTCAGCTCCCTTCCGATGTCTGCTGGATGAAGTGAGCGGATGGAGCCGGGCGCGACGGCGCGAAGTCCTTGACGTAGCCCTCGAAGACCGTGATTGCCGCGAGGAGCTGTTGCGAGAGTTCCGCAGCGGCTACGCATACGTTTTTGACGTCGTCTGCGATATCGGCGCCTATCGGGACCTTCACCGCCACCGGCGCTGCCAGCAGATTCAGCAAACATTTACGGACGAGCTGGGTTTCGAGACGCCCGAGCTGCTCGCCGAGGCAGGTGCCGAAGCGACCTACTTAAAGGCCATTGAGGATGTTGCCCAAGCTCGCCGCACGATCAAGACTGTCTCCGAGCAAGCCTCCCGCTACTTGCTTCCCTTCGCGGCTCGAGTGCGATCACTTTTCAAGATGGATTTCGCCGAAGCCGAGTACATCGCTCGAGTACGCTCAGGCGTGAAAGGCCATATCTCGTACAGAACGGTTGCCTGGCAGATGCGGGAGCGAATCATGGAAGTCGAACCTCATCTTGGGGACCTCATCCAAGCGACACCTCCTTCGGTGCAAGATGCCTTGGTGCGCTGAAACCTATCCCTCCGCGCGCCTTGTACTGACGGGCCTCTCACGCACTTCGCCTCGCCACGTGGTGAGAAAAGCGGGTGTAGAGGATAGGTGTCTACGCAACCGCCCGCCTGTTGGCGGCATCACTTCGCAGGTCAGTGTCTTTGTTAGCGAAGACCGCAGGTCAGCTCCTCAAGCGGGCAATCAGCATGGCGACGCCGGGCACGACTATGGCCCCTCCCCATGCCAACAAAAACGATTCGACCCTCAGTGCGTACGCTCCGACGGCTGAGTAGGTCACCGCGATGCCAAGGTTCGATAGCGTCGCCAGAAGCACAAACCTGCCAAACGGCATGCGCACCACTCCGGCGAACAAGACGGAAGCTTCGGCCAAGACGGGGACCGCTCGGAAGATCACGATCACCCAGTCCCCGAAGCGGCCACGGGCGCGCGAGGCCCGCTGTAACTCCTCTTCGCCGACGAACCGGCGTGTGACCTCTCTGCCCGCCGTCGCCCCCAGCAGGTAGCCGATAAGGCACGCCGCCGTCATACCGGCCCAGGTGACGGCGCTGCCTCTCCAGAGTCCAAGCAAGTAGCCGGCGGCGGTGCTTATAAGACTGGAAGGGATCGGCAGCAGAGGGTCGGTCGCCAGCAGCCCGCCCAGCACTCCGCCCACAACCCAGCGCGAGTCCTCGTGTTCGACAAACTCCTGGGTCCAGCGCGTGATGGGCTCTTCGTAGAGAAAAAAGGGAACTACGATCGCCGCCAGCACAGCGGCACTCAACAGAGACCATCTTCCAAGCGCGCGGCTCACGATTCCGGCTAGAGCGCCACGCCGCGTTTCCAGAAATCTTGAAACAGGCTCTTCATCGCCGCGCCGAGCCTCTCGTGTTCAAAGACCAGGGCCGTGATCTGCGGGTGGCCGACCACAGGATCGTCCAGCGATATCATGCCCCGGCGGTTGTCGAAGACCGCCAACTTGATGGGTAATTCAGAGGCCAGTCGGACTTCAGCACCGGCTTTCTGGAGCAGTTTCAGCGGCGCGCGCTGCTCCGCCGTATGGCCTCGTGATTCATAGAGCAGCCGGCAACGGATTTCCTTTTCGAGCAACTGCTCGATCATGGGCTCTTCCATCGGGTCGACGGCGTACGGCGGGCGGGCGAACTCCAAGTACTCCTTTTCACTCTGGACCAGCAGCCGACGGTATTCCTCGGCGATTTGACCTGTGTCGGCGACGATCCGAACATAGTCCAGAGGGCCCTGTCCCTGGTTGCCATCGGCGAAAACAGCTTCGAGGTCAGCACTCAGCGCAGCCGACAGGCTCTGGCGGTCTTGCCATTCGCGCTCGAAGGTTTCGCGCCGGCGCGTCAGATAGCTTTGCAAGGCCATCTTGGGTTCGACCGCGGAAAACTCCTTCGCCTTGCCCTGCACCACGCGGACAAAGCCCTTCTCAATCAGACTGTCGAGGACTTCGTAAATCTTCTGGCGGGGAATGCGGGCGCGTCCGGCGACTTCCAGAGCTTTGAAACGAGAATGCCCGATCAGAACGAGGTAGGCTCGTGATTCGTAAGCGTTGAGGCCGAGCTGTCGCAGTCGCCGCGCTTCCGCCTCAAGGTCCACTCCCTCCAAACTATCATGGCCGAGCCGCCGAGTGCATCGCGGCCGGGATATGGACAAGACTCACAGCTAGTCCGCTTTTCTCACCAGCGGCCGGCGGGAGTGGAAGCAGATGTCCGCCGTCAGGATGCCGCCCGCTTTTCTTGTAGCGCCCACAAACACAAGGAGCGCTCGCTGAAGGACCACCATCCCAGACTCGCGCGCGACCGCAATCGGACCTGTGCCTAGCCGCGGCCGGGGGCAATGTCGCACACATCGCCGAGCCGGGGCGGCGCGCTACAATAACCGTTGCAGCGCGGAATCCGGCGCCCGAACTATGGCGCCCGGTAACCCAAGTTAGACCCATGCCCGCTCCTGAAAATCTTCCTCGCACCCTAGGCGAACTCCGGCGGAGCCGCGAGTTCTCGGACAAACGTATCGGCGAGCGTTCGATCAAAGACGAGTTGCGCGCCAATCTGATTCGGCGGTTAAGAAACGGAGCAACGCTGTTTCCCGGCATTGTGGGTTACGACGACACCGTCATTCCACAAATCGTCAGCGCCGTCCTCTCCCGTCACAACTTCATCTTGCTGGGACTTCGCGGCCAGGCGAAAAGCCGCATCTTGAGGCAATTGACGTCGCTACTAGATCCTTTCCTGCCCTACGTCGCCGGCAGCGAAATCAACGACAACCCCTATGCTCCGTTGTCGCGGGCGGGACGAATGATTGTGCAGGAACAAGGTGACGACACACCGATCGCCTACCTCGCTCCCGAGCAACGTTTCGTCGAAAAGCTGGCCACCCCCGACGTCACCATCGCCGATATGATTGGAGATTTGGACCCGATCAAAGCTGCTCGCGGCGGGCACGACCTCTCGGACGAGCTGACCATCCATTTCGGATTGCTGCCCCGCGCCAATCGCTCGATCTTTGCCATCAACGAGCTTCCCGACCTGATGGGGAAAATCCAAGTGGGGCTTTTCAACATCATGCAGGAGGGGGATGTCCAGATCAAAGGCTATCCCGTCCGGCTGCCGCTCGATGTGATGTTGGTGTTCACGGCCAACCCCGAGGACTATACGGCCCGCGGCAAGATTATCAGTCCTTTGAAAGACCGCATCGGAAGCGAGATCCGCACGCACTACCCGCTGCGTGTCGAGGAGGGGATGGCGATCACCCGGCAAGAGGCGTGGAGCGACCGAGCCGGGGACCGCGGGAAAATCTTCGTACCGGCTTTTATCCACGAGGTCGTGGAAATGATCGCCTTCGTAGCGCGCCAAGAAAAGAAGATCGACCGGCGGTCAGGTGTTTCGCAGCGGCTGCCGATTTCCTGCATGGAAAACGTCATCTCGAACGCCGAGCGGCGCGCGCTCCTATGCAAGGAAAAGCTCGTCGTTCCCCGAGTGAGCGATGTTTACGCGTCGCTGCCTTCGATCACGGGCAAGTTTGAACTCGAGTACGAAGGGGAGCTTCGAGGTGCGGACAACGTGGCGCGAGGCTTGATTCGCTTGGCCGTGGCCAAGGTGTACGACCGCTACTTTTCCGAAACTAACGTGTCCCAGATCGTACAGTGGTTCGAGTTGGGAGGCACGCTCAAGGTGCTCGAAGGCGAGCCGGCCGCGAAAGTCGTCGAGCGTTTGAAAGCCATCCAGGGTTTGCTGGAGACGGCTTCCGCGCTCGCGGAGGAGAAGCGGAAGCGGCCGGAGGTGCAGGCTGCGTTCGCGGAGTTCCTACTCGATGGACTCTACGCCCACCGTCGCATCAACCGCAATGAAGAACTGGGCTACGTCGCGCAGCAGAAGAAACGCGAGGCGAGCGAGCCACGGGAGATTCCTGTTCGAGGAGCGGGCGGGCAGTATAATTAGACCCAATACTGTTCACTTAGGCCGTGATGGAACCAACGAATCTCTCCCCGCATTGCATCGTTTGTCATGTACGGGCGCGACATGTCGCCTGTTGCCACCTTTCGTAACTGTATTTGCGAAACGCCGGACTAAGTTTTAGAGCGGCCCCAAGCGGCGGCTAGGGTCGCCGCCCCGTGAACAGGCCGACTTTCGAAGGCGCAGGATCGCAAACCGATGAAATCCGTCAACTACTCGCGATATACGGGGGACGAGCTGGGCATCAGCGCGGAAGATCTGATGCGCGCGTTGGCAGACCTCTTTCTGCGTAGCGGGTTTGAGCAGCAGTTCTTCGACCTCTCGGACATGGATCTGCAAGACCTCGATGATCTCCGAGAGGTGATCCGAAAGGCGCTGGAGGGGGGAGAGCTTTTCGGCGACCAAGAGATCGAAAAGATGATGGAGCGCCTGCGACAGATGTCGCCCGAGGAGATGGCCCAACTCGTCGACCGGCTCACGGAAAGCCTGGCCGAGGGAGGCTACATCACCGTCTCGCCGAGCGATCAGGCCCGTCCGGGGAGTCCGCGGGAGCACTCGACCGGCTCGATCGACCCCAACCTCGAGCGCACCTCCGTGCGATTCCAATTGACCGAACAAGGCGTTGACTTCCTCGGCTATAAAACCCTCAAGGATCTGCTGGGGTCACTGGGCAAGGCCAGCTTCGGCGCCCACGACACACGTGAGATGGCGACCGGCGTCGAAACCGCGGGATCCTCCAAGCCCTACGAGTTTGGTGACAACCTCAATCTGGACGTGAACGAAACGCTGTTGCAGGCTATCCGGCGCCAGGGTCTCAGCGGTCCGCTCAACTTGGAATATTCCGACTTGATGGTTCGTCAGTCCGACTATCAAAGTTCCTGTGCGACGGTGCTGATGCTCGATTGCAGCCACAGCATGATCCTCTATGGCGAAGACCGCTTTACACCGGCAAAAAAGGTCGCTCTAGCGCTCTCTCACCTGATGCGAACCCAGTATCCGGGAGACAGCCTGGCGCTGGTGTTGTTTCATGACTCCGCGGAAGAAGTGCCCCTGTCGGCATTGGCGCGCGTCCAGGTGGGTCCGTTCTATACGAACACGCGCCAGGGGCTGATCGTCGCCCGGCGAATCCTCAACCGGCAACGCACCGACATGCGTCAGATCATCATGATTACCGACGGGAAGCCCTCCGCGCTCACGCTCGACGATGGACGCATCTACAAAAACCCCTTCGGCATGGACCCGCTCGTCATCAGCCGCACGCTCGAAGAAGTCCATACATGCAAAAGGCAGGGCATCCTGATCAATACTTTCATGTTGGCGCGCGACTATGCTCTGGTCCAGTTCGTCAGGAAAATTACAGAGATCTGTCGCGGCAAAGCCTACTTCACCACGCCGTACAACCTCGGCGAGTACCTGCTGATGGATTATATGAACCGCAAGACGCGGGTGGTGCACTGAAATCCGAAAGGATACACATACGTTCGTAGGGGGTGGGTGCTCACGGACCCAGTCCAGCGGGGGTTGGTTCAGGACCCATTGGATTGGCGCTGGTCGAGCGCCCGCTGGGTCGCACAGAGAATAGGTCCCATAGAGGTGGACGAGTAAGGTTGCCGCTGAACACGTCAGACCGGATTTAAGATCGGGAGAGCGTGCTGGGTAAGCGGACCAGGGCTACGCGCCTTCCGACACCTCCTGCAAAACTACAGAATCCCCGTAGCGCAGGGCTCGGTGCTGTTGCCGAGACCTGCGGCCGTTTGGTGGATGTTCTTCCGGACGCTCCTTCCCAGATCACGCAGCTTGCTAGAGTCGGACGTGGTGACGTTGCTCCTCAAGCCTGCGACTCCCGGGACACCGTGGGAACATCGTTTTGGTAAACCGAATCAAAGACCGCAGGTCTGGGCAAAACGACCGCCCAGCCCTGCTCTACAGGACTTGTCGAGGTATGGCGGCCCTATCGCGCGCCTTGTACTGACGGGCTTCTGCACGCACTTCGCCTCGCCACGTGGTGAGAAATGCGGGCTAGGCGGGCTTAGCGCGCGGCGACCGGCTCACTTGGGAGCCGGGTCGGAGGGCGCCAAGCTCGGTTCCAATACCTTTTTTCTCGGCAGCTCGGTCGTGGCAAGTTTCATCCCCGGGATGCTCAGCTGTTCTCCCAAGGTGGAGAGAGCCTCGAGATCGACCGGGCCTAAGATGTTGACGACGGTGACTTCTTGCGGCTCTTCGGTCAGCACCGTCACACCGGCCAACTCCTCGTTCTCCGTCAAGGAATAAACCGTCACAGTTTCCGTCTTGCGGCGGTCCTTGACGTCGATCATCTGAACCCAACCATCGGCTTCCAACTGCTCCCGGAAGGGAGCCACGTCTTCCCGGGAATAGGACTTTTTGCGGGCGAAGAAAAAACGTCGCAGGTAGATCCGTTTCAGACCCTTGACCAAGTTCTTCACCCCGACGCCAACTCCCCGATGCACTCCGAGAAGCTTCTGCCCGAGCGCTAGAGACTTGCCATCCAGGTTGACGCTCACTACCTCGTCGGCCTTGGCCTCGAGGTTTTGGAGCTTTTCGTCGAGTTCAGCGCTCGACTGCCCCCACAGCGACGCGCTTAGTAAGGCTGCAATCCCAACGATCCCCATGGTTCGGTTGATCATGGCGATTCTCCCCCCAGCCGCAGAACGGCCTGGCGAGCCTTGTTAATCTTCGTTCCAGCGATGTGCAAAGAAATCAGGAGTTGCCCGGCGGCCCGCTCCGCGGCGGCTACTTGTTCTACGCGGCGTTGCTGAAAGTAAACTCCCACCGCCAGCGAGGCCGCTAGAGCGCCGACCATCGGCCATCGCCAACGGCCGACCATCGCCCATCCTATTGACTTGGCGGGCGATGTTTCGTTGTCCAGGCTCGCCATCACCCTGGCGGTAAAACCGGGCGGCGCTGGGCGCCGGGCCAGCAGACGTCGTAGATTACGTTCGAGCGGTTCCATAACAGACCTCGGCCTCAAGATGTGGGACCTTTTCCCGCAGGCGAGCCAGCGCTCGACGGAGAGTCGTTTTTACCGTATTCACCGGCATGTCAAGAGTTTCCGCGATCTCGACCAGTTTCAAGTCCTCCTGGAATCGCAGCAACACCACCATGCGCATCTTGTCGGGCAGAGCGGCCACCTTACCGCGCAGGATCGCCGCCAGGAACGGATCACCCGAAACCGGCTCGATGCCGGGCTCGACGATCTCCTCAAGAGGTTGGTAGCGGCGGTGTTTTAGCCGCCGAGCGTGGTCAATACACTTGCGCGTAACCGCTTGGCGTAGCCAAAACGACAGATGCTGATCGGACTGAATGCGGTCCAAATGCTTGTACAGTTCTAGGTAGACCTCCTGAGAGATGTCCTCGGCCATGGCACGGTTTTGAAAGAAATTCAGCACGAGACTATAGATCATCGACTTATGACGGTCGACGATCCCCTCAAAGGCCCCTGGATCACGAAGCGCCGCGTCCACCAAAGTTCGAGGCGCTGTATTCATCGCCCTTTGTTTACGGATACGCACCTCAGCCTCGAAGTGGTTCAGTTTCCTGGTAGAACATCGCCACTCGCTCCCAGATAGTCTCGACAACGTCGAGCATTTGGTGGTCGGAATCGAGAAACTGCAACTGGACGTTCGCTCTACTCCAGGCAAACTCGGTGGAGAACTCCGGCTTCACGGTTTCGTCCAGGCGGCCGTGAAATACCAGGGTCGGCTGCTTCACATCCGGGAAATCTTCGTATTGGAGGGCGTCTTCGTACAATTGGTAGCCGATCGGCAGGCTGTCCTGGGCGCCGTAGTGGTGGACGAAGCGGACACCCTGCTCCCGCCAAGCGGCCATCTCGGCTTCCCCAAGCTGCTCCGCCCAGCGGCGAGCGAAGCCGAAAGCCGGCGCGAACAAAACCAGGCTCGGAACAAGCTCGGGGTTGCGAGCGGCGTAAAGAGCAGCCAGGTATCCGCCAAGACTGGACCCTACCAGCAAGACTGGCTCCCGTTCCCGCACGGCGCGGTCGACCACGGCGAGCTGAGCGGTGATCGTCAATCCCTGGAAGTCGCCCTCCGCCAGGTCGGGTTGGTACACCTCCGCTCCGATCATCGAAAAGTTGCGCTGAAAAAACCGGCCCTTCGTCGAGTCGGGACCGGAGCCGAATCCGTGGAGGTAGACGATATTCGGCATGGTTGAGTCGGAACCGGCGAAGCCACACGCCGGCGGCGGACGATGGCCGAGCTGGTGTCTTGTCAGGAGTCGGCGTTCTCCGCCGCCAGCACTTTAGCGAGACGCCGCTGGTGACGCTCTTCGCCCGAGAACTCGGCGGCCAAGTATCCCACTGTGATTTCGGTTGCCAGAGCGATCCCGATTACCCGAGCCCCCATACAGAGCACGTTCATGTCGTCGTGCTCGACACCCTGGCGAGCCGAGTACGTATCGTGGCAAACGCCTGCCCGAACTCCCCGAACTTTATTCGCGGCGATCGCGGCGCCCACACCGCTGCCGCAGATGACGATGCCGCGATCGGCTTTCTCACTGGCGACATCTCGAGCGACGGCCAGAGCAAAGTCCGGATAGTCGTCGTTATGGTCGTATTCGTCCGCACCGAGGTCTTGCAAGACGTGACCGTTTTGCTGGATCACGTCGATCAAGTCTTTCTTCAGAGAAAGGCCGCCGTGATCCGCCGCGATTGAGATTCTCACTAGGATTGATTGTAACGAAAAAGGATGGTCCGCGAGGCTGCGCCGGTCCTCACACTTGGCCGCGGGTGCCGACGTCGCAGGGGCCGACCCCAATACGAATTACTTAACGGCAAGTCAGCCCCCGAGCTCACTTTTCCCTTGACTTTCGACACAGTCGCTTCGGGGGCTAAAGAACGTTCTTAAGTGATGAGTCTTAGGGCTAGACGTCCGCTTGCCGATACGCCTCGTCCAGCAGTTCGACGACGTGAACCACTCGTTGGCCGCTGCCGAACATGTTCGCTCCGGCGCGCAACTGTAAGAGACAGCCCGGATTCGCGGTGGCGATCGTATCGGCGCCCGTGGTCTCGATCATTTGCATCTTCTGTTCTAGGAGGCTCATCGACATCTCTGTCTGCTCGATGTTGTAGACGCCGGCGCTGCCGCAGCAGAGCTCCGTCAGCGGCAGCTCCCGAAAGCGCAACTCGGGGATGGCGGCCAGCATTTGCCGCGGCGGAGTACGAACCTTCTGGCCGTGAAGCAGGTGGCAGGAATCCTGGTAGGTAACGGTGATTGGAAGAGGCCCGAGGTCGCGGTTTAGCTCGATGGCGGCCAGAAACTCACTGACGTCCTTCAACTTGGACGAAAAGGCCAGGGCCCGCTGGTGCCAAGAAGCATCGTGCTCGAGCAGATCCGGGTACTCCTTCATGACCGACCCGCAGCCGGCGGCGTTGGTGATGATGGCGTCGAACTCGCCCTGCTCGAGTGCTGCGATGTTTTGTCTGGCCTGTTGGCGGCCCAAGTCACGCAAGCCGGCGTGGACGTGCAGCGCCCCGCAGCAGCCCTGGCCGGCGGCCACGGTAACCTCGCAGCCATTGCGCTGGAGAACGCGAACTGTTGCCTCGTTGAGCCTGGCGAACGAGACATTCGCGATGCAACCCGCCATCAGCGCAACGCGGTGTCTGCGCTCGCCATGAGCAGGGAATACCTTGCCGATCTGGCGGAAGAAAAATGGAGGCTCAGCGGGAGGAGCCAGCCGCTCCAACTCGGCGAGCCTTCCGAACGGTTTGAGAATGCCCAGCCCGCGGACGAGCCACTGCAGGCCGCTGCGTTGGTAGAGGTAAGCCTTATAGCCGGTTACAGTCAGCAGAAAGGGGCTGCGCAGCAGGTGCTGGTAAACGAACCAGCGCAGCAGGCGGGCCGGCCAACCAAGCTTCCTGCTGGCGGCGATCTCCGAGCGCGCGGCCTCGATCAGCCGCCCATATTCGACGCCTGACGGGCACGCGGTCTCGCAAGCCCGGCAAGCTAAACAGAGTTCGATGTGCTCGATGTAATCATCGTTGATTTCGATGTTCCCCTCGGCAACCTGCACCATCTGATAGATGCGCCCACGGGGGGAGTCCATCTCCAGCCCCAGTTCCCGGTAGGTGGGGCAGGCGTTCAGGCAGAGGCCACAGTGGACGCAGCGATCGAGGTCCTTCTGCTGGGGTTTATCAATGCCGAGAGCCGCACCGGGCAGGGCTTCTGGAGCTAGCGAACTCATCCTAAGGACCAACCTGACTTTCTCGCCAGCTGAGGGTTGAAGCACGCGACAGCAGCCGGCGGTGGAAAGCGAAGGTCGCGAAAATCAGGCACAGCCAGCGGCAACCTATTGATTGCAAGCTGGTTGCGAGAAATTGGCTTTGTTTCGTTTTTGTTCTCGCCATGGAGCTTGATAGTCGCCCCCTCCTTAAGAATAGCGAGTGTGTCAAGTGTTTCCAGGCGAGGGGTCAGAAGGGGCCGCGGGTCTGGGCCAAACGACGGCCCAGCCCTACGCTACACGCTCTTGCCAGATGGGCGGGAACCGTGCCGCAAGCCGCTCAGATGCGGTTGAACAAGCGGCCGCGGTTGAGCAGAAAATCCGGGTCGAGGCTTTCCTTGATACGGCGCATGATTTGAAGTTCCGGACCCGGCTCGGCCCACTGTTCGACCTGCCGTTTTTCCCCGACCGGCGCGTACTCGACGATGGCTGAGAGGCCGCGGGATCGTGCATCGATGACGCAGTCGCGGGCCTCTTCGATGTCAGGGCAATAAATGTAGCCGACCGCCGCGCCGGCGCGAACTACGAGCGGCCGCGTACTGCCCCCGCCCAAGGCGGCGGCGAAGATCTCCCCCATGCGGGTTGGCACGCCGGATACGCGGATCACCGCTGCCGAGGAGTTTGCCGCCAGCTTCGCCGGCGTTAGGTTCCGTATCGAGCGCCAGAGCTGGGCCGCCTCGTCCGGGCCGAACGAGCCGAGATCGACACCCGCCTGCTTTTTCGCCAGTTCGTGGAATTCGTTTTCGGAGCGCTTGACCGTAGCCCGGTTTCCACCTACTTCGAGGATGAGTGAGACTTTGGGCGGAAGTCCGGGAGCGATGTCGCGAACAGCCTCGGCGTTCATCAAGTCAATGGCGATCGGTTGCAGCACGCCAACTAGGATCTCCCGCCGCAGGTCCAAAGCCTTTTCCAGGGAATCACACGAGAACACGAAGGTCCCCGCCTCGGCCGGGCGCGGGAAGATTTTGAAATTCAAGCTTGCCATCGCCGCCAGCGTTCCAAACGAGCCGATCATCAGCTTGGCCATGTCGAGCCCGGTGACGTTTTTCACCACCATGCCCCCGCTCTGGACAATCTTGCCTGCGAGCGTGCATGCTTTCATCCCGATGACCATGTCCCGCGCGGTACCGTAGCGCCGTCGACGAGGTCCGCTGCTGTTCGTCGCCACGACGCCGCCGATAGTCGCGCGGTCGAAAAACGGGGGATCGAGGGGCAGCATTTGACCGTTCGCGCCCAGGATCTCCGTCAGCTCGCGAAAAGGAAGCCCAGCCTCGACGCTAATCGTCAGGTCCTTCGGTTCGTAGGCGACGACCCGAGTCAGCCGGCGCGTTGATAGGGTGACATCCGCGGGATCAATCTCGCCGCCCATGGCTCGCTTGGTGAAGTTGCCGCCGAGCTCAACGCTTCGCCTCGCGCTTCCGCAGTCGCCAAGCGCCGCGGCGAGCTCCTCCACCGATGAAGGTACAATCTCGTCCATTGTTTCCGAGCTAAGAATCAGGGTGCAATTTGGCGGAAAGAAGGTGTGAAAAAATGGTGGGACAGCCAGCCGCGGCAAGGGAAGACCGGTGAATCCACGAGGCTTCCGAGAGCGCCGCTTGTGGCAGTCCCGATTTTTTCACACCTTCAAGGACTATCGTACAACGAAGACTTCCTTGGTTTGGTACGTGTTGTCGCTCAGCCTGTCGTGGACCAAGACCCGGACGAAGTACTCTCCCAGCGGGATGCCTTCCTCCAGATCCAGCCGGAAACTGGCCGGCAGCCAGCGCCGAGGATAGAACGGCGATCCCCGCTCCCCCGCCGGCTCGAAGGCGTACAAGACCTCGTCCTCTTGGTCCAGGATTTCGAGCTCCGACTCGACGTTGAACGAATTGTCCTCGGCAATCTCGTAGCCCGTGATGTAGAAGTTCGCCCAAACGGTGTCTCCGGGCCGATAGGCCGGAGCCGGTAGTTTCTCGCCCCCTTCGCTGCGGGTAAAACTGAGATTGCGGACGATGAGGCTGCGGCTCGTTGTGATGTTTTCTCCGCGCACGAACACGGGCACTTCTCTCGTGGCTTTCCGGTCGCTGAGCAGGTCGGTAATGCGTAGCAGGATCTTGTAGGTTCCCGACTCTC
Organism: Bryobacterales bacterium; assembly: GCA_963668345.2. GTDB lineage: Bacteria > Acidobacteriota > Terriglobia > Bryobacterales > UBA6623. The sequence goes on along the minus strand of CAXWPI010000003.1, from coordinate 1,120,770 downwards.
CGTGGAGGGGCAAGGTGGCGGCAACCCGAACGAGGGGCAGCCAGTCTTCGTCCTGGGGCGCCAGCTCGGTGTCGATCCGGCCCCCTTCCGGCAAAGCGAAGCGTTTCCCGCCGGGGCCGTGGAACTCCGTCCGGTATTGCAAGCGGACGCGCTCGGTTGGGCTGACCGTGAAGCCGGCGATGTTGTATCTCATGTGAACGGTTTCGCCCGTAAAAAAGATGCTGTCGCCGGGAACGGGGTAGCCGTCCTCACTGTCGAGGATCTCGATATTGACGACGGAAAAGGCCGCCGGGGGTTTCTCGGCGATCGAAATCGCGGCGGTTGCCCCTAACAGGGCGACCACGCTAACCAACCAGTTGGGCCGTCGTCTGACGCTTTCCCGGTTCATGTGTTTTGGCCGGCTTGAGGCGAACTTCACCCCATCGGTATTCGTAGACTTCCTTGGAACTCAACGACACGCCGAGCTGAACCAGAGCCGGGACGTCCAGCTTGGACTCGGCCGTGGTAAGTTGCTCGGCCGTGGCGAAAAGCTCGGGTTTTTTGGGCAAAAACATCGGGCAACAGTCGGTAAAGGGTTCGCTGGATATGTCGTAGGTCCCTATCCTGCGCGCCAAGTCCAAAATTTCCTGTTTGTCGTCGCCCACGAGCGGGCGATGGACGGGCAAGGAGGCCACGGCCCCCACAGCCTGCATGTTGTGCAACGTTTGCGAGGCGACCTGCCCAATGCTGTCGCCGGTAACGAGGCCGTGCGCACCTTCCCGGTAGGCCAGCCGCTGGGCGATGCGCAACATGAATCGCCGGTAGAGCAGGATGCGGCACGACTCCGGGGCGCCAACGACGATCTCTCTCTGAATATCGGTAAACGGGACGAGATACAGTCGGCTCAGGCCCTGATAGCGCGTTAAGGCCCTGACCAGCTCCCGCGCGATCGGAGGACTGTCTTCCCCGGCGCGCGCCGGAGCGCCGTAAAAGTGAACGAACGTCATCCGAACGCCGCGCTTGATGATCTTGTAGGCTGCTACGGCCGAATCGAAGCCGCCGGAGAGCAGGCAGACCAGCTTGCCGGCGGTACCCGTGGGCAGCCCACCCGATCCGGGGATCTTCTCGTGATAGATCAAGGCGCGCGTGGCGGTGACCTCGACGAAACAAGTCGCTTCCGCGTGTGCGAGGTCGACTTTCACTTCTTTGCCGGTCGCCACGCTTTGCCGCCCGATGGCGGCCCCCAGCGAGCGTTCGATGTCGGCCGACCGGAAGGGCAAGGATTTCCGGGAGCGGCGCGCGCGCACTCGAAACGTTCGAAAGGTTTCGTTGGCCATGAGACGGCAGCCGGTTTCTACGATCGCATCCATCTGGGGCTCGGTCTGCTCGGCGATTGCGAAATAGGCGATGCCGGGGACCTTGCGTAGTCTCTCGACGGCGAGTAGAGCGTCGGTGTGCGAGGGCACGGGGACGAACATACGGTGGTCTTCATGCCCGGGTCTCTCGGCTGGCAGCCCTTCGAGCGCCTGGGCAACAGCTTCCTTGAGCTTCTGGACGAAAAAGCCGCGGTTCTTGCCCTTCAGCCAGATTTCGCGATAGTGCAGGATCAGAACGGGCATGGCCGAAAGTACTTCAGCTTCATTATACCGGCGAGGTTGTTGATCCGACGATCACAGCGCAGGCTTCGTTTCGAGAGCTATTACGTCGCGGCAATCTACCGATGTTCCCAAAATATGGCAGCCCATACCGGACCGGAGACTCGCCATGCCGGACAGGTGCGGTCAACTACGCCCGCATGGTTCAGGAAACTGGGCGCCGAGCGGCGTGCGCCTTGTACGGACGGGCCTCTCATGCACTTCGCCCCGCCAGCTGGTGAGAAAAGCGGGCTAACTCACCACGGGAAACGGCTCGGAGAAAGGTTCGATGGGACCGGGTGGCGGCAGCTGGGGTTTCGTCGCCGCGAGCAACAGCACCCCAGCCCGCTGGAACCGGTATCGCTCATCACGAGAGCGAAAGTAAAGGTCCGACTCAAAGTTGGGCGGGATAGGCGTCTCATCTTGTATCAGGAGGGTTTCGACCTTCTCGAACCCGAAAACCTCAAATAGCTCCCGCCACTCCCGCGCGCTGTGTAGTTGAAGCGCAACGCCAAGTCGCTCGGGCAAATGATGCAAATGAGGGTTTTCCTGGTGATAGCTACTGACAACGTAGACCGAGCCGCCGAACGCCGTCACGCGGAAGATCTCCCGAATCGCCGCGTCGACGGAGTGCCAATAGTAGGCCGACTCGACGCAGATGAGACGCGTAAAGTAGTCTTCCGCCCAGGGGATCTCCTCGGCTGATCCGGGCGCGAAAAGGACATGGCCCTGCGGGGGGGATTTGCGCCGCGCAAGACGGATCATCTCCTCCGAGACGTCGATGCCGACGATCGCGCCCTCCGGGCAACGGGAAGAGAGAAGGCGGCAAGTCCAACCCTCGCCGCAACCGATGTCGAGAATACGCTCGTTCGCTGCCAATTCCATCCGCTCGATGGCCTGCTCGGTGATCCGTCGGTTTTGGCGCTCCATCGCTTCGGCCAGACCATCAGTCGCCCGGCGGTTGAAGAGCCGGCGGATCTGTTCTTCGTGTTCGAGGCGAGCGCGTTGGTGCGGTGGAGGGTTCAATCCTTAGATTGTAGTCTTCGTCTTAGTGGCGGGCGCCTTCCGAGCGGCGACCGTGAGGCAGTGCCCATGGCCTCGCGGCCCACCCCAAGGAGTTGGCCTGTCACTAGCGTTCCAGGCTCCGTCCCTTGCTCTCGCACACCTTTGCCATGCCCGATTCGGAGCCGCGAACGCCAGTGAGCGGCCATGGCGTAGGGCCAAGCCTGTGCCCCACCCAGAGAAATGAAAGCCGGTGGGTTTTCGGCGGAGCAGTTCCGGGGGTGGCCGGCCCATGATCGCGAACTCATGCAACCAAGTGCTGGATCGCCGTGGGCTTTTGGCGCACGCAGTTTTGTGGTCGCTAATCTCCCTCGATGCTGACCAGGCCGGCTTCGACCACGGCCTGGGCGTCGGCGGCGGTGAACTCGCTGACCCTCGAGGATACGTTCATCGAACAGAAGCTGGGTCCGCACATAGAGCAGAATCGCGCCTCTTTGTAGCCCTCTTCGGGCAGGGTCTCGTCATGCATCGAGCGAGCCGTTTCCGGATCAAGCGACAGTTCGAACTGGCGGTTCCAGTCGAATTCAAAGCGGGCCTTCGACAGCTCATCGTCGCGCTGCCGTGCGCCGGGTCGATGGCGGGCGATGTCGGCGGCGTGCGCGGCGATCTTGTAGGCGATCAAACCCTGCTTCACGTCCTCGCGGTTGGGCAGGCCAAGGTGCTCTTTGGGCGTGACGTAACACAGCATGGCCGCGCCGTGCCAGCCGATCATGGCGGCGCCGATGGCCGAGGTGATGTGGTCGTAGCCCGGAGCGAAATCGGTGACCAGCGGTCCGAGGGTGTAAAACGGCGCTTCGTAGCACATCTCCTTTTCCATGTCGACCTGCATCTTGATCTGGTCCATGGGGATGTGCCCAGGTCCCTCGATCATGACTTGCACGTCGTATTCCCAGGCCCTTTTGGTCAGCTCGCCCAGCGTTTTTAGCTCGGCGAACTGGGCCTCGTCGCTGGCATCGGCGAGCGATCCGGGCCGCAAACCGTCTCCCAACGAGAAGCTGACGTCATATTTCTGGAAGATCTTGCAGAGCTCATCGAAGTTGTCGTAGAGCATGTTCTGCCGATGGTGCGTGACCATCCACTCGGCGAGCAGAGCGCCGCCGCGACTGACGATGCCTGTGATGCGTTTGACAGCCATCGGCACGTATTGGATGAGCACGCCGGCATGGATCGTCATGTAGTCGACGCCTTGCTCGGCCTGCTCGACGATCACGTCGCGGATGATGGGCCAGGTCAGGTCGGCGATGTGCCCGTCAACGCGTATCAGAGCTTCGTAGATCGGAACGGTCCCGATGGGCACCGGCGAGTGGTTGATGATGGCTTCGCGGATGCGGGGGATATCCCCGCCGGTCGAGAGGTCCATCACCGTGTCGGCGCCATACTTGACCGAGTAGCACAATTTCTCCAGCTCTTGCTCCACCTCGGAGGTGACCGCCGAATTGCCGATGTTCGAGTTGACCTTGCACGTGGATGCCACGCCGATACACATCGGCTCGAGATTCGTGTGGCGAATGTTTGCCGGGATGATCAGGCGCCCGCGGGCCACCTCTTCCCGGATCAGCTCGGGAGAAAGATTCTCGCGCCGGGAGACGAATTCCATCTCCTCGGTGACCATGCCCTGACGGGCGTAGTGCAGCTGCGTGCGGATCGCATCGTTTTGGCGCTTAGCTACCCATTCGGAACGCATAGAAAAGCCCCTCCTAGGGCTTCGGCGGAATGCTTTCTCCATTATGTCACCGCTTGCGGCGGCCCGCAAACCGGGCGGGCGCCCAAGCTCTCAGCGCATTGTCAAGCCGCCGTCGATTTAAAGGATCTCGTTGCAAGAATCCGGGGACAGTCCACTGCTCCTGTTGAAACCGTTCACTCTACAGGATTGCATCACAGGGCGCTGGGGATATTTTGCGGTTTCCGCCATGGAACATGAGTCGACGTGAGTGTTGACCCGGCACTCCTGGCGGCCGCTGGTGGGAAATGCGAATTAACGTCAAGGAGGGCTTGGGGGCCCCACGAACCGAGCACAACCGGGATAAACTGCGCTACCATAGCTCGGCGCGGCCCGACCGACGGCCCCAACTGAAAGGCGCCGCCCACCGATCACCCCGCCCCGCAACCCGTGAAACTCAGCAACCTAACTTCCCAGATGGATCAGCTCTACGAGTTCGACCGCGAGCCGGTCACGGCCGACAAGTTGCACGGGCCCGCCAGATTTGCCGGACTGTTTGCCGGCGAGCACGTGGCGGCGACCGAGTTCGTGATCGGCGCCTTCTTCGTCATTCACGGGGTTAGCGCGACGGAGCTGATCTGGGCGCTATTGCTTGGCAACCTGCTGGCGGTTGCGTCTTGGACCCTCATCTGCGCTCCTATCGCGACCTCAACTCGCCTCACTTTGTATTGGTATCTGCGCGAAATTGCCGGACCGTTCCCGACGGCCATTTACAACGTGGCCAGTGCAGTGATGTTGTGCGTTATCGCGGGGGCTATGGTCTCGGTCGCCGCCACCGCGGTGGGTCTGGGCCTGGGCGTACCCAGCCCTCAGTTGGACGACGTTTTGCCCACCAGCGTAGGGTGGGTCTTCATCACTCTTACCATCGGCATGGTGATGACGGTCATCGCCATTCTAGGGTTCAAGAGGCTGAGTCAGTTTGCGGAACTGTGCTCACCGTGGATCTTTGTCGCCTTCCTCGCCGGCGCGGTGGCCATGCTGCCGCGATTGGGCGTCCACTCGGATCTAAGCAACTTCTGGGAAATTGCGCAGACGCGGATCTGGACGGGCGTGCCAACCCCGGGGCAGGAAAAGTTCACCTTTTGGCACGTTGTCGCCTTCGCTTGGTCTTGTAACGCCGCATTGCATTTGGGACTGAACGACATGGCGATCTTCCGCTATGCCAAGCACTGGAGCTATGGCCTCTTTTCAGCCTTTGGCATGTATCCCGGGCACACGCTGGCCTGGATCTGCTCCGGCATCATGGTGGCGGCCGTCCAACGCGAAATGAACCCCGGCCTGATGGCTTACGAGGCCATGGGCTTCGCCGGTTTGCTGGCGGTTCTGATCACCGGCTGGACGACGGCTAACCCCTATTTCTATCGATCGGGTCTGGCGCTACAGTGCGTCACGCCCAATTGGCCTCGCTGGAAAATAACGCTAATCGCCGGTGTGATTACAAGCGTTGTATCTTGCTTTCCCATCATCTTCCTGCGTTTATTGGATTACGTGGCCGCTTATGGAACAGTCCTCGTGCCGATGGGCGCGTTCGTCGCCGCCGAGCTCGTGCTGTTCCCCAGGCTCGGAATCGAACGCCACGGGGCGAAGAAAGGCGCCCCGTCCTTGAATCGTGAAGCAGCCCTGATGTGGCCGCTCGCCGTGGGACTGGCATTCTGGCTGGCGATCTGGGGCCCGTTGCACATTTTCGGCGCTCCGCTCGTTGCCTATTTGACAGCCTTGGTCGGCTACACGGCGCTCAGAAAACTCCGCGCCGGATGACGACCCGGGCGAACTGAAGTTCGCCGTAACTTCTAACCAGGACAAACACGAGTGTTTGTCACCACCCTTGGCGACCCCAGTTGCGGTAGCGACCGTCACTCTTGACGGTCCTACTGATACCCGCAGAATATAGTGTTGTTTTCGGACACAGCAAATGCCTTGCCAGAGCGGGCGCAGCACGCTGCGCCCCTACACTGTATTTCGCGAACATCAATAGTTTCGAGTAGGGGCCGGCAATCTTGCCGGCCAGAGGCCTTCCGCCACAGTTCGTTCAGCAACTCCTCAAACTGAAGGACGCCCCGCCGAATCTCGGCTAACCGGCCGCGGAATTCGCCTCGAGGTGTCGGATGATGTACGGGTTCACCCGTTCGGGATGCGTGACCGGCGCCATGTGCCCGACGCCGTCGATGATCGCAACGGCTTCTTCCCCGAAGGCGCTTCCGAGCAATCCGGCCACCCGCCGCGCGGGCCGCGGTCCTCGATTCCCGGCCGTGAGGCGAGCGGGGACTCCGAGATCGCTGTAATCCGCCAGGGGATTTTGAATCGCGAAGAGCGCTTCAAAATCAAGAACCGCCTTCCTGGCCGCGGCGGCCATATTCGGCCTGCGCTTCCGGGGGATTTCGTCCCACGCGCCCGGGCCACTCCAATATTCGACGAATGCCCGTGCCGCGTCTTCCTCTCAGCCGCCTTCGACGCGCTCAGCGACAAGCTTTCCGAGGGACTCGATTTCTCGCCACTCCTTTTCGCATCCCTCCAGGCGCAACAGGTGAAACAGGACCGGCTCATGAACAAAGACCGACCGAACGCGCGTCGGGTGACGGAGAGCCGTATGGAGCGCCACGGCGCCTCCATACGAGTGACCGACGAGGTGAAACGGGTCATCGATGCCGGCGAGGACGTGCTCGACCAGCGCCACTTCATGCTCGATCCGGAAGCCCCCTTGCAGCGGAAGGCCGTTCTCGTCCTGGGGAAAGCGAGTTTCCCCATAGCCGTACAGGTCGAGTGCGATGAAACGGTAGCGGCCGCCGATCTCCTCTCTCAGTCGTTTCCACTGCCGGCGGGAAGCAGCCGAGGCGTGCAAGAGCACGACCGCCTCTCCGACGCCTTCGTCATAGAAACCGATCTCCAGCCCTTGGTTGTGGGTGGAAGACATGGGCGGGTCGTGACAACCTGAGTGGGTGACGTAGCGCTTCGCTTCAGAGGCGGGATCGACGTCCTCAGGCCACCAGAGCCCCGATCATGATCGCCAGCGCGACTTGCGCGCAAACGGTAACGGCGCAGGCCGCGACGTTTTGGTCGCGCTCGACTTCGATCTTCAGGGTTGTGTGAGGCAGGAAGGCTTTATCAATGAGAAATTGGAAGGGGATGAGCAGAATGACCCCCATGGCAGTGCTTCTGGCGAACCCGATGATCCCTTCGGTCCATCCGACAAAAGGGCCCGCGATCGTCCACGAGAGAATGATGCCGAGAGTGAGCAGCGTTCCGCCTAGCATTACACCGGCCGCGGCATTGCCCTTTTGAATCTCCTCGATCATGTTGAAGGGCGTCGACCACTCGTAGATCACCGCGAAAAGCAGGAGTGCGAGCTGCCCGAGCAGAAAGAAGCCCACAGCGGTCTCCGGGCCACCGCCTTCGCCGCTGAAGGAGCCGTAGGCGATCAGGCCGGTAGCGGCGTAGCTGCCGAATTCGGTGAATCCGACGGCCGTATTGTTGTCCTTCAAGGCTGCGTTGTTGTTGATGCGGCGAAGAATGATCTTTTCCACCACGAACTGAGCGAAGAAGAGAAAAACCAGTAGAATCACACAGTCAAGTACGATCAAACCCGTGTCTTGTAAGAAGCCCTTGAAGCCCGAAGCAAAGCCCTGCATACCGCCGCTCACGACTCCCGCCAAACCGAACCCAAAGGCCACGCTCAACCCGCACCGGCGCAGAGCGACCGCAACGTTGCCTTTCTCTTCGATCTGGTGATCGGCGGTGAACTCGGCCGGGTCAGCGCCGCTAGGAATGTCGAAGGACGCTCGAAACCGCGCATCCCTCAACTTCTTGGCAAGCAGCAGAATGAGAAATACGATCAGGGTGTCGACGGCGGCTACCAGAAAAGTTTCTAAGTGAGTCATGTGTCCTTCTCCTTGCCCAACCCTGCTCGGCGGGCCGTCGTTATTTGCCGCTGCCTCCGAACGAACCGCCGCGGCTGCCGGGTCCGGCGCCGCGCACCGAGGCCGAGGCGCGCCGGAATCCCCCGCTGCCCGCGAACGCGCTGCCCTGGTAACGGGGCGCGTTCTGGGTCACTTGGCCCCGGGAGCCGTAGAGCGGAGCTGTTTGCGTTCCGCCGTAAAACGGCCGCCGTCCGCGATAGTCGCGACCCCAAGTGTTCCAGCTGTTGTAGCCGTAGTAGTGGCGGCGGCCTCCGAAAATCAGGTGGTAGAACAGGTAGGTCTCGAAAAAGCTCCACCGTCTCCCACCGCGGCCGTCACTCTCCCAGCGGCCGTAGCGCGAGTTGCCGACATAAGCCATGCCCGGCGGGGCCGCCTCGGTGATCTTCTCGCTTTCGAATGATCCGTAGGGTTTGGCCTCGATGTCCATCCCCAGGTCGTTGATGTGAGCGTAGAAGAACGCTTCGCTGACAGGAATCCAATCGGTCTCTTGCCGCTCACCGTCCCTCACGACGGCGTACTTGTGGAAATAGGCTTCTTGAAACTTCTGGATCCAGAATTCCGCCTCGTCGTCGAACCGTTGATTCCAATTCAGGTTGGGATCAATCCGTAGGGCTTTCCAGCGATCGGCGTCGACACCTCTCGAGAGCCGCAGATAGTTCGCCCGCCGGCGATAGCTGGCGAGAGAGTCCACGTTGAGCTTGTCGAAGTAGTCGTAGACGTCCTCGGGTACTTTGCGTGCGCGGTAGTCGGAGGGATGTAGGGGAGGGCGATCATAGCGGCTCGACCAACTTAGGCGCCGCACGGTGAGGTAGAAATCCGCCCTCATGTCAATCAAGGTTTTGGAGTAGCTCGTGCCCAACTCCTTGAGTTGTCCGGCGGTGCTTTCGACGAGCAGGTTGAGATGTTCCCCACAATGCTTCACGGCCATCGAATGGTCGCCCACCGCCTCACCCGAACCTTCACCCGCGGCCGACTTCGCCCCGTCGAGGCTGTCTTGGGCCTCGCGGTAAAGAGCGGCCCCTTTGCTAGCGAAAGCGCTGATATCGGCGGCGCGCGAGGGGTGGTTCTTGGCAGCTTCGTCGACCGATCCCTGTAGCTTGCCGAGAGTCACTCGCATGCCGTCGACAAGCCCCCCCGACTCGGAGACAAGCCCCGATGCGTTTGCCTTGGCTCGGCGCTGGAACTCTTCTCGCGCCTTGGCAAGCCGGTCGCGGCTTTCCGCCGGCTTGTCGATGAGCCGGCTTGCCTTGCCGATCTCCGCCGAAACCGGTTTCAGCTCGCTCCTAAGCTTTGCGACGTCTTCGGACTTGTCGGCTTCGAGGATCGGGACCACTCTGGCTTGGTAGCGTTTCTTCGCTTCGTCGAGCGCGGCGCCCGCCTGCTTAAGACTGTCCGCCAGGTTTTCCCGCCGCACGAAAGGACCGAAGAAGCTATCTTGCGCCAGCTTGTCGAAGTCCGATTGGGCGTCGGAAAGCGCCTTCCGCCGCTGTTCTACTCGGCCGGCGAAGTACTCGGCCCGCTCTCGATCCGCACTCGGGAGTCCGCAGCCGGCTAGCGATACCACTAAGGCCAGACCAGCCGGGACATAGGCCCGGGTCATCATCGGGGGCCTCCATTTTCTGCGAGCCGGCTGGCGTCACTCTTCAGCCGAATTCGGGTCGAGGTTAGCACAAGGCTTCGCTCGAGGGGATAGGAGTGAGCCGTGCGGACGTCCACGCTCGCGTGGTCGGAGGCTCGAACCCAGACCAACGTTTCCGGCGCGGGAGTCGAGTCATCGGGTCGGGGAAAGCGAAAGCTGAGACCGATTTCGTTGAGACGGTTCGCGGCGAGCGCGACGTCTTGTTCCAGGTCCCGGCGAACATTCGCGGCCCGGTTCCAGTCGGTCCGCTCGATGCGCGAGCTGTACTCGAGATCATCGCAGAGAGTCACGTCCACATGGCCCCCGGCCTTGTTCGCTGGTTCCCAATAGATGTTGTCGTCGAGCTCCGCGCCGCCGCCAGAACAAGCCAGCACTTCCGTCAATCGGCGTCCCTGGACGTCGTAGTGAATCATGTGGCTGGCTCCGATGATGTGGGCCTCGATGTGAAGATCGCCTAGGAGCAGATCCCCTTGCTTGAGAATCGAGAACCGCGACTTTTCGACCAGCCCGGGAATCAGGTGAAGACGCAAATCGGTGGCCGCTTCGTCTTTGTAGATGATCTCAGCCATTCCCATCTCCTGAATCCTCTCCCGTGCTAATCACCTCGATCGCCGCCGGGTTGAGTTTCCCGCTGAGGATGATGTTGTGTTCATAGCCCTCGTCTTCGTCACCCCACTCTTCGACGCTGATGAAAGTCTCTTCGTCGTCGGAAGCGAATTGGTACTGATGGAACGGCGTACCCTCCCCCTCGCTGTCCCGGAAAAAGGTGACCGCTGAATCTTCGTGATAGCGGTACGGCCGGCCTCGGTAGTCAGCGGAGCCCTCTTCGTCTTCGGAGATCTTCCACAGTTGCTCTTTCCCCTCAATGCCGACCTGGGCAAAAGATAGTTTTTCAAGCGAGACGAAGACCGACACTTCGTCGCCTTTTTCCCATTCTAAATAGCTGGTTTGGCCGTCTTGCAGACAATAGAGGACAAGCTCGGGCCAGCGGAAACCCTCTCTCTCGTATGTATTGACGCCGCGGACGAGGTAACTCTTGCCGTCGAATCTAAACAGCCCGCCGGCTTTAACATCCTCGATCGAGAGCTTGTAGCGCTCTTTCTGAGGGACGGCTGCCGCGAGCTGGCGGATGGCGGCAAACTGCTCATCGTAGCGTTTCTTGGTAGCCGTGTCCAGAAGTGATGCCATACGTCTCTCGTCTATTGGCTAGGCGGCGGTGTGGTCTCCTCAGACTCGGCAGGCTCGGACTTGGCTTCGATCGCGGGAAGGTCGCGCGCTGCCTCGAGCGCTTCGACCTTGGGTTCGAGCACAGCGGACATCCTGTTCAGCTCGGCAATTCCGGTACGCGCTTTCTCGGTGCCGAGTTGCCGGATCTCATCCATCTTGTCAAGGGCCTCGAGCAGTGTGTTGTGGGCCTTCTTGACGCTTTCCAGCGCGAGCACAGGGTTGTTCTGCATCTCGCCGATTTCGACGGTTTGGCGCCCGATGGCCGCCGCGTTGGCTTCCAGCATGGCCGCCGTGGTTTCTTGAACGCCCTTCACCGCCTTGGCGATTTTCTTCTGCTGGGCAAGCGCCGCCTGGATGGCCAGACCCACGGTGAGTAAGTTTTGCGTCACCATGACCGTGCGGTCAACCTGTTCGGCCAGGGTGTCGTTGTTCTGCAACGTCATGTCGATGGAGACGAAAAACTGCAGGTTGACCTGCTCCATGGTGCGCAGGTCTTGGACCCGCATGGCGACTCTGTGCATCATCGCCTGCAGTTTCTGTCGTTCGCCCGGATCGCAATCGACCAGGGCATCATCGAGCTTTTGCCACAACAGCTCGCCGACATAAGCGCTTTGCTGGATACCAAGCTGCGCCTGCTTCACCTGCTGATAGAGCTGCTCAAGCTCGGCGTTGTCTTGCAACAGTCTGTCTTTGCCGGCCCGAAGCCCGGCCATGATGGCGTCAATCTGGGTCTGAACGGACTCATACTTGACGGCGATGTTCTTCAGGACCTTGCCGATGCCGGGGACGCGGCCCAGCAGCCTGCCTAGCTTGCCGGGCTGGCTCAAAACGTGAGGGTTTATCTCGTCCATCTGATGGCGAAGCTCGACAAGCGCCTTGGGAATCTCGCCGCCTTCGCCGTCTACCTCTTTGAGTAGAGTGCCGACCCGAGTTTTGAGCAGGTTGATTTCTTGCGCGGCGCTTTGTTGCTCGCGCGCTCCGAGGGCGCCCAACTGCCGGGAGAGTTGGCGGTCTCCCGGTTGGGCTTGGACCTTGCCGGCCAACTGTTCAGCCCGCTCGACCAGCGCCGCTTCGGCGGCCGAGTCCAGCCCTTTGGGAGCTAAAGGGACTAGAGCCTTCTGCTCAGCTTCCCCGCCACCGGGCGTGGCGCTTGGGGTGGGCGTTGGATCACTCATCGCTGTTTCTCCTTTCGCTGCGCGCTCGACTTCGTTCTAGCCCGGGTCGCTTGCCTCAGGCCTCCTCAACAAAACGGGCCCGCAGGAATGCGGCCTTGGCTCGGAAGTCACCCAGCTTCTCATTGCGAACCAGGTCTGTTACGTTGCCGACTTCGGCCTCGAGACCGTTGAGACTGTTGAGCAGCTCCTTGCGGCGGCTTTCCCGTTCCGTTTGTGACAGCGCGATGTAGGGGTTGACCACTCGCGGCAAATAGTCCTTCGCCATCCGGTTGACGGCCCAGGTAAGCTCATGGCCGTTGTGGCGTTCGTTGATGCCCGGCAGCAATTCCCGCAGCTTGTCGATGATCCCTTCCACTCGCGTCACGACATCCGTGGCTAGTCCCTCCTCACGAACGGCAATGTTGAGCGTGACCAGGTTGTCGAGCAGCGCGCGAAGCTCAGCTGCCGGGTCAACATCGGGAGAAGCAACCTCCGCCTGGGGCTCTTTATCAAGATAACGGTAGACGAGAATGGCGACCGCGGAGGCCACGACCGCGCTGACGACTGCGATGACGACGACTTTAAAGAGTAGATAGAGAACGACGGCCAGTAGCAGGCCTACGCCGACGGCGACTACCCAACGCTTTGTGCTCGCCTTCATGCGTGGAATTTCCTGCTGATCGCTTCGAGTCTAGCAGGTTTTTTGTCCCCGATTTCTCACAACCCACTCGCGGCTTGGAGGCAAGCGGTGAGGGTGACCGAAGCTTCAAAGCTTGAACAGCTCTCGCAGGCGTTTGGTTTGTGCGCGGCTAACCGGGATCTCGGTGTGGCGTTTGTCGCTCATCCGCAGTTGGTAGCTCGACTTGAACCAGGGCACCACTTCCTTGATGCGATTGATGTTCACCAAATGGGAGCGGTGCGCTCGCCAAAACTGATTGGGGTCGAGATTGGACTGTAGGTCTTCCAGGGTCTTGTAGGTCGACTCGCCTTCTATGTAAGTGGAAACAATCGTGATCAGCCCGTCCTGAATCGTTGCGTAAATGACGTCGCCCGCATCGACCAAAAACATTCGTTTGCTGCTCTTCACCAAAAGCTTCGACGGAGGGCGGATCGTGTGTTGAATTTGGGACAGCAATTGCTCCATGCGGCTGGGGCTCGAGGGGGCCTCCAGCAACTTTTGCACCCGCTCGATCGAGACCTCCAGCCGCCCTTTCTCGATCGGCTTGAGCAGGTAATCGACGGCGTTAATCTCGAAGGCCTCGACGGCATACTGGTCGTAGGCCGTGGCGAAAATGAAGTGCGGCAGGGGAGACCCCTTTTCCACCAGCTTGCGGACGACGCCTAGCCCGTCCAAACCGGGCATCTGGACATCGAGGAAAACCAAGTCCGGCTGATGCCGTTCGATCAGTTCGACGGCTTCCAGACCGTTGCCCGCGGCACCGACAACTTCCACGCCGGGAATCGACTTGAGCAGAAACATCAGCTCATCGCGGGCGAGCTGTTCGTCGTCGACGACCAACGTCGTCAGGGTGGCGGTCGCGCTAGTACTTTCGGCCATGAGCCTTAGCTCGCAGGAATTTTTCGGAGTATAGCATGGGGTGGGGAGTTTCCGGACCGGGCGAAGACGGTGGCCGGAGAGGCACGGACGTGGCCTCTGTCTCGGAGACGAGTTCACTGTCGATTCGGAAATGTCGGGCTGGAAAGCCCGACACGGCACGCTGAATGCGTGCGCCACCTCGCCAGCACGATCAGAAAGTCTTGTCTAGGTCTAGGACAGCTTACTAGCGGAGCACGGCCTGGGCAAACCCTGTGCGCTTCGCCCCGTTGAGTTCGCCTAGTCTGACTCGCTTTCAGCGGCTTTCTTATCGAACCAAAAACGACGCCTCGCCCCCCGCCGCGCGGGCCACCGCTTCCGCCGCGAGGTAGCCGCTGCGGACGGCGCCTTCCATCGTGGCGGGCCAACCGGTGTTCGTCCAATCGCCGGCGAGGAAGACATTGGGCAACTTGGTTTCGGCGCCCGGTCTGGCGGCCTCCAGGCCCGGCACGGCCGAGTAGGTCGCGCGCGCTTCCTTGATCACACGGGACTTGATCAGTCGAGCATTCGCCGACTCGGGGAAAAACTCCCGCAGCTCGCGACACGCCATCTCGACGATGTCCGTTTGCGCCAACGCCAGCAGGGAGCGCGACGCGCTGACCACGGCCTGAAAATAGTTCTCCGATTTGCGGAATAGCCACTGTAGAGTGCGGTCGAGGAGCAGCGCATGGGGGAGGTCGGTAATCGGACGGTCGAACCAGAGGTGGATGCCCGTGATCGGTGAATGTTCGAAACGCTCGAGGCGCAGATCGAGTCCCGGAATCAAAGCGTTCACTCGCTCGAAAGGCACGGCACTGATGTAAAAGTCCGCTTGGCGGTCGGCAGGATCGATTCGCTCGACGCTTGAGCGCAAGTGAATCCGAACTCCGCGCCCAAGCTTTCGCTCGAGAGCCGCCGAGTAGAGGTCCGCCAGTGGCACGGCGGGCACACCCATCTCGAAACTGTCGCGGGTCGCCATCAGACCGTCGAGAAAAACGCGAAAAGCAGGCGCCGCAGATGCGCGGTCGGGTTCTTCGTTGAGCGCGCTCACCAGAATGGGACGCCAGAAACGCTCGCAAGTGCGTTGCGTGGCGCCTTTCGAGGAGAGCCACTGTCCCATCGTAAACTGGTCGAGGTCCGCTCGATGACGCTCGCGCCGCAAGGCGGCGAGCGTTCGAATGAGCGACCACTTGTCGCGGGCGTCGAGGCCGCCAAACCCGATCAACGAGCCGACAAGGTGAAACGGCGCGGGCAGAAGACCCCGCCGGAGGATGTCGGTCTTGCCCCCCGGGCGAACAAAATACAGCCGGTCGTCGAAGCGAATCTTCTTCTCCACCCCGCAGCGCCGATAGAAGTCCAACAAGTTGGTAAAGCAGCGCAGCAGCACGTGTTGGCAGTTGTCGATGCGCTCGGAATCTTCCTCCGCCGGTTGCAGGGGAAAGGAGGTAGCTCGACCGCCCAGAAACGGTCGGGCTTCGTGCAGCTCGACGTCGAAATCGAGCGATCCCAGAGCAGCCGCGGCGGACAAGCCCGCCAGCCCTCCGCCGACGATGATTACGCGGGGAATGGAGGCGCTCCTCCTGTGAATCGAAGTTTCAGCGCCTGGAGCACGATGCGGACTTTCTCAAAGTCGCTGAGCCTGACCCGCTTGGCGTACACATCGTAGTCGGACTGGCGAATGCGCCGCAGAATCCCGTAGTAGATCGAGATCATGGCCCACAGTGCCGGGCGACTCTGTGGACGAACCATCGTCAACAAGGGCGCCGCCTCTTCGTAGTAGCGCTTGGCGCGGCTCCACTCGAACTCCATCAAGTCGCGGAACCGCGCGCCGCCGCGGTTCTCCATCAAGTCCTGGGGACCGAGGCCAAAGCGCTCCAAATCTTCTTCCGGCAGATACACACGGCCCAGGCGCGCGTCCTCGGGTATGTCGCGCAGGATGTTGGTTAGCTGAAAGGCAACTCCGCATTTTTCCGCCAGTCCGAGAGCCTCGGGGGAGTCGTAGCCAAAGACGTGGACGCAGGTCATGCCGACCACCGCAGCCACCTGGTAGCAGTAGCGGTAGAGGTCGTCGAATGTCCGCCGGCGCTGGGGGACCAGATCACTGCCCACGCCGGCGATGAGCTCGAAGAAATACTGCTCCGGGATTTGGTACTTCACCACCGTGTGATGAAAGGCCGGCAGGATCGGGTCGTTCCCGTATCGGCCCCGCAACGCATCCTCGAAAGCTGTCTTCCAGCGAGCAAGAGCCGCCCGCCGCGACGCCGGCGACGGGTTGGGCTCGTCGCTGATGTCGTCGCTATAGCGCATGAAGGCGTAAATCGCGCACAGAGCCATTTTTTGCTCCCGCGGCAGCAAAACAAACGAATAGTAGAAATTGCGCGCTCGCGAACGCGCGACCCGGCGGCAGTAGGCAAACGATTCGTCAACGCTAGGCATGTTGCGCCTTGGCCTTCAGCCGGGGACGGCCGACGAGCTGCCGGCTGACAACTCGCGAAAGGAGCTGGAAGCGGTCCCACTTTCGCAACTTCGGCCGCCGCGCCACGGTGTCGTAGTCTTGCCGGCGGACCATCTCCAGAATCGCCAGGCCTCCTCGGCTGAACAATTCCACATCGATCGAGAGCCGCCGGCCGACAAGATCAACCAGCGGAAGCCCTTTCAGAAAAAGCGCCTGTGTACGGTCCGTCAAGTCGCGCATCAGGCGACGGAAGGCCGGACGGGCCGCGCCCAGCTCCAGGTCGCGCGCCAGATTCTCGATCGAATAGCCGTGGCGGTCCATATCCTCCAGAGGGATATAGACGCGGCCCTTCTCCCAGTCGCGGCCGACGTCCTGCCAGAAGTTCGCCAGCTGTAGGGCCGTGCAGGTATCGTCGGCGAGCTGTCTTCGCGGCTCGTCCGTGTAGCCGAACAAGTGCAGCACAAGCCGGCCCACCGGGTTGGCTGAGTAGCGACAGTAGCCGAGCAGGTCTCGATAGGTCGTGTAGCGGGTCACGCGCTGATCTTCGATGAAAGCGTGAATCAAGTCGGCGAAGGGCTGCTCGGGGATACCGTGCGTTTCGACGGTCTGCTTCAGGGCGACGAACACGGGATGCCGGGCGGCGCCTTGATACATGGCTTTAAGCTCGCCGCTCCACCACTCCAGCAACTCGAGGCTGCGCCGAGGATCTGCGATTTCGTCGCCCAGATCATCCGACCAGCGACAAAAGCTGTAGACGTTGCGGAAATCCTGGCGCAAGCGGCGGGGCAACAACAGACTGACAACGTGAAAGTTCTCGTAGTGAACCCGCGCCAACCAGCGCGTGTAGGCGAGCGAATCGCCCAGGGGCCAGGCCCGCAGGTTGTCTGTCCCGTAGACGTCGCAGAATTCAGCCGGTTGTAAGAAGCGCTTCACGGCAGAGACGCATTACCGGGCGGACTGCTGAACGGCGAGCCGGTTTTTCTCGCCACTGTCACAGCGATTGGGACGAAGGGACCGGCAGCCGCGACTCGCGGAGCGGTTTCGTCCCCGCCTGCCTGCCACATCCCGTCCGCCCGCCGGCATTCCACTATGACATTACCGCGCAGGCACCCGGCGCGATTCAAGTGGAAAGTAGTGCCCTAACCCGCCCTAGCCCCAATACGAGTGACTTAACGGTAAGTCAGCCCCCGTAGGGGGCGCGGGCTAGTAGCCCAGGGTGGAGCCATTTTTGGCGCAACCCTGCGGGAAAGCCGACCACGGTCCAGCCCCGGTGGGGGCGTAGGAAAGAGTGATCCGTGTAGCGATTTGCAGGCCTTCCCGCGCCCCTACCGGGGCTTGTTTGAGTATGCGTACCGAACCCACGGTTCCGCCTTACTAGAGTGGACCCCAAGGCTGAGACAAGCAGTTAACCCCGCTTTTGCCATTCGCTGAAAAATCATTGTGCTGCCAGGCGGCTGGGGGCACAATGGCCCTGGCTGGTGAAGCGGAGGCCGGCTCTGCTGGAGAGCAACCGGCCAAGGAATAGCCAGCCGGAGACTCATCGAAACGATGAGACAGGGGGCGGCCACCTCGCCGCTCCCTGATTTTACCCACCCATCGGATCGATAGATCTCCCCATGCCTCAGAAAACTCATGCCGGCACCTCCCCGCGAACCGCCGAGCGGCGCAGCTGCCGCTCGCATTCCACCGGCGGCCGATACCCCAACGCCGAGTGCAGCCGCTGCTGATTGTAGGTCCGCTCCAGAAAGTCGCCGATCCGTGCCTGTGCGTCGGCCAGGTCGAGATACTCGCTGCGATCCACTTCCTCGCCCTTCAGCGTTTTGAAAAAGCTCTCACAGCGCGCGTTGTCGTAAGGGTTCGCCTTGCGGCTCATGCTAATCCGAATCTGGTGCTGCTCGAGCAACTGCGTGTAGGCCTGGCTGGCATACTGCACGCCGCGGTCGGAATGATGTACCAGCCCGGGCTGCGGCCGCCGTTTGGTCAGTGCCATCCGCAGCGCCGCCAGCGGCAGCGAGTGATCCAGGCCGGTTCCCAGCTGCCAACCAATCACCCGGCGCGAGTACGCGTCCAGCAACACCGCCAGATAGACGAACCCCTCGTGGAGCCGGATGTAGGTGAGGTCGGCCACCCACAGCTGATTCACCCCGTTGAGAGACAGCGTCGGCGCCAGGTTCGGGTACACCGCCAGCCCGTGTTGCGAATCGGTCGTTACGACGAACTTGCGTTTCCGCCGGCACAACAGGTTCTGTTCCCGCAGCTGGCGCTGGACCCGCTTGCGGTTCACCCGCCAACCGCGCCGCTGCAGCTCCTCGCGGATGCGCCGGCTGCCATAGCTGCGCCATTGTAGCGCCAGCTCGCGGATTTGGCGGCCTAGCTCCCGCTCTCGCTCGGCGGGCTGCGACGCACTCCCCGGACGGTAAAAACCGGCCCGGCTCAACTGGGCGAGTGCGCACATCCTCTGCACGGTCAGCTTTGTCCCACCGCTCACTTCCTTCTCGATCTGTTCGTAGACGTTGCGCCGCCAGGCAGAGCCCGCAGCAGGCGCTGTTCCTCGACACGCTGCCAGGCTCGCTTTAAAAAATCGATCTCCATGGCCTGCTGGCCAATCTTGCGTTCCAACTCGGCCTCGCGGCTGGGAGGGGGGCGCTTTTGGCCCTGGCCGGAGAAGGCGCGCTCGCCGTGCGTGCTCAACTCCCGCCGCCAACGGCGCACATCACTGGGATCCATCTCCAGGGCCCGGGCCACTTCGTTCACCGACTCTCCCACCGCAATGCGGCGCAGCACCGTCAACTTGAACTCCTTGCCGAACTTCCTACGAGAC
This sequence comes from Bryobacterales bacterium, assembly GCA_963668345.2. Classification (GTDB taxonomy): domain Bacteria; phylum Acidobacteriota; class Terriglobia; order Bryobacterales; family UBA6623. The sequence continues at coordinate 1,101,592 of CAXWPI010000003.1, read as the reverse complement.
TTCTTCATGGCTCCAGTTTCTCCTTTCGCCCTACGAAAGGGGTTAACTGGCTGTCTCAAATCCTGGGTCCACTCCATAACGGCTCCACCGTGGGCTAGCATCCCGCGCCCCCTTCGGGGGCTAAAAACGTTCTTAAGTGACGAGTATGGGCCCTAACCCGCATTTCTCACCGGCTGAGGGAGAAGGACACGATCAGCCCGCCAAACCTTCCGTAAGTGTCTGAAAAACAAGGCTTTACTTGGAATTGGATTTGTTTGGTAATTCTGTTGCTCGGTAGCCGCCCACGGACGCGGACGCTGGAACAGCGCCAGGTCCGCGCTACAAGCTCTGCCGCCCTGTTGCTCCTTCGGGGCCTCCCGCCCCGCAGTGAAGCTACCCTTGTACCCGGCTGGTCCGATCCGTCGGATTTTACGGAGCCGACCGTCCAGCCGTACTGGAAACCAACCGTAAACCATTGATTCTCTTTGGGTTCTACGAAATTGGGTTTGTTTGGTAATTTTGTTGCCTCGTTGGTTTGCGGCTTCCGACGGCCCGTGTTCGAATGGGCCCCGAATGCTTCGCGTGCACTCAATTACATTGTACCTCGCCAATCCAAGGAGGCCCTGGCAGTAATGGAGCTAAGCTACTTTTAATGAGACACTTAGGCTGCGTGACATCGGGCCTAGAGACGATGCGAGCGAATCTAGGGAAGGATCGCCGTTTTCAGGTGTCCGTTGTGGCTCATCATCTGCCGGAAGACTCGCAGGAGATCCGCAAGAGGAGCCTCATCAATCACGAAGTCGGAAGCCTGCAGCTGCTTTCGGCAAATGATATCCAGGGCTTTCAAGATGTGAGTCGGCGTATGGTGGAAACTCGACTGCAGCGTGATTTCCGAGTAATGAATCTTGGATGTGTCCACCGAAATACTACTTTCCGAGGGACAGCCTCCGAACAAGTTGACAATGCCTCCACTGCGAACCATCTCGACGGCCGCTTGCCAGGTTTCCGGGGCGCCGACGGCCTCGATCACGATGTCAGCGCCGCGAGACCCCCCTGTCAGGCACCGAACGGCTTTGACGGGGTCGGCTCCAGACTCAGCCAGAACGAGCTCGTCCGCCCCCATCCGCTCGGCGCGGTCCAACTGTGTCTGACGACGGCCTATGGCGATCACGCGGGCGCCCTTGAGTTTTGCCAGGCGAACAAACATGAGACCAATGGGACCGAGGCCCATCACGGCCAGGGTGTCGTCCACCTGGACCCGTGTCGCCTCGAGGGCCCGCAAGACGCAAGCCAGCGGCTCGATCAAAGCCGCGTCCCGGTAATCGATGCCTTCGGGAACCTCATGGGTGTTGCAGCGGACGATGGGGCCGGGAATGCGCGCGTATTCCGCGTAGGCGCCGTTGTTGAACAACAGGTTTTCGCAGAGGTTCTCTTGCTTGTGCCGACAGTAGTAACAGTTCCAACAGGGCGCCGAGTTCGCCGCCACGACCCGCTGCCCGGTGCGGAAGTCCTGTACCTCCGAGCCGATGGCGACGATATCCCCCGCCAACTCGTGGCCCAGGATCGCCGGAGGCTGAATCATGCGAGCATGATATCCCCGCCGGAAGACTTTCAGGTCCGTACCGCAAGTAAGCGCCACCCGAACCTTCACCAAAATGTCGCAAGGCCCAATCCGTGGCAAGGCGACCGGTTCCACACGGAGCTCTTCCTCGCCATAGAGGACGGCGGCTAACATTTTCTGTTTCACGATGAATACCTCTGCGGATGCACTATCAACTTTAGCGAACCATTCGTAGGATGACGAGCCATTTCGATGCCGCGCGTGATCTCATCGAGTGCAATGCGATGAGAAACCAATTCCTCCACGGGGAAGCCGTTCCGCCAGACCAGCTGGGCCGACTCCTGATGCAAATCGACCGAGGCGCTGTAGGAGCCGAACACGCTCCGTTCTTCGGCGCACAGCATGTCGCCGCGCAACGCGAAAGTCTCCTTGGCCGAAGTTTGCGCGAATAACATCACCCGACCGCCGGGCCGGGATGCCGCCAGGGCCTGCTCAACGATTCCGGGAGCCGAGGCTGCGACGAGGGCCAGATCAGCGCCCCGGCCGTGGGTCAACCCGCGGATCTCGGAGATGAAATCAGTCGCGGAGGCATTCCACGCTTCTCGAGCTCCGAGGCATCGCGACGTCTCCAGCCGCGCCGGTATCAAATCCGTGGCATACACCCTCTCGACACCCATTTGCGCGAGCAGCCAGGTGAAAATCAGTCCGATCGGCCCTTGCCCCATCACCAGAACCACTTCCTCGGGCGTCACCCGACATTTCGCGAGCGCCTTCATACAGGTGTTGACCGGTTCCACGAAGCTGGCGCGGTCAAAGCCCACGCCCGCGGGGATGCGGATCACCCCGCGCTGAACGATCCAGTCCATGACGCGAACGTATTGCGCGAAGCCGCCGCCCGCCGGTTCAAACCCTGCCGTGACCCCCACGCGCTTGTAGGTCGCGCACTGCGCGTAGTCGCCCTTTTGGCAATAAAAGCAATCCCGGCAGGGGACGTGATGAAATAAGCAAACGCGCTCCCCCGGGACAAAGCCCTGGACGTCCCGGCCGGCGGAGACGACAACCCCCGCCGTCTCATGCCCATAGATGCGCGGCGGCGCAAGCAGGTCGTACTCGATCTTCTTGAGGTCCGTGTGACAAATGCCGCAAGCCTCGACCCGGACCAGCAATTCGCCCGGCCCGATCTCGGGAACGGTCACTCTCTCCAGTTGTAGGCGGCTGTTTCCGCGGTACACCGATGCCGCCATGGCATCGGGGACCGCCGCCGCGGGAGCGCTTATCATAGCTGGTTGAAATCAAATGCTAGTCGAAATCAAAGCGGCACTGCCGGAACAGCCGCCCGAGCGCCGCCGAAGCCCTTTGTGCATCGCGTCGGAGCACCTGCAATTTTCTCCAATGCCGGGGATGCGCGGCCGCCTGAGCTAAGAGGCGCCAGCCGGAGAACGTGCCGTCCCTTCGCCGGGCGCGATTCCAGTCGATGGTCAAAGAGGTATCAGCCTCGTCGCTGACGGCGCGCAAGCAATAAAACGGCAAATCCCGCCTCGCCGCTTCCGCCGCCACGGCCGAGGCTTCCATGTCTACCGCGGCTGCGCCCGTGACCCGGAGTTGAGCCTTCTTGTCGGGATCTTGCGCAACTTCGTCAATCGTCAGCAGCGTAGCCGCTCGGGGCCGCGGCTCCCCAGAGCACACCGGCAATCTTACAGCATACTCTACACGCGGGTTGAACTGTATGATGCGGTGCACGATCAGAGTTGTCCCGACTTTCAATTCCGGGTCCAACGCCCCAACGTAGCCTGCCGACACCATAGCGCCCACGTCAAAATTCCGGCAAGCAAGTTCAACTCCTTGGGCCGCGTTCTCGCGCCCGGGCCCGTGGGCGATCAAGAGAGCCCGCCGGCCGTTCAGATTCGCCCACGCGCTCCAGCGGACACCGAACGAAAGCGGCGTAAGACCGCTGCCCGGTTCCGCGAATCCCGCCAATTCCCGCCGGTCCCCGGAGACCACGAGAAGCACTCGGCGCCTGGAAGCCACTGAACACCTTGTCGCGGAGCATGGTCACCGGCCGTGTTCCCGCTCGGACCGAGGGCCGCGGATCAACGTTTTCCCGCGACCCGGCGGCGGGTTCCAGCGGACGGAAGGGTCATCGACGCGAATGGCGAGAGCGCAAGTCCATGGGCTGCCCACTGTCGTCACTGACCCCGCAGCCACTCTTTGTAAGCTCCCAGCGCCATCAGCGGGAAATATTGCCCGTAAAGGTGGTATCTCAAATAGATGACACGCGGAAATCCCGTCCCGGTCCAAGCATCTTCGTCCCACGAGCCGTCAGCGTTTTGATTCGACAATAAGTATTGAATGCCGGCCTCTACGCTGTCGCTGTGATAGTCTCCAGCGGCGAAAATTCCCATCAGCCCCCAGGCGGTTTGCGAGGGGGCGCTTTCGCCTTCCGATTTCAAGCGGGGATCGTCATAGCTGGCACAGGTTTCGCCCCACCCGCCGTCCGAGTTCTGGATGGATCGTAGCCACTCGCCCGCACGTATGATGTAGGGCTCGCGCTCATCCTCTTCAGCAGCGCGAAGACCTCGCAACGCAAAGCACGTCCCATAGATGTAGTTCACGCCCCAGCGGCCTGACCAGCTGCCGTCTTCCTCCTGGGTGTTCTTTAGGTATTCGACGCCTCGCCAGACCGCGGCATGGTGCCTGCCGGGTCCCACCCGGCACAAGGCCTCCAGGACTCGGCCGGTGACGTCGGCGCAAGTCGGGTCCAGCATCGCGTTATGGTCGGCGAAGGGCAAGTAGGTCAAGTATTGATTGTCATTATCCACGTCGAACCCCGCCCAGCCGCCATCTTTTGATTGCATGCTCAGCAGCCAGGCGACCGCCCGCCGTTCGGCGGCTCGCTGGGCCTCTGGGTCTCGGGCGCGAGCGTACTGCATCGCAAGAAGGACCTTGGCCGTGTCGTCGGTGTCCGGGTAAAACTCGTTCGAGAACTCGAAGTACCAGCCTCCTGGGGCAGCCTTGTCGTTCTTCACCGACCAGTCGCCATAGTGGCGGACCTCCTTCGTGAGCAGCCAATCGGCTGCCCGACGGAGTGCGGCTGTGACTTCGGCGTGCGGCTCCGGGTTTGCCGATCCTAGGGCGTAGGAGCCGATGGCCGTGTCCCACACGGGCGAGAGGCAGGGCTGTACGCGAATGACATCATCCTCCTCGACAAGCAGCTGGTCGAACTTTTCGATTTCCCTTTTCAGCAGCGGGTGGTCGAGGCCGTAGCCCAGCTCGGTGAGCGCCATAATGGAATTCATCATGGGCGGGGAAATAGCCCCCAACCCGTCCGAGTTCTCCAGGCGCTCGAACATCCATTTCTTCGTCGCATTGATGGCCTTTCTGCGGGTCAGCCATGAGCCTCTCTTTTCCCACAGCTTCAAGCCCTCGTCGACGCACATGAGCAGGTTGCGCCAACTAAAGAATTCCGGCTTGGGCGGTTCCCTTCCCGTGATGATCTCGCGTATCTCAACACCAGCGGGGATCGGCCGCGACGCTCGCAGGGCGGTCAAGATAGCCAGCGGCGCTATCATCGTCCGAGTCCACGACGACATGTCGTAGATGTTGAAGCGCGCCTTCTTCGGCAACAGGAAGAGTTCAGGAGGAATCGTTGGGGTCTTCTCGCGATCATAAAGCCCGAAGAAACTCAGGTAGATCTTTATGTAGCTATATGCCGCTTCGACGCCACCGAGCTCGAGGATCTTTCGCTTGGCCTTCTCGAGCTCCGCCTCGCGCCCGGGCAAGCCCGCGATCTTGAGGGCCACGTAGGACTTCACCGAGGCGTTGGCGTGCGCGCTTCCCCCGGGGTATATCTGCCAACCGCCCCCGGGCAACTGGCGAGAAAGAATCTGGTGCGCCGCCTTGTTCACTCGGGAACGAGTCGGAGGATCCCAAATACCGTCCGGCCCCGGGGGGTAAAGCCACAATTGCAGCAGAATGTAAGCAGCCTGCAGGGTGGTGTCAGCTTCCAGCTCGGCCACCCAGTAACCCTCGGGAGCTTGGAGGGATAGCAAGTGGCGGGTGGCCCGGTCGATCGTATCCTCGACCTGCAGCAAAGGCTGGGCCGGGGCGCGAGCAACGGCAGTGGCGGCGAGGGCGGCGCGATTGGCACGCGTCATAGGTTGGCGATCTGCTTCAGTTCACCTTCGTAGGGGCCCAGCTCCGGCGGAAGGGAGAATTTTACGTCCTCTTCAATGACTTCGACCTCTTCAACCCGGGTAAAGCCGAATCGAGAAAGGTGATGTATTACGCGCTGCACTAAAGATTCGGGAGCGGAAGCGCCGGCGGTCACAGCAACGGTCTTGACGCCCTGGAACCAGCGAGCATCCAGGTCGATCTCATCGTCGATCAGATAGCCGGGGGCGCCCAGATTCTCTCCCACCTCGACCAGGCGGCGTGAGTTGGAACTGTTTTGCGATCCGACGACGAGCAGCAAATCACAACGCGGGGCGACCCGCTTGACCGCCTGTTGACGATTCTCGGTGGCGTAACAGATGTCTTGGGCTGGGGGACCTTCCATGTTCGCAAAGCGTTTCTTCAGTTCCGTAATGATAACGTTCGCTTCGTCCAGACTCAAGGTCGTTTGCGTCAGATAGCAAACTTTCTCCGCATCAGGCACTTGAACCGTCCGCGCTTCCTCGGCCGTAGAGACGATAATAGTCCGCTCCGGGGCTTCACCCATCGTGCCGATCACCTCGTCGTGGTCGCGGTGGCCGATCAATAAAATCGTCCCCCCCTGGCGGGCGAAGCGAACGGCCTCCAAGTGTACCTTCGTGACCAGAGGACAGGTTGCATCGATGACGTCCAGCCCACGCTCGCTTGCCTCCCGCCGCACCGCGGGGGCGACACCGTGCGCGCTGTAGACCGTGCGGCTCCCGGCGGGCACCTCGCTCAGCTCGTCGATAAAGATGGCCCCCCGGGTCGCCAAATCTTCCACGACATGACGGTTGTGGACGATTTCCTTGCGCACATAGATCGGGGGCCCGTAAACCTTGAGCGCCAACTCCACGATATCGATCGCTCGGACGACACCGGCGCAAAAGCCGCGGGGCTTGAGCAAGAGGATGCCTTTTTCCTCGCTCGCCGTTACCGATCCGGCGTCAGCATCGTTTTCAGGCATAAGTTAACCGCTCCGGGTTTCGACCGATGGCCGAGGCCGCAGCGAACACCAAGTATATCAAGGCTTCCACTTCCAGAATACGCCATTGGTCGGGCCCCGAGCGATCCCCCTACTGTCCAACTGGTTCTCCCACCGTTCGACCTTCCGAAGATGCCTCGCCCCCCCGCCGGCGCAGCTCAAGCACTTGATAGTGATGGGTTGGCGGGTTCTTCTCGCCCAGCAGCCGCGCGGCGACCCGATCGAGCGGCGAATAAGGCAGGAACAGATGACGCTGGCCGTCATAGGTGGCAGCCAGCTCCGCCTCCAGGCTTTTGTTCAAGGAATCGGGCGAGATGTCGCGAGTATTGCGCAGATACCAGATCGTGTGCGGCCGATCACGCCGAACGCGCCGGCGCGCTCTGCGCACAGACTTCTGCCCGTGGATTCGAAGGGGGGAGAAGCAATCGCCGAGCGCCGCCAGGAAGGGTTGGGGGTCGCTGTTCCACCGATCCACCAAAATCAGCGCGGTCTCGGCTCCCGGTTGGCCTTTCACGTACGCCGCCATCTCTTCAAACGGCAGTACGTACCCTTTGTTGAGAAAGTTAGCTTTGTGGGAGTAACTCCACAGTGAGCTCATTCCGACAAGCAAGACAGCGCTGCAAACAGCCAAGCCCAGTCGCGGCTCCCGTTCTTTCCCGCGCACAAGCAAGAGAAGGTAAAACGGCAGGAGAAACAGCATCCGGGCCGGTGTAAAGGGCGCGCTCACCCATGCCGTAGCGCCCCCATAGGCAATGGCGGCGGAGATTCCCACGACAATTAGCCATCCCGGAGAGCTTTTCGCCCCACGCCAAACCATCCAGCCGACGAGGGGACCGAGCAACAGCCCCACCCCAAGACCCCAAACGGAAATCGACTCCCCGTACGTGAAAGAGACAAGGCTGAAAGCCAGAGGCAAGACCGCTTCGACGGCGGCATTCTCCACCGGCGAGTACGATTCGGTTGTAAGCACACGGGTCACCGCAGCCCTCAGAACGGGCAGCCACGGCGCGTAGAGCAGCGTAAGCAACAGGTTCGAAGCCGCCAGCGGCGCCAACACGCGCCATCTCCTATGTCGCAGGCCGCGTGCCAGCAGCAATACGTTCACGGCTCCGACGATCGCCAACCCGGGCAGGTAATGGGTATACAAGAGCAAAGCCGCAACGACCGTATAGCAAGCCGTCAGCCGCTTCCGTGTTGGTTCCCTGGTCCACTGCACCGCCAGCCACAAGAGTAAACAGCCCAAGAACAATTGCAGGCTGTAGGAACGCGCCATGCGCGAGTACAAGACTAGGGCGGGGGAGAGGCTCCACAGAGCCAAAAACCACACTTTCCCGGAACGGCTGCTGTCGCTCAGCCACAGAAAACCAATCAGGACCGTGGACAGAAGGGCCCACACTACGGAAAGCGCGCGCACCTGCGTCAGGAGTGAGCCGGGCCAGGGCAGTGCGATCCAGGCTTTGGTCAAGAAATAGTACAGCGGAGGGTGGATGTCGGCCGCCAGGGCGCTGGGGATCTCGCTCCACGGCCGCGCGACCAAGTTCAGGGTGAACTGCTCGTCACCCCAAACCGGCAGCAGGTCGATGCGGTAGAAAAGCAGCCCCGCCTGCAACAGTAAGAAGAAGGGAAGCGGGCGCCGCAGCAACACCTCGGCGAGCGGCGCGAAGCGACTCATCGAAGTCCCGCTTTCCTCGCAGCAAGCATGACCCAACCTAATCACGGCGGCTTTTCTACCTGGTTTCGCGGTACCACTGCAGCGTACGCCGGAGCCCTTCTTCGAAGCTAACCCGCGGCTCATAACCCAGGTCCCGGCGGGCGACGGTCAACTCAGCCTGGGAATGTTTCACGTCCCCCGCGCGAGGTGGCGCGTAGATTGGAGTGATCTGGACACTCTCGATCTTCTGCAGGAGGGCCCACACCTCATTTAAGGTGTAGCGGCTCCCCGTCCCGCCGTTGTAAACGTTCCCCGCAGCGCGGGGAGAATCCGCTGCGAGGAGATTCAGCCGCACGATGTCGTCCACAAACGTGAAATCGCGTGACTGCTCGCCGTCACCGAAGATCGTCGGGGCGCGCCGCTCCAAAACGGCGGCGCAGAAAAGCGACAAGACCCCGGAATAAGGCGAAGAGGGGTCTTGCCGCGGCCCAAACACGTTGAAATAGCGCAGAGAAACCGTCTCGAGATCATGAACCTGCCAAAAAATCCCCGCGTAATACTCGCCAACCAGTTTCTGGACGGCGTACGGTGACCGGGGGTTAGGCCGCATCGATTCTTTCTTGGGCAGATCGGGTTGATCGCCGTAGGCCGACGAGGACGCCGCGTAGACAACCCGCCGGACCCCGCTCTTTTGGGCTGCTCGGAACACGTTGAACGTCCCATTCACGTTGACATCGTGGGTGAGATCGGGCTCCGCGATCGACCGCGGAACCGATGGGATCGCCGCCTGATGAAAGACAACGTCTACGCCCTGGAAAAGACCCTCCATCGCCCCGAGGTCGCGGATGTCGGCCAGATGGAATTCAATCGAGTCACCGACTTCGGAAAGATTGGCATCGTTGCCGGTCAGCAGGTTATCCACCACGACAACCCGCTCTACCTCTTCGTGGGCCAACAAACTACGCACTAGCGCCGATCCGACAAACCCGGCGCCGCCCGTGACTAGAGCACTCTTCATGTCTCTTCATGCGGCCCGCGTCAGCCCTCTTACTCTATCGGAGTTGTGGAAAGCGAGCCTAGCAGCCCGTGGTAGAAGTGAGGGTCGCGAAAAATCGGGTACAGCCAGCCAATTCGCCTCAGGCTAAGTGCTTTGTTTCTTGGGTCATGACGGGAAGCGAATTGGTGGCAGTCCCCATTTTCCCCTCCTGCACGACTTTTGCCACGGGCTGCTAGTGCTTGGTTTCAAAAGTTCGCGTATTTGAAAAGCCCTTTCCCTGAGCATCGTACCGATCGTCCATCCGGCCCGGAAGTGGTTTGTTCGCAGAGCCTTCTCAGCCGCGACCCGAGGGAGCGGTCCAGGGATTGTCGGCCTACAAACGATCGCGAACTTATGGAACCAAGCACTAGCCCTCGAAGCCCTAACTGCGTTATCATGCCACCCACCGATCCGCGATTCGCATCGTAAAGTAGGCATTTGGTGCTGCCAGTCGGCGCGCAACCGGGCGCGGGCTCAGATCCGCCGGGGAGGCGCGTGTGGGATTGCCAAGACCCTAGCTACTTTCCGGCGCAAAAAGGAGAAACTGCGTGGTGGCTGGGTACAGTCAGCCAATTTCGCGTCCGAATGCGCCTGTAAGTTGTTGATTCTTTGAAGGCGCGAAATTGGTGACAGTCCCCGCCCCGAGCGGTACTCGTATTTTGCGCCGGAAAGTAGCTAGCCGCGCGCGGTAGGATAAGCCCTCCTGCTTGTCGTCCGACTTTCATCCAACACAACAACTTACCTCGACATCTAATCAAGTCTGAACACGGAATATCGGCGGTCGGAAAAAATCCGCCCCACCCCAGCCGGTTCGGCTTCGGACGTACGGAGCGCTGAATCGCGCAACCCTTGTGGGTAGTGAGCACTCGACTGACGCACATTCCTATGGTCCACTAACAAAAACTGAAATCCGGCATCTTTAAGTTTTGCCACGAGAGCCTGATCGGAATCCACGCCTTGGAAAAGCCAGTCGTAGCTGTAGTGTCCGAACCAGTCTCCGAAGCTGACCGTGTTGACGTAGAAACGTGTTCGCGGAGCTAACAAGAGATACGTCCAATCGGAGGACCGAGCCGTTTCATTAATAGCTTGGACGGCTCCATAGTAGGGCAGCGCTCGTTGCAACCAGATCTGTTTTTCTTCTTGATTTTTCGGTGGAGGGACACGATGCACACCGGTTTTGCTCGTTGAGAAAGAGGTGTGAAGCGAGATCACCGCCAGAAAGATGGTGAGGACCCTTGGTAGGCGGCCGTTAGCCCCCAGGAGTTGACAAGTCGACATGAGGAAAAGCATGGCAAGTATCGGCGCCAAGGGAACCAAGTGACGATGCGGAGTACTCGTAAAGCTCCAGACAAGGAAGTACGACGTGGAGGCGACAATGAGGAAAACCCACTCCGGACCCGAGGCCCTTCGGCACGCCCCGCGCTGAACGACGATGAATGCGCCGGTGATCAGCAGCAGAAGCAGGGAAATTCCGAACCCATCCGGGTGGCCCCTCCTGTCCGGCTGCATGGCCACAAGAAGATAAGCGGCGTCTGCCAAGTGACTGAAGCTACGTTCGTTTTGGTAAGCCGAGGTTAGCGTGAACGGCTCTGTCGTTGCTGCCGACTCGCCCCTGGGCGTGAGAAAGGGATGCAGCGGCGTTCCAGTGTGAAGCCACGACCGAAACCACCATCCCGAGCCGACCAGGCCGGCGCGCACGACCAGAAGAAAGGAAGTCCGCGCGAGACGCCGCAACCCAATCCCCGCCACCCAAGCCGCGGCGACGTAGCCCACTAGAGCAGCCGCAAACAGCATCAACCCAAGATGCTTGCATGAGACCGCGAAGCCAAACACCAATCCAGCCGGCACGTGGAGCTGCAGACCGGGGTGGCGAAGCTGATACAGAACCAAGAAGATTCCCAGACCCGAAAAAGCTGTGAGAGCGAGATCAGCGTACTCCACCTTCGCTAGATAACAGACGATGGGCATGCTTGCCAGGTCAAGGACCCCAAGAAACCACGAGTCTCGCCAGCGGAGCTGCCGTGCCACGGCTACAAGCGTCAGCAGTAGGATGAACGAGAATTCCAGGTTCGCCAACTTTAGGAGACTGTCGCTTTCAAGGAGGAACCAATAGCGAAGGTAGATGAGCACCGGGAGTTGGGGCTGCCCGTTAAAACGAATGCCCGGGTGGTAGACGACCGCCTGCTGCTCCCGATACAGCTTAGCGGCGCTCATCTGGTACATCGTGCTATCGAACTCCAGCACCGGCAACAAGAGGTCAAAACCGTGGATAGCGATCGCGGGCAGCAGCAAGAAAGTTGACGCGATGATGAGCTTGCGATTGGCTCGCGACGGTCGAAACGCAGCCAAAAATGAAAACCCCCAGCGCCAAGCCTGCTGCTTAAACAGCCCCCCTACACCGGCTACGGCCATGAGCGCCGTGATTCCTACGACGGCGTTCCTCGTAAGATGGTGGCCGGCTCCCAAACCAAACACGGCCATCCCGGCGAATCCGCAACCGAGTGCCAAAGCACTGGCGGCCCTAAGCGCGGGGGGCAGATGACAGGAAGTTTTGCGAGACATCCAACGGAGCAACGCCAGCCCAAACATCAGGTCGATCGCAATGATCAAGGCAGCCCATAGATAGCTCAGAGCGGCATGAGAAACCAGACCTAACCCGTCGGCCCACAAAGCCTGACCTATCTGTAGGATCGTGGACCCGTACGCCGGAACCACATCTTCTAGGGGAACAGGTCGAGTAAAGGGAGATTCGAAGTAGAGCCAGAATAGGAACGGTAAGGCGCACCATAGGACGATGCGCAGTGACCGCTGAGAAACTGCACGACTTGCGGCGACCTTGAGCAGGGAGCCGAACCGGGTCATGCAGTTCTTTGTTTTCGCTTCAGTGAAGCCCTGACCGACCATAGATAGATCGAGCCTGCAACCACGGGGGTCACTACGTAGGTCAGACTATGTTCCAGAAAATGAACTGCGACGAGCCGCACAAGGCTATCGGTCCGCGCCTCGGCCCGGGCGCCGGTGATCACCGCGCCGACGATCAGGTAGCAGTAAATCAGGACGGCGCTACCCGCAACAATCCACAGTTCGCTAGAAACTCCCCGTGAACCGCTCTTACCCGTCTCGGGCATCACCCTCCGCCGTAGCCACAAGCACAAGCCTAGCGCCCAGGGCGCCGTCACGAGCGTATGGGTGACGATCTCTCTAGCTTGATGTCCGAGGTAGACGGACGAAGCGAACGGCTCGGTCGTGAAGCCCACAAATAAGCCAGGTGCCAATAGCACGGCGACCGCAATCAGGAAAACTTTGGCGCTCCCTGTCGGGCCCACTGAGGGATCTTGGTCCGAAAGACGGCGGCTGAACCCCGTTAGGGCGTAACAGGACAACATGACTCCCAACCGGCTCAACAGGTGATAGCGCCAGTGAGCACCCGGCGCGGGGACCGCTCCCTCTCGCGTGTACATCTGCATCAGATTCGCTGTCACCCCCTGGACTCCTGCTTGCATTCCCGCTCCGACCAAAATAACTCCCATGACCGCCGCCGACAGGACGAGGAAGGAGAACAACATTCGCCGCGCCCGCCGCCGCCCAGTTGACGACGGGGAAACCGCGGGGTAAAACCTCAATACGCTACCTGCTACCGCGACGCCCAACAACAGATCGATGGGAAGCTCCCGCGCGGCGTGCTCGAAGTAAAAGACGGTCTCTGCCAGCGTCCTACGTCCGTCCTCGTGAACGACCATTCCCCATGGCCAGAGGGTACCGGTATGGACGCAGATCGCGATCAGGCTCGCTAGCACAACGCCACCCGGCATGAAGACCAAAAACACACTTCCAAGGGCCGGCAAGCCGTGCTTGCGCAAAAGACTATCTCCCAAGCTAGAGTCGCCCATGCAAGCTTCGCCTAGTGAAGCGGCCCAGCATAAACGACAGTCCCCCTCCAACCACCGCGCCACAAACCACCAGAGCGTCCCAGATCAACCCCGCGGCCGCTGCATCTACCGCACTTTGACCGAACGGCCTAAGAAGCACCACCAAGGCTACTTCTCTGGCTCCGATGCCGCCCAGCGTCACGGGCAGCAAAGCGGAGAGCTTCGCCAACGGCCCGACGCCGAGCCAAGTTGTGAAGTCCAGCTCAAGCCCCGACGCGCCGACCGTCCAGCTAAACAGTGCTACCAACAGACCCTGCGTGACGACAGCGAGAGCGAGGGCAACCAGCATCAACTTTGGGCGTCGACAAACCGACCGCAGAACCCGTCTCAATCTGACCAGGCGCCTTCTGAGCTTGAAGGGCAGACGGCGAGGAGGAATCGCCGCTACAAGAGCCAGCGAACTAACGCCCAGCAACACGAACAACAGGCCGAGCCTCCAGACCAATGGGGTGAACGCCGCCGAGATGTCGGCAGGTAGTAGGATGAGTCCCGTCCCGGCGAACAGCAACAGCGCAATCACATCCGACGTCCGATGCATCACCGTACCTAGAATCACGCCGGTCTTCGTCTTGGTTACCCGCACCGCCATGGCAATGCTGACGACGTCTCCGCCCACGAGACCCGGAAGAAAGAGATTGCCGAAGAGTCCGGCAAAGTAGCAACGAAGCATGTGCTTCAACGGCAAGTCCGTGTTCGACACCCCGATCAGGAGCCACCACTTCATCGCTCCGAGCACGTGCGTTCCCAGGTAACAACCCAAAGCCAGAAACCAGACGTGGAGGGGAACTTTTCCGACGACCGCCACTAACTCCCCCACCGGCAAGAACACAAAAACCGAATTGTGATACTGTATTGTGATACTGTAGGGAGGAAGGACAAGAAAATGAGGACCAAGAAAAATCTATTGAAACTATATTTGCGAAATACTGTACTTCGTCACCGAGCGGTTGGCGCCGCACCGGGCCGTAAAAAAAAGGATGCGGGACCCGCGGATGGAGGGGTCCCGCATCTCTGTCCCGTGTCCGCGGTCGGCCGCGTCCGGGCAGATTACCTCGGGGGCTCAGCCTCTTAGCCTGCGTCGGCCCGTTCGACTATTCTGCGGCCTCTTCTCGAGTTAATATGCCCAGCGCACCCAAGATTCTCCTCTGGCGGTCCACGAGTATGTCGAGCTTATCCGTGACCGTCACGTGCTCGTTGCCGGACGTCTCGCCATGGTCTAGACCAGGATTTCCGATTTGGCTCCTCTGACGGCACGAGTCTACACCCTCACCCGGCGAAGCGGAACCATTTCTCCACCCGAAAGAGGCGGCGGCTGAGGCGGAACCGATCGAGCCCCCTTCTTGCCCCTCATGGGGGCTGATCCGTCGCTGCGAAGTCAATTTCGCAGACACCCCTCCGAGCTTCCGTCCTCAGTACACAGATTTCGCATTCGCCAAGTGCGGTGCTACCCGCCCGGCACAGGCAGCGCCCAGATCTTCCGCAGCATGTCGCCAAACAGCCGCCGGTTCAGATGTCCCTCCGCGAACAAGAGCCAGTCATACCGCGCGTGTTTAATTAGCCGTCCGCCCGTCTTCATCAGCCGGTGCTGCAAGCTCGTCAGCGACCAGTTCTTGATTCGCTGCGGCAGCCCGAGCCGCCGCCAGAGATTGCCCAGGTTGTAGGCCAGCACGCTTCACTGCAAGCGCACCTCGTTCGCCCGGAAGCGATGGCACGACAGCCGCGTCCAGTGCGTCGCTTGCTTACCTTCTTTGATCCACTGCTCCGCCGTGCCGCGCTGGTTGTAGAAACGCACCACCGACCGGCTTGGCAAGCTCATGTTCGTCACGATAAAACCGACGCGCGCGAACAGCTCGCCCTGGTGGTGCTCGACCTTGGCGACAACTCGTCTCGGCTTCTTCCAGCTCTCCGCCTGATAGCGAAAGCTCTTGTAGCGCACTAGCGGCTTGCGGCCGGGCCTCCCCGGCGGACGAAACAGGATGTCTTCGATCTCTAACTCCAAGCTCCTGTTGGCCGGAATGCGGATGGCGTAGTCCGCGCCGCGCTCCTCCAGTGCTTCGTAGATCTCGGGCTTGGCGAAGGCGGCATCGGCGCGAAAGGTGACCTGTTTGCCTTCGGCCAGTTGGCGCTCGATCTCCGGCAACAATAGCTCATCCCAGTCCTCGGCGCTGTGCACGTTGCCGGGACGCAGCTTGGCAGCGAGGCAATCACCATGACCGTTGAACAAAAGCAACGGGTGGTAGCAGACCGACTCGAAGTGTCCGTTGTAGGCGCTGCCTTCCTGTTGGCCATGGACCGGACTCTCGGTGGAGTCCATGTCCAGAACGACCCGCGCGGAGTCGTCGAACGCCTCCGCTTGCCCGACCAGCTCTCGGTTCAGCGCCATCAGCCCCAGCAGGTTCTCTTCGCTCGCCAGCATCTCCGTCTCGAAGCCGTGCAGCGTCGAGGTCAAGGCCGCACCGCGATCCCAGATCTTCTGCGAGCCGATCAAGCGAAACGTCGGGTCAGCCGCCACGCGGACGGCGTCGTTGACGTCCTCGTAGCCTGCCAAGCGGCTGTAGATCGACTGCCGCAACAGATCAGCGAGCGTGAACTGCTTGTTTGTGCCGTGCCGGGAGTCGCTGAGATGCTCGTCAATCAGTTCTCCGAGACCGAGCCGTTCGTCCAGTTCGCGAACCAAAATCAGGCCACCGTCGGAAGTGACGTGCGATCCCTGGAAATCGACTTTGAGAAGTCCATTGAAAGTTAGCTGGAATGGCTTGGTTTGTTTTTCACCCATTGGGTGTTGGCCTCCATGGCGTCCTCATCGGGCTCTAGCCCCTATGAATAAAGACGCTGAAGGCCGCTGGAAGGTCGGGAGGCCTGAATCAAATTGGAAATGCGGGATTAAAGACTTTGGCCAGAAGTTCGGCCTGTGCAGCGTTCAGGCGCAGCCCGAATGAGTTGAATCCGGTTTCGTCATAAAACTGGATAAAAAGACTACCCTTGAGGGGCTTCAAGATCGAAAAGGTCGTAATGACCAGGAAGAAGTAAGCGAACATCAGCAGGGCCTGCGGGACTTCGTCCCGCCGGATATCCATGATCTGCTTTAAAGGATTCTTCGACGTGGCCATTCGAGTTCCAAGCGAAACACCCTCGACTGCCGACTGCGAGAGCCCCGGAACGGAGTGCGGACCGCTTGCGCCGTCCCCGCCCGTAGCCGCCCCGGGGAGAGCCGGGAATCATTCCTTCTTGGGGTGCGGCTTCAACAACAAGACGATGCAGTCACCTTCGAGGTGCGTTCCGTGTGGGATTAAAACCAACGCACACCCTTGCCTATGTGGATCAGACAAGCAACCAGTGTAACAGCATGCCGGGACCCTTCTGGGATGTATTTCCGGAGCGCGCGGCAGGCCGTAGGTCGGATCAAGCGCCGCGACGAACACCGGGCCGCTGAGTTCTAGCCGTCTGTTTCAGACAAGACTTTCTGATCGTCCTGTCGACGTGGCGCACGCATCCTTGCGTGCCGTGTCGCCATTCGTGGCGACATTTCTCGTTGTGGTGCGCCGGCCCTTCAGCCGACCGGCGGGATGCCGGCAAGAATGCCGGCACAGCACGCAAGAATGCGTGCGCCACGTCGCTTTCGAGCCCGACATTCTCAAATCTATGGCGAACCCGTCTCGACAACAGGCCACTCGCCTAATCGAGGTCGATGTCGCGGGGGAACGGTTTTTGAGGACCTTCCGTGCGCGCCTTCTTGAGCAGGCCCTCGAAGCGCTTATCGAGCACCTTGCCGTGCTGGCGTTCGGCCTGCACTTGGTCGCGAAACCGCTGGTCGCGACTGCTCTCTTCCGACTTGAGTTGCCGGACCGCCTTCTGCAGATCCAGCGGCGCTTCCTTTGGCTTCGGCGCCTGATGAGATAGGATGGCCTCGGTCTCCGCGTCGACTTCGAGCGTGGCTCCGCAGCAGGGACATTCGATCTCGAAAACCCCGTCGTCCATGCCTATATTCTAGCGAAATAGGACCCTGAGGGAGGCGAAACCCGGAACAGTGGCACAATGCCTGCGCGGGTCGGGTACCGGCGGCGGGCTGATTGGGGGTCTTCCAACTCGGGCGGTGCGCCGGCCAATCGACGGTAGCTCGGAGGCGCCGCCAAATCGTGCCGGGTCACACCAGCCCGAGGGCGATAGCCGTCCCTAAAGCCAACAGCAAAGTCCCCACCAGACGACGGACAAGCCGCATCGTAATCTTGTGCATGACCCTCGCGCCGACGAAGGATCCCAAAAAAGCGGAAAGCGCGGCCGTGACCAGCAGCGACGCGCTATGGACATCACGAAGAGATTCAAAGCCCCCTTTGAGGGCCATCGTCCCATAGACCGAAAGGCGGGTGACGTCCACGGCCACCGCGCAAATCACATTGGTTCCTATAAAGGCCTCTTTGACCAGCCCGCACCGGATGAGAAAGGCGGCGCGCAGCGCTCCTTGGTGGCCCGATATGCCGCCGAACAGCCCGGAGAGCACCCCCCCGACGGGAAGGTAGCGCCGACCGAGGGTTAGTCGGTCAAAAATCGGACATAAATCGAGCAGCGAAAAGACAACAATCAGACCGCCCGTGACGAGTCCGAGCGACGTGATTTGGAATGTCCGACCTGCTAGGCTGTAACGCCAAAACGACTCCAGACTGGTCAGCAGCCCAAGGAGCATGGCGCCTAGGAAGGCGGCGGGAATGGCCGGCGCCCCGAATCGGATCGCGACCGGCCAACTCGCGTATTTGCCGACCAGGCCAAGCTTGAATAGATTATTGGCCAAATGGACGACAGCGGTCGCGCCGACCAGACTTGTACGGCGTTCTGAACCTCCAGCGGGAAAAACAGGGCGAAAACCGGCATCAACAGCGACCCCAGTCCGAATCCTGAAACCAAGGTAAGCGCTGCGGCTACCACCAACGATCCTACCTCGACGGCAAGGTTAAGCCGATCCCGGCCGGGCCGGACCATGGCACGCCGCAGCTTGCGACGGAGCCAACTCCATCGGTCTGCTTACAATATGGTCGCGACCGGCCAACTCTGCGTATTTGGACAAAGCCATTACACCAAGGATAGGAACACCGAGGCCTGAATAGAAGCGGCGATATTGGCCAAATGGACGACAGCGGTCGCGCCGACGGCAACCTCCAGCGGGAAAAACAGGGCGAAAACCGGCATCAACAGCGACCCCAGTCCGAATCCTGAAACCAAGGTAAGCGCTGCTACCACCAACGATGCTACGGCGACGGCAAGGTAACCCATCGGTGCTTACAATATGGTTTTGGACAAAGCCATTACACTAAGGATAGGAACACCGAGGCCTGTCGATGCAAAGAAGCGGCGATAGACAGCTCGAGTTGCGGCTCTCGAAACCGACCGCCGCCGAACGCAAAGCGTTGATCCGCGATCGCTTAGCAGGCTACGGATTCCGACAGGCCGCCCGCGAAGCCAAGCGCCGGGAGGCGGCGCGCCGACGAGAGGCCGCTTGGAAATCCGGGCCGGCCGCCGCTCAACCTGACTCCGACGGACAGCAACTCACTTTGCCACACTTCCCCTCACGGCGTTTGAGTCGTCGACGCTAGACCCCGAAAAGCCGAGCCCCGGGCGAGAGCCGGCCTTTCGCCTTTGTGGCGCACGCATTCTTGCGTGCTGTGCCGCCATTCGTGGCGACATCGAGTGCCGCTTACGAACCGTTGTGGTCCGACCTCAGGGTGAACTTTCGAAACCCTATGTTAAGATGAGCGAAGCTTGCCCTTAACCCGCTTTTCTCACCCACGTGGCGAGGCAAAGTGCGTGAGAGGCCCGTCGGTACAAGGCGCGCGCCGCTCGGCGCCCAGTTCCTTAGAATAGTGCCGGCGTACTTGAACCTTACGTTGAGCACGGTGAGCAAGCGCAACGAAGTAATGGCGGGCCTATGATCTGCTTCGGCCCGTCAGCTGGTGAGAAATGCGGGCACCCCGCCACGGTAGCTCAGTTGGTAGAGCAGCGGTTTCGTAAACCGCAGGTCGTGGGTTCGAGTCCCTCCCGTGGCTCCAGTTTTCCATAACTTAGGAACTTCCCCCCCCGCGCTAGTTCGTACAGTCAGCATCCGGCACGCCGTGGCCCGGTCATTCTCTCAGGCCGAAGGTGAACAAGGAATGGCCCGCCGCGACCGAGACATACTGCTTGCCGTCGGCGAGATAGGTGATCGCGGAGTTGGTCATCCGGCCGCCGAGACTTGTTCGCCACAACCGTTTGCCGGTATGGGCGTCAAGCGCGACGAAGTTGCCTTCAAAACTGCCTGAAAAGAGGACATCGCCTGCCGTCGACAGCAGACCGCTTTCGGAGATCTCCGTCGTCTTGAACTCCCACTTCAACTCACCCGTGCTCGGGTCCAGCGCGCGGACGGCGCCGTAGCCCACTTCCCCTTGGGACATCCTGTTGGGATAGACCCGCTTCACCAGGCCGCCGCCGAAGAAGTTGCCCGGCGTGTAGACCGGTTCGTCGGAGTAAAACAGGCCCCAGTAGTCGACCCAAACCGTCAGGTAGAACAGATCGGTCCGCGGGCTGTAGGAGGGGGCGTACCAATTCGTCGCCCCTTGCACGGCGGGGTAGACGGCCTTGCCCTCCTTGGAGGGACCCATGCCGGGTATCTTGATCGGCCGTCCGTTTTCGTCTAGCCCTTTAGCCCAGGTCTGCCGAGCGAAGGCTTTGCCCAGCAGGAACTCCCCGGTCTCCCGGTCGAGAACATAGTAGAAGGCGTTGCGATTGCCCCACAGCATGAGTTTGCGCGGGCGGCCGCGGAATTCCATGTCCACCAGGACCGGTATCTGTACGGCGTCGTAGTCCCATTCGTCATGCGGAGTGAACTGGAAGTGCCATTTCAGTTTGCCCGTATCGACGTCAAGGGCCACGACCGAACCGGTGTAAAGGTTGTCGCCCGGCCGAACTTCCGGGTTCCAATCCGGACTGGGGTTGCCGATCCCCCAATAGAGAAGGTTGAGCTCGGGATCGAACGAACCTGTTATCCAAGCGGAGCCGCCGCCCGTCTTCCAGGCATCGTTCTCCCAGGTTTCATGGCCCGGCTCGCCCCGCCCGGGGATGGTGTGGAAGCGCCAAATTCGTTCCCCGGTTTCCGGGTCATAGGCGTCGATAAATCCGCGGATGCCGTACTCGCCGCCCGCCGTACCAAGGATGATCTTGTTCTTGACCGCCAGCGGAGCCACGGTCAACGAGTACCCTTTGGTGTTATCCACCAGCCGGCGATCCCACAACACGGCTCCGGTCTTGCTGTCTAGAGCCAGGAAGCGTCCGTCGAGCGTCCCTTGGTAGAGGCGATCACCCGACATGGCCAGCCCGCGATTCACGTGTCCGCAGCAGAGGTTGATTCGCTCCGGCAGGCTGTGCTCATACCTCCAGAATGCGCGGCCCGTCCGGGCGTCGAGCGCGACAACATCGTTGCTCCCCTCGGTCAAATACATGACGCCGTCGACGACCAGCGGCGTGGACTGGAGCTTGTCGGTCGTGCCGGCCTGGAAAACCCATTTCAGTTCGAGGCCGCCCACGTTCTCACCGCTGATCTCGTCCAGTTTGCTGTAGTGGTTGCTTTTGTAACTGCCGGAATAGGTGAGCCAGTTCCCGGGTTCCGTTTCCGCGTTGAGCAGACGTTCGTAGCTGAGTTGGGCGGGCAGCGTCACAACGCAGAGCAGCAACAGAATTAGGCGCCCGAAGGTTCTCCCAAAGGTTCTCATGGTCCCGTTCTCTCTGATCTCAGCGTGGCGAGGTAAGCGACAAGGTCATCGATCTCGCGCTTGTTGAGCTTACCCTCGTAAGAAGGCATCATCGAGTTGCTGTCGATCTCGAATTTCTGCAAATCGTCTTTCATCAGCGAGCGCAGCCGCTCATGGCTGTCGAGCAACTGGACCGAATAAGTGTCTTCGTTCAAGCGTCTGCCGGTGACCTTCTCTCCGTCTTTGGTGACGGCTCGGACCCTCCAGTAGGCGGAAGAGACGTCCTGATTCGGGGCACGGATGGAGGTCTCTATTTCTTCGATGGATCGCAGCGCTCCGATCTCGCTCAGGACAGGACCGAATGGGCCGCCCTGGCCGTGAACTTTGTGACACCCGAGGCACTCGCCCTTGCCTCGAAACAGTGCGGCGCCCGCGGCCGGGTCGCCCGCGGTTTTGGAAGCCTGCCGGAGTGACTGGACAAAGGCCACGACCTGCCAGCGCTCTTTCTCGCTGAAGGAGATCCGCGGCATGTCGGGCGGGAATCCGTTCTTGATCGTTTCGTACAACTCGGCGTCGGTTGAGCGGCCGGGCTTTGCCGTCCTGATTTCGGGACCGTGTCCGAGCAGTCCGCGGCCATCGAAGTCGTGGCAAATGGCGCAAGAAGCGCGGTAGAAGCGTTCTCCAGCCTGTAGATCAGCCGGCGCGGTATGACGGTTCTGAATGCTGGGCTGCTGGGCCGCCGACGACAAGGCACAGGCCAAAATCAGTAAAGCAGCAGACCATCGGAAGCCCGCACGGGTTGCCACAGCAATTGTAAGAGTCATGGCTAGTCTCAGTGCAAGACGATACTTCGAAACCATTCGCCCCCTGCCATCTCACCAGCCCGAAGCCGGATGAGACGTTTAGGGGGGCGGTGCTCCCCAAAATGGTTTTCCTGTTGGCGAGCCTCCGGCCTCTTCCGGCCGCGCGCCGGCAGCTCCCGGTTATCTTACCCCATCCCGACGGTGTCTGAGTGGCGAAAAGCAGTCTTAACCAAGCCGAGGTCCGCAGTCAGAAATTCGTCGCTGAATCAGTTCGCCGGCCAGGGGAGCGATTGCAGAGCGTGAAACGGTTAGAAGCGGCAACACCTCGGATCACGCCCGCTTTCGCTTGGCAAGAGTTTGGCTTTGTGCCGCCTGGGTGATCTTTTCACCGATCATGGTGATCTTTTGGTCACGCAATCGCTTCTCGTTTAGCCAGTAGGGGCTGGTGATCTCCTTGAAGGCATAGATGGCGGCCTGAATGCCTTCCGCCCAAGCCACGGTGATGAGTTTGACGTCGCCATGGACGTCGCCGACGGCGAAGATCCCCCGCCGACTCGTCTCGTAGTAGGGATCGATGGCGATACTGCCGTTGTGATTCAATCGCAGATCCAGCCGCTGAAACGTCTCCTTGGCGGAAAGGAAGCCGATCTGTACGATGGCCAAGTCACACTCCACGTTGTTTCCGTCCGACAGCGCGAGGACGATCTTGTCGCCGCGAAATTCCGCCGCCGTGATCTCGCGGGAGGTGTGGATATGTCCGCCCAGACGGCGGATGCGGGCAAGGGTATCCGCTTTCCCAAGGGGAACCTCCTCGCGGATGAGCATATCGACCCGGCCGTTTCGCTGCAGAACCATCAACGCCGCGTCGCCGCCGCCAACCACGGCGACCTGATTCTCCTCGTAGTCGCCGATCTTGGGTATTTTGTAGTAGACCTTTTTCGAGCTGAGCTGATCGAGAACGGGCAGCTTCCTCGGGTAGTGCAACAGTCCGCAGGCGATGATCACTTTGCGGCAAACGTAGCCCCCGCCGTTTGTCACGAGCCGCCTCAGGGGATCATCCTTCTCTACCCGCTCGGTGTCTTCGATGGCGACCAGTTCTTCGTTAAAGCGAAACTGAACGAGTGCGTCTTCCGCCTGGCGAAACACCCGAGCGGAAAGCTCCTCCCCGGTAACCCCGTCGGGGAAGCCCGGAACGTCGACGATTTTTTTATCCGCGTAGAGAAACTGAGGCTGGCCGCCCGGCCTGTTCTTGGCTTCGACAACCAGCGTCGTCAGGCCTCGGTGGGCGGTCGTGAGGCCGGCGGCGAGTCCCGCGGGGCCCGCTCCCACGATAACGACGTCCCAGTAGGGGAGATTTGAAAAATCAATGCCGCTGTCCAGCTCGGTGACCGCGAAGTCAGCCATGTTTTTAGCTTAGTGCATCATTTCGCCAATACGCTGACGTTTCGGACGAATAGGCGGGCACAGCATGCTGTGCCCCTACAGGTCTGTTGGGTGCCTGGAAATGTAGGGGCACGGCATGCTCAGTGATTCTCAACTGTAGTTGTGGAAGCACACCGAGCGTGACTAAAATAGTCATGGTAATTTAGCTATGATAGTCTTATGCAAAGAGCCACCGTATCCGAGCTCAAAAGTCGCTTGAGTGCCTATCTCAAGAAGGTCCGGGCGGGAGAGACGGTGCTAATCTTGGACCGCAATCAGCCGGTAGCAAAGATTGAACCCGCCACGGCCGGCGACGATCCCAGAGGCCGTTTGGCCGTGCTCACCCGCGAGGGACTCATCAAGCCTGCCGAAAAGCGCGTCCCCATGCGGATGCTAAAGTCGAGGCCGCCCGCCCCCTCCAAAAGTGTCCTGGAAGCGCTGCTCAAAGAGAGGCGAGAGGGCCGTTGAGGTTCTGGGACAGCTCCGCCATCGTGCCTCTGCTGGTCATGGCATCACAGCGGGAGCGAGTACTCTCGTTCCTCGAGCGCGATCCGGTGATGCTTGTTTGGTGGGCGACGCCGGTTGAAGTCTGTTCGGCGATCGCGCGCCACGAGCGAAGCGGCGACCTGAGCGTAGGCGACGCGGCGAGCGTCCTCGAGCGTCTTGAAGCGCTGGCCCTAAGCTGGCACGAACTGCAGCCAACCGCCCGCCTGCGTCGCACGGCCCAGCGGCTGTTACGGGTTCATCCTCTTCGCGGCACCGACGCTCTGCAGTTGGCGGCCGCGATGACGGCCAGCGGCGGGGAGGTCCCGTCACTGGAATTCGTCTCCCTCGACGACCGGCTAAATGAGGCCGCGCGTCGCGAGGGCTTTCGGGTGTTGGAGTAGTGTCGCAACCCCGTGCCACTCTTGTGGTGGTTCGGAGCTCCCGACTAAGTGCCGGCACCGGCCGCAAGAGATTCTGGCGCTGCGGCCGCCAACGCCGTACACCATGTTCAGGGGTTGACCAGCGGACTGTCCTGGAGACAGGTTCACTATAGTTTCGGAAATGTCGGGCTCGAAAGCGACGTGGCGCACACTTTCAGCGTGCTGTGCCGGCATTCTTGCCGGCATTCCACCGCCCGGCAGAAAGGCCGGCGCACCAACGAAACATGTCGCCAGGAATGGCGCCACGGCACGCCGGGAGGCGTGCGCCACGTCGCCGGGACGAGCAGAAGGTCTTGTCTGGAACAGCTGACTGGCACGATCTTAGGTCGCTCTCCTCGCCGCTCGATATAGTGAAGCCATGGATGCTGAGTCCGTGCTGGAGTACGTGAGCCGACAGCCGCATGGCCGGACCGGCTTCCGGACCCTCGCGCGGCACTTCGGCGTGCGGGGCGAGGAGCGGCGCACCTTGCAGCTGAGCCTGCGGCAACTTGTCTCGGAGGGACGGCTGGTCGAATTCCGCCGCGCCAACTACGCCGTACCGGGCCCCTCCTCCGAATACGTGAGCGGCCTAGTCATCCTGCACCGGGACGGTTACGGATTCGTCGTGCCGGATCACCCTTTGGAGGGGGTCGAGGGAGACATCTATGTCTCCCGGAAATCGCTAGCGGGCGCGATGCACGCCGATCGCGTCTTAGTGCAGCTTGGACGGATCTCCGACGACGGTCGGGCGGAAGGAGTCGTCCGGCGAATCCTGAAGCGTGGCCAAGCGCGCGTGGTCGGTCAGTTCCACTTTTCCAAACGCGGCAGCCGGGTCACGCCCCATGACGATCGCGTTCGGGAGCGCATAGTGATCACCCAAGGCGAGGAGCTGCCCCCGCCTGACCCGACAAGTGACCGTTTGGGCAGCATATCACCGCCCGAGGTGGCCGGGCCTGAAGACCTTGACGGTTGGATCGTCTACGTCGAGATCACGCAGTTTCCAACGCGTACGCAGGAGGCGCGGGGACGGGTGATCGAAGTTCTCGGACGTCCCCAAGACTTTGGAGTAGACGTCGAAGTCATCATCCGCAAGTTTCACCTTCCCTACCGTTTTCCGTCTCCGGCTCTTGATGAGGCCGGGGGGTTCAGCGAGGCCGTCGGCGAGGAGGAAGGGCGGCGGCGCCGGGACTTTCGGGACTTCGACATCGTCACGATCGACGGCGAATCGGCCCGCGACTTTGACGATGCGGTTTGGGTTGATCGCCTGGAAAACGGCAACTTCGCTCTTCATGTTCACATTGCCGACGTCAGCCACTACGTTCGCCCCGGAAGCGCCCTCGATGAGGAAGCACACCTCAGGGGCACAAGTGCGTATTTCCCTGACCGCGCCGTGCCCATGCTGCCGGCCGAGCTCTCGACGGGTATCTGCTCGCTGAACCCCCAGGTGGACCGTTTGACGCTCTCCGCCCTGCTCGAAATCGACAACCGAGGAGAAACTGTCGGCGTCGAATTCTGCCGGGGCATCATTCGCAGCGCCGAGCGGATGACTTACACGAATGTGAACTTAGTGCTCGAAGAAGAGGCCGAGCAGACCTCCCGTTATCAGCGTTTGGTCGAACGTTTCCGGCTCATGAAAGAGTTAGCCGCCATTCTCCAGTGCCGCAGGGAGCGCTGCGGATCGATCGACCTCGACCTTCCCGAGGCAGTAATCGAATTCGACGAGTCGGGAATGATGACAGGCGTTACGCGAGCTGAGCGGAACATCGCCCACCGCATCATCGAGGAATTCATGCTCGCGGCGAACGAAGCGGTGGCGCGGCATTTGGAGGAGCGAGAAGCGCCCGCTCTCTATCGGGTCCACGAGAAACCGGATCCCAGGCGTCTGCTGGATTTCGAGCAATTACTTTCGACGTTCGGTTATTCCCTGGGGGTGGGTGTACAGGTTCGCCGATTCGGCTACAGCCGCCGTCACCGGGACGGCTCCAAGGCCCGTCATCAGGTGCAGGTTCCCGAGGGAGGGTCTGACGTTTCCCCCAAGCATTATCAAAAGTTGATCGCCCAGCTCGAGGGCAAACCGGAGGAACGAATCCTCAACTACTTAATGCTGCGCTCGCTGAAACAGGCCCGCTACAGCGAGATCAACAGTGGCCACTTCGCGCTGGCGACGCCTTGCTATACGCACTTCACGTCTCCGATTCGACGCTATCCGGACCTCGTCGTACACCGCATCCTGAAGGCGGTGCTCGACTTCGACGAGGGACCAACGGACAGCAACGCAGCTGCTAAACGGCGACCAACGGAAAGCACACTAGCGCAGATCGCAAAAGAGACTTCCTTCACCGAGCGCCGGGCGGCGGACGCCGAGCGGGCGCTGATGGACTGGAAGAAAGCCCGCTTCATGGAAGGACGCCTGGGAGACGAATTCGACGCTATTGTGGTCTCGGTGACGCGATACGGCTTGTTCGTCGAGCTGCTGGATCTCTTTGTCGAAGGATTTGTGCCGATTGACTCCTTTCAAGACGAGCCCTACTACTACCGGGAAAACCCGCGGTCCCTGATCGGCCGGCGAAGCAAACGGCGCTTTGGGTTGGGCGATCGACTCCGAGTCCGGGCCGACCGGATCGCCTGGGACCATATGCGCACTGAGTTTTCGTGGGTGGACAGCAACACGGGAGCTGAGAAAGCTAAGCCGGGGCGGCGAAAAAGTAAGCGCCGGCGCGGCGGCGCGTAGCTTGGCACGGCTGCACCACGCGACGGCCCCGCCAATCACAGCACGAAAAAAATCACCGCTGACGGCATATGCGTCCGCGGCGATCCATGGTTCACCCGAAGAACTTGGGTGCTTTCGTTACGGCCGGACGGCCCGGGGCAACTCTTTCCTTTAGCCCGCTTTTCTCAGGCTGTCCCAGGGCTGGGTCGAATACTTCCCCGGTCGGCCGGGGATCGACCCCAGTGAAAAAGAGGGGCGCCGTTTCGGATATGGCACCCTTCTTGCAAGAGTCCTCGCAGCCAACTCGGCGCCGCTGCTAACACGGGGGGATAGCGTGCGAAACGGGAGTCTTTTAGTATTGAGCTTCGTGTTGGGAAGCGCGGTTTCTCTGTGGAGTCAGCAACAGGGAGGCGGCTTCCCGGGTGGATCTACAGACGCCCCGACTTCGGCTAGCTCTCTTGGTACTCGCCCTGGCCGGCAAGTTGGCCGACAGGATTCCTTCGGCCATTTGCCGCGGCCGCTTCACGGCACGGTCATGCTGGAAGACGGCACCCCACCGGGCGAGCCCGCTACCATCGAGCGGGTTTGCAATGGTCAGCCTTTCCCCGAAACCTACACCGACAGCAAAGGGCGGTTCAGCTTTTACCTCGGCCAAAACCCTTCCCGGGCACTCGCGGACGCAAGCGTCCCGTTGACAGAGAGCCTCGGTGGGCAGTCTATTGATCAATCCCGCATACCCAACATAGACTTTGGTAGGGGACGGTCCCGTGGGCCGGAACGAGTCGATCTGACGGGCTGTGAGGTGCGAGCCTCGCTTGCCGGGTATAGCTCCGAGCCGATCGCCTGGGCCATGGCGGCACTTTCGATGATCCCGAGCTAGGCGTGATCATTCTCCCTCGGCTTGCCAGAGGAGAAGGCGTCTCGATCAGCGCAACCTCCCTGAAAGCTCCGAAAAGAGCGAAGAAGGCTTACCAGAAGGCCCTTCGGGAGCTACGCCAAGACGCTAGCTAATACTGTTCACTTAATAACATTTCTGTGGTATGCCGTTTCGGGGGACGGGAGGATTGCAGATGGCACGAACTCTGGCTGAGCTGCCCCAAGGCGCCCGCATCACCGACTACGTCAGCTTGGGAGTGATCGCCAAGACCTTCCCTTGGGCGAAGGTGCAGGCGGTGCGGCATCGAAAGGGCAAGACAAGCCGCCGGCAACGTGACTTGCCGGCTCCTGGGGTGGTCGATGACGTCATTGCCTTGGCGCTGTACAGGCAGGTCTCCCATGGCGAGGTGCTGCGCTGTCTGCGGGAGGGCATTGCTTGGTTGCGGGGGCCGTCGGAGCCGCCGCGAGTCAGTGGCGAGTCGGGGATTTCGCAAGCCCGTTCGCGGCTGGGAGCCGGGCCGCTCGAGCAGCTGCGCGATGAGTTGGCGCGTCCGGTGGCGAAGCGGCGCCGCTTTTTGGGTTGCAACCAGCGCCGCTGGATCAAGAAGTTCACCTCATCGTGGACAACTGTTCCAGCCATAAAAGCGCGGCCGTCCAACCAGCCTTTGAAATCAATCGTCCAAACCTGATTGGGTTCCCCCATCGGGGTCAGCGGCGGTGCCGTCGGTGCGGCCCGCGGCCGCCGCCGGGGCACGCTCAGTCCCCGGCGCCCAAGCAGCTGGCCGATCGTGCTGCGCGCCGGCCACGTCACCGCCGCATCCTTTCGCTCCAGCACGGCTTGCAACGTCGTCGGTCCCCAGCGGCCGCGCCGCGCCCGCAACGCCACAATGCGCTCCTCGATCGCTGCCGGCGTCTGGTGGGGATGCCGCCGCGGCGCCCGAGACTGATCTTGCAAGCCCTCGATCCCCTCCTGCCGGTAGCTCTCGAGCCACTTGTAGCCCGCCCGCCGGCTGATACCCTAACGGCGACACAACTCCGCCATCGAATCTTGTTGCTTCCGCCAGTCATGAATAAACCGCGTCCTCTCTTCTTGCACACAGGCCTCCCGCCAGGGCATAAAGCATTTCCTCCTAGAAATGTTTTATGCCTAAAAGTGTTACCTATCTGCCTGGACTCATGTGTTACCCATGTCCCCGGTCTGTACCTTTGTAGGGGCGGACCGCCCTCTCCGCCCATTCGTGAGATGCACACTCCGTCCCATTCGATCACCCAACCCAATCCCGCGAGAACCTCTCTGGCAGGCGCAGCGGCCCGCCCCTACTCTTTCGCCGTGAAAAATGCGCGCTAGCGCCCGAAAGCTTTACGATAGAATACTTTTGTGGGTGTAACTTCACTCGTTTCGGTTGATGAATACTTGAGGACCAGCTTCCCGGACGGCGACAAAGAGTACGTCGATGGGAAGATTGTGGAGCGCAACTCGGGCGAAGTCGACCATGCTGATCCGCAATCAAGAATACTGGTTTACCTCACTGTTCATTATCCCGACTTCTGGTCCGCAGTCGAGGTCCGAGTCCAAGTCAAGGCGGCACGTTTCCGGGTCCCCGACGTTTGCGTCATCGAAGGCGGCATGCCCGATTCCCACATAGTGATGACGCCACCTTGGTTAGCCGTGGAGATCCTTTCCAGAGATGATCGAGCGGCAGACATCCAAGAAAAGATTGACGACTACCTCGAATTCGGCGTTCCTCACATTTGGGTCGTCAACCCCCGAAGCCGCCGCGGGTATGTTCACACGCCGAAGGGAAGTTACGAAGCTAAAGATGGCATTCTGCGCACAGCGGCATCCTCGATCGAGCTACCCCTTGCGAAGGTTTTCCCTGCCCCTGGCGGCCGGCAGCCCGCCGACTAACCCGCATTTCTCATCACCTGACGGTCGAAGCACGCAATAAGCCCGCCATTACTGCGTTGGGCTTGCTCGCCGTGCTCAACGTACTGTTCAAGTACGCTTCCGCGCGCCGAGCGGCGCGCGCCTTGTACTGACGGGCTTCTCACGCACTTCGCCTCGCCACGTGGTGAGAAAAGCGGGCTAAAACCGGCGTTTTGGACCTCTGCATCACAGGCTGAGTTGCCGAGACTTCTCAACGAGCACCTGCCACAGCCCCTCGACGTGCGCCTGTGTCGTGCGCAGGTTGCCGATCGCTACGCGCAAGACCAGTTGGTCTTTTAGCTTGGTGTGGGAGAGGAAGAATTCGCCGCCGGCGTTAATCGCCTCCAGCAATCGTTGGTTGAGGCTGTCAAGCTGAGAGGCGTCCACATCAGGGGGCCGGTAGCGAAAACACACTAGCGAGAAAGGCGTCGGGGCCATGCGTTCAAAGTCAGGACGCTCGTCAACCCAGCCGGCGAATAGCTGGGCCAGCCGGATGTGCTCGCGCAAATTAGCCACCACGCCGTCTCGGCCGAAGTAGCGCATGACGAACCACAGCTTCAGCGCCCGGAAGCGGCGCCCGAGCGGCAGCGAATATTCCATGAAGTTCACTGCACGCGGGTCTTCTCGGCTGCGGAGATACTCGGGCACCAACGACATCGCCTGCCGCAGGGCCTCTGGGCGGCGCGTATAGAAAGCCGTCAGATCCATCGGCGTGAACAGCCACTTGTGCGGGTTGACCAGGAAAGAGTCGGCGCGGTCGCAGCCGTCGAGGATGTGCCGTTTCTCCGGAACAGCAGCGGCAGCGCCGGCGTACGCCGCGTCGACATGCAGCCACAGAGAGCGGCGCGAGGAGATGTCGGCGATTCGAGGAATCGGGTCCACACTCGAAGTCGAGGTCGTTCCGACAGTAGCGACGATGCAGAAGGGCCTTAGGCCGGCATCCTGATCGCGTTCGATCGCGGCTTCCAGTTCGTCGGGCGCCATGCGGAACTCGTCGTCCACCGGGATCTTGCGGCAATTCTCGCGTCCCAATCCGAGAACAAGCATCGTCTTTTCGACCGAAGAATGAGCCTGCTCGGAAGCGTAGAGCGTCATTCGGCTCGGATCGGCCGGTTCGCCTTTCGCTCGGTCGATTCGGCAAGCCTCTTCCCGGGCGGCGATGACCGCGTGCAGGGTGGCGGTGGAGGCCCCGCCGAGCGTCATGCCGAACCAGTCTGGGGGCAAACCGAGCCACTGGGCGAGCCAGCGAAGCGTGACTTGCTCGAGCTCGGCGAGGGCGGGCGATGTCTCCCAAAGCAGCCCGATCATGTTGAGACCCGCCGTCAGGGTTTCCGCCAGAACGCCGGTACCGCTGCCTGTCGTGGCGAAATAGCCCATGAATCCCGGATGGTTCCAGTGGGTGACATGGGGAAGGATTTCCGTTTCAAAATCCGCCAGAATCTGCTCCATCGACTCGCCGGAATCCGGCGCGGACTTGGGAAGCCGGTCTACCAAAGCGCCCGGCTTCACGTCCGGCAGAACAGGGTATCTCTCAGGCTGCTGAAAGTAGTCGGCAATCCAATCGACAACCTGGTGGCCGAAGCGGCGGAACTCTTCGGGAGGCATATCGCCGAGAAGGGACCCGACGGGTTCGGCAGACTCCCCAGTGAGCGGGTGTAGCGAACTGGAATCAGGGCTGTCCGTTTCGGCGGAAATTGGGCGCCCGGCGTTACCTGCTGCTTGCCCATCCGAGTGGTCCTTGGGTAATCCAGCCACGCTCTCGAGGTCCTATTTCCAAGGATACAGAAGCTCGTTGCGAGCCATACTCGAGCCGAGCCGCACTGCGGGCGAGGGATGGCGAAAAATGGGACAAGCGCGGCCGGCGCGCCCACTCCGTGAAAACGTTGTATAGTGCTGTTTTGCCTCCGAGCGGCCCCCGCTAGAAGTTGATCGGCGAAACATGAAGACATCCAATCCGGGGTCCCCGACTTTTCACCAAACAGAGCCGGCGGCGTTAGCCGGCGGGCCCACGCTCCCACGCCTTGGGTTACGGCGTCCGCCCCTTGACGGTTGCCTCTCGTGGATGTCCCTGTCTCCCGCAACGGCTTTGCTGTCTTGCCGCTGACCGAGCATGCCTACCGGCGCCGAGCTTTTCATAGCAAGCCTCAAAAATCTTGGGGTCTCGCACATCTTCACTCTTGTCGGCGATCATCTGAACGAAGTCCTCCGAGAAGCCGACCGCCAAGGGTTGAAGATCTATGACACCCGGCACGAGTCGGCGGCCGTCCACATGGCGGACGGCTGGGCCCGCATGACCCGTACGCCCGGGGTCTCGATGGTCACCGGCGCTCCGGGACATACGAATTCCATCACCGGAATCGCGACAGCGAACGCCACGGGCAGTCCCGTGGTCGCGGTCAGCGGCATGAGCCATTCGGCGCTTCGGGATCGCAACGCCTTCCAGGATATGGATCAGCTCCCCCTCGTTCGCGGCATCACCAAGTACGCCGCCGTGCCGGCCCACGCTTCGCAGATACCGCTCTACGTCCGGCGCGCCTTCACCGCAGCGGCGACAGGGCGCGGTGGCGCGGCCCACTTGAGCGTTCCGGAGGACGTCTTTACCGAGCAGGTAGAAAGCCACGCTCCCCTACCCGACGGTCCGATTGAAGTCCCGCGACCTTCGCCGGACGCGGCCCAGCTCAGCCGAGTGGTTGACCTGATCCGGCAGGCCGAAAGGCCCGTCGTCATCGCCGGCAGCGGAGCCTGGTGGTCGGACGCGGGCGGTGAGTTGGAAGCGTTCATCGAAAAGGCCTCGCTGCCGCTGTTCACCGTCTGCCTGGCTCGGGGAATCGTCTCCGACAGCCACCGGCTATGTTTTGGCTACGCGGACCCCACGCTGAATCGTGCCGCGGAAAAGATCTGCCGGCAGGCTGATCTGGTCTTGGTGTTAGGCAAGAGGCTTGACTACCGTCTGCGGCTCGGAGGCCCGCAGTTGTTTTCGTCGGATGCGAAATTCGTCCAGGTGGACGTTCACCCCCAAGAGCTGGGACTCAATCGGCGTCTTGAGGTAGCTCTGTTGTCGGACGTCAAGGCGGCTATCCGGTCCCTGTTGGACGAGCTGGGCAACGAACCGCCGCCCGACCGGTCCGCATGGCTGGCGGAAATCCGGCGGGCCAGGCAGGCGTGGGATCAGGAGCTAGCCGCCGTCGCTTCCGAACCTTCGCAGCCCATGCATCCACTCCACTTTTTTATGGCCCTTCGCGACGAGCTACCGAGCGATGCCACCCTGTGCTGGGATGGGGGCGACTTTGTCCACTGGGGCCGCTGCGCGCTTCCGGCCAACAAGCCGATGCATTGGCTCAGGCTGGGATCGCTGGCCGGCTTGGGGGTAGGGTTCCCGATTGGATTGGCGGCGAAGATCCTCCGGCCCGACCAGCCGGCCATCGTCATCACCGGCGACGGATCTCTGGGCTTTTACTTGGCCGAAATGGAT
Source organism: Bryobacterales bacterium (assembly GCA_963668345.2). Lineage (GTDB taxonomy): Bacteria > Acidobacteriota > Terriglobia > Bryobacterales > UBA6623. The sequence continues at coordinate 1,068,436 of CAXWPI010000003.1, read as the reverse complement.
ACGGCCGTTCGCTTCGGGTTGCCGCTGGTGATCATCGTCGGCAACGACGGTGGCTGGGGCATTGAGCGCGAGTTGCAGTTGGGGACCTACGGTGGTGACCGGACCGTGGCCTGCGAGCTACGGCGAACGCGCTACGACCTCGTCATGAAGGGGTTTGGAGGAGACGGCGAACTCGTCGAGAGACCGGACCAGGTCCGACCGGCGATGAGACGGGCGCTCCAAAGCGGCAAGCCTTATCTCATCAACGTTGACATCAGGGGATTCCCCTCGCCGTTCACCCAGTACCAGCTGCGGGGGAAGAATAAATGACTACGGGCCGAACCGGCCTCCGTTTTGCACCTACAATAAAAAGTGCGGCGTCCGGGAAACAAGCCAAGGAGGTAGCAGCCTCATGTTCTTCTTCGATCCGACGTACTTGTTATTCATCTTGCCCGGCTTGGGGCTGTCGTTATGGGCCAGCTTGCGCACGAAATCGGCCTTCAAGAAATACTCTCGAGTGCCGGCCGCCAGCGGCTACAGCGGCGCGCAGGCAGCTCAGCTTCTGCTGGACCGGGCTGGACTGCGCGATGTCAGCGTGACTCGCACGCACGGCTTCCTCTCGGACCATTACAACCCGCTCACCAAGACGCTGGCGCTTTCGGAGAACGTCTACGACTCGAGGTCGATCGCTGCTATTGGCGTCGCTACGCACGAGGCGGGCCATGCCATTCAACACGCGCAGCGGTATGCACCGTTATGGCTTCGTTCCACCCTCGTGCCGACCGCGAGCATCGGCTCTTCGGTGGGTTACATCGTCATGGTCCTGGGCCTGTTTATGGCCTCCTCCAATATGGTTCTTGTGGGCGCCGTTTTGTTTTCCATGGTGTTGCTTTTCCAGGTCGTGACCCTGCCGGTGGAATTCGACGCCACGCGTCGAGCAAAACAACTCGTCGTCGCCCAAGGCATCGTCTCACCCCATGAGCGCGAAGGCGTTGACAAGGTTTTGAACGCAGCCGCTTTGACTTACGTAGCCGCGGCCGTCAGCACACTGCTGACGCTGATTTATTTTCTGATGCGCGCGGGCTTTCTCGGCGGCGGCGACGACTAAGCCGCGTTCCCGGAGATTACTCTCGATCTCCCGGCCCACATCTCTCCTAGTTCCGCAGACGCATTTGCAGGGAACTTTTCGGTGGAGGACGCCGGCTGGATTCCGAGTTGGTCCATACTACACCTATGCAGACAAAGTGCTTGCCGGAAGCCTATGACTGCTTGGCGCCTGACGGCTCGGAGATCCGCATCCTCGCCGCGACCGAAAGAGGGAGTTCCGCGCACTGTCGACTTCCTCCGGGAGCGGTGTCCCAGGCCGTGGCGCACCGTTCGGTCGAGGAGATCTGGCACTTCATTCGAGGGCGCGGGCAGGTCTGGCGCCAGTTAGGCGAGCTGGAGCAGGTCGTCGACGTCTTCCCGGGAGTAAGTCTGACCATTCCCGCCGGGGCCCACTTCCAGTTCCGCAGCCTGGCGGACGAGCCATTGGAATTTCTGCTGACCACCATGCCGCCCTGGCCGGGCGAAGACGAAGCCTGCCGGGTTGAAGACTACTGGCCGTTGTCGAACGGGTAGGAGACGCGGCGGAGTTTCGTTCTCATCGATCTGGAATCCGCATCCCCGTGCGCATAGGAGACCGCCATCATTCCGTTTGACGCCCGCTCCGCTGAGATGGCCGCGTTACGGGCTACTTTCCGTTCTCTTCCGCCAGGGGCAGGGTGAAGCGAAAGTGTGCCCCTTGCCCTGGTTGCGATTCCACCCAGATGGCGCCGCCATGGCGTTCAATCGCCTTTTTGCAGATCGCAAGTCCGACCCCGCTACCCTCGTATTCGCCCATTCCATGCAGTCGCTTGAAGGGTTGGAAGATTTGCCCAACGTATTCCTCGGGTATACCGATGCCGTTATCTTGGACGCCCACAGTCCATTTCGAACTGTCTCTGTCGGCGGTTACTTCGATCTGGGGACGCACCCCGGGAGAGACAAACTTCATGGCGTTGGCGAGCAGGTTCTGAAACATCAGGGACAACAGCGTAGGTTCACCTAAGACTTCGGGCAGAGGAGCCGAGCGGATGGAGGCGGAGGTTTCTTCAACGCGTCTAGCCAGACTCCGGAGCGCCTCGTCAAAACACTCCTGCAGCGACACTCGGGTCGGCTGCATGGGCTTGCGGCCGGCGCGCGAAAGCTCCAGTAAATCGGTGATCAGAGTCTGCATCCTTCGCGCAGCCGCTTGGATGTGGCCGATATCCTCCCGGGCAGCCTCGTTGAGGTCGTCCCCGGCATGTCTGACGAGCAAGGCGCCAAAGGAGATCAGCGTTCGAACCGGTTCTTTCAGGTCATGGGAGGCTCCATAGACAAACTGCTCGAGCTCGTGCTGTGTCGCCTTCAGATCTTCTGTCTTCTGCTCGGCTAGCTTCTTGGCCTGAAACGCCTCATCGCGCATTGCCCGGTAGGCCTGAATGCGGTGGGTTAAGTCAGTAACGTCCTGAATCGCAAACAGGGCCCAGTAATCGCCCGCCCGGCTCTGTGGAAGCGCTGTGACCATCGCCTGCTGAATGCGCGGACGGCCGTCCGGCAACACGGACGGGACGATCTCTCCGTGGAGTTGCGAGGAGAGGATGAGCGGCGCCCCGGCCTGAAAAACGGCTTCGAGCCGCTGCTGATATTGCGGCCGGCGCAAGCGCTCAGAGAAATCGCCGATCGGCCGGCCTACGATATCCGCACGTGGAATTCCCGTCCACTGCTCGAGACATCGGTTCCACTCGGCCACCGTGCCGTCAGGGCGCAAGACGAAGACGCCCAAGGGCAAATGCTCCAAGAGGGTAAAATTTTTGGCTCCAGCCGGCTCCAAACCACCCTCCCTCTAGACAATGAGCTCCTCATGCATTTTGCGGATGCGCTCTAGCAGGACCTCAAAAGAATCCATTCCGAATAACAGCGTTACTTCGCCCTCGATCTTTTCCTGCTCCAGCGAGAAGTGACTCTGTCCCACGAGGAATTGAGTCTGCGCCAACAGGACGGCTGCATCGGCCTGCGAACGGACAGCCTCGGCGAGGTCCTCCGGCGTTTCTTCGCTGTAGGTCGGAAGCTCGTAGCTGATTTGCCGCTCCAACACGTTGGTGATCGACCCCATGACCGCGTTCAGCAGGATGTTCCCGACCTCTGTGAGGGCGCCGGCTCGCAGACTGTCGAGATCCGGCGTCCCGGCTTCCTCGCCGGTCAGCAGCGCGACGAGTTTGGAAGCGCTATCGGTCGGAAACACGAGCCCAGTGGTTCCTTGGATGTCGCCCGAGAAGCCCATCCGAACCGCCGCCAACTTTTGCCCCGCGGTCGACTTAATGACCTCTTTGATGTCCGCCGTAGAAACGAGGCGAACGGAGGGCACGCGGAGCTCGACATGCGCTCCGACCATGTCGTTGAGCGCCCCGGCAGCGCGACCGACGCCGATGTTGATGAGTTCTCGAAGAGCGTCAATTTCTTCCGCCGAGACGTTCACGGTTCCACCTCTTGGAGGGACAACGCACGTTCCAGGATGCTACGCAGCCTTTCTTCGCTTGGAGGCTTGTGGATGACGTCGAACGCGCCCAGGTCCCGGCACCGTTCGGCCGCGGTATCCTGAACGTCCGCGGTCAGCACGACTCGCGGAATCAGGCAGTGTTTTTTCTGAAGCTCCGCCAGTACCTGGAAGCCGTCGAGTTCCGGCATCAGCAGGTCGAGGAGTATGACGTCCGGCGACTCTTGTTGCACAAGCTCGAGCGCCGCCCTTCCGTCGCCGGCCTCAATCGTGTCCTGTGCCAGGGGACCCAAGGCGCGTCGAATCATGCGTCTCTGGAATGAAGAATCATCAACAATGAGAATCTTGGGCATGGATCTCCTTCGTGCGGCGACGCCTTTTTTTGGCGCTACATAGACCTGATCGACCGCGCAACGGAAAACATGAAGCTCGTGAGGCGGAGCCGGCTTGGCCATCCTCCCTGGTCAGCGCTAGCCCGCATTTCTCACCACGTGGCGAGGCGAAGTGCGTGAGAGGCCCGTCCGTACAAGGCGCGCGCCACTTGGCGCCCCGTTTCTTGAATAATGCGGGCGTACTTGAACCCTACGTTGAGCACGGCGAGCAAGCGCAACGAAGTGATGGCGGGCCTATAGTGTGCTTCGGCCGTCAGGTGGTGAGAAAGCGGGCTAGTGCTTAGTTGCAAAAGTCAGCGTATTTAAAAAGGCCTCTCCCGAAGGATCATGCGGGCGCCTGTCTGGCCCAGAAGTGGTTTGTTCACAGAGCTTTCTGAGCCGCGACCGCGAGGGAGCGGTCCCCGGATTGCCGGCCCATAAACGATCGTGAACTTATGCCACTAAGCACTAGGCCGGGGCGACCTGCCGAATTGTGACACTTCAGAAACTGTCACGCTAGGCGTGGCCGGATTGGTGGGTCGGCGACTACCCTTGATGGCAGAAGCCAAATGTCGAATGGAAAACAGAATCCGGAGCCTGTGGCGATGAAGTCAGCCAAACCCACCGGCACAACAATTAGCAACGCGACACGCTTCTGTCGCGGCAAACTTCGGTTGCCCACGGCTCTGATTATGCTTTCCCTGTCATCCTGTGCGACCGACCAGGGAAGCCCGGACAACGACATCGGCGCCACGTACTTCTCTCCCGACTACCTCACCGCCCGCTCCCGCTTTCGCGAGGGAGCTCAAAAGACGGGCGGACGGCTGACATCGATGGAACTGGATGCCAAAGGTCCGGCGGGAGAGGATCTGACCATCGACATCGCCTGGTTCGGATCGGAGCAGCCGTGCGAGGTTCTTCTTCATTCATCCGGTTTGCACGGGGTGGAGGCGTTTGCCGGCTCCGCCATTCAGTTACAACTCTTAGATCAAGGCCTTCCGGTAATCCCCGAAGACTCCGCGCTCGTTCTGGTGCACGTAATCAATCCCTATGGAATGGCCTGGCTCAGGAGGTTCAATGAAAACAATGTCGACTTGAACCGCAACTTCGCCGAGCGAGAAGAGGACTACAAGGGGTCTCCCCCGATGTATCCGGAACTCGATCCTTTCCTCAACCCCAAAACTCCGCCTTCCGGCGATTTCTTTTATCTGAAGGCCGGCTGGCTCCTTGTACGCCACGGGATGTCGAAACTGAAAGGGGATGTCACCTACGGTCAGTACGAGTACCCGAAGGGTCTCTTTTTCGGAGGCAGGCGACTGGAGCAAGGACCGGCGCTTTTAGAAGAGTTCGTCGCCAAGCGCTTGGCGAGGGTCAAACGCTTGGTGGTCATCGACGTCCACACCGGCTTGGGGCCGTTTGGCGTAGACAGCCTTCTGGTCGAGGCACCCCTCGAAAGCACTACGATCTACGATGAAATCCGAAGTGCGTTCGGCGAGCGTGTAGCACCCTTGGACTTGGAGCAAAGCGTCGCCTATCCCCTGCGAAATCCGTACTACTCGGCGTTTCCTCGCGTGTTGCCCAGCACGAGGGCTTATTTTGTCGGACAGGAGTTCGGCACAGTCAATGTGGTCAGAGCGCTCAAAGCCCTGCGGGAAGAAAACCGCTGGCACCATTACGGCGGAGGCGGCATCGACCATCCGACGAAGCGGGATCTGAAAGAAGCCTTCGCCCCCGACAACGATTCCTGGCGAACAACTGTGCTACAGCGGGGCAAGACAGTGTTCGAGCAAGCGGTCGAGCTTGCCTTTTAGGACAGATAGAGGGTCGCAGACCGGAAGGCATCGGCCATACTGTTCGCAAAAAATGAAACTACTCTTTTTCATCGGCATCGTCGTCGTGCTCGGCTTCGGCTGCTGGGCCTTTATGATCCGCATGCCCGGCAAGAGCTACCAGGGCCCACTGCCGCCTTTGACCCCCGCCGAAGAAACGTTTCGCGACCAGCTGCGCCGCCACGTCCGGAAGCTGGCCGGTGAGATCGGCGAGCGCAACTTAATTCACTACACAGCACTGGGCGAGGCGGCAGACTATGTGCGTCGTAGCCTCGAGCAGGCGGGCTACGGCGTGGAGCGGCAGACATACGACGTGGCGCCACGCTCGTTCTTCGGCTTAAGCGAAGTCCCTGAACAGCCGCTCGCCTGCGCCAATCTCATCGCCGAGATCCCCGGCAGCGAGAAACCACGAGAAATTGTCGTCGTGGGGGCGCATTACGACTCGGTTGAAGGCTCTCCCGGTGCGAACGACAACGCCACGGGCGTCGCTGCCGTGCTGACGCTCGCGCGTTCTTTTGGCGGAAAGAAGCCGGGTCGAACGCTGCGGTTCCTCGCTTTCGTGAACGAGGAACCGCCCTACTTTCAAACGACGTCGATGGGAAGTTTGGCTTATGCGAGGCGCTGCCAGGAGCGGCAAGAAGATGTCGTCGCGATGTTGAGCCTCGAGACGATTGGATACTATTCGGACGAACCCGGCAGCCAGAACTACCCCGCCCCCCTTGGGTTTTTCTATCCCTCGAAGGGCAACTTCGTGGCGGTCGTCGGCGACACCTCGTCGCGCAGGCTGGTGCGAAAGGTTATCCGATCTTTTCGAGAGTCCAGTCGGTTCCCGTCCGAGGGCGCGGCGACGTTTGGGTCGCTTCCCGGCGTCGGGTGGTCCGATCACTGGTCGTTCTGGCAGGCGGGCTACCCCGCCGTGATGGTGACCGACACCGCCCTCTACCGTTACCCCTATTACCACGGCGCTTTGGACACGCCGGATAAGATCGACTACGATCGGCTGGCTCGTCTTGTGGCGGGAATGGCAAGCGTCATCGAAGAGTTGATTTTCGTGAGGTAAAGATTGCGCGGGAAGGTGAGAGAAGCCGCCCTTGCTCCGTATGCGTTTGACCTAACATAGGGTACCCGTATGGAATTTTTCCTATTCCTAGTTATTGTTGGATTTGCCGCGGCCTTCGGCATCAGCCTGAGCCGGGCCAAGGGGCGCACCCGAGACAATCGCAACCGTATTTCGGAGCTGAGTTTCGAACTTACCAACACGCGGACTGCCTTCATCAGGCGAATCAAGGATCTCGAGCGCGAAGTGTCTGAGCTTCAGGCGGCACTCAAGATCGGCGAGCCGAAGGAGGGTCCGCGGGCTGAGGCTCCGGCAGCGGCCACGGCTCACGTTCCACCGCCGCCGGTTTCTGCTCCGCCTGAATCCCCAGCCGCGACGCCAACGGCTCAGACCCCGCCAGCACATGACGTCAAGCCTTTGGAGCCGTCTGCCGGGGCGGCCCCGGCGGGCGTACATCCCGAGCCGGCTCTTGGTGAAGGAAAGGAACCCCCACCTCCCGTCGAGCCGCCGCCGCTGACTCCACCGGGTCCTCCCGGCGGGCCTGCCAGGATCGACTGGGAACGCTGGATCGGCATCCGTGGCGCCGCCCTATTAGGCGGAATCGTCATGGCGGTGGCAGCTCTTCTGTTCCTTCAATACTCGATCGAGCACGGCCTCATTCTACCACCGGTGCGAGTCGCCCTTGGCTTTTTGGCGGGTGCTGGGTCGATCCTGATCTCGGCAAAACTGAGGCGCGAGTATCGGACGACGGCCAATGCGCTGGCGGGCTCGGGCATCGTCATCCTCTACGCCTCGGTCTGGGCCGCTCGTATTCTTTACGATCTCATTGGCTCGGGGCTCGGCTTCGCTTTCATGATCCTGGTGACAGTGGCATGCGGCCTGCTTTCTTGGCGTCACCGCGCCCGAGATATTGCCTTGCTGGGGCTGATCGGAGGGTTCGCCACCCCGCTGCTTCTTACCACCGGCCAAGACAACCCGATCGGCCTTTTCGCCTACATCTTATTGCTCGACCTGGGCCTGCTGTCGCTGGCGCGTTATCGGCGCTGGCCTGTCCTGATTGTGCTCAGTCTCGCCGGCACCGTTTTTTACCAGCTAGGGTGGATCTTCCGTCGCATGGGTCCGGAACAGACGTTACTCGGACTGGGAATCCTCGCGCTGTTCGGGCTCTTCTACGCGATCGCGGGCCGCCTCCCCCTAGCGGCCGACCAGGATGAAAACGAACAGCAGACTTGGCAAACCACGCAAACCGCCGCTGTATTGCTGCCTTTCGCTTTCGCGCTTTACTTTGCCGGCAACGCCGAGCTCGGCCCGCATCTCTACCCCGTGGGCGCCTTGTTGCTCCTGCTGTCAGTAGTCGCCGGATGGCTCGGCAGGGTGCAGGGTTTTCCGCTGCTCTCCGCAGGCGCGGCGTCCGGCAGTGTCGCCGTCGTTCTTGTGTGGCTGCTTCGCGCTGAAGTTCTTGTGTGGCTAGGCGCCGAACGGACGACTGCGACCGCCTGGGAAGCCGTGGGTGTCTGCCTCGTGCTCGCGCTGGCCTTTCACGTGTTCTTGGAGTGGGATTGGTTTCGTTCCCGAGAGCAAGGGCGCTCGGAGGTTTCCCCGGGCGCGCTTATTACGTCCAGCGGATTCTTCGTGCTGCTCATTGCGGCTCCGCTTTGGGCGGTGTCTGCTTCCTTTTGGCCTTGGTTTTGCGGATGGCTTGGTCTCGGGGGCTTGCTGGTTCGCCAGTCCACCGTGCCGACGGAAGAGTACAAACAAGGGTTGGCGGCTCTGGGCCTCGGACTCGGGTTTTCGCTGTTCTTCGTGGCCCACCGGGATAGCCCGGAATTTCCGGCGGCCACGGTCTATTTCGCCTTGGTCTTGGCGGTCGCCGTGGCTTTCCAGGGTTTGGCGCTCACCCGAAAAGACGCAAAGGCGCAAAGCTGGGCGAATATCGCCTCCGCCATGCTTCCCGCTACGGTTCTTGTTTTCTTGTGGAGCGAGGCCGCCGGCCCGAGCGTTGCCCCGGTTCTCTACTTGGCCACGACTATTCTTCTGGCAACACTCGTGGCGCTGGCTGCCACCCGGCTCCGGTCGGGAGGTTGGTATTTCACGGGAATGCTGCTGTTAGCGCTGGGCCATTTCATGTGGACGAGCGACTATCCCGCGTTGCGAGCGGCTCCCGACACGGCGCTTCTTGCCTTCGCCCTGCAAGCTCTCGCCGTCATTCTGTTTTCCTGGTGGCCCTTCCTGGCCCGCGCCGGCCTCGCCGGGGAGCAATGGGCATGGCGCGCCGCGGCGTTGGCCGGGCCTGCGTGGTTTTTGTCGCTGAAGCGGCTTTTTGAAATCCGCTTCGGTTCGGAGGCGATCGCCCTACTGCCTATCGCCCTGGCCGGGCTTTCTCTCGGCGCCGCCTTCCGAGCGCGACAGCAAGGGCTACTCGATACCGCGATGCGCAAGCGCGGGCTGGTGTGGTTCTCCGCCGCCGCCATGGGCTTCCTCAGCATAGCGATACCTCTGCAACTCGACAAAGAATGGATCACTCTCGGTTGGGCTCTACAAGGCTTGGCGCTCACCGCTCTTTGGAAGCGCCTCGATCACGCCGGACTCAAATACTTCGCCCTGACGCTTTTGGCCGTCGTCACCGTGCGGCTGGGGGCCAACCCGCAGATCCTCGACTACCATCCCAGTTCGAGCGTGCCGATCTTCAATTGGCTGATGTACACCTATTTGATCCCGGTGGCCGCGCTGCTCGGCTCCGCTTGGAATTTGCACCAACTCGAGCTGGAACGCCGCTTGGAATGGGAAGAGCCGATTTACACTGGGGGTCACCCGCTCGGGGCTATCAGTTGCAGCCTGTCGGCGATCTTGGTCGTATTCGTTTGGATCAACCTGACGATCTTCGATTTCTTCTCGACCGGATCTCGGCTCACCGTTTCTTTGGAACCCATGGCGGCGAGGGATCTGACGCAGTCGCTGGCCTGGGCCGTCTACGCGCTGTTTCTTCTCGGCATCGGCGTTTCCCGCAACAGCGTCGGGCTACGATGGATCAGCCTCAGTTTCCTGGTGCTCACCATCGGCAAGGTCTTCCTGCACGATCTCGGTGAACTCGAGGACCTCTATCGCGTCGCTTCCCTTGTCGGCCTGGCGTTTAGCCTCATTCTTGTATCGCTGGCCTATCAGCGCTTCGTCTTCCGCAAAAGCTCGTCGGAGGGAGATTGAACTTGCGTACATTGGTTTCGGCCGCGTGCCTGTTCGTGACGACCTTGGCGCTGTCTGGGGACTCGTCGGCGCAGCCCACCGGCCTCAGGCCGCTGTTTCCTTCGCGGGCTGACATTTATGTGGAAAGCAGCCGCCTGTCGCGCCTCGAACTCCCCGCGGAGGTACTCTCGGCGTGCCGCGCGGACCTTTCGGATCTGCGCATTCTCGAAGCGGGTGGGAAGGAAGTCCCCTATCTGATTGACAGTGATTCGAGTTCGCAAACCGAGGTCGAAGTCCGGCAAAGCTTTACGCCCGAGTTGCTGGAAGTTGAGCGCCGGACCGTTGAGCGGTCCACCGGACCCCCCTTGCAAAGAGAGACCTACCAACTGTCGGCACCGATTGAACCCTCGCAGACCGGGACTTGGGACCTCGTGCTCGGCGGCCGCCGCCCGAGCTTTGTGCGCCGCGTGAGCATTACAGCTCGGCTAAAAAACGGGGCCGAGATCAAGCTGGTTGAGGGCGGCTCGGTGTTCCGCCTTCGCAGCCCGAGGCGTGAGAAGACTCGGCTTACGTTGCCCGACCGAGCCATGGAGCGCCTGATTGTGACCCTCGAAGGGGAAGATGGTTTCTTTCTCGAACCCGCCTTCCGCTTTGAAAACTCCCGCACGGTCTCGAAAGATCGAGTGCTCGTGGAGTTGACCGAGACCAGCCGTCAACAATCGGACGGCCGAACCGTCGTGGAGCTTCATCGACCGCGGGGCCTGGTTCCCTATGCTCTCCGGATTGCGACCGACACCCGCTCACTGAATCGCAAGATAGAGGTGTGGGACGAAGGTCCCGGAGCAACGAACGCCGTCGTAGGCCGTGGAACCGTGTTTCGCATCCCCGCCTTAACGACAGTGGAGGAGCTGGAGGTTCGCTTGTCCTCGGTCCGCGGGGATCGGCTGCGGGTGGTCATCCATGACGGTGACAGCCCTGCCCTCGAGCAAATGAAGTTCAGCGCGATCGTCAGGCGGCCGGCGCTGATTTTTGCCCTCGGGAGCCTTGGCCGGGCCGAGGCTTCTGGGACACTCTATTTCGGCGGCGGCCGAGCACACCGTCCCCGCTACGATCTGGCCGAACTTTGGAACTCGCTGCCTAACGAATGGGACGGGACGCGCGACGGGTCGCGAGAGAGAAGCTTCGCGTCCGCCCGGCTCGGCTCGATCGGCCCCAATCCAGTCTTTGACGCATCGCCCATTCTGGCCTTTGCCATGCGGCCCGGAGCGGAGATCGACACTCGACCCTATACCCACCAACGCCGTTTGCTGGCGAAGCCGTCGCCGGAGGGCCTGGTTCGAGTAAGGCTGGGGATCGAAGATTTGGCGTGGGCGCGTGATGATCTGGGCGACTTGCGGATCGTCGACGATCAATCCCGGCAGCGAGCCTACTTGCTCGACTCGAACGCGGGGCATGAGTCGGTCGGGCTGGGGATGGAAGGACCCGAGTCCACCGACGGAAAGTCTCGCTATCAATTACAGCTCCCCGTCACTCCCGCCAAGATCGATCAGGTTAGTTTGCTGACTTCCGTGCCGTTTTTCGACCGCGCCTTCGAGCTGTTGTCCACGCGGGACGGAGACGAGTCGGTCTTGGCTCGTGACCGCCTTGTGCGTGGAAGAGGGGACTCCGGCCCGATAAGAATTGCCTTCAAGCCGGCCAGAGTAGATTCATTGGAGCTGATCCTTGAAGACGGTGACGACGCACCGCTCACGTTCCAGCAAGTCCTTGCGCGCTTTCCGGCGACGGAAGTTTTCTTCGCGGTTCCCGAAGGGACGTACTCCCTGCTGGTCGGCAATCCCGAGGCCACGGCGCCGACCTATGAGCTGGCACGGGTGAGGGATGTCGTGTTGGCGGTCGAAAGCTCCGAGGCCACGACAGAGCCGTTGCAATCGAACCCGGACTTCACTCCCGCCTCCCGCCTGGCAACCGAGCGGGGAGCTCAGCAAGCGCTGCTATGGGTAGCGATCGGAATAGCCGTCGTGTTCTTGACGGTGCTGACCCTCAGGCTAGCCCGCCGGGAGCAGACGTAAAGCCGGCTGTCTGGGACGCTGCCGCAGGCTACGTTGAGCGCCCAGCATGTGGCAGTACCGACGGCCGAGCTGCCCATATGAGACGACCAAGCCCTCCAACTCTGCGCCGAGATCCGGCCAGCCGAACTCGCCGATGGCTGCGGCTTGCGATCGTGGGGTCGCTGCTCGCCGCGGCGTTGTACCTCGGGATCTGCGCCCTCATTCTGCACCTGGTGACCACACCTCAGCCGAAGCCCAATCCGCCGGGGCCCGATCCTGACCTTAGCGTTGAAGCACTTCACTTCGAGAGTGCCGAGGATAAGATTCCCCTAGCAGGTTGGCTGCTTCCCTCTTCAGGGGATCGAGCTATTGTGCTTGTTCACGGCATCAACTCCGATGGCTGGTGCGGCGCTCATACCGACATCGCACGAGCGTACGTCGAGGCCGGCTTCCACGTGTTCATCTTTGACTTGCGAGGACGCGGACGCTCCGGGGGCGACCGCATCGGGTTCGGTTGGCTCGAGCGGAGGGACGTTCGGGGGGCGGTCGATCTCCTTCTTAGCCGGGGATTCCAAGCAGGAAAAATCGGCATCCACGGCACGTCCTACGGAGGAGCAACGGCACTTCTTTCCGCCGCCACCATTCCCGAACTTGGCGCCGTCGTCGCGGATAGCGCATTCGCGGATATTCGAGACGTCATGGCGGGAGAGATTGAGCGCCAGACAGGGCTTCCCTTTGTTTCGGCGTTTACACCGGGGATTACTCTGCTGGGACAGCTTTTGTACGGGCTGAACTTTGACACGATCGCACCCGAGCACCAGGTCGCGAACATCGCGCCGAGACCTATCCTGTTCATCCACGGGAGCGACGATCCGATCATTCCCGTCGAGCAAGCTTCCCGGCTTAAGGCTGCGTCTGGAAATCCGGCGAATGAGCTGTGGATTCTCAAAGGTTACGGCCACACCGAAGGAGTCCGGATGGGGGCCAAACACAAGCAAGAGTCGCCCCTGCGCGGTACTTTTCTCCAGAAGGTTTGTACTTTTTTCAAAAAAGCCCTGCAGTAAGTTGTTCAGTCACAGATGCGACGTCTTGTGTCTTCAGTAACTCCCTATCTCCCTTGCCCAAGAAACCCTCGGCACTCACGGTAGAATGATCGTGGACAAGATGCTCGGACAAGCGAGATCGCTTGTCCCCACTGACGTCACCACGACCGCTACTGGTAGGGACCGGCGATCCCGCCGGTCCATCGGGCCGCGACCTTTTCCCGGCCGTGCGCGAGTGAACACCGGAGGCAGCATTCTCCAAGCGTACAATAAGAATTAGCCGGTTATCGGCAAGCAGCGAAATCGCGCGCTCATGGGACAGCCCAGCCAATCGTTGGACCTTGCCGAGTCGGAACTGGTCGACCAGTCCAGGAACGGGGACCGTGCGGCCTTCACCGAGCTGGTCGACCGCTATGCCGCCAAGATCTTCCGACTGGCGCGGCATATCACCAAGAACGACCACGACGCCGAGGACGTTCTTCAGGAGGCTTTTCTCAAGGCCTACTCCCGGCTGGATCAATTTCAGGGAAACTCGAGATTCTACACCTGGCTCGTGCGCATTGCGGTCAACGAGGCCTTGATGAAGCTCAGGCGGGCGAAGACGCGGAACACCGTCTCCCTCGATCAGGTACTGGAGTCCGAGGACGGCCCGCTCCGGCGGGAGACCGCTTCCGAGGAGGAGAGCCCCGAAGAACGCTACGGCCGTCTCGAGACCCGCGAATACCTGACCCAAGCGATCGATAGCTTGTCCGAAGCCTACCGCTCGGTCTTCGTGCTGCGAGACATCGAGGGCCTTTCGACGGAGGAGACCGCCGAGATGCTGGACCTATCCCTTTCCGCGGTGAAGTCTCGGCTGCTCAGGGCACGTTTGCAATTGCGGGAAAAACTGAAGCGACAACTAGGTCGAAATGGGAGACAAACGCAAAATCAACTGTAAGAGCCTCGTCGAGGAGTTGTCGGATTACATCGACGGGGACCTCGATGCGGAACTCCGAGCGTCCATCGAGGCCCACCTTGGGAAGTGCCCCGACTGTTGGGTGGTGTATGACGAGACAAGAAGAACCATTGAGATCTCACAGAGCGTCAACTGCCACCCTCTACCGGCGGACGTTCACGATCGGCTGCTGAAGATTCTCGAACAGCACTGGGACGCCTCCCGCGAATGATCCGCTGCGCCCCCGGGGTGCGGCGCCTTGGCAACACGGGGCATCGTCGCACTGACGCCGAGTTTCCCTGTCGGGCCAAGACCACGCTGTTCTGCCTCTCCACAATCGCCTTCCGTAGAACTGTAGAACTGTGTAAATTGTCTTTAGGGGGTATCCACTTGCTTGGACCAGCCACAAGATGTAGTATTCGGGGATGGCCGAGGAGTCCGGACCGCATCCTATTGGCGGCGTTGACTATCCCAGAACCCTGCCGGAGTTCGACGATTGGTTCTGCTCGGAAGCGGCGTGTCTGGCGTATCTGCGGCGGGTTCGGTGGCGGCAGAGCTTCCGATGCCCGCAATGTGTCGGCAGCGAGGCCTGGCTGACGAACACGGGCCACCTGAAGTGTAGAAAGTGTCGGCGCCGAACCTCTCTGACGGCGGGGACGATTTTTGAACGGACGCAAAAGCCCCTGCGAGTGTGGTTTCAGGCCATGTGGTACCTGACCAGCCAGAAATCCGGAGGGAGTGCGTTGGGGCTTCAACAGGTGCTCGGCCTGGGCAGCTACCAGACAGCTTGGAGTTGGCTCCACAAGCTGCGGCGTGCCATGGTCCGGCCCGGCCGGGATCGGCTTAACGGCTGTGTGGAGGTGGATGAAACCTACGTCGGTGGAGAGGAAGAAGGCGTCCGCGGCCGACAAGCCGCAGATAAGGCGATCGTTGTCGTCGCGGCCGAGCAGGACGGGCGAGGAATCGGCCGCATCCGGTTGCGACGGGTGCCCGACGCCTCGAGCCAGAGTCTGCACCCATGCATTGAAGAATCGGTCCGCCCTGGGGCGGTGGTTCACACGGATGGATGGAAAGGCTACAACAACATCGCCAAGAAGGGCTACACTCACCAGGTCACCATTCTCAGCCCAAGCGACGACCCGGCGCACAAACTGATGCCCCGTGTGCATCGCGTGGCTTCGCTTCTAAAGCGGTGGCTGCTGGGGACACATCAAGGAGCGGTGAGCGAGAAGCATTTGGACTACTACCTCGATGAATTCACATTCCGCTTCAATCGCCGGCGTTCACGGGCGCGTGGACTGCTGTTCTACCGCCTGCTTCAGAACGCCGTACAAGTCGATCCCGTGCCGTACCGTCAGCTCGTGGGAGGGAGTGCGAGGTCCGACCACAACATGTAGCGTATGGTCCAAGCAAGTGGATACCACCTTTGTCTTTTTAGGGCCGAAAAGCCGAAACCCGATCGAGGGTCCGGCAAGTCTACCCATAGAGGAGGATTGCTGGCCCGACTCGCTGAACCGGGCGATCCTCCACTACGGAGGTTCAACAATGTCGGCTACCGTCATGAACTCTCTCCCCATTTCGTCGATCGGCGATGACCCGCTGCTTCTGCTGCCTCGACGAAAACCCCAGTATTTTCATAAAGATCAGACGATCTATTCCTCGCAGGACCCGGCCGACAGCCTGCTCCTCGTGGTCGACGGGACGGTCAAGCTGAGCCGCATCTCCGGCAGCGGCCGGGAAACAGTACTCGACTTTTGTGTGCAGGACTCGTTCTTCGGAGAGTCAAGCCTGCTGGGCCTCCCCGACCGGGGGGAAACCGCCGTTGCGCTCGAGGACACGGCTGTCATGGAGTGGTCGATGGTGGAGCTGGGACAGATCATGCTCCGCACGCCGGAGCTGGGGCCGTCACTGTTACGAGTGCTCGCCGGCAAGCTGTTCGAGGCCGATGCCAGGATCGCAAGCTTGGCCACCGACCAGATCTCACACCGCCTGTTGAAGGCGCTATTGGCGCTCGGCAAACGGTTCGGTTCGGCCGATGGCTCGGGCGAAATCCACATCATGCCCATTACCCACGAGGTGCTAGGCAAGTATGTCGGCACGTCGCGCGAGATCATCACCCAACACATGAGCCAGTTGCGCCGGCAAGGCTTGGTTGATTATTCGCGTGCGGGGATTGAGTTCAAACCCTCCGAACTGAAGAGAGTCCTCTCCTCCGCCTGATAGGGCGCCCCCAAGGCCTCAACCCGCTTAGGCAGCGATGACGCGGCACCCGAAGCCGAGACTTGTTTGATCTCGAATTGACGATCGCTGAGCAGCCGGATGATTCCTTCATCGCCCACAAGATGACCGGCGCCGACGACAACGAACCAGGAGCCGCCCGAATCGAGCAGATCAGCGATCTTCGATGCCATATCGACATTGCGGCGGTAAAAGAGCTTGTCGTATAGCGGTTTCAGCCGCGCATCGCCGGCCGCTTCAAGAAGCACGTTTTCGATCGTTTTGGCATCGCCCCGCTTCCAGGCAGTGACCAATTCGTCAACAACATCCGGGATCCTTGCGATGTCGTCGAGGGTTTCACTAAGAAACAGCAGCTGAAGCTCCTCTGAAAACTCGGAAAGCAGACGGATCTGAAAATCAGCGGTCTCCAGCGCGGACACCGGTTTGCCATCTCGCTCCGCCTGGTCGAGGAAGTGCTTGTCGATTCCGAATTCCGGCTTGTAGCCCAGCCGCAACGTTTCCATGGCGGTGACCGAAATTGCGGCCAGCCAGGGCTTCATGATGCTGAAGGGACCGAAGGGAACGCCGCGCTCTTCGAGAAAGGACTGCAACTTGGCCAGAGCGTCCGACGAGAGTTCACTCTCCAAGCTGCGCCCGTCGCCGTAGATGCCCGCGCCGAGCGCCCGCAGTTGCAGCGCGCCTTCATTCAGTTGATTGAGATCCACCTCGACGACGAGGGCCTCCGATCGAGCGAATGTGCTCTCGATAACCTCGTCCAACGGGTAGAGGTCTTCGCGAGCCAGATGAATCGACCCCAGCAGATAGGCCTTCCCCTTCTCCCCAACCGCCTCCCAGAGGAAAAGTTTCCCCGGCTGGGCCGGCGCCTGAGCCGCCGACTGGGCGCCGGCGACGACGGCCAGAAGAACGGCCAGCAGGAGCCGAGGGGCTTTCTTCGGTAGGCCTTTCAAGCGACGGTTATAGAGACGCGTTCGACGGGGCATATGGGTATGATTGCCGATGTGGGCCGACCGCGGGCGCGATGAATCGCACCCCTACTGACGGGCTTGAGCACCTCGCGTTCAGATGAATCGCGCTCTTGCTGATGGGCTTGAGAATCTCCCATTCAAAGGTAGGGGCGCGATTCATTGCGCCTGAGCTGAATCAGCCGCGATACCGCGGACAAGCTGACGGATGCGTAACTGTCTTTGCGAAATGCTGTTCGTAGCTCGTTTTTTTCTCCCCACTTGACGGCCGATGGACGATCGGGAGCTTCGGGCACGGCATGCCGTGCCCCTCCATTTACTGGCGCCCAACAGATTTGTAGGGGCACAGCATGCTGTGCCCGGCTACACTCGCCCGAAACGTGAGCGTACTCGCCAAACGCTGTACCTAGCGAGGTCCGCCCTACGCGTTCAGACTTGACCTGGTGATGGCTCCTTCCGCGGCCGAAGACACGAGCAAGCAATACTTGGCGAACACACCGGAAGCGTAGCGCTGCTCGGGAGGCTTCCATTTCGCCAGGCGCTGCTCGATTTCAGAGTCGTCGAGTTCTACATCGAGGCGCCGACTTTCGACGTCAATGGAAATCGTGTCCCCTTCCTCGAGCGCGGCGATCGGTCCGCCGCGAGCGGCTTCGGGAGCAACATGGCCGATCATCAGACCGCGTGTCGCGCCGCTGAAGCGGCCGTCCGTCATCAGCGCCACACTTTCTCCCAAGCCTTCGCCGACGATCGCCGCGGTCACGCCGAGCATCTCCCGCATGCCCGGACCTCCCGCCGGTCCTTCGTAGCGAATGACCACGACATCGCCCGGCTGAATCTGTTTGCTCGTGACGGCCTGCATCGCGGCTTCCTCGCGGTCGAAAATGCGCGCCGGACCGCGGTGCTGTTCGCGGCCATGTCCGGCGACCTTCAGCACTCCTCCGTCGGGCGCGAGATTGCCTCGCAGGATCACCAATCCGCCCGTCGATTTGATGGCGTTTGAAAGCGGGCGGATCACGTCTTGTCCGGGGGTCTCTTTAGCATCGGCGCAGGCTTCGGCGAACGTTTTTCCTGTGACGGTGAGCTGAGAGCCGTCCACGAAACCGCCCTCGAGCAATCTCCGGGCGATCAGTTGGATGCCGCCCGCGCGGTCGACGTCCGCGGCGACGTATTTGCCGCTTGGTTTCAAGTCCACCAGCAGCGGTGTCTTGCGGCTGATCTGGTCGAAGTCGTCAATCGTCAACGGGACGCCGGCGTCCCGGGCCAGCGCCAGCAAGTGAAGGACCGCGTTGGTCGAGCCGCCCGTCGCGGCGACGCTGGCGATCGCATTTTCGAATGCTTGTCGGGTAAGAATCTGGCTAGGACGTATGTCGTTCTTGAGTGCGTTCATCACGAGGGCGCCCGCTTGGCGTCCGACATCATCTTTACGCGGGTCGGTGGCAGGCACGCTGGCGCTCCCCATCGGCGACAGTCCGATGAGTTCCATGACGGTGGCCATGGTGTTGGCCGTGTATTGGCCGCCGCAAGCTCCGGCCCCCGGGCAGGCCACGTTTTCGATTTCGAGCAACTCGGCGTCGGACATCGTTCCGGCCGCGTGACGGCCGATGGCCTCGAAAACGTCCTGGATGGTGACGTCGCGCCCTTGGAATTGCCCCGGCATGATCGAACCGCCATAAAGGAGGACCGATGGTATGTCGAGACGTGCCAGCGCCATCGCCGCGCCGGGGATGGTCTTGTCGCAGGCCACCAGTGCAATGACGGCGTCGAACAGGTAGCCTCGGACGGTCAGCTCGATCGAATCGGCGATGACTTCGCGGCTAACGAGCGAGGCCTTCATGCCCTCGGTGCCCATCGTGATCCCGTCGCTGATGGCGATGGTATTGAACTCCATGGGAGTGCCGCCGGCGGCGCGAACCCCTTCTTTGACCTTGACCGCCAGATCTCGGAGGTTGAAGTTGCAGGGCATGGTCTCGATCCAGGTATTGGCAATGCCTATGATGGGCTTGCCCAAATCGTCGTCGGTGAAACCGATGGCCTTGAACATCGAGCGCGCCGCGGCTCGGTCGCGCCCCTCCGTGATGATGTGGCTTCGATGTTTGAGCGGATTCGACATCAGCAGATCTCCTCAACGGAAAGGACATATCATCGTACCGCAACTCCGTTGGGCGCTCGAATGTCGGTGGGTCTCGACCACAGACAGTTTCCAAAGAGGCCGGCAAGCCCGCCGGCGCTGAGCTCAAACCGCAACAGAAATACTCCCCAGTTGATCTTAGCGACGAAGGCTCGATATCATCAGCAGCTTGAAGTAACCGCGCAGCATTCCCAGAAAGGCCTCCCTAAGATGACAGACGACCCCTCTGTATTGCTTACCACCGACCTCCCCGGCTGCGAACGGATGGCCCGGGGCAAGGTTCGCGATATCTACCGAGTCGGCGAGCAGCTTCTGATTGTTGCTACCGATCGAATTTCCGCCTTCGACGTGGTCCTGCCGAACGGCATTCCCCGCAAAGGAGAGGTGCTGACCAAGCTCTCGATCTTCTGGTTCGATTTTCTCAAAGACGTCATCCCCACTCACTTCGTGACGGCGGATGTCGATAGCTACCCGGAGCCGCTGCCCAGCTACCGCGATCAACTCGGGCATCGATCGATGCTGGTCAAGGCCCTTGACATGGTGCCGATTGAATGCGTCGCCCGCGGTTACTTATCGGGATCGGGGTGGAAGGATTATCAGGCCACGGGATCGGTATGCGGTGTCAAATTGCCTCCGGGAATTCGGCAGAGCGGTTTGTTGCCGGAGCCTGTCTTCACCCCGGCCACGAAGGCCGAAAGCGGCCACGACATCAACATCAGCTTCGAGGAAGCTTCCGAGCTGATCGGAGCTGAGTTGTGCGGGAAGCTGCGCGACCTGACGCTGGACATCTATTCGCGGGCTTCGCAGCGAGTCCTGCAGGAAGGTCTCGTGCTGGCCGACACGAAGTTCGAGTTCGGCATGCTGGACGGCGAAATCGTGCTCGGAGACGAAGTGCTGACGCCCGATTCTTCACGCTATTGGCCGCTCGAACTTTACCAACCCGGCCGGCCACAGGTTTCCTACGACAAGCAATACGTCCGCGACTACCTGGAATCGGTCGACTGGGACAAGACGCCGCCCGCGCCCGAGCTGCCGCCGGAAGTCGTCGCCAACACGTCGGAGAAGTACCTGGAGGCCTACTACACGATCACGGGCCAGGATCTGTAGCGAGCCAAGCCACCGACGCTGCCGGATTGAACAGGGATGCGACCCACGTTACAGTGTGGCGACTGTCACCAATTTCGCGCGTTCGGCTATCCGGTCCTCATCTTGAGCGTGGTTCCTGGCCCGCAACGGGCCTCGATGAATGACTCTTGATTGGCCCTTGGGTGTCCCTGTGAAGCTTGCCGCGGTGCGGAACCGGCTTCTGGGTACAAGGGGCTACCGCGCCCGCCCATAGAATAGCAATAGGATTATTGATGTTGTCCTGCCCCAGCTGAAACAGGAGGTCGCGTTTCGCCGCTAAGATAGCGGAGGGGACGCATGAATACACTACCGCGAAACGTCGGCTCTCCCGTTCCGGCTGAACCAGGACAGCCGAGCGGTCATCGCGCCATGGCCCCTACCGGGATCGGCCTGTCACTGGCGTTCCAGGCTCAGTCCTTTGCTCTCGCACACCCTTGCGATGCCCGATTCAGAGCCGCGAACGCCAGTGAGCGGCCATGGTGTACGGCCAAGCCTGTGCCCCATGCAGCTGACTGTGCCGAGCACATTTTGGTAATCTTGGGGAAACCGACGGAGGAAGATTGTTCATGACGGAAGAAAAGGTTAGCAGGACACTGTTGGGAGTCGTGTTGATCGCGCTCTTGTCGGCAGCGGTAAGTTTGAGTGGTTGCGGGGAAGAGGGGGAAACACCAGCACCACCTTCGCCTCCAGCTAAAGAGCCGGCGGTCACCGAGCAAACCACGGAGCCGGCGCTCTATGAGCGGTTAGGCGGCGTCTATAGCATCGCCGCCGTAGTGGATGATTTCATCGAGCGTCTCTTGATTAATGACACCCTCAACGCCAATCCGGCCATCGCTAAAGCAAGGGACAGCGTGCCGAAGGCGGGTCTCAAATACCGCGTAACCGAGCTTGTATGTGGGGCAACCGGCGGGCCGTGCAAGTACACAGGCCGCTCGATGAAGGACTCGCATGCGCACTTAAACATCACCGAGCAGCAGTGGCAGGCGATGAGGACCGATTTCAAGGCTACCCTGGATGCGTTTAAGGTGCCCGAAGCAGAGCAGGAAGAATTGTTCGCCATAGTGGAGAGCACCAAAGGAGATATTGTCGTTCCCTCTCAAGACTGAATTTGTGGACAGGCTTAGAGAGCCGTAGCGCGCCGTCTCGGCGGCCGGGATCACTCTTCCCGTTCGCGCTATGGGTTCGTCGCCCGCCAGATCCGCGGGGCGCCGGAATACAACGGTCTGACCGCATGAAAGTCGGCGCCGGCTTCAACGACAGGCGGAGCCGCACCCGGAAGGGTGCGGTCAAGGCTCCGCGCAACCACGGGCGATTAGACATTGCCGCTGCCGCCCACCCCCACGCCCCAGGCCTCGTCATTACTCCCCCTGCCATCTGCTTGGCCCAGACCAATGTTTTATAGCGGGAATACGTCAGTGGCTCGACTTCTCGCCGAGTCGGAGCACAGGCGAAGCTCTTGAAGCGAGACGTTTGGAGCAGACTGAGGCTGCGGGAGAGGTAGCCACCGACCAACAATCTCCTAAGTGACTGGATTAAAATAACATAACGCCCTTTATGCTACCCCAATGGTAGAGCAATCCCAGAGGGTGTCAAGAGGGCGGAGCCTCTAGGACCTGGCGAATTTTCTCCATAAGCGGGCGAATTCCGTAGGGCTTCTGAAGGAATCCGGCGAGCCCCTTGCCGGCGAAGCGGCTCGTGGTCTCCTGTTCGTTGTAGCCGCTGGAAAGGATTACCCTGACATCGGGGCGTATGCGGCGCAACTCCCGAAACGTCCCTTCTCCATCCAGGCGCGGCATCGTGAGGTCCAGCAGCACGACAACTATTTCGTCAACACGGCTGCGAAAGACTTCCAGTGCTGCTCGCCCATCCTCGGCGGTTAGAACCGTAAAGCCTAGTTTTTCGAGCATCAACTTGGCTGCGATGCGAACAGGCTCATCATCATCAACGACGAGAATGACGCCGCTGCCGCGCCACTCCTGCTCCGTAGCAGATGAGGGGACGGACCCCTCGACCGGTAGCCGTGAGGCTGGAAACAATACCTTGAAGGTGGTGCCGCGTCGCGGTTGGCTGTAAATCATCAAGGTCCCGCCGTGTCCGCGGACAATCCCCAGCACGGCGGCCAAGCCCAGGCCCCGCCCCGCGAACTTCGTGCTGAAGAAAGGATCGAATATTTTCTTCCGGGTCTGCTCGTCCATGCCACAGCCCGTGTCGGCTACTTCGAGGCTGACGTAATAGCCTTCCGGCAGGTTCTCATCCAAGTAGGTCTCGCTGAGATAGGAGCGGTCGGCTTCAATCACGCCGGTGCTCACCGTAACAAAGCCGCTTTTCTCTCCGATCGCCTCGGAAGCGTTGATGATGAGGTTCATGACGACTTGCCGGATTTGGGCGCCGTCCGCCTCGATCGCCGGCAGGTCGTCCGAAAAGTGGTATTTCAGGACAACGTTTTTTGAAATGGAGACCTGGAGCAAATGCACCATCTCCTCCACCACCTTGGAGAGGTTCAGGGCCTCAACGACAAACTTGCCCTTGCCCGAGTAGGCCAGCATCTGTTTGGTGAGTTCCGCCGCCCGCAGGGCCGCCGTGGTGATGTTCATGAGCTCCCCTCGGGCGGGTGACTCCGGCGGCAATTCCAGCAGAGCGATCTCGGCGTTGCCGAGCACTCCCATCAGCAGGTTATTGAAATCGTGGGCGATGCCGCCGGCCAGCACGCCCAGGCTTTCCAGCTTCTGTGCCTGCTGGAGTTTGGCTTCGAAATTCCTCTGGCGTTCTTCCGCCTGCTTGCGCTCGGTGATGTCCGTGTTGGAGCCGACCCATCTCACGGTGTGCCCATGCGCATCGCGGAGCCGAACCGCGCGTGTGTCGAACGGCCGGTATTCGCCGTCATGTCTACGGATTCTGAATTCGACGAAGAAATCAGAGCCGGAGTCGACCGCCGCTTGCCATGCGGCCACAGTTGACTCGCGGTCGTCGGGGTGGAGCTGTTCCAGCCAGCCGTAGCCCAGCTGCTCTTCCGCTGGGACGCCCGTGTAGTCTATCCATTGCTTGCTGAGAAAGTTGCACGGCCCGTCCGGCTGACAGGTCCAAACCAGCTGCGGCAGGGAGTTGCACAGCTCTCGAAAGCGGCCTTCGCTTTCCCGGAGTGCCGCCTCTACCTGCCTGCGCTCGGCCACCTCTTGCTCCAGCTGCGTCGTGCGCTCGGCTACTCGCAACTCCAGCTCGGCGTGCGCCTTTGTCAGTTCGTCTTCGCTCGCCCGCAGCTGCTTCGCGTCCCGCTGGGCCTTGGTGATGTCGACCGCTATACCGACGATCCGGACGAAGGCTCCTTGCTCGTCGCGCACGGGGACGCGGGAATCCATCGCATTGTCCCGTCGGAGCGAATAATCCGGAACGCCACTTCATAATCAGCCGGAATGCCCTCCTTCCATTGAGCGCAGGCGCCGAAGAAGGCGGCCCCCACCCGATCTCGATCGTCCTCGTGGACCGCCTCCAACCACAGCGATGGTCGCTCGCAGATCTCCTGAGGGGTGTACCCCCAGATCTTCTCGAAGGCCGCACTAGCGAAGAGCACTTCCTGGCCGTCTGTGCTGGTCGTCCAAATCGCTTCTTCGATGTGGCCGGTGAGCTCCTCATACCGCTGGAGCTCCTCTCGGAGCTTGCGAATCAGTTGATCCTTGGTCCTCTCGGTGTCCATCATCGTGATGACTTCCTCTATGGGCTTGGCACAGCTGTGCTGCATGCCGTCCATGAGCATAACAAGTCAGGGTGGAGATGCCTCGATCTCTAAAGGAGTGCGTCATTTGGTCGCAATCCTTCTTGCCCACAGGATCAGAAATCAAAGGGTTACGGGATCGTGAGAGCGGCGGCTGTCGCGATTAAGGGGGGAAGGCGACAGGGCCGGTGGCTCCGAGCTTGCCAGCTCCGAGGGACTGTGCTACCGCTCCCGTTGACGGATCTCATCGGCATCCTGACAGTCGGTGTTCTCACACGAAACAGTGCCCCGACACGGGTACTCACACTCGCGGTCGGGGTTGCCGGTAGGTTCAAGGCTCCAGCGCTCAACTCCGCCGCTGATTGCTTTTCCCCGGACCGCAAAGACAGGTTTTTGTATCGCCGGAAAGCCCGATCGAAGTCCCCTTCATCGTCACGAACGCGCTCCAGGTACTGGGACTGATGGGTCATCAGGAATTTGGCCAGGCCTTTGGCAATGCCGTTGATATTGATTTCCATCTCCATGGCGGCCCGCATCTTTTCAATCACCTGTGGATCGCCCGCTTGCACGGCAGCCTGGATCTTCTCATCCAGGATCACGTCTATTCCCAGAACTTCCCGGACACCTCCTTCTTCTTACTCGTTTGCTCGTCCTCAAGTTCGACCATCTCCCAGGCCAGAGATACGAATCGATCGTATCCCTGCCCGACTGTGGAATAGAACGAGAATGCGGCTTCCGTCTCCGCCAGCCGGCCGTAGTCTTCTAAAAGGACATTTGTCTCCTAGTTTTGCAAGGCGCGGGCTGAGGAAGAAGCAAATGCCTCGCGGCCGCGAGGCCTCGCCGATCGTGCATCATTTCGCCAATACGGTTACGAAAGGTGGCCGACTGCGCAGGCGATGAATCGCACCCCTGCTGATGGGCTTGAGCATCTCGCGTTCAAACGGTGGCAGCGCAATGAACTGCGCCCGAGCTGATCAGCCGCAACACCTCGACAAGCTGATTGATACGTAACTATATTTGCGAAATACTGTACTTCGTCACCGAGCGGTTGGCGCCGCACCGGGCCGTAAAAAAAAGGATGCGGGACCCGCGGATGGCGGGGTCCCGCATCTCTGTCCCGTGTCCGCGGTCGGCCGCGTCCGGGCAGATTACCTCGGGGGCTCAGCCTCTTAGCCTGCGTCGGCCCGTTCGACTATTCTGCGGCCTCTTCTCGAGTTAATATGCCCAGCGCACCCAAGATTCTCCTCTGGCGGTCCACGAGTATGTCGAGCTTATCCGTGACCGTCACGTGCTCGTTGCCGGACGTCTCGCCATGGTCTAGACCAGGATTTCCGATTTGGCTCCTCTGACGGCACGAGTCTACACCCTCACCCGGCGAAGCGGAACCATTTCTCCACCCGAAAGAGGCGGCGGCTGAGGCGGAACCGATCGAGCCCCCTTCTTGCCCCTCATGGGGGCTGATCCGTCGCTGCGAAGTCAATTTCGCAGACACCCCTCCGAGCTTCCGTCCTCAGTACACAGATTTCGCATTCGCCAAGTGCGGTGCTACCCGCCCGGCACAGGCAGCGCCCAGATCTTCCGCAGCATGTCGCCAAACAGCCGCCGGTTCAGATGTCCCTCCGCGAACAAGAGCCAGTCATACCGCGCGTGTTTAATTAGCCGTCCGCCCGTCTTCATCAGCCGGTGCTGCAAGCTCGTCAGCGACCAGTTCTTGATTCGCTGCGGCAGCCCGAGCCGCCGCCAGAGATTGCCCAGGTTGTAGGCCAGCACGCTTCACTGCAAGCGCACCTCGTTCGCCCGGAAGCGATGGCACGACAGCCGCGTCCAGTGCGTCGCTTGCTTACCTTCTTTGATCCACTGCTCCGCCGTGCCGCGCTGGTTGTAGAAACGCACCACCGACCGGCTTGGCAAGCTCATGTTCGTCACGATAAAACCGACGCGCGCGAACAGCTCGCCCTGGTGGTGCTCGACCTTGGCGACAACTCGTCTCGGCTTCTTCCAGCTCTCCGCCTGATAGCGAAAGCTCTTGTAGCGCACTAGCGGCTTGCGGCCGGGCCTCCCCGGCGGACGAAACAGGATGTCTTCGATCTCTAACTCCAAGCTCCTGTTGGCCGGAATGCGGATGGCGTAGTCCGCGCCGCGCTCCTCCAGTGCTTCGTAGATCTCGGGCTTGGCGAAGGCGGCATCGGCGCGAAAGGTGACCTGTTTGCCTTCGGCCAGTTGGCGCTCGATCTCCGGCAACAATAGCTCATCCCAGTCCTCGGCGCTGTGCACGTTGCCGGGACGCAGCTTGGCAGCGAGGCAATCACCATGACCGTTGAACAAAAGCAACGGGTGGTAGCAGACCGACTCGAAGTGTCCGTTGTAGGCGCTGCCTTCCTGTTGGCCATGGACCGGACTCTCGGTGGAGTCCATGTCCAGAACGACCCGCGCGGAGTCGTCGAACGCCTCCGCTTGCCCGACCAGCTCTCGGTTCAGCGCCATCAGCCCCAGCAGGTTCTCTTCGCTCGCCAGCATCTCCGTCTCGAAGCCGTGCAGCGTCGAGGTCAAGGCCGCACCGCGATCCCAGATCTTCTGCGAGCCGATCAAGCGAAACGTCGGGTCAGCCGCCACGCGGACGGCGTCGTTGACGTCCTCGTAGCCTGCCAAGCGGCTGTAGATCGACTGCCGCAACAGATCAGCGAGCGTGAACTGCTTGTTTGTGCCGTGCCGGGAGTCGCTGAGATGCTCGTCAATCAGTTCTCCGAGACCGAGCCGTTCGTCCAGTTCGCGAACCAAAATCAGGCCACCGTCGGAAGTGACGTGCGATCCCTGGAAATCGACTTTGAGAAGTCCATTGAAAGTTAGCTGGAATGGCTTGGTTTGTTTTTCACCCATTGGGTGTTGGCCTCCATGGCGTCCTCATCGGGCTCTAGCCCCTATGAATAAAGACGCTGAAGGCCGCTGGAAGGTCGGGAGGCCTGAATCAAATTGGAAATGCGGGCTAAATAGCTTCTGAATTCGGCTTCGTCCTCCCGGATTCGATCGAGGTGTTGCGGGTCGTGATCATGCAGATAGCCCAGGACCGCAAAGCCGGTCCCGATCAGATTGATTTCCAGCTCATACGCGGCGGCGCTCTGGGGCTCTTCTTCATCGACGATCTTTGCCAGCTTGCCTTCGACAAGGCGCAGCTGCAGATAAGAGCCGACTGCCACTAGCACCATGAGCAGTAGCAGGCTGAAAACAACAATTCCGAGTTTCCTTCTGATGGTTAGATGCATTGCCATTCTCGGCCTCCGGGTAGCAACGGAACAGGAGGTCGTGTTATTGAGGCTCGCAAAATACAGTGACTTTGGAACACGGGCCCAGCATACTGTGCTCCTACAGTTTGAACACGGGCCATGTCACCATAATGTGCGAGACTCAGTAACCGGAGAGCTGTTGGCTCCCCTAATATAGCGCAGTTGTCGCAATCTTTAGGCGAAAGGCGACACCTCCCGTCTCGCAAGAAAACCCGCCAGAGAAACCGCCGGCGGCATTCTATTGATGTTCGCGAAATACAGTGTAGGGGCGCAGCGTGCTGCGCCCGCTCTGGCAAGGCATTTGCTGTGTCCGAAAACAACACTATATTCTGCGGGTATCAATAGGGCAGCAAGGGGTCAAAGCCGCTAATGCGTGAGGGGTTATTTTTTCAGCAGGTCAAAAATTCTTTGTTGGTCAGACGCGCCTGGGGATGATACTTCGGACAACGGGTTTGGGCAGATCGAAGCGTTGGTGGTAGGGGACAGTCACGCGTCCGGGTTTGGCGGGGTGTTTGAGGTGGACGTGAGAGCCGATTTGTTGGTGGATGTAAAAGCCGCCCTTTTGCGGGGCACGGAGAATTTGCCTGGGTTTGAGGGAAGCTAACTTGGGCGACATGCCCTAGACGGTGACTTTGAGTTCTTCGGTAAGCGGGGGTTGGGTAACAAAGGGGTCGTCGGGCATTTCCTCGCCGTCCTTGCGTAAGGCGCGGTGATTAGGCAAGTATGTTATTAGCGGAGGAGGTGTCGCTGAGCGCGGCCACGCAGGTTGACCCAAGGGACAATCCGGTCACGAACCAGAGCCACGGCGTGAACGGCATCAAACCGCTCCGTTCGCCCAGCCACGTCGCCGGAACCGACAGAGCGGCAAGCAAGAAAGCAGGACCCCAAAACCGCCATCCCGCCAGCAACGCCGCGATCGCGCCCACATAGAAGCCCAGGCAGCGGACGCAGACGGCGAGCGGGTGATCGAGCAGCCACCAACAACGTTCGGGTTGCTGGTGACACACCGAGCTGAAGGCGGCGTAGATCGAAATCGCCTCCGGGCGCTTGAAGTGGGCCACAAGCGGTCCGAGCAGCACCGCACTGAGAACAGTGGCTGCGACCAGCAGCGCCGCCACGCGTAAAGCGGCGGCAGTTTCAAACACGCGAAGGGCCGGCGTTCCGTTTGTCGTTCGGCGCATCGTGATTCCGTGTTGACTCTTGTCGGGTTCGATTCCCTGTATAGCGCACCTGGGTGGGGCTACCTCTGCTTGCGCGCAACTCTACGAGTATGCGGCAATGCCGGTCACCCGCTCTCCGATCGTCAGGGTGTGGATATTGTCCGTACCTTCGTAAGTTTTGACCGTCTCGAGATTAGACATATGGCGAAAGACCGGATATTCGTCGGTGATACCGTTCGCGCCGAGCAGGTCGCGGCTGCGGCGAGCGGTTTCGAGCGCCATCCAGGCATTATTGCGTTTCAGCATGGAAACGTGCGAAAAGTGCAGGCGCCCCTGGCTCTTTAGTCGCGCCGCGTGATAGGCCAACAACTGGGCCTTGCTGATTTCAGTGATCATCCAAGCCAGTTCTTTCTGCACGAGCTGGTGCGAGGCGAGAGGCTGATCGTTGAACTGCTTTCTCACAAGGGTGTATTGGCGCGCCGTTTCATAGCAAGCCATGGCTGCGCCGATACAGCCCCAGCCAATGCCGTAGCGAGCCTGTGTCAAGCAGGCCAGCGCCGTCTTGAGGCCAATCGCTTTCGGCAGCGCGTTTTCCAGCGGAATGCGGCAGTCGGTGAAAGAAAGCGCCGATGTGATCGAGGCTCGCATCGACCACTTGCCGTGGATGTCGGTCGCGGAGAACCCCGGCGCGCCCTTTTCGACAAGAAAGCCGCGGACCTCGTTGCCCTCCTTGGCCCACACCAGGGCGACGTCGGCCATACTGCCGTTTGTGATCCAGGTCTTTTCCCCGTTGAGGACGTAGTGCCCGCCTTGGCGCACCGCCCGGGCGCGCATCCCCGCCGGGTTAGACCCAAAGTCGGGCTCGGTCAGAGCGAAGCAGCCGACGGCCTCACCCCGCTGCAGGCGAGGCAGCCAATGGTTCTTCTGATGCTCGCTGCCGTAGTTGAGGATCGGCCACATCACCAGGCTCCCTTGGACCGAGACGAAACTGCAAAGACTGCTGTCGCCCCGTTCGAGCTCTTGCATGATGAGTCCATAGTCAAGATCGCTCATTCCGGCGCACCCATAGCCTTCGAGATTCGCCCCTAGAAAGCCTAGCCGCGCCATTTCCCCGACGAGCTGCGTGGGGAACAGGGCGTCGCGGAAGTGGTCGCCTATTAGGGGAATGACCTTCTCCTCCACGAAGTGGCGCGCGGTCCGGCGAACCATCAACTGCTGCTCGTCGAGCAGAGAGTCAAAGTCGATGAAATCCACACCTCGGAAAGCGAACATCCGTCCTCCTTAACCGGCAAACGTTCCTTGAAGAAGAGATTTGCATTAGGGGAATCGGGATACTCCCAGATCAACGGCCTGCTTAGGTCAAAAACTGTACTCGGTGATAGGAAGATCGTTTGGTCGGCAGTACTTTTACTCCATTGACCATAGGCCAAAAGGATCTTATCATCATTGTGTCTAGTCGAGTACGCAGTTAGGGGGGCCCGTGAAGACCCTTTGGAAACGCTTCCTACGCGCCAAGATTTGGCGAGACACCCGCGGTCAAGACTTTATCGAATACGCCCTATTAGTAGCATTCATGTCTGTCACGGTGGCCGCAACCTTTCCCACAGCGGTGACGAAGCACGTCTTACAGATCTTTTCCAAAGTGAAGAGCTACACGAACGACGCCGCGACGCTCTAGCCCCCGCTAGCCCGCTTTTCTCACCAGCCGACGCTCGAAGCAGGCGATAAGCCCGCCAGGGCTTCGTTGTGCTTGTTTGCGGCACTCCTCGCATACAGCAACCTCTTTTTACCATCCTTTGCCGACGCCTGCTTCACATCGGTCGGAAGCGAAGATCAACCACCCCGAGACGGCTATGGCATGCGGCGATACAGCGCCTCGGCAATCTGCGGGGGATGCCAAGCGGCTCACCCTCCCGCCGGCGTGCTACGATGGCCAACAATGAGCGTTCAAGCGGCCCGCCAATGGATCACGGACGCCCAACGTGTCGTTGGGTTTAGCGGCGCCGGGGTCTCCACCGAGTCGGGGATTCCCGATTTTCGCAGCCCCAACGGCGTATGGGCTCGCAACCGGACCGTCTACTTCGATGAATTCCTGCGCAACGAGGAAGACCGCGTCGAGTACTGGCGCCAGAAAGTCGAAAGCTGGCCCGACATGCGCGACGCCGAGCCCAATGCCGGCCACCTCGCCTTTGTCGAGCTGGCGCGGCAGGGCAAGCTGAAAGCTCTGATCACGCAGAACATCGACCGACTTCACCAGCGGGCGGGGCTCCGCGACGAGATGGTCCTCGAACTGCACGGAACGACCACGGAGGCAGCATGCCTAAGCTGCGGCGTCCGGGTCGACATGAATGAGGCGGTCCAAAGGGTTCTAGACGGGGAGCGCGCCCCGCAGTGCCGGGCGTGCCGAGGGTATTTGAAACCGGCCACGATATCTTTCGGCCAGGCGATGCCCGAGGACGTGCTTGCCGCAGCGAAGCGCGCTTCGGAATCATGCGACGTGTTTCTGGCCGTGGGTTCATCCCTCGTCGTCCAGCCTGCGGCGAGCCTGCCGCTGCTAGCCAAGCACGTCGGCGCCAAGCTGATCATCATCAACCGCACAGAAACGCCTCTGGACCCCATGTCCGATTTAGTTCTCCACGACGAGATCGGCAAGGTCTTGCCCGCCATGGTGGGGTTGGAAGTCTCGTAAGGCGCATCACGGGGGCGAGGACGGACGGGGACCCCCGCCTGCCCTCCCGAACGCCCGCCCTGCCGTTGCACTTGGCGCTACTGTAGCTCGCGAAGCTTCTTCTGAGCCTCTAGCCGATCGTTCTCTAAACAACTAATCAATAACAACCTCGTCCAGCTTGTACTTCCAGCGAAAGACAACCGGATCGGCATTGACCTCCTGGAAGTACTGATGGATGCGGTCGATCAACTCCTGTTCGCGGGCGACTCGAATCCCGCGCGGCAGGCTTCGTGTCATCTTGCTGAAGAGCGTCTCCACCCAATTCAGCCGCCAGCCATGGGGGGGGATACGAAATGAAAACGCCGCGGCCGGCTCTCCAGATAACCTTGGGTCTGTTGGGAGATGTGCGAGGAGTGGTGGTCCACAATGAGGCGGATGCGCACTTTTTCCGGGTACGCGGCATCCGGCTTTTCCGGGAACGCGATGAAGTCCCCGCTGTGGTGGGTATCGCGGACAATCTCCGTGACCCGACCTGTGTGCAGATCCCATCCGGCCAGCAGCGAGACCCTCCCCAGTCGCTTGGATTCATCGTCGCGCGGGTGACTGGCATGTCGGCCCGGAACGGGCGGCCGGTCCGGGCTGGTCGCAGCCAAGGCTTGGAGGCCGGGTTTTTCATCGTCGGAAAGGGTCACCACCGGCGGCTGCCGTAGCGTCCCGCGCAACCGCTTCCCATGGCTGATCTCCCCTTCCTTGGTCCACGTGCAGCAGCACCGCGGCCATCTTGCGCTCAAAGTCCGGGTCACGCCGCTCCACGTAATCGCGGATCTTGTGAGGTCGCATCTCCCCCTGCGTCAGAATCTTATGCGGCTTGGAGCGGCTCAGCTTGCGCAGCTCCGGGTGGCCGGCCGAGACGCAGTGCGGCTGGAGGTGAGCCCGCGGCAGCCGCTAGGTCCACAACTCGTGGGAGTAGCCCAGATCCTTGGGCTTTTGACAAGCGCCGTGTAAGACCCAGGCGATCGCATCATCGCTGAGTTGGCGCGGCTTGCCCGCTCGAGGCAGCTCGCCCAGCGCGGCGTCCACACCGCAGCGCAGGCGCTTGTTGATGCACGGCAGCACCGTATTGCGATGGACGTGGTGGGCGCCTGCGATGGCTTGATCGCTGTGCCCCGCCCACGACTCCAGCAGAATCGCCGCCCGCACCGTGCGTCGCTTACCAACCAGGGCAGTCGTTTCGCGGTGGCGGCGTAGAAATGCGGCCTAGAGCGTTCTTGCTCTGGCGGCTTGGCCGGCCTCGGCTGGTGGCGCGCTTGGGGCCGGTCTGGAATCAGGTTGAGCTGCCCACGCGGCCGGTTCGGCGTCAGGTTTCGGCGCGCCCCCTCGGTAGTTGTGGTAGATCGGTTCAGTGTAGTCTCCAACAGCTCCGCGGCGGAGCGCAACAGAGACTTCCTGAATGCCTTCTCTGAGCGACGTCCGGCACTCAAATCCCAAAACACCACGGATCTTGTCGAAGCTGACGCGATAGTCTCTTCGGTCCGAGTTGGATTCGTAGACGATGGAGACCTCGGGGAAGAGACGACCGATCGTTCGGGCTACATCGATGAGTTGGTGGTTGGTTTCGTTGGATCCTAGGTTAAAGATCTGGCCGCTCACTTTCCACAAGGGGGCTTCCAACACCCGGCAGAACGCGGAGCCGATATCGCGCACGTGAACGAACGGCCGCCACTGGTTGGAGTTATAGACAACGATCTTGCCTTCGATCTGCGCCTTGGCTGTCAGTAGATTCACAGCTAGGTCGAAGCGGGGGCGATGGGACCAGCCGAACGCGGTTCCAATTCGTAGGACCGTCGGATGGAGGCTGTCGCTGGCGGAAGCCAGCAAGATCTTCTCGGAATCGGCCTTGGTCGCTGCGTACAGTGAAACCGGTCGCGGGATCGCCGTCTCTTCAACGGTGTGGTTACTCGTTCCGTAGACGCTACAGGTGGAAGCGAAAACCACCCTCGATATCCCCAGATCCTTAGCAATCTGTGTGATCCGCGCAGTGCCCTCATAGTTGGTTTCCAAGGCCGCTCGCTCGTCGAGGGCGCAGGCGGGGTCTCCGACAATCGCACCCAAGTGGATGATCGCATCCATCTGCTGCGTTGCTTTCTGGAGGATATGGATGTTCCGGAAGTCCCCTGGGAGCAATTCGAAACCCGGCAGCAAGGACAAATCGAGGATCGGTTCCCGGCCGAACATTAACCGATCGAGAACCCGAACTCGGTAGCCGCGGGCGAGCAACTGTCTCACCAGGACGCTGCCGATGTAGCCGGCTCCACCGATGACCAGGATGTTTTCGACCGGGCGGTTTGAAAACACTGTTTTGGGAGCAGTCGACACAAACTCGCTGTCCACCGGGTCACGCGGCCGGGTGGCTAGTGGACCATTTGGGGAAGTGTGTGTTCTTGAAGTCGATCGACCGGCACGGGGCAGCGCTTTAGCGGGTTTTGATAAACTCGGCTGCCGGTAGGTCCACCGGCTCCCGACAGCAGCCCGTGGTAGAAGTGAAGGTCGCGAAAAATCGGGTACAGCCAGCCAATTCTCTTGCGGCCAAGCGCTCTGTTTCTTGGGTCATGACGGGGGCGAATTGGTGGCAGCCCCCATTTTTCGCTCCTGCACGACTTCTGCCACGGGCTGCTAGCCCGCTTTTCTCACCACGTGGCGAGGCGAAGTGCGTAAAAAGCCCGTCAGTACAAGGCGCGCGCCGCTCGGCGCGCGGAAGCGTACTTGAACAGCACGTTGAGCACGGCGAGCAAGCGCAACGCAGTAATGGCGGGCTTATTGCGTGCTTCGACCGTCAGGTGGTGAGAAATGCGGGCTAGGGGGCGCAGTTTACCCAGCGGTCGCTTGCAGCCACTGTTCCGTTCGAGTTCTCAAATAGCGGTAAAAGCGGTCGCGTTTGGGACGAAGAGCGTCTTCCAGATAGTCGCCTGCTCTTCTCCAATTGCGCACGGACATAGACCGCAGGCGCCGCGGGTCGGATAAGACCTCGCTGATTTTGCCGGCCAGTCCTCCGACGTCATCAGCGCCTACCAAGTCCGTTCGATCCAGCAGTTCCGGAATCCCTCCAACCCTCGACCCGATGCAGGGCAGCCCGCGCGCCATGGCCTCGATCATCGCCCGTGGGAGTCCCTCTTGGCGGGAGGGAAGGACAAACAGGTCGGCGCGATCGAGCTCGCAGCCGACGGCCTCGCCCGAGGGCAACTGCCCGAGGAAGCAAACTCGCTTGGCGAGGCCGAGATGGCCGGCGTGGCGTTCGAGCGTTGCCCGCCGGCGGCCTCCCCCAACGAGGGCGAGTTCGAGATCCCATCCTCGCCGTACACATTGGCCGACCGCATCGATGAGCACATCGGGAGCTTTATATAGGTGATCCAGCGAACCAACGCTGATAAGCTGGAATGAGCGCTTCCCCGGGTCGAATCGGCGAGGTTGAGCGGCGAGGAATTCCTCGGGCAGCTCGACGCTCGAATAGGTTGCCGTGAACGTTTCGGGCGCGGGTGGGTAGCGTTTCTTCAGTGTCCCGCCCGTGACGTAGGCGGCCGCGGACGCCCTCGCGCACTGGTCTTTGAGTCGACGGCAATGGCGCCGGCGGAACAAACCCCGGAGAGGGTGAAGGCCGGTGCCGGGAGAAAACGCATCATAGGGATCACCGACCACTTCCACGCCGTAGGGCTGGTTGGTCGAGCGCAGCACCGACTCCGCGCAGGTGGCCACCTGAGAAGGCACCCGCAGAATCACAGCTTCCTGACGGCCGACGGCTTGTCGGGCCCGGGAACGCACCTGGGGCGCCCGCACGAGATACTGACCAGGCCCCACGTAGTAGGGCACCGAGGAGAAGGAGACTCCTTCCCCCCCGGCCCGCCGCCAGTTCGAGTTTGGAGTGTCTGCCTCTCGAACCCGAGCCACCACGCTCACGCCGTCAAAAGTTGTCAGATAGCGGGTGAAGAACGAGTACGGGAACGGACCGTCGGTCCACACGTTGCGGTCGGGCGTGCGGATAAAGCGATGTTCCAAGACGACGGAAACTCTCATAGCTTTGCTTCACACGGAGCGGGCACGGCATACTGTGCCCCCACAGATCTGTTGGGCGCCCGGAAAGGTAGGGGCACGGCACGCCGTGCCCAAAGTTGCCGATCGTCTACCTGGCTTCTAAACATACGTGACCGAACCTATAAAAGCGGGCTAGTTGGCCTGCAGACCCCGGTAGTAGCTGACGATTTCGGCATCCGAAAGGCTGCGTTTGCTTTTTCTCCCCAAGAAGTAGATCGCGGAAGCTGCGTCGATGGCCCCCGGCCGCCGGATCAGGTAGTGGTCAAGATATTTCAACCAGAAACCGGTCACACGGGCAAAAGCGATGGCCGCCCGTCGCGCAGTCTTTGAGCGAACAAAACTCAGCAGAAAATACTGATAGGCCCAGGCCAGGGCCATGGCGGGCCCGCAGCTTGCGCCGCTCGAAACCTCCTCGAATTTTCGGAACAAGCGCCTCTGTCCCACATGGGTAAATCTCGTGAAGTCGTGGCCTCCGGCGTGAACCTGCTGCATGAAGGGCGTGTCGGCGTAAACGGCCCCGCCCGTCTTCAGCACCCGATGGATCTGCTCGACGCAGCGGTGGGGATCGGCGACATGTTCCAGCACGGCCTGCACGATCACCCCGTCAAACGTTGCCTCCTCAAAGGGGATATCGTGAGCGTCGCAAACCAATGCTGTGCGGTCACTCAAACAGACGTCGGATTCGACGAAGTTGATCGACGGCAGGGAAAGGATGGATTCCAAACCGGCTCCGACGGTTGCTCCGCCGATGACGAGCACATGAGTTTTGGCAGAGCCTTTTTCCAGCAGATCAGCAAACCGCAGGTAGTTTTGCCTGGCGCGAATGTTCTTGCTGATCGTGGGCAGGGCGCGGGTGGCCCGGAGCTTCGCGCTACCCGAAGGACGCGACGAAAACGGGTTCCTCCCGCGTTGCGGATCGTGGAGCTGAAACACGCTCGACTTCTCGTCGAGCAGTAGAGGCACGCCGTCGATGACCGCGAACAGCCTTCCGCATGCCGGGTTTAGGCAAGCGCAGCTCTCGCTCTCGCATCGGATTTTGCCCCCGCACGCCGGGCAGCGCAGACGGTGGAGAATCGAGGCCAATGGCGAGGCTGACCCGTTCCTTGCCGAGCCCCCATGCGCGGCTGGGAGACTCGGTCCAAGGGCTTCCTCGCCGCGTGCGACGGACAAGAGTGGCGCAGACTGCACGCAGAGGAAGATCGGCAACAAGAGGGGATGTCTTCACAGCAGAACCCAACTCCGCCGAGGGCCCGGGGCCGCGGCGAGGAACACCAGGTCATTCGCGATTCCAACCAGCGGAAGTCCAACGGCGGAAGTCCACCAAGTACGCAGGGACCACCACCGTCCGAAGCGGGATCACGGTCAAAGTTGTACAATGCGTCGTGGCCGTGACCAGCTTCGGCTCCTAGGAAGAACGGTCGACTTCGGCGCGGTGCCAGCAGGGGGAAACGCGGGCATGTCGCAGCGGCCGATTCCCGCGGTTTCCCGAGCGAATCACCGAAAGGAAGAGGTTATGACGACCGATCTCTATGACGCGAACGCAAGTTGGGCACAGCTTCCCGAGGGCTGGAGTTTCACCGAGGTAGTAGCCGTAGCTACCGACTCCCGGGACCGGGTCTTTATCTTCAGTCGCAGCGACCACCCGGTGACGATCTTCGAGCGCGACGGGCAGTTTGTGAGCTCCTGGGGTGAAGGGGAATTCGTCAGACCTCACGGTTTGCATATCGGTCCCGACGACAGCGTTTACTGCTGCGACGACCAAGATCACACCGTTCGCAAATACACGGCCGACGGAAAGCTACTGATGAAGCTCGGCGTAAGCGGCGAGGCATGCGACACGGGCGCAACCACCACGGACTACCGTGACATCAAGCGCGCCGGGCCACCGTTCAATCAGCCCACGGATCTGGCGCTGTCGCCGGATGGAGAGATGTACATCTCCGATGGCTATGGCAATGCCCGGGTGCACAAGTTTTCCGCGGACGGGCAATTACTGTTCTCCTGGGGCGAGCCGGGCGACGGTCCCGGGCAGTTTCATCTGCCTCACGGCATCGCCATCGACCAAGAAGGCACGGTCTACGTAGCGGACCGCGAGAACTCCCGGATTCAGCTGTTCAGTCCCCAAGGAGAGTACATTTCCGAATGGAAGGGTATTCTGCGCCCGGGCAACATCTACGTCGGCTCCGACGACCAGTTCTATGTGACCGAGATGGGCTGGCGAAGCGGGCTGTTCCCCGGCATGAAGCCGCCCATGCCGCACCCGATCGGCGGCCGGCTGAGTATCTTCAACGGCAAAGGTGAGTTGCTGGAGAGGTGGGGCGGAGGCGACAATCCCTGCGCGGAAGGAGACTTCTTCGCTCCTCATGACGTGTGGGCGGACAGCCACGGGGATCTCTACGTCGGCGAAGTGGTTTTTGCCGCCGGAGTCAGGCATGGCCTGGTACCCGCCGACTGCAAGTGCCTGCAGAAGTTTGTACGCAAGGGGTAGCGGAGCCTGAGCGGACGCTGCCTAGCGGCAAGGCTGCTGGTGCTTGGTTTCAAAAGTTCGCGTATTTGAAAGGTCCTTTCCCCAAGGCATCGGACCGATCGTCCATCCGGTCCGGAAGTGGTTTGTTCCGAGAGTCTTCCGAGCCGCGACCGCGACGGAGCGGCCCAGGGATTGTCAGCCCACAAACGATCGCGTACGTATGGAACCAAGCTCTCGCCCGCTTTTCTCACCAGGCGGCGAGGCGAAGTGTGCGAGCATTGTCGAGAGTTTTCCTGCCCGGTTCGGCACTTGTTCTCTCCTAATGGTGTGTGTCGGCCGATTCGTCTGCGTTCGGTGAATCTCGATCCGCCGTCGCGTGTCCTTTCAGAACAGATACTTGAGACCGAACTGAATCTCGCGCATCCTTCTGGCGACGGGAACCCTTCCGAAGGTATTGGGGTTTGCGGCGTCGGTTGTCGCGGCGATCCAGTTGGGGCGGTTCGAGAAGTTAAAGGCTTCGAAGCGGATTTGCAAGCGGTGGCCTTCGCGGAGGGTGACGTCCTTCAGGACCGAGAAATCCCACTGCCCGAAGCCCGGATTCATCACTACGGAGCGTCCGACATTGCCTTCCCGGACGCGCAACTCCGGGTTCACCGTATCGAACGCGGACGCGTTCCAGAATCAATCCGCCGTCGCGTCTTCCAGTGACGGGCTGATCCCGGTGGCATCGGGGTAGGAGCCCACACCCGTGTTGTTGCGGGCGCCGATGCTTCCGACCGAGTTCGACCCGCCTTCGGAAAACGTGAGAATGCTCCCCATCCACCAGCCGCCCAAGACCATGCTCGCCAACCCGCCGCCGCTGAGAAAGACCTTGTCCCTGCCGAAAGGCAAGTCGTAGAGAAACGAGACCGTGAGTCTCTGGTGTCACAGCGATTGGGGCGAAACGCCCGGCGCCCATTGCTGCCACAAAATAGCAACTCTGTCTTGATCTTGGAGGAACCACTCGGGACAGCTACTTACGACCCCAAGGGCAAAAAATACTGTGTTCCGCGAACGGGGCGGCTTAACTCTTCGAGGAGCTCGTCCAGGTCTGCCTGCTTGTGGACGAAATCAACTTTCGTGGTATCGACCACCAGCACGTCCGAGCCCTTGTAATGCTCAAAAAAGTGCTCGTAGGCTCGGACGACCTCGTGAAGATACTCGTCCGAGATACGTGCTTCGGCAGCGACGTTCTTACGCACAATCCGGCTTCGAAGAACCTGCGGGGAGGCCTTAAGGTAGACCACCAGGTCAGGCGCCGCCAACTGCTCTTTGAAGTGGCGATAGTAGTCGTCGTAAACGGACACTTCGGTGTCGTCAAGGTTGATGTAGGCAAAAAGCTTGTCCTTCTCGAACAAGAAGTCGGCCACGACGGGGTTGTGCGAGTCTTCCATGCCCGCTTCTTGCAGT
Source organism: Bryobacterales bacterium (assembly GCA_963668345.2). GTDB lineage: Bacteria > Acidobacteriota > Terriglobia > Bryobacterales > UBA6623. The sequence goes on along the minus strand of CAXWPI010000003.1, from coordinate 1,029,166 downwards.
TGGCGGAAGCGCGACATCAGGAAATACATTTGTGTCCGAAAAGCCGCCCCTTTTTCTCCACGATAGAATCCTTCCAGAAAGGGGTTTTTTTCTGAGTCGAGCAGGGTGCGTGCGTGTAGCCGCTCAGCCAATGCGCGCGCCAAGCTCGATTTGCCGACCCGCAAGGGTCCTTCGATCGCAATGTAGTGCGCTGGACTCATGGTTCGGCCGGCTCACCCCTTCAAAACTTCAAGCTCGATTGCGGGCCGTGGGGCAGCTCGATCTGGAAGTACTCGAAAGCCCGGCGCGTGCCGACGCGTCCGCGGGGCGTGCGATCCAGAAACCCCAATTGCATCAGGTACGGCTCGTAGACTTCCTCGATCGTGTTGGCGTCCTCGCCGATCGATGCCGCGATCGTGTTCAGACCCACCGGCCCGCCGCTGTATTTACCCAGGATCGTCCGCATCACCTTCTGATCCACCTCATCGAGCCCATAGGGGTCGACTTCAAGCAGGTCCAGGGCGATCCGCGCCACTGGTCGCGTAACCCTGCCGTCGACGCGCACCTGCGAATAGTCGCGCACTCGGCGCAACAGCCGGTTGGCGATACGCGGCGTGCCCCGGCTGCGCTTGGCGATCTCTTCGGCCCCGTCGTTGTCTATTTCCACTTCCAGAAGTCGTGCCGAGCGAAAGACGATCGCCTTCAGATCGGCGGCTTCATAAGGATTCAGCCGCAGGGTCAACCCGAAGCGGCTGCGCAGCGGGCCGCTGATCAGGCCGGCTCGGGTCGTCGCCCCGACGGCGGTAAACGGCGCCAGGGGAATCGAGTGGGTTCGCGCCCCGGGGCCGGCTCCCACCATCAAGTCCACCCGGAAGTCTTCGAGCGCGGAGTAGAGCATCTCTTCCACGTCGGGCAACAGCCGGTGAATTTCGTCGACAAAGAAGACCTGTTTCGGCTCGAGTGTGGTCAGGGCGCCCGTCAAGTCCAGCTTTTTCTGTAGCACGGGTCCCGAGGTGACATCAATCCGAACAGCCAACTCGTTGGCGATGATCGTGGCTAGGGTCGTTTTCCCCAGCCCGGGCGGCCCGTAGACCAGCACGTGATCCATGGCCTCGCCTCGCCCCTTGGCCGCCTCAATGGCAATCGTCAGGATCTCTTTGACCTTGGACTGACCCACAAATTCGCTCAGCTTCCGCGGCCGAAGGCTGAGGTCGAGTTGGCGGTCTTCCTCCTGCGGCGCGGGAGAGATGACGCGATCTTTCGACATCCTGCACCTAGCGGCCCATCAGCTCGAGCGACCGCCTGAACAGCGGTTCGAAACCGCCGGAATCGCTTTCGTTCAACGCGTTCCGTACCGCTTTTTCGGCGGCGGGGCGCGAGCATCCTAGGTTCAGCAAAGCGGAAATGACATCGCGCTCGATCGGCGACATTCCCGACGGCAGCCCAGCCCCTCCCTCGCCCTCACCCGCCGGAATGAGCTTTTCGCGCAGCTCGAGCACCATCCGCTCACCCGTCTTGCGGCCGACTCCGGGAATGCGCGTCAGTGTGGCCACATCCCCGTTCCGAATGGCCGTCGCGAGGTCTTCCGCCGGCAGACCGGAAAGGACGGTCACAGCCAGCCGAGGGCCGATGCCGCTGACCGTAATGAGCTTCTCGAAGATGCTCTTCTCATGACGTGTCGCGAAGCCAAACAAGGCCAGCGAGTCTTCGCGAACGTGAGTGTGGGTGTGGAGCGCAACCTCCTCACCGGCGTTTCCGAGTTGTAAATAAGTGGAAACGGGGATCGTCAGCTCGTACCCCACTCCGTCGACGTCGACGACAACGAGGTTCGGCTGTTTTTCGACCAGTTTCCCCCGTAGATGGGCGATCATCAAGGCCTGCTCGATGGGCAGGCAACCAGAGCCAAATTATGGCGAACCGCCCGCCATAGTGTCAAGAAAGGCCATGGAGCCGGATGGCGCCGGCAGCTCGTGATGAAAGTCCGCGCCTCAAAAAACGGGTGCAGTCAACACAGCCGCCGATTTTCGCCGAACCTAACTTCTACCACGGGCTGCCGGCCTAATGTAGGGCATGCCGTGCCCCTAGGTTTCGAGCGGGGTAGTGGAATGCACGCCAGCCGTCGATAGTTAGAGCGGGAGGACTAGCCGATGAAGACCACCGAAGTGGAGGAGAAAGGACGGTTCACGCAGACCACTCGAGGAGCGGACGAGGCAGTAATTTATGCCACCACGTCGCGATTGCTGTCCGCGGCGCCCCAGGTGATTGATAACGTGCTGGGGAGCATGCTGGGACTGGAGCTGCATCCTCTATCCACCGAGATCCCGACTCCGACAAGCCGGGGGATCACGGCTTCGAGTCATTTGAGAGGCGCGTGGGAAGGGGTTATCAGCATCCATTGCGAAAAAAATCTTGCGCTGGAAATCGCAGCCAAGTTTTTTGGCACAGAGACGGGGGGACTGGTTGCCGAAAACATCGCCGACGCGCTGACCGAAGTCACCAGCATCGTAGTGGGCAACCTCAAAGGAGTTCTCGCCAGCCAATGCTCGCACACCATACCGGCGCTGAGAGATGGGACCGACCCCGCCTCTACGAGCGCAAGTGGTCTGGGAGTACGAAGAGTCACCTTCCCCACGGACAACGGTGCACTCACGCTGAGTCTGATCAGTGCCAGCCGCGCTTCCAAGGCGGCTAGCCCGCGCTAGCCCGAAGTTCCAGGCGGCCGCAGGCGGTAAAGTGTTGATTCCACGACAGAAAGGCAGTGGGGGAGGTTAGCGGTTCTGGCTACAGGCCGAGTAGCTCGAAGGCGCGTTGCTGCAGCGGCGTGGCGGCGGTGAGTTGCTCGAAGGTGGCGCTGGGCTCGTTGCCTGCGACGCGGCAGGTGTTTTGACAGCGCGTGGCCAGGGCGTCGAGCAGGGTCCGGAAACTGTGCCGGGGCAGGCCGTCGGTGCCTACGCCGGCTGTTGCGTCTGGGCAATCATCGTTCGCCGTTTGAAGTCCTCGAGCATGGACTGATCGAGGCGAACGTGGGTGGGGCGCTTTGCGAGAGTTGTCATGCGGTCGATCTTGTCCTGCAATTTGAGGAGGGCGTAAAAGAGGTTTTCCGGGCGTGGCGGGCAGCCGACGACGTAAACGTCGACGGGGACAATTCTGTCGACCCCTTGCAAAACGGCGTAGGTGTTAAAAGGACCTCCGACGCTCGAGCAGGCTCCCATCGAGATGCACCATTTCGGTTCCGGCATCTGATCCCAGATGCGCTTCAGCACTGGACCCATTTTCAGCGTTACCGTACCGGCCACGATCATCAGATCGGCCTGGCGGGGGCTGGGGCGAAAAACTTCCGAGCCGAAGCGCGCAATATCAAATCGCGACGTCGATGAGGCAATCATCTCGATGGCGCAACAGGCCAGGCCGAACGTAAGCGGCCAGATGGCCGACTTTCTCGCCCAATTGAAGACGTAGTCAACGGAAGTCGTGAGGAAGTTCTTTTCGAACTGGTTTTGCAGGAAGGGCATCGTGGTTTCTCAGAGTATCCATTATAGGAGATTGAAGTGCTAAAGCAGAGCCCGACGGGACGGGCCGGCGATGTCTGGGCCAAACCACGGCCCAGCCCTGCCGCGGCCGCCTGGGCCTCGCGCGCCAAGCGGGCTTTCTGTTCTTCGCCGGCGATTTTTTCCAGGGGAGGGAATTTCAAGGTGCCGGTGCGCCGCAACTTTGTACCCTCGGCCTTGTAGACCACGCCCATCCCGCCCTCGCCGAGCTTTTCGGTGATGCGCAGGGCTAGGCGGCCGTTTTGCCCGGGCCTGCGGCTCTTGAATCGGTTTCCCCGAAACGATGTTCCCCGCAGCGTCACGGGAAGTCTTGCAGGATTGAGAGGCAACGCTACGACGTCCCACGTCAGCAAGCCGCGTGATCTGGGAAGGGTTGTACGCAAAAAACATACATAAAACGGCCGCAGGTCTCGGGAACGGCATCGAGCCCTGCGCTACCGAGGGGATCTTAGCCGCCTGCCGGACCAGAGTCTACGGGGTCGTCGGTCGTTTGGCCGCGGCCCTACCACCTCCGCAACGCCAACACGGGGTTGCTGACCCTGCCGGAGCCGAATGATGTCTGAGCGGGGCTGGTTTGGAAACTCCAGCTCACCCCGCCGCCTATTTGGGGAACGGTTTCGAGTCGTGATGAAGCGCTCAACCGTAAGCAAAGCATTTTCAATCAGGCCGATAAAAATTATCTTCTTGCATGAGTAACGGTCCTCGCATAGAGTGGAAACTAATGATTCGGTCAGCGATGACGCCTGGCGGGGTGGTACAAACATTCGGGCGTTTCGCCGTCAGGTGCGCCACTTGAAGACGCAGCCTTTGAAGGACAACGTTTGCGGGGAAGTTGCTGTTGGCGCGAGGGGAGAACGGCCGCAGCGTACATCTTGATACCGCTGTCGGCACGAGAACAGGAGGAGGAAGGTCAACATGATATCGATCCGTAGCATTGTGATTGTATGCGCTGCCGTGGCGCTACTGGGCGTGGGCAACTTGGCGGCCGAGGACGAGAGCCCCGTGAGCGTGTCTTTCGACACCACATTCGTGAACAAGTACATTTGGCGCGGCCAAAACCTGAACAACAATGCGTCGATCCAACCCGGCATAGCAATCGGTTACAAGGGCCTGACGATCTCTTCGTGGAGTCAGTTCTCCCATACGGGCTTCGGCGACAGCGACGTCGCCGGCAACCATTGGACCGAGCACGATTTCACCATGGACTACGGTTTCGCCCTCAATGACAAGGTCTCCGTCAACGTGGGCTGGATCAACTACGCGTTCCCGAACTTCAACGACGGCCGCTATTCGAACGAGATCTACGGCGCGATCAGCGTGGACACCATTCTGCAACCGAGCATCGGCGTCTACGGCGACCCGCACAACGGCAACGGCATGTACTACAGCTTCGGTATCGGTCATGGCGTTGATCTCGGTCACGGCTTTGCCCTGAGCCTGTCCACTTCGGTCGGTATTAACCAGCACCAGTGGATCGACACGACGGCTGTTTCAGACGTTGTAGTCGGTATAGGGCTCGATATTCCCATCAGCGACCACGTTACGCTGTCGCCGTTCTGGAACTACATCACCGGCGACGACGACTTGCGGACCGGCCCGGATGCTTTCTTCTTCACCGGTCACCTTGGCGGAGTGAATCTGAACATCAGCTACTAGTCGTGGTCGTCAGGCGCGCCGGAGATTGCGAAGCGCCGCGATGGTCTCGTTGACCGCGGAGTTTTGCTGAAACAGAGAAATACCCGCGATTCCCGCAGCCCCCCTCCCCAGACACTGGGACGCGTTCTCAAACTGAACGCCTCCCAGTGCCAAAACCGGTATCTTCACCAGCCGGCAAGCCTCCCCCAGCGCTTCCAGTCCTTGAGGCGGGCCATATCGCCACTTGGAGGCAGTTTCAAACACCGGGCCGAAGACCGTGAAGTCCGCTCCCTCCGCCTCCGCCTGTCGCACCTCATCTGCGCTGTGACACGAGGCGCCGATGAAGAAGCCCCCGGGCGTCACCGAGCGGATGTCGGAGGGACTGACGGCGCCGGCCGGCAGGTGGACTCCCTGCGCACCGGCGGCCAAAGCCACATCCACCCGGCCGTTGACTAGTATCCGAGTGCCGCTGGGGTTCGGTAGTTTGAGGACGGCTTCGGTGAGTTGGAACAGTTCTCGCGCGGGAAGGTCCTGCTCGCGGATTTGCAGCAGGTCCGGCCCGGCCTGCAATAGCCGGCCCAGGTGCTCGAGCAAGTCGTCTTCCTGCCGCCGACGGTCGGTTATGGCGTAGAGAATCATCGGGGAACTTACATCGCCGGCGAGGGCGCCCGCTCCCTTCAGTGGCCGTTGCCGGCGGGGCCCGGCTTTGCGCCCTCACCCAAATTTCTCCCCGTCGCAACCGGAGCCGCGCGCGTCAGCAAGCGGTCCAGTGATGTCGTACGGCACCCAGGAACCTGCGTCATGCGAAAACTTCGCAAGCTCACAAAACAGAGCCGCGGACGGAAGTCCGTGGGCGAGGCTCCGCGTAACAACAAGCGTTCTCATTGACGAGAGAGCTTCCGTTTGTGGCGCGATTTTCTCCCCATCGCAACCAGAGCCGCGCCGAATCTGCTCCGGGAAAAGTCCGGGCGACGGCGCCTCGGCTCAGGAATCCGCCTCCCCCTGTTGCGGGAAAACCCAGACGGCGTCAGGGGGGAAATCGAGCGTCCAGCGGCGTGCACTCTTCCCCTTCTCGTAAAGCGCTCGGGAGACATAGGCCGAGAGCGGTCCGGGAAAAACCAAGCGCACCTGGTCGGGCATTTCAATCACCTCGGTGAGAGGCAGCGCGAGCCGCTGTTGTTCCACGGCGCCGTTGGACGGTGCGGCGATCACGCGTTCGGGCCGAATGCAGACCCGGACGCGGTCTCCGGCGCTGCGGCCCGGCAGGTAGGGCGTGAAGATTCGAATCTCGCCCGCTTGCAGCCGGGTCCGATTGTTGCCCGCGTCGAGTTCCGCTACCACCGCGTCGGTCACATCGGATAGGCCCAGAAGCTGAGCGACCGCGGTCGAGGCCGGGCGCTCGTAGACCTCGCGCGGCGGCCCTTGCTGAACGATCCGCCCTTGGCGATAAACCAGCATCCGATCTCCCAACTCGAAAGCCTCTTCGAGGTTGTGGGTGACCAACAACATCGGCAACCGATATTCGGAACGGATTTGGCGCAGAATCCCGTAGAGCTCGCGTCGCAAACCGACATCAAGCCCCCGCGCCGGTTCGTCCAAAAGCAGCAGGCGCGGCCGATTGACGAGAGTGCGCGCGATCGCGCCGCGCTGGCGCTCGCCTCCCGACAACTCGTGCGGCCGGCGACCCGCCAGAGCCTCCAGCCGGAACGACTCCAGCACCTGTGAGATCCGGCGCTTTCTCTGCTCGGGTTTCAGATCCGCGGCGGCGAATTCCAGATTCCGGCGCAGACTCATGTGCGGGAACAGCGCGTCCTTTTGAAAGACGTAGCCGCAGTGTCGCCGGCGGGCCGGCAGGCAAGCGCCGCGAGCGGAGTCGAACAGCGTTTCTCCGGCCAGGCGGACGCAGCCCGAATCGGGCCGCACGAATCCGGCGACGGATTCCAGCGTCAGCGTTTTTCCCGCGCCGCTGGGGCCGAACAGCACCGTGATTTCGTCTCCGGCGGCAAAGGAAACCGAAAGCCTGAAACCGGCGGAGTCCGGTCCGCTCGGGTAGGCCTTTTCGAGTTGTGCCTCTAGCGCCGCCATTAACAAAGTTTAACCGTTACATCACCCGGCATCTTGAACGGTAAATCCAGGATCGATCCCGAGATCGCGGAAGATCAGTCCCGGATCTCCGGCGGTGTTCCGATCCCCGACGCGCTGCAAGCGGTTCCTAGGGCTGGGAGGATTGGATTGATTTTAACCCCAATGAGATTAGGCAGCTTGCCGAGAAGACAGGCATCGACGAGGAAATCCCCGACTAAAGCCTCCGCTCAATGCGGGGTCGTGTTTCATCCCGAGGATTCCACTTATGGCCTTTGCCACTGTTTCGATTGTATAGGAGATCCAGGCTTTTTTAGCGCCAGTCGTCGATCAAGTAGACTTCCGATCGACTGTAACCCGGCTCGTTGGGACGATGCATCGTCACACCCTGAATGTCCGTACGAAAGCCAAGCTGGAGCATCTGTCGATAAGCTTGGTCACGAGCCAAATTCACACCCGCTTCAAGACGTGTCATTCCGCGCTCGGCTGCGAGGGCTTCGCACGCATCCAAAAGCTGATCGAACAGCTTCCCCGACCGTGCTACCCCAAATTTGAGATAGCATTTGTTGGTTCCCGCCTCCGTGCCAGAACCGCAGTGACAAAGCGCAAACCCGCCCAGTTCTTCGTCATGGCGGAGAAGAACCGTCTCGCCCAGTCCTTGGAACTCGACAGCACGGATCTCCCGCTCCACATTCAGCCCTGCGTATAACTCGTCGGTGAGGTCTCTGCAGGCGTTCAGGCATGAGTTTCGTTCTTCCTCACCCAGCTCGGAGTACTTTGACCATCGTGCTGTGGTCTGCTTTGCCTGCACCGGCTTCGACATGATCGCCGTCAGAAAGCGCGGCCAAAAACCGTATTTGTTGTACAGACCAACGTGTTTCGCGCTGTGGGCAAAGGTGAACAAACCCGCATGGCGAGTTCCCCACTGCTCAAAACATTGGAGGATAGGTTCCATCAAATGTTTACCCACGGACTGATCCCAGAACTTAAGGATGTACGGTCAACGGACCAAAGAATCCGACACTGCCCCAGGAGGTGGCAAAGTTCGAACCAACCAACTCACCGTCAATTTCGGCTCCAAAAGCAGAACCAGAATCAGCTCGCCAACGCGTGCCGACATAATCCAAATCGGACCAGAACTTCTCCGGCTCGGGCGCACCAAGGAAAGTGCCGAAAGCGAGACACATGATTTGCCTCGCAGCCGGCAGATCATTTTCCGTTAAAGGGCGGACGGTAATGTTCATCTTCTTGGCTCCTTTTGGTTGCTCTGATGGTCGATCCCCTGGGCACACTGCTGTTCATCAGTACGCCTGCTTCGCGCCGGCGCGGTTGACCACGTAAAGTACGCTGACCGCCAGGACCGACATGACTACAACAAGTGAGTTCGCCAGCAGGGTGTTGCCGGACTGATAGGCATCATAGATGGCCACCGACATGGTCTGCGTCCTGCCGGGCAGGTTGCCCGCGATCATGATCGTCACGCCGAAATCTCCCAGCGACCGTGCGAAGGCGAAAATCGTCGCCGCGATGATCGAACGCCGGGCCAAAGGCACGCTAACTCTCCAAAAGACCCGCCATTCACTCGCTCCCAGGCTGCGCGCCGCATTTTCCAACGTGTGATCCACCGAATCGAAAGCAGCCCGAGCAGCGCGTACCAACAGCGGGATGGAATGGAAACAGGCTGCGACCACGGCCGCCTGCCAGGTGAAAACCAGCGGCTGGCCGAAAACGGCCTCGTAGGCTTGGCCCAGCGGACTGGCGCGGCCCAATAACACCAGCAGGTAGTAGCCTAGCACCGTCGGCGGCAGCACGATCGGCAGCGTCACTAGCGTCTCCAACAGGTTCCTGCCCCAAAAACGCCCGTGAACCAGCGCGTAGGCCACGGCTAAACCTACTGAAATTGAAATGATCGTCGCCAGGCAAGCCACCCGCAAACTCAGCCACAAAGGAAACCAATCTACCGTCTCTAGGGATGTCATCCGCTTAGATGAGATTATAGCTGGAGGGCGGCTAGTGCTTGGTTTCAAAAGTTCGCGTATTTGAAAAGCCCTTTCCCTAAGCATAGTACCGATCGTCTATCCGGCCCGGAAGTGGGTTGTTCGCAGAGCCTTCTGAGCCGCGACCGCGAGGGAGCGGTCCGGGGATTGTCAGCCTACAAACGATCGCCAACTTATGGAACCAAGCACTAGCCCGCTTTTCTCGCCAGGGTCGCCAGGAGTGGAGGGGAATGCCCGCCGTCATGCCCTAGAAAAAACCACCTAGCCTGAAGCGAAGTGGCTGGCAGGAAGGTGTGAAAAAATGCTGGGGACCGGGTTCATTGCTTTGGCTGGGCTGTGAGGCCCATGGGCCACTCGGTCAGAGACGCCGTCCCGGCAACAGGGTTGCCGGCTGTCCCTTGACCCTCCATCCCGTGGAAAAGGAAGCGGTTTATTCATCGTCACTAACCGGAATCCCGGCTTGGATACCGCTACCATATTGACAATGAAGCACTAAAGTTTAATAATGAATGCAGGCTAAGAAATTATCTCCTGCGGCCTCTCAAGCGTTTGAATCGCCGGTTGTAAGCGTGGGGTGTCCCAGGGGGAGTGGTCCACAAAAAGGAGAAGCCGCAATGGCGAAGATTATTGGGATAGACCTGGGCACGACGAATTCGGTCGTTGCCGTCATGCAGGCGGGACAGCCTACAGTGATTGCCAATCAGGAGGGAGGGCGCACGACGCCCTCGGTGGTGGCCTTTACCAAGACCGACGAGCGATTGGCCGGGCAAGCGGCGAAGCGGCAGGCAATCACCAATCCGGAGAACACGATTTCTTCCATCAAGCGCTTCATGGGCCGGCGTGCCGAGGAAGTGACCGAGGAGACCGGGATGGTCCCCTACGAAATTGTTTCCGCCGGTGAGCTGGTCAAGGTCCAGATCGGAGACAAACAGTATCCGCCGCAAGAGATTTCGGCCGCCATCCTGGGCAAGCTGAAAGAGGCGGCCGAGTCGTATTTGGGTGAAAAGGTAACCAAGGCGGTGATCACCGTACCTGCGTATTTCAACGACTCACAGCGGCAGGCCACGAAAGATGCCGGAAAGATCGCCGGGCTTGAGGTTGTGCGAATCATCAATGAGCCGACGGCGGCGGCGTTGGCCTATGGCCTTGACAAGAAGAAGAACGAAACGATTGCCGTTTACGACTTCGGGGGCGGCACCTTTGACATTTCGATTTTGGAAGTCGGCGAGGGTATCGTCGAGGTCAAGGCCACCAACGGTGACACGCACCTGGGCGGTGACAACATCGATCACATGTTGATTGAGTGGATCGTGGGAGAATTCAAAAAGGAGCAAGGGATTGATATTTCCGGCGACAAGATGGCCCTGCAGAGGCTCAAAGAGGCCGCCGAGAAGGCCAAGATGGACCTCTCCACGCTGTTGGAGACCGACATCAATCTGCCCTTCATCACCGCCGACGCAAGCGGCCCGAAGCACTTGCAGCTCAAGCTGACTCGGGCGCGGCTCGAGCAGATGATGGAGCCCATCTTGAGGCGCGCGATGGAGCCTTGTAAGCAGGCTCTGGCCGACGCCGGGCTATCTCCCAACCAGATTGACGAGGTTGTTCTCGTGGGCGGCTCGACTCGCATCCCCCGAGTACAGCAGATGGTCAAAGACCTGTTCGGCAAGGACACCCACCAGGGCGTCAATCCTGACGAAGTCGTTGCCATCGGCGCCGCGGTTCAGGGCGGCGTGCTGGGCGGAGAGGTCAAGGATGTTCTCTTGCTCGACGTCACGCCGCTATCCCTCGGAATCGAGACTCTCGGGGGTGTGCTCACCAAGTTGATCGAGCGCAATACGACCATTCCGACCCGCAAGGGCGAGGTCTTTTCCACCGCCGCCGACAGCCAGACTTCGGTCGAAATCAAGGTGTATCAGGGCGAGCGCTCGATGGCCTCGGATAATCGCTTGCTCGGTGTGTTCCAGTTGGTCGGGATTCCGCCGGCTCCGCGGGGGATTCCCCAGGTCGAAGTGACCTTCGACATCGACGCCAACGGAATATTGAACGTATCCGCGAAGGACAAGGCGACCTCCAAAGAGCAGAAAATAACCATTACCAGCTCGTCGGGCTTGTCGAAAGAGGAAATCGAAAAAATTGCCACCGACGCCGAATCGCATGCGGCGGAAGACCGCCGGCGGCGCGACGAGGTAGACGCTCGCAATCGGGCGGACGCTATGGTCTACAGCACCGAGAAGACGCTGAAAGAGCATCGTGACAAGGTCAGTGACGAAGACGCTAGCAAGATCGAGGCTGCCATCGAGGAAACCAGGAAGGCCGTGCAGGGAAGCAACCTCGACGAGATCAACAAAGCGATCGAGAACCTGACCCAGGCGAGCCACAAGTTGGCCGAAGCCATGTACCAGTCCACGGCGTCGCAAACTCCTCCGGGAGGGGTGCCGTCCGATGCCGAAACGGCCGGGCCCGATGGCGCGGGTGCAGGTGATTCGGAGGGTGAGAAGAAAGACAAAGACGATGTTGTCGACGCCGAGTTTGTCGACGTCGATGATAAACCCAAGGGGTGACGGGAAGACGTTGCTTTTCCCGGCGTTGTCCGCTGGCGACTCGCTAGCTCGGTTCGTTGCCGGAGGCTCCCGGACCGCCGAAGCCTTCGGTGTCGGAGTGCGAGGACGCGCCGGGTACGGCCCGCGGGTGGATAGCGCTTAGCATGGCTTGCTTTAGTCGATAGGTTGATAGGGTGGCGGCGGTGACCTCGACGGAACAGAAAGACTACTATCGGATTCTTGGTGTCAAGCGCAAGGCCGGCGACGATGAGATCCGCAAGGCTTATCGCCGCCTCGCCCGCAAACATCACCCCGATGTGAACCCGGGGGACAAGGCCGCCGAGGACCGCTTCAAGAATATCCAGGAAGCCTATGGCATCCTCAGCGATCGAAAGAAGCGGCAGATGTACGACCAGTTCGGTTTCTACTCGGAGACCGGCGCCTACCCGGGAGCGGGAACCCGCACCGGCCCCGGAGCCGGGGGGTTCGACTTCAGCGGCTTCGACTTTTCCGACGTTTTTTCGCAGGCCGGGCAGAGCGCGCGTGGCGGCCAGGGGTCCGCATCGAGTTGGGGCGGATTCTCGGATCTGTTCTCGCAATTCTTTCGCCAGGGAGGCCGCGAGCCGCCGCAGGCAAAGGCGAAGGCGGGCGAGGATCTCGAATACACGGTCGACATCGGGTTCTGGGATGCCATTCGCGGCACGACCCTGCGGCTGAGCGTTTTTCGGCACGAGACCTGCGCGCGGTGCCGGGGCCTGGGGAACACCGGCGCGGGCGTGGCGGTCTGCACCGAGTGTGGAGGCGGCGGTCAGGTGAGTCAGACCGTCGGCGCCATGCGATTCAACATCGCTTGTCCTCGTTGTCAAGGGCGAGGACAGCTCCGCAACGCGTGTCCGGCGTGCGCCGGCGACGGTCGAGTGGGCCGCAACGAGTCCGTGGAGGTACGCATCCCTGCCGGAGCTCAGAATGGGTCTCGACTGAGGGTGGCGGGCAAGGGGAATGCAGGTAGCGTGGCTGGGCCGCCCGGCGACCTCTACATCACCACGCGGGTCGGCTCGCACCCAGTCTTCGAGCGCAAGGGGGACGATATCCACATCCTCGTGCCCGTTACCATTCCGGAAACGGTGCTCGGAGCCAAAATCGAAGTGCCCACGATCGATGGGAAAGCGCGCTTGAAGATTCCACCCGCCACCGATTCGGGAAAGAAATTCCGGTTGCGGGAAAGGGGTGTTCTTAATCGTCGCACCAGCCGCAGAGGAGACCAGTTTGTAGAAGTGAAAATCGTCGTTCCCCCGATTCCGGACCAAGCGTCGAAGGCGAGCATCAGGGAGTTTGGTAAGCTTAACCCCGAAGATCCTCGCGAGGCCCTTTGGGCGCAGGTCTGAGATGGCGAAAAGAAAACGAACTCAAGGCGGTTACACGATCTCCGTCGTGGCGGGTCAGTTCGGAGTTCACCCCCAAACCCTCCGCCTCTACGAACGCGAGGGACTGCTCAAACCATCACGCACCGAGGGCAATACGCGGCTCTACACCGACAAGGACATGCAGCGCCTGGAAGTGATCCGCTCGCTGACCCGGGATCTGGGCGTCAACCTGGCCGGTGTAGAGATCATTCTCAACATGCGCGAGAAAATGGAAGAGATGGGGCGCCAGATGCAAGAGTTCGCCTCCTACGTGACCGAACAGATGGGATCCCTGCCGCGCGAGCCCCCGCCGAGCTTTTCCACTTCCTTGATTCCCTTCAAAAAAGCTTCAATCGACCGATTACGGACTGCCCCGGCCAAGAAGGCAAAAACAGCCCGTTAGCCCGCTGTGAAGGGTTGCGGTCGGTTGACCCGGTCGTGCGTGATCAACACGGGTATCGCAGTGACCCTTCCCGGGGGACAGGCGCCCGGGGCAACTCGTTGCGTACGACGAACTTGCAACCGTGGGGCGGGCAACAGCAAACTAGTGTAGTGCCACATAAATAACTGGACAATAACACCCTTGTCGCGGTAGGATGGTTTATGTGGCCATCCGCTGACGCTCTAGCCCTCACCGCTCCGCAGCGAAACGTTCTTCGTCGCCTCGTTCGAGGCCGCAATACGACGCAGACAATGGTCTTGCGAGCGCACATTGTTTTGCGCTGTGCGCAGGGGTTGGCGAACCACGCCATGGCCCGCGAACTCGGCGTCAACCGCAAGACCGTCATCCTGTGGCGAAAGCGCTTCGCCCAGTCCGGCCTCGACGGACTCCGCGATCAGACGCGTCCCGGACGCAAACCGGCGCTCTCCGCCGAATTCGTCCAACGCATCCTCGATACAACGCTTCACGAGAAGCCCCGAGCGGCCACCCATTGGAGCACCCGCACCCTCGCCAAGCACTTGGGCGTCTCCAAGATGGCCATCCAGCGCATCTGGAAAGCGCACGGACTACAGCCCCATCGCCTCGAAACTTTCAAGCTCAGCCGCGACAAGCAGTTCGCCGAGAAGCTTCGCGACGTGGTCGGTCTATACTTAAATCCGCCCGAGCACGCGCTGGTGCTCAGCGTCGATGAGAAAAGCCAGATCCAGGCCTTAGACCGCAGCCAGCCAGGACTGCCCCTGAAAAAGGGTCGTGCCGGCACCATGACCCACGACTTCAAACGACATGGCACAACGACGCTGTTCGCCGCCTTCCATGTGCTCGACGGCCAGGTAATCGGGGAGTGTCTGCCGCGACATCGGCACCAGGAATTCCTCAAATTCCTACGCCAGATCGACCGCGAAACGCCGCCGGCGCTGGAGCTGCATCTGATCGTGGATAACTACTCCACGCACAAGCATGAGCAGGTGAAGAAGTGGCTCGCCAAGCACCCCCGCTTCCACTTTCACTTCATTCCCACGTCTTCTTCTTGGCTCCATCTCGTCGAGCGCTGGTTCCGCGAGCTGACACAGAAGCGCATCCGCCGCGGCGTGTTCCGCAGTGTTCCCGAACTCGAGGCCGCCATCCACGAGTACCTGGAAGCGAGCAACCAAGCGCCCAAGCCCTTTGTCTGGACAGCTTCGGCACAAGACATCCTCGCCAAAGTCGAGCGCGCCGCCAAAACCCACGCCATTGTCCAGAACCGTTAGTGGCACTACACTAGCGACAAGGTAGGATCTATACGCCGTGGAATCTCCGCCGGACCGGTTTCCGAGCAGCCCGTTTTCAAGCACTGGCATGGAGCTGCGGTTCAGCGCTACAATCCCGGCAGGTCACACCGAGGGGGCTCATCACCGGCCAAACCATCTCGCGTCCCTGCCACTCCGCCGGCACCTGCTGCATCATCAACGTATTCACGTACACGAGACTGACTTGTAGCAGGTGCAGGCAAAGCATCAGCACCTCCTGGACAGGTCATGTATCTGAGCGACTATTTCGTTATGACCGCTCACTTGCGTTCGCGGCTGTGATTTGCTCGTCGCGACGGTATGCGAGAGCGAGAAACTGAGCCTGGAACGCCAGTGACAGGCCATGTGTCTGTAACGACCCGCACCGCACTGACCGCTCACTCGCGTTCGCGGCTCTGATTCCGTTACTTCCGTTCCACGTTCTGTACCTTTGCAGGTTCCGCCTATACTGAAAGCACCGCGTGCTTGACTGCGAGACGCCGAAGCGCCCCGGCACCGGTCCTTTGGCGTACCTCATCACCTTCGCCTGCTACGGTGCACGCCTCCACGGGGACCCAGACGGCTCAGTTGACCGCTCTCGGAACATCTGGCAAGCTCCCATGCTGGAGGCCAACCCTCGTCGCGCTCACTTTGAACGACTCCTACTCAGAGATAACCATACCATCCTAAGCACCGTCGAGTGCCGACTCGTTCTCGAATCGATCCGGCAACACGCCTCCCACCGTGGATGGACTTTACATGCTGTGCATGTGCGATCGAATCATGTTCACATCGTCGTCGAAACCGATCTCAGACCGGAGAAGGCCATGACGCAACTCAAGGCATTTGCTTCGCGGACCCTCAATCGGTCAGGCAAGCAGTGCCGGAAACATTGGTCTCGTCACGGCAGCACGAGGTACCTCTGGGATCCCAGTTCCGTCGATGCAGCGGTGGACTATGTCGTTCAGCAGCAGGGTCCACCCATGGCTGTATACCTCAACCCGCAGCGATGGGGATCCCGATAGGCATCGCATGCTGGAGCGGTAGTGCCAGGTCGTGCGTCTGAGCGACTATTTCGCAATAACCGCTCACTTGCGTTCGCGGCTCTGGTTCGCTTGTCGCGACGGTGGGCGTGAGTAAGCAACTGAGCCTGGAACGCCAGTGACAGGTCATGTATCTGAGCCACTATTTCGTTATGACCGCTCACTTGCGTTCGCGGCTCTGATTTGCCTACCGCTGGACCGTCCAATACCAGCGGAAGGCTACGCTACTTCATCGCCTCCTTGATGGCCTCCAGATTGCCGGCGACTGTGCGGGTGCTCGGATTGTCCTTCCCGTAGGCCTTCTCGAATATCGCCAGCGCCCGCTTCGTCCACTCCAACGCCCCCTCCAGGTCCCCTTGGGCCTTCAGAATCTGGCCGATGTTGTTCGCGTCTCTCGCCACGCTGGGATGCTCAAGACCGTAGACCTTCTCGTTGATCGCCAGCGCCCGCTTCGCCCACTCCAACGCCCCCTCCAGGTCCCTTTGGTCCTGCAGAATCTGGCCGATGTTGTTGGCGCGGATCGCCACTTTGGGATGCTCGGGGCCGTAGACCTTCTCGTCGATCGCCAGCGCCCGCTTGGTCCACTCCAACGCCGCCGCCAGGTCCCCTTGGGCCTTCAGAATCGTGCCGATGTTGTTGGCGCGGATCGCCACGGTGGGATGCTCGGGGCCGTAAACCTTCTCGTCGATCGCCAACGCCCGCTTGGTCCACTCCAACGCCCCCGCCAGGTCCCCTTGGTCCTGCAGAATCGTGCCGATGTTGCTGGCGTAGATCGCCACGGTGGGATGCTCGGGGCCGTAGGCTTTCTCGTCGATCGTCAGCGCCCGCTTGGTCCACTTCAACGCCCCGTTTAGGTCCCCTTGGGCCTTCAGAATCGTGCCGATGTTGTTGGCGTCTCTCGCCACGTCGGGATGCTCGGGGCCGTAGACCTTCTCGTCAATCGCCAGCGCCCGCTTCGCCCACTCCAACGCCCACGCCAGGTCCCCTTGGTCCTTCAGAATCGTGCCGATGTTGTTGGTGAGTGTGGCCACGGTGGAATGCTCGGGGCCGTAGACCTTCTCGTCGATCGCCAGCGCCCGCTCGTAGTAATCTTTGGCTTGATCAAGTTCCGCTCGTCCATAAGAGTGCCTCCCAAGCTCGTTCAGAAGCCTGGCTGTGTTTTCCATCCCCACTTGCAGTTTCTCGGCGTGTTTGACGGCCTGCACTGCGTGCGTACCAAGCCGGGCACAAACCGGCCAGCTTCGTACGTCGTC
The DNA here is from genome assembly GCA_963668345.2 of Bryobacterales bacterium. GTDB lineage: Bacteria > Acidobacteriota > Terriglobia > Bryobacterales > UBA6623. Next base: position 1,011,979 of record CAXWPI010000003.1, on the reverse strand, counting down.
AGCATCATTCGGGAACGCTTTGTTGACCACTCCCACAGCTGCCTCCGCCCACGCCTTTCGCTCTTCCTCGGACAGGCGATCGGAGGTCACCGCTTGCACCAGGCGGTGAATGGAGAGGCGTCGTTCGTCCGGTTCGGGTTCGTCGACTTCAACCAAGGAGTAATTGCGCAGAGCGATGATCGCCTTGTCGAGTTCGAGGGGATCTTGTAACGCGTCAGACAGAGGTTGTGGGATATGCTCGATGCCTTGGACGATTACTTCCATGGGAATGTCGTCCGGCCCCAGAAAAGCGCACAGACGCAACAAATCGACCGCGGCCGACGAGTCTTTGCGTGCCTGCTCAAATGACATGTCCCAGGTGGTGGCCACAGTGACCGTTTCGTCGGACCCCGAGCTTCCGTGCTGAAACAGCGCCAGCTTGCGCTCGCGGAACAAGCCAAGGTACCCCGCCAAGGATCGCCCAGCGTGCTCGACATAAGCTGCGGCCTGTTCGAGCGCAAGGGGCAAATACCCAAGCTCTTCCGCCAACTGACCGGCAGCGGCTTCGTCCTCATGTCCTGTGCGCTTCAGCAGGAATTCCACCGACTCCCGCGGCTGCCACACCCGCACGGGCAGCGGGCGGGCCAGGCGACCCCAAGCCGCGTAGCGGGAGGTGACCACCACATGTCCGGCTGATCCGTGCGGCATGTAGGACTCGATCGCTTTCGGATTGGGTGCGTTATCGAAAACCAGCAGCCACCCGGTCCGCGCCTCCAGGGTGCCCCGAACGATTTCGATGACCTGGCCCTGTTCCAGCCGATCTTCCTGCGAGACGAGGTTCATTCGCCGCGCAAGCGCTTCCCAATCGGCGTTGAGAGCTTCCGGAGTTTCGGATCGCACCCACCAGATGAGTGAGTAGTGGTTCGCGTAGCGATAGGCATACTCGATAGCGAGCTGCGTCTTGCCAACGCCACCCAATCCGTGGATAGCTTGCGTCAACGCCGCTGACTTTTCACCATCCAATGCCTCGCGAAGGTCGCGCAACAGCTCAACCCGTCCGGTAAAGTTCGGGTTGCGCTGATGCGGGATGGTGCAGATTTCCGGCAGCGCGCCGGGGAACCGGGGAGCCTTTTTTTCTGTTGCCTTTCCAGCAACCGGAAACACCGGCGATTTCTTGGGTTTGGCACGACCGCCTTTTGCCCCCTGAAGCAACCGTTCACGCGCGGCGGCCTCATCGAGGCCGACCAACTCGATGTAGACGATCTGCGGGAGTAGACCCTTTGCGTCACATTTTTCAACTCGAACAGGAATCAGCAGACCTTTTTCACCGGTCGGATCCTGGGCGAATGCGGCTGCCCATTCCGGCTGGGTAAACTTCGCTGCGAGATAGTCTGGGGAGAGGACGGCGATGGTCCTGACAGCCTCGGATGCGGCCCGCTGCATGTCCAACACGAAGTTCGAGCCCGGCTGAAAATCCCAATCCTGCAAGATCGTCGTGTACCCCTCTTTTTCCAAATGCCAAGCAATCCACTCCGCCCAGGCCGCATCTGCGCCGTTGCGGCTGATGAAGAAGTCTTTCTTTGGTTGTTGTGTCTCGGCCATGGCCAACAAAGAATGCCTACGTCAGTCTCTCCAACATCCTACCGCCAGTACCCAATCTTTTGTGTCACTGGACTTTCGCCCCACCTCGCGCCCCAACGGAACAAGCACCGGTGCACGCCCTACCCGCGAGCAACAGTCGTCCCTGTATAACAAAGGTTTTGCCAGCCAGAAGGTTGCAAAGAGACGCCTATCCCTTGCGAGCTGAAGACAATACCACCGAGGTAGGCGAACAGTTGGGGACGAATTGGCTCCTTGAGCAAGGGTGCCCGGTCCTTCGTCGAGAACACGACGTGGACGAAAATTCGGACCAGCGTCCGCGCCAGGGTTCCTTCCGCCCTTTCAGGGCTCGACTCTGTGCGTTTCCTACCTAGGGTTCCGCCGTTCCGGCTCCACCCTAGGCTGAATTCCGGCGCCGCTTTGCGGCTCCTCTTGCGCTCTTGGTCCGGCGGCAGACACTGGTCGTCTGTGTAGGCAACAGCGTAAGAAAAAGGGAAACCCGTGACGTTCGCGGTTTCCCTCTACGCTCGATGTTTCGGACGGAGCCCTGGTACTCCACATTCACGTTTCGGGCGAGTGCAGACGGGCACAGCATGCTGTGCCCCTACAAGAGGGCGTGCTATCAGGATCCCTCCGGGGCCACGAGCCACTCCGGCCCTGCGCCTGCCACCATCCCAAGATGTGCAGAAATAAACTTGTATTGCGTTGGGCCGGGGTGCTAGACTAGCTACTGAGCCGCCGAGCCTAAGGGTTCGAGTGTGCTCGACGTGCTCGTTGTCGGCTAGGTGGGTTGGGTTGAATCGGACTCGTCTGATTCAGGCTTAATTGGCTTAACCGTAGCGGGTTTTGAGGCCAACCGGGGAAGGGATTTGCGGCTCCTACCTGAAGCCGTGGAGACGATCTTCACTGGTACTGATCTTTGACAATCAGGTTGGACGTGCAGTTCGTGTGCGTAATGCCGAGTTTTAGTCGGAGCGAAAACTCACGATATAAGCCTCAGCCAGGGGAGTGGGCTTGCCTGCTTTCCACTCGTTGACGCAAGTTGGCGAGGGTTGGGGTGGAAGAGTTTCAATCGAGAGTTTGATCCCGGCTCAGAATCAACGCTGGCGGCGCGCCTAACACATGCAAGTCGTACGAGAAAGCCCGGCTTCGGCTGGGCGAGTAAAGTGGCGAACGGGTGAGTAACACGTGGACAATCTGCCCTGTGGCGGGGAATAACTCTGGGAAACCGGGGCTAATACCGCATAAGATCCTTGGCACACAAGTGACAGGGAGGAAAGCCTTTCGGGGCGCCGCAGGAGGAGTCCGCGGCCGATTAGCTTGTTGGCGGGGTAATGGCCCACCAAGGCGGCGATCGGTAGCCGGCCTGAGAGGGTGTACGGCCACACTGGCACTGAGACACGGGCCAGACTCCTACGGGAGGCAGCAGTGGGGAATCTTGGACAATGGGGGAAACCCTGATCCAGCGACGCCGCGTGACTGATGAAGCCCCTCGGGGTGTAAAAGTCTTTCGGCGGGGACAATCATGATGGTACCCGCAGAAGCAGCTGCGGCTAACTACGTGCCAGCAGCCGCGGTAATACGTAGGCAGCAAGCGTTGTTCGGAATTACTGGGCGTAAAGCGAGTGTAGGCGGTCTGCCAAGTCCGTTGTGAAATCTCCCGGCTCAACTGGGAGCCTGCAACGGAAACTGGCAGGCTAGAGTGCGGAAGAGGAGAGTGGAATTCCTGGTGTAGCGGTGAAATGCGTAGATATCAGGAGGAACACCGGCGGTGAAGACGGCTCTCTGGTCCGCCACTGACGCTGAGACTCGAAAGCGTGGGTAGCAAACAGGATTAGATACCCTGGTAGTCCACGCCCTAAACGATGCATACTTGGTGTGGGCTCTTCACTGAGTCCGTGTCGGAGTTAACGCGTTAAGTATGCCGCCTGGGGAGTACGGTCGCAAGGCTGAAACTCAAAGGAATTGACGGGGGCCCGCACAAGCGGTGGAGCATGTGGTTCAATTCGACGCAACGCGAAGAACCTTACCTGGGCTTGAAGTGCCGGGGACCGGGGCAGAAACGCCCTTTTCCTTTCGGGGACTCCGGTAGAGGTGCTGCATGGCTGTCGTCAGCTCGTGTCGTGAGATGTTGGGTTAAGTCCCGCAACGAGCGCAACCCTCGTCTGCTGTTGCCAGGCTCTTCGGAGCGGCACTCGGCGGAGACCGCCAGCGAAAAGTTGGAGGAAGGTGGGGACGACGTCAAGTCATCATGGCCTTTATGTCCAGGGCTACACACGTGCTACAATGGGCGGTACAACGGGTTGCCAAGCCGCGAGGTGGAGCTAATCCCTTAAAGCCGTCCTCAGTTCGGATTGCAGGCTGCAACTCGCCTGCATGAAGCTGGAATCGCTAGTAATGGCGCATCAGAACGGCGCCGTGAATACGTTCCCGGGCCTTGTACACACCGCCCGTCACATCACGAAAGTGGGTTGTACTAGAAGTCCGTGTGCCAACCTTCGGGAGGCAGCGGCCCAAGGTGTGATTCACGATTGGGGTGAAGTCGTAACAAGGTAGCCGTAGGAGAACCTGCGGCTGGATCACCTCCTTTCTAAGAGAGGACGTGGGCCGATGTCCGTGGGCTTTGGCCGTTTAAAAGCCCTGTAAGCGGCAACGTTCGGCTCCATTCGTTTCGACGCTCTCTTTCTCGGTATTGGGTTTCGAGCTGATTCCCCCGCGCCAGGCGTCGGGGGCGCGTCCAACCGGCCTCATTTTTCCTGAGGGCTGTTCACCAGATAAGGGGCTGTAGCTCAGCTGGGAGAGCGCCTGATTTGCATTCAGGAGGTCGTCGGTTCGAATCCGATCAGCTCCACCAGCAGGGCGGGCTTGAAACCGGCGAGGACACTGCCGCGGACTCGAATCCGCGGGCCGGCGTCCCTCGAAACGCGGCTCCTGTCCGGCCTGGACCAGGTTTTGGCCGGGAACGCGGTTCGGGCCTGTAGCTCAGTTGGTTAGAGCGCACCCCTGATAAGGGTGAGGTCGTTGGTTCAACTCCAACCAGGCCCACCACAGCGAGGTTATAGGCGCCAGGTATCAGGCAACAGGGAACTTCCTTGTGAACCTGAAATCTGACACTTGCAACCTCTTGATCTTTGACAACTGAATATTGAAGGGCAAAAAGCCATAAACGCCGAAAGAAGTAAAGTATCGAGCGCTGCCCGGATTCATTTCCGGGTAAGTTTAATGGTCAAGCTACAAAGGGCGTATGGGGGATGCCTTGGCGCAAGCAGGCGATGAAGGACGTGGTCAACTGCGATAAGCCTCGGGGAGCTGTAAACAAGCTGTGATCCGGGGATTTCCGAATGGGGAAACCCAGTCCGTGTGAACACGCGACTATCGCCATCTGAATCCATAGGGTGGCGAGGCGAACCCGGGGAAGTGAACCATCTCAGTACCCGGAGGAAAAGAAAACAACCGTGATTCCGCTAGTAGCGGCGAGCGAACGCGGAACAGCCCAAACCAGCCGACCCGTGAGGGAAAGCTGGGGTTGTAGGACCACATCACGGGACCGCAACGGTTAGTCGAATGGCCTGGAAAGGCCGACCAAAGAAGGTGACAGTCCTGTAGGCGAAAACTTGAGCGGCCCAGTGGGATCCTGAGTACCGCGGGACACGTGAAATCTTGTGGGAATCTGCCGGGACCATCCGGTAAGGCTAAATACTCGCTTGCGACCGATAGTGAACTAGTACCGTGAGGGAAAGGTGAAAAGTACCCCTGCTAGGGGAGTGAAATAGTACCTGAAACCATATGCCTACAAGCAGTGGGAGGGCTATGGCGGAGCTTGCTCCGCAACGCCTGACCGCGTGCCTTTTGCATAATGAGCTGGCTAGTTATTCTCAGTGGCAAGGTTAAGCGTAAGCGAGCCGCAGCGAAAGCGAGTCTGAATAGGGCGTTTCAGTCGCTGGGAATAGACGCGAAGCGGGATGATCTACCCTTGGCCAGGGTGAAGTCTGTGTAACAGCAGATGGAGGCCCGAACCAGTGTCGGTTGAAAACGGCTTGGATGAGCTGAGGGTAGGGGTGAAAGGCTAATCAAATTCCGTGATGGCTCGTTCTCTCCGAAATAGCTTTAGGGCTAGCCTCGTGTGGTCCGCGACGGCGGTAGAGCACTGGATGGACTAGGGGCCTTTCCCGGTTACCGAATCCAACCAAACTTCGAATGCCGTTGACGAAAGCACGGGAGTCAGACTGTGGGGGCTAAGCTTCACAGTCAAAAGGGAAACAGCCCAGACCGCCGGCTAAGGTCCCGAAATTGGTGCTAAGTGGGTAAGGAAGTCGAGTGGCTCAGACAGCCAGGAGGTTGGCTTAGAAGCAGCCATCCTTTAAAGAAAGCGTAACAGCTCACTGGTCGAGCCGTTCGGCACCGAAAATGTAACGGGGCTCAAGCGCCGTACCGAAGCCGCGGGTCCGAATTTTGCTTCGGCAAAGTTCGGGCGGTAGGAGAGCGTTCTGAACCGGCTGAAGCGAGACCGTAAGGACTCGTCGACGGTTCGGAAGAGACTCTGCCAGCATTAGTAGCGAGAAGCCAGGTGAGAACCCTGGCCGCCGAAAGTCCAAGGTTTCCTGAGGAAGGTCAATCCGCTCAGGGTTAGTCGGGACCTAAGGTGAGGCCGAAAGGCGTAGCCGATGGACGCGCGGTTAATATTCCGCGACTACCTTCGACTCGTTTGACGATGGGGTGACGCAGAAGGCTAAGTGGGAGTGCTGATGGCCATGCACTTTGGCCGTCATAAGGTGTCCCGGGCAGGCAAATCCACCCGGGAGTTATCACTGAAGGCGGACGCCAGGGGGCAACTCCACAAAGTCACGATGCCACGCTGCCAGGAAAAACCTCTAAGGAGAGTCAAGGTACCCGTACCGTAAACGGACACACGTAGATGAGAAGAATATTCTCAGGCGCTCGGGTGAAGGGTTGTTCAGGAACTCGGCAAATTCGCCCCGTAACTTCGGGAGAAGGGGCGCCTACTCCTTCGGGAGAGGCCGCAGTGAAAAGTCCCAGGCGACTGTTTACCAAAAACACAGGTCTCTGCAAAGTCGAAAACGACGTATAGGGGCTGACGCCTGCCCGGTGCCGGAAGGTTAAGGGGAGGGGTTAGCGTCTTCGGACGCGAAGCTCTCAACCGAAGCCCCGGTGAACGGCGGCCGTAACTATAACGGTCCTAAGGTAGCGAAATTCCTTGTCGGGTAAGTTCCGACCTGCACGAATGGCGCAACGATCTGGGAACTGTCTTAACAACCTGCCCGGCGAAGTTGTGGTCCCGGTGAAGACGCCGGGTGCCCGCCACAAGACGGAAAGACCCCGTGCACCTTTACTACAACTTACCAGTGAATTACGGGTCAGTTTGCGCAGCATAGGTGGGAGGCTTTGATTCCGGGCTCTTGGGTCCGGAGGAGCCACCGGTGAGATACCACCCTGGCTGTTCTGTGATTCTAACCTACTCCCCTGAATCGGGGAGAGGGACACTAGTTGGTGGGTAGTTTGGCTGGGGCGGTCGCCTCCTAAAAGGTAACGGAGGCGCGCGATGCTTGGCTCAGGCTGTTTGGAAATCAGCTGCAGAGTGCAATCGCATAAGCCAGGCTGACTGCGAGACCTACAAGTCGAGCAGGTGCGAAAGCAGGCGATAGTGATCCGGCGGTTCCGCATGGAAGGGCCGTCGCTCAACGGATAAAAGGTACGCCGGGGATAACAGGCTGATCCGGGCCAAGAGTTCATATCGACGCCCGGGTTTGGCACCTCGATGTCGGCTCATCGCATCCTGGGGGTGAAGAAGCTCCCAAGGGTTGGGCTGTTCGCCCATTAAAGCGGTACGTGAGCTGGGTTCAGAACGTCGTGAGACAGTTCGGTCCCTATCTGTGGTGGGCGTAGGAGATTTGAGGAGGGCTGTCCCTAGTACGAGAGGACCGGGACGGACGAACCTCTTGTGATCCAGTTGTCACGCCAGTGGCATAGCTGGGTAGCGACGTTCGGTCGAGATAAGCGCTGAAAGCATATAAGCGCGAAACTTTCTCCGAGATAAGATCTCCCAAGCGGGTCAACCGCTAAGAAGGGCACTCGAAGACTACGAGTTTGATAGGACGGATGTGTAAGCGTGGAAACACGTTCAGCTAACCGTTACTAATCGCCCGTTCGGCTTGACCTTAAACTTACCCCGAGCTGAATCGGGGACGGTTTGGCGTTTTGGTTTGGTAGGGGGCGCGATTCATCGCCCCCGCCCTTCGATATTCAGAGTAGTCCCGTAGCGCAGGGCTGGGCGGTTGTTTGCCCAGACCTGCGGCTTTTTGGTTCGGTTAGAAAAAATCGGGGGCTGTCACAAGCGGCGTGCCCGAAGGCGCGTAGAATGAATGATGTTTTCAGCCGCGGTTGACTGTCCCAGTATTTTTTCGCAGCTTTCTGGACCCGTTTTTTGATACGAGTTTCGAGCAGGGGTATTCTGACGCACGTCCCGGCGACTTTGAAGGCTGCTAGCCCTAACTGAACGCCGGGCATCGGGCGAATGCACTCCTGCTAAAAAATTTCGGGTGGCCATAGCGAGGGGGCCACACCCGTTCCCATCCCGAACACGGCCGTTAAGCCCCTCAGCCCCGATGGTACTGCGCGGGCAACTGCGTGGGAGAGTAGGACGCCGCCCGATTAAAATTCCGCAGGCCCCGGTGAAAGCCGGGGCCTTCCTGTCCAACTTCTTCGCCCATCCACAACATTTGCCAATATCTCTCCGCCCTGGTTTCCTAGCCGCGTTTCTCGCTTTGGTCTTCCACGTCCCAGCGCAGCGCCCATCGTAGCCATCTCACGCGTGAAACAGCTCTAGGCAAGCGCCTGGTCCAAAGGGCTGTAGAAACTGAAATCCCAGCACCCGCTACTGCAGCGGCCGGTCCCAGCAAGGGAATCGCGCTGAGGCCCCCTAACAATCCGCCGGCGACTGCGGCCACTTTACCGATGCCCCGAATGCGTGCCGGCAGGGCGACCTTTGCCGCAATCTCTCGAATGACTTCCTTCTCAAACTGGCCTCGCCCAAGCTCGTGAAGCCCATGCTCTCTGACAAGACCCCTGAGTTCGTGCAGCAGAATGGTGTATTCATCTTGGGTCAACTTCGACGCAAATTCTGAGATTGAATCTCTAAACGAGACCGTGACATGCGGACGGACACCCAATTCTTCTTGGGCGGTCGGAAGTCGAAAGACGTCCCTAAGCGGGTGATTGAGGTAGTGCTCATTCTCACCCGCGAACTCGCCATAGAGCGGAAGCCTGAAAACATTGTCCAGCGCATACAGGAGATCGCTTGCGCTCACGCCCGTTCTTCCTGATAGTTGGTTTAGGACATCGCTCTTCTCGAGTTTTTCGACCGAAAACATGTACTGATGCGCAAACTGCGCGTGATACAGGTCTCGCATCCATGGCGTATTGTGAAAAGGCATCCAGTTCGGGAGCTGTCCCCAAACTCCCCGTCCCCAAACTCCCCCAAACTCCCCCAAACTCCCCAGTGCGGGAGCTGTCCCCAAACTCCCAAAACCCGCGCGCTCAAGCGCACGGACAACTTGTCTAGGCTTGATGTTGGCGAACTTGGGGGACATGCCCTAGACGGTGACTTTTAGCTCTTCGATCAGTGGCTTCTCCTGAACAAAGGGATCCTCGGGGATCGGTTCGCCGTCCTTAAGAAGCCCTTGGAGGTGGCAGCGGATGGCATCCCGGGCCATGTCGCGGGCTTCCTCCAAGGTGGCGCCATAAGTGATGATCTCGGGCAATGCCGGGACGATGACTTGGTAGCCCCCCTCAGCGAGCTTTTCATAAATGACGGTGTAACCGTACTCAGACACGGGGTCCTGCTTGGAAGAGGGCGCCCGACGTTTTGGCATAGAGTGGTGAGGTTGAGCTCAGTTGTAGTGTAGAGGGAATCGGGAAGGTCGTCAAACGGGAGAGCATTCGTCACTACCAAAGGTGTGACTATTCCGTCCAGTTACGGCTCGGGCCCACTCCGTCAGAACTTGTAGCCCGCGAATAAAGACAAAGGGGGTATCCACTTGCTTGGACCATACGCTACATGTTGTGGTCGGACCTCGCACTCCCTCCCACGAGCTGACGGTACGGCACGGGATCGACTTGTACGGCGTTCTGAAGCAGGCGGTAGAACAGCAGTCCACGCGCCCGTGAACGCCGGCGATTGAAGCGGAATGTGAATTCATCGAGGTAGTAGTCCAAATGCTTCTCGCTCACCGCTCCTTGATGTGTCCCCAGCAGCCACCGCTTTAGAAGCGAAGCCACGCGATGCACACGGGGCATCAGTTTGTGCGCCGGGTCGTCGCTTGGGCTGAGAATGGTGACCTGGTGAGTGTAGCCCTTCTTGGCGATGTTGTTGTAGCCTTTCCATCCATCCGTGTGAACCACCGCCCCAGGGCGGACCGATTCTTCAATGCATGGGTGCAGACTCTGGCTCGAGGCGTCGGGCACCCGTCGCAACCGGATGCGGCCGATTCCTCGCCCGTCCTGCTCGGCCGCGACGACAACGATCGCCTTATCTGCGGCTTGTCGGCCGCGGACGCCTTCTTCCTCTCCACCGACGTAGGTTTCATCCACCTCCACACAGCCGTTAAGCCGATCCCGGCCGGGCCGGACCATGGCACGCCGCAGCTTGTGGAGCCAACTCCAAGCTGTCTGGTAGCTGCCCAGGCCGAGCACCTGTTGAAGCCCCAACGCACTCCCTCCGGATTTCTGGCTGGTCAGGTACCACATGGCCTGAAACCACACTCGCAGGGGCTTTTGCGTCCGTTCAAAAATCGTCCCCGCCGTCAGAGAGGTTCGGCGCCGACACTTTCTACACTTCAGGTGGCCCGTGTTCGTCAGCCAGGCCTCGCTGCCGACACATTGCGGGCATCGGAAGCTCTGCCGCCACCGAACCCGCCGCAGATACGCCAGACACGCCGCTTCCGAGCAGAACCAATCGTCGAACTCCGGCAGGGTTCTGGGATAGTCAACGCCGCCAATAGGATGCGGTCCGGACTCCTCGGCCATCCCCGAATACTACATCTTGTGGCTGGTCCAAGCAAGTGGATACCCCCTTAAATACGAAAACGAAGATGGGCTTCCCGGCGAGTTTTCTTTGAGGTAGGGCCCGGGGAACATGTGGCCGAACCCGGCACCGATCTTTAGCTGCTTGGACAAGGAGTACACCGCGGTGATGTCGACCTCGTCTCCAACCTTCGTATTCGAAGCACCCCCCTGTGGAGATCGCACAGTGATTCGACCCGCTACGTTATAGAGGTGATCGTGGCGGCTCGCCAACCAGAACCAGTGATAATCAAAAGCCAATTTCAGTTTTCGATGCGGCTTGAAGCCGCTACGGAATCGCAGGTTCTTGATGTTTCTCCAGCCAACCAGGTCGCTGTATCCATACCACAGGTGAGCGGTGGGATAGAGGTTGTCGAAGTAGCCGATATCGCCGTCGTTGGGGTCGTTGTCTCCCGTGGCATAGTTGAATTCGGCCGAAAATCGCGGCCGCAGGGGGACTTCTGAAAAGGTATAGCCGATCGTTGTGTAGCTTCCCCAGGCCGAGATGTTCCCCTGGGCAAAGCTGCCCCATTGCTTGACGACGGCGGCGTTGTAATCGAAGCCGGCGAGATCGGCCTTGGGTTTGGAGGCGATGCGCACGCCGCCGGTGTAACGGTCCAGATCGCCGAGCTGCCCGCCTTCACCCACCACCAGCGGCGCGGTCTTCCACAATACATACGGTTCAACGATCGAGTGCGGAATCACATTCCGAACCGAGCCGTAGACGCCGTGGAGGTTTTGCCCGTCTCGGGGATGGTTGACCCTCCGGGTGGGGTCATTGTGCACCACGGAAGCCGAGAAAACGTCGACCCGCGCGTTCCGGCCCGCTAGTTCCAGCTTGACGGCATCAAACGCTCGGGACGTGTTGGTCCAATCGAGCGGTCCGATCAGGCGCTGGTCGCCGTAGTTGAGCAACTGCCGTCCGGCGGTGACTGCCAGGTTGACTTTCTCACCGCTCGAGAATCGTACGTAGGCCTGGCGAACGTCGAATGGGTCTTTGAAAACAGGGCCTGCCCGCTGCGGTTCTATGCCGGCAACTCTAGAGTCTTGAGCTTGGACGAAAAACTGCGCCCAGGACGAGGGCCGGACGTCGATGTTGAGCCGCGTCCGAAACAGTGCATAGCCATCGTTCACCCCTTCGTTGTAACCGAAGGCAGTCCGGCTTTCCGTTCTCGTAACCGTCAACTTGAGCCACCCGGGCAGCTCACGATTCAGGTTGTCGGCTGCCGGAGCATCGAGAGGGGATTCCCGGACGACCGACTCCCCGCCGCCCGCTGAGTCAGGCGGTGGGCCGGACTTCGCCGACGCATTCGACTCCGCCCAAGAGGCGCTAGCCGCCAAGCCGGCCACTACTAGAAGTAGTCGTTTGTGGCGATTTACAGTTATTGGCGTGCCCTCACGTGTTCATATCGGCCATGTTGTGACCGATAATCACTTTGATGTTTCGGCGAGGGCGTTGCTTGACCTCTCGAACCGCAAGGGGACGCGACTGTGGCGGCCTTCCCACACACTTCGCCCGTCAGGTGGTGAGAAAAGGGGGCTAGGAGCCTGTCTCGGACTGTTCTGGAGACGAGTTCACCATGGATTCGGAAATGTCGGGCTCAAAAGCGACGTGGCGCACGCTTTCAGCGTGCCGTGCCGGCATTCTTGCCGGCATCCCACTGGCCGGCACAAGGGCCGGCACATCACCGGACATGTCGCCAGGAATGGCGACACAGCACTGGGGTGAACCCCTCCGCTGAGACAGTCGTGATAGTGACACTCGCCGTTCAATGGTTTTTCCTTCTCCCCAATAGCCTCTTCTGTTCTAGCATGGTCCTCGGCTGGTGAAGCGGAGGCGGGCTCTGGTGGAGACCAACCCGCCGAGGAATAGCCGGCCGGAGACTCATCGAAACGATGGTCCGGGGAGCCGGCTGCGGTCGGCTTCTCGTTCAGCAACCCCTTCCCCTCGGATCGATAGATCTCCTGCTGCCTAAAAAAACTCATCGTCGCTCCGGCGCAAGCTGCCTTCGTCCCGGCGGCCCGCTCGAACTCCTCGGGGGGCCGATAGCCCAGCGCCGAATGCAGGCGGCAGCGGTTGTAGTAGCGCTCGATGAAGTCTTCGATGTTCGCGCGCAGGTGATCGAGATCCTGATAATCGTTGGCGTAGATCTCCTCCCGCTTGAGCGTCTTGATGAAGCTCTCACAACTGGCATTGTCGTAAGGGTTCGCCGGCCGACTCATGCTGGGGATCGCTTGCTGGCGGCGCAAGCTCCTCACGTAGGCGCCGCAAGCGTACTGCACACCGCGATCGGAGTGATGGACCAGGCCGGGCGGCGGTTGCCGTTCGGCCATCGCCTGCTCCAGTGCCGCCAGCGGCAAGCGGGCGGCCAGCGTTCTCTCCAGCGCCCAGCCCACCACCTTCCGCGAGTAGGCGTCCAAGACCACGGCCAGATAAACGAACTCGGCCTTCAGCCGGATGTAGGTGATGTCGGCCACCCACAGCTGATTGATCCCGGTCAGCTTGATGCGGGCGGCTAGGTGGAGGTAAACCTCCAGCGGATGATCGGCCTCCGTGGTGGCCACGAACGCCCGGGGTTGGACCCCGAGCAAGCCGTCCTGGCGCATGATCCGCGCCACGCGTTTGTGGTTCACCAACATCCCCCGCCGGCGCAGTTCCGCCGTGACCCTGCGGTAGCCATAGCGTCGCCGATGTTCGAGGGCAACCTCCTGGATCGCCGACCGCACTTCCATGTCTTCTTCCCTCGGCATCTGCTCTTTGAATGACCGATAGAAACCCGCCCGGCTCACTGGGGCCAGCCGGCACATCCGCTCGACACTCAGTCTGCCTTGCATCGGCATCAACTCCCGGATTTGGTCGTAGACGCCTTCTCGCCACAGCTGCCGCTGCCGTGGCGTCGAGCCCCGATTTTTTCGAAGGCGCCTTTGAAAAAATCCACTTCCAGCGTCTTATCCCCCAACAGACGCTGCAACGCGCGGATCTCCTGGCGCAGCTCCCGCTCGCGGGAGGCGGCTGGCGGACCTGGCCCCTCCTCCGTCGGCTCCATCCGATTTCGCCACCGGTACAGCAGCCCTCGGTGAATCCCCAGCTCCTTCGACAGCGCTGTCACGCTCGGGCAGCTTTTCAGCCGCTCCAGTGCCATCCTGCGGTATTCTTCGGGAAACTTGTGAACTCGTCTCTTGCCCACTCGCAGTTCCTTTCCCGGCTAAAGTGTCGCTATCACGACTGTCTCATTTTTGGGGTTCACTCCATCCCGTTGGTGCGCAGGCCTACGGACCGGCCGGCTTTCCCGACGCGCCGCCGCCCAAGTGGCGGGCCAAGCGCTCGAAACCCCGCCCCTCGACGCAGGATCTGATGCCACAACCGCGGGCCGAGCCGGGGAGAGGGCTTGCCACGCTTCCGCGGCTTCCCCTCCACCACCCAGCGACGCCAGAAGCCGCGGAAACTCCGTGGCTCGCTTCCTACCGCCGTCCTCTACGCCGCCGGCTAACCCTTTCCCCCCTCTCCCTCGCCACCCCCAGGCCGCCTCGAAAAGCCCAACTCGAGCGGGGAAAGATTCGTTGGTTCCATCACGGTTTAAGTCGACAGTATTGGTGCTTAACCCCCCAGCCTGTGCCTTTCGACCGGGACCTCGATCTGTTTGACGCCGATCGGCGCTGACAGCGGGTAGCGGCCCAGCAGATCGTGATAGGCGGCGTTCTCTTCGCTGAGACGGTGATGGACGGCCGACGCCCGGAACACTACGCGCCCCGGATTCCGCGGGAGACGAAAGGCTATTCGGTGTTCGCGTTTTTCCCGCGGGCGGAGCCGGTTGTCGGAGATCTTCTTCACCTCCGGATGCCATTGCCAGTGCTGGCCGATGCGGACCGATTGGCGGTCGAAAACGGTCCCCTCGGGTGTGATCCCCTCGACTTCGACGGTAATGAAGCGCTCCACGTCCCCCGTAGGCAACATGTGACCGGCGCGGGCGTTTTCCAGTTCCAACAGGACGACAGCGGTATCACCCGGACGGTAGGAGGCGCGCTCCGTCTCTAGTCGAAAAGCCAGACCGGAGCCAAACTGGGCGAAGTATTTGCCTTGCTCTTCGGATGCGTTCAGCTCTTTAGGAACACCGCTTCCAGCCCAGACGTGCCGTCCCGACCTTCGCGGCGGATGGCCTGCGGCGATCGGCCGCCGCAAAGCCGGCATGTGGCAGTCGATGCAGGTGACGCCGGCCGCGGCGCAGGGGCCGTTCTCCCACTCTTCTCCTGACTCCAAGTAACAAATCAAAGTCTCTCCATAGTCGGCAACCGCTTGGTGACAAACCGTGCAAGTTGCTGCCGTCAATAATTTCTCGGATTTGCGAACCGGATGCGGAGCATCGCTGTCGCCCCATGGGCCCAGGACGACTCCATCTCTCACATGACAGACCGCGCAAGTGATGGCCTCCTCCCGAAGCGCGGGGTCGAAATCGCGATTGCGAACATAGGTTGCCTGGTTCATCCTCGAACCGCGAACACCGACGGCGATCCACTGCTGCTGGTTGGCCAGCGGCGCGTGGCAGTTGATGCAAAGCCAGTTGCTGCCGGGATTCTTGCGCATCTCTTCCAGGAATTGCAGATCGCTCATCGCACGAGCATGTATCGAGGCTTGCCATTCGCGATAGATTTCGGTGTGACAAGATCCGCACTCGACGGCTCGAATCGTAGCGAGTCCCTCGGGAACCGGTTGCTGAGGGATGGGGTTTTCCCAGACGAAGCCTTTTACCGAGATTTTGCCGGCAGGGCGAACGGACAGCGCCTGGAACGCCGCTACGCTCAGCGCGGCGACGGCGATGACCGCGGGGAGCGCTTTCATGAAGAGGGGGAATGGAACTCGGCGCGAAGCCGCCGCCAGGTCTGGGGCAGCTCTTCGGGGAGGACCCGAGTTTCGCCGACCACGGTGACGAAGTTGTTGTCGGCTATCCAGCGCGGCAGCACGTGTAGATGGATGTGTCCGCCGATCCCGGCTCCGGCGGCTTTGCCGATGTTCATGCCGATGTTCAGCCCGTCGGGCTTGTACAGCTTGCGCAGCGCCGACTCGGCCTGCTGAGCCAGCCGCATCATCTCTTCCAGCACTTCGGTCGATGTGTCTTCGACCGTTGCCACATGAGCCGTGGGGACGATCATCACGTGACCGCTGGTGTAGGGGTAACGATTCAGGACGATGAAGTTCGATTGGCCGCGCAATACGACCAGGTTGTTTTCATCATCGTCGGAGGCGTGAATCTCGCAGAAGACGCAGCTCGATTCTTTGTCCGCTTGTTTGACGTAGTGGTATCTCCAGGGGCTCCAGATGTAGTCCATGGCAACGCAGGCCGGAAAAGCCGGCGGCCCCGGCCTTCATGGTGGAGGGAGGGCTGAGAACAATACAGCGCCGGTCAAGTCCTCCAGCGGGCGTCAGCTCGGGTCTTCGAAGCCGGATCTTGGTTCAACAGGCTTCGCCGGCGGCGGTGGGCCTCCGTTGACTACATCGCGCAGCTCTTTGCTGGGCTTGAAGAAAGGAATCGTCTTGGGAGGAACTTCCACTTTGGCGCCGGACTTGGGATTCCGGCCCACCCGCCCCTGCCGCTCGCGGGTTCGAAAGCTCCCAAAACCCCGGACCTCTACCTTCTCCCGCTTGCGCAGCGACTGTACGACACTATCAAAAATAGTCTCGACGATGACTTCAGAATCTTTGCGGGTGACTTCCACCACGCGAGAGACTTCCTCGATTAAATCCGCTTTGGTCATAGCGCCTCTTTTCGACCCTCCAGATTCCTACCTTGAAGGAACCCGCCTACGTAGCAAACTGCCTACCGAGGGATGATAGCATGACTGGCAACCCGTTGCTTTCAGTGACTTTGCTGAGGAGACTTATTCCGGCGACCCTAGGTCCTCGCGTTCGCCGACGGCATACGCCGTGCCGGTTCCTGAAGCCGGTTGCTCGACCCGCGGGGGCTTGGCGCCGGCGTCGCTGTTGCGATGGATCGCCGAGTGAAAGCGTAGTCCGATTCTCTTTTCGAACTCGTCAAGGCTAATAATCTTGAACTCATACTCTTGCCCCATCCGGAGCGGATTCGTCCCTTTCTTATGCGAGTTGGCCGGGATCTCCGAACGGTGGCACAGGCCCTGGACGCCCGGCGCCAGCTCGACGAAGGCGCCGAAGTTCGTCCGTCGTTTGACCGCTCCTCGGATCGTGTCACCGACCATGTATTGGGAGAAGAATAGATCCCACTGGTCGGACTGAAGCTGCTTGAGGCCGAGCGAAACGCGACGGTTTTCCTCATCGACGCGCAGAACGGCGGCCTTGACCCGCTGACCCTTCCGCAAGGCTTCGCGCGGGTGCTTGACCTTGCCGTCCCACGTCAGGTCGGAAATATGCAACAACCCTTCCAACCCCTCTTCGATCTCCACGAAAGCGCCAAAAGCCGCCAGGTTTCTCACCTGGCCTTCGACGATGGATCCGATCGGATAGCGTTGGGTTGCCTGGCTCCACGGGTCGGGCCGCAGGCCCTTGATGCTCAGCGAAACACGGCGTTGTTTTTGATCGACGCTCAAAATAATCGCGCTGAGATCTTCCCCCGGCTTGGCCACTTTCGAGGGATGCCTCACCCGCCGAGACCAGCTGATCTCCGAGACATGGACAAGGCCTTCGACACCCGGCTCCAATTCGACAAAGATTCCGTAGTCCGTGACGCTCACCACGCACCCGCAGACCCGATCGCCCTCCTTATACCTTTCTTGGGCGCCCTGCCAGGGATCGGGTTGGAGCTGCTTCAGGCTCAGTGAGACTCGCTCCCGCGCGGGATCGAAACGAAGAACCTTGGCGGTGATTTCCTCTCCCACGCTGAGGATCTCCGAGGGGCCTTGGATGCGTCGATAAGAGATGTCGGTGACGTGGAGCAAGGCGTCGAGACCCCCCAGGTCTACGAAGGCGCCATAGCCGGTAAGGCTCTTGACGGTCCCGGTGATGACACCGCCCTCGCCGAGCTTCGCCAGCGTCGCTTCCTTTCGCGCCCGCAACTCCTCTTCCAATACTGGCCGCCGGGAGACGACGACATTGCCGCGAGTGCGGTTCAACTTGACGATGCGGACTTCCATCTGCTCCCCGACGATTCCGTCAAGGTCGTTCGGGGAGTCCAAATCCACCTGCGATGCGGGCAAGAAGGCCGGAATCCCAAGGTCCACGCTCAAGCCGCCCTTCACCCTGCCGACGACCCGCGCCGTGAGCGTCTCGCGTCCGCGGTAGGCTTGCTCTACCTTCTCCCAAGCGCGCAGTCGGCGGGCGCGCTGATAGGACAAGGACGCATAGTCGCCCGCGGCAGCCCGGCTGACGAGAAAGACTTCGATTTCGTCGCCGGGTGCAAGGCCGGACTCGGCGTCGCTGTCTCCAAAATCAGAGCTGGGGATGAGCCCCTCGGTCTTTCCTCCTATGTCAACGACCACACCTTCCGCCAGAACGCCGACGACGCGACCCCGGCACAACTCTCCTTGTCGAACTTCCGATGGCTGGGAATAATCGCCGGGCGGCTCTTGGTCGGCGGACGCCTCAACGGCGGCGGTCTCGCCATCTTGCTCTTCGCGGCCGTTGGTTTCGCTGTTCGAAGGGGACGGAAGTTCGCCTGGGGCGCCGGGGCTTGGCAGCGCCCCGTTTTGAGCCCCAACCTCGCCGCGAACAACCGGTTCGGACGGCCCCACGGAAGGGTGCGCGTCCTGACCGGCCGTTTCCCTTTCGCCGGACGTCAGGGGATTATCTGAAGCCAAGCCAAACCTCTCCCGTCCACCAATAAGGATGTGTCCGTTGCCGAATACACCCATCTACATCATAGGCGACTCAGTGCGCTCAGACAAACCGCGCATCGCCGAAAGGTAATCTTGCTATTGCGAGACTAATCCTTGCCGCCCCAACTCTTCTCAGTAGAGAAGCCTCAACCCAATTCCGGGACCGCGAGTGACTTAAATATAGCCGACGTCAATCGGAGAGTCAACGCCGTTTGTAATCTTCACCACCAACATTCCAACGCCGCGCTAAGCCGCCTCGGAAACAGACGGCAGGACCTGGGTCTCGCGCAAGCTTTCGCGATAGCCCTTCAGCATTCCGGCAGCCGTAGCCACAACCAGCGGACCGAGCACGACGCCCAAAAATCCGAAAGCCTGGATGCCGCCGAGGACGCTCACAAACACCAGTAAACCGTTGAGCTGCGCCCTGCCCGCGATCAAGATCGGCCGAAGAACGTTGTCCGCCCCGCTCACCAGGATAAAACCGAGCACCACCAGCAACATGGCGCGCCCCGTATGTCCGTTGAGCGCGATCCCAATGGCCGCCGGAACCCATACCACCCATGGCCCCACTACCGGCAGGAAGGCCAGAAACCCGATGATCACCCCCCAGAAAACCGGTGAGGGCATACTCAACGCCCAAAAAACTATTCCTCCCAGTAATCCCTGCACGCCGGCAACGAAAAATCCGCTCGAGAGCGTAACCGAAATCATCTCCGTCACTTCTTGGATCATGTGATCGCTGTGCGCCCCGCCCAACGGGGAGATGTCTTTGAGCAGCTGCAGCAGCTTGGGACCGTCGCGGAACAGATAAAACATGGCCAGCAACATCACGATCAGGTGGAAGACGAATAGGGCTAGGTTCCCGGCCAGCCGGGCGGACTGCTGCGCCAGTAGGGCGCCTGCCTTCTGGCTTACTTCACGAACAATCTCCTCGAAGTCCCCCAGCGGAACCGGCGCCTGGGCAAATAACCCCTCGAGCAGAGATTTCATTTTCGGAAGAGCCTCTTCTGTCGGAATGGATCCTGCCACCGACACGGCCTCTTTGACAAAGGCGGGTACGAGCCAAGCCAAAGGCGCCAACAGCAGAATGGTCACCGCCGTCACGCTCATCAACGCACACACGTTGGGGCGGGAAAGCCAGGAGAGAACTCGCCGATGCAGCGGAAAGAAGAAAATCGAAAGCACCGCGGCCCAGGTCAGGGGAATCAAGAAAGGTCTCACCACCCGGTACAGAAAGTAAATCACCAGCGCGGCCAGGGCCCAGGTAACGACCCTTTGAAACGCACGCGTATTCATCGGGGCAAGCGGCACTGTTTCGAGTATAACGTGGCCCAAAGTGACGGAACGGGTGCCCCGGCTGCTTACCCCGGTAGCAGGAACGTCCGGAGCAACTCAGCGAATCCTAGAGACAATAAGGAAGGGCTAGCCGCAACACCATTCACCTAACGGCCACGGATAGTCGAATTGCTCCCTGCTTGCGCCACGCGGGCGCCGGCGGGAGGGCGGAAGAGCCACGCCGCGGGGATCATGTGGACCGGCAGGATTGCCGGTCCCTACTGCCACAATTCATGACCTTCTTCGGACCGGCGCGACATGTCGCGCCTCCCCTCCCGCGGTGAGATAGAATGTCGGACGGTCGCGCCACGGCTGGGCCGGCGCGCCAACGCTTGAGGCGGATCGTGTCCATCGAGAAAAGGGTCAGCGACCACTACACGCACGGCAGCCTTGCCGCGGCCATCCTAGGGGGTCTCGAGGAAGCCGCGGGGCATGCCGGCGACATCACGTCGGCTGACTTGGCTCCCGTGGACGAGTTCCATATAGGGGGGCGCGCCGCCAGCGTCCACCTCATCGACCAGCTCGGTTTTGAATCCGGCATGCGGATCTTGGACGTCGGTTCCGGCCTCGGTGGTACGGCGCGCTACGTGGCGGAAAACTGTGGGTGCCGGGTCACGGGCATCGATCTCACAGCGGAGTACTGCGACGTCGCTCGGATGTTGGCCGAAAAAGTCGCTCTTGCCGACAAGGTTTCCTACCGCGAGGGTAGCGCTCTTGAGATGCCCTTCGCGGAGGAAACCTTCGACGGCGTGTACACGATTCACGTTGCGATGAACATCGCCGACAAGCCGAAACTCTATCGAGAGGTGCATCGCGTCATCAGGCCGGGGGCGACGTTCGGTATCATACGATATTCTCGAAGGGCCGGCCGCCAGCAACCTGGCGTTCCCGGTACCGTGGGCGGCCACTCCGGAGACCAGCTTCCTGACTTCGATCGACCGGCTGGGTGTGATGCTCGAGGAAGCGGGTTTTGACGTCGAGAGCCGGACCGACCGTACGAGTTTCGCTCTGGATTTCTTCACGGAACTCCAGCGAAGGGCGGCCGACGGCCCTCCGCCGCTTGGTTTGCACATTCTGATAGGCGAAGATTTTCCGGCCAAGGCCGCCAACATGCTGCTTAATGTCAGAGAGGCGCGCTGCACGCCGTGGGAGATCGTTTGCCGCAAGAAATGAGCCTGCATCCTCCCAGTGTTAACGATAACGACGGCATCACAGCGGCTGGGGTTCGATTTGGACGGCGGCGGGCGTGAGCGACAGCAGCAGGGAGGAGAGGCCGGCGAGTATTTATTCGCCTTTTGTTCGCTGCCGCATTGATCGTATAAGTTGCTGGATAAATGTGGGTTATGAGAAATTGGCTTTGTTTGGTCATTTTTTTCTCGCTCGTCGAGCGTCATGCCGGTCTCCGCAGTCTCCCCTTTCAGCATAGCGAGTGTGTCAAGGAGCTTCGCACCAGAGTGGTCCCTTGTACTATTTGCCCGCGCAAGCGGTCAGAAAAAGCCGCCGGTCTCTGCGATCCCTGCCCTAGCAGCCCGTGGCAAAAGTCATGCAGGAGGAGCGAACAATGGGGACTGCCACCAATTCGCTCCCTGTCATGACCCAAGAAAAAAAGCACTTAGCCTGAAGCGAATTGGCTGGCTGTGCCCGATTTTTCACGACCTTCACTTCCACCACGGGTTGCTACGCGCTGGGATTCCGAACTTCGGAAACAATAAGCTGAGGCGGGCTTTCTGTAATGCACCACGGTGGTGTATTGTGGTGCACTGATGAGGGCCAGGGCGACCTCGGGTACGAGCGCGGAACAAGTGTCCGAATATCGGCGACTTTCTCTCCCGAAGACTACGCAGAACTGCAGCGCCGAGCTTGAGCGCAACCGGGTTTCGTTGGCCTGGGGTGGGGGCGCCGTCGAGAGGTACCTGGAGAGAGACGCCTTTGTTTCTGAAAGCGAAAAAAGCATCGCCATAGCGGTGAGAGGGCAGAATATGACAGGAAGGGCCCCATCGCAGATTTACTTAGATGGCATGTTGAGCGAGGAGAACCGGAAGAGTCGCCGCCGGTCTCGGAAGTTGATCGCATTCGGGTGGTACGGCGGGAAATTTAGCCACCTGGATTGGCTTCTGCCGTTGTTGCCACGGTGCCACCACTACTGTGAGCCGTTCGCGGGATCAGCAGCAGTGCTTTTAAATCGGGAGCCGTCAGCCGTAGAGACTTATAACGATATTGATGGCGAGGTGGTTAACTTCTTCCGCGTGTTGCGGGGCCAGAAGGAGAAGCTGGTCGAAGCTATAGGACTTACGCCTTTCTCGCGTGAGGAATTCTACTATTCGGTTTCGGGAAACGGAGAGCGGCTGTCGGATCTTGAGCGAGCGCGGAGGTTCTTTGTGCGGGCGCGTCAGGCAAGAACCGGACTGGCGCAAACGGCATCACTGGGAAGGTGGGCCAACTGCAAGAATACGAGCCGCGCGGGGATGTCCGGTGTGGTGTCACGGTGGCTGGGCAGTGTGGAGAGCCTGCCGGAGATCGCGTTGCGCCTGTTGCGGGTGCAGATCGAAAATAGGCCGGCCAGCGAAATCATCAAGCTCTACGATGAGGAAAACACGCTCTTCTACTGTGACCCGCCGTATGTACACGCGAGCCGGGGCGATCCCAAAGCATACGGCTACGAGATGGAGGATGAAAAGCACTGTGAGCTAGCGGAAGTGCTCAAAGCTTGCCGGGGAAAGGCTGCCATTTCCGGGTATCGGTGCGAGTTAATGGATGAGTTGTACAAGAACTGGCGGTGTGAAGAAGCTGCCGGGAAGCACTGTCACTCCATCAAGAAAGTTCGGCGGGAAGCGTTGTGGATGAACTACTGAGCTGAGGGATGCGCCGGGCAGATGCCGGTTGATTATGATGAGGCTCAGCGACTGCTGAATGACACCTTTGGTCGCGCGGAGCAGGATCTACTAGCGGGCAGAACCCCGGCGATGGGAAACCGCGGGGGAACCGGGGACAGGTTCCTATTTCGGGAAACCGTATTTCGGGCCGGTTATGGGCTGCCTGCGCCGGCCGACGGCGGGGACTGTCCTGAGGCACCCGCCCGCAGCCTCCGCCCCACTCGCGGCTGAGCGCTAGAGTATATGTGCCAGAGAGCGAATGTGGACAAAGCCGCGGTAATCCGTTGGCAGAGAACGAATCTGCACAAAGCCGCGGCAATCCGCGAAGTCTGCGAACGAGGGAAACGAGGGGGGAAACGGGCAAACGAGCGGGAAACGAGGGACAGTTTCCAGTTTCCCTACAAACAAAATAGTTGCCGCCCGGGTTGGCCTCGGCGACTTCGTCTTAGGCCGACCAGGACCGATTTTACCCAGGTCAGCCTAAACAAGAGTTAGCAGTCAGTCAGGCCTTGGTGGAGTATCGGGAGCCGTGAAGATGCCAGAAGGGACATTACTAACACCGCTTTCGGTAGTCCTCGCATTTATCGGGGTGATTGAGGCGACCCTTGCTTACCGCGTAACTGACCTATCTGGCACACCCCAGATGATATTCGTGTGGTTCATGGTCACGTTCCCCGCTCTGGTGTTGGCAGGGTTCTTCTACATTCAGATCACTGCGCCTCTCTCGTGGTATCCACCAAGTGAGCTCGACAAGACTTCTGTTGAGCGGCTTCAGTTTCTCGGGAGCTCTCCGGCAAAACTGATCTCTTTTGAGCTCTTAGACGCCACGGCAGCGGCTGGCTCAACCGGGGAAAGTTAGGGTCGCCCCGCCAGGACATTTGTCTCCTAGTTTTGCAAGGCGCGGGCTGAGGAAGAAGCAAATGCCTCGCGGCCGCGAGGCCTCGCCGATCGTGCATCATTTCGCCAATACGGTTACGAAAGGTGGCCGACTGCGCAGGCGATGAATCGCACCCCTGCTGATGGGCTTGAGCATCTCGCGTTCAAACGGTGGCAGCGCAATGAACTGCGCCCGAGCTGATCAGCCGCAACACCTCGACAAGCTGATTGATACGTAACTATATTTGCGAAATACTGTACTTCGTCACCGAGCGGTTGGCGCCGCACCGGGCCGTAAAAAAAAAGGATGCGGGACCCGCGGATGGAGGGGTCCCGCATCTCTGTCCCGTGTCCGCGGTCGGCCGCGTCCGGGCAGATTACCTCGGGGGCTCAGCCTCTTAGCCTGCGTCGGCCCGTTCGACTATTCTGCGGCCTCTTCTCGAGTTAATATGCCCAGCGCACCCAAGATTCTCCTCTGGCGGTCCACGAGTATGTCGAGCTTATCCGTGACCGTCACGTGCTCGTTGCCGGACGTCTCGCCATGGTCTAGACCAGGATTTCCGATTTGGCTCCTCTGACGGCACGAGTCTACACCCTCACCCGGCGAAGCGGAACCATTTCTCCACCCGAAAGAGGCGGCGGCTGAGGCGGAACCGATCGAGCCCCCTTCTTGCCCCTCATGGGGGCTGATCCGTCGCTGCGAAGTCAATTTCGCAGACACCCCTCCGAGCTTCCGTCCTCAGTACACAGATTTCGCATTCGCCAAGTGCGGTGCTACCCGCCCGGCACAGGCAGCGCCCAGATCTTCCGCAGCATGTCGCCAAACAGCCGCCGGTTCAGATGTCCCTCCGCGAACAAGAGCCAGTCATACCGCGCGTGTTTCATTAGCCGTCCGCCCGTCTTCATCAGCCGGTGCTGCAAGCTCGTCAGCGACCAGTTCTTGATTCGCTGCGGCAGCCCGAGCCGCCGCCAGAGATTGCCCAGGTTGTAGGCCAGCACGCTTCACTGCAAGCGCACCTCGTTCGCCCGGAAGCGATGGCACGACAGCCGCGTCCAGTGCGTCGCTTGCTTACCTTCTTTGATCCACTGCTCCGCCGTGCCGCGCTGGTTGTAGAAACGCACCACCGACCGGCTTGGCAAGCTCATGTTCGTCACGATAAAACCGACGCGCGCGAACAGCTCGCCCTGGTGGTGCTCGACCTTGGCGACAACTCGTCTCGGCTTCTTCCAGCTCTCCGCCTGATAGCGAAAGCTCTTGTAGCGCACTAGCGGCTTGCGGCCGGGCCTCCCCGGCGGACGAAACAGGATGTCTTCGATCTCTAACTCCAAGCTCCTGTTGGCCGGAATGCGGATGGCGTAGTCCGCGCCGCGCTCCTCCAGTGCTTCGTAGATCTCGGGCTTGGCGAAGGCGGCATCGGCGCGAAAGGTGACCTGTTTGCCTTCGGCCAGTTGGCGCTCGATCTCCGGCAACAATAGCTCATCCCAGTCCTCGGCGCTGTGCACGTTGCCGGGACGCAGCTTGGCAGCGAGGCAATCACCATGACCGTTGAACAAAAGCAACGGGTGGTAGCAGACCGACTCGAAGTGTCCGTTGTAGGCGCTGCCTTCCTGTTGGCCATGGACCGGACTCTCGGTGGAGTCCATGTCCAGAACGACCCGCGCGGAGTCGTCGAACGCCTCCGCTTGCCCGACCAGCTCTCGGTTCAGCGCCATCAGCCCCAGCAGGTTCTCTTCGCTCGCCAGCATCTCCGTCTCGAAGCCGTGCAGCGTCGAGGTCAAGGCCGCACCGCGATCCCAGATCTTCTGCGAGCCGATCAAGCGAAACGTCGGGTCAGCCGCCACGCGGACGGCGTCGTTGACGTCCTCGTAGCCTGCCAAGCGGCTGTAGATCGACTGCCGCAACAGATCAGCGAGCGTGAACTGCTTGTTTGTGCCGTGCCGGGAGTCGCTGAGATGCTCGTCAATCAGTTCTCCGAGACCGAGCCGTTCGTCCAGTTCGCGAACCAAAATCAGGCCACCGTCGGAAGTGACGTGCGATCCCTGGAAATCGACTTTGAGAAGTCCATTGAAAGTTAGCTGGAATGGCTTGGTTTGTTTTTCACCCATTGGGTGTTGGCCTCCATGGCGTCCTCATCGGGCTCTAGCCCCTATGAATAAAGACGCTGAAGGCCGCTGGAAGGTCGGGAGGCCTGAATCAAATTGGAAATGCGGGTCAAAGACTATTGGAGAGGAGTCGGCACCGGCCGAGGAGGCGCTGGCGCTGTACGAACGAGGAAAGTACGAAGAGGCGCTTAGCCTCTTCCAGGCCGCGGTTGCTGAGAAGACCCCTTCTGATTCGCGTGCGCGCGCCTCGCCCACAGCTATCGCAGCGACATACGTCAACCTCGGCACAACCCTTAGCTCGCTTGGACGCCTTGATGAGGCTGCGGAGAGCTTCCAGCATGCGCTGGTCCTCTATGAACAGATTGGCGATAGGGCTTCAACCGCAATTACTCTAAATAACCTCGGCTCTGTGTATAAGAACCAGGGCGATTACGCCAAAGCCTTCGAGATTTACGAGAAGTCGCTCGCAATCTCCGAGCAGGTGTTCGGCCCTGAACACCCTGACTCCGCGGCCACTATGAATAATCTCGGGGCAGTTTACGCAGCTCAAGGGGACTTGCCTGGCGCTCGGGAACTGTTCGAACGCTCGCTCGGCGTTACGGAGAGGATATTTGGCTCCAACCATCCCCGTACGGCTATGGCGCTGAGTAATCTCGCATCGGTTTACTCAAGCATGGGTGACCTAAACCGAGCACTCGAGACCTATGAGAGGGCTCTCGCGGTGCTTAGGAATGTGCTTGGGCCGGAGCATCCGACTACGAACGCCGTCGAGCGGAACGCGAAGCTGCTCCGAGACAAGAGAGGATGACCGCTAACAATCGCTTCCAAGCGACGCGGTTCCCGCACGCTTGAAGCGAAGCGTTAGCCAACGCACGAGAACAATATGGGGCATTCCCTCCGAGAACTCTCACCTGACGAAACTCAGTCACTACCCATTGATCGTCTCGGCTTTCTCGTCCTGAAACATCTCGCTGACACCAAGGAGTGGAATGCCGACAACTTTCTGAATTCTGGCAGGATTCTGAACTTTCTGAAACCTACGCTTCGGTGCTGGTCCGAAGCCCTCAACTGGCTTGTCTCAAAGAATCTCGTCGCTCGCGGAGCGCCAGACCGGTCGGGTCCCTCCGCGATATTCGTCACCCGTCTGGGACACACGGTTCTGGAAACGGGACTTGAGACAATCCGAGCCGTGGAACGGCTCGACGTGGAACTGCACCACCGCCTTGAGCACAGAGTGAAGTCAGAGTTCCTGCTCGGGGAATTCGAGTGAGCAGCCTTCGCGGCGATGCGGGAAGTAGAGATCCGGGTTCGCGAACTGTCTGGCGCCGATTCCTCTCTGCTCGGCGTGAAGCTGATGCGAAGGTCCTTCGGGGATGGGGGTAAGCTAGCTGATCCGGAGCTCGATCGAGGGGAGCGAGTCGGAATCATGGAACTATTCGCTGGGGCTATAGGCACCTTCAAGAATCCCCCAAGCCACAGGCAAGTCGACTACGCTGATCCCACGGAGGCGTCGGAGGTCGTCCTACTCGCGGACCTTCTCATGAGACTGTTGGATCGTATCGGGGCGCGGATTGCCGATTCCGCGAATTCACGGAAGCACGAGGGGTAACAACTCACTGCAGCTGACGGCGCTTCGCGCCGCAGCTGATGCCGAAGCCGTTAGGTGAGGGGATAAGCTGGGAGGACAGCCTAGGAATGCTAGCAAGACTTCAAACGCTGTTGCCCTTTTCTCTCGTGGTGCCCGAGGGTGAGCAGTTCCCGATTTACGAGACGACGCTCGAAGGCTACGCGATACGCGCGTATCCTCCGTTCAAGGGTGATGGTGCCGTTACAGACGACGAGATTGAGCAGCTATCTGTCAATGACACTCCTGCCTTTCAAGCCAAGGTTTTCCGCATCGATTTTCATAAAGCCCAGTTTGATCGCAGATCCGGCCTGGATTGCGATCCTTCTCTCGAGCTCATTGGTCGAGCCTTGAAATCCTTCATGCTGCGGCTCCGATTCGTGACACGCGTGAGTAAGATCAAACCACTCGACTTCCCACACGTCTCCTGGCACCTCCAATACCTGAATGATGATGAGTCGGAGTTGGAAGAACAGGAGGGTCTCGTACGGGGTCGCGGGGCGCGTCACCTTAAGTTTTCGTGGGGTGTTGTGAACAAGGAAGTATGGGAGAACCTTCACAACTTGCCGCCGGATTATCAGCCGCCTCCTTGGGTTATGCTGCTTCTTGATGCGGACCTGATACTTCCCGAAGTTGGGCCAGCTCTCGCTCTAGCGGCCACTGCCCTGGAGGTGTGTATTTCCCAAAACCTGGATGTTTTGGCTGCCGGGGGTTCAGTGCCGAAGGAACTGTGGAAATGGATGAACAACAGGGGGTGGCTGAGGGAGCCGTCAACAGAGGAACAGTTCGACTCGTTATTCCGGATTCTCTCTGGATCATCTCTGAAAGATGAACCCGATCTGTGGGAAGCGTTCAAGAATCTGAAGAGTGCGCGGAACTGCTTCGTACACGAAGGCGTACCGAGGATTGGTGGCGAAGTAGTAGACAAAGCCAAGGCAGTGCAGTTGATCCGCAAAGCGCGTGAAATCACCGAGTTTGTGAGGGCAAGGCTGCCAGAAGAACGCCAGTGGAAAGAGTATGTGTACACCACCCGGGTCGAGGCTACAAGGAGACTTTTCCAGGGACAACCCGAGGGGGACACCTAACAATGGACTGAAGCGGACGGCGCGCCGCGCCGCAGCTGATCGCCATCGCGTTAGCGCCGGATGGTGTCGTCAGAACGGCCGTTCTCCCGCACCGACCTCGTTCAGGTCCGTTCAAAGAGCACTGAAGTTACGTTTGCTCAAGTCGGCTTGAAAAGGAATTGACAGACAAGTCTCGATCGACAGCTTCCTACTCGGTTTCGCGGGGTGAGAACGCGCTGCCGCCGCTGCCGGTCGTGTTCGCGGGCTTTATGTTTCTGGCAGTCCTGCACCTTGTCGTCCTGGCCTTGTTCAGCCGCCTGTCCGTTGTTTTAGACGCGGCGGAGACCTCGATCCGACCCGTTGTGTACGTCGGAACCTACGAAAAGGTCGAATCAATCGATGGGGAGCACTGCAGCGGCTACTCAATAGATCTATGGAAGCACAACAATGTGCTCTTCGGGTTGCTCCATCACCATCGAGGCCTTTGCGGCGATCCTCCGTGTGGGGTGCTGACAGATATCCAACACAGCTCCGAGAGCGGCAGCATTCGTTTCAAGGCGGAAACGCGTGAGTCGAAATTTGATTTCTCCGGATCGCTGAAAGACGACTTGCTCAAGGGAACGCTTACCAAGCGTTGGTCTGGAACTGATATCGACTCAAAGGAGACCGTCCGGTTGCCTAAGCATCGACAAGCATACTTGGCAAATAGATTCGACTCCTTAGAGAAATGGCATGAGGTCTATGATTCCATTCCGCGTTGCCGCGGCGTTAAGACATATATGCTGAACAGATAGTAGAGTTTCCCGCCTACCGTCCGCTGAAGCCCCGGCCGGACAGTGGCTCAGGTCAGCCTACGAGAGCTAGTCCGCTTTTCTCGCCAGTAGCTCGAACGGTCCTGCCTAGCAGCCCTTGGCAAAAGTCGTGCAGGAGCGAAAAACGGCGAAAAATGGGGACTGCCACCAATTCGCCTCCCGCCATAGCCCTCGAAACAAAGCGCTTAACCTGAAGCGAATTGGCTGGCTGTACCCGATTTTTCGCAACCCTCACTTTCACCACGGGCCGCCGGCTGTGGCTGGTAGCGTTCAACCTGGATCTGATCCTCACGGGCTTGGGCTTGCGCAAGATCGTACGCAGCCTGCATTCTGATCCAGCTTTGCGGCGTTGAGCCGAACGCCCTCGGTAGGCCTACCGTCGGGCGCGGCAGGCTGCCCACATGCCGCGCCCCTGTTACATTCTGGTGCACGAAAAGGGGTACCAGCGTCCAGGCGGACTCCTTGTGACAAACAACCCCGTATGTGCGGAACTCTGCCGGGAGCGAGCACGTAGGAAGGGGTAACATCGAATGAGATGACCTCGCCGGGAGCGGTGATCGAGACCGAAGGGCTGGCGAAACACTTTCGCCGCACGTTCCGCCGTCAAGTTGTGCGCGCGGTCGACGGGATATCGCTCACCGTCGAGCCCGGGGCCGCCTTCGGACTTCTGGGGCCAAACGGGTCAGGCAAGACTACGTTCGTCAAGCTGTTGCTGGGAGTCATACGCCCCACCGCCGGCCAGGCGCGTTTGTTCGGCAGAAGCTGTCAAGAGCCAGAAGCCCGGCGGCGAATCGGCTACTTGCCCGAGAACCATCGCTTCCCCACCTACAACACTGGCCGGCAGATGCTCGAGTTCTATGCCGCTCTCTCCGGCGTGGCGTCGGAGGAAAGAAAACGAAGAGCCGGGGAACTGCTCGAGCGCGTCGGTTTGGATGGCTGGGGAGATGTTCGTATAGGCAAATACTCCAAGGGAATGCTGCAGCGATTGGGTCTGGCACAGGCCCTGATGCACCGGCCTTCTTTGCTGATCCTTGACGAACCGAGCGACGGGGTGGATCCGGTCGGACGGCGGCTGATTCGCGAGATTCTTGAGGGGCTGCGACAAGAAGGCACGACCATCTTCTTGAACTCGCATTTACTGGCCGAGGTCGAGCTGTTCTGCGAACAGGTGGTGATCATCCGCCGCGGGGAGGTGGCTTTGACAGGGCGGGTGCGGGAGCTGACCGCGGGAAGCGGCTACCGGCTGACGGCGGTTGACGTTACGGAGAGCGCCTTGAGCGAAATACGGGGAAAGGCGGCAAGCGTTTCCTCGCAAGACGGCATGCTTCACCTGGATTTCCCCGACCGCGAAGCTGCGAATCTAGCGATTGACGTGCTACGCCGCGAGGGCGTGAGGGTAGAAGAGCTTCGCGCTCAGCGCTCCACGCTGGAGGAGGTCTTCGTGCGGGTGGTCCAAGAGGCGCGGAAACAATGATTTTCAGCAGCCCTATCCTCGCCCTGGTCGGCGACACGTTCCGGGAGTCCTTGTCGCGAAAGATTTTCTGGGGATTCCTGGGCTGTTCGACGGTCTTGATCCTGCTCTTCTTGTTGGTGCTCAACATCGACCTGGTCGAAGGAGGGGTGGCGGCCGTCGAAGTGTTCGGCATGGAAGTCAATCAGGGTCGGACGGTCCCGGTAGAAAAGCTGGTTGGGGTCGTCCTGGGGGCCGTGGCGGTGTTTTTTTTCACGGCCGGGCTGTTTCTGGCCATCTTCGCGGCCGCCGGGCTGATTCCCACGGTCTTCGAGCCGGGGCG
The DNA here is from genome assembly GCA_963668345.2 of Bryobacterales bacterium. Classification (GTDB taxonomy): domain Bacteria; phylum Acidobacteriota; class Terriglobia; order Bryobacterales; family UBA6623. The sequence goes on along the minus strand of CAXWPI010000003.1, from coordinate 981,061 downwards.
GATCGAACTGCTATTGTCGAAGCCGGTCTCTCGTCCGACGCTGCTGCTGGGCAAGTTTCTGGGAACACTGGCGGTGATTGGGGTCAACTTGTTCTATCTCGTTTTTGGCGTCTGGATCATTCTCGGTTTCAAGACCGAGATTTGGAAGACCGACTTTCTGCTCGCAGCCGCGCTGGCGATGTTTGCTTTTGCTGTCCTGCTGCCGGTGATCGTCTTCGTGGCCGTCGTCTCGGACAGCGCGGTGCTGGCGACGATGGTGACGTATTTCGTGGCGCTGATGAGCCTGATCTTCTCGCAACACGAGCGCATCGCTCCTTATTTTGACTCCCAGTGGCCGCGGGATTTGACGAAGGGGCTCTACCATGTTTTCCCTAAGCTCTACGAGATCGGGAACACGGCGAGGCTGGTGCTCATGGAGCGGGAGTTGGCGTCTTGGATGCCGCTCTGGAGCTCGGGGATCTTCGCCGTGGTGGTGTTGGGGGCGGGTGTCTGGTTTTTCCAAAGGAAGGACTATTGATCTCATGTTGACGAACGTTTTCCCCCGCAAGGGGTTTGGCAAGCAACGACTCACGAGTCGGTCCACGGCGTGCTTGCTAGCGGTGCTCGTTGTCGCGGTTTTCGCTTTCTCCTCCTGCCGGTCGGAGGACGAGGGCCAAGCTCTTGGGCTGGACCGCGAACTCGCCGCCTTGCTGTCCCCTGATGTCTCAGGCGTGGGCGGCGTGGACATGATGCGGCTGAAAGCCACTCCCGTCTACCGGTTGTGGGAAGAGAGTCGAGAGAACGAACAAGCTCATCAAGATTTCGACCGCATGGTGGCCGAGATTGGCTTCGACCCGCGGCGGGATCTCGACCGGGTGATGGCCGCCTCGTGGGTTGATCGACCGGATGACGGGGTTGCGTCATCCGGGGTGCGGTCTATCGCCGTCGCCAGAGGCCGCTTCCGCCTCACAGATGCCGTTCGGAAGTGGTTCGAGGAGCACGGGGACGTCGAAGAGTATCGCGGCGTCACCGTGTATCATTCGCCTACGCCGGAAACGAGCGGCTCAACACCCGAGCCGCCGGGATCGGAGTTTTTTAGGCAGCTGGAGCACGGCCTCTCCCTGGTGTTCTTTGACGAGGAGATAGCAGCCGCTGGAAACAAATCCGCGGTGATGGCCACGATCGACCGTAGGATCGATGGCGGCCCGAGTCTTGTCGACAACGGGACGTTGCTCGGGCAGGTGCAAGCGATTAGCTCGTCAAACCAGATTTGGTGGCTGTCATTGAATCCTGAAGAGCTTTGGGAGAGTGGGGTCGGCAGCCTTCCCAGTGGGATCAACATCCCCGCTTTCCGGATTTTCCGCTCGATGGAGCGATCGAGTCTCGCGGCGGATCTGACGGACGGAATCGACGTTCAAGCCGAGGGCGTTTGCGCTGCCCCCGAGGACGCCAAGACTTTGGCGGAGGTCGGCCGGGGGATGGTGGCGCTGGGCCGGCTGACGCTGAGCGGGAAATATCCCGAGGCCATGACGCTATTCGACGCGATCGATGTAGTGGCGGAAGAAAAGCTGATCCGCGCGTCGGTGAAAATGACGTCAGCGGATTTCGAAAGACTGCTGGCGGTTTTCAAGGAGGGGCGCGTTTCGAAGGACCTTCGCGGCCGGCCGCAAACCTTATCAGGCATACCTGGTGTTCATCGCAACGCTGCCACTGGTTTTTCTTTGGGTAGTGGGGCTACCCCAGGGCAGGCCAGCCGGAACGTTGGCCTGAAACGCGGGTTAGGCCAACAAGACCCGGGTCGGGGCTGATTGACACCTGACCGACCGCCGCGTAGGATTGCCTCAAAGACTTGCCGGAAGAACTGGTCACTGTAGCCTCGTACGCTACTGCTCAAGAAGCTCAGATCGTTAAAGGTCTCCTGGAGTCCCATGGCCTGCTAGTCTTCCTCCAAGACGAGCATACGATACGAATGTATCGGCTCTACTCGAACGCACTCGGTGGCGTCAAAGTTCAGGTGCCAAGCTCGAACCTGCGGGCTGCCCGCGAGATCCTTTCCCCTCCTCAGGATGCGAGCGAAAGGCGCACCGAGCCGGAGGCGGACTGGGGCATCTGTCCAAGGTGTGGAAACCGGGACGTAGAGCTTTGCCTCAACATTCAACCTTCCTTGTTTTCCTTGGTTCGTTTGGCCTTCTTGTTTTTCCGTCCAAAAGACGAGCTGGAATGCCGGGGCTGCCGACACGTCTGGCAGGGTATCCGTACTGAAGTCGGGAGCTGAATCCTGCGACGAGTGAGGCGGCCTATTCGCGCGTGGGGACAAACCTCTCTGATCGCCCCGGGCGACGTGGCGCACGCATTCTTGCGTGCCGTGTCGCCATTCGTGGCGACATCGAGTCTCGACGCGGCACTGCCGGCGCCTCCCGCGGTGCACTACTCTACGGTCACACTCTTTGCCAGATTGCGTGGCTGATCGACGTCGCAACCGCGCAGCACGCCGATGTGGTAGGCGAGCAATTGGAGGGGCACGATTTCGATGATCGGCAGCAGTAAGTCGTGGGCCGGCGGAACTTCGATCACGTCTTCCAAGATCTCTTTGATCGCCTCGTCCCCTTGATTAGCGACGGCCAGAACCTGGCCTTGCCGGGCTTCCACTTCCTTGATGTTGGCGAGCGTCTTTTCGTAGCGTACCTGGGACGCTTCATCGGAAGGATCTCGGGTGGCGATGAACACGACAGGCAGATCCTCGTCGATGAGGGCGTTGGGGCCATGCTTCATCTCACCGGCTGGGTAACCCTCGGCGTGAATATAGGAGATCTCCTTGAGCTTCAATGCGCCCTCGAGGGCGATGGGGTAGTGAATGCCGCGACCCAAGAAGAGAAAATCCTCCGCCCGGTAAAACTTTCGCGCCAGCTCTTCACAGTGGCTGTCTTTGCCGAGCACGCCTTCCAGCTTGGTGGGGACACTCAGCAGCTCCTGGACGAGTTGGCGAGACTCTTTCGTCGTCAGCTTGTCGCGCGCCTGGCCGAGGTGAAGAGCCAGAATGAATAACGCCGTCAGTTGCGCACTGAAGGCCTTTGTCGAGGCGACGCCGATCTCCGGTCCGGCGTGCGTGTAGATCGTACCGGCGGCTTCTCGAGTCACCATGGAATCCAAGACATTGCAGATCGCCAGGGTCTTGGCTCCCTTGCGGTTGGCTTCGCGCTGGGCGGCCAAAGTATCCGCCGTTTCGCCGGACTGGCTGATGACAACGGTGAGCGTGTTCTCGGGAAGAATCGGGTCACGGTAACGGAACTCGCTTCCATAGTCGACCTCGGCCGGTATTCCGGCCACCCGCTCGATCATGAACTTCCCCGCCAGCCCGGCATGCCACGAGGTGCCGCAGCCTACAATACGAACCTGCCGGACGGCGGCGAACTCGCTGGGCGTGATTTCCATGCGGTCGAGAAAGACCCGGCCGCTTTCGCGGCCGACTCGTCCCAGGGTGGTATCCCGGACGGCGCGCGGCTGCTCAAAAATCTCCTTGAGCATGAAGTGTTTGTAGCCGCCCTTCTCAGCCATGACCGGATCCCAGAGAATATGCTTCACCGGCCGGGTGACGCTGTGGCCCTCGAAGTCGATCAGACGCACGCCGTTCGCCGTCAAGATGGCGACGTCCCCGTCGGCCAGGAAAAAGATGTCCCGCGTGTGGTGCAGGATGGCGGGAACATCGGATGCGACGAAGTACTCGTTGCGTCCTAAACCGACGACGGCCGGCGGACCGCTGCGGGCGGCGACGATCTTGTGCGGGTCACGGCGCGAGATCGCCGCCATGGCGAAGACGCCTCGCAAATGAGGCGCCGTTTTGCACACGGCTTGTTCCAGCGACTCTCCGTCGCGGCTGAACTTCTCGATGAGATGGGCAATGATCTCGGTATCCGTATCGGTGACGAAGCGATGCCCTTCTTTTTCAAGACCGGCTTTTAGAGTGAGATAGTTCTCGATGATGCCGTTATGTACGACGACAACGTCACCGGTGGAGTCACGATGGGGGTGGGCGTTTTCTTCGCTGGGCCGGCCGTGCGTGGCCCAGCGGGTGTGGCCTATGCCGTAGGTGCCCTCGACGGGGTCCAGGCGGATGGCCTCTTCGAGGTTGCGGAGCTTGCCGGCGGCTCGACGCACCGCCAGTTCATTGCCGTCGGCCCCTACCGCGAGACCCGCCGAGTCATAGCCGCGGTACTCCAGTCTCTTGAGACTGTCGATGATGATCGGGACGGCTTCCCCGGGGCCGATATAGCCTACGATGCCGCACATTTTTAGCTGCTTTCCGACGCAAGTGGCTGGGGGACAGTCAGCCAATTTCTCGTCCGGGCGGCTCGGCAACTTGTTGACTCTTTGAACGCGCGAAATTGGTGACAGTCCCCGCCCGCGAGCCGCAAGCGCATGTTGCCCGACAAGCGGCGTCCGGGGACGGGCACCGGAGAAGCGGTTGGATTGAGCTGTAGAACCGACCTCCGTGAGCGGCCGCCGCTTCGAAGGAGCTTGGCCCTCAGTCGCCTGTTCCCTTGCGCTCGTGAGAAAAGCGGGCTAGTCTTTCCAGTCAATGCGGTACTCCTCGATGACGGGGTTAGCGAGAACTTCCCGGGCGATCTTATCCAGCTCCCGGCGGGCTTCTTCGGGAGAAGCGGTATCGTCCATCTCGATCTCGAAGTACTTGCCCTGCCGAACATTCTTAACAATTTCATGCCCCAGCCCGTTAAGTGTCGAGCAGATCGTTCGTCCTTGGGGATCCAAGACGGTTTTCTTCAACGTAACGTAAACCACAGCCTGCATGGCTCCATTGTATCGTCACTTTCCGATGCAGAAGGTGGAAAAAATGTTGTCTAGGATGTCCTCGACAGTCGTCGCCCCGGTGATAGCATCGATCGGTTTGAGCGCTCCGTAGAGGTCGAGCAGCAGCATTTCGTGAGGCACTTGGGCGGTGACAGCTCGTTCGGCGCGTTCCAACTGTTCGAGCGAGTCCCGCAGCAGTTGCGCGTGGCGGATATTGGTGATGAAGCCGGCTTCCGCGCCCTCGCTATGGTCGGGCACGGCGTGCCGGTAGATCTGCCGCCTGAGCTCTGGAATTCCGGCTCCCGTGGCTGCCGAGACGGCCAAATAGGGTTGGCTAATTTCTGCTTTCCCGGGCAAGTCGCTCTTATTGCCGACCGCGAGGCTACGGCAGCCTTGCTCCTCCCGCGCCAACAACTCTCTATCGGTGTTTTGGAGCGGCTCTGACAGATCGAGGACAACCAGGATCAAGTCGGCGTCCGCCAAGGCCTCGTAGCTCTTCTCGACGCCTTTGGTTTCGACGACATCGGAGGTCGCTCGAATTCCGGCGGTGTCGATAAGCCTGACGGGCAATCCCTCGATAACCAGGGTCTCGCTAACTTGATCCCGAGTCGTTCCCGGCGTCGCCGCGACAATGGCCCGGTCCTGCTCCAACAAGCGATTGAAAAGGCTGGATTTGCCGACGTTCGGTCGCCCGAGAATCGAAAGCGTGATGCCCTCGCGAACAACCTTGCCGAAGCGGAAGCTCTCGGCTAGCTTCTCGATATCCGTCATCAGCGGTCGAAGGCGCCCCAGAATCTCCTGGTCCGCGGCCACCGGAACATCATCCTCCGCAAAGTCAATCCCGGCTTCCAGCAACGCGATCAGATCACAGAGCTGTTTCTTCAACGGGGTCAGGCGACGAGATAGGGCGCCCTCGACTTGCTGCAGCGCCACGCGAGCCTGATACACCGTGGTGGCTTCGATCAAGTCGCGCACGGCCTCTGCTTGAGCGAGGTCGATACGCCCGTTAAAAAAAGCGCGCTGGGTAAACTCACCCGGCTCGGCGAGTCGGGCGCCAAGCTCCGTGGCCCGTTCGACAGCGAAAGCTAGAACGACCGGCGCACCGTGGCAAGAGATCTCGGTCACGTCCTCCCCGGTGTAGGAGTTCGGCTTTTGGAAGAAAGTGACCAGCACTTGGTCAACGCTGCGGCCCTCGTGGTCTACGAGATCGCCGAGTGCAACCTGTCGCGGCGCGAACGTTGCGTGGGCTTTCCTTTGGACGAGCTTCTCCGTCAATCCGAGAGCCTGCGCCCCGGAAAGCCGTACGACACCGATACCGCCTCTGCCCGGTGGAGTCGAGACAGCAACAATCGTGTCTTCAGGATGGATGGGAGCCAATTTCGTCTCGGCGATTTTAGCAAAAGTCGGTGGCCAGGTAGAGCCGCGGAGTTGTGCCGACTCGGGCGCGAGCACCCAGCAGAGCCGCAGGCGGAAGCCTGCGGTCAAGGCTACAATTTACCACGAGCAATTCAGACCCGCGAACGCCGTCAGGACGAGGCGCGCGCAGCTCAGGGAACAATGCGCGCCTATCGCGTGCTTCGGCCGTCGGCTAGTGAGAGAAGCGGCTAGCTCCGCTTACAACTGGAAGGGCGAGGGCGTGAAACTCAATACGAAGATGACGCCCAGCGCGATGCCGACGATTCTCCGGTCGCGACCCAGTGGCAGGGAGTCATTGAGAGTCGGGGGGTGCTTGATGCCCATGAACCACAACAAAACCAGCATGACCGTATAGTGATAGCCGTGCGAGAGGGTCACAAGGGCTAGCCCGACGAACGCAAGGCCGGCAATGAAACGGCTCCTGCGGCCAAACAGAGCGTAGCCGATATGTCCGCCGTCCAGTTGGCTGATGGGCAACAGGTTCAAGGCCGTAACGAAGAGTCCAACCCAACCGGCAAAGGCGACCGGGTGCAGAAGCAGCTCGACTTCCTCGCCGCGCGGATCCAAGAGCGCCCACTCGATGGCCCTGAAAAGTAACGGGTCGCCGAGAATGATGACCCCATCCGGGTCTCCTGCCGGTACGTGTTCCGAAATGGCGACGCCGACGATGCTCAACGGAATGGCCACCACAAGGCCGGCAATCGGCCCCGCAGCCGCGATGTCGAAAAGCGCCCGCCGGCTCGGGATATAGGCCGACATGCGAATCACGGCTCCCAGCGTGCCTAGGAACGAAGGGAACGGTATGAAGTAGGGCAATGTCGCCCTTACGCGATGGTGCCGGGCGGCGAAGTAGTGGCCAAACTCGTGCGCGGTCAATATTGTCAACAGACTTACCGAGTATATCCACCCGCCCATAACCGTCGTCGTGACCACCGTCAGCGCAAACAGCAACAGGTGCAGCCAGATGCGGGATTTGCGCTCCACCATCGCCGCCGGCACGACGCGGCGGAATCCGCCGTTCCAACTCGGGGGGAGCGGGCCGCCTGCCACGGGTGTCGGTTGAGCGGCGGAAGGATCAGGGCCGGTAGGCATCGTTCTGCTACCAGGTTACGACAAAAGGTAGTTCTCCACCCCTTCCCCTCATCCGATCACACCGGCCAGACCCGTTTACCGACGGATCGGGCAAGGCGGCGGATAAATCTTCCCCTCATCTGGGCCGATACGAGTCTTACACCCAAGAGCCACCATGTTCTCGATCATCGGCATCGTTGTCGTGCTGGGGTCCGTCTTCGGCGGGTACCTGATGCATGGCGGAGAGATGGCGGTTTTGATCCAGCCCTCGGAGTTCCTCATCATCTGGGGGGCCGCCCTGGGGAGTGTCGTCATTGCTACTCCCATGCCGGTTCTGATGCGGCTGCTCAAGAATTTCGGCAAGGTTCTCGGCGGCAGCCGATATAACAAAGCCGCTTATGTCGACACGCTGCTATTGTTGAACTCGCTTTTTCAGACGGCTCGGAAACAAGGCATGATGAAGCTCGAGGCCGACGTCGAAGCTCCCGACAAGAGTGAGATCTTCAAGAAGCACCCGAAATTCCTCAAAGACCACCATGCCCTGCATTTCGTCTGTGACACGCTGCGGATGGCGATCAGCGGCGGCATTCCTCCTTTCGATCTCGATCAGATGATCGAATCCGATCTGGAGGTCCATCACGCGCATAACCACCAACCCATCCATTCGCTGACAACCGTCTCGGACGCCCTGCCCGGGCTGGGAATTGTCGCCGCCGTGCTGGGCATCGTGATCACCATGCGTTCGCTGGGAGGCCCGCCGGAGGAGCTGGGACAGAAGGTGGCCGCCGCCTTGGTAGGGACTTTCCTGGGCATTCTCACCTGCTACGGATTTCTCTCCCCTCTGGCCGGAGCGATGGCCGCCATCGACGAGGCAGAGGGGGCCTATTACCGAGTTCTGAAGGCGGGGTTGGTCGGATTCGTCAAGGGCCATCCGCCGATCATGGCGCTCGAATTCGCACGCCGCAGCGTGCCCCACGAGAACAGGCCCACGTTTCAAGAAATGGAGGCCGCATGCAAGGGGAGTCAGAAGAAGGCGGAGAAGGCGTAGCCGGCCAAGCTCCGATCATCATTAAAAAAGTCATTGCCGGCGGCGGCCACCACGGGGGCGCCTGGAAGGTGGCTTTCGCTGATTTTGTCACCGCCATGATGGCCCTGTTCATGGTTCTCTGGCTCATGAACGTCAACCAGGAGTCCCAGGAGGCCGTCGCCGCCTACTTCACTGACCCCAAGGGGTTCGGCGAAAAGATGGGCAGTGGTCAAGGCGGCAGTGGCGCTGGCCTCCGCGTCAGGGAGCAGGACCTCGAAGGGCTGGCCGCCAAGATCGAGAAGGCCATGAGCATGCCCCAGTTCGAGGCGTTGAAGGATCAAGTAGTCTCCACGGTCACCGCGGAGGGGCTTCGTATTGAACTGCTGGAAAACGAAAACGGCACGTTCTTCACCAGCGGCAGCCCTCAGCCAAGCTCGGCCGGCCGGCAAACCCTCAGCTTGATCGCCGCGGAGCTCGAAAAGCTGCCCAACGAAATCATTATGGAAGGACATACCGACTCCCGGCCCTTCCACGGCCGCAAGAACTATTCGAATTGGGAACTCTCCGCCGACCGGGCCAACTCGGCGAGACGTATCCTGATGGAAGCCGGCCTGCCCGCTGAACGCATCGTCCAGGTCAGAGGGTTCGCCGACGTCGCGTTGCGCAAGCCCGAAACTCCCGAAGATCCCACCAACCGCAGAATCAGCCTGATTGTCAGGTATGCTCAAGAGCCGCCCCCCGCCGGCGCCGAAGCCGCTTCTGACGAAGTGCACGCTGAGGCGGAACTTGCAGCGGAAGACTCTCCACCCGACGAAACTGATCCCAGCGAAACGGCACCGGAAGAACCCGCTAGTGAAGATCCGCCCACCGACCTCAGCGCGTTCGGAGAAACGGAAGGTGAGAGCGACAAACAGGGACGAGAAGAGACGCCTTAGCCCCGATATTCCTTCGTTAAGGCCGGTCCAGCCCCGCAGGGGCGTAGGATAGTAGCCCACGGTGGAGCCGTATAGAGTGGACCCCAAGGCTGAGACAAGCAGTTAACCCCGCTTTTGCCATTCGCTGAAAAATCATTGTGCTGCCAGGCGGCTGGGGGCACAATGGCCCTGGCTGGTGAAGCGGAGGCCGGCTCTGCTGGAGAGCAACCGGCCAAGGAATAGCCAGCCGGAGACTCATCGAAACGATGAGACAGGGGGCGGCCACCTCGCCGCTCCCTGATTTTACCCACCCATCGGATCGATAGATCTCCCCATGCCTCAGAAAACTCATGCCGGCACCTCCCCGCGAACCGCCGAGCGGCGCAGCTGCCGCTCGCATTCCACCGGCGGCCGATACCCCAACGCCGAGTGCAGCCGCTGCTGATTGTAGGTCCGCTCCAGAAAGTCGCCGATCCGTGCCTGTGCGTCGGCCAGGTCGAGATACTCGCTGCGATCCACTTCCTCGCCCTTCAGCGTTTTGAAAAAGCTCTCACAGCGCGCGTTGTCGTAAGGGTTCGCCTTGCGGCTCATGCTAATCCGAATCTGGTGCTGCTCGAGCAACTGCGTGTAGGCCTGGCTGGCATACTGCACGCCGCGGTCGGAATGATGTACCAGCCCGGGCTGCGGCCGCCGTTTGGTCAGTGCCATCCGCAGCGCCGCCAGCGGCAGCGAGTGATCCAGGCCGGTTCCCAGCTGCCAACCAATCACCCGGCGCGAGTACGCGTCCAGCAACACCGCCAGATAGACGAACCCCTCGTGGAGCCGGATGTAGGTGAGGTCGGCCACCCACAGCTGATTCACCCCGTTGAGAGACAGCGTCGGCGCCAGGTTCGGGTACACCGCCAGCCCGTGTTGCGAATCGGTCGTTACGACGAACTTGCGTTTCCGCCGGCACAACAGGTTCTGTTCCCGCAGCTGGCGCTGGACCCGCTTGCGGTTCACCCGCCAACCGCGCCGCTGCAGCTCCTCGCGGATGCGCCGGCTGCCATAGCTGCGCCATTGTAGCGCCAGCTCGCGGATTTGGCGGCCTAGCTCCCGCTCTCGCTCGGCGGGCTGCGACGCACTCCCCGGACGGTAAAAACCGGCCCGGCTCAACTGGGCGAGTGCGCACATCCTCTGCACGGTCAGCTTTGTCCCACCGCTCACTTCCTTCTCGATCTGTTCGTAGACGTTGCGCCGCCAGGCAGAGCCCGCAGCAGGCGCTGTTCCTCGACACGCTGCCAGGCTCGCTTTAAAAAATCGATCTCCATGGCCTGCTGGCCAATCTTGCGTTCCAACTCGGCCTCGCGGCTGGGAGGGGGGCGCTTTTGGCCCTGGCCGGAGAAGGCGCGCTCGCCGTGCGTGCTCAACTCCCGCCGCCAACGGCGCACATCACTGGGATCCATCTCCAGGGCCCGGGCCACTTCGTTCACCGACTCTCCCACCGCAATGCGGCGCAGCACCGTCAACTTGAACTCCTTGCCGAACTTCCTACGAGACTTCTTCATGGCTCCAGTTTCTCCTTTCGCCCTACGAAAGGGGTTAACTGGCTGTCTCAAATCCTGGGTCCACTCCAGTAAGGCGGAACCGTGGGTGAAATGGCAGACTCGGCAAAGCCCCGGCAGGGGCGCAGGAAAACGCGGGAGGTGCCGCGCTCAGTACAAGGCACGCGACGCTCGGCGCCCCATTCCTGAATAAGGCGGGCGTACTTGAACCCTACGTTGAGCACCGTGAGCAAGCGCAACGAAGTAATGGCGAGCCTATCATGTGCTTCGACCGTCAGCTGGTGAGAAAAGCGGGTTAGAACTCCATTTCATACATACAGTCCGGTTTCGGGCGGGTGCGGGCGGGCACGGCATGCTATGCCCCTACAGGTCTGTTAGGCGCCTGGAAACGGAGAGGGGCGGCATGCCGTGCCCGAAGTTCCCGATCGTTCACCTGGCTTCTAAATCTAAACATACGGGACCCTCGCGCCATCGGCGGGTTCGAGCGTCGCCCGATGCTACCATGACTCTTTCTATGGGGCGGTTGAGCCGGCGGGCCTTTCTGGGTGGAGCGGCGGCACCCCTGCTGGGGGGCCGTCGAGGGCCGGGCCGGGGATTCCGTATCGCCTCCGCCGTCACGGCGCTTCGGGACACGCTCACCGAGCGAAAACTCTTTCGATTGACAGAGCCTTCCGTTCTGCACCACCTGCCGCACTACCATCATCGCTTCATTGCCCGAGACAATTCGTTCCTCTTACTCGCCTCCGAGCGGTCGGGAACCCGGCAGATCTATCGCCTGGATCTACCCGAGGGCAAGATGGTGCAACTCACCGAGGGTCCAGGCGTGCACTCCTATTCACCGGCGCTCGATCCAGGCCAGCGCGCTTTCTTCTACCTGCAGAACGATACCCTCAAACGGGCCGCCGTCCACGGGCGATCCGAAAGACGAATCTATGAGTCGGACCTAGGTTGGCGGATGAGCGGACATCTGTCGGTGAGCGACAAAGGCAGGTACGTGGCCGTGGTCGAGATGAGGACGGGCCAGCGGGTCGCCGGCTTCGAAGAGCAGTTCCGAAGGCGGCCGAGTTGCCGGATTCGAGTCCTCGAGACGTCAAGGCGTCGAAGCTGGGTGGCGGTCGAGACCAGCCATTGGCTGGCCCACCCGCAGTTCCGACCGGGAGGAACCGACATCCTCTACTCCCACGAAGGACCCTGGGACAAGGTGGACGGGCGGTTGCGGCTGGTCAGGCTCGACGGCTCTTATCGCAAGAATATCCGCACCCGACAGGGATCGGAGGCCCTCGGACACGAGCATTGGTCGCGCAGCGGCAAGGAAGTCTGCTTCGTGTTCTATCCAGACGCTTCCGGGCGGCGGTCGACGGTGAATTGCATTGAGACAAGCTCGGGTCGCGAAAGGACCCTGGCGGACTGCTCCCAGTTCGCCTGGATGTCGCCTAACGCGGACGACTCTGTCTTCGTGGGCGCGAGTCGCCGAGCTGCCGGGCGCAATATTTATTTGCTTTTTCCGCTGCTCAAGCGGGAAGTCACGATCGCCGAACACCTCAGTACTCTAAAACCCTATCCGATCGCCGGCAGGCGACGCCTCGACCCGTTTCCCGCCTGGCCCGAGCCGGTGTTTTCCCCCGACAGCCGCTGGGTATACTTCGTCACCGACCGAGAGGGAAAGCCGGCGATCTATCGTATGGATCTGTCGGATCTTGTGGAGGAGACTGGAGTGCGCTAAGAGCCTCGGCGGCCGAAGCCAGGCATCACTTAGTCATCGTCCTCGTCATCGTCGTCACCCGGCACGATGACGTCAATCTTCGCCGATGGGACGCAGAGGAGCTCGGAGTCGTGGACCTCCAGGGTCTGCTCACCAAACTGGTTCGCTACGACTACTAGCCGCTGAACATCCCCGCCGGTCTCGATCTCGTAGCACGTCAGATGCGCCTCGGCAGCGTCGGATCCCCTCGCCATTCTTGTTCACCGGATTGCAGAAGAGCTTTGGCTCACCAACCAGGACCACCGGCTCGGGACCGAACTGATCCTCAAGGTCAACGATCAAGTTTACGAGATTCCCCTCCGCCTCGTAGCACTGGAAGTGGTCGAGAGTTCGTTTGCATTTGCCCGCGTCACCCGCATCGAAGATGGCCTGGATTTCCGCGAGGGCTAGGGCTCGATCGTAGACCTCGACTTCGTCGAATGCGCGCTGGTCTGCCGAAGGCCGAGCCTGTCACTATATTTTGCGAAACTCAATAAGACACGACCGGATAGGTGTTTCGCCTCGCTGTGTTATATTGGTCTCGGATGCCGCGCGGCTACATCCCCATCTTGATCTTTCTTGCTCTCGCCGCGGCTTTTCCCGTCGTTACGATCTTGGCGGCGAAGCTGATTCGCCCGAGCGTGCCCGGAAAAGTCAAGGCCGAGCCCTACGAGTGCGGCATCGAGCCGGAAGGCGACACGCGGGGACGATACTCCATCCGCTTCTATTTGGTCGCGATCCTCTTTGTCATCTTTGATGTCGAAACGGTCTTCTTGTTTCCCTGGGCCATTCAGTACGGCGTCCTCGGGCTGTTCGGCCTGATCGAGATGTTGGTATTCCTCGCCATTTTGATCGTGGGCTACATTTGGGTCTTTCGCCAGGGCGCCCTGAAGTGGGTCTGACCCAACGCTCTCACCTCAGTTCCCCTAATGCCGGTAGAAATCGCACGAGCAGGACGTGTCGTGTGCTGCCCGGCTCACGCCAAACGGGTAAGACAGAGCCGCGAACGCCGGTGAGCGGCCATGGACCTGGGGCGAGAATCGGACAGAGCCGTGTGCGTTAGGGCGCGGGCCCGCCGAGCTGTGCCCCACGCTTTGGGGTCGTTACGGATACTTGGCCTGCCACCAGCCCCTCTTCCGAAGTTGCTGTATTTAAGGGGGGTATGAGAAATTGGCTTTGTTTGGTCGTTTGGTTGCTCGGCTGTTCCACTGCTCCGGTGGTTCGCTGCCGGCGATAGTTTGTCGTTGTTCCTGTTGCTCTCCTCGGGCCAGCGGCCCTTAGGTCGAGGTCTCGTCGGACCTCGGTGGGGCCGCTGGTCAGGTCTTGCTGAGCCGACTGCCCATCAGTTCTAAGAAATCTGCTGCAACCCGTTGATTCCCTGTTGGTTATGAGAAATTGGGTTTGTTTGGTAATTTCCTTTCCAGCCTTCGGGTCCGGCTCAAAACTGGTCCGCCGACCTTCTGGTTTCATTTTACCCTGCGGGACCAAATGTACCCTCGATCGGAGGCCCTATTGATACCCGCAGAATATAGTGTTGTTTTCGGACACAGCAAATGCCTTGCCAGAGCGGGCGCAGCACGCTGCGCCCCTACACTGTATTTCGCGAACATCAATAAGTAGTCCATTTCATAAGTTTGGTCACGTATATTTAGATTTAGAAGCCGGGTGGACGATCGGGAACTTCGGGCACGGCATGCCGTGCCCCTACGTTTCCAGGCAGCCAATAGATCTGTAGGGGCACAGCATGCTGTGCCCGCCTGCCCTCGCCCGAAACGTGAGTGTATTTATGAAATGGAGTACTAAGTCATTGCAGGTCTTAGAAGTTTCGCCCGTGACGCTCGGATCGGTTTGGGGGAGCCGGCCAAGGTCCGAATCGTACTCTTTTCTGACTCGACCGTTCAAGCGGCGTGACCGCTCACTGGCGTTCGCGGCTCCGTTTGGCTCGTTGCGAGCGTGCGCGTGAGCAAGAAACTGACAGGCCATATATCGACGCTTGGGGACAACGAAACGTCCAGCTCGCGGCAGTGTGATTTGCAGCCGGGCCCGCGGGCTCACGCCCGCGGCTCGGTTTGGTACTGCCCGAGTCGGTAGGGTAGGCGGCGTGACCGCTCACTGGCGTTCGCGGCTCTGATTGGCTCGTTGCAAGCGTGCGCGTGAGCAAGAAACTGACAGGCCATGACCGGCCAGACCATTTCGGACTACAATATCACCGAGTAAGTGGGCTCGGTAACGACCGCCACGCCAAGTAGTGACCGGCAATCTTGCCGGTCCAAGCTCATGACGTAACCATGATCGGCCAGACCATCTCGCATTACAAAATCCTGGAAAAGCTCGGCGAGGGCGGGATGGGTGTGGTCTACAAGGCCGAAGATCTCAAGCTCGAGCGTTTCGTGGCCTTGAAGTTTCTCGCCCCACATCTCGTTCAAGATGAAGAGAGCCGCCGGCGCTTTCAGCGGGAGGCCAAGGCTGCCGCCGCCCTCGACCACCCCAACATCTGCACCATCCATGAAATCGACGAGGCGGAAGGCCGGGTGTTTTTGGCCATGGCCTACCTCGACGGCTCCACCGTGAGGCAGAAAGTCAAGCAGCGTCCACTGAAGCTCGACGAAGCGCTGGACATCGCCATCCAGGCCGGCGAAGGTTTGCGAGCCGCGCACGAGAAAGGCATCGTCCACCGCGATATCAAGAGCGCCAACCTGATGGTCAACGCGCGCGGTCAGGTGAAGATCATGGACTTTGGGCTGGCGCAGTTGGCCGAACAGTCGAAACTCACAAAGACAGCGACCATCCTGGGAACCCCGGCTTATATGTCGCCGGAGCAGGCGCAGCGCCTACCCGCCGATCGGCGCACCGATATCTGGTCCCTCGGGGTGGTGATTTATGAAATGGTCACCGGACGCACGCCGTTCGAAGGCGAACGCCAGCAGGCCGTGCTCTATGCCATCGCCACTGAGCAGCCCGAGCCGATAACCGCGTTGCGGGTCGGTATACCAACGGAGCTTGACCGCATCGTCGGCAAGGCGCTGGCGAAGAAGCCCGACGAACGCTACCAGCACATCGACGAGATGCTGGTCGATCTGCGGGAAATGCAAAAGCAGGCCGCGTCGGGGTCGCGCGACACCCGTCGGGCACCTTCGGCGTCGAAACCCGCCAGCCGTACGCCGTGGTATATCGCCGCGGCTGCCGTGGTGATCGCCGTCATCTTGGGCATCAGCGCCTGGCTGGGTGTATTCGGCCCGGCCAACGGGGCCGGTGACGCGCCCGCGGAAACCCTCCAGGCGGTCCCGTTGACCAGCTATCCGGGCAGTGAATCATCCCCCAGCTTTTCGCCCGACGGCAATCAAGTAGCTTTCTGCTGGGACGGGGAAAACGCGGACAATCTCGACATCTACGTCAAAATGATCGGCTCCGAGACTCCCTTGCGACTGACCACCGACCCGGCCCGAGACTTCAGTCCGGCCTGGTCAGGCGATGGGCGCACGATCGCTTTCTTGCGACGGCTGCCCGGAGGAAGAGCTGCCGTGCTGCTGATCCCGGCTATCGGGGGCCCCGAGCGTCTAGTGGCTGAGATCAGCGGACCAGGAGTAACATCAGCCTCCTCCCTAGCCTGGGGCCCCGACGGCAAAGATCTCGTCGTTGCCGAACGAAGTTCACCCGGCGGCCCTTGGGCGCTGTTCCTGCTGTCAACCGAGAGCGGTAAAAAGCGCAGGCTGACATCTCCGCCGGCGAAATCGAGAGGCGATTTCGGTCCGGCCTTTTCCCCAGATGGGCGAAGTCTGGCCTTCGCAAGGAGACTCGGCGTTTTTGTCTCCGACATTTACCTGCTCGCCCTGGCCGAGGACCTTACACCAAATGGAGAACCGAAACGGCTGACATTCCAGAATCTGCCCTCCTCCAGTCCTACCTGGACTCCCGACGGGCGGGAGATTGTCTATGCAAGCGGCCGGTTTGGGTTGAGTCTAGTAAGTCTGTGGAGGATTTCAGTTTCTAGGTCTGGCGAGCCGGAACGAATTGGCCGTCGCCGGTGAGGGAGCAAGCCTCCCCGCCATCTCCCGGCGAGCTAACCGGCTGGCTTACGAGAAGCAATCCATAGACACAAACATTTGGCGCCTCCCGTTGCGCGAGTCGGGAAGCGGCGCCGCTGCCGCGACACGCCTCATTTCATCGACTCGCGGTGACTACAATCCGCAATACTCTCCCGCCGGCAAGCGAATCGCTTTTTCATCGGGTCGGACGGGGACTTTCGGGATCTGGCTGAGCGATGCGGACGGCTCGAATGCCGCACCGTTGTTTTTAAAGGAAGGTGCGCATTCTGGATCGCCACGCTGGTCGCCCGACGGCCGGCGCATCGCCTTCGACTCGAACCCGGAAGGGCACATCGACATTTACGTCATCAGCGCCAGGGGAGGCAACCCGATACGCCTCACCACTCATCCTGTCGATGACACTGTGCCTAGTTGGTCGCAAGACGGCGAATGGATGTACTTCGCTTCCCGACGCAGCGGCCGGCATGAGGTTTGGAAGGTGTCGGTTGGGGGTGGCGAACCCATCCAGGTGACCCAAGACGGAGGCTTCTGGGCGTTCGAATCGACCGACGGCAAATTTGTGTACTACACCAGAGATAACCAGGTCAGATCGAGCCTCTGGAAAGTTCCCGTAGGCGGAGGTGAGGAGACCCAGGTGCTTGAGTCAGTGTATAGCCGCAACTTCTCTGTAACGCCCCAGGGGATCTATTTCATTCAGGCGCCCGATATTGATTATCCCGATCGGAGTTACCTGCTTCGGTTTTTCGACTTTGCTAGCGAGCGTGTGAAAACGATCACTTCACTGCCGACTAGCGTGGCCTTCTGGGGCGGCATAAGTGTCTCGCCCGATGGCCGGTTCATGTTGTACACGCAAGTCGATCAGTCCCGGAGCGATCTGATGCTGGTGGAAAATTTCCGGTGAGGGGGGCGGGGCGTTTTCGTTTTCAAACAGAAACCGCGTTGTCCCAACGGTTCGGCGTAGACGTCTGGCCGGCCCGAGCATAGCCGCACAGAGCCGCGGGCGTTAGCCCGCGGGCCCGCGAGTTGTGCCCACGCGCCGGCCGCCGCCGGGATTTGGCCTGCCACTGGCGTGCCAGGCTCGACTTCCCGCTCTCGCACACTCTCACAACAAGCGAATCAGAGCCGCGGGCGGCAGCCCGCGGGCAAGATGGCGAATGACTTCGGTTGCCGGGACAAGGAATGTTGGGCGTCACGAGACCTTGACCGCGCCCTGACGGGCGCGGCTTCGGTCGCACCGGCTGCGTCGTGTGACTAGCCGCGAAGCGGCGGCAGGATCATAGCCTAGGGTGGAGCCGCCAAGCGGAACCCTGGGTAAGCGGAAAACAAAGTTGAGCCCTGAAGGGGCGGCAGGAAATCATGGCGCAAACGCTGCACCGAATCTTGGTCCACGTGGTGTTCTCGACGAAGGACCGGGCCCCTTGCTCAAGGAGCCGATTCGTCCCCGGTTGTTCGCCTACCTCGGCGGGATTGTGCGAAGTCTGGGCGGCGAGCCGTTGATCGTAGACGGCGTGGCCGATCACGTTCACATGCTGTTGACGCTCCCTTCCACCGTGACGCTGGCGGAGGCCATGGGGAGGATCAAGGCCAAATCCTCTCATTGGATGCGACAGGGTTCTCGGGACTTCGCTTGGCAGGCCGTCTATGCGGCTTTCAGCCTGATCCAATCCAACGTCGCCGGCGTCAGGAAATACATCGACAACCAGGCGGCGCACCACAAACGAATGGCGTTCAAGGACGAATTTCTGTCTTTGTTGAAGCGGAACGAACTTGAAAATGAGGAGCGTTTCCTGTGGCGATGAGTGTTTCCCGCCGCCCTTTCAGGGCTCGTCGGGGCCCGGGCCGTCACCTAGGGTTCCGCCGTCCCGGCTCCACCCTAGGCTATAATCCTGCCGCCGCTTCGCGGCTTCCACCGCACAGAGCCGCGGGTGTTAGCGGGGCCGCGCTCGGTCGGCGCGAATCTATACGCTTCTCGCCGGGGGCCCGTACCCTGACGGGCACGGCTCTGTTCGGTGGTTGCCGCGGGCCCGTACCCTAAGGGGCACGGCTCTGTCCGATTCTCGCTTGTGGGGCCCGCACCCCCGCGGGCGCCGCTCTGTCAGGGGCGGGCAACGGCAGGATTCGAGGAGATGCCATGGAACTCTCGGTTTTCCTAGCGAAGGTTTTGGGTCTCTATTTGGTTATTGTGGCGCCCGCGGCACTGCTGAATCGGAGACATTTCCCGAGACTGATCAAAGAGTTTTCAGATAGCCTCGCCATGGTCGTTCTTTCGGGCTTCGTGGCGCTGGTGTTGGGGCTTCTGTTAGTCGTCAGCCACAACGTCTGGACCACGGACTGGAGAGTGATCATCACCCTGCTGGGGTGGCTGACCTTGATCAAAGGTGTTGTCCGGTTCGCGTTTCCGCACAAGGTCTCACGGCTGTGGACGGCGGCGGCGAGCAGTTGGTGGGCTGTCGTACTCGTCGCGTTCTTCATCATCGGCGTTTACTTAACGTACAAGGGCTTTTGCCCGCATTTCTCACCACATGGCTAGCAGCAGTGGAGCAAGGCTCGCTAACGGAAGGACCCCGCCTCTCCACCCTACACGCACTTGAGGGTAATGCCCCCGTCGACCACCAGCTCCGCTCCCGTCACGTACTTGGCTTCGTCCGAGGCGAGAAAAAGGGACGCGTAGGCCACGTCCCAGGCATCGCCGCCTTTCCCCATGGGTACCTGGGCCGCCCGGATTCGGAACATCTCCTCGACATCCCCCTCGGCGTAGTGGTCCGCTAGCAACTTCTCGACCAAGGGAGTGCGCATCAAGCCGGGGCAAACGCTATTGCAGCGAATCCCCTGGGGAGCATACCGCGCCGCGACGACACGCGTGAAGTGGCTCACCGCCGCCTTCGAGGTGTTATAGGCGATATAAGGGATGCCCAGGTCGCGTAGCCCGGCGATCGAGGAGATGTTGACGATGTGGCGCTCCGTCTCCCTGCCGCTCCATCACCGGCAGGACGTACTTACAGGTGAGGAACAGGCTCTTCAGGTTCACGTTGTGGACTCGATCCCAGTCCTGTTCGCTGGTCTCTACGGGCCCGCCCATCGCCAGAGTGCCTACGTTGTTCTGCAACACGTCGATACGACCGTAGTTCTCCAAGCAAGCGGTCACCATGGCCTCGACCTGATCCGAGCGGGAGACGTCGCACTCCCAGGCCTCGGCCCGGCCGCCCTCGCCGCGGATGAGGTCGCGGGTCTCCTCGGCCGCCTCGCGGCGGATATCCGCGCAGAAGACCGCGGCTCCCTCGCGCGCAAACAGCACCGCCGTCGCCTTTCCGTTACCCCAGCCCGGCCCGACACAGCCCGCGCCGGATACGAGTGCCACCTTGTCTTTGAGTCGCGTACCCATTCTTTGGACCGTCCGGCCCTTTCGTCTCTCTGCCCGGCTACTGCTTAGTTGCAAAAGTTCGCGTATTTAAAAAAAGCCCTTTCCCGAAGGATCATACGGCCATCTGTCTGGCCCGGAAGTGTTTTGTTCAAAGAGCCTTCCGAGCCGCGACCGTGAGCAGCCCCGGGATTGCCGGCCATAAACGACCGTGAACTTATGCGACTAAGCACTACGCGGATGTGTTCTTCTGCTCCATCTCACGCAAGGCGGTCTTCAAGATCTTCCCGTAATTGTTCTTCGGGAGACTGTCGAGGACCCGATAGTCCTTCGGGCGTTTGAAGCGCGCTATGTGTTGCAGGCAGAAATCGTTGAGCTCACTCGTGTCGATGCCGGCGCCCGCGGCCGGGACCACGTAGGCGACCACGGCCTCGCCCCATTCCCGGTCGGGCCGGCCGATCACCGATGCCTGCGCCACCGCTGGGTGCCGGAGCAGCACTTCCTCCACTTCTCGGGGATAAATGTTCGCGCCTCCCGAGATGATTACGTCGTTCGAGCGGTCCTTGAGAGTGAGAAAGCCGTCATCGTCGAAGACGCCCAGGTCGCCGGTGTGCAGCCAGCCGCCGCGCAGAGTCGACGCCGTCGCTTGCGGGTCGCTCCAGTAGCCCGACATCACCGACTCGCCCCGCACCAGAACCTCGCCCAACTCGCCCGGGGGAAGAGGATGGTCATGGGCGTCCGCCACCTCGACCTCCACCACGCTTTGAGGCACACCCGCGGACGCCAATCGATCGAGCCAGCTGGGATGCTCCGTGGCGGCGTGCGCCGAGGCGTTCAACGCCGTGATGGTCATCGGGCTCTCCCCTTGGCCGTAGAGCTGAGAGAGCTTCGGGCCGAAGCGATCGAGCCCCGCGCGGCAGTCCTCTACGTACATCGGTCCCCCACCGTAGATGATGGTCTTCAGGTTGGCGGTGTCCTGGTCGCGGGGATGATCGAGCAACCTCTTGACCATGGTAGGCGCGGCGAAGAAAGAGATCCCCGGCCAGCGTTGAATGAGGGCGTAGACTTCGTCCGTGTCGAAGCCGCCGCTTTCGGGAACGACGTGGCAAGAGGCTTGGGTCACGTGGGGAAGGCTGTAGAGGCCGGACCCGTGACTCATCGGCGCCGCGTGGAGGATGGCCTTCCACGGGCCGCCGGGATCGACGTCGGCGAAGTAACAGAAGCACATCGCGAGCAGATTGCGGTGGGTCAGAGTCGCCCCTTTCGGTTTGCCGGTGGTCCCGCTCGTATAGAACAGCCAGGCGGAGTCGTCGGGTTCCCGCGGAACAAGGGTGGATGGGTCGCCGGCGAGCAGTTTCTCGTATTCCTTCCCCGGCGCCGCCACAACCCTCTCGAGCGCGCCGCCGACCAGCGTAGCGACCGTATCCGCCAGATCCGCCGTGGCGAAGCAGAGTCGCGCTCCGGCGTTTTCCAAGATGTAGGCAAACTCGCTCCGGTGCAGCTTAGCATTGACGGGAACCACCACCAGGCCGGCGTGCCAGCAGGCATACAAAATTTCGAGATACCGAGGACAGTTCCTCATCGTCAGGGCCACCCGGTCGCCGGGCTTGAGACCCAACCGAACGGTGATCCCCCCGGCCAGCCGCGCGACTCGCTCCGCGAGAGCTTGATAGCTGAGGAGCACGGCATCGGCCCGGGCCACCGCCGGCCGTTCACCGTGGGTAAGACCCGCTCGTACCATGTGATTGGCGATGTTCATCTCCATCTGCCCCGAAGAATGCTAGTCCGGACGGACCTCCGATCGGGCCTGGGCTCGACGCAGAAGCCCCCTGTCTTACAGCCTCACGGACGCGGACGCTGGAACGGCACCAGGTCCGCGCTACGAGCTGCGGGATCTGGTTCGTGTTTGGCTTCCCCCCCCAGCGTTCCGCCAAGAATGGCTCCACCCTGGGCTACTATCCCCGCGCTCCCTTCGGGGGCTGACTTGCCGCGCGAAACGCTATGTAATCTCCGTTTCACGGTCATGGTGTGTAGAGGGCCTGGGCCATCTCGGGCGTCCCGTTTCGCACTGTCAACCCTCCGGTCTCCGGCCTCGGCTTAACCGAGAGGCGCCCGCTCGATAACCCGGACCTCCATCTTGGCGATGTGGTCCTTCGGTAAATCGCCCAGGGCCTGGCGCTCGGGCGAGGCAAAGTATTCGGCTTCCCGAGCGGCGATAACCCCCGCGCTGTCAAAGCTTCGCACCCAGATGAATTCGTTTTGCTCGGCGTTGACCCAGGCGGCTTCGACCGGAATGGCCAGCTTTCGGTGGATCGGCCGAATCTGCTCGTTGAAGAGCGTCAACCAGGAGCTCATCATGCCCGGGTTGATGGTGTAGATTCGTAGCTGCGAGACCATTGCTTTACCTCTCTTCCCAGCGCGCGGATTGCTGAACGAGGGAGGGACCGTTTCCTCGCCCGGCTCAGCGATCAGAACCTCCAACTCGAGAGCGAGCGGTTGCCGCGATGTACTGCTAGGTGCGACCCGCGGAAGGCGGCGTTCCGCGGTCCTGGGCAAATCGCCGGAGGACATTCTCGGTCACCCTGGAGACCGTGTTGTCGTAGCCGTTCCACGACAGCCCGCCGCGCCAGCAGATCGATCCGGCGGCGAAGACCGCGCCACCCCTCGGATAGTCCGTGTACGTAATATCGGCCCGCACGAAGCGGTGCGGCTCGCCGGCTCGTTGCGGGTCGCTGAGGCGTGCACCATCGCGCCCGGGCGCGAACCAAAGCTCTTCGTCGATCGTGGGGTTCGCATATTGGGTCTTGAAGCCGATCGACGATGCCAGCAGGAGCGTAGTCTGAGGCGAACCAAGCTCCGCCTCATAGCGATCGAATTCGTATCCGGCAGCGCCCCAACGGACCTGTAGCGAGGGGTGGTCGCCAATGAGCTCTTCGTCGCCGATCCCCGCGAAGATGAAAGCGACGCGCGGGTCGTGACTAGCGGGCATCCGCTTGAAGGGGACGCCATCTTCGAACCCAGCCCCGGCCATCCCCACGCCCACGATCCGGTTCGGCGTTCGACCTCGGTTGCGCCAGGTCCCGCCCGGCTCGCCGGTCATGCTGTGGTAGCGCTCGGCCGGATCGACCTCGAAGGGCCAGCTCGTTCCCCAGCGGCGCAGCTCCATCTTGTGCGGCCGCTCCGGATCGACGCTCACGACACCGTAGAGGCCATTCCCGGATAGGTACATGAAGCGGCCGCCCTCGTCGAGATACGTCTCGAGCGAGTCGAGCATGCCCGCGGTCCAATACTCGTGGTGAGAGGAAGAAATGACGACGTTATAGCCGCGGAGAAGCTCCGGCCCCTCGGCGTTCAGGTCGTGGTCGGTAATGAAGTCGGCCTCGAAGCCCTTCGCCTGGAGCCAGTCGACCAGATAGAGGTCGGCGGGGAAACGGGGCGGGGTGGCCATGACCCGATAGCGGAATTTGGGCCGCATGGTGAGGACCGGCTTGAGGTAGGAGCCATACATCACCCCGGAACCGTCGAGATGGCGATCATAGAGGCCGTAGAGTGCGTTCTCGTCGATGTAACGGTAGACGTCGCGAAACAGGGTCGGGTCAGCGTAGGGCGCCGCCGACGCCCAACTCCCGGTCGCGCCCTCCTGCCAGGCGCCCACCCCGATATCGGTGAAATTGGAGTAGCAAACGTAGGTCATCGTGGACATGAGAACCGCTATTTTCGAGCCGGCGGAGCCGCGCGGCGGTCGCACAAGGAAGGGCAGATAATCTTCGTCGGAGCCGGCTCGCAGCCAGGCAGCATAGACTCCGCTCGGCAGGTCGGCGGGGATCTCGAGTTCGAAATCGACCCCCCAGCCGGCGTCCTCAAGGTCGTCGCGGTGAAAGTGGATCGCTCCGTACTCCTTGGGAGCGAGCCGGAAGCAGGTCTCCTTGCCGCTAAAGTTGTGGCCGGTAACGGCACGGGCGGGCATGTTCACGACGCGTCCATCCCGGCTGTTGGCTGACACATCCTTGGCGATGTCGGAGTCCACATCCCGGCTGAAGTCCCAAGCGCCGACGACGTCCGCTCCCAGGCCGTCGAGGTCGTCCGGGGCGGCGGCGAGTCCCGCCAGCTCGGCGACACTGAGTAAACGACTGAAGAGGCGCGGCCGGTCGATGCGGCCGTCGAGATGGCGGCTGGTGCGACCATCCGCGTCCAGGATGCCGGCCAGGACGAGCGGTGCGTCCGAGGGAGCGCCGATACCCCCATCGAGCGAGATCGACGCCGGCGGCGTCTCGTCGCCGGGCCAGGGGCGAACCGGCTGCCGCCAAACAGTCGCCGCGCCCATCTTTCGATCGACCGCGAGCGCAACCGCATACCATTCCCAACGTCGCAGCGGCCCGGCGGAAACGCGCACGGGTTGCGAGTCTCCTGCTCCTAGGACGAGCTCCAGCATCGCTTCGTCCGAAACGGCGAGGGCCCAGCCGGTGCCGGCGCAGGGATTGCCGAGGCTCGCGATTGTTTGCTCGCCGGCGTCAGGGTTCGTCGGCTGGATAAAGGCAAAGAAGGTGACTGCCCCCTCCAGCGCGACGCCGGAGAGCGGAAACTGCACGCAGGAGCCGCCGCGGATCTCTTCGTGCTTGCCGGGCTTCGATCCGTCGATCGCCGATGGCACTTCCGCCTGTCTGAAACCCGGTCCTTCGGGGTTGGTGTCGCCATGAATGA
Source organism: Bryobacterales bacterium (assembly GCA_963668345.2). Classification (GTDB taxonomy): domain Bacteria; phylum Acidobacteriota; class Terriglobia; order Bryobacterales; family UBA6623. Next base: position 956,458 of record CAXWPI010000003.1, on the reverse strand, counting down.
GCCGCACCAGCCGTGCGTCATAGGCGGGGTGATCGCAGCTGACCATAAAGCGGATGGACTCCCCGGGAGCCACGCTCAATCGATCGGTATATCCGAGCAGTCGCATGGTGAACCTTCCTAGCAGCCCGTGGCAAAAATGGTGCAGCAGCGAAAAATGGGGACTGCCACCAATTCGCTCGCTGTCATGGCCCTCGAAACAAGGGACGCAGCCTCAAGCGAATTGGCTGGCAGGAAGCTGTGAAAAAATCGGGGACTGCCACAAGCGGCTTAGCACTAACTTCCTTAGTGTCAGCGAGGATTGAAGCCGCGGCTGGCTGTCCCAAGATTTTTTTACAGCTTCCTGTACCCGATTTTTCGCGACGTTCACTCTTACCACGGGCTGCTAGCGTCGCGGCTGGTGAATTAGCGCGTACAATTCCGGAGCGCCATCAGCGGTTTCTAAGTCCGAAATCCGAACGATCGAAACGGCTTGGCCGAGCAGAGGTTTTGAACGTTTGAATTTTTGTGCTTCGAATTTGTTCCCTATTCCGCATTTCGTATTTCGTGCTTTGCTCTGGTTGCGGCCGAAGGCCGCGTTACGGATTCGTGACTACAACCTATCTCATAAATAGCACGGACGAGGCTTGGTTCTCAGCGCAGTGGGACACCGCGCCCCCCGCTAGCTGGATCAGGATGTGCCGGCAGGGTCTTTATGGGACTTCCGAACAAGGTAGAGGAACCCTTGCCGACAAGGGAGGATTCAGCAGTGGTGGGACGTTTGCCTGGGCCGCGGTGCCAATGGACGAGAAGCCCGGTTTTCAGGCACCAGCACAGCCTTCCGCTCGTGGCAGCTGTTAAGCGGTACAATTTCCGCAGGCCACTTGGCCTGCTTCACAATCACCGTCGGATAGCTACCGAGAAATAACTTCGCATCCAGCAATCAGCCCATCAGAGCCTCCGCAACCGGTCGCCGCACACGCGAAAGTCGAGCTAGATCAGGCGGCTAACAGGGCTCTGGACGAATAGCTAGTGTAGTGCCACTAACGGTTCTGGACAATGGCGTGGATTTTGGCGGCGCGCTCGACTTTGGCGAGGATATCTTGTGCCGGAGCTGTCCAGACAAAGGGCTTGGGCGCTTCGCGAGTCACTTCTTCACCTGCTCATGCTTGTGCGTGGAGTAGTTGTCCACGATCAGATGCAGCTCCAGCGCCGGTGGCGTTTCGCGGTCGATCTGGCGTAGGAATTTGAGGAATTCCTGGTGCCGATGTCGCGGCAGACACTCCCCGATCACCTGGCCGTCGAGCACATGGAAGGCGGCGAACAGCGTCGTTGTGCCCTGTCGTTTGAAGTCGTGGGTCATGGTGCCGGCACGACCCTTTTTCAAGGGCAGTCCCCGGCTGGCTGCGGTCTAAGGCCTGGATCTGGCTTTTCTCATCGACGTTGTCCGGTTATTTATGTGGCACTACACTAGTGACATGGCTTGTTCCCGACAGCTAACGGTCTGGCTTCTGGCGAAGCGGGGCTTTCGGCATTGGGTGTAGCATGGCGTGCTTTGGGGTTGAGTTACGAGGCTGTCCCGGATCTACTTTCCCCTACTTGCGGAAACTTGCCGAGAGCACCTTTTTCCGTAATCGGATCGCCTCTGGCGTCACTTCGACCCATTCGTCGTCCTGCACGAACTCGATCGCCTGATCCAGATTCATCAGCCGGGGAGGAACCAGCCGAATCCCTTCCTCCGCATTTGACGACCGCATGTTCGTCAGCTTCTTTTCGCGAACGATATTTACGTTCAAGTCCGCGTCGCGGGCGTTCTCGCCTACGATCATGCCTTCATAGACTTCCACGCCGGGGCGGATAAACATCTCTCCCCGCTCTTGCAGATTGAAAATCGCATAGCCGGTCGTCCTGCCGGCACGATCGGAAATCAGCGACCCCGTCGGCCTCATCGGGATCTCCCCCCGCCAAGCGACGTACCCGGCGAACAGCGAGTTCAAGATCGCCGTGCCCTTGGTATCCGTCAGCACCTGGCTGCGCAGCCCGATCAGTCCCCGCGATGGAATCTCGAACTCGATCCGCACCCGGCCCGAGCCGTGGTTGACCATCTTGGAGGTCTTGCCCTTGCGCGACCCCATCGTTTCCATCACGACGCCGACGAACTCCTCGGGACAATCGACCGTCAGGTGCTCCAACGGCTCGTGCAGCTTGCCGTCGATCTTCTTGGTAAGGATCTCCGGCTTGCCCACCATCAACTCGAATCCCTCGCGCCGCATCGTTTCGACCAAGATCGCCAGTTGCAGCTCACCGCGACCCGAGACCCGAAACGAATCCGGCTCGTCGCCCGCCTCGACCTGAATCGAGACGTTCGTCAGCAACTCCCGATCGAACCGGTCGCGAAGATTGCGCGACGTCACGTACTTGCCTTCGCGCCCCGCGAAGGGCGACGTATTCACCGCGAACGTCATCGCGATCGTCGGCTCGTCAATCTGGATTCTCGGCAGCGGCTGGGGTTTCTCGCCGTCGCTTACCGTCTCGCCGATCGTGATGCCTCGGACACCCGCGATCGCCACGATATCCCCCGGGCAAGCTTCCGACTCCTCCAGCCGCTTCAATCCCTCGAACGAATATATCTTGGTGATACGGGTCTTTTCGATCGAGCCGTCGAGCTTACAGATCGAAGCCTCGCCGCCTTGCTTCAGCGTCCCTGAAAACACGCGTCCGATCGCCATGCGGCCCAGGTAGTCGTTGTAATCGAGGTTCGCCACAAGCAACTGCAGCACGGCGTCGGGGTCCCCGGTCGGCGCGGGCACGGTCTCAACGATCGTCTCGAAGAGCGGTCCCAAGTCTTGCGACGGGTCGCCGGGGTCGAACTTTGCGACGCCGTCCCGGGCGATCGCATAGAGCACCGGAAACTCGAGCTGCTCATCGTCTGCGTCGAGATCGAGGAAGAGGTCGTAAACCTCGTTGACGACCTCCTGAATCCGCGCGTCCTGGCGGTCGATCTTGTTGATCACCACGATCGGCGTCAGATGCGCTTCGAGCGCTTTCATGAGCACGTAGCGAGTCTGCGGCAGCGGTCCTTCGCTGGAATCCACCAGCAGCATCACGCCGTCGACGATCTTCAGCGCGCGCTCGACTTCGCCGCCGAAGTCGGCGTGCCCCGGAGTATCGACGATGTTGATTTTGTAGTCGCGATAGCGCACGCCGGTGGTCTTGGCCAAGATCGTAATGCCGCGCTCGCGCTCCAACTCGCCGGAATCGAGCGCGCGGTCAGTGACATCCTCGCGTTCGCCGAAGACCCCACTCTGCCTGAACATAGCGTCTATCAAAGTTGTCTTGCCGTGATCCACGTGGGCGATGATCGCAATGTTGCGGATAGACGTAGTCTGCATCGAGATACAGGAATCCTCAATTTCCAAAGGCTGACAGGGGAACGTACCGGCGCGGGCCGACCGCGGCGGGGCGGCGACCTTCAGCTTAGCGACAAACAGCCCTAACGTGCAGTCCCGTCTTGTCCAATACAGGATGAACCTGAGGGGAGGGTTGATTCCAACACAAGATGAGCCTGATGGGGCGAGGACAGGCTGGATCGAAGCCGAGCATGCTGCGGGCGATGGGAGTCGCCGTGCAGTAGGGCCGAATCGCTGAACCTCGAGCAGATCGGGGTTCTTCTCGACGGATGCGAATCCGTTTCCTTTCAAGGGCGAGAGTTGTTCTAATGCGGAAGCAGCACGTAGGTGAGCGTGCAAGTTCAGACCGACTCCGGGTTCTCCGCCGAGCGCCCCCGACGGCCGGGCGCTTCCTGGTTCTCAAGGACGATATGCATCGGTCAAGCGATTCGGTACGAACCCGCACCCTCCACGATAGGATAAGGAAGCCGTCGGCTCAGATGCCTGATGACGAATCACCCGCTTTCTGTCGTTCCTAAACCTGAATCCGAGTTAGCGAAGGTTTATCTCTACCATGACCGTACGAAGCATCACGTGGACCGCTACGCTCGGGCGTTGGGTTACATGGACTGGGCCAGCCAGCCGAACCCCTTCCGACGCTTCGACGGCGCCCGGTTGATCCCACTGCCTGTGCCCGAGATCAAAGCGGAGCCGACGTACGATTCGATTTTGTCCGCGGCAGTTCCTCCCGCTCGGGTCGATATCGAAACCATCAGCAACTTGTTTTTCTTCAGTCTGGCCCTTTCAGCCTGGAAGCAGGTGACGGGACTTGACGGCCAGGTCGGCTCACGATGGTCGCTGCGTGTGAATCCTTCCAGCGGAAACCTGCACCCGACGGAAGGCTACCTGATCTCCGGCCCCGTGCCGGGCATCGCCCCGTTTCCGGGTATCTACCACTACGCTCCTTTCGAGCATGGTTTAGAGTTGCGCCGCCGCTTGACTGACGACGAATGGCGGATGCTCTCACCGCTTCTTCCCTCCGGGGCCTGCCTCCTCGGGCTGACATCCATCTATTGGCGAGAGTCCTGGAAGTACGGAGAGAGAGCCTTTCGCTATTGCCAGCATGACGTGGGGCACGCCATCGGAGCCGTTGCGATCTCGGCAGGCAGCCTTGGATGGTGCACCCGCTTACTCGAACGGGTGAGTACTCCGGCTCTGGAACGCCTTCTCGGTATCGATCAGCAGCAGGGCATCGAAGCGGAGCACGGCGACTGCCTGCTCTTGCTTCATCCGGAAGGAGAGGGCGTCCCAGACTTCGCTCCGCCTGAGGCACTGTTGGCAAAGCTTGCCGACGGAGAGTGGTTGGGCAAGCCGAACCATCTGAGTTCCCAGCATCACCCATGGCCGGTGATCGACGACGTATCGGAAGCCTGCACCTGGCCCGGCGCTGCTCGGGTAGAGGGCACGGAGGCCCCTTCGGGACTTCGCTTGCCTGGCGAGCGGGGCCTTTCGGCCTACCGGCTGATTCGTCAGCGCCGCAGTGCCGTCGCCTTGGACGGACGGACTACGATCTCTTCCGGAACCTTCTACCGCATGCTGCAAAACGTTATGCCGGAAGCGAATCCCATCCCGTTTGCCACCCTACCCTGGCGGCCTACCGTTTCTCTCGTGCTGTTTGTGCACCGCGTCAGCGGCCTGGTCGAAGGGCTCTACGTGCTCGTGCGTCACCTAGAGCAGTTGCAGTCTCTGCGGCGGAGCTTCCGTCCTGATCTGATGTGGAAGAAGCCCGAGGGATGCCCCCAATCCCTTCCTCTCTATTTGCTCTTGACGGGCGATGAAAGAGCGATTGCTCGCACCGTGAGCTGTGACCAGGAGATCGCAGCGGACGGAGTCTTCTCAGCCGGGATGCTGGCAGCCTTTGACGAAGCTCTTTCCGCAGCTGGCCCAGGGATGTACCCGCGCATGTTCTGGGAGACCGGCGTCATCGGCCAAGCGCTCTATCTGGAAGCCGAAGCGGCTCGGATCCGGGCCACTGGCATCGGCTGCTTCTACGACGACGAGGTTCATCGGATCCTCGGGATCAAGGACCACTCCTGGCAGAGCCTCTACCACTTCACCATGGGCGGAGCTGTCGAGGATCCGCGACTCCAGTCCTTGGATGCCTATGGGCATTTGCCCGACGACCGGACGCGGTCGAGGACAGATTGCGTATAGCACTGCTACCGACAGAACAAGTGGTCATGGGCCGTTCCGATCGCGCCGAGGCTTACGAATTCCGAGTCCTGCCGCCGACCGAGCGGACTACCCTCTTGTCCCTTCCCGGAGTCCTCTCGATCTTGGGTTCGCCTGAGATGCGTTCTTTGGTTCGCTCGGCGACGGGCGGAAATGAAGAAGATCCCTGAGGCTTTGCATCTCCCGGTAATAGTAAAGGGCAGTAGGCTGCCGCGCGAAACCCGAGACCCACGGCAGAACTTGGGAGAACTCTACAGGGACTGCTAGCATGGGACGATACCGGTTGACGAAGATCTCGCGAAGGCCAATGAGTTACTAAAAGAGGCTAGACGACTGTCCGTCGTAGCGTTCAAGGTAGAGCGCCATCAGCATGACGCGGTGCTTGAGATTGCTGGGCGCGTCCAGTAATGCTGCAACTTCAACGCGGCTCTGTGTCGCTCATACTGAATAGTTCGCCAGTAGCTCTTCCATTCTTCAGTAGTTCCGTAATTCCATCCTTGAGCAGTTCCGTAACGAATTCATTCGCCGTCGACCAAAAGGTGCGGAGATCGAGACGGTTGCTGTTCCGCAGCTTCCCCACTTTGCATGGGGTTCATCGCTCAAACCAGGAAATTGTACCGCCGCCGGGTCTCTGGCAATCTCCTGGCTGTAGGCACCGGACTTCAGTTCCCTGTCCACACGTTCGGCAAACTCGAGGGAGCGCTAGAAGAAGCTGAGGCGCGCGTGCAATTCCTCGACTATCAGATCGAAGATTCTAGGCAGCGGGTGGCTCTGGAAGTGCGCACCGCCTATTACAGGCTCGAACACGCGTTTGAGTCGATTCCCCTGCACCGAGTCCAGACCGAGGCCGCGGGGGAGGCGCTGAAGCTGGCGCGGGCTCGCTACCGGGAACAGCTCGGCACGATGGTCGAATTGAACGAAGCTGCGGCACAACTAGCCGACGCTGAGGCGGCCGTCACAACAGCACTGTACGACGCCAAGATTGCCGAGGCCGAATTGACGTTCGCTGCCGGCAGGCGATGAGCCGCATCTTACGCAGCTCACGCCGGGACGTGACACAAGCCTCCAGGCTTGCGGCATCGCGATGAGGCCGGTGCAGACCAAACCCCTCGACATTGGCAGAACCCGTGCCCACCGTGGCAACGTTGCATCAACGGTACAATTTCCTGGTTTGAGTGATGAGCCTGCGATGGGCAACCGTGGATTTGTTTGCTTAGTTGTTATGATGAAGTTGTAGGGTGGCTATGCTTGCTCTGTAGGGCTCAATCCTGCTCGCGGTCGCGGGACTCTTTGACCCGGCCCTTCCCTTAGCCACCTCGACGCTCACCGCACCAGGGAGGTTGGCATGTCTGCTCGCAGCGTCACGGTCTGCTCTGAAGCCCCATCGGGCCGCGAAGTAGATCCAGACGAGCGGGACAGAAATCTTCCTCTTTCGCGGCGGTAACAGAGGGTTTTCATGAATAAGGCCAGTTTCCTCGTGCTGGACGGGCTGCGTGTATGGCCGAACACGCTGCGCAACGCGCCGTACGGCGCCGTTACTTACCAAGGACAACGATATGGGTGACAAAGGCGGCAGAAAAGACAAAGGCAAGAAAGAGCTGCGCAAGAAAGCGCTGCTGAGCCCCAAAGAAAAGCGAAAAGCGAAGGCGGAAAAACGTGAAGCTAAGACCGTTGCACGACCGACTGGTAGTTGAACGACTGGAAGAGGGTGAGCCGATGAAGGGTGGGATTCTCATTCCCGACTCCGCGAAAGAGAAACCCCAGCAAGGCAAGGTGATCGCCGTTGGCAATGGCAAGCGGCTGGAGAACGGCACGCTGATCGCGCTTGACGTTCAGGCCGGCGACCGCATTCTGTTTGGTAAGTATGGCGGCAACGAGATCACTAACTTCACTTTTGCGCCCTGGTTGGCAGCGGTCGCGTAGCTGGAAACCAGCTCGCCTAATCCGGAACTGTCGATATAGCTGACATCCCCCAGATTCAGCAGGATGTTCTTCTGCCCGTTGCCCAGTATGTCGCTCCTTTTCCTGTGCTTCCTTATGCAGCTTTCTTGGTCTTGGAGCCCTGGGCGTCGTGCAGCACGGCGAGGACTTCGTCTTCTCGCAGAATCAGATAATCGCAACCGTCAACAGCCACTCTAACAAAGCCACTTAGGTCTGATTTTGCCCGACTCGGCGGTGGAGCGCTAATCTCTCTAGATCCTCCCTAACGGGGCAGCGTTCACCTAGAGGCCCACCCAACCACGAGGGGTTGCGGCGTACGGTTGAGGTCCGCATTCCGCCTATTCTTGCTATCGCGTTTTCCTTCGGTATTTATGAGATAGCTTCTAGCCAGCTTTTCTCACTATATGGCGGGTCTATGGCTGCTTCGGCCGTCAGGTGGCTAGAAATACGAGCTACATGTCACACAGCCTAAGTGGCTCATTAAAAGTAGCTTAACACCATCGGCACCAGGGTCTCCTTGGGTCGGCAAGGTACAATGTAATTGAGTACGCGCGAAGCATTCGCGGCCCATTCGAGCACGGTTCGTCGGAAGGCGCGAACCAGCGAGGCAATAAAATTACCAAACAAACCCAATTTCGTGTAACCCAAAGGGGATCAATGGTTTCAGGTTGGTTTCGAGTACGGTGGGGCGGTCGGATCCGTAAAAATTCGACGGATCGGACTAGCCGGGTGCAAGAGTGGCTTTGCCGCGGGACGGGAGACCCCGAAGAGCGACAGGGCGGCAGGCTTGTAGCGCGGATCTGGCGCTGTTCCAGCGTCCGCGTCCATGGGCGGCTACCGAGCAACAGAATTACCAAACAAAGCCAATTCCTTGTAACACTTTTTGTTCCAGATACTTACAGAAAATTTGGCGGCCTAGTCATTCAGGCACATATAGCGAAATCACGCACGGCGACTTAGCGGCGGCGCGCCTTTGTAGTGGCCTCGGCAAAGGCGCAGACGAACCCCTGGGCGTGCTCCATGTGGCGCGAAGGATGGATCGACAGGCGGATGTACGGCCTGCCGCGATGCACGCCGTAGCTTTGGCCCCAGCCGTCCTCGGCCAGCAGCTGATGGACATCGGAGGAGATCGACCATCTTCGAGGTGAACGCCACGATCGAGATAAAGGGTGGGACGATCAGGTCGATGCCCGGGATCTCGGTCACGCCGGTGGCAATCGTTCCGGCAAGCTCCAGGACATGGGCCGTCGAGCGCTGGTAGCCCTCCCGCCCAAGGTGCTTCATGACCGCCCACGCGGATGCGGCTCGGCTGCCCGGCTTCGTGGATGACGTTGTGTGGATGAGGGTCAAATCGGTGGGGATCGCGTCGAACATTGCGGGCTCGCGCACCAGGAAGAACCCGGTCGCGACCGGCATCAGGCCGAGCTTGTGGCCGTCGGTCATCATCGAAGACACGCCGGGCAGCGAGAAATCGAACGGCTCGATCGGATGGCCTAGGTCGCGCATGAACGGAAGGATGGACCCGCCGAAGGCAGCGTCGACGTGGAGCCACAACCCCTTGCGGTAGGCGAGATCGGAGCAGGCCTCGCAAGGGAAATCGCGGACGCCGACCCGCCTGAGATACGGGGAAGGCCGCACGAGCCGGGAAGCAACCGACAGACGCAGCGGTTCGCTCCGCCGGGGTAGTGGGCAGGGCAGGCCGGCGAAGGGAGACCGCCGTGCGGAAAGGGAGGTCCCGGCGGGTGGAGTTCGCTACTCCCCCGTCCGCGGCAAGGAGGGCGGACCCGGCGGGAAGTCGGGACAGGGCCATAGTAGCGGGGAAGCCGGGCAACTGCGGTGGAGCGAAGGTCCCTGCCTTGCGGCACGCTTCGGAAGCAGAGCAGGGCAGGCGATGGACAGGAGTCTGGAAAGGCCGGAGAAGATCCGCAACTTGCCGAAGAAGCTTTATCTCCAAGCGACCCCTGCGAGGGGTGCGGGCAAAGCGAGAGTGCCGCGCCAAAAGACAGGCTTGCCGGTAACGCACGATCCTTCTCCCGGAGGAGTGAGAAAGCACCAGGAGCCGAGGTTCCGCTCTATCAGCTGGGGGACAAGGTCTGGCGCAGCGACATTCTCGAGCACGCCTAAGACTCCGCGAACAAACCACTTCCGGGCCAGACGGACGATCGTAAATGGTCCTTCGAGAAGGGCCTTTCAAATAACGCGAACTTCTGCAACCAAGCGTCGTCGCGAATCCGGCCGGAGCCGCTTCGGAAGCGGGACCCAGCGATATACTGGGAACTATCGATGCGTAACAACGCGTGGCAGTATGCGGGTCTGATCGCCGCCGCCGCGGTACTCGGGTTGATTCTGGGCTGGAGCCGGGTCGGCGCCCAACTCGACGTCTGGGCCTACGACCTCGCTTTGCGCTTGTGGCCGCCCCCGGCCGAGAGGTCGGCAGCCCTGATCGTTGCGATCGATGATGAGAGCCTGGAGGCGTACGAAGGCCTGCTGAGGCTTCGAGGGCCGCTCGCCGAAGCTCTCGAAATCATCTCCCAGCACGATCCGGCCGTCGTAGCCATCGATATCGTTCTCTCCGAACCGGGCGGTGAAGCGGAAAACAACAGACTCGAGGCAGCGCTGCGCGGCACGCCGAACGTCGTCTTGGCCACGCACCTGCGGCTGAACAGCGGTCCGGAAGGGGGCTCTTGGGTGGAGCCTCTGGAGCGGTTCCAGCTTCCGGCGGCGGTGCTCGGCCACGTGCACGGGGAACCTGACGACGACGGCGTCTGCCGCCGAGTTCTGCCGGCTAAGGTAGGAGGCGTGACGCGGCGTTGGGCGATGGGGCTCGAGGCGTATCGTCTGGCTCATGGCGCCGAGATCATCAGGGAGGCCGGCGAAGACTTGGAAGTCGGTGGACTATTCATCCCGGCTTCGCGGCGCGAGGGGCGATCGCTGCCCATTCGCTTCGCCAACCCCCGCTCACCGATCGAGCGAATCTCGTTGAAGCAAGTGCTCGAGGATCCTGAGTCCGCTTCCATCGTAAAAGACAGAGCTGTTTTCGTGGGTGTGGACATAGCCGGAGGGATCGACCGTTACTTGATGACCCCGTATTCGTTCGGCAAGGCCATGTCGGGCGTCGAAATCAATGCCAATGTTTACGAAACGTTGGAGCGGGGGCGTTTGCTCGACTCGGTGGCGGATTCCACCGTTTTGGCGGCCGTTTTGGCGCTATCGGTTGCGCTAGGGTTTTGCTTCTGGAAGCTGCGCGGCATGCCGGCTTTGTTGGTTGCCGCCGGGCTGTTGGCGGCTGCCCATCTGGCTCCCGTTGTCTCCTTCGCCGGCGACTACGTACTGAACGCGGCGCCGCTCTTGGCCGCGGGGTGGCTCACGTTTCTATCAGGCGGTTGCCATCAATATTTCGTAGTGCGTGGGCAGCTTGCCTCGGCGGAACGGCAGCGCGAACGCTACCAGCGAGCCGTTCACTACGTGACCCACGAAATGCGGTCTCCGTTGACCGCCATTCAAGGGTCGAGTGAGCTGATTAGCCGCTATCCGTTGAGCGAGGAAAAACGCAAGCAGATCGCCGGGCTGATTCATCAAGAGTCGAAGCGCCTGGCGAAGATGGTCGAAATGTTTCTGTCCGTCGAAAGGCTCCGGGCAGGCCAATTGGAGCTACAACGCCGAGCGGTCGGGGCCGACGACATCCTGGCGCGTTGTGTGCAGCGCGTGCTTCCGCTGGCGCTTCGGAAAAGCATCGGTATTGAGCACATCAGGGGAGCGGCCGGGCCGATCTTGGGGGACCCCGAATTCCTGGAATATGCCTGCTATAATCTATTGACGAACGCCGTAAAGTACTCGCCCACAAACACTTCGGTTACCGTCCGCGCCTGGCGTCACCATGAAGATGTGCGCATTTCGGTGGAAGACCGCGGCTACGGCATGGACGAAAACGAGATAAAGCAGATCTTCCGAAAGTTCTACCGCACCAAGCGAGCCCAGCAGTCCAGCCAAGACGGGACAGGCATGGGGCTGGCGATCGTGGAAGAAATCGTCGTCCAGCACGGTGGGTCCATCGAAGTGGAAAGCCGAATCAAGGGCGGCTCCCGCTTCACCCTCTCCTTGCCGCGCGCGGGCAGGCACGCCGCGCAGACGGCGTAGGCCGGCTCGTTCGGGAAGCCGACGCGTAGGGTCAACCCATGAGCGAAAAGCCGCGTATTCTGTTTGTCGAAGACGATCCTTCTGTCGTGACGACCTTTGTAACGGGTCTCGAAGCAGAAGGATATCCCACCGAGGCTGTCACCTCCACGTCCGAGGCGTTGACGCTGCTGGCCAACGAGAACTACCCCATTGTGGTCACCGATATTTACCTGGATGAGCGGACAGGGCTTGACGTGCTTCGCGCGGCCCGAGACTATAATCCCGGCTGCGCGGTCATCATCATTACCGGACAAGGGACGATCGAGACGGTCATGGAGGCCACACAGGGGGGCGCCTTCGACTATCTGGCCAAACCGTTCGATATAAGCGAACTACTGCGGGCTATCCGCCAGGCGGAGAGTTTTCTGTCCCAACAGGGCCACGTCCCGGATCCCTTCCCGGAGGCGCCTCCCACGGAGATGGTGGGATCATCCGCTCAGATGGTCGAGGTCTATAAGACGATCTCGCGAGCAGCGCCCACCGACGCTCCGGTGTTGGTGGAAGGTGAATCCGGTACCGGCAAGGAGCTTGTTGCACGGCTGATCCACCGCAACAGTCTTCGCCGGCAGGGACCGTTTGTGCCGGTCGATTGTGGGTCAATCGCTCCCACCATCATGGAAAGCGAGCTTTTCGGCAGCTTGCGCGGAGCTTTTACAGGCGCGGATCGCGATCGCAAGGGGCTGATCGAGTCAGCAAAGGGCGGCACAGTGTTGTTGGACGAGATCGCCGAGGTGGATACCGGATTTCAGCTCAAGCTGCTGCGGTTCCTTCAAGAAAAGGAGATACGGCCTTTGGGGTCTTCGGTCAGCCGTCGGGTGGACGTTCGCGTTGTCGCCGCGACCAACCGCAATCTCCAGGCTTTGGTCGAGGAAGGTAAGTTCCGACAGGATTTGTGGTTCCGGCTCAACGTGGTGCACATACATTTGCCCCCGCTGCGCGAGCGGCGAAGCGATATAGGGCTGCTCGCAAATCACTTCTTAGAGCTCTTTAACGGCCGATACGAGCGAAACGTCCGGCTGGCAGACGGCGGCCTGAAGGCGTTGGAAGAGCATGCTTGGCCGGGCAACGTGCGGCAGTTGCAACACGTCCTGGAGAGGCTTTTGATCCTCAGCCCGGTTGAAATGTTGGAGGGCGACGCTGTAGCGGATGCTTTGAACAGTCTGGAACCGCGCAGCAAGCCTGTTCAGTCATTGGTGGACGCCGAAGAGGAGCAAATCCGCAAGGTCCTTGCGGCGACCGGAGGAAACAAAACCCGCGCCGCCCAAATCCTCAACATCGAGCGCAAGACGCTCTACCGCAAGCTAGGGCGCATGAAGCTGGATTCGTGAAGTGCCGCGGGGCGGAGGCGCCGATGTGGCGATTGGCGCGCGTTGAGCCGTCTACCGGCGGCCTGGACAAGTGGACGCCCACCCATCTCCCCCGTTTTTTCACCGGCGTCGCAGCCTACCCCAATGGGCGGCTTTTTCTTGTGGCGCACGCATTCTTGCGTGCCGTGTCGCCATTCCTGGCGGCATCGAGTCCCACAGTGGCGCACGCTCTCAGCGTCCCTACGGACAAAACAGTAGGGCAGGCCGCTGCACCCGCCCAGAGAGGTTCTCGCGGGGTTGAGTTGCGTGATCGAATGGGACGGAGTGTGAATCTCAGGCGCCGCCGATGGGTGCTACAGCGCCGGCAGGCCGTCGATGTGGTCGAAACGGCCCTCGATTCGCTCGATGAATTTCGAAGCTGCGCCCGCGGCTGCATAGGCTCCGAAGTGTGCCAGAGGTTCGCCGGTAGCCACATAGCCGCGAATCTCTTCGTCGCTGAGTTCGAGCAGTTTTACAGCCGTCTCGTGAACGGTCGTGCGGCTGCCGGCGGGGGCGATCCTGCACACGGCGGTCAATACGCTGTGTTCTTGCCCGGCGAGCATTCCGAGCATACGGACGGCTTCGCTCGGGTCCTCCGGCTTCCCGAGAAGGACGCCGTCCACTGAAATCACTTTTGCAGTTCCCGAAGCGATGTTTCCGGGGCCGGGCTGCGCGGCTCTGGCGGCGACCTCCGCCATTCTTCCTGCATATTGGCTAGACGATTCATGTTCCTGCATCTCCTCGGGCAAGTGGGGAGGTCGTTTCGGGATCTCAAGATGAGCCGGCGAAGAGACCGCTCGTCGTAGCTCTGAGGCAGGCCGAAGCATGCTGTAGACCCGAGCTACCGGCAGCCCCACGACGTTGAAGTAGCAGCCTTCGATGCGCTCGACAAACCGACGGGCGCCACCCTGTATCGCGTAGGCGCCCGCCTTGTCGAGAGGCTCGCCGCTGCTGACGTAGGTCTCAATCTCTTGTTCGCTGATCGCTCGAAAGCGGACCCTGGTTTGCTCAACGGCCACCCGGCGCCGGTTCGATTCGAGCAAGCAGATGCCCGTCAGGACATCGTGAGTCCGGCCCGAGAGCAGCGTGAGCATGCGGGCGGCATCTTCGCGGTCACGTGGTTTGCCGAGAGCGGCGCCGCCAACGACGACGACCGTGTCGGCCCCGAGGACGAATTCGCCTGCGCGCCAAACGGCCCGGGCCTTGGCTTCCGCCAAGCGCCGCACATGGTCGCGCGGGGTCTCTCCTTCGAACCCGCTCTCATCCACATCCGCCGCTCTTACCGAGAATGGGATCTCAGCCCTTTGAAGGATTTGTTGGCGTCGGGGCGACGCGGAGGCAAGAACGAGCACTGCTGGTACCGGCCTCCTTAGTCCTTCCGCCCTTCGCTCCAGCGACCTTACCCGCCTTCTTCGCTGCTATGGCTTCTGCTGACTTCTCCCCCGCTCTTCCAGAGGAGATCTCCCGGCAGGCTCGTTTCATGCTGCTGGAATCAGCCCATGCTGGGCGAAACGGGCGCGGGCTGTCAGCGTGCTGTGCCGGCATTCGTGGCGACATCGCGTCGAGACTCTGCTCGACGCTTGCGCGCAGAGACATCGGGGGGACGGTCTACGTGCAGCCGAGCAGACCGCGACATACGTCCGACCCCGCCTCACACAATCTGATCGCGCATCGCCTTGACTGCGCCCACCGCCCGCTCGATGTGCTCCATGGTGTTGTAGAAGTGCGGGCAAAGCCGGAAGCCGTTGACGACGGCACCCGCTATGCCGTGTTCGAGGTAGGCCCTATCGAACACTTCCTGGCGGTGCTCGGCGGGCGCCTCGATGATGCAGACTCCACAGCTCAGCTTCGGATCCTCGGGAGTAACCAGCTTCGCTCCGATCTCGCGCAGGCCGGCTTTCAAGGCAGTTGCCAACTGCAGGACGCGGTCCTCGATCTTGCTGAAACCGATCGCGCGGTGGAAATCCACGGCCGTGCCGACCGCGGCCAGCGCTGCGTCATCCCGTTGACCTAGCGACTCGAACTTGCGGGCGCCCTCGACGTCGGGATCGACATCGCTTCCCCAACCCGGTGCAACCACGTTGGGCCAAATCGCGGGAATCCTTTCTTGCTTCACGTAGAGCAAGCCGACCTCCTTCGGACCGGCAAGCCATTTGTGCGCGCTGGCGGCGTAGGAGTCGCAGCCCAGCTCGCGTAGGTCGACATCGAGCGCTCCCCACGTCTGTGCGCCGTCCACGTGCACGTAGATGCCGCGGCGATGGGCCTCCTCGCACAGCTCCCGGACCGGCAAGCGGACGCCGCTGACGTTCGAAGCATGTGTGATCGCCAGCAGGCGCGTTTTCGTCGTGAAGCTGTCCACGAAGACCTGGGCAAGCTCACCCGCCTCGCTCGGGTGCTTCGGAGTCGTCACCCGCTTGACGGCGAGGTGGAAGCGCGCGGCGCGCACATCCCAGGCAACGTTGTTCGTGGGGTGATTTTGGTCCCAGAGAACAATCTCATCTCCCGAGCGTAGAGAGATCCCGTTGTTGACCACATTATTGGCTTCGCTGGTGTTTCGCACCAGAGCGATCTCATCAGCGCTGACGCGAAGCTCCTCGGCCACCTTGCGTCGCGATTCTTCCAGGGAGGCCTTGAACTTATCACGATTGTTGAACGAACAGTCAAAATCAATGTCGCGCGTGAGTTCGGAAACCCGCTCCGCGACGACCCGAGGCGAGGGACACAAGTTGGCCGCGTTCATGGGAACTTTTTCCTCGCCAAAGGGGAACTGTCGGCGAACCATTTCCCAATAGGCGTTCCCCTCGCCCGCCGCTGCCAATAAAGGAGACAGCTGCCCTAGAGACGCAGCGGCGGCGGGCAAAAAGGCAGCTCCCGCGGCCAATTCCGACAAAAATGAACGGCGTGAAGCGGACTGTGCCATGGGTGAATCTCCTCCTCGCCAGACAATGCCGGCGTCGGAAATCCCGGTCTTTCCGTGTTCCGGCAACACGATTGTAACAGCCGGTCTCGATCCGTGTGCGACGTGACCCGATCCGCGCCCGGCGACGCCCCTCCGCGCCGTTCTCCCAGACTACGAACCTTCGCCCGCTTCAGCTCTTTGCCGAACGATTCTGCCGAACTGCTGGCCTCCGTGCGTACCGCTGCTCCACGTTCCTACATACTGGCCACGGTAGAACAGCACGCGGGCCGTAAAGGTTCCTACACCGGGGATGCCGGCGTCCGTTAGACTGACCACCGGGGTGTCTCCCGCCCAAGCGATCTTCACCGGCACGGGCACGGTCACATCCGTGCCCCCGTACTGAATCCGTGCATGGAAGACCCAGAAGCCACCGGGCATTCTCGAGATTTTTTCGATTTCGTACCGCTCCTCGCGGAGACCTTCCTTCCCGTCCAGAGTGAAGTGGCCCTCGAGCACGACCCCAGTCATTGATTCTTGGAACTCTCTTTCGAGTTTTTCTTGTTCGTTTTCGGCTCCTCCCTCCGAGCCGCAGCCCGACAGGAGACAGCCGACGAGGATGATCGTGGTTAGGACGAGAGCTTGACGAACGATGCATGTAAGCATGAGACCTCCCCGGAAAATCGATCCGCCGATGAAAGCAGACTACCGCAGATGAGCCGCGGCGTGTCGCGAGGCTGGTGCGGGGACTCAGGACAGCGGCCTTGCACCGGTGGGCACAGCTGGACCGCTTGCTGACGCGCGCGGCTCGGAATCCAACAGCCGGTCGTAGCGTCCGGAAACGCCATTCTCTGTGTTCCGGCAACACGATTGCAGCAACCGGTCTGGGATCAGTGTCAAGCGCTCGACTGGCGGTCTGTCCTCGTTCGCAATCATCCGCATCTCGACATCGGCGCCCACCAAACCGCCTCAGCCGCGCTCGCGGCGTGCCCACCAAGTAGTGGCCTTGATGCTCTCGAATCGCCTTGAAGTTGACTTCGCTCAGCAGTCCGCGATCGAGTGCAGGCCCCAAACCTCGTGTTCCTACCCTTGCCGCTGTGGTCCGAGCCCCCGTAACACGCGGCGGGCAACACGCAGATCCACACCACCAAACACCCTACACGCGCCTGGGCGTCCCCCTACGGGCAATAGGGCAGCGGGCCCCATTTGGCCCAGCTGCGGTTCCACTTCCCCTCTTGCAGGCCACTCTCCCGGCGCTAAGTGCCTTCAAGCGAGCCTTCTACGTCGGGATACGCTTGGCGGCGGCGTTCCCTATGACCGGCAACGGTGATCTCAGTCTCCACCTCCTCCCCCCGTTTCCACACAAGGAAAAGCCTCCCGTCCACTAGTAGTTTCACCCGAAAAGCAAAAGGTACTGGCGACCCATTGGCGAAAATCGCGGACTGTTGCATCATCGAATTGTTAGGTTGAGGCGCTGCCCAGCCAAGACGCAGACCAAGGAAAAAGAAATCAAACAAGGAGAAGGGAATGACTAAACTGTACAGTTTCTTGAAAAGGCTTGCCCGGGACGAGCGTGGTCAGGATATGGTGGAATACGCCCTCTTGGCCGGCTTTATCGCCGTCGCCGCTGGTGCGCTGCTCCCCGGCATTTCTGCCGACATTAGCATCATCTTCAGCAAGATGGCCAGCATCGTCGCCAACGCGGCCTTACAGTAGCCGCCTGATCACGACGCGCGTCCGTATCAGCAAGGCAACACTACAGGCCCGTTTTCGGACGGGCCTGTATCAGTTGTGGCGGCAGTCACTACACTCTGCGCGACCTCCTGGAACGAACCCGCCGTAACCGCCGCACCCGAAGCGTCCCGGAATTGCTAGGACACTCACTCGCTTGGCATGTTGTCGGCGCCTCCTCCCGCCACAGTCCTTGCCTGGCCCACCCCAGCCCCTCCTAGCAGTCTGTCCTCAGACCGAAGTTTCGCCGTTCTCTATTGTGGTTCTTCCATAGCAATTGTCCGGATAGAGCAGCAAAAATTTTCTGTGAAACAGGCTCCTACTTTTCTCGCCAGGTGGCGAGGCGAAGTGCGTGAGAGGCCCGTCAGTACTAGGCGCGCGCCGCTCGGCGCGCGGAGGCGTACTTTTGCGGGTGCAGCTTGGCCCGCTCGTATCTTGGCGCTACCGAAATAAGCAGCGACTTCCATTCGCCGTCCGACCGGGAAAGTACGTTGAGCACGGCGAGCAAGCGCAACGAAGTAATGGCGGGCCTATTGCGTGCTTCGACCGTCAGCTCTCGGTGATGCGACGGCTGCCCGGCCCGCCTCTCCTGCCAGCGGCCGAAGCGAATGAGCATAAATTTCTTGAGTAGCTGCTGGAAATCCGGGCGTTGCCGGTCGATAAGGTAGACGGCGAGCAGCGGTCTAGGTATGTCCACAAAGCTACAAGTGCATCTCGGCGTCGTAATCGTCGCGGCGACGACGGCGCTGGTCGCCGGGCTCCTAATGTGGGAGTCAACCGATGCTGCTTTCCTTCTCAGCTACGCGCTCGTAACCCTGCTCGCTTTCCGCCCCGGGGTTCCCCTGCCCGGCACTTCGGACACGTTGGCGTCCCGGCTGATCCTGGTGCTGATCGGAATAGCAGGTTTGGGGCTGTTGGAAACAGCAGTGATCGACTGCGTAGGCGCGTTGATTCAGCGAAACGAGAAACCACGCCGCGGCGCCGTAGACGCCATCTTCCCGATGGCCAACACGGCCACGGCCATCGGGCTGTCTTACGGCATCTATCATGTTCTGACGGCGGGAAGATCGGGGGCGGCGGCCGCTGTGGCGATGTTGTCTGTCGCCGGCGTCTTCTACGCCGCGGAGAGTGTTTCCGAAGCGGCCTGGCGGGCTTTCCGAACCGGCAATCCCTTCTGGCGCACCTGGAAAAAGGACTACTTTCCGTCGTTCCCCTCGTGCTGGCTCGCGGGAGCCGTTGCGGGGCTGTTGAGTGTCCTCGCGCATCAGGCCGGGTGGGCGTTGACCCTTTTGCTCCTGCCCCTGATTCACTTTGTCCACCGCTCCGTTCGACTGTATCCGACCCGATTAGAAGCCGAGCAAAAGCATGTGTCCGAGATGGCTGAGCTTCACTTGAGAATTATCGAAGCGCTTGCGCTGGCCATTGAAGCCAAGGACAACGCCACCCACGCCCACCTACGGAGAGTGAAAGTCTACGCGCTGGAGATCGGCGAGGAACTGGGGCTGGACGAGACTGCCCTCCAGGCCCTGCGGGCCGCGGCGCTGCTGCACGACATCGGCAAGCTGGCCATACCGGAGCACATCATTTCCAAGCCCGGCAGGCTGACCCCGGACGAGTTTGACAAGGTCAAAACACATCCCCTGGTGGGCGCTGAGATTCTCGAGCGGGTTCGGTTCCCCTACCCGGCGGCTCCGATCGTACGCTCGCATCACGAAAAGTGGAATGGCAGCGGCTATCCCGACGGGTTGAGTCGGGAAGAGATTCCCGTCGGCGCCCGCATCCTGGCTGCCGTGGACTGCCTGGACGCGCTGGCCTCCGATCGGCCATGCCGGCGCGCACTGCCGCTGGAGGAAGCCATCGAAACGATTGTCGAGGAGTCCGGGAAAAGCTACGACCCCAAGGTAGTCGAAGTTCTCAAGCGACGCTATTTGGAACTGGAAAAAATCGCGCAATCGGAACCGGATGACTGCCGCTTCCCGACTGAACTGAGAATTAGGCGCGGCGACTCGCCCGCCGCCGGTTTCGAGGGGACCCAGGTCGAACGAGGGGCGGAATCCAATGGCATGGAACTTGACTTCCTGGCTTCGATTGCCCGGGCCGGCGAAGAAGTCCAGATGCTCTTCGATCTCTCTCGAGACCTGGGCACTTCCCTTAGTCTGGATGAAACACTCTCCGTCCTCACCGTGCAATTGAATCGCCTGGTGCCCTACGATTCGGTCGTCCTCTATACCTGTCACAACGAAACGCTGGTCCCCACCTACGTCAACGGGGAAAACTCACGACTCTTCTCGAAAATGCAGGTCGCCCTGGGGGATGGCCTGTCGGGCTGGGTGGCGGCCAACGGCAGGCCCATCATGAACGGCAACCCGACCGTCGAGCCCGGCTCCGTGGACGACCCGGCCCAGTTCGGCGGGCTCCGATCGGCGATGGCAATTCCCCTGGAAGGGCTGTACGGTTTTGTGGGCGTGCTCATGCTCTGTCGTCGAGAAAAAAACGCCTTCACCCGCGAGCACCTCAGAATTCTGAGCGCCGTCAGTCACAAGGTGGCGCTGTCGATCGAGAATGCGTTGAAGTACCGGCAAGCGGAAAGCAACGCTACGACCGACTACCTCACGAGTCTGCCCAACGCTCGCTCACTTTTCATGCACCTTGACAGCGAGTTATCCCGCTGCAAACGAGCCGCGTCGCCCTTGGCTGTGCTGCTGTGTGATCTGGATGAGTTCAAGAAGGTGAACGACCAGTACGGTCATCTGGAAGGCAACGAAGTATTGCGCTCGGTAGCTCATGCCTTACGCGATGCGTGCCGAGAGTATGACTACGTGGCCCGTATGGGCGGCGACGAGTTCGTCATGGTTCTGCCGGGCCTTGATCCCACCAAGGTCGACGAGAAAGTCGAGCAGCTGCGTCTAAGAGTGAGTAAGATCCGCAACGAGCCGTTCCTGACCCTCAGCGTCGGGCAGGCCTTTTATCCTCAAGACGGAGACAACGTCGAGCGGCTGCTGGCCGCGGCCGACGTGAAGATGTACAAAGACAAACAAGCTCGCCAGGATTCGCAGACCGCCTAGCCCGAAGTTCCAGGCGGCTGCAGGCGGTACAGTGTTGATTCCACGACAGAAAGGCAGTGGGGGAGGTTAGCGGTTCTGGCTACAGGCCGAGTAGCTCGAAGGCGCGTTGCTGCAGCGGCGTGGCGGCGGTGAGTTGCTCGAAGGTGGCGCTGGGTTCGTTGCCTGCGACGCGGCAGGTGTTTTGACAGCGCGTGGCCAGGGCGTCGAGCAGGGTCCGGAAACTGTGCCGGGGCAGGCCGTCGGTGCTGAGGCGGGTGGCCTTTTTCTTCTTCGCCGCCGCCGAGGGCTGCGCCGCAGCCACCGCATCACGCAGCGGTCGGTCGGCCTCGAGTTGCTCGTCTGCGAATAACAGCGGCGCCAGGTCGCGGCGCATGTGCCACTCCACGTAGTAGGCCAGCAGACACAAAAAGATGTGCGCTCGCACCCGCTCGGGTGTGCGGTGAAAGATCGGCCGCAGCCGCGGGTCCACTCCCTGCAGGCAACGAAACGCCCGCTCGACCTGCGCTAGGCTCTTATAGCAGCGCACCGTGTCGGCCGCCGACAAGCGCGCTTTCTTTTCGCTGCTGCGAATCACATACAGACCGTCGAGGTCGGCTTCGTGTTGGATCGACTCCTCGCGGCGCGACCAAGCGAACAGGCCGTCCCCCATCTCGGTCGCAAAGTGTTTGCCGACCTGGTAGCGGTTCAGCACGCGGCCCAGCTTCACTCCGATCTGGTCGGCCGTGAGCGGCGTGCGGGTGCGCCGCTTCACCTCGGCCGCGATGCGTTCCAACTCCTTCTCGGTGGCCGCCAGCAGCTCCTCGCGCTTGCGCCGCCGCTGGTCGGCCAGCAACGGGTTATAGCAGGCGATAAGCCGCTCGCCGGGATAGTCGGGCGAGCGGATCTCGGCCAGGTTCTGCTCGTCGAACAAGGATAACGGCAAGTAACCGCCGGCGACCAACTCGCGAATCGAGCCGCTGCGCAGGGCCGAGATCCAGCCCAGTCCGGGATGCTGGCGGAGCTGATCGATCTGCGTCTGGGTCAACAAGCCGCGGTCGCCCACCAACACCACCCGCGACAACCCGAAGCGGCGGCGCAGCTTGGCGACTTGATCGGGCAGCGTCGTCGGGTCGGCCGTGTTGCCGGCATAGACGTCGACCGCCAGGGGCCGTCCGGCGCGGTCCGACAGCACGCCGTAGACGATGATCGGCTTGCCTTTCTTGCCGTCGCGGCTGTGGCCAAAGACCGCCAGCGGACAGTGGCGCCCTTCGTAGTAGCTGCTGGAGACGTCGTAGAGCACCGTGGCGCCTTCCGCGAGATGCCGCTTGGCCAGCTTGGTTTCGAGGCGGCGCTGGCGCGCCCCCAGCCAGTCCAGCGCTTCGTAGAGGTCGTTCTCGTCGGCGTCTTCGACCCCCAGTTGCCGGGCCAGCGTGGAGTGGGACCACAGCCGGGCGGGGGCCAGTTGGGAACAGGGAGCGAGCAAGCGTTCGACGACCAGGGCCACGACCAGGTCGCGTTGCCGCGAGCGCTGGGCGGCGATCAACCGCTCGAGGCCCAGTTGGTGCAAGGTTCCCAACACGGCCTGGACGTGGCCCTGGGGCCGGGAGCGTTCGATGAGGAAGGTCTCCGCGGCGGGGACGAAGGATTCGCCGGCCAGCGAGCGGCGGATGATGTCGATCAGGGGAGCGGGCAGGTGGGAGAGATTGCCGAGGGTTTCATGTTTGACCTGCTGGCCGACGCGTACGGAGCGGCGGAGCAGGTAGGAGGTATAGGTACGGCCCTTGTAGCGGCGTTTATTTATGGCTACGTGAACGGCGCCGGATCTGGATGGCATAAACAATTATAAGCCATATACATCGCAAAAGTCAAGAGCGATCTCATATAATTAGTGGCTACAAATATAGGTTCCAAACAGCCTCAACCCCTTTGTCTTCTCACAGTTAACTCAGATCTGGGACTGGAACTTCGGGCTAGCTGTGGAGCCTCAACAGGTTGTTCCGAGGAGGGGGGAGTCGGCTGATAGGCGAATTATAGCCGAGGCTGGCGTGGGGGCGATGCCAGTTGTAGTCGTGGAGCCAGGGGTGGAGATGGGCGGCGCGGTGTGGGGAGGAAAGGTAGCAGCGGGCGTAGGCCCCTGCGCGGAGGGCAGTTTGGATGAAGCGCTCGGCCTTGCCGTTGGTGCGGGGGGTGTAGGGCCGTGTGAAGCGGTGGCGAATGCCCAGGCGGCGGCCAGTCTGGCGGAAGGCGCGGGAGCGATAACAGGAGCCGTTGTCGGTGAGGAGGCGTCGGATGCCTACGCCGAGCGAGCGATAGTAGGCCACGGCGGCGTGGAGGAACTCCACGGCCGAGCGGCTGCGCTCATCGGGCAGGATCTGGGAGAAGGCGATGCGGGAATGGTCGTCGACGGCGACGTGGACGAACTCCCAGCCGGCGGCGCGAGAGTGTCGGGTCTTGTCGCCGGTAACGCGGTGGCCGGCGCGCTGGAAGCGGCCGAGTTTTTTGATGTCGAGAGGGAGCCGTTCGCCGGGAGCGTGGTGCTCGTAGCGGCGAACGGGGGGGGCGGGTTCGAGATCGCGGAGACGGTTGAGTCCGGCGTGACGGAGGAGGCGGCTGACGGTGGCCGGCGATACGCCGACGGTGCGGGCGATGCGGCGGCCCGTCCAACGTTGACGGCGCAGGGCGACGACGCGGTCGACGACGGTCTGCGGGGTGCGCCGCGGGCTATGACGGGGACGCGAAGAGCGATCGTCGAGACCAGCTTCGCCTTCGCTGCGGTAGCGGGCGAGCCAACGGCGGGCGGTGCGCTCGGAGACTCCGCCGGCCGCCGCGGCGGCCGGCGGGGTCTCCCCAGCGAGGATGCGTCGAACCATAAGGGCTCGACCTTTGGGCGTCAATCGGGCATTCTGATGGATGTTCATTCGGTCTCTCCAGGGTCGTTGTTGTGCGACAACTCCAGCTTCCCTGGTCCGGGACCGAATGAACAACCTGTTGAAAGGTCACAGCTAGCCAACAACAACGTGGGCACGCCATCGACAATCCCCATGGTCGGAAGCGCCGCCGGCCTGGCGCCCGGCGCTAAACCTCCGGCTCTCGTGACGAGGAGAGCCGGCCCGTCGCCCGCAGTTCGGACGGCAGTAGAGCTGCGTAGACGGTCGAGTTAACAGGGGTCGGCACGGCTGACTCCTGGCCATATCGCACAACCGTACCGGTTTGATACTCGAGCTCCGAGGGCCTGCCCTCGACGATGTCTCGCTGCATGGAAGCGGTAGCGTCGTGAGGTAGCGCGTCGACCAGCCGCATGGCCCTGTCTGTCGCGTCAGAGCTGATAGCAATGTTGCGCCGGCGGGCAACGGCCACGACCTCATCCATCGCCGAACGCAGAATCGCGCGGGTTTCGGGAACTTCTCGCAGGACACCGGCGGGTTGGCGCACAAGTGCGCCCACTCCGCCGAGAGGCGCGACAAACAGAAACTTTTCCCACATAGCGGTTTCGACGTCGTCGGGCGTGGCCACACTCATGCCCTTGGCGGATTCGACCGCAGCGCGGATGCGGTGAACCCTATCCGTGTTCTCTCGCCCCAACTCCCGAAAAGCAGCGTCGGCTGCAAGCCATCGTGACGTATCCGGGCCGGAGCAATCCTTGTGCTGAAGATTCTGCACAGTCCTCCCAGGATGTGTTTCGGGCCCAGAATCTCCGCCAATAGACTCGGCGCCTCAACTCCGTTCTCGAGAGGAATAACCGTAGTGTCGGGACCCACCAGCGGAGCCAGAGATCGCCCAGCCTCACGAATATGCTGCGCTTTGACGGCCAGAAGAATCAGGTCAACCGGTCCCGCCTCGCTGGGATCGCCGACCACCTGGGGGCTCTGTATGGCGAAGTCACCGTGACCGCTCTCTACCTGCAGCCCTTGGGTTCGCAAGCGATCCAGCGTCTTACCTCTGGCTACAAAAACAACATCGTGTCCGGCTTCGGCGAGGCGGCCGCCAAAGTACCCGCCGACCGCCCCGACACCTACAACGGCGATGCGCATTGACTCGTTTCCTTTCCCATCGCTCTAAGCGCTGCTCGAAACTGCCTCTGAAGTCCGGACCGCATGCACCTACAACGGCGATGCGCGAGTATGCGCCCCTTGGCGTCGCGGTTGTTGCTGCCGGACCGTTCACTGGGTTATCCTCCCGGTCGGCGCGGGTGCACTGTTGAGAGTTCGCCTATATCGCGTAATTCTACCGGTTGACGACATCGAGCGAGCCGCCGAGTTCTATATCGAGTTACTCGGCGTCAGCGGCGAGCGCGTGTCGCCTGGGCGGCACTACTTCGACTGCGGGGGTACAATCCTCGCCTGTTACGACCCGGTCGCGGACGGTGACGGCAGGGGCGACGGGTGGCATCATCATTTTAATCAGCACTTCTATTTCGCTGTCGAAGACTTGGAAGCGGTCTTCGAACGAGCCAAGCGACTGGGCTGCCAGGCGCTAGACCAGACGATCGCGGACATGCCGTGGGGCGAGCGTCTCTTCTACGCACGAGACCCGTTCGGCAATCCGATCTGTTTCGTTGACGAGCGTGCCCTGTTCACCGGGAACTAAGCGACTCCATTTCATAAATACACTCACGTTTCGGGCGAGTGCGGGCGGGCACAGCATGCTGTGCCCCTACAGATCCGTTGGGTGCCTGGAAACGCAGGGGCACGGCATGCCGTGCCCGAAGTTCCCGACCGTCCACCTGGCTTCGTGCCACGAAGGCGCCGCCGGCAACGCGGCGGCTTAGTCCAGTTCGAGGGTGGCGGTGTGGGCTTCGAGGTCGGCGGCGGAAACAAGTACGTCGACGGGGGCGCCGCTGCAGTCCGTTCTCTCGTCGAAGGTCTGAAACAGACTCATTTTGACGACTGCATACTGCTCGGTGGGAGAGAGTTCCGAACCGTGACTCTGTTGCCAGGCCTCGATAGCGGGTCGACTCAGAAAAACGGTCACCGGGAACCGGGACGCGCGGTCCGAAGTCACCTCGAAGACGTACTCTCGACCGGGATCTCCCGCGCGTTCGACGTCGCGGTAGCCTTCGTAGAAGTATTGATAAACGTAACCCGTGTCGGCCGAATACGCCTTCTCGCGGCGGACTTGGGGAGCCCCTCGCAGTGGCTGCCGCGGAGGCTCTCGCTTGAAAAAACGCTTCAGCCAGGGGGCCATGGTAGGTTTCAAGTGTAGGTGGGATCTAGCCCGGTTTTCTAACCAGCTGACGGTCGAAGCAGGCGATAGGCCCGCCATTACGTCGTTGCGCTTGCTCGCCGAGCGGCGCGTCCCTTGTATTGACGGGTCCCTTACTCACTTCCCCTCGCCACCTCGCGAGAAAAGAAGGCTGGTTCCTCCACGGGAGACGTACGTACAACCGTTCGGCTCACCAGACCACTCGATCAATCCTACAACTTGTGAACCCGCCTCTATTAACCCTATACTGGCAGCCTGATCCCCACGTGGGTCGGGGTGGCTTGTCCCGGCGTTTTCTGGCGGGTTCCCGACCGTCACAGCTAAGCCGCACCGCGCAATAGGCCGCCGGACCGAACTGTATGGAATGATGCCGTGCCCGGGACCCCGTCAAAGCAGATAGTTGGTTTCTGCTCAGCGAACAGAGCAGCACCGCTGGCGAGATGTCTTCTGGTCAGCTTGTTGCTGACGGTGCCGTTGGCCGCCCAACATAAAACCCGTGCGGAGGAGATTCGCGCCGCTCGAAAAGACAAAGCGGCCCGCCTCGAGCCCGAGGTGGCCTACAAAATCGAAGAGCGGCTCAATAAGCTTGACCGCGAACGAGTGATCGAACGTTTTATGGTGGAGGCGGATGGCTTGGGCGTCAGGCTTGGCGGGATGCCGACAGGACAGGGGTTTGCCCTGGGTCCCCAATATCGCCGTCGCGACCTGGCCGACGGCAACGTCGTCTTCCGCACCTCGCTGGCCGGTACGCTGACCACGGCCTGGTTGGCGGATCTACAGGTCACGATGCCCAAGCTGGCCAACGGGAGGGTCACGTTTGACTTCCACGCCATGCACCGGAATTCACCGCGGTTCGAGTATTTCGGACCGGGTCCGGACTCGAAGGAAGGTAACCGCACGAGCTATCGGATCGAGGAGGACAGCTACGACTTCACCGTAGGGTTGCGTCCCTTCAAGCCGTTCGCGTTCGGCGTGACGGGAGGCTTGTACCAGCCCAACACGGGGCCGGGCAACGGGGACGATGTCGGCCAAATCGGTGACGTTTTCGCCCCGGGGTCGATTCCCGGGCTGATCGAACAGACGGATTTTCTACGAGGCGGATTCTTTGTCCAGTTTGACAATCGCGACATCCCCGGCACGCCGCGCAAGGGTGGCCACTACGCGGCTCGGTTCGTCTACTACGATGACCGCGATCTCAAGCGCCACAGCCACCGCAGACTGGATCTGGACGCCCAGCAGTATATTCCGTTTTTCAACCGCAAGAGAGTTCTAGCGCTTCGCGCCAAGACCGTCATGACCTTCGCCAACGGCAGCGCCGTTGTGCCTTTCTATATGCAGCCGGTCTTGGGAGGATCGGATGATCTGCGCGGCTTCCGACAGTGGCGCTTTTACGACAACAACCTGATCGTGGCCACGGCGGAGTATCGCTGGGAAGCGTTTAGCGGCTTGGACATGGCCCTGTTCTTCGACGCCGGCAAGGTTGCTTCCAAGCGCTCGCAGATCAACTTCCACGACCTGGAAGGCTCGGCGGGATTCGGCTTCCGCTTCAACGTGGGCAACAGCGTCTTCATACGGATCGACGTAGGCTTCAGTCATGAAGGACCACAGATTTGGCTCAAGTTCGGGAATGTATTTTAGCGATTCAATCGGCGACATCGAGACGGTGCGAGCGGTAACTGTAGGCGGACCTCTGAAGAGGCCGATCGCCGGCTCCGCCCGATTCGTGTTCGCCGTCGGGTTAGCCACGTTGCTGCCGGCGCTTGCCGTCGCCGGGAAGTTTTATCCCGATGATCCGCTGAGGAAGGAACCGCCGCCTCTGCACGTGGAGGACGCCGATTTTAGGAAGATCAACGACTACCTCGACTTGTTCCAAAACATGTTCGGCAAGCCGGGCGAACGCCAGCCTACGAAACAGGAAATCCGCAAAGCACGGAAGAGCGGGCAAGACATCAAGCCGGTTCCGGCGCAGTCTGCGAATACCTTGGGAGAAGTCCCCGACAGTCCCTGGTTCACCAACCGGATAGGTTCCCGCCCCATGAGCGTCGAAGACGTACTCCGCGGACCGGGCAACGAAAACGCTCCGGCGAGGGAAGGCCCCTGGGAGATCGTGGCCGCCAAGACGGAAGGGGTGACACCGGGGTTCCGCATCCGGGATTCCAAGGGCCGTCAATATTTCCTAAAAGGGGGTATCCACTTGCTTGGACCATACGCTACATGTTGTGGTCGGACCTCGCACTCCCTCCCACGAGCTGACGGTACGGCACGGGATCGACTTGTACGGCGTTCTGAAGCAGGCGGTAGAACAGCAGTCCACGCGCCCGTGAACGCCGGCGATTGAAGCGGAATGTGAATTCATCGAGGTAGTAGTCCAAATGCTTCTCGCTCACCGCTCCTTGATGTGTCCCCAGCAGCCACCGCTTTAGAAGCGAAGCCACGCGATGCACACGGGGCATCAGTTTGTGCGCCGGGTCGTCGCTTGGGCTGAGAATGGTGACCTGGTGAGTGTAGCCCTTCTTGGCGATGTTGTTGTAGCCTTTCCATCCATCCGTGTGAACCACCGCCCCAGGGCGGACCGATTCTTCAATGCATGGGTGCA
Source organism: Bryobacterales bacterium (assembly GCA_963668345.2). Lineage (GTDB taxonomy): Bacteria > Acidobacteriota > Terriglobia > Bryobacterales > UBA6623. The sequence goes on along the minus strand of CAXWPI010000003.1, from coordinate 927,929 downwards.
GACTCTGGCTCGAGGCGTCGGGCACCCGTCGCAACCGGATGCGGCCGATTCCTCGCCCGTCCTGCTCGGCCGCGACGACAACGATCGCCTTATCTGCGGCTTGTCGGCCGCGGACGCCTTCTTCCTCTCCACCGACGTAGGTTTCATCCACCTCCACACAGCCGTTAAGCCGATCCCGGCCGGGCCGGACCATGGCACGCCGCAGCTTGTGGAGCCAACTCCAAGCTGTCTGGTAGCTGCCCAGGCCGAGCACCTGTTGAAGCCCCAACGCACTCCCTCCGGATTTCTGGCTGGTCAGGTACCACATGGCCTGAAACCACACTCGCAGGGGCTTTTGCGTCCGTTCAAAAATCGTCCCCGCCGTCAGAGAGGTTCGGCGCCGACACTTTCTACACTTCAGGTGGCCCGTGTTCGTCAGCCAGGCCTCGCTGCCGACACATTGCGGGCATCGGAAGCTCTGCCGCCACCGAACCCGCCGCAGATACACCAGACACGCCGCTTCCGAGCAGAACCAATCGTCGAACTCCGGCAGGGTTCTGGGATAGTCAACGCCGCCAATAGGATGCGGTCCGGACTCCTCGGCCATCCCCGAATACTACATCTTGTGGCTGGTCCAAGCAAGTGGATACCCCCTATTTTCTAATTCGATCCCGCGCGGCATCCCGAGATGGCGACCAGCGTGGACGTCATCGGTTCTCGGCTGTTCTATGCCCTCGGCTACAACGTTCCGGAAAACTACCTAGTCACTTTTGAGAGGGACCGACTGGTCATCGCCGGGGGGACCACGTTGAAGGACATCAAGGGTCAGAAGCGTCCCATGACGCCCAGAGATGTCACCATCAGCCTCCTAAACGTGCCGCGCGACAAGCAGGGACGGCTTCGCGGTGTCGCCAGCCTGCTGCTTCCCGGCAAGATCCTCGGCGAGTTCCGCTATTACGGAACCCGCAAGGATGATCCCAACGACATCATCAATCACGAGCATCGCCGCGAGCTGCGGGGCCTGTTCGTCTTCTGCGCCTGGCTGAACCACAGCGACTCGCGAGCGATCAACACCCTCGATTCGCTTGTGGAAGTCGATGGCGTGAAGTTTGTGAGGCACTACCTGATCGACTTCGGGTCGACCCTCGGGAGCGCGAGCGTCGTATCGAACTCAGCACGAGACGGGAACGCCTATCTGTGGGATTTCAAACCCGCTGTGGCCCAAATGCTCACCTTGGGCATTTATACGCCGCGCTGGATGTGTTCCCGCTACCGCAGGTCTCGCGCTCTGGGGATGCTTGAGTACCCGAGTTTCGATCCGGAACGGTTTAAGCCTAATTACCCGAGTCCCGCGTTCGAGAATCGCCTGCCAGACGACGAGTTCTGGGCGGCCAAGAAAGTGATGGCTTTTACCGCTGACCAGATCCGGGCGGTAGTGAAGTCGGCGCAATACAGCAATTCGGCGGATGAAGAGCTGCTGGGCAACTACCTCGTCGGCAGACGCGACAAGATCGGCCGAAACTACTTGGCGAAGGTCCTTGCTCTAGATCGATTCAGAATTGAAGGAAACGAACTGAAGTTCGACGATCTGGAGGTCAAGTATAGATTTCGCGACAGCCGCGACTACAGCGTCCAATGGTCGCACTTCGACAACGAATCCGAGGAGCACACTCCGATTCTCGATGCCGGCGGATTCCCGTTGCCCAAACAGGTTGCCGAGGGTCGCGAAGGCGCTTACTTCGCAGCCATGATCGCCGGGGAAGAAGCGGCCAAGACCGTGACCGTGTATCTCCGCAAGGAAGCCGGGGGATGGAAAGTCGTTGGCGTCGAACGCAGTTGGTGAGCGCCGCCGGGAGTGGCGGCGGCTACCCGGGTACAACCGGGGACATGGCTGCGCTCGCCAGCGTTCGCGGCTCTGATTCGCTTGTCGCGAAGGTGTTAGTTAGGCCCCGACCGGTGTCGCCGCGACGCCTACGAGCCGGCGAGCCACGCTGCCGTGTCATCCAACGCCCGGCCGAACCTTTCGACAAGCAAATCGATCTCTTCGGTTGAGATGACCAGCGGTGGCGAAAACGCGACCGTGTCGCCGGGCAATGGTCTGAGCATCGCGCCGTGCTGCTGGGCGCGGCCCACCAGATAGGGGCCAACTTGTTGGGCCGCATCAAACTTGGCGCGGGTCGCTTTATCCTTGACCAGTTCAACACCGGCCACCAAGCCGACGCCACGAACTTCGCCAACCATGGGGTGGCCGGCAAATCGCCTCAGCCCCTCTTGCAAGCGCGGCGCAACGTCGCGAACATGTCCCACGATGTCCCGCTCTTTGTAGATGGCTAGCGTCTCGACGGCCACCGCGGCACTGACCGGATGCCCCGAGTAGGTGAAGCCGTGGGCGAAAGTACCGACCCGATCGCTGTGCTCCCTCACTGCTTCGAAAATCTTCTTGTTGATGAGCAGGGCCGAGATGGGCAGATACGCCGAGGAGAGCGCCTTGGCGACGCAAATCATGTCCGGCTCGATGCCGAACGTCTGGCAGCCAAACATGTTGCCCGTGCGTCCGAATCCGCAGATCACCTCATCGGCTATCAACAACACGTCATGTTTCTTCAGGACGCGCTGGACGCGGTCGAAGTAGGTTCGAGGCGGCACAATGACGCCTCCGGCGCCCATGACCGGCTCGGCGATGAAGGCGGCTACCGTTTGCGGTCCTTCGCTCAGAATCAGCTTGTCGAGGTTGTCTGCCATCCGCGCGGCGAACTCTTCCTCGCTTTCGCCCGCTTCCCCAAAGTGGTAGAAATGCGGGCAGTCCGCGTGCAATACCTTGTCGATCGGCAGATCGAAGTCGCGATGGTTGAGCGGCAGCCCGGTCATGCTGGCGGCCGCGATGGTGACACCGTGATAGGCCTTGTGGCGACTGATGATCTTTTTCTTCTTTGGTCTCCCCAAGGCGTTGTTGTAGAACCAAACCAGTTTCAGCGCGGTGTCGGTAGCTTCGGACCCGGAATTGGCGAAGAACACCTTCGACATCGGCGCCGGAGCGATGGCGATCAGCTTTTCCGCCAGATGGGCGGCGGGTTCGTGGCTCTTGGAGACAAACAAATGGGAAAACGCTAATCGGCGCATTTGCGCCGCGGCCGCCGCGACCAGGCGCTCCTCCCCGTATCCGAGAGCCACACACCAGAGCCCGGCCATCCCGTCCAGGTAGGCCTTGCCTTTGTCGTCGTAAAGCCATACGCCTTTGCCCTCGGTGAGGACCAGCGGCCCCGTTTCCTCGTGCTTCTTCAGGTTGGTGTAGGGGTGCAAAATGTGGGCCACGTCTCGGCTTGCGGTTGTGTTGTCGAACGATTTCACTCTGTCCTCCGGTGAGGATACGTTTCCGGTCGCCTCACCCTGCAATGCACACTGCCGTTAGGGCAAGCGATCTGCCGGCCCTCGCGGCAATACCGTTCACCTACACCGTGATGGAGCCAACGATCATTTCCCGCACGGCGCCGTTTGTCATGCAGGGACGGGATTTATCGCTTCCCCGGTACCGGCGGGATCGCCGGTACCTACTACCGCGGCTTGTGCGAATGGCGACTTATCCGGAACTGCCCGAACGCGGGATCGGGGTCGCACCGCGACCTCGGTTACGTCAACGGTTTTCGATCGCACGCAGGGCCGCTTTGACTCGCGGATCGCGGCGCACTTCGACTTCATCTCCCCTGGCGACCCCAAAGGCGAAATTGAGAATCTCCTGTTTTAGCCGGCTGCGAATGAAATCCAACGAGGACGACCAATCCGGCAGCCCGGGACTGATGTGGCGTTCCGAAAGGAAGAGCTGGAACTCGTCGAGCAGCCGGGGAGACACTTCGAAGTCAATAGTGATAGCCGGTCGCTTGCTCGAATACTGTTGGGCGAAATCCAGGAAGTAGCCGCTTGCCTCGATGACCATTTCCAATCGACTGAGGCGTCGCGGATAAGCGATCGTGTCGGGGCTGATTCCCCCCGCGTCCGCTGCCGGCGGCGGGGAACCGGTCTCCGATCCCGCATCGCCCGGCTGTGATTCCTCACATGGCGTGAGGATGAACAGGCGGCAGTCGCCCAAGGGCCGTTGGATCGATCGGCCCTTGGGCGTGAGGTACACGGCCGTCGTCAGCGCCAACCCTGCTCCTTCGGAGAGCTCGAAGACACTTTGCACCAGACCTTTTCCGAAGGTCGGCTCGCCTACGATCGTTGCGCGTTTGTGGTCTTGGAGAGCGCCGGCGACCAACTCCGCGGCGCTCGCGGTCCGTGAGTCGGTCAGAACCGCGATCGGAAACCGGTAAGGTTCCAAGCCGTCGGGAACTCTGACTACTTCGTCTTCGCCCTCCCGAGCGCGGATCCACAGAATTTCTTGTCCGCTCTCTAGAAAGAACGCTGCCGTTTGTAGCGCCGCTCCGACCAGGCCCCCGGGGTTGCCTCGCAAATCAAGTACCAGCCCTTGCAAAGCGGCCCCGCCTGCGCTCTCGATGGCTTGCTTGAGATCATTGGGCGTATCACGCTCGAAATTGGCCAGTTTGATGTAGGCGATCCCCGGTTTCAAGATCAGCTTTCGACTCACGCTGGGGTCGGCCATCTCCGCGGGCACAAGCGTCATCGGCAGCAGCCTCGGCAGCGTCGGCCGCTTCACCATGAGCTGCACCTTGGTCTGCCGTGACTGGCCGAGCAGCGCAGCGAGCTGCGGAATGGTTAGGTGTGCTAGGGGGTGGCCGTTGAGGGCGGCGATTTCGTCTCCGGCCGACAGGCCCGAGCGGGCCGACGGACTCCCTGGCAGCGTCTGCAAGACGATCACGCGTCCCGGGCTAAGCGCCACCACGCTGCCGAAACCTTTTTCCGTCGAGCGCTGCATTTCCTTCAGCGATTCGAATTGATCGCGGTCCAGAAACGCGGAGTGCGGATCGAGCGTGCGCACCATGGCCGGGAGCGCGCCCTGATAGAACGCCCGGTGAGGATCAATCGCGTCGGCGAGGTTCTGCTCGACAACCCGGTAGACGTCCAGGAATCGTCTCACCTCGCGCTGAAGATCATCTTCGGCCGAGGCTCTGACGGGCAGCCAGCAGAGGAGGAAGGCGAGAAAAAGTCGCATGCGGCCCGCTGTGGGGTCCTACGAACTGATTATAGCTCCGCGCCCCGGTTGGCTACCGTTTTCGACGCCCATTCATGCCCGGCTGCACAGCGGCAAGAAAGAGGTGGCCCCCGATGTTGACGACCGTCTTCGCCCTACCGGCCGTGGCGCGGGTGGCTTTGCCGCTCTGCCGGTAAGCTGGCCGAGACAAGACTTTCGAATCGCCATGGCCGCTGCGTCGAAAACCCACCGGTTTTCATCCCCATGGGTGGGCCGCAAGGCCCATGGGCACTCACTGCAAGGCGAGTTCGGAAATCAACGAGGGGTCGTCGAGCGGCGGCGCCACGGGCAGCGCCAAGGTGTTGCCGCGGCGCCCTTCGACGAGCAATGAGATTGATAGTGGCCCGTCAGCAATCTCATCGGGGACCGTCATGCCAAGTTCATAAAGGCCGGGGAAGCCGGCGACCTCGCGGAGCGACAACGGTTCGACCCGTTCCCGGTTGATCTCCAGTTGAACGGTCCCGAGATCTTCGGTCGAATCGAAAAAATCGCCTACCCCAAGCCCTGTCGCTAGTACCAGTAAGCCCTCGCCCGGCTGCGCCGGGTTGCCCGTGCCGACCGTGCTGCCGTCACTCCTGACCGCACGAAACAGACCTGGGGATACCGAAGCGATCCTGACCAGCATCGGCTCGCTGACGAGGGGCCCTCTCCGGACGCGCAGCTCGGCGACGCCCGGCTCTACCGTGATGGGAATCCGCAGATCGATTTGATCAGGAGTCACTGCCAGCACAGTCGCTTCCTGACCGTCTAGTGTCACGGTGGGCAGAACGGCCGGGACCGGCTCAGCGGAGGGTTCGGCACTCAGCCTTGAGCCGAACAAGGTCGCCAATACTCCAGGGGACAAGTCGGGCGTCCTCGTGGCGCTATTGACCAGTCCGCCGAAGCTGAGCTTGGGCCGCGGGTCGTCAGGGTCAGCGGGGTCTACTCGGAAACGCTGGGCCGCCTCGGCCAATTGTAGGCCGCTGGTCACCGTGACCAGATACGGACCGGGCTCGGTCTGTGGGCGAATGGTGATCACTACGCGCAGCCTCTCGGGACTCACGACTTCGAGGTCCCGCGTGACGATGTCGCTCGTGCCAAACCCAACGACCGTTTGATGCGGGGTGAAGTCCGTTCCCAGACCGTCGATTTCGACCACCACATCGGAACCGGCCTCGGCCGAGTCGCGCGACAAAACGAGCGAAGGAGCGATGCCGTCCGGATAGGCCAACACGACGTTGCCGTCAGGAAGCGTGAACGCCGAGCTCTGCCCGTCCGGGCTGTACACCGTCACGACGGCTTGGCGCCCCGGCGGGCCCGGAGGCGGCCGCACAAGGATTTCGCCTTTGAATTCGTCAAAACCGACGACCGTCCCCGGCAGTCCGTCAAAGTAAACCAGCGCCCTAGGACCGAAATTCTGGCCCCGTACGCTCCAGACCTCGTCGTCGGGAAAGCTAAAGTCGGGTTCGATCCAGTGGACGACCGGCGCGCGTTGCGATGTGAGCCGTACGGCGCTGGGCAGGACATAGATGTCGTCTCTCAAGCGAAACAAAAGCGGCTTAGGCCCCAAGCCACTGAAAGGAGAGATCTCAAAATCGACCCGAGCAAAGCGGGCGTCGAAGGCGTAAAGGATCGGCCGCGCAGGCCTCAGGTCGGACCCTATGATCTCCAGGGAGATCTCCGCCAGATGGGGAATGAGTCCCGGCCCGGTGGCCAACACGAATGCCGTCGGGTCGCGGTTATCGACGAAAGCCGGGTGAACTCCCGGGGCGCCGTTTCCGGGGAAGCTAAAGGTCGTCACGCTGTGCAGAGCGAGGTCGGCTAGGGGCGTAACGGTAAAGTCAACGTCCGCAGTCGGCGTGCCGCCGGCGACCCACACCGAAGGAGAATCCAGGGGCCGATTCGAGCCTCCGTAAAAGACGGTCTTGAAGACCCCGCCTGAGGCAACGGTCTCGCCCGAGTCCGTTGTCGGCAGCACCACATTGGCAGGGCCCAACCCGGCTTGTGTTGCCGGGGGAAGGGGATGCGCGTAGACCCGATAGGGCCCCGGAAGCAGCCCCTGGATCTGATACCTGCCGTCGGGATCCGTCAGCGAGCTGACGACGATGTTCCCACCCCCTCCGATGGCCACCACCGAGGCCAGATGAATCGGGCGGCCCGTTGTGGAGACGACGCGTCCGCTGATGCCGCCGAAGAAGCGCAGAAAGCTTGCTGTCGGATAGGCGACGGCCAGCCCTGCCACATCGTCGGCAGCGAGCGGCAGGGCTCTGGTCGTGGCTCGGGTCACGTCCGTGCTCATCACGGACCCGGTCAACGAGTGCTGCAACCCGAGAGCATGCCCGATCTCATGAACGAGGCTATTAAAGAATTGCTCGGAGAAACTCAGCTTCGGGCGGCCTCCGCTGGTTAGATCGTTGGAGAGGATAACCTGAGAGCGAACAATGGGCATGAAGCCGTCGCGCTGCTCCGCCCGGGTGACGGGACCGCCCAACCCGATCACCCCCGGGGGCAATTCGGCGAAGAGTATTGCTCCGCTCGGGGCGGCGGCGTCGGAAAGGCCCTCGCTGATTCCTCCGTAGGCCACCCCTAGCTCCGAGCTGGGCACGGAATCCCACACCGACAACGCCTGCCGCACCTGGCTGACAAGCGCCTCGTAGCTGTCGTTGGCCGCCAATTGCGGTCCGTCGCGGCTGACGTAGAAGTAGACCGTCCCGTCGATTAACGAGCCGAGGTCGAACTTCTCAATGACTCTGGTGAAGGGGGGCGAGGCCGTCGGATAGTGGAGGAAGTGATAGTAGCCGAAGAGGCTGCTGGGAAGCACTACCAGCAATGCGAGCAGAAGCGGGATGCATTTAGCCGCCGGCGAACCCAGGATTCTCATTGCTCCCCTTCGGCTGATTCCGATTGGATCCTGGCCACGAGATCACGCAAGGGCATCTCGATGGCGCGATCCTGAACGACAACTCCCGTCTCGGGAGCCAACATCAAGTCCCCACTGGGCTGGCGGGTTACGCGAAGCTCCGCGCTCTCAGCTTGGGTAACGGCGAACAGCCCCTGGCTCAGGCCGGTGATTTGGATGCGGCCGCTAGGCCCCTGCCAGAGAAAGAACACGAACTCCCTCCCCGGCTCAAGCCGGGGCACACCCCCGAAACGCTGGCTCAGACCTCCGACCGACCCCCCGGGAAGCGCCACCTCGACTTCGGTCCACGGCTCCCCTTTCCACTGCTCGATCACCTCCAGGCGGGTTAGGGTGTAGATCAAGCGCCCTTCCCGTACGCCGCGGCTTTGGCCCGTCCGGGCACGGACGACAGCCGTCGACTGCTCGATCATCTCGCCGAGCGAGAGCTGCTCCAGAGTCGCGCCCGAGAGAGGCACTAAACCCAGGCAGGCAAGGTAAGTAATCACGCGCACGACGCACATAGCCACTACTCGACAGGCAGATGCGGTGCCAAACTCAAGTGATTTTATCACAGCAACTTAGGTCGCAAATGTGAACCCGTGGTTACTCACATTGACACGTCGCCGTGCCTTTGCGCCACGACTTGATGCTGTCCCGCTGTCCAGGCTTTCGGGAAAGCTCGTTGAAAACGGGCAGCCGGCCTGGGTCGGCATAGTCCGCCTACCAGCCGCAAAACGGCTGGCCTAGGAAGACAAAGTCGCGACCCGCGCCATCTGCCGCAACATTTTCAGGTAGCCAACAGATCTGTAGGGGCACAGCATGCCGTGCCCGCCTGCACGCACCACGCGGCTGCCGCCAGGTCGAGGCAAAGCCGGTCGACCGGATCACTCGTAGCGCAGAACCTCGAGCGGCAGAATCCGGGTCGCCGCGGCCGCGGGATAGATGGTGGTCAGGTAGCTGATGACGAGGGCCGCCAGCGCGACAGCGGCCCCGTCCCAGGCTCGGGGAGCAAAGGGTACGTAGCTGAGTCCATAAACCTGGGCTTCGAGCGGAATGAGACGGTAGGTTGCACACAGCCAGCAGAGGAAATGTCCCGCGAAAAGACCAAGCGCGGTGCCGACGGAACCAATGATGAGGCCTTGCAGAGCGAAAATCCTTCGAATCTGGGGCCGTCGCGCTCCCATCGACATAAGGATCGCGATGTCCTTCTTCTTCTCCATCACCATCATGACCAACGACGTCAGTACGTTGAGGGCTGCTACCAGCATGATGAGGCCAATGATGACCGTGGTGACGAGCTTTTCGATCTTCAGAGCATTGAAGATCTCTCGGTTGCGCTCCATCCAGCTGGTGGCGGCAAATTGCGGACCGGCAATCTTTTCCAACTCCTTGCTGACGCTGGGCGCCAAATTCAAATCGTCCAGCTTGAAATCGACGGCGTTGATGACATCCCCCAGAGAAAGCGACTGTTGCGCGGTCTCGATCGTCGCGATGGCCCAATAATTGTCGTATTCATAGAAGCTCGATTCGAAGATCGCCGCCACGCGGACTCTCTTGAAGCCCGGCACGGGACCGAAGGGCGTGAGCTCCCCCTGAGGGTTGACCAGCGTCATAACGGAGTTCAATCGCGCGCCAATCGCCTCGGCAAGCCGCTTGCCGAGGATGATCCCCGGCTGCGAATCGGGGCGAACGAGGTTGTCCAGGGAGCCTTCGGTGATCTTGGTCAGCAGGTTGCCAACCGCCGGTTCGGCTTCGGGGTCGATTCCCTTTAAGAAGCAGCCGCGAGCCCGGATAGGGCCTGAGATCATCATCTCTCCATAGAGCGCCGGGGCCATGGCCTCGACGTGGTCGACGTCCCGGAATCGCTCCATGAAGGCGCGCCAATCTTCGATGCCGAAACCACGTTCTTTCTCGAGGAGGTTCACGTGGGCCGTGGCTCCCAGCAGATGACGTTGAAGGTCTTGCTCGACGCCGTTATTGATGGCCATGGCTACGACCAAAGCCATCACGCCGGTCGCGACCCCCAAAACGGCGATTGCCGTCACGACGGAAATGAATCGTTGTTTGCGCTTGGCTTTGAGGTAGCGGCCGGCGACGAACAGCTCAAACGTCATGCTGCGAGTCCTCGAGCGCCTCGAGGCGGCCGGCGACGCCGATCTCCGCTTCAGGCCGCAGCAGGGGAAACAGGATCACGTCGCGAATCGAGCGCGAATCGGTGAGGATCATCGTCAACCGGTCGATCCCAATGCCCTCTCCCGCCGTCGGCGGCATGCCGTAGCAGAGGCTGCGGACGTAATCCTCGTCCATTTGGTGAGTTTCGTCGGCGTCCTGTTCGTCTCCGCTCAACTGGGCGAGAAAACGGCGCCACTGCTCCCGAGGGTCGTTCAGCTCGGAGTAGGCGTTGGCGATCTCCATGCCCGCTGCATAGATCTCGAACCGCTCAACCCAGTCGGGGTCGTCAGGCTTGTTCTTCGACAGCGGAGAGGCCTCGACCGGGTAATCGTAGACTAGGGTCGGTTGGATGAGTTGGGGCTCGCAGGCATTCTCAAACAGCGCCAACAAGCATCTTCCCAGCGAGGCATCGGGGGCGGGAGAAATCTTCTCCTCTTTCGTTCGGTTATTCGTTTCGATGAGCTGCCTGACTCGCTCGGGATCGTCGAGGTCCTCGAGAGCCGGGGCCGTCTCCCGATCCGGCCAGAACTCGGCAATGGCTTCTTTCATCGACACCCGTTGCAGGCTGGAGAAATCGATCGTCTGGCCGTTGTACTCGACGGCGGTCTCGCCGTCGTGAACCGCCTGTACCGCTTCTTTCAGCAGGCTCTGGCTTAGGTCCATCAGGTCTCGGTAGTCGCTGTAGGCCTGATAGAACTCGAGCATCGTGAACTCGGGATTGTGCTGCTTCGAAATACCTTCGTTTCGAAAGCTGCGGTTGATCTCGTACACCCGGTCGAATCCCCCGACGACGAGCCGCTTCAAGTAAAGTTCGGGAGCGATGCGCAGGTAGAGATCCAGATCCAAGGCGTTGTGGTGGGTCAGGAAAGGCCGTGCCAGCGCCCCGCCGTAGATCGGTTGCATCATCGGTGTTTCTACTTCCAGGTAGTCGCGCCCTGCGAGCGAACGCCGCAGGGCGGCGATCAGCTTGTGGCGCCGCAGGAAGACTCCGCGGACATCCGGGTTGGCGATGAGATCCAGATAACGCTGGCGGTACCGAATCTCAACGTCTTGGAGGCCGTGCCATTTTTCGGGCATCGGCAAGATGGCTTTCGCCAGAAACTCAAGACGCTCGGCGCGCAGGGTCAGCTCGCCGGTTCGGGTGCGAAACAGGCGGCCCTCGGCGCCGATGATATCCCCGGCGTCGAGCTTGTTGTACAGTGCAAAGGCGTTCTCGCCGACGGTGTCCTGACGAACGTAGAGTTGCAACCGCTCGCCTTCCTGCTGGATGTGACAAAAACCAGCCTTGCCTTGGCGGCGAACCGTCATCAAGCGTCCGCAGACCTTGGCCTGAATGTTTTTGTTTTCTAGCTGCTCGCCGTCTAACGCACCATAGGTGCTATGGATTTCTCTTGCAGTGTGGCTAAAGGCGAACTTGCGGGGATAGGCGGCGAAGCCGAGAGCTTCAATGTCGCCAATCTTCTGATAGCGCTGTTCGAACAGACGATCTTCCGAGGACAACGGGAGTGGCTCCGGGACGTCGAGGGATGACTCGTTGATTGCCCTCCATTATAGAGGAGGTGTCTCTGGGGGACACGGACAGCGGTTTGACTTTCTGGGTTACACGTTCGGGCCGCATCGTTTCAAGAAGGATGGACCTTGGTATTGGGCCTGTCTGTCTCGCAGAACTAAATTTGGCCGGTCCCCAGGGCGCGACATGTCGCGGCCGTGCATGGCAGACGGCGCAATGCGGGGAAAGGTTCGTTGGTTCCATGACAGCTTCAGGGAACGGTATTGGGGCTAGCTACTTTCCGTCGCAAAAAGGGGAGACTAGGCGGTGGCTGGGTACAGTCAGCCAATTTCGCTTCCGGACATCCCCGTAACTGGTTGATTTTTCAACGCGCGAAATTGGTGACAGTTCCCGCCCCGAGCGGCAAGCGTATTTTGCGACGGAAAGTAGCTAGTCAGGCCGAAGTGTCGCTGCTTTGTCCGGAGAATGACACTTTTGTCCTACGGATCCTCCAGTCCGATCGTACTGTCCTCGGCCGACGCACCCGGAACGTCGGCTGGACTTCGTCGGGGACCGGTCGCCCGGGCAACACACCATCGCAACGCTGGGCGTAATAAGGCTCAAAGCCGTCTACGGCCCCGACAATTCGCCCCGGCCCACGCTGCATGCCTACGTCTTCGGCCGCTACCGCCGAGACGTTCTGAAACGGCCGAAACTCAAACCACGGCGTCGGCCGCCCCAGCCGGCCCGGCGCCGCCTCGCTGGGAAGCTCCAAGACGAACGAACGGGGATCGATCCGCAGGTAGCGGCCCTGGCAATACCATGGCTGTGAAACGAGCTGAGCCGGCGGATTCCGGTCGCGCCCAAATGGTGGCGCTCGCAGCCCAACCGTCGCTACCCGGCCCAGGGAGATTCCGGCCGCGGAGCCGCGCAGCCTCCCTTCCGCATAGACAAACTCGCGACCCAAGCGACGGCCGAGCAAGCTGAAGTGCTCGGGGGTGACTACGACGTTGACCTCTCCGGTCACCGAGGGGTAGCCGAAGGTTTCCCGACCGTCGAGAACATCGCCGCCGGGCGTCACGACGTGCGACAAAGAGTACCACAACAGCCGAGATCCCACCCGGCATGAGGCCAGTAGCCATACTTCCTGAAACGGCTCGGGCGAGATGTCACTTGCTTCGACGCGCATCCCCAAGATTCGTAACAGCGAACGCGGCGCGGTGCGGCAAGGAGGAGGAAGAATCTGCGCATGAATCGCCGGATCGATCGCCAGCCGGATATCGATCATCGCCATCGGACCGAGATCAATCTCCTTCCGGCTTTTGTATTGGCTGATCTCAGCGGCGGTCAGTTTGAACGCTGTTCGAGAACCGGGCCAGCCGCCCGGTCGCCAGGGTTTCCGCTTCTGAACAGGCCGGTCGTAGTTCAACAGCGCCCAGGGTTCAAACGGCCTTTTGCGAATATCTTGCAGGAAGACCGACCGTGTACTTTCGACGCGCCTCCGCAAATCGACGAGATCCCTCCCACTGGTTTCGTAAAACGATGCGCCGAGGAACTCGCGCACGGGGAACTCGATGTAAGGATCCAAGGCGGAAGGCTGGACCCACTCGAATTCGGTCCGGCTGATATCGCACTCGACGGGACGCTTAGCGTCGTTAGCCTGTTCTACCGGGTACCCGCCGTCGCTGCCCTCCACCCGCCAGAGTTCGACGGGTCCTTCGTCGAGCATGCTTTTCGCCCAGGCAGGATTCAGCCGGTAGCGAAAGACGAACGCTCCATAACCGGTCTCTCGCCACGAGTAAAGTGGGTGGGCGGAGCGGTCTGTCACGACGGTCTCAACCCGATGCACCGGTGCCCCGCGGCGACGAAACGATGCCTTGACGCGGTTTCCACTTCGCTCGAGCGTGATCGCGCCGTCCTTGGCGTTGCCTCCCACGAGTTCTCGGCTGACGATCCGACCCCAGTCTTGATTGATCGCCATCCCGGCCCGCAGCATACCTCTCCGACCTTTGTATTTAGCGGCCACGTGAACTGCGAAACACGAAACGTCTCCGGGACGGACGATGGTCTTTTCGCCGCTGGGATCGGTGAGCGACGCGTAGTCCACTAAAACTTCGGCCACGTCGTCAGGCTCAAGCGGTGGCGGAAGCAGGCGCGCGATTCTTTTGGCATCCGTGCGGTAGCGTAGCGCCAGCCAGGCGATTCGACTCCCGTTTGCGGCGAAGACGGGCGACGCGCAAAGAGCCGCGAGGCCAAGGCTGCCCGCTGACGCTTGAAGAAGCCTTCGGCGTGTGATTCCCCGGTCTGTGTTCCGCAATAGGAGCTCCGTTTGATTCCTCGTGCAAGTCGTGTAGCTGCGCGGCAACTCCTCCGGCGCTTCTAGAAATGATAACCTCCACGACCGCCGCTGGTGATCCGCCGCGATGGAGACGAGAATTCCGTGGACAACTTCAAGGCGCGGCAGTATCAATCGGGACAAGTGCTGAAAGACTCGCCGGGACGAACATTCCTGCCCGCTCGGCCGCTGGTCCGGCGCTTGACTCAGCGAAGCACCAGGTTTGCAATGGCCTGTGGGCGGAGCCTGTCGGCCGCCCGGAAAGCGTGCTCGTTCGCCTCCAAGCGGATCGACCCCTGTTGCCGCGGTGGCCGGCTGTCTTATAATCGGGCTATGCAAAATTCTAGACTGATGCTGGTAACGTTGTGTTTGGCCGTAGTCGCGGCGATTCTGCCCGCCCAGCAGTTTGTAATCGACCTAAAGGTGGAGGTCGTCTCGGTGGATGTTGAGAACCAAAAGATGACCTTCGAGGACGAGGACGGGACACCCTACGTTGGCGCGGTGGACGAAAAGACGAAGCTGAAGGCTAAGAAGAAAGTATTCCGCGGAAAGCTGACGCTCAAGGATATCAAGAAGGGCGATCAGGTCAAGGTAAAGTTGAATCCCTCAGACAGCCGGCTCTTGGAAGTCCAGTTGCTCAAGCGGGCGGAGGCTACCTAGCCGAATCCGACGAGTGTCGGGGACCGTGCCTCGGTTAGACGCGGTTGCTTGAGGCGGCTAGGAAAAATCGGGTACAGCCAGCCAATTCGCTTCAGGCTAAGTTGTTCGTTTCGAGGGCCATGATGGGGAGCGAATCGGTGGCAGTCCCCATTTTTCCGCTCGGCGCGCGGAGGCGTACTCGAACAGTACGTTGAGCACGGCGAGCAAGTGCAACGCAGTGATGGCGGGCCCATGGCGTGCTTGGACCACCAGTTGGTGAGAAAAGCCGGCTATTCAAGACCCGGCGAGCGGGGAGTGGACGTCCTCGAAAACCTTGCTATCTTCACCGATGCGCACAATACGGGTGAAGCCTTCTTCCAGGGTCGGGGGCTCGAGCTTGGCGGCCATCTCCCGCATTACGTCTTCGGGAACCCGGCGGGACCGGCTACGATTGCGTTCAAGACAAGTCGCAAGAGGCACATCGAAAAACAGCGCCTCGATGGAACAGTTACGACGTTGCGCGATCTCGATGAAGTCGCGGCGCTGTTCTCTGACGAGATTAGTCGCATCAATGTAAGTGACGGGACGATTCAAGTCAAGCCGGACTTCCAGTAAGTACCGGAGGGCCCGGAAGATGTCTGCTTGGAAGCCCTGCTCATCCTCGTCGTCGGCCAGGATGATCCGCAGCTGATCACTTGAGAGAGGTACGATCGACTGTTGCTCGAACCAGGCGGACTTGCCCGATCCGGGTAAGCCAATGGCCAGGACGATGCGGGGCGGCTGCCATGAGGCTGTGCTGTCGGGAGTTTGGCCGCTCACACCAGGAACTTTTCGGCGGCCACAAGTCGCTCGGCCACGTCTCGCCGCTTTCTGATTGAGTCGATAGCGGTTGATTGAGGGAGTTGCTGAAGAAAAGACAAGTATTGGATAAGATCCTCACCCGAGCAACAGGCCGTCAGAATCGCCTTGGCGCCGTCCCCGATCTGCCCCATGCTGTCGCGGATGATCAGGCGCGTCATGTCGAGAGCTTGCTTGCCCCGTCCCGTGGCTACGAGCTTTTCGGTCCGCAATAGAGCCGATTCCATGCCGTAGACGGCGGCAATGATATCGCTGAGCGCGGCTGTCACCTCCTGCTCGTTTCGCAGCTCGTCCCCGAAATGCCGGTGCGCCAAGCCGGCGCAAACCAGCGCAACTCTCTTGGCTCGGGAAAGGAGTTGCTTTTCCTCGGCCAGAGGTTCGCCGGGGGAAGCAGCGGCTGCGGCCGGAGCCTCACGCATCTGACGCATGGCTTTCTCGATCGCCGGAGCGAGCGCGAGCCGGCCATGCGCGGCGCGCTTCAAGAGCATGCCTGCCGTCAAGAGACGATTGATTTCGTTCGTTCCTTCAAAGATGCGGTTGATGCGCGAGTCCCGGTAGGCCCGCTCGACGGCATAGTCTTGGTGGAAGCCATAGCCGCCGTGGATCTGTACGCCCTCGTCGACGATGTAGTCGAGCGCCTCGGAGGCGTTCACCTTGGTGATTGAGCATTCGACGGCATATTCTTCGACGCACATCAGGGCTTTCTGCCCGGCTTGATCTTCCTGCCACGAGACCTGAGCGAGTCGCGCATCGATCAGACCACAGGTGCGGTAGACAATCGACTCCATTTCGTAGAGCCGTATCGCCATCTGGGCAAGCTTGTGCTTGATGAGACCGAAATCCGCGATGGGTTGCCCGAACGCCTTTCGTTGCTTGGCATAGCGGATCGACTCGGCGAGGACGTCTTTGCCGCCGCCGATGCAGGCCGCCGCGAGCTTGAGGCGGCCGAGGTTGAGGATGTTGAAGGCTATGACGTGGCCGCGGCCGATCTCGCCCAGAACGTTCTCCACCGGAACGGCGACGTTCGTCAGGGCCAACGGCGTTGTCGAGCTGCCCTTGATCCCCATCTTTTTCTCTTCCGCGCCTGGTTGCACCCCCTTCGTGTGGCGTTCAACGAGGAAAGCGGTAAACTTCTCCCCATCGACCTTGGCGAAAACCGTGTAGAAGTCCGCGATGCCGCCGTTCGAAATCCACATCTTCTCGCCGT
Organism: Bryobacterales bacterium; assembly: GCA_963668345.2. GTDB lineage: Bacteria > Acidobacteriota > Terriglobia > Bryobacterales > UBA6623. Next base: position 911,229 of record CAXWPI010000003.1, on the reverse strand, counting down.
TGAGGATGTAGTGGCCGCCGTCGAGCGAAAGATCCGCTCTCGTTCGCGCCGCGAGGGCGTCGCTGCCGGCGTGGGATTCGCTGAGGCAATAGGCCGCTACCCATTCGCCTGTGACGAGTCGTGGCAAGTAGTGCTGCTTCTGCTGTTCCGTCCCGAAAAGAACCAAAGGCAGCGTCCCGATTCCCGAGTGAGCGCCGTGGGTGGTCGAGAAGGAGGCGTAGCGGCCCATGCGCTCGTCAACGATGACGGACGTCGTCAAGTCCATCTCCGAACCGGCGTATTCTTCCGGGACCAGAACACCCAAAAGCCCCAGTTGCCCTGACTTCGCGATCAGGCTGCGAGCTAGGCCAGGCTTTTGCTTTTCGTATTCTTCAACCTGGGGGAAAACCTCTTCGTTCATGAAGCGGTCGGCGGTAGCGGCGATCTGGAGCTGTTCTTCGGTGAAATCCTCCGGCGTCGAAACGGCAGGCGAGGCGAGGTCTTCCAGGAGGAAACCACCGCCCGCGGGCGGGGCTAAATCCGTTGAGGTGGATATTGTGGCGGACACGAATTATCAGATTCTCTCGAAGATTCCCGCCGCGCCTTGGCCACCGCCGACGCACATCGTGACCAAACCGTAGCGGGCGTCGCGGCGCCCCATCTCGTGCAAGATGGTCGCGGTAAGCTTCGCCCCGGTCGCGCCCAAAGGATGACCGAGGGCGACCGCGCCCCCGTTGACGTTCGTGATTTCGGGATTGAGTCCGGCCAGCCGCATCACGGCCAGCGCTTGGCCGGCGAATGCTTCGTTCAATTCGATGAGATCGATGTCATCTAGATTGAGTCCCGCCAAAGCCAGCGCCTTCGGGATGGCCACAACCGGACCGACGCCCATGATCTCCGGGGGGACGCCGGCTGTGGCGAAGCTGACGAAACGAGCCAAGGGTTTAAGACCGAGCTGCCGGGCTTTCGTGGCCGACATGACGAGCGCGGCGCCGGCGCCGTCGCTGGTCTGGGAAGAGTTACCGGCTGTCACGGAGCCTCGAACATGAAATACGGGCTTCAATGCCGCTAGTTTCTCAAGACTCGTGTCGGGGCGAATCCCCTCGTCCCGCTCAAAGCGTACCGTTTGGGTCTTGGCGCTGCCGTTGTCGACCGTGGTGAACTCCACCTCGAGGGGCACCAATTCGTCGTCGAATTTGCCTTCCTGCTGGGCGGCGAGCGCCTTCATGTGGCTGCGGTAGGCAAACTCGTCTTGTAGCTCCCGTGGGACCTTGTATTTGGCGACAACTTTTTCGGCCGTCAATCCCATGTTGATGTAAACCTGGGGCATGGTCTCGATCAGGGTTGGGTTGGGAGCCATTTTGTGACCGGCTTTGGGGATGAGACTCATCGACTCGGCTCCGCCCGCGATGATGATGTCCGCACCGCCGCCGCGAATGCGTTCGGCGGCCAGGGCAATCGATTGCAGACCCGAGCTACAGAACCGATTGATCGTCATGCCCGGAACGGAATCCGGCAGGCCCGCTCGCAGGGCCGCGATGCGGCCCATATTCATCCCTTGTTCGGCTTCCGGCATGGCGCAGCCCAAGATCACATCATCAATCTCGGAGGAAGCGATTTCGGGTGTCCTCTGGAGCAGTCCCCGGATGACGGTAGCGGCCATGTCATCGGGCCGAGTCGAGCGCAGGGCGCCGCGGGGCGCTTTTCCCACGGGCGTCCGCAAAGCGTTGACGATGACTGCTTCTTCCATCAGGGACGTCACCTCCTCACGATTCTTGACGAGAGTGCTGGGCCCTTACCTTTCACTCTACAATGGCCCGACCTGACCCGCGGCATCAAGTGTGGCCGCATCGATCAACCCGATGCGCTCTCTCGGCCAGGCTGTCGCGCTTGGGCCACCAGCGACGACCGCAGGTTGTATAGCCCCTCTTCCAAGCCGACACGGTAGCGGCTAGGCTGTTCAAGCTTCTTGATCCCCTCATCGAGTCGGGAGAGCTGTTGCCGGCAATATGCTCGGAGCTCCTCGATCGGCGGGGACTCGTACACGCTGGTTCCTTGGCGAAGGACGGGCTCGAGGAGTTCTTCCGCTTGGTAATCGGGACTGACGGCGTAACGGGATCCCGGGTTCGCGGGGTCTACGAGGGTCCACGAAGCGGGTAGGGTTTCCTCTTCGTTGTAGATGACGTCTGCCACGAAGCGGCCCTGTTGGCTGAAGCGTCGCACCCCCAAGATGCCTGGGTTCGACACTTTGGCCGGCTCTTCCGACAGCTTTAGCTTGTACTGCCAAGTGCCCCCGGCCTTTCGCAGAGCCGACAATTTGTAGACGCCGCCCAGCGCCGGCTCGTCGTAGGCAGTGGCGAGCCTCGTACCCACACCCCAAACATCAACACGCGCGCCTCGTTTGTTGAGGGTGTCGATGGCGTATTCGTCCAGGTCGCTTGAGGCGACGATCACTGCTTTGGGGAAACCCTCGTCGTCCAGCATCTGGCGGGATCTGGCGCTGAGAGAGGCGAGGTCGCCCGAGTCCAGACGAATCCCGACCATTTCGTGGCCCTGCTCGCGCAACCACTTGCCTGCGCGAATGGCCCGTCGAACGCCGTTGATCGTATCGTAGGTATCCACTAAGAACAAGCAGTTGTTGGGCATCACGCCGGCGTAGGTTTGGAAGGCCTCTTCTTCCGCGGCAAACGACATCACCCAACTATGGGCATGGGTGCCGCGGACGGGAATTCCGAGAAGCTTGCCGGCCAGCGTGTTCGACGTTCCCTCGCAGCCGCCGACGTAAGCGGCGCGCGTGGCGGCCAGCCCGCCGTCAATACCTTGGGCGCGGCGAAGGCCAAATTCTAGAACCGGCGCTTCTCCCGCCGCCATCACAACTCGGGCTGCCTTAGTGGCAATCAGGGTTTGAAAATTGACGATGTTCAGCAGCGCCGTTTCGAGAAGTTGGCACTCGATTAGCGGTCCGCGGACACGCAGCAGAGGTTCGTCGGGAAAGACCACCGTTCCTTCCGGGATGGCGTCAATGTCGCAAGACAACTTCAGTTTGCCGAGATGTTCGAGGAACGTCTTTTCGAACAACGGCTTTCCGTCGTTGCCTCGGAGCGTCTGAAGGTAGTTGCGGTCAGTTTCGTCGAAGCGGAATTCTTCCAGGAAATCAACCGCCGGCCCTAGGCCACAAGCAACCGTGAACCCGCTTCCGAAAGGGTGCCTTCGAAAAGTGAGATGAAAAACGGCTTCGTGATCGGCCATGCCGGACTTCCAATAACCGCAAGCCATCGTTAGCTGGTAGAGATCGGCCAAGAGGCCAAGAGACCGGCCAGGGGATGAGGGTCTCTGAGTCATGAGGAACTTCAGGCTCGTCTTGCAAGCGAACTGTTGTGAGGCTCGGCGCGAAACCACAGCGGGTGATGTCGGAGCCGTCCCTAGGTTAACAATTGACAATGTTTTGTTGAATAGCGACGCTGCCTCAACCGTACCGTCCCGTGATCTATAGAAGGCTTTCAAAGAATCGGACTGCTTGTTCGATCGCCCAGAAGCGAGGTTCTCGGCGCGCCAGGAATGCCACGTGCCCCCCGAACTCAGTGGCAACGAGGCGCAGATCGGCGTTTGTGGAGAAAGCCGAAAGGTCGAAAACCTCGAACGGGATGAACGGGTCGTCCTTTGCTTGAATCACCAGGGCGGGCATGCGAACCGCGGGCAGGAACGAAGCCGAGGACGCGTGGGCGTAATAGTCGGCTGCGTCTCGGAAGCCGAAGGCCGGCGCGGTGACGGCTTCGTCAAAATCCCAAATACTGCCGATGTCGCGGAGACGGAGAGAACCGAATCGCTCGGGCATGAGGCTCTGTTTCTTGGCGACCGTGCGAAGCAGGTCTCGCAAGAGGCGCCGCTCGTAGATCCGGTTGCGGCACAGTCCGAGATGGCGGGCGCAAGAGGCAAGATCAATGGGCGCCGAGACGCCGCAGACGGCTTTGACGTGCTCCGGGTGCGATCGGCCCCATTCCCCGGCTAGCTTCAGCGCCATGTTGCCGCCCATGGAAAATCCGACAAGGAACAGAGGGGCCGGCGCTAACTGTTCAACTACGCTCCTGAGGTCCGCAGTGAGACCGGAGTGGTACAGAGTCGGCGCTAGGTGTTCGGTTCCGCCGCAGTTGCGCACATTCAGACGAATTACGTCGAAGCCGGCTCCAAGGGCAACTCGGGCCAGGTTGCGCATGTAAGGCGCTTGGCTCGAGGCCGTCAATCCATGAACGGCTAGAACCGTGGCGCGGCCCAGGCCGCTGGCTTGACGGTTGATGTGAGCCAGCACCCTGACGTCCGGTTCCGTCGTGAAAAGTCTTTCCGTGGTCGGCCACTTGGATTCATCGAGTGGGCTGGTCCAGAATCCGCCCACGATCGTCTCCAAGTGGCGGTTGCGGAAAAGCGGCTCAAAGGGCTGCAGCCAAGCAGGGGGTGCTTCTGGAGCGTGGTTGTTCATGGAAGCCGCTTGGCGAGTCCTCATGGCTCACCAAAGTCTGCATTCACCCGGCGTACTTTCAACAGCTCGAGAGTGGGGTTGGACGGGGGCCCCTCCCTGCCTTGACATTCGACTCGCCCAGGAGCTGCGCTTCCGCGCCACAAAGTGCTCGGTCGCCGGTAGGGCCGCGAATCATCCAGCTGAGAACCCCAACGAATAACCTTCCCCGGCCGGTCGCGGTCGCAGCTTCTACGGGGCTGGACTTGCCCCCAAAGTGAGACAACCAGTTTAGACTCAAAATCCATTGAACGGAGGATGAGTGATGAGTTTGTCTCGACGCAGATTCACGCAAGAGTTCAAGCTGGCGGCGGTTGAGCGGCTGGAGCAGGGTGCCTCCGCGGCGGAGGTCAGCCGGGCCTTTGAGATCAATCCCAACCTGCTGCACCGTTGGCGGCGGGAGTTTCGCCCAGGTCCCGGCAACGTTTTCCCCGGCGAGGGCAAACGCCGCTGGGAGGAAACACGCACCCCAGAGCTGGAACGCAAGGTCGGTCGGCAGGCCATGGAGATCGATTTTTTAAAGGGCTGCTTGCAGCGCATCGAACAACAGCGGAAGCTGCAGGCATCGACTGGAAAACCGCTGTCGGCCACCAAATCCGGCAACCAGTCCAGGAGAAGCCGCCGATGAGGATCCAACGGATGTGTCAGTTGGCGAAGTTGCCGCGTGCTACCTTCTATCGTTGGCGGCCTCACAAACAGGGGCCGGATGCGGACCTCGCACTGCGCGACGCCGTCCCGCGCATCGCCCTGTAGTTTCCCAGCTACGGACGGCCGCGCATCACCGCCGAGTTGCGCCGCCGCGGCTGGGTCATCAATCCCAAGAAGGTCTATCGCATTCTGCGGGAAGACAACCTGCTGTGTTTGCGGCGGCGGAAATTCGTGCTGACCACCGACTCGGGTCACTCCCTGGCGGTTTATCCCAACCTAGCCCGCGAGACGGCCCTCAGCGGCCTGGACCAGCTCTGGGTGGCGGATATCACCTATATTCGACTGGCCTGGGAGTTCGTTGATCTGGCGGTGATTCTGGATGCTTACTCGCGGCGGGTGGTCGGCTGGGCGCTGCAGGACACGCTGGAGGGGAAGCTGACGATGGCCGCGTTGCGGATGGCTCTGAATCGGCGGCGTCCCGCTGCGAGGCTGGTGCATCACTCCGACCGCGGGGTGCAGTATGCCGCCGGCGACTACGTCCCATTGTTGCAGCAGCACAAAATCGCCATCAGCATGAGCCGCAAAGCGAACCCCTACGACAATGCCAAGGCGGAATCTTTCATCAAGACACTGAAGTACGAAGAAGTCTACCGTTCTGAGTACCGCGATCTGGCCGAAGCGTGCTCTTCGATCGCACGCTTTCTCGAGCAGGTGTACAACGAGAAGCGGTTGCATTCGGCCTTGGGCTATTGTCCGCCGGCGGAGTTCGAGCGGAAGCTGGGCGACCAGCCGGCAGTTTCGGCGGCAGCGGCGGGAGGAGTTTTCTGAGGCATGGGGAAATCTTTCGATCCGATGGGCTGGGCTTGTGCTGGCGTGGGGCGCGAAGCGGACGGCTCCACGCCCCGAGCCATCGTCTCGATGAGTTTCCAGTTGGCTGTTCCTTGGCGGGTTGCGCTCCCGCAGAGCCCGCCTCCGCTTCACCAACCGGGAGCCATTATGCAGCAAAGCGCCGCCGCTGGCCAGCAAAAACCAGCGAACGGTCAACTGTGTCTAAACTATTTGTCTCACCCTAGGGGGCAAGCGCAATATCAGGCAGCGAGTCCGGGGTTCGCTTGCGCAAAACGTCTTTGGTGATGGCTTCCACACCGTGCACATCGCGAAAGAAGTAGACGATGTGCTCGGGACGGGACAACAGCGGCAGATAGCTGAAGATGACGATACGGTCGAAACAGTGGTATACAAACTGAGTAGGCTGCCAAACAGCCTCAAAAACGTTTCCATCGGTCCTCCTGGGTGTCTTGCCTTGACAACAAGATCATCCAACAGGTAGATCGATGGAATCAAAAGTTCAGATATTTTCGGTTAGCCTTATGATCGATAGCCCATCCTCGCAACCCAGTGCCAAGCTGATTCGATTCAGCTTTGGCCTCGTTCTCCTCGTTGCCTGGACGTTGACGTTCATGGCGGCAGCGCAGACTCCGCCGGCGTCCGAGTGGAAGTGGTACAAGGGCAATCTCCATACGCACACGATCAACAGTGACGGTGACAGCGCTCCCGATGCGGTTACCCGCTGGTACAAGGAGCATCAATACAATTTCCTCGTCCTCACGGACCACGACTTTGTCACCCCAACGGCAGGGCTAAGTTCGATCTTTGCCGCCGAGGATCGTTTCTTGGTCATTTCCGGAGAGGAGATCAGTTCAAAAGTCGGCGACAAACCCATCCATGTTAATGGTCTCGATATCTATCGAACGATTCAGCCCGCGGTGGGCGCGAGTGTTGTCGAAACGATACAGAAGAACGTCGACGCGGTCCGGGAGGCGGGAGGGACACCGTCCCTGAACCACCCTAACTTCCGATGGGCGGTCACGCCCGGCGAGATGGGTCAAATACACGGATTAAAGCTCTTCGAGGTCTACAACGGTCATCGAACAACCAATGATGCAGGCGGCGGTGGCTTTCCAAGTCTTGAGGAGATGTGGGATGCCGTTCTGTCAGCGGGGCGCGAAGTGTATGGAATAGCAGGCGACGACGCGCACACATTTAAGGTGTTTGGACCAGAGCATTCTAATCCCGGACGTGGCTGGGTGAGCGTCAAGGCTCCGGAACTTTCCACGGAAGCCATACTAAACTCCCTGAATTCGGGGGGGTTTTACGCGTCAACCGGCGTCGTGCTCGAAGATGTCACTCGCTTGCCCAACGAACTTCGCGTTTATCTCGAAGAAGATGAAGAAGATGACGAAGAAGAGAAATTCACCACCGAATTCATCGGTCAGGGAGGCCGCCTGTTGAGCAAGTCGTTCGACAACCCTGCCGTCTATACCTTGAAACCCGGCGACACCTACGTTCGGGCGAAGGTGACTTCCTCGAACGCAGCGTACGCTTGGGTGCAGCCGCTGTTTGCCCGCGCCGCCGAGTCGCGCTGAGAGGCGGCGTCCTCAAGGGTGTGAGAAGACCTTCACCCATCCGGCAAGTTGAGAACTTCAGGCTAGCCTACTTTCCGGCGCAAAAAGGGAGCTTCGGAGATCGTACTGACAGGGAGTGGGCCGCGGGCGGTGTGGCGGAACGCTTAAAGAGTAGTGAAATGACCGAAACATTCTTAGATTGGAATGTTCTAGTTCGTGAGAGAATAGGAGATGACGACTTTGCGGGATCGCCTGCGCAGTCGCGGTATTACCGGAACGGCTTCAGGGAGAGCAAACCGCCTATCTGACGGATCTGCCTGACGAGCTGCTAGTGCTCCTCGTCAATCGCTCTCAGAATCCCAAGCTCTATGTCAGTGCGGTTCGGAATCAGCCCTACTACGCCGTCGACCTTCCGGTCCGAAGTTGTTGACTTCTGGCGATCCAGACTGGATCGTGACACCTTGTCTCGGGGGCGAATCTGGGCCGAGATGACAGGGCATGACGCCGACTTCAATCTAGCCCCCAAGTCCGAGGGTTTTCGCAAATGGGTCGACAGTCTCATTGGTTGGATCCGAAGAAACTACCGTAGCCAGTCGGGCAACTACGTAGGCAGGCACGCTGAACGCTGGCTAGAGACCGGGGCTAAGCTTGTATCGGGATAGTGGGGGATAACGGGGTGCAGTCCACCACACGCAGCGTCGGCCCCTCGCCCGACCAACCCCATTGCAGGATTATTCTTGGATTGGAAAATGCTGGGTGGACGAATGAAACGCCGCGGATCTGGCCGGCGACGAACTGATAGTGCGGAAGGGAAGAGTGTGCCCGCCCGCCTAGATCCACGCTACGGCGCTGCTGGGCTCGGAGCCAACGACCGCAGGTCTCGGCAAACAGCCGCCGAGCTCTGCGCTACGCAACTTACGCGTCGGTCTCAGACGAATTCATGCAACCGAGCTAATCCAGTCCCCGCTCTGCGATAAGCCTCGCGAGATCAACAAGGCGATTGGAGTAACCCCATTCGTTGTCGTACCAGGCCAGAACCTTGACCAGGTTTCCGCCGAGGACCTTCGTCATCGAGCCGTCGACAATCGATGAGCGAGGGTCGCGCATGAAGTCACTCGAAACCAGGGGCTCCTCCGTATAGCCCAGAATACCCTTCAGCGGCGGTGCTTCGGAGGCTTCCTTGAGTTTGGCGTTGACTTCACTCGCCGTGACGGTCTTGTCGAGAACAGCCACCAAATCGACGACCGACACATTCGGCGTCGGCACGCGTATGGCGAATCCATCGCACTTGCCTTTAAGGTCGGGCATGACCAGCCCGATCGCCGTCGCCGCTCCGGTGTTGGTGGGAATCATGTTCAGCGCCGCCGCGCGGGCGCGACGCAGGTCCGAGTGGGGGAGATCGAGCGTCGGCTGGTCGTTTGTGTAGCTGTGGATCGTCGTCATGGTTGCCTTGGCGATCCCAAAGTGATCGTGCAACACCTTCGTGACCGGCGCCAGGCAGTTCGTGGTGCACGAAGCGTTCGAGATGACCTGGTGCCTTTCCGGATCGTACTGGGAATCGTTGACGCCGAGCACAACCGTAATGTCTTCTCCCTTCGCCGGCGCCGAGATGATCACTTTCTTCACGCCATCGCGCAAATGTTTCGACGCGTTTTCCGCTTTCGTGAACAGGCCCGTGGACTCCACAACGACCTGCGCCCCAACCTCGGACCAGGGAATTTGAGCGGGGTCTCTTTGAGCGAAAACCTTTACAAATCGGTCGCCTACCTGGATACCGTCGTCCGTCGATTTCACATCGACATCGAGATTGCCCAACACCGAGTCGTGCTTGAGCAAGTGCGCCAGGGTAACCGTATCCGTGATGTCGTTGACCGCCACGATTTCAATGTCGGGAGCGTTCATGGCCGCACGATACACGTTCCGCCCGATGCGTCCGAATCCGTTAATGCCAACCTTTACCGCCATGGTCTCGTGTCTTCTCCTCGTGTATTTTGATGTTATTGTTCCACCGGCTCGTCGCTTCTGACCTCGCCGCCAACGCCCGCATAGGAATCGCGAACCCGGGTCACCTTCCCGTCTTCAAAGGTAACGAATGTGATGTTGCCGGGAGGCGTGCCATAAATCCAGTCTTCGCTTTCCACGCCGCGTTTCGTCTCCCTCACCTTTCGATCCGGTCGGCCCTTGGCCAGCCAGACCATCTCGCGGTCCATTTCCGGCAGCACGATTTCCTCCTTGATGGCTTCTTGAAACTCCTCCGACAGGCTGTCCATATAGAGTTCTGTAGCGGAACGTTGCTCAAAGTCGAGAACCGGCTTGAGCATTTTCTTGATTTCATCGGGACCGACATCCGGGAATGCGTCGGCGAACACCAGAGAAATCGTTGTGCCCCCCGGCGCATGAACATTCTGACCCCCGATCGAACTCCCCCTCTGTCGTCGGCTGGCGCCGCCGGAGATTTGTATCCGGTGCCACCACTTGCGCCCGCCCTTGATGCCATGATTGAGCTGCAAGATCAGCCTCTTCTGTTCGAACTTGAGCTGTGTAATCTGCGCCAGGTTGCCTAGTTTCGCCGCCGGGCCGTACTTGTCCATAGCGTCCTGCCACGCATCCTCGTCGTAGGCGCCCTTAGGGTCGATGGCCAGCGGCTTTTTCGACCGCGGAATGATCACCTTGGCAGTTCCGTATTCCGCCATCAGCTCCCGAACGATCTGTGCCCGCCTTTCGATACTGAGAGGCTGACGGCCGTCCACGGCGCCGGCAGTCAGCGCCAGCCAGCAAACGGCTACACCGAGTTTCTTCATGGCTGACTCGCTTCCCCGCGCACAAACGGCCCACTCGGATCCCAGATAACCGGTCTTTGGTTCGCGGGGATAGGCGCCTTCCACAGCAGCACCCCAATCGCCACGACCACCAGCGTCGTTACCGGGCTCGCTTCGGGTCCGTAGGCGCCCCCCGTCCAGTACGCCGGACCGGTCGGCACGATATTCAGGTCCGTCAATCTAATTCTAAGGCCACTTAGGTTCGCACCGACAGTGGCCAACGCGAGATTCCACCCGCAGTGCATACCGTAGGGCAACCAAAGCGAGCGAAAACGCACCAACGCCAGACCGAATAAGACGCCGAACAGAGCCGTATTTACCGCCGCCGGTCCGGAAAATTCCGGATTCCGGCCATGCAGCCAGGCGAACAGAAACGAAGTCCCCACAATCGCCACCCAAGGGTTCGTGGCGCGCATCAATTGCTGCAGGCCGTAGCCGCGAAACAACATCTCCTCGCCCGCCGCGCCGACAGCGAGAATGACGATACCCACTCCCCAAGCCGGCGTCCAGGCGATGTCGTCGGTCCAAACACCTCTCTGGATCTCGATCCAACCCGCCGCCCATTCGACGCCTACGATCGTCAATCCGGCCCCCGTTCCCAACACCAAGCCGAAGCCGACGTGCGAGACCGCAAAGCGCCCAGCGGGCAAAGCAATGCTTGTGAAAGGTCTCAGGTAGGGGAACCGTAGCAGTAACGCGGTTACCGCCAAGACCGCCGGAAATAGCGAAAACACGGTTAGCAGAACAGGATGGTCGATCCCCGGACTCCCCTGTAGCGCCCAAGCCAGCGCCCGCCAGAGCAAGAAACAAAGAACACAGAACAGGCCGGCTTGAGCAAGACTCTCCCAAAACTGCCTCATGCCCCGCCGGATCACCCGGTTCCCCTGACCGTGAATGTCCACCTTACTTGAGTTCGATCCTTGTTCGGAGATCGAAGAAACTCCAAGTTGTGAGTCAGCCGCCATTTCTGCTAGTGCTTGGCGGCACAAGCTCGCGTGTTCAAAAAGCCCTCCGCCGCGGGATCATGAGATTGTCCCTTTTGGCCGGAAGTGGCTTGTTCGCGGAGCCTTTCAAGCCGTGACCTCAGGGAGTGGTCCATGGGCCTCGGGCCCGCCCAAGAGGATGAACACCGGCGGGTTTTCGACCGAGCGGCCATGGCGCCACGGTTCCACCGGACACTTGGCCTGTCACTAGCGTTCCGGGCTCAGTCCCTTGCTCTCGCACACCCTTGCTATGCCCGATTCGGAGCCGCGAACGCCAGTGAGCGGCCATGGCGTGCGCCCAAGCCTGCGCCCCACCCAAGGGGATGAAAACCGGTGGGTTTTCGACGGAGCGACCATGGCGTACGGCCAAGCCTGTGTCCCACCCCAAGAGATGAAAACCGGCGGGTTTTCGACCGAGCAGTCCAAGGATCGCCGGCCGATGAGCGATCGCGCACTTATGCCGCCAAGCACCCGCCGCTGCGTTTCCTGGGGCCGCACGAGAATCTCTACCGTACCCTACTCACCCGTCGCACGAACTTGGCCGGCGGCGGCGCTTTCCATGTCGCCATCAAGGCTCCGACCGGAGCCTAGTTTTTCGAACCTCAACCAGCTCGGTAATCGAGGACGTCCTCCCCGGGATGAAAAGGCGTCAGCTCCGCGACCCCGGCCGCTTCACCCACCCGGCTGCTGATCTGCTCCATGTCCTTCTTGTCCCAGCCAACCGAGGTCTCAGCGATCGCGCCGTCACGATCGATCAAAAAGCTCGTCGGTACGTGGGTAATCCCATAGGCGTTCGACACGGGATACATCTCTTCTTCCGGATCGAAAAGCTCGGTCAGACTAACCTCGAACTCTTCGTTGAACGCCGCCGTAGCGTCAGGCCCATCTTGCGAAACCGCCCAAACTGTGACAGGCGTTCCCTCCAGTTGAGAGTGCAGGCGGTCGATGAAAGGCAACGCATATTGACAAGTGGGACAGGAAACTTTGAAAAAGGTTACTAGGACAGGTCCGCTCTTCACCGCCGACGAAAGAGAACGCGGCTTCCCCTCGTGATCAACCAGCGTAAAATCAGGAGCTAGAGTACCGCGGGTCAACGTCGCCATCAGCACTTCCCTTCCCTCGGTGATCCCGAGGATCTCATTCTCAACTGGCTACTTCCCGGTGCAACATACGCTCGCCGCTGGTGACGGGGACTGTCATAAATATGGTCACGTCTCGGCCGAGCGGCGGGCACGGCATGCTGCGCCCCTACCGAACTGTTCGGCGCCTGGATCTGTTGGCTGCCTGGAAATGAAGGGGCACGCCATGCCGTGCGCGAAGTTCCCGATCGTTCACCCGGCTTCCCGGCTTCTAAATTTACGCGGCCGAGCCTGCGACGTTCCCATTTTAACAGCCAAGGCAAGTTACGCTTCACACACGACTTCCCAGCGAACCTGTCGCCGCCAGCTGCGCCGTGGGGGCCACCGAACCCAGCGGCACGACAGGCCTTGTCTACAACAAACCAGACGGGGGCCGTGACGCAGCGGAGAGTTTTCGGCCAGTCCACCCTGTGCTAACCTTGGCTTGGCTTCCGGATAAAAATCAGGCGCCGCCCGCTTGACGCTCGAAGACAACCTCGCCCCAGCGATCAACAGCCGTCCGGCCTTCCCCGCCGCATCGAAGCTCCTAGCGGTTTGGCGGACTTTTTGACGACTTGGAAACGAAAAATAGGGACTGTCAACCGATTTTCGTTTCCGCGGCTGCTTTGTTTCCAGGCATGGGCTAGACGTCGAAAATCGGGTGACTGTACCCATTTTTTGAAGCCAAAGACTTTCACCAGGGAGCTGTTAGGCTTCGATTCGTCATCGGAATCGGTAGTCGTGAAACGCCCCGCATCCATGTTTGGAAAAACTTGCTCACTGCTATGTTTTCTGGGATTGCTCGGGCCGGTCCTCTCGGCGGAGACAAGCTACGAGATCAACCTGGCGGACGCGAAATCCGGTTGGCTGGTAATCACGGCGGAGACCACCTGCCCGCAAGCGCAGTGCGATTTTCAGTTGCCGGTCTGGAATGCCGTCTACCAGGTCCGAGACTTCGCGCAGCACGTCGTCGGTTTCGAGGCCCATACTTCCCGCGGAGTTGCGGTGCCCACAAGCAAACGGAACCCCTCGCTATGGAGGCTGATGGTTCCCGCGGGTGAGCGCGTCCAAGTTCGCTATCGTGTTCGCGCCGATCGCCCCGGACCCTTCGGCGCCTACGCCGACTCCGAGCACGTTTGCCTTAATCTGGCCCAAGTCCTCGCCTATCCGGTGGATGCGCGCCGGCATCGATTCACTCTGCGTCTTCGCAACGTTCCGCCGCGCTGGAAAGTCGGCTTGGAGCTGCCCACCAGCGACGGCGCCTACTACGCCCCCAGCTACGACCGGCTCGTCGACACGCCCTTCCACCTCTCCGATTCCGAAGAAACCGAATTCGAACACGCCGAGCGGCGTATACGAATTCTCGCCCACCCCCGGGGAGGCGACTACACCCTCCGCCTGCTCAAAAAAACGGTCAGAAAAATCGTCGCTGCCACGACGGAACTCATGGGAGACGTTCCGTTCCCCTCCTACACCTTCGTCTACCACTTCTCCGACGACCCCGGGGGAGGAATGGAATATCGCAACGGGACCAGCATCTACGGGCCCCGACGGTGCGGCGACTGTGACATGTCGGGCCTCAGCGCCCATGAGTTTTTTCACCTCTGGAACATAAAGAGGATTCGCCCCCAATCCCTGGAGCCCGTTGATTTCAGCCAACCCAATTACAGCCCGTCGCTGTGGTTCTCGGAAGGAGTGACGTCGGCCTACTCCGAATACATCCGCCTACGAAGTGGGTTGAGGAGTGAGGCCGACTTCCTGGCCCGCTTGGGGCGGCTGATCACAAATCATGAGCGCCGGCCGGCCAGCCGTACCCAGTCGGCCGAGGAGTCGAGCATCGAGGCCTGGCTCGAAGGGCGCCCAGCCTACGGACGCCTCGACCGCAGCACCTCCTACTACCTGAAGGGCGAAATCGTCGCCCACCTGCTCGACCTGACCATCCGTCAGCGGACAGAAAATCGTCGCAGCCTCGACGACGTCATGAGACAGCTCAATCGGGAGTACGCCCAACAAGGCCGCTTCTTCAACGAAACCGGGGCGCTGGAGTCGATTGCCAGTGAAATCGTTGCTCGAGACCTCTCTCCCGTCTTTGACGAGCTAGTGCGCCGCCCAGCGGAAATCCCCTGGAACCGCTATTTCGGCTACGCCGGTTACAGGCTTTCCGAAACCGAGGAGTCACGGCTCGACCTGGGGATGAGTCTTTCCAGCCCGCCGGGCCTGGGAATCGTCGTCGCGCGCGTTCAACCATTGGGACCTGCCGCCACTGCCGGTTTCCGCCTGGGTGACCTAGTTGTCGCCATCAACGGGAAACAGGTCTCCGGGGGAGCGGACGAGGTGACGCGGCAGATCATTGTCCATCAGCAGGACAGGGTCCAGGTCAGGCTGGATCGGGCCGGCGTGCCGCTCGTCGTTTCCCTCAAGCCCGGCAAACTATCGCAATCGGTCTACCGCCTCACGGAGATCGAAGATCCTACTCGCTTGCAACTGACGGTACGTCAAGGGTGGCTTGAACGGCGCACAACACGATCGTCAAAATCTGTTTCTTCCCCATGACGGCGCGTTCCCGTGCTGCCTGTTACCGGGCTGTTTTGAGCGGATTTGAGCGGATTTCCGCTAAAATTCCTACCCATCGGCTGAGGACTCCCTTTTCCATTTCGAGCATACACTACAGGATCAAGGGTCTCGTCGCTTGCGGGTATCTATGTCGTTGATCTTGTTAGGCTGAGGTTGTTGTGACTGATGGGCCGTCCGCTTAGCAGATGTAGCATCGACTCACCGCTCACCGGCCGATCCTCCGCGGCAGGCCGAACTGGGTGCCAAGCATATACATATGACACGGCAGTATTACAGCTCCAGAAACAGCCCGCGAAGTCTTACGCTCGGGGAACTGCACTGGAAGTTCCAGAATCTATATCTGTTGTTTAGGGACAGAGATTACTTCAAGGAAAGAGCTGGGATTACGCAGACAGAGCTTCCGGATGCGATCAAGCATGAGGCGGCGATCGCTCTCACGTTCCAGCTGTTTCCAATCGCCGAGTGGCTCGAACAGGATATTACCGAGAACCACATCTTCGATGCGCTGGAGTTCTTGTACGACCACGTGGCTAAGCCGGGAGAGTGGGTGGAAATGACTACCGACGACGGTTGGAACTATCACGACCACGATGGTTACGATGACGAGGCAGGTCGCGCCGAGTTTCGGCAGACAGCCAATGTGTTTCTAGCGGACTACAGATCAGGATACGAGCTGACAGAAGATGGGATCGTTCTGGCACTGGGCGCGGACGGTCTTCAGCACATTCTGAACGCAGAGATCGTCCCGTACGACGAAGTTAACGTAGACAGCAAGGTTCGCAATGCGATTAGGAAGTGGAGGAATCGTCATTTGTCGCATTCAGGAAAGAAGGAGGCGATACGCGAGCTTGCCGACGTATTCGAGTGGCTGAAGAAAACGAAGGGACTCGCAACTGTATTGGATCGAAAGGATGAATCGGCGATTTTCGAACTAGCGAACAATTTTTCAATACGGCAACATACCACGCCGCGGTACGCCTGTTGATCAAGGAAGAAAGGGAAAGTTCGGTCAGAGCATCACAATCCAGAGCAGAAGGCGCACTACGATCAGTAGCGCGGTGCTAGGCGGGTTCGCAGACGCCGGATTCCCGCACGCCGTACGCGGCCGCCAGCCCCGTAGCGCGGGTCGGGGCCGTCGTCTGGCCCAGACCTGTGGCTTTTTCGTTCTTACCCAACAGCCCCCCAGTCTTAACCCGAAGTTCCAGGCGTGGGGAGAAGCTTAGTCCGCTTTTCGTCGAGGGGCTTCGCCGGATGGGAGCCCCACAACCGCCCGAAGTCGCGGCTTGCTAGTCTTTATCGAGGAGTGCTGCCGAACGATGAGCACCTCGAATCAAAGGCTTGAGGGAAAAGTTGCCCTGGTGACCGGCGGAGCGAAGCGGGTCGGACGCTCTATTGCTCTCCGCCTGGCCGAGGAGGGTGCCCGGGTGGCGATTCACTTCGGCCAGTCGAAACAACGAGCCGAAGAAACCGCGGCCGAGTGCGCGGGGAAGGCCTTCCAAGCTGACCTAGCCAAGGTCGGCGAGATCCGGCGTTTGTTCGAGGAAGTCGAGGCCGACTACGGCCGGCTCGATTGCCTGATCAACAACGCCGGGCGCTACCGCGCCATGAAAGTGCTCGAGGTCAGCGAAGACGATTGGGACTGGATTCACCAGGTGAACTTGAAGGCTACGTTTTTTTGTTGCCAGTCCGGCGCGCGACTCATGCTCAAACACGGCGGAGGGAGGATCGTCAATTTGAGTTCGCTGGGGGGCTTCCGCGCCTGGAGACGCCATGTCCCCTACTGCTCTTCGAAAGCCGGCGTGATCATGATGACGCGGGCGTTAGCCAAAGCTCTGGCGCCTGAAATCGCGGTCAATAGCGTCGCGCCGGGGGTCATTCATTTCGGCTCCGAGATGCCGGTTGACATCAAGCACTTGGTGTCTGTCACGCCCATGCTCCGGCCGGGCCGCGGCGAAGAGATCGCGGAAGCCGTCGTCAACCTGCTTACCTCTGATTTCGTCACTGGCCAGGTCATCGCCGTGGACGGCGGACTTTCGTTGCGAGCCTAGCTGTGGAGCCTCAACAGGTTGTTCCGGGGAGGAGGGAGTCGGCTGATAGGGGGATTATAGCCGAGGCTGGCGTGGGGGCGATGCCAATTGTAGTCGTGGAGCCAGGGGAGCAGATGGTCGGCGCGCTGGAGGGAGGAGAGGTAGGAGCGGGCATAGGCCCATTCGCGGAGGGCGGTTTGGATGAAGCGCTCGGCCTTGCCGTTGGTGCGAGGAGTGTAGGGGCGGGTGAAGTAGTGGCGGATGCCGAGGTGGCGGCAAGTGCGACGGAAGTAGCGGGAGCGATAACAGGAGCCGTTGTCGGTGAGCAGGCGTCGGATGCGGATGCCAAGCGAGCCATAGTAGGCGTGGGCGAGGAGGAGGAACTGGGCAGCGGAAAGGCTGCGCTCATCGGGCAGGATCTGGGAGAAGGCGATGCGGGAATGGTCGTCGACGGCGACGTGGACGAACTCCCAGCCGGCGGCGCGAGAGCGTCGGGTCTTGTCGCCGGTAACGCGGTGGCCGGCGCGCTGGAAGCGGCCGAGTTTTTTGATGTCGAGAGGGAGCCGTTCGCCGGGAGCGTGGTGCTCGTAGCGGCGAACGGGGGGGGCGGGTTCGAGATCGCGGAGACGGTTGAGTCCGGCGCGACGGAGGAGGCGGCTGACGGTGGCCGGCGATACGCCGACGGTTCGGGCGATGCGGCGGCCCGTCCAACGTTGTCGGCGCAGGGCGACGACGCGGTCGACGACGGTCTGCGGGGTGCGCCGCGGGCTATGACGGGGACGCGAAGAGCGATCGTCGAGACCGGCTTCGCCTTCGCTGCGGTAGCGGGCGAGCCAACGGCGGGCGGTGCGCTCGGAGACCCCGCCGGCCGCCGCGGCAGCCGGCGGGGTCTCCCCAGCGAGGATGCGTCGAACCAGAAGGGCTCGACCTTTAGGCGTCAATCGGGCATTCTGAGGGATGTTCATTCGGTCTCTCCAGGGTCGTTGTTGTTCGACAACTCCAGCTTCCCCGGTCCGGGACCGAATGAACAACGTGTTGAAAGGTCACAGCTAGCCCGCCCGTAGTGAAAGTCGTTGGCCTCGAAAATGGGTACAGCCAGCCGCGGCAAGTGAAGAGGGGTGAATCCACTTGACTTCCGAGAGCGCCGCTTGTGGCGGTCCCTATTTTTCCACACCTTTCAGTCATTGATTCACGGGAAACCAAGCCGTTGGGGAAGCGAAAATCGTTGACCGTCACGCCGCAAAGCCCGTTGTTCTCGTGGCGGCCGCCCAGGCGGTCCCAGCCGTCTTCCCAATCGCTCGCTACACGCCGAAGAACGCGAGGGGCCGCGGCAATTGCCGGCCCGCATCGACCTGCCGGATCTCGAGTAGAGCGCAGCGGCGCAACAGGATGCTTCAGAGTCAGCCGGCCAGCGGCAAACTGACAACCTCCCCCGTAGCCGCGGACTGATAGGCGGCCAACATCGCCTCGGTAGCCGTCGCCCCGTCAGCGACGGTGACTTCCGACTCCTTGCCTTGCTCGATACTGTCGAGAAACATGGCTTGATCGGAGCGAGTGGGGACAGTTTCCGGCTTGTACCAGTCCAGCTTGGGGCGGCGACCGGCCTTTTTGCCGGTGCTGCTCCAAAATGACATGGGGTCATCGGGATCGCGTGGGGGCGGAGTCCAGGGTGGCTGGTCCGAGGCGACCTCAAAGCGGGGAGTGTGCCCGTCGATCAGTACGCTTCCCTGGGAGCCGAACAGACGCGTGAAATTCGGCCCGGAACTTCGGTGGCTTTGCCAGCCGATACGTCCGGCGGTGATCGTAGCGGTCATTCCCCCATCAAGCGTCAGCGCCATAGCGCCGAAGTCCTCGACGTCTCGCCTGTAATGCTCCTCGAAAAAGTAGTTGGCTGAAGTGGCGTAGACGGAGCGGAAATCTCGCCTGCCCGTCAGCCAGCGAATCAGCGTCAGAGAGTAGACCGTTGTCGTCCAGATCTCTCGCTTGGCGTCGGGGAAGGTAAACTGCTTCGGGGGATAATGCTCCTTGCGGGGTTTTCCGAGTGGGGCGCTTCCCGGGCGCCCCTTGGCGAACAGCAGGTCGCAGTGGATAGCCTTCAGCTCCCCGAGCACTCCCGAGTCTACGATCTGTTTGGCTCGTCGGGCGAACGGCGCGCCCACTTGCGTAAACATCTGGCTCCGCACGCCTCGACGCCGAACCGCTTGGGCAAGTTGATTGGCGTCCTCCATCGTGGTCGCCAGGGGCTTATCCATGTAGACGTGCTTGCCGGCTTCGGCACAGCGCCTTCCCAGGCGAGCGCGGCGTTCGAACTCCGAACAGACCGAAGCCAGATGCACGTCGGGGCGCCGCAGAGCGTCGTCGAGATCGGGGAACAGCGGGACTTGCATCTGCTCAGCCAAGCGGCGGTTCAGCGCGGCCCGGCGCCGGTCGACACCCCTTTCGTCGGTGACTCCGATGACCTTACAGCGCGGATCGGCCTGGAAGCCCAGCCCGTAGTCTTCCTGGTGCGTCATGCCGCCGGTGACGAGTAGGACTCCGAACCGCGGCTTATCGGGCATCTGTCCTTTCCCGGCTAGTCGAGAGTTGTGGCTCGCCCCAGGCGCAGAGACTCTTCGATGGCCCGCGCCAGTTTCTGCGTTTCCGCCCCACCCGCCGGCTCCATGTCCGCCGCTCGACCATCGGCGCCCGGATTGTCCCTGAACTCCATGGTGCCATGGTTGCCCACCACCAGCAGCAAGACATTTGGCCCCTCGGCGCCCGGCCCCCCATCGCCGCGGACGACCTCGGAGCTTAGTAGGGCCGTCTGGCCGCCGGAAAACTTGATCAGAAGGCTTACGTACTCCAACTCGGCCCCTCCTTGCGCGTATACGGTCAGCGGCTTACTGGCGAACCAGCGCTCCGCCGCCGACGCAATACGGGCCAAGCTCGAAATTAGCAGCCCGTGATCACTGATCAAATTCAGCTCAGCTCGCAAGGCCACGGGCAAGCCGATCGAATCGTCGGCCAACTTGCGTTGCACCGCCTTTTCAAGCCATTCTACGTACGCCAAGGCACCCACGATTATAAACGTATTGTCGGGGGATCATCCCCGCTGCTAGCGCGCCATCCTCACTAGCTGAGGTCGAAGGACGCGATCAGCCCGCCAAACTTTCTGTAAGTGTCTGGAACAAAAAGCGTTATGAGGAATTGGCTTTGTTTGGTAATTCTGTTGCTCGGTAGCTGCGCACGGACGCGGACGCTGGAACAGCGCCAGGTCCGCGCTACAGAGCTTCCCATCGTCAGAGTCGGCGTTTCGATCGTGCTGGCGCAGGCTACCTGTGTGGGGACCCTGAGATGGCCTTGCGCGAGAACACACCCGCTGGACGCTAACCCGGGCGGGGTGGGAGAATTAAACCAGGATTTCCGATTTGGCTCCTCTGACGGCACGAGTCTACACCCTCACCCGGCGAAGCGGAACCATTTCTCCACCCGAAAGAGGCGGCGGCTGAGGCGGAACCGATCGAGCCCCCTTCTTGCCCCTCATGGGGGCTGATCCGTCGCTGCGAAGTCAATTTCGCAGACACCCCTCCGAGCTTCCGTCCTCAGTACACAGATTTCGCATTCGCCAAGTGCGGTGCTACCCGCCCGGCACAGGCAGCGCCCAGATCTTCCGCAGCATGTCGCCAAACAGCCGCCGGTTCAGATGTCCCTCCGCGAACAAGAGCCAGTCATACCGCGCGTGTTTAATTAGCCGTCCGCCCGTCTTCATCAGCCGGTGCTGCAAGCTCGTCAGCGACCAGTTCTTGATTCGCTGCGGCAGCCCGAGCCGCCGCCAGAGATTGCCCAGGTTGTAGGCCAGCACGCTTCACTGCAAGCGCACCTCGTTCGCCCGGAAGCGATGGCACGACAGCCGCGTCCAGTGCGTCGCTTGCTTACCTTCTTTGATCCACTGCTCCGCCGTGCCGCGCTGGTTGTAGAAACGCACCACCGACCGGCTTGGCAAGCTCATGTTCGTCACGATAAAACCGACGCGCGCGAACAGCTCGCCCTGGTGGTGCTCGACCTTGGCGACAACTCGTCTCGGCTTCTTCCAGCTCTCCGCCTGATAGCGAAAGCTCTTGTAGCGCACTAGCGGCTTGCGGCCGGGCCTCCCCGGCGGACGAAACAGGATGTCTTCGATCTCTAACTCCAAGCTCCTGTTGGCCGGAATGCGGATGGCGTAGTCCGCGCCGCGCTCCTCCAGTGCTTCGTAGATCTCGGGCTTGGCGAAGGCGGCATCGGCGCGAAAGGTGACCTGTTTGCCTTCGGCCAGTTGGCGCTCGATCTCCGGCAACAATAGCTCATCCCAGTCCTCGGCGCTGTGCACGTTGCCGGGACGCAGCTTGGCAGCGAGGCAATCACCATGACCGTTGAACAAAAGCAACGGGTGGTAGCAGACCGACTCGAAGTGTCCGTTGTAGGCGCTGCCTTCCTGTTGGCCATGGACCGGACTCTCGGTGGAGTCCATGTCCAGAACGACCCGCGCGGAGTCGTCGAACGCCTCCGCTTGCCCGACCAGCTCTCGGTTCAGCGCCATCAGCCCCAGCAGGTTCTCTTCGCTCGCCAGCATCTCCGTCTCGAAGCCGTGCAGCGTCGAGGTCAAGGCCGCACCGCGATCCCAGATCTTCTGCGAGCCGATCAAGCGAAACGTCGGGTCAGCCGCCACGCGGACGGCGTCGTTGACGTCCTCGTAGCCTGCCAAGCGGCTGTAGATCGACTGCCGCAACAGATCAGCGAGCGTGAACTGCTTGTTTGTGCCGTGCCGGGAGTCGCTGAGATGCTCGTCAATCAGTTCTCCGAGACCGAGCCGTTCGTCCAGTTCGCGAACCAAAATCAGGCCACCGTCGGAAGTGACGTGCGATCCCTGGAAATCGACTTTGAGAAGTCCATTGAAAGTTAGCTGGAATGGCTTGGTTTGTTTTTCACCCATTGGGTGTTGGCCTCCATGGCGTCCTCATCGGGCTCTAGCCCCTATGAATAAAGACGCTGAAGGCCGCTGGAAGGTCGGGAGGCCTGAATCAAATTGGAAATGCGGGTCTATAAGGTTCTGCAGCTCCTTGTCCAGAAGAGCGCACTTGAGAAGGACTCAGAAAAATACAAGCCGAAGCCTGGAGATTTCGTGGAGTTTCACTCGTCACTAAAAAGGAATCCCATAATCGAGACGATGGAGGGACTTAGCGAAATGATGGGTCTCGCCAGCACCTTCTCCCAGTCAACGTCGAAACCTTCCAAAGGAGGTAAGCGCACCGAGCCGGACCAGACTCAGGTCGTCCGCAAGCAGATAGCGACTTTCACGGACACGTTGAAGGCCGGAGGCACTTTGGACCTCATTACGCCACCCCTCCAATCATCTCACCGCTGCGTCGTAACTCTCGAGTCGCAGTATCTGAACGATCCGTCACTGTCCGACCTGGTCGAAGGAACGTTCCGAGTCATCGGAAAGGTGATAAGGGTCGTCGGCGAGGGTGAGGGATCTGTCAGTCTTATACGAAAGACGGCACTCGCTCAGATGCCGAGGGCGACTCTTGAGGAGGCCTTTGGCCGGCTTGCAGGCCTGTCAGAGACGAAGGGGTTCAGGTTCCCGACCCTTGCATGGGAAATCGACGGACCCGTCATACAGTTGCTACCCGTTGCCATCTTTGCTTGAAGGGAGCGCTCTAACTCGGAGTTGGAGCGGACGGCACGGGGCCTTCGTTGATGAGACACTTGGGAGGAGGGTTTCAGCTTCGGCAACGGCGTCGCCGTGCCGCCGCTCAATTCCACTGTTAGCGCCGGCTTAATCATTTCCCGCAGCAGTTGCGGGACAGACAAGAAATCGGCGATTCTGTGTGAGTCACGGTCGGAGGTAGGCCACAATGACCGACATGGGATTCGCCATCTTTGCCCTCGTTTCTTGCCTGATCCCGATTCGGATCCGAGGGAACCTCGATCCAAGGGCAGGCGACGCTGAGGAATTGGTCAGGTACCGATGTTGTCCGAAGCGACCCACACCGGAGCCCATGGGGGGGGGTAGCTTCGAGTTCGTGTGAACGCTCGCCGGGGGTGTGCTATCGTAAGGGTCGCCTGTCGAGCACATGCCCGCCACGCCACTCAAATCGCAGTTAATGAGCGGCTCGGAGATTGATCGTACGCTGGTCCGCTTGGCGCATGAGGTGGTGGAAAAAAACGAAGCCCTGGATCGGCTGGCGATCATCGGGATCCATCGCCGTGGGGCTGTCTTGGGTGAGCGGCTGGCGGGTAAAATCGAGCAGCTCGAAGGCCGCTCCTTGCCGGTCGGAAGCTTGGACATTGCGCTCTACCGCGACGACCGGTCCCTAGTCGGCGACAGGCCTGTCGTCAACGGCACCGACATCCCTTTCGCAATCACTGGGAAAGACGTGATCCTGGTGGACGACGTGCTCTACACGGGCCGGACCACCCGCGCTGCCCTGGACGCGTTATTCGACCACGGCAGGCCGCGCAGCGTGCAATTATGTACGCTGATCGACCGAGGTCATCGCCAACTGCCCGTCGAGGCGCGCTTTGTCGGCAAGGTTGTCCCTACCGGCGACAGCGAGTCCATCGAGGTGAACGTGGAGCCGATCGACGGCCGGGAAAGAGTGCTGCTGGTGGAGGGGGAAGACGAGGCTTGAGCGCTCTGACCAGCAAACCATCGAACGGTTCGGACGGCCAGACGGCATCGCCGGCCTCGGGAGTCGGCGAATGGGAGCTGTCACGGGGACTCTTGGGGACAGAGAATCTTAGCCGTGAAGAGATCCAATGGCTGCTGGAGCGCGGCCGCCACCACCAGCCGATGCAGTTACAGGCGGTGAAGAAATCCGATACTCTGCGCGGCAAGACCATCGTCAACTTGTTTTTCGAGCCTTCGACGCGGACGCGGACCAGCTTTGAAATTGCGGCCAAGCGTCTGGGCGCCGACACGGTTTCGATCTCCGAGCAAGGGTCCAGCTTGTCCAAGGGCGAGTCGCTCGTTGACACGCTCAATACCCTGGCGGCGATGCGTCCCGACGTCATCGTCATGAGGCACTCGGCGTCGGGGGCGCCTCACTTTCTGTCCCGGTTTCTCAAAACGCCTATTGTGAATGCCGGCGACGGCCAGCACGAGCATCCCACGCAGGCCCTGCTGGACGCTGTCACGATTCTCGACTACCGGCCCTCGCTCGAAGGCCTGCGGATAGCGATCATCGGCGACATAGCGCATAGCCGGGTGGCTCGCTCGAACGTTCACCTGCTTGCGAAGTTTGGGGCGCGGTTGGTCCTTTGCGGACCGGCTACGATGCTGCCTCGCTCTCTTGTTTCTCTGGCTCCGGGAATCACGCTGACCCACAGCATTGAAGAAGCGGTCACGGACGCGGATGTCATCATGATGCTGCGGGTGCAGTTGGAACGCCAGAACGTGCCGACATTTCCCAAGAATGAGTACTTCCAGTTCTATGGACTGGAGCTTGACCATTTGCGACTGGCGCGCCCCGATGCGATCGTCATGCATCCCGGGCCTATCAATCGGGGGAGGGAGCTTTCCTCGGAAGTGGCCGACTTCCCGCGCTCGGTGATCCTGCATCAGGTCGAAAACGGCGTGGCGGTGCGCATGGCGGTGCTCGAGCGGGTGTGCGGGGCGTGCTGATGACAGTTTCGGTTTCGGAGGAACGCTGCCGGCAAGCGGCGCCGAGCGCTCGCTTGCCGCGGTCGGTTTCCAGCGCCATATGAGTCGTCTGCTGATCAAAAACGGCCGCGTAATCGACCCGGAATCGGGTCTTGACGCGCAGCGCGATGTGCTCGTCGAGGACGGGCTGATCGCCGCCGTGGAGCCTCGTCTCGAAGTCAGCGAAGCCGAGGTTTTCGACGCCTCCGGGTACGTTGTAACGCCGGGGTTTGTCGATATTCACGTCCACCTGCGGGAACCGGGCATCGAGCACGCCGAAACGATTGAGAGCGGCGCCCGGGCAGCGGCGGCGGGTGGATTCACCTCCGTCTGCTGCATGCCGAACACGATTCCGGTCAACGACAGCCCGACGGTGACGAGTTTCATCGTGGAACGCGCCCGCCGCTATGCCGCGGTCAATGTTTTCCCGATCGGCGCCATCACCAAAGGCAGCGAGGGCGAGCAGCTGGCCGAGATCGGCGCCATGAAAGGCGCCGGAGCGGTCGCGGTTTCCGATGACGGCTTGCCGGTCATGAACTCCGGCGTGATGCGCCAAGCCATGAGATACGCTGATTCGTTCGGGATGACGGTCATCGACCATTGTGAGGACCTCAACTTGAGTGTCGGGGGGGATATCCACGAGGGCGAGCGGGCGGTCCGCCTGGGCTTACGCGGGATCCCAGCCAGCTCGGAAGATGTGATGGTTGCGCGGGATGTGATTCTCAGCGAGGCGTTGCAGGCTAAAGTCCACATCGCTCACATTTCTACTCGCAACTCGATCGAGATTGTTCGCCATGCTCGGCGGCTGGGCATTCCTGTAAGTTGTGAGGTGACCCCGCACCACTTTGCGCTGACGGATGCCGAAATTCCTGACTACGACAGCAATTACAAGATGAAGCCTCCCCTGCGGGCCGGCCGCGACCGGGACGCCGCACTGGATGCGCTCGCTGACGGTACGATCGAGGCCATTGCCACCGACCATGCACCGCACACAGGCAACATGAAGATGCAGGAGTTCGAGCGCTGCCCGTTTGGCGTGACGGGCTTGGAGACGGCAGTCGGGCTAGCTCTTGAACATCTGGTTCACCCGGGCAGGATCGACCTGAAGCGCATGGTCGAGCTGTTCACCACCGGACCGGCGCGGGTCGTGGGACTCGATCGCGGAAGGCTTGCCGCTCGCGCTCCCGGCGACATCACCGTCCTCAGTCTTGACCGGGAGTGGACGTTTGACGTGAATCAGACGCAGTCGAAAAGCAAGAATTCACCTTTTGATCAGCACAGTTTCCGAGGCGGGCCGGTCGCTACCATCGTGGCCGGCGAGTTGGTCTGGGACCATCGTCAAGCCACGACATCGCAAGTTCCGGCCCGAGGGCTGGAGACCGTACCGGCATCTTCCTCGCCTTGAATCTAACCTAACTTAGAGAATCGACAAAACTTATGAATCGCTCGCAGATCCGTAACATCATTCTCGTCGCCCTGGCGCTGGCTCTTCTTGCCAGCTCCCGGGCCATCGCCAGCTTGACGATCGAATACAGCTGGTGGAGCGCGCTGGGGCAATTCGAAACCTGGCTCCGGATGTTGCTTTACAAGGTGTTGCCGGCCGCGGCTGTGTCCCTGATCGCCTGGCTGGCCCTGCTTTGGGCGCACGGGCGCGGCATTGCCTTCGCCGGAGCGCCCGCGAATCGCTACTCGTGGTACTCGAAGCTGGTCCCGGTAGTATTTTTGGTGGTGGCGATCGTTTTCGTAGGGACGTCGGTCAATCATTGGACCGTGATGGCCTATGTCGGCTCGCGTGGAATTGACTCTCCGCCCGATGCCTGGACGGATCCGGTCTTCGGCCTGGGGCTGCCGTTCTACCTATTCGAGCTCCCCTTTTATTCGTTGCTCTTACGAGTCGTCTTTGTAGTAGCTGTGTTTTCGACTATCGTCTTCTGGGCGGCAGGCCGCGGCTGGCAACTGTTCGAGCGTCTACGCCAGTTCCGCGCCTCAGGGGGGTCTGTCGAGGAATTCGACCCCGGTCCGAACCCTTTGCTGTTGCCCGGCGCGAGCCGCGCCGGGTTTGCCCGTGTCTTGGGAGCGTTGGCCTTGCTGGCTTCGGCCGTATGGTTATTCCTGTCGCGGTACTCCCTGGCCATGAATCAGTACTCCTTCATGACCGGTATTGACTACGTCGATGAAAACTTCACGTTGCCGCTGCGCTGGATGGCGATCGCGGGGGTGCTGGTGGCCATCCCTTTAGTGGCTGGCGCTCGCTATAAGATGGTCTTGATTATCCTGGCCGCGTCACTGGGGGCGAATGTCCTGATCCCCGCCGGGGTCCGCTCGTTATATGTACGCCCCAATGAGCTCACGCTCGAAAAGCCCTACATCGAGCGGCACATTGACGCGACCACGCATGCCTTCGGCCTGCAGGAACGGACGACAGAGCAGCCGTTTACGGCTTCCCGGGACGAGGTGCTGGACGTCAATGCCCACGCGACTTTGGTGGATAACATTCGCCTCTGGGATTGGCGGGCTTTTTCCGATACCATCACTCAGATACAAGCGCTGCGTCCCTACTACCGTTTCGCCGACGTCGACATCGATCGCTATATCATCGACGGCAAGATCAAACAGGTCTTGCTTTCGCCACGGGAGATCGACGTCAACCAGTTACCTGTTGAGGCCCGCGCCAGTTGGATCAATCCGCACTTCGTCTACACGCACGGCTACGGCGTGGTGATGTCGGAGGTGAACCGTACGACTGACGACGGCCTTCCCGTGTTGTTAATCCAAGACGCCCCCCCCGTGATCAAGATTGCGGACATCAAACTGGACCGCCCGGAGATCTACTACGGGGAGTTCACCCATGACCCCGTCTTCGTTACGACGAATCAAAAAGAGTTCGATTACCCGTCGGGCGACCAAAACATCACCTCGAGCTACGCGGGGCAGGGAGGGTTTCCGATTCACTCCCTGCCGCTTCGATTGGCGGCGTCAATCACTCAGGCGGATTACAATATTGTGCTCACCGGCCAGACCAACGAAGAAAGCCGCATGATGCTCTATCGCGATGTGCGGCAACGGCTGGGGCATCTGGCGGGCTTTCTCCACTGGGAGCCGGACCCCTATCTGGTCATCACCGATGACGGCCGGCTGGTGTGGATCGTCGACGGCTATACAAGCTCGAGTGCGCACCCCTATTCCACCCAGCTGAATCTTCCCGCATTCGGTGGGCGGACCAACTACGTCCGGAATGCGGTCAAAGCCACCGTCGACGCCTACGATGGCACGGTCGACATCTACATCTTCCAACCGGGAGACCCCATCATTCAGGCCTATCGCAATCTCTTCCCCAAGCTTTTCAAGAGCGAGTCGGAGATGCCCGCCTCGCTGCGGCAGCATGCTCGCTATCCGGCGTTGATGTTCGAGATCCAGGCCGAGATCTACCGCACCTTCCACATGCGGGACCCGGAGGTCTTCTACAACAAGGAAGACGTCTGGGACGTGGCGAAAAGCTTGTTCGGCGACACGGGAACGGCGGCGCCGATGAAGCCTACCTATATCGTGGCCACGCTGCCGGGCGAAACCGAACCCGAATTCATCCTCATGCTGCCGTTTGCCCCGCGTAACAAAGACAACCTAATCGGCTGGATGGCCGCTCGTTGTGACGGGGACAAATTGGGGGAGCTGATCTTTTATCAACTTTCGAAACAGGAATTGGTCTTCGGGCCGAACCAGATCGAGGCGCGCATCAACCAGGACCAAGAGATCGCCAAGGACCTAACGCTGTGGAACCAGCAAGGGTCCAGAGTTCTCCGCGGCGATATCATCGCCTTGCCGGTAGGAAACAGCTTCCTCTACGTGGAGTCGATCTACATCCAGGCCGAGACGGCCCGCATGCCCCAGCTCAAGAAAGTCGTCCTGGCCATGGGCAATCGTTTGATCTACGAAGACACCTTTGCGCAGGCCCTGGATCGCCTCAGCGGCGGGCAGTTCTTGGCCGGCTTGGCGTCCACGGCGCCGGATACCGGAGAACCTGAGGGCGACGTGGGAACCGCGGCGGTGGCAACCACGGACTCCGGCGCGGGACGCCTTCGCGCCCTTGCCCAGCGTCTCAGGCGATTACGGGCGCAAGCCCAACAACTGGTGGATCAGTTGGAAATCGTAGAACGGGATCTCGAGAGGTAAGGGCTGGCTTTTCCTACTGCCTCTCCGAACTGCCGATCCAGGGTCAGTTAGCGCCCTTTATGCCATTACGACCGCGCCTTTTTCAAGTAGGCGTCCCTGGTTTCCCTTGATTCGAAATAGAGTGTCTCGCCGCCGACAACTTCGCGGATAGCCAGCTTCTCGTCGATATAAGTTCCCGACTCCGGGTCGCGAACCATATGACCTGTGACTGTGCCCGAACCCGGCGCTGATTTTTCCTTGTTTGCCTCGGCGGGCGAGCTGCCGGAGAGTCCCAAGGCTTGCGACACCGCCCGAACGACGTCTTTGACGAGCCAACGCACGAGGGCCAGTCCCACCGTGATGAGGATTAGGATAAGAAGGTTACGCAACATGGGATCTAAAACAGAAGGGCGCCGGCATTGCCGACGCCCCTGGAAAATTTAGACCGGGATGGCCACCGGAGCCGTGCTGCTACGACGACTTCTTCTTGCGCCTCTTTCTCTTTCCCTTGTTCGGATCTTCGTACTGCGTCTCCACCTTGCCGGTCAATCCCTGAATCATCTGCTCGGAAGCTGCTGCGTTAGGGCCGTTGGGGTCCAATTCGAGGTATTTCTGGAAGGCCTCGACAGTCCCGGCGACGGCCTCCACCGAGCCGTCCTCGTTCATCTTTGCCGATCCGACCAGGGCCGTAGCGAGTTGATAGTACGCCGGAGCGTAGTCGGGCTGGATCTCCGTGGCTTTCTTGAAGGCGGCCACCGCGTCTTGAATCCTGCCCGTGTTTATCATGACCGCGCCTAGATTGAAGAAGTAGATGCCGGCCTGGAGCGGGTCGAGCGCCGCGGCCTTTTCCAATTCCACGGCGCCTTCCTCCAACATGCCGTTTTTGGCTAGGGCCAGCCCGAGGTTATTGTGGTAGTTGGCGCTCTCCGGATCCAGTTCAATGGCCTTGCGGTAGTGCGCGAAGCATGACTCGAGAATCCTCTGACGCTCGTCGCCGGCCTTGGTCAAGGCGAGATTTCCTTCCGCCAGGGCTAGATTGGCCCAGACGGCGTCCTGTTCAGCGTCGATCGCGGCTGCCTCATTGAAAGAATTGACCGCCGTCTGATAATCCTTGGCGCGGGCGGCCTGCCGGCCGGCGTTGAAGGCTGCGTTGAGCTTCTTGTTCTTGCTGAGGACCGCCTCTTTTTCCTGGTTAAACTGCTCCCATTTTCTTCTTTCCTCCGGGGTCATTTGCTCCAGCTGCTGCTGGTTTGGCCCGCCCTGGGTCTGCATCTGCTTTTGACGCTCAGCCATCGTCGCGAGGTCAAAGTCGATCTCCGTGGGCTCCTGGCCGACCCGGGCGCTTTGCACCGTATCCACGATCCGGCCGTCGATTTCGAGGCTAACCTTGTAGCTGCCCGTCGGTAGTCCCCCGTGGTAGTACTTCCCTTTCTTGTTCGACTTGACCTTGTAGTTGCCGCGGATCTCTATGCGCTCGATTCTAATCAGGGCTCCCTTATATGGGTTGCCGTCCGGGCCTATAACTTTACCCATGACCGCACCGGTTTGAGCCGGCGAAAGACCGCTGAACCATAGAACTCCCGCCGCCAGCATAGCGGCCGTGCGAGTGTGAGTTAGCATTCTCAACTCCTTAGTCTTTGAACGGATTCTTCTAGCAGGATACAACATGTCCACCCCGCGGGCCAACGCCCCCGCCACGATTATTGTAGCCTACGTACGGAAAATTCCATCATGCTTCCGACAGGCGGGCCGCGTAGGGGATCAAGTCCTGCTCCCGCGCCTGCTCGAACGCCCGCAGGCGGAGCACGCAGCTATCGCAAATCCCACAAGCCGCGTCCTGCGCACGATAGCACGACCAGGTGAGATGAAGAGGGGCCCCGAGCGCGACTCCGCGGCGCACGATCTCGGCCTTCGAGCAACCGATCAGCGGCGTCGAAAGCTCGATTTTCGTCTCCGGTCGGGTGCCGCGCTCGATCACCTCGCTGAAGGCTTGGTAGTAAGCGGGCCGGCAGTCGGGGTAGCCGGAACTGTCCTGTTCAACCGCGCCGACGAAGATCCTCTCGGCTCCCAGAACTTCCGCCCAGGAGACGGCCGCCGACAAAAAGTGGGCGTTGCGAAACGGTACGTAGGTGAGGGGGATATGTCCTTGCCGGCCCGCCGCGAGATCGGCTTTCGGGACCTCAAGCGAACGATCCGTCAGCGCCGAGCCCCCGATGGCCGTCATATAGCGCTGTTCAATCCGTAGGCGGTGAGGCGCCTGGAAGTGGTCGGCGATCTCCTCGAACGCCTGGCGTTCGCGCTCTTCCGTCAACTGTCCGTAGGAGGAGTGAAGAAGGGCCAAACGATGGCTTTGCGCGGCGATGGCGGCGCAAACGCAGCTATCCATGCCGCCGCTCAGCAGTACGACGGCGATGGGCGCTTGAGGCTTCACTTGCTTCATCCTAGCCCCAATCCATGGGTCCCGGGAAGGGGGGCGACTCGGGATGGGTAGGACTTCTCATACTTCTTGCTGTCGGGCTGACCGCGTGCGCTGCTGTCGACGGGCTCCAGCAAAAAATGGGGACTGCCATCCGATTTTCGTTCGTCGAAGTGCTTTGTTTCTAATAAAAATGGACTGCGAAAATCGGTGGCTGTACCCATTTTTTGTGTCACTGGACTTTCACTGTGGGCCGTTAGGTCCATCGGCACTCACTTGCCTTTTGCGGCTCCGATTCGCTCATTTGCAAGGGTGTGCAAGAGCAAGAAACTGAGCCTGGAACGCCAGTGACAGGCCAAGCTCGTAACGTGGATCTGGCAGCCCGTGGCAAAAAGCCGCGCAGCAGCGAAAAATGGGGACTGCCACCAATTCGCCCCCCATCATAGCCCTTGAAACAGAGCACTTAGCCTGAGGCGAATTGGTTGGCTGTACCCGATTTTTCCGCCAGATCCGCGGCCCTTATCTGCCATCCGATTTTGGCTGTCGCTCGGGACAAAAACCAGCCCAGCCTCACGATTGGGTAAAATTGCAGGCGAACGTGACCGTGCCCGCCGAAAAGCCCGTAGTATTCGTCAGTTATAGCCACAAAGACACGAAGTGGCTCGAAGAACTGCGGCCTCATTTCAAAGCCCTCGACCGCACCGGGAAGATTCAGTATTGGGACGACAAGCGCATTCGCCAGGGCGACGACTGGTTCGATGAGATTCGCATGGCATTGGCCGACACGCGGTAAGCCGTTTTGCTGGTCACCAAGCACTTCCTCGATTCGAGCTTCGTACTCGAAGAGGAAGTTCCTTATCTACTGACTCAGGAGTACAAGGGCAAGCTCGAAATCCTGCCCATCATCGTCGAGGATTGCCTTTGGGAAACGTTCGACTAGTTGGCGCGCATCCAGAATCTGCAAGCCAATGGCGATCCGGATGCGGTTTTCCTAGAGTGCGCACGCCGCGTCCTGGCCTCGGTGAAATCGGGCGAAGCGCTGCATCCGCCCAAGCAAAGCGAGTTCGACCCTCCAAAGAAGGTCGATGTTCATCGACTGCCGGAGACCGGCTCGACAATGTTCGGCCGCAATGACCGCATCAAGAACCTCTACGAGTAGTGGGACGACCCAAACACCAACATCGTCGCGCTCAAGGCAGACGGCGGCGTTGGAAAATCAACGTTGGTCCGCGTCTGGACCGAGCAGATGGCCGAAGACAACTATCGCGGGGCCGAGGCGGTCTACGCTTGGTCGTTCTACAGCCAAGGGACGGACAAGGCTTCATCGGCGGATCAGTTCGTCAATGACGCGCTGGGGTTCTTTGGCGTCAAGGACCCCGCGAAAGGATCGCCTTGGGACCGGGGCGATCGACTGGCCGACTTGGTCCAGGCCCACCGTACGTTGCTATTGCTCGACGGCATGGAGCCGCTGCAGTCCGGGCACGATTTTGACCACGGCGCGATCAAGGATCCGGCGCTAAAGGTGCTCGTGGAGCGCCTGGCGGAGCGCAACCCGGGGCTGTGCGTGATCTCAACTCGTGAGAACGTTCACGAGTTCCGGGAACGTGATTTCGAGTTCCGCGATGCCGTCCAGGAGGTCGACCTCGAGAAAGTCTCGACATTGGCAGGCCGTGCGCTCCTTCGCGCGGCGGATGTGCCGGGAACCGACGACGAGCGAGAAGCCCTGGTGAAAAACTTCGGGCATCACGCCCTGGCGCTGAACCTGCTCGCGGCCTATCGAAAATGGCCTGGCGCGGGGAATGTCTCGGACATCCCCGAGCTTGACATTCCCGAGGCGAAGGGAGAACACGCCCGCCGCGTGATGGCGGCCTTCGAGACCCTCTTCGGCGAGGGCCCGGAGCTCGACTTGCTGCGCATTCTGGGCCTGTTCGACGGGCCGGTCGAAGAAACGGTCATCGAGGCGCTGCTGGCCCGGCCGCGGATCAAGGGTCTGACCGACCACCTGACTCGGGGCGGCGCGCGCGCCTTCGGTGACGCCCAGGCCACCTTGCGCCGCGCCAAGCTGCTGGCCGGCGAAAGTCATCACGACCCGCTGCGGCTGGACAGCCACCCGCTTGTGCGCGAGCACTTTGGCGAGCAGCTCGAGACGGAGCGTCCGGAGGCCTGGCGCGCGGGCCACGAGCGGCTGTTTGAGCACTATAAGGGGGTGCCGAAAGAGA
Source organism: Bryobacterales bacterium (assembly GCA_963668345.2). Classification (GTDB taxonomy): domain Bacteria; phylum Acidobacteriota; class Terriglobia; order Bryobacterales; family UBA6623. The sequence goes on along the minus strand of CAXWPI010000003.1, from coordinate 877,722 downwards.
ATCAGCCGTCGACGCTGGAAGACCTGGCGCCGCTCTACGCGGCCGTCGCACATGGCTGTGCGGCAGGGCGGTATCAGCAAGCTTTGGACGAGGTGTACTGGGCACGGATTCAGCGCGGGAACGAGGCCTACAGCATCAACAGGCTGGGAGCGTTCGGGTCAGACCTGGCGGCGGTGTCGAGCTTCTTCGAGACGCCCTGGAGCAAGGTGGCCGGGGGCTTGTCGGAGGGCGACCAGGCGTTTCTGCTCGGCGCTGCGGGCTTTCGCCTGCGGGCGCTGGGCCGCCTGCGCCAGGCTGCTGAGCCGATGGAGGCTGCGCTCGAAGAGCTAATCTCCCAAAAGAACTGGCTGAGCGCCGCGGCAAACGCCGGGAACCTGAGCGAGCTCCAGTTGACGCGGGGAGAGGTGGCGGCGGCCTTGGAGTACGCCCGGCAGGCGGTCGAATACGCTGACCGCAGCGAAGACTGGGGGCAGCGGATCTCAAAGCGAACCACCCAGGCCGACGCCGAGCATCAATCGGGCCGTTTGGAGGCGGCCGAGAAGCTGTTCCGCGAAGCCGAGCGCCTCCAGCAGGAGAATCAGCCCGAATATCCGTTGCTCTATTCATTGCCGGGATTTCGGTATTGCGACCTGTTGCTCGCCCAGGGTCAGCCAGCCGAGGCCCAGCGCCGGGGAAAGAAGTTCTTCGAGTGGCGCGTACCGGGTGATACGCTCCTCGACATCGGCCTGGACCATCTGACCCTGGGCCGGGCCGCCCTGGCCTTGGGCGACCTCCCCGAGGCCGCCAAGCGACTCGACGAAGCCGTCAACGGCCTCCGCGCCTCTGGCGAGCAGATATGGGTGACTCGGGGCCTCCTCACCCGCGCCGAGCTCCACCGCCGGCAGGACCACTTCGACCGAGCCCGCCGCGACCTGCACGAAGTCGAGAAGATCGCCCGCCGCGGTGGGATGCGCCTCCACCTCACCGACTTCCACCTCGAGAGCGCCCGCCTCGCCCTCGCCGAGTCCGACCCCGCCGCCGCCCGCGAGCACCTCGAAAAAGCCCGCCAACTCGTCGCCGAAACCGGCTACCACCGCCGCGACCCCGAGCTCGACGAAATCACCGCCCAACTCGCCGGCGCCTGATCGGCTGACCTCGCAATCTTATTCAGCCTGCCCCGGTTTCGCGCCACCTCGCGCCCATTCTCATCCCCTCGGGTGAGCCGTAGGTCCATGGACTATCCCTTGCGTTCGCGGCTCCGATTCGCTCATCGCGAGGCTGTGCGCTAGCAAGAAACTGAGCCTGGAACGCTAGTGACAGGCCAAGTATCATCCCCACCACCGCTTTGCGCTCCTGCCCCCGCGGGCTGTCAGGTTCCTGCCGTGTACGCTGTCGACCCGACACCAATCCATCGGTCACGGGCGGCAACATCTTTTGTTTTCAATAACCTTTGGGCTTCTGTCCAGGGCAATCCCAGCCGCCCGCGATAGAATAAACGCAGGAGGCGCCCCAAAAACGTATGACGGAATCAGGAATTTGCCACAGGCGGTTAGCAGCAACTTCCTTACCGTCAGCGAGCATTGCGACGCTCGGCGCCCGTGGCGTTTTCTCACACCTTCCCGCAGCTTTTTTGCCCGCGGAACCAACTGAGGCAAGAAAATTACCAAACAAAGCCAATTGCCATATAAGACAAATTATTTCAATGACTTACAAGGTCTCTGTGCGTAGGCGCGGGCCTGCGGCAGGAACCCGACAGAGCCGTGCCCGTCAGGCCGCGGGCCCGCGGCTCTGTGCGGCTATGTTCGGCAAGCTGAGGGTCAAACGTCCTTGGGCGTACTTGACGGAGCCGCGCCCGCAAGGGTGCGGTCAAGGCCTCGTGACGCCCAACATTCCTTGTCCGGCAGCCGAGGTCATTCGCAACCTTGACCGCAGGCTCGCGCCTGCGGCTCTGTTTTCGGGTTCCAACGCAGAATCTTTGCGCAGGAAATACGACGCCGAGCCGTTGCGACAACTACCTTCGCGGCTAACCACCCGACAGAACGGGCCAGCGGCGAGAACCCGAACAGAGCCGTGCCCGTCAGGGCGCGGGCCCGCGGCTCTGTGCGGCTATGTTCGGCAAGCTGAGGTCTAACGTCCTTGGGCGTACTTGACGGAGCCGCGCCCGCAAGGGTGCGGTCAAGGCCTCGTGACGCCCAACATTCCTTGTCCGGCAGCCGAGGTCATTCGCAACCTTGACCGCAGGCTCGCGCCTGCGGCTCTGTTTTCGGGTTCCAACGCAGAATCTTTGCGCAGGAAATACGACGCCGAGCCGTTGGGACAACTACCTTCGCGGCTAACCACCCGACAGAACGAGCCAGCGGCGAGAACCCGACGGAGCCGCGCCCGCAAGGGTGCGGTCAAGGCCTCGTGACGCCCAACATTCCTTGTCCGGCAGCCGAGGTCATTCGCAACCTTGACCGCAGGCTCGCGCCCGCGGCTCTGTTTTCGGGTTCCAACGCAGAATCTTTGCGCAGGAAATACGACGCCGAGCCGTTGGGACAACTACCTTCGCGGCTAACCACCCGACAGAACGGGCCAGCGGCGAGAACCCGACAGAGCCGTGCCCGTCAGGGCGCGGGCCCGCGGCTCTGTGCGGCTATGTTCGGCAAGCTGAGGGTCAAACGTCCTTGGGCGTACTTGACGGAGCCGCGCCCGCAAGGGTGCGGTCAAGGCCTCGTGACGCCCAACATTTCTTGTCCGGCAGCCGAGGTCATTCGCAACCTTGACCGCAGGCTCGCGCCCGCGGCTCTGTTTTCGGGTTCCAACGCAGAATCTTTGCGCAGGAAATGCGACGCCGAGCCGTTGGGACAACTACCTTCGCGGCTAACCACCCGACAGAACGGGCCAGCGGCGAGAACCCGACAGAGCCGTGCCCGTCAGGCGCGGGCCCGCGGCTCTGTGCGGCTATGTTCGGCAAGCTGAGGGTCAAACGTCCTTGGGCGTACTTGACGGAGCCGCGCCCGCAAGGGTGCGGTCAAGGCCTCGTGACGCCCAACATTTCTTGTCCGGCAGCCGAGGTCATTCGCAACCTTGACCGCAGGCTCGCGCCCGCGGCTCTGTTTTCGGGTTCCAACGCAGAATCTTTGCGCAGGAAATACGACGCCGAGCCGTTGGGACAACTACCTTCGCGGCTAACCACCCGACAGAACGGGCCAGCGGCAGGACCCGAACAGAGCCGTGCCCGTCAGGGCGCGGGCCCTTTCCTCGGCCTTCTCCGCCCGCGGAAGCGGTCGACTGAAGAAAATTACCAAACAAACCCAATCAGTACGTAAGACTAATTAATTCAATAACTTATCGTGCCATCTCGGGCCCAACAAAAGGAGTAAAAGAGGCAAAACCAGCCCCATGATCGCCCGCTCGTGAGAGGCACGAGTTAGCCGAGAGTTAGACCGAAGTGGTCGACTCAGGTTCCCGATCTAGAGCTAGGCTGAACTCCGGCCTCGGGGGACCGTTTCATCTGATTGAGTTTGACCAGCAGATCGAGTTCGGCGCGCGACAACCGGGTTCGGCCGGTACTCGTGGAAGGCGCCCGGCTATCGCCGCTCAGTCCGGCGCTTTCGGATCGGTTTTTCGAACCCGAGTTTGGCTTCTCTCGGCGGACGAGCAGCGTTCGGCCCATGCTTCGGAGAGAGCGCAACTCGCCCTCGACTATTTCTATGCGCTCTTCCACGCCGCGAATGCGGGTTTCCGCGGCAGCCTTCTGCACCGCGATCCTCCGACAAAGCTGCCCCGCCCCAAGGTGGAGGGCCAGCGCCGTGACCAGTAGGGCCAGCAGTGGAGAAGCCAGCAGCCACAGTTCGAAGATCGTTGACGGTACCATCATCTGCTTTTCCTGTAGAGGATCTTTGGGCCGGCCCCGAGCTAGAAAATGGTCCGCACGCGGTCTTGACGACTGACGATCTCGGTGACACGAATTCCGTAGTTACCGTCGACCACGACGACTTCGCCGCGGGCGATGACGCAATTGTTCACCAAGACATCAACCGGCTCGGCCACGGACCGATTCAGCTCGACGATCGAGCCGGAGGCCAACTTGAGAACCTCCTGGAGGTTCAAGGAGGTGGTTCCGAAGCTCACGCTGAGGTCCAATTCCACCTGCAGCAGCATAGACAGGTTGTGCTGCGCCCCGGAACTCAGCGAGATCTTGCCCGTCGAGGCCGCCGATTCTCCGTTGGCAGTCTGGGCGCCGGCAGCCAGGGTGGAATCGTGCGCGGCTGTCTCCTGGTCTGCGCCCGCGGACATCATGGCGCGAACGGCTGTTCTATTGGGGACAAGGGCAAACAGGTATTTCGACCCGGCCCACTCCGCGACGTACTCCAGGCCCAGCTCCGCGTCGGCGGGGTAGGAGGAGTCGACGACGTCCGAGAATTGAGCCGCCTTGCCCAGCGGCTCCGAAGCGGTGCGGCCAAACAAGCCGGCCGCCTGACTGAGGATTTCGACGTAGGTGCCGCGTGCACTGTCGGGTTCGAGATCCTCCTCGCCGGTGATCAGCGCGATCAGGCTGTGGACGGCTTCGCGGGTGCAGCCGACACTCAGCAGCGCCCCTTCGGCCATGTCGTTCGGCAGATCGAACCAAAGCGGGTCCGCCCATTGTTGCCACGCCTCGAGGTCCGGCGCGCGCGGCTGTAGTGTCAGTTCCGACGCACGGCCGCTCAGATCGAGCCCCGAAACCGCGGCCCGAAAGCTACTCTCCCAGAGGGCGGTCGCCCAATGGGCGAGCCTTTCGTTTTTCCACTGATTGGTATCCGCTTCAGCCACCGAGTTCGTCTTAGCCTATTTCGAAGTGTTCAGAATCTGAATGCCGCGCGTGTTGCCGACGGCAACGATCTCGCCGTTGAATTTCCCCCGGCCGTTGACCTTGATGCGCGCCGGTTTCTGCACCGGCAGGTCGAGCGATATCAGGTCTCCCACTCGCAGTTCCAAAAGATCGGTCAGACGCATCTTCGCCCCCTCCATCAAAGCTTCCACGGAGACAGGGATCTGTTTGACGACAGCGCGCATCCGGCTTTGTTCGGCCTGCGACCCGCTCCGTCTGCGGATCGACCACTGCTGCTCGAACTTCTGTCCCATCATCTTGACCAAGATCGAGGGGACGCCGAAGTTCATCATGCCCCGGATGTCTCCCATGGTGATCTCAAACCCGATGGCGACGACAGCTTCGTTCGCTGAGAGGATCTGCATCAGCTGCGGCTGGGTCTCGGTAGCTTCAATGGTAAAGTTGATCTCGGCGACCGGCGCCCAGGTCTCCCGAAGGTCGTGCAAGACGATCCGCAACACGCCCTCGATGATGCTGCGCTCGATCTCGGTGAGCTCGCGGACCTCCTGACCGCTGGAAGTTCCCCTGCCTCCCAGCAGCACATCAAGCATGGGAAAAACGAGCGAGGGATTAAGTTCGATCACGGAGTTTCCGTCCAGCGGTCTCATACCGATGCTCGAAATGGCGGTGGGCGTGGGCAGATATTGCAGGAACTCTCCAAAGGAGATCTGTTCCACCGATACCAGACTGACGGTGATATAGGCTCTCAGGTACGCGCCCAGCGAAGACGCCAGATTGCGCGCCAGGAAGTCGTGCATCAGGTGGATGGCCCGCAGCTGCTCCTTGGGAATGCGGTCCGGCCGCCGGAAGTCATAGGCGACCGCTGTTTTTGCGGCCAAGCCGGCTGCATCAGAGGCACTGCCGTATTCGCGAAACAGCCGATCTATTTCTTCCTGGGAAAGCTTAGGGTCCATGGCTTGGCTCTTGTGGGCTTGGCTTTTGTGGCTGCGAGCCCTTCATTGGTTGGTTGGTCGCTCGCGCTCAGGTCGGCCACTTAGCCCGCAAAGTAGACCGCATGCGGAGAATAGCCTGGGACTTGAGTTGCGACACTCTGGTCTCGTGCAAGTGGACAATACCTGCGATTTGCCGCAGTGTCAGCTCCCGGTGGTAATAGAGCGTAACGATCGTCCGTTCGACGTCGGGCAGGCGTTCGATCGCCTGGGCCACGAGGCGTTCGAGCTCGGCGCGCTCGAACAACTGGGAGGGCCACTCTTCGAAACTGTCGGAGACGAAGCGCAGCAGATCGGTCCCCTCTCCGTCGGGTCCACCAGCCTGTTCGATGGGGGCCAGATTGATGCCGCGGACCTCGACCAACCAGCGGCGGTAGTCTTCTAGGGAAATGTTGAGCTCGCCGGCAACCTCTTCTTCGACCGGTGTTCGATGAAGCTTCTTCTCCCCGGCTCGGATGGCTGCTTCAATCAGCTTGGCTTTGCGTCGTTTGTTCCGCGGCGCCCAGTCCAGGCTGCGCAGGCTGTCGAGAATGGCGCCTCGGATCTTGTGCTCGGCATAGGTTTTCAGCTTGACGTTGAGCGAGGGGTTGAACTTATCGACTGCCTCGATCAGCCCCAACACGCCGACGCTGACCAGATCGTCCAAGCAGACGCTCTCGGGCAGCTTATCGTGGATTCGAGAGGCGATCAGCTTGACTTGCGACAAATGCGTCAAGATAAGCTGCTCCCGATCGCGGTCTGGTTCACGCGCCTCGGGGGAAGCCGAAGCGCCGGTATAGGTGGTCGTTCGTTGCGTCAATGTTGTCCCTTCAGCATGAAGTTCAACAGATAGGGGTCGGTCGCCGGAACGAGGTCCTCGGGCACCCGCTGCCCGGTGCCAAAGAAGGACAGGGGCAGCTTCGTTCTTACGGCCTGGTTGACAATCGGGCCGCAGGCGTTGGTTTCATCCAGTTTTGTCACCAGCAATTTGGCGGGCTTGAAGACCTGATATTGGTCGACCATGCGTTCGAGGTCTTGGCCGCGCGTGTTGAGGCTGACGACGAGGTGCGTGTCGATGGCCGGCTGCGCCGCTAAGCACTCGGCCAGCCGGCGCGCCCGCGGCCATTCGACGGGGGCGTATCCCGGCGTGTCGATGAAGATCAATTCAGGGTGCTCGCTCTCTTGGCCGCGACACAGACTTTCAAGACAGCCCGGCAAGGCCTCGATCTCATCAAGGACGTCAAACGGCGCGGCAAGCAGCCGGGCATAGCTTTCAAGCGGCTCGGCTTCGCCCACCCGCCGTTGGTCGACAGAAAGCAAGTGGACGGGACACTGTCGCGCCCAGCCGTAGCGAATCGCCAGCTTGGCCAGCGTTGTCGTCTTTCCAGACCCGCTCGGTCCGACGAGAGCGACAATCTTCGGCTGGGATCCCCGACGGCCGAGATCACTCGACGTTCGGCAAAGCGTGGCGAGCTGCCGTGCCAACAGCTCGTCCAGGCGTTCCGGGCCGGCGCCTTCCTCAACCGCGGATCGAAGCCCCGCGACCCACTGCTCCGCGATGGCCGGGTCCACTTCTTTACGCATCAGGTGCTTGTAGACGTCGACCAATTCCTGGTGAGCAAGCACTTCACCGGAGGGCAGAAATGCGGGCACGCTATCTAGGCGGGCGAGGACAAGCCGGCGCAGATCCTCGAGCCGCGCCGACAGACCCTCTATCATTTCTCGCGAGGCGGGCTGGTGGCCGGCCACAGCCGAACGGGCTGGAGTTGAGCCGGCCCCGGGCGGGCGAGAGCCTGGCGTAGCCGGAGTATCGACGGGTGCGGTTTGAGTGGCCGCCGCGGCTGCGGCGGCAGGCGCCGCGAAACGAGGACCGTGCTGCGTCAGGGGCGGCGACACCGCGGGCTTGACGGGAGTGTTTCGTCCCCAGCGCTGCGAATCACCAGTCGGTTGAGCGCTCGCTGGGCGGGCATCGTTCGGGTCCCGTCCGGAGGCCGAACGCAGGCCGGCCCGGTTGCTCGGGGCCGCGTAGCCATTGGATCCCGCGCGGCGGGCTTGAGGGTTCGCCTCGACGCCGGTTTTCTTGTCGGGGCGGCCGCCCTGGATGTCGCGAGTCGAATCGGCTTGCGATGCGGCTTCCGGCTGCCAAGCACCGTCGGGGAGGTTGAAGCGAAGCCGTTGGGGGACGAACTTCTTCCAGTGGACTCGATCGGATTTGGACTGGGCGGGGGAGGTTTGTCCCCTCCGCACGGCGAGTCCCGCGTCCGTGGCCGGGTTGCCGCGCGCGACCGGCGTATCGCTTGCCATCTTTGGGTCGGGCCGCGCTTCGACGATCGGTGAGTGAAACGATCGCGGCTTGCCGCTCGGGTCTGCCGGCTCGACTTGGGGTTGCCGGACCTCTTCGGACATACCGTCATCCCGATCGGGAACGGCAAATGTGACCTCATAGCACGCTGTCCGGTCATCCCCTACGTCGTTTTTTCGCGAGCCCAGAAAGACAGCGTTGCTGCCCAGCTCGATACCGGCGAGCCGCACCGCTGCCTCGACGGTTTCGGTCTGGTAGGTCTTCAGTCGCATTCCGCCTCCTCACGCGATGACGCCGGTCGGGGGAGCGTATCGTTCCCGCCGGTACTGTTTCTTAACGGTTCGTCCTCGGTCTTTGCGACAAGTTCATCCATCGTCGAGACTGCGCGATTCACGACACCGTGCCCAGCGACCTGACCTTCGTTGACCCCGGGATTTCAGCATGCGAGAGTACGGCCAACAGCGGCATCTCGGTTTCGACGATCTGCCGCAGCGCGAATCGTACCGGCGCCGAGCAAACAAGGACCGCCGGGCCTTGCAACGTTCCGACTGTGTTGCGGACCTTGCTCAGAGTCTCGGTGATGGCATTGGGCGCCAGGGCCACCCTCGAAGAAACTTCCGTATGCTCAATGGCGCCCTGCAAGGTTTGATCAATCTGCGGGTCCGCGAAAAATGCCGCCAGCTCGCCCTCGTCATTGAGGTAGGGCTTGACCAGTGCACGGGCGATCGCCTGGCGCACGAATTCGGTCAGCAGGGTGGAGTTTTTGGTCGCCGTGGCGGCATCGGCGATGGCTTCCAGAATGGTGACGCCGTCACGAGTTGAGACGCGTTCTCGCAATAGGTTCTGCAACACCCGCTGGACAACCGACAAAGACAACAGCTTGGGGACCAAATCTTCGATGAGCTTGGGGTTCTCGACGCGGATCCTATCGAGGAAGCGACTCGTTTCCTGGCGAGTGAGCAACTCGTGAGCATGGGCGCGGATCAGTTCGGTGAGGTGAGTGGCGACGACATTGGCGGGATCGACGACCGTGTAGCCCATGACGCGGGCTTTGTCGACTTGGTCGGGCGCTATCCAGACGGCCGGCAGACCAAACGCCGGCTCGTGGGCCGGGGCGCCGTCGAGCTTCCCTTGAGCCTGGCCTGGATTGATCGCCAACTCGGCGTCCGCCTGCAGTTCGAAGCGCGCGATCCGAGCCCCCTTGAGCAGGACGACATATTCTCGTGCTTTAAGCGACAGGTTGTCGGTGACGCGCACCGGCGGCAGAACGAAGCCCAGCTCCGTGGCCAACTGCCGTCGAACGCCGGCAATCCGCTTCAGCAGGGTTCCTCCTTGCGCCGCGTCCACCAGCTTGACCAGTCCCAGGCCGACCTCGATCGCCAAGGGCTCGACGTGCAGCAGAGTTTCGACCTGTTCGTGCTCGCTCAAAGCCGGCGCCGTCGTCGAAGGCTTGTCCGGCTGGGCGTCTCGCTGGCGCAGGTTCCAACCGAGACCGCCGACGCCGACCCCCATCAACAAGAACGGTAAAGTCGGCAGACCAGGCACCACTGCCATGGCTACCAATACGCCGGAAGCAATCAAGAGCGGCTCGGGTTTCAAAAACAGCTGCTTGGCGAATTCGGCGCCCAACCGCGCTTCCCCGGCGGCGCGGGTCGTGATGAGGCCGCCGGACACGGAAATCAGCAGTGCCGGGACCACGGTCACCAACCCGTCGCCCACGGTCAGAATCGTGTAGGTTTGAATTGCCCCGGCCAGGGTCATATCGTGCTGCAGCGCCCCCGTGAGAAAGCCGGCGACGATGTTCACGGCGGTGATGATGATGCTGGCAATCGCATCTCGTTGCGTAAAGCGGACAGCACCGTCCATGGCGCCGTAAAACTCGGCTTCGTGCGTGACTTCCCGCCGCCTTTCGCGGGCCTCGGTTTCGTCAATCAACCCGGCATTCAAATCCGAATCGATACTCATCTGCTTGCCAGGCAAAGCGTCGAGAGTGAACCGAGCGGTTACTTCCGAGATGCGAACGGCGCCGTGATTAATCACAATGTATTGGATGGCAATCAACAAGATGAAAATCACGATGCCGATGACGTAGTTGCCGCCGACCACGAAGTTGCCAAAAGCTTCGATGACCTCGCCGGCCGCCTGGGTCCCCTGATGTCCATAGAACAGAATCAGCCGGGTGGATGAGACGTTCAAAGAGAGCCGCAACAGGGTCAGCATCAGCAGTAGCGACGGATAGACGCTAAACTCCACGGGCCGGGTGATATACATGGAGGCGACTAGTGTGATGACAGAAAGCGTAATATTCACCGAAGGGGGTATCCACTTGCTTGGACCATACGCTACATGTTGTGGTCGGACCTCGCACTCCCTCCCACGAGCTGACGGTACGGCACGGGATCGACTTGTACGGCGTTCTGAAGCAGGCGGTAGAACAGCAGTCCACGCGCCCGTGAACGCCGGCGATTGAAGCGGAATGTGAATTCATCGAGGTAGTAGTCCAAATGCTTCTCGCTCACCGCTCCTTGATGTGTCCCCAGCAGCCACCGCTTTAGAAGCGAAGCCACGCGATGCACACGGGGCATCAGTTTGTGCGCCGGGTCGTCGCTTGGGCTGAGAATGGTGACCTGGTGAGTGTAGCCCTTCTTGGCGATGTTGTTGTAGCCTTTCCATCCATCCGTGTGAACCACCGCCCCAGGGCGGACCGATTCTTCAATGCATGGGTGCAGACTCTGGCTCGAGGCGTCGGGCACCCGTCGCAACCGGATGCGGCCGATTCCTCGCCCGTCCTGCTCGGCCGCGACGACAACGATCGCCTTATCTTCGGCTTGTCGGCCGCGGACGCCTTCTTCCTCTCCACCGACGTAGGTTTCATCCACCTCCACACAGCCGTTAAGCCGATCCCGGCCGGGCCGGACCATGGCACGCCGCAGCTTGTGGAGCCAACTCCAAGCTGTCTGGTAGCTGCCCAGGCCGAGCACCTGTTGAAGCCCCAACGCACTCCCTCCGGATTTCTGGCTGGTCAGGTACCACATGGCCTGAAACCACACTCGCAGGGGCTTTTGCGTCCGTTCAAAAATCGTCCCCGCCGTCAGAGAGGTTCGGCGCCGACACTTTCTACACTTCAGGTGGCCCGTGTTCGTCAGCCAGGCCTCGCTGCCGACACATTGCGGGCATCGGAAGCTCTGCCGCCACCGAACCCGCCGCAGATACACCAGACACGCCGCTTCCGAGCAGAACCAATCGTCGAACTCCGGCAGGGTTCTGGGATAGTCAACGCCGCCAATAGGATGCGGTCCGGACTCCTCGGCCATCCCCGAATACTACATCTTGTGGCTGGTCCAAGCAAGTGGATACCCCCTTTCACCGAAATCAGCAGATCGAGAAGGTAGGAAGGTATCGGCAATACCATCATCAACACGACTGACATGATCGCCACCGGTATGGCAACGTTGAGCCTGGCCGCTGTTCCCTCGGTAATCGATAGCTGTGTCGAGCTGTTCATCACGTCCTAACCGCGCGGTTTAGCCGCGCCTGCTATGCCTTTCCTCCCCCCGCGAATCGCTCACGCCGGGTCCGATTAGCCGGCCGCCGTGTCCGCCGAGTGATCGGGACAGTGCACACCTTCCCCCGGCGTCCTACGCGGCCCCTCTAGTTAATCGGAAGATGTAGGCCAGAATTTCAGCCACCGCCGCGTAAAGCTGCGCGGAAATCTCTCCGCCGACCTCGCTGCTTTGGTAGAGTGCTCGCGCCAAGGGCGGGTTCTCGACGATCGGGACGCCGTGTTCCTCGGCGACAGCCCGAATCCGTAAGGCCAAGTAGTCGAGCCCCTTGGCGACTACTACGGGAGCGGCCATCGTCTCCGGCCGATACTCGAGGGCCACGGCGTAGTGCGTCGGGTTAGTGACGACGACGGTCGCATCCGGCACGCTGCTCATCATGCGCCGCCGCAACATCTCCCGCTGCAGCCGTCGCAGCTTGGCCTTGATCAGAGGATGCCCTTCCAGGTCTTTCTGCTCTTGCTTGACCTCGTACTTGGTCATCTTCAACTTCTTGAACAGCTTGCGCCGCTGGCGGTAGAAGTCAAACGTGCCCACCAACAACAACAGTACGGCCGCCTTGGCCAGCAACTCGCTCAAAGCGTCGACCACGGCCGAGACGCCGCTATGCAAAGAGACCTTGGGCAGTTGCAAAAACCCCTCGAGCTCGGCGTCAATCAGCAGCCAAAACGTGGCCGCGATCAAGGGCAACAGCACAAGCCCCTTGAGGGTTTGACTGATGTTGTCGCCAGGGAGTTGACGGAGTTTGGGTCCGGGATTCAGGCGCGAGACGTCCGGTTGCAGACGCTTGGGGCTGATCGCAAATCCTGTCTGCGCCAGCTGCATCAAGACGGCCAGGGCCAGCAGGACAGCGCCGAGAACGCCAATGAACGAAAGCGGCTCCAACCCGAGCGCCATGACCATCAAGCGCAGCCGTTCGACGCTGATCGATTCTCGAAACGCTTCCTGGAACAGGCCGCGCATACTTTGACGCAAGCCGGCCCCGATCTGGTCTCCGAAAACGATCAGAAGGCCGACCGCAGCCCCAAATTGCACGGCGCTGGTGAACTCTCGGCTGGAAGCGACCTGCCCCTCTTCCCGAGCCTGCTGCTTGCGTCGAGGAGTCGGCTGTTCGGTTTTTTGCGCCTGCTCTTCGGGCATGTCCGTTTACCGCTCGAGGAGCAGGGAGATGACCTGGCGGACCTCGACAGCCAGGTCGTGGAAGAGACGCGGCGCGACTACCGTCACGGGGTAGAGCAGCGCCAGAGCGGCGACGATCTTGGCGGGGAAGGCCAGCGTCAACAGTTGCAGGCGGCTGTTGATCTGGTTCAGCAGGCCCAGTGTAAGGTCAATCAGCAGCAGTACGGCCATGACGGGCAGCGCCAGGCGGACCGCCGTCTGAAACACCGAGCCGCCGAGGCGGACCATCATCATGCCATCGAGAGGGCTTGTAGAAAAACTTCCCAGCGGCCGGCGGTGGAAGCTCTCGACCAAGGCGCCGATGACAAACAAGTGCAGGTCGAAAGCGAAAAACAGCAAGCTCCCCAGCAACGTTAACAGCACGTTGAGAATGGAGGCGTCAACCTGCGTCGTGGGATCGACCATGTTGACGTAGGAGTACCCGGCTTGAAACCCCAGCACCTGGGCCGCCAGGCCGAAGGCTTCGAGAAGCAGCGCCACCGCGGCTCCCACGGCCAGGCCGAAAACGGCTTCCGCGGCCACCCACCCCGCCAGAGTCCAGACAGCGCCCGACGTGGCGAGCAATGCCGCGTCCGCTCTCCCCCAGGCAAACGGCGTGAACAACACGGTGAGCGCGAGCGCGAGAATGATCTTAGCTTGGGCCGGGAACTGTCTCAGGCCGGGGATTCCTACGAGGGCTATGATGCCCGAGACCCGTGCGAGCACGAGTACGGCATTGATCACCCAAGCCGTCGAAAACTCAAGTACGGGATTCAGCGGCAATGTCGGGTACCTAGCAGTCCGTGGTAAAGCAAAATCGGGTACAGCCAGCCAATTCGCTTCAGGCTGAGTCCTTTGTTTCGAGGGCCATGACGGGGAGCGAATTGGTGGCAGTCCCCATTTTTCGCTCCCGCACGACTTTTGCCACAGGCTGCTAGGGCCGGCCCAACGCGGTCTTGATCCCGCCGCGCCGTCGATCGAATTGAAGCGATCAGCCGTCTGTTGACAGGCGGTCTCAGCGGGCCGCGTCGCGACTCATCCGGACGTTCGGCGGCAGTGAGTTGGGTCCCCACTTCTCGAATTCGGCGCCCATCATTTGTAGCGGCGTGATTCATGGGGCCGTGGGCGGACACGAGTGCGAGATCGGCAAGCTCGAAACTCGCTCGGATAGACAGCAGTGTCTTGTCCCAACGAGCGTTTCCGGTCGTTTTTCATCCAGACACAACAGGGCACTCTCGTCAGCGAACAAATTGGTGCAGCCCGCCCAGCAGATTCTGCGCATAGCCCATCATGCGGTCGGCCATCCAGGGAAGCAGCAACATGATCGCGGCGAGAAACACGAACAGGCGGGGCACCGTGTTGAAAGCCGGATCCTGCATCGAGGTGAGGATTTGCACCAAACTGACTAGAACACCCCCGAGGAATCCGATCATCAGGATGGGGCCGCCGACGACCAGCGCAATCCAGAATGCGTGGCGGACCACTTCGACCGCGGCATCAGGAGTCATAGGTCCGGCGCCACCTCAGTAGAACCCCTTGACCAACGAGCCGACGACCAAGTTCCAGCCATCCACTAAGACAAATAAGAGCAGCTTGAACGGCACCGAGATCATGACCGGCGGCAATTGGATCATCCCCAACGAAAGCGTAATCGAGGCGACCAGCAAGTCAATCACCAGAAAGGGCAAGAACAAGACCGCGCCGATCTGAAAGGAGATTTTGAGTTCCGAGAGTACGTAGGCCGGCATCAATACTGTCAGATCCAGGTCGTCGAGGTCGCGGGGCCGGGGTTTGTTGGTGATCTCGAGAAAGAGAGCCACATCCTTCTCACGGACAAAGCGAGCCAGGAACTGCTTGACCGGGCCTGCGGCGCGCTCGAGAGCTTCCATTTGGCCGATCTCATCCTTCTGGAGCGGAACAATGGCCTCGGCATGCACTTGATCCGCTACCGGCTGCATCAAAACGACGGTCAGAAACAGCGCCAGCCCCAGCAGGGTCTGATTACTGGGGGCGGTCTGGGTTCCGACGGCTTGACGCAGAAAGTGCAGCACGACGACCAAGCGCAGACAAGGCGTGAGTGAGGCGATCACAGCCGGCAACAGAGTCAGCAGCGTCAACAGCAGGACGATCTGCATGGGAATACCCAGCTTGCCGTCCTCGGAGCTGAATAGGGCGGGCGCTCGCGGGGGATCGGGGGGCGCGGCCGGAGCCGGCGCGGCCTGGGCCCACACGTTGGCCGCCATCATCAAAAGCAGCAGCAGGCTGCGCAGAGCGGCCCCGCGGACACCGCGGTGAGCTTTCTCGGACACAACTGAATCGAAAGGCAACTGTTGTTCCCCACCGGCTGCTAGGATTTTCACCGCCCCTGGTTTAACTCCCCCGCCGCCCGAAGCTTCGTAAGCCACAGTTTGAACGAAAACGGGGACGGCGCCGACTGTTTCCAACTTTCCGCATGGCCTAGCTCGTTATCACCCATTTCGCTGACCAGCGAGATCCCCTGGTTGGTCACGCCGACCAAGAAAATCTTTTCCCCGGCCCGGACCAGCGACATGCTGTGGCCCTGCCCCAGCGGCAGCGTTTCGATCACACTCAGGTGCACTCCGGCGGATGGGGCCCTGCCCGATCGCCGCAGGACGAACAACAAACCGGCGAGTAAGCCAATGACGAGCAGCAACGCGGCGAACGAGCTCAGCATGGCAGTCTCAACCGTTTGCTCCCGGGTCGCTGGGATCCCAAAGATCGGTGACCCGAAGTCCCACCGTGTCTTCGATCACGACGATCTCCCCGTTGCCGATCACCAGGCCGTCGAGCATTAAATCCACGTTTTCGCCGGCAGAGCGGTTCATCTCGATGATCGAATCCACATGCAGGTCCAGCACCTCGGCAACGGCAACTCGCTTTCGGTCGAGTTGAACGTTGACCTGAATCGGCACATCATGGAAACGTTCCAACTCGTCCCCACTGTCTTGCTGGGCCGCGCCAACTTGCTTTGGTTGCAAGGAGTCCGTCTCATTCAGCGGCTTTTCGGGCGCCATCTCCAAATTTCACTACCGTTTCAAATTCAACGCCTCTTGGTTAAGTTCGTCGGCGGTGGTAATCACGCGCGAATTCGCTTGAAAACCTCGCTGGAAGGTCAGCAGGGCGGTAAACTCCTGAGCGATGTCCACGTTCGAGAACTCCAGAGACAGGCCGAGCACAGAGCCAAGGCCACCCGTGTTCGCCGGGCCGGTCACGGGCTGCCCCGACGCCGAGGTCGGCACGAAATTGTTATTGCCGACCGAAAGCAGCGTCTGGGGATTCGTAAAACGCGCCAGGGCCAGCTGCGCCAGCGTGAGCGCTCGTCCGTCGCTATAGAGTCCGTTGATACGGCCGCTGTCGGCCACCGATATCGAAGTCAACTGCGCCGGAGGCGAGCCGTCCTGGAACAAATCGGTGACGGACGAATCAGTGGCGAAGTTGGTGAGACTCGGCTGCAACGCCGAGTCGAGCAGGTTCCATGTAATCTGCAACTGTTGAGCGCCGTTGGCGACCGTATAGCCCGGGGCGGCCGCCATGTCAATCGTCAGGTTATAAGGATTCCCCGCGCCGTTGGGGTTGTTTAACACGCCGGTATTGTTAAAATCGATGGGCACCGACGCCACGGTCGGAGGCGCCCCACCGTCGCTGAGAATGTTCGGGTCGGTGGCCGGAGTATTCCCCGTCCCGTCGAGAACGTCGTCTGCCGGAATCGTTACCGTGACGTCAAACGATCCCGCAAAGCCGATTCGCGGCGGAACGACGGGCGTGAATGTCAGTGTCAGAATGTGGGGGCTGCCCAAGGAATCGAAAACCTGAATGGGAGCCGTAAACGGGGTGATGAGACTCTTCGACAGGTTGGCGGTGATGCTGATGTTCTGTGTCGCCTGCGGCTCAAGCGTATCGTTGCCGCCCAACGTAATGTCTCCGATCGGCAGGTTGGTGTTCACCTGACCCGTCGTCGGATTGCGCACCCACCCTTGCACGAGCTCGCCGTTGATGGTGACCATCTGCTGGCGCGAGTCAAGCTGAAAATTGCCCGCGCGCGTGTACTGGATCAGTCCTTGGTCGCTGACCATAAAGAACCCTTCGCCCTGAATGGCCGCGTCCAGCAAGCCGCCCGTATTCTGCACCGTTCCCTGCTCGAAGCGGCGGGAGACCGTGATGGGTGCGACACCCAAGCCGACTTGGGACGCTACGCCCGACCTGCTCTGGCCGATCTGCTGGTAGAAAAGGTCTCGAAATTCAGACCGGCTGGCTTTGAAGGCGAAGGTGTTGAGATTCGCCAAATTGTTGGCTATGACTTCTACCGCCCTCGCATGGGAGCGAAGGCCGGAGAGTGCGGTAAAAAAAGCGCTTGGCATCGATAACTCCTTTTCTAATCGGAACTAGATGAAGACATTGGTTAGCCGGCGGCTGGCTCGGCGGATTCCTCTGTTGTCAGCAAGACTTGGTGGATGGCGTCCAAGGTGCGGCGCATCTGCAGCATCTGCTCCAGCGCGCTGAACTCGGCCAGTTGACTGATAAACTCGGTGGGGTCCACCGGACTTAAAGGATCTTGGTGGCGAATCTGGGCTACTAAGAGCCGCAGAAATGTATCCCGGTTGGCGTCGTCGTCGATCAAAGGCTGAGACGTGGCGCTGTCGCGGCCACCGGTTCCCGAAGATGCATCAATCCCCGTTGCCGTCATGACGTGACACTCCTCGTTCGGCTGTGAGACGTGGCCGTCGCCGACTGTTGGCGACCTTTTTCGGCAAGCGGCTTTCCGTCTTGGGCGTCGGCGTAGGAGCGATTGGACTGTCCGACGCCGTTTGGGGAGCTGGGCCCGTCCATGCTTGGCGCAGCGGTTGCGATCCTGCGCCGAAGACGGCTGAGCGCGGCCAGCCATGCCGCTGCCGGCCCGGTCCGCGTCGTTGTCGGTTTCTCTTTAGCGCCTGTCGAAGTCTGTCTCATGGGCCTCCTCTATTTGAATTCCAAGCGAAATACTCGACCGCCCTGCGATCCCCCGCGGCGGCTCTGTCTTTGGGGATGGCGCGGCGGCCGGTAGCGCCCTCCCTGTCGCGACTGGGCATCCTCCCAGGAGCCGAGGAAGTGCCCGGCCCCGGAGTGGGAAGCTTGCAGTCCCCTCTGAGCCAGCGACTCGAGCAAGCTCGGCAGCCCCTCGGTAAAAAGGTGACTCGCCCGCGTGGAATCGGTCCTCACCAGGGTGTCGATCACGCCGCCACGCTCGACCAGACGAACCGATATTCTGCCGATGCGGTCGTCGCTGAGCAGTAGGTTCATCTGATGGGAATCGATCTTGCGATGAAGAGCCGCCATGTCGACCAGCCGCTCGACCGAACGCACGCGGCTCGCGGCGCTGCTCGCCTCTTGGTAAGCCTCACTCGAGCCGGCATCGACATTCTGAGCCGAACTCCGGCTCGGTAGAACGAACGAGGCGTTCGATTCCGCTGGAGTGTGGCTTGTAGCCGCCACTTCACTACGGGCGACTGGAGCAGCTGTCCTGGCGATAGGCGAGAGGGCGCGATCGCCAGAGCGAGCAGATTTAGAGAGGCCGCTCAACTCGGCCACGTTTTCGCCTGCCGGCGTGTTCGACATGGCCGTGCCCGACGACGTTCCCCTCCGTGACCCGGTTTCAGGCCGGCCGCCGCTGGTCTCGCGGTCGGCGAGGGAAAGCTCGACGGGCGCGAGTTCCCGAGCGCCCTTCCCGTCCTTGGGCAGGGGATGTCCGCTCGGCGGTTTCGAACTCTCCCCTGGAGCTTCCAGCTTTAAGCTATGACCGGCAAGGCGATCTCTGCTGGAGCCGTTCGGCTGCGATTCGATGGACAACTCGGCGACCGAGAGGGGTAGCCTTGGCACGTTCGCCCGCCTCGCGTCCGTGCTGGGCGGTATGAGACCGCGTACCTCTTGCTGCTCCGAGCCTTGCGTGTTGCTTTTTCGCGACCTAGGCACAACCTCTGGGCTTGTCGGCGAGGCCACGCCAAAGGCCGCCCCAAGGGAAGCCGAATCGTTCGCGGGTAAACCCGTCAGCGGAGAAACCTCGGGGACCTGCCGCGAGACGGCAGAGTCCGAACCGGCCTGCGGAAACACCCCAGTCCGCGCTGCCCGATCGGGCAGGGGCGGCTGCTGGTCTCGAGCAGAGGACTCCCCGCTCTCCCGCACTGGTTCGGGCCGTGTCCGCCAATGGGGAACCGCATGTTCCGTGTTCTCTGAAATCAGCTTTTCGCTGAAACGGGCGCCGGCTGCGCCAAGCGCTCGTGAAGGCTCCTCGAGCACCCGGTCGGAAGGTTGCCGAAAGACCTCCTGTCCCGCGGGTGCCGGAGTCTCGGCAACCGCTACGGGCTTGACGCTCGGCTTCTGCCCAACAGCTGCGCCATGCCCCGTCCGCAAGGTCTCAGAAAACAATTCCGAGGAAATCGCCCTAGCTATACCGTCGCCGCTCACGTCACTGGGATGCAGCCGGGCCTGATTCGGCCGTTCCGTCTTGGCTGGGTTGTCTTCGAGAATTTCGCTGTCGGAGGTTTCCGTTAACCCGACCTGCCCGAGACCTACACCCTGCTCGCTGGTAGCATTAGAGGTCGCCGAGGGGACTGGATCAAGGCCCGTCCCGCCAATCGCACGCTGGCTCACAACCTCCAAAGGCTCAACCGCAGTGGATAGCGGAATAGATCCGGGCCTTCCCCGGACATGGCCTGATGGGACGCTACCTGAGTTGCGCTGAAGCTGTCGAAAGCTTTCGAGAGCTTCGGCGGGAATCGTACCAAGTCGTCCCGAGATGTTTGAGGTTAAGATGGCCCCCGAAGCTGCCTGAGAGGAGCTAGGGACCTTCCCACCGTCACCGTCGGGCTCGCCCGGTGCAATCGCCTCGGCCCGCGCACCGCCTTCACGTTTTTCTTGGTCCACTCCGCTGCCCGTGGAAGAAGGCCCGGCGGCGCTGGACTCGTGCTGACTCGCATTCACCGGGGTGTGTTGGCCGCGACCCGAGGAGAGCGTTTCCTGACCAACTCTTTGCCGCGGATTGGCCACGGACTCCGCGGCCGCGCGCCAGGCGACACCAACGCTCTCTCCCTCAGCCGAAGACCGAGCGAGATGATCTTCGTCGGCGTGGCCAACCTGCCGCTCGAACGATCGCCTGGACAAATACGATTCGAACGATGGCGTCCTGTCGCTGTTGCTGCTGCTGTCGCCATAGGTTGCGGGAGACGAACGCCGGAAAACCTGTGATCCCGCGGGCGGCGGCGTCATTTCTGGTAGAGGGGCCGGCAACATCGATGGGAGGGGTGGCACGCCGAGGGCCAAATCTATCTGACTCAAACTACGACCATTTCGACTGGCTTGCGGGAGGCAAAAAACTGTCAACCGACAACATTCCCGCCATTCATGGCAACCGCTAAGCCGCTCATTTCATAGGAACCTAGTCGCGTCGCTCCCTTGGCCCCTAAATTGCACAGCCCTGGGTGATGGATCCATCGCTACTCACAGTCGCGGCCGGTATGCGGGCGCAAATGGAAACGCTCGAGGTGGTCGGCAACAACATCGCCAACGCCAGCACCCACGGATACAAAGCCGATCGCGATTTCTATCGGCTCTTTCTCTCCGCGCAAGCGCAGGCCGACCCGCTCACCGGGCAGATCTCGCGGATGCCCTTCGTCCAGGGCTCAACCATTGATTTCAACCAGGGCGCCTTCATCCCCACCGAAGCGCCGCTCGACGTGGCTTTGTCGGGACCGGGTTTCCTGGTCGTCGAAGGGCCAGGGGGCGAGCTCTACACCCGCAGCGGAAGTTTGCGGCGGTCGGCCTCGGGCGTGCTGGAAACCGCGGAGGGGTTCTCGGTGCTCGATAGCCAACGCGGTTCTATAAGCATCCCCCCCAACGGCAAAATCGAGGTAGGCGCCGGCGGGATGATCAGCATAGAGGGGCTGGAAGTTGCCGAGCTGCTGCTCGTGGAGTTCGAAAAAGGAGCGGGTCTGTCGAAGGTCGGCAACAGCTATTTCCGCGCCGCCGAAGGAATCATCCCGCAACCGGCCGTCGAGACGAGCCTGAATCAAGGGAAGCTGGAAGCGTCCAATGTGAATGTCGCCGAAGAAGCCGTGCGCTTGATGCTTGCCATGCGCCATTTTCAAATGATGCGGCGCGTGGCTTCACTCGTTGGAGACGAGCTGAACGGCCGCGCGATAGAGGTGCTGGGATCAACCCGATAAGAGAACACGCATGGGGATGAAAACGGACGGAAACAGTCCTACTGTTGTTGCGGCGCCACGCGCCGTGTGGCCGGGCGGGGGCGCAGTCGGGCCGCGCACAAGCCATTCCCAACACTTACAGATCCACTCTTACTTGAGGAGTCAACACCTACTATGATTCGAGCTCTCTTTAGCGCCGCCAGCGGTATGGTGGCGCAACAACTCAACATCGACAACGTCGCCAACAATTTGGCGAATGCGAACACGACCGGTTTCAAGCACCGCCGCGTGCTGTTTCAAGACCTTCTCTATCAGAACTTGATCGCGCCGGGAAACTCCTCCGGCCAACAGACCGTTTTCCCAACCGGCCTGCAACTGGGACTCGGCACAAGGGTCGTCTCCAATGAAGTGATCTTCAAACAGGGCGATTTCGTTTCCACCGGCAATCCCCTGGATCTCGTCATCGAGGGCGCCGGCTTTTTCCAGGTGCGCTTGCCCAGCGGCGAGCTGGCCTACACCCGCGCCGGGTCGTTCCAACTCGATCGGGACGGCAACCTGGTGACGCCGAATGGCGACGCTCTCGATCCCAACATCACGATCCCGCCGGACGCGCGCGATATCAGCATCGCCGACGACGGCACGTTGAGCTTCAAGCAACCCGGCCAGACTCAAGCGCAGCAAGGCGGACCGATTCAACTCGCCGGCTTTCAGAATCCCGCGGGCTTGTTGGCTCTGGGCAACAATCTATTTCAGCCTACCGAAGCCTCCGGGGACGCCATTGTCGGCGAGCCCGGGGGGCAGGAAGGACTCGGCCGTCTGCGGCAAGGCTTTTTGGAAAACTCGAACGTGAGTGTCGTCGAAGAGTTCATCAACATGATTGTCAGCCAGCGCGCTTACGAAGCCAACGCCCGCGTCGTACGTGCGGCGGACGAGATGTACCAGGAAGCGAACAACTTGAGTCGATAGCGACCCGGCGGTCATGGTGCAATATGTCGTTACGGATAGTTGGCCTGTCACTGGCGTTCCAGGCTCGGTTGCCTGCGCTCGCGGACCCTCGCGACAAGCGATACAGAGCCGCGGGCGGGAGCCTGCGGTCAAGGCTGCAAAGCATACTGCTCCGAGCTGGACAGTCTCCTTGTCCCACACGCTCACCACGAGCGATACGGAGCCGCGAGCGCAAGCGAGCGGCCATGGGCACACGGCCAGGCCTGGGCCTACCCAAAGGGATGAAACCGGCGGGTTTTCGACGGCGCCGCTTTTCACGTACGGGCGTGACATGATTCATTTTCCGCCGGTCCGCGGCAGCCTAGCAGCCTCTGGCAAAAGTCATGCGGAAGAGAAAAATGGGGGCTGCCACCAATTCACCCCCCGTCATGGCCCAAGAAACAAAGCACTTAGCCTGAAGAGAATTGACTGGCTGTACCCGATTTTTCGTGACCTTCATTTCCACCACGGGCTGCTAGGGGTCCTCCTTTTACTGTTCGCTATTTGCCTGCCTCTGCCGGCAGGAGAAGCCGTCGCGATCGAGGTGGAACGAGACCGCCTCACCGCCGCCGATCTTGCCCGGGTCATACCCGAGTGGAAGAAGCTCGATGGCAGCCAGGTGATTGCCTACGCGCCCTTGCCGGGCGTCGAGCGACGGGTCAGCCGCCGCCAACTGATCCGCTGGGCCGACCAGCACGGTCTGAAGCTCAACATCGAGGACCTTCCCGAGGCTGTTCTGGTCGCCCGGCGTATGCGCAAGCTTAGGGCGGAGGAAGCTCTCCGCACCGTCACTGGCGCCGTGTCGGAACGCTATCAACTGCCGCTAGAGCAATTGCGGGTCAGGCTACACGGATTCTCCGAGACGCTCGTGCCCGCGGGAAAATTAAACTTTGAGATCCGCGGTTCGCTCAGGCGTCTCAATCAACCGGTTCCGATCACTCTGAGCTGGCGAGACAGCGACGGACGAAGTGGTACAGTTCCGCTCAGAGCCAGCGTGTCGATTCTGGGCGCCTATGCCGTGGCCAGTCAGGCGATCCCCGCGAAGAGCATAGTAGGCCCCCAAGACTTCATCTTCCGAGAAGGCATTCTTCCCGGTCCTCCAGAGAAGCATCTTGTTTCTCCAAAAGATGTCGAAGGGAAAACACTGCAATATTCATTGAAGTCCGGCCAGGCCCTCTCCCGCGCCATGCTGCTCGACACGCCGCTGGTTCAGCGGGGGGACCTTATTGAGCTCGCGTGGAAATCGAAAAGTATCCGACTGCGGGTGCCTGCCAGGGCTGAGGAGTCCGGCAGCCTGGGCGACCGCATCGCTTGCCGGAACCTCGAATCCGGGCGCCGGGTGGTTGCGACGATCGTCGATCAGAAACGCGCCGAGGTGACTTTTATTCCATGAGTAAAACGATTCTTGTGGGCGTGGTGGCCGCGGCAACCGCGCTATTAAATTCCATCGGGACTCCGACGGCGAACGGCCAAAGCAGCGAAAAGACCCTCAATTATCACATCGAGGAATCTTTGCGGACGACAAGGCGGAGCGGCCCATCAGCCGGCTCGCTATTCAGCAGCCGTTCTTTTCTCGCTGAGCTTGGGCGCGACCCCAAGGCGGCGAGCGTGGGGGATCTGGTGACCATTCAGGTGGTCGAGCAGGCCAGCGCGCTCAGCAGCGGAGCAACGTCGTCGTCCCGGAGCTCCTCCTCGAACCATTCCGTCACGTCGCTGCTCGGCGTCCTTAACCCCGCGGGCACGCTGGCGAACCTGGCTCGGTCGTCCGGGGACAGCTCGCTCGACGGCCAAGGAACTACGAGCCGACAGACGAGCGTGACGGCGACGATCACCGCCGTGGTTACACACGTCATGCCGAACGGCAACCTGGTGATTGAGGGCGTCAAGGAGATCACCATCAACTCCGAGCGGCAACTCGTCTTTATCCGCGGAGTGGCCCGACCGGTCGATCTGGCGCAGGACAACAGTATTCGCTCCGACCGTATTGCCATGATGGATCTTCGCGTCAACGGAAAAGGGGTGGTCAACGATGCCATCAAGAGGCCGAATCTACTGTTCCGCATTATCAAGGGAATACTCCCGTTCTAGCGGTTGCGAATGACTTTCCGCCCGCTGCCTTTACTGATCCTAGGTTTGATCCTGACGCCTGGTGTGTGTCAGGCGGCCAGGGTCAAGGACTTAGTGACGATCGAAGGCGTACGTCACAACATGCTGATCGGCTACGGGCTGGTGGTGGGGCTGCAAGGCACCGGAGACCGGCAGCAGACGGTTTTCTCGACGCAAAGCTTGTCGAATCTGCTGCGGAAGATGGGGGTGAACGTGCCTCCCACCGCGCTGCGCGTGAATAACGTGGCCGCTGGGATGGTCACCAGCAATCTCCCGCCCTTCGCCACACCGGGTACGACGATCGACGTCACCGTATCGTCGATTGGGGACGCGGCGACGCTCCAGGGCGGTACGTTGCTGCTGACTTCCTTAAAGGCCGCCAACGGGGAGGTCTACGCCGTGGCCCAGGGCGCAGTTTCGATTGGGGGCTTCAGCGCGGGCCGTGGCGGTACGGGCGTACAGGTGAATCACCCCACGGTAGGCCGGATTCCCGAAGGGGCCATTGTCGAACGCGCGGCTCCAACACTAGCGCCTGATCTGTCGGGTTTTCGGCTGCAGCTTCGCCGCCCTGATTTCGTAACCGCGTCGCGGCTGACGGAGGCCTTGAACCGTAAGTTCGACCAGCCCATCGCACAAGCGGAAAACGCCGCCGTGGTCGTCGTGCGCGCGCCGACCGGCTATCGCGGCCGGCCCGTCGAGTTTATCGCCCAAATCGACAGCCTGGAGGTAGCGACCGACCGGCGGGCGAAGGTCGTGCTGAACGAGCGGACGGGAACGGTGGTGATAGGCGACAAAGTCACCATTGCTCCCGTGGCGGTCCTGCACGGTAATTTGACGGTCCAAATCGTCACCGACTTCGCCGTCTCGCAGCCCCCGGCTCTCTCATCAGGCGAAACGGTCGTGACCCCGCAGGTAGGCGTAAGGGTCGAGGAGCAGGAGGCGCGACAGGTTCTGCTCAAGCAGGGCGCCAGTGTCGAGGAGCTGATCAAGGCGCTGATGTCGATCGGCTCGACGCCGAGAGACATCATCGCCATCGTGCAGAGTATCGCCGCCGCCGGGGCGCTCGACGCCGAGCTGGAGGTGATGTAGTGCAAATCGGAGCCGTTACCCCGTTCCCGCTCAGCCCAGGACGCCCGGATGCCTCCGGCTCCCCAGAGCAGGCGGCCCAAGATTTCGAGGCCTTGCTGATCGCGCAACTGCTCAAGATCGCCCGAGAAGCAGGCCAACTCGATCCCTCCGACGACGCGGCAACGGGATCGGAGACCTACCTCGAGCTGGCCGAAGAGCATCTCGCCAAGGCGCTGGCCGCTCAGGGCGGCTTGGGCTTCCAGAAGCTCCTGACGGGGGCTTTGGCCCGCTAACCGTAAAAGACGCCCGCCTAAAAAGCGTTTAGATTTCCAGCCGGGCTGCCGATAGGAGGGGCAAGAGGACTGTATCTGACGGGACCAACCAATGAGGATCGACGACCATTTCTCTCCTTCCAGTCAGGCGCGGATTCGGCCAGCCTGTCGTCGCTCGGCGTGCAATTGGCCAGGGCGCTGGCGACCGAGCCGCCGGATTCGGTGGAGAAGATCGAACGCCTGCGGGAAGCCGTCGCGAATGGGACCTTTTCGGTCCCGGCCGACGAGGTGGCCCAGAGCTTGGTGGATGACGCGCTCAGCGCGCAGGGTCCGGAGACGCCCTAGCGCGCTTTTCTGACGGCTTCTTCGGTGTGGCCCAAGCTCCTGGGGGAGCCTGCGCCGGCCTGTTTCGCCAAGACGGTGAGTCATGCAGCCTTGCAGTCGAGGCCGGGGTAGCGGCCGACGCGCACTTTCTACTCGCCTGAAACGAGTTCTATGGCAAGCGAGGATTCCTCATCCGTGAAAGAAATCGGCCGCTCGCTGGAGTCGGCCCTGACTCTGCTGACCAGTGGCCGCTACGCCGAGCTGGCGGATCAGGCGCTAGCGATGGAGAGCCAGCTAGGAACACTCGAGGGACTAAAACGGAGGTTGGAAGCCGGTGAGCCGGCACCGGAGGGGATCAGAGAGGACTGCGAGAGATTGCGCAGACAGACTTTCTTGCTTTCCGAAGTCCTGCGCCACGCGACGCTCGTTGAGGCTGGTTTACTCGAGATCGAAGCAGCGGCGCGAGGGAGCTATTCCCGGGAAGGGCGCCATGGCACGGGCAATCACCCTCGCCTGAACGCTGAGGCATAGGAATGGGAAACCTCACCGGCACTTTGGGAGCCGCCACTCGCTCGTTGGCGTCATTCACCGAAGCGCTGTCGGTGATCCAGAACAATATCGGCAACGCGGCCACCCCCGGCTACGCGCGCCAAAGAGTGTCCCTGGCCCCGCTGGGCACCCCCAACGGGGCGAGCCAGTCCCTAGGAGTCGAGGTCACCCGGGTTCAGAGCCTGCGCGACCGGCTGCTCGACTTTCAAGTGCTGCTCGCCAAGCAAGCGACGTCCTTGTTCGAGAAGAAGACGCTCACCCTGCAGCAGGTTGAGCCCTTGTTCCGGTTGACCGGCGCCGGCAGCCTGGGCGCGAACATGGACGAGTTCTTCGCCTCCATTTCGGCCCTGTCGGTTTCTCCGGGAGACGTGAACCTCAGGCGCTCCGTGCTCAGCGCGGCCGACCAGTTGACGCGCACGTTTCGATCAACGGTCAGCGGACTGTCGCGGTCGCTCAGCGACTTGGATACGGATGCGCGTTCGACGGTAACGCGTATCAACTCGTTGCTCGAGCAAGTCGCCGAGCTCTCGTCGCGGCGAACGAGCCCTGATGCCAAATCGCCGAACTTCGCCGCCGAGACGCGCCTGCATCAAACGCTGGACGAGCTGGCGGGGTTAATCAATTTCACCGTCATCGAGCAATCCGACGGTACGCTTTCTCTCCTGGCAAGCGGCGGAACCCAGCTGGTCGTGGGCTCGACGACGATGCCTCTCACCTCCAGCCTCGCTTCGAATGGCATCAAGATTCTCGACTCGCGCGGCACCGACATTACGGCTTCTCTCGAGTCACAAGGGGGAGCTTTGGGGGCCATTCTCGAAGCCCGCAACCAAACACTCCCGCGCTACCTCTCGCAGGTCAATCGCCTCGCCAAGAGCATCGCCGATCAGGTCAACGAGCAACTTGGTCGCGGCGTCGATCTCGTCGGCGCGCCGGGCAAGGACTTATTTTCCTACACCACCTCGTTCGTTCTCGGAAGTGGACGAACAGCGGGAACCACCGGATTAGCAACCCCGTCGCCTCCGGTAAGCGTCCAAGTAAATTTCTCCAATGGCGTCACGGGAAGCGTCACGGCCAATCTGGACAGCTTCTTCGTCGCGACGGCGGCCCCGAGCGGGCCGGTAGCCGGAGAAACGGTTTCGGTCACCTTCACCAGCGCCGACGGTACGATCTCACGGACGATCACCACCGCGCCGTTACTCGGCGGCGGCACGGTGGCCCAGACGACGGCGGCAATCCGCGACCGGCTCAACGATCAAATAGCCCTCGACCCCGAGCTCGCCGGGCTGATCACCTTTTCCGATACCGGCGCGGGACCTCCGGCCAATGCGCTCAAGGTCGTGCTCTCCGACCAGGCCGGACAGGGCTTCAGCTTCACGGCCACGACGAGCAACCCGGCCTTTACGAGCGGGCTCGAGGCGGGCGGAACGCTCGGCGGGCACTCGGCCGAGGAGAGCGCCGCCGCACTAAACGCCCAAGTGGCGCTCGACTCCGGCCTCTCCGCGGCCGGCATTCGCTTTGCCGCCGTCGGCGGGGAAGTCAAGATCGACGGCGACGTCTCGTTTGACTTCGCCGTGGCGGAGAACGCCCAAGGCACGGGTTTCGCTTCCGGGCTTCCCGCCACGGGAACGGCCGGCGGCGCCGCCGCGGCTGCCACAATATCGGTCGCCGGTTTGACTCCGGCGGAAATCGCAGCCGGCACGGCCTCGTCCCCCCTGGGCAATGGGAACGCTTTGGCGTTGGAGGCGCTGGCGAGCACGCCTGTGATCGACTCCGCGACCTTCAGCCAGTTCTACGCCAGCCTTGTCCAAGACGTAGGCGACGACATCCGAGGCTCGGAAGCTAGCCTCGAAACGCAAGAGCAGATTCTGCTGACCGCGGAGAATCTGCGCGACAGCTTCTCCGGCGTGGACATCAACGAGGAGGCGGTTCAGCTGCTCCAGTTTCAGCGATCCTTCCAAGCCATGTTGAGGGTCATTCAGGTGGTCGACACCCTTTTGGGCGACGTTTTGAGCTTGGTGAGGTAACCGCATGAGAACCACCTTCCTTTCCGAAAGCCGCCAGGTGTTATTCAACCTGAGGCAGTTGCAGGAGCGCCGCCACGACGCCAGCGTGCAACTCTCGTCCGGCCTGCGGGTAACCAAGCCCTCCGACTCGCCAAGCGATGCCGCAGCCGTGGTTCGTACAAGCACTGACCTAAAGGTCCTAGAGCAGTTTCGAACCAACCTGGATCAAGTTCAGGCCGAGCTGCGCGCGGTGGACGGGTCGCTGTTCCAAGCGGTGACGGTGGTTACGCGCGCCTTGTCGCTGGCGACACAAGGCGCCAGCGATACGCAAGACGCCACCGGCCGCGCGATCATCGCCTCGGAAATCGACGGCATCTTCAGGCATCTAGTCCAGCTCGCCAACACGAACTATTCGGGGCGCTTTCTTTTCGCCGGCGCCGCTATCGAAACGACGCCGTTCGTGATCGACGAGAACAGCTCCGACGGCGTGGTCTACCGGGGTGATGGCAGCAGCCTGGCGGTCAACTTCCCTGACGGCCGGCCGGCCCAGATCTCGCTTCCCGGCAACGCCGTCTTCGCCCGTCCCGACTCCTATGCCGGTACGGGACGAACGCCAGAGACCCCCGGTGCGAGCGTTCCCAATCCGCCCATAGGACTCGGCATAGCGTTCTCGGGCGACGTCGACGCTGTGATCAGCACCGATCTGGCCGGCTTCTTCGTCGCTTCTTTCGCACCAAGTGCGCCGAGTGGGGGAGAGACGATCTCGGTGACATTCACGAGCAGCGACGGTGCAATCAACCAGACGATCACTACTCCACCGCTGGCGGGAGGAGAAAGCACCGCTCAGATCGCAGCCCTGCTTAACACTGAGATCGCGAGTAACACCCAATTGGCGGGAAAGGGGGTATCCACTTGCTTGGACCAGCCACAAGATGTAGTATTCGGGGATGGCCGAGGAGTCCGGACCGCATCCTATTGGCGGCGTTGACTATCCCAGACCCTGCCGGAGTTCGACGATTGGTTCTGCTCGGAAGCGGCGTGTCTGGCGTATCTGCGGCGGGTTCGGTGGCGGCAGAGCTTCCGATGCCCGCAATGTGTCGGCAGCGAGGCCTGGCTGACGAACACGGGCCACCTCGAGAAAGCACCGCTCAGATCGCAGCCCTGCTTAACACTGAGATCGCGAGTAACACCCAATTGGCGGGAAATCTTACCTTCAGCGACAACGGCAGCGGAAACCTGCGACTCGTTCAGAGCGACACCCTCGGAGCCGGATTCACGTTCACCTCCTCGGCCACCGGGGGGCTGACGACGGGTTTAGAGCCGGGCGGGACGGTAGGCGGACAGTCCGCCGCCGAGATCGCCCAAGCGCTCAACGCCCGGGTGGCGGCCAACCCCCAGCTCACAGCCGCAAATATCACTTTCACAGCGGTAAACGGCGAATTGCAGGTTGACGGAGATGTCGACTTCTCTTTTACCGCCATTGACTTTGATCGCGGCACGGGTTTTCGCTCAGGCCTTGCAGGCACCCATCTGGTCGGTGGCACTCGAAGCGCAAACGTCTTTGGCGCTCTCCATCAGCTCATCCAGGATCTTAACGGCAACAACCAACCGGGCATCGTGCAAGGCGTCGAGTCCCTTCGACGCGCGGTCGATCACCTCTCCGTCTCGCAAGGCTTTTACGGAGGTACGCTGCGGCAAGTCGACGTTACGCTTGCGAACTTGTCGGAACTCGACGTCGTCAACCGTGAACGGTTATCACGGCACCGCGACACAGATCTGCTGGAGGCGATCGAAAAGCTTACTACCAATACTTCCGCCGAGCAGTTTGCTCTGCAAGTGGCCGCGCGTCAGCAGCCGACGCTGCTCGACCTGCTGGCCTAAGAAACCTACACCGCGACCGCGCGGCGTCTCCTCTCAACCACACTCCGCCATCGAAAAATACCGTCTTCTCCTCTAGAGCTGCGATTGTTGGCCGATAAGATCATTGGCAAATGAACCGGCGGGCGTAGCGAGGACCGCTTCGCATTCCG
This sequence comes from Bryobacterales bacterium, assembly GCA_963668345.2. GTDB lineage: Bacteria > Acidobacteriota > Terriglobia > Bryobacterales > UBA6623. The sequence goes on along the minus strand of CAXWPI010000003.1, from coordinate 847,408 downwards.
CCTCCATTCGCCCCAAACCACGGAAGGGGGGCGAGGTTATGACGCACGTCGATCTACAAGCAGTAAGAGCTTCAAGCCCCGGAGCCGCCCGAGAGGGACCGCAAGGACTCGGGCCGGAACAGGCCGCCAAGAACCGGGAGATTGCAAAAGCGATTCGGACCATTAACGAAGGCGGAGGCGTCGGTCCGACCAGCGAGTTAAGGTTCTCCATTGATCGTGACACAGGACGGGCGCTGATTCGCATTGTGGACCGAGTAACCAATGAGGTGATCGCACAGGTTCCTCCGGAGACGACTCTGCACGCCGCCCATATTCTCCAACAGTTGAATCAGGGAAGCAGAATCGCCTAGAGAAGCCGTCTCCGACCGCGACGAGGCAGTGGATCCAGATCCATGCAGCACCACCTGGCCTACGAGTACGTCGAGAACGATCTCCTCGACAAGGATCCTTGGGATCTTGTCTGCCTGCTTTACTCGAAGGCGATCGAGAAGCTCAATCAGGCGGTCTCTCATCTTGACTCCGGCGACATTGACGAACGCAGCAAGGCCATCTCCCGTGCCATGGAGATCCTTCTTGAGCTAACGAGCTCGCTAAACGGGGAGGCAGGTGGTGAGGTTGCAATAAATCTGGCGCGGCTGTACGAATACATTTTTGAGCGGCTCGCCGAAGCAAACGCGCAGCAAAAACGGGCTCCGCTCGAAGAGGCCATCCGTCTGCTCAGCACCCTCCATGAGGGTTGGCAACAGGCTAAACCTCAGTCGGAGATTAAACCGGCCCCGGCCGACAGCTTGCCGCCCGAGCAGCTTAACGACGAGGGAGGTCGAGCTTGGACACTTTAGCCACCAGCGTCGGGCATTGTCGGGCAATGCCGGAGGGAGGTGAATCAACATGAGCCTCACGCCAGTCAGCTTCACCGGGTTTAGCGAATTTTCAGACGACTTTCAGGCCATCCTGCAGCGTACTTTCGAGGTAGCGAACTTTCCAATCCAGCAGCTGCAAACCGAGCAGACCATAAACCTGGCCAAGCAGCAGGCGCTGGGAGACCTATCGTTCGTCGTTTCCAATCTTGAAAGCGAGTTCGCCTCACTAGGTCTGTTAGGCGCGACTTCGGCGGTCACCGCCTCTTCCAGCGACGAAAAAGTCGCGACAGTAACCGTCGCCGGCACTCCCACGATCCAGTCCTACGATCTCGTCGTCACCTCGGAAGCGAAGGCGGCTCAGGAGACCAGCCTGACCGGCCTGGCTGATACCGACAAAACCGGTCTCACGGCGGACGGCATCTACAAGCTGACCGTGGGGACGACGGTCACCAATGTCGATCTGCTGACTATCGGCTCGGGCCGAACGGCTGGTACGACGGGTTCGGCGACGCCGTCCCCGGCAGTGAGTGTTCAGGTCGATTTCTCCAATGGCCTCACCGGCAGCATCACCGCGAACCTAAACAGCTTTTTCGTTGCCGGCGCGGCGCCCAGCGGCGCAACCGCGGGCGACACCGTATCCGTTACCTTCGTCAGCGAAGACTCGACAATCAGCGAGACCATCACCACCGTGGGACTGGCCGGCGGGGACGACGCTAGCGCCATCGCGAGACTGTTGAACGATCAGATCACGGCGAATGCAAATCTCAACGGCAAAGTCAGCTTCAGCGACGAAGGCGGCAAGCTCAAGCTCGTGGTGAGTGACACCGCCGGCCAGGGCTTCACCTTCACCTCTTCGAACACGGGTACGGTCGTCACGGGACTCGAAGGGGGCGGAACGGTCGGCGGGCACTCCGAAGAGGAAATTGCAGCCGCTCTCAACGCCCAAGTCGCACTGGACTCAAGCCTGGTAAGCGCCGGGGTTGTCTTTTCCGCCGTCAATGGGGAAGTCAAAGTCCGGAGCAACACGAAGACCGACATCACCACGACCGACAGCGCCCAGGGGACGGGGTTCGTATCGGGTCTGGCAGGAACCCAGACCGTAGAAGCCTACGATAATACGCTCGAGGGTTTCAGAGATTTCATCAACGCTCAGTCGACAACCCTGGGAGTTAAAGCAACTCTCATCAATACAAGTAGTGACACTGCCAATCCAAGCCATCACTTGACACTAACGGCGACCACGACCGGAACAACCACGCTGAAACTCGAAGACAGCACACCGGCGAACCTTCTCACCGTGGTTAATCAGGGAACAAACGCTGTGTTTACGGTCAACGGCGTCTCCGCCGACAACTCGAGCAACACGATCACTGACTTTGCACCCGGGCTGTCACTGACCATCGTCGGAGCGGGGAGCGCCACCGTCTCCACACAGACCGATCGGACGCAGATCTCGACAGCCTTGGGCAACGTTGCCGCGGACTATAACGCGGTGGTCGCCAAACTCGGCGCACAATTTGGTGAAGCTGCCGGGGTTCTCTCCGGGAGCATCGCGGTTCGGGCGGTGCAGCAGGCGTTGCGCGATGTGACCAGTTTCCAGGGCAGCGGCGCCATCAAATCGATGGTTGAGTTGGGTTTGGAACTCGACAGCAAAGGCCTGATGACCTTTAACGCCATCACGTTTAACGCCCTGACAGACACGCAGATCAACGATACCCTGACCTTCATCGGGGATACGACGACGGGCTTCGCAGGGACCGCCTTTACAGGCTTAAAGGACTTGGCCGATCCGGTAACCGGGCAGATTAAAACGGCCATCGACTTTCTGAAGGAGTCGGACAAGAGCCTGGCGGATGAAATCCTCGAGGCCCAGGAGAGGGTCGATCGGCTTATGGTGACGCTCGAGGCGAAGTTCGCCGCCGCCGACCTTCTCCTGGCCCAGATCGAATCGCAGCAACGACTTCTGACGGCGATTTTCGAGGCGCAAGCCCTGGCCAAGAAGTCATGACGGAATCAGCCTCCTCCTTAGATGTGCTCGTGGACGATCTGCTGTCCCACACCGAGTCCCTGGTCCAAGCGGCGGAAACGTCCCCGGAGCTATCACCCGACCTTCTGCTGGAAGAGCGCGGGCGCGTGGCTCGCGCCTTGGGCCAAGAAGCCGCCCGCAACCCGCTGACCCAAGAACAGCTCCGGAAACTCCAGCAGGCCATTGAGCTCGGCGGGAAGATCCGATTCCCCATCGCCGCGCGGCGGGAGAATTTGCGGAACCAATTGCAGGAACTCCGCGAGAGCAAGAAGGTTCTTGGATCACTGAAGCCCTATCACCAAACAAAGGGCCGCCGGTTGAACGTGACCCTGTAGGAGTAGACCGTCCACCCTAAGCGCCGGACAAGCGGGATCGCTTGTCCCTACTTGAGTCGTCACAAGCTGCGGTAGTAGGGACCGGCGATCTCGCCGGTCCAGGGGTCCGACATGTCGCCCTGGGGAGACGCCTGGCTGCCGCCCTCCGTGTCCCTAAAACCTTTGCGTGAAAAAATCAGCATAAGTCCAAGAGACCCGGCCGAGGCCCGGCTGCCGGTGGCGACAAACACTCGTGTTTGTCCTCGTTAAAGCTCGTAGCGCGGACCTGGCGCCGTTCCAGCGTCCGCGTCCGTGGGCTCGCCATCCACCCGAGCATCCGCGGGCTTCCCCTGTGCTCTATCCTGTCATCGCCCGCCAGATCCGCGGCCGTTTGTTCATCGCCTCACGAGTCACTTGACACACGCGCTATCCTCAGGGTGGGAGCAACCCAGCGACCGGCATCAGGCTCGACAAACGAAAAAATACCAAACAAAGTCAATTTCTGACAACACTTTTGTAATCGATGCGCTGTGGAAAATCTACCTCCGGTGGAGGACGTCACTCAGCCGGTCCGCTCGGAGCGTCCTCTCGGCTTGGCTGTAGCAAACGCAGCAGCAATTCGAGGCTTTGTCGAACGTCGGGATCCGACCAATCGGGCACGACGGCCTTGCGGTTCAAGTCCGATATCTCGGTCCGGAAGACCTCGATTTCGCGCGGTGCGATCACGCCGATTTTGACGTGCCCGCGTCCGATACGCAAAATGCGCACCTCGACCTGCTGACCCACCTTGAACGACTCACCCTGCTGGCGACGAAAAACGAGCATGGCTATTTGCTGGACAGGGGAAGCACACTGGGGTAATCGCTGTCGATCTGCATGATCTGTTTGCCCCGCCGCGTAGCGGCATTGATCACGATGGGCGCAAATAGGTTGTAAGTTGGAGGGCGCTTCTCTCGTGACAGGATGATTGCCACCAAACACAAGACGTTTTTCCCCACCCGTGGTTCTTCGACCAAACCAAGTATTTCCCGGTCTTCTGAGCCAACGTGCAGGCGATAATCCTTGACCATCATTTGTACAGGGACCACGGGAACGCTGACGTGCTCTTCTGTCACGCTCTGGAAGAGAAACAGCGGCGCCAGCCCTTCGGGCTGAGTAAGAACGAATTCCCGGGAGTCCTCGAAGCCCGGCAGTCCCTCCGGAAAGGTGATGACGCTGTTTTCAGGGAGCTCGGGCAGCTCAGGCATGACCTTCCGTCACTTTCCCGACCGAGCAGGGCGCTTGTCCTCGCTCGGGCGGGCGGTTCGGAACCAGAAATAGTCGAAAATCCACATCGAGCGGAAGAAATTGCGGGCATACTCCCGGGCGGCGGGTTCATCGAATTCCGCTCCGGCGTGCGAGACAACCTCCGAAATCGTGCGGCGACCATCGACGGCGTTGAAAAGTCTCGCCTGCAGGGGATCAACCAAGACGTTGATCTCGGGAAAGGCATGTGATCCCCAATGGAGCCGCGCCACCGCCTTGGCGGGGAGGTTTTGCTCACTGATGCCGAGGCCGGGATTGCGAATCGGCACATAACGGGGCCAGTCGCTGCCGTCGAAGCCGACTCGCCAGCTTGCTGTAGGGCGGTCATCCCGGCAAACCACGACTTCATGAGTCGCCATCGAACCGCGATAGAGTTCGGCTACCGCAAACTGCTCCAGCTCGGGCAGTCGTTGAACCTCGGCCAGCAGATCCGGAAAGGCTGCCAGCCGACTGCACTCGAGGAAATAGTGCGCTTGATAGAGAAATCGCTGCAGCCTCAATCCGCTTTGCTCGAGCAACTTGTAGAGGGCGGGCACGTCGAAACTCGTCTCCTCGGGAAGCAGCACGGCGTCCAGCATGGCCGGGTCGTTGATCCAGGCGCGGGTTTGCTCTTTCTGCGGGCCTTCGGCGGCGTCCCGAGACATCAGCGACAGCACTTGCCGCGCCATCTCCGCACCCTGCGCCCTGGAGGGAGATCGCAACCGTCTTAGGATTTCTCGAATCGTTTGCATCCCGCGACGGCCATAGGGGGCGAGCAACGTGAGATTGATGGAACCGTCCCGGCGCAGCACGTTCTTCAGCAGGCGGAGACTCCCAGACGGATCGGGCAGATAGCAAAGGTCGCCGGGTGAAAAGATCAGGTCAAAGTCGCCGCCTAGCGAGCCTGCTTCTTCGAGAGGCAGCTCGACGATCTTCAAGTTCTCTAGCCGGTAGCCTTGCTTTCGCCGAGCAGCTTGCCGCAGTGCATCGCTTCGGGTGTCGATGGCGGTAATGCGGGAACCCAAATTAGCCGCCGCCAACTGTGAGGCCAGATCCGTGCCGCAGCCGGTTACCAACACGTCCAAGTCGGCCGTAGCCTTGCGAGAGGGAAAGTAGACGTGGAACCAATGGCTGGGGCTTCCGACGACTGTCGTTGAACCCTCCACCAGCCCCTGCACCGTATCTGGGCCGGGGGGCGCTACGGTTAGCTCGGCGGGATCTGTTTTCTCGGAAATAGAGAGCATGAACGGGAAGGCAAGCGCTTCGAAACACACTCCCTCCAAGAAGAACATCGGCAGAATGGGCGGCATGTTTACGCCGGAGGCCGGCTCCGGGACAAGGTTTCGAAGCGTGTTCAGGCAAGGGGTCGAGCAACCTCAGTTGGCGCCGCGGGGCTAACGGTCTCCCCCAGCTTGCGGGCGATCACCTCCATGCCGGCCAGGTATCTGGCGTTGACGGCGTAGTGGCGGGGGTCAAAACCCGCTTCCCGCAAGAGCCTGTAGAGACGCTCCCGCGTGAAGTTGTGGCAGTGTTCCAGCTCGGCCCAGTAGGGGTTCGACTGATGCCGGTCCATGAGCTTCCAGATCAGGCAATCCATGTTCGGCATGGAAATAAAGACCGCGCCGCCCGGCTTCAGGAGTTCGTCCGCGTGACGCAGGGCCTGTCGCGGAAACGGCATGTGCTCGAGTACGTCGGCCAGGGAGATGACGTCAAAGCCTTCCTTGTCGTGGAAGTCTGTGAATTCCACGCAGTGGGCTGGGTAGTCGAGAGAACGCATCGCCGTGACTACGGCCGGGCGCACGTCAATCCCCATAGCGTCGTACCCGAACTCAGCAGCCGTCGTGAGCAGGGCGCCGTTGCCGAATCCAGCGTCCAGCCAGCGTCCGCCGAGCCGGCCGCGGACCGACCCCACGGAGCCGACGATTCGGGCGGCCACGTGGCGGGCGGTTTCAAGTTCCTTCCCTGGCGCAGGCATCTGGTGCGGGTGGGCGATTTCAAGCACTTGTCCCAGCGCTTCTTCCGTAAAATACCCTTCCGTGAAGATATGTTCGCAGCCCGCGCATTGGACCCATCGAATGGTGCGCGGCAGACCTTCGCGGTAGTGCGGATGGGTAGTGCAATCCGCCTCGCGGAAAAGCTTGATCTCCTCTTCACTGCACAGCGGACATGACTCGTAGAGGATGCGGGAGCCATCCGCTGAGATCCGCCGCTTGCTCGGCCCTGCGGGAGACTCGATAGCCCTTTGGGGTCGTACCTCCTGCGGCTTTGGGGAGCCAGCGGTGGCGATGTTGTCCTCGGGTGGCATGTGAAACAGCAGGAAGTCGTTTTCCCACATCGTCTGAAAGAATCTTCCGGCCCGCTCTTCGCGCGACTGCGCGTTCTTCTTCCCTGCCACCTTGCCGACGATGGAGGCAACGCTTCGATGGCCGTTCACTGCCTCGAGGAGCGCCAGCTGGGAGGCGTCGAGAACGAAGCTGGGGTTCCCGATTTCGTGCAGGGGGTAGTGGATCTTGCCCTTGCCGCCGTTCGGGTAATCTTCCTTGACAATCTTTATCCCGGGGGTGAAAACAGGAACGTAGCGCGAGAACTCAGATCCGGAAAACTCGGGGCTATAGGCGGATTCCGGCCGGTCGTCGCGACAGGCGACAAACTGGTGCTTGCGAATGGAGGATCGAAACAGTTCGATGACGGCGTATTGCTCCTCGGGAGGCAGCTTTTCCAGTTGCGCCAGTAGGGGAGAATCGGTCGGCAGAGCGCATCGTGGGGAGTAATAGGCCTGATAGAAAAAACGTTGCAGGCGCAAATCAGCTTGCCTGAGGAGGTTATAGATATCGTCCACCGAATAAGAGCGCTCTCTCGGGTTGAGCAACAGGTCGGCGATTCCCTCGTGTGATTCCAGGTCCTTGATAGGTACCGTAGCGTTCCAGAATGGGTGATCGGGAGGAAGAGCCCTTGACCAACGTAAGGCCTTCGCGGCGCCTTCTCCCGTGGCCCTGATACTCAAGCGGCGCATTAACTCCTGAATCACTAGGGTTGTCGCCCTGCCATGCCGCCCGTAAAGCATTAGGTCCATGCGACCGTCCGGCTTTAGCGCCGAGCGAAGCGCTCGCAGACCCTCAACCGGGTCCGCCAAGTGGTGCAGCACGCCCGTACAGTAAATTAAGTCGAAGTCCCTTCCGAGACGCGACACCTCTTCGACGGGTAGCTCCACGAGGTCAAGCAGCTTCAAGTTGTACTGACGCTTGAGCTCTTGCGTCTTCTCGAGTGCCACACGGCTTATGTCGATTGCCGTGATCCGCGTGCGCGGGTTCAGAACACTGAACCGCGCCGCTTGGCACGTGCCGCAGCCGGCCACCAGGACGTCTATATCCTCGGTATGGGCTCGATCCGGGAAATACAAATGGAACCAGTGTCGCGGGCTGCCTTCGACGACTTGCGAACCGTCAGCGAAGTGATCCAGATTCCGCTCCTCGGGAGGGTAAGGAAAGGCTTCGTAGAACTCACGAAGATCCACCTCGTTAGACGCTAGACTATCCGTCTCCGGCAACTGCTTTTCCTCCGCCAAGCCGATCGGCATTCCCGCCGGAAAGATGTAGCGCTCGGCTTGACGCAGCGTTGCTCGTGAAGCCGGCCTCCGCCCTCCGCTCTTCCGCCCTCCTGCGTGATGGGCACCGTGATTGCTCCGGCTCTTCGTAGCGCAAGGCGGCGCCGTTTTGTTGGCTCCGCGGCAACGTAGGTTTCGGGCAGATTTTCAAGCATTTGGAACGCATTACCTTTCTCTGCGTCCCGTGGGCAAGCTGCTCGTAAACGCCAAGAAGTTGGCACAGAGCCACAAAGCCGCCTCTCTGGTGCTTGAGAATTGACCGCGGCCGACGCTCACCGGGCGCTCGAACATCCATGAAAAAGAAAAAGCGCCACCGCCAAACTAAACGCGCCGAGGCAAGCCCGCCCGGGCCCACCATCAGCCTGTCGATGATCGTCAGGGATGAGGCCCAGTTTCTCGCTGACTGCCTTACTTCGGTTCAGGGGGTGGTTGAGGAAATCGTCGTGGTCGACACCGGTTCCCAGGACGATACTGTCGAAATTGCCGAGAGTTTCGGAGCCCGGGTGTTCCACTACGCCTGGGACGACGACTTCGCCGCGGCACGCAATCGCGCGCTGGCCGAATGCACAGGGGACTGGGTGCTGGGCCTCGATGCGGACGAGCAACTCGACCCCGCGACCAAACATGAAATTCGGGCGGCAGCCGCTCAGACCGGTGTGCATGCCTGGTATTTACGAATGATATCCATGGAGGAAGAAACGCCCGCCGGTGACGAAATCAGAATGATCCGCCTGTTTCGCCGGACACCGGGAACCCGTTACGTCGGTCGCATTCACGAACAAGTCGTTCAGGACATCCCCAACAAAAAGTGGGGCGACTGTAACGCAATCTTCCGCCACTACGGATACGATCCCTCGATCTACAAGGCCAGGCGCAAGAAAGAACGCTACTTGCGCATCCTGGAGCTGGGCCTCGAAGACACGCGGGATGGGGCCGATCCGATACGCCGCGGCAGCTATCTTTACTATCGAGCCATGCTCGCGGACGACGATCAGCGTCTCGACCGGCTGGCGGAACTAGCCCGCTTTATCGAGGCGGAGCGCCGGCACCTGAAGGGCCGGATACCTTGGATTCCGGCCGGTCTCATCTACTACGCCCTAGCCCTGCTGGACGCGGGACAGCCTCTCAAGGCGGCTCAGACAGCTCGCGGCGTTCTGGAAGGATCCGGCGAGGCGCCTGTTCTTCACGCCATCATCGGCGCCGCTCACCTGGCGGAAGGCGAGCTGGAGCAAGCGGAGCGGGAGCTTTCCCTCGTTCTCACCACTCGCCCCGCGGTTGATCGCAGTCACCGAGAGTATTCGCTGCCCGCGGGATTGGCCAAGCGGATGGCGAAGATCGTATTGGGCCAACTGCGGGAACGGCAGGGCCGCCTGCTCGAAGCGGAAGAACTCTACCGAGAATTTCTTCCCCTCGCGGAGGACCTGCGGCCCCGTTTGGCCCACGTTCTTGCGGCCCGGCAAAACTACCAAGAGGCTTTGGAGACGCTGGACGGCAGCTCCGACTCGCTGCAGGAAACGCCGCCCGAGACGGCTTGCTTGGGACTTGCGCTGTCCTTGATCTTGCAGTCCGGCAAGGGCTTGCTCTGGTGGGGAGAGAAAGTACGGCTGGCAGCGGACGCCGATCCGCTCTGCGCCGATGTGCTGGGGCGGGTTCAAAATTGGGAAGTCGGCCGGCCCTTCACGGCCGAGGATTTCCCCGAAATAGCGGCCCTTCAAATGAGGCCGTCGGCAATACACTAGCGGGCTAGCCCGCACGTCGCGACGAGCAATTCAGAGCCACGAACGCAAGTGAGTGGCCATGGGCCTCGCGGCCCACCCATGGGGATGAAAACCGGTGGGTTTTCGACCGAGCGGTCCACGGCTCCACGGTCACGCCGGACGCTTGGTCTGTCACTGGCGTTCCGGGCTCAGTCCCTTGCTCCCGCACACCCTTGCCGTGCCCGATTCGGAGCCGCGAACGCCAGTGAGCGGCCCTGGCGTACGGCCAAGCAGGTCACCGTGTCACTGGATGTTGACCCGGAGCGCGTTGCTCGTCTGGCCATCCACGGTGATGAAGACATCCACCTGGCCTCGTCCGGCCAGACTGTGTCGAAGGATCACATTGACCTGATCCAGGCCAACCAATTCCCCCTGCGGCCCGGCAAAGACCACGTCCGAGGTCAGGCCGCCGATTTTCGCGGTCACGTCCCCGGGGCCGGCGAAGCGGATACCCGTGGCGAACAGGATGAGGATGACCTCATCGCATTCCGGGCCAAGATCAATGGGCACGGAGACAAAGCTGTTTTGCACCTGATCAAACTGCGCGACCGGTTCATAGGTCCGTGAGCTGTCGGAGCTGACGCGTAGGGCGATTGCGGCGGCCGGTCCTCTTCCATCCCCGTTGGCCGCAAACAATGCCGGAGCCAGCGGCGCCACCTGAAGATTTCCCGAAGCCAGGGTGTTTCCGTCTCTCCGCACTGACACGGTAGCCTCTCCCGCGGCGGTTCCCGGCGGGATTTGATACTTAACCCGATCCGGCGAGACGTAAAACAGCGGCGCCGACTGTTCACGGCCCGTCCTGTCCTTGATCAAAACGCTGACTCCCGCCAGCGTCGTGGGCAGCGGAATCGAGCTCGCGCTTTCGGTGGCGGCGGAGAGATTCGCTCCGAATCCGCTGACGATAGACTCGGGCGCGACGAATCCAAGCGCCCGGCTTGCGGCCGACACGCTGTAGAGGACCGGGGCCGCGGCCGGCGGGCGAGCCGTCCCAAAGACTGTCATCCGAAACGCCGGACTAGCCGAAACGCCGGATCCGGCTTCCACGAACCAACGGCCGAACAGGGTGGACCCGATCAATGCGGGGTCGTTTGGAATCGCCAGGCTCAGCGAGGCGTAACCGCCGTTCCCGACGTCATCGGCAAGCGCCACGCTGCGCCGGACAAAGGAAGCCGAGGCCGGTATGTCGGGGCCCGCGCCCGGATCCGCGTCATCGATCACGAGCACGGCTTGGGCGCCGGCCGGTGCCCCGAACACTCCGACCGTGAAGCTCGGGTTGCCGGCGTAGGGAGGCTCGACGGCCTGGACTTGGGGATTTTGGGTTTCCGAGCCGGCCGTCTCGGAGCCCATGATCTCGGGAACCCGCGCGGACTCGGAATAGAGCATGGGCCGATCGAAGAGCGGTCCCGCCTCGGCCTCCACGCGAGGGTCGGTCAGCTCATTCCTGAGGAAAGCGACAAGGTCGGATCTTTGCTGGGCGCTGAGTCCGCGCGGCTTGATGAAACTGGGGGGAGGATCGATGTCGCCGCCTCGGTTATAGAATGCGACCACCTCTTCCAGGGTGGCCAGGCGTCCGTTGTGCATGTAAGGAGCCCGCAGCGCGACGTTGCGCAGGCTGGGCGTGCGGAATGCGCCCACATCAAAAAAACTGCCGCTGACCTTGCCGCGGCCGCGATCCTCTTTGGGCGGACGAAGGCCGACCCTCTGGAAGCGCCCGTCCGCCAGCAAGGACCTCAGGTGGCATACGTTACAGTCCATTTCGAAGAACACTTCCCGCCCGCGCTTTTCAGCCGGCGGCTCCTCGATGATGGCCGAAACGATGGCGTCCAGGGGCGTCCGGTCCGAGTACATGGTGCGCTCATAGCTGGCGATCGCCATGGCGATGCGCACCGGTGTTATCTCCGGCGTGCCGAAGGCTTCGGCGAAGAGCTGGGGATAGCCGCGGTCGCCGATCCAGGTGGAAAGCGGGGCCGGAATGGACGGCGAAAGCGCCAACGGTTGGGACTCGGATAAGCGCACCACCACTTCGTCCCAGCCGGCGCCTTGGTGGCTCATTTCGGCGTCGTTCAGGATCGGAAGCAGCGCCTGGCTTTCGAGCGCCGCGCCACTCTCGATCACCACGGCCCCGGTAATCGGATCCTTGAATTGCTGGTCGGCCCGGCCGTCCCAGAGCAGGTCGCATCCTTTGTCGGTGCAGTAAGCGGCGTCGATGACCGACTGCGCCTTGCGGTGCGTCACCTGCTCCTCGAAACCGAAGCCGGCTGACCACTCGTAGCTCCCGTCGGCCCGGTTCAGGGGCACCCCGCGGGAGCCGACGATGTCGTCGTCGGTACCCAAGACGCCGTCAGGGCCTGGGTGCGCCGACAGCGAGGAGCCAATCACGGAACGCGGGTCCGAGCCTCCGTTGCGTGGCCGGTGGCAGGTTCCGCAGGCGACCGTCCGCGTCGAAGAAAGCTGCTCGTCCCAGAACAGGGTCTTGCCCAGATACACTTTGGCGCCCGTCACCGGATTCTCGGCGGGCTCCGGAGGCGGAGCCAGTGGGGCGATCGGTCCGAAGCCGCGGGTAATGCCTCTAGCACGGAACCCTTGGTCGGGCGCGCTGAGAAGACTCTTAAGGTCCCCGTTCTCCGCTCGAACCCAATAGTAGTAGGCCTGATCAGGTACCGCAGTGGAATCGTTGAATATCACAGACGAAGTCGTCCCCACGTCGGTCGCGGACGCGGGGTTCTCCGTGGTGCCGCGAAAAACCCGGTACGTCGCGGCATTTCGAATGTGATCCCAACTGACCCCCACTTTGGTGGAATAGGCGCCGTCCGATGCCTCGACGCTCGTGGGCGCCGCCAGCTCGCCGTCATCCGCCCGGCCCGCCGGGGGGGCCGAGAGAACAAGGAGCAGCAGGGTTGAGGTGATCCGTCGCACTCGACTCGTACACTATCTATCGTATGGCAACAGGGTTGCCGGGCGATCCCGTGGCCCCCTTCAGCGGTAATGGCGCAAAGACGAACGCGAACTCGTAGACCTTGTCGGCCGCCAGTTCCTCTAACTTCATGTTCTCGAGAAGGCTACGTCCCTTCGCTCGCCAAACGGGTGTAGCCGCCGCTGTAGAAGATCAAGGGCTCTCCTTCGCCGATTTTCCCTTGCACAGGCTCGCCCAGAAAAATGTCATGATCGCCGCCCGCGAGCGTGTCGACAAGACGGCAGTCGAGGTAGGCAAGAGCGTCCTCAAATATAGGCGCTCCTGTTTCCGCCACCGTAACCGCAAGGTCGGAAAAGTCCTTGGGGCCGGGGCGCGCGAAGCGGTTCGCGATGTCTTCGTGCTCGGCGCTGAGGATATTCATCGCAAAGCAGCCTCCCGCCGCCAACCCTTCGCACATGTGGTTCTTGCGGTCGACGGCGACCACGACGAGCGGCGGATCGAGCGAGAGCGACATCACAGCGTTCGCCGTCATGCCCAGGAGCTCTTCGCCGCGGCGCGTGGTCACGACCGTCACGCCCGTCGCAAATTGTCCCATGATCCGGCGCTGCAACTTCGAATCAATCGCCATTACTTAGTACTCCATTTCATGAATACACTCACGTTTCGGGCTTCTAAATATACGTGACCGAACTTGGGAAACGGACTACCTAGCCTTTCGGATTTCCCTCGATCGACCATCCTACCCGGCCAAGCTTTCTGGGTCAACTGGACTCAAAGGTGTCTGCCGGCGCGAGCCGGGACCTATCTCGCCATCTCCCTCCGAACCGCCTTCACCGGTCACAACGGCTTCAAAATCTCATCTCTCTCATTAGCCGCGACTTATCCCACCCGACACGCCGGGAACCGCACCACCCACCGTATCCTGTGAATCGGAGCACCCGGTCCCTAGCTACTTTCCGGCGCAAAATACGCGTAGCGCTCGGGGCGGGGACTGTCACCAATTTCGCGCCTTCAAAGAATCAACAACTTACGGGCGCATCCGGACGCGAAATTGGCTGACTGTACCCAGCCACCACGCAGTTTCTGCTTTTTGCGCCGGAAAGTAGCTAGCAGCCCGTGGTAAAAATCATGCGGGAGCGAAAAATGGGGACTGCCACCAATTCGCTTCCCGTCATGACCCAAGAAACAAAGCACTTAGCCTGAAGCGAATTGGCTGGCTGTACCCGATTTTTCGCGACCTTCACTTCTGCCACGGGCTGCTAAACCGGCTTAACGGTTGAACGCCTCAACCGCTCAGCGCTCCCATGAAAAGGAGAAACATCATGGCCACACGGACCCAAATCAAAGCTAATGGCAACAACGCAAAGAAATCCACCGGACCGCGCACCGAGCAAGGCAAAGCCCGCGTTGCAAAGAACGCCCTCAAACATGGACTCCTCGCCCGCGATACCGTCCTGCCCGGCGAGGACCCCGCCGACTTCGACCGCCAACTTTCGGCCCTCGAAGCCGACATCCAACCCGCCAACTCCCTCGAATTCGAACTTGTCCGCCAGATCGCCGACGCCCAATGGCGCATGCGCCGGCTCACGCGCCTGGAGACCGGCTTCCTTGCCGCTGCCCTCGCCGACACCCGCCGCCACGCCGAAAAACACTGTCCCGACACATTGCGCCCCGGCTACGACGGCGAGACCCTGCTCCTAGGCTCAGCGATGCTCGACCGTACCCAGGCCTTCGTTCACCTCGCCCGCTACGACGGCCATCTCAGCCGCCGCTTCTTCCGCGCCGTCAAGCAACTGGCCGACCTGCGTCGCGACGAGCGCAAGGCCCGCGAGGCCCGCTCCTCCGCCGGCTCCCACACCCCCGCCGATCCCGACGCCTACCGCGGCCGATACGTCCCGGCCCAGGCCCCACCGCCGATCGACACTCCAAGCCCCACCGCCGGCCGTATCGGTTTCCGGGCCTCTAGCCAGTCGGCCACACAAGCCGCTGTCCGAGGCGGTCAAGCAGCAGCCCTACGGGCCACATCAACCGAAACGACCAAACAAACCCAATCTCGCCGAACCCAAGTGAAATCAACAACTTCCCAGCCCATGGAAACCGCCTCCCATTCCTTTGTGGCGCACGCATTCTTGCAGCGTGCCGTGTCGCCACTCTTCTCGACGCCTGGGGACCGTTCAACCATAAACGACCAAACAAACCCAATTTCGTCGAACCCCAGTGAAATCAACGCCTTCTAAAGAAGAAACTCGTATCCCCGAGCGCTGGAAAGAACCACCGGCGTGCACGGCGCGGTACCAGCCGAAAACCGGCTGGCCCGCGAAACCCGAGGAAGCCGCCTAATCTAACAGCCCGTGGCAAAAGTCGTGCAGGAGGGAAAAATGGAAAAATGGGGACTGCCACCAATTCGCTTCCCGTCATGACCCAAGAAACAAAGCACTTAGCCTGAAAATTGGCTGGCTGTAATTTTTCGCGATCTTCACTTCTACCACGGCTGCTAAACGAAACGAGTCACTTATCAGCCCCCGAAGGGGGCGCGGGAAAGAAGCCCACCGTGCCGTTTTGGGCACCCTGGCGCGGAACCAGCCGAAAACACGGCTGGCCCGCGAAACCCGAGGAAGCCGCCTAGTATCCGTAACCCTGGGGGGAAGGCCAAACACGTCCAGCCCCGGAGGGGCGTAGGAAAGAATGATCAATGTAGCGATTTGCAGGGCTTCCCGCGCCCCTAGCAGCCCGTGGCAAAAGTCATGCAGAAGCGAAGCGAAAAATGGGGACTGCCACCAATTCGCCCCCCGTCACAACCCAAGAAACAAAGCACTTAGCTTGAAGCGAATTGGCTGGCTGTACCCGATTTTTCGCGACCTTAACTTCTACCACGCGCTCCTACCGGGGTTTGTTTGAGTATCCGTACGGAACCCACGGTTCCGCCTGCGAGCGTCACACTCAGGTCGTATTTCTGTGCAATTGCTATGATATTTGGGCCACAAAATCTTTTTACTCAACAGAATTGTGACCAAAGCGTAGTTGAAACGATGCCTTCGGCTGCCCAAACCACCTTGATTGTTCGCCACTTGCCGAAAAGTGAGCCTTCCAGGTTTCAGCTCACTCGGCTGAGCGACAACAAGACCACCGACCCTGTTGAAGTGCCTTCGCCCTTTCTGTTCCCGGTCGAGGGGCGCTCAGGCAGCAATCTGATGCATGAGATGCGGTGGTACCTGGAGGATTTCCTCGACTACCCCTTCCCTCCTGAAACGGACCGCGCGGACCGCGTTCGAGAAGCGCTCCGGAAATGGGGTGAAAAAGCGTTCGACGGGCTGATGGCTAGCCGATCGAGCGGGCGAATGTTCGATACTGCCACGAGAGAAGATTACTCCGATCTTCATCTGCGGATCTCCAGTGACGACGCGCAAGTGCTCGCCTGGCCGTGGGAAGCGCTCTTTGACCAGGAAATCGGAGCCTTCTTGGCCCACACCTGTCGCATCGAGCGAAAGCTCGATGGCATCCGTGACCCCCGCCCCCTGCCGCAAGGACTTCCAAAGGATCGGGTTAACATTCTTCTGGTGGTTGCTCGGCCTTATGAGCAGGATGTACGGTTTCGGTCGATTGCGCGGCCTCTGGTCGAGTTGATCGAAAAAGAACGCTTGCCTGCGCAAGTCGACCTGCTAAGGCCGCCTACTTTTGATCAACTCCGAGAGCACTTGCGCCGCCGGCCCGGCTACTACCACATCCTGCACTTTGACGGGCACGGCTCCTATGCTTCTGACTCCCGCCATCGCTATGGCGGCAACCACGCCGAAGGGAAGCTGGTTTTCGAAGACAGAGACGGGACCGAGTCGCTCGTCAGCGCCCAGCAGCTCAACACCTTGCTGCGAGACTACGCCGTGCCTGCTGTGGTTTTGAACGCCTGTCAGTCGGCGATGCTCGATGAGCGTGCGCGGGACCCTTTCGCTTCCGTGGCAACTGCCCTGTTGCGTTCGGGAGTGCGCAGCGTCGTCGCCATGGCTTACTCGCTCTACGTGAGCGGCGGCAAAGAGTTCTTGCCTCAGTTTTACCGCCGGCTTTTTGAAGCCGGCAGCGTGGCCGAGGCGACGCGAGCCGGCCGTCGAGAGATGCTCGCCCACCCCCTACGAGTCTGCGCCCGCGGGGAATTCCAGCTGGATGACTGGATCTTACCGGTTCTCTACCAGCAGGAGCCGCTCGACTTTTCATTTGCCGCTGAGGCGAAGCGTAGTTTTTCAGCGCCTGAGTCGAAGCTTCCGGAGATTGCCCAGGAACAGAGCGCTTACGGCTTCATTGGAAGAGACGGTCCGTTGCCGGAGCTGGAGCGCGCGATGCATCGGCCCCCGCCGGCCATCCTCATCGAGGGCCTGGGCGGTGTCGGCAAGACGACTCTGGCCCGCGGTTTTCTTGCCTGGCTGGAGGCTACTAACGGTCTGGGCGAACGCGCCTTCTGGTTTAACTTTCAAGAGATCCGCAGTGCCGAGTACGTATTCAATCGCCTGGGCGAGGCGCTTTTCGGGCCTCAGTTTGGGGCCCTCGCGATAGACCAAAAGATTGAGGGTCTCGCGAAAGTCTTCCGCGAAAAGCGGTTTGTGATTGTCTGGGACAACTTCGAGGTCGCCAAAGGCGTTCCCAACACGCCGGTCACGGCGAACCTGTCGGCTGAAGACCGAGGGCTGCTGGCCAGCTTTCTCGATAAGCTTCGCGGTGGCGCGAGCAAAGTGATCATTACCAGCCGATCACCGGAGCGGTGGCTGAGGGCTGACCAATGTTTCCGGTTGCCTCTTGGCGGGCTCGATGGGGAAGAGCGCTGGGAATACTGTGCTGCTGTTCTGCGCGATCTCGGCAAACCGATCGACTGGTCGGACAAGGACCTCGTCGAACTGATGACGCTGCTGGGCGGGCATCCTTTGGCGATGCGCGTGATCCTTCCGCGGCTCGAGAAGTTGAGCGCCGCACAGGTCCTGGCGGCACTGCAATCGAACCTCGACGCTTTTGACCTCGGCGACGACCAGCAGCAAACGAAGCTCTTCGCTACGCTGCGCTTCGTCGAGCAGTCGTTGCCGGAAGAACTCCAAGAACTGTTGGTTCCGCTCGCCATGCACGAGGGTTTCCTAGACGTAGACTACCTTGAGTACATGTCAAAGTCGGTCGATGCGAAGTGGAGCCGGGCCGAAATCGACAGGCTGATCGGCGCACTTGTCGCGGCGGGGTTGCTGTGGCAAGTGAGGCAGGTGATCTATCGGATGCATCCGCTCTTGACAAGCTTCCTTCGCGCGACGCGCCTGGAAGGCAGCAGTCCTGAGGGTTGCGAGAGTTGGGCACGAGCTTTTGCGGAGGTGATGGCGAGCGTGGCCGACGCCTTCACACCGAAAGAGTTACATGAGCAGCGGACTCTGTTCCACGTTCACGGCGTAAACTTCCGCTACGCCCTCCGCGAAGCGGAACGCTTAGGAATGAAGAAGCATGTCGCCGCGCTGACGCAATCGCTGGCAACCTACGCTCTGAACACACGCAACTTCGCGGAGGCCGCCAAGCTGTACGAGGGTCTTGCGAACAGCGAGAAAGCTAGCGGCAACGACGAAGGGGAGGCCGTCAGCTATCACCAACTGGGAATGATCGCCGCAGAACAACGTGATTTTGCGGCCGCCGAGCAGTGGTACCGGAAATCTTTGGCGATCAAAGAAAAGCAGTGGGACGAGCACGACGCCGCGGGCACCTATCACCAACTGGGGATGAACGCCCAAGAGCAGCGTGATCTCGCGGCCGCCGAGCAGTGGTACCGGAAAGCGCTGGCGATTAGCGAGAAGCAGGGGCACGAGCACGGTGCCGCCCGCACCTATCACCAACTGGGGAGAATCGCTCAGGAGCAACGCGATTTCGCGGTCGCCGAGCAGTGGTACCGGAAATCGCTGGCGATCAAAGAGAAACAGGGGAACGAGCACGGCGCCGCCATCACCTATCACCAACTGGGAATGATCGCTCAGGAGCAACGTGATTTCGCGGCCGCCGAGCAGTGGTACCGCAAATCGCTGGCGATTAGCGAGAAACAGGGGAACGAGCACGGCGCCGCCATCACCTATCACCAACTGGGAATGATCGCTCAGGAGCAACGTGATTTCGCGGCCGCCGAGCAGTGGTACCGCAAATCGCTGGGGATAGCAGAGAAGCAGGGGAACGAGCACGGTGCCGCCATCACCTATCACCAACTGGGGAGAATCGCTGAAGAGCAACGTGATTTCGCGGCCGCCGAGCAGTGGTACCGCAAATCGCTGGCGATAGAAGAGAAGCACGGGGACGAGCACGGTGCCGCTGGCACCTATCACCAACTGGGGATGATCGCTGAAGAGCAACACGATTTCGCGGCCGCCGAGCAGTGGTACCGCAAATCGCTGGCGATCAGCGAGGAGCAGGGGAACGAGCACGTCGCCGCCGGCACCTATCACCAACTGGGGACGATCGCCCTGCGGCAACGTGATTTCGCGGCCGCCGAGCAGTGGTACCGGAAATCGCTGGCGATCAGAGCAAAGCAGGGGGACGAGCACGAGGCCGCCAGCACCTATCACCAGCTGGGGATCAATGCCCAAGAGCAAGGCGATTTCGGGGCCGCCGAGCAGTGGTACCGGAAATCGCTGGCGATCAAAGAGAAGCAGGGGGACGAGCACCAGGCCGCCAGCATCTATGCTCAATTCGGCCTCCTTGCGAGAGCGAAGGGGAACTTTGAGGAGTCGGGTCGGCGCTTCATCCGAGCTCACTCGGCCTTTGCCCACGCGAATGATTCCCACAGGGCCAGTTGGGCCCTCCAAGATTTTCTTGTGACTCATCGATCCGCTGAGCCTGACGAGCAAGCCAAGCTCCTTGCAATGTGGGACCAAGCAGGATTAGGGCCGCTTCCTGAATCTACGGAGGGCCTAGACCGTGGCTAAAAACGTAGGCCAAGATCCTGATCTGGGTGACACCGCCCAAGCCACAGAACAGGCGCGCCAAACTTCGGATCCATCGAATTATATTTCGGTGTCCCTGGAAAAGTACAAAGACCTCGAAGGCCACCAAGCGGACAAGGCCGCGCTTGTGCAGCAAGTTAAGTATTTAAAAAAAGCCGAAAAGGAGCGAGATCAACTTAGGGAAGAAAACGCCGAGCTAGTGCAAGACCGCGCGAATCTGTGGCTGCAAGTAAACTTGCTCAAGAAAGATCTCGAACACTTGAATGAAGAAAAAGTGAGGAACAAGCTGTTTTCGTTCTTGTCAGCCGTATTGACAGGTGTTGGGTGCAGTATCATTGCTTCCGGTTTTGGTGGGCAACAGTTTGCCTGGGTTGCCGGGGCCATATTTGTGTGCGGTGGTCTTTGCTTCTACGCCCCTATTTTCCTAGCGAAGAAGGAGTAGCTCGGCCAGTTCAAGCCCCTCAGCCAAAGTGGCACCGGACGAGCCGGCTTGTGATGTTCCCTATGCTGGGGGAGGAAGAGCTGTTACGCGTTACGTCGGATTCGCCGACAGTACTATTTACTGAAACCCCCAAACATGCTAAGCCCAGATATACTTCGCGACATAGGCCTGATACAGCCTCAAAACTGCAGCTGTGCCAATGATCAACAGAAGAGTCATACGATGATCTAGAATTCTTCTCATCTTGGGAGACCCCTTTGTTGAACGCCGCTTTCCTTGGGAAGTTGAACGCGGAGCCGTGAACCAGGATTTCCGATTTGGCTCCTCTGACGGCACGAGTCTACACCCTCACCCGGCGAAGCGGAACCATTTCTCCACCCGAAAGAGGCGGCGGCTGAGGCGGAACCGATCGAGCCCCCTTCTTGCCCCTCATGGGGGCTGATCCGTCGCTGCGAAGTCAATTTCGCAGACACCCCTCCGAGCTTCCGTCCTCAGTACACAGATTTCGCATTCGCCAAGTGCGGTGCTACCCGCCCGGCACAGGCAGCGCCCAGATCTTCCGCAGCATGTCGCCAAACAGCCGCCGGTTCAGATGTCCCTCCGCGAACAAGAGCCAGTCATACCGCGCGTGTTTAATTAGCCGTCCGCCCGTCTTCATCAGCCGGTGCTGCAAGCTCGTCAGCGACCAGTTCTTGATTCGCTGCGGCAGCCCGAGCCGCCGCCAGAGATTGCCCAGGTTGTAGGCCAGCACGCTTCACTGCAAGCGCACCTCGTTCGCCCGGAAGCGATGGCACGACAGCCGCGTCCAGTGCGTCGCTTGCTTACCTTCTTTGATCCACTGCTCCGCCGTGCCGCGCTGGTTGTAGAAACGCACCACCGACCGGCTTGGCAAGCTCATGTTCGTCACGATAAAACCGACGCGCGCGAACAGCTCGCCCTGGTGGTGCTCGACCTTGGCGACAACTCGTCTCGGCTTCTTCCAGCTCTCCGCCTGATAGCGAAAGCTCTTGTAGCGCACTAGCGGCTTGCGGCCGGGCCTCCCCGGCGGACGAAACAGGATGTCTTCGATCTCTAACTCCAAGCTCCTGTTGGCCGGAATGCGGATGGCGTAGTCCGCGCCGCGCTCCTCCAGTGCTTCGTAGATCTCGGGCTTGGCGAAGGCGGCATCGGCGCGAAAGGTGACCTGTTTGCCTTCGGCCAGTTGGCGCTCGATCTCCGGCAACAATAGCTCATCCCAGTCCTCGGCGCTGTGCACGTTGCCGGGACGCAGCTTGGCAGCGAGGCAATCACCATGACCGTTGAACAAAAGCAACGGGTGGTAGCAGACCGACTCGAAGTGTCCGTTGTAGGCGCTGCCTTCCTGTTGGCCATGGACCGGACTCTCGGTGGAGTCCATGTCCAGAACGACCCGCGCGGAGTCGTCGAACGCCTCCGCTTGCCCGACCAGCTCTCGGTTCAGCGCCATCAGCCCCAGCAGGTTCTCTTCGCTCGCCAGCATCTCCGTCTCGAAGCCGTGCAGCGTCGAGGTCAAGGCCGCACCGCGATCCCAGATCTTCTGCGAGCCGATCAAGCGAAACGTCGGGTCAGCCGCCACGCGGACGGCGTCGTTGACGTCCTCGTAGCCTGCCAAGCGGCTGTAGATCGACTGCCGCAACAGATCAGCGAGCGTGAACTGCTTGTTTGTGCCGTGCCGGGAGTCGCTGAGATGCTCGTCAATCAGTTCTCCTAGACCGAGCCGTTCGTCCAGTTCGCGAACCAAAATCAGGCCACCGTCGGAAGTGACGTGCGATCCCTGGAAATCGACTTTGAGAAGTCCATTGAAAGTTAGCTGGAATGGCTTGGTTTGTTTTTCACCCATTGGGTGTTGGCCTCCATGGCGTCCTCATCGGGCTCTAGCCCCTATGAATAAAGACGCTGAAGGCCGCTGGAAGGTCGGGAGGCCTGAATCAAATTGGAAATGCGGGCTAAGGCCTCTAAGAGTGAAAGGAGTTATCTTCATGAACTGGAATCGACTTCTCCGATGGACGTCTCTTGCCTTCCTGCTCGGCGCGCTGGGGCCGGGCTTGCTTGCTCCCCTGCCGGCCCAGAGAGTGAAGGCCGTGCGGGCCAAAACGCCCCTACAGACCATGCGCGCGACGACGAGTTTCTCGTTCCCGGGCCGCGCCGAGGATCTGACATCCGGCGAATACTGGTATCGCGGAAAGAAAATCCACGGTAGCGGCGTTCAGAAACTGGGTTACGATTTGGGCGCGGTTCGCTACGACCGCGCCGAGAAGAGCTGGTCTCAGTACAAACCGGGTGTAGACCCCGCTACGGACCGCGAAGACACCAAAAACTCGGACTGGCTGATCTACGGGCAGCCGGTGTACGCCGTAGCCGCGGGCGAGGTTACCGGCTGCTGGCGCAACGCTCCGGAGAACCCGCCCGGCGACCTTCATCCCGGCCGAAAGTCCGACCCCAAGACGATTCCCGGCGGCGGCAACATGCTTTGGGTGGACGACGGCGCGGGCGACCGCGTCCTCTACGCGCACTTTCAGCCCGGTTCCGTTCCCAAGGCCCTTTGTCCCCACAATGACGCCTTCCTCGATCCCAGCCAGTCGGGCCAGAGCGAAGTGCCCGAGGGCAGCCGGCCCAAAGTCAAGCGCGGCCAGTTCCTAGGCGTCGTCGGCAACGCGGGCCAGTCCACGAATCCGCACCTGCACATTCATCGGGAAAAAGACGGCAAGTCCATGCCCCTCGCGTTCACCTCGTTCATGGCCCGCGGCGTCTACTCGAACAAGGACCTCTCGTCCACGTGGAAACGCCTCAAAACGCAGGCTCTACCCCCGGGTCCGGTCGCCGTCGCGCCCAACTATTCGTCGGGTTTGAAAGAAATCTCCCGGCACGGCTTGCGATCGTCGGACTACCAGTTCGTTTTCGACCACGTCGCCGGGTCCGGCTATCGGCTGGAATGGATTGACGGCTTTAACCACAAAGGGAAACTCTACTTCAATGTCGTCTTCCGCCCTCGGGCAGGCGTCCGCTGGGCCGCGCGCCACAACCTGACAGGCTCGCAATATCAGGCTGCATACAACGCCCAAAGGAAGAAAGGGTATAGGCTGTGGCAGGTCGATAGTTATCCCTCCGGCAACAAGGTTCTCTACGCCGGCATCTTCCGCAAGAGCGCCGGTCCCGGCGTCACGGCCTACCACGGCGTCTCGCCCTCGGATCATCAGAAGAAGTTCAACGACCTCACGGGCAAAGGCTGGCGTCCCAAGAATCTTTCGGTCACCTCGATCGGCGGCAAACGGTACTACGCGGCGCTCTACGAGAAGAGGAGCGCCTCGGGCACGCAATCGAAGTCGTTCTTGACCGTGCAGCAGTATCAAGCGGCGTTCAACGACAACAAGGCGAAAGGCCGCCGCCTCGCCTACCTAAACGCGTACATGCACAACGGTCAGCCCCGGTTTACGGCTATTTGGAGTTCCGGCGTCAAGGGCCTCGGCGCCGCCTCGCATGGCTTGACCAACTCGCAATACCAGGCCGAATGGTCGAAGCAACGTAAACGAGGGCTGCTGACCCGCCTCGTTACGGGCTATACGGAGGGCGGCAGGGGTCGTTATGCCGCCTTCTGGAAAAAGTAGGCTGCCGGATTCGGAGAGCCGAACTTGGAGAACGCAGCCCGCCCAAAGCAATGAACGCGGCTGGGTTTTCGACGGAGCAATGAAAACCAATGAGTTTTCGACGGAGCGGTCATCGGTGGGCAACGATGGGCGTTTTCCCATCGGCGCGGGCCTCGGCTTGCACCGGACAGAGCCGTGCCCGTCAGGGCGCGGGCCCCCCGCCCAAAGCAATGAACGCGGCTGGGTTTTCGACGGAGCGGTCCCGGGATGGTCGGCCTACAAACGATTGGAGACTTGATGGAACCAAGCGCCGGCTACGCGGCCGGGAGGACGGACTTGAGAAACGCCAGACCGCGCCGCGCCAACTCGTCTTGCGAACCGGCGTAGGGACGCCAGGCGCGGGCCAAGTGGGCCAGCCGGCCGGCGGGGTTGAAGGATTCGATGATGCCGTAGCCTCGATAGTCAATGTCCTTCAGCGCCTGTGCGATTTCCGCCCAGGGCAGGTGTCCTTCCCCGGGCGTGCCTCGATCGCTGGCGCTGGCGTGCAGATGGTACAGCTTATCGCCCGCGGCGCGAATGGCCTCCCCCAAGTCAGTTTCCTCGATGCTCATGTGAAAGCAGTCGAGATGAATGCCGACAGCGGCGTGGCCGACCCGGTCGATGAACTCGCGGGCTTCCGCGACGGTCGTGACCAAGTTGGATTCGTAGCGGTTCAGTATCTCCACGCCGAACCTCACCCCTGCCTTCGCCGCGTGCTCCCCGATCTCCTGGAGGACCTCGGCGGCGAAGGCGAGCCGCGTGTTTCGCTCCGACTCGGTAACTGCCTGATCACATCCGGCGGCAACGACGGCGCCGGTGAAAACCCCGGCGCCCGCCTCGGCCGTCAGGTCCACACAGCGCCGGGCATGCTCCAATCCCTGGCTTCGAACAGCAGGGTCCTCGCTGGCGAAATCACGTTGGGGCCCGAAAATCCCGACCACCGAACACTCCACGTGGTTGTCGGCGAGCGCTCGGCGCAGCAGCTTCGCATCGACCACGCCATCGTCCTCAACTCCGAATTCAACGACGTCAGCCCCCATGGACTTCGCCTTGGCGATCAACCCCAGATCGCGGTCCGTGCGAAACGGGGAAACCCAAATCCAAAAATTCGGTCCGATTTTCATAGCGGCGGTCCTTCGTCGGGAGTGGCGCCCCGCTTTACTCGAACCATAGAGCGGTGGGCGTCTTTCGCGGCATGACCCTTTGTAGTAACTCGACGGCCAGTTCGAACCCTTCTTCCGGCTCGATCAGCGGGTCCTCGTGTTCGATGGATAGAACGTCATCGTAGCCCACCACCCTGAGCGTGCTTATGTAATCCCGCCAGAAGCCTTCCGCGTGCCCGTAGCCGACCGTCCGGAACAGCCAACTCCGACTGCCTCTCTGCTGAAAGTCTTTGTGATCGAGGATGCCGTTGACGCGAACCACGTGGGGGTCAAGCTTACTGTCTTTTGCGTGGGCGTGCGCGATCAGGTGCCCGACCTTGCGGACCACTTCGATGACGTCCATGCCCTGCCAAAACAGATGTGAAGGGTCCATGTTGCAGCCTACGACCGCTCCGACTTCGTCGCGCAATTGGAGAAGGTGGGCGGGCTTGAATACCATGTCGACGGGATGCATCTCGAAGCAGAGACGAACGCCATGGTCTTCGGCGATCTTGCCGTGTTCCTTCCAATAGGGGACGAGCCGCTGGTCCCACTGATAGCGGTACATGTCCATGAGGTAGGGAGGAAAAGGATAGAGAATCCAGTTGGGGACCTTCTCGCCGGGCGCCGCCTCGGGCAGGCCGGAGAGGAGGGTCATGCGGGTGACGCCGAGTTTGGCCGCCAAGGCACAGGTGTCGCGAAATTCCCGATCGTAGGCCGCAGCGATGGCGGGATCGGGATGTAAGGGCTCCCCATGCATGGCAAAAGCGCTGAGCGTCAGGTCAAACTCGGCCAGTGTATCAGTGAACGTCCCAAAGGCGGACTCGTCGTTCAGTAACTGAGCCGGATCACAATGGTTCTTGGGGAAGAAGCCCCCGGCGCCGATTTCGATGTAGCTCAGCCCGAGATCGTGCATCCGCTGGGCCGCTTCTCTCAACGAGCGCTTCACGAAAACCGTCGTTATGGCCCCCAGTTTCATAAGGCCCTCCTAGCCCGCCTTTTTTACCTCGGGTCTGTACCCACATGAGCGCATTGTTCGGTTCGAATTCGCCCAAAAGATCAGGCATCAAGCCGGCAAGATTGCCGGACGAACTCGAAACTATTGATGCCCGCAGAATATAGTGTTGTTTTCGGACACAGCAAATGCCTTGCCAGAGCGGGCGCAGCACGCTGCGCCCCTACACTGTATTTCGCGAACATCAATAAGGCCGCCAAACCCAGCCACCGACTGGATCCTCAGGCGAGTGGAGTAGGCGAGGATACACGTAAAGCTGTAGAAAGGCGACTCTCCGGCCTGAGCGGCAGTAGCCGGAAGCATCGCTGCTGCGGCTACCGAGGGCCTCAGCCGCCCTGGTATTCCCGCGCCGGCCGACCGTTGGAGGCCGTCCGCGTGTCGCGTTTCCAATCCTCGAGGCCGGGGCCGGATAACCCTTGTGCCTGCTCCCGGATTTGAGCCATCCGCTCGGAGCCGTAGGGCTTGAACTGCTGGGCGACCCTGACGTCGTCCTCGAGTTGGCCGATCGTTGTACAACCGACGGTGAGACAGTGGATCGGGAGACTGAGAACGTAGGTTAGGCACTGTTTGACGCTGAAGGACTGCAGCAGCTTCGAGTTGGCCAGGCATTTCATTCCCTGAATGCCGAGGTTCTGCCGGCGAGCCTCTTCTAGAACCTGCGTTTCAAAGCTCAGGTAGGAGGGGTCGGCGGCGTGAAGAGGCATGAGGATGGTATCGAAGTCCTTGTAACGCTCCAGCATCGCCAGGTGAACTTCGGGGTCGTGGTGGCCCGTGAATCCGATGAAGCGGCATTTGCCTGCCTTCTTGGCGGCTTCAAACACCTCGATCGCTCCGCCTGGGCCGAAGATCTTCTCGACGTCGTCCATATTGGAAACCGAGTGGATTTGCCACAGGTCAATGTAGTCGGTCTTGAGCCGTTTTAGCGAAATGTGCAATTCACGCTCCGCTCCTTCGCGGGTTCGCTCGGCGGTCTTCGTGGTAATGAAGACTTCCTTGCGGAACGCCGGCAGCACCGCGCCGTAAACTTCCTCCGACCTGCCCTCCCAATAGGAGTGAGCATTGTCGAAGTAGTTGACGCCCAGCTCGTAGGCTCGCAGCGTGACCGCCTTGGCCTCGTCAAAAGAAATCAGCGGGAAACGGCCGCCGGCTTGCCCGACAATGGTCAGCTTCTCGCCCGTTTTTCCGAAAGTTCTCTTGGGAATGTCCCCGGTTTTGATCGTGGCGCCACGTGCGCCGCGAGTCAGGACCGCTAAGCCTGCGAAAGCACCGCCTACAAAGCTTCTCCGTTTCATTTTGGCCTCCCTCGGACTCGCCTAATCGTAATGCCATCATATCATCCAATGGCAGCGGCGCCCTACAAATCCGGAAGTCTCAAAGCGTTTTTTGGCATCTTCACATCCAAGGACCGGTTCGACTCGTGGGCCACACGCGGCGAGAACTGAATGAGGCTTGCCACCCGGCGTGGCTCGGGCAGTGTAGCGCACGCGGTACATTGGGAGACGCCACGGCTCGCCGGCAAGAGCATTCGTCATGAAACTGCGACACAACCCGGGAGTTCGACCGATCCTTCCCCGCCGGGCCGGGACGCAGGCGACGCTCGTGTCCGCGGGTGAGAGTTTCCGGTTGGGTTGGGTGGCGGTGGTGGCGGCGTTACTCGTGTGCGGAAGTTGCCGGACGGACGGGCCCGCCGCTTCTCCCGCACCGCTCAGCGTCGCCGCGGCAGCCAATCTGGCGGCTGTCTGCGATGAATTGGGCGCGGCTTTCGAGGAGCAGACCGGCGTCGGCGTTCTGTTCAGTTTCGGCTCGACGGCGTTTCTGGCCCGCCAGATTGAAAACGGAGCTCCTTTTGATGTCTATGCCGCGGCCGATGTCGAGCACGTGGACAAGCTGGTGGAGAAAGGCTTTCTACTGGCGGACAGCCGCGCCGTTTACGCTCGTGGCCGGCTGGTGGTTTGGGTGCCTCCCGGCGCCCAGGCGTCCCCCAGTAAGTTGCAAGACCTGGCCGGGGACGAGATACGAATCATCGCCCTGGCCAAGCCGGAAGTCGCCCCCTACGGGCGCGCCGCCGTCGAAACGCTTCGTTCACTCGGCCTGTGGGATCAGGTCCGGCCCAAGCTCGTCTACGCCCAAAACGTCTTGATGGCGCGGCAATTCGCGGAATCAGGCAACGCCGACGTCGCCTTCATCGCTTCTTCGGTTCTCAAGGCGGGGGTCGGCCGGCAAATCGAAGTTGACGAACAACTCCACGGGCCGATCGATCAAGCGCTCGGTATTGTCCGTGGATCTTCACGACCGGCCGACGCCCGGCGCTTTACGCAGTTCGTTGTCGGAGAAGACGGCCAAACCCTGCTGCGCCGGTTCGGCTACCGGAACCCACCGTGCAGGGGAGGCCAGTGAATGAGGAGGATGCGTAACGGCCTGCCAGAGCACAACACGTCGGGCAGGTTTTTTGTTGGCCTTTCCACCAGCCAGCTTAGCCCGCATCTCGGGCTGCTGCATCTCGGGCTTGCGCGCATCCGCGGATAGAAATTACACTTATAGGCAGTCGTAACGGGTCTTTCGTCTGCCTCTCCCAAGGCGCCCAGTCTGCTTTTCTCACCCGGTGGCGAGGCGAAGTGCGTGAGAGGCCCGTCCGTACAAGACGCGCGCTGCTCAGCGCCCAGTTTCGTGAACAATGCGCGCGTACTTGAAGCCTACGTTGAGCACGGCGAGCAAGCGTAACGAAGTAACGGCGGGCCTATCGCGTGCTGCGGCCGTCAGCTGGCGAGAAATCCGGGCTAGTGCTTGGTATCAAAAGTTCGTGTATTTAAAAAACCCTTTCTCTAATGCATTGTACCGATCGTCCACCCGGCCCGGAGGTGGTTTGTTCGCAGAGCCTTCTGAGCCGCGACCGCGAGGGAGCGGTCCGGGGATTGTCGGCCTACAAACGATCGTGAACTCATGAAACTAAGCACTAACCTGTTCGCCGCCAGGTCACTGCTTTGAAGCTCTCGTTTTTTGAATTTTCGATAAGAATTTTGACCGTTGCTCTTCTCGTTGCGGCTACCACCGCGCCGGCGGCACAGCAGAAGCCCCCGAAAAAGGTCGCCGTTGAGATCACCGAGATCGAGCCTACTTTTGACGAGGGTGGCATCCGGTTTGAGGGATCAGTGACGGGCTGGCGCAAGAAGCCGATCCCCGGCTTAGTCATGCAGCTCGAGTTCTTCGACTCCACGGGGGCGCTGCTCAACATTCTGAACCAAACCATCGAAGAAGAGGCGGTCGAAAGAGGCGACGAAATCGAGTTTTATCTCCTCTGCGACGAGGTCCCCCGAGCGGTCAGCTTTCGGGTGGTTATGTTCAGCGGCCGGGGCCGGCAATTAAGAACCTCCCGAGCGGGACCTTATCCGCTCTGACCAGGGCCCGCTCCTGCCGGCCGCTGGCGAGAAATGCGGGCCGGAAAGGGCTAAAAACCAAAAGCCGGCTGGGGGAAATCTGTTGTCGGGATTGTTGAGCGGGGCAGCTCCCGCGTTTTCTTGCGCCCCTGCCGGGGCTTTGCCGAGTCAACCATTGCACCCACGGTTCCGCCTTACGGCTGCACCGTGGGCTACTATCCTGCGCCCCTGCCGGGGCTGGACCGGCCCTAACTACTTTCCGGCGCAAAGAGGAGAAACTGCGTGGTGGCTGGGTACAGTCAGCCAATTTCGCGTCCGAATGCGCCCGTAAGTTGTTGATTCTTTGAATGCGCGAAATTGGTGACAGTCCCCGCCCCGAGCGCTACGCGTATTTTGCGCCGGAAAGTAACTAACGAGTATGGGGCTAGAAGGGGCTAAAAACCAAAAGCCAAGCCAACGATTCCCCACGCGCCCGGCGTGCGAAAACCGTCCTCGAAATAGGTGCGGTCAAAAACGTTCTCAACCTTTCCGTACAGGCGCAAACTCTTGCTTGCCGACACGGGGACCCTGTAGCTGACGACAAGGTCCGCTTTGACCGGCCCGTCGAACAGGAAGGCGCGAGTTCCACCTGCCGTGAACAACGGTGCCGCGTACTCGCTAACGGCGAAAAGGTCGAACACCAGGCTCAGGCGCCGGCCGATACGTTGCGCCGCCGTGAGCGTAAACATGTGGTCTGAAATGCCGAAGGTCTTGAAGAAGTCCCCTCCCGCGACCGGCGAAGTTCGTTGATCGGAATTCGTGTAGGTGTAGGAAGCCGTCAAATCCAACTGCGGCGTGGGCCCGGCATCCACGCTGACTTCGACGCCGCGGGCCAGGCCGCCGCCCGTATTGCGGTAGCCGATGAAGCGGCCGAACGGATCGGTCGTAAAATCGATCCCACTGCCGACATCGAAAAAGATGATTTCCTGCAAGCCCGTATAGAAGTACGTCGCGCTGACTTTTAGGCGATCCCGAGCCAGCCACTGGTCCACTCCCGCGTCGAAGGCGATCGTCCGTTCGGGTCGAAGGGTAGGATCGCCAAACGGGCTGAAAGAGCCAAGAAAGAACGACGAACCAAAGCGCTCGAACAACGACGGTGCCCGGTAGGCGTTCCCGACGTGGGCGCGGAGCTTCGTTCCCGAACCGGCAAAAAAATAGGAAACCGCCCCGTCCCCCGTGTAGGCTGACTTCGGATCTTCAAAAGCGATACCGGCGTAGGGTGAGGGTCCCCCGCTGAATTGTGGTTCTGTGAGACCAAAGCCTTGGACACGTCCGGAGAGCGAAATCTGCAGGCGGGAGTCGCGCAGCCTCAACTGGTCCTGGAAGAAAACGCCATGGCTGCGCTGCTCGATCTCGAGACGCACGTCGACGCGTTGCTCCGGATTGGGATTCTCGTCCCGCGTCGGGCTGTCGTAGCGCTCGCGTTCAAATTCGTATCCCAGGGAGAAGAGGTTGTGTCGGCCAAGCGTCAGGTCCGTCCGCGCCTGGACCGTGTCAATGCGTCCGTCGAAGCTGCTCGAGTTGTTAAACGGGGGTTCGAATCGAACTCCGCCGGGCCCATCCTGGAAGTTCTGGCCTGAGATAACACCTTGATAGCTGAGCCGATAGGAAGCCCATTCGCTGATCCTTTGCGACAGATTCACAGCGCCCACGAAGTACGAAGTGGAGCTCCGGAAATCGGGATCGTTAGGGTCGGAGGCGAAATTGGCACGGCCGACGTCAAACGCCTCGCCGGCTCCGAGCTTTCCCTGTTCTTCCGTAGCCAAAGGAGTGGCTCGGATGGCGCCCGACAGCGGCAGGTTCCCTGTGGCGTCAAAAGGGACAAAGGGATTGTCATTGAGTTGCACGAAGCCGTCGGCGGCAAGAACGTGCCCACCCAGCGACAACGACGGTGTGAAGTGGTAGCCGACGAAGGCATGCCCACTGCTGTTTCGGAAGGTGTCGGATCCGTCGATCCCGTCGCGAACGTTCAGATGGGCGATGCCGCCGCTATAGCTCAGGCGTTGGTCAAGCGCTCCTCCCCCGACCCTGGCGCGCCCCCGGAGTAACCCGAGTCCTCCGCCTTCGGCCAGCAATTGGCCGTGAGGAGGGCCGCCGCCTCGGTCCGTCACGATGTTGACGACACCGCCCATCGCGTTTGAACCGTATAGCGACGAACCTGATCCCCGCAGGATTTCGATCCGCTCCGTATTCACATCCATCAAATCCTGCATCAGTGGGGTGGCGGACCCTTGGAGGTCAGCCGCATGACGCAGGCGGACCCCGTTGAGCAGAACAGCGGTGTCCTGTGATCGAAGCCCCCGAATCTGGATCGTCGTCAGACTTCCGGGACCACGCTGCTGCTGCACGCGCAGACCGGGCACGCCTCGCAAAGCCTCGGCCAAGGAAAAGTCGGCGCGCCTTTCAATCTGTTCCGCGTCTATCGTATCAAGGGCCTTGGAGACCTCCTCCACGGTACGCGCCGTGCTTGACGATGTGACCACGACCTTTGTTCGCACCCTGGCCAGCTTTACTTGGATGTCCAGGGTGGACGCCGCACCTCGACGAACTCGAACCGATTCGGCGGCCGCCGGCGCGAAATGGCGAGCCTCCACCTCCATTAAATATTCCCCGGGCGCTACGGAGGCGAATTGATATTCCCCTCGCCGGTTTGTACGGGTTGTAAATCGCAGGCTGTTGTCTCTCGCAAACAGTGTGACGACGGCGTTCGGTATTGCTGCGCCCGACGGGTCCGTTATCAATCCGCCGATGCCACCCGAGTCCTGGGCCGCCCCCGGCATGATGCAACCGAAAAACACGAGCGCAAAAAGCGCAATGAACTGTCTCATTCTTTAACCCTCTGATGCGAAGAAAGGGAGCGATCAGGCGACAGGCTGTTTTGGAGCGCGCGTCCGGCGCAGCGAATGCCTGCGCGACAAAGAGCGCAACAACCAGATGAGTGGTCCGGACCGGCGGCGGGAAATCCAGGTGGAGAAGCCCGCCGACGGCGACGAGCAGGACCGCGGATCATCGGCGTTCGACGATCCCGGTCGCCGATCCGCGTCGCAGGAACTAGGGGCACAAAAAATCCCTCACTCCCAGGTGGAGGTGAGGGACTTTCGCTCTATCGAACTGTGGCCAGACCATTCCGTCCCTCGCGGAAACTGAATCTCTCCCGCTGGCAGGTAGGTCTCCTGGCTCGTGGGTTCAAAAGGTCCGACTCGACCTTTAGCGCAACCCTCAGCCTTCCCCGAACCGGAGTTCGCGTGGCTTATTCCCGGTTGCTTCCCACATACAGTGGCGGGACCGCGCCGGCTTCTCACCGGACTTCCCTGTTATGCCCAAAGGGCACCTGCAGCGGGCGAAGCGGCGGCCAACCTTCACCGCAGCCTCAACGGTACCAGCGTATACCTCGGGTTGAGCGGCTGTCAACCGTCGTCACTAGCAGGGGCAAGCAAAGTTACAGCAAAGAGTCGCAGAGCCGCGGACGGAAGTCCGCGGTCCACGTGAGCATAAAACCGGGGACTGTCCGTTACAGCAAAGAGCCACGGAAACCCCTTCGGAGGTAGAGTCTGAATCTGTTTTTGGATGGTATCCGTACCCACGATCAACTCGCGTCTGGCGGCTCCTCGTGCATCTGGCGGCCAAAGAAAAGCAGCGCGAAGACCAATAGTGAGCACTAAAACGGGACTGCCCGCGGCGAAATCTCCTCATAAGGCCCCTACGATCAGGGAAAGGCAAGGGCGATTTCCTGCTATAGACGGATCCCAACACGCCGGCCACGACGGCCACAGCGGTGGTCACAGTCGCATAATAGGGGTTCCTACCAGGTCGCGGGGGATTTCATCTTATTCCTCGAACGCCGCGTCGAAGTCAACGCTCGAGGCCTGGAAGTCGACGTTCCTTACAAACTCGCATGCTTCTTGGGCGCCGTGTTCCCGGTCCATCCCGGTGTCTTCCCATTCGACCGAGAGCGGGCCCTCGTAGCCGATGTCGTTGAGCTCGCGCATAATTTCTTCGAAGTTCACGTCCCCGTGCCCCAGCGAGCGGAAGTCCCAGCCGCGTTTTCGATGTCCCCAGGGCAGGTGCGAGTTCAGGATGCTGGTGCGGCCGTTGAGCCGCACCACGGCGTCTTTCATGTGGACGTGGTAGATGCGGTCCTTGAACTCCGCCAAAAACTCGACCGGATCGACCATCTGCCACTGCAAATGGCTGGGATCGAAGTTAAAGCCGAACGCGTCCCGATGGTTGACTGCTTCGAGCGCGCGGTGAGCCGTCTCGATGTCATAAGCGATTTCGGTCGGGTGAGGTTCCAGCGCGAACCGAACACCGCACTGATCGAAGACGTCGAGGATCGGATTCCACATCTTGGCAAAGTATTCGTAACCCTTGTCGATCATCTGGGGCGGTGTGGGAGGGAAATCGTAGACGAGATGCCAAATGGAGGAGCCCGTAAAGCCCGTTACTACATCGATGCCCAGTTTCTTGGCGGCCCTCGCCGCCGCTTTCATCGTTTCTACCGCCCAGGCGCGCTTCTTGCCGGCTTTGCCCTTGCAATCGGCCGGAACCAGCGCATCCGAGCGGACATCGTTATTGGGATCGCAGACCGACTGGCCTATCAGATGTGCGCCGATGGCGAACAGTTGCAGGTTGTGCTCTTCCAGAATCCCCTTCTGTTTCTCGCAATAGCGACGGTCCCTGGCGGCCCGGCGGACGTTCAAATGATCTCCCCAGCAAGCCAGCTCGAGCCCGTCGTAGCCCCAACTCGCCGCTTTCTCGGCCAGCACGGTAAGAGGCAAGTCCGCCCACTGCCCGGTCACCAACGTCACGGGTCGACTCATTGCGTTCTCCTCCCCGCCGCTGCTCTACGCAACCGGTGTGTTTCCATAAAGCGCCCGCCGAGGGATCCGACTGACTCGACAGAATCTTCCGCCGCGCCCAGCAAGTTGTGAAAAATTCTGGGGACAGTCAACCGCAGCTGAAGATGCCGCTGATTCAACGTGCCTTCTAGCCCGCATTTCTCACCACCTGACGGTCGAAGCACGCGATAAGCCCGCCATTACTGCGTTGCGCTTGCTCGCCGTGCTCAACGTAGGGTTCAAGTACGCCCGCATTATTCAAGAAACGGGGCGCCGAGCGGCGCGCGCCTTGTACTGACGGGCTTCTCACGCACTTCGCCTCGCCACGTGGTGAGAAAAGCGGGCTAGGACGCCGCTTGTGACAGTCCCCGATTTTTTCACAGCTTGCTGTGCGCGGACTCAGCCGGCTATCAGCCCGTGGTAAAAGTGAAGGTCGCGAAAAATCTGGTACAGCCAGCCAATTCGCTTCAGGCTAAGTGCTTTGTTTCTTGGGTCATGACGGGGGGCGAATTGGTGGCAGTCCCCATTTTTCGCTGCTGCATGACTTTTGCCACGGGCTGCTATGCCCCAGCTACACTACACGATCCCTGCCAACCCCACCTGTAAAAACTGTCGTCACACTCTGACCGCGCCGGCCGAGCCGGAAGCTGGGCAGTGGATCATTCGCTGCTTTAGCTCGTTTCGCCGAACAGCACAAGGATTGTCTCCGCACACAATCACATTTCCGCGACCGCACGTCCGTGTCGGGCCGGATGAGCAACCGTTGCTTTACTGCCGTGCGCTAAACACGTCCAACATTGGCACTGGTCCCCCGCTGGTGACCACTGTGGGCATCACCCCATTCCATTTTTCTATAGCGCGTCCCTGAACCTCGATTCGCCGCAAGGCCAGTAACTGCTCCGTTATCTGTGCTTTTTGGAGTTCCAGGCCCTTGGCTTCAGCTTCGGCTCTGGTGATTGCCTGTTGCGCTTCAAACTCCACCCGTCTCAAGGCGTTCTCTGCCTCCAGAGCCTCTTGGACCGCTTTCACCTTTGCCTCGATGGACTGCTGGAAGGTTGACGAGAACTGAAAGTCCGTGATGGAGAGTTCTATAACTACGATACCACGGGACTCTAACCTTTCCGCCATCAAGTTTTGAAGTTCCTCTTTAACCTGTGGCCTCTGTGTGATCAACTGCTCGGCGTCGAAATTGGCCGTGGTAGATTTAACCGCTTCCTGCATGTACGGCTGAATGACCAGGTTTTCATAATTCTGCCGCATTTCGCGATAAATTTCCGGCACGCTGTCGGCATTCAACTGGTAGTTCAAGGTGACTTGTGTGGTAACCAGTTGCAAGTCCTTGCTGGAAGAGCCGGTAGAATCGGTGTATTTCTGAAGCTGGGTTGACATCAGAATTACCTCCTCAGCGAAAGGCATCTTGAAATAGAGACCTTCAGGTTTGACCGCCCCGGTCGGGGCTCCAAAACGCAGCAAGACGCCTCGTTGTCCCGCGCCGACTATCCCGGTGCTTCCCATTACCACAATGAGGCAGGCAATCACGACCCCGATAACTGCGATCTTTTTACCCAGCCCTTGCGGAATTCTAAAATCCCCAAATTCTCCAGACGTCCCAGAGTACTTTGGCATCGCTTCCTCCTTTTATCCCAATCTATGGAATGGATTCGCCCCAGCAGAGGGGCCTGTCGGGTGGAGCTTGGAGCAAGTCCGATCCTCTGGCAACTCACGCAGCGCCCTTCCCGTCGGGTTAAACCGCCTCTGCTGACGCGTTATCAGCAATTTCAGTTGTGCCTTTGGATACTGCATTTTTTGACCAAACGTAGGCAAGGACGTAATTCTTCGGCACTCCTTGCCCTCGCGCATACTTCAGCGCCAAATTGTACTGAGCGTGTGCCGAGTCCTGTTCCGCTGCCCTTTGCAACCAGTCGGAATTTCCGATTCGGACCTTCGGCTGCTACATGGTACACCCTCTCCTCTCCTGAACACAACGAATTTACCCCCGGAAGGCCGAAGGTTCCGCTACGACATCTCACCCGGGGCGAGCGAAGGTAAGACAGATCACACATGGTTTGCGCGGAAGGACGCGGAAGGACATAGTTCTGAGAACAGCTTCCCAACGGGCGGCATATTGGGTTCGGAGATCATCTGGCGGGTTTCGGTTCCCTCGAATCGGCCGGATTATTGCGGTGGGGAACACTCTATCAGGTAGTGTTTTCATATACTTGCAAGAGCAGTAGCGTCCGTTTAACCGAGCAAACTACCATACAGGTTACGATTAGACCCGTTCAGCTGTTTCTGGTAGGCAGTACTAAGCGATGTTGCGTAAGCTATCGGGAAGGCTGAGTGCACCCTGTCGCCGAGCGAGGCGTGTGTTCACAAGCATGTGGGGCGCAATTGCCTGTCTTCCAGAAACGGCTCGATCGAGGAGATAGTTTCGAATGCAGAGGCCAATCAAGTACGTAGAGAAGGGCATGACGAGGGTCGCGGCGGGTATGTGGCGCGGCTTGCAGTATTTTAATCAGAAGATAGAAGCCGACCCGTCATTCAAGCCGAATTGGTCGGACAAGCCCATGCTCAAGTCGTGGGAGAAGAGTAAGCCGCCCTTGGGCTGGCCCCGGCAAACCGACTCCCTGTGCCCCACGTGTGTCAGGGAAGCGCGTGAAAAGATCCTCAGCGGCGAGGTGCCCTACACCGTCCTCAAGGAGAAGAAGGTCGGCGAAGTCAAGGCCACCATCTTGGAGCGAGACGGGCAGATCTGGATGGTCAAGGACTGCCCCACCCACGGCCGTATCGAAGATTTGATGGCCCTCGACTCGAAATTCCTGGAGCACATCGAGTCGAATTTCCCGGGCCGCGATATCCGTGCTCACAACGACCGGGATCTTCACGATCACGGCAGTAGTACCGTTAAGTTCGGTCGCGGCGCTGTGCTCACTGTCGATTTGACGAACCGCTGCAACATGATGTGCGACCCATGTTTTATGGACGCCAACCAGGTCGGCTTCGTCCATGAACTGGAATGGGACGAGATCAAAACGGTCCTTGACAATGCGCTGAAGATCAAACCTCGCCGTCAGTTGTCGGTTCAATTCTCCGGCGGCGAGCCGACGATGTCGCCGTTTTTTATCCAGGCGGTTCGCTATGCCCGCTCGATCGGATTCAACAGTGTACAGGCGGCCACCAACGGCATTGAATTCGCCAAGAACAGGAAGTTTGCCGAGGTAGCGGCCGACGCCGGCTTGCGTTACGCCTATTTGCAGTTCGACGGCATTGGGAATGCCCCTAACTCGCACCGCAAGGTCGGCAACCTCTTCGATGTCAAGCTGAAGGCCATTGAGAGCCTGCACAGTGCAGGCACCGAGGTCGTCTTGGTCACCACGTTGGTCAACAACGTGAACAACGAAGAGGTTGGGCCGATCATTGACTTCGCCCGCAACAACCCCGGCAAGATCGCCTTCATCTCTTTCCAGCCGGTGTCGTTTACCGGGCGTGACGAGGAAATTACCGACGAACGGCGGCTGCGGCAACGCTACACTCTTTCGCACCTAGCTCGTGACGTCAAATCGCAGTTAGGCATCACCGAGCCCAATCGCGACTGGTTCCCAATTTCAGTGATGTCTTCCTTCGTCGATGCGGCGGATGCTGCCCACGGGCCTGAGGCGCAATGGGGACAGGTGAACTGCGGTTGTCATCCGAACTGCGGTGTAGGGACCGCCTTGATGATCAACAAGGACACCAAGGAAATGGCGCCCGTGGCGGAGTTCATCGACGTGCCGCAGTTTGTGCAAGACATTCGCAAGGTGACGGACTCGGGACGCTCGCCTTGGCTCAGCAACCTGCAGATGGGTTTGGCCCTACTGAAGAACTACGACCCCTACAAGGCTCCCCGGAGCTTCGATTTGTTGGCGCTGCTCAGGAAGTTCGACAAATCGTTTGGGCTGAGTGGCAAGAACTATGGTAAAGGCGTGGCGCGTCGTAACGATCCCTGGAACTTCCTGTTTGTCGCCGGCATGTGGTTTCAGGACCTGTTCAACTACGACTTCCGGCGGACGGAAATGTGCATCATTCCCTACGGCACGCAAGAAGGTGAAATTTCCTTCTGCGCCTATAACACCGGCGTCGGCTGGCGTAACATCATTGAGAAAATGCACATGACTGCTACTTTGAGTAAATGGTACGACCAGCACGGCCGGCACAAGATTTACGCCGGTGGCCGCGCGGTCGAGGTCGATGCCCCGGCCGGCTACCTTGAGGTCAACGCCGAACACGCAGCCCGCGACGCGCAGCAGTCCGCGGGTCCGCAGAATGCCCGTGACGAGAAGATTCTCGAGAAGAGCAAACTGGCCGCCAGCTTAAAGGAACAGGAACAGAGCGACGGCCACAACGGTTCCCAGGGTGTCAGCAACGGGAACGGCAATGGCAACGGCAAGAACGCGATCCTCTCACCGGAAGAGGAGGCCCGCTTGCTCAAGATGTACCGCGAGCAGGTGCTCAAAGAAAAGCCCGCTCCGAAATTAGTCCAGCTCGGCGCGACGAATGGAAAAGAGACCGCAGCCGAGCCGCAAGAACAGCCGCTTGCCGGTTGCAGCGGAGATTGAGTTTCACTTTAGGCCACCTTTAAGCCACCTTAGGCCACCAATTCCCCACCCCTCAAACCCGCCCAACCGGGCGGGTTTCTTGTTTCTTAGGTCCCCGTACAGGCGAACGAACGTACCGAATTGCCACGGAACGAACGGCCAATTTCGGTGCAACGGTGAAGGAAGACTCGGCAACTTACAAGGCTTGAACCGACGAAGCTGGGGTGTGAAGATCATTTTTCAGCACCCTGCGAAGACGGTCCCCGCCGACAGCATAAGTAAACCGCACGACCCAATCCACAGAGGCCCTTCGGGACGTTTCTAATCGGGGCTTGTAATAAGGGTTACTTCGACAAGCTGGACGCACCAGCAGCCGACGATCATTGCTCGACGAACGGTAGAGCGAATGTCCTAAGCAGTATTAGGGAGATGGTCTCGTTTTCAGTAGTTCTATTCGCTCGACAAAGGGCCTCTTGTAAGAGATCACAACTAAGTAAAATGACACCGTATCTAAACTAATTTACCAGCCATATTGAAACTCTTTTACCAGTGACTTTCAGGTCCGTAGGATGTTAAATTCTTATCAGTTCTCTCGCCCGGCAAGGAGCAGAAGAAATGTCGACGCGAACGCCGCCCGCGGCTATAACCCTGTGCCTCTTAAGACAACTTTTCATTTTCATCGCTCTGCTGTCACTATTAGGATCGGAGCTGGCGAAGGCCCAGACTGTTCTCCTCGACGATGATTTCCAGGCGGATGTCCCGTTTGTAGGCAGCAGCCCGGACGGCATTCCGCAACCTGACTTTATTAACTGGAGCGTTATCGAGGGTGAGGGTACTGTGGACTTGCTGAGCAACGTTGCTTTCAACTTGCTCTGTGCCGACGCCTTGGGCATCCTTGACCCCAGCGACATGCAGTGCGTTGACCTTGACGGCACCACCAATAACGCGGGAACAATGGAGACGAAGGAAACGTTCAACCTGTTGCCAGGAACTGTTCGGCTGATGTTTGATCTCGCGGGGAGTCAAAGAAATCTGTTTGTGGAACCCAATACCGTGACGGTGTCTCTATCAACCGGCGGAGGCAGCGTCTTCAGTAAAGACTTCTTCAAAGTCTTCAGCGACCCCTTCGAAACGATTACGGAAGATATCGCCCTGACTGCGCCAACAGCAGCAACCCTCATCTTTGATCACGCTGGTGGAGACAACGTTGGGCTTCTTCTGGACAACGTCAAGTTGATTCAGTTGACGACCCTACTCGGGCTTTCCAAAGAAATCACCATCGGACCCGACCTGCCGAATCCACTCGAGCCGGAATTCGGTGACTTGGCGGACGGGGAAATCGACTTGGTCGTTCAAGCAAAACAGTCCCTGACCACCCAGTACGACTTCAGGATCACCTATAGCTCCGGGACGGAAGTGTTGATCCTCGATAGGCTCCCCAACAAGTGGCAAATGGCCGCGGTGAACGGCTTCACTGTCAGTAACGGGTTCCTTGGGCCGATGGATGATGGCAACGGGGGAACGGTTACCGTCTCCCCTACTAACGGCAAGGCCAATAATAAGAGTCCTACGGAGATCGAATGGCGCCCTAATCCTGACTCACCCAGCTCGACCCTCAACGTCGTCGCCGAAACACGGCGCAAAACGAGCAAGAATAACACGTTTTACAATCCCCGCGGCTGCGGCCGGCTGACCCTGAACGAAGGGGCTGTCGCCTTCGAAATTGACACTGGAACGGGCCAGCCGGCGCTCGACCCCATAACGGGCGAGACGCTGCCGCCGGTGCTTGAGAGCGCCTCGCTGCTGCTTGTGGGTCTCACAGACGTGAACGGCGACGGGATCCTCGTCCGAGATGGCAGCGGGGATGAAGACGGGGACGGCCTCACAGACATCGAGGAGGCCCGAGACTTCGACACCAACCCGTGCAATCCTGACACTGATCTCGATGGCGTTTTGGATGGGTTGGACGCCGATCCACTCGATCCCACGGTCCAATAAAAAGGGCTGATCGAGGGCGCCATCACGGAGTTGATCGATACCCAAGGCGGCGATCGTGGCCGACCCTTCCGGCGTCGGGGACTCGGAGGAAGCTGTGGAGGCGATCTTCGAGGCCGTCGAACAGGGCGGGACCTCTGATAGCGATATCCTAGATAGTCTGGAGGGTGCCGTCGTTGGGAAGATTCTAGAGGCCGCCAATATCGTCGCCGCGACCGCCATTGAGGACGCCACAGCTGCCTCCGGAGACCCAACCGATATTGCCCAGGCTGAGTTTCACTTCACCATGGCCGAGCTGCAGACGGCAGACGGTGTCTCCGTCGGCATCGCAGCTCTGATGTTTTTCGACAAAGCCGTGGAATCGTTCGATGAGGCTTGGCGGAGTGCCCGTGAGGCAACAGGGGCGTGTAAGTGAACCTTCCGGTGGTGGTCGGCCGTAACCCTGGGGCCTTGACGTAAGATACGCTCGTGTCGCCGCTTCCGGACTTCCAGTGCCGCGTAGCACGCGAGATTTTGTGGTTAGGCTCGCGCTAGGCGGGGAGGATGTCCGGAACTCCGTTGAAACCAGGCGCCCTCCGGGACCGCTAGTCTACGTCGGCGCGGGCCAGCACGCGGCGCGGTCGCTGCACCGAGAAGCCCAGCCCGTGCAGCAGCTTTCGCACGTGGCGCGGATGATAACGGACGCCGAATTCTTCCTCGATCACCCAGGCAATCAGGGGCGAGGTCCACAGACCGCTGTCCAAGCCGTAGGCCACGGGACCCCTATCGAGAATGTTCCCCAGCTGCTCGCGTTGGGCCGCGGTCAACCGCGGCGGCCTTCCTGAGCGGTAGCCTTCCAGCAGACCTTCGATGCCGTGCGCTTCATAGCGAGCCAACCACTCGGACACTTTCGAGCGTGGCGCTTTGAGAATCCCGGCCAACTCCCCGCTGGTATGGCCTTCGGAGTTCAGCACCACCGCCTGCAGCCGCTTCGCCACACGATAGGCCCCATCTCGTTCGGCTTCTTTGCCGCGGCGCACCAAGCGCTTATACCGGCTCGGGTGTAGTCGCAGCAATCGCGGACGCATGGCCACACCTCTTAAGGGAAGTATGCCACGTTCGCCTGCCTTATATCTCTTTACTTATGCGCTCCCGTATAGAAAGCACCCCGATGATTCGCTCAACATTCCTTTCGACCGAGAGACCTGCGGCGTCTTGAACGGTGAGTTCGACAGTCCTGTGATCCAAACGGACCCGGCCGACGGCCCAAACGAAGGCGACGCCGCAACCGGCAGCTCGCCACAAAGACCCAGCGGCGATCCGCCTCCTGACGACCCCGCCCGCCAATCCGAGACCGAAGCGGAGGCCGAATATTACCGCACCCTCGTCGACGCCCAGTCTCGCCGACAGGAAGAAGAAGTGAAGGCTTAGGGAGAAAACCGATGAGCGCCGTCAGTTCTAGACCGAGAGTCCACAGTGTTTCGAGCGCTTTGATCGCCGCCGTGCTTGCCGGTGGAGCCTACCTCGCTCGCGAATTCATATCCGCCGCGGTGTCCTCGTTGCGGTCCGATAGCCGAGATGCTTTCCGGAGACACAAAGATTCGCGCTCGAGGCTTGACAGGTCGACGATTCCCTCGGGGAGCGGTCTAGCGAAGACCCATAAGAATGTGACGGCGGATTCGCGCGAAGCCGTGGGGAGGGGGATTTCCCCGGTCGAGGCCCTGAAGGTTTCGACGTTGCTCCATATCGACCAATCACCCTGCTGGGTGCAAGACGGTTCAGCGGTCCGCAACGCCGTCCACAATTTGGTAACGGCAAATAACCTTCGAGATGGCGTTCGATCCCGGGAGGCTCTTTATCAGACTCTGCAGTCTGAGCATCGAGCAGTCTTCGTCCAGAGCCTTACCGCCGCTTGTGGGAACGCCTGCTCGCAGCTTGGCTTCGACCGCATCGAAGCGGTTCCTGCTGCCATCGACAATCGACACCGGCTGGTCGCGTCTCACGCTAACGGACAGTCGCTCGTAGTGGAGATTCACACCGACGAGCAGGGCCATACAAACCTAGCGACGGAGGTAGTCGGTGTCCACGATGGGACGTGCAACGAACTACTGGATGCCTTTGACGACGCCCTCGAGGCCCAGGGCGTGCGCGGTGATCCCCCGGACCGAAAGTTCACCGGGGGAGTGTGTGAACTCACAGCCGCCCGAGAATTTGTCAAGGGCGGAGTAAATTTGGACCACTTCGGCGGAGCAAAAGTAGACCAGTTGGTGAAGGGGTAGCGGTTTTCGTGGGACGGCTGGAACGGAGCCTGCGGTCGCCCTTTAGGGCGGCCCAGGCGTAGTGGAGGCCGTCCCACGAAAACCGGGCGAGTGGCCGGTGGGTCAGCCCAAAGAGTGAGCCCGCTTCTTCTTGCTCTGGATCAGACGGAAGCTTTCGCCGTTCATCTCTAGAATATGAACGTGGTGCGTGAGGCGATCGAGCAGGGCGCCGGTCAGCCGCTCGGAGCCGAAGACCTCCGTCCATTCGTTAAACGGCAGATTCGAGGTGACCAGCGTCGAGCCCTGTTCGTAGCGCTGGGAAAACACTTCGAACAATAACTCCGCTCCGGTCTTCGATAGCGGCACGTAGCCCAGTTCATCGACGATCAGCAGATCCTGCTTGGCCAACTGCTTTTGACATCGCAGCAAGCGCCGTTCATCTCGGGCTTCGAGCAGCTCATTGACCAGTGCCGCCGCTGTTGTGAAGCGTGTTCGATAGCCGCGCTGACAAGCCGCCAGTCCCAACGCCAAGCCGATGTGCGTTTTGCCCGTGCCGGAATTACCCAGTGCCAGCACGTTTTCGCGGCGGTCGATAAACTCACAGCGCGCCAGTTCCAGCACCAGCTTCTTGTTCAACGCTGGCAAGGACGGGAAGTCGAAAGTGTCCAGACTCTTGGTCACGGGAAACTTCGCGGCCTTGATGCGGCGCTCGGTGGCCCGCTGTTCACGGTCGAGCAGTTCCAGCTCGCAGAGTTGTTGCAGGAAGCTCCTCGAATCCAAGCTCTCGGCGGCGCATTGCGGCGCCAGTTTGTCGTACTCGCGCAGGAAGGTTGGCAGCCGCAACGCTTTCAAATGCGCTTCGAGCAGAAGTTTCGACCTCGCCATTACCCCCCTCCTTGTGCCAGCAGTGCCAAATAGTCCGCAGCGGAGGTTTGCTCCACCTGGGCTGCCGTCAGGTGCGGATACTTCGTCAAGTCCAAGCGCGGCGGCCGTTGCTCGATGCGGCACAGCACTAAGTGCCTGACTGCATCCAAGCCAATCGCTCCCAACTCGCAGGCTTGGCGCACCGCCGCGGCAACGTGCTCGAATCGGAAGTCCTCCAGTAATCG
This sequence comes from Bryobacterales bacterium, assembly GCA_963668345.2. Classification (GTDB taxonomy): domain Bacteria; phylum Acidobacteriota; class Terriglobia; order Bryobacterales; family UBA6623. The sequence continues at coordinate 803,302 of CAXWPI010000003.1, read as the reverse complement.
CAATACCTGCACGTACTCGCGCTTGCCTGGCTTTCCCAACCGTGCCTCGAGCAAACGTCTCAAGCACGTGAACTGTTCGGGCAGCTCCCAGCCCGCCAACGGGGCCGCTTGATCGAGCGCGTTGGTCTTGCGTTCCAGCAGTGCTAGGTAATGCAGCGGATCGAAGATCAACTCTTCGCGTTCGTAACTGCGCCGGTGGCGCGCGATCTCTTCGCTGCCACAACAGATCACGATTTCATCGACGTAGCCTTTCAGCAACACCTGGCGATGTCCGTAGCGTGTGGGCACCGAGTAGTCGTTGGCGCGATAGCGCACCAATGACAGCGACGTCACCAGCGTGGTGCGTTTGTCGCAGGCGTCATAGGGCGTGGGCGGCAAGGGCAACAACGCTTGGCGGTCACGCTTGAAACGTTCCTCAATCGTTTCGGTGTGCCGCCGCAAGCGCCGCTTACGATTGTTGAGGCACTGCGCTTCGAGCTGCTCGTTGAACGCTTCCCAGCTTGGAAACCTTGGCGCCGGCACCATGAAGTTCCGCCGGGCATAACCGACCAGTCCTTCCACCTTTCCCTTGTCGTTGCCTTTGCCCGGACGCCCGAAACGATCGGAGAATAAATAGTGCGACTGCAGTTCACTGAACACCCTGGTCCGCTTGCGCCTGCCGTCGCCCAGAATCCTCGCCACCGCCAAGGTCGTGTTGTCGTAGAGGATGCTGCGTGGCACGCCGCCGAAGTACCGAAACGCTGCGTTGTGCCCCTCGCAAAACGCTTCCGTCGTCTCGGCCGGGAAAGCTTTTACGAAAGCGTCATCGCTATGCGGCAGATCGACCACCAAGTAGTGCGCCTTGCGCTGTACGCCGTCAATGACCACCAGAGCTTCACCGAAGTCGGCCTGGGCATCGCCCGGCGGATGCACCAGCGGCACGAACATCTCTTGCCCGCCGAGCTTCTTGTCGCGAACATAGTCCTTGACGATCGTGTAACCGCCGGTGAAATCGTACTCGTCGCGCAAGCGGTCGAAGATGCGTTTTGCGGTGTGGCGTTGTTTCTTCGGACGTTCCTGATCGTCGATGAGGATCTGATCGACGATTCCGGTGAAGGGATCCAGCTTCGGCCTCTGCGCTGGTTGGCGCCGCCGATAGCCCGGCGGGGTGGCGTAGCGCAACATCTTGCGCACCGTCCCTCGCGCCAGGCCAAACCGTTTGGCGGCCTCGCGCTCACTGAGCCCTTCGACAAAGACACTGCGCCGTACTTGAGCGTATAGCTCCACGCGATACATCCCTCTCGTGTCCCACAAACACCACAGGAATGTTCGCTGGACCACTCGGACGGTCTACTTTTACTCCGCCCAAAAGCAGCTTCGATTCGCCGCTCTATGGTCTAGTTTCGCTCCGCCGTTCTCACGAGAATTCGTCAGGCGGGCGGTTCGACCCCGGACGCCTTCGGTAAAACAACAGTCGACGCCTAAATCGCAGCGGGACAAACGCCCACGTCGCCCAAATCCGATCGTAAGGCAGGTAGCAAGATGATCGCCCGCAATCTCAACCGGTCGTCAGTTCAAGAGACGGCTCCAGCTGTCCTTGAGCCGATCCTGTGTGCGCACGAAGAAGGCCAGTCGGCGCTCCTGCTGACCGGCCGCTCCCTCTATGATTTGGTCGTCGACGAGGGAAAGCTACGTCCTTTAGTCGAATCCCTACGTCTCATCTGTCGGCGGCGTTACGGGATGGCGTTTGTCCGCTATTCGCTGGCGGGCGGTTTGGACTGGGACAAGGAGGGGCTAACGGACAACCGCAACCGGCAAACCGTCGAAAATGCTCTCCGGGTGCATGGACTGCTCAATTTGCCTCAGGATCAAAGCGAAACTGTCAGGATCATTCGAGGGGTTTCCCAGCTCAGCCGTGCCGCAACCGACGGACTTAAGTGGGCCGACGGTAGCCCGTTGCGGTTCGCTTTCTTGCTCGAGTTCTCTGAGCATTTGACGCCAGCGCTGGCCAACGGAACGCAAACCAACGAGCAACTTATTGCGATTGAACTCGCGCACACGAACGCCCAATCGCTGGCGCTTCGACAAAGCGGCAATCTCGTGTTGTTCCATTCCCGCAGCGACGGCTTGGTTGATGAGTTGGTCTCCGGGGCTCTGCGACCTATCCGCCTGGCTCAACCCGACGCCACCGAAAAGAAGGTGTTTCTGGACGCTGCGACTCGCGTCTATCCCAAGGCCTCATTTCAGGCTCCGTTGTCCGGGGAAGAAGTGGTTCGTCTGACAGCACGCACCCCGAACCGGAGTCTGGAGACGTTGCTGCGTTCGTCGCACAGGACGGGCCGGAAACTTTCTGTGTCCGAACTGATCGAACGGAAAAGCCACGACGTCGAGGAGATATCTGAGCAAACCCTGACCGTGCTGGACACGTCTCGCGTGGAACGTCTGGACCTGAGAGGCACGAACATGGAAGTTCCCCGATACGTTCTGGATTCCTTTGCGGAAAAGCCCCGGCAAGGCAACCCTAACGTGCCAGCCCAACTTCTGCTAGTGGGCTCACCGGGGACCGGCAAGACAGACCTGGCCATTCTGACAGCTTCTCAGGCGCAAGTTGCGGCCTACCGGATGAACAGTCCCAAGGGCGGTATCGTCGGGGAGACGGAACGCAAGTGCAGACTGCAATACCTAGCATTGAAGGAATGGACTCCCAACGTCGCCTTCGTGGACGAAATTACGGAAGCGATGCCGTTGGAGCGTAGCGACTTCGACGGGGATTCCGGGGCGTCTCGTGCCGTGACCGCCGCCATGCTCTCGGCTCTCAGCGACGAATCCGGTAGGGGCCGCTCGCTGCTTCTCGCCACCGCCAACTGTCCTTAGCGTATGGGAGCAGCCATGCGCTCCCGTTTCGTTATCCTGCCGGTGCTTCAGCCTTTGGAAGGGGACCTGCCCGGCATTATCGAGGCGACGGCAAAGCGTATTGATCCCGAGTATGCAGTTGAGGCGACCGAGCCCAAGGTTCGACAGGCGGCCGAAGTGTTCTTTCAGAAAGGTGCAACGCCGCGCCATATCCGGACAGCGCTCGGAAATGCCCTGCTGTTGAGAGGCAACCTCGACGCCGACGCCGTCCTGTTCGCCGCCCATGATTTGGTAGAATCGATCGATTCCGGATCGGTCGTTTACAGCGACCTTTGGGCGATCAAGGCCTGCTCGTCGCGATCATTTCTGCCGTGGAGTCGCAATCCCGCTCAGTATCCCTTCCCTCCGCACTTGGAGGGCATCGTCGACACGGCCACCGGGGAAGTCGACGCGTCGGAGTTGGGCAAGCGTCTGGAGGCGCTCAAACCTCATGCCAACCTGTGACCTGAGGGCACAACTCAGCGGCCTGGGGGCGGTGGCCGATCTGGAGGCTCACCTGAGGGGTTTCTACGGGTTGCGCCATGCCCTATGCGTCTCCAACGCGACTCTAGGTCTGCTTGCCGTTGCATGGGCGACCGGATGCAGAAACTCTGAATTCGTAACCACCCCTTATACTTACGGGGCATCGTTGGCCGGCTGGCTCTTGCTTGGCAACCACCCAATCTTCGCCGACGTCGATGCTCTAACCCTCGGATTGGATCCCGCCTCAGTCCGCGCGCGCATCACCCCCCAAACTCGAGCGATTCTTGCTGTCGACGTGTTCGGAACCCCTCTGATACTCAGGCCCTGCGACAAGTGGCCGATGAGCACGGCATTTGGTACTTGGCAGATGCCGCCCAGAGCCTAGGCGCCTCGATCGATAATCTTCCCGCGAGTTCCTGTGCGGATGCGTTGGTAGTTTCCTTTACCGTGGGAAAGACGATTCTCTACCGCATCCCGGCAGCTTTTCTGTACTCGAAGATTTATCGCCAACTCAAGGGCGAAGTCCGAAACGACGAAGATCAATTGGCGGGCAAAGGCCAGTTGGCTCTCTTCTAACGATCATTAACCGACACAACCGATGTCTGATCTTCTCGACTGGAGCGGGGCGGCGATTCGTCCCTTCCGGCCACAGTCCATCTCGGAATTCTTTGCGTTGCAACTGGCGCGGAAGCTGGACGACGAAGCGAATGTAGGCCGGTACGCGCGTTTCGTAGAGAATCATTCCCACGACTGATTCTGCGAGCTTTTGCGCGAGCCAAGAAAGGATCCCACCGTAGGACGATCGCGGATCGCTTCGAGGCGGAGATTCAACGATTAACCCCGGACTCATGAACGACTCACGATTGGCGTCCTTCAAAATCGAGCGGCGATCGCCGCCGGCGGCCGTTACCTATCGAGTCTCAAAGAGTTCTGGTTGGGCTTCTTCGCCGAAGCCGGCGCCTCGGTCGAGACATTTCGCATTGATCGCCGTCTTCCCCCGCTACAAGGGGATTGAGGGGAAATTCCAGGAGAACAAAGATGGGATTCCAAAATCGTTTATTCGGGATGATCCTTCGCGGTGTCGGGGCATTGCTGCGAGTTATAACCGAAAGTTGTGGATGAGGGCGTAGGGAAGGGCGGCGTATCCTAGCGGTTGAATTCAGTGTTTGACCGCTTCCCAGAAAGGAATGAAAGGATACGCCATGAGAGAGTTTGAAGCGATTTCCGAAGAGAGTCAAGTAGGCCCAAAGGTGGTCTCGGTCAGCGAGCTTAGCGAACTGGACGAGGTGCTGCGGCACGGAGCACGGCGCATGTTGGTCCAAGCCGTCGAGGCCGAAGCCGCCGCCTACGTCGACGCGCATCGCGACGAAATCGACGACCAGGGGCGGCGATTGGTGGTGCGCAACGGCTGCGCCAACGAACGCACCCTCGTCAGCGGTGTCGGAACCCTGAAAGTACGCGCCCCGCGAGTCAACGATCGCCGTGTCGATGAAGACGGCAACAAGTTTCGATTCACGTCCGAGATTCTGCCGCCCTACCTGCGGCGCACCAAAAGCGTCGAAGAGCTGATCCCCTGGCTGTATCTGAAAGGCATCTCGACGGGTGACTTTTCAGATGCGCTGAAAGCCCTGCTCGGACCCGCCGCGCCGGGCTTGTCAGCGACCACGGTGGTGCGTCTCAAGCAAGTCTGGCGCGAGGAATACGAGACCTGGTCGAAGCGCTCGCTCGAGGGTCAACGCTTCGTCTACCTGTGGGCGGACGGCATCTACTCGAACATCCGTTTGGACGATGAACGGCAGTGTTTATTGGGTGTTATCGGTGCCTTGGCCGACGGCCGCAAGCAACTGTTGGCGGTGCATGACGGCTTTCGCGAAAGCGAGTTGTCCTGGACGGAGTTGCTCGAAGACTGGAAGCGGCGCGGCCTGGAGGTTCCGCCGAAGTTGGCGGTGGGCGACGGCAGTTTGGGCTTTTGGGCGGCGCTGCAGAAGGTGTATCCGACGACGCGCGAACAACGCTGTTGGGTGCACAAGACGGCGAACGTGCTCGACAAGTTGCCCAAGAGTATGCAGGGCAAAGCCAAGAGCGCGCTACACAACATTTATCTGGCCGAGAGCCGAACAGCGGCGGAGGGGGCGATGGATCACTTCGCCGGCCTCTACGAGGTGAAGTATCCCAAGGCCGTTGCGTGCCTCGAAAAGGACCGCGAGGTCGTATTGACGTTTTACGACTTCCCGGCCGAGCACTGGGGGCATCTGCGAACGACGAATCCGATCGAGTCAACGTTCGCGACGGTGCGCCTGAGGCAACGCAGGACGAAGGGCTGCGGCAGCCGCGAAGCCTCGCTGACGATGGTGTTCATGTTGGCCCGTCAAGCGGAGGCTCGCTGGCGCAGACTCAACGGCTCGGAGCTGATTGTCCACGTCTTAGAAGGAAAGAAATTCAAGGATGGAGTGATGGTTCCACAACGCGCCGCCTGACCCGCCCCGTCCACAACATTTGACAATAACTCCATTGCTGCTCCTCTGCTGGCTCAGCGGCATGGTCGGAGTCGATCCCAAGATGGCGTTAGCTCTGTTGTTGGTCGTTGTTGCCTTCTCTAGCGCCGGATCCATGATGCGGTCATTTCAGAAGTTGCTTGTCGTGGTCGTTCTAGTGCTGATGTTCCCGTTGCTGCTATCCCAGGCTTTCAACTCCGCAGATCCGCTGCCCATCCTGCTGTCTCTTGCCCTCGTGAGTCTTTGCGCTTACTGGATTCGCGAGCGGCGGCTTCGGAAGCGCCTACGGCAGACGAAGGTTCGGGGAGTTGAGTGGACGCCGGTTCTTCCTTCCAAGGGACTGGAATCATGAGTTGGTTATTGGAACCCTTCTTTGGTGGCAAGGTCCGGCGCGAGACCGGGCGCTACCTACAGCAACTGGAGAGGCTGCCGGTTGAATCTTCACGCCGCGCCGCCCAGCGGTTTCTCAAGGGCTTGCGTCGCCAAAAAGATCCCAAAGTCACGCTTAGCGTAACCGAGTGGAAGGAGGAAGTCACGATACCACTTGTCGATTTAATTCGCTCGCATGGTTTGGTGACCGGAGGAACCGGATCGGGGAAAAGCATGTTCGCGCTGTTGATCCTCAAAGCGTTGATTGAGGGGGAATCCCGAGGTCAGGCGATGGGATTTGGGGTGATCGATGCCAAGGGCGATCTGTTTCAAGGGGCGCTCTATTTACTCGGGCAACGCCTTCAGGAACTCGCGCGACAGAATCCCAAGGCCGCCCGCGAACTGCGCCGCCGTGTAGTCATCTACGATTTTTCTTCTTCCGACCCGGTCAGCTCTTATAACGTCCTGGCTCGCTGGCCTAATACCGAACCCAACTTTTTCGCTTTCAATCGGGCGGATCTGCTGCTCGATCTGCTGGCCGGCAGCGACAAGCTGAGCCTGGGAAGTATTTCGCTTCTACGCAAGTTGATTCTGCTGCTTTCGGAGTTTGATCTGCCGATCACCTATCTGACCGATATTCTCGACGACGAGCCGTTGCGAACCCGGTTGCTTTCCCGGAGCCGGCAAACGGCCATGAGGCAGTACTTTGTCCGTCAGTTCCCGAGTGGAGTGGACCCAGGATTTGAGACAGCCAGTTAACCCCTTTCGTAGGGCGAAAGGAGAAACTGGAGCCATGAAGAAGTCTCGTAGGAAGTTCGGCAAGGAGTTCAAGTTGACGGTGCTGCGCCGCATTGCGGTGGGAGAGTCGGTGAACGAAGTGGCCCGGGCGCTGGAGATGGATCCCAGTGATGTGCGCCGTTGGCGGCGGGAGTTGAGCACGCACGGCGAGCGCGCCTTCTCCGGCCAGGGCCAAAAGCGCCCCCCTCCCAGCCGCGAGGCCGAGTTGGAACGCAAGATTGGCCAGCAGGCCATGGAGATCGATTTTTTAAAGCGAGCCTGGCAGCGTGTCGAGGAACAGCGCCTGCTGCGGGCTCTGCCTGGCGGCGCAACGTCTACGAACAGATCGAGAAGGAAGTGAGCGGTGGGACAAAGCTGACCGTGCAGAGGATGTGCGCACTCGCCCAGTTGAGCCGGGCCGGTTTTTACCGTCCGGGGAGTGCGTCGCAGCCCGCCGAGCGAGAGCGGGAGCTAGGCCGCCAAATCCGCGAGCTGGCGCTACAATGGCGCAGCTATGGCAGCCGGCGCATCCGCGAGGAGCTGCAGCGGCGCGGTTGGCGGGTGAACCGCAAGCGGGTCCAGCGCCAGCTGCGGGAACAGAACCTGTTGTGCCGGCGGAAACGCAAGTTCGTCGTAACGACCGATTCGCAACACGGGCTGGCGGTGTACCCGAACCTGGCGCCGACGCTGTCTCTCAACGGGGTGAATCAGCTGTGGGTGGCCGACCTCACCTACATCCGGCTCCACGAGGGGTTCGTCTATCTGGCGGTGTTGCTGGACGCGTACTCGCGCCGGGTGATTGGTTGGCAGCTGGGAACCGGCCTGGATCACTCGCTGCCGCTGGCGGCGCTGCGGATGGCACTGACCAAACGGCGGCCGCAGCCCGGGCTGGTACATCATTCCGACCGCGGCGTGCAGTATGCCAGCCAGGCCTACACGCAGTTGCTCGAGCAGCACCAGATTCGGATTAGCATGAGCCGCAAGGCGAACCCTTACGACAACGCGCGCTGTGAGAGCTTTTTCAAAACGCTGAAGGGCGAGGAAGTGGATCGCAGCGAGTATCTCGACCTGGCCGACGCACAGGCACGGATCGGCGACTTTCTGGAGCGGACCTACAATCAGCAGCGGCTGCACTCGGCGTTGGGGTATCGGCCGCCGGTGGAATGCGAGCGGCAGCTGCGCCGCTCGGCGGTTCGCGGGGAGGTGCCGGCATGAGTTTTCTGAGGCATGGGGAGATCTATCGATCCGATGGGTGGGTAAAATCAGGGAGCGGCGAGGTGGCCGCCCCCTGTCTCATCGTTTCGATGAGTCTCCGGCTGGCTATTCCTTGGCCGGTTGCTCTCCAGCAGAGCCGGCCTCCGCTTCACCAGCCAGGGCCATTGTGCCCCCAGCCGCCTGGCAGCACAATGATTTTTCAGCGAATGGCAAAAGCGGGGTTAACTGCTTGTCTCAGCCTTGGGGTCCACTCTATAAGGCGGAACCGTGGGTGAAATGGCAGACTCGGCAAAGCCCCGGCCGGGGCGCAGGAAAACGCGGCAGGTGCCACGCTCAACGATCTCGACAACAGATTTCCTCCGGCCAGCTTCTGGATGGGCGAAAACGCTAAGTGAAGAGCATTGGACCTCTCGCGAGAGACCCCCCGCCGAAGCCGCTGCCACCCGCTAAACGTTCTCCGCCATACCGGAGCCGAAACCCAACACCCCCCACCTACGCCCAATACGTGCGGTCTAGACTGCGGTATTGCACTGCTTCGGCCAGCTGCTTCACTCCTAGCTGGTCTTCACCGTTGAGGTCAGCTATCGTTCGGGACACCTTCAAGATCCGATCATGGGCCCTCGCCGACAGCCCCATCCGTTGCACCGCCATCTCCAGCGTCCGCTCTCCCGCCTCATCCAGCCGGCAATGCTCACGGATCATCTTCGACGGCATCCGCGAGTTGGGATAACCCCGCTTCAGTTGAACCGCGCGTGCCCGCTCGACGCGTTCGCGAATGTCGGCCGAGCATTCCGCTTCCTTTTCCGACCTCAGTTCTCGGTACTTCACCGGCGGCACTTCCACATGAATGTCGATGCGATCGAGCAGCGGCCCGCTGATCTTCCCCACATATCTTTGGATCATCAGCGGCGTGCAGCGACACTCCCGGCTCTGGTCCCCAAAATACCCGCACGGGCAGGGATTCATGGCCGCTACCAGCATGAAAGAGGAGGGGAAAGTCAAGCTCATGTTGCAGCGGGCAATCGTGATGTCGCCGTCCTCGAGAGGCTGCCGTAGCAGCTCCAAGACATTGCGGGGAAATTCGGGGAACTCGTCCAGAAACAACACCCCGTTGTGGGCGAAACTCACTTCGCCGGGTCGCGGCATCCCGACGCCGCCACCTACAAGACCCGCGTTTGACACGCTCTGGTGGGGCGCCCGAAACGGACGCTCCGCCACCAGACCTTGTTGCTCCCCGAGAATGCCGGCTACGCTGTGCACCTTCGTCGTCTCCAGCGCCTCTTCAAAGATCAGCTTCGGGAGGATCCCCGGCAGGCGCTTCGCCAGCATCGTTTTCCCTGACCCCGGAGGGCCGACCATCAACAGATTATGGCCCCCGGCCGCCGCAATCTCAAGCGCGCGCTTGGCGGTCTCCTGACCCCTTACTTCTCGGAAGTCATACCTCGGCTTCAGCTCGGGAGCCTCCCACTTCTTGTTTGCTGTCCCGTTGGTCGCCGCACAAGTTCCAGAATTCTCAATCAGCTGCACGACCTCCGTCAGGTGCCGCACACCGTACACATTCACGCCTTCTACAACCGCGGCCTCGGCCACATTATCCGTCGGGACGATCAGATTGGGAATTCCCGCCCCCTTGGCGCAGACCGCAACCGGTAAAGCCCCCCGCACCGCACGAAGCCCTCCGTCCAGTGAAAGCTCCCCAACCACAAGGAAATCCTCCATCGCATTGGCGGGAATCGTTCCCATCGCGCCCATGATCCCGAGCGCCATCGGCAGGTCGAAGCCCGCCCCCTCCTTGCGAAGATTCGCAGGAGCAAGATTGACCGTCACCGCTTTGTTCGGATACCCAAACCCCGAGTTAATCAGCGACGACTTGATTCGTTCTCGACTTTCGCGGACCGCCGTGTCCGGAAGACCGACCGTCACAAAGTCCCTCGCCGACCCCAGGTACATGTCCACTTCCACATCGATGACCAGCGCGTCCACCCCGTAAATCGCAGCGCTCCGTGTCCTGAACAAAGGCATAGACTTCCTCCCGAACGATTCGAGTCTCCACCTGGGCGCCTAAGCGGCCCACGCGTTCCGCCAAACCGAAGCCCCGGGCATCCCAGGTTTCTAGCTCTTCGTAACCGACCGCCTGTAGTAAAGCGACCAGATCACTAACAAGCCAATCGCCAGCAACACCCCCACAATGCGTTCAAACACAGCGGGTGCAGCCCCCTTTAGATTCGATTTTTGGAAATAAACGGGCCGCGACCGGACCCGAGGCAATACTCACAGCGGAGCAACGATGCTGACATTATACAGAAGTCCGACCCGGCCCAACTCTCTCAGATTCAGACCCGAGCAACCCGAGCAGCTTCTCTCCGCTCGCCAGCCACTGGGCAAAACGGCGCTGCGGTCGCCGAGATGGCGCAATTCCGCCAAATGAATACGAACCATGACCGGCCAAACCATCTCGCATTACAAAATCCTCGAGAAGCTCGGCGAGGGCGGCATGGGCGTGGTCCAAGGCCACCGACACGAAACTCGAGCGCACCGTGGCGCTGAAGTTTCTCGCCGCTGACCGTGTGGAGGACGAGGAACACAAAGCCCGCTTCCGGCGGGAGGCCCGAGCCGCCGCCGCCCTCGATCACCCGAACATCTGCACCGTCTACGAGATCGACGAAGCCCAAGGCCAGACCTTCCTGGCCATGCCCTATCTTGAAGGCTCCACCGTGCGGCAGAAGGTCAAACAGCGTCCCTTGAAGCTGGCCGAAGCCCTGGACATCGCCATCCAGGCCGGCGAGGGTTTGCGAGCCGCGCACGAGAAGACACCACGGCTTTTCCCGCAAGCCCCGTTCAGCGAAGAACGCCACCCGGCGTTTTCGCCTGACGGGCGCTGGCTAGCTCATTCCTCCGATGTGACGGGTCGAGGAGAGATCTATGTTCAAGCCTATCCGGGCCCGGGAGGGAGGCACCACATTTCGACGGACGCCGGCCAATCTCCGGCCTGGGCTCCGAGCGGGCGAGAATTGTTCTACCGTAACGGCGACAAGATGATGGCGGTGGATATCAAGACGGACCCGACCTTTCTTGCCGGCAGACCACACACGCTCTTTGAAGCTCCTTATGGGAGAACCTACCCAGGCCGATCATACGACGTGACCCGCGACGGGCGCCGATTTCTGATGATTCCGTGGTCAGAGCCGGAACCTGTGCACTTGACGCACGTCATCGTAGTCTTGAACTGGTTTGAGGAGTTGAAACGACTCGCACCCGCCGACGATTAGGTTCGGAACAGATGACCGGCCAAACCATTTCGCACTATACGACCACTGACAAGCTCGGTGAAGGGCGTCTGTTTAGAACCGAAAGCGGCGCTCGGGCGCGGAATGCGGTTGCGCCGAAACCAAGATGGCGGGAGCAGGCCTCGACAGTCAGCTTTCCGCAACATAGCCGCTCAGAGCCGCGGTCGGTCGGTGCGAATCAGTCCGCTTCTCGCGTGCGTGGGCCCGCGCCCTGACGGGCACGGCTCTGTTCGGTGCTCGCCTGCTGTGTGGTGTGGTTAGCGGCGGAGGTAGTCGTCCCAACGGTTCGGGTTCAACAGTCAGCCTGCTGAACATAGCCGGACAGAGTCGCGGGCGTGAGCCCGCGGGCCCCTGCCCTGACCAGCGGGGCTCTGTGCGCTTCTCGCGGACGGGGGCCCGCGCCCTGACGGGCACGGCTCTGTCCGGTTCTCGCCGCGGGCCCGTGCAAAAGGACACAACATGCGTATCTCCTCGACCACGCTGATCCTAGCTTAACCCGCATTTCTCACCACTGGCGAGGCGAAGTGCGTGAGAGACCCGTCAGCACAAGGCGCGCGCCGCTCGGCGCTAGGCCCCGATGTCTGCGCCCAATCTCATCTCTGTCGTCATCCCGTGTTACAACCCGAAGGCGCTGGTCGAAGAAACCATCGCCGGCGTCAGGCGACAGACCCACGCCGAGTGGAGATCGTCGTCGTCGATTACGGCAGCGACGACCCCGAGAGCCTGCGATTCCTCGAAAACATCGAGCAGCGGAAGCCGCCTCGGGTTACGGTCCTCCATCACCAAGAAAATCGTGGACCGGCCGCCGCGCGCAACACCGGGTTCCGCCATAGCCGGGGGCGCTACGTTGTCCCTCTCGATAGCGACGATTTGCTCAGGAGTAATTCGAGCGTCCGTGGCCGCCAAGTGAACGGCATGGGGGCTAGGAGCCTGTCTCACAGAACGAAATTTGGCCCTTTTGACCACTATATCTTGTGTAACTCTTATTCCTCATGTCTAGATGTGGTATAAAAATTTTCTGTGGGGCAGGCTCCTAGCCCCATCCTTCCTTCTGTTCTTCCGCTAATTGTCGCTTTTGTTCCCGCGCGACCGGTCCCAGAGAGACAGCCGGTACGATCAGACCGTGGCACCGACCTCGTGCGCGACCCCGCGGATAAACCGGGCCGCTTCGTCATAGTCCTGCTCTTTCTCCAGGTGCTCGATGATTAGGGGCATGTCGGGCGAGGCTTGTTCCATCCGCCTAATGTAGGCGCGGTAGTCGAGGACGCCGCGGCCCGGCAACACTTCATGCAGCGTCACCATGTTGGGCTGATGGTCTTGGATGACGTCCTTCGCGTGGCAGGATACGATCCATGGCCCGAGTATGTCAAAGCATCGATTCACTAACTTGGTGGTCGAAAAGTAGAGCTGGGGATCGAGGATCGCATTCGCCGGGTCCAGGTGAGCGGCTAACCTCGGGTCGTCGACAGCTTTGATGAACTTCAGATACACGTCCGGGCCGTTGAGGAACGTCCAGGGTGACATCTCGAGCGTCAGCTTCGTTCGTCGCGGGTTCACTTCCGCGAGCATCTTGCGGACCCACTCGACGACGGCGTCGAAGGCGCCCGGGGCGAAGTTGTCCGGGTGAGGGGATACGTGGCCCACTTCGTCGTCCGTGCTGAAAGCCCCCACAACGGTGGCGCAACAAACCGCTCCTACTTCATCGGCGACAGCGAGAGTTTCGGCAATGGTCTTGCGGTTCTGTCGCCGTTTCTCCGGCCGCAGGTCCAAGGGGTTGACCCAGGCATCGAATTCCGCCACGACAACGTCCGCGCGAGCGAACTTTTCTTGGATTGTGCGGATCTTCTCGGTTTCCGAGATGCTGACGTCCGGGCAAGGCGCGCAGCGATAGCCGCGCTTCAGGCATTCCGCGAGGTAGACCTCGGGGTCGGTGAAATCCCCATAGTCGGCAATGGTGGCTCCCAGTCTCACGGTTTCAGTCAATCTCCTTCATCAGCCGTCTCAGGTATTCTACGTTTCGCTTCATCGCCTCCCGGGGGTCGTCCTCTCCCTGATACTCGATGAGCATGTAACCGTCATATCGCCTACGACTCAGCTCTCCGAGTACGCCGGCAATATCAATCTCCCCGTCTTCGAGTGCCGTATTCAGATAGCGCCGGCCACTGTCGGCTTCGACGTAGCGCTCGACCCTTTCCTCTGCCCCAACCAGCCTATTGTTCTTCAAATGAACATGGGCCAAATAAGGAATTGACTGCTCGAGAGCTTCGAATGGGTCTTCATCTACGAACCTCGTCGCGCCGCAATCGTAAATGCGCCCGAGCCCTGGAGAGTCGATCTCTTGGCAGATGGCTGTCACTTGAGAGGAACGGCCCGTCAGCGCCCGCCCAGGCGGGTAATCTAGGTTTTCGATCAGGATTTTCACGCCAATATAGTGAGCGTGCTCGGCGCACTTGCTGAGTCCGTCAATCATCCAGCTTCGCTGGTCGACCAGCGAGAAACCCTCCTTCACAAAACCGGGCAACAGGAACGCCAGCGGGGAACCCAGTTCGGCTGTCCGGTCCAGGAGCGCAAAGGCGCTGTCGAGGGCCTGCTGCTGCTCGTCAGGGGGCACAGCCAGGTCAGCGCCGAAGATATAGCTGAAGATCGGCAAGCCCGCATCGTTGGCGACTTTTCGTGGATAGGAGGGCGGAGATTCCCTCCAGTAATCATGCATCAGCTCGATGCCGTCCATCCCCAAAGTTCCGCTGAAGGCGATGAACTCTTCGGGCGTCAAATAGCCCGCATGCGACCGGGGGACCAGAAAACCCTCTTTATAGGCCCAGTCAGCGTTATAGTCGGTGACGGTGATTCGGTTATTCACTGTTGCCTACATACGATTTCGTCAAACAGAGGCACGACCTAGCGTCCGGATGGAGAAGCCCCCGCCGCGCCACTTGAACCCAGCCTCTTTCTAGCCCGCTCGGAACGCATCTCGTTCAGGAAAAGGGTCACTCCTTTCGATGTGGACCCGTCCCGCCGGCCGGACCTGCGAGGGAGAGGCCTTGGATATTTTACTTTCTTCCGAGGATACACACACTTTCCTCGCATGTTACATTTGTAAACCGCTGCGGTTTGTGGGACGGCTCGGTTGCCTGGAGCAACTCTACGCCGCTCAAGGATCGTAGCCGGAGCAGGAGCTATGAAAACGAAAAAACGCAGGATGGGTTTACCCGAAGTACGGTCTCCTCATGGCCGCATCTGTTCTGATGGCGGCGGCTGGAGCGGCGGGACAGACTGCCCAGAAAATCGGAGTCGAGGTCTCCCCCTATGAGCGGCTGGAAGATGGTGAGCAGTTCGAGGTTTCCCGGCTGGAGTTGCTGCGCCGCGGCGAGCTGCTCTTCCGGGGCCCCGTTCGTCATGTACGGGCGCGACATGTCGCGCCCTGGCGACCGCCTGTTGCCACCTTCCGTGTCCCTTCAACCTTTGCGTCCAGCTCGGAATTGCGGGGAGTAATTCGAACATCCGTGGCCGCTAAGCGGCTGCCCAAAATTTAGTGTCTCTTCCGGGGATGGTGGAAACTCCTCGCCTTCAGGCCAGGGTGGTTCACTTCACTCGAGCGCGCCACGGGCCGAAGCCGATCAGCCGAGCCGGCAGGGCGTTTAGAATCGGCGCTCGCCGCAGCAGGCGCAGAGGCAAGGGCAATTGGAAGGGACGCGTGGAATCGAGTGCCTCCGCAATCAGCCGCCTTTGCGCCACCGATTGGAAGGCTTGAATCACGCGAGTCGGCCACCCTCGGCGGCGCTGCACGGCCGCCAAGTCCGAAAGGCGAACGCGACCGGCCCCCAGCGGCCCGGCGAGGACATTAGCCGCGACGACGGCGTCCTGAATGGCGAGATTGATCCCCACCCCGCCCACCGGCGACATGATATGAGCGGCGTCCCCGATGAGCAGCAGCCCAGGCCGATACCAGCGCTTGACGAAGCCGGATTCCACCGAGAGCACGGCGACCTGCTTCCAATCTTCGAGAGCTTCGACCCGCTCCGCGAACTCCGGGGCAAGTTTCGCGATCGATGTGCGCAGAGCCGCCAACCCGGCTTCGCGCAGCCGTTGATAAGTTCCCTTGGCAAACACATAGGCCACCTGCCAGCAATCCGAACGATCAAATACGATCAGCAGCCGTCCCGTCTGGACCCGAAACGTGATGCTCTCGGTGGCAACGTCGGTCGGGTAGCGCGGCAGACGAAACCACAGCACATCCATCGGTGGCGATGTCTTCACGGACCGAAAACCCGCCAAGTGACGCACCAGGGAACCGCGACCATCAGCACCCACCGTCAGCGCTGCGCGAATCTGATGCCGTCCGTCGTCGGAGCGGTAACGAACGCCTCGAATCACCCCGTCCTCTTCAACCAATGCCTCGACTCTTCGGCCCATCAACAACCGGAAATTCGGATACGCTCGGGCCTTGGTAGTAATGAACCCCAAGAAATCCATCTGCGGAAGCATCGTGATGAAGGGATACGGCGTTCTCAGGCGCCGGAACTCCGCCATGGTTACGGCCCCGGCGGGAGTTTGGATCACCGCGGCATGAATCTTCGAGTGGCGGAGTTTCAGCAGCCCCTCAGCAAGACCCAACTGATCCATGATCTCCATCACGGCGGGGTGGATCGTATCACCGCGAAAGTCACGGTCAAAATCGGAATGGGACTCGACGACGGTGACAGGAACGCCGGCGCGAGCCAGCAAAAGCCCAAGGACCGCCCCCGCGGGGCCGGCCCCGACAATGCAGCATTGCGTTTCCGCTATATCCCGCGCTTCGTGCTTCATGGTTGATCCAGGAACAGGCTCGGCATTCAGTCTGCTGAAGCTCGCGGTGTTTTTCATTAGAGTCGGTGCGATCCGCTCAGGCGTCCTGAAACCAACGTACGATGAATCTTGATACTTGACTCCGCACTGGCGTGACCTTAGTGTCTCTTCCGGGGATGGTCGAAACCCCTCGCCTTCAGGCGAATTCCCTCCTGACGCTGACGCAGCGCCTCAAACAATACAACACCCGCCGCCACCGAGACGTTCAACGAGGCGATTCGCCCGGCAACGGGTATCTTCACCAGAGTGTCGCACCGTTTGGCTGTCAGCTGGTGGAGTCCCTTTCCCTCGCGTCCCAAAACAAGAACGGTATTGCCCCGATAGTCGGCTTGGTCATAGTTTTCTTCGGCCCTTTCATCGAGGCCAATCACCCAATAGCCCTTGTCCTTGAGCATAGTCAGCGCGCGGCTAATGTTCGGCGTACGAACAACCTCCACGTACTCGAGCGCCCCGGCTGCCGCCTTGGCGACGGTTGGCGTGATTCCGGCTGAGCGTCTGGAGGGGATCACAACGGCGTCGACGCCGGTCGCGTGTGCGGAGCGAATAATCGCCCCTAGATTGTGCGGGTCCTCTACGCCGTCAAGGACCACGATCAGGCCGGGATGGTCGATTTTTTTCACGACGTCCGCTAGATTGACGTAGCGCTTCGAAGCGACAACGGCGATGACGCCTTGGTGAACTTCGCCACGGACAAGTCGATCCAGCGCTTCTCGAGGCTCGAAGCGCAAGGGCACTTTCCGCTGCCGGCACTCTTCGATAATGGCCTTGAGCCGCGGGTTCCGTGTCCCTCGTACGACGACGACCCGTTCCAGGCCGCGCCCGGCGCGCAGGGCTTCGGTGACGGGCCGAATTCCGATCAGTCGCAACACAGAGCAATTCCTACAGTTTCCGCCATATATCATGACAAATACTCAGCCTCGATTCGGCCCGCCACCCAGCATTTCCCAATCCAAGAATGATCCTGCAATGGGGTTGGTCGGGCGAGGGGCCGGCGCTGCGTGTGGATCTCCTTTCTGAGGGTGTTCGAGGGGGAGGGGGGTAAGGGGGAGGGGGAAGCGGAGCCGGGGGTGGCCCCGATCAGCGGCGTTGGTTGAGCTTCCCCCTCCCATCCATGCCGAGTCCGGGGCCGCCAGGCCCCGCCCGGTCGTGCTGGGGTTTACCACCGCGAGCGGCAGCTCGCCAGTAGCTTGCGCTTGCGTTGCTGCATGTTGCGGGCGCATTCGGTATCGCTCATCCGCTGTGCTTGTTGTTCGAGCATGGCGGCGCTGATGTCTTCCTTCAAGTGCCGCTCCCAGGCGGGCTGGACGGCCCCGCTTTGGCGGTAGCGCCGGATCAGCCGCGTGATCTGCGCCAGGCTGCGCCCGCTGATCTTGGCCAGATAGCACCGCATGATGCCTTTGTTTTTCTTCGCTAGTCGCAGGTACTCGTGCGCCCGTAAGGTGCGCTCGACAAGGCCGGAGATCTCCTTGCGCTCGGCGCCGGTAAAGCTGAGCCGGCTGCTGGAGGCCACGAATTCGCGCATCTCGGCCAGCGTGAGACGTTGAGCATGCTCCATGGTGACTCGCATTCACCCGCAGTGTGCCCTCTCCCCGCTGCCGTCGCTTCAGGATCATCTTGTGTTGGAAACACTCCCCCCCTTCAGGATCATCTTGCATTGGACAACTCTCACCCACGAAGGCTCTTGACACAGCCGCTATGCTGAAAGGGGAAATAGCGGAGACCGACATGACGCTCGACGAGCGAGAAAAAAATGACGAAACAAACCCAATTTCTCGCAACCCGCTTGTAGTCAAGGAGTTGTGGCGTGGTGCGGGTGCGGCGGCTGCGCTCCCCAAAAGCTGACCGATCGCCCCGCCGGGACGCGAGGAGTTGCGTAGCGCATGGCTCGGCGGCTGTTTGCCGAGACCGGCGGTCGTTGGCTCCGAGCCTGGAACGCCAGTGACAGGCCGAATCCCCGAAACAGCCGGGGCGCCATGACGAGCTTTTGCGGCCAGGCATTAGGCGCCCGCTTTTCAGGGGCCGGCGCCAAAGAGTTTTGCCTACCGGCGCGGCCCGGTCTCTTGTCCTTTTATGGCCTACCGAACCATTCGGGATCTTGATCTCTCGCACAAGAGTGTGTTCATCCGGGCGGATTTCAATGTTCCCCTGGACGAAAGCGGGGAACAGATCACCAGCGACACTCGCATCCGGGCGGCGCTGCCGACGATCCGCCTGGCGCTCGAAGGGGGTGCCGCCGTCATTCTCGCTTCGCACCTTGGGCGGCCAAAAGGCAGGCCCAATTCCAAGATGAGCCTAGCGCCCGTCGCTTTGCGGCTGGCGGAATTGCTTGGCCGAAGTGTGAAAATGGCGCCGGACTGCGTGGGCGTGGAGGCGGCGCGGATGAGTGATGCGGCAACCCCAGGGGAGGTTGTCTTGCTCGAAAATCTGCGCTTTTACGCCCAAGAGGAGGCGAACGACCCTGATTTCGCGAAGCAGTTGGCGGCGTTGTGCGACTGCTACGTAAACGATGCTTTCGGGGCTGCGCATCGGGCCCACGCTTCGACAGCCGGCATGGTGGCCCATGTCGGAGAAGCGGCTGCCGGCCTATTGATGGAGAAGGAGCTGCATCACCTTTCGATGGCGGTGGAAAACCCGCGCCGGCCCTACGTGGCGATCGTCGGCGGGGCGAAAATTTCGGGCAAGATTGACGTGCTGGTGAACTTCGTCGGTTTGGCGGACAGGATTCTCATTGGCGGGGCGATGACCTACACGTTTCTTAAGGCGCGGGGCTTGGCGGTGGGAGATTCCCTCGTCGAGGATGACAAGCTCGACGTTGCCCGCGACGTTACGGCGAGAGCCGGCGACAAACTGCTGCTGCCGGTCGACCACCGCATCGCACAAAAGATCGATCCTCACGCGGAGATCAAGATCGTCGAGGGGCCGAGCCGGCCGATTCCCGAAGGTTGGAAGGGACTCGACATCGGGCCTCGGACTGTTGCGGCGTACAGCGCCGAGATCGGCAAGGCGCAAACGATCGTCTGGAACGGGCCGATGGGGGTTTTCGAGGTTGAACCGTTCCGCCAAGGGACGGTAGAAATAGCCAAGGCCGTCGCTAGGTCCCCAGGAACGAGCATTGTGGGCGGCGGCGATTCGGAAAAGGCGATTCGGGCGGCAGGAGTCGGCGAACACATTACGCACATTTCGACAGGTGGTGGAGCGTCGTTGGAGTTCCTCGCGGGACGAAAGCTGCCGGGGGTCGAAGCGCTGGGAGGGATCGGGTGAGGGGTTTTTCAGTGAACCTAAATCCGGCGGTTTTTCGACGCCTGGGAGCCCGATCGTCGCCGGCGGTCTGCTGCTGCACCGCAGCGAGCAGAAGACAGGCATCCTACGGCAGTTCGCCCGCTGCTTCCTCGACGACCGCCAGCCCGAGCGCATCGACCACAGCGTCCCCGAGCTGGTGCGGCAGCGCGTCTACGGGCTGGCGTTGGGTTACGAGGACCTCTACGATCACGATCAGCTGCGCGGGGACCCGCTGTTGGCGATGCTGTCGGGCAAGGCCGATGTCGAGGGCCGCAAGCGGCGCCGGAAACGCGACCGCGGCAAGGCCGGTGCCGGCAAAAGCACCCTGAACCGGCTGGAAGTAACGCCCCCCGAGGCCGACGAAAAGTCCCGCTACAAGAAGATCGTCCTCGACACCGCCGCGGTCGATGACACGCTGGTGAATCTCTACATCCAGCGGCAGCGGCGGCAGCCGCGGCAGATCGTGCTGGACCTCGACGCCACCGACGACCGCCTGCACGGGCATCAAGAAGGGCGCTTTTTTCACGGCTACTAGGGCCACTACTGCTACCTGCCGCTGTACATCTTTATCGGCGAGCATCTGCTGTGCGCGCGGCGGCGGGAGTCGAACCAAGACGCCGCGGCGGGAGCGGTCGAAGAGCTGGAACGGATGGTCAAGCGGCTGCGGCGGACGTGGCCCGAGGTGGAGATCATGGTGCGCGGGGACGCGGGCTTTTGCCGCCAGGAGTGGATGAGCTGGTGCGAGCAGCAGCAGGTTGATGACGTGTTCGGACGGGCTAAGAACAGCCGCTTGTGGGAAAGGATTCGCAAGCCGCCGCGGAAGGCGCAGCGGCGGCATGCCGAGAGCGGCCACGCGGCACGGCTGTGCAGCGAGTTCCGCTATCGCACCCTGCACAGCTGGAGCCGCAAACGCCGCGTGGCGGCCAAGGCCGAGTGCCCGCGGAAGGGGAAGAATCCGCGCTTCGTCGTGACCTCGCTCCCTGCCCGGCAGAGGAAGGCACGCAGCTTGTACGAGGATCTCTACCGCGCGCGGGGAGAGATGGAGAATCGTATCAAGGAGCAGCAGTGGGACCTGTTTGCCGACCGCACCTCGACGGCGCTGATGCGATCGAATCAGATCCGCTTGTATTTTTCTTCGATCGCGTATTGCTTGCTGCAGGCGCTGCGGGAGTTGGGGCTGCAGGGAACGAAGATGGCCCGGGCGCAGTGCTCGACGATCCGGGTGCGGCTGCTCAAGATGGGGGCCAGGGTGCGGGTGACGGTGCGCAAGGTGTGGATCTCGATGGCCACGGGCCATCCGGCGCAGGCCTTGTTCGCGGCGCGGTCTACAGCCATCTCGAGCGAGGCGAGCCGCTGCGCTGCTGACGGCGCTGCCATCGCCTTCCGAGTTCAACCATCACGGCAAGCACACAGGCCACGGCAGGGGCCCGGGCGGGAATTTGGGCCCAATGGGTTTAAAAATGTCTCCGCCCTCCCCGCGCAAGCGCTGCCGACGCTGTTACGGACGAAAACGGCCACCTGACGCCGCGATCCGCATCAACCACCCGCAAAATCGCTGCTCACATCGGGATCAGTCCATCCCCGTCGCAGCTGGTGAGAAATGCGGGCTAGTGGGTGCAGCCGGTCGCCGCCGGCTGCATCACCTGTTGAAGGGCAATGATAATGTCCCCTTGAGAGGGCAATAGAAATGTCCCCTACTCTGGGATCCGAAGGAGGATCCCAGATGGGGAAGGACAGGGATGAGCCACAAGGAACTGAGGCGCGGCGAAGTACTGGGCCGAGTGCAACGAGGCGAGTTGAAGCTGAGCGAGGCAGCGCAGTTGCTGCAGGGCAGCTAGCGCCCAGCCAAGCGACGGAAGAAGCGCTACAGCGCAGGGGGAGCGCAAGCGCTGGTGCACGGCAACGTGGGCCGTGTGTCGAACCGCGCCAAGCCCGCTGCGTTTCGCCGGCAAGTGGTACCACACGTGCGCGCACACTACGGGGGCGGGCCGCACGAGCGCTGCGGGCCTACCCGGGCGGCCGAGCCCTTGCAGAAAGGCCAGGATCTGGAAGTCTCCGTGCGGACCCGGCGGCGTGGGAGGCTCGCCGCCGGCCTGTGGAGCCGCCGCCGCAAGCGAAAACCGCACCGCCGCCGACGCCAACGTCGCGCTCACTTCGGCGAGTTGATCCAGGTCGACGGTTCGCACCACCAGGGGCTCGAGGGACGTGGACCGAAAGGTTGCCTGATGAACTTCGTCGACGATGCGACCGGGCTGGCGCTGGGCCGTTTCTGGGACCAGGAAACGACCTGGGCGGCCGCCGATCTACTCCCAGCTGGGGTGCCTCGCCAGGGCGTTCCACGGGCGTTGTACGGGGACTGGAAGAACGTCTACCAGCGCCCGCCGACGTCGCGGGAAGCGATCGCAGGCATCCCGCCCGAGACGCCGTTCGGCCGCCTGTGCGCCCAGCTCGCCAGTGGCATCATTGCCGCTTCGTCGCCGCCAGCCCAAGGCCGAGTCGAGCGCCACCACGGAACGCATCAAGACCGCCGGAGCAAGAAGATGCGGCTCGCAGGCATGGCCGATTACGAGGCGGCAAACCGCTACGTGGACGAGCAGTATCGGGACGCACACAAGGCCAAGTTGGCCGGCCGGCCGGCGGCAGGAGCGGACTTTCATCGGCGCCTATCGAAGCGCCTGGACTTGCAGTGGGTGTTCTGTTGGGAGGCCGAGCGGGTGGTCTCGAACGACCGGGTAGTGCGTTTCGAGAATCGCTTCTGGCCGTGGAAACCAAAGCGGAATCAGGGCCTGGGAGCCGGGGCAAGGGTGACGCTTGAGCAGACCCGAGAGGGCGAGTTGCGAGTGCGTTTCCAGGGACGTACGGTGCCCTTTGCCGGGATTGCCAAGCCGCCGCCGAAGGCGCGTCCCGAGCCGCAACCACGAGTCGCTCCGCGGCCGCACAAACCGGCGGCGAACCACCCTGGGCGGCCGGGGCTGCCGCTGGCCAAACGCGCGGCGAAGGCGGGAGGGCTGTGGAAATGACGGGCCGGAGGGAAAGGGTGGAAAACCTCGCGAAGCAGCGAGCGGGGTTCGAGCCGCTACGAAGGGTTTTCCACCCTTCCCACCGTCCCTTGGAAATCGCTGCGCGATTCCCACATGCCCACAGCCCGACGACGATACTCTCTTACCAACCGACAAACAACAAAACCAAGGGGACATTTCTATCACCCTACCGCGAGGGACATTTCTATTGCCTCTTGACAATGGATAACTCTTCTGGTGGAGCAAAACAGCCAGGAATGTTACAATGCGGATGCCACACTCGAAACTACTTCTTCTCAAACGGCTGGAGCGGCTTACCCCAATCGCCCCTGAGGACCCATTCGCCGGGGCAACGGCCGACGGCGAAGAGCACTCCCAAGAGAGCAGCCATTCATGAAGATCCTACTGTATAACCCCGACAACGGCGTGACCCGAAATTTCATGCCGCACCTGTGGATGTTTCTTTTGCAGGCGCTGACGCCGCCGGAGCACGAGGTCCAGCTCGTCGATGGCAATGCGCAGCCGATGAACGATGCTGAGCTGGTTCAATTTGCTCTCGACCAGAAGATTGACCTGGTCGGCATCGGCGCCATGACACGCATGATCGCCAAAGCCTACCGCGTCGCGGATGCTCTTCGCGCCAAAGGCATTCCCGTGGTGATGGGCGGACCGCACGTGACCGAAGTGCCTGACGAACCTTTAGGACGCGACGGGGGGCCTCGTCACGCAGACGCCGTGGCCCTGGGCGAAGCGGATGAAACGTGGCCACAAATCGTCGAGGACGCAGCCCGCGGCCGGCTCAAAGACATTTACGCGCCGGTAGATGCCTTGGGCCAGGAAAAGAAACCAACCCTGCAGGACTATCCGCGGATTGCCTGGGATTCCTTCGACCTCGATCAGTTCAACCGCATCCCCGGGTTTGTGCGTCCGCTGTTGAAGCAGTTTCGAGCTGATTGGGAAACTTTCCACGTGATTCCGATCGAATCCGGTCGCGGCTGTCCTTACGGGTGCGAATTCTGCACTGTCACGGGATTTTTTGGCGACACGATCCGGTTCCGGACCAATGAAAGCATCGTGGAAGAACTGCTGCACCTGAAATCACGCGCCGGGCGGACCCGCGGCCGAATCGCCGTGTTCTTCGTCGATGACAATTTTGCCATTAACATCAAGCGAACCAAGTCTCTTCTGCGGGCCATGATTGCGGCGGAAGTGCAACTGCCCTGGGTGGCGCAAATCAGCGCCAATCTGTTGCGGGACCAGGAACTCGTGGATTTGATCGCGGAGTCGGGGGGACACTGGATCTTCATTGGCATGGAGTCCCTCGACCCGGCCAATCTTGCCGACGTGAATAAGAGTTTCAACAAACCCGGCGAGTATGCGGACGTGCTCAACCGGCTGGCCCAGCGAAACATCTACGCCATCACATCGTTCATCTTCGGTTTGGACAACGACACTCCGGGCGTCGCTGAGCGCACCCTCAAAGAGATGAGCAACTGGCCCCCGGGATTGCCCGTATTTGGACTGCTCACCCCGTTTCCCGCAACGCCGCTCTACGATCGCCTGGCGAAGGACAACCGCCTCACGCGGCCGAAGCACTGGCTCGACTTCGCTCCCTTCCACATGGCGCACAGGCCCTTGAAAATCAGCGGCGACCAGGCGCAGGCGGAGGTGAGACAGGCCTGGACGGCTTCCTACAGTCCCGCGGCGACACGAAGAGCCATTGACTCCATCCGCGGCGAACCCGTGGCCTACCGGATCGGCCATTTGGTGGCGCGAATATTTTTCCGCGGCATCTATTTCCCCCAGACCACAACCTGGTCCTGGCTGCGGGTCATCTGGCAGAACCGCGGCAGTATCCTGCATCTGATTTCAGCTCTGGTGAAAGGTGATCCGATAACACGAAATCGGGATTACCGCGACGCGCCTCTGAAGTCGAGTCAACTCTGATCCTGGGAAAGAGCCGCTTTGTTTTCAGAGTGCCGCTCGTCGGGTTTCCGATGGAGCCGAAGTGTGGGTTTGTAACCCTAGCGATAGAGGTTGATTCCTCGCCCGGGACCGGAAAAATCGGGTACAGCCAGCCAATTCGCTTCGGCCTAAGTGCTTTGTTTCTTGGGTCATGACGGGTGGCGAATTGGTGGCAGTCCCCATTTTTCGCTCCTGCACGACTTTTGCCACGGGCT
Source organism: Bryobacterales bacterium (assembly GCA_963668345.2). Classification (GTDB taxonomy): domain Bacteria; phylum Acidobacteriota; class Terriglobia; order Bryobacterales; family UBA6623. The sequence goes on along the minus strand of CAXWPI010000003.1, from coordinate 778,481 downwards.
GCTAGGTGTCACCTGGAATCGAGGAAACTCTTGATCGTCAGCAACACGGAAACAGTGCCCGGGATGAAGATTGTCGAGTTTTACGGGGTGGTCACCGGCAGTACGGTCAGGGCCAAGCACATTGGAAAAGACATCCTGGCCGGGTTGAAGAATATCGTCGGCGGAGAGCTGAGCGGTTACACCGAGTTATTGAAAGAAGCTCGCCACGAGGCGACGCAGCGAATGATCGCGGAGGCCCAGGGGTTGGGGGCGAACGCCGTGGTCAACATTCGCTTCTCGACGAGTTCCGTCGCCCAGGGCGCGGCGGAACTGTTTGCCTACGGAACCGCCGTTCGAGTGGAATAGCCATGGAGCTTGAGGGTTTCGACCGGCTTGTGGTCTATGTCGGTTCGATTTGTGTCTTTTTATTGCTGGGGGCTTTGGTGGGTACTCGCCTGGAACGGGAGCACTATCGACGGATCCGGGAGCGCGAAGCGCGCACGCGGGATTTTCGTGTGGTGACGCTGCAGACTTTACCGCAAGACTGGAGCGTCGAGGCGTGCTGCCTGGTGACGGGCAGCGTCGTTATTTCGCTCGACTATTTCAAACGTTTCCTGGCGCGGCTGCGAATGCTTGTAGGCGGTCGATTGCGGTCCTACGAACCGCTGCTTGACCGCGCGCGCCGGGAAGCGCTGTTGCGCTTGAAGGAGGAAGCCGCCTTGCGAGGCTACCATGCCGTATGTGGCGTACGATTGGAGACCTCGCGGTTGGCCAATGCCAATGGGAACGGCACGGCAGGCGTTGAGATCCTCGCGTTTGGGACGGCAGTGAAACTGTCGGGAAACCCTTAGCCCACTTTCTCGCCGCCTGGCGAGGCGAAGTGCGTGAGAGGCCCGTCAGTACAAGGCGCGCGAAGCTCCGTACCGGCCCCCAAAAGGCAGGGAAGAGAAAATGCCGAGAAGGCCCTTCTCGGTCGTGAACATTCCAGTGATCGGGCAGCAGCCCAGCGCAGAAACGCAGAAACGGCTCTTTGTTCGATGTCCGCGGTACGCCGTGCTAGGCTGTAGGGGAGTGCCGCCCCCGGGGGCGGCGGCCGGCTTCGGTCGGACGCGGGTCGAAGCGATTCGATAATTCCATGACGTCTAGATTGGTAAGAGTAAGCGAGATGGAAGATGGCGACCCCAGCAGTAGACGCCCAACAGATCGTCTATCTGACGGAGCTGACCGGCATGCGGGTCGAGGGCCCGGGCGGGCGTCGCATCGGCCGCATCCGCGACGTCGCCCTAGCTCCGGCGGAGCACCCGCGACGTGTATCTCGCTTCCTGGTCGGCGGTGGCCGGGTTCCGTTTATGGTTGGCTACGGCCAAGTGGAATCCATCTCGCCGCAACGTGTTCGTCTTGCTGACGCGCGGTTCGTCCCCTACTACCCGGATGAATCTCTCCTTCTACTTGGCAAGGATCTCCTAGATCAACAAATTGTTGACGTCAACGGGCGCAAGGTTGTCCGCGTCAACGATGTGGCGTTGCGGGTTGAGCAAACGTCCGAGCGCGACGAACTTTGGGTCCAGGGCGTGGGCGTTGGTCTGCAGGGCGCCTTTCGCAGGCTGGTCGAAGGCGTGTTGCCGGCCAAGACGATTCGGCGCCTCCAGGAGCGCATCAAGCCGAACTCGATCCCCTGGGAATATTGCAACATTGTTGAGCCCGATCCCCGACGCCGGCTGAAGTTGCGGATTTCCCACGATCGCTTGGGACAACTCCACCCGGCCGATCTAGCCGACATTGTCGAGGAGCTGGCCCCCGCCGAGCGGGAGGCGCTGTTTGAAACCCTCGACGAGCATGTCGCCGCCGAGGCCCTCAGCGAGATCAAACCCAGAATCCAGACCAGCATCTTAGCATCGCTCGATAAGCATCGCGCGGCCGACATTGTGGAAGAGATGGCGCCGGACTCGGCCGCCGATGCGCTCGGCGAACTCGAAGAGGAGACCAGCCAAGAAATCCTCCACGACATGGAGCAGGTTCCCGCCGCCGAAGTCGAAGAGTTGCTCGAGTACAAGGAGGACACGGCCGGCGGGATGATGAACACCCAATACATCGCCCTCCACGAAGATGCCACCGTGCAAGACGCCACGGAGGCGATGCAGGGAAATGAGAACCTGCTCGCCAGCCTAACGAAAGTTTTTTTGATCGACGCCGAGGGCAAACTTGTGGCCGCCGTCGCGGTCGCGCGCCTGTTTATCGCCTCGTCAGGGGCGCCCTTGAAACAGTGGGCGTTTCGAGAGACAGTTCAGGTTGGTCTCGACACCGACCGCGAGCGCGTCGTAGAGCTGTTTGACAAGTACAATCTGTTCACCCTGCCTGTTGTGGATGAAGAGGGAAAACTCAGCGGCGTCATCACCGCCGATGACGTGATCAGCGTTCTCACGCCCGAAGACTAGCCCGCTTTTCTCGCCACGTGGCGAGGCGAAGTGCGTGAGAAGCCCGTCAGTACGAGGCGCACGCCGCTCGGCGCGCGGCGCTAGGATGGTGATCTTGATGGCAGCCACGTCAACATCCAGGAAAGCGGGCAGGAAGAACAAGAAGGCCGGAGCGCCAAAACAATTGGCGGATCCGAGATTGCATCAACGCCTGAGTTTGAGGGTAAGAGGTTGGCTTGTCCTCATTTGCATCCTGGCTGGAGTCTTGCGTTTTGTTGGGATCATCTCGGATTTTCCCGTGTTAACCGACGAGGCGATCTACCTGCGCTGGGCTGAGATCATTGAGCACCAGCAGCAATGGTTCATCTCTCTGCTCGACGGCAAGCAGCCGCTGAGCTACTGGCTGTACGCCTGCCTTCGATTCGTTCCCGGCCTGGACCCGCTGCTGGCGGCGCGTGGCGTTTCCGCCGTCGCTGGGGTGATCGCCACGATTCTCATCTATGCCATCGGCAAGCGGTTGGCTGGGGAGGTGGCAGGGTTGGCCGGGGGGTTGTGCTGGGCGCTGTTTCCCTGGTCGATGGTTTACGACCGGTTGGCTTTCACCGAAGCGCTGGTCAACCTGGCCGGTCTCTCGATCGTGTACACGACGCTGGTTGCTTCGGCGGAGGACTTCGACCGGAAAAAGATCAGCGTTGCCGGGGTGACTGCGGGCCTTGCGTTTCTCGTCAAATCCACGACGCTGCTGTTCCTTCTCGCACCCGTTCTGATCGGCCTACGGGCTACGCCTCGTTCGGCGCGCTCGCTGCTCGCCACCCTGGCGGCCGTGTTCGCTGCGGTGGCGTTCGTGTTCCTGTACTTACAAGCCGTCACTCCACAAGCTCCGACCGAGCAGACGCACGACGTTGTGCTGCACCACACCGATCGTTTTACAAGCCTGGCCGAGCTTGCCTCGGATCCGTTGCAGAACGCGCGGACCAGCTTCCCAAGGCTTGCAGCTGGGCTGCTGCACTACTTGCCTGCCCCCGCACTGCTGTTCGCGCTGGCGTCGTTCGTGTACCTCGCTGTTCAGCGCTCAACCGGCGCTCTGATAGTCGTGGCCGTCTCGATCATCCCCATCGCATTTCAGGTTCTTGTGTTGTCGTCCTTCTCGCCGCGGTTCGCCTACCCCCATATGTGGCCCTGGATGCTCGCGATGGGTTTGTGCGCCGGCGACTTGTGGCGGCGATGGCGGGAACGCTGGACGTCCCGGCTACGCCTGCTCGCGGCTGCGACCACGGTGGCCCTGGCGGCAGGTTCGATGGCACTGCTGAGCATCCGCATCCTACGCGACCCCCGGGGCGCCATCGAACCTGGCGACTCGGGTCAACTGTTCGGCTCCTACGTTCACCTCGGATGGGGGGTTCCCGAAGCGATCGATCTTCTGGCCTCAGAAGCGAGAAGGCGAGGCGGCTTCGTGCTGTTGACCGACCCCTTTTGGGGTGTTCCCGCCGACATGGCGTTCGCCTATCTGAACCAGCGCCACGGCATCCGCGTTCACGAGGCCTGGTGGCTTCAGCTTGAGGGGAACCTAGCGATCATGCCGAACAGCAGGGTCGAGCTCGTCAAGTCCCACTATGAGCGCGTTAAAGGCGGGGTGATCGACTTCCGTGAAGTCGAACGTGTTTATTACCTCACCGACACGTTCTACATGAGCAGGGCGGCTGTTCAAGCTCGGCAACCGGGCGCTGTGTTGCTGAAGTCCTTTCCCAAACCCGATGGCAACGAATGGGTGGACGTCTACCGATTCCGGTAAGGCGAAAAGCGGACGACCGCAGGTCTCTTCGAGCTCTGCACTACGCCTTCAATCGGCGCAAAGCTACGGTGCGAAATTCGCTGTGATAGGTTGTTGACAGACAGGCCATGGGAGCAACGACCCGAGGGAAAGGACATCGTGCACGCACAAAGCGCGCCCTGGACCGGTCCGGGCAGGCGCCCAAACAGGCAAGACCGGACGACCCGTCGACGTGGACTCAGATCAAGGCGCCGGCGTGGCCCGCGACCCGCTCGCGGGAGCGCGCCTGCTTTCCGTGTTTGCCGGCCTGGGCAGCACCGTGGGGGTTTTCGCCGTAGGGCGTTTGTTGTCGAACGAAATCGGCGGGCTGATTGCGGCGTTCCTCTACGCCTGCTTCCCGCTGTCGCTTCTCTACGACCGGCTGGCGTATACCGAAGGCTTCGTCAATTTCTTCGGCATCGCCATCGTCTTCACCTCGCTTTGGTGTTTTTCCGACTCCGGCGGTACGTGGAAACGCGAATTGGAGCCCGGGGCTGCCCTGGCGCTGGCGTTATTGACGAAGCAGACCTTGCTTCTATTCGGTTTTTTTGCTCTTCTGGCGGGCGTGTGGCCGGCGTCGAAAACCCATCGGTTTCATCCTTTGGGTGGGCCGCGAGGCCCATGGGCGCTCCCTCACGGTCGCGGCTCGGAATCGATTCCGGGCCGGACGGACGATCGTAGTATCCTTCAGGAAAGGGCTTTGCAAATAACGCGAACCTTGGCAACCAAGCACCAACGCGCGGCCCGTGAGCCGGAAATCAGCTAGCGAAGTGAGCCGGGAAAACCGTGCTGAAGAACCTGCGCCATCACCTGATCGTCTTCCTGGCCGTTTTGGGCCCTGGTTTCATCACCGCGGTCGTAGACAACGATGCGGGCGGGATCTTCATGTACTCGGAAGCCGGGGCGCGCTGGGGATATTTGCCGCTGTGGACCATGGCGCCGGTGACGTTGGTCCTGATCGTCACCCAGGTCATGTGCGCACGCATGGGCGCGGTGACCGGCAAGGGGCTGTCGGATCTGATTCGCGAGGAATTCGGTCTGCGCACGACGTTTCTCGTCATGGTGGCCCTGTTGCTCGTGAACTTGACGAACGTCACGGCAAACTTCGCCGGGATCGCCGGTTCCCTTGAGTTGTTCGGGGTCGGCCGTTATCTCTCCGTACCGCTCGGCGCCGCTCTGGTTTGGGTTCTCGTCGTCAAAGGAACCTATCGCGGCGTCGAAAAGATCTTCCTGATCGCCAGCAGCTTCTACGTGGCCTACGTGATTTCGGCGCTGATCGCAAAACCCGATTGGCCGCTGGCTTTCCAGAGCAGCGTCACACCCGTGATCGCGTTCGACGGGCCCTACCTGGCGATGTTGGTCGGTCTCGTCGGAACGTCCGTCGCCCCCTGGATGCAGTTCTACTTGCAGGCGGCGATCGTCGAAAAAGGCGTGGACGTGAAACAGTTCACCGAATCCAAAGTCGAAGTGATCGTCGGCTGCGTTGTGATGGCGTTCATCAAGTTCTTTATCATCGTCGCCTGCGCGGGGGCCATTTGGTCGCAGGGACCCCGTTCCATCGGAGATGCTTCCGAGGCGGCGTTGGCCTTGCAACCCCTCGGCCCCTATGCCTACATCCTTTTCAGTGCGGGCCTATTCAACGCCTCTCTTCTCGCCGCGACCATCCTCCCCTTGTCGACGGCCTATTCGGTTTGCGAGGGGCTGGGTTTTGAATCCGGTATCAATCACCGCTTCGAAGAGGCGCCTGTTTTCTATTGGCTCTACACGCTCTTGATCGTTGTTGGAGCGGGGTTGGTGCTGCTGCCCGCCTTTCCGCTCGTTCGGATGATCCTGCTGTCGCAAGTTTTGAACGGTGTTTTGCTGCCGATCATCCTGATCCTGATCTTGATTCTGGCCAACCGGCGCGACCTGATGGGGAAATGGGTCAACTCTCGGCTTTACAACGTCACAGCCTACGCGACCGTGGCCGTGATGATCGTGCTGTCAGCAGCGCTGGCGGCGCTTTCAGTGTTGTAGGATAATCAGTATCCCAATGAAGGCTTTTCTCGAATGGGCGACACCGGGAAGCGAGGAGGAACGGCTCGCTTTTCAGCTGGATGCCGATAGCTTGCCGCGTCATATCGCCATCATCATGGACGGTAATGGCCGTTGGGCGAAGCGTCGCCATCTCCCGCGCGTTGCTGGACACCGGGCGGGAGTGCGTCCGGTACGCGAAACCATCGAAGCCTGCTCCCGTTTGGGGATCGACGCGCTGACCGTTTACGCTTTCTCTGTCGAAAATTGGAAGCGGCCCCGCTCCGAAGTCGAGACCCTCTGGCAGCTGTTGCGCCGCTACTTGCGCCAGGAACTTCCGGCTCTACGCAAAAACAATGTTCGGTTCCAGGTGATTGGGAGGATTTCGGCCCTGCCCGAGCAGGTCCAGCGTGATTTGGACTACGCCATTGTCGAAACGTCTACGAATACCGGCTTGCAGCTTAGTGTTGCGCTGAACTATGGCGGGCGCGCGGAATTGGTGGACGCCGTGAACGCGATTCTGGCGCAGGCCAGAAAGGGTGACGGAAGAGCCGAGGTCACGGAAGAAACTATCAGTTCGCATCTCTACACGGCCACGACACCCGATCCGGACCTGCTGATTCGGACGTCGGGCGAGATGCGCGTGAGCAACTTCTTGCTTTGGCAGATTGCCTACGCGGAAATCTGGGTCACCGAAAAGCTCTGGCCCGATTTCCAAACGGTTGACTTGCTGGAAGCCGTCCTAGACTTTCAAAAGAGAGAGCGGCGTTACGGGGGTCTGGGTTGTTCGGACCGGCGGGCCGCCTCGGATGCCGCACTCGTGGCGACCGGGCGCGGTCAACACCCGGATCCATCGGACTCCGCCAGCCCAGGTCCTTCTGCGCCAGCTAAGTACTCCCCATGATTCGGGTCCTAACGGCCCTGCTGCTCGTTCCCCTGGTCGTTGTGGTTAATTTCCATGCCCCAGGCTGGCTCGTCGGGGTTGTGTTCACCCTGGTGGCGCTTCTTTGTCTGCGGGAGTTTTTTGACATGGCCGAAAGGCTTCGGTTGCAGCCTTTCCGCGTTGTGGGGTACGGCGCCGCGGCGGTGTTGATTTTGGCTCGCGACCTTCCGCATCCCGCGTTTTTCGTCACCCTCGCGGCGGTGTTGCTGGTCTTGTCGCTCCAGCCTGGCCGCTCTCTCGATCTCTGCTTGGGATCAGTCTCCGCGACGCTGCTGGGCGTGATTTATATCGGCGGGTCGGTCGCTCTGGCTCGCGAGATCCACGGCCTGAATCCACACTGGCTGTTTTTCGTACTCCTGGTAAACTGGGTGGGCGACTCGGCCGCTTACTATGTAGGGCGCGCGATTGGCCGCCGGCCCCTTGCCTCTCGCATCAGCCCGAACAAGACCTGGGAGGGGACCCTGGCGTCGGCTTTCCTGGGTAGTGCGGCCGCTGTAGCCTATCTGAGCTACGTGCCGCTCGATGTGCGGGCGCTCGAAGCGGCGCTGCTCGGGCTGGGGGTCAACGTGGCCGGCCAACTTGGTGATTTAGTCGAGTCGGGCTTGAAGCGCTCCGCGGGAGTGAAAGACAGTGGAAGCTTGCTGCCGGGTCACGGCGGGATTCTCGACCGTTTGGACGGCCTGCTTTTTGCCTTTCCGGCGGCATACCTGGTGCTTTCCCGGCTATAGAAAGGGGCGGCCTGTCGCAGCGGCTAGAACCCGTGCCTTGATGAGCATTTTCCTGCGCCCCTCCGGGGCTTGTTCACCTATGCATACCGAACCCACGGTTTCGCCTTGCAGCTCCACCGCGGGCTACTATCCTACGCCCCCTGCGGGGGCTGAGGCATAAAACGACCCCGGCCTCAGTAGGCCGGAGGGTCGATCAAACCACCGACAGGTCAATCCCGTAACGCTTCATCTCTTCTTCGTAGTAGCGGCGATAAAGCAGGCTCCATTCTTCGCTGCCTTCCGGGATTTCCCTCTTCTGGCTGCTGATTTTCTCCTGCGCAATCTTGTCGATCGTTTCCTCTTTGACGAGGATGTCGGTCAGTTGGGAAACGATCTCCAACCGCACCTCGTTCCAAGGCTTTAGCAGACGTGTTCCCGGAACTCTCGGCAGAGCGCCGGCCAACTTATGGGACAGCTCGACAATCTTGTCGCGCGACAGTTTCATTTTCCGCTCACCCGGTTCGCGCGAAGTGGCGGACACGACTTTGCGCTCGGCGAGCACCTTGCGTTTGACCTTCCAGAACATCTCCTGGTAGGGGATCCGCTGGCGGCGCATGTAGTCGCTGTATTGATTGAGCAGCTCGCGGACCTCCGCGTTGATCTCGTCCTCGAGACTTAGCTCGTCGACAATCTTGCCTTCAAGCGAATCCCGGAGGATCCTGTGATCCCGGGGTTCAACCCATTCTCCGGCGAGGTTGCGCGCCAGCTCGCGCGCCATATAGGTGATGAAGGACCGGGTCAGCAGCATCCTAGGAGTCGTCAGTGTATCGGGCAGTCCCAGGCGATGTCAAATAGTAGGCGCCAACGGCCGCCGGACCCGTCGAGGGTTTCTTTACGGACTGCCGCGGCCTGCGCGAGAGGCCTTGTTTGCCGTCTCGGCTGTCCCGGAAGAGACGTCGCGCTGATAGGTAAAATCCCAGACGCGGACGTTCTCTCCGCCCAGGTCGTGTTCCACGACCGCGTAGTTTCCCGGGGGGATCGGCGCGGTCGGCCAAATCTTATAAACCTGCGGGGCCAGTTGCTGTCGAAAGACCTCCAGCTCCTCCTGTTTGACCAACAGCTCCGTGTCTTGGCGCATCTTTTGGATCTTTTGTACCAGCCGGCTTTTCTTCTTGTCTTTGAGCCGCACGATGGCAAGCCGAGTGATCTCCTCCAGTCGAACATAGAACATCGGCTCGGCGTTGCCGACCAGGAGTTTCGCCTGCGTCCCCTCAACTTCAACCGTCGACTTGCTGAGCAGCGGCACGGGGGCCAGCACTTGCAGGAAAACCCTCTTCTTGCTGGCATCAATCGTGATCTCGGCCTGCTCGACAGGCGTGACGCGAGCGCCATCGGAATAATAGACCCCGTTTTCCAACGGAACCCTGTGCAGCTCTGTTCGCGCCTTCCGCCGCGCGGCCCGTTCTCGGCGGTCTTCTTGTTCCCGCGTCTTGCGGCGCGCCGTCTGCCGCTCGACGCCGCGGCGGGTTCGGTCCAGGTCGACCAACGCTAGAGGGATCTCTTCCCACTGGCTCCGCTCCAGGCTGTAATAGCGGACTCGATCCGCGACGACCTCGTACTCTTTGACTATGAGTTCGCCGCCGTCTTGCAGGTGGAGCTTGAGCTTTTGTCCCCACAGCGGCGGCAGCAGCGCCAACGACAGCAGCAAGATTCCGAAAAAACGCATTGTTTCGCTTTGGGTCGGCCGGGCGCGGGCCTCACTTCATACTACCGTGCGGGCAATCCATGGGGCTGCTCGCAAGTGCTGGGTTCAGCTACTTCCCGTCGCAAAATACGCTTGCCGTTCGTGGCGGGGACAGTCACCCAACGAAACAAGCAGGGGCGCGACGTCTCGCGCCTCAGCAAAGCCGCTGCCCACATCACGCAGGCTCTACCCAGAGGGCTGAGATGACCCAGAACACGCCAACTCCTAATGGAGCTATTGATACCCGCAGAATATAGTGTTGTTTTCGGACACAGCAAATGCCTTGCCAGAGCGGGCGCAGCACGCTGCGCCCCTACACTGTATTTCGCGAACATCAATAGATGGGTATTTAGCCCGCATTTCCAATTTGATTCAGGCCTCCCGACCTTCCAGCGGCCTTCAGCGTCTTTATTCATAGGGGCTAGAGCCCGATGAGGACGCCATGGAGGCCAACACCCAATGGGTGAAAAACAAACCAAGCCATTCCAGCTAACTTTCAATGGACTTCTCAAAGTCGATTTCCAGGGATCGCACGTCACTTCCGACGGTGGCCTGATTTTGGTTCGCGAACTGGACGAACGGCTCGGTCTCGGAGAACTGATTGACGAGCATCTCAGCGACTCCCGGCACGGCACAAACAAGCAGTTCACGCTCGCTGATCTGTTGCGGCAGTCGATCTACAGCCGCTTGGCAGGCTACGAGGACGTCAACGACGCCGTCCGCGTGGCGGCTGACCCGACGTTTCGCTTGATCGGCTCGCAGAAGATCTGGGATCGCGGTGCGGCCTTGACCTCGACGCTGCACGGCTTCGAGACGGAGATGCTGGCGAGCGAAGAGAACCTGCTGGGGCTGATGGCGCTGAACCGAGAGCTGGTCGGGCAAGCGGAGGCGTTCGACGACTCCGCGCGGGTCGTTCTGGACATGGACTCCACCGAGAGTCCGGTCCATGGCCAACAGGAAGGCAGCGCCTACAACGGACACTTCGAGTCGGTCTGCTACCACCCGTTGCTTTTGTTCAACGGTCATGGTGATTGCCTCGCTGCCAAGCTGCGTCCCGGCAACGTGCACAGCGCCGAGGACTGGGATGAGCTATTGTTGCCGGAGATCGAGCGCCAACTGGCCGAAGGCAAACAGGTCACCTTTCGCGCCGATGCCGCCTTCGCCAAGCCCGAGATCTACGAAGCACTGGAGGAGCGCGGCGCGGACTACGCCATCCGCATTCCGGCCAACAGGAGCTTGGAGTTAGAGATCGAAGACATCCTGTTTCGTCCGCCGGGGAGGCCCGGCCGCAAGCCGCTAGTGCGCTACAAGAGCTTTCGCTATCAGGCGGAGAGCTGGAAGAAGCCGAGACGAGTTGTCGCCAAGGTCGAGCACCACCAGGGCGAGCTGTTCGCGCGCGTCGGTTTTATCGTGACGAACATGAGCTTGCCAAGCCGGTCGGTGGTGCGTTTCTACAACCAGCGCGGCACGGCGGAGCAGTGGATCAAAGAAGGTAAGCAAGCGACGCACTGGACGCGGCTGTCGTGCCATCGCTTCCGGGCGAACGAGGTGCGCTTGCAGTGAAGCGTGCTGGCCTACAACCTGGGCAATCTCTGGCGGCGGCTCGGGCTGCCGCAGCGAATCAAGAACTGGTCGCTGACGAGCTTGCAGCACCGGCTGATGAAGACGGGCGGACGGCTAATTAAACACGCGCGGTATGACTGGCTCTTGTTCGCGGAGGGACATCTGAACCGGCGGCTGTTTGGCGACATGCTGCGGAAGATCTGGGCGCTGCCTGTGCCGGGCGGGTAGCACCGCACTTGGCGAATGCGAAATCTGTGTACTGAGGACGGAAGCTCGGAGGGGTGTCTGCGAAATTGACTTCGCAGCGACGGATCAGCCCCCATGAGGGGCAAGAAGGGGGCTCGATCGGTTCCGCCTCAGCCGCCGCCTCTTTCGGGTGGAGAAATGGTTCCGCTTCGCCGGGTGAGGGTGTAGACTCGTGCCGTCAGAGGAGCCAAATCGGAAATCCTGGTCTAGACCATGGCGAGACGTCCGGCAACGAGCACGTGACGGTCACGGATAAGCTCGACATACTCGTGGACCGCCAGAGGAGAATCTTGGGTGCGCTGGGCATATTAACTCGAGAAGAGGCCGCAGAATAGTCGAACGGGCCGACGCAGGCTAAGAGGCTGAGCCCCCGAGGTAATCTGCCCGGACGCGGCCGACCGCGGACACGGGACAGAGATGCGGGACCCCTCCATCCGCGGGTCCCGCATCCTTTTTTTTACGGCCCGGTGCGGCGCCAACCGCTCGGTGACGAAGTACAGTATTTCGCAAATATAGTTACGTATCAATCAGCTTGTCGAGGTGTTGCGGCTGATCAGCTCGGGCGCAGTTCATTGCGCTGCCACCGTTTGAACGCGAGATGCTCAAGCCCATCAGCAGGGGTGCGATTCATCGCCTGCGCAGTCGGCCACCTTTCGTAACCGTATTGGCGAAATGATGCACGATCGGCGAGGCCTCGCGGCCGCGAGGCATTTGCTTCTTCCTCAGCCCGCGCCTTGCAAAACTAGGAGACAAATGTCCTGGCGGGGCGACCCTAACTTTCCCCGACGGAAGTTCCGCGCAACTTCGGCGCGACGGCGCTCTCGCCGAATGCCGCTACAATGGCCGAATGATATTCGACTTTAGTTGACTCCAGTAGGCCCCCTATGTTGTGGCCGACGGCGGGCACGATCTTTCAGGACAGCCGCAAGCCGCTGACCCTATGGTTCCGGGCGATCTGGTGGGTCACCGGCCTAGACCGATCATCCTACGCCTCGTCGTTTGATCGCTCGCCTGGTTCTGCATGTACTTTCGGGCGCCCAGCAACAAGGCCGGCAACCGCCTGACGCCGCCTTCCGTGTATCCTGAGTCTGACACCACCTTAACGCGAAGCAGCCCCAACCAGACAGAGAATGGTCTCTGGCGGTCATCCGGCGGTCTGTGTTTTTGCCTACGATGTTCGCTGATCCCGGCAAACAGCCCCTGATACTTACCGCGGCCTACCGGGCGCTTGCCAAAGACAACCCGGACGCGAAACGGAAACAGCTTGGGGCCTCGGGTAACGGTCGGCGCTGCCACGGGAGTCGGACACATCAAGGACTGGAGCCGCAAATGTTGTGCTTCGCCCAATCTAAACTGCGAGGAATGGCCTTGCGGAAACTCTGTTCATTCCTCGCACTAGCGTCGTTCGTCCTACAACCACTTCAGAGTGCCCCGTTCGACCACTCACCTTGGGATCGGCTGCTAAAAAGCTACGTCAATCAGCGTGGCGAGGTGGACTACGCCGCCCTGAAGGCGGACCGCACGGATCTCGATGAGTACGTACGCCGGCTTGGCGAAAGCAGTCCAGCCAATCGGCCGGAGCAATTCCCCAACACGGTCGCGCAGCTCGCTTATTGGCTGAACGCCTATAACGCCCTTGTGGTCCGCGGCGTGGTGGATAATTATCCTACCCGCGGCGTGCTCCATCTCGGATATTTTTACGGTTTCTTCCGCCGCAAAGACTACATCGCCGGGGGGACAAGGTTGAGTTTGAAGCACATCGAAGACAAGATCGTCCGGCAACAGTACGGTGACCCGCGGATTCACTTCGCTCTGGTATGCGCTTCCATCAGTTGTCCTTTGCTGCCCCGCGAGGCCTTTACACATGAGCGCCTCGACGAGCAGCTCGAACGCCTGGCTCGCCAATTCATCAATAACCAAAGGAATGTAACCGTTCGAACGGGTAGCCGGGAGGTCTGGCTCAATCAGATCTTCGATTGGTATAAGAAGGACTTTGAAGAGCCGAAGCAACCCGGGCGCCGCAAACAAAGTTTGCTCGACTACCTGAGACGTTACTTGCAGGAGGACAAGCGGAAGGTACTCGACGGGGTGAAAAAGCCGAAGATCAAATATTATCGTTACAACTGGGACCTTAATGGCGTGGGTGCGCGCTCCGAGGCAAAGCCCAGGGGATTACGCCGGTTGCCATGATGTCTCCCGAGGGCGGAGCGGGGGCAACTAGCCTAGGCCCAACCGTAACCCGGACGGTGTTTCCGACGAACGCCTTTACATATGATCGGGGCTTTCGCTGTATGCAAGAGGACGAGAGAAGCTCTCCAACACAGCTGGGACCCCTCGACTATGCAAAAACGCGGCAGAAGTCGCCTGCCTTAGAGGGGGTTTTTCTTGATTCCAGCGACGTTTCAAAGAGGACATGCCGCCCAGGGGCCACTTCCGTCGGGCTGCGACATCTGCAAGAATTGAACGTTAGGGAGATACTATGAAGCGAATTCAAAGCCTTACGCCTTTGGCGTTTTTCACCGTTGGTCTCGCCGGAGGGATGGCATCGGGAACCCTGCCTACCGGAGGAGGGGCAGGAGCTGTCGGGGCCTACGGGTCAGGTGTCCGGGGTTGCCCGACGGCCACCCTTGAGGGTACGGTTTCGAGCATTGATCTGGCCAATCAGAAGTTCGTCCTCGTCGACCATAACAACGAGGCCTTTGGAGTGGTTGTCAACGAGAAGACTAGATACAGAATCCCGGGCTACAAGAAGAAGGATCTCAAAGCAGACGGGCTGGGGAAACTTCCCGTCGAAAGGCGAGCAAAAGTTCGCTATTGCTTTGACAACGGCGACGTGCTCGAGGTTAAGGTCAAAAAACTGAAAAAGAAGAAGGGATGAGAGCGCCCGAGTCTAGGCGTGGGGCCTACTGGGTTCTGTGCTTGGCCTCGGCTGCGGGATACATAGCTGCCGGCGCTCTGGTGCGCTCCGACTATTCGCGGGGCGACTTTCTCATTTTCCTCTCCATTTTCGGATCCCTCTCGCTACTCTGGGCGATCGCGCTTGCCTTGGCCGGCAGATCCCCGCCCACCCGGAAGTTGATTTTCGCCGCGGCTGTTGCCTTCCGGCTGCTGCTCCTGCCGGCCGGTTTGGACTGGGAAACAGGCGCCTTTCGTACCCAGATCCTCTATGACGACGACGTCTGGCGGTATCTGTGGGAAGGCCACGCCTGGTCGGCAGGCGTCAATCCGCTTCAAGTAGCTCCCGAAGAGCTGGAAGAATACGAACTCGAGCTCGACAATCCCGCCCTACACGAAAAGCTGTATGGCTCGCCACCGTGGAGCGACATCTTCGACAACATCGGCTACCGCCAGTTCGCGTCCCCTTACCCTCACGTCGCCCAGGGAGTCTTTCGGCTGGCTCACGCGCTGTGCCCGGGAAGCGTTCTTTTCTTCAAGCTGCTGATCGTAGCCTTCGATTTGGGAAACCTATGGCTGTTGAGTCGACTGTGCCGGCGGCTGCACTCGGGGGTATTCCCGCTTGTGGCCTACGCTTGGAACCCGTTGGTGATCAAGGAATTCGCCGGGTCGGCTCATCTCGACGCGGTATTGGTGTTCTTGCTTTTGGCGGCAGTCTGCGCTGGTCGGAAAACATCAGGCCTGTGGCTGGCGGCCGCTGCTCTGGTCAAGCCGGTGCCTCTGGCGCTTATCCCAGCTTTGTACAAGCGCTTCGGTTGGGCGGTCCTGCTGCTTCCCGCCGCCGCGCTTGCCCTTATCGTGGTCGATACACCCGAAGGCATGAAGGCGTACGCGCAATACTGGCTCTTCAACCCCGCGCTCTCCCGCCTTCTGCCGGACAGCCGCGTCCTACAGTTGCTGCTACCCGCCGTGGCGGTGGGTGCGGTCGCCCTGATTCGCTACCGCAAAGACGAAGGTTCTCTCGAAGCCCTGACTACCCACGGGCTTTGGGTCTTAGGTGCTTTTTTGTTGACCACGCCAATGCTGGCCCCCTGGTACCTGACCTGGATCCTACCGTTCGCCGCGATTAGGCGCGCCTGGTTTTGGCTGGCACTCTCGGCATCGGCCTTTCTCTCTTATCACGCCTACCTGCGGTTCGAGGAAAACATCTGCATCGTGGCGCTGGAGTATTCCATCCCCGTCGGGGTTTGGTTGTGGCTGCGTAGGGGGCATTCCGCGTCTTCAAGCCGACGCGAGTCCGCCGGTGTCGATCCTTCGGCGGCACGCGGTCGATAATCCCAGAACCGTCGACGCCCGAGCCCTGGTGAGATCGACCTTTACAAAAGTCGTAGCCCGTCAGCGACTTTCTTTTGGCGGGTGAGGAAGCGGCAGCGCGAAAGGGAAGTGTGATCCCGCCCGCCGAGATCCTACAAGCTGGGACGTCAAGCTGGGACGGCGGTAAAACCCGAGATGCGCCGGCCCTCCCTTCTCAATGTCCGCGAACGGAAACATCAACTGCCGGCCGTCCTGCGTTTCGCATTGCCGCAGGGTGGCGGAGATGGCTTGTCCGGGGTGCCGGCCGCACCGCTGTCACGTGGAGTTGTAGGCAGTTTATGGGCAGTTGCCGTGACGTTTCGGCGTGGTTTGGGTGATGGAGAGTGAACCCTCAAAGGGAAGATCGGCGTCTCTCGGCGCGGGCTAACTTCTTTCCGTACTTTCTCGCCTTGCGAATCATCCTAGCCCGGTCGCGATTCCATGTCTCGAACCTATCGTCTCGAGATCGGCCGAGTTTCACTGCCGGGAACCCAGCGATTAGACGAATGGAATGGTTAGATCCGACTTCCTGTTCCGTCCCATTGAGAGAGACCCAGGTTCTGCCTTGAAGGCCTCGAAGCGTGGCAGTTCCGTTGGCCGCATCAGCTCTGTAAAGCCCGTGCCCTATGAGTTGGATTCTCGCGTTCTCACACAGCAGGGTGACAGAGCGCGTCCCAGGGTCTTTAGCCAGATCAAAGATTATCGAACCGGAAATCAACCGAACCCGGACATCGGTGATGTCATTGGACACCAGCTCGACCTCGGTGTGTTCGTCGAGGCGAAGTACCCCGTACGGGCTCAACACGATTTCCGCTCGCCCTTCCCTGGTCATTAATCGACCGCCTTCGCTGACGTGCGCCAACTCTATTCCTTCGGTCGTGTCCCCCAGCATCACGTGACCCTCAGTATGAGAGACGAGACCGGCACGAGGTGAGATAAAGATGACGAACTGCCCAGGAGCAGTGATCTCGAGAAGAACACAAAGAACGAAGGCGCTGACTACGGAACGGTATGTCATTGCTTGGTGGGCTTGTCGCGATGCGTTTTGAAATCCAGGATTGGCGGGGCGTCGAGCAACACCCACATCGAATCCGCCAACACCCATGTGACGCGGCATCGAGATTCTTGGTCTTCTCTTCTATTGATTGCCACTCGATCGTTGCTGACCACCCGACTTGGCAACTCCACTACACTTGGATGGTATACTAGGAGATTCCTCCTAGTCAATGGTTGAGGAGTACCTAGTCTCTAGCACTTTAGTACTGTTGGGCGATGCTCTAGGGTACGGCACTCGGACAGAGAGCGCCGTGGGGGCACGCCGTGGTGGGTGGGGGCCCCGTGGAACGCCACGTTCGTGCCAAGAACGACACCCTCCTCGCAGCGCCCGTTAGGCAGCCTGCGGCGCAGCCATCAGCGGAGAGCCGGCTCGCGAAGGATTCACCGCGTTGCGCTATATATAGCTAGCTGGTGCTCCAAACTGGGGGCGACAAGATGCAAGGCCGCCAGGCCCATGCCGTCGCGGAACTCCCCGCAGCGGATCATCGCCCGCAGCCGGCGGCAGCTAACTTCTTGGACCGACAGATGTTCTGTCTTTTCCGGTTCCGGCTCGCAGGCCGTGGGCGAGGAAGACGTGACAGACTTCGTTCGACACGCCGGAATAGACGACAAAATCCCCCAGCTTCCGCAGCCGCGAGGCCGAGCAACCGGTTTCTTCGCGAAGTTCCTGCCGAGCGGCGTCGGGCGGTTCGAGTCCCCGACTTCCGCCGCCAGGCAGCTCATGGGAGTACTCTCCACTCGGGTAGCGGTACTGTCGAACCAGCACCACTTTGCGCTCACGGGTGACGGCCACAACCATCACGGACGGGGCCATGGCGAGAAACGAGTAGCTGAACCGATGGTCGCTCGCGCGGACCTCTACGTCGTGTTGTTCCAGCGCCAGCCAACGATTGTGGTAAATCGTCCGCGCACGAACTTTTTTTATTGGAGGGTTTGACGTCAGAAGGTATACTATAAGAGTTTTGTACATCGCGAGGTATTAGTATGTGGGGACGAAAAGAAGATCCAGTTATGCCAGCAACGAATCCCTCCGGAGAACAGGCTACGTCCGAGAGGCTGGCGCCGTCCAGTGCTGCCCCGAGTCCGCCTACGCGGCCGGTTGGGGTGTCGGGAGGGATCGACCAAAGGGGGCGAGAAATGGCGCAGATCGGAAAGTCTCTCCGGCTCAAGGGCGAGATCACGGGCAGCGAAGACCTCCTCGTCAACGGCGAGGTCGAAGGAGCCATTGAACTCAAGGAAAACAGCCTGACGGTCGGCCCGAACGGAAGCGTGAGGGCGGACGTATCGGCGCGGTCCATCACGGTGATGGGCCACTTGTGCGGCAACGTCCGGGCAGGCGAGAAGATTGAAATCTGCAAGACCGGTTCGATCGAGGGCGACCTCTCCACGGCGCGCATCGTCATCGAAGACGGTGCGGTGTTTCGTGGAAGCATCGATATCGTCAAACCGGGTCAGGCCGGCGCCGACGCGAAGCGGAAAGCCGTGCCGATTGTGGAATCGCCCAAGAGTGCGGCGGCCGCCGCGGGGCGTGGGGCGGGGATCACTCCGCAGCAGGCCACGCTGCCCTCGCGCAACTCCTAGTTTCAAGTCGAGAGTCCACTCCGCGAGGACGTGGCCGAAGCCGCCCATCGGAGGGTTTTGACGCGGTGGTAGATCTGCTGAAGAAATTATTTGCTTCCACGGGGGAGGACTCGTCCGACCACGCGGGGAGTGTATCCGGCAACGGGTCCGATCACGGGCGGGATCGAAAGGCGAAGCTGCCGCCGGAACTTGTTCGCAAAAGCACCGCGCTCGGACATTTCTTCGCCAACTTTCCCAGCCGCTCAAGCGGTGAGGTGCTCGACCTCGGCGGTCTCAACGAATCCAATGTTGAATTCCTCAGCCGGAAGGGCTACAGGATCCACGCCATCGATCTGTTGCCCGTCTTCGATCGTATGAAAGCCGGTCTCCCGGATCGCCGTTTTGACGCCGCGGCGGCCCGCCAGTTCGTCGACGAGTATCTTCGCTTCCGGCCCGGTCAGTTTGACGCCATTCTTGCTTGGAACACGCTGGAACACCTTGACGCGGATCTGCTGGCGGCAACCATACGTCGCCTGGGTGAAATCCTCAGACCGGGCGGCGGTCTATTGACTATCTTCCACACGCAGTCTCGCGGCGAGACGGTAAGCGTCTATAGGTATTTGATTACGGGATCGGACGCGCTTCGACTCCAGACTCGCCAGTTGCGCGCTTTGCAGCAATCCTTCAACAATCGCAGCCTGGAAAAGCTTTTCACCGGCTACCATTATGTGAAGTTCTTCCTAACGCGCGACAGCCTGCGCGAAGTCATTGCGGTCCGTTAGCGCATCGAAAGAGGTCGTGCCAATCCAGGCCTCGATGTTACGTCGCCTCTCCCGGTTTTTGCTGAGCCTGCTCGTTTCGACGGCCGTCGCCGCGGCGACGGATGTAGACTACCGCCGAGTCGGCCACGACCACTACTTCAATCTCGAATACGACCAAGCCATCTCCGCCTATCGCCGACTTCTGACGCAGCAGCCCAACGATCCGACTGTATTCAACCATATCGCCTCGGCCATTTTGTTCAAGGAGTTGCTTCGCCTCGGACTACTCGAATCCAGCGCCTTCAAAGGCGACAATCAATTCTTGCAAAGAGATAAGCCTAAGCCGGACCCCCAAGCCAAGCAGGAGTTCGAGAAGGTCCTCTTCGAGGGTCGCCGTCTTGCGGAATCGATTCTGGATGAATCCTCCTCCGATGCATTAGCTCTCTACGCTCTTTCTGAAAGCCACGCTCTGCAAGGCAACCAGCAGTTCATGGTCGACAAAGCGTACTTCGCGGCCCTGCGCAACGGCAACCGGGCCAACAAATACAGCAAGCAGGTCCGTAAGCGAGACCCCGGCTTCGTCGACGCCTATCTGGTAGCGGGCGTCCACGAATACGTCCTCGGGAGTCTCCCCTGGCCCGTCAAGCTCCTCGCGGCGATTGGCGGTATGCGCGGCAGCAAAAAGAAAGGCGAGCAATGGGTCAGGCGCGTCGCCAACGAGGGGGATCTGGCGCGGGATCAGGCCCGAGCTTTGCTGGCGCTGCTGCTTCGACGCGAAAAGCGCCCGCTCGAGGCCGCCGAGGTCATCCAGGGCCTGATCAACGATTTCCCACGCAACTACGTGCTCCATTTGGAGCTGGCGGCCATGTACCGGGACGCCGGTCAGAAGGCGAATGCACTAGCGGTGTTCCGTTCTATCCTGACGAAAAACCGGCGCAACGAACCAGGCTACGACCGCATGACCCAACGGGCCGTCGAAGCGGTACAAAGGAAAATCAAGAAACTCGAAGCCGAGTTGGACAAGCCTGCGACACGTTGTACCCGGCGCGGCTTCGTTTCACGCAACTTCACCAGCTAGGAAGCTCGGTATCCGCCCGACGTTCTCCAGAAATTCCAGCACCGAGCAGCCCTTGAACTCGTCCCGGGTCGCGACGCCTGATAGAACAGCCAGGAAGGGAACCCCAGCCCGGCGCGCCGTTTCGGCGTCGGTTGCATTGTCGCCCACGTAAAGTGTATGGCCAGGTTGGCTTCCAACCTGCTCTATCGCAAGCAGCAAGCCCTGTGGGTCGGGTTTGAACTGCTCCACGTCGTCGCCGCCGATGACTGCGTCAAACTTGTCGAGCAGATTCTCCCGCCCCAGCACGGCTTGAATCGGGGAATGAAACTTCGTGGAGACGATGCCCAGGCGCAGTCCGCGATTTCTTAAGGCTTCGATGGCGACTTCCACTCCCGGGAGCAGCGTTGTCCCGTCGACCATCACATGCACGGACTTTGCGCGCCACAGACGGCGAAACTCCTCCGCCCTGTTGCGATGCTCCTCTCCGGCAAGGCGGAGAAGAGTTTCAGGAAGCGACAATCCGATCGTCCGCCGGATCGCATCGCCAGAGGCCGGCGGCAGCCCCATGCCCCGGAGAGCCGTATTCGCGCACTCGATAACGGCGGGCGAAGAGTCGGCGAGGGTGTAGTCGAAATCGAAAATGACGGCCTGAAACTTTTCCATTCTAGTGCTTGGCTGCAAGAGTTCGCGTTGTTTACTGAGTCTCTCAAATCATGATGATATGGCCCGTGTTCAGACTGTAAAGGCACAGCTTCCCGCAGCATGCTGTGCCCATGTTCCAAAGTCGCTGTATTTTGCGAGCCTCAATAGAAAGCCCCTTCCCGAAGTATCATATGATCGTCCGTCTGGCCCGAAAGTGGTTTGTTCACGGAGTCTTCCGAGCCGCGACCCTGAGGGAGCGGCCCAGGGCTTGTCGCTCGATAATCGATCGTAAATTTATGCAACCAAGCACTACGTATTTTCTTACGTGTTTCTAAACTCGTGTTGGCCCGTCACGGTCGTACGCACTGCCGCCTAGCAGGCTGTTCCAGACAACACTTCCTGATCGTCCTGACGACATGTCTCGTTGCTGCCCCGGCCTTTCTGCTGGGCGGTGGGATGCCGGCAAGAATGCCGGCACGGCACGCTGAAAGCGTGCGCCACGTCGTTTGCGAGCCCAACATTTCCGAATCTATAGCGGACTCGTCTTGAGGACAGTCCACTATTCTTGCTGAAACAAAGCCGACCGCCGGACGCGTTCGCCTTTGAAGAGCACGAGAGAGATCCGCTCGGTAGCGCTGATGTCCTCGAGCGGATTACCGTCAACCAACAGCAAGTCGGCGTCGTTGCCGGGACGGATGGAGCCGATCCGCTGCTCGGCCCTCAGCAAAATGGCGGCGTTATGGGTCGCCGCTTGTAAGGCGATGCGAGGCGGGATGCCGGCTTCGACCCAAAGCTGGAGTTCGCGGTGGACGGTCGGCCCGTGGATCACAAGAGGATTGCCGGCATCGGAGCCCACGACCAGCGGAACACCGGCCTCGTAGGCTCGGCGAAGGTTTTCCTTCGCCAGATCGAGCGCCCGCGCCCAATTCTCGACGCGCGCAACCCGCTCGGGCAGCCCGCCCGTCAACAAACCTTCCCGCGTGCCGTCGAGTAGGCCGCGGGGACCGACTTGCTGCACCAGTGTGCGGCCCAAGAGCCGGTCGCTTCGGGCAGCAAGCTCGGAAAGCGCCTCGATCACGCTCAGCGTCGGCGAGTAGGCCGTGCGGCGCTTGGCCATGCGAGCAAGCAACTCATCGGGAATCGTTTCCCGGTAGGTTCCGTGCTCTATGCCTTCGGCTCCGGCGTCGAGAGCGTCCGCGATATCCGCCGCGCTGCCCGTGTGGACAACCAGTGGCAGCTCTTCGCTCCGGGCCTGCTCCGCGATCGCTCTGAGGACGGCGGTATCCATTCGTTCGAACAACATGCCCGCTTGGCCGGTCTCGAGGACCGCCTTGATTCCGTTTGCCCCTGCTTGCTTTAGCTCGCGCACCTGACGGCGCGCCTCTTCCGGATCCCCGGGCAGCCGCAACAGTTCTTTCTCGGCGATGTCGCGCCAAGGTGCGGGCAGGTTTTTGAGGTACTCGGTCCCATGGCCTCCGGGAGTCGTGAATAGCGGCCCGCAGGCGAACAACTCCGCCCCTAGGCGCTCGGCGCGACTGACTTCCTCACGCAAGCTGAGGGACATGCCGAGCGGATCGCCGACGCTTTTGACAGCGGTGATCCCACAATAAAGGTAGGAAGCCAGGGCGCGCCCCATTGCTTTTTCAGGCGACGCTGTCCGCGGCGGCTCGGAGTAGGAACCTCCCGGCGCGGCGAGGTGAACGTGCATGTCGATCAGCCCCGGCAGCAACGTTTTCCCGGACGCTTCGATGACTCTAGCGTTGAGGTGTTCTGGGTCGGGAGTCTCGTCCTCGTACACCCGGCCGATCTTGCCGTTTTCGATGAGCACGGCTCCGGATTCAATGACTCGGCCATCGCCGGTGAAAATGCGCGCATCGCGAATGAGCAGCTTTTCAGAGCGCTGCAGGCTGCGCCACAGCGTTTCGGCTTTCTTCATGTGTTCGCGGCTGTAGATGTGGTAGCTCCCCAGCAAGAAAAACGGGGCCAGCACCGCCAACACCCACAGCTTCCCGGCCGCACGAATCTTCTCTTCCTTATCCCAGCGGAACAGCTGTCGCGAGAGGAACAGACCGACGACGAACGTGATCCCTAACGCAACTACCGAAGGCCAAATGTCGACCAGCGACTCACCGCGCAAGAAGATCCCTTGGAAACCGGTTACCAAATACGATGCCGGCACAAACTGCGCCACATACTGCGCGGCCTCGGGAAGCAATGTGATCGGGAACGTGGCTCCGCTCAGCAGCAGCATAGGAAGGTAGAGCAGATTGATGATGATATTGCTCTCTTGCATCGAGTTGACGACCGACGCAACAATCAACCCGATAGCTCGGAATGACATCACACCCAACGAGACCAGAACCAGCAGCGACATCGTGCTGTCGGGAGCCGGCATCTCGTAAATAAAGTGGGCCAGCAACAAGATCAACAACACAGCCGGCATGTAAATAAGCCAACCGGTGAACGTCGACGCCACCAACAGGGGAGTCGGAGTGATGGGCGCCACCCGAAAGCGCCGCAGGATGTTGTTGTCTCGCTCCTGGACCGTCCGCATGCCGGCGCCGAAAAGACCGTTGCCCAGGATCCCCAGCACCAGAACCATGCTGACGACGTAGGAGATCGTTCCGCCCTGCTTGACGCGTAGTAACTCCGCGAACCCAAAGAAAAACACTAGGGGAAAGAGGTAGGTGAAAAAGATCACGACCGGTTGACGGTAGGCGAGCTTGAGGTCGATCTTGATGAGAGCCAGGTAAGGTTTCACTCCCGCAGGCTCCTTCCCGTCAACTCGAGGAAGACGTCTTCGAGCGAAGGTCTCTTCAAACGCACATCTTCCAACTCAACACCGTGTTGGTCTATCCAGCGAACGATTTCGACCAAAGTCCGAGCCGGATGGCTGGTGGCGACCGAAAGATGAGTTCGATCCGCATTGAACGAGGCGGCGTCGGAGTCGGGCCAGTGAGGCAGGTCCCCGTCGGGCAAGGGTGTCTCGCAACGGATCTCAACGACGCTGCGGCCCAGCGTGCGGTTCTGGATTTCTTGGGGCGTGCCGCTAGAGATGATCAGGCCGCCGTCGAGGATGGCAACTTGATCACACAGCTTCTCGGCTTCCTCAATGTAATGGGTAGTGAGTAAGATCGTGCGCTTTTCTGTTCGCAGTTCCGAAATGAGACTGTGAATTTCGCGGCGCGCTTGCGGATCGAGGCCCGCCGTCGGCTCGTCGAGAAAGAGAACTTGCGGGTCGTTCAGCAGGGCCATGGCTAACACGAGCCGCTGTTTCTGCCCGCCGGAAAGGGTCGAGTAGTACTGCCGGCGTTGTTCCCAAAGTTGCAGCCTTCGCAGCAGATCCGCGATATGCACGTTCCGGCTATGGAAGCTCGCGAACAGCTCCATCGCTTCCATTACGCGGATCTTGTCGGGCAGGTTGGTGGATTGCAGGCAGACTCCGATTTGGTCTTTGAGCCGTGTACTCTCGGTGGCCGGGTCAAAGCCGAGGACAAAGACCTCGCCCGACGTGCGCGGACGGAGACCTTCTAGGATCTCGACCGTCGTCGTCTTGCCGGCGCCATTCGGACCGAGAAGTCCGAACACTTCGCCCGCTCGAATCTCGAAGTCGATCCCTCCGACCGCCTGCAGGGAGCCGTAGCTCTTCGTCAGGCTACGGACACGAATGATGGGATCGGAATCCACCGATTCTTCAGGGAAGCTTCACCGACGGGCCTTCCGTCTTCCTCACCGCTCGACGTGCCCGATTGGTGATGCCACTACATCCAGTCACGGGAGTATCTCGTCCCTATTGTGAAAACGCTTCGTCAAAAACAATCGGGGAAGGTTCGAAATCGACTTTCCTGACGAACTCGCAAGCCTCCTTGGCGCCGTGCTCGCGATTCATCCCGGTATCTTCCCACTCGACCGACAACGGACCCTGGTAGCCGATGTGATTCAAGTGACGGATGATCTCCTCGAAGTTCACGCCACCGTGTCCCAGTGAGCGGAAGTCCCAGCCGCGATCGGGGTGGCCGAACTTGACGTGGGATCCCAGGATCCCGGTTCGACCATCCAGCTGTAGGGCCGCGTCCTTCATATGAACATGGTAGATGCGATCCTTGAACTCCCGCAGGAACTGGACCGGATCCACCATCTGCCAATGCAGATGGCTGGGATCGAAGTTGAAACCGAAAACTTCGCGGTGGTTGATCGCTTCGAGCGTCCGCTGAGCGGTGACGATATCGTAGGCGATTTCGCCCGGGTGAACTTCCAAAGCGAAACGCACGCCGCACTCTTCGTACACGTCAAGGATCGGGTTCCACATCTTGGCGAAATACTCGTAGCCTTTGTCGACCATTTCTATCGACACCGGAGGGAAATCGTATACCAAGTGCCAGATCGAGGACCCGGTAAAGCCGACCACCACGTCCACACCGAGATTCTTCGCGGCGCGGGCCGTCGCCTTCATGGCCTCGACGGCAAAGGCGCGCTTCTTCCCTGCTTTGCCCGCGCAATCGGCCGGGGCATACGCGTCGGTGCGGCTGTCGTTATTCGGGTCACATACCAACTGGCCTGCCAGGTGGTTAGAGATCGTGAATAACTTGAGATTGTGTTTCTCGAGGATCGCTTTTTGCCGTCGGCAATAACGGCGATCTCGGGCGCCTCGAAAAACGTCCAAGTGATCTCCCCAGCAGGCAAGTTCAAGGCCGTCGTAACCCCAGCTCGCTGCTTTCTCCGCCATCACCTTCAAGGGCAAATCAGCCCACTGTTGGGTATATATCGTCACTGGTCTGCTCATCGCTCTCTTCTCCTCGCGGCAATTGTTTGCAAAGGCGCTCTCTATTATCCGCCCTCCGTGGCCGGCTGATGCAACGATTTCCGTTCCGAATCCCTGCCGTTAGCCGACGCGACCGTCCGTTCCTCAAGGGTATCGCAGCGAACGGCGCTCAGCTACCCCTAGCAGCCCGTGGCAAAAGTCGCACAGGAGCGAAAATGGGGACTGCCAACGACTGCCACCAATTCGCCCCCGTCATAGTCCTAGAAAAAAAGTGTTTAGCCTGATGCGAATTGGCTGGCTGTACCCGATTTTTCGCGACGTATTTTTCCACACTGGCTGCTAGGGGAAACCGGCGGTTGACTCGGGAGGGGGCGCCACGTTCGGTCGTGATCCGAGGCCGCGCGGTGGGCATGGCCTCCATCCGGGCGGAGGATGTCTTAAGCTGGTAACCTCTTCGGAGTCCTTCACCGTATCGCCGACTTCCGGCGCTTGATCGCCGGCTTGGGGAAGAAGGGAGCTGCCGTGGCGCGGGTTATTGAAAGTTTCGACCAACTGAAGCAAATGGTCGGCCAGGAGGTCGGCCTGAGCGAATGGGTTGAAGTGACCCAGGAGCGCATCCGCGCTTTCGCCGACGCCACCGACGACCGGCAATGGATTCACCTGGATTCCCGGCGCGCCCAGCAGGACTCGCCCTACCGCACGACGGTTGCCCATGGGTTCCTGACTCTTTCCCTCTTGTCGAGCTTCTGGCGCCAGGCCGTAAGAATGCCCGCGGGATCGAAGATGACCATCAACTACGGCCTCAACCGCGTGCGTTTTCCGGCTCCGGTTCCGGCCGGATCGAGGATCCGGGCCCGTTTCGGGTTGCAGTCGGTCAGCGATTTCGAGGGCGGTGTGCAGATGACGTGGAAGGTCGACGTGGAGGTTGAGAATACTCCTAAGCCCTGCTTGGTCGCCGAATGGGTCGGACTGATGCGCGTCTATCGGACCCCGGTCACAAATGCTGTCAATAGGTTTGCTTTTCCAGGCTGCCGGCGGGCCCGGCGTACAGACGGCGTCGCTTTTCATCCAGCATGCTGAAGAAGAGCACAATGGCTGCCTTCAATTCGTCGGGCACCCCTTCTAGGTTGGCCCAACTGCCGGCCAGATGCGGCTCGGCTTGAAGCAGGCGCGGGTTGTGGAGCGATCCGCATGCCACAGTGCCGCGGGAGTGGAGGAACTCCCGCATTCGCCGCCACCGCCTGAATCCCTCTCAAACGCTCTGCTCGGGTGCTATTCTACGGCTAGCTACTTTCCGGCGTAAAATACGAGTAGCGCTCGGGGCGGGGACTGTTTCACCAATTTCGCGCCTTCAAAGAATCAACAACTTACGGGCGCATCCGGACGCGAAATTGGCTGACTGTACCCAGCATCACGCAGTTTCTCCTTTTTGCGCCGGAAAGTAGCTAGGGTAAGGAAAGGATTTTCACCATGAAACTCGGCGTGCTCACTCTTCTCTTCGGTGAAAGGCCGTTAGAGGAAACACTGGATTATGTGAAGACCCTAGGGGTCCAGGCGGTCGAGTTCGGCACGGGAGGCTATGTGAAGGCAGCCCACTCCCGCGCCGAGGACCTGCTGAATGACGAGTCAAAAGTCGACTGGCTGAAGAAGGCCGCGGCGGATCGCGACCTCATCATAAGCGCGCTGAGCTGCCATGGGAACCCGCTGCATCCGGACCCGAAGATCGCACAGGCTCACCACGAAGACTTCGTCAACTCGTGCCAATTGGCCGAAAAGCTGGGTGTCAGGTACGTCAACGGGATCAGTGGCTGTCCGGGCAGCGATCCCACCGCGAAATTCCCGAACTGGATTACGTGTCCCATCCCGCCGGAAGATTTCCGGGAACGCTGGGAGTGGCAGTGGAGCGAGAAGGTAATCCCCTATTGGAAGGACGCTGCCGCGATCGCCGACAAGTACGGCGTTCGAATCGGTATCGAGATGGTACCCAACAACGTTGTCTACAACGTGGAGACGCTACTGAAATTGCGGGATGCTGTCGGCGAGACCCTGGGAGCGAATCTGGACCCCAGTCACCTTTTCTGGCAAGGAGCGGACATCGGCGCTGTGATTCGGAAACTGGGCTCGGCGATTTATCATTTTCATGCCAAGGACTCCGCTGTGAATCCCTATGTCGCCCAGCTCAATGGAATACTGGATGCCAAGGACCTTACCGACGAGTCCAATCGAGCTTGGATCTTCCGCACGGTCGGCTACGGGCACGATCAGCTTGCCTGGAACAACATTATTACCCAACTCCGCATGGCGGGATACGACTTCGTCGTGAGCATCGAGCACGAGGACAGTTTGATGTCCCCCGACGAGGGCCTTGAGAAAGCCATCGATCTGCTTAAGAGATGTCTTATTCAACAGAAGCCGGGTGTCGCCTACTGGGCGCAATGAGATGTGATTGCGACTCCCCCACTTCCCCGAAATGTGGCCCCCCCAGCGCGTAGTTCGTAGCGCAGGCTGGGCGGCCGTTTGGTCCAGACCCGCGGCCTTTTCCGACCCCTCGCCTGAGAAAAAGGGAAATCACAATGTCACAAGGGGCCAGTCTCCTTCCCGGCCCGAGTCGAAGCCAATCGTTCATTGCGCAACGGAGGGTAGTGTCTCAGTTTGAATCCAGCAGCCCGATAATTTCTTCGAGCGACCAAACGTGATCCGAGACGCCCGCTTCCATCCCTGGGGTGACTCGCAGGCTTTTGTGAATCCGCGCGAAGTTGTAGTGCATGAAGTGGATCGCGATCGCGTGAGCGTGGTTCTCGACTTTCTTGGAGAAGGCGTTCGTCAACCGCGTGAACCGCCGCATAGACATCCGCATCGTCAAGTTCTGTCTCTCGACAAAGCTGGTTGAGATGTGGTCGCCATCGGGGTTGCCCTGAACTGTTCGACGCTTCGTTCCGTTGCACTTCGGCGGGCTGTAGCGCTGTTCGTCGGTCTTGTCTTCGCCATACAGCTTGACCAACTGCGCATAGTCGATGTTCGCTCCGAAGGCGTCGTCTACGGCATCAACGTAAACTTTCAGGCCATCGCTGGTCAACTGGACCCGGCGGGCCAGCCGTGGGGCTAGGTCGTTCATGAACTCCCAAGCGCTGCCTGCGTCTCGGTCTCCCGTGTACCAGCTCGGGATCAGTTTCGTGTCCGCGCAAATGGCGGTCCATGTCCAAACATCCCCGTAGCCGAACTGCCCTTGCTTCTTGAGTGGAACGTTCTTCTGCTTCATCTGGCAGAAGCTCCAAATTTCATCAACTTGAATCCGCTTGCAGGGGAGATTTCGCATGACCTGATCCTGATAGTTGGCGCACGTGAAGCCGAGGTCTACGAGCAACTTCGTGACCGTGTTGATCGACACATCAGCCATACGGCTCGTCGATCGGAGGCTGCACCCCTCGACCAGCGCCGCCAAAATCTGGACTCTCTTTGAGGTCTTGAGCGTGTTCATACTGAATATTATGCTTGAGAAATCACCATTTGTCAAGAACTTTAATTCAGTTTGACAAAATGGCCTGATAGCATGTTGACAAACACCCGTGACTCGCGCTACAAGTAAAGAGTGTTGATTGACGAAGAGTACCGCACGCCCGGCCAGCTCATCAAAGAACTCCTAAAGTCGCGAGGATGGAGTCAGCGAGTGCTCGCAATCGTCCTAGGGGTGGACGCGACCGGAGTGAATAAGATCGTTTCAGGCAAGCGACCAGTTGACGCCGAGATGGCACTAGCTCTTGGGGATGTATTTGCTGAAGCACCAGAGAGATTTCTCGATCTCCAAAAAACCTACGACTTGGCGAAGGCCCGGATTACAGCACGACCCGATCCCGACAGAGAACAGCGCGCTCACCTATTTGGTGGGCTTCCCATTGCCGAAATGATAAAGCGCGGGTGGATCGAAGCGGACGACATTCGCAATCTACCCCAGGTAGAGTCCGGCCTCATGAAGTTTTTCGGTGCGGATTCCCTTGACGATATTGAGATACTTCCTCATGCCGCCAAGAAAACCAACGTTGCAATGTCAGCGACCCCCTCCCAGCTCGCTTGGCTGTACCGCGTAAAAGCGATGGCAGGGGATATGTTGGCGGGCCGATATTCTCCATCCGCTGTCCGTGCGGCGATTCCAAAGCTAGCACGCCTCTTGGCCGCCGCTGAGGAAGCGCGGCACGTTCCGCGCATTCTTTCTGAATCTGGAATTAGGTTTGTCGTAGTCGAATCTCTGGTCTCCGCCAAGATCGACGGGGTCTGCTTCTGGTTGGATGATGTTTCTCCGGTAATTGGCCTGTCGATGCGATACGACCGCATCGACAACTTCTGGTTCGTTCTGCGCCATGAATTGGAGCATGTCTTACGTCTTCATGGTTGTTCGGCAGTCATTCTGGACGCCGAGTTGGAAGGTGACCGGGCCGGAACCGGCGACGACCTCCCGGAGGAAGAACGTTTAGCAAATGATGCCGCCGCAAACTTCTGCGTGCCGCAGAAGTCCATGGACAGCTTTATTGCCCGCAAGGCTCCTTTCTTTGCGGAGCGAGACCTATTGGGCTTCTCCAGGACATTGAATGTTCACCCTGGACTTGTTGCCGGTCAGCTTGGGCACAGAACGGGGCGGCATGAAAGATTTCGCAAGCACCTCGCGAAGATGCGGTCTATCGTATCGTCGGGGGCAATGGTTGACGGTTGGGGAGAAGTCGCCCCCCTGGATTAGTAAGCTGGTTTTCAAAGGATAGCCAATCAAATGAGAAAGAATCAGGAGC
Source organism: Bryobacterales bacterium (assembly GCA_963668345.2). GTDB lineage: Bacteria > Acidobacteriota > Terriglobia > Bryobacterales > UBA6623. The sequence continues at coordinate 748,198 of CAXWPI010000003.1, read as the reverse complement.
TTCAGAAATTTATCCGTTATTACAAGGAGGTGGCTGGTGTTACGGATGTAAACATGAAGAACGTGGCAAAGTTCGCCCTAAGGATGGGGTGGAAACTGCCCCGCCCGAAGGACCCTCTTGATCTGCTTGCCAATCAATTCTCGAATGCCGCCCGCCAAGAAGTGCGGCGCGACAAACAGACAGGGAAGCCCTATCGTGTCTACCATGCCCTGAAAGAGTACCGTGGTGGTGAACAGTTGTCGTTCTGGATTGACATTGACGACAAGCCGCCGAGGAAGAAGATGCACAAGTCTCTAGTGATGCGCCGAGAACAGATGATCGACGATGGCGTTCAGCTCACACTGGACTCAGATCACTGGAACCGTATCTGCCCAGACGAGGAGCCGATCACGATGCTGATGGATTTTACAGAAGATATCGAGTGGCGCAAGAACGCGCCAGAAGAAAAGGCTAGCTAAGGGTCTTTTTCCAGCGAGCCTGAGCAGCCAGTCTCGCGATCTCGGAGCGCTTTTCGGCGGACAAGAGCTTTGCTCTCGCCCTGCCACCTTTCTTTCCCCCGACTCGACCACCTTCGACTGACGCAGGATTCTTGTCGCCGTAGTCCGGCTTGTCCTCGACCTCCCCAGCCGCAATGTCCGCGATCAACTTAGCCCGTTCGTTGATATCACGTGGCCGCTTCTTACCTGAGTGGGTAGGCATGTCCTCATTGTCGCACGGGCCGCAGATTGATTCTAGCCCGGCGGATTCTCAAACTGAGACACTACCCAACGGAGGCACTTGACACGTTTAGCGTCAGACAGACACAAATAGTAGGGCAAATGAAGGCACCCGCGCGTCTCGCAAGATAGCGGCCATCGAAGGGCCGGCACTACTTTTCCTGCTCGACGGGAGGTCGCGACGAGGCCATTGCGTCATAGTCGGACGGCCGGTCGATGTCGAGAACGACACCGGGATCGTCCACTTCGACGAACGCCGTCTCCCGGCGATGGCCGCGGATGACGGTCTTGGCTGAGGAATCGTCCGGAAGCCGCAGGATCTCTTCCAAGATAGGGCGCGCGGCAATGACGGGATGTCCCCGCCGCCGCCGATAACAAGGAATCGCCAGCGCCTGCCGACCGGCCTGGAACTGCTCGATCAGCCGGTCCAGGGTCGATTCCTCAACGGTCGGATGGTCGACGAGCGTAAACAGCGCAGCCCCGACGTCAGATGGTAGCGCGCGGATCCCTGCCTGCAAGGACGTCAGCATTCCCTTTTCGTAGTCCCGGTTGATAACGACCTTCGCGGTCGGCCGCTGTTGAATGGTCGGGCGAATCGTCTCCGCGTGGTGGCCGAGGACGACGATCAGGGGGTCAACATGGGGAGAGAAAAGCGAGATCAGATGATTGAGGAACGTCGAGCCGTGATATTCGAGCAGCGCCTTGTCGCGGCCCATGCGGCTGGACTGGCCCGCCGCCAAAATGAGGCCCCCAGGTTTCACGAAGTCGGGGTGGGGCTTTTGACGTCTTCTGGAAGCTCCGCTTCTTGAAGCTCATCCTCGCTGACGATTTCCGAGGGATCGATGCGCACAGCCTTCGGCGTCCCTTGGGCGAACACGGATTTCGACAGCTCGTTCCAACCGCTGGTGGGGTTGCGCCGCCGGCTGATCATCTCGGCCACGACCGCCACGGCGATCTCTTCCGGGGTGACGGCGCCGATGTCGAATCCCATCGGGGCATGGATCCGCTCCAGCCGTTCCAACCCGATCCCCTCGCGCTGCAATTGCTTGACGACCTCGATCGTCTTGCGCTTGCTGCCGATCATCCCGATGTAGCGGGCCGGCGAGAAAACCGCCCAGCGCAACACCCGCATATCATCGCGATGACCGCGGGTTACGATGATGAGGTAGCTCGATTCATTCACCGGCAGCTTGGGAAAGACCTCTTCGTATTCCTCGGCGTAGATCTCCACCGCCTCGGGGAAACGCTCACGGTTCGCGTAGGTATCTCGGTTGTCGACGATGATGGTCCGAAAACCGGCTTGCGTCGAGACTTTCGAAAGACTCTTGGAAATATGTCCGGCTCCAAAGATTAAAGCGCTCGGGATGGGCAAGATCGGCTCCACGTACACATTGAGCTGGCCGCCGCAGATCAGCCCGTTGTCGTAAGCGGCATCCTGTCCGAGGTTAAACCGCAAGTGCCGGGGCTTCTCGGTCTCGATCACCTCGCGCGCGGCGTTCCAAACCTCCGCTTCCGTACAGCCGCCGCCTATCGTCCCCACCATCGAGCCGTCTTCGCGGATCAATAGCTTGGCGCTTTGGAAGCTTGGGATCGATCCCTCGACTTCTACGATGGTGGCCAGCGCCGCTTTTTGACCCGACCGCCGCAGGTGAACGAGCTCTTCAAATACGTCCGTCGGTCGGCCGCTCATAGTCTTCTCTGACAGCCCTCATTATAATACGGGTTTCACGGTTGCCCGCAGCGGTTGCCGGGTGGTTGACCTTTTCCATGAGCCTGCCCGACGGGTTGGGAACCCGGCCAAAACCTAAGGAGACTCGAACCAATGAAAGCTGTCCGCATCCACGAACACGGCGGTCCTGAAGTTCTTCGCTACGAAGACGCTGAGGAACCGCGATTGCGCCCCGACCAGGTGCTCATCAAAGTCCGCGCCTGCTCTCTGAACCGCCTCGATCTGTTTGTCCGTGGAGGAGTGCCCGGCGCGAAGCTCACTCTGCCCCATATCCTCGGAAGCGATGCCGCGGGAGAGGTGGCCGAAGTGGGCGGGCTGTGCAAGAGCATCAAAAGCGGCCGGCGAGTGCTCGTTGCGCCCGGCTTCAGCTGCCGCCAGTGCGAGTTTTGCGTCTCGGGCCGCGATAACTTCTGCCGCCGGTACGGTCTGTTCGGATATCAAGCCAGCGGAACCAATGCCGAATACATCGCTGTGCCGGAAGCGAACGCTATTCCCATTCCAGGCGACCTCAGCTTCGCAGAAGCAGCCGCTGTTCCCCTCGTATTTCTTACGGCCTGGCATATGCTCAGCGGCATCGCAAAGATCAAACCCGGAGAGGACGTGCTCGTGGTCGGGGCAGGTAGCGGCGTGGGCAGCGCGGCGGTGCAAATCGCAAAAATGTTCCACTGCCGAGTGATCACGACGGCCGGGGGTGAGGCGAAGCTAGCTAAGGCGAAGGATCTAGGCGCCGACGAGGTCATCGACCACTACCGCCAAAGCATCAAAGACGAAGTCCGCCGCATCACCGGCAAGAAGGGGGTTGATATCGTCGTCGAACACGTCGGCGCGGCCACCTGGGAGCAGTCTACGGCCGCCCTTGCCCACCATGGCCGCCTGGTCACCTGCGGCGCCACGACCGGCGCGGACGTGGGAGTCAGCCTGGCGCATCTGTTCTTTCGCCACCTGAGCTTGCATGGTTCGTTTATGGGAACCCTAGGGGAGCTCCACCAGGTTGTGAAGCTGATCGGCAGTGGGCGATTGAAGGCCGTGGTCGACCGAACCTTCCCGCTTTCCGAACTCCGCGCAGCCCATGAATACTTGGAAAGCGGCAAGCAGTTTGGAAAGGTCGTGGTCACGGTCTAAGGTCGAAGCGAGGCGATCCCTAGCGCAGCCTCTTCTCATGCCGAATAACGTCGAAACCCAGAGTCTTGCCTCGACCCGTTTCCGTATAGCCGTTCTTCCGGTAGAGCTCATTGGCAGCCTTCTGATGCACGGTCGTCTCCAGGCGGAGCGCCTTAACGCCCGACTGGCTCGCTCGGTCCTCGAGGACTTCCAGAATCGCCCGTCCGAACCCGCGCCGCTGATAGCTGGAATGCACCCTCATCCTCTTGATCTCCGCCCCAGCGTCCGAGGTACGGGCGAATCCACCCATCGCGACAATGCGTCCCTCGACGCGGCCCACTAGAAACTCCCCAGCGGGTTCGAGGTAGGCCGCTGTGATATTGTGCAGATCGGCGTAGTAATCGTCGCCGGCATCGAGGGCCTCGATCTGTTCGATGGCATTGCGATGCAGTGACCAGACGTCGTCCCGGTCGCTATCCCGGTAGCGGCGAATTTCGAGTTCTTGCGTCTGAAAGGCGTGCGGCAAGTTAACTTCCTTGACCTTGGAAAACCTCCCCTCATGCTAGCAACGGGTGCTACGCCTGGCGTTCGCAGAACACCCAGTCGACGGCGTGACCTATGAGGCGGAGGTCAGGCCAAATCAGGCGCCGCGCAAGACATCCGGTCCGTATTTGGCGATATGATGAGATACTGGCTGTTGCTCACCGAACCAGCCTCCCACGGGACCATCCGGCCGTCAGCGAGTGATCGCGCGCATAGGGGAGGTTGACGCGCCTCAAGCTCACCCGGCTACGCGCCACGGACCGACGTTTCACCAACCATTGCCGAGGTGATCTCAAGTGGGAAATCGCAAAGTGCATCATTTCACAAATGCGGTTACGAAAGCCGGCCCACTGCGAAGGCGATGAATCGCGCCCCTGCCGACGGGCTTCAGCGTCGCGCGGGCAAAGGTAGGGGCGCAATGGATTGCGCCCGAACTGATAAGCCGCGATAGCTCGACAAGCTGATTGATAGGTAACTGTATTTGCGAAATTGGCGAAATACTGTACGTAGGGAGGGAGTGAATGAAAGTAACGGTCATCGGTACCGGACATGTTGGACTCGTCGTCGGTCTTTGTTTCAGTGAAATCGGTCACGACGTGCTTTGTGTCGATAACGACCTGGACAAGATCGCTAAGCTGCGGGATGGCCGCTTGCCCTTCTTCGAGCCTCATATCGATACCCTTTTGCAACGCAACGCCGAGCTGAACCGAGTCCGCTTTTCCTCCAGCCTGGAAGAGGGTATCGCGCACAGCGAAATGATCTTCTTGTGCCTGGGCACGCCGCCCTTGCCGGACGGGGAAGCGGATCTGTCGAGCGTCGAGCGCGTGACGCGACAGATCGCTACGCTGTCGGAATCCTACAAGCTGGTCATTGAGAAGAGTACCGTCCCGGTGCTGACGGGCGAACGAATTCACAAGACCTTGCAGCTCTACAGCCGGCAAGGAGGGACGGTGGAGTTCGACGTAGCTTCGAACCCTGAGTTTCTGGCCGAGGGGACGGCCGTGCTTGACTTCTTGTGTCCCGACCGCATCGTAATCGGCGTCGAGACGGCCAAGGCCGAAGCGCTCTTGCGAGAGATTTATGAACCGATCGTGCACCAGGACTTTGCCTGGAATCTGGATTGCGACCGCCCTCGGAAGGGTCAAACCGTACCCATGGTGGCGACCAATCGAAATAGCGCGGAGCTGATCAAACACGCCTCAAACTCCTTCCTGGCAATGAAAATTTCCTACATCAACGCGGTGGCGAATCTTTGTGACCAGGTCGGCGCCGACATCGAGAGGGTCGCCGAAGGCATGGGATACGACCACCGCATCGGGCCGGAGTTTCTACGGGCCGGGATCGGCTTCGGCGGGTTTTGTTTCCCGAAGGACCTGCAGGCTTTCGTACGTATCGCCGAGAAGAGCGGGTGCGATTTCCGGCTGCTCCGCGAGGTAGAGCGCGTCAATCTGGAGCAAGTCAATCTCTTCCTGCGCAAGCTGAACCGTGCGATCTGGGTGCTCAAGAACAAAACGATCGCTGTCTGGGGGCTGGCGTTTAAGGCCCATACCGACGACCTCCGCTTTTCGCCGGCCCTAGCCGTAGTGGAACGACTCGTGGCAGAAGGAGCACGTGTACGGGCTTATGATCCGAAAGCGATGGAAGGCGCGCGCGCGGAGCTTGCCGATACCGTCGCCTACTGCTCCTCCGCGCTGGAAGCCGCCGAAGGGGCGGACGCGGTTCTTCTGCTGACCGACTGGCCGGAATTCCGCTCGCTGGACTTTGCCGTGCTCCGCGAACTGATGGCCCGCCCGTTGGTTCTTGACGGTCGCAACCTATTGGACCCGGAGACACTTCGCGCCGCCGGTTTTGAGTATCTCGCCATGGGGAAACCCTAGTCCCGGCACGGGCGGCGGAGAGTAGGCCTGGGTGAAGCCGTCAGGCGGAACCCTGGGTAGACGGTGAGCGCGCCCAGCAGCCCAACGAAGGGGCGTAGGAAACGGAAAAGCGATTTTTTTACCAGGACCCACTTCGACCACGGGCTGCTAAGATCTTTCGACCGCGAGAAGGCCGATCGGCCCCTTTCAACGCACCGCATCAGGCGGACCGCCAAGGACTCGTTGCTGGATTTTCCCCAGCCCCGGCCGAAACGGATCCGCTCACTCGCGTGTCCAACTTATTCTGGGGTGAGATACTCGAGTTGCTAAGGTGAAAGTGGCTCCAGTCATTGTCAGAAGATACCCATGAAATCACTGCCTCGGTGTCTTAGGTTTCTGCTCATCGTTGTCGGCGTGGCGCTCATTGAGCTTCCCGTCTCGGCCTCGCACGCAGCAGCGAAAGATACTTGGAGCGGAGTCGAGCGGATCGTAGCCGTCGGCGACGTGCACGGCGACTATCAACAGTTTGTTAGGACGCTGCGCGCGGCGGGGGTCATTGACCGAAAAAACAAGTGGACAGGCGGGAAGACCCACTTGGTGCAAACGGGCGATGTACCCCATCGCGGTCCCGCTTCCCGTAAGGCCATGGACCTTCTCATGCGGCTCGAAAAGCAGGCCAAAAAGGCCGGCGGCTTCGTTCATGCGCTGATCGCCAACCACGAGGCGATGAACGTGTACGGCGATTTGAGGTATGTTCATCCCGGCGAGTATGAGGCGTTTCGAGCAATGAGCTCGGGAGAGGTTCGCGACGCCTACTACAAAGCACACGTTGAAAGGTTGCAGAGCAATCCTGGTCCCGAGGGTCCGCCTGCTTTCAACGCTTCCAACCGGGAAAGGTGGGACCGACAATTTCCTCTTGGCTATTTCGCGCACCTCCTCCAATTCGCTCCCGGCGGGAAGTACGGCAGGTGGATTCGCAACCACAATGCCATCATCAAGATCAACGACATTCTTTTCCTTCACGGCGGCATCGGACCGGATTACGTCGCGCTGACCATTCCGGAAATCAACAACCGGGTTCGCAGCGAGCTTGGGGATGTCAGCAAACTCAGCGGTGGGATCGTAATCAATCCCGAGGGTCCCCTGTGGTACCGAGGCCTCGCGCAACACGACCAGGAGGCGGAGGAGCCGCACTTACAAGCTCTACTCAACCAGCACGGCGCAAGGAGGATCGTCATGGGTCACACAATCGTTGCCCAGGCCGTCATGCCCCGTTTCGGCGGACGGGCGATCTTCATCGACGTCGGCATGTCGGCATTCTACGGCGGCCCGGCGGCCTGCTTGCTGATCGAGGGGGGGCAACTCTTCGCCATTCACCGCGGCGAGAAACTCCCGTTGCCGACGACAGATTCCCAACCGGACCTGCTTGCCTATTTGAAGCAGGCCGCCGCGCTGGACCCCGCTCCCTCGCCACTTGCCAAAACCATCGCCTCGCTCGAAGCCAAGACCGCGGCTGAATAGGACTGAGTTCCGGGCCGCTTTCACTTCGTACCGCTCGTTCCCAACGACTGTTGTTTTCCCATCATCTGCTTCCCCATCAGCAAGGGGTTGAGCTACACCTCCGACCGCCTCGGGCTTGCGGTCGCACACCCCCGGTGTTAGGTTGTTTGCGATACGGAGGCGGCCCCTGCCAAAAGGGCATCCCCTGTGGAAATTCGACAACGTTCTGATTACGCCCCACATCGCGGGCCGATCCGACAACGTCCTGGACCGCCGGTTCGTCTTGCTCAAGGAAAACCTCCGCCGTTTCACCACTGGCGCTGCTGCTCAACGTAGTGGATAAGCAGAAGGGGTACTGAGGGATACGACTACGGCTCTCAAGAACCGAGACTGGCCAATCGTTGAGGACGCCGCCGAGCCTCACAGCTAGCCTTTGCTAGTTGGGCTTATATGCGAGACCAGTCGTGCTACGGGCTGCGACTGCACGAACCCCCTCGCGTTACGATTGACGGTGTCTAAATGGACGCCTTATAATAGGCGGCGGCTATTTGAAGACCTCTGGGGGCAATTTGCCGACCGTCAAGGACAACATCAAAGCTTGGACTAGCTATCCCTGGAGTCAGCAGGGAGATGAATGGTCACACGACTTCGGAGGAACAGACTACCTCTGGTGGGGGATTATTTACCCTAGAATTCTGGGGTTTCTTCCGGTTTCTTCCGGTAAATACCGGCCTCGAAATCGGGCCAAAGACTTCTGCAAGCATCTCGTTATCGTAGATATCACTCCCAACTGCATCGAAGCCTGTAAGAACAGATTTAAAGACTGCAGGAATATCGCTGCTCATGTTAACGATGGCATATCGCTACCCATGGTCGATGATCATTCGATCGATTTCGTTTTCAGTTTTGACTCCTTGGTTCATGCGGAGTTCGACGTAATGGGAGCCTATCTTCATGAACTCTCTAAAAAGCTTGCTCCCGATGGTGTTGGATTCATTCACCACTCTAATCTCGCCTCGTTCATTGATCCTTCGACCACCAAACTACCGTTCGAAAACCTTCATCACCGTGCCGAGAGTATGTCTGCGGAGCTGTTTTGCCAGTATTGTGATGAGTGCTCTCTAGAATGTATTTGCCAGGAGCTAGTGAACTGGGGAGGCAGTCAACTTATTGACAGCCTATCGGTTTTCACCCCAAAAGGATCTCGTTATTCCCATCCTGCTATTGTGCGCGAGAATCATTTTTTCATGCGTGAGGCACAGACATTAGCGGCCATAGCCAAGCTTTACGGAACAATTCCGTCTTCCAGCAGGGGTGGCTGTTAGCATGTCACACAGGCACGTAGTCTAGTGGCGCGGAGGAAGTGGTCGGCGTGTTGATCTTCCTTGCTGAGGACGGAGGCTCAGCGTCAGGCTAATAAGGACAGGATGCTGCCGATGTTCGACGAATCCTGGAGGTCAAAGGACCGAGCCTGCGAGGCTCGCGTCCGTTGTTCGAGCTTCTCGCGCTCGTGCTGGGCGAGCTCAACACGGGCCGCCTGTTCCATCTGGCCGGCTTGAGCAGCCACTTGTCTGTCCTGCGACGAAGGATTCGCGGGGGCGTTGGCGGCCGCGCGAATCTGCTGTGCCTTGCGGATCGTCGCTTCGGGATCCCCTCCAACGGGTGAGGTATCGATGCTGACTTCACCGCCGACAGCGTAGCGTTGCCCATCGGGCCCCGTGACGTAGGTGAACGATACGCCCCTCGCCAGGCCGCCCGCGGCCGCCAGGTGCGCTTGTTCGTGCGCCCGAACCTGGCGATCGGTCTGCCTAAGTTCGGCGACGACGGCTTGCTCTTCCGGGGTCAACCCGCCGGACGTAATCCGGCCCGGCTCTCTATGGCCGGCAGCTTTTGTTGAGTCTGGGCCGTTGGGGCCGCTAGGGTCCGCAACTTTCGAATGTTCGATGCCGCGGCCGCCGGCGCTTTGGTTCAGAGAGTCCGGGCTTCGGGTGTTCCCCCTGCCACTGGGGGTGGTCCGCGGCGTGAAAAAGGTTGCCGGAGAAACGGCGGACAACATAGGCGTGGAAGGACCTATTCTTCCATATCGGTCACAGTCTACGGGGTGAGAGGGCGGTCAGCACTCGTGAAGGTCGCCCTGGGGCGCCTTTCTCACCAGCTGACGGTCGAAGCATGCGATAGGCCCGCCATTAGTTCGTTGCGCTTGCTCGCCGTGCTCAACGTAGGGTTCAAGTACGCCCGCATTGTTCAAGAAACTGGGCGCCGAGCGGCGCGGGTCTTGCATTGACGGGCCTCTCACGCACTTCGCCTCGCCACCTGGTGAGAAAAGCGCCTCAGGGGAGATGATTAGGGGCCTGTGCCACACCCCGGGGACCGCATCGCCGTACATCAGACTCCGCAGCCGGTACGCCTATTACGCTGGGGCTATACTGGAGGAACAACAAACCCCGGGCCGCGCATCGCGTTGATCCCCTGCGTAGTCGATGCTGTGAACTCGACGAGAGTTCGGCCGCTAGGGCAGCCTAACCCCCCAAGCAATGTCTACAACAGAATCAGAGGCCGGCGGAGATTCCCTGGCCCTGGCCGTCGAGGTCAAGAACCAGCGGGGGGCCCTGCATGAGCTCACGGGCGTGATCGCGCGCTTAGGCGGCGACATTACCTGGGTAGCGATACTCGACAGCCGGAAACCGGTGGAATTGGTCTTCTTTGAGATTTCCGGCGTAGCCAACCCCCAGGCCCTGGTCGACGAACTCCGATCCTTGCCCGCGGTGGAGAAGGTGGAAGAGGAAAAGACCCTGCGGCGGGTTTTCGGCAAGCGCATCATCATCATCGGCGGCGGCGCCCAGGTTGGCCAGGTAGCTGTCGGGGCTGCCTCGGAGGCGGATCGCCACAATCTGCGTGGAGAGAGGATCTCGGTGGACACGATTCCTCTGGTCGGCGAAAAAGAGCTGGCCGAAGCGGTCCGGGCGGTGGCCCGGCTGCCTCGAGCCCGGGCGCTGGTACTGGCCGGTGCTTTGATGGGCGGGGAAATCGAGCAAGCCGTCCGGGAAGTCAAACAAAAGGGCATCCTCGTTATTTCCCTCAACATGGCCGGCTCGGTTCCCGAAGCCGCCGATTTAGTCGTCACCGACCCGATTCAAGCCGGGGTAATGGCCGTCATGGCCATCGCAGACACGGCAAGCTTCAAGATTCCCTTGCTGAAGAAAAAAGTGTTCTAGCTACTTTGCGGCGCAAAAAGGAGAAACTGCGTGGTGGCTGGGTACAGTCCCCATTTCTGGTGTCAGTGTACCTTCACCACGGGCTAGCCCGTCCAACTCGCTAGCCGTGGCGGATCAACAGGACGTCGCCTTCCTGCACGATGTAGTCTTTCCCTTCGAGGCGCAACCGACCGGCGCGCCGGGCTTCGGCGTACCCCCCGGCCTGGACCAACCCTTCCCAGTGGATGGTTTCGGCGCGGATGAATTTTTTTTCGAAATCGGTGTGAATTGTTCCCGCCGCTTTGCCGGCGGGAGTGTTCCGCGGGATGCTCCAGGCACGCACCTCGTTTTCAGAAGCGGTCAGGAACGAGATCATACCCAAAAGGGAATACGTGGCGCGGATCAGCCGGTCCAGTCCCGATTCGCTGAGCCCGTAGCTTTCGAGGTAGGGGAGAGCTTCTTCTTCGGACAGCTCGGCGATTTCCGCCTCGATGCTTCCACAGATGGCGGTGACGGCGGCGTTCTTCCGGCCACGCAGCCACTGGCGTCGGTATTGCTCTTCGGTTTCATGTAGCGTCGAGGCCTGGGATTCACCGAGGTTGAGGACAAGCAACAGAGGCTTTTCAGAAAGGAACTGGAAACCCCGGAGGCGTTTTGACTCTTCGGGTTCGAGATCCAACTCGCGCAGGGGGCGCTCACTCTCGAGGAACTCCTTGGCCATGACCAGCAGGCCTCTTTCGTGTTCGAGATGCGGGTCTTTCATCCTCCCGATGTCTTTCTCCACGCGTTCGAGTCGCTTCTCGACCACGGCGAGGTCGTTCAAGATCAGCTCCAGCTCGACGTTCTCCCAATCGCGCCGCGGGTCAACCGACCCATCCACGTGCATCACCGCGTCATTTTCAAAGAGCCGCAGCACGTGAGCAAACGCGTCGACGAGCCGCAAGGCTCCCATATAGGCCGGAACGCGCAGAGCCTCCTTCGACATGGCGGGGACATCGGCATACTCGACGGTGGCGTGGGTAAGTTTTTGCGGCTGGAAGATGGCGGCGAGTTTATCGAGACGACGATCGGGCACTCTAGTAACACCGACTTGGACCGAGGTCGCGCCCAGTCGGGCTTCCCGTTTCGTACCTGTCAGGATGGTAAACAGAGACGTCTTGCCGACTTGCGGCAGCCCGATAATGGCGGTTCTCATGTGGCTAGTGTCGCGCAGTTCTCAAGGATGGTGGGTTCCCGTTTCTCGAAACGTTGGTCGCGACCGGTAATCTTACCGCGAGAGGAACCGCTTGCCCACGCGCTCGACGCTCAAGATCCACTCCGATCATCTTCTGCTTGGCGCAACGAAGAAGCGCTGCGTACTGGTACGATAAAAGGCCAGTCGTGTCAGAGGAATCCCCGGAACACTCGTCGAATGGAGTTGGGCAGTCTGCGATCGGATCCATGATCCCGTCCGGTATGCCGGGCCCGATCTCCCCGGATGCTGCCTCGGAAAACGCCGAATCCTCACCAGGCGGGTGGACCTATTGGGATCTGTTTCTCCTTCTTCTGCTGTCGGTTCCCGCACTGATCTTCTCCGTCGTGGTTACGCTTGTCGGCTATTACGCTGTCAGCTATGTGGCCGGCTCGGAGTTCGAGGTGGAGGAACTGCTTGTCAGTCCTCTGGTCGCGGTCGCCACCCATTTTGTGTGGTGGACCATCCTGCTCAGCTTCATGTACACGGTCATTACGGTCAAGTATCGTCTGCCTTTTGGGGACTCCATCGGCTGGCGTGGACTCGGGAGGCCGGGGTTAGACACGTTTCTCTACTGTTGGGGAGGAGTCGCGCTAGCCTTCTCGATAGGCGGCATCGCACAGGTAATCCCCATGCCGACCGAACCGCTTCCTATTGAGGAACTGCTGAAGGATCGTCACGCGATCCTTGTTTTCGCGGTCTTCGGGGTTCTGATCGCGCCGCCCGTCGAAGAGATGGCCTTTCGCGGGTTCCTCTACCCTGTAGTGGAGAGATCCTACGGCAAGAGGGCCGCCGTCCTGGTAACCAGCGCAATCTTCTCGGCTCTACACGGATGGCAGTACGGATGGCATTGGCAGATTCTTCTGTTGCTGCTCTACGTCGGTATCGTATTTGGCGTGCTTCGCGCCAGGACCGGGTCCCTGGTACCCTCGACACTTGTCCATTGCGCCTACAACGCCACGCTTTTCGCGGCACTGATCTTGGGAGGAGATCAGTTTCAGAGCACGCAGTAGCACGTCTGGCGGTGTCGTGAGCCGCTGACGGCTTGGCGAGGAGAAAAGCGATGCTGTTGCGTAGGAAGCTGCGTCACATTCTCCGCATCCCCTTTCGCGCCGCACGGTAGACGGCAAGCACGAATATGGTCAACACCATTGAATGGACGTCCGACGGCGTGGTCATGATCGACCAAACCCGCCTCCCCAGCGAGGAAGAATACGTCACCTGTAGGACGTATCAGGAGGTCGCCGAAGCGATCCGATCGATGGTCATCCGAGGTGCGCCGGCGATCGGTGTAGCCGCCGCCATGGGCGTTGCCCTGGGCGTCAAGGGAGCCTCGCCCGAGAGCGATGGTTCGCCGGACAGCGATCGGGCTGGGTTGGCCGCGGCCACCGCCGAGCGACTGGACAGCGAAGTGGAAACGATTTGCTCCACGCTTGCCGCCACGCGCCCCACCGCGGTCAATCTCTTCTGGGCAATCGATCGCATGAAGCGCCGCTACCATGAGTTGCGAACCAGCGGAGCCGACCTTACAACCATCCGCGACGGACTGACCGAGGAGGCCCTCACAATCCATCGAGAGGACATCGAAATCAACCGAGCCATTGGCCGCCACGGGGCGAAACTACTGCCGGCGGGGGCGAGCGTCATGACCTATTGCAACGCCGGCGCACTGGCGACGGCGGGCTACGGGACGGCGCTGGGGGTCATCCGGGCGGCGGTGGAAGGGGGTAATCCCGTCGCTGTGTTTGCCAACGAGACGCGCCCGTTTCTGCAAGGCGCGCGGCTGACCGTATGGGAGTTGCAGCAAGACAGCATCCCGGTTACTCTGCTGACGGACAACATGGCCGGTCATGTTCTTTCCTCCGGCCGGGTGGGCGTCGTCGTCGTGGGCGCCGACCGCATCGCCGCCAACGGTGATGTTGCCAACAAGATCGGCACCTACAGTTTGGCGGTACTGGCCAAGGAGAATAACGTACCGTTTTACGTAGCCGCTCCCATCTCGACTGTCGACCTCCATACCGCTTCCGGCAAGCAGATTCCCATCGAGGAGCGAAGTCCCTCGGAAGTTACGCACGTCCACGGGGTAGCCGTAGCGCCGGCTGAAACGGTTGCGCTGAACCCCGCCTTTGATGTCACCCCGAACCGCTACGTCACGGCCATCGTCACCGAGCGGGGGGTGGCGCGAGCGCCCTTTGAAGAATCGCTCCAGGGGATGGCCGAGCGAACTAGCTCAAAGAGAGCGTAACTGATGGGACTGGCCCGCTTTTTTCAGCAGCTGGCGAGAAATGCGGGCTAGCTACTTTCCGGCGCAAAAAGGAGAAACTGCGCGGCACCTGGGTACAGTCAGCCAATTTCGCGTCCGGATGCGCGCGTAAGTTGTTGATTCTTTGAAGGCGCGAAATTGGTGACAGTCCCCGCCCCGAGCGGTACTCGTATTTTGCGCCGGAAAGTAGCTAGGTTCTACCGTGGGCTGCTACTGCACCACGAAGTCGGAAAAAAGAACTTCCTTGACCTCGCCGCTCTCCAATAGCGGGTTGAGACGCTCGATGATCTCCTTTCGAAACAGCTCTTTCCCTTTGGCGTCGTTTAGCTGCCCGTAGGTCTTCGAGGTCAGCAGGGTCAGGATTCGGTCGCGCAGCCGGGCCATCAATAGGGCATCGGCTTTGATTTCCGCAACCCGCTCTTCCGGCACGACGGCCAGTTTTACCCTAAGTCGGGCGTGGCGCCGACCCGCCGGGTCGTTGATGTTGGTCAAGAAGGTTTCCATCTCCAACACGCCTATTGTTTGGTCGGCTTGGTCACCGGCTTCGCTGTCGGACTCTGAGTCGCCGCAGCCCGTCCCAAAGCCCATCGCGAACATCGCTACCAGCGCAAGAAAACCCACTTTCCTATGCCGCTCATTCACGGGGATCTCCTGGGGACAAGTTGTTCGACCCGCCCGCCGGCGGCTCGGCTTCTGGGTCGTCCGCGCCGAGTCGAGTGACGAAGACGAACTCGACTCGGCGGTTGGCCGCGCGGCCGACTTGCGTGGCGTTGCTCGTTACCGGCACGGTGTCAGCGTGGCCGATCGCGCGGAGACGCTGGGCCGGCACGCCTTTTTCAGCCAGGTAGCGCACCGCGCGGCCGGCGCGGGCCGCCGAAAGCTCCCAGTTGCTGGGGAAGACGGCCGTGGCGATCGGCCTATCGTCTGTGTGGCCAATCACGTCTACGTCTCGTGACGACTCGGAAATATATCGAGCCAGTCCGTCGAGGATGGGCAGTGCCTTGGGTTTGATGGTGGCTTGCCCGGACTCGAACAAGAGGTCGCCTTTGAGCTGCAGAACGACCCCGTACTTGGTGATCTTGGCGTTTCCGTTCTTCTCCATTCCGTTTTCCTCGAGGATCTGGCTCAGGTAACGCACGATCTCCTCCATCGCCTGCCCTTCGCCTTCCTTCGGGTCTTGGTAGGGCAACAGCTTACTTCCGGTCGGAATGTCGGAAAGCTCGAACTCCGACTTCAGCCCCAAGGCGTTCCGCACCGAGCCGGCCATCGTCCGGAACTTGATGATCTCCATGTTGGAGAAAGAAAGCAGCAAGACGAAGAACGTCAGCAGCAACGACATCAGATCAGCAAACGTTACGACCCAGGCCGGGGCGCCTTTGCCCCCGCCGTCGTCTGATTCCATCTCCATTAGGCTGCTTTCCCGTCCTCCTTACGCAACTTTGGAGAAATGAAGACGTTCAGCTGCCTCCCGATGGCCGACGGATTGCTCCGCTCGGTGATGGCGATCACCCCTTCCAGACAAAGCGTCATGCTCAGCACCTCCTGCTCGGAGCGCACTTTCAACTTCTCAGCCAAAGGGAGACAGAGTACGTTGGCGATCAGGGCGCCATAAAGGGTCGTCAGAAGAGCCAACGCCATGGCCGGACCAATGGACGCGGGGTCGTCCAAAACAGCGAGCATTTGAACCAGCCCGATGAGGGTGCCAATCATCCCGAAGGCAGGCGCCGCCTCGCCCATCCCCTCCAGAATCTGTTGGCCTCTCTTGTGCCGGCGCGCCGTGGAGCGAATGTCGTTTTCCAACACCATGCGAATGCGGTCTACTTCTACTCCGTCGACACACTGTGCGATTCCCTTAGCCAGAAAGGGGTAGCTGATGACGGCTTTTTCCAAGGCCAAAATTTCCTTCCGGGCGGTTTTCGACAGCGCAAGGACCTCGCTGATCAACTGGTCGGGCGCCGGGACCTTTGTCGTAAAAGCCTTGGCGGCGACTCCGAAAGTCCCGAGCACGTCGCTGAGAGGATTTCTCACCAGCGTGACCCCGATCGTTCCTCCAATGACCACCAGCATGGAAGGGACGTTCACGAACATAATCGGAGATTCCCCCATGAAAATGGAGGCACCCACGAGCAGCGTGGACAAAACGACTCCGATGATTGTGGCTAGATCCATGGAAGGAAGATCCGCGGCCCTCTGTGAGAGCGTATCGGCGAGCGCAAGGCAAACTTGAACCGCGCGGGCCTTAGCGAGACGGATAAGGTCATGCGCCGCCTTGAGCGCGCCGCTCGAGAGCGGTCCAGCTTCTTGGTGTTTATGAACGTGTTGCCCGCGTTTGCGAGCCTGCGGTCCGACCCTCGCTTCGCGGCTCTGCTCCGACCATCGTGTCCGTGGCCCGCGGCGGGAATTACTTACTCGGCCACCCGCGCCCCTCCCGTGCGACGGGCTTCGCAGCGCGTTATTCTGAAGAATAGTCACTGATACGCGGAGGGTCCCCTGGCGGGTGTGTGAAAAAACCTTGGGACAGTCAACCGCGGCTCAAGACGTCATTGATTCTAAAGTGACCTCTAGGACGCCGCTTGTGACAGTCCCAGGTTTTTTCACACACCCGCCGGGGATCGTCCTTTTCTTACGCACCGTTTTCTTGCGCACCGTTGCCATGAACATTAAGAAGCTTCGACTTTTAACACCGGGACCCACTCCTCTTTATCCGCCCGCGGTTCGCGCCATGGCGGGCGCCAACATCCACCACCGCACGGAAGACTTCCGGCAGCTCTACCGGCAGGTCCTCGAGGGCCTGCAATACTTCATGGGCACGCGAAACGACGTCGTGCTGTTCACCTCGTCGGGAACGGGCGCGATGGAAAGCGCGGCCTCGAATCTTTTTGCTCCCGGCGAGCGAGTCCTGGCGGCTTCAGCCGGCACGTTCGGCGAGCGGTGGGTCGAGATCACGCGGGCCTTCGGACTCGACGTCAAGGTGCTCGAGGCGCCCTACGGCGAGGCCGTTTCAGCACGGCGAATCGCGGAGGCTTTGGAGAGCGATTCGGCGATCCGAGGCGTCTTCGTCCAGGCTACGGAGTCCTCTACGGGCGTCAGCCACGACATTGAAGCGATGGCCTCGGCGGTCGCCGCGAGCGATGCCATCTTCGTCGTCGACGGCATCACGGGACTCGGGACCAGCCAACTCGACATCGACGGCTGGGGGCTGGATGTCGTTATCGGGGGATCCCAAAAAGCGGTCATGATTCCCCCCGGCTTGGCCTTTGTTTCCCTCAGCCCCGCGGCCTGGGAGCGTTGCCGATCCGACCGACAAGGCTACTACTACTTCGATCTACGCAAGCAGCACCAAGACGCCGAGAAGGGATTGTCGCCCTACACGCCGGCCATCTCGCTCATGCTGGGGCTGGGGGAGACGCTGGGCTACATTCGCGAGATCGGACGCGACAGCCTGATCGAAAACGCGCAATTGCTGGCGCGGGCGACCCGGGAGGCGGCCATGGCTTTGAACCTCGAACTGTTTGCCCAAGCCACGCCGGCGGGCGCGATCACGGCCCTGCGCTCCCCCGCGGGTATCGACTCGGGCACGATTGTGAAGCAATTCCGAGAGCGATTCGGCACGGTGATCGCTAACGGGCAGGGGTCCATGAAGGGGGAGATCTTCCGCATCGCGCACCTGGGCTACTTTGATGTCACCGACCTTTTTGGAGTCATTGCGGAGCTCGAAATCATCCTCGACTCGCTGGGTAGGCCGGTCGAGTTCGGCTGCGGCGTTCGAGCGGTTCAACAAGTCTACCGGGAAGCGTTCCGGCCGGCGCCGGTGGACGCCTGACCAGGCCAGGGCGGGAGACGGCCGGCGGCGGACCGGCGGGTGTGGTGAAGTTCTTGGCCTCAAGAAATGGTGGCTGGAAGCTGTGAAAAAATGCTGGGGACAGTCAACCGCGGCTGAAGATGTCAATGATTCTACACGCCTTCATAGGACGCCGCTTGTGACAGTCCCCGATTTTTTCACGCTTTCCAGCCACCGATTTTCGTCGTTTAAACCATGCGGGGATCAAGACCGTTGGGGAAAGGTCAGGCGACGTCCGTGATGGGTAACTCTCGAGGGGTGGACACAGTAACCGCGAGCGTGGGCTAGCCGGCTAACGCCGGCGGCTCTGTTGGGCGAAAAGAGGACCAAACGTTGTTGCCGGCGCCCATTTTTTGCCGAGCCGGCTTCGACCAGGGGCTGGCTGTGAATTCTGAGAATGAATATTCTGATCGCTGAAACCATTTCGGCCGCGGCCCTGGAGGTTTTCCGAGCCGAGTCGGGTTGGCATGTCACAACATCCACCCCGAAGGAGTTCTCCGCTCATCTGCCCGAGGCGGAAGCGCTGATTGTTCGCAGTGCGACCGAGATCACCCAGGACCTGCTCGGCCGAGCACCGAAACTGCGCGTCATCGGCCGCGCCGGGATCGGAGTCGATAACATCGACGTTGGGGCGGCGACCGCTCGGGGTATCGTCGTGATGAACACGCCCGGGGGCAACGCCATCTCGGTTGCCGAACACACGCTGGCGCTGATGCTTGCTCTGGCGCGCCCCATCGCCCAGGCTAGTGCGTCGACGAAATCCGGCAAGTGGGAGAGGGGAAAGTTTCTGGGAACGGAACTGAGCGGCAAGACGCTGGGCATCATCGGACTGGGCAGTATCGGGATGGAAGTCGCTCGCCGATCCCGGTCGCTGGGCATGAAGGTGGTAGCCCAGGACCCCTACGTCTCGCGCGAGTCGGCCAAAGAGCGGGGCGTCGATCTCGTCGCGGCTGACGAACTCCTTGCGGTCAGCGACTATATCAGCTTGCATCTCTCCCTGACGCCTGAGACGCGCCTCCTGTTGGGCAGCCACGCCTTCACCAAGATGAAGCACGGCGTGCGCATCATCCACTGCGCCCGTGGCGAGCTGATTGATTCGGCTGCCTTGGACGAAGCATTGCGTTCCGGAAAAGTCGCCGGAGCAGCGCTCGACGTCTTCTCGCCCGAGCCGCCCCCGGCCGGCTCACCGCTGCTCGCGCACGAAAAGGTCATCGCCACCCCCCACATCGCCGGCTCGACGGAGGAAGCACAGGAGACGGTGGGCATCCGTATCGCCGAACAGGTCCGCGAATACCTCAAACACGGTGTGGTCACGAACGCCGTCAACACCCCTTCGATCAGCGCCGAACAGTACGCGTTGATCCGCCCTTATTTGGAGCTGGCGGAGAGGCTCGGGTCGTTCGCCATGCAGATTGCAGGCGGCAGTCCCAGCCGGGTGACCCTGACCTACTCCGGTAACTTCCAGGAGGCCAACACGACGTTGATACGAAACGCGGCGCTGGCGGGTATTCTCAACCGCTTCCTATCCGAAAAAGCCAATCTGATCAACGCCGCCCAGGTCGCCTCCGACCGCGGGATCGGTTTGAATGAGATCCGGCGCGGCCGCACCCAGTACAGTGATTCCCTTTCGCTCGCGCTCGACACCGAAGAAGGACGGCGGAGCGCCGAAGGCACTGTTTTCGCCGATCAGTCTCCGCGGCTGATCAGCGTGGACGGCATCTATGTGGAGACTTCTCTCCGCGGCCACATGGTGTTTCTGAACAACATCGACGTCCCTGGCGTGATCGGCCGGCTAGGCACCGTCCTGGGCGACAACGGAATTAATATTGCCGACTTCTCTCTCGGTCGGCGTGAGAACACTCACCGTCCGGGGGCGCCGGCCGAAGCGGTAGCCGTTATTCGAATCGACGAAGGGATCCCCGCCGGGGTGTTACAGCAGCTTCAGCAGCTAGAAGCGGTGAACTTCGCCCGAGCGGTGGAGTTGCCGTACTGACAAACCCATCGTTTCCCGGCCCAGCAGGCATCCCATTCCATTTCTATTTGTGGCCAGGCCGATGTAGGACTCGCCGCCCAGGCGAGTTCCTGTTCAAGGGGATCGAGTAGGCGCCGCCGACTTCCGCCGGGGGGCCGCGAGTTGACCCGCATTTCTCACCACTGTCGGGCGAAGCACGCGATCAGCCCGCCAAACTATCCGTAAGTGTCTGTAACAAAAGGCGTTATGAGGAATTGGCTTTGTTTGGTAATTTTGTTGCCCTCGGTAGCTGCGCACGGACGCGGACACTGGAACAGCGCCAGGTCCGCGCTACAAGCTCTGCCGCCCTGTTGCTCCCCGGGGCCTCCCGCCCCGCGGCAAGCTACTCTTGTACCCGGCTGGTCCGATCCGTCTGATTTTACGGGTCCGACCGCCCTACCGTACTGTAAACTATTGATTTCCTTTGGGTTCCACGAAATTGGGTTTGTTTGGTAATTTTGTTGCCTCGTTGGTTCGTGGCTTCCGACGGCCCGTGCTCGAATGGGCCCCGAACGCTTCACGTGTACTCAATTACATTGTACCTTGCCAATCCAAGGAGGCCCTGGCGCCAATGAGGCCAAGCTGCTTTTAATGAGACACTTAGGCTGCTTTTCTCACCACCTGACGGCCGAAGCACGCAATGAAAAATCGGGTACAGCCAGCCAATTCGCTTCAGGCTAAGCACTTTGTTTCTAGGTATGTGACGAGGGGCGAATTGGTGGCAGTCCCCATTTTTCGCTCTTGCACGACTTTTGCCACGGGCTGATAGACCCGCCATTACTTCGTTGCGCTTGCTCGCCGTGCTCAGCGTACCCGGAACTTCCGATGCGCCCGCGAAATGTTGATCTCACTTGCGCTCAGCGGAGTAAACGACCGTGTGCCGGTTTGGCGCAACGCCTTCGGAGACGGTTGTAACGTCGGGGTCGTCGCGTAAAGCCAAGTGAATGATTCTGCGTTCCCGGGAGGTCATGGGGTGGAAGCGGAAAGGCGCGCCGGCGCTTTTGACCTTCTCAGCCGCTGTGACGGCGCTGAGTCTCAACTCTTCGATGCGCATCATGCGGTAGTCATTGGCGTCAAATATGAGCCTGTAGCGCTCGTAATGAGGAACCCTCAAAGCCTCCATGGTCAGTTGTTCGAGCGCCAGCAGCAGCTCGCCTCGATAGGCCAGCAACAGATCGACGTCCCGGCCCTCGAAGGCGACCATCAAATCGGGGGAGATAAGGTCCGGGTTCCGGAGGGAGCCAGCGTCGCGAACGTCGAAGCTGAGTTCAAGACCGGACGCTTTCAAGACGGGGTCGAGGAATTCGACGATTTTCGGGCGCAGAGCATCCACCGTCCAGGTCAGCTCAGGCATGTTCGAAGAAAAGGGACCCAGCGGTCAGTTGCGCAACCGTTTCTTCTTGCGGCGCCCTTTTGGCCGCTCGATCTCAATCGGCTCGGACGGCAAGCGGTTCAGCAGAAGCTGCTGCAACACACCGACGACGTTGCTGGTCAACCAGTATAATACCAGCCCACTGGAGAACCCGTAAAACACGAACCCCATCATCAGCGGCATGAACTTCATCAGTCGCATCTGAGCAGGGTCGGTGCCCGGCGTCGGCGTCAAACTCTGCATCCAGAATTGTGAGGCCACCATGGCCAGCGGTAAAACACGAATCGGAATTTGCTCCGGGAGCGACAAGTCGTCCACCCACAACCAAGACTCCTGGCGCATTTCGATCGCCACCCTCAAGACTTTGTAGAAGGCGAAGAAGAAAGGCATCATCAGCAGCATCGGCAGGCAGCCGCCCAAGGGATTCACCCCATACTTTTTGTAGAGGGCCATCGTCTCTTCTTGCTGCTTCGCCTTCTTGGGGTCCCGTAGCCCGAGGCCCTTGTACTTTTCGTTGATCTGTTTGATGAGCGGCTGCAAGGCCTGCATTTTCTTCATCGATCTCGAACTCTTCCACTTCAATGGCAGCATGACGAAATTGAGGAAGATCGTAACCAGGATGATCCCCCAACCGTAGTTCACCCCGAACTTGTCGTGCGTCCATCGCAGCATCCAGTAGATCGACTCGGGGAGAAAACTGAGCCATCTGAAAATGGACCATCCGAACCCTAAATTGACGATTTCCCGCAGCTCGGGCCGCACAGATGCCAGCGTGTCGTAACTCTTCGGACCCACGAACAACTGCAGCTGGTTTTTCTCAGCGTCCCCGACCGCGAGCGCCGCGAACGTCGCTTCCGTGCCGGTGGCGATCGGCTCGATGGCTACCCCCGAGCTTTCAAGCTGCACAGTCATCTCCGACCCTAACGGCATAAACGCCGCCGTGAAAAAGCTGTCGTCGATGCCGACGTAGGGGTAGGGCCCGATATTGGTGATCCGGCCATCCTCCAGATCGCCGGCTTCATTGCGCAGCAGCTCACGCTGGGATGGATCGTAGTAGAACGTTGTGCTGTACATCTGGTCGTCCGGCTGGGCGGTGTCGCCGAAGCCCCCAGGCCATGTCAGCAGGTGAGAACGAGCTTGTCCGCTCTCCGCCAGCTCGCTCGTAATCTCGACCAAATACCCCTCGGACTGAAAACTGAAGGATTTACGGGCCGTGTGGACACCGTCGGAGTATTCGAAGCTCACGGTCGCGGGCGCCGAGCGCTTTGGGAATCCGTCGTTGACAACGAAAAGAGCTTGGTTAATCTCGGCTACAGGCTGGCCGCCGGAGAGCGCCAAACCAAAGGGGTAGCCGTGGTTTTTGGCGCCGCCCGCATGAACCAAATCAAGTGGCTCACCGTCGGCGGCAACGTATTCTTTGAGCACCCAGCTCGTTACCACGGCCCCGCGATTCGAGAAGCGGACGATGAAGGTGTCCGACTCAACAACGATCTCTTGCTCCGACTGAGCCGCTTGGGTTCCGGGAACAGCCACCGGTTGGGACGCTTCGGAGGGAGCTTCCTCTTCGAAGGGATCCCAGGATGGCTCCGCCGGGTCGCCGGGAACGGGTTCCGCCGTAACAGGTTCAGCGCCGGTTTCAGGAGCTACGACAGGAGCCACCGGACGGGCGACGAAGGTGTACACCGTAATGGCCACGGCCGAGAGGACGCACGCCAGCAGTAAGCGCTTCTGAACAAACTGTTCGTCTTCAGGCATCAGGGACCGGATCGTAGCCGCCTGGGGAGAGCGGTCGGCAGCGAAGAACCCGCTTGGCGGCTAACCACAGACCCCGTCTTACTCCATGGCTTTCTACAGCGTGTTTGGCGTAGGAGGAACACGAAGGGTAGAACTTGCAGCAGGAGGGCAGGAGCGGCGAAAGGATGCCTTTGTAGACCAGCAGTCCGAAGACCGCCGCACGCTGGGCAAAGCTTTGTGAAGCGATGAGTTCAGTCATCGCGGCGTTGCGGGGCCTAGCCGCGGACGGACCGGCCGGCTTCGTGGAAAACCCGTCGGATTTCCGTCTCAAGATCTTTCCAGGGCGCATCAATCGCTCTCCGGTAGGCATGGATGACGACTTCACAGCCATCGGGGATCTCAGGCCAGTTGCGCCGCAGAGCTTCCCGGAGCCGACGTCTCACTCGATTCCGGGCCACAGCGTTTCCTACCGAGCGGGGCACTGAGATGCCGACCCGCGTGGGACCCCAACCTCCGGTCTGTCGGAAGAAAACCCGGAAGTAGGCGCTTGTCAGCTTCCGTCCTTCACCGTAAACGCGCTGGAATTCGGCTCTCTTCCGAAGCCGCCTGGACCGCGGGAAGCGTTCGGCCGTGGGTTGATTACCTCTCCGAGCTGACGGTGAGGACATGCCGACCCTTCGCCCGCCGGTTGGCCAGCACCCTCCTTCCCCCCGGAGACTTCATCCTGGCCCGGAAACCGTGCGTCTTGGCGCGGCGACGGCGATTGGGTTGAAACGTTCGTTTGGGCATGGTAACACGCCATGGAGGGAACAACGGACGCGAACTTCACCGCTCTCGGTCGTCCCGACCACGAAGACCTCAGTGTATCAGCCGCCTAGGTGGCGGTCAAACACGATCGGGACGATCCGCGACCGCAGCCTTCCGAGCCGCCTTCACCACCTGACGGCCACGTGGTGAGGGCAGGCTAAACGGCCGCAGGTCTCGGCAACGGCACCGAGCCCTGCGCTACGGAATTCTCAAAAGCCGATCCCAGGCTAGGCCGGAGACGGCTGCTCGCCTTCGGCAAGTCCGGGCACCCCTTGGGGTTTGGTTGAGTCCGGGCGGAGCACTTGTTGAGTAGTCGGCGTGGGCTCGACCTCCTCTTGCGGCGTGGAGACGTCGGGTAGTTCACGGCCCTCGACCAACGCCCGTACGTCGTCGCCGTCGAGCACCTCGCGTTCCAGAAGCGCCTCGGCCATACGGACCAGCGCATCGGAATGGTCGGCAATGATCTTTTTCGCCTGCTCGTAAGCCGTCTCGACCAGGCGGCTGACTTCGGCGTCGATGCGAACAGCGGTCGCCTCGCTGTAGTCGCGGTGCTGGGCGATCTCACGGCCCAGGAAGATCTGCTCTTCCTTTTTCCCGAAGGTAAGCGGTCCGAGCGAACTCATTCCCCATTCGCAGACCATCTGGCGCGCCATTTCCGTTGCCTGCTCGATGTCATTGCCGGCGCCGGTGGTCATGTGCTCGAGGAACATCTCTTCGGCAATGCGCCCGCCCATCAGGATGGCCAGTCTCGCCCCCAGAAAGTCTTTCGTATAGGTGTGCTTGTCGTCGATCGGCAGCTGCATGGTAACGCCCAGCGCCGCTCCTCGCGGGATGATGGTCACTTTGTGGAGGGGATCGGAGTGCGGAATCATCGCTGCCACCAGGGCGTGCCCAGCCTCGTGGTAGGCGGTATTCTTCTTTTCCTCGTCGGTCAGTATCATCGAGCGGCGTTCGGTACCCATCATGACCCTGTCCTTGGCCAGCTCGCAGTCGTACATCGTGACGACTTTGCGATTCTGGCGAGCGGCGTAAAGAGCGGCTTCGTTAACCAAGTTGGCCAGGTCGGCGCCGGTGAAACCGGGACTTCCGCGCGCCAGCACGCGCAAGTCAACGTCATTGGCAAGCGGGACCTTGCGGGTATGAACCCGCAGGATACCCTCGCGGCCCCGGACGTCGGGGCGATTCACAATCACACGGCGATCGAAACGGCCGGGCCTCAGCAGAGCCGGGTCCAACACGTCAGGCCGGTTGGTGGCTGCTATCAGAATGACTCCTTCGTTCGAATCGAAGCCATCCATCTCCACCAGCAACTGGTTGAGGGTTTGCTCGCGCTCGTCATGGCCGCCGCCCAGCCCAGCCCCGCGATGGCGTCCGACGGCGTCGATTTCATCCACGAAGATAATGCAGGGAGCGCTCTTTTTGCCCTGCTCGAAGAGGTCTCGCACGCGGCTGGCGCCGACCCCGACGAACATTTCCACGAAGTCCGATCCTGAAATCGAGAAGAAGGGCACACTGGCCTCGCCGGCGATGGCTCGCGCCAGCAGCGTCTTGCCCGTTCCGGGCGCTCCCACCAGCAGCACGCCCTTGGGAATTCTTCCCCCCAGCTTCTGGAACTTTTGCGGCTCGCGCAGGAACTCGATGACCTCCTGGAGCTCTTCCTTGGCTTCGTCTACCCCGGCGACGTCTTTGAAGGTAATCTTCTTTTGCTGGCTGGTCAGCAGCCGGGCCCGACTCTTGCCGAAGCTGAGCGCCTTATTCCCTCCAGCCTGCATCTGACGCATCATGAAGATCCAAAAACCGAACAGCAGGATGAACGGTGAGGCGTTGATGAGAAAACTCAGCCAAGCCGGTGTGCTCGATTCCTTGACTTCGATGGCCACTCCGGCTTCCTGCAGCACATCGATGATACCCGGATAATCGGAGGGAATCGTTGTGCGCAGCTTCTCGTCGCCGCGGAGCTTGCCGGTAACCTGGTTGCCGGCAATGGTCACGCTGCGGACATTGCCGGCCTTGACTTCCTGATAGAACTCCGAGTAGGTAAGTGGTCTTTCTCCGGCCGCGCTGCCCGTCTGGATCACGCGCCAAAGCAGAATCGCCGTGCACAGCATGACGACCCAGAACACTGCGGTCTTGACTGTCGAATTCACGATTGCATTCCTCTAGCGCCCAGTCACCCTCCGCGGGAGCAGCCCGTCCCTATAGACCTACTCCTATAGACGCGCTAGGTTGCTGATTCGATTCCTATTTCGCCACCTGAAGCGCACTCGATAATGTCCACGACGATGCGGCTATTATCGTCTGCCGCAAACTCCACCGCCGGCCCAAAACGACGCGTCCACACGACAACTTCACACTCGCCCGGTTCCGCCTCGGGTCCTCCCGTTTCGGCTGAGGCCGCAGCGATTACCGGCCACCGGGTCCGTTCCCAGACCGCAATCTTGCGCTCCTGAAACAGCGTTTTGAGCTTCTTGGCCCTCTTCCCACCCCGCGGATGGTAGCGGTCTCCCGCCCTCCAATTGCGCAACTCAAGCGGTTTGGGAGCCTTTCCCCAGTCAATTAGGTCGTGACGCCTACCATTATAACGCTCTTCCCCCTGAAAGTTCTCTCGGGTATATCTCTTGAGAACGACTAAGGAGGACCCCCCAGGTAGCTTAAAAGAACCTGGAGCGTGTACTCGGATACACTGTCTCCGCGGGTAAGGTTCCGGTTCCCGCGAAAAGCGAGCAAGTCTGATCTGATCGAACGAGCGGATTGCCTCCAAATCCGGAATGTGCGATCTCCCGCTTCCCCGGCGCCGGGCCGCGAGCCCTCGCAAGGCCTCGATGTGCGCAAAGCTGATCCCCGCCAGGCTCCCGCGGGCCCTCTCGACAGCCACCCGCAGCAATCTGCGGGCAACGGCAACGGGCAGGGCTGTCATCTCCGCGGCTTGAAAATAGACGCCGTCGCTCTTCGATTCAAGATGACTCTCGGCTAACGCCGGCAAGACGCCCTGCCAGTAATTCTCTTCCCCCTGCGCCCATTCAGCGATCTGTGCCAAAGCCCCGGACAGATTGGGGTTCCAGCCCTCACTGAGCCGCGGCAAAAGCTCATGCCGGATTCGGTTACGGTCAAACCCGGGATCTTGATTGCTCGAGTCATCGCGCCATTCGTGGCCACCCGCTGTCAAATACTCCATGACCTGCTCTCGGGTAACCTCGATCATCGGTCGCACCACCTTGTTGTCGAGCACGGGCCGAATCCCCGACAGCCCAGCGGTTCCCGAGCCTCGCAACAGCCGAAAAAGTACCGTTTCCGCCTGGTCGGAAAGCGTATGGCCGACCGCCACTTTGTCGCATTGCCCTCGGCGGACCAACTCGCTAAAAAACTCATATCGGAAAGTACGCCCCAGTTGTTCGCTGTTTTCGCCGCTTTGGCGCGCCTGCCCCGCGACATCCACCGTTTTTGAAACGAACTCCAGGCAGTGGCGGCGAGCCAATCGGGCGACGAACTGCTCGTCCTCGTCAGACTCACGTCCGCGAAGCTGGTGGTTGAGATGCACGACCGCGAGCGTGATGCCGAGTTGTGGGGCTAGCTCGCGCAGGCATTCCAGCAGCGCCACCGAGTCGGGCCCCCCGGAAACGGCAACGGCCACGCGGTCTCCGGAGTCAAGCATGCCGTATTTGGCGATGGTCTGTGCTACTTGGCGAACCACGATGTCATTGTAGCCGTTCGTTTTTGGGCCGCGTTGGGTGTTAACCAAACTATGGCGGCAAGATCGCCCCAGGGCGGGGTCGAGCGAGCTACAACGCTACATCCGTCTCGGTGGGCCGCGCGTAATCCACGCCCTCCACGTCGAAGCCAAATAGGTTATTGAACTCTTGTCGGAAGCCGGCGATATCGGAAAGTTCCTCGAGGTTCTCAGTGGACACTTTCTCCCACAACCCAGCGACGGCTGTCTGAATGTCGTCTCGCAGTTCCAGATCGTCTAGTCGAATGAGACCTTCCCCGTCAAGGGAAGGTTCCTTCCCGTCGGCCAAGTGACGAAAACAGAGCCTTTGCATCTGCTCGATGCACCCTTCGTGAACGCCCCTCTGTTTCATGACCCGCAACAACAGGCTGATGTAGAGAGGAACGACCGGAATGGCAACGGAGGCCTGGGTGACAACAGCCTTGTTGACCGAAACCCACGCTCCCCCTCCCAGCTGAGGAGCAAGCTTCGCGTTCAACTCGGCGGCAGTCTGCTCGAGATCTTTCTTCGCCGCGCCGATCGTGCCTTGGCGGTAGATGGGCCAAGTAAGCTTGGGCCCCACGTATGAATAAGCCAAGGTACGCGCGCCTTCGGCGAGTAAGTCTTGTTCACCAAGCGTGTCAATCCACGACCGCCAGTCTTCGCCGCCCATCACGGCAATCGTCTCAGCGATTTCTTCCTCATCCGCGGCCTCAATGGTCGTTTCCGTCACCGCGCCGCTGGTAAAGTCGACCGTCTTGCCTCGGTAAGGGCCTCCGATCGTCTTAAGCACCGCCTGAAACGCTTCGCCCGTGCGGGGATGGATTCGACGGGGCGCGGCCAGGCTGTAGATGACCAAGTCCAGCTTGCCGATGTCGCGGCGAACGAGGTCGACGGCTTGGCGCTTGACCTCGTCGGAAAACGCATCCCCGTTGATTCCGGTTGCATAAAGCCCTTGCTCTCGGGCCAACCGGTGGAACGCGGCCGTGTTGTAGTATCCTGCCGCGGCGGTTTTTCGTCCGTCGGGCGGGCGTTCGTAGAAGACACCGACGGTCTTGGCGCCGAAACCCCAGGCGGCGGCGATCCGCGTAGCCAGCCCGTAGCCCGTCGAGCTGCCGATGACCAGCGCGCTGCGCGGCCCGTCGATGATCCTAGGCAGGTTGCGCTTCACCGCTGCGATTTGCCGCTCGACGTTACGAGCGCAACCTTCCGGATGCGCGGTGACGCAGATGAAACCTCGCGAGCGCTGCTTGACGATCTGTTCAGGCATGGGCCTGTAGATTGATTGGTTCGAAGATTAGCCTTCAGGTGGTTTCGAGCGCCGACCCGTGGAGCCAACGCCCAGCCGACCTTCCGAGGATTTCAGCCGCTCTTTTCAACCCTGCTTTCTTTTGCTCCCAGTGATTAGGATGCCAGGCTGCCGCGGGTTGGAAATCAGAAGCGCCGGAGCGAAAGGCAAGGAATGACGCTCGACCGCCCGCTACAAGCTTGCTCCAGGCGCTCTACGAACAAACGCTCTATGGCGCAAGCTCGTCGTAGATCCCGGGAAGGCTCATTTGCAGCAAGTTGGTCATGCTCCAGCCCTTCAAGTCATCGAGCTTGACGAGTTTTTCGATCTGTTCGGCCGTCTTGCCCTGCCGGCGGAGTTGCCGCACGCGGGAGCGGAGTGTTTCGAAATCCTTCTTCCAACGGACTAAGTCCTCCCGTTTCGCAACCGGCCCATGTCCAGGGATCACGGTATCGAAGTCCAACTCGAGGATGGCCGCGAGGGTCTTGTCCCACTCCAGGGCGCTGCCTCCAGCGGAATAATCAATAAACGGCGAGGCGCGTATAAACAGGTCCCCGGAGTGGATTACTTTCTGGCCGGGATAATAGATCACAGCATCGCCGTCGGTATGGCCGCGCCCGAAGTAGTAAGCGCGGATCTCCTGGCCTCCTAAAAACACCGAGGTTTGCTTTCGGAAAGTCACTCGCGGCAGACCCGACTGGGAATTCTTGAGCATGTTCTCTCGAGCGTTGCGATGAGCGATGATTTCCGTGCTTTTCAGCAAGGTTGGATTCCCCCCTACATGGTCGCTGTGGTGGTGGGTGTTGAAGACATATCGTACCGGCTGGTCCGTAATGGCCTTGACCTTCTCAAGGATTTCGGGGACGTGCCGTTCGAACTTGTCGTCGACTAGGACCACCCCCTCTTCGGTCACAAACACGCCGACGTTGCCGCCGCCGCCCAAGATCACGTGGGCGTCCGGTCGAATCTGTTCGGCTTTGAGGCTCGGGTCGGGCTGTTGAGTCAACCCCACCCAAAAGCCTCCGGCGGCTATGAGAGCCACCACAGATCGCACAACCGTTTGTTTCTTCATTGTTTCCTCCGCAAAGTGCAGGCGGGCACAGCATGCTGTGCCCCTACAGTCCGAACACGGACTACGTCACCATAATTTGCGAGACCTAGTAACCAACCAAGGGCTCCAGCCTGCCTATCCGAGAGCGCCGGCTCAGTGTGCGTGACCGAACTCATGCAACGGACTCCTAAGTCTCTCATTTCGACGCGAGGGGGATCAACGGGGGGACAAGTAGTCCATGCGGCCGCCGTCGGAGACGAGGCACTGGCCGGTCATGAAGCTGGATTCATCGGAAGCAAGAAACGTGACCAAGGCCGCGATGTCGTCAGGCTGACCCACCCGCCCCGTCATGGAAAACCCGCACGCCCTGTCGATCATCTGCTGCCTCTCCTCGGGACTTTTCCCTTGCATTGGCATGTCGGTCACCACGAGTCCTGGCAACACCGCGTTGACGGTAATTCCATTGGATCGCAAATCGAATGAGAACCGCTTGGTCAGCGCCATGACGGCTGCCTTGGTCGCGGCATAGAACGTAGTTCCCGGGTACGCCGTTCCCAACGCCGCGATGGAGGCAATGTTGATCACGCGTCCGTACTTCTTTTCCACCATGTCAGGCGCCACCGCGGCCGTACAATAGACCACTCCTTTCACATTGGTGTGCCACATGCGGTCAACTTCGTCCTCGTTGAAGTTGAACAAGTCTCCCGCATACATCACCCCGGCGTTATTGACCAGAATATCGACCGGCCCGAGCTCAGACCTCGTCGTTTCGACCATAGCCGCCACAGCCGTTTTGTCGGCCACGTCGGCCTGTAGGGCGAGCGCCCGGCCAGCCGAGTTTTCGATCTGGTCGACTACTTCTTTTGCGGCGTCGGCGCGCTTGTGATAGTTGACGCCTATAGCGGCGCCTTGCTGGGCCAGCGAAATGGCGACCGCCCTTCCGATACCCCGGGAACCTCCCGTGACCAGCGCAACACGCCCTGCCAACTTTTTCTCTGAAGCCATGGCTCCTCCGGTTCACCATTCTAACCGGCTTTAAGGCGTCAAGGGAGTCGCCTCGACCAAGAAGTTATCACCGTCGCAGGCCCATGGCCGCCCCGTCGAAAACCTACCGGGTTTCATCCCCCTGGGTGGGCCACGGGCTTGGCCGCACGCTCTGGCCGCTCACTTGCGCTCGCGGCTCAGTTTGGCTGCTAAACGCAGGAAGATCCCGTGGTTGTGCGAAGCCTTGACCGCACCCTTCCAGGCGCGGCTCTGAATCGGGCATGGCGAGGGTGTGCGAGAACGAGAAGCTGAGCCTGGAACGCAAGTGACAGGCGAGGTATCCGTAACGACCATGGCAGCGTGATCGCTCACTGGCGTTCGCGGCTCCGATGCGCTCTTCGTCGCTTTCGAACAGAAATCGCCGGCGTTAGCGGGGCAGGCGGGACCTCTGCTCATCCGCCCGCGTACTTCCAGCGCGGGCCCTGAGGGGTGTCTTCTAAAACTACGCCGCTGTCTTTCAACAGATCGCGGATCTCGTCGGCGCGGGCGAAATCGCGGGCTTTGCGGGCGGCGGCGCGCTCGGCGATCAGCTCCTCGATTTTTTCCGGCGAAACCTGTGACGAGGCCTCAGCACCGTCGGCCATTCGCATCTTGTCGGAAACCGAGATGCCAAGTTCACGATCAGCCCGTAACACGTCGAAAATCGAGTCAAAAAGATCGAGGACGGCGTTCGCATCGGCAACGTTGCCGGCGCGGAACTCGCCGGCGTCGATGACGGTATTGACCTCTCGAATGAACTCGAAAACAGCCGCCGACGCCTGCGCCGTGTTGAGGTCGTCGTCCATGCCGGCTTTGAACTGCTTGCGGGCATGGGCGGCCAACTCGGCGATCTGGGGATTCTCGCCGTCGGGAAACCGCTCGTCGAGGCGGCGCTGGAAGTTGCGCAGCCGCTCGATGGCTGTTGCCGCCGCCCCGAGCCCGTCGAAGGTGAAGTTAAGTTGCTTGCGGTGCGGAACCGCGGCCAAAAGATAGCGGATAGCGGCCGGCGCGTAACCACGGTCGAGCAAATCACGCAGGGTATAGAAGTTACCCAGCGACTTCGACATCTTCTGACCCTCGACCAACAGGTGCTCGCCGTGAACCCAAAAGCGCACGAACGGCTTCCCGGTCGCTCCTTCGGCCTGCGCGATTTCGTTTTCATGATGCGGAAAAACCAGATCCACCCCGCCGGTGTGGATGTCGAAGCTCTCGCCGAGGTATTTCATCGCCATGGCCGAGCACTCGATATGCCAGCCGGGACGTCCCGGCCCGAAAGGGCTTTCCCAGTGCGGCTCATCTTCCTTCGCGGCTTTCCACAGAGCAAAGTCGCGGGCGTTGTCCTTCGTGTACTCGTCCTGATCGACCCGGGCCCCGGCCTTGATGCCATTGACGTCGAGTTTCGATAGTTTCCCGTATTCCTCAAAACTCGAGATGCGGTAATAGGTCGAACCACCACTCCGGTACGTGCGGCCGTTTTCGCTCAGGCGAACGATGAGCGCGATCATGTCAGCGATGTGCTCGGTGGCGGGGGTGATCCGCGTCGGACGTTCGAGCCGCAGCGCGGCTGTGTCCTGTTCGAACGCGCGAATGTACTCGGCCGTATATTCCTCCAGCGACTGCCCGGCTTCCCCCGCCGCGGCGATGATTTTGTCGTCCACGTCGGTAACGTTCATAACGTGGAAGAGTTCCCAGCCGCAATGGCGAAGGTAGCGGCGCAGAATGTCCTGGAAAGTGAACGTTCTGAGATTGCCGATATGGACGTAGCTATAAACCGTCGGCCCGCAGGAATACATACGGACCGTTTTGCCGTCAAGCGGCGTGAAGGGCTCAAGCCGGTTCGTCAGCGTATTGAAGAGGTGTAGAGGCATCGTTCCTGGCGGCGGTCTTACGATTTACTCTGCTCGATGGCCGCTTGCCGGGCGAGCTCGTCGCAGCGGTTGTTATCCGCGTGCCAGGCGTGGCCCTTCACCCACTCCCATCGCACTTGATGGCGGGAGACAGCCTCATCGAGCTTTTGCCACAGGTCCTTATTCTTGACGGGCTGTTTCGAGGCCGTTCGCCAACCTCGCCTCTTCCAGGCGTCCATCCACTTGGTAATGCCGTTCTTGACGTACTCGGAGTCGATCTCGACCAAAATCCGGCAAGGTTCTTGCAACGAAGAGAGACCCTCGATCACCGCGGTCATCTCCATACGGTTATTGGTCGTTTGCGGCTCTGACCCCCAAAGCTCTTTCTCGGAATTCCCAAAGCGAAGGATCGCGGCCCAGCCGCCCGGTCCGGGGTTGCCCAGGCAAGAGCCGTCGGTAACCAGGGTGACGGCTTTCATGCAGCGCAGACCTGCGCCCCGGCGAAAAACTCGTCCACCTTGGCGCACACCTGGTCGGGGGTCTTGGCGCGGTAGATTTCCTTGCGCAACTCGGACCCGTTACGCACACCGCGGGTGAAGTAACTGGCAAACTGCTTCATCTTGCCGCAGACTTCGCCGGCGAGGTTGTCGGGATTCTCCATCAACGCGTCGTAGTAATCGCGGATCATCCGGTAGCGGTCTTGCTCGGTGGGCTGGTCGTAGCGGCCGGTCTGGAGGTAGTGCTCGATCTGGCGGAAAATCCACGGGTTCGATGACGCCGCGCGCCCGATCATCACCCCGTCGCAGCCCGTTTGGCGAAACATGCGCACGGTGTCTTCGGGCGTCGAGACGTCGCCGTTGCCGATCACAGGAATCCGGACCGCCTGCTTGACTTCCGCGATCAGGTTCCAATCCGCCTTGCCGGCATACCCTTGCTCGCGGGTGCGCCCGTGCAGCGCGACGGCTTGCAGTCCGCAGTCCTCGGCTAGCCGTGCCATATTAACGGCGACAATTTCTTTCTCGTTCCAGCCGGAGCGAAACTTGCATGTAAAGGGAATCTTGACCGCCGCCCGGACCTTGCGCAAGATCCTTTCAATCAGCGGCAGATCACGAAGCAGCCCGGACCCGCCGTTGCACTTGACGACCTTCTTCACCGGGCAGCCGAAGTTCAAATCGACGATGTCAAAGCCGTGATCCTCGACCACGCGAGCCGCTTCGGCCATCACGTCGGGATCGGAGCCGAACAACTGCGCCGCGATGGGGTGTTCGTCAGGCTCGTAGTAGAGATAGCGGAAACTTCTGCGCCCCTGTCTTCCCCCTTGGCCATGCCGCACCACCCCATGCGAGCTGGTGAACTCGGTCATGATGAGGCCACAGCCGCCCAAGTTGCGGATAAATCGGCGGAAAACCGTGTCCGTCACGCCCGCCATCGGCGCCAACACGACGGCGGGTCGGATCGCAACTCCACCGATTTGAAGCTCTTGCGGGACCGTCACAGGACCATTTTAACAGAGGGGGTGGAGCGGCCTTGTGCGTCTTGGGAGCGGAAGGGCTGTGGTTTGTTGGAGTTGGGGGGCTGTCTATCCTTCATCCGTACACGGCCGCCTTGGCGTCTTCAAAAACTAACCTTGCGTGTTTCACCACTGCTCAACGCCTTTCCTCCGATTGCAGCTCACGGTTGTTACTCGATCGCCACGAGACTGAGATCTTCGACCGGTCCGTAGTCTTTGTAGTCAGTGGTCGCCAGAGGGACGTCCCACTGCCTGGCGATAGCAGCGATCCAGGCGTCCGCTGTGGCTAGCGGACGACCCAAGCTGCGGCATTTGGCCACGATTTCCGACCAAAGCTCACAAGTTCGCTCGTCCGGAAATAGCGTCGTATAGAGCTCCAAGTGATCTTGCAGCAATGTTGTACGCTCCGGGCCCCACTGGTTCAGCCTCGGCCACAGCAGAAGTTCTCCGCGGCTCATGAAGGAAATCGCCAACTGGTGGCCGAGCAGCAGCCGTTCGCATTTCGCGTTCAGCGGGTGACTCTGCTTGAAGAGGATCGAAACAACGTTGGTGTCAAGCAAGTAGACGCTCATCGCGGCGTCGCGCCGGTCGGACGATCTTCGCGCCGCAGTTCGCGCAGCAAACGACGAAAGGCATCCGCTTCTTGCGGAGCATCCTCATCTTGCGGCGCGAACGAATGAACGGGTGGCTTGAGTCCCGGAACCGGGCCTTGTCGCGTCTTCAATTTCGTTGGATCGACGACCTTTGCCACGCTCTCAGTTTACTGCAAGGGCGTCTCGTTTGGACCAAAAACAACTATCGACGCGCCAGTGCCGCCTCCTTCGCCATTTCCAAGAAAGCGATGGCCTGTTCGCGGGTCACACTGGGAAAAGACTTCAGAAACACTTCGAGGCTGTCTCCAGCCTCCAAGTGGTCTAGCAGCGCCTGGACGGGCACCCTCGTCCCCTTGAACACCGGAGTACCGCTCAATACATGGGATGAGCGACTGACGACATGCGCGGCTGTTTTCGCGACGGACACGGTCTCATTCTACCTCGTATCCCTTTGGCACTAGACAGAGGGATGCCCGCCGTATTTACAGACGTCGAAAGGCTGCGTGAATCAGCTCGCGCTAAGACAAAAACCCGTAACGTCGCCGGTCCCCACACCCCACCCTTGCGGGCGCGGCTTCCATCTCTGTTTGTTTCCGCGGGAGGGATCTCCCCGGGATCCTACCCCTGTTCGCCCTCGTGGATGTGCTGGGAGAGATAGACGCCGATGCCCATTTCTTCGATCATGCCGAGCTGGGCTTCGAGCCAATCGACATGCTCTTCTTCGTCGATGAGGATCTTTTCGAATAGTTCGCGGGACGCATTGTCAGCGGCTTCGACGCCGGCTTTGACGGCGCGGTTCAGCCGTTTGACCGCCTGGAGCTCGAGCGCCAGGTCGTTCTCAAACTGTGCCTTGACGTCGTGGCCGATCTGGAGCGGAAACAGGGCTGCCAGGTTGGGCAGAGAGTCCAGAAATAGGATGCGTTCGATCAGAGCTTCGGCGTGGCGCATCTCCTCGATGGCTTCCTTCTTGGTGTATTTGCCGAGGGTGTGGTATCCCCAGTTCTCACACATCTCAGCATGCAAGAAATACTGATTAATGGCGGTAAGCTCCGCTTTGAGCACTTCGTTCAGTAATTTGATGACCTTGGCGCTGCCCTTCATGTTGGCCTCTCCACGAGTCTATCTTGGTCTTTTGCCTCTAAGGAGCCCATTCTAGCTGATGGCTGGGTTCACGTCACATCACGCTCATCTATCGCCCCCGCCAGCCAGCAACTTCTCTTCCCAAGAGAAATCAGCCGCGGGACGGCCTTGCTGCCTCTCGTACCACTGGAAGGTTTCCGCCAACCCGTCGCTGAAGGGCGTTGGCTCGAAGCCCAGCTCCTGTCGGGCTCGATCGATCTTCTGGGTAATCGGAGGCATGTCGAAGTATTGCGCAAAGTAGAAAGGAGGCTCGAAAATGCCGCCGCCCGAGGCCTCGATGCGTTCGCGCGGTACGTGAACCAGTTTCGGATGATCGTTGCCGGCCGCCCGCGCGATCGAGTGGACGAGATCTAGCTGCGTAACGGGCCGATCGTTCGCAACGTTGTACGCTCGACCGACCGCCGCATCTTTGTCCGCCGCTAGAATCGCCGCCCGCGCTACGTCATCCACGTGGACGAACTGCATCAACCGCGAGCCGTCGCCGGGGATAACGATGGGGCGCTCCGCGGCAAGCCGGTCCCAGAAGAACGCCTCTCGATAGAAAGGATTCTCCGGGCCGTAGATGTAGGGCGGCCGCAAGGTGGCCACGGGGATTCCCTGGTTTCGATGCAAACCGAACAGGGCGCGCTCGCTTTCGGCTTTGTTGCGGACGTAGAGTTCGGGATGGTCGAGCGGAGCCAGTGAGTCGTCCTCGTCGTGATCGAGGCCTTCTCCGTAGGCGGCAACGCTCGAGACGAAAACGTAGCGCTTCAAGCCTTCGGAGCATGCCATCGCCGCGGCGCTGACCTGTTCGGCCGTTGTGCCTCGCTGCCAATCGTAAACATTGTCGAAAACGAAGTCGAACCGTCGGCCCCCCAGGGCTCGCTGCATTCCATCCACATCGTTGCGGTCGCAGTGGATTTCCCCCGCCTGGCCGGCAAACGGATTGCTGCGCCCGCGGTGAAGAATGGTGACCTGATCGCCGCGGGCGAGCAGTCTTCGAACAAGCGCCCGCCCGATGAACAACGTGCCTCCGATGACCAGTGAGCGGCTCAATGGCAATGCTCCACTCCGAGGTGCGTTGGTCGGATCTTCGCCGCTCATCCGATGCTACAGGCGGTTGAGTTCATCGGCGGCGCGGGCGGCTTAGCGGCCCGTGGTAGAAGTAAACGTCGCGAAAAATCGGGTACAGCTAACCAATTCGCTTCAGGTGAAGTGCTCTGTTTCTTGGGTCATGACGGGTCATTGCGCCCGAGATGATGAGCCGCGGCACCTCGACGAGCTGACTAATACGCAACCGTCTTTGCGAAATGCTTTACTGAGTTCGCGCCTCTTTAGAAGTCGCTATTCGGAAAGCGCTGCCTATCTTAACACGGGCTAGCCCCCATACCGTTCACTCAAGCTGTGATGGGTGTGCGACATAAATGTGGGGGGCTTGCGGGGTTCTTTTTTTGTGGCGCTTGTCCTTACGTATGGATACGTTAGCTCGCACTTCTCGCCACCTGACGGTCGAAGCACGCAACAGGCCCGCGATCACGTCGTTGCGCTTGCTCGCCGTGCTCAACGTAGGGTTCAAGTACGCCCGCATTGTTCACGAAACCGCGCGCCGAGCGGCGCGCGTGTTGGGATGGCACGTCGGATGGCGGCTAGCCGGGAGGGGGCCGCTGGGGACGCAAGAGATCGGAGATGGAGGGGTCCTCTCGCACGGTCGCCAGGTCCGAATCGTTGAGTGCCAGCGGCCGGTTTCGGGGATTCAATTCTATGGCCCGGCTAAGGCTTCGATGGACGCCCGCGGTGTCTCCTTTTATGGCCTGTAATACAGCAGTCGCGTAATGCACGTGATCCGCGTTTGGGTCCAGCTTCAAGGCTTCACCCAAATGATGCTCCGCTTCGTCTACTTGGCGGTCATTCATCAGCCTGATCCCATAGTTGTAGTAGTCATCAGCGCTCTTGAGACGGAGTTTGCTCGTTTCAATCCGACCGCGGCAGATTTCGGCGTAAACTTTCGCTCGGTGTCGCAAAGCGACATCCGGTCCATCTGCCGCCTTCTCAAAACGCGACCGCGCCTGGGCGAACTTCTTAATGTTGAGGTAACCGACTGCCGCTCCGTAGTGAGCAGCCTGGCGTTCGCTGAGCTGGCGAGCGATGCGTGCATCCTGTGCGCGTTTACGGGCTTTGGCTGCCTCTGCGGCCCTAGCGGCACGAATGGCTGAGCCGGTTGTGGTGAACGAGACCGGCTTGCGGCCGGCCGCTTTCTTGACCGCTTTCTTAGTGCTCATGGCTGCTCCCGGCGTGACGGCCTTCCCGGACTTCTGTCCTTTCGCCGCCTTCTTCGGACTCGGGGCTGTCTTGGCTATTTTCTTCGCGGGGGCCGCGGGGCGCGATGTGGGCTTCTTTTTCAAAGACGCACTCTGCGGGACGGACTTGGCCTTCTTCGACACCTTTGCCCTTTTCGAAGTCTTCGCGCGCTTCGGCGCCGCGGACCTCTGGGAAGATACTGCCTTTTTCTTCTCGGCCGTAACTCCTCCTCTCCGAGCGCTATCGGAGGACTCCGCCAACCTGGACGACGGAGATCGGCGATTGCTAAAGCTAGCTTCCCCTTCGACAGAGCGCTCAGTCGGACCCGGAAGGGTGCAAACGCACTACCGGCGCACCGACTCCGGGCCGCTGCTCGCGTCAGCCCTCGGATGTCAGGTTATAGCAGATTCCGGGAAACGAGAGCAACCCCATGCCCTCCCAGCCGGCTACTGTTCGGGTTCTGGGATGCTACGATTTTCGTGCGCTCTTCGGATATGGCTCGGGTCAGATCGTAAACCGGACCCTGCGATCACCCAAGATGGGGCTTGAGCACATTGACGAGATCCCGGACCGAGTCGGCACTATTCTTTAACTCCGCGCTTTCCTGATCATTTAGGTTGAGCTCGTAGATTTTTTCGATTCCGCGGGCCCCGAGCTTGACGGGCACGCCGACGAATAGCCCGTTGATTCCATACTCCCCCTCCAGGTAGGCCGCGCAGGGGAGAACTTTCTTCTTGTCTTTGAGGATCGATTCGACCATCTCCACCACCGCCGACGAGGGAGCGTAGAAGGCACTGCCTGTCTTCAGGTACTTGACGATTTCCCCTCCCCCCTGGCGGGTTCTTTCCACGATTTTGTCGATGGTTTCGGCGTCCAGAACGTCCGTAATCGGGATGCCGGAGACACTGGTGTAGCGCACCAGCGGCACCATGGTATCTCCGTGGCCTCCGAGCACAAAGGCGACGACGTTTTCGACCGAGACTTCGGCGGCTGCGGCGAGAAAGGTCCGAAAACGGGCGGTGTCGAGAATCCCGGCCATTCCGACCACTCGGTTTTTCGCGAATCCGCTCAGCTGGTAGGCCACGTGGCACATGGCGTCCAGCGGGTTGGAGACGATCACCAAAATGCAGTTGGGCGAGTATTTGATCGCCGGCTCGACGCAAGCCTTCATGATTTCGTAATTCTTCATCAGCAGATCGTCTCGGCTCATGCCCGGCTTGCGCGGCAAGCCCGCCGTAATGACGACAATGTCGGAGTTCGCCGTCACTTCGTAATCGTTGGCCCCCATGATCTTGACGTCCGATCCCTCGACCGGACAGGCCTCGAGCATGTCGAGCGCTTTACCTTGCGGGACGCCCTCCACGATGTCCACCAGTACGACGTCGGCTAACTCTTTATCGGCGAGCCGCAAGGCGCAACTGGCTCCGACGTTGCCGGCGCCAACGACCGTAACTTTGTTCCTCATCCCTTATCTCCTCGGGCGGCGCGAGTAGCGCTAGCTTACTCGCCTCCCTAGATTCAGAAGCGCCCGATCGCGGCCCCTCTATGACTCGCCCAAGCACTTCAAGGGCCGAACGGCAATCGCAAGCGGGACGGAACTCAGCCGGCCGCAAGATCCGCCATGTTGTTGACGATCTCGCTCGCAAACTCGCTTGTCTTCAACTTCTTCGCCCCTTCCATCTGGCGATGCAGATCATAGGTCACCGTCTTGTTGCGGATGGTTTGCTTGATGCCGGCCTCGATCCGATCCGCCACGTCCTCCCAGCCCATAAAACGAAACATCATGGCGCCGGAAAGGATCACGCTCGATGGATTGATGACGTCCTGATCGGCGTATTTCGGGGCCGTCCCGTGCGTAGCTTCAAAGACCCCGTGTTCATCGCCAATGTTGGCGCCCGGAGCCATGCCCAACCCGCCGACCTGCGCCGCGCAGGCGTCCGATAGGTAATCCCCGTTCAGATTCGTCGTGGCAATCACGTCGTACTCGGTGGGCCGCAACAGCACCTGTTGAAACATCGAATCGGCGATACGGTCCTTGACGATAATTTTCCCCTCGGGAGCGGTGCCGGCAACCTCGTCTTCTGTCACGCAAGCTTCAGGAAATTCTTCTTTGGCAACCTCGTAACCCCAGTCGCGGAAGGCGCCCTCGGTGAACTTCTGGATGTTGCCCTTGTGGACAAGGGTGACACTTTTGCGGTCATTCTCAATAGCGTATTGGATAGCTCTTCGGACAAGCCGTTTCGATCCCGTCACACTGACCGGTTTGATGCCGATGCCGGAGTCCTCGCGGATCGCGCTGCCCATCTTTTGATTTAAGAACTCGATCACCTGACCGGCTTCGGCAGTACCTTGACGCCACTCGATCCCGGCGTAGACGTCTTCGGTGTTTTCCCGGAAGACCACGACATCGAGCTTCTCCGGATGCCTCATCGGCGACGGCACGCCCGGAAAGTATCGCACCGGCCGCATGCAAACGTAGAGCGTCAAAATCTGCCGCAGGGCTACGTTGAGGCTGCGAATGCCGCCGCCGACGGGCGTCGTCAGCGGTCCCTTGATGGCGATATGAAAATGCCGAATCGCCTCCACCGTGTCATCGGGCAGCCAACCTCCCACGCGATCGAAGGCCTTTTGCCCTGCAAATATCTCATACCAAATGATTTGGCGTGTCGCCCCATATGTCTGTTCCACAGCGGCGTCGAACACGTGCCGGGAGGCCTTCCATATATCCCGCCCGGTCCCGTCGCCTTCGATGAAGGGGATGATCGGGTGATCCGGGACGACAAACTTGCCCTCCCGGACGGCAATGACGTCGCCCGCGGAGGGTACTGGATTCCCGTTGAACGATCTCATCTTTGTGATGCGATTTCCTCCACCCTGTTGGGAGAGTGAAGGCCACCCGCGTCCCACTGGTCCCCGGTCTGAGTAGGAAAGAAGGAATGACGCGGGGCCGGCCCTTCGGGCGCGTTCGCCAAGCAAGAACCGGGGCGCCGGACCAAAAACGTAAGAGTGTAGCAAGTCCTGGTGCAAGCGGCAAATGACGGCTGCCGGTTAAGCCAACATCTTCTCGACTACATTCCCCCCGACGTCGGTGAGCCGAAAATCGCGTCCCATGTGGCGATAGGTCAGCTTAGTGTGGTCGAAACCGAGGCGGTCGAGGACAGTGGCCTG
Source organism: Bryobacterales bacterium (assembly GCA_963668345.2). GTDB lineage: Bacteria > Acidobacteriota > Terriglobia > Bryobacterales > UBA6623. The sequence goes on along the minus strand of CAXWPI010000003.1, from coordinate 706,697 downwards.
CAGGTCGTGAAGATGGATCGGGTCTTCGGCGATCGTCAGGCCTAATTCGTCGGTTTTACCGATTACCTGGCCGCCTCTGATGCCGCCGCCGGCCAACCACATGCTGAACCCGTTGGGGTGATGGTCGCGGCCGGCGCTCTCCGCATCGTCGGGGCGATTGAGCTGCACCATCGGAGTGCGGCCGAACTCCCCACTCCAAATGACCAACGTACTATCCAGCAAGCCGCGCTGCTTGAGATCGGTGATGAGAGCGGCGATCGGCTTGTCGGTCTTGTCGCAGTTCTTCTTCAGGTTTTTGTTGAGCTCGGAATGGTCGTCCCAACTGGCGTGGGCCAGCATGACGAACCGCACCCCGCGCTCGACCATTCTTCGAGCCAGCAGGCAGTTGGTTCCGTACTGCTTGGTCGTTTCCTCATTGACGCCGTACATGTCGAGAGTGTGTTGGGGTTCGTCGGAGAAATCGATCAGCTCGGGCGAGGAAGCCTGCATACGAAACGCCAGCTCGTAGGAGGCGATCCGCGAGGCAACCTCCAGATCGCCGGTATGTCGATAGTGCCCTTCATTGAGGTCGCGCAGCACGTCCAGGCTCAGGCGCTGCATCTTGCGGCTCACACCGGGAGGGTTGGAAAGATACAGGATTGGATCTCCGGAGCTGCGGAAGGGGACGCCCTGGTAGGTTGAGGGCATGAACCCGCTCGAATAATTACTGGAACCGCCACTGGCGCCCCCCCGCCCGGAGCTCAACACCACGAACCCGGGCAGGTCTTGCGATTCGCTGCCCAATCCATAGGTGACCCAGCTCCCCAGCGTGGGACGACCCACCAGCGGGCTGCCGCTCATCAGCAGGGACTGCCCCGGGTGGTGGTTAAAAGCTGCTGAGTACATCGAGCGGACGAGACAAATGTCGTCGGCTATGGAACCGGTGTGGGGCAGGAAATCCGAAATCTCGATGCCGCTCTGCCCGTGAGGAGTAAACGTACGGGGGCTCGGCAAGATGGTAGCCGTGGGCTTGATGAACGCCAGCTTGAGGTCTTTCGTCATCGACGGAGGGAGCGCCTGCCCTTCCCACTTCTTGAGGGCCGGCTTGGGATCGTAGAGGTCCATCTGGCTCGGCGCCCCGGCCATGAAAAGAAAAATGACGTTCTTGGCCCTGGCCGCATGGGGCGGAGTTTTGGCCGCCAGCGGATTGATCTTCGTTGGGTCTTCGACCGCGGTTCGTCCCTCGATGGCCAGCAAATGCGCCAGTGCGGCTGTCCCCAAGCCTCCGACGCAGTTATGCAGGAACGTGCGTCGAGATTGAATGCGCTGAAACTCCTCGTAAGTCATGGCTGTCTCCAACAACCGTAGTTCGCGGGCACGAGGCCGAAGCGTAAAAGCATACTCCCCTACTCTCTTGTTATGAACTCATCCAGGTTCAACAGGATGCGGCTGACACCTACCCACTCCGCCAGTTCCCGGCGATCGGCACCCTCTAAAACGACCGGGAAGAGCGAGGCAACCGCCTGGGGGTCTTTGTCGAGCATTTGTTTTTGTTGGCTGAAGTAGCCCAACATTTTTTCCTGCTCCCAGGATTTCGGTTTCCGCGATAGACAAAGTTGATACGCGTAATCGAGCCGCTCAGCGAAATCGGTCCCCGGCGCCTCTTGCAGGATGCGCGCGGCCAGCCCCTGTGCGGCCCCGAAGAACACCGGATCGTTAAGCAGGTTCAGAGACTGCAAGGGAGTATTGGAGCGATCTCGGCGACATTGTGCCGTACTCGCCTCGGGGGCATCGAAATTCTTTAAGAAAGGATAAGGGACGGTGCGCTGAAAATGAATGTACAAGCCTCGGCGGTAAAGGTTTTTTCCCTCGCCGTCGTTGAAGTCCACGAACTCTCCAGCTCGGAACAACAAATCTTGGACGCCCTCAGGCAGGGGCAACTGCACGCTGGGTCCTCCGACGGCCCCATAAAGCAGCCCGCTCACTTCGAGGGCGCTGTCGCGAATGATCTCCGCCGGCAACCGAAGGCGGGACTGGCGAGCCAATAAAGTGTTGCTAGGGTCTTGCTTGAGTAAGTCGGGTCGAGTGTCGGAAGCCTGCCGGTAGGTCGCCGACATGACAGTCAACTTGTGCAACTTTTTGAAACTCCAGCCGTTTTCGATGAATTCGCTAGCGAGCCAATCGAGCAGTTGGGGGTGGGAAGGCTTCTCGCCCTGAGTGCCGAAGTTCTCCGACGTTAGCACCAGACCGCGCCCGAAGTACTCTTGCCAGACACGGTTCACCGTGACTCGCGCCGTTAGGGGGTTCTCCTGCGACATCAGCCATTCGGCCAGGTCGAGGCGGGTGAGCTTCCCGTTGGTCGCCGGTCGAGGCAGAACGGCCGGCGTCATCGGCTCGACTTCAACTCCCTGGCGGTCCCACTGACCCCGCACGTGAAGATGAGTTTTCCGCGGCTGTGTGTTTTCAGCTACGGCGCGGGCCTGCGTGAGTTGAGGATAGGACACCTCCAGTTCGCTGAGCTTTTCTCGCAACTGTTTGAAACCCAATCCCTCGTAAACTTCCTCGCTGACGACTTGACCGTACTGTGCAAGAAAGAACTCAATCAACGTGTTTTGCTGACGCTCGCTGCGCTGTTCCCGCCGCATGCGGAGGACCTTCTGCCCCCCGTCGGTCATCTTTTCCAAGTTGTCGTAATGGTTGTCCCAGTCGGTCCATTTGCCCGGGTTATCGGCGGCCCAAATGAGCTTCGCCTCCCAGGGGTCCATCCGTTCCTGTCCGACGCAGTATTCCTCAAGCAGCGCGGCCCGCTCCGCCAGGTATTCGGAGCGCTTTTGCAAGTACGGCCCCATCTCCCCCGGCAGTGGCGCGTCGATCATGGGCTCTTCGAGATTATTGAAGAAGGCGTAGAAGCCGTAGTACTCCTTCTGTGAAATGGGATCGTATTTGTGATCGTGGCACTGGGCGCAGCCCACCGTCAGCCCAAGCCATACGGTGCCGACGGTGTTCGCTCGATCAACGGTCTCCTCAAAGCGGAACTGTTCGAGATTCACGCCGCCTTCGCGGTTTTTCAGGGTGTTGCGGTGCAGGCCCGTGGCGACGCGCTGCTCGACCGTCGCGCCGGGAAGTAGGTCGCCGGCGATCTGCGCGATGGTGAACTGATTGAAGGGCATGTCGCGGTTGAGCGCGTCAACCACCCAATGGCGGTAGCGCCAAGCGTAGGGCCGCACAATGTCCTTCTCATAACCGTCGCTGTCGGCGTAGCGAGCCAGATCGAGCCAGTGCATGGCCCACTTTTCGCCGTAGTGTTTCGAAGCGAGGAGACCGTCGACCAACTGCTCGTAGGCGTCGGGGCGGTCGTCCGCCAGAAACTTCGCCACCTGCTGTGGAGTTGGGGGTAGTCCGACCAGGTCCAGGCTGACCCGGCGGAGCAGCGTCCGCCTGTCGGCCTCCTGAGAAGGTTCAATGCCCTCCGCCTCTAGCCGAGCCAGTACGAAATTATCTATGGCGTTCCGCGCCCACGAGCCGTCTTGCACATTCGGAACCGGGGGTCGGCGTAGCGGTTGGAAGGACCAGTGAGTCGATTTGGGAGAGCTTTGGATCGCCTCTTCTATTTCAGTCTGAGACTCGGACGAAGCGGCTTTCGCTTTCGAGGGCGGTGGACGTTGGGCGCCTCGATCTATCCAAGCGCGCAGGATGCCGATTTCGGCGGAAGTCAGGCGGTCTCCCAGCGGGGGCATCACGATGTCTTTTTCCAGGCCGGCGACCAGGCGGATCAGCCGGCTTTCCGCGCTGTTTCCGGGGACGATGGCCGGGCCCGAATATCCGCCCCGTTCGGCGTCGCCGGGTCGGTCGAGCCGCAGCCCGTTCATCTGCTGCTGGGTTCCATGACAAACATAGCAGCGCTCGAGAACCGGCTTTACGTCCTGGTCGAAATCGATCTGCTTGGTTGATGGCGGCGGGAGTTTGGAGGTATCCGCGCTTGCCGGCAGGGCGCCCGCGACCCCGGCGAACAGGAGGACAGCCCAACTGTTAGGTCCCATAGAGAACATCCTATTTCACATCGTCTGGATCTAAGTTTAGCGCGCAAGGGTTGGCAATGTCTAGGCCGCTTTTCTCACCACCGGGCAGACCGGCGCACCAACGAGAGACATGTCGCCACGAATGGCGACACGGCACGCAAGAATGCGCGCGCCACGAGTGGGCCGAGGGTGGCGGAATGCCGGGCGGGACGCGGCCCCGCGACAGGAGTTACAATTGAAAACTGCCCCCCGCACTGTTTTTTTTCTGCGTGGGGACTAGCCCGCTTTTCTCACCACCTGACGGTCGAAGCACGCAATAAGCCCGCCATTACTGCGTTGCGCTTGCTCGCCGTGCTCAACGTACTGCTCAAGTACGGCGCGGTGTCGGGAGGGCAAGCTCGGGCTCGAGTGTCCAGCCCGACTCGTGGAGATCGTGCTTACTACGGAGAGTCTCCACTTTGTTCCTCCTTTACCGGAAAGTCTGACGCTTGTATACTAGCCATTCGTGAGCATCGGCCGTCAACTCTACCCTTATCTGGTGGCTTTCGTCGCTGCCGTCGGGGGTTTCCTGTTTGGATACGACCTCAGCATTATTTCCGGCGCGCAAATCTATTTGAGACAGACGTTCCAGTTGGATGCCGCCGCTTTCGGGTTTGCCGTGGCAAGCGCCATCTTGGGGTGCATGGCGGGGCCGATCGCGGGAATCTGGGTGTGCGATGCAATCGGACGAAAGAAAACACTGATGCTCTCAGCCGGTTTGTTCGGTGCGTCCGCGATTGGGACTGCCTTGCCGCGGACGATTGCCCAGTTTTACATCTTCCGCATTATCGGCGGGGTTGGGGTTGGGTTGGCCAGCGTGGTGTCACCGATGTACATAGCCGAGATGGCGCCGGCGCGGATCCGGGGCCGCCTGGTAACCATGAACCAGCTTGCGATCGTGGTGGGATCGTTGAGCGCGATTCTTGCGGCGAACTTCCTGGCTCAGACTTTGGACGAAGCGGTTAGCTGGCGCTGGATGTTCGGCTCGGAACTGGTGCCCATCGTGTTATTTGTTGTCTTTCTGATCGGCGTGCCGGAAAGTCCTCGTTGGCTTGCCAGCAAGGGGCGAGAAGCTGAGGCGCAGCAAGTACTGGCGCGGATCATCGGTCCTGAGCAGGCTGAGCAAGAGATGGGCGAAATTACGGGGTCTCTTGCCGGGGAAACAGGGGGATTCGCGGAGCTTTTTCAACCCGGACTCAGAACCGCCCTGTTGTTGGGAGTTTTTGTAGCGCTGATGCAGCAGTGGACCGGGTGGTCGGTGATCAGTTTTTATATGCCCACGATCTTCCAAAAAGCGGGGTTTTCGGCGGCGACCGACGCGCTGTTTCAGTCCATCGTGCCCAACGTTGGAAACCTCATTTTTACTTTCGTGGGCCTCTATTTGGTAGATCGTGTCGGCAGGCGACCGTTGTGGCTTGCCGGGTCCCTCTTGATGACGGTGTTCACGGCGGCGTTGGGCGTCGTGTTTGCTACTGACACGGTCGGCTGGCTGGTGGTACTTGTGGTGTCGTTATGTGCCCTGCCACACGCCGTTGCTTTTGGCCCGCTCGGCTGGCTGCTCATCGCCGAGATCTTCCCGACACGAATCCGGGCACGGGCGATGGGTCTGGCTTCTCTTTGCGTTTGGCTCGCGGCCTACATCGCCAACCAACTGACCCCTCTGATGTCCGAGTTTTCCGAAACGACTTTCGGCAATCCCAGTGCTACGTTCTTCCTGTTCAGCGGGATTTGTGTTGTCTCCTTTTTCGTGGGGCTCAGACTGGTTCCCGAAACAAAAGGGAAAACCTTGGAGGAGATAGCACGCTTTTGGATAAGCAAGAGTGAATCACCGCCCGATCGGGGTTGACCTCGGCGGCTTCGTGCGGTCGTCTCGACTTTGAGACGAAGAGAGTAGCGGCCTTGTGAGGCGAGGTGACTTATGCTGCTGAAGGATAAAGTAGCGATGATTACGGGTGCTGCCTCCGGCATTGGCAGGGCGACCGCGCAACTTTTCGCGGAGCAGGGGGCGAAGGTGGTGGCGGTCGATATTGACGAGCCCGGCGGAATGGAAACGGTGAAAAGCATCCGCCAAGCTTCGGGAGAGGCGACCTTCGTAGGCGCCGACGTGGGTCACATGAAAGCAGTGGAATCCATGGTCAAGACCGCTTTGGACCGCTACGGTCGCGTTGATATCCTCCACAGCAACGCAGCTGCGTACACGATGGGAACCGCAACGGAACTCAGAGAGGAAGACTGGGACCGAACATTAAATGTCTGCTTGAAAGCGTCTTGGATGCTGGCGCATTGCACTGTCCCGACGATGCTGGCTCAAGGGGGAGGAGTGATCATCATCACAGGGTCCGTCCACTCGATTCGAGGCTACGCGCAGCATGCCGCCTACCAAGCCGCCAAAGGAGGACTCCTGGCTCTCACTCGAGCGCTTGCCGCCGACTATGCTCCGTCGATCCGCGTCAACGCCATCTTGCCGGGCGCCGTTGTGACTGGGCTGTGGAAAGGGGTCAGCGAGGCCGACAGGGCAGAGATCGCCAAGCAGTGCCCGCTAAAGCGCAACGGAGAGCCCAAGGACATCGCCCAGACCGCCCTCTTCCTCGCTTCCGACATGTCTTCTTACATGACTGGTACTTACGTTGTCGTCGACGGAGGTTTGAGTTCGGCCATCGATTTGCCGGAGAAGTTTCGGAAGTAGCACGCTTTCTCCCCAGGTGGCGGTCGAAGAGCGGAAAGCACGCAGTAGGTGGCCGCCGCGGCGATCAGGTGCTTGAAGGTGTGGCCGCTCCAGAAACCGCTGAGCTCGTAGATTGGGGCGTCCAGCAGCTCACAGATTTTGGCCAGTCCAAACAGCGCCCACAGCAGCAGGAACGGGCGGCTCTGCCCGTAACGCGAAGGGAACATCCAAATGATGAAGGGGATTGCGATCACCGGGTAGAACTGAACCGCGATGTACACGCGCAGGTCTCCCTCGCCGGCCAGCTCGCTCGCATGCCAGTGCCAAACGCTATAGAGGCCCAGCAGAACCATCGGCGCGAGCATGATTTTCCCGGCCCGCCTGCTGACAAACTCCGTGACGACGATCGTGAAAAACGACGTCAGCAGAAGGCTAAAGACCAGGCGGTCCCACACCAGGGTATGGTTATTCGGGTCCGCGTGGTAGTAGGCCGACCCGAAACAGGTGAGCAACTCTCCGACGAAGAACACGAGGTAAGCCACGCGTTCCCGCCCCTCGGCAAAGATTTTCGAGAGATCTCTCCGACCCAGCAACCACCAGCAGCCCCATGCACCGATCACCGCGAACGGCAAGTTCGACATCACGTTCCACATGTGAGGGATGCCCAGGATGGTTCGCTGATCGGCGAAGTCGTGGTATTCGGGGTTTTGGGGGATAGGCGGCGTTAGCAGGTTGCTTCGGGCACATATTCCGTCGACGAACCCGATCTATGCTGGTGGCACAAGCGCCAAGGATCTCGTTTGTTTTGTCTTCCGCTGTCCTGGCACTGGCGGTGGCGGCCGGGAACGCGCAGAGCTTGGTGCGCTCGGCTGTTGTCGGGGAGCAGCTTCACCTGCTCAACACCGACAAATCCGTTCTCTCGTCCGGGCAGCGCCGCACCGACTTCCCGTGCTCGGTGACGCCTCTCCCGCCGCAGCTTGGATTTGACCTGGAATTCCTCGCCGGGTATCTGTTCAAAATCCCCCTCAGCGCCTTGGCGGGCGAGGGGACGGCGATCCGGGTCCTGTTTAGGGTGCAACCGTTGGACGGACAACAGCGCGACTACTACTTCTCCGATCGCTACACCGTTCCGCCCGTTGAGGAGGGAAAGAGCGGGGACGTCACTGTCGTCGGGAGGTACAAGCTCGGACCGGGCCGCTATCAGCTGGATTGGCTGATGCGCGATGGTGCGGAGAGGGTGTGTTCGACTCGCTGGCAGGTTAAGACACCCTCCTTGGAGAATCTTGACGGCCTGGCGGCGACCGGCGTGCCTTATTTCGTCGCCGCTCACCACGAAGAGATCTTTGAGGAGGACCCTCCCGTGCCCCGGGCGCGGCCGAGAAATCTGCTGCATCTCAAACTTCTGGTGAACTTCACGCCCACTGACTTCAGTCAGTTCCGACTGCGGGAATACGACCTGCGGAACATCGTTTCCATACTTCGAGCCATCGCGCACGATCCCCACTTCGGAACCTTTAGCCTGGTTGCTTTCAACATGCAGGAAGAGCGCCTCATCTTTGATGAACAGAACGCCCCGCGGATCGACTTTCCTGCGCTCGGCGACGCGGTCCGATCCATCCGCGCCGACGTGGTTGACGCCGCTCAGTTACAAGACCCCCAAAGCGGCATCCGCTTTTTGACCGAACTTCTCCAGGAGCATCTCGGAGCGCAAGACCCCGAGCCCGACGCGGTGATCATTGTCGGCCCTAAAACCTCGCTCGAAGGCAGAATCCCCCGCAAGGCGCTCCGCGCGGCGGGACGCGTGAGTTGCCCGGTTTTCTACCTGGTCTACGATAGGATCCCGCAGGCGCATCCTTGGCGGGACGCGATCAGCAACGCCCTGAGAGTCTATAGAGGTCGGGAATATGCCATCGCCGCGCCGAAAGATCTTGGGCGTGCTATGAACAGCATGATCGGCCAAGTGACCGCCAACGCGGAAGCCGTCTCGATCTTTGAGCAAGGAAGCGGCTCCGGGGCGGGCCGCGAGTGATCCCAGCTTACACCGTCGATAGGGCCGGTTTCGAGGTCGCGAGGCTGTTCCCTTTCTTCTTACTCGCCCGGACTCGCCTGCTGCCGCTCATCGCGGCCAGCTTGTCCTTGCCGTCGGTCAGCCATTCCAGGTTGAATCGTGCGAAGGTGATTTTCTCATAAGGACCCTGGCCGCCCCGCTCGTACAGGCAACCAATCGTCAGATCCTGCAGAACCGTCAGGGACGAGTAGGCGGACGGCCCGGCGTAAAGCTGTTTACTGATGGGCCAGGTCTTGCCCTCGTCGTAGCTGAGGCGCGCGGTCATGTTGTTGCGCTCCAAGCTCGCCGGATTCAGGAAGACGAGCCGGCTCTTGGGATAGTGCAGGCCGTCGGTGTGGACGATCAAGCTGCCCTGGCAGCGCGGCTCGATGAGGGCGGGATCTTCGGTCATCTCCGACCAGGTCATCCCACCGTCGCTGCTGCGGGCAATCTTGCGCTGGTTGCCGGTCACGCCTCTCATGTTGAGCAGCAAGGAGCCGTCATCGAGCTCGACCACGTGGGTTTCGTTGGTGTTCCAAGGCCCTTTCGCTTCACCGCCCATGCGCCAAGTTTTTCCGTGGTCGTCGCTGTAGCTCAAGAACACGACCGAGCGCCCGTCGCCCGCCGTGTAGTAGCGAGGAATGATGAGCCGGCCGGACCGCATTTGGATTCCCGTGCCGGGGCCGGGGGAGCCGGCGCGCCACTCCGGCTTCTTGACCATGGCCGTGATGTCGATGGGCTCGGACCAAGTCTCTCCGTCGTCGTCGCTCTTGACGGCCCAGTACATGAAGGTGTCCCCGGTAAGCCCAGGCTCTGCGTTGGCACTACCGATCCCGGTGGGGCAGTACACCGAGAACACCCAGATCGTCCCCGTCCGGCGATCGACCAGGCCGCAAGAATCCGCCACCGCCCCTTCGCCGGCGTCCACAAGCAGCTGGAGCGGCCCCCAAGTCTTGCCGCCGTCGAAACTACGTTTCAGCGCCAGATCGATGTTGTTAGGGGGATCGCCCTCTTGCTCCACCCGAGCATCGCAAAACGCCAAAAGGGTGCCCTCATTCGACGTCACGAGCACCGGAATGCGGTATTCGAAGATTCCATCCTGCCCGCCCACAAAAACGTCGGTTTGCTCGAAGATAGCCTCGTTTTCACTGACCGTCTCCACCTTGTTACACATAAGGCACGTCACCGCCACGGTAACCAGCAATATCCTGCGCATGGGGTCATTCTCCTAATTGGGGCTTGTAGAAGCAACGCCGAACAGCCCCTGGCGAGGGTGCAGCGACACAAAGAATGGGCGCGACCGGATCGCCTAACCGCCGTGGATTTCCGTGTAAGTTGCTGGATTAATGGTGGTTATGAGAAATTTTCTTTGTTTGGTCATTTCGCTGCTCCCATTGCTCCGGCTATCGGGTTGGTTCGCCGCTGCGATAGTTCGTCGCTGCCCTGTTGCCGTTCCTCGTGCGTCTACCCGTAGGTCGGTGTCTGCACGTATGCTGCTGGAGCGATCGGTCAGGTTTGCTGAGCCAGCCGTACTGGAAACCAGCTGCAACCCATTGATTCCCTGTGAGTTGTGCGAAATTGGGTTTGTTTCGTATTCTTTTTCTCGCTGGTCGAGCGTCATGCTGGTCTCCGCAGTCTCCCCCTTCAGAATGGCGACCGTGTCAATTCCAACGGCCGCAGGTCGAAAGGCCGTCCGCAGTATGGACCTCCTACGCCCAGTGTAACCGGCAATGTCAACTTTTTAGGGTGTCCAGGGTTATGAAGTTGTTGAAAACAAGCTGTGTGGCTGGGTGTGACTGGACGGCGAACGGCCGCAGGTCTCGGCAAAACGGCCGCCGAGGCCTGCGCTACGGGACTCCCTAAGCGGGAGTTCGGGACCTGTCCCCGATCTCCCCGATCAAAGTGTGGAGTCGATCCCTGCCGCCGAGTTCGCCTTCCTCGCCGTTCGCCTCTACTCCGGTCTGCATCGTCTCCCGGTCACGCCCGAGCAAGTCGCCCGCGAGCGACTCGGGGCGGCAATCCACCGGCGCGTCGGCGATGATCTACGGCTCGGCCGTCTCGTCGAGACCCTCGAGGCGCCATCGGACTACCCTCCCGACCCCGGGATTACTTCGGTCACGGCGCCTTCCCGCGTGAACATCGTCTTGCGGTTCACCCAGACGACGACGATTGCAACCAGGACGAAGAACCAGGTGTCATAGGGCTGGGCATCCGGCCAAAGCGGGTTGATCAGCTGGAAGTGAAACAGCGCCGGCAAGAGGATGCTGCCGCGCGAGACATTGAACAGCGGTGTCACGATCACGGCAAGGGTGACGTTGCCGATAAAGAAGGGCAGAAAACTCCAATCCGTGTACACCGTCCCGGACAAATAGAAGGCCGGGAAATGCCAAAAGCCCCACGTCGCGCCAATCAGCAGTCCGGCCCAAATCGGAGCCACGTGCCGTTGCAGAAGGGGCTGGGCCACCCCGCGCCAGCCGAACTCTTCCACCGGTCCGAGAAACAGCATGAAGCCCATCAGGGCCAAAGCAGAACCGAGACTGTCGAACGGCAATGGGTCGGTCAGCGTGCCTTTCACCAAAGCCCCCGCCGCGAAGGTCAACGGCACCCCGATCAGCAGAAACACGCCCCACCCGATTGAACATCGCCAAAGAGCGAGGCGCGTGAGATATGCCTTGAGTCCGGCGCCGCCGCCAAAGAAACACACCACGGCGAATGCCGCAAAGGCGGGGGCCCACGTGGCCATGACATAGAGCGGGTGTGTGCCGGTGATCTCGCCAAACCAGGCGACGGCCTGCTCCGGGCGAAAGATATAGAGCCCGATAATACCCCAAGCGATCGCAAACGTAATCAGGACATAGGGAACGAGCGCCGCCGATGGCGCCCGCCGTTGAGGACGGATGGTAAAGACGTCAGTCATGGGCGATTGCTCTTCATGCGCGGGGTCGCCGACAGGAACAATGATAGGGGATCAAGCTTCGTAATGGGGGAGATCGGGGACAGCTCCCGATCCCTATTCGGAGCCAGATCGGGCAGCTTCGGGGAGATCGGGGAGATCGGGGACAGCTCCCGATCCCTATTCGGAGCCAGATCGGGCAGCTTCAGCGGATTTCTTTGGTAAGGATTCTTCACTTGAGTTCGGCCATTCGGCGTCCGGGAAAGCTGTTAAGGAATTGATATGAAAGCACATGGGTCGACAATCCTCGTGCTCAGGATGGCGGCCCGTGTCAAAGTAGGTTTCCGGAGTTCGGGAGCTGTCCCCGATCTCCCTGTCCCGATCTCCCCTATTCGGAGCCAGATCGGGCAGCTTCAGCGGATTTCTTTGGTAAGGATTCTTCACTTGAGTTCGGCCATTCGGCGTCCGGGAAGGCTGTTAAGGAATTGATATGAAAGCACATGGGTCGACAATCCTCGTGCTCAGGATGGCGGTCCGTGTCGAAGTAGGTTTCCGGAGTTCGGGAGCTGTCCCCGATCCCGTCCCGATCCCGTCCCGATCCCGTCCCCGGCGAAGGACCGGCAAGAGTGCCGGTCCCCACCAAATCGGCTGAGCCCGGTAGGCACAAAACGTGTAGACCCAGCTCGGCTATCTCTGCGGCTGTATAGCCATGATCCGCTCGATCTCGTCGGGATCTTTAGGAAGCGATGAACTCAAGACCCGCCCGCCGTCGCTGGTCACGAGAACCATATCTTCGATCCGCACGCCGATATTCTCTTCTGGGATGTAGACGCCCGGCTCGATGGTAATCACCATGCCGGCCTGGAGCGGCGCTTTGGGGTCTCCGGGGTCGTGTACTCCGAGGCCCACGTGGTGTCCCAACCCGTGCGTAAAATAGCGCCCCAAGGGCTTCCCGTTCCGATCTTTTCCTCGAGCATCCAGTTCCTCTCGCGCGATCCGCTGCAAGCTGTTGGGGCCATCACCGCCTAGGGTCATCCCCGGCTTCACGCCGGCCAGCGCAGCTTTCTGAGCAGAAAGCACGGCCTCGTAGATCTTGCGCTGCCGCTCGGTGAAACGGCCATCGACCGGGACGGTCCGTGTGATGTCGGCGGCGTAATGGCCGTATTCTCCCCCGGCGTCGATGAGGACCAGTTCACCGCTTCGCAGGCGGGAAGAGTTTTGTTGATAGTGCAGGATCGTCGCCCTGCGGCCCCCGCCGACGATCGGAGCGTAAGCCGGTCTGGGGCAGCCGAGACTCATCAGCCGTTCGATCATGGGAGCCGCCACCTGGTATTCAAACAGGCCGGGGCGGATCTTCTTCCAAGCCGCCAGGTGCGCCTCGACGGTCGCGTCTACGGCTCGCTGGATGAGTTGGATCTCCGGCTCGGACTTGACCATGCGCATCTCGCCGAGGGCGCCGCGAACGTTCGACAGCGGGTAGGCGCCGGCGAGCTTCTTCAGCCTCTTCGTCCAATCCGGCTCAGGCTGCTGCGCAAGGCTTGGATGCCGCCGCGGCAGCAAGCCGTAGATCCGTTTGTAGCTCCCTAGGGCTTCCTTGACGACAGGGGCCAGCGTGGAGACGTGCCGCACGTCGGAGAACCCCGTTTTCTGATCCGAACCGGGTTCACCGGGGCCCGTTCGAGGGCCGGTCCAGCGCTCCCGCGAGGCGTTCTTCTCAGGGAGAAAGAGGGTCTCACCGTGAGAAGGCTGTTTCCTGTTTGCCGGCAGCAGCAGCAAAACGGCCCCGGGCTCATTCCACCCGGTCAGGTAGTAAAAATTGTTTTCTTGCCGAAATGGAGACCTCGCGTCTTGCGCTTCGCGTTCTCCGTAGCCAAAGAGCACGATCAAACCGTCGCTGTGTTTTTTTGCCAGAGCCAGGCGCCGCTGTTTATGGTCGTGCGGTCTCCCGCCCTCGCCCGCGCCGAGCGACAGTGCCGCGGCAGCCGCCAGTAACAGCAGGCGACGAATGATCGACATAGGACCAGTATAGGTTTCTACGCGGGCGCCGAATGTTGGGCTACAATGCGTGTGCCGATCGTCGGGATCGGCTTACCGAGGCTACATGGCAGACGCGCTTCGATTCCTTACCTTCGGTTTGCACTCGCTTTTGGGGTTGTTTCTTCTCGCCGTCGGCCTGATCGGATGGCGGACGGGGGACCGCATTCGCTTCGATTGGATTCCCGGGGTTGCAGCCCACGATATGGCTTCGACGCTGCTTGCGCTCGGTGTTTTCGCGCTCGCCTCGATCGCCTTGGCCGCGTTTCGTTGGAAGCCGGCGCGAACCCCGTTTTTCCTTTGGAATCTGTTCGTCGCCGCCCTGATCGTTTGTGCTTTCGTGCGGCCATCGTTCCGTTTTGACGGGACCGACCACTTCCTCTACTCATCCATCGTGCTCACTGCCTCGCTGCTAGGCGTTTTGGGCAGTTGGGATCACTTCCGAGGATCGTCCCCAAGACCTTTGCAAAAACCACCATCAGACTCCGGCGAGGGCGACGAGGCCCAGTGAAAGTCGGCGGGCAGGACGATTGAGAACCCCACACGCTAGCGTAACCGCTCAGCACGTCCATTGTCGCGAGAATGTCACGGTCGAGAACGCAAGCCTGTATTTTACTGATCTACCGAAGACGGGGTACGCGTAGAATGTGGTCATGGATCAGTCTCGCCGCCTGACGGCCATTATTGAGCGAGAGGACGACGGCTATGTCGCACCCTGTCCGGAGCTGGACGTCGCCAGTCAAGGAGCCTCGATTGAGGAGGCGCGGACCAACTTGGTAGAAGCACTCACGTTGTTCTTCGAATCGGCCGAACCCTCGGAGATCGGAAAGAGGTTACGCTGCGAGGTTTTTGTGACTCAGGTCGAGGTTCCGGTTGGCTAGTCTTCGTGCTCTTTCCGGTGAAGAGGTCTGTCAAATCCTGCAAGCACATGGGTTCCGGGCTGTTCGCCGGCGGGGCAGTCGTCGACCTGAGCCAGTTCGGCATTGCGGTTCTGCAGCTCTCGGTTGACGGCGCGCAGCTCTTCATTCGATGCTTGCAGTTCTTCCTTAGCCGTCTGCAGCTCTTCATTAGTGCAGTGCAACTCCTCATTACTCGAAAGGATCTCCTCGTTGGCCGACCGCAGTGCTTCGTTGGACGTTTCCTGTTCCTGGATAATCGCCTCCAGATCACGCTTCGTTTCAGCCAACTCGCTCCTTATTGAGGCAATCTCCAGATCTTCCTCCGCCCGTTGCTTTTTACGGCCGTCCGTCTTGCCTGGCGCGGTTTGCGGTTGAGCCGCCGGTTTCTGCGTGGTCTCCTCAAACAGAACCATGCAGTGGTTTTCCCTCGTGGTAAGCGCGACTGCAATCAGGTTGAGTTGCTTGCACTGACCGTCGCACCTGAGTTCCACCCCCTCCCTCTTTACGACAGCAGCCGAATCTCTCGCCTGGTGGATCACCGTCCGCAGATCCAGCACGAGATCCCTGTGGGCCATTTTCAGTATGTTGAAGGTCGGTTTCCCCGACGGCGGCTGAAGAAACGGATTGGTTTGCCCCCGGAAAAGTACCACCTCCATGGCTTCATTGACCACCACGCCCGCGGGTGAGCATAGTTTCAGCACGATCTGGTCGATTTCCTCCTCGATGTCGGTCTTTCGGATCTTCGCGCCTTTCTCATGGGGGACTTTCGGGAGATCAAAGACCCCCCTCTGGCGCGCGAAATCAAAGCCCCGCCTGTCCGCCCCGGGCCGTTTTGAATAAAACTTGAGCCCCGCGTCTTCCGGTTGAAAAAGATGCGGCGTCGCCGACGTTGTTTCCGAAACGCCCAGGAGGAGAATGCCGGACGGCTTCAGGGCGTAGTGCAGCGTGTTCAGCACCCGCTCCTGCAAAGCGGTTCCAAGATAAATCAGCACATTGCGGCAACTGATCAGGTCCATCCTCGAAAACGGAGGGTCCATAAAAAGGTTTTGGGGGGCAAACACGCACAGCTCTCGGAGCGGCTTCCGGATCTGATAACCACCTTCCGATCGAAGAAAGAAGCGCCGCAGCCGCTCCGACGAGACGTCCGCGGCGATGGTTTCCGGGTAGAGGCCTGCCCGAGCCTTTTTGACCGCTCGCTCGCTGATGTCGGTGGCGAAGATCTGTGCCGGAGGTTTGGTTCTCACCTCGCCCAGCGTCTCCATCAGGCAAACGGCAATGGAATATACCTCCTCACCGGTTGCGCACCCTGGCACCCACACTCGAAGCGGCGACTCGGGGGACCGGTCCTTGAGGATCTTCGGCAAGAATCGTTTTTGTAACTCCTCGAAGGCTTCCGGATCCCGAAAGAAACTGGTTAGGTTGATCAGGAAGTCCTGGTGCAGAGCGTCCACCTCATCAGCGTTTTTCCGAAGGATGATGATATATTCGTCCAGCGAACTAGTTTTGTGCAGAAGCATGCGCCGTGCGATACGCCGCCTGATGGTGGTGAGTTTGTAATGCCTGATGGTGGTGAGTTTGTAATGCGAGAAATCCACGCCGACCGTTGCGCGGATGAGGGCGAAGATCTCACTGAATTTGCTCGCCGGCTGCTCGATTAGGTCCACGGGTTGGGCCGCTTATGCTACATGGTTCAAGTAGGGGTGCCGGGCTATGCTGGTCAGTTCCTCGGCGATCCGGTCCGGCGGCAGCGAGAAATCCACGACTCCGTACCCCACGAGACCTAGCAATATCTATACGATATGCTACGATATATTTTCTTAAGTTGCTATTGCCATCGAAAGTGCCTAAGACGGAAGCGACCGGGCGTATGGTGCAAGCGGCTCCCGCAAACAGAACAATCGGCGTCGTTGTTGACGACGCGCTTGAAATCCGAGAGTTCCTCGGACAGACAGGGGACTATCTCCGACTGCCGCACGGCAAAGCCCAGTTCAACCTGAGGACGATGGCTAGGCCGGAGCTAGTGCACGTGCTCATCTCCGCCATCCAAGAGGCCCGACACACTCACAGCCCCGTGCGAAAGCGAGGAGTGTCTTTCAGCGTGGGGGATGAGATCCGCAAAGTCGATATCCAGGCGCATCGGATTGAGGATCAGCCGCTCGTGGAACCTATATTCCAGCTAACGTTCGAAGACGTTCCCCCCCCAACGGAAAAGCCGGCGGCGCAGACCGGCGCTGGGGCCGACATCGCCCCGATGGTGGAGCAACGCACCAGGAACGAAATTGTCGAGATCCGAAGAAAGGTTCTCGAGAAGGAGGAGAATCTGCGGGTGATCATCGAGGACTACGAGGTCTCCGAGAAGAAGCTCATTGACGCCAATGCCGCACTGGAGACCATGAGCACGGAACTGGAAGTGACCAACGACGAGCTGGAAGCTTCCAACGACGAACTGGAAACCGTTAATAACAACTTGAGAAAGGCCCTGGCGCAAAAGGACAAGGCGGAGAAAGAGCGCGAGAACCTGGAACAACAGGTCCGACATGCCGAGAAGCTGAAAAGTTTGGGCGTACTGGCGGGCGGCATCGCACACGACTTTAACAACCTGCTGGGAACCATTCTTGGCTTCTCCAACCTGGGCCTAGAAGAGCTAGCCCCTGAATCTCCGGCTCGCAGGAGTTTCGAAAAGGTCGTGGCGGCCGCCGAGCGGGCAGCCAAACTCACCGACCAGATGCTGACATACTCAGGCAAGGGAATTTTCAAGGCGGCGGTTGTTGACCTCTCACGCGTCGTCCGGGAGTCGGCCGATCTGTTGCAAGCCGCCGTCACCAAGAAAGCAGCCCTGCGGTACGATCTAGCCGAAGACCTTCCCTTGATCGAGGCGGACCCGTCCCAACTCCAGCAGATGGTGATGAACTTCGTCATGAACGCCTCCGACGCGACTGGGAATGAGGGCGGGACGATTAGGGTTGCGACCGGCGTCATGGCCGCCGACCGGGATTACCTGTCTCAGACGTACCTGGATGACAAGCTGCCTGAGACTGAATACGTTTATCTCGAAGTCTCCGATACAGGCTGCGGCATGGACCGCGAAGCGATGGCGAAAATCTTCGAGCCATTTTTCACCACAAAGTTCACCGGACGCGGTCTTGGTTTAGCGTCCGCGCTGGGCATTGTTCGCGCGCACGGCGGCGCCGTCAAGGTCTCCAGCGAGCCTAAGGCCGGGACAGCGTTCAGGGTGCTTTTTCCAATTTCGAAGAAACCGGCAACAAAGAAGTCCGAAAGAACATGGACAACGCTCGCCGGGTCGCGTAGGCAAGCGACGATTCTTGTGGTTGACGACGACGAAGACATGCGAACGTTAGGCAGGACGATACTTGAAAAGCAGGGCCTTGAAGTGATTGCCGCCGCGGATGGACGAGAAGCGATAAAGGTCTTCCGTACCTATCCTGATGTGATTCATGTCGTGTTGCTGGATTTGACCATGCCTCACATGGACGGGCAAGAAACATTCCTTGCGCTGCGTCGCATTCGACCGGACGTGGCAATCATCCTGTGTAGCGGCTACGACGAAAAGGCCGCCATCCGGCGATTCGCCGGTCAAAGACCTTCCGGTTTCCTTCAAAAGCCCTATCGAAACAAGGAGCTGGTTAAAATGGTGAGCGAGATCCTTGT
Organism: Bryobacterales bacterium; assembly: GCA_963668345.2. Lineage (GTDB taxonomy): Bacteria > Acidobacteriota > Terriglobia > Bryobacterales > UBA6623. The sequence goes on along the minus strand of CAXWPI010000003.1, from coordinate 688,453 downwards.
AGCCCAATGACAATGTCCCTTTGAGCGCCCAATAGAAACATTCCCACTACTGTCCGGTTAAAAGTCGAATAGAATCTAGGTTGTAGGCCGGCACGCTCAGTTGTAGCCGCACTTCGTTGGCCCGGAAACGATGGCATGATAGCCGCGTCCAGTGCGTCGCCTGCGTGTTCTCGGCCGGCCTGCGAGGCCGATACTGAGCGAGCAGCGCCGCCTGGACCGAACTTCATAGAGCACCGCGTCGACGAGATGACGCCACCGAGAGTGCGCCTGACCGCTCACTGGCGTTCGCGGCTCTGATTCGCTTGTTGCGAGGGTGTGCGAGAGCAACGAACGGAGCCTGGAACGCTAGCCCGCATTTCTCACCACGTGGCGAGAAAAGCGGGCTCTAACTACTTTCCGGCGCAAAAAGGAGAAACTGCGTGGTGGCTGGGTACAGTCAGCCAATTTCGCGTCCGAATGCGCCCGTAAGTTGTTGATTCTTTGAAGGCGCGAAATTGGTGACAGTCCCCGCCCCGAGCCCGCCCCGAGCGCTACGCGTATTTTGCGCCGAAAAGCGGGCTAGCTCTGGTCGGCGATCTGTTCGACTCGCCGCATGACGCGCAGGGTGTTGCCGCCGAGGATTTTTTCAACGTCCGCTTGGGAAAAGCCTCGCTCGAGAAGAGCGGAGACAAGATTCGGGATCTTCGAGATGTCTTCCATGCCTTGGGGCAACTGATCCCGAACGCCGTCGAAGTCGGAGCCCAGTCCGACGTGCTCGACGCCGGCCACCTGCGCCGCGTGTTCGAAATGGTCGATGAGCCGGCTCAGAGGGGGGCGCCCGACGCGCGCGATCTGTTCCCGGTTGACCTCGCGCAGCGCCGCCTCGCGTTGTTTGGGGTCCCTCGAGTGCTGCCGTCGTATGGCTGCTCGTTTGGACTCGAGGTCTTCGAGTTCACGATCGGGCCGATCGAAATCATCATCGAGGAAAGCATTGTAGTAGTTAATGTGAACCACCCCGCCGTTTTGCGCCAGCGCGCGAAGCATCTCATCACTCATGTTGCGCGCATGGCTCGCCAGCGCACGGCACGAAGAATGGGAGGCGACGACTGGCGCCGACGAGGCCTCAAGCGCGTCGTAGAAGGTTTGGTCGGATGCGTGGGAGACATCGGCCATCATTCCCAGCCGGTTCATCTCCTGAACGATCTCACGGCCCAGCGGCGTCAGACCGTTCGAGACAGGCGGCGCGGCCGAGGAGTCGGCCCAGGGCGTGTGGGCGCTGTGGGTCAGGGTCAAATACCGTACCCCCAGGCCGAACAAGGTTTCAAGCGCGGCCACACTCGAATCGATCATGTGGCCGCCTTCGACTCCCAGGAGAATCGCCATCTTGTCCTCTTGCTTGGCCTGAACAATCTCGTCCGCCGATGTAGCCGGAACAAGATCCTCCGGGTGCCGGGCGACTTGCTCGCTGACCGCGGCGATGATCTCGAGGGCGCGTTTTGACGCTTCCCGAGGCGTTTGACTGGTTGCGCTTGTGTAGATGGAAAAAAAAGTCCCACTGATACCGCCCTGACGCATGCGAGGGATATCGACTTGCCCGTAGTCGTGCAACTGCCCGAGGTCGAATCCCTCGCCGGTGATGCGCATCGGTGTGTCGCAGTGCAGGTCGATGACCACCGATCGGTTGAGGACAGCGGCAGCCGGATCCGCTTCCCCAGCGGACCTCTCCGCGGGCGGACTCTCCTCGCTGCCGGGCGAGCAGCCGACATTTGAAGTTGCTGCTGTCGCCAAGCCCACTGTGGCCAAGCCCCATTCTCGACGGGTGAAGGTCATCGATTCGATTGTAGACGGCTTTCCGTTGCTCGGGAGACCTCCCTGCTAGGCGGGTCAAGACGAAGGCGAGCTATCGAGACGCCGAGAGCCTTGAGGGCCGGCGCGTCCAGGGCCTGCCCGTGACGGGGAGCAAGCCCAACCGCGACCGAGGTTGGGTCGGGTTTGCCGGCGCCCCCGACGCCGCGACCGAGGTTGGGTCGGGTTTGCCGGCGCCCCCGACGCAAAACCACCCACTTAGAGGAACTTCCACTTCTTTCCGCCAGTCGGTGAAACTTCCTTAATGCCCATGATGCGGCAGCCGAGCCTATAGAGTTCGCGGCCCAGAGCTGAGTTGCCGGGTACCAGCTCCCCCTTCAAGTACGTGTCATTGACCAGGGCGTACTCATTGCGGATCGTCCAGTCAACCGGCACGCCCACCACCTTTCCGACATGACTGGTGTCGAGCGCTTTCTTGGATCCCACCCGATTCAAGATCAGCCTCACATCTTCGCCGGCAATTCCCAACTCCATGCACTGGCTGATCTTCCGCCTTGCCAGGTGAAGAGACATGACTTCCGGCGTGGAAACCAAATAAATCTTGTCGGCCAACCGGAAGACGTCTTGGCAAGAAGAAAACACACCGCTAGGCAGGTCGATGATGACGCACGGATAGAGGTAGGTTGCCGAGCGGAACACTTCTGGGATTCTCTCCAGCCGATCCGGCGACACGTGGGAGAAATCCGGAGAGGGTAGCACATCCAAGCCATTCCAGGTTGTGACGATGCGGGGCCACAATTCATCGATCACGTCGGTTCGGGCCAGGGCGTCCGCGAGCGTGAACTCCGGTTTTAGGCGGAGACGAAACGCGATGGTGCCGGAGTGGAAATCAAAGTCCACGAGCAGAACCTTCTTTTTAATTTGGCGCGAGATAGCATCAGCCACATGAAGCGCGATCGTGGAAGCGCCGTTGCCGCCTTGTGCCGGCAAGAAGCAGATCAGGCGACCCTTGGTCTTGGAGGAACGGTCAACCTTAGGCCGCGCTTGAAGACTCTGCCTCAGCTGGCGGACGTCGAAAGGCGGAACCAAATATTCCGAGGCGCCGGCGCGCATGGCGGCTAGGATCGAGTCGGCTCTCGATGCGGTGTCGGCGGCAACGACCACCAAGTCAGGGTGAGACTCCCTGGCCTCGCGAATCAGCTCGAGCGCCAGGGCTTGGTCGCCCACGTCAATAATGATCGCCCCGAGCTTTCCGGGCCGCGATGTTAAAAGACTCCGAAACTCCTCGCGCGTCGGGTACGACGGCAGGACCGTCGCTTCGAATTCGATGTCGGCGGACCCGAGCGCCTCACGCAGATCCCGTGCGAGGCCTTCCTTAGGCGTTACGATGATGATTTGACTGCCTGTGGCCATACCGACTAAACACTCAATCGACGGGTTTCGCTCTCACCGTCTATTCTACCCGCCGGTTGACCCGCCCGACCGACCGGGTGCTTTGAAGGGGGGTGGAACTCCGCTGCGTCGGAACGCCAAATCGGCAATCCGGGCAGGTTTCGCCGTCAAAACTCTTTTCCCTGGCAGAGGTGAGCCACGAATGCCTTGTAGCTGTTGAAAGCCGGGGTCGGGCGCACTTCCATGTGAGGAATTACCTTTTCCGTCGCCTGTGACCAGCGCGGGTGCGGCCACTTGGGATTCACATTAGAATACCAACCGTACTCGCGACCCGCGACCTGATTCCACAGCGTCGGGGGCCTTCTCTTGGTGGACTCGATCTTGAGGATCGACTTGATGCTCTTAAGCCCATACTTCCAGGGAACGATCAGGCGAATCGGCGCACCGTTCTGCTTCGGCAAGGGCTTGCCGTAAATACCGGTGGCGAACAAGGCCAGTTCGTTCATGGCTTCATCCAAACGCAGCGCACAGGGGGAATCGAACACCTACTCGCCCCGCAGTACTTCGAGAGGCTTTTTGCCCAGGATGCGGAAGCTGGAGAGCCAGCCAGCCGTGTTGGCCAGCAGGGCCGTAGCAACGACGGCGACGGCATTCGGCAACAGGTCGAATTGGAAACCGCTATCAAACACACGGTTGAGTAGCAAGCTGGAGAATCCCGTGGCCAGTAGGCTGCCCATCAGCCCGGCCACCGCGCCCAAGATCAGAAACTCGGCCGAGAAGATCCCGGCAACGCGCCGGCGCGTTGCTCCGAGCGTCTTGAGGATGGCGACCTCGCGGATGCGGCGGAACCTCGTCGCCATGACGCTTGAACCGAGAATCACAACGCCCGCCAAAATAGCAAAGGCGGAGACGAAGCGAATGACGAGTCCGATCTGGTCGACGACTTCCTGCACGATCGCAAGAACGTCTGCGGCATTGATCACGGTCACGGTGGGGAATTCGTCGAAGGCGACGCGTTGCAGCTCGACCGCCTGCCGGGGATCAATTCGCACGCCTCCGTAGTAGGTTGCAGGAAAATCCGCTAACGCCTCGGGCGTGAGGATGAACTCGATCGTGCCTCCCGGGCGTATCGCTTCAGCACGGTGAATGGCTACAACCTTCGCACTGAGGTTTCGCCCTCCCACCCGCCAGTCGACTCGAGAGCCAACCTCGGCGCCGAGAATTGCCGCCGCGTCCCGCTGAACGGCGACCAGCGGCTCGCTTCGCGCGGGGTCATCGGCCTCCCACCACTGCCCCTCGATCAGCTCGATATGTTCGGGCAGCTCTTCTCGCCAGGTGATAGTTCTCGTGCGGCGGAAGCGTTCGTTCCAGCCCTCGAGTTGCATGTGTTCGACAAGCTTCCCGTCTACGGACACCAACTGGGCTGCGACGGACGGTACCAGTTCCGGTTCGGTTTCGATACCCGGATGTCGCTGAAGTAGCGCCAAAAGGCCGTCGCGTTCTTGGTTGGTAATGTTAATTAGGAAGACGTTCGGCATGTCGGGCGGCGCGCTGCGCACGATTTGCGTCAGCACAGAGGATTGAACCAAATAGATGCAGAGCGTAAAGGTGACGCCGATGCCCAGAGCCACCAGGATCGCCTCGGCGTGATTGCCGGGCCGATGCAGGTTGGCGATGCCATGGCGAAGGGACACAGGCAGTTTCCACGGCAAGCGGCGTGGTAGCCCACGCAGGAACCGCAACAGCAACCAGGCGACCACGCCAAGCACTCCTAAGCTGACGAGCAAGCCGCCGGCAAACCAGGTCCCCAGCAGGACCGACTCACCCAGCCAAACAGCAATAGCCGCGATCGCGGCCACGATCATGAGGCCAACCCAGAGCGAAGAGCGCGACTCCGCCAACCGCTGCCTTAGTGTTCGCTCCGCCTGGAGCAGGTCGCGACGAAAGATGAGCGCGGGGCGAACCTGCCGAATGGCTAGCAGCGTAGGCAGGGTGAACAAAAGAACCACCAGCAGGCCTACTGCTAGTCCCTGAATTGCCGCCGAAGGCTGCCACTCCAGCGACGAGAGCTGCGGAAAGTAGTTGGAGATGAGTTTGGGAAACCAGGCCTGCACGCCGTAGCCGAACAGAATCCCCAGGACGCTGCCCAGGCCACCAAGAGCCAGAGTTTGCAACAGGTAGATTCGTATGATCTGCGACGATCGAGCACCGACGCACTTCATGATGGCGATCGTGTCAAGCCTTTGCTGCAAGTGCGAGTGCATGGCCATGCCGACACCGAGGGCGCCGACGATCAGCGCGACCAGGCTGACCAAGCTCAGGAATTTCGTGGCCCGGTCAAGGCCACGTTTCAGCGTGGGATGGGTTTCGCGGAAATCGACGATTTGCGCTCCCGTGAACTCGGTCTCGAGCTCGCGTCGCGCTGCGGGGATCGTCATGCCACCGGGGGGAAGTCGGAACAGGTAACGCTGGGAGGCGCGGCTGCCCCGCCGGATCAAGCCGGCCCGGTCCAGCCCTTGGCGGCTTATCATCAGGCGGGGACCGACGTTCATCGTTCCCGTCATCCGATCCGGCTCGAGGACAACAGTCGCCGCGATGCGGAACTCTGCGTCCCCCAAACGGACACGGTCGCCCACGCTTACATTGAGCCGTACCAGAAGATCATTGGAGACAGCCATGGCGTCGGCTTCGGCGAGGACCGCATCCAGCCTCCCCGGGGGATTCAGCTCAATGGTGCCGTAAAACGGGTATTTCTGGGGCTCAACGGCCTTCACGGCGACGAGCAAGGGCCGCCGCGTTTCGGGCGACGACATCATGGACAGCGTTTCCGTCACCCAGGTTCGCTCCACGCCTTTGCCCTCGAGAGCGTCGAAGACGGCCTGCTGTTCTTCAGAGGGCAGGTTAAACATGCGCACGGAAAGGTCGGCGGCGAGCAGCGTTCGAGCGTCCCTCAGAAGCGTGTCGCGAAAGGACCCGCTAAAGCCACGCACTCCGGTCAGAGCGCCCACCCCGGCGGCGACCGCCAAGATCACAAAGAGGAACTTGCCCTTCGACGCACGTGCTTCGCGCCAGGCAACTTTCACGGCACTGCGCCAGCTTAGAACGCGAGTCATTGTCTAAATAGCCCTGCCGAAGAGAAAAACCACCGGAGGCGATCCCTCCGGACTTCCAGCCGTGGCACGCGGGCGCTCGGATTTCTGCTTGCAAGCAAGGGTCAATCGACTAGCCCGCATTTCTCGCCAGCTGACGGTCGAAGCACGCGATAGGCCCGCCATTACTTCGTTGCGCTTGCTCACCGTGCTCAACGTACTGTTCAAGTACGCCTCCGCGCGCTGAGCGGCGCGCGCCTTGTACGGACGGGCCTCTCACGCACTTCGCCTCGCCACCTGGTGAGAAAAGCGGGCTAGTTGGGCGGGAGCCGACACGACGAAACGGCCGCTCAGCGAATGTCCCCACGAGTTCCGCGGGATTCTATCGCCGCCGCTAGAGCCCGCTCGACCCAAGCAGTTACACTCATTCCCTCCACGCGGGCCAACGAATACACGCGAGTAAGGAGATGAATCGGCAGACGCCAGGTTACGCTTCTCCTGATTGTCTCACTGCTCGGCGGCCGGCCCGCTCCTCGTCGTCTGCCGCCCCTACTCAAGACGTTCTACGAACTCCTCTCGTAGCCGGCTGAGCCTGAATCCCGAGCCCCCTTCGGCCACTCTTTCCGACAGAAGGTCGGCGACCGGCCGACGATCGTGCGGAAATTTTTCCCTCCGCAATCAGCCCTTGCTGGACACCGAGCTGAAGCCACATGTCCTCCAGCGCCAGGTAGAGGGGGGCTTTCAGTACCTCCAGATGTGACCGGCGCCGCTTATAAATCGGGGATCTTGGATCGAAAGCAAACTGTTCAAAAGAAACCCAGGGCACACCCTGTCGAAATTTCGTCAGCGCCTGCGAATAGAACTTCTTTTCTTCTTCCGTGAGGCCACGCAAGTCGACCTGCAACTTGTTTCGTCGATTAACGTATTTCAAATTTCGTTCTCCAAACATCACCGCCTGACATGCAGGCTGCAATCTCTTCAAAGGCATTTCCCTCGTTGTCACGAAGTGGGAATAGCAACGTCACCTTAAACCATCGCTGCCTATCGTGCATTGCGTAAACTCCACAGTGACTGCAACCCTCCTTGTCATTAGGATACGAGCTTCTTTTGAATAAGTCAATACAATTTCAATAGATCCTCTCGGGAAGCCGCGCTTAGACGGAGTTAGCTCAGTTCCGCTTTCCGAGCAGCTCGTCCGATACGATCCGGCCGTCGTGGAGGCTGATCAGGCGATCCGCCAGGGCGGCGAGTTCGCGATTGTGTGTGACGAGAAGCAAGGTAGTCCGCTCGCGGCGGTTGAGATCCAACAGCATTTCGAGGACATGACGACCATTGGCGCTGTCGAGGTTGCCGGTTGGCTCGTCCGCCAAGATGAGGGGCGGCCGGCAAACAAAAGCCCGTGCAATCGCCACCCGTTGCTGCTCCCCGCCGGAAAGTTGGACGGGGTAGTGGTCGAGACGATCCGCAAGGCCGACACTTTCCAGAAGTTCTCGGATGCGCGCCGCACCGTCATAGCCGTCGACCCCCACGTCGAGAGGCAGCAGGACGTTTTCCTCGGCGGTCAGGGTCGGCACCAACTGGTAGGACTGAAACACGAATCCGATCTTGCGGCCCCGCAACACCGCCATCTCGTCTTCGCCCAGGTGCGTGATTTCCTGGCCGTCGAGTAGGATTTGGCCTGACGAGGGCGCGTCGAGGCCCGCTAACAGGCCCAGCAGAGTGCTCTTCCCGCTGCCCGAAGGTCCCATAACGGCGACAAACTGCCCGCGCGGCACAGTGAGGTCGATGCCCTTGAGGATCTCGACCCTGTGGGAGCCGCTGTCGATCGTTTTCAACAGACCTCGTACCTCGATGATGGGCTGCGGATTCGACATTGACCCCGGTCGCAACTTATTATGGCATGCAGTGCGTACGGCAACTCTCCTGCTCACTTTAGTCGTCTCTTGGGCTTGCGGCTCCGGACTCCCCGGCGTTAACGGGTCGGGCGGAGAGCCGGCGGCTCCGCCGAGCGACGCGCCCTCACCATCGTTAGGCTCCCGTCCGGTTATCGTCGCGTTCGGCGATAGTCTGACCGCGGGGCACGGGGTCCGCTTGGGGCAAAGCTACCCCGACTACCTGCAGCGAGAGCTCAATCAGTTGGGATTGAAGTTTGTCGTACGCAACGAGGGGATGAGCGGCGATACGACCAATGGGGGGCTCGTTCGCAAGGAGATCGTAAGCACCCTGAACCCCGAATACGTCATCGTCGCTTTCGGCGGTAACGACGGCTTGCGGGGGCTGGATCCTGAACGGATGAGGTCCAACCTGCGCGAGATGATCACCCATTTTCGACAACGCGGAAGCCAAGTGATTCTGGCCGGCATGAAGCTGCCACCGAACTACGGCCGTGAGTACTTGGACGCGTTCGAAAAGGTTTTTCCAGAACTAGCCGAGGATCTTGGTGTGCCGCTGATTCCCTTCCTGCTGGAAGGTGTTGGCGGCAACCCGGAGCTGATGCAGGCCGACGGCCTACACCCGACCGCGGAGGGCAACCAGCGCGTGGCGCGGAATGTACTGCAGGTCTTGGAGCCGCTTTTGGCGGCGCGAGCTGAAATCGGGCAAGCGCGATAGGCCCGGCCGGTGTGGTGGCTGGGTACAGTCAGCCAATTTCGCGTCCGGATGCGCCCGTAAGTTGTTGATTCTTTGAAGGCGCGAAATTGGTGACAGTCCCCGCCCCGAGCGCTACGCGTATTTTGCGCCGGAAAGTAGCTAGCCCCGATACCATTCACTTAAGCTGTGCTGGAACCAACGAATCTTTCCGGGATGCCGCCTTTTGTCATGTACGGGCGCGACATGTCGCGCCCACGGACCGGCGGGATCGCCGGTCCCTACTACCGCGGCTTGTGACGACTCAAAGTAGGGACAAGCGATCTCGCTTGTCCTTAGCCGGCGCGGGAGGCTCGTTGTCCACTGGAGCAGCACCCACGGGCGGCCTTAGTCCAGCAGCTCCCCCAGCCTCGCCGCCGGCTCGCGGGCCACGGAGTAGATCCACTCGGCGGCGGATTGCGCCGCCTGGTCACCGACTTGCCGCAGGGCGTCGATGTGTGACAGCGCACGCCGGGTCTTCTCGTAAGGTGCTAGGAATTCAGCCGGCGCCGGTGAAGACTCCGGCTCGGAGGTCAGCATGGCAACGATTTTCTCTCGGCGCTCGATCAATCGGCGGTGCTCGTCTTGGCAGGCGATCAAGCGCTCGTCGCCGCTTTCGGAGGACTTCGTGATCGAGCGATCCAGCTTGTCGATGACCTTCTGCAGGCGCCCGATCCGCTCGGCGATATGAATCCGACACTGCTGTTGGGCGGCGCGGTAGAGCGGCTTCTGATAGTCCTCGGCGAAGGGCAGCCGAACGAGCTCGTACCAGCGATCAAGGGCTCGCAAGTTGCCGATCAGCAGAGCCGTTGTCAGAAACTTCCGCCGCAAGCCGGCGTAGATCTCGGGGTCGAAGTTCTCGACCGGACGGCGCTCGGCATTCTCAAAGTGCAGGCGATTATCCTCGACGTCTCCTCGTACCACGGAACCAGCGGCCGTCACCGATCCGAAACCCACTTGCAGCGGCGCCACGAGGCCGCATTGGCCTCCAACGAAAATCGGCGCCGAGCGGAGCAGCAGGCCGCGAACGTCGCCGATCAAGCTGCCCCACTTGTCGCCCCGCGGATCGAAGTTGAAGTGGACAATGCCCGAGCCGACTTCGCTGTGGTTTTTCCGTGACGTTCCGCCACTCATGAAAAGGTCGCAATAGTTGATGAGCGACCCCGCAACAACGGTAGCCGTCAGGACCGTGTTCTTGAAAGCGACACTGTGCGCCACCTCGACTTGCTCTTCGAGAAGCGTGCCGGGCCGCAGCTCGGCAAACCCCCGGACCCGGGCGCCATCGAGAATGGTGGCGGTGTCGTACGTGCCGGCTCCGAGTTCCACGTCGCGACCAATTTGACAATTGGCGAGATGAGCGTGGCCCGAGACGCCGATTCTCGTGCCGCGCCCGATCTGAAGTTCGGGACCGCTTAAATTGGCCTGCCGGATGACGGTGCCCGGCTCGATGTTATCGAGTGGGACGTCAGCCGCGACGTAGACCCTTTCGGGCCCCCAGACGTCGACGCCGCGATCGCGCAGTTCGAAGACGCGCTGACGATTGCCGACGGCGTCGTAGGGTTCGGGGTGGGTCAAATTAGAATTCCTAGCGAAACATTCTCAGCGAAACATTCCCAGCGAAACAAGGGTGTCAGCAAGCTGCCCCGCACAAGGCTACCTGATCGCCCCGGCGACGTGGCGCACGCCTCCCGGCGTGCCGTGTCGCCATTCCTGGCGACATGTCTCGTTGGTGCGCCGGCCCTTCTGCCGGCCGGGGGGATGCCGGCAAGAATGCCGGCACAGCACGCTGAAAGCGTGCGCCACGTCGCTTTCGAGCCCGACATTTCCGAATCTATCGTGAACTCGTCTCCAGAACAGTCCACTAGGTCTGGCACGGCACGCCCTGCGCCTATCGGCCACGGCCGCTACTGACTTCGTACTTCATTTCATAAGTACACTCACGTTTCGGGCGAGCGCAGGCGGGCACAGCATGCTGCGCCTCTACAGATCGGTAGGATGCCTGGAAAGGTAGGGGCACGGCATGCCGTGCCCGAAGTTCCCGATCGCCCACTTGACGGCTAAGTATACGCAACCGAATTTATGAAACGGACTACTCTGTTCATGGCTACTGGCACGTGAGTGCGAACCGGCAGCGCGCCGCCGCCGCGCCCTACACCATCTGATCAACGAGTTCATAGACACTTTCCAGTGCGTCGGGGAGCGCGCCGCTGTTCTTGCCGCCCGCTTCGGCCATATCGGGCCGGCCGCCGCCGCGTCCGCCGACAGCCTTGGCAACAGCTCCCACCAGCTTCCCCGCATGAACCTTTTTGCCGGCGAGGTCCTTGGTCACGGCCGAGATCAGGGCCACGTTCCCGTCTTGCGTCGCGCCCAGCACGACGACGCCGGATCGAATCTTGTTCCGCAGTGAGTCAGCCAGCGACCGCATCTGCGACCGGTCCAAGCCGTCCACCTTAGCGGCGATGACCTTGATGCCCTTGACCGTACGTACGTTTTCCGCCAACGCGCCGGTGCTCGACTGCGCCAGCTTCGTTTTCAGACGGTCGATTTCTCTCTCGAAGTCGCGGTGCTCAGCCGACAACCTTTCGATGCTTTCGACCAAGCCGGGCTCGGACGAGCGAACGATCGACGCGATCCGTTCAATCGTTTCGACGCTCTCTTTGTATTGCTCATAGGCAACGGCGCCGGTGACCGCCTCCAGCCGCCTGACACCCGCCGAGATACCGCTTTCCGACGTGATTTTAAAGATCCCGATGTCGCCGGTAAGGTTGACGTGAGTCCCGCCGCAGAGCTCGGTGCTGAACTCGAGGACCCGCACCACGCGGACCTTGTCCGTGTATTTTTCTCCAAATAGCGCCATCGCTCCCGTCTTCAACGCGTCATCAAGTGACATGACGTCGGTCACGACGGATGTGTTGCTTAGGATTTGCTCGTTGACAAGCCGTTCCACTTCTTCGATCTCGGCGGCGTCCATCGCCGTGTAGTGAGTGACGTCGAAGCGCAAGCGGTCCGGCGCGACGACGCTGCCGGCCTGTTTCACGTGCGTTCCAAGCACCTTCCTTAACGCCGCTTGCAATAAATGGGTCGCCGTGTGGTGACGCATTGTCGCTTGGCGCAGAGGCGGATCAACCCGGCAACTGACGCGCTGACCGCTCCTCAGCTCAGCCAAAGCTTTGATCTTATGGACAGACAGCCCCCGCAACGGCGAAGTAACGTCGAGCACGCGCGCCGCCCGGCTGGAGCCGACGAGAATCTCTCCTTGGTCGCCGACTTGGCCTCCCGCTTCGGCGTAGAAAGGCGTTCGATCGAGGACCAATTCGGCTTCCGAGCCGGCGGGGACGTCATCGACAAGCTGCTGATCGACGAGCAGGCCGATGATCTTCGCACCCTCGGCCGAGAGGCCGCCGTAGCCCTCAAACTTCGTCTCTCCCTCGTCGCGCAGTTTCCGGTATGCGGGCGAGACGGACGCCGTGTCCGCTCCCTTCCAGCTGGCGCGTGCCCGGGTCCGTTGCTTTTCCATCTCCGTCTCGAAGCCGCCGGAGTCGATCTGGAGGTGGCGTTCGCGGGCAAGCTCTTCCTGCTCGTCGAGCGACAGGCCGTAGGAGTCATAGAGCTTGAAAGACACCGCCCCGGGGATCACGCTCCCTTGGAGATCGGCCAGCGAAGACTCAAACATCCTCTCGGCCAACGCGAAGTTGCGCTCGTAGCGAACTTCTTCTTCTTTCACCACGCGGGCGATGCGCCGAGTGGACTCGAGCAGTTCCGGGTAGCCGGGTTTCATCAGTTCGCCGACGAAGCCGGTCAGCTCATAAAGGAAGGGGCGGTCAGCGCCTGCCAGACGGGCGTGCCGCAGCGCCCGGCGGATGATCTTCCGCAGCACGTATCCCCGACCTTCGTTGGCCGGCAGCACCCCGTCATGCACCAGGAACGTCGCGGCGCGGCTGTGGTCGGCGATGATGCGCAGCGTCGTGTCGGTCTTCGCATCTTCGCCGTAAGCCAGACCGCCCAGGAGCCGTGCCGTCTGATCAATGATCGGCCGAATGAGGTCGGTCTCGAAATTGCTGAGCTTCCCCTGCAGCACCGCCGCCGTCCGCTCCAGCCCCATGCCGGTATCGATTGACGGTTTGGGCAGCGGGGAGAGTTTGCCTTCTTGGTCGCGATCGAACTCCATGAAAACCAGGTTCCAGATCTCGACGTATCGGCTGGCCTCGCTGGGAAACGGCTCATCCTGCTCGCCGGGTTCGAGCGCTTCGGGACCGTAGTCGTAAAAGATCTCGGAGCACGGCCCGCAGGGTCCCGTGTCGCCCATCTGCCAAAAGTTGTCTTTGGCTCCGCATCGAAATACGCGACTGTGGTCGATATCGGTGACCTTCTTCCACAGCTTCTCAGCTTCGTCATCTTCTTCGAAAACCGTGGCGTAAAGACGGTCCTTGGGTAACCCGAAGACGTTGGTTACGAGGTCCCAGGCAAACGCAATCGCTTCTTTTTTGAAGTAGTCGCCGAAGGAAAAATTCCCCAGCATCTCGAAAAACGTATGGTGACGCCGGGTATAGCCGACATTTTCCAGGTCGTTGTGCTTGCCTCCGGCGCGGACGCATTTCTGGGATGAGGTAGCGCGTAAGTAGTCACGCGGCTCCTGTCCGAGGAAGACCTCCTTGAACTGGTTCATGCCGGCGTTGGCAAACAGCAACGTCGGATCGTCAACGGGAACAAGCGACGAGCTGGGGACGATGCGATGGCCGCTCGAGGCAAAATACTGGAGAAACTTTTCCCGTATTTCGTGGCCTGTCAATCGAAAGCCTCTTCGTCTTCGGGGTGCTGGGCTTCAGCGAAGGTTTCGAGCCAATCGCTGTCGGAGGAGAGTTCGCGCAGTGCTTCCACGATTTTACCAGAGGAAAAACCGGCCCTGATAAGCGCTCGGTACAACCGCACCAGCTGCTTGCGATCGTCGAGGGGGGTCGACGGAGTTGCCTGAGGAACTTTGCGTTCGAGGAAACGCCGGATCAAGTCGGGTTCATCGCTGTCCGTATAGGATTCGGCTACCGCTTTGCGCGCAACCGTTTTGTCGACGCCGCGCCGGGAAAGCTCGCGCAGCACGCGTTGCCGGCCCAGGCCCTCGTAGTCGCGCCGGAAGTGAGCGTAGGATTCCGCAAGCCGAGCGTCATCGAGGTAGTTCGCTCTTCGCAGGCGTCCGATCACGGCGTCAACATCAGGGGAACGTGCGGCGCGGCGCGCGAGCTTCTCTCGAAGCTCATTGACCGTCAAGGACTGCCGTACCAGCGTCCGGACGGCGTAGTCGTAGAGGGCTTCGGTGTCAAGCCGCTGGGGATCAAAAGAAGCCACCGGGAGAATTGTAGCGCGGATTCGGCGGTCCGGTCCGCGAAGCTCGGGGGCCAGCAGCCCATTGTAGGAGTGAAGGTCCCGAAAAATCGGGTACAGCCAGCCAATTCGCTTCCGGCTACGTGCTTGTTTCTCGGATCATTACGGGAAGCGAATTGGTGGCAGTCCCCGATTTGTCACTCCTCGCTAACTTTTGCTGCGGGCTAGCCCGCATTTCTCACCAGCTGACGGTCGAAGCACGCGAGAGGCCCGTGCGCTTGCTCCCCGTGCTCAACGTACTGTTCAAGTACGCCTCCGCGCGCTGAGCGGCGCGCGCCTTGTACTGACGGGCCTCTCACGCACTTCGCCTCGCCACCTGGTGAGAAAAGCGGGCTAGTGTTGTGATCGGAAAGGCTCGGAGCCTAGCCTATACTGAATATTAACTGGCTGCCCGAGCCGCGTTACACAAGAGAAAACGAGCGACCATGGACACCTCTGAAAGGCCCCGCTGGCAGAATGCCGTCGGCTGGGGAGCCGCCGTCGTGATGGCCTTCGTTTGGCTTGTTGCCGGCATTTGGAAGCTCACCCATTTCACGACGTGGCAGCTGATGTTGACACAGATGTTGGTGCCGGCTTGGCTCAGCCTCCCTGGGACCCTTGCACTGGGGTTTACCGAGACTTTCGCGGGAGTTCTGCTGCTGAGACCGGCCTGGCGCAAGCTGGGCGGGTATCTTTCGGCCGTTCTGCTGCTGGTCTTCATGGCTTACGTCGGATACCACTACGAAACGCTCAAGGGCGAAGATTGCAGTTGCTTCCCCTGGCTCGAGCGAACCGTCGGGCCCGGCTTCTTTTGGGGGGACGCCGCCATGGTCGCTTTGGCGCTCGTCGCGGCCTGGTTTTCCCCTCGCATATCGGCTGTGCGAAGTGCCGGGGTAGCGTTGCTGGCTGTTGCCCTGTTCGGTGCCACCATGCTGGTTCTGAACCCGTTCGCTCCCCCGTTAGACGCCGAGGTTCCGGCGTCTATCAGTGTCGAGTCAGGAGAGTACGCGCTTGACCGGGGCCGCATTTTCATTTATTTCTTTAACCCAGCCTGTCCCCACTGTCTTGACGCCGGCCAGACCATGGCGAAGCTCGATTGGCAGGGGGACTTCGTAGGTGTTCCCACGCAAGACTATGATTTCGCTCCGGGGTTCATCGAAGACACGGGGCTGAAGAACGTCAAGCTCTCACCTGATCTCGTACCTCTCAAAAAAGCCTTCCCCTTTGAAGATGTGCCCTACGCCGTGGCCCTCGAGGACGGCAAGGTGCGCGAGCGGCTGATGTTCTTCGAGGAACCGGAACTGAGCGAGAAGCTGCGCGGCGCCGGCATGGTGAAATAGTCTCCTAACCCCCCCGTGGTGAAAGTCCTCGGCCTCGAGAAATGGAAAAAATCCTGGGGACAGTCAACCGCGGCTGAAGATGTCATGGATGCTACGCGCTTTCTAGGACGCCGCTTGTGACAGTCCCCGATTTTTTCACGCCTTCCAGCCCCCATTTTTCACCGAACCTAACTTCTGCCACGGGCCGCTAAGCGCCGCCGGCAGCCTATCTGGTAGCATTCGGAAATCTTGGCTCTTCCCGAGGTCGTTCCCACCAAAATCAGCTCCGAAGCGGCGGGCTACGTCAACATCACTCCGGTCGCCCAACGGGAGATGCCGCTTGCCGAGCTGGTGGAGCAGATCCTCGGCGTCACGGGCAAGGACTCCCGAAGGATTCGCGAAATCCTGTCAAGGGGCAGCTTCGTCGGTGGATCAGCTCGCTATCGCTGGCCGCCGATTGAGGCGGCGGAGGGCGAGCTGCATTCTCTGCTGGAGGGTTTTCCGGATCCCCAGCCGGGGCGTTCGTTGGAAGCGGCCAAGTGTCGATCGGTGACGCTCAAGGGCCGGCGCGGCACCCTGGAATTGACACGCGAGGCGGCTTCGGAGCGGCGATGGTTCAAGAAGCAGAGCTTTTGGGAGATCCTGATTCCGGCTCTCGAAGCATGTTCTCCCAGCTATCTTCGGTACTCCTACTCCGACCGCGCCGACGTCTATGGGGCGCCGCTTTCGATCGAAACCATTGGCCGCCTGCAAGCGTGCGCCGGGTTGCTCAAGTATGCGGGTCTTGCCCGGCAGCTCGAATACTTGGAGACCGAGAGCGCCGAGCTTTTGGTCGAGCGCTAGCCCGCTCCTTAGGAACTACCAGCGGCTGTGGGTGTACCCTGTAAGTTGCTGTATCCAATAGCGTTATGAGGAATTGGCTTTGCTTGGTTATTTTCTCGTTCGGGAAGCGTAGCTGCTCGGGTGGTTCGCTGCTCCGATAGTTCACTGTTGCCCTGTGGCTGTTCTTCGGGGGTGCTCGTGCTTAGTTAGGTCGATGTCTCCTCGTATCCCGGTGGAGCGATCGGTCAGGTTTTGCCGAGCCGACCCTCCCAAGCGTCGAGAGGAGTCTCGATGCGCCACGGTGAGAGCGTGTGCTGCCATGCGACTCGATGTCGCCACGAATGGCGACACGGCACGCAAGAATGCGTGCGCTACGAACTCCCAGCGGTACTGGAAACCAGCCGCAACCCATTGATTCCCTGCGGGTTGCGAAGAATTGGGTTTGTTTCGTATTTTTTCGCTCGCCCCGCGGACGCGATACCGGCCTTCGCGGTCTCCCCCTTCAGAATAGCAAGTGTGTCAAGTGTCTTCGTTAGGGAAGATCGGGGGAAGATCGGGGAAGATCGGGGACAGCTCCCGATCCCCTATTCGGAGCCAGATCGGGCAGCTTCAGCGGATTTCTTTGGTAAGGATTTTTCACTTGAGTTCGGCCATTCGGCGTCCGGGAAAGCTGTTAAGGAATTGATATGAAAGCACATGGGTCGACAATCCTCGTGCTCAGGATGGCGGTCCGTGTCAAAGTAGGTTTCCGGAGTTCGGGAGCTGTCCCCGGAGTCTCCCCCCGATCTCCCCGATCTCCCCCCGATCTCCCCCGATCTCCCCCCGATCTCCCCCGATCTCCCCCCGATCTCCCCGATCTTCCCGATCTTCGAGATACGCTGTTGCGGCTCATCGGGTCAAATCGCCTTACCTATCAGAGCCTCACAAAATGAGCGGTTGCGTGGACGGAGAGTTCCAGCCTAAAAATTGATCCTTATAATGCGCTCTACCCGAAACGCCTCCTTGCCGTATAGTCGAACAACCAGCGGCTTTTGGGGAGTGACAGCAGGGGTTTCAAACTGTGTGCTCCACGTTTTTGCTGGCTCTGGAATGCCGGATAATTCCCCACTGCTTGACATCGTGTAAACTCCTGGAGTCATCCGCTTTCCTTTGATCTCCGTGCTGGCTATGAACCCAATACCAAATGGTGCAACAGCGCTTTGCACCTGAATAGTCGCCTCCAGGGCGAACGGATAATCATCTCGTTCTGATGGTACCCGCCGATAACTCACGCGAATCCCCTCAACAGTCGGCGGAGGCTGTGGCGGTGTCGGAGAAATAGACTGACGCAGCACCTCTACAATCTCCAGCTTTCTTTTTGCCTCATCCCGCTGCGGCACTAGGCGGCCTATCTGTGCCTTCAGGCGCTTAATCTCATCAGTATGGCTTTGATCTTGTACCGTGTGCTTGGAAGACAAGTCCTTTATTTTCCCGTCGAAATCCTCTTTCATTTCTGCGATCTGGTCATCCCGTTCCCTTACTTTTTCCTTCTCCTCTTCATGCAAGTAGTGCGGCACGGCAATGAGCATGAAGATAAACACGACGAAAGAGCAGAGACTAATAGCCGCAACGCCCGCCTTAACGACCCGCCACTCTCTCTTCATCTCGTCGTGCCCCCAGAAAAAACGGAGCATGACAAGAGTGAGAGCAACGATTGCCACAGCAAAAACCGTTGCCCAAATGGGCTGAGACCACAGCAATTCGTAAGTGGCTTTCGCGGCTCCCCAAAGGACGCGACCCCAATAGGAGAAAACAGCCGCCAAGTCAGCCACGTAGAATAGTCTACGCGGACAATATGCCTTGTGTAAACTAAACAATCATGACATGAATTACGTTTAGGGGCCGTGTTTTCATGCCGGGGGGTGGACGAAATTCACGGTGATTCAGCATCTGATTATGACGGGCCGAAGCGGACGAGAGTCATGGCGCGGACTTCACGTCGATGACCGGGGGGATCTCCAAAACGTTCGATACGGAAACCTCCCTCGATGATGACGACAATCCCGCGGAGATACCCGAGATCCATGCCAGGACCATGGCGTTGGCCGGCATATACAAATTGAACTCGACCGAACTGTGAATGAGCATAGCCGCCATCGCACCCAAACAAGCCAAGCCCAAGTACCGGCCGTCGTCCTCCGCGGGGAGCGAAGCGACCCGCAGGGCCCTCGATAGAACTGCCATCGCAAGAGTGGCGGCGATGAGGAAACCGACGGCGCCCAGCTCCGCCAGCAACTGCAGGTAGTCGTTGTGAGCATAGTCGGTTCGTACCAGCGGATGGGACGTGTTGTATTTCAGCATGGCCGGCTCGTAGGCCCCGAGACCGCACCCGAAAAGCGGATAGGCGGTAATCAGCCCCAAGGTGTCACTCCAGAGTTCCAGCCGACCCTCCGCTGTGATCTCCTCCGTGGAAGCGAGCTCGGCGAAGCGATTCACGAGCCGGTCGGAGGGAAGGAACACGAAGCTGAGGACACTCAACCCGACAACGAGGAAGAAAGAGACCCCCGGGATGCCCGCCCAAGACTTCCGCCACTTGGCGATCGGCCGCGCCAGAGCGAACAACCCGACCAGCGCAGCGGCGCATACGGTCGCCACGAAACCCATCCGCGACAGTGAAAGCAAGATGCCGATGAGCATGAGAGTCGCCAGGATCAAGACGGACGAGGCCTTGACCGCCGGAAGCAGCGGTGAGTGCCGCCGGGAGCGAGAGCGTCGCAGGACGGCGACCGGATAGAGAACGGCGAACGGCAAAGCCATCTCCAGCAACCCGGAAAAGTGATTTCGATTTACGTACGTCCCGCTGGCGATCGCCCGCGGCCAGCCCGTTCCGTACTGGACTACGCCAAGCGCGGCCTCCAAACTGGCCAGCACGATAATGGGAGCGGCGAGTATCCAGAGTCGGCCGGATTGAGACCACGTTAAGTGACGAAGCAAGAGGAAAATGACCACGCAGGAGCACACGCGGACTAAATGGGATAGGGTCGCCGAGGGCAACACGCTGAGGCCCGAGAAGCCGCTATCCGCGACCACGGGCGCCAAGCCCGAGGCCAACTCCGCCCGGGCCGGGGATAAGATTCGGAGCAGAGCATCCGGCAAAGGGATGAGCTGAAAAGCGACATAGAGCGGCAGCAGCAGCGCCAGCCAAGAAAGCGCGCGGCCCGCGGGCGGGGAGGGCTCGTCCGACGGGCGAGAGACCCCAAAAAGGAGCGCCACAACGGCAATGGCGAACGCACTGATGTTCTGGTGGAAAGCTACGGCGCCACCGAACCAGAATGCGCTATAGCCTAAGGCAACCCCTAGTAGAATCAGGCAGATATGCGAGCGAGCCACCGGGGGTGCTCTCTACCCTTTTCTCACGACCGATGCGAAGTTTAGGGGCTTTGCTGATCTCTCTGGCTTGATCTGGGAAAGATTGTCTGTGCCGACTTCCGCCACAGGCTGGCGGTCCGGAACGGGCGGGCTTCCGAATTCGACCCCCCGCAGGGATACCGGAGTCCGTATATGGATGCCTGTCTTAGAATGAACGAAGGAAAATCGTTGGGTCATCTTTACCGTCGGCTTTTCGACCGACGGGCGCTCCCGGCCAGACGGTCTGGACGAATCCAATCGCTCCACCGGGTATTGCAATCGGAACTCTTACTCGACCGCCCCAGCACGGATGATTGCTCAGTGTTTGGTAGGAAGCCGCCGATTACTGTTTCGTCTGCCCGGGCGTGGGCGGGACATATCCCGGGGGGAGCTGCGATCCCTCACCGAAGAAGAACTCTTCCATCTGCTTCATGATGAGTTCCTGGGCTTCCATCGTCGCCGGGTTGAGCCGGTACTCGTTGATGACCATCTTGAGGTGCTCGGCCCACAACGCCCAGGCGTCTTTTGACACGTTGTCATAGATCTTCTGGCCCAGCTCCCCTTCAAAAGGCGTCTCATCGAGCCCGGGAAGCTCTTTGCCGAACTTTACGCACTTGACCATTCTCTCCGCCATCCGTTTTCACCGCCCACTCTATTCTAGGGGGAAATTCACCGCACCGCAAAACGGGAATGGCCGTGCCGGGTAGGGTACAGGCTTGGCCGTATGCCATGGCCGCTCAGCTTCGCTCGTCGCAACGGTGCGCGTGAGCCGGAAGCTGAGCCTGGAACACCACTGACAGGCCCAGTGTCTGGACTACCATTGCGCCATAGACCCGACCGAAAACCCACCGTTGTCATCCTCTTGGGTGGGCCGTTCGGCCCATGGGCACTCCCTCACGGTCGCGGCTCGGAAGGCCCTCGGGGCAAATCACTCCCGGGCCAAACAGATGACCGCATGATCCTTCCGGAAAGCGCTTTTTAGATACGCGAACTTTTGCAACCAAGCAGTAGTCGGGCCTAGCCCGCTTTTCTCACCACCTGACGGCCGAAGCACGCAATAGCAGCCCGTGGTGAAAGCGAAGGCCGCGCAAAATCGGGTACAGCCAGCCAATTCGCTGCAGGCTAAGCACTTTGTTTCTAGGTATGTGACGAGGGGCGAATTGGTGGCAGTCCCCATTTTTCGCTCTTGCACGACTTTTGCCACGGGCTGATAGACCCGCCATTACTGCGTTGCGCTTGCTCGGCGTGCTCAACGTACTGTTCAAGTACGCCTCCGCTCGCCGAGCGGCGCGCGCCTTGTACTGACGGGCCTCTCACGCACTTCGCCTCGCCACGTGGTGAGAAAAGCGGACTAGCTACTTTCCGGCGCAAAAAGGAGAAACTTCGTGGTGGCTGGGTACAGTCAGCCAATTTCGCGTCCGAATGCGCCCGTAAGTTGTTGATTCTTTGAAGACGCGAAATTGGTGACAGTCCCCGCCCCGAGCGCTACGCGTATTTTGCGCCGAAAAGTAGCCTAGCCACCGCCCGGTCTCCCCTTCTTGCTACGCAAAGTAGCTAGCTATATGCCGTCAGTTCGTAACTCGATGGTTCAAGCACGATGATGGCCGGCCCTCCGTTGGCGCCGGGGATTTCCGTGGGCAGCCGGATCGTCGTGCTTTTGGGATAGATCACCGGATCACGCCGGCGCCGATCGAGGAACTTGCCCACCGGGGCCATGCCTTCGCCGAACGGGGGCAGAAAGTAGTGCATCGGTACGACCCAGTTGGGCTTGAGGTGTTCGATCATGAAATCGAGGTCCGGGAGGGGAATCGTGTTGAGGTCTCCGGTGATCGCCAGTAGCACATCGCAGTGGCTGACGAAAGGAGCCAGCTCGTCGGCATTGAGTCCGTAACCGAGATCACCAACATGCATCACCCAGAGATCGTCGAACTTTATGGCATAGAGAGCATTGTCCTTGGGATCGTGCAGGGTGTGGTCGGGGTGCTCGGCCGCGCCGACCGCGACGATTGGGTTGCCGTCAATCTCAGTTTTTAGGCCCTTCTCGACGACATCGAGTCCATTGATGACCTGAGGGTTGCCTTTGACCAGCTTCGGGTTTCCATGGGCAAGATCGGTGAGAGAACTGCAGATCACCGTGTCGCCTTCGAGCGAGGGCGTATCCGTGGGCAGGCCGAATTTCTCGAGCTCGGAACGCGTGTAGGGATCCATGACGACCACCGGTCCCCCGTCGCGCCAGACGCGGAAGCAGGCATGCGCCACCCATTCGATATTGACCGGCATGTTAGTCCTCCTTTGCGAGATCGAGGCCGCTGTGCTCCCACCACGTTGTCCCCGTCGGCTCTTCGAGCAACAGCGGTTTCAGAAACGCGAAGGATTTTTCGAGGCCCTCTTTGACATTGATATAGTTGCTCTCCATCTCGACGGACAAGGCGCCCTCGTAGCCCACAAACCGCAGCGTGGAAACAAAGTCCCGCCAGAAGGTTTGATCGTGTCCCCATCCGATCAACGTGAAATTCCAGGCGCGTTCTTCCGGCTTGGCGTAGGAGGTGTTGTCGAGGACTCCCTTCAGCCGCATGTTGTGAGGAAAGAAGCGGGTATCCTTGACGTGGACGTGGTGGATCGCATCCCCCAGGTAACGTATCGCTTCCAGCACGTCGATCTGCTGCACAAACATGTGAGACGGATCGAAGTTACATCCCATGACGGGGCCGACCGCCTGGCGCAGCTTGGCCATCGTCGTGGGGGAATGAACCAGCTGACCGATTTGCGGTTCCACGCAGACGACGCACCCGTGGTCTTCGGCGATTTTGCCGTGTTCTCGCCAGAAGGGGATCAATCGTTCTTCCCACTGCCATCGTAAAATGCGGCGGTTCTCGAGGGGGAATGAGTCGACAATCCAGGTGGGACAAGAATCTCCCGGGGCGCCGGCTGGGATGCCGGAAAGTACGATCAGCCGCGGCGCGCCCGCCGCTTCCGCCAAGCGGCAGACTTTTTGGAAATAGCTGGAATACGCCTTGACCACTTCCGGATCGGACGAGAGGGGCTCCCCGTGAGCGGTGAAGCCGCTGATTGCGAGCCCGTGCTCAGCCAATGTGTCAAGCCATCGGCGGAGTGCGTCTCGATCCGCCAGGAGTTTCTCCATGTCGCAGTACTTGAGGCTGGGCTCGCCAAGCAGAGCCACTTCAAGACATTTGACGCCGTGGTCCCTCGCAAAGCGTAGTCCTTCCTCGAATTCAAATAGGTGAAGGAAGTAGGTGTTGACGCCGAGTTTCACGGGAGGCTCCTAGGGGGCATTGTTTATCCTGCCATTGTAGATGGGTCGGGTGCAAAGCGCGGGAGCTGAAGGCGTGCAGTGAAGGCCAGGTACCGGCGCCTCGATCACCACCTGCGAGGTTAGTCCGCGAACTTGACCGCGGCCTCCCGACCGCGGCTCTGTTGGTAGGTCTCGCGAGGCTACTCGCTTCTCAGAATTTTCCACGGCCGTGTGGGCAACGCGCGTGGCTGGCCGGGTTAGCGCATCATTTCGCAACTTCGCAAATACAGTTACGAAAGGTGGCCGACCGCGGAGGCGATGAATCGCGCCCCTACTGATGACCTTGAGCAGCTCACGTTCCCACGTAGGGGCGCACTTCATTGCGCCCGAGCCGAGGAGCCGCAACTTCTACAAGCTGATTGATGCGTAACCGTATTGCGAAATACGGCACTCAGTTCCCGAACGCTTCCCGGAACAGCGCCAAGGCCCCCGCGAACGCCTTGCGTTTGAGTGCGACGTCAACACCCATGAGAATGACACGTGCTCCGAGATCCGCGAAATGTTTGGCTTGCTCGGCCGTTGCGACGGTCATGGCCGGGATCTTGCCCGCCGCGGCGACCGCGCTCACGACTTGGTCGATCTTGGGGGCCAGCCCGGCTTTCACGTCCTCGCTGAACGCCCCGCGGCTGAGCGTCCAATCCATCGGACCCACGGTCACCATGTCGATACCGTCAACCCGCAGGATGGCATCCAGTTCAGTAAATCCTTCGTCGCTCTCAATCATCACCATCAGGTGAGTGCCCTTGTTGGCCTCCTCGAGCGTCTGACGAGGGTCGCTGCCGATGTTGTAGTTGATTCCCGCGGCGGTCGTCGAGGCGCCGCGCTGCCCCGCGGGAGGGTACTTCCCGAGCCGAGCGAACTCGGCGGCCTGGGCGGCGTCTTTGACGTCGGGCAAGATCAACACCTCGAACCCGCCATCGAGCAGCGCTTGAACGTGCGTTCGGGAAAGCTCGATGATGCGAGCCATGGGCACCATGCCCAAGTGAGTGATGGTTCGGCTCAGCCGCGTCGCCTCGGTCATCGAGGTGGGCGAATGTTCAAGGTCCATCCAGATGGCGTTGTAGCCCAGTTGCGCGAGCAGTTCCATGTCGACGAAAGTCGGATCGCGACAAAGGATGCCGGAGAGAACGCGGTCTTCCTTGAGTAGCTCGTTCAGCCGATTCATGATCGTAATCGTTTCCCCTCAGTCGTGGGACTGCTAGTATACCGCGGCAAGGCGAGACGCGCTGTGGCCATCCGCCACGGCCGCGCGGCCGCCTGCCGATTCGGGCGGCAAGCCCACTCGAATACCGCGCGTCGCGGGTGGCGGTTCGCCGCCTATGCGCCCAGCCGGGCCAGCCACATCAGCAGCACGATCAACGCGCCTACTAAACCCCAGGCTAGGAGGAAACCGCCCCAGTCGATGCGGCCCAGGCGTGGGATCTCAACTCCGATGCGCTGCAGGCCGCGATAGGCGAAGGCGGAAGCTTTCCGGTAGTCGAACTGGGCGGCGGCGCCCTCCGCGGCGGCCGCTGGCTCCCCAGAGGCGCCCGATCGCACCCCGCGGTCGGCCTCAGCTTTCGTGGTCCCCGCCGGCCCAGTCAATCGCACGTCCGACTCGCGACCGACGGGGGTGTGCAAGCGGGCGAAGAAAGAATTCAGTTGCTCGGCCGGGAGCGGACGCGTGAGGAGGCTGACGGCAATCAGCAAGCCGAACGCCGCCCCCAGCATGGCCAGAATCTGAAAAGCCTGGCCGGTTTGTTGAAACGACGAAAGCAGGTTCTCCAGCGAAGGGAGCGCGGCGAAGCTTTGGGAGGGAAGTTTCGATGCCAGCCAGACGGCCAGCGCACCGCCGAAGCCAGCCCAAACACCGGCGGTATTGGCCCGCCGCCAGGTGACGCCGAGCCAAAAGGCGCCGCCCAGCAGTCCGACGAGTTGGATCGACCAGACCAGGATTTGGGTCAGGCTTTCGGCGCCGAAGGCGATGATCAGACCTGCGGCGTGTAGTCCTGCTGAGGCAATCCGCGCCACCCAGAGGTAGTGCCGGGCTGTCCTCCGCCGAACGAAGTGGCGGTAAAAGTTGTGCGTGAAGATCGCCGAGCCCGTCACCATGAACGTTTCCGCGCTGGTGATGCCGGCCAGCAGGCAGGCGATCATCAGCCCGCGCCAGCCGTCGCCCAACAAAAGCTGAATGGAACGGCCGAAGAGCGTCTCGCTGGCGTGCACGGCTTCCGGACTACCCGCCGCAACGCCCTGAAGCACTTCGGGGAAGATCACGACGGCAATCAAACCCGTAAAGGCCCAAGCGATCGTCAGCAGCCGCTTGACGAAGTTCCCGTAGCAGAACCCAACCCTCGCTTCGAGTTCCGTCTTGCCCGAGCCGGTCGCCGTCATAACGTGGGGCTGGACGACAACGCCCACCAGGCCGAGCAGAGATAAGGCAATGACAAATCCGAGGCCCCCCTCGCGGGACCCCTCGGGAGCAACGATAGAAAGCATGGCCGGATCGAGACCGGCGTGCAGCTGGCTCATCCCCCCGATGACGCTCAGCCCCGCCGGCACCAGCATGAACGAGAGGACGATAATCATGACGCCCTGCAGGACATCCGTATAGGCGGCCGCCATCAACCCGCCGGCCATGACGTAGGTGGAGAAAAGAATGGACAGTAACACCACGGACTCCTCGGTGGGGATGGCTCCCCCCGTCGCTCCTGAAACGGCCGCCCCCGCTCCGCGCAACAGCATGGCGATGGAAAGGATGAGATAGCCAAGGGCCACGAAGGAATAAAGCACTTCCAGCGACCGTCCGTAGCGAATGCGGAAGAAATCGCCCGTGGTCGTCACTCGGAGCCGGCGGATGATGGGAGCAATCATCCAATAGAAAGGCGTCGAGAACAGGTACATCCACTGGTACCAGATGCCCCCCAAACCGACGCGTGCCGTGGCCCCGCTGACTTGGACGGCCTGCTCGCTGTGCGTACCCGTGCACAGCCAGTGCATCACCAGCAGGCCCTTGCCGAAACTTCGGCCCCCGAGGAAAAAATCGTCTTCGTCTTTGACGCGACGCGAGGCCCAGAAGCCAACCACCATCACGACGGCAAAATAGCCGACGATGGCAACAAGATCGATCAGCTTCAAGCCGTAGAAAGTGGACATGCGCTCAGGCGTTCAAGGGTAGCATCGAGTGGATGGGAAGTCAGGGCAAACAGTCGCTGCGACTCCAGTCGAGATCGCGATCAATTGGTGCGCGAACGCCGTTACGGCATCATGGCGCGTCCGCCGCTCACCGTCAGCGTGTGACCGGTCATGAAAGCGGAAAGATCCGACAGCAAGAAGTAGACGACGTTGGCGATATCTTGGGGCTCGCCCAGCCTGGCGAGGGGCGTGGCTGCGATAAGCTGTTGCGTCTTCTCGGGACCGAGCAGGGCTCCCATTTCCGTTCTGATCAGACCGGGCGCAATACAGTTCACGCGCACGTCGGGAGCGAAGGCGTCGGCGCAGCACTTGACCATCGCATGCAGGGCGGCCTTGCTGGACGCATAGTGGATCTGCATCGGGCGCGGACGCCAGGCGGCGAGTGAGGAGATACATACGATTCGGCCGTATTGGTTGGCCAACATCTCGTCCTTTACCGCCATGACCGTTAGAAAGGCGCCGTCCAGATTGATCGACATCGTCTTTCGCCAGGTCTCCCAGGAGATCTCTTCGTGCGACTCCAGGATGCTGATTCCGGCGTTGGCGACGAGCATCGAGATCGGCCCCAGCGCCCGGCGGGTCTCGGCGACCATGGCTTCGACATCGGAGGGTTTCGAGATGTCGGCTTTGACCAGCGCGCATCGAACGCCCTCCTGTTCCACCAGCCGCTTGGCTTCTTGAGCGTCTTCGTCGCGGCTCAGATAGTTGATGGCGACGTCGGCGCCATGTTGAGCAAGTTTGATGGCGGTACCGCGACCAATGCCGCGCGACCCTCCCGTGATCAGTACCGTTTTACCGGCGAATTCTTTTTCAGGCAATGGAACCCCTCCCCAGTGGCGAGCTGTTGTTGAGATGCGACGTCTTGACAACGGCGCAAGGCAAACACTTTCACATACATGCCGCGGCGAACGCAAACGCTGGGCTGGAGCGTGGTTTCGACCGCCGGGGTTGAGGGGCGGCGGACGGTCCGTGGCGCACGCATTCCTGCCTGCCGTGTCGCCATTCGTGGCGAGACCAGTAGGGACCGGCAATCCTGCCGGTCCGGGCCTGCTCAGGGACGGACGGTCGTTTGAAGAACCCCAGGAACTCGAACGCGTATCCGTATGCGGCCTATTCTAGCTACTTTCCGGCGCAAAAAGGAGAAACTGCGTGGTGGCTGGGTACAGTCAGCCAATTTCGCGTCCGAATGCGCCCGTAAGTTGTTGATTCTTTGAAGGCGCGAAATTGGTGACAGTCCCCGCCCCGAGCGCTACGCGTATTTTGCGCCGGAAAGTAGCTAGCGGCCCGTGGTAGAAGTGAGAAAAATCGGGTACAGCCAGCCAATTCGCTTCAGGCTAAGTGCTTTGTTTCTTGGGTCATGACGGGGAGCGAATTGGTGGCAGTCCCCATTTTTTCCTCCCCATTTTTCCCTCCTGCACGACTTTTGCCACGGGCTGCTAGGCCAGCAGTTCGGGAACGACGCGGCCATGGACGTCGGTGAGCCGCATGTCGCGGCCCGCGTGGAAGTAGGTCAGCAGGGTATGGTCCATGCCCATGAGGTGCAGGATGGTCGCGTGCAGGTCATGGACGTGGACTTTGTTCTCCACGGCGGCGTAACCGAAATCATCCGTGGCGCCGATAGTCTGGCCGCCCTTGATGCCGCCTCCGGCCACCCAAGTTGAAAATCCGCGCGGGCTGTGGTCCCTGCCGACGTTATTTTGGCTGGTCGGAGTACGGCCAAACTCGCCGGCCCAAACGACCAGCGTCTCCTCGATCAAACCTTGGCGCTCCAAATCCGCCAGCAGCGCCGCGATAGGCCGGTCGGTTTCCCCAGCGTGGAGTTCGTGGTTCTCGTCTACGTTACTGTGCGCGTCCCAGTTATCGTCGCCGTGCCCGCCGCCGGAGTAAAGTTGCACGAAGCGGACGCCGCGCTCGACCAGCCGGCGAGCGATCAGGCATTTGCGTCCGAACTTCTCCGTGACGGGATCCTCCAGGCCGTAGAGCCGCTGGGTCGCGCGCGACTCGCTGGAAAGATCCACGGCCTCCGGCGCGGCGGTCTGCATCCGAAACGCCAGTTCATAGCTGGCGATGCGCGCCGTCAGCTCCGAGTTTTCCGGCCCCGCGGCGCCCTTGAGCTGGTGCAGCCGCGCCAGCAAATCGAGCTGTTGCCGCTGCTGAGCCGGCGTCACGCCTGCGTGCCGGTCAAGGTAGAGAATCGGGTCCCCGGTGGCACGGAACGGGGTGCCCTGATAGGTCGCCGGCATGAACCCGGAAGACCAATTCGGCGGGCCGGAGATGGGTCCGCCGCGGTGGTCCACCATGACCACGAACGCGGGCAGGTCTTGATTCTCGGTTCCCAACCCGTAGGTGACCCACGATCCTACGCTGGGGTGGCCTTGCCGCAGAAAACCCGTATTCATCTGCAGCAGGCCCGACCCGTGCGCGAAACTGTCGGCGTAGGTGCCGCGGATCACGGCAATATGGTCTATTTGCTGGGCCAGTTGTGGTCGGACCTAGAGGTCGGACACGACTTGTACGAAGCAGGCGGTAGAACCAGTCGCGCCCGTGATTGACGGAATGTGAATTCATCGAGGTAGTAGTCCAAATGCTTCGCTCACCGCTCCTTGATGTGTCCCCAGCAGCCACCGCTTTAGAAGCGAAGCCACGGTGCACACGGGGCATCAGTTTGTGCGCCGGGTCGTCGCTTGGGCTGAGAATGGTGACCGAGTGTAGCCCTTCTTGGCGATGTTGTTGTAGCCTTTCCATCCATCCGTGTGAACCACCGCCCCAGGGCGGACCGATTCTTCAATGCCAGACTCTGAGGCGTCGGGCACCCGTCGCAACCGGATGCGGCCGATTCACGACAACGATCGCCTTATCTTCGATTCTTCCTCTCCACCGGTAGGTTTCATCCACCTCCACACAGCCGTTAAGCCGATCCCGGCCGGGCCGGACCATGGCACGCCGCAGCTTGTGGAGCCAACTCCAAGCTGTCTGGTAGCTGCCCAGGCCGAGCACCTGTTGAAGCCCCAACGCACTCCCTCCGGATTTCTGGCTGGTCAGGTACCACATGGCCTGAAACCACACTCGCAGGGGCTTTTGCGTCCGTTCAAAAATCGTCCCCGCCGTCAGGGAGGTTCGGCGCCGACACTTTCTACACTTCATGGCCCGTGTTCGTCAGCCAGGCCTCGCTGCCGACACATTGCGGGCATCGGAAGCTCTGCCGCCACCGAACCCGCCGCAGATACGCCAGACACGCCGCTTCCGAGCAGAACCAATCGTCGAACTCCGGCAGGGTTCTGGGATAGTCAACGCCGCCAATAGGATGCGGTCCGGACTCCTCGGCCATCCCCGCATACTACATCTTGTGGCTGGTCCAAGCAAGTGGATACCCCCTATGGTCTATTTGCTGGGCCAGTTGTGGGTAGAGGTCGGACACTTCGATGCCCGATTGACCAAATTTCCGAAACTTCCGGTTCGAGCCAAGCAGGGTACCCGGCTTCCTCCCCTTGAGCACAGGGTCGTCATCGAGATTTGGCATCGGCTTGCCGTGATACTTATTGAGCTCCGGCTTCGGATCCCAGGTGTCTACCTGGCTGGGACCGCCGTACATGAACAGAAAGATGCAGGACTTCGCCTTGGCGGCGAAATGCGGTTTCCTGGAGGCCAAGGGCGAGGGTACGGCTTCGGAGGCCAGGGCGGCTTCAGCAAAGAAACCATCTCCGGCCAACAGGTAGGTCAGCGCCGTGCCGGCGAATCCGCCGCCGGTTTCCCACAAGAACTCACGGCGCGTCCGACCGCACGGGGTCAACTTACGGCCGGCTAGAGGAAAGCCTTTCATCGCTTCTCCCATCAGGAAGGCTACCCCAGTTTAAATCATATTGATCCATCACTTTGATAAACGCATTAGGATATTTCACGCACCTGGAACTCGCCCGCATTTCTCACGACAAAACCGTAGGGGTAGGCAGTTGCGGCTGCCCAGAGAGGGTTCTCGCGGGTTGGGTTGGCTGATCGAATGGGACGGAGTGTGAATTTCACTGAGCAGACCGGGACATAGGTAAAGAATGGGCGGACACGGCGGTCCGTCCCTACAAATAAAGTTCGTTCAACGCCCCTCGTCCGAACGCTCGTGAGAAAAGCGGACCCCGCCGGCTCATGGCAAGATGGATCCCACACAGGGACAAGAAATCAGCTTCGCCGAGGGGAACTTGCTCAACATGCGATAGCCGTCGCTGGTAACAGCCACCATCTCCTCGATGCGCGCGCCATCATTGCCCGAACCCGCGTAGGTCTCCAGCGCGAAGACCATGTTCTCTTGGATCTCCTCGGGGTGATCAAACGAAAACATGCGGCTGATGACGGGCTTGGCCCAGTGGGTGATGCCGATGCCGTGGCCCAACTGCAACGCGAAGGCTTCCTCTTCACTCGAAAGACCCAGCTCTTGCGCCTTCGGCCAAACCGCGGCCACTTCGGACGTACTGACGCCTGGCCGAATCAATGCGATGGCATTGAACAGCCAGTCATAACACTGCTGGTAGACATCCAACTGTTTCTGCGTGGGCTTGCCGATGACGAACGTCTGGTAGTAGCAAGTCTTGTAGCCGTTGAACACGCTCACGACGTCGATGAACAGCATGTCGCCCATGCGCAGCATGCGGTCCGAGGCGTCGTGTGGATGAGGAAACGAACGGTTGCCCGAGATGACATTGATGTTCTGGATCTCCTCGGCGCCCAGCCCGTACATCACTTCTCGCATCATCCCGTTGATTTCGTTCTCTCGCATGCCTGGGCGCACCCGGCTGACCACTTGCCAGAAGGCCGCTTCCACAATGGAAATCGATGTCTCGATGAGCTGTATCTCTTCCGCTGTCTTGATCGCTTCGGCCCGCAGTATAGTCTGCTGGCCATCCACCACCCGAACGCCCTCTGCTTCCAACGCCCGCAAGAAAGGGATCTCGCTGATATCCACTCCCAGAGGCTCATTGGCAACGCCCATCTCCCGCAGGTGATTCGCCACGACGCCGGCAAACTTTTGGGCGTTTGCGTAACAAACGTCGGTGGGAAAGGTCCCTCGCATGCCTCCGATGAAGGGGTAGATGCGTCCGCGCACCCAGGGGGACAGTCTCTTCTTGGTTGCAATAGCGCTGCCGACCTCAAACAGGATCGGGGGCTGGTCGGCGGCAAGCAGGCAGCTGCGCACCAGCTTGTTGTTGGTCCAGTCATTCAGCCTGGTGCTGGTGATGTAACGGATCGAGTCGGGATCGAAACACAGCAGCGCGCCCAGGCTGTCCTTCTTGAGTTGTTCGTTGGCCCTGTTCAGCCGGTCCCGGCGCAGCTTGTCGAAGTCGATGCGGATCTCGCAATCCGTCGCCATGGTTCCAAAAGTCATTTATCTGAAGTCCTCTCTTTTGTCAGCCACCTACGCCCTACAGGCTAAGCGAAGGTACGCTTAGCAGCCCGTGGTAGAAGTGAAGGTCGCGAAAATCGGGTACAGCCAGCCAATTCGCTTCAGGCCAAGTGTTTTTTTCAGGGCTATGGCGGCGGGCGAATTGGTGGCACTCCCCATTTTTCGCTCATGCACGACTTTCACCACGGGCTACTAAGAGCCACAGACGCAGCCACGGCGCGCCTAGGTGAAGTCCAGACCGCCGTTGACGTTGATCAATTGCCCGGTCACGTAGGAACCCGATTCGGAGGCCAGCCACATGATCGCGCCCGCCATGTCGTGCCCGTAACCGTAGCGCCCAAGCGGAATCTCCTTGAGTTCGATCTGCTTCATCTCTTCGACTGTGATCCCCCTGGCCTCGGCGTCCGCTTCGACGAAGGACCAGTGCATCTCGGTGGCCGCCAATCCCGGGCACAAAGCATTGACGTTGATCTGGTAGGGGGCAACCTCCATCGCCAGCGCCTGCGTCATGGTGTGTAACGCTCCTTTGGAAGCGCCGTAAGAGGCCGAGCCGGCGTGGCCGACCTTGCCGAAAAACGAGCCGATGTTGGTGATGCTGCCGCTTTTCTGCTGTACCATCTGCCGGCTGGCGTACTTACAGCCAAAGAACGTCCCCTTGAAGTTGACCGCCATGATGCGGTCCAGCTTCGCCGTGTCGGTCTCCCAGACGTTACCGGTATCCATGTGCATGCCGGCGTTGTTGACCATGATGTCAAGCTTGCCAAGCTTCTTGACCGCCCCTTCGATGGCTGCTTGGAACGCTTGTTCGTCGGACACGTCCAGCACCAGGGCATGTCCCTGGTTGTCTGGAGACGCCTTTTTGATCTCTTGAAAGGATTCCTCCACCAACGGCCTCTTGTCGGCCATCACGACGTGAACACCTTCCCGCGCCAAAGTCTCCGCAATGCCCTTACCGAGACCTCGTGCCGCGCCGGTAACGAAAGCGACTTTGCCGCTGACATCACGAAACTTACTCATGGATATGTAGCCCTCTCTTTCAGCATGGCCAGCTTCCGAACGCTATGGGCGGTCGCTACATTTTGCGAACACCACGAATGAGCGACCGTGTCATTCTTTCAAATACTGGTTGAACCAGTCAATTGCAGGCCCCGGGGGGCTTCCCCAAAGAAACCATCCGAGGCCAACAGGTAGGTCAGTGCGATTCTACTTGCTTTCCAGGACGCCGCTTGTGACAGTCCCCGATTTTTCGCGACCTTCACTTCTACCACGGGCTGCCAGGGCCAGTCGGTGTGGAGAGCCTTTCATGGCTTCTCCCATCAGGGGGCGCCTTGCTCAGTTTAAATAGAAAAACTCATTCGTGTTAAGCAGGGTCAGCAGGAAGCCTTCCAGCGCGTGGCGGCCGCTGTCGCCTGCTTTTTCTTCGGCTGCCCGCAGGTCGGCCCGGATCTGTCGCTCGTGAGCACGGAGAAACTTGAGCGCCACTTTGAGCTCACTCGACCGCGGTGGCCGGCCCAGGGTCAGTTCGAAGGCCTGCGTGACTCGCTGTTTCGGATCCTCACCCGCTTCTCGCAGAAGTCGATCAGCGAAGTAACCGGCTTGCTGATGGATGAAGTCGCCGTTCAAGAAAATCAAAGCCTGCGGACCCGTAGTCGAAACCCGTCGCTGCTCGCAACTCGACGATGTATCGGGAGCGTCAAGGGCCTCAAGCTCCGGTACGGCCAGACTCCGTTTCGAAAACACGTAGACGCTTCGTCGAGAGGCCTGTTGCTCCGTGGATTCTCCCCAGCCTTCTCCGGGGCGGGATTGTCCCGCCAGAACGGCCGGGGTCAGCGTCGGGTAGACGCTGGGACCGTGCATTTCGAGGTTGAGCCGTCCGCTTAGCGCCAAAATGGAATCACGAACTGCCTCCGCCTCCAAGCGGCGCGGCTTCCAACGCCAAAGCAAGCGCTGATCGGGATCGATTCTCGCTGACCGCGGGTCCCAGGCAGAGGACAGCTGAAACGTGCTGGATGTGACGATCAACCGGTGAATATGCTTCAGACTCCAGCCGGACTGCATTAACTCCGTGGCCAGATAATCGAGCAACTGGGGATGTGTCGGGCGCTGCCCCATCAAGCCGAAATCGTTTTCGCTCCCCACGAGACCCTCTCCGAAATGGCCCTGCCAAATCCGGTTGACGATAACCCGCGCGACGAGCGGATTGTCAGACCGCGTCATCCAACGTGCCAGCGCGAGTCGGCGGCCCGTCGATTTTTTGAGGGCCGGGGTCCTCTCCAGCCGGCCCGCGCCGAGTACCGAAGGCACGCCCGGCTCTACTTCCTTGCCCGGCCGGCGGATGTCCCCTCTTGCGAAGACACGGGTCGGGGAAGTTTCGGCGGGATCCTCACGCCAGATGTACGCGCGGGGCGGTGCCTTGGGCCGGGACGCATTGATCTCGGCGATTTGTAGCTGATACTCCAAAAGCTGAGCACTCTCCTCTCCGGAGGCTTCTTCACAAATAGCTTCGTCCAACAGGTCGCGGAAATTCTCGACCAACTCCTTCTGCTTGTCGGATCGCTTCTTCGGGTCGGCAAGAGCCGCGAGCACCGTCTCCACCTGTCCCGACCAACTCAATTCCGCGGGCAGTCCTCGGTTCTCTTCCAGAACGCGCTTGAGAATCGCCTTCTTCTGGTCTTCGAGCGGCTCTTGGACGAGGGCGACCTCGGCATCCGCTTTTTCCATGGCCTCTCGGTAGACCGCCAATTCCTCTTTGGTGCCGACGAGAACATCCAGTTCCGTGCGCTCGTCTTGCGGT
Organism: Bryobacterales bacterium; assembly: GCA_963668345.2. Classification (GTDB taxonomy): domain Bacteria; phylum Acidobacteriota; class Terriglobia; order Bryobacterales; family UBA6623. The sequence goes on along the minus strand of CAXWPI010000003.1, from coordinate 654,009 downwards.
CGCTTCAATGGTTCAAAGACGGCCAACAGGCGGTAATAGTCCTCTTGCGGGTAGGGCTCGAACTTGTGGTCGTGGCAGCGCGCGCAGCGAATGGTGAGTCCGAGGAACGCTGTCGCGGTCACCCCCAACACGTCATCGAGCTGGTCATAGCGATCGACGTCCGGATCGGCGGGCTCGTCGTCCCAGGTGCCCAAACGCAAGAACGTCGTGGCGATCTGGGACTCTGCATTGGAGTCTTCTATCTCGTCACCGGCAAGATGCTCGGTCAGAAAGCGGTCGAAAGGCTTGTCGTTGTTGAGCGCGTCGATGACGTAGTCGCGGTAGCGCCAGGCGTGCGGTTTCGTCCCGTCTCGCTCGTACCCATTCGTTTCCGCGTAGCGGACGACGTCGAGCCAGTGTCTCGCCCATCGTTCCCCATACTGGCGACGCGACAAGAGATCCTCCACGACGCGACCGTATGCATTGGCCGATTGGTCCTGAAGAAAATCCTCAACTTCTTCCGGCGTCGGCGGCAAGCCGATCAAATCAAGGTAGACGCGGCGCAGTAGCGTGCGCCGGTCCGCGGGCGGGGAGGGCCGGATGCCCTGCTTCCCGAGCTCACGCAAGATGAAGGCATCGACGGGAGAACGGACCCATTCGTGGTCACTGACTTGGGGAACTGGAGGGCGCTGGGGTGGAACAAAGGACCAATGCCGGGTCACTGGCTGTTTTCTTGAGGCTTCCCGGGTCCCGGATGCTTCCGTGCTCGCGCCGCTGTTGATCCACGCCCCAATAACACCGATTTCCTCTTCCGTCAGCTTCTCCTCGCCCATGGGCATCGACTGGTCGACGATCCGCTGATAAAGCAGGCTCTGCCGAGCCGATCCCTTGACGAGCGCAAGCCCCTTGTTGCCGCCTCGGAGCATGGACGCCGGAGACCGCAGATCGAGGTTGCCCATGCGCACAGCCTCGCCGTGGCATGGCAGACAGCGCCGGCTCAAGATCGGAAGGACGTCGCGTTGGAAGTCGGGAGGGGAAGAGGCGGCGCCGGCCGCGCTGCATGCCATGAACAACAGCAGCGGCTTGATCGGCTTCATCGTATACAGGTTACTGCAAGGGGTAGGGAAAAGGAAGGTCTTTCGAAGCCGCGCCGTTTCGGCTTGCCGTCCCAGGGCCAAGCCCCGTAGCTCTGGTGGCCGCCGCTACTTGAAACCGAGGGAAACCACGACGATTCCCAAATCACGGTTGTCGCCTGGCGGCTGGAAGGTTTTGTCCACTGAAATCGTGACGCGTACGGACCGGCCCGCCGGCAGGTCGACGGGCCCGGCGAGGATGTAGCTTCCCGTTTCCGAATACGTCTTCTCGGCCAGACTCTGGCCGTCGAGCTCTACGGCTACACGTCGTGCCGGCGCGGCTTCGGGAATGTGAAAAACCAGTTCAAACTCACGTGCATCCTCGGGCACAAGAAGGGAGGCCGATCCGTGTTTGCCCATCCACCGCCACTTGCCCTCTTCGAGCCGGTGAAAGCCGCCGAGCAAGTGGGCTTCGGCGTCGGGGGAGTCCAGCCGCAGGTAGCCGGTTGTCGGCTCGCCGAGGCCGATCTTGTAGGCCGTCACGCGGTCAATGTTTCCCGCGCCCCAGTCGAAGGGAAGGATGCCGTACTCGCTCGAGGAATAGCCGGAGCGCGATTCGAGGCCGATCGTTCGCAAAGCGAGAGGCCCCGCCCCGATCCCGGCATGGAGAAGTTCTCCTTTGGGATCCGTGACTTGAAAGGGAACCGCCCCCGCCAACTCGCTGGTCACGACTACATCCCCTGCGCGCAACGTCTGGTCGCGCAGTAACGGCTCGCCGCCTAGCTCCTCAAGGTAATAGCGCAGGCCCCACTCGGCGTTGCTCCACAGCCGCGTCGATTCGACCATGGGGGCCAGGCGCCGCGCGAACTCGCGATATTGCCCGTCGTAGTGGTTCTCCCCGGCCGCTAGCGCCAGGCCGACCGCAAGGTGGACCGCCGTCAACGTGTGGAGAAGCGTCCTCGATTCGATTCGCCGAATGGTCAGCAATATAACCGGCGCGGCCAGAGGGAGCAGATACCTCGCCGAACCGGCGTAGAAAACCGCAAGGGACCCGGCAAAGTAAAGGACGATCCAGGCCGAGAGAAACCGCTCGTCCGTCGCAGCGCTCTTCCACCAAGTCCGCGAAACGTCCAGCAGGAGGAGTAGTCCGGTCCCCAGCGCGAGTAGGAGAAAGAAACGCTGACCCAACGTATAACCGGCCAGCAAAAACACCACTAACGCTGCTACTCCATAGGCGGCGCCAACGAACAGGCCGGGCCGGGCGCCCCTCCGGCATGCGGCCAGAATCAGCAGCGGAGAGACAATCCAACCCAAATGGCCTGCGAGTGCCAACGAACTGGAGAGTTTTCTCGATAGAGCCAGAAGATCGTACGTCTCAAAGTACCCCGCCAGCACGGCCGCCGGAGCGGTTCCGGAAGCCGCGAATTCGAACAGTTGCCATGCACCGAGTGCCAGCGGGGCCGCGGCCACGGCCAGCCACCGCCCGAGATTGCGGCGGTCCGCGATCCAGGCATAGTAGGCGAGGATCGGAACCGCAAGCATCGTCTGGTAAGCGCAAAGACCTGCCGCCGCCAGCATGACCGCTGCCGGGAGGGATTTCCCGTAAACGAACAAGGCGAAGCCTGCCAACCAGAAGGCCAGCAAGGGCAGGTCGGCTTCCAGCTTGTTGCCGTTGACGACGAAGGAGGGAACCGAGAGCAACAACAGAGACGCCAGGAAAGGACGGGTTGTGAATCGACGCGCCAGGAAGTACATCGCAATCGCCGCTGCCAGCGAAAAAGCGATGTAAAAGAGGTGAAAGTAGAATTCGCTTACCTCTCCGAAGAGCGCCAACAGCCCGGCCAGCACGTAGGCGTTGAGCGGCGGGCGAGTGTGTCCCGCCGCCCAAACCAGCTCTCCCTGTAAGCGAAATCCCATCTGCATGGGGTGGAGCGGGTCGACCTGAGCGTTGCGGGCGATGAGCAGGTAGTAAACGTCATCTCCCTGGACGGCTTGGTTAAGGAAGGGAAGGCGCAGCAACACCACTGCGATGATCAGCAGCAGCAGATCACGGCGCATGGAGTTCCCTCAGTCGGCGGCCTGGGCTTCGGGCTCGGGGGCGAGCCAGCGAACAACCGGGTGCCGGGCCGCCAAGGTCTCATCCACGCGTTTGGTCCTCGTCGTGTGGGGAGCGTTTTTTACCAACTCCGGGTCATGCTCGATCTCGGCGGCGATGGACCGCATGGCGTCGACAAACAGGTCCAGTTCTTCCTTGGCTTCCGTCTCGGTCGGTTCGATCATAAGCGCCCCATGAAGGATCAACGGGAAACTGACGGTGTAGGGATGAAACCCATAATCAATCAAACGCTTGGCGATGTCTCCCGTCCCGACGCCTCGTGCCGCCTGTCGATCGTCGCTAAAAACGCATTCGTGCATGGACGGCTCTTTATAGGGGAGCTCGTAGTGGTCCTCCAGACGATGTCGGATGTAATTGGCGTTGAGCAAAGCGTCGAGCGTGGCCTTTCGCAGCCCGTCGCCGCCGTGGGCCAGGATATACGCCAGCGCGCGCACGCACACTCCGAAGTTGCCGTAGTAAGCTCGGACGCGCCCGATCGTTTTGGGACGATCGTAATCGTGGGTCAGCCGGTCGCCTCGTTTTGTGAGGCAAGGAATGGGCAGGTAGGGTTCGAGTTGGGCCTTCACCGCGACGGGCCCGGCACCGGGTCCCCCACCGCCGTGGGGCGTCGAAAAGGTCTTGTGCAGGTTCAGGTGCATCACGTCGACGCCGAAATCGCCGGGCCGCGCGATGCCGGTGAGAGCATTCATGTTGGCGCCGTCCATATAGAGCAGGGCCCCACGGCTGTGCACCAAGTCGGCGACCTTGGTGATCTCTTCCTCGAAGATGCCGAGCGTGTTGGGATTGGTCAACATGAGTGCGGCTACCGATTCATCCAAGTGGCGGTCAAGATCGTTGATGTCGACCATTCCGCGATGGTTGGACTTGATTTCCTGAGCTTGGTAGCCGGCGATGGCCGCGCTGGCGGGGTTCGTGCCGTGAGCCGAATCGGGGATGAGGACGTTCTTGCGCCCATCACCTCGGTCGTCGAGAAGGGCACGAATCAGCAAAAGACCGGTTAGCTCCCCGTGCGCTCCCGCGGCCGGCTGCAGCGTCACAGCGTCCATGCCGGTGATTTCACCCAGAAACTCTTCCAGCCGGGCCTGGATCCGCATCACGCCCTGTGAAAGGCTCTCCGGCTGATAGGGGTGGGCCGCAGCCAGACCCTCGATCCGGGCCACGTATTCGTTCAGCCGGGGATTGTACTTCATCGTGCACGACCCAAGCGGATAAAGGCCCAGGTCGATGCCATAGTTCCAAGTCGAAAGCCGCGTGAAATGACGAATCACCTCGACTTCGCTGACTTCGGGAAAACCGGGAATCTCGGAGCGCACATTGGCTGCACCCAACAGCGCGTTCGGATCGGCGACAGGGACATCAAGAGGGGGCAGTTGGTAACCTTTCTTGCCCGGCGACGAGCGTTCGAAGATCAACGGCTCGTTCTGACTCGGGTGGCTGCGAACTTTTTTCATGTCGGCCGGTTCCAGCGGTTCAGGGTATTGCGGGAAAGGGAACCCTCCGCCAACTACGCCGCAAACTTCTCCGCGAACATCTCCATTTCTTCCCGCCGGTTCATCTCCGTCGCGCAAACGAGCAGGCAATCATCCAGCTCGGGGTAGTAGCGGCCCAGCTCGAGGCCGCCGACGATCTTACTTTCGAGGGCCCGGCGATTGATTTCGTCCGGAGCGGCGTTCGCGGGCCGCACGACAAATTCGTTAAAGAACGGTCCGCTGAAGGCTAACGAGGCGCCGCGCTTTTCAAGCTGCTTCGCCAAATAGTGAGCTTTGGCCAGATTTTGTTCGGCCAGCTCCCGCAGACCTTGTTTGCCGAAGACTGTCATGTAGACTGTGGCCATCAACGCAATCAAGGCCTGGTTCGTGCAAATGTTCGAGGTGGCCTTTGCGCGGCGGATGTGTTGCTCCCGCGTCGCCAGGGTCAAACAGAAAGCCCGGTTACCCTCGCTGTCCACTGTTTCGCCCACTAGTCGGCCCGGCATTTGGCGGATGTATTTCTGCTTCGTCGCCAATACGCCGACGAAGGGCCCGCCGTAGCTCGGCGGGTGCGCGAACGACTGTAGCTCTCCGGCGACGATATCAGCTTCGCTGCTGGGTCTCAGCAGACCCAACGCAACGGCTTCCGTGAAGATCACCACCAACAAAGCCCCGCGGCGGTGGGCCAGCCGCGCGGCCTCGCGTGTCTGCTCGACGGTCCCGAAAAAGTTTGGCGACTGGACGATTACGGCGGCTACCTCGTCGCTGAGCTTGGTCTCGAGATCCTCCAGATCCAACTGCCCGGATTCACCGTCGTAGGCGACGGACTCGGCTGGAATTCCTTGGTGACGGCGGTAGGTTTCCAGCACCTGACGGTATTCAGGATGAAGAGAGCGAGCGACGAGCACCTTGTCGCGCTTGGTGATTCGCACGGCCATCATGGCCGCCTCGGGAACCGCGGTGGAGCCGTCGTACATCGAAGCGTTAGCCACTTCCATACCGGTGAGCTGACAGGTCATCGTCTGGAACTCGAAAATCGACGTCAGCACGCCCTGGGAAATCTCCGCTTGGTAGGGCGTGTAGGCCGTTAGGAACTCGCCTCGCGTAACAATCGGGTCGATGACCACGGGCCGATAGTGACGATAAACTCCCGCCCCCAGAAAGCTGGCGTAGCCGTTGCCGCTTTCCTCCGAGCGGCGACGGAAGTAGTCGATGATTTCGTATTCCGACTGGCCGGGGGGAATCCTGAGCGGCCGGTTCAGCTTGACGGCTTCGGGCAGGTGAGCGTAGAGATCTTCCAACGAACCGAGGCCCATCGTGGCCAACATTTCACGGCGCTCGCGGGGAGACTTCGGAAGGTAGCGCACGATGTCAGGACTCCACTTCGGCCGCGACGTAAGCCTGATAGTCTTCCGCCGTCATCAGCTTGTCGATCTCGTGTTTGTCGGAAATCCGCGCGCGGATCAGCCAACCCTTGGTATGGGGATTTTTGTTGAGTACTTCGGGGGCGTCCGCCAGAGACTCGTTCACTTCGGTCACCTGACCGCTCATCGGCGCATAGAGGTCCGAGACCGCCTTGACGGATTCCACCGTGCCGAACGACTGGGTGGCGTGAATCGCGGCGCCGACTTGGGGAAGCTCCACGTAGACGACGTCCCCCAGTTGCTGCTGGGCATGGTGGGTAATTCCGACAGTCGCTTCGTCACCATCCAGGTGCACCCATTCGTGTTCCTTGGTGTAGCGATATTGATCGGGATACATCGTAGGGATTCAGCTCTCCCGTGAATAAAAAGGAGTCGGCACGACCTCGGCCTCGACGCAGCGCTCCCGGATCTCGATTTCGACCCCTCGGCCCAACCTCGCCTCCGCCGCCGGCAGCATGGCCATACCGATGTTTGTTCGCAAAAAGGGAGCCGGAGATCCGCTCGTGACCCAGCCGGCGTCCGCGCCGTCCACAAGCACCCGGTAGCCATCGCGGGCGATGCCGCGGCCCCGCATTTCAAAACCCGCCAGCCGCCGAGTCGGGCCTTCCCGCTTCTGTTCGATCAGCGCTTCGCGGCCGACGAACTCGCCCTTTTCGAGCTTTACGATCCACCCCAACCTTGCTTCGTAGGGGGTAATCGTCTCATTGATCTCATGTCCGTAGAGCGACATCGCCGCCTCCAGGCGGAGTGTGTTGCGCGCTCCCAGGCCGCAGGGGAGGATGCCGAATTCCCCTCCGGTTTCGAGGAGACCTTTCCACGTCGCTTCGCTTGCCTCCGGCGCGATGTAAATCTCGAATCCATCTTCGCCGGTGTAGCCGGTGCGGGCGATGATGGCCGGCTCTCCGGCCACCTCGCCTTGAGCGAAGCAGTAGTAGGCGATCGACGACAAATCCGTGTCGGTCAGCTTGGCGAGCGCCGCCTGCGCCTTCGGACCCTGGATCGCCAGTTGGGCATATCTGTCGCTCGCCAACTCCACCTCGGCTTCAAAGCGATTCTGGGAGACAATCCATTCGTAGTCCTTCTCTTGGTTGGCGGCGTTCACGCAAAGCAGATAGTGATCGCCCGCCATTCGGTGAAGCACGATATCGTCGACGAAACCCCCATGCGGGAAGAGCAAGGCCGAATACTGCGCTTGCCCGTCGTCGAGCCGAGAGGCGTAATTGCTGCTGACGTGTTCGACGAGGTCGATCGCTTGCGGGCCGCGGACTTCAATCTCACCCATGTGGCTGACGTCGAACAGACCGGCCGCCGTCCGCACGGCCACGTGCTCGGCTATGATACCGGAGTACTCGACCGGCATGTCCCAGCCCCCAAAACCGGCCATGCGGGCGCCCGCCGCTCGATGCGTCGCGTGCAAAGGCGTCTTGCGAAGCTCCGCGGCCGCCAAGGTGGATTTCATGTCAGCGGGAAACGATCTTCCACGCTAGCACCGCTCAAATTGGAGTGTCAACGAAGCGCTTGATTCCTGCTAAACGGTCCGCATAAACCTCATGCCGAAACCATCCAACAAGCGCTGGGTCCTTGCACTGCTGATGGCGGTCGTGTTCCCGGCTCTGGCGGTTCACCTCTCTTGCGTCGCCGTGCTGGGACCCGGCAGTTGGGGGTCCGAAGTGGAGGAGAAGGTCCCCCAGCTTCTGCCCGCTCAATCGAGTCAGGAAGTGCTCGACTACGTGGAGGAGTTTTCTCGCGATGCGCCGGACAAACCGAAACCTCCGGAATTTCCCGCGGGAGCGGCGCCCTGGCAAGGCAAGATTTTCTGGAGCGACTACGACCAGCGCGATGACCTGTGGATTGTCGCCACCTATACCGGCAAGGGATGGACAGACCAGCAGCACGTTTACCTATGGACGCCAGCGACAAACGCCGTCGAGGAACTCAACGTCGCCCGCGACAAGATTGTCCGGCGCCCCGTTGTGTTACGGGGAGGTGAGAGACAAGTGCTTCTCTACGAGCGCTGGAAGTCTTGGGCCGTGCCGGCCGCGGCGAAGATCGGGAGGTATCTGCGGAGCTACCTGGACGCGACCTTACGCCCCGAGTTTACGCTCCACGCTTACGAACTAGACACGGGCAAGGAAAGCTACGTTGGTCCCGGACACAGCTCGCTTGCTGCGCCCAACCGCCGACGCGTGGTATTTCTCCGCTCCGGCGCGCTGGGCGTGGGATTCTATAGCGTTCATGTGTGGAACTTGGAGAATGACCGTACCGAAACAGTGGTTTCGTTGGCGGAAGTGGACCCGGGCTCCGGCAGGGCGTTCGACTATCGCTGGTCGGCCGACTCGAAGGCGTTGCTGATCACCGGTTCGGCCGGCGGCTTTGCCCGCCGCAAACACGACCCACAGCGGGTACGCATGATCTATGTCGTGGAGACGGCATTGCTGTACGACGCCTCCGGTGCCGGCGAGTGAGTCGAAACGCTCGTACGATATCGCCCCCGCATGGCCCTTATTACGGAAGAGCCGCCCGAGGATACACAGCGGCTAGCCCGCATTTCTCACCACCTGCCGGTCGAAGCACGCAATAGGCCCGCCATTACTGCGTTGCGCTTGCTCGCCGTGCTCAACGTACTGTTCAAGTACACCTCCGCGCGCCGAGCGTCGCGCGCCTTGTACTGACGGGCCTCTCACGCACTTCGCCTCGCCACGTGGTGAGAAAAGCGGGCTAGTGTAGGTCGTCGGGGGCCTTTGTCCCGATTATCAGTTCACTTGCGGGCCCTGCCTGACGCATGGCGTCGGGCGAGCCTAGGCGTTTTCGCCAAGCACCTCTGCCGCGGGAAGCCCGAGGTCAACCGGATCAATCGCCTCGATCGGAGGGCCTCCTCCCCCGGTCTGTTTTCCGGCCTTGCGACGCTCCTTACGCGCCGCCTTTTCTTGGCGCTTCTCAGCCCGGGCGAACTCTTTCTGACGCTTCTGGAACTTAGTATTCGATCGACTAGCCAAAAGGAACCCTCCTTCGGGACTCGTATCCCCCTACCAGCGCTACACCCGGTCCCGGGAGCGGCTGCACGCAGGACCTGGCTGCTGCTGCTCGAAGTTAAAACCAGGCGGGCGCCGGATCGGAAAGGGGAGAATCCGGGAAAAGCAACGGTCGACAGTCAGCCTGACACGGGTCTTGAACTGGCCCTTTACTTTAGCACATCGACTTTACTCGCCCGCTCCGTCGCCCGCCGACTTGCCCGTTTTGTCGTAGACCAAAAAGGCGTGCATGAAGGGGTAGAGATCGCCGTCGAGGACGCGATCGACGTCGCCCCTCTCCAGTTTGCTCCGCAAATCTTTCACCAAGCGATAAGGGGCCAACACGTAGTTGCGAATCTGGCTGCCAAAATTAATGTCGGCCTTCGATGACTCAAGCTTGTCGGCTTCGGCCTGTTTCTTCTTCATCTCGTGGTCGTAAAGTCGGGACTTCAGCATCTTCATCGCCGAGGAGCGGTTCTTGTGCTGGGAACGCTCGTTCTGACATTGCACGACGATGTTCGTCGGCAGGTGGGTGATGCGCACGGCCGAGTCGGTCATATTGACGTGCTGCCCACCGGCTCCGCTGGAGCGAAAGGTGTCGACCCGCAGATCGTCAGGGCGAATATCGATTTTGATCTCCTCATCGATCTCCGGGTAGACGAATACAGAGGCAAACGAGGTGTGTCGGCGCGCATTCGAATCAAACGGAGAGATCCGCACCAGCCGGTGGACGCCGACCTCGGACCGCAACAGCCCGTAGGCATTCTCCCCCTCCACCGTGAATGTCGCCGACTTAAGGCCGGCTTCCTCCCCAGGCAGTGAGTCGGTGACTTCCGCCTTGAACCCCTGCCGCTCGACCCAACGCAAATACATGCGCAGCAGCATTTCGGCCCAATCTTTGGCTTCGGTGCCGCCCGCGCCCGAGTGAAGTACGACGATCGCGTTGCGGTGGTCGTTTTCGGCGGAAAGAAGCGACTCCGTCTCAATCCGCTGGGCGGTTTCGGTCAACGCCGTCAGCTCTTCGCGAAGCTCGGGTTCGACCGGCTCCCCTTCGCGCCCAAGTTCAATCAGGGCTTCCAGGTCGGAGATGCCTTCCGCCAGCTTGCCGTCAGCCCCCACAGCGGCCGTCAGACGCTTGCGCTCCCGCATCACGGTCTGGCTCTTTTCGGTGTCGTTCCAGAAACCGGGATCGGCGATCTGCTTTTCGATTTTTTCTAGTCGGGATCTCTTGGGGGCAAGGTCAAAGATACCCCCGGATGCCTTCGACGCGAAGCCGCAAGGCAGAGAATTCTCGCTCTAGTTCATCGAGCGCCATAGTTGTTTTCTCTCGAGGAAGGGCAAAACCCGGTCGTCACAAACAACCACCGACCTAAGGCAGCAACGGACAGCCAACATCAGCAAATGGTAACTACACTCATTATATCCGTCTCCGCAAACGAGCCTCCTACCCCCGACCGGCATCACGCGTCCATGCCCAGAGATCAAGAAGCATCAACTCCCATCGCCTCCGACGAGCATGTGAGGTATCGAGAGAGACTACAACACCAACGACACCACGACGACCCAGGCCTCGAGGTCGTTCATGACCGGGGCGTGAGGTGGGATAGAGCGGCGTGCATCGCCTGGACTCCTCGCTTCTCCGGATCGGGGTCCTCGGCGCGCACTTCGGGCGGCAGCCAGCTCCAAATCGTCCCTAGGTCGGCCAGGATGCGGGCCGGCTCTCGCTCGACAGGAGGCTGCTGAGCTTCCCAGCGATGGAACTCCGCCCATTGCCGCTGCCGCTTTTCAACCTGTTCGCGGAGCGTGGCCAGTCTTTCTTGTTTCGTCACATCTTCCCGTCTGATTATAGCCTGGAGGCTTGCTGGCCCGGCCTCTATTCACGCTTTGACGGGTTCGTGTCGAGATTCCGTTGTGTGGTTGTCGCAGCGCCCGCCCCTGGCGTATCGCCGATCTGTTGTTCGCCTTCAGGCGAGTCGGCGAGCGATGAACCAGCAAGCCGCGGCGGCCAGCACGGTACCCCACCAAAACCATTCGCCGAAGCGAGTAAACCAAGTCATCCGCGAAGAGTAGTTGAACCGCCCGGCCAAGACGCCTTCTTCGTAGGAAGGCAGCTTAGCCACGAGGCGGCCAGCCGGGTCGATGATGCCGGTAATGCCGTCGTTGGTCGCCCGGAGCAGCCAGCGAGCGTTTTCCACCGCTCGCATACGGGCTATTAACAGGTGCTGGTCGCGGGCGGCCGAGCGGCCATACCAGCTATCGTTTGAGATGTTGACGAGTACTTCGGCGCCGCCGTGGACAAACCGCCGCACGCCTCGGGCAAAGACCGACTCGTAGCAGATGAATGTTCCCACCCGGTGGGCCCCTACTTCGGCCACCGCTATCTCCGTTCCGGGCACGAAATCGCCGGCCTCGAGGGTAACCTTGTCGATGAAGTAAGAAAACGGCCAAGGGACGAACTCACCAAAGGGGACGAGGAAGATCTTGTCGTAGCGGGAAACCATTTCCCCGGTTGGGTCGAGCGTTACCGCGGTGTTAAGAGGACGCCGTTGCGCCGATGGCTCGAAGTCGACGGCGTTAAAGATCAAATGAGCGTCGGTCTTGCGCGCCAAACGCTCCATGAACGAGCGATAGGAAGAGTCCGCGAAAAAGTATCCGGAGAGCGGATATTCAGGCCAAATGACAAGGTCGGGAGAGATCGACTCAGAAGCGGCGGCAGCTTCGGCGGAAAGAAACTCCATTCTGTCGAGATGCTCGGCCAGGTGGCGGCGGGACCAGCCGTGACCGGCTAGGTCGTCCGGATTGACATTGGGCTGGATCAGACGAACCCCCGTGTCCCCGGTTTCGGGCGCCGGCAAAGCCGGGAGCAGGTAAAGCGCCGGCAGCAGCACGAGCCAGGCAAGCTGACGACGTGGTTTCCGCAACAGAGCCGACGCCAAGGCGATGTTCATCAAAGCCAAGACAAATGAAACGCCGTAGACCCCCGTATGGGGCGCCAGACGCGCCAGGACCGACATGCTGATCCCCGCATTCCCGAGATGAAGCCAGGTGAAACCGAGATATTGGTGGGTCCCTTCGAGCGCCCCCCAAAGCGCTGCCACCGCCGGGATCGCCCAGCGCGTTTTAAGCAGCGGCGCCGCCAGCACGGAAAACAGCCCCAGGTGCAATCCCTTCACCAAGAAAAACCCAACGAAAATCGTGGCGGCCGCGAGCGCCGGCAAGTGGGCGTAGCGGTGCATGACATCGTAGATCCAATAGCACGCGCCGCCCCAGAAGATCGCCCCGGCGAGCCAGCCCAGCAGAAACAGCTTGCGGCTCCCGGACTCACGAGCAATCGCTATCAGAAGCGGAACTAGGGACAGCGGCGCCAGTAAGAAGTAGCCGAAAGAAGGGAACATCAGGACTTGCAGCAATCCGCTTAGGGCGGCGAGAAGGTAGGAATACGTCACGGGACAAGGGGTAACAGCCTCATCCTAGCTGAGATCGATCCTCGACAAAGGGCAATCAACCCGATACGACCAGGTTGAGCCAACCGGCGACATCGAGTAAGGGCCGGCAGCCCGTGGTGAAAGTCCTGCCTCAAAAAATGGGGCGATACGAGAACGCGGGTTTACAGGGACCCAACGTCCCCACCAACAATTCGCAAGAACTCGTGACTGCACATTCCCACGAGGCCTGTTGCATGGGTGTTTTGAGCGGGTTTGAGCGGGTTTCCGCTAAAATTCTTCGCACCTGCGCAATAAAAGCCCATCTTTTACTTAGAGCCTACAACACGAGCCACGGGGCGTTAGATTCAAAGGCACTTATACGATTGATTTCATTGGGTCGGAGTTGCTGTGCACTGGTGGTGGATGGAGGTTAAGAAACGAGTGCCGAGGACGAGCCGAGAGTAGGGGCGGGGTTAGTAGGTAGAGAAGGGGACCGGCCCGCGCAGCGGCCCGGTTAGACCCCACCCCATGCCCCGATCGGTCGTCCGTGGACGACCGATCGCCAAGCCTTTCGGAAAAGCGCGCCTCCCATATGCAGAACGGAGCGGCGAAAGCCAGTGAGCGGTCCAGTACCACAGGCCTTCGACTCTGGTGGCCCGTCACTTGCGTTCCGGGTTCTGATGTCTGGCGTCGAACCATGATGGGTCAGTTTGGGTGGCCGAGGGGGGGGAAGCCGCGGGTCTCAAAAGCGAGATCGCGCTACGGGTCTGCGGGTGTGCTCAAACCTCGACCCAAGGCTGTCCGACAGCAACCAACTGAGCCTGGAACGTTAGTGACAGGGCAAATCCCCGCAACGACCATGGCGCCCCGGGCGTCGAGAAGAGTCTCGACGCCTCGAGTTTGGCGTTTGACTAGATAGATTCCCACAAAGACGAAGCTGGAGTGGGCCAGGGGCGAAAAAACACTTGCGTTGGGAAACATTTTTTGTGTATTCTTGTATCTAGTTATATAACTAGAATAAGGAGGCCCCATGGGGTACCCCACCAAAGTCCAGCTCATCCGCCGCAAAGCCAGCCAGCAGTGGTACGTCAACTTCCCCTCCGCCCTCGCTCAGGCGATGCAGTTCTCCCGCGGCGAGACCGTGGAATGGCTCGTCGAAGACCGCTCCCAACTGGTGTTGAACCGCCCCCACCCGCCGCCCTCGGCGTTAAAAAAAAAGACCCCCCAGCGCGGCTCCTCGACACCTTCCAAGCCCTGGTCGGCGAAGCGCTCCAAGGGAGCGGCCAGCGCCGTGTCCAAGACAAGATCCAAACCTTGATGCTGAGCAGCTTGGTCTGTCTCGGCCGCCATACCATCACCGGGCTGCTGCACGCCGCCGGGGGGAGCTTCCAGAACTGGTCGGCCCTCTATCGGGTCTTCTCGCAGTCGCGGCTGGATAGCGAAGCGCTGTTCGCCGCCGTGCGCCGCGGCGTTGTGGCCCAACTGCGGCCCGGGGAGCCGCTGGTGGTGGCGCTCGATGATTCGCTGCTGCCCAAGAGGGGAACCAAAACCCCCGGCGTCGCCTGGCGACGCGATCCGCTGGGGCCGCCGTTTCAGACCAACCTGATGCGCGCTCAGCGAGTCCTGGAGATCTCCGCCGCCGTGCCCGGCGGCGCGGACCGGCAAGCGGCGCGGCTGATCCCGCTCGATTTCCAACACGCGCCGACCCCGCCGAAACCTCGCAAAAATGCTTCTGCGCAACAACGCCGCCAGTATCGGGAGGCGTCGCGAAAAGCTTCGCTGGCCCGCCGCGGGGCGGCCCGCTTGCACCAGTTGCGGCAGAACCTCGACCAACAACCCGACACCGCCAGACGGCTCGAGGTCGTCGTCGACGGCCGCTTCACCAACCGCGTCTTGTTGAAGAATCTGCCACCCAGAACGGTCTTGATCGGGCGCCTGCGGCAGGACGCCAAGTTGTATCAGTTGCCCTCGGCCAGGGGCGCCGCCACCGGCCGTCGCCGTTGTTATGGGCAACGGGCGCCGACACCCGAGCAATTGCGGCAAGACGACGGTGTCCCCTGGGAGAGGGTCACCGCCTATGCGGCCGGCCAGCGCCACGCCTTTCGCATCAAGACCCTGGCGCCTGTGCGTTGGCGTCCCGCCGGCGGCCAGGCCAACTTGCGCTTGGTGGTCATCGCCCCACTCGGCTATCGGCCACGAAAGGGATCGCGGCTGTTGTATCGCCGCCCGGCCTATCTGCTCGCCACCGACACGGCAATGTCCCCCCAACAGATCGTCCAGCATTACCTGTGGCGCTGGGATATCGAGGTCAACTTCCGCGACCAGAAGACCTTGCTCGGCGTGGGCCAGGCGCAGGTCAGGCATCCGCGCTCGGTCGAGGCTGTGCCCCAGCTGCTCGTCGCCGCCTATGCTGGCTTGCTGCTGGCAGCCCGCCAGGCCTACGGACCGGCGGGTTTCCCCGACGCCCTGCCACCCCCTAAGTGGCGCGCCAAGCGCTCGAAATCCCGCCCCTCGACGCAAGATCTAATCCAACAACTGCGCGCCGAACTTTGGGGGGACAGCCTACGACGTTTCTCCGGCTTCCCCTCCACCACCCAACCACACCACAAGCCTCAGAAACTCCGTTGCTCGCTTCCCACCGCCTTGCTTTATGCTTCCCCTTGAACCTTTTGCTTCTTCTCCCTCGGCCTCGAACTTGCTCTCAAACCGCCAAACTCGAGGCGTCGAGAAGAGTCTCGACGCGGCAAGCTGAGAGCTTGCGCCACGACGGGGATCGATGTCGCCACGAATGGCGACACGGCACTGGGGTGAACCCCTCCGCTGAGACAATCGGCGGTAGCGACACTCGCCGTGCAATGGTTTTTCCTTCTCCCCATAGCCTCTTCTGTTCTAGCATGGTCCTCGGCTGGTGAAGCGGAGGCGGGCTCTGGTGGAGACCAACCCGCCGAGGAATAGCTGGCCGGAGATTCATCGAAACGATGGTCCGGGGAGCCGGTTTCGGTCGGCTTCCCGTTCCGCAACCGCTTCCCATCGGATCGATAGATCTCCTGCTGCCTAAAAAAACTCATCGTCGCTCCGGCGCAAGCTGCCTTCGTCCCGGCGGCCCGCTCGAACTCCTCGGGGGGCCGATAGCCCAGCGCCGAATGCAGGCGGCAGCGGTTGTAGTAGCGCTCGATGAAGTCTTCGATGTTCGCGCGCAGGTGATCGAGATCCTGATAATCGTTGGCGTAGATCTCCTCCCGCTTGAGCGTCTTGATGAAGCTCTCACAACTGGCATTGTCGTAAGGGTTCGCCGGCCGACTCATGCTGGGGATCGCTTGCTGGCGGCGCAAGCTCCTCACGTAGGCGCCGCAAGCGTACTGCACACCGCGATCGGAGTGATGGACCAGGCCGGGCGGCGGTTGCCGTTCGGCCATCGCCTGCTCCAGTGCCGCCAGCGGCAAGCGGGCGGCCAGCGTTCTCTCCAGCGCCCAGCCCACCACCTTCCGCGAGTAGGCGTCCAAGACCACGGCCAGATAAACGAACTCGGCCTTCAGCCGGATGTAGGTGATGTCGGCCACCCACAGCTGATTGATCCCGGTCAGCTTGATGCGGGCGGCTAGGTGGAGGTAAACCTCCAGCGGATGATCGGCCTCCGTGGTGGCCACGAACGCCCGGGGTTGGACCCCGAGCAAGCCGTCCTGGCGCATGATCCGCGCCACGCGTTTGTGGTTCACCAACATCCCCCGCCGGCGCAGTTCCGCCGTGACCCTGCGGTAGCCATAGCGTCGCCGATGTTCGAGGGCAACCTCCTGGATCGCCGACCGCACTTCCATGTCTTCTTCCCTCGGCATCTGCTCTTTGAATGACCGATAGAAACCCGTCCGGCTCACTGGGGCCAGCCGGCACATCCGCTCGACACTCAGTCTGCCTTGCATCGGCATCAACTCCCGGATTTGGTCGTAGACGCCTTCTCGCCACAGCTGCCGCTGCCGTGGCGTCGAGCCCCGATTTTTTCGAAGGCGCCTTTGAAAAAATCCACTTCCAGCGTCTTATCCCCCAACAGACGCTGCAACGCGCGGATCTCCTGGCGCAGCTCCCGCTCGCGGGAGGCGGCTGGCGGACCTGGCCCCTCCTCCGTCGGCTCCATCCGATTTCGCCACCGGTACAGCAGCCCTCGGTGAATCCCCAGCTCCTTCGACAGCGCTGTCACGCTCGGGCAGCTTTTCAGCCGCTCCAGTGCCATCCTGCGGTATTCTTCGGGAAACTTGTGAACTCGTCTCTTGCCCACTCGCAGTTCCTTTCCCGGCTAAAGTGTCGCTATCACGACTGTCTCATTTTTGGGGTTCACTCCAGCACGCAAGAATGCGTGCGCCACAAAAAGCAAGAAGCCCCGCGTTATCGTGGTTCGCCTTTCGTCCACGCGAGGGGATAGAAAAGGCCGCAGGTCTGGGCAAAAACGACCGCCCAGCCCTGCGCTACGGGACTGCGGGTGTGCTCAAACCTCGACCCAAGGCTGTGCGACAGCAACCAACTGAGCCTGGAATGTTAGTGACAGGGCAAATCCCCGCAACGACCATGGCGCCCCGGGCGTCGAGAAGAGTCTCGACGCGGCAAGCTGAGAGCTTGCGCCACGACGGGGATCGATGTCGCCACGAATGGCGACACGGCACGCAAGACTGCGTGCGCCACAAAAGCAAGAAGCCCCGCGTTATCGTGGTTCGCCTTTCGTCCACACGAGGGGCTGGAAAAGGCCGCAGGTCTGGGCAAAACGACCGCCCAGCCCTGCGCTACGGGACTGCGCGCATCCTCTTTCGTATTGCTCTCGAAAGCGTAACCCGCGCTCTCGAGGTTTACGACAGGTCACTCCATAATCTCTACGGGACTCTCCAAGTCCAGTCCAGCGATGCCTTCTAGGGGGACGGTGCCGGCGGGCATTCGGACCCGTCAGGAGGACAATGCACCCGCCACAGCTTCACCTTCAGGTGCATGTTATAGGTTCCTATCACGACGTCGTCGTTTTGGCGGGGAGTGTCATTCGTAAAGACCAGCTCTGCCTCGGAGCGGTCCACCCCGCCGTCTTTGGTGGTGAGGATTCTGGCGTCGGGATTTCCGGGATTGTCGGGATCTTCCAAGACAAACAGCGGCTCTAAATAGGTAAGCGTGTAGAATGTTCGCCAAAGGACGCCCCCCTGCTTAATCACTTTCGGCCCGACTAGGTCTATGCACACGTCGTCCTCTGTGGTCCCGGGTGCGAAAACTTTGTCCAAGCAGTGAAGAAACCGCATCTCCAGGTTGTCGATGCAAGGGTCGGCATGGATCGGCGGGACCACGACGGCATCCAGAGGGGGTGGAGGCCCCTCGGGATACAAAACGGCATCCAGTCCGCCTACGGGGTCCGTGATCGGGCAAGGCGACCCGGCCGGCGATTCGGACCAGTTGAAGACCATCCAGCGATTATCCGTCACGCTACTCTCGTCGCTCTCACGGACGGTATGGAGATGCCATCGCCCCCCGTTGCTGACCGTGCTTGATACGGGTCCGGAGCCGGAGGCGTTCTGGCACGTCTGATCGAACAGGGTATCCCAGTACTGATAGTCGCCACAGGCGTTGACGGCATTCGGGTTGGGAGGATCAGCACCCTCCAGATCGCTCTGGATGGCCGTGGGCGTCGCATCATCGCTTAGCACGTCTTGAAAATCGGCCCGTACGAACAGGTCGCTGGCCGTTCCGTCACCACCATCGCCGTCCCCGCAATTGCAGTCAGGGTCTTCGTTTCCACTGTCGCAGTCAATCTTGCCGTCAAGGTCGTTGTCAATGCCGTCGCTGCACCTGGGCCCCTTTTCGTTCGCAGCCTGCGCGGGGGTGGGCCCCGCCAAGCCGATGAGCAATATCGCGGTGGCGGCGGTCAAAAACGGTTTTCTATTGGTCAGCATTGGTGGATTCTCCTTAGGTTGGTTTATACAGAACTTCTGCTTCTGAGCTGGTTGCGCTATGAGTGTTTTTACCTCGGCACCGGGGTTGGCGCAAGCGTTAACATACGTCAAGCGGGAAATGACGCAAGTTGACGCGCGGCGTGAGGGCAGTGGCTCAGTGTAGCGGCCCGATTGAAAGCCGTCCGCCCCTACAGAATCAGCGAAATCGAGCCGCTACCGGGGCTTGCACCAGCGGTGGCCTAGCGTTAGAATCAGCAGTGCGATTAAGCTTGGACGCGGACCCTGGAAAGGCGCCAGGTCCGCGCTACAGGGCTTGGCCGTACGGCATGGCCGCTCACTGGCGTTCGCGGCTCCGAATCGGGCTTGGCAAGGGTGTGCGAGAGCAAGCAACTGAGCCTGGAACGTTAGTGACAGGGCAATCCCCGCAACGACCATGGCGCCCCGGGGCGTCGAGAAGAGTCTCGACGCGGCAAGCTGAGAGCTTGCGCCACGACGGGGATGGATGTCGCCACGAATGGCGACACGGCACCCAAGAATGCGTGCGCCACAAAAGCGAAAAGCCCCGCGCTATCGCTGTTCGCCTTGTCGTCGGCACGAAGGGTTAAAGGCCGCGGATCTCAAAAGCGAGATCCGGGCTTACGGGGCTTTCCAATGCCAGAGGACTCCCAACAGCAGTCGCCTAAGCTAACGCCTCCCGACGGGGCGGGGGGGCGACTCGATTCCTGGAAAGAGATCGCCACCTACCTGAAGCGCAGTGTCAGCACGGTCCAGCGCTGGGAGCGGGAAGAGCGATTGCCCGTTCACCGCCGCAATTCCGCGCCGAACGCCCAAAACCACGAGGCCGACAACAAGGCGAACAACAACAGGACGATCAAGCAGGTCTTCGCCTACCGCTCCGAAATCGATGCCTGGTGGGAGCAATTCCAACCTGCTCTGGCCAACCGGGCGGCTCCCCTTTGGTGGCGTCCCAGCCCAGCATGGCTGACGGCGGCCATCGCGATCTTAGTTGGGCTGATAGGACTGGTGTGGTGGGTAAAGCCGGATTTCTTTGCCCCAAATGAGCCAGGGTCACGGAGCCCTACGAAGTTCGCGATCACCCTTCCGGCGGGAGCGCCTTTGGCGAGCCGCGGCAGCATCGATGTGGTGATCTCACCCGACGGAAAGCGCGTCGTCTATCTCGCTCAGCGCGAGGACACAACGCAACTCTACGTGCGTCCTCTCGATCAATTCGAGGCCCGCCCGATCCCGGGGACCGAGGGCGCGGAGGCGTTTCCCTTCTTCTCACCCGATGGCGAGTGGTTGGGATTTTATGCGGCCGGCAAATTAAAGAAGGTTTCGCTTAGGGGAGGAGCCCCGCTGACCCTCTGCGAGGTGGACTCTGGTTGGTCCGGGGGGGCTTGGAATTCTCAGGACACGATCGTCTTCGCAGCCAGCGAAAAGGGTGGTCCTGGCAGTCTCTATCGTGTGGCGGCCACGGGAGGCGCGCCCAAGAGCCTGGCTACGCCCGACCCCGAGCAAGGTGAACTGCGCTATGTGTGTCCAAAGTTCCTGCCCGGCGGAAAAGCCCTGTTTTTCGATGTCGGGCTCGTCGATCCCCAGTTTAGTCCCCAAATCAGGGTGCTGGCGCTAGAGACCGGGGAGCAGAAGATCGTCGTCGAGCAGGGCATCAATGCGTATTATACGCCCACGGGGCACCTCGTCTACCAGGCGAGGGACATGAGCCTGATGGCGGCCCCGTTTGATCTCGCGACGCTCGCGGTCACAGGCGACTCTGTCCTCATCCGGGAGGGAATCAGAGGGGTCGACTACGCCTTTTCCGGAGACGGAACCCTGGTTTATGTCCCGGACGATGGACAACTTCGGACTCTGGTTTTGGTGGATCGGCAGGGCAAGGAACGCGTGGTGAACGAAGAGAGCCGGAAATATCACTCGGCCCGGATCTCGCCGAATGGAAGGCAGGTTGCACGCACTTTTGCGAATGCGAAAGAGCGTGAATTGCACGTCTGGATCTACGATTTGGAAGAGGATTGGTTCAAGCGTTTAACGTTTGAGGGAGAACAAAACAATTTCGGCCCTATCTGGACACCAGACGGTAAATGGATTACCTTCAGTTCCAACCGGGACGGTCCACCTAATCTGTATCGGAAATGGGCTGACGGCAATTCTCCGGCCGAGCGCCTCACGACGAGTCAATTGGTGCAACTTCCGGGTTCGTGGTCGCCCGATGGCGGTGTATTGGCCTTCTGCGCCATTAGCCCCAATAATATCCCCGACATTTGGATTCTTCCCATGAACGCCGATGGGAAGCCTCGACCTCTAGTCACCTCGGACTACGCTAACTTAAGCCCCGCGTTCTCCCCCGACGGGAAGTGGCTTGCCTATTTTTCGCTAGAGGGAGATCGGTCCCACGTGTATATACGCAGCTACTCCGAACCCGACGTTAAATGGTTAGTATCGAGGAAGGAGGGCGGGAGTGTCCCGGTGTGGTCTGCGGACGGAAGCGAGCTTTTTTATCGCGCCGGCAACAAGATCATGGTCCTATCCGTTCAGACGACACCTACGTTCAAGGCGGGCAAGCCCAGCGTGATGTTTGAAACGTCATCATCTTTCTACGGATATGACATCTTCCCCGATGGGCAACGTTTCTTGATAATTAAGGGAGCGGAAAAAGGGCAAGCCCAAATCCACGTCGTCCGCGACTGGTTTGAAGAACTCAAGCGCCTGGCACCGAAGAGCAGCTGAAGTGGCTCGAAACAGGGGGGAGGTCGCCCACAACGGAGGGTCGAGCCGCTGGGACAAGACTTCGGCTCCGAGTCACCTCGCCATACTATTATAGAAACCGGTTGTTTGCGCGATGCCTCGACCGCACCCTTGCGGGCGCGGCTCAGTTTACGCATGTTCGGTTCGCGAATGCCGTGTCCTTGCGGGTCCCACCGGGTTAAAGAGCCGGCGGGCGTCGTCACTCCTTCTCTTGCAGTTTTTGGATTTCCTTTTGCAGCTCCTCGGCTTCCTTTTTCAGGCTCTCATCGTCGGATTCGAGCGCCGGTGCGATGAAGCTGATGGCACGGTTCAACATAAACTCGCGCTTAGGGGCCTCGTTGAGATGAAAGCGATCGAACAACTCCGAGCGCTCCAACAAGGAGCGTCCCAATGCCAGGAAAAATACCGCACGGGGGATTTCCACCGGCGGCGCTTCAAACAGACTTCTCGCCTTGGCGACATTGTCTCCCGCGTTCACCGCTTTCGCCATCTCCAGCAACAGGCCGCGACGGATGGTATCCATCTTGGCCTTGGCTGTGGGACCTTCGCGGAGGATCGTACCGTCGCTCACCCTCCCTAGGTCCGGAGAGGGGCTTGGTGTACCCGGCGGAAGAGAAAACTAGAGCGGCACAGTCTCGGCATCGCCTAGCGATTTCTTCAGCGTGCCCACAGTTTCCGCCAGGGCGATCGTGTGGCGGCGAGCGTCGCGGCGGTACTGCTGGATCGGATTTTGAAAGCTCGCCGCCCTTGCTTGGTTTTTCTTGGCCCCGCTCTCATAAGCATCAGCGAGCTCCCCGGAAGCTCGAGCCATGCCGGCGAGCATGGTGACGCGCCAGACAGCGGCTCGGGTTCGCCAGGGATTATCGCTCTTGACGATATCGCCGAGTTGGTCTTGGGTTTTCTCGAAGTCTCCGGCGGCATAGTTGTCGACCGCCGCTAGCCAGAGCCATTCCGGAGTATCAACGGCCGGGCCGGCCGGGCCGCTTTCTCCGCATCCGGCTAGGGCAAGCGCAGCCGGAAGAACCGCTAAAACAAGCCTCTTCGCTTGGGTGGGCATGGCAACCTCCTTGCGTCCTGGTAACAGTTTATTCATTCTGAGCCAAAACGCAAGTGGCGGACGGCAGCTCAGGCTAGTATCTGCTTGGCGATCGTCTGCAGCTGGATGTTGCTGGTTCCCTCGTAGATCGTGCCGATTTTGGCGTCGCGGTAGAGTTTTTCAACCGGATAGTCCTTCGTATAGCCGACGCCGCCGAACACATCAACAGCTTTAGCCGTCACGCGGACAGCCATTTCCGAGGCATAGTATTTGGCCATCGCCGCCTGGTTGAGGAACTTTTCGCCCGAGTCCTTGAGCCGTGCCGCGTTGTAGACCAGCAGCCGGGCCGCCTCAACTTCCGTCGCCATTCGCGCTAACTCGAATTGTAGACCCTGAAATTCCGCGATGGGTTTTCCAAACTGTTTTCTTTCCTTGGCGTAGCTGAGCGCGTGAGCCAGAGCCGCCCCGGCCAGGCCGACCATCTGCGCGCCGATCCCGATGCGTCCTTCGTTCAGAGTTTCGATGGCCACCTTATACCCTTTGCCGACTTCGCCCAGTACGTTCCGCTTCCGAACACGGCAATTGTCGAGAACAAGCTCACACGTGGAGGACGCGCGAATCCCCAGCTTGTCTTCCTTTTTGCCGACAGTGATCCCCGGAAAGTCGCTCTCGATCAGGAAAGCCGTGATGCCGCGATAGCCTGCCTCGGGGTTGACGTTGGCAAAAAGAATGAACAGGCCCGCCTCTTTGGCATTGGTCGTCCAGAGCTTGCGGCCGGTGATTTCGAAGTGGTCCCCGACGTCCTCGGCTCTGGCCGCCAGGGCGAAGGCGTCGCTCCCTGACCCCGGCTCGGAGAGGGCGTAGGCGCCGACGGTGTCGGCGGCCAGTTTGGGCAGATAGCGTTGCTTTTGTTCTTCCGACCCCCAGCGGATCAGGGCGTTGTTGACAAGCGTATTCTGAACGTCAACAATGACGGCCGCCGACGGGTCAACCGTCGAAAGCGCTTCGACGGCCAGCACCGCTTGGAAGAACGAGCCTCCCTGGCCCCCGTACTGCTCCGGCGTCTCGATGCTCATCAGCCCGAGTTCGAAGAACCGGCCGATCAGCGACGCTCGGAATTCACCCCGCTCGTCCATCTCGCGAACGTGGGCTGCGATCTCGTCGCGCGCGAAGGCGGTGACCGTGTCGCGAAACAGGAGTTCCTCTTCCGTAAGCGTCGTCAGGGCGCTTGGGGACATCGGCTTGCTCAGGCCGGTCGGTTATTGGGTGCGACGTTCGACTCGCCGGCGGGATCTTCGAGGCGCGGCCCCTCATCAGGGGGAACATAGTAGAGAATGCGCCCGCAGGACTCGCAAGTCATCACCTTTTGGCCGAAGCGCAGCATCTGGCTGAATTGGGGACGGAGAACCACGTTGCATGCGAAACAGCGCTCCGCGCTTGCCTCGGCGACGGCCTCGCCGCCTCGTATCTTTTGAACGCGCTCATACGTGCCCAAAACTTGTGGAGAAATCGAAGCCGCTAACTCCTTGCGCTGCACTTCGACCGCCGCCAACTCCTCCTCGTCCTTGGCCACCCGCGCCTGGGCCTCGCGGACTTCCTTCTCAACGCTTTGGGCCTCCAACTCCAGGGATTTCTTGGACTCCCCAACAAGCTGGTCGAGGGCTTCGGCCTCCTCCATCCCGTCGAGAATGCGGTCTTCGATCTTGCGGATCTCGTCCTCGGCGAACTTAATTTCACGTTGGAACGCGCGGAATTGGTCATTCGTCTTGGCCTCGCTCATCTGCTCGCGGAGGCGGGAGTTTTTTTGCTCCTGGGCGGCGATCTCGCCTTCCATTTGGCGGCGCCGTTTGTGGTTCTCCTCGAGGGTCGCCTGGTCGCTTTCCAGCTTTTCGCGGTGGGACTTGAGCTTCTTTTCGATTTCGGAGATGTGTTTTGGGAGGCGGGCGATTTCGGCGCTCAGTTCTTGGCGGCGGCGGTCAACCTGGTGGAGTTCGCGAACCGAGGTGAGCTCAGAGTGCATGCGGACTAGTATCCATCGAGGTCGATTCTATCATAGGGGCGTCGCAGGTCGTCGCGCCGTGCCGTGGAACCGGGACGGAAACGCTCTACGATGGCCTGTTTCGCGCTTTCTACCTCCTCAACGCGCAAAAGGCGGCAGAGACCGTAGAAAATGAGCGCTCCCAGCGATATGGAAACAATCAGGTCAAGCATTTGGGCCAGGGTCGTCTCGCCGAAGACATAGCGCAGGGATCGGGAGGACGACCAACAGGCCAGGCCCATCACGGCCGCGGCCGCCGATATCTTCGACACGCTAAGAAGCAAGCGCCGGCCCAGGAGGTGGTGAACCTTCATCCGCATCAGCCAAAACAGAGCAAGGAAATTAAAGGTGACCACCAACGAGGTCGAGAAAGCTAAGCCGCCATGCCCCCAACCGAGGACGCGCACAAACGTCCAGTTGAGCACATAATTGAGAAAAATCGATCCGACGCTGGTCGCCATGGGGATGCGAACATCGTTGAGGGCGTAGTAAGCGGGAGTTAATACCTTGATGGCGGCATAGCCGGCCAGGCCTAGGCAGTAGAGCGACAGGGCGTGCGCCGTCTGTTCGGTGTCCACGGCGGTGAATGCGCCCCTCTGGTAGATGAAGCCGACCACCGACCGGCTGAGCACGATGAGGCCGACGGCCGAGGGAATCGTCAGCAGAAACACGAGCCCCAGCGAGCGGGAGAGCGTCTCCCGAAACGCCCCCATCTGACCGCGGCCCGCGCTTTGTGCGATCGAGGGCAGCGTGGCCGAGGCCACGGCAACCCCGAACAATCCCAGAGGAAGCTGCATGAAGCGGAAGGCGTAGACCAGCCATGAAACCGGACCGTTGACGACGTCCCCCGCGGTGTCCGTTATTTGGGAGGCGAAAATGCCGTTCACCACGACGTTGACCTGGACCGCGGCGGCCCCTACAACGGCGGGGCCCATTAGAAAGAGCATCTGACGAAGGCCCGGATCGGACAAGTTGAAGTCGGGACGATAGCGCAGTCCGACTCTACGCAACTTCGGCCATTGGCAGGTGTACTGAACGAAGCCTCCCAGCACGGTTCCGATGGCCATGCCGACGATCGGTTCGAGGCCAATCCGGGGTCCGACATAAAAACCGAGAGAAAGGCCCGTGACGACCGCGGTGATGTTGAAGAAAGCCGATGCCATGGCCGGAAGGCCGAAAATCCCCTTTGAATTCAGCACCCCCATGGCCTTGGCCGCGAGAGCAATGAACAGCAGAAAGGGCATCATGATGCGCGTCAGCTCGACCGTCAGCTCCCTCTTGCCCTCAACTTCTCCATAGCCGGGGAACATCAAATCCACAACCGCCGGCGCGAAGATCAGGCCTAGAAGACACAACACCGCCAAGAAAGGGACCAAGACGGTCGCCAGGCGGTTCGACAATTGGTGGGCTTCCTGCTCGCCCTTGGTAGCCAAATACTTGGAGAAGGTGGTTACGAAGGCCGCCGATAGCGCACCCTCGGCGAGTAAGTCGCGAGCCAGATTGGGGATGCGAAAAGCCGCCACAAAGGCGTCATAAACCATCCCCGCGCCGAAGTATTTGGCGAAAACAACTTCCCGAATTAGGCCGGTGACGCGGCTGAACAAAACGGCCGCGCTCATCACACCGGCGGATCGAACGATGCGAGCGTGGGAGGAGGGCTGGAGCGGCTCGGGAGGTGACGCCCGCGGGGTCGAAGGCGCCTCGGTCGCCATGAAGGTAGCTTATCACGCGGCGCCGGACCATCTTGCCGGATGCAGCTTCCGGCGAAAGTCCCACATGGGGGCGCAGCCGCGAGAAATTGGACCAGCCGGCATTTCTCACCACCTGACGGTCGAAGCACGCAATAGGCCCGCCACTTCGTTGCGCTCGCTAGCCGTGCTCAACGTAGGGTTCAAGAATGTAGGGGCACGGCATGCCGTGCCCGAGGGCGCCGAGCGGCGCGCCTTGTACTGACGGGCCACTCACGCGCTTCGCCCTGCCACGTGGTGAGAAAAGCGGGCGGGATCAATCGCTCCCCTACATCCCTGACGGCGGGCATTTGCTTCCACTTCCGGCGACCGCTGGTGAGAAATTTGGACTAAGAGGAAAGGGAAGGGCAACCACTAAAAGAAGTGCCGGCCGCACGGGCTAAAAGGCGCCCTATCTTCCTGGCGATCCTGACTACGGGCCTTGCCGATGCCCGGCAGCGTTGCACCGATCGTAACCGCGGTAAACCCAGCTAGGAGAGCATACTCCACCATGTCCTGTGCTTTTCCGTCAGCCATGATTTTTCGCAAGCGCGCGCGCCGGTCTTTCATCGGTGTGTCTTCCCGTTTGGTCCGACCTAGCCATTGTGACGGGATAGACCTCCGCTGCGAAGATTACGTGAGTACCGAATTGGGGGATGGTATACAGCAACTCCCAAAGGTTAGGTCACCAGCCGTAGAAGCTTAAGGCTACACACTACGGGACCCGCTATGCCCGCCACGCCGGCGGAGCCTACTCGAGCCAACTCAGCCCGCTGGTGATCCACGCCGACCTGCTATCTATTTGAGCTCGACCGTGGCCCCAGCGTCGGCCAGTTTCTTCTGCAGCGCCTCGGCTTCATCCTTGGAGATGGCTTCTTTGACTGGCCGAGGCGCGTTGTCGACCAGCTCCTTGGCCTCTTTCAGGCCCAGGCTGGTGACCTCGCGGACAGCCTTGATGACCGCGATCTTGTTCCCGCCGAAGCCTGTCAGGACGACCGAGAACTCGGTCTGCTCCTCGGCCGCGGCCGCTGCTTCCCCGCCGGCTCCCGCCTGAGGCACGGCCACCGCCGCCGCGGCGGCCGATACACCGAGCTTTTCCTCCAGGGTTTTGACGAGTTCCGACGCTTCCATCAGCGTCAGCCCCTCAATCTGTTCCGCAATTGCATTGATATCCGCCATTTTTGTCCTTACTCCTTGGAAGTCAATATCTTACTGGGTTCGCCTTCCCACTCGGCCTCACGCCTCGCCGGAGACCCGAGCAGTCCGTCGTGAAGAAAAATCGGGTACAGCCAGCCAATTCGCTTCAGGCTAAGTGCTTTTTTTTCGAGGGTCATGACGGGGGCGAATTGGTGGCAGTCCCCATTTTTCTCCCACTCTTCTCTCCCGCACGACTTTCGCCACGAACCCCTAGGCCGAAAGCTTCTCCTGTTCGACAGCCTGTTTTAAGACGATCGCCAAGTCGCGGGCGCTCCCGTTGATAACACTCAGCAGCCGTTGGGCCGGGGCGTTTATCAGGTACAACAGTTTGGCGTAGAGGCCCTTCCGACCTGGTAGACTCGCGAGTTCGTTCAGGGCGGCAAGATCGACCACCCTGCCCTCCACCACCCCAGCTTTGAACTGAAACACCGGGTGTTCCTTGGCATAACCTACCAGCGCCTTCAGCAGGCTGATCGGGTCGTCGGAGGCGAAGGCCAGAGAGGTCATGCCGCGAAGCTCTCCGAGAGCGGGTTCAACCGGCGTTCCCTCAGCCGCCAGCCGCGCCAGGCGGTTCTTGACCACCTGATATTCGCCGCCGCTGTCGCGGACTCTTTCTCGCAGTTGCCAGTCTTGTTCGACGCTCAGTCCCTCGAAGGCGCAAATGACCACGGTGGGAAACCCTGCGATCCGCCGGCGGAGCTGTTCCAGCTCGCTCTTCTTTTTCGTTTTCGATTTCATGGGTCGGCAACCGTTCCTAGAGCATTTCGGCAACGTTCAGATCCAACGCCGGACTCATCGTAGAACAAATCCTGACGCTCTGAACATAGCGCCCTTTGGACGAAGACGGTTTCGCCTTGACCACAGCCTGGATCAAAACCGAGGCGTTTTCCACTAACTTGTCGTCCCCAAAGTTCAGCTTTCCGACGGGCGCATGGATGACGCCCCCTTTATCGACCCGGAATTCAATCTTGCCGGCCTTGATTTCCTGAACTCCTTGCGCCACATCCATCGTCACCGTGCCTGTTTTGGGATTCGGCATAAGCCCGCGCGGGCCAAGAATCTTTCCCAGCCGGCCCACGAATTTCATCATGTCAGGCGTGGCGATGACGGCATCGAAGCCCAGCCAGTTCTCGGACTGGATCTTCTTCACCATGTCTTCACCGCCCACGAAATCCGCTCCGGCTTCCTCGGCTTCTTGTACCTTCTGGCCCGAAGCGATCACCAGCACCTTCTTGGAGCGGCCCAATCCATTGGGCAGCACAACCGTTCCGCGAACCATCTGATCGGCGTGCTTCGGATTGACGCCTAGATTCATGTGCACTTCCACGGTCTCGTCGAAGCGGGAAATCTTATTCTTCTTCAAGAAGGGGATCGCCTCGTCCAGCGCATAGGGCCGTTTCTCGATCTTCTCGAGCACGGCGCTGTATTTCTTGCCTCGTCCTCTTGCCATAAGACTTCCTCGCTCCAAGCACCCGGCGGAATCGCCTGCAACCAACCGGGTGCGCCGCGGTTCCCGGGAACCTACGCAGCGGCCCTACTCCACAAGGACACCCATGCTGCGAGCGGTCCCTTCCACAATGCGGGTCCCGGCCTCCAGATCGTGACAGTTCAAATCCGCCATTTTTTGCTTGGCGATCTCCTCAACCTGCCGGCGGGTCAACGTGCCGACTTTGTCCCGGTTCGGCTCGCCGGAGCCTTTGGCCAGACTGGCGGCGCGCTTGATGAGAACAGCGGCCGGCGGGGTCTTGGTGATAAAGGTGTAAGAGCGATCCTGGTATACGGTGATGACGGCCGGAACGATCAGCCCTTCCAGTTCTTTGTTCGAGGTCTTGGCGTTGAAGGCCTTGCAAAAGTCCATGATGTTGACCCCGGCCTGGCCCAAAGCCGGCCCCACCGGGGGAGCCGGGGTCGCCTTCCCGGCCATGATTTGCAGCTTGATTCGACTTTTGACTCTCTTAGCCATAGGGACGTTTAACCTCGAACGCTAGATCTTTTCTTTCTCTACCTGAAAATGCTCCAACTCGACCGGGGTTCCCCGTCCGAAAATCGTGACCATCACTTTAAGGGTGTTGCGGTCTGGGTTGACCTCCTCGACGGTACCCGTAAAATTCGTGAAAGGCCCATCGATGATCTTGACCTGATCGCTCTTCTGGAACGTCAATTTAGGCCTGGGCTTCTCGGCTGAAACGGTCTGCCGGTAGAGAATCTGGTTCACCTCGTCAGCGGTCAGCGGGGTAGGCGTCTGGCCGCCGCCCACGAATCCGGTGACCCGCGGCGTATGCTTCACCACATGCCAGAGTTCGTCGTCCATCTTGAGCTGCAACAGCACGTAGCCGGGGTAGAGAAGTCGTTTCGATGTCACTTTCTTGCCGCCGCGCATCTCGACGACGTCTTCGGTGGGAATCAGGATCTCTCCAAGGCGATTGGAAAAACCGAAGGCTTCGGACCTGGTATTTAGACTCTCCTTGACCTTGTACTCGAAACTCGAGTAGGTGTGAATGATGTACCAGTCCATCCCCGGAACAGGCGTCATTGCCGGTGGCTTGGCCGCAGCCGGCTCTACGCCTTCCTCGTCCGAGGGTTGCGATTCCGCTTCGGCTTCCGCCGCTTCGGGCGGGCTGTCGGCACCTTCATCCGTTGACGGTTCCGCCGCGCCCGCGGCTTCCTCGCTCACTGCTTGCTGTTCGTCTTGCTGCTCCTCGGCCTCAGCTTCAGCCGGCTCGGGTTGCTCAGCCGCCGGTTCTTGTTCCGCCCCGCCTTCCGCTTCTTCGCCCGGAGCAGCCTGCGGCTCCGCTTCCTCTATAGCCGCTTCCGGCGCTTCCGCGGGCTGCTCAGCCGGGGGCCCGCTCTCCTCCGCCGTGGGGATCTCGGCAGGCTGCTCCTCCGCCATCGGGGCAGCAGGGGCCGCGGCTTCCTCCACGGCGGCGGGAGTCTCCTCGGCATCAGCGGGGGCTTCCTCCGCAGTAGCGGGAACATCGTCAGCATCAGCGGGGGTTTCCTCCGCAGCAGCGGGAGGCTCGTCAGCATCAGCGGGGGTTTCCTCCGCAGCAGGGGGAACCTCGTCGGCAGCCGCGGGGGCTTCCTCCGCGGCAGGGGGAACCTCCTCGGCATCCGCGGGGGCTTCCTCCGCGGCAGGGGGAACCTCGTCGGGAGCCGATGTCACGGGATCGGGCGGTGCTGCCGCGACAGACGCCGCGGGCTCCGACCCAGCCGCTTCTTGCTGCCGGCCGGGTTGCCCGGCTGGGGCGGCGCCCGAGTCGGCGGTTTCGCCGTCCCCTGGGTCAGCTAGGGCCTCTTCCGGGGGGCTGTCCGCCGCGTCGGCGCCGGGATCCACCGGCTCGTGGGAAGCAGCTTC
Source organism: Bryobacterales bacterium (assembly GCA_963668345.2). Taxonomy (GTDB): domain Bacteria; phylum Acidobacteriota; class Terriglobia; order Bryobacterales; family UBA6623. The sequence continues at coordinate 623,484 of CAXWPI010000003.1, read as the reverse complement.
CTCAGCCGGTTGATTCTGCTCTGAACTATCGAAATCGGTCACAGCACACCAAGGTGTTACGTGTATCGTCAGTTCGAGAAATACTCATATATGCGCGTCTGACCATAGGTCAAAATGTAGTCCACCACGCCAAAGAAGAAGGCGAAAACAAAGACGGTCACGAGCACGACCATGGTGGTTGCTCGAACCTGATTCCGACTCGGCCAGGTGACCAGCCGCATTTCGCGGCGCAAGCCATCCGTATACGCCCGGAAGCGGCTCGGCCAACTTGCCACCTTGTTGACCCAACCCTGAATCCCGCTCTGTCGCGTCTTCTTGGCGATGGTCTTCTCTTTCCGCCGGCCTGGGACGCTACGTTTAGGTCCTCGATCGGCCCATCTTCTCCATGCCTGGCAGGGGCGGAGGGATTCGAACCCCCACTCGCGGTTTTGGAGACCGCTGGTCTACCGTTGAACCTACGCCCCTGACATCTCCAACTGTACGGTCGCAGGCAACTGAACCGCTGCCGATCCGGGTGCGCCGCCACCCGCCAAAGGCTCACTTCACTTCGCGGTGGAGCGTGTGTCGCCGCACTCTCGGCGAGTACTTCATCAACTCCAGCCGTCCGGATTTCTTTTTCTTGTTCTTGGTGGTCGTATAATTACGGTCTTTCGTCTCCGTACACTCCAGAGTGATGATCTCGCGCGCCATGGTTCACCTCGGCTTTCTATTCCACGATCTCGGTGACGGTGCCGGCGCCGATGGTGCGGCTGCCTTCGCGGATGGCGAAGCGCAAGCCCTTTTCCATGGCCACCGGCGAGATCAGCTCCACCGTCATGGTGACATTGTCGCCCGGCATGACCATCTCCGTCCCCTCGGGCAGGGCCGCCACCCCGGTCACATCCGTCGTGCGCAAATAAAACTGCGGCCGGTAGCCGCTGAAAAACGGCGTGTGCCGTCCCCCTTCGTCCTTCTTTAATACATACACTTCGCCCAGAAACTTCGTGTGCGGCGTGATCGATCCCGGCTTGGCCACCACCTGCCCGCGTTCGACTTCGTCCTTCTCCAACCCCCTCACCAACAACCCCACGTTGTCGCCCGCTTCCCCCTGATCCAATAACTTCTTGAACATCTCGACGCCCGTGATCACCCGCTTCTGCGTCTCCCCGAAGCCGACGATCTCCATCTCCTCGCCCACCTTCACCGTCCCTCGCTCCACCCGGCCGGTGACCACCGTGCCGCGCCCCGAGATCGAGAAAATGTCCTCGATGGGCAGCAAAAACGGCTTGTCCTTCTCCCGCTGCGGCGTCGGGATGTAGGCGTCCACCGACTCCATCAGCTTCTCGATGTCCTTCTCCGCCGCCTCCTCCCCGTTCAGCGCATTCAGCGCCGAGCCGGGAATCACCGGAATGTCATCCCCCGGAAAATCGTAGCTCGACAACAGCTCCCTGACTTCCAGCTCGACCAGCTCCAAAAGCTCCGGGTCGTCCACCGCATCCACCTTGTTCAAAAACACCACGATGTAGGGCACCCCGACCTGGCGCGCCAGCAAGATATGCTCCCGCGTCTGGGGCATCGGCCCGTCGGTCGCCGCCACCACCAAAATCGCCCCGTCCATCTGCGCCGCCCCGGTGATCATGTTCTTGATGTAGTCGGCATGGCCCGGACAGTCCACGTGCGCATAGTGGCGGTTCGACGTCTGATACTCGACATGCGCCACGGCGATCGTGATCCCCCGCGCCTTCTCCTCCGGCGCGTTGTCGATCGAATCAAACGATCGAAAGGCCACGCTCTCGTCGTGCTTCCCCAAGACCTTCGTGATCGCCGCCGTCAGCGTCGTCTTGCCGTGGTCGATGTGCCCAATCGTGCCCACGTTCACGTGCGGCTTCGAGCGATCAAATTTCTCCTTCGCCATACCCTTTCGTCCTCTCTGCGGCCGCGCCTGTGTGCCGGCTCCCGCGTCTTCCTTGGTGGACGGGGGAGGATTCGAACCTCCGTAGCGCGTTGCGCGGCAGATTTACAGTCTGCTGCCTTTGACCGCTCGGCCACCCGTCCCTCAAACCTGGACCTGTCCCGAGCCCCTCTGCCCGTTGCGACGCGGCCCGTGACCTGTCCCTGAGGTTCTGGTCCGGCGGGTTCTGTGGAGCCGATGACCAGGCTCGAACTGGTGACCTCGTCCTTACCAAGGACGCGCTCTACCTAACTGAGCTACATCGGCCCGCCGTTACCGGCAACTCGCCGCGGAGGAGCACTCTTTGGAGCGGGAGACGGGAATCGAACCCGCAACCAACAGCTTGGAAGGCTGTGACTCTACCATTGAGTTACTCCCGCCGAAATTCCGTCGCGCTTTAACCCCCCGATTTTACAGGATTTGACCGCCAAACGGTTGGTCGCCGGCCTTGTCTCTGGAGCTGGCGGAGGGAATCGAACCCCCGACCCTCTGATTACAAATCAGATGCTCTACCAGCTGAGCTACGCCAGCGCGGACACACCTAATTTTATGATAGCTCAGGCGGAGAGCTCGCTAACCGGCCGACTCGAGAAGCTCCACGCCGCGCCCCGAAACGGCCCGGCGCCGAGGCAGCAGGCAGCCTCACCATCAAGTATAAAGAGATCCCCGCCAAGCGTCAACGAGGCGGGGGGTGCGGGTTAGCCGCCGATGCGGGTCGGAACGAGAGCTTCTGTTCTGCTTGTAGGCGGCGGCGTCGAGGTAGATACGAATGCATCCATGCCGGTCCCCCATCACCCTTTACGCTAGGGATCTTTCCCTCTTTTTCTAGGGCAGGCGGCGCATAGTCCTCGCCCTGCTCTCCCCGCTTACATGAACGTTATATAAGGGAGTCCGGTGCCGCGATGATCGCCAATCATTCTGGGCGCTCTCGTTGGCTTGGCTTTTGCGGCCGGCGGACCGGGCCGCCAGATCCCTTTTGGCGACGTTCGATCGGATTCGGATTCAGTCGGCGGAATAAGTGCGCAGCGCGGGGCTCGAAGAGACGTGTGGCTTTGTAAGCCATTGCAGGTGACGCTCCGAATTGCCATGCTAAGCGACGAATGTCCCGCCCTCGGCGGGTGAAAAACGTAGGTTCCTGCGAGCGCCCTTTTTCAGGCTCACTGTTCGCCAGCGGAGGCGCCCCGACCCCCGCTAGACTGAGGCCGACCGCCGTCTCCGCGCCAGAACTCACAGGCATGGCGCAGGATCTCGGAGCCTTCTCTTTGCGCATAGAGGCAGCAGAAAAATCTCTCTAATTTAGAGCCTGGTTGCCCGGTCAACCGGCTCAGAAACCTCTTGAGTTTCTCAACGCGGCCGCGCCCGTCTAAACCTCTTAGGCCTGCAGCCAGCAGGCATTCTTCCAAATCATCAAGATCGTCCTCATTCGGAAAGAGTCCGGCGAGTTCTGCGAACAGCAACTCTTGCCCAAACGGCAGTGGAAAACGACTGATCCTCATCGCGGAGGTGACCACCGCCATGGCAGCCCTCCGCGGCCGCTGCTCGCGCGCTGCAGACGCGATCTCTTCCAGGAGGGTCTTCATTACATCAGTGCTAGCAACAAGTGAGCGAGTTCGTTCCTGATTCTCCGCTAGCTGATCGAGGATCCCTTCGCTGATTTCTTGTCCGGTGTTAAAGCGCTCCTCGATACTCTCGTTGAACCGCTTTCGAGCCTCTTCGTCGCGCAGCTTCAGCAGTGGTCCCAGCACGATCCGACCGCCGGGCAGCCCTTTCCCCATCTCGGCCAATGCACCGATCCAATCCATGCGATCCTCCTTCACTCTCGTCTCACTTCGCGACGTCTGACGACCTCTCGTCGCATCCAACTCCAAAGGTAATGTGAGATGCTGCGCTCCCTCGGTGGCTTTAAGCAAGCGCTCGGCTTCTTCGTGGGCCGGTTTGTAGTAATGCGGCGGGCCGTCGCAGTAGGCGTAGTCCTTGGCTTTTTGGGCCTGGTCGCGGGCTTCGGCGGGCTTGCCGGAGTCGAGGGCGAGGCGGGCCAGGAAGTTATGGATGTCGGCTTGGTTGAGGCGGTACTCGCAGCGGTCCGCGATTCTCAGGGCGTCTTCAGCGAAACGCCGCGCTTGGGTGTGGTCGCCACCCGCGTGATGCCGGCGCGCCCAGGCCAGCAGTATGGAGGGTTCGAGTTCGACCAGGTTAATCCGGCGGCAGCGAGTGAGGGCTTCGTTTAGGTGGGGCTCGGCAGCGGCCGTCTCGCCTAGGGCCGTGTGGGCCCAGCCCAGCAGCCACTCGGCCCGGATGATGTCGCGCTCGTTGCGCTGAACGTCCGCGAGTTGGCGGGACTCGCGGGCAGCGACCAAGCCGGCTTGGGGGTCGTCCCGTAGCAGAGCAACCAGGGCCCAGTAGGCCTGGGTCAGGCAGATCGCCTGCTGATGGTCTTTTTTCTGATAGTACTTCGTGATGAGCTCCAGCTCGCGCTGAGCGTCGACGAAGCGCCCTTCGTAGCCGAGCAGGCGGCTATGCTCGTGAAGTCCGAGCGCCTCCTGAGGCGCGTCCTCGATCTCGCGGGCCAACTCGATTCCGCGCCGCAAGGAACCCTCGGCCGCCTCCAGCCGCCCCAGTCTGAACTGACTATCGGCCAGGTTCACCAGCCCAACACTGAGGTGCCTCTTGTTGTCAGACTCGTCAGACTTCGCCCGTAGCTTGTTTTGCATCTCAAGCAGCGGAATGGCCCGGCGTGGCTGCCCACACGCGCTGTAGGATGCGGCCAGCGCGTTGAGGATCCAGGCTTTCCAGGCTTCGTGGCTCTCCGAGAAGATCTGCGGTGAACGCTCCGTATCGTCGCGTAACAGCACCCTCACGAGTTCAATGATCTGCTCGTAGGCACCGAACCGGAAGTACAGTGGCTCGGCCAGTCGGTCATGGAACAGGCGGACGGCGGCGTCAAGACGGTCGGCACCGACGGTGTGCCAGTAGAGCTCGATCGTGGGGGCCAGGTCGGCCTGAGTCTCTACCCGCTCCGGGGTCGGTCGGGCTTGAAAATATTCGAGCAGGCGACGGTGTGCACCCGCCTTGTTCTCCAGCCTGTCGTAGGCGTACTGCCGAACGATCGGGTGCAGATCATAGCGCTCGAAATTCGGGTCGCGCGACAGCAGGCCGCGCGCCTCAAGGTCTCCCAGCGCGGCATCGAACTTTTCCTCTGTTTTGAAAGGGCTAAATACCAGTAAAGCCTCATAGTCCATCGGGTTTCGAAACGCGGCGATTCGGCTGAGCAGATTACGTCTGTCTGTCTTCACCGAGCTATAGGCGATCTCGAGAATGTGATGCGATTCTTTCCCGCGCATCTTGTCCAGGACGGTATGAGGCCCCGACGCCTTGATGTCGCCCCGCATCTTGCGGTCCTTGAGGATCGCCCGCGCCAGTAGGCTCACCGACAGCGGGTGCCCGCCGTAGGGCGCGACCGCCTGGGCGATCTCGGCCCGCGTGCCTTTCACTCCCGCGGCTTCGAAGAAGCTCACCACGTCGTCCGGCGCGAGGTCTACGAGGCGTTCGTGACGGCAGCCGGCAAGGTCGCTCAGTTCGTTCGGGAACAGGCGCGACGTCAGGAGCACTCGCCCGGCGAGCGCGAGCGCGGCCGCGGATCGCAGGAACTCGGCGGCGCGGGGGTCGACGCAGTCGTTCTCGTCCCCGCCTCCCGCCACATCGCCCTGGTAAGGGCCGCGGTAACCGGCGTAGGCGCGCAGCTCGCGCTCGAAGCCGTCGAGGATGAGCAGGATGCGGCGCTGCTCCAGCGCGCGGAGCACGTTGTCGAGCTTTTCGCGGTCGGAAAGGCCGGCGGTTGAGGCGTTCCCCGACCCGACGTAGCGTGCAGCCCGGTCGAGGAAGGCGCCGAAGTGGGCGTCCCGCTCGTAGAACGACCAGAAGAGCACGCCCTCCGGACGCTGCTCCTCGGGGACCCGGAGGTTTTCGGCGTCTGCCTCGGGGTAGCCGGCGGGGGGCTTGCCCAGCATGTCGGCGTGCAGCCAGACCCAGGCCAAGGCCGACTTGCCCATGCCTCCAATGGCTTCGACCACGCAGACCGGGCGCGAGTCGGCGGTGAACCATTCCGTGAGCCACTTGCGCTCCGCGATGCGGCCGGTGAAGTTGGGTTGCAAGGGGTAGGGGTGGACGAGGTCGGGATTCGGGGGCCGAGGTCCTGGGTCGCCTCGGTCTTCGCGATCTGCTTTTTTCGCCTGGTCGGAAGACGGCGAGACAACCAGCGCGACCGGCTTGAACCAAGGCCTTTCTCGCTCGTTCAGCCATTTGTGCAGATCCCGCGGAAATACCTCTTTGAAACCGGCAAAGTCCTCGAATTCCTGATAGAACAATTGAGGCTTGCCTTCTTGCAGGCTTCTCTGAAATTCCCGAACTTTCTTCCACTGTTCCGCTGCCTCCGCCATCTTGCGCGGATCATCAACTCCCTCGAAGGTCGGCTTTTGCTTGAAGAACCACTTGATCTCCGGCCAGCCAGTTTTCCTCCAGTGCTCAACCGCCCAACGAAACTCTTCCTCAGTGCCTGACTCGGCCTCGCCTGTCGGCGTCCCGAAGCGTCCACCCATCCATCCGACAACGAGAGCAAGAGAACCCTCGTACCTCTCAAGGGTCGCTTCAGTGATCAGTTGTTGCGGCCGGCCGACCCCGGCGGTCGCGTAATTCTCCCAATCCACGACGTCGAACTGAACGCCCCATTCCTGAGCGGTCGAAATGTTGAATTGATGGAAAAACTCGCGAACATACTCCCGCTCGGGATTCATATCTCCGGGCGAAGCCAAAAAAACGTGGTAATGGTTTGTCGAAATGGCCTTCGGTCCCATCGCTAGACTATTGTAGACCAGAGGAAAAGGGGTGGCGCAAGAGCAGCCCGTGCGCCTTAGCTTTTGATGCCCCAGCCGTCGAGGCGGCGCACCGCCGCAATCACGGCCGCCCCGTACTGCGCCAGCTTGCGCGAGGTGGAGCTAAGGAAAACCTTGCGAATTTGTTCCATGCCCAGCGGCCATAACAGCGAGTTTCAATTCTACCCGGTTGGGCGCGTTCGGCGTGCGATGGGATCTAAGAAAACGGTCGCAGGTCTGGGCCAAACGACGGTCCGGGCCTGCGCTACGGACGGCAACCGAGATCACTCGCTATCTCGACCGCAGGCTCTCGCCTGCGGCTCCGTTTGGTCCCGGTTAGGGCCGAAAGCTGTGGCTCGAGGCGGCACATGTGTAAACAGAACCGCGCCCGAAAGGGTGCGGTTGAGGCTCCGTGACGGCCAACGCTTTGCCCAGCAACCGAGGTCATTCGCTATCTTGACCGCAGGCTCACGGGTCTGTGAAAAAACCTTGGGACAGTCCACCGCGCCTCCCGTAAGTCATTGATAAAACGCCACGCCCGTACACGGCGCTTGGGACAGTCCCCGGTTTTTTCACAGACCCTCTCGCATGCGGCTCCGTTTGATTCTGTCGGGCCCGCCGGGAAAGGGGCAGTCACCCAACATCCACCGATTCGACCTCCGTCAGTCTCAACAGTCTCAATTCAATAAAATCAACGACATTGGCACTCGCGAGCGACAAAACCCTTGAGCCTGTAGGGTATGCTCGAAATAGAAAAGGGGGTCCTCGGCCGATGGGCAGGATTTTTAGCGAAAATCCGCTCAAATCCGCTCAAACCCGCTCCAAAAACGTCTCCCCGCTAAAGGCCATCACGCCTATTTCAAGAACGCGACATCGCAGCCCTGGGACGAGACGTATAATAGAGCTGAGTAGCGTTGACTCCTCCAACCGGGCCCCAGTCCTCGAGCTCGCCTTCGTAACTTCACAAACTGTGTTTTCGTGAGTTCGTCGTAGCCGGAGATGAAGTTCGCCTCAAGTGTCAAAAATTGGGGACTGGACGGTGTGAAAAAATCGGGGACCGTCACAAGCGGCTTCCTAGAAGGCGCCTAGCATCCAGTGACAAATTCAGCCGCGGTTGACTGTCCCCAGCATTTTTTCACACCTCCCCCGCACGACCTTCGTTAGGTGCTCCGCCGAGCGAACGACTTCTTGTTTTCTGGCGATCCCTAACCCGGGCAGGCGCCACGTTCCATGCCGGTCATTGCACTACAGCACGTCAAGCGAATGCGCGGCGGAGCTGGCGCTCACCTCATGCTCGCCGACGACGGCCACTACTATGTCGTCAAGTTTCGCAACAACCCGCAGCACCCGCGCATTCTGGTCAACGAGCTGTTCTGCTGCGTTCTGCTGACCCACTTACAGTTGCCCGTGCCGAGTTGGGATATCGTCGAGGTCCCGCAACCTCTAATCGACGCCACGCCGGAGATGACGATGGAAGCGGGTCGCAAGAAACGCCGCTGCGAAGCCGGACTGCATTTCGCCTCCCGCTACCCCGGCGATCCGGCGCGGCGCGCCGTCTACGATTACGTGCCGATGTCTCTTTTCGGATCGGTGCTCAACGCCGATACGTTTCGCGGCATGGTCGCCTTCGACAAGTGGGTCAGCAACGCCGACGGCCGGCAGGCGATTTTCTTTAGGGATCGGGCGAAGAACTGGCTGCCGGAAATCAGCAGCGCGCGGGACCAGGTCTCCCCGAGGGCGCTCGTCTATGTGGTGAACATGATCGATCACGGATTTGCCTTTGACGCCCAGAACTGGGCCTTCTCCGACTTGCCCGAATGTGGACTCTACTGCCGCCGGGAAGTCTATCTCGGCGTCCTGGGCTACGAAAGCTTCGAACCCTGGCTCGATCGGATTCGTCACTGCTCGAGCGAAGTCTTCGACGACGCCTACAAAAAGGCGCCGCCTCAGTGGTATGACGGCGACTGGGATCGTCTGGAATCCATGCTCGAAGAACTCTATAAGCGGCGCAGCCGCGTGCCGGAATTGCTGCGCGGGGCGAAACGAGCCGGTCGCGACCCATTTCCCCGCTGGGATCTCAAGTCTACTTCGGGATTCACTGCGCGGGGATCGATACAGTAAAGGAAAATCCATGCCGACCCCAAAGAACGATGCCGTCCTAGAGGAAGGATCCCCAATGGACAACGCTTCCATGACTCGCTATGCCTTCAAATTGCTGAGGTATGTTCCGAATATCGTCTCGGCTGAATTCTTCAACATCGGCGTGTTCCTCTACAGCGCGGACGGCGGCATCATCGAAGCGCGCTTTGCTCCCGATTTCCGCCGTCTTCGCTGCAACCCGCTTGTCGAGCTGGACTATCTCGACGCCCTGCGCGACGAGTTTGAAGAACAACGGCTGCGCTGCGAGGCTTTTCCGCAGTACGTTGACCGACTGCAGCATGACCTTTCGAACTGCTTGCAAATCTCAGCCGAGAGAACTTTTTGGGGAACCGATGCCGCTACCGAGATCGAACGCCTCTGCCGAACCTATCTGGTCACGGCATCCGGGGAAGAAATTCGCGGAGAACGGCGCGAACCTCGGGCGGGAACTCGCCGCGCCCTGCGCCGGCGGATGGATGAGGCCTTCCGCCATCACCGCCTGATCGGAAACGGCGGCGGACTGAAACGCGACATCGGGGTGAACTACGGCAGCGCGCGCCTGCGGTTTACCTTCGACTACAGCTACCAGCCGAACGGCATCGTCAACTACCTCCACGGCCTCGCCCCGCGGAATGACATCAACGACGCCTCGAAACTTTGCTTCGTCTTCGAGCGTCTTCGCGGCCTCCGAGAGCAGCCGATCAAGCTGACCGCGGTAGTCGATGACGAAGTTCCCGACGATACGGTCGCTTTGCTCCGGGAAAGCCACATCACCGCGTGGCAAGCCTCGAAGCTCGATCGACTGGCCGTGGGAATCCGGCAGGAGTTAGGCGTTTAGACTACTACTACTTAGACTACTACTACTATGTTATAAAACACGATATCCTATTTCTGTTGTGAGCGCCAAGACTGCGGCGCCAGGCCTCCAGCAGAAGCGCTTTGCGGCATACCTCGACAGCCTGGCGCCAGCCGCGGGGCATGCCGGCCGGATTCAGCCGCTGCAGTCCTAGTGCACCGGACTACTGTTGCCGGGCGAGCGCAAGAACGTCGAGCCGATGGCGGCCCGGCCGGCTCCCGACGATGTCCGCCGCCTGCACCAGTCGCTGCATCACCTGGTGGCCGACTCGCCCTGGAGTGACCAGGCGGTGCTGAGCCAAGTGCGCCACCGCGTGCTGCCGGCGATGGAGAAACACAGTCCCCTGGTGGCCTGGATTGTCGAGGACACCGCGTTTCCGAAAAAGGGCCGGCACTCGGTGGGCGTGGCGCGGCAGTATGGCGGGCAGTTGGGCCGGCAAGAAAATTGCCGCGTGGCGGTGAGTCTGTCGGCGGCCACCTGGAGCAGCAGTCTTCCGATCGCCTACCGCTTGTACCTGCCCCAGGTTTGGGCCCAGGATGCGCGCCGCCGCCTGCAAGCCAGGGTGCCCGAGGGCTAAGCCGTTCTCATTGTCTCTTCCTTGCCTTGGGCCAGCGCGGCCTGCGCGGCGGCCAATTTGGCGATCGGCACGCGGTAGGGAGAGGCGCTGACGTAGTCCAGCCCGGCGTGGACGCAGAACTCGACGGACTTGGGGTCGCCGCCGTGCTCGCCGCAGATGCCGACTTCGAGGCCGGGACGCGAGCGGCGCCCCTTTTCGACGGCGATCTTGATCAACTGGCCAACCCCTTCAGTGTCCAGCACGGCGAAGGGATCCTCGGTGAGAATGTTCTTCTCCCGGTAGTCGCTGATGAATCCGCCCGAGTCGTCGCGCGAGAAGCCGAAGGTGGTTTGGGTAAGGTCGTTGGTGCCGAAGCTGAAAAACTCGGCCGCCTCGGCCACCTTGTCCGCGGTCAACGCCCCGCGGGGCACCTCGATCATCGTCCCGACCAGGTAGTCGACACGGACGCCGGCCTTGGCGAAAACCTTCTCGGCCGTTTCGACCACGATCTTCCTTTGGTGCTCGAGTTCTTTGACGTCGCCGACCAGCGGGATCATCACCTCGGGAATGACCTTGACACCTTTGCGGACACATTGTACGGCCGCTTCGAAGATGGCCTGCGCTTGCACTTCGGTGATTTCCGGATAGCTGATGCCGAGACGGCAACCGCGGTGCCCGAGCATGGGATTGAACTCGTGCAGCTCGTTGACGCGGTCGAGCAGAGCTTGCCTGTCGGCGATCCGTTTCTTAGGCTTGCGAAGCGCGCGCATTTCGGCGATCTCGACCATCAGATCTTCGCGTTTGGGCAGGAACTCGTGTAGCGGAGGGTCGAGCGTGCGCACGATCACCGGATAGCCGTCCATCACCTTGAATAAAGCGGCAAAGTCACGGCGCTGCATGGGCAGAAGCTTGCGGAGGGCTTTGCGGCGGTCTTTTTCGTTGTCGGCCAAGATCATCGTCCGCATGTGCTCGATGCGCTTACCTTCGAAGAACATGTGCTCGGTACGGCACAGGCCGATGCCTTCGGCGCCGAAGCTCCGTGCGGTTTTAGCCTCCCGGGGAACCTCCGCGTTCGTGCGCACGCCGATGGTGCGGAATTCGTCGACGAAGGCCATGAATCTTTCCAGATGTCCGCCCGAGGGGTCGGGATCGATCGTCGCCGCCCGTCCGCCGAAAACCTCGCCCGTCGAGCCGTCGAGCGAGATCCAATCTCCTTCCTTGAGGGCCGTTTTTCCGGCGCGGATTCGTTTCCTTTTTGGGTCGACAAGAATGTCTCCCGCGCCGGCCACGCACGGGCTGCCCATTCCGCGAGCCACGACGGCGGCGTGGCTCGTCATTCCTCCACGAGAGGTGAGAATGCCCTTGGCCACCTCCATGCCATGGATGTCGTCCGGCGTCGTCTCGCCGCGGACGAGGACGACGGGCCCGCCGCGCGCCTTTTCGACCGCGTCGTCCGCGGTGAAGACGATCTTGCCGACGGCGGCGCCCGGCGAGGCGGGCAGCCCTTTCGCCAGCAGTTGGAGTTGCTTTCTCGACTTGGGCTCCAGTACCGGGTGTAGCAGTTGGTCGAGCTGGAGCGGCTCTACCCGTAAAACCGCTTCCCGCTTCGAGATGAGCCCTTCTTCCACCATCTCGACAGCGGTGCGGACGGCGGCCGGGCCGGTGCGCTTGCCGTTGCGGGTCTGCAACAGGTAGAGCTTCGATTCCTGAATCGTAAACTCGAAGTCCTGGATGTCGCGGTAGTGCTTTTCGAGGTTGCCGGTGATCCGTTTCAGCTCTCCATAGGCTTGGGGCATGATCCGTTTCAGCTCGGAGATCGGCCGGGGCGTGCGGATCCCCGCGACCACATCTTCGCCCTGCGCGTTGATGAGGAACTCCCCGTAGAATCGGTTTTCGCCCGTTGCCGGGTTCCGTGTGAAGCCGACGCCGGTGGCGGAGGTCTCGCCCAGGTTGCCGAAAACCATGGTCTGCACGTTCACGGCGGTGCCCAGATCTTCCGCGATTCCGCTCATGCGCCGGTAGTGATTGGCGCGGGGGTTGAACCACGAGCCGAAGACGGCGTCCCGGGCCATCTGGAGCTGGCGGTAAGGGTCCTGGGAGAATGGCTTGTTGGTCTTCTTCTTGACGAGCTTTTTGTAATCGGCGATGACGAGTTCCAAGTCGGCGGCGGTTAGGTCGGTATCGAGTTTCGCCTTTTTCTTCTTCTTGACGCTTTCAAAGATGTGTTCGAAATCTTCCTTGTCGATCTCGAGGACGACGTTGCCGAACATCTGGATGAAGCGACGGTAGCAGTCACGGGCAAACCGCGGGTTGTCGGATTTCCTCGCCAGCCCAGCCGTGGTCTTGTCGTTAAGGCCTAGATTCAAGATCGTGTCCATCATGCCGGGCATGGAGAATTTGGCTCCTGAGCGCACGCTCACGAGCAGGGGGTTGTCGGGATCACCCAGCTTCTGGCCGCTCTCTTTCTCCAGCGACCTAACGGCCCTCTTCATTTCTCGTTCCACGCCGCTCGGAGTCCGGTTGCCGGCTGCGAAATAGAGATTGCACACATCGGTGGCAATGGTGAAGCCGGGCGGAACGGGGACACCCGCGCGACTCATCTCGGCCAGGCCGGCGCCCTTGCCGCCCAGCGTGTCCTTCATCGTGCCGTCGCCTTCGGCGGTCCCACCACCAAAGGCGTAGATATACTTTTTCATCCAGGTCTCCGTCTTCACTCAGTACAGTATTTCGCAAATACAGTGGCGTATCAATCAGCTTGTCGAGGTATGGCGGCTCATCAGCTCGGGCGCAATTCATTGCGCCCCTACGTTTGAACGCCAGATGCCCAAGCCCATCCGTAGGGGCGCGATTCATCGTGTCCGCGGTCGGCCGGCTTTCGCAACCGTATTTGCGAAACGATGCAACTAGCCGTCGATATTCCGGTCGGCGATGCGGTTACGCGGAAACGATCTCCGCGAAGTCGGCGATGGTGGAAAATTCCCGAAGAAGTTGCGCCAGAAAAGTCAGCCGATTTTGGCGGACGCCTTCTTCCTTGGCCATCACCAAAACTTCGTCGAAGAACAAGTCCACCGGGGGACGCAACGAGGCAATCACGGCCAGCGCACTGACATAGTCGCCTCGGCCTTTATGCTCGGCAACCCGCGGCCTGAGTTCCTCGAACGTCCGGAACAGTTCGGCCTCGGAGCCGCTTTCCAAAAGCGACTCATCCACGAGCTTCCCGTCAAACTGCTCGATCCCCCCTGCTTGCCGCAGAATATTCTTGATGCGTTTGAAACTGACCGCCAGTGGTTCAAAGTTTTCCGTGGGCCGCACTTTTGCGATCGCCTCACAGCGCGCTACGACGTCGCGCGGATCATCGTCCGCAGCCGCCAGCACCGCGTTGATCTCGTCGTACTTGAATCCTCGTTCTTCCCTGAGAAAATGGCGCAGCCGTTCTAAGAAGAACTCACGTAGCCCAGCGGTGTTGTCGCCGGCGTCGGCCAGACTGGACAAGGTGTTGATGGTGAGCGGCAACTCGCCGCGCACAACAATCAGAATGATGCCGTAGGCAGCACGGCGCAAGGCGAATGGATCTTTCGATCCACTGGGGATCATTCCTAGTCGAAAAAGCCCGCCCAGGGTATCCAGCTTGTCGGCAACAGCCGCGATTTGGCCGATACGACCGCGCGGCAGGCTCTCGTGAGCACCCTCTGGTTTGTAGTGATCGTAAATCGCGTTGGCAACTTCATTGGATTCGCCTTGAACGTCCGCGTAGATTCCCCCGATGATGCCTTGCAGTTCGGGAAATTCCCCGACCATCTCCGTTGTGAGGTCGCATTTGGCGAGCTCGGCGGCGCGTTGCGCCTGCTCGACTTCCTCGGACGAGAGACCACCCGCGGCTTCGGCGAGTCCCACAACAAGCTCTTGATTGCGGAGCATCTTGTCGTGGTAGGAACCCAGTCTGGCCTGAAAGGTGACCAGCTTCAGGTCTTCCACTCGTTCCCCGAGCAGCTTTTTCTGGTCGGTCTCCCAGAAAAACTGTGCGTCGCTAAAGCGGGCGCGCAGCACACGTTCGTGGCCCTGGCGAATGACGCCATCGGGGTCGCCGTCCAGGTTGGCTACAGCAACGAAGTGAGCAGCCAGCTTGCCGTCTTCGTCCTCGACGGCAAAGTACTTCTGGTGGTGGAGCATCACCGTCTCGAGAATTTCGGGAGGCAGCTCGAGATAGCCGGCGTCAAAGGCCCCGGCAATGGCGGTCGGATACTCGGTCAGGTAAACGAGCGTTTCGAGTAGGTCGGGGTTAGGCCGTACTCGTTTCCCAGCGGGTAAGGCCGCGGCGGCTTCACGCTCGATTCTTTGACGACGCTCGTCGGGAGAAAGGATGACGAACCCAGCGCGCAGTTGTTCGCGAAGGCTTTCGGCATCGCTGACCGTGATCTCTTCTGATCCCAGCCGGCGATGTCCGAAGGTACGGTTCCCCGAGCGGACACGCTCGATTTCAAACGAGACGACCTCACCATTCAAAAGCGCCAGCAACGACCGGATGGGCCGAATGAATCGAGCACCCGACTTCCCCCTCCAATACATCGTCTTGGGAAAGTGAATTCCTAGGATCACGGCGGGCAACACTTCCGCCAGGATCTCCGACGTGCTACGCCCCTTGACCAGCCGCTTCGCCAGCAAGCGACCGTCGCCGCCGGCTTCGAGATTTTCCACCCCGACTCCGGCACGCTTTGCGAAACCTTGGGCGGCCTTTGTGGGCTTGCCTTCGGCGTCGAAGGCGACACGGCGCGGGGGGCCCTTCAAGGTCTCCTCACGATCCGCTTGCCGGTCAGCGACCCCGTTCGCCACCAGCACCAGCCGCCTCGGCGTGGCTTCGCTGGCGGCCTCCACGCCTTGGCACAGGTTGGCGTCTTCGAGAGCCGCCAAAAACCCGCGCTCGAGATCTCTCAGCGCGCCGGGGATCATCCAGTGGGGGATCTCCTCGGCACCGATTTCGAGCAAGAATTCTTGTGATTTCATTGCCCGGCAACCTCAGCGGGGTCTTCGGACTTCAGCGTAGCCTGCTGGTCCATCCAGCTCTGGGCCAGCCCGACGGCCAACTTGCGAACCCGGGCGATGACGGCCACCCGCTCGGTGACGCTGATCGCGCCACGGGCGGCCAAAGTATTGAACAAGTGCGAGCACTTCAAGACGCGATCGTAGGCCGCCAGCAGGGGAAAGCGCCGCTTTTCGGACGAGTTTTCCAGGGAGCGGTATTCGTCGAGCAGCCTTTGGCACTCGCCCTCGTGCAGGTCGAACTCTTGCCAAACGGTGGATACATCGGCCTTCTCAAAGTTGTAGACCGAGTATTGCTGCTCGTCTTGGAAGCGGACGTGGCGGTAATCCCAGTCCTCGTTCCACTTGATGTCGTAGATGCTATCGACGTTTTGCAGGAAGGCGGTCAGCCGTTCCAGTCCGTAGGTCAGCTCGGCCGGGACGACCTCCAGATCGATCCCCCCGCACTGCTGGAAATAAGTGAACTGGGTGACCTCCAGCCCGTCGAGCATCACTTGCCAGCCGATTCCCCACGCCCCCAGAGTCGGGGACTCCCAGTTATCCTCTTCGAGCTTGAGGTCGTGGCGGCGTAGGTCGATGCCAATCGCTTCGAGGCTTTTTAGGTACAGCTCGACGACGTCGTCGGGCGCGGGCTTGAGGATCACCTGCAACTGCATGTGCTTATAAAGCCGGTTAGGATTTTCTCCATAACGGCCGTCGGCCGGGCGCCGGCTCGGCTGCACGTAGGCTACGCGATAAGGATCAGCGCCGAGAACCCGCAGGAACGTCTCGGGACACATCGTCCCCGCGCCCACTTCGACGTCAAACGGCTCCTGAATGACACAGCCGTTTTCAGCCCAGTAGGACTTGAGGTTCGAAACGATTTCCTGAAAGGTCTGCATCCTGTTGCGACCCGGGGCCGCGGGGCTTACCTGAGTTCTTTGGACGACCCAAGGCCTGCCCGCTCCGCACGACCGGATTCTTCTACTGCCGGAGTGCCCCTAGTTGGCAAGCAAACCAGGTTGCTGAAAATCTCGGTGGGACGGTTACTCGCGCCTGTCCGGCCCCGAATGTAGGGGCACGGCATGCCGTGCCCTCGAACCCTACGGATACCCATACGACTACAACCGAGCCAGTTCCGCGGTGGTCTTGAGCTGGCGTTCGAACTGCGCCTCCAGCCGCTGGACCAAAAACCTCCGCAGGTCTTCGGCGGTAGGGCGGCTCCAGCTCCGCGGCTCTAGTTGATCGAGCGGGTTCTTGAGCATCTCGACCGCGATCGACCGCGAAATCGGCGCCAGGGGCCAACTATCGGGCGTCCTAAATTCCGCCGAGAAAAAGCCGGGCTGGGACCTCTCGAAATACGCTGTTTCGTCCGCTTTCAACTCGGCGCCGCTTTGAATACAAACATGGAGAGGCGGCAGCCAGCCCCCCAAACGGACAGCCCACAACGAAAAGTAAGTCACCACGCGCCAAAGCCAGCCCGGGGGTTCCGGCCCTTCGCCGTTACGCATTCGATTCCCTTGCCGCGGTGTGCCTGCTGCCGGGATAGTGCCCACCCGCGCGGCTGTGTTCCCCTCTCCGCTCGCCACGGCAACAAGTTCGGGTTCGCCGGCTCGCCCGGTTGCGCTTGGCCGTGAAGCCTCATTCATGCCCGACCACATCTCGGCGGCGACCAGCCGCAGCAGCCGAAAGAACGCGTCGTTCGGCTCGTGTTCCGGCAACAACTGATCGCAAACTTCCACTACGTAGTCCAGAACCAGACTGGTAGGGTAATCGGCCCGCAGAAACAGCGGCGGTCCAATGAGCTCACAACGGTCCAGGCTGACCAACGCCCGGTTTTGTCGCTGGAAGTAAAACAGCCGGGTGTGCGCCAGCCGTTCCAACCCCGAACCGAACCGACTCTTCGGCCGCCGCGCACCCCGCGCCGTGCCTCGAAGTTTCCCCTGATCCCGCGTAACAAAGCTGACGATCAGGTCCGCTTCCCGATACGGATACGTGCGCAAAACGAATGCTTCGCTCTCTCGGGAAGGCATCGGGCGTGACCACGCCGTTCGTAACGACCAGAATACCATGGAGGGATCTGAACGGCGGACGTGTGAGCTCTACGGCAATGGCAGACGAAAGTAGGGTAAGTTTAGCGAGCTTGCATTCTCGTCAGCTGATGGTCGAAGCACGCGATAGGCTCGCCGCACTCAACGTAGGGTTCAAGTACGGAAAGCGCTTAGAAAGCTCATCGCGACCTGCCGTGCGGTGACCTGCCCCGGCCACCGGGACCTGCCTCCGTTGACTTCGGACCCTTGCGGCCGCGGGTACCGCGCGGGCTGGGATGCCTTTCTCCTTTTCCAGAACCCTTCACGCTACCACCGGCCGAACGCCGTCCGCGGGAAGGGGGCCGGGGCGGTTCCGCGGGAAGAGCGGTTACCGTGTCGAACCCGGGTACCCGGCGTCGCGTGATGGCCGAGCCCAGACTGCGCTCGATGGCTCGCACAGCCCCGCTGTCCTCCCTCGAGACGAACGTGTAGGCCCGGCCGCTGCGTTCGGCGCGGCCGGTGCGCCCGATGCGGTGTGTGTAGGCTTCGGGCGTGTTCGGAACGTCGAAATTAATCACGTGCGAGACCCCGGCGACATCGATGCCGCGGGACGCAAGATCGGTCGCCACGAGAATGTTGAAGCGTCCTTCTCGAAAGCCGCCCATGGCGCGGTCCCGCTGCGCCTGAGACATGTTTCCCTGCAGTGCAACGGCATTATGGCCCATCCTGCTCAGTTGGACGCTTAGCCGCCGCGCGCGGTGCTTGGTTCGCAGAAAAACGATAGCGGACGTGAACCCGTCGTTATCCAGCATGTGCTTGAGTAAGTCGATCTTCCGATCCGCCGCGATGCGATAGAGGACGTGTTCGATCGTGGAAGCCGGGGTGGAGTGCTCCAGTTCGACGACATGAGGGCGGTCTAAGAGCCGATCAGCCAGGACGCGGATTTCGTCCGGCATCGTGGCCCCGAACAAAATGTTCTGGCGCTTCTCCGGCAGCGCCGATAGGATGCTTCGGACGTCGGGGAGGAAGCCCATGTCGAACATCTGATCGGCTTCATCGAGAACGAGAATCTTGATCTGCGCCAACATCGCCTTACCCTGGCGCAACAGGTCGAGCAGCCGGCCGGGGCAGGCAATGACGATATCCGGTTGATTGCGCAGGGCGCGAACTTGCGGGCGCTCCGACACACCTCCAAAGACCGTGACGGCTTTGAGGCGGGTGAACTTGGCCAGCTTTTCGAAATCGCTGTGGATCTGCATGGCAAGTTCCCGAGTGGGAGCAAGGATGAGAGCGCGCGGACCGGGCCGGCGTGCGGAGAGCAAATGCTCGATAATCGGCAGTGCGAACGCGGCGGTCTTGCCGGTTCCGGTCTGCGCCAGGCCGAGAATATCGGACCCGGCCAGCGCCGCCGGGATAGTCTGTGTTTGAATTGGCCGCGGCTCGGAAAAACCGGCCTCGGCAATGCCTCGCTGCACCAGGGGCGCCAGGGAAAATTGGAGAAATCCGGCGGCGGGGCTAAAGCTTTTCTGTGACATAAAATCGTTGCATCTTTCCCGCGGATGCACGGAACACATACGCGTACACCGCGATCATTCGAACCTATACAACAGTGACAGGCAGAGACGATAGAAACGGCGCGATCCTGGAAGGAGTCCTGTTGTGCGCCGCGGGCCGCGGGACTGCGGCCGATGAAGTAATAGTCTCAGCATAACAGCTCAACCGCCGCGGCGCTGGCGGGAGGCTTGTTCAGATGGGGGGGCGCCTCACGGACCGGCTTCCGCGGGCGCAACTCTTGCGGCCTCATTCGATGTGCCGGTATTGTTCTCCCTGCAATGCGACCCACTTTCCTGCTGATTCGTAATCTATTGATTCCGTGACGGTTAAAACCCAACCGGGCTGCTAGTGCCGGTCGTTTTACGGCTGGTAGGCCGCGCCGCTCGGGGTTGCCGGCCCGTTTCAATTCATTAGACAACTCTCTCCACAACGGAAATCTATAAGTTGCGGTATGATTGGCGGACTGCATCAGGAACCAGTCTTCGGAGCTCCGGCGGTTTGATGAGGAAGATCGCGCGACTCGCAGGGGAAGTCCTCGCCTGCGCCGCCTATTTGGGGCTGCACTCGATGCCACTGCTGCTCGTCTACAGCATGGGCGGTTCCTTGGATCCGATCGATAACTACCGCTCCCTTTACTATTCCTTGATCGGGGCGGGATACCTGGCCGGCTTTCTCACCCTGTCCGTCAGCGCGGCGAGGGGCCGGACCATCTTTGGCGAGGAAATCCGCGGGCGAGTGCAGTTTGACCTTTCCGTCACAGCCTAAGCGACGAGTAGAGGGGCTAACTCATCAGCCGGAACGCGCCTCGAAGAACCTTCTTGACGGTCTCCGTCATTTTCCGGTCGTATTCCCAAATGGCAAGCCAGCGGTTGACGCGGGTCGCCGTCGGATAGGGATATACTTTTTCAAGCAGCTTGCGGATGGGGATCCTGTTTTGCTTAGCGAGAACCAGCTCCTGGAAGAGCTCGCCGGCGTTCGGCGCGACCATGGTTCCACCAAGAAGGTGTTCACCTTTGAGATAGACGATCAGCTTGGATTCGGGATAGTCATCCGTCGTCGCGCGGTTGACGTCTTCGAAACCTTGGACGACTTTGCGGTAGCGGATGCCGCGGTTACGAAGCTCCGGTTCGGATAGTCCGAAAGTGGCGACTTCGGGATCGGTGAAAGTCACCCAGCTCAGATCGTCGTAGCTGATTTTCCGCTTGATGGGAGAGAACAAGTTCCACAGAATAACGGAGGCATGAAGCTCCGTGGCATGGGTCAGATAGACTTGTCCGGTGGCGTCCCCCGAGACATAGACGCGTTTGTTGGTCGTGCGCAAGTAGCGGTCGAGTTTAGTGCGCCCTTTGTCGAGCGCAATTCCGGCCGCCTCGAGGCCTAGTTCGCTGTAGTCGAGGTTCTTGCCGATCGCAATGAGTACTTCGTCGAAAGCCTGCTCGAAACTTTCTCCCGCGCGCTCAAGACTTGCCACCTTCGCGGAAGGGAATCTCGCAACCTTTGTGTTCAAGTAAAGGGTCACGCCTTCGTTTTCGAGCTTGCGTTGGATGATCGCCGCCGCTTGCTCCGGATCGCGGATCAGCAGCCGAGGGCCCACTTCGACGAGGGTGACCTTGGACCCGAGCCGCGCGAAAGCCTGCGCCATTTCGACCCCGATCGGCCCTCCCCCGAGGATGAGAAGCTTCTCCGGCAACTCTTTAAGTTCGAATAGATTTTCATTGGTTAAGTAGCGGACGTCTTCAAAACCCGGCAGGTCGGGCAGCCGCGGTCTCGATCCCGTGGCGATGACGAAGCGACGGGCGGTGTGGCTCTCTCCTCCGACCTCGACGCGGTCCCGGGCCACGAAGCGAGCGGCGCCGAAAGCCAGGTTGACACCCAGGCTTTCTAGAAACTCGGGGCTCTCATGTTGGCGGATTTCCGCCTGTACGTTTTCGACATAGCCCGCCACTTTCTCGAAATCCAGCGAGCCGGTTGTCGTGATTCCGAAGCCCGCCAGTTGTTCGGCGTCGTGCTTTCGTTTGGCTACGTGGAGCAAAGCCTTGCTGGGAACGCAGCCTGTGTTCAGACACTCACCGCCGAGGTTCTCGGGTCTCTTTTCGACGAGCAGCGTTTTGAGGCCGAGCTTGGCCGTTGGGACGGCAATGTTGAGTCCGGCCGCGCCGGCTCCGATCACGATCAGGTCGTAGTGCATGGCGGTGGTTCGTAGAAGTTGTGTCTCTAAGGTACAGAACGGAGATTGTATTTCGACCCAGAGACGGCGCTAGGTTTGGCCGTTGTCCTGTAATGGAAAAGGGTGGGCGGACCGGTTCCCTCATTCTACCCGGACGCCCAACTATTCCGAGCAGGCCGCCAGCTTGGCGTGAGCGATCGGCCCGCGGGACATCAGCAACTTCTTCCGACCACGAATCTTCCGGCCGCAGAACGCTTGGAAGGAGAGATAGTCGGGCTTGCCTGCCAGCTCCCGGCGCAGGTGGTCAATGATCACCTAATTAAAGAAGAGCACCTTGGGACCGACATGGCCCCAATGCCCAGTAGTGCCTCGCTAGTGCTGCTTTTTCTTGACTTTCCGACCAACGGTGTGCGATCGTTTCCTATTCGTTTGGGGGCAACCCCCGGACGCCGGCTCCATGACGAATGGCGGGACCTTGCAGTTAAATCTGGAAAGCACCCTGGATAGCGTTGAAGCCGCCGAGTTGATTGTCCAACAGTTGGCGGGGCGCCGAGGTTTTTCCGAGCAAGAAGTGGAGAAGTTTATGATCGCCATCCGAGAGACGATGGCCAACGCGATCAGCCACGGGAACGGATACAGTCGAGAGAAATCGGTCTACTTCGGGGTAGTCGCCGACTCCACGCAATTCAAGGTCACAGTCCGTGACCAGGGACTCGGTTTCGACCCCGAGGAAGTTCCCGACCCTACCGCGGAAGACAATCTCTTACGGACTTCCGGTCGTGGGCTGCTGCTGATGCGTTCGTTCGTCGATGAACTCGCTATCCGTCGCCGAGACCCCGCCGGCACGGAAGTTGTTTTAATCAAGTACTCACCTAAATCTACAAGCCACAAGGAGGAGGACGTGAGCTTAACTACCAATATTCGTGAGGTCGACGGTGTGTCAATCGTATTTCTGAGTGGCCGTATTACGCTGGGAGAAGGCTCTGGAGTACTCCGCGAAACTGTGCGCGAGCTGCTGGGAAAAGGCCAAAAAAAGATCCTGCTGAACCTTGAAGGCGTCAGCTACATTGACAGCTCCGGATTAGGCGAACTGGTTTCCAGCTACACGACCGCTGCCAACCAGGGCGCGAAAGTGAAACTGCTGAACGTGCAGAAAAAGGTCAACGATCTACTGCAAATCACCAAGCTCTACACGGTGTTTGACAGTTTCACCGACGAAGCAGCGGCCGTGACGAGCTTTTCCTAGCTTGCCATACGACCGCAGCGTCTTGCCCGGAGGATCGGCTTGCTGTCGTCCCAGGGGGGCGATTCCGGCCCGAGGACTTACAACAGCAATGAAAAACCCACCGAGTATTCGACATTGTGCAGGCTGCCGGAGCCGTCCGGAAGGCCGAACGGCTTTCCGGTAACATGGTCCCTTACGTCAAACCGTATCCCGTAGCGTTCGCTGAGTTTGAACTTCAAGCCGCCGCCGATATTGACGCCGGGTTTGGTGGTCCCGGCCCCTGAAAACGACGAAACTCCCGGCGGGAAGAAGGTCGAAAAACCCCCTCCGGCCGTCACGAACGGTCGAACCTTGGCGCCTTGCGGTGTGGCATGGACGACGAAGTTATAGTAAAAATTCTGGATGGTCATGCCGCCCGAGTCCACGCCTCCTATCTGAAACCCGCTGCGCTGAAAGGCATAGCTCAGCTCGTGGCCCAGGAACTCCCAACTGTTGATGGCCAGGCGAGATCCGATGCGTATTCCATTGTTCAGCGAAAACTCGTCGGCGCCCGCGCCGGACTGGCCGTCCAGTCTACCGATGTTCGAGTCGGCAAATGCCGACCAGCCCACGGTCACGCCAGCCTCCGCGGTTTGAGCCCAAGCAAAGTTGGCCACGAACATTCCCATGAAAACGAATAGGATCAGGCATCGCATGCGGCTTCCTCCCATAACAACGAACGATCGCTCAGCGCGGCCCGGGGGAAATCAAGCCTGTCGACGTCTCCGGACGGCGCCGGTAAGGCATCTGGTTTTCAGAGTGTCCTTCGATTCGATCGACGGCGACTGGTCTGCCTTGGTTACGCTTGCGGTGCAGTTCGGTGCGCTCCGGCTGGCCACAGGATGTTTCGGAAGTACTGGAGCGCACCCGACGCCATTCCTGCCTGACCCGGACGAGCCGGAGGCGCTGGCCCGCGGACTGACGCCCGCGGCTCCGGCCGGCAATGCGGACTTTCCGTCACTGTGGTCGAGGATTCGGTAGGTACTGACGCTATGAGGAATCATACCCCGGGCAACCGCTCTTCCGCTCCTTCGGCGAGGCGAGAGTCGGCCATCGACCCCGTCTGGGGCACACGGTCGAATCGGCTTCTTGAAGCAGCGACAGGCCCTTGTGGCATAATTGCTGAAGGGGTTCATGCCCAAGGGTGCCGGTATGAAAACTAGTCTTGTTGTGGCGAGTCTGCTCGTCGCCGCGGGGTCGGCGGGAGCCGCGGAGGCCGGCTGGGTCCGCTTCAAGACGGACGACGCCGAGTTCAGTGCACGATTGGTTCTTGACCGCAACGAGATCAGAGGCCTGTTGGGCAACGACTTGGACGGGGATTTCACCTTAGTGCAACTGAGCATTCGGCCGCTCTACAACTACCGTCTGGTTCTCGGACGGGATGATTTCACTCTGCGCTCTCGGAGAGACAACGAGCGGTCTAAGGGGATGTCGCCGGATGAAATCGCCGGCGAGTCTGTCCTTGTGCTGGGAAGTCGTCGAGCCGGCTCGGGCGGGATCTTCGAGGACTCACAAGGGCCTGTGATTCCCGGTAATCCCGGTACGGATAACAGACCCCGCCGGTTGCCTTCACTGAACTCATCGCTCGGCTCGAGTTTGGGGGGGGGCGGGTCTAGCGAGGTGAGCCGCGCCGAGCGCCGTCCGACTTCCTTGCTCGAACGCCTTGGGGAATTGGAGCTCCCGATACAAGAAACCCGCGCTCCAGTGCGAGGATACCTCTATTTCCAGGTCAGCGCGAAACAAAAGAAGAAACACATCCGTCTTATGTATGACGGTCCGGCGGGTGAGTTCACGATGCGGTTCGATTAGCCGGCTGGAGGGCACTTGCGGCTGTCCGGCAGGCGTTCTTTGCCCACAGCTCGAAACATCGGCGATAGAGAGTGAGTGTGTGAAACCTGGGCTGGGATCGTGGACCGATCGCTCTCCCAGCGCTGGATTCTATCGCTCCAAGTTCTTCGTCTCGCCATCATCCGCTAAAATAGGCGTTTGTGCTTCATGGGACGGACAACAGCCAGGTTTGAAACCGCGCCGCATGGGTGTGCGTATCTTACCCCAGATACGCGGCAAGGAAAGGACTTAGGTAAAGTATGCTCGGACGCCCGCTGCGGCGCCTGAAAATAGCGGCTTCGGCCTTGCTTCTGCCGGTTATTCCTGTTCTGTCGGCCATCGCGGTCGCGGCGGACAACCCGGCGGAGGATTCGGCCACCGCTCAGTTTCTGCAGGCTCCCTCGATTGCCTCTGTTGATTTTTCCTCCGACGCCAATCGGACGCCGTCGGAGCCTGTGCTGTTGGCCCAGCAGAAGAAGCCCCCCTCTCCTTTCGAAGAAATCCCCGAGGAAGAGACGCCCCAGAGAAAGCCGCCCTCGCCTTTTGAGGACGTCGAGGAAGCGGAGCCGGCTCGACGCGCCCCCCTGCTCGATATCGTCGAGTCGATCCAGTTCCGGGGAACGCGGCGCATTCCCCGCGACAGCCTGCTCGCGCGCATCTTTACCAAAGCCGGGGATGTCTACGACGAAGCGAACCTGCGGCGCGATTTCATGGTGCTCTGGAACAGCGGTTACTTCGACGACCTGCGCCTGGAAGTGGAAGACGGCGACCGCGGGAAAATCGTTCGCTTCATTGTCGTCGAGCGGCGGGTCGTACGAACGATTCGATACGAAGGCAACAAGTCCGCTACGGTTTCCGACATCCTCGAACGCTTCAAAGAAAGAAAAGTGGGCCTCAGCGTCGAGAGCCGCTATGATCCCACCAAGGTGCAACGGGCCGTCATTGTGCTTCGTGAGCTGCTGGGAGAGCGCGGGCGCCAGTATGCCAAGGTTACGCCGGAGGTCCGCCAGATCCCTCCCTCGTCGATCGAGATCGTCTTCAACATCGAAGAAGGTCCCAAGGTCAAGGTCGGCAAGCTCAAGTTCGAAGGCAATCAGGTGATGTCGGCCAAGGCCATGCGTCGCAGCATGAAGAACTTGCGGCCCATCGGCCTGCCGCACAGTTTCATCTTCGAGAAGATGTTCAAAAAGACGTTCGACATTCGCAAGCTCGAGGAAGACAAAGAACGGGTGCGCAACGCGTACCAAATCCGGGGCCACTTCAAAGCGAACGTTCTCAATCACGACCTGAACATCCGCGACCAGAAGGGAAGACGCATCTTCCCCATCCCCTTGGTGTGGAAGAAAAAGGCGAAGCTGGCGGACATAAAACTCTTCCTCGAAGAAGGTGACCGCTTCTACCGGGGCAAGCTCAGCTTCACCGATGTCAAACTGTTCCGCACCCCCGAAGCCGTACTGGGGCCCGTCTTCCAAATGGAAGCGAACGACGTCTTCGACATCGAGAAACTCCGCAAGGGCTTAGACAACCTCAAGAAACTCTACGGAGAGTTCGGCTACATCGATTTTGTGGCCGAGCCCAATTTCGAGTTTCGAGACGATGAAGATCCGCCCAAGATCGACCTCAACTTCATCGCCGACGAAGGAAAGCAGTTTTTCGTACGCCGCATCAACTTCTCCGGCAACACGACAACACGAGACAAGGTCATCCGTCGCGAGCTCATGCTCGACGAAGGGGACATGTTCAACACCCGCCTTTGGGACATGAGCATGCTGCGGCTCAATCAGTTGGGCTATTTCGACCCCATTGAGGAAGAGGAGGGGACCGACGTCCGGCGGGATACGCGCCAGGGCCTGGTCGATCTCACGCTCAACATCAAGGAAAGAGGCCGCAACACGGTTAGCTTGAACGGAGGCGTTTCCGGATTCGCCGGCAGTTTCATCGGCTTCGGTTACTCGACGAATAACTTTCTCGGGCTCGGCGAGCGGCTGGGATTCGAAGCGCAGTTAGGCAGCCGCGAGCGAGTGCTGATGTTCAGCTTTACCGAGCCTTATCTGTTCAACCGTCCCATTCAGGCCGGCTTCACGATTTTTAGCCGCCGCTTCAGTTTCAACCAGGCGCGGGAAGCCTCTATCTTCAGCGGCGCCAATCTGATTCCCTTGTTCAACGCGTTGGGCAAAGACAACATCCTCGACTACCGCCAGAACAGCACGGGGTTTAACACTTTCGCCAGCTATCCGCTCAGGAAGCTCAGCTTTACACGCCTGAGTCTTAGCTACGGTTTCCAGAAAACCAGACTGACGACCTTCAGCCGGTCGGCGGAGAACCTGTTTACGTTCCTCAACTTCGAGGGAGTGGACGGTCCGAACTCGCTGGTGGGCATCACGACCAGCGAATTCACTCCGGGCATTTTCTATAACACGGTCAACCATCCCATCACCCCCACGAGCGGCAAGAGTCTGTTTGCCAACGTCGCCCTGGCGGGAATGGGCGGCAACACTCGATTCATGCAGCCGACCGTCGAGGGCAAGTATTTCAAGAAGGTGTCCGCGCGCGGCAACGTAATCGGCATGCGATTGCTGTTTTCGTTCCTCACAGGATACGGCGGCAGAGTGCCTCCTCCGTTCCGGCGATCCTTCATGGGAGGGGAAAACGACATCCGCGGCTTCGAGATTTTTTCCATCGTTCCCATGGCCTGGATCCCCGATACGGCGACCGTTCCCGTCCTCAACGGCGATGGGACGCCCCGCCAGCAGATCGTCATTCTCGAGGGCATCGAGCAACTGGTTCCCGTCACCCAGACCGTACCCATCTTCCGGCTCAATTTCCCCGGCGGCGACACGCGGATGGTCTATAACCTGGAATACCGCATCCCCTTATTCGGGCCCGTGACCCTGGCGCCGTTTTTCGATATTGGCTTCAACAAGATTCTGTTGAAGAATCAGGTCAGATTGAATGCGGGACGCGTGGCCGAGTTGAATGCCCAGTTCCCGCAGGTCGGGTTTGAGCGCCGCATCCGGATCATTCCCGAGACAGAAAAGATGCGCGCTTCGACCGGCGTCGAGTTGCAGGTGATGATGCCCGTCGTGAACGCGCCTTTTCGGTTCTACTGGGCCTACAACCCCCTGCGGGTTAGCACGTTCCT
Organism: Bryobacterales bacterium; assembly: GCA_963668345.2. Classification (GTDB taxonomy): domain Bacteria; phylum Acidobacteriota; class Terriglobia; order Bryobacterales; family UBA6623. Next base: position 596,135 of record CAXWPI010000003.1, on the reverse strand, counting down.
ACGGACCCCCATTGTGGCCGACCGCTCGTCGTTTCCCAATGCTGAATCGTTCCTGGCCGGGATTCGACCTTTCGGACGAATACTGCCGTTCTTTGAAAAGGCCAGGACCCTCCGCTTCACGATCAGCCGCACGTTCTAAGCCAGGGGCCTGTGTTAGACTAAGGGAAATTTTCACGACTCTCCCGAGGTTCCTATGAAGCACCCTATCTTACGTGGCGGTAGCGTGTTTGTCTGCTTGATGGCCGCTGCGGCGGCTTTGGGTCAAGCTCCGAGCGGCGCTTTGAGCGCCGGCGGGAAAATCGCATTGATTGACATGAATACGGCCATTACCAGGACGCAACTGGGCCAGCAAAGGGCCAAGGAACTGGAGGCCAAGTTCGCTCCCACGAGTGCGCGGATTAAAGAGAAACAGCAGAAAATCGCCGACCTGCGGAACCAGCTCAGTCGCGGAAGTAACACAATGAGCGACGATGCCCGTACCAAGCTGCTGCGGGACATTCAGGCTACGGAGCGTGACCTGAAGCGCGAAAACGAGGACGCCCGGGCGGAATTTACTCAGGAGCAGGGGAAGCTGGCCAATGAGATTGGCAGCAAGCTGTTGACGACCATTCAGAAATACTCGATCGACAAGGGCCTCTCGCTCGTCCTCAACGTTTCCGCTCTCCCGAACCTGTCAGTCGTATTCGCGCTCAACGAACTCAATATCACAGAAGACATTGTCAAGTTGTATGATCAGGAAAATCCGGTCCCTGGTTCGTCGTCTGCCGCGCCGGCGGCAGCCCCGAGTTCCCCCTAGGCGCCTGTCACAGAAAAAACGAGGAAGTAGGGGAATGTTTTAGCGTCCCGACCGCTATCGACGCTGTGGCGCCGTCCAGCTGTGGGCCGCTTTCGCCCCTCGCCGCGGGCATGGTGTGGGCCTGGCGGTGCGTCACAGGACCGGGGAAGCGATTCTGGATTTTCCGCGGCGCGTCGTGTTGGCGGAATTTCCTCGCGGCACGATCTACCCGATCTGGGACAATCTGAGTACCCCTACCCAGATGGCCATCTTTCGTCGGCTTTCCGGCTCGCGGTTTGACGCCCCCGAAACGATTCTCTATGCTGCTAAGTAGAGGCGTTTCGCTCTTCCCTGATGGCCTATTACACACGGCGCCCCTCGATCGGATTCGGACCCGGGGGCAGAGTCCCTCCCGCCATCAAGTGGCTGCTGATATCTAATGCGGCGATCTTTGTCGTCTACTTTCTCGCCGTGCAGCTACGGATCATCCCGCTCGTATGGCTGTTCGGCGCCCTGAGTTTGACGCCGGCTTGGGTCATAAAGGGCGCGATTCTTTGGCAGCCGGTTAGTTACCTGTTTCTGCACAGCCCCCACGGCTTTGGCCATATCTTGTTCAATATGCTCATGTTGTGGATGTTCGGCTCCGATTTGGAGCGGGATTGGGGAACCAGGCGCTTCCTAAACTTCTATCTGTTCTGCGGTATCGGGGCGGGTCTGTGTGATGTCGCGGCCCGATTCCTGTGGGCTCCCTCCGAGCTACACATCCCCACGATCGGAGCGTCCGGCGCCATTTACGGTGTGCTGTTGGCGTATGGTCTGCTGTACCCAAACCGCACCATTCTCTTCGGGCTTCTCTTCCCCATCCCGGCGCGCATTTTCGTGCTGATTCTTGGGGGCATCGCCTTCCTCTCCACCTTTGGGGCCAGCGGCAGCGGAATCAGTCATGTGGCGCACTTGGGAGGCATGGCCTTCGGATATTTCCATCTCCGCTATCAGCCGGATTTTCTCAACATCGATTGGGTGGGCGGCTATCGACGGTGGCAGCGGCGGCGGGCGCAGCGCAGATTCAAAGTCTACATGCGAAAGCGAGATCGGCCGGGCCCGGGCCCGGGCCCCTGGGTCAACTAAGCAGTCCGTTTCATAAGTTTGGTCACGCACATTTAGAAGCCGGGTGGACGATGGGGAAATTCGGGCACGGCATGCCGTGCCCCTACATTTCCAGGCCCCCACAGATCGGTAGCATCACAGCATGCTGTGACCAACGGCGACCAGAGGTCGTCGCTGTGGGTCAGAGGCCCGGGCCACATGTACTCGCCCGAAACTTCCGTGTATTTATGAAGCGAACTAGTAAGCGGCAGGCGTCTGCCTACGTCAAAGGACCTTCCGCGCCTTGACTCCCTTCCGACGCTGCGCCTACAATGAAACCATGGGAGACCATATGCAGCTATTCGATCCACAAGCTCCCATTGCGCTGTTTCTGCCAACACTGGGCGTGCCTGAGCTGTTGGTCGTGCTCGGTATTGCCGTCCTATTGTTTGGTGGCCGCAAGATCCCCGAGATCGGCAAGGGGCTGGGGGAAGGTATTCGCCAGTTCAAGGCGTCGCTGAAAGGCGACGACAAGTCGGAAAAAGGCGAGGACAAGGCGGCGCAAAAAGGCAGTCAGCCGCAGCAGTCCCCTTGAGCCTAAGGTCCGACCTCCCTGCTGGCCCACTGCGGGCTGCTAGTCCGCTTTTCTCATCACCTGACGGAGGAAGCACGCAACAGGCCCGCCATTACTTCGTTCGGCTTGCTCGCCATGCTCAACGTACTTTCCCGGTCGGACGCTGAACGGAAGTCGCTGCTCATTTCAGTAGCAGCAAGATACGAGCGGGCCAGGCTGCGCCCGCAAATGCACGCCTCCGCGCGCTGAGTGGCGCGCGTCTCGTCCCGACGACCTTCTCACGCACTTCGCCTCGCCACGTGGTGAGAAAAGCGGATTAGAGTAGATCGCTTGTATCCTCAAGCGAACCTACCTCTGCTTTTTGTGGGATCACGCCTAGGGGGTTCGAGCCACCCCAAGCTTTCTTGCGTGGAGGAACCAAGCGGTTCTCTTGCTGGCCCGGACCGCCTCGTTGAAACGGGTACTGCCCCATCCGACCGTCAAGCCGGATGGGCACAAACCTCGATCCATCAAAGTTGGGGTTATCTCTTTTTTCTGGGCGGCACGATCGCGTCCTTGGCCGCTTTGGCCAGGCGAAACTTGACCACCTTCTTGGCTGGAATCTTGATCGTCTCGCCGGTGGCCGGATTGCGGCCAATTCTGGCCTTCCGGTCGGATCTGACCAGCCGGCCAATGCCTGGAACTATGAACACACCGGCTTTCTTGGTCTGCTTGACGGCCATCTCCGCCAGGTTTTCGAGAAACGCCTTGGAGACTTTCTTGCTGACGTCAGACTTCTCGGCGAGCGCAGCCACGATCTGTGACTGCGTCATCTTGGTTGCTGCTGCTGCTTTCTTTGCCATGATTCTCCTTTTACTGGTACCCAACAACCGTGCGGTCGAGGCAGGTTGGGAAGTTGCGCGAGAACTCGTGTTCAATGATAGGAAACTTTCGATCCCTTGTAAAGGAAATACTTGATCGAAGCCCCATTTTTATTGTTTGAAGACATTGCCTATTGAAAGTGTATCTTGTCGGCTTCGGCGAGCACCAAGTTCGTTCCAGACCCAACCGGCTCTTGCTCGACCTGACCCCGCCCGAAACCGCCACCGCGGAAGCTGCGCTCCGTCGCCGTATAATTAGGAAAGCTTGATCGGTATGACGGCGCGTTCTCCCATACACGTCATTGGCGGAGGGTTAGCAGGGTCGGAGGCAGCCTATCAGATCGCGCGCCTCGGGCGGCCCGTCAGACTCCACGAGATGCGGCCCCAAGCCGCCACGGCTGCTCATCAGACAGCGGAGCTGGCCGAGCTGGTTTGCAGTAATTCGCTCAAAAGCGAGCTGCCGAACTCCGCGCCCTGGCTCCTGAAACAAGAGTTGCGGCGCATGGGATCGCTTTCGATGGCCGCGGCAGCCAGCGCCCGTGTACCCGGGGGGAATGCGTTAACGGTCGACCGCCGGATTTTCTCCCAACGGGTTACCGAGGCTGTCGAGAGAGAACCGCTGATCGAATTACACCGCGACGAGGTCGGGGAACTGCCCCTTGATGAGATCGTCATCGTCGCCACGGGTCCGCTGACGAGCGATACGCTGGCCGGTTCGATTGTAGCGGTCACGGGAAGCGAGTGTCTGTTTTTCTATGATTCGATCAGCCCGATCGTCGACGCCGAGACGATTGACAGCAACATTGCGTTCCCCGGTTCGCGCTACGGCTCTTCGATCGACGGGACCGACGATTACCTCAACTGCCCGTTTTCGAAACAAGAGTACCTTCACTTTCACCAAGCTCTGTTGGAAGCGCAGCAGCACCAAGGCCATGACTTCGACAGCGCGAACTATTTTGAAGGCTGCCTGCCCATTGAAGAGCTGGCGCGCCGTGGAACCGACACGCTTCGTTACGGCCCCATGAAACCGGTGGGCTTGCGCGACCCCCGGACGGGCCGGATGCCCTACGCGGTCGTCCAGCTTCGTCAGGAGGACTTGCGGGCCGGCTCTTACAACCTCGTCGGCTTTCAGAATCACCTCAAGTACCCCGAGCAAAAGCGCATTCTGCGGATGATCCCGGGCTTGGAACAAGCTGAGTTCTTGCGCTACGGGCAAATCCATCGCAACACGTACATCAACGCCCCGGCGCTGTTGTCATCGACGCTGAACCTTCATGAACACCCCAACATCTTCTTCGCCGGCCAGATCTCGGGCGTCGAAGGTTATGTCGAGGCGATGGCCACCGGTTTGATGGCAGGCTGGAACGCGGCCCGACTCGCCGACGGGGTCGAGCCGGTGGCGTGGCCCAGTGAGACGGCTCATGGGTCGCTCAGCCGCTACATCTCGGGTGCGAACCCGCGCCACTATCAGCCGGCCAATATCACCTTCGATCTACTGCCCCCGTTGCCGCCCGAAGAACATCAGGCCTTGCGGCGGGATCGTAAGGTGCGGCGCCGGCGGCAGTGCGAGAGAGCGCTGGACGCCCTGGAAGCATTCTTGGAGCAACATGCTCCGATCGAACACTACGTTAGCCGCTGAGGCCGGCCGCTTCCTCGAGTCTCTGGCCCGGGCGAACCTGTCCCTTCACACGCGCCGCAGCTACGCGTCGGACCTCAAGCTGTTCGTCGAGCACTTCTCGCCGTCGGGAAAGGCGCCCCCGGCTCCTTCGGAATTCGACGCTCTGAAGATTCGTGAATTCATGGCGGAATGCTATCGGCGCGGGAACAGCAACCCTTCGGTGGCTCGAAAGCTCTCCGCGCTGCGCTCGTTTTTCGACTTCCTGGTACGGGAAGGGGTGATCCCGCACAGTCCCGCGAAGCTGGTTGCGACGCCCAAGACTGCGAAGACCTTGCCAGCGGTCATGACCCCGGAAGAGACGAATGCACTCCTTGACGGCCTCCCACGGCAAGAGGGTAGCGAGAAGAACGCCGCTCCGCTGGCTAGGGACCGGCTCATCTTCGAGCTACTTTATGGCGGCGGTCTCCGGGTTGGCGAGTTGGTAGGTCTCGATCTCGAAGACTTCGACCGCGGCGACAGATGGATTCGCGTGCGCGGGAAGGGCCGCAAGGAACGTCTCGTCCCCTTCGGCCGCAAGGCGGGCGAGGCGCTGGATCGTTATCTCCAACTCCGGCCGGCGACGGATCAACCGGCGCTGCTGCTCAACTCGCGAAAAGGGCGTCTGACGGCTCGAAGCGTCGAGCGGATCGTCAAGCGCTACGCCGTGGCGTTGATGGGAGATCCCAGCCTCCACCCGCACTCCCTGCGGCACGCCTTCGCCACGCACCTACTGAGCGACGGCGCCGACCTGCGAGCCATTCAAGAACTGCTCGGGCACGCCAGCCTCTCGACGACCCAGAAATACACCCAGCTCTCGCTCGAGGAGCTGATGAAGATCTACGACCGCAGCCACCCCAAGGCGTGAAACTTGGGAGGCGGGCATAGGGCGGGACGGGCATTTCGTGCGGTCCGGCGTCCGTCTCTGGGGGCTGTTTCATAAGCTCGGTCAGGCATGTTTATCAGCGTACGCGCGTCGGTTGCAAACAGCGGCATTGAGGCACACGCGGCTTTACTCGCGCCGAGCGGCGCCATCCCCGGAACAGCTCGCTCGCGCTCCGGGCTCACGGATCGACGCTGTGGAACATGAAGGCCGGAGCCCCTGGGCCGGGGGAATGCCGGCCGGCGCTCTGTGCCGGCTACGCTATACTACGAAGTCCTCCGCGGCCGGGGGCGGCTGGATGAACAAGCTACGCCGCCGTGAGCGTTCGGAGGCAATGGGGCCGTTTCTCGAGGAGCAGGGCATGAAGGGAATTGTGTTGGCGGGCGGGCTGGGGAGTCGCCTCGATCCGCTCACCCGTATCACCAACAAACATCTGTTGCCGGTTTATGACAAGCCGATGATCTACTACCCCATCGAGGCGCTCGTCAACGCCGGCATGAGCGACATCTTGATCGTCACGGGCGGCCAAAACGCGGGTGATTTTCTGCGTTTGCTGGGAAACGGACGCGACTTCGGACTCAAGCATATTGACTACACCTACCAGGAAGGGGAGGGGGGCATCGCTGAAGCTCTCGAGCTGGCCGAGCACTTCTCCGACGGCCAGAAGATCTGTGTGGTTTTGGGAGACAACCTCATCGAGGGGAACATTGTCGGCGCGGCACAGGCCTTCCGCGACCAGGAAGGCGGGGCGAGAATCCTGCTCAAGGCGGTTCCCGACGCGGAACGTTTTGGGGTCGCCGAGATTCAGGGGGAGCACATCATGGCCATCGAAGAGAAGCCCCGCCGGCCCAAGTCCAACTACGCCGTAACCGGCATCTATATGTACGATGCGACCGTGTTCGACAAGATCAATACGCTCGAGCCTTCCCGGCGGGGAGAACTGGAGATCACCGACGTCAACAACCTCTATATTCAAGAAGGAACGATGACGTTTTCGATGCTGGACGGCTGGTGGACGGATGCCGGTACGATCGATTCGCTGCAAAGGGCTTCCACCCTGGTAGCCGAAACAGGGGCCAACAAGTTGGATCTCTCTACGAGCGAATCCGCTGATCGGCTCCCTCAGATCGCCGAAGGGGACTGAGTAAAGCTCGACGCCGAAGATCCCCGGCTCGCCGCTGAAAGACTTCATCTCCCAGCCGCACGGACAGAAGGGCGAGCCCCCTCAAATTCATTGCGAGTCGCCATTGATGCTACTCCCCTGACGGTCCCAACCGGTGGCGCCCGGCGCTACGTGGTCGAGTTGACGCGAGCGCTAGCCGAGGAATTCCCCAGCGGCGAGTTTCATCTGCTATCGGACCAGCCGCTCGGCAAGGCCCCACAGGAACTACTCGGGCTGCAGAACGTACGATTTGGCAGCGCCCGCCGCCCAAGATGGGCGGCGAAGTGGTGGAGCTTAGGTCTTCCCTGGGAGCTGCACCGCCGCCGGATCGACGTCTTCCACGGCACGGACTTTGCGATTCCCTATTTGCCTCTGCGAGCTTCGGTCTTAGTGATCCACGACTTATCGCCCTGGAAACGAGGCCCTGCACGCGTTCGGGCCGCCGAAAGGATTCGGCGAAGAACACCCTGCCTGTTGAAGCTGGCAACTCAAATCACCACGCACAGCGAGGCTATTCGTAGCGAGCTGAGCGATTTTTTCGGTATTGCACCCTCCAAGATTGCCGCCATCCCCCTGGCGGCGGCGGGGACTTTTTGTCGCCAGGCGGGTTCCAACGTTACAGAACGGTTACGGCGACTCGGTATCGGCCGGCCGTACTTGCTGTTCGTGGGCGACCGAAACGAACGCAAGAATCTTCAAGGTCTGATCGACGCCTGGCGCGGGTTGCGGAAGAACGGGGAGAAGGTCTCTCTGGTGCTTGTTGGGAAGCCGGGCGTGGCTGAAATCGAGACTCTCGAAGAACCTGGCCTGCATATTTTGGGGCCACTGGACGACAAAGTGACCGTAGGCCTATTGTCGGGGGCCCTCGCCTTCGTTTATCCTAGCCTTTACGAGGGGTTTGGACTGCCAGTCCTGGAGGCGATGAAAGCGGGTGCGCCGGTGGTTACTTCGGAAGACCCTGCGATCACGGAAGTGGCGGGCGGAGCCGCGCTGCAAGTTGACGTCCGGTCGCGCGAGAAACTGACCCGGGCGCTAGTGGAGGTGACCACAAATTCGCAGCTTAGAACTCGTCTTAAGGAGCGCGGAAGCCGGCGCGCGTCCCAGTTTACATGGCGCTCGACCGCTCTCTTGACTCACGCTGTCTATGACAAAGCCATCCGCCGTTTCTGAACGAGCCGTTTTCCTGTGCCCTGAGCCCCCCTACCCGCTGGCGGGCGGCGGCCCGATGCGCTCGGCAAGTCTACTGCATTTTCTAGCAGACCGCTTAGCCGTTCATTTGATTACCTTTAGCAACGGTGCTTCCTCAGACCCCACGCGCTTTCTAAACCCGGGGTTGGCGAAGACCGTGACTTGCGTGTCTCTGCCCCATCAGGACAAAAAGACCTTCTCCCGCATGTACCGCAACACCGCACGCCTGCTGCGGGGCCAACTGCCCCTGACGGACCGCTTCGGGCAGGCTGAAGCCCTGCGACAGGTTGAAGCGGCTACCCGCAACCAGTCCTACTCCCTGGCCGTCATTGAGCATTTTTGGTGTGCGCCCTACTTGGACGTGCTTCGCCCGCGCGCACGAAGAGTCGTCCTAGACTTGCACAATATCGAGTCGGCGCTGCACGCAGCCTGTTCGACCAGCGAGCCCTGGCCGCAGAGGGTCGGACACCGCTTTTTCGAGCGCACCGCGCGCCGCATGGAAGGGGCCATCTTGGCGGACTTCGATCTGGTGCTGGTTGCCTCCGAGGCGGACCGCGGGCGCGTGCTGGAAATCGCCCCGGCAGCGAGTGTGGCCGTATACCCTAACTCGATCCCTTGGGCGCCTCAGCCGTGCGTTGAAGAAGAGGATGTTATCGCTTTCTCCGGAAACATGGAGTACCACCCTAACGTTACGGCCGTACGACACTTCCGCCGGCGAGTGTGGCCCCTGATCGCGAGCAAAGCCCCCTCCCTGCGCTGGCGGTTGATCGGCAAGAACGAGTTCGCCGTGCGCAGCCTGGTGGCGGATGATCCGCGCATCGATCTCACCGGACCCGTGGCCGACGCCGTCGGGGAGCTGGCGCGGGCCAAGGTCGTCGTCGTCCCTTTGCTCGCGGGCAGCGGTACACGTGTCAAAATCTTAGAAGCATGGGCGGCGGGGCGGGCCGTTGTCTCGACCACGATCGGAGCCGACGGGCTAGCCGTCCGAAATGGAGAAAACATCCGCATTGCCGACGGCCCCGGCGAGATGGCCGCCGCGGTACTCGAATTGCTAAATGACGAGGTATCAAGGAAGCGGATGGGAGAGCAAGGCCGTAAAACGTATGAAGCTGGATTCGGTTGGCCGGCAGCCTGGGAAACTTTTGAGCCGCATTTCCACAAGCTGATGTCTCGGGAAGAAGTTTTGACGGCGATCTGACCAGCTAGAGGCGCTAACGTGTTGCAGATTGGAGTCGATGCCCATGCGATCGGCCGCAGGCTGACCGGCAACGAGGTCTACATTCGTAACCTCATCAGTCGTTATGGATTGTTGGACTCTGAATCGGAGTTCATCGCCTACGTCTCGACGCGCGAAGCCCAGTTTTGGATTCCCGACGGTTTCCGGCAACGGCAGATATCGAAAAACCCTTTTGTTAGGCTCGGCCGGCAATTCAGCGCCAAGCTCAAGGAAGACCGGCCTGACCTGATCCACGTCCAGTACACAGCGCCTGTTTTTTGCCCCGTTCCGATTGTCGTGACCGTCCACGACGTCAGCTACATGGAGCACCCGGAATACTTTCCCGCCCCGCGGGCCGCCCAGTTGCGCTGGTCCACGCGCAAGACCGTGGAGCGAGCGGCCAAGATCATCACCATCAGCGAATTCTCGCGATCCCGCATTTCACATGTCTTCAACATCCCCGCCGAAGAGATCGTCGTTACGCCGCTGGCCGCTCAGGCGTCATTGCGCCCCATGAATCGTGAAGCGGCCTGTCGCAAGGTGTCGCAGCAGTTGGGAATCCATTGTCCATTTGTGTTGCACGTCGGTGATTTGCAGCCGCGGAAGAACCAGATTGGACTGATTCGCGCATTCCGCGAGTTGCTCGCGGCTCATCCGAAACTGCCGCATTCACTCGTTCTGGCGGGCAAGCGAACCTGGTTTACGTCTCGGGTTATGGACCAAGTACGCCGCTCCGGCCTGGCGCAGCGCATCATCTTCGCCGATTTCGTCAATGACGATATTCTCCCCGCCCTTTACAACGCCGCCGACTTGTTCGTCTTCCCTTCGTTTTACGAGGGCTTCGGACTGCCGGTCATCGAGGCGATGGCCTGCGGCCGTCCGGTAGTCTGTTCCAGCGCAAGTGCCCTGCCCGAAGTGGTCGACGGTGCGGCGCTCCTGTTCGATCCTCACTCGGTCGAAGAACAGACCCGGGCCATCCGCGATATCCTGCTCGACCAGGAGCTCTCCCGCAGGATGGCAAGGATGGGACTCCAGCGCTCGGCGCTGTTTGACTGGCGCGAAACCGCGCGTCAAACACTGGAGGTCTACTACGAAGTCGCCCAAGCTCGCCGCGTCGTCGAAAGACAGAAGGAGCTTGTGGCTCGGTGAACTTGCGCCGAGACATCCAGCGCTTTCTGCGATTTGCCCAGCGGCCTCCCCTTCGAGCCGGCTCGATGCCCACAGCCGCGGTCGTTTTGGCGTGTCTTTTCGCCACCCCCCTGTTTCCCGAAGCCCCACCCTTGGCGAACGACGAAGTACTCGCCTATGCCATCGCCTGGTCGAGCGGGTTGTCGCTCGGAAAGGTCGAATTCCGGTCTCACCAGACCCAGCAGGGGTGGTCATTCGAAGCCGACGTGAGCGCGGACTTGCCGCTCATCGAAATCCGGGACGAGTACCGCTCGACCGCGGACGGCGAGCTGTGTTCCCTCGCATTCGAAAAGGACACCCAACACGGTCAACGCACGATCCGCGAATCCGTCACTTTCGATCAGCAAAATCAAACCGCTACCCGAGAGGTCTTGGGCGGGGGTGGTGAGAGTGAAATCGACATACCTCCCTGTGCCCGAGATGGGTTAAGCTTTTTCTACTATTGCGGCAACAACTGGCCCTAGGAAGGATTCCGCCGCCCGATGACGTCAACTTCGGCGGACAATACCAAATCAACTTGCGCTATCTCGAAACGCGGGACATCCTAGACCGAGGCGCTCTGCGCACAGCGGATCGCCTTCTCTTCGATGTGCGGGGACCGACATCGCAGCACAGCTTCGAGATTTTCTTCGGGCGGGATCGGGCGCGCACTCCCCTGCTCATGCAGGTCTGGTCTGACATAGGGACGTTTTCTATTACACGCACGAAATGAAGCTGGCGGTTTTCACGCCATTGAACCCCGCTCGCTGCGGAGTCTCCGATTATTCGGAAGCCCTGCTGCCTCGCCTGGCGCGGCACGGCGAGATTGAGGTGTTCGTCGACAACTACGAGCCGATCGGTTTCCCTGCCGACGACAGGTTGAAAATTCGCCCCAGCGCCGAATACGAACCCCGCGATTTCGACGCTACCATCTATCACATCGGCAACAATCCCTACCACGCATACGCCTACGAGTGCGCCCTGGAACACCCGGGGATCGTTGTCCTCCACGAGTTTAATTTGCACCATCTCGTAGCGGACCGGACGATCAGCCGCGGCGACTGGGATCAGTATCTGCGCGAAGTGAATTACAATGGCGGCCCAGCAGACCTAGCCTACGCCCAGCGAGTCAGAAAACTCGAGGTGGGACCCGACTATGACGGGCTGGCCATGAATCGCCGGTTGCTTGAGCGCTCTCGGGCCTTAGTCGTCCACAGCCGCTATCTTGTCAACCAGGTCCAGGGGGCCGGCTTTTCGCTGCCGGTTCGGAAAATCCCGCACGGCGCCTGGATTCCCGAAGTCAACCGCAACGCCTGGCGCGGACGCCTCGGTCTCAGCGAGGACAACCCACTCATCGGTATCTTCGGCTTCCTGAAACCCTACAAGAGGATTCCCGAATGCCTCCGTGCCATGAAGCGTCTGGTTCACCTCGACCCGAGAGTGCGCATGATCCTAGTCGGCGAGGAGCATCCGCACCTTCCGATTCGCCGCCTGCTCTCGCAGTTCGACCTCAACGAGCACGTCCGTATCCTGGGCTATGTTTCGATCGATCAGTTCGAGCAGCTCATCGGCGCCGTCGATATCTGCTTGAACCTGCGTTATCCCACCGTGGGAGAAACTTCCGGCACCCTGTTGCGGGCCCTCGGGCTGGGGCGAGCTGTCGTGGTCTCCGACGTGGGAGCTTTTTCGGAGTTCCCCGACGATGTGTGCTTCAAAGTTCCCGTGGGCGAAGGTGAAGTCGGCGCACTCACCGAAACGCTCTGTCGGCTGACCGCGCAGCCCGAGCTTGCCGCGGCGCTCGGCAGACGCGCCCGCGAATATGTGGCCGCCGAATGCAGTTGGGACCACGTTGCGGATCTTTACGCCGACTGGATCCGGGCTGTCATCGATGGGCAAGCAAAGTCCCCTGGCCCGGCTCGCGCGGCCCAAGCATCCGGCAAAGCCACGCAGTCAGAAAAGGCCACACCCCCTCTTGCCGCGTCCCCGCCAACCGAAGCCGCCCTGCTCGCCGCCGGCTTCGCTGATCCTCCCCAGGAGGCCTACTTTCGAGACACCGCGACCGCGGCCTCGTCTAAGGCCACGGAAACCGAGCGACGACGAGCCGAGTTGGCCGACTACATCCTCGGCGTCGAGCACGAGCCACCCGATCCGCGGCCATACATCGAACGACACCTGGCACGGCTGGTTCACACGCTCGAGATCACGCCGCCGGGTTCCAAAGACCGCAGCGTGCTCGAGATGGGCGCCTACATGCAGATCACACCTGCCCTGGCAACCAAACTAGGCTACGGCGTGGTGCGCGGAAGCTATTTGGGGCCGCTGGGCGCCAAGCAACACAAGCGAGTCCGTCTTCCCGACGGCGAACCCTTCGCCTGTGGGGTTGACTTGTTCGACGCCGAAAAGGACCCCTATCCCTACGCCGACGAGTCGTTCTCCACCGTGCTGTGCTGCGAGCTGCTCGAGCACCTCTACGAAGACCCCATGCACATGATGGCCGAAATCAACCGCATCTTAAGACCCGGCGGTCACCTGGTGCTTTCGACCCCTAACATCTGCAGCCTGCGCTCGGTCGGCGCTGTCTTGCTCGGCTACCATCCCGGGCTCTTTCATCAATACATCAAACCCAACGAGAAGGGAGAGGTCGAGCCGCGCCATAGCCGCGAGTACACGCCTCGCGACGTTCGCCAGCTACTCGAAGCAGCGGGCTTTTCGGTGGAGAGGTTGGAAACCGGGCCGTACGCAGTCCAGAGAACTGCGGAATACGAATGGGTCAAGCACGTCATCCGGCGCTACGATGTGCCTTCTGATCTGCGCGGCGAGGTCATATACGCAGCCGGCAAGAAGATCAACGGCGTCGCGGACCGCTATCCCCTGGGTCTCTACTGCGGGGGAGAGTCTTGAGAGCCCAGGTCGTCGGCCGGCAGGTCCGTGTCTGCGACGACGGGCGGCTCTCCGTCGTACTGGAGCTTCACAACAAGGGGCGACGAACCTGGTCTTCGAGCGATGGGTTCCGGGCCAGCTATCAAGTCTTCGACCCAGAGACGAACAACTGGCTCCTCGACGGCCCCAGAACTGAGTTCCTCAAACCGGTGGCGCCGGGCGATTCCACTCGGGTCGTTCTGACGGTCGAGCTGCCGGCCGATCCCGGCTCTTATCAAGTTTTCGTCTCACCGCTTCAGGAGGACGTCGCCTGGTTTTTCGAGCGTCGTTCGCCCTTCCTGCTGATCGACGTGGAAGTGGGCGACAGCGGCGTCCGAGTCCACCGCGACGCCGTGGTCACCTTGCGGACTCTCAGGCTGGGAAGATTGTGGCGCGCTTTCGGCCAGGCCTTCACCTACCCGCTGGCGACCATCATCCGGCACCGCTCGCTCATCCGCTCGATGGTGCGCCGTGACATTGCCGGACGCTACCGGGCATCTTATGCCGGCCTTTTCTGGACTGTCATTCACCCCCTGTTGATGATGGCGACCTACTACTTCGTCTTCGGCGTCGTCCTGCGAACACGCTTCGGCGATGACAGCCTGCCGGCCGGTTTCCTGATGTATTTCCTGGCGGGCATGTTGCCCTGGCTGGCCTTCAGTGAAGCGGTCGGACGGGCGCCCACGACGGTCATCGAGCACGCCAGCTTTGTCAAGAAACTCTTATTCCCGGTGGAAACGCTGCCGGTCAACCTGGTCCTGGCGGGTCTTGTCAGCGAGGCTTGCGGCCTGGCGATCTTCGTCACTGGGCTATGGGCCTTCGGATATCCGACCTCGCTGACTGCGTTCTATTTGCCCCTGATCTTGTTGCCGCAATTCCTTTTTACCCTGGGACTCTGCTGGTTGCTGTCGGCCCTCGGCGTGTTCTTTCGTGATCTCGGTCAATTGATCGGCTTCTTGCTGACCGTCTGGTTCTTCACGACCCCGATTTGCTACCCGGAAGCTTCCTTGCCCCAAGACTATCTCTGGCTATTTAAATTGAATCCGATGTACGTGTTTGTCGAATCCTACCGGGCGATCTTCCTGGAGTTGACCGCGCCTCCGTGGAGACCGTTGGCTGTCCTGTCCGCGGTGAGTGTAGCGGCATTCGTTCTCGGCCATGCCTGGTTTAATAAACTGAAAAGGTCTTTCGCGGATTTAGTTTGAGAAAGGCCGTGAGCCGTTGACCGAGGAGTAACTGCGATCACCGCTTATAACCTTTGATCCCGAGGTCCGAGCGCGCCCAGGAAGAGTTGTCAAACTGCCGCGTCCTTGCTTCTCACCGCTCACGGTTCGCGGCTGAGGATTCCGAGATCAACAGTCCATGCTCGCTGCCCGCAACATCTCGAAACTCTACCGCATCTACCGCCGTCCGGCTGACCGGCTGAAAGAGGCTCTGTGGCTCGGTCATCGAACGCTGCACGAGGATTTCTGGGCGCTGCGAAACGTCAACTTCTCGATCGAGCAGGGCGAAACGCTCGGCATCATCGGTCCCAACGGTTGTGGCAAGAGCACACTGCTGCAAATCTTGTGCGGCATTCTAGAACCCACCACCGGACGCGTGGTCCGAAAGGGTCGGGTGGCTGCCCTTCTCGAGTTGGGTGCGGGCTTCAACCCCGAATTCTCGGGCCGTGAGAACGTATTCATCAACGGCGAGCTGATGGGTCTCAGCCGGGCCGCAATCGAACGGTCTCTCCCTTCCATCGAACGCTTCGCCGAAATTGGTGAGTTCATCGATCGCCCGGTCAAGACCTATTCCAGCGGGATGTATGTTCGACTGGCCTTTGCAACGGCGATCCACACCGAACCTGACATCCTCGTCGTCGATGAAGCCTTGGCAGTCGGCGATGCCGTGTTTGCCAACCGCTGTGTCCGCAAGTTTCAACAATTGCAGGAAGAAGGCGTCACGATCGTGTTCGTTTCCCACGACCTGGGTCTCGTCAAACAGGTTTGCTCGCGTGCCGTCTTTTTGCTCCAGGGCCGGATTCAAGAAGATGGCGACCCCTCGCTAGTCGTCAATCGCTACGTCGGAACAGTGCTCGAACGCGAGAGGCGGCTCGACGGCAACGGCCGTCCCGCGGGCTCGGATCGTCTCCAACCCAGCAACCGCCATGGCGACCGCCTGGGCGAGGTCACCAGCGTTGAGCTTCATGGAGCGGATGGACAGCCTACCCGCACGCTCGTCGCCGGTGACCCGGCCCGGGTACGCGTGGTCGCGCATTTCCACGAAGAACAGCCCGATCCCATGGTCGGCATGCTTATCCGCACGCGCACCGGGATGGACGTTTTCGGCACCAATACGCGACTTGAGAACGTGCGAACCCCTTCCTGTAAAATGGGTGACACTCTGGAGGTCGAGTTTTCCTTTAACTGCTGGCTGACACCGCAGGAATACACCCTAACCGTCGCCACACAGCACCCGGACGGGCACAGTCACGACTGGCTGGATGACGTCATTACTTTCCGCGTGCTCGACCCCAGGCGGCTGGCGGGTGTCGCCAATTTGCACCCCACGGTAGAATGCCGGCTCACACCAGGCAAGCAACCGTCCGTTGCGCCCTCTCCTTGATGGATGACTCTGCCGATCACTTGCTTCGACCGGCGGCCGGTGCAGGGCGCGTTCACCCTTTGCTCCTCGAAGGTGCGAGTGGAGCCAAATCTGTTCGCCGACACGGTGGCGGACGATCATGAAAAGTGACTCGAAGGCGTCACGCGGCAAGGATCGTCATTCATCATCGATGCTGACCGTGAAGGTCCAGCCGGGAGCCTCCAAGGACCGTGTAGTTGGAAGAATAGGAGAGGAATGGAAGGTCACCCTCACGGCGCCGCCCGTCGAAGGGCGCGCAAACCGGGCCTGCATCGACTTCCTTGTGCGGCTATTGGAAATACCTCGCTCCCGCGTCCATCTCGTTCGTGGCCAGACCAGCCGCCGGAAGCTGATCCGGGTCGAAGGGTTATCATCGGATGAAGTCGGCGAGAAGCTCGCTGCCGCCGCGACAGGGCATCAGTGACGAGATCACCGCTTCGCCGAAGATGAGAGAGGGCGACTTTGCCCAACAGCCGCGACATGAACCTAGCTGAAATCCAAGAGCAGCTCCGTGCCCACGGCCTCGACGGGTGGCTTTTCTTCGACCACCATCATCGAGACCCTATCGCTTACCGCGTGCTTAAACTTGACCCGAAATTGCACGCCACACGGCGCTGGTATTATTGGATTCCGGCCGCGGGCGAGCCGATAAAGCTCGTACATCGGATCGAAAACTGGAATCTCGATTCCCTGCCGGGATCCAAACAGGTCTATTCGGCGTGGAAGGAGCAGCACGAAAAACTGGCCGCCCTACTCGAAGGGGCTTCGCGTCTGGCTATGCAATATTCGCCCCAGTGCATGATTCCCTATGTTTCCCTGGTCGACGCCGGTACCGTTGATCTGCTACGAAACCTCGACAAGGAGATCGTCAGCTCAGCCTCGCTGGTGCAGTACTTTGAAGCTCGCTGGTCAGCCGAGCAGTTGGAAACGCACCTCCAAGCAGGACGCCTCGTGGACGCCGCTCGTCGCCAGGCCTTTCGAGAAATCGGGCGGCGCATCCAAGCCGACGGCGCCGTCCAAGAAATCACCATCGCGGAGTTCATCCGTTCACAGTTCCACCAGCAGGGGCTTATCGCCGACGACGGTCCCATCGTCGCCGTTAATGCCAACAGCGGCAACCCCCACTACGCCCCGTCCGCCGAGCAAAGTTCGCCGATCGGCAAGGGCGACTTCGTACTGATCGATCTGTGGGCTAAGCTCGATCGGCCCGGCACGGTCTACTACGACATTACCTGGGTTGGCTTCGTGGGAGACCAGCCACCCGATGAAATCCAAAACGTCTTCGAGATCGTCCGGGACGCTCGCGATCGGGCGCTCGAGTTCGTACGGGTGGCGGTCACGGCCCAACGCAACATCGCGGGCTGCGATGTAGACGACGTCGCGCGCCGCTGCATCCGAGACAAGGGCTTCGCTGAGTCCTTTACCCACCGTACGGGCCACTCCATTGGTGAAGACATCCACGGCAATGGCGCAAATATGGACAACCTGGAAACTCGCGACGAGCGGCTGATTATCCCGCAGACCTGTTTTTCCATCGAACCAGGCATCTACCTCTCCCAGTTCGGCGTCCGCAGCGAGATTAA
Source organism: Bryobacterales bacterium (assembly GCA_963668345.2). Lineage (GTDB taxonomy): Bacteria > Acidobacteriota > Terriglobia > Bryobacterales > UBA6623. The sequence goes on along the minus strand of CAXWPI010000003.1, from coordinate 578,443 downwards.
CTGCTACGTCTCCACGACGGAAGCCAAAGCCACCGGCGAGGTGCAGCGGCAGATCGTAACCATTCCCTGCTGAGTGCACTGACCCGGAACGATCCTGCACTCAAATCGGTTAAGGTAACGAAACTCGATGCGACGCTTGCGGCCGGCTCTAGCGCTGTTCACAGCCATGATGGTGGGGCTCGCCGTCTGGGCCTTTTGGATCGAGCCGGCATCGCTCACGGTTAGAGAGTATGAGCTTCACCTTCCCGGATGGCCGCGGGAGCTGGCCGGGCTCCGGGTGGCGGCCCTCTCCGACTTCCACGTCGGGTCGCCGTACAACGGCATCGATAAGCTTCAACGGATCGTTGCACTGACCAATCGATCCGATCCCGATCTGGTGGTCCTGTTGGGAGACTTCGTCGCCCACGGGGTCGTGGGCGGCAGGCGCATACCCCCGCGGCGAATCGCTCCGGTGTTGTCGAACTTAGAGGCGCCTCTGGGAGTGTGGGCCGTGCTCGGCAACCATGACTGGTGGCACAGCTTCGAAGGTGTTCGAAAGCCTCTAAGCGTTCACGGGATCAAAGTCCTCGAGGATCAGGCGGTCGAAATCTCGTCCCGCGGGTCGACTTTTTGGCTCGCCGGGATCGGAGATGCCTGGGCCGGCAATCCCGACATTCCAGCAGCCCTCAAAGCGGTACCCCCTGATGCACCGGTTCTCGCCATCACGCACAACCCAGACATTTTCACCGACATGCCTGATCGCGTCAGTTTGACTGTCGCCGGTCACACCCACGGAGGCCAGGTCGCGCTTCCTCTGCTAGGGCCGCCCGTCGTGCCGTCTGTCCACGGACAGCGCTACGCAGCCGGCTGGATCGTCGAAGAGGACCGGCATCTCTTCGTCACTCCCGGCCTCGGCACGAGCATCATCCCGGTTCGCTTTCTCGTACCGCCGGAGATCAGCATCCTGAACTTATATCCGGCAGAACCCTAGCCCGCATTTCTCACCAGCTGACGGTCGAAGCACGCCATAGGCCCGCCATTACTTCGTTGCGCTTGCTCACCGTGCTCAACGTACTGTTCAAGTACGCCTCCGCGCGCTGAGCGGCGCGCGCCTTGTACTGACGGGCCTCTCACGCACTTCGCCTCGCCACCTGGTGAGAAAAGCGGGCTAGTGTAGTGCGCCAACCGGACTGCAACTTATCATGTGCCCCCCTTCCTTGCCCGTTGGTAATGCAGAAGAGACCTTTGCGGTCCCAATGCACATGTTTCGGCGGTGATGCGGACCATTGAACCGCGTTCACCCGGCTTGTCTTCGCCAGGCCAGTCGTTTTACGGCTGGTACGCGGACCATGCCAACCCAGGCTGGCAGCCCACTCACAACCCACTTGCAATCAATGAGTTGCGCTGGAGTTCTGGGCCGTGGGCCGTAGCGCTGATATGAGTTGCGGTGGGGTTCTAGGCCGTGGGCCGTAGCGCTGATCTAGGCGGGCGCGATCACTCGCCCCTCGTGCTGTCAGTTCGTCGCCCGCCAGATCCGCGGCCGTTTTTTTGTAGCCATTCATGCAGCAACCGGCGCCTGGATGTGGCGCACGCCTCCCGGAGTGCTGGGTCGCCATTCTTGGCGACATGTCCCACCTGCCCCTATTGTTCCGCCTCTCCGGCTCGCTGCTCGAACACTTCGCGGGCTTCTGCGAATTGGCCGAGCACGTGTTTGCGCTCGGCCTCCGAGCGCCAGCCGGGGTGATGCTCGGCTTGCCGAGTGATGTTGTCGATCCAGCGGATGAAATATTCGGCGTCTTGCTTCGAGCGGATCGGCCGATCCCCGCAGTGGACGTAGACGGCGCTGGTCTCGGCATAAAGATGGGTGTCGTCGATCGGGTAGACCGGTTGCTCGCTCGTAGCGCGCAGAGTGAACCAGCCGCTGCGGTCAACTTCAACCGCCTTTTTGAGCTGTGCGCCGCGGCCGCCGTTGCGCAAAGGGATCGTGGCTACGACGTCGCCGTTGAAGAGAAGCTCCAGCGCGTCGACGGCGAAGGCCGATTCCAAAGACCCGGCCACTTGGACCGTGCCGCCTTCCCGCGGCAAGCTGATCGTACTGCCGGGCATTTCCCCGTTCACTTCGAGTTGAATCAGCGGGCCGTTCGTCACAAACGTTCGGCCTTCACGGATCGCCTCCACCCAGCGGTCCCACTCCAATGCGTCGCCCAAATAAGCGTAAGCACGAGCGGCCCCGACGAGCGCGGTCCGGTGGAGGCCGGAGATGGAATCTTCACCACCCGAAGCGGTGACCTTGAACCCGCAGTTCAGCGCCCGATGCCAGACTTTCGAGGTGAATTTGGCGAACTTCGCCCCGGTCATCACTTCGAGGTACTCAAACGCACCGAGCGCGAGGTCGACCGGGAATCCGCGCGCGACCGCATAGCCGACCGTGGGGGGATCTTTGAAGTAGGGGTGCACGTATCCCCCGAGAGCGCCCTGTTCGCGGGCCAGGCGGAACATGTCGGTGTTGCTCGGGTAGAGACTCTCGATGGCGGTCCCTTCGTAGCCGGTCGTAAACGGGGAAATCAGATGTTTGGTGAGGTTGATGAAATTGATATGGCCGTAAAACGGCGGACGATACTCCTGGCCCCAGGAGAGAAGCCGATCAGGCGTCGAACGCTTCCGGTCGTAGGCGCCGTTGTAGTACTGGTGGTCGAAGATTCGATTGTCCTTGTTGGCGATCTTTTCGCCAATGACATCGAGGTCTTCCGCCGCGGCCATGAATAGCAGGTTCTGCGGCGTGTTGTGGAGGTTGCCGCCGTAGTTCATATGGACATGATCGCTGCCGCTGTACCAGCCTTTGGCTTTGAGATTGGTGAAGCGGCGCAGAGGGAGTTCCACGCGAGTGACGCGTCCGGCTAGCGCCTGCACTATTTTTTCGACGGGAGAACGTTCGAAACCTTTCATCGCGTGAAGGGAGACCTTGCCGGCCGGAACGTCCACGACAAAGCGGCCCTGGGTATGGAAACAATCCAGGTTCAGGGCATTAGAGCTCACGCGATGGAAGGCATTCGGAGGTGCGTAGGCCTTCCCATCCGAGGCCCGCAAGTAGATCCTGGCTGCGGTCGGCTGTCGGGTGTCGGCGTCGCTGACAAGCACCTCCAGTGTTCCCATGGGTTCCAAGTAAACGCGGCGTCTGATTTCGATCTTGCGCTCCTCGCCGCCATACGTCTTCAGAAGGCGGAGGTCGGAGATCCCGTGCTGATTCGACACGTAGACGATCCACTCGCCGTCGGGCGACCATCGCGGGTCAAAGTGGTCCCACTCTCCAAACGTCAACTGGTAGGGTGCGCCGCCAACGGCCGGCAGCACGTAGAGGTTGGTGTACTGGCTGCCGCGGTGCGAGCTGTAGAGGATACGCTTGCCGTCGTGCGACCACTGGGGCCGCGTGCGATAAAGGGTTTCCTCGCGCAGAATTCTCGTCGCCTTGCTCATCGCATCGGGCTCGATGGGCGCCCGCCAGATCGCTCCGGACCCGAGCGGGATTCCACGGTTGGAGACCAGAATTATCTCCTTGCCGTCAGGCGAGATCGTGGGCTGGATGTGAAGATCGTTATCCCCGAAGTAAAGCCGCGAGTTGCCGTACCGGTTGTCCTCGGTTAGGCGAATAGGCTCCCCGGGGTTGCCATCTTCCATAGGCATGGCGTAGACGTTGTACCAGCCATTAGGAGCGGTCGAAACGTAGACGAGCTTGTTTCCGTCTGGCGACCACACGGGATCGAGGTTCACGTGATCTCCTTGCGTGAGAGTGGTGCTCTCGCCGGTTGCAACGCTGAGCAGCATCAGGTTAATGCGGCGGTAGCTGTCATCGGCGGTGTAGGCGATCCAGCGGCCGTCGGGCGACCAAGCCGGCGAGGAATCGTAGGTGGGATTCGCCGTGAGCTGATAGGCTTTGTCTTCTCCGGGGCGGATTTTCCACAGCGACCCGGCCATGCTGAAAGCAATCCATTCGCCATCCGGGGACCACGCCGGACGCCAGGGCGTGGACGACGGCGGCGGAAGGTAGTAATTGTGCATGTAGTTGCCGCCGGTTTTCGCCGCCGGATAGGCGGAGATCAACTCGTTCGAGCCATACAGCCGGTCACCCGAGTCGGTGCGTTTGTCAACGCCTTGTCCCCAAACGAGAGATCCAATCAACGCTGCCGGTAGAAAGTAACAAACGTTAGCCAGGCGCATCGTAGCTCCCCTTCCAATGAGTCTCGCGACTATACTGACATGGCCCGTGTTCAGATTGTAGGGGCACGGCATGCCGTGCCCGGCTTCCAAGGGCACGCTATTTCGCGAGCCTCAGTAAAGCTTCGATTTATGGTCTAGCAACCGATGGCGAAACCGGGTGGCGCAAGCAACTTGCCTCGGGGGCGCGTCGCCGTTCGGTGAACAAGCCGTCGCGGACTTCTGCCACAGGCTTTCACTGTAGTGAAACCTGAATTATGCACAGATTCGGCGTGAGAGGGTGTAGCCATCGCCGAGGGGAGTTGTGGCGGTAGCGGCAGTGGTGTCAGCGCAGTGATTGCGCAAGTCGTCTTTTCCGCGGTTTCCCTTCCCGTTTGAGCGGCCTGCCGATCTCGACGGGCAAAAGCGGGCCGGTTGCGTTACTTCGAGCACCCGCTGAACCTGGCGTGAGAGGTCGGTCGGTACGAGGCGCACGCCGCTCGGCACCCAGTTTCTTGAACAATGCGGGCCTGTCTCGGGTTTCGACCGTCGGCTGCGGCGCCAGCTCGTCGCAGAACTTCGAGACCGGCTCCTTGTCCACCAGATGCCGCCGGCGAATGGCGACCTTCTCTTCGGCTGTGCAGTGCTTTCGTGCTTTTCTCACGCGTCCTCTCCGTTAGCCCGCTTTTCCCACCAGGTGGCGAGGCGAAGTGCGTGAGAGGCCCGTCAGTACAAGGCGCGCGCCGCTCAGCGCCCAGTTTCCTGAACAATGCGGGCGTACTTGAACCCTACGTTGAGCACGGTGAGCAAGCGCAACGAAGTAGTGGCGGGCCTATCGTGTGCTTCGACCGTCAGCTGGTGAGAAATGCGGGTTAGCTTAACGGCGGAACGCTGTTCTCCATTTCCAGCCGAGGCGGCACGGAACAGCTCATCGTGGGCGGCTACGCGCTGGCGTTTCACGGCCACCCCCGCTATACAGGCGATATCGACATTTTGGTACGGGCTTCGCCCGAAAACGCGGGGCGGCTTGAGCAGGTCATCTCAGCATTCGGGTTTGCCGACACCGGCCTTGGAGCGAAAGACTTCCTAGCCCCGGATCAGATCGTTCAGCTTGGCCAACCGCCAAACCGCGTTGACCTGCTCACTTCCATCACCGGGGTTGGATTCGACGAGGCGTGGGCCAATCGGGTACCTGCCAAGTTGGAAGGCGTGCCGGTCTTTTTCATCGGACTGGATTCGTTGGTCAAAAACAAGAAAGCCACGGGCAGGACCCAGGACCAAGCGGACCTCGAAGCCCTGGGAGTCGATTAGCGTTCGAAAAAATTATGCCAGAACGGGCCAGCCATCAGCTAGCACTCTTCCCACTCAAGGTCAGAACTCCACCAGCTAGGTGGCGCCGGTCAGGGCACGGACCCGTGTATGAACGTCCTAGATTACGACCGTTACAATTCATTCAAATCTCCCTCGGGATATTTGTCGAGCTGGCGATACCGTTGAACATGATCTCTTCGTGGAGGTGGTTTGGAAGGGGTACGACCGGGCGGGGCGAGGGTAGACAGATGAACTGACCTGGCACAGGAGCGGGCCGCTCCCCGCTGTAGTAGTACGCGTAGTTCGTCAGATAGAGAGCAGTCTCTGGCGTTCGATCATCTCGTAGCTTCTCGATGCGATCACGCAGTCTCGCCTTTATGTCCAAGAGGAATTGTGGCTCTGCACCCTGCATCACTGCATCGTGAGGCAAATTCAAGTCAACGAAAATTAGGAATGCCTTTCCTGAGGGTGCTTGCTTCACCGCATCGAAGAAAAGTCCGAAGATGTCCCCTTTGATGTTGGTCTCCGCATTAAACTCACCTCCTTCATGGAGTACCCCCGGCCGACGCCGGCTCTTGGCCTCAACATAGATCTCAATGTCTGTTTCTTTGTGCTTGGCAATGAACTCGCAATGCTTCTGACTTCTTACGAGGTTATCAAGGAAGGTGATCTCGTATCCGGCGCGTGCGAAGTACGCAGCGACGGCGACTTCGTAGCGGGTGCTTTGGAAGGTGAGGCGGTCGCGGAGGCGATGGATCAAGAACCTTGGGAGCTTGTTGATGGCCCAGAGACAGTAAAGGTCATAGGCAAAACTGATGAGGGCCTGCGCCGCGCCACTTGCGACGATTCCGCAATGGCGCTGCCCTTGGTGGACTTTAACCAAACGACTCTTTTCCTTATACCAAGCAAGGAGCACATGCTGTTCGTCGTGTGGCAGCTTCCTTTGACGCCCGAACCAGTTGGGGCTCAGTGTCTGGGGGATGACGCTGTCCGTTAGAAAATCGTGAAAGGTCTTTTGGGGGTCACACCAAAAGAGGCGGTTCCATATCACACGGAACCTCTTACCGTGCCACATGACCCCGCGCATTACTTGCAGTTTCGTGCCAGGCAAGTAGACCCATTCGCTTTGAGAATTAGGAGTGGTGTTCTCAAATGCCTGTTGAGGCGCATTCAAGCAACATTTTTTGTACCACTACTGTCCGGTTAACGACTCACGGACGGGCGGCAACTGACTGTTCCAGCATATCTTACGACTGTTTTTCCCTTGCCGCGATTTGAACGGCGAAGGACGGCTGGAACGACTTCGGAGGCGGTCAACAATGGTTCATGAACCTCGGCCGCACCGTGTTCGCCCAGTTGATCAGCTTCCTTCCGGATCGCGAGTTCCGCCGCTGCGTAAGCCGCTACGACGGGGATCACAGATGGCGCAGCTTCTCCGGCTGGGATCAGTTCCTATCGATGGCTTTCGCCCAGCTGACCTACCGCGAAAGCCTCCGCGATATCGAAGCGTGCCTGCGTTCGCTTTCCGCCAAGCTTTACCACATGGGATTCCGCTGCCCGGTGGCGCGCTCGACACTGGCCGACGCCAACGAATCGCGCGACTGGAGGATCTATGCCGATTTCGCCCAAGTCTTGATTCGCATCGCGCGGCCCTTGTACGCCCGCGATCCGATCGGCGTAGATCTCGATCAAACCCTCTACGCTCTGGACTCGACCACCATCGACCTGTGCCTCTCGCTGTTCCCGTGGGCCAAGTTCCGCCGGCACAAGGCTGCTGTGAAGATGCACACGCTGCTGGACCTGCACGGCAACATCCCCACGTTTATCCGCATTACCGACGGCAAAACGCACGACGTCAACATCCTCGACGAGATCGGCCCCGAGCCCGGCGCCTTCTACGTCATGGATCGGGCCTACGTCGATTTCGAACGCCTCTTCGTGTTCACCCTCTGCTCGTCGTTCTTCGTCGTGCGAACCAAGAAGAACATCTTGCTCCAACGGCGCTACTCGCATCCCGTCGACAGGTCCACGGGCGTGCGCTCGGATCAGACCGTCATCCTGGGCGCCATCGAATCGGCCCAAGCGTATCCGGACCCGTTGCGGCGGGTCAGCTACTTCGACACCGCGACGAACAAGCGGCTGCAGTTCCTGACCAACAACTTCGTGCTCCCGGCGCTGACCATCGCCGAGATCTACCGTTCGCGCTGGCAGGTGGAGCTGTTCTTCAGGTGGATCAAGCAGCACTTGCGGATCAAGAAGTTCTACGGCGCCAGCGAGAACGCCGTGAAGACCCAGATCTGGATCGCCGTCTCGGTTTACGTGCTGGTCGCGATCGTGCGCAAGAGGTTGGGCCTGGAGGCGAGTCTCTACCAAATCCTACAGATTCTCAGCGTTACCCTTTTCGAGAAAACGCCCATTTTACAGGCCTTGCAGCCGTCCGACTCCCACGAAAACTTACTCGATGACCCCAACCAACTGATTCTATTCGACTTTTAACCGGACAGTAGTGTTTTTGTACTTCAATCCACTAGCGCAGGGGCAGGGGTCATTCCGACCAACCTTTGTCATGCGTGATAATCACCTTCCTCCTCTTGATGAAGCTGCATTAGGCAAGTCCGCTCGCGGTTAGCGCGGGCCACCCGCGTACAGACTCCCACCTACAATAACGACTGCTCTACGAACGGTTCAATGAAGAGGGAAGATTCGTTGAACGGATCAGTCGCTGCGTAACGATCTTTGTTCACCAACGAAGGCGTCTTGGACCGGCAAGGACAAAACGCGCCGGGTCCGATTAGGGAAAAGGCGGACAAACGAGCGGGTGACGACAAACACCACGCCGGGACGGGCGGCACGATTCGGCTGAGGTGGTCCGGGGCGTGAATCTCAAGATGCCCCTATCTTCGATTAGAATCCAGGAAAGGGTTGGTGACTATGGAAAAATGGGAACCTCGTCCGCACGCACAGCAGCGCCCGCGGCGGCAAAATACAACAATTACCGCTGGATTGTAGCTGACCCCCGCTTGCTTGGAGGCGGACTTGCGGTCCGCGGCACCCGTCTTTCAGTGGCCCTTATCTTGGAGTGCTTGTCCAACGGCATGACACTGGATGACATCGACGAGAGTTTCGACGGCACGTTCCCTCACGAAGCGCTGCCGGAAGTCCTAAAGGTTGCCGCTGAACTGGCAAGATCCATTCATCTGGGAAGGCCGGCAAGAGTGGTTGTTCCGCTGCCAAGCAGGAGTGATTCGCCGCTCATCCCGCCGCTATGACTAATACCGCACGCACAGCAGCGCCCGCGGCGGCAAAATACCCCACACGGCGCCACCTGCCCTTTAGTTGTGAAAAGTAACCCGCGGTAAGAACAACGGCAGGCAGCAAACTCATGTCAACCCAGAAAAAGCCGACCGGGTCGACGCCCCCTGAAGGGTCCCCGGGGCGGATCAGGACGAAGAACCCCAACACAAACCAAAACAGCACAATCAAGAACCTGGTAACCGACCCCTCGCGTTTGTAATGAGACGTCGTTAAAACCACACTTACCAACAGAATCGCGCCAAACAACGTATTCATCGAGGGATACTCTGGCAAGTATTCTTTAAGCTGCCATCTCAGGAGATGGTACGCCCCGCGGATCGCGTCCCGGCCATAGAAGAGGAAGTAGTGGGGAGTAAATCCTATGCCGCCGATGCGCGAAAGGTGACCCGCGTAGTTGAGTTTCGGGACCGTCGTGTCTGGATTCTTCACATTCCAATAAATATCAGGCGAGATAAGCACTAAGAAGATCAGTAAAGCGATGTAAGGCTCTTTCCGTCGAAGCCAAGAGCCTGAACCGGACACGAGCAGTGTTATAAAGAAAACCGGTATGAGGAGGGTCGCAAGCAGCTTACATAGAAAACCCAAGCCCGTCGCCACAGCAGTGAGGTATAAGAAGTTAGGTTTAGCGGTCTGAAGAAAGCGGCTAAAGCTGTAAACCGCGATCGAAACGAAGCAAAGGTAATAGCTCTTCTCCACCGCAAATGATGAGATGCCGATATGGTACTCATTAAAAGCCAGCAGGCCCCCTGCCCAAAGTCCTGCCCTGGCACCCCTCCATTCCCGCGCGATCAGATAAACGAACAGGATGGTGAGCATTCCCGCAAGCAGACTCGGAAAACGAAACCCGACCGGAGTCTCGCCAAACAAGATCGAGCTCGCTTTTATGAAATAAGCCGGCAAGGAAGGGTCATGGCCCTCGTGAAGGGGTAGGTGAAGATGGCCTGGTCGAAGGGAAATACTTTGCGCTAAGGGAATCCAGCGCATTTCCTCATCCCAGATATACTTCGCGACATAGGCCTGATACAGCCTCAAAACTGCAGCTGTGCCAATGATCAACAGAAGAGTCATACGATGATCTAGAATTCTTCTCATCTTGGGAGACCCCTTTGTTGAACGCCGCTTTCCTTGGGAAGTTGAACGCGGAGCCGTGAACCAGGATTTCCGATTTGGCTCCTCTGACGGCACGAGTCTACACCCTCACCCGGCGAAGCGGAACCATTTCTCCACCCGAAAGAGGCGGCGGCTGAGGCGGAACCGATCGAGCCCCCTTCTTGCCCCTCATGGGGGCTGATCCGTCGCTGCGAAGTCAATTTCGCAGACACCCCTCCGAGCTTCCGTCCTCAGTACACAGATTTCGCATTCGCCAAGTGCGGTGCTACCCGCCCGGCACAGGCAGCGCCCAGATCTTCCGCAGCATGTCGCCAAACAGCCGCCGGTTCAGATGTCCCTCCGCGAACAAGAGCCAGTCATACCGCGCGTGTTTAATTAGCCGTCCGCCCGTCTTCATCAGCCGGTGCTGCAAGCTCGTCAGCGACCAGTTCTTGATTCGCTGCGGCAGCCCGAGCCGCCGCCAGAGATTGCCCAGGTTGTAGGCCAGCACGCTTCACTGCAAGCGCACCTCGTTCGCCCGGAAGCGATGGCACGACAGCCGCGTCCAGTGCGTCGCTTGCTTACCTTCTTTGATCCACTGCTCCGCCGTGCCGCGCTGGTTGTAGAAACGCACCACCGACCGGCTTGGCAAGCTCATGTTCGTCACGATAAAACCGACGCGCGCGAACAGCTCGCCCTGGTGGTGCTCGACCTTGGCGACAACTCGTCTCGGCTTCTTCCAGCTCTCCGCCTGATAGCGAAAGCTCTTGTAGCGCACTAGCGGCTTGCGGCCGGGCCTCCCCGGCGGACGAAACAGGATGTCTTCGATCTCTAACTCCAAGCTCCTGTTGGCCGGAATGCGGATGGCGTAGTCCGCGCCGCGCTCCTCCAGTGCTTCGTAGATCTCGGGCTTGGCGAAGGCGGCATCGGCGCGAAAGGTGACCTGTTTGCCTTCGGCCAGTTGGCGCTCGATCTCCGGCAACAATAGCTCATCCCAGTCCTCGGCGCTGTGCACGTTGCCGGGACGCAGCTTGGCAGCGAGGCAATCACCATGACCGTTGAACAAAAGCAACGGGTGGTAGCAGACCGACTCGAAGTGTCCGTTGTAGGCGCTGCCTTCCTGTTGGCCATGGACCGGACTCTCGGTGGAGTCCATGTCCAGAACGACCCGCGCGGAGTCGTCGAACGCCTCCGCTTGCCCGACCAGCTCTCGGTTCAGCGCCATCAGCCCCAGCAGGTTCTCTTCGCTCGCCAGCATCTCCGTCTCGAAGCCGTGCAGCGTCGAGGTCAAGGCCGCACCGCGATCCCAGATCTTCTGCGAGCCGATCAAGCGAAACGTCGGGTCAGCCGCCACGCGGACGGCGTCGTTGACGTCCTCGTAGCCTGCCAAGCGGCTGTAGATCGACTGCCGCAACAGATCAGCGAGCGTGAACTGCTTGTTTGTGCCGTGCCGGGAGTCGCTGAGATGCTCGTCAATCAGTTCTCCGAGACCGAGCCGTTCGTCCAGTTCGCGAACCAAAATCAGGCCACCGTCGGAAGTGACGTGCGATCCCTGGAAATCGACTTTGAGAAGTCCATTGAAAGTTAGCTGGAATGGCTTGGTTTGTTTTTCACCCATTGGGTGTTGGCCTCCATGGCGTCCTCATCGGGCTCTAGCCCCTATGAATAAAGACGCTGAAGGCCGCTGGAAGGTCGGGAGGCCTGAATCAAATTGGAAATGCGGGTCTAGCTATGTTCTTTCCGATTTTGACACCTTCCACAATCCTGCCAAGCCTATCACCTATAGCCTTAGCGGCCATATTCCCCGCGTCCAGCCTTCCTTGCGCCAGTGGTCTGAGGACCCGACCAGCACATCTGCACCGGGACTAGTACCCAAGGGCGCTAACCACCAAACCGACGTGTACCAGCTCGGACTGATGATGGCCGAGGCGATCTGCAAGAGGCACTTTAGCGGCGTCCCGTTGGAAGACATTGAAGGTGCACTGCATCGAAGCGTACGACGACCGGTCGTCCGATTTCGCGGAAAGCGGGTCAACCTTCTCAAGTTTGCCAAGCTGATTATTGAGATCGTCAAAGAACACGTAACCACTATTAGTGATGTTCGTATACAATTCGAGACGGCAGTCGTGGAATCGCTGTGGTCGGTGATTGTAGGTCGGATAATCACAGGCGTTTCCATTGCGTTGTTTTTAGGAATATGCTTCCTCTACTTCCAGGCGGTACGCATAGTCGGTCGCGCAGGATACCAGTATCTCTTCGCGGTGACTACCGCCTATTTGGTCGTTTCTGGTGTTGCTTTGGCCTTCGTGACGCAAAGCCACCGCCACCGAGTCGACCTTAAGGAGCTCCCTGGGAGACTGCTGCTGCTGCTTCGCGGTAGTCTGCAGAGTAAAATTCTCGTTTTCTGCTATTTGCTGGTAAGTTCTATTGTTCTACTGCTTTTTACCTTTGCGGATGTCAAGGGAGATCTCTATATCTCTATATAGCTCTCGGCATGCGAGAACTGGGCTACGGCGAGAAGTGTAGAACCGTACTGGCCTCACTCGAGACGCCCTCCGGTGACCAGATCAGAGATCTCGCGAACTTCGAACGATATTTGCTTTTCTATACGCGCTTCTTGGAGTCTACTGGTGCCGTGCCAGCGCCGGATGTGGCGTCATCAGCGGACTATTTCCGAAGACTGAGCAATTTTACGAAACTGCGGCTCGACATTTCGGAGTGGGCTGCAAATCTCGAAGCCGTTAGGATTGCGGGAGCAAAGAGAGCACCGCTGATTCTGGCTGAGCTTTTGGCGACATGTTACAACGACGCTAGGTGGAGTCCAGACCTAAACAGGACTGACAAAGAACAGATCCTTAAGGACTTGGGCGATCTCGCTCAGCGGTTGCAGGATCCGGTAGCTAGAGATTTACTCAGGCTTCACGGATACTACGAACGAGCGTCTTGGAGCATTATTGAGTCGGAGTACCGGAATGGTGCCTGGGAGGCGCTGACGAAGAAGCACAAGACGGCGCGGGACAACGTGGCGCAGGCACTTCGCAACCACGAGGTCATCAGGATCTCAGAAGCGGTGAGGGCGTCGTTTTTTAAGCCTGGAGGGTATACCGCAAGGAGGAGTCGAAGCTATGTCCAGAAGTTGTGCTCGGCAGACTTGTTCGGGGCGAATCGTCTCGTGCTACATGTGGAGTTGGACAGTGACTTTGCCGTGTCGGCGGAGTCGCCGAGAAACCGTATTGTGGCTCGCGATATTGCGCACTTGCTCCAGTGCCGCAGGTACGAGACGAAACAGCTGGTGATTGGATATTACGGTAATACACTGGGGAATGAGCGGGATCTATTGTCGAAGGCTGAAGAGAGGATGTACTCTTTCAAGTAAATGGTGCACGAGTTCTGCGAATATTTTGGGGAATCGACGTTACGGCTGGAACATATTGTTTACGGTCCAGTGAATCACTTGTACGATCCTTTTAGACGGTCGCAGATGAATGCGCGGGCAGAAGTGAGCTTAGCCGACTAGGGACCGGCGTTTGGTGAGGAGCTCTTCTACTTGGCTAGCTCGTCCTGGTAGGCTCGTAGCTCGGATCTGGCCGGGCGCGCACAGACCGGGCAATTGCAGCGATTCTTCTGCACCCGACAGATCCGCGCTTAAAGGTTGGGTTCCAGGCCGGTCTCGCTTGCTGACCTGTACTGAAACGGCATTCGCTGCCACATCCTCTTAGCCAAGTAGCGCAAGGCCTGGGAGATCGGGGACGGAGATCGGGGACAGCTCCCGATCCCTATTCGGAGCCAGATCGGGCAGCTTCAGCGGATTTCTTTGGGAAAGTCGGGGACAGGCTACGACTTTCCGGTCTATGCCCCGGCAGCGGCGCCGTCGCCTGCCGCAGTTCGGCCATCGCCGCCGCTTCTGCGTAAGGTGGTGCGGCTCGCCCACCGCCACCACCCGAGCCAGTCGGGCCATCGTGTTGGTCGTAATCTATCATAACCCCTTCAAAAAGTCGTAGCCTGTCCCCGACTTTCCGGCGAGAAAAGCAGACTAGACCTTCACCCCGAGCTCGGCGGCGGCGCTCACTACTTCCTTCCAAGTCGATTCGGGGATTTGAATGCCCTCTTTTAAACGGCGGGTGCGCTCGCGATGTTCGAAATCTCCAGGCGCCATCACTCGCTCGACGCCGGCGGCGGGCGGAACGGCTTGGATACGCTCAACCAAATTCGAAGTCCGGGTCGCGAATTCGTCCTTCGAAGAAAACACGCCGCTGTCGATGGCCACCATCGTCAAGCCGGCGGTTCGCATGTGCGGGCCGCCGTGCTCGGTTTCGGCGTAGTTCTCCGAGCCGGCGAGGATGCGGCTGAGGATCTCCAGGGCCACCATGATGCCGAACCCTTTGTGCTCGCCGAAGGGCAGTAGTGATCCGCCGCCCTCCGGCCATACATTTGGATCCGTGGTCGGGTTGCCGTCCTTGTCGATGATGCATCCCGGCGGCACCTCGACGCCCTTGGCAGCGGCCAGCTTGACTTTGCCGCCGGCGATTCGGGTGGTGGCGAAGTCAAGCACTACGGGTGGCCCTTGGGAAGTCGGGAACCCCATGCCTATTGGGTTCGGGGCGAGGATCGACTTGCGCCCTCCGAAAGGCGCCGCAGTGGGCATGTTCTGTGAAAAGCCGCCGTTGAAGACCATCAAAACCACGTCCTCCGCCGCGGCCATTTCCGCATAGTGGCCAAGCCGCCCGATGTGGTTGACTTCGACGGCGCCGGCCAACACAACTCCGTGTTCCTTCGCCCTCTTGATGGCGACATCGGTCAGAAAGTGCGCCGTGAAGTGTCCCCAGCCCCAGTTGCCGCGGGCGAATAGGACGCTTCCTTTCTCCGAGACGATCTCAGGACGCGCAGCGGGAACGATATGGCGCTGCCCCACCTCTTGCACGTAGTGCGGCAGGTGCTGAATGCCGTGCGAGTCATGGCCGGCAAGATGCGCGCCGACCAGTATGTCGGCGACAACTGTTGCGATATCGTCCGGCGTCCCCACAGCTTTGAGGACATCTTCGTGTAGACGGTGAAGCTCGTCGCTTGTTTTCGTAATCACAGTGTCATCTCCTCCGACTTGCACCGTTTGTCATGTACGGGCACGACATGTCGCCAGGAATGGCGACACGGCACGCAAGAATGCGTGCGCCACTACGGGCTGCCGCCCCCAGCCGCAAGCGTATTTTGCACCGGAAACGAAACTACGGCGGAAACGCGCTCACCCGACCTTGGTTTCCACATTCGGCAGCGCGGGCAACACCTTCGTGGCCAGCCAGTCCATCGAGCGGCGCCATTTGGCCTTGTCGTCCCAGTCCTTAGAGGCCATCAGCAGGGTTCCGAAACCTCCGCTCACTTCCCAGACCTCTTCTAATTGCCGGATGCAGGACTTGACGTCCCCTATAATGCACACCTTCTTCAATAGGTATTCCGTCGTGACGTCTTCGTCGGCCATGTCGGGATCGGCCTTCACCAGGGAGAGAAAATTCGCCGCCCCGAGAATGCCGACCAGATAGTCAAACGAAGTCTTGAACGTGCCATGGAGTACGTGGTCCCAGGCCTCGTCGTTCGATTCGGCGATGTAGATGCTGCGCGAAACTCTCCACATCGAGCGGTCCGGCTCTGGGCGCCCCTTCTCCCGGGCGCCTTCGCAATATGTCTTCCACTGAACCGGCAGTATGTTGGCGGGCACCAAGTTTGTGGTGATCGGCATGTAGCCTCGCTGCCCAGCCATGCGCGCCGCCATCGACTGGCCACGGATCACGCTCATCCCGATCGGTGGATGAGGCTTTTGGTAGGGCTTGAGCAGCGCCCCCATCTTCAATTCGTGATCGGGGTTTTCGACCTTGATGTGCCAGAACTTGCCTTGGAAGTCGAAAGGCGGGTCCGTTTGCCAGAGTTTGAGAATCATGTCGATCCCTTCGAGCGTCATCAGCCCTTGCGTTTTGGGATCGGGCAGATCGAACAGCCCCCAATCGGTCGGCGTGCCCCCTTGCCCGAAGCCGCAGTTGAAACGTCCGCGCGCAAGATGATCGAGAAACGCGAGACGCACGGCAACGTTCACCGGATGGTGCTGGGGAATGATCGAGACGCCGCTGCCGAGACGAATGTTCTTGGTCTGCGGCAGACAATAGGCGATGAAGACATCGTTAGAGGGAATCGGCTCCCACTCCAAGGTGTGGTGCTGGCCGATCCAGCCCTCGGTAAACCCCAACTCGTCGGCGTGGACGACAAACTCGAGGTCTTCCTCGAAACACTCCGTCCGCGATTTCTCCGGCGGGTGCAGCGGCATCATGAAGAAGCCAAGTTTCATAGATAGAACTCCTGTCCACCGATTCAGGTCAGGACAGATTTGCCTAGCCGCTATTGGATCTCTTCTGCTCTAGGCTGGTCGGTCAGGGCACGGGCCGAAGGGCCCGCGCCGACGCTGTTGTGAAGGCTGGATCAAGGCCACGTCGACAGCGCCCCCTATTTTGCCATAGAAGACGGTCAGGCGTGTACAGTGTGGCGGGAACGCGGGAACGGCCTACAGGACGAAATGACCACTGCCGCTAATCGGCTCCGGCGCCAACAAAAAAAACCCGCCCGAGATGACCGGGCGGGTAGAGGAGAGGGGGGGATAAATTATCCTCGTAGCAGTGCCAGAACGGCTTGTGGGGCCGAGTTGGCTTGCGCCAGAGCGGCCACGCCGGCCTGTTGCAGAATGGCGGCTCGAGTCAGGTTGGCTGCTTCAGCCGCCAGGTCGGCATCTCGGATCCGACTTTCGGCAGCCGAGAGGTTGGTGATCTGAGTGGTAGCCAGACCAATCGCGAATTGCAACTGGTTCTGGCCCTTACCAACATCGGTTTGAATCGCCGATAGTTTTGACACAGCAGTCGCCAAGAGTGTCACCGCGGTCTCCGCGTTTTCTTTCGAAGAGATGTCGGCGACCGAGCCTCCCGTGAGCTGCGAGGAAGCCTTCAGTAGGGCACTCGAGTCCGTGTTGGCAACACCGTGGTCGTTGACCAAGTCGCCGATACTCACCGAGAAGCCGCTCGCTAGGGTGCTGAGGAAACGGATATTCTCTGTGGTACCGCCGGCAACTCTCTCTTTCACAGCCACGATCTGCTTCAGGGTGCTGTTGTTCGATCCCTGCAACTCACTGTTGATCCTGTCGACCGTCTGGTCAAGCGTGAACGAGTTACTGAAACTGAGGTTCACGACCAGATTCTGGACCACACCGGTCGAGGACTTCGCACTGAAGGTCAGGCTTTGAACGTCATCTCCGAAGTTGAGCCTGGTGAACGCCGTGGAGGCTGTCGCCTGGGCTCCTCCGGAGTTGATGAAGTTCGTGCTGTCCACGGCTTCGGCGAAGGTGCCGGCGGTAACGCTACCGGTATCGTTGTCGCCGAACTTCAGAGCAGGCGTCGCGAGATCGTCCACCGAGATCCGGAACAGCGTGCCCGCAGCGGATGCAATCGTAATCGTGCCGCCCGACTGCGTAGCCAGTATGTCGGTGGTGCTCAACAAGGAGTTCGCCTGGATCAGGGAATTGATCTGGTCGACCAGTTCGACATCGGTCGTTGTGATGGCGATTACGACCGCCAGGGTCTCGGAGCTGGCGTTTTCGGAACCCTCGACGTAGATCGAAAGTGTGGCGGTTCCGGCAGCGGAGTTGTCGAAAGCCGCGCTGCCGGTAATGGTGGAGTAGGTGACGTCGGTAGCCGTGGCGTGCACGCCGCCGCCCAGCTCGGCCGTACCGAACCCGAACGTGTTGCCCACGTCCCCGGCGACGATCACGTCGAACCTCTCACCTTCGTCGTTCGTGATAGTCAGGTTCGTTCCGTCTGACGACACCGAGTAGCCGGCCGAAACCAGGCTGGTGTTGGCCAGCAGTTGGGTGTTCAGAAGGGCTGTAAGAGCGGTTTGATTTTCGCCGCCGGCGGCGGTAACGGTGAGGGTCTGCGCTGCGGTGAGTCCTCCACCGTCGATGCGGATCTTGATGGTGCCGGCAGTTGCGTTACCGCCTGATGCGGCGCCGGTGCGGGTGACGTTGAGCGATTCGCCGGTCGCGCCGCTGCTGAAGTTACCGAGCAGCGCATTGGCCAATCGGTCGCCGGCCTGCACTTGAAATGCCGTAGTGCTGGACGTGAAGGCCAACTGCTGCTTTCCGGTAGTATCTGTGTTGATGACAGCCTTGATGCCGGCATCCTTGAAAGCCTGCCCGGAGGAGGAGCTGACCGTGAACCCAGCAATGGCGGAATTGATCGCGCTGGCGAGGGTCGTGGTGTCGACAACGCCCGTCAGGTTCACGGAAAGCTGGGCCTGTTCCGTGTCCGCGAAGCCCGGTCCGACGAAGTGAAACTCCGTAAAACCGGTGGTGCGCACCGATCCCGTGTTCGTCGTATCCGCCGCGATTGATTGCACGCTGGTGGTAGAGGAACTGCCGATATCGGTGGTCCCCTCAGTGCCTCCTAGCGCTTGGACACCCTTCAGGCCCAGCCTACTGGCATTGACGGACGAATTACTTAGGTCGATCTGAACCGATCCGTTGGTGGTCTCCGAGATGTTGTTGTTGGTGCGCCCGCCGCCGATGAATACCGACAGCAGCGCGTTGAATGAGCCGCCCGGATCGAGGCCGATAGCCTGGGCCTGGCGGTCGATTTCGGTGAGAACCGATGCGAACTCGGTGTTCAGCACGGCTCGATCGCCTGTAAACGTGCCCGACGCAGACTGGGTGGCCAATGTTCTGGCTCGGTCAATCAGCAGGGAAATGTTGTTGAGACCGCCGTCGATCGTCTGCAGGGTGCTGAGTCCGTCCGCGGCGTTTCGAACACCCTGCCGCAACACCGAGACATCAGACCGGAAGCGGTTAGCAATGGCCAACCCGGCCGCGTCGTCCGCCGAGGAGTTGATACGGTATCCCGACGTCAACCTGACAATAGTTCGTAGTTGCAGGTCATTGGTGACACCCAGTTTTTCCTGAGCAATCAACGACGCTACGTTGGTAATAATTTAAAAACCTGGCATAGTGTTTTCCTTCCTTGGTATGAGTTTCGCCAGGAGTCCCTTCCTGGCCGGTGCGGGCTGAGCCCCACCCGTTTATGGGTTACAAGGCAGCTTATCGGTCTTGTTTTCGTATGGTTGAGCAAAATTTTGTCGCCGGTGCGGTTTTTTGTCACTGTTGGCCCGGTGCCGGCCAGCCTTTCGCCTCGTTCAACGCGGCCGCGGTGAGAAAAGCGGGCTAAACGCAATACGAATGACTTACCGGTACGTCAGCCCCCGTAGGGGGCGCGGGAGAGTAGCCCCGGGGTGAAGCCATTTTTGGCGGAACCCCGGGGGGAAAGCCAAACACGAACCAGCCCCGAAGCGGCTGTGCCCGCGGCAGCGGCGACCAGAGGTCGCCGCGGGCACGGCATGCCGTGCCCCTACATTTCCAGGCAGTCAACAGATCGGTATGGGCTGGCGTGTAACGGAGCGGTGGGGAGAGTACGTCCCGAGCGTTATTCGGTGGCGCGCCGGTTCACCCGGAGCCACTTCCCCAGATGGAGTTCGGCTACTTCGGACTCCTGTAGACGGGCGGTCGCCTTGGCGTGTCGGCGCAGTTTCTTCGAACGTAGCGTTTCGAGGAGCCGAACCCGGCGGCGCGCTTCGACGACGGCGCTTAACTGATCGCGGCGGTCCTGCTCGAGCTTTCGCTCGGTTGCCGACGCATGAAGGCGTTCCCTTCCCAATCGTTCTACGTAAGAGTTCGCGGACCGCAAGGCGGCGCCGGTTGTCATGGGAAGTCGCGCGGTCTCATCCATCAGTTGCCGCGACTGTTGCTCGAGCGCCCTTCCACGCTGTCGCAAGTAAGACTTGCGGGCGAGGGTTTCCTTCAGCCCGGCCTCGGCGATGTCGAGCTGCAGCCGGCGGAAGGCCAGAACTCTTTCCAGCGGGAACGAGAACGCCCTCACAGCTTTCCTGCCAGCGCTTGGAGCTGTTCGAGAGTGTTTTCAAAAGGTTCGTGGGACGACAAATCCTGCTTCAGGAAACTCAGGACCTCGTCTCGAGACCGAATCGCGGAGTCCACTTTCGGATTGGACCCTTCCACGTAGGCTCCCAAGTTAATCAGGTCTTCCGTCGTGCGATAAGTAGCCAGCGAGTCCCGCAGGCGACCCGCGCTTTCGAGGTGCTCCGGAGCGGAAACGCTGCCGGCCAAGCGGCTGATGCTTTCTAGAGCATCGATGGCGGGGTAATGGTTGGATTCCGCCAATCCGCGGGACAAGATGATGTGTCCGTCGAGGATGGCCCGCACAGCGTCCGCCACGGGTTCGTTCATGTCGTCGCCTTCGACAAGTACGGTGTAGAAACCCGTGATCGACCCGCGGGCAAAATTTCCCGCCCGTTCCAGAACCTTCGGCAAGAGCTGGAAGACCGACGGCGTGTAACCCGTCTGACTGGGAGGCTCGCCGGCCGCCAGTCCAATCTCTCGCTGGGCCATCGCAAAGCGGGTGATCGAGTCCATGATGAGCAGCACCTCGCGCCCCTGATCGCGAAAGAACTCAGCGACGGCTGTGGCCAGGAAGGTTGCCCGGACCCGAACCGGCGCCGAGCGGTCGGAGGTGGCCGCCACGACGACGGATTTTTTGAGGCCCTCGGCACCAAGCGTCTCTTGGAGGAAGGCGCCGACCTCACGGTTTCGCTCGCCGATCAGGGCGATCACGTTGACGTCCGCTTCGCTATGGCGGGCCAGGGCGCCGAGCAGGGTGCTTTTGCCGACACCGGAGCCGCCAAACAAGCCGACCCGCTGGCCCTTGCCGCAAGTAAGGAGGCCGTCGATGACGCGAACGCTGGTCGTCAGCCGCTCATCGATCGGTTCTCTTTCCATCGGCCCTGGAGGAGCTTTATAGAGCTCGTAGAATTCGCTGGGGTGGAGCGGCCCTTGGTCATCGATGGGGCGTCCGAAGCCGTCGATAACCCGGCCCAGAAGCTCTTCTCCCACCCCCACGCGAGCCTGTTCGCGGCGAGCTACGATCGGGATCCCCAGCCGCAGACCATCGACCTCCGCCAGAGGCATCGACAACACGCGCCGACCACGGAATCCGACGACCTGCGTTCGGACTCTTTTCCCCGCGGCGGTCTCAATCTCGCATAGATCCCCGACCGAGACAGGCGGTCCGTCGGACTCAATCAGCAGTCCGACGACTTCCGAGACGACGCCGGCGGCGCGAATCGGACTCAGCGTTTCCATCCGCGCCGTTTGAGACTGCAAAACCTGCCTGAGATCCATCACTGTTTTCAGCGGTCCGCCAGACCGTACTCGATCTCCTGTAGTTGTGTCTCGATGCGGGCATCGAGTTCTCCCTGGTTGGTCCGAAAGATGGCGCCCCCGCGGGAGACGCCGGGGTCGGCGACCAGCTTCAGGTTTGCAACCGGGTGGTCCCTGAAATAGGCGGCGACGGCATCGAGATCCTCGGGACTGACGGTCAACCTTTGAATCTCGACACGGTCAAATTCTTGCAAACAGGCGTGAACAATCGCCAAGACGGTCGTCGGGTCGACATGCAGCTCGCGATGAACGACCCGCCGCGCGATGGCCAGAGACAGCGCGACGAGTTCGCGTTCCGCCTCAGCGCGTAGACGGGGTTTTAAGACGGCCAGCTCGTGCGCCGCTTGGCCGAATGACGCAATCGCGCCTTGCATTTGCCGCATCGCGTTTTCATTCCCGGTTCGTTCCCCTTCGGCGAAGCCCGCCTGAAACGCTTCCTTGCGAACCTCCTCGAGATCGACCTTTTGATCCTGGGCGGATTCGCTTGACCCCGGCGCCGCATGAGCCGCTCCTTGCGCGCCGAGCCCCAAGGCTCGCACGGCGGCGGCGTCCACACCCGACTCCAGGTTGCCTACTTGCTTCGGCGCGAATGCGGACAACCCGTAGGAAGGCGGGCGCCGAACCTCGGCCGGTTGGAGCGGGCCGGCAGCCACCGTAGGATCCTTGATTACCTTAGACAACGTACTGTTCGCCTACCGCGCCTTTCAAACTGATCACACCCTCGGACTCGAGAGCCCGCACGATGCCGATGATCTGCTGCTGGGCCCCGTCGACGTCACGGACCTTGACCGGCCCCATCGCTTCCATATCTTCCTGCAACATATCCGCTCCGCGTTCCGACATGTTGCCGAAGAAGTGATCGCGCAGCCCATCGCTGGTCCCTTTCAGAGCGAGGGTCAACATTTTTTTGTCCACTCGAGACAGAATCTCGCGCATGCCGACCGAGTCAATCAGTAACACGTCCTCGAAGACGAACATCAAATTACGGATGGCCTCTCCCACCTCCGAATCCGCGTCTTCGATCTGCCCCAGCAGATCCTGGCCGGTGTTGGACTCCAGTCGGTTGAACATTTCCGCGACAGCCGGCACGCCGCCATAGGACTCGCGGCTGAACTGACCCAGCGAACTCAGCTTTTGGTCGATGATGCCTGCGATGCGGCTGACGATTTCCGGCGAGATCTGCTCCAGACTGGCCATCCGCATGGCTACGTCGGCCCGAACCTCGGGTTGTAGCGCGAGCAACATGCCGGCCGCGGAACTGCTGTTCAGGTGTGACAGCACCAGAGCGATCGTCTGAGGACTCTCCGCCTCTATGAACTTGGCCACTTGGAGAGGGTCGGCTTTTTGAAGGGTGTCGAAGGTGGGGACTTCGTCGCCCAACGACTTGACCACCCGGTCGATAATCAATCGAGCTCGATCGGGACCAAAGGCGCTGTTCATCACCCGCTTGGCGTATTCAATGCCCCCGGACATCAAGTAGTCTTGCGCCATCGACATCTCGTGGAACTCCTGCAAGGTGTTCTCGGCTTGTTCGGGAGTCACCTTGTTGAGCTTCGAGATTTCCCGCCCAACCAGCTGGACTTCGTCTTCGGTGAGATAGCGAAACACATCCGCGGCTACGTCGTCGCCGAGAGTGACAATGGCGATCGCCGCCTTGCGCAACCCCGAGAAGACTTCGTTGACGTTTTCGGCGTTACTTATCATCTTCGTGAATCCAGCTACGCATGAGTTGGACGAAGGCTTCGGGGTCCTTGGCGGCCGTCTCTTCGAGGTGCTTCTTGAGCACCTGGGCTTTCGAGCTCTGGAGGGTCGCCTGCCTTAGCCCCTTGAGCATGCGCGCCTCCTCGGCCTCCTTTTGGCGAGCTTCTTGCTCGGCCGCTTCAATCTCACGCTGCGCTTCTTCCGCCGCGCGCCGCGCCTCCGCTTCGGCTTTGATCTTGGCCACTTTTCTCTTGAGGCGGACCAGGAGCCAGCCGGAGACCATCACGACCAGAATGACGGCAGCTCCCGCTATAAGGTAATATCGGAACTTTTTGATCCACTCTGGCGAGAAAAGTTCCTCCTCGGGAGGCGCGGGGGGCGGAGGGGGCGTGGGAGGCTCTTCGAAGATGGTGAAGGGCAGCGCTTGGATGGTCAGCACGTCGCCGCGCTCTTCGCGTATGCCCGCGGCGGCGACCACCAGCTGTCGAAAAATGTCCATCTCCTCTGGGGTCCGGGGCTTGCGGATCAACTTGCCGGCCTCCTCGTCAAGTTCGACGATGTGATCGACGAGGACGGCTACGGACAAACGCTGGATCTCCCCGCGCTCGAGGTCCGTGCGGGTCACGGTGCGGCTTGTCTGGAAATTGGTCGTCTCGACCTTGCGCGAGGAAGCTACGGCTCCGCTTCTTGGCTGGGCCGGCTGGCGCGGCAAGTTAGAGGCTGTTCCGGGCACGCCGCTTTCCTGGATCGGCTGCGTCGTGTCTTCCGATTTTTGCGTTGTGATGACAATCGTGTTTGGATCCAGGACTTCTTTCGTTTCTTCGCCACCCTTCCAATCACATTCAGCGGCCACGGCCACGCGAACCTTGTCGAAACCGACATAGGGCTCCAGCGTGGCCACGATGTTGTTTTGAATTCGCCTCTCGATCTTCCTTTGGTACTCGAGCTGTTCATCCGTGAAGCCCTCGCCTTCAGGACGGGGACGCGCCAGCACGGTGCCTGCCGTGTCAACGATAACGACTCGCTGGGGATCGAGCCCCTCCACCGCGCTGGACACCAGAAACCCGATCGCCTCGACCTTTTCCCGGCCCAGCCCCGAGCCGCGTCGCAGCTGAAGTATGACCGACGCTTTGGCGGGCTGCTCGCGATTGAGGAAAACACTCCTTTGGGGGAGACTGATGTGCACCCGCGCCCGCTCGACTTCAGCCAAGGAGAGAACGGACCGCTCGAGCTCGCCTTCCAAGGCCCGCCGGAAATTGACGTGCTCGGCAAATTCCGTGGCCCCGAAACTGGACTCGTCAAACAGCTCAAAACCGAGGCGTCCGTGTCGGGGCAATCCGTCGGAGGCCAACTGAAGCCGCACCTCCGCCAGCTTGGGTTCCGGGACGAGAATCGTTTGACCCCCGGCCGCCAGCTTGTAGGGAACCTGTAGCTCCTTGAGCCGCGCCACGGCGGCCCCGGCTTCCTCTTGGCTCAGATCCGTATATAGGGGCCGAAAGGCCCGCTCCAGCATGAACCAGCGAAACGCTGAGATGCCCCCGAAGACCAGTGCTCCCAGAACCAGCAGGCCGACCTTCCGTTGCCAGGTAAAACCCTGAAACAGCGCGCCGATCTGCTTGCCAAGGTTTGCAATAGCGAGAATCAGGTTCCCCATTACCGTCCTGTGGTGCGAATTCTCCTACGGCCTGCCGCCGGCCGTGCGCCGCCGATCCCGGCTTCGTCCGTCTTCTTCGAGCGACGTCGGTTAGAACTCCCAGAGCCTCCCGGCTCGTTTGCGAGCGTTGCGGCACCGAATGAAACTAGACTTGCATGCGCATAACCTCCCGATAGGCTTCCACGACTTTGTTACGAACGCCCATCATCAACTCAAAGGCTAGGCCGGCTTCCTGGCCGGCCATGATGACTCGATGCAGCTCGACCGGCTCGCCGGCCATCAGCCGTTTCACTTCCTGGTCGGCTTCGTCGCCGAGCTGTTTGACCCGCTCAAGGGCATCGCCCAGCATGTTCGCAAACGAAGCGGCATCCCCAGTGCGAGCTGGCTCGCCGGGGGAGATCATTTCGGGTAGCGCTATCTTACTCAGTGCAACGGGGTCCATCGATCGTGTCCTCCGAAAATTTAGGCTGTCGCCCGTTCGCTTCGGCCGGTCGAATCACCGGCCGCCTTGCGAGCTGCCTGTTGTCGGGGGGGCTAGCCCGCATTTCTCACCAGCTGACGGTCGAAGCACGCGATAGGCCCGCCATTACGTCGTTGCGCTTACTCACCGTGCTCAACGTACTGTTCAAGTACGCCCGCATTATTCAAGAAACGGGGCGCTGAGCGGCGCGCGCCTTGTACTGACAGGCCTCTCACGCACTTCGCCTCGCCACCTGGTGAGAAAAGCGGACTAGCGGGCAATGTCAATCGTTCGAGTGATCATTTCTCTGACCGCCGACACCACAGCCAAGTTGGCCTGATAGGAGCGCACGGCCGCAGTCAGATCGACCATATCTTCCACCGGATTGAAGGGTGGAAAGTCGACATACCCTTCCGCGTTGGCGTCGGGATGGCTGGGCAGATAACGCCTTTCCGCGGGTGTATTGTCGACACTCACCTCCGCAACGCGGACGCCCTGGACATCGAGGGGAAGGGACGATCCCGACGGAGACTGCACACGCGCCAAGACCGCCTGAAAGCCGGACACGGGCTGCGGCTCGGCTTTGAAAACCACGTGACGGCGCCGGTACGGTCCCCCTTCGGGAGTCCGTGTTGTTTCGGCATTGGCGATGTTCTGCGCCAGCACGTCGACCCTCATTCGCTGAGCCGCGAGCGCCGAGGCGCTGACATCCAAGATGGAAAACAGACTCATAGAGGCGGCAATAATTCTTGCGTTACGTCTGACCTTCTCGGATCGCCGAACGAACCGATTGGATGCTGTTCCTGAGCATTAAGGAGGCCAGCGAGTAGCGGATACCCGCTTCCCCTAAGATTCGCAATTCTCGGTCGAGGCTAACGTTATTGCCATCGTTTTTGATCGGCAGGCCTTCGACCTGCCGGACGATCAGCGGCGAAGCAACCCCTTCGGGAGACTGCTCGAGCGCTCGCGCCATCTCTTCCCCAAAATCGATGTCCCGAGCCAAGTAACCCGGCGTATCGGCGTTGGCAATGTTGGTCGCCGTCAACTTTTGTCGCACCGATAGCAAGTCCATGTATCGGGCGATCAGCAAAGCTTGTGAACCGAGGAGCATGCTCTCCTGGACTTGCCTGCATGGCAGGGACCAAAAGGCGGCCCTTTAGAATCAGAGAACCCAGTGGCCGGCGAGCGACAAACTCTTGTCATCACCCGAAATTTTGTCGCTCAGCCGAGCCTGGGAACTCTTCACGGCCGGTCATTCTCCCGACTGGGCTTGGCTCGACGCTCGCAACTTGGCCGCAAAGGTCGTGCGGTTGATTCTCAGCAGTTCAGCCGCCCGTTTCTTGTTGCCCCCGGTTCGCTCCAGCGCTTGTTCGAGCAGACTGCGCTCGAAGCGGCCGACAACCGAGTCGAAATCGAGCCCCTCGTTGGGCAGCCGCACGTCCGGCGCTACGGAAGGCGCCGTGCCGGGAGTGAGAGGAGGAAGGGGGAAGTCGCTGGGATAGAGGATCTCGCGATCCGCGCTCAAGGCGACGGCCTTCTCGATCGCATTCTCGAGCTGCCGCACGTTACCCGGCCAGCTATATTCCATCAATCGGATTACCGTCTCCGGCGTCACCCGCATCAGGGGCAAGCCTTCGTGGCGGCAAATCTTCGCCAGCAAGTGCTGCACAAGCGACGGTAAATCGTCAATCCGCTCCGCCAAGCTCGGCAAAGCCAGAGGGACCACGTTCAATCGGTAGTAGAGGTCTTCGCGGAACTTGCCCCGTTGAACCAGTTCTTTCAGGTCGCAATTCGTGGCCGCGATGACTCGAACGTCAACCTTGATCGTTTCCGAGCTGCCTACCCGCTGAAACTCTCGCTCTTGTAGCACCCTCAGCTGCTTGGTCTGCATCTCAAGCGGCATTTCACCGATTTCGTCAAGGAAAATGACGCCGCGGTGCGCCTGCTCGAAACGCCCCACCCGGTGACCGATGGCTCCGGTGAAAGCGCCCTTAACGTGGCCAAACAACTCCGCCTCCATCAGGTGCTCGGGGATGGCGCCGCAGTTGACCACTACCAGCGGATGAGGCCCCCTCGGCGAGGCGGTATGAATGGCCCGCGCAACGAGTTCTTGGCCCGTACCCGTGCGGCCGGTGATTAGCACCGTGGACTGACGCGGTGCGATGAGTTTGATCAACCGATTGACGCCACGGATGGCCTCGCTTCGGCCGACGAGCTCAGGTGCGGCTTCAGAGATCTCCTCCCGTCCCCAGGGCCTTCGTAAGACGTTGTTTTTATGGGCGCGCGTGATTCCGTCTACGATTTCGTCCGCTGAGAAGCGAGTCTCGGGCGGTGCGGGCAGATAGTCTCCAGCGCCAAGGCGGGCTAATCGAGCGGCCTCGGAATAATCCGGCTGTTGCGCCAGCACCACGACGGTTAGCGTCGGATGGAGGCGCAGCGCCTCTTCGATCAGCCTGTCGACGGAAATCCCATCGAGCTCCGTGCCGGTGACCAAGACGTCTTGTTCCCCGTCAGCAAGCTGTTTGAGACACTGCCACCAAGATCCCGCCCCTTGGAGATCCCACTCGCCTCCCTGCGCGTTGACCAAAGATTCCTCGGCGGCCTCTCCGATGCCGATGTGAACAGCCTTGATTCGTTCTCTCATTCGATCGCGAACAAATGGATGGGGCGAGACAGGCCCAGGGCGGAAGGAGGTATCTTGCTAGCCCGCTCCGCTGCCGCTCTGCTGGACTCGAGCTTTATGCAAGACCGACGGCGACTCACCATGTTCTTCGCAGCGCCGTGGGACCGCGTTACGACGCGCGACCCTGTCTCTTGCGAACTCAAACAATCAATCGGTCTTTCCGGCGTCCCCGTGCATCTGTCACCGGGTGCACGGCTGTCTATAACCCTCAGGACCTAGCTGACTGAGAGCAAAAGGGGTTTGGCGAGCCGGGGAGAATTTTGCTAGACTTTCGCCTGTCGATCTCCAGAAGAGGCGCACCGGCCGAATATTTCCCTTGGGCGGGTCGCGGAAAAGGTAGGCAAATGAACGGCAGCCAAGCTATTGCACGGATTCTAACGCTCGAAGGCGTGAAGCAAGTATTCTGCTTCCCGATGACGCCCATATTGGAGGCTTTGGCCGAGGAGGGAATCCGTCCCATTGTCGCCCGCCAGGAGCGGGTCGCCGAAAACATGGCCGACGGATTTTCTCGGACTTCGCTCGGCGAGCGGATCGGCGTGGTGAGCGTACAAGCGCTGGCAGGCGCCGAGAACGCCTTTGCCGGTATTGCCCACGCTAATACGGATTCAAGCCCCGTACTGTTTCTTCCCGGCCATCCGGGTCGGCAGTTCTCCGGGGTGCCCCCGAACTTCGATGCGGTCAAGAACTACTCGGCAACGACGAAGTGGGCCGACATGATACCTTCGGCTGACGCTGTGCCAGGTCGGATGCGGCGTGCGTTCACGGCCCTGCGCTCAGGCCGTCCGGCCCCCGTGCTGTTGGAGATTCCCGGCGATGTCGCCGCGGAGGAGTTTTCCGGGGAACTCGATTACCGCCCGATTCCTCGGTTGCGGACCGCCCCGGACCCAGACGCGGCGCGCGAGGCTGTCAAGCTGCTGCTCGCCGCCGAGCGGCCCATGATCTGGGCGGGCCAGGGAACGCTCTACGCGGGTGCCTGGGAAGAACTCAGGGAGGCCGCCGAGCTGCTGGCCGCCCCCGTGATGACCACGCTGCTGGGCAAAAGCGCCTTCGACGAACGGCATCCGCTTTCACTCGGCACCGGCTCCTACTGCCGAACCGCGATGGCCGAGGACTACCTCAATCATTGCGACGCGCTGTTCGCCATTGGGACGAGTCTAAGCCGCTACATCTTCACGCCCGTGATTCCCTCCGGGAAACGAGTCATCGTCCACGCCACCGCTGATTCGCGCGACCTGAACAAAGATTATCTGCCCGACGTCGCCTTGCTCGGGGATGCCAAACTCACCTTGCGGCAGATGATTGAAGAAATCCGATCGCAGACCGGGGGGGCGGCGAAGCCGGGCCGGGCCCAGGCGGAAGAGCACGTTCGGGGCGTCCGCAACCAGTGGCAGCGGCGCTGGGCGGCGAAGCTGATCTCCGAGGAGGTGCCCATTAACCCCTACCGCGTAATCGGCGATTTCATGAAGACGGTTGACCCGAGCGATGCCATTGTCACCCACGACTCCGGCAATCCCAGAGACCAGCTCGCGCCGCTTTACGAATCCGTCACGCCTCGTGGATATATCGGCTGGGGACATTCCACCCAACTCGGTTTTTCCCTCGGCGCCGCGATGGGCGCCAAACTGGCGGCTCCCGAAAAGCTGGTCGTCAATTTCATGGGCGACGCGGCGTTCGGCATGGTCGGCATGGACGTCGAGACGGCGGTACGCGAACACATCCCGATCCTCACGATGCTGCTGAACAACTCGGCGATGGGGAACTACGAGAAGAACATTCCGAAGGCGGTCGAGCGCTACGGGACGAAATTTTTAAGCGGCAACTACAGCGAAGTTGCGCACGGACTGGGCGCCTACTCCGAGCGAATTGAAAAGCCGGAGGAGATTGTGCCGGCCATCCAGCGCGGCATCGCCCAAACGAGGGAAGGCAAGCCCGCCGTGCTCGAATTCATCACCCGCGAAGAGCCCGATATGGCGATTCCGACAAGCGCGCACTAAAATGCCGGCCCGCGCGGCGCGGGAAGCTAGGAAAACCCCTGGGTTGTGGGAGTGATGACCAACTCAGGCACGGTCGCGCGGGGAGGAAGGGTAGCGACGAATAAGGCTGCCGCCGCCAAGTCTTCCGGCTGGAGCATCTGCTTCCGGGCTTCCGGGGGAGGAACTTGCGGGCGATCGTCCAGCAGCGGCGTGTCTACTTCACCGGGATAGATTACGCAGGACCGGATTCCCCGCTGTCCTTCTTCGAGACCGACACCCTGACTCAGGCCCGATAGTCCGAACTTCGCTGCGATGTAGCTTGCTCCGCTGATCTTATTAGCTCGCCGGCCGGCTACCGAAGAGACGTTGATAATCAGACCGTCGCCGCGCGACCGCATTCCCGGAAGAACTTCGTGGAGGCAATAGAAAGCCCCCTTGAGGGCTACGTCCACGATGCTTTCGAAATCATCGATGGTTAGTTCGTCCAGCCAGCGGCGCCGAACGTTGATGGCGGCGTTGTTGACAAGGATGTGAATAGGACCGCACTGTTGCTCGGCCCATTGCACAAGGCCGCGGACGGCGTCGCGATCCGAGATGTCCGCCGACCTCGGCAGCACTCGCCGAGCAGCCTCGCCCGAGGCTAGTCGAGTATCCTCCAACTTCTTTTGGTTTCTGCCGACGGCGATCACTCGCACGCCTTCGCGTGCGAAGCATTGTGTTATCGCCCGCCCGATTCCGCTGCCGGCTCCCGTGACCATAGCGGTCTTCCCCTCCAACCTCATCCTGGTCCAAACCTCCCTCCAACGCTCTTCTTCGCCATTTCCAATCTGGCTTCTGTTCCGCCGGCAGTGTACTTCTTTCATGACCCCGGCCGCAACGCTGTGCCGCGGTGAATGTTTCGCGGTGAACCATCGAAGTCGCTTCCCATCGGGATGTCGCGCCCTGGGGACCGCCTGTTGCCATCTTCCGTGTACCTGCCACCTTTGCGTCCAGCTCGGAAACCCAGGGAGCAATTCGAGCATCCGTGGCCGCTACGTGAACGGTATTAGGGCTACACTAGCTGCTGATGGAGGCAGGCTATTTCGACGTGGTCCGTAACCGGTTTGCGGTCCCGGTCGAAACTAGTTACGGGAGGGCGTCAAAGATGAGCCGTATCCTGGTCCTTTTCTTGTGCGCTGTGCTGCCGGCTTCGGCGCAGCTTAGTCAGGGCAACTGGAAAACCGACCTCTCGAAGAAATCAATCAACCTTTCCGAACTTCGTTCCGGCGGGCCGCCGAAGGACGGCATCCGGGCCATTGACCGTCCCGAGTTTACTGCCGTCGACGAGGCCGCCAAGTGGGTTGGCGCCAGGGAGCCGGTGCTGGTGGTGACGCTTGGCGGCGAAGCGCGAGGTTACCCGCTACAGATCTTAGTTTGGAATGAGTTGGTGAACGACCGGATCGGAGACCGTCCGATTCTGGTCAGCTACTGTCCCCTGTGCAATACGGCGATCACCTTCGATAGACGCGTCGATGGCGTGGTCCACGACTTCGGGGTGTCGGGAATGCTGCGCCACAGCGACATGGTGATGTACGACCGTCAGACCGATTCCTTGTGGCAACAAGCCACGGGAGAAGCGATTGTAGGGGCGGCTACGGGTAAGCAGCTCGATGTCATCAGCAGTCAAGTCGTTTCGTTTGACGATTTCAGAGAATCGTTCCCCAACGGCCGAATTCTGAGCCGGCCTACCCGTGGCATGCACTACGGCAGCACGCCCTATGCGGGCTATGAGTTCAGCGGCCGACTCAGGGCGCCCGTTGACTTGAAGCGGGCGTTGCCTGTTCGCCCCACCGAACAGGTTGTTGCCGTGACGATGGAGGGCAAGACCAAAGCTTTTACCTTCGACAATTTGCGGCGCACCGGCGTGGCCGAGTCCAAGATCAAGAAGAAGCGATTCGTGGTCTTCCATGACCCGCGTACGGTGTCGGTCAACGACGCGCGAAGGATCTCCGGCTCCCGGCAGGTGGGTTCGGTTGGAGTATTCTCGCCCGAGCTGGACGGCAAGCGACTGAAATTTCGGCGCAAGAAGGGTAAGATTCTGGACAAAGAAACGGGCAGCACATGGAACCTGTTCGGAGTCGCCACCGACGGGCCGATGGCGGGGAAGCGGCTCGAACCGATTGATCACCTTGTCTACTACGCCTTCGCCCTGATGGCGTTTCACCCGCAGGCTCAGATCGTCGGCGTCCCCGCGCGTTCTTCGACAGCCAGCGGGCCGTCGCCGGGACTCAGCGGCGGATCGAGGACGCCGGCCGGGCCAGCAGCGCCCGGCCCCTTCTGAGGGGGTACGAACCGCGGGTAGTGACCGCCACTGTTGGCAGTCCTAGTTTTGAGTAGCGGTCGGCAATTCTGCCGGCCTCATGCCCGATCTCACCGGCGCAGTCGAAACGAACAATGCGCTCGTTCGTCCGATAAGGGACAGTCACGCAGCAACCGAATCAGCGGCTGCGGTCACGTTTTCGAGGAGCTCTTTGACGCCGCCCGGCCACTTGGCTCGGACCGAATACGCGTAGCGCCTCCCGGGGTCGGGTTCCCGTTCGGCCCTATAGTTGCCCGCACCGAACACGGTGTCCAGGGCCGACCTGATGTCTGGTCCTAGCTGGCCGTCCGTCTCGTCCGTGTTGGGGAAGTCCAGGCGATCGTTGATGGTCAATTCCCACCAACCAGGCTGAAGCTTGAGGCCTGTCGGGTATTCCGGCTCGCCAACCAAGGGTACGGCGAGCGCCAGACACCGTCGGATGGCTTCCAGCACCCGGTTAGCCGCCGGACCCTGGAAATCTTTTTTGCCGCCATAGAGCAGCCCCGGCCCCGGATCGGTCAAGTCCACCGAAAAGTTGCCTTGCTTGCCGACCAGTAGGATTCCCTGTCCCCTGGCCATGTGAGCGTAGTCGGCGAGGTCCACCCAGTCCGAGGGGTGGTCCTTGTCGTGGCGCCAGCGGCCGAATATCGCCAGGATCGAATCGATGTTCAGATCCGCCGGCGCGTCGGCCATTAATTTGGCGTTGATTCGTTGAAGATCCGGTTCCATGGCTGCTTTACCCGGTCGATCAGGATGACCTGCACGGGTGGATGAAGTATGAGGAAGGATGGGACCATCGGGAGCGGCGAGAATTCGAGAAGGCGATCAGGATATGCAGCGAATCGGCCAAGCTCAACCCCAGCAGTGCGAACACTTACTAACGAGATGCACAAAATCGGAATCCGACGCGGCTGCGGCAGCCAAGCCTTCAGCAACCCTTCCCGAGCTGGAGAAGGCCATACCGGAAGCCCTTGACGCCAACGGGGAAATCAAGTCCGTCAAAACCGTCAAGGGAACCTTGACCATCCGTACCAACATCAGAAGCATCACAAATACCATGTACTATGCAATGCTCCCAACTGTTTGCCATGAGATCGACCAACGCGGCGGCGCACCTCCCTCCCTCAACGAAATCCAGATTCTCAACTCTTTCGGGAGGCAGGGCTGGGTCTTCGAATCACCCGCCCAATGCCCACAGCATCGATATTCACTTCGCCCAAGCACCTGGCGATTTCCTCCGCTGCCAATCTTTGACCTTCATCATTGAAATGCATGTCTCCCCTCGGCTGGTAGAGGGTCGCCTGGTCGTCTCGCCAGGCAGCCTTGAAACGCGTCAGCAGATCCAAACAAAAGATATCGTGACCTTCACAAAACGCGAGAATTCGCCTGTTGGGGTAGTCCAAATCGAACCGGCTTTCATCCAGCGAATACGCGGATACCAGTCGTCCCCAATCGTCCTCTGATACCTGCATGCGAACCGGAAAGAGAACCACCAACAGCTCCGCTTCACTCCTTTTGACGACGTCGCGGACGCCCAGCAGGATCTCCTCAAATTCTTCGTACATATCCTCTACTTCGGAAAGCACAGGGGTGAAGAACAAACCCAGTGATACGGAAAAATCCGCTGTATATACTTTCCGTCTCGTACTCGGCAGCGGAGCCATGATGGGAGGCGCCAGCTGCGAGAACACGTCCAAGCTCGACGCCAGCGCCCGCTGTATTTGGATGAAAATATCGCTCAGCCCGTCGAAAACGCTCGGCGGCGTATAGGCCTCGTCGGGCAGGAGAAGTGAGTCCCTGTTTCGGCCCGCCCGTTGAGCCGGGTCGGCCGGCGAAAGGATGGTTTCTCCGTCTGAGGTCTTTTCAGGGATCAACCCCGCCTTGTAATTATGCCAGGTTAAATCATTGCCGAGGGTGACGCCCAGAATCACAATGTGCGGATTCAACTTTCGCCCGTGTTCCTGCAGGTAGTACCACGAATTCGCCGGGTTTTTGTTTCCGGCGATGAGAACCTGGTACGTTTTTCCATCCGGGTCGTCTCTCGCAAGCCGCTGTTCCAGCAGGTAACCAATGGTCCGTTCCTGGTCGGTTCTCATTCCGTCGACGTAAGAGTCTCCCACGAACAGAATCCGCCTGACGCCTTTCGGAACCTCATAGTCGAACTCGATGGCATTTCTAAATCCCTTGGAATTGGTTACGATTCTTACCGGCTGGTCGGCTCGTGCGCCGAGCATCAACGTGTCCAGGTTGGGCACGAGATGACCTCCCTCTCTTTGGAGATCATACTGGACCACATCGGGGTAGTCGATATACTGAGCCGCCGCCGTGCTGGCCGCTCGGTGGGAGAGATACGGTCCCACTAGAACGAGGAGACCAAGTGAGACACAAACCGCTAGAGGAATTGAGAAAAGGAGCGTCAGCTTTGCAAATCGACTTGCCACGTCAACCTTCGCTTGTCGCGGAGATCTCAGCCTGTGCAAAACGTTCAAACGGAATTGTTGATTTGGACCTCAAACTCATAACATGATACGCTCCCCGCGCCGTCAACGGCAATTTGACGCTCGAACCGGTCGGGGAACGCCCCGTAAGGCTGCCGTCGTTTTCCGGTCGAGCCCCATGTGTCGTGTCGTCCACCTCCCGCCTTATGACCGACCGCACTGACGGGAAACCCTTCACGGGTGAGCGAAATCCTTGTCGGGGCGGTCTTTAGGATCTCCGAGAGGCGAATGGGAAGCGCAGCCGGCGGGAGACGCAGCCCACCAAAGGCATGAGCCGCGGCACCGCTACAGTTGGCTGAAGACCGTCTGCGCCTGCTCGATAAAGAGCGTGGTCTCTTCGACCCGCCGGCGCGCCTGCTCGGGAGTCAGGCCGTCGGTTCCCTTTTCTGCTGCTCGGAAGAAGTTCTCGGCAAGCGGAGCCCAGAAAACATTCGTCTCATAGAAGTGCTTGCGGAATTCCGCCACCGTGTCGTAGTTATCCGACAGCAGCAATCCCCGGGCCGAGAGAATCCCGTCGGCCGCTTTCTTGCCGGCCTGGAAGGTTTTTCGCGCTGCTTCTCCATGCCGGCCTTCGTCCAATGCCAGGGTAGCCTCAAAATTCAGCCGATCGGCATCCTCGAGCATAAACTCCGCCTGATCGACGACCGCGCCGGCGCATTCGCCCACACCGACGGATTTCTCGTATAGCCAGGGCTGTCGAATGTCCTGGTAAAACTGCGGTGCTTCCTCATAGGTCGGCAACAGAGAGAACTCCCGCAACTCTTCCTTCACACGCGCCTTGCCGACGCGCTTGACGACGTCCGCGAGCGTCTCCCCTTCTTTCTTCTCTCGGTCGTAGAACTCCGTCAGCTTGCGGACGACCTCGGGAGCGTTTTGTGCCATGATTTTGCTCACCGTCAAGCCCTGAGAAGCCGAGTTGCCTTGTGTCGTACCGCCCAATACAACCTGGAAAACAGGGGCCGTGGAATTTCCTTTCCGTTGCACGGATCCGAACAGCCCGATGTCGGCGATATGATGCTGGCCGCAGGAGTTGAAGCATCCGCTGATCTTGATTTTCAAGTCCTGGCGATCAGCGATGTTGCCCAGGCCGTTGTTGAACTTCTCGTGCAACAACGCCGCCAAGCCGCGCGACGACGTAATCCCCAGCTTGCACGAGTCCGTGCCCGGGCAGGCCGTGACGTCACGCAACCGCCCGGCCCCAACCTGTGCCAGCGACAAAGCTTTCAACCCGTCGTGGAACTCGATGAGATCCCCGTTCGCCACCCATCGGATCAGCAGGTTCTGATCGACGGTCGTGCGGATCGTATCCTTCACATGCTTGCGGCACAGATGGGCCAGGGACCGCAACTGGTCGGCCGAAATATCCCCCAAGGGCAGGAAAACCTCAACCATCGAGTAGCCCTGCTGTTGCTGCTGACGAACATTGAGGTCGAGCCAGCGCAGCAAGTCGGGGTCGGCGTTCTCGGGCAGTTGCAACTCGGAAGGGGGCTTGCGGGGATCGTCGGAGAGCTCGGCCGTTGCCTTGACAAACTCGTTGGCCCAGCGCTCGTCGTGCGGCAGCTTCGAAAGCTCTTCTTCGAGGAACCGAGTGAACTCTTCCATCCCCAGCCGCGCGATCAGAAACTTCATGCGGGCCTTGGCACGGTTGTTTTTTTCGCCTAGCCGCGCGAAGACACGAGCAATCGCCTGCGCCATGGGGAGCATCCGCTCGGCGGGCACGAAATCGCTGTAGAGTTTCGCCAGGTGCGGAAGAGCGCCCAGACCGCCGCCCAGGTAAACCTTGAAGCCCCGCACCTGCTTGCCGCCGATCTGTTGGATCTTGGCGATCGCCCCGATGTCGTGCATCTTGGCTAGCCCGCAGGCATGGTCTTCGCAGCCCGAGAATGCGATCTTGAACTTACGGCCGAAGTTCTGCGCGTCCGGATGACGCAGCAGAAAGTACGCCATGGCCCGGGCGTAGGGCGAGACGTCAAACACCTCGTCAGCGCAGACGCCGGCGCTTGGGCAGCAGGTGACATTGCGGACCACATTACCGCACGCTTCCCGCGTCGTGATGCCCACCTCCGCCAGCCGGCGCATCATGTTGGGAGTATCGTCGATGTCAAGGAAGTGATACTGGATATCCTGGCGGGTAGTGATGTGGCTGACCCCGTCGGCATACTCTTCGGAGAGGTCCGCCAGCCGAATCATCTGCTCGGTATTCAAGATTCCCAACGGGATCTTGATGCGCTGCATCTGGACGCGGGCTTGCCGCTGTCCGTAAACGCCGTGGCGTAGACGAAACTCCAGAAAAACCTTCTCCGACATCTGGCCCTGCTGCACGCGGCGGAGCTCGGTCTCGTAGACGTCGATTTCCTCTCGCACAGCCGCCGGCAGGTGTGCCCAGCGGTCAGCGCCGACACCACTTACCATCGTCGCCATAAGTCATGCCCTCCTGTCGCCCGGAAAGCGTAATCTCTACTATCTTGATAGGAATTGGATCCTTTGTGATTATACCTCTAGTGTGGCTGTCAAGAGTTGGGCGCAAATTGTGGGGACCGCTTCCTGACCGGGATGAGCCGTAACACGACAGCGCCGACCGGAGCCGCACTGAGCCGTGCCCGTCAGGGCGCGGGCCCTGCAGACTAAGGTGTGCGGCTGCAAGAGCGAGTGACGAGCAAATCCAGGCCGCGAACACAAGTGAGTGCCCATGGGCCTTCGCCGCGATAAACGGAGCCGCGACCGTCAGGGAGCGGTCGGTCCCCCTCAGAGTCCGGTCCTGCCACCAGCCTCAGGCCCACCCAAGGGGATCAAAACCCCCAGGGTTTTCGACGGAGCGGTCATGGCGCAATAGTCGCCGAAATAGCTGGCCTGTCACTGGCGTACCAGGCTCAGTTTCCTGCCTTACGCACACCTTCGCGATGAGCGAATCAGAGCCGTGCCCGTCAGGGAGCGGGCCCGCCGGCTAACGTCCGCGGCCTCGCCCGGTAATTAGCAATTCCCGCCACTTTCGGCAAGGATTCGAGCCGGTAGGTACCGACATTCTCGGCGCCGAGAAATCAACGCGCGTTGCCGTGCGGCGACTTTCGGGGAGCGGTTTGTTGCTTCCGAAAAGTGTGATCCACGACGCCCGGGCCAGCGACCCAAGGCTACTATCCAACGAAAAGGACAGTGCCACGGCCTGCGGAAGGGCAAGGCGAGCGCCGATCTGGAATAAAGGGCAAGAACTTTTCCCCTCTCGGCAACACGCTGGGGCGCTTACGCATCACTATAAATAGAAAGAGCCAAGCGACTCCTCGCCGCCTGTGAGAAACACTGGGCGCCTGGAGCGTCTCGACGGCACATGAATTTCGACCTGACCAGTGAACAAGACCACTTGCGCAGGACGGTGCGTGAGTTCGCCGAAGCTGAGATCAAACCCCAGGTGAGGGAATGGGATGAAGAACAGCAAGTCCCTGAGGAGCTGACCCGGAAGCTGGGGCGGCTGGGCGTGTTCGGTACGATTTTTCCCGAGGCTCTCGGCGGCGCCGGGATGGGGCACGTCGATCACGCCATCGTCATTGAGGAGCTTGCTCGGGTCGACCCTTCCGTAGCTCTGATCGTAGCGGCCCATACGTCACTGTGCGCGAGCCACATCTACCTCCACGGAAGCGAAGCACAGCGCCGAAAATACATTCCCAAACTTGCTACGGGGGAGTGGCTCGGTTGCTGGTCTCTCACCGAACCGGAAGCCGGTTCCGACGCGGCCGGCACTCGGACATCTGCTGTCGAAGACCAAGGTCACTGGGTGCTCAATGGCTCTAAGCCCGCATTTCCAATTTGATTCAGGCCTCCCGACCTTCCAGCGGCCTTCAGCGTCTTTATTCATAGGGGCTAGAGCCCGATGAGGACGCCATGGAGGCCAACACCCAATGGGTGAAAAACAAACCAAGCCATTCCAGCTAACTTTCAATGGACTTCTCAAAGTCGATTTCCAGGGATCGCACGTCACTTCCGACGGTGGCCTGATTTTGGTTCGCGAACTGGACGAACGGCTCGGTCTCGGAGAACTGATTGACGAGCATCTCAGCGACTCCCGGCACGGCACAAACAAGCAGTTCACGCTCGCTGATCTGTTGCGGCAGTCGATCTACAGCCGCTTGGCAGGCTACGAGGACGTCAACGACGCCGTCCGCGTGGCGGCTGACCCGACGTTTCGCTTGATCGGCTCGCAGAAGATCTGGGATCGCGGTGCGGCCTTGACCTCGACGCTGCACGGCTTCGAGACGGAGATGCTGGCGAGCGAAGAGAACCTGCTGGGGCTGATGGCGCTGAACCGAGAGCTGGTCGGGCAAGCGGAGGCGTTCGACGACTCCGCGCGGGTCGTTCTGGACATGGACTCCACCGAGAGTCCGGTCCATGGCCAACAGGAAGGCAGCGCCTACAACGGACACTTCGAGTCGGTCTGCTACCACCCGTTGCTTTTGTTCAACGGTCATGGTGATTGCCTCGCTGCCAAGCTGCGTCCCGGCAACGTGCACAGCGCCGAGGACTGGGATGAGCTATTGTTGCCGGAGATCGAGCGCCAACTGGCCGAAGGCAAACAGGTCACCTTTCGCGCCGATGCCGCCTTCGCCAAGCCCGAGATCTACGAAGCACTGGAGGAGCGCGGCGCGGACTACGCCATCCGCATTCCGGCCAACAGGAGCTTGGAGTTAGAGATCGAAGACATCCTGTTTCGTCCGCCGGGGAGGCCCGGCCGCAAGCCGCTAGTGCGCTACAAGAGCTTTCGCTATCAGGCGGAGAGCTGGAAGAAGCCGAGACGAGTTGTCGCCAAGGTCGAGCACCACCAGGGCGAGCTGTTCGCGCGCGTCGGTTTTATCGTGACGAACATGAGCTTGCCAAGCCGGTCGGTGGTGCGTTTCTACAACCAGCGCGGCACGGCGGAGCAGTGGATCAAAGAAGGTAAGCAAGCGACGCACTGGACGCGGCTGTCGTGCCATCGCTTCCGGGCGAACGAGGTGCGCTTGCAGTGAAGCGTGCTGGCCTACAACCTGGGCAATCTCTGGCGGCGGCTCGGGCTGCCGCAGCGAATCAAGAACTGGTCGCTGACGAGCTTG
Source organism: Bryobacterales bacterium (assembly GCA_963668345.2). Classification (GTDB taxonomy): domain Bacteria; phylum Acidobacteriota; class Terriglobia; order Bryobacterales; family UBA6623. The sequence continues at coordinate 538,865 of CAXWPI010000003.1, read as the reverse complement.
CAGCACCGGCTGATGAAGACGGGCGGACGGCTAATTAAACACGCGCGGTATGACTGGCTCTTGTTCGCGGAGGGACATCTGAACCGGCGGCTGTTTGGCGACATGCTGCGGAAGATCTGGGCGCTGCCTGTGCCGGGCGGGTAGCACCGCACTTGGCGAATGCGAAATCTGTGTACTGAGGACGGAAGCTCGGAGGGGTGTCTGCGAAATTGACTTCGCAGCGACGGATCAGCCCCCATGAGGGGCAAGAAGGGGGCTCGATCGGTTCCGCCTCAGCCGCCGCCTCTTTCGGGTGGAGAAATGGTTCCGCTTCGCCGGGTGAGGGTGTAGACTCGTGCCGTCAGAGGAGCCAAATCGGAAATCCTGGCTAAGACCTTTACGACGAATGCTCATCAAGCCGACGTCTGCGTCGCCATGGCCGTAACCGACCCCGCGGCGGCGCAATCCGGAATTTCCGCTTTCATCATCGAAAAAGGGACTCCGGGCTTCCGCGCGGGCCGCAAAGAGGACAAGCTCGGCATGCGGGCCAGCGACACAGGTGAGCTGATCTTTTCCGCTTGCCGTCTGCCCCTCGAGCAGCTTTTGGGTAAGCGGGGCGAAGGGTTCGCGGACGCCATGAAGGTTCTCGACGGCGGACGCGTGTCGATTGCGGCCCTCTCGGTCGGCATAGCTCAGGGAGCTTATGAGGCCGCTCTCGCCTATTCGAAGCAGCGCAAGCAGTTCGGTCACGCCATCTCCGACTTCCAAGCGATCCAACATAAACTCGCCGACATGGCCACGGAAATCGAAGCCGCGCGCTTGCTGACCTACAACGCGGCTTGGGCGCTCGATCAAGGGCGGAGAGTCACCAAGCTCTCCTCGATGGCCAAGCTTTTTGCCAGCGAAGCGGCCGTCCGCGTGGCCAACGAGGCCTTGCAGGTTCACGGCGGATACGGTTTCATTAAGGATTACCCCGTCGAGAAGTTTTACCGCGACGTGAAACTGATGACCATCGGCGAGGGTACTAGCGAGATCCAGCGAACGATCATCGCGCGGCAAGTCCTTAAGGGCTGATTTTCGCTCCGCCGGAATGGGCGTCAACGAATGGGTTGAGAAGTTTCGACAGGGGGACCCCCGCGCCCTGGCTCGGGCCCTGACGGAAATCGAGAATCGCGGCCCCGATGCCCAACCCCTGCTCAGGGCGCTGTTTCCTTACTCGGGCAAGGCGTGGCGGATTGGCGTCACCGGGGCGCCCGGGGCCGGCAAGAGCACCCTGGTCGACCGGCTTGCCGGCCTTCTTCGGGAGCAAGGCCGTTCGGTGGCGATCATCGCGGTTGACCCGACCAGCCCTTTCTCGGGCGGCTCGATTCTTGGGGATCGAGTCAGGATGCACGCTCACCACGCCGACCCGGGTGTCTTCATCCGCTCGATGGCCACGCGGGGCGTCCTCGGAGGACTCGCCCCGGCCACAGCCGACGTCATGATGGCGCTCGATGCCGCGGGCCGCGACGTCATCCTGATCGAGACGGTGGGCGTAGGCCAGGCTGAGATCGACATCGTGAAACTTGCCTCGGCTGTCGCCCTGGTGCTGACGCCGTCGATGGGCGACGATGTCCAAACCATCAAGGCGGGCATCATGGAAATCGCCGACGTGTTTGTCATCAACAAGTCGGACCAGTCGGGCGCCGACCGGATTGAAACCCAGTTGCGGGCGTTGCTTTCGCTCACGCATCAAGCGGGCCAGGAGACGCCGATCGTGCGCACGGTCGCCACGGAGGGTGAGGGCGTCGCTGATTTGCTGGCGGCGCTCGAGTCCCGTCCGGCAGCGCCGGGGCGAGAAGTGGACGTTTGGAAGGAACGGCTGCTGGAGTTGTTGCGCCGGCGTGCGTTGGAGCAGGTCATCGACGAAGCGCTGCCCGTCGAAGAACTTGCCGAAGCCGCGCGCGGCGTCGCCGATGGGCGCGTCAACCCCTACGAATTCGTGGATGACGTCATGAAGAAAGCAGGCGTTGATGAGTAAGCCGCGCGTCGATCACATCGGCATCGCCGTTCGGTCCGTGGAGAAGGCTCTCGGCTTTTACTGCGACACCCTCGGAGCTGAAAAGCCCGGCCTAACCACGGTCCCTCACGAAAGGGTTCGCGTGGCCATGCTCTCCGCCGGCGAGTCGCGTATCGAACTGATCGAAGCAACCGACCAGGATTCCCCGATCGCGAAGTTCATTGAGAAACGCGGCGAGGGGATTCACCACATCGCCCTGAGGGTGCCCGACCTGGAGGCAGCCGTCGAGCGCATCAAAGTCCAAGGCGGACGCCTGGTCACCGAAGAGATCCAAACCGGCGCGGAAGGCTACCAATACGTATTCGTCCATCCTAAATCGACGGGCGGTGTCTTGCTGGAGCTGATTCAGGGGTAGCTTGGTCCTTATGAGGCGCGCGGCGATTTGGGTTCTTCTGCTCCTGGGGGCCGGACTAGCCTTCTTACTGCTTTCCCAAACTCGTAGCGAGGAGGGATTCTACTCTCCCGTCTATTCTCCCGACGGCTCGGAAGTTTTTTCATTGCCCGGGAGACGAGCGGTTTGGTCCTGGGTTTCGGTTTCGAGTGCTTCTCCCCGCCGGCGCACGTTTTCGTCTGGAAGGATCGCTTTACGCTGCTCAGGCTTCTGGTCGAAGACGGCAGCGTCGAAATCGCAAAAACCTGGCCCGGTTCGCCCTTGGAAAGACAGTGGCTGCGCACGTATCGCGGACGCCTGTTCACTGTGCCTTCCACCCGCTTGCAATGGGACGATCAGAACACGCTCCAATACCGAGTCCGCTTGCGGACTCCGCGTCAACCGACGGCGGACCACTTCTTTTTGAGCGGGGATTGGAAATCGACGGGCGAAGAGTCGCCTGACTCGAACACCTGGCAACAGGGATGGGCCGAGACTTCCGGCGATAACGAGTCACCGCTGTCGGGTGAGTGGGAAGTGCTCCCGGCCCGTGGCGAGCAGGCGTACCCTTGCGCGCTGGTAGCCCACAACGCGAAGACGTCCGAGTTGAAGGTTCTACTGGCGACTCCGACTTGCGATCGCGTCTATCCGGCCGGCATTCACTTCTCGGACGTGGAGCAGTTTTCGAGGCGCGAGCGGATCGAGAGAATTCGACTTCTCAAATCAACGAAAGAAGAGCTGGAGCGGCAAGCGCTGGCGGAGGGGCTGACGGAGCATGCGGCCTCGCTCAAGATGATCGATCAAATGCAGGAACTTGGGTTTTACGCCCGCCCGCCCCAGCTCATTGCGGAAGCTCTAGACGAACAAGAAGCCCTTTCGCTGCGCAAGCAGGGTACCTTGGAACCCCTGTTTTCGATCACCGAGATGGAGTTTCGGGTGGGGCTTTTTCAGGACATCGAGCGAGCCATCAAAGCTCCCGGCACGGAAGTCGAAAGGTCGGGCAGGTACGTCATCCACCGCGATTATTCCAACAGCCAAAAACTGAATCGGTTCTTCGAGTCCGGCGAGAGACTATTCTATGTCGAGACACAGGGGCGTACCTACAGGTTGAAGCTGACCAAAGAGCGCCCGGCCATTCTCTGATCACCGATACGCCGGTTGGCCGAGCGCATCACGCCGAGTTTCGTCGTCGTTGCCGCTCGGCAGTCTCTGTGAATAACCCTCAAATACCTTGCCCTGGTAGAATGACTCCCTTATGGGCGCGGAAATAGGAATTATCGGCGGCAGCGGACTTTATAACATGCCGGGTTTGGAGGACCGCCGGGAGGTCACGATCGACACGCCGTGGGGCGCTCCCTCGGACGCCTACGTGCTTGGTGCCCTTGCCGGACGGAAGGTCGCCTTCCTGGCTCGGCACGGGCAAGGGCACTGCATTATGCCGTCGAACCTCAATTCCCGCGCCAACATTTACGGTCTCAAGAAGCTAGGCGTCGAGTGGGTGCTTTCCTTCAGCGCCGTCGGGTCATTGCAGGAAAACCTCAAGCCGCTGGATTTCGTCATCCCCGACCAGTTCTTCGATCGAACCCGCGGTCGGGCGTCAACTTTTTTCGATGAGGATGTGGTCGTCCACATCGGCTTTGCCGATCCCGTCTGTTCAAAACTCGCCGACATCGCCGAACAGGCCTGCCAAACGGTCGGTGTGACGGTTCACCGGGGTGGGACCTACTGTTGCATGGAAGGACCCGCATTTTCGACGCGGGCGGAATCGAATCTCAACCGGCAGTGGGGCTTTTCCGTGATCGGAATGACGAACCTGCAAGAAGCCAAACTCGCCCGCGAGGCCGAAATGTCCTACGTGACCGTAGCCATGGTGACCGACTACGACTGTTGGCATCCCGATCACGATGCGGTCACCGTCGACCAAGTCATCGCATACCTCACCGGGAATGCTGAGAACGCCCAAGCGGTAGCGCTCGAAGCGGTCAAGAACGTTCCGCGCGATCAGCCCAGTCCGCATGCATCGGCGCTCGAAAACGCCATCCTTACGGATCGCAACATGATCTCGGCTGACGCGCGCAAGAAGTACGAGTTGTTGATCGGGAAGTATCTCGCGTAGCCGGGGCCGTAGCGGCCCGCGTGTCTCGGATTGGCGGCGACGCCCGGTCCCCAGTTCCCGGCCCCCGTTCAGTGTGGCCGGCAACCGGCGTTGTCGCCGAGCAGGAGGCAAGGACCAGAGCCTATGTCATTACTCGTTGTCGGCTCAGTCGCCTACGACGGGGTGGAGACGCCCTACGGGAAGGTCGAGCGCATGCTCGGGGGTTCGTCGACCTATATCTCCCTGGCCGCCGGCTATTTCACGAGCGTCAATCTCGTGGGTGTTGTCGGTGATGACTTTGCCGCGGAAGACGAGGCCGTTCTGGCTGACCATGGGGTTGACCTCGGGGGGCTCGACAAGGTCCCGGGCAAGACCTTCTACTGGTCGGGCGTCTACTCGAAAGACATGAATGAGCGGACAACGCTCACGACCGAACTGAACGTGTTTGCCGACTTCGACCCCAAAATTCCGGAAACCTATCGTTCCACGCCCTATGCTTTTCTGGGCAACATCCATCCGAAGCTACAGGCGCAGGTGCGGGACCAGATGCGATCGCCCCGCTTCGTCGGTGGCGATACGATGAACTTCTGGATCGAAGGAACCCCGGACGAGCTGGCCCAGGCCATCCGCAAATGGGATTTCATTCTCATCAACGACGGGGAGGCGCGCCAGCTTTCCGGCGAATACAACCTACGCAAAGCGGCCCAGCGAATCCACGACATGGGACCCCACACCGTGGTCATCAAGCGCGGCGAGTACGGCGCCATTCTCTTCCGGCCGGAAGGGTATTTCATCGCTCCGGGCTTTCTTTTGGAAACTGTTTTTGACCCCACCGGCGCGGGTGATTCGTTCGCGGGAGGATTCATGGGCTATCTGGCCGAGGCGGGAATCAGCGATATCGACCAGGCGTCTCATCTCCATCTGCGGCGAGCCATGATTTACGGTTCTGTGATGGGAAGCTTCTGTTGCGAGCAGTTCGGCACCGAACGGCTTCAAACGCTGACCCGCGAAGCGATCGAAGCCCGCTTTCAGGAGTTCAGAGCATTCACGGAATTTTGACCGCTCTCGGCCGCCATCATGACGATTCCTTTCACGAAGGCGCAAGCGGTGGGCAACGACTTCCTGATCGTCGAATGGAGCGCCCTCTCGGCGGAAGCTATCGACGAGGAGAGCCTGCCCGAACTCGCGCACCGCATCTGCGACCGTCATTGCGGTGTGGGTGCCGACGGCCTGGAAGTAATCTTCCAGCCCGATCAGCCCGACGTCGACGCCCGATTGCGAATTTTCAATGCGGATGGCAGCGAAGCCGAGATCTCGGGCAACGGTACACGCGCGGTGGCGGCTTTTCTGATCGCCGAGCGCGGGGCCCAGGCGCCACTGCGTGTAGAAACCAAAGCCGGCGTGAAAGAGGTGCGTCTGATCGAGCGCCGGGGAAAAAGCTTCTCACTGGAGATGACGATGGGCCGGCCTGCGTATCAGGACAGCGACATCGGCTGCTCCCTCGAAACCGAGGGCGGCCGGCGTCAGGTCACGCTACTCAACGTCGGCAACCCGCAGTGCGTTGTTTTCGTCACCGACTTCGACTTCGATTGGCGTTCCCTGGGCCGGGAGATCGAAACCCTCCCGAGATTCCCGGATCGGACCAACGTGTCGTTTGCGAACGTCCGAGATCGTAACGCGATGGACGTTCGCTTCTGGGAGCGCGGAGCCGGCGAGACAATAAGCTCCGGTACCGGGGCCACCGGCGCGGCCATTGCGGGTATTCTGTCGGGCCAGGTTCAGACCCCCGTGCGGGTCGTCACGCCGGCGGGCGACCTCAACGTCCGCTGGGAACGGGAGGGTGAGGCCACTCTGGTGGGAGCGGCCGAGATCGTCGCCCAGGGCGAGTTTTACCGGATGTCCGACTCCGCTTAGCTACGAGGCCGTGGCAAAAGTCGTGCGGGAGAGAAAAATGGGGACTGCCACCAATTCGCCCCTCGTCACATACCTAGAAACAAAGTGCTTAACCTGAAGCGAATTGGCTGGCTGTACCCGATTTTGTGGGTTTTCGACCGAGCCGTCACGGCGCTATATCGCTACGGATAGTTGGCCTGTCACCAGCGTTCCAGGCTCAGTTTCCTGCTCACGAACACCCTGGCAACAAGCGAAGCTGAGCCGCGAGCGCAAGCGAGCGCCTATGGGCCTCGCGGCCCATCCATGGGGATGAAAACCGGTGGGTTTTCGACGGAGCGGCCATGGCGTAATGCTCGCTCAGATGACGCCGCCAGCAGGGACGAATCCGTACCTGCCGTGAGGAAACAGAACAAATTCCCGTTGCGGCGCGCATAAGCGGCTAAACTAGTGGATTCACCATTTGACGCGAATCACCCTTGTCCGCCTTGCCGGCGGGCGACTTGCGGTATCAGGTGAAGCGCAAAGCCCCTTGAACGGTCAACGGAGAGATCGGTTGTTCACACGCGCTTGTGTCCGGAAGATACTGCTGGTAACGCTGGCAACCGCCATCTGCACGCCGGCAGCCGAGGTCACCTCGGAGCGTCTTGAGAACGCGGAGAAAGAACCCCACAACTGGCTGACCTACGGCGGCACGTACAAGGCCTGGCGCTACAGTCCTCTCGACCAGATCAACCGCGGCAACGTGAGAAAGCTGGCCCCTGTTTGGGCGCTCCAGGTGGGCGAGCTGACGGGCGGACTCCAATCAACGCCGCTTGTCGCCGACGGCGTGATGTACCTCATGGGCCCCTGGAACAGAATCTTTGCCCTCAATGCAGCCACCGGGGAAGAAATCTGGCACTACTACTACCCCAGACCGAAAAACGTCACCTTCTATGGCACCTGGAATCGGGGCCTCGCCATCGGTCACGGACTCGTTTTCATAGGGACGATGGACAACCATCTCCTCGCGCTCGACGCCAAGCGGGGCCGCGAAGTCTGGAAGGTGGAAATCGAAGACGCCGACCAATGCGGCTGCAACATCACCGGGGCTCCGCTCGTGGTGAAAGACAAGGTAATCACAGGAGTCTCGGGCGGGGACTCGGCGCACCGCGGTTACCTAGACGCCTACGACGTCAAGACCGGCCGGCGCGCTTGGCGCTTCTGGACGATTCCAGGTCCCGGCGAACCCGGCCACGAAACTTGGGAGGGCGATAGCTGGCGCTACGGCGGCGCGGGGACTTGGCTCACAGGGTCCTACGATCCTGAGCTGGACCTCTTGTATTGGACCGTCGGCAACCCCACCCCCGACATGTACGGTGATGACCGCGAGGGAGACAATCTTTACACCAATTCCGTCATCGCCCTCGACCCCGATAGCGGCAAGCTGCGTTGGTACTACCAGGAGATCCCCCACGAAGTCTGGGACTTCGACTCCGCGTACGAGTCTATCCTGGTGGATCTCGATTACCAGGGGCGCACGAGGAAGCTGCTCGTCAACCCCAGCAAGAGCGGCTTCACCTGGGTGCTCGACCGCACCAATGGCGAGTTCCTCAATGCCTGGTCCCTGGTCGAGAATTACAACTGGATCGAGCGCATCGACGAGAAAGGCAACCTGATCGGCCGTCTGGAACCGGAGGTCGGGACCGGAAAGTTCATCTGCCCTTCGATGGCCGGAGGACGGGGCTGGAATCACGGCGCCTACAGTCCTAAGACGGGATGGTTTTATTCCACCGGCAACGAGTGGTGCAATATCCTCAGGGCTCGGCCGGAGGAACCTCGGCCGGGCGAAGTATTTATGGGCGGGGAAGCCGAAATGCGTCCGCCGCCAGGTGGCAAGCCCAGCGCTCACCTCGGGGCCTACGACCCGATCACGGGTAAACGCCAGTGGACTTACCGGCCGAAGTACCCCTTGGCGGACTCGCAACTCGTCACCGGATCGAACCTGCTCTTCACCGGCGACTACGAAGGCCGTTTCAACGCCTTCGATGCCGTAACGGGTAAGAAGCTGTGGTCTTTCCGTACCGGCGCCGCCCACCGCGCCGGACCGATCACCTACGCGGTCGACGGCAGACAGTACGTCGCCGCGCCCAGCGGCTCGTCGGCGGCTGGTCTGGCCTCGCTGTGGCCGGAGCTAAAGGACTCTCCGGCCGGAAGCACACTGTTTGTTTTTGCGCTACCGGAGTCGAAATAGTCATGTTTCCGCGCATTTCCGAACAACGCGTTTTTTGGGCATCCGCCGTCGCCCTGTCGGTGATCTTTCTTGTGGCCAATCTCGGCGCCCAAAGCCAAACCGTCGACCTCAAGGACGTTGAACTTGTGGAACAAGGCAGCGACCTCTACTCGAAGTCCTGTGCCGTGGGTTACTGCCACGGCTTGGAGGGCAGGACTTTCGGGGCTCCGAAATTGCGCGAGCGCGATTGGGACCCCCGGCAGTTGGCCGAGACCATCAACAACGGGGTGCCGGGTACCACCATGCCCGCGTTCCGGGGAGTTCTGGCCGACAGCGACATCTGGACCGTCGTGGCTTACATCATGACCCTCTCGACCACCGAGCTTTCGGCGTCCGACGCCGTGGTGGAAATCGGAGCCCCCACCAAAGTCCGACAGCCCCTGTCGGAGAAGGAAAAACGCGGCTTCGATCTGTTCTTCGATCTGCACAACGCCAAGCGCTGCAGTGTCTGCCATCTGCTCGGGGAGTGGGGTTCGGCGATCGGCCCCGACCTGGCGCACAAAGCCGAAGAACACTCGGCGGACGAGCTGCTGAAAGACATCGTCGAGCCTGGAGCCGGCATCGCCGGAGGGTTCGAGCAGACGATCGTCCTAACCCAACAGGGCGAGCACATAGCGGGGATCAAGAAAGAGCAGACCGCTGAGTTTATCCGCATCTACGACATGACAACCTTTCCCGTCCCGCTTCGAACCCTCTACAAAGAAGAAATCAAGAGTGTAACCACCAAGAAAAAATCCACCATGCCCTCCGGTTACGGGGAAATGTACTCACCCGAAGAGCTGGACGCCATCGTCGCCTACCTAAAATCCGGGAAGTTCTGAAACTGCCTGCTGTCGGCGGCTAGATCGGAGCGGCCATGACGTACGGCCAAGCCTGTGCCCCACCCAAAGGGATGAACGCGGGTGGGTTTTCGACCGAGCCGTATTGGGATCAGACCGCTCGCCGGTCGGCGACGGCTGTACCGGGCGCTGAAAAATTGCCGAGGGGCCGGATCCTGTCGCTGTTCGAGCCGATTCGCGGCCCGACCGCGGTCTGAAATCTCTTGGAAAAAGGAGACTTTCCCCGGCGGCGACGGACTGAGCAGTTTGGTCGCCCGCGTGCTTCTCCTACCGCGTTATGATTCATCCTCTCAGCAGCCTCCACCCGACCGTCGAACCCGGCTTTGTCAAAAATCCCGGCCCCAATAATCGCCAGGCCGCATTCTTAGCTTTTATCCGCGCCCATGAAAAGGGGTCCGTGGCGGCATCAGGCGCGGGACTTCCCCACTCGGAACTTCCCTCGCGGCCACCGCAGGTCGCGGCGCTCGCTAGCCCCGAGGGGACATCGGTCCCGCCGACGTGGGCTCGCGCCCACCAGGTCGCCCGGGGACAGTTGCCCACTCATGCGCCGCCCGATACTCCCGTGTGCAGCCATCACGCCGCAAGCCTCCCCGAGCCGCCCCCCGCCACGGAGCCGATCGTTAACCCCGGAACTCCCCGTTACCAGGACGTTCCCGAGTGGGCGAAGCACCCGCTAGGACCCTACCGGCAGGCGCCGCCCGAATACGGCGGTGAATGGTGGTTCGTCAACCCATTCACCGGACCTGAGCCGTGGATTCCGCGCGCGTCTCAAACCGAACAGGTCCTTCCAGACGGCTTCGCCGAAATATTCGGCCCGCGGCCACAAATGCAAGACTACAAAACCAGTGACGAATTCCATACGGCTCGCCTTCGCTGGGAACAGGACTTAAAATACTTCGAGGGCGCCGGAGTTCCCCAAAATCTCGATGCGGCTGAGATCGAACGCGTCGGCGCTGTCTATGAGCAGTGGGGGATGGGCCGGCCGGTGTTTTACGAGGGCCGCTACGGCTGGAAGGTGCGGTTTCCCGACTCCGAAATCCCCAATTTCGAAGCCAATCCGAGGGGTATGATCAACGCGCCACACGTCCTCATCGCGCAGTATCAGAGTCGACTGCTGCAAAAAGGGATAGTCCCGGAAAATCCACACCCCTTCGTTCCTCCCCAGCTTTTCCCGGGTGGGACCGAGATTGATCCCTTCGCGGACTAACCCGAGTTGTAGGCGACCCGCCCTCGGCTGCCAGGCCGACCAAGGCGACCCATACGACGAATTGCAACCCGAGGGCACTCATCTTGACCTCTCAGGAGAGGGCCCTGCCGGCGCCACTTCCCGCCGAGCTTCCGCGGGCCGATCGCGTGCTTCGCCTCGCCGCGTGATGAGAAATGCCGGCTAACGCGTCGGCCATGATACGATCCTGAATGTGCACCGGCGGCCGGCTGACGGTTCTTCGCTCGTAAGGAGCGGGCTTGTGCATTGGGAACATCCATTTGGTAGATGAATGCTCTCCGCATCCGGTTGACCAGGTAATGATGTAGCCCTTCGGCGGGCGCCCCGCCTGTGTCGCCGGCGGGTGAGGAAGACACTTTGGTCGAAGCCGGACGACTCCGCGACTGATGAAAGCAGCACGCAAGCCCCAACCCGGACTAACTCCCCCCAGCGCCCGCGAACGCGCGGTGCGGACAAGCCACATGCAGGCTCTGGTCGAGCGGATTCAAAAGATCGAGCAGCGCCTGCGTCAAGGAGGCGGCCCCGAGCGGGTAGCCAAGCAGCACAAGGCTGGCAAACTGACCGCCCGCGAGCGGATCGGGAAGCTCATCGATCGGGATTCGTTCTTCCTGGAGATCGGCCTGCTCGTCGCCTGGGACCTTTATGACGGAAAGGCCCCCGCCGCCGGCGTCGTCACCGGAATCGGGCGTGTCGGCGGAAGACCGGTTGCCGTTGTGGCCAACGATTCGACCGTCAAGGCGGGCGCCTGGTGGCCGGAAACGGTTCCCAAGATCGTCAGGATGCAGGAAGTCGCCATGCACTGCCGGGTCCCGATTATCTACCTGGTTGACTCGTCGGGCATCAACTTGCCCTTCCAGGAGAGCATTTTCCCCGGCCAGTACGGGGGAGCGCGTATTTTCTACAACAACTCGCTGATGCGCCGCAGATTGCGCATACCGCAGATCGCCGCCGTGATGGGACCGTGCATCGCCGGAGGGGCTTATCTCCCCGCCCTAAGCGACGTCATCATCATGGTGGAAAAAACCAGCTTCATGGGCTTGGGAGGGCCAAATCTCGTCAAGGGAGCCATCGGAAAGTCGGTGGACGCCGAGACGCTGGGGGGTGCCGCGACACATACCGAGGCGAGCGGTGTGGCTCACTACCGAGCCCGTGACGATCAACACTGCCTGGAGATGATCCGGCAAATGGTCGCCGAGCTGCCGCGCCCGAATGAGCCGCAGCCGCGCGAACCCTCCGCCCCGTTACTCAATGAAGACGAAATTTACTCCGTGCTCCCGGCCGACCACCGCCTTCCCTACGACCTGCAAGAAATTGTCTTGCGGATTTTTGACGGCGAGGGATTTCTGGAATTCATGGCCGACTATGCCCCCGAAGTCCTCTGCGCCAACGCGCGATTGGCCGGCAGGCCCGTGGGCCTCATCGCCAACCGGCGCGGCGTGTTTCGACAGGGCCGGTCGACTCGCTTGGGAGCGATTATCTACACCGAAAGCGCCCGCAAGATCGCCCAGTTCGTCGAGACTTGCGACCGTCACAACCATCCGCTGGTCTACTTGCAGGATGTCAGTGGGTTTATGGTCGGCCCAGAGGCCGAGGAAAGCGGGATTATTCGCGCCGGCGCGGAAATGGTCGAAACCATGGCTTGCGCCCGGGTTCCCAAGATCGTGGTTACGCTGAACCATGCCAGCGGCGCCGGTTACTACGCCATGGCGGGACAGGGTTTCGACCCGAGTTTCATCTTCAGCTGGCCGACGGCAAGGGTGGGCGTGATGGAAGGCGAGTCGGCCGTCCAGGCCCTTTACGCTTCACAGTTGGAGCGGCTCAAAGAAGCTAACGAGCCGGCCGGCGAGGAGCTGCAACAAGCCATGGATCAGACCCGTGCCGACTACGAAAGAAGCCTGGACGCGAAATGGTCGGCGGCCCGCGGCCACGTTGACGCGATCATCGACCCTCGCCACACACGTCAGGTGCTCAATCTATGCTTAGAGACCGCAGCGCATAGTCGCCCGCTTATAGCCGCTCCCGACTAGCTGCTTTCCTGCCCTCAGCGGCAATTCTTACGAGGCTGCCGGATACTTTTTACCTACCGACCGCGAGCAACTGATTTCGTGGAACTCCCTGCATAGAAACCGATTTCCCTTGGTATATCTATGAGATAGCGCTTGCCTGCATCGTCTCCGCTGCATGATTGCGATTTTGGCATGCGGCTTGCACTCTTCCCCCGCGCACGCAAAGCGAACAAGGCTTCCCTTCACCGGGAAGCAATCCAAAAAGGGAGGAAGAGTTCCATGCACATCACAAGACCAGCACCCGAACCGGAAGAGGAAGAATCATCCCCTAGGCGCAAAACCGTCGCCGTGGCTGTCGTCATCGCTTTTCTATTGATGGGAAACGCGTATCTGCTGTCGCGCGTCAATCGCGCTCAAGTCGCAACCTCCACGCTGCGGGAGAACACGCAAAAAGATCTCGCCCGCTTGGAAGAGCAGCTAGCCTTCGGATCGGTGCAAGCCAACCGCGATCTCGAGGCAGTACGGAAAGAACTCGACAAAGCACGGCGCGACTCGGGCAAACAGGCCAAAACGCAGGCCTACAACTACACCGAGCGGCTACGCCGGAAGATGTCCGAACAGCAGCGGCAGCAGCAAGAGACCATGTTGGGCGAGATCCAAGGCTTGCACGAGATGGCCTCGCAAACCGAAAGCAAGATCGGCGACGTGAGCGGCGACGTCACGGAGATCAAGACCGACGTGGAGCAGACCAAGTCCCAGTTGGACGAGGCGCTGCTGGCATGGGAAGGGTCAAACGACAAGATTGAGGCCGTAGGCGATTGGGTCGCCTCGAACTCGGAGGAAATCGGAATCCTGCAAGAGCTGACCGAACGCAAGTACTTCGCGTTCAACTTGGTCAAGTCCGACAAGATGCACCGGGTCGGCGACATTCACATGCGTTTGAAAAGGGTCAAGCCCAAACGCCACCAGTACACCATGGAGCTGCTGGCGGACGACCAAAAGTTCACGAAAAAGGCAAGGCAGGCCAACGAGCCGGTTCGGTTTTACCTCAGCGGCGCCAGACAGCCTCATGAGATCGTCATCACCGCGGTCAAGGAAAACCGCGTGATGGGCTATCTCTCCATACCGAAATCGGAGTTGGCCCACAACTAAGGCGGGAAAACTTCGCGTCCTTGGGCTCCGGTCGCCGACCAGCTGTCGGAGCCCGACATCTCGGGCGCGAAGCGCCGTTGCCCTCCATCCCGCCGCTGGACGTCGCGGCCCCCTCTTCTTCAGGCCAAGCTCTCTTCTCCCCGTCGAGGAACCTTCCCGCGAAAAGATCCCGCGAAGCGGACTGCTATTCTGGATGATGGCGCTTAGTTCCACCCTGGATCGACCCCGATGACCACACGAACCACGACGTCCGCAGTGGCGCTCTGTGCGGTGGCGTGGGCCGGATGCCCAGCCGAGAAGCAGCCGCCGACAAAACCAACGGGATCCCCAAGAGCCTCCATCGCGCCAAGAGACGCCGACCATTGGCGTTATGATGCAATAGAGGGTTGCGGAACGAACCATGGGCGATAACAACGACGCTTTTGAAGAGGTAAAGGAAGCACTTCGCTCGGGAGGCTCTCCGGCGGGGTTTGAGTTCCTTGCGAACAAGTTTCTCAAGGAAAAGAACTATCCGGCTCTGTTTGAAGCGCGCTTGATGCAGACACGCCACCAACTCGACTTGCCGTTGATCGACACCCCCAACTCGGTCGAGATGCCCGAGGAAAAGCGCCGGGCGTTCGACGAAGGCTGTGTCGCCGCGGCCCGCGAAGTCGGAGGGCTGTTTCTTGCCGATGGCGACATTCTGCGCGCGTGGCCCTACTACCGAGCGATCGGCGAGTCTGCACCCGTGGCCAAAGCGATCGAAAACATCGACCACGAGGACGCCAACGACGCTATCCTCGAGATCGCCTTCTACGAGCGGGTCCATCCCCGGAAAGGCTTCGAGCTGATCTTGGAAAAACACGGGACCTGCCGGGCGATCACGACTTTCGGGCAATATCCGACGTCGGAAGGGCGTCTGGAAAGCGCGCAACTGCTGCTGCGCACTTTGCATTCCGAGCTGACGGCGAACATCAAGCGAGCGATAGAAAAACGGGAGGGACAAGCGCCGGAGACGGAAGGCGTATCTGAGCTGATCGCCGACCGTGACTGGTTATTCGGCGAATACGACTACTACGTGGACACCTCACACGTCGGGTCGGTTCTCACCTACAGCCTGCAACTCGACGACCCCGGGTCGCTGTCGCTGGCCGTGGGTCTCACCGAGTACGGCCAAAGGCTCTCTTCTACTTTTCAATACGCCGGCCAGCCCCCTTTTGAAAACCTCTTCGTCGACCACGGCATTTACCTGAAAGCGCTGTTAGGCGAGGACGTTGAAGCCGCCGTCACACACTTTCGAGGTAAGGTTGCCGCTAGCGATCCGAACGAAGTCGGGACGGTTCCGGCGGAGGTGCTGGTGGGCTTGCTGGCCCGCCTGAAGCGATATTCCGAGGCGGCCGACGTCTACTCGCAGTATCTCGGGGAAGCTGATCCCAGCCAGCTTAGCTGTCCTTCGGCCGTGCAGCTTTGCCAACTGGCCGGGGACTTCGAGAAGCTCAAGCAACTCGCCGTCGAGCGAAAGGACCTGCTCAGCTTCGCCGCCGGCCTCGTGCAATCTTAAAGGTTCCCTTTCATCTGGCTGGATCTAGTCTAAATCTCCTCATCTGCCACAGCAACCTTCCTCTGGCGCGAAACAGCAGTTGCGGACAAGGTGCAATCTGCCTGGAACACTGCGCTTAGGCTGCAAGCCCACGGCGATTCTCTGTCGCCCTGGGGGCCCGTGGCAAAAGTCGTGCAGGAGCGAAAATGGGGACTGCCACCAATCCGCTCCCCGTCATGACCCAAGAAACAAAGCACTTAGCCTGAAGCGAATTGGCTGGCTGTACCCGATTTTTCACGACCTTCACTTCTACCACGGGCTGCTAGCCCGCTTTTCTCGCCACGTGGCGAGGCGAAGTGCGTGAGAGGCCCGTCAGTACAAGGCGCGCGACGCTCGGCGCGCGGAGGTGTACTTGAACAGTACGTTGAGCACGGCGAGCAAGCGCAACGCAGTAATGGCGGGCTTATCGCGTGCTTCGACCGTCAGGTGGTGAGAAATGCGGGCTAGGGGCAGCCGATCGCCAACTTATCGAATACGGCCATCCAAACCAACGTTAAGGGATTTGGCCTGTCACTGGCGTTTCAGGCTCAGTTTCTTGCTGTCGCACGGCCTTCGGATGGGCGAATCGGAGCCGCGAACGCTAGTAGGCACTGACAGCTATCTGTGCTTCGACTGGTGATACCCGACAGCGGGTATAGTTCCGCTATGTGGGGGGGAAGAAAAGGCCGCGGGTCTGGGCCAAACGACAGCCCGGGCCTGCGCTACGGGACTGGTGAGGAATGGCTAGACCTTCGATATTTGTCTCCATGGTCTGGCCGGCAGAGACGTCAAACCCATTGGGAACTTTCTCGTCGGTGGCGGCCGTCTAATGCTTTTAGCGTCTCGCCGCTTAGAGATCACCGACGGTGGGCGAAAGCACATGGCGGTCGAGTATCGTGTGATAGTCTTTGGGTGAACGGCTGGAAAATCAGCCCCACACCAAGAAAATAGTTCGACTTGGCCCGTCGTCGCGAAAAATCGGGTACAGCCAGCCAATTCGCTTCAGGCTAAGTAGCTTGTTTCGAGGGCCGTGATGGGGAGCGAATCGGTGGCAGTCCCCATTTTTCGCTCCTGCACCACTTTTGCCACGGGCTGTTAGGCTCCCTGGTAGCTGGTCGTGTTCGAATTCCTTTTCAACTACCCTCCGACGGTTTTCCGCAAAGGCGAGTTTATGTTCGCCGGCGGATGGCCGGTCTGGCTCCTGGTGATACTTGTTCTGCTTGCAGGGGCAGGGTTGGGCTGGTATCTGCACCGCAACCGCGGTCGGCTTGAGGGACGCAAGCCCGCGCTGCTTTGGTCGCTGCAGCTCGGTACAGTCGCCCTGGTGCTGTTCTTGCTGTGGCAACCCGCAATCGGCATCGAATCCTTGCGCGCGGAGCAGAACCTGGTCGCCGTGCTGCTCGATACGTCCCGAAGCATGGGGTTGGTCGAAAATGAACAGACCCGGCTGGAGAAAGCGACAGCGGCGCTCGACGCCGGCTTGATCGAGGAGATCCAAGAGAAGTTTCAGGTTCGCCTCTATGGCTTCGCGGGTCAGCTAGAGCGATTGGAATCCGTCGAAACGATTGCCGCCGAGGGCAACAGCAGCCGCATCGGTGAAGCCGTGGCCGCCGTGCTGCGGGAGTCCGCGGCCTTGCCCCTGGGAGCGGTCATCATCTTTACCGACGGCTCGGACAATTCGGGGCGTTTCGACCGCCGCGCCATGGCTGAGATCCGCGGGCGAAACGTTCCCGTACACACGGTGGGTGTGGGAAGAACCAGGATTCCCGGCGACGTCGAGCTTGCCGACGTTAGCGTTTCACCGCGCGCGCTGCCGCACTCTCGACTCAGCGCCCAGGTGGGGATTCGCCATAGTGGAGACAGCGATCAAACAACTCGGCTCAGCGTTCGCGACGGTTCCCGCGTGCTGGCTTCGAAACAAATCACGCTTCCGAGAGGGCAAACCGTTCACACCGAATCGGTCGATTTCGACGCAGGCGAAGCCGGGATCCGAAATTTGACGTTCCAGCTCGATCCCCTTCCCGGGGAGACTCTTGCCGGGAACAACGCCTTGAGCCGCGTGATCGAGATACCGCGGGATCGCCGCAAGATCCTCTACGTCGAAGGGGAGCCGCGCTGGGAGTACAAGTTTCTTCGGCGGGCGATCCGCGATGACGCCAACATCCCGCTAGTCACGATGCTGCGCACTTCCCCGAACAAGTTTTATCGGCAGGGCGTAGACAGCGACGACGAGTTGGCCAACGGGTTTCCTTCCCGAGCGGAGGAACTGTTCTCCTATCACGGGCTGGTGATCGGCAGTATCGAGGCGGCCTTCTTTGCACCCGCCCAGCAAGAGGCTATCAAGGAGTTCGTCAATCGGCGCGGTGGCTCGCTGCTCATGCTCGGTGGACGGCGTGGGCTCGGCGACGGCGGCTGGGGAGTCTCGAAGGTGGCTGACGTGCTGCCGGTCAAGCTGCCCGCGGAGTCGGCGGGAACTTTCACCCGCGAGCCGGCTCGCGTCGAGCCGACGGCGCAGGGGCGCGATTCGCTCATTTGCCGCTTACACGACGACCCCGCGGAAAACCTTCGCCAGTGGCGCGGTCTGCCTCCCGTCGCTGACTATCAACGCGTGGGAGATCTGAAGCCGGGCGCCGTGCCGCTGCTCAACCTGGTGGCGGCAGATCGATCCTTGCCGTTACTGGTGCTTCAGAACTATGGGCGAGGCAAGTCGATGATTCTAGCTTCGGGAGGAACTTGGCTTTGGAAGATGAGGCTCCCACACGACGACTCCCGCCATCACACTTTTTGGCGGCAGCTGTTGCGCAGCCTTGTAGCTGGGACGCCGGGGCCCGTCTCGCTGACGACGGACCGGACGCTCTACGCCGACACCGTCCATGTCAAACTACGTGCCGAAGTCCGGACCAAAGCGCATCACCGGACCAACAGCGCGACGGTCACGGCCACGTTGACACCCGAGTTGGGGGACCCGTTGCATCTCGAGATGCACCCTTCCCCGGAGGAAGATGGTATTTACGAAGCAGATCTAACCGTGGCCTCCCCCGGCGCCTACAGGGTCGAGGCCACCGCGCACCTTGGTGAGACGACTCTCGGTTCCGACACGAGGCATTTTCGCCGCGAAGACGGTGTGGCGGAGAACTTCCGTCCCGAACAAAACCGCGAACTTCTCGAGAAACTAGCCGAGCAGACCGGGGGGCGCTACTGGACTCTGGAGCAGGTCTCCGGTCTCCCGGACGAAATTCGTTTCTCCAAAGCCGGCATCACTTCTCGCGAGATAATGGATCTGTGGGACATGCCGGCGTTTTTCATCCTGCTGCTGTCGCTACGAGCGGCCGAGTGGCTGCTCAGGCGAAGATGGGGCCTTGTATGAGGGGCGCGTGGGTCGTGGCGGCCTGGCTGGCCTGCCTGATGCCGGCCTTTCCCAAGGCTGAGACGGGAAATACCTACTTCGTGGTCGTTGGGGGTTTGGGGGGCGAGGCTGGGTACGAAGAGAGCTTTGCCGCGTACGTCGGCGAGCTCGAAGAACTCTGTCAAGCGACCGCTGGCGACGCTTCGCGAGTCCATGCGATTTTCGGCCGAAGCGCCACTCGCCGGGCGGTCAGCGACGTGTTTGACCAACTCGCGCGGGAATCGGGGCCCGGCGACTCGCTGGCGGTCTTTCTCATCGGACATGGGAGCTACGACGGGCAGGACTACAAGTTCAACCTTCCGGGGCCGGACTTGAGCGCCGGCGAGCTGCGCCGGCTACTTGACGCCACGCCGTCTGGGCGCCAATTGGTCGTCATTACGACCAGCTCGGCCGGGGGGGCTTTGGAAACTCTCAAGGGCGAGGGGCGCGTCGTCATTGCGGCCACCAAGAGCGGACGCGAGCGAAATGCCACCGTGTTCGCGGGATTCTGGGTCGAGGCCCTACGCGACCCGGCGGCCGACAGCGACAAGAACGAGGCGATTACGGCGCTGGAAGCTTTCCGCTACGCCCAAAGAAAGGTGAAGGATTATTACGAGAAGAGCAAACAGCTCGCCACCGAACATCCCCGCCTACAGGGCGACGCGGCAGCGAGCTTCACCGTAGCTAGGCTAGGAAAATCACTGCAGGCGGCCGACGATCCGGCACTGCGTAACTTGTTTGCCGCCCGCGAGAAAATCGAGCGTAAAATCAGCGAAGTAAAAGCGAAGAAAGACAGCATGTCGAAGCAGGAGTACTACAGCACTCTCGAAAAGCTGTTCGTCGGGTTGGCGCAAACGCAAAACGCTATTGAGGAAACTATTGAGCTAAGATGATCGTGAGACGGCGCACTGGGGCTAGTTTAAACCATCGGCCCCCAACTCAGTATTGACTACCCCGTCAAGGACAATCGGCTCACGGCTTTGCGTTTGAGGTCTTCGTCGGGGTTGAGGTTTGGGCGTGCGGTTTCGAGGTTCGGTGTGGACGACCATGAGCCGGGCGGTGCACGACAAAAAAACCCTTGGAATGTGAAGGGCGGTTTGGTAGATTCAGCTCGGAGATGGGTAGTCATCTCCAGCGAGCGGCTGGGGTATCCAGCCAGACGCTGTTTCTACCTCTGACTGGAGCGCTCGTGCTTTCCCGGTTCTGGGGACACGAGCGGGCCTACAGGAGTACACTATCTCCCGGACGAGATTCAAATCGGTAATTGTGAGTCAAAGGAGTCCGTTATGACAAGGCTTGGTTTGATGTGTATAGGCGTGGTTCTTTTTGCCGTGGGCTGCGGCCCCCAAGAGCAAGCCCCCCAGATCGACTTAGAAGCGGAGCGATCGGCACTGATGGATGCCGATGCAGCGTGGTCTGAGACTGTGGGCGACGTCGAGAAGTTCGTCTCTTTCTTTGCCGAAGGAGGTAGGTTCCTGCCACCCGGGCAACCCTTGCAGGAGGGCAAGGACGCTATCCGGGAAGTAGTTTCGGGGCTCATGTCGCTGCCTGGGCTCAAGCTTCAGTGGCGTGCCACTGCAGCGGAGGTCTCGGCCAGCGGCGACTTGGGCTACACGGTGGGGGCCTACGAGATGAGTGTCAACGATGCGGAAGGTAACCCGCAGACGACCATTGGCAAGTACTTGACCGCCTGGAAGAAACAACCCGATGGGCAATGGAAGGTCGTGGCGGACTGCTTTAATGCAGACGCTCCACCGGGCGGAAGCCAGCAGTAATCTGGCCGTGGAGAACCCGAGAGCTGAGGTCTCGGATTGTGCGCGCAAGATTTGGGACCTGCGGGCCTGAGTTTTTCGTGAGGGTTGGGTCTCGGAAATTGCGGGGTTGGGGTGTTACTACTTTGTGCGCGCTTGGTTTGCGTGCCTTTTGGCATGGCTGGTTGGGGGGGTCTGTTGAATATAAAAACACTCCCTTGCGGGAGTCGGGTTGTTGGGATTGGGAGTGGTTGGGTGAGGCTACTTCGGTAGGCCGATGGCGTGTCGGACTTGGCGCTTGAGAACCGCTAGCCCGCTTTTCTCACCAGCGGTCGCCAGGAGTGGAGGCGGCCGTCAGGGATGTAGGGGCGCGATTCATCGCGCCCACTTGCAGACATACTATACGCTGGGCGATGTGCACGAACTGTTGCCGCGAGCCATGGCCGCCGGCGATGCTCTTGCGTTGGCGGCCTCGCTGCTTGTGATCTCGCTCATCGTGCCCGCAACGGCTTTCTCCCAGCGAGGGCCGGGGCATGGCAGACGCAGCGCTGATCTCAGACCGTGCGACGATCTCATGGACCGCGGCCAGCGGAGCCAGGCACGCCGCTGTTACTTCGAGCTGCTAAGCTCCGCTTCGGACCCGGCCACTCACGCGGAAGTCTACTGGGCCGTGGGAAGCTTTAAGTCGGCCAACGAGCACTTTCGGGCGTTGGTCAAGGCGCGGCCCGACGACCCCGACGCCAGGGTTAGGTGGGGCTATCTATTCCTCCAGACACACAACCCAGCGGAAGCGGCCAAGCTTTTCGACGAAGCGCTCAAGATCGACGAGACACACCTCGCCGCGAAGTTGGCCAAGGCGACGGTTTTGTCCGATCGCTTTGAAGGAAAGGCGCTGGAGCTGACGAGAGAAGTTCTCGATGCCGACCCGGACCTCGTCGAAGCCTACCTGCTGTTGGCCAGGATGACGGTGGAAGAAGGGAAGCTCGCGCGGGCGCGGGAGCATCTCGACAAGGCTCTCGAGAAAGCCGAACAAGCGGGCCAATCGCCGCTCGAAGTCTATGCGCTCCAGGCGTCGATCGACATGCTAAGCGGTGACAGCGAAAGCGAATGGTTTCAGCGCGCTTTGGCCTACAACCCCACCTACGGCCGCGTCTATTCGGACGCCGCTCATTTCTTCATCATCAACAGACGTTACCGCGAAGCGACGGCGCTGTACGAAGAGGCGATCGAAATCGATCCGCGGCTATGGTCGGCGCACGCCGATCTTGCCATCAACCTGATGCGCGAGGGTGAGATCGAGGCGGCCCGGCGCCACCTGGAACTCGCCTACCAAGCCGACCCCTATAGCGCGAAGACGGTCAACACATTGCGGCTGCTCGACAGCCTGGACGAGTTTGGTTCGTACTCGAACCTGGACGACACGATCCTGGGAGGCCAGGAAGAGATCGAGCGAGCGATCGAACGCCCCCGGATTGTCGCCAAGCTTCATAAGAAAGAAGCCGCCGCGCTGCGCCCCTACGTCCTCGAGTTGGCTGAGCGCAGCTTGCGCACTTTCGCCGCGAAGTACCGATTCAAGCCGCAACGGCCGGTCCAAGTCGAGCTTTATCCCGACCACGAAGATTTCGCGGTGAGAACGGTGGGATTGCCGGGTGTCGGTCTGCTCGGCGTGACGTTCGGCTATGTCATCGCCATGGACAGCCCCTCGGGGAGACGTCCCGGGAGCTTCCATTGGGGGACCACGCTGTGGCACGAGATGGCCCACGTGGTTACGCTCGAGGCGACGAATCATCTCGTTCCCAGATGGTTCAGCGAAGGAATCTCCGTATACGAGGAGTGGGTCGCTGACCCGGCTTGGGGCGATCGCATCTCGCCGGATGTGATCAAAGCCATCAAAGACGACGAGTTTTTGCCCATCGCGGAGCTGGACGGCGGATTCGTCCGTCCCAAAAACCCCAAGCAAGTTCCGATCTCTTACTACCAGGCGGGCCTGGTCTGTACGTTCATTGCCCAGCGGTGGGGTTTCTCCAAGCTTCCCGACATGCTGACAGGGTTCGGCGAGGGGAAATCGACGCCTGACAACATCCGCGGCGTGCTGGAGATTGCAAGTACCGAGTTTGACGACCTCTTCGGCGAATTCGTCGCACAGCGCACGGGCGAACTGGTCAAACGATTCCCCGAGTGGCGGAAGCTGACCAAACAAGCTGTCGCAGCCGCGCGGAAGAAGAACTGGCCGGAAGTGATTGCACCTGCCACCGAGGCCCAGGCCATCTATCCCGAATATGTCGAGTCCGGCAACTCGTACGCGCTTTTGGCGGAGGCCTACCTGGCCGAAGACGATAAAGCAGCCGCCGCCGAGCAATTTCAACGCTACCAACAGCGGGGCGGACGCAGCCCGGCCACGATCAAGAAGCTAGCCAAGCTGCTGGATGAATTGGGGCGCCGAACAGAGGCCATCGAAGCGCTCGAAGGCTTGCTCTACATCGCTCCCGGGGACGAAGAGCTGCATCGTCCGTTGGGAGAATGGCTGCTCGATGCCGATCGGTTGGACGAGGCGCTTCGTGAATTCAAAACGCTGTTGGCGCTGACGCCGGTCGATCTGGCGGGCGCGCATTTCAACCTGGCTCGCGCGTATCATAAAATGGAGGACCCCGAAAGGTCTCGGGAACAAGTCCTCATGGCTCTGGAAGCAGCCCCTAGTTACCGGCCCGCCCAGAAACTGCTACTCGAGATTGTTCGCTGACCCGTTCGTGAAACAACTATGAGTTCGCCCACAATAACCAACCTTGAAACTTCGGACTACCGCGAGCTGGTGGCCTCGTTCCGCGACACGCAATCCCGCATCCGCGAGCAGGTGGGGCGGATCATCGTCGGGCAAGATGATGTGGTCGAGCATCTACTAGTGACGCTGCTGGTCGGAGGTCATTGCCTGATCACCGGCATGCCGGGAACGGCCAAGACGTTGTTAGTGCGGACGCTCGCCACGACTCTCGGACTGAAGTTCAAGCGAATCCAGTTTACGCCCGACTTGATGCCCACCGACGTCACCGGCACCGACATCATCGAGGAAGACGTCACCACGGGGCGCCGCAAGTGGACTTTCGTCGAGGGACCCATCTTTACGAACGTTTTATTGGCGGACGAGGTGAACCGCACGCCCCCCAAGACCCAAGCCGCGCTGCTGGAGGCCATGCAAGAGCTGAGCGTGACCGTTCGTGGAGTCACCTACCAGTTAGAACCGCCTTTCTTTGTATTGGCAACTCAGAACCCGATCGAGTTGGAAGGCACCTACACCTTGCCGGAAGCGCAGTTGGACCGCTTCCTTTTCAAAGTCATTCTTGACTACCTGGACACGGATCAAGAAATCGAGGTCGTCAACCAGAACACAACCCGGCCACTGCCGGACGTGGACGTCTGCACGTCGGCCGAAGAGATCCTACGCTATCAGCAGCTTGTGCGGCAGGTCCCGGTTTCCGACAATGCGGCCCGCTATGCGGTCGAGCTGGTGCGCGCGACGCGCCCGAAAGATCCCACCGCCCCCAAGATCGTTAGAAAATACGTGAACTACGGCTGCAGCGTGCGCGCCACCCAGTTCCTGGTCATGGCGGCGAAAGCGAGAGCCTTGATGGAAGGCCGCTATCACGTGACCTATGGAGACATCCAAGCGCTCACTTTGCCGGTGATGCGGCACCGCGTGCTGATGAATTTTCATGCCGAATCGGACGGGGTGGAGGTCGATGACATCTTGAAGCAGATGTTGAAGGATGTCCCCGTCCCCGGGGATTGAACTCGGGATTGCGGCGAAGCGTAACTTGGCGTCGGCCCCGAAAAGCGGCGAACCGCCACAGTCCGTAGTAGCCTCTCGGCCATGGCGATCCAACAACTCCTCGACCCCGCGGTTCTCTCGCGATTGTCCAATATCGAACTGGTCGCGCGAACCGTCGTGGACGGATTCCTGACCGGGCTACACCGTTCCCCGTTCTTCGGTTTCAGCCTCGAGTTCGCCGAATATCGTCCCTATGTTCAGGGAGACGACCCCCGCTTCATCGACTGGAACGTGTTTTCCCGAACGGACCGCACCTACGTCAAGCGCTATTTGGGCGAGACCAACACGCATTTAATGATCGTGTTCGACGCCAGCGCTTCCATGGGATATCGCTCAACGGGCGTCAGCAAGATGGAATACGCTCGCTTCCTAGCCGCTTCGTTGGCTTATCTTTCGCTGGGCCAGAACGACGCGGTGGGCCTGATCGTATTCGACGAGAAGATTCGCGACTTCCGAAAGCCTTCGACTCGGCCCGGACAACTGCAAGCTTTGCTTCACATTCTCGAGAATGCCGAACCCGCCACAGGCACGAACCTTGAACTAGCCTTCGAGCACTTTCGACAATTCTTGAGCCGGCGCGGACTAGTAGCGGTCATCTCGGACTTCTACGCCGATCCCGAGACGATCATTCGGGGTGTTCGTCCGCTTGTCCACCAGGGTCAGGACCTGGCTTTCTTCCAAGTCCTCGACCCGGCGGAAATCGAACCGCAACTGGAGGGAGCCGCCTTGCTCGAAGACATGGAAACCGGCGAGCGGATGGAAGTCGCCCCGGAATACGCAGGTGAATACCGGCGTCGTATGAAAGCGCACATTCAAAAAATGAGCACCGAGACCAGAAGCCTGGGCGCCGACTATCGACTGATGGATACGTCGAAGCCCCTGGACCTGGCGCTTCGGGAATACTTGCTGTTTCGAGAGCGCCGGCGTTAAGTCAAGTTCTTACCGTGCCGCGACTGTCTGTGTGATGCACAACACTAGACGTATACGCTCCCTGGGACGTCTAACCTACTAGCAGCCCGTGGCAAAAGTCGTGCAGGAGCGAAAAATGGGGGCGAAAAATGGGCGAAAAATGGGGACTGCCACCAATTCGCCCCGTCATAGCCCTAGAAACAAAGTACTTAGCCTGAAGCGAATTGGCTGGCTGTACCCGATTTTTCACGGGCTGCTAGGCCATCGATGACCTTTCTGACTCCGTTGTTTCTCTTGGGTGGGTTGGCACTGACTTTGCCGCTATGGCTGCACCTGTTGCACCGGCAAAACCCCATCAGGGTGCCCTTCAGCTCGCTGATGTTTTTTGAACGCCGGCAACAAAGTTCCCTGAAAGAGAGGCGGCTCCGCTACCTGCTGCTGCTGGCCGCGCGCTTGGCGCTCTACGCTCTCGTCGTACTTGCTTTCGCCAGGCCGATTTGGGAGCGGCCTCCCACGGCGGCGTTCGGCGGCGCGCCCACCTTGCACTTGGTCATTCTCGACACCTCGCTGAGTATGAATTTCGGTGATCGCTGGGAGCGGGCGGTTCGCGAGGCGGAAGGTGTCGTGGAGCGGATGGAGCCGGCCGATCAAGCTCGGATCATCGCCGGGGGCTCGAGTGTTCGGCTGCTGACGGACGCCACCAGCGATCGGGAAACTCTTCGGAGCGCCATTCGTTCGCTCGAGCCGGGCTACTCACGAAACTCCTTCGGTGACGCGGTCGAAGCCGTTCGTAACCTGATTGGCAACTCGATGGGACCTGTACAAGTTCACCTGGTTTCCGACTTCCAACAATCGTCCATGCCAGGCCGATTCCAAGATGTCGCCCTACCTACGACGGCCGTTTTAAAGATTCACAGCGTCGCTGAATCCTCGTCGCCCAACTGGTGCGTGGAGACGATCAGAGGGGCGACGCGCATTTATACCGGTACGCCGCGACTCGAAGTGACCGTGGCGGGATTTGGGACCGAGAAAGCCCGCAAACGAGTGACGCTCTCAATCAACGGCCGACAGGCAGTTTCGAAGGCTCTCGAAGTGCCTGCATCAGGACGCGCTTCGGTCGTATTGGAAGGCTTTGAAGTTCCTAAGGGCGATAGCCGCGGCGTCGTTCGCATCCAGCCGAGCGACGCGCTGGCCCAGGACGATCAACGATTTGTAGCGTTCCACCACTCCGAGCCGGCGACCGTCCTGTTTGTCTCGGGCCGGCGGCGCGGACGCGCCTTGCTTTACTACAAGTCCGCCTTGGAGTCGTCCGCCGAGGCCACTTTTCGGGTGGAGGGCGTCTCGGCGACGAAGGTCAGCAGTCGACACCCCGAGCGGTTTGCCTTCGTGGTCGTCTCCGACGTGCCTCGGCTGCCCTCGCCTTTCGGGGAACGTCTTCGGAAATACGTGGAAGCAGGAGGCTCGGTCTTGTTGGCTCTGGGGCCCAAGACGACCCTGGCCGGTGAAGCGCCTTTCTATTCCCAGCAGATGGGAGAGACGCGCTACGCCGCTCGCAACCGAGACCGTTTTCACTTGGTCGGAGAAATCGACCGCTCTCATCCGGCGCTCCTCCCATGGGAGGGCTTGCCGAAAGTCAAGTTCTTCCGCTTCGCGCGATTACAGGTAAGAAAACAGGACCAGGTCTTGGCCCGCCTGTCCGATGGCTCACCGCTACTCGTCGAGCAGCGGCTGGGAGAGGGGCGGGTGATGGTCTTTGCCTCGTCGCTCGACAACGTTTGGAACGATCTCCCGCTGCACCCGGTATTTGTCCCCTTCGCCGTGGAGTCGGCGCGCTACCTGTCGGGGATCGAAGAGGAAAAGCGTCACGCTCTCGTAGACTCCGTGATCGAGCTAGGCAAACACCGGGCGGCGGGATCAACCGTTCAGCTGTTCGACCCTCAGGGAGAGCGGGCTCTCTCGCTTTCCGAGTCGGTCTCCGAACAAGATTTTCAGCTCACCGACGTCGGTTTCTACGAGGTACGCAGACCGGGCCGGATGGAGCTGGTGGCCGTTAACCCGGACCCGCGGGAGTCGAACCTGCGGCCGATCGACGCTGACCTCATGGCCCTCTGGCAGGCCACAGGACGAGAACGGGCGGATTCGATAGCCGGGACCGGTTCGGACGCAGTCGCTCAGGTCCCGCCCATAGAGATTTGGCGCTGGCTGCTGGCACTGTTGTTGATCGTGACGCTGCTAGAATCAGTCGTAGGGACTTGGCATTTGAAGGTCCGACGCGAGGTGGAAGTCTAGTGCTCAACTCCCCCACTCCCGGCCCGTTCCAGAGCATTCAAGATTACGTTTCCGGCGTTCAACGCCGCTTGAGATTGGCGCTGGCCTCGAGGGGATTAGGCGCTACGGTGGCAACGGCGCTGCTCCTCACCGTGGCCTGCGTCTACGTCGCCAACCGGTTCGCCTTCTCGAATTCGAGCGTTGCAGGTTCCCGTATGATCCTGGTCGGCGCTCTGATCGCGGTCCTGGTCTGGGTTCTCATTCGGCCCCTTCTGCGCTTGGACCGCAGCCGGACGGCGGCTGAAATTGAGAAATCGGTCCCTGCTTTCGATGGTCGAGTCGAAACGCTGGTAGATCAGACTTCCGACAGCAAGGGCGAGCAGCCGAACCCCCTGATCGATTTACTTGCCGAAGACGCCTGGCGGGTCGCCGAGACAGCGCCGACCCGGTATGTTGCCGGCATTGGGCGGGTCTTCGCCTACCTGGGGGTCGCCGTCGGCGCGTTTGCCTTCCTGTTTTGGCTCGGCCACTCCGGCCCCGGCTACTGGGGCTACGGCACGTCCGAACTGTGGGCAGGCTGGTTGGAACCGGGTGCGTCGCCGCTTTACCAAATCGTCGTCGAACCGGGCGATACCACGATCCGCCAAGGCGCCGACCTGCTCGTAGCCGCGGATACGGTCGGTTTCGAGCCCCCCGGAATGCAGTTGTTCGCCAAGTTTTCGAGCAGCGTTGACTGGGAGCAAGCTTCCATGCAGCGGCAACTCGAGGGTAGTGGATTCGAGTTTGTCTTCGCCGGCATACGGGAACCGCTTCGCTACTACGTCACGGCGGGTGGAATCCGCAGCGAAGAGTTTGAGGTCAACGTCGTCCAAATGCCTCACGTCGAGCACATCAAACTGACCTATCACTACCCTGGCTGGACGGGGATGAAACCCCTGATCGAGGACCCGGGCGGCGACATGCGAGCTGTAGCCGGCACGGAAGTCGAGGTGGAAATCGAGACGGACAAACCGCTGGCCGAAGGCATCCTGCGCGTCAACGGAGAGGAATCCATACGACTGGAGCCCGACGGCCTGCGCACCACCGGGCGTCTCAAAGTGGGGAAACAGGGAGAGTACTTCGTGGCGGCCATGTACCGGGGAGAAATCGTCCGCCTGACGCAAGACTTCTTTATCTCCGTCGTCCCCGACGAAAAGCCTGTTGTAAAGTTTCTGCGGCCGGGCCGCGACTCGAAGGCCACCAGCATCGAAGAGGTGGTCACGGAATTCCAAGCGCGAGACGACTTTGGCCTACGGTCGTTCGATCTCTACTACTCGGTCAACGGCGGTGAAGTCCGGAAAGAACCGCTGCTCGACCTTCGTGGAAGAGCGGAATCGAAGGCCCCCTACACCTTCTACCTGGAAGAGATGGGCTCGGACTACGGCGAAGACGAAGCCGCCGGCGACGAGCGGCTGAGCCCTGTCGCCGATTTGCAGCCGGGCGACCTAGTCTCCTACTACGCTGTCGCCCGGGACGCCAAGACCGCCGTGCAGACGGACATGTACTTTATCGAGGTGAGGCCGTTCGATCTCCAATTCTTCCAGCGCCAGGCTTCCGGAAGGGGGATGATGGGCGGCGGCGAACAAACCGAAATCTCGCGCCGCCAGAAGGAAACCCTGACGGCTACCTGGAACTTGATTCAGGAATCGGACAATCCCGACGAGCAATCGAGAGCCGAGATCCGAGAAAACACCCTGTTGTTGTCGGAAATCCAGCTCAAGTTGCGCGACCAGGCTCAAACCTTGGCGCGGCGAGTTAAGGCTAGACAACTGGCCGCAACGGACAAAGATTTTGAGGCGTTCGTCGAAAACATCGAGAAAGCGGCCGAGTACATGGGTCCGGCCGGCCTGCTGCTGAAAGAGCAAGAGCTCAAGGAGTCGATTTCTCCCCAGCAGAAGGCCTTCCGGCATCTGCGCCGCGCTGAAACCATCTTTCGCCGGATCGAGATCTCCTTTGGCCGAGGCGGGGCCGGAGGTCAAGGCGGACGCGACCTGGCCGACATGTTCGAGCTGGAGATGGACCTCGAGAAAAACCAGTACGAAACGGGCGGCGGGTCTGCTCAGCAGTTGGAGCGGGAAATCGATGAGGCGCTCGAAAAGCTCCGCGAACTGGCCAAGCGGCAGGAAAAGTTGGCCGAGCGACAACGCGCGTCCCAAGCCCCAACCTTTTCCCAGCGCTGGCAGCAAGAGATGCTGCGGCGGGAAGCCGAAGAACTGCGTCGCCGGCTCGAAGAATTGCAGCAGCGGCAACAGGCCGCGCAGCGCAACTCAGGGCAGCAGTCACAGAGCCAGTCGCAGCAGCAATCGGGGCAGCAGTCGGGGCAACAGCAGAGTTCGCGGCAAGGCTCGGGAGGCGCCGGCAGCCCACGATTGGAAAGTGCCATTCGTAACCTTCAACAGGCCGCCCAAGATATGCAGGCCAGCCAGTCGGCGAGCGGACAGCAGAACAGCCCCCTCGGCCGGCAACAGAGCCAAGTCTACGCCCGTCGCGCCCTCGACGAACTCGAAGAGGCCCTCAGAAAGCTTGCCGATCGACGCCGGCAGCAGGCCGGCGACGCTATTTCCGACATCGCCAAGCGCGCCGCTCAATTGACGCAACAACAGAAGGAGATTGCGGCAAGATTGAACCAAGCCTTGCAGGATGCCTTGCAAGAAGTTCGGAAAAGCGGAGGCGCCGTGCGGGGTAGAATCCCGAGCGGCATGCCGCCAAGTGAAGAACTCAAACTCGCTAAACGCAAGACGGAGATGCAAGGGGAAGTCGAAGCACTGGAGAGAGAGATCCAGCAGACGGCCCGCCGGATGGAGGATGGCGAGGCCTCCCGAAAACTTCGTGAAGCTCTCGGCGACCTCCAACAGTCGGAAGTCGGGACTCAGCTGGGAAAAGCGGCTGCGTATATTCGTCAAGGTTACGCTGTCCACATCGCACAAAGTGAAGGAGGCGTCACCCGAGCTTTGGAAAATTTGCAGCAGCAGATTGGCGAAGCCGAGCGTTTGGCGGCAGCCGAAGGACATGGCGGCGAGCAAGGTCTGGAACGCCATTTGGCCCAACTCGAGGAACTGCGCCGACAGCTCGAGGAAGCGGCCGGCCTCGGACGTCAAAACGGCGGAGAAAGGTAACCAGCGGGCCAAGATCCGCGGGGCGTGCAAGGTAACCAGCGAGGCCAAGATCCGCGGGGCGTGCAGAGGGCGGAAGGCCAACAACCGGGCCAGGGTCGACAGCAAGGATCGCAGCAAGGCGAGGGACAGTCCGGCCGGCAGAGAGGTCAGGCGCAAGGTAACGGGCAACAGCAGATCGCAGCAAGGCGAGGGACAGTCCGGCCGGCAGAGAGGTCAAGGCGCCGCGCAAGGTAACGGGCAACAGCAGGGCCTGAGACCGGGTGAGGGGGAACGATTCAGCCCCGGCACGCGCGAAGCGCAGGCATTCACCCAGGGCCGGCGGGAAGGCGGCCCCATGCAGTGGCGCGGCAGCGCCAGCAACTTCGGCGGCCGCAGGCCCCAAGGCGGCGTTCGCGCCTGGGACGCGGGCACGCTCGCCGACGTCCAGCGCGCCCTACGACAAGCCGTTCGGGAAATACCCGGCCTGACGCAGCAACTTCGAAGAAAGGGTATCGACGAACAGGAGCTCGCGGAACTGCGCCGTTTCGTCGCCGGCCTTTCCCAATCTCGGTTCCCCGGCAACCCCCAGTTGCTCGAAAAAGAGCACCGCAAAGTGCTCGCTTTGCTCGAGCAACTCGAACTCGAAGTCAGACGCCAAGTTGAGCAGGAAAAAGGCAACTTCCAGGTGCGAGTCATCGGCGCCGAACCCGTCCCCGAGCAATATCGCGAAGCCGTGGCCGAATACTTCCGCCGGCTAAGCCAGGGCAGATAGCCGGCTGACATCCCGGGGCGGTTAGCCGGAATGGCTCGTGGGCTGCGGACTAACGCCCGCGGCTCCAGGGTCGCCTCAAGGTCGACCCAACGGGCCGCAGGCCGGCCGGAGACCCCAGCCACATGCCGCTACATCTTCAAGCATCCAACGGATCTGTAGGGGCACAGCATGCTGTGCCCGCCTATCTTTGAACCCTACGGTCGCCAGGGGTGATCGGGTCGGGTGACGGGGATTGCGCCCCGGCACCCTCCCACACCACCGGAGGTAGGGTTTTCCCTATCCGGCGGTTGGACCCGGCGGCCTTACCCACGCGCCGCAAGATCCGACGGCACCACCAACTCGTAGTGCTTCAGAATGGCGTTCGAGGCCAGTTACCCGGCCACGCTGCTCGTCAGCTTCCATGCTTACCGACAACTACATAGGTGGGCTCCTTCCTCCCACAGGGTGTCCGCGCCGAAAAGACGCACTGAGAAATGCGGGCTAACGTTACTACTCGCTATTTAGTACTCCATTCACAAATACGGTTACGTATTAATCAGCTTGTCGAGTTGTGCGCGGCTCATCAACCGCGGGCGCAATGAATTGTGCCCTGACGTTTAAACGCGAGATGCTCAAGCCTATCAGTAGGGGCGCGATTCATCGCGTCCGCGGTCGTCCACCTTTCGTAACCGTAATTGCTAAATACCGTACTCAGCGACCACGGATACTCGAATCGCTCCCTGGATTCCGAGCTGGGCGCAAAGGTTGTCGGGACACGGAAGGTGGCAACAGGCCGTCTCCAGGGCGCGACATGTCGCGCCCGTACATGGCAGACGGCGCAATGCGGGGAAAGGTTCGTTGGTTTCGTCAAAGCTTAAGTGACGAGTATTCGGGTTAACGTAGGCCCCCTCGGCCCGTGGTAGGAGAGGTTCGGCAAGAAATCGTGGCTGTCACAAGCGGCCGGCTACCGCCGCACCCGGCGGGTCAATCCTTCAGCAGCTTCTTGATCCCCCGGGTCGCTTGGCGGGTGCGGTGTTCGTTTTCGACCATAGCGAAGCGGACGTGGCCCTCTCCCTGGGGGCCAAAGCCGATTCCGGGGGAGACGGCTACGAGAGCTTTTTGCAGCATCATTTTGGAAAACTCGAGGGAGCCGGCCCATTGGAACTTCTCGGGGATCTTTGCCCATAAGAACATAGTCGCCTTGGGCGCCTCGACCATCCAGCCGGCGCGGTGCAGACCGGCCACCAATACGTCTCGGCGCTGCTGATAGACTGCGCAGATTTTTTTGGTTTCTTCTTCGCACTCCCGGAGGGCAATGATAGCGGCGATCTGAAGGGGCTGAAAAACGCCGTAGTCGAGATAGCTTTTGATGCGCCCCAGCGCGCCGATCATCTTTCGATTCCCGAGACAAAAGCCGACTCGCCAGCCGGCCATGTTGTAGCTCTTCGACATGGAGAAGATTTCGACAGCGACTTCTTTCGCGCCGGGGACCTGCAAAATGCTCGGGGCGCGGTAGCCGTCGAAGCAAAGATCGGCGTAGGCGAAATCGTGGACGATCATGGTCCCGTGCCGGTGAGCCCAGGCGATGAGCTGTTCAAAGAAGGGCCGCTCGACACAGATCGTTGTCGGGTTGTGCGGAAACGACACGAGAACCATTTTGGGCGGCCGCGGCGAGTTGCGATAGATATCCTCGAGACGGTTGAGGAACTCGTCGGCGGCGGGCATGGGCAAGGCGCACTTTTGACCCTCGGCCATCACCACGCCCCACTGGTGGATGGGGTAAGACGGGTCCGGAACGACGACGGGATCGCCGGGTCCGAGTGCGGCAAAGGAGAGGTGCGCCAGCGCGTCTTTGGCGCCCATCGTAACGATCGTCTCGGTCTCCGCATCGAGATCCACGCCGTAGTTGGCCTTGTAGCGTTTGGCGATCGCCTCGCGGAGCCGCGGGATGCCGCGCGAAAGCGAATAACGGTGGTTGCGCTTCAGCCGAGCCGCCTCGGCCATCTTCTGGACGACAACGTGAGGAGTGGCGCCGTCGGGGTTGCCCATCCCTAGGTCGATGACGTCGAGTTGAGCGGCGCGAGCCTTGGCCCTCATTTCGTTGATGACGGCAAAAACGTATGGCGGCAGTTTGCCGATGCGATAGAACGGCTCGTCGTCAAAGATACTCATGAGAATGAGTTGACCGGGATACGGGCGGGTGCTTATTGCGCTAACCGTAGTCTAAACCGAACCGAGCACTCCGGCCAAGCGCACCGCTGTCGAGGCGAAGGCCGCCTCTGCGATTTGGCAACCGGGGTTCAAGCCGCGTTCACGCGGCTTTATCTTCTTAGCCCGCTTTTCTCACCACGGAGGCTCGAATCGCTCTCTGGGATTCCGAGCCGGATGCAAAGGTTGTAGGGCCACAGAAGGTGCAACAGGCGGCCCCTGGGTGCGACATGTCGCACCCCTCGAGTTTGGCGTTTGACAAGATAGATTCCCACAAAGACGAAGCTGGAGTGGGCCAGGGGCGAAAAAACCCTTGCGTTGGGAAATATTTTTGTGTATTCTTGTATCTAGTTATATAACTAGAATAAGGAGGCCCCATGGGTTACCCCACCAAAGTCCAGCTCATCCGCCGCAAAGCCAGCCAGCAGTGGTACGTCAACTTCCCCTCCGCCCTCGCTCAGGCGATGCAGTTCTCCCGCGGCGAGACCGTGGAATGGCTCGTCGAAGATCGCTCCCAACTCGTGTTGAACCGCCCCCACCCGCCGCCCTCGGCGTTAAAAAAAAAGACTCTCCAGCGCGGCTCCTCGACAGCTTCCAAGCCCTGGTCGGCGAAGCGCTCCCAGGGAGCGGCCAGCGCCGTGTCCAAGACAAGATCCAAACCTTGATGCTGAGCAGCTTGGTCTGTCTCGGCCGCCCTACCATCAGCGGGCCGCCGCGCACCGCCGGGGGGAGCTTCCAGGACTGGTCGGCCCTCTATCGGGTCTTCTCGCAGTCGCGGCTGGATAGCGAGGCGCTGTTCGCCGCCGTGCGCCGCGGCGTTGTGGCCCAACTGCGGCCCGGGGAGCCGCTGGTGGTGGCGCTCGATGATTCGCTGCTGCCCAAGAGGGGAACCAAAACCCCCGGCGTCGCCTGGCGACGCGATCCGCTGGGTCCCCCGTTGCAGACCAACCTCATCCGCGCCCAGCGGGTCGTCGAGATCGCAGCCGCGCTGCCCGCCGGCGAGAGACCCGGCCCGGCGCGGCTGATCCCCATCGATTTCCAACACGCGCCGACGCCGCCGAAACCCCGCCAAAACGCTTCCGAGGAAGAGCGCCAACAGTATCGGGAGGCGTCGGGGAGAGCTTCGCTGGCCCGTCGCGGAGCAGCCCGCTTGCACGCGCCGCGGCAGAACCTCGACCAAGAACACGCCGCCGCCAGACGGCTCGA
Source organism: Bryobacterales bacterium (assembly GCA_963668345.2). Lineage (GTDB taxonomy): Bacteria > Acidobacteriota > Terriglobia > Bryobacterales > UBA6623. The sequence continues at coordinate 503,985 of CAXWPI010000003.1, read as the reverse complement.
GGTGCTGGTCGACGGTCGTTTCACCAACCGCGTGGTGTGGAAGAATCTGCCGCCCAGAACGGTCTTGATCGGCCGCCTCCGCCAGGACGCCAAGTTGTACCGCTTGCCGCCGTCCAGGGGCGCCGCTACCGGCCGGCGCCGTTGTTATGGCCGGCGGGCGCCGACGCCCGACGAGTGGCGGCAAGACGACGGCGTCCCCTGGCGGACGCTCACCGCCTAGGCGGCCGGGCGGCGGCACGCCTTGCGCATCAAAACCCTGGCGCCCCTGCGTTGGCGTCCGGCCGGCGGCCACACCAACTTGCGCTTGGTGGTGATCGCGCCGCTTGGCTATCGGCCCCGCAAGGGCTCGCGGCTGTTGTATCGCCGCCCGGCCTATCTGATCGCCACCGACACCGCGCTGTCCCCGCAACCGATCGTCCAGCATGACGTCTGGCGCTGGGACAGCGAGGTCGACTTCCGTGACCAGAAGACGTTGCCAGGCCTGGGCCAGGCGCGGCTCAGGCATCCGCGCTCGGTCGAGGCCGCGCCGCGGTTGCTCGTCGCCGCCTATGCTGGTTTGCTGCCGGCAGCGCGGCAGGCCTACGGACCGGCCGGCTTTCCCGACGCGCCGCCGCCGCCCAAGTGGCGGGCCAAGCGCTCGAAACCCCGCCCCTCGACGCAGGATCTGATGCCACAACCGCGGGCCGAGCCGGGGAGGGGGCTTGCCACGCTTCCGCGGCTTCCCCTCCACCACCCAGCGACACCGGAAGCCGCGGAAACTCCGTTGCTCGCTTTCCTACCGCCGTCCTCTACGCCGCCGGCTAACCCTTTCCCCCCTCTCCCTCGCCACCCCCAGGCCGCCTCGAAAAGCCAACCTCGAGGGGCCGGCGTTAGCCCGCGGGCCCGCGCTCGGGCGGAGCGAATCTGTGCGGTTCTCGCGTCGAGGGGCCCGCGCCCTGACGGGCACGGCTCTGTTCGGTTGTTGCCGCGGGCCCGCGCGGGAATGGGCGGGAATCTCTCGACGGCGAGTTCCTTTGCTATTTTCGTCCGGCGTTCCAAATGGTTCCATCTGGAAGTGCTGCTGGAGAGGGGCGAGGAGAGTTTGGTTGTTTCAGGAGTTGGCGGTAGGGCTTTTGCCCTCGTGGAGGAGGAGATCTACTTCATCGCGGACCGTGGCCCGGACAGTCTTCATTCCATCGGATTTTTCGATTTTGCCACGGAGGAAACTAGGGTCGTGCTTGCTGGCGTGGAACGGCCGACCTCGGGCCTAACCGTCCCCCCCGACGGGGAATCGATTCTGTTTTCTAGGCTTGATGATTACACAACGACATCATGCTGGTGGAAAATTGCCGGTAGGGGTTGGCGACGTTTTTCAATCGGTAACGGAGGGTCCGTGAAGAAATCGAGGGCTAGGGAGCCGCGAAGCGGCGGCAGGACTATGGCCTAGGGTGGAGCCGAAGGTGGTACAAACCGGGGACATGGGTAACACTTTAGTCCGGGCACATAGGTAACACATTGGCCATCGCCCTGCTAATAGAGGGTCGAAAGTTCGCCGCAGAATCTGTCAAGGTTTCCCAGTCGGCTCGCTGTCGCGAGACCTTGACAGAATCTGGGACGAACTTCTTTTTTTTCTTCCTAATAGCAGAGCGATGGCTGCTCGTGCTTTCGGCCCTCTTTTCTATCCACAATTGCTTGACATAGAGTGATTTAGCGTTGGTTCCCACCTCATCAACCCAGCATAATGTGTTACCTATGTGCCCGGACTAAAGTGTTACCTATGTCCCGGTCTGCTCAGCGCGACATGTCGCGCCCACACATGACGAACGGCGTCATGCGGGGGAAATTCGTCGGTCCCGTCACAGCTTAAGGAAACGGTATTGCCCCTACTGTTTGTCGTGAGAAAAGCGAGCTAGGTTAGAGGGTGCGCAGCCGCAGCTAATCCCCGGCGGACTCGACGGGCTGGGCAAGCACCGGCCGGCGTGCTCGGGCCCGCTCGGCGCGCTCTTCGAGGGTCATGTAAACGACCGGAATGAACACCAAAGTAATCAGCGTAGAGGTGCAAAGACCCCCGATAACCACGCGGGCCAGCGGCGCTTGTAGCTCTCCGCCCTCGCCGATACCCAGGGCCATGGGAGTCAGCCCGAGCACCGTCGTGATCGTCGTCATCAAGATCGGCCTCAGCCGGCGGCTGCCGGCGGTGACGACCGCTTCCCGAACCGAGAAATGCTCCTCGCGACGCAGTCTGTTGGTATAGTCCACCAGGACGATGGCGTTGTTCACTACAATGCCGACCAAAACAATGACCCCCAGGAATCCCTGAATGTTGAAAGTCGTTGCAGTCAGAAACAGAACCAAAACAACCCCTACGAAGGCCAGCGGAATCGAGAACAAGATAATGAACGGGTCGCGGAGAGACTCGAACTGCGCCGCCATCACCATATAAACCAACACCAGAGCCAGGATGGCGGCGAAGAACATTTGCAAGAAGGCTTCCTGCTGCTCTTCGTACTCGCCGCCGAACTTGAGCTCGTATCCTGTTGGAATTTCGATTTGGGAGAGGGCAGCCCGGAGGTCGCCCACGATGCTGCCCAGGTCACGGTCGGCGATGGTCCCATCGACGGTCACAATGCGCTGCTGGTCCGAACGAGTGATCTCGACCGGTCCCTCTTGACGCCGCATGTGGACGATGCTTTCGGCGGGAATCGACCGCCCGTCGGGGAGAGTGATCGGCACCTGACCGACTTGTCCGATCTTCAGACGGTCCTCTTCCCGCAGGCGAACCACGATGTCGTATTCGTCGCCCTCCTCGCGGTAGAGCGACGCTCGCGTTCCGCCAATCGCCGTCTCCAGCGTGTCGGCGATTTCGGATACCGACAAGCCCATACTGGTAGCCTTCGCGCGGTCAACCGAAATCAGCATTTCTGGCATGCCCGGACGGCGGCTTACCTGGGCGCTGGTCACGCCCGCGATGGACGCCATCGCCTCTTGCACCCGCTCAGCAAGCTTCTGAGCCACTTCGATCTCGTGCCCTCGGACTTCCACCGAAAGCCGGTCGCCCTCACCCATGCCGCGCCGGAACAGACCGCTGCTGACACGAGTTCGAACGATCATGCCGGGCTCGATTTGCATCATCGGACGCAGCGTCCGTGCAATCTCGGCTGCCGAGCGCTCGCGGAACTTTTGCTCGACCAAGTCGATGCGCAACTGTCCTCGATTGGTGCCTTCGGCGCGCCACGTGCTGTTGCTGCCTGCCTCGACCATGACGTAGCCGGCTTCGGGAACCTTTTCGCGGACCATTCGGCCCAACCGCCGCATGATGCCGTCGGTGACCTCTACCCGCGTGCCTGGCTCCAGTTCGACGTTCACGCGAATCTGCCCTTCATCGACCTCCGGCTGGAGCTCGACACCAACGAACCCGGACAAATAAAAGGCGCCTACGAGCAGCCCCACCGCCGTCAAAACCACCGTCTTGCGATGGTCGACAGCCCAGGAAATAACTTCTCCATAGCGGTCGGACATCCGCTCGTGGGCCTCCGCCACCCGCCGCGCCAACGTACCCTGGGAAGCCCCGCCCGCCTGACGAACCCGCAGATAACGCGAACACAGCATCGGCACCAGGGTCAGCGCGACGGTCAGCGAGCAAAACAGGGAAAAAGCGACCACCCAGGCAAGCTGTTGGAACGTTTGCGCCGAAACACCCGCCATAAAGAGCACCGGGACGAAGACGGCAATCGTCGTCAGCGTCGAGGCGGTGACGGCCATGGCCACCTCGCGACTGCCGACCACGGCTGCCTCTTCGATCTGTTTGCCTCGCTCGCGGTGGCGGAAGATGTTTTCCAGTATCACGATGGCGTTGTCGACGAGCATGCCGACACCGAGCGCCAGTCCGCCGAAGGAAACCGTGTTCAGCGTGAAGCCGTTGAAGTACATCAGCGCAAACGTGGCGATCACCGAAATCGGGATGGCCACGCCGATAATCAACGTGCTCGAAATGCTGCGCAGGAAGAACAACAGAACGAAGACCGCCAGGCCGGCTCCAATTAAGACAGCGTCCCGCACATTGTTGATGGAAGCGCGTATGAAATCCGCGGAATCCCACGTCGCCGCCAGGTTGACGTTTTGATGATCGCGGTGGATCCTGCCCGCTTCCTCCCACACCGCGTCGGACACCTTGACGGTGTTGGCGCCCGACTGCTTGTAGATAAACATGCGCACAGCCGGCACGTCGTTCACCCGGACGATGTAGCGGACCTCTTCGTGGGAGTCTTCCACCAAGGCGATGTCGCGCATGTAGACCGGCACTCCGTTGCGAGTCGTGACGCCCACATTGAGAATGTCCTCGACGCGCTTGAACTCACCCGCCGTGCGCAATAACACCTCGTAGCGGCCTTCGCGGACCGGCCCCACCGGACGATTGAGGTTTTCTCTCCGCAGCGTCTGGACGACTTGGGCCACGGATAAGTCCAAGGCGCGCAACTTGTCGAGATCCAGGTCGACGTGGATCTCGCGCCGCAAACCGCCGCTGACACGGGCCTGCGCGACACCGGGGAGCCGTTCCATTCGATACTGGACGCTTTTTTCGACGAAGTGACGCAGTTGCTTGGAGTCCATATCCTCCGCGGCAACCGTAATAAACATAATGGGGAACTGCGAGACGTCGAACTTGAACAGCGTGGGCGGATCCGCGTCGTCGGGCAGGCTTGTCCGGCGGGCGTCGATGCGCGCGCGCAGGTCGGCGGCGGCGACATCCAAGTCAGTTCCGTAGACAAACCTCACCCGTACGCTGGCTCGGCCTTCCGAAGAGGAGGAGGTGATTTCCTCGGCGTTGGGCGCGGAGCTGAGTGCCTGCTCCAGCGGACGGGCGATCAAAGTTTCCATTTCCTCCGGCGCAACGCCCTCATAGCTGGTGTTGACGCTGATGATGGGGTATTCGATTTCGGGCATCAAATCCACGGGGATTTGAACGAACGCGATGGTCCCCAAAAGGATGGCGACCAGGCAGACCATCAGAATCGTCACTGGCCGCCGAATGGAAAACTCCGCCAGATTCATAGCCATATCCTATTGAGTTTTGCTGGAGGCGCCTTGCTGTCCGCGGGCCGATCGGCCCTGGTCCGATGGACGGCCGGCTCGATCCCGGCGCCCGGCACTTTCTGCACCGCCCGCCCCCGGACGGCCACCGGCTTCTTCCTGCGTCTCGGGAGCGGCGATGCGGTCTCCGTCGCGGATCATGGTGGCGCCCCGGCCCACGATGGCCGTCCCCGGATCGAGGTTGGAGAGTACTTCGACCGTTTCCTGCCGCGTCATGCCGGTCTCGATGGACCGGAACACCGGGCGAGAGCCTTCCACAACATAGACGCCCGCTTGCTGACCGCGGTAGACCAAGCTGTCGCGGGGAATCAATGTGGCTTGACGGGTCGCGCCAAGATCCAATTCGATGCGGGCGAACATTTCGGCCTTGAGCTCGCCCTTCGGGTTGGGGATGTCGATTTCAATCAAGGCGCTGCGGGTGGCGGCGTCGAGAACCGGGGCGATACGCGCCACGCGGCCTGTAAACGGCTGTTCAGGCATTGCGTCAACTCGCACCGTGGTCGGGTTTCCCACGCGCAACCTGCCGATGTTCCGCTCGGGAACGTTCCCAAGGGTGACCATCGTCGAGAGATTTACGATCCGGATGATCGGGGTTGTCGGACTCACCAGCGCCCCGACATCTACATAGCGCGTGGCGGCGATCCCTCTCATGGGAGAGTAGATTTTCGTTTGCGCCAGGCGAATTTTCAACTCGCTCAGCTCGGCCTCGGCTTGCTTTTGCTGGGCCGCGGCCAACTCCACCTGGGCATTGACGACGGCCAGGCTGGTCTTTTGCGCCTCGTAGTCTTGGGAAGAAATGAGTCCATCTTGGGAAAGGCTTTCGGCGCGCTCCAGCTCAGCTCGGGCGTTATCGTGCTCGGCTCGGCGCTGCCGGTAGGATGCGCGAGCCACGGCGATGGCCGCCTCGGCCCGGTGAACCTGCTGCCGCAGCTCGTCGTCCTCGAGTTCGGCGACCAAGTCCCCGGCGCCGATCCGGTCGCCGACTCGAAAGCGGATGCTCTCGACCCGCCCCGTGGCTTTCGACGTGACGTCGACTTGTTCTTTGGGTTTGAGAGCGCCGGTCAGCAGGAGTACGTCGCTAACGACGCCCGTCCAGGCTTGCGCGAGGTCGACATTGACCACGCGGCCTCCGCCCCAGGCCTGCTGGCGCGACTTGGCGCGGGCAGCGTCCTCGCGGGCTTCAAAGACGCGCGTCGCGACGAGAAAGACGATCCCGCCGGCGATGAGAATCGCCAGTCCGCGCTTGACCCAGATTCCCACGGTGAGCCCTTGTGACGCTCTGACCTGTTATGGAACGCGCCGGCCGCTCGTCAAATCCGCTGAGTCGCGATAAGGCCTCTGCCCCCTCACAGAGACTCCCCGCACAGCCGGAGCGCCTGTCCCTGCTTGCAGTATTTCGCAAATACAGCTACGTATCAATCAACTTGTCGAGGTGTTGCGGCTCATCAGCTCGGGCGCAATAAATTGCGCCTCTACCTTTGAACGCGAGATGCGCAAGCCCATCAGTCGGGGCGCGATTCATCGCGCCCGCAGTCGGCCACCTTTCGTAACCGTATTTGCGAAATGATGCACTTAACCTAAAGTCATCTTAGCAGCGAGGCAGGCAAGCTGGTATCAGGACAAGACACACGCCACTACTGTCAGGTCGGCCTACCGCCGCCGGCTAGAACGGGACATCGTCATCGGTGATGCCCTGATCGGCGTCACCACCGGATGCCGCGCCGGATGCCGTTGCGCCACTCGCTGACGCCGACTGGCCTCCGGCCACGGCGGAGGGGGCGTCGGCGTCCGCCGGGCCTCCGGCCACGGCGGAGGGGCCGTCGGCGTCCGCCGGGCCTCCCCGCAGCAGGATCAAGTTGTCGGCGACTACTTCGGTTCGATAGCGGCGGTTTCCGCTCTGGTCCTCCCAGCTCCGGGTTTGCAGCCGGCCTTCCACGAAGACCTGCTTTCCTTTTTGCAAATAAGCCGCGACGTTCTCCGATCTCCAGAGGATCACGTCGTGCCAATCGGTCTCTTCTCGCCACTCGCCTGTCTGCTGGTCTTTCCAGCGTCTTGAGGTGGCCAGAGTGAAGTAGGTGCGGGCGACGCCGCCGGCCGTGTGTTTCGTCTCGGCATCCTTACCAAGGTTGCCGATCAACATAACTTTATTCAAACTTCGCGATGCCATGGCTACAAGGTACAATCTATGGCCCCCGAGATCAAGCGGCAGGAGCGGAGTTTTTCGGCGGCCCGGAGGCGGACGGGGACGGTTTGCGAGTTTGATGTTCCGCCGTTGGGAATGGGACGCGGCGCAGTGTAGGGTGGCGGATCACTGTTCGGAGGGACCCAGGATGTCTTCGGCGTCCAGTCGCAAGCCGGCCAAGACTCGTGTTTCCACTTCCTGTCCGCGGCCGAACCTGCCGAGCAAAGAGTACTCGCCTCCCTCCAACGACCACGTGGTAATGACTTCCTCGCGTGGGTCCACGAGCCAGTATTCTTCCACTCCATACTGCGCGTAATGACTGAACTTGACCACCGTATCGTGGGTGCGGTTCGATTCCGAGATGACCTCGATGACCAGGTCCGGGGGGCCTTCGATGAAAACCTCGCGCAGGATATGGCTTCGCTCGCGGCGGATGAAGCACAGGTCGGGCTCGTAGTGGACGTGCTCGGCTAGGATGACATGGACAGGGCGGTCAAAAAACTCTCCCAGGTTGTGCTCTTCTACGAACGGGGCGATGTGCGCACCCAGTAAAGAGCAGATTCGTTGGTGAGAGAGGCCCGGAGTAGGCGACATCACCAGTTCCCCATCGACGATCTCGGTACGGCCGTGGCTTTCCGGCAAGTCTTTGATGTCGTTCCAGGCCAGTTTTTTGGCAACGACGCTCACGGTGTTCGCTGTTCGGATTCTAACATGCGCGGTATCAGAGCCTAAGCAAAGACGAGCCGACGCAGCCAACCTGAGCTTGCTTCTCGGCCTGTAGCGAGATAGGGTGAGACTTCATGTCCAAGACCGCGTTCGTTTTTCCGGGCCAGGGATCCCAGGTCCCTGGAATGGGGCGCGAGTTGGCCGAGCACTTTCCCGCCGCCCGTCAAGTCTTCGAGCAGGCCGACTCAGCGTTGGACTTCCCCATCTCGAAACTCTGCTTCGAGGGCCCGGAGGAAGACCTCAAGCTCACCGAGAACACCCAGCCGGCTTTGCTGACCTGTTCGCTCGCCACGCTGGCGGTGCTCGGTGAGCGGGGAATCGAAGCCGACTGCGTGGCCGGGCACAGCCTCGGCGAGTACTCGGCGCTGGTGGCCGCCGGGTCCTTGCGGTTCGAGGATGCGGTGCGTCTGGTCCGCAAGCGGGGCCGCTATATGCAGGAAGCCGTGCCCTTTGGAGTCGGGGCCATGGCCGCTCTCCTCGGACTGCCGGGCGGAGAGATAGGCGCGATTTGCACCGAGGTGGCGAACGGTGAGGTTGTTTCCGCCGCTAACTTCAACGCACCGGGGCAGGTGGTCATCGCCGGACACGCCGGCGCCGTGTCGCGGGCAGTCGAGTTGGCCAAGGCCCGAGGGGCGCGTAGGGCGATCCTGCTCCCGGTCAGCGCTCCTTTCCATTGCGCGCTGATGAAACCGGCTCAGGAGCGGCTGGCGGGCGATCTCGATGAGGTCGAGTTCAAGGACCTCACAATCCCGCTGGTCAACAATTACGCCGCGCGGGAGATTCGAAGCGGCGCACAAGCCCGCGAGGGTCTCAACGAGCAGGTGCCGAACCCGGTTCAGTGGGAAGAGTCCGTGCGCTGCTTGACCGCGCAGGGAGTCAAGCACTTCATTGAGGTCGGGCCGGGGAGGGTGTTGACTGGTCTATTGAAGCGAATCGACCGCTCGCTGCAAGGATCGAACGTGGAAGACTTGAAGTCTTTGGAGACACTCGCGTCATGAAAGATCGGGTTGCATTTGTCACCGGAGCCAGCCAAGGCATCGGCCGCGCTTGCGCCTTGGAGCTGGCCGAGGCGGGCGCTCGGGTGGTTGTCGGCGCGAGACAGCAAGACAAGCTAAATGAGCTGGTGGAAGAGATTCGCTCCCAAGGCGGGCGGGCTGACGCCGTGCCCCTCGACATCGCATCGGCCGAGTCGATTCAGCAGGCCTTTGCTACAGCCCGCGAGATCTCAGGCGGCATTCACATCCTGGTGAACAACGCCGGCATGACCCGGGACGGGCTGGCCCTGCGCATGTCGTCTGAAAACTGGCACCAGGTGATCGAGACCAATCTCACCGGAAGTTTCCTCTGCATTCAGGCGGTTCTGCCCACGATGGTGCGCGGACGCTGGGGCCGCGTCATCAACATCTCGTCGGTGGTCGGACAAGCCGGCAACCCCGGTCAGGCCAACTACGTGGCGTCCAAGGCAGGACTGATCGGATTGACGAAGGCTCTCGCCCAAGAGATCGCCTCCCGCAGCATTACCGTCAACGCCGTGGCGCCCGGATTCATCCAGACCGCCATGACGGACTCTCTGGGTGAAAAAGTGCGCGAGAAGATCCTGTCCTCTGTTCCCCTCCGCCGGATCGGAGAAGCGGGCGATGTTGCGCACGCGGTCCGGTTCCTGGCCAGTGAAGAAGCGGGTTACATCACCGGCCACGTTCTCAACGTGAACGGCGGCATGTATATGTAAAGATCGTCCCCGGCTACTTATGGAAAGGGCTGGCCGGCACCGGTAACGACCGCCGCTCTTGGCGGTCCTAGCCCGCATTTCTCACCAGCTGACGGTCGAAGCACACGATAGGCCCGCCACTACTTCGTTGCGCTTGCTCACCGTGCTCAACGTACTGTTCAAGTACGCCTCCGCGCGCTGAGCGGCGCGCGCCTTGTACTGACGGGCCTCTCACGCACTTCGCCTCGCCACCTGGTGAGAAAAGCGGGCTAGTTGCGCAAATTATGGTGACAGGGCCCGTGTTCAGACTGTAGGGGCACAGCATGCTGTGCCCGTGTTCCAAAGTCACTGTATTTTACGAGCCGCAATAGTTTTGAGTAGCGGCCGGCAATCCTGCCGGCTTCATACGCGATCTTTGGGGCGAATTCGCAGCGAACAATGCGCTCGTCCGACAGGCGGCCGTCGTCAGAGTCCTTAGCCCACTGCCGCGTGCCGCCTGGCGAGTTTTACCGTTGAAGGTCAGACTGCGATGCGGAAGGCCCGTACCTTTCATTTGGCGACGCACAACCCCTGGTATAATACGATTCAGCTGGCGTCAACGGAGCGTACAGGTTAAGAGCACGCTGCCCGACGGCCAGGCAGACACGTTTCGACAACCATATCTAAGGCTTTCCCCGAAGTCCCAAGTCTGGGAGGTTGAATCTAACATGAGCGCCAAGGCAAGCTTACAACCCCAAGCCGTAAAAACCGATCCTGTCAAAGCTCAGCAGCCGGCAGGTGTGCCGGGTGTCAAGACTTTCGTGCGCATCGTCGACTGGATTACGAACGAGAAGTTTGAGCTGATCAATGCAACCGACCGGATCAACGAGATCGTGCGCAAAAGCGGCGTCCGAAACGGCACGGTTCACCTGCAGTCCCTGCACACCACAGCCTGTTTGTTCGTCAACGAGTGGCAGGATGCATTGCTGCACGACATTCGGACCTTGCTCGAGCAATTCGTAGGGCGCAATACTTCGTGGCGGCACGACGACCCGGCCTACTCCGACTGTGAGCGCAAGAACGCCGTTTCTCACCTGCGGGGGCTGTTTCTGGGCCAGGCCGTCTCGCTTCAAGTGCGCAATGCAAAAGTACTGCTTGGGACCTGGCAAAGCATTATTCTGGCCGAACTCGACGGCCCGCGGAACCGTTCCATCTCGGTGCAAGTGATGGGCATCTAGCGCGTTCCATCCGGCCCTTTGTTCTGGAGGGAGGCAAGGCGGGCGTCTTCTCGCTCATTCGCGCTTGGGTTTCCGTTCGCGTCCTTACGCCGCGCCGTACAAGCGCAACGAACCGCTCGGTCAAGACCGGCCCCGCGTCAACACTGATGGGAAAATTCTTTACTTTACAGGAAGCCGACGACCTCATTCCGAGACTTCGTGAGTGGCTTCAACAGGCCATCGAAGCTAAAAAAGAGGCGGTCGAGGTCGAACGTGAGCTGCGCTCGCTGAGCGCCCGAATCAATGCGCTGGGCGGAGTCGAGATCGACCCTACCTCGGTGGCGAAGCGTAAACTCGTAAGACACCAAGCCGTCGAGCGACTGCAAGGGGCGGCGCGCAATATCGAGGAATCGGGAGCGCTCGTCAAGGACCTCGACACGGGACTGATTGACTTTCCGGCCCTGTTGGAAAACGAAGAAGTCTATCTGTGTTGGAAGCTAGGAGAACCCCGGATCGAATACTGGCATCACATCCAGGATGGTTTCGCCGGCAGGAAGCGGATCGCCGATGACTTCGGTCAAGCCGGTGGCTTGGGCAAGCCTAATTAATTTAGCTAAGTATCGTTAAGCCGGTGCACTACGAGTTCAGGAATGCAAGCTCGGCTTTAACGATCGCCGCTTCGTACCGGCGGCGGATTCGGATGCCTTCCAGTTTATGGCTTTGCTGCATGGAGGCTATCTTGCGGGCAGCCTCGTCCCACTGTTTCGCCCGCAGCGGCTCTCCGAGCGGATCCAGACCAGGGTTGAGCGGCCCGCGGTTGTAAGCCAGCGATAGCAACACCGTCTGCACGGAAGCAGGCGTATCCTTGCGAACCAGGGATGGGAACCGGCTTCTGATGCGATCCCAGTACGGCCCGGCGACGTGGGGCATCAGCTCGACAGCCTGATCCGAGCTGATCCGCATTCCTTGCATGACCCGCGACGCCCTCAGGCCGCTCCGTGCGGCCTCTCCCCTGATTCCGAAGACAGTCCGCAAGGCGCGCATCTCGGATGTCTTGAAGAACCGTCCGTAGAACTGCTCGATGAGCTCGGAGGAAGCATGTCCCAGGTCCACTCCCGGATCGAGAGTGACGCCCGAATTCCCGCCTGGCCAGTAGGGCCTTCCGCGGTGACCCTCTCGCTCGTGGACCCAATCCAGATCGCCGCCGAATCGTTCCAGTAACTCCGCCTCCCGGGCCGCCCTAGCCCCCGTGGCCGCTTGTAGGTGATCGGTGAGGGCGACCCATGTCGCGCCATCGACGGCTCCGCTTGCCTCCAGACCGCGAGCACTTTGAAAAGTCTTGACGGCCCTCCTCGTACCGCTTCCGAACTTACCGTCCGCCTCCATGGGGCGCCCGGCGTCCATCAAACCCCGCTGGACGTTCTTGACCACGCTGCGTAGCCAAATTCGGCCGCTGGGAAGCCCATCCTCGAAGTGCAGCAGTGCTTTGATCATTACTGGATTCCTTCCTGCCTTTTCGGCAAACATGATAGCCGACGAGCGACCCGGTTAGGAAACTGAGTGGCTCGAAGGCTCGCAACGAAGTCCATCGCCAGGACGGGCGCGCCGTATTCTTCGCAGCGCTTCCGCCACCGTCAGGCCCATGGCTTCCCAGCCATGGGCCTCAAGATCCCCCTTGCACTTTCATCGCCCGCTCTACGGCGGAATCAAAGCGCTGCTTTTTACCGTTTTTCACAGCTATCAGCGTTACGCAATCCCAAACCTAGGCGGACAGATCACGTGCTATTATCACCCGCCGGATCAAATGCCAACAACATTTCTTCCCTGCCGGCAACAAATGTTTTTCGCCACCAACATTTTTTCTCCTTATTATTGTCCGAAGAACGAACCTGTGCTACACTTCAGATCCCGTAAGACTTGGATCGGCCCTCCAACAGGCGGAGGATTTCCCCTCGCTGATGCCCGTCAACGCGCCCACGTTGTCCTCGGCAGCTGATGTCGTCGAACAGTTGGCGGCTTCCGTCATCGTGCAGCAGTCGCGATTGGACGAGGAATTCCTTCATCGTATTCAATCCTATCGCCCCATCCATCGAGCACTCTCCGAGCATGGTTTGCAGGATCTTGCGGACGCACTCACGCCGCGGCAAATGGTTGCGCGAGAGGTGGCCATCGAAACGCACTTTCACTTCAGCCGCGAGTCCGCACGTGGGTTTGGCGTGGGCATACGGCTTCTGAATTTGGGGTATTCACGGAAATATCAGTACTCGGAGTTTGCGGAACAGACGATTTCGTTCAAAGTTCTGCGAGTGCCGGTGGAGCCGGCGGATGATCAGACCGACGAAAAGAACGGAAAGAACAAGTGACCCGGAAAGGAAGGGAAAATGGCAAGCGCGAGCGAACAAATTGACCAGTTCTATGGCAGCCTTCAGACCTTACCCCGATTGATCAGCGAGCTTGCTTTGAGTATCGCTGACGCTCAAACACGACTGGACCGCAACTACATCGACAGCCTAGCGGCTTTTTCGCGGATTGTGGCCAAGACCGTCAAGGCATCCAAAAAGCTAAAGGTCGACGACTACAAGACCCTTTTTGAAACGGTGGCGCCGTCCCGCTACCAGTTTTCGGAAACGGTCGTCGAGGTGCGCGCCGATCTTCAGATGGCTTCCGCGAAATCGCTGTCGGTGGACGCCAGTGTGGGCATCAACGCAGGGGTGTTTGCGGTAGCGCTCAACGCTTCCTACACAAAACGGAACAGCTATGACTACCGAGCCGCAGCGCTGATCCGCACCGTGTTGAACGCCATACCGGCTGATGCGAATCAGCTCCAGACACTGCTGGCACGAGGAGGGAATGATGCCAGCGTTAAGCTTCCCGCCAACGCCGGTATTGAGGCATTGGGAGAGTCGGCAAACAAGCTGCTGCAAGCCCAGGGCGGTGACAACGAAGTCGGGAATGACGGCGAAAACCCGCAGGGGAGCCAGCCGGTACCGTAGGGCGGGTAGGCCCGCGGCATCGGTGGCGCTTGATGATGGCTGCCTCACGGCGGTGGCGACGCCGGCGAAGGAAAGAAAACTCCGGATTAGCCCGTGGTCTGACGGCTGTCGGCCTGGAGTGAGGCGTTCGGGGCTGACCGGCTCGAGTGCGGCCAAGAGGGATTGCTTCGGCCCCGCTCAAGCACGACTTGCTAGTTGTGGTCGAACATTCAATAGACATTGGTAGTGTGCTATGGCCAAGCAGAACCTAACGAGAGCCAAAAAGAGAATCGACGAGAATTTCGCTGATTTAGTTGACAGTTACCGTAGCCTTCGAAAGGGAATAAGCGTCGGGAAATTCGACGTCAAGGAAGGAGGCCGTTTTCGAAAGGCCGCTCGAGAGATCAGCGACAGTGCCGCTGAACTTCAACGAGGGTGCAACGAGATCGCCAAGCGCAAGAAGCTGAACGAGAGTGGCTTTAAGAGAAAGGAACGGATTGACATAGTTAGTGCAATCGGGAAAAACGTGGAGATCCTGGAGCCTGCCGAAGTTGTTGCCGAGACGCCGGCACTAGCTGATGGGGATGGGCGGGGCGTGACGAGCACCGCGCAACCGCGAGCGGAAGGTACAAAGGACGACGAAAGGGAGCCGGCGCTCAACAGCTTCCTGCAGAACGTCTCGCTGTCGTTGATTGAGGCGCAACAGCGGCTCAACGAGCAGTCGTTGGACTATGTGGAGCGGCTGCCCCGAGGGATTCCTCCGGCTTATTTCTCCATCCCCACCCTCAAGGCTGAGTTGAAGGTCGGCTTTTCGAAACTAAGCGGGAAAAAAGTCAACCTGATCCTCTTCGGCAAAAAAGAGGAGAAAGAACAATACGGGGAAAGCACCGTGACCTTCGAGCTGGCCAGCGCTCCGCCCCCTCCGGGCGGGGAGGCTCTTGCGCTCCCCGTCTTTTTGGTCTTGGGAGCCGAGAAGTCGGATGTCCTCGAGGGCGTCCGTCGGCAGTTCGATAAGTTAGTCGAGGGCAAGAAGTTAGGCAAGGCTGCACGCGTCAAGATAACAGAGGAGCTCTCACTTGTTCTTGCGTACCGCCGGACATTGATCGGGGACCCTAAGAACTATCTCGTCCTTATTGCCGACCCAGGCAGCAAAAAGCGGGCCGCCCTTCACGTCGAAGGCGCAGGAGACGATCTGGTTTTCACGCCGGACATCTACTTCTCGGAAGAACCCCCGCTGAACGGCTTCGTCCAAGTTCCCGGCGCGGCGGACGAAAGGCTCCAGGTCATCAAGAACCTCGGTGACGTACTAATGAACGTCGTGCTGCTCGTCCACGATTGGTTGGGCGAGGAGTCGGTCGGCCGCTCGGCTTTTGTGATTACCGCCGCCGAGGAAAGACGGCGAATACTCGACGCCGTCTACGCTCTCTCGAAAGAACTCGAGGATGACTTCAAAGGCTCGGAGCAGCTTGCGCTGATCCTACAGGCGAAAAGCCGAGGCGATCTGGAAACGAATTATCTGCTCCTCTGGCCTAAAAAAGGCGATCCCATCAAGAAGTGGCCGCAGTTTGCGGTGGTCCGCTCCGCGGACGGTTTTGCTCCAGCGGGAACCGAAACAAGGTTCGCCAGGATCCCCTCGAAAACCGAACCGGCGGAACCCGCCAAGTTGGTGCGTGAAATCGGCGTCGTATTGAGAGAGTTGATCGCTCTGATGCGAACCTGGCATACGTAGAAGCGTCAATCGAGCATTGACATCATCAGGAAGCGGCTTTGGGCGAAGCCAACGACACCGTCGAATCAACGCGTGTATTCAAGGATCTCTTCGTCAGCGTTGTCGAAGCCACGTCCGAGACCCAAGAATTCCTGACCGGAGCGTCGCTCTCCGGACTTGCCGCCCCTTATCAGATTCCCCGGGTTGGGGTGGAAGCGGCGTTCGAGCTTGAGATTAGGTCGAACAGGACTCGTTTTTTCTTCTTTCGTGAAAAGAGCCGGCGGAGCCATACCCACCGGCTGAGGTTCTCGCTCGTCGCCACCCCGGACCCGCCTCCTCTGATTCTTTCCGCGGCAGCCAGGCCCAAGCTGACGTTGGTGGAGCCTCCGTTTCTCGTATCGGACCTTGCGAGCCAGGGAGCGGACCAGTGGGGCCACATTCGGCTGCTTCGGTTCTTAATCAGCAAGCTGGAGCTGGGCCCGCCGGGGTTGAGGTTCGAGCCCGATGAAAGCCACAAGAAACGGAAAAACTTACACAAAGAGGTCCGCAAACTGCAAGAGGAACTGGCGAAAACCGGGAAGCGGAACGGCGAGAGGCGAATGCTCTTCTTTGATCTCGGCACGCCCCCCCCGTCGTATCTAGTCGTTCGCCTGGCCGATGACAAGAAAAAGGACGGTCTGTTTCGAATCGCGCCCGACCGCGAGCCCGCGGTAACCGTCTACAGCTTTCAAGATGATGGCCTCGATGACGTCAGTTATGAACCTTTGCATGCATTGGTATTGACGATGCGGCGCTGGCTGCAAGGCGCGCCGTCGCGAGCGAGGGACGCGCCTAGCGGACTCGATACCAGCTTCGGCATTGGTCAACTAAGCGACTTCGTCGAGTTTCTTGCCGAGAATTACAGCGGCGGGATTGAATTCCTGTCAAGAAAAGCTGCCGATGTTCGTTCGGGTTTCCCCGTCTACTACGACCTAGTCGGCGTGGAAGCCGAGCTTGGATATTCAGTTCAGTCCGGCAAGCTCGCCTTTGACAAACGCACCGCTCCCGACGGATCTTCGGCGTCCGAAGTGCCGCCCGAGGAAGATTACCGTCTTATTGAGAGCCGGGCCCGGGTCCGAGTAGAGCGAACGGACCGCACGGTTGACTTCGTCCTGGAATTACTGTCCCCCGAGTTCATACTGACGGGAGGAAAACTGCGAACGTTCGTACGGGCTGCAAGAAAAGAGGAAAACGCCGAGAAAATCACGGCGTCATTTGCGCGGAGCGAAGCAGCGCAGTTTGGAGGAAACGAGCGCGACCCCGGCGTGGCGGGGAAATATAGGCGGTCTCTCGAGGACAGGGAGCGCGGGCAGGATGTTGTCGTGTTACTGGCCTACAAGGGCGAGGTTCCTTCCAACAGTTTCTTGGTCATCTGGCCGGGCTTCCAAGACAGCGAAGAGAGAGATTTTGCTTTTTCTTGCAAGTTGGAGGCCGGCGCCCTGAGGGACGTTCGCGTCTTGATGAACCTTCGTGAGCGTCTCGTTGCGGGAAAGACCGTCTCCGGCGCAAGTGATGAATCAAGCGTTTCGCAGGAAGACGGTGCACTCACGGGAAAGGAATACAAAGCCTTCCACAGATTTTTCGGCGCTGTGCTGACGTGGCAGCATCGCACGATCTAGAGGTAATCAGAATGTTGCCGGCGTCCCACAAGCGCGTTCTGCTAAGGCGGGTCAGCCTACAATGAGTTTCCCATCGTGGTGGCCGGTTGTCGGCCGGAGCCCCTGGTTGGGGCTTCGCAGCCTCCGAGCTTGGAGCTTTGCGCGCAAATTACCGGCATCGCGCGGACCGGCCCGCATTCTTTGGCCGCTGCTGCGGAGCTTCCCGAAGTGGCCGCGGACCGCTCGAAGAGTCTGTGCCTGGATTGCTCCGGCGGCGCTTCGCCTCCCGTCCGATGACGGCCCCCATGCAACGGATGAGAACGCATGTCTCATCACGGAATCGAAGTCGTTTATACGTGAACGGACCACGCGGCTTTACTCGAACCGCTCGGTGGATTGTGAACGGAGTTTTCCCCAGTGGCTTGCCGGGCTTGCGAAAACAGGCTCTGGGCCCTCGGCGGAAGACGTAAAGGAGGCTGTAGCCAATCTCCAAGGGGAGGTCCCTTTGCATTTCCCAATGGATTCTTGCCCTACCGTTATCTCAACCACGGCTACACAGAGGGTCGAGTGGCTCCACTACATCCGAGCAGGGAACAAAGCGTCTCTGGACTGGCTGGAGAAGCTCTATACCCGGCACGGCATGGAAACCTCGGGAGGGCAGGGAAGCGAACAATCCGTCCTGGTTGCCCATTCCTTTCCCGACGAGCCGCGGCGTCACTTCTCGTCGGAACGAAACCGACGCGAGCGGTGATCCGGCGGCGGATTGTGGCTCTCTGGCCGCACGGGCCCGAGGGCGAGTGCTTGGAGGAAAAATTATGCCGCCTTCCAGTCATTCCTTGGACAGTCAGTCCGCTTCACCCGTTGAGGCCCTTGACGCCGTTCGTGGAGGCGAACTCGATGACGGGTTCGCGCTGTGTCTCTCAGGAGGCGGCTACCGCGCGATGGTCTTTCACGCCGGCGCGCTGTGGAGACTGTATGAGGCCGAGTTGCTCAAGGGTCTCAAGAGGATCTCGAGCGTTTCGGGGGGTTCGATCACGGCGGGCGTGCTGGGGTTGAAATGGTCGAAACTCAGCTTCCGCGCCTCGGCGGTTCGCGAGGATTTCGTGCCTGAGGTAATTGTGCCGATTCGCCGCATGGCGAGCGAGACGATCGACGCTGGATCAGTCATCTGGGGAGCCTTGCTGCCGGGCACGATCAGCGACCGGATCGCGGCTAACTACCGCAAGCACCTATTCGGCGATGCGACCCTACAAGATCTTCCCGACGACTACCCGCGTTTCGTCATTAACGCAACGAATGTCCAATCGGGCGTTCTGTGGCGTTTCATGAAACCCTACATGCGAGACTGGCGCGTCGGAGAGGTCAAGAACCCTCGGGTGAGCCTGGCGGCGGCGGTAGCCGCTTCGTCCGCTTTTCCTCCGGTGCTCTCGCCGGTCACCATCGAACTCGAGAGTGACGATTTCACCGACAATACCGGGCACGACCTGCAGCGTGAACCTTTCACGACGAAAGTTATCTTGACCGATGGAGGCGTGTACGACAATCTGGGTCTCGAAACCGCCTACAAAAGTTTCCACACTCTGCTGGTGAGCGACGCGGGGGGCAAAATGAAGCCGGAAGGCGAGCCGAAGCACGATTGGGCCCGGCATGCTTACCGAGTCTTAACCAGGATTTCCGATTTGGCTCCTCTGACGGCACGAGTCTACACCCTCACCCGGCGAAGCGCAACCATTTCTCCACCCGAAAGAGGCGGCGGCTGAGGCGGAACCGATCGAGCCCCCTTCTTGCCCCTCATGGGGGCTGATCCGTCGCTGCGAAGTCAATTTCGCAGACACCCCTCCGACCCTCCTTCCTCAACGCCCAGATTTCCTACCCGAACGGGACGGCCCTAACCACCCGGCACAGGCAGCGCCCAGATCCGACGCAGCATGTCGCCGAACAGCCTGCGGTTCAGATACCCCTCGGCCAGGAGCAGCCAGTAATAGCGCGCGTGCTTGATCAATCGACCGCCCGTCTTCACTAACCGCTGCTGTAAGCTCGTCAGCGACCAGCTCTTGATCCTTGGTGGCAGTCCCAGCCGCCGCCACAAGTTGCCCAGGTTATAAGCCAGCACACTCAACTGCAAGCGCACTTCGTTGGCCCGAAAACGGTGGCACGACAGCCGCGTCCAGTGCGTGGCCTGCTTACCTTCTTTGATCCACTGCTCCGCCGTGCCGCGCTGGTTGTAGAAACGCACCACCGACCGGCTTGGCAAGCTCATGTTCGTCACGATAAAACCGACGCGCGCGAACAGCTCGCCCTGGTGGTGCTCGACCTTGGCGACAACTCGTCTCGGCTTCTTCCAGCTCTCCGCCTGATAGCGAAAGCTCTTGTAGCGCACTAGCGGCTTGCGGCCGGGCCTCCCCGGCGGACGAAACAGGATGTCTTCGATCTCTAACTCCAAGCTCCTGTTGGCCGGAATGCGGATGGCGTACTGCACGCCGCGTTCCTCCGAAGCCTCATAAACTTCCGGCTTGGCAAAGGCCGCGTCGGCCCGGAAGGCGACCTGCTTGCCCGCAGCCTGTTGGCGCTCGATCTCCGGCAACAATAGCTCATCCCAGTCCTCAGAGCTGTGCGCGTTGCCTGGACGCAGCTTCGCCGCCAAACAATCACCATGCTGGTTGAACAAAAGCAACGGGTGGTAGCAGACCGACTCGAAGTGTCCGTTGTAGGCACTGCCTTCCTGTTGGCCATGGACCGGACTCTCGGTGGAGTCCATGTCCAGAACGACCCGCTCGGAGTCGTCGAACGCCTCCGCTTGCCCGACCAGCTCTCGGTTCAGCGCCATCAGCCCCAGCAGGTTCTCTTCGCTCGCCAGCATCTCCGTCTCGAAGCCGTGCAGCGTCGAGGTCAAGGCCGCACCGCGATCCCAGATCTTCTGCGAGCCGATCAAGCGAAACGTCGGGTCAGCCGCCACGCGGACGGCGTCGTTGACGTCCTCGTAGCCTGCCAAGCGGCTGTAGATCGACTGCCGCAACAGATCAGCGAGCGTGAACTGCTTGTTTGTGCCTTGCCGGGAGTCGCTGAGATGCTCGTCAATCAGTTCTCCGAGACCGAGCCGTTCGTCCAGTTCGCGAACCAAAATCAGGCCACCGTCGGAAGTGACGTGCGATCCCTGGAAATCGACTTTCAACGAGCCATTGAAACTTAGCTGGAATGGCTTGGTTTGTTTTTCACCCATTGGGTGTTGGCCTCCCTGGCGTCCTCATCGGGCTCTAGCCCCTATGAATAAAGACGCTCAAGGCCGCCGGAAGGTCGAGAGGTCTGAATCAAATTGGAAATGCGGGCTTAAGCATCATCGACAACCAGGTCCGCAGTTTGCGGAAACGTCAGCTTATTGCAGCCTACAAGAGGAATCAACGAGAAGGCGCGTACTGGGGGATCAGGACCCACATAGCCGACTACGGTCTGGCGGATGTTCTACCGTGCCCCGACGAGCGGACCTTGCGGTTGGCGAACATCGCCACGCGTCTCAAGCGCTTGGGGAACGAGACACAAGAAAGATTGATCAACTGGGGTTACGCTGTTTGTGACGCGGCTCTGCGCACCCATGTGGACACGAATCTGCCGCGGGGGACCTTTCCGTTCCCTGAACGCGGAGTCTAGGAGCCCGTGGCAGAAGTCGTGCAGGAGTGAAAAATGGGGACTGCCACCAATTCGCCCCCCGTCATGACCCAAGAAACAAAGCACTTAGCCTGAAGCGAATTGGCTGGCTGGAAGCTGTGAAAAAATCGGGGACTGCCACAAGCGGCTTAGCACTAACTTCCTTAGTGTCAGCGAGGATTGAAGCCGCGGCTGGCTGTCCCAAGATGTTTTTCGCCGGCGGGCCGTTCGCCGCAAGCGCTGTGTCAGGTGGTGAGAAAAGCGGGACGGCATTGCCCGCATCACCGAATCCGAGAGGTCGAAATGGCCGCCAAGAAGCCGTTGCAGCGACGCCGTTCCAAGTTCCCGCGGGAGTCCGCGGAATCGTGCGCCCGCGGTTCGGAAACTACAGTTGGGGCGCACCGCTGAGGAGAACAATATGAGTGACCTCCGTGATTTTCTTGAAGGTGTTGTCTATCACACGGGCGACCGGCGCCGATACACACAGCAGTCTCCGGTCATGCCCGATGTCTGGATCTCCTACGGGATGGACCCGGGCGAGCAGCTCGAGCTGCTTCTCGTGCCCGACTGGCACTACACGCCCGCCGCTCTCGCCGCCGCGCTCAAGGAAAGACTCGATTTGAACGGGGACCGAAACAAGCGGCTCGCCAAGTTTCGCCACTCCAGAAAAAAAAGCTCCTCCCCGCGGTCGCCCACAACCAAAATACGGTCGTGGCCACTCTATGGTTCGACGAGCTCGTCCGGGGGGTTTTGCCGCTGAGCCGCTGGTGGGCGCGATCCGTGGCCGGAGTCAAAACACGGGGCCACGAGGACGAGCTTGTCGACAGCCTCTCGACTCCGCAAAAGAGCCGCCGGTTGGCCGAGGACCTGGCCAAGGCCATGGCCGGGGAGGGAGCCGGGGAGATCCTCTCCGACGTCGTCTGGCTAGGGCGCGTCGTCGGATTGCTGGCGCGCCTTTCCAAGAAAGACGGTCGCCACCTTGTAAAGGAAGTAGAGGAAGGGGCGGCCGAAGGGACTGCGAAGCTGCAGACTCTGTTCAAATCCCACAAAGAGCTGGCCGCGGTTGTCGTGGAACTGTTGCAAGGCGTCGAGCCGGTGGACAGGGAGGATGACTTTCCTCTCTACACGGTGAATAAAAATCGGTGTACGAAACCGAGTCTCTACGACTCGCTGGCCGCCGTCAAAGCGGATGCGACGCGGCGTGTATTCAACGTTGGGGGAGAGGCGATTCGCTGGGCGGTCGTGGACTCGGGGATCGACGCGCGCCATGTCGCCTTTCGGAAGCGAAAGAAAAATGGCGCCCCGGAAGCCGAACCCTTCAAAAGACGAGCCCAATCACGCCGGAGAAACCGCCGGACGCGGTCCCCCTCGCATCAGTATCGGAACGAAACCCGCATCGTCGCCACCTACGACTTCGTCAACATCCGGAAACTGCTCGGCGCCGAGCCCGACGACGTCGACTCGCTCGACAGGGATAAGTTCCCGGCGCTGAAGATGGAGAAAGCGCGGGAGGAGTTGAAGGCCCTTCTCGAGAAGTCCAACTCCCACGCGATCGATTGGGAGCGGCTGGAGCCCTTTCTGCAGATCCCTCACGAGCCGGAACCCTACAAGCCTCCCGTCAATCGGCATGGAACCCACGTGGCCGGCATCATCGCAGCCGACTGGCGCGCCGACGAAGAACGTGCCAAGCGCTTTGCTCGTCCAAGTGCAGACCGTGACCTCGTCGGCATGGCGCCGTCGGCCGAACTCTATGACCTGCGCGTTCTCGACGAGAAGGGAGAGGGCAATGAGTTCGCCATTATGTCCGCGCTGCAATTCGTGCGGGATCTGAATAATCGCAAGGACTTCGTTGCCATTCACGGCGTCAACCTCAGCTTCTCCATCGAACACGACGTCGCCAACTATGCCTGCGGCCGCACGCCGGTGTGCGAGGAGGCGGAGCGGCTCGTGGGCAGCGGCGTCACGGTTGTCGCCGCCGCCGGCAATAGCGGACGCGCCCGTTACCTCACGCCCATGGGCTATCCCGATGACGGTTTTCGCACGGTGAGCATCACCGATCCGGGCAATGCCGATTCCGTCATCACGGTCGGCTCAACCCACCGGCGAGATGCGCACACCTATGGGGTCAGCTATTTTTCGAGCCGCGGGCCGACCGGCGACGGCCGTCTCAAGCCGGATCTGGTGGCGCCCGGGGAGAAGATCGTCTCCACCGCCCCCGACAACGGTGAAGAGCAGCTTGACGGCACCAGCATGGCGGCACCGCACGTGAGCGGCGCCGCGGCCCTGATCATGGCCCGGCACAGCGAGCTCATCAATCAGCCGCGTCGCGTCAAGGAGATTCTCTGCAAAACCGCTACCGACCTAGGTCGCGAGCGCTACTTCCAGGGCGCCGGGCTGCTCGACATTCTGCGCGCTCTGGAATCCATCTGAGAAAGCCAAATAAACAGGAGGACACACTCATGGACAATGTTTTCACTCTCGAGGCGCTGTTCGCCAAGAAAGGCGACGCCTTGCTGCTGCACTACGGCCCGTCGGACGACCCGAAACTGATCGTCGTCGACGGCGGACCTCGCGGCGTCTATCGAAAGTTCCTTCGGCCGCGCCTTATGGAACTGCGCGAGGAACTCGAGGTGCCCCAGGATCAGAGCCTGCCGCTACGCATGGTCATGGTCAGCCACATTGATGACGACCACATCGCCGGGATTCTCGATCTGTTTAAGGAGGCGGCCGTCGCCAAGGAGAGACACCGCCCGGTCCCCTACGCGATCGGCACGCTTTGGCACAACAGTTTCGACGATATCCTCGGCAACGCGGGCAACGCCGTGGTCTCGCGCATGGCCGCCACGGTTGCTTCGCGGGACCCCGGCGGGCTGGCCGTCCCGAAAATGAAGCGGGAGTCTCGGGCCGTGGTCTCGAGCACGGCACAAGGGCGCAATCTGCGCAACGCGGCCAAGAAACTGCAGGTCGAGACCAATGAGCATTTTGAGGGTCTGGTCATGTCCCCGGCGAAGAAAATCTCGCTGGGCCACGGCCTCAAGATGACCGTGGTCGGGCCGGACAAAGATCGCGTCATCGAATTCCAACAGCGTTGGGACAAGGACTTGAAGAAGATTCTAAAAAAAGAGGAAGAGAGCGCTCGGGCTCAGGCCTTCGCGGACAAGTCTCCCTTCAATCTGGCCAGCATCTGCGTGTTGGTCGAGATGAAGCGCAAGAAGATTCTCTTGACCGGAGACGCGCGCGGGGACTACGTGATCGAGGGCCTGGAAAAGGCGAGGCTTCTGCGCAAGACGAAGCCCTTCCACGTGGATATCCTCAAGGTCCCCCACCACGGCAGCGACCGCAATGTGGAAGACATCTTCTTCGAGAGGATCACGGCCGACCACTACGTGGTCTCGGGCGACGGCGAGCACGGCAATCCCGAGCGCGAGATGCTCGAGATGATCCAGCGCGCCCGTGGCGACAGCCCCTACACGATCCACTTCACATTCACCAAAAACGCTCACACAAAGGAGAAGAACAAGAAGCGCAAAGCAGCGCTTCGCAGGGTGCAAAAGTGGGTCCGGCAGAAACCGCGCAACTGCGAAGTGGTTTTTCGCCAAGCGGGGCCTGCCGCGCTCTCCGTGTCGATCGACTTGTTGACTCCGCTGTACGAAGAATGAGCCGCGCCATGCGGGAACGATTCGTTGGTTCCATGGCAGCTCAAGTGAACGGTACTGGGGCCCGCGTGCTTTTCTCACCAACCTGGCTAGCAGCAGTGGAGCAAAGCCCCGGCGTTCGAGGCGTAGGGGGCGTGGGCAGAAGTCGTGCAGGAGCGAAAAATGGGGACTGCCACCAATTGGCCCCCGTCATGACCCAAGAAACAGAGCACTTTGTCTGAAGCGAATTGGCTGGCTGGAAGCTGTGAAAAAATCGGGACTGCCACAAGCGGCTTAGCACTAACTTCCTTAGTGTCAGCGAGGATTGAAGCCGCGGCTGGCTGTCCCAAGATTTTTTCACAGCTTCCTGTACCCGATTTTTCGCGACGGCAAGTCAGCCCCCGAAGGGGGCGCGGGATAGTAGCCCAGGGTGGAGCCGCTTTGGGCGGAACCCTGGGGGGAAAGGCCAAACACGAACCAGCCCCGCAGGGGCGTAGGAAAACGCAGGAAAAAATGATCAATGCAGCGATTCGCAGGGCTTCCCGCGCCCCCTTCGGGGGCTAAAGAACGTTCTTATTAAGGCTCGCAAAATACAGTGACTTTGGAGCACGGGCACAGCATGCTGTGCCCCTACGGTCTGAACACGGGCCATGTCACCATAATTTGCGAGACTCAGTAAGTGACGAGTATTGACGGATTAGCGAAGATTGGGCCATGCTAAGGTAGGTGCCGATGCCAGCGAAGAAAAAGGCGACAAAAAAGCGAACGGCGAAGAAAAAGGTCACATCGAAAGCTATCAAGCGACCGCGCACGCTCGAGGGCCACAGCGGCGCGGTCGTGGCCGTGGCGCTGACGGGGGACGGGCGGCGGGCGGTCTCGGCCTCCGACGATGGGACGCTGAAGGTGTGGGATCTCGGAATCGGCGCGGAGTTGGGCACGCTCGCGGGCCACAGCCGCCCGGTCTGGTCCGTGGCGCTGACGGGGGACGGCCAGCGGGCGGTCTCGGCCTCCGAGGATGGGACGCTGAAGGTGTGGGATCTGGAAAGCGGCGCGGAGCTGCGTACGCTCAAGGGACATCGCTACTGGATCCGGTCTGTGGCGGTAACGGAGGACGGGCGGCCTCGGCCTCCGACGATGGGACGCTGAAGGTGTGGGATCTGGAAAGCGGCGCGGAGCTGGGCACGCTCGCGGGCCACAGCCGCCCGGTCTGGGCCGTGGCGCTGACGGGGGACGGGCGGCGGGCGGTCTCGGCCTCCGTCGATGGGACGCTGAAGGTGTGGGATCTGGAAAGCGGCGCGGAGCTGCGCACGCTCAAGGGACATCGCTCCCGAGTCCGGTCCGTGGCGCTGACGGGGGACGGGCGGCGGGCGGTCTCGGCCTCCGACGATGGGACGCTCAAGGTGTGGGATCTGGAAAGCGGCGCGGAGCTGCGCACGCTCAAGGGCCACAGAGGCACGGTCTGGTCCGTGGCGCTGACGGGGGACGGCCGGCGGGCGGTCTCGGCCTCCGAGGATGGGACGCTGAAGGTGTGGGATCTGGAAAGCGGCGCGGAGCTGCGTACGCTCAAGGGCCACAGCGGCTTCGTCCGGTCCGTGGCGTTGACGGGGGACGGCCAGCGTGCGGTCTCGGCCTCCGAGGATGGGACGCTCAAGGTGTGGGATCTGTCGCCGCTCGCGCCGCCGGAGCAATCGATGGAGGCGGAAGCCGGGGAGGTTGTCGAAGTCTCCGATCCCTTACTGTTGACCTACCGCCTGGTGCTCGACCAAGCGGACTTATTCGAACTGCTCGAGAGCCTCGACGGCGACCGCGTTGCGGAGACTCTGCGGGCGATCGGGAGTAACCGCCAGGGAATACACCCGATTCGCAAGGCCATGAACCTTCTGGAAAAACGCCATCCCCATTCGCACCCCAATCCGCTGTGGCGCGCCTGGGTGGAAACGACGCAGCCGTCGAAGGTCTCTGATCTGCGGGCTGCTCTCAAGAAATGAACGGTCAGCTTCAAGACGCGCTGGAGGATCTCGCGCGGCGCATCGTCTCCGGCGAAGTGGTTTTCTTCGTCGGCGCCGGGTGCTCGATCGACAGCGAAGGCAACACCGCCCAGATTCTCATCGCCCGTCTCATCGCTCGTTGCGAAGCTCTGACGGAATACCTGAGCGATGCGGCCAACGTCCGCCCGCGGCGGGGCGCAGCCAAAAAAAAGGAACAGATCGTTGCCACGGCCAAAGAGTTGCGCCGCGGCCTTCGCAAGACGTTCTCGCTCAGGCCGAAGCTCGGCGACAACGAGGAAGTGGCCGGCACGGTGATGGATAATCCAAAATGCGCCCAGGAGAACATCGATCGTCTCGCCGAGCAATATTACAGCATCAACGACTGGGTATGCAGCGCGTTTGAGACGCTACTCGACTGCATCGAATGCCTGCGAGAGCCGGAAGCCATCGGCGCGGCCATTCAAGAGCGTGAGCAGGAGTTGCTGAAGGCCTACCAGGAGAAGGACCCGCTGCGAAACACACGCCAGTTACGGCGGATGAACGTGCGCAAGCTCCTCGCATTGCACCGCCACGTGAAGAAGCCGCATACGCCCGCGGAATCTCGCGGCGCGGGCAAGGCGTTGTTCCTTGACACCATGGGATTCACCGACCAGGAGGTGATGGGCGGCAAACCGATGGACCCCGATCTCAAGACGGTGGAAGCCAGCTTTCGGGGACGAGTGCTGCCCCGGCATCACGTGCCGGCGCGGCTCGCCACCGAAGGGCTGTGCCCGATTTTGCTGACCACGAACTACGATCTTTTGCTGGAAGGCGCTTATCGGCTGAACGGCCTCGCGCCCCGGAATCCGCCCAAGCGGTGGTCGAAAAACGAGGCTCTTGACGAAAAGTTGATAAGCCTCCGCCGGCACAGTTTCTTCACCCGAATCGCGGACGCCACACAGTTTTTCAGTTTCGGAGACGGTCACCGTTCCGCACTCATCACCAAGATTCACGGTTGTGTCGAGTCCTACCGCATAGCGCGAGATCGGAAGGGGAATCTCGATCCTTGGGCGGCGATTCTGGCGACGATGGTCTTCACCTATCGGGAAATCCAGCATTGGCGGGAAGACTCCTGGTCGCGGGACTTCCTGCGTACGCTGCTGCGAACCAGAACGATCGTCTTCTGCGGCTATAGCGGCGCCGACCCGGTGCTGCACGACACCTTCCGCACCGTCTACGAGGAGAGGGCGGCGACAAAAGAGCGCCAAAAAAGAGCGGGGATCAACGAACCGGCTGCCGGCGGCCAACAGTCGAGAGTGGCGGCCGCCTCGGCCTACTTCATGGATATGGCCCACAAGCAGGAGTTCCACGCATTGGAAATCCTGCGCGCGGCCAGCCGTGCGCAAGGCGTCGCCGCCCCGCCGCTGACTAGCCATCCCAACCTGTTGCCGTTTCACCGGGCGGGAAAGCCCGGCTTCCCCAGCCTCGATGAGATGATGCGCTGGCTGTTTCACCTGGCCTATCGCGAGCGCCAAGCCCAGGCATTCGAGAGCGAATTGCGCAGAGTCGCCGGCCAACTGCTGGGGCACCCTTGTCCCGAGCCGGAGTTGAAACGCATCAAGGGCCGCTTTGAAGCGCTGCGGCGCAGGGAGCGAGGCGAGGCGGCCGAGTTTACCGAGGGCGCCCCGCAAATCAGACGGCGCCAATTCGAGCGCATGGCCGGCTGGACGGAGCATTTTCATATTCCCCTGATCCGCGCATTCGCGCTGGCCGAGCTGTCGCTTAGCGAAACGGAACCGAACACGGTAACACGGCAGCTCAGCGAACTCCCCTGGTACTGTCCAATCGGCGACCACGCTGACTGGGCGGCCTGGGCCGTTGTGCTGGAGATCGCTCTGCGCCGGCGCATTGCCGCTTGGCGAGGCGTTCCAGCGGAATGCTGGCCCGACGGTTCGCCCTGGGTGGAGGCGATCGAACACAGCCACCCGGCCGTGCTCTTTGCCGAGAACAGCGAGGTCGAGCGCGACCGAGGAGCCGCGGATGATCGCCGGCCGCTTGTTGCGCCGGTCGGCCGAGTGTGCCTGATGATCCGGCTATCGACGCTCAATCGCGCGGGCCGGGCGACCCGCCTTCGCGTTCCCCTGCGCAGGCGTCCGCCTTTGGTTTGGACGATTGGCAACCATGGCGTCCCTTGGTGGGGCCCGACGGATCGAACACGCCCCCAGACGACCCCGTCCGCGGCCGCCATATGGGAATGGGCGGCCGACGACCATCCGCCAGACTCAGCGGGGTCGCCGTTCGACGCCGGCCGGCAAGCGATCACTTCTTTCTTTAGCGACGACGATGGCAAAGAAAACCGAAGATCCGCTGCTTAAAGCGCTCCGGGATGCTCTCTTGAGCAAGGCCGAGCAATCGGGGATGGGCCTCGAGGAGGTTGAGAAACTCGAGGATCTCGTCCGGCCTGCGGGTAAGGCCGAGGGGGGCGGCAATGCGAATCGGAAAACCGACCGAAAAAACTCTCCTGCCCGCTTCTGGATGCAACCGCGTCTGCGCATCGCGCAGCACTTCGATATTCAGCCCGCGGCCCTGGTCTATGCCCGCATTTCCAATTTGATTCAGGCCTCCCGACCTTCCAGCGGCCTTCAGCGTCTTTATTCATAGGGGCTAGAGCCCGATGAGGACGCCATGGAGGCCAACACCCAATGGGTGAAAAACAAACCAAGCCATTCCAGCTAACTTTCAATGGACTTCTCAAAGTCGATTTCCAGGGATCGCACGTCACTTCCGACGGTGGCCTGATTTTGGTTCGCGAACTGGACGAACGGCTCGGTCTCGGAGAACTGATTGACGAGCATCTCAGCGACTCCCGGCACGGCACAAACAAGCAGTTCACGCTCGCTGATCTGTTGCGGCAGTCGATCTACAGCCGCTTGGCAGGCTACGAGGACGTCAACGACGCCGTCCGCGTGGCGGCTGACCCGACGTTTCGCTTGATCGGCTCGCAGAAGATCTGGGATCGCGGTGCGGCCTTGACCTCGACGCTGCACGGCTTCGAGACGGAGATGCTGGCGAGCGAAGAGAACCTGCTGGGGCTGATGGCGCTGAACCGAGAGCTGGTCGGGCAAGCGGAGGCGTTCGACGACTCCGCGCGGGTCGTTCTGGACATGGACTCCACCGAGAGTCCGGTCCATGGCCAACAGGAAGGCAGCGCCTACAACGGACACTTCGAGTCGGTCTGCTACCACCCGTTGCTTTTGTTCAACGGTCATGGTGATTGCCTCGCTGCCAAGCTGCGTCCCGGCAACGTGCACAGCGCCGAGGACTGGGATGAGCTATTGTTGCCGGAGATCGAGCGCCAACTGGCCGAAGGCAAACAGGTCACCTTTCGCGCCGATGCCGCCTTCGCCAAGCCCGAGATCTACGAAGCACTGGAGGAGCGCGGCGCGGACTACGCCATCCGCATTCCGGCCAACAGGAGCTTGGAGTTAGAGATCGAAGACATCCTGTTTCGTCCGCCGGGGAGGCCCGGCCGCAAGCCGCTAGTGCGCTACAAGAGCTTTCGCTATCAGGCGGAGAGCTGGAAGAAGCCGAGACGAGTTGTCGCCAAGGTCGAGCACCACCAGGGCGAGCTGTTCGCGCGCGTCGGTTTTATCGTGACGAACATGAGCTTGCCAAGCCGGTCGGTGGTGCGTTTCTACAACCAGCGCGGCACGGCGGAGCAGTGGATCAAAGAAGGTAAGCAAGCGACGCACTGGACGCGGCTGTCGTGCCATCGCTTCCGGGCGAACGAGGTGCGCTTGCAGTGAAGCGTGCTGGCCTACAACCTGGGCAATCTCTGGCGGCGGCTCGGGCTGCCGCAGCGAATCAAGAACTGGTCGCTGACGAGCTTGCAGCACCGGCTGATGAAGACGGGCGGACGGCTAATTAAACACGCGCGGTATGACTGGCTCTTGTTCGCGGAGGGACATCTGAACCGGCGGCTGTTTGGCGACATGCTGCGGAAGATCTGGGCGCTGCCTGTGCCGGGCGGGTAGCACCGCACTTGGCGAATGCGAAATCTGTGTACTGAGGACGGAAGCTCGGAGGGGTGTCTGCGAAATTGACTTCGCAGCGACGGATCAGCCCCCATGAGGGGCAAGAAGGGGGCTCGATCGGTTCCGCCTCAGCCGCCGCCTCTTTCGGGTGGAGAAATGGTTCCGCTTCGCCGGGTGAGGGTGTAGACTCGTGCCGTCAGAGGAGCCAAATCGGAAATCCTGGTGAACATCAGTGCCAGCAAAATTGAAGTTTTTTTCAAAGCTGCCATTTTCCTCTCCTTCTATCCACAAGAAGTGTATGTCACTTACGTAAGTTTGTCTTCACTTCCAAAAATGCATCAGACTCGGCTTCATCGAGAAAAGCCGGTCTGACTGGACTCGATGGAGAAGGCACCCCCGATGCTCCGCCACCTCGTGAAGAGATGACACAAACCACCAGCGATGGAACCCACCCATCCGATTACACTTTCGGAGTGTAACTTGTTAACTTTTTTAACACACCCGCCAAGTACTAGTCAAGCCAAAAACCGAAGAAATATTGCAAAGGTAGCGATAGACCTATGCCAAACGGGCTGATGGCCTATCATATGACACTGTTCGGCACCCCCCTAAACGACCCCTAACAGCCCATGGTAAAAGTGAAGGTCGCGAAAAATCGGGTACAGCCAGCCAATTCGCTTCAGGCTAAGTGTTTTTTTATAGGGCTATAGCGGGGGGGCGAATTGGTGGCAGTCCCCATTTTCCGCTCCTGCACGACTTTCGCCACGGGCTGCTATTGCGCGCCTCGACCGTCGCGTGGCGAGAAATGCGGGCTCGGTTCACTGCCGCATGACCCTGCGCAGGCCGCGCAATCTGGATTTTAGTTCCGCGGTGGCGCTGACGATTTCATTCTCGTCGTAGATCACCCGCGGTGTGATCAAAACGATGAGTTCGGTCTTCGCTTTGGAGACACTTGTGCTCCCAAACACGGCCCCCAGAAAGGGAATCTTGCCCAAGAACGGGACACGATCGCGGGAGTAGAGATTCGTTTCCTGCATGACGCCGCCCAGTGCAACGGTGTCGCCGTCAGCGACTGTCACTTGCGTCTGAACACTGCGCCGGTCGATGGAATTCCCAGGCAACGGAACGCTGACCTCTTGGTTAACTTCCATGGTGACAATGCCCGAGGCGTTGACCCGAGGCGTAATGGACAAGGTGATCCCCGTTTGGACGTTGGTTATAGTATTGATAAGCGCTGAACCCGCCTGCGTTAATCCTTCCGAGGCCCGCAGCTGGATGGTCTGACCCGAGGTAATGGTAGCCGGGATATTGTCGGTGGCGATGACCGAGGGCGCGGATATGACTCTGGTACGACCGTCACTCTGGCTGGCGTTGAGGAAAACGGCGAGCTCCCGCGTTGCTCCAACGAGTGCTCCCATCGTCAGATTCAAGGCCCCAGCCCCAAATTCTCCGAGGAGCTTTCTTTCGTTCAGCGCCCCCGTACCTCCGCGGGAGCGCAAGAAGGCCGAAACGCCGCTGGAGAGCGCCCCCGATAGCGAGACTTCATAAACCTGGGCATCGATGAGCACTTGCCGGGGAGGGAAATCCAACTGTCGGAGAGTCTTGCGAATGATCTCCCACTCCTGTTGGGTGGCCTGAACGACAATCAGATTGTTGATTACATCGGGCACGATTCGAATCCCGACCGCCATCCCCTGGGAAGCGACGGCTTCGGCCCCAAGCAGAGCGCCGGTCTCATCCGCCATGGCGCCGGTTTCGACACCCCCGCCCGCACCTCCCAGCAAAGCTCCGGGAAGGCGAATAATTCCTCCGCCACCGCCATAGCCGCCACCGCCATAGCCGCCACCACGGCCACCGCCATAGCCGCCGCGGCCGCCGCCGCGTCCACCGATACCGCCGGGACTAAAACCACCCCCCAACCCCCCGCCGAAGCCGCCACCGTAGCCACCGCCACCGTAGCCGCCGCCGCCATAGCCGCCGCCATACAGCGACAGCAGGGTTCCGGCCAGGGCGGGGGCAAGGCCGTACTGCACCCGGTAGATGAAGTTTTGGACGCCGCCAACCGTCACCGATTTGTCAAGCTTCTTGATCCAGGTTTCGACTTCGTCGAAGACGCGGACCGCGCCGCTAACGACGAGGATGGAATTGATCCTGTCGATGGGGATGAATTGCACCGCCGACTGCTCGTCCGAAATCGAAAAGGCCGTAAACACACTCTCCAACTCACCGGCTAGAGTCTTCGCCAGACTATTTTTGACCGCGAACAAGCGAATGCGCTGCCGGACCATCTCCTCGGTGTCGAACAGCTCGATGAGCTCGATGGTGCGTCGCATGTTGCGGCTGTTGTCGAGCAAGATCAGGATGTTGAGCGGCTCGATGACGGAATACTTCGCCCCTTCCCCCAGGAAGGGTTCCAGAACCTTGGCCAGGTCGGCGGCCGGCGAATACTGGAGGCGGATGACGTTGAGAATCAAACGTTCGTCTTCCGGCAGGTCGCGGCCGGCGTCCAACCGTGGAGAAATGGGCAACTTGGGCGCCTGCTCCGAGGGCACAATCCGGTAGAGGTTGCCCACTTGGACGGCCACGGCTCCATGGATTCTTAGGATCTCCTGCAGCAGCGGCAACAAGTCATCGCGGCGCAGGCGGCCGTAGGTATTGATCGTGACCGCGGCGTCGCCGACGCTTGGATCAAGAATGTAGTTGATCTTTAAGGACTTGGCGACGACATCAATGAATTCATGCAGGCTGGCCCCGCGAAAGCGGAAAGAGAGACCCCCAGGCCTTGCCGCGGAAGAAGGCCGCGCCCGGCTGGACTGTTGGGGCGCCGGAGAACCGGCGGCCGCCGGTTGCTGGGCCGGCGGCGGCGCAGCAGCCGCCGGCGAGGCCTGAGGAGCGGCCGGCTCTGGCGATGGGCTGGCCTCGGCCGCGGCTGTCCGTGGAGCCGGCTCAGCAGCCGGGCCCGCTGACGAGTCGGCGCTGGGTTGCCCGGCCTCCTCCGTCTGTTCCGACGGTTGCTGGGTTGATGGGGGATTCTGTTGCTGCTGCGCCAGTAATGCGGACGGGAGAAGCAGTGTCCATAGAAAAACGTGTCGCATGATTTTGCCTGTCACTATCTGTCACCCGGGAATCATGGGCCTTTCCTGTGAGCGGGTTCCTTGTTCCGGCCTCGGCTTGCCGTAGCTTCTTGGGCCGGGTGGGGAGTGAGTGGAGCCGCTGAACTGCCTTGGCCGGCCTCAAGCTCCTCGTGATGGGCGCGTTTGCGCCTCAGAAGCTGCCGCTCGACAGCATCAAGTTCCGCCACCACTTGGGCCGCACCGAACGGTGTCTGTTTGATCTTGACTTGACGCTCGGGCGCCGGCTTCTTGGCTGCGTCTTGCTTCTTGTCGGCCGCCGCGTCGCCGGCCGCCGCCAAAGCCGAAAGCGCTAAAACAACCACGATGCCGATCATCTTCCTATTCCTTATTTTTACTTCTGTTGTTTCTTCACCCACCAAGACTGGTTCCCAAACGGTGTTTTTCTCACTGTCTTGACGAAGCCTGCATGCTCGGTGCCGTGCGGAGAAGTGTCTTTCGGATCGGCGGCATACACACCGGGCTGCCCCGTCCGTTCGGGACCTATGTTGTACTGCCCGCCGACCCGCCCTTCTCGCTGGGGATCAAGCCTTGCCGGAGATACCGGTTGAGGCCCCGCGGAGCGGCGTGGACCCGGCGCCGTGCCGGCTGCTTGGGCCGGTAATCCCATCATTTCGGCCTGCGAAACCTCGATGGTTTCGTCCTGCCACTGAAAAATAATGGAATCCCCCTGAACTGCCAGGAACGTGAACTCGCCTACCTTCTCGCCGCGCGCCACGGGTTTGGGTGTTGCCTTCGAGTCGGAAGCCATTAAGGCGATGGGGCCCTCCCCCAGGTCCATCAAGCCGATAAAACGCGGCAGATCGGGGCGCTCGACCGTTTCGGGCGGCGGCACCTCCACGGTCACAATCGGATTGCGGTCCTTGGAAAACAGGAGGCGATCGACCACGGCCATGTAATCGGAAGGACGCACGGCTGCCGGCTTGGCCGGTCGAGAAAAGGTCGCTGTTCCCTGACCAAGTCCTGTTCGTTCGAAGATGTCGTAACGCTGCCTGGCCTCCATCGTCCCGCGATAGAGTGCCGTTGCGCCCGCCACGAGGACCGCCAGCAGGGCCAAGTTCAGAACAACCAGGTTGCGACTCACGGCAGGCCCCCCGGGGTAGAGTTCCTTTGCCGCTCCATCAGTTCGGGCGTTCGAGAAACCGGGAGGTATCCCGAGACCGTAACCTGGGCGCGCACGGCCTTCGTCTCCGTTTTAGTCGGGCGGAGGACGATTCGACGCGTGGTAAGCAGACGTTCGCTATTCGACAAAGTGGTCATCCAGTTCACGAACTGTTCCACGCGGCAGTCAAAATCGACGGTCAAGGGCACCTGCGCGAAATGATCCTGCTCGAGTTTGACATTGCCGAAACGCGAGGACCTCATGGTGATGCCTTCCGCAAGCAGCAGATTGCCGACCACCTGCCGCATCTCGGCCTTGGCCAGTTCGGCGCTCTCGGCCTGCAACAGTCCGCTCTCGAACTCGACCAGCACCTTGGCCGCCTCCTGGGACTCGGCCTCGACCAGGGGTTTCCGCCGCGCCTGAACCTGGGCATCCAAGAAGCGTTCCTGGGCGTCCTCGATCGAGCCGCCCACCAGCGGCGACCCTGTCGAGGGGAAGAAAAAATCCAGCTGCACGATGGCGAACAGCGCCCCGGCAGCGAACAGGATCATCAAGGCGCGCCGGTCGCGGCTTTGGATCGCGAGGGCCATCAGCGGACCTCCTCAGCAGCAGCGGCCGTAGAGGGAGCCGGCTCCGCGACCACCGGACTAGGAGCCCGCAAACCGGCCGCCGAGTCCGCGGCTGGGACATCCCGTTCCGCGGTCGTGAGACTTCGTTGCGCGGCAATCTGAAAGCGCTCGCCGTTGTCGGTCTTGACGAGCGAGGTCATAAACGCTGCGTTCTCGAGTGTCCGAGTTCCGTTAACGGTCGCCAAAAGGGGCGCGGCGGCCCCCGCCTCACCGTACATCTCAACACCCTGGTCACGGATCTCTAGGTGCGAGAGCCATGCCGTATCGGGCAACTGTTGAGAGAGCTCGCTGACAATCCTGAGGTCCGCTTCCGAACGCCCGCGGAGGGACTTCAACACCTCGATTCGCGCCGCGGTCTCTCGCCGCTGTGATTTCGCAGCCGCGGCTCTTTTCACATCTTGCTCGAGTCGCGCTGTTTCGGCTTCCAGCGTCCGCAGGTAGCCGCGGTCCTGCATCACTCGCCGAAGAGGGTAGGCAAACAGTAATAGGATCAGCGCCGCGACGAGGACCGCTGTAGGCGCGTACATCCAATGCGAGTTCCTCTTCCTTCTCGCCGAGGGCAGTAAGTTCGCCCGCCAACCAAGTCGCGGACAGGCCGACTCCAGCGCGACGGCCAGGGCGGCAGCGTCCCTTCCTTCGTCGAACTGGGGTACGGCGGCTGCGGGAGACGGCAACAGCTCGGCCGCCGAGCACAAGCTGAAAGCGTCCCCCAGGTCCCGTGCAAGCGGAAGAGGGTCGGAGTCAACTTCGCCCCCGTCAGCTCCGCAGAACACCACCGATGCAGGCTCGCTTTCCTGCAGTCGCAAATCAGCCCCGGCTAGACGCAAGACTCTCTCCGGCGACTGCGACTCAAAGGCGCCGCTGAACAGAGGACGGTTCTTCCCCTCGCCGTAGATTTCGATCCCGGTTCGCTGGAAATCCGCAATCAGGAAGGGGATAGGAGGCGAGTCCCAACGCACTCGCACGCCGGTATAGAAGGCAGCAGCCCCCGCGGTGAACGAAGCCACCGCGACACCGGCAGACTCAAACAAGTCCGCGTAGCCCTCCACGATGGCCTTTTGGGCGATCAGAACGGCTACCTGGACTTGAGTGACCCCTTCGGCGTTCTCCCCCAACGGGGCGAAAGCCGTATACACCTGATCAGCGTCATAGGGGTGCAGGGTTTCCAACTGGTAGCCGACCGCGGCGCCAAGCTCCTTGCGATTCAGAGGAGGCAGCCTCAGTTGCCGAACCATGATCTCCGACCGCGGCAAACTGACGGTGGCGGCTAAGTGTGATAATTTCAGGCCCGTCAGGAAAGCGGCATATTCGGCGCCCCACTCGGACGCCGGCCGGCTGCGGAAGTCGGCGATCTCGATCCGTCCCAACACTTTGAAGCTACCGGGACGAGACTTGACCGCCACCACGCGCAAATCCGTCCCGCGCAGTTCAATGCCGCATCCGGCTCCCCAACGAAGAATGTGTTTCCACCGCATCGACTAAAAACCAGTGTCGTACCAACGAGTGACGTGTATTCGGAAAGGTCCGCCCGTCAAACCCTTTTGAACCAGGGCGCCGACTACCCGCTTCGCGCGGCCCTTGCCGACCCGAGCTGTGGCCCACAAAGTGTAGGCTTGTGCCCTGCCGGCGCGACCGAGCCGGATATCCGGGTTTAGGCTCGACAGCTCCCCCAGAAGCCCGTCCTCGGCATCGATGGGCCGCTGGGAGCGTATTCTGACAATTGTCTCGATCAGCGAATCGCTCAATCCGGCCGCCGTAAGCAACTCAATCGAAGCGTAGTTGACGTCGACCGTCCCCGACCCCCACAGGGTCACATGGTGATACAGGCCGCCTACCCGAACCAGCCGGCCCTTTCGATTCCGTACAAAGACGCCGTATAGAACTTGGGGATCGATTCCCGGCACCAGCAGTAAATCTTCTAACTGCTTGAAAGACGCCCGAGAGGACGAGAAAGACGAAACAAACTGAGCACCCCCAAGAGGTCCTAGACGGCCCGATCGGCTATCGACAATGTTGAACGCCATCGTTAGGGAGGCCGCGGGATCAAGACCGCTGGCAGCCAACACTCTTGCCAATGCCTGTGGCGAAGCCCGGTTGAGGTCAAGCTTGCCGCTTTCCCCGATGATTTCAACCTGAACCTCCCCCGTGGGGAAAGCGAACCGGAGAAAGCGTTGACCGGGACGAAACGCATTGAGACCGTCCGACTCGCCGCGAGAGGAGTGATCAGCGAGTTGCATCATGGCCGCTTCGATCGCTCCGTGGGCGAGAAAGTAGGCTCGAGCGTCGTCCATGTTGAGGGCGGCGCGGTCCATTTCCGTTCGAACCGTCATGGAAAGGGTAAAGGCGATGGCTGACAGAGCGGCTGAGAACCAAAGCACCGCCAGCAAGGCGCTGCCCAAGCGCGAAGATCGCCTAGCCCGCATTTCTCGCCACCGGACGGCCGAAGTGCGCAATAGGCCCGCCACTACTTCGCTGCGCTTGCTCACCGTGCTCAATGTACTTTCCCGGTCGGACGCTGAACGGAAGTCGCTGCCTACTTCGGTAGCGCCAAGATAGCAGCGGGCCAGGCTGCACCCGCAAAAATACGCCTCCGCTCGCCGAGCGGCGCGCGCCTTGAACTGACGGGCCTCTCATGCACTTCGCCTCGCCGCGTGGTGAGAAAAGCGGGCTGGCGGGGGGCGTCACCGGCGACCTCCCCCCGCTCGGCGGGAGAAATCGACTCCACGAGGTCTTCCGGGAAGGGGGGGAGTGTTTTCCAGCGGCAGTGCATATTCGGCGCGCACCGCGGTCGTTATAGACACCGGCAGGAGCCGAGCTTCTCGGGACGCTGGCGTCAAGTTGATCGTGATCGCACCCGGCAGCCGGTCTAGATCCTTCCATGTCGAAACCCACCTTGAAGGGTGATTGCGACTACGAGGCCGCTCGAGATAGAGAAAGCTGCAAGCGGCCAATTGGTCGGCGATGATCAACGATACGTTGGGCAGGGCGCGGATAGGCTCGAAAACCAGTTGGCGCCCCGGCGGCTCCGAGATGGGGACCCATCCGCTGACGAAACTCCCGGCGCTGAACGGCCCGCGATAGGGTAGTTGATTCAGCAGCACCCGTCTTCCCTTCCCCGGCGCGTCGACAACCTGGAGCTCGGTGATGCGCAGGCCTCCGCGAGATCCGGCGGTGATCGAATGCGAGGTGACGAAACGCATCGATTGCGGCTCGCCCTGAAAAAACGGGAACGGACGCAGCCGAAACGCCCGGTCGGGTGGAACCCTGGCCTCCAAGGGAACAATTCCGGCAAAAAGCGCGTGGAAGCGTTGATTCTGGCCGGCAATGTTGCGGTCAAGCATCAACCGCTCGCGCGTCGTGACCCAGGAAGAAACGCCTACCTGAAAAGCGGTGAACAAACCAGCGGAAAGCAACCCGAGCAGGCTCATGGCCACAATGACCTCGACAAGGGTCATGCCGGAGCGTGAGCCGCGACCCGTGAGCCGCGACCCGTGAGCCGTGAGCCGTGAGCCGCGAGCCGACGATTGGCTGATCGGTTGAAGCATGGAAGCGATTGGCGGCCCAGGCGTTCTGGCTGGCGTTGGGCCGCCAAACGACGGGTCAGTTGAGCCGGGCACAGACATCCGTGCCCCTATGGTGGTAGTCACTGCTATTGCCTGCCTGCCGGGTTCCTCTTCGCCACATGGCGAGGACCCTACCATTACAAAGCTTTCTCGCATAGCAGTAGGGGCACGGCGGGCCGTGCCCTGCGGCAGATTTGACGCCCGCCTCATTTCAGGCCCCACACCGTAACGGCCAATCGGTTC
This sequence comes from Bryobacterales bacterium, assembly GCA_963668345.2. Lineage (GTDB taxonomy): Bacteria > Acidobacteriota > Terriglobia > Bryobacterales > UBA6623. The sequence goes on along the minus strand of CAXWPI010000003.1, from coordinate 464,840 downwards.
ACGGCTAACTCCCTCATCCCAGTCCATGCTCGGGGCGGATAATCATCCGCCGGAAGCTCTCCAGCCGGAGCCGCTTGCGTCGCCCGTCGGAATCCCACCAGACGCTGAGCCTTATGTGAACCAGCATGGTGCGTCCGGGGCGGGGAGTGGGCGGCATGAAGAAAGGCTCCACTCTCGCTTGCCAACCCAAACGCGTTTCAAACTTCCCCGACAGATTTATTCCCAACGGCAACGGTTCCTCGACTAATAGTTGGTTCATTTTGGTGCGCGCCAGCATCGCCGCCCGATCGTATTCGCGGATGCGCGCGGCGTTCGCCAGCACCGTGGTGATGAGCGTCATCAGCCCGATAATGGCAATGCCGAGAATGGCCGTGGCCACAATCATCTCGAGCAAGCTGAAACCTCGAGTCGCCGGCCGTGACGGGCGAACCGTGAACCGCGAATCGCGGCGGGCCGCCGGAGAAAGGCAGGGCGCCCCCTCGCCGAGCCGGGAGCGTGAACGGGCGCGAAGCGAAATCGGTGCAGGGCGTGGCCGAAGACCGCGGGGGCACGGCATGCCGTGCCCAGTCGCGACCGGCATTTTGGCCTCTACAGGCCCAGCACAGCTTCCCTGGTTCGCTCCAGTCACACTGGTCCCCTAAGAAGAGACGCTCTGGCTGACTGGAAAGACGACCTGTCCCAGACGAGACCTCCTGATCGTCCTGGCGATGTGGCGCACGCATTCTTGCGTGCCGTGTCGCCATTCGTGGCGACATCGAGTCCCGTGGCGCACGCTCTCAGCGTGCCGCGTCGAGACTCTTCTCGACGCCTGGGAGCCGTTCAACCAAAAACGACCAAACAAACCCAATTCCGCCAAACCCCAGTGGAATTAACGCCTTCTAACGATGAACCCCGTAGCGCGGCCATCTGAGTTGTGCTGTCAAGAGGCGGGGGATATTTTTTTCGACCGCGATCCACAACAAAAAAATCGGGGACAGGCTACGACTTTTTGAAGCGGTTATGATAGATTACGACCAACACGATGGCCCGATTGGCTCGGGTGGTGGCGGTGGGCGAGCCGCACCATCTTACGCAGCGGGGCAACAACCGCCAGCCAACTTTCTTCGACGACCAAGATCGCCACACCTATTGCCGGCTGCTCGCCGTGCAGTGCGCCCGCGCGGGCGTGCGGCTGCTGGGCTATTGTCTGATGCCGAACCACGTGCATGTGGTGGCCATTCCCGATCACCCGGATTCTTTTGCTCGGGGGATGGGCCGCGCCCACTACCTTTATGTGCGCGCCGTGCACGAACGCTGGGGCGGGTCGGGGCACCTATGGCAAAACCGCTTTTTCTCGTGCCCGCTGGACCGCGATCATCTCTGGACGGCGCTGCGATATGTCGACCTCAATCCTGTGCGGGCGCATCTGGTGGGAGAGGCCAGCGAGTACGATTGGTCGAGCGCGCGGGCCCATGGGGAAGGCAGGGACCGAGCGGGCTTGATAGACCCGGATCTGTGGAAGCAAGTGTGTCCGCGGGAGGACTGGAAGGAGGTGCTGGGAAGGAGCCGAGACGAAGAAGCGGCGGAGATAGCCGCACTGCGGCAGGCGACGGCGAGCGGTCGTCCGTTGGGCGGTGACGCGTTCGTCGAGCGATTGGAGAGAACCCTCAGACGCAAACTGAACTCGAAACGCACGGGGCGTCCCAAGAAGGCCGCCACTGCCGGCACCTAGCACAAAAAGTCGTAGCCTGTCCCCGACTTTCCCCGACTTTCCTTGATAGACCCGGATCTGTGGAAGCAAGTGTGTCCGCGGGAGGACTGGAAGGAGGTGCTGGGAAGGAGCCGAGACGAAGAAGCGGCGGAGATGGCCGAACTGCGGCAGGCGACGGCGAGCGGTCGTCCGTTGGGCGGCGACGCGTTCGTCGAGCGATTGGAGAGAACCCTCAGACGTAAACTGAACTCGAAACGCACGGGGCGTCCCAAGAAGGCCGCCACTGCCGGCACCTGGGAAGGAGCCGAGACGAAGAAGCGGCGGAGATGGCCGAACTGCGGCAGCACAAAAAGTCGTAGCCTGTCCCCGACTTTCCTCAGCACAAAAAGTCGTAGCCTGTCCCCGACTTTCCACGACTTTCCACGACTTTCCCCGACTTTCCCTTAGCGCAAAAAGTCGTAGCCTGTCCCCGACTTTCCCGACTTTCCCAGTGTGTCCGCGCGGGGACTGGAGGCAGGTGCTGGGAACGAGCCGAGACGAAGAAGCGGCGGAGATGGCCGAACTGCGGCAGGCGACGGCGAGCGGTCGTCCGTTGGGCGGCGACGCGTTCGTCGAGCGATTGGAGAGAACCCTCAGACGCAAACTGAACTCGAAACGCACGGGGCGTCCCAAGAAGGCCGCCACTGCCGGCCTTTAGCACAAAAAGTCGTAGCCTGTCCCCGACTTTCCCGACTTTCCGACTTGCCTGTCCCCGACTTTCCCCCGACTTTCCCTTGAAAATCGTCTCAGGTTCTACCGCGAAGCGCGCGAACTGGTTTTCGCGTTTCCTGTCTTTGTATGTCCCGCCGAACCAACTCCTAGGACAGATTTCTTTGACGCCGTCGATCTGACGAATGCGGCTGCCGTAGTATTCGGGCAGCGCTTGCGTCAGAGAGACCCGATGCCGTGTAACCAGCCGGAGCGCCTGCTCTTCGGAGACTTCTTGCTGCAAGAAGGCAGCGTAGATTGACAGAAGCACCCCGACCAAAAACAGCGATACGGTAAGGCTGAGGATCGTCAGGATGCTACGGCGGCGGTTGCGCAGCAGGTTCTTGAAGGTGAGCGGCAGGTATTTCCACATGGCCTGAGCGTTCGTGTTGAGTTGTTTGGAATTATATCAAGGTCCGGCCACAGGTCCTGTGCGGCGCTGGCCAACGATAGACGAAAGGGAAACCGCTCGGCCGACAACCCGCTGGTTTTCATCCCCTTGGGTGGGGGGGGAGGCCCTTGACCGCTCGCCTGCGCTCGCGGCTCAGCTTCGCTCGTCGCGAGGCTGTGCGTGAGCAGGAAACTGAGCCTGGAACGTTAGTGACAGGGCCAAATCCCTGCAACGATCAGGGCCGCAAAGTGCTTGGGGACGGGTCGTCCCAAAAGACGCCAAACGGCCGCGGGTCTGGGCAAAACCCCCGCCCGGCCCTGCGCTACGGCTGCTTGGACCGGCATGAGTGCCGGTCGCTACCTGGCCCAACTTCTCGAGGATTTTGTAGTGCCGGGTGGTTTGGCCGGTCATGGCTGGTTTCACCGTCGAGGACCGGCGCGATTGCCGGCCGCTAGATCCGTCGCTTGGCCGAACTTGTGGGTCTCGATCAAGCCCTTACCCTGCTGGATAGTAACCCACTGGTTGACCTCGACGGATTCGAACGTATCTTCTTTCCCGTCAGGCCAGCGGACCTTGATATCAGCCCGCGTGTTTCCTCCCATCCCGAAATGCACCCGGAAGTCGCTTTGCGAGATATGATAGCCGCCGCTGCGCACCTCGTCGATCTGTTTCAGCTCGCCCGCCACGACCGTAATGCGCGCGCCGATCGCGTGCCGGCCCGAGGGGGTCAGGGCCTCGACGAGCAGAGAATTGCCGCGCTCACCGAAGTTCTTGAGTACTGACGGAGGCTCGTGCATATTGGCGACCACGATCTCCAGGGCGCCGTCGTTGTCGAGATCGCCGATGGCGATGCCTCGCGAAGAGTGACGCGCTTGAATGGCCGGGCCGGCTTCGGGCGAGACGTCGTGGAACTGCCCGTCTCCACGGTTCCAATAGAGCAGCCGCCGCTGCAGGAACGTCTCGTTGATTCGGCTGTCGTCAACCTCCGGATAGATATGGCCATTGGCGACGAAAATGTCTTTCCACCCATCGTGATCGACATCGATGAAAGCAGTGCCCCAACCTAGGTAACGCGTATTGACAGCCAACCCGGCGGGAATCGTTTCGTCCATGAACGTCCAGTCGCCGTCGTTTCGGTACAGGGTATGCGTGTCACCGGAGAAGTTGGTCTTGAAAATATCCAGGTCCCCGTCTCCGTCGTAGTCCGCGGCGGTTGCTCCCATCCCTGCCTGTTCCATGCCGTCAATGTTATAGGCGGCTCCGGAGACGGCGCCGAGCTCCTCGAAGGTCCCGTCTCCGCGGTTGCGGTAGAGCAGGCTAGGCGTCGAATCGCAAGCCACATACACATCCGGCCAGCCGTCGTTATCGAAGTCGCCGGTCAGAGTCGTAAACCCGTAGTAGCTCTTCGGCCCGCTGATACCGGACTTCTTTGAAATATCGCTGAACACGCCGTCGCCGTCATTCTCATAGAGGGACATGGTTTCGGCGGGAAGCCCCCTGGGCCCGCAAAAGACGGCGATCCCTTTCCAGTTGCACTCGGCGATTTGTCCCGGCCTGGGGGGTTCTCCGGCCTTGGGGATTTTTTCGGGGTCGAAGTCCACGTAGTTGGCGACAAACAAGTCAAGGTCGCCGTCCCGGTCATAGTCAAGAAAGGAACAACCCGTGCTCCAACGCCGCTCGGGAACGGCCAGCCCTCGTCGCTCCGTCTCATCGCGAAACGTTCCGTCACCTTGATTTCGGAAGAGTCGATGTTGGCCCCAGTGGGTCACCAATAAGTCCGTGTAAGCGTCGTTGTCGATGTCTCCGGCGCACACTCCTTGTCCCCAACCGGTGTGGACCAGGCCGGCCTCTTTGGTCACGTCGACAAACTTCAATTCGCCGGTGTTGCGATACAAGTGATGCCGCGGTCGCAACGAGCCGCGATCGAAAAGATCGCCGTTGACCAGGAAAATATCTTGTAGGCCGTCGTTATCGTAATCGAAGACGGCGACCCCCGTGCCCCCCGATTCGACAAGGTAATCCTTTCGGTTTCTCACGCCGAGCATATTGACTCCCGTCAAGCCGGCCTCTTGGGAAAGATCTCGAAATTCGATCTGGGGCGGCGCGATCCCTTCGGGCAGGGGCTTGCGAGGAAGATCGACGCGCCCGGTCGTCGCGACCCCTTGCGGCAACGCGGTCACGTGTCGGGGCCGGATCTCGAAATCGGTCCACTGCACGGACGGCCGCTCTCCCTTGGCAAGCTTGTCGATCACAAGAAACTGCAAGATGTAGTCGCCGGGCTTTAGGTCGTCGGCGAGCTTCATCCGTCCCGCGTAGAAGACGCGCTTCCAATCCTTCTGCGGTGCGAGGTTCAAAGGGAGAGACTCGGTCTCGAACACGGTCTTCGCCTCATGGAGCACGCGCATCCGCGCCTCCAGCTGTGGCCGTTTCCCAACGCGATCAACCTTGGCGTTGAGAATCTGAAACCTGTACTCGAGCTCCTGGCCGGGGCGGAAAACCCGCATAGCAGGGCTCGACAGGATCCTCTCAGCAGCAGGTGTTTCTACACCCTTTTCCTGCTCTGGCGGAGGCCGTTCCCGGAGGTAAATGCCGGATACAGCAAGACCACCTTTGTTGACTTTCGGAATCTCAATGAACTGGCTGGCCGAGCCTATCTTTCCCGAAGACGCATCGAGGACGGCGGCTCTTACCTGATAGGCCCCCGCCTTGCGAACCGGATGACTGACCGTGTAGACAAGTCCCTGTTCGGTAACTTGACGTGCCATGGTGGTACGCCGGATCGCGAACGACTGCCGGCTCTGTTCCACCATTCGGCCGTTCTCGCCGAAGGTCATTATGGCGACGTTCACCACTGCCTTGTAGCGTCCGTACGTACGCTCCTCTCTGCCCGCGCCCGCGTGCGTCTGTTCCTCTTCTCGGCCGAACGTCAAGTCCTCTCCATCGATGTGCAACAGGCAGTTGATGAACGAGCCTTTGGCATCATTCCCAAACAATCCGGTCAGTTTCAGCCGCACCTCATTGGCGCCGAAGGGCGAGGTGAGCGCGGCCAGCAACCGATCGGTCCCGGCGGGATCCGGCTCTTCGTCCGAGATGCCCGCAAATCCGCTGCGAGAGCGGACCCGCAGACCTGGCCGCTTCACCCTGACCTCGATCTTATGGAACGATCGGTCGAAGGTTTCCTCCGGAGGCCGGTATCCGATGAGGTAGTAGCCCTTTTGGTCGTCCATCACACGGCCGATAGCACCGCTGACTTCGTTCGTACTTACCACGAACAGGCCGCCGGTTTCGTGGGCCAGGAACCCCAGTCCACTCTGCCCCTCGAAGTATTCCAGCTTGCGGGAGTTCGCGATAAGGTAAGGATCGCTCTCGGTAAGACTGGTGGCTGCCGTCACGCCCAGATGCTGAACACCCCGCGGATCGATCGTATAGAGCACGACGGAGGCGCGGTTTGCTTGATCCGCAACCCGGCGCAGCCCATCGAGAACGCGCGTGCTCTTGCCTTCCGCGGTCAGCACGTTAATACTGTCGGAGAGCAGTACCAGGGACTTGCGGCCGGGCAGGTTCCTAAGACCCTCCAGAATGTGGCCCAGAGCGCCCAGCGTGCCTACCAAAAAGTACTTTTCGCGGGATTGAGACACCTCGAACCCCATGCCTCCGGCCTCGCTGCGATTTCGCACTTCTCCCCGCAAGATATCCAGCCGCTGCGTGTTCATCATGTCCTGGGTCGCGCCGGGCGGCAGATCACCCCCTTGCCCATCGGGATAGCCGGAAAGGTCATCCGGCATGGAAAAGGCGTCTACCCCCCCTCGCCCTAGCGGGTTCCACTTTAAGCGTTCGATTGTCGCCCGAAGCTGCCGTTTGTCGGAGGTGAACGATTGCAGCGAGCCGATGCCCCCGCCCGTCTGAAGTATGGCGACCAAATCATTGGGCTGCATCTGTTCGTCGACAAACTTCCCTAAGGCATCGCGCACGCCGCGCGTGCTCTCCCAAGAAAGTCCCAGATCGTCCACCACAAAGGCGATCGTTCTCTTGACTTGCTCGGGCCGTAGTGCTCCCGGCGAGGGTTGTGGAGCCGTCTCCCGCGGGGATTCACCCGCCGTCGTGGCGTCTCGACCAGTGTCGGAGGGCGAAGCCGTCGAGACGAAAGAGAAACTACTGATCCGCTGGGGTTGTTTATCCTGAAGAATTTCGAAGTCTTCCGCCGTCAGGTCGGCAACGAATTGGCCCTTCTTATCCGTGACCACGGCATCGACCTGCACCAGGTTCACCGTGACGCGGATGACCGCACCGGGTTCGGAACCTGGGCCACTGGGAGTCTGGGCCCGCAGCGGCATCAAGATCAAACAGGCTGCTACCCAGAATGAAAGGCGCCATGGCGCCGCGGGTCTCGGTGAGATCTTCACGGGAAGTCCTAAATGCAACTTTATAAGAACGGCAGGCCGATCACAACAATGACCAATCAACTTGAGCCCCCATACCGTTCACTTAAGCTTCGATGGAACCAACGAATCTCGCCGCATGGCGCCGTTTGTCACGTACGTGCCTTTGTCATGCACGGGCCCGACATGTCGCGCCTTGCAGATCGCCTGTTGCCACCTTCGGTGCCCTCAGCAGGCACGATTGTGGGCGCGAGTCGATGTCGCCACGAATGGCGACACGGCACGCAAGAATGCGTGCGCCACGTCAGGCGCCGATTGGTGCATGAACCATGGCCATGAAAGCGGTCTAGTAGGGGCGCGATTCATTACGTCCGCAGTCGGCCACCTTTCGTAGCTGCATCCGCGAGATGATGCACTCAGTTCTCCGGCTGGGGCAAATCGGCATCGAGCAAACTCTCCTGCCGCGGAAGACCCAGCCCCCTCTTCTCCTCCTGGCCCAGCCTAGTAAAGATGGCAAACTCGCGGTCGGCTTCCTCCCTCCTGCCCTGTCTGCGGTAGGCGATCGATAATTGGTAGCGCGTTTGCTTGTCGTCAGGGTCGAGCTTGACCGACCGCTCGAGCATTTCGGCGGCCTCGTCCACTCTTCGTGCCAATAAGTACGCCCGACCCAGCGCTGCGTGGGCTGCCGCGCTGTTCGAGTCCAGCTCTAGCGCCGCGCGGAGGCCGGGAATCGCTTTTTCATGCTCGCGCCGGTAGACGTAGATCTCCCCCAAACGGATCTGCGCGAGCACGTGATAGGGGTCAACTTCCAACTCTTTTTGAAACTCGCTGACCGCCTCGTCGAGTCGCATCGTTCGGGTCAGAGCCATCCCCAATTGATAATGAACTCCCGGAACGTCCGGTTCGGCTTTAAGCGCCGCGCGATAGGCTTGAATGGCTTCGTCGTCGCGGTCCCGCGCTTCGAGCACCGCTGCGCTCAACAGGTGTGTGCGGTAACCGTCGGGATTGAGTTCAACCATTCGCCGCTGCGTCGCCAAGGAGAGCTTCGCGTAGACTTTTCCCAACAGGTAATACGGCATGGGCCAATCCGGAAAACGTTTCCTGAGTCCCCGCAACTGATCTCGGGCCAGCTTGAGTTCACCTTGTTCCATCCGGCAGCGGAAGTAGACCTCTTGAAACCAGTCGTTTCGAGGACGGTTCTGGACGATGTCCCCAAGCTGGTCGAGCGTCTTCTCAAGATCACCCACCTTGGGCTGGCGGCGAATCAACCGGGAAACGCTTGCGTCGAGGGCACCGGACTCTAACAGCAACAGAACGTTCAAAAACGAGACAGCCCGAGCGGGGTCGCTCCGCAAGAGTTCAGAGAAACCCGCGTCAGTAGTAGGTATGCCGCGGGCCACGTTTCTCGCCCGATCCACAAGCTGCGTCCAACTGCCACCCTCCCCGAGCTTTTCATGAATTCCCGCTAAAGCGAGCAGCGCGGGGACATGGTTCGGCTCGAGTTCTATCTGCCTGGACAGTCTGGCCGCGGCCCCTTTTGAATCGTTTCCGTGCAGGAGCACTTGCGCCAATTCCCAGCGAACGGTCGGGTAGCTTGGTCTGGCCTCGAGAGCCCGCTCGTAATACCGCTGGATCTTTTGCGGCGTCTCCCCCTGGGATTCAGCGAGCTGAGCCAACGTTCGAAAGAAAAGGTATCCTTCGGCGGAGCGGTCTTGCCGCTTGAAGCTGGCGGTAGAAAGCTGAAGGTAGTTCCGCCCCAACTCGTTACGAGCTTCGATGTCGGTGGGGTTGAGCTCGACGAGCTTTTCGAAATGCGTGTTCGCGCGCCGGTGACGTTCCAAGCGCGCATGAGCCACGCCGAGATAGTAAAGAGCCTCATAGCTGTCGGGCTGCTGCGACAGAGCCTGTTCGAGCCGGGGGATCGCTTTCTCGTACTGGCGCATTCTTACGTGGGACATCCCGGAGAAAAGCAGGGAAACCAACAGGTCCGGCTTGCGCTTCAAAGCGTCTTCAAACTGTGCCGAAGCATCGGAGTAACGTCCTTGAAGGTAATAGACGACCCCCAGGTTGCTGTGCACTTCCGCGATTTCCGGTCTGGCGCGAAGCACCTTCTCGTATTGCGCCGCGGCCCGTGGCAAATCCCCGCCGGCATGAGCCTCGCGAGCCGCCTGAAACCAGAGACTGACTTGCTCGTCGGTGGCCGCGGTAGGGCTCTCCTGGCACCACGCCGCGGCGGTCGTCAGCAGGAAAATGGAGATCCAACGGAGCATTGTCTTCAGCAGATCTTCGCCAAGTCTTCAGCGGGCCTTCAGCGGGTTTTCAGCGGGCCATACGCGGCGGCCGACGTGGCGCACGCATTCTTGCGTGCCGTGTCGCCATTCCTGGCGACATGATGTTGGGGTGAACCCCTCCGCTGAGACAATCGGCGGTCACCAGCATCCCCGAGACGCCGTCCTGAACACACAAAAATTATAGCGAGAGCCGCGCATGAAGGACGAATTCGAGTGTCGGTGAAGTCACAGACGGCTGCTTGGGGACGAGTGCCACGACAGCATCTCGCTAGTTACTTTCCGGCGCAAAATACGCGTAGCGCTCGGGGCGGAGATGTCACCAATTTCGCGCCTTCAAAGAATCAACAACTTACGGGCGCATTCGGACGCGAAATTGGCTGACGGTACCCAGCCACCACACAGTTTCTCCTTTTTGCGCCGAAAGTAATTGATACTGCCGTCCCGTCGTTGAGGGTCCATCATCCGCAACGAGTTACTCCGGGCGGCTGTCCCAGTTGATTCCTTCGACAATCCGATGATAGCGGCCTAGCTCAAGTCCCAGCAACGTTTGCTCGGTGCCTCCCGGCCAGCGTATTTCGAGATCGACCGGTGAGGGTGTTTCCACGTCACCGAAGCCAAAGACCAACCGAAGGTCGTGTGACGAGGCGTAGCTTGACCCACCCTTGACCCATCGCACCAGCGTCTTCTCCCCCATCCGTGCCGTGACTCGGGCGCCCACGGCGTCGCGGTTGCTTCCCCCCCCCTGTAGACGGACTCCCACCCAGGACGAGTCTTGCCCCGCATCGTTGCGCAGCAGGACAGGGGTGTCGTCGAGGCGTCCGAAAAGGACGTCCGTGTCACCGTCGTTGTCGAAGTCGCCCGTCGCCAGGCCGCGAGCCAGATGGCCTGTACGGAAAACCGAGCCGGCGGCGGCGCCGAGGTTTTCAAACCTGGCTCCACCTTGATTCCTGAGCAGCAGAGGCGGTTCCCGGTAAGTGACGTCGACGCGAATGAGTTCAACCACTTCGTTGATGTGGCCGTTAACGATGATCAAGTCGAGCCGGCCGTCGTTGTCGTAATCGATGAAGCGTGTTCCCCAGCCCACGTAGCTCTGGGTGATCTCGGCCAGGCGGGATTCGCGCGTCCGCTCTTGATAGGGAAACCGGCCGGGGTTGGTATACAAGGCGTGGTATTCGTCGTTGAAGTTGGTCACCACGAAATCGGGCCGTCCATCGCCGTTCACGTCCCCCGCATCCACTCCCATGCCGGCGCGGGCAACTCCATCGACGCTGTAAGCGATTTCAGCGTCCGCGCCGAAGTCTTTGAACGTCCCGTCGCCTTGATTGATGAGCAGCAGGTCGGGGGAGGCGTCGCGGGCCACGAAAAGGTCGCTCCAGCCGTCGTCGTCCACATCGATGGCCACCACGCCCAGGGCGCGCCCCACCAGGTCATCGACGCCTGAGTCCACGCTTACATCCGTGAATGTGCTGTCTCCGTTGTTGTGGTAGAGGACCGGCGCCTGCCCTTGGTAGGCCGTCTGCACGCAGTAGATACGCTTGCCCCGGTAATCGCATCGCGGTTGCTCGTCATCGAAGGCGAACTGGGCATAATTGCTGACGAAAAGATCGAGAAAGCCGTCGCGGTCATAATCGAACCACGCCGCGCCGGTGCCCCAACGCCCTGCGTTCGCTACCCCGGCCTGTTGCGTGACGTCGCGGAACGTGCCGTCGCCGTTGTTGCGAAAAAGAGCGCATGCCGGATACCCGGTGACGAAAATGTCAGGGAACCCATCGTTTGCGAAGTCGGCGACCGCGACCCCCAGGGCATAAAAGTTCAGCCGATCGACGCCCGCGGCTTTCGCAACGTCTTCGAACTTGCCGTCTCCGAGGTTCCGGTATAGGGCGTTGCGAACAGGCTCTCGGCTTTTCCCTTTCGGAGTCTCGCCTCCGTTTACCAGGTAGATGTCGAGCAGACCGTCGTTGTCAAAATCAAGGAAGCCGACTCCCGCTCCCATGGTTTCGATCAAGAAGCGGTCTTCCGATTCGCCGCTGAAGTGTTTCCAGGTGATACCTGCCTGCCGGGTGACATCGGCGAAGACAGGCTGCGAGTGCAGGTCACCGGCCCAGGCTAGATGGAAACCGCATACGAGAAGAAAAGTACCGGCAGCCCAGCGGCGCGCGCCCATCAGAACCGTGCTGCGCACTCGCTCCATGGCTGGTAAGCTGCCCCAGACAAGACGCTCATCGTCCCAGCGACGTGGCGCACGCATTCTTGCGTGCCGTGCCGCCATTCCTGGCGACATGGTGTCGGGCTTTCGATCCCGACATTTTCTGATCTATAGTGAACTCGCCTCCAGGGGCGATCCACTAGCTCGGTTAACGCCGCAGAGCCGCGGGCGTGAGCCCGCGGGCCCGCGCCCTTACGGGCGCGGCTCTTTTTTGCTCGGTCGCGACCGCCTGCCTTACCATGCACCCCGTCCACGATAACAAAAAGGCCTTGAGAATCGACTTCGATTCCCAAGGCCTTGTAAATCTTGCCTGTCGTCGCCGGCAAGAGCCACGCCGCAGAGCCGGCGTCAGCCCCAAACCGGGGTTAGAATTTTACTGTCAAGTAGAACATGATGTTCCGCGGGGGAGACGAACCCGTGTACTTACCAAAATCTTCGCTCTCGACACCCGTGTTTAGTCCTATCCACCAGTGCCTATTCAGCGCATTCTGCCATATGGTGCCGAACTCCACCCCGATCCTCTCGGTGATCTTGAAGTTCTTCTCGAGCATGATATTCTCCTGGATAACCGCACAATCTCTGGTGCTGGGGAGCTGACTGGTGGTCCCTAGGGTAAACGGTGCGGCTGTGCCAAACGCGCTGCCGTTCAAATAGCGGTCGTCCCGGGCTGGGTCGAAGCTTCCGCAACTGGCACCCTCTATCGCCCCCCCGGTCCGAGTGGCCCAAATCCCGCGAAAGCCTCCCGGGATGGTTTGACTGCTCGAAACGCGGATGGGGTTGCCCCCCATATAGTTCTGAATGGCAGAAAGTTGCCACCCGCCCACTATGAAGTTGGCCGCCCGGGATACGCCACTGAGATACTTCTTCCCGCTGCCGAAGGGCAAATCGTAGGCCCAGCTAATATTCAGGATCTTGGCACGGTCTTTACGTAGCACCTCCCTGGACAGGTGGAGGACATTGGGATGTTGTCGGATCACACTGCCCTGGCCGGTCCATCCCGGGTAGTCTGTATTGGCGATCTGCTTGGAAGCCGTATACGCAATCAGGAAGGACAAATCTCCCGTGCGCTTTTGGAAATTCATCTGTAGGGCGTGGTAATTCGAACTGCCGAACTGCGCCCCAAAAACCGGAATGTCTTGGTACTGTGGGAACGGCCGCAGCGCCTGAGCAACGCTTCCGACGTATGACGGATATGGTTTCGGTATGCCGGCGTCAATCGCCGCCTGCGAGTCGATGTCGGCGTTGAGCAAGTCGCCCATGCTCAGAAATTGAAGCGGCATGCCATTGATACCGGCTCCGTTTCGAGTGACCATGCGGCGGCTCAGATTGCCCACATAAGCCCCGCGAAGAGAAATCCCGTGCGGCAACTCCCGCCCGATCTCGAAGCTAATGTTCTGACTGTAGGCGGGAATATTCTCGCTGCGGTCGATAACCCTGATCTCGGTGTCGTTTTGTAGCGCCGGATCGAGGACGGGGAACGAAGTAGGAAACGCTCGCGGGAACCCCCCCTCCCAGTTAAATGCGGGTGTGAGGCCACTATCCACGGTCTGGACGGATAGGTTAGCGTTAAAGCCGGGTGTGGGAACTTGGAATGTGGGCTTCGTGAAGAAGGGCATAACGGAAAGGCTGTAGCTGGCCCGGATAACCGTCTTAGGGTTCAGGCGGTAGGCGAAACCAACATGCGGCGAGAAAGCGCCGTAGTACGCATCGTTGATCGTGGTTAGCCCGTTTCGCCCCGGGCCATCGCCATAGATCGCCAGCGCCCCCAGATTTCCGTCCGCGCCCGGATTTGGGATGGTGGCATCAAAGGTGCCGACCTTGTTTTGTTTCTCGCGATAGGGCTGAAAAATATTCCACCGCACCCCCCCCGTCAGTGTCCATTTGTTGTTCACGCGCCACTGATCTTGGGCGTAGAAAGCCCAGGCGGCCGAATAGTCGGCCGTGTCAATTACGGTCTTCGCCGAGGCGTTATCCACTTCGCCCAGCAAGTAGCTGGCCCAACCCGATCCGGTCGACGGATCACCCGGCAGACCGGTGATCCTTTCGGTGAAATTGTAAATCCCGGCGATCCCGTCGTCGTTCCTGAGTGCGTTGGGGATAAACCAGGCATCGACACCAATTTTCAAATTATGGCTCCCCTTGTACCAATTGACGGCTATGCCGGTGGGAATCTTACCGTTCGCCGTGTTCGAACCAAGACCGAAGGACGGCCCAATGGTTGTAAAATTTTCAATACCGACGGTGGGGGTCTCGCAGCCGGCAACTCCGCTCAGTCCAATGTCGCAGCCGAATTGTAGGCGGGGTCCTGAGTTCGGGAAAGTATCAATCAACCGATCGGGAGATCGCGTTAAGCCCGCCCGAAGAGTGACCAGCATGTTTGGACTGGCGGTCCACAAATAGTTGAAGCGGTAGCGATACATGTCGCGATCATCAATAAAGCCCTGGTCCAGCTCCGGCTCCAAATAGTTCGCGCCTCCCGCGATGAACGAATGCCCGGACTCTCCGCTGACTTCAGGCAGGAACCAGGGAACCGTCGCCTCGTAGGTAAAACTGAAGCGGTGGTTCTCGTTGATATGGTGGTCGATCTTGCCCATAACCTGGTCCTTATCAACGAAGGTGATTTCCGGCTGACCCACCCAGTTGTTCAGGGTTCCCGACTGGTTGGGAAGAGAAACTTTTTGTTGCATTAGTTGAGCAATCCCGCTCAACCGGGCACTCGGGATCACGTTGTTGGGAAACTGGGTTCGCGGGTTCGTGAGCGGATCGTAGATCGGCCGCGGATCTCCCTCTGACGGCAGGCGCGTCAGAAGTTCGCTGAAGTCCCCCCCACGCATGAGCGAGGTAGGCAATGTTACCGTGGCGATAGTCTGGCCGGAGGTCCCAAAAGCCGGTTGCCGGAAGCGGTAAATGTCGAGAGAGGTAAAGAAGAACGTCTTGTTCTTGATGATCGGCCCGCCGATCGCAAAGCCCCCATTGTTCTGCCTGTCGGGCGCTGAGTCTCCGCTCGTGTCGAAAAAGGCGCGAGCGCCGACGAAGCCGTTCCGGATGTAATGGTAAAGCGTCCCATGCAATTGATTCGTGCCCGACTTGAAGGTCATTTCCACCGCCACGCCGCCATTGAAACCACTGCTGGCGTCGGCGTTGGCTACGATGCGAAGCTCCTCGACCGATTCCGGGGTGGGGCTGATGAAGTCGGCGGCATTTTCCGGGTCGCCGGAGCCGGCCTCAACCCCGTCGATCTTGTAGGCCGACTGGCCCGCCATCGAGCCGTTGACCTGCGAACGGGAGAAGACCATGAAGTCCTGTCCACCGGACTCCAGAGGCTGGAAATTGACCCCCGGCAGCGTGCGGTATAAACTAATCGCCGCCCGACCCGAGTTTCCCACCAGGGGGATCGGCATGCGCGAGATCTCTTCCACGGACCGGGTAGTGCCCACCGTTTCCGTCGAAGTGTCCAGCGTGGGCGTTGCGGCCTCTACGGTGACGGTCTCGGTGATATCGCCGACTTCCAACGGGATGTTGATAGGCACCGTCTCTCCGGAAAACACTCGGATGCCGCCTCTTGCGAACGTCTTGAATCCCGTGGCGCTCACCGTGATTGTGTACTCGCCGATTTGCAGACGAGTAAAGATGTAGACGCCCGTCCCACTCGACACGACTTGTCGTGATACGCCGGTTTCATCGTGGGTGGCAGTGATGCCTACGTCAGGGATGACGGCGCCGGTGGCGTCCGAAATAGTCCCCGAGATGTGTCCCACGCCGGCGTCTTGGGCCAGCGCTGGTACCGATAGGCCCACAGCGAGCAGCGCGATCAGAACTAGTCGAATGTTTCTAAGATCTCCCATTTTTTTTCTCCATTCGGAACGGCTTGTTAGCTTCGCTTGGTTGATGTCTGGGAAGGGTTGTTGACTAGGCGATCCGGCCAGGACAGCAACATGATCCGAGGCGCACGCACATATAGTGCCTGTACCTAGCCAGTACTTATAAGCTTGGTGACTACCCCCCCTGGGTTAAGCATCTTATATCCCCTTACTACGGTAGAGCCTAGCACCCTGCCAATCTGGATGTCAAGGGGCCTTTTGTTTTTTTGTGGCGCACGCATTCTTGCGTGCCGTGTCGCCATTCGTGGCGACATCGAGCGCGTCGCGGTTGTAGCGGGCTGGGCAGCCGTTTGGCCCAGCCCTGCGGCCTTTTCTGCCACCCTTCGCTGCCATGATGGCCCTAAAAACAAAGCACTTAGCCCGCATTCCTCAGTGCGCCTTTTCGGCGCGGACACCCTGTGGGAGGAAGGAGCCCACCTACTGTAGTTGTCGGTAAGCAGGGAAGCTGACGAGCAGCGTGGCCGGATAATCGGTTTCGCGGAAAGCTGGGCGAGCAAGGCGGCAGGCCGTAACGCACAGTAAGCCTGAGCAGGCCGCGAAAGGGAAATCGCGGACGCCGACCGGCCTGAGATACGGGGAAGGCCGCACGAGCCGGGAAGCGAGCGACATGGGCACCGGTCCGGTCCGCCGGGGTAGTGGGCAGGGCATGCCGGCGAAGGGAGACCGCAGTGCGGAAAGGGAGGTCCCGGCAGGTGGAGTTGGCCACTCCGCCGTCCTCGGCAAGCAGGACGGACCCGGCGGGAAGTCGGACAGCGCCGCTCGGCGATCTACGGCCATTCTGTTTTTACCCCCGGCTAGCGGCCGGTGGTTGGCCAAGCGGCATCTCGCGGAAGGCGCCACGGTGCTCTACGACGTCTCCCGCAGCTACTACGAAGGGCGCCACTGTCCGCTGGCGGTCTTTGGCCACAGCCGCGACGGCAAGAAAGGCAAGCCGATCATCGTCTACGGCGTGCTGTCGGACCGCGCCGGACGGCCCCTGGCGGTCGACGTCTATGCCGGCAACACGGCCGACCCGACGACGCTGCCCGATCAAGTCGCCAAGCTGCGCCGCCGCTTCGGGTTGTCGCGGGTGGTGTTGGTGGGCGACCGCGGCTTGTTGACCCAGACGCAGATCGATCAGCTCCGCCAGCATCCCGGACTGGGCTGGATCTCGGCCCTGCGCAGCGGCTCGATTCGCGAGTTGGTCGCCGGCGGTTACTTGCCGTTATCCTTGTTCGACGAGCAGAACCTGGCCGAGATCCGCTCGCCCGACTATCCCGGCGAGCGGCTCATCGCCTGCTATAACCCGTTGCTGGCCGACCAGCGGCGGCGCAAGCGCGAGGAGCTGCTGGCGGCCACCGAGAAGGAGTTGGAGCGCATCGCGGCCGAGGTGAAGCGGCGCACCCGCACGCCGCTCACGGCCGACCAGATCGGCCTGAAGCTGGGCCGGGTGCTGAACCGCTACAAGGTCGGCAAACACTTTGCGACCGAGATGGCCGACGGCGTGTTCGCTTGGTCGCGCCGCGAGGAGTCGATCCAACGCGAAGCCGCCCTCGACGGTCTGTATGTGATTCGCAGCAGCGAAAAGAAGCGCGCTTGTCGGCGGCCGACACGGTGCGCTGCTATAAGAGCCTAGCGCAGGTCGAGCGGGCGTTTCGTTGCCTGCAGGGGGTGGACCCGCGGCTGCGGCCGATCTTTCACCGCACGCCCGAGCGGGTGCGAGCGCACATCTTTCTGTGTCTGCTGGCCTACTACGTGGAGTGGCACATGCGCCGCGACCTGGTGCCGCTGTTATTCGCGGACGAGCAACTCGAGGCCGACCGACCGCTGCGTGACGCGGTGGCTGCGGCGCAGCCCTCGGCGGCGGCGAAGAAGAAAAAGGCCACCCGCCTCAGCACCGACGGCCTGCCCCGGCACAGTTTCCGGACCCTGCTCGACGCCCTGGCCACGCGCTGTCAAAACACCTGCCGCGTCGCAGGCAACGAACCCAGCGCCACCTTCGAGCAACTCACCGCCGCCACGCCGCTGCAGCAACGCGCCTTCGAGCTACTCGGCCTGTAGCCAGAACCGCTAACCTCCCCCACTGCCTTTCTGTCGTGGAATCAACACTTTACCGCCTGCAGCCGCCTGGAACTTCGGCTTAGCGTTTCTGACCAACCATCACAAGCTGGGGGCGACGGCGGCGGCGGTCTACTAAGGATCGCCGGCAGGTGGAATTATTCTTCCAAGCGCTGCAGCAGAACCTGCGCATGAAGACCTTTGTGGGCACCAGCAGCAACGCCGTGCACACGCAGGTCCGGACGGCGCTGATCGCGATGCTGCTGCCGCGCTATTTGCAGTTGCGGGCCAAGTTCGGTGGGTCGTTGTCGAACCTGGCGCCGCCGCCGCGCCGGCAGTGATTCGTGCACCGCGATGCGTGGCAGTGGCTGCATGAACCGTTCGAGCCACCACCGGGGTTGCCCGAGACGGCGATGAAGCAGTTGGCGCTACCGTTGGCGGCGCGGGGTTGCTGGGGACAGCAGCTGGTCCAGTAGCGAAGGAGAAACCCTACGGGAGGGCATTCGCAAAGAGCCAATTAGGACAGCAACAGCGCTCCGACCCCGATCGGCGAGGGGTGTTACCACGGCCAACCTGGCTTTCAGAAGGGGCGTGGCGGAGGAGTTATGTCTTCTGTTTTCAACAGCACCCGGTCCCGGATTTGGCTAATTGAGACAGCAGTGAGGGAAAGTACGAGTTAGCCAACTCTTCGAGGGCGAAGATCGGAGTGTTAACATTATTCACTGAGCTTAAGATGGACCTCGCCGAGGAGGGCGTCTACTGGATTGATGTATTACTTGAGGAAGAACTGGTTACCAGGATACCGTTACGGCTCCTATACCAGAGGACTGCGGTGTCAAGGGAACCGACTGAAACGTAGGTGAGGATGTTCCGTAGCTGATGGCAATGTCCGGCTGGTGGCTGAAGATCGGCTTTACTACGCTCAACACATCTCGGAATTCCGATCGCAAGCTACTCTCCGAGCGGTCCCCGCTCGAAAATTCAGCGAAGAGTACCTCTATTTCATCCGCCAGAAGCAGGGCTTCAGCGTCGCCCAGCTGCCGCTTCCCGCTGCACACCAACGTGAGACGCCCGCAACGTCTCGACGGGCATTTCTTCGGCCAAGTAGCCAATTAGAAGATCACGTAGTTTTTCTTCGAGAGAACTCATTTTGTCAGACCTCCGACGAAAACGGGTCAGCGACGTCGAACTCCGTACGCTCTGCCAAACTGATCGTCTTTTCGATCGAGTATCTTCGGGGGAATTGCGGTCGAAGTTGACAAAGGAGCGCCACGCACCTCATTCGTCGGAAGAACCTTTTTGCACGCGCTCGCAGATCATAGCCTATCTTGACTCCGATGGCGATAGGGTGCTTCTCGTACACCAGTATAAGCGGCAAGACGGAGTGATCGGTGGCTCCGCAAGGCCTGACCCCAAGCAAGCTACTTTAGACGGAACAACTTACTTTATTTGAAGCCCGTGTGACTGCACTAACCGTTCGCCGCCTGACAGCGCCGCCAATCTGACGTTCCTCAGCAAGAACTTCCCGCTTATCAGGCGATCGAGCCGCTCGCTGCGGTTGCGCAGGACCGCCAGCCGCAAGACGTCTTCGCCGGGACCGGGCGTGACGTAGAGTTGCACCTTGTTCCAGGGAGTTGTCCGTCTGATCGCGGGCGAAGCGGTGAGAAATCTTCGCTGCGAGCTGACGGCGAGCCGCACTCCTTCGCTGCCGGTAATCTCCTGGCTGCTGACTTCGGCCTCGAGCAGATAAGGCTCGAGCGGCACGACCGCGAAATCACGCGTGAGATGGCAATAGTAGGGGTTCCGCGGCTGTTCAAAGTCGACTTGTAGAAAGTGCATGCCCGCAACGTCCAGTCCGCGATAGACGCTCACGCCTACGATGGGCCGAGCAACCCAGTCGAGACCAAAGCTGTCTTGTCCAAGGTTCTCTAGGGAGCGCCGACGATCATCGGGACCCACCGTGTTCGCGGAGATGCGGAAAACCGTCGGACAGCACTCTCCGGCAGGCTTGCCGAGCGATTGCCATAGCGCTTTGATCTCCCGCCCGCGGCCGGCGTCGAAAAGCTTATCGAAAAGGGATCGCAGCATGACGGGAGGAAGAGTGAAATCAGCCCTCGCCGATAGGGCGCGATATGCCGGTACCATCTCGCTCCACGAACCCCGGTCGGCAAGCAGGCGCAGGCACTCGGCCGCCGCCTGGCCGTTTGCCGGCACAACCTGATCGACGAGTTCTTGCGTGGTCATGCCGGCGCTCAGGGCGGAGTGAAAGATAGAACGCTGCAGTTGGGGTAATCCGGCTGCAAGGATCGCCAAGCGTTCGGCAGCCCGTTCGGCCCTACCGTCGCGCAGGTAGAGGTCAGCCAGCGCCCATTCGACGCGAAGAGTGTAGGGCTCGAGCTGGCCGGCCAACTCCGCCCATTCGACGGCTCCATCCCCGTCGCCCTTGAGGGCCCTCACCTCGGCCAGTTTGAGCCAGATCAGCGCGGCCCTTGGGTTTGCCCGCAAAGCCTGGGTAAAGAGGTCTTGCGCGTCATCAAGCCGGTCCGCGACGAGGGCGTGTTGGCCCCTGGCATAGAGTGACTCGGCGTTCCAGGCCTTCGCGGGTTCCGAGATGGAGAACAGTCCGAGACCGAGGAAGGCTAAGGCGCCCAGGGCTCCGGCCCAGCCTGGAATGCCCCGGCCAAGTTTCCCTGGTCTGGCTAGCAGCCCGTGGTAAAAGTGAAGGTCGCGAAAAATCGGGTACAGCCAGCCAATTCGCTTCAGGCTAAGTGTTTTTTTATAGGGCTATAGCGGGGGGCGAATTGGTGGCAGTCCCCATTTTTCGCTCCTGAACGACTTTTGCCACGGGCTGCTAGCCCGCAGGCGAAACCCAGTAGCGCGGCGAACCAGCCTGCCAGGGCGGGCATTTGGAGGGGGAAGCCGACGATGGCGTGGAGCAGAAGTCCCGCGGATCCCAAAATACACCCCGCCTGCAACGCTCGCCGCCGAGGGTGTTCCACTCGCCGCAGCGAACGGCAGGCTGAAACGAAGACCAGGCCAATCACGCCTGCCAGGAACAAAGCCGCGGGCAGTCCCAGCTCGACCAGCCACTCGATATAGTCGCAGTGGGCGTGGTCGACGGTCTTGCGCGGAAAGTACATCTCCGAGCGCCGGAACGCAAAAGAGAAAGTCCCTAGACCCGACCCCGTCCACAAGTGGTCTTGCGCCGCGTTCATACTGTCCCGCCAGATGGCCACGCGGCTCGGGTCGCCTTGGTCCGCAACGAGCCGCTGAAACCGATCCCCCAGCCCGCTCACGCCGACCGCCGCCGCGATTCCCATGGCCGCGGCGCAGGAGGCGACCGGCAACAGGGCGGCTCCACGACTCCGGGCGGTCATGACCATGGACGCCAAAGCCACGAGCGCCGCGACCACGATACCCATGCGAGAAAAGGAAAGGACGATGCCGACAAGATACGCTACCGCCGCGCCGGCCCCGATTAGCGTCAAGACCACGTCTCGGGAGTAGGGCCGCCATCCCCTTCTTAGCCTGAAATCCGAAGCAACCGACAGGCCGACCGCCAGGCCGAAGCAACTCGCCAGCAGCGCCGAGAAATGGTTGCGGTTGACGAAGGTTCCGTGAGCGGCAGACGCTACGACGTCCCCGAAAAGCTGCCCCCGTAAGTACTGATGCAGCCCTAGCCCCGACTCGACCAGCGAGATCACGAGCATCGGGGCCAGGGCAACCCAAACAGCGCGCTCAGCGTGTCGAGCAACGGCACGCGCGATGACAAACAGGGCACAACAACCGGCGACGACCGATGCCGCTTGGAGAGTAGCGAAGGGATAGACGCTCACCGCCTGGAAGGGTTCCACTCCTAATTCCCGGAGCTGTTCCGCTACTTCGAGGCGGAGGGGAGAGGCAAACCCCCAGGAGGCGAGGTCAACCGGAAGAAGCTGCCACAAGGGAAGCGAGGCAACCGCGGCAGCCGCCCATGGTATGGCGACCGGGAGACCCAGGCGGCCGCCCAAAAGGCAGGCAAGAGCGGTCAGCCCGAGCACCCATCCGAAGGCGAGAACCTGGTCGCCGGGCTCGACCCCGCCCCGCCGCCAGACGAGGAAGCAAAGCGGCGCGGCTATGGTCAGGAGCGCGACCGCATCCGGGACGTGAGGTATCCACTTACCGGGCCGGTCGGCTTGGCCGGCGCGGTCCGAGGCCATGGCAGCCAGACGCACGCCTAGCTATCGTCCCCGGTTTGCCGGGGCTATAGAGAAGGCTCGACGCCGGGGCCGGGAGGCGAGAATTGGTTCGTTTAGTGGTTTTCAACTGGCGCTCAGTGGCTTTAAGCTTTTCCTTCGGATATCTCTCTATCGCATTGTTTTACTGACCCTTAGAGTTCGAAAAAAAGAAATTGGCTTTGTTTGGTATTTTTCTTTTTCGGCTCGAGTCGCCGCCGGACGCAAAAGAGACCCGCACTCATTCTAGCGTGGCGGTCCAAGTTTGACCTGACAAAAGGCGCGAAGTCACTGAGACGGGAGTGGTTGGCATCTGTGACTGGGTGAGCGAGGCCAGCGGCTTTATGATCCATTGCAGGTGACGCACGCAATTGCCATGCTAAGTACTCCATTTCATAAATACACTCACGTTTCGGGCGAGGGCAGGCGGGCACGGCATGCCGTGCCCGAAGTTCCCGATCGTCCACCCGGCTTCTAAATCTAAATATACGTGACCAAACTTATGAAATGGACTACTAAGCAACAAAGCCCCGTAGCGCGGATCTCGCTTTTGAGATCCGCGGCCTTTTCTCGCCTCTCGTGCCGACGAAAAGGCGAACGGGGATAGCTCCGGCCTTCATGTTCCAGAGCGTCGAAGCTGAGCCGCGAGCGCGAGCGAGCGGTCCGGGGTCGGTAGGGAGATTTGCCCTGTCTCAGTTGCCTGCTCTCGCGGACCCTCGCCGATGAGCCGATCAGAGCCGCGAACGCCAGTCAGCCAAGCCACCGGCGCTGCCGGATTGAACGGCGATGCGACCCGCGGTTCAGTTCTTGGCAATGGGACTCATCAACTCGCTACCTCCGCCTTCACAAAGAATCAACAACTTACGCGTGGGTGTCAGACAAGGGCCGCAGATCTCGGCAAACAGCCGCCGAGCCCTGCGCTACGCAACTTCATGTTGCAGAGCGTCGAAGCTGAGCCGCGAGTGTGAGCGAGCGGTCCGGGGCGCAATGGTCGTTACAGGGGTTGGCCCTGTCACTAACGTTCCAGGCTCAGTTTCCTGCTTCGCACAGCCGTGCCGACCGAGCCGCGCCCGAAAGGGTACGGTTGAGGCTTCCTGTTACACCGGCTGCCGCGTGAGCACGACGGGCGTTTCTCATCACGCTAACGTCCGATGTTTCTCGTCCCGGCAGCCGAAGTACGCTCGCAACCTCGACCGCGGGCTTGCGCCCGCGGCTCTGTCTGATCCCGGTGGGGATCGAAAGGGTGTGGCTGAGAGGCAGCGAGCGCCGGAGTGCCGATTAAGTAGAAATGTCGGGCCGGACCTCGCTACCCCCGCTGGCGATCCTCGGAGAAATCCTGTTGCGACATATCCGGCGTGTAGCCGAGTAGCGTCCACCCGCCGTCGACGTGGAGCACTTCACCGGTTAAGAAACGAGAGTCGTCGCCGGCCAGGAATACGCACGGGCCGACATAGTCTTCGACGTAGGCTACGCGGCCCCCCGGAATAATGGCTCCCCATTTCTTGTCGTAGTCCGGGTCGTAACCGCGATTCCTTTCCGTGCTGGTGGGACCTGGCGAGATCGCATTGACGCGGATCTTGGGACCTAGCTCGATCGCCAGCTGGCGCGTAAGGCTTTCTAGCCCCCCTTTGATGGCCGTGTAAACGGAATGGTAGCGAACGATCAGGCTGACGGCGCAAGAGCTGATGTTGATGATCGACCCGCCTCCCTGTTCGAGCATTTTTTTCGCCGCGGCCAGCGTGCCGAAGAACGGACCTCGGAGATTCGTGTTCAGGACATCGTCAAAATCTTCTTCGCTGACTTCAAACATGGGCCCGAACCTGGTGCGTCCGGCGTTGTTGACTAGAACATCCAGCCGTCCGAAACGCTCACAGACCGAATGCACCAAGTTTTCGAACTCGGACTTCGATCCCACGTCGGCCTGAAAAACATCAGCCTCTCCATCGGACTCGCGAATGGCCCGGCACGTAGCGTTCGCTCCTTCGGCGTCGGTCTTGTAGTTAACCGCCACGCGGGCCCCGGCGGCAGCCAGGCCCTTGGCCAATCCTTGGCCGATTCCCTTACTGGCGCCGGTGACGAGAACAGTCTTCCCACTGAGTTTTCCGTTCATTGAAGTCCTCCACGGGGATTCCGTCGGCCGAGCGGCACTCCGCCGAGCGCCTGACGCTCGGGCTACTCACTTGGAATACCCATATGCTCGTCGAACCACTCGATCATCCGGCGGTAATACTGCTTCAGGTGGTTCCTCTCTCGAATCAAGTGACCCTCGCGTGGAAAGACGATCAGTTTGCTCGGCACGCCGTAGTGTTGCAGGCCGCGGAACAATTGCACCGCGTGAGTGACTGGTATCGCAGGGTCTTTTTCGCCCCACATGATGAGCAACGGAGTTTTGGTCTTGCCGACGTGTGTACTGGGAGAACGCCGCAGCAAGAGTTCCTGATTCTCATAGGGCGAGCGATCCCACTCTAACTGCACCGCACTTTGGGGCGCCTGGGTTTGGCCGGTGTGTATGCCGAACCAGCTGCTGATGCCGGATACCATGACGGCTGCCTTGAATCGCGTGGTTGTCGTCGCCGCCAAGGCGGTCAGATATCCCCCATAGCTGATCCCGCCGACGCCGAGACGATCCGGATCCGCAACCCCGCGCTCGACCATGGCGTCCACGCCGGCCAGGATATCGCCTAGATCTTTACCGCCGAAATCACCTCGCGCCCCCCGCCGGAACTCGTAGCTATCCATCAAGCTCCCGCGATAGTTCGTCATCAGCACGGCATACCCGTGAGCGGCGAGAAACTGTCCCCAGTGACTCGTGCTCACTTGAAAGTCATTGGCCTCACCGACGTTCGACCCGTGAAGGTGCGTAATCATCGGATAACGTTTGCCTGCCTGAAACCCGACAGGCTTAATCAAGACACCCGAAATTTCCCAACCGTCCTCAGCGGTCCAGCGGACTCTCTCGCCCTCACCGTACGTGCGACCTTCCAGTTCGGGGTTGATGTGAGTCAACTGCTTGGCGACCGCATCGGGCTCCAAAATCCAAATGTCGGGGGGCTTTGTACTCTTCGCTAGAACGCAGGCGATCCGCTGTTCGTCGCTGATGCTGTAGTCGGACCGAAACTGCACCTGCAGCGGGGAGCTGACCAAGCGCGTCGGGTTTCTAGTTTCGAGGTCGATCCTCAGCAGATACCGTTGAGCGTCTTGGGCCGCCGTGAGCAATAAGGACCGGCTCCCCGGCATCCATCGAAAATCTTCCGCGGCGTAGGAAGACCCTGCGACGACGTTTTCCGGGGTGCTCCCTTTGCCCCGGCAAACGAACAGACCTCCGGGATAAAAGTCCGTGCCGTTCTCGAGGCTGCCCAAGAAGGCGATCGCTCGTCCGTCCGGAGACCAGCGGGCGCGTCTGATTTTGCCGCTTGTTGCGCAATACAAGTCCGGTTCTCCTCCCGAGGGAGCAACCGTGACTAGACGCGGGCGTAGTTGGACGTCATCCGGGTAAGGACTGTCGGCGACCGTCAGCAAGAGACTGTTTCCTTCCGGAGACCATTGGGCGGAAAGAACGTGAAGAGGGCCGATACTCACAGCCTTCCGCTGTCCGGCCTCGATGTCGGCGATCCAAATCTCACTCCGGCGAAGCCGTTCGACCGGTTCGGATGGCCCGAGGTCGATTTCGTCGTAGCCAGGCCCGCTGGACTTCCGCGTCTTTTCGTCCCGGGACTCTTTCGCCGCGGCGAGATAGACGATTTTGCTCCCGTCGGGCGACCAGTCGAAGGAGCGGACGGCGGTCGGATGGTCGGTGATGGGGCGTGCTTCCCCGCCATTCACGTCCATCAAATAGACCTGGGTTGCCGGTTTGGCGGAGCGAGCACCGAGAAAAGCAATGCTCCGACTATTGGGCGACCATTGGGGCGAGTAGGCCCGAGTCGGAGAGCGAGTGTACTGCCGAGCCGTGCCTCCCGCGGTCGGCACCAACCAGATCGAGCTGCCGGATGGTTGCTTGAACCGCGCCGCCCGGCTCAGCACGAAAGCTACGTGTTTACCGTCGGGCGAGATGCGCACGGCCTGAGGTGTCCCCATAGAAACGATGTCGTCGATGCTGAGCCGCCTCGGCTCCGACGCAGTTGCGGCGGTTGAGAGCAATAAAAGGAGCCGGCCGAAGGCTACGCTCGCTCTTAGTCCGCGTCTGATGTTTCGAGTATGCATTTGCTCATCCCCTGCAGTCAGCAGCCATGCCTTGGCGGACCTCAAGACGGGGAGATTACCGCCTCGGGCCCAACCGGGAAAAATCGGGTACAGCCAGCCAATTCGCTTCCGCCTAAGTGCTTTCTTTTAGGGCCATGGGGGGGCGAATTGGTGGCAGTCCCCATTTCCCCATGCCTTGGCGCGCCTCAAGACAGGCAGCCGGCCGCCTCGGGTCCAACCGAATCGCCGAAATTGCTTGTCACCAATGCCACAGCGCCATCTCTGTCTTCAGCAGCCCGCGGCAAGAGTCGTGCAGGGGCGAAAAATCGGGTACAGCCAGCTGTGAAAAAATACTGGGACAGTCAACCGCGGCTGAAAATATCATTGATTCTACGTGCCTTCCGGCACGCCGCTTGTGACAGTCCCTGATTTTTTCACAGCTTCCAGCCAGCCAATTCGCTTCAAGTTCAGTGCTTTCCCCGAGGGCTATGGCGGGAGGCGAGTTGGTGGCAGTCCCCATTTTTCGCAACCCTCACCTCTACAACGGGCTGTTCAGCGCCGCGGAAGAGCGTTTCGCGCCATGTGAAGCGCTTTCATCACTTCTGGATCGTTTGGTTTGAGCCGCAGGGCTGCTTCCAGTTCTCGCGCCCCACGACGAAGCTCACCCGTCCGGCAGGAGAACAGCCCCTTGTGTTTGCGTAAATCGCCAAGCACGGGGCAGGCATTACAGACTTGCAAGGCCTCTTCCAAAAAGGCAAAAGCTTGGGGCCAGTCGCGCCCCTGGGCCGCGCTTTCGGCCAATCGGCCAAGCATTTGAGCCCGATCCGCGCTACTGCCATCTATTCGCGGCCGATCTCCGTATTGCTCGGCCCGCGGATCACCGGATTGTCGCAGAACTTGCCGCAGGCTGTCGAGAGCTCGCCCGTGGTGCGGTTGGATCTCAACGGCCGTCCTCCAATGCTCAATCGCCGACTCGGCGTCTCCCTGGAGCAGCAACACTTGTCCTAAAAGATACTGTCCATCGCCGTGGTTGGGTCTGAGCGCTACAACCTTGCCAAGCAGCTCTCGAGACCGCGGGATATTGTTCGCCTGCCTCTCGACAAGCGCTAACAAGTAAAGAGCGGCCACGTAGTCCGGCGCAGCCCGAAGGGCAGCCTTGAGATCGGACCCAGCCTCGTCCATTCTCCCCAAATCAAGGAGGGTCTGTCCCTTGTGATAGTGAGCCGAAGCAGAGTTCGGGTTCAGCCGAATGGCCTCGGAAAACTCTCTTAACGCTCTCTCGTAGCTGTACTGATCCGTGAGCGCGATGGCGAGGTTCACATGGGAATCCGCCGCGCCGGGCTGAAGCTTGACAACCTTTTCGAAAGTCTCGACGGATTCCTCCACTCGACCCAGGTTGGCATGCACAATGCCGATCCCCGTCAAGGCCCGGGAATTCTCGGGGGCGAGCCGAATGGCCTGCCGCAGATGCTGTTGAGCTTCCAGATCCCTGCCTTGAGTTGATAACAACAAGCCCAAGTTCACGTAAGCCGGAACCAAGTCCGGTTTATTCAGTGTGGCCTGCCGAAACAGAGACTTGGCGTTCTCCTGGTCGCCTTGCTTCAGGTGCAGCAAGGCAAGGTTCAATTGGGCTTCGGCGTGCCTGGGATTGATGGCAATCGCGGCCTGTAGAGATCGCATGGCTTCGGCGAACTTGCTGTTTCTCAGATACAGTAGTCCGAGATGGTAGTGTGCCGGCGCCAGATTCGGATTGAGATCGACGGCTTGCTTGAGCTCCCGTTCTTGGCCTTTTGAGTCCCCCAGTTCGGCAAGTGTTAAGGCTAGGTTGTAATGGAGCTTTGGATTCCGGGGATCCAGTTTCAACGCTTCCTTTAATAGTTCAGTCGCCTGGCCGGCATTTCCGGCCTCGGCTGCCTCCGTGGCCTTGACGTGCAGCGTCTTAGCGTCGGTCTGGTTTTTCTTCTCTTGTCGCAGACGCTGAAAGACTGCAAGTTCCTCTTTGGCTTGGTCCGGCTGGTTCACTTTGCGGAAGATCTTAAAGAGCTGGTAGCGGACTTCTTGCGCCCGCGGGTTCAGATTTCTCGCCTGCTCCAGATGTCGAACGGCGCTCTCTGATTCACCGAGACGTTCCAGCACGAAGCCGAGGTTATAGCGGATTTCATAGTCGTCGGGTTTGATCCGGACACCCTGTTGCAAGGCGTCGGCGGCTTCTCGATACTCCGCCAGATGCCGGTGGGCGTGACCCAGCCACAAATAACCCTCGGCGTCTTGCGGGCGGCGGCGGACGTACGCCTGAAGGTGCGCAATGGACTCGCGATGGCGGCCGAGCGCCTGAAGCGACTTGGCCAACGAAAGACGCGCCGCCTCGTTACCGGCATCGAGCGTAAGTACTTTCCGATAGCTCTCCAACGCCTCTTGGTAGCGGTCTTGGCGCGTATACGCGGTCCCCAGATTGAAGTGCGCCGCCGCCAAGTTGGGATGGGACGAAATGACTTTCTTGAGCGACTCGACAGCACGATCAAAATCACCATTCTGGGAGTAGCTGATACCCAGTGCCAAGCCATGTTCGGGATTATCCGGTGCGATCTCAACTGCTTTGTGTAGGTAATAGACGGCCGCCGAATACCTGCGCTGAGTGACAAGAACTCGCGCCAAGTTGTAGAAGGCTGAATCGAATTGGGGATCAATGCGAAGCGCAGTTTTGAACTCTTCCAGTGCAGCGTCTAGAGATCCCGCATGCCGTAGGGCCAGACCCAAGGCGTTATGCGCCTCGGCCGACCCCGGCTGCCGGCGAACGAGGGTCCGCAACTCGTCGATAGCGCGCCGTGAATCCCCCTTTTGGATGAGAGTCAGCGCAAGCTTGCTGCGTGTTTCCCCCAGACGATCATCCTGTTTCAGCGCCTGTTCGAAGGCGAACACGGCGCAATCCAATTCGTTCGATTGGGAATAGAGATCCCCAAGCTCTGTGAAGGCCCTAGCCGGTTCGAGCCCCATCACCTTGTCCAGGAACTCGGGGCCCTTGCCGAGTGATTTCACAAGCTCTCGACATGACCTCGGGAGACTCTGAAGCCGGCGCCGGGCCGGGCCGGCCCCGGACTCAGTTGCCGGCGTCTGGCCTACGAGCAGGCAGGGCTGAATCGCCAGTAGTAACAAGACCGCCAACAAGCCCGCCGCCCCCCTTCGGAGAGCCGACAGTGTTAAAGCGATCGTCGGCGCGGCGCCGGCGTTAGAGACCTTCTTGCAGCAGGCCCTGCTGCAGAACGCCAAGGCCGAAATGATAGATTCGGTACCCAGCCTACCTTGGGACAACCTGCCGGCTTGGAAGGTGAGAGAGTTGACCGACGCCGATCGCATCGCCGCTGTCGCCAAGCAAGGATATTCCCGCAAACTCGACTTAGTTATCCTTGGCAGCGTCGACGCGCTGTTTCGCAAGCCGAGCAAAGACCTGACGGCTCGCGTGACCCTTCGTGTGATTAACACGCGCGACGGCGAAGTCCTTTGGTACGGAACGAAACGCGCCGATTGGCTGCGCCAGTTTGCTTTGGACGACTGCCTGCTGCGCCTGGCTTGGTCGTTCGTTTCCGCATGGAGCGCCGCTCCGAAGTAGGTTGCTCTCTCTCGAGGTGATCCGCTCTCCAAAGCGGCTCCAGGTTCCTAGGCCAGATTTTCAATTTGATGTTTGACATCCTGACCTTCGACTAGGTGAACCCCTCTAGGCCAGCGGGTGCGTGATCTTTGGACTGTTCAATACCTCGTACCCGAGCTGCCGGATACAGCAAAGGTGCGCACCCCTGATCGGCATTTCCACTTGTCCATCGCGGTACGACCAGCCGAATGAACCCTTAGCGCCGTCTGCGGAGAGTGCCTTGTACGCTGGAGTCAAATTTTTGTCAACGTGCGCGCCTCCGTCTTTGTCCGCGGCCACCAAAATGAGATCCTTGCGGGTGATGTCGTGCTCGTTTACTTTTTGAACAACTTGCTCCCACCATTCCCTCACAGGGATGGACCGAGGCGACTGGTGATCGTTGAGAACAGGCTCGTAACTTGAAATCTCGCCGACATGCGCCACACAGTAAGATCTGGCGCTCGTCCGAACTATCCAGCAACCTCATATTCCTTGCATTGAGATGTGTCAAGAGGGAAGTACTTGTTGACGTGTCGTGAAATAGAACGCGAAGTACCACGGCAATGCGAATAGCTTCGTCGCGAAAGCTGTGGTCGAACAGTTTACAGGATCTTTCAAGGAACCCTAGCTGCATTGCCAGCTGATCTCTGTATCTACTCATTTCCCTTATCGAGCTTCACTGCGAGTTGGCTCGAGCGGCGAGACTTCTGGACCTCGAAAACGGGGATCTGCTCGACGATGCGGATGCCGAACCCCTCGAGCGCCACGACCTTGCGCGGACGATTGGTGAGCAAACGAATCGTGCACAGGCCGAGGTCGGAAAGAATCTGGGCGCCGATGCCGGACTCGTACTGAGGATGGCCCTGTCCGCCCTCGGAATCCCGCTTCCTGGGCTCCTTCGGGTGGGCGATGATTCGCTGCCGGCCATCGGAAAGGTGCTCCAGGCCATAGCCCAGGCCGGTTTGGTGCAGGTAAACGAGAACGCCCTTGCCCTCGGAGGCGATTCTCTCCATGGATTTTTCGATGATCCGGTGGGATGGGGCGTCGGTCGAAAGAAACACATCGCCCATCAGGTTGCGCGAGTGCATGCGTACGAGCACGCCCTCGGCGTTGCTCACCTCTCCCTTGACCAACGCCAAGTGCACCTCGTCATCGATTTCACCGCGATAAGCAATGGTCCGGAACTCGCCGTACGGCGTCTCGATCGCCCCTTCCGCGAAGCGGCGAACATAGCGCTCGTTCTCCAGGCGATAGCGGATCAATTCGGCCACGGTGAGCATTTTCAGGCCATGGCGATCGCAAAATTCGACAAGCTGGGGAACCCGGGCCATGGTTCCGTCGTCGTTCATGATTTCGCAGATGACGGCGGCGGGAATCAGGCCCGCCAGGCGGGCTAGATCAACAGACGCTTCCGTTTGCCCGGCGCGTACGAGCACGCCCCCCTTACGCGCGCGCAAGGGGGGGACGTGGCCCGGCCGCACGAGGTCAGAAGGTGTCGTGGCGGGATCAATGGCCACCTGGATCGTGCGCGCTCGATCGCCGGCTGAGATCCCGGTCGTGATGCCGCTGCGAGCATCAATGCACTCGCCAAAGGCGGTGCCAAGCGGCGAGTTGTTGTGGCTGGTCATCTGAGGGATTTGCAGGTGATCCAGTCGCTCTCCGGTGAGAGCCAAGCAGACTAGCCCCCTGCCGTGCTTGGCCATGAAGTTGATCGACTCGGGCGTTACCTTTTCCGCGGCGATCGTCAGGTCGCCTTCGTTTTCGCGGTCCTCGTCGTCGACAACCACGACCATCCGTCCGTCGCGGATCTCTTCCATGGCTTGGGGCACCGCTACGAATGCCATATCAGTTTCACTATATCGCAGCCGAGAACGCGGATTGCCGATAGCCATGTCGGATCGGGGTTCGCGCAACAGCAGGCAGCCGCCGGGTCACCCGAAAAAGGCCGCTCGGTTGAAAATCCACCCGCGTTCATTGCTTTGGGTGGGCTGTGAGATCCATGGCCGCTCACTGGCGTTCGCGGCTCCGATTTGCTCATGATCTCAATTGCAGCCTTGACCGCGGGCTTCCGCCCGCGGCTCTGCTTCGCTTGTTGCAAGGGTGCGCGTGAGCCGGAAGCTGAGCCTGGAACGCCAGTGACAGGCCAAATCCCCGTAACGACCATGGCGCAACGACCGCTCCCCGGCCGGTCATGGGCGCCGCTCCGGCAGTCTGCTCGATTCCATCCGACACCTCCGCTGCCTTTTGAAACCCAGGAAGGGGACGCGCGTTCCCACTCTCACATTGTTGTTTTCAGAATCCCGCCGGACTTATACTGAGTGTGGTCATTGACACGAATCAGACAACCCGTGGTACGCGCTGTCACCCGTTTCTTTCGCGGGTTCCGGCCGTAAGGTGTCGGTGAGCCTGGGGAATGCCGAACGCCAACGGAGATAGGGCGGCCATGGCCAAGTTTCCCGCTTCCTTGTTCACCCTGGCGGCGAGCTTGTGGCTGGCCGTGCCGGGGGCCTCCGCCGCGGCAAGCTGGTCGCTGGCCGACGACGCGCTCGCGATCCTCGAGAAAAACTGCCTTGCCTGTCATGGCTCGGCGCAGATGGCCGGTCTGGACCTGCGGCAGAGGGAGACACTGCTCAAAGGGGGAACTCGAGGCCCCGCCGTCGCGCCGGGAAACGCTTCCGAAAGCCTGTTGTATCAGGTAGCCGCTCACGTCGGCGAACTAGTCATGCCGCCCGGCAGCGAAGAGCCGCTGCCCGCCGCGGACCTCGAAACCCTGAGCAAATGGATCAACCAGGGCGCTCCCTGGCCCGCATCGGAGGCAGAAGGGAATGCCGAACCAGAGTGGTGGGCTTTTCGGAAACCACGCCGTCCGGCTGTCCCCACACCCGCGAAATACGCCAACCTGGTTCAGAATCCGATCGATTCGTTCGTCCTTTCGAAGATCGAAGAGAAAAACCTCGCGTTGGCGCCGGCGGCCGGCAAGCTTACTTTGGTTCGCCGCGCCTATTTCGACTTAATCGGTCTCCCGCCGACCCCTGAGCAAATCGACGAATTTCTAAACGACAGCTCGCCGAAGGCTTACGAAAAGCTGATCGATAAGCTGCTGGCTTCCGACCATTACGGCGAGCGCTGGGCCCGGCATTGGCTCGACGTCGTGCGCTATGCCGACAGCGAGGGCTTCGAGTCGGATCTCTACGTCCCCAACGCATGGCGCTACCGGGACTACGTGATCAAATCCTTCAACGAAGACAAGCCCTACGACCGTTTCGTGCAGGAACAGATCGCGGGCGACGAGCTGTGGCCGGATAATCTCGATCTCTTCGAGAGCAACTACGCGGTCCCGCCGGAGAAATTGGAACACCTGGAGGCGCGCGTCGGCACCAGCATGTACGCCTTCGGCCCCGTCATTCCCGAATCCAACCTCGACACGCCCAGGCTTCTTTACGAAAGGCTAACCGATTGGGTCGATACGACGGGTGCGGCGTTCATGGGGCTGTCGCTCGGCTGTGCCCGCTGTCACGATCATAAGTTCGATCCCTTCTCGCAACGCGACTATTACTCGATGCAGGCCATCTTTGCTACGAGTCAGCCGGTTACGATTCCCGTGGTCACCGAGATGTCAGCGGTGCATCGCAGAGATGACTTTCCCCGCTACATCGCGCTCGATGAAGCGCGCGATGCCTACGGGTTGTTCGAAGACAGAGTGAAAAAGAGGATCACCGACAAGAAGAGAGAGGAGTTTTCGCCGGAAGTCGTCGCCGCCTACGAGGTGGCGGAGGACGATCGCACGGAAGAGCAGCAAAAGCTGGCCGCGCCTCTGGAGAAGGCGATCGAGGCCCTTCTTGACTTCGATCGCGGGGAACGTACGAGGCCCGACCTGCGAAAGTACATGACCCCGGCGGAGAAGGACGAGTATGAAACTCTCGTCCATCGCATGGCGGAAGCCGTCATCAGCTTCCCTACGCTGGACCCATCGCACAAGGTGGAATACGACACCTTCTTCGACGTCCCTTCGGCGACTGTGCTGGGGCACGTCGAGCCGGAGTTGATTCAGGCGGTACACGTCCGTGATCGCGGCGACGTCCGGCAGCTCAAGGAGAAGGTGGGCCCCGCCATCCCCCGAGTCTTCGGCGACGGGGTGAACTTCGAGCCAAAAGAACGCTACGGGCCTCGCTATCGGAAAGAGTTCGCGCTCTGGCTGACGAAGCCCCATCATCCCTTGACGGCTCGGGTGATGGTCAACCGCCTCTGGCAGTGGCACTTTGGTGCGGGAATCGTCAGCACGGCGAACGATTTCGGACGCCAGGGCCGGCCGCCCACTCATCCCGCATTGCTGGACTGGCTGGCGAGGGAGTTTGTGAGGGGCGGCTGGAGTCTGAAATCGGTGCACCGTCTCATCATGGGGTCGTCGACCTACCAGAGGTCCAGCGAGTTCCAGCATGAGGGGAACACCCGAAAGGATCCGACGAATTCTTACCTGTGGCGCATGAACCGCAGGCGCTTGGAGGCCGAGGCCGTATGGGACAACATTCACTCGGTCGCGGGCACGTTGAACACGAAGATGTGGGGCCGGCCGGTGCTGCCGCCGATGTCGCAGACCGAAATGTCGCCCCTGAGGAGGAAGTGGTCCTGGACGGTGAACGCCGACCCGAAAGACCACACGCGCAGAGCGATCTATATCCTCCGGCGGCGCAACTTCGACTTCCCGATGTTGGAGAAGTTCGATACGCCGAATTCCGCCGTCGCTTGCGAGCGCCGGGACGTGACGACGGTAGCTCCTCAGTCACTGTGGCTCTTGAACAACGAGATGTCGTTTCAGCAGGCTCTTCATTTCGCCGACCGGCTTGTCAAAGACCACGGAGACGACGCGCAGGCTTGGGTCGAAAACGCCTGGCGTACCGCCGTGGGCCGGCCGCCGACGAGCGAGGAAAAGCAGGACGATCTCGAAATGCTGGAAGCCGCTTGGGCGCAGGGCGCTTGGAAAGAGCCTCCCGGAGAGTGGCCCGAAGCCTTACGGACGATCGACGCACCCCGGGCGGCGGCGCTCACCGAACTCTGCCTGGCTGTTTTTAACTTGAACGAATTCCTGTTTGTAGATTGATGCAGGGAGCGAACCCCATGCGCACGCCAGCTTGCCAGGGAAGCGTGGAGGTCAATTCCCGCCGAGAATTCTTGAAGAAATCGTCGTTCGGATTCGGCTCACTGGCCTTGGGCCACCTGCTGAACCAGGATAGTCTACTGGCGGCCCGCAGTCCTTCACCGTATGATCCGCTGGCTCCTAAACAGCCCCATTTCCCGGCCCAAGCCAAG
Organism: Bryobacterales bacterium; assembly: GCA_963668345.2. Lineage (GTDB taxonomy): Bacteria > Acidobacteriota > Terriglobia > Bryobacterales > UBA6623. The sequence continues at coordinate 429,893 of CAXWPI010000003.1, read as the reverse complement.
AACGTCATCTTCATCTTTCTGCAGGGCGGCCTGAGTCAAGTTGACAGCTTTGACTACAAACCGGCTCTTGAACGTTACGACGGACAAGTGCTGCCGGAGAGCTATCGAGACGGCCTGCTGCTAGCCCAGATTGACGCCTACGAGGCCAAACTGCTGGCTAGCTGGCGGAAATTCGAGAAGCATGGCGAGTCGGGTCTCGAGATTTCCGACCTCTTCCCGCACTTATCCAAGCACGCCGACGATTTGGCCGTGATCCGCTCCTGCTATCACGAGGCGTTTATTCACGGACCGGCTCTGAGCTACCTGCACACGGGATCGATTCGCATCGGAGCCGCCAGCATGGGCTCGTGGGTCCTTTACGGACTGGGCAGCGAGGTCGACAACCTGCCTTCTTATATTGTGATGGCCGACGGACACATACGGTCCAGTAAGTCATTGTTTGCGACCGGCTATTTGCCCGCCATCTACCAAGGCACCGTGATCTCGACCCGGGGTGTGCCTTTCGAAAACCTCAGTCCACCCCCGCAGATTGACTTGGAGAGACAGCAGAGAATCCTTGCTAGGGTCAAGAAGGCCAACCGAAGTCACCGGGAAACCCGCAGCGACGATACGCGCCTCGACGCCCGCATGAAGAACTACGAGCTGGCGTTTCGAATGCAGATGGCCGCGCCGGAGCTGATCGACCTAGCCAAAGAGCCGGAGCACGTCCGCCAGATGTATGGGCTGGACGACGAGCCAACCGAAAAGTTCGGCCGCATGTGTCTTTTGGCGCGAAGAATGGTCGAGCGTGGAGTGCGCTACGTGCACCTCTATAGCACCGACTGGGACGGCCACAGCGAGTGTGACAAAAACCACGTGGAGAACGCTTGGGAGATGGATAAGCCCGTGGCCGGCCTGCTCAACGACTTGAAGCAACGCGGACTGCTCGAGAGCACGCTAGTCGTCTGCAGCGGCGAATTCGGCCGCACTCCCGTCATGCAGGGCAAGCTGGGCCGAGACCACAATCCCTACGGTTTCTCGACTTGGCTGGCGGGCGGCGGAGTGCGCGGCGGAAAAGCCATCGGAGCGACCGACGATCTGGGTTTCGTGGCCGCCGAGGATAAGTTCCATGTCAACGACCTGCAGGGCGCCATGCTCGGACTGCTGGGTCTCGATCACAGGAAGCTCACCTACCGATTCCAGGGCCTTGACCGCCGCTTGACGGGCGTCGGGGACACAGGTCATCGCTCCGACAAGCTGCGGGAGAAGTTGACCCGAGCATAGCCCGACGGCCTACCATAGTCATGAAGACCGCGCCGCGAAGAGTTGGACCGGGGTTGCGAGCCGCCGTTTGAAGATCCGTGTCGGCTCTATCTTGATTTTCAAGCTCGCCGGCTCACTCGTGGATGACGACGCCGCAAAATACCACCACCAAAGGAAGAACGATGAGACATAACTTATGTTTGCTGCTGGCCATTGGCTTGATCTCGTGGGGCTGTCAGAATCAGCCCGTCGATGAGCCCCAGGCCGAAGTTGAAGACAGCGCCGAAATCAGCCGACAAACCGAGGCCACGTTGGCGCATCATTTGGAGGCCTTTGGGAAGGGCGACGTCGATGATATCCTGAGCGATTACACTGCGGAGAGCAAGATCTTTACCCCCGACGGCGCCGTCGAAGGTACGGCGGCGATCCGACCGTTTTTTGAAAAGCTCGTAGGAATGTTCCCGCCTGGGTCGAAATTCGAGATGATCAAGCAAATCGTTGACGGCGAGACCGCCTACATCGTCTGGACGGCCGAGTCGGAAAAAGTTAAGGTTGTCCTCGGCACCGATACTTTCCTGTTCCGTGATGGAAAGATCATGACCCAGACCTTCGCGGTACATACGGAAGCCAAAGAGTAAGGCCGCACGGGCGCAAGCTCGGAAGAGAGATCAGAGAATCGGGGTGTTTCGGGGACGCTTGGCGACGGCTATGGAGCTAGCTACTTTCCGGCGCAAAAAGGAGAAACTGCGTGGTGGCTGGGTACAGTCAGCCAATTTCGCGTCCGAATGCGCCCGTAAGTTGTTGATTCTTTGAAGGCGCGAAATTGGTGAAACAGTCCCCGCCCGGGGCGCTACGCGTATTTTGCGCCGGAAAGTAGCTAGCCCCGGGAAGGGGGTGTTCGTGATGCTTCGAAGGACTCTTTGCCTCGCGGCTGTTACCTGCCTGTTGGGTGCCCAGGAGGCTGCTGAGCCGCCCCCCTCTTATGCCGGCGAAGTGAACTGGCCGGCTGCTCTTCGCACGGCGGAGGGAACCGTTCTCGAGAAAGGCCGCTTCGACATCGAAGTGCGGTTTGAAGACCAACAGCCGGTCTTGGCCTTTTCCGGTGGGGATGGGGTCAAAGCTGTTGTCAGCGGGCAGCTGTGGGAAGACGATGACGAAACCCCGGAGTTCTCCAATCCCCTGGTGGGAACCATCTTCATGCGCTCCTCGGCCGATCCGCTCGGCGACGAGCAGGAACGCCACTTCAGCAAGACGGGGCGGCCCCAGTACCAAGAGGAGGGTCGCAAGTGGAACGCGGTCATCCGCGTGTACGAGCTTCCCGACAGCGAAGGAAACGACGTCTGCTTCCTGTTCCAGCGAATCGGTAAGGCTGGCCGATCAAGCCGTACGGAATTTAAGTTGTTCCGCGCTAGTCGGTAGATTCGAGTTGGCCCAGCTGTCCCGCCTCAGCTGGAAATGGAGAAAGCGTTCCGCCCGTTAAGCTAACGGAGCCTCACATTGATCCAGGAGGAAGGCGCGACTGCCTTCGAGGCCCAAGCACAGGCCGGACACTCCAGCCCAACCATGACCTCGGAGTACACCGTCGTAGATCTGGAGCGACGGGAGCAAGCCGTACGTCGAGTTCAGGAAAGATGGCTCGGCGAACGGAGTCGCTTTTCACTTGCGATATGGGTGGCCCGAATGCTGCGGCCAAACCGTAGAGTTCGTGCGCGATTCTGTGCCCGTTTTGGGACCGCAGGGGAGTGGAGTGGAGGGATAAGTCCTTTAGAATGTGGTAGGCCCGTCGGGACTCGAACCCGAGACCTCTACCGTGTCAAGGTAGCGCTCTAACCAAAACTGAGCTACGGGCCTAAACTGCGATGCTAACACGGGGCTTTCAGTCATGTCGACGAAACCGGTCTGGGGGTCGGGGGCCAACAGCGATCTGCAAGGCTGATGGCGCATCGCCGCGGAAATCGTCTACGTAGAACGATCCTCTCAGGCGGTCATGCCATGCTCGTCACGGATGCCGGGCCTGTCACTGGCGTTCTAGCCCGCATTTCTCACCAGCTGACGGTCGAAGCACGCGATAGGCCCGCCATTACGTCGTTGCGCTTGCTCACCGTGCTCAACGTAGGGTTCAAGTACGCCCGCATTGTTCAAGAAACTCGGCGCTGAGCGGCGCGCGCCTTGTACTGACAGGCCTCTTACGCACTTCGCCTCGCCACCTGGCGAGAAAAGCGGGCTAAGCTCAGTTTCCTGCTCCTGCACGCCCTCGCGACGAGCGAATCGGAGCCGCGAGCGCAAGCGAGCGGTCAGGGGGACTCACGGCCCACCCAAGAGGATCAAAACCGGTGCGTTTTCGACCGAGCGGTGACCCCGCCTACTCCCGCCTCAACGCCGGCCCGAGAGGAGCGTGCAGCGTGACTGTGATGGACAGGGCGCCGGCGAGCAACCCCACCAGGACGATTGAAATCAGCGTGACCGAAACCGACAGCCACGGGGGTTCGGCCAAGCCGCTTAGAAAGTGCGGTAGAACGGCCAGGGAAGCCGTCAGCACGCCGATCAGAACACCGAACACGAGCAAGAAAAGGTTTTCCGCCAGAACCAGCCACGAGATCGAACGAGCCGGGAAGCCGACCGCCTGTAGCAGAGCCAGTTCCGCGCGGCGCTCCAAAACATTACGCACCATCACGACGGCAAGGCCCAGAGTTCCCAGCAGCAAACCCAGCCCGCCGAGCGCCTGAAAAGTGCTGAGGTAAGTGTTTTCGACAACCAAGTAGCCGGCCAGTCGGTCGGCGGTGCGCGTCGCGTCGAAGCCTTGGTCGGCGAAGCGTTCCTCCAGCGCTTGCCCCGCCGCGTCCGAATCGGTTTCGATCATGAAAAAGTTGAAACCGCTGTGAGAAGGAAACAGGTCGAGGAAGTTCCGCTCCGACATGATCAACTGCGACTGGAAGACGCTTCGAGAAAGCAGGCCGGCTATGACCAGCCGGCGGTTTTCTCCACGCTCGTCAGTGACCTCGAGATGCTCACCCAGACCTAGGTGAAGGATGTAGTTGACCGAGTTTGCATCTCCGAAGACGGGGATGGCGCCGTCTTCCCGTTCGTTGTCGAGCAACCTCCAGGGATGCTCAACTTCCGCGGCTGACTCTGCCAGCGTGGCTTGGAAAGCAAAGCCTCCTCGCCCGATCAACTCGTCGGTAGCGCCGAGCAGCGTTGGCCGAGAAGGCCTATAGAGGTTGAGGCAACTGGCGTCCTCGCCGGGTCTGACTCGAAGCGAAAAGACGCTTATCTCGGGTAGACCCTTCTCTCCACCGAAGGAGAGATGGTAGGTCGGGACGTCGGATTCCCCCATCCAGCGGAAACCGCCGTCCCCGGAGTGAAAAGTGGGCTCGCCGTGGGTTGGGTCGTGACGAAAAGATTCGACGGAGAGAATGATGAACGTGGAACTAGCAACCAACGCCACGGTAAGAAGGCTGCGGGTGGGCCGGCGCGCACCGTTACGAACACCAAGCCTCGACAGCGGCGAAGCGCCGCCAAGTGAGCCCCTAGCTGTTGTCGCCAGAGAGGAACGGAAAAACGCCAGAGCTGCCACCAACAACAGTGCGCCAACGCCGAAGAAGGCCGGGTCTTTCGGAATAACGTCGGTCAACACCGAAAGAACCACCAGCAACAACGCCACCGCGGCCGAAGCGCCGGCTACAAGCCCCGACCAGCGAGCGGACTTCGCTGTCGCGCCGGCCGATGCCGCCGGCTCGATCTCACCCGCCAGCAGGGAACGCGGGCTCACCTGCTCGAGCTTGCGGATGGCAAACCAGATGGAAACAACCATCATCAGCAACGCACCCACGGCTCCCACGGTGAGACTCAGCGCTGTCACGTGTAGCTCGAGAAACGGTGCGCCGACGGCCGCGCTCCACCAGGTTGTTAGGCCGTACACCATCAGCGCGGCGTAGCCGACGGCTCCCGGCAGACCAATCAAGCACCCAATCACCGCGACAGCGGCGCTTTCCTTGAGCAATAGTCTTCGGACATGCCCGATCGGTTGGCCGGTTGCGAGCAATAAGCCAATCTCCTTGGAGCGCCGTTCAACGCCCAACCGAAACAGCAAAACCACCAGCATCGTGGCCGAGACGATAAGAAAAAAACTGAAATAGAAGAAATATTCCGAGAAGTCCGTGGCCCCGGCCGAAGCGGCCAATCCTCGCGCCTTTACCGGCTGAAACACAAGTCCGTAGGCAGCCGGATTCAGTCGAGCGCGAAGGCCCTTTTCGAACGCAGCCGCGGCTTGTTCGATCGTCCGACCGCCGGCCGCCGCGATGCGAACCGACGTGAGCTGTCCGAAACGGCTGGTCCAGAGTTTCTTGGCGGTCTCCAAGGCGACGAAGGCCTTGGGCGCCGTGCGATATCGGTCCCAGTAGTCTTCGTCGATCGGGCGAATCTTGCTCAGGTCTACCGGGAACGGCGGGTCCCAGTCACCCATTCGTGTCGCATCGCTCATGCCCTTGTAGGTAGGCGCGAGATCTCGGTCAACGGCGAGACCGGTCCTTTTGACGACGCCTTTGACAGAGAAGGTTCGGCGGGCTGTCTCCAACGATCCCCGCGGGCCAACTACGTAGTAAGCAAGTTCGACCTCATCACCGACGCTTACCCGCAGGTCGCCTGCCGCCCACTCATTGAGCAGGATCTCGTCCTCTTCGAGCTTCGGCGCGGGTTCGCCGTCGCTGAGGAGCAATGGGCCAAAGAGAGTCTCGCTGCTGGTATCGAGCGCAGTCACCGTCGAGTAAGGAATGCTCAGATCACCAAAGCGTATTTCGTTCGCCAGGTAGGTCAGCACGGGCAAGTAGCGTAAGCCGGCTTCTTGGGCGGCATCAGCGGCGGCTTCGGCGGTAGAAATATCGAGAACGATGCGGTCGGTTTCGAGCGCCACGGTCCTCTGCCGCGGCAAGGCCCGCATCGTCAGGTGTAGATCCGCTAGCTCGATCGTTTCTTTTAGGGCCGCGTCGAGGTTTCGAGAGCCTTCTTCACTCGACGAGCCAGAAACGAAAAGGGCGTTGGCGCGGTCCGGCTGTTCCAGAGCTGATTGAAGGGTCTCCAAGGAGAGAAAAGCGTTGTAGGGCAGTTGCTGGCTAGGTGACAGCCCGAAGCGTCCGACGCCACTCGACGGCAAGACGCCTGTCACCTTTAGCCGCATCACGCGGACGTTGCCGGACTTGCGGCCCATCACCGACTCGCTGGGTATAAGCGTGTCGGTTTGAAAGCGGACAATGAGCGCATCTCCCACTTGGGTGTTAATTTCATCCGCAAGCGTTTCGTTGATCAGGACTTCACGCGGACCCGGCAGCGGCTCAGGAGGTACGAAAAAAGACCAAAAACGCTCGTCAACCCCGTGGATGTTGACTCGGGACGCACGCGAGCTTGTCGAGGCGGCTTGCACACTGCCGCGAATGAGAATGGCGGGGGCTGCCTGATCGAACGACTTGACGAACCGCCCTGACGTGGCCAGCTCATCAGCCAGTTCTTCCCGGAAGTATCGATCCGCGACTATCGCGTGATCAATGCCTGCCAGCCTGTCGAGGGTCAGGTCGCGCAAACTGCCACGAACGGAATCCCCTACCAACAACGCTCCCGCGAAGACGGCCGTTCCCACGGCTACTCCCAGGGCGACGGCTGCGTGGATGCCGCGGTGATAGATCAGCGACCGCCGCAGCAACCGCTGCTCGGTGAACGTGCCGGAAGGGGATTTTTGAGGGTGATGCATAGCTCAACTAACCCCAATTCTCGTTCGTTAAGGCCGGTCCAGCCCCGGAGGGGCGTAGGATAGTAGCCGACGGTGGAGCCGTAAGGCGGAACCGTGGGTGGAATGGCAGACTCGGCAAAGCCCCGGCAGGGGCGCAGGAAAATGCGGGAGGCGCCGCGCTCAACGATCTCGACAACAGATTTCCTCCGGCCGCCTTCCGGATGGGCAAAAACGCCAAGTGAAGAGTATTGCAACTAGCCCGCGCCCCACCTCTCCGGTGACACCCATCATATCCTGATCGCACGGCTTGTAGATCCCGCTCATTTGTCGGTCAGCCGGGTTCGGTTGCTACCATGAGAGTTGCTTTTTGAGCAAGAAGGGCGCCGAGATGCCAATAGGGACGGGCTGGCAACCCGTGGGAAAGTCGCGCGGGAGCGGAAAATGGGGACTGCCACCAATTCGCCCCCCGTCATGCCCTAATGAGAAGCACTTAGCGTGACGCGAATTGGCTGGCTGTACCCGATTTTTCGCGACCTTCACTTCTACCACGGGCGGCTAGGCGGTCAAGATGTCTGTTCACCGTCGCCCCTGCGGCACGATCGATGAACGCCGAACTGGTCTGTTTCAACCCCGACTGCCGCAGGCGCTACGCCCTGGACGATGTCCTCTACCAGTGCGGCGAATGTGACGCGCTGCTCGAAGTCGAGAACGATTTCGGAGCCGCGGACCCGGATGTGCTTCGTTCGTTGTGGGACGAGCGGCGAAAGAGCCGCGAACCTCTTGATGTCAGCGGGGTCTGGCGCTTCCGCGAGATGCTGCCGTTTGTCGGCGACCCCGCGCACATCGTTACGCTGCGGGAAGGCAATACTCCCCTCTTCGATGCTCCGCGGGCCGCTGCGTACGCCGGCCTGCAATCGGTGCAGCTCAAGCACCAAGGCTACAATCCCTCGGCCTCATTCAAAGACAACGGCATGACGGTGGGAGTAGCTCAGGCTCGCAAGCTGGGCATGAACCGCGTGGCCTGCGTCTCGACCGGCAACACGTCCGCTTCCATGGCAGCCTATGCGGCAGCGGCAGAGATACAGGCGATCATCTTCGTGCCGCACGGCAATATCGCTTATGGCAAGCTCGCCCAGGCCCTCGAATACGGTGCTGTCACTCTGCAGGTCGAAGCCAACTTCGATCAGATTCTCGCCCTGGTGCGAAAGCTAGCCGAAGAGACCGGCATCTACTTACTCAACTCGATCAACCCGTTCCGTATCGAGGGGCAAAAGACGATCGCCATCGAAATGCTCGATCAGCGAGGATGGAAGGTTCCCGACTGGATCGTGCTGCCGGGCGGAAACCTCGGCAACGTCTCGGCCCTCGGAAAGTCGTTACGGGAAATGAAACAAGTAGGCTTGATCGATTGCCTTCCACGACTGGCAGTGGTACAGGCAGAGGGAGCCGCGCCGTTCTACGACCTGTTTCAGCGTGACGATCGAGGCGCGATTCGAAATGTCGAGAAACCCGAAACCCTGGCGACGGCCATTCGCATCGGCGCCCCGGTCTCCTGGCCCAAGGCGCTTTTCGAATTGGAGGCAACCGATGGGCTGGCGGAGTGCGTCACTGAGCAGGAAATCGCCGACGCCAAGGCCGTGATCGGACAGTGCGGCATCGGTTGCGAACCGGCGTCCGCCGCGTCGCTTGCCGGCATCCGGAAACTGACCGCCGCGGGAAAAATCTCTCCCGAAGATGACGTGGTGGCCATTTTGACCGGACACCTGCTGAAGGATCCCGACTACGTCTATCACTACCACACAGGCCGGCTAGAGGCTCCCGGCGGGCGAGCGCTGAGTTCCACCTTCGGCAACGAGCCGTTGGTCGTGCCGAACGATCCCGGTAAGATTGCCGAGATCCTCAACAAGAGCGGCGAAGCCCAAAAAAAAAGGGCCTGATGGGGGCGGGCGCCGGAACCTAACGGAAAGGCGGTGACAGCCTTGCGAGCCGCGACCGCGAGGGAGTGCCCATGGGCCTTCGCCAAGATAAACGGAGCCGCGACCGTCAGGGAGCGGTCAGTTCCCCTCAAGAGTCCGGTCCTGCCACAGCCTCAAGCCCACCCAAGAGGATCAAAACCCCCGGGTTTTCGACCGAGCGGGCAGGGTGCCACGGTCGCGCCGGATACTTGGCCTGTCACTAGCGTTCCAGGCTCAGTCCCGTGCTCTCGCACACCCTTGCCATGCCCAATTCGGAGCCGCGAACGCCAGTGAGCGGTCAGTCCCCTCAAGCCCGTAGCGCGAATCTAGGCGGGCGATGATCACACTTCCCCTTCGCTCTATCGGCTCGTCGCCCGCCAGATCCGCGGCTTTTTGACTATTTCGATGGCGCGGAATTCATCTCCCAACGGAAACACTTGACACACGCGCTATCCTCAGGGTGGAGGAACCCAACGACCGGCGTCGCGCTCGACGACAAAAAAAACGAAACAAAGCCAATTTCTGATAACTCGCTTTGATCCATCAGGTTGCGGGTGATTTGTCCAGGTTGTAGTCCCGTAGCGCGGACCTGGTGCCGTTCCAGGGTCCGCGTCCGTGGGCTGCGGCCGTTGTCGGGAAGTCGCGTAGCGGGATCGGCGGTCGTTTTGCCCAGACCCGCGGCCGTTGTTGGGGAGCGACGGTAGGGCTGCGGGTCTGGCAAACACGGTCGAGACCAGCATCACACCCGGCGGCGAAAAGAAAAAACGAAACAAAGCCAATTTCGTACAACCAATTTTAAAACAACAACTTGCATTGTATTCCCCGACGGTGTTTCGCCCCGCACGGCGGACTGATCGCGTGCTGCGAGCGTCCGCAGTAGCGACATCGCCGGAGACCGGCATGGTAGAATCATGATATTATTCTAGAAGAATATAAAATGGCCTTCAGCATCAAGAATGAAGAGGTAGATCGCCTCGCTCGAGAGCTTTCGGCGGCAGCGGGTGGAAGCCTGACGGAAGCCGTTGCCCAGTCTCTCCGGGAGCGGCTGGAGCGAATACGGGCCCGAGGCCGGGGCCGGGCGCTAGCTGACGAGTTGGACGAAATCGCCAAGCGCTGTGCCTCGCTGCCGGTGCTTGACGATCGCCCCGCGGACGAGATTCTGGGCTACGACAACTACGGGCTTCCGCGCTAATGGTCGTCGACACCTCAGCCCTTTTGGCGATTCTATGGAACGAGCCCGAGCGACGAAGATACAACGAACTCATTGAAGCTAGTCGGAAGCGTTTGCTCTCGGCTGCCTCCCTAGTCGAAACTGGAATGGTTCTGGAAGTCCGAAGCGGCGAGGGGGCCGGACGGGAACTGGATCTCTTCTTGCACCGCGCAAAGTTCGAGGTCGTTCCGCTCGATGCGGACCAAGCCGAGATCGCCCGCGCGGCGTTTCGCCACTACGGAAAGGGTCGTCACCCTGCCGGGCTCAATTTCAGCGACTGCTTGGCCTACGCAGCCTCGAAAGCAACCGGGGAGCCCTTGCTTTGTAAGGGACAGGACTTCTCGCAGACCGACATCCCGGTGGCAGACAAAGCTGTGGAGCAGCAGGGCTAGGCGTAACAAGATGCAGGAAGGGGAACCCCGGCTTTCCGTTACTTGCGAACCGATCCAGGTCCGAAGCGGGAAACGCTAGCTCAATCTAAGCCGTCTCTTGATTCGACTGCACTTTATGCGAGCAAGGGCTTATTTTCTCGTCCTACTGTGCAGCGCGCCCTGGCTGGCGCTCGCTCCTCCGACGAGTGGACAAGACGAGGGCGAAGCCACCATCACCGTCGACGTCGAGGTCGTCAACGTCCTGGCGACGGTTCGTGACAAGAAAGGACGGCTGATCAACAACCTCACGCGGGACGATTTCATCCTCGAGGAGGAGGGCGTTCCGCAAAAGATCCGGTATTTCTCCCGCCAAACCGATTTGCCGCTGACTTTGGGCCTGGTAGTTGACACCAGCGTGAGTCAGGAGCGACTCATCGAGGACGAAAGGCGAGCGAGCGCGCAATTCTTCTCGCAGGTGCTGCGGCACCAAAAAGATCTCGCTTTCTTGATCAGCTTCGATGTCGATGTCGAACTGCTGCAAGATCTGACGGACTCACGTAAGCTGCTGCGGGCGTCTTTAGACGAGTTGCGAATCCAGGGCAGCCGCGGCGGGCTGCATCCTTCGCCGGCGCCTACTTCCCAGAGACCCGTCGGTACGGCTCTCTACGATGCGGTTTTCTTGGCCTCCAGTGAGGTTCTCGACGGCCAGGCGGGCCGCAAGGCGGTTGTGCTGATCTCGGACGGCTTCGACTACGGCAGTCGCGTGAAACTCCGCGATGCGATTGCCGCCGCGCATCGTGCCGATGTCGTTGTCTACAGCGTGCGTTACTTTGACCGCTACTTCTACAACCGAGTGGGCATCGGCGGTGGGGGCGGCAGCTCAGCGCTGAAGAAGATGGCTCGTGAGACGGGCGGAGGAATGTTCGAGGTCCGCAAGAAGCAACCGCTGCGAGACATTTTCGAGCAGATTCAAGAGGAGCTCCGCAGCCAATACAGCCTGGGGTACACGCCCAACCGCGACTCCTCGAACACCGGTTTTCGTCCCATCAAGCTGCGCACGCGCAACAAGAGTCTCAAGGTACAAACGCGCAGTGGGTACTACCTGAAGTCGTCCGAAGACTGAGAGAGGGAGAGCGGATCGAGAGAGAGATGGGCTTCCAAAGCAAACCGAAACACGCCGAGACCCGGGGTCAGGGGGGGGGTCAGGGAGCGCGTCGTCTATTGAGTTTCGCAAATATAGTGACAGGCTCGGCCTTCGGCAACCACCGGGCATTCACAAGGCGTATGAGCGATCGCGTTTGTTTGTACGGGCGCGACATGTCGCGCCCTTTCCAGCATCGCGAGTCTCCGACTGGTATTGGTCACTATATTTTGCCAACATCAGTAATGGGCCAAGCCGACCCTGCAGAGCAGGACCCCAAGAGCGCTGTGTTAAAATTCGAGAAATCCCCGGCTGACAAGAGAGTTTTCCCGACCATGAACTTCAACCGCAGCACTTCACGTAGTCTCTTCCTTTTGATCCTGTGGACCCTCGGCGCTTGGGCGCAGTCTTCGTCTCCGCCACCGCAGGCTGCGGAGCCGATCTCTCCCGACGAGGTGGTCGTGGTCATCGACGGCGTCGAGTATACGGCCCGCGAACTCCGAGTGATCCGCAACGCCTTGCCCCCGCAGTACAAAAAGCAAACGGAAAAGATGAACTACGACAGCTTCGTGACCGTTTACAGTGAGTTGCTGGGCTTCGCCAAGATGGCCGAAAAGGAAGGCATTCCTGAAAAGGAGCCGTACAAAACTCAGCTTGCCTTTGCGCGCATGAACTTTCTGGCGCAGGTCTATCTTTCGCGTCTCACGTCTTTGCTGGAAGTGGCCGACGAAGACCTGCTCAACTATTACGAAGCGCATAAGTCGGACTTCGAAGAGTTCAAGGTGTCTGCGATCTACATCGACTTCGCGGCCCCCGAGGCCCCCGCGGCGGCTGTCGGCAAAAACAAGCTCGTCGAAGCGGAAGCGAAAGCAAAGGCGGAGAGTATTGTGGCTGAGTTGCGGGGGGGAGCTGATTTCGCCGAGCTTGCGGGGAAGCACTCCGACGACAGTGCTTCCAAGGATAAAGGCGGCGACTTGGGTTTCTTTACGCGGGAGACCAGTATTCCCGAAGCGCTCAAGGACGCGATCTTCCAGCTACAAGAGGGTGAAATCTCCGACCCCGTAAAGGACGGTCGACGGTTTTACGTGTTGACTGTGACCGAACGACGGGCCAAGCCGCTGGAGAAGGTAAAAGACGCGGTCAACCGGCACGTCCGCGGCGTGAAGCTCAAGGAAAAGATCGATGAGATCCGCCGCCGGGTATCTATCGAACGCAAGAACGAGCGGTTTCTCAAGCAGACACTGCACCAACAGCGACGCACCAAGACGGTCACCGTTCCACTGATTCCCCAATAGAAAACGGCCTCCGGGCCGGCCCTACCGTCCCTTGCGGCGCCCGTCTATTTCTTTAGCCGGCTGCAGGCGTTGGCGGCCCCGGCGATGTCGATGGCGTCCTGTCCGCTGTCGATGTGCTCGATCTTTCCGTTCTTGTCGACGACGAAAGTGGTCCGTGAAGCGATGTGATGCTCCGCCAGATAGACGCCGTACTGTTTGGCAACCTTCCCCGTATGATCGCTGAGCAGGGCAAACTCCAATCCCAACGACTCGGCGAACCGAGCGTTGGTTCCCTCGTCGTCGGTGCTGATTCCGAAAACCGTTGCGTTCGATTCCGTGAATTTGGCGATACCAGCCTGGTACGCCTTCAACTCTCTTGTTCAACCACCGGTAAACGCCTTAGGGAAGAACGCCAGCACGACGGCATTTTTGCCGCGGTAGTCCGATAAACGCGCCGCGGCGCCGGCGGTGGAGGGCAGCGAGAAATCCGGCGCCTCGTCGCCAACCCGCAGGGCCACCGCCCCGGATGAAGCGCCCGCCCCGAACGCAGCTAGCGCCAACATTGCCCGTCTTCTGGTAAATACGCTCATTTGGCCTCCCAGAGTTTCTGCTGAACCGTCGAATCAGGATGACGCCGACTGATTATTTCTCTCCGGCACGGGAAGCGGGATCATCCTTGTGGGCCGTCAAGGCCGCCGTTTTTGCCTGGGGGATCACCCCCAGGGCCTCCCATTCGGTCAGTTGGCGTCGCAAGTCTTTGGCCACCGGGCCCCTCGGTTGCGCAACGAGAAAATCGCGGTAGGCCGTCGCCGCCAGGGGGAAGTTGCCTTGCTGGGCGTGGATCATGCCAAGCAGGCGGTGCGTGCCGGGAAATGTTTTGCCGCCCTCGCCGGACTGAATGTCGAGCGCAAGGTCTTCGGCCAGATCCATTTTCCCCAGATTGAAGGCCGCCACCGCGCGGTAGAACTGCACCTCCGTCATGTGCGGATTGAGACTCAACAATCGCTCGGAAACCAGATTCACCTCCGCCCAACGTTCCTCCTGCAACTCCATCCTCAACAAAGGAATATAGGGGCTAAGGTATTTCGGATCCGCTTTCGTCGCCTGGTCAAAAGCCTCTCGGGCCCCTTCCTTGTCGTTGATCGACAGCCGGGTGCGGCCTAACAGAGTCCAAGCGGCGGCGTATTCAGGGTACTGGGCCACGGCTTTTTCGAGCTCTTTGACGGCTTTCTTCGGTTTGCGGCTTTCGGCGTCCTTTTTTCGCAGCTCTTTCAGCGCCTTCTCATAAGCCTTTCTTGCCTGCTTGGGAGCCGCCAGCGACGTAGCGCTCACGGAGATGCCCTGTCCCTTGGCGATCCGATGGAGGATGATTACACCAACGTCCGGTTTGTCGAAGATGCTGCGTTGGTTCAGCTGGATAGACTCCGACCGATACCCCGGCAGCACGGCCTGCAACTCACAGCCCGACAAATCGACCCGTCCGAAGGCGCTCACAGCGGGCATGCCCGGACTGGCCTGAGAGTCAAACCCGCCCGAGTTGAAGCCGGCGCCGCCGAAGGCATCGCTGCTCGCCGGCGAGCTACTGGCATCGACAAAAGCCAGTGAATGCTTATCGCCGAGCTGGAAGCTGAAACGGCCCTTGGAGTCGGTATAGGTTTCCGGTCGACGGTGGCCCCAGCAGACCCGCTCGATCGTGACCGGCTCGCCCGGCGGAGTGCCATCCGCCAGCATGACCTTCCCGGAAAGGAAAATCGGACGCTGGAACTCAGGTTGATTAAGCCCCTGCTGCTGGCCCATACGGCCAAAAGAACCCTGCTGCCCGGTATTCGTGCCCGACCTTCCCTGTGTCGAGGTGGAAGGCTGCCGCCCCGAGGTGCCGGAACCCCCTGGCGACCGCCCTTGCTGACCGTACGAGGACACGGCGCCCGCCAGCAACAAGCCGATGGCAAAACGGCTTTTCATGCCCATGATTTACCCCCTGTTACCGTAACTTGCAGACCGGTCGGAAAGTCTGCCTGGAACGAGACTAACACATCCTCCCACCCTTCACCAAGCAAGCATTCGGAGGAGGATCACGGCGCCGTAGGAGACCCCATTCGGTTCAACCCCAGGCAGTATTTGCTCGCTTTCTCACTACGTGGCGAGGAAAGGGGTTAAACAACCGGCCCGCCATGTACGAAATCGTACATTGCTACGGCGGACGTTCGGCTCACAGATAGTGCTTCTCGAGCCAAGAGGTAATCAAATCAAAAGCTCCCGTCGGGCTGTCGGCAAAGCGAAAAAGCTTACGATCGGAAGCGTCAATCGTTCCCATATCTTGCATCGCGTCGAAATTGATAACCCTCTTCCAATATTCACTGCCGTAGACAACCACAAGCATTTTCTTCTTGAGCTTTTCGGTCTGCACCAGGGTTAGCGCCTCCATCATTTCGTCCAGCGTGCCGTATCCACCAGGGAAGACAACCAGTGCTTTCGCCAGGTAAGCAAACCACAACTTACGCATGAAGAAGTAGTGAAACTGGAAAGACAGCCCCCGGGTAATGTAGGGATTGGGCTGCTGTTCGAGCGGCAAGCTGATATTGAACCCCAGGGAGATCCCGCCGGCTTCTTGGGCGCCGCGATTGGCGGCCTCCATGATACCGGGCCCCCCTCCGGAGCAAACGACGAAACGCCTCCCGGTCGGAGAGCACTGCTCGGACCAGCGAGTCAGCTTCCCGGCAAGCTCCCTCGCCTCCTCGTAGTAGCGCGCGGTGGCCTGAAGCCGTTGGGCTTCTCGCTTCTCAGCGGGCGTCCTCGCCTGAGCGAGCCGCCGGGCGGCTTCTTGCGCATCGCTGAAGCGGGCGGAGCCGAAAAAGACGATGGTGTCGCGGATCTTATTGCGTTCGAGCCGATTCTTGGGCTCGACGTACTCAGCGAGCATGCGGATGCTACGGGCGCTGGCGCTGTTGAGGAACTTGGCGTTGTCGTACGCCTTGGGCGGCATCTTCGCCATGGGGCATTGCCTCCTTCGAGAAAGCGCTGCACTGTAGGCCAGACAGGCTGCGCCGCTGCTAGCTACTTTTCGGCGCAAAAAGGAGAAACTGCGTGGCGGCTGGGTACAGTCAGCCAATTTCGCGTCCGGATGCGCCCGCAAGTTGTTGATTCTTTGAAGGCGCGAAATTGGTGACAGTCCCCGCCCCGAGCGGTACTCGTATTTTGCGCCGGAAAGTAGCTAGCCCGCATTTCTCACCATTGTCCCAGCGATTGGGGCGAAAGGCCCGGGGGCCATGGCTCGCGGCAACAGTTTGTGTACATCGCCCAGCGTACAGTATGTCGGCACGCAGGCGCGATTCATCGCGCCCCGACCTCCCTGACGGCGGGTATTTGCTTCCACTGCCGGCGGGTCAGTTGGCATTGTGAAGCGCAGCCGCTCCCCGCCGCACCCCGCAGCCAACCGCGGACCCGAAGACAAACAAGGCGACCCACACTCGCTGAATCCATGCGGCGGTTAGGAGGCGGGAGGGGCCGACGACAAAGCATCCGTGCTTTGTGGGAGAAAGGCAGCCGCGGCGAAGGGAAACAGCACTAGTAGCTGAACTTGATGCTCAGCTGGTCCTCAACATCCCCAATCGGGACCATGTCAATCGCATCCCAGGGGCAGCCGTCGAGATAAATATCGTCGGGACCCTTGCTGATGCACTTCTTGCAGCCGATGCAAGTTTGGTAGTCAACCTCGATAAGGCCAAAAGGCGGGTGATCTTCGTCCGGCACCCAAAACATGCACTCTTCCACCGGACAATAGGTGACACAAACCGGAGACCCGGCGCAACCCGTGCAAGCATCGTTGATCACCGCGAGTTCCTTCGGTATTTTCTTCCGAGGAGTCTTGATGCCCTCCGACCAAGGCTCCGCCTTCACGTAGCTTAGGTCCACCGATTCCAAGTCTGCCGTGGTTGTCGCCATGCGGAACTACCCCAAAAAAGCATTATAACAGAGGGCTCGGAAGGGACCCGCCTCACTGCATAGCGTGCTGGAAACCGACGGCTGCTAGAGGACACTAGCCCTTATACCAGCTCGCTTTTCTGCCGAGTGTTTGGATGGCCGCTGTTGCCATGTTAAACGCCAGGATGGCCTCGTGCGATTTCCCTTCGAACACGAAACTGTTCGAGTTTAAGAAACCTTGTCCATCTCCAGGCGTCTTATGGGTTGGCGGCGAGCCAACGTGAGGCCGGCAGCCCATCCGCGGGATCGTGGTATCTTTTGGGTGCCGAGAAGATAGCCTTGCCGCGAGCGACGGTGATGCTCGACTGGGCTTTTGAAAGGGCCGGATCCGTGAAGGGAACCTCATACTCTCGCTTGGCCACCGGATCGCTGCTGCTGGCGGCGGCGTTAAGCGCCTCTTCCGCCCTGCTTTCTCCCGCGGCCGGCCTGTCCGCAAAGAAAAAGATCGACCGCATCAACTCGGGCAGTTTGCGTAACGGGGAAACGGTCATCCTCTCGGAAAACGAGATTAACTCCTTCTTCAAGTACGATCATTCAGGAGACATGCCCGATGGTGTCCGCGAGGTCAAAGTAGATCTCGGCGAAGGCGGCGCCGTGGTGCGAGTTTTCGTCGATCTCTCCCGAGCACAGGACCAACAGGGAGCGCCCGGGGGAATCGTGTGGCGGTTCCTGTTGCGCGGAGAGCGCAAAGTTGTCGCCCACTGCCGGTATCGCTCTGCTGACGGCTACGGGCGCCTAGATGTAGACTCAGTCGAGATTGACGATAGGACAGTCCCGCGATTCATTGTCGATTGGCTCATTGCCTCCTACGTCAACCCCCAAATACCCGATTTCGAGGTGGGCAAGACGGTAGGGCTGCCCAAGAAAGTGCAAGAAATTCGTGTCCAGCCCGCTCGAGTGGTCGTCGTCGCGTATTAGCTTGGATCCGAGTTGCAGCACCGCCGCGCGAACGCATGGTATGGGCCTGGCGGTGCGGAGTCACTGTCGCTTTTCGTAGCAAACAGCAATTGCGAATTCAGGCGAGAATGTTCGCATTCTTTGCCGGCCCAAAGGGGGGAATTCCCCTGGGCCGCGCACGGAAGACCGATGCGGGTCGTTTAGGATCACATGGATTACAGCCGCTCGGTCGACAACCCACCCGCGTTCATCCCTTTGGGTGGGGCACAGGCTTGGCCGTACGCCATGGCCGCTCACTGGTGTTCGCGGCTCCGAATCGGGCATGGCAAGGGTGTGCGAGAGCAAGGGACTGAGCCTGGAACGCTAGTGACAGGCCAAGTATCCGGCGCGACCGTGGCACCATGGCCGCTCGGTCGAAAACCCGCCGGTTTTCATCCCTTTGGGTGGGCCGCGGGGCCCCTGGACGCTCCTTAGAAGAAAGGATTCGCAAACCGATGAAGCGCCAATGGAAAACCGCGTTCCTCACCATTCTCGACTACAGGACGATGGACTCGGTGGACGCAATCGAGTCGCTAGCCGGCTCGGCTACGAGGGCATCGAGTGGACCATGGACCCCCATTTTGACCCGGACAAGCCGATCGAGGAACTCCGCGCCCTGGGTCGATCGTACGCACGACGCGGGGATGGACGTTTCCCAAATCATGGCCCACGAGGACCTGATCTCGCTAGACCAAGAGGCGAGAAAGCGGCTCATCGACCGCATCGTGCGCACTATCGATGCCGCCGGCAAGTGCGGCGTGCCCGCCGTGAGCGTGCTCACGGGACCCGCCATTTGGGAGCCGACGGCGGTGTGAATCGGTGAGGACATGAGCGAGTCCGCCGCTTGGGAGCAGGCCATGGAGGCATTCAACACCTTCCTCGAAGCCGCCGAGGCTGCGAACGTCCTGATCACCTCCGAAGCGGTCTATGGCATGCTGGCCCATGACTTATACACCCACAAATGGTTGGTGGATCAAACGGACCGCCCGGCTCATAGGGTGAACTTCGACCCGTCCCACCA
Organism: Bryobacterales bacterium; assembly: GCA_963668345.2. Taxonomy (GTDB): domain Bacteria; phylum Acidobacteriota; class Terriglobia; order Bryobacterales; family UBA6623. The sequence goes on along the minus strand of CAXWPI010000003.1, from coordinate 411,043 downwards.
TGTCCTCTACGGCATCGAGGACATGCGCTGGCTGATCACGCAGTGGGGCGACAGGATCGCGCATGTCCACCTCAAGGACGGCATCGGCGTCCCTCAGTTGGGGAAGTTTGTGTTCCCGCTGTTGGGCGAAGGGAGGGTCAACTGGAAGCAGTTCTTCGAGGCGCTCGAAGAGATCGGATACGACGGCTTTTGCAGCCTGGAGTTTGAATCGTTCCGCTTCTACCGCCAAGTGCTGAAGAACGATCCCGAAGCGGCCGCCCGACTCCTGCTGGAACAGTTGAACGCGCTCTTGCCAGAGAGTTAGCCTTGCGCTATAACAACCCGCTTTTCTGCTTTGAAAATCCTCGTCGTTGGTTGTCAGGCGGCAGGCGCTTCGGGCGTGTACGTGCTCACTCACGAAAGCGTCGCCAAAGAAAAACTCCACCGGCATACGAGGTTCGGTACGGCTTGCGGAAAGTTGAGAAGTCGCCGCGCCCCGCAGCGGGGCTGGGGCTTCTTCCTCACCTTCGACTGCTACAGCACAAGACTGCATGGATCCGAAAGGGAAGGCCAGGGAGAAAGCCATGGCTGTGATAGAGTTAAGAAAAATGGGCATCCCAAACACGAAGAAATACCGCATACGGAACCCCGACGGCCCTGGTCAAACCACCATCGTGGCTGTGCTTCCGAAAAACGCCGACGTCGAAGCCTACCGGAAAGATGCAGCGGCCCGTTTCAACTGGAAGGCCTGGGAAGAAGCCAGGAACGCGTCGGCGAAAGTTCGCGTGGGCCAGCAAAAGCAGAGAAGGCGCTAACCCCCCTGGCTACTTTCCGGCGCAAAAAGGAGAAAACTGCGTGGCGCCTGGGTACAGTCAGCCAATTTCGCGTCCGGATGCGCCCGTAAGTTGTTGATTCTTTGAAGGCGCGAAATTGGTAACAGTCCCCGCCCCGAGCGGTACTCGTATTTTGCGCCGGAAAGTAGCTAGCAGCGCGTGGTAGAAGTGAAGGTCGCGAAAAATCGGGTACAGCCAGCCAATTCGCTTCAGGCTAAGTGCTTTGTTTCTTGGGTCATGACAGGGAGCGAATTGGTGGCAGTCCCCATTTTTCGCTCCTGCATGACTTTTGCCACGGGCTGCTAGCCCGCCTTTCTCACCACGTGGCGAGACGAAGTGCGTGAGAGGCCCGTCAGTATGAGGCGCGCGCCGCTCAATAACCTCGGGCACGGCATGCCGTGCCCCTACATTCTTGAACCCATACGTTGAGCACGGCGAGCAAGCGCACCGAAGTCCTGGCGGGCTTATCACGCATTGCGCCTCGCCACGTGGTGAAAAAAGCTGGGCTAAAGCCGCGCTTGTAGATTCCTCAGAGCACGGATGGCCGCCTGGGCCACCTTGAAGTCGGCGTCGTGGGTCAGTTTCTCCAGATGAGGCAAGCTTTCTCGATCGCCGCTGACGGAGATCACGTGGCTCAGTTCCTTCTTCTGGTCTTTCGTTCCGTTGGCCAGCGGATCGTATAGCTCGGAAAGAACCTCTTGTTTTCGCGACAGCTCGACCAGGAAGGGCCGTGCTTCTCCGCGGTGAAACAGGGAGTTCAGACTATCTACCAGGTAGCTCAGGTACGACATGTCCCCGAGGTGCACCGCGGCGAAAGCCATGGACAGCCGAGCGGACTCGCTGCGTTCCTTGGCAAAAGCGTCCAAAATCGTTTTCGAATCTTGCTTTTCCCCGGCCCGGCCAATCCCCTCCGCGGCGGCGGCGCGAACCTGATGATCTTTGTCTCTCAAGTAGCGCAGGAAAATCGAACGCTGGCCGGAATCGGGCATTTTGGCCAGCGCGATCAAAGCTTGCCGCCGGATCTTCTTTTCCGAACTCATCCTGATCAGGCCCACCAGCTCGGGGATGGACTCCTTCACCAATAACTGGCCCATGGCCTTGACGACGGCCAGTTGGACATTTTCGTCCAGATCATGCAGCAAGAAGGTCAGGGACCGGCCGGCCTTCAGATCGCCGATTTTTTCAATCGCGCGCACCGCTTCCAAGATCAAGATCGTGTCCTTGGACCGCAGCGCCTCCTTGAGTTCCGGAAGCGCTCCTTGGCCTCGCAGCACGCCGGCGGCCCGAGCGGCATTCGCGCGGGACTCCATGCTGCTCCCCCCGTCAATCACCCGCGCGATCGCCTTGACGACGTCAGGCGAGACATCGAGATAGGGTTCGATGATCACCTCGCTGGGCTGGGCAAATCGTTTTCGTACGTCGCGGCCGAAATTTTTCAGCGAAGCCTTGAAGCCTTTTCCGACGTACCCGATTTTGTAGAAGTTGACCAGCCCATCCACGGCCATGATCTGGATCCCGGGAATGGAATTCCGCGTTGCCGCCATCAAGGGATCGAGACTGTGCTGCGTGCCGATACGCACGATGGAGTCGACGGCGGTTGCGCGGACGTCCGCGACAGGGTCCTTCAGCAGCTCACGCAGGGCCGCAATGTGTTGCGGGTCGCCGAGGCCTCCCAGCTTCTGGGCGGCTTTCATACGTTTTTTTGGATTGGAGTGCTTGAGCTCTTCCACTTGGGCCAACAGGCCCGCGGCGAGCAGTGAGGCCAGCAGCAAGGGAGCGCCCGGCCGAAGGAGTTGACGAATACGCATGACGCCGATTGATGGGTGCGGTCAGTCTCGAAGAGGAGCTGGATCTACGATTATTATACGTACTCGATTTTGACGCGTTGCGGGATAAGTCCGTTTTCGTACCCCAAGTCCAAAAGCTTTTGGGCGGATTCGACGACCTCGGGCGGCATGCTCGTCGTATGGTGGTTCACATACATCCCGATGAACTTGTCGGCTAGGTTCTGGTCGATGCCGCGGGCAAATTCCTGGGCATAGGAAAGCGCCTCCTGACGATGATCGAGGCCGTAGCGGATACTTTCGTCCAGGCGCTCGGCGCATTCCCGCTGCAGCTGGGGCGCCAGCGATCGCAGAACGGCGTTCGCGCCCAACGGCAAGGGCAGGTTGTGCTTCTGTTTCCACCACGCACCGAGGTCGACCACGCGCCGCAGCCCGGTCTGGTTGTAACTGAGCTGACCTTCGTGGATAACGACGCCGGCGTCCACCTTTTCCGTCTGGACCGCATCGAGAATCTCGTCGAAGGGGATGATCCTTGCTTCGAAGTCCGGCTCAAACAGCCGCAAGGCCAGATAAGCGGTCGTGGTCATGCCGGGTACGCCGATCTTTTTCCCTTTTAATTGCGAGGGAGACAGGCCGTGTTTTGAGACGACGACCGGCCCGTAACCGTCGCCTACGCTTGATCCTGAAGTGGTCAGGATGTATCGGTCGGCGACGTAGGAGTAGGCATGAAAGGAAATCGCGGTCATATCGTAGCGACTTTCCGCCGCAGCCTCATTCAGCGTCTGAATATCACGCAAAACATGCTCGAATTCGACCAGATCGGACCGTACTTTACCGGTGGCTAGGGCGTAGAACATGAACGCGTCGTCGGCGTCCGGACTGTGAGCGACGGAGATCTTTCTTGCCCCTGACGGCATGGGTCGATTCGGTGACAGTTCGCCTTCGTGTTAACTCACTGTCTCACGCAGCTGGTAAAATGGCTCTGTGGGAAAGGAGTTGCCTGGCCGGCCCGCAGCGTTGGGCCGCTAGTAGAAAACTTCAGATTCAGACGGGGGCTAGACTACTGTAGCAGATTCACGGCAGCGAGCGGCTTCGTGGTAGAAGTTAAGGTCGGCGAAAAATTGGGGATGCCGTCCGATTTTCGGCCGCAACTGTTTTGTTTCCCGTATGGGCTAGGCGACGAGAATCGGTGACGGGAAGCCTTGAAAAAATCGCTGGTCCATGGGTCACACTTTACCCGCACCCACTCTTTGAAGCGAGGGACTTTCGCCACGGGCTGAGGCTAGACGGAAACGGTGGAGGAGCGTCGGCCGATGAGCGCTACTGATGTCACGACAAGTCGTCGAGCGTCTATGAATGATGGAGCCAAGGTAGTCGCTCTGGTTCCCGATTTGTTCTTTGCCGCCAAGATTAGCGGCACGGCGAAGCAGGTCGGTGCGACGCTGGCATTCGCTAACTCGGAACAGGATCTTCTGGCCAAAAGCCGGGATTCCGCTTCCCTGATCATCCTGGACTTGAACGCCAGTGGTTTCGACCCGGTGTCGTTGATCGGGAGGCTGAAGGCGGATGCGGACATTCGGGAGACGCCCTTGGTCGGGTTTGTGCGCCACGAAATGTCGGAGTTGATTGAAGCCGCGCGGGCTGCCGGGTGTGATCAAGTGCTGACGCGGAACGCTTTTTCAAGGAATTTGCCGGAAATTCTTCGGCAGGGCTGAGCGGAGCGCCGGTTTTCCAACACCCTCTCAATTAACCGTTCGACTCAGACCGCCGTCCTCCGGGGGTAACTTCCAGGATGCCCTTGAGCTGCTGGCGGGCGATCAGCGCCCAAGGACTCGTGGAATCGATTTTCAGGTAGGAACGCCAATGCTTCGCCGCCCTCATGGGTTCGCCCGCGCGTTCGTAGACGAGGGCGATGTTGTAGTGGGCATCGGCGTATTGCGGCTGCAGGCGCAGCGCGAGCCGGTAGTGATTGACGGCTTCCGATAAGCGCTCGCCCTCCTCGCAAATGTTTCCCAGATTAAAGTGCGCCAGAGCGTAGTGCGGAGAGGTCTTGAGCGCTTGACGGTAGCAGCGTTCCGCCTCTTCCATTTCGCGCTGCTGATAGTGCAAGGTCCCGAGGTTGACCCAGGCTCCCACCGCGTCCGGATTCAGCTCGAGGGCTTTTCTGTAAGCGTCCACGGCCTCCTGCACGGCTGAGCCGCTCTCCTCTAACTCCAGGCCCCGCCTGAACCAGTCTTCGGCTTGGCGCACCCGGTCCGCGGTCCGTCCCTCCCGGTTCGACAGTTCCGTCACCGGCCTGAGCGAGGAGGCGTCGAAATCAATCAACATCTGTCCGGTCAAAGCTTCCATCTTTCCACCGGGCAGCTCCACGGCTACCCGTTTTCCGTCAGAGACGATCTTGAGATCCCAGAGCGGCCGCTTGATGCCGGCTAGCTTCTTGCTCAGCGACGCCAGGGAAGATTTTATGCGCGTTGCCGGAATGCGCTTTTCGCGCAGTTTCTGCAGGGTCTTGAGGGCGATGAGGTCGGCAAATCCAAATTCAGTCAGCCGCTCACAAAGATCGAGGCGTTCCCAGGAACGTAGTCGGTTCTCACTGATCTTCAGGATTCGCCGGACTTCGCCTCGCGTATACGTCTCGGCAGCTTTGGGGGACGCCACGCCGCAATTCTAACCCAGCTTGCCTAAGTTTCCAAATATTTCTGCGTTTCGTCACAAAAGCGAAGGGCCGGCGGCTGCCTCGACCCCGCCTTCCGAAAGTGCATCCCCCGATGGGGCTTTCGTTTCGTATCGTATCGTGCGGCCAAGCTCGCGGACCTGCTTCAAGGGTAGTGCGCTAACGGTGCTCCCGAGGACCGCCGCCACGACCGACGCAGGATCGTCCCACTGCCGCCCCACGTCCTCCCAGGGCAGTCTTCGCTATCATGAGCCTTTACGCGATCCCGCCTTCCCCCATGCCCGCAGATCACCCGCTCATCCCCAGGGACGTCTTGTTCGGCAACCCTCGGCGGGCTACGCCGCGCTTGTCTCCCGACGCCCAGCGCATGGCCTACCTAGCGCCGGATGAGGGGGTGCTCAACGTCTGGCTGAAGACGGTCGGCCGCGAGGACGATCGGGCGATCACGAAAGACCGTGGCCGAGGGATCCAGATCTTCTTCTGGGCCGAAGACAGCCGCCACGTTCTTTATCTCCAAGACCGCGACGGCGATGAAAACTGGCATCTCTACGCCGTCCACCTAGAGACGAATGCCGTCCGCGACTTGAGTCCTTATGAGGGCGTGCGCGTGGAGGACGTCTTTACCGACCCGCACCACCCCGCCGAGATCTTGGTGGCCATGAACGAACGCGACCGCCAGGTGTTTGACCTGCACCGGGTCAGCCTCCAGACCGGCGAGGCCAAGTTAGAGGCCGAGAACCCGGGCAACTACGTGGCTTGGTTGACGGACCACGATTTTCGGGTTCGCGGCGCGACAGCCGCGCTGCCGGACGGCGGCTTCCAGCTCCTGGTGAGCCAACAGCCGGGAGCTTCCTTTGAGCCTTTTTTGACTTGGGGGCCGGAAGACAACGGGTCGTGCCTGGCTTTTACGCCCGATGGGCAACAGCTCTACGTCGGCGACAGCCTCGAGAGCGATACCACCCGGCTCTATACCATCCATCTTAAAACCCGAGAGAAGAAGACCCTCAGCCACAACCCGGAAGTGGACCTCGGGCCGGTGATGATCCACCCCACGAAGCACCATCTACAGGCCGTCGGCTACAACCTGCATCGGCTCGAGTGGGAGGTGCTCGACCGGTCGGTTGCCGCCGACATGGCCGCTCTCGGGCGTGCTCACTCGGGCGAGATCAGCGTCGTGAGTCGCGATCACGCGGACCGAAACTGGCTGGTCGCCTACACGTCCGACCAGGACTCGGTCCGTTACTACGTCTACCGCCGGGATTCGCGATCGGCCGAGTACCTGTTCAGCAATCGTCCGGATCTGGAGAACTACACGCTGGCGCCGATGAAGCCGGTGGCCATAACGGCCCGCGATGGGCTGACGCTTCACAGCTATCTCACCGTGCCCGACGGCGTGGAAGCTGCCGGCTTGCCTTTGGTGTTGAACGTGCACGGCGGGCCCTGGGCCAGGGACAACTGGGGATATGACCCCGAAGCTCAATGGCTGGCCAACCGAGGCTACGCCGTTCTACAGGTGAACTACCGCGGCTCGGTCGGGTTTGGCAAGGCGTTCTTGAACGCGGGCAATCGTGAATGGGGCGCCAAGATGCACGACGACCTGCTGGACTCCGTTGCCTGGGCCGTCGACCAGGGCATCGCCGATGCGCAGAAGGTCTGCATCTACGGCGGAAGCTACGGCGGTTACGCGGCACTGGTGGGCGCCGCCTTCACGCCGGACGTGTTCTGTTGCGCGGTCGACATCGTGGGGCCCTCAAGCATCGTCACCCTGATCGAGTCGATACCGCCCTATTGGGCGCCGCTGATGGACAACTTTCGGATTCGGGTGGGAGATATCAAGACGGAGAAGGAATTTCTCGAAGCCCGCTCTCCGTTGTTCAAAGCAGACTCGATCAGAATCCCGATGCTGATTGCCCAAGGGGCGAACGACCCGCGCGTGAAGCAGGCGGAAAGCGAGCAGATCGTCGAGGCTCTGCGCGCCAAAGGCAAGGAAGTGGATTATCTGCTTTACCCCGACGAAGGCCACGGTTTTGCGCGGCCCGAAAGCCGCATGGCTTTCTACGCCGCCGCGGAGGAATTTCTCTCCCGCCATCTCGGGGGGCGCGTCGAGCCGGCCAGCGCACAGGAGGCCAAACTATTGGAAACTGTACGGCAATAATCAGCAGGCGCACATCGGACAGTTCCCGTAGCAAAGGCTGGGCGACCGTTTTTGCCCAGCCCCGCGGCTTTTGACTCGTTTTTCAGAACGATGTATCCCACAGACACAAAACGACCGCTGGTCTCGGGAACGGCACCGAGACCAGCTGCGATTGGGACGGCATCTTTCGGCGATGGGGCCCTGGTTGCTCCATGGCAAAGGCCCGCCGCTTAACCGGGCATCTACGACATTCACCGGGTGCGTCCATCGACACCGGGCGGTGGGAACGGTTGGCGAGCTGCCGCAATCATCCAATCCAACTCCTTTTGAAAATAGCCGTTGGAGGCAAACCCGAGTCGTTCGAACCGGATGTTGCCGGCGGAATCTATGACATGAAGTTTTGGGATGGGGGGCGTCTTGTAAGGCACCTCGACGGTGCCGTTACTCAGCAGGATAGGGAATCGGTAACCGGCCTGCCGGACGAAAGGTTCAACCTTGTCCTTTTGAGAGTCAATACTCACGGCGAGAATTCTGACTCCAGCGCTGCCGCCGTAGCGGTCATAGGCCTTCTCAAGTTCGGTGAGCTCAAAAACACACGGGACGCACCAGGTCGCCCAGAAAGACACGACGACTACGTTACCGTTTAACTCTTCGAGCGAGACGTTACCGCCCCCAAGCTTCGGCAAAGAGAATTTGTAGGCAGGCGTCTGCCGTTGTGTTGCAAGAAGTTCTTGCTTGGCCTGAGCGTCACGCCGCTCTCGCAAGGGGCCTGGCTCCGCCTCGCTTCTTTCTGCCTCCAACAATGGATCAGCCCTGCCCTTTGTCAAAGCCGCCGCCAGTTCAAGCTGTTCTTCGGCGGCCTCCCTCATACCGCTCTTCTGTAGAGCTTGAGCATAGCCTTTGCGTACTGACGCTTCTTGCTCATCGCTGAAGTAGTTTCGCGGAATAGCGCCTCCATCCATGGCGACCAGAAAGGCTCGGCCGACTCGGATAGCTGCTTCCCAGTTCTCCAGCGCCAAGTGCGCTCTTAGAAGAAGCGGCCAAAATCGATACCGCGCCTTCTCGCTGATTTTCTCACTCCTGGGCCACATTTTCTGAATGTAGGCGAAGAGCTCCTCGATGTACGCAAGGGCAAGTGGGGCATCTCGACTCATAAGCGCTTCGGCAATCGAGCGCAGGGAGTGGACGTAGCGGTAAGGGTTCCCAAACTTCTCAATGAAAGCTAGTGTCCGCCGCTCCAGCTCTTCTGCCGCATCCCGCATGACCCCGACGTCAAAAAGCTCGGGATGCTTGGCCATGACGCCAAAGCGATCGCGGGCAGCCAGTTGCGTCCAGCTGACGTTTTCATCGAAGTCTTCAAGGTAGGCTTGGTAGAGGCCGGCTGCTTTGAGAGGGTCCTTCTCTTCGCTTGCCTCCTCCAGCTTTGCTTGCTGGGCTATGAGACCGCGCGGAAATCTTCTGACAGCCTCGTCGCTTAGCTGCGATGCAGAATCTTGATCGCTTAAGTGGATCTCATGCCCTTCGATGGATATCCAATAGAAATCTTCGTCTCGAAGCTCCGGCTCTACTTGCGCAAAACGTTCGAGACTACTTCGAACTGCAGCGTGCTGAGCAGCGGGGTCTTCCGTGCGGCCCACGGTCATCCAGTAGATTCGGTGGGCCCGGTAGTGAGGAGGGTCAATCTTGACCAGTTTCTCTAAGATCTGTCGCGCCTCAACGATCTTGCCGCTGTTCAGCAACGAGACAGCTTGTTTGTAACTCTTGCTCTCGGCGGAATCCGCAGACTGCGCGTGACTTTGAGAAAAAGCGAGCAGAAGAAGAGAAACGAGCAACACTCGCATGTGAAGCCCCCAGGTTCGAAGGACCGATCAGTTTCCACGATCTCTGGCTAATCGTACTACGGGGCATGAGTGCAGAAGGTTTCGATTCGTAGTTCCAGCAAGACTACTCTAGCCCTTGCAACCCGATCTCCCGATATCTGACCAATCATACTACGGGACATCGGCGCTTTTCGCGTACAACAAACCGGCTGTCAGCGCTTGCATGTCTCGGTTGCGGACCCTCGCGATGAGCCGATCGGAGCCGCGAAGGCCACTGAGCGGCCATCGGCGTGCCGCCCGGCCTGAGAGGCCCCGGGGCTGGGACTCGACCGGCATTCCAAGGGACAGGCCCCCGTCTGTAACCAGCCACCCTCGTCAGCTTTCGCGATCGACCACCCAATCGGCGACGGCGTAGAGGGCGCGCTTGTAATCTGAGTCGGGGAAGTGGCGTAACTCAGCGAGAGCTTTTTCGGCGAACGCAAGGGCCCGTCGCTCAGCCTGCTCGATAGCATCGTATTTTCGCAATAGTTCGAGGATCTTGTTGAGTGGTACGGAGTCGCCGCCGTCGCGAACCACCGTTTCCACCAGGCTTCTCTCTTCCGGCGTACACTGCTTGAGAGCAAGGATGAGCGGCAGCGTCACCTTGCCTTCTCGGAGGTCGTTGCCCACAGGTTTGCCCAAGACCCGCTCGCTCGCCGTGAAATCCAGCAGGTCGTCGACGAGCTGGAAGGCCATCCCCAGGTTCCGTCCGTAGTCGGCCAGGCGCCGCTCCGCTTCCGAATCCACGTCGCCCAACACCGCGCCCAGTCTTCCGCAGACGGAGAAAAGGCCCGCGGTTTTGCGGTGGACGAGATCGAGATAGTCATGCTCGGTCACGTCGATGCGGCCCAGCAGGTCCATCTGCATGAGCTCGCCCTCGACCATCATCTGGGTCAGGTCGATCAACAGGTCGAGGACATGGAAATTCCGCTCGCCGAGAGCCAGGCTGAACGCCTGCATATAAAGCCAGTCGCCGGCGAGGACGCTCGTCTGGTTTCCCCAGCGATGGTTGGTCGAAGGTCGGCCGCGGCGTACTTCGGCGTTGTCGATCACATCGTCGTGAACCAGGGTCGCCGTGTGAATGATTTCGACGACCGCGGCGAGCCGGATCGCTGCCTCGCCTTGATAGCCGCACAGCTTCGTCGAAAGCAACAGCAGGGAGGGACGCAGACGCTTCCCTCCGCCTTCGTGCAGGTATTGGCTGATGGCTCGAACGGCGTCGATCGAGCAAATGGTGTCGGCGCCGATGGCTTCTTCGACGCGTTCGAGGTCTTTAGCGACGAGGTCGATGATCTCGGCGCGAGTCATCGCTTGCGTCTTGGTGGTGGGCATGGTCGGGGAAAGCCGCGAAGCTACAGTGTAGCCCTGTTATCCAGGCGCCTGCAAATGGAAGAGGCGGCGAAAGTTAACGGTCGTGGCCTGGGCAATCTCTTCGAACGTTCGCTGCTTGAGTTCGGCCAGCTTGTGGGCGGTCTCGACCACGTAGCAAGGCTCGTTTCTGCGAATCTTCCGAAAAGGAGCCGGTGTCAGATAGGGCGCATCGGTTTCCACGAGCAGGCGGTCAAGGGGCAAACGCGAAGCCGTATCGCGCAACTCTTCAGCGCGGGAGAACGTCAGAACTCCTCCGAATGCGATCAACATGTCCATGTCGAGCGCACGCCGGGCCTGGGTCGCATTACCTGAAAAACAGTGCATGATCCCTCCCAGACCCGTCCCCCGCCAGTGTGTTTCCAATAATTCGATCGTCTCGTCCCAGGCATCGCGGGTGTGGATGATGATGGGCTTGCGCAGTTGGCGGGCAATTTCCATCTGACGGGTGAACGCATCGCGTTGGCTATCCCGGGGTGAGTTGTCGTAGTGGTAGTCGAGACCGATTTCACCGATCGCTATGACTTTGGAGTGTTCGGCAAGTCGCTTCAACCGCTCAAAAGTCTCGGCGTCGGCCTTGCGGGCGTCATGAGGGTGGACGCCGACGGTGGCGTAAACCCCCTCGTAGTGATCCGCTAGGCGGATCGCCGGCTCGAGATCGGGCGGGCCCTCACCCGTTCCGATGGTGAGGAGCAGGCCAACCCCCGCCTCGCGCGCTCGGTCGAGGACTTCGTCGCGGTCTTTGTCGAACGCCGCATCGTCCAGATGACAGTGGGAGTCCACGATCACTGCAGAGCGGCTCCGACAGGTGCGTCTTCGTGGAAGCCGACCAGGCAGGGCTTGCCGTCTGCGTTCGTCGCCGCGACGACCATGCCGTTCGACTCGATGCCGCGGAGCTTGCGGGGTGCGAGGTTGGCTACTATGACGACCTTTCGTCCGACTAAACTTTCGGGGGCGTAGGCCTCGGCGATGCCGGCAACGATCGAGCGCGGCTCGGCTTCGCCGATGTCAACCATCAAATGCAGCAGGCGGTCCGCTTTCTTGACTTTCTCCGCCGACTTCACACGGCCGACTCGCATGTCCACCTTAGCGAAATCTTCGATATCAATCTTCGGCGCATCAGACTGTGGCTGCGCCCCATCAACAGCGGGCGGCTCTTTGGCCTCTTCTTTGCCCATAATCTCTGCTTGCTCCTTGAGAACGATCTCTTCGAGCTGCGCCAGTTTTTCGATCGACTCCCCCACGTCGAGCCTCGGGAACAAGGCCACGGCTTCACCCACTCGCGTTCCCGGTTCGAGCTGACCCCATCTCAATTGCTCCCAGCGAGTTTGCTCGAGCAGTGCGGCCTGGCCCAGTAATCGCCAGATATCGGCCGCGGCCTTGGGCGTGACCGGGTAGAGCAGCGCCGCGGCTATCCGTAGGACCTCGGCCGAATTGTAGAGTGTTGCCTCCAACTTCCGGCGGGCTTCGGGAGTATCGTTCTTAGCCAGCTCCCATGGCTTTTGCTCCACGATGTACTTGTCCACGGCACCCAGGAGCGCCCAAATCGCTTCCAGGCCGCGGGAAAACTCAAACTTCGTAAAGAGCTTCTCGACGCGGGCGATCGTATCGTTCGCCAAATTGGCCCAGTCGCCTTCGAACGCGGCTTCCGGCTTGACGATCGCTCCTCCCAAGTAGCGATGGATCATGGTCAGCGTCCGGCTGACGAGATTGCCCAACCCGTTCGCCAGATCGGAGTTGTACCGCCCGACGAGCCCTTCGTAGCTGAAGTTGCCGTCTTGTCCGAAAACGATCTCCCGCAGCAAGTAGTATCGCAGCGCCTCGATCCCCATGACTTGGTCAATGGGCTTGGCGCGCACGATATTGCCCTTCGACTTGCTCATCTTTTGTTCCTGGAAGATGAGCCAGCCATGCGCATAGATGCATTTGGGCAGCGGAAGATCAGCGGCCATCAAGAACGCCGGCCAGTAGACGGCGTGAAAGCGAACGATCTCCTTGCCGACAAGATGTAGATCCGCCGGCCAGAGCTGATGAGGGTCCGCATCTTCCGTGCCGTAGCCGAGCACGGTCAGATAGTTGGCAAGAGCGTCGAACCAAACGTAGAATACGTGCCCTTCCTCTTCGGGCAAGGGGATGCCCCACTTCAGGTTCGAACGGCTGATCGAAATGTCTTTGAGGCCGCCACGGACAAACGAGAGAACCTCGTTGCGGCGTGTCTCCGGTCGGATAAAGCCTGGATTGTCTTCGTAGAACTTCAGAAGTTTGTCTTCATAGCCCGAAAGCTTGAAAAAGTAGTTTTCCTCGGTGACCGTTTCCGTCGCTCGTCCGCAGTCGGGGCAGGGATCGCCGGGCTCGGCGTCCGTTACGTAGAGTTCACAGTTGAAGCAGTATTGGCCGCTGTAGGATCCCTTGTAAATTGCACCGTTCTGCTTACAGCGGTCGAACAGCCACTGCACCGTGCGGGCATGCCGCGGCTCCGTGGTACGAACGTAGTCGTCGTAGTCGACCCCGAGATCGTCCCATTCCCGGCGAAAGGCTCCCGAGACGCGATCCGCGTAATACTTTGGTTGCCAACCGGCCTTGCGAGCCGCCCGCTCGACGTTTTGGCCGTGCTCGTCGGTACCTGTCGAGAGGTACGCCTCGTCTCCCATCATGCGCCGAAAGCGCTTGATCGTATCCGCGACTAACGTTGTATAGGTGTGGCCGATGTGGGGAGTCGCGTTGACGTAGTAGATAGGAGTCGTCAGGTAATACTTCATTCGCTCTCGTGACTCAGCCGCAGGAACTCGAAGTTAGCCTGCTGCCAAACTTCCTTGAAGGGGACCCCTTTTTCGAGGGCGATTCGGCGGCAGTCCTCATATTCGGGTGCAAAGTTACGGACCGTTCCGTTTTCTGAAGCCACTTTGATTCTGACCTCGCCGTAGCTTGTTTCGACGGGCTGCCATCTGCGCTCCAGGACCCGGCGCTCCACCGGATACATGCGGATGCCCAGGGTCGTCGTCTCGGTGAACAGCAACTCACTCAGCTTCTCCCGGTCTTCGGGCTTCGCCAGGACCGAAATCATCAAGCCCGGGCGGTCCTTCTTCATGTAAACCGACGCCAGGGTTACATCGAGAGCGCCCGTGTCGAGGAGCCGCTCGCGTACGTAACCCGCCAGCTGCGGATTCATGTCGTCCACATTGGCTTCGATGACAAAGATCCGTGTCGCCTCCCGAGCCTGACTTCGCTCGCCAATCACAACCCGCAGCAGGTTCGGGTGTTTCTTGAAGTCTTGATCGCCGGCTCCGTAGCCCACGCCGCCGATTCGCATCGCAGGCATGGTCCCGAACTCGTCAGCCAACGTGGTCACAATGGCCGCCCCGGTCGGCGTGGTCAGCTCGGCTGCTGGGCCTTGCGAATACGTCGGAATGCCTTGGACGAGCGCCGCCGTTGCCGGCGCCGGTACGGGCATCACCCCGTGCGCCGCTTCGACGGTTCCGCTTCCCAGGTTGAGCGGTGAGCAGTAGACCTTTTCGATGCCCAAAAGGTCGAATGCAATACAGGCGCCGACGATATCGGTGATCGAGTCCAGCGCGCCAACCTCGTGAAAGTGGACCTTCTCGATGGGTATCTGATGGATGGCGGCTTCGACTTCTCCCAGGCGACGGAAGATGCGAATACTTCGCTCCTTGACGCGTTCGGAAAGGTCACTGCCGCCAATGATTTCCTCGATACGGCTCAAGGAGCGGTGATGATGGTCATGTTCGACCTGGACCGTTAAGTTTGTGCCCCCGATGCCGGAACGCTTGCATTTTTCAAAACGTAGTTCAACCCCATCGAGACCCAGTCTTCCAATCCCCTTGCGCAATTCGTCCGCATCCGCGCCGGCGTCGGCCAACGCGCCGAGCAGCATGTCGCCGCTGACACCGGAAAAGCAGTCCAGATAACAGATTTTCACCAGCGCACCAGGAACCGGGTTGAACGGGAGTCTAGCGTCCAACTCCGTAGAAACCAAACACTTAATCCTAACAGATCACCGCGGATAGACCTTGGCTGGTCAGGCCCAAGGATTGGCTCTTCACCCGGACGACCGGCGCTACGAAACACACGAACCGGCACGCGTCGTCGTCGGTCGGCTGTTCTCCATCTAACGACGACCTCATCCACGCCCTGCGCCACGACCTCTCCGAGCACGCAGATCGGCCCACCCCGGTCTTCGCTTTCCCCTACGACTGGCGGAGGGATCTTGCCGCAACGGCCGCCCAGCTTCGTGACTTCATCGAGGAGGTCATCGGGCGCACCTGCCTGATGAAGCACTATGCAGCCTTCCGGAGAGTAGCGAAAGTGGACCTCGTCGGGCACTCGATGGGCGGGCTGGTGATCTGCGAGTACCTGCACCACCACGGCAGCGAAAGACGGGTGGGCAAGGTGGCCACGATGGGAACGCCCTACCTGGGATCAGTGGAGGCCGTGGTGAAGCTGGCAACCGGCCTGGGAAATCTCTCTCGGGGGATGCCGACCGAGCGGGAGCGCGAGACGGCGCGAACCATGCCGGCCATCTATCAGCTGTTGCCCTCCTATCGCCGCGCGGTCACCTCCCAGGAAACCTCGCGGACGGACCTCCATGGACAGCCGGCCGCGGAGTGGGCTAGACTAATTTGAAAGCCCGACATTCGCCAGAGAGGTTTCCCTTTGGGTGTGGGGCGTTGTTGGTCCCGTACCCCCTGTTCCATTCATTTGGGGTTTTCCGGTAGTCGGAGTTTGTACGATGGCGACATTCGTCCCGCGCGCGTCGCAGCTGGTAAGCAACTGGTATCTGCTGGACGCCGACAATCAGGTTCTGGGCAGGCTTGCGTCCCGCGCGGCTGTCGTACTGATGGGCAAACACAAGCCCGACTATACGCCGTTCCTCAAGACCGGCGACCACGTGATTGTCGTCAATGCGAAGAAAGTGCGCCTGACGGGGAAGAAAGAGGACCAAAAGATCTATCGGCGGCATTCGGGCTATCCGGGTGGTCTGCGGGAAATTAGCGCCCGTCATCTGCGAGCCAAGTTTCCCGAGCGATTGATCCAGCAGGCGATTCACGGGATGCTGCCCAAGAACAAACTGGGGAAACACTTAGAGCGGCGCCTGCGGGTTTATGCGGGGCCGGATCATCCCCACGAGGCCCAGAACCCTGAAGTGTTGACATGGTAGAGCGCCGTTCGGGGCAAGGCCTGAAGGCCAGCGCTTGTTGAGCGTATGAACGAAACCCAAAGTACGTTTCCGACACAGATCCAATACCTGGGTACGGGGCGGCGAAAGACTTCGGTTGCGCGGGTATTTTTGCGTCCCGGCGAGGGAAAAATCACTGTGAACGGCCGGTCACTGGAGGCCTACTTCGCGACCCCGGCACAGCGGCATAGTGCGCGCCAACCCCTGTTAGCCACCGAAACATTGGGCAAGTTTGACGTTTTGGTCCTGGCGCACGGGGGTGGGTTGACCGGGCAGGCCGATGCCATCCGTCTGGGCGTGGCAAGAGCGCTCGAGAAGTTCAATCTGGAGCTGCGCCCCATTTTGAAACAGCAGGGGTTTCTGACGCGCGACCCTCGCAAGCACGAGCGCAAGAAATACGGACGTCCCGGGGCCAGAAAGAGGTTCCAGTATTCGAAACGCTAAGACGGGTCGGCGGCGGGCAGTGGGCGGGCGGCGAAGCATGAAGGAAAGGGCGAGCGGGGTCTATGTTTAGCTTTACGGGGTCCCGATCGCGTATCCCGATCGGCTGAGGAGGGCTGCTGGGACGAGAGGAGCTTAAGCACCGCGGATGCAGATATCGATGAAGGAGTTACTGGAATCCGGCGTCCATTTCGGGCATCAGACGCGGCGCTGGAATCCGAAGATGAAGGAGTATATCTTCGGCGAACGCAATGGTATTCACATCATTGACCTTCAGAAAACGCTGAAGCTGTTCAAGGAAGCGGCCCGCTACGTGGCCGACTCGGCGGCCCAAGGAAAGACAATTCTTTTCGTCGGAACGAAGCGCCAGGCGCAGGAGGCCATCGCCGAGGAAGCGACCGGCTGCGAGATGTACTACGTCAACAACCGCTGGCTGGGCGGGCTGTTGACCAACTGGGCGACCGTTCAGAAGTCGATCAAGCGCCTCAAGGAACTGGAGCATCTCTCCGCGGAAGAAGGCTACGAGGGGCGCTCCAAGAAAGAGGCGGCTCGCCTAGAGCGCGAGCGCAAGCACCTCGATCAAAACCTTCGCGGCATCAAGGAAATGGCGGGACCGCCCGACATTCTGTTCGTCATCGACAGCAACCGGGAAGAGATCGCCGTGCGCGAGGCCAACAAGCTGGGCATCCCGGTGGTCGCGGTGGTTGACACCAACAGTGATCCCGACCCCGTACAGTACGTCATTCCCGGCAACGACGACGCCTTGCGCGCTATTCGGCTATTCGCGGGCAGGGTCTCCGAGGCTATTAAAGAAGGGCGGGCGCTGGCCAGCGAGCAGGACTTTGCCGAAGGAGAGGCGCCCACCGAGGGCGCTCTCGAAGGCAAAGATGTCGCGGCGGGGACGGGTACGGCTACGAATGGCCAGGAGTCAGCAGCCGAGCAGGCCGCGGCGCCCGAGCCGGATCCGCTGGACTTCGAAGCCCGCAAGCCTGCCCTTAGGCCTATCGCAACAACCGGCGAAGGGGAGTAACCCGGGCGGTCCCTCAAGCGAAACAGTAACGGAATTTTGGCCCTATGGCGGAAATCACCGCACAGATGGTGAAAGAGTTGCGCGAGAGAAGCGGCGTCGGCTTCATGGACTGCAAGAAGGCCCTCGTCGAGACCAACGGCAATATGGCCGAGGCCGAGCTCTACCTACGCAAGCAAGGGATCGCTGTGGCCCAAAAAAAGGCCAGTCGAGAGGCGAATGAAGGGGCGATCGGGAGCTATATTCATGCCGGGAGTAAACTAGGCGTGCTGGTCGAGGTCAATTGTGAAACGGATTTTGTCGCCCGGACCGACGAGTTCCGGCAGTTCGTACACGATCTGGCCCTGCACATCGCGGCGACCGACCCGCAGTGTATTCGCAAAGAGGACGTCAGCCCCGACGTTCTGGAGAAGGAAAAGCAGGTTCAGCGCGAGCGAGCTTTGCAAGAAGGCAAACCCGAGCGCGTGCTCGACAAGATCGTCGCGGGCCGGCTGGGAAAATTCTATCAAGAGATCTGCCTGCTCGAGCAGCCTTTTGTCAAAGATAATTCGGTGACCGTCGGCGAACTGCTCACCTCGAAGATCGCCCAGCTCGGGGAAAAGATCGCCGTCAGCCGCATGGCGCGTTTCAAAGTCGGCGAGGACGCCTCGTCGTCGTAGCCGTTGGCGAAGGTTGTCCCCCCCCATCCGATGCCCCAGTTCAAGCGGGTCGTCCTCAAGCTAAGCGGCGAAGCCCTGGCTGCCGCCGACGGTTTCGGCGTCGACGCGGACCGGGCGCGGCCCCTGGTCAATGAAATCGCGCAGGTCGCCGGCCTTGGCGTTGAGCTCGGCATTGTGGTCGGCGGGGGCAACTTTTTCCGAGGTCTGCGGGCGTCGGCGACAGGCCTGCGGCGCATCTCGGTCGACTACATGGGTATGCTGGGGACAGTCATGAACTCCCTCGCCCTGGCGGATTTTCTGAAAGACGAGGGCCTGGACGCCCAGGTCATGAGTGCTACGGAAATGCAGCCCTTCGCCGAGCGCTTCACGCCGCGCGGCGCGCTGGCCTATATGCGAGCAGGCAAGGTCGTGCTTTTCGCCGGCGGTACGGGAAGTCCGTTTTTTTCAACCGACAGCGCGGCGGCGCTGCGGGCGGCCGAGATCGGAGCCGACCTGGTAGCCAAGGCGACCAAGGTGGACGGCGTCTACGACCGAGATCCGATTCGCTTCCCCGAGGCCAAGCGCTACGACAAGATCTCCTACCTTGAAGTGCTCTCCGGACGTCTCGCCGTGATGGATACCGCGGCTATCGCCCTCTGCCAAGAGAACAACCTTCCCATCGTCGTCTTTGACATGAACGCGCCCGGGAACATGAAAAGGGTCGCCCTGGGCGAAAAAGTGGGTACCCTAATTAGCTGAGGGATACGTTATGTCACACGTGCAGGGTGAAACTGTCCCAGAAGTCAAAGCCCAAAGCCAAGCCCGCATGCGCGAAACGCAGGGGGATCTTCATCGTGAAATGGCTACGATCCGCACGGGGCGCGCGTCGCCGAGCATTCTTGAACCGATCCGCGTCAACTACTATGGCACCCCAACGCCACTGAATCAGCTGGCCAATCTTGGAGTGCCCGAGCCTTCCCAGATCCTGATTCAACCTTGGGACCTTTCGCAAATCGGGGCCATCGAAAAGGCGATTCAAAGTTCCGACCTGGGTTTGAACCCGATGAATGACGGCAAAGTGATCCGGCTTCACATCCCGCCCTTGACCGAAGAGCGCAGGAAGGAACTCGTCAAGCACCTCCATCACGTCGTCGAGGAGCATCGCGTCGCCGCGCGCAACGTTCGTCGTGAAGCGAATGAAGCCGTCAGAAAGTTGCAAAAGGACAAGAAAATCTCCGAAGACGAGCAACACCGCGCCCAGGACGATATCCAAAAACTGACCGACGACACCATTGGCCGGCTCGACGAGGCCGGCAAAGCCAAGGAACAAGAGATCCTCGAGATCGGGTAGCGCAGCCGGCCGGGGCCGAGCTGGGGTCTGCCGGCTGGGCGGCGTTTACGAAGAACAGATCGAGGAAGGGCTAGCTGTGGAGCCTCAACAGGTTGTTCCGAGGAGGGGGGAGTCGGCTGATAGGAGAATTATAGCCGAGGCTGGCGTGGGGGCGATGCCAGTTGTAGTCGTGGAGCCAGGGGTGGAGATGGGCGGCGCGGTGTGGGGAGGAAAGGTAGCAGCGGGCGTAGGCCCCTGCGCGGAGGGCAGTTTGGATGAAGCGCTCGGCCTTGCCGTTGGTGCGGGGGGTGTAGGGCCGTGTGAAGCGGTGGCGAATGGCCCAGGCGGCGGCCAGTCTGGCGGAAGGCGCCGGAGCGATAACAGGAGCCGTTGTCGGTGAGGAGGCGTCGGATGCCTACGCCGAGCGAGCGATAGTAGGCCACGGCGGCGTGGAGGAACTCCACGGCCGAGCGGCTGCGCTCATCGGGCAGGATCTGGGAGAAGGCGATGCGAGAATGGTCGTCGACGGCGACGTGGACGAACTCCCAGCCGGCGGCGCGAGAGCGTCGGGTCTTGTCGCCGGTAACGCGGTGGCCGGCGCGCTGGAAGCGGCCGAGTTTTTTGATGTCGAGAGGGAGCAGTTCGCCGGGAGCGTGGTGCTCGTAGCGGCGAACGGGGGGGCGGGTTCGAGATCGCGGAGACGGTTGAGTCCGGCGTGACGGAGGAGGCGGCTGACGGTGGCCGGCGATACGCCGACGGTTCGAGCGATGCGGCGGCCCGTCCAACGTTGTCGGCGCAGGGCGACGACGCGGTCGACGACGGTCTGCGGGGTGCGCCGCGGGCTATGACGGGGACGCGAAGAGCGATCGTCGAGACCGGCTTCGCCTTCGCTGCGGTAGCGGGCGAGCCAACGGCGGGCGGTGCGCTCGGAGACTCCGCTGGCCGCCGCGGCGGCCAGCGGGGTCTCCCCAGCGAGGATGCGTCGAACCATAAGGGATCGACCTTTGGGCGTCAATCGGGCATTCTGATGGATGTTCATTCGGTCTCTCCAGGGTCGTTGTTGTGCGACAACTCCAGCTTCCCTGGTCCGGGACCGAATGAACAACCTGTTGAAAGGTCACAGCTAGCCCGCTTTTCTCACCAGCTGACGGTCGAAGCACCCGATAGGCCCGCCATTACGTCGTTGCGCTTGCTCGCCGTGCTCAACGTACTTTCCCGGTCGGACGCTGAACGGAAGTCGCGGCTTGTTGCGGTAGCACCAGGATGCGAGTGGGCCAGGCTGCGCCCGCAAAAGTACGCCTCCGCGCGCCGAGCGGCGCGCGCCTTGTACTGACGGGCCTCTCACACACTTCGCCTCGCCACGTGGTGAGAAAAGCGGGCTTAAGTCGCTCATGGGCATGTCGGCAATCCCGTCCGGTGTTTTTGAATCGGCAATATGGACGGCTCGATTTTCCAAGTCGACCTGCGACTTCCGCATCGGCATGAGATCTTGGTACGGTCGCCGTCCCCATCTTTACCAGGATAGCGATCGCCTGCTTTAGATAGCTTGGAGCGAAAAATTCGATGCAGGTGTTGAGAATCCGGTGAGATCGACGGTCCCTGACAACGGTTTTCGATGTCCCGGGGACTGGGCTGAAGCGGCAGCCTGCGCGTGCTAGGTTGCACCTCCTCCAGGTTGAAGCTACCGTGGTCTGAAGCATCTGAAGCACTGCGTCCCTTGTGCTTCGATCTCGCCCTGCTATCATAGTCAACTTGGCTTGACGCCCCCTCCGGCCTTTGGACACAAGATTCCAAATCACAGAAAAGAAAGAGTCTCCATGGCGGAAAACAGCGACTTCCTCGTAGGTATCACCCCCGACTGGACCGATTGGATGGACCGCATGCTGGGAACCGGTTTGGGCCAGGTTTTTGGCGACCTACCCGACATCAAGCATGAACTGATGCCCGCCAACGCGAACAAGGCGCTGACGGCGGAAGTGCTTCGCCGCTACGATGCGGTCATCGTCTTTGGGTACAAGGTCAGGCGCGAAAGTCTGGAAGGGGTCGAAAAGCTGCTCTGTGTTTCGCGTTACGGCGTCGGCTTCGACACGGTTGACATCGAAGCTTGTAACGACGCGAACGTCCTCGTCTCGATCACGCCAGAGGGCGTCCAGCGCTCGGTGGCCGAGGGCACGATCGCGCTTATGTTCTCCATCGCGAAAAATCTTCGCAACTACGACATCTGGGTTCGCGAGGGAACCTGGTCGCGGAAGCTGAGCCGCGCGGGCGTTAACGTCCAAGGCCGAACTCTGGGCGCCGTTGGACTAGGGAACATCGCGTCCGAGGTCATGCGGCTGGCTAAGGGAGTAGGGTTCGGCCGCTTGATTGGGGCGGACCCCTATGTGTCGAAGGAGAGTGCCGCCGAGCTCGGAGTGGAGCTCGTTGACCTACCCACGGTCATGCGAGAAAGCGACTTCGTCAGCCTGCACACGCCGCTGAACTCCAAAACCCGAGGGTTGATTGGCGCCGAAGAGTTGGCTCTTATGAAGCCCTCTGCCTATTTGATCAACACCTCCCGCGGACCCGTCGTGAACGAAGCCGCCCTAATAGATGCGCTCCAGCAACGCCGTATTGCGGGCGCGGGCCTCGACGTCCTGGAACAAGAACCTCCCGATAAAGACAACCCCCTGTTCGAGCTCGACAACGTCGTTTTCGCGCCTCACGCGGTCTCATTCACCGAAGAAGGACATCGGGACATGGGCATCGAGGCCTGCCAAAATGTCCGCCGGGCCTACGAAGGAAAGGCGCCGCTCCACTTGGCGAACCCCGAAGTAGTCGACCAGCCGGGCATGCAAGAAAAACTTGCGGCACGACGGAAAAGCTGAACAGTAGGACCGGCAATCTTGCCGGTCTGTTTTATTCCGCGGAAGACGCTTCGATACCTGGCGACAAGGAAGTTCTTCGGCTAGCAGCCCGTGGTAGAAGTGAAGGTCGCGAAAAATCGGGTACAGGAAGCTGTGAAAAAATCTTGGGACAGCCAGCCGCGGCTTGAATCCTCGCTGACACTAAAGAAGTTAGTGCTAAGCCGCTTGTGGCAGTCCCCGATTTTTTCACGGCTTCCAGCCGGCCAATTCGCTTCAGGGTAAGTGGTTCGTTTCGAGGGCCGTGATAGGAAGCGAATTGGTGGCAGTCCCCATTTTTCGCCCCTGCGTGACTTTTGCCCCAGGGCTGCTGGGGCTTGAATTCACCGAAACGGATGCAAGCATAACCTATGGCTGAAAACAAACAATTCCTGGTAGGAATCACTCCCGATTGGGAGAACTTTACGGAGCGCATGCTCGGCCACGGACTGCGCGGAGTCCTCGATCCCCTGCCTGATCTCAAATATGAAATGATGCCGGACACGAACTGGACAGCGACCGCCGAGTCGGTACGCCCCTACGACGCGATCATCCATTTCGGGTACTACTTGCCCCGTGAGTGCTTGGAAGGGGTCGAAAGGCTGGTTTGCATCTCGCGCTACGGCGTTGGCTTCGACCGGATCGATGTGGAAGCGTGTACAGAAGCCGATGTACTCGTGGCGCTGGCGCCGAAGGGTTCTCAGCGTCCCGTGGCCGAAGCGGCGATCGCCCTCATGTTCGCGGTGGCCAAAAACCTGCGCATCTACGACCAGTGGGTTCGAGACGGAACGTGGCAAGACAAGCTCGATGAAAGGGGCATTTGCTTTCTCGGGCGAACGCTGGGGTCCGTCGGACTTGGCAACATCGCCGGCGAGACTTGCCGCATCGGCCGAGGCATCGGCTTCGGACGTATTCTCGCCTACGACCCCTATGTCTCTAAAGAACGAGCCGCCGAGATCGGCGTCGAGCTCGTCGACCTGGCCACGGTGATGCGAGAAAGCGATTTCATCACCGTTCACACCCCACTCAATCCCGAAACCAAGGGTCTGATCGGCGCCGAAGAGATCGCGATGATGAAGCCAACCGCTTTCCTGATAAACACGGCTCGCGGCCCGGTTGTGGACGAAGCAGCCTTAATAGATGCACTCAAGCACCGCCGGATCGCCGGAGCCGGCCTCGACGTGTTGGAGCAAGAACCTCCACCCAAAGACCATCCCTTGTTTGCACTGGACAACGTGGCGCTCGCCCCCCACTGTCTCGCGATGACGGTAGAGCACCAGCGGGACATAGGTCTCGAGGCCTGTGAGAACGTGCGCCTGGCGTACGAGGGGAAAGTGCCGCCGCATCTGGCCAATCCCCAAGTGGTCGAGAGGCCGGGGATGCAGGAAAAGTTGGCGGCGAGAAGGAAAGGTTAGCGGCGCATCCTCCTAAGTCGCCGCATCTCTCTGTCAGTGAGATGGGCGATCCCACTTGTCCTGGCCGCCGCGGGCGGTCCGTTGTACACAGGCAGCGTCTCGCGGACCAGATCGCGTTCCGTGTCGGCGCTTGCACTAGACAACGTGGCGCTCTCCCCCCGGTCCACTCTCTCGCTTGGACGGTGGAGCACCAGAGGGACATAGGTATCGAGGCCTGTGAGGTTGACTCCGCCCGGTCCATTAGATCCCGTTGGGATGAGGTGGGTGAGCGTGGCGTGGTACGATTTACCCGATGTGGTTCATCAAGTTCATGCTGAGCTGGTGGGCCGCTCTAGTCCTCGTTCCACTCGTCGTGGGCCTGATCTATTTGCATCACGTCCAGATGACAACCAAGTCATGGGATAAAACAATTGAATATAGCGTTAGCGTGATCGGCGCTGTGGCGATACTCTACGCGCTCTTGTTCACTGTTCAACACAGGAGGGATGTAGCCGCTTCTCAATTTCTAGCGAGATGGAACACACCTGACTTCACCAAGATGCGGGTTGCGGGTAAGATGGATTGGGAAGCCAAAAAGGGGAACGACCCAGACCTGATTATAGATCTAGCGACAGACACATGGGGACGCTCCATATGCGCCTTCTTTGAGGAAGTGTCAATCGCTATTCACTCTGGACTCGCCACCGAAAGCATCCTGAAGAAGTTTTTCAAGGGGCCGGTACTATACGGATACTCGCGCTTCAAGCAGGGCATTGAGAAGACACAGGAGACAGAGCCACGTGCCTACGTAGAATTTGAAAGACTGAACAAGCGCTGGAAGAGTTATTGTCAAATGTTGTGGACGGGGCGGGTCAGGCGGCGCGTTGTGGAACCATCACTCCATCCTTGAATTTCTTTCCTTCTAAGACGTGGACAATCAGCTCCGAGCCGTTGAGTCTGCGCCAGCGAGCCTCCGCTTGACGGGCCAACATGAACACCATCGTCAGCGAGGCTTCGCGGCTGCCGCAGCCCTTCGTCCTGCGTTGCCTCAGGCGCACCGTCGCGAACGTTGACTCGATCGGATTCGTCGTTCGCAGATGCCCCCAGTGCTCGGCCGGGAAGTCGTAAAACGTCAATACGACCTCGCGGTCCTTTTCGAGGCACGCAACGGCCTTGGGATACTTCACCTCGTAGAGGCCGGCGAAGTGATCCATCGCCCCCTCCGCCGCTGTTCGGCTCTCGGCCAGATAAATGTTGTGTAGCGCGCTCTTGGCTTTGCCCTGCATACTCTTGGGCAACTTGTCGAGCACGTTCGCCGTCTTGTGCACCCAACAGCGTTGTTCGCGCGTCGTCGGATACACCTTCTGCAGCGCCGCCCAAAAGCCCAAACTGCCGTCGCCCACCGCCAACTTCGGCGGAACCTCCAGGCCGCGCCGCTTCCAGTCTTCGAGCAACTCCGTCCAGGACAACTCGCTTTCGCGAAAGCCGTCATGCACCGCCAACAGTTGCTTGCGGCCGTCGGCCAAGGCACCGATAACACCCAATAAACACTGCCGTTCATCGTCCAAACGGATGTTCGAGTAGATGCCGTCCGCCCACAGGTAGACGAAGCGTTGACCCTCGAGCGAGCGCTTCGACCAGGTCTCGTATTCCTCGCGCCAGACTTGCTTGAGACGCACCACCGTGGTCGCTGACAAGCCCGGCGCGGCGGGTCCGAGCAGGGCTTTCAGCGCATCTGAAAAGTCACCCGTCGAGATGCCTTTCAGATACAGCCAGGGGATCAGCTCTTCGACGCTTTTGGTGCGCCGCAGGTAGGGCGGCAGAATCTCGGACGTGAATCGAAACTTGTTGCCGTCTTCATCGACACGGCGATCGTTGACTCGCGGGGCGCGTACTTTCAGGGTTCCGACACCGCTGACGAGGGTGCGTTCGTTGGCGCAGCCGTTGCGCACCACCAATCGCCGCCCCTGGTCGTCGATTTCGTCGCGATGCGCGTCGACGTAGGCGGCGGCTTCGGCCTCGACGGCTTGGACCAACATGCGCCGTGCTCCGTGCCGCAGCACCTCGTCCAGTTCGCTAAGCTCGCTGACCGAGACCACCTTTGGGCCTACTTGACTCTCTTCGGAAATCGCTTCAAACTCTCTCATGGCGTATCCTTTCATTCCTTTCTGGGAAGCGGTCAAACACTGAATTCAACCGCTAGGATACGCCGCCCTTCCCTACGCCCTCATCCACAACTTTCGGTTATAACTCGCGCTGGAAGGATGCAGACTCGTAACGCTTGGTTCTCTTAGAAGTCAGGAATGGTTTCCATAATAGCCTCCTAGTTGCGCGCACAAAGACTGCTTATTTAGTATACCCCCAATTCCCCGCGAATAGACATACCACCTTTATTTTCAATGGCTTAGAATATTGACAGCTTCCCGGTGCCGGTCGGCGCACGCCTTGTACTGACGGGCCTCTCACGCACTTCGCCTCGCCTGGTGAGAAAAGCGGGCTAGGGTTCGCCTCGCAGAGGGGGAGTCAAAGCGGGCGGCTTACGGTTGCGCGTGCCCTGCTCGTATGCATATCCCAGTCGGAACAGCGTCCCTTCGGAGAAAGGTCTGCTCATAAACTCAATCCCGACCGGCACGCCGTCGCTGGTGAATCCCGCCGGTACCGTCATGGCCGGAAATCCGAGGAGTGGGCTCAGAAGACGGTTGCTGCCCAGCCCTTCCTGGTCCGCAGTGTTCGGGTTGGTTAGGACGTCCGCGGGGATCGGAGTCGGCTGGTGATCAAATGTCGCATAGACCAGTGCGTCGAGTCTATTGCGCACCATCACGTTAAGCACGATTTGCCTTATCTCCTCTTTGGCCGGAAACACTCGCAGGTACCCAAGTTCACCCTTCGACCTTCCGACAATCCTCATCAGCTGGCTCGCTCTCCAGGGCAAGACTTTTCCCGTCAAGAGGATTTCGCGCACACTCTTAACAGGAGCGTTGGAATGTTGTGCCAGGTAAGCGTCAATGGCCTGCTCAGTCTCAAATGAGGGGAAATCGTGCGCCCTCTTTATGAGATCTTTGAGTCCGGAGATTGTCAGCGGATCGAGAAGTACGGCTCCAAGTGTTTTGAGATCGGCAATGGCGCTGTCGACGATCTCTCTAACTTTCTTGCAATCCTCGGAAGCGGGGTCCGTCTGGGGATCCATCGGCTCCCGAATGACCCCGATACGTGCGCCCTTCAACCCGTCTTTCCGGGGGAACGCTGCGTAGGAATCGGGAACCTGTCCGTCGGCGGAAGCGGTCGCCGGATCGTTGGGGTCGTATCCAGCGATAACATCGAGTACGATGGCTGAGTCCTTCACCGTGCGGGTGATGGGTCCCAAGATGTCAGCGCTGGGCCGAGCGGGCATCCATCCATACCGGCTCACCAAAGCTGCCGTCGGCCTGAGACCAACCAGGCTGGCGACGGCTGCCGGTCCTCGAATAGACCCGCCCGTATCTTCCCCAATGCCCACGGCGGCAAAGTTTGCCGTAATGGCAGACCCCGTCCCGCTCGAGGAGCCGCTGGGGTTGCGCGCCGGATCATAGGCGTTGGGGACAATCCCGCAAGCGGAGCCGGAGTACCTGGAGCCAAATTCGCCCATCGTCGTTTTCCCAAGAATTACAGCTCCTGCCTCCTTCATCTTCGTCACGATGGTGGCGTCCCGCTGGGGGACGAAATCTTTGAATACCACCGATCCGTAGGTAGTCGGCATATCGCTTGTCTCCACCTGATCCTTCACCAGAACGGGGATACCATGCAGGGGACCAACAAGTCCGGATGCCCGGAACGCCGCATCCAGTCGGTCGGCTTCCTGCAGCACACTCGTGTTGAGGGTTTGGACGGCGTTGAGGCGCGGACCGGCTTTATCGTAAGTTTCGATTCGCTGCAGATAAAGTTCCACCAGGCGGCGGCAGGTGATTCGGTTGGACTTAAAAGCTGTGTGGATATCATCTATCGTCGCCTCTAGAAGGTGAAAAGGCACTGGACCCGCCGAGGCGCCCGGCTCTTAGGGCAACCTTATTTCATTATTTCATTTGGCGAAGCGAGCGGCGACACGTTTCCCTTCGGGCGTCGCTACATCACCGCATCTCCAGCCATCGACAAAGCGAACGTCATCGACGAATAGCTTGGTTGACGCTGGTTTCGCCTTGCCGATTTCTATAGACTCCCCCGGCGCTAATGAATCTTGTCCACTGAATACGCCAGAGAAGGTACGGGTGGGTGATGCGTCCTTTGATTTGGTTCCGTCGGCGAGCACGTAAGCAATGAGCGGCTTATCGGAGGTGTTTCTAACGGCCATCTGACCATTCTTTTTTTCTCGGGTGACCTCGATGACCGCATCACAGTCCGCTCCAGATAGAATCAAGGATGCCGCGAGCGTTAGGCAGGGAACTCCCACAATTCGCATAGCACGCTCCCTCTTCTCGATTCATTCTACTCGATTGAATGAGGGGGTGAACTATCGCTTCCGCTGCTCTTTGTAACCCAGATTTTTCCGCGTCGACCAGCGCCACTCGGAGGGTCTCGCTTTGCTTGTCGGCGCTACGACGGGGGACCGGTGGCCTCGCCTGTCCCTACCGGTAGCTTGCGGTGGGAGTATGGGCCCAACCACCGAAGCACCGAAGCAGCAAGTTCGTGCCACCGACGCCGGCCGGTGCGATAATGGACTTCCATGCCCGAGGGCCCTTCGATCAGCTATGCCGATGCCGGTGTCAGCATCGCCGAGGCGGAGCGAGCGACGGCGAAAATCAGGAAACTGGCGCAGCGGACTTTTAACCGCCATGTCCTGACCGGTATCGGGTCTTTCGGAGCTGCCTACGCTCTGGAAAGCGCCTCCTTCAAACGCCCCGTTCTCGTCAGTTCGGCCGACGGCGTGGGCACCAAGCTCAACGTGGCCTTCGCCACCGGCGTCCACGACACCATTGGGGAAGACCTCGTCAACCACTGCGTGAACGACATCGCCGTGCAGGGAGCGACTCCTCTCTTCTTTCTCGATTACTTCGCCGGCGGAAAACTCAATGCCGGGGTTACCGCCGATGTCGTCAAGGGGATCAGCCGGGGATGCCGCAACAACGGCTGCGCATTGATAGGGGGCGAGACGGCCGAGATGCCGGGGCTTTATCGCGCGGGCGAGTACGACCTGGCGGGCTTCATCGTAGGAGCGGCGGAGCGCTCGCGTTTGATCGACGGAAGCCGCATTCGAGAGGGAGACCTACTCCTCGGGTTACCGTCGAACGGGCTTCACACGAACGGCTACTCGCTGGCTCGCAAGTTATTGTTTGAGGTGGCCGGCTACAAGCCGGGCGCCCGCGTTGCGGAGATTGGCAATACGGTCGGCGCGGAGCTTCTGAAGGTTCATCACAGTTACTTGAAGCCCATCCAGGCGCTCCTCGAGAACAGGCTGTTGCGCGGCGCCGCGCACATTACGGGAGGCGGCATTACCGACAACACGCCGCGCATGCTTCCCGCGGGCTTTTGCGGCCGCATTCGACTCGGCTCCTGGCCCGTGCCGCCGATCTTCAAGTTGCTCCAACGGCTCGGTAACGTGGCCGAGGCCGAGATGTTGCGAACATTCAACATGGGAATAGGCCTGATCGCGGCAGTGCCGGCACGCTCGGCCGCCCGCGCCCGTCGAGTCCTGGACGAGATGAATCAACCCACCTACGAGATCGGTGTGGTCGCGAAAGGCCGCCGCAGGGTCGTCTACCAATGAAAAAACTTGGCATCTTGCTGTCGGGCCGCGGCTCGAATTTCGAAGCCATCGCGGACAACGCAGCTGCCGGCAAGATCCCGGCCGAAATCGCCATCGTCGTCAGCAACAAACCGAACGCCCGCGGCCTCGCTCGAGCCCAGGAGCGCGGTATAGCGGTTGCCTGTGTTCCCTCCCGCGGCCTGGAGCGCGAAGAATACGACCGCCAGATAGTGGCGCTGCTCAAGGAACGAGGGGTGGATCTAGTCTGCCTGGCCGGCTTCATGCGATTACTGAGCGCCTACTTCGTCAGGGAATACCCTAACCGGATTTTGAACATTCATCCGTCGCTGCTGCCGTCGTTTCCGGGTCTCGAGGCCCAAGAGCAGGCCCTTGAACACGGCGCGAAAATCTCGGGGTGCACGGTCCATTTTGTCGACGAACACCTCGACGCGGGACCGATCATCGTGCAGGCTGCCGTGCCTATCCTTGACGACGACACGGACGAGACACTCTCGGCGCGCATCTTGGCCGAAGAGCACCGCATCTATACGGAAGCCATTAACCTGGTGCTTAGTGGAAAGTTTCGGATCGAAGAGCGCCGTGTGATCCAGACCGGCTGAGGCCAACTCTTGCAACCACTATGAGCGGGACGATCGACGAGCAACTGGCCTATCTCGCCAAGGGCGCCGCGGAGATCATCCGCGAAGAGGACTTGCGCCAACGGCTCATCGATGCGGCGAACGAAGGACGTCCTCTGCGGGTGAAAGCCGGCTTCGATCCCACGGCCCCCGATTTGCATCTCGGCCACACGGTCGTGTTGAGGAAGATGAAACACTTCCAGGATCTCGGCCATACGGCCGTCTTCCTGATCGGGGACGCGACCGGTTTGATCGGCGACCCGTCAGGCCAGAACGTCACGCGTCCGCCGATGACGCGCGAGCAGATCGAGGCCAATGCCGAAACCTACAAGGAGCAAGTATTTCGAATCTTAGACCCTGAGAAAACGGAGATTCGTTTCAACAGCGAGTGGCTGATGCCTCTGAAATTCGAGGAGATTATCCGGCTGTGCTCCCGCTACACCGTGGCGCGCATCCTCGAACGAGACGATTTCAGCAAGCGGTACAAGTCGGGCCGGCCGATTTCGATCCACGAGCTGCTGTATCCGCTCACGCAGGCCTATGACTCAGTGATGCTCAAAGCCGATGTCGAGTTGGGCGGAACCGACCAGAAATTCAACCTGCTCGTCGGCCGGGAGATCCAAAGGGACTACGGCCAGCCCTCTCAGATCGTGATGACCACACCGATCCTCGAAGGACTCGACGGCGTGCGGAAGATGTCCAAATCGCTCGGCAACTACATCGGCGTCACCGAGCCGGCCGACACGATGTACCGCAAGGTCATGCAGATCAGCGACGAGCTGATGTACGGCTACTACGAGCTGCTGACGGAGGTGAGTCTCGACGAGATCAAAGAGCTGCGGGCCAAGATCGAGAGCGGCGGGCAGCATCCCATGAAAGCCAAGATGGAGCTGGCGGCGCGCATCGTGACCGACTTTCACTTGCCGGAGGCAGCCGAAACAGCCGCCGCCGCCTTTCGCCGCGTTGTGCAGGAAGGCCAAGTGCCCGAGGACATTCCCACCGTGCCGTTGCCGCGGGCTATGCGCGGCGAGCCGGCGATTCGTATCGACAAGCTGCTCCGGGAAGTCGGTCTGTGCAGCTCCGGCGCCGAGGCCAACCGCAAGCTCAAGGAGGGCGCGGTTTCAGTCAACGGTCAGCGACACAAACAAATGAGCTACGAGTTGGAGGCGGCGACCAAGATCCTGACGATCCAGGTCGGAAAGAAGTGGAAGAGAGTGAAAGTGAAGACTTAGGTTATGTGAACCGACACCCCCCGCAAGTCCCCCTCGGACGTTCGTTCTTCAACGAGTTTCCACCTGCCTTTTGGGGGAAAAGGCCGCAGGTCTCTTTGAGCCCCGCGCTACGCGACTGGTGGGCGTGGACCGGAGAATCGGCTCACAGATTGCAGAAGTTTTCCGTGATCTTGAATTCGCCTCGCTGCTCGGTTTCGCTCGTGATCTCGTCCAGGTAGACGTCCCGATTCTCTTGGGCGGCGACAAGGGCCGCCATCCCGTAGCGGGTGATCTCTCTTCCTTCCTCACCGCTGTAGATCGGGTCTCCGCCGTTTTTCATCGCCTCGATGAAGTGCTTCGTACTGGCGATGAACGAACTCGACCAGTTGCGCTCGCTGGGCGAGATGTCTTCCAAGTATGTGGTCACTTGACCGTCCACGAAGACGGCGATGGGCGGGAAGACCGGGCTGTCGGACATCTTGTTGCCCCGGAACAGTTGCCGATTGCCGCCGGCCGAGCACTGGTTGATCCACATGATTCCTCTCGCGCCGACGATCTCGACGAAATCGTCGAGCCAGAAATCGCAGGGCAGGGCCATGCGAGGGGAAAAGAAGAAGTCGATCTGGGCGTACTTGGGATGGTCTCCCGGCAGCGGCTTGAACTTGGCGCGGATCAACGCCGGGGCGTCCAGTGGCGTATCGGCATCGATCCAGGAGCTGATCTTCTCCATATCTCTTTCCATGAACCAGCGCGTCAGCGAAAACTTGTGATAGCCGTCGTCTCCCACTAACGGGCCGACGCCGCAGGTCTTGATGTCGGCTCGCCACGTGTCGGGGCTAAAGATCCAGGGCCACGGCGCACCCTCTTTCAGTCCCGTCATCGTGTTCACGCGGATGGAGATCAATTCGCCGATCAGTCCCTGCCGAATCAGCTCTTTGGCCTTGAGATAGACGGGGTAGAAGACGAAGTTCTCGTAGACCTTCAATCGCACATCGTTCTTCGCGCACTGTTCGATGATGTCGTCGCACTCTCGAAGGGTCAGCGCCATCGGCTTTTGAAGGCTGATGCCGCCGACTTTGGCTTGGGCGCAAGCGACGGCCTGGGGATGATGGAGGTGGTGCGGACTGAGTAGCTCGACGATGTCCAGGGGTTCCTTCTCCAGCATGGCCTCGAGGGTCGGATAGTGCCGGGCTTCGGGAAACCCGTATTGCTTCACCCAGGAATCGGCCTTTTCTTTTGAACGGGAGCAGACTGCGGTCACGGCGGCATCGGGCGAGCCGACGTATCCGAGGACGTTTTCGTGACTAATTGCTCCCAGACCGACGAAGCCGACTTTCAGCATGTGTATCGATTCCTCTGGCCCTTACCGGCTTGACGAGGATGGCTGGGCCGAGGGCTGCGATCTTCTTTACAACACGGGGCCGATCCGCCAGGGAATGAACTCGCGGTGGCCGAGAGCTTCGCTGAAGGTCTTCTTCCCGGATGCAATCTCCAGCACGAAGCGGTAGATTTTTTCGCCGGCTTGTGTGATGTCCTCGGCCCCTTCGGCGATCGTGCCGGTGTTGATGTCCATGTCCTCGTCCATGAACTTTCCCGTCTGGGAGTTTGAGGCGATCTTGACCACCGGCACGGTCGGGAAACCGAAGCAGCTCCCGCGACCGGTGGTAAACAGGCAGACATTGCACCCGCCCGCGGCCATACCGGTGACCGAAGTGGGGTCGTAGCCGGGCGTGTTCATGAAAACAAAGCCGCTGCTGCGGATCCGCTCGGCGTAATCGTAGACGTCCGTCAAAGGCGAAGTGCCCGCCTTGGCCACCGCCCCCAGCGACTTTTCGACGATGTTTGTCAGGCCTCCTGCTTTGTTGCCGGGGGTGGGGTTGCTGTCGAACGTCGGCGCGTCCATAAATCCAGCCACATAGCGCTTGTACCAGTCGATCATGGCCAGCAGTTTTTCGCCGACTTCGCGGCTGACGGCTCTGCCAGTCAGCAAGTGCTCCGCCCCATAAACTTCGGTCGTCTCGCCGAGACAAACCGCCCCCCCCTGCTTGACCACGAGATCAGAACAGTAGCCGACCGCAGGATTTGCGGCGATGCCGGAGAATGCATCCGAGCCCCCGCACTCGAGCGCCACGACCAGCTTCGACGCCGGACATTCAACTCGTTCGAACCGTCCCACCTCGCTGATCAGCTCCCGAACAGCCTTGACGCTGTCGGCGACAACACGGCGTGTACCTCCGCTGTCTTGCAGCGTGAACCCTCGCCGGGGCGCTCGCTCGCTTCCGTTCTCGTCCGGATGGAGATAATAACTAATCTGGTTGACCTCGCAGCCAAGCCCGACGACGACGGCCGCGGCGACGTTCGGGTGGTCGGCCAGTCCGTCAAGCGTCCGCCGAAGCAATTGGGTGTCGGGCCCCTCCGCCTGACCGCAACCATCGGCATGGGGAAAACAGACAACGCCGTCAATGCCTGTTCCCTCGAAGGACTCATGTCGAAAAGCAGCCTCGATCTTCTGCGTGGCGTGAGCCGCGCAATTACTCGCGCCGACAATGGCCACGTAGTTGCGCGTCCCCACGCGCCCATCAGCTCGCCGGTAGCCCATGAACGTGCGCTCCCGCGGAAGCGGCACCTCCGACAAGTCGTTGAGTGACGTCGAAAACTCGTACTGGCGATCCCGGACGTCGTACAGCAGGTTGTGGACGTGCACCAGCTCACCGGAGCGGACAGGTTCCCGGGCCGTACCGATGTTCTCTCCATACTTGAGGACGGCGGCCCCCTGGGGGATATCGGCTACCGCGATTTTATGTCCGGGTCCGACCGCCTGGTGGATTCGGATCTCTCGGTCTTCGACGGCGATCACGCTGTCGGCCGATAAAGCCACCCGGGCGACCACGACATTGTCCCGGCTATTGAGCCGAATGAATGCCTTGTCGGGCTGAATGGCACTGCCTAGCGTTACGAGTCCCATGACGGTCCCAGCCGAGTCGCGGAGGAGCCACACTCGGCAAAGCATTCATCCTAGCACTTGGCACGGCGGGTTCGGAGCGGCAAACGCGCATGTCGAATCCATTCTGAGACTGCGATGTTCGGCCCGAGGGGAAAAGACCAGATCCCTAACCGCACGCGGCTAACATCCGTCCCACTTCCATCAGTAACGTAACGTCTCTCTCGGAAAACTCACGTTCTTCGATGGTGGCGATGCCGAGCGCTCCCACCGCGCGCTCGCCGGACATCACAGGGACGCAGAGGGAACCTTTGACGCCCGTATCCCGGGCCTGGGGGCGCGCAGCGCCACTGGCATCGCTTTGCAGATTGCACAGATTGACGGGTTCTTTCCGCTCAACCGCCAATCCTGCCATGCCCTTGCCCACGGGAATAGTTTGGATCACCGTGAGCAGGTGCTCCGGGATCGATCCCGACCACGCCTTCAAGTGCAAGAGATCACCGTTTCCCAGTTCGTGAATCGTTCCCGTGTCAGCCCGAAAGTGACGGAGGGTGAGTTCAAGAACGCGCGGTAGGTCGTGGGCTTGGTCTCGTAGTTCCTCCAAGAAAGCCTCTTCATTCATGCCGCTAATCCTCCATGATCCGACTCACTCGCCGAGGGCCGTTCCCTCGAAAACCAGCCCGGTTTCATCCCCTTGGGTGGGCCGCGGGCCCAGGGGCACTCCCTCGATATCCTAGCCCGAATTTCTCGCCAACGGCTAGCCCGCATTTCTCACCAGCTGACGGTCGAAGCACGCGATAGGCCCGCCATTACTTCGTTGCGCTTGACCGGCGAGATCGCCGGTCCCTACGGCCGCCGCAAGCCGGGCCAGGGGAGCTGACGGTTGACTTCGTGGCTTAGAATGGAGGTAGAAAAAGGGGTAGTGCGCCTGACGAGGCAAATGCCAAACAAAGCCAATTTCTCACAACCTGTTTACAATCAATTAGTTACGTAGGATTTCCAGCAGCGCTAGGCGCCCGCGCATCACGGTCTGACACTGGGAAAGCTAGCTTCCTTCCTTCGCTTCTTCGGGCTGCTTTTCTGCTTGCTTCTCTTCGAGGCCGTAGTCGAGCTCGTAGGGGGGAGGGTCGCCGCCGGGGCCTTTGAGGTAGTGATCCATCCAGCGCAGAAGGCGAAGCGAATAGTCGTAGCGGGAGGCGGCGCGCTTGTTGCCGTGGCCCTCACCCGGATAGAGAACCAGCCGTACGGGGGTTTTCCCTTGGAGCTTTAAGAGCCGGAAGAGTTCGAGCGACTGCGAAGGGTGGACCCGCGGGTCATTGCGTCCGTGCAGTATGAGGATCGGAGTGCGAGCTTTCTTGACGTAGTAGATCGGGCTGCGCTCGAGGAAAAACTGCCAGTCGTCCCACACCCGGCGCCGGTGGTGAACTTCGTAAATCTCGTTCGGGATATTGGTTGTCCCGGCCTTCGAGACGGCATTGCTAATGCCGACAAACATGACGGCGGCGGCGAAGCGATCGGAATAGTAAGTCGCACCCCACGCCGAGGCATAACCACCATAGGAACCGCCGGTGATGCCAACCCGGTCGCGGTCCACGAGTCCGCTTGCGACCAGGTGGTCAACAGCATCGACCAAGTCGTCGAACTCGGCGCCGGCCGGATCGCCGTGGTCGAGCTTCGAGAAGGCTACGCCGCGTCCCGTGCTGGCGCGATAGTTGGGGTAGAAGACGGCGAAGTCGCGCGCGGCCGCCATCTGGCCCGGGCGGCGGTAGGAGGTCACCCAACCGTTGGGAACATGCGCCTCGGGGCCTCCGTGAACGGCGAGAATCAACGGATAACGCTTGCCCGGCTCGTAGTCGAGCGGCCGGACCAGAATACCCTCCAACTGCAACCCGTCGCGCGCCTTGAAGGAGACGACCTCCTGCTCGGCCAGCCGGACGTCTTGCAGCCAAGGGTTGCTGTGGGTCAGCCGTTTCGGACCTTCTTCTGCGTACTTGAACAAGTAAGCTTCCGACGGATGATCGTGCGCGTTCACAATGAAAGCTGCATCTCCGCTTAAGGCGGCTTGCGTGAAGCCGCGGACAACGAGCCCCTTCGTTCTCGGGATGTGCGTCTTCCGGCCCGACCCGTCAAGCCTCACCTCACCGAATGTGCTCGTCACCCCGACGTCGGCCGTATAGACGATGGTTTGGTCCTCGCGCCAAGCGATCCCGCTCACGTGACCCGCCAGGTTCGGCAGAAGATCGGTAAGCTCGCCGCCTTCGACAGGGCCGACGACCAGTCGTCCGGCCAGGGGGTCGCTGCGGTCCGAGGAGGAAATCAGCGCTAGGTGCTTCCCATCCGGGCTCCAGGCGAACGATCCCATCTTTCCGGGAGGGGTCAGAGTGCCGCGGACCTCGCTACTTCCTGAATCGATGATGACGACCTTCCGGTTCATGAAAGCGTCATCCACCGAGGGCGTGGGCGCCATGGCCACGGCCAGAAGGCCGCCGAGCGGGCTCCAGTGGATTTCAGACGCGGAGCCAGCGACGTCGAGGGGTCTTGCCTTATTGCCGCCCGGCTCGAGCGAGGCAAGATCAACCTCGCTGATCCAAACCTTGATCGGAGGCCAATCTTCTTCAAATACTTGCTGGTTGAAGCCATTCTTCCGCAGCTTTGTTGTCTTTGGCGATGGGGGTTGCTTGGCGGTGAAAGCCACTTGCTTACCGTCGGGACTCCAGGAATAGCCGGAAATGCCGGTTTCATGGCTGAGGACCTTGCGGGCCTCGCCGCCATCCTCAGCAATGACGTAGAGCGACTTCGCCTTGTCGTCCTTGCGTTTGGTGAGGAAGGAAATACCGAGGCCGTCGGGCGTCCAATCGACCTTGCTGACTTTGACGCTGCCGGAAACAAAGGCCCGCGAGTTACCTTTGTCATCAACAACGTGCAGTTCACCCCAAGCCGAACCGTCTTTTTCTTTCAGCAACTTCCGGGGCACGCTGAGCACGTAGGCTACTCGCTTCCCGTCGGGAGAGATATTGGCCTCGCGGATACTTCTCAGCCTAGCCAGGCGCCTCGGGGTGAAGATTTGCTGGTCCTGGCCCGGGGCAGGCGCGCAAACTGCAAGGAGAAAGGGAACCAGGAAGAAGTGAAAAAATCGGCGGCCGGAAAGCGTGAAACAATACTGGCACAGCCAGCCGCGGCGGGCGAAGATCGGTGAATCCAAGAAGTTTAAGAGGCGCGCCGCTTGTGGCAGTCCCGATTTTTTCACACCTTCCGCCCCAATTTTCTCACGCCTTTTTCCGTTCCCCAGTCGAACGCCAATCCTTGCGCGTTGGGTGGTCCTGTGAGGCGGCTCCCTAGGTCGCATTTGGCGCCTAGGCGCCAAGCAGTTCTATCCTACAACTTCGCGGAGAGGTTGCGTTGCGAGCGTTTCTCGATTTCTGTGGGCGCCGCAGGCTGCGGGACCGAACGGAAGTACGCACGTTCAAGGGGAGGAGCTGCGTCTTCCGACCAGGGTGATACAATAGCGATCTCGCGGAAAAACGCGGCCAGGCCGGCACCTCGCAGCCGGCAGCGGCGCCAGTCGTTTCTCCTCGTAGAATATCTGGGCGCGTAGCTCAATTGGTAGAGCAAGTGACTCTTAATCACTAGGTTTGGGGTTCGAGTCCCCGCGCGCTCACCACTCAAAACAAAGTATGTAACAACATAATACAATGATTTCAAGTTACTTCTGTCCATCTTTCTCTCGACGCTCACGGACACCCTCAGACATACTTATTGATACCCGCAGAATATAGTGTTGTTTTCGGACACAGCAAATGCCTTGCCAGAGCGGGCGCAGCACGCTGCGCCCCTACACTGTATTTCGCGAACATCAATAGGCATATCGGACCCGAAACCAGTCGGACACAGATCGGACACGAAACGGGGCTTCCGGGGGCCGGCACAAGTGGCTAGGGATCACTTGCTCTAACGCTCGCAAGCTGCGTCCGCTCCGCGGAACAAGTGATTCCGCGCAATATAGGTCTGGCGAAGGGGCGCAACATGCGACTCAACGAACGGAGTATCAAGCGGTTGACGGCGCCGCAAGTGGGGAACACGACCTTCGGCCGATGGAATAAGTGACTGCCCGTCCTGCTTCGCTGGCGGTCGGATGCGCAGCCTATGCTGATCGACTACTCTTGACGAGCGATGAGGGGCCAGCTACAGAGCGGCAGGCGAGCCGATGAGTTCAACTTCAGAAGCCGCGCGTGCAGGGGATCCGCCACCATCGAGCTGGACGAGACGGCCAACCGATTGCCAGCCACATCGACCTTGATTTCATTGGCAGGCTTCCACCAGATCACATACTCTCCGGAAACGGGATTTTTCCACCTTAGTGTGAGGGTGCCTGCTTCCTCTTCAATAGAGATCGGCTTCTCGGGACCATCAACCATCGCTTGCCAAGCCTGCGCAGCGTAGAACATCGGGGTGGGATCATAATACTTGTCCAGCAGCCCAGCCTCGTGGGCCGGACCGTTCCACCAAAACAGGCGGACCTGGGTAGCCTGGCAGATGGCCAGCAGGCGGAGGAAATACGCACTCCGTAAAGGTTCGTCCACATATTCCCAGCCGACGGCGTCCAGCCACAGTTCCAGGCCGTTCGCTCTGGCAATTTTGGCGGCACGCACGATATCGTCGTAGAACTCTTCCGGCGGACCTTGCGTTTTCATCCACAGGGCCATGGCATCGGCGTTTCCTTCTAAGGCTTCCGCGGCTTTCTTAATCTGCTCCAGCCCAGAGCCTGACTTGGGCATGAATCCAGCTACATCCAGCCTGCGAAGGGGGATCCGCCCCAGCACGACCTTTGTGGATTCAGGGATGAGCCTCTTGGCCCTGGCACAGGCTTGCCCCCATTTTTCTTCCGAGCCTTCGGGTTTCCAAGTCGTTAACTGGGGGTTGGAATCTGTCGATTTGAACGTGGGCCCGCCGTTCGATACCACCACCGCGGAGATCGCCTTTGCCTGCGGCCTCAGCTTTGCCCAGGCTGTTCCCATTCCAACTACATCCGCGGGTAGTGGGACCGCGATGCGCACACCCCGGGGCCTCCCCAATGTCAATCCTCGTTCAAGGCTGGCCCACTCCGTTGCAGAGGACGGCATGGGCCACACCTGAAGCCACTTGCTACCGACTTTCTCGGCCAAACGCCACCAATGATCCACTACCCCATCGACAATAACGCTTCCCGGGCCAATCCAGTGGTTCTGAGGCGCCCTCCAGCTGAATGGCCGCGGTGGGCTCGCAGCGATCCCCAGGACGCTGTCTTGGACTTCACTGGCCGGTCGGCCAATCAGTCGCGGACCACTCAGCTGCGCCAACTGCCTCGGCGGATCTTCGACCTGCCAATAGGTGGGCACTCAGCTTTCGTGCACCTTGCCGTCTCGCACACGCACGACCAGGAAACCCAGCTTATAAGGGTCATGGCGTTGGGCCGCGTTCGGGAAAAACCCAGCTGTTCCTTCAATCGTGAGCCACTCCCCCCGGTTCATGAAGACCGAGTTGAGGGTGTGCATCCAGATGTCGCGATACTGATTGGCGAACTGAAAGTGATTATGTCCGGAATAGACAACGTCCACGCCGTGGCGAGTAAACATCTCCAGCAGGAGGGACCTGGCGGGCTCCGGAATGGCTTTGCGATTTTTTAGGCCCCCCTCTTCATCCGGGGCTCGTAGGAAGAGCGCTTCATGCGACATGACGAACGTGACCTTCGCGCGGGAAGCTTTCGCCACTTCGCTTTCCAGCCACTCCATCACCTCCTCGCTGATGGGCTGCCCTGTGTTGAGCAGAGCGTCATTGAAGACAATGAGTCGGCAACCGCCGGCCTCGAAACTGTACAAGTCATCCCCAAAGAACTTTCGGAACTTCTCCCGCCGGGCATGCAGCTGTTCCGCAAATCGGGGATCAAACTCACGGGGGATATGGTGATGACTGAAGTCATGCGTCCCCGCACAGTTGTACAACTTACAACGTAACTTTCCCAGTAGCTCCAAGGCATGGCGGGCCACCGGCGCGTAGCGCTCTAAAGGCCAAGTGCCCCATGCCCAGGTATTGTCACCCAGGTGGACCGCGAACGACGGTTGCAGGGCATTGATTTGCCGGATGGCTGCTTTTTGTCGCGAGTGATCGAGCATGAATATCTGAGGTCCAAACTTCTGCCCCTGATAGCCAGCGTGGAAGTCAGTCAGCACGACGAAGAAAGGGTCCGCCCCAACCAGATGCTCAACGGTGGGAAGTGGTGCGGGCCGGTCCCAGTTCTTGCCAAACAGCTTGAAACACATCCGCCTAATCGTTGCAGCCGAAGAATCATCCGGGGTCCCATAGTATCCTGGGGCCTGGCTCGGGCTCGGGGCAACTCCCCAGGTGATAGCCAGGAAGGTCATGCTTGCAGCGAGGATCAGTCTTTTCGTGAGCATTTGCACCTCTACTCTAGAATTGGTCAGCTTCAAGTTGTACGCTGGTGGCATCGCCCGTTTGGGTGAAGCAGTTCTCGGCAACCCGACCTAGTGCCCGCGCAGTCTGCGCGGGTGTGCGTCATGGCAATTTACCGGCTAGCAGCCACGCAATTTCCGAGACCCACCCCTCACGAAAAATCCGGGACCCCAGGCCCCAAATCCTGCGCCCAAAATCCGAGACCTACTCTACGCAGAATCCGAGGCCTGCTAGAATCGCCCCCAGGTCCTAACCAAAGGAGACGGCAGGTATGGATGGCTACAAGATTTTGACGGAGTTGCAAACAAGGGGTTGCCGGCCAGGTTGGGCGTCGGCTATTTCGTCTTAGGCCGACCAGGGCCGGTTCTACCACGCCACCAATCACCCAAGCCCCTCGCGCCTTTTCCTCTCGTCCACCGCCATTTTTCGCGACCCACATATCCTGAAAGATTCGAGACCCCGGACGTGCAAAATCCGTCACCTCGGGTCTCGAATTCTGCCGTCAAAACTGGGGACCTAGACCACGCACTTTCCAAGACTCACCCCTCACGAAAAACTGAATCCTCTCCCAGCTTTAAGCTGGGAGGTTCCGACGACTATAACAGCGACGGGATGTGTGACACAGGAGGCTGCACATATGTGAGCGGTTTCGGCAGCAGCAATAGCTGGATGATGTTGTACGAGCTCGACCCATGGGACGAGGATGAGCTTGTTCAGAGTTTGTACTTTCCAACAACGGGCGTAGGCCTTAGTTGCAATGCGTGGTCTTGCGGCTCAGCGACTACTCCCTGGGTGTCGCCAAACTCTTATGATACGCCGACGTGGCCACCTCTCGTGGATACACAAATGGCCATCAAGGTGAATTGGGGCTCATTCGTAGACACTGGCGGTGTATGAGAACCCGAACCGTTGGGACGACTACCTCCGGCGCTAACCACACCACACAGCAGGCGAGCACCGAACAGAGCCGTGCCCGTCAGTGCGCGGGGCCCTCGACGCAACAACCGCACAGATTCGCGCCGGTCGAGCGCGGGCCCGCGGGCTAACGCCCACGGCTCTGTGCGGCTATGTTCGGCCGGCCGACTGTCGACGCCGAACCGTTGGGACAACGCGGCTCTGTTCGAAAATGAAAACCCCACCCCCCCTTCACCGGAAATTCTCGACCAGCATGATGTCGCTTTGGAAATCCTCCGGCTGGCTGTAGAGAATCGACCGGCGGTCTGGGGACACGCTCAGGCCATTAATCGCCAGCAGCCCCCGCCTTTCGATGGTAAAGACGTGCTCGACGGCGCCGGTGGCAAAGCGAAGGAACTGAAGCGAAAAGCCGGCTTGCGGTAAACATCGGGCGTGTCGATCTACCCATTACGGACGGCCCGGCGGTCAAGTTGATTGCCTCTTCACGGATAGACAGCGATCCGCAATATTCTCCCGACCGTTGAATACGCGAGCCGATTCCCCTGACGGGAGATCCCGGGGTATTGCCCGCGCTCCCCAAACGGCAGCCGTTCGGGCGAGGCGGAGCCGGATACCGGTACTCTCCGAAGGCTGGGCGCGCCGAAAGGACCGGAGGAGAAAACAATGTCGCGCCCGTCGGGGGTAAAGACGGGACTGGTTGTCGTGTCCTCGGCAAAGGTCCGCCGCCGCGGTTCGCCTTTTGGGGTCAGATCTTCGTCGAGATCCAGCAGGTAGAGATCGCTCGTCAACCCGGAGCCGTACCGGGCGAAGGCAAGCGTGCGGCCGTCCGGAGAAAAGGCGGCGCTGTGCTCCCAAGCGGGATCGGTAGTCAGTCGCAGCGGCGGGCCGGGCCCGATGAGTTTGACGTAGATGTCGAGATTGTCTTGCGTCTCCCCGTCCCACACGAAAGCCACTTGATTGCCGTCGGGGGGGAAACTGGGCGGGCCTTGTGTTCCACGTTCTCTAACCTGTCGGCGGCTAGAAATTTCAGCGCCACGGCGCGCTCGAGTTTCGTGTCGGTGGCCTTGTAGACCACGCCCATGCCGCCCTCGCCGAGCTTCTCGAGGATTTTGTAGTGTGCGATGGTTTGGCCGGTCATAGCTGACGTGGCGCACGCTTTCAGCGTGCTGTGTCGGGCTTTCGAGCCCGACATTCCCGAATCTATAGTGAACTCATCTCCAGAACCGTCCGCTACCCCCTGAGCTTTGGACCGGCAGGAGTGCCGGTCCGTACTTTGCCCACTTGTTCGGTGATCCTGTAATGCGAAATGGTTTGGCCGGTCATGGTTACGTCATGAGCTTTTGATCGGACGGCAAGGGTTGGGCAACGCTCCAGGCGGCGTCGCTAGCCTACAGAATTAGCCGCTCGTCGCCCACCCGGCGGGTGATTTTCTCGCGGTCGAGGTATTCGAGCAGCGGGATGGCGTACTTGCGGCTGATGCCGGCAAGGTCTTTAAAAGCGGGCACGCCGATGGTTTTCGATCGTGACTTGTGCTCTTTGAGCAGGCTCTTGAGGCGCTCGACGGATTCCCGGTGGAAAACGAGGTCTTGGCTGACTTTGACAAGCACTCCTTCTCGTAGGAGCGTCTGGAGGATCTTGCGGCCACGAGAAGGATCGACCGGCAGTTTGGGCAGCAGCTCGCGCATCATCGGCACCTTCAGAGCCGCGTCCCGGAAGAGGGAGACGATTTTTTCGCGCGCCTCTTGCTCGTCTTGTTGGAACTCAATCCGATGCCCGGCTAGCCGTACAATCTCCCCATCCACCTCGATCCTGCCTTGCTGAACCAACTGCCGGAAAACGGCTTCGGCAACGAAGACAGGTGCGTCGGGGAACCGGTTGCTGCGGAGCTGTTCCTTCGAGACTCCCGGCGTGAGCGGGTTCTTCTTGTGAAATTCCCCCAGGAAATCCACCACCCGTTGCGAGGCGATCCGGTGAGGCTCAGCGTGGACGAGCCAGGTCGGGTCTTCGTGAATGCGAACGGCGAGGCCTTGACCCTCTAGCGACCTAGCCGCGTCCTCGAGCTCGTCTTCGATCCAACCCGTCCGGGAAACGATATCCGGTTGCGCGAGACCATAGGCTGAATCCTGCAACAACGTTTCCAAGACCTTTTCGGCGTCGCCGCCGGCCAGAGCATCGAGCCGAGCCTTCCAGCCCTTGGACGCGCGGTGTCCGCCCGGCTGGTTGTCGAGCACCACTCCCCCACCGAGGGTGATCACGGGAGAAAACTGCCGAACTATGAATCGGTCTCCGGGCAACACCAGCAGGGGTTCTTTGAAGCGCGCCTGGGTATAGGCGCTGTCCCCGGGCCGCAGGCCGGCTCGCCGGTCGAGATAGTAGAGCCGGGCTTCGAGTTCGGCCGTACCGGTGTGAAAATGCACCGGAGCGCCATATTTGAGGGGCCGGGCAGAGGGCAGCAGGTCGAGGCGGCAGTCGATTCGGTTGCTGGTTTGAAACTTGCCCGGCGTCGCCAGGACCATTCCTCTCCGCAGGCTGCCGGCCTCCACGCCGGATAGATTGACGGCGGTCCGCTGACCGGCCGTGGCGATCCGGTGGGCCTGATTGTGGACCTGAAGCCCGCGGACCCGGACGCGCTTCCCGATGGGATAGACCTCCACCTCCGACTCGGCCTGCAAAGAGCCGGAAACCATCGTGCCCGTAGTGACCGTGCCGAACCCCCGCATGATGAAAACGCGGTCGATCGGCAAGCGGAAGTGGCGCCGGCTGTCTTTGGGCTCAACTTCGAGAGCAACGGTGGTCAAGGCTTGGCGGAGTTCTTCCAAACCTTCTCCGGTCTTCGAGCTCACCGGCACGACCGGGGCGCCTTGGAGGAACGAACCCTTGAAAAACTCCTGCGCTTCGAGCTT
The DNA here is from genome assembly GCA_963668345.2 of Bryobacterales bacterium. Lineage (GTDB taxonomy): Bacteria > Acidobacteriota > Terriglobia > Bryobacterales > UBA6623. The sequence continues at coordinate 366,738 of CAXWPI010000003.1, read as the reverse complement.
TACTAACTCGACGAGATCCGGGTCGACCAGGTCCATCTTGGTGAGGGCGACCAGTCCCTTTCGGATGCCAAGGAGCCGGCAGATGTCGAAGTGCTCTCGCGTTTGGGGCATAATCGACTCGTCCGCGGCGACGACAAGCAGCACCAAGTCGATACCCCCGGCACCGGCCAGCATGTTTCTGACGAAGCGCTCGTGGCCAGGAACGTCCACCAAGCCCAGCTTCAGATGAGGGCCGGCGTCCAGGTGCGCAAATCCCAGGTCGATCGTGATTCCTCGCCTTTTCTCCTCCGCGAGGCGGTCCGTGTCGATGCCGGTCAAAGCCCTCACGAGCTCGGTCTTACCGTGGTCGATGTGTCCCGCGGTACCGACGATGACGTGCTTCGACTGACCTGTTGTGGCGGTTGCTGTCAAGGAGGGTTTCTCCGCCGAAGTCCCAATGAATTGCGCCCGGGCGTCGACACCAGTGTCGACGCGGCAGACGTAGGCGTCTGCGCCACAACATCAGACACCGAAGCCCAACGTTCGAGCTTCGAGCGCGAGGCAACAACCGCCTTCGTGGCGCAGGTCCCCAGACCTGCCGTGTCGGTACTCCTACGGACACCTGTTTGCGAGCTTCATCGCCCCTTGCTCGCCCTGCTCAGCCGGCTCACTTCGGCCAGGCCCGCTCCCCGCGCAAAGGTACGAAACGGCAGGCCGTGACCGTGCGCTGCTCGACTCGGTCGGCAAACTTTCGTATCAGCCGTAGCTCCTGGTCGTGGCCAGAGCCGACCGGCATGACCATTCGGCCTCCTTCGCTGTGGAGTTGCTCGAGCAGCGGCGGGGGGACCTCGGGAGCAGCCGCGGCGACGGAAATGGTCTGGAAGGGAGAGTACTGCGGGCAGCCTAGCGTTCCGTCTCCCGCTATGACAGTCACGCGTTCGGCAAACCCGGCACGAGCCAGGTTGTCACGCGCCAAGTTGACCAAAGCCGGCTCACGTTCCATGGCGTACACGTGATGCGCGAGAAGCGCCATCACGGCGGCGGCGTATCCCGAACCCCCTCCGACCTCCAACACTCGATCGGTTCCGCTCAACGCCAGTGACTCGGCCATGACGGCGACCATGTAGGGCTGAGAAATGGTCTGTTGCGCTCCGATCGGCTGCGGCTCATCCGCATAGGCGCGCCGCCGGCCGATGTCGGGAATGAACTCATGGCGGGGTACGCTGTCCATAGCCTGTAGGACCTTCTCGTCTCGGATGCCGCGTCCTCGCAGTTGGTGCTCCACCATCTCGTGCCGCAACTGTTCCCACGCCGGCACTCAGCGGAGCCTCTTCTTGTAAATCAAATCCGCTCCGACCAGCCCGTTCTCGTCGCGGGTGACGATCATCGACCAGCGCCGAGTCGGCGCCCATTCCACCCGCACGGTTTGTTGCTGTGCCGAGGATAGATCGTAGCTGTAAGTCAAAATCAGATCGTTGGTGATGGGCTGGTCGGTCGAGATACGGGCGCTGGGATTGAACTCGGCTCCGCCGGCCTGCGGATCCACCTTCAGACGGCTGACTCCGAAGAAGCGTTGCACGCGCCGAGAGCCGGGCTGGGACAAGGCTTGCGCCATCACCGTATTGGCGCCTGTCTGCAGCAGGTGCTGCTGCTGCACGGTCTGTCGGGCGGCGAGAACCGGGTCGCCCGGGTCCCGTCCGGAGGCGATGAGATAGACCAGCTCGTTGAACTGCAGCGGCGGATCGGAACGGTAGCTGAGGTTCATCCTACGCGCCGGCCCTGACAGCGTCAAAGCGATATCGACGTCTCGCAGCCGGCTCTCCAGGTCAAAATTCACGGTTGGCTCGATGCGGAACGGATTGGCGAACTCGATGTCCCCGCGGTTGATGACGTATCGCGAGCCGCGGAAGTTGACGTCGCCTTGCGTGATGCTGACCCGGCCGAGCAGCGCGGGGGACAGGGCCGTCCCTGTTAGACGAAGGTCAACGTGACTCTGCATATTTCTTATGAGCGAGGTTTCGACTTGCAGGTCGGGCACCGAACGAATCTGGATGTCCAGCTGCATGTTTTCGAGCAGCGGGTTGCTCGGCGGCGTGGGCGTCGGCTCGCCCAAGGATGCCAACACGACTCCGAGCTCGAATTCCTGCTCGATCGCGGCCCGGTGAACGACCACATTGCCCTCGAGCAAGCTCTGAAAACCGGCGCCGGACAGCGTCAACTGGCCGTCGAAAACACTCCTGATCGAAGTCGGGTACCTCAGCCGAACTTGTTCCACTTCCACATTCACGCGGTAGTTAGCCGTGTCCGCGCCGAAGCTGCTGTTGCCGCTCAATCGCAGTCGGCCGCCTCCGGTGGTCGCCGTAAGCTGTTCGATGTTCATCCGGTCACCGGTGAAAGTGACAACCCCCTCCACCTGGCTCAAGCCGTTGGCTAGATGGACGGATCGCAGACTGGCATCGTTGAGCTCCATGCGACCCTCGAGTTTCGGGACCTGGAGCGAACCGCCGATCGTCATCTCGAGGGTCGAGCTTCCGCGCGCCTGCAGATCGGATCGAAAACTCTCGAGTACGGCGAGATTAAACGTCCCCGAGACATCCACATCCACCCGTTCCTCCGGTGAAAAAGAAACTTCGCCATTGATCTCGACATCGGTTCCCTCGCCCAACAGCCTCATACGGTCCAATCGCAGGGTATTGCCGGCGTAGGTCCATCGCATGGGAAAGGGATTCCAGATGCCGTACTGCTTCTCGACCGTCGGGATGGCGGCTAACTCACCCTCCAGGCGCGTAACCTGGCCCTCGGCCATCAGCTCGTCCAGGCCCCAAGAGGACGCCGAAAATGTGCAATGGCCGTCGACGGTTCCGGTCGCTTTTTCCACGGAGACATCCGCCAACCGAGCCAGCTCGACGACGCTCACGTCGGTGAACTGGGTCCGTCCCCGCAGTTTCCCGTTCTCGGTGGGATAGACGTGGGCGGTGCCTTCCATACGACCGTTTAGAAGTTCGGCCTGCCAGTCGAGTGTCACCTCGCGATCCACCGTCTCCACCCCGCCCTTAAAGGATCCGATGGGCTTTCGGTTGAAGTTAAACGACTCAACGTCCCACACCCCCGACAAGGCAAACTCTTCGAACAGCTCCTCTCCCGTGCCCAGGCGGCCCGAGCCACCGAGCTCGAAGTGCAACGTGCCACCGAAACTGGGCGGCAGCGTCTTAAGCTGTTCGATTCCCCAGTCCTTGCCCTCGGCGTCGAATAGGAAACGCCGCTCGGGGGGCTCGAACCGCGCCGTAGCTCGGATCGTGGCGTCTTGATGGGATAGATCAAACTTCCGCAGGGTGATTTTCTCCTTACTGAATTCGATTTCACCGGCCAGCAGATCGAACGGTCGGCCCCAAGCTTCTCCATCAGAGATTTCCACCTTGGCTGAACCCCTGGGCTGTGCCGCGCTGCCCGCCACCTGAATTCTTCCGCCCGCTCGCCCCTTGATCGGGATCTCCCAGCCCGCGGCCGACACCAACCGATCTAGCGGTATCTCTTCAAGGCGCAAGGCGATGGCCAGCGGCAACTCCGCAGCCAAGCCTCCCTGGCCAAGGGGAAGCGTGATCGACATCGTCGCTGTTGCGGCACCATCTTCTAGGCGCCCTTGGGCGATTCGGAGTTCGTCGGGGCGTAGCGCCACCTCGGCTTCGAACGACTTCCACTCGTGCCCCGGCAAACGAAGACCCCGGGCCCGCGCCCGCCCCTCTAGCTCGTAAGCCGGACCTCCCTCGGAAAAGAAGTAGCCTCCGAGATCTCCGTCGAAAGACGCTTCCGCGACGAGCGCGGCCAACGCATCCGCCCATCGAGGAGCAGCCACATCGGCCAGGTACGCCAGCCCGTCGGGGGATTTCGTCTTCGCGTGCACCGCTAGGCTCGAGCGCCCGGCCAGTGATAGGGAGCCTGTCGCATCGAAGTCCGTGGACGGCGTAGAGAGCCGAAGCAGGGAAATGTCGGCCAGACGGGCCCGAGCGCTGTAGGCAAGCTCGATCTGTCCCGTTAGCGGAGACTGGCCCTCCTCTAAAGCTTCGGGGGCGGCCAGCTCCAACGACAGTGCGGCCTCAAACTCGTCCGCTCCCGCTCCTTCCCCTTGTAATTGCCCTTCGACAACGCTACTCCAAGGCAAGCCCGATACCTTCCCGGATGGAAGATCGAGGGCCTCGAGCGCCGAGGGCAACTCTAAATCCAGCTCTCCCGCGACTCTATAACGAGGCGCGGCATCGGTCAAAATATCGACATCCACCTTGCCCGCGAAACGCCCCCCCGGAACGGAAACTTCCAAATCGCGAATCGCTAGGCGCTGGCCGTCACCCTCGTAGCGGGCCAGGACCTCGATTTGCTCGACGGCAACCGGACTGGATCGCAGTGACAATCCCTTGAGCTCCAGCTGTCCGCTATATTCCAACTTGCCCTCTTGCATGTCCCACGACGCTTTGCCAACAACCTCCGCCCCGCCTCGCTCAACGGCCGAGATCTCGAACCTATCCGCCCAGGAACTCAGCTCCGCACGGAGTTGATAGTCGGCAATGACCCGGGGACGGCGAAAGTCGTCAACGCGCAGGCTGGCTTCCACCTGCGACTCGCCGGCGGCCAAGCGAATATGCGGCGCCTCGAGCCGATCGCGATAGAGGAAGACTTCGAGATCTCCCTCCGTCACCAGCGGCTCATAGTCGCCGATCTGAACGGACGAGCTGCCCAGTCTCACCGAAATCCGGTAGCGGTCAGCGGTCTCTTCAAACCGCGTTTCCAGGGAAAACTGGTCGCTCGCCAACGATACGGGGAATTGCAATCCGTTCCAGGAAACACGGCCCTGGCGAACGTTGAGGCGGTCCGCCACAAGGTCGAACCAACCTGCCGGCAAGGAGGTTCCAACGGCCCATGTTCCCAGGGATGGCAGATTCGTCGACCCATCATCGGCCGTTACCAGCTCCACGCGCGGCGACTCCACTTCCATCGCCCGCAGGGCTATGTCGCGCCGCAGGAAGGACTCGATGCCGACGTCCAACCTCAGAGATGGGATCCGCAGAAAGGGCGGCTGGGAAGACTCATCCGATCGGGCCAGGCTGACATCCCTCAGAATGACCGTAAAACCCGTCAGCCCGACCGGATCGAGACTCAAACTGCCGATCTCTACGTCACCGCTGGTTGCCTCTTGCAATCTGGCAACCATCGTCTGGCGAATTTTTTCTTCGAACCACTCGGTTCGAACAAGCAACGCGAACCCCATCACCAGGACCGCCGGCGCGCCGACAAGCACGGCCAGCCAAAGCTTCCAACGTGTTTTGGCCAGTCTTCGGAGGAGTGGTTTCATCATCGAAGAGTGGAAACGTCTTCCGCGGCTTCTTCCGCCGGCTTCGCCGAGCGGACGACGATTTCGCCGGGCCGTCCACAATCAGCCTGGGAGCGGATCACAGCCTATTCTTATTGTTACTTAGACGGCGGTGAATCCTCCATGATCACCACACGCGTTCGGGCGTGCGTTTCTTTCAGCCAAACGACAAGCATCGAGTCGGCGCGCTCATCCATCACGGCGGCGGCAATCTTATCGTAGACTTCCTCAAGAGGAGGCGCCTCGGCTTGCAGGCGACGCGTCGCGGGCAGAAAAGACTCCTTGTAGTAGGCCTCCACGGCTTGCGCGGAGACGTCCAGCCCCGTCTTGAAGCGAAAAGCCACGAACCGCTCGAAGTTTGTCTGACGCACCAAGAACTGCTCCACATCTTCTTTCGTAAGTCCGTAGGACTCAAGCTGCTGTTCAAATGCCGCTCCGTTTCGCGTTGTCCGGCGCTCGAGGGCAGCCAATTCTTGGGCGATATCGTCCACTGTCGCAGGCGGAAAATTCTTGGCAGTGATCTCGCGCTCTAAAAGCCGTCTGTCAATGAGACGTGCGAGAGCGTCGCGGCGCTTCACCTTCGAGAGGTCAACGGGGTCCCGGTTAAACAAAGCTTCCAAGCGGAGCTGTTCCTCGACTTCGCTGGCGGTAATGACTCCTTTCCCCACCACGGCGACCACTTTGTCAATGATTTCGGCCGCGGCCGGACTGCCTTGCCATGGGGCGATCAGCAAGAGGATGATTCCTCGAGCGCTCGCCGCCATGCACTGGCACCTCAAAACGTTTGCCCTAGGGAAAAATGAAACTGGAAATGCGAAATGCGCTGCCGGGTGAGCATTCCCCGGTTGGTCAGCAACTCTTCCCGAGTCCCCTCGAAACCGATGAAACGAGGCGGGTTGACACTGTAGCCCAGATCGATACGCATCGGTCCGATCGGTGTGCGATAACGAAGTCCAAATCCGACCGCATGGACCATATAGTCGAACTCGTAGCCGGCTATCTGGCCGTCCACAATGAGCGGCTCTTGTTTCGCCCGGAAGCTGATGCGGCCCGGCCTTGAATAAGCGTTGCCGGCATCATGAAATAAGACTCCGCCGATATCCTGACCGATGATGGGAAAGCGCAGTTCGACGCTGTTGAGAAGCACGGCGCCGCCGCCGATCGGAAAGCCGGTGACCGGATCACGGGGCCCGGCCTGGTTGATGGGGAACCCGCGGTGTGAGTTGGCGCCGCCGAAGAAAAAGCGTTCCGAGAGCGGAATTCGAGAGTCCGGGTCCGAGGCGAAGTTCATGGGAGTAGGTAGGTCCCGAGCGCCCTGTGGAACCTGGCCCCAGGGAAGCATAAGGCCCAGCTGGAGCGTCCGCGCAAAAATGAGTCGCCCCGGTAAACGATGGTAGCTGCTGTTCTGACCCAGAAGCCGCAAGAAGTCAGGCTCGGAGGCCCAAATGCCGGAGGCCACGCCCAAGTCCATCGTGTTGTAAAGGCCCTTCGTCGCATCGGTCGGGTCGTCGCGCCGGTCCTGGATGTAGGTTCCGCCCAACAATCCGACGCGGACGGGTTGGGAAGCTCGTGGAATAAGCCCCGGGGTGATCTGCAGCGTATTCTCGTCGATGCTGGTGCGGCGGTAGGTGAAGCGGTACAAAGCCGTCGAGGGCTTGCTCAATTTGTGCTGCACCTGGAAAACCCCCTCGAGGCGCCGACCGGTGAAAGTACGGACGTTGCGAGACGTGTCGAACAACGAGCTGACCGTCATCCGCCAGCGGTCGGAGCCGGTCCAACGGGGATTTTCATAGGTGAACAAAGCCCGCTGCTGGAGATCGGAAAAGCGGGTCCTCAGACTGGCAGTGTGAGCCTTGCCACGCAGATTGAGTCGTGTAAACTCGAGCGTCACGCGCGGGCTGAAGGAAGCGTCACCGACTGGTGACGTCAAGTCCCCTGTATTCCCGCCGATGCGGGCAAACTCAGCTCCTCCGCCCACGCCGAAACTCCAGCGCTTCGCCTCCTCCACCTGTACGAGGACGTTCTTCGAAGGCTCTTCGCCGTCAGGGTTTTGCAAATCGACGTCGACCTTCGAAAATACGCCCAGATCGTAAAGCCTGCGCTGTGTTTCGAGCATCGCCGTCTGCGACAACGGCTCATCGGGGAAGATTCGAATTTGACGATCAACCAGTGCTTTCCGGGTGTGGCGCAGCCCTGAGACAATCTGTCTTCGCACCCGCAAAGGTTCCCCTTCCTCGATCTTGTATTCCACCGCCACCCGGTTGGGATGGCCTCCTGCTTCATACCGCCAGCCAAACCGCGCGTCGTGGAAACCTTCATCGTAATAGCGGCCTAGGATCAAGTCCCGATCGGTGGCCACGCTGATCTCGCTAAAAGGCTGGCCCGGCGCGGATGACAACTGGGGAAGGAATTCCTGTGCCGCGATCTGCTCCGTGCCGAGAATCGTCAAATCAGACACTAGAGTCAGCGGCCCTTCCTCGATCGTAAGGAAAACTGCGAGGCTTCCTGTCTTCCCTCCAAAGTTGCTGTCCACTCGAGACATTACTTCGATGTCTCGAAAACCGTTCGTGCGGTAGAGTTGCTCAATCGCCTCGACGTCGCGCTCGAGCAAACTTTGGCTGAACCGACCTCGGCGCTGGTGCATCGTCCTTTCTTGGATCAGCAGGCGCTCTCGAATGGTTTCGAGATCGAAATAGCGATTCCCCGCGATCCGGACGCTGGAGAGCCTTTGGCGGGGACCCCGCTCGACGTGATACACGATGCGCACTTCCTCCTTGCGATCGCGCTCGAGAAAGTATTCCACCGAGGCGGAAAAGTAGCCCTGGGTCTGGAGGTAGTCTCGGAGGTTACTTGCGCCTTCCGAAAGCAGATCTTCATCGACGTCGCCTTCTTCGAAAATGGGCAGATACTTCTGGAGTTGCGCCGGGGAGAAGTCCGCCCCGTCCACGCGAACCATCACGCGGGGCCCTGGTACCACGTGAAGTACGACGTCGACGCGATTGACGTCGGGGTCATAGACAAGGTCGACCTTGCGGGCTTGTGCTTGCCAGTGATGACGTTGCTGGAGGTACCTTTCAATGCGCTCCAAGCCCCTTCGCACTCGCCGCTGTGTGAGGGGCTTGCCCTCGCGCCATTTGGCGATTCGCCGTAATTCATCCGCCGAAACAGTCAGACCCGGATCGGGCGCGACAATGACCTCGCCCATGCCGGTCCGTTCACCGGCATTTACTTCGAAGACGACATCGATCTGTTGATGCTCGGGGTGTTTGGTTTCATCGACTTCGACGCTGGCAAGATAAAACCCGTTTTCCTTTAGTAACCTCCGAATCTGCTGCTTCGCGTAGGCCGTCTTTTCTTCCGAATAGGGCTCGCCCGCCTCCAGCTCGGTAACGTTCATCAAGTGGCCTGGGGTAGGAGGTCTGGGCACACCTGTGACGTCGACCAGACCGATAAACCAACTAGGCTGTGTGACAAAGGTCACCCTGACCCCGTCACCGGCCCGTGTCGCTTCTACCTCGATATCTTTGTATCTTCCGGTGGCATACAGGTCGTGGATGGTCTGCCGTACTAGGCGAACGTCGAGCGGTTCACCCGGCTTGACAGCTACTAACGCTGACAACTGGCTGCCGGCTACCGGCTGCGCTCTGGGATCGAACTCCACCCCAACAACAGTCAGGCCGTCCAGAGAGGAGCTATGCAGGGGTGTCCAGGCGAGTGTTAGGGCCGCCCAGAGGCCGAAGAGAACTCTTCGCATGGAATACACACGATTATATGACGCACAGGCAAAGCGGTCCGTATACGGGTGCCGCCATGCGAGCCGCTCGACCGCAACTTTGATGCTGCTAGGATCAAGGAAGTCCGTGCGAAACAATACGTGGGGGCCGCTCTCCTAGAGCCTCCGCCGCGCCGTGTGGATAAGCGGATGCGAGGCAACTCGCCGGCTACCACTATGACTGATGCCGACAAAGAAAGGTATTCGCGCCAGATTCTGTTCCCGGAAATCGGCCGGCAGGGCCAGGAGCGGCTGCTTGCCTCGCGAGCCGTTGTCGTTGGCTGCGGCGCCCTCGGGAGTTTCCAGGTAAACGCGCTGGCACGCGCCGGAGTCGGTCAAATTGTCATCATAGACCGCGACTACGTTGAGCCCAGCAATCTCCAACGGCAGTGGCTGTTTGACGAGGCCGATGCCGAGGAGGCGCTGCCCAAGGCAGCGGCAGCAGCCCGGCACTTGGCCGCGATTAACTCCTCGGTCCAAGTTGAGCCGTGCATTGCCGACCTAACGGCCGATAACGCCGAGGAGCTACTAACGCCCTCAGACGTCATCCTCGACGGATGCGACAACTTCGAGACCCGCTACCTTATCAACGACGTCGCCCTCAAGCACTCCATACCGTGGATCTACGGCGCTGCAATCGGAAGTTATGGTGTGACCATGCCGATTCTTCCCGGCCGCTCCGCCTGCCTGGCTTGCGTTTTCCCGGCCCCCCCGAAAGGCCCGCAGCAGACTTGCGATACGGCCGGCATCCTCAACGTCATCACTAGCTTAATCGCCTCCCTCCAGGTGGGGGATGCGACGAAGATCCTGAGCAGCCAAAGGAGCAGCGTTAAACCCGTTAAACCAAGGATGCTCAGCGTGGACCTATGGGAGGGTGGTATCCAACAGCTTGACGTCAGCGAGCCCGACCCCCAGTGCCGCGTTTGCGGACAACGGAAATTCGAATACCTCGCCGGGCGGCATCGCCGGCCCGTTTCGCTCTGCGGACGCAACGCGGTTCAAATTAACGAACGGCAGCGTTCGCTCGATCTGAAAGGCCTCTCGGCGACCCTAGAGCCGCTCGGAGCGGTACGCCGAAACGAATTCGCGCTGCGCTTCATTTGCTCCCCCTACGAGATGACGATCTTCCCCGACGGTCGCGCCATCATCAAGGGCACCGACGACGTCGGCGTGGCCCGTAGCCTCTATGCCCGCTATGTCGGAGCCTGAGCCTTTCCGCATCCCTGTCAGCGACGTCTTTGATCTGCACACGGTCCCTCCGCGCGATGTCGAAGCGGTTGTTGAAGCCTACCTGGAAGAAGCCCATCGTCTGGGATTGCGCGCACTGCGAATCATCCACGGCCGGGGCATTGGGGTCCAGCGCGAGACGGTCCGCCGCGTGTTGGCTCGCACGCCATGGGTTGCGGACTTCCGCGACGCCCCGGGCGAAGCCGGCGGTTGGGGAGCGACGCTTGTTACCCTGGCCGCGCAAACGTCCGAGCAGAGTGATGCCGACCCCTGAGGCTTGGCCGCCGCAAGTTCGCGCTGGCGTGCTTCGCTGTGATACCTTGCAACATTGAACCCGACCGCACACGGTAATCGTGGTATGGAGTGAAACGGGACCGCGGCGACCTAGTCGCCCCGTGGGTCCGGCTGTGGCGGTTTTTCCCGTTTCGGTTAAGTTGCCGGCCCGTTTTGCCCGCCCGGCGGCGAGGTGAAGTGTGTGAGAGGTTCGTCGGTACGAGGCGCGCGCCGCCCGGCAACCTCGGGCACGGCATGCCGCCCCTACATTCTTGAACCCTACGTTGAACACGCCGAGCAAGCGCAATGAAGTCATGGCGGGCCTGTCGCCTGCTTCGACCGTCCGCCGGCGAAAAAAGCGGGCGAGTCCATCCTTTAAGCTGAATTCCCATGCTCCTGGATCTTCAAGGCATTGAAAAATACTTTACCGGCGTGGCGGCGCTCCGACGGGGCGACTTCCAAGTAGAAGCCGGAGAGGTTCACTCCCTGGTCGGAGAAAACGGCGCGGGCAAATCCACGCTGGTAAAAATCGTTGCCGGGATGCTCGAGCGCGACGGCGGCGTCATGCTGTGGCGGGGTTCCGAGGTCAATTTTCAACGCCCGGCCGATGCGCACGCCAACGGCATATCCATGGTCCATCAGGAGTCCCTTCTGGCACCCCGCCTGACGGTGGCGGAAAATATCTTCCTGGGACGAGAGCTCGAGACCGGACCGCTGCTTGACCAACGCCGCATGGAGCGCGAATGCGCAGCGCTCATCGAAGAGCACAACTTTCCCTTGCGGGCCGGCTGGCGGGTCGAGGCGCTGAGTCCGGCACAAAAGCAACTGGTCGAAATCTGCCGCGCCCTACATAGTGCCTCCAGTCTGCTGATCTTTGACGAACCGACGTCTTCGCTGTCGGAAGCCGAAAGCGCCGAGGTGTTCCGCATTGTGCGAAGCTTGCGCGGGCGTGGCATGGGGATCATCTACATCACTCATCGCCTCGACGAGCTGCGCCATGTGGCCGATCGCATCACCATCTTGCGAGACGGCGAGACGGTTCATTACAGCCCTTTCTCCGAGGTAACGACTGAACAAATCGTTCATCATATGGTCGGTCGCGAGGTCTCGACTATCTACGAGCGCGAACCGCTGCCGCCGGGAGAGGAGCTGCTGCGAGTGGACCTGGAAGAGGCTAGATTGACTCTGCATGCGGGCGAAATCGTTGGTGTCGCCGGATTGATGGGCGCCGGACGCACGGAACTCTGCCAGACCATCTTCGGCATCACTCCTGCTACCGAGGGAGCCATTTACGTCCGGGGGCGGCAAGTGGAGATTCGCTCGCCGCAAGACGCGGTGAATGCCGGCATTGCACTGATTACCGAAGACCGGCAGAAGACCGGTCTCGCGCTGCCGCTGCCCTTGCGGGTCAATATCACCCTAGCCAACGTCGACGCCGTCTGCCGGGCAGGCTTGGTGAACGGCTCGCGGGAAGAAAAGGTAGCCGAGGATTCTCAACAGCGTCTCCAAATCCGTGCTGCCTCGATCGAGCAACTCGCCGGCCGATTGAGCGGCGGGAACCAGCAGAAGATCGTCATTGCCAAATGGCTGTTTCGCGACGCCCGCGTTCTGCTCTTCGATGAGCCGACCCGGGGCATCGACGTCGGCGCCAAAGCGGAAGTCTTTGCCTTGATGGATGAGTTGGCGCGCTCCGGAAAAGCTCTGCTCATGGTCAGCTCGGAATTGCCCGAACTCCTTCAGGTAGCGGACCGCATTCTGGTGATGCGGGACGGCCGCCTTGTCGCCGAGCTTCCTCGGCAGACCACGCAGCAGGAAATCATGCACTACGCCGCGGTGGGGAAATGAAGCTTCGCTCGGGGATGCTTCAGAAGCTGCTGCCGTTTTTCAGCTTGATCGCCCTCTTTGTCTTCTTGTCCCTTGCTTCTCCCTACTTTTTTACAGCCATCAACCTCTCGAGCGTGGTGCGCCAGACCGCCGTCATCAACATCATGGCTCTCGGCATGACGATGGTCATCGTCTCGGGGGGAATCGACCTGTCCGTGGGCGCCATTCTGGCATTTTCCGGGACCCTCGGCACCATGGCCATGGTCAATGGAGGTGGAGTGGCCGGCGGCATCGTTGTCGGCATCTTGTGCGGTTTGGGATGGGGCCTTGCCAACGGTGCTCTGATCACAAGCCTGAAAATCCCACCCTTCATTGTGACCCTGGGGACGCTCGGCATCGCCCGCGGGGTGACGCTGATTATCTCGAATGGCCTGCCCGTGGTTGGCCTTCCGCGGGAGTTCGCTTTGCTTGGCGAGGGCTCGATCGCCGGGGTGCCGTTTGTCCTGTTGGTGCTGCTGGCTTGTGCCGCTGTCGCCTACGTGACCCTGCACTCCAGCAAACTTGGACGATACACCTACGCTCTGGGGAGCAATAAAGAAGCCGCGATTTACGCCGGCATCCCGGTGGCGAAATACACGGTAGCGGTCTACGCGATCTGCGGCATGTTGAGCGGCGTGGCCAGCATGATTGAAGCCTCGCGGTTGATGACCGGACAGCCGACCGCCGGTCAGGCTTACGAGCTGCAGGTCATCGCGGCCGTCGTGATCGGTGGCGGCAGCTTGTCCGGCGGGGAGGGCAGCGTGGTCGGGACGCTGATCGGCGCCTTCATCATGGGACTGCTGGCCAACGGCAGCGACCTGCTGGGTATCAACCCCTACCTCCAACAGGCGATCATCGGGGCCGTCATCATCCTCGCCGTCGCCCTCGACGAAGCCCGCAAACGCCGCTTCTCGGCGTGAATCCGCCGAAACGGGATCCCTTCGGGATGGAATATCAAATGAGTCCCCATAGCAGCCCGTGGTAGAAATGAAGGTCGCGAAAAATCGGGTACAGCCAGCCAATTCGCTTCAGGCTAAGTGCTTTGTTTCTTGGGTCATGACGGGAGGCGAATTGGTGGCAGTCCCCATTTTTCGCTCCTGCATGACTTTTGCCACGGGCTGCTAGGAGTGGGCACACCCAACCGGTGGGTTTTCGACTGAGTGGCCATGGCGCACTGGTCGTTACGGGGGATTGGCCCTGTCACTAACGTTCCAGGCTCAGTTGCCTGCTATCGCACACCCTTGCGACGAGCGAATGAGAGCCGCGAGCGCGAGCGAGCGGTCAGGCGCCAATTGATTCGAAGCATGGGCTCTCCCTACGGCCCCACTTCGAATCCGGCCAAGCGAAAGTGCTGGTCGAACGTTAGCACCCGCCGAATCCCGTGTTTCTTCATTAGCGAGAAGCTCACGCAATCGACGGCGTTCGCTCCCATGGCCCCCCACCGCGAGAACTCGTCCCAGGCCTGTGACTGCAACGCCGGATCAACATAGAGCATCTCGAGATGGTCGTTTCCTCTGATCTCTCGCAGGAAGACCAGGGCATCGGAGAAGTACCCCCTTGCCTGAAGTAAGCTGATCGTTTCATTCACGACGAGTGATGAGGTTGCCAATGACATCTCGGACGGCATGGCTCCCCGTGCCCGCTCGTGCCACTGGTCACCTTTCATCGTCAGGGCGATGAAGAAACTGGTATCGACGAAGATCCTCATCGATACAGAATCTCGTCGACTCGGGCGGCTAGGTCGCGCTCGTCGGAGTCGACCAGGCCGGTGATGGAGGCCAGGGGATTATCGGTGCGATCCGGAATCGAGCGCCGCAAGCGCTCCTTCATCGTCTGGCGAATGAACTCCGCTAGTGGGACTCCGAGCCTCGTCGCTTCGCGCTTTAAGTCGGCCGAAAGATCCTCGGGTAGAGTGATTTGATATTTGTGGCTCATGATGTAATGATCCATCGATCATTATGCGTATTCCCAGGTGGCCTTGACAGGATCCCCAGCGATACTCTACATTTAACTTAATGGTTAAGCATATAGCCGGTTCTCTCGACGCGACGTTCGCCGCCTTGGCGGACCCCATTCGCCGCGGCATCCTGGAAAAGCTCTCCCATGGGGAAACGACCGCCGGGGAGCTGGCAGCGCCGTTCGATGTTTCGCTGCCCGCCATATCCAGGCATCTGCGCGTTCTCGAGCATGCCGGGCTGCTGGCGCGTCGGAAGGAGGGGCGCGTTCACCGGTGCCGCCTCAATCCCACGCCGATGACAGACGCAGCCGAATGGATGGCCGAGTGCCGCCGGTTCTGGGAGCAGCGACTCGACCGGCTGGCCACCTATCTTGAAGAATCCAACGAGGAGGAAAGCTCATCATGGCCACACCCAGCATCAGCCCCGACACGACGCTCCAGCTCAAACGGACCTTCCAAGCGCCGCGAGAGAGAGTCTACCGGGCCTGGACCGACCCGGAAGAAATGAAGAACTGGGCGGCGCCCAGTGAAGATTATGAGGTGGCTGCGGAAGTCGATCTGCGGGTCGGCGGAAAATACCGTATTCAAATGACGCATCGCGACGGCGCTGTCCACACGGCCTACGGCGAGTACCGGGAAGTGTCGGCGCCCGAGAAGCTGGTCTACACCTGGTCCTGGGAAGACGGCTTCGCCAAGGACACCCTGGTGACGGTTGAGTTTCGGGACCTCGGTTCGGCCACGAAGCTTATCCTCACTCACGAGCGATTCCCCGACGCCGAAAGCCGCGGCAAACACAGCGAGGGTTGGAGCGGCTGCCTAGGGCGGCTCGAAGAGCTGGTGCAAGGGTAGCGGTTCGGTCTAACGGGCGGATACTGAGTTGCCGATGGGGCCAACATGGTGCGGTTAGAGTTGGTATTATCTCGGTAGCAGTACGGCCTGAAGGGGGCAGATTGTCTGGGCAACTCCAAGCGGGGTCAGGGGTTCGGAGGAAAACCAGAGCTGCTGTGCAGTCTGATCCGGGGTGCCTTCCGTCGAAGGACCAGAGGGGAGTCGCACTGCCACTCAAGGACAATACGCCCGAGGCCCTGCGGATGTTGATGGAGGCCAACGCGGCGTTTCGGACTTCGCCGTGGCCCGAGCCGTTCAACCGTACTCAGCACAGGCTGCACGTCGGTGACGCTCGGGACCTTTCCTGGATTCCAGACTCCTCCGTCCACTTGGTCGTCACGTCACCTCCCTATTGGACTTTAAAGGATTACGCCCCGGGTCGTGGGGGACAGTTGGGGGACCTAGCAGAATACGAGATCTTCCTGGGTGAGTTGGACAGGGTCTGGTCCGAGTGTAAAAGAGTTCTCGCTGGGGGGGGGCGCGTCTGCTGCGTTGTGGGGGATGTTTGTATCCCAAGGAAGCGCGGCGGAAGGCACTACGTCATGCCCCTACACGCGGACATACAGGTGCGCGCTCGCGGGATCGGACTCGACTGCCTGACTCCGATCATCTGGCACAAGATTGCGAATGGTGTAACCGAGGTTCGAGGTAACGGCGGGGGTTTTTACGGCAAGCCGTACCAACCCGGCGCAATCATAAAGAACGACGTTGAGTATATTCTGTTCCTCCGAAAGGGTGGGGAGTACCGATCTGCCTCGCCCTTACAAAAGGCCTTGTCCATGCTGACCCGTGAGGAAATGCAGGCCTGGCAGCGCTCTATGTGGACGGGGGTTCGCGGGGCGTCCACGCGAGACGGGCACCCCGCACCTTACCCTGTTGAACTCGCCCAGCGCCTGATCCGCATGTTCTCCTTTGCCGGAGACACGGTGCTGGACCCATTTCTTGGTACTGGCTCCACAACCTTGGCTGCTATTATGTCCGGCAGGAATTCGATCGGGAATGAGATCGAGCCTGCGTATATGGATATTGCCCACAGGCGCATCGACGGCGCCGTCCGCCAGACGCGGATGAACGGGCCCCAGACAGCCGAGGTATCCGTGGATTGACCGCCCAATCCCCCGAGCCTGAATACCGATTACTTTCTGAGTTTGAAGGTCTCTTCAAGGGAAGGGTGTATCGTCACCGAAAGTCAACACAAGGGGACTTCGTCGCGATGCACTTCTACGAAGACCTCCTTTCCATTCGTAGATCCTCGAAGTACGTTGAGGCTGTCAGGGTTCACCGGGACCGCGTTTTGAACGTTCAAAACCAAACCCGCGGGATTAAGGCTCGTCGTGGTGACGGAACTTTTGGTCAGATAATCCCTGGCGAAACCCCCATCATCGATCCTGGTTACATCGTCGGCCGTGGCCCGATTGCGACGCTGGAGATTGGCATTGAAGTCAAGATTCTGGCGAAGGCGATGATCAAACAGATCGACCGCGTAGCGAGCGATCTCAGGAGTCAGGTCGGGCAGTTTCGGCGGGGAGGCGGTCAGCCGATCTGTGTTGGCATTGTTGGCATCAATCAAGCAGACAAATACGTCAGCTACGAAAGGGACAGACAGTGGCCGACCACCGGCCGTAGCGGGTATTTGCACCCCTGTCAGGAGGCTGAAGTGGCAGAACGGCGGCTTGAAGCAGAAGCGAAACCATCTTTCGACGAGTTCCTTGTCATACGGTTCAAGGCTACGAATTTCCCTCCGTTCCCGTTTGCCTGGGCCGATTTGAGAGGTCTCCGTCTCGACTATGGAGCTATTCTGACGAGGATTAGTAGCGAGTACCAGCGACGCTTCTAAGAGTTCCGGTGTATGCTCTCAACCGCACCCTTCGAGTGCGGCTCTGTTTGTTCCGACAGATAAGGGCTACCGGACGACAAGGCTTGCACGTTTCCCCTCCATCGTAGATCATAAATTCTTGCTTCCCGGTGGCGGTTGCGCTTGGGTCTGCCGCGGCCGGGCCGGCAGTGTGAGGGCCAAAAGGAGAAGTGTCTTCGATGAGTCATCGTTTGGAGGGGCAGATTGCCCTGATTACCGGCGCTGCGGGGGGCATCGGCAAAGTCACCGCGTTTCGCCTGGCTGAGGAGGGCGCCCATGTGGTCGTCGCGGATATTCTTGCCTCGGTGGGAGAAACGGGAGACGAACTACGGAAGCGGTTCCCTGGGAACCGCGGCTACGCGACAACCGTCGACATGACCTCTGCCGAGCAAGTCGATCGCATGGTCAACGAAGTCGCCGAGCGGCTGGGACGTCTCGATCTGATGGTCAACAATGCCGGTGTCAACCACCCCATGACCGCGGTTGCGGAACTCACCGACGAGACCTTTGAGCGGGTCATGGGGGTAAACTTTCGGGGAACGTTCAACGGCTGTCGCGCCGCCGCCCGCGTGATGCCCAAGCAAAACAGCGGCTGCATCATCAATCTCGGTTCCTGGTACGGCAAGCAGGGATTCGCCTACTTCGGCGTCTACTGCGCCTCGAAGGCCGCCGTGATTCGCTTCACCGAAAGTCTCGCCCTGGAGTTGGCGCCGTCGGGCATTCGGGTGAACAGCATCTGCCCGGGGAATATGGACACCGATATGCATTGGAACGCTCTGCGCGAAGAGGCCAAGATTCGCGGCATCACGTTCGAGGAAATGGATCAGATGGTCAAAACAGTCATCCCCCTGGGCAAACAGGGTCGGCCGGAGGACATCGCCTCGGCCGTGGTCTACCTGGCGTCGGACGACGGGGCTTACCTGACCGGTCAGGCGATCAACGTCAACGGCGGCTGTCTGTTCCACTAGCCCGCTTTTCTTGCCAGCAGTCGCCAGGAGTGGAAGCAAATGCCCGCCGTCAGGGATGTAGGGGCGCGATTCATCGCGCCCGCTTGCCGACATGCTATGCGCTGGGCGGGTGCACAAACTGGTGCCGCGCGCCACATCTACAGCCCGAACCGCGAGGCCGGGAAAGGAGAAGAGGAACATGCGCACCGTAGGAATAGGGTTGATCGGCGCCGGGTTCATGGGCAAAGTGCATTCGCGCGCGTACCGCGATGCCGCGGCCCTGTTTGACCCCAAGGCCAAACCGGAAATGCGGGTCATCTGCGGGCGCGATGAGGACGGTGTCCGCACGGCGGCCGAACGCTACGGCTGGCCGGAGCACTCAACCCGCTGGGAAGATGTCGTGACCCGTGACGACGTTGACGTCATCGACATTTCCGCCACCGGTGATATGCACGCGCCGATTGCCATTGCCGCGGCTGGGCAGGGCAAGCATATCTTCTGTGAGAAACCGTTGGCCAATTCGCTCCCTGCGGCTCAACAAATGGTAAAGGCAGTGGAGGACGCGGGCGTAGTCAACACCGTCTGCTTCAATTACCGTCGCGTCCCGGCGATCGCCCTGGCTCGCCAATTGATCGAGGGCGGTGAGATTGGACAGATCTACCACTGGCGGGCCAGCTGGTTGGAAGACTGGGCCATCGACCCGGAAACCCCGCTCGTGTGGCGCTTACAGCGTGACAAGGCCGGCAGCGGCTCGCTCGGCGATCTGGGGTCGCACCTGATTGACCTTGCCCATTACCTGGTCGGTCCGATCAAAGAAACGATCGGCATGACGGAAACGTTTATCAAAGAGCGCCCCTTGCTTCCGGCCGAGCGCACCGCGGAGAAGACCAGGGGGCCGGTGACCGTCGATGACGGAGCCCTGTTTTTAGCGCGTTTCGACAACGGGGCGATGGGCAGCTTCGAAGCGACACGCTTTGCCGGCGGCAATCGCGATCGATTCGTTTTTGAAATCAACGGAAGCAAAGGCAGCTTGTATTTCGATTTCCAGAGGCTGAACGAGTTGCGCTATTATTCCTGGAGCGATTCGGTGCAACAGCAGGGCTATCGCACGATCGTTGTCGGCCACAGCGAGCATCCCTATGTCGGCAACTGGTGGTCACCGGGTCTTGGATTGGGATACGATGCCGCATTCGTGCACACGATTTACGATTTCTTGAACCAGCTGGCCGAAGGCAAATCCGCCCAGCCCGATTTCCGACAGGGACTTCAGGTGCAGTCCGTGTTAGAGGCGACCAGCCGCTCGGTCAACGAGAAACGCTGGGTTGGGGTAGATGAGGTGCTTGCTTGAGATGAGGGCCAGCAGCCGGTGGCGAAAGTCGTGCAAGAGCGAAAAATGGGGACTGCCACCAATTCGCCCCCCGGTCATGGTCCTAGAAAAAAAGCACTTAGCCTGAAGCGAATTGGCTGGCTGGACGGTGTGAAAAAATCGGGGACTGTCACAAGCGGCGTCCCAGGAGGCAAGTAGGATCAGTGACATCGTCAGCCGCGGTTGACTGTCCCAGCATTTTTTCACACTTTTTCTGTACCCGATTTTTCGCGACCTTCACTTCTACCACGGGCTGCTAGGAATGAGAACCGCGGAGATCAGGTAAATCGCCGGCGCTGCACAAGAGGGCGCGAGATGTCGTGCCCCTACATGGGCACGGGAGGTAGGAAGAAATGGCAAGTAGACGACTCGACGGCAAAACATGCGTGGTCTCGGGAGCCGCACGGGGGATCGGCAAGGGCATCGCCGCCCGCTTGGCGGAAGAAGGGGCCCAGGTGGGTGTCGTGGATCTTAATCTCGAAGGCGCTCAGAAAACCGCCGACGAAATCAAAGGCCAAGGGGGCAAGGCCCTGGCCTGCCAATGCGACGTTTCCAGCCGGGCTGACGTGAAAGCGATGGTCAAGGCCGTCGTGGACGAATTCGGGGCTCTCAACGTCATTTTCAACAATGCCGCCGTCGCCGAGATCAGGCTGTTCATGGACGTGCGCGAAGAGCATTGGGAACGCATCATGAAGGTGAACGCCTTGGGTGTGCTCATTGCCATGCAGGAGGCGGCCCAGCAGATGATCGATCAAGGCAAGGGCGGAAAAATCATCAATACCGCCTCGATCGCCGGCAAAGAAGGCTATGACCTTCAACCCCACTACTGCGCCAGCAAGTTTGCGGTGGTCGCTCTCACGCAAGCGGGCGCCCGCGCCCTTGGTAAACACGGGATCACGTGCAACGCGTTTTGCCCCGGTGTGGTCAAGACCGAACTGTGGGAACAGCTCGACAGCGAGTTCATGAAGCTGGGTCTGAGCGAGAAGCCGGGCGAGGCCATGGAAGGGTTCGCCTCACGCGCCCTGCTGGGAAGGCCGTCCACGCCGCAAGACATCGTCGGCCTGGCCGCTTTCCTGGCTTCCGATGATTCCAACTACATTACCGGCCAGTCGATCATGGTGGACGGCGGCATGGTGCTGCTGTAGCGGGGGGCGACGGACACAGTAGCCGGGAGTCAAAGGCCGCGGATCTGGAAAAGGCTCAGATCCGCGCTACAAGACTCGGGCACAGCAGGCTGCGGGCGCGGAAATCGTGGGTCGTTCGGCGCCGCCGGCTTGCTGGAACATAGCCGCACAGAGCCGCGGGCGGAAGCCTGCGGGCCCGCGCTCGGGCGACGCGAATCTGTACGGTGGTTGCCGCCGGGGCCCGTGCCCTGTGCGGTTCTCGGTGTGGGCCCGCGCCCTGACGGGCACGGCTCTGTGCGGTTGTTGCCGCGGGACCACACCGCGCGCGGCTCTCTCCGGTTCTCGCCGCGGTCGCCGAGATGATGCAATGCCGCCAAATGGATACGAACATGACCGGCCAAACCATCTTGCACTACGATATCATCGAGAAGCTCGGCTCGGTAACGACCGCCACGCCAAGTAGGGACCGGCACTCCTACCGGTCCTAGCAGCCGTAGCGCAGCGCAGGGCTGGGCGGCTGTTTTGCCCAGACCTGCGGCCGTTTGGTGTCTCTAACCATGACTGGCCAAACCATCTCGCATTACAAGATCCTCGAGAAGCTCGGCGAGGGCGGCATGGGCGTGGTCTATAAGGCCACCGACACGAAACTCGAGCGCACCGTGGCGCTGAAGTTTCTCGCCTCTGACCGGTTAGAGAACGAGGAACACAAAGCCCGCTTCCGGCGGGAGGCGCGAGCCGCCGCCGCCCTCGATCACCCCAACATCTGCACCGTCTACGAGATCGACGAAGCCGATGGCCAGACCTTCCTGGCCATGCCCTACCTCGAAGGCTTGACCGTGAGGCAGAAGGTCAAGCAGCGTCCCCTGAAGCTGGACGAAGCCCTGGACATCGCCGTCCAGGCTGGCGAAGGTTTGCGAGCCGCGCATGCCAAGGGCATCGTTCATCGCGACATCAAGAGCGCCAACCTGATGGTCTCGCCGCAAGGCCAGGTCAAGATCATGGATTTCGGCTTGGCCCAAGCGGCCGACCAATCCCTGCTGACGAAGACCGAGACGCTGCTGGGCACTCCGGTTTACATGTCGCCCGAGCAGGCCCAACGTTTACCGACCGACCGGCGCACCGACATCTGGTCGTTGGGCATCGTGATTTACGAGATGCTCATCGGGCGCACGCCGTTTGAGGGAGAGCGGGAGCAGGCGGTGTTGTACGGGATCGTCCAGGAAGAGCCGGAGCCGATCACCAGCCAACGAGCGCGAGTGCCGTTGGATCTGGACTGGGTTGTCTCGAAGGCGCTGGCCAAGGACAAGGACGAGCGCTACCAGCACATCGAAGAGATGCTGGTCGATCTGCGGGCCGTCGCGCGGCAGGTTGCGGAAGAAAGCGACACCGGCAGGCCGGGCAAGAGACCAACCACGAAGGTGCAGCGGGAAGCTCCGGCGCGAGCCCGGCGAAGGCGCTTGGCGTGGGCTTTGGGGATCGCCGCTGGGGCTGTTGTGCTAGCGATGGCCGGCCTGGCCGTGCGGAACTTCCTGCCCAAGGCCGAAGCCCCCCTGGAACCCCTACGGCCGGTTCCGCTCACCAGTTATCCGGGCATAGAGGGTGGCGGTTCGTTTTCCCCCGACGGCAATCACGTGGCCTTCGTGTGGAACGGGGAGACGCCCAACAACTTCGACGTTTACCTCAAACTCGTCGGGCCCGGCCCGCCGCTGCGACTGACGACCGATCCCGCATGGGATCACAGCGCCGCCTGGTCGCCGGACGGCCGCCACATCGCCTTTCTCCGAGGGCATCCTCCGGCCAGGGGGGAAATGGGCCTATACCTGATTCCCGCTCTTGGCGGGCAGGAACGCAAATTGGCTGAGACCCGGGTACCCGGGTCTCTTTTTCAGGGGACCTGCCTGAACTGGTCTCCCGACGGCCGTTGGCTGGCCGTGTGCGATAGGGAGGATGACTCCCCCTTCCCGTTGAGCGTGTTTCTGCTCTCGGTTGATACCGGCGAAAGGCGAAGGTTGACGTCGCCGACAGAGGGCGAAGACGTCAGCCCCGCCTTTTCTCCGGACGGCCGCACTCTTGCCTTCGCCCGGTACGCCCCCGGGTTTACGAGCGATCTCTATCTGCTGGATCTCGACGAAGATCTGACCCCAAAAGGTGAGCCTCGGCGGCGGACCTTTACCGAGGCCACGACAACCAGTCCCGTCTTTACCCCCGACGGCCGCGACATTGTTTTCTCTTCCGGTCCTATCGGCGAGCCCAGCCTTTGGAGGGTGCCGGTATCCGGGTCCGCATCGCCCGAACGGCTGCCGTTTGGGGAGAACGGAGCAGCGCCGCAACTCTCCCGTCAGGGGAATCTCGTGTATACAACGGGCGAAGGGGACGTGAACATCTACCGTGTCGACCTGCCCGTCGCGGACGGCGTGACCGGCACGGCGGTTAAGTTTATTTCTTCTTCCCGGTGGGACCACGAGCCGCAATATTCTCCCGACGGCGACAGCATCGCGTTCGTGTCGACTCGCTCCGGAAGCCTTGAGATCTGGAAGTGCGACAGCGACGGTTCGAACGCGGTACAGTTGACTTCGCTTGGCGCCCCAGTAACAAGTAGGCCCCGTTGGGCTCCCGATGGGAAGAGCATCGTATTCCATTCCGACGCAGAGGGGCATTTCGATGTTTACGTCGTCAACGCCGACGGGGGCGCGCCCCGGCGGCTGACGAGTGATCCGTCGGTCGACGCCTCTCCAACCTGGTCGAGAAACGGAAAGTGGATCTACTTCAATTCAAGGGGCACAGGGGATCCCCAGTGTTTCAAGATGCCGGCGCGCGGCGGCCCCGCCCAGGTCGTTGTGTCCGCGGGGTTCTGGTGTAGGGAGTCACCCGACGGCAGTCTGTTTTACTTTTCGAGGGACTGGGCCAACCCGTCTCTATGGAGAGTGCCGGTTGAGGGCGGCGAGGAAGAGCAGGTCCTTGAATCTTCGTTTGGTGGAATCTACGAAGTCGTCGAGGAGGGGGTCTATTTCGTTCCCCCATCGACTCCGGAAGACGGCTTTTCAGTCGGGTTCCTCCGCTTTGCCACCGGCGCCGTCGAGCGTGTCATTAGCCTCGAGGGCCAGCTGCTGGGAATGAGCCTGAGCGTTTCGCCGGACCGCCGGTCGATCCTCTACAGCCAATTGGAGGAATGGCAAAGCGACATCATGCTGGTCGAGCATTTCCGGTAAGGGGGGGTGTTTTGGTCGAAGAGTAAGGGCGCGGACAGAGCCGCAGGCGCGAGCCTGCGGTCAAGATGGCGAATAACCGCGGTTGCCGGGACAAGGAACTTCGGGCGTCACGAGGCCTCGACCGCACCCTCGCGGGTGCGGCTCTGTTTATCCATGCTCCGACTCAGCTGCACAGAGCCGCGGACGGAAGTCCGCGGTCCCGCCGGGTTGTCCCAACGGTTCGGCGTCGACAGTCGGCTGGCCGAACATAGCCGCACAGAGCCGCGGGCGCGAGCCTGCGGTCAAGATGGCGAATAACCGCGGTTGCCGGGACAAGGAACTTCGGGCGTCACGAGGCCTCGACCGCACCCTCGCGGGTGCGGCTCTGTTTACCCATGCTCCGACTCAGATGCACAGAGCCGCGGGCGTTAGCCCGCGGGCCCGCGCTCGGGCGGCGCGAATCTGTGTGGTGCTCGCGTCCAGGGGCCCGCGCCCTAACGGGCACGGCTCTGTTCGGTCGCACCAGCTGTGTCGTGTGACTAGCCGCGAAGCGGCGGCAGGATTATAGCCTAGGGTGGAGCCGTGAGGCGAAACCCTAGGTAAGCGGAAAACAAAGTTGAGCCCTGAAGGGGCGGCAGGAAATCATGGCGCAAACGCTGCACCGAATTTTGGTCCACGTCGTGTTCTCGACGAAGGACCGGGGCCCCTTGCTCAAGGAGCCGATTCGTCCCCAATTATTCGCCGACCTCGGCGGGATTGTGCGAAGTCTGGGCGGGGGGCCGCTGATCGTAAACTGCGTGGCCGATCACGTTCACATGCGGTTGAGGCGCCCTTCCACCGTGACGCTCGCGGAGGCCATGCGGAGGAAATCCGTGGTAGCTACTTTCCGGCGCAAAAAGGAGAAACTGCGTGGTGGCTGGGTACAGTCAGCCAATTTCGCGTCCGAATGCGCCCGTAAGTTGTTGATTCTTTGAAGGCGCGAAATTGATGAAACAGTCCCCGCCCCGAGCGGCAAGCGTATTTTGCGCCGGAAAGTAGCTAGTGCTTACTTCCATAAGTTCGCGATCGTTTATGGGTCGGCAATCCGGGGACCGCTCCCTCGCGGTCGCGGCTCAGAAGGCTTTGTGAACAAAGCACTTCCGGGCCAGACAGATGGCCGTATGATCCTTCGGGAAAGGCCTTTTTAAATACGCGAACTTATGGAAGTAAGTAGCTAGGCCCGGCCCTACCCCTTCACCATCCGCCGCAACACGTACTGCAAGATCCCGCCGTGCTGGTAGTAGAGCACTTCCTGGGGGGTGTCGATGCGAACCACCGCTTGGAAGCTAATCGGTTTGCCGCGCTCGGGGGTCGCCGTGACCGTCACTTCTTTGGCCGAACCGTCGCCTAACCCTTCGACGTCATAGAGTTCACGTCCGGTTAGCCCGAGAGACTTGACGTCGGCGCCAGGCTTGAATTGCAACGGCAAAACTCCCATGCCGACGAGATTCGAGCGGTGAATACGCTCATAGGTTTCAGCGATCACGGCACGCACACCCAGCAAGCGAGGCCCCTTGGCGGCCCAGTCGCGTGACGACCCGGCCCCGTATTCCTTGCCGGCCAGTACAACCAGCGGCACTCCCTCGGCTTGATACCGCATCGCCGCGTCGTAAATCGTCATTTGCTCGCCGTCAGGAAGGTGCTGTGTCCAACCGCCCTCCGTCCCCGGAGCCAAGCGGTTACGCAGGCGCACGTTGGCGAACGTGCCGCGCATCATCACCTCATGGTTGCCCCGTCGCGAGCCGTAGGAGTTGAATTCCACCGGCTTGACGCCGTTCTCGATCAAGTACTGCCCGGCCGGGCTGTCAGGCTTGATCGCCCCCGCCGGTGAGATGTGGTCGGTCGTGACGCTGTCGCCCAGAAGCGCCAGGGCCCGCGCGCCGGCAATGTCGGTGACCGGCTCCGGCTCGGGACCTGTGTCTAGGAAATACGGCGGACGGCGCACGTAAGTCGAACTGCCGTCCCAGTCAAACAGGACGTCCGCCGGAGCGTCGAGCGAGTTCCAATTCTTGTCGCCGGCGTATACCTGGCTGTAGGTCTTTCGGAAAAGCTCCGAGCCGACGGTCGAGCGAATGACTTGTTGAACTTCCTTCTGGGTAGGCCAGAGGTCGCGCAGATACACGTCATGCCCCTCGAGATCGGTACCGAGCGGGTCCTCCATCAGGTCTACGTCCATGCTTCCCGTCAGCGCGTAGGCCACGACAAGAGGCGGGGAGGCGAGGTAGTTCATGCGTACTTCCGAGTGAACTCGCCCTTCGAAGTTGCGGTTTCCCGAGAGCACCGCCGCGACTGCGAGGTCCCCTTCTCGGACAGCTTCGGAAACAGCCTCCGGAAGAGGGCCCGAGTTCCCGATACAGGTCGTACAGCCGTAGCCGACCAAGTGGAAGCCGATCATATCGAGGTATTCCGTCAACCCCGATTGGCTCAGGTATTCGGTGACAACCTTCGAGCCGGGCGCCAGGCTCGTTTTGACCCAGGGCTTGGCCTGCAAGCCGAGCTCCACCGCTTTCTTGGCAACTAGACCGGCGGCCACCATGACCGCCGGGTTCGACGTATTCGTGCAGCTGGTGATCGCGGCGATGACCACCGAGCCGTGGCGCAGTTCGTAGGCTTCTCCGGCGTGCTCGACTTTCACCGCGGCCGGGGCGGTTTCAACTGCTACCGCGGCTCCCGAGCCGGCCGAGGCCGCTTTTCGTTCCGAAAGCATCCCGGCAAGAGCGGATTCAAACGACTCCTTCGCCTTTTTCAGCGGTACCCGGTCTTGGGGGCGACGAGGTCCGGCCAGGCTTGGTTCGACATCGGCCATATCCAGTTCCAGAGTGTCCGAATAGGCGGCGTCAGGCGACCCCGGCTCACGGAACATGCCCTGCGCTTTGGCGTAGGCTTCGACCAGCGCGATCTGCCCTTCGTCGCGACTCGTCAGGCGAAGATATTCGAGAGTCTCCCCGTCGATTGGGAACATGCCGCACGTTGCGCCGTACTCGGGAGCCATGTTGGCAATCGTCGCCCGATCGGCGAGCGGCAGATCGGAAAGCCCCTCGCCGTAGAATTCGACGAATTTGCCCACTACGCCTTTTTGGCGCAACATCTGCGTCACGGTCAGAACCAGATCCGTTGCCGTGGCCCCTTCCGCCAATCGCCCGCTGAGTTGGAAGCCCACGACTTGCGGAATCAGCATCGAGATCGGTTGGCCAAGCATCGCTGCTTCGGCTTCAATGCCCCCCACGCCCCAACCCAGGACCCCGAGACCGTTGATCATCGTCGTATGCGAGTCGGTTCCCACCAACGTATCGGGAAACGCGCGGACGACGCCGTTTTCCTCGTCGCTGAAGACGACCCGAGCCAGGTATTCCAGATTTACTTGGTGCACGATGCCGGTTTCCGGAGGCACGACCTTGAAGTTCCGAAAGGCCTTCTGGCCCCACTTCAGGAACTCGTAGCGCTCGCGGTTGCGCATATACTCGAGCTGGCCGTTCAGCTGGAACGCTTCCGAGCTGCCGAAGCGGTCCACTTGCACCGAATGGTCGATCACGAGCTCAGCCGGCTGTAACGGATTGATTCGGGAAGGGCGGCCGCCGAGCGCCTTCATGGCTTCCCTCATGACCGCCAGGTCAACCAGGGCGGGGACACCGGTGAAATCCTGCATCAGCACCCGCGCCGGGCGATAGGCGATCTCTTGGCTGGGCGTCGCCCGCGGGTCCCAGCTTGCCAGAGCTTCGATGTCGGCGGCGGTCACGGTTTTGCCGTCTTCGTGTCGCAGTAGATTTTCCAGCAAGATCTTCAGCGAAAACGGAAGACGGGAGGCGCGGTGGCCTTTAACGGCATCGAGGCGAAAGATTTCGTAGGTTCGGTCCGAAACCGTAAGCGTAGTTCGCGCGCCGAAGCTATTCATCGCTCCTCCCCTGGGGAGCGGGACTGCATCGTCCCGCTAATCTGAACTCTGGCACCCTTAGCAGCCCTTGGGGGTGGGTGGCACTCCCATGATCGCACCGACCCATTCACGGCGGCAACTTTCATAAGGTTCTGCTTTGAAGGGACGCCAGTCTGCCACATTAGTGTCGCTGAGGGTGTCCTTTTTTGATGGAAAAATGATAAACCAGCGCCCCCACAAGAATCGTCGCCAGGCTCCAGGCGGCAACCTTCACTTCACTCGACGCGAAGTGTAGAAATATCCATAAACTGACCGCAATGTACAGACCGGGGAGCAGCGGATAGCCGAAGCTTACCCAGGGTACCCGTTTCCACTCGGGACGTTTGCGAAACTTGAACAATGCCAATACCGAAAGGGCGGAGAACAGGTTCAGGGTGAACCCCACGTAGACGAACAGATCTCGGAATGTCGCCATCAGAATAAGCAGGCAACAGCATATGCCCTGGCAAATGACCGCCACCCAAGGACTTTTCCATCGCGGATGTACCCTCGCGGCGATGGCGAAGAAAGCCCGGTTTTTAGCCATCGCGTAGTAGACGCGCGGACCGATCATGCACATGGCATTGACCGTGGCCAACAGGGAAACTGCCATGGCGCCGCTGAATAACCCGGAGACGCGAGGGCCGAAAAGGCCGGCCGAAGCCGCTGAGCCGACCGCCACCACACCCTTCAGATCCTCGAGAGGAGCGGCGAAGACATAGAGGCAGTTCAGGACGACGTAGAGGATCGTCACCAGCAGAGTGCCCAGGATCAAGGCAATCGGCAGTGTTCGTCCGGGGTTGCGGATTTCTTCCGCCACGTAAACGGCCGCATTCCAGCCACTGTATCCCAGATAGACAAAGACTAAGCTGATGGCGAACTGCACCCCCAACCCGTGCGATGAAGAAGGTTCGATCGACTGCGTGAAGTGTCCCCAGTCACCCGTGCCGACCGTGAAACCTAGCACGACGAAAGCCGCGATGACCAGCAGCTTGGTCGCCGTCAGAATATTCTGCAGCACGGCTACCTGCGAAACTCCGAGCAGATTGAGCAGGGTGAAGGCGATGACGATGCCGCAGGCGGCCAGTTGCGCGCCCCCGAGTTGAATCGTGATGAACCCCAGTTCTATGACCGGTGCGCCTGGGTATCCCGACGCAAGGCTGGGATAGAAGTGGGCCAAGTAGGCCGAAATCAGCAAGGCGGTGGCCGCGATCGGGGCCGAAAAGCCGGCGAAAAAGCTGACCCAGCCGTCAATGAAGCCCCACGTCGGTCCCCAGGCCTCGGAGAGGTAGACGTATTCGCCGCCGGAGCGCGGGAAATTGATGCCTAGCTCGGAATAGCACAGCGCGCCGAGCAGGGCTATGGCAGCCCCGACGAGCCAAATTCCCACGACAAGCTGTGGCGACCCCAGGTCCCCGGCTAGAAAGCCGGTCGTGCCGAAAATGCCGACTCCGATCATGTTCGAGACGACCAAAGCCGTGGCGCTGACGACACCTAGTTTCCGCTCGAGTTGGGGTTCGGACATGAGTCTTGAGAATATCGGGTTTTCGACGCCTTTGGGAGCGAGGTTTTTGGCACACGTCTCGCCGCCGGCAACAAAGAGGTGGCCCGTCTTGGGCGGCACGCATTCGCGCCTGCCGCGTCGCCATTCGTGGCGACGTCACGCGGCCTCGAACCGGGTTCGGCGGCAGCTCATCAGCTCGGGCGCAATGAAATGGGCCCCTACGTTTGAACGCGAGACGCCCAAGCCGGAAAGTCGCTAACCTATTCCGATTTCGCGCAAATAGTCGCGGTTGTGTTTGCCGATGGGGAAGGGCTTATCGAAAGGTGCGGGATACATGTCCTGTTCAACGACCGCCCAGCCGTTGTAATCGACTTCCTGCAAGACGTCACGGAAGGCCAGGAAATCCACTGCTCCTCGATCGAGCTCACAGAATACTTCCATCGCCACAGCCGGTGCGAACGGGATTTTCTCGCGCTCGACCTTCTTCTGAATGTCCGGGTCCACGCTTTTGAGGTGCAGGTAGCGGATCCGGTCGTGATGGCGGCGCATGAAAGCGATCGGGTCGCCTCCGCGATAGGCATGGTGACCGGTGTCAAGGCACATGGAAATGCGGCTGGGGTCGGTCTGCTCCAAGAGCAACTCGATCTGATCTTCATATTCGACATGGGTTTCAGCGTGAGGGTGATAGACGAGGTTGAGTCCAAACCGTTCAATGACAAGATCAGCAATTCTGTGAGTGTTTTCGATGAGCGTCTTCCAACCGTCCTCATCCAGCCGGCTGGGGCGGATGAGTTTGCCGTCAAAATCGGTATAGATGTTGTCGATCAAGATCACAAACTCGGCGCCGAGGGTGGCCAGCGAATTGCCCACGCCGGTGGCTTCTTTCTCGATTTCGGGCCAGGCGTCTCGGTCTTCCAAGTGCGGCATCACAAAGGTTCCCGAAATCTTAAGCTTGCGGCGCTCGAGTTCCGAGCGGAGTACGGACAGGTCGGTAGGCAAATAGCCATAAGGGCCGAGCTCCGTCCACTCGTAGCCGGCTTCGGCGATCTCATCCAGGCATCGCTGCCAAGGGATTTGCTTGGGGTCGCTGGGGAACCAGACACCCCATGAATCCGGGGCGGAACCAACCTTGACGTTCATAGCCTCATTGCTCCAAACTTGGGTTGCCCTCTAGCGGGTGGTCGTTGACTAACACAAGTCCTGAATATACTTCTACATGCTTCACAAATGCAACGTCTTACGGCCCTAAAAATAGAACTCGCTTCTCTCACCGGTCCAAGAGAGGACATGAGACGGAAGGAGGCCAACCGAAGCAATGCCAGGAACTATCGCCGCGCGCTACAAACTCGACCCTAGGAGGCTGACATGACAACCGTGGATGTCATCGCACACATCTTGAAACGGGAGGGCGTCGAATACCTCAGTGCGTTTCCGACGACGCCGATCATCGAGTCGGTCACCGACGTCGGCATCCGCCCGGTGATTTGCCGCCAAGAGCGCGTTGGCGTGGGCATTGCGGACGGCTATTCCCGGGTCAGAAACGGGAACCCGCCGGGCGTTTTCGCCATGCAGTGGGGCCCGGGAACGGAAAACGCCTACGCCGGGGTCGCCACCGCTTACTCCGACGGTGTTCCGCTCCTGCTGCTGCCGCTGGGACAGACCAGAGAGATGGACGGCGTGTTCCCGAATTTCAGCTCGCTGCGCAGCTATCGGTCCGTGACCAAGTTCATTGAACAGATCAATACACCCGATCGGGTGGTCGCGACAATGCGGCGCGCCTTCGCCAGCCTCAAGATGGGCCGCCCCGGACCCGTGATGGTTGAAGTGCCTTTCGACGTCGCCATGGAAGACGTGGATGATTCGCTGCTCGAAAGCTACAAGCCGGTCAGGGCGACCCGCGCCCAAGCGGATCCCCAAGACGTGCTGGATGCGGCGCGAGCGCTGCTCGATGCGAAGAACCCGGTGATCCAAGCCGGGCAGGGCGTGCTTTACGCCGACGCCTGCCAAGAACTGCTGGAGTTGGCCGAGCTGCTTCAGGCGCCCGTCATGACCACGTTAGCGGGTAAGAGCGCCTTCCCGGAAAAACATCCCCTCGCCTTGGGCAGCGGCTCGGGAGTCGTCAGTGGGGCCGCCTACCAATTCCTGAAAGACGCAGACCTGGTTTTCGGGATCGGAACCAGCTTCAGCAAGCACGGCCTGACCACTACGATACCGCCGGGCAAGGTTTTGATCCACGCGACCAACGATCCCATCGACATTGGCAAAAACTACGACGTCGATCACCCGATCATTGGCGATGCCGGGCTCGTGCTGCGCCAATTCATCGCGGCCTGCAAGGAACTGCTGGGAGACAAGCCGCGCCACGAGAGCCGCCTCGTTGCGGAACAAGTTGCCAGCACGCGAGAAAGCTGGCTGAAACAGTGGCTGCCGAAGCTCACTTCGAGGGAGACCCCGATCAATCCTTACCGAGTCATTGGGGAGTTCATGAACCGCGTGGACCCGACCGATACCATCTTGACGCACGATTCGGGAGGCCCCCGCTTCCAGCTCATGCCCTTCTACCAATCAGGGGGGCCGCGAACCTACCTTGGCTGGGGCAAGTCCCATGGCCTGGGGACGGGACTAGGGCTGATACTGGGCGCGAAACTTGCCGCCCCGGAGAAGTTCGCCGTCAACTTTATGGGCGACGCGGCTTTTGGGATGACCGGCCTTGATTTCGAAACCGCTGTGCGGTCGAATTTGCCCATCCTTACGATCGTCATGAACAACTCGACGATGGCCATCGAAACCGAGTCCTTGACTCGATCTCATGCGAAATACGGCACGCGGGACTTAGGGGGCGCCTACGCCGACATGGCCAGGGCCATGGGGGGCTGGGCGGAGCGCATCGAGGATCCCGAGGACGTCGGTCCCGCGATCCTGAGAGCCAAGAAAGCCACCGAAGAGGGACGGGCCGCCCTACTCGAGTTCATTACCTGCGCGGAGAACAGCTTTTCCCACCGCGGGGGTTTCGGATAGGTAGCGCACGCGCTCTTACATGTCCTTCGCCGCGAGGCGGCGGCGCGGGAAAGAAACTGGCAGCTCTCAGCGAACGGCCTGACGAGGCTAGGACAAACAGGAGTGTTTGTCCCTACTGAGTTTGGCGCACTATGCTCGACCGACTTGGTAGCGACCGGCACTCTTGCCGGTGATGCTTCGAGCCTGCCGAGAAATTCACCGCCACCCGGCGAGCATCAAGTTACAATAACCAAAGAGCATCCCGCTCACCGTGTTTGGAGGCCGTCGATGGCTTGTGAATTGCGAGAGTCGCGCGGGCGTCAAGTAGGGCTGCGGTCAACAGCAGTCGCGCGCGCCGTGTGTTTGTTGGCTTGTTGGACCGTAGCGCTCTTGGCCGCGCCGCCAAAGGCCACCACTTCGATTGACTACAACCGCCAGATTCGCCCCATCTTTTCGGAAAATTGCTATGCCTGCCACGGACCCGACGAAAACAAGCGCATGGCGGGCTTACGGCTGGACCATAAAGAGAGTGCGCTGGCGAAACTCCCCTCCGGCAAATCCGCCATTGTGCCCGGTGACCCCTCCCGCAGTGAACTGATTGCCCGGATCGCCGCGGAAAGCGGCGCACTCCGTATGCCGCCCGCCTTCACCGGCAAGAGCTTGACAGAAGAAGAGACTGATTTGATCCGCGAGTGGATCAGTCAAGGGGCCAAGTGGCAGACCCATTGGTCCTATATTCCGCCCCAGCGCCCTGATCTCCCGAGCCTGAGCCGAAGTGATTGGGCGCGGAACGAAATTGATCACTTCATCCTCGCTCGCCTAGAAAAAGAGGGGCTGGAACCTTCGCCGCGAGCGGAGAAGAGCACCTTGATCCGTCGCCTGAGCCTTGACCTCGTCGGCTTGCCGCCGACCCCGGCGGAAGTGGACGCTTTTCTCGGTGACGACAGTCCCCAAGCGTATGAAAAACTGGTGGACCGCCTGCTGGCCGCGGCCCAATATGGGGAGAGAATGGCGCAGCACTGGCTGGACCTCGCCCGCTACGCCGATTCCGACGGCCACCACAGAGATCAAGAACGCAAGATGTGGCCCTACCGAGACTGGGTCATCGATGCGTTCAATCAGAACAAGCCCTTTGACGAGTTCACCGTCGAGCAGCTTGCCGGCGACCTGCTGCCGCACCCAACGTTGGAGCAAAGGATCGCCACCGGTTTTAACCGTAATCACACGACCAGCACCGAGGGTGGTGCGGACCCGGAAGAGTACATCACCAAGTACGTGATCGATCGGGTGAACACGACCGCGACCGTTTGGCTCGGGTCAACTCTCGGCTGTGCCGAGTGCCACGATCACAAGTACGATCCGTTCAAGCAGCGAGAGTATTATCAGTTCTACGATTTCTTCAACAGGCTGCCCGAAAGGGGTTTAGTGGCCGACCCGGCGCCGCCCTATATTCGACTGCCGTCGCCGGAGCAAAGCGCCGAGGTCGCCAGGCTTAGCGGTGAGATCGAATCCGTCGAATCCAAGCGGGCGGCTCTGCTTGAAACCACGAACTTTGCTCTGGAAGCGGCACAGAAACAGTGGCAGCAGCGGGTGATCGAAGAGGCCGCCGCGAAGTCGCTCGTGATCAGCGACTGGTACTCGATCGGGCCGTTTGTCGACGCTTCGAGTTCAGAGGCTTTCGCCACGGAGTTCCCGCCCGAGCATGAAATCAACCTGGGCAAGAGTTATCGCAACGGCGAGCTTTTTTGGAGACAGCAGCCCTCCTGGGAAGACAGCGTCTTCCGACAGCTTGTCGGAGACAATGCGGCATTCTATCTCTATCGCACCCTCCAGACCGAAACCCCGCGGGAGTTGACCCTGTTTATCGGTGCCGAGGACCTCAGCCGCGTGACGCTAGCCAACGTCAACGGCGGCGAGAAGCTTTGGGTCAACGGCGAGCTGATGCTGTCGGAAGAGTTCCCCGGCTGTACTCCTTCCTTTGGGAAGGAGCTGACGGTCAAGCTCAAACCCGGCCAAAACGAGATTCTGCTAAAGGTGGTCAACCGCGCCGAACGGTTCAGGTTCTACTTTTCAACCGAAATGTCGTGGGATGACGAAACCACGAGGAAGATCAAGAAAATCTTCGCATCGTCCCCCGCCGGGTGGACCCGCGAACAGAAAAGAGAAGTGAAGTGGTATTTCCGTGAGCAGCGCTCGCCGGCGATCCGACGATTGTCCAACAAGCTCAAGGGGCTTCGTGAGGCTCTGGCCGAGCTCAACCGCGAGATTCCGGCCATGCGAGTCATGGAGGATATGGAAGACCCCCGGCCCACGCACGTGCTGGTTCGGGGGGATTATCGCAACCGAGGAGAGCGAGTCAACGCCGGCACGCCGGCGTTTCTGCCGCCGTTGCCGGATGGGGAGCAGCCCAACCGGCTGACGCTGGCTACATGGCTCGTCGACCCGAATCATCCTCTCGTCAGCCGTGTCGCTGTCAATCGTTTTTGGCAGCTTTTCTTCGGCGCGGGCCTAGTGAAGACGGCCAACGAATTCGGCTCGCAGGGCGAGTTGCCGTCCCATCCCGAACTGCTGGACTGGTTGGCCACGGAGTTTGTCGAAAGCGGCTGGGACGTTAAGGCGACGATCAAGAGGATCGTGACGTCCGCCGCCTACCAACAGTCTTCCCAAGTGAGCGACGATCTGCTGGCCAAAGACCCCCGCAACCGCTTGTTGGCGAGAGGCCCTCGGCAGCGACTGCCGGCCGAGGTGATCCGGGACAACGCGCTGGCCATCAGTGGCTTGCTCGACCGAGAGCGCAAGCCCGGCGGACCGAGCGTTTTCCCCTACCAGCCGCCCGGCTTGTGGGAGGAAAAAGCGTTCGACTGCCAGGAATCCTACGTCCCCAGCGAGGGAGCGGATCTCTACCGCCGGAGTCTCTACACCTTTTGGAAGCGTTCGGTGCCCAATCCTATATTCGCCACCTTCGATGCGCCGGACCGCGAAGTTTGCATGGTGGAACGAGAAATCACCGTCACTCCGCTGCAGGCGTTTGTCACGCTCAATGAAGACACCTACGTCGAGGCGGCCCGCAATTTCGCGCAGCGCATCCTGCGCGAGGGCGGCGGGAGCGATCGCGATCGGATCGCCTACGCGTATAAGCTCGCTCTGGCCCGCATGCCGGACGAAAAAGAAGCCGGGGTTCTCGAGGGCGTCTACCGCGACATGTTGACGGGCTACCAGCAGGACGAGGAAGCCGCGCATCAACTGCTTAGCGTAGGGGAGTCCGAGAAAGCGGAAAACCTGGATACCGTCCGCTTGGCCGCTTGGACCGGCGTGGCGAGCGTGATCCTCAACCTGGACGAGACGATCACCAAGGAGTAAGGCTATGGGTTACCTCGAAGAGTTTACTCGCGACATGACGCGGCGCTATTTCTTCAGCCGCTCATCGAGGGGGATCGGCGTCATGGCGCTGGCGTCGCTGTTGAATAGGGACCTGTCGGCAGGCGCCAAGTCCTCGACGCAGTCACGCGGCGTCGTCAACCCGCTGCATTTTGCACCGAAGGCGAAGCGCATTATTTACCTGTTTCAGTCCGGCGCGCCCTCGCAGCTCGATTTGTTTGACCACAAACCTAGACTCGACGAGTTGAGCGGCCGACCCATGCCGGAGAGTTTCACCAAGGGGCAGCGAATCGCGCAGCTGAGGGGCCAAGAGCTGATTTGCATGGGATCGAAGTTCAAGTTTCAGCGGCACGGGCAGTCGGGCGCTGAGCTATCGGAGCTTCTGCCCCACACCGCCAAGATCGTCGATGACATCGCCATCATCCGCTCCGTGCACACGGACGCCATCAATCATGACCCGGCGGTGACGTTAATCCAGACGGGCGGCCAGCAGCCCGGCAGGCCGACCATGGGCGCCTGGCTCTCCTACGGCCTGGGTAGCGAGAATGACCAGTTGCCGGCCTTCGTCGTCCTCACCTCCGGCGGCAGTACCGGACAGCCGCTACTGTCGCGCTATTGGGGAAGCGGCTTTTTGCCCAGCACGCACCAAGGCGTCGAGTTTCGCTCGACGGGCGACCCGATTCTGTTCGTCTCAAACCCTCCGGGAATCAACGCCAAAACCCGACGGCGATTGCTCGACGGCATCCGCGATCTCAATCAGCACAGGCTCGATACGGTCGGCGACCCGGAAATCATGACGCGCATCCGCTCGTATGAGATGGCGTTCCGTATGCAAACCAGCGTGCCGGAATTGACCGACCTCAGCGAGGAACCCCCCGAGGTGCTCGAGCGATATGGAGCCGAGCCGGGCAAGGCCTCTTTCGCCGGCAACTGCCTGTTGGCGCGCAGATTGGCGGAGCGCGACGTCCGCTTCATTCAGCTTTATCACCGCGGCTGGGATCACCACAGCAACCTGCCGACTGATCTTTCCCGGCAGTGCCTCCAAACGGACCGGGCTTCCGCGGCTCTGATCCAGGACCTCAAGGATCGCGGTATGCTCGATGACACCTTGGTGATTTGGGCCGGCGAGTTCGGTCGCACGCCGATGAACCAAGGAAGCACGGCCGACGGGAACTACGGTCGCGACCATCATATGAAAGCCTTCGCGATCTGGATGGCCGGAGGCGGCATCAAGCCCGGCGTAACGATCGGCGCGACCGACGAGCTAGGCTACAACCTCGTGGAAGACCCCGTGCACACTAATGATTTTCAGGCCACGATCCTGCACTGCATGGGCATCGACCACGAGAAACTGACCTACCGCTTTCAGGGCAGAGACTTCCGCCTCACCGACGTGGGCGGCCAGGTGATCGAAAAGGCGTTGGCGTAGCGATGGGCCGCGGCGCATGAAGCCTGTGTAGACCGGTTCGCCGGTGTACAGGGCATAGCGGCCGGCTTCCATGTTGAAGAAGACCTGGCAGATGATCGCGACCGTGGCGACCTACATCAGCCCGCCGCCGTAGCGAGCCGTGATCTCCGGCCCGAGGAGACACTCTCCGCCGCCAACCGCAATCCCGCACATGACGTTGCCGGGGCCGATGAAGGAGGTCCAGTTGCGCCAGCGAATGGGCTTGGGTTCGGGAAGCTCGGCGACATCCCAGGTGGGTAGGCAAGTCTTGGGTCGGTCGACCTTCACGTCGTCAGATTGCAGATCGGTGATGACTACACCCCGTTGACGATGTTCGGGAGCGGCAGCATTTTCCAATCCAAGAATGATCCTGCAATGGGGTTGGTCGGGCGAGGGGCCGGCGCTGCGTGTGGATCTCCTTTCTGAGGGTGTTCGAGGGGGAGGGGGAAGCGGTGAAGTGAACCCCAATCGTGAGACAGTCAGTTAAGGGGGTGGTCGCCGTTGGCTGCAAAAGTATTGCACGGCGGGGATGATCTGATCCACTCTGGAAGTAGCTGAGCGGAGGATAGGGCCATGCGGGGACGCAACCCGAGCGCCGTGGTGAGAAATGCGGGCTAACAGTCTACGTGGGAGAGGGGTGAGCGGGTCGGCATCCGACGGTCCTTTGGGTGACATCTTGGCAAGGAAAGATTAATGATCATCCCCTGTATCGATCTGATGGGAGGCAAAGTGGTCCAGCTCGTCCAGGGCCGCGAGAAGGCTCTGGAGGGCGACGAACCGCTGGTGATGATCGAGAAGTTCTCCGACTTCCCGGTGATTCAAGTCATTGATTTGGACGCCGCGATGGACCAAGGTTCAAACGACGCTATGGTTCGGGAGCTGGCTTCGCGGGCCCAGACGCGCGTGGGTGGTGGCGTGCGCACAGCGGAACGTGCACGGCGCTTGGTTGAGGCTGGAGCGTCTAAGGTAATCGTCGGCACGGCGGCCTTTGGTTCCGGGGGTATCAACCGGCCGCTGCTTGAACAGCTGGTCGGAGCTGTCGGAGTCGAGAGCCTGATCGTGGCCCTCGACTCCAAAGACGGCCGCATTGTCGTCAAAGGCTGGCGGCAGTCGACCAACCTTTCGGCGGAAGAAGTGATGCATCGGCTGGGGCCCTACTGCGGAGGGTTTCTGTGCACCTACGTCGACAAGGAGGGCATGTTGGACGGCACCGACCTGGATTGGTTTCGTCGCCTACGCGCGGCTACCGACCACGAGATCACCGCTGCCGGCGGAATCACCACGCTGGAAGAAATCCAGGAGCTTGCCCGCCTCAATATTCACGCAGCGCTTGGCATGGCCATCTACACCGGCAGACTGGATTTGGCCGAACTGGCAACAGTCCAAAGGGATCTGGGCCGCCCGCCACTCGAGTGACGGTCGATGAACGGGTCGTGCCCGGACGTGACTCCAGTGATGATGCAGATGAGGTTTACTTAGAAGAGATCCTAGCGCCGAAGGAACATCGAATGGAACGCGAATCCGCCGTCGAGCTAGCTACTTCGAACATCCGCTACGGCGCGGGTGTCACTCGCGAAATTGGTCTGGAGCTGGCCGACCAGCGGGTGCAACGCGTTGCCGTGTTTACCGACGCCAACCTGGCGGGCCTGGCCCCGGTTCAAACGGTCCGCGAAGTTTTAGAAGAGCAAAAGATCTCTTATTCTCTCTTTGACAGCGTCCGCGTCGAGCCCAGCGATCAATCCTTTCGGGAAGCGATTCAGTTTGCGAACTCGGAGCCCTTTGAGGCCTTCGTGGCCGTCGGGGGTGGTTCGACCATCGACACCGCTAAGGCCGCCAATCTTTACTCGACGTATCCGGCCGATTTTCTCGACTACGTCAACTCGCCGATCGGGAAAGGACTTCCGATCCCGGGTCCTTTAAAACCACTGCTCGCCGTCCCGACGACCGCCGGGACAGGAAGTGAAACGACCGGGGTGGCCATCTTCGACCTGGTCGAAATGCATGCCAAGACGGGGATCGCTCACCGCCGGCTGAAACCGACGCTCGGTATCCTCGATCCGGAGAACACGCGCTCTCTGCCGCCCGAGGTGGCCGCCGCGACGGGGCTCGACGTGCTTTCCCACGCCGTGGAGTCCTATACGGCCCTCCCTTTTACCGAGCGGCCTCGGCCCGAGCGACCGATCCTGCGGCCGGCCTACCAGGGATCGAATCCGATCAGCGACATTTGGTCTTTAGAAGCTTTGCGGATGGTGCGCGAGTATCTGCCTCGCGCCGTCGAAGACCCCGGTGACGACGAAGCACGCGGCAGGATGCTGCTGGCTGCCTCCTACGCCGGCGTGGGGTTCGGCAACGCCGGCGTGCATCTTCCGCACGGCATGTCCTACGCCGTCTCGAGCCAGGTCAAGACCTACGAGCCTCCGGGCTATAACGTCGGGAAGGCTCTGGTTCCTCACGGCATCTCGGTTATCTTGAACGCGCCCGCGGTGTTCCGTTTTACCTCGCGGGCGTGCCCGGAGCGTCATTTGGCCGCTGCCGAAGCGCTGGGCGCCGACGTGTCGAGTGCTCAGTCGAACGACGCCGGCAAAATCCTCGCCGATCGGATCGTCACTTTCATGCGCCGTCTACGCGTTCCCAATGGTCTGAAAGCCGTGGGCTACACGACTGACGACATACCCTCCCTCGTCGAAGGCACCCTGCCGCAGCACCGCGTAACCAAGCTGTCTCCCCGCCCCGCCGGTCCCGAGGATCTCGCCAAACTCTTCGAAGACGCCATGGTGGTCTGGTAGGCGGCCCTGACGACGCTCAAGTCTGATGTAGCGCATGCTCTCCCAGAGCACAGCGGCAAGCTCATCTCGACGTCCCGCGGTCAGGGCTCGTCGATCGCGGAACGAAGTTCGCTAGCCCGCTTTTCTCACCAGGTGGCGAGGCGAAGTGCGTGAGAGGCCCGTCAGTACAAGGCGCGCGCCGCTCAGCGCGCGGAAGCGTACTTGAACAGTACGTTGAGCACGGTGAGCAAGCGCAACGAAGTAATGGCGGGCCTATCGCGTGCTTCGACCGTCAGCTGGTGAGAAATGCGGGCTACAGACCGGCGATCCTGCCGGTCGACTCGTACTCCGATCCTAATCTCCCGGAACAACCTGCCCGTCCCGCCGGCGCCGCTCTTCCCACGCGGTCGAACAAGGTATACACTGAAACTTAGTGGTCACGCTACAGTTATGGAAAAAGTGTTCATTCGAATCGCCAACCGAATTGTCAATGTCCAAGCGATTCACGAAGTCGAAATCAACGAGAACGGCGACGTCGTGATTCGGGTAGCAGACAGCGACAAGCCTGTCCGCATCGGCGGTGTGAAGGCTAGAGAATTCCTCGAGGTGCTGGAGCGCTTTACGGTTCCCGAGCGGTCGGCAGCCGGCGGCTAGGTCATATTCTAGGCGGACGGCAGCTCGGTGAGAGGCTCAGCGCCAACAAAGTGCGGGTGTTTCTCGTCCGCAACGATCGCCCCCTGCCGGCTGTCTCCCGGACGCCACCGTGGCCCGCGGTCACAGGTCATGTTCGTTCCATGCCGGTCCGGACAACCCCTGGCGAGTCGCCATTAACTTCCTAACACCCCGCAGCGGGAAAATACGCCCGTAACGTAATTCCTGTTACAGACAAGGCCTGTTTTCAAGCAGAAATGCGGACTAGCCGCGCCGAGAAGATCGTCAGGCGCCGCCGACTCGGGTCGCGTCGACAAACTTTTCGGTCGTGTCGTCAAGAGATCGGGCCTGCCTGCTGGTGTCTTGGTGGATGTAAAGCAGTTTGGGATCTACCTGATCCCGAGGGGCGGGAGGGAGCGTGATTTCATAGCGCACAGGCCGCTTGTGATCCGCCAACTGCAGCTTCGGGTTGTAGACGCTGTTGAACTTCCACAACAGCTTGACGAAGTTCGTCTGGCCTCGCAGCAGGTGGCCTAGGGCCAGCGTAGCCGCACCACGAAGAGCAGTCCAGCCGAGGTGTTTTTGGTTCAACACTTGCTGGGTACGCACCAGTTCTTTGTAGAACTCGGGCAGTGGAAGCTTGGTCGGAAGGACGGCGTGCTGAATATCGAATAGCCGATAATCGCGCGTCGTCAGCCGCCGCGACTCGGTGTGCCAGGTTTCGGTGCCCGGGTAGGGGGTATTCACGCTGATGCTGACGATTTCCGGAATCTCGAGACACCACTGGCGGATCACCTCGAAACGAGCCTTGTCCCAATCGGGGTCCGCAATGAGGTTGACCGCGACGTGAATGTCGAGCGAGCGCGCGAAATCCAGCGCCTCGAAATTCTTGCTCAGCGTAATTCGCTTGCGGTACTTATTGAGGCCTTCTTCGTCGATAGCCTCCACGCCGAGGAACATGTAGCGCAGGCCGAGCTTCCTCCATAACCGAAAGGCCTCTTTGTTGCGCAGCAAGACGTCGCCGCGCGTCTCCAGATAGTAGTTTTTCTTGATGCCTTTCGCGGCCACGGCCTCGCCGAGGCGCATCGCCTGGTCCAATTGGATGAACGCAACGTCATCGACGATGAAAACGCCCGGCTCCTTGACGCGAGCCAGATCCTCCACGGCGCGTTCCGTGCTGACCGTCCTATAGCTGCGGCCGTAGAAGGTCCAGGCGCTACAGAAGGAGCAATCCCACGGGCAGCCCCGCGTGAACTCGATCGAAGCGCAGGGGTCCAGTTCGCCGAGAAAGTACTTGCGCCGGTGTCGCAACAGGTCCCGGGCCGGCCACACGTCGTCTAGCGATTCAACGAAACCGGGGGCGGGTCCGCTGCCCTCTAACGTGACCACGCCGGCCAGTTGACTTACCGACCGGCGATCGTGTTCCACGGCCTCGATCAGGGCGGGCAAACCTGCTTCTCCTTCGCCGAGCAAGACGCAGTCAACGGCTCCCGCCCCGTGTTCGACGATCTCTTGGGCGGTAAACGAAGCGCTGTGGCCTCCGACCAAGAAGAACACGTCCGGCAGGTTCTTCTTGCTCGCCTTGGCCAGATCGATGATTTCGGGAATGTTGGCCAGGTAGTTGCACGAGAAGGCGATGACCTCGGGCC
Source organism: Bryobacterales bacterium (assembly GCA_963668345.2). Classification (GTDB taxonomy): domain Bacteria; phylum Acidobacteriota; class Terriglobia; order Bryobacterales; family UBA6623. The sequence continues at coordinate 324,597 of CAXWPI010000003.1, read as the reverse complement.
GCCAATCATCGAGGAGTCGAAAGTAATCCCGGTGGCTTTCAACCTGCAGGTCGAGCAGCCGAACCTGGTGGCCTGCTCGACGCGCCGCCTCCGCTACCAACTCGAGGCCGAGCGGTTCCAGGCGCAGGAAGATCTTCGTATACATCAGGGGGCCGGGATGAACCGCAAGGACTCTCATGATGACGGGGTTCTCCCGATCCGCCCGAAGCGCCGAGCGCGAACACGGAGAGAACCAGTGTACACGGGATCACCGCGGTCTGACAATCGGCAGGGTGATTACCCGGGGTGATTACGAGTTGGCAGGGGCGCAATTCATCGCTTCGGCTTACTGCGCGTTACGGCCTGCCGGCTTGCTCGCCCAGCTTTCCCTGGACTTTGTAACCAGGCTTCCGCGAAACCGATCACCCGGCCACGCTACTCGTCAGCTTCCCTGCTTGCCGACAACTACATTAGGTGGGCTGCTCGCGGTGGACCCCTGAAGTGAGACAACCTGCTAAGCAGGGTTTCCCCATTCGCTGAAAAGAGCTGGGCTGGAAAACGCCCGTCATTGTAGACTGTTTCCCGGCTGGTGCAGCGGAGGCGGGCTCCGCGGGAGCGCAACGCGGCAAGGAATAGGCGGCTGGAAACTCATCGCAACGATGGGTCGGGGCGTGGAGCCGTACGCTTTGCGCCCCACTCTCACGAAAACCCGGCCCATCGGGTCGATAGATTTCCCGCTGCCTCGGAAAACTCATCCCGCGACCTCCTGCCGCGTCTGCTGGTCCAGCCACCACTGCTCGTACTCGTTGGGCGGCCGGTAGTCCAGCGCCGAGTGCAGCCGTTTTTCGTTGTAGACGCGCTCGATGAACTGCTCGATGCGCTGCTGCGCCTCGGCGAAATTCTCGTACTCGAACAGGTAGACGGCTTCGTAGGTGAGCGTCTTGATGAACGACTCCGCCAGAGCGTTGTCGTTGGGGCTCGTCTTGCGGCTCATGCTGACGGCAATGCCGTGCTCGGCCAGCAGCGCCGTGTAGTCGCCCGCCGCGTATGGCCCGCCGCGATCGGAATGATGCACCAGTGAAGATCCTACCTGGCGCTGAGCCAAATGCCACCCGCAAAGCTTCCAACGTCAGTTCCGCCTCCAGCGTGCGCCCCAGCGACCATCCGATACAACGCCGCGAGTAGGCGTCCCACAACACCGCCAGGTAAACGAACTCGCGCCGCAACCGAATATAGGTGATATCAGCCACCCACAGCTGGTTCAGCCCTGTCAGCCGGAGCTCAGGAACCAGGTTCGGATAGACCGTCAGCCCGTGCCGCGAATCGGTCGTGCGCACGCGTTGGATGCGCCGCGGGCACAGCGGATTGTCTTCCCGCACGAGGCGCCGCGCGCGTTTGCGATTGATCGCCCAACCACGCCGGCGTAGCTCGGCGGTGATGCGCCGCGAGCCGTAGCCGGGCATCTCCAAGGCGATGCGCTGGATGGCATCGCGCAACTCGACCTCGTCGCGGCTCGTCCTCTGCTCGCGCGCCCGCCAGTAGGCGGCGCGATTCACGTCCAAGACATGGCCCATCGCCGCCCACGACAGCGCGGTGGTGGGTTCCTGCTCGATCAACGCGATCATCTTCTGCTTGTAGGCGCGACGCTCGGCGGGCGTTGTTCCTCGAGCCGCGCCAAGGCCTTTTTTAACAGCTCATGCTCCATCGTCAGCCGGCCGACCATCCGCTCCAGCTCTCCACTGCGAGCTTCTTCGTCCCGGCCGTTCCTGTTGCCGCGGAACGCTCGTTCAGGGTCCTGTCGCAGCTGTTTACCCCACTTCCTCAACAGCGTGGGATGGATTTCATGGTGCCGAGCGACCGCGGCTGTCGAGGCCCCCGCCTCGACCTGCCGTACCGCCCGCAACTTGAACTCCGCTGAAAACTTCCCTGTCGACAACGCCCTAGCACCTCTCTCCGTTCCCTGTAAAAAGATGCTTAGCCCGTTGTCTCATTTTTGGGGTCCACTCGGTTTTGAGACGGCATCTGGTGGACAAGGAGCCGGTCTCGAAGCTCTGCGACGAGCTGGGGCTGCAGCCGACGGTGTTCTACCGCCGGCAGAAAGAGTTCTTTGAAAACACCGCCGCCTTCCAGACCAACAACCGCGGCAGTCGCCGGCCCGAACAGGAACGCATCGAGCAACTGGAGAAGAAGATCCAGACCAAGGATGAGGTTCTGGCCGAGTTGATGGCCGAGCACATGGCGTTAAAAAAGCCTTGGGGCACTCTGACCACAACATGGACGCCGCCCGACGTGCGCGACCAGATCGTCGATTTCCTGCGGCGCTGGTCCGAGAAGACCGATCTCCACGCCGGGCGTAGCTGGGCCACTCGAGGGCGATACGCTGGAGGGAGTCGCGCAGGTCCAGGTCGCGATTCGGCGCCGGCGGTCTGTCCTCGGCGAAGCGGTAGAAGCCGGACCGGCTGACCCGGCCGAGCTTCACCATCCGCTCGATCGTCAGTCCCCGCCGGGCTTTCACTTCTTCTTGGACCTTCCAATAGACCGCGGATTTCCACTCCATGCCTGCAGCGTCCGCTGCTCCTCGATGCGCTGCAAGCACCCCTTCAAAAAATCGATCTCTAGGGTTTGTTGGCCGATCTTGCGCTCCAACTCGGCGATGCGGCCTTCCGACCAGCGCGGCTTCCCATGGCCCGAGAACGCATTCCCCGGCCCTCGCCGGAACTCCTGGCGCCAGCGGTGCAGCACGTTGGGGTTCACCTCCAACGCCCGCGCCACTTCGGCGATCGAGACCCCTTGCTCCAGCCGCCGTCCGGCGGCCGGCTTGAACTCCTTGGTGAACTGCCTACGAGACAATCCCATGACTCAATTCTCCCTTCAATGGATTTTGAGTCTTAACCGTTTGTCTCAGTTTTGGGGGCCACTCCACTCTCCAGAGCTTCTCCTGAGGCGCACCCTACACCTTATGACGCCTGCAATTTGCGTGAAAGCTCTGATGGACCCCGCCGGGGAAACGTTTATACTCGTTAAGGGTACTGGTACTACTACCGTTCGGCGCCCCGAGCCGCACAGGCTTTCGGCAGAGCACGATGGTGTAATTTCCCAACGCGGAAGCGCGCAAATTGATCGAGGACTATGGCGCTCGGATCCCGGATTCTCAGGGGCGTCTGCGCTTCGTGCTTCGCGCTTCTCAGGCCATCAGGGAGGACCCTTTGAATGGCCGTCCGAACGTGTTTGGGAGCTGGGGCCGCCGGTTGGTTGCGCTTCACGCTTTATGTCGAGCCTCTTTGGTGGCGAGGGGGTCGTTGGGAATAGGGCCTGACGGAATTTCCCTATTCGCGCTGTGGCTCTGGCGTACACCGTCCACCGGTTGGAAGTTGGCACTGGGGTCGGCGTGTCTGCTGGTCATGCTTACCCAGGTGATGGGCCTCGGTTCTCGGGCGGGGCAAGAGAAGCCCTCGGGTGGTGGGCAACCCGCTGAGAAGCTTTTGGCGAAACCGGAAGAGAAATTGGACGTTTGGCTGGTTGAAACACTGGGCCAAGCGGAGCTTTATAGCAATGGGCTGCGTGTTTCGAACGAGTGGCTGACCCACACGGGTCCGCGCTCCTATGCGGTGTATTCGCGCGGCCCGGGGGCGGAAGTCCGGGAGATCGACCGTCGCGATCGTCCCATGGGGCTGGTCTTCCACACGACGGAAAGTGAACTGCCGACGCTCGAGAGGACGAACAACCAGTTGATTCGCTATGAAGGGCGAAAGCTGGTGAACTACATCCGCCGAGAACAGCTTTATCATTTTCTGATCGACCGCTTCGGCCGGGTTTACCGCATCGTTCCGGAGACCGAATATGCCTATCATGCGGGCTATTCGCTTTGGGCCGAGAGTGGAGAGCTCTATATCAACCTGAACCAGAGTTTTATCGGCATATCGTTTGAGACCAGGCCGGCCGCAATCGGTCCGGACGTTCCCGTCGAAGAGGGAGTCACCCCAGCCCAGTTCTCGAGCGCCCGTCTGCTGACAGAAATGTTGCGAGAAAAGTTCGGCATCTTGGAGTCCAACTGTGTGACGCACGAGATGATTTCGGTCAACCCCAACAAGATGCTCATCGGCTACCACATGGACTGGCGGGGCCGATTTCCTTTCCAGAAAGTCGGACTTCCCGATAACTACCAAGCCGTCCTGGCTAGCGTAGCGGAGTGGGGGTTCACCTACGACTCGCCGTTCGTCGACGAACTCGGCGGTCAGGTATGGCCGGGAGTGCGCCGTTCGCGCTCGCTTTGCCGTCGCGAGGCGGCTCTTCGCCAACTCTCGGTGAAGCGGTACCGCGAACAACAGGGAAGGCGCTTTCTGGCCCTGGTCCGGGAAGTAAAAAAAACGACGCCGGCGTTGACTTGGGCGGACCACGATACGGACCGCTCAGCGCGAAGTTTTGCATCGGCGAACAACAATCGGGCACAGCACGGGCCCGAGCAAGGAGGAGAAATCACATGAGTAAGAAGAATGTCAAAGGCCTCGACCTTGGCACGAGCCGCATCGTTGTGGCCCGTCATGGGGAGAAAGGTTATCAGTACGAGCAGGAACTCAACGCTTTCGTCGAGATCCCTTACTCGCGCATCACCGTCAAGGCGATGGAACAGAAGGGGATTCCGCATCGCGTGGAGGGGGCGATCTGCTACGCCTTCGGTCGGGGCGCCGACCAGTTCTCGAACATGATTGACGGCCAGACACGGCGCCCGATGTATAGCGGCTTGCTCAATCCCAACGAACCGAAGAGTCTCGAGATGACGGAGGAAGTGCTGACCAAAATGTGCGGCAAAGCCCAGTCGGGAGAGAAGATCTGCTTTAGCGTGCCGGGCGCTCCGCCTCGTCGCGAAAGCGATCTGACTTTCCATCAAGACACGGTCAAGCAGATGCTCGAAGAACTAGGCTACAAAGTCATGAGTCTCAACGAAGGCCTGGCGGTGGTCTATGCCGAACTGGAGGACGACAGCTTTACCGGAATCGGGGTTAGCTTCGGCGGAGGCATGTGTAATGTCTGTATCGCCTATCTGGGCATGTCCGCCTTGTCGTTCTGCACCGTCCGCGCCGGCGACTACATCGACCGCAGCGCTGCGTCGGTAAGCAACGAGACGACGACCACGGTTCGCTTGCACAAGGAAAGCGGCTTTTCGCTCAACGGCCTTTCGCAAAACAGTCTCGACCAGGCATTGTCGGTTTACTACGGGGACATGATCCGCGGATTCACCGAACGCCTGGGGCAAGAGGTTTCCCGTACGAAGAAGCTACCCAAATTCGACGAGGCGATTCCGGTTGTCGTCAGCGGCGGTAGCGCCCTGGCCGGCGGTTTCCAAAGGGAACTGAAAGCGGCTCTTAAGAAAGTTTCGCTGCCTTTTGAAATCTCCGAGGTGAAGCTGGCGGAAGACCCGCTCAACAGCACCGCCAAGGGGACGCTCATGGCGGCGACGCTGGAAATGTAGGGCGCCGGCGCGCCGGGTTAATCCATCGCACTCACGAGTCGCGCTCCGTTTCCGGTCCCCAGTCTTTGGGCCGCTCGAAGCCCTCGGGCAGGCTTGTGTCGGCGGTGCCCTTGGTTTCGTTGATCTGCTCTTGCGTCAGATCCTCGGCGGTGCGCAGGTCGGCCGCGCTGAGGTTCGCACCGACCAAGTCGACACCGACCAGACGCGCACCCACGAGGTTAGCCCCGCTGAGGTCGGCGCCGCGCAAGTCGGCCGCGTTGAGATTCGCCATCACCAGATTCGCCTTGGCCAAGTTCGCGCCGGATAGATTCGCCACGGCGAGGTCCGTATTGCTTAAATCGGCCGCGGCAAGATCGGGCGATGCGCTTGGGTTCTCCTGCCGCCACCCATTCCAGACGTCGACGCCGAGCTTGAGGATATCGAGATGTTCCTGGTTGGCCATCAGTGTCTTAACCGCTCAAACCGCGGCATTCGAGTAACAGCTCTGCTAATCCAGGCGCGGGGGATCGGCTTAGGCAAGGCGTGGCGCTCGCACCGATAGGAAGGCCCGCGCCCGCCATACGGACCGGCAAGAGCTCCGGGGCCATTGAATCGTCGTAATACCCGCGCCCGCGCCACGGAGCATTCGCCGCCCGCGCCTGCAACAGCGGCGGCCTGACCGCCGCGTCTTCAGCGCCTTTCAATGTACCAGAGCCTAGCCCGCATTTCTCACCAGCTGACGGTCGAAGCACGCGATCAGCCCGCCAAACTTTCTGTAAGTTACTGGAATAAAATGAGTTATAAGGAATTGGCTTTGTTTGGTAATGCTGTTTCTCGGTAACTGCGCACGGACGCGGACGCTGGAACAGCGCCAGGTCCGCGCTACAAACTCTGCCGCCCTGTTGCTCCTCGGGGTCTGCCGCCCCGCGGCAAAGCTACTCTTGTACCCGGCTGGTCCGATCCGTCGGATTTTACGGATCCGACCGCCCCACCGTACTCGAAACCAACCGTAAACCATTGATTTCCTTTTGGTTCCACGAAATTGGGTTCGTTTGGTAATTTTGTTGCCTCGTTGGTTCGTGGCTTCCGACGGACCGTGTTCGAAGGGGCCCCGAATGCTTCGCGTGTGCTGCAACTACATTGTACCTTGCCAATCCAAGGCGGCCTTGGCGCCAATGGGTCTAAGCTACTTCTAATGAGACACTTAGGCTTCGTGACATGTAGCCCGTATTTCTCACGACAAAACTGTAGCGGCAGGCCGCCGCGTCTGCCCAGAGAGGGGGCTCTCGCGGGTTGGGTTGCGTGATCGAATGGGACGGAGTGTGAATCCCACAAATGGGCGACACGGCGGTCCGTCCCTACAATAAAGTGCGTTCAACGCCGGTCGTCCGAACGCTGGCGAGAAAAGCGGGCTAGCTGCTCTTCTGCTTTGAAAATCCTCGCCGTTGGTTCTCAGGCGGCCGGTGCTTCAAGCGTATGCATGCTTGCCGGCGGGGCGACGTGGCGGGGGGGCCGACGGCCCTCGGATCAGACTCACCAAAGGACTCCGGGGCCGGTAATTGCGCCGATCTCCGGGCCGGCAGACACGCCACCAGCAGCGAGAGGCGTCGGCAGAGCGCCTGTAAGTAGCAACCTTCGTCGCAAGGCGTGGGTCCCTACCGGCAACGGATACGCTTGACGCGCTCGCTATTCTGAAAGGGGGGGCGACGGGTTCCGACCCATTCCAAAGGTCGGCCGATATGGCGTATAGGTACAGGGGAGACCGCTGGTGAACGAAGACACCCGGGCGAATATTCGATGGGCGCTGCTGCGGCTGCGGGCGGAAATGCTCGACCACCTGCACCGCACCGTTGCAGATACGCGCTTTTGTACTCGCTGCCTGCTTCCCTACCCGGAGGACGATTTCGAGGCCTACCATTTTTGCCCTTGGTGTTCGCTCTCGATCAATGGACGTGACGCACGCATAGACGAGTCTCGCAAGATCATCGAGCATGAGCGTTACGGCAACGACGAGATTCAGTGCGGCGAGTGCGGCGGAGAGTACGAACAACCCAGCAGATATCCCTTCCAGTTCTGTCCCCACTGCGGAGCGCCCTTCGCTAAACAGGACGAGATTCTGATCGAGCTGCCTTACTTGGTGTGAAAGCACTGCACGCGGATCCAGCTTGCAGACGGCCAAGACGGGAATCCTGGCGGGGAAGCTTGCTCGCCGTGCTCAACGTAGGGTTCAAGTACGCCCGCATCGTTCACCCTAGCCCGCTTTTCTCACCACCTGGCGAGGCGAAGTGCGTAAGAAGCCCGTGGCAAAAGTCGTTCAGGAGCGAAAAATGGGGACTGCCACCAATTCGCCCCACCATGGCCCTAGAAAAAAGGCACTTAGCCTGAAGCGAATTGGCTGGCTGTACCCGATTTTTCGCGACCTTCACTTCTACCACAGGCTGCTACGTTGAGCACGGTGAGCAAGCGCAACGAAGTAATGGCAGGCCTATCACGTGCTTCGACCGTCAGGCATCGACAGGCGAGAATCGGCGGCTCACTTTCGACGTAGCCGGCCGAGCGTGCTGATGGCGAGTGGTGTGCTAGAATGGGCGTCAGCACCAGCTGATGACTCCCTGGGTCCTCCGGTTGGCTGTCTGGCTAGCCGCGGCGTCGACGGTGCTCGGCGCCGAAAAAGGGCGTCGGTACGCCCCATCCATCTACATCGGCGGCGTTGTCAACGCGGCGAGTTTCACGCCCGCTCCCGATAATTTCATCTCCCCGAACGCGATCATCTCCATTTTCGGCGAGGATCTTGCCCTTCGTACCCGGCAGGTCAGCAGCGCCGACCTGGTGGGAGGCAGGCTGCCGCTCACTTTGGACGGGGTCAGCGTTAAGATTGGAGGTGTCTTGGCTCCCCTATACTTCGTTTCTCCGAATCAGATCAACGCCCAGGCGCCCTCGGCCATTCTTCCGGGTGAGCTGCCGTTAGAGATCAGCAGAGAGAGCCTGCGGAGCGAACCGGAAATGGTCAAGATCAGCGAGCTTTCCCCAGGACTGTTTTCCTGGCCGCTACCCTTGCCCGACGGCCGACTCCAAGCCGCGGCGGTTCACCAGGATTTCGGTCTCGTGGGACGGGGACGTCCCGAGGGCGCAACACCGACTCACCCCGGCAAGGTAGTGGTCCTGTGGGCCACGGGTCTGGGGCAGACGCTTCCGCCCGTCCTCGAAGGCGAGCTGCCAAATTCTAGGGCCGGGATCCTCGGGCTCTCTCGGATGTGGGTCGGCGGCCAGGCGGTTGCCGACGACCGGATGCTCTATGTCGGGCAAGCCCCGGGATTCGCGGGTCTCTATGAAATCAATGTGCGTCTGCCCGACGACACTCCGCCCGGCGAGGTGGAAGTGATGATCGAGGTCGACGAGGCCCTAAGCCAGCCGGGGCTAACCATCGCCGTGGATCCATGACATGAAATAAAAAGAACAAACCCGCGCAACGAGAATCCCCCGAACGCGTTTATATAGAGCAGGGGCAAAAGCGCGGCAGCCCGGGCCGCGGAGGGCTGGAAAGGAATCCGGGACAGTCCACTTCGCGCCCCAATAGGTCGTCTGAACAGAGCTTGGCCGGCAACGCTTTGGTGCGGCCCCGGTTCTTACAGCCGGTCACGGCGCCGGCTGCATCATCCTCTGGTCAGAAACGGCGCTAGAATGAGCAGAGAGTGATTCTCATGAAAAAAGCAATTCTCATCAGCGGATTGGCGCTAGCCTTGTTCACGGCGCCGCTGCCCGCGCAACAGACCGCCGACGACCCCAATGAACCAAACCTTGTGCTGTCGGACGGTCTTAAGACTAGGGAGCAACCCGCGGGCCCCGGCATCACGATCCCCCGGGGGACCCGAGTTCCATTGGTTCTCATCAACAGCATCAGCACCAAGCATGCCTCCCCGGGCGACCGTGTCTATCTCAAGTCCGTATACCCAGTGCCGGTCGACGGACGGATTGTCATCCCGCCAGGTACATACGTCTCGGGGACGGTGACCAGCGTCAAGCGGCCCGGCCGCGTGAAGGGCCGCGGAGATCTGTTTCTCCGCTTCGAACAGTTGATCCTGCCGAACGGCACCATACGCGACTTGGTGGGCAGGGTAGGCGCGCTCGACGGCCGCTCGCCGGAAGATTTCGATCAGAAAGAAGGCCGAGTGACTAGTGAAAGCAACAAAGGGGGCGACGCAAGGTCGGTGGGCGAAGCGACTGCGGCGGGAGCGTCCATCGGAGTGATCGCCGGCGCCGCCAGCGGCAGGGCCGGCTTGGGCGTGGGCGTCGGAGCAGCGGCGGGCGCGGCTGCCGGGCTGATCGGCGTGCTGGCCTCCCGCGGGCCCGAGGCGATTCTCGAGAAGGGCACCCAACTCGATATGGTCCTCGATCGCGACCTGTTCTTCACCGAGGAAGAGGTCACCTTCGAGAATGTGATGCCCCGCGCAGGCGACGTCAACATCGAAGGCGGACCGGACCCCAATCGCAACCGCAACAACCGTAGCCGCAGGTTGGGAAGGTTTCCGCTGTAGTCGAGAGGGCCTAGCCCGTTTATCTCCCACGTGGCGAGGCGAAGTGTGTGAGAGGCCCGTCAGTTACAAGGCGTGCGCCGCTCAGCAACTTCGGGCACGGCATGCCGTGCCCCTACATTCTTGAACCCTACGTTGAGCACGGCGAGCGAGCGCAACGCAGTAATGGCGGGACTATCGCGTGCTTCGGCCGTCAGTTGGCGAGAAATGCGGGCTAGGGACACGGATGGTGGCGGCCAGGCGGCTCCCCGCGGACGAGATGTCGGCCCCCTGGACCGGCGGGGTCGCCGGTCCCTACTGCCGCGGCTTGTGACGACTCAAGTGGGGACAAGCGATCCTGCTTGTCCAGGACGACATGTCGCGGCGGGATGTACTTTTCAGCTGGAGGGCAACGATGACTTCGGGCACGGCATGCCGTGCCCCTACGCTGAAGGCGACCGTGACAATCCCTTGCGCCGCGACACAAACCGGCAAACCGTCCTAAAACGGCCGCGAAACAACTGAGAGTCAGACCGTTGCGGACCCCTACCCGCGGAAGATAGAATTCAAGGGCAGAGCAAGCCGACCCGCCCGTGCTGAGTGAATCGGCGGCAAACGTCTCGCCGACCAGGTGTAACTCACCAGCCAGATCGAGAGAGAGCGCATGGAAATCACGAAAGAACAGTTACTCAAAGCCTATCGCGAGATGAGAACCATCCGCGAATTCGAGGAGCGGATTCACGTCGAGTTCGCGACGGGAGACATTCCCGGGTTCGTGCATCTCTATGCTGGTGAGGAGGCCATCGCCGTCGGTGTGTGCCTGCACCTCGACGAGAACGACAAGATCGCCAGCACGCATCGGGGTCACGGCCATTGCATCGCGAAAGGTTGTGACGTCCACGGGATGATGGCTGAGATTTACGGTAAGAAGAATGGCCTATGCGCGGGCAAGGGCGGGTCCATGCATATCGCCAACCTGGAAGTGGGCATGATGGGAGCCAATGGTATCGTCGGCGGCGGCCCGCCCCTGGCGTGCGGCGCGGCGTTGGCCGCCAAAAAGCTTGGTACCAAGGGCGTCGCCGTGGTGTTCGTGGGGGACGGGGGATCGAATCAGGGTACAACGCTCGAAAGCCTCAACCTGGCTTCGATATGGCAACTGCCCTGTGTTTTCGTTGTTGAGAACAACGGCTACGCCGAGGCCACGTCGAGCAAATACTCGGTAGCCGGCACCGACATCGCCGAAAGGGCAAAAGGGTTCGACATGCCGGGAGTGACCGTTGACGGACACGACTTCTGCGCCGTCTACGACGCCGCGGAAGAGGCGATTGGCCGCGCCCGCGAGGGAGGCGGCCCCACTTTGATCGAATGCAAAGTCAATCGCTACTTCGGCCACTTCGAAGGCGACGCCCAAACCTACCGCGGTCCCGATGAGGTCAAGAATCTCCGCGAGAACCGGGACTGCATTGAGAACTTGGCTCGCTCTCTCACCTCCTCCTCATTGGTGACTCCTGAGGATCTGGCGAAGATCGACGAAGAGGTGAAGGCTCTCATCGAAGATGCCGTCGCGAAAGCAAAGGCCGCGGCCGAGCCGGGCGTTGAGGATCTGGAGACGGACGTGTATTCGGAGTACTGAAGGCCAGTCGCACCGGCTTAGCCTGGAAGCCGTTGGGCAGACCGCCCACGAGCTAAGTTCAGGCGGCTCGGGGAACGGATGTTGATGGGGCGCGTGTATCGACCGCGATCCCCCTTTTGAATAACTACGGGAGGGAAGCATTCGATGGCTAGGAAAATCACTTTTCAACAAGCTATAAGAGAAGCTCTGGCCCAGGAGATGGAGCGCGACGAGTCGGTCATTTTGATGGGAGAAGACGTTGCCGGCGGCAGTGGCACTGATGGCGAGATGGACGCCTGGGGCGGTCCGCTCGGAATCACCAAGGGGTTGTGGAGCAAGTTTGGTGATCGTGTAATGGACACGCCGATCAGTGAATCGGCGTTTGTCGGCGCGGCCATCGGCGCGGCCACGGCCGGGTTGCGTCCGGTAGCGGAGCTGATGTTCATCGATTTTATGGGTGTTTGTTTCGACCAGATTTTCAACCAGGCCGCGAAGTTCCGCTATATGTTCGGCGGCAGGGCGGTCACCCCGGTGGTCATCCGCACCATGTTCGGGGCCGGCCTTCGCGCCGCGGCGCAGCACTCGCAGTGTCTCTACCCCATCTTCACCCACATCCCGGGGCTGAAATGCGTAGTCCCCTCGACACCGTACGACGCGAAGGGCTTGCTGATCCAAGCAATCCGCGACGATGACCCGGTCATCTTTTGCGAGCACAAGGCGCTATATCAAACCGAGGGGGACGTGCCGGAAGAGTCCTATACCTTGCCTTTCGGAGAAGCCAATTACGTGCGCGAGGGCGATGACGTCACGGTCGTGGCGTTGGGACGGATGGTGCATATGGCCTCGGAAGCCGCGGATGAGTTGGCCAACGACGGCATCGAGTGCGAAATCATCGACCTGCGAACCACTTCGCCGCTCGATGAGGAGACGGTCCTCGAAAGCGTCGAGAAAACGGGCCGCCTGCTCGTGGTGGACGAGGCGTCGCCGCGCTGCAATATGGCCACCGACATCTCCGCCCTAGTCGCCCAGCATGCGTTCGGCGATCTCAAGGCGCCGATCAAGATGGTGACTCCTCCGCACACCCCGGTGCCGTTCAGCCCGGTTCTCGAGGACCGCTACATTCCCGATTCCGGCAGAGTCGCCACCGCGGTTCGCGAGGTCATGGCGTACAAGGCATGAGCGCTTCGCCGATCCATAAAGTGACCATGCCCAAATGGGGGCTTTCGATGACCGAGGGCAAGGTTGCCGCTTGGCTCGTCGAGGAAGGGGCGGGGGTAAGCCCCGGCCTTGAGGTCGTGGAAATAGAAACGGAAAAAATCGCCGGCGGTCTCGAGGTTACCGAATCGGGCGTCTTGCGGCGGGTGGCGCAGGTGGGCGAGACGGTGCCCGTGGCGGGGCTGCTGGGGGTCATCGCCGACGCCCAGGTTCCCGCCGCGGAGGTCGAGACTTTTGTTTCCGAGTTTCAGGCCAGTTTCGTGCCCCCCGAAGCCGCCGAGGAAACGGCCGGCCCGGCGCCTGAGACTGTCGACGTCGAGGGCCGAACTCTGCGCTATCTGCGGCGGGGCGAGGGCGGCGATCCGGCGATTCTGATTCACGGTTTCGGCGGCGACCTCAACAACTGGCTGTTCAATCACGAGGCCCTCGCCGGAAATCGCGCTGTCTATGCCCTCGACTTGCCCGGACATGGCGGTTCGTCTAAGCACGTCGGCGAGGGAACCCTGGGCGAGTTCACGAAATCCCTCCGAGGATTCATGGACGCCGTCGGCGTGGAGAAGGCGCATTTGGCCGGCCACTCGATGGGCGGCGCCGTTGCGCTGGACTTTGCGCTGGCCCACCCGGAGCGGGCGCTCTCGCTCACCCTGATCGCCTCCGCCGGACTGGGTGCGGAGATCGACGGCAACTATATCGAAGGCTTTATCACTGCCGGCCGCCGCAGGGACATCAAGCCCCACCTCGAAAAGCTGTTCGCCGATTCGGGGCTCGTGGGGCGGCAGCTCATCGATGACATTCTCAAATACAAGCGCCTCGACGGCGTGGACTCAGCCCTACGCGCGATCGCCGATCAGTTTTTTCCCCAGGGCAAGCAGGCAGCAGTGCTCGGTGATCGGCTGGGTGAGTTGTCGATACCGGTTCAAGTCATTTGGGGCTCGGAAGACCGAATCCTACCCGCCTCCCACGCAGAGGGACTTCCTGCCAACGTCAAAATCCAGATCATTTCGGGAAGCGGCCACATGGTGCAGATGGAGGCCGCCGCCGAAGTCAACCGCGCCATCGTCGATTTCTGGGAGTAGTTCGGGCCAGCCCTCCCGTAGGGCTGGGCGGTCGTTTTTGCCCAGACCTGCGGCTTTTTTGGGGCGGTTGTCCAACACGATGCACCCAGGCGGCTTCCGTTAAACCCACCCGCGTTCATCCCTTTGGGTGGGGCACGGGCTTGGCCGTACGCCATGGCCACTCACTGGCGTTCGCGGCTCCGAATCGGGCATGGCAAGGGTGTGCGAGAGCAAGGGACTGAGCCTGGAACGCTAGTGACAGGCCAAGTATCCGGCGCGATCCTAGACCGCTTTTCTCACCAGCTGACGGCCGAAGCGCGCGATAGGCCCGCCAGTACTTCGTTGCGCTGGCTTCGCTGTGATCAACGTAATGTTCAAGAAGGGGAAGTTCCAAGGTTTGACCACGTCCACCGTACCGCTTCAAGAGTTGCTTCGTTGAAGCGCGCACCCCGGGTGGTCATGCTTCACGAACGGCGGAAGTGAACCAGTGAATTCCTTGTTATCATTGGCAAGATTCGTTTGGTGAACTATTTCAACTACTTCACGGAAATCGAAGAGCACTTTCAGCGCGCCCGCGGCACGGCAACGTTCCTGCTGTCGCCCCTGGATTGGGCCCTGATCGAAACCTGGAAAGATGCTGGAGTCCCACTGGCGGCGGTTCTCAAGGGTATCGATCGCGCCTTCGAGAAGTGGCGCGCTCGCAAGCGCCGGGTACGGGCCGTCAACTCGCTGGCGTATTGCACCCAAGAGGTTTTGGACGCTGCTCGCCGGCTTTCCGAGGAAGGCGGCGGGGCGGGATCTAGGGAAGTCGAACCGTCGTTCCCTCATCAACAATTGCGCGACTACTTCCTCCGCAATGCCGGCTTAATCGGGCAAGCGCAAGCTGAAAGGCAGGCTGAAAACTCGGAACCCTACCAGCGCACGTCGCAGGCGCTCGAACAATTAGCCGCCGCCTCGGACGAAGAGTTGTCCGACACGGAAGCGGTCGAACAACGGTTGGCTGTGTTGGAAGGAAAGCTGATCGCCGTTGCTCTGCAAGAGGCTTCCGAGGAGGCGATGCTGTCGGCGCGGCGAGAAATGGATCGCCAGCTGGCCCCCCATCGCCACAAAATGACAGCCGAACAATTGGCGCGACTGGAAAGGCAATACCTGGAAAGAGAATGTTTGCAAGCGGCCGGGCTTCCCCGTCTGAGTCTTTTCTATCTGTGAAGCCGGGACGCCCGCGGCGTGCGTTCGCGGGCACAAATCGTGGGCATGGGTCCACCCGACGCCGTTGCCGATCAGTTCGGCGGCTCCCAGAGCCGTCTGCTCGTTATACCGTGGCGGAATGGGCCTGCGCGGGACCGGCAGCTACGCAGGCACTGATTGTCACACCCACCGCCGTAGCACTGCCCCCGACGTTCGAGCGCACTGACTTGGTTGATATGATGTCGAGGACCCGACCCTTGCCGGCTTGAGAGCATCGTACCCATGTTTCAAATCCGTCGCCGCATTACGGCCCGAGTTTTGCCGGGCTTGCTGATCGCCGGGCTGGGAGTCTTGCTCGTCCTCAACAACCTCGCCGTCTACCCACTAGGGGGACTGGAAAGGTATTGGCCTTTGCTGCTCGTCGCTTTCGGGATCCATCGGGTCTTGGACCCCGCGCGCCGAGGACGTGGTTTGGGCGTGGCCGTTCTTGTGGCTGGGATTTGGCTTCAACTTTCTAAACTCGATTTGCTGTCTTTTCATCTCGCGGATCTTAAGCTCTACTGGCCTTTGATTCTCGTCGCCATCGGTTTCCATCGACTCACGGGACCCCGCCGGCGCGGTTGGGGTGCGTCGTTCGGCCTCGTGGCGCTTTTTGCGGGAATTGGGCAGCAACTCGCCAATTTCGGGATTGTCCGCTCCGACGTGTGGCGCATGTGGCCGTTGTTGCTGATCGTCTTGGGGATCGGGATGGTCTACAGAGGGATGCGAGGGAGGGTCTGGCTGCGCTAGCCCGCATTTACCCAGCTGACGGTCGAAGCACCCGATAGGCCCGCCATTACGTCGTTGCGCTTGCTCGCCGTGCTCAACGTACTTTCCCGGTCGGACGCTGAACGGAAGTCACTGGCTACTTCGGTAGCACCAAGATACGAGTGGGCCAGGCTGCACCCGCCAAAGTACGCCTCCGCTCGCCGAGCGGCGCGCGCCTTGTACGGACGGGCCTCTCACGCACTTCGCCTCGCCAGCTGGTGAGAAAAGCGGTCTCGTCGTCCGCCGTGTGGACGAGAGATCGCGGCGAGAATCAGCATGGCTGTAGGCGCGAACGCTCCACGCCTCCAGTTAAGTGGGTTCGCGGGCCGGCACGGCCCGCCGAGCGACCATCGACGTGTCTCTGTGTTCTTACACAATTACGGTATCGCCGGCAGGGACCCGGCGATCGCGCTTTCGTCGGCCGCATTCGCGGGGATAGAGTGCGGATGACCAAATCCGCCCGCGGACTCGGGATTACCCCCGGCATCGTCAGCGAGGTCGAAGACGATGTTGTCAGGCCTCGCCGCGTCGCCGCTTATACCCCCAGAGACATGATCGAGGCCAAGATTGTTGCGGGTCCGCCAGGCGATGTTGTGGTCGGCACACGAGCTGTCACCGCTGACGCCTATGGCTCCCAGGAGTGCGCCGTCGCCGTTATACAGCGCCAGTCCGCCGCCGAAAACATTCACCCCGCCGATTTTCTTCCCGCCCATCGGGTCGTTGTCCTGTCCATAATGTTCGGAGCTGCCCCCGTAGGCAACTTCAGTGTCAACCGGATTGCTGTGTTGCAGGCCGAAGAGACTTGCTCCCGGTTGCGTCGCGGCCCATAGATTGGCGGTAGAGAGAGCCAAGCCGGGCAAACTGAAGGCATTGGCCGTATTGGCCTTTTGTGCGGAAATCACGCGGCTTCCTGGCCACTGGTAGCCCCTATCATTCCCGCTGAAGGCAACCGCACAAACGATCCCGTCCCGGTCGACGATCGTGGCCCACATGTGCAGGTTAAAGCCCCCGTTTCCACTTGGTGGACTGCCGACAGCGGCAGCGAGAGCGGCTTTTAGATCGGAATGGCTGGGTAATCCTTCGCAGTTCATCGTTCCTCCCGTGTTGTGTTGAGTGACTAGAGTGTCCTCGCCATTGTCTCAAGAGGAGTTCCTCGAGCGCTAGCCCGGACGACGAGAAACTCCGCGAACTTTTCATCACCCCGGGGCTTCTTGAGCAAAACCAGCTCGAGCACTCGTTAGCCCTGACAGCTCAAAAACTGAGCCGCAGCAAAAACCGAAAAGTCCGACCGTCGTTCAGGGTATTTGTGATCTGGCCGAAGTTGGGCGATGTCAGCTCGCGGCCCGGCTCGGCGAACTGCGGCGAGTTAAACAGATTGATCGACTCGGCTCGCAGAACGAGCGACTTTTCCCCGCCCAACGCCCAGCGACGAGACAAACCCGCGTTGACGTTCCAGACGCCGTCTTTGCGGAACGTGTTGCGGCCTAGGTTGCCGGCTCGCTCGGTGGGTTCGATATAGGCAAAGGCGGATGCGGGCAGTCGCTGCCGGGAGGTATCCGGGTTGTCGATCGTGCGGCCGAGTATGGAAGGATCGACCAGGTGCGGGCGGTCCCCGGCGGCTCCGTCGACGTTTCCGAAGCCGGGTCCATCGGATCCTGAAATAACGGTAAAAGGAGTGCCTGACTTCAACGCCAAGACGGTCGAAAGCCGCCATGCTCCGAACGCCTGCCGCAGCCATCGCTCCCGGGAGGCGAAACGAGGCAGCTCGTAATTGACGCTCCACAAAAAGGCATGAGGCTGATCGAACCAGCTCAGCCCTCTCATCTCGGCGTGACTGTCCAACTCGGATTGGCTTCTGCCCCACCTGGCGTCGCGGCCCGAGGCTGTACCGGTGTAATCGCTTCCCAGGTCGATGGCCTTGCTGAACCAGTAGGAGGCCTCGCTCGAAAGCCCTCGCCAGCGAGGGATCATCAGCGTAATCTTAGCGGCATCGTAGAAGGCGCGGGAGCTGTTCTGGACGTGGCGGATGTCGAAGAAGCGAGGGTCGGGCCGGCGGTCGTTGATCGTTTCGGTAGTCTGCGCAACACCGGGCACAATCCTCGCGCGATTGAGGTACCACATGTTCAGCAAGTGGAGCGTGCGGCTGCCGACGTAGCCGAGCGCCAGCTTCCAGTCTCTGACCAGGCTCCATTCCCAACTGAAGTTGTATTGATGAGAGTAAGGCGCCACCAGTTCCGGGTCCATGCGGAAGACGGTGCTGCGGGTTTCCGAGCCGATCCCTTGAAGAGGATCGATCAGGCTGGGCGCGTCGAGAGAGAGTCGCACGTTCCAAGGCAGGTTAAAGCGAGACTGCCCGAACGTGACGGGGAATATTTGCCCGTACTGGATCCCATAGGCGCCTCGCAGGACGCCCCACTTTCCGCCCGGCCGGTAGGCGAAACCGAATCGGGGGCCCCAGTTATTGCAGTCACATTCGTAGGGGATGTCGGTCAGCCGGTTCACCTCGCTGACGGGAGTGACCGGTTGGTAGCGCAGCCCCGCGTTCAAGGTGAGGTTCGCCGTGGTCCGCCACTGGTCGCCTACGTAGTACTGCATGTCCCAGTTTCGAAATCCTCGGTAGATGTGGCCCGTCGCGAGGATGTAGCGCCGGGGCTTGCCCAATCTGAGGTTGGTGATGGCGTCGTGGCCGAAGTCATCGGCGAAGACGAAGATGCCGCGGTGGCCGGCGCTTTCGAAACCGTTCGCCTGGCGACGAAGCAGTTCCCCACCGGCGCGCACTTCGTGGCGCCCTCGAACGAACTTCGCCTGCCCGGCATAGCGAAAACTATTCCAGGCGCGGTCGATCGGGATGCTCGAGCCCGGCCCCAGCCAGTCGAGCGCGAAACCCGGCAGGATCACGGTTCCAATGGACGTCTCTTCCGGTACCAGCAACGACCCAAGACGGTCGAAACCAACCGAGAAGTCCGTGGTCGTCCGCGGCGACCAGGCGCGGTTCCAGGTGATGCGGGCGGCATGGCTTTTTGTGGTCGTGTCCGGATTCTGTCCCCCGACGAGCTGGAAGGCCTCCACGTTTTGCGCCGTGAACCGATAGTCGAGCGCCAAGCGGTCCCCGCTTGACCAGGACTGGTCGAGACGTGCACCAAGGTGATTGTTGTCGATCGACTGTGGCGAGTTGGTATTCAACGCTCGAGGGTCTATATCGGGCCGGTTAGGCGGCTCAGCAGGGTAGGCCGCGAATATCCTAGCGACGAACTCACGCGTGGCTGGATCGACAAGCTCGCCGGTCAGTGGGTCTTGGGTGAGGGGCGTGCGCTCGTCGGCTCGCGGGACCAAGACGTTGCCATTGACGTTGCCGCGAACCTTCTGCTGGCTTCCGTTGACGGTCAGCTGTGCTCCCGGCCACACGGGGAATCCGACGGTAAATCCGTAGTCGTTTTCACGGGCTGGCCGGACATCACCCACCTGGAAGAACGATCGAGCCGAGAAAATGCTGTTGTTGTGAGCCGCGTACAAGTTTCCGTGGAAACGCCGGGCAGCCGCTGCCGACAGGTGCAAGAGTGAGGAGGGCTTGCCTCCAAATTCAGAGCCGAAATAGTTTCGCTCGGCGCGAAACTCCTCGACAACGGTTGCGGTGGTTCCCATTCGGATATTAAGTTCCTTGAGCACAGCGTTGTCGATGAGCGTAATGCGGACGTTTTCGTTGCGTCGGCTCTCACCGGAGGCGGCATCGAGTTGCCCCAGCAAGTTCAACTCGGTTCGCCGCGCGTCCTGGGGCGCCTGAGCGGCCGGTTTTTCTGGGGGCCGCTGGGAACGGGAGGGTGGTGGTTCCGCGCTTTCGGCCGGGGCACTCGGTTGAGTCCGCTTGGCGCTCCCCGCGGCTTCTCCGGACGCGGAGTCGTCGCCGGAGGCTTCGGGAAGGCTTGCGGCCTGGCCCCGGGTTGCTTTCGTCTCGCCCGCTTGGAGGGGCCCCCAAGCAAGTAGAAATAGGGCGGCGGATGGAAGCAGAGCTCGGCCGACCTTTCGCGACCGGTTGGCAAGGGCGGGTCTTGGGCAGAAGGGGGGAGAGATTCGAGTTGGACGGGTTTGCAAGGGCGCCGCCGCCTGCCCAGGGCCAACCAAGCTGTGCGAAGTCTTTTGCCGACGGAGGATCGATCCCGCGGAGGGTTACATCATCCGCTTGAAGATTCTATCGCTCTGCTCTTTGCTGACAAAGGCCGACCGCCGGGCCATCGGGCCGCCTTCCTCGAGCACGGGCTCGAGCTCGTCCAGTGTTGGGCGCCTTTTCTGGTAGAAGAGACCGGTATAGATGATGTCGCCCCAAAGCAGGGCTTTTTCGCAGGCAGCTTTCCAGTCGCTGGCGTCGTGGTCTTCATCCTCCAGTTTTTTGACGCGCGGGCGGAAGAAGGCATAGTCGTTGTCGTGGTTGAAGGTCACGCAGGGGCTGAAGATATCGATGATGGCGAAGCCTTTGTGGTCAATGGCTTGTTGCATGAGCTGTTGCATGTGTTTCGGATCGCCGCTGTAAGCGCGGGCGACGAAGGTGGCGCCATGCATGATCGAGGAAGTGATGGGGTTGACCGGCTCCTCCACACTGCCAAACGGCGTGCTCTTGGTCTTCATGCCCTCACAACTTGTCGGTGAAACCTGACCGGTCGTCAGGCCGTAGATCTGATTGTTCATCACCAGGTAGGTCATATCCACGTTGCGGCGGGCGGTGTGGAGCCAGTGGTTGCCGCCGATGCCATAGCCGTCGCCGTCCCCTCCGGCGCCGATGACGGTCAGCTCATGGTTGGCCATTTTGACGCCCGTTGCCACCGCCAGAATGCGGCCGTGCAGGGTGTGCATACCATAGGCATTGAAATAGCCCGGGAAGTTCGACGAGCAGCCGATGCCACTAATCACAATCATCTCGTGGGGCAGGATGCCCATATCCGCACAGACTTTCTGAAGGCTTGAGAGGACGCTGAAATCGCCGCAGCCGACACACCAGTCCGGATTGACTTTACCTTTGTAGTCCTTGGGCTTAAGCTTGACGAGCTCTCTGTCTTCGGTAATGGTGGTACCTGTGGCCATAGTGTCTCCCTTAAACCATAATCTCCTGATAGGGCACGGAATGAGTCGTTTCGCCGGCAAGCTGTTCGCGGACGCAACTGACGATGTGGTGCGGCATGAACGGTTCACCGTCGTATTTGCGGATGTGCCCATCGACCGACAATCCAGTCTCGCTGCGCAGGTAACGGTAGAACTGACCGGAGTGGTTGTTTTCCACCATGATCGATCGCTTCGCACTGGAGATCACCTTGCTGAGGACCTCGCTGTGCAGGGGGACGATCCATTTGATTTGTAGATGGTTCGTGCTGACGCCCTGATCCCGCAACTGCTCGGCGGCCTCCCGGATCACTCCACAAGTTGACCCGAAGCCGATCAGGGTGACGTCGGCATCGCCGGGGCCTTCGAGTTCGGGTGGCGCGATCTCGTTGATGATGCCCTCCAGCTTGCGGGCCCGCTTCTCTACCGCCTGGCGGCGCTTGTGCGGGTTCGTGAATTCGTCGCTGATGAGGATGCCGTCTTCGTCGTGCTCGTCGGTGGCGACCACGTGGACGTAGCCTTCGAGGCCCGGGACGGCCCGCGGCGAGACGCCGCTTTCGGTGTCCAGATAGCGCTTGTAGCCGTCGGTCTTCGAAGGCTCTGTAATCAGCTCGCCGCGGTCGATCTTCGGCTGCATGTCGACCTCGTCCGGATCGAAGCTGAAAGTGCCTTCCGAAATCAGAAGATCGGACAGCACAAGTCCCGGGCACTGGCACTTATCGCAAAGATTGAAGATCTCGGGAATCGAGTTGAAGGCATCCAGCGCGTCCAGGGGGGCGACGATGAAACGCTGGAAATCGCCCTGACTGGCCCCCAGCATCTGCCACAGGTCTCCCTGCTCGGTTTTTGTGGGCACGCCGGTTGAAGGCCCGGCTCGCTGAACGTTGATAAACACCACCGGGATTTCCATCATAGCGGCCGAGCCAATAGCCTCGGTCATGAGAGCGAATCCCCCACCCGAGGTGGCACACATGGTTCGGCACCCGGTGTGGGCGGCGCCGACAGCCATGTTGGCAACCGCGATTTCGTCTTCGACCTGCCGCACCATGATACCCAGATCGCGAGCATTCTGAGACATCCAGTGAAGGACACCCGTGGAGGGGCTCATCGGATAAGCGCAATAAAACTTGACACCGGCTGCGGCGCCCCCCATGGCGAGCGCCTCATTGCCCGTCCAAACGGCCAGGGGTTTGGGGTTTTGGGGTAGCGCATCCGGGAAGGGGGCAAATTTTTCCTGGGTGTAGTCAAAGCCGGCTCGGGCCACGCTGACATTTTCGTCGACGACGGCCTGTCCCTTACGTTGGAACATCAGCGTCAGGGCATCTTCCAGGATCTGGAAGTCCAGTCCAAACAGCGACATCACGGCGCCCAGCGCTACGGTATTCTGGACCAGCTTGTTGCGGTTGTTGTTCGTCAGCTCGGCAATGGGCAGGCCGCACAGCTGCACGCCTTCGCCAGCCTCACCGGGTGTGATCGTGTCTTTGTTGTAGATAGCGCGCGCCCCGGGTCCCAGTAAGCCCAGGTGTCGGGTCATGGTGTCTTGATTGAGGGCCAACAGCAGATCCAGCTTGTCACCGTGGGTTTCTACCGATTGGTCGCTGATCCGAATCGTCAGAAAAATATGTCCGCCTCGGATGATTGATTGGTAAGCGTTGTAGGCGTAAAGATGGAGACCACGGCGGACAAACAACCGCGCCAGGATGCTGCCGGGGGTGGCAATGCCCTGGCCCGCGGCACCGCCAATGGCTAGCGCGAAATCGAAGTTACGTGCACTCATTCACTTTCTCCCTTTTCGCGTTGGTTTCCTTTACTCATACTTCTACTTCTCGGTCACCCGTAGCAGACTGGACGACACAAATCACCCGCGCGACCGTATGGACAGAATACCCCACCCCCCGACCAGCTTCGTGATCTCTATTCTACGCTGTCGGAGGCCTAACCGGCAATCGAGCAGATTACCGAACTGGGGTAGGGAATGCCCTTAACCCCTTGATTTGAAGGTATCTGGGAGACATCGGGGGACATTTCACTGCCACCAGATCCCGCAACATAGTGACCCAAGCCGCCCCTCGTGCACGGTGCGTTACGGTTTGCCGCGACCTGTCTTGCGGTTGACCAGACGGGCCCATAGTTCCAGTACTTTGGATGCGGCCAGTCTAGCTACTTTTCGGCGCAAAAATGAGAAACTGCGTGGTGGCTGGGTACAGTCAGCCAATTTCGCGTCCGAATGCGCCCGTAAGTTGTTGATTCTTTGAAGGCGCGAAATTAGTGACAGTCCCCGCCCCGAGCGCTACTCGTATTTTGCGCCGAAAAGTAGCTAGTCAGGGATCCCCGCGGGACCGTATCTACTTGGCCGGCAAGCAGGATGGGAGGAACCTTGCCGCTACAGTGGGAGCCGGCGGCAGCGTCCCGAGGCAAATTCTAAAGGGCAGGTCGAAGCCTGCGAGATCAGCTTCGAGGTCCGTCCTCCTGTAGGGAGGGGAGTTGGTGTTCAACCTGCGATTCGTAGGAGATCGCATCAAGGAGCAGGGTATGCAGGGAGAACCAGGGCCTGCGGGTTACCGACACTCTCGATCGTATACGGACGCCGGATCAAGATTGTTGATGTTGCTCAGGAACCGCAAGATCGGCCGTCGACGACTCGGGGGGTGAAGGTGCGGCTGTCTCAAGGGCGAGTTTCCCGTATTCCTGTGTGATCTCACCGGCAGGGCCGTCCCTGCGAACCATGCCCTGGTCGAGCCAGATTACCCGGTTGCACATCGAAACCACGGTCTCCAGGCTGTGCGAAACAAAGATGACGGTCCTGCCCGATCTCGTAAACTCTTCCATCTTGGCCGTGCATTTCTTGGTAAAGGCGGCGTCGCCTACCGCGAAGACCTCGTCAAGAACGAGGATCTCCGGGTCGGAGTGAATGGCGACGGACAGACCCAGCCGACTGACCATGCCGCTCGAATAGGCCCGCACCGCCTCGTCAATAAACACCGAAAGCCCGGAAAATTCCACGATCGCGTCAAACCTGTTGCGAACCTCGGGGCGGGTCAATCCCATCAGTGAGGCGACCAGATGGACGTTTTCCCGGCCGGTCAAGTCCTGATGAATGCCGGTTCCCAGTCCGAGGACAGCGCCCACTCGACCGTGAACCCGAATCGCTCCTGATGTGGGACGGGCAATGCCTGCGATCAACCGCAGCAGAGTTGTTTTGCCCGCGCCGTTGGCGCCTATGATCCCCAGTCTTTCTCCCTCTTCGAGTTGAAATGAGACGTCCCGAAGGGCCCAAAAAGACTTGACATCGCGCCGGATCTGCTTCCAGGCGTGCTGCGAGAACAATTGCCTTCTCTGGTGCAGCAAGTATCGCTTGCTGACTTGATCGAGATCGATGATCACCATGGCTGCCCGGTGTCTCGGTCAGAGGTAGTCCGAAAAGTCCTTTTCCATACGCCCAAAAAACCGATAGCCGGCCCAAAGAGTCAGCACCGACACCGCGGCCAGCTTCAGGATCGTCAAGCCTGGTGAAACACCAGCCAGAAAGATCCGGCGCATGATCAACACCACGGCCGCCACCGGGTTGATCTCGTATAGCCAGGCGTACTGGCCCGGCACATCCTCGAAGCCATAGAAGATTGGACAGAGCCAAAACAAAACCAAGTTTACCGCCTGTACCACATATGCCACGTCCCGATAGTAGACGTCGAGAGCCGCCGTAATGAGCGACAGCCCGCACACAAACACAAGTTGGAGCACCAGCACCAGCGGCAGCCAAAGCCATTGAATATTGACACCTTGAACGACGATCACCGCGATCAGCAGCAGGACGAGCTGCAGTAAGTAGTGCAAGGTGTTGCCGAGCACGACCGACACCGGCACCAACTCTCTCTGGAAAGGCACGTGCTTAATCAACGGAGCATTGCCGACGACCGATTCAGTCCCCGTCGACCAGGCCAGCGCGAAGAAGTTGTACGGCAATAGGCCGATCAAGACGAACAGCCAGAAGTGCTCTCGCGTTGCCGCGAAGACGGATGAAAAGACGAACGTCAGCACCGACATCATGATCAGCGGGTTGACCAGGGACCAAAAGATCCCCAGCGACATATTCCGGTAGCGGACCTTGAAGTCCTTCTCTACCAGAGTGCGCAGGATGTAGAAGGGATCGTTCACGGGTCGGACGGCGGGGGCCTTATCCTAGGGGGCAGTCAGTTTCGTGGCCCCGCCCAGAGGGACACGTCATTGTACTAAACCCCAAGATCGAGACGCATCGAAGACCACCTTAGGTATGGCGGCCAGCTGCGGTTGGATCGTGCGGTAACGGGGATGAATCTCCGCCGGCGACGGAGGGAACCATTCTCTTACTGAGCTGTGGTGGCGGCCAGGCGTGACGCCGACGTGATGGCTTCCGGGGAGTAGCGGGTGATGGTTTCGAGCACGATTTGCGCGCGCCGAACGCGTTCCCGAGACAGGCGGACGGCTGTCTCCTCGATGTGCGTACCGCAGGGATAGATGTCCGGCGCGTTGCGCAGGCCGAGCTTGACGTAGAGTGGCGCGGCGATCCGAATCAGCTCAGGCACTTCGTAATTGCGGATGAACCCGCCGATGTTGTCCGGCGCTTCGACGTAGAAATCGATGGGCGCATCGATGGCCGCGCGGATGGCGGCTACTTGGGGCAACGACAAGTCGGAGGGAATATTGATCGTCGTTGCGCCCAGGTCTTCTAGAATCCGGGCGGATGCCGGGTTGGCAGGCGCCATCATGACCGAAGTCTTGATGATCAGATCTCGGGGCAGCTCGCCGGCTGTTTTCATCTTGGCCAATACGGCCAAGAGGCCGATGTCGGAAACCAGCACGCTGCCGATGCCCAAACCGACGGCTCGCTTGACGTCCTCCAGCGCATAAACCAACTGGTCGGCACCCCGCAAGCTGAAGCCGAGCGATTTCCCGGCGGGCGCGACCGCCTGGGCGCCGATGTCGAAGGACGCGCGCGGTCCGACAAACAGATTAACCTCAATGCCCTGCTCTTCTCCCACCCGGACCATCTCACGGATCTCTTCGTCGCTCAGCAGCATGATGCCGCTTCCCTGGCTCACGCGGTGCACGGGTACTGACCGCCGAGTCGCTTCGTCCACCACGGCCGCCAAGGCTCTCGGTCCCTCCGTGCTCGGAATTTCGATGCGATACTGTGCCCCGTCAGCGAAGCGCTTTCCCGAGGTGGGGCAGTCCGGAAGATCGCGTCCCGGCCAGCCGTGCTTTTGAAGAAAGGCGCGGGTCCGGTTCATACGATTCGCAGCCCCTGGCGATCGATACCGGCCAGAATGACTTCGCTGGAGTGTCCCGAGCGCTGGAACTCGTGCCGCACTTGCTCAACGACGGCCTCCGATCCGCGCTCGAAGAATACAAGGACGGCCGGGCCCGCGCCGCTGAGGGCGCAGCCCAACAGTCCCGGGGCGCGTAGTTTCAAAACATCGCCCAGGCCGGGAACAGACGCCAATCTATACGGCTGGTGAAGCCGATCTTCGAGCGCATCGGGAAAGGCCTCCCGATTGCCCGTCGCCAGCGCCGCGACCAGCAGTGTCGCCCGTTGAAGGTTGAAGACCGTATCCTCCTTCGAATAGCAATCCGGCAGAAGTGAGCGCATTTGGTTCGTAGCCAGAGTGAAGTCGGGACAAACGACGGCGATCCGGAACTGCTCGGGCAAATCAAGGTGCACCGCACGCGTAACGCCGTCCGCCCCGATCGTCGCGGTCACGATCGATCCCATCACGCAAGCCGCCACGTTGTCGGGATGGCCCTCCAGGCGTGCCGCGGCATCGAGGATACGATGTTGGTCCCAGTCAAGTTCTAGGAGAGTCTCGGCGATCGTCACTCCGGCGACCAGAGCCGCGGCGCTCGATCCAAGTCCTTTACCGACAGGAATGTCGTTTGAAATCTCGATCGCTGCCGGCGGCAGCGACAGACCCTCGAATGCAGCCACTTTGAGAGCGGTCCGCCAAATTAAGTTGCTGTCGTCGAGCGGAATCAAAGCGGCGTCCCGACCGTGCGCTGTGATTTGTAGTTCGCCGGCTCGCTGAAACCGGCATTGCAAATAGATTTCAAGAGCTAGGCCGAGAGTGTCGAATCCCGGCCCGAGATTGGCGCAAGAGGCGGGAACCCGCACTGTGGTCGCGGCCGACATAAGGTGGTCATTATAGCTTAGCCCGCTTTTCTCACCAGCGGTCGGCAGGAGTGGGAGTCAATGCTCGCCGTCAGGGATGCCGTTAGGCGGAACCGTGGGTTTCCGTGCGCATACTCAAACAAGCCCCGCTAGGGGCGCGGGAAGCCCTGCAAATCGCTACATTGATCATTCTTTCCTACGCCCCGGGGCTGGTTCGTGTTTGGCTTTTCACCCAGGGTTGCGCCAAAAATGGCTCCACCCGAGGCTACTACCCTGCGTCCCCTTCGGGGGCTGACTTGCCGTTAAGTCGGAACGGTAGACCTCTTCCCACTTCAGCGTCTTCATGAAAGACTCCGCTCTGGCATTGTCGTAGGGGCTCGCTTTGCGGCTCATGCTGATGGTGATTTCGTGCTGCTTCAGCAACTCGACGTAGCTGTGGGCGGCATACGGCACCCCGCGGTCGGAGTGATGCACCAGCCCCGCACCCGGACACCGCCGGGCCAGTGCCATCCGCAACACGGCGATCGTCAGCTTCCGCTCCAGCGTATTCTCCAGCGCCCAGCCGACCACCCGCCGCGAGTAGGCATCCAGAATCACGGCCAAGTAGACGAACTCCCACCGCAGCCGAATATAGGTGATATCCGCGACCCAGAGTTGGTCCAGGCCGCTCAGGACTCTCAAGCGTGCCAGATGGGGATAGACCGTCAGCGGGTGACCCGAGTCGGTGGCCAGCACGAACTTCGCCGCCGCAAGCACAGCAGGTTGTCTTCCCGCAGAATGCGATACGGCTCGGCTGCGCCGGATGAATCTGCCGCCGCTCAACTGAAGCTAACGGAGTTGGGCCGGCGGCTATCCCGCTAACGGCACGGTGCGATACAATTTCTTCTTAGCTGGATCCACCCCGCTTTTGAGGCCCGACTCTCGGTGGGCATACTCTTTCGCTACATCGTTCGTGAAATCGTTGTCAGCTCGCTGATTGGGACGCTTCTGTTCACGTTCGTCCTCTTCTTGCGTTCCGTCGGCCAGTTGATGGAACTTCTGATTCGCCCGGGTACGTCAGGCAGCCAGGTCCTTTTGTTGTTCTCGTTGTGGGTTCCTCACACGCTGCGGTTCACGATCCCGATCGGCGTACTGGTGGGGGTGCTGGTCGGCTTGGGGCGTTTGTCGACGGACGGCGAAATTACCGCCATGCGGGCGGCCGGCATCGCCGGGCGGCGGTGCGTACGGCCGATCGGCTTGGTGGCTCTTGCCGGGACGATCTTGTGCGCCGCGACGACCCTCTATCTGAATCCGCTCGCCCTACAGGAGTTTCGCCGCATCGGCGAATCGATGAAGATCTCGCAGGCCACGGCGAAGATTCAACCCCGCGTCTTCATCGAGAGTTTTCCCAACACCGTACTCTACGTTCGCGACGTCGTCGCCGGACCGGTTGTCCGCTGGAAGGGAGTTTTCTTGGCCGACATGCGGGACCCCGCGACGCGCGGTTCATTCGCCGGCGTCAACGCCGCCGTGGACGGGCCGCGCATCACGGTCGCCGAGGAAGCGCTGGCGCTGCCCAGGCCGGAGCAGGATCGGCTTCAGCTTAATCTGCCTCACGCTTATACCTATGAACAGTCCTACGACCCGCTGCAATACCATAGTTTCGAGTTCCTTAAGAGCGACCAGGTGCTTGCAACGCAGCCGAGTAGTTTTTCCCCTTCCCGCCGTCCCTTTGACGAGACCCCTACATCCGCGTTGGCTGCCGGAGTGCGAGGCGGAGAGGATCAGCTCAGGGCGGACATTGAGCTGCACCAGCGTTTCGCGCTGCCCATCGCCTGTCTGGTCCTGCCGATGGTCGGCATCCCGCTCGCTATTTCGTCGCAGCGATCCGGCAAGTCCGTGGGAGTCGTCTTGAGCCTCGTGCTTGTCTTCATCTACTACATGATTCTTCTGGCCGGCTTCGCGCTGGCTTTAGAGGGTCTCCTGCCGGTGGCCCCCGCCGTCTGGATGGCGAACCTGGCCTTTGCCTTGGTCGGTGCTTTCATGCTGCTGCAGATAGACGCTCCGAATCGTCGAGATATCACGGCTGCGCTCTCCGGCCGGTTAAGGCTGCTGTTTGAGCGTCTGCGAGCCGGCGCCAACGGCGCTTCCGAATCCTCGGCAGCCGGCCGTCCTTCCGCCGTCAGCGAGCAGCGCCGCCGGCTGCGCCTGGGATCCAACGGGTCTAACGCCAGGCCGGTGCCGTTCTTCCTGATCGTTGACCGATACGTTCTTCGCACTTTCCTGTTCTACTTTGCGATCCTCGTCGCGGCCTTTGTCATGATCTGGTTCGTCTTCAGCTTCTTCGAGCTGCTGCCCGACATGCTGAAAAACGAGAAGATGGGTCTGTTTATTCCCTACATCTATCATCTAACTCCGTTTCTCGTCTACGAGACGGTGCCTCTGGGCATGCTGGTGGCGACGCTGGTTTGTTTCGGCATCCTGGCCAAGCACCAGGAATTGATGGCTTTCAAAGCTTGTGGCGTGAGCCTGTACCGGTTAGCCACTCCGATTCTGGTCGCGGCCGTCTTCGTCAGTGGCATGTTGTTCGCGCTCGACTATTACTATCTGCCCGAGACGAACCGCAAACAAGACGCCATTCGGGACGAGATCAAGGGGCGTCCGGTGCGCACGTTTCTGCGTCCCGACCGGCAATGGACCGCCGGAGCCGGCGATCGAATCTTCTACCACCGGTTTTTCGACTCCGCCAACCAACAATTGGCGGGCGTCAGCGTTTTCGACTTCGAAGCCGAGCGGTTTCTGTTGCGGCGAGTCATCTCCGCGGAAAGGGCTCGTTGGGACGAGCAGCAGGAATCTTGGGTCTTCGAAAACGGCTGGGTGCGTCAGATCGCCGGGAGCCGCGTGCTCGCCTTCGAACAGTTTCAGTCCAGAGCCTTCCCCGACCTCGAAGAAGAGCCCGGCTACTTCCTGAAGGAAGAACGCCAGCACGAGCAAATGAACTGGACGGAGCTGCGCTCCTACATCATCGACCTCACCCAAAGCGGATTCGATACCGTGCGCCTGCAAGTCAAGTGGCACAAGAAACTCGCTTTCCCGCTCTTTGTTCTCGGCCTGACCGTTTTAGCCGTTCCGTTTTCCCTCGTGGCCGGCCATCGGGGAGCTCTGACCGGGGTCGCCTTGAGCATCGGCCTGACCGTGGCTTACTACGCCATCAACGCTTTCTTTGAGCAGTTGGGGCGCGCCAATCAACTCTCTCCTCTGATCGCCGCCTGGGCGCCGGGTCTGATCTTCGGGCTCAGCGGCGCCTACTTGTTCCTGCGGGTGAAGTCGTGAGGTCGGATAACGAGAAACCGCCGGGAGCCTGCCGTGACCCAAACTGCTCAGACCGTTGTTGACCAAGCCCGGCGAGCGCGGGAACGGCTTGCTTCCTACTTGCAGCCCACTCCATTGGTACTTTCTGAGCCGCTGAGTTCGCGCACCCAGGGCCGCGTGTGGCTCAAACTCGAGACCCAGCAACCGACGAACTCCTTCAAGGTCAGGCCGGCGCTGAACGGCATGCTTCGTCACCTCGACGAAGCCCGCCGGCGGGGCGTGGTCACTTCGTCGTCGGGCAACTACGCGCAGGCCGTCGCCTACGCTGCCCGAGCGCTGGACGTCAACGCCCAAATCGTCATGATGCGCAAGTCTTCTCCCTTGAAGGTCGAGCGCACGCGCCAACTCGGCGGCGAGGTCGTCTTCTGCGAGAACACCTTTCAAGACCGCTGGAAGACGGTGTTCCGGATTCAGGATGAAACCGGGCGGCTCCTGCTTCACCCCTTCGACTCAGAAGAAACCATCGCCGGCGACGGAACCATCGGTCTCGAGCTGGTCGAGCAAATCGAGTCCGACTTTTGCGCCGTCGTACCTGTCAGCGGCGGGGGCCTCATTGCCGGCATAGCGGCTGTCGTCAAGACATTGCGGCCGGGATGCCGCGTGATCGGCGTTCAACCCACGGCCAACCCGTCGATGGCTCTCTCGGTGGAAGAAGGAAAGCGCGTCACGGTGACGCCGGGGCCGACTTTGGCCGATGCGCTGACCGTCGCTACCCCGGGCGAGAGAACCTTCGAGATCGTCCGACGACGTGTCGACCAGATGGTACGGGTCGAAGAAGCAGAAATCATAGAAGGCGTGCGCACCCTGGCCGAAGAGCAAAAACTCGTGGTCGAGCCCGGCGGCGCCGTCGGCGCCGCCGCGCTGCTATCGAACAAGATCGACAGCGGCAACCTGGATGTAGTTTTGATCCTCAGCGGCGGCAACATCCTGCCCAGCAAACTGGCGGAACTGCTAAGCGGCGATAGGTGACGTTGCGCCGGGGGTTCAAACGGCGACCGCCCGCGGCGACCGGGAGTGACGGCAGCCAAAGGCGGGGGCCTGAGGCTTGGCAAGTGGCAGCTATTTCGCTCTTTGTTCGTCTAGCGACCCGCCTGCAAACTACCGGATCAAAGCGAGTTGTCTGGAATTGAGTTTGTTTCGCGTTTTTGTTTTCGCGACGGTCCGAGTTCACCGACCCGACGCCTGACCCCGACTCAGCATTCCTCCAGCCTCGGTCGCGGACTCAGGTTCGGGGTCGCCGAGGGATTCAGATCGAGGATCGACGTTGCCGCCCGCGCGTTGAGCCAGTCGCTCGAGGGAACTGATGACCAGACAGCGACGTCGGATTTCGAGACAGCCCCTCCGCTGGAGCTTGTTCAATGAGCTCGAAGTCGTTTCCCTGGTCGCACCCACCAAACCTGCCAGGTCCTTTTGAGAGAGGCGAAACTGCGGGGTCTCCTCCGAGGAACCGTTTTCTTGGGCCGAGCCGGCCCAGCGAAGCAGGAGCCGCGCAATCCTCTGCTCAACCTCCAGCAGGCTGAGCGATTCGACCTGCTCTTCCAAGTGACGCACCCGTTGGCCCAGGACTTCCGCAAAAGACTGCCAAAACTCCGGGTTCTCGCCCGCGAAGGCCAAGACGGCTTCTCGGGGGATGACCGTTACCGAAGTCGGTTCGAGCACTTCGGCCGCTGCCCGGCGGATGCGCTCGCCGAACACAGCGCCCTCGCCGAAGATCTCTCCCGGCCCAGCGATTTGGAAGATGCATTGTTTGCCGCCTGGACCGGGCACGGAGATTTTCACGCGCCCGCGGTGCACCAGGAACAGCCGATCACTTGGGTCGCCGAGGGAATACAGGCGCATCCCACGGTCCAAGTTGGACAGCTTGACGGCTCCTTCCAGCTTCAGAATCTGACTCGCGAATCCCACAAGAGGGGTGAACATGGGCAGCGCTGCCGAGAACGGGCTTCAAGTACGGCATTAAGAATATCAAATGCTACAAAACATTTACACGCCGGCCACAGGCTTTTACAGTTTCTGTCTGAATTTCCCAGCCCTGTCGAAGTATCGGGCCAACTCTTCGGTCCCGAGTTTCTTGCGGCAATCCTCCAGACTTTCGATGTAGGCCGACAAAGCTTCAGCCAAGTTGCCGCGATTCGTCGACACGATGTCCTTCCAGATGTCGAAAGAGCTTTCGGCTAGTCGGGTCATGTCACCGAGCGCCGGGCCTGCGACCGCCAAATCCTCTCGCCGCTTCAGGTTTTCGTCTACGCAGGAAGCCAGCGCTGTCGAGACCAGTTGCGGCAAATGCGACGTCCAACTAACAATCTTGTCGTGCTCGGCGGCTGAGCGGAGCTGGATTTGACAGCCGAATTTCTCCAGCCAGGTAACGAACGATTCCACCACCGGATCGTTCGGGAGAACACCGTCGAAGGGAGTCAATACATAGGTGCATCCCTCGAACAACTCGGGCTCGGCGAGTTGGACGCCCCTTCCCTCCTTGCCCGCCATCGGGTGCCCTCCGACGAACCAAGGCGCTTTGTCGAAAACCTCGCCGGCGCGCGCGACGATCGCTTCCTTCGTGCTGCCGCAGTCGGTGACCAGGGCATGCGGTTGCACGAACCGGCGAACCTGCGGGAGCAGATCGAGAATTCGATCCACCGGCTGCGCCAAGTAGACCAGGTCGGCCGCGCGAACGGCTTCTTCCAGCGGAGAAGCCGCGTCCACGGCTCCACGCGCCAGGGCGGCTTCCAGGGTGCGGGGCGAGCTGACCCCAAGAATCCGTCCCCCAAAACCGTGCGCTCGCAAGGCCAGGCCGAACGAACCTCCGATCAGGCCGACTCCCACGATCGTTACGGTTTGGACTGCCATCTTTGATGGGCCGGACTCTTCAGCCGGACCCGGGATCCCGGTTACCGTGGATCGGCGGGCTTTCCGCGTGGTTCGGCCTCTTCCTCGGACGCCCGCGCCTCCTCTTGGACGGCTCGCATCTCTCTCATGATGGTCTCGAAGATGCGGCGTACCGCGCCGTTATCGAGCGGTCCGTCGTTGTGTGTCTCCAGGTTAGAGACAACTTCGTTTTCACGGTTAGGCTCGTGGACCGGAACGTTCATCCGGCGCTTGATGGGCGCGAGTCCAAGCACGCAGCGGCCTCTTTCATTGAGTATCGCCAGGATCTTGCGGTCTAGGGCGTCAATCCGCGCCCTCCATTCGCCAAGATCCGACGGTTCGTTCGCCATGAGATCAGATTGCCCTCAACTGCTTTTTACCTTTAGCCCGTCTTTCAACTCGGCCGCGAAGGAACGGAGTTTATCGGCTAGGCTGGGGTCCCGCTGGTTCTCGGCGATCAGGCGAACGAATGCGCTGCCTACGACCGCGGCGTCTACGTGAGGAGCCAGCGCCATCATATGCTCGGGTGTCGACAGGCCGAAACCCACGGCCAGCGGCAGGGAGGTCACTGCTCGTGTCCGCCGGATGAGCGGCAGGACGTGGTCGGAGAGCGCGGTCCGCTCCCCGGTCACTCCCGCCCTCGAAACAAGATAAACGAATCCGCTGCACGATTGCGACAACAATCGCAAGCGATCGTCTTTTGTGGTTTGCGACACGAGGAATACGGTCTCCAGCTCGTGCTTGCTCATTTCGCGTAGATAAGGGGCGGCTTCCTCGACATTGAGATCCGTCAGCAGCGCCCCGTCAGCGCCCGCCGCCGCGGCATCCGCCGCAAACTTTTCAAAACCGTACCGTAAGACGGGATTCAAATAACTGAAGATGACGACCGGAATCTCCGATTTCCTCCGCAGCTCGCGGAGCATCTCGATCACGATCTTCAAAGTGGTGCCCGCGCTCAGCGATCTTTCGGTGGCTCGTTGGATAACCGGCCCGTCCGCGATCGGATCTGAAAAAGGCACTCCGAGCTCAATGATGTCGGTCCCGCCTCTTTCCAGTCCGAGAATGAACTCGACCGTACGGTCGGGCGCGGGATCGCCGGCCGTCAAGTAAGCGATCAGTCCCCGGGTCTTCTCCCGATCCAGCCGCTCAAAGGCTTTCGCAATCCGACTCATCTGCCTGACAGACCTGCTCGAACGATCGCGGCCCACCCAAAGGGATGAAAACCAGCGGGTTTTCGACCGAGCGCCCATGGCGCGACGGTCGCGCCGAATACTTGGCCTGTCACTAGCGTTCCAGGCTCAGCTCCTTGCTCTCGCACACCCTTGCCATGCCCGATTCGGAGCCGCGAACGCCAGTGAGCGGCCATGGCGTACGGCCAAGCCTGTGCCCCCAAAGGGATGAACGCGGGTGGTTTTTCGACCGAGCGGTCCAGGGATTGCCGGCCTGTAAACGATCGTGAACTTATGCCACCTAGCACTAACCCAGCTCCGGCATGTTTTCGCGGAAGATAGTGATATCCTTGTCACCTCGCCCCGAGAGATTGATCAAGAATACCTGACCCTTGGCCCGCGGCCCGCGCCCAACCGCCTCGGCGACCGCATGGGCCGACTCCAGCGCGGGGATGATTCCCTCCAGCTGGGAAAGCAGCCTGACCGCCTCCAACGCTTCTTCGTCTGACCGCGATACGTACTCGACGCGCCCCGAGTCCCTCAACCAGGCGTGTTCGGGACCCACCAACGCGTAGTCGAGACCGGCCGAAACCGAGTGAGTGAGCGCGATCTGGCCGTCGGCGTTCTGTAACAAGTAGCTGTAGGCGCCGTGCAGCACGCCGGGGCTGCCGCCCGAAAAACGCGCCGCGTGATCGCCCAGCTCCGTCCCGCGGCCGCCTGCCTCCACGCCCACCATCCGCACGTTCTCGTCCGCTAGAAAGGGATGAAACAATCCGATCGAGTTGCTGCCTCCGCCGACGCAGGCCAGCAGCAGATCGGGCAGCCCTCCGCCGCTGGCCTCGAGAAATTGCTGGCGCGCTTCCCGTCCGATCACGGTTTGAAAATCTCTCACCATGCGAGGGTAAGGGTGCGGGCCGAGCGCCGAGCCCAGCAGATAGTGGGTTGTTTCAAAGCTCGCCACCCAGTCGCGCATGGCTTCGCTGATAGCGTCCTTGAGCGTGCGGCTGCCCGCGTCCACCGAGACCACCTCGGCCCCCAGCAGACGCATCCGGAAAACGTTGAGACTCTGGCGCCGCATGTCTTCCTCGCCCATGTAGACCCGGCACTGTTGCGCGAACAGCGCCGCCACCGTGGCCGAGGCCACCCCGTGCTGCCCAGCGCCTGTTTCGGCGATGATGCGCTGCTTGCCCATGCGCCGCGCCAGCAGCGCCTGGCCGAGACAGTGGTTGATCTTGTGGGCTCCGGTGTGCAGCAGATCTTCGCGCTTGAGATAGATTTCGGCGCCGCCGAGGTGCTCGCTCAGCCGCCGGGCGTGGTACAGCGGCGTTGGGCGGCCCGCATACTGGCGGGAAAGTTCCGCCAGCTCCGCCTGGAACTCGGGGTCCTCGACGGCTTCGTTATAGGTCTGCTCGAGCTGCTCAAGAGGCGCAACCAGGATCTCCGGAACATACTGGCCTCCGTAGGGACCAAAATGCCCTTGTGGATCGGGCAACGTAGCCGTGCTGCGCGTAGCCATCCTGTTTATTGAGCGGAACAGGCAGCTTCCAGATACCGCCGAACTTTTTCGCGATCCTTGATGCCCGGCCTCCGCTCCAACCGCGAGCTGGCGTCGACTCCCCAGGGGTCGACTTGCCGGATCGCTTCGCCGACGTTGCCGCCGTCCAGTCCTCCGGCCACGATAATCTTGCCGTGGCGTTTGGCTTCCTGGGCCGTGGGCCAGGGAAAAGTTCGACCGCTGCCGCCGTAGGAGCCTTCCTCGGACGCGCCGTCCAGCAGAAAGGCCTCGCACGGGTATTCGTCGATTTCTGGGAGAGCGAAATAGGGTCTTACCCGAAAAGCCTTCCAGACCCGAAGCTCATCAAGCGCTCGGCAAACCTCCGGGGTCTCGTCTCCGTGCAACTGCACGACGTCAAGGTTCACAGCCTTTTTGACATGGAGGATTTGCGAAGGCCTCTCATCGACGAAAACTCCGACCCGCAACACGTCCTTCGGCGCCGCAGCCGAGATCATGGCCGCCGTCTCCACCCTGACATAGCGGGGGCTGCCGGGAAAAAAGATGAATCCCAGAGCTGTCGCGCCGTGTTGCGCGGCGAACAAGGCGTCGGCCAACCCGGTGATGCCGCAAACTTTGATGATCTCAGGGGGCAAGACGGCTCACTCCTTGCATCATACGGGATAGCGCCTCGCCCGGGTCAGGTTGCTTCATCAGGCTCTCACCGATCAAGAAGCCTCTATAGCCCGCCTGGGAGAGGCGATGGATGTCCTGCGGTCCGCGGATGCCGCTTTCACTGATCGCCACCACGTGCGAGGGAATCCGCTCCGCCAGCCGTATTGAGGTCTCAAGAGAAACTTCCAGCGTCTTGAGGTCACGGTTGTTGACGCCCACGAAATCAGCCTCGGCTTCGAGGGCTCGATCAAGTTCCCGCTCATCATGGACTTCGACCAGCGGCTCCAGCTCGAGATCCCGAGCCGCTTGGAGCAGCTCCCTGAGCTCTTCATTCGTCAGGGCAGCTACGATGAGTAGCACCGCGTCGGCTCCAGACGAAACGGCCTCCACCAGATGGTAGCGGTCGAGCGTGAAATCTTTTCGCAGAACGGGCAAGCGCGTCGCCTCGCGAGCCCGGCTGAGATCGTCCAGCGAGCCCTGAAAAAACTGCCGGTCGGTCAGCACCGACAGCGCCGCCGCGCCGGCAGCCTCGTAACGGGTGGCGATCCCGGCGGGTTGGAAGTCGTCCGCTATGGTCCCCGCCGACGGGGAAGCCTTCTTGATCTCGGCAATGATCGCCGGATGCCGCGTCCTCAGCGCCTCGCGAAAAGAACGATGCGGGGATCGAGGACGCCCCTCCAGTTCCTCGATCTTGACCAGTGCTCGCTGCGCGACCAGCTCCGCCCGTTTGCGAAGGATGATTTGATCTAAAACGGTTAGTTCCGCAGCCCGCACAGCCCCTCTTCCTAAGTAGTCGGTTTCACAAGTTCGGTCACGTATATTTTAGAGCCAGGTGGACGGTCGCGAACTTCGGGCACGGCATGCCGTTCCCCTACATTTCCAGGCGCCTAACAGATCGGTAGGGGCACAGCATGCCGTGCCCGCCTGCACTCGCCTGAAACGTGAGTGTATTTATGAAATGGAGTACTACGTCCGCACAGCCCCTTCTTCCTTATTGATGTTCGCGAAATACAATGGCAGGCTCGGCCTTCGGCGGACCGGCGCGCGTTCACAAGGCGGGTCAACGATCGCGTTTGTTTGTACGGGCGCGACACGTCGCGCCCCTGCCGGCGGCTAGTATCTTGCGAACATCAGTGGTAAGAAACACTCCGAAAAGCCGTATCTCATCGTACCCGCAGCCCCGGAAGGGCGTCAACGAAAGGGCCTTTGCCGCCGGCCTTGCTGAAGCTCCGGCGATGGTTCTAGCCCGCATTTCTCACCAGCTGACGGTCGAAGCACCCGATAGGCCCGCCATTACTTCGTTGCGCTTGCTCACCGTGCTCAACGTACTGTTCAAGTACGCTTCCATCGTTCAAGAAACTGGGCGCCGAGCGGCGCGCGCTCTGTACTGACGGGCCTCTCACGCACTTCGCCTCGCCAACCTGGTGAGAAAAGCGGACTAACTTCCAGGACCAGAGCAGGCCGGTACAAAAAGGGTGCACGACGCTTTGGTCAGACTGGCCTTGATCTATCAACATCTCGTGGGGCAGCAGACGTAGCTGTGGGAAGGTCCCAGGCAGCAGCGAGCCATCCCGGGCCGAACTCCTCCGGCGAGATCTCGCGTTTCGACCGACGCCGCTGCCTCGCGCCGCCAGGTCACTCGTCGCGGCTTTCGTATACTGAGTCAAGATGCGCTTTGTTGCGCCCGCGGTCGTGTTGGCGGACGACTGCCTCGCATCGATCGAGTAGCCGTTCTCCATGAAATGCACGTGGTTGTTCGCCTTTCCGCGCTGGCCTTTTCCGCATACTTTCTAATTTCTCCCCT
The DNA here is from genome assembly GCA_963668345.2 of Bryobacterales bacterium. Lineage (GTDB taxonomy): Bacteria > Acidobacteriota > Terriglobia > Bryobacterales > UBA6623. The sequence goes on along the minus strand of CAXWPI010000003.1, from coordinate 286,195 downwards.
GCGGGGCCAGCCCGCCGACCAGCGGCCCGGCAAATCCTCTTGGGATGCTCCCACGTTCGTCGATGTTGCCGCCTCGTCCGGGGTCGATTTCAAGAACGATCCTTCCCCGACCTCGCAAAAGTACTTGCCGGAGTCGATGGTCGGGGGTGTGGCGATGCTCGACTACAACAGCGATGGCCTCCTCGATCTCTATTTTGTCAACGGGGCCGGCCTCGAAGACCCGATGCCCCCCGAGAGGTCGCCCGACAAATCGGAACCTCGCTACTGGAACCGGCTCTACCGCAACAACGGCGATGGAACGTTTTCCGATACGACCGAGTCGGCGGGAGTGGCCGGTGAATCCTACGGTCAGGGTGTTGCCGTCGGCGACTACGACAATGATGGCCGGCCGGACTTATACGTCACCAACTTTGGGCCGAATAACCTCTATCGCAACGAAGGCGACGGGACTTTTCGCGAGGTGACGCGGGAAGCCGGCGTGAGCGGCGGGGGCTGGTCGGCCGGTGCGATGTTCGTCGACTACGATCGCGACGGCCACCTGGACTTGATCGTTTCCCGATACCTGCTTTGGGACTTCGATAACAACCGCTGGTGCGGCGAGAAGAAGCCGGGGTATCGCGCCTATTGCCACCCCGATCATTTCGATCCGCTGGTTCATATCGTCTATCACAACAACGGCGATGGAACGTTCGGGGAGGCAACAAAGGCAAGCGGCGTCGGCGCCTCCCCCGGCAAAGGCCTGGGAGTTGCCTTCAACGACTTCGATCGCGACGGTTGGCCCGACCTTCTGGTTGCCAACGACTCGGCTCCTCAACAGCTGTTTCGCAATCGCGGGGATGGAACGTTTGAAGAGGTTGGCCTGTTTGCGGGTGTCGCCTTCGACGCCGACGGCAACACGTTTGCGGGGATGGGAGTCGATTTCGCCGACTACGACAACGACGGTTGGCCGGACGCGATCATCAACGCCTTGGCGGAGCAAAGGTACTCCCTATACCGCAACGTGAGCGGCGATTTCGAGTATCACTCGGAGCCGTCCGGGGTGAGTTCGATTACGCTCATGCATTCGGGCTGGGGAATGAAGTTTATCGACTATGACAACGACGGCTGGAAGGACCTTTTTGTCGCCCAAGGCCATGTGACGGATAATGTCCGGCTCACTAAGCCTGCCCTGCGTTATAAGGAGCCCTTGCTGTTAGCGAGGAACGTTAAGGGGAAGTTCGAGGACGTCTCCGAACAGAGTGGTCCGCCGTTCCGCATTCCCAGAGCGGGCCGTGGGGCGGCCTTCGGTGATCTCGACAATGACGGCTTTGTTGACGTTGCCGTCAACTGCAATCGAGAGAGCGCCGTGGTTTTAAAGAACAGCGGCAACGGCAACCACTGGCTCATCGTGAAGACAATAGGCACCGTCAGCAACCGCGACGGCATGGGAGCTCAACTGCGCCTCGTCTCGGAATCCGGGCAGGAGCAGTACGGCCTGGTGACGACAGCCGGAAGCTATTTGTCCGCCGGCGACCGGCGAGTCCACTTCGGATTGGGATCGGACAAGACAGTCAAGCTGCTCGAGATCACCTGGCCCAGCGGAACACGGCAGCGGTTCGAGGACGTTCGGGGCGACCAAATTTTGACCGTCCGCGAGCCCGATGGGTCCGAGAGAGAACGGCCTGCCCGATGAGCGGCATCTTCAGATCGAGAACCGTCTCCTGTCGCGCCGCTGATCTCGATAGGTAAAGGGCATGACCCGACGTTCTGGATGGCGTGATCTGTTTCTTGCCGTGGGCCTCGGCCTAGGCGGAGGCACCTTCGTGGGCTGGTGCTCTGGTCTCTACCAGGTGCAGCTGAACCGCTACGCGGAGCAACATCTCTCTCACAGTAGTGCCGTCCTTGTTCACGCCTGCGTCCACCCCGGCGCGGTCCTTGGTGCTTTGGGCGCTCTGCTGTTCAGCCTGGCCTGGTGGGCCGCACGTTACCCCAGCCGGTTGTGGGTCCGCGGCATAACAGTTGGATTGCTGCTTCCACTGGCCGTCCTGACGCTTCGACTGGCACAGGAGGCTTTCCTCACTCAACCCGCCTTCCATGACATGAAAATACCGTACCATCAGATATTCTCTGGTGTTCGGCACCCCTGGTTCTGGACGCTTTTCGGGTTTGCGTGCGGGTGCGTTGGTTACCTCATACCTTGGCCGCGTCGGGCCCTACGAGCGGTCCTTGGAGGACTGCTCTGCCTCACATCCTTGGGGGCTGTTGCCTACGTCCGAGCTCAGGTTTCTTTGACCCTACCCCCGGCCCCGGCTACTAGGCAGCCGAATGTCCTCTTCCTCGTCATTGATGCCCTGCGCGCAGACCACGTTGGAGCCTACGGGTACGAGCGCGACACTACGCCGTTTATCGATTCTCTTGCAAAAACGGCTGTTCTGTTCGAGAACGCATTCGCGCCCGCAAACGTCACCAGGATGTCCGTTCCCTCGTACTTCGCGTCGGTTTACCCAGCTGCCCACGGCATCCGCCATCTGAACCAATCATCTAGCCCTTCCTTGCTCATGCTTGCGGAACTGCTCAAGAACGCCGGCTACGAAACCGGGGCGTGGATGCCGAATCCGTCGCTAAACCCTTCTTACAACTTCCATTATGGGTTTGACGTCTACTTTGATACGCAGCAACTGCTCAACCGCAGCCGTGACGAGGGCTTGCCGACCCACGAGCGCCATGAAACGGCTTCCGGCATTCAACGTTCCGTACTAACGTGGATGCGGGAAAGACGCCGGACGGATCGACCTTTCTTTGCCTACCTGCATTACCGGGACGTTCACGGGCCGTACGCGCCACCACCGCCATACGACACCATGTACTACGATCACACCGCCACACCGGTACACCCCTTGCCCAGGGGCTTCGATTGGGGCCATCTTCAGCTGCCCAACGACCGGAACGACCTGGCCTATTATCTTGCCCAATACGATGGTGAGATACGCTACACAGACGACCAGCTTAGGCGTTTCTTCGCAGAGATCCGCCGCCAGGGACTGCTTGAGAACACACTGATCATTCTCACGGCGGATCACGGTGAGGCCTTCCTTGATCACGGCCAAATCGGTCATCGCACTACTCTCTACGACGAGCTTGTACACGTGCCGCTTCTTGTTCGTATTCCCCATGAAGAGTTCGTTGCGCGTACCGTCGCTTCCATGGTTGAGTTGGTAGACCTTGCTCCGACGGTTCTGGACTATGCGGGTCTTGAGATACCAGCGTCGTTCAAAGGGCATTCGTTGCGTCCGATATTGCAGGGCAAGTCTCCAGTCAACAACAGAACCATGGTATTCCTTGAGTCGCCTTATTGGGTGGCAGTGCGAACGAAGGATTGGAAGCTACACGTCCACAGGGTCAGGGATAAGAAACTTCTCTATCACCTTTCCGTTGATCCAAGGGAGAAACACCCGATACCCGAAGCCGAATGGCCCGCTGCGGCCCGCATTCTGGAAATCGAGTTGCACAGCCATTTGGCGGCGGCCAGGGCGCGGCAATCGGGCGGAGCTGTCTTCGATCTGAGTCCCGACCTGCGCAAGCGCCTTGAGTCACTTGGGTACGTGAAGCAGTGAGCAGGTTGTGTGATTGGGAAAACTGGGAAACGGGAAACTGGGGACAGTCTCCTATTTCGGTGGCGGGGCAGGTTCATCGCCCGCGCTTGAGGCAGTCGGTTACCTCAGTCCTCATCAACTTACCGAACGCTAAAAGGAAACCCTTGCGGAAACGGTCTGAAAACTCCATCGAGCAGGGGTGTCCATCGAACACGAGGCAGCGGCTATGAACCGAACCCTGATCTTGTCGGGTGCGCTGACGCTGCTCTCCCTTTTCCCGGTCGGCGGCGGGGCGCAGACTCCGGCCGGTCTGCTGACTCTTAGCGAGGAGTCGTTCGTCCTTCCCACGGAGCGCGATTGGGAAAAGCTTGGCGTGTCGAACCGGGAGATTCGAATACTCGATCGTTTTCACCGCGGCGGCGGCTACCTAGGGTTCCATATCGCCTACAACAGCTCCAAGATGTACGTTACCGGTATCCTCGCCCGGCCCTACATTTCCCCCGAGCTCATGGAGCAGTATCAGAAAAAAGATACGCCCGAGGAGGACGAAGAGCTGATCGGGTTTCCGCTCGTGATTCTCAATCACGGCTCTCCCGCCGGTGTCAGCGCACCGTACCGCGCCATCGCGCTGGAGTTGGCTAGCCGAGGATACGTGGTTTTGGCCTCTACCTACCGCGGCCGAGCGGGTCTCGAGGGACGCTCCCAAGGCGTGTCGGAGCTGGCCAAAGGGGAAGTGCTTGATGTCTTGCAGCTCACCGAGTTAGGCCGTCGGCTGAAGTACGTCGATTCGCTGCGCATGGGCATCATCGGCGAGGGCCATGGAGCGACCATTGCGCTGTTGGCCCTCGAGCGATCGAATGTGTTCCGGGTGGGGGTGGCCATCTCGCCAGCCATCTTCTCAGGACTCGCGGAATTCGGCTTTGCCGGGCGGAAGATCCTCAAGGAGCGGTCGAGAGAGCTATTCGGTCGCGAGCTGGGACAGAATGACTTGCTACGGGAACTCTATGCCCGCGACACTTTTCGGTTTCTGCCACAGATCACCACTCCCCTGCTGCTGATTGCGACCAGCTCGGACCCGAGCTACCGAGATCAGTTGCGGTTTGTGGAGCAACTCTCCGCCCACGGCATCGAACACCGCTTGCTGGCCTACCCGGGCCTGTTCCCCGAATTCATGACCGCCGTCGACAATGGGAACCGCCCGCCCGAGTGGCGCCAAACCCAGTATGCAGCCTGGACGGAAGTCTTTACTCTGCTCGACGAAGCGCTCCAATGGCCCGAAGAAGACGAGGAAGGCGAAGACCGGCGCTAGCCCAGTTTCTTGCGCTCGCACACTTTCGTAACTCGCGCCACTGAGCCGCGAGCGCAAGCGAGCGGCCATGGCGCGACGGCCGGGGCTGCGCTCACCCAAAAGGGATGACAACCGAGTAAGCTTTCGACCGCGGCCATGGTACCCCGGTCGTTACGAGGATTTGGCCTTGTCATTAACGTTCCAGGCTCAGTTTCTTGCGGTCGCACACTTTCGCAACTCGCGTTACGGAGCCGCGAACGCCAGTGAGCGGCCTGCAGCCGCGCGAGGGCCGCTCTCTTCTACCGCAGCCAATCTCTCCCGTTGCGAGGAATCCCGCGAACAAACAGCAACGCCAGAGGGACGCCCCAATTGGACCAGCGTTCCACGAAATCCCAAATTTCCTTGCCGGAAAGCGGGCGCGCCAGTCCCGTCAGAAGCCCCCAAACGGCCCCCCACAGCAGTACGGCTCGTATCGGTTTGACCAAGACCAGGCCTGCGATCATAAAATCTATGATCCCGATCACGGGGAGAACCGTCGCTGCCGTTTCCTCCGAGATGCCCAATGATCCCATCAGCAGCAGCCGAAAATGAGGAGCGGCTTGGTAGGCGAAAACGCCGTGGCCGAGAAACTCCCCGCACATGGCAATCCGCAACGTCCACTCGATTTTCTTCACCAGTCAGCCTCGATGGTTTTGCCGCCCGGAGTGGGTTTTCCGCGAGATGAATTCTATACTACTGAAAGAACGCCGGGGCGAAAAGCCTGAGTAACGCTTTGGCCGCCGGTAAGGAGAACATACGTTTGCGGACGGTTGTACTGGGAGCGGGAGGACAGCTTGGTGCCGAGCTGGTCGCGGAGTTGCGGCGGCGCGGCCAAACGGTTGTCGGACTGAGCCGGCAAGAACTTGATATTACCAACGAAGAGGCGATCGAGAGAGCCTTTCAAGACCATTCTCCGGCGTGGGTCATCAATGCCGCCGCCTATAACCACGTGGATCTGGGCGAACAGGAGCCGGAGGTCGCGATGCGGATCAACGGGCTGGCCGTGCGTTCTTTAGCGGCGGTTTGCCGGCAACACCGTGCGGTATTGATGCACTTCTCGACCGATCACGTCTTCGATGGGGAAAAGGAAGACCCTTATGTCGAAGAGGATCTTCCCAGTCCACCTTCCGCCTACGGGGTTTCCAAGCTGGCGGGCGAGCTTTACGCGCAAGCTTGCCTGGACAAGTTGTACGTCGTGCGCGTGGCCGGTGTTTTTGGCCCCGCCGGGCGACATACGAGCCGCGGCAATTTCCCGGAGCTGGTCCTCCGGAAGGCGGCGGAAGGCAGCCCACTGCGGGTCGTCGAAGACTTTTTTGCAACTCCCACCTACGCTCCGGCCTTGGCCTCCCGATCGATTGACTTGCTCGAGCGCGGTGCTTTCGGTCTTTACCATATCGGCGGAGGGACACTTGTCTCTTGGTATCAATACGCCTTGAAAATCCTCGCCGCGGGCGGCTTGGAAGCCGACATACAGCCTACCAATCACCGCGAGTTTTCCACGCCCGCGCGGCGCCCGATGCGCTCCGGTCTGTCGAACGCGAAGATCGAGCGGCTGGGCCTAGCGAAGATGCCGCCTTTGGATGAGGCTCTCGCGGACTACATGGAGCGGCGGAAGCAGGTGAAAACCCCGCGGGCGCATCACTCCTAGGAGCCTAGCCCGCTTTTCTCACCGGCTGACGGTCCAAGCACGCGATAGGCCCGCCATCACTTCGATAGGCTCGTACTCCGTACTTTCTCGCTAGGGAGTATTGCTCAAAAATTCCGTGAAAAGGGGGGATTTTCTCACGTATCGCGACATAAGACGATGCGGGCAGGAACGCAGTCTCGTCTACGCTGACTCCAGCGTAGATAGGCTTTAGGGTAGTGGTGCAACAGAGAAGAAGGATCTTCCAACCGATGAGGCATACCGCGTTGACCCATCTGCCGTTTCCCGTCGCTCGCATCAAGTCCAAGGAAAGGAAAGAGGAGGACATACCGCGATGCAAATCTCAACACCAAGGATACTCCTGCTGTTTGTATTGGGGGCCGGAACGTTGTTCTGGAGCACGCCGTTACCGGCGGAGCAAACGGGGACCCGAGTAGTATTCCGATCAGGAACTACCATCAATGAAGCGGGACACTATCTGCTACTAAATGACCTATCGACCGCCGGCTCCGGTCCGGCCCTTGCCATTACGTCAGGCGGTGTCACGTTGGATCTCAACGGACATCAAGTTATTGGGCCAGGCGGGAATCGGGGGACGGGTATCATGATCGACGGAGCCAGCGGCGTGAAGGTATTCAACGGCCATTTGGCTGACCTGGGAGTTGCCGTGATGGTCAACAACAGCAGCAACGTCGTCCTGCGCGATCTACACATACGCGGCCAGGGTGTGGCCGTAAGCGCGCCGCCGCCGGAAGTGGGGATCATGATCGCACAGTCGAAAAACGTTTGCGTTGAGAAAAACGTCATCTACAACGTAGGATTGGGGATCTTCGTTCGTGGCGGTCAAAGTTGGGGCAATCGAATCGACGGCAACACGATAACCGCCAACACCAACGGGATATTCGGACTGTGCTACAACCCGACGCCGGATGACCCAGAGGGTCCGCGAGGCGACCTCGTTCAAAACAACTTGCTCACGGGCTTCAACGTCGGAATCAACGTAGTCCCAGCCGCTGTGTCCAACGTATTTCGGGACAACGTGATCGCCTTCATCACGAGCGCGATGGAACTAGGAAACGACACCAACCAGGATATCGACAACCTTGGGGTTCCGCTTCCCAGCGACAACTAAACGAGGTTGGAACCCATTCTTGAGGGGGAGTTGCCCCATTGCAGGCGACGAAGGACTCTGCTTCCGCGGCGGCTGTTACTGAGGCGGCCCGCGGCGAAGACGCGCGTCTGGTCGAGGCGGTTTTGCGAAAGGACCGCAAGGCCACGGCTGAATTCGTCGCCTGCTACTCTGACGGGCTCTATGCCTACCTTCACCGCAGACTGGTTCCCCGAGTCGACCTGGTCGACGATTTACTTCAGGAGGTGTTCCTAGCTGCTCTGCAAAACCTGGCTGGGTTTCAGGGGCGTTCTTCGCTCAAGGCATGGCTGCTCGGCATCGCGCGGCACAAAGTCGAGGGCTATTATCGATCCCGGCTTCGCGCCGATGATCCCCTCGACGAGGAAGGGAATACCCAGGGAATGGTTGCCGCGGCCTTCGAGCCTAAATTCGACCAGGCTCTGGATCGGCAGCGCTTGGAGAACAGAACCCGAGAAGTGCTCGAGAGTCTGCCGGAAGCCTACTCGGTAGCGCTGCTGTGGCGCTATTGGGAAAAGCGCAGCGCACGGGAGATGGCTCAGCAAGCGGGGAAAACCGAGAAAGCCATCGAGCGGCTGCTGGCACGCGCCCGGCTGCAGTTTAAGCGGAGGTGGAATGAACGATAACCTTCCATCGGACGAGCATCAGCTCGAAACGCTGGCTCGGAGGCTGGAAACGGGCGAGGCCGGGGGACCGCCTGCTCCTTCTTATTTGAAGGCGAATCTCTATTCAGCACTGGTGCGGCGCCAGCAGGAATCAGGGCCCCTGTTGAGCTTATCGGAGACCAAACTGGCCGCTCGTGGTCTGTGCGTGTTTGAAAAGCTGGTTCAGATTCTTCCCCTTGGAGAAAAGGTGGAATCGTTCAACTGCTGCGGCGTCTGTCACGCACGGGTGCTCGCGGAAAAGATGGAGAACGCGCCCATCTATTGGGACAACTGTCCCTACGTCGGCTTCCAGAAGGCCTGAGCTAACCCCAATCCTCGTCACTTTAGTGTGCTTCAACCCCCAGTGTGCTTTAGCCCCCGAAGGGGGCGCGGGATGCTAGCCCACGGTTGCGCCTAACTTTCCGGCGCAAAAAGGAGAAACTGCGTGGTGGCTGGGTACAGTCAGCCAATTTCGCGTCCGAATGCGCCTGTAAGTTGTTGATTCTTTGAAGGCGCAAAATTGGCAACAGTCCCCGCCCCGAGCGCTACGCGTATTTTGCGCCGGAAAGTAGCTAGTGTAGTGCCACTAACGGTTCTGGACAATGGCGTGGATTTTGGCGGCGCGCTCGACTTTGGCGAGGATATCTTGTGCCGGAGCTGTCCAGACAAAGGGCTTGAGCGCTTCGCGAGCCACTTCTTCACCTGCTCATGCTTGTGCGTGGAGTAGTTGTCCACGATCAGATGCAGCTCCAGCGCCGGTGGCGTTTCGCGGTCGATCTGGCGTAGGAATTTGAGGAATTCCTGGTGCCGATGTCGCGGCAGACACTCCCCGATCACCTGGCCGTCGAGCACATGGAAGGCGGCGAACAGCGTCGTTGTGCCCTGTCGTTTGAAGTCGTGGGTCATGGTGCCGGCACGACCCTTTTTCAAAGGCAGTCCCCGGCTGGCTGCGGTCTAAGGCCTGGATCTGGCTTTTCTCATCGACGTTGTCCGGTTATTTATGTGGCACTACACTAGGCGCAACCGTGGGTTCGGTACGCATACTCAAACAAGCCCCGGTAGGAGCGCGGGAAGGCCTGCAAATCGCTACCTGGATCACTCTTTCCTACGCTCCTACCGGGGCTGGACCGTGGTTGGCTTTCCCCCAGGGTTGCGCCAAAAATGGCTCCACCCTGGGCTACAAGCCCGCGCCCCCTACGAGGGCTGACTTACCGTTAAGTCACTCGTATTGGGGTTGACCGCGGGCTTCCGCCCGCGGCTCCGCCACAAACGTCGGGAGACTGTCCGCGTTCGCGCCAACCCGACGAAGGACGTCTCGCCTTCGATCCGTTGGCACCGTGCTCGAAGTTCCCGGTCGACCAGAGTTTGAGGTGTAGGTGACCGCACTTATGAAACGGAGTACGAACGACGGTTGACGTTTCGAATAGAACTACCATTTGCCATCGGGAACAGCCAGCAGGTGCTCGGGCTCCCATTTTTCCTCGTCCCACCGGTAGCCGTCGGCAAACTCGACCCCGACCAAGTACCCGTAGTCGCCCAGCTCGCAGTAGCGGACGGCCACTTGGCCGTCGAAGTCGCGGGTGTGAATCCGGGCGCCGGCTCCTACCGGAATGGGGATGTTCAAGCTGATGGAGACTCCGCTCAGGCTAACGTCTTCCAAGACGCCGATTTCGGAAATTTTCCGGCCCCGCTCGTTCCAAAACGAGACCTGAACAAACTCCGAACACATGTGCCGAGCGCTCTGGCGGCGCTCCTCGCGGGGTTTCAAAAGCGCACTCCTTGGCTGTGATTCTTATCGACCAGGAATGCCGGGGTTTCCAATGAGGGCATCGAAAAAACGGCTGGTCGATACTCGCCCCGGAGGTGCAAGGTCGCATCGTTGAGCCAACAGGACGGCCTCGAGATGATGTTGATAGGCAAGAACGCTCGGCTGCTAGGCAACGACGCGCTCGGGGTGCCGACCAATTTTTCACGGCAAGGGGCGAGCGGCGGGCGCCTGATGCCCGATTGCTATACTGAGAACGAGTTGGGCGGAGCCTTGGGGAAAACCTTCTACATCGAGACGTTTGGCTGTCAAATGAACGTCCACGACAGCGAAAAGATCCGCGGCACGCTCATCGCTCAGGACTATCGCCAGGTCCAGCGACCTGAAGACGCCCAGCTCGTGCTTTACAACACGTGCAGCATCCGCGATAAGGCCGAGCAGAAGGTCTTTTCGCGGCTTGCCAACTTCAAAAAGGCCAAGTCCGAGGGCAAGATCTTCGGGGTCCTGGGTTGTGTAGCGCAGCATCTAGGCGAACAAGTTTTCGACCAGGCGCCTCATGTTCGTCTCGTCTGCGGCTCCGCGAGCTACAACCAGTTTGCCCAGTTGCTCCAACGCGTAGAAGCCGGCGAAGACCGCGTCACCGGGCTGGCTCTCGATACCGACGAAACCTTCGAGACGCCGCTCACCCGGCGCGACAATCCCTACAAGGCGTTCATCACCATCATCGAGGGCTGCGACAAGAGCTGCGCTTACTGCGTGGTACCGTTCACGCGGGGGCCCGAACGTAGCCGTACCAGCTCGAGCATCCTGGATGAGGCCCGGCGGCTAGCGGCGAGTCGGTACAGTGAGATTCAGCTACTGGGGCAAAACGTCAACAGCTACCGCGACCCTTCACCCCAGAGCTGGAACTTCGCCCAGATGTTGGCGGCGGTCGGCCACATTCCCGGCGTCAGGCGGGTTCGCTTTACGACCTCCCACCCTCGCGACTTCACTTCTGACATTGTCGAGGCGATCGACGAGAATCCTGCGCTGTGCGACCATGTTCATTTGCCAGTGCAGTCAGGCTCCACTCGCATACTGGCGCGCATGCGGAGAGACTACACCCGCGAGGAGTATTTGAGAAGGATCGAAAGGATCCGCGTAGCTCGTCGCGAAATCTCCCTCAGTACCGATATCATCGTGGGCTTCCCAGACGAGACGGAAGAGGACTTCGAGCAGACGCTGTCGCTACTCGACGAGGTCCACTACGACTCGGTGTTCTCGTTTAAGTACTCACCGCGTGCCAACACGGCGGCGATTTCCTACAACGAACAAATACCGGAGGACGTAAAGTCCCAGCGGCTATCCGTTCTACAGGAGAAACAACGTCAGATCCAAATCCGGCGCAACGCCGATCGCATTGGCAGGGAAGAAGAAGTGCTTGTCGAGGGCCGTCGTGAGAAGTTTAAACAGTGGATCGGCCGGACGACGCAGAATCGAGTCCTCAACTTCGCCGATCCCAGCGGCTTCAGCGTAGAAGAGGACCTTCGGGGCAGCTATTGCCGTGTTCGCGTTACCGGCTCAGGTCCGAACTCCTTGGTCGGAGAACTTGTCGCGAAACCGGCCACTTCGAATTTTCATGGCTTTAGGATCCTTCAGTAGTGAGAAACCAGAGGGGGTAGGTGATGGAAGTTGAAATGAAAATTAGGGGTCTGATGATGGACCCGGTGACCAACATGCCGATCGTCATCCTCAAAGACTTGGATGGCAAGTCCGTGCTGCCCATCTGGGTCGGTGTCTATGAGGCCAACGCCATCGCCCTAGAGATCGAGAAGGTCGCCACCCCCCGACCAATGACACATGATTTGATCAAGAACGTGTTTCTAGGACTCACGACCGGGGTTCGCAAGGTCGTCGTCAGCGAATTGAAGGACGACACGTTCTACGCCGTAATCTGGGTGGAGCATAACGGCGACTTGATCGCCATCGACTCCCGCCCCAGCGATGCCCTGGCCGTCGCCTTGCGCCTCGATTGCCCCATCTACGTCGAAGATGACGTACTGAAGTCGTCGAAAGTCAGTGGCGTCGTCAGCGACAAAGCCAATACCGAAGAGCTGCGGCGTTGGCTCGAAAACCTCTCCGACGAAGACCTCGGGCAATACAAGATGTAGGACCAGCCTGACTCTTCGAAGCGTGGTTGCCAAGGACCCTCAACCCGATCTTGACCGCTTAGCCTTCCACTCTCCTCGCAGCTCATCACTCACCCCCGACGAAGACTTCGCCCGGGGTTGCCCTGCCGGGCGCCATATCAACTTGACCGAGCGCTGCGACCCTGAAGCGGGAGCGAGCAGGTCCGCGGATATCGCTCTCGCTTAGCTACTTTCCGGCGCAAAAAGGAGAAACTGCGTGGCGCCTGGGTACAGTCAGCCAATTTCGCGTCCGGATGCGCCCGTAAGCTGTTGATTCTTTGAAGGCGCGAAATTGGTGACAGTCCCCGCCCCGAGCGGTACTCGTATTTTGCGCCGGAAAGTAGCTAAGCGAGAGCGCTCTTCCCATTACGATTTGAACGCGTACGCGTACATCGGCGCCCTATCACTTCGTGAGTTGATCTCAGAGCGCCGAAGGTGGTGACGGTGATAAGATAAACGAGAATCAGTCCTAGCCCGCTTTTGTCACCAGGTGGCGCGGCGAAGTGCGTGAGAGGCCCGTCAGTACAAGGCGTGCGCCGCTCGGCGCGCGGAGGCGTACTTGAGCAGTACGTTGAGCACGGCGAGCAAGCGCAACGAAGTAATGGCGGGCCTATCGCGTGCTTCGACCGTCAGCTGGTGAGAAATGCGGGCTAGATCGGATGGTGGCCGTAGCGGTGAAGTGACCGCAACCGGTCCAGGATTGTAGCACCCCCCCTGGGAAGATATGGGACAATCATCAAGTCCGGCGGTGTGCTCGCGAGTCGAACCGCTCCCCTGGTTCCGGTGGCTGTCGCCAGGGCAGCTCACTGCTGCCGTGGGAGATGTCCGAATAATATAGAAGAAACCACTCAGCGTCCCGAAAGAGTCAAAATAGAAGCACCCCAAGTGAACCCCTTGCCAACTGGCCCTTGGTGCTCTATACTCCCGTTGATACTGGGATGATTCTCCCTTGCCAGGGACGCGAGGGAAGAAGCTGACTCGGACAAAGAGAAAAAGAAGTTTCATGGAGAAAAAGTGGCCATGCTTAGACGATTTACTCCGCTGACCCTGAGCGCTGTAGTTTCGATGTGCATTTGCGCCGTGGCTCTGCCTCAAGAAGGCGGCGAGCAGGCGAAGAAGGGCCCTCAATGGAAAGACCAGGCAGAGTATACGCTGGTCAGCACAGCCTATCAGGAGAAGGACCCAAACAAGAAACTGCAGATGATGGATGAGTGGAAGAAGAAGTACCCGGAGACGGACTTCGCCCTGGACCGGGTGCGTGTCTACATGGCCACCTACCAGCAGGCCGGCCAGAATAGTAAGGCCGTCGAGACCGCCAAAGAGCTTCTAGGAATGGTCCCGGGTGACTTTTCGGCCAACGTAACCATAGCGTCTTTTACACCTTTCCTGGGAAAGACCGATGCCCAGGCGCTCGGCGATGGAGCGGCGGCCGCTAAGGTCCTGCTGGGCGGGATCGACGAACGTTTCAAGGCCGGCAACAAACCGGCGCAAGTCACCGTCGAGGCTTGGGATAAAGCGCGTAAGCAGATTGAGACGTCTTCGCAGCAGACTCTGGGCTGGGTGGCGATGCAAAAGAAAGACAACCTCGAAGCAGAGAAGCGATTTAAGAAAGTCCTGGGGCTAAATCCAACATCGGGACAGGTCTCCTACTGGCTGGGTCAAGTGGTGTTGGGGCAAGGCGATCCCGACAAGAATGAGTTGGCCATGTTCTCTTTCGCTCGCGCCGCTATCTACGAAGGTCCCGGCGCCTTGCCGCCTCAGGGTCGCCAGCAGGTGAGCGACTACTTGAAGGGGATCTATGAAAAGTTTGCCGGTACGGAAGAGGGTCTAGCCGAGATCAAGGAACTGGCGAAGACTCGACCCCTACCGCCTCCCGACCTCGAAATCAAGTCGGCTTCCCAGAGAAAGTTCGAAGCCGAGCAGCGAAACAGAAAGGCGAACCCTAAGCTTTACGTCTTTATTGACCTAAAGAAGGCTCTACTGGGACCCGGCGGCGACTCCACCTGGTCGCAATTGAGAGGCAAGCTCACCCCGGAAATGAGACTCTATGTCATTTCGGCGACTCCGGCCAGTCGACCCAAAACCATCAATCTCAGCAGCAAGAGGGGCGGGAACGTAGAAGTGGTTCTGACGTTAGAAAACCGGCAGAGGAGCGCCATTGGGGCCGGGCGGCAGGTCACCTTCGAGGGTGTCGCCACTTCCCTGACGAAAAGCCCATTCCGGCTGGCCTTGAACGACGGCAAGCTGCTCTAGTAACGGACAGACGCTTCCGTGATGCTCCGACGGCTTCGCCAAACGTCCGAAACACGAAAACGCGATCTCCCGGGACGCGGGTCTGCCAAACGCTCCTACCTTGGTGGCGTAGGTAAAACATGCGTGGGCAACAGCAGGTTCCTTCAATCGATTGCCCCCTTTGGAGTGTTCCGGGATACTAGGAATGCCGCCGGCTTGGGGTGGATGGCTCTCACGGGTCATTCCTAGCCCACTTTCTCATCACGTGGCGAGATCATAGCGAGCTCGAAATGCCGGCTAGCCTCACACCCGGAGGGATCAGCGCCTCTCGATGAATCCGGGTTGAAAGCTAACGGAAAGCAGAATGGAGGGCAGTGGCAAAAGAAGAAGGCATTGAGGTAGTTGGAACGGTCGTCGAAAAACACCCCGGCGGCATCTTCAGCGTCGAGCTGGACGACAAGCACAAAGTCCTCGCCCAGATCGCCGGTAAGCTTCGCAAGCACCGAATTCGTATCTTGACGGGCGATAGGGTGCAGCTCGAGCTTTCGCCCTACGATCTTACGCGAGGCCGGATCGTTTACCGCTATCGCTGACGAAGTTGCCGACGCCGGTCGAAGGTTCCTCAAGCGAGTACCCATGGGCCTCGCGGCCCACCCAAGGGAATGAAAAACCTTTGACTTTCGGAGGGGTCATGGCGCCATAGTAGCCGGATACCTGACCTGTCACTGGCGTTCCAGGCTCAGCTTCCTGCTCGCGCGCACCCTTGCGACGAGCGAAGCTGAGCCGCGAGCGCAAGCGAGCGGCCATGGGCCTGCGGCCAGGCCTGAAGCGAGTTGGCCGGCTGTACCCGATTTTTCAAGCGCACACGAAAGATGGCAAAAGCTACATGGGAAGACACCGTGCTCGCCGAAAGCGACGAAGGTGTCTTGATAGAAGGAAATTACTACTTCCCACCGAATTCCGTTAGCAAGGAATACCTCAAGCCCAGCGATAAGACATCTGTCTGCTTCTGGAAAGGCACGGCCCGCTACTACGACGTCGAGGTAGCCGGCAAGCAAAACCCGGGCGCGGCCTGGTATTATCCCCAACCCAAAGAAGCCGCCGGCGAGATCAAGGACCACGTCGCTTTCTGGCGCGGAGTCAAAGTCGAGACCTGACGTTTGGAAAAATCGGGTACAGCCAGCCAATTCGCTTCAGGCTAAGTGCCTTGTTGCTTGGGCCATGACGGAGGGCGAATTGGTGGCAGTCCCCATTTTTAGCTCCATTTTTCGCTCCTGCATGACTTTTGCCACGGGCTGCTAGGCCTGCGTTTCTCACCACCTGAGAGTCGAAGCACACGAGAGTTCCCCATCCCCTCAGGCGCCGACATGTTTGTAAACGTATGCCGGTTTTCCTCCCTCGGGCTTGACTTCGCGGGACCGGTCGCCGTAGTGTCTCAATGTATGGCCACACAACCGTCAGTATGGGAGGTCAGCCCCGAGGTCGAGCAGGTGCGCGACCATTTGCGGCGCTACTACGGCCGCCACTTGAAGAAAAGCTCCGACCTCAGCCAGAAGGCTTGCTGCACGGAAGAGACCGAGAAGCGCCACGCCGAGATCCTGGAGCTGATCCCCGAGGAAGTCAAACAGCGGCGCTACGGCTGCGGATGTCCCATCCCCGACGATGAACTCAGCGGCCTCACCGTGCTCGACCTCGGCTCCGGGGCCGGCGTGGACGCCTTTATCATGGCTCACAAGGTAGGACCGGGCGGTTTCGTTCACGGCATCGATATGACCGACGAACAGCTCGCGATCGCCGGCCAATACGCTCCCGAGGTGGCGCGCCGGTTTGGCTATCATCGTCCGAACACCGCTTTTCACAAAGATTTCATCGAGGTGGCTGAGTCCATTCCGGACGAAAGCATCGACCTCGTGATTTCCGACTGCGTCATTAACCTGTCGCCCCGCAAGGATCTCGTCTTCGAAACGATCCACAGGGTTCTCAAAAAGGGCGGGGAATTCTATATTTCCGACATCGCAGCCGACCGTCGCTTGCCCGATAACGTTCGAGAGGACCAAGAACTGGTCGCGGAGTGCCTAGGCGGATCCCAATACGAACACGACTGGTTCGACACGATGCGGGATTCCGGCTTCACCGATCCCCGGGTCGTCGGCCGAACCGTCGTACAGACCGAAGCCAAGGGGCAGCCCATCACTTTCTCGTCGCTCACCGTTCGCGGCTTCAAGTTCGGGGAACCGCTCGATCGCCGCTGCGAGGACTACGGCCAGGTGGCCGTCTACAACGGAGGCTCACCCGGCTCGTCGGCGCGTTTTCTCTTCGACGACCACCACGTTTTTGAAGCCGATCGCCCGACCGCGGTTTGCCGCAATACGGCGCGCATGCTCGGGGAAACCAGGCTGGGAAAGTACTTCGCCGTGACGCCCCCGGTCAAGCATTTCGGGCTTTTCGCTTGCGGGGTGACGACGGGGGCCGAGGAAGCCGCATCTGCCGGTAACTGCTGTTAGCCGACATCTTGATTCCGCCCAGCTCCCGATCGCTTCCTCAGGCCACCGGAAACATAGGCTGAGGTCAGAACACCGTTCGGCGGCTCACACAAGGCTTATTCGATGGTTGCACCCGAGAAAGACCAACTGATCAAAGGGATGCTGCAGCACTATCCCTTTGTGGTGAAAAACTTCAAGGCTTACTTCCGCAACCTTTATCGGCGCAAGGTTCTCAAATCGACGGTCGTTACTCCTTACTCGGCCATCTTCTACGCGACTCACAAGTGCAACCTCGACTGCAGCTACTGCACGCAGAAGAACCCAGAGGTCTTCAGCGAGGAAGTCTCGACGGAAAAGACGATCGACATCTTTCGGGCCATCCGGAAAGACGTCGACACAATGGTCATCACCGGCGGCGAGTGTCTGGTGAGGCCCGATATTGAAGAGCTGATCCGCGCGGCCCGCGAAGACGTGAAGTTCCGCTCGCTGTTGGCCGTTACCAACGGCGTGCTGCTTGACGCCCGGCCCGGCATCCTCGATCACCTCAACGGCCTCGTCGTCAGTCTCGACGCCCTCACGCACGACCCCTCCGAGCCGCTTTCGAAATCGAACGCCGTGCCCCAGGTGATCGACAACCTCATGATGGTCAAGGAGAAGATGCCTCCTCAGTCGGTGACGGTAAGCTGTGTCCTCGAGCTGTGGAACATTGCGGAAGTGGAAAAGATTATCGACTTCTGCCGGGAGCATGGCTTCGTCTTCTCGGTGCAATCGGCGCAGAACAACGGCAAGTACCCGAACTTCGTTTTTCTTCAGGACCAGCGTTACCGCAGGTTTGTAGACAAGCTCATCGAGCTGCGGCGACAACGGGCCGTCAGGATCAACGGAACCCCCAAGCTGTTGCAGACGCTCCTACTGTTCGAGGAGTTCAAATGCTATCCCACCATGTTCCCGCGGATCTACCCGAACGGTGATATCTTTTACCCTTGCGAAGTCTTGCGCAAGATCGCCGGAAATCTACTGGAAGACGGCTCGATCTCCGCGGCCTTCGAGAGGGGACGGCGCTTGTACGGAGAAGTCCCTCAATGCAAGGCGAACTGTTACCTGTTCGGCAACGTCCTATCTTCCTATTACGTGGAAGACTTCTGGGGACTGGCCGGCGACACCGTTCGCTAGCCGGCGAACGCTATGAACGGCGTGAGCCGCCGTTTCCGCCAAATGCTTTCCAAAAGCGCCTGCGTATTCAAGCCGCAGGCGATTTCCGCCCTCCAGCCCCAGCTCGAGAGTGCTGATCGCCGCTTGATCCACTGAGTCTTCGCGCACAGGCGGGTCCTTGGCCTCGGATACATAGACCGGGCGGTAGATCTCACCATTGACCAGAATGCGTTCGACTTGTCGAATCGCGATGGCCCACTGCACATGTTCAGCTCGGTCGCGGGGCACGACGAGAAGCTCTTCCCTGCGCAGCATCAAATAAAGGGGGATTCCCCTAGGCAAGGGATCGCCGGGCAGGTTGGCCGCGACAAGCGCTCCACCATTGAGCAGGTAATCCGCCTGGTGGAGCCTCTGCAACTTCCTTTCCCGCTCGGGATCGTAGGCCGGACCGAGCGCCGCCGCGCTGAGGCACACCGCCGCCGCGACACCAGCCACCCACCAATACGAGGCTGAGGCGCCCCAAGCCAGCAACCCTAGGGCTCCCAGGCCAATCGTCAACCGAACACGGTTCCAGTCCGTGTGCCGCCGCCAGCGGCGAACCAGCGGAACAAGCAGCAGGAACCAGAACAGGGCGTAGAGCAGGACCCCGATCCATTTGGGAACACCGAAGGGCCGCAGCGGATCTTTGCTGGGGCGCTCCCGCAGAGACGGGTCGGCGCGGCGGATTTCGGTTCGCGACTCTGGATTACCCACGGCCCGGGAACTCCCTCAAACAGCGGCCTTCAAGATCGAGACAGTAACGGTAAGTGAGAGCGGCTGTCAACAACCCTCCGCGGGCACATGGAAAGCAACGACCTTCACTCCCCCAGCTCTCTCTGAAACACCTCGGCCAACCGGCTGACCTGGCGCTCGACGAGACCTTCTTCTTCGGCTTCGACCATGATTCTCACCAGGGGCTCGGTTCCCGAGTAGCGGACCAAGACACGGCCGCGATCGCCCAAGTCTTTTTCGGCGGCGGAGACAGCGTCGCGCAACGCGGGAACCTCGTCGAAGGGCGCCTTTTCCTTGACCCGTATATTCTTGAGGACTTGCGGAAAGACGCTTAATTCGCTCGCGAGCTCACTCATCGGCTTGCCCGAAGCCGCCAGGATCTCGAGCATCATACGTGCCGTGAGCAACCCGTCGCCCGTCGAGGCTAAGTCGCCGAAGATGATGTGTCCGGACTGCTCGCCGCCTAGGGCAGCACCGCTTCGAAGCATTTCTTCCAGAACGTATTTGTCGCCGACCTTCGTACGGCTCATCCGAATCCCAGCTTTCGCCAAGGCCTTCTCAAGCCCCATATTGGCCATGACGGTAGTGACGACAAGCCGGCCGGGCAGGCGATCTCGATCAGCAAGGTGGCGCCCGGCAAGCAGTAGAACAACGTCCCCATTGATGAGGTTCCCCTTTTCATCAACAAACAGCGCTCGGTCGGCGTCGCCGTCGAACGCCACGCCAAGATCCGCTCCGCTCTCGGTGACCCGCTGTTGCAGCGCTTCCCTGTAAAGCGACCCGCAGTCGAGGTTGATGTTTCTCCCGTTCGGCTGGTCGGCGATGATTTCCGCTCTGACGCCCAGGCGCTTGAAAAGACCAGCGGCGAGATCTGACGCCGCTCCGTTGGCGCAATCAACCACGAGCTGTGTTTCGAAGCCTGCCGCGGGATCGCCAACGCTTGCCAGATGATCCAAATACTTCCGGACGAGCGATTCATCGGCTTCCAGTGCGCTTCGGCGAGGCCGGCAGTCTTGGCTCAAGGCACCGAAAATCGCCGCTTCGACGCGCTCTTCTTCTTTATCCGGCAACTTGTAGCCCGACGGCCCGAAGACCTTGATTCCGTTGTCCGAAAACGCGTTGTGCGACGCCGAGATCATGATGCCCCTTACAAAGCCATCCTTTTCCGTCAGATAAGCCAAGCCGGCCGTGGGCATGACGCCGGCGAATTTGACGGCGACGCCGCCGTGAACGAGTCCCCCAGCCAGCAGCTCGGCCAGTTCTAAGCCGGATTCGCGCGTGTCCATCCCAATAAGGACCTTGGGACCGATCAGGACTTCGGACCGCCGGCCCGGGGGAAGAGTCTGGGCCAGGGCCAAACCCGCGGCGAAAACGGTTCCATCGTCGAGAGGCGGCTGGCCGGCCCGGCCGCGGATTCCATCGGTGCCAAACAGTTTTTTGGGCATGGGTTGAACTGCGACAGGCGTTGAGCTATTCGCTGATATTCATTTCCACCGTGACGGACGCCTCTCCCTCGAAGCGAAGGTAGGGGTCGGGGAGGTAAGCCGTCGTAGACACCGTGTGCGTGCCGGCCAGGCCTGTGACGGCAATGGGGTCTGTTGTCACTTGAGCGAGCAGCGCGACGCGCCGCTCCGGACCGACAACGGTCAACCGAGGAGGTTCAACGCGGAAAGAAGAGACCGCTCGGGAATCGGCCGCCAACCCCACGAAGACGGGTTGAACCGGCACCTCCCGACGGCCCTGTTTTTCCAAGGATAGGCGTAGCTGGGAAGGGACCGCTCGTATCAGGTCAACACCGTCGGGAAGACCCAAGCTCGCGCCCGTCACATCGAAGGTTTGCTCGCCGGGCCGGTCCAAGCCGGCGAAGTCAATTTGAACGGCCGCTCCTCGACGCCGCAATTCTTCCACCCGGCCACGCGATCCCCTGACGACGATTGTCACCCGGCCGGCCTGGTCGGGATTAAATTCCAATCCCGGCGGCACATGGACATAGTGGGTACCCGCCTCGAGGACTGTCTCGACTTTCGGCTGGCTTCGCACCACGACCCACAGCAGAACGGCGATGCCGACCGCAAGGAGTTTGGGGCCGATATTTCCGCCGGGCCGCTTCTTCGTCCACGCCATAGCAGAATCCTCGGCTAGCGGGTCTCCGCCGAACCCCCACGAGAAGAAGTCTCCGCATACGCCACCGCGGACGTTGTCTTCCGAACGGGACGCTGGGTCGCCTCCGTCCCGCGCGGCGGTGACACCACGGGGCCAAAGGATTGAATCAGCCTCTCGCGAAGCCGATCAAGCGTGACGTCTCGTTCGATGCTGCCGGCGGAGGCGACCGAGATCTGCCCATCCGCTTCGGAGACGGCGATCGCCAGGCAATCACCTTCTTCTGAGATGCCGATAGCAGCTCGGTGACGAGTACCGAGAGAGCTGATCTGACCAGGGTTGGTCGTCAACGGAAGAAAGCAGGCCGCCGCGGCGATTCGTCCCCGCTGAATGATGACTGCGCCGTCGTGCAAGGGAGATCCACGGTCGAACACGCTCTCGAGCAAATCGGTCGATAGGCGCGCGTCGAGTGCAACGCCGCTTTGGATGAACGTCCTCAAGCCGGTCTCTCGCTCCAGTACGATCAGCGCGCCCACTTGCCGTTGGGACAGATGGCCCACCGCAAGAACTACGTCCTCGTACTCGTGGAACGCCTTCTTGCGTCGTCCCGAGGGCAGGAATTGCAGGGCGAATTGCCGCAAGGCGCGGCGGATTTCCGGTTGAAAAATCACGATCAGGGCGATGATCGTGTAGGGGGCCAACGAACCGATCAGCCGATGGACCATATCGAGACCCACGGCCCCCGAGACATAGTAAACGCCACCCAGCAAGGCAAAGCCCAGTACGATGGGAGTCGCCCGCGTTCCCCGCACTACCAAGATCAGCTGGTAGACGAGATAAGTTAGGACAACGATCTCGACGACAGCGCGCGCTAACGCGGCCGGCCCTCCGGTCACGACTTCGTTGACGAGGTCCCACATGGGCGTCGGTCAAAAAGCTCTCATGAATTAGTGTAGCCAAATCGATGGAATGACAGTCTGTTTCCCGAGGGGGCCTCACCGGCCGTTTGCCCCATGCACCTTGCCCGCGGGCGTCAAACAAACCGTTCGTCGCCGCGCCAAAAGCGATCTGGTAGAATGACGCGGGGTTAGTCTAGTAATAGATGCGTTTCCTGGCCGAACGGCTGACTGTGGTCTTGCTGATAGCAGGGTTGCCCTTCAGCTCCGGGGCGATGCCGGCGCCTTCCGAGCAAGCGCCTTCACAAGAAACAGAAGAAGAACCGGGCCCCCTTAGGCTGGTCTACAAGGGCGAACCCCTGGCCGTAGAGTTGCAATGCGCGTGGGACCATTTTCAGCGCGCGGCGACCGTCTGCTACGACCGAATGCCTTGTGAACTCTACCTAGAGCTAACCGCCGTGGAGCAAGCCGCCGAAAGAGTCTTTCTGATCGGCAACCTTCATACGTCGTCGGCGACCGTATCCTCGATCCTCCTGGCCAGTGAGGACGAAGGCATCAGCTGGTACGAGCCGCATCCTCGCCTCGCTGCCGGTTTGGAGTCGATCCAGTTTGCGGAGGGTGAATACGGCTGGATTGCTGGGCAGGAAAGCCGCCTCGACGGTTCTTCGAGACCCTTTCTGTTGCGCACCGGCAATGGAGGAGTTCGCTGGCGGCGGTACGATATCTGGCCTGACGAAGACCGCTCCGGAGCGATTCTCGACTTTTACTTTGACACCGAGAAACACGGCTTACTGAGCATCGACTTGCTGACGTCGGAGATCGACTCTTACGAACTTTACGAGTCGATGAATGGCGGCCTGTCTTGGGGCATACGCGAGATCTCCGATCGCCAAGCGAAGCTCAAGAATATCCCTCTCGTAAGAAGACAGCTCGACTGGCGTTTGGGCGAGGACGGGAAAAGAGCGGTCTATGTAGTAGAACGGCGGCGAGGCGAGGAATGGAGCGCCCAGGTCGAGTTCGGCGTTCGGGTGGGAACCTGCCGCGGCACAACGGCGGCACCTGACTCCGGGTCCGCCGAAGCCCCTTGAACCTAAATCCGGCAGTTGGCTCTGGGAAACAGGACGCGACATCCTGATGGGAAGCGACTTTGACCAGTTACAGGCGGTCACCCCGCGGGTGACGAATTCAACTGCTCCGCAGTTGTCGATTTTGGGCGCAACTTGTTGATTGTGGCTATCTTAGGATGCGCAGTAACACCTTCGGAACTACCTTGTCTTCCACCTGGCCGGCAGGATTGCCGGCACTACTTGAAACTAGGCGGACTACGCTAGGCCGCCCCAGGAATCAAAGCGTGGATGATCATGTAGCCCAGGGCGCCGGCGGCGATCGTCGTAGGAAGCGTAAGTGCCCAAGCCCAAAGGATTTCCCTCGCCTTGCCCCAGCGCACGGCGCGCACGCGTTGGGCCGTTCCCACGCCGGCGATAGCTCCCGCGATCGTGTGCGTCGTGCTGGCGGGGATGCCCAACCCGGCAGCCAGCAAGACGGTAAAAGCACCGCCCGTTTCGGCACAGAAACCTCCGACCGGCTTCAGCTTGGTAATACGATGCCCCATCGTTCTGATGACCCGCCAGCCTCCCATGAACGTACCGAGAGCGATCGCCGCATGCGCCGAGAGAATGACCCAGAAGGGAATGTAAAACGTTTCCAGATGACCGAGCGCGAACAGAGCACTGGCGATGATGCCCATGGTCTTTTGGGCGTCGTTGGTGCCGTGGGCGAAGCTAAACACGGCGGAAGAGAACAATTGTAGACGGCGGAAATAGTAATCCAAGGTGGAAGGGTGACCGCGACGGAAAATCCATGCCACTGCGATCATCAGCAGCGATCCAGCAACCAAACCCATTAGCGGGGCGACAAAGATGAACGTGCCCGTCTTCACCCACCCATCGGTGACAAGCGCGGTCATCACCTGAGACCATCCCCGCGTCAAGCCAACGTATGCCATCGCCGCCCCTCCATAGCCGCCGACGAGGGCGTGAGAGGCGCTGATGGGCAAACCGAGGTGGGAGGCAAGCCAGGTCCAGAAAATGGCGCCGAACAAGCCGCCGATCACGACGTACTGTGTGACGGCTTCCTGCGCGACCATGCCCTGGCCGATCGTCTTCGCCACAGCCGTCCCAAAGCCGAAGGCGGCGATGAAATTGAAAAACGCAGCCCAGAACACTGCGTGACCCGGGCTAAGGACGCGAGTAGCGACCACGGTCGCGATCGCATTCGCGGCATCGTTAAACCCGTTAAAAAAGTCGAAAACGAGCGCCACGAACACAATAACGACAATGAATCCTAAGTTCTCCATTCGTCTCCTGGTAGCCTCGTCTCGCTAGCTTCTGGACCGCACCTCATCGGCTGAGTCTCGTCTCCGTTCAGCGTTCGCGACCAGAACGACGGCAGATTCGCACCAAGGGGCCTAAGTACTCCAGCAGGCGAGTGCAGGCGGGCACGGCATGCCGTGCCCGAAGTTCCCGATCGTCCACCTGGCTTCTAAACATACGCAACCGAATCTACGAAACAGGCTGCCAAGCTAACCGCCTCAAGCATTCTTGACGACGGCTGCCTCGAGGACATGCGCCACCCCTTCGAATGAATCAGCGGCTTCTTCCAGCAGCTCAATAATCTCCTTGAGCTTGATCAAGCGGATGGGGTCTTTCTCGGTGTCGAATAGGTCCGTCAAAGCTTGGTGGTTCACTTGATCGGCTTCGTCCTCCAGGTCGTGGATCTTGATGAGCAGCGAGGAGACATCTTTCCCTTCGGCCACGGCCCGCACCGCCGCGGACGTCGCATGGCTGTTGGCGACGAGGTTTTTCGTCATCGTCTGAACGCAGATAGGAAGGCTCGTGACCTTGAAGATGTGGAACCGCCCGGCTACCTCGTCGACCATGTCGAGGACATCGTCGAGCCGGAGACAAATATCGTGGATGTCCTGGGGCTCCATCGGCGTAATGAAGGTCCGGTGGAGCCGCGTCAGAGTTTCATGCGTGATGTCGTCGCCTTTGTTTTCGATCTGATGAACCCGAATGCGCAGCGTGTTCCAGTCGGTTTCCTTCGCTGTTACGCCTTGCTCCAGCATTTCAGCAGCCTCCACGATCAGCTGAGACTGCTTCTCAAAGAGATCGAAGAACTGTTGGTCTTTGGGGAGAAATTTCATATTGGGCCTTCCACGTTTGGTCCGGATGCGGTCAGTTTCCGCCCGGCGTCCCTCCATCGGAACCTCGGCGGTGCGGGGAAACCATCAATCGCTTTTCGTCAAGACCGGAAGCAGCGCACTCAACCGACCGGTGTAGAGGGTGTTGCGCAGTAGCGACTCGCAGAAGTCGTCGGCTGTGTGCCCGAGAGCCACCACATTCGCGCCCAAATCCGAGGCAACCTCATACACCGCGCGGCGTCGATAGCGGCTGCACGGGTCGCAGCCGTGATCGGGATCATCGGCGAGCAGCTGCAACGAAGGCTCGTCGCGGTAATAGGTCCAGGGAATGTTCCGCGTTTTCAGGTAGTCCGCGAGCGGCTCGATGGGGCGGGTGAACTTACCCTGTTCCACGGTGAAGGCCTGCAAGGTGTATTTCGTCGGAGACTTTTTCTGGAGCGACAACAGGGCGTCGAGAAGCGTCAGCGAGTCCTTGCCCCCCGAAACGCCCACGGCGATACGGTCGCCGTCGCGAATCATGCGGAACTCATGAATGGCCTTGCCAACCCGTCGCAGTAACGTTTTCTCAGGAGCCATGGAGTCGGCGATCTCTTTGTGGCCATAGCGCGACGAATCGAAATGGACAACCGTCGGAAAAGCGAAACCCGCGTGATTGCAGCCAAGTTAGTAGCTCTCGGCCGCCCGGTCCAGAACCATTATAGCCGTCGCGGGCGGAAGCGTTTGAGTCCTCGGGAAGAATGCGGAATAGAGGTTCTTCAGCAGGGACTACCGAGACCGAGGCGGTGTTCGGCTACGTAGTATGGTCACGTCGTCCGCCGCCGGCCGCCCCTCTCGTTCAACAGCGCCCGCAGCGCAAACGGCGTGGCAATCAGCGGGTCGTCTTCCTTGACCAGGTCTTCGGGGTTGGACCAGCTTCCGTCCGGAGTTTGTTCGCTTCGAAGAGATCGTGAGACAGACTGCGATCGCGCGGCGCCGAGCTTGCGGAGGGCTTTCGTCGCACAGGCGGCGTAGTAGAAGCGCAGGCCGCCCGGCCAACGCTGGTAGGCTTCTCCGACAAAGCCCGTGGCGCGGTCGGGAAGGTGATGTGACTCGAGCCAACTTCTCGCCGCCTCGACGCGCTCATCCTCGGGCGAGCGGCCCATAGCCAGCAACGCCAAAATACCGTCGGCCGTGGCGGTTCCATAGCTTCGATAGCCCTCGCCGTCCGATCCCGCTTTGTTGGCATCGAGGACGACGGTCGAGAAGTAGAAGCCGCCGTCTCGGGCGTCCGGCCGGGCCGGGCGGAAGTTGTGGCAGCGCTCGACGTACACGGCGGCCTGCCGCAATGCCGGGTCAGCGGGAGGAACCCCGGCGGCGGATAGCGCTTCCAGCACATGCCGCGTCATCGACAGATCGACGTGACCGGGGCTGGGCGGGATCCGGCGGTCGCCTCCCATGCCCCAGGCGCCGTAAGGTGCGTCGTCCCGCTGCCAGCTATTGGCCTCGGTGAACTGCTGGCGGCGCAGATACTCCACCATGGCGGCTACATCCTGCTCCCACCCGGGAGGCCGAGCACGGCAAAGAGCCGTCACGGCGAGGGCGGTCGAGTAGTTGGGGTAATCGGGGAGCAGCGGATCCATTCGACCCACGGCTCCGGCGTCGTCGGTGTGATGGCGAACGAATGCTATCGCCCGGGCGAGTTTTTCCGCGGGCGGAACCAGAACATCGGTGGGCACGCGCGCCAAAGCGTCCAGCACAAAAGGAGTCAGCGACTGGCCGGAGCCAAGTAGTCCGTAAGTTGAGCTGTGCCAGCCGCCATCCTGTGACTGCCGCGCCCACAGGTAGCGCGCGGCCTTTGCCAGAGCGAGATCAGCGGAGAGATTCGCGTGTTCGGCCGGGACCGGCCGGCAGGCGGCTGAAAGGCCTGCCGCGACCGTCCGGCCGGCGGCAAAAAAATCGCGGCGCGAGAAGGTCTCCTCGCGCCGGATGGATTCCGCCAAGCCAACCCGAACAGCCTGTGGCGATTGTGGAGAAGGGTTGTCAGCCGGCGGGTGCGGGCTTTGCGGTTTGGGGAAGCGATCAGACCGGCTTCGCAAGCCCGCGGGCAGGATTACCCACGCCGGCGATTCTTGCCACAGGTTGCTAGGTCGCATTGCTCACCAGCTGACGGTCGAAGCACGCGATAGGCCCGCCCTGAGGTTGCGCGGCCAAAAGCGCGGGGATCCCTTCTCGGCACCCGGCCCGAGTCAGCGCGCGGCGCCCATGGCCCCCGCAGGTCTCTTCGAAATCAAAAGCCGCGGGTCTGGGCCAAACGGCGGCCCAGCCTCGCGCTACGGGACTACGTTTCACCAACCTGGTCACAGCCCGTCCCATTCGATCACCCAACCCAACCCCGCGAGAATCTCTCGGGGCAGGCGCAGCGGCCTGCCCCTACTGTTTTGTCGTGAGAAATGCCCGCTAGGCCGCTTAGCCTTTCGTCGACTCATTGGCTGTTTCGACAGGCGTCCGGTCGACGAGCATGGTGAGGATAGCGGCGCTGGTCACCGCCACACGGCCCGTGATGCAGTGATGGCCCGCCCAAGAACCGTCTTCGTTTTGCAGACGGGCGAGCTGCGTCTTGATCTTGGGGTTCCACTCCCGCCATTCTTTCCCGCCCGTCCGACGCAGGCTGTCGCTGATGTTCAGGTAGGAGAAGAATTCCTCCCCGCCCATCGAACCGAAACCACGCACGAAGCGCGCATTCGAGAGCTGGCCGCTGACGGCGGCGATTTCCTTCGCGTTCCGCTCGCGGTCTTCTTCGGTGCGGCTGAGCTGTTCGAGCACCTGGGCGCTCTTGTACAGCGAGACGCCGGCAGAGCTGGCATCGGCGGCGAACACTCTGGCGCCACGACCGCCGGCGACACCGGCCGCCGGCTTGGCGCTGGCTTTCGTGTAGTCGTCGACGCGAGCCAGAACCTCGCCGTCAATGTCAAGCCCCTTCTGTTTGGCCTCGAACAGACTCCGAGAGGCCATGGCGGTCCCCAGGATCGGGGCCCATCCGCCGGCGACGTTCCAACTGCCGTCGGCCTGCTGGTTCTCCTCGATCTTGTTGACGCATTTTTGGAGCGCGAGGCGGACGCGCTCGTTGGATTTCGCCAGGCGCATTTCGCCGTCTATTTCAGCGAGCAGCGTGGAGGTAAGAAAGGTGTCGATGTAGGGACCTAGCTTGCGCTGGATCTGGGTGCCCTTGATCGAAGTGACGGCCAGCCCCTCCTGGGGGCTCTCCTCCACGTGGCGGAGGACAAAGTCCAATCCACGCCGTACCGCGGTTTGGTATTTCCCCTTGTCGGGGGTATGGCCGGCCTGAATCAGAGCCAGGGTCGCGACGGCCGTGTTGGCAACGTCGTTGCCGGATGTCTCCAGCCGCTGGCCCTGGCGGACGAACGACGTTTCTCCCCCGTCTTGGCCCCAGCCTCCGTCGTTCCCTTGCACGGACACGAGCCAATCAAGGCCGCGTGTAACGGCGGCTTGGGGTGAGATGGTCGGTTTCGGCTGGGGCTTGTCGGGCGCAACCTGTGGCGGCTTGGTCGATTCTCCTTGGACGACGTCAGGCGCCAGATTGATCCCGCAAAACACGAGCGCGGCGATAGCAAACACACTAATCCACAGTGATTTCATCTTGATCTCCTTTGGTTTTAGGTCTAGGCTGTCGCAGCGGCCGCCAGCGAGCTTACATTGTGTAATGACGCCGCGAGGGTCGAAAGTGTTCAGACGGGATGGCCCCGGCGCGTAATAAATGTTACGCCGGGTTATAGTGGCGGGTCATAGGACTCTGGCGTACAATTCGTGTTCGTCTCCACCAAGCCGGGACGGAGTTCAGCGAGATCCCGTTTCGGCTGTTCAAAGGTTCGCTGGACAGCGGGCTAGTGCTTGGTTGCATAAGTTCACGATCGTTTGTAGGCCAACGATCTCGGGACCGCTCCGTCGAAAACCCACCGGTTTTCATCCCCTTGGGTAGGCCGCACGGCCCAGGGGCACTCACTGGCGTTCGCGGCTCAGTTTGGCTGCTAAACGCAGGAAGCGCCCGTGGTTGTGCGAAGCCTTGACCGCACCCTTCCGGGCGCGGCTCTGAATCGGGCATGGCGAGGGTGTGCGTGAGCAGGAAACGAACGTTAGTGACAGGGCCGACCTCCGCAACGACCGGGGTACCCTGACCGCAGTCGAAAACTTTACCGGTTTTCATCCCAGACGGACGATCGTATGCCTTCGGGAAAGGGCTTTTCAAATGCGCGAACTTTTGAAACCAAGCCCTAGTTTGCAACCTGGCTCGTCGCCGGTTTTACTCCATACTGACGGACTTGCTTGACAACTCCGTTCTCAAACCAGACAACGAGCGGCTGACCGTTGACCTGATAGTGCTCGATGACGATGTAGGGTGCGTCAGGATCTAGGTCTTTTAGATCGGGCAACTCGACCTTCAGCGGCTCTGACAGCATCCGATGGACCCAGGAAACGGGCATGCCTTCGAGAACCTGCTTCCTTCTCACCGCATCTTGCGTTTCTTCAGGCAGATTTTGTTCCAGCAGTCTTGTCCGGATATGGTCAACTGCCAGCATCCGCTCCATGAACGGTAGAAACCGCTGCGGTCCCAAGTCCTCGTCGGTCAAAGGTCTGGCGTAGCGAAAGTTGATCCGTGAGCCGCCTTGGCGTTTAAAGCTGGGGTTCTTTTTGGAGTCGTGCTTGCTGCCCCGTCGTCCTCGACCGCCGCCGTCGAAGTGAACCTCAACATGCTTGCCGCCAATCTTGACCTTGGTGATCGTGAGTTTTTCGCCGGGTTCGGCGCCGACCCCTTTGCCCTCCAGCCATTTGTCGTAATTCTTCAGGTCCAGGCCGGTCTCAGCATCGAGAGATTTCCTGGCGCCGGGATCAAAAGAAAGGTTTATGCCCTCCTTGGTTGCCGGAAGCTTCCTCAAAGAGGTTACTACCGCCCCCTCCATCAAGGAGATCAGCTGTTGCTGGGCGGTCTTCGAGGTCTTGGCAAGCAGAGAATACGGTCCAGCGATCAAAACTCCAGCGAAAGCCACGAGAATCACCGGCCGTGTTGTCATGTTTTTCTTCCTCCTCAGACCTGCCTGGCCATTAAAACGGCCGGCCCCACGCCTTGGGCGCATCTCGCTCCGTTGAGTTGAAAATACACGGGTTCCCTAACAAGAACTAGATTACAGGAAGGTGCGGAAAAATGCTCGGCAGATCAAGTGCCGACTTCAAAGCAGCGCGAGGAACTCTTGCCGGCTAATTCCCGCATCAGCAATGATCGCCCGTAACAATGGCCTTTTGATCGTTTTGCCCGCGTGAATCGGCACGACGGTCTTGGCACCTCGATCGGGGTGAACAAGCATAACGTGACTTCCACGTTGTCGGCTTTCAACGAAGCCGACTTTCCTTAGGGCCCGAATCACCTCTTTCCCGGTGAGCGCGGGCAGCCGCGAGGCCATCGATCAGGAGGGCGACGGGACCGGTACGGTGACCTTTCCTTGATGGATCCCTGTTTCCCGGGGCAAATCCTCGCCTTGAGAGAGGAGTGTTTCCAGGTAGAGCTCAATCGCTTCCGTCACGTTGCGTTGCGCCTCCTGGAGCGTGTCGCCCTGCGAGTGACAACCAGGCAGCGCGGGTACCATGGCCACGTACCCACCCTCGGGTGCTGGTTCGTAGAAAACGCTGTAGGAGACGGTTTGGGTAGCTGTGTGTGGCACACTTTAATTCTAGCCTGCTTTTCTCACCACGTGGCGAGGCGAAGTGCGTGAGAGGCCCGTCAGTACAAGGCGCGCGCCGCTCGGCGAGCGGAGGCGTACTTGAACAGTACGTTGAGCACGCCGAGCAAGCGCAACGCAGTAATGGCGGGTCTATCAGCCCGTGGCAAAAGTCGTGCAAGAGCGAAAAATGGGGACTGCCACCAATTCGCCCCTCGTCATACCTAGAAACAAAGTGCTTAGCCTGAAGCGAATTGGCTGGCTGTACCCGATTTTTCCGCCGCGCCCGCTCCGTCGTTCCGGTTTGAGATCTCGGCGGCAAGGATTCTCTTGGCCGGCGGAAAGCCGCTGGACCGTCCACGACGAGGTGCGGGCGCTGGGACTACGCGAGCGCTTCGTCCAAGCGGCTCAAGAACAATCCGACGTCACTGACGACGCCGATCGCTTGGCCTGTGCCGCGGTCGGATACCTTGGTGACAACGGCCGGGTTGATGTCCACGCAGATGAGCTTGACCCATGCGGGGAGCATGTTGCCGGTCGCGATGGAGTGCAGCATGGATCCTAAGCAGAGCACGAGGCCTGCGCCCTGAAGCTGCTCGGCGTAGGCGTCCTGGGCTTCGTTCATGTCGGTGATGGTTTCCGGCAACGGTCCGTCATCGCGCAGGCTGCCGGCCAACACGAAAGGCACGCCGTTCTTGATGCACTCATATAAGACGCCGGAGCGGATTTTGCCCGCTTCCACCGCTCCTCGGACACTGCGGCAGTGATAGATCGTGTTGATGGCGCGCATATGGTTGCGGTGACCGTGTTCGGCCTGGCGTCCGTCGCTGATACGCACACCGAGCGAAGTGCCCAGCAGTGCCGCTTCGGCATCATGCACTCCGAGGGCGTTGCCGGCTAGCAGGCAGTCGACGAATCCGCGCCGTATGAGCGAGGCGAGAGCCGCCCCCCCTCCGGTGTGGATAACCACCGGACCGGCCACGACGACGACGCGCTTCTGCTCGGACCGGGTATGCTCGATCAGGGCCGCCGTCTGGCCGACGGCCGTTTCCACCCGCCGCTCAGACGAAATCTCGTGCGACATGAAGGCGAAGTGGTGGCGGTCGCGTTCCTTCGATTCCGGGATCACGCGGATGCCCCGCCGGCCGCAGACCACCTGGTCTCCGGGGCGAAGGTCTCGCAGTCGGCGGCACTGGGCTCTGCCGTTCTCGACGACGATGCCGGCATCCATTCTCTGGCGGGCGACGTCGACCCAACGCTCCTCGAGCCGAACCTGCGTGCGGTGATTGGTGGTCGAGTAGAAATCTTCCGGGGCGCAGGAGTCTTTCTCCACGGGACGTAGAAGGGCGTCCTCCAGTCCAACCGTCCCGCAGCCCAGACTGACCAGGTCGCCGAGCAGCTTGGCCATCGTCGCTTCCGAGGGAGCCTCCACGCGCATGCGCAGATAGGATTCATCCGTGTTGGTGCGGCCGATGCGGAACTCTTCCACCTCGAACCGGCCGTCCTGAGCGACAATCGTGTCGAAGACTTGCTCGAGGACGTGCGAGTCGACTAAGTGCCCGCGTGTTTCGATGGTTTCTTGATATTTGGCCATCGGTTAAAGTCTAGCAGCCCGTGGCAAAAGTCATCGAGGAGCGAAAAATGGGGACTGCCACCAATTCGCCCCCCGTCATGACCCAAGAAACAAAGCACTTAGCCTGAAGCGAATTGGCTGGCTGTACCCGATTTTTCAGCGACTTTGGGCAGGGGTTCAGGCCAGCCGCTCCGCTCCCCTCTGGCGAAAGACTACCGTGAGGTCGCGGCGCCAGTCGGCGCCCAGACCGATTCTCTCCACCGGAATATCAGGTGAGAAATAGCGCAGGATGACTTCGGTGGTGGGATGGAAATGGAACGCCGGAGAGACGAGCAGCAAGCGGGGAGAAGAGTTTACGAGACCAATCCCAGGGAAGTACCCTTTCGATGCGACTTCGTCCCGGTCCAAATGCCACTTCACGCGCATCCAGTAATCGAGCCCCTGCAGGGGAAGATGGATGTCCTCACCCACCTTGAACTCGATCACCGCCAGCCGGCCGCCCTGGTCGCAAGCCAGCAGGTCGATGATTCCTCGCTCAATACCGGCGACCGCCGGGACCTGACTGTAAAGTGGCTCGCGATGCAAAGTACTGTCGAGAGCACTGAGCCGGCGGCGGGCAACCGACTCGAGCCACCTTTCCGGGTACTTGCGGTACAGGAGGTTTTCGGGGTCCGTGGCCCCAGGCGAGCGGAAGTGCGCCAGGTGTTTCACGAGCGCCAACACTTCCCGAAACTTATGGGGGACCAGCGGACGCTGCTGGTCGAGTCCGTAGGTCATGACGCCCTTGCCGGCCAGGGCAAACTCCAGGCCGCGGATCTTCAGTGAAATCACGCCGTCCGGGCGAGGAATCGCGTCCACGTCGGGATGAGCCAGCAGCTCGCCGACCCACCCGGCTACCGGCCCGGCGGGCGTTCGGATGGGAGAACAGGGAGGCAAATCGGTCGAGAGGTTGCCGTAGTCGCGTTCGTCGATCCGTGTCAGATTGCCGCGCCGGTCAAACTCGTAGAGCTCGAACCCGAACGAGGTCCGGTTGAGGAAGGCCAACCGATTCGCTGTGGTCGTCGAGTGTGGGTGGGGCAGAAAAATCTTCAGACCGCAAAGCACCTCCCGGCGGGTCCGCTGCCGCAAAAAGTCCAGCCAGATCAGAGCGAAGCTGAGAATCTGGTCGCAGCCGGGCTGACCGAGACCACGGGATGCGCCGATCACCGCCCACGCTTGTTGGCCGCGGCTCAGCAGCCCGCGGACGAAAAGCGGCGAGAGCGAATGCTCCAGGTCCGCCGCGCAGCTCAACTGCGGGAGGGACCAGGATTGAAACTCCCGCGCCAACAGGCGCCGGAAGTACTCTAGAAACTGCTCTTGTTCCACCCGCCGGCTTAGCCGATCGCCCCCGCGGGAGCGGTCCACAAGGGCCAGCAGAGCTTCTCCCTTACCGAAACGGCGGGCGCGCAAGTCCATCCGCTCTCGAGTTTCGCGTTCGATACTGGAGATTCGGCGAACTATGTTTCCCTCCGTTCCCCAGGCATGAAGCACACACGCCGGCCCTTGGACCGCGAGTGTGTAGGAACCTTCATCCAGCGGGAGGGGTTTCTCACCGGGCTCCGAGACCGCCGGACGCTTGCAAGCGGTCAAGAACACTCGTATCCGCTTCTCCAATTCCTGGGGAGAAGAGGGGGGTCGCTTGTTCGCTGAGAGTCTCACGACTGGACGAAGGCGCGCCGGCCGCTAGCCCGCATTTCCCGCCGGCTGACGGTCGAAGCACATCATAGGCCCGCCATGACTGCGTTGCGCTTGCTCGCCGTGCTCAACGTACTTTCCCGGTCGGGCGCTGAACGAAAGTCGCTGCTTATTTCGGTAGCAGCAAGATACGAGCGGGCCAGGCTGCACCCGCAAAAGTGCGCCTCCGCTCGCCGAGCGGCGCGCGCCTTGTACTGGCGCGCCTCTCACGCACTTCGCCCCGCCACGTGGCGAGAAAAGCGGGCTAGCTACTTTCCGGCGCAAAATACGCGTAGCGCTCGGGGCGGGGACTGTCACCAATTTCGCGCCTTCAAAGAACCAACAACTTACGGGCGCATTCGGACGCGAAATTGGCTGACTGTACCCAGCCACCACGCAGTTTCTCCTTTTTGCGCCGCAAAGTAGCTAGATCCGCACCGGAGCCTACAACTGGGCCGAACCGAAATCGGAGCGATGGAAAATCCAGAGATACGCCGAACCGCGGGCGGGGAAGGGAAAGCCAAGCTCGGGGCGGCCGCCGAGCGTTTCTATTCTATCAGGACGTCACCGCCGAAAGGCGTGCTCGGGGCGGCGCCGGCTCGCTTTGAACGCCGCGTTAGGCGAGGAGGAGGGATCGCAAGCCCCTATCGCTTGCCCACCCGGTAGAGGTAGATCGTATGGGTTCGGCCCTGGCCCTCAAACGATTCCGTTTTAACCGGCGTCCAGCCCGTGATTTGGAAGTCGTGCGAGACGACGCGGGCCCCGGGCTTTAGGCTCTGCTCGAGCCTCGGCCTCAGCTTCCTATTCGAAGAGGTGAGCAGGTACACCGTGACCACGGAGGCTGGGCTCAGGTCGACGTCGAGCAGATTACCCTGCACGACCCGAACGCGGTTGTGGATGTTCAACTCTCTTACACGGCCCCGTGCTTGTTTGGCCAGCTCCTCGTCAAGCTCAACTCCGACTGCGCGAGCACCGAACTTCCGCGCCGCGGCAATGATGATTCGCCCATCCCCGGAACCCAAATCGTAGACGGTGTCCTTGCTGTTGACGGCGGCCAGTTCCAGCATTCGCTCGACGACCTCGGGCGGAGTCGGCACGTAGGGAGCCATGCTGCGGGGATCGTATTTCTTTTGGGCCCAGGCGTCCGGCAGCAGCAGCAAGAGTCCAATGACCGGCAGGACTCGAACCGCTCTGAACACCGCCGTCATTGTTCAACTCCTATGGCCACAGGCTCCGATCGCCGCCTGCCAAATATCGACCCATCTCCCATGACTATATCCCAATCCTGTTCAAAGAGCCAGCCGCCGTGTGGGTTCCCGCTCTTTGAGACGGGAGAATGTTACTTAGCCCTACCTATTGATACCCGCAGAATATAGTGTTGTTTTCGGACACAGTAAATGCCTTGCCAGAGCGGGCGCAGCACGCTGCGCCCCTACACTGTATTTCGCGAACATCAATAATCTCGACCGGGATACGCCCGTTATCGGCAACCAGGCAGAGGGGCAGTAACAAAGGCTCTCCGGCGGGCGCCGTCCGCGTTACTCAAACTGTTTTCGGAAGTCGGAGAGCTGCTCTTTGAGCTCGAGGACTTCACTTCTGAGTTCGTCGACGTCGGATTCCAACTTCGCGATGCGATCAGCCGATGTCTCCTTGGGCGCGCGCGTCTGAACAGGCGCGGGCTGAGCTTCCGGTTCCGAAGGCCGCACTTGGCCCGAGAGAAGGTGCGCGTAGCGTGGCTCTCTCGTGCCGGGTTGGCGGGCGAGTTTCGTAACCAGCGGCTCGGGCCGGCGCTCGATCAAGTGATCGAGACAAACCTCTACGGAAGCGAGGTCGTCGAAATCGTACATGCGCTGCGTACGGCCTTTGAGTTCACCCACAGACTGCGGTCCGCGGAGCATCAGCACGCATAGGACAGCCATTTCGCGGGGGCCGAGACCGAGCGTCTCCCAGGCCCAGTGTC
This sequence comes from Bryobacterales bacterium, assembly GCA_963668345.2. Classification (GTDB taxonomy): domain Bacteria; phylum Acidobacteriota; class Terriglobia; order Bryobacterales; family UBA6623. Next base: position 250,137 of record CAXWPI010000003.1, on the reverse strand, counting down.
GGTACTTCGGTACTCGATGATCCCTTCCGGTCAGCACAAGCGCGAGCTTCTTCTCGCGCAGGCTCTCGATCGCACGGGCCGCCGTCCGCTCGTCGTAGCCGGCAACGGGGTTTCGATTTGATTTCTGATTGCAGGCGTTGACGAGGGCATTGAGCGAGAGCGGATAGTATTCGGGCGTGGTCATGTCCTTTTCGATCAGCGCACCGAGAATGCGAACTTCAATCTCACTCAATGGAAGAGGCAAGAAAGCGTCTCCTCGTTCTGACTGGGCCCTAGCCCGCATTTCTGACCAGCTGACGGTCGAAGGACACGATCAGCCCGCCAAACTCTCCGTAAGTGCCTGGAAAACAAAGCTTTACTGGGAATTGGCTTTGTTTGGTAATTCTGTTACTCGGTAGCTGCGCACGGACGCGGACGCTGGAACAGCGCCAGGTCCGCGCTACAAGCTCTGCCGCCCTGTTGCTCCTCGGGGCCTCCCGCCGCGCGGCAAAGCTACTCTTGTACCCGGCTGGTCCGATCCGTCGGATTTTATGGGTCCGACCGTCCCGCCGTACTGGAAACCAACTGTAAACCATTGATTCCCTTTGGGTTCGACGAAATTGGGTTTGTTTGGTAATTCTGTTGCCTCGTTGGTTCGTGGCCTCCGACGGCCCGTGCTCGAATGGGCCCCGAATGCTTCGCGTGTACTCACTTACATTGTACCTTGCCAATTCAAGGAGGCCTTGGCACCAATGGGGCTAAGCTATTTTTAATGAGACACTTAGGCTGCGTGGCATCCAGCCCGCATTTCTCACGACAGAACTGTAGGGGCGGGCTGCTGGAGTGCGCACAACGACAGCCGCGGCTTCACAGCGACGGACGCCAGGGGCAACCCGCAAGGCTACACGACCGCCTTCTCTTCGTATGTTCCGAAGACGCCGCGCAAGACGTCGCAGATCTCGCCCAGCGTGGCGTAGGCGCGGACGGCTTCGAGAATCGGCGGCATCAGATTGTCGGTGCCTTCGGCCGCCCCGCGCAAGCCCTCCAACGCGGCTTGCGCCGCCTTGCCGTCGCGCTCTTGTCGCAGCCGGGCGAGCTTTTTCGACTGCCGGTCTCTCACTTCGTGATCGATGTAAAGGGTGGGAATCGGCCTTTTCTGCTCCTCGACGAACGCGTTTACGCCTACGGTGATCTCCTCTTTCCGTTCGACCGCCTGCTGATATTCGTAGCTCGAGCGGGCGATCTCGGCTTGCGGATAGCTTTCCTCGACGGCCGAGACCATGCCGCCCATGGCGTCGATCTTGTCCATCTCTTCGAAGAACTTCTTCTCCAGATCGAGCGTCAACCGCTCGACAAAGTAGCTTCCCGCGAAAGGATCCACAACTTCGGGGACAGCGGTTTCATAGGCGATGACTTGCTGTGTTCTAAGGGCTAAGAGAGCCGCTTCTTCCGTAGGCAGGGCGTAGGCCTCGTCGAGGGAGTTGGTGTGCAGCGACTGGGCGCCGCCGAGGACAGCCGCCATCGCCTGCACCGCCGTGCGAACCAAATTCACTTGCGGCTGCTGCCAGGTCAGCGACACCCCCGCCGTCTGAGCATGGAAACGCAAGCGGTGTGAGCGAGGGTCCTTGGCGCCGAAGCGATCTCGCATCACGGTGGCCCAGATCTTCCGGGCCGCGCGAAACTTGGCGATCTCCTCGAAGAAATCGTTGTGGGCGTCGAAGAAGAAACTCAGCCGCGGGGCGAACCGATCAACGTCGAGGCCGCGCTCGACCGTCCATTTGACATATTCGATTCCGGCCCCGAGAGTGAAAACAAGCTCCTGCAGGGCGGTCGCTCCGGCCTCGCGAATGTGATAGCCGCTGATCGAGATGGGATTGAATCGGGGCACGTGACCGGCGGCGAACTCCAGCGTGTCGACGACAAGCCGCATCGAGGGCCGCGGAGGGTAGATGTATTCCTTCTGAGCCATGTACTCCTTGAGGATGTCGTTCTGGATGGTGCCTGAAACCTTGTTCCAATCCGCGCCTTGCTTCTCGGCGACGACAAGGTACATGGCCCACAGGATCGCGGCCGACGACGTGATGGTCATCGAACTGGTGACCTCGGCCAGAGGAATGCCGTCGAAGAGATTCTCCATATCGGCGAGCGAAGAAACGGCCACGCCGCACTTGCCGACTTCACCGGCCGCGAGCGGGTGATCGGCATCGTAGCCCATCAACGTCGGCAGGTCGAAGGCCACGGATAGGCCGGTCTGGCCGTGATCGAGCAGATACTTGTAGCGCCGGTTCGTCTCTGCCGGCGTCCCAAACCCGGAAAACTGCCGCATCGTCCACAGCTTGCCGCGATACATATTGGCGTGGATGCCGCGCGTATAGGGGAACTCCCCAGGATCGCCAAGGTCGTCGCGGGGATCGAAGTCCGTCAGATCCGTGGGTTTGTAGACGCGCTTGACGGGAAGGCCTGCGAGGGTGGCAAACCGCTTAGGAGTTGCCGGATCCGCGACGCTCGCAGTTGGCTTACCCTTGGGCATACAACCTTCATCAGACTATAGCTCGGCGCGGGGCGCAAGAAGCGGGCCACGGGCTGCTAGGGGAGAATCTCGGTCAAAAGCCGCGCATCGACCATGGGCGGCAAGGGGACACCTAATAGCGTTGCCAGGGTAGGCGCGATGTCCTCGGGACCGCAGGCCTTCGCATGCCGGCCGGGCGGAATTTGGCGCCCCAAGAAGATGATGGGGATATGGCGGTCGTAGTCGTGAGGAGTGCCGTGTCCGGTGGCCCCTTGTGAAGCCTTGATGTAGTGATGCTCTCGCAAGCGGACCATCAGATGAGGGCTGCGGAGTTCGAAAAACGAGTTGCGGTAAAGTTGCCGGAACGGGTCATCGCCCTGCGCCCCGCCAAGCATGTCTCGGTGCGTGTAGACGGCCGCAACGGAGTCGGTGCTCAGCAGTGCTTCTCGGGCGATCTCTTCGGCTTCGCGGCGGGTTACGCCGCGTCCTTCGAGCTTGGGAAAGTCAAGGAAAAAGTGGGGTGCATCGAAGAAGGCAACCGTGTCGGGGATGAAGAGCGCCCGTTTGCTGAAAGCGGCCGTTACCGCATCGGGCAACGATCTCGCGGGTATGGTTTTCGCGGGCAAGCCTTGCTTCTTGGCTTCTTCGACAACCGGCGCCGCCCCATGGTCGGAGGTCAAAACGATTAGCGTGCGATGCAGACCAACTCTCTCGTCGAGCTCGGTGAACAGTCGCCCCAGGGCGCGGTCGAGCCGCAAGTAGAGGTCCATCGCCTCTTGGCTGAAAGGTCCAAACACGTGCCCAACGTAGTCGGGAGCGGAGAAGCCAACGGCAAGCAGGTCCGGGGCGTCATCGGAACCCAGTTCGTGGCCTTCCATGGCTGCAAGAGCGGCTTCGAGAAGAAGTTGGTCCCCGAAGGGAGAGCGTCTGGCGTTGGGGCTCATGTCGGTCGGGGCCTCGGCGCCGTTCAGAACATGCGGGAAGACAACTCGCCGGCCGTCGAACTCATGCTCGAACCGATCGGCGCGCGAGTATTTTTCGTACACGGCTGGGTCGTCCAGCAGGCGCTCCCAAAGCTTGCCTTGAAATCGATCCGGTAGATTCGAGTGGTTGAATGCAGTCAGCCAGTCAGGGGGCTGCTCCATGAAATAGCTGCTGGTGACGAAACACCGGCAAGCGGCGGAGTACCAGTAGGCCGCATCAGCATCACGGCCTGCCATCAGAATCGCCGAGCGGTCCTTGATCGAGACAGCGACCACTCGGCTGGCGGGATTCTTCTGCTTAAGACGATCGCCGAAGGTATCGACCAACAAGCTACGAGGAGAAGCGCCGGAACCCGGCCCCCCAACGGCCCGGTAATCGGGATCGGCCACGGCGGTCCGTATTGCACCGAGACGCGGGTCAAACCAGTTGTTGGAGGTAATCCCCGAGGTGGCGGGGTGACGGCCCGTCATGATGGCGGCATGGCCTGGGGCGGTCAGAGTGAGCGCGTGACGATAGCGCGCCTCTGTGAAAACCGCGCCCTTATCGAGCAGCGTGCGGAAGCCGCCCTGATAGAGATCCTGAAAGCGAGTCAGGTAATCGTAGCGCATCTGATCGACCACGATCACCACAATCAGCCGGGGGACCGAAGGCGCGTCTTTCGCGCACGTGAGTCCGACCAGAGCGAGTACACACAGAATTCCTAGGCCCAACCGGGCCGGGCGACCCCTCATTCGGCGCTGTCCCCGGGCGGATGGGCTTCCCCGGCATCCAGGGCATTGCGGATCAGCTCCTTGGCCTCTTCAGCATCGGAGGCCAGAACGCGGACAAAGACTTTGCCGACGGGGAGTTCGGGGACGTTCTCCCGCACGATCAGCGACCGCAGGCCGGCCGACTCAAGCAGGCCGTGAACCGTTCCCGCCTCGACCTCGGCATTATGCCGGCGAGAGGAAAAGACCGTCACGAAGCGGTCGTCGGAGAATTCTCCGGACATAGGACTAGGAAGGGACGGTAAGGCGCGAGGCTCGCGCTCTGCTGACCAGTATAATCGAAGCAGCCACGGCAACCATGGCGACCGCAGCGGAAATCGAGGCCGAACGCAAGCGCGTTCGCAAACTGCAACTGATGATGTCGATGGTCATGAACGTCATCAGTCAGGACGCCCGCATGCCGGTGGAGGAAGCCAGTGAGCTGATCGCCGCGGCCCGCCGCGCCGCGCTTCATCTGTTCCCCGGCAAGGAGTTCGCCTACGACCTCATCTACCGGCCCCGTTTCCAGCGGCTGATGCACGAGAAATACCGCCTGCAGTAGCCGCCTTTTGTTAGTTGCCCCGGTAGACCGCTTTTCTCATCAGGTGGCGAGGCGAAGTGCGTGAGAGGCCGGTCAGGACTAGGCGCGCGACGCCGCATTTCTTGAATAATGCGGGCGTACTTGAACCCTACGTTGAGCACGGCGAGCAAGGTTCCTATGGTCCTCCGGTCGGAACGACATGCGTTCGCGGCTTCAGAAGCTGGTCGTGTTGGCGGCGATTCGAAGCCTCACCAGATTGGCGGGTGTGCGCACGATTTGACGGCAATTGTGCGGGGCCGTGTAGACCCACCCTTGGCGGCCCGCTGCGGGGAGGAACTGCATTTCCCGCAAGGAAGTTGGAGTGTCGCCCAGGGGGTCAATTGCCCGGCAAGCGGCTGTCATCATGGCGTAGTACTCATCAGGCGGGATACTCTCGACGTTCAAGCGAATACTCATGATGCCGTCCTCGGTCGTTATCGACTGCAACTCCCAGCCGGCGGTCAGGGCCTCGGTGAGTGTGGCTTCGACCTCGGAGATGGACGCTGCCCGAGCTTGTTCGGAGGTCTTCCGCACCTGCTCCCGCCGAACCGGTTGGGGTGTCGCTAGAAAGGCCAATCCGGCGATGACGATAACCGCAATAGAGGGCCCCAGAACCAGGAAGAGGAGCCGCCGCTTTGCCGCGGGACGGACAACCGACCCCAATGCCGCCCTCTTTCTCCGTTTCGCGGGCGCTCCTGGAGCCACGGACGACTTGCACCCCGGAGATGGCGGCGTTTGGCTCCGATCGCCGAGACCGGGCTTGGCCCGTCGAGGGCCTTTCTTGCCGAGCATTACACCCTGAAGCTTCGCCTGGCCGAGCTCAGCGCCGGCCATGGAGGCTTCCACTAAGTTCGCGTCCCGGAGATCCGCCTGTCGGAGGTTGGCGCGGTTTAGATTCGCTTCCGAAAAGTCGGCTTTGCGCAGCTCGGCCTGCTGGAGATTGACGCCCCGTAGATCGGCCCCGAGGAAGTTGGCGTCTTCGAGGACGGTTTCCCGAAGATTTGCGCCTTGCAGGTTCACTCCAGCAAGGTTGGCGCCCGGCAGAACCATGCCCTTGAGGTCGGCCCGGCTCAGGTCCGGGGAGATTTCTGGATTCTGCTCCCGCCAGCGATTCCACGCCTTTACGCCCTGCAGAAGGATGTCGAGGTGAAGCTGGTTGGCCATCGGGGGCAGATGGGGCTAGTGGCGCCCGCTGGTAGAGTGCTGCTCCGCTCCGGCGCCGCGGAACAAGCGGACACGAGTGTCCACGATCTGTAATCGGTTGGTTGAGGGTTCGGGGTGAGGGTAAAGGGGTCTTCGCGGCGCCTAGCCCACACCCGCCGCGACCCTTGCTTGCCGCTCAGTACGTAGGGCGCAGGATCCGACGGGGCGAGCAAGAGGTTCCCCTGCCCAGCCGATCCGCCGTCAACTGACTCAGATTGCAGTCTCTTACGGTCGATATGAGCGAGGGACGATGGAACGCGGCGAGGAAAAGACGATCGTCATTGTGGACGATGAAGAGCCCATGCGCGACTACCTGCGTGAGGTGCTCACTCATGAGGGATACGATTGCAGATGCTTTGCCGGAAGCTTGGCGGCGCTGGCCTACATGGCGAGCGGCGCCGAGCGAGCCGATCTGATTCTCACGGAGATCAACATGCCCGGCATGGGCGGCGTGGATCTGTTGAGAAAGGTGAAAACGGTGTCTCCCGAGCTGCCGGTCATCCTGATCTCCGCTCTCTATGGGGTGGGATTAGCCATCGAGGCCCTGAAAGGAGGGGCCGCCGACTACTTGCTGAAGCCGGCCCAACCTGACGAGGTAGCCACGTTGGTCGCCCGACACCTGGATCATCCCGACCACGAAGGCCGGCGCCAAGCCATGCGTGGCGCCCTGCGCAAGTTTCTCTGGCTACCCGATCACTATCACAAATCCGGCGAGCGGGTTCAAGAAGTCTTCGACGTCCTCGGCTTCAAGCGCTATGAGACTCTGCAACACTCCAAACGCGTGGCGGCGTACGCCGTCCTGCTCGGCGCAGCGAAGAAGCTGCCGACCGAAGAGCTCGGACACCTCGAGCTGGGCGCGCTTCTCCACGATATTGGCAAAATTGCCATTCCGCACAACGTGCTCATGAAAGCCGGCCCGCTCAACGACGAGGAGTGGGAGGTGATGAGGCTTCACCCACAAATTGGCTGGGAGCTGCTGTCGGAGTTTCCCGAGCTGGGCGCGGAGGCCGAAATCGTCTACTCTCATCACGAGAGATTCGACGGCAAGGGATATCCGCGACGGCTCAAGGCCCACGACATTCCGCTGGGAGCTCGGATTTTCAGCATCGTCGACACCCTGGACGCCATCACCTCCGACCGGCCTTATCGGAGCCGCCAGCCCCTGGAAGCCGCTCGAGCGGAAATCAAGAAACGCTCGGGATCACAGTTTGACCCTTTTTTGGTCGGGGCCCTGGAAGAGCTGCCCGATGGCGCACTGTTGAAGGTCCGCCTTGACTACGCGGACACAGAGAGCCCCCGGCAGACGGCCCTCCAGCCCGCTCTTCTCACTACCTGAGGGCCGAAGCACGCGATAGGCCGGCCATGACGCGCCGATGTATTCTCCTCCGAAGGGTGCGGGAGCGCGTGCGCGAGCTGAACGAGCGTTCGCCCGTCCGGCTAACACCGAACAGTGAACGCGGCACCAGGCAGCAACGTTGGTCCGCCCAACCACTGGAGCCGGATGGGGCGATGCCGACGATTACCGGGAAAGGGGAAACGGTGGAGTGCGACACCATCATCGGCGTGTGGAGAGCTGGGCTCACGATACGCGAAACGGTAGGCCGCTCCCCGCCCCCGCCAACTCATCAGCAAAGGAAATGACGACGCCAAGGTCTCGAGTGTCGTCTGCCGGCGGTCGAAAATCATGCTCCACGCGGAAGCGTATGGCAGCACGATCTGTAGTCACATGCCGAAAATTACCCCGAAATGTGTGACTGCCGGGCGACGAATAGTTTGAGGCTCCGATGGGGTGGCCGTTGACCTCACAGGACACGCACACAGGGGCGGATGGCCGGAACAGCATTTCCGGTAAGACGAATGCGAGCGCAAATTCCCGCGGCGGCGCGGTGCGTGACAGGAGAACTTCAAAAGAAAACTCCTTCTCCGTCCATCGCCAGTTTCCCTCCTCCAGCTGGTGCCAGCCACGGAGGAGACGAACATGCAGATCGGGGTACCGAACACGGCTCCGCAAAAACAAGAAGATCCGCTCATCGGCCGCGGAATCGACGGGGTTTGAATCGGAGAGGCAGCCTACATTAACCTGACTCCGCACTGACCAGCCTGCCCGTTCTACCAGCCGGCGCAGACCCGCCTCCGAGAAGATCCAAAAGTTTGTGGAGTCATCATTGGCTTCGCGAGAGTCCAGCAAGTAGGCGACTGGCTCGCCTTGTACCCTGACTCCATCGCGGGCGGTCACTTGTGCGACCCTGGTGCTAAGGATGCAGTAGGCCGCCCGCTGCGATAGGGTTTCGAGAACGTAGAAAGGGTTTTTGAGATGGTAAAGCGTACCGAGGAATAGTGCGAGCCCATAGCGGCGTCTTGGCAATTCGAAGTACTGATCGAGATCGATCGAGTAAACGTCTACTTTCGAACGGAGGCAGTCTCGGAGCCGGTAGACGCCCCTCATCTGATTGAAGTTCATCTCCGTGTAGTCGATGGCATCGACCGTGGTACCCAGAGACTCGAGAAAAAACGCAAAATCTCCGTCTCCACATCCGATGTCCAGGGCTGGTTCTGACGCAACAACCGGCGGCAACAGATTGAAGTCCTTTTCTAGAAGTTGTCCCAAGAAAGGAACCGCCGACAGAGAGGTGTAAGGGTACCATCCGTACTCCGCTAACGGGTGGGACCGCTTCACGTCGGTAAGCTTCTGGGCAAAGCGCTGGGCCGCGCGCAGAAAGCTAGGAAGATCCGGAATGTAGTGGATAGGTTGCATGTGGCGTTTGATCTGCTATAGGTAAAAGGATCGATTCCGGGTCCCAGCGGAGCAGTAGTTGGAATAGCGGAGTTTTGATGATTGAGCTCACGATGCCTGGTCTGTCGTTTCCGTGATAACCGCATTGGGCCAACAATCGCGGCCGCGAGGGCGTCCAACAACCTCCAACAACACGATTCGCGCTCAGCATCCCGTGCCACTCTCGACTGCGAACATCGTTTTTTCACAGAGGATTTCCGATTTGACTCCTCTGACGGGCACGAGTCTACACCTCCACCCGGCGAAACGCAACCGTTTCTCCCGACGGAAGAGGCAGCGGCCGAGGCGGGACGATCGAGCGCCCCTTCTTGCCCCCTCACGGAGGCCGATCGGCCGCCTCGAAGGCAATGTTCACACACCCCTCCGAGCTTCCGTCTCCAGTACTCAAATTTCGCATTCGCAAGTATGGCGCCCCGGTGATCTTGACGGGCTACTTTGTACGGCAGTAACTTTCCGACTGTGAAATCTTCGCTGTTTTTGGAGCCGCGCTGCCTCGCCAGGCCGCGACCTTGACCCATTCCTTTGCCCGCATCCGCTGAGGACGCTGGTGGGTAGCGAAACGAAGTAACGGCGGGCCTATCGCCTGCTTCGGCCGTCAGCCGGCGAGCAAAGCGGGCTAGCCCTTTTCAACTTTGCAGGGCCGTATTTTCACAACGCTGGCGGCCGGAGTTCATGGTGACTTATGATCGGAGTGCGGGTAGGTCCCCACGCCGCGGCTCGTGGTTGCCCGGCGCCCATGCCGAACGATGCTGGTTGCTTTCGGAGCTAACCGATGATTTGTACAAACTGCCTCGGCGAGGTCCCCGCCGGCGCGCGCTTCTGCGAGGAGTGTGGTCACCCCGTACCCGTCGTCGAAGGAGTGCAGGCTTCGAAGTCAGGGATGTGGTGGAAATGGGCTCTGGGAATCTTCGCTACCTTGGCCGTTGTCTGGGCCCTGGCGGTATTTGCGCCTAACACCGAACCGGCACAGTCGCCCGATAGCGAGACGGCTCAGGCGCTTGATCCCGCCCCGTCTGGGCCTCCCCCCTCGGTGGCCGAGCAGGCAACGTTTACCGACGATCCCCCAGAGGCCGTGCCGGAAGCGGAGCAAGAAGCGGACACGGGGAGATGGCGACTGCGCACGGAGGTCTCCATGTTCGACGACACAAAAGCTATCTATCTTGAGTTGCCGGCGGATCAACCGCTCTGGGACGCCTCCCTGCCCCTCCTAACGCTGGCCTGTAAGGAGAACTCCTTGCAAGCGTATGTATTTGGCATCGTACCGCAAGCCGACCGTAGAAATGACCTGGCAACCGCCCGCCTGCGATTCGACAAGACGGAACCAAAAACAATTAAGATGGTCCGAGCCGTAAGAGACGACGCACTGTTTTTTCGACAGCCGATCGAGATCGTTCGCACAATAATGAATCACGACCAATTGTTGTTTGGTTTCACCAGCGTGGATTCCGATCGCCTCACAGCTACATTCAACCTAAGGGGCCTAAGCAAGGCGCTTGAGCCCTTGCAAGAAGAATGCGGCTGGGAATAGGCTTGCCGTAGGGGCCAGCCTTTCCTGATAAACTGCCGCGGAATCCCCTCCGCGGCTGCTAGCCGCTGGTGAGAAAAGCCCGCTAGTCTTCATCCGCCTTCGGATGCACAACCGGATAGCCCTTTTCCTTCCAGGCCGTCATGCCGCCGAATTGTAGATCGGTGTGACCGTTTTGCTGCAGCAAGGCCGCCGCACGGGAGGCCCGTCCGCCGCGGTTTCAATAGAGCACGATCGGACGGTCTTTGGGGATCTCCGACAGGCGAGCTTCGAGCTGGTCCATGGGAATGTTCACGTAGCCTTCGATCGTTCCGATTTCCTCCAACTCGCGGGGCTCGCGCACATCGAGCAAGAACACATCTTCGCCCGCGTCGAGGCGCCTCTTGAGCGCTTCAACATCGAGGGGACGGGGTTCGGGCGAGGCGTCCTCCGCCGACTCATCAGCCGGCGCCTGCGGACTTTCGGCCGACTCGGGCAGAGAACACGAAACCGCTAGCGAGCATCCCGCAAACGTGCTCAGCACAAGGGTCCGTCGAGTAATCATGTAATGTCTCCTTGGTGCGCAGGGCAACGTCTGATTCTCTCACTTCGACCTGTTCGACGCTACTTCAGGCTGGACGGATTCAGCGCCGCGGCTCCTCAATCGCGACCGAAGCCTAATTCGGGTACGGAAGCACCTTTTTGCTCTTGGGCACAAGTTTCGCAATCTTCTTGAAGGCATCGATGATGACCAGTTGGCGATTCTTTTTGAACTCCATCTCCACCTGGGAACTCGTGATGAAGCGGTCGTAGTTGTCCTTGAGGTGGTCCAGGACTGACAAACCCTTTTGTCGTTTACCCTGCGTGCGATAGAAGTCGAGGAAGATGTTCGTGTCGATGAATACGAGCCAGTCCACAACAGACCTCGTTTCCGAGTATACAGGTCGGCCGTGTCGTGTCGTCACTCGCCGAGGGTTGCGACAGGATGACGCAACGCTTTCTGGCCGCCGGCCGGCCTGACCCCCATCGCAACCAGGTTCATCTTGCATGGGAAAAGGCTCCCTATGCAGACCGGTGGGCTTTTTGTTGTAGGATTGTTCGGGGATTCCATGTTTGAGCCGTATTGTCGTAGGATCATGTTCTGTGTAATCGAGGGAAGCCGCTAAGAATAAAGAGGGGACGACTGCTATGGCATTCGATCTGCTGCTGCGGGAAGGCCGCATCAATACTATGGGGCTGCGCAACCGCCTCATCACCGGGCCGATGGAGAAGGGCATGGCCAACCGGGATGGGAGCCTCAGCCAACGCTATATCGACTACCTGACCGAGCGAGCACGGGGTGGCGCGAGCCTGCTGATGGTTGAGTCCACCTACGTCGACACGCGGGGCATCGGGCACATCTACCAGGTCGGCTGCCACGGCGACCACGTGATTCCCGCCCTCAAGCGGCTGGGCAAGGCGGTGCACGCCGAGGGCGCCAAGGTGGCCCTCGAGATTTACATGGGAGGACGGCAGACGCCTGCCTACATGTCGCAGCGCCAGCCGATCGGCCCCTCGGCGTTCAAGTGCGAGATTCTCAATCCAGCTCCCACGCCGCGCGAAATGACCCACGAGGACATTCAGGAGGTGATCGGGAAATTCGCCGACGCGGCCGGGCGCATCAAGGAAGCCGGGTTGGACATGATTCACCTCCACGGCGCCCACGGGTATTTGCTGAGTGCTTTCCTGTCGCCTTTCAGCAACCAGCGAACCGACGAGTACGGGGGCAGCCCGGAAAATCGCGCCCGCTTCGCCCTGGAGGTTCTCGACGCCGTGCGGAACGTGGTCGGACCTGACTTCCCCATTGGCTACCGGATGTCCGCGGAAGAGTACGTAGACGGCGGATTGACGGTCGAGGACACAGCCGAGTTCTCGAAGATGCTGGCCGAGGCGGGCATCGATCTTGTCGATGTCTCCGGTGGAGTCTATGAGAGCTTCCCGATGATCATCCAGGGGCCGGAAGCGCCCAAGGGTGGTTTTGTGCGCAATGCTTCGATCATCAAGAAGGCGGTTGGCGACAAAGTCCCGGTAAGCGTGGCTCAGCGGCTGAACGACCCCGCATATGCCAACGAAGTGATGCGCCGCGAAGGGCTGGATTTCATTTCGCTGACCCGGGCGTTCCACGCCGATCCGCACTACGTCCGCAAGGTCGCCGAGGGGCGCGTGGAGGACATCCTCCCCTGTATCGCTTGCCACCACTGTACGAACCTGCTCGAGGCCGATGTTGCGGCTGCCTGTGCCGTTAACCCCCATACGACCTACGAGAGAACACGGCGCATTCGTCCCGTGGCGCAGCCGCGTAAAGTCATGGTGATTGGCGGCGGCCCCGCGGGCATGCAGGTGGCGAGAATTCTCGCCCGACAGGGCAATCACGTCAGCCTGTTTGAAGCCACGGAAGAACTCGGCGGGCAGATGCGCTACTCCGCCCGCGTCGCCGAGGATTATGGCTACCTGGTCACCTACCTCCGCAGGCAGATGACCAAGTTGAAGGTGGACGTTCATCTGAATACGAAGGTCGATCTGAGTGCCGTAACCGAGTTTGGCCCCGATGCCGTTGTTGTCGCCACCGGAGCCAACGCGGGGATTAATTTTTGGCCGCTGAAGGGCGCTCCGCGATTATTCAACCTCTTCTCGTCGATGGACCGTCCCGATGAGGACTGGGAGGACCGGGTGATCATCGCCGGCGGCGATTCGGAAAGCTGCTTCTTGGCCCTCTACATCGCCGGTCGCGGAGCCGAAGTCCACGTGGTCAATCCCGCCACAGCATTCTCCCAAGACAAGATGTCGCCCGGAAAGGATTTGCTGATGATGGCTCTGGAGGCTTTCCCGACGGTCCACTTGCGCCCGGAAACGACAGTGGAAGAGATTGGAGAAGGCTACGTGGTGCTTCAAAAGCAGGGCGCTTTCGAACGGCTCGACGGCGTCGGCAGTGCGGTGATTGGCGGACGGACCGCCAACAATGCGCTCTACGAGCAGATCGCAGCAGAGCTTCCTGACCTGGAAGCCTATAACATCGGTGATTCCGTCGAGCCGCGTGAGGTCTACTCGGCTTCGCATGAGGCGGCCGAGGCGGCCGAGCTGATACGTCTCCGAGCGCTCCGAAGCGCATGAGACGCGGCCGCGCGTAGACGCTCTGTCGAAATATTCGGTAGGGTTGTCTGCTCCCGGGGCCTGTTGTGGTGGCTGGGTACAGTCAGCCAATTTCGCGTCCGGATGCGCCCGTAAGTTGTTGATTCTTTTAAGGCGCTAAATTGGTGACAGTCCCCGCCCCGAGCGCTACGCGTATTTTGCGCCGGAAAGTAGCTAGCTGACCAAACGCCGATACTAGCTAGCTAGCTGACCAAACGCCGATACAGCTAGGTGATCACACGATGACACAGGAAATCGAGCACGCCTTCAGTGTGGAAGCCGAACTTGAGCAGGTGTGGTCATTCATCTGGGATGTCAAAGCCGTCGCACGCTGCATTCCGGGTTGCGAGCAAGTGGATACCGTGGAGGAAGGGAAGACTTATAAAGCCCTCGTCCGGCGAGCGATGGGGCCCTTCGCTATCGGCATCGAGATCGACATAGCGGTAGTCGAAACCAGGCCGCCGGAGTACCTCCGCGTGGAGATGTCAGGAGACGATCGCCGGCTGAGGAGCCGGGTAAACCAGGTCATTTCCCTTACCCTGCGGCGGAACGCGGACCGGCAGACCGAGGTTGCGGTCAACGGGACGTTCACCTTAACCGGTCTTCTCGCGTCTATGAACAAGCACCTCATAGCGGGACAGGTCCATCAGGTGCTGGAAGACTTCGCCTCCAATCTGCGGGCTGCTATCCTCGAGCGGCAACCCTGATGGCAACGTTTCGTCTCGCCACGTGGTGAGAAAAGCGGGCTAAACGCGGTCTGTGCCACACGGTCGGACAGAGCCGCGCCCGTGAGGGCGCGGGCCCGCAGGCTCACGCCCGCGGCTCTGTTTGGCTCGTCGCGAGGCTGTTGGTGAGCAGGAAACTGAGCCTGGAACGCCAGTGACAGGCCAAATCCCCGCAATGGCCGGGGCGCCATGACCGGGGTCGCAGGCCCTTGGGAACTCTCTTCTGACGGAGACGCCGATGCGGCAAAGGAATGCCGGTTCACCGGGCTTGCCGGAGAGCCTCAGTACGCACTTTTCGAAGCTTCTGAGTCAGAAATCGCGTCGTCCCCAGCTTCCTCTGCTGTTTGTTGAGACGGCGGACCTCGAGCAGCGCCCGGCGCGACTTTTCTTTCTCCCCGGCTCTTCGATAGGCAATCGAAAGCTGGTAGTAGGCCGGGGTATCTTCCGGGTCCAACTCCGTAGCCCTCTGAAGCTCTCGGATCGCCGAAGTGTACTCCTTTTTCTTGATGTACAGCTTTCCGAGATTCGTATGGACAGCCGCGAATCCATCTTCTAAAGCCGCCGCCTGTTGCGTATATTTCAGTGCGTCCTCGGTGAGGCCCTCGCGAATGCGCAGCTCGCCCAGTAGGTAGTAAGGAAAGAAATTGGAGGCATGAGATGCGATCACCTGCTCCAACAATTCGGTGGCTTCGCTCTGCCGTTGGCTCTGAAAGAACACGAATGCCAAACCTATCTTCGCCGCATAGGACGCAGGCTGAATGTCCATCGCGGCACGATAGTCCGCCTCTGCTTGCTTGTAGAGACCCTGCGCGAGTCTCAAATAACCGCGCTGCAACAATAAGGGAGGCGATTTCGGTAGGCGGAGCAACCCCTGATCGAGCAGCCTCATTCCCACCGCGGCCAGGTCCTCGTCAATGGAGAGTCTGGCGACCGCAAGATAATTTCGCTCATCCCGGGGATGGAGATCGATAGCCTCCTGCAACACGCCGAGGGCCTTTTGGGGCTGTCCTGACTCCAGGTAAGCTTCTCCCAATAGGTTCAGCATGTCTCCGCTGTTGAGACCGTGCCGCCGCGCCTCCTCTAAAGTAGCGACGGCCGCCGCGGGTTTGCGGGCCCTGTACTGCACCAGCGCGAGATTGTAGGCTACTGCGTCCGGTTTTGGGTAGCCCGATTTCGCAAGTCTAAGATGTCTCTCCGCGTCAGCGTACTGGCCGGCCTGCGCCAGCAGCAGACCTGACTCGAACTGAAGATCCGCATCGTTGCTTGGGAAGCTTGCGAGTATCCGCCTAGCCGCTTCGACTGATTTCGTCTTCAGAAGAGCTTCGGCGTAGTTCAGGTTCAAAAGTGGATTCTGAGCCAAGTAACCTTGCGACTGCTGGAAACGCTCCGCGGCTTGGGCGTAGTCCTTTCGCGTGAATGCGATTTGCCCCAGCAGAGCATGAAACGGCTCAGCGTTCGGATACCGCCGAATCGCCTCGTTCAGCAGCTCATGGGCTTCGTCGTCCCGGCCCTCTTCGAGGAGCTCGATCGCCCTCTGAAATTGTTCGGCTTGCCCAAACGCAAAGCGGGCGGAAAGCAGAACAAGACAGGCAAGTACGAGCCGCCAGGCTGCTCGTTTTGGCGGCGTGAACTTGTTGGCTGGCACGGCAAACTTCATCCTGGGCCGCCGCGGGACTCCCCGCGAACGATGCTTCGCGACATCATTCGGAGGGATCGCTCACGATTCCTTCCTTCTCATGAATGAGGACAACACGATTGCCTCTGACCTTCTCGAATTTCTGGTGCGCGCCGCTCGGCCAGTGTACTTCCACGCTCTCCGCTTCCGTTTCCGCGCCCAGGCCGAAATGTACTCGCAAGCCGTTACTGGAGTAAAAGCTGGATGCACTTCGCACTTCGTCCGTCTGTGTCAGCCCGCCGGCCGTTACCTCGATCCGTGCGCCGATGGCGCTGCGGTTCGACTCGGCGCCTTCCAGGCGGAGCATCAGCCAATGGTTTCTTTCACCCCCGTCATTGCGAAGCACCGAGGGGAGGTCGTTGAGGTTTGCGACGACGATGTCCAGATCCCCATCGCCGTCCAGGTCTTCAAAGGCCGCGCCCCGGCTCGCTTTCTTGGCTGTGATCGCGGCCCCCGTTCGCGCGGACAGATCTTCGAACGAGCCATTGCCCCGATTGCGGTAGACCTGCTTCGCCTGACGGTAGGTTGTGACCGAGGGATGGCGATCGACCTCGGGATAGACGTGGCCACTGGCGATGAAGATGTCCTTCCAGCCGTCGTTATCGAAGTCCACGAGGCCCACGCCCCAGCTCAGGTACTGGGTTTTGTAGCCCAGCTTGGCCGAGAACGTCTCGTCGGTAAACTCGCCGTCTCCTATATTTCGATAGAGCGTCGGCGTGTCCTCCGAAAAGTTAGTCACCAGGAGATCAAGCCTGCCATCGCGATCGTAGTCGCCAAGGCCGATTCCCATGCCGGCCTGTTCTTGGCCGTTTTCGTTGTAGGCCGCCCCCGATTCCATGGCGACATCGGTGAAGCTGCCGTCGCCATTGTTGCGATACAGGATATTGGGAGATGAATCACAGGCCACGTAGATGTCCGTCCAGCCGTCGCCGTCAAAGTCCAAGGTGGCGGGCATGAAGCAGTAAAAACCCTCGGTCTCGGTGATGCCGCTCGCCGTCGAAACATCGGTGAACGTGCCGTCGCCGTTTCCGCGGTAGAGGATGTTCCGCGATGTCTTCAGCCCCATCGGACCGCACATGACGGACATGTCGCGCCATGTACAGTTCGGACCGGAGCCGGGTTTGAAGCGGGTGGCGTCGTCGTGATCCACGTAGGTGGCGATGAATAGATCCAGATGTCCGTCTTTGTCGAGGTCGAGAAAGGTGCACCCGGCGCTCCAGCGGCCAGCGGTTTGGACGCCCGCCTTCTCTGAGACGTCAACGAACGTGCCGTCTCCCCGGTTGTGGTAGAGGTTGTTTCCTCCGAAGGAAGTCACATTCAGGTCGGTCCATCCGTCGTTATCGAAATCACCCACACACGCGGCCTGGCCCCAGCCGGAGCGACCGAGGCCGGCATACTCGGTCACATCCTCGAACTTCCAGTCTCCGAGATTGCGATACAAACGATTGCCCGGCGCCTGTCCCCGCGGCAGATCCAGCCTGGATCCGTTCACCAGGAAAACATCGGGGCGCCCGTCGCGGTCATAGTCGAAGATGGCAACGCCCGTTCCCGATGTTTCCAGAATGTACTTCTGCCGCTCGACGCCCCCATAGACGATTTCAGTGGTAAAACCGGCTTCAGGGCCTACGTCCTCGAAAGCAATCCAACTGTCTGGTGCAGCCGGCAACGCGGCCGTGGCTATCAAGGTAGCAGCCGCAACCCATGGGAGAGCGGAAAAGCGTATGCGACGGCGGCAAACGTTTGCCGGGGTCCCGTTTCCACCAGAACGTCCGGCAGCGGTTAGCTTTTTCATCCCGTCACTGTCATGTGCCGGCGTTCGATCGTGAGGTCCTGCGCCTGACGTCGGTTGCCTAGCCCGCATTGAAGCGCATCCCTATCGCGGGGTGCGACTCTACCGCCAGGGCCAATGACTTCGCGGGTTCAGCCGCACTCTATCATTATTTCTAATGCACGAGGAGGATGTCCGTTAGTCCGTAGAAAGTAGCGACTCTCCGCCTGAGCCTGAGATAGGCTCGGGATGTGTTTGTGTTTCGAAGAAAGGAGAGTCGCTATGAAACGAAGATACCAGATGGACCGCGAGAAAGCTTCCGGCCTGGTGGACGATTGCCGGGTCGTGCAGTCAAGCGAGGAGCTGGCATGCACGCGCCGTGCTGCCTCAATCTCCGATGCCATGATGCGCGCCGCTATGGAGCCGCCGGGCCCGGGATCAACGAGCAGACCGTGATGAGGGCGATTTACGACGCCATGTTTCAGAGCGGCGGCACCTACCCCGCCTTCGTTCCCTTCGTGCGGTCGACGCGCACGCTGGAACACGAGCACGGTACGTGGTCGGACCATCTGTTGCTCAATGGTGATCATCTGTTTTTGGAGGTGTCCGGTTGCTGTTGGCGGTACCACGCGCCGATCGGGCGATTGGTCTTTATCGGGAAGGCTCCCGGGGAGGGCGAGCACATCCACGAAGTTTGCCGTGCAGCCATCGATCGAGTGGTGGAACGGATCGGTCCCGGGGTGCGAGCGCGCGAGGTTTATCGAGTTTGGCAGGACTGTGTCGACCAAGCAGGGTTGCAGCACTACCGCCGCCATCATTGCGGCTACGCGGTGGGCATCGGTTTCCCGCCGAGTTGGTCGGGGAGCGGCGTGCCAGTCGGTCTGCGGGCGGACTCTCCCATGGAACTGCGGCCCGGCATGGTCTTTCACCTGGTGTCGTCGCTGCTTCGTACGGCTAGAGGGGACTCTTTCATTTCGGACACGGTGGTCGTGACAGAGAATGGCTGCGAAGTCCTCACGACGACATCTAGAGAGCTGACGGTGACGTGAAGCAAGCGGCTCGCCGCTGGGCTGTCGGTCGGTCAGGCCCGTGAGCCTCAACGCCAAGCTTGCAGGGTGCGGCGCGCTACGGGAACGGCTGGTTCGAGCTCGGGCGATAATAGAGGGCTGACAGTGAAGGATCGCGGGAAGAATCGCGCTTCTTCTCGAATCGCTTGGGCAGGGCGAGGAAGAATTGGCCGCCACCACGACGCGTCGCAAAGACCGCACGCCTTGTTTCGTTGCCGTACAAACTCTAGCGTTGCTGCTGGTGAGCTGCTCGGGAAGTGATCCTTCCGACAGCCGTCCCGCCGAGTCGGCGTCCGGGTTCGGAGAGGGTGGAGTCGTTCGAATCGGTTACGCCAACGAGGCGCCCTTTGCGTATTACGACCACGCTACGGGAAAGCTCACCGGCGAGTCCGTGGAGGTGACGCGTCACCTCCTGAACGAGGCAGGCATCTCACGCGTCGAGGGTGTCATCACGGAGTTCGCGTCTCTGATTCCCGGCCTCAAGGCCCGTCGGTTCGACATCATCGCGGCCGGAATGTACATCAATCCGAGGCGTTGCGAGCAGATCAGTTTCTCGGAACCGATTTCGTGTGTCGATCAAGGCTTCATGGTCGAAGCGGGCAACCCTCTCGATCTCCACAGCTACGAGGACGCGGCTCGCCACCCGACGGCCCGGCTTGGTGTCATCGCCGGCGGCGTGGAACTCGGTTTTGCACGGGCGGTCGGTATTCCCGACGAGAGACTCTCCATCTTCCCCGACGTGCCGAGCTTGATCGCGGGCCTACAAGCCGACCGGGTGGACGCTGCCGCCGCGACCGTGCCGACGCACAAGGATATCCTGGCCAAGGCCGACGACCCCGGCCTCGAAATCGCCCAGCCGTTCACGCAACCGATCGTTGAGGGCCGGCCAGCCGGCCTGTGCAGCGCGCTCGGTTTTCGCAAGGAAGACGCGGCGTTTCTCAGAAAATTCAACCGCTCGCTCGAGGCGTTCATCGGCTCGGAGCAGCACCTGAGAATCGTCAGACCCTTCGGTTTCGGGGAGCAGAATATGCCGCGCGACAAAACCACCGAGCAGTTGTGCCGGCCCCTGTTGCGATGATCCGGCGACGCTTTCGCATGCCCAGGCGTCGCGAGTGCGTAGCGCGGCGCGGGAGCGGGCGGTTGATCTTCTAGCCATGGTGGGGCTGAGCGACAAGATCGCAGCCTATCCCGCGCAACTTTCCGGAGGACAGAAACAGCGCGTGGCGATCGCCCGGGCCCTGGCCATGCAGCCGAAGATCATGCTTTTCGACGAAGTGACCTCGGCGCTCGATCCCGAGCTGGTCGGCGAAGTGCTCAACGTCTTGCGAAAACTGGCGCGCGAAAGCAGCACCACCATGCTGATCGTCACGCATCATATCCGTTTCGCCCAAGACCTTGCCGATCGAGTTGTGTTTCTGGATCAGGGGACGTTTCTCGAAGACGATACGCCGCGGGTGATTTTTCCCCATCCCTCGCAACCCCGCGCCCGGGAGTTTTTGAAGAGCATCCTTGAGCAGTAGCAGGAGACGGCGTCGCCGCCGGCAGGGACGTTGCCGGCGCGGCAGTGAGCCTTTGGCCGCTTTCGGAGGGAGTACGGCGAGCAGAGGCCGCATCACTATGAAAAGGACCTGCCTACGGAGAGCTGAAATCGACGTTCCTGTTTCGAATGACTACGGTCAGTCAATTGCGCGCCCGGAAATGCCCGCAACTTGTCGATTCTTTGAAGCCGCGAAATGGGTGAACGTCCCCGCCGCGAGCCCGCCACGAGCGGCAAGCGCATTTTGCACCGGAAAGTAGCTCATGGAACAAGAGATTCGCTTTTGCACGGCGCGTGATGGTGTCCGCATCGCCTATGCGACTTCGGGGAATGGTCCTGCTTTGGTCAAAGCGGCAAACTGGCTGACGAATCTTGACTACGACTGGGATAGCCCCGTCTGGCGACATTGGCTGGGGGAAATGGCCCGGCGCCATACCCTGATCCGTTACGACGAACGGGGCTGCGGACTTTCCGATTGGGAAGTCGAAGATTTCTCGTTCAACGCCTGGGTGCGGGATTTGGAAACCGTGGTTGAAACCGTGGGCTTGGACCGCTTCGCCCTGCTGGGAATTTCGCAGGGCGGGGCAGTCGCCATCGACTACGCCGTGCGGCACCCCGAAAAGGTAAGCCATCTGGTTCTCTATGGCAGTTATGCACAGGGCCGCCTGCGCCGCCAGTCGTCAGAGGATGAAGCCGAACAACACCAGGCGCTGATGACCCTGGCGAGAATAGGATGGGGGAAGGAGAACCCGGCCTTCCGACAAGTGTTCTCGCATCTGTTCATGCCCGAAGCAACGCCCGAACAAATGCATTGGCTTGATGAGTTGCAACGCAAGTCCACCTCGGCGGAAAACGCGGTTCGGTTTTATGAACTGTTCGGCAACATCGACGTGCTCGACTTGCTTCCCAAGGTAAGCGCGCCCACCCTGGTATTGCATGCACGGGACGACGCCATGGTGCCCCTTGAGTCCGGTCGCCAACTGGCGGCCGCGATCCCCAATGCCCGCTTCGTTCTGTTGGAGAGCAAGAACCACATTCTGTTGGAAAGCGAACCGGCGTGGCCGCGATTCGTGCAAGCCGTGTTTGGTTTTCTCGGTACGGCGGACACGGCTACCCCCCAAGATGCATTCTCAAAAGAGCTCGGCACTTCCGGTCTGGAAGGACATAGGCTGTCGAACTATCGGATTCTAGAGAAGCTCGGCGCGGGAGGTATGGGCGTCGTCTACAAAGCGCGCGACCAAAGACTCGGCCGCGCGGTAGCCTTGAAGTTTCTGCCGCTTTCCCTAAGCACGGATGAAGAAGCGAAACGGCGTTTCCTGCAAGAGGCCAAGGCGGCATCCGCGGTCGATCACCCTAATATCTGCCCGATCTACGACATCGGCGAAACCGACGACGGCCAGTTGTTTCTTGTCATGCCTTGTTACGAAGGTGAAACGCTCAAGCAGAAGATCGCTCGGGGCCCCTTGCCGCTTGAACAAGCAATCGACTATGCGGCGCAGGCAGCCGAAGGGCTTTCCCGCGTGCACGAAACGGGTATTGTACACCGGGACATCAAACCCGCCAATGTCATCGTCACCGAGCATGGCCTGGTGAAGTTACTCGATTTCGGCCTCGCCAAGGTTGCCAATGTGAATCTGACGAAAACGGGGACCATCCTCGGCACCATGGCGTACATGAGTCCGGAGCAGGCGCTGGGCCATGATACGGACGCCAGAACGGATTTGTGGTCT
Source organism: Bryobacterales bacterium (assembly GCA_963668345.2). Taxonomy (GTDB): domain Bacteria; phylum Acidobacteriota; class Terriglobia; order Bryobacterales; family UBA6623. The sequence goes on along the minus strand of CAXWPI010000003.1, from coordinate 228,168 downwards.
CTCGGGGTAATCATGTATGAGATGTTGACGGGTGAGCAACCCTTCCAGGGAGACTACGAGCAAGTCGTGGCCTATGCCATCACGCAGGAGGAGCCAACGCCTTTGCGAACACTCCGAGAGGAGACGCCGGACGCCCTGGCGCTGGTCGTCGAGCGACTGCTGCGGAAAGACCCCGACGAACGCTACCAGAAAGCCGAAGAGGTACTTGCGGAAATCCGTTAGCAGCAGAAATGCGGGCTAGCTACTTTCCGGCGCAAAATACGCGTAGCGCTCGGGGCGGGGACTGTCACCAATTTCGCGCCTTCAAAGAATCAACAACTTACGGGCGCATTCGGACGCGAAATTGGCTGACTGTACCCAGCCACCACCGCGGAGGATCGGGTTGATCGACGGTAATCCACCCGCTCAGCGGCTGAGATGAAGCGTGAGAGAGCAAACTGACCTCAAACTGAACAGGGACCCTATACGAGGCGGGCGCCTACACGTTGCCATCTGGACGCTACTACGATTCTCAGTCGTCGCTATTGAGAAGCCCTCCAGCTTCCAACGTGTGCCAGAACGCATGGTCGGCGTGGTGCACAACTGTGTTCTCTAGACTCCGGACCACCAGCTCACCCTCGCCGGAATGCGCTCCAGCCATGTGGGCAACCGCCTCCGGAAGTCCCACGCTAAGACAGATGTGCACGCCGTAGGCGGGATGCCGGATCGAGGGCAACCCAGCCGCCCGGGGCGCCGCCTTCCAGCGCGCCTGGTTCTGGGGATCGAATTCCCAGGGTTTGCCCACATTATGGCACAGGGCCCCGGCAATCAGTACGTCCCTGTTGATATTCAGATCCGGAAACATCGCCATCATCTCATCGGCAATCACCATCGCCAGCCGTGTCACCCCGCGGATGTGATCCGTCTGCGTCCCCGTCTTAAGCGGCGGCGTATCGGGATTTCCTGACGGCCGGATCTCTGAAATCCTCCCAAAACTGCTGTCTCCCAACGACATTGCCCAAGCCTCCACCACTTTCTTCCGCAACTCCAGATCGGAAATCTCCTCCACCTCCGGCAGTTCCTCCCGCACCTTGCCGCGCAAGGCATCATTCGCTGACATAGCACCTCCTCCGGGGAAATTAAGAAGCAAAAAAATTAAAATCCAAGAACAACCTACCTCCTCATAGTGCCAGGTGAGTTTGAGAATTGCCATCGAGTTCGATGTCCGGTTAGGCCTCCACCGTGAGGTGAAGCGTTAGAAGAGTTGCAGCATAGACCATTCGTGCTCAGGTGACTCCGGGATTTCATCGTCAAACTACTTAACTTTAGGGGCCGTTGACTTCCAAACGCCGGCTACGGCCGACTCTTTTCCGACAACTGCTTCGCTTGCCACGGCCCGGACGCCAAGCTTGTAGCGCGGACCTGGCGCTGTTCCAGCGTCCGCGTCCGTGGGCAGCTACCAGGAAAATGGGGGCTCGAAGAGGTGAAAAAATCGGGGGCTGTCACAAGCGGCGACCTCGAAGGGACGTATAGTCAATGACGCCTTCCGCCACGGTTGACTGTCCCCAGGATTTTTCCACCTCTTCCTGCCACTAATTCGCCCCCGCCATGGCCCTAGAAGCGAATTGGCTGGCTGTACCCGATTTTTCGCGACCTTCACTTCTTAGCACGGGCTGCTATCTATCGCCTGCTTGGGCCGTCAGGTGAGGAGAAATTCGGACTAGACGTCATGCAACCTAAGTGTTTCATTAAAAGTAGCTTAGCCCCATGGGAGCCAAGGCTTCCTTGGATTGGCAAGGTATAATGTACTTGAGACCACGCGGAGCATTCGGGGCCCATTCGAGGACGGCCCGTCGGAGGCCGCGAACCAACGAGACAACGAAATTACCAAACAAACCCAATTTCTAGCAACCCAAAGGGGATCAATGATTTACGGCTGGTTTCCAGTACGGCGGGCCGGCCCGGCCAGTAAAATCCGACGGATCGAACCGGACCGGGTACAAGAGTAGCTTTGCCGCGGGCCGGGAGGCCCCGAGGAGCAACAGGGCGGCAGAGCTTGTAGCGCGGACCTGGCGCTGTTCCAGCGTCCGCGTCCGTGGGCAGCTACCAGGCAACAGAATTACCAAACAAAGCCAATTCTTAATAACGCCTTGTTTTCCATATACTTACAGAAGGTTTGGCGGGCTGATCGCGTGCTTGGGCCGGGCAGGTGGTGAGAAATGCAGGCTAGAGTCGCTTGGAGGACCGAAATCGACAATCCTGCTTCAGATGACCTCGGCCCCCCGCCTACACTGACGGAGCGAGAGCGGGGACAGAGGGAGACATTCCCGCGTCCGGTTGGTCTGATGGGAGCGCTCCGGCGGTTCTCTTTTGGGCCGCTGCTCATCCTTACGCTCTTAGCCGGTCTCCTCGTCACCAGCAGCTGTCGGCAAAGGGACAGTTTTCGCATCGGGGTCGCCGGCGCTTCGACGGGACCTTACTTCATTAGTTGGGACCAATTCTATCGCGGCGTACGCCTGGCGGCTGAGGAGATCAACGCGCAGGGGGGCGTGCTGGGCAAGACCATCGAACTCTTCCCCACCGACGACCAGGTGAAGGTTGACGTCGGCGTCAGCGAAATGAAGAAGCTGATCCTCAGAGATCGCGTCCACATGGTCGTCGGCGGATCAGCGAGTCACGTAGCCGCGGCCCAATCGGAACTGGCGCGCCGGCACAAGGTGCCCTACATTATCGGCATGTGCAACAGCGCGGTGCTGGCCGAAGACAAGGGTCATCCCTACTTGTTTCAACTCACGCCCAGCACACGGATGGAGGGATATGCCGTAGCGCATTTCGTAGCCCAACAGGGTTGGAAGAAGGTCTGGTATTTGCTGCCCGACTATGAATGGGGGCACACCATCAAGAGAATGATCGAAGGGAAGCTGAGCGAACTCTCGGTGGAGCACGAGATCAGCGGAGAATCCTGGCCCAAGCTCGACGAGACGGATTTCAGCCCCTACATCACCGTCATACAAGCCGCCGGACCCGACGTGGTTATCAACGGAATGGGCGGCGGTTCCCTGATTAGCTTTACCAAGCAAGCTACCGCCTATGGGCTGTTTGAATCGACGCCCATCATCGCTCAATACGACCTGAATAACCTGAAAGCACTGGGAGAGGAAATGCCCGCGGGAGCCGTAGGTTTCAACCGCGGCGCGTTCTTCTGCGTGCCGGGACCAGGCATGGATCGCTTCGTTCAAAGGTTCAGGCAAGCGTACCAGGATTTTCCGACCGCCTACGCAGTGTTCGGGTATGAGTCCGTCTATATCGCCAAACACGCCGCCGAAAAGGCGTCTACCTTTGAGGATTCAGAAGAGCTGGTTGCGGCTTTGTCCCAACTGAAGTTTGAAAGCCCTCGCGGAAACATGTACTTTCGCGGCTATCATAATCAGGTCAATGCCGCGGTGCATATCGGCTTCACCGCCAGGGATTCGAGATATCCTTTCCTGACCTATCGCGACGTTTTGACGATCCCGGCCGAGCAGACTTGGCCCGCGATCGACGCCATCCGCGCGCTGCGCGAAGCCTTCAACAACCCCTAGCCCGCATTTCTCGTCGGCGACCGGCAGGAGTGGAAGCAAATGCCCGCCGTCAGGGATGTAGGGGCGCGATTGATCGCACCCGCTTGCCGACATACTGTACGCTGGGCGATGTACGCAAACTGTCGCCGTGAGCCGTGGCCGCCGGGGCTTTCGCCTCATCCACCGCGGCTGTGGCGAGAAAGGCGGGCTAGCCCGACCACCCACTGATGGACGACTTGTCGACATTGCTCGTCTCGCAGTTTCTTAGCGGTTTGACGCGAGCGATGGTTTACTTTCTGATCGCCTCGGGACTTTCGCTGGTCTTCGGCGCCATGAATGTTCTGAACTTCGCACATGGCGCGTTTTACATGCTCGGTGCCTTCTTCTGCTACTCCGCTCTGCAGTGGTTGCCGGTGACCGCGGTCTCGTTTTTTGCGGCCGTCGTCGGAGCTGCCCTGGCACTGGCCCTGTTGGGCGGTCTTATCGAATCGACGCTGCTGCGCCGCACCTATGCGCTGGGGCATGTCCCTCAGATCTTGATGACCTACGGCCTTGCCTTGATCCTGGCCGATCTGGTCAGGCTGATCTGGGGAGGCCGTTTCTATAGCATCGGGCCGCCGGCCTATCTTGCCGGGGTTACCTCGGCGGGTCCGCTCAGCCTGCCCACTTATCATGTCTTCCTCATTCTTTTCGGGTTCTTCGTTTACGGAACCCTTTGGTGGCTCCTCTATCGAACTGAGCTGGGCCGAGTGATAAGGGCCAGTGTTTATAGTCGAGAGATGGTCAGTGCTCTAGGGATTGACCAGCCCCGTCTTTTCACCGTGGTTTTCATGATCGGGATCTTCTTGGCCGGCATCGCCGGCGGCTTGTCTGCTCCCCTGACCGCAATTGGATCCGGCATGGATATCAGCATACTTATTGAAAGCTTTGCCATCGTCATCATCGGAGGCGTGGGCAACGTCACTGGAACGTTGCTGGCTTCCTTGATTGTCGGCGAGGTGTTCGCCTTCGCTATTCTCTTGCCTCAGCCGATCCCTCAAATGGCTCAGGGGTTTCTGTTTATTTTTATGATCGCGATTTTGGTCGTGCGTCCATACGGCCTTCGGGGCAGCATGTTGAGACTATGACTCCCACCGGTCGGGACCTGAAGGGCGGATACGCCGGGCGCTTTTGGTGGCCGCTGGTCGGGCTGCTGCTTATCTTGAGTCCGCCTTTTCTGTTGACCGAGTTCTACCTCGATCTGCTGGGTGTCATGCTCATCCGTGGCCTGCTGGCGCTCAGCTTTAATTTGCTCTACGGATTTGGCGGCCGCCTATCTTTTGGCCACGGCGCTTTTCTCGGCACGGGCGCTTACGTCATCAGCATCCTTCTGACGCGTACCGAGACGCCTTTCCCGCTAGCTTTTTTGGCGGCGATAGTGGGCAGTACGCTCGTAGCCGCGTTCGTCGGCTACTTTTGTGTGCGCTTCTTGAGTTTCTACTTTTCCATCATGACCCTGGCGTTCAGCCAACTGCTTTTCCTGCTCGTCGACAAGTGGTACGCGGTAACGGGCGGAGATGATGGCATTCAAAGGATCTTTCCACCTGACCCCCTATCGGGGATCACCGCGCAATACTACTACGTCCTTATCGTGAGCTCGGCGGCGGCGCTCGCCCTTTGGTGGGTAGTCCGTTCGCCCTATGGTTCGGTACTTCGCGCCATCCGAGATAACCGCAGGCGAGCCGAGTTTATCGGTATCGACGTCGGCAGATACGAATGGGCGGCTTTCGTTATCTCCGGCGCTTTTGCGGGTGTAGCCGGCGCCCTGCTTGCTCCGTTGAACCAGTCCGTTTCCCCGCACCTGCTTCATTGGACAAAGTCCGCGGAGCCCGTTTTCATGAGCGCTCTGGGTGGGCCTTACTTCTTCTGGGGGCCTCTGTTGGGGGCCGCCATTTTTAGCATTCTCGAAAGCACGATTCCCGATTTGCTGTTCGAGGCCTGGCCGTTGGTGTTGGGAACGATCCTGGTGTCGGTGGTTCTGTTCTTCCCGGAGGGCGTCGCGGAAATACTGTGGAAATCAAAAGATCCCGACCGAGGGGAGCGCGAGCCTTGATTCTTCGCTGCGATTCCCTGGCTAAGTCGTTCGGCGGCAACCAGGCTGTCGATAACGTGACTCTCACGATCGAGCCCGGTGAGATCAGCGCGATTATCGGGCCGAACGGCGCCGGCAAGACCACCCTCTTTCATTTGATCACCGGTTACCTACCTGCTGACGGTGGCCGCGTTTGGTTTCGCGAGTCGGAGATCACGAATCTGCCTGCTCACAAGATCAGCCGTGTCGGCGTGACGCGGACCTTTCAGGGAAGTAACCTGTTTCCGCGAATGACGGTGTTTGAGAACGTGCAGGTCGCGCTGTTTGCTCAGCGCGGACAAAGCGCAAGCCTGAGGACGAGCGCGGGCGGCCTTGTCCGTCGCGAAGTGGAGGAAATCCTGGGAAGTGTTAGTCTCCAAGACAGCTCCGGCAAGCAAGCGGAAGTTTTGTCGGGCGGTAACAAGAGAAGGCTGGAGCTGGCGATCGCCATCGCGGCCGGGGGCGAACTGCTGCTTCTGGATGAGCCTACCGCGGGAATCGACCCCAAGGAGACAGAGGCCATGACTCGCCTCATCGAAGGACTGGCGCGTCATCGAGGGCTGACGGTGGTCTTCATCGAACACGATATGGAGGTCGTGTTCGCGATTGCCCAAAAAGTTCGCGTCATGCATCGGGGAAAAATTCTTGCCCAGGGCTCGCCCGAAGAAATTCGAAGTGACGAACGGGTGCGCGATGCCTACTTGGGTTGGGGCGCATGAGTCTTCTTCGCATTGAGAATATCGAGACGTTCTACGGTAAGACGCAGGTCCTGTTTGGGCTGAGTCTCCATGTCGAGCCGGGCGAATCGCTGAGCCTTCTCGGACGAAACGGCGCCGCCAAGTCGACAACCCTCAAAAGCATCATCGGCCTTGTCCCTCCGAGGCGCGGCCGAATCCTATTTAAGCAAGAGGATATTACGGGACAGCCTCCCCACCGGATCGCTCGTCGCGGAATAGGATACGCGCCTCAGGATGCGCTCATCTTTCCGGACTTGACGGTAAGAGAAAATTTGCTTTTGCCCCGGAGAGGGAGGACGCGTGGGCCGGGGACCTGGGACCTCCCGAGGATCTATGAAATTTTTCCGCAGCTGGAAGAAATGGAATCAAAATTGGGGTTCGCGCTGAGTGGCGGTCAACAGAAGCTGCTTTCGATCGCGCGCGCACTGATGACCAACCCCCAACTGCTGCTCCTCGACGAGCCCGGAGAGGGGCTATCTCCGGCCGCGGTTAGCTCTCTAGGGGGCATCCTTAAGAGGATCCAAGCCACGGGCGTCGCCCTTGTTTTTGCCGAACACAACCTCAGGTTCGCCCTCGAACTGAGTGATCGGATGGTGATTATCGAGCGGGGAGCCATCCGATACCAGGGAGCTTCCTCTGAGGTGAGAGAGAACCGCGACATACTCCGCAAACACCTTGGCGTCGAACCCTCAGGGCTGTCATCCACTTTCAGCGGTTCAGGTGCTGAGGCACGCCACTAAAGGGGCAGATCTGGTTTTCCTGCCATTGGGGCATGCTGTATCGCCCTGTCCAGGGCTCGGTCGCAAGGGTTCTGCCACCCACGGCTGAAGCGGTGGGCTTTTACATTGTATAGCTCCCTTCGGGGCAAGAGGCAGCTGGCCCCGTGAGGGGCCGTAACAATCACAGCCCACGGCTTCAGCCGTGGGAAAAAGGAGAAGTTCAGGGCAGCCCTGGAAAGGGCGACACAGACCTCATGACCAAACGTATCGTTCGTCGTATTCAATCTGATGTCTTTTCAAGAGGGCAACAAGCTCCTCCTTGAATGACACCTTCTTGTGATGCTCTTCTTGACATTCGATGTAATGGTAAACGTCCCGGAACCTCGACCGACTCACGCTGAAGGCCGCAAACCCGCGCTGCCAACCAAAGCTTCCGTTGGCGGGGAACTCCTGATGGACCCAGCGCGACGAGCTTCCCTTGACGAAACGCATCAGGTCGGCCAGGCAAGCCGTGGTTCGCACCGCCAAGAGCATGTGCACATGATCTTTCGTGCCGTTAACGATGTGGATCTTGCAACCGTGCTGCTTGGCGATGCCGACCATGTAGGCATAAAGCTTCGGCTTCAGTTCCGAACCGACGAGCGGCGCCCTCCCCTTGGTTGAGAAAACGACGTGAATCAGCAAATCGGCGAGGCTGTGGGGCATGCTGTATCGCCCTGTCCAGGGCTCGGTCGCAAGGGTTCTGCCACCCACGGCTGAAGCCGTGGGCTTTTGCATTGTATAGCCCCCTTCGGGGGCAAGAGGCAGCCGCCGCGGGCTGCGAGATTTCAATCGTACAGCCCGAGCCGAACTGGCGAGTACTTCTGGAGCAGACAGACCCCGTGTGCTCAGAGCTACAGAGTTCCTATCACCCCAATCAGTGGCGGATGAATCACGAGTCTGGCCCCGTCAGGGGCCGCAACAGTCTCAGCCCACGGCTTCAGCCGTGGGAAAAAGGAGAAGTTCAGGGAAGCCCTGGAAAGGGCGGCACAAGGGGACCACGCCCCGAAACCGGCGCCGTCAGAGGCCGTAACAATTCCCACGGCTTCAGTTCCGAACCGAGCAGAGGAGTGGCGGTCGCTACCGCGCCGAGGATCTTTGGACCGGCAGGACTCGGGGGCAAGAGGCAGCTGGCCCCGTCAGGGGCCGTAACAATCACAGCCCACGGCTTCAGCCGTGGGCAAAAGGAGCAGTCGAGGAAGCCCTGGAAAGGGCCACACAGACCTCATGACCAAACGTATCGTTCGTCGTCGGCGGTTTCGAGCACGCGGCAGGCCTCGCCACTCTCCGCCAGGACGATTCCCGGCAGCTCCACCCGGACGCGTTGATCAACTCCCTCAACCCACGGCGGACGCGGGTGGTCCCAAACACTCTCTTGACCCGGTCCGGGGATGTCGATCCTTTCGGGCCGCTCACGTTTCAAGCGCCGCCATTTGTTGACTTCGCGCCGGATCGCGTCTTCCATCGCCGTCGCCGTTCGCTTCGCCCCTTGCTAAACTGTTTACCGGAAAGGGCTCTCGACCAGCATGCCACAGCCTGCAAGCAGCATCAATGCGGATAAATCTACAGCACCGCTGCTGATTGCCTGCTTGGTGATGATGCTGGTTTCTCTCTATTTGATTTTCGTCTGGGCGCCGACAGAGCGCTCGATGGGCATCGTTCAGCGGATTTTCTATTTTCACGTTTCGTCCGCGTTCACAGCCTTCTTGGCGTTCGTCATCGGCGGAGTTGCCGGCATTCTGTATCTCATCAAGCGCGATCATCGCTACGACGACTTATCGGTGGCCTGTAACGAAGCAGGCCTGATCTTTGCGGTCGTGAATCTGATCACGGGGTCGCTGTGGGCCAAACCGGTGTGGGGAGTTTCCTGGGCCTGGGACGCGCGTCTTACGACGATGCTTTTACTGGCGCTCATCTACGCCGGTTACCTGATCTTGCGGCAGTCGATCAGCGAACCGAGCCAAAGAGCCGTCGCCTGTGCCGTTGTTTCGATTTTTGGGATGGTGGATATTCCCATCGTCTACATGGCCAATCGTTGGTGGCGCACCCAGCACCCAGCGCCGGTCATACTCGGCGGTGACGGCTCGGGTCTCCACCCTGATATGAGGGTGGCTTTGGCAGTCGCGACGGTGGCTATGTTCACACTTCTGTGGTGTCTGGTTCGGGCTCGGAGACGTTTAGAACAGACGCGCCGCGAGACGGAAGCTTTGCGGCGAGAGGTTATGATCTTAGAGGTGAGTGGAACGGTGTCATGGAAGAAAACCTGAAGTGGCTTTGGTACGCGTTCAGTGCGGCGTGGATACTTCACATTCTCTATCTATGGTCGCTTTCCGTCCGCGAGAAGAGACTGCGGCAACAGTTAAGGGACCTAAAGTCTTTGCTGGAAGATCGCGAGGGCCGGGCTGAGGGTGATTGAGCCCCCCGTTCGGCAGGCTGGGGCCCTGCTCGATCTGAACTTGGCGGTCACGGTTGCCGAATCCCGCGGCTCGCCCCGGGGCGCCCGTCACGGCCCCATCCACTTATTTCTATTTTGAGGAGAGTTAGGCGCATTGTTGGACAGCACGGCATCCCTGCGACAACCCGTCCTCGCGGGTAACTGGAAGATGTTCAAAACGGTCGCCGAGACGGTCGAGTTCTTCGGCGGGTTCAAGCCTCTGGTGAAAGACGCCGCTCATTGCGAGATTGTCATCGCGCCGCCTTTCCCTGCCCTGTCGGCTGCCGTCGACGCCGTCGAGGGAAGCAACATCAAAATCGGCGCCCAGAACCTCTATTGGGAAGAGGAGGGCGCGTTCACCGGTGAAGTATCCGCTCCCATGATCGCCGCTACCGGCTGCACCCACGTCATAGTGGGGCACAGCGAACGCCGTCAATATTTTGGTGAAAGCGACGAGACCGTCAACAAGCGCGTTTTCTCGGCGCTGGGCGCGGGTTTGACGCCCATCGTTTGCGTCGGAGAGAGCCTGAGGGAGCGGGAACAACAACGTACGGAAAGCGTCTTGGCGCGGCAGTTCGAGGGCGCTATGGCTTCGTTGACCGAACGGGACTTCTCCCGTATAATCTTAGCGTACGAGCCGGTGTGGGCCATTGGAACGGGTCGCACTGCGACTCCGAAAATCGCCGGCGACGCGCACCGTTTTCTTCGCCACAGATCGGCACAACAGTTCGGCGAAGACGCCTCCGAGCGTTTGCGCATTCTATACGGGGGGAGCGTCAAGCCGTCGAACGTACGAGAGTTGATGGCCAGGCCGGAGATTGACGGCGCTTTGGTCGGAGGAGCCAGCTTGGAGCCGGAATCGATGGCGGCTATTGTCAACTACACCTAGCCGCAGCCGGCAGGGAAGGGAACTCAGCAATCATGGAGGCTCTCCTAGTAACCATCGTTCATGTGTTTGTCTGCCTCTTTCTCATCATCGTCGTGCTGTTACAGAGCGGCAAGGCGGCGGATCTGGCGGGGGCTTTCGGGGGTATGGGGTCGCAGACGGCCTTCGGTCCTCGAGGAGCGGCCTCGATGCTCTCGAAAGCGACGACAACAGCGGCCGTAATTTTCATGCTGACCTCGATTTGGCTGGGCATAGTAAAGGTGCGTACCCAGGGCACGGGCGAGTCGGTGATCGAGCGGACCGACACGGGAGAGACGGCTGAACCGGGGGGTGCCGAGTCCGCTGGGCAGCCACCGGGTTTCCAGACGGAGGTTGAGGTTATTCCCCCCGGAGAGGCCACCGCGACGGGGGAAGGCCGTCCCGACAGCGCTGACAAAAAGCAAGAGTAACCCGATCTCTGTTCCGTAGCGCTCGCCTGGCCCGCTTTTCTCTCCACGTGGCGAAGCGAAGTGCGCGGGAAGGCCGTTGGACGAGGCGCGCGCCGCTCAGCGCCCAGTTTCCTCAACAACACGGGCGTATTTGAACCCGACGGTGAGCACGGCGAGCAAGCGCAACGACGTATGGCGGGCTTATCGCCTGCTTCGGCCGTGAGGCGGTGAGAAGCGCGGGCTGGAACACCACCACAACTCGTTGATTACAAATGGGTTGCTAGAAATTTGGTTTGTTTCGTTTTTTTGCCGTTCGTCGAGCGCGGTGCCGGTCGCTGGGTTTCCTCCCACCCTGAGGATAGCGCGCTGTGTCAAGCGTCTCCGTGGCGATGAACAAAAAGCCGCGGATCTGGCGGGCGACGACACAATAGAAGCGAAGGGGAAGTGTGATCATCGCCCGCCTAGATCAGCGCTACGGGCTTTTCCTTGGCGCGTCAGGCGTCGCTCGAAGGCGAGGGCGAAGCGATTACTCGCAAGGGGCGGGCACAGAATCGGGCACAATGCCCCAATAGAGACCACCACGCTGAAACCCGGCTTGCTGCCGGTTATTCATCAGGCGGGGAGTGAAGTGGCGGGCGTGGAGGGACTCGAACCCCCGACCTGCTGGTTCGAAGCCAGACGCTCTATCCAGCTGAGCTACACGCCCGCTGAGGTGATTCCATCCTAGCAGATCGTTGTCTGCTTGTGAAAAGTAACATTATCAACAAGTTGCGCGGCTTCCCGCCTCGCTCCTTGTTGTCGGATCATGGTCGGTTTTAGTCCGTTTTTCTCACCAGGTGGCGAGAAAGCGGGCGCGACCTGCCGAGTAATGGCAAGGGAAGTGAATGCCCAGCCGCTGCCCGGCAGAGCGCCGACCAAGAGGATGACGTTTCCTGCCGATAAGAGTTTGGTTGTCGGCGCGCACTTCGCTTCGCCACGTGGTGAGAAACCCGGGCCGGCAGCCCGTGGTGAAAGTCCTTCGCCTCAACAAATGGGTACAGTCACCGATTTTCTTCGTCCAACCCATACTGGAAACAAAGCCGTTGCGGACGTGAAAATCGTGACAGTCCCCATTTTTCGCCGAACCTAACGGGCTGCGAGGGCCGCGCGGCTTTGACAGTGAATGCCGAAGTCCGGCCGGCGGACTTTGTGAGAGGCAGGAAACGTGTAGGTTTGCCCCGCCCCCGCTCCGCGTTCCCCCCTTAATCGGCCGGGGCGCTGGGCGAGACTGACAGCCGGCCTGAGTCGCGCCGCTTTGCCGCCCAGCGGACACGCTTTTGAGTAGAACTCTTTGTCAGACGGATTGTTTATGCCAAGGGCTTCCAGAGGACTCGATGAGAATCACGAGCGCTGGCTCGTCTCCTACGCGGATTTCGTGACGCTGATGTTAGCTTTCTTCGTTGTCCTATTCGCTTACTCCACGGTGGACCAGACGAAGATGGAAACCTTCGCGGCAAGATTCGAGTCTCACCTGCGGCGGGACGCCGCCCCGCTGGGAGTTCGACCGCGGCCAGCGGCGGCAGGCGACCCTTTCGGGGAACAACTAGGTCCTGATCAAGCCGTCTTGCAGCATCAAGCCCTCACGCGGTCCGAGATGAGTGAGTCCATGCAGCAACTGGAAGCAGAACTGCTGCCCGAGATCAAAAGCGGCCAGATCGAACTCTCGCTTCAGCCGAGGGGTTTGGTGATGAGCCTTCGGGAGTCCGCTTTTTTTGCCCCCGGGGACGCCGCTTTGCAAGCGGAATCAACGGGAGTGATGTCCCGAGTGGCCCAGAGCTTGACGAAGATACCGGGGCAGATTCGTCTGGAAGGCCATACCGACGACACGCCCATTCACACCCCCAAGTTTCCTTCCAACTGGCGCCTTTCGACGGCCCGCGCGATCACGGTGCTGAGTTTTCTAACGAACCGTTACAACATTCCCGCCGAACGACTGGCCGTCTCCGGTTACGGCGAGTATCGTCCCGTGGCTCCGAACGATACGCCGGAAAACCGGGCCAAGAATCGCCGTGTCGCGGTTGTCATCCTCACCAAGGACGCGGCTGCGATGGAGCCCAGGCTAAACGCGAAGCTGGACTGAAACAAGTTTGTCGCTGCTGGGCTTCGGCGCCAAAGGGGAGGCTGACCGGGTGTACGTGCAAATGGAGCGGACTGAGATCATGGACGTACGCCGTGATCCACCTGCGATTCGGCGCCCAGGGCGCCCGGTTACTTCCCCAGGCCGGCGACGAGTGGGTCATCCAGCTGCGAAGGCGGGGGAGATCAGCAGCCGCCGGCTGTGGGGTGGCTAGGGGTAACTGTTCGGGCCATACAGTGTCGGCGTCGGCCTGTGGGGGATCTAGCCCGCATCGTTCAAAAAAAGGCTCGCCGAGCGGCGCGCGCCTTGTACTGGCGAGCCTCTCACCAACTTCGCCTCGCCACTGGTGAGAAAAGCGGGCTAAAGCCAAAGGGTTTTCCATGTCGAACAGAGAACTGAGGTATGCAAATGGACGAGTCAGGCGCGTTCAAGGTCTTGATCGTCGATGATGAACCCACAGTCCGTCATCGGCTGGTGCGGTGGATAACGAGGTCGATGACCGCCGAAGTACTGGAGGCGGAAGACGGCTTGCAGGCGCTGGAATCCATCGCCAAGCAAGGGGTAGACCTGGTCATTGCGGACGTCAAGATGCCGGTCCTCAATGGAATCGAGATGCTTTCCATCATCCGAGCCGATCCGGCCAACGCCGACCTAGAGGTAATCGTAGCCTCCGGGGCAGGGGACGAAGACACGGTCAAGCAAGTTATCGGTCTTGGTGTCTCCGACTACATTCTCAAGCCGCTGCAGCAGGATCGAGTCATCACTCGCGTGGAAAAGGCCCGGCAGCGAGTGATGGAAGCACGACAGAAGGGCGGCAGCGGGCTCGACCGCTCTCGGACGCATATCCTGGTCGCGGACCCGGACCCCAATTTCTGCGACTTTGCCGACGCTGCCCTCTCTGTGCAGTTCGACGTGCAAACGACCCGCACGGTGGGGGATGTCTTGGTTAGGGTACTGCGCTGGAAGCCGGACCTGATTCTGCTCTCCCCTGAACTACCGGGACCGCCGCTGGAGTTCATGCTCGGCAAGATTCGGAATCTGGGCGAGAAGAACGAGTTACGGGTGTTTCTCCTTGTCGACTCGGAATCCCAAGTGCCCGATTCTGAAGATGTTGCCGGGTGGCTGCCTCATACCTATGTGCCGGAAAGTTTTTTGTCCAACGTCGTTCAGTTGTTGGCGGGAGTGGTACCGCCTCAGCATGGCATTCTTTCCTGGGTAGGGTCACTCGCACCTGAAATCGTCACCGCCTTGCGCCAGAGCCTGGGCATGATGACCGGCGAAGATCCCGCGGACGCCGAAGCTCCGGAAGGCGATCCTGAGTTTGACCTATTCGGCACAATGGGCCTGCACGTCGACAGCGACGACCTTAGGCTTGCTGTGCACATGGACTGCAAGCGCAGTTCGGCTCGAACGCTGGTGACAACGATGCTTGACTGCGAGGAAGGGGACATCGACGAAGAATCCGAATCCAGCGGCATCCAAGAAATGCTCAACGTGATCGCCGGGCGTATCAAGAACTCCTGTGCGACACGTAAGATTGATGTCTTGCTCGGCCTGCCGGAAATCAACGATCAGGCCTCGGAGCCGCCGTCGAATGTACTTTACAAGAAAGAGAAGTACTTTGTTTGGCGCGAAGATCATCTCTTTCGGTTGACGTTCTATGCAGGCACAGGTTCCGCAGCGCCTACTTCTGAAACGTAAACGTGTAGGACTCCTGAACGTCGACGCCGCAGAGCCTGGGCCTGGAACGCCCGCGGAAAACGGGCGCTAGACCTATGTTCTCTAAATAACTAGACATAAGGACGTGCTTGGGTTGCAATGAGGTTTGCCCTTCCCGAAGAGGCGCAAGCCCTTGGTTCTCAGCGAGGAGGAACGCCGGGAGCTGGAAGCGATTCGCAAGTCTCGGAGCGAAGAGAAGCGACGCACGGTCCGGGCGGCGATTCTGCTGGAGTCGTGGGCGGGGCACAGCGATCAAGCCATCGCACGCGCCCACCACGTCCATCGCAATACAGTGGTGCTGTGCATCAACAAGTGCCTGCGCTGCGGTGTGGACGCCGCGCTGGGCGAGCTGCTTCGAGCGGGCAGGCCGCGCCAGCTCAGCGATGATGCGATCGCCTGGGTCTTACACGGCGCTTGTCAAAAGCCCAAGGATCTGGGCTACTCCCACGAGTTGTGGACCTAGCGGCTGCCGCGGGCTCACCTCCAGCAGCACTGCGTCTCGGCCGGCCACCCGGAGCTGCGCAAGCTGAGCCGCTCCAAGCTGCATAAGATTCTGACGCAGGGGGAGATGCGACCTCACAAGATCCGCGATTACGTGGAGCGGCGTGACCCGGACTTTGAGCGCAAGATGGCCGCGGTGCTGCACGTGGACAAGGAAGTGGAGATCAGCCATGGGAAGCGGTTGCGCGGGACGCTACGGCAGCCGCCGGTGGTGACCCTTTCCGACGATGAAAAACCCGGCCTCCAAGCCTTGGCTCCGACCAGCCCGGACCGGCCGTGTGGGCAGCTCAACCTGATTCCAGACCGGCCCCAAGCGCGCCACCAGCCGAGGCAGGCCGAGCCGCCAGAGCAAGAACGCTCTAGGTCGCATTTCGACGCCGCCACCGCGAAACGACTGCCCTGTTTGCCCTGGTTGGTAGCACCAGGGCGGTTTCCGCGGTGCAAGCCTGAACCGCGCCATTTGTGATAAACGGCGCTGTTTCTCCCTTCAGAAGGTTCTAGTCCGCTTTTCTCGCCAGGTGGCGAGGCGAAGTGCGTGAGAAGCCCGTCAGTACAAGGCGCGAGCCGCTCGGCGCCCAGTTTCTTGAACGATGGAAGCGTACTTGAACAGTACGTTGAGCACGGTGAGCAAGCGCAACGAAGTAATGGCGGGCCTATCGGGTGCTTCGACCGTCAGCTGGTGAGAAATGCGGGCTAGGACCCAGCCCCGGGCGAAGCCTGCGGTGCAGCATCATGACGTCCCGAAAAAGCCCAACCTCTACGAATATGTCGCGCGCCCCAATTCTCTTGTAATTTGCTAACGGTGGGGCATATAGTACTAAAGGGGGTATCCACTTGCTTGGACCAGCCACAAGATGTAGTATTCGGGGATGGCCGAGGAGTCCGGACCGCATCCTATTGGCGGCGTTGACTATCCCAGAACCCTGCCGGAGTTCGACGATTGGTTCTGCTCGGAAGCGGCGTGTCTGGCGTATCTGCGGCGGGTTCGGTGGCGGCAGAGCTTCCGATGCCCGCAATGTGTCGGCAGCGAGGCCTGGCTGACGAACACGGGCCACCTGAAGTGTAGAAAGTGTCGGCGCCGAACCTCTCTGACGGCGGGGACGATTTTTGAACGGACGCAAAAGCCCCTGCGAGTGTGGTTTCAGGCCATGTGGTACCTGACCAGCCAGAAATCCGGAGGGAGTGCGTTGGGGCTTCAACAGGTGCTCGGCCTGGGCAGCTACCAGACAGCTTGGAGTTGGCTCCACAAGCTGCGGCGTGCCATGGTCCGGCCCGGCCGGGATCGGCTTAACGGCTGTGTGGAGGTGGATGAAACCTACGTCGGTGGAGAGGAAGAAGGCGTCCGCGGCCGACAAGCCGAAGATAAGGCGATCGTTGTCGTCGCGGCCGAGCAGGACGGGCGAGGAATCGGCCGCATCCGGTTGCGACGGGTGCCCGACGCCTCGAGCCAGAGTCTGCACCCATGCATTGAAGAATCGGTCCGCCCTGGGGCGGTGGTTCACACGGATGGATGGAAAGGCTACAACAACATCGCCAAGAAGGGCTACACTCACCAGGTCACCATTCTCAGCCCAAGCGACGACCCGGCGCACAAACTGATGCCCCGTGTGCATCGCGTGGCTTCGCTTCTAAAGCGGTGGCTGCTGGGGACACATCAAGGAGCGGTGAGCGAGAAGCATTTGGACTACTACCTCGATGAATTCACATTCCGCTTCAATCGCCGGCGTTCACGGGCGCGTGGACTGCTGTTCTACCGCCTGCTTCAGAACGCCGTACAAGTCGATCCCGTGCCGTACCGTCAGCTCGTGGGAGGGAGTGCGAGGTCCGACCACAACATGTAGCGTATGGTCCAAGCAAGTGGATACCCCCTTTAGTACTAATAGGGGAGTTTTTTGGGTCTCGCTGGTCTACTTGCACGTGTCGCCAGTCTTGTTGTGGTCTGCCTCTGGACCGCGGCGGGCCAAACACCACCTGAGCCGAACAAGTACGTGGGCAGCCAGGTCTGTCAAGCCTGTCACCCCGACTTGTGGCAGGGCTTCAACCGCAACCCCCACTTCAAGTCGATCGCACTGGCGAAAGCGCCGCCCGAGGAAACCGGCTGCGAGGGTTGCCACGGCCCCGGCGAGCTCCACGTCAAAGGGATGGGCGACAAGTCCAAGATCATCCGTTTCCCTTATCTTTCGCCCAACCAGGTTCTCGACCATTGTCTCTCTTGCCACGCCAAAGACATCGGGAAGATGCACATCCGCCGCTCTTCCCATTCCACGGGCGAGGTGAGCTGTATCAGTTGCCATTCCATTCATCATTCGAACCAGATCAAGTACCTGCTGGCTGATGAACAACGCGAGGTCTGTTACCAATGTCATCTCGACATTCGAGCCCGCTTCGAGTTGCCTTACAAACATCGCGTGAACGAAGGGGCCATCCAATGCAGCGACTGCCACAATCCGCATGGCGCCCCGATGGCGACTTGGAAAACGGCTCAGTCCCCGCGCATGGTCTCGCACGCTTTCGGTAACGACATGGCGTGCCTGAAGTGTCACACAGACAAGCGCGGTCCGTTCGTCTACGAGCACACACCGGTGCGGGTGGAGGGCTGCCAGGCGTGCCACAATTCGCACGGCAGCGTGAACCCCAGGCTGCTCACCCGCCCGGCGGTCTTCACGATGTGTTTGGAGTGCCACAACAGCGTCATGGGATTCGGACCGCGGGGAGGAGGGATTCCGGCTCCCGGTACATCGCTGCACAACCTGGCCGACCCGCAGTTTCAGAACTGCCTCACGTGTCACGTGCGGATACACGGTTCAAACAGCGATTCCCTGTTTCGCCGATGAAGACGCCGACCGCCATCCGTCTGGCGACAGCTTTCGTGCTGGCGAGCTTCGCCCTCGAAGCGCAGCCGGTCGTGGCGCCGACGCCGGACCGGCCCGACGACATCGAAAAGGCGGGCGTCTACACCATCTCTAATTCTTTTGAAGCAGGCTATCGGTTCAGCGACGTGAGCGGAAATCGCGACGTCTATCGCAGCAGTGTCAACTTCGGCAACGGATTGCGGCTGTGCGAGGGGCAGCTCAGGGTCAACACCCAAGAGGGCAAGGGCTCGTTTTTCGACGAGTTCGCATTTAATACTGTCGGCGCGGGAAATGATCCTTACCAATCCAGCATCCTGCGAGTCGAAAAGAACGCCCTCTACCGTTACGACATGCAGTTCCGCATCGTGAATTACTTCAACCGGCTGCCGTCGCTGTGGAACGGCGAACACGGCGTCGATTCCAAGCGGGTCTTCCAGAACCACGACTTGACGTTGTTTCCGGGGACCAGGTTCGAGGTTCTCCTGGGCTACGACCGCTCGAACTACACCGGTCCAGGTTTTTCTTCCGAGGGCGTCAGCAGAGGGGGGGCGTTTCGGAGAGACCAGTTCATTCGACTGACCAACAACCTTCGGCAGCTCAACAATCAGTACCGGGTAGGGGTAAACGTCCGGGCCGCCGGTTTGGCGATCACGTTCATGCAAGCGTTCGACAACTACAAAGAGGACACGGAGTACGGCGACGGTTCCGTTTTTCCGACACAAGCGACCAACGTACAGCCGGTTGAGAGCTTGCGACGCGACGAGCCCATTCACGGGAATACGCCGGTAACGAGCGTCGCGATACGCACCGAGAACGAACGTCTGGTCGGCTTTCACGGCCGCTATGTCTACGCCTCGGGCAGCCGCAACTTTGCGCTCAGGGAAGACGTGACGGCGCTCGACCCAGCCCGTGGGTTTTCCACGCTTCGCCAAACCGCAATCTTCGGTGAGGGACGCCGCAAACAGGGATCGGGCGACTTCACCGTAACGGTAATGCCATCGGACCCATGGACAATCACGAATACGACATCGATCAATAACTCGCGGATTTCAGGGGACGTCGCTCTGCTCGCGAGGAACCTACTTACGATCGAGTCCATGTTCCTGCAAGAACTGGGCGTCCGCCACATCTCGAACGCCACGGAAGTGAGCTTTCGCCCGCTCCCCAAGTTCGGCCTCTACGGCGCGTATCGGTTCAGTACACGCCGCATCCGAACACGCGGTTTCTTTCAATCCTCGAGGTTCGACTTTGAGGTTCCGGCCGCCGACCAAGAGAACGACATCCACTCCGGGGTGGGAGGTTTCCGCTGGCGCCCCATCCGCGGACTTCGCGTTTCGTTCGATGCCGAGGTGGGCCGGGCCGATCGGCCGTTAACCCCGATCGGCGAACGCGAATTTCACAACGAAACGGCGCGCGTGCAGTGGCGCAAGAAGGCATTCGTTTTCGGGGCCAGCTTCAAAAGTGCCGTCAACGATAATTCCGCTTCCCTGATCAACCACAGCTACACCAGCCGGCAGTTTGGCGTTAACACCTCGTGGACACAGCAGGACGGCCGCTTCACGCTTGACGCCAACTATACGAAGCTGGACCTCAACACCGCATCGGGAATCTTCAATTTTTTCCCGGCGACGGAACCCGGCGTGGAGCGGCACAGCTTCTATACGAGTAACCTGCATACTCTTTACTTCGGTTCTCGTATCCAGGCGTGTCCGCGGCTGACTTTTTACCTCGGTTACAGCCTAGCCAAAGACACCGGCGACGGCCGCAGCCCGACCTTCACTTTGGGCGTGACTCCGGCCTACCCCAACTTCAGCTTCGACGGGAACTTCTATAACAGCTTCCCGCTCGCCTACCAGTCGCCGCTGGCGCGGCTGTCGGTTCAGTTGAACAAAGTCCTCTCGTGGAACTTCGGCTGGCAGTTCTATAACTACAGCGAGGAGTTTATCGGACAGCAAAACTACCACGCCCACGTCGGATACTCCAGCCTCCGCTGGACGTTTTGAGGCAGGGTCGGCCGTGATCAGCTCACCAACGGGTAGCGCCGGCGCTCCTGCCGGTTAATCGCTGCTACTTGGGCCATGGCTAGCGACCGGCGCCACCGAGGAGCAATCGCTGCGCGGCAGTAACCGTAGGCAGCGGTCGGGTCGCCTGGGGCTGTTTTTCTTGCATGCCGGGCTCCGATTCATCGCGCCCGCTTGCCGACATACTGTACGCTGGGTGGCTGGGTACAGTCAGCCAATTTCGCGTCCGGATGCACCCGTAAATTGTTGATTCTTTGAAGGCGCGAAATTGGTGACAGTCCCCGCCCCGAGCGGTGCGCGTATTTTGCGACGGAAAGTAGCTCGGAAGCCTGTCCGGCCCGCACACTGCATCAGCCTCGCAACGTGTAGGAAGGAGCCCCCGTCCGAGTGATGCTTTGTTTTGATCCGCTCCCCTGACGGCGCCCATGGTTCAGCCCCGAACCCGGCAAGCGAAAATCGCCCTGTTCTTAGCGGCAGCCCTGTTGGCGCTGGCGACGGCCGAGTTTGCGGCCCGCTACCTTTTTGCGGCTCCGCTGCTCGACCTGCCCATCTACCGGCGTGACACCCAAGGCAACTTGTTGCTCCGACCAGGTCTGCGTCGGCGTCACGTCACCCGGCACTGGGACGTGACTGTGGCCATTAATGAGCAGGGCTGGCGCGACTCCAGCGATCCGACCCCCAGTGGAGGGCCGACGTTACTCGGCCTGGGCGATTCGTTTGCTTTTGGCTGGGGTGTCGAGCTGGAAGAGTCGCTGTTCTTTCTGGTTGAGGAGCGACTCAGCCGAGTCCGGGCAACGCGTTTCCTCAAAGCCGGTGTGCCGGGCACAGGGCCGAGCGACCATTGGAAGCTACTACCGGCATTGTGGGAGCGTCACCGGCCGAGCATCGTCGTGCTGATCTTTTTCGTCGGCAATGATTTCACCGATGTCCAGATGGGCGGCTCCGCTCAGTTCGAGGTCCGCGACGGTTACCTCAGGCGTCGTCCGCTCCCGGATCAGCCTGACTCCTGGATCAAGGATGTCAGCTGGTCGCTGGCGCGATATTCACGGCTCCTGCAATGGCTCCGCGCCGCACAATGGAACTGGTCGCGGACCGACCCGGGTTCGACCGCGCACTCCAACTCCGTCCCCAGAGGATGGGACGCCTGGCTGCGGGAGTTCGCTCAGGTTCACTTGCGAAGCTATCCGGAGCGAACGGAGAGGGCTGTACGCCTTACCCTCGACTACCTCGGGCGCCTTGCTGACTTTTGCCGAGATCGGTCCACCGTCTTCGCCCTAGTGATAGTGCCGCGCAGCTTTCAGGTTTATCCGGCGGAGTTGGTGGAACTCAAGAGCGCCTTGGGGTTGACGGACGCCGAGCTGGATCTCGACCGGCCCCAAAGAATCCTCCGTGAATGGGCCCGGCAGCGCGAGGTTCCCCTTCTCGACTTGCTTCCCGAATTCCGGAAAAGCGCCGGCGTTGAGCCGAACAGGCGGTTTTTCTACTACCCCGACGCCCACCTCAACCCGGCCGGACACCGCGTGGCCGCCGAGGCCCTGTACTCCTTCCTCACCGAAACCAGCCTCACGCGGGCTGCCTTGACGCCTCATGGCTCTGAACCTTAACCTGTAGCTCGGTGATTCTTGTCACAGGAGGGGCCGGCTACATCGGAGGCATAGTCGCCGAGCGGCTTATAGCACGGGGTGAAACAGTTTGCGTCTACGACAATCTGTCTCGCGGACATCGGGACGCCGTGCCCGCGGACGCGCTATTCGTGGAAGCCGACCTGGCCGACCGGGATCGGCTGCGCAGTGTCCTCGCAGATCACTCCATAAGCGCGGTTATTCACTTCGCCGCCTTTGCGCTCGTGGGGGAGTCGATGCACGAGCCGGGATTGTACTTTCACAATAACCTCACGAATACGCTGGGCTTGCTCGAGGAGTCGCAGCGGGCCGGTGTGGATCGCTTCGTGTTTTCCTCCAGTTGCGCCATTTTCGGCGACCGCAACCCGTCCCCTCTTTCCGAAGCGGCGCCGACGAACCCCATCAGCCCCTACGGGGAGTCGAAACTGGTGGTCGAGAAAGCGCTCCATTGGTACCGAGAGATTCATGGCCTGAGCTATTTCGCGCTGCGTTACTTCAATGCCTGCGGCGCGTCGAACGGGCGGGGCGAGCGTCACGATCCCGAGACTCATCTTGTTCCCCTGGTCCTGAACGTGGCGGCGGGAGAGAGTGATTCCATTGCTATCTTTGGGACCGACTATCCGACTCCCGACGGCACCTGCATCCGCGACTACATCCACGTGGAAGATTTGGCCGACGCGCACATCGAGGCCATGCAAGCGCCGGGCGAACTGAGTGGATGCTATAACCTGGGTACCGGCCGCGGCCATTCGGTCCGCGAGGTCATCGACACCGTTCGCGCCGTCACCGGTCGTCCGGTGAAGGATGTTGTCTCAGCCCGACGTGCCGGCGACCCTCCGGAGTTGGTTGCCGATCCCAGGAAGATTCAGCAGGCGCTCGGCTGGCAGGCCAAGCACGACCTCGAATCAGCGGTTCGCGACGCCTGGGAGTTTAAAATGCGCTCGCGCTAGCCGGGAAGTTTTCTTCTCGCGGCCTAGGCTCGGTTTTCGCACGAGGGGGCGAGGTGAAACCGATGGAGCGCTACTTGAACCCGAACCGTCGGCAGGAATACGCGGAGAGAGGCCTGTAATTCCACAGCAGAGCCGCGGATGGGAATCCGCGGTCCGGGGTAGGGATCACACAGAGTCGAGCCCTGAAAGGGCGGAAGAAACAATGGTACACGCCCGCGCGAATCTTCGTCCACGTTGTGTCTCGACGAAGGACCGGGCGTGCTTGCTCCTACGCCCCTTCAGGGCTGGCCCGTGGTGACTGCCAACCCAGGGTTTCGCTTCGCTTCACCCTGGGCGATGATCCGGTGCTTCCTTGCGGCGCTTCGCGCCTCGTCATTTGGACCTAGCCCGACTTTCTCGCATGGAGCGTTGGTAGTGACCGCCACTCCCGGCGGTCCTGGATTCGAGTGCCGGCCGGGCGCGGGTTACCACTTTTGAACCAGTTTCCCGCGCGAGGCTCGGCGCCCCGTTTTTTGAACAGTGCGGCTGTAGTTGAACCCGACGTTGAGCACGGCGAGCAAGCCGAACAAAGTCATGGCGAGCCTGTCGCGCGCTCCGACCGCCAGGTGGTGAGAAATGCGGGCCAGTAAGGTGCAGTCCTTCTACGAAGACTACGTCCGCCGCCACGTCCCCTATCACGAGAGTCCGGCCGGGATCAAAGGCTTGCTCTTACGAGCGCTTCCCTATTGGTCATGGCGCGAGTGGCGGTTTTGGCGCCGCTATGTTCCGCAAGGGAGCCGGTTGCTTGATATCGGCTGTGCCCGGGGCAGGGAGATCTTCGTCGAGAAGGCCGCGACATGCGTCGGCGTTGATATCGCCTTCACGGCGCTGCGCGACTGCCGCGACCATTACGATCTAGCCCTGCAAGCGAGCCTGGCCTCGATTCCCTTCGCCGACGAGTCGTTCGAATGCGTCGTGAGCTCGCACGTGATCGGCCACATCTCCGAGAACGAGAAGGACGCGGTGCTGTCGGAAATCGCGCGCGTCCTCAAGCCGGGAGGGATGAGCCTCCACGTGATCGAAACCGACAGCCGGCATCCTCTTGTGCGGTTTGCCAAACGAAGACGGGATCTCTACGAACGCTTCTTCATTGATCCCGATGGTCACGTCGGATTGGAGATGCCCGGGCGGGTCCTCGATCGCTTCGCACGGCTAGGGCTGCGCTGCAAGCAATGTTATCGTATGGACGTCGGGCCCTTTCACCCGCGCGTTTTTCTCAAGCATTTCGATAACGAGTACCGTCGGCTTTCTCGCGGCATCGATCGTCGGGCGCGGTTGTGCCGTTGGATCATGGACACTCCAGCCGCACTGGCGGTGGTTGAGGTTGCGCTGGGGATTTTCCATTACACTCTTGGCCAATGGCTTTACCGGCTGGATCGCTCCACGTTTCTGGCCGTGGTGTTTGAAAAGCGGGCCGGCGATGGCTCCTCGTCCGCCGTGTAGGAGCGGTCATGGCGTGATGTGAATCGTTCCACACCGCTCCTCTTGGAAGATCTCTCCCCGGCCGCTGTCTCGTCTGCCGAGGGCGAGAATGGTTTGCTAGTTGCATGGAGAGTGGATCGTGGAACTCGCCGTCATCGGCTACCGGCTTTGTGAACCTCTGACCGGGGTCGGCCGCTATCTGGAAGCCCTCCTTTACCAATGGTCTCGTCTGGAAACGCCCTTCCGCCGCATCGCCGTCTACTGCCCGCGCGAGCCAAACATTTCGCCGCACGTGATTCGCCCTCCCGTGGAACTGCGGATCGTACGCAGCCGCTTGTCTTCGCTTTTGTGGGAAAACTTGCTCGTGTGGGAAAACCTTGTTTTGCCGCCGGCGATGGATCGCTGTGACCTGCTGTTTGCTCCCTACACGCTCCCGTGGAGTTGTTCGGCGCCGGCCGTGGTATCGAATCTCGGCATCTACGAGTCTCGGCCCGGTGATTTTCCCCTCGGTCGGCGGCTTCGGTCGTTGGCCGGTTTTCATCACGCCGTTCACGAGGCGCGCATGGTGATCGCCAATTCCGAGGCAACCCGCCGGGACCTGCTTCGCTTCTATGGCCTCAAGTCCTCGAAAGTGCAAGTCGTCTATCCGGGCGTCGGCGAGCCGTTTTCACCTGCTCCGCCGCCGGATTCGCCGGCCTCGGACATTCGAGACAGGCTTGGCATCCCGAACGGGCCCTTCTTTTTGTTTGTCGGCAAGCTGTCCCGGCGTCGGAACATCCCCCTGCTATTGGAGGCTTTTCGCCAATTGACGGATTCCGGAAACGTTCCTCACTCGCTCGTGATTGTAGGGCCGGACCCTCTCGGCGTCGACGTGCGGCAGCGTGTCGCGGCTCTGCGGCTTGCGGGGAGGGTCGTGTACCTCCCTGACCTCGATAGCGAGCCGTTGGCGGATCTCTATCGGCAAGCGGCGGCCTTTGTGCTGCCGACTTTGGGGGAGGGTTTCTCTTTCACGGTTCTCGAGGCGATGGCGTGTGGTGCGCCGGTCGTGGTCTTCGATCACGTGGCGCTCGAGGGCGGCGTAGGAGAGGCGGCGCTGGTGGTCCACGACAGGAGTGCGGAAGGTTTGTCCCGCGCTCTTTCGGATGTCGCCCATGAATCGATGCGGCTCCGGCTGCGGCAACAATCCCTTGACTGCGCTAGCCAATTCAGCTGGCGAAAGACAGCCGAACAGACCGCGGCGGCCCTGCTCGCCGCGCTTCCACGCATGGGAAGATAAAATCGCCCGTCTCTGTTAGGCCGAGTCACCTGCCGCGTCGCTTAAAAAGAGCGTGGCCGCTCTCTCTTGTTTTCGCCGCACTGCTATTCGCACTACCCCTGGCGGGCCATCACATGCTGGAGGGACTTGGAAAACTTTTTACGACGACGATGTTTTCCTCAACACAGGCGTCAGTTGGGGGGGTGAAGCCGAGGAGCTGCGCGATGTTGTCACCACCTTCCCCATCTCACAGGACCAGCGAAACAGCGTGAGCGCGCAGTTTCGGTTCGAACCGCACCCGCGGATTTGGTTCGCCCTTGGGGGCCGTTACGGAAGTGGCTTGCCGGTGAGCCCCCGCCTCGAGCGGTACTCGTATTTTGCGCCGGAAAGTAGCTAGCCCGCCGAAGACATCTCATCACCCAACCCCCTCCATGTCCCGCCAGTTCTTGCCGACCTTGACGTCCGCAACGATCGGCACGTTGAGATCGTATACGCCTTCCATCTCCTTCTTGACCAGCCGGGCGGCGGCGGCGGTCTCCGCTTCGGGAACTTCGAACAGCAGCTCGTCGTGGACTTGGAGCAGCATCAGCGCTTCGAGCTTCTCGTCCCGCAAACGCCGATCCACGCGAATCATCGCCAGCTTGATCAGGTCGGCGGCCGAGCCCTGGATCGGTGAATTGACGGCGGTTCGCTCGGCGAAGCCCCGCTGGGCGGGGTTGCGGCTGTCCATCTCGGGGATGGGGCGCAGCCTGCCGAACAGCGTTCGCGTGATGCCGGATCTTCTAACCTGCTTGAGCGTGCCGTCGATGAACGCCTTCACGCCCGAATAACGCTCGAAGTAAGCGTCAATGTACTTCTTCGAGTCTGCAATAGGGATGCCGAGCTGCTGCGACAAACCGAACGCGCTGCGCCCGTAGACGATGCCGAAGTTGACCGCCTTGGCGCGGCGGCGCGCCTCGGGGCCAACCGACAAAGGCAGCACGCCAAAGACTTCCGCTGCCGTCCGCGTGTGGATGTCCTCGCCCTTCTGGAAGGCGTCGGTCAAAACACGGTCCCCCGACATGTGAGCCAGAATCCGCAACTCAATCTGGGAGTAGTCCGCCGCTAGCAGGTTCCAACCCTCGCGAGCGACGAAGGCGGCTCGGATCCGGCGTCCGAGCTCGCTACGAATGGGAATGTTTTGCAGGTTGGGATTGGAGGATGACAGCCGGCCCGTGGCGGCCCCCGTTTGGTTGAACGTGGTATGCAGCCGGCCGGTCGAAGAATCGACCAATGCCGGCAGTGCATCGACGTAGGTTCCCTTGAGCTTGACGAGCCGGCGGTAGTCGAGAATCTTCTCGGCGATCTCGTGGTAGCGGGCCAAGCCTTCGAGCACATCCGAGGCGGTGGAGGGTGTTTTCGTCTTGCCCCGGCGGGAGGGCGCGGGCAGCCTCAAATCCTCGAACAATACCTTGGCCAATTGTTTGGGCGAGT
The DNA here is from genome assembly GCA_963668345.2 of Bryobacterales bacterium. GTDB lineage: Bacteria > Acidobacteriota > Terriglobia > Bryobacterales > UBA6623. The sequence continues at coordinate 201,306 of CAXWPI010000003.1, read as the reverse complement.
TGATGTTGAACACCGACCCGGCGAGCTCGTGAATATCGGCGGTCAGCGACTCGATCTCGCCGTCCATCTGAGCCGAAAGCGAGGCGAGCGCTTCCGAATCCAGCAGGACTCCGTTGCGCTCCATCCGCGCAAGCACCGGAGCGAGCGGCAGCTCGATCGTCTCATAGAGATCCTTTAAGTCCTGCTTCTCTAACTCAGAAGAAAAAATCTCGCCGAGCTGGCGCGTGAAATGGGCGGCCTGCGCAAGACCGGCGTCGAGCTTGGCGTCCAGGAAGCGAGTCGCAAGCTTTGGAAGCGAATAATCCGTCAATGTCGGATGAACAAGGAAGGTCGCCAATTTTGTGTCGTCGCCTACGCCAGCCGGCGAAATTCCCTTCTCCTCAAGCTGCTTGATGGCCACCTTGGAATCGTGCACTCGTTTGGGTTGCGATGAGTCTTCGAGGAACTCTTTTGCGGCCGACAAGAGCTCAGCGGGCAACACACAGGCCTCTTCCGATCCCCCGCAAAATCCGAGTCCACCCCCTGTCAGCTCGTCGTCCGTCGACAGATCAACCGCCACAGAGATGGGCTTTTTTTCGCTCCCAGTTCCGACCGCATGCTCAAGCCAAGAGTTGAATTCATCCTCCGAGGCCAACGTCCGATACCGGATTTCGGATTCGCCGGCCGGGGCCTCGATCTGCTGAAGCGAACTGTGAAACTCGAGCTCGCGATAAAGGTCGGCCATCGCCCGGGGGTCGGGCTGCGCCGTGCGTAGAGACTCGATGTCCCACTTCACGGGAACGTCCGTGGCGAGGGTAACGAGCCTCTTGCTTAGCAAGATCTGATCCCGGTTCCGTTGCAGGCTCTCGCGGTAGGTTTTGCGTTTTACTTCCGCCGCGTGTTCGATGGCCGTTTCGACGCTACCGTATTGCTGAATCAGCTTTCGTGCTCCCTTGTCCCCGATGCCCGGCGCTCCGGGGATGTTGTCGACGGAATCGCCTTTGAGGGCCATCATGTCAACCACCCTTTGCGGCGGCACGCCCATCATCTCTTCAACGACGGCACTGTCATAGACTAGATCGTCCTTCATCGGATTGAGAATGAAGATGCGGTCGCTGACCAGTTGGGTCAAGTCTTTGTCACTGGAGACAATATAGACTTCGCGTCCGAGCTGGGCCGCTTGTTGGGCCAGCGTACCGATTACGTCGTCTGCTTCGTAGCCGTCGTGGGCAAGGATCGGAACCCGCGCGGCGTTGAGCCAGCGCTGGATGTAGGGCATCTGCTCGATCAACTCCGGCGGCGTCTCGGCGCGGGTGGCTTTGTAGTCGGCAAAAAGCTCGTCGCGGAAAGTAGGCCCCCTACCTTCCCAGACCGCGGCCAAGTACTCGGGCTGGTGCTGGTCGATCAAGCGCTTGAGCATGTTCGCAAAGATGTAAACCGCCTCGGTGGGGATCCCGGTGGAGGTGCGCATCGGGGGAACCCCGCTTCTCGCCCGTCCGTAAAACGCTCGAAAGATCAGGCCGAAAGAGTCGATCAGGAACAGGCGTCCTGCCGCGGAGGGAGCCATGTCGTTCAGCCGCTCGGCTGCTGGGCGAGGGGGCCGCTTGCTTTACCTTGCTGTCGGACCAGCAGAACGACACCAGCCACTACCAGCAGGAGAGCGATCCACTGGGTACTGCTCAGTGCGCCGTCGAAAGGAAAGTTTCGCTCCGCTTCGGCTCGCAAGAACTCGACGCCGAACCGGAACGCCGAGTAAAGCACGAGGTAGAGACCGACAATTGCTCCCGACCGGTGCGGCTTCCCGAAGCGCCAGAGCAGAACAAGCCCGATCAGCAGCGTCCCCCCGGCTTCGTAAAGCTGGGTCGGGTGCAGATGGATGTTGAGCGGCACCCCCACGTAGTCGTGGGCCGCCGGATCAGTAAAAGCCATCGCCCAGGGAAGCGAGGACGGCTTCCCCCAGCAGCAACCCGCCGCGAAACAGCCCAACCTGCCGATGGAGTGACCGATGGCCACCGCCGGGGCGAACACGTCGGCCGTCGGCAAAGATGGAAGTCCGTATTTTCGGGAGAACCAGAAGGCTGTCGCCAGAGCCGCCAGCAAACCGCCGTAAAACACGCCGCCGGCCCGCAAAGTGGCCAGCGAAAAGATCCGACCGGGATGCTCTAGGTAGTAACCCCAATCGGTCAAGACCATGAACAGCTTCGCGCCCAGGATCGCGGAAAGGGCCAAGTACACGCCCAGGTTGGTCACGTGGTCGGGATCGATCCCCGCCCGGCGCCCGAGACGGCCGGCGATCAGCAATCCCACCAGCAGACCGGCTACCACCAGCAGCCCATAGGTAGGTAGGGAAAAGGAGCCGATGGTAAATAACCGGGGGCACATACGCGCTATCTAGTCTAACTCCGCCGGCTGAGCATCTTGCCCGCGAGTCAAAACAGCGTCTAACACCAACAGGCCTGCGCCGATGGTGATGCAGCTATCGGCGACGTTAAAGGCGGGCCAGTGGTAGGAGCCGACGAAGAAGTCCAGGAAGTCCACTACATAACCATAGACGAGGCGGTCGTAAAGATTGCCGGCGGCTCCGGCAAGAATCAACGTGAGACCGTAACGAACCCTACGGGGGCCCGACTCGGATTTCCAGAACAACACCAAAACCAACACCACCGCCAGTCCCGAAACGAGCGGCAGAATGATGCCCTTGACAAGGGGTCCACTGTCGGCGAAAAGACTAAAAGCCACCCCAGTATTGCGCGTATGAACCAAGTCGAAGAAGCCGTCGATGATGGGCCTGGAGGTGTGCAGGGGGAGGGACGAACCGACGGCGGCTTTCGTCGCCTGATCGAGAGCGATCAGCCCAGCCGCAAGAAACAAGTAGGGGAGGTGATTCTTTAGCCGGGGTTGGAGGGCCATCTATTCGATTGCTCAGAAATCGTCAGTCTAGCGGATTCCGTGTTTCCGCGACGCACTTCCCGACCGGAGATTCCTCGTGCCATACGACCGGAACCAAACAATCCACACCGTGGTCAGACCCGTTTTTTGCGAGTCTTACGTTGCTCCGGCCCGACTCGGGCCGCCACATTGACCACCCCTCCGGCCGCGCCTATACTGATACTAACTTCGATGTCGGTTCCCTTTGTTCACCTCCACTGCCACACGGATTATTCCCTGCTCGACGGCGCCTGCGAGATCACCCAGCTGATGAAATTGGCCGCGCGGCAAGAGATGCCGGCCATCGCGATTACCGATCACGGCAACCTCTTCGGAGCCGTTCAGTTCTACAACGAGGGTAAGGCCCGCGGGGTCAAGCCGATCATCGGCTGCGAAGTCTACGTCTCCCAGAAAGGGCATAAGACTCGTGGCGAGTCCGATCGCTATAACCACCTCACCCTGCTGTGCGAAAACCAACAAGGCTACCGCAATCTGATCGATCTCGTGTCGACCGGCTACCTCGAGGGCTTCTACTACAAGCCGCGGATCGACAAGGACCTGCTGGCCTCGCACAGCAAGGGGCTGATCTGCCTTTCCGGCTGTCTGCGGGGCGACCTCAACGAAGCTCTGCTCGATAAGGGGTACGAGGAGGGCCGCCGTCTGGCCTACACCTACCTCGACATGTTCGGGAAGGACAATTTCTACCTGGAGGTGCAAGACCACGGTCTCGACGCCGATAAGAAGGTCCTGCCGCTGCTTTTTCGCCTGAGCCAAGAAACCGGCATCCCGCTCGTTGCCACCAACGACGCGCATTACTTGACCCAAGAAGACGCCCACGCTCACGACGCCTTGCTCTGTATCCAAACCGGGAAAACCCTGAGCGAGCCGAACCGGATGCGCTTTGCCACCCAGGAGTTTCACGTCAAATCGCAAGAGGAGATGTTGCGAACCTTCGACGGCAATTCCGACCCCCTCACCCGCACCTGGGAAATTGCCGAGCAGTGCAAGCTGCGGATCGAGCGCGTGAAGGACCCATTCCCGGTGTTTGAAGTTCCCCCGGAGCACACCGCCGACACGTATTTCGAGTGGGCGGCGCGCCAGGGTTTCGAGAAGCGAAGAGCGCGTCTGGAAACCTTAGCCGCTCAAGGCTCGCTCAAACACGAGCTGGCCGAGTACGAGGAGCGACTCGACCACGAGATCCGCATCATCCAGCAGATGAAGTACTCGGGCTATTTCTTGATCGTCTGGGACTTCATTCGCTTCGCGCGCTCCAAGAACGTTCCGGTGGGACCAGGGCGCGGTTCGGCAGCCGGCTCGCTGGTGGCCTACGCCATGCAGATCACCGACATCGATCCCCTGCAGTACGGCCTGCTGTTCGAGCGGTTCCTCAACCCCGAACGCGTCAGCATGCCCGATATCGATATCGACTTCTGCATGAACCGCCGCGGCGAGGTGATCCAATACGTCACCGAAAAATATGGGCGCGAACAGGTTGCGCAGATCATTACCTTCAACACCTTGGCGGCGAAGGCAGCCATCAAGGACGTAGGAAGGGTGATGGACATGCCCTACGCCGACGTTGACCGCCTGACGAAGCTCGTCCCCAACGTGCTGAACATAAAGTTGGCCCAAGCCCTCAAACAGGAGCCGGCCCTCGGCGAGCAGGTCAGGAAAGACCGTCGCGTCGCCGAGCTCATGGAAACGGCTCAACGCCTGGAAGGAGTTTCCCGCAACCCTTCGGTTCACGCCGCCGGTGTCGTCATCGCTTCGCGGCCGCTCAGGGAGTTGGTACCGCTCTATAAGACCGCCAAGGACGAGATCGTTACCCAGTACGACATGAAGAGCCTCGACTGGTTGTCGCTGCTCAAGATGGACTTTCTCGGCCTGACCACCTTGACCGTGATCGATGAGGCGCTGCGTCGGCTCAAAAAGGAGAAGGCGATCGACCTGCGGCCGGAGGAACTGCCCCTCAATGACAAGAAAACCTACGCTCTGCTGTCGCGCGGTCTGACCAGCGGCGTCTTCCAATTCGAGTCTTCCGGGATGCGCGACATTTTGCGGCGCTATCGGCCGGAACGCCTCGAAGATCTGATTGCCCTCAACGCGCTGTATCGTCCCGGGCCCATCCAGGGCGGCATGATCAGCGAGTTCATTGACCGTCGCCACGGCAGGAAACCCGTCCACTACAACCTGCCGGTTCTCAAAGAGATCCTCGAGGAGACGTACGGGGTCATTGTCTATCAGGAGCAGGTGATGCAGATTGCCCACCGCGTGGCCGGCTATTCGCTGGGCGAGGCGGACCTGCTGCGGCGAGCGATGGGGAAAAAGAAGCCCAAAGAGATGGCCGCGCAGCGCGAGCGCTTCATAACGGGCGCGCTGGAACGGGGTTACGAAAAGAGGAAAGTCGGCAAGCTGTTCGAGTTGATGGAGCAGTTCGCCGGTTACGGGTTCAATAAATCGCACTCGGCGGCATACGGCTTCGTCGCCTTCGTGACGGCCTATCTGAAGGCGCACTATCCGGTGTTTTTCATGTCGGCGCTGCTTTCCGCGGAGGTCGGCAATACCGACAAGGTCGTCAAATACATCAATGAATGCCGGGATATCGGGATCCAGGTCTTACCCCCGGACCTCAACGCCGGCGACTGGAACTTTACGCCCGCGGGCGACGATGCGATCCGCTTCGGGCTCGGGGCCATCAAGAACGTCGGACGGGCGGCGGTGAACTCCGTCCTCGAGGCTCGAAAAGAAGCAGGGACGTTCGATTCCTTGTTCCATTTCTGCGAGACCAACGACTGGAAACATCTCAATAAGCGCATGCTGGAAAGCGCGATTAAGGCCGGGGCCATGGATTCCTTCGGCGGACATCGTAGCCAACTGACAGCGGTGCTCGACCGCGCTATCGAGCTCGGCCAGCGCGCGTCTCGGGACCGCGCCACCGGGCAACATGGGTTGTTTGCCGCTTTTGAAGCCAGCGACGCTCGTTCCGAAGACACTCTGCCCGACGTGCCAGAATGGCCGGAAAAACAAAAGCTGGCCGGAGAGAAAGAGACCCTGGGGTTCTATGTCACCGGCCACCCTTTGCACGCCTACCGCGACAAGATCGAAGAGCTGGCCACCCACGATAGCTCGAAACTCGAAGATCTCGACCACGGCGCCCCCGTGGCCCTGTGTGGGATCCTCTCTTCGATCACCAGGCGGCGCAATCGCGAGGGGAAGCCTTGGGCCGCCGGCGTATTGGAAGATCTTGAAGGCAATGTCGACCTGCTGGTTTTCGCCAACTACTATGAGGCTTTGTCGCCCATGCTCGACGAGGATCAGGCGGTTTTGGTGCGCGGCAGCCTGCGACCCGATGAGAGTGGCCCTCCCAAGGTCGCCGTCAGTGAGGTTGTGCCCCTCGACGTGGCTCGCGTTCCCATTCCGACGCAGGTCTCGATCACCGTTCGGCTAGGCAAGACCAACGGGAAGGCCAACGGTAACGAGGTGGCCGAGCGCTTAGACCAGCTGTTCCGGAATAAGCCCGGAGAAACGGACGTTCGGCTGAGACTGCTCCGCAGCGAGGATTTCCTGGTATCTTACGATCTGGCGGTGCGCGTTCAGGCGGACCGGGAATTCATCCGCGCCATCGAGGATATCTGCGGGGCCGGCTCGCTCGAAGTCATTCACGCCTGAACCGGCTGCTTTCATCATGGCTTCTCAAGCATCCCCGCCTTCCCCGGAAGAGTCCGGCGGCGCCTCTGACTCGTCGGCAGAGCGCGCCGGCGAGCTGGAACGCCAGATCGCCGAGCTGCGCCGGAGCCACCCCGATCCCGATGAAGCCACCCAGACCCGTATCCGCGAGTTGGAAGCTACACTCCAGAGTCTTCGCTCCCGACCCGAAGACGAAGCCGAGCTTTCGGCCTGGGAACACGTCCAGCTCGCCAGACACCCCCAGCGGCCTCACTCGCTCGATTATTTCCAGCGGGTGTTTGCCGGCTTTCAGGAGATCCACGGCGACCGCCTTTTCGCCGATGATCCCGCCATTGTCAGCGGCTACGCCCTGTTTCGCGGGACACCGGTGATGGTGATCGGCCAGCAGAAAGGCCGTGACACCAAGCAAAAGCTGTACCGCAACTTCGGGATGCCGAAACCCGAGGGTTATCGCAAAGCCCTTCGCGTGATGCAGACCGCGGCAAAGTTCGGACGCCCGGTGATGACGTTTCTCGACACCCCAGGCGCTTATCCGGGGATCGACGCCGAGGAGCGCGGCCAGGCCGCGGCGATTGCTAGGAACCTGCAGTCCATGGCCCAGTTGCCCGTCCCGATCATTGTCACTTGCATCGGGGAAGGGGGCAGCGGAGGGGCCTTGGCCCTGGGCGTCGGCAACCGAGTCCTGATCCTCGAAAACGCTATCTACAGCGTGATCTCACCTGAAAGCTGCGCGGCTATCGTGTGGCGCGATTCCAGCAAGGCCGAGCTGGCGGCGAACGCCCTCAAACTGACCGCGAGGGATTTGCTCAAGCTCGGTCTCGTCGACGAACTGGTCGAGGAGCCCGGGGAAGGCGCCCACACCGACTATGACGCCGCTGCCGCCACCCTGGCGGATGCCCTCGAAAAAACCCTCCGCGAGCTCGAGAAGATGAGCGGCCCCGAATTAGTGGAACATCGCTACCGGAAGTTCAGAAAGATGGGCAGCTTCTTCGACGAGGCGGGCTAGGCGGCTCTCCGCGCAGTTCCAACAGCAGAGCCGCAGGCGTTAGCCCGCGGGCCCGCGGCCGACGGTCATTACTGTTCCCCAAAAACCGATAGCTCAGACTACAGCTTAGGAGGTTGCGACAAATGGAGACGCCGATGAAATCCGAGGACTATATCAAGTCTCGAGTTGAGGATCAGCTCCGATACTACGAGAGAGCGGCCAACCGCAATAAGAACATCCATCTGCGAATGCAAACCGCCATCATCGTGTTCGGTCTCCTCGTACCTGTCGTGGCAAATCTTCAGGCAGACTACCTTGGCGGTGCGGACCTCAAGACCATGGCAATCACCGTGCTCGCACTCGCCTTGGCGTGCCTGACCGGATTGGCCAATTTCCGGAAGTACGGCGATCTGTGGCTGGCGTTTCGAACGACCGAGGAACTCCTCAAGAAGGAGCTCTTTCTCTTCCGTACGCAGAGTGGCCCTTACAAGGACAATGCCACGGCCTTTTCCCAATTCGTGCAGGCCATCGAGGCCACGATCTCGGTCGAGCATGAACGCTTCCGTTCTTTGATCGAGAGTTCACGGCGACCGACGACAGGACCGAGCCCTTCCGGAGAGAAAGCGTAGGTCAGCTTGGGAATGGGTTGTGCTCCATGAGACCGGCCGCATCGATAATCCGCACGTTCTTGACGGAACAAGCGCGGCACGATGACACCTTGCCTAAAAAAATGGGCCTGAGTCGCGCCGCTGGCGCACCAGCTCAGGCCCTAAAGTTCAATCCCAATCAGAAGGGGGAACAGCTGCTTCACTTACAAAAGTCTGGAGGGAGTTTGTAGAAAAGGAAAACGGAATGGTCTCCGGTGTGACCGACTTTTTGTGATTTCACCTATGATTTACAGTTTCAGGAAGCTTCCAGCCAGGCAGCCCGTCCTTCCATTCTTCATACAGGGGCTTACGTGGACCGCTCCGACCGGGAGTCAAGTTTCGTCGATCAACTGTCCCTCGCGTCCCGCACGAAGATATTCTGTTGCGACTCACGAGCCAACGCGTCTCGACCGGTAGTAGTAAATAGCGCGCCTGTACGCCATTCGTCCTACACTATCCATTGTCCTAGCCGAATTTGTTTACATTTGCGGGCGGGCGGAGTATCATTCTGGCAGAAACCTTGGAAACTCGCACCGTAGGTGAGGGGATCCACAGTCATGAGGAAAATCTTTCTCAGCTACCGCCGCGACGACAGCTCCGGTTCCGCGGGACGGCTGTACGACCGGCTCAGGACCCACTTTGGCAAAGAGCAAGTTTTCATGGATGTAAACGCCATTGAGGCCGGTGCGGATTTTGTCCGGACCATCGAGGGGACCGTCGGTTCTTGCGACGTTTTGATCGCGTTACTCGGCAGGGAGTGGTTGTCCAGCAAAGATCAGGACGGTCGCCGTCGCCTGGACGACCCGGACGATTTCGTCCGGCTCGAGATTGCCACTGCCCTCGACCGGAAAATCCTGGTGATTCCGGCGCTAGTGGGGGGTGCGCGCATGCCCGCCGCTCAAGAGCTGCCGGGCGCCCTGCAGGGACTAGCGCGGCGTCAGGCGTTGGAAATCGGTGACAGCCGCTTTCATGAAGACGCCAATCGACTGATTAGCACGTTGTAAAAGGCCTTTTCCGACCTGAAGGCGAAGGACACCGCGTGGCCGCCGAGACCGGGTAAGCTCCGAGCGGAATCAGAGACTAAGACCTCCACAGATACTGTTCCAAAGAGTAGCCGCAGAAAGGCATCCAGTCCCTTGCTAGAGCCGCGCTGGTTACTCGCAATGATTGGTCTGGTTCTGGTTGTGATTGTAGGATACTTGCTCCAGCAGCCCACCCCTCCCGGTGGCCCCTCCGCCACCAATGGCACGTTGCGAATGCAAGTGGAACCACCCGACGCCGCTTTCAGCGCTACCCTTCAACGCGAGGGCGAGGTGGACAAGCGGACGACGCAGGAAAAGGCAGTGTTGCTCGGTGAAGGAAACTACGCTTTGACTGTCGCTGCACCGGGCTACCGGAACTATACCGCCCCCGTGCAGATCGTAGCTGACACAGCTACATTTCACACCGTTTTGCTAGAACCCCTGCTGCCATCCGCCCCCGAAGTTCCGATCCGGCAACGGACAGACTCTGGGGCAGCTCCCACCACAATTCACAGGCCAGTGAAGCAAGTTCACAGTGCAGCGCCCCCGAGCATGGAAGGACTTGATGAGACCGTTTCGCTGAAACCTTCGCGGCTCGCCCCCGAAGTTCCACAGTCAAAGAGCAACTTGGAGACCAAAAGAACACCCCCGCGCCGGACAGCGGCTGCCGCGGCTCCGACCACAATTCACACGCCAGGAGAACAATCCCAGAAATCCGAAACCGTCGAGCTAGACTCGGAGTTAACGCGCTGGACCTCAATCAGGGCCGGCAAAAGCAAGGTCCCGTTCGAAGAGCACCTGGCACGATACCCTAGCGGACGATATGCGGATCGGGCTCGCGGGCGGATTGCGGAGTTCGACAAATGGGCCTCAGTGCAGAACCGCGGCGACCTTTCGGCCTTGAGGGACTTCGTGGAAAGTTTTCAGGACGGAGCGTTCGTCGGGGAGGCCAAAAACCAAATTGCCCGCTTAGAGAAGGAGGAGCAAAAGGCTAAGGAGGGTCGTGACCGAAAATCGGTCTTGGCCCTACTCGAGCGGCGAGGCGGCCTATCGGAACAAGGACTTGAAAAGCCTCACGGAATACCAACCCTGGCTTCGACCCGACGAAATCCAAACGCTGAAAGCTTCCTTCAAAACTGCCCGTTCTCTGCGTCGGGAGTTCCGGCAAACCGGCCCTCTTCAAATTTCCGGGAATACAGCGCGGGTGACCTGCTCGAGAACCACCACGACCGAATTCATGGACTCACATCGTAAGCCAAGAACAGATACGCATAAAGTGGTGATCACGCTCTCCCGAAAGGGAGACTCGTGGGTGATCGACTCGATCTACCTCGACGTCCGGTTTGCGTCAGAAGCAATTGACGATTGACGAGTCGATTGCGGCGTCAGTGATCAAAAACTTTAGTTTCCCTACCCTAGGTGTCCCTGTTCCGATGGCTATTCAGAACCACGGCTGCGTTGGAAGTTGTTTGTTCAAGCGAGTGCTGCGTCTGGCCGCTTTCGGGTTAGCTTTCTGCGGTTACGGAATCTGATGTGGACAGAACCAATTGAACGAGCGCAAGCTGGCCTTTGTGATCCCCAATCTATATGGCCCGTTCGGACTCCGCCTGGAAAACCCCGACCACAACGCCCATTTCGACAGCTCCTTTCGAGAGAACTTCGGCCCCTTCAACAGTGCCGTGGCGAGCCAGTTGACCTCACTACCCATTCCGTCCCCCGCCTCGGGATTCACCTATACCTTCGACCCGACGCTGGGGGTCTACGAACGATCGGCGCAGACGTTTGGCCCTATCCTCACCGAGCGCGCCGAAACTCTTGGTAAGGACCGCTTCTACTTCGGCTTTACCTTTCAGCAGTTCAGCTTCGAGCAACTGGACGAAATTGACCTGGAGAATGTTCCTGTTGTATTTACCCACAGACCGACCGTAGATCCGAACTCGGTCTTTCTGAAGGATGTCGTGAGCACCCAGAACCTGGTCGATCTCCAGATCGGGCAGTTCACCAGCTTCTTTTCCTACGGATTGCCCGACCGCGTAGACGTATCAGTAGCCTTACCGGTCATAAGCGCAACGCTCGATGTCGTTTCCGCCGCCGAAATCCGACGGCTCGGGACAGGCATGTTGGAGGACGATGACCTTCGGTTAGCTCATACCTTCCGTTCTGGGGAAGACGTGCGAGACCGCCGCTTCGTCAACGGCAGCAGCGCCTCGGGTCTGGGCGATGTCATCCTTCGAGTGAAGGGAACCACCAACCGCTGGGAGCGGGCCGCTCTGGCCCTGGCGGCGGACGTCCGGCTTCCCACAGGAGACGAGCTAAATGTTTTAGGGACGGGCGCGGCCGGTTTTAAGCCCTTCCTAATTTTTTCCTACAACAGGAGAATGTCGCCCCACTTCAAAGTTGGCTACCAGTTCAACGGCAAGAGCATCCTGGGCGGTGACGTTGGCACCGGCCGAAAAGGAGACCTGCCCAATCAGTTTCTATACTCCGCTGGAGTCGATGTGGGCATCAGCCCGAAGTTTTCCCTCGCTGCGGACTTTCTGGGTCAGCGAATCATCGATGCCCAAAGAGTGAGTCTGATCAAGGCCGACGACGCCGCCAACCCTCCCAATCGAACTGAGTTCGACACCATTGCTTTTTCCCAGCGAAGCGTCGATACCGCCGACGCTGCCGTCGGCTTCAAGCTCAGCCCAGCGAAAGGTTTGCTGGTGACGTTCAACCTGATTGTGAAACTCAACCAGGGTGGGCTGCGCAGTCGCGTGACGCCCCTGATCGGGGTCTCTTTTACCCCGTAGCGCATTGTGTCAAGATCCGTAGCGGATCTCGCTTTTGAGATCCGCGGGCGCGGGCACGGGGTTGCTGCGCAGCAGGTACTCGGCTAACTCCTCGAACTTGCGCCGCAGTAGCGCGGTAGAAGCCGATCCCTCAAACGTCGTTTCTCCATGACGAGTGATCGTGCAGCTCAACTCCAAATCATATGGATTCTCGATTTCTTCCGCGGTTACGATCACCGGGCCAAGCGAGCAACAAGCTTCGTAGGCCTTCGACTGCGGTAGATAGAGCGCGTTTTCCCTTTCGATGTCCCATGCCGAGACATCGTTGCCGAGCGTGTAGCCCACAATGTCACCGCGGCTGTTGATGACCACGGCCAGTTCCGGTTCGGGAGCGGTGAACTTCGAGTCCGCGCGAATGCCGATCGCCTCGCCGGGACCGACGCAATTGCGGCTGGTCCCTTTGAAGAAGATCTCCGGTCGGTGAGCCGGGTTGTGCACGTAGCCATACATGCCTTCGCCGGCGCCGAGTTCCCCGTCGCGGAACTCCGCACTTGGGGCGTAGGTGCAGCCGCAACCCCAAACTTCCGATGGAGTCACGGGAATTGCCGGGCGAGCGCTCACCGTTTCCCTTACCGTCATCTCGGAGGCGACTTCGTTAAGACTTCGGTTCTGCTCCTCGGTCTTTCGAATCAGCGAAGCCACGGTGTGCTCCGGGATCGGCCGATAGCTTCCGTCCTCCACAATGGCGGCGGTCAGCGCTCCTGAAGAATCTCGAATCTGTGCTAGTTTCATCGTCTCCCGCTAGTTCGGTTGATGATTTGCCATTGGGTCTCGCAACATACAGCGACTTTGGATCACGGGCACAGCATGTAAGCCCCCTCGAGTTTGGCGTTTGACTAGATAGATTCTCACAAAGACGAAGCGGGAGTGTGCCAGGGGCGAAAAAACCCTTGCGTTCTAAAACATTTTTGTGTATTCTTGTAGCTAGTTATATAACTAGAATAAGGAGGCTCCCTGGGTTACCCCACCAAAGTCCAGCTCATCCGCCGCAAAGCCAGCCAGCAGTGGTACGTCAACTTCCCCTCCGCCCTCGCTCAGGCGATGCAGTTCTCCCGCGGCGAGACCGTGGAATGGCTCGTCGAAGACCGCTCCCAACTCGTGTTGAACCGCCCCCACCCGCCGCCCTCGGCGTTAAAAAAAAGACCCCCCAGCGCGGCTCCTCGACACCTTCCAAGCCCTGGTCGGGCAAGCGCTCCCAGGGAGCGGCCGGCGCCGTGTCCAAGACAAGATCCAAACCCTGATGCTGAGTAGCTTGGTCTGTCTCGGCCGCCCTACCATCAGCGGGCCGCCGCGCACCGCCCGGGGGGAGCTTCCAGGACTGGTCGGCGCTCTATCGGGTCTTCTCGCAGTCGCGGGGGGATAGCGAGGCGCTGTTCGGCGCCGTGCGCCGCGGCGTCGTCGCCCAACTACGGCCGGGGGAGCCGCTGGTCGTGGCGCTCGATGATTCGCTTCTGCCCAAGAGGGGAACCAAAACCCCCGGCGTCGCCTGGCGGCGCGATCCGCTGGGACCGTCGTTTCAGACCAACCTCATCCGCGCCCAGCGGGTCGTCGAGATCGCGGCCGCGCTGCCCGCCGGCGAGGGGCTCGGCCCGGCGCGGCTGATCCCGCTCGATTTCCAACACGCGCCGACCCCGCCCAAGCCCCGCCAAAACGCTTCCTGCGAAGAACGCCGCCAGGATCGGGAGGCGTCGGGGAAAGCTTCGCCGGCCCGTCGCGGAGCAGCCCGCCGGCACGCGCCGCGGCAGAACCTCGACCAAGAACACGCCGCCGCCAGACGGCTCGAGGTGCTGGTCGACGGCCGCTTCACCCACCGCGTGGTGTTGAAGAATCCGCCGCCCAAGACGGTCTTGATCGGCCGCCTCCGCCAGGACGCCAAGTTGTACCGCTTGCCGCCGTCCAGGGGCGCCGCTACCGGCCGGCGCCGTTGTTATGGCCGGCGGGCGCCGACGCCCGACGAGTTGCGGCAAGACGACGGCGTCCCCTGGCGGACGCTCACCGCCTAGGCGGCCGGGCGGCGGCACGCCTTGCGCATCAAAACCCTGGCGCCCCTGCGTTGGCGTCCGGCCGGCGGCCACACCAACTGGCGCTTGGTGGTGATCGCGCCGCTCGGCTATCGGCCCCGCAAGGGCTCGCGGCTGTTGTATCGCCGCCCGGCCTATCTGATCGCCACCGACACCGCGCTGTCCCCGCAACCGATCGTCCAGCATGACGTCTGGCGCTGGGACAGCGAGGTCGACTTCCGTGACCAGAAGACGTTGCCAGGCCTGGGCCAGGCGCGGCTCAGGCATCCGCGCTCGGTCGAGGCCACGCCGCGGTTGCTCGTCGCCGCCTATGCTGGTTTGCTGCCGGCAGCGCGGCAGGCCTACGGACCGGCCGGCTTTCCCGACGCGCCGCCGCCGCCCAAGTGGCGGGCCAAGCGCTCGAAACCCCGCCCCTCGACGCAGGATCTGATGCCACAACCGCGGGCCGAGCCGTGGGGAGAGGGCTTGCCACGCTTCCGCGGCTTCCCCTCCACCACCCAGCGACACCGGAAGCCGCGGAAACTCCGTTGCTCGCTTTCCTACCGCCGTCCTCTACGCCGCCGGCTAACCCTTTCCCCCTCTCCCTCGCCACCCCCAGGCCGCCTCGAAAAGCCAAACTCGAGAGGGGCGCGACATGTCGCGCCCGTACATGACAAACGGCGTCATGCGGGGAAAGATTCGTTGGTTCCATCACGATTTAAGTCGACAGTATTGGGGTTAGGCCGGCCGCTTTACAGCTGGTAGGCCGCGCCGCGCAAGGTTGGTCAGCCCGTTTCAACGGCTTCCCTCTCGACAACGGAATCTACAAGTTGCGGTCTTATTGGGTGGACGACGCTAGCCCGCCGCCGCGTTGACAGCCCTCCGGTGCAACCCTACACTGAAGAGGCGGTTGTTCAGCCCCCCCTCTTCCACGTGTCCCTTCGGGGCGTAGCGCAGCCTGGTAGCGCGCCTGCTTCGGGAGCAGGAGGTCCGGAGTTCAAATCTCCGCGCCCCGACCATTTTTTTCAATAACTTACGGCCTGTTTCAGGTCGCGAGAAATTCCACTGTAGATAATTTTGTAGCTGTTCAGAGCCTAGGAGCCTGTCCCACAGAAAATTTTCTATACCACATCTAGACATGAGGGATAAGAGTTACACAAGATATTGTGGTCAAAAGGGCCAAATTTCGTTCTGTGAGACAGGCTCCTAGCCCGCGTTTCTCACCACCTGACGGTCGAAGCACGCAATAGGCCCGCCATTACTGCGTTGCGCTTGCTCGCTGTGCTCAACGTACTTTCCCGGTCGGACGCTGAACGGAAGTAGCTGCTTATTTCCGTGGCATCAAGATACGAGCGGGCCAAGCTGCACCCGCAAAAGTACGCCTCCGCTCGTCGAGCGGCGCGCAGCTTGTACTGACGGACCTCTCCCGCACTTCGCCTCGCCACGCGGGTAGAGTCGAGGACGGGCGCGGGTGCTCTGGACGCCTGCTAGCCGGTAGAACCGACGAGTGCCGTCGAATAATTACGCCAATTTTCGAAACCGGACACTAGTGCGAAGCAAGAGCGCCCGGGCGTCTGGCGATCTGGGGAAAGGCGGTGAGCACTCTCGTATCGAAGGTTGCCAAGGGAAGACGTTGGCGACCGGCAAGCTCGACGAATAGAGTGTCGTAAACGGCCACGCCTGATCGCACGGAGCGGGTCAGGGCCCCCTGCCAAAGCTTCCTGCTCGGGACCGAGTAGACGCCGAGACGAGCTGCCAGGTCTAGCCTCCGCAGTCCGTCGTGGGCCTCTACGATGCCGCTGCGAATCGCCATCCATACGACGTTCGCGATCTCCGCCTCCCAAAGCGCCGGCGCGATCGGCTCGCGCACCACGTTCCAGAACCCGCGCACCTCATCCACGAAGGGCTCGGTACCGAACAGAAAGTACGCTACAACGTTCGTATCGACAACGGCTCTCACTTGCGCCCTACGCCGATCCAGGCCTCCACCTGTTCAGCCGTCGGCCGACGAAGCTGTGTCGCCCACCCCGCCTCAATCTGTTCGATGACTGAGCGGCGCTCAGCGACGTAGCTTTCCAGGAGTTCCCGAACCTCTTGCTCCATGGATCGCCGGCTTCTCCGCGCGAGCGCCTTCAGCGACTTGACCACGCTCGCCGGGACGTTCCGGATGGTAAGAGTAGCCATATTGATTCCTCATGCTAGCATTATGCTAGCGCACAAAGCGGCGGGGCGACAGGCCGTTGCGGCCGGCGGGCGAAAGTTCGAGGCCGCTGTTTCAGCGAGGGCGCGGACAGCGCTGATCCAGCCCACGCTTGCTGATCGTCCGGCCTCGGGCTAGCTCGCATTTCTCACCAGCCGAGGTCGAAGGACGCGATCAGCCCGCCAGGCTTTCTGTAACTGTCTGCAACAAAGGGCGTTATGAGGAATTGGCTTTGTTTGGTAATTTTGGCGCCTCGGTAGCCGCCCGCGGACGCGGACGCTGGAACAGCGCCAGGTCCGCGCTACAAGCTCCGATCCGCCGTTGCCGCCCCGTTTGTTCCTCGGGGTCTCCCGCCCCGCAGCAAAGCTACTCTTGTCCCCAACTTGGTCCGATGCGTCGAATTTTGCGGATCCGACCGCCCCGCTGTACTCGAAACCAACTTGAAATCACTGATTCCCTTTGGGTTACACGAAGTTGGGTTTGTTTGGCATTTTTTTGCATCGTTGGTTCGCGGCTTCCGGCGACCCGTGCTCGAATGGGCCCCGAATGCTTCGCGCGCACTCAATTACATTGTACCTTGCCGACCCAAGGAGGCCCCGGTGCCGATGGAGCTAAACTACTTTTAATGAAATACTTAGGGTGTATGACATGAAGCCCTCATTTCTCGTCGGCTGGCGGTCGCAGCACACGATAGGCCCGGCATTGCTTCGTTGCACTTGCTCGCTAGACGACTACCGTGAAGGTGGCTTCGTCACGAGTGACGGGCCGGTAGAGGGTGTCGCGTTCGACGGGTTCGCGGCCTGCGTGCCGGATCAGTCGCAGCAGCTCGTCCCGACGCAACGACTGTGAAGTGGTGGCTCCGGCGTCGTGGTAGATCTTTTCCTCGACCACCGTGCCGTCGATGTCGTCGGCGCCGAAACGTTGGGCAACCTGGGCGATTTTCGGCGTCATCATGATCCAGTAGGCTTTGACGTGCGGGAAGTTGTCGAGCAGCAGCCTGGCGATGGCGATGTTCTTGATGTCCTCGAACCCGCTCGTCGCCGGCAGATGCCGCATCGCTGTGTTTTCGGGATGAAACGCGAGCGGGATGAATGTCTGGAAGCCGCCGGTCTCGTCCTGTAAACCCCGCAACTTCAGTAGGTGGTCGACACGATCTTCCTCGGTCTCGATGTGGCCGTAAAGCATGGTCGCGTTCGAGCGCAAGCCCATTTGGTGAGCCGTCCGCGCGGTTGCCAGCCATTCCTCGCCGTTGATCTTGTGATCGCAGATAATGCGGCGCACTCGCTCGTGGAAGATTTCCGCGCCTCCGCCGGGCAGCGACTGCACGCCCGCCTCCTTCAACCGCCGCAGCGTCTCCTCGATGGTGATCTTCGCTCGCCGCGCCAGGTACCCGATTTCGACCATCGTGAAGACCTTCAAATGCACCTGGGGATAGCGCTCCCGAAGACCGCGAATCATCTCACAGTACCAGTCGAGGGTCAGCTCGGGATGCAGTCCGCCGACGATGTGAAATTCAGAGACCGCCTCGGTGTAACCCTGCCCGGCCACGTGCCAAACCTGCTCTAACGACATCGTGTAGGCGCGCGGGTCGCGCACTTGCTTGCCGAAGGCGCACAACTTACAGGCCGCAACGCACATGTCGGTCGGGTTGATGTGGCGGTTGACATTGAAATAGGTGATATTGCCGTTCAGCCGCTCCCGCACCCGATTGGCCAGGTAGCCGACGGTCAGAAGATCGGACGAGCGGTAAAGAACCAGCCCGTCGTCATAGTCCAGGCGCTCGCCGGCCTCTACCTTGTCCGCTACGGGCCGAAGCTGGGGATCGTCAATGTGGGGCAGCATGGCAGATCAGGCTTTGCCTATTGAGGTTCGCGAAATATAGTGACGAATGCCGGTCGGAAACTCGCAATGCCGGCAAGGGCGCGACATGTCGCGCCCGTACGAACAAACGCGATCGCCGCCTTGTGAATGCGCGGTGCTTTGCCGAAAGCCGAGCCTGTCACTATATTTTGCGAAACTCAATACGTACTCCATCTCATCAATACACTTCCGCTTCGGGCGGGTCCAGGCGGGCACAGCATGTTGTGCCCCTGCAGGTCGGTTAGTGTTGCGGCTCATCAGCTCGCGCGCGACAGGTCGCGCCCCGGGCGCAATGAATTGCGCCCTACCTTTGAACGCAAGATGCTCAAGCCCATCAGTAGGGGTGCGATTCATCGCGTCCGCGGTCGGCCACCTTTCCTAACCGTATTTGCGAACTGATGCACTAAGTTGTCGGCGCCCGCACTACAAAGCATATCAGGGATTTTCTAAATCAGGATTCGCTAAATCAGCGAAGCCAGTCCTAAGTGCTTCTCAAACGGTCGAAAGTCTTGGTCGGCATGCAGCAGGGGCAGCCTCTCGGCGATGCAGAAGGTCGCGATGAGGAGCCTACGCCGGCCAAATTACGTCCGCGCCCCAGAATAGAAAGAAAAGCACGCTGACGTAGCCGTTCACGGCGAAAAAGGCGGCGTCGACCCGCGACAGATCGGTCGGCTTGACCAAGCTATGCTCGTAGACCAACAAAGCAGCGACGACGACGATGCCCGCCAAGCTCAACCAGCCGAGTTCGAAGAGCCGGGCAAGCCAAACCAGCAGGGCGACCATTCCCAGGTGCAGGAGGCGCGAAACGAGCAGCGCCCGCCCAATGCCCAGCGAACGGGGCAGGCTGAAGACTCCTGCTTCGCGGTCGAAATCATAATCCTGGCAGGAATAGATGATGTCGAAACCCGCTGTCCAGAACATGACGGCCGCCGTGAGCAGCAGGATGGGCCAGTCGAGCGCGCCCCGGATAGCGACCCACGCGGCGGCGGGGGCGATCCCCAGCGCGAATCCCAGCACGAGATGGGAAAGCGACGTGAACCGCTTGGTGAAGGAGTAACCGAAAACCACGGCCAAGGCCACCGGAGCGAGCTTGAGGCACAGCGGGTTGAGCATGTAAGCAGCCAACAACAAGACTGCCGACCAAAAAACGATAAAACCCCAGGTGAAAGACTTCGAGACAACCCCGGCCGGGATCGCCCGCGTTTTGGTGCGCGGGTTGCGAGCATCCAGCTCGGCGTCGGCGACACGGTTGAAGGCCATCGCCGCCGATCGCGCCGCTACCATGGCGACGATGATCCAGGCGAATTTCGCCCCCAGCTCTCCCCAGCCCAGACCGCTGCCCCTCACTGCCAGTAGCCCGCCGGTCAAGGCAAATGGAAGTGCAAACACCGAGTGCTCGAACTTGATCATCTCGAGCACCGTGCGAGTTTTGGAGAGGAAGGTCATTCAACGGGGCGCAAGGCCTAGTTCCCGTGCCCGCCGTGCCTGGTCTTTCAGCCCAATCGATTCATAGATCGACTCCGCCTGCCGCAGGGAAGCTGTCATCCGGGTCTCGTCGTCGGTTTCGCGCGCCAGGCGGCCCATGGAGAGCAGGGCGTTGGCCTCGCCCAGCCGATCCCCGATCTGACGGTAGATGGGCAGCGCCTGCTCGTAGCGCTCCGCCGCCTGCTCATAGCGGGCTTGACTCAGCGCCACATCGCCCAAACTCCGGATGGCGTTGGCCTCGCCCAGCCGATCCCCGATCTGACGGTAGATGGGCAGCGCCTGCTCGTAGCGCTCCGCCGCCTGCTCATAGCGGGCTTGCCTCAGCGCCACATCGCCCAAACTCCGGATGGCGTTGGCCTCGCCCAGCCGATCCCCGATCCGGCGGTAGATGGGCAGCGCCTGCTCGTAGCGCTCCGCCGCCTGCTCATAGCGGGCTTGACTCAGCGCCACATCGCCCAAACTCCGGATGGCGTTGGCCTCGCCCAGCCGATCCCCGATCCGGCGGTAGATGGGCAGCGCCTGCTCGTAGCGCTCCGCCGCCTGCTCATAGCGGGCTTGACTCAGCGCCACATCGCCCAAACTCCGGATGGCGTTGGCCTCGCCCAGCCGATCCCCGATCTGACGGTAGATGGGCAGCGCCTGCTCGTAGCGCTCCGCCGCCTGCTCATAGCGGGCTTGCCTCAGCGCCACATCGCCCAAACTCCGGATGGCGTTGGCCTCGCCCAGCCGATCCCCGATCCGGCGGTAGATGGGCAGCGCCTGCTCGTAGCGCTCCGCCGCCTGCTCATAGCGGGCTTGACTCAGCGCCACATCGCCCCAACTCTGGATGGCGTTGGCCTCGCCCAGCCGATCCCCGATCCGGCGGTAGATGGGCAGCGCCTGCTCGTAGCGCTCCGCCGCCTGCTCATAGCGGGCTTGCCTCAGCGCCACATCGCCCAAACTCTGGATGGCGTTGGCCTCGCCCAGCCGATCCCCGATCCGGCGGTAGATGGGCAGCGCCTGCTCGTAGCGCTCCGCCGCCTGCTCATAGCGGTCTTGCATCCGCGCCACATCGCCCAAACTCTTTATGGCGTTGGCCTCGCCCAGCCGATCCCCGATCCGGCGGTAGATGGGCAGCGCCTGCTCGTAGCGCTCCGCCGCCTGCTCGTAGCGGGCTTGCATCCGCGCCACATCGCCCAAACTCCGGATGGCGTTGGCCTCGCCCAGCCGATCTCCGATCTGACGGTAGATGGGCAGCGCCTGCTCGTAGCGCTCCGCCGCCTGCTCATAGCGGGCTTGACTCAGCGCCACATCGCCCAAACTCTTGATGGCGTTGGCCTCGCCCAGCCGATCCCCGATCTGACGGTAGATGGGCAGCGCCTGCTCGTAGCTCTCCGCCGCCTGCTCATAGCGGGCTTGACTCAGCGCCACATCGCCCAAACTCTGGATGGCGTTGGCCTCGCCCAGCCGATCTCCGATCTGACGGTAGATGGGCAGCGCCTGCTCGTAGCGCTCCGCCGCCTGCTCATAGCGGGCTTGACTCAGCGCCACATCGCCCAAACTCCGGATGGCGTTGGCCTCGCCCCGGCGGTCTTCGAGCTCGCGAAAAAGAGGCAGCGCTTTCTCAAAATAAGCGCCGGCGGCATTCTTTTCGTCTTCGTAATAGTTGGCCTGGCCAAGGAGATAGTAGGTGTCGGCCAGCGAACGGCTGTCGGGCTGCGCAGCCGCCCGCAGTTCAGCCAGCACGTGCTCGAGAATCTCGCGTCGGCCGCGCTTCTCTCGCAGAGTGACGGAACTGATGGGATCTTCATCGAGCCCGCGCAGCGTCTCGGCCGCGTCGCCTTCTGCGCCGACGAAATAGTAAGTTCCCGAGCGCCAGGCCCAGAAATCGGGCGCCTGGTGGCTCAACTCGCGCATGGCGAATTCGGGAAGCCAAAAGACCACCGGGAAGGGAAAGCGTTTGCCGAAATAGTTCCGATTTAGGTTGAGGACGTCCATCGCCGGGGACTGGCGCGTGGTGAGGTCGAACATGGTGTCCAGGCTATATAGAAACACGCCGTCGAGCTTCTGGTGACCGAAGGCCTCTTCCAACTGGGGGACAACGCCGCTTTCGGATCGAGGGTCGAGCGTCAATTCGTTGATCGCCTTTCCCGGCAGCCGGCGGCGAATTTCTTCGACCAGCCGCGCGCGCAGCTTCGGGTGGTTCACCCGCGCGAAGCCCAGCGTGAAGCCGCCGGCCAGCTCGAGCATGTTGCACAGAGCCGTGAGCTCGACCTGGTTTTCGATCGAGAGGGCGGCCTGTTGCGTTTTGGTTTCCATCAAGTTTTCCGGGAAGGACGATTAGCCTCGGGAACCTCGCCGAGCAGGGGGTTCCAGTCGTACCAGCTCCCAAGGTCGTCCTCGTAGCCGTAGACAAAAAGGTCTTTCAGCAGCCCGTACCACAGTTCCGGATCTTCTTCGACTGGTTGCTTGGCGCGGTGCACCTCGTCGAGAGCTTGCCACCTGTTGGCGTCGACCGCCAGACTGATGTCGTTAGCCTGACGCCGGACCGTGCGATCCAGGACTTCCGGAGTGAGCGGGAGCTGATCGCACCTCTCCAGGGCCGAGCGGATCAGGATGAAGAGCATGCGAACGTGTCCGCCGGAAAGGCTGCAAAGCCGCCGCAGCAACTCGCGGTCGGAGAAAAACTCTTCGATAGTCGCCCCTGCCTCGGCGGTGCGCCCTTCGACGATGCGAACCATCGTCTGAAGACCGTCCTCGAAAGCAGAGCCGTCACGGCGGGTGACGGGAATAACGGGCAATGCCAGAATCTCCGTCGCATAGGCCGCCTTCAGTCTCTCGCGGCTGCTACTGTAGGCCAGCTCGATCGGGACGGTGTAGAGCACGTTGCAGTTGAGGGAGCGCAGCGTGCCCGCGCCATCCAGAAAGATGTTGACGTGGTTGGTGAGACCCTGCTCGGTGATCACCTTCTGAGGGATATGGTCGAGCTCGTCGACAATGACGAGGATGTCGTCGCAGCCCTTCTTTTGCTTCAGCCATTGGCGAGCTTTCTTGAGGATGACGTCGTTGATGAGGTCGTAGATTTTCGGCAGGTGGCCCTGCAGAAGCGATCGCAAGGTGCTGCGAGCGACGGGAACCTGCTTCAGCACCAGGCCGAACTTGGCGAAGTCGGTGGGGATGTCAATGCTCTTTAGCTCGACCTGGGACGTGAGAATGTCGCGGAACTCTTTGAAGAACTGGCCAAAGCTTGTGGCGGCGAAACCGAATCCAGCCTCGTTCAAGTCATCAACGAGCTGGCGCACGATGTGGAAGATGATGTCGGGCGGCCCGACGTCCTGCAAATCAAGCCACTGTTCGGCTTCCAACAAAGAGACGAAGTATTTGCGTTCGATGCTGAAAGCGCCCGCTCCAGGGTCCCCTTCCAGGATTCGTTTTACCCGTTTCAGTTCAGTGGTCTTGCCAACGCCGCGGTGTCCGGTGAGCAGCCGGCTGACCGCTATGTCGCCGGCCAGGGACACGCTGTTAGCGAGGCGCTGCTTGATGTCGTCGCGATTTAGCTCGCGCTGCCAGTCAACATAAAGGTCGCTGTCGGCCTCCAGCGGACGCGCGGGATCGAACTGCTGATACAGTGCGGCGCGCTTATCCATTTGCTTCGATTATACTTGGACAGAGTTCGTATGCCCCAGCGAAGCGTCCTTGTTACCGACTACGCCTGGAACAGCCTCGATCCCGAGCGGGAGATCTTGAAGGAGGCCGGCGCGGAGCTCGTCGTGGCCGAAACCGGCGAAGAGGCCGAGCTGGCCGAGCTGGCCGCCGACGTGGACGGCATCCTGACTTGCTGGAAATCGGTCACCGAGAAAGTCATCCGCAACGCACCCCGGTGCCAGTCGATCGGGCGCTACGGCATCGGACTCGACAACATCGACGTCTCGTATGCGACCGAAGCGGGCATCGTCGTGACGAACGTTCCGGCGTACTGTCTGCCCGAGGTTTCAGACCATGCCCTGGCCCTGCTGATGTCTTGGGCGCGCAAGGTCACGGCGTTTGACACGGCCATCAAGTCCGGCACGTACAACCTCAAGGCTCAGATGCCGATGTTCCGGCTCGAAGGCAGAACCCTCGGCATCGCCGGTTACGGCAAGATCGGACGAACGCTCGCCCGCAAAGCCATGGCCCTAGGGTTGAAAGTCATCACCTTCGACCCCTACCTCGACCTGCCAAAGGACGGTCCCGTCGAGCAGGTGGAGTTCGATGAGCTGCTCGGCCGCAGCCATTACATATCGATGCACGTTCCCTCGACTCCGGAGACGCGGCATCTCTTTAACCGCGAGGCCTTCCATAAGATGAACCCGGAGGCTCTGGTGATCAACACCGCCCGCGGCGACTTGATTGATGAAGAGGCGCTGCTCGAAGCGCTCGACAGGGGCGAAATCGCCGGGGCGGCGTTGGACGTGCTTTCCCAAGAACCACCAGATCCCGATCACCCGCTCATCCGCCACCCGAAGGTCTTGGCCACTCCCCACGCTGCGTTTTACTCGGAGGAGTCGCTGTTGGAGCTCCAGCGAACAGCCGCCGCTCAAATGAGAGACGTCTTCCTCGGCAAGCGGCCGGAGTACGTCGTCAACCCGGACGTGCTGAAGCGGGGGAACCTGAGGGCGGAGATCGGCGGCGGCCACACAGGGTCCGCCGCTACCTATTGATACCCGCAGAATATAGTGTTGTTTTCGGACACAGCAAATGCCTTGCCAGAGCGGGCGCAGCACGCTGCGCCCCTACACTGTATTTCGCGAACATCAATAGGTCCTTGTGATCCGGTCTTCCTCAAAGCCATCTGCCCCCGCTATGATGGTGACCTCGGGCAATGCGTCAGATTTTTCGCACCAAAAGTATTGATCGGCTGCTGGAGGAGTCCCAAGACCCGGCGCGACGTTTGCGGCGCCTGCTGGGTCCTTGGAGCCTGATCGGCCTCGGAATTGGGGCGGTCATTGGTGCGGGAATCTTTGTACTGACGGGAACGGCGGCGGCGGGAGAATCAGTCTCGGTTCCCTCCATTGTAAAAGCGCCGCTGTTGGATTTGATCCTCCATGGCAGCGACGCCGTTTCGACCTTCGGCCGGCCGGGTGCGGGTCCCGGCATTTCGCTGTCGTTCCTTTTGACGGCGGTCGTCTGTGGCTTCGCGGCCCTGTGCTATGCCGAGTTGGCTTCGATGATCCCTGTCGCCGGCAGCGCCTACACGTTTGCCTACGCCACGCTCGGGGAGTTGGTCGCCTGGATGATCGGCTGGGATCTGATCCTCGAGTATGCGGTCTCGAACATGGCGGTCGCGGTCGGCTTCTCGGCTTACTTCAACGATCTTTTGGACAGCCTGTTCGGTTTTCACTTGCCCGCGGCATGGAGCCGGCCACCCATTGAGTCTGGGGAATTCACCGGAGCCATCTTCAACCTGCCGGCTTTCGTGGTTTTGATGGTTCTCACCGTCCTGCTCGTGCGCGGGGTGCAAAAAAGCTCACGGACGAACAACGTCATGGTCCTCATCAAGGTGGCGGCGATCCTGATCTTCGTCTTCGGAGCGGCACGAGCCATTGATACGGCGAACTACCATCCGTTTCTCCCGAATGGCTTTCAGGGATTGCTCACCGGATCGGCGATCGTCTTTTTTACCTACATCGGCTTCGACTCGGTCTCAACGGCCGCCGAAGAGTGCCGCAATCCCCAGCGAGACCTTCCGATCGGCATTATCGGTACGCTGGTTGCGTGCGCCGTGCTCTATGTTTCGGTAGCCGTGGTTCTGACGGGCATCATGAACTGGCGAGAGCTGGGAAATGCGGCCCCGGTCGTCAACGCCTTGAAGGCGCTGGGGTTCACTTCGATTCGGCAGGTGGTGGGTGTAGGAGCAGTCGTGGGAATGATCTCCTCTTTGATGGTCTACCAGTACGGACAGGCGCGTATATGGTTCGCGATGTCGCGGGACGGCTTGCTGCCGGCGAAGTTTTCCCGTGTCCATCCTAAGTACAAGACGCCGCACGTCAGCACGTGGGTGGCGGGGCTGTTCGTCGGCATTCCGGCTGGAGTGTGGGACATCGGCACGTTCGCGGACCTGGCGAGCATCGGAACGTTATTTGCCTTTGCGGCCGTATCCGCCGGAGTCCTCATTCTTCGCAGGACCCAACCCGAGAGGAAGCGCGCGTTTCGTGTCCCGGGAGTCCCCGGAGTTCCGCTGTTTTCGATCGGGGCGTGCTTCCTGTTGATGCTGGGGCTGCCGCTTGAGACGTGGATTCGTTTCGTCGTCTGGCTGGGGATCGGGCTGCTGATTTACTGGCAGTTCGGCAGCAAGCACAGCGAGTTCGCGGGGTCTCGGTAAGGGACCGCGAGCAACAAGCGCCCGAAGGGCTAGCAGCCCGTGGTAGAAGTGAAGGTCGCGAAAAATCGGGTACAGCCAGCCAATTCGCTTCAGGCTAAGTGCTTTGTTTCTTGGGTCATGACGGGGAGCGAATTGGTGGCAGTCCCCATTTTTCGCTCCTGCACGACTTTTGCCACGGGCTGCTAGCGCCGTTTCAGGGTTGGGCGATCGTCTTCTTCGTCTCCCTCGCCGCCGGCGTCACCTTCACTATCCTCGGTGGGAATCGTGCCGCCCGAGGTGGTTCTCCGCAAGCGCGGGCGGTTGGGATCTTCCCGCGCTTCCTTGGTGCGGCGCGTAAGCGCGAATAGCCGCTCTTTGACTTCGAGGAACTCCGACGTGCTGACGACGTATTCCGACTTGTTCGGCAACAGCTGGTCAATGTGCTTTTGCGTTTTCGTAATGCGGGAGCCGTGCGGCGGGTGACCGCTGAAGAGCTTAGCCATCGTGCCCGGCTTCCGTTTTTCATCGGCTTTCATCTTTTCGAAGAAATCGATGAAAGACGTTGGGTCGTAGCCGGCCTTGTACAAATACTGCAACCCGAGGAAGTCCGCTTCTTCCTCAAAGCCGCGGTTGAACTTCAGAAACCCCATGGGGATCGCAAACCCAGCGGCCTGCCGAATGCCGAATCCCGTCCAGCCCCCCATAAAGATGAGCGGAATCGTCGCCAGGCTGACAACCTGCCCGCGCGTGGCTTGGCGGGTCCCATGCCTCGCCGCAACGTGTGCGATTTCATGCGCCATAACGCTGGCCAGCTCGGACTCACTCTCGGCTCGCAGCATCAGGCCGGCATTGACAAAAAAGAACCCTCCCGGCAGCGCGAAGGCGTTGACCACCTGGCTGTCGATCAACTTGATGGTAAAGGGTACCTTGGCGTCGGAGTTGCGGACGAGGTTCTGCCCCACGCGGTTGACATATTCCGCGATTGTCGGGTCGTCCACGATTTTGGCGTGCCGCTCGATCTGTTGGGCCATCCGCTTGCCCATGGCAATCTCCTTCTGGAGCGAGTAGAAGTTCATGCCCTTGCCGACATTGCGGTCGCCGATCGCCTCGACGTCTTGCTTCTTGTTCTTGGGTTTCTTCTTGGTTACCCTTTCGTTTGTCTTGGCGGCGACGGAGAAAGGAATCACCAAAGCCAGGACGAGCATCAGCGCAACGGACCGTGGACGAGTCATCATTTTCCGACACCTCCTTACGAGCGGACGGCGGGGGAGCTACACTCCCAGTTTCAGTATACCCCCACCGAGGGTCAGACCCACCCTTAATCGAGTGGGCGAACGCCCCCGACTTCCCTTCCGTTACCCTAAAACACGATGGACCTGTCTGTCTACCGCTCGGAATTCCCTATTACGGAAAGTTACATCTATGTAAACCACGCTTCCGTTCCCCCCCTGCCTCGGCGCGTGGTCACGGCCATGAACGACTTTGCCGAGGACGTCATGCTCAACGGGACCGCCCATTTGTCAAACTGGTCACGATGTTACAGCGGTCTCCGTTCGGCTGCGGCTCGCTTGCTGGCCGCCAGTCCGCATGAGATCGCCATCACCAAGAACACATCCGAGGGCTTGGCGATCATCGCCAACGGCTTCGCCTGGTGCGCTGGAGACGTCGTAGTCGGGATCAAGGGTGAATTTCCAGCCAACTATTTTCCTTGGCTGCAGCTCGAACGGCGCGGTGTGAAGCTCCGCTGGCTTGAGCTTCAGCGGGGCCGTGTTGATCTGGACGATTTAGACCGGGCGTGCCGGG
This sequence comes from Bryobacterales bacterium, assembly GCA_963668345.2. GTDB lineage: Bacteria > Acidobacteriota > Terriglobia > Bryobacterales > UBA6623. The sequence goes on along the minus strand of CAXWPI010000003.1, from coordinate 173,560 downwards.
GGGCACGCCTGCTGGCGGTGAGTCTCGTGCAGTACGTCAGCGGCTTCCGCATCGATCTGGATGCAGTCGGCGAAATTTGCCGCCGGCGCGGGTGTCTTCTGGTGGTGGACGCGGTCCAGGGGCTGGGACCCTTCCCGGTTGACGTCAAGCGAAGCGGGATCCACGCCTTGGCGGCCGGCGGTCACAAGTGGCTCCTAGGTCCGGAAGGTTGCGGAATTCTCTTCATCGATCGGGATCTGATTCCCGAGGTGGAGCCGGTGGAGTTCGGCTGGAGCAACGTCGAAGGCTGGCAGTCCCACAGCTACGATCCGGCTTTGCGGCCCGGGGCTTCGCGCTATGAATGCGGCACGCTGAACACGCTGGGCTGCCGCGGACTGCAGGCGGCGATCGAGATCTTCCTCGAGATCGGTGTCGAAGCGGTAGGACAAAGACTCCATCGTTTGGCGGCGCAAATTGCGACCGGTGTCCTTTCGCGAGGGTACGAGTTAATGACGCCTCGCGAGAACAGCCATGGCTCGGGGATCGTCAGCTTCCGCAAGCCGGGTGTGGATTCCGAGTCTGCTGTCGCAGTGCTGGCGAAGAAGGGAATCGTGGCGGCGCAGCGGGTCGGGTGGATCCGAACGTCCCCTCATTTCTACGCCAGCGAAGAGGAAATCAACCGATTGGTTGACTCACTGCCCTGAATCCGCGGTCGGCTCGGTGGGAGGCGATCTAACCGGCAGGGTTTCCAACGCCAGCCGTTGCTGCTCGGTTAGGCCGGCGAAGGCTGCCACAAGGGAATCTTTGGTGACGATGCCTTGCTGGGTGATCGCTTTGGCGCGCATTGTTTTCAGGGCATCGCCAAACTCGGTGCCGGTGCTGAACTTGGGGGGCTCGGCAAACGCCAAGACCTTCATCGCGTCGGTCAGCCGTTCCGCCCAAACCCGAGCGAGCCGCTTGGCGTCGGTCTCGCCGGCCAGTACCATATCCGCGGGGATCATCGGCAACAGAACTTGCTCCTTGCTTCCATCAGATTCTGAAAGCACGATCGCCGGAAGGTCGTAGGACTCGGTATCGATCGTGATTGTCTTTCCGGGATCCTCGGCGGCAGCCGTGAGGGCGGGCTGGAGACGTTCCACGATATTTTTCGCCCGCGTTGCCCCCAAGCCTGGTTTGAGTGGGTCACTGATCATGAAAATCGCGAGCTGGTTGAGTTTGATAGCGATCGGCAGACCGTCGGTCTTGCCTTCGTTAGGGAGCAGCATGTAGGAGACGGTGGGGGGAGGAAGCTGAGTTTCGAAACGTCCCCGCTCGAGGAGGATGAGCGCGGTCAGGATCGCCGCCCCCAGGGCGAGCGCCGCGACCGTCCTCGGACGTTTCAGCCGCTCCTTCCAGGTAGGCGGTTTAACCCTCTCGTCGAAGGTCAAGCCGGCGTCTTCTTGCCCCTCAACAGGCACTGGCAACGGCTGATGACTCATCGTGAGTTGAAATCCGGTTCCATTGTACAACGCTCAATTTTTTGGACGGATGGTTGGTCGCCGAGCAGTACGTAAATTCGTTGTTCGACCGCGGAGCCTCGCAAGTCGTGGCCGAACGCCGGGCCCCATGTGCAGGCTCACTGGATCTATAATAGCCCGCATTTCTCACCACCTGACGGTCGACGCAGGCGATAGGCCCGCCATTACTTCGTTCGGCTTGCTCGCGTGCTCAACGTACTTTCCCGGTCGGGCGCTGAACGGAAGTCGCTGCTTATTTCGGTAGCACCGAGATACGAGCGGGCCAGGCTGCACCCGCCTGTGCCGAGCGGCGCGTGCCTTGTACTGACGGGACTCTCACGCACTTGGCCTCGCCACCTGGTGAGAAAAGCGGGCTAGTGCTTAGTTCCAAAAGCTCGCGATCGTTTATGGGCCGACAATCCCGGGGCCGGCCTCTCACGATCGCGACTCGGAAGGCTCTGTGAACAAACCACTTCCGGACCACACAGATGGCCGTATGATTGTTCGGGAAAGGATTTTTTTGATACGCGAACTTTTGAAACTAAGCACTAGCAGGCCGATGGGTCGTGTTGGAAAGGGGATGAGGGACCAGCGGAAACGCCGCGGGGCGCTCCCGCCGTTGACACATATATTTGATTTTGGGAGCATGAGAATAGGTTCTGTCACCACTCCTCAGTAGCTCAATTGGTAGAGCATCCGGCTGTTAACCGGAGGGTTGTAGGTTCGAGTCCTACCTGAGGAGCCAAACTTTTCAATCACTTACCTTTCTCCTGTTTCATTGCTGTGCGCAATGGCTGAGCGCAAAGCGCAGGAATCATGCATTCAGGCCGTTTCACTGCACGGTTTCCTCAGCCTCTGTCGGCTTGATGCGGTCGTGGCATGCCTCCAGCTTCCGGCCCGCTTCCCGAACGCGCCGATCCGCCGTAATCATGTAACGCTGGATCATGGCCTCAGTTTTGTGGGCGACGATCTCCATCACCCGAGACGGTGCAATCCCGGCCTCGATCATGTTCGTCACGGCAGCATGTCGTAGGTCGTGAAAACGCAGGTCCGGACGCTTGATGACAGCCCGCGCGCGCTCCCACTCCGCCCGGTAGGTCTTCAGGCGCTCGCCGGCACGGTGGAGCACCCACGGCACTGTAGGCCAGTACTTCTCGTGGTTCGCTTGTGCCACAAGCAGGGCTTTCTCAAGGTCGCCATAGATCGGGGCCGGTCCAACCCATTTCTGGTGGGCTTGGTTGGCAGGCGGCCGAATCACCCTGGACTCGAAATCCACCTGTGGCCAACTGAGCATCTTGATCCGCCCTGCCCGCCAGCCGATGTGGTAGGCAATGACCGCGAGCAAGCGCACAGGTTCGCGTAACTCAGCAATCAGTTCGGCGTACTCCGCTGGCGTCAGGTCGATATCACGCACGGCCGACGTAGGCACCGTCAATCGGTGTGTCAAGGGGCGATAGAAATGTCCCCAGGGGGAAGGCGGTAGAAGTGTCCGCTGGTGAGGAAAAGAGGTTGGGTGCGATGGAAGTCCTGAGGCGGCTGGCAATCGCCGACCGCGAGAACGTCTGGGGAGCGATGCCCTTCCGGATCGGGCTGTGGGTTGGTCAACGCGTAACGCCACATCGCCCCACTGGGCGATCCACTCCAGGGCCCGCTCGATATTGGGCCAGATTCTGCTCGATGAACTCCGGGTCTCCGGACCACTCGTAGTAGTTCCCAGCCAACAGCACGAATAAAGGTGTGGCGTCGGCGCTGCCGTAGTAGCGGGCGAAAGGGATCTCGCCGAGAGCTGCCATTTCCCCGCTTCGGGTCTCGTGCAGGATTTTACCAGGCTGCGCGTCTCGAGAGTCACGCCGTTTTTAGGATGGACCGGTCAGGATCGATCCCGATGGCACTCTCACACTGGTGCGGAACTTTGCCGACCGCCAGCACCCCAGTTGGACCTTCCCCCGCAAGGTGAAGCGGAATCGTTCGCCCTTGCTCTCTCATCCGTTACAGTATCCACAACTTACCGCTTGCTACGCCCCGCCCAACTGCCGGATTTAGGTTCATAAGTCGTGCCCACGCATACACAACTCTGGCTGGTAATACCGAGAGAGATGTCCAGTGTCAGCAGCATCGCCAGCGACAATCTCACTTTTGGAGGGGGTCGGCGCGCATCAGGTCCCTGGTCCGCAGGAGCGCGGTGGCCGTGAAGATGAGCGGGTACAGCTTTTCGAAATACCACAGCCGCGCGAAATAAAAGCCAATCGGGCTCGGATTGAACGAATGGCCGCTATCCGTCTGTTGAACTAACCACCGTGCGCCTTTGTCGACAGCGGACACTGAATCTCGTTGCAGAGCGGTAGACCAAGACGGGCCGGCTGACTCTGGCTGACAGGCAATACCGGCGAGAGCGCCGACGGCAAGGCTGGTTTCTTCGAGCGAGCACGCTACTCCTCTGTCTCCGCCCCAGCCGCCTTCCACATTTTGAGCCGATAACAGCCATTGGACACCAGTCTCGATCATGCCCGTGGCGAGCGCGGAATCTGAGACCGCGAGTTTCCGCAGCGCCGCCAGAACGCGGGCGGTTCCATAGGTAGGGTTCCGATCGCCATTAACCCACTGATTGCCAAACCAGAGAGGGATCCAGGAGCCGTCCTCGCGCTGCGAAGTGGCAAGACACGCGACCGCTCGCCGTTTGGCTGCTCTGACCCGGTCGCGCAGCCGGGGCCGCAGTTTCTCTTGCCAAGTGAGCCAAGCGAGCAGCGCATGGGCCGTCAAATCGGGGCTGCTGCGGTCGAAAGGCAGCGCTCCCCAGCCGCGGCAAAAGGTCGGGATGCCGCCATCACGGTTTTGCAGGCCGAGCAACCAGGTGACCCCGGCGTGGACCGCATCCACAACGGTGTCATCATGGGGGCCGAGGTTGCGCAAGGCGATCAATGCGCCGGCGGTGTCGTCGGCGTCCGGCACACCACCGGGAAGATCCGTCCACGCCCACCCGCCGGGGGGTGCGTGCGTATAGGGGTGCTCCCGCCTGTATTGTTGCGAAAGCAGCCAATCACGGATAGGCCGGCGTTCCTCCGGCGGAAGAAGTTCAGCAACGCAAGAATCCACGGAGAGAGCATTGACGGATAAAGTGGTAACCCAGGTCGCCAGGTTCGTGTCGATGGGCCAGCTTCCATCCGCGCGCGCGGACCGCGCCAAGAACCGCAGGCCAAGCTTCGTGACCGGATGATTGAGCTGTTCGCTTCCGATGAGGCTCATGACGACAAAACTCGTCAGCGGCGCCGCTTCGAGAAAACCGCCACTCGTCGGCTGAATTTGTTGAAGTACTTGCAACGTTTTTTGCCGGCTCACGCTCCGGGCTAGGCGGGTGACGGGGTTCCGTGTCGGATGGAAATGGTGGCGGACCTGGCCAATGGCGATCAACGCCGGAAGCGCATAGCTGACCACCGGCAAGCGCAGCCACTTGTACCACTGGTGGGGCATTGCCGCCAGCTCAAACGGCAGTTGCGGAACCTTGCCCCAGGCTTGGGCCCGCGGCCCCAGCTTTCCCGCCAGCGCCAGCATCGTCAGAATCGGAACCGCAAACGTCCGATCCTCTCCGTAGCCGCGCCCAATCGCTTCGGCCAGGGAATCGGGCTCCAGATCGCCCGCTGCCTTTTCAAGCCACGATGCAGCGTCATCCGCCGCGCGAGTGTGCGGCGGGGTTCGCTCTTCGGCAAGGGAAAGAGCGCCCCAGCAGAGCGCGGTCGTGCTGATGTTGCTGATGCTGAGAATCGTGTCTCCCCAGCCGCCATCGTCGTTTTGGGTGTCTGCCAGCCAATCCCGCCCCCCGCGGATGAGATCCTCATACGGCGCGGGAGCCTGATGCGATATCGAGTTTAGAGCGCCACGACTCGCCAGTGTCAAAGCGGTGACGGCCGTGGCCGTCGAAAGAGCGCTGCCCGAGAGCTCACCTTCCCAATGGCCGTCGCCGGTGCGCAAGTCGAGTAAACTTCGGGTGAGGTTTTGCAGCGTTTCGTCCAGCGCCGCGGAGTCTAGGTGCACGGGCTCAAAGACTCAGGTGGCCCAGCGCCAGCAGGCCGTAATAGAGATATTCGCAATCGAGCACGTCATCCGTCCAATTGCCGTAGAAGCCTCCGCGGTTTGTCCACAAGCTGTCAATAAAATCGAGGCAAGGTCCCGGACGGCCTCGATCGGCGCCTGCATCCCCGAGAGTGCGTGCAGCGCCGGGGCGGTCGAAAGGAGGTCGGGAATCGGCGCCAGTGGCGAGGCGAAGAACCCGCCTTCCGGCCGGTGGCGAGCCAGAAGCTAGTCGCCCAGAGCGGCATCTGGGCGCTGGTCGAGGTGTCGAAGCAGCGTCGCCGCCGCGGCGGAGGGGGGCGTTAATCCAATCGCCGCCCCGGGGCTGGTTGGCATAGCCTCCATCACGGGCGCGAAGTGTTTCGATGCAGGCCGCGAAATCCATCCGGCGCGGCATCTCATGCCGCAGATCCTGGTAAGCCCCGAGCGCCAGGAAGCAGGCGTATACGGTACCGTGAAGGGCGCCTTGGGCGGCATTGTAGCCACCGTCGGCGGCGCGGTAACTTTCCATCCTTTGGAGAATCGCCGACCGGGGCGCTTCCCGCGGTTCACGAGAGACGTTCGCCCAGCACCGGGCCAGACAAGCCAAGTGGACGAAATCGAGATCGCGTCCGTCGCCGAAAGATCGTAGGTAATCGAGGGTACGGCCTGCCGGGATGTCCTCGCTGAGCGCCGTGAAGCTTTCGAGGCCGAATACTGTGTAATAGAGATCGCTGTTTCCGTCGCGATCTCGAAAACCGCCGTCTTCGTTGATCTGGCTCTGAAGGAAGCTGAAGGTCAGGCCCGCGGAGTCACCGAGCTGTTTCCGCGACAGCCTCGCGACCTGCAGCATTTCTAGCCTCAAACTCACCGCACCAACCTTTGATCTCCACAGCGAAAATCTTACCAATCACTCGGCGCAACAGACCCTTGAGACTAGCATTCCGCAGTTGCGGCAAGGTGCGGACGGCTTCCTCTTTGTAGGAGTCCAGGAGCTGATGGCAGCGGTCGTCGACTTTGAGTTCACTCAGCAGCCGCCGCAACACGGCGGGGTGATGAGCAATCCGCCCGTTGGGCCGCCAAGCCTTTTCAACACGGGTTTTGTCTTCTCCTTTGGCTCGCTCGTAAGCCAGAGCCAGAGGGAGTGAAGGGCGCAGAGCCGTAATGTCATCCGGAGCATCCTGGACGGTCAGATCCTCGATGTCGTCGCGGATCTGATAGGCGATTCCCAGGGCCTCGCTGTAGCGGCTCAGTATCTGAAGAATGTCCTCTTCGGCGCCGGCGTAAGCGGCGCCGACCTGCAAAGCGACTTCAAACGCCGGGGCGGTCTTTTTGCCGAAATATCTCCAACACCTGAACAGAAGAAAGCGGCGCTGGGGCGCGCATCCATTCCAGCTCGGCGCCTTGGCCCAGGCATAGCGTGCAATGTCCCCGGGAGGCAATCTGAATCATTCGCGCGCGGATGTCCGCCGGGGCTTGACACTCGGAGATCAGCCGGTACCCCTCGCCGATCAGAAGATCTCCCACGTTCAACGCAATGGGGACGCCGTGCTCCGCATGGAGGGCCAGTTCCCCGTAGCGCATGCTGTCACCGTCTTCAATGTCGTCGTGGATGAGCGAAGCCTTGTGGAAGCACTCCACGGCGACCGCGAGCTTCCGAAGGTCCGCGGGAAGCGCGGCCTCCTGGTCGTCACAGAGCGCGCGAAAAGCGCAAACGGTCAGAAACGGTCTCCAACGCTTGCCCGCCTTTGCGAGCCAGCACCGCGCGGTTCTCTCCGTGTCGCTGCCGGGTTTCGTTCCGAAGACCTCATCCAGGGCCGGCGGCTCAAACCAGCTCTCCACCTCGCGCCGCAGCCCGTCGAGATCAAGCCTTCGGGTCTTATCGTCGCTCGTCAAGTGAATGACGTCCCAGACCCAATCAAGGTCCACGCCGGTGTCCTTGCAGTCATCCTGCAGCAGGGGGATCGCGACACCGGGAATCGCCGCGGCTTCCAGGTAGGGGAAAGCCTTCTCAAGCACCGACAGGCAGCTCACTCCCACAAGGGCGTCGATCTTTCCAGTCTGAATCAGCGCCATCACGATCGCCGAACCTTCCGCCACCAGAACCGCGTAGCCGAGACGCTCCGCTTCCTCCTGCAGATCCTGAATCGAGCATAGGCCGCACTGCTTGCACAGCAAACCAAACTCGTCAAAAGGCGCGGGACACTTGTCCTCGACCCGTAAACACTTCGGAAGCAACAACAGTCGGCGCTCATAAGGAACCGTGGCAAGCTGTTCGCGCCATACCTCGCTGTTGAGCAAGACGGCGAGATAGTCCCGATATTTGGGGTCGATGCCATGATTCCGTACGACTTCGTCGGAATGCGATCGCAGCTCGTCCAGCACGAAGGGCGGCGTGAGCCGATCGCGGCGGGCTTCCACGTACCCTTCAACGAGATATTTCAGGCGCTCTCGTTCAGCCCGGGTCGGGGGAATGTTATCCTGCGGCGCCCGTTCCGGCAGGCGTGGCACTGGTCTCGGAAGGTTCAGGATCGGAATATGCATGCGGGAATCCAAGAGACCTCTCGTTTAGGTGTACGCGCCAAATCCAAAAAACCAATGCTTTTTTGCAAAACGATAAGCCCAGTGGTCCTCGGGGACCTCGTTGCCGGGATTGTGTTGGCTGCTGCGTGGCTGCATCTGCTCGAGTTCCGCCAGGGCAGCCTGCCTCTGCGTGGTATCGCGGGCGCCGTGCTTTATTACCAACTGCCGCACGAGGTCAGGGCGTTCCAGCACCACGCAACCTCTCGTGGCAGCCGCCGCCGTTTCCCGGAAGTCCTTCAGAAACGCGGAATTATTCATGATGTCATAGATGCTGGACGGATCGCGAATCGTCTCCGTGGCGAACTGGATGATAGGACACGGTTCGATGTCGCCGTACGGGCTGATGTGGTGGCTTGCTCCCGTGGCCATCGGGCACAGCGCCTCGCCTTTGTCATCCCAGTAGGCATCTACAATCGCAATCGGCATCTTGGACCGCATTTCCACAACAAACCGCCGCACGCGAAGCACCTGCTCCGGCGTCAGGGCCAAGCCGGGCATCGGCTTGGGACCGACAACCCGGTACGTGTGGAACCAAGCATAGTGCACGCCCAGATCAATCAGCTTGCGCAGCCAGGACTCGGTTACCAGGTCGTCTATATTGCTTTGGCAAACACTACTGGCGACTCCGGTGATCAGACGGTTACGTTGGCAGTTCTCCAGCCCGGTCAGCGTCCTGGCGAACACATCGAGGCGGCCGCGGCGCTCGTCGCTCACTGTTGCCGTGCCTTCGATACTAATTAATGGTGTCACGTTTCCCAGCCGTCGCAGTTCGCGAGCCACTTCGTCCGTGATCAGTTGGCCGTTGGTGAAGACCTGGAAGTAGCAGTCCGGGTGCGCCGCGAAGATGTCCAAAAGCTGCGGGTGGAGGAACGGCTCGCCGCCAAGGATGCCGAAGTAACTGTTGCCATGTCGCTTGGCATCGCCGACCAGGCGATTCATCTCTTCCAGCGAAATGTGCTTACTCGGAGCCTCGACGTCCACCCAGCATCCCTGGCAGCGCAGTTGGCAGCCCGAGATCACAGAGATGAAGAGGAAGGGCGGGAAATGTTCGCCTCGCTTGAGGCGTTTCTTGTAGAGCTGGACGGAGCGGACTCCCTTAAATCCGAAGTTGTAGGCAAACTTGAACAGAAGCCGCGGGTCCGGCTCGGTCAGCATGCGCTTGGCGAAATTCAGAAGCATCAGGTGACCGTCCCGCGCGCCGTGTCCGCCTTCGCGCGGATCTCATCCAGCGTCGGCAAGGAAGCCATGACCTCCGGCGGGATATCGAGATCGAGCTGGTCTTTCAGCTTCGTCAAGCACAACTGCCGTTCCTTCAGAGCGCGGGCATCATCGCGCTCCTTGGAAAAGCGCGATTTGGCTTTCGCGCTGCGGTCCCGGAGAGCGGCGTAGATATCTCCTCCCAGCAGGGCGGAAATATCGACTTTCATCGCCTCGCGCCGCACGTCGTCGGCGCTGACTTCATCGCCGTTGATCGGGCCATGGCGGTATTTGGGAAACAGGATCGCCACCTCCGGACAAACTCGAGAGCAGGCCGGGCAGTCGGTCTTGCAGTTATTTTGATTGCGGACCTGGATCTTGCCTTCCGCCGAGACTCCATAGACGTCGAAGAGGCAAAAGCTGAGGCACTGCATGCAATTGGTGCAGCGCGAGTAGTCGATGACCGGGAACCAGGGCTTCCAGGAGCCGGGCTTGTCCAAGTTCAGCTCGTTTCGAGTCCGCTCCACAAGCTCCAAAATGCCGGCGGCGTCCCGCCCCTCGACATCATGAAAGTAAACTTCCACTTCGCCGCTCGAACTCGGCGCACTCGTCGGCTTCGCTTCCAGAAATCTCCCCAGCACCACCAGCGCTCCCCCGCTCACACCGCTGAGCGACCCTCCGGCTCGCGTGCACGATACGGCGTAGCCGCTTTCAAGCAGCGATTGCAGGATTTGCGCGCGCTCTCCATCGGGAACCGGCTGGCTGCCGGTTCCCTCATAAAGCACGACGCGTAGAGTGGGATCGGAAAGAGTCATTCCGGCTCCTGTATGGCGGGTTTCAGCACCGCTCCGGTTACATGGGCTGCCGAATCGACGCGCATGTTAAGAATTTCAACTCCTTCTTGGGGAAGTGGCGCGCCCGCCGCGTCGAACAACCATTTCACGGCGCGGGGATAACAACCCTTCGCTTCTGGGAAAGTCCCACTCCGCTGGTGGTGCTTGGAAGAGGCAGCGACGTTTCTACCGAAGTACGTGCTGAAGTCTGTGCTTCGGAGAAGATCCCCGTCCTTCGCCGGGTTTCAGGAGGCGGTACCGTCGTTCTCGGCCCTGGTTGCCTCAATTTTTCTCTCGTTTTGTCGCTCGAGCTGCGGCCGGAATTGCTCGGTGTTCAGCGCAGCTACGAAATCATTCTCGGCACCGTGATTAGCGCTCTAGGTAAGAGCAAGGTAACCCTTGGCGGTCTGTCCGATCTGATATCCGCACACCGTAAGATATCCGGCAATGCTCAGAAGCGAACGCGTCGGGTGTTGTTGCACCAGGGAACTATCCTGCACGACTTCGACACAAGCCTTCTCGCCAGATTTTTGCGCCCCCCTCCAAGACAGCCGGCCTACCGGACAGGCCGATCCCACACGGAATTCGTAACGAATTTGCCAATGGCTGTGGATAGATTCAAGAGGCGACTATTTGAGGTTTGGCAAGGTGGGGTCGTCAAATGGCCTGCTTCGTCAGTGGGATCATCTCCCGGTGTACCACTCCGAGGCGATGGTCAAGGACATGGAGGTAATCTGTGAACGTCCAGTGTTGCGGCTTGTTAAACCGCCGGCACGGCCCAACACTTTTTAATCTTTCACGCGGCAACTGTTGTTACCGGCTGGAAATTGGTTTTTGAGGTTTCGCGATCAACACCGCTAGGGCCGTACCGGTTTTGGGGAGGTACCCCTTCAATTTTGCACCCCTCCATTTTTGGAGGGGTGCGACTCTTGCGTTCGGAGTCATAGGCGGTGAGGGTCGCATTGATGGATTCCGCTTTCAGTCGATAGTACTGGCCAGCTTTGTCACCGGCCGGTGGCTTCTGTGCTTCAACATAGCCTTTGGCACGAAGCTGCTTCAGGGCGGCCCTGACGGAGCTCGAGCCATACTCACGGAAAAGGTCCCGGCTGATGCTGTCGGTGCTGCGCTGAAACCAGTCGAGAGAACCATCGTCGTTGAGATGCCGGTTCTGGTGATATTCGAGGTCTGCTAACACCATCGCCGGACAGGGGTTCCCGTCACAGATGGCGATATAGGATTGTCGCGGGAGCGCCAGCGGATCCTTGTCGAGCCGAATCAGAACGGAGGTTTGCTGGCCGGTTTTGATTCTAGGCACCGGGATGGCTCCAATGCAAAGGAACTCTCCGTTGTATTTGGGTAGACCGCTCAGCTAGCCATGCACGGCGTGTTTGCTGCTTGCTTGCCAACGTCAGGAGCAAAGGCTCCGACTTCGACCTCACGTTCGTCCGCCGAGGCGGCCGGGCTGCTCTGCTTCCAGCGAGTTGTGGTGAGCTCGCAGAGGGTCGAACTCGGGACCTGCGGCTCAATCGGCTGTTGCTTTGACGGTCGCTGTGCGCAAAGGCTGTGCGCAAAGCTCTGTGATCAGGCGTACGCAGGTGTGTGCAAGTCGTTGAGAATTGGTTCCTGATGTTCCCCGACTCATCATTTTTCCCGCTGTTAACCGTAGGGTTGTAGGTTCGAGTCCTACCTGAGGAGCCAAATCTTCCCTTTTCTTTCGAAGGCTTCGGTCTGCCTGTATGAAGGGCTCGCACCACGGGTGGCCCCTATTGGATACTCTCACCCTTGCCGAGGCGCTTCCGCCGTTCAAGGTATTGGCCAGTTTCACTGCTGTCCCAATTAGCCAAATCCGGGACCGGGCGCTGTTGAAAACAGAAGACATAACTCCTCCGCCACGCCCCTTCTGAAAACCAGGTTGGCCGTGGTAACACCCCTCGCCGATCGGGGTCGGAGCGCTGTTGCTGTCCTAATTGGCTCTTTGCGAATGCCCTCCCGAAGGGTTTCTCCTTCGCTACTGGACCAGCTGCTGTCCCCAGCAACCCCGCGCCGCCAACGGTAGCGCCAACTGCTTCATCGCCGTCTCGGGCAACCCCGGTGGTGGCTCGAACGGTTCATGCAGCCACTGCCACGCATCGCGGTGCACGAATCACTGCCGGCGCGGCGGCGGCGCCAGGTTCGACAACGACCCACCGAACTTGGCCCGCAACTGCAAATAGCGCGGCAGCAGCATCGCGATCAGCGCCGTCCGGACCTGCGTGTGCACGGCGTTGCTGCTGGTGCCCACAAAGGTCTTCATGCGCAGGTTCTGCTGCAGCGCTTGGAAGAACAATTCCACCTGCCGGCGATCCTTGTGGACCGCCGCCGCCGTCGTCGCCCCCAGCTTGTGATGGTTGGTCAGAAACGCTAAGCGCCCCTGCTCGGGATCGTCGATCTCCACCCGCCGGAAAAAATATTCCTTCTGGGCCTCGGCCGGGCTGGAAAAAAAGATCACTTCGTCGGCGACCACGGTACTGCGCTGGGGCGCCACGCGCCGCTGCACCCCTTCATAGACCGCGTTCTCCTTCCGCCGCGTCACAAAGTACGCCTGGCGCCGGCGGAGTTCGACCAACCACTGGTCATCGATGTAGCCGCGGTCGAGCACCCGCACCGTGCCGGGCTCGAACTCCAGCTGGCGGGCCACTCGCAGATCATGCGTTTTGCCCGTCGTGACCACGGCGAACGAGGGCAAATAGCCGGCCTGGTCCAGCAGCAGGTGCAGCTTGATGGCGCCTTTGGTGCGCTGAAACCGCGCCCAGTCGAACAGCGACACACACCGGTCGATGACGCTGGCGTCGAGGCTCGGCAGGCGATTTTTGAAACGGAACTTGTGGCCGCCGGCGGCCAGCCCGAGCGGCCCGCGGCACTTGCCGAGCAGTTGCTGGAAGACGGTTTCGAACAACGGCCAGGGCCGCTGCCCGTTGGCGTGGGAAAGCGTGGAGCGTTTCGGCGCCGCCGACAGGCCCAGGTGCTTGAGCTTGCCTTCGGTGGCGGCCAAGCCGCCGCGGATCTCGCGCAGCGAGTGGGCCTGGCCGAGCTGACAAAACAGCAGGGGCCACGAACCGGCCCCAGCAGGGGAACCCGCGCCGCTGGCGGTCGGCCTGATGCCGGCGCACGGCCCGCTCGAATTCCAGGCGCGGAAACAGTTGCAGAAGTTGGGAGAAGATGCTACCGAAACGTTGCCTGGTTGAGCCTCCTTGGTTCGGTCGGGATTGCTTTCTGGAAAGTTACCCAACCTACCAGAGGCTCAACCACTCACGTGAAAACTAATTGGGACAAGAGTGGGCCGATTTACTCGCTCGCTTCGGCCACGTCATTGTTCTTGTTACCGCCTCTTAGTTCCGGCGATCACCGGGCCAGCGGTCCGTCATCTCCACCACGCCCCACCGTCCGTACAGCGCAGCGTCCGAGCCGGGCCAGCAAGGCAACCCGTACTCTCGGGTGATTCCCTTGCCAGGCCGGTCGTGCTCCAATACGCTTCGAATGTCGGCGCCAAAGGCCTTGACTTCCAGAAAGCCTTGGAAAGTCGGGTCCGGGCGGTCCAGTTCTGCTCGTCCCCTCGCCTCTGCAGGGATATATTTTACGTCCTCAAAATCCGGCGAGACCACTCGCACCAGGGCGTAACCGTCATGGTCGTTCACGTTTGTGAGCACGAGCAACGGGCCCTCCCAGTAGGCCGGAAACACCACGCAGCTAATCACCTTCGGGTCGTCAGGCACTCGGACCGGTTGTCTTGAGGGTCCGTTTGGCGCCGGGTCCGGCGGGTCCGGCGGATCCGGCGGATCAGGTGGGTCCGGCGGATCAGGTGGGTCCGGCGGATCGCCCTCACAGGGTCCCAGGAAGTCCAGCTCATGTCCCTCAGCCCCCTCGCCGGTCTCGGGGTCGATATGGGCACTGGGGTTGGCGGTCTCAATCGTCACCGCGTTCTCCGGGTTGCCCGTGGGTACGTGGCATAGTATGACCTTCTCTTGCTGTGACCAAACTACAGCAGCCGAGCTTAATAGCAAAAGTATTATTTTTTTCATTAGACACCTCTAGGTTTCGTGGGCGAGTGAGGAGAGCTTTCACGAGCCACTTTTGGCAAGAGGCCAGGCGACTCCGTATCATCACGCTTTGCAGGGGATGCGTCTGGCGCCCCCTCACGTTTTCTCCAATTCGCCCTACAACGGGAATTCCGGACACCAACCTGGCTGCACCGACCTGTATGAAGTGGAGTTCTTCGCTGCAGAGTGTTTCCGGTCGGCTCCATATCAAGATTCTGGCCCAACTCTCCTGTGCATTACATGACGTAACGGTACCGATTAGCCGCAAAGAAGCGAAGAAGGTAGTACTAGTACCGGGTTTGGGGGCCTTGCGGCTGGAAGAACCAGAGGTGGCACTGGATTCTAAAGCTCCGACCGTCCGGAATGTCAACGGCGTGGGCCGGAGGCGTCAACTTCCGTTCGTCCATGATGAGGTTCCAGCGCGAGTTCTGAGCGGTGCCGAACGTCCGGTCATCCTCGCCGGTGGCGGGGTAGTCCGCTCCGGGGCGCAGCCTGAAGTCGTGGAGCTGGAGGAAATGCTCGGCATACCTGTCGCCACCTCGCTGAACGCCAAGGGAACCATCGCGGAAACTCACCGCCTTTCGGTGGGCGTGGCGGGCTGGTATTCGCGGAGGTGCGCGAACGAGGTTGTCTGCGAAGCCGACCTGGTCTTCTACGTGGGAAGCCACACCGGGAGCCAAGTCACCGATAGCTGGCGGGTTCCGCCCAAAGGCGCCTCTGTGATGCAACTGGACATCGCGCCCGAGGAGCTAGGGCGCAACTATCCTAACGTTGCGTCGTTATGCGGCGACGCCAAGGCAACGCTTCGGAAGCTCATCGAAGTGTTGAGTCCCCGGGAGCCGAACCAAGAGTGGCTCGACCAAGCCGCCCGATTTGTGGACAACTGGCGGTCGGAGGTCGAAGCCCTTCGGAACGCGGAGGCCGCGCCCCTGCGCCCGGAGCGAATCGCCAAGGAGGTCGAAGCGTTCCTGCCCGCGGACGCCATTCTATTGTCGGATACCGGCCACGCGAGCTACTGGACGGGGGCTCACATCGAGCTGCGGTCAGGGCAGACCTTTCTGCGCGCGGCGGGTTCTCTAGGATGGGCGCTCCCGGCGTCGCTGGGGGCGAAATACGCCCAGCCGGACCGCCCCGTCATTTGCTTCACCGGAGATGGCGGGTTCTACTATCATCTGGCCGAATTGGAGACCGCCGCCCGGTATGGGATCAATACCGTCATCGTGGTCAACAACAATCGCTCGCTCAACCAAGAAACGCACATCTTCAACCAGGCTTACGGTGGCCAACAAACCGCCGGCTTTGAAATGTGGCAGTTCGAGGATCTGGATTTGGCTGCCATCACGCGAGCGATGGGCTGCTTTGGACAAAGGGTGGAGACACCGGAAGGGATCAGACCGGCGCTCAATCGAGCCTTAGCGTCGGGCCGTCCGGCGGTGGTGGATGTCGCCAGCGATATCCACGCACTGGCGCCGGTGTGACAAACGGCTCGGCGCCAAGTCGGCTCCGACCGGGTGATCGGTTTCCAGGGTTGGCGCAACGCTAGGAGCCTGTCTCACAGAACGAAATTTGGCCCTTTTGACCACAATATCTTGTGCAACTCTTATCCCTCATGTCTAGGTGTGGTATCGAAAATTTTCTGTGGGACAGGCTCCTAGCCCGCATTTCTCAACACCTGACGGCCGAAGCACACGGATAGGCCCGCCATGACTTCGTTGCGCTTGCTCACCGTGCTCAACGCACTGTTCAAGTAGGCCCGCATTATTCAAGAAACGGGGCACTGAGCTGCCCGTGCCTGGTCCTGACGGCCTTCTCACGCACTGCGCCTCGCCACGTGGTGAGAAAGCGGGCTGGAGAGTCTGTTGGGGACCCCGCCGCATCGCGGAAAAGCCCGTTCCGGGCACTTTCGTCGAACAGCGGGTTGCTGCTATCTCGGAGGTGGCGGCCCCTTTTGCGGGCGCTCGCTCCTCTCACACCTTGGATCACGATTTCTCCGACTCTCGTTTCGCGGCATCAATCAGCACCCGCGAGAGGGCTTCCCGAAACATCGCTGCCTGGAGCCGATTGGCGACAAACCCGACGGCCTCCTTGGACATCTTGAGCGGGGTCTTGCCCACCTTCTTCAGCAGCTCAAAAACCACGGTCGTAACTTCCTCTGCGGTTTCAGGGCCTTCGTGAGTTCTTTTTGCTCCTATTTGCGTTCTACAACGCGCCACATTGTCTCTAAGACAGGCGGCCGGCGTGGCCCGTCACACCACTTTGCGGTTTTTATGGAACTTGTTTTCCAACGTCTTAGCCAGGATTTCCGATTTGGCTCCTCTGACGGCACGAGTCTACACCCTCACCCGGCGAAGCGCAACCATTTCTCCACCCGAAAGAGGCGGCGGCTGAGGCGGAACCGATCGAGCCCCCTTCTTGCCCCTCATGGGGGCTGATCCGTCGCTGCGAAGTCAATTTCGCAGACACCCCTCCGACCCTCCTTCCTCAACGCCCAGATTTCCTACCCGAACGGGACGGCCCTAACCACCCGGCACAGGCAGCGCCCAGATCCGACGCAGCATGTCGCCGAACAGCCTGCGGTTCAGATACCCCTCGGCCAGGAGCAGCCAGTAATAGCGCGCGTGCTTGATCAATCGACCGCCCGTCTTCACTAACCGCTGCTGTAAGCTCGTCAGCGACCAGCTCTTGATCCTTGGTGGCAGTCCCAGCCGCCGCCACAAGTTGCCCAGGTTATAAGCCAGCACACTCAACTGCAAGCGCACTTCGTTGGCCCGAAAACGGTGGCACGACAGCCGCGTCCAGTGCGTGGCCTGCTTACCTTCTTTGATCCACTGCTCCGCCGTGCCGCGCTGGTTGTAGAAACGCACCACCGACCGGCTTGGCAAGCTCATGTTCGTCACGATAAAACCGACGCGCGCGAACAGCTCGCCCTGGTGGTGCTCGACCTTGGCGACAACTCGTCTCGGCTTCTTCCAGCTCTCCGCCTGATAGCGAAAGCTCTTGTAGCGCACTAGCGGCTTGCGGCCGGGCCTCCCCGGCGGACGAAACAGGATGTCTTCGATCTCTAACTCCAAGCTCCTGTTGGCCGGAATGCGGATGGCGTACTGCACGCCGCGTTCCTCCGAAGCCTCATAAACTTCCGGCTTGGCAAAGGCCGCGTCGGCCCGGAAGGCGACCTGCTTGCCCGCAGCCTGTTGGCGCTCGATCTCCGGCAACAATAGCTCATCCCAGTCCTCAGAGCTGTGCGCGTTGCCTGGACGCAGCTTCGCCGCCAAACAATCACCATGCTGGTTGAACAAAAGCAACGGGTGGTAGCAGACCGACTCGAAGTGTCCGTTGTAGGCACTGCCTTCCTGTTGGCCATGGACCGGACTCTCGGTGGAGTCCATGTCCAGAACGACCCGCGCGGAGTCGTCGAACGCCTCCGCTTGCCCGACCAGCTCTCGGTTCAGCGCCATCAGCCCCAGCAGGTTCTCTTCGCTCGCCAGCATCTCCGTCTCGAAGCCGTGCAGCGTCGAGGTCAAGGCCGCACCGCGATCCCAGATCTTCTGCGAGCCGATCAAGCGAAACGTCGGGTCAGCCGCCACGCGGACGGCGTCGTTGACGTCCTCGTAGCCTGCCAAGCGGCTGTAGATCGACTGCCGCAACAGATCAGCGAGCGTGAACTGCTTGTTTGTGCCTTGCCGGGAGTCGCTGAGATGCTCGTCAATCAGTTCTCCGAGACCGAGCCGTTCGTCCAGTTCGCGAACCAAAATCAGGCCACCGTCGGAAGTGACGTGCGATCCCTGGAAATCGACTTTCAACGAGCCGTTGAAACTTAGCTGGAATGGCTTGGTTTGTTTTTCACCCATTGGGTGTTGGCCTCCCTGGCGTCCTCATCGGGCTCTAGCCCCTATGAATAAAGACGCTCAAGGCCGCCGGAAGGTCGAGAGGTCTGAATCAAATTGGAAATGCGGGCTTAGAGCACACAGGCCGCAGAATAGCGCCGGTCTAATGCTAGCCTGATCCCGAAGGTAGAAACTGCAAGGGACAGATGACGAGGCCTTCCCGGGGGAATGGCCTGCGAGGGGCTTCGGCTACGGGTTGAACCGTTTAACAGATCACCCCAAGACCTTGATGGATCACGAGTCCGGAAGTTTCAAACCTCGAGAGAAGGCGTCCTCCGGCAAAGTCAATCCGACCGGTGTGTAGAAACGTAGTGTGGATTTGCGAAGCCGGCCCACCCACGCTCCGGCTGACGATTCGGGACGCGCGACCATGGCGGTGCATATATGATCAGAAACTCGTTCTTATTGTTCGTCTTTTTTGCTTCGTTACTTTCTTCACAGACTCGCGTTGAACTCTCCAAGCAGGTCAAAGGATCTCTGCCACCGTCGAACGGTGGGACGGGCTTGTCATCCTGTGCGGAGAACGAAGTTCTCGTTTGGCAGTCGGGGGCCTTCGTCTGTTCGCCCAGTTCGGCTGGCCCGCACGCGACAACTCACCAGCACGGCGGCACGGACGAAGTGGCAACAGGGACCCCGGCGGACAACGCGATTCCCAAGGCGGGACCGACAGGGACGTTGACCGACGGCTGGATCCCGTCTTCGCTCAGCCGCGACACGGAAAGCCCGGCGTCCGGGGATGTCTCCGGGTCTCTGAGCACGGGTTACACGATCAAGCCCGACGCGGATGTCAAATTGAACGCCTCGGATTTCGACTTCTCGCAGTCTCCGGCACAAAGTCTGACCGCGTCGGTGGCGGCCACCGTGACGTTGGCGCCGTGCCCTCTCGGCGTAGACGCCACACACACGAAGCATTACCTGAGAATTCTTGACGCAACCAGTGGCAATGAAAACGTCCTGCTTACGGGAGGAACCTGTACGACTGGGGCCTCGTCGGGCACCATTCAATTCACTCCGGCCAGCAGTCACACTGCGGGCAACTGGTCGATCACCAGCGCTTCAGACGGCATCCAGGAGGCCATCTGGGAGGCGGGGTCGGGCAGATTTGTGTTCTTGGATGGAAATTTCGACGTGCACGCGACCATCTATATAGGCCAGACAAGTACAGCTCTCGTCGACAAAGGCCATGGGAATTTGGGATCTAGAATCCGCCCACAATCGTCCTCGATGACGGTGTTCGAGATTGCGAACATCGCCGGTCTTGAGAGATTCCGCGCCGAAAACTTTATGGTGGACGCCTTTTCTCTCGGGGCCAACACAGTTACGGTCTTCAACGGAACGGACCTCTTAGACCTTTACTTCAACCACCTATACTTTTTGGCGATCTTTAGGGCCTTTAACCTGGATGGCTCGCAAATCACGGTCCGGGACATTACTATTCAGGGCAATGTCACTGCGTTCTTCGGAGATACAACCGGCTCGGAGCATACCTTCGATCTTCTGATCGACGGCTGGCAGCAAGCCGTCGCGGGAATCCCGTACACGAGTTCAACGGCCCCGATCACACTCCAGCGGGCTGTCAACAGCGCTATCCGGAATGTCATTTTCCGTGATCTCAATGACGCTGCCACGCACGCCATCGTCCTCGCGAATGGCTGTGAGGCGGTCCAGATTACAGACTCGTTTCTCATCAATTCGAAGGGCGGGATTCTTCTTAAAAAGAACACGGTTGGCCCAACCACGGCAGGCCCCAAGTGGAATTTGATCGACAACGTAATGTGTGACCAGATCAGTACGACCTGCGTAGACATGGAGGACGACGCTCTCTTCACAACCATGGACCAGCTCTACGTGGCCAACCCAGACCCCGGAACAAGGGCGGGTGTTCTGATTCGATCCGGAAGTACGAGAGGCACAATTATCGCTAATAGCGTCTTTCAAGCGATGGTGACCGGCTTCACGGGGGTAGAGGTGGAAGCCGGAGTGAACTTATTCGAGATCGTCGGCAACTTTTTTTCGGGGAACGCCGGCACGGGTATCGTGGTCGCTGCTGGTGCCAGCGATCGCTATGTCATCGCCCACAATATTATGGAGGGAAGCGCGACACTCCTCTCGGATAGCGGAACAGGCACGAAATACCTTGCTGGAAACCTTCCTTAAGACGTGACCAATCCTTCCCCGTTGGAAGGAAGAGGGGGCCATCGGGCCAAGGGTGCTGTCGCCGACGCCCGCCTCTCAGGATACCCGTATCCTGGCCGATAAAGGACTGCCGCCCATGGGCAATTCTTCAGTCCGATTCATCGGCTTGTTTCCAATGCCAACGATTTGCAGCCGCCGCGTTGAAGCCCAATGATAATGTCCCCTTGAGCGCCCAATAGAAATGTCTCCTACTCTGAGGCTCCGAAGGAGGAGCCGAGATGGGGAAGGACAGGGATGAGCCAAAAGGAACTGAGGCGCGGCGAAGTGCTGGGCCGAGTGCAACGAGGCGAGTTGAAGCTGAGCGAGGCAGCGCAGTTGCTGCAGGTCAGCTAGCGCCAAGCCAAGCGACTCAAGAAGCGTTACGGCGCAGGGGGGGAGCCAAGCTCTCGTGCTTGGCAACGTCGGCCGCGCTTCGAACCGAGCCGATGACAAGCGACGCGAGCAGGTTCTTGAGTTGGTGCGCCAGAACTATTCGGGCGAGTTGCGCGAGCGTTTCGGGCCGACGCTAGCGTCTACCTCGTGGCAGCGAGCTGCGAGGCGTGTTCTGTTTCGAGTACCAACGGGTGGTGTCGAACGACCGGGTGGTGCGTTTCGAGAATCGTTGCTTGCCGTTGAAGCCGAAACGCAACCAGGGCGTGGGGGCGGGCGCACGGGTGACGATCCAACAGTGGCGCGATCAGAGCTTGCACGTGAGGTTTGAGGAGCACGAGATCGAGCACGAAGTGATCGCCACGCCGCCGCGGACGAAGCCGGCACCGCAGCGGCGTCCGGAGACCGGGCGCAAGCCGGCGGCGAACCACCCCTGGCAGCGACCTCTGCCGTGGAAAACACGATCCGCGAATTCATAAGAGGGCTGTGGAAATGCCGGGCCGGATGGGAAGCGTGGCAAACCTTCACGAGGCGGCCCTGCCAGGTTCGAGGATCCGTGGATGGTTTTCCACCCTTCCCACCGCCCCTTGGAAATCGCTCCCGCGATTCCCACAGTTCCACAGCCCCGACGACGACGATCCTCTCTTACCAACAAGCAAAACAAGGGGACACTTCTATCGAGCTACGGAAGAGGACATTTCTATTGGGCGTTGACATGGGATAACTCTGACCGTTGAACTCTGGCGTTGTTGGAGTTAACATGGGTGCATACCCCGCCCGTCCGCCTCTACGCTTCCTAAACAGAGGCAGTTCCTAATGCTTAAGAAGACCCATCTTGCTTTCCTGCTGCTGTCGGTGTTTGTTGTGGCTGCCGCCGGCGCGGCGCCGATGTTGCGTCTGAACATCCCTCGCGCGACCGCGGCGATGCCCAACGCGCTACAGGGGTCCACCGGCGAGCGCCTGCCTGTCTGGATTGCCGCGGGGACCAACGGGCCAGCCAATATTTCCATCGAGGCCTGGAATGCCGGCGACGGCAACCTGGTACTGACAGTGAACGGCGGTCCGTCCGACTGGCTGGCGCCGGAACTTGGCGGCATGGCGCCCTGTTCCTTCGACGCCGCACGGACGTGCCGGGAGATTAGAGTGCTGTTCGAGACGGCGAACCTTCCCCGGGGCGCCTACCGTGGCAAAGTCGCGGTGCTGGACCCCAATGCGGTGGACTCGCCCCAACGAGTGCCGGTAACACTCTACGTGGGTGGGAATGTGCCCGGCCGCGTCGACCTATACGTGGGGCCCGGCGCGGCCCGCTCCGATTCCATCGAGTTTCAGACGGCGGGAGGGCCCGCTCCAACCCTGACCGTCGACCCGGCCGGGCAATACCTTTTGGTTTCCTCCTCGGGGCAGGGATCATTCAAGTTCCAGCACACTCATCGACTCACGGGAATCTATGGGGCCGGCCTGCCTGTCGGAGACCAACAAGGCAGCGTGACCATCAGCGCTTCGTCGTTTGCTGAAGATAACCGCGTGGTTCCGGTCACGCTTCATGTGACCAACGATCCCATCGCCGCGGCCATCCTCTCCCCGGCCGGCTCGACGGCGCTCGAGTTTTCCGAAGCACAGGGCATGGATGCGCCCGGCCAAGCGCTGGTGGTGGAAAATCGCGGCAATGGATCCTTAACCATCGCCGGCGTGGAGGTTGAAACGGATTCCGGAGGGGATTGGCTCTCGACCGAGGACCTGGGAGATGGGATCTATCTGGTGTCCGCGACCGCGGGCGGCCTGGCGCCTGGCCTTTATACAGGTCTTGTTCGATTCAATACGAACGCGGCGAACGGCCCGCTGGAGGTTCCCGTGGAGTTCGAGGTGCTCGTCGCCGGCCCGCCGGAAATTGCATTCGACAGTGTGGTCAACAGCGCCGCGTTTGACAGCACCAAGCCCGTTTCTCCGGGGGCGATTGTTTCGCTCTTCGGCACTCAGCTAGCCCCTTCGACGGCCGGGGCCGAATCGAAGCCTCTTCCGCGAGAGCTTGCCTCGACCAAGGTATTCATTAACGGCGCCCAGGCGCCACTGTTCTTCGTCTCCTATGGACAGATCAATTTCCAAATCCCGTGGGAAGCCGCGCAGGGAATTGGAACCGTGCAAGTCGTGCGCGAAGGCCAAGCCGGCAATGTGGTCTCGGCCGACATGGCGGATCGATCCGCAGGCGTCTTTCGTGTAAACATCGGCGAATACGGAGCCATTATCAACGCGTCGCAGTCCACGCCGGGCAACGTAGTGTTCGCCCTTCCGGAAGGCGTGCTCAGCGCTCCGGGATTCTCGTCCGCCCCGGCTCGCCCAGGAGACGCGCTAGTGATTTATGCCACGGGTCTGGGAGGGGTGGCGCCGCCGGTCGGCACGGGAGAGGAGACTCCTCGGGCCGGCCCGCTTTCGCATGCCTTTGACGTTCCCCTGGTCAACTTCGGAGGCGTCGTGTTCGGGCCTTTCGCCATTCCCTCTTTCGTCGGTCTGACACCGGGCTCTGTCGGAGTGTTCCACGTGAACGTTACCGTTCCCGACGAAGCTCCGACCAACCCCCGCACCGCCATAACGCTGGACTATTCCGACGGGCAGCGCAGCAATACAGTCGAGATCGCGGTAGAGCGTTGAGGCAGGCGGGTCCGGGTCGTCGAGACAAGCCGACAGGGTCTGTCGGCTAGGAATGGCTTGCCGAGCGCGATGAAACAACGAGTTGTCCCCCAGGGAGAGATCGTCTCAAGAAAGCCTCGCGATATAATGAGGGGGCTGTAGCGGGTTCATTCCATGGTCAAGTATCTACTCGGTGTAGCTAGCGGATTCGTGCTGGCGATTCTGTTGGCCTTGGCCGTCCTCATGGCGGCCGTGATGATTCAATCGGCCGAACCCGCGATTCCCAGCGATGCGGTGCTCGAGATACGGCTGAGCGGCCCCGTTCCGGAGCACATGGCCACGGATTTTTCGCTGGAGTTTCTCGAATCCGGGATGCCGCCCACCCTGCTTCAGATACGCAACGCCTTCAAGAAAGCGGCGAAGGACGACCGCATCCGGGCGATTGTCCTACGTTGTGGGGGTCTCAGCGTCGGCTGGGGCAAAGCCCAAGAGATACGCTGGGCGATCGAGGAATTCAAAGAGTC
Organism: Bryobacterales bacterium; assembly: GCA_963668345.2. Taxonomy (GTDB): domain Bacteria; phylum Acidobacteriota; class Terriglobia; order Bryobacterales; family UBA6623. The sequence goes on along the minus strand of CAXWPI010000003.1, from coordinate 149,754 downwards.
AGGCAAGCCGGTGGTAGCTTTTCTCCAGGTGGGGAGCAGTCTGGACTACTTGATTGCCAGCGCCGCCGACCAAGTATTCTTGACGCCCGAGGGATTTCTGGACGTGAAAGGACTGCGGGCCGAGGTCACCTTTTACCAAAACACACTGCGGAAGCTTGGCGTCGCGGCCGAGTTGCATCAAATCGGCAAGTACAAAGCCGCGGCGGAGCCCTGGGTGCGTTCGTCCATGTCTGATGCGTTGCGCGAAGTCTTGAACTCGGTGCTCGACGAGGTTTATGGACAGTTTCTCGAAACCGTCGGAGCGTCCCGAGGGAAATCCGTCGAGGAGCTGGCGGCCATTCTCGACAACGGCCCTTTCACGCCTCAGCGGGCGCTTGAGGCGGGGCTAGTCGATGATCTCCGCTACGAAGATGAATTCTTTGACGCCCTCAAAGAGCAGCTCGGCCTGGAAGATTTGCAGCGGCTCAAGTTGAGCCGCTACCGAAGCGTTTCATTGGCTTCGTTGGGACTGAGCGGTGAACACAGGATCGCGCTTGTGTATGCCGTCGGCAGCATCCTGCGCGGAAAGGATGAAACCGAATCGTTTTTCGGAGCCGACATTTTGGGTTCCGACAGCTTCTCACAGACCCTCCGCGAAGTCAAAAACAATGACGACATTAAGGCAGTCGTCGTGCGCATTAACTCGCCGGGCGGCGACGCGATCGCTTCCGACCAAATGTGGCGCGAAATGAACCGGCTGAGCGAGCGGAAACCCTTGATCATTTCTTTCTCGGACGCGGCGGCGTCGGGCGGCTACTACATCGCCATGGCCAACGCCCCGATCGTGGCCTACCCGGGAACGATGACCGGCTCGATCGGGATATTCTACGGCAAGCTGAATCTACGAGGACTCTACGACAAGATCGGCATCAGCAAAGAAATACTCACTCGCGGAAAATTTGCGGCCATCGACAGCGACTACCGCGGCTATTCAACCGAGGAGCGGGACAAGCTTCGTCAAGAGCTGGAAGTTTTCTACCGCAACTTCGTTCAGAAGGTCGCCGACGCTCGCAAGCGCGAGTGGGACGATATTCATCAGATCGCGCAAGGCCGAGTGTGGATGGGAAGCCAAGCTGTAGCGAACGGCTTGGTGGATGAGCTCGGAGGGTTGGATCGCGCGATCGAGATGGCCAAGGAAGCCGCCGGTCTCGAACCCACGGACAAGGTCACGTTGGTCACCTACCCAACCCCCAAAAAGTTCATCGACGTTTTGCTTGACCCCGATCGATTTGCCACTCGGTCCCCAGCGGTTGACCGATTACGCGCTTATTTTGCCGGAATCGATTCCTGGCCGGCCCTGTTGCAGGGTGGGTTTCTGCGCATCGCACCCTATTCAATCACCATCCAGTGAGTGAAAGGTTACGGCTCATCTCGACGTTTCTACCGAGGCATCACCCAGGCGCTCCAACGAGTTAGAGAACATGAGTCGGCATGAGTGTCGACTCGGCAAGCTGAGAGCTTGCGCCACAAACCGCTGGTCCGCCCCCCTTTGCGCACAGATCCTTACGGGTGGAGTTCTAGCCCGCTTTTCTCACCAGATGGCGAGACGAAGTGCGTGAGAGGCCCGTCAGTACAAGGCGCGCGCCGATCAGCGCGCGGAGGCGTACTTGAACAGATACGTTGAGCACGGTGAGCAAGCGCAACGACGTAATGGCGGGCCTATCGCGTGCTTCGACCGTCAGCTGGTGAGAAAAGCGGGCTAAAGCTGATCGACGAGCGATCACGGCTATTGGTCCGGCGCGCCGGCCGCCGCTAAATCTTCCACCTCGCTGACTACGCGATCCAACTCCTCGACGAGAGCTGCGGGTCCGGCTTCGCGGAAAGCGTCCACCAGGGCGCGATAGTACCACAGGGTTCCCTGTTTCCTTCCCGTGAAGCGATCCCATAGAGACTCGCCGATCTCGCGATAGTCGGCCAGGATCGAGCGCGCGTTGTGAAGCTTGTCGGCGGCCGCGACGAGGAGCACGGACGGTGACGCGGTCGGGACGCTCCCGACAAAGGCTTCCTTGCGCTGTCTCCAGGGGGGCTTGGGCTGCGTGTCCGCGTCGGTGCAGCCATCGACGATCGCGGCCACTCGATCGCCGAAGCGGGAGCGGATCTCGTCGCGGATGGGGGCGCCTCCCTGATCCTCGACCGCATCGTGCAGCAAGGCGGCGATGGCTTCCTCTTCATCTCCCCCGTATTCGAGTACGATCCCGGCAACGGAAAGCAGATGGGCGACGTAGGGGACACGGCCGCCCTTGCGAACTTGCTTTTTATGAAGCTCGGCGGCATAGACGAGAGCCTGAGGGAAGCGAGCAGTGAGTGTCATGGTTCGTCAACTCGGCGAATCGGCTCTCGTCATTTCAACACACCGGCCCCTGCAATCGCATGCTCGCCGCGCGCCCTAACGCCCTGGTCTATCCCTGCCGATGCAGCCCTCGGAGCGGAACCACATGCGCCGGTTTTCACGTATCTTTTGTCTGAGTATGCTCGCGGCGGGCTCTACCCTCCCCGCCCAGAGGCTGAAATCCTTTCCCTTCTTCAATCGCAGCGACCCGAAAATTGAAACCCGGGTTTTCGTTGATGCTCCGCAGCTGAGGCTGGCCTGCAAGGAGGTCGGGGTGCTGCCCTTTTCCCGGTCCAATCAACCGGATCACAAGGCGCCCCCCTTCGAGACCTTTTTGCGGCAGGCCCTTCTTCAGAGCGCCAAGGCCGAAATGATAGATGCGATACCCAAGTTACCTTGGGACAACCTGCCGGCCTGGAAGGTTAGAGAGTTGACCGATGCCGACCGCATCGGCGCTGTCGCCGGCCAAGGATACTCGCGCAAGCTGGACTTGGTTATCCTCGGCAGTGTTGACGCGCTGTTTCGCAAGCCGAGCAAAGGCTTGGTAGCGGGGGTGACCGTTCGCGTGATTTCTACGCGAGACGGCGAAGTCCTTTGGTACGGAACGAAACGCGCCGATTGGCTGCGCCACTTTGCTCTGGAGGACTGCCTTCGGCGCCTGGCTTGGTCGTTCGTTTACGAATGGAGCGCCTCGCCGAAGTAGGTTGCTCCCTCTCGGGCCGATCCCCTCCCCGAGCGCCCCGCTTTTTGGTGCTCGGGCGCAATGAATCGAGCCCCCGCCCCTAGCCCGCATCGCTCACCACGTGGCGAGGCGAAGTGCATGCGACGCTTAGGCCCGTGAGCTGGGCCCCATTCACCGCCTCCGCGGTCGGCCGCCTTTCGCAACCAATTTGCGAGATGCCCTACGAAGCGACGATGCCCCGCAGCCCGGGCAATTCCTACTCCGCCGATCCCGGGATCGGGTCGTCGCTGTTCCACACTTCGCGCGCAAGCTTCCAGGAGCCGTCGGTTTGCTTTTGGAAGATGACGATGTATTTCCCTTTTTCTTCCATCGCCTCACCGTCCTCCTTCGGAGTCAACTTCATGGTGTAGGATCCCCGTTCGAAGGCCCAATCACCGGCCAGTTCAACCTCTTCCGACGAGAGCGCCAGCTCGGCGCTCATACCCTCGAACATGGCGGCTGTGTCATCCGTGATCGCTTGCCTTCCGATAAGCGCTTCGCGATTCGGCGGCATGGAAACCGCGGACTCGGTGAAATAGGCCCCGGCCGCGGCGGCATCGTTGCTATTGAAGGCGCTCTGATAATCGCTGCGTAACTTGTCGACTGCCGCGCGATCGGCGGCCATCGCCGCCGCCTTGGCTTCCGGGTCGGGCTGCTGGCTCGCGGACTGGCAGCCGAAACCGGCTATGAGTGTCAACAACAAAACAAATCCCAGATAGGTTCTCATTCTTTGTCCCTTCCTTAAGGTTTTTTAGCGGAGTAGCGCTGTGCGCCAGAACAGGGACAGTGTAGTACGTTTCTACCGTTGATTTCCACTGCTACCGGTTCAGCTTCAGGGCGGCTCCTCGGTTCGGCCCTAGACCGCTTTTCTCACCAGGTGGCGAGGCGAAGTGCGTGAGAGGCCCGTCAGTACAAGGCGCGCGCCGCTCAGCGCCACATTTCTTAAATACTGCGGGCGTACTTGAACAGTACGTTGAGCACGGTGAGCAAGCGCAACGAAGTAATGGCGGGCCTATCAGCCCGTGGCAAAAGTCGTGCAAGAGCGAAAAATGGGGACTGCCACCAATTCGCCCCTCGTCACATACCTAGAAACAAAGTGCTTAGCCTGAAGCGAATTGGCTGGCTGTACCCGATTTTTCTTCACCACGGGCTGCTATTGCATGCTTCGACCGTCAGCTGGTGAGAAAGGCGGGCCAGCCCACGGTTTCCAGAGCCGCGAAGCCGCTTGGCCGTGCCGGGCCTCCAAACGCCGCTCCTCACTCCCACTGACCGCTGGTGGAATAGGGGTTAGCCGCCGCGCGCCAGCCGTCTGGCGAGTTCCAAGTTCTTTCGGATACGCGCATCCTCCGGCATCAAATCGCTTGCTCTTTCAAATTCCTTAAGCGCGGCTTCGGGCTGCCGCGAGTTCAGGTAATAAGAGCCCAGATCGTTGCGGATTACCGCCTCGTGTTGGTCCCAGTTCGGCCCCGCCGGAAGAATCTTCCTGGCGGCGGGCGTGAGCGCGGCGAAGGTACGCATCACGTTTAGGTCAGGCGGGTCCCAGGTGCATGACTGCGTAAACGAGATGTGCGCGTGAACTAGGAAAGACACTGTCAACAAGGCCCAAGCAGGGGCCTTCCACCGGCGCCACTGTGAAGCCGTCACGCCGTAAAGTCCAATACCGACAAAGGCCAGAATCACCCATAGAGGAAAGAAGTCCTGCGCGTAGCGGCGAGCCGAGGCCACGAGCGACAACATGATCACGAACATCAGCAACGACGACAAAGCCGTGCCGATCGTAAAGATTCGCAGCTGCGGATCGTGCCGGCCTCGCCGCCAAACAGGCCAGCAGAGTGCCGCTAGCAGGACGAAGGGTGAGGTAATCAGTAGCGACGAAGTATCTTCGGCCCGATTCGTGTACTCGAGAGGCTCCCAGCCGACGTGCTCGATCCAAGGGAAGTCAGGCGTCCATTTCTGGGCGGCGAGCAGATAATTCCTCAGGTTTTCCGGCATGTTGCGGACGGCAAAAGCCTTGGAATCCGCACTCTTCGTACTGGGAAGATAGAAGCGCCCGAAATCCCATGGCGACCCGAAGCGCGCCTGGTTGTAGGCCATCGTCAGAAGCCCCGCGGCGACGATAGGCAGCCCGGCGAGAGCCAGGCTCCCTATGGCCTTGCGCATGGACCCGCGCCTAGCGTACAGTGTCGCTCCTACAGCAGCGGCCAACCCAACGCCATAGACAATCAATGAAATTCGTGACAGCGCCGCTATCGCTACCCCTGCTCCGATGGCTATGGCCCAACGCGACGCCAGTGTTTCCTGATAGCGAAGCAAGGCAAAGAATGACCACAGGATCCCCAGCCCGCCCACCGCCGCGGATTCGTGGTAGACCGTTCCGCGAAGCCCTAGCAATACCGTGGGAGTCGCCAGGGCGAACGCAAAAAAGAACCAGCCGAGCACCGGGTTGGGAATCGTGGGGAAGAAACGGCGTCTTAGGTGGACGACAACGGCGAGGAAAATAGACGCACTGGCCAGCGCGGCCAGCATGCACGCCACACGGTCGGAAAGCTTCAAACCGGCAATCTTCGCGACCGCATGAAACAGCGCCGGGAAAGGCCCCCATTGCAGATAATACCGATTCTGATAAGGGATCATGTCGTGCAGGTATACCTGTTCGGGCGTCGGCTTGATATAAGTCCGGCCTTGCAGAAACGCGTCAGCCAAATAATTGTAGTAGCCCATCAGGTCACCGAAGTCGAAATGGCCCCAGGTTCCGACAACGGCGTAGACGAGAAGTACGATAAGGAGCCAGGCTACTTTTTGTTTCGTCGAGAGGGTCTGGGGGGCTGGGGTGTCTTCGCCCGACTCCCTGGACGGCCCTGGCTGAGCGCTCCCCGGATGTGCGGCCGACTTGGATTCGGCGACGCTCTTTGGCTGAGCTGACGCTTTCTTTCGTGAGGGGCGTTTCTTCATGCGCACGGGGGGGATCCCGCAATCGACCCGGGGAGGTGGCGCACTTGGTGGGCGAAAGACTATTCTAACAACTCGCCCATGACCAACCTGCGTCGAAAGGCGCGTACTTGGGCTTCAACTTCTTTTCCATTGTCGGGGGGACCCGCTGTGCGACGCTAGAGATTGGGAAGACAGTTGATGCCGCCGTCCCACAGCGACAACAAGAGGAATCCCGAACGGGCGAGCGCGGGACTCGGCCGGCGCTTCAAGTCCGTGGCCTCGGCCGCGGCGCTGCGCTTAGCCGGTCCGTTGGTGGGAGGGGGATTTCTTAGCGCCCTGGAGGAGTCCAAACGGGTCCAGTGGCTCACGCCCGACGAACTGCGGGCGCGCGGTGAAAGGCGGCTAGCCCCTTTGTTGCGGCACGCCGCCGAGAACGTGCCCTTCTATCGCGATCACTACCGGCGGCAGGGGTTGGCCCCCGACGAGCTGCGAACCACCGAGGGCCTTCAGGCCCTGCCGGTGATGACGAAATCCGATTATCGCCGCCACCCGCGAAGCCATTTCTTGGCGGAAAATGTGCCCGCTCACCGGGGTCTGGAGCGCTCGACGTCGGGATCCACTGGTGTACCCTTCCGCTTTACGTTGGACCGCCAGGCCACGCCTTTGATCTTCGCCAGTCACTTGTTCTACGACTCCTGGTTCGATATCGATCCTTTGGATCGCTACATCAGGATCGTTTCCCCGCCCGCGCCCTCGTCGCCGCCCGATCCGGGCGCTCCTTGGCCGGTCCGGCTGCGGCTAATGATACGGGAGCAACTCCAGTCCCAGTACGAGCGGTTGATGAAGGAAAAGGTCTCTGTGTGGGAGGTTGGCCGCTCGCGGGGCGAACACGTGTGGCGTCGCATTGCGGCCTTCCGGCCCGACTACCTCATGGGCTACACGTCGGCGCTGGCAACCGTTGCCGACGACCTGCTGAGAGCCGATTTGCGACTTAGCGTTCCGTTGAGGGCGGTCGTCACGATTGCGGAAACCCTTTCCCCCGACCGCCGCCGAGTGATTGAAGAATACTTCCGCGCTCCGATCATCAATCGTTACGGGCTTCGCGAATTCGGAGCTTGGAGCGGCCAAACGTGCTCCCTCTCGGGCGAGCAGTTCCACGTCAATACGGAATTGGTGGTGGCCGAGATCCTTCACCAAGACGGCTCCCCGGCGCGGCCCGGCGAGACAGGACGCGTCGTCATGACTGACCTGTTCAACTACGCCATGCCGCTCATCCGCTACGACACCGGGGATCTGGCGGTAGCCGGTTCTGCCGGGTGTGCCTGCGGGCGGGGCTTCCCTCTTTTCGGTCCCATCCAGGGCCGTTCGCAAGAATGCCTTTCGACGCCGTCCGGCAGATTGATCAGCCCGGTCGTTTTGGGTCAGTATTTATTTGTGCACAAAGATAATCTGGATGCGGTCAGCCACTATCAGCTTGTTCAGCAGGATCGGACGCGGGCGTGTTTTAGGGTCGTGCCCGCGCCCGGTTGGAACCGGCAGCGCCGCGAGCAGCTGGAAAGGGACTTGAACGAGTTGCTGGGGAGCGAGATGGAAGTCACGATCGAGACGGTCTCGGAGATTCCCCACGAAAGCTCGGGCAAACGCCCCATCATCAAAGTGAACCGACCACTTGAAGATCTCCGCTAAGCCGATCGGCGCGAGCCGCCCATTGACACGGCCCGGTACTCTTAAGAACCACGACTTCGCTCCGCCAACCAAGAAGCGGCGGTGGGCCGATTCGTGCGCTTACGGAGAGCGCCGGTTTGCATCCGGGGCACGGGCTCGGTCATGGTCCTGGTCCACGAACAAGCCGATGTGGTGGGTGCCTGATCGTGGAGTCCGTCGTAGGCCGGGGGCGTGCAGCCCGGCTCGGCCGCGAGCGCGTCGAGAGCTTCGGTCAGTTCCCGAAAACCGACGACCTCGACTAGGACGCGGATTTGGCCTTCGATCTTGCGGTCGGCGATCTTGATGCCGGTTTGCACAAACAAAACCTCCGCGGCCGGGTTCGGATAGTCTTTGTCCAGTAAGTTCTCGATCGACTCCTCGACAAAGTGGGGCGGGAAAAGCTTGAAGGGTTTTCCCAGCACGCCGCCGATCGAGTCCATCACGCCAGTGGCGGCAACGTTGCCGATTTCAGTGAGGGTTTCCTCGCGGACGGCGGCGACGTCGAACACCTTGCGCTCTTCGTCGGACAGCAGGGCGGTTGTCAGGGTGATTATCTCGGTAGCGGTCTGGGAAGCGAAGATAATTTGCGCCACGCCGGCAAAGGGCCCCGTAAAGGGCATTTGCACGGCGACCACCTGGCCCTTCGTCCCGCGCGCCATCTCCACCTTCAATTCCCTGGGCGTAACGACTTTGACGATGGGAACGTTCAACTCGATCGGCGAGCGCGTCATGTCGTGTAACATGCCGGCCGCCTTGCCGACCCCGATATTGACCAGTTCCTGGAGAACGTCGGTTTGCGTCGCGGTCAGCCTCATGGCGTCGCCGTCTCCTTCGGCGACGTGTTTTCCCAAAGCTGCCTCGATGTCCTCGAAACGCGGCGGCTTGTGCAGAACATCAACCGCGCCGAGTTCGAGACATTGCCGCTGGATCGTCTCCTGCATGTCGGCGGTCATAACGATGACGGGAATCTTCGATCCACGCTGTCGAAGCTGCCGCAGAGTCTCAATGCCGCCCAGACGGGCCATCAGCAAATCGAGAAAAACGCAATCCGGCGGCTGCACCAAAATCACTTCCAGCGCTTCCGTTCCTCCCGAGGCCTCGATCGTTTCGTGGCCCAAACGTTCGACCATGCCAAGAATGCGTTTTCGCTGAAAGGCGGAGTCGTCTACGACGAGGATGCGAGCCATCCCGGGTTCTTGATCGACAAACAGGCGTCGAATAACTGGGGCTGAGGGGAAACCTAGGTTCTATGATAGCCTTCCTAAATTATAGCGACCCTTGCCGGCGCCGTGCGGTTCGCGTCCCGCGAGCGACGTCACCGAAGCAAGCAGAGGCTCCCGTGAGAGGCTGCGTCTCCCTCTCCTTGATCCCCCCAAGGCCTTTTTCTAGCGCCACGCACTCGGCTGAGGCGAGACAGAGCCCCTAGCCCGGCGGTGCCAAGGTGGATTTCTCCGGAAACTAAAGTTCATAAAGGTCCCGGTACTCCCTAGGAAAGAAAAGCTCTACAGCATTGGTTCAACTGCCGTCTTCACACCACCCTCCTCCACGGGTAGCCTTATTAAATGAAGGCCCGAGGCGGTTTTCGGGCTGCTCTGCCGTGGGCGGCCGACAGGCAAGAGCGCAAACGCGCCGACCAACGAATCCGCGCGCTGGCCCGCTTCCCCGAAGAGAACACCAACCCGGTTCTGCGAGTCGACAGAGACGGTGTGTTGATGTACGCCAACAAGGCGAGTTTGGCGTTGCTCAACTGCTGGGAAACCGATGTCCGCCGCCCGGCGCCGGCCGAGATACGCGCGGCAGTGCGGCAGACGTTTGAAAGCGGCCGCAACCGAGAGGTCGAAACCGTATGCGGCAACCGCACCTTCTCGATCTCGATGACGCCGATTCAAGACGCCGGTTACGTCAACCTCTACGCCCTCGATGTGACCGAACGCAAGCGCGCCGAGCGGGAAGCCCCTTTTCAAAGAACCCTGCTCGAGGCGACGATTGACGGCATCGTGATCGTCTCCGACGAAGGCGAGTGGCTTGCCGTCAACAGAAGATTCCTTGAAATGTGGGATGTTCCGCCCGTGATCGCCGAGTCGAAGTCGTATGAAACCTTCCTCCGCTGGGTGAAACGCAAGCTGGCCGAGCCGGAAGACTACCTGACGCGCATCCGTTTCATCGACGACCACCCCGGAGAGGAAAGCCGCGACAAGCTTGTGCTCAGGGACGGCCGCATCTTCGACCGCTACAGCGCGCCGTTCACCGGAGACGACGGCTCCTGCCAAGGGCGACTCTGGTATTACCGCGATATCACCGACCTAAAGCAGGAGGAGCTTGAGGTGCGCGACAAGGCGCTCGAAGCCTTGCGCTTGAAATCGGAATTCCTGGCCAATATGAGCCATGAAATTCGCACGCCAATGAACGGCGTGATCGGTATGGCGGAGCTGCTGATGGATACCGAGCTGTCGCCGCGCCAGCGCGAATACACGGAAACCATCCGACAATGCGGCGACTTGCTGCTGGCGCTCATCAACGACATCTTGGACTATTCGAAGACCGACTCGGGCAAGCTGGAACTCGAGCACGCCTCCTTCGACGTGCGGCTGTGCGTCGAAGAGGTCCTGGAACTACTGGCGCCCAAAGCCGCGGAAAAACGCCTCGAACTAGCCTACACGATGGACGAGCAGACCCCGGCGATGGTGGTCGGAGACGTAACGCGGGTACGGCAAATCCTGGTTAACCTTTTGGCGAATGCGGTCAAGTTTACCCACAAGGGCGAGATCCTGTTGACCGTCGCCTCACAGCCGCGGGGCAACGGACGCTACCGCTTGCACTTCTCCGTCAGGGATACTGGCATCGGCATTCGCGCCGACCGCATGGATGGCCTTTTCGACGCCTTCACGCAAGTCGACGCCTCGACGACGCGGGAGTACGGCGGTACCGGACTGGGGCTGGCTATCAGCAGCAAGCTGACGAAGTTGATGGGCGGTCGAATGTGGGCCGAGAGCGAAGTCGGCAGGGGCTCAACCTTCCATTTCACCGTGGCCGTGGACACCGCCGAATCGCAACCCGACGACGCTTGGAGGGGAACACCGGCGGAGCTCGAGGGCAAGCGTGTACTCATAGTCGACGACAATGCCACGAACCGAGCCATTCTCACGCGCCAGGCTGAGTCGTGGAAGATGCAGCCGCGTACGGTTTCGCGAGGGCGCGACGCGCTGGCGCTGCTCGAAAAGGGGGAAAGGTTCGACGTTGCCGTGCTCGACATGATGATGCCGGATATGGACGGGCTGATGCTGGCCGAGGCCATCCGCAAGATCGCCGCCTCCGAAGAGCTTCCGTTGGTGCTGCTGACTTCGGTGGGGTCACGCGAGATCGCCGCCCGCTTCGACGAATCCGACATCAAGGAATCTGATTTTGTGGCCGTCTTCAGCAAACCGATTCGGCCGTCACAGATATACGAAGCGCTTTGTTCCTCGTTCCAAGGTAAGCCGATGGTTGCGCGCCGGGCGTCCGAAGAGGCGGGAATCGATTCGGCCACGGCGCAACGCCTGCCTCTGCGCATCTTGGTGGGCGAAGATAACCTCGTCAACCAAAAAGTCGCTCTGAGTATTTTGGAACGACTGGGGTATCGTGCCGACGTCGCGAATAACGGTCTGGAAGTGATCGAATCGCTACGCCATCAGACCTACGACCTGGTGCTGCTGGACGTGCAGATGCCCGAAATGGACGGTCTCGAGGCTTCCCGCCGGATCCAGTTCGAATGGGGCGGGGAGCAACGCCCCTGGATCGTCGCCATGACCGCCAACGCCATGAAAGGGGACCGGGAAAAGTGCCTCGAAGCCGGGATGGACGACTACATCGCCAAGCCCGTGCGCATTGACAGTTTGAAACAAGCGCTGGAACGCGGGGCCGCGCGGAGGGGCGCGCTGAGCGGCGAGGAAGCCCCCGAGAAAGACGGATCATCCCCGCCGCCGGCGCTCGACCGGGAAACCTTCAACCGACTCCGCACCGAGCTGGGGAACGACGTCAAACTGCTGCTGCGACTGCTGACGTTGTTTCTGGAAGAAACTCCCGAGCAGACCGAACAGGCGCGCCAAGCGTTGGCTTCCGGCGACGTGGAGGTCGTTCTCCGCGTCGCGCACACGGTGAAAGGCAGTTGCCACCTCCTTGGGGCCGGCGCCTTGGCCGACGTCGCCGCCGAATTGGAAAAAGCCGCGCGAGAAAACGAGCTCGATAACGCTCGGGAGATGATCGAAGCGATGGCGTCGGAATTCGAACGAGTGGCCGAAGAAGTCAGGCAAATCTCCGATTCCCTGCGTCAACCCGAGGCGATCCCTGCCGACCGACGAGTGCGCACAACGAAATGATTCATCATAGTTACGCGAACTTTAGAAAGCCGGCGCCAGTGCTTGGTTGCCCAAACTACCCTTCCTATCGAGCCAGGTCCTGAAAGAGCGCGCCCGCAAGCGTGTGGCTCGGAAGTCTTTGATACGGATGATATTCGGAGGTGCGCCCTTCAGGGTGCGGTCGTCCAGCGGTGGCATAGGGTCGGAGCGCGAATCTCTGCAACCAAAGCCTTAAGCCGCCAGCTCGTCCGCGCTGTCGACGCCGTAGATCGTATACCAGGGCTTGGCCGCTTGCAGGCATTCGTTGACGGCCTGGATATTGCGCACCCCTTCGCCACTCAGCCACTCTTCAAGCGCCGCAGCCCCCTGTTTGCCGTAGACGGGAATACCTTCCTTCCAGGTTGCGCGCCCACAGAGAACACCGGCGAACGTAACCCCGGCCTCGGCGGCCCAGCGCAGCGACTCCGTGTATTGCTGGTTGCTGACGCCGGCGCTGAGATAGATGAACGGTTTGGAAGCCGCATCTTCGGCCCGGCGGTAGATGTCGAGCGCTTCCTCCCGGCTGTAGGCCTTTTCCGCCTTGTAGACGATCGCTCCTTCCGCGTAGGCGAGGTTGACCGGGATCTCCACTTTGAGAACGTCAACGTGGTAGTGGTCTTGGGAGAACTCTCGCATGCTGCCGATGACGACTTCGGGTTTCTTCTTAGCGAATTCGAATCCCCTTTCGTCGAGACCCGCCGGGTCGTAGCCGACGAACTCCAAAAAGAACGGAATGTCGTAGGCCACGCATTCGGCCCCGATGCGCTCGACGAAAGCATGCTTTTCGTCGTTGATCGCCCCCCTTTCAAAGGGTGTGTAATAGATCAGAACCTTGACGGCGTTTCCGCCCATGTCTTTGATTCGCTTCACCGAAACGTTGGGCAAAACATCGGCCAATCGGCCGGGGCGATTGTTGTCATAGCCGCTCTTTTCGTAGGAAAGCAGCAACCCAGCGTTGGAAGCGCGCGCCTTCGCCGCCTCCAGACCCCATTCAGGATCCAGCAAGATGGCGCTGGCGTACGGCGTCAGGACTTTCGAGACGGCCGTCTTGAACTCACTCATCATCTCGTCGGTCACGTCCGCTCGATCAATGCTCTTGTTGGAGGCAATAGCTTTTTGCAACGAGCCGCGCTGGTCCATGGCCGCGGCCGCGATCACCCCTCGGTCGTCGGCGAGGGCAGTGAGGTGGTTGATTTTTCCAGGTGTCAGTTTGGCAGGCATGTTTAGGTCTTCTCCTACTGGACAATCTTAGCAGGAGGGGCGCTGAGGATAAAAATCTACCCCGGCTGTCGGTCGCGTACCCGATCTGGCGGGGAAACGGGATGGGCTAGTGGTGTGGGGCGTTTGGACCTGTGGAAAGCATGTTCAGTTCACGCTGCCCCGGGGCGGTTGTCAGGTCTTGGGGGAATTGGGCCGGCGGCTGGCTTTGCGGAAGTGACTGGGTACTTTGAGACTCGCCGCCCCACTCGCTTATTGATGTTCGCGAAATACAGGGTAGGGGCGCAGCGTGCTGCGCCCGCTCTGGCAAGGCATTTGCTGTGTCCGAAAACAACACTATATTCTGCGGGTATCAATAGTTCGCCACGATCATGCGAGCCGTTGCGCTCATCGCGAGAACGCTGTCGGCCAGCACCAGTCCGCCGGTCACGAGCCGGAAGTCGTAGTCCACACGGACCTGCACAACGTCACCGCGCTCAACGAGGGTAGGATCCAAAATGGGAGTGGCATCATCTGGATTCCACTTCGTCTCCACGTTGATTTGGGAGCCAATAAGGCCGGTGCAGTTCCGCTTGACGATGTCTTGTATCTCTGTGAGGCTGGCCGACGACAGTATGCGTGTGACGAATGCCCTTGCCGATAGCACAGTGGTGCAAAAACCTACCTGTCTTCGCTAGCGCTCAAGGGCTGCTCAGTTGAGAACAATCATCCGTGTCGTGCTGCCCAGTTGGATTGTGCTGCCGCCTTCAAGCAGGAGTCCCGCCCCCACAAACTGAAAGGGATAGGTGACTTGGACCTCAACAAAATCGTCAAGGGCGGACGCGCGTACGAGCATAACACGGAGTTGGGAAACCACGTTGGTAAGACCTGGCGCCATCTCTACTGGTTGCACCAGGCAGGGAGCCTTCGGGGCTATTCCCAGAGTCGCGAACGATCGGCCGCAGAGATCGAGGACGGCCTGCGGTCTGGTACCCTGCTTCGGGACGTCCGCCTGCGGCGATTTCTGGAATCGCTGAACGCGGCTGGTGGTGACACCGTGGCCTCAGATCAGAGCTGCGGGCAAGCAGAGGCCAGCCTGTCCCGGAGGACTTCAAGTCCTGGCCGGGCGTAACCGTCGACGATGGACCCGATGAAGTCAGGGGTCACACTGTCGGGCACTGGCAGGTCGACTGGAGAGACATTCGGGATGCCGAACAGACCGAGATAGTCACGGAACTTATAGCCCTTTCCGAGCACCCGCTCGGAAAGAATTGTCCACGCGTTGGGTATGCCAAGAGAGTCTGCGGTGATGACGCCGTGGAGCGCGGACGAAACAATCACCTCGCACTCTGCCACGCCGCGCAGGAACTCGCGCAGGGGCATGATCGTGCTCAGAATCGGGTAATGGCCTTGGCGCCTATACTCCTCGATCAGGGGCAGCGCGAGATCGACGTAATGGGAGACTATGCCCAGTGCGTACTTCTTCGGCGGGAGGCGGTCGAGGAGATGATGGCAAAGGAGCCCCGGGTCTCCCAGTGGCACGTCTTGCGCGTGCTCGAAGCGTCCGGCAGTCAGGGGCCCTCTCAGCGCTGCGGTATGGATGCGCCGGTCGCCCGTCGATGGCCCCTCACGAATGAACCCGGTTCCCCAGAGCTGAACGGGATCGCTTCGTTGTGACTCGAGGACCACGTCGACGAGGCTGCCGATGGCCACCAGTTCGCACTCGTCCGGGGATGCGTGGACCACTGGCCGCCCACTAACGAGCTCGACGATGAGTGGGCTCAGCCAGTCGCCGAAGTTACGAATCGTTGGGTCGTGGTGGTGCTGCCACCAGAATAAGCGGATCGGCTTCATTTACCCTGACTGGGCCGTTTTCGACCCCCGACCCGATCCGCCGGTGGTGCCCTCGCCCGGAACGGGCCTTGCATCGCGCCCGCCCTCGCCCTCGATGGGAATCGACCCATAGATGACCGGCTGGAGCCAGTCTCCACGGCGATACTCGTCGAGGAGCTGGCGTCCTTCGGCCTCCATCTCCTCCCGGCTCATGACCCGGTCCATCTCCGAATCGGCACGTGAGGGATGTGTGCAGGGCACTGAGTCGAGGATCGCGATCCTGTCGGTGGGATCGCCGAGAAGGTGGCTTAGGACCATATCGAGCCCCCACCCGGACCTCGACCTGGCCATCGCGCCGATGACCCTGTTGAGCAAGGCACCTCGGAAGAGCATCACGCCCACTTCAACGAAGTTGGTGAAACGGAGGACGGTCGAGGGATCCTGCTGCGTGATCGGCCACGAAATCCAGCTGTCGGGGGTATACGCCGGCTGAGCCAACCACAGCCTGTAGTCATCGAATAGGTCGAACATTCGATTCAGCGAGGCGGTTTCGATAACAATGTCGTCGTCGACGATGAAGACGTTTTCGTAGTTGGCGATCCGATCGGTTTGGCTGCGGAAGAAGTGACAGAAGTTCTCCGTCTTGGTGCCTGCCCGCTGCAAGAAGAACTCGGCATCGGCGCTGAAATCAGCGCCTTCGGTCCCGTAGGAGTATAGGAACAGATCGAAATTCCGGCTGGTCCCATCAATCCAGAGTTGGTGCCGAGAGCGATCTCCTACAGAGCTGAAAACGAGATTGGGCCCCTTTGCTCTCATAGCTAAGTATAGCTGGGGCGTTGAGACGGATTCACCGGAGGACGACAACTCATCCAGGTCCCGCCTCTCCTCTGGCTCGGCTCGAGAACACAGATGATTCTAACGCAGCGTTTTGTGTTCATCCATCAGCCGAAGACGGGCGGGACCTTCGTCACCCGGGTGCTTTACCGACTGCTCGGTGACCCACTCGATCCAACGGACCCCAGTGCACCGATCGCCGAGATCAACAAACACGGGACCTGCCGAGAGATCCCGGCCTCACACCGGGGCATTCCGATCCTGGCAGCGGTGAGGAACCCCTTCGAGCGCTACGTGTCACAGTACGAGTTCGCCTGGTGGAAACGGGATCTGCCGCCGTGGGTCGACGTCGATACCGTGCGTGCCCGGTACCCTCATTTTCCGAATCTCAGCTTCGAGGAGTTCATAACCGCGGCACAAGTTGGCGGCGGCGATAGACCGTCGCCGCGAGATGAGTTCTGCAACCATCAA
Source organism: Bryobacterales bacterium (assembly GCA_963668345.2). GTDB lineage: Bacteria > Acidobacteriota > Terriglobia > Bryobacterales > UBA6623. The sequence continues at coordinate 133,322 of CAXWPI010000003.1, read as the reverse complement.
CCCGGATGCACAGGCTGCAGCGGGCCAGCGTAAGTCCGCGACCAGTCCGAGCAGTTCGTGCGCTTCTTCTTCCGCCAGCCCGAAGTCTTTGCAGAGATCGACACCGTGGTAGTGCGCTAAAAATAGCGCACTACCTGAGTCGTCTGTAATAATCGAACTTTGTTTCAACTACAGAACCGGTGCGAGGCTGATGACCGTCACTCCGCGCAAACCAGACCGCCATCCTTGCTTATGGCCTCCTCCACCAGGAAGTTGCCACTAGTTGTGCCTGGCCCAATGGGATCTGAGCAGCTGGTGTGGAACCCGCCTGTCTCGGTCCCGCCCTCGAACAGGTTGAGCTGCTTCGGAAGTTTTCCCCCTCCCGCACCGATTAAGCCCGCATTTCCAATTTGATTCAGGCCTCCCGACCTTCCAGCGGCCTTCAGCGTCTTTATTCATAGGGGCTAGAGCCCGATGAGGACGCCATGGAGGCCAACACCCAATGGGTGAAAAACAAACCAAGCCATTCCAGCTAACTTTCAATGGACTTCTCAAAGTCGATTTCCAGGGATCGCACGTCACTGCCGACGGTGGCCTGATTTTGGTTCGCGAACTGGACGAACGGCTCGGTCTCGGAGAACTGATTGACGAGCATCTCAGCGACTCCCGGCACGGCACAAACAAGCAGTTCACGCTCGCTGATCTGTTGCGGCAGTCGATCTACAGCCGCTTGGCAGGCTACGAGGACGTCAACGACGCCGTCCGCGTGGCGGCTGACCCGACGTTTCGCTTGATCGGCTCGCAGAAGATCTGGGATCGCGGTGCGGCCTTGACCTCGACGCTGCACGGCTTCGAGACGGAGATGCTGGCGAGCGAAGAGAACCTGCTGGGGCTGATGGCGCTGAACCGAGAGCTGGTCGGGCAAGCGGAGGCGTTCGACGACTCCGCGCGGGTCGTTCTGGACATGGACTCCACCGAGAGTCCGGTCCATGGCCAACAGGAAGGCAGCGCCTACAACGGACACTTCGAGTCGGTCTGCTACCACCCGTTGCTTTTGTTCAACGGTCATGGTGATTGCCTCGCTGCCAAGCTGCGTCCCGGCAACGTGCACAGCGCCGAGGACTGGGATGAGCTATTGTTGCCGGAGATCGAGCGCCAACTGGCCGAAGGCAAACAGGTCACCTTTCGCGCCGATGCCGCCTTCGCCAAGCCCGAGATCTACGAAGCACTGGAGGAGCGCGGCGCGGACTACGCCATCCGCATTCCGGCCAACAGGAGCTTGGAGTTAGAGATCGAAGACATCCTGTTTCGTCCGCCGGGGAGGCCCGGCCGCAAGCCGCTAGTGCGCTACAAGAGCTTTCGCTATCAGGCGGAGAGCTGGAAGAAGCCGAGACGAGTTGTCGCCAAGGTCGAGCACCACCAGGGCGAGCTGTTCGCGCGCGTCGGTTTTATCGTGACGAACATGAGCTTGCCAAGCCGGTCGGTGGTGCGTTTCTACAACCAGCGCGGCACGGCGGAGCAGTGGATCAAAGAAGGTAAGCAAGCGACGCACTGGACGCGGCTGTCGTGCCATCGCTTCCGGGCGAACGAGGTGCGCTTGCAGTGAAGCGTGCTGGCCTACAACCTGGGCAATCTCTGGCGGCGGCTCGGGCTGCCGCAGCGAATCAAGAACTGGTCGCTGACGAGCTTGCAGCACCGGCTGATGAAGACGGGCGGACGGCTAATTAAACACGCGCGGTATGACTGGCTCTTGTTCGCGGAGGGACATCTGAACCGGCGGCTGTTTGGCGACATGCTGCGGAAGATCTGGGCGCTGCCTGTGCCGGGCGGGTAGCACCGCACTTGGCGAATGCGAAATCTGTGTACTGAGGACGGAAGCTCGGAGGGGTGTCTGCGAAATTGACTTCGCAGCGACGGATCAGCCCCCATGAGGGGCAAGAAGGGGGCTCGATCGGTTCCGCCTCAGCCGCCGCCTCTTTCGGGTGGAGAAATGGTTCCGCTTCGCCGGGTGAGGGTGTAGACTCGTGCCGTCAGAGGAGCCAAATCGGAAATCCTGGCTTAAGTAGGGCCGCTCGGAGTGCCGCCTTTGATCCGCGAGTGACGGGGCGTTGGCAGCGAGCATGTAGGATGTAGAGGACGTGGTCTAAGGATCACCGACGAACTCGGCGAAGTAGCGACGGGCAATCTGCCGGTCCAAAGCTCAGGAGGTAGCGGACGGTTCTGGAGATGAGTCCACTATAGATTCGGGAATGTCGGGCTGGAAAGCCCGACACAGCACGCTGAAAGCGTGCGCCACGTCAGCTATGATCGGCCAGACCATTGCTCACTACAAGATCCTCGAAAAGCTCGGCCAAGGCGGGATGGGTGTCGTCTCTACCAAAGGGCGGGCGGTCCCTGAACTGCTCGTTTTTCCCACGGCTGAAGCCGCGGGAAAAGATTGTTGCGGCCCCTGACGGGGCCGGTTGGGCCGGTTTCCTCTTGCCCCCGAAGGGGGCTACACAATGTAAAAGCCCACGGCTTCAGCCGTGGGCGGCGGAACCCCTGTGAGCGAGCCCTGGAAGGGCGAAACAGCATGCTCCACAGCCTGGCTGATTTGCTGGTTCACGTTGTCTTCTCTACCAAAGGGCGGGCGCCTCTGCTCGGTTCGGAACTAGAGCCGTGGGCTGAGATTGTTACGGCCCCTGACGGGGCCGGTTTCGTCATTCATCTGCCGCTGTGTAGTGGCGTTTTTCACTTGCGAACAGAGCCGCGGACGGAAGTCCGCGGTTGGCGGTCGTAAGCCCGCGGGCCCGCGCTCGGTCGGCGCGAATCTGTCCGGTTGTTGCGTGCCGCGTCGCCATTCGTGGCGACACCGAGTCCGCTAGCCGTCCGTCGCTCACCCCCGGCCGGCGGCGGGCGGGGAAGAAGGGAAAGCCAACCCTTCCCGCTGGTGAGTCCCCGGCCTAGCCCTGGTTTCTTGCTTCTTCGCTGACATCATGGCCGAGAATTGTCCCCCCGCGGTCGTTGCGCGTGTACGCGAGCCACATGCCACATGTAATGGCCAACTTGGTGGTCAACCGCTTGAACGATGTTCTTTCGCGCGGCTTTGGCCTTTCCGTTGGCTTCGTGATAAAGCCCGATGTAGAGGTGAGCGTAGAAGAGTTGCTGGTTGAGGATCTGTGGCGATGGCGAGCCGGCGCGCGCAGCTTCCAGTACTCCGGCGATGGTCCCGTCGCCGCGGAACAGCCGGTAGATCTGCATCATCGGAACCCGGCTGTCCCCGTCGATTCGCAGGATCGATCCCCGCGCTTCTCGGGCGCCGCCGAGGCGCGCCACGCAAAGATAGTGCCAGACGGCGTTTTCAACGTCATCAGGGTTGACCGTTTGGTGGGATGCAAACTGCCGGCGGCCTTTCTCGTACAGCCCGGCATAGTAGTAGGAGATTCCCCGCTGCCAATGATGCGGTTCCTGGCGGGGGTCAAGCTCGATCGCCTTGTCGAAGTCTCGAAGGGAATCCTCGATGCGATCCAGCTTGAAGCGCACGCCGCCGCGACGGTTGTAAGCGGGAGCTTGTTCCGGACGGAGCCGAATCGCCTCATCGTAATCGGCCAACGCCAAGGCGTGCTCCTGGGACCTCTCGTAAATCGCCCCTCGCAGCAGGTAGCCGGTGGCTTGTTGAGGGTCCAGCTTGATAGCCTGATCGGCCAGTGAGCGCGCGCGACGCTCGTTGCCGCGCTTGTAGGCGGCCTGCGCTTCGTTGAGAAGCCCGGCAACGGATTCTTGGGCCCCCAGCGCCTGGGGAACAGCCGCGAGACTCACAGCGGCCGCGGTCAGGGACAGAGTGATCCTTCTCATCTTTCTTAATGTTATGGTAGAGTGTCGCGCGGATGTTGCGCCCCCTAGGGGAGGAGTCATGGCAAGCTTGTTCGGTAGCAGCCCGTGGCAAAAGTCGTGCAGGAGCGAAAAATGGGGACTGCCACCAATTCGTCCCCCCGCCATGGCCCTAGAAAAAAGCACTTAGCCTGAAGCGAATTGGCTGGCTGTACCCGATTTTCCGGTGTGCCGCAAGCCGCCGCCATGGAGAGCAGCCGGAGATGAAAGACAAGGTCGAGAAATCCGCGCGGGAGTGGAGCCGTGATCTCACCCCCGAGCAGTTTGAGGTAACTCGACATAAGGGAACCGAGCCGCCCTTTTCCGGGGAATATCACGACTGTAAGCTGCCCGGCGTCTACCGTTGTGTCTGCTGCGGCAACGAGCTGTTTCACTCCCAGACGAAATTCGATTCCGGCACCGGCTGGCCAAGCTTCACCGCACCGACCGCCGCCGACCACATCATGACGGAGTCGGAAGGGAGCTACGGCATGCGCCGGACCGAGGTGCTGTGCAGCGCCTGTGACGCCCACCTCGGCCACGTATTCGAAGATGGCCCGGCGCCGACCGGGCTGCGTTACTGCATCAACTCGCTGGCGCTCAAGCTGGACGAATCAAGCTAGCCCGGCGTTGAACGAACGTCTCCGAAGGGCCAAACTGCTCCCGTCAAGGCGGATGCAGCCGGTCACACAACCCGTTTCGACCGTTGCTGTCCTACCAGAGAGTCGCACCCCATGCGGATTCGCCTCATCGATATCGCCCACGCCCGCTCGGGCGATAAGGGCGACACCGTCAACATCGGCCTGATCGCCCGCGAGCCCCGTTTCTACCCGCTGCTCGTCCGTGAAGTGGCGGTGGACCGCGTCAAGGCGCACTTCGGCGCGCTGTGCCGGGGCCGCGTGGAGCGCTATGAGTTGCCCAACCTGGAAGCGCTGAACTTCCTACTCCACCAGGCCCTCGGCGGGGGAGGAAGCCTGTCTCTGCGAACCGACGCCCAAGGCAAGACCTTCAGCGCGGCGCTGCTTCGCATGGAGATAGACGCCGGGGAAGAAGAAAGGCTCGATCCGTCACACGCTCAGTCGGGGTCGGAACAGCTCATGTAATAGCCGCAACGAGCACAAATCAACTTGCACTCGAGCTCACGCAAACGGCTCGAGCAGCAGGGGCAATGGAGGCTAGGATCATCCTCGTGTTTCTTAGCGGAAGGCCTTGGCCGCCGCCGGGCCTCGTCAACGGTTTCTTCGCGCATTCCGGCTATTCCCGTGTTTCGAGGGACTGAAATCAGATTAGCACTCACTCTACGCCGGCCGCGGTCGAGCTCGAGGACGGAAGTAGCCACGAAACCGCAATTGAAGTACTAGTGCCAAGTCGTATGTCCCCTGCACAACCTCTCGGTGGTGGTTGAAAATGTGTTTCAGTTCCGCTATCGTCTCATAGGTGCTATGAGTGCTACGGCGACGGTCTCGGCGCCGGCGGACGTCACGCCGGACCTCTGCGGCAAACTCCTCTACTACATGGTGCTGATGCGGGAACTCGAAGACCGCATCGAGCTCAAACTTTATCGCCAAGGGAAGATTGCAGGCGGCTGTTATACCGGTCGAGGGCAAGAAGCCATACCGGCCGGAAGCGCCATGGTCGCCGAGCCGGACGACTACTTCTGCCCGTCTCACCGCGACCTGGCCGCGTTCCTGATCCGCGGCATCACGCCGCGGGAAATGCTGGCCCAATATCTCGGTCGGCTGGGCAGCCCCACTAACGGACGCGACGGCAATATGCACATCGGCTGTCACAAGCGCAAGATCCTTACGATCATCAGCAGTATTGCCTCTAACGTACCGGTCGCCGGCGGCATTGCGCTGTCGATCAAGTACCGTCGTGAGCCGCATGTCGTCTTCAACTACTGGGGCGAGGGTGCCACGAGCCGAGGAGATTGGCACGAGGGAGTCAACTTCGCATCCGTGCAAAAACTCCCCATCGTCTACTTGTGCAACAACAACCTCTATGCTTACTCCACCCCGCTCGAGCTACAGATGGCCATCGAGAACGTAGCCGACCGCGCGGCCGGTTACAACATTCCGGCCGAGATCGTGGACGGAAACGATGTGATCGCCGTCTACAAAGCCGCTAAGCGGGCCGCTGCCTACGCGAGAGCGGGTCACGGTCCCTACATGATCGAGTGTAAGACTTTCCGCGTCAGCGGACACTCCGCCCACGACTCCGCCGACTACGTGCCCCAAGAACTGCGTGAACAATGGTCCCGGCGGGACCCCATCCTCAAACTCCAGAAATATATGGTGGAAAGAGGCTGGTCGACCGAGCAGGATTTCAAGCAAGTCGGAAGGCGAGTTGTGGCCGAGATTGACGACGCTGTCGAGTGGGGGCTGAAGCAGCCCTACCCCGATCCCGCCACGGTGGAACAGAACGTCTACGAGAAGATCTAGCCCCGGTTGGCGTTCGACCGGTGAAGCCCGGAAAAACTATGGCTGAGATGACTTACCTGGAAGCGATTCGCCAGGGCCTTTGGGAGGAAATGGAGCGTGACGAGTCCGTCTTCGTGATGGGCGAGGATATCGCCGTTCACGGCGGCGCCTTCAAGGTAACGAAGGGTTTTCTGGAGCGCTTCGGCGAACGGCGAGTCATCGACACACCGCTGTCGGAGGCGGCCATCGTGGGGGCCGGCACAGGGGCGGCCATCAACGGCTTGCGGCCGGTCGTCGAAATGCAATTCTCGGATTTCATGGCCTGCGCGTTCGACCAAATCACGAACTTTGCCGCCAAGTGCCGCTACCGCTGGGGAGGGAACGTTCCTCTCGTCGTTCGCGCCCCCACGGGAGGCGGCTTTAGCGGCGGCCCTTTTCACTCCCAAAACCCGGAAATGCCCTACGTACACACGCCGGGCCTAAAGGTCGTTGAACCCTCCACAGCCTACGACGCTAAGGGATTGCTGAAGTCGGCGATCCGCGACAACGACCCGGTCATCTTTCTGGAGCACAAGCACTTGTATCGCAGTATTAAGGGAGATGTCCCCGCCGACGACTACACCGTCCCGCTCAGCAAGGCGGCCGTCCGCCGATCGGGCCGAGACCTGAGCGTGATCACCTACGGTGCGATGGTTCACGTAGCGCTGGAGGCGGCCGAAACGCTCGCCCGGGAAGACATCGACACCGAAGTCGTCGACCTCAGAACGCTGATGCCGCTCGATCGCCAGGCTGTCTTGGCAACGGCGAAGAAAACCGGCAAAGTGATTCTGCTGCACGAGGATACGCTGACCGGTGGATTGGGCGGCGAGCTGGCCGGCATCATCGGCGAGCACGCCTTCGCACACCTCGACGGACCCCTCGTCCGCATCGCCCCTCCCGATACGCCGGTCCCCTATAGCCCACCCTTGGAGAAAGCCTTCCTGCCGAATGCGGAGAAGGTCGTCGAAAAGGCGCGTTGGCTTTATCGATATTGATTTTTCTGGGACCCAAACCTGCTTCGCCACGTTACAGGTGGGAAGCCCCGGCAGCCGCTTCGGACCACTCATCCCAGTTCTCCGCCTCTCCCCCTGCTCCTCAGCCCCTTCCGAGATCGTGGTGAGAAAAGTTGCTGGCACCTGCTCCATCTGGCCGATAAGTTGCTCGTAGCCGAGCTCCACGATAAAGCGGCGCCCTCTTTCCGGTAGTCAGCAGAGTTAGGGGTCCTAGCGTGGACAAGAACTGAGGGCGCACAGCCCTGAAGGGAGCACGTGGTACGAATCGATTCGGGCAAAGTGGGTAGAGGCGTGCAGTGCGGCGGTCCCCAGCGCCGCAAGATGGGCCGCCGTCGCGGACAGATGCTGCCCCTAGTTTCCGTGCTGCTCGTTGTTTTGCTGGCGATGGGCGGGCTTGTTCTGGATGGCGGCCGCATGTACTTCGAGAAAAGACGGATGCAGAACGCCGCCGACGCGGGCGCGTTGGCGGGCGCTCACGAGTTGTACCGCGGAAATACCGACCTGGGGGCCGATGTGCGCCCTGCCGCCGTCAACGATACGGGCCTCAACGGATACACCGACGGCGACTCGTCCATCACCGTCAATCTTGTAAACGGTCCCACGGGGCTGGCGAACCGCGCGGTGGAGGTGACCATCGCCCGTAGGGTCCCAACGACGCTGATACAAGTCCTGAACGCCGGTCCGGTGACCGTGCGGGCCCGAGGGACGGCGGGTCTGGCGCCCTATATTGACGCCTGCATTCTGGCGCTGAACCCGACGGCCGCTGCCGCTCTCAAATTTCACGGCAACGCCGTCGTCGATGCGGGGTGCGGACTGCTGTCGAACTCACAGGCCGGCAATGGCCTCCAGCGAGACGGGGGAGCCGTGGTCAGCTCAACCTTCAGCGGTGTGGCGGGCTATTACTCGGACAACGGAGGGAGCGGCTCCATCAGCCCGGCGCCCCAGGAGCAGGCGCCGCCCATGCTGGACCCACTCGCTTTCCTCGAACCTCCCGATTACACCGGCTGGCCCATGGCGTCATACAACCCAGCCACCAAGGAGTACGTGTGTCCGGGCGGACAGTGCATCTTCAACAAGAAGCTCACGGTGGCCGGATCTCCGATCACGAAAACCTTTCAGTCGGGGATCTATGTCCTACGACAGGGCATGGACATCGTCAGCGACGTCACCGTCGAAGGGTTCGGGGTCACGTTCTACAACGCCAGTACCAAGTTCGGTATAACGATCGGAGGCTCGTCCACGGTGACTTTCGAGGCTCCGACGAGCGGCCCCTACAAGGGGATTCTGTTTTATAGCAACCCGGACTCCGGCGACCTCAATAACATGCTCGGCGTGGGAGATGCCGTCTTCAATTTTCGAGGAGCCATCTACTTTCCCTCGCAAAGCGTGATGCTCGAGGGAACTACGATCGGAGCCACCCCGTTTGGGATGGTCATTGCTCAAACGGTCGATATCGGCGGCGACTCCAACCTAACCATGAGCGGTGCAACCGCCACCGATGTCCCGGCGATTACTAAGGTGACGCTGCTGAACTAGGATTTCGTGATGAGGGTCCCCGTCCGCGGTGGACGAAGTACAGGCGCGCCGATAGATGGCGTGGAATACCAGGAGGTTGAGGATGCATAACGCCGCCCCAACAGACCGCCGGAAAGACTTTGCCCGGGGCAGCGCCGCCGTGGAGTTCGGTATTGCCGTTCCGCTACTGCTTCTCATCGCCTTCGGAGCCACCGATTTCGGCCGCTTGTTCTACTCGGGCCTAATCGTTCAGGATGCAGCGGCTACGGGCGCTTTTTTTGGAGCGCAAAGGACCGTGACCTCCGTGATGTCTTCCGGTATGGAAGCAGTGGCCGACGACGACACGGCCAGCATCGATCACGTAGGCTCAGTCTCCTCGACGGCGGACCACTACTGTGACTGTCCCAGCAATCCCGCCGACGGACCTACCGATTCCGCGGCGGTGGACTGCCTGGATCAAAACGCATGCCCGGCCTACGGGTTCCCCCGGCTGTTCGTCCGCACCCGGGTAGAGCAGAGTTTCGCTCCGATCGTGCCGCTCCCGGGTATCCCGTCGACCGTCAATATCAGCCGTCTGGCTTACTACCGCGTGCAATAGAGCTAAACATAATGAAGATATCTATCCCCCTAAACGGTTCAGTGGCGGCTGGAACCGCGCCCGGCTTCCGAGGACTCATGGCGGCCCATCGGCGTTCGCGGCGGCGAGCAGTGAGTGAGAGGGGCAGCACCCTCGTCGAGTTCTCCCTTGTGTTCTTACTGTTTATCGTCCTGGTCGTAGCGACGATGGAACTCGGGCGAGGAGTGTGGCTCTACGTAACCGTCGCACACGCCGCGCGGGAAGGCGTGCGCTACGCCCAAGTCCGGGGAGACGCCGCCACGATAACCGGGATCACAGGTGTCGTCGAGTCGGCGTCGATCGGCCTCGATGCCGAAAAGCTCACCGTCGACCCCACATGGACGTCTGAGGACCGTGAGCGAGGAAGCATCGTTCAACTGGACGTCTCCTATCCCTTCGATCTGGTTGCCTCGAGTCTGCTCGGCCTGCCCTCTTCTCTTCGGGTAAGCAGTCGGGCGCGAAAGATCATCGCGCAGTAGACTGTAATAGCAGAAGCGTCGGCTGTCCTAGCTACTTTCCGGCGCAAAATACGAGTACCGCTCGGGGCGGGGACTGTCACCAATTTCGCGCCTTCAAAGAATCAACAACTTACGGGTGCATCCGGACGCGAAATTGGCTGACTGTACCCAGGCGCCACGCAGTTTCTCCTTTTTGCGCCGGAAAGTAGCTAGGACGCTTTTCTCACGAGCGTTCGGACGACCGGCGTTGAAGGGACTTTGTTTGTAGGGGCGGACCGCCGTGTCCGCCCATTCGTTTTGTCTTGAGAAATGCGGGCTGGATGTCACGCAGCCTAAGTGTCTCATTAAAATAATCTTAGCCCCATTGGCGCCAAGTCCTCCTTGGATTGGCAAGGTACAATGTAATTGAGTACACGCGAAGCATTCGGGGCCCCTTCGAGCACGGGCCGTCGGAAGCCACAAACCAACGAGGCAACAAAATTACCAAACAAACCCAATTTCGTCGAACCCAAAGGGAATCAATGGTTTACAGTTGGTTTCCAGTACGACGGGACGGTCGGACCCATAAAATCCGACGGATCGGACCAGCCGGGTACAAGAGTAGCTTTGCCGCGGTTGTAGCGCGGACCTGGCGCTGTTCCAGCGTCCGCGTCCGTGCGCAGCTACCGAGCAATAGAATTACCAAACAAACCCAATTCCTCATAAAGCCTTGTTTTCCAGACACTTACGGAAAGTTTGGCGGCCTGATCGTGTCCTTCGACCGTCAGCCGGTGAGAAATGCGGGCTAGCCCGTCCTAGCCCAACACTCGTTAGTTAAGGCCGGTCGAACCCCGGAGGGGCGTGGGTGAAATGGCGGATTCGGCAAAGCCCCGGCAGGGGCGCGGGAAAAACGCGGGAGGCGCCGCGCTCAACGATCTCGACAACAGATTCCTCCGACCGGCTTCCGGATGGGCAAAAACGCTAAGTGAAGAGCATTGGTCCTAGCGGCGACGGAAGGCAAGGCGCTTCTGAAACCCGCGCGGTATCTTTAGAAACACCGCAGAAACACCGCTTGGGCCTGAAGGGACCAGCCCGGGCGCCGTGATCCACCAAAACGGTGAACTGGTGTGATGTTGCTGGAGCTGCATTGGGGGGGTAAGGTTTCTTTCCGCTTCGTAGGCGTCGGTTTACTGGTCCTCATCGCTTGTGGCACACCCACGCCCGGCGCCGAGGAAGCGGTCGCTAGTAAGCGAACGTTTCGGGATCCCGCTCCGCCCGTCGTCGAGCAACTCTCGCCGCTGGATCCCCCTCCCCTGCGGCCTAACCCGGACGTCACGTTTCACGCAAGGCCGAAGCCGTTGCCGCCCGATGCCGTTACCCACGATTGGACGTCGTTTCTCGGGCCGACGCACAACGCCCTCTCGACCGAGACGAAGCTGCTGCGGAAGTTTCCCGCGGAGGGCCCAAAGCTTGTCTGGGAGATGAAAACGGGGGAGGGCTATAGTTCGCCGGCCGTGGCGGGCGACCGGCTTGTCTACCTTCATCGTGTCGCTAACGAAGAGCGGGTGGAGTGCCTGCACCCGGAGACCGGCGAGCGCTACTGGAAGTTTTCCTACCCCACGAATTACCGGGACCGCTACGGCTATAGCAGCGGCCCTCGGGCCAGCCCGGTGATCGACGGCGACTACGTTTACACCCACGGCGCCGAGGGCAAGCTACACTGCCTCAATCTTGAGACCGGACAACTCGTGTGGAAACGCGACCTCGCACGCGAGTTCAAAGTACCCCAGGATTTTTTCGGCACGGCCGCCACGCCTTTGATCGAAGGCAGCCGCCTAATCATCAACCTCGGCGCTCCGGGCGGGCCGACCGTAGCGGCGTTCGAGAAAGCAAGCGGAAAGATGGTGTGGGGCGCAGGTGACGAGTGGGGGTCGAGTTACGCTTCACCGGTACCGGCGAGAGTGCGCGGGAAGCGGCGCGTGTTTGTGTTCGCCGGCGGCGAGAGCCGACCGCCCACCGGGGGCTTGCTGTCCATCGATCCCTCGACGGGGAGGGTGGATTTTTCGTTTCCCTGGCGCAGTCGCAGTTTCGAGTCGGTGAACGCCTCGTCTCCGGTCATCATTGGCGACCAGGTGTTCGTATCGGCTTCCTACCGCACCGGAGGAGCGCTGCTGAATCTGCTCCCCGGCGGCGGCCACTCCCTGGCCTGGACCACCAAGGAATTCAACCTGCACTGGAACACGCCGGTGCATCGCGACGGCTATCTCTACGGTTTCCACGGACGCAACGAACCCGACGCCCGGTTGGTTTGTCTAAGGCTTGAAGATGGGAAAGTCGTCTGGAAGGAAACGCCCGAATGGGAAGAGGCGGAAAGCGTCGGCGCGGAGACCCGCCGGATGCTCGCCAGTACACTGCGCGGATCGCTGCTTTGGGCTGACGGCCGCTTCCTGGCGCTCGGCGAGCACGGCCATCTGCTGTGGCTTGATCTCTCCCCCCAGGGTTACCGGGAAATCTCGCGCGCCAAGCTGTTTCTGGCCCGCCAAACGTGGGCTGCTCCTGTCCTCAGTCGCGGTCTGCTCTACGTCTGCCAAAACTCGCGTGGGGTATTCGACAGCTCGCAGCCACGCTTGCTGTGTTATGACTTACGGGCGAGGAAGTAGGTTTCAAACGCCGCTGAGTGGCTCCCTCGATTTCGCGCGGCGAGATGATTTTCTAGGCAGGGAGCTTCCTGGCCCGCTTTCTCACCAGCCGACGGTTGAAGTACGCGATAGGTCCGCGGGCCAGTGGTATAATTTGTCATACCGGAGGTAACATGGTCCGAAAGATCGCCGTGACCCTCGACGAGATGACCCTCGCGGAAATTGACCGCTGGGTCCGGCGGGGCAGATACCCCAGTCGTAGTCGAATCATCCAAACCGCGGTGGATCGGCTTGTGGAGCGGGAAAAGCGACTTCGTCTTGCCCGCGAGATGGGGAAACTCGACCCGAAAGAAGAGCAGCAACTTGCGGAAGAAGGACTGGGGGACTCCTCTTGGCCCACCTATTGAGAGGTGACATAGTTTGGGCTGATCCGAACCCGGTTCGGGGTAGAGAACAGGCCGGACGTCGTCCGGTATTGGTGTTGAGTCACGAGCTGTTCAATCGCAAATCGGGTACCGTCATTGTGATGGCGATCACCAGCCGTGCCCCGCGAGCCGGCTACCCGCTGACGCTGGAGTTGCCTCAGGGAAGTCTTCCGAAGGAGTCGTGGATCAAGATCTCACAGATTCGAACCATCTCCGTTGCGCGTCTGGGCAAGCGCGCCGCTCGAATCCCCGATGACCAGATGGGCCACGTCGTCGAGGGTCTTTTGGAGTTAATCGAGTAATCTGATTTGCCGAAAGACCTGCCACAAGTCATCATTCTCGGCGCGGGACCCGCCGGCGTGGGCGCCGCCTACCAGCTCACCCGCAAGGGTTTGGCGCGGGTGACGGTGCTCGAGCAGCGCGACGCCGTCGGGGGCAACGCCGGCAGTTTCGAGATCGACGGAGTTCGCGTCGACTACGGCAGCCACCGCCTGCATCCCGCCTGTGATCCGGAAATCCTCGCCGACCTTCGCGACTTGCTGGGCGAGGATCTGCGTGACCGTCCTCGGCACGGACGGATCCGGCTCCAGGGCCGCTGGATTCACTTTCCTCTGAAGCCTACAGACCTGCTCACGAAGCTTCCACCCGGTTTCGCTCTCGGCGCCGGCTGGGACACGCTGAGGAAACTGTTTCCTCGCGATTCGGATCGGCCGGAAACCTTCGCTTCCGTCCTCGAGCGGGGGTTGGGGCCGACGATTTGCCGGGAGTTTTATTTCCCCTACGCTCGTAAGATTTGGGGGCTCGAGCCGGATCAGCTCTCGGCGGCCCAGGCTCGCCGGCGTGTTGCGGCGAATTCACCGGCCAAGATGCTCGCCAAGATATCCGCGGCTCTGCCCGGACTGGGGAAGCCCGGCGCCGGGCGGTTTTTCTATCCCCGACGCGGTTACGGGCAAATCTCCGAGTGTTTGTTTGAAGCAGCCAGGCAAGAGGGAGCGGAGTTTATCTTTGGCGCCCGCGTGACGGGAATCGAATGCGAAGGGGGTCCGGTGCGAGCGGTAACCTTTGAACAGCGGGGTGAAACACGGCGGATACCCTCCGAGCATGTCTGGTCGACTCTCCCGATCACCGTCACCGCAAGGGCCATGACGCCCCCGGCCCCGGCCGAGGTTCTGAGCGCGGCGTCGGCGATGTCGTTCCGAGGGCTGATCTTGATCTATTTGGTACTTGAACGGGATCGTTGCAGCGAGTACGATGCCCACTATTTTCCAGAGACCGAAATACCCATTTCCAGGCTTTCGGAACCGAAGAACTACAGCGGCGTCTCCGAGCCCCGTGGGCGAACTGTGTTGTGCGCCGAGCTGCCCTGCCATGACGGATCGGCGGAATGGAAAATGAGCGACGACGAGCTTGCGGACGTGGTTGCCCAATCGCTGGCGGCGGCCGGGCTGCCCGCGGATAGCAGGATACGCAAAAAGGTCACGCGTCGGCTGCGCTTCGCTTACCCCATTTATTCCCTCGGTTACGAAGATCATTTTCAGAAGCTGGACGGCTGGCTGGCTGAGATCGATGGGCTGCTTACGTTCGGACGTCAGGGCCTCTTTGCTCATGACAACACCCACCACGCCCTCTATATGGCCTATGCCGCGGCCCAGTGTTTTGACCGCACCGGAGATTTCGATCGTCCGCGTTGGATGTCGTTCCGCGAAGTGTTTGAAAGCCACGTAGTCGAGGACTGATACCAGTCGCTGCCTCGGAGCCGAATGGCGTACTTCTCACTGCTGAATCGCAGGTGCTGTCCCCACGTGTCCACGGGCCCGCCTTTTTGCGAACCCGTACACCGTTTAACCCGCTTTTCTCACCAGCGGTCGCCGGGAATGGAAACAAATGCCCGCCCTCAGGGATGTAGGGGCGCGATTCATCGCGCCCGCTTGCCGACATACTGTACGCTGGGCGATGTACACAAACTTTGACGCGATCCATGGCCGCCGGGCCTTTCGCCTCGTCCACCGCGGTCGTGGTGAGAAATGCGGGCTAGCCCTCTTTACGGCAACCGGAGGTCACCGCGGCGGGCGTGATTAATCGAGTCCGCGGGCGGCCAACTTTTGCAACCGTATTGGCGAAATGATGGCCTACGCCAGCGCTTCCTCGATCAGTTTGCCGGCGTTGACGGTGGCGCGCTCGGCGCGGCCGTTGTGGAAGTAGGTCAGGTCGAGATGGTTGAGACCGAGCAGATGCAAGATCGTCGCGTGGATGTCGTGGACGTGATAGGGTTTGTCGGCTGCCTTGAAGCCTAGCTCGTCCGTTGCGCCGACGGTTTGGCCGGGCTCGATACCGGCGCCGGCCATCCAGATGGTGAAGCCCCACGGGTTGTGGTCGCGGCCCTTGCCCTTTTCATTGAACGGCGTGCGCCCGAACTCGCCGCCCCAAACGACGAGCGTCTCCTCGAGCAGGCCGCGAGCCTCTAAATCAGCGAGCAGCCCGGCAATCGGCTTGTCGGAAACCTTGCACCACTTGCTGTGGTTGTCTTCGATGTCTTCGTGAGCGTCCCAACCGCTGCCGCAGTAGGCTTCAACGAAACGCACGCCGCGCTCGACGAGCCGGCGCGCCAGCAGACAGTTGGAACCGAACTTGCGGGTAATTTCCTCGTCCATCCCGTACAGCTTCTTGGTCGCTGCGGATTCGTTGTCCACGTCGACCGCCTCGGGAGCCGCCGACTGCATCCGATAGGCCAGCTCGTAGGATTCTATCCGGGCATCGAGGTCCGCGTCTTCGGGCCGGGTTTCCGCGTGGCGGCGATTGATCGAAGCCAGGAAGTCCAGCTTGCTGCGCTGCTGCGTCATGCCGACGGTTTCCGGGAGATCCAGGTTCAGTATCGGAGGGCCTTCGCGTTGGAAGGGAGTCCCCTGATAGGTGGCCGGTAGGAAACCGGAACTCCACGTTTTCGCGCCGCCGTTGACGCCCTTGTAGTCCGTAAGAATGACGAACGCCGGCAGGCTCTCGTTCGCCGTGCCGAGCCCGTAGGTGACCCAGGCTCCAAGCGAAGGACGGCCCGCCAGAATGGACCCCGTATTCATCTGGCTCACCGAGCCGACATGGTTGAGTCCATCGGCGACGCAAGAGCGAATAACCGCCAGCTTGTCGACGTGCTGGGCCGTGTGCGGATACCAGTCCGACACCCACAACCCGCTTTCGCCGAACTGATTCCACGTGCGCTTGCTCGGCATGAGCGTGTTATCCGCCGTACCCATGGCCGTGATGGGACGATCAAATGACGGCGGCATCGGCTGCCCGGCGAGCTTGTCGAGCATCGGTTTGGGATCAAACAAGTCGACATGACTCGGCCCGCCTTCCATGAAAAGCCAAATCACGGACTTCGCCTTCGGCGGGTGATGCGGCGGCTTCGCGGCCAGCGGATTCCGAACGGCTTCTTTGGCCAGACCCTGGGGGATGAATCCCGATTGGTTGAGCAGGTGCCCCAGCGCGATGGCTCCCAGGCCACTGCCGGCCTTGGCCAGGAATTCCCGCCGGGAGCGCACAGGAACGACGTGGGGTTGTTGGTTGGGCATAGTGTTCGTTATCCCTATGGGCGTCCCCCGGGCGCAACGCGCTGCGCCCCTGCTTTCTCCGGACAAGCAAATGTGCTTGTCGCCACCAATCAATACCGAAAGACAAACTCGTTCGAATTCAGAATCGAGTGGCAAAAATCGACCAGCACGGCCGCTTCCGTCGGCTTGATGTTCTCAGCCATCACGGCGGGCAAGGCCAGTTTCTCGCCCTTCGCCTCACGTTCGGTGAGGATCTTGGTGTGACGATCGAGGCACGTCAGCGCCGAGTCCTTCTCCCAGTCGTCCGGGGAGCGTGAGTAGGCGACCCGGTAGGCCAGGTCAATCTGAGCGGCGCGCTCGCTGCCTGCCTCTTCGATCAAGCGTCCCGCGAAGGACTGCGCCCAGTTCATCGCTTGGTCGCTGTTGAGGTAACTCAGCGCCTGGGGCGCGGTCGTGGTCACGTCTCGACGCGCGCAGGTCTCGTGCGTATCGGGCATGTCATAGACCTCGAGCATCGGATAGCGCGCGTTGCGCCGGACGAAGATGTAGATGCTGCGGCGACGATGATCGGCGACATCCTCGGAAACCTGCCATCCGCCCCTGGGCTCGGGCATGGGACGTGGCAGGGGAGGGAAGACGGTCGGTCCGCCGACTTTTGTGTTTAAGGCGCCGGCTACGAACAGCGACGAATCTCGAATCACTTCTCCCTCCAATCGCTGCGGGCGAAATCTCCAGAGCAAGCGATTAAGGGGATCTCTCGCTTTTGCCTCCGCCCGGTGAGCGGAACTCTGTTGGTAGGTCTCCGAGGTCATCATCACACGATGCATCTCTTTGATGCTCCAGCCGCGGCGCACAAACTCGTCGGCCATCCAGTCGAGCAGCTCGGGATGCGTCGGCCGCTCACCCATCGCGCCGAAATCACTCGGCGTGGCAACGATGCCGCGGCCGAAGTGGAAATGCCACAGCCGGTTGACCATCACGCGAGCGGTCAAGGGATTCTCCGGACCGGCAAGCCAGTGGGCCAGGGCCGTTCTTCGCCCCGTCGACTCGAGGTCCGCCGGCGGTTCGTACTTCGCCGCGGTGGGATCGAGTATCGAGAGGAAGCCGGGCTGGACTTCCTCCTTGGGGGCCGCGTAACTACCCACCCCGAGTATGTGCGTCGGAGGCGCTTCTCTGCCAAGGTCATGGATGCCGACGCCGACCGCCGGCTCTCCCGGATGAAGGTCGTCGAATTCCGCGAGTTCCTTCTTTAGTGTCCGATAGCATTCTTGCTGATCCTCATCGAGCTCCTTGGCGACGCTTCCATCCCGCGAGAGGAACTGCATTTGCCACCGGAACTTGGAATACATTTGCTGCTCGTAAGGGCTTCGTTCTTCCGGTGGCTTGCTGAGCTGCTCGCGGATCGCCGGGTAGAAGCGGGCAAAACGGTCATCGAGGATTTCCTTGCGTTTGGGGCCGATGATCGCCTCGATCTCTTTGCGGATTTGGGCCGTCTTCTCTTCCCAAACCGCAAGCTTTCGCTTGTAATGGGTGGTTTCCGAGTCCGACCAAAGCGAGATGTTATCGTTAGCCTCGGAATGAGCGAAAAACGCCTGCAGGCGGTAGTAGTCGGCCTGCAGGATGGGGTCGAACTTGTGATCGTGGCACTTGGCGCAGCCGAAGGTGAGGCCCAGAAAAACGGCGCCCACCGTATCGGTCATGTCGTGCAGAATTTCCTGCCGGCGGAGCCAAAGATTCCACTGATTGGTCTCGTCCGGGTAGTGGCGGTTGAAAGCCGTTGCAATGCGTGCCGAGGTATCGTCGGGCCATAGTTCGTCGCCGGCGATTTGCTCGCGGACGCAGCGGTCGAACGGCTTGTCGTCGTTGAAGGCCCCGACGACGTAGTCGCGGTAGCGCCAAGCGTTGGGACGCGTCTCGTCGGTCTTAAAGCCTTCACTGTCGGCGTAGCGGGCCAGGTCCAGCCAGTGCCTCGCCCAGCGCTCGCCGTAGTGCGGCGACTCCAACAGCCGATCGACAACGCCGGCGAAGGCCTCGGGCGAGTCGTCGTTGAGAAACGCTTCCACTTCGTCGGGCGTTGGCGGCAGGCCGATCAGGTCAAAAGAAGCGCGGCGAATCAGCGTGATCTTGTCGGCGCGCGGGGCCGGCGTCAGCCCTTTGTCTTCGAGCTTCGCGGCAATGAAAGCGTCGATGGGGTTAGAGCATGCGCCCGCCGCGCCGGGAACGGCGGGCCGTACGACTTTTTGGAAGGCCCAATAAGCACGCTGCTCTTGGGTAAATGGGTCGTTCGACGGGGAGGCGCCGAATGCCGGCGAGAAGAAGATTCCGGCTCCGACGACGATTGCCGCCAGGGCCCGCCCCGCAACCTGTTTCATGGTGCACTCCTCATAGTGCACTCCTCGCCCGCAGCGGCCATCCGTGCAGGCCGTCCTCTTCACCTTCTAATAAGGTAGTGCACGGCGGGGCTGGAAGCCAACAGAGGGGTGGAGTGTCAAGAGTCCAGCCGATAGTGGGTGGTGCGCGGTGGACCCATCGCCGCCCACGACAGCGCGGTGGTGGGTTCCTGCTCGATCAACGCGATCATCTTCTGCTTGTAGGCGCGACGCTCGGCGGGCGTTGTTCCTCGAGCCGCGCCAAGGCCTTTTTTAACAGCTCATGCTCCATCGTCAGCCGGCCGACCATCCGCTCCAGCTCTCCACTGCGAGCTTCTTCGTCCCGGCCGTTCCTGTTGCCGCGGAACGCTCGCTCAGGGTCCTGTCGCAGCTGTTTACGCCACTTCCTCAACAGCGTGGGATGGATTTCATGGCGCCGAGCGACCGCGGCTGTCGAGGCCCCCGCCCCGAGCGCTACGCGTATTTTGCGCCGGAAAGTAGCTAGACCAATGCCTTCCAAGGATGAACCCCCTAGCGCGGATCTCGCTTGTGAGATCCACGGCCTTTGCTCCGCCCCGTGCCCGGTTCGTAACACCAGTCTCTCGGGGGCTGCGTTCAACATAGGGCCGGAGTCGGGCGCGCAGACGCTTTATAGGGGCAAGCTCGGGCAAGCCCGCTTTCGCACCGCGTGGCGAGGCGAAGCTAAGCGCGGGAGAGGCCCGTCCGTACAAGGCGTGCGCCGCTCGGCGCGCCTTTTTTGAACTTTGAACAATGCGGGCGTACTTGAACCCTACGTTGAGCACGGCGAGCAAGCGCAACGCGGTAATGGCGGCCTAGCGCGTGCTTTGACCGTCAGGTGGCGAGAAATGCGGGCTGGCGGGGCGCCAATTCGTGGCCGGCGATGGGACGCACACGAGAGCGGGATCGAATGCCGGTCGCTGGATTCCTCCCATCCTGAGGATAGCGCGCGTGGCGAGCGTCTCCGTCAGGGGATGGACAAACGGCCGCGGATCTGGCGGGCGACGAACTGACAGCGCGAGGGGGGAGTGATCGTGCCCGTACCATCTCTCCGGTTTCCCAGCGACGGGTCTTCGGGACCTCCATCATCCTCCTTAGCGGTCCAGTTCAGAAAGCTGATACAAACGCTGATTCCGCTCATCTACGGCGAACATTCTGAACTCATCACTTTCAGCAACCTCATACCGCAGTATCTCCCGGAATCCCGAAATCAGTAGCCTTGGATTCTCCAACTCCCTCACAACGTCTGGACGTTTCCGTGTCAGCATGAGTCCCGCCACCACCTGAGCCTTATGTTGCTTGCTTGCTCGCGACAAAAGCACCCAATCCGCCGGCACTCCCTCGCCGGGCAGGCTTGCCCAACCACTCACTTGAATTTCCTGCTCTTCCTGCTTGACGACCTTAAAAAAGCCGCCGCCGCCGTCCGGCGCCGATACCTTGTCTTGAACCCAGTGACCGACCGTGTCGACCTCCAGAACCTGATGGTCGATGAGAAACCTCGCCCGCCTACTAACACGGCGCGGATTCGGATGCAGGCGATCAAATAGAGGATTGTGCGGCGCCAAATCGATGAGGCGCAGTGTCAGAAGATTCAGCCGTGACCTTCTACCCGCTGCTTGCATCTCACCATAGCCCTCAAACCACGCCAAGGCGGTCAGGATCAAGACGATCCCAAGGACCAACCCAAGGCTCCCACTCGGCGCGTCACGCCGTTCGCCTTGCCCGTGGGCCCACACGGTGTAGAGAATCCCAATCACTCCGATCGTAACCCATAGGGAGTTAGATATATATCTCGAAGAAAGCGCTTGCTCGACGCCGAAGCCGGCACGACCAAGAGTCGTCACCAGACCCAATATTAGTCCATACAGTGTGAGCGCGATCCACGGATAGCCCGCACTTGCGAGAGCTGCGTCCCAACGCTGACGCCACTTCCACCCGAGGACCGCCAGGGCGATGAGCAGCAGGCCAAACAGCGCTGTTCCAAGAACCGTCGCGTACACAAGCCGTTGTGCGGTGTATTGACTAAATGGAGAACCCAGCCAGGCAAGAAAGTACCGCAGGCCTAACGCCGGATTGTCGGGAACAACGGTGTACGGTGGATGATGAGCGGGCCTCGAGTAGTCCCAAAAATAAAACCCAATTGTGGCCACGGCCGCCACTAGATACAGCGCGCTCCACCACAAAACTCTCCGCCCATCTCCAGGCGGCCGTTGTTCTCGCTCGTTAATGCCCCACCTGAACAGGGGGCATGCCAACAGCCAGCACACCATCCCCGCGGCGGTCGTGAATGTAGACAGAAAGCTCAGGACTGCACAAATAGCGCACTTCACACCGAAGTGCATCTTCGTAGCTAGTACCCGCAGGCATAGCACGATGCAAAGTATGCGCAGCGATTCTCCCAGCGATAAGGTGCCCAAAAGCCAGCTCTCCCATTGTGCGGGGGAGAACAGCAGCGCACTAAGCAACAAAGTGACCGGCAAGAAGAAGAACGATCTTCGTCCGGCAAAGCCCGGCACCATCGTCAACAGAACAAGGAATGTCAGTACAAAGCACAGCCAGCCCAGAACCATAAAGATCGTGACATGCCACCCCAATGTGAGTCCGACCACAAGAAGCAGAAGACGCCGAAAGGCGTCCCGGCTTTCGTTCGCCTGGATGAAAAGATCTTCAACCGTTAGCCTTCCTTCGACAGCCCGCTCGAAGAGTTGGCCAGGCATGTCCCACTCGTCCCCGAAAGGTACGTCGACCCCAAGACGCAGGATCAAGCCAAGTATCAACAGTGGAGGCAGGAGCGTCAACCACAGGCTGCCGAGGCGATTAAAGTGCATGGGTGGCCCGTGGCCCTCTCAAGGAGCTTGCTCTTCCCGCGTCTGCGGCTTCCACTCGCGGGCGAGCCGTTGGGCATCCGTAATTTGGTCGCGGCTCATCTTTTCAGCAACCGTGTCTCTCACCTAATACACCAGGCCCAGGTTGAACTGCGCGTTGGCGTAGCCCTGCGCGGCCTTACGGTACCAATGTTGGCCTTGCTCGTGCTCCGACTCAGGTGGAATGAAAAATCGGGCACATCCGTGATGGGTGAGAGTCAAGGGATGGATGCAGAGATCCCGAGCCTCCTGTATAGCTCCGGCCTTCATGTTCCAGAGCGTCGAGCGCAACGCCGGCCGGCGGGGTCCTCCCACCTTGAAGATAACGCGGTGTGCCAAGCGTCTTCTTTGGGCGATGAACATCCCCGCCATCGAATAGGAACTGTCCCAAAGCGCCCGGACAAACCGGCCGGGAGTAGGGGATGAAAGAGCCCCACGGCGAAAGTTTAGCGAACTACGCTGACCTCGAGTCATGCGCCGGCGGTGGCGACGCCGCGGGCGAAGCGTTGCCACCTCGCTGCCGTCGCCCGTTTCCGAGCGTGCGCTTTGCCGCCAGCCACCCAAGGTAGGAGACGTATGAGTCAACGCCCAGGTACGGATCTGTGCGGGGGGGGCGTCAGGCGACCGGCATCCCTACCGCGACCCGGCCCCCCCAGTTTCCCCTCCCCGGTCGCCTCCGCGGCGCGGCTGCTTCCGCTCGTTGCTTCGCCGGCGGTGTCAGGCTTCCCCTTACTCGGCAGGTGGGCCGCTCTCGACTTGCTAACGAGGCCGAATCCGGTTCACAGCTTCGCCTTCCCAGACTTCGCCGGGACGAGTTGCCTCGCCCGGCGCTCGGTCGGCTAGGTGGGTAAACGGGCAATTCCCGTGGCGCCCTCCCGGCAGATCACAAGTTTCGCCAGTCTTGTCCCGGCACGCCGAGCGTGAGCGAGCGGTCCCCAGATGACGCCGCTCGGCATGGATGAATCCGCGTCCGCCCCCACGCCTGTCTAACGAGAACAAAGCTTCCGTCCCAGCGCTTTGCTTGGAGACCGCCGAAAAGCATAGAATCGAAGCATGAGTCTGAAAATCTCGGATCGGGAGTTTCAGTCGCGGCTGATTGTCGGCACGGGCAAATATCGCAGCTTCCAACAGATGAAGCGCTGCCATGAACTCTCGGGCGCTGACTGCGTGACCGTGGCCGTCCGCCGAGTGAACCTGAGCGACCGCTCTAAGGAGTCGCTCATCGACTATATCGATCGGGAAAAAATCTTCATCCTGCCCAACACGGCCGCCTGCTACACGGCCGAGGAAGCGATTCGCACCGCTCGGCTGGCGCGCGAGGTGGGTCTGTCGAACTGGGTCAAGCTCGAAGTCATTGGAGATCAGAAGACGCTCTTTCCCGACAATGAAGGCCTGCTCGAGGCCACCCGCGTCCTGGTGAAGGAAGGCTTTGTCGTTCTGCCCTATACGAATGACGACCTGGTCAACGCCCAGAAGTTGGTGGACGCCGGCGCGGCGGCGGTCATGCCCTTAGGGGCCCCGATCGGCTCGGGCCTGGGAATCCAAAATGAGACGAACCTGCGGATCATCCGAGAGATGATTACCAGCGTCCCGCTCGTGGTGGACGCCGGCGTGGGAACCGCGTCCGACGCAACGAGGGCGTTGGAGCTGGGCTATGACGGAGTGCTGATGAACACGGCGATCGCCGAAGCCGAGGAGCCGGAGAAAATGGCTCTCGCTATGAAGAGCGCGGTCGAAGCCGGCCGGCTGGCCTGGGAGGCGCGCCGCATGGAGAAGAGACTCTATGCGTCGGCCAGCAGCCCCTTGCTAGGGGTTGTCCGCTGACCGCCGAGCCTATCGTTTTTCGGGGATTTTTACTAACGTCTCGTCCTTGCGCGCCATTTCCAGCTTTTGTCGCGCGATCCGTTCGATGGCAGGTCCTTCGGGCGCCAGGTCGTCGATGGCAGCCTCCAAGCGGGCATTCTCCTCGCGGAGAGATTCAAGCCGCAGCTCGATCTGTTTTTCCCGCTCCCACGAGGCGTCGAGTTCCGTCAGCCGCTCGTAGATCGAAAGGTGGTAGAAGGCCAGGCCGACAAAGAGAAGAGCGAGGAAGCTTAGCCACCGCCACCTGCTGCTCCCTTGCGCGCGTCCTTCCATTGAGTTCTCACTATACTCGAAGAGGCCTGTTGCCGCCATAAGAAATAACGTCCCCATCCGGTTTCGTGTCGAGCCGAAATTAGCTCGGAGGGAGAATAGTGAGCCATGACCGATAAAGTCATTGCCTACACGACCTGTAGCGACGGCGCCGAGGCGGAGAAGCTCGCCCGACACTTGGTGGAGAGACGGCTGGCGGCTTGTGTAAGCATCGTGCCCGCAGTGAGGTCTTTTTACCGTTGGAAAGGTGATGTGCAAGACGAACAGGAGCTGTTGCTCATCATTAAGGCGTCTCGGGGTTCGCTGAGCGCGCTCCGCAAGGAGATCGAAAAGCTCCACAGCTACGATCTGCCTCAGCTGGTGGCGATTCCCATCGTGGACGGGTCTCCGGACTATCTGGCATGGCTGGAGCGGGAGCTTACCACCCCTTGACTGCGCCGCATCCAGAGGCTGGCCGCCGAGCCGCCCGATTCCCCTTTTGCACATTTCTTGCGCGCCATTGTGGCCATTCGTCGCGACATCGCGTAGCAGCCGAAAATATAGTAGGCTAATCTATGTTCGTGAGATCAGCGGGCTACCGCGCCCCGCCTCCGCGCTATGAACCTGCCGAACGCCCTCACCGTACTGCGGATCTTCTTCGTGCCGCTGCTGTTGGCGGTCATGCTGCGCCGTAACATCGAGCTCGACACCGGCTGGGCAGTCATCTCCAAAGAATGGCTGGCCCTAGCCATTTTCTTGATGGCCGCGTCCACCGACCTGTTGGACGGCTATTTGGCGCGGCGACGGCGGCAGATCACCACTTTCGGGAAGCTGCTCGACCCTCTGGCCGACAAGCTGCTGATTTCGGCAGCCTTTATCTCTCTCGTGGAACTGGGGCGAGTCCCGGCCTGGATGGTGGTGATTATCGTCAGCCGAGAGTTCGCCGTCACCGGGCTGCGAAGCATCGCCATCTCCCAGGGCTACGCGATCAGCGCCAGCGATCTGGGCAAGACGAAAATGGTCACGCAGGTTGTTGCTGTTTCACTGTTGCTGATGGCGCCGTATTCGGCCCTGGTGGGCGAAATGGCCTACGTAGCACTGTGGTTCGTGGTGGTCTTCGCCGTCATATCAGCCATCGACTACTTCCGAGCCTTCCGGAAAAAGGTCGAAGCCCGGGACGCTGCCGCGGTCGCTCCCAACGTCGTCGTTCTTCGCAAGGAAGACAAAGAGAACTTGGCGAGCTGAGGCTGTTTCCCCTGCAAGTTGCGCTCGACCCTAACCCGCCTTTCTCGCCACTGTCACAGGGGTGCGGGCGAAAAGCCCGCTACCATGGCTTGCGGCAACAGTTCGCGTGGATCGCCCGGCCTACAGTTTGTAGGGCAAGCGGGCGCGATCGATCGCGCCCCTACCTCTCGAACGGTGGGCTTTGCTCCACTCCGCGCCGCAAAGGCGCACCGAGAAAAACGGGCTAAGGGGCAGGATTGGGCCGTTACCAGGGACCTTGGGCCCCTGGTCTTACCTCGGCGGCTCCGTTTGCAGACGATGCAAGGTTCAGGTCGCGGGCACAACATGCCGCCGCCCTACATTTTTCATGGCGCCGGCGTGGATTCGTCGAGTCACCCGAGGCGGCTCATGGCTCCAGGGTTGTCTGAAAGTGCATGATATACTGGCGATTAGTGTCAAACTACCGCGGGCGGCTAGCTCAGTTGGGAGAGCGCGGCGTTCGCAACGCCGAGGTCGTGGGTTCAAATCCCATGCCGTCCACCAATCTTTTCTTTTTTAGATGAGTCACTTGCGGGATCCCCCATCTTGCGAACCGGATTTGTACCAGAAAAGACCCTCCGCATAAGACCCGCTATGCGCTCCTGGCGTCCCCCGGACCATTTCGCATGGTGCTTGCGGATGATCGCCGGGCTGTTGCCCAGTATGTCAGCCGCTTCGTCAATCGTGCCTCCAATCTCCAGGATCTCCGTAGCCAACGTGTGCCGGAAGCGGTTGGCGTGCGCGTTCTTAGACCGCTTTTCTCACCAGCGGCCGGCAGCAGTGGAGCAAAACCCACCGTTCGAGATGTAGGGGCGCGATCAATCGCGCCCCCGACAAGCTAAAGCTTGTCTGTACTGCCCACCGGGAACCCTACGTTGAGCACGGTGAGCAAGCCGAACGACGTATTGACGGGCCTCTCACGCACTTCGCCTCGCCACCTGGTGAGAAAAGCGGGCTAGTCTAGGGGTTGTCGGGAAGGGGCGCGGCTTCGCCGGGGTCGGTCTCGGGGGCGGCGCTGGGGAGGCAGCGTTCCAGCGCGGCCGCCAGCGCTATCGGAGAGACGGGTTTGCTCACATAGTCGTCCATGCCGGCGTCGAGGCATCTCTCGCGGTCGCCTTGCATGGCGTTCGCCGTCAGAGCGATGATCGGCGTGTGGCGGTCACCGCCCTGGCGGCGGCGTATTTCGCGGGTTGCCTCGTAGCCGTCCATTTCGGGCATCTGGCAATCCATCAAGATTGCGCTGTAGCGCCCGTCTACGGCAGCCTCTACCGCTTCCAGCCCGTTGGCGACGGCGTCGGCGGGGTATCCTAGCTTTTCAAGAATCTTCAGTGCCAAGCGCTGGTTAACGGCGTTATCCTCCGCGATCAGAATGTGCTGGTCGCCGCGGAGTCTGTCCGCGAGGGCGTTTGTTGATCCTAGGCCTTCGCCACCCCCGCGTCGGTAGCGGCGGACCCCGAGGGTCTCGGCGACGCAGCGGATGAGGCGTGAGCGACGGACCGGCTTGGGCAGACTCGCCGAGACGCCCCACTGCGCTAGGGCCCGACGGTCGGGGCGTTCTCCGAACGGGGTCAGCAGGACGACACGCGTAGCGGTCGCCCCGGGGTCCCTGCGTATCGCTCGCGCCAGGGAAGCTCCTTGCATATCCGGCATCTCCGCATCGACCAAAACCAAAGAGAAGGGATCGCCCGCCACGGCTTCGCGGCTCAGGACGCGAAGCGCTTCCTCCCCTCCGGAGGCCTCTCCCAGCCGTACGCTCCAAGGCGAAAGGTAATCACGCAATGCTCCGCGACTCGACTCGTTGTCGTCCACAATAAGGACTTTCGCGCCGGGGAGGCGAGAGAGGCCGGGGTCACGCTCTTTCTCGGGAGCCGGCCGTTTTTCCAGGCGAGCGGTAAACCAGAAGGTCGAACCCTCTCCGGGTGCGCTGCGGATGCCGATCTCCCCGTCCAGCATGGCCACCAGCTGTTTCGAGATCGCTAGTCCGAGGCCCGTGCCGCCGAACTTTCGAGTGGTCGACATGTCCGCCTGACTAAACGATTCGAACAGCAGCTTCTGCGCTTCCGGCCGGATACCGACGCCGGTGTCGCTGACAGTGAAGCGCAGCATGACGTGGGAGTTGCTTTCGCCCAGTTTCGTGACCCGCAAGGTGACTTCACCTTGGTCGGTGAACTTGACGGCGTTATTGAGCAAGTTGAGGATGATCTGTTTCAGGCGTCCGGGGTCGCCGCCGACCAATGTGGGCGCCTCGGCCGAGACGAAGCAAACCAGTTCGACGTTCTTCGATTGGGCCCGCTCCGCCAGCAGCTCCGCGGCGCTCTCCGCCGTGTCGTGGAGGTCAAAATCGATCGTTTCGAAAGTAAGCTTGCCGGCTTCGATCTTGGAGAAGTCAAGGATGTCGTTGATGATTGTCAGCAGCGCTTCCCCGCAATTGCGGACGCTGCGGGCGTATTCCTGCTGTTCCGGGTTCAATGGCGTGTCTAACAAGAGGCCGGTCATGCCGATTATCCCGTTCATAGGCGTACGGATTTCGTGGCTCATGGTGGCCAGGAACTCACTCTTCAAGCGGGTCGATTCCAGAGCGGCCTTTCTGGCCTCCTCCAGTTCTTCGGCCTGGCGTGCGAGAGCCTCGGCCTGCTTCTCGGTCGTTCCGTGGGCCTCCTCGAGATCCAGAAAGTGGCTCTGCAAGTTGCTCTCGACACGCTTTCGCTCTTGGATCTCTTCGTCGAGATCCCTATTGATCCGTTCTACCTCCGTAGTCCTTTCGAGCAGGCCCTTCTGCGCCTTTTCCAGCCGGCTCACAGCGAGGGCTTTTTCGCGATGGGTTTGGACGTAGTCCAGCGCCAAACCGGTAAAGGGAACCAGATAGGCAATGATCTTCAAGAAGTGAGCGATGTTGAAGTGGTTGTCGAACAGCGCGGTGGACCCGAAGGCCATGTGAGCTTGAGTAGCAATCTGCGGCAGGGCGCTGACTACCAGCGCGTGGGAAAACACGCTCTTCTCGCGGCGATGAAAGATCGGAAAGACAACCGCCCCGGCGATGACGAACAGCAGCAGGGGGCCGATATCCCAGGGCCGCGTGAGGATCGAGTCGGGAAACATGGTTTGCGGCAACCGGCCGCTGGTGGCGCAGGCGTGAATGATCCCGTAGGCCGAAGCGCCGAAGGCGACACCGGTCATCAGCACAAGACGCATGCCCGCCGCTTGCCCGCGATGCGACCGCAACAGCAGGATGCCCACGCCCACCAGCATGATCAGTGCATTGAATACGCGACAGATCGCCCAAGTGAACGGGATCAGATTTCGGTTGTCGGCAATGGCCTCAATCAGCCGGTCCGCGGCGAGGGTATGAAAGGCGTCCATGACGCCCGCGCAAAGCAGCGCGAGTCCGACGACGGGAGTCGCCACATCGCCTTTGGCCGAGTAATGAACGAAGGCCATCGAAACCGTGAATATCGCCGTGCAGAAGGCGCTCCATTCCAGAATCGTATGAGTGAAGCCTCCGGCCAGAAACCGATGCATACTGTCGGTCAGCACGCTGTGGGACCAGCCGGCGGCCGCGACGGCGTCGAAGGCGGCCTGCGGTGATGAAAAATCGACGCCCAGCAGGTTCAGCAGGAAAGGAGACACACAGATCCCCACCACGGCCCCGGTGACGACAGGGGGCAAGCGGTCTTTGGAGGGATTTTCTGGGGATGGGGCTCGCAATCTTATCCATCGGGCGCGCGAAGAGAAGCCGCGCGAGGCCCGTCAATACTCTGATCGGCAGCCCCGGTCTTGTTTAGCACCTTTGGTTCCGTTTCTGATCGGGGAGAGCGGGATAGCTCGGTCGATAACCCACCTGCGTTCATCCCTTTGGGTGGGGCACAGGCTTGGCCGCACACCATGGCCGCTCACTGGCGTTCGCGGCTCAGTTTCGCTCATCGCGAGGGCGTGCGTGAGGAAGAAACTGAGCCTGGAACGCCAGTGACAGGACAAATCCCAGCGACGGCCATAGCGCCATAGCCGCACGGTCGAATACCCACCGGTTTTCATCCCTTTGGGTGGGCCGCGAGGCCCATGGGCACTCGGTCTCGGAAGGCGGAGTTCCATGACCGCCAGGCATGTCAAGCTGACAAAAAACCAAAGGATCTAAAGCGGTTAGGGCGCCAAAGGCAGGAAAAGCTCAGAAAGTGGGGTATTCCGAGGAATGGGACTGGCTGGCCCGTGACCGAGCCAGCCGTGAGACTTCACTGAAGTTTGTCCCCCCTGCGTGCTCCAGTAAGTCGTCCCTGGTACAAACTAATTCTGACACGAGCATCGCGTTAGAACAATAGAGCATGGGGTTCAATTTTGCGAGGGTACAGATGTACCGTTCCGTCTACGTTGCCCGGACCAATACTGGACAGTACATCGGTACTATGACTGTAAGCAGAGTTTCCTATCCTTGCCTCCGATGGTGGGATATTGTCCGCTACCCTTTTCGTCGTGAAGGATGCTTTCCACAGGCGGCCAGGGGTGAAACGGCGCCTTTTCCGCAGATGGCAACACCGCCATCTTTAAGAGCCGACAGGAAATTGTGGAACAGCGCGTAGACGATCTGTTCGTTGACGGGCTGGCGGCCGGGAAGGCGAAAAGAGGCGGGCAGCTCCTTCGACATCGAGATCCTCAGCATCGGCAGCAGCCGGCCTTGACCGTCTCGGCAGTTGGCCAAGATCAGCGGTGTTTGCAGGACGCTGCCCGAGAGTCCGTCCACATAGAACTGGCAGCGCGAGAACCATCCCAGATTGGCCGGGTCGCTGGCGTCGAACAGCAGTATCGAAGTTTTCGCTGATCGGGGTTTCACTTGCACGACGAGCCAGCGCTCCTCTTCTTGAATCGTGCATTGATATCCGGCTTCGGACGCAATGTTGCGAACGACTTCCTGTTCAGGCTCAAGGGCGATCAGGTCCTGATCTCCGGCCTGAAGAAACCTCATGAGCTCGATTCTAACACCCGGCATCCGCAGCCTGGCGCGAGCCGGCCGGCTCGAGACCCCGTTAGAGCGAGGAGTGAGGGGAGTTGCAGACTCTTGACCGCACCCAACGGAGATCTGCCGGAAAGGCTGTAGGCCGCATTCGGGCGCTCGAGACAGAGCGCCCCAACCGGTGTTGCCGGGCGGGTTATTCGTTCGCAGGAACGCGGCAAATCCTCGCCCTCGTCGAGGTTTTACGGGGCCGTCGCTCGTTCGAGAGTCCGAGCTGCGATATCCTCTGGGTAGAGCACCGCCCAGCTCCAACGCCGGCGATTTCGATCCGACGGTAGCGGAGACAAACTCACTGTGCGGCCTGAAGACAGTCGCCATGATTCCTGTTGACCCTCCCCATTTGAGCGCTCATGATCTGCGTCTTTTGACGGAAGGCGCCCACTATCAAAGTTTTTGGAAGCTCGGCGCGCACCTATCGGAACTAGACGGCAAACCAGGCACCCGGTTCGCGGTTTGGGCGCCCCATGCAAAGCGAGTTTCGGTTTTCGGCGACTTCAACGGCTGGAATCGCGGTTCCCACCGCATGAAACTGCACGCCGAAGCCGGCGTTTGGGAGCTTTTTGTACCCGCTGTGGGACAGGGCGACCGCTACAAGTTCCGCGTTCTTTCCCGGTTCGACGGCCATCGGGCCGACAAGAGCGATCCCTACGCTTGCGCCAGTGAGACGCCGCCCCGAGCAGCGTCGAAGGTATGGGATCTTACCGGCTACCAGTGGGGCGATGAAGACTGGATGAGCATCCGGAGACTGCACAACTCCCCTCGATCGGCGATTTCGATCTATGAAGTTCAGCTAGGCTCTTGGATGCGCGTCCCCGAGCAAGACAGCAGGTCGTTGAGCTACCGCGAGATCGCCCCGAAATTGGCGGACTACGTCGAAACGACGGGGTTCACCCATGTGGAACTGCTGCCCGTCAGCGAACATCCGCTCGATGCTCCTTGGGGCTACGGGACCACGAGTTACTTCGCCCCGACCTCTCGCTTTGGGACGCCCCAGGATTTCATGTATTTGATCGACACGCTGCACCGCCGCGGAATCGGCGTGATTCTCGACTGGGCGCCCGCCCACTTCCCCGACGACGAGCAAGGACTGAGGTTTTTCGACGGTACGCACCTTTACGAGCACCCGCGGCCGCGCCCAGGGACGGTGGCCGAACAGGAGGAGTGGGTTTTCAACTACGGTCGGCGTGAAGTCGGCAATTTCCTCATCAGTAACGCTCTTTTCTGGTGCGAGAAATATCATGTGGATGGTCTGCGGGTGGACGCCGTGGCGGCGATGCTCTACCTCGACGAAGGAGTGCCGAACCGGCGAGACCGTGAAGAGAACCTCGATGCCGTCGGCTTTCTGCGGCGGTTCAACGATGCGGTCCACGCCGAATACCACGACGTGATGACCATCGCGGAGAATTCATCCTCTTGGCCGATGGTTTCCCGTCCGCCCTCCTCGGGAGGATTGGGCTTTGGATTCAAGTGGAACAGGGGCTGGATGAACGACATCCTGGACTATATGAAGGAGGACCCCGCCGACCGCCGACGCCACCATGACAAGGTCACCTTCAGCATGCTATACGCCCTGAAGGAGAACTTTGTTTTACCTCTGCCCCACGATCAGGTCGTCGCCGGCAAGGGTTCGCTCATCGCAAAGATGCCCGGCGACGATGGGCGGAAATTCGCCAACCTGAGGCTTCTCTACGGGTACATGTACGGCCACAGCGGGAAGAAGCTTTTGTTCATGGGCGGCGAGTTCGGCCAGCGCGGGGAATGGAGCTACGAGAATTGTCTCGACTGGGCAGCGCTCGACGACAAGGCCCATAAGGGGCTGCGGCGCTGGGTCTGCGATCTAAACGTTTTTTATCGCGGCCGGCCCGCGCTTTTCGAGCGCGACTTCGAGCAGGATGGGTTCGAGTGGATCGATTGCCACGATCGCCAATCGAGTGTGCTGAGTTTCTTGCGGCGAGGCAAGGAGGCTGAAGACCCCATTGTCTTTGTCTGCAATTTTACGCCTGTGTCTCGCTACTACTACCGAGTCGGTGTTCCATTTGGCTGGTACTGGCAAGAAGTGCTCAACAGCGACTCCTCGGCTTACGGCGGAAGCAATCAGGGCAATGCCGGCGGGATAGCAGCTTCTGACGAGCCGGTCCACGGGCGCCCTTGTTCGCTGAGCATCACGCTACCGCCGTTGGCCGTTGTGGTCTTCCGGCGGGTGCCGTGAAGGCTCTAGTGCTTAGTTACATCGCAAAAGTCAAGCGCGATCTCATACAATTAGTGGCTACAAATATAGGTTCCGAACAGCCTTAACCCCTTTGCCTCCTCACAGTTAACGCATATCTGGGACTGGAACTTCGCCCTAGGGCGGTCCGGTGCGCCTGCATTGGGACCCCGACGACGCCGTGACCGCCCGCGGGCAGAGCCCGCTTTTCTCGCCAGCTGACGGCCGAAGCACGCGATAGTCCTGCCATGGCAGGACTCGGGTCCGCCCTTTCTCAGTACCTGTGGCTGCCCTCCCCGTTCCCGTGGCCGATAAGACTATGGGGCGGAGAGCATGGCTTCGCGACGGCAACGAACGGAGGGACGCATTCGGCTTGCGGTGGTCGACGACCACCAATTACTGCGGGCGGGCGTGCGAACCTTGCTGGAGGAAGAGCCCGACCTGGAGGTCGCTGCCGAAGTCGCTCACGGGAATGACATCTGCGAGTTGATTCGCCGCACCAAGGTAGATGTTTTGCTTCTCGACCTAGATATGCCGCCCCCGGACGGACATGAGGTTCTGCGGCGGATGAAAAGAGCCCGCTTAGGGGTGCGCACCATTATCCTCACCGGGGTCGATGACCCTCTGTCCCTCGCGCTCGCGCTGGAATTGGGCGCCAGGGGAATCGTGCCCAAGAAATCGGCGACGAAGCAGTTGATTCAAGCCGTCCGCAGGGTTTATCAGGGAGGCCACTGGCTGGAGGAAAGCTTAGCTCATCTCAGGTCACACGTTCTCCAAACCCCTCCGCCGTCGCCCTCTCGCCGGAAGGCCCACGCGCCACTACCCGCCGCGGAGGTTTCCCTGTGGAGTTCTCTAACTCCGCGGGAGCGCCAAATCGCTTTGCTCGTCGCTCAGGGTCAACGCTACAAACAGATCGCAAGCCACCTCAGTATCAGCGGCCAGACCGTTCGCAATCACCTGCGCAGCATCTTCGACAAGCTGCAAGTCAACGACCGAGTGCAGTTGGCGCTCTACGCTATTCGGCGCGGTTCATAGTGGTCGGCGGCAACGTCGGTTCGGTCGACTTTGAGCGAAGCAGTCCGTTTCATCAATGTGGTCACGCTCGTTTAGCCGCCTATGCGCGCCGCTATCCGGCGGCGGCGAGATACCCGTGGATTCATCCCTTCCGAGCGGGGTCATCCGGCGAGCGCGGACTTCTCAGCGCAACCCCAGCGACTGCACCGCTCGGCGCCGGCGTATGGCAAAATGGGGGAACCGCGCCGCCGCTATCCGAGGCCGGCGACTTGCACAGCTTGTCGGCGGGCGGCCTCCTTGTCTCGTTTCTTATTGAGGCTCGCAAATACAGTGACTTGGGAACACGGGCCATGTCGCCATAATTCGCCAGACTCAGTAGTCCGAAAAGACAGGGTATTGGGGCGCGTTGAATCGATGGTTTGGCTTGTTGCCATTGCGCTTCTTGGCTTGTTTCCCGTTGAGCTGGTCGGCGTCGAAATCGCCACGGGTTCGATGCTGGGGCCTCGCTACAAGGCCAACCGATTCTACGCGCGCAGTTCGCCGAGCAGCGCCTGGCGCCTGACCTATTCCGGGCGAACCTATCGCTCGCAGGCGCGCGGCAAGTTGATGGCTCTCGGGCTGACCCAGGCGCTCTTCGATGACGAGCTCTCGTCCGAGGAGCACTTTGACCCTGACGGCAACACGGATCAAGTCCTTGAGGCTTTGGACCTGTATCGGGAACACGGGGTGCTGGCCATAACTGTGAGCTTGCAGGGGGATAACCCTGAACAGGGCAGCGACATCAACAACACTCTCCGGCGACACAGACAGGCGGGGAGCCAGGGTCCGTTGGTCAGCGCGTTCCGCTCCGACGGCTCGCTAAAACAAGGGTGGCTCAGACGGCTGCGGAGACTGGTTGAGGGAGCCGACCGGCGCGGCATGTTCGTCTGCCTGATTTACTTCCAGCCGGGCCAAGATGATATCTTTGATTCGCCGAACGCGATTGTAGCAGCGACCCGAAATATCACCGACTGGCTGATTGGAAGTGATTTCCGCAACGTCATCATCGATATCGCCAACGAATGGGACGTTGAAGAATCCAGTTGGGATCACGGACGATTCATTCCCGAGAACATCAACCGGCTGATCGAAGTAGTGCGCGACCGATTCAACAGAGCGGATTACACGCTGCCGATCGGAGCGTCCGGCAGCAGCCGCATGTCCTACCCCGACTCATTAGCCCAGGCTTGTGACCTGGTCTTGATTCACGGTAACGGCATGACACCCGGTGAAAAAATCAGGCGTCTACGGGAGTTTCAAGGCACTTCGCGAGCGGTGTGGATGACCGAGGACGATAACGGGCACGAGACGACGGTGGCCAACCTGTCCCGAGAAAAGGCCAGTGCCGATGCCGTTTTTCAAGAGGGCGGCGGCTGGGGCTATCTTCCGCGTAAACAAACGCAGCGGTTCCCGTTTCAATACCTTCCCGGAGAGACCAGCCGTTTCGACGATGAGACGGAGGAGCCAGTCAGAGACGGGGCTTATTCCCGAGCTGTTTTGGAGCACATCGCCAAGCTGGTGCTGCGAAAACCCCCCGACAGCTCAAGACCCCCGAAGCAGGATAAGAAGTAGCTGTGACTGCCAGTTAGGGCCAAGCGGTGGACGCCTCTTCCCGGTTTCGTCGGCACGCGGCTTTGGCGTCCCCGAGGAGGACGGTGCCAGGCGCCACGCGCCCACTGGCAAGGTGTGGGTTTTTGGTATTCGCGATCCCGCTCTCGCTTTTGGCCGGCCAGTGCCTAGCGCGCGGCCAGGACTATCGAGACTTCATTACAGCCACGCCATTGCCCGCCAACCATACGCTCGTCGTTGGTTTCATGGGTGGCCGCGAACCCTGGAACAACGACAAGCGCTGGGTAAGAAAACTGGCCCTAAAGCTGCGTGGCATGAATCTTCCTGGAGTTCACGTCGAAACAGTCGAGAACACTCGACGTCAGCTGGCGATCGAATTGATCCAGAAAGCCTTTGACCGAAACGAAGACCGCACTCTGGATACAGCCGAATGCGGCAGCGTCCGGCTGATTGTCTATGGCCATAGTTTCGGTGGCGCGGCAGTCGTAAAGTTGGCTCGCGAACTCGAGGAGATGGACGTGCCCATTTTACTCACCGTCCAAATTGATAGCGTCGGACGGGGAGACGGCCTGATTCCTCCCAACGTCCGCCGGGCGGCTAATCTATTCCAAGCGAACGGCCTCTTCATTCGCGGCGAGCCGGAAATTCGCGCTCAGGACCCTGCCAGAACGACCATCGTCGGCAACTTCGAATATGACTATCGAGGCAAGAACGTCGACCTCTCTCACGTATCGTGGTGGAAGAAAATCTTTCGAACGGCTCATGCGAAGATGGGCCACGACCCGGAGGTCTGGGCGCGGGTCGAGGGGCTTATCCTCGATGCGCTCCGGGGCGCGAATGGTAGGCTCAATTGATAGGTCTGGGAATCTACACGCGCTCCGAAGTGGTGCGAATTACCTGGGCGAATCCCAGAAGACGACAGGGCGTGCGATGATTCGCAATCATTGTCAGAAGTTTCGAGTTAGCCCGCATTTCTCACCACCTGACGGCCGAAGCACGCAATAGGCCCGCCATTACTTCGTTGCGCTTGCTCGCTGTGCTCAACGTAGGGTGCAAGAATGTAGGGGCACGGCATGCCCTGCCCGAGGGCGCCGAGCGGTGCGCGTCTTGTACTGACAGGCCTCTCACGCACTTCGTCTCGCCACATGGCAAGAAAAGCGGGCTAGGGAGAGGGATCGGCGGACTGATCATCCTGGACGGTTCCCTTTTCGCTCCCCGCCGAGGCGGGAACATTCCTGAATGAGGAGTAAACACCATCCAATGCACCTGGTCCGGCGTTCGGGTGGAGTTGGATGTTGGATCGAATCGCATATTGCACTAGTTGCAACCGGTTCGACACGCCGACCTTTTTGAAGATGCGATGAAGATGGCTTTTGACTGTCTGTTCGCAAATGAACAACCGATTAGCGATCTCACGGTTGCTCAGACCCTGGCAAAGCAGCCAAACGATCACTCTTTGGCGCACGTTCAAGGCTACCGTTGCATCCCCGCGTTCCACAGCCGCTTGCATGACCGCCGCCAGCGCGCGACTATCGAGCCGAATCTCACCGTTGTTTACTTTGCGAATCGCCTCCAGCAAGAGGTCAGGTTCGCTGGTCTTCACCACGTATCCGGAAGCGCCCAGTTTCATGGCCAGGACCTGCATGCCTTCGTCTTCGGACTCCGTCAGTACGATCGTCTTGACGTTGTGCGGTGACTCCTGAATCTGTTTGAGAGTGGAAATACCGTCGACTTCGGGCATCATAAGATCCAGCAGCAGAACGTCGGGTTTCTGCTCGATGATCATGCTAAGAACGTCACGGCCGTTTCCAAGCTCGGCCACAGTCTCTAAATCCGGATCCTCGGAAAGAACGGTTCGGAGCGCGTCACGAAAAGGCGGATGATCATCGACAATCGCTAGCCTAATCTTTCCCTGCGCAGGCTTCTCCTGTTCACCTGCCGGCTTGCGTCCGTCGCGGAGCGGCACGCTGGGGCTCAAGGTTTTCATCGAAGCGATCAACAGACTGACTTTACTCTTCGCGGCGCGTCATAGAATTTGCTGCAACAAGGGATTTGGTGAAACAGGCGACGTGCTTTGTCGACGCTCAATCATCTTTCGCCCAAGAAAAGGCGTTACTTTGGTACCTGTTTCTCTGGCTCTTTAGTGTTATAAACAACTTTACGTACTCCAGTCAATAGGCAACTTGTCTTACTCCTAGTGCAACTAAAGTTCTCGGTCCTTGGTCATCAACCTTAGCCTGCATTTCTCACCACGGTCGGGGTGGATGAGGCGAAAGGCCGGCGGCCATGGCTCGCGGCAACAGTTGGTGCACATCGCCCAGCGTATGGCATGTCGGCAAGCGGGCGCGATGCATTGCGCCCCACCATCCCTGACGGCGGGCATTTGCTTCCACTGCCGGCGACCGCTGGTGAGAAATGCGGGCCGGCGTCTAATTCCTCCTACTGTACAGGTATGACGCCTGGAGCTTCCAGCGTAAGCTGAAGCTTCAGCCAATGTTGACGGAACCTGGAGCGCAAGCGACGAGGCAAGCTGGGTTCTCGGCCACCGTCTACGCCCAGCGCCGCAACCGCCCCAGCCAACGCTTTCTCGCAGCCAGCTCGACGAGGTTCAGCAGAATCGCCGCCAGCAACAGAGCGGGCCAGAGATCAATCGACGAGTGGACCGTCCTGCCGCCGGCTTCGAATACTTCGCTCGGATGGGGGTTGAACCGGCCTCCGGTCAGTTGCGCGATGCGGCGCAGTAGATCCGGATGCGAGCCGGTGTCTTCCAGCTCGTTATTGTGGCGATAAAACGCCACCTCGGGAAAGCGGTCGAAACCCGACGCCGGGCGAACACGGAACAGGCCGAACCGCTCCCCGAGGGGAACCTTCGCTTCAAAGTCGGCAGGGCCGGCGCGTTCGAGCGGAACAATCTCACGAAACCCGTCCGGGCCCAAGGCGTATAATTCGGCCGGTACGAGCCGTTCCACCGAAGGTTGTCGCCCGGTCGTGTGGTATTCGATGACCAGATCCCCCCCGGCGGCGGCGTAGTGGGTTCGGGTTTCGATCGCCGGCGCGCGAGGCAGAAGATCGCGGACCAGATTCGACCAAAACAGGTCGAAGCCGGACCAATCCAGCCAATTGGTCGCCCAGCGCGCCGTGGCGTCAGAGGCAAACACCGCGCTGCGGCCAAGTCCATATTGCCAACGCACAAGCAGAGGATCATTCTCCTCTTCAAACTGCAAGATGGTCTCGGCGCCCGCCTTGGCGACGAATTTGACCCAGCCCAGCAGCGGGCCGGCTTCTTCGATGGCGACTCCGTCGAGCAATTCTACCTGGCGCACGACGACGGGCTTGGCCGCTTCTTCGACAATGGACGAACCGGTGTGCTCCATGACGTCCCGCAGGACTAACTGGCGCAGGCGTGAAACGTCGGCCAACAGATAGGTCTGTCCGTGGGCCGTTTGAGCGATGCGTTCGAGGTAGGCGCGGTTGACATCGAGTCCGAGGCCGACCGTGGAGATCGTAATTTTCAGCTTCGCCGCCGCGCGAGCAAGCTTTAGGCTGTCGCCCTCTTCCGAGATGCCGTCGGTCAACAGCAAAATGTGCTTATAAGCTGCCGTGGACGTTCGGATTTGCTGAAAGGCCTCCCGAAGGGCCGGCGCGATTTGCGTGCCCCCGTCGGCGACGATGCCCTCGATCAGCCGCTGAACGGTTCGCGGATCGCTGTTCGGCGCCAGCGGGACCGCCCAGAGAAACGAGTTATCGAAAACCAGGACGCCGACTTGGTCGGTGGGTTGCAGCTTTTCCACCACGCCGATGGCCGACTGGCGTGCAAGCCGCATCTTTTGCCCCTCCATGGAAGAAGACTTGTCGAGGATCAGCACCACGGCCGAGCCCTCCGGCGTGCGCGGCGGAGCGACCTCCGCGGGCAGCAAGCGCATCACAGGGTCGGCTTCCTCGCGCTCTGTGTATTCGTTGTTTTCGCCCGCGATCAACAGAAAGCCGCCGCCTTCGCGGACGAATTCCTCTAAGCGGGCTTTTCGCTCCGCGGGCCAATGATCCGGATTCCGGTTGTTGGCGATGACCACATCGTAAGGCGTCAGGTCGCTGTCGGGATCCTGATTGGTCCTCTCCACTTCGAAACCTGCCGCCCTGAACAATTCCAT
This sequence comes from Bryobacterales bacterium, assembly GCA_963668345.2. Lineage (GTDB taxonomy): Bacteria > Acidobacteriota > Terriglobia > Bryobacterales > UBA6623. Next base: position 94,241 of record CAXWPI010000003.1, on the reverse strand, counting down.
CAGGTGGCGGTCACGGTCAGCGGCATCCCCGGAAACGAACAGTGCGCGCGGGCGAACAAACAAAATCGGTTGCTCGAAGGTCGCCTCTCCCAACTCGCCTGCCGTTAGCTTTGCTCGGACCAACACGGCTCCCTCGGTTTGGACACGGCCCCGAAGCTGAATATCATTCTCACCCGCCGCAAGGTCGACCGTCGAACGGCCGATCGACTTGCCCTCCACCGTCAGCTCAACCAGAGCTTCTCCGGAGCGGAGACTGTTAACGGACGCTTCTATCGTGAACGACTCTCCGGCGAAGGCCCGCGTCGGCGCAGCCAGGGAAGTTACCCGTAGAGCGGTTTCCCGGCGGCCCTCGAGGCCCACGGTGTCAATCGGGATGCCGCGTCGACGGGCTTGGTAGAGTGCTCGTTCTACGGCCCCGAGGTTTTCCTTGCCGTCCGAGATAAGCACCATCCGCGCCACGTACTCGGGCGGGAAGAGGGTCAGCCCATTGCGCACCGCCGCTTCAAGATTTGTCCCGGGGACCTCGCTCCACGAAGTTTCAGACGAAGGCCGGTCGGGACGGGTCCAGCTATCGAAAGCAACAACACGCAGAGGATTTCGGCCTCGAGCCGCCGCCATGCGGCTAATCGTTGCCCGCCGCCGGGCCGCCTGCTCCGCGTGTATGCTCGCCGAGGAATCAGCCAGCACCGCGACGGCGACTCTTGCCCGAGAAACCGCCATTCGTGGCTGGGCCATGGCCAAGACGGCCAGTGCGAACGCCGCCGCTTTCCACAAAAGCCACCGGCGGCGTTCCGATCGGCGCCACTCAGCCGCCGCCCAAATCAGCGGCAGCAGACCGAGCGACAGCGCCCAGGGGGAATCGAAGGTCAACGCACGACCTCCTTGTCCGGCGCCCGGTCGCGACCCGCCGGCGAAAGATCGAGCTGCACGGTTTGCGCGCCGCGGGGGGCGCCGTCGGTTCCGGCGGAGGATAGAGCGGGCGAGCGTCTTCCGAAGATGCTCCACTCGAATCCCAGGGCAACTAGTGCAACGGCCGCCAACCATGGCCAAAGCGCAGCGTGCCGCAAGGTCGCCGATGGCCGCGGAGGGACGCCGCGAAGGACTTCGCGGGAAGGCATCCATTGATCGGCGCCGGCCTCCGGCAGCGTCAGAGCGAAATGGGATTCCCGGGACGAAGTTCGTACCGCGACCGTGCCGGGCTGTCCGCTGTAGAAACGCAGATGTCCCCGGCCAACGACCCAGGTCAACGCCGGATCGTCGGACGATTCAAACTGAACCGTCTCTTCCTCTCCTTCGGCCAAGGGGATGTCGACCCATCCCGGAGCGCGGGCAACGATCTCGGTGACGCGGAATGTGTCCGGCAATAACCAAGCCAGGGCGTTGGCGAAAAGAAGCGGCGTTGCAAGATGCTTTTCTAGGCCTGCCCGCACCGGATGGAACCCGAAAAACACTTGCCGGCTTCCTCCCACCGAGCGGGCGACGATAACAGGCCCGGCCGAGCATTCGGCGATTCTCAGGTCGTCCGGTTGCGGTTCAAAGACGGAGGTACGGTTCAAGATAACGTCTCTATTTCGAAGGCCTTTGGCTAACGGGTGGCTGCTTGACCAGTGGGTGATGCGGGTGTTGCGGACCACCCGTTTGACGTTGACCGGCGAACTCGCGCGCGGCGGGTCGAAGAAGATCGCATCGCCCCGTGGCAGTTGGCGGGGGACGAAACGGTCGAACACAGTCAGGTCACCGCTTGGCCGATCGACATCGTAGTCCTTCGGGGGGTGAAACTCCGGCTGCAGGTGAGGGCTCGCGGTGAGTAGTGTTCCTAACGCGGACGGTTGCTCGGAATAAACGGAAACCTGTTTCGGCGTGAAGGCGGGAATGTTTATGCGCGCGCGGTCGTTAGCTGGGAACGAATCCGCGGGACGCAGCACCACCTCCAGAGAGCCTGCACTTGGGGCCCGCAACAAGAACGAGATTTCTCGACTGCCGCCCGGCTCCAAGCGGATCTCCTCAGCCGTTAGGAGGCGCTTGGAGAATCTAAATTCGCTTTGCAGCACGTGCTCCTCGGCGTCGTTGTTGATGAGTTCCACCGACACCTCCCAACGTGTGGGATCATCGGGCGTGCGCCGGGCCGCGAGGCTACGGATGCCGCGGTCTCCGATTTCCTCTCCCACACGGATGTAGCGGAAGAACGGGAGACGGCGCGCATCCAGCTGTCCGGCCGCATCGCCCGCCAGACGGCCGTTCCCGATGTAAGCGACTTCTCCCAGGGCCGCGGAACCATCGGCGCGACTACGATCCCCCACAGCCAGTTCGAGGGCGTCGGCGGCCAGCTCCACCGCCGCCTCAAGATCAAGGGCCGTCCAGCCCGGCTCCATGCCGCGAACCGCCTGCGCTAGCCGATGCCGATCCGTGGTGAATCCAGTCAGTGATCCCGGGTTCCCGTCGGCGCGAACCACCATGACCGGATCGTGTAGCGGAATGGCGCGCAAGTAGGCCAAGGCAGCTTGGCGAGCAGCGTCCATCAACGTCCCTCCCGCGGCGCCGTTGGCGGCTCGCATCCAGGCGGAAGCGTCGAGCAGGACTACGTGATGGCGTGGCGGCCGGTTACCGCGGAACCGCGGGTCGGCAATCGCCAGCACCAGCAACAGCAACGCCAGCAGTTGAAGGACGAATGACAGCGGCTGCCGGATGTTCCGGCGACGGATCAGTCGCCGGCGCTCGGCTTCCGGCGGCCAAAAGCGAAGAGTTGAAACAACGCGCTGCCTGCGCGAGCGGTCGTAGAGATAAAGGACGATTACGACCGCGGCCAACGGCAGGAGCAGCGCTAGAAATTCGCCGAGAGTAAGGTTCGCAAAGGTCACGACAAAGGTTGACAGCCTGCTTTTCTCACTCCCTGACAGCCGAAGCACGTGAGAAGCCTGCCGTGACGTCGGTGCGCTTGCTCGCCGGTCTGACCGGAAGGTTCAAGTACGCCCGCATGGTTCAGGAAGCTGAGCGCTGAGCGTCGCCCGCCTGGTCCCGGCGGCCTTCTCCGGGACTTTGCGGCGCCAGGTGGGGAGAAAAGCGGCTAGCGAGAAAGCAGAGCAGCATCAACTCGCCACTCCGGCGGCAACAAGCGGTCCGAAGAGCGCCTGGTCGAGAGCAGTATCCGTGTTCAGGTGCAGGTAGCTGCCGCGATTTCGCTTGGCAATATGCTCCACCTCGCTGCAAAATGTGTCGTAGGCCGCGGCGTGCCTCTCGACGTCTTCCGCGGTGAGGTGCATGGGGCTTGCGACTCCGGATTCGGCGTCGATCAGCTCGATCGGCCCGCGCCAAGGGGGGGTACGGTCCTGGGGGCCGGCTAACTGCACGAGGGCAACCTCGTGCCTTTGGTCGGACATGTGGCCGAGCGCTTTGAGACCATCCGGCTCAGCGAGGAAGTCCGAGAGAAAGATGGCAAACCCCGGCGAGGGATTCTGTGACAAAAACTCGCGCACGGTTGCCCGAAAGTCCGAGGCGCCGGCGGTCGAAAGATCACCGATGAAGGCGGCGGCGCGGGCGAAGCGGTGACGGCCTCCCTCGGCTCGAAAGGATTTCCCGAGTCCGCCGGCGAACGGCTGGATCACGATCGTCTCCAAGCGGACCAAGCCTACGTAGCAGAGCGCTGCCGCCATACGGCAGGCGTAGGCGAATTTGGAGTTTTCCGCAACACTCTCCTCAGCTCCGCGGGCCATCGACTCGCTGGTGTCGAGGAATAGCCGAATCGGGGTGCGCGGTTCGGTGAGAAACATCTTCAGAAACACGCGCTCCAGGCGCAGGTAGATTCTCCAGTTCACGGCCCGCAGGTCGTCGCCGTGTTGGAAGCGGCGGTGGTCGTGGAACTCGTGTCCCACTCCGGCATAGCGTGAAGTAATCTGTCCGCCGAGCAGACCGTGGAACGACTTCCGCCAGCGAAGAGTGAGCCGCTCGAGCCGCTCAAGAAATTCCTGGCTCAGCAGCGGTTGAGGCGCTCGCACGCCTCCAATGTAGCAGAGGGACGGAGCCTCGACTGGGTTTTGTGCAACTGGAGTGCACCCCCCCGGGTTTCAGCCCCCAATTCGGCGCATTCCGTGACCAGTGTTGTGACCAATTCGTGACCACTTGGTGACCGAACCTGGCCGAGTGCGGGGTCCTCGAGGCAAGGGGCGGTCGTGGAAACTCTTACCAGCATCGGCACCCGCCAACTCACCCAACCGGAACTCGATTGGGTCAAATCACCCACATGAGGCGCCCGCCTGATCTCCTCTGACGCTGGCAAACCCTCCGGGTGCAGGGGTTGGGCGGCCAGAATTCGGTGCACCGTCGCCTTCGCCGCTTGGGCCAACACCGCATAGCCCGCCTCCCCGGCATGCCGGCGCACGTGTCGAGCCAGGGCACTGCGGGTCCACAGTTCGGCAGCGTAACCGAGTTCCTTGGGTTTCCTACAGGCCAAGTGCACCACCCAGGCCTTGGCCTCCGCGGTGATCCGGGGCTGCTTGGGACGATGATAGGCATCCTTCAACGCGGCCTCCACGCCCATGGCGAGGGATCGCGCGATCCATGTGCCTACGCTCTTACGCGTCATCTTCAGCGCCCGTACAATCTCGGCGATCGTCTCGCCGCAGTGATACCGCCATAGAATCTCGGCGCGTCGCACCTCCCGAACCGGAGCGGTCCGCGAACGACGCAGCCGCTCCAGATGTTGCACCTCTTCAGGAGTGAGAATCAGTTTCGATCGCTTGGATTCTCCTGCCATGCATCCAATCTCTAGCAGGAAACATTGATATATGGATATGTTTTAATGAAACGATATACTAGTTGAGTTGTCTGGGTTGCCCGTTTTCTTGCGGGGTGGTTTGCCGCTGTTCGGTCGCTCTGGCCTCATGACAAATACCTTCCAGTGGCCACCCGGAGTCTACCTGCCAGATCCGGGGACGTTTGGTCAAATCCTCGCCTCGTGTCCGCAAACGGCGGCTAGGACAAACAAGAGTGTTTGTCCCTACTGGGCTCGGCCGATTTGGTAGGGACCGGCACTCTTGCCGGTCCTTTGCTGCGAAGCGGCGACGACGCTGAACGCCCCTCGGCAGTTCCGCTACCATGAGAGGATCAAACTATGAGCAAGGTAGTCATCGCCGTCTTTGTTCTGGTTGGGCTCGGCGGGGCGGCGTTGATGTTCGCGCCGCCGTCCGGTCCGAAATTGGACCCGGCACAGACGGCACGACTGCAGCGGCTCCGGAACCTTGGCAAGGCCTTCTACGAGAACCCGGGAACGCAGACGCAAGCCGTGGATGAGTTGCGCAAGGCGCTCGAGCTGAACCCCGGTTCCGCGCGCGAGCACTTGAATTACGGGCTGTCTCTTTTGCGTGTCGGCAAGCCGGAAGAAGGAATTGCGGAGATCGAAAAGGCTCGCCAGATCGACCCATCCATCCCGCACACGTATTTCAATCTGGGCATCGAGTTCAAGAGATTTGGAGAGGCGGACCGGGCCATCGAGGAATTCAGCCAGATGCTGAAACTCGTTCCCGACGAGCCGAAGTCGCACTATAACCTGGGTGTTCTGTATCGGCTGAAAAAGGACACCGACAAGGCCATCGCGGCTTTCGAGCGGGCATCGGAGCTCGACCCCAGCCTAGCGGCGCCCAATTTCCAGCTTTATAACGTGCTGCGGCGTATCGATGCCGAGCGGGCGAAGCGGAAACTCGACCGCTTCCGCGAGCTCAAGGATCTGCAAGCCGGAGCCGCGATCGGCGAAGACATCAACTGGAGTTTCTACTCCGAACTGTATGACCCGATCGACGCCGGCCCCCCCGCGGCCGAAGCGGCGACAACCGAGTTTCGAGCCGTCGAGTTGACTTTGGGCCTGAAGGGACCGCCGATCGGTTTGACCCTTCTCGAAGCAAACGGCGACGGAGCGGTGGATTTGGCCGCGTGGTCCCGCCAATCGGTCGCCTTTGACCGCAGTGATGGTCTCACTCCAACGAAAGAAGTCGAAGGAGAAATCCGTTCCCTCGCGGCCGGCGACTTCAACAACGACGGATTCCAAGATCTTTGCCTGATCACCGGTGATGGGGTTTATCTGGGCGAGGTCCGGGAAGGCTTCGTTAGCGGCGACCCGCGGCTGCTGGCGGAAGGTGATTTTCAATCGGCACTGTGGGTCGACTACGACCACGACTACGACCTCGACCTGCTGGCCGTCGGGGGGCAACAGGTTTTGCTCCGCAACAACGGCGACGGAACCTTTAAGGATGTTTCCGACAAGTTCCCGTTTGTGCAAGGCTCACGCGGGTTGGCCGCCGCGGCGCTCGAGCTGTGGGAGAACAATGGCTTTAACATCGTCGTGGCCTATGACGACAAGGTCGTTGTGTACGAAGACCGCAAGGTCGGAGAGTTTAGGGCGAAGCCCATTCCAGGGATCAAGCCGGCGGATGACCGCGTGCGCTTGGATGTGGTTGACCTCGACAACGACGGATTTCTCGACGTCGCGGTGTCCTGGGGAGAGGGGGCTGACACACGCACGCGAATCCTACGAAATCATGAGGGACACTTGCGTGCGGGACCGGGAATGCCCGGCGTGTTGGCATGGGGAGATTTTCAGAACCGCGGCTGGGTTGATGCGATCACCCCTGATGGCCTGCTGCTCAACCGTGGAGGGATGAAGTTTGAATCGGGCCAAGTCTCGGGATTGCCCGGTGGACTCGTTGCCGCCGTGGCCGCCGACTTCGACGGATCCGGAAGCACCGACGTGGCGGCCCTCGACGACGGGGGCAGCGTCTATCTGCTTTCTAACGCCACCGAGACCACCAACAAGCACGTTTCGGTTGCCCTCGAAGGCATCAAGAATAACGTTCGGGCCGAAGGGGCGCGCGTGGAAGTGAAGGCCGGGCGGCTCTACCGCAAGCAGGTCTATCAGGGCGTGCCGCTGACGTTCGGCCTGGCCGGAGCCGAGAGTATCGATACGGTTCGCATCACTTGGGCCAATGGGTTGATCCAAAACGAATCCCAGCAAGCGGTGGGTCAGGCGCATGTTTACGAGGAAAAGCCACGGCTATCGGGCTCGTGTCCGATGATCTTCACCTGGAACGGGCGGAAGTTCGAATTCATCAGCGAGGTGCTGGCGGTAGCGCCGCTGGGGACCAGTTTGGGCGAGGGCAAGTTTTTCCCGGTTGATCATGACGAGTATGTGTCGATTGACGGCAGCGCACTGAAGCCGCGTGACGGGTTTTACGAAATAAGGATTACCGAGGAGTTGCGGGAAGTCGCCTATATCGACCAGCTGAAGCTGATCGCGGTGGATCACCCAAGCGAGGTAGATATTTTCAGCAGCGAGAAATTCAAGGCGCCGCCGTTTCCCGAGTTTCACTTGTACGGTGTGAGCGAACGCTATTATCCCCAGCGAGCCGTTGATCACCACGGGCACGACGTTCGGGAACGCCTGGTAAATAGAGACCGCCGGTATCCGGACGATTTCAAGCGTGACTTTGCCGGGCGCGCCGAGCGCCATTCGCTGACGCTCGACTTCCCTTCCCTGAAGGGGCGAGACGACGTTGTACTGTTTCTCCATGGCTGGGTCGATTGGGCGGATGCCAGCATCCTCGTTGCTAGCGGACAGAGCAAGCACAGCGCGATGCAGCTGCCCTCCTTGCAGGTACGAGACGCCCAGGGGAATTGGGTCACCGTCGTCGCGGACATGGGTCTGCCGGCGGGGCGACCGAGGACGATCGCCGTGGACTTAGGAGGCAAGTTCCTCTCGGATTCGAGGGAAGTACGCATCCTCACGAATATGTGCCTTTACTGGGACGAGGTGTTCGCCGCGGTAGACACTCGGTCTCCCGAGGCGACGCTTACCCCCCTTCTGCCTCAAGAAACGGAGCTGCGTTTCCGAGGATTCTCGGACCTCAAGCTTCATCCGGAACGCAAACAGCCGGAGCGCTACGACTACGCGCGCGTACATCTGACGTCGATGTGGAATCCAACCCCGGGGATGTATACCCGTTACGGCGAGGTGCGTGAATTGATCGAGGCAATCGACGACCGCTTTGTCATCCTGGGTGCGGGAGACGAATTGGCCCTAAAATTCCCGGCGACGGGTCTGCCTGATCTTCCGCCTGGCTGGCGACGCGATTTCTTGCTCTTCGCCGACGGCTGGGCGAAGGAGAACGAGGCGAACACAGCCTTTGGCGACAGCGTCGAACCTCTTCCCTTTCACGCCATGACGGGCTACCCTTACGGTCCTTCCGAGCGCTACCCTGACGAAAATCCCCACCGCCGGTATCTACGAGAATATAACGTAAGAGGCGCGTTGAGGCTGATCCGGCCGTTGAGGTGAGCTGTGACAAAGTCCAAAGCAGTGGCAGCTGGTTTCCTGTTGCTGCTGCTCAACACGGGTTGGGTTTGGGCATTTCCTGAAGCCAGCGTTTTCTATCTCGCCAACGTTTTACTTCACATTGTCTTGGGCCTGGGGCTGCTTCTGGCGCTTTGGGTCTGGAGGGCCGAAGCCGTCCGCTCGTTTCGAAAGCAGGCACGGGCGGCGACGGCGATCTTGTCGCTGGCGGGCGCGCTCGGGGTTCTTCTGTGCTATATCGGCGCGACGCGACCGCATCTGTGGGTCGTGGCCGTGCACGGGTCGCTCGGCTTTGCGGGGGGCGTGCTTACATGGATCTATGCGCGAAAGCTCTGGCCGGGGTTTGCGAAGGCCCTGGCAGTGGCCTTGCTCGTTGCCCTGGCGATGCCGGCGGGCAGTAGGTTGCGACTCCATTGGTTTCCCCGTACGGGAGACCGCATCGTCAATCCCACGACAGCGCCCGTAAGCATGGAATATGAAGGCGCGGGATCGGAGAGCCCGTTCTTCCCGTCCTCGGCTCAAAGCAATACCGGAGATCTTATTCCCTCGGACTTCTTTTTGGACTCGAAGGTTTGCGGCGAGTGCCACGAGGATATTTACGAGCAGTGGAACAGCTCGATGCACCACTTCTCGTCGTTCAACAACCAGTTCTATCGCAAGTCAATCGAGTACATGCAGGAAGTGACGGGCGGCGTCGAGGCTTCGAAATGGTGCGCCGGATGCCATGACCACGCGATGTTTTTCAACGGCCAATTCGAACGCCCGGTTAAAGAACAAATCGACACCACAGAAGCGCTGGCCGGTCTAGGGTGCATGTCTTGCCATTCGATTACCCGTGTGAGCGACACGATGGGCAACGGAGGGTTTACGATTACTTACCCTCCGCTACACGAGATGTCGAAAAGCGACAATCCTGTGATCAAGACCATTCACGACTACTTTGTGAATACCGCTCCGGCGGCGCACCGGCAGGCGTTCATGAAACCGTTCATGCGGCTCGACAAGGCCGAGTTTTGCGCCACGTGCCATAAGGTGCACTTGGATGTTCCGGTCAACGACTACCGCTGGTTCCGCGGCTTCAACGAATACGACAACTGGCAGGCGAGCGGCGTGTCGGGCCAAGGGGCGCGTTCGTTCTACTATCCCGAGCAGCCGGCCGACTGCACGGATTGCCACATGCCGCTCGTGAAGTCGGATGACCCGGGCAACATCGACGGCTACGTTCACTCGCACCGCTTCCCGGCGGCGAACACCGCCGTGCCCTACGTGAATCAAGACGAAGAGCAGCTTCGCGTTACGAAGGAATTCCTGGAAGACGGCATCGTGTCGGTGGACATTTTCGCCGCCTCGCCTGTCGAAGAAGGGGCTGATGCGCCGGCTATGCGTCGCCGGGTGGCGGATGCTCAGGTGCTTTCTACTGGGTTTGCCGTTGGCGAGGAAGCGGAAGCCGGAAGCGGGACCGTACTCATCCGAGAAGTAGGCAAGATCGCCGCGCCCATCGATCGGGTGTCGCCCGTGATGGAGCCGGGCAAGACCGTCAAGGTGGATGTCGTTGTCCGAACGCGCAAAGTCGGGCACTTCTTCCCCGGGGGGACGGTAGACGCTTTCGATGTTTGGCTCGAGCTGCAAGCGGCGGACGCGGACGGGCGAATCATCTTCTGGAGCGGCGCGGTCGAAAATGAAGGCGAGGGCGCGGTCGAAAAAGGGGCGCACTTTTACCGCGCGTTTCTGCTGGACGGGCACGGCAACCCGATCAACAAACGCAACGCTTTCCAGGCTCGCAGCGCACTTTATGTGCGGCTCATACCGCCCGGTGCCGCCGATGTGGCGCACTTTCGGATGAAGATTCCTGAAAACTCACGCGGGCCGATCCGTTTGCTGGCCAAGTTGAACTATCGGAAGTTTTCGCATTACTACACGCAGTTCGCCTACGCGGGCCGGCCGGACCCGACTGACACCGCCAGCTTTAGCAAGGGCCACGACGATCGCCGCTTTACGTTTTCTCCCGCCGATATCCCGGATAACGTCGCGGGCCAGATCAAGGACCGGATTCCGAATTTGCCCATCGTCGTCTTGGCTAGGGCGGAAGCGAAGCTGCAGATTGGTCCGGGCGAGACGAATTGGGGTCCCGATGTCCGCAAGCAAGACGCCAAGCGTTGGAACGACTACGGGATCGGCTTGCTGTTGCAAGGGGACCTAAAAGGGGCCGAATACGCTTTTCAGCGCGTGACCGAGGCCGATCCTGAGTTTGCCGACGGTTGGCTGAACGTGGCCCGCGCGCTGGTCCAAGAAGGCCAAACCGACGCCGCCAAGCCTTTCGTCGAGCGAGCGCTTGCCATAGACAACTCACTCGCCAGGGTTCACTTCTTCCATGCCAAGATTTTGAAGGCGGAAGGGGACTACGACGGTGCGCTGGCCGCCTTGCGGCGGGCCGAGAGCCAGTACCCGCGTGATCGCGTTGTGCTAAACGAAATCGCGAACATCCTCTTCCTCAAGCGCCGGTACGAAGAAGCGATCGCCGTGTTGGATCGCGTTGCCCGCATCGACCCCGAAGACCTCCAGATGCACTATCGCCGGATGCTTTGCTACCGGGGCCTAGGAGATACGGAGGGCGCGGCGCGTGAGGAAAAGCTGTTCCGGCGCTTCAAGGCCGACGAGTCGGCGCAGACGGTCACGGCGCGCATCCGCCGGCTGAGTCCGGAAGACAACAACGAGCGCCAATCGATTCACGAGCACGTCTCGGTCGAGTTGCCGGTCGAGGTCGCCGCCAGGGCAGCCGGGGCCGGAACGGACGAGCTCGGAGGCTTGCCGTGAGGGCCGACGAGTCGGATGCAACCAGGCCGACGCTTCGCCACCGAGCCCACGGTGTTTCTGCGACGAAGTTTCCGGCGCTGCCGAGCCGCAAGTGCAGTAGCCTTGACTTTCGCGGGGCGGCAAGCCGGCTGATGCTCCCGGCAGCAGCCGTCTGTTTGCTGACCGCGGCCTGCGGACAGGGAGATCCACAAGGGGGGAAACCCGCTGTGGCAACTGGGGCCGCCGATGTGGTTTTCACGGACGTGACCGCCTCCGCCGGCATCGAGTTCGAGCACCACAATGGGCGATCGGGCAAGAAGTGGCTGCCCGAAACGCTGGGCTCCGGCTGCGCTTTCCTCGACTTCAACAACGACGATTGGCCGGACATTCTGCTCGTCAACAGCAGGAGTTGGAAGCCCGACCCCAAGCGAAAGACGACCATGGCCCTTTATCGCAATAGCGGCAAGGGGACGTTCACCGACGTTACCAAGGAAGCCGGGCTGGCGATCGAGATGTACGGCATGGGAGTCGCAGTCGGGGATTACGACAACGATGGGTATCAGGATTTCTACATCACCGCGCTCGAAGGCGATCGGCTCTTCCGCAACCAGGGCGACGGGACGTTTCAGGACGTCACCGGGCAAGCAGGTATTTCGAACGCTAACTTCGGCACAAGCGCCGCCTGGCTTGACTACGACAGCGACGGGCGGCTGGATATCTTCGTGGCCAACTACGTCGTGTGGAGTCCGGAAAACGACCTGTGGTGCTCGCTCGACGGGGAGACGAAATCCTACTGCACGCCGGAGTCTTATAACGGCGTTTCATCGCGCTTGTATCGCAACGTCGGAGGCGGCAAGTTCGAGGATGTCACGACTCGTGCGGGCCTTTTCGACGACACTAGCAAGGCCCTCGGCTTGGCGCTTCTCGATTTTGACAGCGACGGGTGGCTGGATATCTTTCAGGCCAACGACACGCAGCCCAACAAGCTCTATCGCAACGACGGCGACGGCACGTTCAGCGACAAAGGTCTGGCTTCCGGAGTGGCGTTTGCGGAAGACGGCAAGGCGCGCGGCGCGATGGGCGTCGATGCCGCCGACTACGACCGCTCGGGGCGCCCGCACCTGCTGGTCGGTAATTTCTCGAATGAAATGCTGTCGCTTTATCACAACGAAGGGAACGGGCTATTTGTCGATGAAGCCCCGACGAGCGCGGTGGGGCGAGCAAGCTTGCTATACCTGACCTTCGGAGCATTCTTCTTCGATTACGACCTGGACAGCCACCTGGATATCTTCGCCGCCAACGGACATCTGGAGCAGGAGATCAGCCGCGTCCAGCCAAAAGTTCAATACGAGCAAGCGCCCCTATTGTTTCGGAATACGGGGCGGGGGCGGTTTGAGCTGGCCAACGAAAAGGTCGGCGCGGATTTCGTTCGCCCGGTGGTCGCGCGCGGCGCGGCCTACGGCGACTACGACCGCGACGGGGATCTCGACGTCCTGATCTCGACCAACAACGGTCCGGCCTATCTGTTGCGCAATGACGGCGGCAATACGAATTCCTATCTGCGATTGAAGCTAGTGGGGCGCGAGTCGAATCGCAGCGCAATCGGAGCGGTTGTGAAAATCCGAAGCGCCTCCGGCAAGCAGTGGCAGACGGTTCGAAGCGGCTCGAGTTATTGCTCGCAGAGCGAGTTGCCGCTGACCTTCGGCCTGGGAGGTGATCTTCTCGTGGAACACATCGAGGTCCTCTGGCCTAGCGGCAAGCGTCAGGAGTTTGAGAAGATCGAACCGAATCAGTTCTTGGTGGTGTACGAAGAAGCGGGCATTCGGGAGGGAAGCTGAGCGAGAAGGGCTTACGGGTTAGGAAAAATCGGGTACAGCCAGCCAATTCGCTTCAGGCTAAGTGTTTTTGTTGCCATGCGGGGGCGAATTGGTGGCAGTCCCCATTTTTCGCTAGGGGCCCCGCGGATCCGTAGGGGCACGGCATGCTATGCCCGAATGCAGGAAAAAATCGGGGACTGTCACAAGCGGCGTCCCGGAAGGCGCTTGGAATCAGTGACATCTTCAGCCGCGGCTGACTGTCCCCAGCATTTTCCCCCATTTTTCGCCCGAAACGTGAGCGTATGTATGAAATGGAGCATTCGAGTGTGGTAATGCGCCGGCGCGCGATTTGTCGTGAGTCAATGAGGCCGATTGGCTATCACGTCGGCCCGTGGTGTGCTGTTCTGGTGCTGTTTTGCGCTTCGCTCTCTGCCCAGCAACCCGGTATTCAAAACCCCTACACGTCGGTCGACGATGAAGCGGCCGGCGCTCGGCTTTTTCGCCCCCTCTGTGCCATATGCCATGGACTGGACGGCAATGGCACGCTTGGAATAGGCCCCCAGATCAGGAGAGGATTGCCCGGCCGCACTACGGACCTTGATCTCTACGAAACGATCAGAGATGGAATTCCGGGTACGGGGATGCCGCCTTTCACGTTTAGCGAAAAGGAACGTTGGCAGGTCGTAGCGTACGTTCAGTCGCTGCGGCGGACCGCTGAAGCAAAGGAAAGCGCTAGCGCCGGCGACGCTGCTCGGGGCGCGAAGCTTTTCCGGGGCAAGGGTGGATGTTCGAAGTGCCACACTGTCAAGGGTGAGGGGGGGCGCCGCGGTCCCGATCTGAGTCACATTGGAGGGGACAGATCTATCGAGGAACTGAAGCGATCCATCCTCAGCCCGAACGAGACGGTTTCTCCCGCCTACTGGGAGCTGCGCGCTACCACCCGAGAAGGGGTCACGGTCACAGGCAGGCGGTTAAACGAAGACACTTTCTCGCTGCAGCTCCTCGATTCCCAGCAGCGCCTTATCTCAGTCATGAAGAGCGACCTCGAAGAATATGACCTGGACAAAAATTCCGTGATGCCGTCCTTCGAGCGAAAGTTGAGTCAGCGCGAGATTGATGATCTTGTCAATTACCTCGCGACGCTAAAACCAAAGGGAGCACGGCGATGAGACCTCTCGGGGGCACGATCCTTCTTGCCTTGTGGGCGCTTGTGTTGACAGCCCAGGTCAGCTACGAAGATCTGCTCAGCGCCGAAGCCAACCCCGAGAATTGGATGACGTATTCGGGAACTTATAAGAGCCGGCACTACAGCGGGCTGAGGCAGATTACCCGGGAGAACATTGGCGACCTCGAACTGAAGTGGGTGTTTCATGCCGGCACGGAGGGCAAGCTACAGGCGACGCCGCTGGTTGTTGACGCCATCATGTACTTGACCGAAGGCAACAACAATGTCATAGCGCTCGACGCCAAGACCGGCCGCAGGTTCTGGACCTACGTCCACACTTTGCCTAAAAGGGTCAACACGGTCGCCCGCACCAACCGCGGGGCGGCCCTCCTCGACGACCGGGTTTTTACGGGAACGCTCGATGGCCGGCTGCTGGCGCTCGACGCCAAAACCGGAAACGTTCTCTGGTCCCGACAGGTCTGTGACAACACGAAAGGCTATACCCTGACCATGGCTCCCCTGGCGGTCAAGGATAAGATCATCGTCGGAACCGCGGGCGGCGAGTACGGCATTCGCGGCTACCTGGACGCCTATGACGCTAAGAGCGGAGAACAAGCTTGGCGCTTCTACACCATACCCGGCCCCGGCGAGCCGGGCCACGAGACTTGGGAGAATGACGCTTGGAAGACGGGCGGCGGCTCGGCTTGGGTGACGGGATCGTTTGATCCTGACCTGAACCTGGTCTATTGGGGCATTGGCAATCCCAGCCCTGATTGGAATGGCGACGTACGCCCCGGCGACAATCTCTACACGGGTTCCGTCGTGGCCCTTGACGTTGATACCGGCAAGCTGAAATGGCACTTCCAGTTCACGCCGCACGACGTTTGGGACTGGGACGCGGTTCAAATTCCGGTGCTGGTGGACAGAGAGTTTCGCGGGCGGCCACGCAAGTTGATGCTGTGGGGCAACCGCAATGCTTTCTTTTACGTTCTGGACCGCGAGACAGGAGAATTCCTGCTGGGAAAACCGTTTGCCAAGCAAACCTGGGCCAAGGGCCTCGACGAAAACGGGCGGCCCATCAAACTACCCGGCACGGAACCGACGAAAGAAGGCGTTAAGGTTTACCCGGCCGCGCAGGGAGCGACCAACTGGTATGCACCCTCCTACAGCCCGAGGACCGGCCTTTTTTACTTGTCGGTTTGGGCGGATTACTGGGGCATGTTCTACACGGGCGAACCGATCTTCACCGCCGGCAACCGCTACGACGGCAGCCTCGTGGAAAGAATCTATCCCAACCACATGGCGGAAAAGGATGCAGGCTACGGAGCCATCCGCGCGATCGATCCCGAGACGGGAGAAAGAAAGTGGGAGTTCAAGATGAGGGGGGTCTCGGAATCGGGATTGCTGACCACCGCCGGCGACGTCCTCTTCTCGGGCAGCATAGAGGGTAATTTCATGGCCCTCGACGCCGAGACCGGCAAGTTGCTGTGGAGAAAAAACCTCGGCGCTCGGACGGACAATTCACCCATTACCTACCTGGTCGACGGCAAGCAGTACGTGTCCGTGAAAGCGGGCCTTGCGCTTTATACTTTTGGCCTGCGAGAGTAATGCGCCGCTCATTCGTCGAGGCGGCCGAAACGGAGCTGAACTTGCGCGCTGCCGCTCTTACCGAATCTCGCGAATTATGGCGCCATGGCCCGTGTTCAGACTGTAGGGGCACAGCATGCTGTGCGCGTGGGGCTTACGCAGTAAGCCCTGTAGCGCGGGCCTAGGCGCCGTTTGCCAGACCCGCGGCCTTTCTTGTGCAAGCGCTCCAGCACGCAAGTTGCGGCAATAAAAAGCCGCAGATCTGGCGGGCGACGACACGATAGAGCGAAGGGGAAGCGTGATCCCGCCCGCCGAGATCCGCGCTACAAGGCTCCTCCATGGGGCGGCTCACAGTCCGAGTCGCGCGACTCTGTGGCGTTCCGACAGACGGGACTGTGTTGGGGGTGTCGAGAAGCGAGGTGACTCCGCGGCTCTCAGCGCAAGCCTACCCGCCCTTGCTTGGCATCCTGCAAGCTACCCACGCTGCTTGGCGTCGTGTATACTTTTCGGACGCGAACAAATCGCCGACATGAGAAACCGCGTTTCCTACGAGAATCTCACACCCCTGTCGTTTCTTGAACGGAGTGCGCTTGTCTATCCCCACAAGCCGGCACTCATCTACAACGATCGGGTTTATAGCTATGAGCATTTCCATCAACGCGTGCGGCGGCTGGCGGCGGCTTTGCGCCGCTCCGGTGTCGAGAAGGGGGACCGCGTGGCCTTCCTGGCGCCCAACGTCCCGCAGATGTTGGAGGCCCATTTCGGGCCCCTGCGTGTGGGAGCCCTCCTCGTAGCGCTTAACACCCGGCTTGCCGCCCGCGAGATTGCCTACATTCTCAACCACTCGGGAGCAAAGGTCTTGGTTTTTGATTCCGAGCTCGCTCCGACAGTCCGGGCCCTCGAAGGCGAGGTTCCCGGCGTCACCGGCTACGTCCAAATCGTGGACACGGCCCCGAGGGCCGAGAATATCCCCGGGCCCGCATACGAATCCTTCTTGGCTGAGGCTCCGGAAGACAACAGCCCGGTGGAGGCCGTTTCCGAGGGTGATAGCATCGCGATCAACTACACGTCCGGCACCACGGGATTTCCCAAAGGCGTCTAATTTCAGGCTCGGGGAGCGTATCTGAACGCTCTGGGCGAGGCCCTGGAGACCGGGTTGAACGCCAGCAGCGTCTACCTGTGGACGGTGCCCATGTTCCACTGTAACGGCTGGTGCTTTACCTGGGCGGTGACGGCCGTCGGCGGGACACACATCTTCCTGCGAAAGGTCGACCCGCCTCAGGTGTACCGGCTGATCCGGGAAAGGGGCGTTACTCATCTGTGCTGCGCCCCGACGGTGCTGACATCGCTCTACACTTCGCCCGCGGCGGAGGGGCAGAACCTTTCCGGTGTCACCATCATGACCGCCGGGGCCCCTCCGGCGCCTCAGGTGATCCGCACGATGGAGCAGATGGGCGCGCGTGTCCACCACGCGTACGGCCTGACCGAGACCTACGGGCCGCACACGATCTGCGCGGACCAGCCCGAGTGGGCAAACCTCGCTGTCGAGGAGCGCGCTCGTTTGAAAGCGCGTCAGGGCGTACCCTACATCATCGCCGGCGCCGGGCTGCGGGTCGTCGACAAGCGGATGAGGGATGTCCCGTGGGACGGCAAGACGATCGGTGAAGTCGTCATGCGTGGGAACAACGTGATGGCGGGCTATTACAACGATCGCCAAGCCACGAAGAAAGCCTTTCGAGGCGGATGGTTTCACTCCGGCGACCTTGCGGTGCGGCATCCCGACGGCTATATCGAATTGCAGGACCGGGCCAAGGACATCATCATCTCGGGCGGCGAAAACATATCCAGCCAGGAAGTCGAGAAGGTCATCATGGAGCATCCCGCCGTGCTCGAGGTGTCCGTGGTGGGCGTGCCGGACGAGAAGTGGGGAGAAGTGCCCAAGGCCTTTGTGACAAAGCGCCCCGGGGGGCAGGTCACCGCGGAGGAGATCATCCGCTTCACTCGAGACCGACTGTCTCACTTCAAATGTCCCAAGCATGTAGAGTTTGGGCAGCTGCCCAAGACCGCGACCGGAAAGATTCAGAAATTCAAGCTGCGCGAGAAAGAATGGAAAGGTCGTGAAAAGAGGATTCACGGTTGAAGTTGCGGCTTACCGCGAGTGCTTGGGTGCGAAGTTCGCGTATGGAAGAGCGTTTGCCCATGGGTCCGCGGTCACGCCGGATACTTGGCCTGTCACTAGCGTTCCAGGCTCAGTCCCTTGCACTCGCACACCCTCGCAACGAGCCAAGCAGAGCCGCGGGCGGGAGCCCGCGGGCCCGCGCCCTTACGGGCGCGGCTCTGTCCGCGTGTGGGACAGACCGCGTTTATTTCAATGCGAGCCTTCAGCTTCTCACAGGTTCGTCTTTCCAACGACTCGGGCACGAGCAATCCAGAGCTGCGAACGCCAGTGAGCCAAGCCACCGGCAGTGCCGGATTGAACAAGGGTGCGACCCAGGTTACATTTTGTCGGCAATGAGGACTCTCGCATCACTTCTCTTCGTCTCTACGAAAAATCAACAAGACGAGCGGCCATGGCGTACGGCCATTCCTCTATAATGGCGACGGGCGAGAAGCAAGGGCCGCGAACGTCGAGGACGTTCTACAGCTATTAGGGTACGTCCAGGGTCACGTCGCTGACAGTCGACCGAGTCCATGCAATGAGCCCAGAAACCGAAGACACCCGCACGCTCGTTGTCGTCGACGACGACGAGCTTATACTCAGTTCTCTGCGCAGTCTATTCTCGCTTGAGACCGACTATGTCCTGTTAACCTTTAGCGATCCCCATGAAGCGGTCGAAAAAATAAAAACGCAGCGCGTCGACCTGATCCTGAGCGACTTCTTAATGCCCACGATGAGCGGTATCGACTTTCTCAAACAAGCGCGGAATCTACAACCTGAAGCGCCCCGGATACTGCTGACGGGGTTCGCCGATAAGGCAAACGCGATTCGAGCGATCAATGAAGTGGGGCTTTACCACTATCTGGAAAAACCATGGGACAACGAGCTGCTGATTCTCGTACGCCACGCCTTGGAGGAGAAAAGCCTCCGGCAGGATCTCTCTGAGAAGATCAAGGCCCTTAACAGGTTGATGAAAGAGCATGGCGAGTTGGCCAGTCGCCACAAATCGCTTGAAAAGGAAGTGGAAATGGCCGCGCGGGTCCAGCGAAGTCTGCTGCCGGAGAACTTCCCGCAGGTAAGAGGCTTCGAAGTGAACGTCGCCTATCGGCCAAGTGTAGCCGTCGGTGGGGATTACTACGACGTCAGTTCCAGCGATGGGCGGGTGATTTGGCTGCTTGCCGACGTTACCGGGCACGGCATCCAGGCGGCGCTCACGAGTATGCTGTTGAAGGCCATCTTCCAAGAGACCGCCTCGCGTGCATCGCACCCCGTCCAACTGCTCGCCGACATGAACAGCCGCCTGCACCGGTTTTTGCCGGAGGGAATGTTCGCCGCTGCGACGGTCGTCGAGCTAGGTGCGGACGGCCATCACGTGCAAATTGCCAACGCCGGGCTGCCCTACCCGTTCGTCCTGTGCTCGGGACAAGAGGCGGATGTGCATCAGATTCCACTATCCGGCCTTCCGCTGGGACTCTTTCCCCAGGCGGGACCAGATCACTTTGACACCCGCGAGCTGGAGATCAACCGAGGCGACCATTTACTGGTGACTTCGGACGGTCTCGGTGAGATTCGTGGCCACAACGGCGAATTCTTCGACGAGAATGAATTGCCAAAATCCCTTGCCGAGCTGACTGACAAAGACGGCAGCTACGTCGTCCAAAACCTTGTGGAAAGGGCGATCGCTTTTGGAGGCACAGACGGCATCTCGGACGACATTAGCCTTGTCGCCGTGACTGGACTCTAACCGCCAGTCCTGAGCGATTCTCAAGCAACCTTTCTGAACGAGCCATGAACAAACTGGGATCGATAGTCCGGTTTCACCTTCTTCAGTCAGATACGAAGGACGACGCGGGTTTCCTTGACGAGGTTTCGCGACTCCGCCGGATAGGCCTTCAGGTGTATGGGGTCGCCGCGATTTTGGTCCCGATCTGCCTTCTCCTGTCTCGCGGCTTGGCCCATGGAAAGCTGCCTGCGCTGCCAGGAGCCTCCCTCTACCTTGGAATCTCGGTCCTCGGAGTGACAGTGCTCTGCCTCGGACGAACGGAGTGGAGTAAGAACAAGGCGGCGCTCATAGGCTGGCTGGCCGTCTTCTCCACCTGCGGGTTTCTCGTCTGGAATGTCTATGTGGAAACCACGTTGCGACCGGATCTCATCCCCTCGATCACCCCCAGACTAAGCACGGTGATCCTCATCGGCGTGTTCGTGCTGAGTTTGCACCCTATGCACACACTCTCGGTCGGGTTGGCGATAGAGGCCTTCTTTTTCTTCTCCGACCGCCTTGCCGTAGCGTGGGGTTTGTTCCCCGCCGATGAAGCGGCCAGTGCGGATGCGTTCACCGGTCTGTTCGTTCTCGTTGGGTTGAGCGTTGCCCTCTCCGCGGTAATGTATCGTCGCGTCTACCGGACCTACAGTGCCCACCAGAGGGAACTCCGTGCCGCCGACGACTTGCGTCGGACGCAGGCTCTGCTGGTTGTTTCTGAAAACGCGGCTACCATGGGACGCTTTGCCGCCACCCTGAGTCACGAACTCAATAGCCCGGTCGGGGCTCTTGTCAGTGTGGTCCAGACGTTGCAGTCTCTGCACGAAAAGAGAGGGAAGGCATCTGGGGAAAACCGAGCACGTCTTGATCGCATGGAAGAAGAACTCCTTGGATCGGCTCACCTGTCGGCGGACCGTCTGCGCGACATCATAGCCCGAATGCAGCGGCTTACGAACTTGGACCGGGCGGAGATCCTGGCGGTCGATTTGAATGAGCTGCTGAGGGACGTCCTCGAAATGATGCAATCCCAGTTGAAGGATAAGATCGAAATCGAGTTGGACCTGCATCCCCTTCCTAGGACGACAGTGCGGCCGCAGCAAATCAGCGCTGTTTTCTCGAACCTGCTGCAAAGCACGGCTGAAAGGTTCGGCACTCCTGCCAGGATTCTCATCACGAGTAAGCGGGCAAACGGATTCGTTCACATCGACATCTTGCACCGTGACAAGATTCTTGCGGAGGAAGACCTCGATCGCTTGTTCGATCCTGGGTTCGGGGTCAAGGACCGGCGGATCGCCGCGGTCAACTGGGGCCTGTTTAGCTCTCGCGAAATGGTGCGCCGGCACGGAGGCGATATTCTCGCGGTGGCGTCCCAGGCGGCAGGAACGAGTCTGCGGGTGAGGATCCCGTGTTAGTGAAAATGTATCGGTCCGGGCAGAAATATTGGTGATGACTTTGGTGCCTCAACGCCGGGGCGCCGATCAAAGCGCACCGGAACACAGATGATTAGCTAAGGTAAACGGGGAGAATACCCATGGCCCTAACAATGGTTGCCGAAGACGGTACCTACAAGTGCGCGGCGTGCAGCCACTTCTTGAGCGTCAAGAAGGGACAGCTATTGCCCCCTTGTCCTCGCTGCGGCGGGACAATGGAAAAGCACGAGGGGGAAAAGCACGAAGGCCCACCGCCTGAGCCGCAAAGCACGAGTTGCGAATAGAGACGCGCAGAGCTGAGCGCCCGGTTTCCTGGACCATGCGGGCGTAGATGAACCCTACGGTGAGCAAGTACAACGAAGTCAAGGCGGGCTTATCGCCTGCTTCGACCCTCAGCTGGTGAGAAATGCGGTGGACAAGCAAACAGCGCCGCACTCGTTACAGTGTGGGCCCGCGGACTAATGCCTGCAGCTCTGTTTGGTGAAAAGTCGGGGAACGAAAATCGGATCACAGTTTCCCATTTCTTACCCAACCTAACTGCTACCTACCGGGCTAGCCCGAAGCTCCAGGCGGCTGAAGAAAAGGCCAAAACTGGGCTCAAACCGGGACCGCCGCGTGCCAAACCGGTAATCGCTCGGCCCCAATTCATTCGGTCGCTTCGCGCATGCGGTCTATCTCCTGAGACAGGTTGACGTAGATCTCGGCAATGGTTGCCGGCGCGAATCTCAATTCGCCGAGGATCTGCTCGGCAATATCAAGGCGGCCGCTATCGACTTGTTGCCGCAGGGACTGCGCCAACCGAACGCCGATATGGACCACGCACAGACAGCGGCGCAAAGGCTTGTCAAATAGACTTTGCCGCGGATCCGGCCAGTGTTCTACGGAGTAGATGAACATCCTCGGGAAGGCCCAGGATTCGGCCAGCCAGACGCCGACCTGACGCGAATCCACGCCGAAGACTTGGAGCTGAGCCGCCGAAGGGGACATGGAATCCGCCAGGCTCAGCATGCGCTGATATTCGTCCGGAAAACTCCACGACAGAGCCAGTTCACCGACATTGTGAAGCAGGCCGACGTTCAGCATTTCTTCGGCGTCTCCACATCGGCTGGCCGCGGAGACCTGCTGACAAGCGACCCCCGCCGCCAGTGACATCTCGCGGATCTGCTGCGATCCCGGCCTGTCGGCGGAAAGCGAGTCGAACAAACCGCTCACCAGGATGTGCCGCAGCAGCACCCGAAGCTTGGCGTAGCCGATCACATTGATCGCCGTGGAGATAGTGCTTACTTCCGATGCGACTCCGAAGTATGCCGAGTTCGCCAGCTTGAGGATTCGGGCTGCCATGGCCTGGTCACCCGAAAGGACGCGCTGCAATTGCGCCGTGCCGGTTCTTGGATCGACAGCGAGCCTTAGCGCTTGCTGTGCTGTCGGAAGTGAACCGGGAAGGTCTTGGAGTTCGGCGATTGCGCGTCGAACTCGGGCCGGCCCCAGCGGCTTTATCGTCGAAAGAGGACTGGCGGTAACCGACATAGGATGCTCCTGTTCGCTTTACTTGTTATCTAATCGGCCGGGTCAGACCATTCCGAGTAGGGAAACGGGTTCTGCCCGGGAAACACGTGACTTGGGGGGGCGAGCTGCGTTCCCAAGCCGGCCGGTCATGCACTTCTACAACAAGCGCGGCACGGCGGAGCAGCGGATCAACGAAAGCAAGCCGGCGACGCACTGGACGCGGCTGTCGCGCCGACGCTACCAAGCGAACGAGGCGCCCCCCTGGTCCGTCGTCTCCTTGCCAGGGAGATCCGACCTAAAGAGCAGCGCATCGGCACTCGATTACTCTCATGGGCCGAGACTAGCCCTATGAGATAATTGGCAATATGCAGTCGGCGTCCGAAGTCAAATTAAGCGGCCACATCGCCGAGGAACTCAGCGAGAAGATCCGCACTCGCCGAGCAAAGGCTTGCGTCGTTGGGCTCGGTTACGTGGGGCTTCCCCTGGCTGTAGAGCTGGGTCGAGCCGGCTTTCCCGTAATCGGGGTGGACAAGGACTGGGAGAGGGTGGAGAAGGTTCGAGCCGGGGAGTCCTATGTGTCGGACGTGGAAGAAAAGGCGCTGTCTGAAATGGTTCGCTCCGGCGCCTTCCAGGCCGGCCAAGATGGTTTACGCGAGGCGGAGTTCGACACCGTTAGTATCTGCGTCCCCACTCCTCTTCGAAAGACGCGGGATCCCGATCTAAGTCACGTCTTGCAGGCGGCTGAGCAGTTGGCTGCTCATCTGCGGACGGGCACGCTCGTGGTTCTGGAGTCGACCACCTACCCCGGCACCACCGAAGAGGTCATCCTTCCCATGCTGGAAGGTTCCGGATTGAAGGTGGGCGAAGACTTCTTTCTGTGCTACTCGCCTGAACGGGTCGATCCCGGCAATCGCGACTACCATACGCGCAACATTCCGAAGGTGATCGGAGGTGTAACGCCCGCCTGCACCCGCATGGGGGAATTATTCTATTCGCAGTTCATGGACCGCGTGGTTCCCGTCAGTACTACACGGGTGGCCGAGATGGTCAAGCTTCTGGAAAGCACGTTTCGCATGATCAACATCGGATTGGCGAACGAGATGGCGCTGATGTGCGATCACATGGGCATTGATGTCTGGGAAGTCATCGAGGCCGCCGCCAGCAAGCCCTTCGGCTTCATGCCTTTTTCCGGCCCCGGGCTGGGCGGTCACTGCATTCCGGTCGATCCCATCTATCTCTCCTGGAAAACGAAGCAGACCGGCCACGAGGCGCGGCTGATTGAATTGGCGGCGCAGATCAACAGTCAGATGCCCCGCTTCGTTGCCGACAAAGTCCAGGCGGCGCTTAATGAACACAGCAAGCCCGTCAAGGGATCCCGTGTTCATCTGATCGGCGTGGCCTACAAGCGCGATGTCTCGGACATTCGAGAGTCCCCCGCGCTGGACATTATCGCCTTGCTGGAAAAGCGGGGGGCGACCATGACCTACACTGACCCCCACGTACCTCGGCTTCTCACAGAGTCGGGTGAGATGGAGTCGCAGCCGCTGGAAACCGCAGGCTCGGCCGACTGTGTAGTAATCGTTGCCGACCACTCGGCCATCGACTACGATCTTCTGCTCAGGCTTTCCCGCCTGGTCGTTGACACAAGGAATCGCTTCCCGGGGATCGAAAGCCCCAAACTTGTCCGGCTCTAGCCCGCTTTTCTCACCAGGTGGCGAGGCGAAGTGCGTGAGAGGCCCGTCAGTACAAGGCGCGCGCCGCTCAGCGCGCGGAGGCGAGAAATGCGGGCTAGACCTAATACGAGTGACTTAACGGTAAGTCAGCCCCCGTAGGGGGCGCGGGATGGTGCTACCCGGCACATGGTGAACACTTTATGCCGGGCACATGGTGAACAGGGGCTCCTTTCTTATGATGTTGTCAGATTGGGTGGAGGAGGTGGTGGAGGCGGCCCCGCGGGGGCCGTTGTCCCCCCGGGGGGACAACGGCGCGACTCGATTTTGGCGCCCATCAAAGCGGCCGAGTTCAAGCGTCGAGAACCACACCCGATAGATCCCATCGTCGATGGCTTCGAGCCCGACCGGCTCTCGGGCCAGGACTTCGCTGACGAAGATCCGTCGCCCTTGCCAGTACATTTCTCCTCGTTTCCCGACCATGCGGCGCAGATATGCCGTCGGATACTCGACCTCAGGCAGCTGCCCGCGATACGGCCTCGGCGAGGGATGATACACACTCCCCGGCGGACGTTGCCCCCATGCTTGATGCGGACGCTTGTCGTTGTACTCACGGCGAAAGCGGCGAAACGCTCGCTGTTGCGCCCGCCTGGTCGCGGCCGGCGGTTCGGCGGTGTGTTGCTTCAACGTGCGATGAAAACGCTCTTGGCGTCCGTTCGCGCTGGGCGTCCCCGGCGGGATGCGCTCGACCTCGATCCCCAGCTTCGTCCACCAGATGCTCAAGCGGCTTAAGCCCGCTATCGCCCGGCTTGCAAACGGTGGTCCGTTGTCGCTCCGAATCCGTTTCGGCAGCCCGTATTCACGGAACACCGTCGCCAACACCGCCTGCAGCTGTTCGAAATCGCAGCTGTCGAGCGCTTGGCAGCACAACAGATAGCGGCTGTGATTGTCGAGCAGAGTGAGCGGATCGACGCGCTCCCCGTTGCGCGCTCGGAACCACCCTTTGAAATCGATCGAGAGCACCTCGTTGGGTCCCTCGGCGTGCGCCAACGGTTGGTTGTAGGGCGGTGTGCGACGGCGCTTTTTGCCGCGCTTGGTGAGCCCTTCGTGGCGCAGGATTTCCCCGCTGGTCGACGCTGCCGGCGGCTTTCGCTGGGGCTCATCGTCTCGGAGGCGAGCGCGGATCTTCGGGGCTCCCCACAGCGGATGATCGCGGCGGATTTCCAGGACACGCTCGACCGTTTGGGGGCTGCTTCGATGGGCCTGATCGAGCGGCGCTCGCGAGCGATCCTCCAGACCTTGCAGGCCTTCCTGGCGGTAACGCTTGACCCATTTATAGCCGATTCTGCGCTGCAGGCCGTAGCGGCGGCACAACGCGGCCATGGTGTCGTCCTGTTTCAGGTAATCGTTGATGAACTTCAACCGTTGTTTCATGAGGCTTGTCGTTTCCCAAGGCATGAAACATTTTCGCCATTCTATGTTTCCCCTGGGAAATGTGTTCACCATGTCTCCGGTATGACCTGTTCACCATGTCCTTGGTAAGCACCGGATAGTAGCCCAGGGTGGAGCCATTTTTGGCGCAACCCTGGGGGGAAGCCAACCACGGTCCAGCCCCGGTAGGGGCGTAGGAAAGAGTGATCCAGGTAGCATGGACTTGCCCCCAAAAGTGAGACAACCAGTTTAGACTCAAAATCCATTGAACGGAGGATGAGTGATGAGTTTGTCTCGACGCGGATTCACGCAAGAGTTCAAGCTGGCGGCGGTTGAGCGGCTGGAGCAGGGTGCCTCCGCGGCAGAGGTCAGCCGGGCCTTTGAGATCAATCCCAACCTGCTGCACCGTTGGCGGCGGGAGTTTCGCCCAGGTCCCGGCAACGTTTTCCCCGGCGAAGGCAAACGCCGCTGGGAGGAAACACGCACCCCAGAGCTGGCGGCAGCGGCGGGAGGAGTTTTCTGAGGCATGGGAAAATCTTTCGATCCGGTGGGCTGGGCTTGTGCTGGAGTGGGGTGCGAAGCGGACGGCTCCACGCCCGACCCATCGTCTCGATGAGTTTCCAGTTGGCTGTTCCTTGGCGGGTTGCGCTCCCGCGGAGCCCGCCTCCGCTTCACCAACCGGGAGCCATTATGCAGCAAAGCGCCGCCGCTGGCCGGCAAAAACCAGCGAACGGTCAACTGTGTCTAAACTATTTGTCTCACCCTAGCTACTTTCCGGCGCAAAATACGCGTAGCGCTCGGGGCGGGGACTGTCACCAATTTCGCGCCTTCAAAGAATCAACAACTTACGGGCGCATTCGGACGCGAAATTGGCTGACTGTAGCCGGCCACCACGCAGTTTCTCCTTTTTGCGCCGCAAAGTAGCTAAGGGGCAAGCGTAGGTTCCGCCTAACGGCTTCACCGTGGGCTAGCATCCTGCGCCCCCTGCGGGGGCTAAAAACGTTCTTAAGTGACGAGTATTGGGGCTAGCCTGCATTTCTCGCCAGCGGTCGCCAGAAGTGGAAGCAAGTGCCCGCCGCCAGGATGTAGGGGGAAATTCGTCTGCTGTGGTTCTCGGTGGTCTTCGTCATCCCCATAGCCCCTCTTTCGCCGTAGCTCGGGAAACCTCCCGTCCCCGCCGCGAATCAAATGCAGCCCTGCTCACCGCCCACCTCGGGGATTGGAAGTGTGACCAACTCAGCACCGCTAGGCCGGCAGCGGCGACAGCGGCCCAGCTACCCACGGCTGCGTAGGCGGCGCCCATGAGCCCTCGGGAAGGCACGTAGGCCACAGACAAACAAAGGGACGCCAGCACGCCCATGGCGTAGAGCGGCACTTGAACCCGAAACAAACGACGAGCCATCATGGCGTAGCCCAGCATCGAGCTCACATAGGTGACGGCGCTTGCGGCCATAAGCCAGGTCAACACAGGATGCAAGGCCGCGTAGCCGGGCTGATAGACCATGGCGAGGATCCGCTGTCCGAAGAGCACGCTGGCCAATACCCCGGCTGTTCCTACTAACACGGCAAGCCCTAGAATCCTGGTCAGCAAGCGCCGAAAAGCGGCCGGGTCTGCCCGTCCGAGAAGCGCCATCCGCGACAGGGTCACCTGGCCGAGCGGCTGTATCAAAATATTCCCCACCGTGGCGAGACTTGCCAGAGCGGCGTAGTAGCCGAGATGTTCCGTGCTCCACCAAGCCTCCAAGACATAGCGCGGCAGGTTGACGTTTAAACTCACCAAGCCGGCCACGACGCCCAGCGGAAGGGACAGGCGGATGAGTCTCCAAACCGTGCGCGGATCGCACGTAGGCCGGCCACTCTCGCACTCGCGCCGTAAAATGCCGCGGGCGCAGGGCAGCTCATACGCGACCAGGACGACGGCTTGCCAAGCGGCGGCCGCCAGCAGGCCCGACGCCGGGCTGCCGCCCAGGGTCAGAAGGATTCCCAGGACCCCCAACGAGCCGAGGCCCTTGATGATCATGGCGATCGAAATGCGGTCCCAGCAGCCGTGCCGTTGCATCAGCCCGTAAAGCAAGTCGCTTCCGCATTCGACCGCCTTGGTCAAAGTGACGATCGCGATCATGACTCCCGCCTGGCGTTCGAACTTCGCAACCGCCAGCACTAGCAGGATGCTTCCACAGGCGATCGCGGTGGTCAGCAGCCGAATCCCAAGATAGTCCGCAAAACGATGGTCTCGGCGAACATCGGTTGCCAGGACGGAGCGAAGTTGCAATTTTGCGAACAGCAGAACAGGAGTTACGATGGCCAGCCCGAGCGCGTACCGCCCGACGGTCGTCGGAGAAGCGAGCTTCGCCAGCAGGGCCAGCACGCCGACTTGCGAGGCGGCGTAGACCATGTTCCCGGTGATGGACCAAGCGAGGCTCTTTGAAAGAGAGAGCTTGCCGCCGCGGCCAGGTTTTGCTGGGGGCATACTGCGGTTTCGAGCGGCCTTTCTTCCTGGTTCGCATAGAGAAATCGTCCCTCCCCTGCAGCGGCTGTGCGCTAACGAGTTTCAGTGAAAAGGGCTGGGACAGCCGTTTGTGAGGGAAGCTCCTCAGCTTGCCGAGTTGCCGCCCGTCTCCACTCTTGCTCTATAAGTTGTTGAATGCCGAGGTGATACGAGGGGTCCGGGGGGCGAGATGGCCGCTGTGGGCGCGGCTCGGGCGTCGCCACGGGAGGCGACGCGGCACGCAAGAATGCGTGCGCCAAGTCCAGGCGCCGGTTGCCGCATGGGCGCCGCTTGTGACAGTGCCCGATTTTTTCCACACCTTCCAGCCGGCCGATTTGCCTCGGGCCAAGTGTTTTGTTCCGACGGCGATGACGGGGACGAATTGGCGGCGCTCCCAGGCGGTACCCATTTTTCATTGCGCCCTTCGACGGGGTCATTGTATAATGCTCGCGCCCCAAGCAACCCATGGCAATAGTCGTGCAGGAGCGAAAAATGTGAAAAATGGGGACTGCCACTAATTCGCTCCCCGTTGCGGCCCGATAAAAAAACACTGGGCCTGAAGCGAATTGGCCGCCTGGAAGTGTGAAAAAATACTGGGACAGCCAGCCGCGGCGGGTGAAGATCGGTGAATCCAAGAAGCTTAGGAGAGCGCCGCTTGTGGCAGTCCCGATTTTTCGCGGCCTTCACTTCTACCACGGGCTGCTAACTACTTTCCGGCGCAAAATACGAGTAGCGCTCGGGGCGGGGACTGTCACCAATTTCGCGCCTTCAAAGAATCAAGAACTTACGGGCGCGTTCGGACGAGAAATTGGCTGACTGTACCCAGCCACCACGCAGTTTCTCCTTTTTGCGCCGGAAAGTAACTAAGCAACCGAGGAGGGCTAACCAGGATGGCAGATCACATCCCGCTGCGCAAAATCTGTCACGCGCGAGCGGGCGACAAAGGGGATTCGGCGAATGTGGGCCTTATTGTCTTCGACCAAGCGCATTACGAATGGATCAAGGAGCATGTGACGGCCGAAGCGGTCGGGGAGTACTTGAAAGCTGTGCCGGTCGGTATTGTGGAGCGCTACGAACTGCCGAAGATCGGCGCTCTGAACTTCCTCATACGAGACGCGCTCGACGGCGGCGGTTCGCGGACGCGGAAGATTGACGGGCACGGGAAGGGGTATAGCGCCATTCTGCTGGAAATGGAGATCGAGGCTCCCCCGGGGTTTGAGCCGGCACCCGAGGAGGCGAGAGAGCTTTGAAAAACCGCAAAAACGAGTCCCACGTCCGGTTGGGATCGGGGACCGCGTATGAAGAAGACCGCCGGGACCCCTCCCGCGAGCTAGCCGCGAGCGGGGAGATCGACTACCTCATCTTCGATTGTTTCTCCGAGAAGACGCTGATGCAAGCCGCGCTCCGCCAGCAGAGGGGCGACATCGGCTACGACCGAATCCTCGAAGCGAAACTGCGGGTCGTCGTCGAGGACTGCGTCAAGCACGGAATCAAGATGATCTTTAACGGAGGCGGCGCGGACGTTCGAGGAGCGGCCCAGCGGACGGTCGAAGTCTGCCGGGATTACAATCTGCGAGGCGTCAAAATCGCCTATGCCACGGGCGCCAACGTCTTCGATCTCGTCAAGCAGATCGATCCGATCATCGCCGAGACAGGCAAACCGGCATCTGAGCTTGGGAACGATCTCGTGGGAGGCTACGCCTACCAGGGCGCGGGTCCGATTGTCGAAGGGCTCAGCCGCGGAGCCGACATCGTGATTACCGAGCGGGCCGGCGATTCGACGCAATACTTGGGGCCGATGATGTACGAGTTCGATTGGCCCTTTGATGATTGGGATCGCATCGGCAAAGGCCTGGGTATCGGACACCTGATGGAATGCGGGGGGCAGCTTACCGGGGGCTATTATGCCCATCCCGGCATCAAGGAAGTGCCGGACTTGCACCGCATCGGCTTTCCCATCGCGGAGGTAAAAACCGATGGGGATACAGTGATCACGAAGCTTCCCGGAACAGGCGGGATGGTCACCGAGGCCATTTGCAAAGAACAGCTTGTTTACGAAATAGGTGACCCCAGCGATTACCGACATAACGACGGGGTGGTTGATTTCACGGGCACCGAGTTTCGAGAGGTGGGCAAAGATCGGGTGGAGGTAACGGGCACTTCGGGACATCCGCGTCCTCCGACGGTGAAGATCAGCCTCGGGGTCGTCGAAGGGTATTTCGGAGTCGGTCGGATCTCTTACATCGGGCACGCGGCCTACGAAAAGGCCCGCTTGGCGGGCGAGGTCGTCGCCAAGAGAATGCCGGCTCTCTACGGGACCGATCCGTCTGCTCTGCGGATTGATTTGGTCGGGGTGAGTTCCCTATTCCCATGGAAGATGGACACCTCCGTCTTGCGGGAAGTCCAACTGCGGGTGAGCGGCCGATTCAAGACCAGGGAGGAGGCGGCGCTCGTGCCCTACGAGATCAGCACGCTGCCGTGCAATGGTCCCACCGGGGTCACTTGCGCGAGGCCGAGCGAACATGAGTACATCGAAGAGATCATGGGCTTCTATACGACGTTTCTGCCTCGCGAACAAGTATCGTGGCACGTGCATGAATTGGTGAGTTGATGGGGGGCGGCTGGTGTTCCACTCTGTTGTGGCGCGAGCACTCTTGCCTGCAGCGTCGAGACTCATCTCGACGTCGGGCCTCACCCCCAGCGGCTGGGTGAACCGCTCGGAGCAGCCCCAATCCAGTCACATCGGGTAGGTATTCGGGAAAGCGGGCCTGCAACTTGCCCAACTCTTCGCGGGCCAGCTTGCCTTTCTCTTCCCCAGCCTCGACCAACCTCTCGTCCTCGATGACTTTGAGATTGGCAAGGGCGGCCACGCAGGAAAGAGGGTGGGCCGCGTGGGTGGTCATGATCTCGCCCAGCGCGAGAATGTCCAATATCTCGGCCGGGCCGAGGACCGCCGCCAAGGGCAGACTCGACGTCACGCCCTTGCCGATACAAATCAGATCCGGCTGCACGCCATAGTGTTCGAAAGCGAACCACTTCCCTGTTCTTCCAAAGGCGGCTTGGATTTCGTCGAAGATAAGCAGCGCGTCATGCTCTTCGGTCCAACGTCGCAACGTCTGGACGTAGGAGACCGGCAGGGGAAGTCCCGTCCTGCCCTGCACGCTTTCAACAAATACCCCCGCAACCTGCTCAGGGGTTACTCCGGACGCGGCCAGATCCCCCATGCTGCGCTCAAAAAACTCCTCCCAATCGGGCGGGTTGCGCGCAGCCTCGCCGGCGGCGACGCGCGGAAAAGGCAGGTGGTGGATAAACGGGCAGGGATCAGGCAACCAAGGCTTGGCGGCGCTGGTTCCCGAGAGCTGATGAGCGCCCAATGTCCAGCCGTGGTAGTCGCCCGAGAACGTGAGAATGTGATTCTTATCAGCGCTCCGGCGCATTCCCCAGATCCGCGCCACGCGGAGCGCAGCCTCGATGGCCTCCGACCCGACAGTCCAGAAGTAGACTTTTCCCATGCCCGGCGGCGCCAACTCGAGCAAGCGCTCGGCTAGCTCCACACGGAGGGACGAGACAAAGTTGAACTGCGCCAGTACGCCGGACTCGACATGCTTGGCCAGCGCCGCCCGCACTGCCGGGTGCCCGTGTCCGCTGTTGGCGGCGACCGCGGTGGAGGTGAAGTCAATCCAGCAGTTCCCTTGTCCGTCGTAGCCCTGGTAGCCTTCGGCCCGCTCCCAGGCGATCGGCGGCTGAAAGGAGTTGACGATAGGGATCGTGCGATCGGTGTTTTCGAGTGTTTCCAATGAACCCGGAGCCGGCAGGTCGGTGACAATGCGGCGGTGCGCGGTTTCGATCCGCGGGCCTGGCTCCGGCTTCTGCCGCAAGGAGTTGCTGAGAACGCTGGGCGGTGGATTCATAACGGGCGGCCTATTCATGGACGCCTCCTCTCGGCTTCAGCCATGGCGGAAACTAGTCTTGCCTATTTTAGCGGCAAAAGCATAGCCGCCAACCGCATCACAGCGTGGACGGGCGACGCCCACGGAGCCGGCTGCGGCGGTGCTCCCGGCCCGCTCGACCTTGGTGGCCCGACAGAGCGCGTAAGAAGCTCGTCCACAGGAGGAGCGTGCCGCCGGACGCCTTGTTTTGGTCGCGACGCTGCATCTGGACTGTTGCGCTACCGTATGCTGCCGCTTCGGGGTTGGAAGGTCCTCGCGGCGAAGGATGCCGCATTTCTGGTTGTCGTGACGCTCCTAACTCTTCCACTCGCCCCCCTGGTGGGAATCGCCGCGGCACTTGCCGCCCTGGGAGTGGGCCACCATATGTCGGTCTTGCGTCCAACGCCGCAGGCACGTTGGACGTTCACGAGCGGGGCGCTTCTACCACATGGTCTGGTTCAAACCGTCGCCCTGATTGCCGCTGCCGTTGCGCCTTGGCGAGAAACGCCGCTCACTTTACTCCCGGTCGCTGCCGTGGCCGGGCTCTCAGTTTGGTTCTACGGCTGCCGCTTTGAACGTGTAGCTCGGACCTAGCCGCGGCACCTACCCTGGCATCGATCGGCCTCCCGTTGCCGGCGTGCGCTTACAGCAGATGCCGGATGATCAGTGAGTAACTCATCATCACGACGATGATGGCGGTGGTGACCCAGAGAGCAAAGGTGATCCAGCCTTTGGGGAGAACGGCTTTAGGGACGTGGCGGTAACGCAGATAAATCGTGGATATGGCGATGATGGGCAGCATAGAAGCCTGCGCGATGCCGCCGATTTTCACCATCAACACCGGCTCCCGCACAAACACGAAGAACAGCGCCGGGACAAACAAGAAAAAGCCGATCAAAATACGAATCGCTCGCAGTCTGCTCCGGTAGTCTCGCTTGTCAAAGACCCCCATGTTGGCCAGCAGGTCGGCGGTTCCGCGGGCCATGGCGCCGCTGCCGGCGAAAACCGTGGAGTAGAGGACGGCAAACGCGCCGAGCATGAACAGATAGAACGACCATCCGCCCAGAATTTCGGTAAACATACTCGACAGCATGCGGACCATATCCGTACCTTGCGGCACGACGCCGACGGCTGGCAAGATGCCGGCGCCTAGCAGGTAGAAAGCGATCGTCGGAAAGGTGTAGAAAATCAGGGAAACGAAGACGTCCGCGCTCATCACACGGATCCACCCGAACGCCCGGTTCGTCCAGGCTTGGGTAGCTTCCCGCGGACCGGTGAACCGCGCGTAGCCCTTTTCGATACACCAGTACGGGTACTGGATAAGATCCATCGAACCCGCGCCGGTGATGCCGAAGACGGTCACGGCCGTGCCGAAGCCGCCCCCTTGGGGCATGCTAAAAGACAGGCCTTCGAGCACGCGTGACCAAGAGAAATATTCCGGGCTCTTGAGCAGGACAATCGCGCAGCCGACCGTCAGGATTGTGAAGGCAACGACCAAGCCGAAGGCAATTTTTTCCACTGGGCCGTAGCTCCCCTCCGCCAGCAGAAGGAATGTGAGCACGGCCAAGACCCACAGCCAATCCGTAAGGGGAATTGCCGGGAACATGATATGAAGTATCTCCGAGATCGCCCCCATCATTCCGCCTTGAGGGAAAAGCGAAAATATGATCAGCAAGCCATAGAGCCACACCACCCAGGAAACACGAAACCGCGGCCCGGGGACCCGATTAAACGCCTCCAGAGACGTCTCCCCCGTGGCGATCGTATAGCGGCCGATTTCGTGCAGTACGAAAATCTTGACCGGGCAGCTTACTAAGATGAGCCACAGCAATAAGTAACCGTTTTCCGCTCCCAGGACCGTCGTCGCAATCAGCTCGCCGGAACCGACGATAGCGGCGGCGGTGATCAGGCCGGGCCCGAGGTAGCGCAGAACATGGCCCAAACGTTGGGGCGGGGTTGCAACGTCCTTGGGGTCGAGGCGATAAGGATCTTTCAGTTGCTGCTCTTCAGCAGGGGAACTCACGGGGCTAGTCCGTATTTCTCTCGGAGGATTCCGACCTGGCGCGCGCATTCTTGGGTGCCGTGTCGCCATTCGCGGCGACATCGATCGTATCCGCGCGCATGCCGACGGGAATGTCGGCATGGCATCGTAGCATCGCGACCGCAGGCTCGCGTCCGCGGCTGTGTTTCTTTCGCAGGGACGCACCCTCTCGGGCGCCGCTCCGTTGTTCGCCTCTCCACGTGGGGAGAAAAGCGGGCTAGTTCATCGCCGCGATGCTGCGCTGCAACTCGGCCTGCTGCTCCATCAGCTTCATGAAGGTGATCGAACTCGTGAGCAGGGTCTTCCAATCCGGCTTCGGCGGCACGGAATCGATGGACATGTAGCCTGAGTAATCCATTTCGTTCAGCGCGCGCACCATCCCCAAAAAGTCGATATGGCCAGTGCCCGGAATCTGGCGGTTGCTGTCGGCCAAGTGGATGTGCATTAACTTTTTACCTGCTTTGCGCATCGTTTCGGGGACCGGGCCGTCTTCGATGTTGACGTGAAACAGATCGGCCAGCACTCCGATGCGGTCCGACCCGATTTCCTCGGCGATGGACAAGGCCTCCTCGACGGCGTTCAAGAAACCCGCATGGCCTTCAAAACGGTTGATCGCCTCGATGGCCACGTAGGTATTGGTCTTCTCCGCGTGCTCGGTGATTTCCTTAGCCGATTCAAGGAAGTTTTTCCTGAGGACGCTTTTCGGCGTGCTGCTCACGGGGTATTCCGGTGCGCCCGGGGCGGCACAAATCTCGTAAACCGGACTGCCTATGGTTGCGCCCAGGTCGAGACATCTCTTGGCGTAGTCGACAGCCCTCTTTCTGCCGGCCTCGTCCGTCGATGCGAGGTCCCTTTCTTCCCCGGCGTGCCAGGCGCCCCAGGCACCCACCAGCGACGGGATCTTCAAGCCAAGCTTGGTGGCGATGTTGACGACTTCATCAAATTTTTCCCGCGGAATCTTATCCGGTTCGGCGTCAAGGTCCACGCCGTCATAGCCCAGCTCGGCGACTGTCTCCAGCAGCTCCTTGGGGTTCTTCCACACGTCGCCCCCTGGGCTGCTTGACAGAGTAATCAGAACGACAGAATACTTGTGTGCCATGCGGCTGTCTCCTCGTGCTTGCGGCGCTCAGGCCGTTAGTTCACCCACATCTATTGATGTTCGCGAAATACAGTGTAGGGGCGCAGCGTGCTGCGCCCGCTCTGGCAAGGCATTTGCTGTGTCCGAAAACAACACTATATTCTGCGAACATCAATAAAGTGTGGTAAGCCTGATGTGTGCTCAGACGCCTCGGACGTCACACGTCTGAGCGTAGCTCGCTGCTCGTCGGCGCCGAGCTCGTAGCATCGTAGCATGCGAAACACGAACCGCGGGCTGCAGTCGATCGTCACATCCCCCGCCCGGCGTCAGTCGCATTTGATGGGGCCGCCGTTGCTGATCGACGCTGTTTTGCTTGACAACGCGGCGCTGCGAGCAAACCACCCTGGTTTTCTTGACATAGAACGATCGATGTGGTTTACTGGTCACGTCATCGCCCGCCTGCTTCCCGTTCTTTGGGACACATATAATATAACACTACTGTCCGGTTAAAAGTCGAATAGAATCAGTTGGTTGGGGTCATCGAGTAAGTTTTCGTGGGAGTCGGACGGCTGCAAGGCCTGTAAAATGGGCGTTTTCTCGAAAAGGGTAACGCTGAGAATCTGTAGGATTTGGTAGAGACTCGCCTCCAGGCCCAACCTCTTGCGCACGATCGCGACCAGCACGTAAACCGAGACGGCGATCCAGATCTGGGTCTTCACGGCGTTCTCGCTGGCGCCGTAGAACTTCTTGATCCGCAAGTGCTGCTTGATCCACCTGAAGAACAGCTCCACCTGCCAGCGCGAACGGTAGATCTCGGCGATGGTCAGCGCCGGGAGCACGAAGTTGTTGGTCAGGAACTGCAGCCGCTTGTTCGTCGCGGTGTCGAAGTAGCTGACCCGCCGCAACGGGTCCGGATACGCTTGGGCCGATTCGATGGCGCCCAGGATGACGGTCTGATCCGAGCGCACGCCCGTGGACCTGTCGACGGGATGCGAGTAGCGCCGTTGGAGCAAGATGTTCTTCTTGGTTCGCACGACGAAGAACGACGAGCAGAGGGTGAACACGAAGAGGCGTTCGAAATCGACGTAGGCCCGATCCATGACGTAGAAGGCGCCGGGCTCGGGGCCGATCTCGTCGAGGATGTTGACGTCGTGCGTTTTGCCGTCGGTAATGCGGATAAACGTGGGGATGTTGCCGTGCAGGTCCAGCAGCGTGTGCATCTTCACAGCAGCCTTGTGCCGGCGGAACTTGGCCCACGGGAACAGCGAGAGGCACAGGTCGATGGTGGTCGAGTCCAGAGCGTAGAGGGTTTGATCGAGAGCTACGCCGATCGGATCGCGGGCGTACAAGGGCCGCGCGATGCGAATCAAGACTTGGGCGAAATCGGCATAGATCCTCCAGTCGCGCGATTCGTTGGCGTCGGCCAGTGTCGAGCGCGCCACCGGGCAGCGGAATCCCATGTGGTAAAGCTTGGCGGAAAGCGAACGCAGGCACGCTTCGATATCGCGGAGGCTTTCGCGGTAGGTCAGCTGGGCGAAAGCCATCGATAGGAACTGATCCCAGCCGGAGAAGCTGCGCCATCTGTGATCCCCGTCGTAGCGGCTTACGCAGCGGCGGAACTCGCGATCCGGAAGGAAGCTGATCAACTGGGCGAACACGGTGCGGCCGAGGTTCATGAACCATTGTTGACCGCCTCCGAAGTCGTTCCAGCCGTCCTTCGCCGTTCAAATCGCGGCAAGGGAAAAACAGTCGTAAGATATGCTGGAACAGTCAGTTGCCGCCCGTCCGTGAGTCGTTAACCGGACAGTAGTGATAATATAAGACACGCCCGGTTTGTCGGCGCCGCTACCGCCATACGGCACAGCGGCGGCGTTTCCCCCCGAATACCGGCCTCACCGCACTTCCCCACACCGGAAACAGAGGCCTCGGGCAGAGATGGCAGTGAGCCGACTCGCCGCGGCGAACCCGAATGCCCGGCGCCGGCGATAAGTTGCACGAGCGTCTTCGCAAGCGCAGCCCTGACGGGAGAGGGAATGACCTACAGGCCATGACAGTCCAAGCCGATACCTCGAATGGCCGCTACAAGGCGGTTACCGAGCACAACGTGTCCTGGGCGCCCGAGTGGGCGTCGATCGAACCCGGGCTTCAGCAAGCCATACAAGTTGTCTCGCGTGTCCTGCCGTTTCGCACCAACAACTACGTCATGCGGGATCTTATCGACTGGAAGAACCTGCCCGACGACGCCATGTTCCAACTTGTCTTCCCGCAGAAGGGCATGCTGGGCGACGAGGATTACGATGCCGTCCAAGCTATGCTCGCGAAAAACACGCCGCGGGAAGAACTTGGGCAGGTTGTCAACCGGATTCGCATGGGTCTCAATCCTCACCCCGCGGGGCAGATGACCCACAACGTTCCCTCCTTGCAGGGACGGCCCCTACACGGGTTGCAGCACAAGTATCGCGAGACCGTTTTGTTCTTCCCCTCGCAGGGGCAGACTTGCCACGCCTATTGCACGTACTGTTTCCGCTGGGCACAGTTTGTGGGCATGCCCGAGATCAAGTTCGAGTCCAGCCAAACGGAAGATCTGGTGGACTATCTGCGGGCGAACCCGAGCGTCAGCGACGTCCTATTCACCGGCGGAGACCCGATGATCATGAAGACTCGCGTGCTCCGCAAGTATATCGAGCCGCTCCTCGCGCCCGAGTTGGAATCGGTCCAAGACATTCGAATCGGCACAAAAGCGCTTGCCTACTGGCCGCAACGTTTCGTTACCGACGCGGACGCGGACGATTGCCTGCGGTTGTTCGAACAAGTCATTCAGTCCGGCCGCCACCTGGCCATCATGGCGCACTACAGCCATGGGGTGGAGCTGGTTCCCGAGATAGCGCGGGAAGCCGTGAGGAGGGTGCGTGCCACGGGCGCTGAAATCCGCATGCAAGCCCCCATCATCCGGCACGTGAACGATGATGCCAAGGTGTGGGCCGATCTGTGGCGCGACGGAGTCAAGCTGGGGATGATCCCCTACTATATGTTTGTCGAGAGGGATACCGGGGCCAAGCGCTACTTCGAAGTGCCGCTCGTCCGTTGCTACGAGATCTTTCGAGATGCCTTCGCGCAGGTCTCCGGTCTCGCCCGCACCGTTCGAGGCCCCTCGATGTCAGCCTTCCCGGGAAAGGTCCGGGTCTCGGG
Source organism: Bryobacterales bacterium (assembly GCA_963668345.2). GTDB lineage: Bacteria > Acidobacteriota > Terriglobia > Bryobacterales > UBA6623. The sequence continues at coordinate 55,865 of CAXWPI010000003.1, read as the reverse complement.
CATCACGGAGATTCGAGGCGAGAAGGTGTTCGTGCTGGAGGTTATCCAGGGGCGAAACCCAGACTGGGTCTACCGGCCCTTCTTCGCTCAATTTGATCCCCAAGCTACCTGGCTCAATCAACTCAAGCCTGCATTCGGCGAAGAGAAGTTCTTCTTCGAAACCGAGCCGGCCCGCTCGCCCGCGGAAGCAGCTCCTCAACCGATCCCGGTATTGCCAAACTAGCCTCGCCGACCAGACGGGCTGATTTTCAGCCAGTCGGAGCCTGAGTCGACCCCTTTAGGCTGACCCTAGGCCAACTCGCAGGTCTCACGAGCGGGGAATGACTGGGAATAGGCGTGACGCCGTCCGGCGGGAAGACGTTTTTGGGGCCGGTTGTCGCCCTGTGTTGGGAGCAGTCGCGGGGGGCCTTGGTGGCGATGTTGATGCCATACGAATGTTTTCTACTCTATCCGGTCAACCCCGTGACCGCGGCCCGGCTACGGCAGGCCTTTTTCCCTTCGGGCGCCAAAGACGACCGGCCCGACGCCGAGTTGCCGCTGGATCTGCTCGCCCGCCATCGCGATCGGCCGCGGCCACTCGAACCCGACACCGTCGAGACCCGCACCCTGCAGTTTCTGGTGGAAGAGCGCCGCCACCTGGTCGACGAGAAGACCCGCCAGAAGAATCGCCTGACCGCTCAGCTGAAGCCCTACTTCCCGCAAGTGCTCGCCTGGTTCGACGACATCGACGCGCCGCTGGTGGGGGCGTTGTTAAAGCGCTGGCCCACGTTGGAGATGCTCCAGCGGGCGCGTCCCGCCACGGTCTTGCGCTTCTGGGAGCAGCATCACAGTCGTAGCCGGCGACGCAACCAGCAGCGGCTGGAAGCGATCCGTCAAGCCCGGCCGACGACGCGCGACGGCGCTGTCGTGACGGCGGCGACGGCCGCTGTCAAGACCCTGCTGGGTTTGATCGGGGTGCTGCGCGAGGGGATCGGGGAGTTGGACCGGAAGATCCGCCAGCTGGTGGCCGCTCACGAGGGCAGCGTCTTGTTCAACCAGCTGCCGGGCGCGGGCCCGGCCCTGGCCCCACGCTTGCTGGCCGCTTTCGGGACCCGTCGCGAGCGTTTCCAAACGGCGGCGCAGTGGCAGGTCTATAGCGGAGTGGCGCCGGTGGTCGTGCGCAGCGGCCAGCGGACGCGCACCCGTTTTCGCTGGGCTTGTCCCCAGTTCTTGCGGCAGAGCTTTCACCAGTTCGCGGCCTTCTCGATTCGCCAATCCGTCTGGGCGCGGGCCTACTACGAACAGCAACGGGCGCGAGGCAAGAGGCATCACTGTGCCGTGCGATCGCCGGCGTTCAAGTGGATCCGCATCTTGTTTCGTTGCCGGCAAGAACGAACGCCCGACAACGAGCAAATCTATTTGCAGGCACTGGCCCGACGCGACTCGCCATTGCTGCCACAGCCGCCGGCGGCTGTGATCCGAACTGAATTGCCTGTGCAACAAACTCGACCATGCCGCCACTTTTTTCTTGACAGCTCAACTCAGATGGCTGCGCTGCGGGACTACGGGACTGCGCTACGCGACTTATTTCCCGCCGAGAAGCTCGCCGTGGGGTTTGCCTAGCGTGATCTCCTTGTACGCCGCGAGTACTTGACCCGGTAGTCCCTCGCCTACCCAGTTGCTGACCGAGTCCGGCAAGCTGATCGCGGTCGAGACGGCCTGATCGTCCTCCATCCCAACGATGTCGTCAACCTTCTTCTTGCTGTCGACCGCTGCACGCACAGCCTTCTCAAGTTCCACGAAAAACCGCAGTTGCCCTTCGAGAAGTTCCGAGCCCGCCGGGGGCCCGTGTGCCGGCAACACATGGTCCGTGTCGAGTTCTTGTGCGCGGCGAATCACATTCGGCCAGTTCAGCGTGTTTCCGTCGCCGGTGTAGTTGAAAGGGCCATTCACGATGGCATCGCCGGTGCAGATAATCTTCTCCTTCGGCAGGTAAGCGAAGCCGTCTCCGCGGGTGTGCGCCCATCCGAAAAAGTGAAACTCGACGCGGCGAGTCTCATCCTCCAACACGAACGGGCTCTCCGTGAATGTCTTTTGCGGAGGCTCCGCTGTCTGGAGGTTCAGTGCCGCTACATCCTCTCGCTCCTGGGCCGCTTCCTTCCAACGCTTGGGTTCATAGCGTTTCATCTCCTCGGCGACGCCAACGTACGCCAATGTAGTGGCGCCCTGCCCGGTCCAAACGGGATTGCCATAGGCATGGTCGCCGTGGTGGTGAGTATCAAAAACGTACTTGACGGGCTTGGACGATAGCGTCTTGATGTCGCGCATCAAGGCCTTCGCGCCGCTGGGGAAATTGGCGTCCACAACGATCAGATAGTCCTTCATCTCGATCACAATGTTGTTGCAATAGCCCTTGTCTTCCCGCTCTCCCTCGCGGAACCACACGCCGGGCGCAATTTCTTTGACCGTGCCGGGCTGAGCTTCCCCGCGGGAAACCCAAAGCACGATCGAGGTCAGGACTAGAAAGGGCAGCAAGATCGACAGCCGATTGTGTCTCATCGTTGCGTGTACCGAGGCTCAGTTTAGCTGAAATCAGCGCTCAAGAGAAAGGCAAGGCCGACGGCCTAACCCGCACTTCGCGCCACTGTCACAGCGCTTGGGGCGAAACGCCACCGTATTTGTGAATGGTGGTACTAAACCAGGACAGAGCGGCGACGACCGGGGTCAGCCGCCGCGGCAGGGACGCTTTTCCACGTGCCGGCCGTCGAAATCCGTTCCAGGAACGTCCCTTTGGCGTCAGGACTCGTCAAACTCTCGGTCGTTTGGTCGAAGAGGAAAGTGAGCAGAGATCGAGATGAGTGTATCCGCAATCGCGCTGGCGGGTATCACCTCCGCGGTCAAGCAGTTTGACGAGGCGGCTGAAGGCATCCGTAGGGCAACGAGCAGCGATCCGGAGACGGCCGACCGAGTTGACCTGAGCGCGGAGGCCGTCAAGCTTCTTTCCGCCAGAACGGCCTATAAGGCCGCCATCGAAGTGGCTAAGAGCGCTGACGAAATCAACGAGCAGGCCATCGACCTGCTAGGGTAAGTCGCCTCGGCAACGATCGTTGTCCGTGGCGTACGCCTCCCGGCGTGCCCTGTCGCCATTCCCAGCAACATCAAGTCCCGTACTGGTGCACGGTCTCCGCGTGCCGCGACGCATGGGGTGGTTCGGCTGCCCCAGTTTCCCCGGCCCAAGACGGCAGCCTATCGTTCATTGCCCAACGAAAGGCACTTGACACTCGCGGCTATCTGAAGGGCGAGATTGCGGAGACCGGCGCGACGCTCGACGAGCGAGAAAAAATGACGAAACAAAGCCAATCTCGCAGAACCTGTAGGGAATCAATGGGTTACAGCGGGTTCGTAGCACGGATCTCGATTTTGAGATCCGCGACCCGTTGCTGAGAGCGTCCAACCCTCTTGTGGCGCACGCTCTCAGCGCGCCGGGTCGAGATGACTGTCGACATCCGGGGTGGTTCGGCTGCCCTTCGCCTGCAAACGCCTGACCGCGGGACCCGCGGAGTAGCGTAGGGCTGGGCCGCTGTTTGGCCCAGACCTGCGGCTTTTTCTCACCGTCCCACGAAGACACTTGACACGGTCGCTATTCTGAAGGGGGAGACTGCGGAGACCGGCGCGACGCTCGACGAGCGAAAAAAGAATGACCAAACAAAGCCAATCTCTCATAACCCCCATGAAATTCAGCAATTTACGCCTAGCCGCCGGGCGACTCGGCCCCGTTTACATTCAGGGCGCGGCGGCAGTACACTACCTTGGCGACATCACACGGATCGGACACCCACGATGAACATCACAGCGATCGAAACCTTGCATTGCGACGCCGGCTGGCGGAATTTTTCGTTCGTCAAGCTCACGACCGACACCGGCTTGGTCGGCTGGAGCGAGTTCCAAGAGGGTTTCGGGTCACCGGGTGTTTCAGCGGCGATCGAGGGGCTTACACCGATGGTGGCGGGCCAGGACCCGCGACACACCGAAAAGATCTACTGGGACCTCTACGCGGCCACTCGCCCCGCGGTCGGCGGCGTCGCCGGGGAAGCGGTCGGCGCGATCGAGAATGCGTTGCTCGACCTCAAGGCAAAGCACTACGGCGTTCCGGTCTACGAACTTTTGGGCGGCGCGGTGCGCGAGCGAATCCGTCTCTACTGGTCCCATTGCGGCACCTACCGTGTGAACTGGCCGGGACCGCACCCTTATCCGCCGGTGGAATCGCTCGACGACGTCAGGGCACTCGGTCGCGAGGTGAAAGAACGCGGTTTCACGGCCCTTAAGACCAACATCTTTTTATTCGACCGCAAGCCGTCAGGCTATTTCCCCGGATTCAACCGTCCGGCGGGTTATCCCGAGCTGAACGCCGAGCGGGACGTCGTCGCCGGCCTGAAAGCCGAGATGGAAGCCTTCCGAGAAGGGGCGGGGCCGGATATCGACATCCTGCTGGATCTCAACTTCAATTTCAAAACCGAGGGCTATCTCAAAATTATCGACGCCCTGGCGCCGTTGGGGTTGTTTTGGATCGAGATCGACAGCTACAACCCACAGGCCCTGGCGCTGATCCGGCAACGCTCGACGACGCCCATCAGCTCCTGCGAGACCCTGATCGGGATCCGCGAGTTCCGGCCGTATTTCGACTGCCAGTCGATGGACGTTGCCATCGTCGACGCGGTCTGGAACGGAGTGTGGCAATCGATGAAGATCGCCGCCGTCGCCGAGGCCCACGAGGTCAACATCGCGCCGCACAACTTCTACGGGCACCTCTCGAGCATGATGAGCGCGCACTTCTCAGCCGCTGTCCCGAACTTCCGGATCATGGAGACGGACGTCGATGAAGTGGGCTGGCGGGACGAGCTGTTCACCGTCGCGCCCCAGATCGAGGACGGCTACCTGATCCTGCCGAAGACGCCTGGCTGGGGGACCGAGCCCAACGAGGCGGGGATGAAGGCTCATCCGCCGCGGCAGCTCGGCGGGATACTCGGGAGCCGCCGATGAGGCCGGACGTTGGGGCCGGGTAGTAGAAGGAAAGAAGAGCGGTTGACAGCCACTGGGAGGCGAAAGAAGGAGCTGCCGGAATGCACGTCGCCGTAGGAGAGAAAGCCGCCCGTAGTCTGACCCTCACCGAGGACCACGTCCGCAAATACGCCGAGATCACGGGCGACTACAACCCGCTTCACTTTGACGAGGCCTTCGCAGCCGGCACGAAGTTCAAGCGTCTGGTGGTGCAAGGCGGCCTAACGACCGGCATACTGAACGCGCTGGTGGCCACGGACATGCCGGGTCCCGGCACGGTTTTTCTGAGCCACAATTGGAAGTTCACGGCTCCCGTGTTCATCGGAGACACGATCACCGGCGAAGCCGAAGTTGTGAGCGTTCATGCCGGCAAGCCGGTCGTGCAACTCAAGGTCAAGGTGACTCGCCAAACGGGTGAAACAGTTTTGGAAGGGGAGGCTTGGTGCTACACGTTTTCACCCCCAACCGGCCCCCAAGAAGACTGAACGGACGCAGGGCTTCGCCATACTCTCCTCCCAGCGGCTACGCTAGATGAATAGCTCATGGCCAAGATCTTTCCTTTTCGCGCCTATCGCTACGCTTCCGAGGCCGGTCCGCCGCAGAATCTCGTCACGCAGCCTTACGACAAGATCACGCCCGAGATGCAGGAGCGCTATTACGAAGCCGGCCCCTACAACTTCGCCCGCATCATCAAGGGAAAAGCTGAGCCGTCCGACGGTGACTTGAACAATGTCTACACCCGGGCGGCCTCGAACCTGAACGACTGGATCGCCCGAGGCGTACTCGAGCAAGAGGCGGAGGAAGCATTCTACCCCTACTTTCAGGAATTTCGGCATCCCGATTCAGGCGAAACCTTCGTCCGCAAAGGCTTCATCGGTCTTACGCAACTGGAAGACTACAGCGCCGGCGTGATTCATCGACATGAGATGACGCACTCCGGGCCCAAGCTCGATCGCCTGCGGCTTATCCGCCACACGCGCGCTCATTTGGGGCAGCTTTTCATGTTGTACGACGACCCGTCCCCGCGGATCGACCGGCGTCTGGACGAGGCCGCTTCGGGCGCGCCGTTGTCGAGCGTCGAAGACGAGTACGGGGTGCGCCACACGGTCTGGAAGGTCACCGACCCTTCGTCTATCCGCGAGCTGCAGCAGCTGATGGACCCCAAAAAACTGCTGATCGCCGACGGCCACCACCGCTACGAGACCGCCTTGGCCTATTCCCGCGAGAATCCCACTCTTGGCGGGGCTGACCGGGCCATGATGACGTTTGTCAACATGCAGGCCGCCGGCTTGGTGGTGCTCGCCACGCATCGAGTGCTCGACGGGTTGCGGGGTTTCGATCCTCAGGCCATCGTTGCCCGAGCGGGGGAGTTCTTCGACTCGGAAGCACTGGCTTCCCCCGCAGAGCTCCGCCGGCGGCTCGACAGTGCCGGCCACGGCGGCGTCGCCTTCGGAGCCGTATTTCGCTCGGCGCGGAGAGCCTATCTGTTCCGCCCCAAGCGGGAAGCCCTGGACGGCCTGCTCGACGGGCTAAGCCGCGAGGAGCGAAACCTCGATGTCGTCGTCTTGCACAAAGTCTTCCTCGAAACCGTGCTTGGAATCTCCGCGGAGGAGGTCAAGGAGCTCAAATACATCCGCTACGCGCGGGGATTCGACGCGGCCGCCGCGGAAGTCGCTTCCGGCCGGGCTCAGGCAGCCTTGCTGCTGCGGCCCGTGCCGGTTCAGCAGGTGGCGGAGATCGCTTTTTCCGGCGGGGTGATGCCGCAGAAGTCGACTGACTTCTACCCGAAACTGCTCTCCGGCTTGACGATTTACCGAATCGAATGAGATCAGGCGCGCCGGGCACCGAAGGTGAGGACTCCACCAGCTGCAAACAGTCTCCGGGCCGGCCTCTCACTGCTTCGCCAGGCAGTACAAATACCCCGACGTGCGGATGAAGATCTGATTCCCCGCCGCGACGGGGCTGGCCAGCGTGAAGTCGTCCAGCTTGCTGACGCCGAGAATCTTGAACTCGTCACCGAGCTGAACCGCCGTCGTTGTTCCGTCTTCGCTCGTGGCGTAGAGCTTGCCGTCGGCCAGCAACGGGGAGGCGCTGTAGGTTCCGGGTTCAATCCGTAGGCGGTCCCAGATGACTTCGCCTGTCTTGGCGTCGAAGGAAGTGACGATCCCCTTGTCGTTGACGACGTAGATCAATTTGCCGTCGGTGGTTGGTGTTGGCACGTCCGAGCCGAGGTTGTTCTTCCAAACCTGGTTCGTCTCGGTGATGTCGTTATTGCCGCCGGCGCGGAAGGCAATGAAGGGTTTGCCGCGGGTGCTGGTGGTATAAACGATGCCGTCCAAGAAAAGCGAAGACGCGATGGTGCGATAGTAATGCCCGCCGTCGGGATTGAAGCCGCCCATGCGCCAAATCTCCTTGCCCGTCGCAAGATCGTGGCCCGTCACGTAGTCGCCGCCCGAAACCACGAGCTGCACTTCCCCGTCCACCGTGGCCGGCAAGGGGGTCGAATAGTCGTCGGGCGACTCAGCCGGGGCGTCAGTGGGCCGCTCGACTTTCCAAATCGTCTTGCCGGTGGCCTTGTCGACGGCGAAGACGTACGAGGGATCGTCCGTCGTCATCCCGTGGAGCACCTGGATGTAAAGCCGGTCCTTATAGAGAAGCGGCGAGGAGGCGTAACCGTGGTTGAGGCCGAAGCGCCCGTAGTCCTTCTGGATGTTTCGCTGCCAGAGCTGATGGCCCTCGAAGTCAAGGGCCGTGAGGGTCCCGTTGCCGGTCATGACCCAGATGCGGCTGCCGTCGGTCACCGGGGAGGGCGAAGCCGAGTTCTGCTTACGCCAAAGACGATTCCCCTCTCCGATCACCCGCCGCCAACGAATGGAGCCATCGTGTCGGCCGACGGCCAGAAGAAGCAGCTTGTCCTTGCCCCCGGCCTCGGCTTGCCCACCGCCCCTTCTGTATCCGGAGAGTTGCTCAAATCCCTCTTCGGCCGAGGTCACCAGGACCGTGTCTTCCCAGATGATCGGCGTCGCCGCGCTCCAGCTCGGCGTCTTTAACCGCCAGAGCACGTTTTCCGTCTGCGTCCAATGAACCGGGAGGTCCCGGGCGGTGGAGCTGGCGCCGTTCAGATGCGGCCCCCTCCACTGCGGCCAATTGTCGGCTGGCTCTACGGACGGGAGTGTCCACGGGTGGGCGAGCAAAAAAACAACTGCCAGGGGACGCGTGATCTTGGACATTCGGTTCATGGCTACCCGCATACGCAGCTATTTGTCGGGATCATAACACACCGTTGCGCTGTAGCCGGCTGGCGTTGCCACTCGTGGAGACCTGCACTCTTGCCGGTCCCTCAGCCACGTCGCCAGGATGATCAGAAAGTCTTGTCTGGGACAGCTTACTAATTTAGCTTGTCGGAAACCCGGGATCACCTTTGACCTGCTCGGCCTGCCAAAGGTGGCGTCTCTCGTGGCCCGTTAGGAGGGCGAACGTCTCGCCGAGGCTTAGCCTCAGTAAAGCCATGGCCGGCGAGCGGATCTTCGTACGCCATAGGTCCAGGCCGTTTGCTTGCCGTAGCTGTTCGAGGAGCCGGTCCTGGAGTTCCATGAACTTGGGGACGACTGAGAACGGCGGAGCGAAACTAGACCATAGAGCGGCGAATCGAAGCTGCTTTTGGGCGGAGTAAAAGTAGACCGTCCGAGTGGTCCAGCGAACATTCCTGTGGTGTTTGTGGGACACGAGAGGGATGTATCGCGTGGAGCTATACGCTCAAGTACGGCGCAGTGTCTTTGTCGAAGGGCTCAGTGAGCGCGAGGCCGCCAAACGGTTTGGCCTGGCGCGAGGGACGGTGCGCAAGATGTTGCGCTACGCCACTCCGCCGGGCTATCGGCGGCGCCAACCAGCGCAGAGGCCGAAGCTGGATCCCTTCACCGGAATCGTCGATCAGATCCTCATCGACGATCAGGAACGTCCGAAGAAACAACGCCACACCGCAAAACGCATCTTCGACCGCTTGCGCGACGAGTACGATTTCACCGGCGGTTACACGATCGTCAAGGACTATGTTCGCGACAAGAAGCTCGGCGGGCAAGAGATGTTCGTGCCGCTGGTGCATCCGCCGGGCGATGCCCAGGCCGACTTCGGTGAAGCTCTGGTGGTCATTGACGGCGTACAGCGCAAGGCGCACTACTTGGTGGTCGATCTGCCGCATAGCGATGACGCTTTCGTAAAAGCTTTCCCGGCCGAGACGACGGAAGCGTTTTGCGAGGGGCACAACGCAGCGTTTCGGTACTTCGGCGGCGTGCCACGCAGCATCCTCTACGACAACACGACCTTGGCGGTGGCGAGGATTCTGGGCGACGGCAGGCGCAAGCGGACCAGGGTGTTCAGTGAACTGCAGTCGCACTATTTATTCTCCGATCGTTTCGGGCGTCCGGGCAAAGGCAACGACAAGGGAAAGGTGGAAGGACTGGTCGGTTATGCCCGGCGGAACTTCATGGTGCCGGCGCCAAGGTTTCCAAGCTGGGAAGCGTTCAACGAGCAGCTCGAAGCGCAGTGCCTCAACAATCGTAAGCGGCGCTTGCGGCGGCACACCGAAACGATTGAGGAACGTTTCAAGCGTGACCGCCAAGCGTTGTTGCCCTTGCCGCCCACGCCCTATGACGCCTGCGACAAACGCACCACGCTGGTGACGTCGCTGTCATTGGTGCGCTATCGCGCCAACGACTACTCGGTGCCCACACGCTACGGACATCGCCAGGTGTTGCTGAAAGGCTACGTCGATGAAATCGTGATCTGTTGTGGCAGCGAAGAGATCGCGCGCCACCGGCGCAGTTACGAACGCGAAGAGTTGATCTTCGATCCGCTGCATTACCTAGCACTGCTGGAACGCAAGACCAACGCGCTCGATCAAGCGGCCCCGTTGGCGGGCTGGGAGCTGCCCGAACAGTTCACGTGCTTGAGACGTTTGCTCGAGGCACGGTTGGGAAAGCCAGGCAAGCGCGAGTACGTGCAGGTATTGCGATTACTGGAGGACTTCCGATTCGAGCACGTTGCCGCGGCGGTGCGCCAAGCCTGCGAGTTGGGAGCGATTGGCTTGGATGCAGTCAGGCACTTAGTGCTGTGCCGCATCGAGCAACGGCCGCCGCGCTTGGACTTGACGAAGTATCCGCACCTGACGGCAGCCCAGGTGGAGCAAACCTCCGCTGCGGACTATTTGGCACTGCTGGCACAAGGAGGGGGGTAATGGCGAGGTCGAAACTTCTGCTCGAAGCGCATTTGAAAGCGTTGCGGCTGCCAACCTTCCTGCGCGAGTACGACAAACTGGCGCGGCAATGCGCCGCCGAGAGCTTGGATTCGAGGAGCTTCCTGCAACAACTCTGCGAGCTGGAACTGCTCGACCGTGAACAGCGGGCCACCGAGCGCCGCATCAAGGCCGCGAAGTTTCCCGTGACCAAGAGTCTGGACACTTTCGACTTCCCGTCCTTGCCAGCGTTGAACAAGAAGCTGGTGCTGGAACTGGCGCGCTGTGAGTTTATCGACCGCCGCGAAAACGTGCTGGCACTGGGTAATTCCGGCACGGGCAAAACGCACATCGGCTTGGCGTTGGGACTGGCGGCTTGTCAGCGCGGCTATCGAACACGCTTCACAACAGCGGCGGCACTGGTCAATGAGCTGCTCGAAGCCCGAGATGAACGGCGCTTGCTGCGATGTCAAAAGCAGTTGGCCAAGCAGGATCTGCTGATCGTCGATGAACTGGGCTACGTGCCGCTATCGAAGACCGGAGCGGAGTTATTGTTCGAAGTGTTTTCCCAGCGCTACGAACAGGGCTCGACGCTGGTCACCTCGAATCTGCCGTTTAACGAATGGACGGAGGTCTTCGGCTCCGAGCGGCTGACCGGCGCCCTGCTCGATCGCCTCACGCACCACGTTCATATTCTAGAGATGAACGGCGAAAGCTTCCGTCTGATCCAGAGCAAGAAGAAGCGGGCTCACTCTTTGGGCTGACCCACCGGCCACTCGCCCGGTTTTCGTGGGACGGCCTCCACTACGCCTGGGCCGCCCTAAAGGGCGACCGCAGGCTCCGTTCCAGCCGTCCCACGAAAACCGCTACCCCTTCACCAACTGGTCTACTTTTGCTCCGCCGAAGTGGTCCAAATTTACTCCGCCCTTGACAGACGACGCTGTCCAAAGGCCGGCCGGCTTGGGGACGAAACACCTTGGGGGCCTTGACGCGGCCTTTGGGCGGGGGCTCGGAGAGCCGAACAATCCACCCGCCGATCAGGCCACGCCGCGCGGGGACGTCTGCCAAGAGCCCTTGGGAGCGACTCTTGGCGAGCGCTCCGTCGATCAAAGGCAGATAAAGCTCGGCAGTGATATTGAGATGACCGAGGCATTCGCAAATCGACCATCGGTGTTCCTCGGGTTTCCAGTTGAAGGCCTCGTTGCCGAGCCCCTCCACAAGCGCTTCGCAGCGCATCTTGATCTGCCCGATTTGTATCCGATAATCCTCTAGCTCGACGACTAGATCGTCCGCGGAGGAATCCCTGGCCGCGGCTTGACCGGCAGTGCTCATGCCACCCTCTCCTCCTAAAGGTCTGCTGCGACTATTGTAATCGTCGCGCCCCGCAAGCAGCACCCCTTTGGTCTGCCTCCGCTAGCCCGCGTTTCTCACGACAAAACCGTAGGGGAGGGCGGCGCTTTGGCTGGTTGCAAGTTGAGCTGTCCTCCACCCGGCCGGCAAGATTGCCGGCCGCTACTTGAAACTAGGACCGCCAAGAGTGGCGATCGCTACGGTCGCCGTGTTGGCACTTCCGCACGCAACCACATTACCACGACCTTCTCTTCGCCTGAAGGCGAGGGGTGTCCAGCAACCCCGGAAGAGACACTAAGTTGTCTCGATTCGATGGATTGAGTATCATCAGCAGCGAGGCGAAGAATCGACGATGGCCAAGGCAGTGCGCGTCGGCGTGGTAGGGTTCACCGGCTACAGTGGAGCTGAGCTGGTCAAGATCCTTGTACGCCATCCGGGCGTCGAACCCGTCCTACTGGAGCACCGCAGCCAGTCTTCCGAGGAGCAGGTCCCCTGGGAAGACGGGGTGGAACGGCTACCGTGGTCGCCGGAAAACATTAAGCAGGCCGGCATCTCGTTGGTGTGCCTGGCAACACCCCATGAGGTATCGCTCGAGCTCGTGCCGGTCGCTCTCGACGCCGGCGCCAAGGTCATCGACTTAAGCGGGGCATTCCGGCTGCGAACGGTTGACAGCTACGAACGCTGGTACGGCCTGAGTCACAATCGTCCGGATCTGCTGGCCGAGGCGGTTTACGGCCTGCCGGAGTATTTCCGTGCGGTCACTAAAGTAGCCCGCTTGGTATCGAACCCGGGCTGCTACCCGACGGCCGCCAACCTGGCGATCCGTCCTCTGGTCACTGCGGGGGTGCTGGACCGCGAAGCCGGCATCGTCTGCGACGCCAAGTCCGGCGTCAGCGGCGCCGGCAAAGGGCCCTCGAAGAAGACGCATTTTCCCTCGGTCACGGAAAACTTCTCGACTTACGCGGTCCTCGATCACCGTCATGTGCCGGAAGTTCTTTTGACCTCGGATCTGGAGGAGAAGGAGTTCAGTTTCACAGCGCAACTGCTCCCCGTTCATCGCGGCATCCTGGAGACGATTTACCTGCGCACCGAGAATTCCACGTCCCGCCAGGAGCTGGAGGCCATCTACGGCAAGGTCTACGACAAGGAGCCTTTCGTGCGCATTCACCCGGAGGGCAGTTTTCCAAGCATTCAGTCCGTGGCCCACACGAACTACTGCGACATCTCTTTGCACCTCGACCCGCCGACCCGCCGGGTCGTCATCGTCGCCGTCATCGACAACCTGCTGAAGGGGGCCGCCGGACAGGCCGTCCAGAACATGAATCTGATGCTCGGCTTTTCCGAAACGCAAGGGTTGCTCTGAAAACCTCGCACAACGACCCTTTCCCAGCAGAAGGGCCGGCAGAGCGGCCACATTTGTGAAACTGCTCATCAAGATCGGCGGAACGTTACTCGAGTCGGAAGAGCATCGCTCCCGGCTAACCTCTGAAATCGCGGCCGTCGCCACGGACCACCAGACGGTGCTGGTCCACGGCGGCGGCAAACGCCTCAGCCGTTATCTCAAAGCGCAGGGGATCGCGAGCGAGTTTCGGCAGGGGTTTCGGGTGACGCCTCCCGAGATCCTGGAAGCCGTGGTCCAAGTGCTTGCCGGCAGTGTGAATCACGAACTGCTGGCGGCCTTTCAGCGCAAGGGCACTCGGGCTGTGGGCCTCTCGGGCATCGATGCGGGCTTGGTCACCGCAACACCCCTCGGTGCAGGGTTTGGCTCCGTCGGACGGATAGAGAGCGCGAATAGTGAACTATTGGACCTGCTGACCCAGCGCGGCTACCTCCCCGTCGTCGCCTGTATCGCCGGCGGCCGAAACGGCGAAATCTACAATGTCAACGCGGATCCAATGGCCGTGGCATGCGCCACTGAGTTCCAGGCCAAGAAGCTGATCTTCCTAACCGATGTCGAGGCAGTGCTCGACGAGCGCAACCAGCCAATTGATCGGCTCACCTCCGCGGACGCCGAGGCGCTGATCGACCGCGGCGTAGCTCGCGGCGGCATGGAAGCCAAGCTGCGCGCCGCCATCACGGGTGTCGCCGGCGGCATTGCCGAGGTCCGCATCGTCGCCGGCGACCGGCCGAGCGCTCTACGCTCTATCCTGGCCGGCCACAGGCTGGGCACAACGCTGCTGCTTCGCTGATCGCCCCCCCCTGCTCACCGAGCCTTCCTTTGTACCCGACCAACTCCGCCGCCTCGCGTAATCCATTCCCGTCCGTCAGCAGACCAAGCGGCAGCCCGCTTTTGACTGCACTTAGAACAACGTTTACTGCTATTGTTTTGAGTTTGCTTCTCTCGTGTGTCTGGAAGGCGGCACTTACAAACAATATGTACTCTTAATGTTCTAGCATATTGTTTCTACTAAATCCCGGGCCTATTTAGGGCAGGCCTATCCTTCCCGGCTTGCGGCGGATAAGAAATACGCTGAAATCCAGCCCGCTTCTTACCGCTGACGATCAGTCTTACTTGTCCGCCGGCAGATGGTGAAAGCTGCCGACTCCGGGCGTCAAGGCGTCCGCGGGAGTGCACGGGAAAGGCGATTGGTCCCTTCCCGGGTCGGATGGGAAAGGGGTAATAGTCCTTCCCGGCCGGCATCAGCGCCCGGCTGCGAGACGCGTCCAACACTTGCCGATGCCGCATTGTTTATGATTGATAAAATATGGGATTCTGGAAAGATACGAATAAAACTTCTATAAAAGGTCAATAGTGATGCAATTTGTCATGTATCATTCCAGATGCGCTCCATCAACCCACCAAGTCGTTCATAGACAGGAGGTAGTACCGTGACCGCGCAGGCTGTGGAACTAAGAACTGCCGTAGGGAAACTTCTTTGCACGTCCATCTTCCATGCCTCGGGAAAGAAGCTGTTGGCCAAGGGGCACCAGATCAGCGAGGAGGACGTAGAGTTGCTCGACTCGGCGGGTCATGATCAGGTTTGGGTGGCGGTGTTGGAGGAGAGCGAGGTACCGGAGGACGAGGCGGCCAGCCGCGTGGCCGGCGAAGCGGCCTGCGGCAGCCTGGAGATCCGTGTGGCGGCCGGGGGACGGGCCAACTTGTTGGCGACGGAAAACTCGTGCCTGCTGGTTGACGAGGCGCTTTTGCGAGCCGTAAACCGCCTAGGACGCGTCACTGTGGCGACGGCGCCCAACTTCTCGTTTATCGTGGCCGGGCAGCGTGCGGCGTCGGTCAAGACCACGCCTTTCGCTGTCCCTCGCAAGGACTTCGAGGAGGCGCTGAGCTTGGTGACGGAACAGGGTCCGTTGCTGCAGGCGCGCCCGATAGGCAGCCCGACCGTGGCAGTCCTCTACAGCGATCCGATTCATCCCGAGCGAGGACGGCAGCTGTTTGAGGGGATCATGAGAACCCGTCTCGAGCGGATGGGAGTGGGAGCATCGCTTGTTCTATCGACGATAGAGGAAGAAATGGCCGTGGCGCGATGTTTGGAACACCTTCTACGATCCCGCCCTACCGCCATCCTGGTCGCATCGACCGTCGCCCCCGCCGGTCCGGACGACGTAGTGGGGCGCGCCATGTGGAGAGTGGGATGCCGGATGGAAAGCTTCCTCGCGCCGGTTGAGCCGGGCAACCTACTGTTACTTTGCTATGCGGGCGAGATCCCCGTGGTCGCGGCCCCCGGATGCTTCCGCTCGCCTAGAGCCAATGTCGTCGACCTGGTGCTGCCCCCGCTGCTCGCACGCTACCCGCTTACCGCCGCCGAGATCTCGACGCTCGGCCACGGAGGTCTGCTTCAGTAAGGCCGGGACCCGGTTTCCTCACAGAAGGCCGCATGGCCCGCGCGGCCGGGTTAGGGGCCAAAGGGGTCCCTGCTCAAATCCTAACCGCCGGCCATCAGGTCGCCGGCTCGCTGATGGCGCCCGGCCCGCGAACAAACCGGTAGCGGTCGATCGTGGTCGCCACCCCTACGCGGCCACTTTTGGACCCCAGTTTTGCCGCCCTGATCACCCGGCCTTGACACCGTAGGGGTATCTTCTTGTCGACCAGGATTCCGTCTTGCAGAGTCACGATGAACTCGATCGAACACCCCTCTATGACCGGGCCATCGCTCAACTCGAAATAGGCCCCGGCTGAGCTCAGATTGCGGGTCTTTCCCTGAGCGGCTACATCCTGGTCGCTGATGCGGACGATTTGGACGGGAAGGGCCAGTCCATAGCGATTAGAACTACGACGTTCCTCGGGATAGAAAGCTGACACGTTTCCTCCCTACAACATTCTAAACCAACTTGTTTAAAACATAACACTATTGCAATGTAGTAGGCAAGCGCTGTCAGGCCGCCTGGGAATGTCCCTTGGTTGAGAGGGATGGTAATCGCGCTGGAAGGTCGAGTTGTTCTTCCAGTGGACCAAGCAGCACCTTCGCGGCAAGACATTTTTCGGTATCAGCGCCAATGCGGTGAAGACCCAAATCTGGATTGCGGTCAAAACCACAGCGTGAGATCATGCTTCTACACAGTCTGTCGATATGAGTGCTGTGCTCCGCAACCGACCCGAACCGGACGGAGCAGTCGAATGAGCGTGGTAAAATTAGCGTGGTAAGATGATGTGGCAGGTGGATTCCGGGCGCGGGACGTGCTTTGCGGTTCCCCGCTGCACGGTGCAACCAGGAGTTCACTGCCTACTTCCGCGGCGGAGGACGATGTGAAAAAAAAGGGGCCTTCACGGCCGGTCAATGAAGAGCGCGTCGTCGACCCCAGGCTATTGCAGCCGGCTCAAGAGATCGTCTTTGAGCCTAAACCTCTGAAAACCTTTGCCTGCCAAGTTTGCGGCTCCGAAGGCGCCACGACGCAGTCGGAGGGTCTCTGCTGGGTCTGCCGGCGCCTCAAGATCAGCGCTTGGCGTGACGTTGAACAGCCCAACCTGTTTGCCGAATGACCTGTGGTCCTTGCCGGACCAACCCCCTTGGTCGAGAGCTTACGCCAAGCTTAACCCAGCTTAACCCCAATACTCGTCACTAAAGAACGTTCTTTAGCGCCCGAAGGGGGCGCCGGATGCCAGCCCGCTTTTCTCGCCACCTGGTGAGAAAAGCGGGCCAAACAGCCTGATTCGCGCAGCGCCGGAAAACGTGCGATCTGCCCGGCGCAGGGCAGGAGTTTCGCCATTCACTTTGCGCTTCCATGGCTGGGAATTGATGGGACTTCGTCCTAGCTGAGCACGCTCGGTTGGGACAAAAGGGGGCTTAAAGGTTGTATTCACTTCCCCTTGCTGGTATGCGACAATGGGATCGGCTCAGCCGAGACGGGTCGTGCCGGTTCCGGACTTTGGTGGTCAAACCGGCCCGCGTGTCCGGCTGTTGCATGCAAAAACTAGGTGAGCCTGGTCGGCAGCAGAAGGATCCATCGCGGATCCGTGAGGAGTATTTTTCGTGAGAGAAAAAGGTACAGTGAAGTGGTTTAACGAAGCCAAAGGGTACGGATTTATTCAGCGCTCCAATGGCTCCGACGTGTTCGTGCACTTTTCCGCTATTCAAGGGGACGGTTACCGAACGTTAGAAGAAGGGGCAGAGGTTGAGTTTGAACTCGAGGAGGGCCCCAAGGGCCCTAAGGCTCTCAACGTCACCGTCGGTCAGAGCTAGGTTGCTCCGTTAAAACCTCCCGCTTCGGCTCCAGGCCGAGATCAAAGGGCCGGAAGCCAGGCCCTTCGTGAATTCCCACCGATCGGGTGGTCCCTGCGTCGGCGAGGTTCGGGGGGCAGTGCGCCCGGCAGGGTGCATCCCGGACCGGCCGAGACTTACATTTGCGACCGTTGTCACCCTGTTTCCGGCATTTCAGCATCCCATCTGTGAAGGCGTGTCCGCGGGGCTATTCGCTCCACGCGGTGTCTTGCTTCCACTCCTGCCGGCTGCTAGTGGGAAATGCGGGCTCAGGCCGCTGATAGTCTTCGGACTCCGCCACCGCCCCACCAGGCCATCCCCCCTGAATTCGGCAGGCCAACGTTGCGGCTGACCAACTCCGAGCGCCGGAGCCCTCCCCCGACACGCACCCACAGCAAAGCCCGGCTTTTGATTCCTGTCGCGGGCATCGAAAAATCCTTAGCCCGCTTTTCTCACCACGTGGCGAGGCGAAGTGCGTGAGAAGCCCGTCAGTACAAGGCGCGTGCCGCTCGGCGCGCGGAAGCGTACTTGAACAGTACGTTGAGCACGGCGAGCAAGCGCAACGCAGTAATGGCGGGCTTATCGCGTGCTTCGACCGTCAGGTGGTGAGAAATGCGGGTTAGGCCAGTAACTTCTCGACCACGTTGCCATGTACGTCGGTGAGGCGGAAGTGGCGTCCCTGGAACTTGAAGGTCAACCGCTTGTGGTCGACGCCCAGGCAGTGGAGGATGGTGGCTTGGAGGTCGTAGACGTGGACCGGTTCTCGCACGATGTTGTAGGAAAAATCGTCGGTCTCGCCGATCGTGATGCCGGACTTGATGCCGCCGCCGGCCATCCACATGGTGAAGCAGCGCGGGTGGTGATCGCGGCCGTAGTTGGTTGCGGTGAGCCTGCCCTGGGAGTATGCCGTTCGACCGAACTCGCCGCCCCAGACAACCAGCGTGTCCTCGAGCAGTCCGCGCTGCTTCAGGTCTTGGATCAGCGCCGCCGACGCCTGGTCGGTGCCCTTCGCTTGCAGGGCGATATCGCGAGGCAGATTGTAGTGCTGATCCCACCCTCGATGGTAAAGCTGGATGAAGCGTACGTCGCGCTCCGCCAAGCGTCGGGCCAATAGGCAGTTGGCCGCATAGCTGCCGGGGGTTCTCGAGTCGGGCCCGTACATTTCAAAGACGTGTTCGGGCTCCGCCGAAAGATCCATCAGATCGGGGACGGAAGTCTGCATGCGATAGGCCATCTCGTACTGGGCGATGTGCGCGTCGATCTCGGGATCAGGGAACGCTTCCGTCTTCAGGCGGTTGAGCTTGGCCGCGCTATCGAGCATGCGACGGCGGATGGTCTTGCTGATTCCCGGGGGATCGGACAGATACAGCACGGGGTCGCCGCGGGAGCGAAACTTGACGCCCTGGTGGGCCGAGGGCAGAAAGGCGCTGCCCCACACGCGGGAGAACAGAGGCGTGTCGGTATTCTGTGTATTGGACTGCGAGATGAGCACCACGAAGGCCGGCAGATCACGGTTTTCGCTTCCCAGGCCATAGCTCATCCACGCTCCCATGCTGGGCCGGCCGGGCTGCTCGCTGCCGGTCTGAATGAAGGTGATCGCCGGGTCGTGATTGATCGCCTCGGTATGTACGGTCTTGATAAAGCTGATGTCGTCGACGACCTTGGCGGTGTAGGGAAGCAATTCACTCATCCACACCCCCGACTGGCCGTGCCGATGAAAGTCGAACAGCGAAGGAGTGACGGGTAAGGATTCCTGCTGCGACGACATGCCCGTAATGCGCTGGCCGCGGCGCACGGAGTCGGGCAGGTCGGTGTTAAACAGATCCTTTAGCTTGGGCTTGTAGTCGAACAGCTCGATTTGCGACGGAGCGCCCGTTTGGTGCAAATAAATGACGCGCTTGGCTTTGGGGACGAAATGCGGCAGATCTCGAAGTCCGCCCGTCTGGGGATCGATTTCACGATCGTTGGCGCCGCCGGGAGCCGCAAGCAAATTCGGGTTCAGCAGCGAGGCCAGAGCCGCCGCGCCTATACCGGTGGCCGTGCGGCCAAACAGTTGCCGGCGGGTCATGAACAGCTCGTATTCATGTCGTGGCGCCATATCCTCACTCCTTGGTGATCGTTTCGCGGAGACTGAGCACGGTGCCGGCCACGGTGGTCCAGGCAGCCAGCTCGGCCACCGGAATTGCCGGATCGGGTTCGGATTCGCCGACATCGAGTAATGCGCGAGCCGCGGGCTCGCCGCCGCGATAATCCTCTTCTTGCTGCGCGGCGAGGGTCAGCAGCACGTCTAGTTCTTCGGCGGAGGGTTCTCGCGCCATGGCTAGCCGATAAGCATGCCGAACTCGCCCGGCGGGTTCCCCGCCTGCTTCCGTGATCATCCGCTCGGCCAGAGCGCGGGCGGCTTCGACATAGGTGGGATCGTTCATCAACACGAGCGCTTGCAGCGGCGTGTTGGTACGCGACCGACGGGAGGTGCACTCTTCGCGGTCCGGAGCATCGAAGGTAGCTAGCGACGGCGGCGGTACCGTCCGCTTCCAAACCGTGTACAGGCTTCGCCGGTGGAGGTCGTTGCCGCCGCCGGGATGGTATTCCTGGCCGCTGAACTGAAAACCGTATGCCAGCTCCCGCCACAGGCCTCTCGGCTGGTAGGGATAGACGCTGGGCCCTCCGACTTCGTCGGTCAGCAGGCCGCTGATGGCCAGGGCGTTGTCTCGGACCATCTCGGCCGGCAGCCGGAACCGCGGACCGCGAGCCAGCAGACGGTTCTCGGGATCTCGTTCGAGCAACGCTGGCGTGACTTCGGAGCCCTGCCGGTAGGTGGCCGAAGTGACGATCAGGCGCTGGATGGCTTTGACGTCCCAGCCGACCCGGATGAACTCCGTGGCCAGCCAGTCGAGCAGCTCGGGATGAGTGGGTGGCTCGCCTTGAGAGCCGAAATTCTCCGAACTCCTGACGATTCCCGCGCCAAAATGCATTTGCCAATAGCGATTGACCGTGACCCGCGCGGTCAACGGATGGGACGGATGAACGAGCCACTGCGCTAAGCCTAAGCGATTGGGCGGCGCGTCTTTCGGCATCGGCGAGAGGACGGCGGGAACGCTCGGCGTTACCTTTTCCGTCTTGTCGCTGTAGCTCCCACGCCGCAGAACGAAGGTCTCTCGGGGCCGTTTCATCTCCTCCATCACCATGGAGGTCGGGATAAGCGATCGGAGCTTTTCTTTCCTAGCTTCCAGCTCTTTGAGCTTCGCGTAGAGCTTTTGATACTCAGGCGAGGCGGCTTGGGATAGAAAATAGTGCCGCAGCCGCTCTCGGCGTGACAAGCAAGCTTTTCGCCGCCTGCCTTCAACCGTCTGGTCGTATTGCTCGTTGTTCTTGTCCTCGACCTGATCGATGTCGGCGGCCTCTTTTTCGTCGTAGGCCTTGACGATCTCCGAGCAACCTTCGATCGGCGAGGAGACGACTGCTCGCATCGGCTCGTGCAGACGGAGCTGTCGGATCTCGGCTTCCGTCAGTACACGGTCGTAGATTCGCAGGTCGTCAAGAGCCCCTTGATAAGGATTTGCACTCTGCTTGTTGCCGATCTCGAGCGGCATCGAGTTCGTGATCGGCCCCGACAGGCTGTCGTGGAGCACCTCGAGTTCCCTTGGCATGCCGTCGAAGTAGAGCTTGAGGCCCGAAGCCTCGCCCGATCCATCATAGGCGAGGGTCAAGTGGCTGCCGAACTTGCCGGCCACGACGCCTTCCCGGGTCCTGACCTCGATCGCGTCATCGGGCCGGCGACTGGTCAGACGGACGTAGAGGCGAAACTTCAAGTCGAAAGGAGGCTCGCGCCTGGACTCGCCGGCAAGCAACTCGAATCCTCGACGGCCTTGCGCGGCGTCCACCTTCTGCAGCACGGTGAGAAGCCGGTCGGCGGGGATCAGATCCCCCTCGCCGGTCCCGGCTATCCAGAACGCCACGGAAAAAGGACGATCGCGCCGCAGCTCGGGCGCACCCAAACGGATATGTGTTTCCCCATCGAAAACCGCCCCTCTGCCCGCCGGTCCCTCGGCATACGCCAGCTCACCACGCGGGACTTCCCCACGCTCGTGATGACCGGACGTATCGGCCAGCCGCCCGTCGAATTCGTAGTGGGCCGCAAGCCCCTCGGTCGTCGCCGCGGGGATTTGGGAAAGAGCCGCCTGCCGCCATTTCGCTACCCATCGATCCACCTTTTTGAGCGGCATCGCTTCTTCCAGAGCGCTGATCTGTTGCTGAATCTCGTCGAGCTGTTGCTGTTGCTCGGGTGAGGCGAGCCGGATGAAAGGCTTGGCGTTCCCCAGTCTTCCATCCAGCCCACGTTCGGTAACCGTATTGAAAAACGCAAAGAAGCGGTAAAACTCCTTTTGTTTGATGGCATCGTATTTGTGATCGTGACAGCGAGCGCAACCCATGGTCAGCCCCAACCACACCGTCGCCGCGGTCTCGACCCGATCCACGACGTATTCGGTCTGATACTCCTCGGGAACCGCGCCCCCTTCAAAATTGATCATGTGATTGCGGTTGAAACCCGTGGCCACCTTCTGCTCACGGGTGGCGTGGGGCAATAAATCGCCGGCTATTTGCTCGATCGTGAATTGATCGAAGGGTATGTTTCGGTTGAAGGCGTCGATCACCCAATCGCGCCAAGGCCACATTTCGCGAAGACTGTCGATGTTATAGCCGTGGCTATCGGCATAGCGCGCTAGATCGAGCCAGGGCATCGCCATTCGCTCGCCATAGCGAGGTGATCGCAAGAGTCGGTCGACGACCTTGTCGTAGGCGCCGGGGGAATCGTCGGCTAGAAACGCTTCGACTTCCTCCGGCGTCGGCGGCAGGCCCGTGAGGTCGAAGCTTACACGGCGCAGCAGCCGGGCCTTATCCGCTTGCCGAGACGGCTCGAGGCCTTCTTGTTCCAGACGCGCGAGGACGAAGTAGTCGATCGGATTTCGCGGCCAGGCTTCGTTTTCGACCCTTGGCAAAGCGCCACGGACGGGAGTTCGAAACGCCCAGTGAGTTTCCCACTCCGCCCCTTGGTCAATCCATCGGCGGACGAGTTCAATTTGCTCCGAGGTTGGGCGGCGTTCGAACCCTGGCGGAGGCATACGGGCGATTTCCTGCCCGTGACTAATACTCTGATAGAGTCTGCTGGCGGCAGCGTCTCGCGCGACGATGACCGGATAGCCGCCGCGATCGGCAAAGGCGCCCTCTTTTGTGTCCAGCCGCAGATTGGCCTGTCGCTGCCCTTCGTCCGGTCCGTGACAGGCGAAACAATTGTCGGAAAGAATGGGACGGATGTCCCGGCTGAAGTCCACTCGATCCGGTCCCGAGTTTTTTGAGCCGGCGGCGGCCGCTGAATCCCGTGTGAGAAGCCAAGCGGTCACAAGACTGCTCAGGAATAAGTAGAAAAGAAAGCGCCCCTTCACCTCTCTCCTCCCTCGTGGTACACGGCTAAGGTTCCGAAAGAGTCAAACGAGGTTAACCATTCTCTTGAACTTCCGGATATCGCCGTTGGTGGCCGCCTCGCTTGGTCTGACTCTCAACCTAGCAAAAGATCTTCCAGTGCGTGTCCGTGGGCCAGCGGCCAGGCCGAAGGCTCATGGACACTGGCGTTCGCGGCTCCGATTCGCTCGTCGGGAAGGTGTGCAACAGCAAGAAACTGAGCAAGCTCGTAGCGCGGGGATCGAAGAGACCCGCGGCGTAGCGGTTGAGAGTGAGCCGGAGACCGTGATACGGAGACGCGCACCCGTTGCCCGGATAAGGCCCGCGGCAGCCTGCGGAGTGGGTGCCGAGCCCGGGACCTACTGCCCCAGAATGTCGTAGGTGCTCGTCCCACGCTGACGCACTTTGAAGTAGGCTTTTTCCCACTTCCGGTGCGCGACGTGATCAGCATAGGTTTCAAGTGCGGCCTCGTCATCCATCTCCATGCAAACACCGTTTTTGCGTTCCTTGGCCTCACCGGTCTTGCCGTAGATCGTCTGCGTGCGGCGTAGTTTTCCGAGCCACACCTTGTTGAGGCCGTCAATCTTGCTCGGCAGCTCGTCGGTCGCTTCTTGGAAAGCTTCCCAGTCCGCGTCCGTGGCGTCGTCTACCGGCGTGAACGTAAAGCAGTGCATGAGTTTCTTCTCCCCGGCCAAACCCACGCTGCAAAACAAGGATACTCCCACAACTAGTGTCGTCAAACGAGTCCATCGGCTAAACATGGTGAGTCAGTCCTCCTTAATTCACTTAGATCGGATGCCCGCACCAGGGCACGGTTTCTGATTGTAACAGCTTCAGTGTGGCGGGCATTCTTGCTTCCGGCCACGCTAGTGCGCGGGAGTTCAACCGGCGGCGAGCCTTCGCACCGCGATCGGAAAGACGGTGACTGATAGGTTGCTTGTGGTCCCGCCGGAGTACCCCCCACCGCGCTAGGGAACAGCCGAGCCGGCTTTCCTTTTTCTCTTCCCGGGGTTGACAATAGAGACTTGAGGTCCGATCGATCTCTCGATTTGAACGCTGGACGGGCCGGATAGTTTCGGGCCGCGCATCCTTGATCCGCCTTGCTCAGACCACGTTCAAGAGGTTTTCTTAACCTGCTCCTTCCACCCATGAAAGCTGATCTCTCGGATATAGCCCAAGAGTTCCGCCGGGAAATCGAGGGAGAGGTGCGCTTCGACGCTTACTCGAAAGTCCTTTACAGCACGGACGCCAGCATCTGGCAGGTAGAGCCGATCGGCGTCGTCATTCCTAAACACGCCGCCGACGTTACCGCCATAGTGGGTATTGCCGCGCGCACCGGAACGCCGATCTTGCCGCGGGGTGGAGCAACGAGTCTCTCCGGGCAAACCGTCGGACATGCCGTTCACATCGACTTTTCGAAATACATGCACGAAGTCTTGGAGTGCAATACCGAAGAACGCTGGGTGCGAGTACAGCCCGGCGTGGTCCAAGATCAGTTGAACAACTTCCTGCGGCCGTTAGGATTCCAGTTCGGCCCCGACACCTCGACGAGCAGCCGTGCAACCATCGGCGGCATGATCGGCAGCAACTCCGCCGGCGCGCACTCGATTCTCCACGGCAAGACCATCGACCACGTCTTGGAGCTCAAAGTCGTGCTTTCCGACGGATCCGAGGCGTGTTTGGGACCGGTGGAAACCGCGGAACTCGACCGCCGCGCGCGCGGCGGAAACTTTGAGAACCGGCTCTACGAGCAGACAATCAAGCTCGGACAAGTCTACCGGGAGGAAATTCTCGAGCGCTTCCCCCAACTTTTGCGGCGCGTTAGCGGTTACAACCTCGACGAGTTGGTCTCCAAGGGCACGGAATTCGGTGCCGGCTACTCGAGTAGACCCGGTCCTTACAACCTCGCGAAGCTGGTCGTCGGGAGCGAGGGTACGCTGGCGGTGGTAAGCGAGGCCAAACTTAGGATTGTTCCCCTTCCACAAAGGAAGGGTCTGCTGGTCATTCACTTCCGCTCGTTATTCGAAGCCGTCGACGCTGCGCCGGAGATCGTCCGGCGGGCTCCGGCAGCGGTCGAGATCGTCGACGACTTTATCTTGGGACGGGCGCGAGCCAGTCCCAGCTTTCGCGACCGCATGAGGATTTTCGACCCCGCAGCCCGGGCCTTGCTGCTCGTGGAGTTTTACGCCGACAGTGAGTCCGAGATTCGAGCCAGGCTCGACGAGCTACAGACGTACTTGAGCCGCCACCGGATCGGTTTCAACTACTTGCCTTTAACCGACCCGGACCAGCAGAGGAATATCTGGCAAGTTCGCAAAGAGTCCCTAGGCCTGCTGATGGGCGTCAAGGGCGACAAGAAGCCGGTTGCTTTCGTCGAGGATCCAGCCGTTCCCGTGGAGAAGATGCCCTCGTTCTTGCGCCGTTTCGACGAGATCCTGAAGAGCCACGACGCGCGGGGCGGCTACTACGGACACGTCTCAGTCGGATGCGTACACGTCCGCCCGGCGATCGATCTCAAGCAGGCTTCCGAAATCGACAAGATGGGCAAGATTGGAGAAGAGGTCTGCCGGCTCGTCATGGAATATGGCGGTGCGATGAGCGGCGAGCACGGCGACGGGCTGGCTCGGGGTAAGTTCAACAAGGTCCTTTTCGGTCCCAAGATCTACCAAGCGTTCCGCGAGACGAAGGCCCTTTTCGATCCCCATAACATCCTCAATCCCGGCAAGGTCGTCGAAACACCCGAACCCACCGCAAGCCTGCGTTTTGGTTCGGACTATCGAGCTGTTTCGATTGACACGCACCTCGATTTCTCATCCGAAGGTGGCTTCGCTCGCGCGGTAGAGATGTGCAACGGAATGGGCGCGTGCCGCAAACGCGACGTCGGAACCATGTGCCCCTCCTACCACGCCACGCTCGAAGAAGAACACTCGACGCGCGGCCGAGCCAACGCTCTACGGGCGGCGCTCTCGGGCGCTCTGCCACCCGAGGAGTTTACCTCACCGCGGATGTACCAAGTGCTCGACTTGTGTCTGGCTTGCAAAGGCTGCAAAAGAGAATGCCCCTCGAACGTCGATCTGGCAAAGATCAAGTACGAGTTTCTGGCCCACTATTACGAAAAGCATGGGACGCCGCTCCGTGCACGGCTGTTTGCGAATACTCAAGCCCTCAACAAATGGGGCAGCCGCTTTGCGCCGCTGAGTAACGCGATCGCGCGAGCCGCTCCCGTGAAGTGGTTGTTCGAGCGCTGGCTCGGCATCGACGCCCGCCGCCAGTTGCCCCCCTTCGCCCGGCCCGATTTTGAAACTTGGTTTTTCCGCACCCACCACAAGCCCGCCGACAACTCCCGACCGAAAGTTGTTCTCTTCCACGACTGCTTCATGACTTACAACTACCCGCAGGTGGGACGGGCGGCGACCGAGCTGCTGGAGCAAGCCGGCTATGACGTCATCCTGGCCGACAAGAAATGCTGCGGGCGGCCGATGATCTCGCACGGCTTGATTGAGCAGGCTCGGCAGGTAGCGCAACACAACGTCCGTGTGCTCGAGCCGTACGTCGAGCAAGGGATTCCCGTGCTCGGTTGCGAACCAAGCTGTCTGCTCACTCTCCGAGATGAATATCTGGATCTCATGAAGGGTTCCACGGTGGAGAAGGTTGCCGCGGGATCTTTTCTCGTGGATGAATTCCTGGTCCGCCTGAGCAAAGAAGACAAGTTGAAGCTGTGTTTTCGACCTGCCGCCAAGCAAGTCTTATTCCACGGCCATTGCCACCAAAAGGCCCAGGTAGGAACGGGGGGCAGCTTGGAAGCCCTGCGTCTCATCCCGCAGTGTAAGGTGTCGGAGGTCCACTCCGGTTGTTGCGGTATGGCCGGGTCGTTCGGTTTCGAAAGCGAGCACTACGAGCTTTCTGAAACGATCGCCCGGCAGCGACTGATCCCCGCGGTCGATGCCGCGTCCAACGAGACCGAGATCGCCATTGCCGGAGCCTCTTGCCGCCAGCAGATCAGCCACTTCACGGACCGCGAACCACGACACGTCGTTGAAATCCTGCATGACGCGCTGGCCGAATAGCGGCGTTGAAGCGCGTTTCGTGTTTGGCTCGTCACAGGGTTCCAGGTCGGTGTCGAGGCAGGACGCGTACAGACAGAGCCGCACCCGCAAGGGTGCGGTTGAGGCATCGCGACTACAACGGGTTTTGTCGCATGGACGACGTTATTCGCGATCTTGACCGCAGCCTCTCGGCTGCGGCTCCGCTGGACCCGGTTGCCCACAAAACGTCCGCTCGGAGGCAGAACATGTCCAAACTGAGCCGCGAGCGCAAGCGAGCGGTCAGGGGCCGCTTTGAGAAACTGAGCCGCGAGCGCAAGCGAGCGGTCAAGGGCCGGGATCTTCCCGAAGGGGCGAAGAGAGGTGGGTTTTAGACGGAACGGTTATGGCCGCAATGGTCTCAGATCTTGGTCTGTCGACGGCGTTCTCGGCTGGATGACGAGCTTCCTCCTGGAAGCCGCCTACCACAAGACCACTCGCACCAGAGGCGGCGCGGTCTACAGCCATCTCGAGCGAGGCGAGCCGCTGCGCTGCTGAACGGCGCTCAAAGCGGGTTCCGAGTTCAACCATCACGGCAAGCACACAGGCCACGGCAGGGGCCCGGGCGGGAATTTGGGCCAAATGGGTTTAATAAATGTCTCCGCCCTCCCCGCGCAAGCGCTGCCGACGCTCTTACGGACGAAAACGGCCACCTGACGCCGCGATCCGCATCAACCACCCGCAAAATCGCTGCTCACATCGGGATCAGTCCATCCCCGTCGCAGCTGGTGAGAAATGCGGGCTAAGCCCTTTCAGGATCATTCTTGGATTGGAAAATGCTGGTGCGCCTGCGGCAGATGTGCCGGTCGCCGAACTGTCCGAGAGGCTGAAGAAGACACTGCAGTACGAGCAGTTAATCTCGCGCTATCGCAAAGAGGGACGATCTGACGAAGCGGTTGCCCTTGAACGAGGCGAGTTCGCTCTTTCCGGAGAGGTCCTGGCCCCTTCGTGTGCTGGCGGATATCTACCGGGAGATGGGAGACGAGAAACTGGCAATCGAGCACGGTAGAAAGGCGGTCCAGGTTGAGCCCCGAGACATGCAGGCTACATTCTTGCTGGGCAAAATCTACGAACAGTACGGTAAACGAGAACAGGCAATGCGGGCCTACAGGGACGTTCTAGCAATAAATCCCGATCACAGGGCGGCAAAGACCGCGTCGGCCAGGCTCCTCAAGAGGCTGGGCCGTTAGTGTCTCTTCCGGGGATGGTGGAAACCCCTGGCCTTCAGGCGAAGACAAGGTCGTAGTAGGGTGGTCGCGTGCGCAAGTAGTCGAGTTTCTCTTTGCTTCGCTGGTTCAAGACGGGCTACTGAAGGTACCCCAAGGATTTCAACCTCTCCGCTGTTTCCGGGTCCAGCTCCGCCTGCGCTTTCAGCAGTGACGGTCGAGACCTGAGTCTCCGGATCCGATCGGCCAGGGCCCGCGCCATCTTCCGCTTTACTTCCGACAGAGACGAATTGGCGGAACGTTGCCCAGGCTCGCTCGAAGCGAGATCTACCTTTTCGTCGGGGTCATCCCGCAAATCGTAGAGCCGCATGGGACCCTGTGGGAACTCCCAGATTAGTTTGTAGTCGCGGTCCTGAATGGAGGCCATATCTGGGTTGTCGGCCACCGCCCCCGAGAACGACCACGAGGGAGGGTTGGTCGATCCGCGCCCCTGGGAATCCAGCAGCACGTGGCCTTCAAGTTCCTCCGGAATACTCCGCTGGCCGGCCAGGCTAAGGAGAGTGGGCATGACGTCCAAAAGACCTGTCATCCGATCGTCCCTTCGCCCCCCACCCTCGGCCCCCGGCAGTCGGATCATCAGCGGGATCTTGATGGAGTGTTGAAACAAACTTGGTGCGTAGCCATGGTTCCACCGACCGTGTTCCAGAAGATCTTCTCCGTGGTCGCTGGTGAAAACCAAGACGGACTTTTTCAACCGCTCTGAGTTCCCGAGCCAGCTCAGGAAGGAGCCTAGCTGATCATCGAAAAGCCGCACTCCAGAGGCGTAGGCTGCCCTCCAGTTCTTCAAGTGCTTCCCCTGCTCCGAATCCCTCCACGGCGTGCGGTCACCCAGGTAGCCAATCTCTTCCCACTCAAGAGCGGTGAGAAGTCTGTCCTCGCCCAGGGATGGGCTTTGGGAGAACTCTTCGATAAGTTCCGGGGTAGAGTTATAAGGGCCATGGACGTCCATGAAATGCAGGTACAAGAACAAGGGACGGTCAACCTTGGGGCCCTCCGCCCGCTCCTCGAACCACTCCTGGATCTCCGGAATTATTAGCTTCGCCTTCTTGTCATGGCTATCGTAGAAATGGTCGAATCCCTGGTCGAAACCCCACTGGGGCTTGTTCATCCAAGGGTTGCCAACCCAGGCTGCCGTTTCGTACCCCAGTTTCTCAAGCGCTTCCGCCAGGGTCCACGCTCCTTTCGGAAGAGCGTCCGTTTTCTCGCTTGCCGGCACCCCCTTCCAGAAATGGTTCCCGTGGGTGAGAACCCTGTGTGTGATGGGATCCAGGGAGGTAAAGAGGGAGGCTACCGACGGCTTGGTCCATGGGGACGGGGCAACGGCGTTGTCGTAGACAATAGACTCCAGCGCTAAGCGGTCCATAGCAGGGGAAATCTCGCCCTGAAAACCGTAACAACCCAGGTAATCCGCCCGGAGGGCATCCACCAGAATCAGGATGATATCGGGCTTCTCCTCTACACTCCGCCGCCGCTCGCACGCCTGCATCAGAAGAACAGCTAGGACGACCGCCAATACAAGCCTGAACCAAGCGCTCCGTGATCGCGGCGGGCCCTGTAGGGAGAAGCTTCGCATTCTCGGTAGCCTTATTGAGTTTCGCAAA
The DNA here is from genome assembly GCA_963668345.2 of Bryobacterales bacterium. GTDB lineage: Bacteria > Acidobacteriota > Terriglobia > Bryobacterales > UBA6623. Next base: position 26,225 of record CAXWPI010000003.1, on the reverse strand, counting down.
ACATAGTGACAGGCTCGGCCTTCGGCAGAGCACCCGCGCCCGTCCTCGACTCTACCAACCGCACGGTCGAAGCACGCGATGGGCCCGCCATTACCCGGTGTAAACCGGCTTCTGCGTTATGAGTGGAGCTGAAATGTATAAGTCAACGAACAGGGACAGGGGTGGGCGCACGCTCGGGAATGCAGCGAATCACACCTCTGCCAGCCGTTCGTTCGAGTCGCCGAACTGCTTCGGGCGGATGCCGAACTTGTCGAGCATCGACAGGTAGAGGCTGCACATCTTGCGGTTCGGCTTTTCGAGGTAGTCGAGTACCCGGCCGCCCTGAATCTGCCCTCCGGCGCCGCCGAGCAGTACGACGGGCAACTGTTTGGCGTTGTGGTTACCTGTCAACATGCTTGAGCAATACATGAGCATCGAGTTGTCGAGCGCGGTTCGTTCGCCTTCTTGGATCGCGTCCAGCCTGCGGGCGATGTAGCCGAATTGCTCCAGGAAGAACTGATTCACTCTCAGGTAGTCGGCGTCGTCGCGGTGCGAGAGTTCGTGGTGCCCGACATCGACGTTGAGATGCCGGAACAGCAAGTAGCTGTGATCGTTGTTAAGCTTCAGCGTGCAGACGCGCGTTGTGTCGGTCTGGAAACCCAGCACCAGGATGTCCGACATCAGCCGCATGTGCTCGGCAAGGTTCTGCGGAATGCCGTCCGGCGGACGCGGCACGTTGGGTTTGTCGAGCGTCGGCCGCCACCCTTGCAACTCGCCCTTCCCGCCGGCTTGTTCGATGCGTTGCTCGACCGCGCGCACCGAGTTGAGGTACTCGTCGAACTTCTGTTGATCGGTCGAGCTGATGTTCCGCCGAAAGCGATGTGCGTCGGTCAGCACCGCGTCGAGGACGCTCTTGTCCCCGCGCTGCGCTTGATCGTTGCACAGCCGGTCGAAGGCCAGGGCGGGATAGAGTTCGAGCGGCGTCGGAGCGGTCGGAGAGCTCCACGAGATGTGCGAGCTGTAGAGCATCGAATAGTTCCTGTGAATCCCCGGATTCGATCTCTCGCAGCCCAGGACGAGGCTCGGCACCTTCGTCGACCGTCCGTACCGTTGAGCGACGAGCTGGTCGATGCTCGTGCCGGAACGAATCTGGCCGCCGGAGGCAAGCGGCGCCCCGGACAACAGATTGCCGGTCTGCGCACTGTGGATATTGCCCTTGAGGGCTTCCTCGTTGTAGAGCCCGCGGATGAAGAGCATCTTCTCGCGGAACTCGCTCAGAGGCGCCAGCACCTGGCCAAGTTCCATCCGCTTTCCTTCGCCCTTGGCCCACCACTCGTTGGTGCAAAAACCGTTTCCTGAAAACAGTACGGCCAGACGCACCGGCGCCTGGCTCTCGGGCTTGGCGGCCGCGGCGGCTTGAGCGCCCCACACCGGAAACGACTCCATCCAAGGCAACGCCATCGTGACGCCCGCGCCGCGTAGGAATGTTCGACGAGAGAAGTGATCGGTCTTCATGATTTGCCTCCCCGAAAAAGGGCTGAAGGTTGTGGGACCATTTTTAGTCTACAAGGCGCTCGCTCAAATCGCGCGTCTGCCATGCGCGAGCGGGTGAAGAACGAAGCACCGCGGCTCATGGCGATTCCCCGAGTCGAGCGTCTCTGCCCCGGATCTCCCGGAACTGGCGACTCTGAACGATCATGTCGACGGCCACGGAAAAACGGTAGCTGTTTCTTGCCAGCCGCTGCTGGATTTCGGCGAGCAGCGGTTGATCCGAGAGTTGGACCTCCCGGCCAAGGGCGTAGCCCAGCAGTTTGCGGCAGAACTGGCCAAGGAAGGCGTCGCGGCGCGTTTCGAGCAGGTAGTCCCTGAGGCCCGCCAGTCCATTGATTTCGCTTCCGTCGGGAAGTTTCGTTTGCGTATCGACGGGGCGGCCGGCGAGATCGCTGTCGCGGCGGCGGCCGATCGAGTCAAAGCCTTCCAGCGCAAAGCCGAACGGGTCGATTCTTTGATGGCACGAGGCGCACAGCGGAACGCTGGTATGTTTTGCCACGAGCTGGCGCACCGTCAGCCCGTCGGTTGCGATTTCGTCCGCGGGAAGTTGGGGGACCTCCTTGGGCGGACGAGGCAGTTTCTCGCCCAGCAGCACTTCACTCACCCAGTTGCCTCGCAGGATGGGACTCGTACGGGACGCGCCCGACTGCTTCGCCAGCGTCGTCGCGAGACCCAGAATGCCTCCGCGGCCGTGCTTCCTGATTCCTTCGACACGACGCCACTTCCCGCCTTCGACTCCCTCCATGCCGTAGAAGCCGGCCAGCCGCGCGTTGACGAAGGTGTGGTCGGCGTCGAGGAGACTCAACAACGACGCGTCGCGTTGAAACAGATCCGTGAAAAACCGGATCGATTCTTCGTACATGTCGCCGCGAAGATCCGCGAACTCGGGGAAGTACTTCTCGCTCTTCTCGGCGAGCGAATCGAAATCATGGATGTGCAGCCACTGGCAAGCAAACTCGGTGGTCAGGCGGCGCACGCGAGCGTCGGCGAGCATACGCCGGGTCTGCTTCGCCAGTACGTCGGGCGTGCGCAGCGCGCCGGCGGCCGCCGCGGCGCGGAGTTCTTCATCCGGTTCGGACGACCACAGGAAGTAGCTCAGCCGGCTGGCGAGTTCCCAATCGGAGACCGCCGCGGAGGAGGTTCCCACCGCTGCGTTTTCGAGCCGATATAAAAATGCCGGCGCGACAAAGACTCGGGCGAGCGTCAACCGAAAGGCCTCATCGTGCGGGATCTCTTGTTCTCGCAGGCGGCGATAGAGTCCCTGCAACTCGTCTGCTTCGACGTCGGTCAGCGGACGGCGATAGGCCTGGGCGGCGAAGTCGACGACAGCATCGACCTGAGCCGGCTCGTCTGCGATCAGCTCTTTGCTGAACGCGGCGGCGCGTTCGTAGATCGGCACGCGTAACGGCATGACCGCTTCGTGCTGAGAGCGATCTTCTATTCCGTTGCCTTCAAAAGCTTCCAGGAGCAACTCCAAGCCCGTGACTTGCAGCAACGCGCTTTGGCTGACGTAGTGCAGCTCTTCCCAGAGCCGGTCGAGATAGGCTCGCTGCTCATCGTCGAGCATCAGCCGAGCGAGATGATCATCCTCCCGATAGAAGAGCCTCAGCGTGAGGACCTCGTCGATCGGCACGATCTGGTTGAAGCAGAGCGCAGCCGGGAACAGGCGACGATACTCATCGAATCCCGACTCGATCCGCCGCCACGTGGGGCTGTTTTCGGCAGTGAGAAAGACTCGCTTGAAAGCAATGTCTCGATGATCCGAGAACACCTGGGTCACTTTCGAGAACGTCACGGTGGCCTCGCTGGGAACCAGCCCGGACGCAGGGGTCGGTGTGCCGGCGACCACGTCAACCTGCACGCTCCCCTCGCGGCCCATCTCCTTGTCGAGCGCAGCGGTCGTGACCAGCTCGCGGCCAGCTGCCAGGTAGCCGGGAAGACGAATCTTGACGACCGAGGGGACAGGAACAAACAGCGAGGCAGAGCCGATCGTATGGCCCTTGGGGTGTTTGCCGAACAGGGCCGGGTCCAAGCCCCACTGAGATGCCCCCGCCGCTTTATTCGAGGGCTGAACGCGACCCACATCCCAGTAGAGCCCTCGGATATCGCGGAGGTAAATATCCGCGCGGCCGGGCGCGACCAGCCGGGGGGCTTGCCACACAACGAAGTCATGATCGTGGCCATCCCCTGCGTCGGTCACCACAAGCGAGAGTACGACTTCTTCTTCATCGCAGAAATCATCCGCTATGGGGAAACGGATCTCCTGTTCGCTCAGCAGAGGATTGACCGCTTCCATCCACCGCGATGGGCCTCCCTTCCTGCCGATCAGGCCGACCGGGCCGAACGTCCACAGCCCCCTCTGCCAGGCGGCGACGGCGGCGGCGAGCGTAACGGCATCTGCTGGTTTCGCCTGGCGCCATCGGGAACGGAGATCGTCCGAAAGCAACGATGGAGCGGACCCCGAAAGAGCGGACCAAAGCGTGCTGAGATACTTGGCGCTCAGCCCGTGCTCACGGGCCACGACTTCGATCGTCTTACCCCCGGTCGTCAGTGCATCCCGTTCGGCGAGCGTGGCGGCGAAATATTTCTCCAGCGGCAGGCGCCCGGCGAGTCCCATGCGGGTGTCACCGTGGACTTTGATGTTCCCGACCGCCGAACCGACCCCGAGATCCTCGGTGTCGGCGAACTGGCGATAGAACCCCCGAATCCGCGCCAGGCTTTCATCCGTCCAGTCGCGCCGCGTCGCCTGCGGGGAGAAACGAAAGCCGGCCGGCAGCAGCACCGCGTGTCGAGCGATCCCCTTTCCCGCGTCGAGATATTTCCTCAGCAGGGCCGGCGACATCACCAGCGCGTTGCCCGTATTGGTGAACCCTTCCCCCGCGGCGCTATCGCCCGGGAACTCGCGGGCCGGATTTAAATCGACTCCCGTCAGATCGCGGATCGTGTAGGTGTATTCGGCGTTGTTGAGCCGCCGCAGAACGACCGGCCCCGGATCTCCGGCATGGGCCAATGCCTCGGCATGAAGATAGCGCTCGATCCAGCCGCGCAGCTCCTTCCGCTGCTCGGGCGCCGGCTGCTCGGCGGGCTCCGGCGGCATCTCGCCGTTGTCGAGCATCTCGACAACCTTGAGCCAGGTCTTCGTGCCTCGCCGCACCTCTGCCAGCGTCCGGAACTGTTCGAGATCCAGCTCCCCTACCCGCATCGCCGTCGAATGGCAACCCAAGCAGAACTGCTCGATCAGCGGCCGAACTTCAGTCACGTACTCATCAGCCAATCCCGCGAAGTGATCCCGAGGCGGCTCAGCGGCCGGCATGCTGGGCATCGAACCAAACACCGCCCACAGCGAAGCCACAACCCAAACGAGGTGGTGAGCAACCCGCAGCTTCTTCTCGCCTGCGGCCGAGTTGATTCCCCGCCGAGGCCCGGAACTCGCGGAGAAGGTCATCCCCATCTCACTATGCCGTGCACACATGGTTCTCAGCAAAACGGATCACGCCCATCCCGCCTTCCTGCCGAAATTATACCGCTGAACGACCACCCTGCCGGGAACTGAAAAACGGCATTTTGGGATGCGCACCTCGGCGGTGGCTCACAGGGCTCAGCGGACTGTTCAAGTACGCTCGCATTGTTAAGGCAACTGGGCGCTGAGCTGCGCGGCTTTGATCGCGCGCTCGAGAAGTCGTGGAATCACCTTTTGGGAGTCAAAATACTCCACAGCGATCTCCCTGGCTGTTTGCGAGTGAAATGCGTAGCGGCTCTGAATCGCTTCGAAGCCGGCTACTGCCTCCTCGGGTGACGAGAACGGAACGACGCCGCCCCCGGTTTCCAGCCAGCGGGAAAAACCTGTCTCCTGGGTGAGGACGGGCCGACCAGTGGCGAGATACGAGGCGCTTCGCTCGCTAAACCAACCGCACTGAGTGATCACATAGCCGTGCTTGGCTACTGTGAATTCGGCTCTGGACTGTTGAATGTATCTCTGATACGTCCACGGATCGCGCGTCACGCTCAGCGCATTCTCAAGGTCCCACGCCCTTCTGGCGGAGCAATTCTCGGGGCGCTGTCGGACTGGTTACTTCCACAGCGGCCAATGGCTCGGGGCTGCCGACGGCCAGTTCAAAAATCGGTGCGGCTCCTGCCGGCAGATCGATATAAGGTGGAAATGATTGGGCCTTCAGACCGTACGACTGCCCCTCGTGTTCCACCGCCGAATAGCTCTCCCACTGCATAACCGTAGTGAATTTTCCATCCCTCGGGCTGGGAGCCGCGGGCCACGCTTCCAAGAAGATCGGATGCGGAGTGAACTGCCAGGGCAGCCCGTCGTCGGGCACGGCACAGCCCTCGAGACCCAAATTGGCTCCCAACGAGAAGAAGGCGTTGTGCTCGAGGGCAAGCTCTCGGGCGGCGTTATCCCGCAGGTGGGCGATCTGGGTAAACGCCGGATCCTTATCCAGAAAAACCCGCACGGGGATCTGGCGCAGCCACGGTCGCAACGGGTTTCTGCCGGCGAGGTTGAAGACGAGGTCCGCCTTCTTACACGTCTCGACCATTTGCCCGCCGCAAGGCCCGAACCACTCGCCTTTGCGGGCATCGTGGAAGGCCCAGCAATGGAGTTATTGTCAAATGTTGTGGACGGGGCGGGTCAGGCGGCGCGTTGTGGAACCATCACTCCATCCTTGAATTTCTTTCCTTCTAAGACGTGGACAATCAGCTCCGAGCCGTTGAGTCTGCGCCAGCGAGCCTCCGCTTGACGGGCCAACATGAACACCATCGTCAGCGAGGCTTCGCGGCTGCCGCAGCCCTTCGTCCTGCGTTGCCTCAGGCGCACCGTCGCGAACGTTGACTCGATCGGATTCGTCGTTCGCAGATGCCCCCAGTGCTCGGCCGGGAAGTCGTAAAACGTCAATACGACCTCGCGGTCCTTTTCGAGGCACGCAACGGCCTTGGGATACTTCACCTCGTAGAGGCCGGCGAAGTGATCCATCGCCCCCTCCGCCGCTGTTCGGCTCTCGGCCAGATAAATGTTGTGTAGCGCGCTCTTGGCTTTGCCCTGCATACTCTTGGGCAACTTGTCGAGCACGTTCGCCGTCTTGTGCACCCAACAGCGTTGTTCGCGCGTCGTCGGATACACCTTCTGCAGCGCCGCCCAAAAGCCCAAACTGCCGTCGCCCACCGCCAACTTCGGCGGAACCTCCAAGCCGCGCCGCTTCCAGTCTTCGAGCAACTCCGTCCAGGACAACTCGCTTTCGCGAAAGCCGTCATGCACCGCCAACAGTTGCTTGCGGCCGTCGGCCAAGGCACCGATAACACCCAATAAACACTGCCGTTCATCGTCCAAACGGATGTTCGAGTAGATGCCGTCCGCCCACAGGTAGACGAAGCGTTGACCCTCGAGCGAGCGCTTCGACCAGGTCTCGTATTCCTCGCGCCAGACTTGCTTGAGACGCACCACCGTGGTCGCTGACAAGCCCGGCGCGGCGGGTCCGAGCAGGGCTTTCAGCGCATCTGAAAAGTCACCCGTCGAGATGCCTTTCAGATACAGCCAGGGGATCAGCTCTTCGACGCTTTTGGTGCGCCGCAGGTAGGGCGGCAGAATCTCGGACGTGAATCGAAACTTGTTGCCGTCTTCATCGACACGGCGATCGTTGACTCGCGGGGCGCGTACTTTCAGGGTTCCGACACCGCTGACGAGGGTGCGTTCGTTGGCGCAGCCGTTGCGCACCACCAATCGCCGCCCCTGGTCGTCGATTTCGTCGCGATGCGCGTCGACGTAGGCGGCGGCTTCGGCCTCGACGGCTTGGACCAACATGCGCCGTGCTCCGTGCCGCAGCACCTCGTCCAGTTCGCTAAGCTCGCTGACCGAGACCACCTTTGGGCCTACTTGACTCTCTTCGGAAATCGCTTCAAACTCTCTCATGGCGTATCCTTTCATTCCTTTCTGGGAAGCGGTCAAACACTGAATTCAACCGCTAGGATACGCCGCCCTTCCCTACGCCCTCATCCACAACTTTCGGTTATAACTCCCAGCAGTCGCCCAACCCAACCCTTTCAAGAGTCGTCGCCAGAAACTGGAGGCCATAGGAGGGTTCCGGATCCACGATGTTTCGCAGCGGGTCGTAGAACCCCGTCCATACGTCGCTGTCTTCGAGAAAATAGACCTCGTGCCCCAGTTTCCGCAGCGCCAGGAGAAAGTGCAAATCGGCCCACGCCCTGCCACCCACGGGCAGACGCACAATGCACCCCAGCACGACAATACGTAAGCGGTCGAGAGGGCCCACCCGTTTCCTAAGCTGCTACCATTCCCGCAGTGTGCTCGTCTGAGTTGTCGCTAACTCACTTCCTTTTACTCACAAGCGTCAAGCCGGACGAAAACGGCAACGTGAAGGGCTCGTACTCCTCTCTTCCATAGACTTCGGCTTCCAAAAATTGCTTCACCTCCCAGCTGGTAAATTCCTTCCCGACGTTTATCGAATCATGAAGCAGGATTAGCCCACCTGGAGGCACCTGCTGGCCGAAGAGCTCAAAATCGAATTTCACGGCTTCGTAGGAGTGATCCCCATCGATCAGGAGCATGTCTATAGGGTCCTGGATGCACCCTTCTGCAATGACCTCCTGAGACGTTTTCCGCAGATGCTCGAACCGATTATGAAGACCGAACACTTCTTGCAGCCGTCCTACATTTCCCGGTTCATGCCAGTATTGGTCTACCTTCCCAGGATCAATGAAGTAGCATCTGCCTTTCCAATTATCGACCAAGCCTAGGGCCAGACAGACTGGGGAGAATCCCCGATACGAGCCAATGCATACCACAATGTCAGGCCGATATAGCCGCGTCAACCCGTAGTAGAGATAACCGAACCCCAAGTTACGCGGTATTGCCACCGTCACCAAGGTCGTCGAGACGGAGGCCGAATCCAGCTCAGCTGCAGCGGAAGTGGGAGGAACGTTCGGGCTTAACAAGGCACTTTCCTCATTACTCAGGGTTAATCTTTCGGGGTCGTTGTCTGGAGAGACAGGAGGAGAGTCCGGCGCTTCTCGGAGTGAGGAACGCGTCCATACGCCCGCATCCTTGTTCTATCCAGGATTTCCGATTTGGCTCCTCTGACGGCACGAGTCTACACCCTCACCCGGCGAAGCGGAACCATTTCTCCACCCGAAAGAGGCGGCGGCTGAGGCGGAACCGATCGAGCCCCCTTCTTGCCCCTCATGGGGGCTGATCCGTCGCTGCGAAGTCAATTTCGCAGACACCCCTCCGAGCTTCCGTCCTCAGTACACAGATTTCGCATTCGCCAAGTGCGGTGCTACCCGCCCGGCACAGGCAGCGCCCAGATCTTCCGCAGCATGTCGCCAAACAGCCGCCGGTTCAGATGTCCCTCCGCGAACAAGAGCCAGTCATACCGCGCGTGTTTAATTAGCCGTCCGCCCGTCTTCATCAGCCGGTGCTGCAAGCTCGTCAGCGACCAGTTCTTGATTCGCTGCGGCAGCCCGAGCCGCCGCCAGAGATTGCCCAGGTTGTAGGCCAGCACGCTTCACTGCAAGCGCACCTCGTTCGCCCGGAAGCGATGGCACGACAGCCGCGTCCAGTGCGTCGCTTGCTTACCTTCTTTGATCCACTGCTCCGCCGTGCCGCGCTGGTTGTAGAAACGCACCACCGACCGGCTTGGCAAGCTCATGTTCGTCACGATAAAACCGACGCGCGCGAACAGCTCGCCCTGGTGGTGCTCGACCTTGGCGACAACTCGTCTCGGCTTCTTCCAGCTCTCCGCCTGATAGCGAAAGCTCTTGTAGCGCACTAGCGGCTTGCGGCCGGGCCTCCCCGGCGGACGAAACAGGATGTCTTCGATCTCTAACTCCAAGCTCCTGTTGGCCGGAATGCGGATGGCGTAGTCCGCGCCGCGCTCCTCCAGTGCTTCGTAGATCTCGGGCTTGGCGAAGGCGGCATCGGCGCGAAAGGTGACCTGTTTGCCTTCGGCCAGTTGGCGCTCGATCTCCGGCAACAATAGCTCATCCCAGTCCTCGGCGCTGTGCACGTTGCCGGGACGCAGCTTGGCAGCGAGGCAATCACCATGACCGTTGAACAAAAGCAACGGGTGGTAGCAGACCGACTCGAAGTGTCCGTTGTAGGCGCTGCCTTCCTGTTGGCCATGGACCGGACTCTCGGTGGAGTCCATGTCCAGAACGACCCGCGCGGAGTCGTCGAACGCCTCCGCTTGCCCGACCAGCTCTCGGTTCAGCGCCATCAGCCCCAGCAGGTTCTCTTCGCTCGCCAGCATCTCCGTCTCGAAGCCGTGCAGCGTCGAGGTCAAGGCCGCACCGCGATCCCAGATCTTCTGCGAGCCGATCAAGCGAAACGTCGGGTCAGCCGCCACGCGGACGGCGTCGTTGACGTCCTCGTAGCCTGCCAAGCGGCTGTAGATCGACTGCCGCAACAGATCAGCGAGCGTGAACTGCTTGTTTGTGCCGTGCCGGGAGTCGCTGAGATGCTCGTCAATCAGTTCTCCGAGACCGAGCCGTTCGTCCAGTTCGCGAACCAAAATCAGGCCACCGTCGGAAGTGACGTGCGATCCCTGGAAATCGACTTTGAGAAGTCCATTGAAAGTTAGCTGGAATGGCTTGGTTTGTTTTTCACCCATTGGGTGTTGGCCTCCATGGCGTCCTCATCGGGCTCTAGCCCCTATGAATAAAGACGCTGAAGGCCGCTGGAAGGTCGGGAGGCCTGAATCAAATTGGAAATGCGGGTTGACACGAACTCTTCTCCGTAGCCTGTCCCATCCGGCTTGCCCGTCCAATGAGATCCTGCTGCACCTTGTAACTCCAGATCATAGAGCTCTCTGAGTTCTTCATGTCGACCGTCGCTACCTCGTCATCTTCGTGAAGTTGATGGGTGGTCTTCGGCCTTGTCATGAGGGCAGTATAGTCCCGCAGAGACGCGATTGCAACGGACAAACAGGCTGCCCGCAACACACCTCAGACTCAATACACAAATATGTCGCGCACCAGGTAGCGAAGCAGCCTATTTCCAACGCAACGCCGAGTGCATGCGCTATCCCAGCTTTCGCAAACAAGGTCTATGCATCGGCTCGGGGTCCCGTCTCCTACAAATCCATGGTCGGCGGCGTGGCGAACAAGGACTTCGCCGATCACAAGATAAAGTGGCTACCTGAGTGAAGTAAATACCAAGTTGAGACTATTCGGGAATCCAGACGAGGATAAATCCTTCTGAGGGATGCGGAGAGAGACCCCAGCGCCGCATTACGCGGAGAGATGGAACGTTACCCGTTGCTACCTCTGCGTAAAACTTGCGAGTGCCATATCGATCCACGGCACACGTCAACCTCGCGGCGGTCAAGAGATGTGCAAAGCCGCGGCCACGGACATCACTCCGAAGGCAGTTACATAGTAGCATGGCGGCGCAGTGGTACCGCGCCGCAGTCGGCGAAAGGTCCTGAATGACAGCACTGCCTAGTATTTCACCAGCTCCATTGGATAGAACTGCCGTAGATACCGGGGTCTGCAAGCCGCGTATGAAAGGCCCCGGCAGAGGTGACAGTCCCGACAATTTCTGAAGATCTTGGATTTTGGTGATGTCCTCTCGTTTCGTCTCACGATCAACCCACGTCAGCGACCATCCGGGTGGCCAAGAGGAGTTTTGCTGAACCGATCGGATGCGCGGTAAAAGATCTACAATATCTCCCTCGAACAACATCAAATCGCGGTAAACGCCAAAGCCGGACGTTTGGAGGTTAACCGACAGGGCAGGTATGTGAGAAGATTTTCCATGGATGAGAACGCTGCCAAACCTACGTACGAGATCTTCGATTTGCCTAATAGGTAGCATGTGCGCATCGAAGATTAGCAGCCTGCGGCCCTGTGAGAGAAGGTTTTCTTGCGAGGCCAGCCACCGGTGTTCTCTAGAAAGGGTTTGCTGGGCTAGGATTTGCGCCGGCTCGCCATACCATTCGTCTGTCACACTGGAATCTGACATCTTTGGCTAACCTGTCTATGCGAGTAGCACGGGATATCTTCACTACTGGATATAGCCTAGGCTTCTTAGTTGTTCCAGCATGCCCTGGTCTACACTAGAAGCAAGGCCGGGTCGAGTCTGACGAGGACCGTAGGTAGCTACTTTCGTCGAACCCTGTCGGTCGACAAACTCCTGCTCGAAGGCATCGGTTAAGACCTTTCCTGCAAGATCGTCAGCAAGGGGGATCCCAAGAAGCCACGCCATCGTGGGCATCAAGTCGAGCGGATTGCCGCTGTTCAGAATATAGTCCGACTTCACGTGCGGTCCATGAATGAAGAGCACTCCCTTGGCTTTCGGGTGCTCCCCGGGCCGTCCTTTTCGCACTTTCCCAGTGGCCCTTGGTGATGGTTCCGCCCCGTGGTCGGAGGCGACGATCAGGGTTGTCCCAGAATCTTTCGAATCTAAAATCTCCCCCAGAAACGAGTCAACACAGCGGTAGACGCTTTCTACAATCCCACGGTCGCGCTCGAGGTGTTCGGGCTTGGTGGCGTACTTCTCCGGCTCGACTAGGTCCCAGGCGTAATGCTGCACAAAATCTGGTCCTCGTAAGTAGAGCATTTGGAGATCGGTTGGATGCTCACGAGCCAGCCGCTGCGCAATCGTGAACAGAGAATAATCGCTCGCAAAAACGCTCTTGAGCAGCGAGTAAGTAGTACGCGCATTCCACGGTGCGGCTTGTAGTAAGCTCATCTGCTCTTTTGTGAGTTTGCTGCGAAGCCGAAACTCCCTATAGTCAAAGTTTCTCTTAGTAACCCAGTGTTTTTCGAGGATCGGGGCTAATTCAGCTGGTAGGAAGTCAAGCTTCATCTCCGCGAGGAGCTTCGCGTCGGCAGTCCAGTAGCGCTTATCGGCGAGTCGAAACTCTCTTAAAGCCAGATTTGCATGATCGGTCACGATGTAGCCCGCCACCTGCTCCGCTGGCCAGCTGGCCCGCCATCCCAAAACACCGACGGTCAGCCCTTGTCCGCCGGCAATGTTCCAGATCGCCTTGACCTTGCGGGAATTACCCGATATCGGGATGACCTTCCCAGAAGGAAGCCTCTCGGTGAAACCCAGGATGCCGTGATCCTTGGGAAGGCGACCCGTCGCGACAGATGTCCAAACGACCGGCGAGACGGTCGATCCCATCGTGTTGAAACGCGGCATGTAGCTGCCTTCGTCTGTTAGCCGCTTGAAAGCCGGCAACTCACCCTTTTCGATGAGTCGTCCAATCACGGTCCATGTCGCACCGTCAACGCCAACCAGCATGACACGATTTTCCGCCAACCCTTGGCGGGAAAGGAATAAGAAAAGTGCAATAATGCAGCTGATTCTAATGTGCTCTGAGAAGCCCGCGTGAGTCGTCTGGATGTACTCCCTCCACCGCGTTTTCATGGCAACTGTGGACGCTTCCCGAACACTCCTCTAAACTCAATTGACAGTAGCATAGGACGGTGGGTTTTTGGGTGTGTTCCCACCTCCCGGGCTTTTCTCCGACCCCGTACCCCAGGTTGGCGATCCGCGGTGGAACGCCCACCCGATCGACGCGTTCATCAAGGACCAACTCTAGTCGAAGCCCGTAGCGCGATCTCGGCGGAGGGGATCACACTTTCCCCTTCGCTCTATCGGTTCGTCGCCCGCCAGATCCGCGGCCTTTTGTTACCACGACCAGCGTTTTGGATCCCTTGCACAAACAAGGGCGAGAGGCCATCGCTTCGACCGACAGTCCGTAGCGCGGACCTGGGGCCGTTCCAGCGTCCGCGATCACCCGAACAGCAGCATATGGTAGAATTATTCGTAGATTCTACCTTTCCGGCTTATGCAACTCAACATCAAGAATGAAGAGGCGCGGCGCATGGCCGCCCAGCTTGCCGGCGTCACCGGCGAGAGCATGACTCGTGCCGTTACGGAGGCCATTCGCGAGCGGCTCGAGCGCGAGAAGGGAAAACGAGGGCGGTCGGGCATAGCCGAGAAGCTGATGAAAATCGGACGCCGGTGTGCGTCGCGGCCTATCGCCGACGCAAGACCGCCGGACGAGATCCTCTACGACCAAGACGGATTGCCGCGCTGATGGTGGTTGATTCGTCAGCCGCTCTGGCGATTTTGTTGCAAGAGCCGGAGGCGGAAGTATTCGCCGCAGCGATAGAAGCCGCCCCCGCTCCGCTGATTTCAGCGGCAACGCTGGTCGAAGTGGGGGCGGTACTGCTGGCGCGCCAGACCAGAGAGGCCCGGCAAGACCTTGCGGATTTCCTCAGCGAGTCCGGCCTGCAAGTCGAACCCGTCAGCCGAGAGCAGGCGGATCTCGCACTTGACGCTTTCGAGCGCTACGGCAAGAGCCGTGGCCATCCCGCCCGGCTGAACTTCGGCGACTGCTTCCCCTACGCACTTGCTAAGGCGACCGGCGAGCCGCTGTTGTACAAGGGCGACGATTTTTCAAAGACAGATGTTCTTTCTGCTCTTTAGCCTGCTGAGGGGAGTCCGTAGCGCGGGGCTGGCGCCGTTTCCAGACCCGCGGCTTTTCGTTTTTTCCACATCGGAGAACATCAGAATCCGGACCCAAGTGACGGGCCGACAGGGCCGAAGCCCATCGGTTCCTGTTGCTCATGGCCGTTCGCATCATCGCTTCGGTCACAGACTTGTCGACGATTCAGTAGCGTTCCCGAGGCGATATGATGTTGCCAACGGGCAGTCACCTTGATGTCCCATCGTTCACGGAGCCAAACCGTAGGGGCACAGCATGCTGTGCCCGCGGGCGCGACAGGTCGCGTCCCCAAAAGCCAATGAGCGAAAACGAAGGCCATCCGGACGAGAAACGCCGGCGCCCGCCCCACAGCCGGCGCGAGTTTCTGTGGAACACGGGTGCGCGCTTCCCGATGCTCGCGCTCATCGATCTGCTTTCCCGCGACGGCTTCTTCCGATCCCAGGCTTATGCTGCCTCGACGAAAACGGGTTCGCAATCGAAAAGCCTACTAGCAGCCCGTGAACCCCACTTCCCCGCCAAAGCCAAGCACGTCGTCTTCCTGTTCATGAACGGGGCTCCCAGCCAGGTGGATACCTTCGATCCCAAACCGGCGTTGACGAAATTCAACGGCACGCCTTACAAGGGCGACATGGTAGTCGGCTCGAACAACCGCCCCATCGGCCACCTAATGCAGTCGCCGTTTGAGTTCACCAAGCACGGCCAGAGTGGTCTCGAAATCAGCAGCCTTTTCCCCCACACGGCAAGCCACGCCGACGACCTGTGCGTCGTACGGTCTCTGCAAACCGATACCGCCGCGCACGCTTCCGGCTGCATCCAGATGAATACGGGAAGCGTCGTGATCGGCAAGCCGAGTTTGGGATCTTGGCTCAGCTACGGCCTAGGGACCGAGAGCCAGGACTTGCCGAGCTTTGTGGTCATGACCGACCCTCGTGGGGGGCCGATCGGCAGCGCGTCGAACTGGAGTTCCGGCTTCATGCCCGCGGCCTACCAGGGCACGCTGTTTCGCAGCGGCGGGTCGCCGCTGCTGAATCTCGAAACGCCGGAAGGAGTCAGCGAACAAACCCAGCGGCAGGCGCTCGATTTACTCAAGGGCCTCAATGAATCGCACCAGCGGCGGTACGCCGGCGATTCCGAACTCGAGGCGCGCATCCATTCCTACGAGCTGGCTTATCGCATGCAAACCACCGCGGCCGAAGCCGTTGATCTCGACATGGAAAGCCGGCAGACCCGAGAAATGTATGGCCTCCACAACGAGCTGACCGAAGACTTTGGCCGTAAATGTCTGATCACGAGAAGGCTCATCGAACGGGGAGTGCGATTCGTCCAGCTTTATTCCGGCGGCGGTCACATCGAAGACACCTGGGACGGGCACCTCGACTGCATCTCGAACCACACGCTCCACGCCGGCGAAACCGACCAGCCGATCGGCGCGCTGATAACGGATTTGAAGCGTACGGGTCTATGGGACGAGACTCTGCTCGTGTGGGGTGGCGAGTTCGGCCGCACGCCCACGAGCGAGGGTGTGGGCAAGCCCGGCCGCGATCACAACTGGCTCGGCTTCAGTATGTGGCTTGCCGGCGCCGGCGTGAAGGGCGGCCAAGCGATCGGCGCGACGGACGAACTGGGCTTCAAGGCCGTCGAGGACCCATGGCATGTTTCCGACCTGCACGCAACAATCCTGCATTTGATGGGCCTCGACCACACCAGGCTCACCTACTTCTACCAAGGGCTCGACCAGCGCCTGACGGGCGTGCGTGGCGAAGTCATCCGCAAGGCGCTCGCCTGACCAGTGGGTCGTTGTTGACTCATTGACATGTTCACGCGCGATTCTTAGACTTGCTAGTGACCCCACACGGACGGGTTTGCGAAAACCGGGGACTGTCCCGAGCGCCATCCCCACGGGCAGCGCTTCATCAATGACTTCCGGGAGGCGCGGTGGACTGTCCCAGGTTTTTCACAAACCCGGACAAGCGCGGGGCACTAGAAAATGCTGCCTGCCCTCAAACGCGGCCCTGTCCGGCGAGAAGCGGGGCGCACGCTGACCACTCTCGCCGCGATCGTCCTTTTGCCGGTCGGGGTTTCCCTCGGCGCACCCGACTCGCCCAACCCCGTCTTTTCAAAAGACGTTCTGCCCATTCTCGAGCAAAAGTGTTTCCAGTGCCATGGTGATGGGCAAAAGGTGTCCGATCTCGACCTGAGCTCGCCGGCCGGAATGCTGCAGGGCGGTGTCCACGGTCCCGCGCTCGTTCCGGGTGACGCCCAGCAAAGCCCGCTGTATCTCCGCGTATCGGGAATGGAGGCGCCCGTCATGCCGATGGGCGGCAGCCTCAGCGACGAAGAGATCGAGGTCCTACGGGACTGGATCGATCAGGGCGCGAAGTGGGATGGCGCGGAGCCCGACCCGGACTCGCCCGCAAGCCCCGCAGCGAATGCTCGCCAGGAGAACATACCCGCAACCGAGATCACCGAGGAAGATCGCCAATGGTGGGCTTTTCAGGAACCCGCGCGGCATCCTATACCCGATGTTGGCGATCCGCGGTGGAACGCCCACCCGATCGACGCGTTCATTAAGGACCGACTCGAGTCGGAGGGGCTTCTCCCTGCGCCGGCCGCCGACAGGCGGACTCTGATCCGGCGCGCCTATCTCGATCTGATCGGGATCATCCCCCTGCCGGAGGAAGTCGATGTCTTCGTTGCCGACAACTCACCTAACTCTTTTGAGAAGGTCATCGACCGACTGTTAGCCTCTCCGCACTACGGGGAGCGCTGGGGACGCCACTGGCTCGATGTCGCCCGCTACGCCGACAGCCACGGCTACGAGCACGACTTCGACTACCCCCACGCCTGGCGCTACCGTGATTACGTCATCCGCGCGTTCAACGAAGACCAACCCTATGACCAGTTTGTTCGGGAACAACTTGCCGGGGACGAGTTGGACGAAGTCACCTTCGACAGCTTGATTGCCACAGGCTTCCACCGTGTGGGCCCCCGTGTCGGCTTCCGCGAAAAAGACAACCCGCAATATCGCTACGAGTATCTCGATGACATGATCGGTACGACCAGCCGGGCCTTCATGGCTCTGACGGCCAATTGCGCTCGCTGCCACGACCACAAGTTTGATCCCATCCCGCAGATTGATTACTACCGGATGATGGCTGTCTTCTTTCCGTTCGTGAAGTACGACTACCCTCTCGTCCCGCCTGGCGAAGAGTCAACCTATCAGACCCGAAAAGCCACGCTCGAAGCTGAGATCGAACCGCTCAAGGCTCGCCTTGCGGAAATCGAAGACCCCTATAGGGACGCAGCTTTCAAGAAAATGGTGGCGAAGTTTCCAGAGGATATCCAGGAAGCCATACGCGTTCCCGAGTCTGAAAGGACACCCGGCCAAGAGCTGCTCGCCGAGCAAGTGCTCACCTTCCGGGTGCACGACGTTAGCAACCTGCTCAATGACACGGATCGCGCCGAGGTTCAGGAGAACAAGAACCGCATCGAAAAGCTGCGGGAAAATCTTCGGGACGCAGTCCCCATGGCGATGGGCATTCGCGATGGAGACTACCGTTTCGCTCCGGATGGCCCCGGCGATGAGCCGCTGCCGGGAAAAGGGAATCGCGAGGTCTACAACGCGGAAGGCGCCTTCCTTCCTGAACCGGGCAAGCCCTACAACCCTCCCAGTACCTACTTTCTACCGACAGGCGACTACCATACGAAGGGGCCCGAAGTGCGGCCCGGTTTCTTGCAGGTGGTCACCCGTGGTGATCCTCCGACCGCCCGTCCACGGTCAAGCGGGCATGTCTCGACTGGCCGCCGCTGGGCGCTCGCCGAGTGGATCGTTTCCCCCGATCATCCGCTGACGGCGCGCGTCATGGTCAATCGCATCTGGCAGCACCATTTCGCAAAAGGCATCGTAGCAACCCCGAGTAATTTCGGCCGTACCGGTCAGCGGCCGACTCACCCAAAGCTGCTGGACTGGCTGGCCACGGAGTTTCTCCGTCAGGGCTGGAGCATCAAGCAGATGCACCGGCTGATCATGACTTCCGAGACGTACCGGATGGCATCCGACTACCATCGGGAAACCAACGCCCAGGCCGACCCCGACAATTCACTACTATGGCGTTCCCCCCAGCGCCGCTTGGAGGGAGAGGCCATCCGCGACAGCATCCTGGCGGCCAGCGGAAATCTCAATTTGGCGCGGGGAGGCAAACCGTTTTTTCCGCCTGTCCGCCTTTCCGCCTGTCCCGGAGAGCGTCTGGCGATCGTTCGGCATGGGCAAGTGGGTCCTGACCAAAGAGGGCCCCGCCGTCTGGCGTCGGAGCGTCTATTCCTACTGGAAGCGAGGGCTGCGCTACCCCATGTTTGACGTTTTCGATCAGCCGGACCCGAACGTAACCTGCGAGGGTCGGAACACGACGACCGTCCCCACGCAGGCTTTGACGTTGCTGAACAATGAGTTTGTGCTCCTTCAGGCCGGCTACTTCGCGAAACGGGTTGACCACCAAGCTGGTCACGATCCGCCGCTCGCTGTTACCGAGGCGTATCGCATTGCTCTCAGTCGCCAGCCGACTCCCCAAGAACTGGCAGCGAACGTGTCTTTCCTAACCCGGCAGAAAACCTATCATCAGAGCCGTGGACACGCGTCCCCCGGGTTGGCCGCTTTGACCGACCTTTGCGATGTGATGTTCAATCTCAACGAGTTTGTTTATATTAACTAGCCAAGTCATGCCGTTACGTCCAAACACTGGTCGCCTTGACGTGGCGCGCGGTTTCAGCGTGCCGTGTCGGGCTTTCCAGCCCGACATTTCCGGTCGAAAACTTTATGGAGCGCGGGTTGACGTGAGACGGTGCGCAACTAAGCCCTAGCCTAAGCCATGGCATCACCTCCAAAGAGCGATCGCCCGGGCAGCAAAAGGCAGTTCGTCTCGCGGCGGGATTTCCTCTTCGAAGCCGGAGAGGGTATCAGCGGCTTGGCTTTGGCCTCCTTGCTGGCTGAGAACGGGCTGCTGGCCGCCGATCGAACGCCCACGGAAACGCCCTGCGCGGGTTCCCCGGCTGTCGATTCACCCATCGCCCCAAGAGCGAGTCATTTCAAGCCTCGGGCCAAGGCCGTCATCTCGCTTTTCATGAGTGGCGGCGTGAGCCACGTCGATACTTTCGACCCGAAGTCGATGCTCACCAAGTACCATGGTCAGCCCTTGACCGGGAAGGGCCCCGTTCGGGTGCGCCAGGGGTATCCCGGGCCGCTGATGAAAAGTCCGTTTGGGTTCAAGAAACACGGCCAGAGCGGCATTGAGGTATCCGAGTTGTTCCCCAATGTGGCGGGGATGGTCGACGACCTCGCCTTCATTCGCTCCGCCCAAGGCCGCTCCAATGACCATGTACTATCGCACTACGAGGTCAATACCGGCTCGCTGCTGATGGGTTTCCCGAGTGTTGGCTCCTGGGTAACCTACGGACTGGGATCGGAAAACCAGAACCTGCCGGGATTTGTCGTCATCTACGACTACCGCGGGGGCCCCTTCAGCGGCCCCGCGAATTGGAGTAGTGGATTCTTGCCGGCGGCTTACCAGGGCACGGTGTTCCGCGCCAGCGGCGATCCCATTCTTGATCTCCACCCACCCCCGGAATACGTTTCCCCCGAGCAACAGCGCGCCCGGCTTGACCACTTGAACCGGCTCAACCAAGAACACGCTGACCGCTATCCTGGCAGCACGGAGCTGGCGGCGCGAATCGCCTCCTATGAACTCGCTTATCGCATGCAAACCTGCGCGCCCGAGGCGGTTGATCTGTCCCAGGAAAGCGAAGCGACCAAAAAGCTCTACGGGCTCGACGATCCGACTACCGAGCCCTTCGGCAAACAATGCATGCTGGCGCGCCGCTTGGTGGAACGAGGGGTCCGGTTCGTGCAGCTCTATAACGGTGCGATGGTCATGCAGAACATTGACACCTGGGATGCGCATACAAACCTCGTCGAGAACCATACCCTGCACGCCAAGGAGGTCGACAAGCCGATCGCGGGATTGATCAAAGACCTCAAGCATCGAGGTCTGCTCGACGACACACTCGTCATCTGGCATTCCGAGTTCGGACGAATGCCGATATCGCAACGCGGCGTTGGACGCGACCACAACCCCGGCGCTATGACGCTATGGATGGCCGGCGCCGGCATCCGGGGCGGGCAGGTGATCGGCGCCACGGACGAGTTTGGCTACAAAGCGGCCGAGCAGGTCGTGAACCACCACGATATCCATGCCACGCTGCTCCATCTGTTGGGCCTGGACCACGAGCGCTTGACGTACTTCTTCAACGGCCGTCACTTTCGGCTTACCGACGTACACGGCCAGCTGATCCCGCAGATTGTGGCTTGATGTCCCCTCCCCGGCCATATCGACGCCCTGAACTTGCCCCTGTGCGCCCTTTCTGACCATCGCGTTGGCGGCGATTCTCAAAAGGGAGATCCGCGCTACGGGGACCATCGTTGTAGGTCATTGATTCTATGAGGGTTCAGCGAGATTTGGTTTGTTTGGTAATTTTTGGCTGGCGAGGGTTGGCACTGCGGCGGGAGGGGTCCGTGGAGGGTGTGAATGCGGCTTGTGAGGCCCGCGCCCTGACGGGCACGGCTCTTTCGTTCATCTTCGACAGCCCGGCTTCTGGGGCCGAATCGCTGGAGAGTCGGAAGCCGATACGGCCGGCCGCGGGGCGTGAAGTGTCGATTGGCGGCGGGGCCTGGGCTGGAACGTATCGGTAGGGATCGGCAGGGGCGTAGGAGTCGGCGGAGGGGCGGGCCTCGCGGGCCTTGCGCTCGTCGCGACGAAGGTCGGCCAGTTGCTTGACGGCGCGGAAGAAGCGGCGGCTGAGATGTCCGTCGTAGCGGGCGAGATGAACGAAGGCCTGGGTGCGATCGAGCATTGCCGAGCCTAAGAGCATCGTCTCGCCGTCGTAGCCGGGACGCAAGGTGTCGGGACGGTGCTTTTCGGCGTGGCGGCGGGTGTCGTCGACGGCGGCGGCGATGAAGCCGGTCTCCAAGCGCGTGAGGCGGCGCATGCGCCATTGGGCGTCGGCGATTTGGCGGACGAGTTCGAACTCGAGCGAGTTCGCGGGTTGGATATCTTCTTCGAGGGCGGCGAGTTGGCTGTCGAAGTCGGCGGGGTCCTCGCCGGGCAGTACGGCATCGCGGGCGAGGAGTCCGTGTTTGAGGGCGTTTTTCGCAACGCGGGACTTGCCTTCCTTGGTGCGCGGTCCGGTGGATTTCTTGGCGTTGTCGCCATTAGCTTGCATTTGTGCATTTGTTGTCATAACTATATCCTTTCGTGGGAGCGCAGGCTCCAATTCCAGGGTACGGTGAGGCGGGGGAGTTAGAGGGCGGTTGCCGAGGTAAGTGGGGTGGAATGAGGAGGATGAGAATTTGAAAGTGATGTGACCGGAAGTGGGCGCGGGGAGAAAGCCCACGGACGCGGACTCTGGAAAGGCACCAGGTCCGCGCTACAAGCTTCTTCAACGGCCGTCACTTCCGGCTTACCGACGTACACGGTGAGCTGATCCCGCAGATTGTGGCGTGACGTCCGGTCCGCCGCCACATCGACGCCCTGAGCTTGCTCCCATGACAATACAGTCAGCCAATTTCGCGTCCGATGCGCTCGTAAGTTGTTGATTCTTTGAAGGCGCGAAATTGGTGACAGTCCCCGCCCCGAGCGCTACGCGTATTTTGCGCCGGAAAGTAGCTAGCCGCGTCCACGCGGCTTCGTCGGGGTCCTTAGGCCAGCCGTTTTTACGGCTGGTTGCGAAACAGGCCCAAAAACTCATCTTAGCCCGCTTCCAGCGAGCTTACTTCAGCCGAAGTTTGCTTCAGGTCCACCCAGCGTCGCTCGGCGTGAGACAGTTCGCAGGCACGGATGACCTCCTGCGCAGCCAGGCCATCGGAGATATGAGGAAGGTGGGGAACACTTTCATGCCGCAGGTCGCCCCGGCGGACGGCGGTCACAAAGTCGGCAATCAGTCGGTTCCAAGTGTGCTGCCCCGACAGAACCTCAGGGGGCTGGCGGTCCGACGCTGCGATCTCCAGCCTTACGGGATCGGCATCGTCGGCGCGCTGCCTGAAAACATTCACTTCGTTGGACAGTGTCACCGTTCTGTCCTTATCTCCCCCTGGTCGGAGTGTCACCCATTCGCTGCTCAGAATCAGCGTGCCTTCCTCGCCGCAAATGGTGATTCTTCGCTCCGGCTCCCCGGGAGTAAGAGTCAAGCGAAAAGCCGCCAGCCCCTGATCAGTCATCTCTGTTAGCACAAAGGCGGAGGTGTCGGAAGGGATCGATTTCTCCTTCGGTGCGCCGGCCTGCGACTCAGCCTGTGTCGCGCGGACCTGGTGCCTTTCCAGGGTCCGCGTGTTGGTCTCAGGCGGCGACCTCAGAGAGCAAACCACTCGCTGGAAGCGCCGGCCGGTGAGAAAGCGCACTCGATCAAATTCGTGACTGCCTGCTTCCCTGAGCGATCCGCTCACCTGGGACCAGGGCCTTAACCCGGGGCTGGATCGCAGTCGCCACTCGGTGCGGATGTCCAGCAGCCGCCCGATCTGGCCCTCCCGTAGGGCCCGCCAAATCGTCTGGCAGCCCGGCGAATAACGCCAGTTGAAGCTGATGGCGGTCACGGTGCGAGCCTGGCTGGCCAGCGACGCCATCTCCCGAGCCTCGGGCAGATCGATTGAGAGCGGTTTTTCAACGAGGACATGCCGCTGCTGGGCCAGGGCTTGGGCAAAGGGACCCTGCCGGACAACCGGGTCCGCCGTGATGCTAATGATGTCCACTCCGCCCCGCTCGATCAGCTCGCGCCAGTCCTGATAGATCTCTATATTCGGCCCGTCTAGGGTAGCCGCCAGCTTCTCAGCCCGAGATCGTGTCCGATTCCAGAGCCCGGTAACGGCTACGTCTGGTAGGCGTGAAAAAGCCGCGGCGTGGCACTGGCCGGCCCGGCCGGTGCCGATGATCCCTACTCGCAGAGTTTCGGCCATCGCGTCTTGGTGCGCCTACCCGTTTTAAGAAGGCGGCGTTGAGGTATACGCGGATTCATCGGCGCTGAGCGGCGTCATCTGTGGACCGCTCGCTCACGGGTCTGTGAAAAAACCTTGGGACAGTCAACCGCAGCTCAAAACGCCATTTATTCTAAGTGACTTCCGGGACGCCGCTTGTGACAGTCCCCGGTTTTTTCACAGACCCTCACACTCGCGGCTCAGTGCTCGACGCTCCGGGCAGCAGCCTTCGTATCTCGTCGAGGTTAGCGGCGCCGCCGTCCATCAGCTCGGGCGGCAACTCCAGTTTCATCACCTCGTCAAGCTCGGAAAACACCTTCCGAAAGCCTTCCCCCATGTAGTCGATGATCTGCTCACTCACGGCCGTCGGCGCTTCCATGACCACGGAGGTCTCCTTCACCACTTTGGCGGCTTCCGGATAGTCTCGCGGGTTGTAGACGTGATCGGCCGGCCACGGGCGCCGCCACGGATGCCGGGCTTCGAATTCTTCGGGCCTGGTGAAGATGGGCAGTGAGGGTATTGTGAAGTTCACCCACGGGCGGCAGAGCACGCCTTCAGCACCGAGTGCGGCGACCACTTTGGCCCGAAATTCCGAAGGGGCAACCTCAAGTCCCGCTGCTTGAGGATCGAAACGCACCCGATAGAGGTGGTACACGTGGCTTCGGTCGGCGGGTACTTGCGGCGGGATCACGCCTGGAATTTCCTCGATCTGCCGGCTGAGGCGTTCGCACAAGGATCGTCTGACGCCGTTCAACTCGTCGAGCCTTGCCAGTTGGCCTCGGGCCAGCGTGGCTGAGGGAACGCTGCAGCGGTAGTTGTAGCCCAAGGTGAACTCGGGGAACTTCAGTTCTTCCCGCGGCTGATGAAACCTGACGTGAACCCAGAGACCGGCCGAGCGCTCAAAGAAATCTCTATGGCGAGTGCTGAAGAGACCGGCTTCGCCTGCCGGGAGGTTCTTCATGGCGTTCACGCTGAGTCCGGAAGCATCCCCCAGACTTCCGACGGGCTGGCCCTTGTAGACCGCCCCAGGCGCGTGGGCCACATCCTCGATCACGGCGATGCCGTGCCGCTCGGCGATGGCGTTGATCTCGTCCATATCAGCGGGCAACCCGTTTAAGTGGACGGGGAGGATGGCTTTCGTGCGGGGAGTGATCTGTTTTTCAATCTGGGCCGGGTCCATGTTGTAGGAATCGCGCTGCACGTCCACAAAAACCGGTACCGCCCCTTGATGGAGAACGACAAGCACGCCCGCCATGAAAGTGTAGGCGGGCACGATGACCTCATCGCCGGGGCCTACGCTCGCGGCCCACAGGGCCATGTGCAGGGCATCGGAGCCGGCGCCGACAGCGGAACAGTAGTCGACGCCCATCCGCTGCGCCCACTCCCGTTCGAGGCCCACCACCTGCGGCGCATCGCTACCGCCGACCTGTTCCTCTCGTAATACACGGCACAGTTCCTCGAGTTCTTGCTCGCTGTACCTCGGCCAGCGCGTCCGCTCGATTCCCTCGGGCATGGCCGGGGGGCCGCCGAAAACCGCTAGTTTTTCTTTCACCAACAACCCGTCTTTGACTGCCATGCTGAAACCCTCCTTGTCGCAATCCTTGTCACGAATGGTCCCGCGGTCCCATCACAAATCCGAGCGAAAGCAAGCCGCAATCCATTGATTATAAATGGGTTGTTAGAAATTGGCTTTGTTTCGTTTTTTTATTTCTCCGCCGGGCGTGATGCCGGCCTTCGCCGTTTCCCTCCTTTAGAATAGCGAGCGTGTCAAGTGTCTCTGCTCGGCGATGAACGATAGGCGGTCGCTGCGATCGGGGGCCCGTGGGCTAACGGGTCTGTGAAAAAACCGTGGGACAGTCCCCGGTTTTTTAACCAATCCCAGGGCCGGCGGCTCTGTGGCCGGCAGGATTGCCGGCCGGTACTTGAAACCAGGACCGCCAAAAGTGGCGGTCGCCACCGTGTACTTCGGTGGCGACGAACACGCGTGTTTATCCTGGATGGCAGTTCTGACAAGCTTCAGCTTGTCGTTCGCCCGGTTGAAAGTCGAGTTTTCGGGATACGAGCGGTCACAAGAAAACAGGAAATCTATTTCCCCCGATATCAACAACGTAGCGTCACAGCTTGGCGGCCAATCCGATTCCCCACGTTATGCTGAAGCCGAAACTGCCTGAAAACTCTAGGAAAGTTGTTACTACACGCCCTCAATTAAGGATGGTTTTCTCCTGAAAGGAACTCATATGGGTATGAAGGAAAGTTGGGCCGGCCGGTTCCTTCCCGCGGCCCTGGTTTTTGTAGCCCTCAGCGGATTGGCGCAGGCCATCACGACGACACGCATTCAGGACACTCTGTTCAACGCCGACGGCAGCAAGGTGAAAGGAAGATTGACGATCGAGTGGAAGGGTTTCACCGCTTCAGACGGCACCACGCTGGCAACGGGCTCGGTGACGGTCAAGATCGTGCAGGGTGTGCTTATCGTGGACTTAGTTCCCAACGACAACTCGACGCCGCCCGGAACGAGTTACACGGTGACTTATCTGCTCAATAGCGGAAAGCGCTTTGTTGAAACCTGGTCCGTGCCGGATAGCGCGACGTCGCTGACGGTAAGCGACGTTCGCATTGGCCAACCTCCTCCGGTCGGGAGCGTGATCACGATGTCGCAAGTTTCGGGTCTCGTCGCCGCACTCGACGGCAAAGCGGACCTGGACGAAAGCAACGTTTTTACCGCGGAACAGATCATTCAGGAAAGCAGCCCGGCTTCGACTCTTCTGACATTGCGCGATGTTGGCGGCACGAACTCGATCGGATTCAACCTCCCTACGTTGACCACGAGTACGCTGTACACCTTGCCGGTTTCCGACGGTCTTCCCGGTCAGCAGATGACGACCGACGGAAGTGCGAATCTCTTCTGGTCGGCCGCCGGCAGCGGGGCGACAGGAACGGATTATGAGCTTTTCCAGGACTCAGGCACTGCCGTCACCCAGCGAGTCGTGGCCAACTTTTCAAACGGCCTGACCGTTTTTGACAACGTGGGGTCCACGCGCACGGAAGTTCAGCCGGTGTATGGCACAGCCACCGGGACCATCACAGAGGGCAGCGACCCCAGATTGTCAGACGCGCGGACGCCCCTTGCCCACGCGTCGTCGCACGCAAGCGGGGGATCCGACGCGGTGACACCGGACAGCATTGGCGCCCTGATG
>CAXWPI010000002.1:0-76927 GCA_963668345.2 Bryobacterales bacterium | reverse complement strand
GGGGAGGCAGGTCTTTGATGAGCTGCTTCAGTTGGGTTTTGTAGCTCACCGCTTTCCTATCGAAAGCACCTTGGCCTGGGCCGGCTCTCCGATAATGTGGCTTAATATGGTGATCGCCTTTGTAGCCTCCACGATATTTGCTTTCCTATCGCGGTCCTTTCGTCGGCAGAAACTGACCTACATCTTCTCGATCTTTATTGCAGCCTGTTTGATCTTCTTCATGTCGACATTGGAGTCGCCTGTAGGTGGTACGGTCTGGTCCTTCTATTTTTTTGGGGATCTGTACAGTACGCTGATGGTGTCAACCTTCTTCGCATTCTTGAATGACAGCATCGCCCCTGAAAAAGCGAAGCGGCTTTACGGCTTGATTGGACTGGGAGGAGTGTCGGGCGGAGCTTTCGGGGCCACGCTGTTGGCTGCCAGGATTAAGCAGCTGTCGATCACTGCGTGGCTTGCGATCTGCCTAGGCGTAGCAGGTGGGATCTGTGTCGTCGCGGGGGCGGCCGGGAGATTGTTCGCTCGGGTTCCGATACCGGAGACGCCGAAGGCGGATCAGGCGGCAGCCGTGACTGAGAATCCGGCAACGGCCGGGGCACGGCTCGTATTTCGTTCCCGCTACCTACTGGCCATCCTTGCCATAGTCGGTCTCTACGAAATGGTGTCGACGATCATGGACTTCCAGTTCAAATCGGCGGTGGCCCATTATCTGGATGGAGAGGCGATCGGAGTGCGAATCGCGAACATGTATGCGATCAGCAATGTATTGTCATTTGTTGTCCAACTATTCTTTACAAGTTTTGTGATGAACCGCTTCGGCGTGGGCATGGCCCTACTGGTTCTTCCCGCTACGGCGCTGATCGGCTCCGTCGGGTTTCTGCTAACCCCGGTACTGCTCGCGGGCAGTGCTCTGTACGTGTCGGACAACGGCTTCAACAATTCCATCAACCAGTCGGCGAGAGAGGTTCTTTACACTCCGACCACCCGCAGAGCAAAGTACCAAGCGAAGGCTTTCATCGACATGTTCTTACAGCGTTTTGCGAAGGCACTCGCCGTGGGCTTGAGTCTAGGGATTACCACCTTCTTTGCGGGCTTTGAAAGTGTCCGCTGGCTGTCGCTGATCGTTGGCACGATTCTCGTGTTTTGGATTCGCATTGTTCGATTCGCTGGTAAGGAGTTCGAGAAGAAGTCCGCGCCTGCCGTATAGCGAACGTGGCGCCTCCGAACTCGGTGGCGAGCGGCGCGCGCCTTGTACTGACGGGCCTCTCACGCACTTCGCCTCGCCACGTGGTGAGAAAACCGGGCTAGGCGCCCTCCTCGATCTCGCGAATGAGTTGCTTGAGATTCGTGAAGTTGACGTGCATCGCTTCGCCGTGGCCAGCGCCTCGTCAAACGGCAGTCCTAACTCGGGCAAATACATGCCGAGTTTGAATTGATAGTCGTTCATGCCACTTTCGCCGGCCCGCTCGGCGCCGCCTGTCGCAGCGGGCTTCTTTGCTGCTTTTGCGGCATCGGCGGCATGAGCCGCGTTGGGGTACAAGTACGCGGGACCCGCCACTGCCAGAGCAGCGCCCTGAGCAGCCGCCAAAAACTCCCTGCGTCCGATGCCGGACATTTCTTTTCCCCGGTCGAAATCCGACCTCAGTCCGCGGCTATCTCTTGGCGGGGAGAGATCCGGTGATCATACTGGCGGTGGTGGAGCGCCAAGACGTCGAGCCCGAAGTCTCCCTCGAAATCCCGCCAAACCGAATGGCTGTGGTTGCTCTGATTCTGTGTGTTGTCGTACTCGATCAGGAAGGTGGGCGCCTGCACGCGGTAGTAATTTCCTCCCACTTCCCGGTTTCCCGTGGTTAGGCTGCCCACCACGACCGCCTCCGCCTTAGGACGTCCGATACGGCCCGCCCAGGCGAAGAGGAGTTCGCCCCGAGGCGTGTCTCGTGCCGCTTTCATGCGCCCGGCCGCTACGTCGGAGGGTACGTTGCCGGCATACTCATCGATCAGCGCAAGCAGCATGGCGTATTCCTTGTCGTTCATCTCCGACGCCGGCAGGCCTTGCGGCTCGCCCTCGAGCTCCGCTCGCGTGTCGGCCATGGTGAGGATGTCGAACGGCGCGACATCGCTGAAGACAGCCTTTTTCTGCTTTTCGGGACCGAGGGATTCAAGCAACGCCAGAGCCAGATCTTCTTCGTCGGCCAGCGCGCGCATGCCCTTGTGCGGCCCTTGCGCCACCTCGTGAGGATTGGCGCCAAAAAACGTCGGGCTGGCGGACACTAGCTTCCCCTTCTCAATCGTATAGTGCAGCGACAGGTGGTGCCCTTCCACGCGCCATCCCCATGTCGTCGTCAAGGACGGCTCGCCGAAAATCGTGAAATGGAACCCTTGCGTGTCGCGGTGGCCCGTCGTGTCGGCTTCGATAACACGGACGATGTCTTCGAGCGCCATCACGTCCACGGCCTTGGCGTATCCTGTCCTGCTCAGCCCGGTGCTCAGCAACCCGTGAGCGAGGTGCTGTTGTTTTGGATCCATTTCGGCGAAGGTGATGCCATTGCGTTCATATCCGTGTGTCTGGGTGAATCCGCCCTCGGGAAAATAGTGCCAGTTGGTGCGGTCGGCGGCGTCGAACTTAAAAACCGTCATAGGGCGCTGAAAACGAGTGTTCAGTGACTCCACGAAGCGATTGGCCGCGTTGACCATCAGCGCTTCCGTGGCGCTCTTATGATGCGCGGCGGTCAGAGCTATAGCGCCAAGAAAAAGTCCAACGGCCCTAAGCTTCATATGTTTGTGCATCCCAACCTCCCTAGGCTTAATTCGAGTCAATTGTAGCTGAAGTAGAACCCGGTCAATCTACACCGGGTCCGGCACGGTCCATGGTTCGCGGTATTCCTTTGTAAGCAGGGCGTTCGCCTCCGCATCCCCGGGAAATTGTTCGCTCTCGGAGTCGAAGTGCAGCACCCGGCCCAACTCGTAAGCGATCTGGCCAAGATGGGCGAGCGCGCAGGAGGGGTGCGCCACCTCGGCGTTCGCGACCGTCTGCCGGCGGCTTCTCACGCAATCGACAAAGTTTTTCATGTGCTCCTCGTATCCCCGGGTACCGCCCCTCATGCCGGGGCCTTTCTCTTCCTTTTGACCCAGATAAACCTGGTAATGCCCGCGGCGAGTAAAGATCATATAGCCCTCGGTACCGTAGAAGGCGTTACCGTTGTCGATGCCGTGAAGCCCATAGGGCGTCCAGCTGCGATCCTCGTAGAGCAGAACTTTGTCGTCATCGTACTGGTAGGCCACCATCATGTTGTCGGGATACTCGGTGTCGCCGGTGAGAGCGATTCGGCTGCCGTGGGCGGTGATGCGAACGGGGTGGGTTTCAACCCCCAGTGCCCAGCGCGCCATGTCGAGATCGTGGAGTCCGTCGTCGCCGATACCGCCGTTGCCGTAGGCGCGGAACCAACGCCAGTACACGTGGAAGCGATTGGCGTTGAACTTGCCGTCGTAGGAAGTCGGACCCGTCCACATGTCGTAGTTGACACCGGCGGGGATCGGCTCATCGGGAACAGGCTTGCGCAGCTCCACCTTCTGCGAGTTCCAGGCCTTGGTTGTTTTCACTTCACCGATGATGCCGTCTTTGAGCAGCTCGCCTACTTTTTGCGTCACCTCGCTCGAGCGCGTCTGGGTGCCGTGTTGGAAAATGCGGTCGTACTTGCGGGCGGCGTCGATCATAAGCCTGCCTTCGCGGAAGACGTGGCTGGCCGGTTTTTCGACATAGACGTCTTTGCCGGCCTGCATGGCGCGGATGGCGATGGGGCAGTGCCAGTGATGAGGGGTGGAGATCACGACCGCATCGACCTCTCGGTCGGCTAGTACATCACGGAAATCGCCCTCCAGTTTTGGAGCCTCCGCCCCTTCCCGCTTCATCGTTTGACTTGCCCGCTCGAGTTGCGCCTGGTCGATGTCGCAGAGCGAGGGGATGCGAACATCCGGGTACGTCAGAAGCCGCTTCACATGGACGGTCCCCATCCCGCCAACCCCGATGACCGACACGCCCAATTGGCCGTTCGGCGATGCCGATGAAGTTCGAATGGCGAGGGTCGCGGCCACTCCCGCGGCTGCTGCGCCGCCAAGAGAGTCGGAAAGGAATCGTCGTCTTGGAATCTCGTTCACCGTAAGCCTCCGGGAGCAGCCTTCGCGCGCCGGTAGCCATAGTAACAAAAGGCGCGCCAAACCACCGGCGCGGAGCGCGCGCGACGGCGCCGGAGCCGGAGGTTTCGACGAGATCAGGCGAGGGTAGCGGGCAGGGCTGATGGCAGTGGTCTGTTATAGAGACCAACTTCCTTGCAACGGGGATTGTCGGACGCTATCAGGCCTTGTCCACGAATTCAACCCCGAATTCCTTGGCGGTGGCCGCGTAATTGTCCGGATCGGCGGCCATTCTCTCGAACATGCGCTCGATCCCAGCTGGGGCAAAAAATATCAGCATGCGCGCCGTCGTATCGGATTCGTTCTTGAAATGATGCGCTACATCGCGGGGGATGTTCAGGTAGGCGCCGGGCTGGGCGACAATACGCTCGCCGTCAGCTCGGAAGACCACCTCCCCTTCGAGTACATAAAAAGCTTCTTCCTCGCGCGTCTGGATATGTGGCGGCGGCCCACCCCCGGGTGGCACTATCGCCTCCATGATGAAGTAGTCGCCGGCCGTATCGTCGCCGGTCGCCAACAGACGGTACTCGTCGCCGGCCCCGCGCCATATGGTTTGCTCGTCACCGGGCCGGACAAGTTTAACCTTTCGGTTTGCCACGTTTCTCTCCTGTTCTGTTTCGCCGAGTTTGCCCGGTTCTCGCGGCCGGCTTCCGCTTTCGACCGGCAACGTCCGTCTCTAATGTTCAAAGCTTTACCGGCCTATTCTCGCGCGCGGACTGAAGCAGCGCCGCTATTGTCGCGGCGTTCCCCCGACTGTCGGCCAGCGAGATGACAGGCTCGTCGCCATCCAAGATGCTTGCTTCGGCGGCCTCGAGTTCAGACTGATAGGCATTGGGCTTTTCGTAAGTGATGGTCTGCTCTTCGATACCCGCCGCGCTGTCCCCGAAGGTCTCCCCGTCAGCGTCGCCCTCTCGCAAGATGGTGAGGTGCGCCGTCTCTCCAATACGGTTCAACCACGGGTGGTCGAGAAGAATCCGACCCCTGCTGCCGATCACTTCCGCGTTCCAGTAGGCCGTGACTTGAAAACTGGAGGCGATTTGAGCCAGGCCGCCTGAGGGAAAACGCATCTGGCCCGCGAAGGTCAGGTCGACTCCCGTATCGCCCAGAACCTGCTGGGCCTCCACCTCGACTGGATCAGCTCCCATCACGGTGCGAGCAAAGCTGACCGGATAGCTGCCGATGTCCCAGAGGGAACCTCCGCCTAGGCTGGGGTCGAAGCGGATGTCGCCTTCCCGATCTAGAGTGAAACCAAAAAAACCCTGAATCACGCGGATTTCGCCGATGTCTCCGTTGGCAACCCGTTCGCGAACTTGCCTCGTCTGCTCGTGGTAGCGATACATGGCCGCTTCCTGTATGAGGACGCCGCTCCCGCGCGCCGCCTCCGTAATGCTGTCCGCTTCCTCAGCGCTGAGCGCCATTGGCTTTTCGCACAGCACGTGCTTGCCTTGCTGCGCGCTCTTGACACACCACTCGGCGTGCATTGAATTGGGCAGAGAAATGTAGACGGCGTCCACTTCCGGGTCGGCGAGCAGGCTGTCGTATCCCACGTGGGCGCGTGGGATTTTCCACTCCGCGGCGTAGCGGTCTCCCGTATCTTTGCTTCTACTGGCAACCGCGACCAGCTCGCTGCGCTCGGAGGTCCCCATGGGGACAATCAGTCTCTCGTTAATGCGAGCTGTGCTCATCAAGCCCCAGCGCAGTTTCTTTCCCGCCATCACGCGACTCCTTGCTTCCTTATTTCATTTCCATGTGCCGGCCTTCGAGTCGACCGATTCACAATGTTATCAAGCCTCCACATCCGGCAGGCAGCCGGTAGGA
This sequence comes from Bryobacterales bacterium, assembly GCA_963668345.2. Lineage (GTDB taxonomy): Bacteria > Acidobacteriota > Terriglobia > Bryobacterales > UBA6623. The sequence goes on along the minus strand of CAXWPI010000002.1, from coordinate 70,921 downwards.
CAAGCACTCTTGCTTGTCATTGCAACAGGCAATCTTGCCCGCCTGGCCTCAATAGCTAGAGGAACCTCCACGCCCGTGCCGCTGCATGCCCGTTTCATGCCCCTTTAGTTAGGTACAACCCATGATCCGCATCACCCTCGATTTCACCTTGACCCCCCTCGTCGTCCGTGGTATGCTCAAATCGAACCTAAAGATTCCCAAGGGTTTAAGATTGCTTTCGGCCGGCGATTCAGCCCTGCGGCAAGCGCTTCCCTACGCATGTAGCGTACCCCGGGTTCTGCGATGCGGATGTCTCCAAGACGGCTGGCCCTGGCGGTCAGCCTGGTGGTCTTTTGTCCCCCCGTTCTATCCCCCGCTGAGAAGTCGCCGGACCCGAAAATCCTTTCCCTTTACCCTCTTGGCGGCCGCCCGGGGGAAGCCTTCACAGCCCACGTTCGCGGGAAAGGGCTCGCGGGAGCCGCGCGAGTGTGGGTCGACAGCGACCACATCACTGCTCACATCCGGCAGGTCGCACCGATTCAACTCCCCGCCGAAAAGTATTCCGGCGCAAAGTCTGACCGGCAACAGGACGGGCAGAGGGTTGCGCTGCAAGTGAAAGTCGGGACCCATGCCGAGCCGGGGGCTTATCGGCTTCGTCTGATCTCTGATCGAGGAATCTCTAATCCCGTCACCTTCCTGGTCGGCGCGGAACCGGTCGTTGTCGAGAACGAAGGGGAACATCAGCTCTCGAAAAATGCGCAACTGGTGTCTGTTCCAGTTGCGATTCAAGGAAGGATCAGCCAAGAAGGTGAGACCGATTGGTATGAGTTTGAAGCCGGCGAGAGCGAGGACCTCATGTTTGAGGTGGTTTGCAATCCATCAACCGATGGGGTTTTGGCCTCGAAGGATAAGGATTGTGATCCCAGAATCACCCTGTATGAACCGACCGGGAGTTGGTTCAGTCCCGAGACGTTGACCCGTCTAGCCGTGAACGACGATGCGATCTGGCAAACGTTTTCAAAGAGTGCGCTGCTCACCTACCAGCTTCCTCGCGACGGTCAATACGTAGTTAAAGTCGATTCGCACGTAGGGGCGGGTGGCCCGGATATGGTTTACCAATTTCGAATCTTCCGGCCTTCGCAGTCGGAGCCGATTGACGGAGCCAAGATGGTCGAATCATCCCGCTGGCGGGAACGGGACTTTGGCCGCGGACTCGATCCCGACAGGATGGCTCAGCTTCAGGCTAGGACGGCGGCCGGTTCTTTGCCAAAGCCTCCGCCGCCGGAAATCCCGGCTGATCAAGCCGGTGTCGTCGAAAAAGGACCGGCGACAGATTCGGTTCAGGCGCCTCTCGAAGATCAAACGATCGGCGTGTCTCAGGAGTTGGAACCCAACGACGACCTGGCAGGTGCGATCCCGATCCCCGGCGTCGTGGAAGGGGCGATTCAGCGTCCGGGCGATGTTGACGTCTATAAGCTAAGCATCGATCGCGGCCGCAAGCTGGCCTTTGAGCTCGAGCTCACCGACACCCGCCTGCCGCATTTCAGTCCCTATTTGGAGGTTTTGACCGCGGCGGGAGACAGAGTCCTGACAAACCTTCACAAAAGGGTCGTTAGGAACTCCACGTTCTACCAAAAGGACCTTCAAGCGAAGTCGATCCACACCTTTGAAACTGAGGGCGAGCATATTGTCCGCGTCCGAGACCTCACCAGCCGCATAGGATCTCCTACCTTCAAGTATCGGCTCTTGGTTCGTCCCCAGGCGCCCCACATCGGCGAGCTCCACGTCACCGAACAGCAACTAAACATAGTTCGCGGCGAAGCAAAGAAGCTGAATATCACAACCGACCAGGAAGAAGGGTATCAAGGCGAGGTAGCCGTCGTCGTAGAGGGCCTTCCCGAGGGCGTCTCCGCGCTGCCGGGGACGGAGGTCAAAGCAGAGGGTGGGCCGCCCCTGGACGAGGGCGAAAAAGAGAAGTTTGTGCCCCCCTCGCAAACCGCGACCGTCATCTTGGCAGCGGCCGAAAGCGCGCCCTTGAGCGTCGAGCCACAGTTTATTCGCGTCGTAGCGCGACCCGTGGTGGGCGGCAAATTAGGGAAGCCTCTGCATGTCGCGGAGCTGCCGCTGATGGTTGTGGATAAGCCCCGGATGGCCGCCGAAGCGGTACCTGCCGCGTCGGCGGGGCGGGAATGAAAATGAGAACGATGATGCCGCGGGCAATCGGCTCTTGGCGATCTGTGGCCCTGTGCGCCACGGCGATCTTGGTCTACCTCGTCCTCGTGCTGCCGCTGGTGGCTTCGTCCGGCAAACTTCTGTCTCTCCGCATCTTGCCGGAAGAGCCAACCCTGTGGGGAGCCAGTGCCGCCCAGAGATTTGTCCTCCTGGGCCTTTACGCGGATGGCCTCGAACGCGACGTCACCTCCGAGGCGCGATTGACCCTTTCCGACGATGGAATCGCATCCATGGAGGAACATGGCCGGCTCGTCGCCCGTTCTAATGGCACGGTGACTCTCCGCGCCGATCTAGATGGAGAGACGGCCGAAACCCGGCTGACGGTCTCCGGAGCCGGCGAGCAAAGACCGTTCAGCTTTGGACGTGACATTGGATCGATTCTGACCAAGCGGGGCTGTAACACCAGCGATTGCCATGGCAGCGTGAAGGGCAAGGGTGGCTTCAAGCTGTCTGCCAATGCGCTGTACCCGCGGGAAGACTACAAGTGGATCGTCGAAGGGGGAACGTACCAGGTCCTCAGTCCCGAATCGAAGGGCCCGAAAAACCCGCGCGTCGATTTCGAGAAGCCCCAACATAGCCAGCTGCTGCTGAAACCGACCATGGGTGTCGGTCATGGCGGCGGACAGCGGTTCAGTGTCGACTCCGCCGACTACGAAACGATCGTCAACTGGATTCGGCGGGGGGCGCCGTTCGGAGAGGAGTCGGAGGGGGAAAGCGTTCGCCTTGTGGGAATCGAAGTCCAGCCGGCCGAAGTCGTGCTGGACGCTCAAGGCCGGCAGCAACTACTGGTTACCGCACGTTTGTCGAACGGCCGACGGGAAGACATCACCTCCGAGGTGCTCTACGTCTCGAACAATTCTGAAGTAGTTGATGTCTCCTCCGACGGTGTCGTCAGCGCCGTGAACACCGGCGAGACGGCCGTTATGATCCGCGCAGCCGGATTCGCCGTCGGCACCGGGTTCGGCGTGATTTCGGAACTCTTGGACAGCTACCCCCAGGTCGAGGAGACCAATTTTATCGACCGCCACGTCTTCGCGAAGCTCCGCAAGTTCAACATCATTCCTTCGAAACTCTCCGACGACCGGGAATTTCTGAGGCGCGTTTGCCTGGACCTGACCGGCACGCTGCCGCCGCCCGAGAGAGTCCGGGAGTTTCTCGCCGACCAAGACACCGACAAGCGGGAAAGGCTCATCGAGACGCTGTTCAATACGCCAGAGTATGTCGACTATTGGACGTTCCGTTTCGCCGACCTCTTCCGGGTTGGTCATTTCCTGCAGCCGGGACCGAAGTTCACCGATTCCTACTGGGAGTGGGTTCGAGACGGCGTGGAGAGGAATCGACCCTACGATCAAGTGGCCATGGAGCGTATCGCGGGGCAGGGTGCGCTCGGGGCGCCTAATCACTACTTCGGAACGGGCGGTGAACTGCCCAAACCACCCGACATGATGGCCGAGCAAATCAGGGTTTTCTTCGGCCGGCGTCTGGACTGCGCGCAGTGCCACAACCATCCCTACGAGAACTGGAGTCAAGACCAGTTCTGGCAACTGACCGCCTTCTTCGGCCAACTGACTCGGGCTGGCGATTACGGCGTCGACACGGTCATCTACGACGACCCGGAAGGGCATGGACAGCTTGGACAAGGAGAGAAGACGCGCCATCCCCGGACTAAGGAACTTGTGCAGCCGGCATTCCTAAGCGGCGAACCCCTGTCGCTCGAGAAGCTGCACGATCCCCGCCTCGCATTGGCAAAGTGGATGGTGTCGCACCCCAATTTTGCCCAGGCGGCTGTCAACCGAATCTGGAGCTACTTCTTCGGCCAGGGAATCGTGGATCCGGTGGACGATTTTCGTCTGACGAATCATCCCACGCACCCGGAACTGCTCGCCGCCTTGGCCCAGGAGTTCCGAGACAATCACCACGACGTCAAGCATCTCGTTCGGCTGATCGTCCGATCGAGGACCTATCAGCTCTCTTCCGAGGCAAACGAGACTAATCAAGACGACGCGATCAATTATTCCCATCGAATTCCTCGCCCGCTCGACGCGGAAGTGCTGTTGGATGGGATCTCGCAACTTACCGGCGTGCCTGAGACGTACGAGAAGAGCGCTACAGGCGCTGTGTTGCCGGATGGGATTCGCGCGATTAACATCGTGAGACCCGACGCTTTCCCAACCGGCTTCCTCAACGCCTACGGTCAGCCAAGCCGGCAAACGGTTCCTGAGCGCAAAGTAGAGCCCAACCTGGCGCAGGCGCTTCACGTCCTGGCAGGGGGAACGTATAACCAAAAGGTGTCGGCGGAAGGGGGCCGAGTTGACGGCCTCGTCAAAAAGGGCGCTTCGAACGACGAAATTATCGAGGAGCTTTACCTCGCGGGGCTGTCACGGTTCCCCACCGAGAGGGAACGGACGTTGCTCAAGACAATGATCACCGGGGCCGAGTCCCGGCGTAAAGCGATCGAAGATCTCATGTGGGGAGTGATCGCGTCCCGCGAATTCGCCTACAATCACTAAGGGACTGGGGAAAGACGATGAGCGCAAATGCCTGCTGGGGATGTACGGGAGGTCATGCGACTCGCCGCGACTTCCTTCGACTTGGTTCGTTAGGGGCTCTGGGCATCACTTTGCCCGGCCTTTTGCGACACCAGGCGATGGCCGCCGGGCAGAACGCGAAAGCCAAATCCGTCATCTTGCTCTGGCTGGAAGGCGGACAGGGGCAGGTGGACTCGTGGGATCCCAAACCGACGAGCTCGTTCAAACCGATCTCGACCAACGTGCCGGGAATTCAAATCTCGGAGATCTACCCGAAAACCGCCAAGCACATGGACAAGTTGGCGGTTATTCGGTCGATGCACACCGAAGAGATCGATCATCCCGAAGCCACCTACTACGCCTACACCGGCCACCGTCCGAATCCGGCCATGCAGTTCCCCAGCGTGGGCGCCATCCTCTCGAAAGAGGTGGGCCCAAGAGGCGCGATTCCGCCGTTTGTCAAGTGCGCCAAGTCCGAGCACCAGTTGTATGACAACTACCTGAAATCCGCCTTCCTCGGTCCCGAATACGACCCGATGCTTCTCCCCGATCCGAACGCGGACGATTTTGAGGTTGCCGATCTAACGCTGCCCAAGTCGGTCTCACCCGATCGGGTCAACAGTCGTTTGTCCTTCCTCGAAGCCGTCGACCAGTCGTTCCGCGGCAAACACCGGATAGCGGAGTTCGGTGACATGGACACGTTCCAGGAGCAGGCTCTCACGATGATCCTCTCCCCGGAGGTCAAAAGTGCCTTCGATCTCTCGCAAGAGTCCGACAAGACCCGCGATACCTACGGACGGCATGGCTTCGGACAAAGCACTCTTCTTGCCCGGCGGCTAGTCGAAGCCGGCTCGGTCTTCGTGACCGCGGCGGGCTACAGATACAGCCAGTGGGACACCCACGGCGACAACGACAAGAACCTCCGCGACGAGTTGGCTCCCGTCTTCGACACCGCCTTCAGCACGTTGCTAGAGGACTTAGATCAGAGAGGTCTTCTCGAAACCACCATCGTCGTAGCCATGGGCGAGTTCGGCAGGACACCCCATGTGAACCCGGGGGCCGGTCGTGACCACTTTCCGAACTGCTGGTCTTTGGTGATCGGTGGAGGCGGTATCGACGGCGGACAGGTCGTAGGGGCCAGCGATGAGAGAGGCGCGGAAGTGACCGACCGCATGGTCACCATCGGCGACCTGCACGCAACCATCTACAAAGCCTTCGGGATCGATTGGACCAAGACCTACGACACGCCCATCGGCCGGCCCATCAAGATCGCCAACTCCATTGACGACGAAACCGGCCAACCAATCAAAGAAATCATCTAGCCCGCTTTTCTCACCAGGCGGCGAGGCGAAGTGGGTGAGAAGCCCGTCACTGCGTCTGCTGCGGACGATGCCCTTTTGCGTTCAGGCGGATCCGGTAGAGGCTCGTGTCAGCGGTTACATAGAGCACGTTTGCCTCATCACCGATGCCGAATTCGACGTTACTGGGCAGGCTCGGCTCGCTCTCAGCGTCTCCCTCGGCGGGTGAAACCGGGGGGATGAGCCCGACTTCTTCGCCTTCGGGGTTGATGATCAATACCCCGGGGCGTTTCGCTCTGCGGGCCGTCAGGTAGATGTTCCCTTTCTCGTCTACCGTCATGCCGTCGCAGCCGGATTGGTCCCCAAAGTCCACCAGGGTCTTTCTTTCGCCCGACACCAAACCGTCCGGCCCGAGCGGGAAGGCATAGACTTTCATCGGCCCGGGCGTTGCCGGCGGCGCATTCGGATCGTCGACATGCTCACTCCCGTTGTCGTGGTCGGCCGCGTAAAGCGTTTTCTCATCGGGGCTGAGGGCCACGCCGTTCGGTTTGGACACCTCGCGGGTAACTTCGACGACCGTCCCGTCTTTGTCGACCCGGAAGATGGCAAAATAGTCGAGATCGCGGGTTTCCGATCCCAGATATCTGGGATCGGTGAAGTACACTCGCCCCTGGCTGTCGATCACAAGGTCGTTGGGCGAGTTGAATTTTTTGCCCTCGTAGTTGTCCGCCAATGTTGTGCGCTCGCCGGTTTCAACGTTCCAGCGCGAGATCCGCCGGCCGCCGTAATCGGAACCTTCGGCGGCAAGCAAATGGCCCTCGGCGTCGAACGCCAACCCGTTCGATTTGTGGCTGTCTTCGGCGAAGACTGTGGTTTCCCCGGTCTTAGGGTCGAAGCGCAGGATCATGCCTTTGTCTTTCCCAAAGGGGATGTCGGAAAAGTAAATGCTGCCGTCGGGCGCCACGGCCGGCCCTTCGGTCAGGCCTCCTTTGATGTCGGCTGTGCGGGTGAACAGGTGTTCCAACTCGGCGTCGGCGGGAACGATTTGCACCTCGGCCGGAGCAGCAGTTTCCTCCGTTGGTGGCGGAGTTCCGCATGAAAACAGTAATGCTGTTGTCAGCAGGAAAAGGAGAGTGGTTTCGCTAGGTCGTCTGGTCAAAGTTGTTCCATTCATGAGGACACCAATCAGTAAGGACCGGCGATCCCGCCGGTCCTTCGATGCGCGGCGGCGGAAAATTTGATCTCGTCGAACAGCCCTAGGACGGCACAACGAGCCGTCTTCGCCGGCTAGGACAAGCGAGATCGCCTGTCCCTACAAGATCATCGCCCCGCCGCAATCAGCCAACACGGCCGTTCGATCGCTCTATGGTAACTCGTCTCACTGCCGATTGGTAGAGAATTTATGCCGGTGCCGCACTCGCGCGCCCGCCCGGCAGGCCGAGATCCTCGATTCCACTTGATGGTACTATTCCCAGGAACTCGGATGATCACAGATTGGCTGACGATCCGCGCACAGTTCCCGGTTCTAAAGGAATGGGCCTATCTCAACACCGCCACGTTCGGGCCTTTGCCCACCTGCTCCTCCGGGAGTTGAAGAAAATCAAGATCGCTTGGCCGGATGTGAACTACGCGACGGACCCGGGAGTGTTGATTCTTTACCCCTCGACTCCCGCCATCGAGCCGTCACCACGACGGCTTGATGGCCCTTTAGGGTGCCCGAACCGCTGAAAACCGCTCCTGGGGTTTCCTAACAGGAGGTTCGGGCTGGCTTTGTCCACAGATCGCTGTGATCCAGCGGAGTTTTCCACGGTCAAAACGTACCCCCCTTATGCCTAATCCTTCGGTCAAAACATACCCCCCTCCCCTTAAATCCTTCGGTCAAAACATACCCCCTTACAAGTAGTAAAGAACAAGTAGTAAAGAACAAGTAGTAGGAGCGACGAGCCTGTGAAAAATTACCAAACCGAAAACTCAAGAGCCAAGAAGCTATACCCCTCTGAGCGGCGTTGGTGCATGAATCGGTGTAAGCGAGCACGCTAGCGGCGGGGGTGGGGTCCAGTCCATCATAGAGATCGGGGGTAACGTCATGGTCGCAGCGAAGTCGAGCCGAGTCAACCGCCAGTACAAGAAGAAGTACAGAATCCGGAACTGGAGGGAGTACGAGCGTGGCCTCAGGAGCCGCGGCGACGTCACGATCTGGCTGAGCGAGGATGCAATTGCCGCGTGGGTACCACCGAAGAACGGTCTTCGCGGAGGCCAGCGGCGGTACTCGAACCTCGCGGTCCGGACCACACCACACTCTCGCGCCGGAACCAAATCGTTGCGGTGCCGCCCCTGACCCGATCCCACGACGGACCGATCGACTTGATCGTCGATTCCACAGGGCTGAAGATTCTGGGTTGCGGCGAATGGAACGCGCACAAGCACAAGGCATCAAAGAAACGCCGGGATTGGCGGAAGCTGCACATCGGGGTGGATGCCGAGGGGTTCATTGTGGCGGCCGAACTCACAGCGAGCAGCCGGGACGACGCCTCCACACTCCCTGCTCTTCTCGACACAATCGAGGTTCCCATCCGGCGTTTCACCGCAGACGGAGCCTACGACCACAGGTCAGTCTACGATCAACTCGGCGCGGCCGGTACAGAGAACGTCGTGATTGTGATTCCCCCTCGTCGCTCCGCGGTGTCGGCGGGGCCAACGGACGGCCCATGGGCGCAGCGTGACACGGCTCTTGAGAGGATTCGCCAGGTCGGGCGACGAGAGTGGCAGAAGGAGTCGGGCTACCGACAGCAGGCGCGCGTTGAAAACAGCTTCTTCCGATACAAGTCCGTGCTCGGAGGCGGATTGAAGGCGAGGCACGGCAAGGCACAAAGGAGAGAAGTTGCGATCGGGTGTCACATCCTCAACCGGATGGCCGAGCTGGGTAGGCCGAAATCCTGCGCTGTGGTGTCCTGAACGAGAAGTTGGAAAAGCGCCCCCACTCGCGCCGCAGTGGAATCATGCAACAGCGCCTCCCATATCAGCCCGATCGGGTGGGACAACGTCCTCCTCTACGGCGAGTACCAGCTCAACCGCAGTCTCGTGCGAAGCGAAAGGCTTAGCGTATAAATTCGCACGATTCTGGGCGCTACCCTCAGTTGATCACCCGGTACTGCACCTTATCAAACTTGTGCCGTCGCGCTGCGTTGAACTTATGTGGCATTTAGACTACCCCCAGCGTTGAAAAACCAATGATAAGACATTCTTCGGGATGATCCATGCAACAAGGTCCATTGCGTATAGATCGAGACGACCCGGAGCGCGGAGAATGGTGCCGGATTCAGGTATTGTCGTTGCAGACAACGCACCCGTTGCGCACGGAGAGACGGTTATGAGCAAAAAGGCAAAGGCGAAGACCGGGCCTCGTGAAGAAGCCGGGAAGAAGTCGCGGTCCATGGACGCCTCGGAAGCTGTAGTTCGTCTCACGGTCGGACGAACCGGGCTGGCGTCGCTCCTGTTCGCAGTCCTTCGCCCGAAAGACGCCAGGGCTGCTGCCGTGAACACGAATGCCCTGAGACTGACGCATGGGTCCCGATACACGAAAATCCCTCTCGGAGACATCGTGGCGGCCAAAGTCAAAACCGGGCGGCACTGGTGCGGCATACGCTTTCGTCATGCCGCAGGGGAAGCGTTCGTGTCGGGGCTGTCGCGGGATGACGCCAGAGCGTTCGCCGAGGCGCTGGTGACCGCCAGAGTCCACTGGTGGCGCCGGGCGCTGGCGGCACGGATCGCGACGCTCCGTTCGGTCCATGACCGCTTGGTGCAGTTCGCGAATCCGCCGGAGTACATGACGCGCAGCGTCTTCCGCGAACTGAGACGCGACGCGGAGAAGGCGGCGGACCAATTCGCGGGCCGTTGGCCGAACACGCTCTCGAACGCCCCGGAAATCCGACCGCTGAGGACGATACTGGACTTTCTGAAAGACGCCGATCGTCTGCGGACAAAAGCGAACGGTGCCTTTGTCGCAAACGAATTGACCCGGTTGCGGGAGTTCTTCGACCGGATTGAGGCGCGGCCGCTTACCGACGAGCAGCGCCGGGCGGTCGTCGTCGACGAGGACCGCAATCTGGTGGTCGCCGCGGCCGGCAGCGGCAAGACCTCGGTGATCGTCGCCAAGGCCGGCTGGCTTCTCCATAGAGGTTACCGGCGCCCGTCGGAACTGCTGCTCCTGGCGTTTGCGAAGGACGCCCGGAACGAGATGGAAGTGCGGGTCCGCGAGCGTCTCGGCGACGAAGCGGCGGCCGGCATGACAGTCAGGACGTTCCACAGCTTGGGCATGGCGATCATCGGTGAAGCCGAAGGCAGGCGCCCGGCATTGGCCAAGGCGGCTGAAGACGAAAAGGCGCTGATCGACCTGCTCAAGAGCATCGTTGCCGGTCTGGCCGCAGAGCGAAAGTTCTGGGGATTTTTGCTGGAGTGGTTCCAGTCTCAGTTTGCGCCCTACAGGAGCGAGCACGACTTCCGGAGTCAGGGCGAGTATTGGGACTATGTCCGACGGCATGAGATCCGATCGCTGAAGGGCGAGAAGGTCAAGAGTTACGAGGAATGCGAGATCGCCAACTTCCTCTACCTCAACGGTGTGCCCTATGAGTACGAACGCGTCTATGAGCACGACACCGCCACGCCGGAGAAGGGGCCGTACCAGCCGGATTTCTATCTGCCCGCCGCCGGGATCTACATCGAGCACTTCGGCCTCAACGCTTCCGGAGATACCGCGCCGCACATCCCGCGGGAAAAGTATCTCGATTCGATGGAGTGGAAGCTCCGGACCCACGCCGCACACGGCACCATCCTGATCGAGACCTTCAGCCACGAGCATGCCGCCGGCAGATTGATCGAGAACCTGGCCGCGAAACTGCGCGACTCCGGAGTAACTCTGTCCCCGATCCCCCCTGCCGAGGTCTTCGCCGTGCTTGAACGGCAGGGAAAGATCGATCCATTCATGCGCCTGCTGGCGACCTTTCTCAAGCACTAGAAGAGTGCCGGGCTGACTTTCCGGGAAGTCGCCCGACGGGCCGCCAACCTGCGAGACCGCGTGCGAGCCGAAGCCTTCCTCGCCGTGTTCGGACCGGTCTTCGAGCGCTACCAGGAAACGCTCTCCCGATCGGGACAGATCGACTTCCACGACATGATCGACAGGGCGACGGACCATGTCAAAGCCGGGCGCTATCGCAGCCCGTTCGGCTACATCCTGGTCGACGAGTTCCAGGACATTTCGCCGGACCGGGCAAGGCTGTTGAAGGCGCTGCTGGAGAAGTCGCCGAGCGCCCAGCTGTTTGCCGTCGGCGATGACTGGCAGGCGACATACCGGTTCGCCGGCTCAGACATCGGCATCATGCGGGAGTTCGCAGAGCGTTTCGGCGACTACCAACGCATCGACCTGGAGACAACCTTCCGCTGCGCCGACCGCATCGCTTCCGTCGCCACCGAATTCGTCCTGCGCAACCATGCGCAGATTCGCAAGACGGTCGGTTCGGTGCATCGGGCGGACGGACCGCGTGTCCATGTCGGCCTTCCCGGTGAGCAACGGCTTTCCTTGTTGAGTGAGGCACTCGACAGGATCGCCGAGGATGCCGCCAGGTTCGAAGGAAAATCGAGTGTGCTGTTGTTGGGCCGCTACAATCACACGCGGCCGCAGAACATACCCGCTCTGGCAAGGAAGCATCCCGGGCTCCAGATATCCTACAAGACGGTGCACCGGTCCAAGGGGCTCGAGGAGGATTACGTCGTGGTGCTCGGCCTGTGTTCCGGGAAGCACGGCTTTCCCTCAGAAATCGACGACGATCCACTGCTTGATCTGGTCCTCGCGGTGCCCGAAGGGTACCCGAATGCCGAGGAGCGGCGCCTGCTCTATGTCGCCATCACCCGCGCCAGACGCCGCGTCTTCCTGCTTGCCGAGGGCGGTCCGACTTCTCCCTTTGCCATGGAACTGATCGACGGGGGATACGACGTCACCGTCTTCGGCCGGTCGCCGGATGGCGACGTCCCCTGCCCGGTATGCATTAAGGGACGGCTCAAGCGACGCGAGAGCAAGCGGAACGGGGGCATCTTCTACGGCTGCTCGAACTGGCCCTATTGCGGGTACACGCAACGACCGTGCCCGGTTTGCGGAAATGGATTGGCGGTCAAGGCAGACGGCGCCTTCCGCTGCCGCGACTGCGGTCTGTCCATCGAGGGTTGCCCCGACTGCGACGGCTGGCTACAGACAAAGGTCAGTCAATACGGCAGCTTCCTGGGATGCTCGAATTATCCCGCGTGTAAATACATCCGCAACAATACGCAAGAACAGCCACACGGCAGGACGTCGGCTCAGGTGGCCGATTTGGGGCAGCGAACGAGAAGGTAGAGTCCCGGGCGCCGCCAATCGGCGGCTAGGCTCTCGATGCTTCCTACAGCGTGTTGGCAGGCGCGACCATGATGGACCACGCGCAAACATTCGTCCACCGGAAGCGGTCGAAGGTGGCTAAACGACTTGGAGGTTGCCATGGATGAGGACGAATTCAAGAGGATCCTGGGCGCGCCGACTGACGAGGATCTGGCCGCCGGCTTGACGCTAATACCTCAACGTATCAGGCAGGAGGTAGTCCCAACCGTAACCGTCGAGGCACTCTACGCTCCAACAGTCCGCTTAGACGCTGCCTCCCTTGCCGCGTCACAGGGGTCATCGTCTTACTCGAACGCCCATTCTCTCCATCCCTGGACCAGAGGAAAATACAAACCCAGACGGATCGGCCTCGGGTCGAGTGATCGCATGACGCGCGCGTAGCCCTCCATCTGCTCGCGGTACCGCGTCTGCTCGTTGTCGAGAAACGCATCGCGCCCGCTGCCCTCATGCGTGCTGGTCTTGTAGTCGATGATCCAGCGCACGCCGTCATCCACGAAGGTTCGGTCGAGGACGAAGCGCCGGACCTTGTGTTCAACGACGGTCGACAAGGCGTATTCGCGCTGGTCGTCTTCATGCCCGGAAAGAATCCAGCGTCCCCGCTCGTCGGCCGTAGCGTTTCCGAGCGCAATGATGGCGCGGGCGAGAGCTTCATCCAGCTTCTCGCCGTCCAGGCCTTCCGACTGGAGAGCCACACGGAGAGTGTCTTCGCGCACAGCCAACGCCTCCCGCGCGTGCATCTCCTGCAACATGCGATGCACCACAATACCGACCCGCCGCTGGAGTTCGCTGGCCCATTCGAAGACGGGCCGGTGGACTCCAACCTCGTCCGAATCCGCGGGGCTTGCGGCGTTCCAGGCGATATCTTCGGGTGGGGCGGGAGCCGTCCAGTCCAGGCTCAGCCGCCTCAAGGGAATGCCCGCAAGTTCCGCATCTTTTGGAAGCCGCGCGTCTTCCCCGCCTGCTCTCCGGAGCGCCTCGAAAAAATCCGCCTTCACCACAGCCCAAATTTTACTCAACAGCGCCCGTGGATCCGGCGCTTTGAACGCCGTCCCGTCTTGATCGAGCCGGGTGTGCCCCAGAAGATGCAGCCGCCGCCGGGCCCGCGTCGCGGCCACATACAGGAGGCGCGTGCTCTCCTGGTCGCTCTTGGTGGCATGGACCTTGCGCAGGTAGTCGTAGACGGGATCCTTGTCGCCCCCCACCTTATGGATCGGCGCAAGTAGAAGCCGCGGCTCCCCACCACTCATGTACTCCAGCCACATCAGCAGGCGCTGGTCGTCCGTTCGGGTCCGGCGACCGAGTCCGGGGAGGATCACCGTGTCGAACTCCAGGCCCTTGGCCTTGTGAACCGTCAGCAACTGCAACCCGTCTCCGGCTTCCACGTCGGACGGAGCGAACAGGCGCGCGATGTCGTTGGCAAACTTCCGTTCATCGCGGATGTCGAGACCGACCATGGATTGTTCGAGCAGATCGAGATAAGCCGCGGCGGCTTCCAGGTCGGTCCGGGTTTCCAGGCACGCCGGTCCCGCCATCGCGATCCACACGCCTTCCACCCACCGCCGTACTGCGAGTGTGCCCCGCCGGTCAATCGCGTCAGAGAGAACGGGAATCAAACGTTCGAGCCGTCCGATGCCATCGGGCGACAAACGGGTCCGCCACTCCCCGGACTTCAAAATATCCCAGATCACCCGGTTGAAATCGCCGTCGACGAGCGCGTGGAGATCTGCCAGTGTCAGGCCGCACCACGGCGCTCTCAGGAGCGAGAGCCAGGCGATCCGGTCCGCCGGATGCAACAGGGCCCGGGTGAGCGCGACGAGATCCCCGACGACGGGGCGCTCGACGAGCGTGTCGATCTCGACGGCGCTAAACCGCTCCCCGGCTCTCCGCAGGGCCGAAACAATTCCGAAGAGGTGGGAACGGGATCGGACCAACACGGCAATCGTGCCGTCCGGATGCTGGGTCCGGGTCTCCCCGATGATCTTCAGAACCCGCTCCGCTTCTAGATCCAGATCGCTCGAAAGGAACGCATGCACGTGCACGGCGTACTCATCGGACTCCGTCCTGAACGGGACGGACGGCTCGTAGGTCACCGCGCCTGTGAACCGGTCCTCGACCGATGGAAACGCTGTGCCGAGCGTGCGGTTGACCCAGTCCACGACCCCCGCAGTGGAACGGAAGTTAACCGAAAGCGTGAGCGGGGTCAGCGCAACCGGACCGACGCCTTCGGTCCGGGCCCGCAGAAAGAGACCCACGTCCGCCTCACGAAAACCGTAAATCGACTGCATCGGATCGCCGACGAGAAACAGCGTCCGCCCATCACCGAGCTGCCACTCCCCTACGAGCCGGGTCAAAAGCTCGTACTGGCTCTGGGACGTGTCCTGAAACTCATCGACGAGCAAGTGCTGGATCCGGCAGTCGATGGCGAACGCCAAGTCCGTGGGCTCCGCATCTGTGCCCAGCGAGGTCCGTGCGCCGATCGCGATCTCGGTGAAGTCCACACGGCCCTCCTGCTGAAAGACCGCCCGGAGCTGATCGACCGCGACGGGAAGAAGCACCAGCAGTGCGCCCAGCATGTCCCACTGCGCGGCTTCGAACCGGGGGAGCGGGAGCGAGCGCACCGCGTGCAACCGCTCTACGACCGTGTCGTCGAGATCAATGGCATTGAGACGCTCTTTAGCGTTCCGGCCTCTGTCGCCGGCCGGAAACCCTTCGTTCTTGGTCAGACGCTGTCGCCGCGTGCCCTGCCCCGTCAGAAACAGTCCGGCCAATCCCCGCCATTGCTCGAGCGAATCCACCGACGCCGCGGGAAACCCCTGCAGGCCCACGCATGCCAGAACGTCGCCGGACTTGCCATCGCGGGAGAGGTTCCCGGCGGCAAACTGCGCCAGTTCGACCGTTTCGGTCTTGAAGCGTGCGGGGAAGATGGCTGCCAGCTCTCCGAGCGCGGCTTCGACGACTTCCCGAAGCGAATCCTCGAGCTCGTCGCGCAGACGTTCAACATCGGGGTTCCCCACGACGTGGCGCAACCACTGGTCGCGGCTGGCCAGCATCGTCGCGAGGAGCTTTTCGACGGCCCCGAAGTTGTTGTCCAGGTGCGACAGGAGTTTTGAGAGCGCCTCGGCAACCACATCCGGCGTCCGGGGAGAGTCCAGCATCTGGAGCGTTCCGGTTGCCGCCTGACGGTAGAGGTGGGCGGCATTGTCTTCGGGATGCGAGGGCGTACCCAGGCGCGAGACCCAGGGCATCTGCCGGACGAAGGTGGCGCACAATGAATCGATCGTCTGGATGCGAAGGCGACCCGGGTTCTCGATCAGGCGCCAGTTGAACGTGTCGTTCCGCGCCAGCGCGGCCCGCGCCAGCTTCCAGGTGAAATGCTCGTGCGCGGTTTCGGGCATAGGCTCGGAAGCGTTCTGAAGGGCGCCAATCACCCGCTGGCGCATCTGGGCCGCCGCCTTCCGCGTGAACGTGATCGCCACAATCGACTCGGGTTGATCAGATAGACTCAGCAACGTGAGGAAACGCTGGATCAGGAGCTCGGTCTTTCCCGAACCCGCCGGCGCCTGCACGATAAACGACTGTGAATGATCGAGCGCCCGCCTCCGTTGCTCCTGATCCTGAATGCGGTCAGGCATCCGTGTACTCCCCGCCAGCATCCCAGGCACGCTGAGCCTCGTTGATCCGGCAAAGCGTCGGCAGCGCGCAGTACTGGCAGCTCTTGCGACGGTCCTTCGGGTCCACTGCGGCCCGACCTTCCCGGAAATCCTCCCCCAACTGATCGAGCACGTCCTGCCAGCCGTCAATCTTCTGGTCGATGGAAACCGCGTCCCGGGAAGGTTTGACGCCCGGAACCAAGCCTTCAGAATCCGTCACCCCGCGGAATGTCACCCTCCCGGTCTTGAGCTGTCCGTAGAACACGCCGGCGACGGGAGCTTCGGCCGTGACGGCATAGATGGGAAGCTGAGGATCATTGGGCCGGGCTCCGAACCAGTCCGAAGCACTGCACCCGCCGGTCTTGTAGTCAAGAACGACGAAGTCACCGTTTTCGAGACGGTCCATACGATCGGCCCGGATGCTGAGATCAATCCCGCCCACCGTTACCCGCCGCCGGGCTTCCTGCTGGACCACGGTAAACGGCTGACGCTCCCGCTCGAGCTGTAACCACTCCGCAATCACACGCTCGAGCCGCTCCTGTTCGATTTCCCTGAATCGCTCCCGCCGCAGAGCCCGCCGACGCCGCCCAAAAGCATACAGCTCGGCAGCCACCGTCCTCCGCACGATATCGGCCAGTTGCTCGTCGCCCGTCGAAAGCAGACCGGCATGCGAACCCAGCACATCCCAGATCCTCTGAAGCACCCGGTGAATCAGAAGCCCGCGGTCCAGCGCGCTCAATCCGGTTTCGGCCTCATCCAACTCCGTCGCACCCAGGCGCAGTTCGGCAAACGCTTTGAACGGGCACATCGCCTGAAGCTTGAACAGCGACGTTCCGCCGCCGGCAGACGCCTCCGCCAACCCGGGCCCGTTGTGATCCTCCACAACCTCACACCGGCGAGACTCCCGGAGAGCATGGACGTAACGATCGGAACCCAGGAGCCCCAGCTCTTCCGCCTCGACCTCCGGCAGCGTCTGGAAGAGCGGACTGACTCTCAGATCGGAATCATCTGCACGTTGGGGATAGCTGACAACGACACTAGGTGCGCTGGCCACGAGCCGCGCGGTCAGCGTGTGTGCAAATTCCAGTTCCCTCTCCGGCGAAGACCGCGGCAGATCGAACTTGCGCTGCAGCCGAAACGGCAGGAATGCGTCGGGGCTGGGCGGAGGCGGCCACGCCGCATCGTGCATCCCCATGATCCAGAGGCGGTCAAAAACCAGGCCGGAAGTCTCGAACAGGCCGAGGATTTGAACCGGTGCCGGGTCGGACTCGGGCTGAAACTGCCCGCTTGAGGCCAGGCGATACAACCTCCCGACGGCCGCCTCCAGCCCTATGCTGCCGAGGACACTGTCCAGTCCGGCAAAGTCCGAAAGGAGTTCATGCCACTTTTTGATCGTCTGGAACTGAACACTGTCGAGGGGCCCGGCACCCGGCCATCCCATGGCTTCGAGAAGACCTGAGAACAATGCCGCCCAGTCGCTGGGCATCTGGTGAGGCGTTAACTCCTGCCGGAATTTGCGCCAGGCAATCAGTTGCGACTGAAGCTCCGGACAGTGGTACGGGACGTCGGCTCGCCAGGCCAAAGCAAGTACGTCCTGCAGTGAAACTTCCGGCTCTCTCAACGAACGCAGCGCGGCGTCCAGGAGGGCACGACTCGTCCACTCAGACGCCGCACCCCGAAGGAACGGAGATCGGAGAAGCCGGCCCAGCGTTTCCACCGGAATGCCATGAGGCCGGCTTTCGAGGGTCAAAAATGCCGCGGCGATGATCGGGTACTCACCGAGCGGCAGCCCCAGGGAAATATTGAACAGGCGGTGAGTATCCCGATCCGGCCGAAGATGGCTTGTGGGATGAAATGCTTCAGAAAAGATGCGCTCCACGCGGCCTCGGCACTGTTCGAGATTGGCTACCACAATCCCTATTCGGAACTCCGGCGAGCTTGCCTCCGTGTCGGTCTCCAAAATCCGCCTTGCCCATTCGGCCGCGGCACGGATCTCCCGGTCAGTGTCAACCAGACCGATGCGGACAGCATTACCCGGAGCCTGCGAGACCACCCGTTGTTTGATTTCTCTTCCCTGAGAAGTCAGCGTATCGAACAGTCGCTTCTGGACCGGCGTCAGTTCCAGGAACCCGACGATCTCAACCTGCTCGGGAACCGGAATCGCCCCCTCTCCAATACGGTCCGCGATAAAGACCGGCAACTCCGCGTTCGACAACCACCCGTTCTCCCTCGACCGCCGCCGGAACTCCCGCGCCCACCGGTAAAACACCTTCGAGTCGGTGGAGTCGTTCCATTCCGGTGCATCCCATGGAAGGCCCCATTCGCAGAGCAGCCCCCACGCTCTCAGTGCGGCTGCGGCCGTTGCCGGAACTTCCAGTAAGGGGCTCTCCCCATCGGCACGGATGATGTCCTCCCAGATCGCCCGCTCTTCAGACGGCCGAAGCAACCGTAGGGTCCCGCCAACTTCCCCGGAATACACTGACCTATCCCAGAGTTCGGCAAGCCACGCCTGAAACGGAAGGATGTGCGCTGTCGGCCACGTCGAAAGACCGGCCGCCACCTGCTTCCGGTCGTATTCGCGCTGGAGCTCGCGGGACAGGCGCGTGGTTGCTGTGATGAGGGTCATATAGGGGAAGTTCAAGTCTCAAACATGATTACACCACAAGGAGGTTCTTCTTTAGAAAGGACCCGTCTCAGAGGGGCGGTAGCTCCCCCACTGCGGCCGATTTTATTGCGGTTGCGTTTTCCATAGGTTGGTCTCTATTGCATGAAGGTATCGCCAAGAGAATCAATAGTGCAATACCGTTTCGCACCGGCGCTGTTGCATGATTCAACTGCGGCGCGAGTGGGGGCGCTTTTCCAACTTCTCGTTCAGGACACCACAGCGCAGGATTTCGGCCTACCCAGCTCGGCCATCCGGTTGAGGATGTGACACCCGATCGCAACTTCTCTCCTTTGTGCCTTGCCGTGCCTCGCCTTCAATCCGCCTCCGAGCACGGACTTGTATCGGAAGAAGCTGTTTTCAACGCGCCCCTGCTGTCGGTAGCCCGACTCCTTCTGCCACTCTCGTCGCCCGACCTGGCGAATCCTCTCAAGAGCCGTGTCACGCTGCGCCCATGGGCCGTCCGTTGGCCCCGCCGACACCGCGGAGCGACGAGGGGGAATCACAATCACGACGTTCTCTGTACCGGCCGCGCTGAGTTGATCGTAGACTGACCTGTGGTCGTAGGCTCCGTCTGCGGTGAAACGCCGGATGGGAACCTCGATTGTGTCGAGAAGAGCAGGGAGTGTGGAGGCGTCGTCCCGGCTGCTCGCTGTGAGTTCGGCCGCCACAATGAACCCCTCGGCATCCACCCCGATGTGCAGCTTCCGCCAATCCCGGCGTTTCTTTGATGCCTTGTGCTTGTGCGCGTTCCATTCGCCGCAACCCAGAATCTTCAGCCCTGTGGAATCGACGATCAAGTCGATCGGGCCGTCGTGGGATCGGGTCAGGGGCGGCACCGCAACGATTTGGTTCCGGCGCGAGAGTGTGGTGTGGTCCGGGGCCTTGAGGTTGAGGCCCATCAAGCGGAGCAGCGAGTCCAGGAACCCCTCGGTCTGGCGGAGCGGCAGGCTGAAGACGACCCGCAGCGTCACCGCGGTCCGGATCGCGAGGTTCGAGTACCGCCGCTGGCCTCCGCGAAGACCGTTCTTCGGTGGTACCCACGCGGCAATTGCATCCTCGCTCAGCCAGATCGTGACGTCGCCGCGGCTCCTGAGGCCACGCTCGTACTCCCTCCAGTTCCGGATTCTGTACTTCGTCTTGTACTGGCGGTTGACTCGGCTCGACTTCGCTGCGACCATGACGTTACCCCCCGATCTCTATGATGGACTGGACCCCACCCCCGCCGCTAGCGTGCTCGCTTACACCGATTCATGCACCAACGCCCCGTCAAGCAAGAAAGTCGCAAGCTGGGAATCCCGGCCGACTATCTCACGCCGAATGCAGACTACCCATCGCGGCAGATTGCCCGCTGGCAAGCGCGTCGAGAGCAGTTCATGTACGAAAAGCTGAGGCGGCATCGCGGCCGGATGCGCAATACGCTCGTCATTTGCGGCTGGAGCCACCTGAACCCGCTGGCCGGCCTTCTCCGGGAAGAGGGTCCGAACCTGCGGCTTTGTGACGTCCGAGAGACGAAATGGTTCGTCAACCGCTGGCGATCCTAGGCGGCATTTCCACGACTACGCCGAAGCTTCCGAGCCGCTTGCTCCGAGGGCGGGCGGAAATTCCGCCTCCATCTCGCGGCGGAGTCTAACGTGCTCACTGGCCTGGTCTATCTCGACGTCCTTCCAGCGCACCGGCTGGCCGGCTGCCAGGAGAACTTTCAACCTGACACCGCCGGCAAGTCCGATGGGCAGCAGCCCGCGGCGAAGGGAATTTTCAGCAGGCGCCAGCTTCCCCCAGACGGTGTATCCGCCCTCGCCATCGAGCACTTCGCCGGCCGCAAGATCACGCTTGGCGGTGGCAACTACGTCTGCCACGAACCCACGGGGCGCGCCGGTCGGCTCGCGCCGCAGGGCGGCTGAAGCGATACTGACGCCCAGCTCCAAGCCAATCAAGTGGTAAGGACGATACAGTGCCGCATAGCGGCCGCTTGAGTCCGTCGCCAGACCGTACTCGCGGAAGCAATGCGCTGCGTAGTCCGAAGGCGCTTCAAACGAAACGTAGACTCCCCAACGCAAATCGCGCTCGACCTCGCTCCCATCTCGGCGGAGTGATGAAACCACCTCGACGGTTCCCTTGTGAGCCAAGACTCCGCCCTCCGAGTTCGGCTTCAGAACTTCCGCCAGGCGGTCGGCGCCGCACGGTGGGAATTGCAAACCATCGGGCGGCGGCTGAAGTCCGGTCGCATTGGCGACAGCCGCCATCTCGATCGCCGACTTTGTGCCGTCAAGAAAAGAGTTGAACATCTTCGGGTTCATCTTACTTTCCGCTGCTTGGTCAGGCGTCAGCCCGTAGTGCGACCAGACCGTTTCGGGAGTGGAGGAGTGATACTGGGGCAGATATTTCGTTCCCTTTCCGGCGCAGACGACCCCGAAGCCGCTGGTTCTCGCCCAATCGACGAGCTCGATGATAAGCGCGGGCTGATCGCCGTACGCCAGCGAGTAGACGACGCCAGCCTCCCTCGCGCGCCGGGCCAGAAGCGGACCCGCCAGGACGTCCGCCTCCACGTTGACCATCACAATGTGGCGTTCCGCGGCAAAGCAGGCAAGCGCGTGACGGATACCCGCGACGGGGTCGCCCGTCGAATCGACGACGACTTCCATCCCCTCGGCAGCGATGAGGGCGCCGGCATCCTCGGTAAGATGGGTGGAACCTTTCTCCACCGCTTCGGCGAAGGACCTTGCGTTGGTTTGCTCCTCGGGCCAGCCGCTACACCCGAGCGTCTCCCGCGCTCGTCCCAGGTCGAGATCACAGACGGAGACGATATGCAAACCCGGTGTGACGCGCGCTTGGGCCAGGAACATCGAGGCAAACTTGCCGGCGCCGATCACAGCGACGCGGACCGGCCTGTCCGCGGCCTCCCTTGCGCGTAGAGAGTCGTAGAGATTCATCACGGCTGACTCCCCGGCGGAATGAGCTTCCCCCAACGAAATCGGTGGCGATATTTACAGGTCCGTCAGACGACCCACGGTGATAGACTCACCCGGATCAGCACGCTCAGTAGTCCAAAAGGCCTCCCGACACGTTGACCGCCTGGCCAGTCATGTAGCTCGCGTCGGTAGAGGCCAGGAAGACAACCAAGTTGGCGACGTCGTCGGGTTGCCCGATGCGCTCAAGGGGAATTCTCGCCACGGCGCGAGCTTTCACGGACCCCAGTTCGCTTCCCTCGAGGCGGGAAGTTTCGCCATCGATCAGGTCCCACATCGGGGTGTCGATGATGCCCGGGCAAACACAATTAACGAGGATTTGGTGGGAGGACAGCTCGAGACCCATTTGCTTTGTCAGACCGACGACGGCGTGCTTGCTGGCAGCGTAGGCGCCGAGCGGCGTATACTTGCCGGGCGGGGACTTCCCCGACCGGGAGGCGTTGTTGATGATCCGGCCTCCCTCTCCCTGGGCGATCATCTGTCGCGCGGCCGCTTGGGAGCATAGCAAAACACCCTTCGCGTTGACATTCATCAGCGCGTCCCAGGTTTCCTCGTCGGTGTCGATCAGAGGCGCCACGGCCCCTATTCCGGCATTGTTGACCAGAATGTCCAGGCGGCCGAAGCGAGATACGGTCTCGCTGACCATGCGCTCGGTGTCTGCCTTTTGCGTGACGTCCACTCGCATCGCGAGAGCCTCCCCTCCCGCCGCTTCGATCTCCGCCGCGACCCTCTTCGCCCCGGCCTCGTTAAGATCAGTACAGGCGACGCCGGCCTCCTCGCGAGCCAGCCGCAACGCGATCGCGCGGCCGATACCGCGACCGGCGCCCGTTACGATGGCGACCTTCCCAGCAAGCTCATATCTGGGCATGATTTGCCGCTCGCCAAGGCTTCCGGGATTGTCTTCGCTCCGACCTTCCCAGACCACCCAAGCAGTCCAAACGGTGAAACAGTGTATCACGACCGACCCGGACACCCCCGGGAGAGAGTTGTCCAATACAAGATGATCCTGAAAGAGGGGAGTGTTTCCAACACAATTGATCCTGAAAGCACAGCGGTCGGGTCCAAGCACACTGCGCGTGAATGCGAGTCGCCATGGTTGGTGAGAAAAGCAGGCTAGGGGCGAGAGCGGCCGCGAGCCCCCGAGCGTTTCAGCTCGTCGCCTGCGCTTGGGATGATCCCGCTACATCCCGGATTCATCCGCGGATGGTCCGTAAATCGCGGGGACAGGGACATCATTCAAGCGCAGGTACACCCCGAGCTGGGCGCGGTGATGTATCGAGTGGCTGATCACAAAGCTGCGGAGAACCGCGATGCGGGGCAGCGTAAAGACCGTATTCCCACCATGGAGCAACGACCACGGCCTCAGTAGTGTCTCGTCGCTTGCTCCTTCTATGGCGGCACGCGCGTCCGCTACGTTCTTGTCGAACCTCTCGAGGGCCTCCACCACGGATTTTGCTTTGAAGGGTTCGTAGGCGGGCCCATCAGTTGGGGCCATGTCAAAGGACTCCTTGTTGAACATTGTCGCCCCCCAAGTGGGTATCTCGGCGAGATGTCCGGCAAGACGGCCCAGCGTCATGGACTTGGCGTGTGGTCTCCAATCCAGCTTGTCCCCCGGTACGCGCTCCAGGCTTTTGCGGGTGTTGGCCATCTCATGGTCAAACTCGGGCAGTAGTGCGCTGCTCAATGGCATGGGATCTCCTTCCGCTTGCGTCTGTTGATTCGATCCCCATCGTCTCAACACGAATCAGCGGGGCGCAAGCACTCGCATTCCGTCCCGGCTAGCGCACTACCCCGCCCCGGGCCTCCGTCTCGGTGCGTTGTTATGATGACAGGGAGTCCGCGACGATCCCTCGATGGCGAAATTCTCCCTGCTGAAACCGGCCCTTGGTGCTTTCTCCGTGGCACTTCTCGCGATCGGCGTGCAGGCTCCTTCCCAGACGCCCCCACCCCGCGAGCCACAGCAAGCACAAGAGAAAGAGCGGCGCTGGCACATGATGCGGCCCGTGGTCCGCGGGACGCGGGCCGCGGTAGCCGCCGGCACTCCGCTGGTGACCGAGGCCGCCATTCGCGTGCTTCACGCCGGAGGCAATGGTGTCGACGCCGGCGTGGCCGCGCTTTTCGCAGGGGCGGTTTCCGAGTTTTCTCACTTTGGATTCGGTGGCGAGGCGCCCATTCTCATCCGCACCCCGGAAGGGACGGTTCATTGCATCCCGGGAGTGGGAACGGCTCCCGCGCTGATGACCCGCCAGTTCTTTCAAAAACTGCGGGCTTTGCCGGAAGACGAACAAGAGGCGCGCCGGCGCGGCCGAAAAACCGGCCCCATTCCCTCTTACGGTCTGCTGCCGGCTCTCACCCCCGGCATGGTCGACGCCGGGTTGCTCGCCCTACGGGAATTCGGCACAAAACCCTTCGCCGAGGTCATCCAACCGGCCCTCGACCTGGCGGACGCGATGCCCTTGGATGAGATCCGAGCACAGGCCATCGCTCGAGCTTCTCGCTTCTTTCAGCGTTATCCCACTTCGCGCCGGGTTTTCCTGCCCAGCGGACGCCTTCCCCGGCCGGGCAAGATCTTTCGTCAGCCGGACCTGGCGAAAACAATCCGCTCGATGATGGCGGCTGAGCGCAAGGCGCTCGACGGCGGCGCCGGTCGGGGCGAAGCCATCGACGCCGTGCGTGATCTGTTTTACCGTGGCGAGATCGCCCGCAAGATCGCTGATTTCTCCAAGGAACACCAGGGGTTGCTGCGCTACGAAGACCTGGCGTCGTTTCGTCTTGAGGTGGAGAAACCGTTGAAGACGACTTATAAGGGTTTCGAGGTCTACAAGGGAGGTTTCTGGACGCAGGGCCCCGTGATGATCCAGGCTCTCAACATCTTAGAAGGCTTCGATCTGAGGTCGATGGGCTGGAACTCGGCGGTCTACATTCACATTCTGGTCGAGGCGCTGAAATTGGCTTACGCCGACCGCGATACCTACTACGCCGATCCCAAGTTCGCTTCGATTCCCCCTCAGTTGCTGAGCAAGACCTATGCCGCCGAGCGGAGGCAGATGATCGATCCCCAGCGCGCGTCGGCTGCATTTCGGCCGGGCCGCTTCGGCAAGGGACAGCCCCCCCACCCTTCTCGTTTCGAGGGACAACTACGCCCCCTGGGCGATTCGCTGGCGTCGCACGACACGACCGGCATCAATATCATCGCCGCCGACGGAACGATGTTTTCGACAACGCCCTCCGGTGCATGGATGCCTTCGGTGATCGCCGCTGATACCGGCATTCCCCTGACGCAGCGGGCGCAGAGTTTCGTGATGATCCCCGATCACCCGAATGTCGTCGAGCCCGGTAAACGGCCGCGCATCACGCTCACGCCCACCATCGTCACCCGAGGCGGCGATCCCTTCCTGGCGCTCTCGACCCCCGGGGGGGATATGCAGGAGCAGGCCCTGTTGCAGGTCATGCTGCTGACCATGCACTTCGGCGTGAATCCGCAATGGGCCGTCGAAGCCCCTCGCTTCCAAACGCGCCATCTCGTCTCGAGTTTCGACGATCACGCCATTAACCGCAATCTGCTGTTGCTCGACGAGCGCATCCCCGATGAGGTGATGCGGCAACTCCAGAGTTGGGGACACAAAGTCGAGCGTCGCAGCCGCTGGCAGAGCGGCTCCGCGCCTGTCGCTGTCCACAGGCGCCCCAACGGCGTCATCGAGGCCGGCGCAGACCCCTACGGCTACCGTTACGCAGCGGGATGGTAGAACCTGTCCCCCAACCCAATCCTGGCAGTGCCGCCAAGGACCGACCGGCCGGGAGCCAACATGACCGCTCTCTTGCGTTCGCGGCTCTGATTCGCTTGTCGCGGGGTGTGTGCGGCCTTACTCGCCGGAGACTTGGAGGAGGGCGGCGTCGAACTTGCCGCGCTGTTGTTCGTTGAGGATCTTGAGAATGCGCCGGCGCCCGTCTTCTTTCGCGTATTCGATCTGACTCAGCAGATCGGCTTCCTTCATGATGCAGTGATCCAGGATGCCCTGTAGTTGGTTGACTTGGCCCGCGTCCAGTTCGAGCTCTTCGCGGAGATGGTCGACCGCAACGCTCGGGTTGTGCACGTGGGGCTTGCCTTCCGTCGAGTCCGCGACGTTGACGTAGCGCTGGAAGATCTTCGTGCTCACGGCACCCGCGACCGCTCCCCCAAGGAATACGATCAGCAGGATCAAGAACGCCTTGCCTCGATAGGATTCGACTCGCGGTTCAGACATGGACGCTTACTCCCCAGGGCTGATCAAAGTTGCCAACATCGAGCTGCGGTTTTCGTCCAGATCGGTGCCTAGGCGGACTTCATACACCGGAGACGGCCTTTCGACTAGGATAGCTTGCGCGACACGGCTCTGGGAGTCCGCGGGGTCGGTAAAGGTGACGAAGTAGCTGCCCAGCAGAGCCAACCACATCAGAGAAGCAAAAGCAAGACGCCGTCCGAAAGGAGGTTGTAGGAATACACTCCAGAAGGGAATGCGTTGCTGTTCCTCGATCCGTTCCGCCAGCCGATCGTAAAAGCCCGGCGCACCGGACCAATCGTCTTCCGGGGGACGCAGCTCCCTCAACATAGACGCGGTTTCTTCGTACAGCGCCACTTGTTGGGCAGCTGCCGGGTGCGCAGCCAAGTAGGCGTCCCACTCCGCCTTCCGGCGCTCATCCAACTCGCCTGAGAGATAGGCCTCCAAGTTGTCCTTAAGAAATTGATCCATGGCTGTCGTCCTTGACCTATCCTCCCGCGGAGAACCCAGCGCTTCTCGGGGCGCCCATCAGAGCCGACAGGTTCGGATGCGTTACGTTACGCCGGCTCATCCCGTCGCAGCTCTCCCGAGTTTCGCGGCCGCTTTTACCAACTTCTGCCTAGCTCGAAACAATTTTACCTTAACGGTGTTCTCGTTGAGGCCGGTCATGCGAGCTAATTCCTCGACAGTAAGCCCTTCCACTTCCTTTTGTACCAGCAGGACCCGCTCTTCTTCCGACACTTTCGAGAGCAGCTTCATCAGGTAGTCGCGCCGTTCAGTCCGCCGGTCAACCGGAGGAGCTTTCTCAACAGCCAACTCCGAATTCTCGATCGTGCGGGCATCTGACTCGGCTAGATCGCTCTCGTAGACGAGCTTCCTCACCTTCTGCTTCCGAAGGTAGTCGTAGCACTCGTTGACAGTGATCTTATAGACCCACGTAATCAGCGAGGAGCGGAAGTTGAAGCCCTTAATCGAAAAATAGACCTTCGTGAAGACCTGCTGGGCGATGTCCTCGCTGTCGTTACGGTTGCGGACAATTCCGTAGATGATCGATAAGACCTTCGCCCGGTGTCGCTCGACGATTTGGCGAAAAGCCTCTTGGTCACCCGCCTGGCAGCGGCGAACCAGCTCAGCTTCCGCGCTGTCCTTGAATCCCACCTTGGATCTAGCCGTCTGGGTGCGGGCCGGGATGGCTAACGGAAGAGCGGCGGCGGCAGTGGCAGCACTCATACGCTCTATCTGACGTTAGACCCGCGGGCCTGGTTTCAAAAATCACAAAATCCTTTTTCTCTTGCAGATTTCCCGCGAGGAATCGGAGAAGGGCTTCCTGGTCCAGCGGGTAAAGAAGCTCCCCTGGCGCCGGGAAAGGCCCGGGACGCTTCCCCGGCCATCCACGCAGCCTACTGCGGTAATCGAGAGAATCCCGACTCGCAAGAAGATGGCCTTCACCCGCCCGCGACAAGGTTCCAGACTAACCTATACGACGTGTGGAGGGAAGTGGTTTTCCTTGATGCTTCTTGGCTGGGGAGCTGAGGGGACCCCTTCTGCTTACGCGGCGCGCTGCCCAGGTACACGCGGATTCTTCCCTGCCGAGCGGCGTCATCCGTGGATCACTCGGTCGAAAACCCGCCCGCGCTCATTGCCTTGGGTGGGCTGTGAGTCCCATGGCCGCTCGCTTGCGCTCGCGGCTCGGCTTCGCTCGTCGCCAGGGTGTGCGTGAGCAAGAAGCTGAGCCTGGAACGCCAGTGACAGGCCGGTCTCGCGGACACTCGCGGCTCGGCGCTCGACCCTCTGGAATATCAAGAACGCAGCCGCCCTTGGTCACTTAGCGTTGGTGCTCGTTCGCTCGGACTACTCTAAGACCCGCACGCGGTGATTCTCGCTGTCGCCGACGTAAACCCTCCCCTGGGGGCCAACGTAAACACCGTGGGGACGCGCCAAGCCGCATTGCAGGGGGTCGCCGTCGGGTCCGTCGTGTCGGGTCCCGTCGCCCACGACCGTCGTGATGGTCCCGTTCTTCTGGTCAATACGGCGAATCGTGTGGCTTTCGGTATCGGCGATGTAGACGCCGCCCCCGGGGCCGACTGCGATGCCCTTCGGGCCCGACAAGAGTGCGTGCTGGGCGGGTCCGCCGTCTCCGTCATAACCGCTCTCGCCGGTGCCGGCCAGGTGGTGAAGCGTCATCGCCTTCATATTGATGCGATAGACGGCGTTGCCCTCTCGAAGAGCTACGTACATGTCTCCGCGAGCGTCGAAAGCAATCGCGCGCGGGCCGTTGAGCGGAGTGTCTTGAACCGGCGCACCGTCGGGCGTGGCGGCTTGCTCGCCGGTCCCCGCAAAGGTCTCGACCACGCCCGTCCGCAAATCAACTCGGCGAATGCGATGGTTGCCGATGTCGGCGATGTAGAGTGACCCCTGGCCATCCAGCTCAATACTGTGCGGATGGTCGAGCAGAGCTTCGGTGGCCGGACCTCCGTCTCCACCGTAACCCGGCTTGCCCGTCCCGGCGAGAGTCGTGATTGTGCCGCTTTTCGCGGCCACCCGCCTGACGATGTGGTTTTGCATTTCGACGAAATACATGTTGCCTTCGCGGTCGAAACGTACTTCGTAAGGTTGGTTGAGCGCCGCTTCCAACGCCGCCCCGCCATCCCCCGAGTAGCCTTGCTCGCCGTTTCCCGCCGCGGTGCTGATGATTCCCGTCTCCAGATCGAGCCGCCGTACCCGGTGGTTATCGACCTCGCAGATGTAGAGGGCGCCGTCCGGCCCGATGGCAACGCCGTAGGTATTGGCCTGCTGCGTGCGAATACCAGGGCCGCCGTCTCCGGAAAAGCCGGCTTCGCCCGTACCGGCGACCGTGCGAACCGTTTGAGGAAAGATCGGGGACGCCGCGAGGCCAAGGAACAGAAAGGTGAGGAGACTCTTGGTCATGAAGAATCCACGGGGGCTCACGAGGACTCCGTGAGGCGCGTCAGCTTGGCTCGGGGGTGTGCCCATTTTGAGTGAGAGCGCGAGATCCTCTGATCAAAAATGGGTTGTGGCTTGCATGGCCCTATACAGGAGCGATGACATCCGCAATCGCGCTAGGAGCCGCTGCCGTTCGTCTCGAAACCGCCTCGCATCAAATCCACGAGCTGGTCGATGTGGCGCCCAAGAGCGTCGATTGTCTTGGTGGTGCGCTCCTCGGCCTCTTCCAGCCGCTGGATCCTCTCCTCCTGGTTCACCTGCATGTCCTGTAAACGCTGCTGTTGCTGGTCGAAGCGCGACTGGGCCTTGCCGATGGCGACTAGGTTGGTCGCTAGCTCGCCCATTCTGATCGCTAGCTCGTCCATTCTGGACGCAAAAACAGCCTGTTGCTCCAGCAGAAAATGGATGGTTTTTTCGACGTCCATTGGCTTTATTCTAGCGGATGGGCCACCCTGCTACAATCCACACTCAACAGGCAAGATGCTTCTGATCGGCCCTCCAGGCAGCGGAAAAACTCATTACGTACTAGAGCGCCTCGAAGCCGCCGTCCGCGACGCTCGCAGCCCCCACGTCAAGCTCATCGTTCCCACCGCAAGCATGGCCCGGCACTTGCTGCACACACTGGCGCGTCGGGGCCTGGTGGTTCCTGCTGAT
The DNA here is from genome assembly GCA_963668345.2 of Bryobacterales bacterium. Taxonomy (GTDB): domain Bacteria; phylum Acidobacteriota; class Terriglobia; order Bryobacterales; family UBA6623. Next base: position 41,302 of record CAXWPI010000002.1, on the reverse strand, counting down.
CTGGTCCAGACAATCGGCGACTTCGTTCGCCGGCTGACCCCCGATTCGGGGGAGCCGACGCCGGCGGCCAACTCCTGGCTGCTCGGGCGCGCCATCCAGGCGGCGCACCGCGGGGAGTTTTCCGCGCTCCGGGAGGCGCCGGGGTTTCATCGGCACATCGAGAGAACCATACGTGAGTTCCAGGCGGCGGGCTGCGACGGTTCCAGTCTCGAACGCCTGGCAACGACTCGCTACCAGGCTGCTTTTGCCGCGGTCTTCGGCGAGTACGAGAAGCTTCTGGAAGAGCACGGATACACTCACGCGGCAGGGCGGCTCGATCTGGCCGCGGATGAAGTTCGCCGTCGTGGTTTGGGTGATCTGCGGGAGGTCTACCTGGACGGCTTCTTCCACTTCTCCCACCGCGAACGCCAGCTCGTAAGCGCGCTTATTGAACTTGCCGATCGTGTGGTCATCACGGCCTGGCCTGATCTTGATCCCGGCTTCTTCGGGATGCCTGAGCGCCATCTTCAGAAGGTCCTTCGACCCCAGGTTCAACCCGTCGTCGTTCAGGCCGCGTCACCCGAAAGGGAAGTCGAGGAGGTTGCGCGCAGGATCGTCGAGGAGGAGCGCCCCTTCGAGCGAATCGGCGTGATCCTGCGTACGCCGGAGATTTACGGACCTGTAATCCGAAGAGTCTTCGAGCGATTCCGCATCCCTTTTCAGCTCAGGATGCCTGAGCCGCTGGAGCGCGACGGCACGATCCGCTTCTTGCGTAGCTTGCTTCGATGCATCGCCCGAGGCTTTCCCGCCGAGGAGACACTTGTGGCGCTCAAGAGCCCCCTTTGCCGTGTTGGGCTTGACCCCGCCATGGACGCTTTCGAGTTCCGCGCACGAGAAAGACTCCGCGACGACGGCCTCGGATTCCTCCGCGCGCGCGCCAAAGACTACCCTGTCGTCCGCGCTCAGCTCGACGCGCTGGCGGCGCTTCTACCTTGGCGGTCCGCCATGCTCGCGCCGGACGAATGGGCCGAGCGTTGTCAAAGCCTCGCTCGACAGTGGGTGAAGCTTCCCACGGTCGAAGATGGCCGGCCCGTTACCAGTGTCGGTGAGCTGCGCCGCCGAGCCGCCGCGCTTTCGAACTTCGAGGCGGCCGCCGGGGAGGCCGCTCAGTTGTTGAAGTTGGGGAGTGCTGAAAACGCGGGCTTCGCGGCTTACCTGAAAGCCCTCGATGCGGTCTTGAGCCAAACGCTCTCCGAGCCGGTTGACCAGCGGAGGAATGTGGTGCATGTTCTCACGGCTTATGAGGCCAGACAGTGGGAACTGCCCTTGGTTTTCGTTTGCGGGTTGGTGGAGAACCAGTTTCCCCGCCGTCGGTCCGAGGAGCTGCTGTTTCCCAACTCCGATCGCGAACGACTCCAAGGCCGCGGTTTTCCTCTGCGCACGACGAAGGACCTCGATCAGGAGGAACTCCTGCTGTTTCGCATCGCCACCAGCCGGGCAACGGAAAAACTGGTCATCACCTACCCCAGGGCAGATGACAGCGGGCGCCCCCTGCTTCGATCCTTCTTTCTCGATAGCCTCGAAGAAAAAGAAGAGGAACAGCCCGCTCCCCTGGTGCGTCTGCGCGAGCGCCACGTCGACCATGGTGCACAGCGCCCCGCTCGCATCAGCTCGCCTGAGCTGGTGCAAGCCGTCGTCGAAAAGCACGATCATTTCAGCCCTTCTTCGCTGGAGCATTTCCTGCAATGCCCCTATCAGTTTTTCGCCCGGCAGACCTTGGAGCTGGAGACTCGGCCGCCGCCCCCCGATCAGCGCATCGACCCGCTGCTGATGGGCACGATCATTCACCGCACGATCGCCCAATGGACCGGCGACTCCTCCCAAGCCATCGCAACCGTTTTCGGCCGGGTCTTCGACGAGACCTGTGAGCAGGCCGGCGTGTGGCAGAACTTTCGCACGGCCCTCATTCGAACCAACATGCTCACCGACCTCGAGCGCTTCGCCGGCGAGGAATCGGTGGCTTCGGAACTGGAACTCCGGGAGAGGAAAACCGAGGAGAAGTTTGAGTATACGGTCGACGACGGCGAGCACCTGCCGTTCCGTATTACCGGCCGGATCGACCGTTACGACGTGCTCGAAGGCAACCGCGGTCTCATCGTGGACTACAAATACTCCGGCGAGGGGAGGATTCGACGCCTGATCGATGAGCACGCCGCGGGAGCCAAGGTGCAGGCGCAAATCTATCTGCTCGGGCTCGAGCGCGAGAGAGGGGTTCGTCCCGTGGGGATGCGTTTTTGGGGTCTCCGAAACAAAACGACGGTACGCGGATGGGTCGTCAAGGACTTGCTTCCTCCTCAGGCGATTCTCGAAAAGGACACACAACTCACGGACGCCGAATTTCGGGAGATGCTGGCGCGTTCCGAGGAATTTGTGATCGGAAAGATCGACGAAATTCGCCAGGGCCGCATCGAGGTCGCGCCCCTGGATCGTGATTTCTGTAAGAGAGTGTGCCTATTTCGCGACGTCTGCCGGATTGAACCGTGACTTTCACTGCCGGCCAACACCAAGCCGTTGAGAGCTGGGACCGGGGGGACATCTGCGTCGTGGCGGGGCCCGGATCGGGCAAGACGCTCGTTCTGGTGGAACGCATACGCTGGTTGGTTGAAGCCAAAGGCATCGACCCGGCACACGTTCTCGCCATCACCTTTACGGAAAAGGCCGCCCGCCAGATGCTCGAACGATTAGTCGGGGGGGCGGGACCCGATGGGGACAAGCGTCAAGCCTATCACCGCACACGGATTTCGACCATCGACGGTTTCTGCGCCGGGTTTCTTCGGGAGCAAGCTTTGGAAGCCCCCATAGATCCGGAGTTCCGGGTGATGGACGCTTGGCAGGCGGACATGGAGCTCCGTCACGTAATCGGTGAAGTGCTCGATGGACACTATGCCGCCGAGCCGGCGTCTGCCCTGCGTTTTCTTGAGTCGTTCGCCGGTTCGCGCTCTCGGGCCGAAGAGATCAGCCTTTCGAGCGTGCATGAGCAGGTTTTTCGGCTCTATCAGTCGATGCGAGTGACGGGCGTTGCACCAGGTCGGCCGAAGTCGAGTGAAGGTCCGGATCCCGCGGAGTTTCAGGTGCAACGAGCATGGATTGCCGGAGTCTTGGAGAAGGTCGACCGCCAGTATCGCGGCTGGAAGCGCGCCGCGGGCCTGGTGGATTTTCCCGATCTCGGCGAGTTGGCCGTGGGGGTCCTGGAGAAGGGTCGCGGTCGGCGCTTGCCGTTTCAGCATATCCTCGTCGACGAAAACCAAGATACGAATCCGCTGCAGGCGAAACTGATCGCGTTTCTGCGGGAGCATGCTTCGGACGGCTGCGTCCTGTTCGCTGTGGGCGACATCAATCAGTCGATCTATGGGTTTCGCGATGCGGACCCGGCGGTATTCCGCAATTTTAGGGAAGAGGTCAGGGCGGCTGGAGGGGAGGTGGTCGAGCTCCGAGAGAACTTCCGTAGCCGGCCCGAGATTCTGTTGGCGGCGGAACGGTTGTTGGCCGGGGCCGCGGGGATTGAGACGCGCCCTCTGGTCGCCCGGCGCGGTTTACCGCCGAAAGACGATCCGAGTGTCGAAGTGATCGTCGTTCGCCATCGCAAGAAAGCGATTGCTCGGCAAAGAGAAGCGCGGCACGTCGCTACGAGAGTTATGGAACTGCGTGGCCGGCTGCGGATCGGGGACCCGGCAAGAATACCCGCTTGGAGGGATTTCGCCGTCCTCGTGCGCACCCACAACTTGGTCAGGGAATTCTATAAGCACTTGCGCGAGGCGGCGATTCCTTGTCACGTCGCCGGGGGCACGGGATTTTTCGAGGCGCAGGAAGTGCGCGACTTCATGTGCTTGCTGCAGGTGATCTCGAATCCGCGGGATGAGATCCGTCTCGCGGCGGTGCTGTGCTCGCCGCTGGTTGGCGTCTCGGACGAAACGCTGCTGCGACTGAAACTCGATGTTCGGAACCTGGCGGATGCGCTGAGAGGAGAAGTCATCGTTCCCGGAGAAGATGGGGAACGGTTGCGCACTTTCGTCGAGCGGCTCGCCCGATGGCGGGAGAGTTCGGACAGCATCCCCCCGGATCTGCTCATCTGGCGCATTCTTAGGGAGACGGGCTACGAGGCTTTCGCGCTGTCTCAACCCGACGGCTCCCAAAAAGCCGCTGGCGTTCGAAAGCTTGCCGAGCTGTCGCGAAACCTCCATGACGCGGGCCACTTCAGTTTTGGGCAACTCGTCGAGCGGCTTAGCGAATGGCAAGCCTCCCGTCCGCAGCAGCCGGAAGCGGAATCTCGCGAGAACACGGAAGATGCCGTTCAGATCATGACCATGCACAACGCCAAGGGCCTGGAGTTTCCCATTGTCTTCTTGCCTGCGCTGGACCACCCGCTCAGAGGAAGCAGCGATGCTCTAGCTTATCTTCCCGCGAGTGGCCTGGGAGTGAAGTGGGTCGACCCTCAGACTGGTGAGGACGCGCCTGACCCGACGTTTCAGGCCAGCAGTGAGCGCCGCAAGAAACGTGAGAAGGAAGAGAACAGCCGTTTGCTCTACGTCGCCATGACCCGGGCGGAGGAGCATCTCGTCCTGAGTGCGGCCCTGGCGGCAAACGTAACCGGGTCGGCTCGTCTGCTCAGAGACCGGCTGAGACTGAAGCTCGATCAGTCGGACCAGGCCCCCCGTGAGGAAGAAAGAGACGGACTGCGATTCCGCCTCTTCCGCACTAGCCAAGACGCCGAGCCGGCCTGCGCCGACTTGGCGGAGCTGGTACGCCCCGAGGTCCACCTAGTTGATCCGTTGCAGCCCAGCGATTCGATCGATACATCGGCCGCGGTGACGTCGATCGCCCTCTACGCCCAGTGCCCGCGTAAATACTACCTGTCGCGATATCTTGGGTTCGAATCGGCGCCCGGGCCTGTGCGATTTGCGGCGGAAGACGAGTCGGCGCCCGAGCAGGACGACATGGAAGCGAGCGAGTTGGGCCGGCAGGTGCACAAGGTCCTTGCCGGCTCGCTTGCCCCCGAGGATTCAGGTCCGGAAGCGATGCGGCTGGCGAGCAATTTCCAGCAGAGTGAGCTCGGCCAACGGGCAAAGGCGAACGCGGTGCGTGAGCAAAGTTTGGTGTTCGCCGTCGACGATCATCTGCTGCAAGGGCAAATTGACCTCTGGTTTGACGACGGAGCCGAACACGTTCTCATCGATTACAAAACGGACCACGTGACGGCTGAGGAAGCCGAGGGTCGAGCGCAAGACTACGCTTTGCAGATCCAGCTTTATGCGCAGGCGCTGAAGCAAGCCGGCGGCAAGCATCCGGATCGCGGCGTGCTTTACTTTCTGAGACCCAACGCGGCGGTGGATGTCGATGTCAGCCCGGTGGCGCTCGACGAAGCTCGACAAACGGTGCGAGATTTCTTCGCCGCCCAGTCGCAACAAAGTTTCCCTCTGCACGTGGGAAAGCATTGCTTTCGTTGCGCCCACTACGGAAACCTCTGTCCCGCCAGGGTTCCTCCCGAATGAGCGAGACGCCCGGTTGGTTTGCTCAGAACGGGACGGCGCTCGCCGTCCTGGTTGGGTTCGCCATAGTGATGATCCTCTCGGCCTGGGCCGCCAACCGGCGGCCTGTCGATCGGCCGGGACCGGTCGTCATCGCCGTTTCTTTTTACGCCACGTTTCTTAGCACCAACACGTTTCTCGGACAGGCATGGTTCGGCTACAAAGTCGGAGTCGCTTGGCTGCTTGCCGGCGGCGTATTCATCGTGTGTGCGTTCGTGGCCTGGTTTGTGGTGGCTCGCCCAATGATTCGCGATGCACACCGCGTCTTAGGCAACGTACAGGATCTCGATCAGATCACCGTCCCCGAGTATCTGAGGCGAAAGTATGGCAGGCCGGCGATCGGCTATGTCAGTGCGGGGATCGTGTTCTTTGCCTCCCTTCTCTACATGCTGGCGGTGTTTAAGGGGATCGGGCACATCTTCAGCCGAATCCTTCACGTCTCCTACGAAACAGCGGTTCTTAGTGTCTTGGTGCTGGTCGCGGCTTATACGAGTTGGGGTATGATCCGCGCCATCCTCCACACCGACGTCATGCAGGGGGTCGTGATGGCGGGCGGTGTAATGGCACTCTTTTTTGCCTGCGTCAAAAGGGCTGATTGGGCGCTGGTGGCCGATAGTGTTGATTTGGACGCCTCCGGTCGGGTGCTGGGCAGTGCCTTGCTGCAATGGGACACGCTGATGTCGCCACTGCTGATCGTGGGGCTTTCGCTGGGGACCGGCATCAATCTCATGGTCGCGCCGCGATTGGTGGTCCGCTTTCTGCTGTTCCGTCACGCCGGGGAAAGCGAGATTCGCCGTGCCAAGTGGCTCACGGTGGCGCTGATGAGCTTGACGATTCCGCTAGTCTTTGTCCTCGGTATCCTGGCTCACGGGATTATCCCCCAGGCCGAATCACAGTTTTATTTTCAGCATACGGACGAAGTTGTGCCCTATCTGGTCGAGAAGCTTTTCGGCAGTTTCTGGGGAGCTGTCGTCCTGGCCGGTTTTCTGTCGGCGGCGCTGTCGTCGATAGATTCGGTTCTGCACGTGGCCGGCTCGGCGCTGGTGGTCGCTGTCTGGGCAAACTGGAGGCCCCGAACCCCTGGTGCGGTGATCGGGCGGCTTCAGCGGGCCGTGATGATCCCGGTGGCGGCGGCGCCGGCGATCGCCGCTCTCCATCCTCCGGCGGACATCGTGCCTCTGACTGCCATGTCCGGCGCCTTGTTCGGCGGCTGTTTCTTCCCGGCGCTGATTATCGGTCTTTGGTCGAAGGGGCCCGGCCGAGGGGCCGTTCTGGCGTCGATCGTGGCTGGAGGATCAGCCGTCATCGCCTGGTCGCTTGGTCTTGCGCGCATCTTGAGTCTTGAATCCGTGCACCCGGTCTTCGCGGGACTGCTCGCGTCCACCGCCGTTTACGCCTGTTCGCGGCCCAGGGCCGACCCTTCTGAAGTGACTCGACCTGGCGCCGGCCCCTAGTGCTTCCTATCATAAGTTAGCGTATGATTGCGAAAGAGGTCGCTGCTGGACGTTAGCCTTGGTCCATTTGAACGGCGCGGCGTTTTTGTTGTGCGCTTGGACGAAGTGGTCGATGGCCCGGCGTAGTTCGTAAGGGGAGGTGAAACTGGCCCCGCGCAACGCTTTACGGCTGAGAATACTGAACCATATCTCGACCTGGTCGAGCCAGGAGGCGTAGGTGGGCGTGTAGTGCAGGTGCACGTTGCGGTGGTGTTTAAGCCAGCGATCACGTTTCGGCTTGTGGGTGTTGAGGTTGTCCAGCACGACGTGCAACTCAAAACCTTGGTGGAGATCGACCAGTTGATTCATGAAGTCGAGAAACTCACGCCGTCTGCGGCGCCGGTAATGCCCGACCGGTCTCCCTTCACTGACATGCCGTGCCCACTACCCCGGCGGACCGAGCCGGTGCGCCTGTCGGTTGCTTCCCGGCTAGTGCGGCCTTCCCCGTATCTCAGGCGGGTCGGCGTCCGCGATTTCCCTTTCGAGGCCTGCTCAGGCTTACTGCGCGTTACGGTCTGCCGGCTTGCTCGCCCAGCTTTCCCTGGACTTTGTCACCAGGCTTCCGCCAGGCCGATTACCCGGCCACGCTGCTCGTCAGCTTGCACGCTTACCGACAACTACACAGGTGGGCTCCTTCCTCCCACAGGGTGTCCGCGCCGAAAAGGCGCACTGAGAAGAGCGGGTTAGTAGGCCAGGAGAAAGACTTGCCGGAGCTGGCCGGCTGTGGCCCAAGTTGCGCACCACGAACGTCATCGAACGCCTGTTCGTCGAAGTCCGGCGACGGACCCCGCCGATGGTCTGCTTCGTGAATGTCAAAAGCGTGGACCGCATTATCTATTCGACCCCACCGCTTCAACCTGGAGCGGAAAATCGCCCCCTCCAAGTTTTTACGCAAGCTGCTTGACATCACCCCTATAGTGACTAAGGTTGTTCTGGGACAGATTGAGGGTCTAACATTAAGGGTATGGATCTCAGCAAGACCGTCGAGTTCATCCTCGAGCAGCAGGCGCCGATGACCACTCGCCAGGACTCGATCATAAAGATGATTGAAGGAGGCATGAAGCTCATCGCCGGCCACGACCGGCAAATCAAAGCCCTCATCGAAGCACAGCAAGCCACGGACCACAGGCTTGACCGTCTCGTCGAAGCACAGCAAACCACGGACCACAAGCTTGACCGTCTCATCGAAGCCTTACTCCGCAACACCTCGAACAACGGTCCGCAACCGATCTAGCCCGCAACGGGGACAGATCCCCACGGCCCTGAACTCCTTCCGCACTCGGTCGGAACAGCTCCTAGAACAGTCGTTTTCGCCTCTGCGCATCGACGGAACGTCGCGAAAAGGCATCCTTTTCGAGTTGCAGGCGAGCCTCGTCGCCGAGAACGACGCTGACGATGTCGAATCGCAGTTTGCCCGGGTCGACGCCGGCTCGCCGCGCGTATTCACAAGCCGCACGGATCAGATGCCGTCGTTTGCGCAAATCAACGGCTCGGGCCGGTTCGCCGAACTCGTCACTGCCACGCGTTTTCACCTCGATCACGGCTAGCTGTTCTTTGTCCCAGGCGACAAGATCGAGTTCCTGTTTGCCGCTCCGGGGCCGGTAGTTGCGGGCGACAATGGTGTAGCCCCTTCGGCGCAGGTAGTCGTAGGCCAGGTTTTCTCCCCTCCGGGCATCTCGGAGGTGCTGAGGCAAGCGGCGGTCAAGCCGTGCCCGGAGCCAATCGCGAAGGGTCTTCACACGGGCCTTCCGGATTCACAACAAAAGAAATGAGGGTTTCGGGTGCGGATCAGGCAGGCCCAACGACCGGGCCGGAGCGTCAGGAGGAGGGTGGCGGCTCCTTCACTGGAAGTTAACACTGCTGAGCAGTACGGTCAAGCAAAAACCGGTGCCGGCTTTGTCGTTCACCTGGCCGGCAGGATTGCCGGCCGCTACTTGACACCTGGACCGCCAAGAGTGGTGGGCACTACCTGCCGCCTCGGCAGTGACGAACACTCGTGTTTGTCCTACTGTGTCGTCCGTTTCAACTGACCACAGGCGGCGTAGATCTCCCGGCCCCTGGGCTTGCGGATGAAGCAGGGGAAGCTGGGTCGAAGAATTCGTTGAAAGGCGAGCACGCGCTCCTCGTCGGGAGTCTCGAAGGGGATGTCGGGCCCCGGGTTGAAAGCAATAAGATTGACCCGGCATTTGATGTTCGCCAGCAGGCCGACGACACGGCGCGCGTCGGCGTCGCTGTCGTTGACATCCTTCAGCAGGACATACTCAAACGTCAGCCGCTCCCAAGCGCGCAGCGGATATCGCCTGCAAGCTTCGATCAACTCGGCGAGTTGATATTTGCTCGTAATCGGCATCAGCCGCCGCCGCAATTGCTGGGTTGGCGCATTAAGCGATACGGCCAGCTTCGGCCGGCCCGGCTGACGGCCAAACTCGTCGATTTGGGGAGTGATGCCCACGGTCGAAACCGTGATGCGTCGAGGCGAGATGCCGATACCTCGGGGGTCCGAGAGTAATTGGGTCGCCTTGATGAGCTCCCGCAAGTTCAACAGCGGCTCGCCCATCCCCATCACAACGACGTTCAGCGGGCGTTTTCGGGGTTCCAGTCGGTGCCGGCGGAGCAGCAATAATACCTGACCGACAATTTCTCCGGCTGATAGGTTGCGCTCCAAGCCCATCAGAGCCGTGAGGCAGAACTTGCAGTCAACCGCGCAACCAACCTGCGAAGAAATGCATAGCGTGTCGCGCTTCGGCTCGGGGATGAAGACGGTCTCGATGGTCTTGCCGTCAGAGAGCTTGAGAAGATAGCGCACGGTTCGATCGATAGAAGCGAATCGCCGGGCAACTTGGGGCAAGCCCGCCGGGAACTCGGTCGACAGTGTTCCGCGCAGAGCCGCCGGCAAAGTCCTGATCGCTTGAAGGTCAGTGACTTTGGTGCGATAGAGGCCCTCGTAGAGTTGGCGGGCTCGGTAGGCGGGCTGGCCATGACGGGCTAGGATACCGGCAAGATCGGCAAGGTCTTTTCCCACAAGGGTTTGCGGCACTTTCTCATTGTAGCTCGCGGAGCCGTCCCGACAGCCGAGGGAATCTCCTACAATGTGTGTTGACGTGATCGGGGCGTCTTTCGATCCCACAGTGACTCTCGCGATTGTGCCATTCCCGATAACCCCGGGCCAAGGAAAGTTCGTTCTAGGAGTCAACGATTGATGGCGACATGCTTTCGCTCCGTCGTTTGTTTCGCCGCCTTCGCCGCTTTTCTTTTCGCCGGCGAGGTCACCACGGAAAGGATTCGCAACGCCGACCGGGAGCCGCATAACTGGCTCAGCTACGGGCGCGACTATCGGTCGTGGCGCTACAGCCCGCTCGAGGAAATCAACCGCGAGAACGTCAAAAAGCTGGTCCCTGTCTGGGCCTTTGAAACCGGGGTTGACGATGGCGGCTTGCAGTGTACCCCGCTCGTGGCCGACGGGGTGATGTATATCACCAGCTCCTGGAATCGCGTATTTGCCCTCGATGCGGCGACGGGCGAGGAGATTTGGCACTACTACTACCCGCGGGCCAAGAAGTTCCCCGGGCTGTTCGGCAGTTGGAATCGCGGAGTCGCCCTTGGCCACGGCCTGGTCTTCATGGGCACGATGGACAACCACCTGGTTGCCCTGGACGCCCAAACAGGCCGCGAAGTCTGGAATGTGGAGATCGAGGACGCCAAACAGTGCGGCTGCAGCACGAACGGCGCGCCGTTGGTGGTCAAAGACAAGGTCATCACAGGCGTGACGGGCGGCGACATGGCGCACCGCGGCTACCTGACGGCGTTCGACGCCAAGACCGGGCGCCAGGCGTGGCGCTTCTGGACCATCCCCGGACCGGGCGAGCCGGGCCATGAAACCTGGGCAGGCGACAGTTGGAAGTCAGGCGGCGGTTCCACCTGGCTGACCGGTTCCTATGATCCGCAGCTTGACCTGCTTTACTGGGGCGTCGGCAACCCCGCGGCCGACTTTTACGGCGGGGATCGAGAGGGGACGAATCTTTACACGGAATCCGTGATCGCCCTCGATCCCGACACGGGGGAATTGCAATGGCACTACCAGGAGATTCCCCATGACGTCTGGGACTTTGATTCGGCTTACGAGGCCGTCCTGGTCGATCTACCTTACAAGGGGCGCGAGCGGAAGCTGCTGATCAACCCAAACAAAGGGGGAATTACCTGGGTGATCGACCGCACCAGCGGCGAATTCATCAACGCTTGGCCGCTCGTCGAGAACATCAATTGGATCGAGCGTATCGACGAGAAGGGCAATCTGATCGGCCGCCTTGATCCCCAGGTCGGAAAGCCGACCGTTGTTTGTCCGGCGATCGGAGGAGGCCGCCAGTGGAATCACGGCGCTTACAGTCCCCAGACCGGCTGGTTCTATTCGACCGGTATTGAGTGGTGCCAAATGCTGACCGTGGTGGAAGAAAAGCCTCGTGAAGGGATGCCTTTTTTCGGCGGCGTCTTTACGTTTCAGAAGCCACCCAAAGGGGAGGCCGGCGGCCACCTGGCAGCTTACGAGCCTATTTCGGGAAAGCGGCGCTGGATTTACCGTTCGAAATATCCGCTGCTCGCCTCGCAGTTGGCGACGGCCGGACGCCTGGTTTTCACCGGTGATCCGGAAGGACGCTTTTTCGCCCTGGACGATGAGACAGGCAAGATGCTGTGGTCATTTCGTACCGGCTCCGGCCACCGCGGGTCTCCCATCTCCTATGCGGTGGACGGCAAGCAGTATATCGCCACACCCAGCGGCTGGGGATCGGCGGTAGCCCTCGCCTTCCCCCAATTGTGGCCGGAGGCGAAAGACTTCCGCGGCGGTTCCACGCTTTTTGTGTTCGCCCTGGCTGACTTTGAGTAACGATAACAACGATAATGATGATGCAGGGTATACATTCTCCTCGACCGCGGCCGGCCGCAACGCAGACAGCCGGTGTAATGCGTGAGGAGAGTTTGGCCACGCTTGCCCGCCGCTCGGCTTGCGGGACTCGAGTCGCTCTGTCGAAAACCCACCGGTTTTCATCCCTTTGGGTGGGCCGCAGGTCCAGGTACGCTCCATCAGTCTCCACCGCGACGTCGGTTGGTACGTGTCTGCGCCACCTCGTTTTAGCCGCGCTGCTGATCGGTTGGGCGGTGCCGTTTGCCCGCGGCTCGACGCTCGAGTTGACAGACGGCGTGGTCATCGCCAAGGGCAACCGGGTTTTTGCTCGCTACTGCTCGGTCGGCTACTGCCACGGCGCTGAAGGCCGCTCGGGTCTCGGTCCGGCCCTGAGCGATCGAGTGTGGGATCCCCAAGAACTTTTCGAGACCGTCGGCGGAGGCAGGCCCGGCACCTCGATGCCTCCCTTTCAGGAGAACCTCTACCCGGAAGATATCTGGTCGATCGTGGCCTACGTGATCAGCCTGGGATCCGTGAAGCCAGGGACTTCGACCGCAGTCGAGTTTGAATCAACCGCTCGCCCGAACGATTTACTGTCCGAGCAGGCGCGAAGGGGCCGCTCGCTTTTCTTCGATCTGACGAATGAGAAGCGTTGTTCGCTGTGTCACCAACTCGAGGGCAACGGCACGGCCGTCGGACCGAATCTGGCGCTCGTTGTGAAGAGTCAATCCGAAGAGCAGCTTCGCCGGCATATTCTCGAACCCAACGGCGCCATCGCCGAGGGCTTCGAGCAAACCGTTATCACCACGAGCGAAGGCGAACGTATCGCCGGCGTCACCAAGGAGCGGACGGACGAGCTGATTCGTATCTACGACGCGGCGAGCATCCCGTCTCCGCTGCGAACGTTTTACCGGGATGAGATCCGCAGCGTCGAAACCCAAGAGCGTTCGTCCATGCCGGACGACTACGGGGATTTCTACTTGCCCGAAGAGGTAGCCGCGATCATCGCCTACTTGAGGGCGGGAGTTTTCTAGCCGAGCACGGGGAAGCGCTTCGGCGCCTAGGCTGCCTCGTCGGACCCAGGCGGCTTCGGGAGGGGATCACATGAGGAAACTAGGCTGGCCGCTGATTCTTGTTTTCCTGGCGCTTCCCGCCCAGGCCCAACAGCTCCGTCTCCTGCAGGACGTTATCTACAGTCAAGCCGGCGGCCATCTGATCGCCATGGATGCTTACCTCTGGGACTGGGGCAGCCTGGCTCCCGCGGTGATCTACATTCACGGAGACGGCTGGAGGGAGGGGGACAAAAAGGACGTCCCCGAGTTTCTCGAAAAGGGACTCTTTGACGCCGGCATCTCGCTGATTTCGATTAACTATCGCCTTTCACAGCAAGCTCCCCACCCGGCTCAGTTGGACGACGTTACTCGCGCCATACAGTTTGTGCGCCACAAGGCGTCCTCTTGGCACATCGATCCGGACCGCATGGCGGTGATGGGTGAATCCGCCGGTGCACATTTGGCCTTGTGGATCGGGCTTCACGACGACCGTAGGGACCTCGACTCGGACGACCCCGTCCAGCGGAAGTCGACGCGAGTTTCCGCGATCGTTAACTACTACGGGATCGCCTCTCTCACGAGAGAGAATGAGCATCCGTTGGTTCGGCAGTTCTTCGGTCTCAAAGAGGGAGACCCGTTCAGCCTGGTGAGCGACGAGCGCCTAAAAGAAGCGTCCCCGATTACTTACGCCTCCCGTGGTGATCCCGCTGTCTTCACCTACCACGGCAAACAAGACGACGTCGTCGGGGTGGCGCAAGCCGAGGCGCTCATTACGAAGCTCAGGTCGTTTGGCGTCTCCATGGAAAACCATCTGGTCGACAACGCCGGACACGGTCTGGATAAGGCTAACCCCGCCGGACCGGACTTCCGGACAGCCACGATCAAGTTCCTGAACCTACACCACACCATATATAGCCGCCCGCTTGACTGAGCACCAGCCATATTGGTACCATACCTGAATAAACACGTACTAGACTGTTCGTTGTAGCTCCCTCTCTCAGTTGGTCTAGGCTAGCCAACATCTTGAAAATCCTTCGGAAGCGAACCGCGGCGGCTCCAGGCCGAGCTGAAGGTGCTCCCGGGATGAGACCGGGGACTAGCCGGCGCGTTGCCTGCAAGGGCGGTGCGGTTCGCGAATTCTTCCGCCATCAGATACCCTGAGCCACTTTGGGAGGCTTCGCTTCGAAGCTTCGATCATCTGCCGGAAGCTCGGCAGATCGACCTCGGCTGGCCGGCTAGTGGATCAACCCTGCCCGTATTTGGCGATGTATCCTGAGGAGCACTTTTATGAGAAGCGTGTTCCACTGACACGCGATCCTCTTCGTGCTGCTAACCCGTTGAGATAAGCTACCTGGGTTGTCTACTGCAACGAAGCGTGAGAAGCACTAGTGTCATGTTGTCCCTTGCGCCCCTGCAACGCCACGTCGAGACCTTCCTCCACGAAACGTTTCTTGACTCCGTCAATCTTGCGCCTACTGATCTTCAGGACGGCTGCGACATCCTCATTTCTCAGGCAGCGGTCCTGGAACTGGCCCTGGTCACAGTGGAGAAGAATCAGAGCATGCAGCACTTTCCGGGATGGGTGATTACCCTTTTGCGTGATCGCCACCAAGCTGTCTCTTTCCTGTTGCTCGAGCCTGACTTTGAACTTCCTCATCTGGCCCTCCTCCCGTGGTGACCTTGAAGGAGAAAATTCTACCCTGAACCATGGCGACAAGGAAAGTGCGATATGACACTAGTCATTCAGACACATGTCGCGAAACGCGCGCGGTACCTTAGCGGCGGCGCGCCTTTGTCGTGGCCTCGGCAAAGGCGCGGACGAACCCCTGGGCGTGCTCCATGTGGCGCGAAGGATGGATCGACAGGCGGATGTACGGCCTGTCGCGATGCACGCCGTAGCTTTGGCCCCAGCCGTCCTCGGCCAGCAGCTGATGGACATCGGAGAGGTCGACCGTCTTCGAGGTGAACGCCACGATCGAGATAAAGGGTGGAACGATCAGGTCGATGCCCGGGATCTCGGTCACGCCGCCGGCTATCGTTTTGGCAAGCTCCAGGACATGGGCCGTCGAGCGCTGGTAGCCCTCCCGCCCAAGGTGCTTCATGACCGCCCACGCGGATGCGGCTCGGCTGCCCGGCTTCGTGGACGACGTCGTGTGGATGAAGGTCACATCGGTGGGGATCGCCTCGAACATGTCGGGCTCGCGCACCAGAAAGAACCCGGTCGCGATCGGCATCAAGCCGAGCTTGTGGCCGTCGGTCATCATCGAAGACACGCCGGGCAGCGAAAAATCGAACGGCTCGACCGGATGGCCGAGGTCGCGCATGAAGGGAAGAATGAACCCGCCGAAGGCGGCGTCGACGTGCAGCCACAGCCCCTTGCGGTAGGCGAGATCGGCGAAGGCCTCGACCGGGTCAACCACGCCGAAGCTGCCGCCCGGGGCGGAACAAACCAGCCCGACCGTGCGCGGCGTGATCGCCTTCTCGACATCTTCGATGCGAGGTTGATAGGTATCGTCGTCGACATCGACCTCGACGACGCGGATGCCCATCAGCTCCGAACCAAGCCGGAAGCTGAAATGCATCGACACCGGCGCAATGATCTCAGGCTCCGCCTGCCCGCCGCGGTTCCGAGCCAGTCGCATCGAGGCGAGGTTGGACTCCGTGCCGCCAGTGGTGACAAACCCGGCGGCGGCCGGACGCCCGAGCAGCGACGCCATCATGCGCACGGCCTCGCGCTCGATCGCCAGGGTTCCGGGTTGCTGCTCCGCCGCCCACTCGACGAAGTAGGTGCCGCGCATCATCTCGTCGAGCTGGTGGGTTACGGGGTGCGGAATGCCGGAGTACGAGTTGCCGAAGTCCTGCTGGATTTCGTATGGATTCTGCCCGGCCAGGGCGCGGACCGCCGCGATGACCTCCGCCTCCGGCATGCCGGTATCAGGGAAGGCTGTTATCGGACCCGTAGTGAGCGGCATCCGTCCCGCGGGCTTGTCGAATTCGGCGGTCGCCACTGTGTGATCGCTCCTTTAACCCAGCGGAGGGCGCGAGTCAGTGCCACGGCAAATCCATCAGCTCTTCCCTCGGTCACCTACACTGGTTGAACATCATGTTCGTCTTACTAGCCCGCTTTCTCACCACCTGACGGTCGAAGCACGCAATAAGCCCGCCATTACTGCGTTGCGCTTGCTCACCGTGCTCAACACAGGATTCAAGAATGTAGGGGCACGGCATGCTGTGCCCGAGGTTGCCGAGCGGCGCGCGTCTTGTACTGACGGGCTTCTTACGCACTTCGCCTCGCCACGTGGTGAGAAAAGCGGGCTAGTCGTTATTGTAAACAGTTCTAGCTACTTTCCGGCGCGAAATACGCGTAGCGCTCGGGGCGGGGACTGTAGCCAATTTCGCGCCTTCAAAGAATCAACAACTTACGGGCGCATTCGGACGCGAAATTGGCTGACTGTAGCCGGCCACCACGCAGTTTCTCCTTTTTGCGCCGCAAAGTAGCTGGTGGAGAACAGGAGGATGTCCGTTAAACCGTAGAAAGCAGCGACTCTCCGACCGAGGCTGGAGTAGCCTCGGAGTGATGTTTGTTTTTAGAAAGGAGAGTCGCTGTGAAGAAAAGATACCAGATAGACGGCGGCGGAAGGCAACTTCCGGCGGGTCAAAGGGTATCGTGATCTGCCCAAGCTGGTGGCCGCGCTCGGCAAGCTTCGGCCTCGACCGCCTGCCGCTCAAGCCCAGGCGGCGTAGACTAGAGGTCCCGGAGTGCCGCTGGTTTCAACGGAGTTCCGGACATCCTCGCCCCCCCCTTAATCGCGACGCTTCCACGGCCTACTCTTCACTAAGCTCTTTATTCCCCGTGAGATGCCCGGAAAAGTCGGGACAAGCTACGACTTTTTGCTAAGGCCCGACAGTCGCGGCCTTCCTGGGGGACGCCAACCGGCGCTCGTATTACCGCCTGCGTGATGCCCAAGCTCATGGCTCAGGTGCGAAGTTGCGTGACCAACTGCTGCATCCCGACAGCTGAGAAAAGGACCCGCCAACCAGTTGATTACAAGTGGGTTGTGAGAAATTTGGTTTGTTTCGTTTTTTTGTTGTTCGTCGAGCGCGATGCCGGGTCGTTGGGTTCCTCCCACCCTGAGGATACCGTGTGTGTCAAGTGTCTCCGTGGGCGATGAACATGCCCTGCCACCGTAATAGGAAAGTGTCCCCGGTTTCCCGGTGTAGCCCATCATGCGGTTCTCGGCGTCGTAGGTTATCGCGCTGCCCACCGGGTCGATGGTCATGTTGCCGGCCGCGTCATATGTCGCCGTCGTCAACCGGTTCGTGGCTGTGCTAAACGAGTTGATCCCCGGCATGGTCGGCAGGCCCGTGCTCGCAGTAATGGAGCGGGGAAAGTCGTAGCCTGTCCCCGACTTTCCCGACTTTCCGTCCCCGACTTTCCCGACTTTCCGTCCCCGACTTTCCCGGGTTCAGTTTGCGCCTGAACGTTCTCTCCAATCGCTCGACAAACGCGCCGCCGCCCAACGGACGACCGCTCGCTGTCGCCTGCCGCAGCCTGTAGCACGATCTAGGCGGGCGGGATTACATTTTCCCTTTGCTCTCTCCTGGCCGCCCGCCAGATCCGCGGCTTTTTATTGCCGCAATTTGCGTGTTGGACTGATTGCACAAACAATGGCGGCAAACGGCGCCTAGAGCTGCGCTACGGGACTTTAGCTGTTTCTTGCAGCGCTAGCGAGAGGTCTTGGCGGTGAGTATCCCTCTGTTCTCCTGTTCTCCCGGGCTCGCGGCAACAGTCCGCGCACATCGCCCAGCGTACAGTATGTCGGCAAGCGGGCGCGATGAATCGCGCCCCTACATCCCCCGGCCTTGCCCCGGCAACACTTACAGCAAGCTTCTCCAGAGGGACACGTCTTCTAACTTATCCTTAATCGCGTTGGCGAATTGAGCGGCCAGGGCGCCGTCCACGATGCGGTGGTCGGCCGAGACGGTCATCTTCATGATGGATCGAACCACGACTTGATCGTCGCGGACTACGGGCTGCTTGACAACGCTTGAAACAGCCAGAATGGCGCTTTCGCCCGGATTGATAATCGCCGTGAAATTCTCGACGTCCAGCATCCCCATATTGGAGATCGTGAAGGTGCTTCCCCCGAGTTCCCCCGGCCCCAACTTGCCGGAGCGGGCTTTGGCGGCAAGCTCAGCCGCACGGCGGTGGAGAGCCGCCAGGCTCAGCCGGTCCGCGTCGCGGATCACGGGGACCACGAGTCCATCTTCGAGCGCCACCGCCAACCCTAGATGAACCCGGCCGTGCCAGCGGACTTGTTTTCCGTCGGTCGTACTGTTTAAAGCGGGGAACTCAAGCAAGGCCAACGCAACTGCTTTCAGTAGGAAGTCGTTGATCTTGTACGTGGCGCCCTGGGCTTTCAGCTCGGATGCCAAAGAAACCAACTCCGTCATCTCGACAGCGACGGTGACATAAAAGTGAGGCGTCGTCGTGAAGCTTTCGGTCATTCGCCGGGCGATGGTCCGTCTCATCCGGCTCATGGGCTTCGGCTTCTCGGCGATCGCCCTCTCGACGTCGCTCACTCGGATGCGGCCCGCATCTCCGGCCCCGTCGAGTAGGAGAATGTCTACGCTTTCCTGAACCGCGAGCCGCTTCGCCGCCGGGGCAATCCTGATTCGGCTGTAGCCGCTGGCCTCGAGGTGCGCCGTCACGTCTTTCTCGACGACGCGGCCGCCGGGGCCGGTCCCCTGGATCGGAGTCGGATCGATGGCGCTTTGGCGAGCCAGCTTTGCCGCCCGCGGACTGATCTTGAAGCGCGCCGGGCCCGCCTGTGCAGGCTGCGCGGCTGTTAGTTCTTCTCTCGCTGAGTGCGTTCGCTCCACCGGGAGTCGAGCCTCGCGCCGAGTTGTCGGTGGTTCGGACCGCGGGGCGGCTGCGGCACTCGATTCAGCAGTCGCGACTTCCCTGCCCTGTCGGGCAGCCGGTGGCGGCGCTTCGGGCTCGGGGATCTTCTCTCCCGGGTCACCGACGTAAGCGACCGTGGTTAAGACGGGAACAGTCGATCCCTCGGGAACCAGGATCTTCAGCAAAGTGCCCTCGGAAAAGCTGGGCACTTCCAAGACCGCCTTGTCGGTCTCGATTTCGAACAGGATCTCGCCGTTCGAGACCGAATCTCCTTCTTGCTTGAGCCACCGCTGAATGCTACTCTCCTCGACCGTTTGCCCGAACTTAGGCATGACGATGGCCTGGATCATTTCTTACCGAACCTCACAGGATGCTTCGAGCGGCGGTCACGATGTCATCCGCCTTGGGGAGAAACGCCGCTTCGAGAACGTGCGACTGAGGCGCAATACCGTTTTTCGCGCCCACGCGCAGCACCGGAGCGTCCAGGTAGTCGAAAATCTTCTCCTCGACGGTCGAGGCGATTTCCCCGGTAAAGCTGCCGAAGCTGACGCACTGGCTGACGACAACACAGCGGCCCGTCTTTCGGACCGACTGCAAAACGGTTTCGATATCGAGCGGCACCAGGCATCGCAGGTCGATGACTTCCGCGCTTACGCCGAGTTTCCGGTCAAGTTGCTGGGCGGCGTCGAGGGAGTCGTGAACAGCCGGCCCCCAGGCGACGACGGTGATGTCATTCCCCGGACGCTTGATGTCTGAGACGCCAAGAGGAACCAGATGTTCTCCTTCCGGGACAGCGCCTTTGATGCCGTAGAGCAGTTGCGATTCCAGATACATGATCGGGTTGTTGTCGCGGATGGACGAGGCGAGCAACCCTTTCGCATCCGAGGGCGTCGTCGGATAAACGATGTACATTCCCGGTATGTTGGCGAACAGCGATTCGAGAGTCTGCGAGTGCTGCCCTCCGTAGCCTTTCCCGCCGCCCACCGAGGCTCGGATCACCAAGGGTACTTCCACCTGGCCGCCTGACATGTAGTGCCACTTCGCCGCCTGGTTCGAGATCTGATCGGAAGCCATCAGCGCAAAGTCCATGTACATCAGCTCGACGACCGGGCGCAGACCGACCATGGCAACGCCCACCGCAGTCCCGCAGATCGCCGCCTCGGAAATCGGGGCATTGAAGACTCGCTGCCGACCAAAGGCTTCGAGCAGGCCCTTGGTTACCTTGAACGCTCCTCCGTAGTCAGCCACGTCTTCGCCGTAGAAGATCACCCGAGAGTCCCGCGCCATTTCACCCGCCATGGCCTCCTTGATCGCGTCGCGGTAGGTTAACTCTCCGTCGGTTCTGCTGATGCCGAGAGCATCCCGTGCGATCTCGCCGGCTCGGAACTGCTCGGGCACAACGTCGGACACGGTGTCCGTAAAGACATACTTGATCACGTCACGCGGATCGGGATCGGGGCTCTCGGCGGCGCGGCCGGCGACCGTCGCATTGCGCTCACGCACTTTGGCCTCGAGGCCGGCCACCCCGTCGGCGTCCAGGACGCCGCATTCGATGATTTGGCTTTTCAAGGCAGCGATGGGATCAGCCTCTTTCCACGCCGCCTCTTCCTCCCGGGTTCGATACTCGTTGCGCGGATCACTGAGCGAGTGTCCCCAATAGCGATAGGTGTTCAGCTCGATCAGATACGGCCCCTTCCCCTCCCGGCAGCCCTGCCGGGCCCGCAGTACGGCTTCACGAACCGCGAGGACGTCCATCCCGTTGACGATTTCGGCGTGCATGTTGTCGTCGGAAAAACCAGCCGCCCGGCGCGCCAGGTGCGTGATGCCGGCCACCTCTTTTTCCGCTCGGCCGCTCATGCAGTAATGGTTGTTCATGATCAAGAAGATGATCGGCAGCCCAAATCGGTAGTCGTCTGAAATCTCGTTCACGAACTGGGCTTGCGCGGCGAAGTTCAGCGACTCTAGGGTCACGCCGTTGGCGTAGGCTCCATCACCCGCGAAGCAACAGACGACACTAGGCTTGCGCAGGTAGCGGACCCCCAAAGAGGCGCCCGTGGCAATGGGAACGTTCCCGCCCACTAGGGCGTTCGCCCCGAGGTGTCCGACACGGTAGTCGGCAATGTGCATGCTGCCGCCGCGGCCCCGGCAGTATCCGTCTTCCTTGCCAAAGAGCTCGGCGATGGTGCGGTAGAGATGGTCTTCGAGAGCTTCCTCTAAAAGCTCTTCCCGAGAAGAAGCCTGCGATTGGGGAAGTCGGCCGCGCAGTTGCGCCTCCGTCATGCGCCGCAGAGTTTGCGAGCCACGGCCCAGGCTGTCGCCATGCCCTCGGTGCGTGCTGGTGATGTAATCCTCGATTTCGAGCGCGCTGCACGCGCCGATCGAGCTGCCTTCTTGCCCGATAGAGACGTGCGTAGGCCCGCGGTAATCGAAAGTGCGCAGTGGTTCGTAGGCTCCCGAGCGCAGCTTGACGATCATCTCCTCCATCTCGCGGACTATGAGCATGTCTTCCAACAAATCACGGGCGGTCGAGACGTCGGTTCGCCCGTCGCTCAACTCCGTCTTCAGGTTCCCCTCGTATTGGTAGGCGCCAATCCTCCCGCAGTCAATCTCGAAGGGCGCGAAGTCGGGTCTCAAATCACTGAGGTAATTCGACATAGGTCTAGCCCGCCTTTCTCACCACCTGACGGTCGAAGCACGCGATAAGCCCGCCATTACTACGTTGCGCTTGCTCACCGTGCTCAATGTACTATTCAAGTACACCTCCGCGCGCCGAGCGGCGCGCGCCTTGTACTGACGGACTTCTCACGCACTTCGCCTCGCCACGTGGTGAGAAAGGCGGGCCAAACGTTTAACTCCCTGGCGAAGACAATCGATGGCCCGTTTCCCGAGAGGCGAAAGCGACGAAACAAGATCGTTCGTCCTACCCACGATCCCCGGGCCCCCCCCTCTCATAGCCGCCGGGGTTTCACATCCGGCGGAATTCTGGTTCGCGCCTCTTCGGCCGTCGGCATTCGCTCCGCGCGAACTCCCCCGGTTCTCTCGATCACACACAAAGCGACGGCCGAAGCGAACACCCCCGCCCGCCAGGGATCCCCCGTGCGCATATACTCGGTCAGAAATCCTCCCATATAGGAGTCGCCTCCGCCGGTGATATCCAGGGCATTACCGGGAATGGCGGGCACGGCATACTTTGCGTCCTTGGTGAAAACCAAACTGCCGCGCGCCCCCAGCGTGATGATCCCAACTCCGGCGCCCCAATCGACCAAACGCTGTGCGCTTTGTTGTTCGGAAAGATTTTCGTCCCCAAACAGCAGGCGGGCGTCCTCGTCGCTGGCCTTGGCGACCTGCGCACAAGCGATCAATTCCTCGAGTGACGACCGGGAGAGCTTCTTTTGCTCGTAGGTATCCCGGCGGACGTGAGCTCCGCCGTACCCGCCCAGGTCGAGGCTGACTTGGCCTCCAAGACGCGCCAGGGCCTGCACGGTCTCGAGGGGAACCTCGTAGTCCAAGGGGCCGGCGTGAAACACGGCTGCTTGGAGGTAGGCGTCCGGAATATCCGCGGGAATCACAGAGCCGGCTTGCTTGAGGAACTTCAGCTGCTTCGTGCCGCCCGCGGCGTAGACGAGATCATTCGTCGTGGTAATTCCCAGTTTCGTATCGACGCCCTCGATGTCAACTCCGGCATCGCGGAGGGGGTCGAGCAGAGTTTCGGGCGCATCCGGTCCAAACTTGGTCACGACGCCCGTCGGCACGCCGAGCCGGGCCGTCACCGTTCCGGCATAGGCCGTCGGCCCCCCCAGCACAGGCCCTTCGCGCCGACCGTCGGCGAAGACGATCGTCTCGCACAAAACGTGGCCCAGGGTGACGAGGCGAACCGGCATCTTCTCTTATTGTGACGGAGTAGGACCCAAAAGGCCTGTCGCCGGTCGCTAACGACTTTCCGGCGCAAAAAGAAGAAACTGCGTAGTGGCTGGGTACAGTCAGCCAATTTCGCGTCCGAATGCGCCCGTAAGTTGTTGATTCTTTGAAGGCGCGAAATTGGTGACAGTCCCCGCCCCGAGCGCTACGCGTATTTTGCGCCGGAAAGTAACTACGCTTCGGCCCGAGGGGGATCATAACCCGGAGGTACGACTTCCTCCTTCAGCGGGAGGTCGACCCAGGCGCCCGTTTCCATGCTCTTGATGGCGCCGCACATCACCTCGATAGCGCGGGCTCCATCTTCGCCGCTAACCAGCGGAGGCTTGTCGTTAATGATGCAGTCGAGAAAATGGGCCGTCATGCGCTCGTAGTTGCTGGGGTGACGCGGAGGACAGATGGGAACCCAGCGTTTCCGAACCGTAGGCTCGATCCTGTCTTCCACCCAAAATAACTCCGGCCAGCGAAAGTTTTTCAAGACGGGGGGAAGCGTCTCTTCGGTGAATTCTTTATTGGTGTAAACAGCCATCGGCCAGCTCTGGAAGGGATTCGTCGCGTCCGTGGCGGTAAAGATCGTGCCGTCGGTGCCGCATAATTCCGTGGTTTGGTTGACGGCGTGCGAAAAACGGTTGCAGCTAATGGTGCCGAAAGCGCCGTTTTCGAACTCCACCATGGCCAAGGCCGTGTCGTCGCAGTGCGTATACTCGTCCGGCATGACCATCCGTTTGGCCACTCCAATCACTCGCTTGACCTTGCTTCCGTTGAGCCAAGTCAGCAAGTCGATGGCGTGCGCCCCGGTATCGTTGATCGCCGCGCCGCCGGCAAGCTTCACGTCGAGCCGGAAGTCGGTGACGGCAACGTGGTTCTGATAGTTGAACCAGTGCTCGTGCAGGCACGACCGGCTCATCAGCACCTTGCCGATGACGCCGGCTTCGATCAGTTCCCGAGCCCACTGATTATGCGTCCAGAATCGCCGGTCGCAGCCCACCATGAGCTTCACCCCGGCCTTGTTGCACTCGTTGACGATGTCCCAGGCCTCGACGTTCGTCACGGCCAGGGGTTTCTCGACGACCACGTTGATCCCGGCCTGAGCCGCGGCAATGGCTTGGTTGCGGTGAGCGTAGTTCGGCGTGGCGATCACGACGGCATCGAGGTTGGCCTTCTCATACATCTCCCGGTAGTCGGTGAAGCGGCTTTCCGCGCCCCACTTAGCGGCGGATTCCTCGGCCCTCTCGGCGCTCGTGTCGCACACAGCAGCCAACTTGGCCTGATCGTTGCGGGAGATTGCCGGAAGATGGGCGATCTGGGCAATGCTGCCGCAACCGAGAACTCCCATTCTTACGTCTGCCATCGTGTTTGCCTCTTTGGACCGTCCCTACGAAACTATTTCCCCTCTTACGGGCGGGATCCGAACGCGCGGCGGGATCCGAAGACCGTCCGCGCGACAAGAAGACTCTCCAAACGCCACGATTGAGGGGACGCGCACGGCGCTCATCTCTCCCGGGAGCCGGCGACGAACTCTTTGAGGCGCTGCCAGGCGTCCATATCGCGGATCTGCTCGGGCGGGTGTTTGGTCAAGAAGGAACAAGCCGAATCCAACACGCCCGAGACACCGCGGTCGAGAGCGATCCGGGTATAGCGGACCATGTCGACGATTACGCCGGCGAAGTTAGCGCTGTCTTCCACCTCCAGCTTCCCTTCGAAGTGCAGCGGCGCGTTGCCGAAGTTGCCGCCCTTGATCCAGAAAATCGCAGTCTTTCGATCTTTCATAAGCGGCAAGTAGCTAAATCCCGTCGACATGTTCACAGGATAAGGCATCAGGCTGGTGACGGATTCCTCCTTGGTCTTCAGCTTGCTCTTGCCGCGGGCCTGCAGATTGGCGAAATCAGTGTTGCCGCCATAGTTGAGCTGATAGGTCTCGGGCATGTGAACGCCGCGCGTGTCGAATAAGGTCGCCAGCGCGCGGTGGATGGCCGTTGCCCCCAACTGGCTCTTGACGTCATCACCGATAATCGGCACTCCACTTTCGACAGCAGCCTTCTGATAGGCGGGATCGCAGACGATCAGCGTGGGCATGCCGTTGAGGAAGCCGATCTTGGATTCCTTGATCGAGGCATCCGCATAGAACCGAGCGGCGTCATGCGACTCCGTGGGGATGAAGTTCAATAGCATCTCGGCCCCGGAGCTGCTCAGGGCTTCGGCGACGTTGCTCGGTTCGGCCGAAGACGCTGCAACTCCTAGGTTGGGGGGGTTGCCGTCAAGTACAGGTCCCATTTGGACGGTCACTCCCGACGGTTCGAGTTCCAGACCATATCGGTAAGCCATGTTCGGTTCGGCGAAGATCGCTTCATTCAGGTCTTTCCCGACCTTCGCCGCATTGATGTCAAACGCCGCCACCGGAACGACATCGGTCACCTTATACCCGCCGATATCGACGTTCATCAGCCCTCGGGTGTCTTCAGGATTCTGCCTATAGTACTCAAGCCCTTCAACAAGGGCTTGGCAGCAATTCCCGACCCCAGCGATTGCGACCTTGATTTGCTTGTCTGTTGCCATGTTCGATACCTTAGTTCAATATTGCGGCGCGAGATGCTCAAGCCCATTATTGATACCCGCAGAATATAGTGTTGTTTTCGGACACAGCAAATGCCTTGCCAGAGCGGGCGCAGCACGCTGCGCCCCTACACTGTATTTCGCGAACATCAATAGTAGGGGCGCGATTCATCGCGTCCGCAGTCGGCCACCTTCCGTAACCGTATTTGCGAAATGATACCTTAGCAGCCCGTGGCAAAAGTCGCACAGGAGCGAAAAATCGGCGACTGCCACCAATTCGCCCCCCATCATAGCCGTAGAAACAAAGCACTTAACCTGAAGCGAATTGGCTGGCCGTACCCGATTTTTCGCGACCTTCCCTTCTACCACGGGCTGTTAGGCTCCATCAAAAGTTATCAGACAAGAGCCGACAGACCGATCTTGTGACCCATGGCGGCTCCGCCCATCCGGATAGCAGTACTGCCGCTGGAGAGAATTCCGGATTCGGTCGAGAGTCAGCGGCGAGAGACGAATGACGACGTGGAATCTCTTTGACTTGCTTGCGGCCCGTAGAATAAGTATCTTTACAGGTTCGCTACCCGCGGCAAGTCCACACGTGGCGAACACGAGAAAGCTGAATCGCGGACAGCTCGCCCGCGACCCCGCGAAACAGCCCTCGCGGCGCTCCATGCAACTCTCCCGGCGGCGCGCCTTCGGAGCAGCAGGCGAGAGGCTCAAGCGACGCCTAAAAGTCCGCGTACTCGGGCCGCGAGGGGGTAAACACCTCGACGACAGCCGAGTCCTCGAGCGCCACGGCGCCGTGAGGCTTGTTCGAGTCCATCACATAACCGTCGCCGGCCGCCGCAATGAACTCATCCTCGGGGGTCTCCCCGATGAAACGAACTTTCCCGGACAGACACATGCCGATTTGTACCGGTTCGTGATGGTGCAGCGGGATCTTGGCCCCCTGCTTCATCTCAATGTGGCAGAGCATCGCCCCGTCGTTATACGTCAGCGTCTTGCGGACAATGCCCTCCATCATCTGCACTGCCTTGGCGTTTGAGAGACTTTTCTGTTTCATGAGAGATCCTCGTTTATCATTGACACTGCTTAGCCGTCGGACTTACCGTGCCGCGATCGTCAGCACCCGCCGAGCTACATTCTTACCGGAAGTCGCGGGGACGCTACGCAACGGTCGGAGTCTCTGATCCCGCGCCCTTACGTTCGCGGCTCTGTCTCGTTTGTCGCGCGGGTCCGCAATAGCAGGCAACCGAGCCTGGAACGCTAGTGACAGGCCAACTGTCCGCAACGACATATTGCCCCCGACCGCTCACTGGCGTTCGCGGCTCTGAATTGCTCATGGTGAATTGCAGCCTTGACCGCAGGCTTCCGCCTGCGGCTCTGATTCGCTCGTTGCGAGGGTGTGCGAAAAGCAAGAGACCGAGCCTGGAACGCTAGTGGCAGGCCAACTGTCCACAACGACATATTGCACCCTGACCGCTCACGTTCCCTCGCGGCTCCGATTCGCTTGCTCCAACCCCGCCTACTCCTCGCCCACCGTGACATTTTACAACGGCCGCCCACCTGCTGTCGTCTTCCCGTAGTGTCTCGGTTTCGATTTGTCTCTCCAGGCTGGGCCCCGCCCCCGGCCTGGTTTCCCGCCCGCCCTACACCGCCGATGGTCAAACTCAGACACTCCCCTCCTACGCGACGTCACCGCATTACACATGGAAGAGCGCAAGAATTCCGATCAAAAAGGTTGTCCGCTCAACAGGCTTTAAACCTTGGCCCCAAACAAACGACAACAAAAAGCAACTTTCCCAAAAGCGTTTTTGTTGCCCTTTTATTGTTGACTCTAGTGATTAATATGGGTAATAGTTATCTTAATCCGCTCGCCAGAACGCGGTTTATCGCCGGGCCTGCCAGTGCCTTTTAGAGAAGTCCGACCCCTATCACAGTCTCTTTCTACGTATTGGTGGGTAGGATTTCTCGTTCCACGGACATTCTTTTTTGCGGTTCGATCTAGATGATGTTTGCCCTAGTATCGGTGGTCACAGCTCTGTCGACCTTGATTCTCCTGGTCCTGTTGGCGAAGCTAGGCCAGCCTCCGTCAGAGCCGCCCGAGGATCTGCCGGCCCTCGAACCAACACCCCTCGCTGAGGAGGCCTATCGAGACGCTTTCCGGGATCTTGATGAGACAATCTCCACCGCTCGACGCCAACTGCGTTCGGCCTTAGCAGAAAAGATGGGGAGAGACTTCCACCGTTTCTGGGCGGTGCTGCGATTTGCGATCCCCGCCAGCGCGAACCCGCAGTTCGGAGTCGTCGCTGCACGGGAGTTCCTCACCTTCCGAAGGCTGCATCTGATGTTGAGAATTCGGCGCCTGCTCCACCTCTAGCAGACTTTTGGGGGCACAACATGCTGTGCCCGCCTGCACTGTAGCAGGGAAGGCAGCACTTTCGACTACCGTACAGGCGGCAGTTTCCCTCGACCTCCCAACCACGACCGGAGTTGCTTGGGCGTCACCAGCCAGGCGAGCAGGCCCCGCGAAGGTTCGACCTCACACCAATTCTGGACCGCAAACTCGATGCACGCAAGCGCGGCCGTGGGGAAGCTCACCGCTCCCCCGCCAATGAGGATCCCGACCAAACTAGACCACGTCGGTTCGTGTCCCGCGATGAGCAGAGCTTTTGTCGAGGCCGTTTCCGCTTGCACTTCTTCAAGAACCTGCCCGGGCGTCGCCTGGTACAAACGATTGCTGGCCCGGATCGCGCAGTCCCAGCTTCCCGCTTCCACCGCGATCTCGACGGAGGTTCGGGCGCGGACGGCGGACGAGGTAATCACCGAATCAGGGGTCAATTCCATGGCCTTCAGAAACTCTCCTACGAGAGCCGCGTCCCGGCGGCCCCGCGTGGTGAGAGAACGCTCGTGGTCGCTCTCGCACGACGCACCCCAGTTCGACTTCCCATGGCGAAGAACGAGTAGGGTCAACATCAGTTCCCGAGAGGGTTCCGCCGCCCGCCGGCGGTTCGCTCAGGCCAGTGGATTCACGACTTGGACTTGGTCGAAACGGCCGAAGTCTTTGTCCGTGGTGTACAGGCCCGCGCCATGTTCTATCGCCAGCGCCGCCAGATGGGCGTCCATTACCAGTTGTCCCCGGCATTGGAAATCTTGCAGTAACTCGGCGAAAATCCGCCAATGACGTTCTCCCGGACCCAGAATCGTAACGCAGGGAACCGCGAGCCACTCCTGCACAATCCCAACGGACTCGCGGGTCGTGAAGGGCGCTTCAAAAACCCGTGAAGATGTGCTGATTCGGATGAACGCGGTGATTGTCTGCCAAGTCAGGAAGAACGGTGTAGCCGACGATAAGGCGTCCTCCAACCAGACCTTCGCCGCCTTATGATGATCAGTCGACGGATGATAAGCGTAGAGAAGAAGATTGGCGTCGACGAGCTTCATCGACGAGGCGGCCCCTCGAGATCTTCCAGCAGTGACGACACACAGTCCAACTCGAAGCCCCGACGGAGTCCCGTATCCCGAGTACGCACCGTAAACGGCTTGCGAGGCTTCATGGTTCGCTTGGCGTTGAGACCCAAACGCAGGGTTTCATTGACAACTTGTTTGAAGGGCCGACCCGCTTTCCCGGCAACCTCACGGAGTTTGGCGACGATATCGTCGTCGAGAGTGAGCGTGGTCCGCACATCTTGATGATATTTTACAAACATCAAGATGTCAACAGTAGGTTGCCCGGATCTTTCAGACGAGTCGGCGGCTACACAGCGAGGCCACGTGGTGGCCAGCCTTGGTCGCCTTCCGTGACGTGATCAGGCAACGCGCAGGCGGGGGAAACCGGTCGTTGAGGGCAGGGCCGCCGCGCTCCGTATGTTTGTCTTTTGTTCGCTTCGGAGTTGGCGTGTAAGCTGCTGTTTTCAATTTAGTTATCAGAAATTGGGTTTGTTTCGTATTTTTCCCGTTCCTCGAGCCCGACCCTCCTCGCTCGGCACCCTCCTCTTAAGCATAGCGGGCGTGTCAAGCGTCGCCGTTGGGGGAGGAAGGAGTCGGTTTGAAGCGGGCCGGAAATCGGGCGCCTGCCGCGGTATTGTCGGTCCTTTTCGTCAGGCGAGGGATCGGAAAAGACCGCGGGTCTGGGCCAAACGACGGCCCAGCCTTGCACCACGGGCTCGGCCCTTGGTTAGGTTTTGCCACCCTGCCTCGTTGGTTTCCCCTCCATTGCCACAAGCGAGCGTCTGCGCGTCTTCAACCGCGCGGTATACTAATTTTGCACCTCTGCTGGGAGGTAGTGTAACGGTAACACGACAGATTCTGGATCTGTTTATCGGGGTTCGAATCCCTGCCTCCCAGCCACGATTCCGTAACTCATTCTCTGACGTCAGTTGTCTCGTAGATTATTATATTGGCGTCTGTGACGCTCGCGTTTTAGACACCAAGGACAGGACAGGCAGTGGCGGGATTGAAGCGGGTGCGGATCATCAAGAAAATCCGCGTGTCCTCGGGCGTGTGGTCGTTCGTATCGCTCCCGAGAACGGAAACCGGCTACGTCTGGGATAGCCGACCGGGTTACTACTTCCTGGAGTGGTGAGGTCTAACCCGCTTTTCTCACCAGCGGCTTCTTTGAGCTTCCGCCGGATGGCATCAAAGCAAAAGGCCGCGGATCTGACGGGCGAGGGATGCGCTGAGAGGAAAAGGGAGCGGCGCGGCGCTGGGCTAGATCCTACGAGCTACGAGCTTCTGTGGGCCAGCGAGGGCTGCTCAACGGGCTATCATCTGAACATGTGGGCGCGATTGTGTTGAAAGAGTGACGGCCGCTACGGGACATCATGGTCGGACCTTACGTCCATAACATCGACCCGGTGCTTGCTGACGTCGGCGGGGTGCACCTCTGGTGGTACGGGCTCGGCTTTGCCCTTGGGTTCCTGCAGATTCACCTCTTTCTCAGGCGCGGTCACGTGGATCTGGGCCTGTCGCTCCGGGAGGTCTGGAGCTTGAGCCTGTTCATCGTGATCGGCGGGTTGGTCGGCGGCCGCCTCGTCGAGGTCGCCTTCGACGAATGGCCGTTTTATCGTCGGCATCTGGGATTGATTCCCGCCTATTGGCTTGGGGGCATGGCCACCCACGGTCTGATGCTCGGCGTCGCAGCCGGCACCGCACTCTTCACCCGCCTGCACAGGACGCCGTTCCTGATCCTGGCTGACGCTCTCGTTATTCCTGGGGCGTTCCTGATGGGGGTTGGCCGGATCGGCAATTTCATCGACGGGCAGATCGTCGGCAGTATCAGCGACGCGTGGTGGGCGGTCAAGTTTCCCGATGCCGACGGGTTCCGCCACCCCGTCGTACTTTACGACGGCGCCAAGAACCTGCTGCTGATGTTTTTCCTGCTACGCGCGAGAAAGACCAATTCAACGCCTGGTGCTATGGCCGCCAGGTTCGTGTTCTGGTATGCCTTCCCCCGCATTTTCATCGACCTCTTTCGCGACTATCCAACCCACCGGCTCGCCCTCGGAACCGGGCAGACGCTCAACATCCTGATGGCAGCGGTCGGTGTTGCGTTGCTGATCCGTTCGCGCATGAGGCGGCGGGGGCGCCTGGGAGGCGGGGTGTCGGAAGTTCCCCACCCGCGCGGGCCTCTCGACCAGGCAGCATTGGCCTTCCAGCGCATCGTGCTCGTAGGGCTACTCGCCTTCTGCCTGACCATCCCGAGCAACTGGACACAGGACATTCCATCCAGGTATGGCACAAGACATCCGGGGCTGCGGTATTCCTGGTTGTATCCAAAGATCGATACAGCGCCGCCGAGGATTTCTCGCGGGTCCGCAACAGATCCTGGTCAGCTTCAACTATAGGATCTAGCCGGGGCCACAGACACCGGATTCCTGCACGGCGTACGCGTCCGCCTCGATCGCGCTACGGGCTAGCTTAGTACGGTATTTCGCAATTACGGTTACGAAAGGTGGACGACCGCGGACGCGATGAATCGCGCCCCTACTGATAGGCTTGAGCATCTCGCGTTTAAACGTAGGGGCGCAATTCATTGCGCCCGCGGTTGATGAGCCGCGAACACCTCGACAAGCTGATTAATACGTAACCGTATTTGTGAATGGTAGTACTTAGTAAGCCCAGCGCCATAGCGCCGCCCCCGCCGTCAGCCCCGCGCCGACCGCCGCCATCAGTGCCAGGTCGCCTCTTTTGAGTTTGCCGGTCTCGATGGCATCCCGCGTGGCTAGGGGAATGGTCCCCCCCGTCGTGTTTGCGTATCGATCGATGTTAATAATGGCTCTCTCTCTGGGGATCCCCAGCCGTTGGGCTACCGCGCTAATGATGCGTGCATTGGCCTGGTGTGGGATGAGCACGTCAATATCTTCGGGCGTCAGTCCGTTTCTCTCCATCAATTCCTTGCAGACCTCGTACATCTTGCGCACAGCATACTTGAAGACCTGCTTGCCATCTTGGTGCACATAGTGCAGTCGCTTTTCCACGGTCTCGTGAGAGGGCGGCTGCCGACTGCCGCCGGCCGGCATATAAAGCAGCTGGCCTCCCGAACCATCCACTTCGTGGAGGAAGTCAATCAGCCCCACGTTTTCCTGACTGTCTTCGACGGGCTCGATCAGCATGGCGCCCGCCCCGTCTCCGAACAGCACGCAGGTGGCGCGATCCTGGTAGTCGATGATCTTCGACATCGTGTCGGCGCCGATCACCATGACTCGATCCTGTGAGCCGCTGGCCACAAGCTGAGCCGCCGTCGTCAGGCCGTAGAGCAGGCCCGAACAGGCGGCAACCATGTCGAATCCCCAAGCTCCCTTGGCCCCAATGCGGTCCTGGACCAAACAAGCCGTTGACGGGAAAAGCATGTCCGGCGTGACCGTGCAAACGATGATCGCTTCAATGTCGGTCCCGGTGAGGTTGCGTTGCTCGAGCAGCGCCCGGGCGGCTTCAACGGCGATGTCAGAGGTGGCCGTGTTTTCGTCGGCAATGTAGCGGTTACTGATCCCCGTGCGCGTAAGGATCCACTCATCGGTCGTATGAACCATCTTCTCCAGATCGGCGTTGGTCAGCGTCCCAGGCGGAACGTAGCAGCCCAAGCCAGTGATTTTTGCCCTGCGAACTTTCCGAGCTTCCGACACCGTCCCTCCCGGCATTTCCTTTTTCTTGGGCGACTGCCCACGGGTTGCGCCCCCCCGGCGACGTATCGCTTGGCAGCCCGACGAAACGTCTATCATACAGTGGAATTGCGTGGCCTTACCGGTTTTTCAGGCGGGGAGGCCCTCAAGCGCTCGCCTGGGAGCCGGGTTGTGGCCAGCAAAACCGCGGCCGGCTCGATGGTTGGTCGAAAGCAACTTCCTCAGCCAACCTGTGCTTTCGCGCGCCTTTCTGGGCAGCCTAGCTACTTTCCGGCGCAAAAAGGAGAAACTGCGTGGTGGCTGGGTACAGTCAGCCAATTTCGCGTCCGGATGCGCCCGTAAGTTGTTGATTCTTTGAAGGCGCGAAATTGGTGACAGTCCCCGCCCCGAGCGCTACGCGTATTTTGCGCCGGAAAGTAGCTAGCAGCCCGTGGTAGAAGTGAAGGTCGCCAAAAATCGGGTACAGCCAGCCAATTCGCTTCAGGCTAAGTGCTTTTTTTCTAGGGCCATGACCGGGGGGCGAATGGGTGGCAGTCCCCATTTTTCGCTCCTGCATGAATTTTGCCACGGGCTGCTGTGGGGGGTAAAGTAGGTGAAAGCACGTGCGCCAAGCCTCTCTGTTGTTGGAAACCCCGGTAGAAACTTTCCAGCGCGTATTTCGTGAACTAAAACCTAGGACGCCGGCCCCTGAGTTTTCGCTGGAGTACCGCCCCTACGCCGACGTCAACAGCACGATTCGCTTGGAAGAAGGACACAAACGAGTGCGGGTAAGAATATCCGACCTACTCGAGGGATCCCCGCCGTCGGTGCTGGAAGCCCTAGCCTACATTCTCTTGTCGAAGCTCTACCGCAAGCCGCTGCCCGCGGCGTACGATCGTCGTTATCGCTCCTATCTGAATCGTGCCGACCTGCGCCGCAAGGCCCTGTTAATCAGGGAGATTCGAGGCCGCAAAGAGATACGATCGCCCAAGGGAGGAGTTTACGATCTGGAAGAGATCTTCCAAGAGCTAAACCGACGTTTCTTTCAAGGCCTCTTGGGACAGCCCCGGCTAGGCTGGAGCCGCCATCCCTCGCGGCGCATGCTGGGCCATTTCGACCCCGCCCACAACGCCATCATTATCAGCAAGGTGTTCGATCGCGACAGCGTGCCCCCGTTCGTGATCGACTACCTCGTCTATCACGAAATGCTGCATCTGCGATACCCGGTTGAGTACCGCTCCCACCGCCGGTCGGTCCACACCAAGGAGTTCAAGCAGGCCGAAAAGAAGTTCCCACAATACCGACAAGCGATCGAGTGGCTAAAGCAGCTGTAGACGGCATACCGCTGTGGGACAGGCTGGCTGTTCAGGCGGCTGACAATATATCCACGGTGATCTTGGATTTCAGCGCCGCACTGGCGGGCTTCGGCGTGAGCCGAGAACCTGGCCGGAAGCCGGGCTGCCGCGCACGCGAACCTGGCCCCTACCATGGGCGGCGAAACGTCGCGGCTTCCTCAGCTACTTTTCCAGGAACAAGATTCTGTGGACACGGAACCGGGCGGGCTCCTCGTCGGGGATTCTGATCTGTAGGATATTCCGACGGGGCTGGCTCGTTTTTTGTCGAACGAAACTCCCCCAGTAAAACTGACGCGTTTTGAGGCGAACCGATTCTCCTTGGGGGTACACCGAGGCCTCGAGAATCATGGAGTGCATCGGGAGAAGAAGTCGCACTTTCCCCTTCTTGGTATCGACCTTTTCTACTTTGACGTTTAGGGCAAACACCGCCGGAGTCAGTAAAACCGTCAAGATCATTAACCGCGCTAGGAACTTCATCTCGCATCTCTCAGGAACTGCACCACATCGCGGCATCGGTTCAGCTTCGCGGAGCTTTCGCTTCGTCGGCCGGCGGCCCGACTATCCGCACCGACTAAACCTGCCGCCGAATTTCTTATCGGCCCATGATCGAGGATTTGAGACCACCACCGGGAAGAGGTGTCAAGAAGCTGGGCGCTTCCCGACAAAAAGACTGCGTGAGAGTGGTAACAATGAAAGAACGAGTCGAGCGCATGGTGGTCATGGCCTTCACTTGCGGAGTCGGTAACGCACGTGAGGGTTAATTTGAGGGACTCCCACGGCCCGGTTTGAAGCTGAACTACGGAACCGCGGGCCGCCGCTACTTCGAAGTCAAACGAGAAAGAAGCTTTGTCGCCGCTCGACCGCGGGCGGTCACAGCAAGAGGAGGAAAGTTCGTGGCCTGGATCAAGCGGGGAAGTGCAAGTTGACGGGCTGTCCGCGAGCGAGGTCCAGGAGGTCATTGAAGACGACTCAGGGGTTCCTGATAATCTGGCACTTCAAGTCTCTTGCATAGAGAGCGGTTCAATTTGGATGTCGATGAAGTCGGGCAGTCAATCAGCCCTGAAATACCTCGGCTCGCTATTCGAGACTGGAGCTAGCGCAAGGCTGGCAGAGCAGCTCGCCAATGCCCAGACCGCGGAGGCCAACGCTCAAATATCAGAGGCCACCCGTAACGACGTTGCCGCTCAGATTCGTGCGGAGCAAGAGAAACTGCGGGTTGAAAACATCCAACAGACATACGAAGTGTGGCGCAGTGAACTACGGTCTCAGTTATCGTTTCTTGATGAGCTGATCGAACACGCGTCCGACGAGGCGGTGGTTAGCAAGGTGAAGGACCTTAAGAACCAGGCCATCCTTCAGATGGCTGACCAACAGATGGTGCCGATTGTACGGAATGTTCCGGGGTCCTTTGTGTCGAATGATCTTGACGTTCTCGCCCTTCCGCCACCGGCGACTTAACCATCTAACCATCGAATGGAGCCGCCGCGCGATGCATCAGACTGCACGCGGCTCATTCGCGAACGTTAGAGTGCTCAACGAGGCAAAATGAACAACGAGCTTGACCTCATCGTTCCTGTCTATCTCAACCAGCGGGTCGTGTTCGATCTTGTCGCCATGCTCCAGGGCGGTATTGCCACCGTCACCAAGGTCGTCGAGACGGAGGCCGAATCCAGCTCAGCTGCAGCGGAAGTGGGAGGAACGTTCGGGCTTAACAAGGCACTTTCCTCATTACTCAGGGTTAATCTTTCGGGGTCGTTGTCTGGAGAGACAGGAGGAGAGTCCGGCGCTTCTCGGAGTGAGGAACGCGTCCATACGCCCGCATCCTTGTTCTATCCAGGATTTCCGATTTGGCTCCTCTGACGGCACGAGTCTACACCCTCACCCGGCGAAGCGGAACCATTTCTCCACCCGAAAGAGGCGGCGGCTGAGGCGGAACCGATCGAGCCCCCTTCTTGCCCCTCATGGGGGCTGATCCGTCGCTGCGAAGTCAATTTCGCAGACACCCCTCCGAGCTTCCGTCCTCAGTACACAGATTTCGCATTCGCCAAGTGCGGTGCTACCCGCCCGGCACAGGCAGCGCCCAGATCTTCCGCAGCATGTCGCCAAACAGCCGCCGGTTCAGATGTCCCTCCGCGAACAAGAGCCAGTCATACCGCGCGTGTTTCATTAGCCGTCCGCCCGTCTTCATCAGCCGGTGCTGCAAGCTCGTCAGCGACCAGTTCTTGATTCGCTGCGGCAGCCCGAGCCGCCGCCAGAGATTGCCCAGGTTGTAGGCCAGCACGCTTCACTGCAAGCGCACCTCGTTCGCCCGGAAGCGATGGCACGACAGCCGCGTCCAGTGCGTCGCTTGCTTACCTTCTTTGATCCACTGCTCCGCCGTGCCGCGCTGGTTGTAGAAACGCACCACCGACCGGCTTGGCAAGCTCATGTTCGTCACGATAAAACCGACGCGCGCGAACAGCTCGCCCTGGTGGTGCTCGACCTTGGCGACAACTCGTCTCGGCTTCTTCCAGCTCTCCGCCTGATAGCGAAAGCTCTTGTAGCGCACTAGCGGCTTGCGGCCGGGCCTCCCCGGCGGACGAAACAGGATGTCTTCGATCTCTAACTCCAAGCTCCTGTTGGCCGGAATGCGGATGGCGTAGTCCGCGCCGCGCTCCTCCAGTGCTTCGTAGATCTCGGGCTTGGCGAAGGCGGCATCGGCGCGAAAGGTGACCTGTTTGCCTTCGGCCAGTTGGCGCTCGATCTCCGGCAACAATAGCTCATCCCAGTCCTCGGCGCTGTGCACGTTGCCGGGACGCAGCTTGGCAGCGAGGCAATCACCATGACCGTTGAACAAAAGCAACGGGTGGTAGCAGACCGACTCGAAGTGTCCGTTGTAGGCGCTGCCTTCCTGTTGGCCATGGACCGGACTCTCGGTGGAGTCCATGTCCAGAACGACCCGCGCGGAGTCGTCGAACGCCTCCGCTTGCCCGACCAGCTCTCGGTTCAGCGCCATCAGCCCCAGCAGGTTCTCTTCGCTCGCCAGCATCTCCGTCTCGAAGCCGTGCAGCGTCGAGGTCAAGGCCGCACCGCGATCCCAGATCTTCTGCGAGCCGATCAAGCGAAACGTCGGGTCAGCCGCCACGCGGACGGCGTCGTTGACGTCCTCGTAGCCTGCCAAGCGGCTGTAGATCGACTGCCGCAACAGATCAGCGAGCGTGAACTGCTTGTTTGTGCCGTGCCGGGAGTCGCTGAGATGCTCGTCAATCAGTTCTCCGAGACCGAGCCGTTCGTCCAGTTCGCGAACCAAAATCAGGCCACCGTCGGAAGTGACGTGCGATCCCTGGAAATCGACTTTGAGAAGTCCATTGAAAGTTAGCTGGAATGGCTTGGTTTGTTTTTCACCCATTGGGTGTTGGCCTCCATGGCGTCCTCATCGGGCTCTAGCCCCTATGAATAAAGACGCTGAAGGCCGCTGGAAGGTCGGGAGGCCTGAATCAAATTGGAACTTGTAACTCCAGATCATAGAGCTCTCTGAGTTCTTCATGTCGACCGTCGCTACCTCGTCATCTTCGTGAAGTTGATGGGTGGTCTTCGGCCTTGTCATGAGGGCAGTATAGTCCCGCAGAGACGCGATTGCAACGGACAAACAGGCTGCCCGCAACACACCTCAGACTCAATACACAAATATGTCGCGCACCAGGTAGCGAAGCAGCCTATTTCCAACGCAACGCCGAGTGCATGCGCTATCCCAGCTTTCGCAAACAAGGTCTATGCATCGGCTCGGGGTCCCGTCTCCTACAAATCCATGGTCGGCGGCGTGGCGAACAAGGACTTCGCCGATCACAAGATAAAGTGGCTACCTGAGTGAAGTAAATACCAAGTTGAGACTATTCGGGAATCCAGACGAGGATAAATCCTTCTGAGGGATGCGGAGAGAGACCCCAGCGCCGCATTACGCGGAGAGATGGAACGTTACCCGTTGCTACCTCTGCGTAAAACTTGCGAGTGCCATATCGATCCACGGCACACGTCAACCTCGCGGCGGTCAAGAGATGTGCAAAGCCGCGGCCACGGACATCACTCCGAAGGCAGTTACATAGTAGCATGGCGGCGCAGTGGTACCGCGCCGCAGTCGGCGAAAGGTCCTGAATGACAGCACTGCCTAGTATTTCACCAGCTCCATTGGATAGAACTGCCGTAGATACCGGGGTCTGCAAGCCGCGTATGAAAGGCCCCGGCAGAGGTGACAGTCCCGACAATTTCTGAAGATCTTGGATTTTGGTGATGTCCTCTCGTTTCGTCTCACGATCAACCCACGTCAGCGACCATCCGGGTGGCCAAGAGGAGTTTTGCTGAACCGATCGGATGCGCGGTAAAAGATCTACAATATCTCCCTCGAACAACATCAAATCGCGGTAATGGGGTATCCACTTGACTCAGGTGACCCCAACATCTTGTGGTTGGGCTCACGGGGCCTCAGCGTCCCAGTCGGCGACGATCGATCGATACGGCGTTGGGTCCACGGCGACTGCCTGCTGCACAAGGCGGTAGAAGAGTTTTCCCCGGCTGCGTGAGTTGCGCCGGTTGAAGCGGAACACAAACTCGTCGAGGTAGTAGTCCAGATGCTCGTGGCTAACCGCGCCTTGGTGCGTGCCCAGCAGCCAGCGCTTGAGCAACGAGATCGCTTGGTGCACCCTCGGCAATAATTCCGAGGCCTGCTTGCGGCGGCCCGACAGAAAGACGGTGCGATGCTGGTAGCCCTTCTTCTCCAGCGGCTCGTAGCCCAGCCAGCCGTCGGTGTGTACCACGCTTCCCGGCTCGACCGACTCCTCCACGAAGGGCATCAAACTGGCCGCCGATGCGTTCCGCACGCGCTGCATGCGGATCCGTCCTAGCCCGCGGCCTCTCTCTTCCGCGGCTACTGCAATCAAGGCTTTACGCTCGGTCTGCCGGCCGCTCACACCCTCTTCCTCAGCGCCCCAATAGGTCTCATCGACCTCGACTACGCCCGCCAATCGCTCCCGCCCCGGACGCACCATCGCTCGCCGCAGCTTGTGCATCCAGGTCCACGCGGTTTGATAGCTGCCCAACCCGAGAACGCGCTGCAGACCCAGCGCGCTGACCCCGTTCTTTTGCGAAGTGACGTGCCAGATCGCCCGGAACCACAGCCGCAGCGGCTTACGTGTGTCTTGGAAGATCGTGCCCGAGGTCACCGACGTCTGCCGCCCGCAGCGAGCGCATTCGAACCACACTTTGCGCACCGGCCAAGCCCGCTCATGCCCGCATCCCGGACAGCGGAAACCCTCCGGCCAGCGCAACGCGGACAGATAGTCGCGACAGGCCTCTTCGCTGGCGAAGCGTACCTCGAACTCGAGCAGGTCGCGTGGATAATCCTCCACGAAGGCGCATACTACATCTTGGGGTCACCTGAGTCAAGTGGATACCCCATTTCACGGTATATGGGGTATCCACTTGACTCAGGTGACCCCAACATCTTGTGGTTGGGCTCACGGGGCCTCAGCGTCCCAGTCGGCGACGATCGATCGATACGGCGTTGGGTCCACGGCGACTGCCTGCTGCACAAGGCGGTAGAAGAGTTTTCCCCGGCTGCGTGAGTTGCGCCGGTTGAAGCGGAACACAAACTCGTCGAGGTAGTAGTCCAGATGCTCGTGGCTAACCGCGCCTTGGTGCGTGCCCAGCAGCCAGCGCTTGAGCAACGAGATCGCTTGGTGCACCCTCGGCAATAATTCCGAGGCCTGCTTGCGGCGGCCCGACAGAAAGACGGTGCGATGCTGGTAGCCCTTCTTCTCCAGCGGCTCGTAGCCCAGCCAGCCGTCGGTGTGTACCACGCTTCCCGGCTCGACCGACTCCTCCACGAAGGGCATCAAACTGGCCGCCGATGCGTTCCGCACGCGCTGCATGCGGATCCGTCCTAGCCCGCGGCCTCTCTCTTCCGCGGCTACTGCAATCAAGGCTTTACGCTCGGTCTGCCGGCCGCTCACACCCTCTTCCTCAGCGCCCCAATAGGTCTCATCGACCTCGACTACGCCCGCCAATCGCTCCCGCCCCGGACGCACCATCGCTCGCCGCAGCTTGTGCATCCAGGTCCACGCGGTTTGATAGCTGCCCAACCCGAGAACGCGCTGCAGACCCAGCGCGCTGACCCCGTTCTTTTGCGAAGTGACGTGCCAGATCGCCCGGAACCACAGCCGCAGCGGCTTACGTGTGTCTTGGAAGATCGTGCCCGAGGTCACCGACGTCTGCCGCCCGCAGCGAGCGCATTCGAACCACACTTTGCGCACCGGCCAAGCCCGCTCATGCCCGCATCCCGGACAGCGGAAACCCTCCGGCCAGCGCAACGCGGACAGATAGTCGCGACAGGCCTCTTCGCTGGCGAAGCGTACCTCGAACTCGAGCAGGTCGCGTGGATAATCCTCCACGAAGGCGCATACTACATCTTGGGGTCACCTGAGTCAAGTGGATACCCCAAAGCCGGACGTTTGGAGGTTAACCGACAGGGCAGGTATGTGAGAAGATTTTCCATGGATGAGAACGCTGCCAAACCTACGTACGAGATCTTCGATTTGCCTAATAGGTAGCATGTGCGCATCGAAGATTAGCAGCCTGCGGCCCTGTGAGAGAAGGTTT
Source organism: Bryobacterales bacterium (assembly GCA_963668345.2). Taxonomy (GTDB): domain Bacteria; phylum Acidobacteriota; class Terriglobia; order Bryobacterales; family UBA6623. Next base: position 841 of record CAXWPI010000002.1, on the reverse strand, counting down.
TCTTGCGAGGCCAGCCACCGGTGTTCTCTAGAAAGGGTTTGCTGGGCTAGGATTTGCGCCGGCTCGCCATACCATTCGTCTGTCACACTGGAATCTGACATCTTTGGCTAACCTGTCTATGCGAGTAGCACGGGATATCTTCACTACTGGATATAGCCTAGGCTTCTTAGTTGTTCCAGCATGCCCTGGTCTACACTAGAAGCAAGGCCGGGTCGAGTCTGACGAGGACCGTAGGTAGCTACTTTCGTCGAACCCTGTCGGTCGACAAGCTCCTGCTCGAAGGCATCGGTTAAGACCTTTCCTGCAAGATCGTCAGCAAGGGGGATCCCAAGAAGCCACGCCATCGTGGGCATCAAGTCGAGCGGATTGCCGCTGTTCAGAATATAGTCCGACTTCACGTGCGGTCCCATGAATGAAGAGCACTCCCTTGGCTTTCGGGTGCTCCCCGGGCCGTCCTTTTCGCACTTTCCCAGTGGCCCTTGGTGATGGTTCCGCCCCGTGGTCGGAGGCGACGATCAGGGTTGTCCCAGAATCTTTCGAATCTAAAATCTCCCCCAGAAACGAGTCAACACAGCGGTAGACGCTTTCTACAATCCCACGGTCGCGCTCGAGGTGTTCGGGCTTGGTGGCGTACTTCTCCGGCTCGACTAGGTCCCAGGCGTAATGCTGCACAAAATCTGGTCCTCGTAAGTAGAGCATTTGGAGATCGGTTGGATGCTCACGAGCCAGCCGCTGCGCAATCGTGAACAGAGAATAATCGCTCGCAAAAACGCTCTTGAGCAGCGAGTAAGTAGTACGCGCATTCCACGGTGCGGCTTGTAGTAAGCTCATCTGCTCTTTT
>CAXWPI010000001.1:0-1400436 GCA_963668345.2 Bryobacterales bacterium | reverse complement strand
TCCAGGTATCCAAAAGATCTGTAGGGACGGCATGCTGTGCCCGCCCGCCATCCAGGTGTGTCCGCCCTCCTTCACACCTCGACCGATCGTCGTGGCCATCTGCTTGCCGGAAACTCGTCCGGCAAGCTGTTTCGGCTCCCCGGTTGACGGTGAACCACCCGGCCCTGAGCCAAATACCTCCGCCGGGACGCCTCAGCAAAGCCGAACCCGTGTTAGCATGGATTTACCCCATTCTCGATCGACAAATAGGAGAATGCCTTGGAAACCCGCAAGCGCAGCATTGCAAAAGCTGCCAGTTACCGGTTTTTCGGATCCCTGATTACTGCTGGGATTGCCTTCCTATTGACCCGCGAGTGGGACATTGCCCTCGGAGTCGGCGCCTTGGACGGGGTCGCCAAGATGGCCGCCTATTTCCTTCACGAACGTGTGTGGGCGCGCATTCCTTGGGGCATGCCGAAACGGCCCGATTACGAGATTTAGGAGGGGTCTCTCTCACCTAATTAGCCGCGTGGACGATCGAGAACTTTGGGCACGGCATGCCGTGCCCCTACCGATCTGTTCGGTTGCAGGCGGACCCCGGTAGACGTGTCGGGCGCCTGGAAACGTAGGGGCCGGGGCGTGCCGCGGCATGTTCTCCCTTTCCACCGCTTCAACCGGGAGTGGGAAAATAGCCCCCTGCAAGTTTTTACACAAGCTGCTTGACATCACCTGTTCGGAGCTTCTACTTGACGGGGTGGTGCACAGGGGTTGATACTGTCAGCAGCGTTCCCGCTTTCTTGAGGGGATCCCGCTGAGGTTTCCCTCCCCCCCGTGGCGGCACCGCCTCAACCCATGTTTTGAAGCAGTGTGTCGATATGGTGTTTGGAGTCCGATGGGCGAGACCACGAAGTTAGAAGTAGAAGGCGTCCACCCGCTGCCTCCGCTGGTCTTGCACCCCTTCAGCGAGTCGTCTTCCACGGTCCAAATTCTTGAGAGCGCCAAAGCTTCGCTTTCGTTGATAAAGGAGGGATCCACCTCGGACGAAAAGCAGCAGGAACTGGAACGGCACGTTCTCGAGGGAAGATATGCCGAGCTGCGGATGCTGTTCTACGTCGGGAAGGACGTTTATCGCTGGATCGAGCATTGCATGGACACCTGCGCGCGCTCGGAAGAGTTGGACACTACGGAGTTGGAGGAGCAGAGCTTCGCCCATCTCTTGATCAAGCAGACCCCCACTGATGTGGCCGGGAAGCTGCAAAGCTGGGGCGTGGTCGAATACCCTCGTATTTTCGCCCGCTCGATCGGCCTCTACGTGCAGTTCCGTGAGCCGCCGTCCTCCCAGTTGCTGCAGGGCAGTTATCTGCGCTCATATTTCCGCTACGCTGACTATGCCTATACCTGCTGGAAAGACTCCAAAACCTACGGCATCCTGCCCCGGCAGCAGTTTCCATTTCCGCTCTACGCCTCCGGGGAATACACGAAGCTGCTGGAAGAAGAATGGAAAGACGTCGCCGAGTAGGGTGTTCATGGCGGTCTTTTAGGCGAGCAGAATCCCGGCATTGAGAATGCTGACCGTTTTTCTTGGCCCAGCGAGGACCTGTCGCCAGGTCTTCGCGTACGGCTGAACCGTGGCGTCTGGTGATTCGTCGCGAGGGCGTCGTCGTGCCGCGACAAATCGCCGTACGCCGGCTCGAAAGGCGGTGCGGCGCCAAAGAATGCGTACGCCCCAGCGGCTCCCCCAGCGGCTTTGGTGATGCGGGATAAAATCAGCCAAAGTTGTTATAGTTGTTTTCTGACAATTCCTTAGGCCGCGCGGGGGAATCCGGGGCTCAGATCGGGGTCCGAGTCCTGGGATTCCTTGCAGCTTACGCAAAGAGTGGTCCAGGGTATCGCCGCGAGCCGTTTGGGACTGATGGGCTCTTCGCATTCCCGGCAAATGCCGTACTCCCCGATCTCTAATAGGCCCATGGCTTGTTCGACAGCTTTGGCCGTCTCCCAGTCGGTATTGATCACGCTGACGGCAAGGTCCAGGTCTTGTCGAAGCCGGGTCTCCTCGTCGGGATCGTTGAGCCGCTCCGCCTTCAACTCGTTCCGGCGGTCAGTTTTCCCCGTGAGTTCGGCCAACTTGTTGGCAAGGCGCTTTTCGATCTGTTGCTTCTGTCGCCGGGTCATTTTCTTATCTCCATCTATCTGGAGTACTTAGATGCCCCCCACCGCTCGGTGGTTGCAACTTTTTTCGACGACGCTCGAATAGGGTTGTTTTTCCTCCATGGCAATGGACTGGTCATCCGCCGCGGCATGGCTGTTACCGCGAGCGGGGCTGCGCCAGCAGACGCTTTGCTCTCCGGAAGACACTCAAAAACATGGACTTAGTCAGCCGGCCGGTCTGCGTGTTTTGGCGGCTGGGATGATAGGAACAGAGCAGCAGGGGTAAGCCGTCGGGTAGCCGGTGACACGCGCCATGGGCAAAAGGGTAACGGGAGCGGCGCTGCATGACACCGCTCGTCAGCAGGACGCTCAAGTAGGAATCGAGAGCAAGACGCCCCAGCACGAGAACGACGCGGACGCCGGCGAGCAAGACGATCTCGCGCTCCAGGTACGGTCGGCAGGCCACGAACTCGTCTCGCGCAGGCTTGTTTTCCGGCGGAGCGCATCGCACGGCGGCCGTGCTATAGGCGTCGTTGAGGCGGAGCCCATCGTTACGGTCGCGCGAGTCGGGCTGGGAGGCAAAGCCGGTCGCGAATAGAACGTCGTAGAGGAAGTCGCCCGAGCTGTCGCCGGTGAACATGCGCCCGGTGCGGTTCGCCCCATGGGCCCCCGGCGCGAGACCAATGATAAGCAGCCGGGCGCGAGGGTCGCCGAAAGAGGGAACCGGCTTTCCCCAATACTGCCAGTCGAGGAAAGCGCGGCGTTTCGTCCCGGCCACCTGGCGACAGTGGGAGAGCAAGCGGGGGCAGCGGTTCCAGTGAACCACCTGCTGCTGGAGCGTCGCTAGCGAGCGACCGCGGCCGGCGGCTGTTTGTGCGGAAGGTGGCAGCGGCACGAGAGCCCGATTCACGCATAACGGGAGAGCACCGCATCCTAAGAACACACCGCCTTAGGACTTGTAGGCGTGTACGGCACAGCCTGCTGTTGCCCGTCCCGGGAAGTTGTGGGTATAATAACGCAGACTGCTGAGACTCAGTAGGTCTGGTGAATCTGAGGAGGAATGGATGAGGACACTGATAACGTTACTGGCGGTATTCGCCGTGCTGAGCTTCACAACCGGTACGGCGCTGGCCGACCACCACGGGGAAGAATTGGTAGGCTGGCTCGCCGACGAGGCATGCGCGAACAAGGGTAAGGCAGCCAGCGAAGGCCATGCCGGCTGCGCCAAGAGTTGCGTCAACAACGGTCAGCCAATCGTTTTTGTGAACGATGCCGACAAAAAAGTATACAAGGTAGACAACCAGGACGCCGTAAAGGATCACGTTGGCCACAAAGTCACCATCGCCGGCAAGGTAGATGGCGACAGCATCCGCGTCGATTCGGTCAAGATGTGACCTAATAACGGACGCCGTACCTGCCGAAGTTACTTCAACGCTTGAACTCTGCCCGCTACGTGCGGGCTTTTTTTTGGTGTCGAAGCCGGGAACCGCAGCCGGCCCCAGCTAGACCCAATACTTTTTACTTAGCGCCCACGGATGCTCGAATTACTCCCTAGGATTCCGAGCGGGGCGCAAAGGTTCTAGGGACGCCGAAGGTGGCAACAGGCGGTCCCCAGGGGCGTGACATGTCACGCCCCTGGACCGGCGAGATTGCCGGTCCCTACTGCCGCCGCTGGTGACGACTCAAGTGGGGGCAAGCGATCCCGCTTGTCCAGGGCGACATGTCGCGCCCGTACATGACAAACGCTGCAAATGCGGGCTAAACATACGTGATCAAAGTTGTGAAATGGACTATTCAGGGTGGGGCGTGGAGTTAACTCGTGAATGAGTGTGGTTACGGCTTCCAGGTCTTGGCCAGCGCCTCGTACTCGCGAGCTTGGCCCGCGATGTCGACCCCGACTTCCTCACTCCAGGCGGCCAGTAGCCGACGGTAGATGCTGCCCGGCTTGCCGTCGCCGACGGCCTGGAAGTTAAAGCGGGTGACCGGGAGCATACAGAACGGTGTACTCGTAATCCAGGCTTCGTCCGCCTCACGCACATCGTAGGGAGCGACATCGGTTTCTTGTACCGGGATGCCGAGCCTTCCCGCCAGGTCGATGCAGGCATGGCGGGAAACGCCGCGCAAAATGTCGTTTGGCTTTGGGGTGAAGATTTTGCCCTCCCGGGCGATGAAAAAATTACTGCCGCTACCCTCGGTGATGAATCCGTGTTCGTCCGTGAGCAGAGGCATGGCTCCTTGTTCTAGCCGCGCCGCTTGAAGCTCGGCCAGCTTGTAGTAAATGCGGCTGCGGTTCTTCACCTTGGGATCGATGTAGCGCGCCGGCACCGACTGTTGTGGCGTAATCACCAAATGAGCGCCTGCCGCGTACTTCTCCGCCATGGAGCCGGTGTGGCGGACGAGAGGAATAACGTTAATCGAGATGATGGGAGCTATCCCTTCTTTCACAACGCCTTCATAGAGTGGCAGCGCTCCACGGGTCACATCATGCATGATCTGCGAGTCCAAGCCGTCCAGCGCCGGCAAATTGCGCTCGATCGTCTCATGGGTAGCGGTCTCCATCTGGTCGATGGTCAGCCCACAGTCGATTTCGGCATAACGCATGGAGGCATAGAGGCGGTCTAGGTGCTCGCGCAGGCGGTAAGGCTTCTGGTTGCAAGTGCGAGTCGCCTCGAACACCATGTCGCCGAACATCAAGGCAGAGTCGAAAATCGAGATGCGGGCTTCAAGCTCGGGAATGAATTCACCGTTGAAATAGACTACGCGATTCGCCATGGGATGATTCTCCGGATGAGGCAGACTGTTCGCAGGGGAGAGGCACGTCTGTGGGACCTTCTAGCCGGCAAAGCCTTTGCCATACACGGACGATAGTAGCTCACGGGTGGGTCCTGCACCGGCGCCTGTCCCCGTGGAAGTTTCGTCGGAAGGTCTCTTCGCATAATGCGTCTCTCGGCCGTGCTCGAGTTCTTCCGGCCCAGGCTCAGGTCACAGCCGTCGAGCTCGCCCGCCCCCGCCGGGTGAAGATCGTAAGTCCCTCGAGAGATCTCTGGTCAGGGGGAAACGCCAAGCTCGCCAAATACCCGACAATCGAACAGGTCACGATTCCCACCGCGGCGTACAGAAAAAAGTGCACTTGCGTGTAACTCTGTACCAGATAGAGCACCACGGTGCCGACGACGGCCCCGATCAGGGCCCCCGGGGCGTTAGCGCGGCGGGTAAAGATCCCCAGCAGGAATAGGCCGGCCATGCTGCCGCCGAGAAGCCCAATCAACTTCTGGAAAAGATCCCAGAGCGACTCGATCTGATACGTGGCCATCAAGATTGCACTAACCGTCGCGAGCAAACCGAGCGCCGCGGTCAGCCGGCGGGCGAGCGTTAGGCAAGCGTGGTCTGACACGTTGCGTTTGAAGCGACGGTAAAAATCGGTGACGACCACCGTTGCCACGCTGTTCAAGCTGCTGTCGACTGTGGACATCGCCGCGGCGAACAAGGCTGCGATCACCAGACCGGTGACACCCGCGGGAAGCTGTTGCGCGATGAAGAAGGGGAAAATCGTGTCCGTCGGGACCGCGGGGCTGACCAGAGCCGGCTGACTTTTGTAAAAGACGTACAGGGCGGTTCCCAGCCCGAACCAGAGGATACTCTCCGGGATGATGAGGGCGGCATTGGCCCAGATCGCCTTGGCCGCTTGCTTTTCATCTTTGGTGGTGAAATAGCGCTGCACCACAGCTTGGTCGGATGTGTAAGGTACGAGATTGACGAAAATGTTGCCGATCACCATCACCCAGATGGCCGTCGTGGTCATGTCCCAAGTCCAGTTGACGGCGTGAAATTTCGAGTCGGCCATGCCGACGGAAACAATGCCGCTGAATCCTCCCTCCACATTAGCGGCAATGATCACCAGGCTAATGAACGCGCCGCCGATGAGAACAATGACCTGAAGAAAGTCCGTCCAAATGACGGCTTCGATTCCGCCCAGCACGGTGTAGAGCGTACACAGGACTCCCATGACTACGATGCAAGCGTAGACGTCGATGCCGGTCACCGTGGAGAGAGCAATGGCCGGCAAGAAGAGGACAATCGCCATCCGGCCAAGGTGAAATAGAACAAACGCCGTGCTCGCGAAAAGCCGCACCGCGACATGGAATCGTTTTTCGAGGTATTCATAAACAGTCGTCAGATTCAGCCGGCGGAAAAACGGCAGATAGACGAAAACCACAAGGGGCGCGATCAGACCGGCCGCGAGCGGGTTCCATAAGTACACCCAGTCCGTTGCATATACCTTCGCCGGAATGGCCATGAAGCTGATCGCGCTGGTCTGTGTCCCGACGATACTTACGCCCGCGGCCCACCAGGGAATGCGACGCCCCGCTACAAAGAAGTCCTCGGTGGTCTTCTCGCGGCGGGAAAAATAGATCCCCATTCCAACCAGGGACAGCAGGTAAGCTCCCAAGCAGGCGTAGTCCCATGCGCCGAACCCAGAGACAGACGGCCGCAGCCGGCCGGCCCCCACGCCGGCGAAGGAGCGCCCAAGGGCTACTTCTCCGCCCGGGATAACGATCAGGTCCCGCCAATGGACGGCGGTCGTCGAGGCTAGCCCGGCGGGCAGCGTTCCGACGGTCGCCCACGTATCGGTAATCGTGTGATAGGCGAGGACGTCTTGTCGAAAGCCCCCGGGTTTGGTTTCCGGCTCATCCCGACGCTCGAAGGACGTGCCGTCGTCGCCGCCGAAGACAAGAACATGAGACTGTCCGACAGATAGGCCCGGCGCTGCGACGGCCGCTCTTGGAAGGCCGGCCACAGCGTCCCACCCCTCGCCGGGCCGATACCTGTAGGCATCGGTGAGGACACGGCGAGCCGGTTGACCCTGCTCCCCAACTAGAAGCTCAGCTCCGCCAAAAAGGTAAACCGCCCCGTCTTGAGCCGCCGTCACCGGGGAAATGCGCGCCGGACCCGGCCAAGGCTCGAGTACTTCCCACTGGGGGCTGGGCATCGATAGGTCAAGGGCCCAGAAGTTTTTCATGGCCTGATCGGCGCTTGGCGTCTCCCGTCCCCCGGCGACATAGATCGTGTCGCCAAGCAAAGCGGCGTTGGTCAGGGCACAGGTCTTTGGCAAATCCGGGAGAGAACTCTGCTCGATCTTTCCGTTGCGCCAGCGGAGGCGGTACACGGTTCTGTAATGGCGATCCGCGTCCCGCCCCCCAATCAGGATGAACGAATCTTTGCTCGAAACGCCGGCGCCGTAGGCCAACGGGTGCTCTAGCTGGAAGCCTGTCTTCCACGAGCCGGCACCCTCTTCGAGCACGTAGATCTGCTGCCGCCAAAGTTTGCCGCGGCTTTCCGGCGTCGAATCGGGAAGACTCACGCCGCCAGCCACGATGAGCGTGTCATTGCTCGTTCCTACAAACGGGCCGCTGAGGCCCACGGAATCGGGCAAGTCGGGCAGATTTGTCCAGTCGAAGAGATCCTCTTCCGCACCAACTTCGGTGCAAATCGCGACGGACACACTCAGAAGAAGGATAGCGAGCAGCCTAAGTGGAGGCTTCATGTTTTACTAGAAGAGGGTCCGGGATTGGACCGTAAACCGTTGATTGTAAGAAGGTTGTGTGAAATTTGGTTTGCTTCTTTTTTCCCTTTGTCGACTTGATGCCGCTCTCAGCGGTTTCCCCCCTTTAGAATAGCGAGCGTGTCAAGTATCTGTTGCCATCGAGCCGGCGGAGAGGTTTTGCTAAAGTGACGACACAGTTCGGCCGGAGAGACGACTCGCGGGGCAAGGCTGAGTTGTAAGTGTTTAGAATATAAATGGAACCACGCAATGCTGGCGTAGCTCAGATGGTTAGAGCGCCTGATTGTGGATCAGGAGGTCCCCGGTTCGATCCCGGGCGCCAGTACCAATTTTTCCAACGAGTCAGCTGGATCACTGAACCGCCTCTGCGCTCTCGAAGGTAGCCGCCGGGGATCGTCGAGCAGTATCGTGCGTCCCCCGACATAGCGCTCGATCAGCCGCCGCGCAAGCTCCGGCGTGAGCGGCACACCCGGCCGCAGGCATTCGCCCTTCAACGATTTCTGCCCACGCTCCAACTTGCCGTCATGCGTTCCCTCCGTTAGCTTAACGGCGGAACGCTGTTCTCCATTTCCAGCTGAGGCGGGACACGTGGTCGAAATTAGTGGTTCATATGGACGAGATCGATTCATCGGCGTAAGCGAGACAGGAAGTTGGGAATCGACTCCGGAGTAGCATCCAGCACTTGAAGAGCTGACCCATCAACTTCGCAGTCCGTTGTCGTCCGCGCTCGCTCGGCTAGATCGCGTGTTGGAAGGTAGGACGCTAGACCCCACGCTCGAACGCGCCATACGCCCTATTCGCGTTAAGGTTAGATCAACCCCACGGCGTGCAAGAACACGAGCGCGATGGCGACCGGCACCACGTACTTGAGCAGCAGCAGCCAGCCTTTATAGAAAACCGCCAGTTTGGTTCCGGAAAGAAAATCATCGTGGCGTAGCGCTTCGTTCATTCGCCAGGCCGTGAAAACCGAAATACCGAGTCCGCCTAGCGGGAGCATCCAGTTCGACGCCAGGTAATCGAAGGAGTCGAACCAATTCTTGCCAAAGACCGAAGCGAAGCCGGAGCCGAAGATCTCGGTGCCGCCGCTCAGTGCGGAAGGAATACCGACCGAGGCGATCAGTGCCCCCGATACAAGCGTAGCGCGGCGTCGGATCCAGTTCCGCTCATCGATCAAATAGGAGGTGACCACCTCGAGCATCGAAATGGCGCTCGTCAAAGCGGCAAACACGAGCAGGCCAAAAAACAGGATGGACAGAAAAGTTCCCCCGGGCATTTGGCTCAGCGCGATCGGCATGCTGATGAAGACCAGCCCCGGACCAGCCCCCGGCTCCATCCCCAAGCTGAAAATAATGGGAAACAGCACCAGCGAGGCCACCAGTGCGATCAGCGTGTCAAGCGCGGAGATCGTGATGGAAGCCGCCACGATATCATGGTCGCGGCGCAGGTAGCTTCCATAGGTCAGCATCGCCCCCATCCCGAGGCTGAGAGTAAAGAACGCGTGCCCGAGGGCTTCCAGGGCGCCGGCAGCAGTAAACCTCTCCGTATGAAGGCCGAATACAAAGTCAAACCCTTGTTTGAACCCACTCAACGTAAATGAGTCGACCAAAAGAACGAGCAGCATGATAAACAGAGTGGGCATGAGGATCCTCGACCAGCGCTCGACGCCTTTGGCGACACCACCCATGACGACGGCAATCGTCAGGCCCATGAATATGGCGTGCCAGAAAAGGTTCCGGGCCGGGGACGCATAGAGCCTCCCAAAAACCGACTGAACGCCTTCCGGCCCGAGACCTACGATCTTTCCGGTCAGCGACAGGTAGGTATAGTCGAGAGCCCAGCCCGCCACGATACTGCAATGCTTGATCCGCGGCGACGCACTGGATGAAGCCTTGAAGCTGCCGGCCAAGTCGGTGGACGCTATCGTGACCGATCCGCCATATGGGGTAGAGTTCCTGGAGTGCTATGACAAGCTGGCTGAACTAGCCGACCATTTATTACGCGACGGCGGCAATTGCCTAGTCATGATCGGGCAAGCTAACCTGCCGCTGGTTTTGGAAACACTAGTCGAGCACCTCGAATATTGTTGGACGCTGTGTTATTTCACTCCCGGAGCATCAGCGCAGGTTTTCGGCCGTCATGTCAAATCCAATTGGAAGCCCATCCTGTGGCTGACGAAAGGGAAAAACGAAAACGAGCACATCAGCGACTTGATCACGAGTGACGCGAGCGACAAGCGTTTTCACGAATGGGGCCAATCGGTTACCGGTATGTCCCAGGTAGTAGACCAGGATTTCCGATTTGGCTCCTCTGACGGCACGAGTCTACACCCTCACCCGGCGAAGCGGAACCATTTCTCCACCCGAAAGAGGCGGCGGCTGAGGCGGAACCGATCGAGCCCCCTTCTTGCCCCTCATGGGGGCTGATCCGTCGCTGCGAAGTCAATTTCGCAGACACCCCTCCGAGCTTCCGTCCTCAGTACACAGATTTCGCATTCGCCAAGTGCGGTGCTACCCGCCCGGCACAGGCAGCGCCCAGATCTTCCGCAGCATGTCGCCAAACAGCCGCCGGTTCAGATGTCCCTCCGCGAACAAGAGCCAGTCATACCGCGCGTGTTTAATTAGCCGTCCGCCCGTCTTCATCAGCCGGTGCTGCAAGCTCGTCAGCGACCAGTTCTTGATTCGCTGCGGCAGCCCGAGCCGCCGCCAGAGATTGCCCAGGTTGTAGGCCAGCACGCTTCACTGCAAGCGCACCTCGTTCGCCCGGAAGCGATGGCACGACAGCCGCGTCCAGTGCGTCGCTTGCTTACCTTCTTTGATCCACTGCTCCGCCGTGCCGCGCTGGTTGTAGAAACGCACCACCGACCGGCTTGGCAAGCTCATGTTCGTCACGATAAAACCGACGCGCGCGAACAGCTCGCCCTGGTGGTGCTCGACCTTGGCGACAACTCGTCTCGGCTTCTTCCAGCTCTCCGCCTGATAGCGAAAGCTCTTGTAGCGCACTAGCGGCTTGCGGCCGGGCCTCCCCGGCGGACGAAACAGGATGTCTTCGATCTCTAACTCCAAGCTCCTGTTGGCCGGAATGCGGATGGCGTAGTCCGCGCCGCGCTCCTCCAGTGCTTCGTAGATCTCGGGCTTGGCGAAGGCGGCATCGGCGCGAAAGGTGACCTGTTTGCCTTCGGCCAGTTGGCGCTCGATCTCCGGCAACAATAGCTCATCCCAGTCCTCGGCGCTGTGCACGTTGCCGGGACGCAGCTTGGCAGCGAGGCAATCACCATGACCGTTGAACAAAAGCAACGGGTGGTAGCAGACCGACTCGAAGTGTCCGTTGTAGGCGCTGCCTTCCTGTTGGCCATGGACCGGACTCTCGGTGGAGTCCATGTCCAGAACGACCCGCGCGGAGTCGTCGAACGCCTCCGCTTGCCCGACCAGCTCTCGGTTCAGCGCCATCAGCCCCAGCAGGTTCTCTTCGCTCGCCAGCATCTCCGTCTCGAAGCCGTGCAGCGTCGAGGTCAAGGCCGCACCGCGATCCCAGATCTTCTGCGAGCCGATCAAGCGAAACGTCGGGTCAGCCGCCACGCGGACGGCGTCGTTGACGTCCTCGTAGCCTGCCAAGCGGCTGTAGATCGACTGCCGCAACAGATCAGCGAGCGTGAACTGCTTGTTTGTGCCGTGCCGGGAGTCGCTGAGATGCTCGTCAATCAGTTCTCCGAGACCGAGCCGTTCGTCCAGTTCGCGAACCAAAATCAGGCCACCGTCGGCAGTGACGTGCGATCCCTGGAAATCGACTTTGAGAAGTCCATTGAAAGTTAGCTGGAATGGCTTGGTTTGTTTTTCACCCATTGGGTGTTGGCCTCCATGGCGTCCTCATCGGGCTCTAGCCCCTATGAATAAAGACGCTGAAGGCCGCTGGAAGGTCGGGAGGCCTGAATCAAATTGGAAATGCGGGTTAGATTGTCTGCCTCGCCGAAGGGCAGGGTCTCGTTTTCCCCGTAACGATAGCGAGTCTCCATAATGTCGCTAATGTATCAAAGAGGTCGCACGGCCTGTATCGTCTACGCCCTGCTGTCGGTCGTGCTTTGTTGGTCGGCGCAGGCTCTCACCGTCCACTACAACTATCAAGGGAACTGGACAGCACTTTTCCAGGCCGGACCACGGCGTCCCACACCGCCGGCGTTGGAGTCCGAGAACATTTACAAGTTCGAGAAAACTCGCGGATACGACGGGCAGTTCTACCACTATGTAGCTCACGACCCGCTGCTGACAAAGGGGTTTTCGAAACATGTCGATGACCCCAGGCTGCGCTGGCGGAGGATTCTTGTTCCCGGCCTTGCCTTTCTGGCGGCCGGCGGCCAACAGCGGTTCGTGGATACCGCCTACCTGGGCGTCACTCTATGTTTCGTTTTCTTGGGCGCGTATTGGCTTGCCCGCTATTGCTGCCGGCATGGGGCACATCCCGCCTGGGGGCTTTGCTTCTTAGTTGTTCCCGCGGTAGCGATTTCCGTGGAAAGACTGACGATCGATGTCGCTCTGGCCGCCTTGTGCGTCGGATTTGCGGTCTACGCGGTCCAGCCGTCGTGGAGGTTGGGAGGCATTCTCGTCCTTGCGCCTCTAGCCCGGGAAACGGGGATAGGGCTGGCTTTGGCGTGCGGCCTCGCCGGCTTGGCGAAACGAAGCTGGGGCTTGACCGCCGCGGCTGTCGCCAGTACGCTACCATGGCTCGTCTGGGTGGTAGGGTTTATCCATCCCAGAACTCGGCCTGACCCTTTTGTCTGGTTGTCGTGGTACCCCTTCCAAGGAATCTTCGACCGGACGCTACTCTTTCCCGGTCAACTCGTACCTGACCACGTTGGCGCGTGGGCAGCGCTATTCGATTACGTGGCGGTATTGGGCATGTGGTTGGCTTTGGCCCAGGCGGTGATGTTGCTGCGCTCAAGTAAACTGGATCCTGTCAAGCTAGCCATGGCAATGTACGCGTTACTGGTGATCTTCGTAGGGATCCCGCGGGTTTGGTCAGAGTCCTATGCATTTGGGCGAGTTTTCTCTCCTTTCCTGATCTTTCTCGGCCTTCAAGCGATCCGCACCCGCTCGTGGTGGCTACTGCTTCCGCTCGGCTTGGTTACGCTACGCGTGGCGGCCCAACTAGCAGCTCAGCTACTGGGCATCGTAGGTGGATTGACGGCTTGCCGGTAACGTTCCGAAGCGCTCCGCCTGTTCACCGTTTTGCGACAGTAGCGAGACGAGAAGTGCAGGTGCTCAGGCAGAGAACTGGGCAGATCTCAAACGGCCCGCTGCTTACGCAACCCGCCGGCGCAGCAGATCGAGCGCCGTCTGAGCCGCCAAGACGCGCACTCTGTGGCGATCTCCGCCAAGGTGAAGTTGGGTGACCTCGACCCCGGCGTCATCGGCTAGGCCGACGAAAACGGTTCCCCGGGGAGTTTTTTCGGTCGCGCCGGTGGGACCGGCAACACCCGTGATCGAGACTCCGACCGACGCTCCGGCTTTTTGCCGCACGGCCCGAGCCAACTCGGCAGCCGTTTCTCGGCTGACGGCGCCATGCTTCTCGATCGTTGCCGCATCAACGCCGAGCCAGCCGGTCTTGGCCCCGTCGCTATAGGTCACGAATCCCCCGGCGAAGTACTCCGAGCTGCCCGGGACCGAGGTGATCCGCTGAGCCAGCAGACCGCCCGTACAGCTTTCGGCAACGGCCAGCGTCGCGCCCCGCTCGCAGTAAAGTTGAGCGACAACTTGCTCCAGTGTTTCGTCCTCACGGGTGTAGATGCTCGTGCCCAGCTCGTCCTCGACCTTTTGGGCGAGCGATTCGGCGATCTTCCGGGCTTCCTCGGCGCTGCTTGCCCGCGCCCGCAGGTGAATCTGTATATCGCCCGGCGCGGAAAGGATCGTCGTGGCTACGCGCGACTCAGCGCTGTAGATGGGCGCGATTCGTTGATCGACTTCGGACTCGGACACGCCGACAACCCGGAGAGAAACGGTGTGGTACTCGTAGGGGGATTTAAGCCGCTCCAGCCGAGGTATGCACTGCTTTTCAAACAGCGGCTCGAGCTCCCGGGGAGGCCCCGGAAGCAAGACCAGAATCCCTTCGTCATCTTCGAACCACTGGCCGGGCGCGGTTCCGTTGTCGTTGTGCAAGACTTCGGCGCCCTCAAGAATGTAGGCTTGCCGGCGGTTGATGTCGGCCATCTTGCGCTTGAAGCCGCGGAAGAGAGCCTCGATGCCCTCGAGGATCTCGGGGTGAAAAGCCATCCCCCGGCCCAGCGCGTCGGAGGCTGCCTCGCGGCTGATGTCGTCCAGCGTCGGGCCGAGACCTCCGGTCATGATCACCACCCGCGAAGATCCCCGCGCCTGGCGAATCTCGGCGGCTAGCCGCTGTCGATCGTCGCCGACGATCGTCTTGCGCACGACCTCGATGCCGCGTTCATTCAATCTTCGGGTGAGGAATAAGGAGTTCGTGTCGACCCGCTGAGGTGTAAGCAACTCCGAACCTACGGCAATGATCTCCGCAGTCACGTTCGGTTAGCCGTCGATCCAGCCGGAGGTGTCAAGCCGGTAGAGCGTGGTCGTCGTGGCCAATACCATTTCCCGCGTCGGAAGCAGGGCCAGCCCGACAATGCCGGGGCCCGAGACGACTTGTTGCAGTTCGCCCCGCGGGCTGATGCGGAAAACCCCTCTGCGTCCTCCGTGGGAGGCGGCGACATACAGGTTGCCGGCGGAGTCCAGGACCATCCCCTGCGGCCGGCCGAAACCTCGATAGAGGACTGCCACTTCCCCCTGGGGATTGACTCGGTAGACGCAGTCGAAGCTGGACGTCGTCGGGGCCGCCACGTAAAGACTCCCATCCGGACCCATGACCAAGTGGTAAGCCGATATGGACGGTTCGAGCGTAGCGAACACGAAAATCTGCCGGTCGGGGCTGATCTTGAAGATAGTGCCCGTCCGGTCCCCGACGTAGAGGTTGTCTTCCTTGTCCAAAGCCAAACCGGTGGCCACGCCCATACCCTCGGCGTAAACCTCCATCTGGCCGCCGGGAGTCACCGCATAGATCGTCCCGTTGTGACGGCCCGATATCAAAAGTTGGCCTTGGCGATCAAAGATCAGGCCGGTTGGATTGACGATGTCGGCGACGAAGGGTTTGACATCGAAGTTCAGATCAACCTTGAAGACGGAGACGGGAACCTTCTCTCCCCGCGCCCCGCTTCGCGTGGTGTAAATGTTTCCCTGCTCATCGACCGCGGGGTTGGCGACCGGGTGCAGGTTTTCAGCGATCGTAACGCCGATCGAACACAAATAAGGGGCGCTTTCTCGCGAGCCGGCCTCGAAGATCAGCTTGCCTTCCATCACATCTTCGGGCACGCGAACTATCGCTCGCCGGCCACCCCCGATGACCAAGCGGGCAGCGACCGAGCCGAAGCGAACGCGCGCCGGCACGCCGCCGTTTTCCGAGAAGCCTGATCCCAACACTTCCAGCTCGCCGCCCGTAATCGCCGCCGGCGGGCGCACACTGTCTATTTGAGGCGCTTGATTTGCCTTGCTGCGACCTGAACTCATAGGCGTTTCAATGTGGATCCCTAGAACTGCTTGGTGCTGGAACCTGGGCGAATGAGACCATTATGCACATCCCAGCCGGCCCAAGACTACTAAGACAATCATAACGCACAGACCCGCGGCAACGTCGTCCGCGACTACGCCCCAACCTCCCGGCAGCCGCTCCAATCTCCCGAGGGGGAAGGGCTTGGCGATGTCAAGAGTTCGAAACAGCACGAACGCCGCCAGCCAGTGCTTCCAGTCCGCGGGGTTCACGGCCGCAAGCGCCAGCCATTGCCCGACGATTTCATCGATGACCACCTCGGGCGGGTCCTCGCGGCCGAAGGATGTAGAAGCAACGCCGGCCGACCAAATAGCGGGCGCCAAAAGCGCCAGCGACAGCGCCGCCAACCATCCCGCGGCCAGACCTAAGCCCTCAGTGATCGCGTACGCCAGGCCGACCGCGACCGCCGAGGCGACCGTGCCCGGGGCCGCCGGCACGAATCCGCAGCCGCCCCAGCTAGCCAGTACAACCGCGACGCGCTCACTCCTCATCGCGGTCCGGCCGTTGAGCCGCGTCCAAGTGTTCGTCCGCTTCCGTCAGAGGCGAGTGCACCACGTATTTTTCCGCCGACCAATTCCCCAGATCGATCGTCCGGCAGCGGTCGCCGCAGAAGGGATCACTCTTCCCATTCGGCTTCACGTCCTTGCCGCAAACAGGACATTGTTTGACAACTTTCGGCATCACCCTCAAAGGAGTTTACTACTGCGTTTACTACTGGATGATCGGCAAGCTGAGCGGTTGGGAGGCGGCCAAACGACGCTCGTAGCTCACCGGGGCTGGGTACACGCGTTCGAGTACACCCACCAAATCGTAGTCCCCGGCCTCCGTGATGCGGACTTCACCGAAATCCCCGGGCTTGGGAACGCCGTCGGCAAACTCGACGAGGTAGGTTTTGCCGTCGATTTCCTCCGCCTGCGTAGGCAGGCGACCTTCCCACACCAACTCGGATTCCGCGGAAGGGCCCTGGACCAAGACGGGAAACCTCTGCCCGACGAGGCGGCGGTTAATCTGGCGAGATATCTTCCGCTGCAAGGCCATCAGCCGCCGCCGGCGGTTGTAGATCGTCCGCCCATCCACCTTGGCGGGCAAATGGAAACTCTCGCTCATTTCGTCATCGGAGTACCCGAACACACCGACACGATCGAATTGCGCCGCCTCGACAAACTGCCACAGGGCGTCGAAATCGCGCTCCGTTTCTCCTGGGAAGCCGACGATGAAGCTGGTGCGAATCGCCACCCCGGGTATCGTCTTGCGAATCCGTTCCAGTAGCCGCAAGAAATGATCGCCCGAGCCGCCGCGCTTCATCCGTTTGAGAACGCCGGCGCTGGCGTGCTGCAAGGGAATATCGATGTAGTTGCACAAAGACTGGTGCTCGGCAACAGTATCGAGCAGCTTTTGCGTCACACGGTTCGGGTAGAGGTAGAGAAAACGGATCCAGCCGGCGTTTTCTATACGCGCCAGACGGTCCAGCAGAGTCGCCAAACCGTCGCGCAAGCCCAAATCTTCGCCGTAGCTGGTCGTGTCTTGGCCGACCAAGCTGATCTCGCGAACCCCGCGCTGAAAGAGCTGGGTCGCTTCCCGAATGACCGACTCAAAGCGGCGACTGCGGAAGCGGCCTCGAAATTTCGGAATGATGCAAAACGTACACGGGTGGTCGCAGCCCTCATTGACCTTCATGTACGCCATATAGGGCGCCGTCGACAGGCGCCGCGGCGTCAGGTCGTGGTAGAGATACGGCTCGGCAGCGGGCAAGGGCTCTCCGTGGGCGCCCTCGCAATGCGCCACGATGTGCTCCAGCTCGTTCGTTCCCAAGACCGCATCCACCTCGGGGATCTGCTTGAAGATCTCATCGCGGTAGCGTTCGACCAAGCAACCGGCCACTACCAGCCGCCGGGCGCGGCCCGTCTTCTTGTACTCCGCCATGTCGAGGATCGTATCGATGGATTCCTGCTTCGCGGGGTCGATGAAACTGCACGTATTGACCACGATCGCGTCCGCCTCGGCGGGGTCGTTGGTCAACTGGTGTCCGCGGGCCTCCAAGATGCCCATCATCACCTCGCTGTCAACGAGATTTTTGGGGCACCCGAGGCTGACAAAACCGATTCTCATGGAGAGTTGCTGATGCGTGAATTTTTCATTCTAGCATCGGCACGGAGAACACCAACGAAGCTGAACCACGTCGAGACCGTCAAACTGGGAGGGCCGGCTTGACGCGGAGAAACCGATTCATGCATCATCACCACGATGAGCCGCGGGACCCTGCTTGCATTTTTGCTTGGCGCATGGTGCGCGGCCACGCTCTTCATGTGGTTCGTGGCGGTTCACAACTTCAGGGTTGTTGACGGCATTCTGGCTTCGAAAAACCCTGAACTGGCGCAAATCACCGAGGCCCTGTCGGACGAGCAGCGCCGGCTCATGGCGCGCCATCAGGCTTCGGAAGTGAACCGCCTTTTCTTTGACGGCTGGGGCAGAGTTCAACTGCCGTTGGCAGCTGTTGTGTT
This sequence comes from Bryobacterales bacterium, assembly GCA_963668345.2. GTDB lineage: Bacteria > Acidobacteriota > Terriglobia > Bryobacterales > UBA6623. The sequence continues at coordinate 1,382,643 of CAXWPI010000001.1, read as the reverse complement.
GCTGCTCGCCTGGCGTGCCCGACTCGGCAAGTGCGTCATTGCCGCAACGGCCGCGATGCTCGTTATCGTTGTTGTATTACAGCTTTGGGTCGTTCCTGAAACCGTTCGTCTGGGACGAATCATGGACTTCCTGCCGCGCGACCCGGCGCCGCCCGAAGCAGCGCTGTTTTGGACGCTGCACCACACCTACACCGGCCTGGACGCCGTGAAGCTCTTGCTTGCACTTGCTTCGGGAGTGTGGGTCGTCAGGAAACCGTGAGCTTCGTAGCGGTGAGAAAAGCGGACTGGGACCCACGATGGCGCGGGTCGCAAGACAAGGCCCGGCGCCTTGAGACCTCGAGTTACAACGGCGGATACCAGAGCCGTCCCCGGCGATCGGTCCGCGTGCGAAACAGATGCCCCTCCGTGGTCGTGACGTAAAGGGTCTTGAGGTCGTCGTTGCCGAATGTGCAGTTGGTAGGACGTTGGGCGTCTACGGGGTGGGTCTCTAGTACGTCGCCCCGCGGCGAGAAGACGCAGATCATCGGCCCGGGTCCGCCGTGTTCCCAGCCCGCGGTGGCGACGATGTTGCCATTCGTGTCGAGGCACATTCCGTCGATGCCCCGGTTTTCGCCAAAATCATGCAGCACCCGTGCCTCCCCTAAGGTTGCGTCTTCCTTCACCGGGTAGGCCCGAAGCTGGCGCTTTTCGTCTGGCCCTCTCCCCGATTGAGCGACGTAGAGAGTCTTATGGTCGAGTGAAAACAGGATTCCATTCGGCCGTGTTGTGTCGAAGGTAACGCGCTCGATCGACCACTTCCCATGGCCATGCGGATCTAGGCGGTAGACCGAGTCGTGGTCGAGTTCCTTATGGCTGAAGTCTTCGCTCCAGGGGCCGGCAGCTCCCTCGTAGAAAGGGTCGGTGAACCAAACCCGGCCTTGGGGGTCGATCGCCAGGTCGTTGGGAATATTGAAGCGCCGGCCTTCAAAACCATCGGCCAGCACGGCCGCGCTCCCGTCGGCTTGGTAGCGAACGACGCGCCGCGCATCTCCTTCGCAAGCGTAGAGACGCCCTTGAGAGTCGAACATCAGGCCGTTGGCGCAGTTCGTCCCCTGGCGGTAGACCTCCGAGGATCCCAATCGAGGATCGAATCTCATGATGCGGCTGCTAGGGATGTGGGTGAACAGTAGCCCCGTACCGTCCCAGGCCGGGCCCTCGGTAACCCCGCCGTAGGGACCGTCAACGAGTTCAAATCGCCAACTCATCAGGACACCTCCTAGCCCCCACACTCGTCACGTAAGAACGTTTTTAGCCCCCGAAGGGGGCGCAGGATGCTAGCCCACGGTGAAGCCGTTTGGAGTGGACCCAGGATTTGAGACAGCCAGTTAACCCCTTTCGTAGGGCGAAAGGAGAAACTGGAGCCATGAAGAAGTCTCGTAGGAAGTTCGGCAAGGAGTTCAAGTTGACGGTGCTGCGCCGCATTGCGGTGGGAGAGTCGGTGAACGAAGTGGCCCGGGCCCTGGAGATGGATCCCAGTGATGTGCGCCGTTGGCGGCGGGAGTTGAGCACGCACGGCGAGCGCGCCTTCTCCGGCCAGGGCCAAAAGCGCCCCCCTCCCAGCCGCGAGGCCGAGTTGGAACGCAAGATTGGCCAGCAGGCCATGGAGATCGATTTTTTAAAGCGAGCCTGGCAGCGTGTCGAGGAACAGCGCCTGCTGCGGGCTCTGCCTGGCGGCGCAACGTCTACGAACAGATCGAGAAGGAAGTGAGCGGTGGGACAAAGCTGACCGTGCAGAGGATGTGCGCACTCGCCCAGTTGAGCCGGGCCGGTTTTTACCGTCCGGGGAGTGCGTCGCAGCCCGCCGAGCGAGAGCGGGAGCTAGGCCGCCAAATCCGCGAGCTGGCGCTACAATGGCGCAGCTATGGCAGCCGGCGCATCCGCGAGGAGCTGCAGCGGCGCGGTTGGCGGGTGAACCGCAAGCGGGTCCAGCGCCAGCTGCGGGAACAGAACCTGTTGTGCCGGCGGAAACGCAAGTTCGTCGTAACGACCGATTCGCAACACGGGCTGGCGGTGTACCCGAACCTGGCGCCGACGCTGTCTCTCAACGGGGTGAATCAGCTGTGGGTGGCCGACCTCACCTACATCCGGCTCCACGAGGGGTTCGTCTATCTGGCGGTGTTGCTGGACGCGTACTCGCGCCGGGTGATTGGTTGGCAGCTGGGAACCGGCCTGGATCACTCGCTGCCGCTGGCGGCGCTGCGGATGGCACTGACCAAACGGCGGCCGCAGCCCGGGCTGGTACATCATTCCGACCGCGGCGTGCAGTATGCCAGCCAGGCCTACACGCAGTTGCTCGAGCAGCACCAGATTCGGATTAGCATGAGCCGCAAGGCGAACCCTTACGACAACGCGCGCTGTGAGAGCTTTTTCAAAACGCTGAAGGGCGAGGAAGTGGATCGCAGCGAGTATCTCGACCTGGCCGACGCACAGGCACGGATCGGCGACTTTCTGGAGCGGACCTACAATCAGCAGCGGCTGCACTCGGCGTTGGGGTATCGGCCGCCGGTGGAATGCGAGCGGCAGCTGCGCCGCTCGGCGGTTCGCGGGGAGGTGCCGGCATGAGTTTTCTGAGGCATGGGGAGATCTATCGATCCGATGGGTGGGTAAAATCAGGGAGCGGCGAGGTGGCCGCCCCCTGTCTCATCGTTTCGATGAGTCTCCGGCTGGCTATTCCTTGGCCGGTTGCTCTCCAGCAGAGCCGGCCTCCGCTTCACCAGCCAGGGCCATTGTGCCCCCAGCCGCCTGGCAGCACAATGATTTTTCAGCGAATGGCAAAAGCGGGGTTAACTGCTTGTCTCAGCCTTGGGGTCCACTCTAGTTAGGCGGAACCGTGGGTTCGGTACGCATACTCAAACAAGCCCCGGTAGGGGCGCAGGAAGGCCTGCAAATCGCTACACGGATCACTCTTTCCTACGCCCCTACCGGGGCTGGACCGTGGTCGACTTTCCCCCAGGGTTTCGCCAAAAATGGCTCCACCCTAGGCTACTAGCCCGCGCCCCCTACGGGGGCTGACTTACCGTTAAGTCACTCGTATTGGCGCTAGCCCGCATTTCTCATCACTGGCCGGCTATTCGAGGCCGGCGCCATCGCTCGTCCTATCGTAACCGCGGGCCAGCCGGCCGGGCCTCGGATGAAACGACGGGGAACGCCGGTTGTAGGGAGACCGGTCCCGTTGCCGACTAGCCCCGTCCCTACGCCCTTCGATCAGGCTACTCCCCGGCCGCTTCCAGGAATCTCTCCGCCTCCATGGCGGCCATGCAGCCGGCCCCGGCCGCCGTGACTGCCTGGCGGTAGACGCGATCTTGCACGTCGCCGGCGTGGAAGCAGCCTTCCACGTTGGTCTTCGCTCCCCCCTGGGAGATGATGTACCCCTGCTGGTCGAGATCCAATTGGCCCTGAAAAATTTTGGTGTTGGGAATATGGCCGATCGCAAGGAACAGAGCATCGGTCTTGTGGTCCCAAGTCTTGCCGTTACCCACGCTCTTCAAACGAACGCCGCTGACCTCTCCCTTTTCGACGTCCTGGACCTCTTCGACGACCGCACCGGTAATCCATTTGATCTTTTCGTTCCTTTGGGCGCGATCGAGCATGATCTTCGAGGCGCGAAATTCACCCCGGCGGTGCACGATCGTCACTTCCGAGGCGAACTTCGTCAAGAACGTAGACTCTTCCATGGCGGAGTCGCCGCCGCCGATGACGACAACCGGCCTGTCGCGAAAGAAGAATCCGTCGCAGGTGGCGCAAGAGCTGACCCCGTGTCCGATGAGCTTTTGCTCGGATTCCAAATTCAACCAGCGGGCCGAGGCGCCTGAAGCGACGATCAGCGTTTTGGTTTCGACCGTTTCCTCGCCGATTTGGAGTTGGAACGGCCGCTCGGAGAGATCCGCCTTGGTCACCTCACCCGATCGAAAAACGGCGCCGAATCTCTGGGCCTGTTTTTTCATGTTTTCGACCAGGTCGGGCCCCATGATTCCGTCCGGAAATCCCGGGTAGTTTTCAACATCCGTGGTCAGCGACAACTGCCCGCCGGCCTCGAGACCCTCGCAGACCAACGGCTCGAGGTTTGCCCGCGCGGCATAGATCGCCGCGGTATTCCCCGCACAGCCCGATCCGATAATGACGACGTTTTGCATTCGAATCCGCCCTTCGTTGAAGTAAATTCCATTGTACACAGCACTCTGTGGTTTGAAGGCCGCGGTGGAACCGCGAGCGGTTTCCGACCAGAGACGAGCCTGGGGCGCGGCATGTCGCGCCCCTACCTTTGTGCTTAGCCCGCGCTAGGCGCCGTCAATCCTTTGCCAGCAGTGAGAGGATGTCCCGCAACTCCTTCTTGATGGGCGCGAGGGTTTCGGAGGGAACTTTCGACTTGAGGGTCAACGGGAGCAGCGGTTGTCCCTTTGACGGCGCGGGAGCGGGCCGCTTTCTTTTGGACCGTTGGCGGAGCACCTTTCGCGCCCCGGCGATCGTATATCCTTCATCGTAGAGCAGGCGCTTGATTTCGAGGACCGTTTCGACGTCCTTACGGCGGTACTGGCGTTGGCCGTTGCCGGCCTTCTTCGGCGCCAGCATAGGGAATTCGGTCTCCCAAAAACGGAGTACGTAACTCTCGACGCCCGCCAGTTCGCTCACATCTCCGATTCGAAAAAACAGGCGTTCAGGAATCTTGGGGACGGATGCCTCGGCCATGCGACGGCTTATGGTAACAGACCCTCGGCGGCAATGCGAACAGAATGGCGTCCCCGAGGCAACATGACCGCCCAGTGGGATCGGGCCTTCAGCAGCGGACCCTTGATCGGCTCTCCATCCACGGTGACTTGCTTCGGAACGCCGCTCAATAGGACGATCGCCGGGCCGGCTGAAGCATAGCCAAAAGCCAACGCACGATCCTCGATTCTTCCCCACTTCCAGTCCGTGTTCATATGCAGCACACGCAGGCTGGGAAAGTCCGTGGCAGGCGAGATGCGGTGCCGGCCCGGAGGCAGCCATACCGTCGAGCCGTCTGTAAACGGCCACGGGCGACCGTCTACGAGCGCGGGACCACTCCAAACCACGCCCACCGGACGGTCGCAGTTGACCAGCAGCGAATTCTCCTCGCGCCGGGCATGGGCCCTCCCGGACGCGTGGGGCAACAGATCCCAGTCGGGGCGAGATATCGACTGCTCAAAATAGAGCAACACGGTGGGGAAAGCCTTGCCGGCGAGATGTACTAACTGGAACAACTCCGTTCCCACCTGCTTCTTGGTCGGATAGGTCGTCTGGTAGCGCTCGACAATATTAATGTCGATGGCAAGCCGTTCGGGATCCGGAGCCAGACGACGATATTGCCGAGCGATTTCGACGTATCGCTCCGGCCCGCGGTCCCAGAGCGTCGCCGGGTCCTCCAACACCAAGCGGAAGTCATACTGCTCGGCAATAGATAGCAGGGCGCTGGTGTCGGCGCCCAGGAACTCCCGCATGCGGCGGTCAAAGCGGTCATCGATCTGAGTGACGACGAGGTCGAGGCTTGGGAACGCCGAGCGGATCACTTGGAGAAACTGTTTGTGCAGCCGCAGAGCCAATCGCGCGCGATAGTCGACGAAGTCCTTCCACCGCTCGCGGTCCCGCTCGTGGAAGTGGATCGAAGCGCTGTCAAAAAACCGCAGAGGGTCAATTCCGCTCCTCGCTCGGTAGTCGGCGCGCACCCAACCGTTCATAGGCGTGAAGCGCTGAGGGTTCGAAGGCCCATGAAGGGACTCGAAGTAGAGTTCCGCGAGGTTGACGCCGTCCCAATCGTAGTCGGAGAGAAGTTTCTTCAATCCCCCAACTACGGACTGGAAACAAGACGGTTCGGCTAGGTTGATCAGCTTGCGCCAATCAAGGTGGGCATCCTGCAGAGCGGCGGTCTTCTCCCGGCAGGCAGGGTTGGCCCGCCAAAAGTCTTCACTGACGTGGGGGAACTCCAGCCAGGCGTAGACCAAAACGCCCTGGCGATGGCAGGCCGCGATCAGCGCCGTCAAATAGCGCTTGCGCTCCGGCGACTCGTCGTAAAAATGCCAAGCAGCGGCGTGAATGGCGGCTATACCAGCTTCCCGCCAGCGACGGGCGAGATAGTCGGGATCGGCGCGCGTGCGGTAGGAGTAGTCGAAGAACGCCCAGGTTCGGGCGCCCCGGAAAGGAAGAACCAGTCCCAGATCGACCAGCGCATGGACGAGGTAGGGAAAACGCTCATAGCCCCTGGGTCCGGGGTCGGTGGCGACCCACAGCAGACCGCCGCCCCGGGTCGTCAGGCCGGCCACAAGCGGAGCCCCCGTCCATTTTTCGCGCACAAAAACCTTGGCGCTCGACGGCAGGGTGTAGACAGGAAGTTGGAGGGGATCTTTCCACACGATCTCCAGCTGCGGGTCCCGCTCGTCAACTAAGCCGGCGACACGAACCGTCTCTTCCGTGGGCTGAAAGCCGGCCTCTTGCGCCCAGCGCGAGTCTCCGACGGCAATGCGGAACCGCGCCGGTTCGAGAGTCGCCCGCACTCCCACGCTTGAGAGGACCGGCTGCCACCGCTGGGGGTGGGCGACTTGAACCGCCAGGTCGGCGGTTGGGCTCCCCGAAGCGGCGCCCAACAGGCAGAGCCACCCGGAGCAAAGAAGCAACAGCCGGGAAAGGGCCTTACCCCGCATCTCTACCCACCGGACGGTCGAAGCACGCAATAGGCCGGCCATTACTGCGTTGCGCTTGCTCACCGTGCTCAATGTAGGGTTCAAGTACGCCCGCATTGTTCAACCGCCGAAAGCGGCCGAACGCCCTCTGCCGCGCCCGCGGAGGGCGTGCCGGCGGCGGTGCCGTCTCCTGCTTCAGTGTGCGCTGCATGCGCTCATGCCGTCCGTTCTGTTCCGGGTGTCCCCGGCTCGATCCGCTCAGGACCAATCCCCAGCTTAATCCACCATAGCGCTAGCGACGACAACCCGTGCACCGCCATGGTGGCAAACGGCGGCCCGTTGTCGCCGCGCCATACGATTTCTTTCGAGATGCACTCGGCATGCCGGCCACCAGAGTCGCGGTGGCGGCGGCGATACCCAGCTCAGGGCATAATAGACAGTCATGGCTTTCGAGGACGGGATCCCCATCCGGGTTGCGAGGAAACGCAAAGACGGCGTCGATGTCGAATGCGACATCCGCGACGATCTATTGAATGAGTCTGGCGTGCTGCACGGCGGAGTGGTGGCCTCCATCGCCGATGAAGCCGTGTGGCACGCCATCATCAACCACTTCGGCGAACGCCGCCCTGCGGTCACCACGGAACTGAAGGTCAACTACCTGCGGCCTATCAACGGAGCCAAAGTCCTGGCGAAGGCCTATCTGGTCCACGCCGGCCGCACCCTGTGCGTGGGACGTGTCGACATGTTCGATACCCAACAACACCTTATGGCCGTGGCGATAGTCAGCTATATGCTGCTGGACAGCCCGCCGGCAAACGAACAAGCAAGGTAGCGACTGCATCTAACCAAGAACTGCGCCGGTCGGAGCGATTGCTCTTGGCGGTTAACCGTCGAGTGAAGCTCATGGGGGGCTGCCGGACGTTTCTCCTTCTTGAAGGGGTACGGCCCCTGGCGGCTTCCTGTCTCTCGTGAGACTTGACCGCAGACCTATTGATGTTCGCGAAATACAGTGTAGGGGCGCAGCGTGCTGCGCCCGCTCTGGCAAGGCATTTGCTGTGTCCGAAAACAACACTATATTCTGCGGGTATCAATAAACGCCCCTTCAGTCTTCTTCCAGAACCTTGGCGCCGAGCGCGCCACCCGCGGTCGTCAGACCAGCTACGAGCACGAAGAACATCGCTAGGTATATCAGCACCAGGATGGCAAGGGCCGAGGGGTTGTCCAGCAACTCCAACATTTGCCGCTTTAACTCCTCCTGGGCCGGGTACTCGCTGATCTGTTGGCGGATGATTTCGACGACGCTGCCATCTTGGCGAGGAACAAGAAAGACGAGGGCCAACGTTGCGAGAGAGATCACGAACGTAAAAACGCCGGTGATCCAACCCAACTTAGCGCCCTCGGAAGTCGTGGGCGTCAATCCGGTTCGGCGGCGGTAGTTATAGACGGAGAGGAAACCGGCCCCAGGATACCAAATGAAACAGAGGATGCCTACCAACGGCAGATTGCCCAGTACCGCCGCCACTACGGAGGCCAGCAGGGCGGAACGGACTGCTTGGGGGTTGCCGAAGCCAATCGGAGGAGGCCCGGCAGAAGCGTCGGGCGTCGGAACAGGCAGTACGACTTCCGGCGTCAGCGGCTTGTCGGGTGCTCCGTCCAAGGGCCGGCCGCAGCGGGGACAAAACTGGGCGTCGGCGGGCGCTGTAGCGCCACAGGTGCAGGTCCGATTCATCGGCGACTATCCGTCCGGCGAGCGAGGGGCAAAACCTACCTTAGTACAGTATTTCGCAAATACAAGTCGCGTATCAATCAGCTTGGCGAGGTATGGCGACTCATCAGCTGGGGCAATGAATCGCGCCTCTGCGTTTAAGCGCGAGATGCTCGGGTCCATCAGCAGGGGCGGGAGTCATCGCGCTCGCCGCCGGGTAGCTTTCGTAACCGTATTTGCGAAATGATGCAAGATGATCCTGAACGGGGGGAGTGTTTCCAACACAAGATGATCCTGAAGCGACGACAGCGGGAGAGGGCACACCGCGGGTGAACGCGAGTCACCATGGAGCATGCTCAACGTCTCACGCTGGCCGAGATGCGCGAATTCGTGGCCTCCAGCAGCCGCCTCACCTTTACCGGCGCCGAGCGCAAGGAAATCCATGGCTTCGTCGAGCGCACCTTACAAGCGCACCAGTACCTGCGGCTAGCGAAGAAAAACAAAGGTATCGTGCGGCGCTATCCGGCCAAGATCAGCGGGCGCAGCCTGGCGCAGATCACGCGGCTGATCCGGCGCTACCGCCAAAGCGGGGCCGTCGAGCCCGCGGCGCCCCGCCGGCATCGCTTCCCGCGCCGCTACACCCGGGACGATATCGCTCTGTTGGCCACGGTCGATGCGGCCCACTAAGAGCTTCGGGCCCGGCGCTGCGGCGCATCCTCTGGCGCGTACCTGGCCGTGCTGTTGGACGCCTACTCGCGGCGGGTGGTTGGCTGCGGAGGGTGTCGCGATTTTAGGCGAAAGGCGACACCTCCCGTCTCGCAAGAAACCCGCCAGAGGCGCTGATTTGGCCTGTAGCGATGTCGTGCTACTCGCTAGTCGGTCGTTCTTTCTTTCCGCGCTCCCGCTGCTCGCGCAGGACGGCTCGCCGACTTAGCCGAATCTTGTTGCCCTCCACAGCCAGGCATTTGACAAGAATCTGGTCTCCGAGCTTGAGCTCGTCGCGTACTTGGCGAATGCGCTGTTCGGCGATCTCGCTGATGTGCAGCAGACCCTCGGTTCCCGGGAAGATTTCCACAAACGCGCCGAAGTCCACCGTGCGGGTGACTTTCCCCAGGTAGGTCTTGCCGACTTCGGGGGAGGCGGTAAGGTCGGTAATCATTTGGATGGCCTTCTTGGCTGCGGCCTCGTCGGCGGAGGCAATCTGCACCGTGCCGTCGTCGCTGACGTCCACCTTGGCTCCGGTTTCCGCTACGATGCCCTTGATGACTTTGCCACCGGGTCCAATCACGTCGCGGATTTTTTGGATCGGGATTTTCAGAGTGTGAATGCGGGGCGCGAAACGCGAAATGTCGGTTCGAGGCTCGTCAATCTCCTGAGTCATGCTTTCCAGGATGCTCAGTCGTGCAACCTTGGCCTGCGCGAGGGCCTTCTCCAGCACCTCGATGCTGACGTTCGGCTGCTTGATGTCCATCTGCAGCGCGGTGATACCGTCGGTCGTGCCGGCGACCTTGAAATCCATGTCTCCATAGTGGTCTTCCGCGCCTGCGATATCGGTCAGAACCGCGAAATCGTCGCCGTCGATGACCAGGCCCATGGCGATGCCGGCTACCGGTGAGGCCAACGGTACGCCGGCGTCCATCAATGCTAGGGTGCCGCCACAAACGGTAGCCATCGAGCTGGAGCCGTTCGACTCCAGAATATCGCTGACGACGCGGATGGTGTAGGGAAAGTCCTCCCGGCTGGGGATGACGCCCGAGAGTGCCCGTTCCGCGAGCATGCCGTGGCCGATCTCTCGTCGACCGGCGCCACGAAGAAATGCTGTTTCACCAACGCTAAAGGGAGGAAAGTTATAGTGCACCATGAAGTGCTTTTCGAAGTCCGGCGCTTCCAGCCGCTCCTGCCTCTGGCCATCCAACTTCGTTCCCAGCGTCACCGTTGCCAGCGCCTGCGTTTCTCCCCGTGTAAAGACCGCTGATCCGTGCGTACGCGGCAGCACGCCGACTTCACAATGGATGTCGCGGATCTCGTCAAACGCCCGCCGATCGGGACGCAATTTGTCTTTCAGCAGCAACCGCCGGAAGATGTCTTCTTTGAGTCGGCCGAACAGACGGCCCGCTTCGGCCGCCTTTTCTTCGTCGTCTTCAAAAGCAGCGCTTACCTGTTTCTTGACTTCCTTAACCTGATTTTGGCTCTCCAGCTTTTCATGCTTCTTCGTGTCCAACGCCTCGGCCAGTGAATCACCCCAGCGCTCCGCGATATCGTCATACAGCTGCTGGTTGAAGGCGGGCGGCTCGACGGCCAGTTTGGTCTTGCCCGCCTTTTCGACGAGTTCGTGGATGCCCGAGATAATCTTGCGGCATGCCTCGTGGCCGAAGCGGATGGCTTCTAGAATCGCGTCTTCGCCAACCCGGTCGGCCATGGATTCGACCATCACGATGCCCTCATTCGCGGCGGCCACGATGATCTTCAAGTCGGCTTCTTCTCTTTGCTCATACCCGGGGTTGATGAGCCATTCCCCATTGAGTCTGGCCACGGCGACGGCGCCGATCGTGTTCGAGAAAGGTATCTCCGAGATCGACAAGGCTGCTGAAGCGCCGACCAGCGCTAGACTCGCCGGGTCGAATTCCGGGTCGGCCGACAACACCATGGCGATGACCTGGGTTTCGTTCTTGAACCCAGCCGGAAATAGCGGACGAATCGGTCGATCGATCAGCCGGCTGGTCAGGACTTCCTTTTCGGTGGGACGTCCTTCGCGTTTGATATATCCGCCGGGGAATCTCCCGGCCGAATAAGTGTACTCGCGGTAATCCACGGTCAGCGGGAAAAAATCAATTCCTTCCCGGGGGTGGTCCGAGGCTGTCGCGGTGACGAGTACGCGCGCATCCCCAGAGCTTACGAGAACTGCCCCGCCTGCCTGTTTGGCCAGCCGCCCTGTTTCTAACTGCAGCGTGCGTTGGCCGAGATCAATCTCTACGGTTTGCTTCATGATTTTTCTTATTCCTCCTGGAAAGCGCGGCGCGCGGTGGATACAAGAACCCACAGGGCCCGCCTTTCCGAGCTTTAGAAACCAAGATGGAAGCGGAAATACGGTGTGCGGAGGTTGCGCCTCAGGGGAGATTCGCCACGTGGGGCGATCGCGGAGTTCCTATCCTAAGGGGCGGTCGACCATTTCAAATGGAAGCAACCGCCGCCGATCACGCCTCAGCGTCGTTCGAACTCGGACCGTCTTCCCCTCTTGGCCCAACCTTTAACCGGATGAACTACCCGCGCAGACCCAGACTGCCAATCAGTTTTATGTACCCGGAAGGGCTTCCCTTTTTCAGGTAGGTCAGCAGCCGCCGGCGGCGACTCACCATGGCCAGCAGGCCACGGCGCGACGAGAAGTCCTTCTTGTGGGTTTTGAGGTGCTCGGTCAACTCGGCAATCCGCCGAGACAAAAGGGCGACCTGCACCTCAGGAGACCCAACATCAGATTTGTGCGTCTGATATTGGGTAACGATGGTTTCCTTGGCCTGCTTCGCCAGGGGCATTCAGTTCGTCGACACTCCTTTAAGCGCTTCTATCTCGTTGTTTTTGTGTCTGTTTCAGACGTGAGTATAGCACAAGGCCGTGAGACGCAGCTACTACATTCATGGGAAAAATGTTTCAGCAGCTCTTGATGTGATTCAGTTGGTTTTCGCCCGGTCACGGAGGTTGTTCTTTTCCCAAATGAGCCGCAGTCCATTGAGAGTGAGGTGTTCGTCGATCTCCTGAATATGGCGGGATTCAGGACAGATGACCCGGGCCTCGCCGCCCGTTGCGATCACCTTGGTGTCCGATCCCATCTCCGCCAACATCTTCTCCAGAATGGCGTCGACCATTCCCAGGGTGCCGTAGTAGAGACCGGACTGTAAGCACGCGATCGTGTTTTTTCCTATCACCCTGGCCGGTTGTCGGATATCGATCCGCGGCAATCGGGCGGTGCGGCGAAAGAGCGCTTCCGAGGCCACCCCGATCCCGGCGCAGATCACCCCTCCCAGGTATTCCGCCTTGGCCGAGATGGCGTCGAAGGTGATCGCCGTCCCGAAGTCAACGGCGATGCAAGGTCCCCCATAACGGTCGTAGGCGGCTACGGCGTTCACGATACGGTCGGCTCCGACTTCCGCGGGGTTATCCGTGAGTATCGTTATACCGGTTGCCGTGGTCGCCGAAACAAACAGCGGATTCGTCTGGAAATAGCGGGCGGCCATCTCCTCCAGCGAGGCGTCGAGCTGTGGTACGACGGAGGAAATGATGATGCCGTCTATTTCGCCGCTATCAAGCTGCGCCAAGGAGAAGAGGTTCCGGAAGAGGACGCCCCAGCCGTCAATCGTTTGTGCCGTATCGGTCTCCAGCCGCCAATTAGCCGCCAGCTCGGCGCCGCGGTAGACGCCTAAGGCAAGCTGAGTATTCCCGACATCGACGGCGAAAAGCATTTTTTTGGCTCAAGGGTGCTCGTCAGCTCACCAAGCGTTTGCGCTCCGTGGCCGCCAAGGTGTGAAAAAATCGGGGACTGTCACAAGCGGCTTCCTAGAAGACACGTAAGACAAACAGAACTTCAGCCGCGGTTGACTGTCCCCAGTATTTTTTCACACCTTCCCGTAGCCGAGCTTTCCGGGTTAGGAGTTCGCTGATTCGTCCCACGGTCGAACACTCCCCGCCAGGATGGGTTCGAGCGACCCATCGTCGCGCTTGAGCAGCAGAACGCCCGCGTCGTCCAATCCGTCGGTCGTGCCGACGATCACCTCTTTGCCGGTCTCAATGGCTACCCGCTTCCCTCGAGCGTAGCTCGAAGCGCGTGAGAAAGCGTTTACGATTGCCCTTGGACCTCGCTCCAAGAACATTTCATAATAGCGCTCGCTGTTGCGCAAAACCTTATCGAGAACCACCTCCCGAACGTACTCGCCGCCGGTTTCGATTCTCAACGACGTGGCCGTGTCGGCCAACGCGGCCGGCATCTGAGCCTGGTTGACGTTGATGCCAACGCCGGCGACGGCGTAGCGAACGCGTTCATCCTCGGCTGCCATCTCGACCAGAATTCCCGAGCACTTCTTGCCATCGAGCAGCACGTCGTTGGGCCAGCGGATGTCGCACTGGCGTCCGCACGCCTCGCCGATGCCTCGCGCTACGCCGAGACCGATCGCCAGCGTCAAAATCGCCGATTGCGCCGCCGGCATCGGCGGCCGCAAAACAATCGAAAAATATAAACCCACACCCGGCTCGGAAATCCACGACCGCCCCAGCCGCCCTCGGCCGGCCGTTTGCTGTTCGGCGATGACCACGGTTCCTTCAGGCGCATCCGCCTCGGCAAGAGTCGTCGCCTTGAGCATCGTCGTCTCGAGCTTCTCAAACCGATGAATCACCTGGCCGAAGCTGGGTCGGGCGGGCATGAGATGCAATAGAGGGAGGCGCCCATCTACTTTAGTCCAGTCGTGCGGGAATAGTCTCGGCGGGTCGATTGACTTTGGCGCTTGACACCGCCTGGCAAGGGATCAGCTCGCTCGTGAGTGCCGTCTCCGAGATGGCCCGCGGCTGCTTACCAGTAGGCTGTCCCAGACAAGAGTTCATCCCGGCGACGTGGCGCACGCTTCCAGCGTGCTGTGTCGGGCTTTCCAGCCCGACATTTCCTAATCTATAGTAAACTCCTCTCCGGGACAGTACACTAGGCGCTCGTTCGCCACTTGATTGATGGCCGCTTCCGCGTTGATGCGCAGTCGCGAAGGTAGAGGTTGATCAACGTCTGGTACGGAACGCCCAGCTCAACGGACAGCTCCTTGAAATAGTCCAAAGCCAGCGTGTCCAGCCGGATGGTGATCTGCTTCTTGAGGCGCTTCGCGTATGGGTTTCGGCGGGCCTTGGAGAAGTCGTAGCTTTTCCTCATTTGAAAATTCTCCGCTTGTATTCGAGTTGCTCTGAGCGGTTGGCTCTGCGTGCTGAAATGATGCGTATCATGTCTTCTGCCTGTCGATAGCAGTGACAGACGACTAGCGTGCGGAGCCGGAGGCTCAACCCTAGCAGGAGAAAACGATCCTCCTCCTCGGAATGATCCGGATCTGCGATGAGTAAGGCGTTTTCATCGTAGAAGATCGTGGAGGCTTCCTCTAACGATACGGCGTGCTTCCTTCGGTTGGCAGCAGCCTTGGCTTCATCCCAGTCGCAGCAAAGCCCAACCATGACACACTACATTGTAACTACACCCTAACGGAATGTCAATTCTCCGGACGAGCTTTGGCCTCGGGCCGCCGCGCGTCACCTTAGACGAAAGCTGATATCGACGGCCGGGGCCGAGTGCGTGATCGCACCGGCGGAAACGTAACCGGCGCCTGCTTCGGCGTAGCCGCGGACGTTATCCAACCGAATGCCGCCGGATACTTCGATGACCGCCCGCCCGGCGATCATGGCTACTGCTTCGCGGACTTGCTCCACCGTGAAATTGTCGAGCAGCAGATGGCCGGCGCCGGCTTCGAGCGCCTCCTCCAGCTCGTCGAACGTGCGCACCTCGATCTCGACCTTGTGGCCACGCGGCCGCGTCTTTGCGAGAGCTTGACGAACTCCTCCGGCTGCGGTGATGTGGTTGTTCTTGATAAGGATGGCGTCGAAAAGCCCCAGGCGATGGTTGACGACGCCGCCGGCGCGGGCGGCTAGCTTTTCCAGGCGACGCAGGCCCGGAGTCGTCTTACGAGTGTCAAGTACCCGGCACCCGGTTCCCTCTATGGCTTTGACGAACCGGCGGGCCAGGGTGGCGATGCCGCTCAAGCGTTGCAAGAAGTTGAGCGCCGTTCTCTCAAGCGGTAAGAGCCGTCGAGCGGAACCCGAAACACGGGCGACGACCGCGTCGCTGTCGAGTTGATCTCCGCTTGATCGCAACAGCTCGACATTTTCCTGGTCATAAACCTCAGGTAGGATCTCGATCCCCGCCAGGATCAGCGGTTCCCGAGTCAAAAAAAAGCCTTCGGCTGTCTGATCCTCGTCTACGCAAGCCTCGGTCGTGATGTCGCCGCTGCCGATGTCTTCAGCCAGCGCGCGGCGTATGGCGTCGGTGATTTCCGGGTGTTGCCAGCTCACAATGGCAGGATGGGGCCGATCGAAGACGCCGGCCGGGTCATCTCGGTGCTGCCTGCCGGAAAAGTTCTTCCATCGGAACGACGATGTCGGAGTTCGTGACCTTCAGCAGGCCGCCTTCGGGTTCCCGCATACCGTCGGTCGTGAACCTCCACCCGGTGTTCAAGGGTTCCCGCTTTGCTCCCCTTTGCGTACCGAATGGCGTTCTCGAGCCCGACGATGATTTCGCCGCCCAGTGAATTCGGTTTCCGCTTAGCGCTTTTCGCTTTTCTGTTTGCCATAGGATGCCTTCAGCTCCTGGACGAGTTTTCGTATGGCCTGCCGCTCGCTGGGCGTCAGATCAGCCCATTTGGCCTCAATCAGACCCGTTGTCATTGTAGACTGCTCAGCGTCTCTCGTATCCTTTTGATTTGCGATTCGTAGTCGGCCAGCTTTTTCCGGATCGACGCGACAACATGGGGCGGCGCCTTCGAGAGAAACTGTTCATTGCCGAGTTGGCGTTGGGATGAGTCGCGGGCTTTTTCTAGCGGCTTTAGCTGCTTGGCCAGGCGCTCTCGAAGCGTCTTGGTCTCTTCAGCGGGCAACTCTAGTTGCAGGTCGAAATCCTTGCCATGGTGCATGGCTTTGCCCTGTGGGGCAGCTCCCGACTGCGCGGTCAGCTTGACGTTCGCCAGCCTCGAGACGGCCGCAGCCTGCTCCGTCACAACCTCGGCCACCTCTGCGCGATGGCCGTAGCAGATTCCTTCCAACTGGGTTTTGGGCGGAATGCCCATCTCGGCTCGCAAGTTCCTCAAGGCGGCGATGATCTCCCGCAGCAGTTCGACTTGACGCTCGGCTTCCTTGTCGGTCAGGGTCGGGTCTTCGGAGGGATAGGTGCTCAGGGCAATGGATCTGGGCCTTCCTGTAGCGCCGGTGGTCAACCGCTGCCAAAGTTCCTCGGTGATGAAGGGCATCACCGGGTGCAGTAAGCGTAGCGCCCGCTCCATCGCCGCCAGCATGTTTTTCCATTCCGGGGTCAGGCCGGAATCTTCCCGGAACGAAAGTTTTTTGAGCTCCACGTACCAATCGCAGAACTCGTGCCAAAAGAAGTGATAGAGAAGATTGGCGGCCTCGTGGTAGCGGTATTTTTCGATGTGGCTGTTGACAAGACCGGCGACTTCGTTGAGACGCGAGAACATCCAACGGTCTTCAAGGGACGGCCGGCCGTTCCCGGTCGCGGCTTCGGGGACAAATCCGTCGGGATCCTCAGGCGACCATGGGTCGGCGCCGGACTTCTCCAGACTCAAGAAGATGAAGCGGGCGGCATTCCAAATCTTGTTCGCAAATGTGCGACCACCTGCGATGCGTTCCTCCGAGAGCACAACGTCCGACCCTTGCCCCGCGGCGACAACCAGAGCGAAGCGAACGGCGTCGGTCCCGTACTTGTCGGTCATCTCGATGGGGTCGATGACGTTGCCCTTGGTCTTCGACATCTTTTGCTTGTCGGCGTCGCGAACCAGCCCATGGATGTAGACCTGGCGGAAGGGGACGTCGCCGGCCATCTCGATGCCGAGCATGATCATGCGGGCCACCCAGAAGAACAGGATGTCGAAACCGGTGTTGAGCAGCGAGGTGGGGTAGAAGAGCTTCAGATCTTCTGTTTCATCCGGCCAGCCCATGGTCGAGAACGGCCACAGCCCGGAGCTGAACCAGGTGTCGAGCACGTCTTGGTCTTGCTCGATTTTTTCGCCGCCGCACTTGCCGCACGAAGCAGGGTCTTCACGGGTGACGATGACTTCCCCGCAGTCCGCGCAATACCAAGCAGGTATGCGGTGTCCCCACCAAAGCTGCCGCGAGATGCACCAGTCGCGGATGTTGCGCATCCACTCGAAGTAGTTGCGCCGCCGCTGGTCGGGAATGATTTCTATCTCCCCCGTCTCGACAGCTTTGATCGAAGGCTCGGCCAGCGGTTTGGTGCGAATGAACCACTGCGTGGATACGCGCGGTTCGACGATCGATTTACAGCGCTGGCAACTGCCGATATTGTTGGTGTAGTCTTCGATCTTTTCGATCAAGCCCTGGTCGTTTAGGCGCTTGACGATCTGTTTGCGCGCTTCGAAGCGGTCCAGGCCGGCGAACTCTCCGGCCTTCTCGTTCATGCGCGCTTGCTCGTCCATTACGGTGATGAATTCGAGGTCGTGGCGCTTCCCGGCCTCGAAGTCATTCGGGTCGTGGGCCGGCGTGACCTTGACGACGCCTGTGCCGAACTCGGGGTCGGCAAGCTCGTCGCGAATGACAACAAGCTGACGTCCGACGAGAGGCAGCGTGACGGTTTTGTTCCACAGGTGCCGGTAACGTTCGTCTTTGGGATTGACGGCGATCGCCGTGTCGCCCAGCATTGTCTCGGGACGGGTGGTGGCTACAACGACGTGCTCGTCGCTGCCGGTGACGGGATAGCGGATGTGCCAGAGGTGGCCTTGCTGTTCGGAGTAAACGACCTCTAAATCGGAAACGGCAGTGCCACATCCCGGGCACCAGTTGATCAGATACTCGCCGCGGTAGATGAGGCCCTTTTCGTACAGCCGGACAAAGGCTTCGCGGACGGCCCGCGAGAGCCCGGCGTCCATGGTGAAGCGCTCGCGGGTCCAGTCACAACTGGCGCCAATGCGCTTGAATTGGTTGACGATGGTCCCGCCATATTTTTCTTTCCAAGCCCAGGCGTGTTCGAGAAACTTTTCGCGCCCGATGTCACGAGGCTCGATGCCTTGGTCGCGCAGTTGGCGCGCCACCAGCATCTCGGTGGCGATGCTGGCGTGGTCGGTACCGGGCAGCCACAAAACGTTGTAGCCCTGCATGCGCCGCCAGCGCATGGTGATATCGATCTGGGCGATCTCGTACATGTGCCCCATATGCAGAGCGCCGGTGACGTTGGGCGGCGGGACGACGAGCGAAAAAGGGGGCTTCGAACCGTCCGTCGAGGCGACGAAAAGTCCTTCCTCGACCCACCATTTCGCCCAATGAGGCTCGAACTGCTGAGGCTCGTAAACTTTCTCTAATGCCATGGAAAAGCGAGGCAGGAACGATCAGGACCAATATAGCATGGGGGTCGGGAAATACCTTTCGGGCTGCTGCCGCGGGGTCCGAGGCATAGGTGTCAGCGCCTCAAAGTCTCCGGTGGCGGTTTCTAAAAAAGAGCCGGTGGTGTTGCCTTCCAGCAAGTTCCGCCAACACTGCTGCTGCACATAAAGCATCGCCGACTACGCCAATTCATCAGCTAGCGTTTCCGATCGGCGGGCAGCAGCCTCCAGGGCGTCCATGAAAGCGTCGTTTAACCCATGCTTGTCGAGTTGTTCCAGACCGGCGGCGGTTGTGCCACCGGGTGTGGTTACGCGGCTTCGCAGGGCGAACGGACTGAGTCGCGATTCGCGCAGAAGTTTGGCGGTGCCGGCAAAGGTTTGCTCACAGAGTTGCCGTGAGAGATCGTCGGCCAGCCCGAGGTTCGCTCCCGCCTTCGCCATGGCTTCCATGACTGCGCAAACAAATCCTAGGCCGCTTGCGGCGAGCGCTGTGACAGCATGCATGAGGTGTTCGGGGGTTGATACGACTGTACCTACGGACTCGAAAATTCGTTCGACGAACAGCTGCTGTTCGCGGGTTGCCCCTTGATTCGCACAGATCGCCGTTGCGCTTTCCCGCACACTCATCGCTAGGCTGGGCATGGCCCGAAAGACGGCGATTTCCGACGAGAGAAGGTGTTCGATACGTTCGATCGGAACGGCGGCGGCCATCGACACGAGAACGTGGCTGGGCCGCAGCGCCGGGTTGATGTCGTCGATAACCTCGGCAACCTGGGCGGGCTTTACGCCGAGAACGACAAGATCAGCGCAGGAGGTTACATCGGCGTTGTTGCCGGCCGATGCCGAGATGCCGTACTTCTCGGCAACGCTGGACGCATTCCGCGAAGACTGTGTGGTGGCAAGCAGCCGATCACGAGAAACGGACCCGGCTTGGAGCAGTCCGCTGATGAGAGCGCTCCCTAAATTGCCGGCGCCAACGACAGCGATCGTAGGGTCGAATATCATTCGGCCATTGTAGCGGCATTCGGCGAGAGCGCCGTCGCGCCGAAGTTGCGCGGAACTTCCGTCGGGGAAAGTTAGGGTCGCCCCGCCAGGACATTTGTCTCCTAGTTTTGCAAGGCGCGGGCTGAGGAAGAAGCAAATGCCTCGCGGCCGCGAGGCCTCGCCGATCGTGCATCATTTCGCCAATACGGTTACGAAAGGTGGCCGACTGCGCAGGCGATGAATCGCACCCCTGCTGATGGGCTTGAGCATCTCGCGTTCAAACGGTGGCAGCGCAATGAACTGCGCCCGAGCTGATCAGCCGCAACACCTCGACAAGCTGATTGATACGTAACTATATTTGCGAAATACTGTACTTCGTCACCGAGCGGTTGGCGCCGCACCGGGCCGTAAAAAAAAGGATGCGGGACCCGCGGATGGCGGGGTCCCGCATCTCTGTCCCGTGTCCGCGGTCGGCCGCGTCCGGGCAGATTACCTCGGGGGCTCAGCCTCTTAGCCTGCGTCGGCCCGTTCGACTATTCTGCGGCCTCTTCTCGAGTTAATATGCCCAGCGCACCCAAGATTCTCCTCTGGCGGTCCACGAGTATGTCGAGCTTATCCGTGACCGTCACGTGCTCGTTGCCGGACGTCTCGCCATGGTCTAGACCAGGATTTCCGATTTGGCTCCTCTGACGGCACGAGTCTACACCCTCACCCGGCGAAGCGGAACCATTTCTCCACCCGAAAGAGGCGGCGGCTGAGGCGGAACCGATCGAGCCCCCTTCTTGCCCCTCATGGGGGCTGATCCGTCGCTGCGAAGTCAATTTCGCAGACACCCCTCCGAGCTTCCGTCCTCAGTACACAGATTTCGCATTCGCCAAGTGCGGTGCTACCCGCCCGGCACAGGCAGCGCCCAGATCTTCCGCAGCATGTCGCCAAACAGCCGCCGGTTCAGATGTCCCTCCGCGAACAAGAGCCAGTCATACCGCGCGTGTTTAATTAGCCGTCCGCCCGTCTTCATCAGCCGGTGCTGCAAGCTCGTCAGCGACCAGTTCTTGATTCGCTGCGGCAGCCCGAGCCGCCGCCAGAGATTGCCCAGGTTGTAGGCCAGCACGCTTCACTGCAAGCGCACCTCGTTCGCCCGGAAGCGATGGCACGACAGCCGCGTCCAGTGCGTCGCTTGCTTACCTTCTTTGATCCACTGCTCCGCCGTGCCGCGCTGGTTGTAGAAACGCACCACCGACCGGCTTGGCAAGCTCATGTTCGTCACGATAAAACCGACGCGCGCGAACAGCTCGCCCTGGTGGTGCTCGACCTTGGCGACAACTCGTCTCGGCTTCTTCCAGCTCTCCGCCTGATAGCGAAAGCTCTTGTAGCGCACTAGCGGCTTGCGGCCGGGCCTCCCCGGCGGACGAAACAGGATGTCTTCGATCTCTAACTCCAAGCTCCTGTTGGCCGGAATGCGGATGGCGTAGTCCGCGCCGCGCTCCTCCAGTGCTTCGTAGATCTCGGGCTTGGCGAAGGCGGCATCGGCGCGAAAGGTGACCTGTTTGCCTTCGGCCAGTTGGCGCTCGATCTCCGGCAACAATAGCTCATCCCAGTCCTCGGCGCTGTGCACGTTGCCGGGACGCAGCTTGGCAGCGAGGCAATCACCATGACCGTTGAACAAAAGCAACGGGTGGTAGCAGACCGACTCGAAGTGTCCGTTGTAGGCGCTGCCTTCCTGTTGGCCATGGACCGGACTCTCGGTGGAGTCCATGTCCAGAACGACCCGCGCGGAGTCGTCGAACGCCTCCGCTTGCCCGACCAGCTCTCGGTTCAGCGCCATCAGCCCCAGCAGGTTCTCTTCGCTCGCCAGCATCTCCGTCTCGAAGCCGTGCAGCGTCGAGGTCAAGGCCGCACCGCGATCCCAGATCTTCTGCGAGCCGATCAAGCGAAACGTCGGGTCAGCCGCCACGCGGACGGCGTCGTTGACGTCCTCGTAGCCTGCCAAGCGGCTGTAGATCGACTGCCGCAACAGATCAGCGAGCGTGAACTGCTTGTTTGTGCCGTGCCGGGAGTCGCTGAGATGCTCGTCAATCAGTTCTCCGAGACCGAGCCGTTCGTCCAGTTCGCGAACCAAAATCAGGCCACCGTCGGCAGTGACGTGCGATCCCTGGAAATCGACTTTGAGAAGTCCATTGAAAGTTAGCTGGAATGGCTTGGTTTGTTTTTCACCCATTGGGTGTTGGCCTCCATGGCGTCCTCATCGGGCTCTAGCCCCTATGAATAAAGACGCTGAAGGCCGCTGGAAGGTCGGGAGGCCTGAATCAAATTGGAAATGCGGGCTAGAACGAGATCCTCATTCAAATGGCTGTGGAAGTTAAGGTGGCGCAAATAGCTAATTTCCTTGGTTTGAAGGTCGCCTCGGAGAACCCCGCCCGGAAATTCGGTGGAGTGAAGATTGAGATAGAAAGCCTCAGAATCTCCGAAAATGCCGTCGATCGCAGCTAGGCCTGCGGGGTCGGTGACTTCCACTTGAAACCGGAGCTCGCCAATGCGGGCGTCATCGACAGGCGTCATACCCGAGCTGATGACAACCGGCCCGGCTTCGAAGAACCTCCCCTTGTGGATGTGCATCGCGATGAGATTTTGGGGCAGGTCAAAAGAGTATTCGATGTGGAAATTGACCCAGGCTTCGACGAGCTCATGCGTCTCATTGTCGCGTGAAGCGTGAATATGGATCTCGGCGTCGGCAAAGGCGAAATCTCCGCCGATTGCGGCAGGCGGCACTTCATCAAACGGATTCATAAAGAACCAGTAGTACTTCGACTCCAGCGTCCGTGTCGGTTGGGCCGACAGCGTCAGAGGCAGCAGTACGGCTATCAGTGTCAAGATACACAGGCGTCTCATGATTGTTCTCCTTTAGCTTTTCAGGGATGTGGTGGCATCGCGTCCCACGCGAGTTTGCCTCGGAAGCTGATGCCCTGTGGGTTGGACCGCAGGCCCCCTATCTCAGCCAAAGCTTCGACGTATTGGATCTTGCATCGACGGAGCTGTCGCCGGCGCGAGGTTCCCCGTCTCGGCTACCCTGGCCTCGACGAACCATTCAATTTGACCCCCAGAAACTCGCTCAGCGGAAACCCGCTGATGCCGACGGCAAGTTATGACAGTTAACAGATCTAAGTCAAGCGCGGGAGTCAGTGGGTTTTTGGGGAAAACCATCTGCCTCAGGCGGACTATGTCGCGGTTAGATTCCGGCTGTTGCGGAATTCGTGCGACTCACGCCCCCAGCCCTCCCAGCGCCTGCTCGAAGAAGGCCTTGGTTTGAGCGGCTGTTTCTTTCCAGGTAAATCGGCGCGCCAGCTGACGCCCGGTCTCGCCAAGGGCCGACGCAATCGCGGGCGTTTCGAGGATGCGCTCCATCCCGGTGGCGATATCGGAGACACTAAGAGGGTCGGCTAAGATCGCGGCGTCGCCCACGATTTCCGGGATGGCGCCTCGGTTGGAGGCGACGATCGGCAGCCGTGCCGCCATGGCTTCAGTCAGAGGCATGCCGAAGCCCTCATAAAGGGAAGGAAATACAAACAGCGACGCGCAGTGGTACAGGGCGGGCAACAGGGAACGGCGCACATACCCGGTCAAGATGATACGCTTCGCCTCAGCCAGACGACGAATCCCGGCGCTCTTCCACCCTGTCGCGCCCGCGATCACTAGCGGGTAGGCGTCCTTGAGTTCATCCCTCATGGAAGAATAGGCTGCGACGACCGTCTTGAGGTTCTTGCGCGGTTCCATGGCGCCGACAAAAAGGATGAACTTTTCCGGCAACCCGTACTTTTGTCGGACCAAATATCTCGCGGCGTCGCTGGACGAGAAAAAGTCCTCGTCCACGCCGTGATACACGACCGTTATCTTTTCCGGCGGGATACGAAACTGCTCCGCCAAATCCTTTTTGACGGCGTTCGAGGGCACAAGGATTCGCGCCAGTTTGGGGAGCGCGTTGTCCACGAAGTTCTGGAAATAACGGATCGTGCTGGCCGTGTGACAGCTAGGTAACGTGAGCGGTGTCGGGTCGTGAACCTGTGACGTCAAACAGACGCCGCGAGGCAGGCGCCAACTGTGCTGGGTCGCGTGGAACAGGTGCGCTCTGCGGGTGACGAGCGACGCCAACGACAAACCCGAGTAGTTCGAGGTCAAGACAGCGCCCAGCCGCAGGGCCGTGCTGATCGGCGGGTAGTTCGAGCGTTCGTTTTGATTGGGTTTGAGGGTCGTCAGGAAGGGGAACAATCGGATCCGGTGAGGAGAAAATGAGGGGATCAACTCCTTGAGAAGCGCGTGGTGATAGTTCTTCACCCCGGCACTGCGCATCAGCAAAGGGGTGGCGTCATAGACGACGTTCACGGGTCTCCCCCGGGGCCTTGCGCCTGGGTTGACCTGCTGCGGCTCCCAGGCCTTCGATCTCAGATGCCTGGCGCTTGACTTCCCACTCCAGGATACCGACTTTTTGGGCCAACACGATGTTATTGTCCTTTAGATCCGATATTTGGACGGAAGCATGGAAGAACGTGACGAGAAACAACAGCCCGGCGATCAGAACCAATACCAGCGACGGATCGTCGATACCCAGAGTTCGTGAGAGCCAATCAAGCACGGATGCGGAGAAAGAGAGCACCAACAGCAGAGCAGCCGCTCCGAACCAGGCCATCGAGTACTCGACACGGATGTGTTCGCGCCGCACGGCGCGAATGATCTGCAGCAGCAATACCACGCAGAAGACGGCCGTTGCTACGCGAATTCTCTCCACTTCTAGCCTCGTTGCCCCGTGTGGTAGCGACGCTCGTATTTGATGACGTTCACGAAGACGCCCAACAGAACACGAACCATATAGTACATGGCAGTCCAAGTATCGATCGTCGAGCGGCCGCTGTAACGAGGAAACATTTTTGTCGGCACTTCGTGAAAACTCAAGGCCTTTCGCTTGAGAACGACGAGAGCTTCAATTTCGGGATATTCGAGGGGGAAACTCCGGCTGAAGACTTCCAGAGCTCGTCGGTTCACCGCCACAAAGCCCGACGTCGGATCCGTAATGCGCCGGCCAAGGATGGGATAGAGGACCCAGGAGAAGATCCAGGACCCGAATCGTCGCAGGGGCTGGATCGGGTCATGGTTCGGGCGCAGGTAGCGAGAGCCTGTGACCACGTCGTAGCCGCCCTCGTCCATCGCTTTGAGCAGGGTGGGGATGTCGCTCGGATTGTGCTGGCCATCGCCGTCAACCCGAACGACTCGGTCGAAGCCCTGTTCGAAGGCAAAACGGTATCCCGTCTGGACGGCGCCGCCCAGCCCGAGGTGGTGTGGGAGGCGGAATACCTCGGCTCCCGCGGCCGCGGCGGCTTCGGCCGTAGCGTCCTGGGAACCATCGTCGATCACAGCGATCGGCGTGTCGCCGACAACTTCCCGCACTGACTTTACGACGTGGCCGACCGCTCCTTCTTCGTTGTAGGCGGGGACGATGACTAGTACGGATGGGCCGTTAGAAATCATGAACCCTCATCGGCAAGCGGCCAGATCCCCGCGCCTCGGGTGGCGGAGCGGGACAGAAGACTCGTCATTGCTCCGCGATTTCGGCTGCCGAGCTGTAATGTTGGCGCAGCAGTTCGCGGAAACCCCGCACACCCAGCACACGGGTCCGCTGCACCCGGCGTCTTTTCAACAGCAGTTTCGGCAGATGCAGGAGCGTGCTCCCGTGGGCAGACATTACTATTAGCACAAGTTGCCACCACTTATGCCGGCCGTTTCCGAATTCCGCGGCCAGCCCGCGGCCCTTGATGGCCGCACGCACATGCGCCGTGTAGCGATACAGCGAGTGCCACGGCACGAGGGGCCAGAGCACGACCGGAAAGACCTTACATACGGTGTAGAGGCGATTCCGCTCGACCAAGTAAGCCTTGAGGGCGGAAGCTCGACCCGCCGATCCCGAATAGTCGTGGTCGACCCGCGCCGTGGGCACGTAGCGGCACGCCCAACCCGCCAGCCGGGCCCGCAGGCCCAGGTCGGCGTCCTCGCAGTAGAGGAAGTAGTCGGCATCAAAAACGCCGATTTCCTCGAGCATCGAACGGCGGTAGAGCGCGGCGCACGCGCTGGGCAAAAGTGCGGCCGAGGGTTGCGCATAGTCCTGGACGGCGCTGCCTTGCCCGCGCTGTTTCGTCGTACCGTCGCCGTAGATATTGAGTCCGGCGGAGTCGAGCCGGTCGGGGCTATTTCGCAGACGAATCTGCGACGCACACATGCCGGTTTTCGGATGTTCGGCGCACGCTGCGATCAGCTGAGCAAGCCAGTTTTCAGCCGCATAGGCGTCATCGTTCAGGGTGCAAACGAACTCGGCCTCCGATGACGCGATGCCTTGGTTGACCGCCTGGGAGAAACCGACGTTCTTCGTGTTGGCGATGATTCGGACTCCGGGCAGATCGGCGAATCCGGAGGCTGCGCGGCTGCCGCTGTTGTCTACGACGATCGTCTCAAAGCTGTCGAACGTCTGTCGCGAGAGAGCTTCCAGGCAGTGCCTGAGGTTTTCTCCGGCATGCAGAGTGGGCACGATGACCGAGGCGCGCGGCGGCTGCAAAGTAGGATTTTAGCATCTTGTGGCCTCGGAGCCGAACAGCGCAGCCCCTCGCGCCACCATGCGCTGTGGGGCAGAGGGCGGGCTTCGCGGCACGCTGGTGAGAAATGCGGGCTAAGGGCTTGGCGCGGAAGCCTCGCCGCTTCTACGCCCCGCAAAAGCGGCTATCATATTTCATTCGGTCATCCGCCCGAGCCGCTCCCGCACAGGCGAGGGGAACGGGTTTGTGCGGGTGCCGGGAGTGCCTACCGCAATGCCAACCCCTTTACGCATCGGCGTCAACGCCCTGTATCTGATTCCGGGTGGCGTCGGGGGCACGGAGATCTACCTTTGCCGTCTCCTCGAAGCGTTGGCTCGGATCGACGACCGGAATCGCTACTTCGTATTCACTTCCCGCGAGGCGGGTGGGGCGATCTGCCCCGCGGCGCCGAACTTCGAGGCGGTGGTGAGCCGAATGCCGGCTCGCTTTCGTCCTGGGCGATTGATTTGGGAGCAGACGGGCCTGCCGATTCAGACCATCAAACGCCGCCTCGACGTGCTGTTTTCGCCCGGGTTTACGTCGCCCCTTGTCGCCCGCGGCAAGCGGGTAACTATGATTCACGATTTGCAGCATAAGCGACAACCCGAGAACTTCGGTTTTCTGGAGCGAGCGGCCTGGAACTGTTCCGTTTGGCAGTCGGTGAAGTCTTCGGATCTACTTTTGACGCCTTCGGAAACTTCACGCAATGATGTGCTTGCGGTCTACGGCGTGCGCGACGACAAAGTGCGCGCGGTGCTGCACGGTGTAGAACCCCGCTTCTTCCATCTTGGCGACAATCCGGCCTACGGTGCCGCAGTGCTCCGGGAGGCGGGCGTTCCCGAGTGCAGGTACCTGTTGGCCGTTTCCACCATTCATCCTCACAAAAACTTTACCCGCCTTCTGGAAGCCTACGGGCGGCTTGGGGCCGAAGGCTGGCCGCAGCACTTGGTCATAGCCGGCCTGCCGGGCAAGTCGTCGAAGGCTGTCCGCCGGCTCCTGAAGGGAAAGGACTGGGCTTCCCGCGTACACCTGCTTGGCTGGCAGCGTCGCGAGGTCATCCTGTCGCTGTTTAACAATGCGCAGGCACTGGTCTTCCCGTCTACGTTCGAGGGCTTTGGCATGCCGGTACTCGAGGCCATGGCGTCCGGACTTCCGGTGGTCTGCTCGGACATACCTGTACTGCGCGAAATTACCGGCGGGGCGGCGCAGTTTTTTGATCCGATGTCCAGCTCGGCGATCGCCGAGGCATTGTGTTCAGCCTTGCGGGATACTACTTACCGAGCCGAGCTGATCAGGCGAGGCCGGCAACGAGCGGCGGGCTTGAGTTGGAGAAGGGCGGCTGAGCAAACACTGGCGGCATTTTTGGAAGTGGCGTAAATGCGATGGCGGGATGGAGTGAGTTCCCGCAAGATAGAGGCGAACACGAAACGGAGGCTCAGGGGGGACGCGGCAGTCGCTCGTCTCCGCGCGCGGAGCCGCTGGGCCTTCGCTCCTCGCGTCGATCCAATCATCGATCGCGCCGGCCGTGGCGACATCAAGAGACTGGCGACCGACCTCGGTCTGGACCTGGTCGCCCTTGTCGGGAAATGAACATCCTTTTCTAAGAGGGAGGTAGTCGTGAAAATTGGGATCAACTCGCTATTTATTACACAGTTTGAGTTTGAGGAGGGTCTACGCTTCGCCCAGGACCTCGGGGTGGAGAGAATCGAGATGGTCTGTTTGGGCAGCGAGGAAAGCAACAAGTACTGCGATTTCGAGAAGCTCCTAGCTGACCAGGGGAAGCTTCGCCAGTGGCTGGATGCCTTGGAAGAACACGGTTTGCGGATTAGTGCTCTGGCGACACCCGGGGAGCCACTGTCCCCCAACAAGGAGACGGCCGAGGCCTACTCCCGCCGGTTTCGACAGGTGTGCAAGCTGGCGGAAGCAGCCGGCGTCGACCGGCTGACGACGAACGGTGGTGTTCCGGAAGCGGCTCCGGGGGAGACGTATCCATTCTGGGTGGCTGACTCCTCCAAGCCTTACCACCGCGGCATCTTGCGCTGGCAGTGGGAGGAGCGTGTGATCCCCTTTTGGCGCGAGCACGCCAAGATCGCCCAAGACCACGGTTGCCGGCTGTGCATCGAGCCCTGGATAGGCGAAATCATGTACTCTCCGCCAACCGTGATGAAGCTGCGAGACGCGATTGGCCCGGTCATCGGTTGTAACCTGGATCCGTCGCATTTTTTCCCGCAGCAGATCGACGTGATTGAATCGATTCTCTTCTTGTCCGATGCAATTTACCACGTGCATATCAAAGACACCCGTATCGACCCCCGTAACGTCAAGCTGCAGGGCCTGCTCGACACCTCGCCGCATACGGAACCCGAGAAGCGCTCCTGGGCGTTCACGCAGATCGGATGGGGCCACGATGAAAGGTTCTGGCGCGAGTTTATCACCGCTCTGCGCTTTGTCGGTTACGAAGGCGCCCTCTCGGTGGAGATGGAGTGCGACTACATGGAGATGACAGAGGGCACGGAGAAGGCGGTTGCGTTTCTGAAGCCCCTTGTCCTCGAAAAGCCCCCCGGCAAGAAGTGGTGGGAGTACGCGGGGTTTCAAAGCATGATGGAGGATTAGTGGCAAAAGTCGTGCAAGAGCGAAAAATGGGGACTGCCACCAATTCGCCCCTCGTCACATACCTATTGATGTTCGCGAAATACAGTGTAGGGGCGCAGCGTGCTGCGCCCGCTCTGGCAAGGCATTTGCTGTGTCCGAAAACAACACTATATTCTGCGGGTATCAATAGAAACAAAGTGCTTAGCCTGAAGCGAATTGGCTGGCTGTACCCGATTTTTCTTCACCACGGGCTGCTATTGCGTGCTTCGGCCGTCAGGTGGTTAGAAATGCGGGTTAACATGCCGGTCCATGTCGAATGGGTAGGGCACGCCTGCTTCCGCATCCGGCGTGACGGGGGTCCCACCATCGTCACCGATCCCTATACGCAGCGGAACGTTAGCCTGCCCGAAGACACGACGATCGAAGGCGACACGGTGATCGTCAGCTCTCTGACGGACCGGGCCCACGGCAACCCTAAGCTGGTTCGAGGTAATCCTCGGGTCATTAACGCGCTGGACCTGGCCGTGTCGGGCACGGAGGCCCAAGTCGAAGGCAGCCCTCTCATCACGTTGAAAGTGAGGGAGTCGGACACGCACGAGAGTGGTAGTCCGAAAGACAACGCGATGTATGCCCTGAAGGTCGGCGGCTTGTGGATACTACATATGGGCGACCTGGGCTATGGGATCAGCGGACAAGAGATGGCTCCTTGCGTCGGCCGCTGCGACCTGCTGCTTGCTCTTGTCGGCCAAACCAACACCATCCCGCTGAAAGACCTCGATTTCCTGATCGACCACCTCAAGCCCAAGTGGATCGTGCCCATGCACTACCTTTTGTGGTGGCCGAGCAAGATGCACCCCTTAAGCGAGTTCCTCGCCCGTCGACGGCGAGATCCGCTGATCTATGCGCGCTCGAGCACGGTGAAGTTCCCTCTCGAAACCCCTGGGGTGGGACGCCCGATCATCATCGTGCTTGAACCATCCGGCTGCCCAACCGAGTTAAGACAATCCTTGAAGGATGTCTCCCCTCCGGGTAATGTCGGCGCCTAACGAAATCAAGACAATCGAGGCCAGGTGGATTAGGCCGTAATTCGCAGCCTATAGGCGGCCGGCGGAAAAATCGGGGACTGCCACCAATTCGCTCCCCTTCGTCGCCCTCGAAACAAAGCACTTAAGCCTGAAGCGAATTGGCTGGCTGTACCCGTTTTTTCGAGACGTTTACTTTTACCACGGGCTGTTAGGCCGCACTTCGCAGCCTATAGGCGGCCGGCGGGAAGATGCTCTCTTGTCGGCTCTGCCACCTGCGCACTGCACCGCTGCTCCTGACCGGTCGCCGTCTAGTTCAGAGGCTTGGCGGTGCTACCATTGCATAGCTGGTGGGTTGGCTTGTTCGCGCCAGTAATCCCAGAGACGTTAGAGTTTTCCCTTCGTGATCGATCGGGACCCTCGGCCATTGCGCCCCGAGGAATCTCATTGCGAGCGGTGAATGAGCTGACAACTTGTTTCAGTCGTCGTCGTGTGGGGATTATGATGTACGGGGCACTTCGGGTTTTCGGGTATGCGAGGGCACGTGCATTCTCACCTTGGGCGCGTCTTGACGCTCATCTTTGATCAGTGGAGGACTTGGCGCGCGCCAGCGCAGTCTTGTCCGGCGAGACCAATCCAAGCGTGCGGCTTTCGAGCACTGCTGCGGCTGTGTGTATTTGTGGGTCTCCTCTCAGGCTGCGGAACGGATAGGGAAGCTCCGATCACGATCCGTCTCGTCGATCAGTTCGACCAAGCGGTCGTGCAAGGCGCCGTGCCGTTCGAACCGCCGAGTCCGTTGGAGTGGCGGTTTGACGGCAAAGACTCGCTTGCTGTCCCGGGCGAGAATGCTCAGACTCACGGCTGGCGGGCGATCAGCGGCACCGAGGGACTCTCTGTCCGGGAAGGACTGCTGGTCGGCCGCACTAGCGGCGACGAGACCCCAACTCTCTCCGCGACGCTTCCCGACAACTTGGAAGAGGACTTCCTATACGCCGTCGAAATTCGGATGCGTGTGTCGGAGGGCACGCAGGTCGGGGTGTGGTTGGGACCAAGCTTCGAACCTGTGCCGACCCGGGCGCGCCGCGAACACTATCCGTGGGCGATGGTCAGTGTTCCCCTCGAGCCTGGCGCCGAGTTCCGGACCTATCGCCTGACAAACGACGCTCAGACATTCCCGCTGGGAGAGGCGGCGGCGCAAGCGAACAATCGGTTCACTATCCGACACGTTCAAGTGGAGCCTACGGACGCAACGGGCACCGAGTTCGCCATCGAGTCGATTCGGTTGGTCACGCGCAGGGAACATCTGCGTTCTATCTCGTCCGGACCCGGTTGGCAAGCGCTCGGCTACATCGAGCGGGAGACGATCGTCAGTCGGTCTCCGGAGCGGGTCCGATTCGAGGTCGAGCTAGGGTCTCACCCGTGGCTGGATCTGGCAGTTGGATCCGTCGAGGACGGACCCGTCACGTTTACCGTCAAGGTCGGCGCAGCTTCGACCGCTCCGAAGCTGTTTCGGCGCACGTTGACTCTGCCCGGCCACTGGGAGCCGATGCGACTCGATCTGAGCGACTTCGCCGGGCAACAGATCACCCTCGAATTGGGTCTGGAGGCGGAAGACCCAGGCCGACTGGGATTCTGGGGGGCGCCCGTGATCCGCCACAGCGGCGTTTTTCCACGCGCGGTTGCGCCCTCGCCCGCCCGGGCGGCGCTCCCGGATTCGGGATCGGTGACTCCTCAGGGGGTGATCGTCATCCTCGCGGACACGCTGCGAAACGACCGCCTCGACGCCTACGGGCACGACCGTCCGACGGAGAGCCTCAGTTCGGAACAGATCCGGCGCCTTCGTTCCCTCGGGTACCTCCAATAAATATCGTCAAATATCGTCCGGGCGCTGGAAAGCTCACCCGTAACCCTGCGGCGGCTCTTCAAACGCCACGCGGTACGAACCGGGTCCTGCGGTAGGGTCTAAGCTACACTAAACAAACCACATACAGTTTGGCCGCGCAAAGATGTCGAGAAGTCGGGATCGATCCCACTAGCGATCCGTCCTGAACACCTTTGCGAAAGGGCTATGGAAGCAACCCAGGGCGTAGCGCCTGGCTTTTTTGTTTCGGCACTCGTCGGCGCCCTGAGCCGGCAGGCTCAGTGCAGCAGCGTCCTGGAAGGCACGATCACCAATCCCGCGGCACCTGTCATTCCCAATTAGTCGTCCACGGGCCGTGCGACGACACGGGCCGGCGCGCCATCGCTGCCCTCGATGTTCAAAGCCAGGAACATGGCCTCTACGCGCTGACCAGCCAACGGCTTCAGGTTACAGACGTGTTCGGCGATGAGCACGCCTCGGCTCAAAAGAATATGGTGCACGGGCCAGAGCCAGCCTTCCCAGCGCTTCTCGGGAACGGCGTCCGGCGTGCCAAAGTCCACGGCCAGGAGCTTTACCTTCTGCTCCACAAGCCATTCGGCCGCCGCCTCGCTGAGGTGTGGATGCTGCTCGTAGGTCTCCGTGCCGACGAGCTCGGACCAGGTGGTGTCCAACAGCAGTATATCGCCGGGCCGCAGCTCCGGCCGCATGCGAGACAAGTCAGCCGGTTCGATCACCTGATAGGGCTCGGCCTCGATCCGCCAGACCACTCCGGGCCCGTAAAGCCGATCGAGCGGGATTTCATCGAATGCGGGGCCATCGTTGAAGAAGTGCCGGGGGGAATCCACATGCGTCCCCAGATGAACGACCATGTGGATCTCCGTGACGTTGAAGGGATCCTCGGGTATGTGCTTGAAGCGGGGGAACCGCGGCGCCGGCACGCTCGGCACGCGGGGGATGTTTTCGTTGAAGGGATGGGAAAGATCGAGCCAAGGGCCCCTACCGGTGATCGGCGGCGGCCGGACATCGGTCCAACCCTGCCAGCCCTCAATTTTGCCGGATCTTTGTTCACACATCGATTTTCTCCTGAATCCCCGAATCCCCGGTATTGTAACAGCACACGTTTGTTGAAGCTCCTGTACGAATCTGGGAGAATGACCGGGGCATTTCGTAAGCTCAAACCCGAAGATACGGGTCCGGCAACGGCGGAGGAGGAATAACTTCCCATGAAACTTGCTGGATGTAGGATTCTCTATTTGGACTATGCAACCTTGGACGAAACCATGCGACGGTTCGCTAAGTTCGGTTACCAGGGTGTCGACCTTTGCAAAGGACGGCCGCGGTACGCGCCAGGCGTTCGAGTTTCCCCCGCTTGGCGAAGGGGCCGTTGACTGGTCCGGGCTGGCGAGGGCGATGGTCGAGACGGAATATCGCGGATTCATCGCCGTCGAGTACGAAGCACACTTTCTCGCCAAGGGATACGCGAAGGACCCTATCGGCGCCGCCAGGCAGAGTAAGGCCTTCCTCGACGAGGTCTTCTCCGAATGGCTGTCCTTGAGAGCATCGTGAAGGCCGCCGGCGAAGCGAGGGGGAAGGTCGTGAACAGCGTTCACAAGGGGTAAAGATGCAAAAGCTTATTATCACGGCGACCTGTGACTGCACGATCTCGTTTCCAGCTAATCCTCACAATCCTGTGCTACCCGGGACATGGATGCCGTGCGAATGGGGAAACCCTGCTTAGCAGGTTGTCTCACTTCAGGGGTCCACCGCGCTCCGCTCGGCACCCTCGGGCACGGCATGCCGTGCCCCTACATTCTTGAACCCTACGTTAAGCATGGTGAGCAAGCGCAACGAAGTAATGGCGGGCCTCTTGCGGGCTTCGGCCGTCAGGTGGCGAGAAATGCGAGCTAGATCCCTGGGCTAGCTATAGCTATAATCGCCCGGGTTAACGGCGATCGACGAGCGCGGAATAACGACGCGAACTTCCACCCGGGACATTGATTTCAAAAAGATGGGGAATCGTTGCCAAACTCGATAATTGCCTTACCTGCTGCCGCTCAGTGAACCTTTCCCGAAAAAGAGTCTCTCCTCCTTAGCAGTGATGGCCTCTTGCTCCGGGGCTCGCGACCGCTCGTCCGCCAAGTACGACCGCATCGCCCTAGCTACCAACAGGCGAGCGTCCGGGCCGTAAGCGGCGAGTTGGGCGTCGATCCACTCGTTGACGGCTTGGGCGGTGGTTTCCGAGTTCACGAGGGCCTGGGCTTGCGACTCAAAGGCAGGGATAAACTTCTCGGCAAAATGGCGTTTGTTTTCGAGGGAGACGAGGTCGGAGATTTCAAGGGCGTAGTCGGGAAGCTCAACGTCGATAAGCGCCAGCATCGATTTCATGAAGGAGTTCGAAAAAGCCAAAACCTCATCGTCCACCTTGCGGCGAACTTCCCAGAACCGCTCGTCGGAAGCCTCGGCGCCCACCGGTTCGGACCTCTTCTCGATGTAAACCTTGTTCTTCGGTTCGGTTCCCGAGGGCCGAATAGTCGTTCGCAGGCCGCCTTCCAGCGTGATCGTCAGCAAGTTCCGCGAGCTCCGATCAGTCCCCGACTTGAAGGGCCCGAAGACGCCCTCATCCCAGTAGTCGGCGACGGAGGCAACCCGCAAACCACCCATCGAAGCAGGCGGATTGGCGCGAAGCTCCTGTTGAATTTTGGCAATGGCCGCCGTGCCGGCCGCGCCTTGCATGATGGTCGATCGCAAGAGAGTGCGGTGATACCCATAGCGCTTGTAAGTGTCGATCAAATACCGATGCAGGCTGCTGTTTTGTTCTTTCAACTCCGACGCCAGCTCGGCCAGAACGATCGCCGCGCCGGCAGCGTCCTTGTCGCGGACTTCGGAAGTAACCAAGATCCCGTGGCTCTCCTCGGCCGCCAAGACGAAATCTTCGAGGCGGGCCTTCACTCCATCGAATTGGCCGCTGCGTTCGAGGTGGTCCAGAATATCCGCGACGTATTTGAATCCCACGAGCAAATTCCCGATAACCTGGGCGCCGAATGATTCGGCGATGCCGGCCATAAGCTCCGTCGTCACCTGGGTCTTGATGATCAGCGGCGTTTCGGGAAGCTTTCCTACCCGCCGAAGCGACTCGAGCCGGTAGCGGGTCAATATCACAGCCAGTTCGTTGCCGTTGACGAACACGAAGTCGTCTTCCCAAGGAACCGCCGCGCCAATGCGGTCGGCGTCCGGGTCTGTCGCCAGCACGAGATCCGCGCCGACCTGTTTGGCCTGCTCGATCGCCTGCTCCATGGATTCGGGCACTTCCGGGTTCGGAGTCCGGAACTTGACGTTGGCGAAATCGCCGCGGTAGGGGCGCTGAGCTTCGACGGTGAAGAACTGCTTCCCTTCCTCAAAACCAGCTGCCTGTAAACACCGGCCCACGGTGTTTCGGCCCGCACCGTGAAGGGGCGTGTAGACAATCTTGGCGCCGCCCGGCTCGCTGCGCAGGCGCAAACTCAAGTTGAGATCGACATACGCTTGTCGGTGGAGGTCGCTAATCGGCCGGATCAGACCTGACTCCAGCGCTTTCTCGTAGGGCACGCTGTTGACATCAGTGATTGTCTTGACGATCTTAACCATCTCCTCGTCGTAGGGAGGAATCTCCTGTCCGCCGCGACTGTTGTAGAACTTGCCGCCATTGTCGTCAGGATGATTGTGCGAAGCGCTGACGTTGAGGCCCCCGTGCGCCTCGAGCTGGCGAATCAAAAAGGAAAGCTCCGGTGTCGAAAGGTAGTCATCGAGATCATCGGGGAGCATGTAGACCAAGACTCCGGCGGCGCAATAGACCGCTGCGGCGATGTGCGCGAAATCCTTGGACGAAAGCCCAAGGACTGGGTTCGGGACGTCCGCGGGGTAGTGCTGTCTCAAGTCCGAGTAGCGGCGGACGTCATAGGCGACGACGACTTTGAGGCCTGATTCCTCCGGGAACCGCCGGCGCAGGTATGCGACGTGACCTTGGACCGACGAGGCGATCGTATAGGGATTGATTCGATTGGGACCTATGCCGACCGGTCCGCGACGTCCTCCGGTACCGAACGGCATCACCTGGTAGAAGCTGTCCAAGACAAGGTTGAACTTCTCGGCGGTGATCATCCACTCGACGAGAGGCTTATAATTGCGCGATTCGCCATCGAGTAAAAAAGCAAACTTGTCTTGGTCGAGCCAGTCCTTAAGATGGGCGACGGCAGACCGCTTGATGTCCGCGTCCAAGCGAAGTGTCTGGAAGCCGGCTTGGCTGCGGTCTATCAGTTCTGCGTTGCTCAGCGGCACCGAATGGATTCTCCCTGAACTACTGAGTCTCGCAAATTGTGGTGACATCGTCCGTGTTCAGACTGTAGGGACGCAGCATGCTGTGCCCTTGTTCCAAAGTCACGGTATTTTGCGAGCCTCAATAATTAACCCGAAGCTCCAGGCGGCTGCAGGCGGTAAAGTGTTGATTCCACGGCAGAAAGGCAGTAGGGGAGGTTTGCGGTTCTGGCTACAGGCCGAGTAGCTCGAAGGCGCTCCCGCCGCGACCATTGGAACAGGCCGTCCCCCATCTCGGTCGCAAAGTGTTGGCCGACCTTGTAGCGGTTCCGTACCCGGCCCAGCTTCACCCCGATCTGGTCGGCCGTGAGCGTGGGGCCGGGAGCGTTCGATGAGGAAGGTCTCCGCGGCGGGGAGGAAGGATTCGCCGGCCAGGGAGCGGCGGATGATGTCGATCAGGGGAGCGGGCAGGTGGGAGAGATTGCCGAGGGTTTCATGTTTGACCTGGCGGCCGACGCGTACGGAGCGGCGAAGCAGGTAGGAGGTATAGGTACGGCCCTTGTAGTGGCGTTGAGTTATGGCTACGTTAACGGTGCCGAATCTGGATGGAATAAACAATTATAAGCGCTAAAAATCGCAAAAGTCAAGAGCGATCTCACACAATTAATGGCTACAACTATAGGTTCTAAACAGCCTCAACCCCTTTGCCTCCTCACAGTTAACTCAGATCTGGGACTGGAACTTCGGTTTAGAAGTCAGGTGTGGGAGCGGGGACTTCGGGCGGCATGCCGCGGTCCTCCATGCAAGCAGCCGCGCGGGAGTGGCGACAGGGTGGCCCGGCCTGCGGCAACGTCCGCGGTCCGTGTCAAATCGACACAACTCCGTCCTGAAGGGCTACCCATCGTACGATGAGAAATTGCCGAAATTGGATGAAATCGTTGATCACGCTCAGGTAAACTTGGCATGGGGGCAGCGGTCCGCGACTTGCTTCACTAGAGACCGAGGTAGTAGGCTTGATTCCGCCCAGGAAAAATGTCACGGCGTGGGCCGCAGCCGCGGTCTTGGCGTGTTTGTTCGCCGGCTCGACTCAGGCAGCCGATGATACGGTGGCCAAGGTCGTCAGCGCCGGCGGCAACGTCTCGGTCATCCGGCAGGACTCGCTCTGGGCCCTGTTCGCTAACCAGACCGTCGGAGTCGGTGAGACGATCGTCACTGGCGACGATGGCTTCGCGTATCTGGAAGTCAGTGACGGCAGTTCTTTCGTCGTCTATCCCAACTCGCATGTCGTTTTTCGGAAGAATCCCAGCAGCCTCCGTGATCTGGTCGATATCTTTCTTGGGCGCATCAAGATTTACATCCAGGACCTAGGCGGCAGTCCTAGCCGCCATCGAATCTTCACCCCGACAGCGGTTATCTCCGTGCGTGGAACGACCTTTAACGTCACCGTGGACGAGAACGAGACAACGGTTGTCTCGGTCGAAGAGGGAGTGGTGGGAGTTCGGCATCGGCTGCTGCCGTCCAGTAAAGAAATCCCGGTCGCCCAAGGGCAGAGCCTGGCCATCTATAGCGACGCCCCGCTGGCCAAGGCAGGGGTCAACAAAGTCAAGGCGGCACGAGCGGCGGGCGGCGTCGCTCGCACTCTGGAATACATTTGGGCCCGTTCACGCCGGGCCGGGGCCGGCGCCGCTCCCTCGGCCGGCGGGGGCGGCCTTCCCGGAGATGCTCCCGCGCCGAGCCCGCCCCTTCCCGGCGATACTCCGGCACCCGAACCGCCGCCAGCTCCCGAATAGCGCCCCTCGAAGCCGGCCGCTTCGTTTGCCGCCGGCGGAGGGCTTGCGATTGGTTCGCCATGCAATGGGGCTGTCAAGTAGCCCTCAAACGTGGATTGACTTGTTACAATGACCCTTTCGCGAATCCGAAATCACCTGGTGTTTGCTCATGCTGCCCGCTTTCGTTCTTCCGGAAACCACTGTCAATGACAAGGGCGCCGGGCCTGCCCTTGAGTTGGGACAGGCGGCCGGCCAACTGCTCCTCCTAACCCTGGGCATCCTCGACGTCGTCGAGCAGGAGAGCTTGGACCTCTCGCTCGAAGGTTCCACCGACGGCGAAGAATGGAACGAGACGCCGATTCGCGCGTTCCCGCAAAAGTTTTACGCCGGTATGTATTCCATCCTGGCGGATCTCAGCGCCCACCCGGACGTCAAATACCTGAGGGCGAACTGGACGGTGAACCGCTGGGGAGTCGGCTCTCTCACTCCGATGTTCAAGTTCTACGTGTTTGCCGAAGTCTTCGAGGAAGCGGCCGCGGAGAAAACCGCCTGAATAGGCCAACGGCCGCACGCTGTAGCGGCCGCCACTTTTGGCGGTCCTGGTTTCGTGTCTGGCCGGCAATCCTGTCGGCTTCATACTCGATCTTTTTGGGTGAATTCGCGGCAGCTCACTTTGCACTCGCTGGGAAGAGCTGACCAGCGGGTGGCCTCACCCTCGGCAACCCCCGCGTCTTCTTCTCGCCTCTGCTGGTTTGGCAGTGAACCCGCTTGCTTGCTACCCTTCGACATGCCCCGCCGCGTTTTGTTGGCCCTCACGGGCAACTGCAAACCATGCAACTCTACACAAAAATCCTGATCGGGTTAGTGGCCGGCGCAGTCGTCGGGCTGGCGGCTAACCTCGCCGATATCGGCTGGCTTCGCGAAACCCTGGCTTCGCTCGAAGTAGTGGGCACCGCCTTCATCCGTCTGATCACGATGATCGTCATTCCACTGGTGGTCGCCAGCCTCATGGTGGGAACAGCCTCCCTCGGAGACATTCGCAAGTTGGGCCGTATCGGCTCAAAGACGCTCGTTTACTATCTGTTGACAACTGCCATCGCGGTCAGCATCGGACTGGGTGTTTCGAACCTGTTCCAACCGGGGAGCAGCGTGGACCCCGCAACGCGCGACCAACTGGCCGCGCAGTTCGAGAGCGAAGCGGCAGGGAAGATGCAGATGGCCGCCGAGTCTCCCTCTCTCAAAGACGTCCTCTTGAACTTGATTCCGCGCAACCCCGTGCAGGCCGCCGCGGAATTCGACCTTCTGCCGCTGATTTTCTTTTCCGTGGTCTTCGGGGCCGCCGTTAGCTTACTGCCCCGGGAGCAAAAGGGCGCCGTCATGTCTTTTTTCGAAGGCGTCAACGGCGCCTCCATGATCGTTATCGGCTGGGTGATGAAACTGGCTCCCTACGCCGTGTTTGCCTTGATTGGTTCGATCGTCGCGCAGTTTGGACTGGACCTTCTTCAGAGTCTGCTCATTTACTCGCTGGTGGTAATCCTGGGACTGCTCCTTCACATGTTCGGGACCATTTCGGTGATGGTGCGCCTCGCGGCGGGCCTCAATCCGATCTCGTTTTTCCGGCGCATCGTCGCCGCCCCGATTTTCGGGTTTTCGACTTCCTCTTCCGGCGCAACCTTGCCGGTCACGATGAGGACCGCGGAAGAAAAGCTCGGCGTCTCCAAGCAAGTCAGCAGTTTCGTCCTCCCGCTCGGAGCCACGATCAACATGGACGGCACGGCCTTGTATCAAGCCGTGGCCGTCATGTTCATTGCCCAGATCTACAACATCCCGCTCGATCTCAGCGCTCAGTTGACCATCGTGTTGACCGCAACGCTGGCGTCCATCGGCACAGCAGGTGTACCCAGTGCGGGCATCATCATGTTGATTGTCGTTTTGCAGTCAGTGGGCCTCGGCGACAAGGTCGAAGCGGGGATCGCCCTGATCCTCGGGGTGGACCGCATCCTCGACATGCTCCGCACGTCGGTCAATGTGACGGGCGACCTTTCTTGCTCCGCGTTTATCGCGCGTTCAGAAGGCGAGAGACTTCTGGCGACAGGCCCCAGCGAGATCCACACTCCTCCTTAAACAGCTTGCGCCCGCTCGGCTGGGGTGACCTGGTTTTCCCACCCTTGAGCCTCTGTGTGCCTCGCTTCCAGTTCGCGCAGGTCCTCTATTCTTAGGTAGCCGGCCGTGTAATAGTGCCTCAAACTGTCCGAGCTGATTCTGTCTTAGCTCAAGAACTCGTTGAGCCTCTGAGCGAGATTCCGCTGAAACATTGCCTTGAGGTTCGCGATGCTCGTCTGCAGGTGTTCGTAGTGCGTCATGGTCACTCCGCCGGTGTCGTAGTCTTGTCTGACGCTGGAGGACAGGACCAGCAACTCTTTCAATCCCATGACGAGCTTGCTGATAATGCCCGTCTGGTTGTCGTAGATGACCGGCTTCGGAAACGCCCCGGTGCCCTCATCGAGGTTGGTATTCTCCGGAAGATGGTCGGTATAAATCTTGGTCAGCTTTCGGAAATGCCCAACGTTCTTCAATTCGGAAAGAACCCGGGAGAGGAAAACAAGAGCACCGGCCGTCGTGATTGAAACCGAGACGACAAAGATGAGCACGTTCCGCATCAGTTCCACCAAGAAGTTCTGGTTCTGCTGCCTGAAGGTCTCGTAGAACGGAAACTCCTCAAGTTGGAATTTTTTAACTGCGCCGACTGTCAGGTCGCGTTTCATGTCGTCCTTCGACTTGTTAAGCACTCTTAGCCCGCATTTCCAATTTGATTCAGACCTCTCGACCTTCCGGCGGCCTTGAGCGTCTTTATTCATAGGGGCTAGAGCCCGATGAGGACGCCAGGGAGGCCAACACCCAATGGGTGAAAAACAAACCAAGCCATTCCAGCTAAGTTTCAACGGCTCGTTGAAAGTCGATTTCCAGGGATCGCACGTCACTTCCGACGGTGGCCTGATTTTGGTTCGCGAACTGGACGAACGGCTCGGTCTCGGAGAACTGATTGACGAGCATCTCAGCGACTCCCGGCAAGGCACAAACAAGCAGTTCACGCTCGCTGATCTGTTGCGGCAGTCGATCTACAGCCGCTTGGCAGGCTACGAGGACGTCAACGACGCCGTCCGCGTGGCGGCTGACCCGACGTTTCGCTTGATCGGCTCGCAGAAGATCTGGGATCGCGGTGCGGCCTTGACCTCGACGCTGCACGGCTTCGAGACGGAGATGCTGGCGAGCGAAGAGAACCTGCTGGGGCTGATGGCGCTGAACCGAGAGCTGGTCGGGCAAGCGGAGGCGTTCGACGACTCCGAGCGGGTCGTTCTGGACATGGACTCCACCGAGAGTCCGGTCCATGGCCAACAGGAAGGCAGTGCCTACAACGGACACTTCGAGTCGGTCTGCTACCACCCGTTGCTTTTGTTCAACCAGCATGGTGATTGTTTGGCGGCGAAGCTGCGTCCAGGCAACGCGCACAGCTCTGAGGACTGGGATGAGCTATTGTTGCCGGAGATCGAGCGCCAACAGGCTGCGGGCAAGCAGGTCGCCTTCCGGGCCGACGCGGCCTTTGCCAAGCCGGAAGTTTATGAGGCTTCGGAGGAACGCGGCGTGCAGTACGCCATCCGCATTCCGGCCAACAGGAGCTTGGAGTTAGAGATCGAAGACATCCTGTTTCGTCCGCCGGGGAGGCCCGGCCGCAAGCCGCTAGTGC
This sequence comes from Bryobacterales bacterium, assembly GCA_963668345.2. Lineage (GTDB taxonomy): Bacteria > Acidobacteriota > Terriglobia > Bryobacterales > UBA6623. The sequence goes on along the minus strand of CAXWPI010000001.1, from coordinate 1,341,257 downwards.
GCTACAAGAGCTTTCGCTATCAGGCGGAGAGCTGGAAGAAGCCGAGACGAGTTGTCGCCAAGGTCGAGCACCACCAGGGCGAGCTGTTCGCGCGCGTCGGTTTTATCGTGACGAACATGAGCTTGCCAAGCCGGTCGGTGGTGCGTTTCTACAACCAGCGCGGCACGGCGGAGCAGTGGATCAAAGAAGGTAAGCAGGCCACGCACTGGACACGGCTGTCGTGCCACCGTTTTCGGGCCAACGAAGTGCGCTTGCAGTTGAGTGTGCTGGCTTATAACCTGGGCAACTTGTGGCGGCGGCTGGGACTGCCACCAAGGATCAAGAGCTGGTCGCTGACGAGCTTACAGCAGCGGTTAGTGAAGACGGGCGGTCGATTGATCAAGCACGCGCGCTATTACTGGCTGCTCCTGGCCGAGGGGTATCTGAACCGCAGGCTGTTCGGCGACATGCTGCGTCGGATCTGGGCGCTGCCTGTGCCGGGTGGTTAGGGCCGTCCCGTTCGGGTAGGAAATCTGGGCGTTGAGGAAGGAGGGTCGGAGGGGTGTCTGCGAAATTGACTTCGCAGCGACGGATCAGCCCCCATGAGGGGCAAGAAGGGGGCTCGATCGGTTCCGCCTCAGCCGCCGCCTCTTTCGGGTGGAGAAATGGTTGCGCTTCGCCGGGTGAGGGTGTAGACTCGTGCCGTCAGAGGAGCCAAATCGGAAATCCTGGCTTAAGGGAGTGGTACTTATGGGCTGAGACGATCGTACTGTCAGACGTACGGAAAAAAGTACTGGCGACCCATTGGCGAAAATCGCGGACTGTTGCATCATCGAATTGTTAGGTTGAGGCGCTGCCCAGCCAAGACGGCGACCAAGGAAAAAGAAATCAAAAAGGAGAAGGGAATGACCAAACTATACAGTTTCTTGCAAAGGCTTGCCCGGGACGAGCGTGGTCAGGATATGGTGGAATACGCCCTCTTGGCCGGCTTTATCGCCGTCGCCGCTGGTGCGGTGCTACCCGGCATTTCTGCCGACATTAGCATCATCTTCAGCAAGATGGCCAGCATCGTCGCCAACGCTGCCCTCCAGTAATCGACCGATCTGGCGTATCTTGTCGAACTCTACCCAGCGGCTGGTCGTTTGTGGCTCGCCTCTGGGCAAACCGTCGCAGGCCCCCGGGACCCCACACCGTTAGCCCGCATTTCTCACCACCTGACGGTCGAAGCACGCGATAGGCCCGCCATTACTTCGTTGCGCTTGCTCGCCGTGCTCAACGTAGAGTTCTAAGGATGTAGGCTTACACAATGAACAAAACACCCTTAGGAGCTCCATGACGGCTAAGTTCGGAACATCCTTTGAAGTCACCAAGAAGGCATAGGAACCTATCGTTGACGTGTTGTCGTAGCCGTCATACTTGTCCTTGAAGGTGGAGCCTCTGAGCTTGACGCCATACCTCCCGTTCAACTCGGGTACCAGAGCCGATTCAATGCTCATGAGCCTCAAGTCTTTGCCCCCATCTTCTTCCCGGGTTTGGAGCGCCCCCCGTACACGGACGAGTGGTGCACCCGCCATGCTGAAGACGATGTCTATCCCGTCGTCTTCATGCATCAGCGAATCCAGCGCCTCCGCGAAGTGCAGCCCTTCATCCCTGAACGGCCCGATTTCGCATACATCCCGCAGATAGGAAGCAAAGATCCTGCTCGCACTTCCCACCGGCCCGGTGCTGACCTTGGATTGTTGGAAGAAAGTCTTCACCGCTTTGTGTACGCTGGCGCTGGTCCCGAGCGAAGGCGGGGAAATGTCACTCGACGAACCAAACATCTTCTGATACACCTTCGTATACGCGCCGTGGTCATAGATGATGTGCAGACGCTCGAGATACAGAGGGGTGACGTAGCGAATGTGGTCCCGAATAAAATCCTCTTTGGGGAGTGTGTCTTCTTGCACCAGTCCGAAGGAGTTCGGCGTGGTCATGACTTTCGTCGCGTTGTACAACCCGCCCGTCGACTCTTCGTCGTTGTCCACCGCGATAGAAGCATCGGCGCTGGTATTCGCCTCGAGAGCCTTGCCAATCTCTATATAGAACCCCCCTGAAGCCCCTGAATAAAATATGTACTGGTGTTGCCTAATTCCTCGCCAGATCTGGCTGAGCAGATTCTTGTTGGGGTCGTAAATGTCCACCACGTATGAGTAGATGCCCGCACCGAAGAGAACTGCCAGAACGACCAGGACGGTTCGCGCCCTGACGCGCCGAGGAGTCACCTCGGCCAGCGCCGCCGCGGATCCATTCATCAGAGGCATGGGATTGCCCTCCCTCAAAGTGCCTTCCGAGCACAGGCGACGACCGCCGCTCTTGCCGACGGCCCGCAAGGGTGCCCGGGCGGGGGACTCTTGCATTGGCGGAAACCGTTTCCAACTAGCGCCATGGCGTCGACAGTCCGCACTGGAAACGGCACGGAATTTGGTGGCTGATGTGTTTCACACACTGGCAAACCCGCCCGTTAATCACTCTTGCGAACGTGATCAGTGTCAGGATACCAGTTTATGAGAAAACAATCACTCTTGCGAACGTGATCAGTGTCAGGATACAGCAGTTTATGAGAAAACACCAGAAAATCAAACGCAAGAATTTATGAGAAAACACCAGAAAATCAAACGCAAGATGTTCATGGGTTACTCATTGTGGTTAATATTGTGATCCACGCACTTGCGCGAACCGCGCGGGAATCACGCGATTTTAAGATGGGCTCTGATCCGAGCAGTCCTGGACCGGTACCTGACGGCTCGACCACACCCTTGCGGGCCCGGCTAGTTGTGGAGCCTCAACAGGTTGTTCCGGGGAGGAGGGAGTCGGCTGATAGGGGGATTATAGCCGAGGCTGGCGTGGGGGCGATGCCAATTGTAGTCGTGGAGCCAGGGGAGCAGATGGTCGGCGCGCTGGAGGGAGGAGAGGTAGGAGCGGGCATAGGCCCATTCGCGGAGGGCGGTTTGGATGAAGCGCTCGGCCTTGCCGTTGGTGCGAGGAGTGTAGGGGCGGGTGAAGTAGTGGCGGATGCCGAGGTGGCGGCAAGTGCGACGGAAGTAGCGGGAGCGATAACAGGAGCCGTTGTCGGTGAGCAGGCGTCGGATGCGGATGCCAAGCGAGCCATAGTAGGCGTGGGCGAGGAGGAGGAACTGGGCAGCGGAAAGGCTGCGCTCATCGGGCAGGATCTGGGAGAAGGCGATGCGGGAATGGTCGTCGACGGCGACGTGGACGAACTCCCAGCCGGCGGCGCGAGAGCGTCGGGTCTTGTCGCCGGTAACGCGGTGGCCGGCGCGCTGGAAGCGGCCGAGTTTTTTGATGTCGAGAGGGAGCCGTTCGCCGGGAGCGTGGTGCTCGTAGCGGCGAACGGGGGGGGCGGGTTCGAGATCGCGGAGACGGTTGAGTCCGGCGCGACGGAGGAGGCGGCTGACGGTGGCCGGCGATACGCCGACGGTTCGGGCGATGCGGCGGCCCGTCCAACGTTGTCGGCGCAGGGCGACGACGCGGTCGACGACGGTCTGCGGGGTGCGCCGCGGGCTATGACGGGGACGCGAAGAGCGATCGTCGAGACCGGCTTCGCCTTCGCTGCGGTAGCGGGCGAGCCAACGGCGGGCGGTGCGCTCGGAGACCCCGCCGGCCGCCGCGGCAGCCGGCGGGGTCTCCCCAGCGAGGATGCGTCGAACCAGAAGGGCTCGACCTTTAGGCGTCAATCGGGCATTCTGAGGGATGTTCATTCGGTCTCTCCAGGGTCGTTGTTGTTCGACAACTCCAGCTTCCCCGGTCCGGGACCGAATGAACAACGTGTTGAAAGGTCACAGCTAGTCCAAGATCCCGTAGCGCATGGCTCGGCGGTCGTTTTGCCGAGACTTGCGGCCGTTGCCTGGGTCATTCTGTGCTGCGTCATCTCTTGTGCCAGAGGTTTGACGGCTTGCCTGATGTTTGAGCCGCGTTCACGCGGCTTTTGTGGGCCGTTGCTAGGCCAGTCGTTTTACGGCTGGTACCGCGCCCCGCACGCCCGTGGTTCATTCCGGCGCTCGTCCGCCTCCAGCGGCCGAGCGGGGCCTGGGGTGGGGTCGCGGCGTGCCGGCCCTGGCGGCACGCCTCCTCGCCTTGGGAAATCCGTCGCCCGCGCCCGATCACGCCACTTTCAAAATCTCATCTCCCTCATTGCACGCGACTTATCCTACCGACACTCCAGGAACCGTAGCACCCCACCGTACCCTGGAATTGGAGCCTCTGCTCCCACGAAAGGAATAATAATCATGACGACAAATGCGCAAATTAAAGCTAATCGTAATTACGCCAAGAAATCCACCGGTCCTAGGACCGAGGAAGGTAAAACCCGTAGCGCGAAGAACGCACTCAAACACGGACTCCTCGCCCGCGATACCGTCCTCCCCGGTGAGGACCCCGCCGACTTCGACCGCCAGCTCTCGGCCCTCGAAGCGGACATCCAACCCGCCAACTCGCTCACCGTGCCGCAGAGTTCAAAGTCGGCGTGAAAGCGCCCGACTCTCTTGTGGCGCACGCTCTCAGCGTGCCGCGTCGAGACTCCTCTCGACGCCTGGGGGCGGCTCAATCGAAAACTGCGAAACAAACCCAATTTGGCCGAACCCCCATGCAAACAACAACTTCCCGGTCAACTAAACCGTGCCCCGACAGCCGCCCTGCCAAGGAGATCGGGGACAGCTCCCGAACTCCGGAAACCTCCTTTGACACGGACCGCCATCCCGAGCACGAGGATTGTCGACCCATGTGCTTTCATATCAATTCCTTAACAGTTTTCCCGGACGCCGAATGGCCGAACTCAAGTGAAGAATCCTTACCAAAGAAATCCGCTGAAGCTGCCCGATCTGGCTCCGAATAGGGATCGGGAGCTGTCCCCGATCTCCGTACGGCCTGGCCCCGCTCCCCTCCGAGTTTCGCCTGGAGACCGAACTCCGATCGTCGGTTCTCTTGGCCGTGCGGCGCGGTGGTTTCCCGCTGGCACGTTTCCGTCTCAAGGTTGGCTCCTTCTTTCGGTTTTTCCTTCAATGGGCGCCTGGGACTCGGAGTCTTGTGAACCCGCCCTGGGCCGGAGGCTGATCTTACCGCGCGGCGGAGCCTTGGGAGTCGGCGGGACGAAATACCCGTTGCGGGCCCGCGGTCGTCGTACTGCGGTCCGTCTGGCCCTGCGCGCTAAGATCGTCCTGCTGGCCGCCCAGGGTTTCCAGAATCAGCAAATCGCCCAACAATTGTCCGTCACGCGACAGCTGGTGGCACGCCAGCGCAAGCGTTTTCTCCAGGCCGGCGTCGCGGGCATCGAAAAAGACGCTCCGCGGGCGGGCCGAAAACCCGCTGTCGGCGCCGACAAGGTAAGAGAAATCGTCCGCCTCACCACCCAGCAAACTCCATCCAACGCCACCCACTGGAGCCGACGCAACATGGCCCGCCACAGCGGCCTCAGTCCTTCCACCGTCGGCCGCATCTGGCGCGTCCATGGCCTGAAGCCGCATCTTGTCCGCACCTTCAAGCTCAGCAACGACCCTCTTTTCGCCGAGAAACTAGACGACATGGTCGGACTCTATTGGAACCCACCCGAACACGCCTTAGTGCTGTCGCTCGACGAGAAATCACAGATGCAAGCTCTCGACCGCACCCAGCCCGGCCTGCCGCTGAAGAAAGGACGCGGTCAGACCATGACCCACGACTTCAAACGCAACGGCACGACCACCTTGTTGGCGGCCCTGAACACGCTCGACGGCCGTGTCACGGGCACTTGCAGGCCCCGACATACCCACAAGGAATGGTTGCGGTTCTTACGTTTGATCGAACGCCGAACCGCCCCAGACAAACAGCTCCATCTGATCGTCGACAACTATGCCACCCACAAGCATAAGGCTGTGAAACGCCGGCTGCGGCGTCACCAGCGAGTCCACCTGCACTTCCCTCCCACTTCCGCATCCTGGCTCAACAGGGTGGAGCGCTTCTTGCGCGACCTCACCGACCAGCGCATTCGTCGCGGTGCGTTTCGCAGCGTCGGCGAACTCCATGCCGCTATCGACGACTACCTTGCCATTCACAATCAGGACCCCAAACCTTTTATTTGGACCGCCAAGGCGTCCGACATCCTCGAAAAAGTCAAGCGTGGCCGAGCTGCCCTCCCTAAGTTACAATCTGCTTGACGCACTACACTAGGGTTCCGCAGGTCTCGTCTAGCAGCAGTGGGTAGATTCCGATAGTGTGCTCGCCCATCAGGTGGCCCCGCACAACCTCGTCCGTCAGAGGCCGAAACTTCCGCGTCTGGCGGTCCACCTTCTTCCGGTCCCCGTCCTTGGCACCGAGATACGCTTTCCAGTCTCGATCTGCCTTGGGCGCATATCCAGAACGTCCGTCCGCGCTCTCCCACCGCACCGCATAAACATCTTCCCGGCCTCGGAACAAACTTCGAAACAAAGCGATTCGCTGCTCCGCTTTGCCTGAGACAGTTGTTCGATCGCCCAGCGGTTGGCCTGTCGGCACCGGAGCCTTATTGTCCAATGAAGTTGCGGAGATCGGAATGCCGTGTTCGGCCAAAAGGCGTCGCAGTCGGGCGTTCTCCTCTCGCAAGCTTCTTGATTCCTCCAGGGCTGACTTTATCCGCCCAAGCTGCGGATCTCTTTCATTCACGTTCAGAATTCACCTCTGAATCGCCGGCCGTCAAGCGATCGAAGAAAAGGAGCCACCACTCAGCGAAAGCTTCATTCATGTCTGCCATAGTCTGCACTCGTCGGCCAGCGTTCGCCGCGGCGAAGTCGGTTGACCTCCCTGAACTTGCGACCGAGTCAACCGTCGACGCCAAAAAGCTCAAGGAAGCTCTACCCTCTGTCTACGAAGCCTTGGACCCCGATCCCCGTTGGGTCTGGTTACGATCGGACAGGCCACTGCGAAGAATCTTGAAGAATCCCCCGTGTACTCGATGGCGGGAATTCTTCCGAAAAACCGAACGGTGGCTTGTACTTCGCGATGCCCGAAATCGCTCCGTTCATGAGTTCGAACCGATCACGGGAAAAGAGTTCAACGAGGAAGTCTGTCACCCACTGCGCCTGAAACCTAGTGAATTGGCGGAAGCGCTGCGCGAAATGCTTCGTTAATATTGTAGTCTGGCCGACTGCATGGCACCCTCCCCCACTAAGCCATTTCTCGACGTCAATGCTGAAATCACGGGCATTACCGAGTAGGAGGATTCGGGGCACTGGGGTATTTAGTGTCTCTTCCGGGGATGGTGGAAACCCCTCGCCTTCAGGCGAAGCGAAGTTGGGCGATGTGGTCGCTTGCGCGACCATGAGCCAGTCCGTAAGGGCCGCAAGGAGTTTCAGCCGACTTCAAGTCGGCAAGCACGTTTGGCCGAAGAAGAGGACCCGAAAGGCCACGGTACCCCTGGGTTGAGTTGGAACCTCCCAGCTTAAAGCTGGGAGAGGATTCAGTGGACTCCAGTAGCCACTACATCTTGGGCGTGGGGGTGCCGGCCCAGGTTGCCTCGACCATCGTCTTATAGGGAACAGGGTCGGCGGCGACCGCCTGCTGGAGGAGGCGATAGAAAAGTTTGCCGCGCGACCGCTAGGTCCGCCGGTTGAAGCGGAACGTGAACTCGTCCAGGTAGCAGTCCAAAATACTCGTGGCTGACAGCCCCCTGGTGGATCCCCAACAGCCAGTGCTTCAGCAGCGAGGCGACACGATGGACTCTCGGCAGCAGCTTACTCGCCGATCGCCGCTTCCCGCGCAGCACGGTGACTTCATGGCGGTATCCTTTGTTCTCCAATCCCCCATAGCCTTCCCAGCTGTCGGTGTGCACGAGGCTGCCAGGTTGGATAGCTTCTTCGACAAAGGCTCCGAATCTCGCCGCTGAGGCATCCGCGATCCGACGCGACCAGATGCGACCCATACCGCGCCCATCCTCCTCGGCAGCAACCGCAACTAACGAGCGCTCTTCTGGCGGCCCGACTGCGACGATCTCGGCGAAGAAATCATCTTAGGAATTCTGTCGAAAACCAACCGAAACGTCTTGTCCACTGAACCGCCTGTTGATCTGTGGTTTTGAACAGCTACAAAATTATCTACAGTGGGTTTGGTGGGAACCTCAAAATCGGACGTAAATTATTGAAAACAATGGTCGGGGCGGAGGGATTCGAACCCCCGGCTTCCTGCTCCCAAAGCAGGCGCGCTACCAGACTGCGCCACGCCCCGATCTGTCGACTCCGAAAATCACAGTCACGCGAACCCGACCATCCAGGGCTGCCCAGGCTCGCCGGCCGCAGCCTTTCCAGCCGCTGGAGAAGGCCCACGCCCGGGCCTGCGCGATATCTTTCCCTACCACCCGCCGCGAGCGGGAACAACCCGTGCGAGAAACAACTCCACTAGCTGATTTTAAACCAGTCCGTCTGGTTATGGCGAGCGAGGGAGCGATGTGCCCATCGGTTAGCAGCCCGTCGTGAAAGCCCTTCGCCTTAAAAAATGGGTGCAGCTATCTAGACCTATGTTCTCTAAAGAACTGGACATAAGGACGTGATTGTGTTTCATTGGGTTGCAATGAGGTTTGCCCTTCCCGAAGAGGCGCAAGCCCTTGGTTCTCAGCGAGGAGGAACGCCGCAAGCTGGAAGCGATTCGCAAGTCTCGGAGCGAAGAGAAGCGACGCACGGTGCGGGCGGCGATTCTGCTGGAGTCGTGGGCGGGGCACAGCGATCAAGCCATCGCAGGCGCCCACCACGTCCATCGCAATACGGTGCTGCCGTGCATCAACAAGCGCCTGCGCTGCGGTGTGGACGCCGCGCTGGGCGAGCTGCCTCGAGCGGGCAAGCCGCGCCAACTCAGCGATGATGCGATCGCCTGGGTCTTACACGGCGCTTGTCAAAAGCCCAAGGATCTGGGCTACTCCCACGAGTTGTGGACCTAGCGGCTGCCGCGGGCTCACCTCCAGCCGCACTGCGTCTCGGCCGGCCACCCGGAGCTGCGCAAGCTGAGCCGCTCCAAGCCGCATAAGATTCTGACGCAGGGGGAGATGCGACCTCACAAGATCCGCGATTACGTGGAGCGGCGTGACCCGGACTTTGAGCGCAAGATGGCCGCGGTGCTGCTGCACGTGGACCAAGGAAGGGGAGATCAGCCATGGGAAGCGGTTGCGCGGGACGCTACGGCAGCCGCCGGTGGTGACCCTTTCCGACGATGAAAAACCCGGCCTCCAAGCCTTGGCTGCGACCAGCCCGGACCGGCCGCCCGTTCCGGGCCGACATGCCAGTCACCCGCGCGACGATGAATCCAAGCGACTGGGGAGGGTCTCGCTGCTGGCCGGATGGGATCTGCACACAGGTCGGGTCACGGAGATTGTCCGCGATACCCACCACAGCGGGGACTTCATCGCGTTCCCGGAAAAGCCGGATGCCGCGTACCCGGAAAAAGTGCGCATCCGCCTCATTGTGGACCACCACTCCTCGCACATCTCCCAACAGACCCAAGGTTATCTGGAGAGCCGGCCGCGGCGTTTTCATTTCGTATCCCCCCCCATGGCTGGCGGCTGAATTGGGTGGAGACGCTCTTCAGCAAGATGACACGAAGCCTGCCGCGCGGGATTCGAGTCGCCCGCGAACAGGAGTTGATCGACCGCATCCATCAGTACTTCCAGGAGGTCAATGCCGATCCGGTTGTCTTTCGCTGGAAGTACAAGCTGGACGAGGTTGTTATTGATTAGTTGTTTAGAGAACGATAGGCTAGTTGCCGGCAGCGGCCGGTAATCCTGCCGGCTGCATGTCGATCTGGCGGGTGAATTCGAGCCGAACGACGGCTCGTCCGCAAATGGCCGCCGCGGCCCCCAGCGGCTTTTTCCCCGCTTGGCGAGGAAAGCGAAAGCGGACTAGATAGGTACACTGATATCGTGAAGTTCATCTCCCTCAGTCTGCCCGAAGAGATTTGGACGCCGCCGGTCGCTACTCGACCACTCTTGGCTTGCCATGAGCCGAATACATACGCCGCGCCGTGGATCGGATGAACCGCCACGTCGAGGCGGATCTCCGATCCCGGAGGATGAGGCAGGCTGCGGAAAAGTGCCGTGAAGAGGATATGAAAGTCAATGCCGAGTTGGCGGCAGTCGAGCGGGATATCTAAGATTAGGCGCGGCGGATGTGGTGGGTAAACCTGTGACGTTCGATCTATTGGTCTTTGACCTCGATGGCACGCTGATCGACTCCCGCCTGGACTTGGCGCTAGCCGTAAATGCCTCCCGGGAGGATGCCGGCATGGGGCCTCTCGATCACGAGCTGATCTATTCCTATGTCGGCAACGGAGCACCCATGCTGATCCGGCGTTCGCTCGGGCCCGAGGCCGCCGACCAACAGGTAGACAGAGCGCTGCGGTTTTTCTACGGCTACTACCGCGAGCACATGCTCGACAACACTTACCTTTATCCCGGCGTCCAGGAATCTCTCGACACCTTTCTAGGCGACGGCAGGCGGATGGCCGTGCTGACCAACAAACCGGTTCGCTTCAGCCAAGAAATCATCAAAGGGCTTGGCCTGGCTGCTCACTTCCAGCGCGTTTACGGAGGGAACAGCTTCAAAACGAAGAAACCCGACCCCTACGGGCTGAACTATCTCATGGACGAGCTGAAGGCCTCCAAGGGCAGCACGCTCGTCATCGGAGACAGCGCTGTCGACGTTGATACCGCCCGCAATGCAGGAACGGCCGCGTGCGGGGTCACCTATGGTCTACAGCCCGAGAGCTTCGACGAGCATCCCCCCGATATGCTGGTGGACCGCATGCCGGAGCTCGTCGAATTGTTGCGTAATCAAGCGGTGCATCAGCAAGACGGCCGCTAGTGCTTGGTTTCAAAAGTTCGCCTATTTGAAAAGTCCTTTCGCTAAGCGTCGTACCGATCGTCCATCTGGCCCGGAAGTGGTTTGTTCCGAGGGCCTTCGGAGCCGCGACCGCGAGGGAGCGGTCCAGGGATTGTCCGGCGGAAGGAACCATGGCTCGCACGCCCGTGTTCTCGAAGACGGACGGGGGCGCGGTTGCTCGTGGCGCTGACTGTTCCTGCGCCCCTTCAGGCCTAGCCCTAATACTGTTCACTTAAGAACATTTCTGCGGTGTCCTGTTTCGGGGGACGGGAGGATTGCAGATGGCACGGACTCTGGCTGAGCTGCCCCAAGGCGCCCGCATCACCGACTACGTCAGCTGGGGAGTGATCGCCAAGACCTTCCCTTGGGCGAAGGTGCGGGCGGTGCTGCGTCAAAAGGGCAAGACAAGCCGCCGGCAACGTGACTTGCCGGCTCCTGTGGTGGTCTATGACGTCATTGCCTTGGCACTGTACATGCAGGTCTCCTATCGCGAGGTGCCGCGCTGTCTGCGGGAGGGCATTGCTTGGTTGCGGGGGCCGTCGGAGCCGCCGCGCGTGCAAGGTGATCGCGCCCCAGCGGGTGTGCTGTGCCCGCGGAGCGAGAATCTCTTGCTCGCTCGCGGCCGCGCTCTGAAGGGGATGGCGTCGGGGCGCGCGGCAGCGGTCTTCCCATCCCGCCCAGCCCTGCTGCTGGTAGCGCCGCCGCCATTGGTAGCCGGTCCGGCGGCTCACGTCGTAGCGCCGGCACAGCTCGGCCATCGACTCTAGTTTCCTTTCCCCGTCCACCACAAAGCGGGTCCTCTCGTTTCGCACACAGGTCTCCTGCCAAGGCATAAATCATTCCCTCCCAGAAATGTTTTATGCCTCAATTATGCCTCAATAGTGTTACCTATGTGCCCGGACTAAAGTGTTACCCATGTCCCGGTCTGCTCATGGTTTGTCTTGAGGAATGCGGACTGGATGTCATGCAACCTAAGTGTCTTATTAAAAGTAGCTTAGCCCCATTGACGCCAAGTCCTCCTTGGATTGGCAAGGTACAATGTAAGTGAGTACACGCGAAGCATTCGGGGCCCCTTCGAGCACGGGCCGTCGGAAGCCACGAACCGACGAGGCAACAAAATTACCAAACAAACCCAATTTCGTCGAACCTAAAGGGAATCAATGGTTTACAGTTGGTTTCCAGTACGGTGGGGCGGTCGGATCCGTACAATCCGACGGATCGGCCCAGTCGGGTAGAAGAGTAGCTTTGCCGCGGGGCGGGAGGCCCAGAAGGAGCAACGCGGCGGCAACGGACGATCGGCCAGAGCTTGTAGCGCGGACCTGGCGCTGTTCCAGCGTCCGTGTCCGTGGGCAGCTACCGAGCAACAGAATTACCAAACAAAGCCAATTCCACGTAAGGACTTGTTTTCCAGACACTTACGGAGAGTTTGGCGGGTTGATCGTGTCCTTCGACCGTCAGCTGGTGAGAAATGCGGGCTAGGAGCCGGGTACCCCAGTGCTGATAGCACCGATCTAGGAGCCTGTCCCACAGAGCGCTAGCGGCTGACTCCATGGCACTGAGCGCCAACTGGCTTGACTGGCTTGTCCTCGGGATCTACTTCGTGGGGGTATTCGCCTTCGGCCTCTACATGTCCCGCCGGGAGGGAGCCGCCACGGATTTCTTCCTGGCCGGCCGCCGGCTGCCTTGGTACGCCATCGCTCTGTCGCTTTTCGCCACCAACATCTCCAGCGGATCGCTGGTCGGCATGACCGGGCAAGGCTACACGATCGGGATGGGCGCGGGCACCCTGCAGTGGCACGCCATCTTCACCCTGATCCTTCTGGCGTTTGTTTATCTTCCTTACTACCAGCGGTGCTCGGTAACAACGATTCCCGAATTCCTGGAACTCCGTTACGGTCTCTCGACGCGGACTCTGTTCGCCCTCGCCGTCATCCTCTTCGACATGATCGTCACCTTGCCCTACGTGTTCTATTCCGCGGGGCTGGTGATCGAAGTGATCTTCGGCGTTCCCATGGAATGGCCGATCGTCGCGATCGCGCTTCTGGTTGCCGTCTACACGGCCTGGGGCGGCCTCACCGCCGTCGTCTGGACAGATTCCCTGCAAGCCATCTTCATGCTCGCCGGCGGAGTCATCGCCACGCTGTTCGGTCTGCAAGCGATCGGAGGACTCGACGCCCTGATGGCCCAGGCCGCCGACAAAATGCACGTTGTTTTTCCCGCCGACCACCCCGACTATCCCTTCCCGGCATCGATGTTCGGAGGCTACCTATTGGTGTCGGTCTACTACTGGTGCCACGGCCAATTCATCGTCCAGCGCGCCTTGGGTGCCCGCGCCGAGTGGGACGCCCGCATGGGAACGATCCTGACCTGCTACATCAAACTCTTCCTTCCTTTCATCACGGTTCTTCCCGGCGTCATCGCGTTCGTGCTGTTTCCCGACCTGAGCCGGCCCGACAAGGCGCTGCCGATGCTTGTCGCCGCGGTTGTTCCCGCGGGCCTCAGCGGGGTGATCATTGCCGCGCTGCTGGCCGCCTTTATGTCCTCGGCGTCGTCGATCGCCAACTCTTGGGCGACGGTGTTGGTCAACGACGTCTATCACCGCCTCATCGACCGAGAGGCAACGGCTCAGCGGCTCATCCTGGTCGGGCGAATCGCCACTGTCTTTCTGTTGACCGCCGCCGTCATTCGCACGCCGGGGCTGCGCGAGAACCAATCCATCATGCAGTTTTTCCAAACCGGCTTGGCCTACATCTCGACGCCGGTGATCGTCATATTCGCGATGGGGATCTTTTGGCGCCGGGCGACCGCTGCCGCCTCGCTGGCGGCCATCGTGGCTTCGCCGCTGATTTGCTACTTCGCTCAGCATATGCGGCAGCTTACCGGTTTCGGCCCCAGCCAACCCTCGATCGTCTACTGGTCGCCGATCGCCGTCGCCATGACCATCCTTCTGATGATGGCCGTATCGCGATTCACCGAGCCCAAACCCGCGGCGGCCCTTAAGGGTCTCATGTGGAGCGGAAAAGACACCCTGGCTTTCTCCGTCCAACTGTTCCAACGACGCCCCATCGAGGGCGCCGAACCGGCGGCGATCCCAAGCTCCAGGCCCGGTATCTGGACCGACTATCGCCTCGCGACCATCGTTGTGCTGATACTTCTCGCGGCGATCATGTGGTTCGTCAGGTGAACGGTCTGGCCTAACATGCGGCAACCGGTCCCTAGGCGGAAACCGGGGGGAACCGGAGCGTGACGTGATGCGGCAAGGAGGTGAACTTCCCTGCCTTCCTTCGTGCCGCTTGCCGCACGCGACCCGGCCCCGCCGACACGGCTCCCCGCTGCCGCGCGCGGACCGTGCGGACCTCGACGGCGTTCTCCTTGGCACGGTTGCTTCCCTCCTGATTCTCCGCCGCCGGCGTGCCGCCCTCGTTCGAATCGTTCATCGCTACCGCCTCCCGCTCCGACTCCTCGGCGACCTGCGCGTGGGGCGTGCGGCTTGCGCCTTCCCCCACCGGCCCGCTCTTCGCGGCAGGCGTCGCCGAGGTCTCCCGGTTCTCGTGCGGGGAGTTTCCTGACCGGCACGGGTTCCCACAACCGCGCCGGACTCGGTTGCCGCTCGCGTTACCGCGACAGCCGGTGTAGCCTTCCCCTTCAGTCCACAGGGTCGGCGCCAGAAAAGAGGTATTTCGCGGCTCGCTAGCCGGCCCGCTCCCGTTCTTGCGACGGAAAGTAGCTGACGAGTATTGGGGCTAGTCGGCGGGTTGCGTTTCCCATACCCCTAGGCCACCATAGGTACAGTTAAGTCCGTGGAAACCGCTGCGCTAATCGAGTTCCTGCTGCTTCTGTTGATTGCCGCCTCGCTGATTGCGATGGCGACGATTCGCCTGAAAATCCCCTACACGGTCGCGCTGGTCATCGGCGGGTTTCTGATCGACCTTTTCCACTTCCGCATCGTCGAACACGTTGGTGAGGGTGAGGGCTTGCTGACGCCCGAGGTCATCATGATGTTGTTCCTGCCTGCTTTGCTCTTTGAAGCCGGCATCAACATCCACATTCGGCATCTGCGGCAAAACCTGATTCCGATTCTGTTGTTCGCGGTGGTCGGCGTCGTATCGGCGACCTTCGTCACCGGGTTCGCGGTCCACTTGGGGGCCGGCCTTCCTCTGATGGTCGCCATGGTGTTCGGCGCGCTGATCGCCGCCACTGATCCTATTTCCGTCCTGGCCCTTTTTAAGGAAATGGGTGTTCCCAAACGCCTGGCTGTGTTGGTGGAGGGCGAGAGCCTCTTTAACGACGGTACGGCTGTCGTCCTCTTTGGCATATTGCTGGAGGCCGTGCGGACGGGGCATCTTGATCCGGCGACCGGTGTGGGAAAGTTTATCTTCGTTGCGCTGGGCGGAGCGGCGCTCGGGGTAGCTTTGGGTTACGTTGTCAGCAAGATCACCGAACGGGTCGATAATCCCCAAATTGAAATCACCCTGACCACGGTCCTTGCCTATGGGTCGTTTCTGATCGCCGAGCATCTTCAAGTTTCCGGTGTGATTGCCACGGTGGGGGCGGGGTTGATGATCGGCAACTTCGGCGCCGAGGTGGGCATGAGCTCACGCACGCGCGTGGCGCTTTGGTCGTTTTGGGAATACCTGGGGTTTGTCGTCAACTCGCTGGTCTTCCTGCTCATCGGCATCGAGGTGCACATCAGCGATCTGCTCAGCTCGTGGCCCGCCATCGCATTGGCCGTGGGGGCCGTCCTTTTGGGACGTTTGATTTCGATCTATGCGCTGACGCCGGTCGCTAATTCGCTGACCGACAAGATTCCCCGTTCCTGGCAGCACGTCCTGTTTTGGGGCGGCATCCATGGCAGCGTTTCAATCGCGCTGGCGCTGAGTCTTGAAGCGGACTTCCCGCACCGCCGTGAAATCCTGGCCATGACGTTCGGCGTGGTGGCTTTCTCGATCATCATCCAAGGACTTACCGTGAAGCCGCTGGCCCGGCGGTTAGGGCTCGAAGAGGGCCAAGAGGACGAATACGATCGCGTGAAAGTCCGCCAGATGGCGGCAACGGCCGCCCTAGCCGAGCTCGACGAGCTTGAAAAGGGGCACGTCATCTCCCCCCAGATCTGCGATCAGTTGCGCGCCGAATTACAGGAGCAAATTCAGCAGGTTCGCGGTGAAATCGACGCCCTGCACGGACGCTACCGCACCTGGGCCGAGGAAGAGATCAAACTGGCTCGCACGCGCATGATCGCGGCACAGAAAACCGTCATTCAGCGCGCCACGGGCCAAGGTCTCATCTCTCTTCACACGGCGGAAACCATGCTCGCTCAGGCTGATGACGAGCTCGACGCGGTCACGGGCGGCGTGGCCGATGAGGAACGAAAGTCGGCTGACGGGACCGGGGGCGGTTAGCCCGCTTTTCTCACCACGTGGCGAGGCGAAGTGCGTGAGAAGCCCGTCAGTACAAGGCGCGCGCCACTCGGCGCCCCGTTTCTTGAATAATGCGGGCGTACTTGAACCCTACGTTGAGCACGGCGAGCAAGCGCAACGCAGTAATGGCGGGCTTATCGCGTGCTTCGACCGTCAGGTGGTGAGAAATGCGGGCTAGGTTCGATTGAAGAGGACCTTCAATAGCGGCGGCGTGGCCAACGTCGTCACCATAACCATCACCACCATGGCGGAAAACGTTTCCGAGGAAAACACCGGCTGGCCACTCACCATCAGGCCGGCGCCGATGCCGGCAAAGATCAACCCCACCTCGCCGCGAGGAATCATGCCCACGCCGACGGCAAGCCGGTTGAGGCCTTTCTCCAGCACGCCGAGGGAGCAAACCTGCTTGCCTACGATGGCCGCCAGACTCAACGCGCCCGCGAACTGCAGAACCCGCCAATCGGCAAACGACCGCAAGTCGACGCGTAATCCCATCACGACGAAGAAAACCGGCACCAGGATGGAGCTGATCGGGGAGACGATGTGCTCGAAACTCTCCGAGCGCATCCTCGTATAGCCTTGGTAGTGCTTTTCGTCGAGCACCAAACCGGCGGCAAAAGCACCGACGATCGGAGCCAAACCGAACATCTGGGCCAACCCGGCCAGGGAGAAGCAGTGGCAGATGCTCAGTACAATCGGCATGCCGCCGACCTTGGCGGTCGCCCCGATCTGTAGGATCTTGCCGCCGACGAAGCGGCCGGCCACGATCGCCACGGCCAGAAAAATGATGGACTTGCCGATAATCACCAGCACCGGCAGAATGGAGATGTCGCCCGCCGTCCCTACTCCGATCGAAGTGATGAGGCCGCTGGCCACCGACAAGATGATCAAACCGAGCACATCGTCCACCACCGCGGCTCCCAGAATGATGCGCGCCTCCTTGGTGCCCATCTTGCCCAGGTCCTTGAGCACGCGGGCGGTGATCCCCACGCTCGTCGCCGCCAGCGTGGCGCCGACAAACAGGTGAACATACCAGTCCGACTCGGGCAGAAAATACATCGAGACCGCATACCCCAGTAGGACGGGCGCGACGATCCCTAACACGGCCACCAGCATGGCCGAGGCGCCCACCGCCAACAGCTCGCCCATGTTGGATTCCAAACCCACTTCGAACAGCAGCAGGATGACTCCGATCTCGGCGAACAGCGCCAAGCCCGAATCGCTCTTGAAGGCTGCGAGGCCGGTCACTCCTACCAAATAGAGATTCCCCAAAACCATCCCCAGGACCAGCTCCCCCAGTACGGCCGGCTGATTCCAAGTCTCGAATAGCTCCCCCCCGACCTTGGCGGCCAGCAGAATGGTGACGATGTAGAAGAGGAAGCGGAACACGCTGCCGTGCCCGGTATGCTCGTCTTCGGCGTGAGCCTCCGGGGCCACCGATATCAGGACGATCATAAAGGCAAGCATGCCAATGAGGAATAGGATGCTTTTCATTGGTTCCTAATCCCGGGCGCCAGAGCCGCGAGTCTTTCGGTCTCATCGCGCTGCAACAACATATTTGCCCTTGAGGGGAACGTTCCGCCGACTACGCCCTCGCCCGCCCGGACCATTGCAGCCCATTGCCCATGTCCGGCCGGACATGGGGATGAACAGAGGTTTCAACATTCCTACCTTAGCACCTCGCGGTCCGCGCTCGGCGGTCCCCGCTCGACTCCCGGATTCCGCGTGCTTCACCGGCCTCGGTCCGAGGACTCGCGCCAAACCGCCCCTGCCGCGAACCGCGAGGGCACACGGGAACCTCACTAGATTTATCGGCAATTGTCGGTGCTGAACTAGTCCGGAATTCCGGTGTTCTTTGGCGGCCCGACTCCGCTGCCGCTCGAAACCGGCGCGAAGCAGAGGCTGGCAAGTACTCAGGCTGAAAAGTCCACATAACCGGTCTCTGCCGAAAAACGACCCGGCTAGGCCGCTTTTCTCGCCACGTGGCGAGGCGAAGTGCGTGAGAGGCCCGTCAGTACAAGGCGCGCGCCGCTCGGCGCGCGGAGGTGTACTTGAACAGTACGTTGAGCACGGCGAGCAAGCGCAACGCAGTAATGGCGGGCCTATTGCGTGCTTCGACCGGCAGGTGGTGAGAAAAGCGGCCTAGCTGTGGAGCCTCAACAGGTTGTTCCGAGGAGGGGGGAGTCGGCTGATAGGAGAATTATAGCCGAGGCTGGCGTGGGGGCGATGCCAGTTGTAGTCGTGGAGCCAGGGGTGGAGATGGGCGGCGCGGTGTGGGGAGGAAAGGTAGCAGCGGGCGTAGGTCCATGCGCGGAGGGCAGTTTGGATGAAGCGCTCGGCCTTGCCCGTTGGTGCGGGGGGTGTAGGGCCGTGTGAAGCGGTGGCGAATGCCCAGGCGGCGGCCAGTCTGGCGGAAGGCGCGGGAGCGATAACAGGAGCCGTTGTCGGTGAGGAGGCGTCGGATGCCTACGCCGAGCGAGTGATAGTAGGCCACGGCGGCGTGGAGGAACTCCACGGCCGAGCGGCTGCGCTCATCGGGCAGGATCTGGGAGAAGGCGATGCGGGAATGGTCGTCGACGGCGACGTGGACGAACTCCCAGCCGGCGGCGCGAGAGCGTCGGGTCTTGTCGCCGGTAACGCGGTGGCCGGCGCGCTGGAAGCGGCCGAGTTTTTTGATGTCGAGAGGGAGCCGTTCGCCGGGAGCGTGGTGCTCGTAGCGGCGAACGGGGGGGGCGGGTTCGAGATCGCGGAGACGGTTGAGTCCGGCGCGACGGAGGAGGCGGCTGACGGTGGCCGGCGATACGCCGACGGTGCGGGCGATGCGGCGGCCCGTCCAACGTTGACGGCGCAGGGCGACGACGCGGTCGACGACGGTCTGCGGGGTGCGCCGCGGGCTATGACGGGGACGCGAAGAGCGATCGTCGAGACCAGCTTCGCCTTCGCTGCGGTAGCGGGCGAGCCAACGGCGGGCGGTGCGCTCGGAGACCCCGCCGGCCGCCGCGGCAGCCGGCGGGGTCTCCCCAGCGAGGATGCGTCGAACCAGAAGGGCTCGACCTTTAGGCGTCAATCGGGCATTCTGAGGGATGTTCATTCGGTCTCTCCAGGGTCGTTGTTGTTCGACAACTCCAGCTTCCCCGGTCCGGGACCGAATGAACAACGTGTTGAAAGGTCACAGCTAGGCCTGAAGGGGCGCAGGAACAGTCAGCGCCACGAGCAACCGCGCCCCCGTCCGTCTTCGAGAACACGGGCGTGCGAGCCATGGTTCCTTCCGCCGGACAATCCCTGGACCGCTCCCTCGCGGTCGCGGCTCCGAAGGCCCTCGGAACAAACCACTTCCGGGCCAGATGGACGATCGGTACGACGCTTAGCGAAAGGACTTTTCAAATAGGCGAACTTTTGAAACCAAGCACTAGCGGCCGTCTTGCTGATGCACCGCTTGATTACGCAACAATTCGACGAGCTCCGGCATGCGGTCCACCAGCATATCGGGGGGATGCTCGTCGAAGCTCTCGGGCTGTAGACCATAGGTGACCCCGCACGCGGCCGTTCCTGCATTGCGGGCGGTATCAACGTCGACAGCGCTGTCTCCGATGACGAGCGTGCTGCCCTTGGAGGCCTTCAGCTCGTCCATGAGATAGTTCAGCCCGTAGGGGTCGGGTTTCTTCGTTTTGAAGCTGTTCCCTCCGTAAACGCGCTGGAAGTGAGCAGCCAGGCCAAGCCCTTTGATGATTTCTTGGCTGAAGCGAACCGGTTTGTTGGTCAGCACGGCCATCCGCCTGCCGTCGCCTAGAAAGGTGTCGAGAGATTCCTGGACGCCGGGATAAAGGTAAGTGTTGTCGAGCATGTGCTCGCGGTAGTAGCCGTAGAAAAACCGCAGCGCTCTGTCTACCTGTTGGTCGGCGGCCTCGGGCCCGAGCGAACGCCGGATCAGCATGGGTGCTCCGTTGCCGACATAGGAATAGATCAGCTCGTGATCGAGAGGCCCCATGCCGGCATCCTCCCGGGAGGCATTTACGGCTAGCGCCAAGTCCAGGCGGGAGTCGATCAGCGTGCCATCGAGGTCAAAGACCAATAGATCGAACGTCACAGGTTTACCCACCACATCCGCCGCGCCTAATCTTAGATATCCCGCTCGACTGCCGCCAACTCGGCATTGACTTTCATATCCTCTTCACGGCACTTTTCCGCAGCCTGCCTCATCCTCCGGGATCGGAGATCCGCCTCGACGTGGCGGTTCATCCGATCCACGGCGCGGCGTATGTATTCGGCTCATGGCAAGCCAAGAGTGGTCGAGTAGCGACCGGCGGCGTCCAAATCTCTTCGGGCAGACTGAGGGAGATGAACTTCACGATATCAGTGTACCTATCTAGTCCGCTTTCGCTTTCCTCGCCAAGCGGGGAAAAAGCCGCTGGGGGCCGCGGCGGCCATTTGCGGACGAGCCGTCGTTCGGCTCGAATTCACCCGCCAGATCGACATGCAGCCGGCAGGATTACCGGCCGCTGCCGGCAACTAGCCTATCGTTCTCTAAACAACTAATCAATAACAACCTCGTCCAGCTTGTACTTCCAGCGAAAGACAACCGGATCGGCATTGACCTCCTGGAAGTACTGATGGATGCGGTCGATCAACTCCTGTTCGCGGGCGACTCGAATCCCGCGCGGCAGGCTTCGTGTCATCTTGCTGAAGAGCGTCTCCACCCAATTCAGCCGCCAGCCATGGGGGGGGATACGAAATGAAAACGCCGCGGCCGGCTCTCCAGATAACCTTGGGTCTGTTGGGAGATGTGCGAGGAGTGGTGGTCCACAATGAGGCGGATGCGCACTTTTTCCGGGTACGCGGCATCCGGCTTTTCCGGGAACGCGATGAAGTCCCCGCTGTGGTGGGTATCGCGGACAATCTCCGTGACCCGACCTGTGTGCAGATCCCATCCGGCCAGCAGCGAGACCCTCCCCAGTCGCTTGGATTCATCGTCGCGCGGGTGACTGGCATGTCGGCCCGGAACGGGCGGCCGGTCCGGGCTGGTCGCAGCCAAGGCTTGGAGGCCGGGTTTTTCATCGTCGGAAAGGGTCACCACCGGCGGCTGCCGTAGCGTCCCGCGCAACCGCTTCCCATGGCTGATCTCCCCTTCCTTGGTCCACGTGCAGCAGCACCGCGGCCATCTTGCGCTCAAAGTCCGGGTCACGCCGCTCCACGTAATCGCGGATCTTGTGAGGTCGCATCTCCCCCTGCGTCAGAATCTTATGCGGCTTGGAGCGGCTCAGCTTGCGCAGCTCCGGGTGGCCGGCCGAGACGCAGTGCGGCTGGAGGTGAGCCCGCGGCAGCCGCTAGGTCCACAACTCGTGGGAGTAGCCCAGATCCTTGGGCTTTTGACAAGCGCCGTGTAAGACCCAGGCGATCGCATCATCGCTGAGTTGGCGCGGCTTGCCCGCTCGAGGCAGCTCGCCCAGCGCGGCGTCCACACCGCAGCGCAGGCGCTTGTTGATGCACGGCAGCACCGTATTGCGATGGACGTGGTGGGCGCCTGCGATGGCTTGATCGCTGTGCCCCGCCCACGACTCCAGCAGAATCGCCGCCCGCACCGTGCGTCGCTTCTCTTCGCTCCGAGACTTGCGAATCGCTTCCAGCTTGCGGCGTTCCTCCTCGCTGAGAACCAAGGGCTTGCGCCTCTTCGGGAAGGGCAAACCTCATTGCAACCCAATGAAACACAATCACGTCCTTATGTCCAGTTCTTTAGAGAACATAGGTCTAGATAGCTGCACCCATTTTTTAAGGCGAAGGGCTTTCACGACGGGCTGCTAACCGATGGGCACATCGCTCCCTCGCTCGCCATAACCAGACGGACTGGTTTAAAATCAGCTAGTGGAGTTGTTTCTCGCACGGGTTGTTCCCGCTCGCGGCGGGTGGTAGGGAAAGATATCGCGCAGGCCCGGGCGTGGGCCTTCTCCAGCGGCTGGAAAGGCTGCGGCCGGCGAGCCTGGGCAGCCCTGGATGGTCGGGTTCGCGTGACTGTGATTTTCGGAGTCGACAGATCGGGGCGTGGCGCAGTCTGGTAGCGCGCCTGCTTTGGGAGCAGGAAGCCGGGGGTTCGAATCCCTCCGCCCCGACCATTGTTTTCAATAATTTACGTCCGATTTTGAGGTTCCCACCAAACCCACTGTAGATAATTTTGTAGCTGTTCAAAACCACAGATCAACAGGCGGTTCAGTGGACAAGACGTTTCGGTTGGTTTTCGACAGAATTCCTAAGATGATTTCTTCGCCGAGATCGTCGCAGTCGGGCCGCCAGAAGAGCGCTCGTTAGTTGCGGTTGCTGCCGAGGAGGATGGGCGCGGTATGGGTCGCATCTGGTCGCGTCGGATCGCGGATGCCTCAGCGGCGAGATTCGGAGCCTTTGTCGAAGAAGCTATCCAACCTGGCAGCCTCGTGCACACCGACAGCTGGGAAGGCTATGGGGGATTGGAGAACAAAGGATACCGCCATGAAGTCACCGTGCTGCGCGGGAAGCGGCGATCGGCGAGTAAGCTGCTGCCGAGAGTCCATCGTGTCGCCTCGCTGCTGAAGCACTGGCTGTTGGGGATCCACCAGGGGGCTGTCAGCCACGAGTATTTTGGACTGCTACCTGGACGAGTTCACGTTCCGCTTCAACCGGCGGACCTAGCGGTCGCGCGGCAAACTTTTCTATCGCCTCCTCCAGCAGGCGGTCGCCGCCGACCCTGTTCCCTATAAGACGATGGTCGAGGCAACCTGGGCCGGCACCCCCACGCCCAAGATGTAGTGGCTACTGGAGTCCACTGAATCCTCTCCCAGCTTTAAGCTGGGAGGTTCCAACTCAACCCAGGGGTACCGTGGCCTTTCGGGTCCTCTTCTTCGGCCAAACGTGCTTGCCGACTTGAAGTCGGCTGAAACTCCTTGCGGCCCTTACGGACTGGCTCATGGTCGCGCAAGCGACCACATCGCCCAACTTCGCTTCGCCTGAAGGCGAGGGGTTTCCACCATCCCCGGAAGAGACACTAAATACCCCAGTGCCCCGAATCCTCCTACTCGGTAATGCCCGTGATTTCAGCATTGACGTCGAGAAATGGCTTAGTGGGGGAGGGTGCCATGCAGTCGGCCAGACTACAATATTAACGAAGCATTTCGCGCAGCGCTTCCGCCAATTCACTAGGTTTCAGGCGCAGTGGGTGACAGACTTCCTCGTTGAACTCTTTTCCCGTGATCGGTTCGAACTCATGAACGGAGCGATTTCGGGCATCGCGAAGTACAAGCCACCGTTCGGTTTTTCGGAAGAATTCCCGCCATCGAGTACACGGGGGATTCTTCAAGATTCTTCGCAGTGGCCTGTCCGATCGTAACCAGACCCAACGGGGATCGGGGTCCAAGGCTTCGTAGACAGAGGGTAGAGCTTCCTTGAGCTTTTTGGCGTCGACGGTTGACTCGGTCGCAAGTTCAGGGAGGTCAACCGACTTCGCCGCGGCGAACGCTGGCCGACGAGTGCAGACTATGGCAGACATGAATGAAGCTTTCGCTGAGTGGTGGCTCCTTTTCTTCGATCGCTTGACGGCCGGCGATTCAGAGGTGAATTCTGAACGTGAATGAAAGAGATCCGCAGCTTGGGCGGATAAAGTCAGCCCTGGAGGAATCAAGAAGCTTGCGAGAGGAGAACGCCCGACTGCGACGCCTTTTGGCCGAACACGGCATTCCGATCTCCGCAACTTCATTGGACAATAAGGCTCCGGTGCCGACAGGCCAACCGCTGGGCGATCGAACAACTGTCTCAGGCAAAGCGGAGCAGCGAATCGCTTTGTTTCGAAGTTTGTTCCGAGGCCGGGAAGATGTTTATGCGGTGCGGTGGGAGAGCGCGGACGGACGTTCTGGATATGCGCCCAAGGCAGATCGAGACTGGAAAGCGTATCTCGGTGCCAAGGACGGGGACCGGAAGAAGGTGGACCGCCAGACGCGGAAGTTTCGGCCTCTGACGGACGAGGTTGTGCGGGGCCACCTGATGGGCGAGCACACTATCGGAATCTACCCACTGCTGCTAGACGAGACCTGCGGAACCCTAGTGTAGTGCGTCAAGCAGATTGTAACTTAGGGAGGGCAGCTCGGCCACGCTTGACTTTTTCGAGGATGTCGGACGCCTTGGCGGTCCAAATAAAAGGTTTGGGGTCCTGATTGTGAATGGCAAGGTAGTCGTCGATAGCGGCATGGAGTTCGCCGACGCTGCGAAACGCACCGCGACGAATGCGCTGGTCGGTGAGGTCGCGCAAGAAGCGCTCCACCCTGTTGAGCCAGGATGCGGAAGTGGGAGGGAAGTGCAGGTGGACTCGCTGGTGACGCCGCAGCCGGCGTTTCACAGCCTTATGCTTGTGGGTGGCATAGTTGTCGACGATCAGATGGAGCTGTTTGTCTGGGGCGGTTCGGCGTTCGATCAAACGTAAGAACCGCAACCATTCCTTGTGGGTATGTCGGGGCCTGCAAGTGCCCGTGACACGGCCGTCGAGCGTGTTCAGGGCCGCCAACAAGGTGGTCGTGCCGTTGCGTTTGAAGTCGTGGGTCATGGTCTGACCGCGTCCTTTCTTCAGCGGCAGGCCGGGCTGGGTGCGGTCGAGAGCTTGCATCTGTGATTTCTCGTCGAGCGACAGCACTAAGGCGTGTTCGGGTGGGTTCCAATAGAGTCCGACCATGTCGTCTAGTTTCTCGGCGAAAAGAGGGTCGTTGCTGAGCTTGAAGGTGCGGACAAGATGCGGCTTCAGGCCATGGACGCGCCAGATGCGGCCGACGGTGGAAGGACTGAGGCCGCTGTGGCGGGCCATGTTGCGTCGGCTCCAGTGGGTGGCGTTGGATGGAGTTTGCTGGGTGGTGAGGCGGACGATTTCTCTTACCTTGTCGGCGCCGACAGCGGGTTTTCGGCCCGCCCGCGGAGCGTCTTTTTCGATGCCCGCGACGCCGGCCTGGAGAAAACGCTTGCGCTGGCGTGCCACCAGCTGTCGCGTGACGGACAATTGTTGGGCGATTTGCTGATTCTGGAAACCCTGGGCGGCCAGCAGGACGATCTTAGCGCGCAGGGCCAGACGGACCGCAGTACGACGACCGCGGGCATAGCCCTGCAATTGCTTGCGCTGAGTATCGGTGAGCGTTACAAGGGGTGCCGTTCGCATGTCTTCCTCCCATAAGAAGAAAGACGTGGCAAAACAGCAATAAGTTACATTATTTATGGCGCACTACACTAGCGAGTTCAGGAGGAAGTGTCGCCGACGCATGGGGATTACCTTGACGTCATTCGGGCTAGGCCAAAACCTTGTCGACCAGCTCGCCGTGAACATCGGTCAGCCGGAAGTGGCGACCCGGGTACCTGAAAGTGAGTTTCTTGTGGTCGATGCCCATAAGAGGAAATTTACGATTTCGGTCTTCGGCCAATGCGATTGTACGCACCCATGCGCTGAAACGCAATGATTTCGCGGCATGAAGCAGGCACGGACCGGGTCGAGGCTCAGCGAGGGCTGTTCGTCCCGCTTGATGAGCCGATCCGTTGCTCCCCAGGTGATTTCTCAGACACCCCTCCTCCCTCAGCAACCAGACTCTGCCCTCGCTCGCAGAGCAGCTGTCCCCCTGCCACCCCTACGATACAATGTGGGGGGCCTCGCCGTGCACGTTACCGTCTTGTTTTTCGGGATGTTAAAGGACCTGATCGGCCGCTCCCAGGACGATCTGGAACTCCCCGAGGGCGCCTGCCTGGAAACGGTCTTCGAGCACTACGCGTCCCAATTCCCGAGACTACGCGAGATGGCCGACAGTGTTGCACTAGCGCGCAATCACGAGTTTGCCGCCCCCGACGCGGCACTCGGCGACGGGGACGAGGTCGCCTTGATGCCCCCGGTGAGCGGAGGCGCCGCGGGTTCCCCCCCTTGGCTTGCCGGCGCCGGCGAAGAATCCAGCTGGTACGCCCTCACGGAGGAGCCCATCGACATTCAGGTCCTCAAGGAACGCCTTGTCCAAGGTGAAGATGGCGCGGTGGTCACCTTTGAAGGGGTGGTGCGAAACCATTCCGGTGAGCGCAAGACCCTGTTTCTCGACTACGAATGCTACGTTCCGGCGGCCATGAACAAGATGCGAGAAATCGGCCGCCAGATCCTCGAAACTTATCCGATTCGGGGAATTACGATGGTCCATCGCTTGGGGCGGCTCGAGATCAGCGAGACAAGTGTTGCCATCCTGGTCGCGGCCGCGCATCGCAAACCGGCCTATGAAGCCAGCCTGGAGGCCATCAACCGGCTCAAGCGTTTGGTCCCGATTTGGAAGAAAGAGTACTTCGAGGACGGCGAGGTCTGGGTCGAGGGGGAGTGGGAGACCTCGGTTCCGCGCAGTATGGGAACTCCCCAGTGAGCGCTCGATCCCGGGTGGTGTTGACTCTGTTGGCGCTGGCGGCGGAAGCCCCTCTGTCGGCCCAGCAATCCTCTGACGACCCCACTTTCAAGGTTGAGGTTAGCCTGGTGCACGTGCTGGTAACGGTGAAAGATCCGAGCGGCGCCCCGATCGCCGACCTTGAGCGGGATGATTTCACCGTATTGGATGGTGGTGTCGAACGGCCGATCGCCGTTTTCGAACGCCGCACCAATCGTCCTCTATCGGTGGCGTTAATGGTTGACACGAGCTTGAGTACGGCCAAGGAGCTCGACTTCGAGCGGGAATCGGCCAAGCGTTTTGTCCGCAACCTGTTGGGGCCGGGATCCCATCGTAGCGACCGGGTGGGCATCTTCCAGTTCTCGGTCTACGTCGAGTTGCTAACGGGTTTCACCGCCTCCACGAAGCGCCTCGATAAAGCTCTGAATCGGATTCAAGCCGATAGCGGCACATCGATGTATGACGGAATTCTGTTAGCCGCCGGGCAGCTCAGGCGCCGTCCCGGGCGCAAAGTCATGATCATCATCACCGATGGCGGGGATACGACCAGCAACGTGCCCTACCGCAAAGCCTTAGAGGAAGCCCACGCCGTTGACGCCGTGATCTATGGCATCATTGTCATGCCCATCACCGCCGACGCGGGGCGCAACGTCGGCGGCGAGAACGCGCTCAAGGCGCTGGCCGCCAGCACCGGCGGCACAACCTTCATTCAGCACGCCGGAGCGGATTTGGACCGCGCGTTCAATGAGATTCTGCGCAACCTAAGGACGCAATACCTCATCGCCTACTATCCCCCGGAGGACTTGACCGCCACGGAAAGCTTTCGCCGGACGAGCATCACCGTCAGCCGCCCGAACGCGCGGGTTCTGGCCCGCAACGGGTATTTCGTCCCGCCGACTCCCAAGGCTCCGCCGCGCGGTAAGATCAGCCTCCGGCCCAGGGCGGGTTCTGAAGACTCCCAGTCCCAGGCGCCCATCGAAGGAAAAACCGAAAGAAGGAGTCAACCTTGAGACGGAAGCGTCCCAGCGGGAAACCACCACCCCGCACGGCCAAGAAAACCGGCGATCGGAGTTCGGTCTCCAGGCGAAACTCGGAGGGGAGCGGGGCCAGGCCGTACACCTTCGAAGAAGCCAACTACTTGAAGCGCCTCATCGAGAAAGAGATTCCCGTATTGGTGCGGCTGCGTGATGACGAAGAAGTCGTCGGGCTCGTTGCCTATCATGATTCGACATCGATACGCTTGAGCCGTCAAGCTGCGCCAGATCTGTTCGTTTTGAAAAACGACATCAAGTATTTCTACGAGCAGCCGGAGACGCGGCCCTAGCGTGCAACCTTGGCAGTCCGTTTCACAAGTTCGCTCACGTATATGTAGAAGCCAGGTGGACGGTCGGGAACTTCGGGCACGGCATGCCGTGCCCCTACGTTTCCAGGCACCCAACAGATCTGTAGAGGCACAGCATGCTGTGCGTGCACTCGCCCGAAACGTGAGTGTCTTTATGAAATGGAGTACTTAGGTTTGAAGCTCGGCCGGTCTGGCACAGAATTACGAGCGGACCGCATTCTCATGCAGGCGGGTTAACGGAGTCCGCCGCGACTGGCCAAATGTCCAGCAGATGAACAACGTGGACTACGTATCCATTGCCGCCGAGCTTTCTCGCGAAGCGGGAGCACAAATACTCCCCTATCTCGAACAGCCCCTCGAGACGGAGTACAAGGGGTCGTTCGATCTCGTGACCGCCGCGGATCGTGCCTCGGAGAAACTGATTGTCGAACGACTGCAATCGAGGTTTCCCGGTCACTCAATCATCGCGGAAGAAGGCAGTGGCGTCGAGACTGGGTCCGAATACGTGTGGTACGTCGACCCCCTCGATGGCACCACCAATTTTGCGCACGGGTTTCCCGCTTTTTGCGTCAGTATCGGTCTCGCGTTCCGTGGTGAGATGGTGGCGGGTGTTGTCTACGACCCACTGCGGGAAGAACTGTTTAGCGCCGAGCGAGGCTCGGGAGCGTATCTCAACAGCCGCCGGATTCAAGTTTCGAAACGCGAATCTCTTAAGGAAAGCTTGATCGGAACCGGGTTTGCGAGCCCCAAGAGGCACGCTGATATCAACGTCTACTTTTTCCACCAAGTGTGCATGCTCACCCACGGGGTCAGGCGCACGGGATCAGCGGCGCTGGACCTATGCTCGGTAGCGAGTGGCCGCTTGGACGGGTTTTGGGAGTTCAACCTCAACGCCTGGGATGTCGCCGCCGGATTGCTGATGATTCAAGAAGCCGGAGGGACCTATGAGGACATGAAGGGGGTGCCCTACGAACTGGCCGGCCCGCACCTAGCCGCCTCGAACGGGAGAATCCAGCAGGAGCTTCTAAAGCTTTTCGAAGACGTCTTTGCGGGGCGATATCGGACGCCGATTCCTCCCCTTACAATCTAGCCCGCAATTTCAGTTCTCAGCGAGCACCTAGTACAGCATTTCCCAATCCAAGAATGAGCCTGAAGAAGGAGGATCGGGAGGGCGGCGCGGCTGGGGTGCACTCCAGTTAGCCGGGTTGTCCTTGGGGAGCGGGCTTGCGCCGCTCGGCGATCCCGACCTGTCGTGTCGGAGTGCGATCGAACACCACCCGCTGCGAGCGATAAGCCCGGCAGCGCCGCGGGTGGTAGAGGTGGGAAACCGAGATGGGGGCCAGGCGGACGTACGCCGAGTTGGCGAACCACTGCTACTCGCGCTCGAGGCTGCGTCGTAGCGCCGGCTCCGACCGTCCCTCTTGGGCAGCGTCGAGGGTTGCGAACAAGGCGATGTCCGGGGGTGTGTAGCGACGCGGAAAGCGGCGCCGACGAGGTGGTCGAGCCTCGATCCGGCGGTGCCGAAGCCACTGACCGATCAGCCGCGTCAACGGGGCCCGGCTTAACCCGCTCAGCCGCGCTAGAAACCGCCGCGCGATGCCCTTCCGCCTCTTGCCAAGCCGTCCGTAGTGCCGCGCCGCCAAAACGCGCTCGACCCAGCGATCAATCTGCTCCCGCCCTTGGTTGGCAAAGCCAATGCTTCGACTGCCGGCCAGGAACTCCTGCCTCTCGGCCAGGGTAAGCCGCTCTAGGTTCTGCATAGTGATCGTCATTCACCAGCAGCTTATACCCTTTCGTCCCCCTCACTTTCAGGCTCATCTTGTGTTGGAAAACTCTGACCGTGTTGAAGCCCAATGATAATGTCCCCTTGAGCGCCCAATAGAAATGTCCCCTACTCTGAGGCTCCGAAGGAGGAGCCGAGATGGGGAAGGACATGGATGAATGCAAAGGAACTGAGGCGCGGCGAAGTGCTGAGCCGAGTGCAACGAGGGGAGCTGAAGTTGACCGAAGCGGACGAACTGCTGGAGGTCAGCTAGCGCCAAGCGAAGCGGCTCAAGAAGCGTTACGGCGAGGGAGGGAGCCAAGCTCTCGTGCCTGGCAACGTCGGCCGCGCTTCGAACCGAGCCGATGACAAGCGACGCGAGCAGGTTCTTGAGTTGGTGCGCGAGCGTTTCGGGCCGACGCTAGCGTCTACCTCGTGGCACCGAGCTGCGAGGCGTGTTCTGTTTCGAGTACCAACGGGTGGTGTCGAACGACCGGGTGGTGCGTTTCGAGAATCGTTGCTTGCCGTTGAAGCCGAAACGCAACCAGGGCGTGGGGGCGGGCGCACGGGTGACGATCCAACAGTGGCGCGATCAGAGCTTGCACGTGAGGTTTGAGGAGCACGAGATCGAGCACGAAGTGATCGCCACGCCGACGCCGCGGACGAAGCCGGCACCGCAGCGGCGTCCGGAGACCGGGCGCAAGCCGGCGGCGAACCACCCCTGGCAGCGACCTCTGCCGTGGAAAACACGATCCGCGAATTCATAAGAGGGCTGTGGAAATGCCGGGCCGGATGGGAAGCGTGGCAAACCTTCACGAGGCGGCCCTGCCAGGTTCGAGGATCCGTGGATGGTTTTCCACCCTTCCCACCGCCCCTTGGAAATCGCTCCCGCGATTCCCACAGTTCCACAGCCCCGACGACGATACTCTCTTACCAACCGACAAACAACAAAACCAAGGGGACATTTCTATCGCCCTACCGCGAGGGACATTTCTATTGCCTCTTGACATTCCAGGCGCGGAAACAGTTGGGAGAAGATGCTAGGGAAACATGGCCTGGTTGAGCCTCCTTGGTTCGGTCGGGATTGCTTTCTGGAAAGCTACCCAACCTACCAGAGGCTCAACCACTCACGCGAAAACTGATTGGGACAAGAGTGGGCTGCCCTCTCGAATTGGGGACGCTGGGGCAGCGGCGACGAGCTGGGAACCTTGAATCTGATGACCCCCCAGAAGCGAAGGCAGGCGGCCGCGTTGGTGAGAGTGGGAATATCCGTATCCCTGGCGAGGAGTATAGCCGATGTGCAGTCGACTTCCTTCAGCCACAAGATGATCGCGACGGGACAGAAAGACAGGGTGATGTCCGCGGCGCTCGATGAGTATCGCCTGAGTTACCACGGCTACACCCTGACCCACCTGGGCGCACTTTGCCACGTCTTTTACAAGGGCAAAATGTACAATGACTTTTCCCAGGGAGACGTAACCGAAAAAGGTGCGGCCAAGCTCTCGGTGATGAACTTCAAGAACGGGGTTTTTACGAAGGCCGTTCTAATGGACATGCCTCGTTTTTGGGGAGTCGAGTACCTCGATGGAGCAAGGCCGATTTATCCGGCAGATCTTGAAGCCTGGGAGAAAAAGGCCGGGGTGAAGGTTGAGAGCGGAGATGTGGTTTTGATCCGGGTAGGGCGCTGGGCCAGAGAAGAGCGTGAAGGCACGTTTGATTTCGGCGAAAGCT
This sequence comes from Bryobacterales bacterium, assembly GCA_963668345.2. GTDB lineage: Bacteria > Acidobacteriota > Terriglobia > Bryobacterales > UBA6623. The sequence goes on along the minus strand of CAXWPI010000001.1, from coordinate 1,309,758 downwards.
CCCCAGGATTACACGCCTCCTGTCTACCGTGGCTCAAGGAGCGAGACGTAGCAATGATCGGTAGCGACCTGGTCACAGACGTGCTCCCCTCGGGCGTCGAAGGTTTTTCCATGCCCGTGCACTGGGTCGTACTAGTCGCCATGGGAACGCCCATACTGGACAATCTGGACCTTGAAGCGCTCAGCGAGGCGGCAAACGCGCACAAGCGATGGTCGTTTGCTTTGACGCTCGCCCCGTTAGCCGTCGAGGGAGGCACCGGCTCCCCAGTAAATCCCATCGCGACGTTTTAGGGACCTGCCAACGGATGCGGCCGCCGGCGAGGCAATCGATCGGCGAGTGTGGTCCTGCAAAGTTGTGACTGCCGATTTTCCTTTACCCTAAGCAACCACTTACGGCTTTTGGAACGGCAGTGGATTACGGTCGTCTGGACACGAATCCGGCGGAGAAGGTTCGACTGAAGAAGCGAAGTCTCGCTAATCCCAAGCCGTTTCTTCGGAGCGGTCAATTCTACGGGCTCCTGGAGTTGATCGCAGAACCCTACGCCACGATGGTGTACGTGGCTGTTTTCGTGGGGTTGCGAGTGAGTGAACTCGCAGGGCTCCTCGGGCGCAACATTCATATTGACTCGATCACCATCGATCGGCGTTTCAGCCGCGGTGACTGGGACGAGCCGAAATCCATAGCGAGCAAATCCACGATCCCCGTGGATGCGCCCGTCATCCAAAGGATTCACCGGCTCAAGTTCCTTGAGATCACAGTACGCGCCGGGCGAGCCTGCCGCCGCTACAAAGCGGTGAAGTCGCGCGGCCCCGACGATCTGGTGTTTCAGTCGGTGGTCAAGGGGGCCCCGATGCGTGACAACAACATCCTCGTGCGCCACATCAAGCCGGCGGCCAGGAAGTTGGGCATCGAGTGGGGTCAACTGGCACGTGTTTCACCGTTCGTGCGCGACTTGGCTGCAGCAGGCGGGCGTCGATGTCAAAGACGCTCAAGGGCTGCTGCGCCACAACCGCGCCAGCACGACGATGGACATCTATCAGCAGTTGGTGCCTGAGTCACAGCGGCGAGCGGTGGCTAAGCTGACGGCTCTCGCGCAGCAGGCAAGCTCGGTTCAATGAGGAGCTTTCGGGGATAGGAAACGGCTGTAAGTGCAACCAAACGCAACCAAGGGCGGAAAGGACGGCTCGTAAGTTGTTGAAAACTGGTGGCCAGGAACGGAATCGAACCGCCGACGCCAGCCTTTTCAGGGCTGCGCTCTACCGACTGAGCTACCTGGCCGGGAAACTTGATTGTAGGAACAGATCGGCACCCTGTCAAACCTGGCCGCGGCGCCGGCGTTGTGGGGAATTCACGCCGAACGCCTTGCAATCACTCCCCTCTTGCGTGCAGTTAGGTCACATTTCTCACCAGATGGCGAGGCGACACGCCGCGAACGGGCGAACTGCTCAGCTAACCCGGACACCAACGTTGCCGGGCGTCTCATGCACTTCGCCTCGCCACCCGGGAAAGCGAATCAAAAGGCGCAGGTCTGGGCAAAATGGAGTGCACCCCAAAAGTGAGACACAGAGTTAAGGGACCAAATACATTGAAAGGAGAGAGGTATGGATTTGGCCCGACGAATGTACAGCCGCGAATTGAAAGTCGCGGCGATGCGAGAGATCGACAGGGGACGTACGATCAGCGAGGTCGCTCGGCAGCTGGAGCTGAGCCCCAAGTTGTTGGAGCGCTGGCGCGGCGAATGGCGGGCGCGGGGCGAGCTGGCCTTCCCCGGCAATGGGCGGCGGGGCGTATCCCGAGGCTTCAATGAGCCGCAGCGGATCGGGGAGCCGGAGCGCAAGATCGGTCAGCTGACGATGGAGAACGACTTCTTAAAAAAAGCCTGCGAGCATTTCAGGGATCATCACCGGCCGGCCGTCGTCCGTGGCGAGGCTGCCTGTGGGAAGAAATCCGGCAAGCGGCTGAGAAAGGACAAGGGCAAGTCGTGAGGGCGCTGTGCCAGATGACGGGGCTGAGCCGGGCCGGCTTCTACCGTTGGCGCGCGCAGCCGTCCGGCGATCCGGTCGAGATGGAGTTGCGCGACGCGAGGCAACAGCCCGGCGGCAGCTCGGCGTGCGGAATCGTGTCGAAGTACTGCGACAAATCGGCGTCGACTACATCGGTGTAGCCCGCACACAGCAGTTCGTGCACTCTGCGGATCGCGTCGCGCGCGCTCCGCTTCGGCCGGTAGCCATAGGCCTCCGGGTCCAACTCCGCCTCGAAGATCGGCTCGATGTGCTTGCGCACCCTGGCGGGCGCCGGTCCCCGCTTTTTTGTGCCCCGCGCACTTCACCACATCGCCCGCGCCCCGCGCAGGGGCTTGACGGCGGTTTGCGCCACCCGCTCTCGAACGGTCGGGATGCCGAGCGGACGTGGGCCGCCGCCGGGCTTGGGAATCTTCACCCGTCGCACCGGCTGAGGCCGGTAGCTGTTCGAGCGCAAGTCTTCTTGCAAGCTTCGCAACCACTCCCGGCGACCCTGGGACTCGATCTGCTGAAACGTCACGCCGTCCACTCCCGCCGCCCCGTCGTGGGCCTTCGCCGGCCGGTAGGCGTGCTCGAGCATGTCGCTGCGCCAGACCTTGTCCCCCAGCTGCTAGAAGCGGAACCTCGGCTCCTGGGGCTTGCGCACTCCTCCGGGAGGAGGGTCGTGCGTTACCGGCAAGCCTGTCTTTTGGCGCGGCACTCTCGCTCTGCCCGCACCCCTCGCAGGGGCTTGCGCACTCCTCCGGGAGAAGGGTCGTGCGTACCGGCAAGCCTGTCTTTTGGCGCGGCACTCTCGCTTTGCCCGCACCCCTCGCAGGGGCTTACGCACTCCTCCGGGAGAAGGGTCGTGCGTTACCGGCAAGCCTGTCTTTTGGCGCGGCACTCTCGCTCTGCCCGCACCCCTCGCAGGGGCTTGCGCACTCCTCCGGGAGAAGGGTCGTGCGTTACCGGCAAGCCTGTCTTTTGGCGCGGCACTCTCGCTCTGCCCGCACCCCTCGCAGGGGTCGCTTGGAGATAAAGCTTCTTCGGCAAGTTGCGGATCTTCTCCGGCCTTTCCAGACTCCTGTCCATCGCTTGCCCTGCTCTGCTTCCGAAGCGTGCCGCAAGGCAGGGCCCTTCGCTCCCCCGGAGTTGCCCGGCTTCCCCGCTACTATCCCCGCATTTTTCACCAGCTGACGGTCGAAGCACACGATAGGCCCGCCATTACGTCGTTGCGCTTGCTCACCGTGCTCAACGTGCTGTTCAAGTACGCCTCCGCGCGCTGAGCGGCGCGCGCCTTGTACTGACGGGCCTCTCACGCACTTCGCCTCGCCACCTGGTGAGAAAAGCGGGCTATGGCCCTGTCCGACTTCCCGCCGGGTCCGCCCTCCTTGCCGAGGACGGCGGAGTAGCGAACTCCACCCGCCGGGACCTCCCTTTCCGCACGGCGGTCTCCCTGCGCCGACATGCCGTGCCCACTAGCCCGGCGGACCGAGCCGGTGCGTCTGTCGGTTGCTTCCCGGCTCGTGCGGCCTTCCCCGTATCTCAGGCGGGTCGGCGTCCGCGATTTCCCTTGCGAGGCCTGCTCCGGCTTACTGCGCGTTACGGCCTGCCGGCTTGCTCGCCCAGCTTTCCCTGGACTTTGTCACCAGGCTTCCACGAGGCCAGTTACCCGGCCACGCTGCTCGTCAGCTTCCATGCTTACCGACAACTACATAGGTGGGCTCCTTCCTCCCACAGGGTGTCCGCGCCGAAAAGGCGCACTGAGAAATGCGGGTTAAGGCTATTGCGGCAACGGCGGAAGATATTGGCCTGTGGTCGAGGTCAGGTCCACTTCCGGTTTGGGCACCCCGTAGTTAGGGACCGCCACCGTCCCCAGACCAGCCGTCATGGCGCTATTGGCGATCGTGAACGTCCTGTAGTAGTCAGCGTCGCGGTTCTTCCTTGCCATCCCCCACTGGACCGGAAGGGCATTTGTTTCGCGCGCGCGCGGAGAGGCACGGACGGCGGTGGTATCCGGGGTTGTAGCTCGGGGTCTCGAGGCGCCTAGCAGCTCGTGGGTCCGCCCAACAACAAGGAATCCTCTAAGGGAAGGAATTTACATGAGTTCAGACAAGAAGCCAAGCATTACACCAACCACAAACGGTCCCTATTTGGTGAAAGATCCGGGCTCTTAAAAGGCCGCGGGTCCAAACAACGGCCCAGTCCTGCTCTACAGGCTCTAGGCGGGTATGCTTGGGCGGCACGACGGGAATCCATCCGAAATCGAGAGCCAGTTGGCGTGTCTGATCGTCCTCATAGGCGCCGTCCATCAGCAGAGCCGCGGGCGTGCGGGGCTGGGAAGGAAATCGCGCCACAGTGCCAAGCCCTTACGGGCTGTGAAAATCAGTGCAGTGCATCCGTGTCGGATGTTCTGACATCAATCCTCTTCTCTAGGTTTTCTAATCGCCGACTGAGATTCTCTCCCTCGGATCGCATCTTGCGGAGTTCGACGTTCTGAGTTTCAATAATTTGCTGCTGCGTCTTGATGGCCTCAATCAGAACGGGCACTAACTGAGCGTACTCCAGTGTCTTGTATTCATCCTCGGTAGTTCCTACTGCTTCCGGGAACAAGCGCTCCACGTCTTGAGCAATTAGGCCGATCTGTTGTCCATCGGGAAAGTTCATCTCCTGGAATTCGTCCCTTTTCCAATGGTAATACACTCCCTCCAGCTTCAACACCCTGTCAAGCGTTGAGGAGACCGGCACTACGTCCCGCTTGTACCGGCGGTCAGAAGGGACGGGGGAGGGGCTGGGGGAAGGGCTGGGGCTGAGGGAGCCACTGCCTCCCGCGGCGTCGCTCACCAAGCTGCCCATCTTGCTGAAGATGATGCTAATGTTGTCCGAAATGCCGGGAAGAATCGCGCCGCCAGCGACGGCTATGAAGCCTGCTACCAGAGCGTACTCAACCATATCTTGACTGCGTTGGTCACGGCCTAGTTTCAGGATCAAATTGAACAGCTTCTTCATTTCCAGTTCCCTTACTTACGGTTATTGTCAACAGGCCGCGCCAAAACGGTCGAAGTCGAATATGCCATAAGTGGTGGCCAATAGCAATGGCTAGATAGTACCTGTTGTTCCTACGTAAAACCGCTGCTGTCCAAATTAGCCGAACCCCGCACTCGGCGCTGTTGTAAACACTTCGACATAACCCCTCCGTCACGCCCCTTCCGAAAACCAGGTTCGCCGTTGGGAGACCCCTCGCGGATCGGGGTCGGAGTGATGTTGCTGTCCTAATGGGCTCTTTGCGAATGCCCTCCCGTGGGTCTTTCCTGCGCTACTTGTTCGACTGCTCTCCCAATTAACCCCGCGCTGCCACGGTAGCGCCAACTGCTTCATCGCCCTCTCGGGCAGCCCCGGCGGCGGTTGGAACGGTTCATCCAGCCACTTCCACACCTCGCGGTGCACGAAGAACTGCTGGCGTAACAGCGCCGACAGGTTCGACAACGACCAACCCCTACCGCACGGGCCGGAGCCAGTGTTGCTTAAGGCTATTGCGGCAACGGCTGGAGATATTGGCCCGTGGTCGAGGTCAGGTCCGCTTCCGCTTTGGGCACCCCGTAGTTATGGACGGCCACCATCCCCAGACCGGCCGTCATGGCGCTATTGGCAATCGTGAACGTCCTGTAATAATCCGCGTCGCGGTTCTTCCTCGCCATCCACCACTGGACCGCAAAAAAGCCTCCCCCGACGCCTGATTTGATCAGCGCGGCCTTGCGAGCGGAGAACCGGCCCTGGCCATTACTCAGGAGCGGATTCAGCTCGCGTTTTCCGATTGAGGAGTGCGCATCCAGCAGATTCACGGCCGCGAAGGCGACCCAAGAGGCGATCCAAGCCTTCTTCCAACGTTTTTGCCGGCGTGGTTGATCGTTCGGACGAGGGGATATATACGTCAGGTTTGAAGAGGTGTAGAGCGGTTCACTTTCCAGCCCGAAGGTCTCCGTCAGAGGTTCTTCGGCCTGTAACGATGCAATGTTCGAAAAAACGGCGAAGAGGACTAACAAGCTCCCTATAACAGCCCAAATATGACGATGAAATATTCCCATTTCTGCTCCTTGGCTGAGTCCGCTAAGCCGGCTTGGGGCTGCAAGGACTCGTTTCCCCGGCCTGTAGGCCGGTGTGTCTTAGCTTGGAGCAAGGGGTAGGAGAAACACATGACACGGAAGGCACATTTGCTTAGGCGGCTCGGAAACCAAGGTATTAGTACGACGATTTGGCGGGGTATTAGTCTGCGGCTCCGCCTGCTCGATCGCCGTTCGTACGGGAGACCGGACGAGGCCCTACCACGTCATGGGCAGGAGGCAGCCAGGGTTCGGCGTGGAAGGTCGCGATACTCGGAACGGCGCGGGCGTATGTTGTAGCAGCACAAAAGTGTTTACTCGTTTCGCTGGAACTTAACAGGCTAGAACGCGCTCTGAAGGGGGCGGTCCAAGACTCTCAGAGATGACCATCCGCGCCTGGCTGTCTCGACCGAAGAGCCTGAGGATGATGAGGCGGCAGTCGTCTCGCTCGTGGAAGGCTTTGGCTTCGACTATCAGGCGTCGTGCGGGACTTGCGCGGTGGACACTGACTACCGTGTGAAGCCTGTCGTGCTTTTCTTCGAGTAGCGAATACCCCCGCCATTTCGTCGGAGCGACCAGACGTGGTACTCCATTTCATAAATACACTCACGTTTCGGGCGAGTGCAGGCGGGCACGGCATGCCGTGCCCGAAGTTCCCGATCGTCCGCCTGGCTTCTAACTAACCAAAGGCTCCGCCCTTGATATTCCAGAGCGTCGAGCACTGAGCCGCGAGTGTGAGCGAGCGGTCCAGAGATGACGCCGCTCAGCACGGATGAATCCGCGTGTACCTCAACGCCGCCGGGCCTGGATTCGCTCTGTCGCTTCCCCTGCCTTGATTTCTTCATGACGTCGCCCAGCAATCGGCTGGGAGCCGGAGATCCCGATCGGCATCCGAGCATCCGCGGGGCCCGCGGAGTTTTGCAACCTAAACATCGCCGCGACCTGGCGGTCTGCCGCCTGCGCCGAATTCCGCTCGGTAGGTGTCGCCGGGAACGAAAGCTGCGCGGTAAAACTTTGTCGCCGGGGACTAAAGCTGCGCGGCAAAAGGACGATCAGTTTAGCAGGCTGGAGCGGTGCCCGAATAAGCACATGGACGAAACGCAGGAAATCATCAAAGAATTCTTGATCGAAAGCAATGAGAATCTGGCTCAGCTCGATCTGGAATTCGTCGAGCTGGAGCAACGACCCAACGACCAGAACCTTCTTTCAAGCATTTTCCGCACCATCCACACCATCAAGGGAACTTGCGGTTTTCTGGGATTCGGGATCCTCGAGGCGATCACCCATCGCGCGGAAAACATGCTCAGCCAGTTGCGCGAGGGCCAGCGCCGGCTGACGCCGGGACTGACGACGCTGCTGCTGGAAACGGTGGATATTGTCAAGAATATCTTGGCGGAGATCGAGACGACCGGCGCCGAAGGGTCCCAGACCTACGACGAACTACGTAACAGACTGCAAGCCGCCTGCGACGGACAGGACCCCGAGGAACCCGCGGCCGGGGAAGCGTCCGCCGCGGGTCCGAGCGAAGATCAGGCCGATCCCAGCGAGCCGACAAGGGACGCCGCCGGGCAAACTCCAGCGGATGAAACGTTCCAGGGCGAGCCGCAGCCGGAGCCAACCTCTCAAGACACGGGAGAACCGGCCGAGCCGGCAACCACAGCGGCGGAATCCGTGGCGGGCGAAGCGTCTAGCGGAGCGGGCCACCTCGAGGCAGCCGCCTCATCCAAGGAAGCCGCGGCGAGTTCCCGCAAGGCCCCAGCTGAGACCCGCAGTTCGGTCGCCGACTCGACGATCCGTGTTCCCGTCGGTGTTCTGGACAAATTGATGAACTTGGTGGGCGAGCTGGTGCTGGCCCGCAATCAAGTTCTGCAGCACACCACCACGCAAGAAGACGCCGGCCTCACGGCCACCTCACAGCGGCTGAACTTGATCACGACCGAGCTGCAGGCGAACGTGATGAAAACTCGCATGCAGCCCATCGGGGTCGTCTGGAACAAGTTTCCCCGCGTCGTGCGCGACCTGGGGCACGCCGCGGGCAAGCAGATTGACCTCGAAATGGAAGGCGCCGAGACCGAACTCGACAAGACGATCATCGAGGCCATCAAAGACCCGCTGACGCACATCGTTCGCAACTCCTGTGACCACGGTATCGAGACGCCGGAACAGCGCGCCGCTAAGGGCAAGCAGGCCCGCGGCAGGCTGACCATGCGCGCCTATCACGAGGGCGGACAGGTGAACATCGAAATTGCCGACGACGGGGCCGGCATCGATCCCCAAAAACTGAAACAGAAGGCCGTTCAAAAGGGGCTTGTCCCGGTCGATCAGGCCGAGCGCATGAGCGAGCGCGAGATGCACAATCTCATCTTCCTCCCCGGCCTGTCGACGGCGGAGAAGGTGACCAACGTCTCCGGACGCGGCGTCGGCATGGACGTGGTCAAGACCAACGTTGAAAAGATCGGCGGCTCGATCGATCTACAGAGCGCGGTGGGTCAAGGAACAACGATCAAGATCAAGATTCCGCTGACGCTGGCGATCATTCCGGCCCTGGTCGCCAGCTGTGCCGGGGAGCGCTTCGCGATTCCTCAGGTCAACTTGGTCGAACTCGTACGCTTGGAGACCGGCGGCGGCGGACAGCAAATCGAGTGGATTCATGGTGCTCCGGTCTATCGGCTGCGGGGCAAGCTGCTTCCGCTGGTGTACCTCAACAAGGTCCTGGAGTTGGAAGGGGCGGGGCTTGACGAAGAGGATTCCGAAAAGGCGGCGGAATCCGTCAACATCATCGTGTTGCAAGCGGATGACAAAACGTTCGGACTCGTCGTCGACGGGGTCAACGACACGGCCGAAATCGTGGTCAAGCCGCTCAGCAAGTTACTCAAGGGCCTCACCTGCTACGCCGGCGCCACGATCATGGGCGACGGCAGGGTCGCCCTGATTCTCGACGTCATGGGACTTGGCCAACTGGCGCACGTCGTCAGTCAGACGCGTGAGCAGACCCACGTGGCACGCGAACACCAGGCCGACCTTGTCGCCGAACGACAAACCGTCCTGCTATTCCGCAGCGGATCGGCCGAGCGGCTGGCGGTGCCTCTGGCATTGGTCGATCGGTTGGAGGAGTTTCCGCACTCGCAGATCGAGCAGTCGGGGTGCCGGCGGGTTGTTCAGTATCGGCAGCAAATCCTACCGCTGATTCCTTTGGCGGAACTGCTCAGCCTGGGGGACTCGGCGGCGGAAACGCAGGACCCCGTTCAGGTGGTCGTCTTCAGCGAAGGCGCGCGGCGGATGGGAGTCGTCGTCGATGAGATCCTCGACATTGTCGAGGAAACCATCTCCATTCGCAGTCGGACCAGCCGGCAAGGCATTCTTGGGTCGGCGGTGGTAAGCGGCAACGTGACGGATTTTATCGACCTTCACTATCTGATCGAGGCCGCTGACAAGAACTGGTTTGGCGGCAGCCAAGACGAACGGGCCGAGGGAGCGAGGGTATTGGTGGCCGAAGGGTCCTCGTTCTCACGCGGGCTGATGCGGAATTCCCTCGAGATGGCCGGCTTTCGAGTGATCGAGGCGGGCACCACCGCCGAAGTCCTCGACAAGCTCAAACAGCAAAGCGTCGATGTGATGGTTTCGAGCCTCGACTTGCCGGGCGACGACCCCTCCGATCTTCTGGCCAGCATTCGTGTGGTGCCGGATTTGTGCGGCTTGCCGATCCTCGGCCTGGCCAATACCGCCGAAGAAACCCACCCACAGCCGGGCGCGGAGTATCAATTCGACGATTGCCAGTTGAAGTTTGATCGGGACTCGATGCTGCGCTCGGTGGAAAAGCTCGCCGCGGTCGTGACCAACCGGCAGCCGGTCGAACAAAGAGGCTAGAGAACGATGAGCGATGCTCCGGGGACAAGAAGCGAACAGGGCAATACAAAGACGCGGCAGTACGCTACGTTTTTCGTCAGCGATCTATTCTTCGGCATAGAAGTGCTCAACGTCCAAGAAGTGCTGCGTTATCAGGAGATGACTCGAGTTCCCCGCGCCGACAATGTCATCGAGGGGCTGATCAATCTGCGGGGCCAGATCGTGACGGCATTCGACATGCGAAGCCGTTTGCAACTCGGCGAGCGGGAGACAGGTGAGACACCGATGAACGTCGTCGTCCGCACCGAGGACGGCCCGGTGAGTTTACTGGTGGATGAGATCGGTGACGTCATCGAGGTCAGTGAAGAGAACTTCGAGCGTCCTCCGGAGACGATCACCGAGCTAGCCCGAGAGACCCTCGAGGGGGTCTACAAGTTGGACGATCGCCTGTTGCTGGTGCTTGCGACGGATCGAGTGCTGCAGCTGAATTAGAGGAACTGAGCGACGCCTCCAGGAATAATGAACGGTGGTCCAGGCCGCCATCACCAAGGTCGGTGATGCCGCTGGGCGGTGCAGAGGCGCGGAGAAGACACGATCGCCCCCGAGCGGGGCGCCGGCAAGATCGGCGCTGGTAAGACAGGCGGGGCCAGAGTAGGCCGGACGCGCAACTTAACGGAAAGCCGGCCAAGTCCAGGGTCCCCGGCGCGCCGGAATCGAGACCACGGCAGAATCGTACCGGCGATTTCAAACCGAGATCAGCAGATGGCAAAGAGACGCAGTTCGACGGTCGGTCTAGCTACTCCCACGGCAGGAAAAGCTTCTCGCCCCAGAAACGGCGGCGCAACAAAACTTTTGAAGAGTTCAAAACAAGGAAGGAAAACAACCATGCAACGTACAACTTTGAGCAACCCCTCATCACAAGTCGCTGAGAAGAAGGCCCCCCTACGAAGGAGCCGGCCTACCCCCCAAGACAACGGAAGACACAAGGATGATACCGACCGCATCCACGAAGCAATCAATGCGGCCTTCGCGTATATCGAGTTTGACAGCGGCGGCCACGTCCTGAGCGCCAACGACCTTTTCCTGGACTGCATGGGATACGAACTCGAAGAGATCGCCGGCAAGCATCATCGGCAATTCGTCGAAGCGGGCTATGCGAACAGCAACGACTATGCCAAGTTCTGGGACGACTTGCGCCGCGGGGTGCCACAGAGGGGAGAGTTCCACCGATTGGCAAAGGGGGGGAGGGACGTTTGGTTGATTGCTTCCTACACACCGGTCAAGGATCGAGACGGCGTGGTCGAGAAGGTCATAAAACTGGCGCATGACGTCACCGAGCAGAAGCTGAAAAACGCCGCTTTCGAGGGCCAGATCGAAGCCATCGGCAAGGCGCAGGCGGTCATCGAGTTCAACCTCGACGGCACCATCATCACCGCCAATGACAACTTTCTCAACGCGCTGGGCTACACGCTCGGGGAGGTTCAAGGACAGCACCACCGCATGTTCGTCGAGGAGTCATTTGGTGCCAGCGTCGAGTATCGCCAGTTTTGGGAGGCGCTCAGCCGCGGCGAGTACCAAGCCGCGGAGTACAAGCGCATCGGCAAGGGCGGCAAGGAAGTTTGGATCCAAGCGTCCTACAACCCCATCTTCGACCTCAACGGCAAGCCCTTCAAGGTCGTCAAGTACGCCACCGACGTCACCGAGCAGAAGCTGAAAAACGCCGACGTCCAGGGCCAGATCGAGGCGGTCGGCAAGGCTCAGGCGGTCATCGAGTTCAACCTTGACGGCACCATCATCACCGCCAACGACAACTTCCTCAACGCGCTGGGCTACACGCTCGGGGAGGTTCAAGGACAGCACCACCGCATGTTCGTCGAGGAGTCATTTCGTGCCAGCGTCGAATACCGCCAGTTTTGGGAGGCGCTCAACCGGGGCGAGTACCAGACCGGAGAGTACAAGCGCATCGGCAAGGGCGGCAAGGAGGTTTGGATCCAGGCGTCGTACAACCCCATCCTCGACCTCAACGGCAAGCCCTTCAAGGTCGTCAAATACGCCACCGACGTCACCGAGCAGAAGCTGAAAAACGCTGAGTTCGAGGGCCAGATCGAGGCGGTCGGCAAGGCCCAGGCAGTCATCGAGTTCAACCTCGACGGCACCATCATCACGGCCAACGACAATTTCCTGAACGCGCTGGGCTACACGCTCAAGGAGGTTCAAGGCCAGCACCACCGCATGTTCGTCGAGGAGTCATTTCGTGCCAGCGTCGAGTATCGCCAGTTTTGGGAGGCGCTCAACCGCGGCGAGTACCAGGCCGGGGAGTACAAGCGCATCGGCAAGGGCGGCAAGGAGGTTTGGATCCAAGCGTCCTACAACCCCATCCTCGACCTCAACGGCAAGCCCTTCAAGGTGGTCAAGTACGCCACCGAGGTGACCGAGCAGAAGCTGAAAAACGCCGATTTCGAGGGCCAGATCGAGGCGGTCGGCAAGGCGCAGGCGGTCATCGAGTTCAACCTCGACGGCACCATCATCATGGCCAATGACAATTTCCTGAACGCGCTGGGCTACACGCTCGGGGAGGTTCAAGGACAGCACCACCGCATGTTCGTCGAGGAGTCATTTCGTGCCAGCGTCGAGTATCGCCAGTTTTGGGAGGCGCTCAACCGCGGCGAGTACCAGGCCGGGGAGTACAAGCGCATCGGCAAGGGCGGCAAGGAAGTCTGGATCCAGGCGTCGTACAACCCCATCCTCGACCTCAACGGCAAGCCCTTCAAGGTGGTCAAGTACGCCACCGAGGTCACCGAGCAGAAGCTGAAAAACGCCGATTTCGAGGGCCAGATCGAGGCGGTTGGCAAGGCTCAGGCGGTCATCGAGTTCAACCTCGACGGCACCATCATCACCGCCAATGACAACTTCCTCAACGTGATGGGCTACACGCTGGCGGAGATTCAGGGCCAGCACCACCGCATGTTCGCCGAGGAGTCGTTTCGCAACAGCATCGAATACCGCCAGTTTTGGGAGGCGCTCAACCGCGGCGAGTACCAGACCGGGGAGTACAAGCGCATCGGCAAGGGCGGCAAGGAGGTTTGGATCCAAGCGTCCTACAACCCCATCCTCGACCTCAACGGCAACCCGGTCAAAGTGGTCAAGTACGCCACCGACGTCACCGAGCAGAAGCTGAAAAACGCCGATTTCGAGGGCCAGATCGAGGCGGTCGGCAAGGCGCAGGCGGTCATCGAGTTCAACCTCGATGGCACCATCATCACCGCCAACGACAACTTCCTCGACGCGCTGGGCTACACGCTCGGGGAGGTTCAAGGACAGCACCACCGCATGTTCGTCGAGGAGTCATTTCGTGCCAGCGTCGAATACCGCCAGTTTTGGGAGGCGCTCAACCGCGGCGAGTACCAGGCCGGGGAGTACAAGCGCATCGGCAAGGGAGGCAAGGAGGTCTGGATCCAGGCGTCGTACAACCCCATCCTCGATCTGAACGGCAAGCCCTTCAAGGTGGTCAAGTACGCCACCGATATCACCGCGCAGAAGCTACAACAACAAGAGCTGCGCGACAAGGTCGACATCATGCTGGGTGTGGTGGGGCAGGCCACGAAGGGCGACCTGACTGTTGAGATTCCGGTAAAAGGCGAAGACGCCATCGGGCAAATGGGCGAGGGGCTGCAGGGCTTCCTTACCAACCTGCGCGAGACCATGGGCCGTTTCGCCGACAACGCCCAACAGCTCGGCTCGTCTTCCGAAGAGTTGACCGTCGTCAGCCAGCAGATGGCGAGCAACGCCGAGGAAACCTCGACGCAGGCCGGGGTGGTCTCGGCCGCCAGCGAACAGGTCACCAAAAACGTCCAGGTAGTGGCCACCGGGACCGAGGAGATGTCGTCGTCGATCCGCGAGATCGCCAAGAATTCGAACGAAGCGGCACGGGTGGCTAAACAGGCGGTTGGCGTTGCCGAGTCGGCCAACTCGACGATCAATGAACTCGGCGACTCCAGCGTCGAGATTGGCAAGGTCATTAAGGTCATCACCGCGATTGCCCAGCAAACGAACTTGCTTGCGCTTAATGCCACGATTGAGGCCGCTCGCGCCGGCGAGGCAGGCAAGGGTTTTGCCGTTGTCGCCAACGAAGTGAAGGAACTCGCCAAGCAAACCGCGCAGGCTACCGAGGACATCAGCCAGAAAATTGAAGCCATTCAGGCCGGCAGTAAAGGCGCCGTGGACGCCATTGGAGAGGTGAGCACGATCATTAACCAAATTAACGATATCTCCAACACCATTGCCTCGGCGGTCGAAGAGCAGACGGCGACCACGAACGAAATCGGCCGCAACGTAGGAGAGGCCGCGCGTGGGTCGGGTGAGATCGCGCAAAACATCTCTGGGGTCGCCTCGGCTGCCGACAGCACCACACAAGGAGCCAGCGATACCCTGAAGGCGTCCAAGGCATTGTCCGAAATGGCGGGACAACTGCAGGAATTGGTCAACCGGTTCACGCTCTGACGGTTGATCGGCCGGTCAGTCGTTCGCGCCGCGGGAAGAGGATGGACACGCCGGACGTGTCCTGGAGGGCGACAGCGGAAAAAAAGGGTACAGCCAGCCAATTCGCTTCAGGCTAAGTGCTTTGTTTCTTGGGTCATGACGGGGAGCGAATTGGTGGCAGTCCCCATTTTTCGCTCCTGCACGACTTTTGCCACGGGCTGCTAGCGTGCCTTCTTGTGGTCGATGCCACCACAGGAACGTTCGGTTGACACAGACTCGGCGCGCCAAGCGTGGCGTCTCATTTTGCCAAGCAGGGAAACAAGTCGGAGTCTTGAGGCGATGCAAGCGCCCCCACCCGGGTCGGATGTGGGGAACCGGCAACTTGCGCCAGAGCGGTTGGACCAGACCACGGGCTGAGATACCGATATGGAAAAGGCCATGATCATAGACGATTCGCGGGCTATGCGGCGAATCCTCGGTGAAACGGTGCGGGAATTGGGCTTCGAGGTCAGCGAGGCGTCTAACGGTCGCGAGGCTCTCGCAAAGCTCGACAACATGGGACCGCCGGTGCGCTTGATGCTAGTCGACTGGAACATGCCGGAAATGAATGGATTGGAATTTGTCACCAAACTTCGCCAGGACGAGCGGTTCCAAGGATCTCTGATCGTCATGGTGACCACCGAGACGGCGGTCGATCAAATGGTGAATGCACTGGAAGCCGGCGCCAACGAATACGTGATGAAGCCGTTCACCAAGGAGATCATTCAAGACAAGTTGCGGCTCTTGGGATTGTTGAACTAGTCTCGAACCCCCATCGGGGCTTATGGGGCCAGAGGAAGTCTCAACGAGGGAGTCAACCAGGGGCATGCGGATAGGGACGCAAAAGCGTATTCCGCTTGGCAGCAAGATCCGAGTCTTGGTCGTCGACGATTCGGTTGTGATTCGGCGCCTGGTGGCACGAGCGCTCGCCGAAGACCCGGCGTTCGAGGTTGTGGGCACGGCGGCCAATGGGGCGATTGCTTTGTCCAAGATCCCGCAAGTGAACCCTGACGCCGTCACCCTCGACATTGAGATGCCCGAGATGGACGGATGGGAAGCCTTGCGGCGGATTCGGAAGCTGTATCCCACCCTGTGCGTGATCATGTTTTCCACGCTGACGCTGCGGGCGGCCACCTATACGCTCGACGCACTAGCTCTGGGGGCAAACGATTATGTGACGAAAGCCGCGAATGTAGGATCGTTGAACAAATCCATGGCCTCATTGCGCTCACAGTTGATTCCCAAAATCAAACAATTCTTCGAGTTTGAGGTGCAGTCGGCGCCGCTTGTCTCCGCCAAGCCGCAAGCGGAAAGGGCTGGCGTTCCACCACGAAGCCTGCCCTGGAGAAAAAGAAGCCTAGTCGCCATTGGGGTCTCGACGGGCGGACCGAATGCGCTGGCGGAAATCTTTCCCTCGCTGCCCAGCCGCTTTCCCTGCCCCATTCTGATCGTCCAGCACATGCCCCCGCTATTTACTCGGATGCTGGCGGAACGTCTGAGCGCTCAAAGCAAGGTCCCGGTCGAGGAAGCCGCGGAGGGCTCGGTCGTCGAGCCCGGAAAGGCGCTCATCGCACCCGGGGGCTACCATATGCGCCTGAAGAGGAGCGGCGCCCAGGTAGTGGCAACGCTGGATCAGTCGCCGCCGGTCAACTCATGTCGTCCGGCCGTTGACGTGCTTTTCAGCTCGGTGGCGGAAATCTATGGGTCTGGGGCCTTGGGAGTGATCCTAACCGGCATGGGACAAGACGGCCTGGAAGGCGCGAAGCAGTTGAAAGCTCAGGGTGCGTGTATCTTAGCCCAGGATAAGGCGACGAGTGTCGTCTGGGGCATGCCCGGTTTCGTCGTGGAAGCCGGCTTGGCCGACGCGGTGACGGGTCTCGACCGGATCGCGCCCGAGATCTTGCTGCACGTTTGAGACAACGACTATGGCTCCCATCAGCGCGCAACAGGACGAACTGAAAAGCCTCAAGCCGGAAAATTTCGACTTCTTGTGCCGCATGGTCCACCAAGACTCGGGCATCGTGCTGGACGAGTCAAAAGGATACCTCCTGGAGTCTCGCCTGCTGCCGGTCGTCAAGAGCGAAGGCGCCACGTCGCTCGACGACCTGTGCAGGCTCATCCGCGCGACGGGCGGAGAGCGATTGCGCCACAAGGTGGTCGAGGCGATGACCACCAATGAAACCCTCTTCTTCCGCGACGTGACGCCCTTCGAAAGTCTGCAAAAGGAGTTAATCCCCAAGCTGGTTGAACGCACCGCCGGACGGCGCCCGGTGCGCTTCTGGTCGGCAGCCTGTTCCTCGGGGCAGGAAGCCTATAGTTTGGCCATGATGTGGCTCGAAATGGGACTAGGGCCATCTCAAATCGAACTTCTAGGCACTGACCTCTCCGACGAGATACTCGAAAAGGCCCGAAAAGGCCGCTTCATGCAGCTAGAGGTCAACCGCGGGCTCCCGGCTAAATATCTGGTGAAGTACTTTACCCGTCACGGCATGGAGTGGGAAATCAGTCCCGAGGTCCGGCGGATGGTTCGTTGGACAAAACTGAACCTTACATTGAGTTGGCCGGCTCTCGGGCAGTTCGATGTCGTCCTTTGCCGCAACGTACTGATTTATTTCGATATGGAAACGAAGCGAGATATTCTGAGCAGGATTCGAAAGCATGTCCGTCCGGAAGGATATCTGATCCTCGGCTCGAGCGAGACAACGCTCAACATCGATGACCAATTCATCCGCCGGCAGGTCGGGCGCGGAATCATGTACGAGAATCCCGGGTCTTAACTCTCACGGCGCGAGCCGCGCCCATCGCGGCTTCGCGCGGGAGCGGACGACAGCTATCGGAAGGGGACGGATGCTGAACCGGAGGCCGTCATGAGCCAGACGACAACAGAGCTTCATAATTACAAGGACACCGCGACCACCGTCGTGCAGGAAATATTCTCTACGATGCTTGGCACCCAGGTGACGCCCTTCGAAAGTTCCGAGGTTCGAGAACTCTCCCACCCCGTCGTAGGCGCCGTCTACTGCGCCGGCAATTGGAAGGGCGCCGTCCTACTCGAATGTGAACGCCCCCTATCGTTTGCCCTGACAGCACAACTGATGTCGATCAAGCAGCCGGATTCATTGGACGACGATGTCCGCGACACGATGGGCGAAATCGCCAACATGATCGCAGGGAACCTGAAGTCTTCGCTCCCCTCTGGAACACACTTATCCATGCCCTCGGTCGTAGAAGGCAGTCAATTCACACTGAGGGTTTGCGGAGGCAACGAATCGATGCGCATGGATTTTGACTCCAGCCGGGGCCCATTTTATTTGACGCTGGTCGAAATGGCTGACTAACCCGCCAAACCGCTTTTCTCACCACGGCCGCGGTGGATGGGGCGAAAGGCCCGCTGGCCACGGCCGGCGGCAACCGTGTGTCCGCGGCGACCGCTGGTCTCCGTTGGAAACAGCACGCTGTGTCGCTACCGATCTGTCGACTGCCTGGAAATGTAGGGGCAGGGCATGCCCTGCCCGCGGCGACCTCTGGTGTAGATCGCCCAGCGTACAGTTGTCGGCAAGCGGGCGCGATGAATCGCGCCCCTGCATCTCAAACGGCGGGGCTTTGCTGCACTGCGTTCGGAGGAGCCGCGCCCTCAGGCGCCTGTCCCTTTGGGGTGTCCCACCGTAGGATTCAAGTACAACCGCATTGTCCAAGAAACGGGGCGCTGAGGGGTGCGCGCCTGGTCCGGACGGCCTTCTCACGCACTTCGCAAAAGCGTGCTAACGATAGGATTTGGACCGCGAACTGCTTTCCCCGTCTAGAATGGGGGTGATGGCTGACCTGGGCCGCCTGCTCGACACGGAACTCGTTCGGAACGCCGGGCCGCTTTGGGACGAGGCGACGACCTCACCTTTTCTGGAAGCGGTGGCCAGGGGCGATGTTTCGCCTGCGGTGTTCGGTCGCTGGCTGTCGCAAGACTACCTTTTCGCCACCGAGCTCACCGCCTTCCAAGCCGTCGCCGTCTCGAAAGTTCCCCGCGCGTGCCACAAGCCGCTGATCGGGGGCCTGGCGGCTCTCGATTCGGAGTTGGCCTGGTTCGAGTCGCATGCCGAAACACTCAAGCTTGAACTCAGCGTTCCCCCACACCCGGCCTGCCGTCGCTACACGGATTTTCTTTTGCATGCCGCGCACACCGATCGCTATCCGCTGCTGTTGGCGACTCTGTTCGCGGTCGAGGCTTCCTACTTGGCGGCTTGGAGCGCGTTGGCTGCCGAGGGACCCTACCGGGAATTCATCGAGCGCTGGTCGAGTGAAGCTTTCAACGACTACGTCCTCTCACTGCGCCGCCTTGCTGAAGACAACCCTGATCCGGGACAGCAAGGGGCCTTCAACAGGGTCCTGGAGTTTGAGCGCGACTTCTGGAAGATGTCTTGGGAGGGCTAGGTGCTGCACGAGCGTCTGTGGGAGCAAAACCAAGACTTGGCGCAGGCTTCTCTCGGCCATCCGCTTGTCGAAGCGTTGCGGGATGGCACGCTGGCGCCGGCGGCGTTTCGCGGCTACATTGCCCAGGACGCTTTCTTTCTCGAAGCTTTTGCCCGGGCGTATGCTTTGGCGCTGGCCCGCAGCCGCGGTGCGGAGCCGATCGGCCTCTTTCATGTGCTGATCGGCGGTGTTCGCGACGAACTCAGGCTGCACGCCGCCTATGCCGCCGAACTGGAGATTGATCTGAGCCGGGTGCAGCCCAATCCTGCTTGCCGGGCCTATACGGATTTCCTACTTGCTACGGCGTGGCATCGTTCGCTGGGAGAGGTCCTGGCGGCCATGACGCCTTGCATGCGGCTGTACGCGTTTTTGGGGCAGGAATTATTGCTGCGAATCGGCGGCCAGGGGAAAGTCAAGGTTCATCCTTACGGGCGCTGGATTACCGCCTACAGCGGACCCGATATGCAGGATCTGGCCGACCACATCGATAGCCTGCTCGACCGTTTCTCGAAGGACACGCCGGCCGTTCGGCAGGCCTATCGCTACGCGATGCAATGCGAGGTGGATTTCTTCTCGGCGGCCTTGGAAACTCCTGCTCAGGTTCTGGAGGGGCAGCGGTGAAACCCGTGGCCTTGACGATCGCCGGCTCGGACCCGTCGGGGGGAGCGGGCATCCAGGCCGATCTGAAGACCTTCCACCAGTTCGACGTCTACGGGATGAGCGTGATCACGCTGCTCACGGTGCAAAATACGGAGAATGTTTTCTCGGTCGATCCTTTGGAGCCGGGGTATGTCGAGAAGCAACTTGAGGTGGTTACGCGAGACATCCCTCCGCGAGCGGCGAAAACCGGGGCTCTGGGCACGAGCGAAATCATTGGAATCGTTGCCGCCTGGGCGCAAACCATCCATTTCCCGCTTGTCGTCGATCCGGTGATGATCAGCAAGCACGGCGCGCCGCTGATCGTCGAGGAGGCCCGCCAGGCCTTTTCGGCGAAGCTGCTTCCCAGCACTTTCCTCGTCACGCCGAACCTGCATGAGGCCGCGGCGCTGGCCGGTTTCGCAGTGCAGAGCGTGCCCGCCATGGAAGACGCCGCCCGAAAGATTGCCGAGCAGGGGGCCAAAGCCGTCCTTGTCAAGGGGGGGCATTTGCGCGAAGACGCGGTCGATGTGCTCTACGACGGCAAGCGCTTGGAACACTTCCGGAGCCGGCGCATCCAATCGCCGCACACGCATGGCACCGGTTGTACCTATTCGGCCGCCATTACCGCCGAGCTTGCCAAAGGACGTTCACTGGCGGAAGCTGTGGCCGCGGCGAAAAAGTACATCACCAACGCGATCGCGAGTGCGCCGGGCCTGGGCCACGGCTGCGGCCCGGTCAACCACCACGCGGGGACGTCGTAGGGACTCCGGGAAAGGCGGCAGTTGTCCGCGGTGTGCGGCATGGCATGAGCCGGACCGCTTGCCGACGCGGGCGCCTCGGCCGGGGCGCCGGTCGTTCGACTATGGACAGGGCATGCCGTGCCCCCACATTTCAGGCACCGTCCGGAAACCGAAAGGTTTCACCCCCTTGGGTGGGCCGTTAGGCCCGGGCACTCACTTACGTTCGCGGCTCCGCTGCGCTTCTTTCGGGGACCGAATGCATGCGGTAAACGTTTCAGCGGGGCAGAATCAGGCCGCCGAGGCGTTCTTCGGCGCGGGGCTCGGGAGCGAACTGGGTCGACCAGGTCTCCAGGTACTTGAGGCCCGTGCCGGTATTGAAGAGAACGATTTCGTCGTCTGGTTTTAGGAACGCTTGGCGGAGCAGCTTCTCCAAGGCGGCGACGCAAGCGGCGGCCTCGGGGGCGACGAATAGCCCCTCAGTCCCCGCCAGCAGGCGGCCCGCGGCCAGGATCTCTTGATCCGACACCGCGATGCAGGTCCCTTGGCTTTTGCGAACGGCTTCGAGCACCAGGAAAGCGCCTCCGGCTTCGGGGACACGCAAGCCGCTGGCGATGGTTCGCGCGTCGTCCCAAGGTTCCGCCTCCTGGCCGCCTTGCTCAAAGGCCCGAACGATCGGGGCGCAACCTTCCGCCTGAACGACGACCATTTTCGGCCGCTTGGAATCAATCCAGCCTAGCTCTTCGAGCTCGTCAAAGGCTTTCCACATGCCGATAATGCCGACGCCCCCGCCGGTGGGATACAAGATGGCATCGGGGAGCCGCCATCCTAATTGCTCGGCCAGCTCGAGTCCCATAGTTTTCTTGCCCTCGATGCGGTAGGGCTGTTTCAGCGATGAGACGTCGAACCATCCCTGAGAGTCTTTCCCCTCGGCGACGAGGCGCCCGCAGTCGCTGATAAGGCCGTCCACGAGGTTGACGTGGGCGCCGAACATCCTGCACTCGATGTAGTTGGCCCGCGGCACGTCCCGCGGCATGAAGATGTGAGCCTCGATGCCTGCCGCGGCGGCGTAGGCGGCCAAAGCCGAACCGGCGTTACCGGCCGAGGGAGCGGCCAACTTCTCCACGCCTGATTCTTTGGCCATCGAAACGGCACACGACATGCCGCGAGCTTTGAAGGTTCCGGTAGGGTTGGCGCTTTCGTCCTTGACCAAGACGTTGGCCGCGCCGAGGCTATGCCCTAGTCGTCCGGCAGGAATCAAGGGAGTGTTCCCTTCGCCCAGGGAAACGATGTGGTTGGAATTCGAGACCGGCAGCAGGGCTGACCAGCGCCACATCGAGGACGGGCCGCCGGCAATCTCGCCGCGCGTCAAATGCTCGCCTGCGTGGGCCAGATCGTAGCGCGCCAACAGGGGCGCCCCTGCCGGGGAAACAGTAGCCGGCTTCCCGACGGGAAGCTTTTCTCCCGTGCGGCTGCACGATAGGTGGGAAAAGAACGTCATAATCGTAGGAGAGGATTCGTGTATCCGGAAGCTCCAGCCGGAAACGGCCCCCGCCAGCCACGCAGTATGCTATATGGGATGTGTCTTCGTCTAGCGGTGCTGGTTGGAATCTGCGTTGCCTGCCTTTCCGCCGGCGAGTACGTCGTGTTGACGAGCGGGTTCCGCCTAGAGGCCGAAGGCCACGAGCGAGTGGGCGGCCGCGTCCGGCTGTTCCAGAAAGACGGCAACTTCATCGAGCTTCCCTCGTCAGTGATTGTAGGGTTCGAGAAGCGTGACGACAAGCCCGCGGCGCCCGTCACCGAGGAATCCGATCGAGAAGACACCGCGGACCCAGCGGAAGACATCCGCAAGCTGATCGACAGCGTTGCCGAGCGGCACCGGCTGCCCGCCCCCCTGGTCCACAGCGTCGTGGAGGCCGAGTCGGCCTACGATCCCGAGGCGGTGTCCCCCAAAGGGGCGGTTGGTCTGATGCAACTCATGCCCGAGACCGCCGCCGAGTTGGAAGTCGAAGACCGCACGGACCCGGCTCAGAACGTGAGCGGGGGAACACGGTATCTTAAGGGCCTCCTCGAGCGCTATTCGGAATCGCCGGACCAGTTGTTGCGCGCGCTGGCGGCCTACAACGCCGGACCCGAAAAAGTTGACCGCTACGACGGTTTGCCTCCTTACGACGAAACGCGGCTTTTCGTGCGCCGCGTCATTCGACGGTTTCTGGCTCTAAGCGAGCCGGCCTCGCGCGAGTAGTGGGCCCCGCCTAGTCCGCGGCGACCGCATTCCCCGATAACCGCAGCCGCACCGATTGAGGAGCCGCGGCCGTGATGTCAACTCCGAGCGGCGTATCTGTTCGCTCTAGAATCCGCGCGTGATCATAGAGGAAGGCGACCTTTTCTCCCTCCCCGAAGCCGAAATGATAGCGTTCGGTGGCCACGTCGTCCCCGGGCAGTCGGCGATCGCTCGCTCGCAGCAGATCGGAGAGGCCGCGTCCCTCGAGGGCGGAGACGGCGACAGGTTCGGCGGCGGAACCGGAAGGCCGCAGGGAGCTGAGCACGGCGGCAACCTGCTCTGGGTCCATCCGGTCGATCTTGTTCAGCGCCAGGATTTGTGGCTTTTGCGCGGCTTCGATCTCGTTGAGCACTTTATCCACTTCTTGTCTTCTCAGTCGCCAGTGGGGCGAAGAGATGTCGATGACGTGGACGATCATGGCCGCCTCGGTGACCTCTTCGAGGGTGGCGCGAAAAGCTTGAATCAGCGTCGGCGGGAGATGGCGAAGAAATCCGACGGTGTCGGAAAGCAAAACGCGCCGCCGGGAGGGGAGATCGAGGGCTCGTATCGTCGGGTCGAGCGTAGCGAACATCTTCGGGTCCGCCAAGACGCTCGCCGAGGTGAGAGCGTTGAACAGAGTTGATTTGCCCGCATTCGTGTAACCGACGAGGGAAACCGTCGACAAGGGAACGCTGCCTCGCTTCTTGCGTTGTGCACGGCGAGTAGCCCGAACCGCCCCTAGGTTGGCTTTGAGCTTGCTGATTCGCCGTCCGATTCGACGACGGTCGGTTTCGAGCTTGGTTTCTCCAGGACCGCGGGTGCCGATGCCACCGCCCAACCGAGACATCTCGGCGCCGTGGCCAGTCAGCCGAGGCAACAGATAAGTCAGTTGCGCGAGCTCCACCTGGAGCTGTCCTTCGCGGGTGCGCGCGTGGCGGGCGAAGATTTCAAGGATGAGCTGCGTTCGATCGATCACCTTGCAGTCCAAGGCGCTCTCCAGGTTTCGTTGTTGACTCGGAAAAAGGCTCCGATCAAACAGAACGAGATCCGCATCCACCTCTAGCACCCAACGACGGAGCTCTTCCACTTTGCCTTGCCCGATCAGGGTCGCGCGGTGGGCAGTCTGGCGGACTTGAATGTCCGACCCCAGCACGGTGGCCCCCGCGCTGGAGGCGAGTTCGGCCAATTCTTCCAGCGATTCCTCGGTCGAGGCGGTCCACTGAGAGTCGTCGGAGGGACCGCCGCGATCTCGTCGGATCTCGACCCCGACTAGAAGGCAAGTTTCTTCTGGCGGTAGAGGAGCGCCGGCGTCGGGCGCAGCCGGCTGGCGGGCATGAGGCGTGGGCGGAGACAACTTGCTTAGACTCGAGACACCTGGTTTAGCTGTTCACAGTGGCGCCGGCAAGCTCCGGGCAGCCATTCCACGCCGTTATGATTGCGATGGCTCGCCGTCCGCGCTCTCGGCTTCGGGTGGCTTTTCGGGCTTCGGTGGCGTCGGGCGCTGGGAGCCTTCGGAGCCGGAACCGTGCGATTGGCGTGTTGTCACGACGGTGGAAATGGCGTGTTTGAAGATCAACTGCTCTTGGTGACTGGTTTCGAAAACGACGCAGTACTTGTCGAAGCCGCGCACGCGTCCGGACAGCTTGACACCGCTGGTGAGGAAGATCGTAACAGGCAGCCGCTCGCTCCGGGCTTTGTTCAAAAAACCATCTTGGATGTTCTGGTTGGACATGGCAATTACTCACTCCCAAGAGCAGCCGTCTCATTCGGCGGTTTATATTCTTTACTTTACATGAATGGGAGCCGGATTCCCGGTGGAGAGTTGTCCGATGCGAGATGATCCTGAACGGGGGGGAGTGTTTCCAACACAAGATGATCCTGAAGCGACGACAGCGGGGGGAGGGCACATTGCGGGTGAATGCGAGTCACCATGGAGCATGCTCAACGTCTCACGGCGGCCAAGATGCGCGAATTCGTGGCCTCCAGCAGCCGCCTCACCTTTACCGGCGCCGAGCGCAAGGAGATCTACGGCTTCGCGGCTTTCATTCCGACAACGGCTCGGAGTTTCTCAACCTTCGGGTAGCCAAGCTGCTGAACAAGCTGCTAATCGCCGAGTTCACCAAGTCGCGGGCGCACCGCACCACCGACAATGCCCTGCTCGAGGGCAAGAACATCGGCCACCAGCCGATCGCCGCCGAGCACGCGGCGGAGTTCCAGCGCTTTTACACGGCTTGTTTCAACCCCTATTTGCACTTTCACCGTCCCTGCGGGTTTGCCACCGTGGAGGTGAGCGAGCAAGGCAAACGGCGGCGCTACTATCGGCTGGGGGACTACCGCGCGCCCTTCCGCACACCCCGACAGCGGATGATAGGCTAAGCCGCTTGATCTGCTTTGCTCCGCGTGGGTCACAAAGGCAGGGGCGAGCGCAACTCAAAGTCCAGCCGCGTCTCGGAGGGGATACGAAGCCTTCTACCTCGCGCCGCCGAAACGGCGATCCCGGTACCCGCTCCGGCACCGGCTCCGATCGCCGCGCCCTTGCCGCCGCCGATGATAGCCCCTAGAGCAGCGCCGATCCCCGTCGTAAGGGCTGTTGTTTTGGCGGTCCGTTTGCCTTTTCCTTCGGTCTTGACCTCGGCGTAGTTGCTGGCTACTTCGTAGATTCGTCCCTCGACGGTCACGTCGAAGAGCTTCAGCGCCACTTCATCGCTTCCCGCCACCCGGCCGGACTGCTCGACCCTCATCACCTGGATGGTTGCGTCGGCGCCTCGCGGGATGACGACTTGACCTTCCACGACGACAGGGTCGTCGATACTGGCCCGAAACCGCTCGCCCGCCCCGGTGATGTCCGTGTCGATCGAATCGATCGTTCGGATTGTAATCAAAGTGCCGGCGGGTACGGTCAGGCCCATCTCGTCGGGACCTGAGGCCTGCGACCGCGCGGCGGTCTGCCGCCTTGCTCTCCTTGTTCGCGTAGTGGGCGCACGCACCTCGGCCGAGGCGCCAGAGCGAAAGCGGATGCCATCCACCGCCGAGACTTCGTAAGTATTGACGTTTCCTTCTGAATCTATAAACTTCACGGTCCGGCTGTTGCCTCCGAGGTAGGTTCCCTCGACGACATCGCCGTTGTGCAGCCGCAAGACATCGGCCATCAGCAGTGAGCTCAAACTGAGCAACACTGCCAGTGCAAGGATGCGAACTCGTGGTTTCATTGTTGTCGCCCCATGTGGTTTGTCAAGTCAACCCAGCAGCCCGTCGCGGAAGCCAGGTGCGGCGAAAAATAGGGCCGTCAACGATTTTCGCTTCCGCAACTGCTTTGATTCCAGCATACGTTCGACGACAAAAATCGGCGGCTGCACGCATACTTTTTGAGGCCAAGGACTCTCACCGCGGACTGCCAAGCCTATAGGCCCATTCTCTCACACGCAGCGCCGAGCTAGCCCCCATTTCTCACCACCTGAGGGTCGAAGCACGCAATAAGCCTGCCATTACTGCGTTGCGCTTGCTCACCGTGCTCAACGTAGGGTTCAAGAATGTAGGGGCACGGCATGCCGTGCCCGAGGGCGCCGAGCGGCGCGCGCCTTGTACTCGGTAGTTGGACGTGCCAGAGGAGCGCCTCGTTCCGACTTTCTCGTGGGCACCGCTCTAACGGAGCCGGAGCCGCCGGCCCGGACCTTACTCGTAGGCCAGCGCGTCAATCGGATCCTGCCCGGCAGCCCGAACGGTGGGGTAGAGCGCGCCCAAGAACGAGGCGGCTACGGCGATAGCCGTGGACCAAGTCAAGTGGCTGTGGAGGAAGAGAACCGCCACCAGCGGGAAGCGGTTGTCGATGATGCCCTTCCCCAAGTAGGCAAGGCCGATCCCGACCAAGATCCCCCCCAACGTCATCAGCATTGCTTCGCGCATGAATATGTTGATGATGTAGGCCGGAGAGGCTCCCAACGCCTTTAGGATTCCAATCTCGCGGGTGCGGTCGACCACAGCCGTGTACATCGAAAGCAGAACCACAAGGAAGCCCACCGAAACCGCGATGCCCACGATGACGCCCATGAACTCTCCCGTCAGTCCGCGCGTCTGCGCTTCGAACAAAGAAATAAATTCTTCCATGGAGTAGACGGGGTGCTCGGGCAGCATTTCCTTCAGCCGTTGAATCATCTCTCCCGTTCGCCGCGGGTCTTTCAAGCGGACGTAGATTTGACTGAGCTTTCCCTCCCAGCCCATTAACTCCTGCATGGTCGCGAGCGAGACGAACAGCCGCGAGAGCTTGCCCGACTCGGTGATTCCCACCAGACGAAAATCACGGTTCAGAGCTTGGATCGTTTGGCCGAGAGCGAGGTTTTTCTGCGCCGCATAGGTTTCATCCACAACGATGTCAAAGGGGTCTTCGAAGGGACCTCCCCGAGGGAAGCGGATGCGGCCGGCCATGCGCTCGAACTTGTCCCATTCGATGCCTGTCACTGTGGTCAGATCGTTCAACATCTTGAAAGTCGAACCGGCGGCCACTTCGACTTCGGGAAGCGCCTCAATGAGATCGACGTAGTGCGCCGACATGCCGCCCGTTCCCGATGTGAGGGGCGAGCTGCTTGCCGAGGGCCGAATGAGGATATGGGCGCCGATGCCCTTCTTGCGGCGGGACGAATCTTCGACCAGCCCGTCGGCGAGGCCCCACAGCAGCAGAATCATGCAGGCCTCCAGCGCGATCGCCGCCACGGTCAGCGCCGTGCGGACCGGGCGATGGCACAGATTTTCCCAGACGACGCGATTGATCATGCTCTGGGGGATCCCCTAGTCAAGTAGTCCGTTCTATAAGTTCGGTGTGACGAATACCGAGAAGCCATGTGGACGATCGGAACTTCGGGCACGGCACGGCGCCGCGCTCTCCACCCGACAAGATGCAATCGACGTGGAACGGGTATAAACAGAGCCGCACCCGAAAGGGTGCGGTTGAGGCTCCGGGCCATTGCGGGCGTTTCTGATCGCCGAGACAATTTCACGACCTTGACCGCAGGCTTCCGCCCGCGGCTCTGCTACGACGTTCGCGTGACTGTCCGCGCTCGCACCAACGAGACGAAGAGACCTCGCGGTCGCTTGACAGATCGCGGCGACAACATCGGGGAGCCCGTCGCTGCTACCTAATCCCCTTAGCAACAGGATGCTACCCTACTGCAAATAGCCGAGACTTTTCAGTACTTCGATGTCGCGCTCGTTCATTGTGATCTCCCCCTCGTCGAGATCCGTCGCTTCGAACCAGCGTCTCAAAGAGGCCGCCCTCGTCTGGTACCCCTTATCGTCTTTCCGGACCACCGCCGGTCTCAGTCCTAGCGGATCTTGCTCGAGATTTACAACGGAAAGCGATCTGTCACCCGGCGTCCAGACGAGCTTGCGAAAACCTCGTGTCTCCCCAACATGAAGCGGCAAGGCACTGTCGCGAACCCAAAGCCATGACATCCAGCGAGGCGCGAACCCCTTCCTGCCGGCAAAGGTGATGTAGCGAATCGGGCGCTGAGGGAGCGATTCGCCGCCGACCACAGTGCTGGCCAAGCTGCGGCCGGCGAACGAGACAGGCAGAGTAGCCGCTTTCCCCTTGCCCAGGGCCAGCTCCAGTACGGTCGGCGTCAGATCGAGCAACGAGGCGGCCTGCGGAACGACACGCCCGGCGGGAATCGTCCCCGGGTATCGCAGGATCAGAGGTATGTGGACAATGCCTTCAAACAGGCGCCGGCCATGACCGACGTAGCCGTGCTCCCCAAGGCTTTCTCCATGGTCGGCCGTCAGCGCCACGATCGTGGAGTCGCGCAACTCGAGGTCGTCGAGCTCGGCAAGCAGTTTGCCAATGTGGTGGTCGACGTAACCGACTTCCGAGTCGTACTTGTTGATGCGCTCCTGAGCCTCTTTGTCAGCCCAATCCGCGCTGTTTCCCGGATGTCCGTTCCGCTCGGGAGAAGCGAACTCCTCGCGTAGGTGGTAGGGGGAGTGGGGGTCGAAATAATGAACCCAGAGGAAGAACGGGCGGTGTCGGTTGCCCCGCAGCCATTCGATTGCGGGAGGCGTCACATCTTCGGCGAAGCGGCTCGAGTGAAAGACCTGGTGTGAGCGGGTCAGATCCTGATCGTAGGTATCGAACCACTGGCCAAGCTGGGTGAGACGGTCCGTCAACGTCCAAGCGCTCACGAAGGCCGCATTGCGATAGCCGAATTTTCGTAGGATTTGGGGCAGAAACAGCCACTTCGAGTCTGCCGCCACGGCGACGCCGTTAATGCGGGCTCCGTGTTCCTGGGGGAAACGGCTGGTGAAGAGCGAAATATGCGAGGGACCAGTCAGCGGAATGGGTGAATAGGCCCGCTCGAAGCGGACACCCTCCGAGGCAAGCTGATCGATGTTGGGGCTGGTCGCGAGGTGGTATCCGTAACAGGAGAGATGATCGGCCCGCAGCGTGTCGACGGTAATGAGAACCAGGTTGGGCGGACTGTCCGCGGGCGTGCCTTGTTCCGCACCCGAGCCCACAGCCAAGGCCATCAAAACGGCGAGCAAAACCCCTACGAACCGCACGCTAGAATTGTAGCGCTACTGAGAGGCTGGCTTCACGGTAAAGGTGAGCACGTGTAAGTTTCGTGTCCTCGCCATTGTGGACGACGCCCATCCCCCCTTCACCGCGTTTCCGGCCGATCACGGTTCGCTCAAGCGTTTGAACCGGCAGGATTGCCGGTTGCTACCCGGCCGATCCCGAATCAACAGAGACCGAATCAACAGAGAAATGTTCGGCCCCTTTTTCGCTGTTCGATTGCACCGTAGCGAGAAAGGGTCGGGAGCGGTGAAACTGCCAGGGCCGTTTGGTCAGCCGCCCGCGGTCTATCGAGATCGTTAGCCGGGCTATCCGATCGGATAGCGCCGGGCGCCTCGAGCCGATAAACTCGGGCCCCATCGGGAAACGGAGCCGCGGGGCTATCCTTCTTGCAATCAATAAGTTGGGGTAAATTCCGCCGGATCCGTCCTAGGCCCCCCTACTTTGGCATGCGGGGTGCTCTATGAGAGGGCGAAATGAGATTCCCAAGACAAGCAAAGGAAAAGACGATGACCCACCAAGCCATTCGAGTTTCCGCCCTATTGATCACGTTCGCAGCCCTGGCGAACGCAGCCATTTACCCGCCCAACCCAGGCGATCTTAGCGTCGAGATTCCCTTTGCATTCGTTGTCGGCGACAAGACCATGCAGGCCGGCAACTACCTCGTTCACCGCAATGGCGAGACGGGGGTGCTGGACATCTGCGAGGACGGGGTCTACTGCGCGACCGTGGCGGCGGGCCGTGTGGGAGCCGCCGATTTCCAAACGGAACCGCAGTTGGTGTTCCAGCGCTTAGGAGAGGGTTACGTCCTGGCGCAGATCTGGTTCAGCGGAGGAGACGGCTATCAACTGCGGCATCGGCCGCTAGCCGAAGCAGTCGCGGCAACCTCCGAGACCACCCGCCTCATCGCCCGCGAGCTGTACTTCCACCATATCGAAGGCCTCCCGGTCTCCTGGCACTGAGTGTTCAGGGCAGCCGGCCTATCACCTGTTTCGACTGCCGGCGGGTGAGCAAGGCGGGCTAGCCTGGGCTAGCCTCAATACGAGTGACTTAACGGTAAGTCAGCCCCCGTAGGGGGCGCGGGCTAGTAGCCCCGGGGTGGAGCCGTTTTTGGCGAAACCCTGGGGCACAGCCGACCACGGTCCAGCCCCGGTAGGAGCGTGGGAAAGAGTGATCAACGTAGCGATTTGCAGGCCTTCCTGCGCCCCCTTCGGGGGCTAAAGAACGTTCTTAAGTGACGAGTATTGCGGTTAACCCGCATTTCTCGCCGGCTGGCGCGGCGATCCCGCGGCACCGGACCGTGCAGGGATGGGGCATAGCATGCCGCGTCCGCCCTCATTCGCCGAAACGTGTGTGTGCTCGTGTCCGGTCCGGCTGCGGCCCGAGCATTGGTTTCCACTTTCGATCCTGTCACTATAGATGGATAAGTTCCATCGCCGAACGAAAGTCCCATGAAGCCGCGCATTTTTTCGGGCATGCAGCCTTCCGGTAATCTTCATATTGGGAACTATCTAGGCGCTCTGAAGACCTGGGCGGACATCCAGCATCGCTACGAGCCGATATTCTGCATCGTCGACCAGCACGCCATTACCCTCTATCAAGATCCTCGGCAGCTTCAGCAAAAGATCGAAGAGGTGGCGGCGCTTTACGTGGCCGCGGGCATTGATCCCGCCCATTCGGCCATTTTCGTGCAGTCGGCGGTTCCGGCGCATGTTGAGTTGGCGTGGGTGTTCACTTGCGTTACTCCCATGGGTTGGCTGAGCCGTATGACCCAGTTCAAGGCGAAGGCCGAGAGTCAGGAATCGGTCGGGACGGGACTATTTGTGTATCCGGCGCTGATGGCGGCCGACATCCTTCTCTACCAAGCGTCGATCGTCCCGGTCGGCGAAGATCAGGCCCAGCATTTGGAGTTGACCCGCGACATCGCCCAACGCTTCAATTCGCTCTACGGCGAGACCTTCGTGGTTCCCGAGACCAAACTGCCCGCCGTCGGCGCGCGCATCATGGGCTTGGACAACCCGGCGGAAAAAATGAGCAAGTCCGCGCCGGGAACCGGCCACGCCGTCGATCTGCTCGATCCACCGTCGCGCATCAAGAAACTCATCATGCGGGCGGTGACCGACTCCAAACCGGCTGTCGACTTCGACGAGATGGGGCCGGGAGTCGCAAATTTGCTGAACATCTTCCAAGCTTTCAGCGGCTGGAGCGACGATGAGTTGCGAGCCCATTTTGCCGGCAAGCAGTACGGCAGTCTGAAGAAGGACGTCGCGGAAATGGTGGTGGCGAAGGTGGAGCCGATCCAGAAAAAGTATCGAGAACTGATGGCCGAGCCGGGTGCTGTTCGGAAAATCCTCGCCGCCGGCGCCGAGCGCGTCTCCCCCATCGCCGAGTCGACGATGCGGTTGGTGCGGGAGCGCACCGGATTGTACCGTCTATAGTTTCGCTGTCGTTTTCCTTGAAATGCCGTGCCGACTTCTCCTGTCCGTCCCGCGCATAGCTTGTCTCTAGCCGGATATTACCGGCTCCTTCACGAAAATTTGCATTTTCGGCGACTTTGGCTCGCCCAGCTCATCAGCGGCCTAGGCGACTGGTTCTATTCGGTCGCCATCTATGGGCTGCTGCTTGAGCTGACGGGATCGGCCGAAGCGGTGGCCTGGGCGGTCGTGCTGCAGATTCTGCCCTTCTTCCTCGTCAGCCCCACCGCCGGCGCCGTGAATGACCGGGTCAGTCGGCGGCGGGTGATGATCGCCACCGACGTGTTGCGCTCCCTGGTGGTGCTGGGAATGCTTTTCATCGAACGAGAGGAGCAGATTGGGCTGCTCTATCTGCTGCTGGGGGTGGAGGTCGTCGGCGCCGCATTTTTTGAGTCTGCTCGAAGCGCGGCGATCCCCAACGTTGTCGATCGTCGCCGGATCTCGACCGCCAATGCGGTTTCGTCGACGACTTGGTCGGTTACGGTCACGGCTGGAGCGGGACTGGGCGGGCTGGCGGTTGCCTTTCTGGGCCGGCAGCCGGCGTTTGTGATCAACTCCGCCTCGTTCCTTCTCTCCGCCTGGTTTATTGCCCGGGCGCAGTTCGACGAGCCGCACCTCGAGCTCTACCCCAACCTGAAATGGCGTGAGATCTTGGCCTTTGGCCCGATCGCGGAGGGCTTTCGGTACGTGGCCCGCGACTGGCGGCTGGTGGCGCTGATGGCCGCTAAACTCGGGCTGGGCATCTTGGGTGCGCGGGCGGTGCTGGTTGCTATCCTCGGCCGTCAGGACATGCGCATCAGCGGTCACGCGGCCCTAGGCATGGCAACGCTGTTCATGTTTCAGGGACTGGGATCGGTGGTGGGTCCGTTACTGGCCGGCCCGCTGGTGGGAGAACGGCAGGGGCGAATGCGCTGGTCGATCCTCGTCGGATACCTGGCGGCGGGATCTTTTTACATGGCCTTCAGCGGCGCTCGGAACTTGCCGTTGGCCTGGCTGAGTATGGTCGTGGCTCACGCGGGGGGTTCGATCGTCTGGGTGTTCTCGAATATGCTTCTCTACTTGAACACGGAAGACCGTTTCCGGGGCCGCGTGTTCGCCGCCGATCTTGGTCTGTTCACGGTCACCGCTTCGATGGCCGGCTACGTTTGCGGCAGAGCGATCGACTTGGGCGTAACGGCCCGCGCCGCCACGTTCGCCGTGGGGGCGGCGATGTTACTGCCGGCCCTCGCCTGGGCCGTCGGCATGCGCGGCTTATGGGACTCGGACGACCAAATCTCCGGACAGCAAACCTGACACTTGTTCGCATTTCTCACCCCCGGCCCCGCGGCCTCTAGTCGTCTAATAAAGGTGTCAAGGTAACAAAAGGGTCAAGTTTTCAAGCGGCCTTTCGCAGAGGAAAGGCCGCTGAGAGCATTGATCGAGTTCGGCATCAACCTTCCTCAGCGCGGCCCGCAAGGGTCGCGGCGGAACGCTGGGTTCGTCGCCGAAAGCGGCGACCGCGAGACGAAACACCCGCGCCTCTAACTCGCATTTCTCACCAGCTGACGGTCGAAGCACGCGATAGCAGCCCGTGGTAGAAGTGAAGGCCGCGAAAAATCGGGTACAGCCGTCCAATTCGCTTCAGGCTACGTGCCTTTTTCTAGGGCCATGATGGGGGGCGAATTGGTCGCAGTCCCCATTTTTCGCTCCTGCACGACTTCTGCCAGGGGCTAGGTGGCGTTCGACCCGTGACCGCTCGTTTGCGCTCGCGGCTCAGCTTCGCTCGTCGCAAGGGTGCGCGTGAGCAGAGAGTTGAGCCTGGAACGCCAGTGACAGGCCAAGTGTCCGGGCTACTATTGCGCCATGGACCCGACCGAAACTCACCGCTTTCCATTCCTTTGAGTGGGTCGCAATCACCTCATCGGGAGGAAACCAGTTGCGGTCATGACGACTCGACCGCACCCTTTCGGGCGCGGCTCGGTTTACGTATGCTCCGCCTCGAACTGCACCTTCTCGGGCCTCGTCGGGTCAAACCGAGCCGCGGGCGAAAGCCCGCGGTCTAGCCTTCGAGTCGCCGAGGTTGGCCGACAAGGCCCGGCTACGAATCACCTTGTCGTGCGACCCGTTGTGCTCACGCGGCACTCGGTACGCTGACGAGGCCTCGACAGCACCCTTGCGCCCGCGGCTCGGTTGCACGCTGCGCGAACAAACCACCCCGGCGGGTTATCGCGCCCAGCCCGGGCCGCGCTAGACTAGGGTTGTTTGAGCGAATCGCAAGAGTTGCTGGTGGAAGGCGACCTCGCGTTGCTCACACGAAGTACTGTATTCGCAAATACAGTTACATGCCCATCGACTTTAGAAGTATTGCGGCTCATCAGCTCGGGCGCAATAAATTGCGCCCCTACATTGTCGAACGTGGCTTCGATCATCCGTAGAGGCGCGATTCATCGCGCCCGCGGTCGGCCGCCTTTCGTAGCCGTATTCGTGAAATGACGCAGTAAGACTGATGCGGTTGCCGGTTCTAGCGTACGTCTTAGCGGGGTTGACGTCCTTGTCGGCGCAGGGTCCCGGCCCTAGCCCGATCCGCTACACCGAAGCTCGCGAACACACCGTCCGGCGTCAAATCCGGCTTCCCGGCTCGGTGCAGTCGCCGACCGTCAGCACGGTTGCCGGGGAGGTGGAGGGCCTAGTCGTCGAGCTCGGGGTTCGCGAGGGTGACGCGGTTGAAAAGGGGCAACTTCTCGCGCGCCTGCGTACAGTAAACCTGGAGCTGCGCCGCGACGCTTCGCAATCGGAGCTCACGGAAGCGGAAGCTCGCCGCAAGCTGGCGGAAAGAAACCTCGAACGAGCGCGGGAGCTGTTCGATGCCAAGGTTTTCAGCCAACAGGAGCTGGACGATGCTTTTTACGAGTTCAGCGCCTGGCAGGGCCGCCTCGATCGGCTGCGAGCTGAAATCGAACGCATTCTGGACGACATCAAGCGTTGTACGATTCACGCTCCTTTCAACGGCGTTATCACCGACAAACACACCGAGCTCGGGCAGTGGTTGGCGGTGGGTGATCCCGTTGTCGAGCTGATGGCCGTTGACGACCTGCGGGTGTTGGTTCAAGTCCCGGAACGCTACTATCGGGGCCTACGGGTCGGCCGACGCGTGTCTGTTGAGTTTGAGGCGATCGGCGGACGCGGGACGGTCGGCACGGTGACCGCGATCATACCAAGAGCGGACCCGCAGGCTCGAACCTTCCCCGTCAAGTTGAAGTTCCCGAATCCCGGCGGCAAGGTGGCCGCCGGAATGCTGGCTCAGGTTTCGTTTTCAGGAGGCGACGCCTACCGCGCGACCATTGTGCCTAAAGACGCTGTCGTCAGCCAAAACCCGCACCAAGTGATCTACATCATCAAAGACGATGGCACGGTAGATCCGATTCGTGTACGGACCGGGGCCGGCGTCGGAAGCTGGATCGAGGTCAGCGGCAGCGTCCGCCCGGGCCAGCGCGTGGTGACCAGGGGCAACGAACGGCTCATGCCGGGGCAAGCCGTGCAGGGCGAACCGATCGAGTACAAACTGCCATGACGATCGTCAGCAACGCCATTAGGTACCCGGTCACGACCGCCGTAGGCGTGATCCTGCTGACGTTGTTCGGCGGCATCGCTCTTTTCCGCATACCGGTCCAGCTCACGCCCACCGTCGAGGAGCCGGAGGTCACGGTCAGCACGACTTGGCCCGGCGCCAGTCCCTACGAAATGGAGCGTGACATCATCGACGAGCAGGAAGAACAGCTGAAAAGCCTCGAAGGTCTCGTCGAGATGGAAAGCGAGAGCGGCGAGAGCCGGGGCTCAATCACCATGACCTTCCAGGTCGGCGCCGACCTCGACACGGCCGTGCTGAAGGTTTCCAATCGGCTCGATCAGGTGCCCAGCTATCCCGACGACGCGGATAAACCGGTGATCCGCACAGTCGATCCCGGGGCCAATGCGAGTGGCTGGTTCATACTCATGCCGACGGAAACGGACGGTTTCAAAGGCGATATGTCGACGCAACACGATTTCGTCGAGGACTTCGTCAAACCCGAGCTCGAGCGCGTGCCGGGCGTGGCGGCGTCGAACAGCTTTGCGGGACGCGAACTCGAGATGCAAGTCGTCGTCGACCCGGCCAAGCTTGCCGCCCGCAGGGTTACCTTCAACCAACTGGCGGCGGCGCTTGAACGCGAGAACCGCAACTACAGCGGAGGGGATTTCGACGAAGGCAAGCGCCGCTACCTCGTTCGCACGGTCGGGGAATACGCCTCGCCCGACGACATCGAAAACGTCGTCATTGCGGTGCGCAATGGGGTTCCCGTCTACGTCCGCGACGTCGGTTACGCTCAACTCGACCACCGCAAGGCGCAGGCCAAGGGTTATTACATGGACCAGCGCATGATGGCCGTCAACGTCGTCAAGGAATCGGGCGCCAACATCCTCGAGGTTATGGCCGGCGTCAAGGAGCGAGTTGCCAGGATCAACACCGAGCTTCTCGAGCCGCGCGGGCTGCGGCTCCATCAAGTCTACGACGAGACAACGTATATCGATAGCGCCATCAACTTGGTCAAACAGAATCTACTCGTCGGCGGCTCTTTGGCGATCCTCGTGCTGCTGCTGTTCCTGCGAAGTTTCACCAGCACGCTTATCGTCGCCATTGCCATCCCCATCAGCGTCGTGGCGACGTTCCTGATGATGAACTGGTTTGACCGCACGCTCAACGTCATCAGCCTGGCCGGGATGGCATTCGCGGTGGGCATGGTGGTGGACAATTCCATCGTGGTGCTCGAGAACATCTACCGGCACAGCCAAATGGGGAAGCCCCGCGCTCAAGCCGCCTACGACGGTGCGCGCGAGGTATGGGGGGCCGTGCTGGCCAGCACGCTGACCACGATCGCGGTCTTCGTTCCCGTCGTATTCGTCGAACAAGAGGCCGGACAACTCTTCCGCGACATTGCCATTGCCATCAGTTGCGCCGTGGGTCTCAGTTTGATTGTCGCCATCACCGTCATTCCCAGCCTGTCGGCCAAGATTCTGCATGCCGCCCAGGGCGACCGCGCTCGGTTCGGCCTTCACAATCTGTTCGGCGTCGTAGGGCTGGTTGAGCGCCTCAACCAAGCCCTGACGGACTTTGTCTACTGGCTTTGTGGAGGCGTCTTCCGGCGGTTGGCCACGGTGATTGTGCTGACTACGGCGGCAATTGGTTTCAGTGTCCTGCTTATACCCAAGGCGGAGTACCTGCCGGAAGGCAACCGGGACCTGGTCATCGGCATTCTGCTGCCGCCGCCCGGCCATAACATTGATGAGATTGCGGATTTCCGGCATCGATACGTCGAGGAACTTTCCTATCTGTGGGAGACGCCTCGAGAGCAGGCGGACGCGCTTCCCGGCGGGGGCCTGTCGGGCTGGTTCTTCATCGCCCGCCCGGAGCAAACGTTCATGGGCCTTCGCTCTCACGACCCGTTGCGCATCCGGGAGTTGATCCCGGAATTCCAGAGGGTCAGCGCAACCTTGCCGGGAACGACCGCGTTTTTTCAGCAAGCCAGCCTATTCGCCCGTACTCTGGGGCAAGGCCGCGGTATCGACATCGAAATCGCCGGTCCCGAAATCGAGAGGCTAGTCGAGTTGGGAGGCGAGGTCTTGCGGGGGGCTATGCGGACTTTGCCCGGATCCCAGGTTCGCCCGATACCCAGCTTGGACCTGGGCAACCCGGAAGTTCGCGTCACCACCCACCGCCGGCGCGCCGCGGAGGCGGGAATCACGAACCGCGATCTGGGCTTCACGGTCAGCGCTTTGGTTGACGGTGCGCGGGCCAGTGATTTTCAGTACGAGGGCAAAGAAATCGATTTGATCATAAAGGGCAAGGAAAGCTTCGCCCACCGCACGCACCTGTTGGAGCAGATGCCCATAGCCACGCCCGACGGCCGGCTGATTACCTTAGGCTCGGTTGCCGACATAGCCGTCACCAACGGGCCGGCACAAATTCACCATCGGGAACGCGAGCGGGCCATCACCATCCAGGTTACGCCCCCTGAACAGATGCCCCTGGAACAGGCGATGGAGACCGTTCAAACAGAAATTCTCGCTCCGATGCGAGAAGCCGGCCGGCTCGGGGGAATCTACCAGGCACGGTTGAGCGGCACCGCCGACAAGCTCTCACAAACCGTTGAGGCCCTCAAATGGAATTTTCTCCTCGCGCTCGTCATCACGTATCTGTTGATGGCTGCCTTGTTCGAGAGTTTTCTATACCCGTTGGTGATTATGTTCAGCGTTCCGCTGGCAGCCTTGGGTGGGTTCCTGGGCCTGGCTGTGCTGAACAAGTTTCTCACCTATCAGGCGCTTGACGTTCTGACCATGCTGGGGTTCATCATCTTGGTCGGAACGGTGGTCAATAACCCTATCCTCATCGTTCACCAGTCATTGAATCACATGAGGCACGACCACATGAACCCCCGCGAGGCGATCCGCGAGGCGACTCGCACGCGAGTTCGTCCGATCTTCATGAGTGTCGCCACCAGCACGTTCGCGATGATGCCGTTGGTGCTGTTTCCGGGAGCGGGATCGGAACTCTACCGCGGGCTGGGAAGTGTCGTCGTGGGGGGGCTGATCGTTTCGACGGTGTTTACGCTGTTCCTAGTCCCGTCGCTATTCAGCCTGGTACTGGATGCGCGGCTGGCTGTAGTTCGCGGCCTTCGATCGCTGGTGGGCAGGACGGAGCAGCCGGTCGGCGGTGATTGAGCGAGGTCCTTTCGAGAAAGCTGCTGGAAGCCTCTGTCGTGGCGGCAGCGTCTACGAAGGCAACGCCCGTTTTTCTCACCAGGTGGCGAGGCGAAGTGCGTGAGAGGCCCGTCAGTACAAGGCGCGCGCCGCTCAGCGCGCGGAGGCGTACTTGAACAGCACGTTGAGCACGGTGAGCAAGCGCAACGACGTAATGGCGGGCCTATCGTGTGCTTCGACCGTCAGCTGGTGAGAAATGCGGGCTAGCCCGTTTCCAGCGGGCTTATCTTCACTGAGGATTCCTACGTTAACTTTTATGGCGAAGCATGGCAGCGTCGAGCAGGTTTTGAACCTGCCGCATTCCCGTGAACCCGACACCCGGTTTGCAAGATCCGGCAAGATGACCACGGACAGAGTCGTCGTTCCAGCCAAGGAGGCAAAAGCATGTCTGATTTCATGACACGAAGGAACATCCTGCATGTTGCGGGAGCGGGCGCTGCTGGCTTGCTCGTCGGTAGGGGACTACGAGCAGGGGGCGCTCGGAAAGCCGTTGTTGATTCCACCAAGCCCATCACCAATCGGCCCCACTTATACCATGGGTGGCCGACTCTCGCCCGGCGGCGTAATGGGGAGCTGCTGGTGGTTTGCTCGGGAGGCCGCGAAGCCCATGTCTGCCCGTTCGGTCGCGTCGAGTTGATGCGTTCCCGAGACAATGGCGCCACTTGGACCTTCCCTCGCGTGCTGATCGACGGTCCGATCGACGATCGCGACGCCGGCGTGCTGGAGACGGCCAAGGGTTCGATCCTGGTGACCACGTTCACGTCTCTGGCCTACGAGGATCGGCTGAACACCGCGCTGAAGATGAAGCCGGACGACGAGAATGCCTGGCCAGCGGAGAAGATCGGCCGCTGGCAAGCGGTCCACCATCGAGTCGGCGCCGCACAGCGCGAAGTGGAACTGGGAAGCTGGATCATCCGATCCACCGATGCAGGGCGGTCGTGGTCGGCCCCCTACCGCTGCCCGGTGAACAGTCCCCATGGGCCCATTCAGCTTTCCGACGGGCGCTTGCTTTACGCAGGCAAACTCTTTTGGTACGGCCGGGCGGGCCACGGCCCAGGGCGCATCGGCGTTTGTGAGTCGGCTGACGACGGCGAAACGTGGCGCTGGTTGGCCGAGATCCCGACCCGACCCGGCGACAACTTCGGCGATTATCACGAGCTGCACGCGGTCGAGGCCGCCGACGGCGGGATCATCGCTCAGATTCGGAACCACAATACGTCGAATGAGCGCGAAACCTTGCAGAGCGAATCTCGCGACGGAGGGAAGAGCTGGTCCCTAGCCCATTCGATCGGCGTCTGGGGCTATCCTTCGCACCTGCTACGCCTAAGCGACGATCGCCTTCTGATGAGCTACGGTCATCGCCGTGATCCCATTGGGAACCAGGCCCGCATCAGCGAAGATCATGGCCGGAGTTGGTCGGCGGCAATGATCATCTCCGGCGACTCGACTTCGACCGATCTCGGCTACCCTTCGACCGTCGAGCTCGACGACGGTTCGCTGTTGACGGTCTGGTACGAGTTGATGGAAAGCTCTCCCGCGGATCTGCCCCACTACACCGCTCGGGGCCGGGACGAAGCTTGGTTCAAGATGACGGGGCAGTCGGCGGGAGCGGTGCTGCGGCAAGCGAGGTGGAAGATCGAGGGGTGAGTGTCGCGGCCTGGATGGATAGGGTGGCCTGCATGCCGGAGCCGCATCCCAGCGCGGCTGAAGACGCCATTGGTTCCGCGCGCCTTCGACCCTTCTCGGGGAAACAGGCGCCCGCGGCAACTCGTTGCCTGCGACGAAGCGGCATCCGTGGGGCGGCAACCGCGAATTAGCCCGAGGCCGGCACGGCGCCTGTCCCCATGACAGTCCCCGCCCGGATCGTCGGTTATTCCTCGGCCAGGGAATACCTCACGATCTCTTCATCGTTGCGCACGATGATGTGCCGGTTGGCGTAGGCGGGATGGGACCAGTTGACGGCGCCCATGTCGCGGGGCCGGCCCACGGGCGTCGTGGGCTTGATGATCGTCGTGCGGCTGATCTCGTGATAGCCCCGCGGCGACAACTTGGCGATGATCAGGTCGCCGCGATCGTTGTTGATGAAGTAGCGGTCTTCGTGGCGAACGAGAAAGGCGGCCGCCCAGCGCGCTCTTTCCCCTGTGACGTCCAGCGTTTCCCAAACTCGTTCTCCGGTTCGGGCGTCAAGGCAGCGGAACTGGCCGTAGCTGCAAATCCCGTAAATGTAGTTCCCGTCGATGACCGGGGTGGTGATGAGTGCGTGCAGGCCGTCGGTGCGGATCTCGCTCTTGCTGTCGCCCTTCCACAACAGTTCGGCCTTGGGAACTTGTGGATGCAGTTTGAAAAAACGCGAACCCTCATAGAACGCCGAAACTAGCAGCCGATTCCCGTCGAAGACGGGTGTGGCCACGGTCGCCCCGGCCCCGACTTGGAACGGGTACTCCCAATACCGTTCGCCCGTTTTCGGGTCGAGCGACGTCACGGCTGCCGGGTGCCAGACAATGAGCTGGCGCGCGTTGCCGGCTTCGAAAATGACGGGAGGATTGTATCCCGGCTCGCTGTCGGAGGAGATCGAGCGCCAGATCTCCTCGCCCGTCATCTTGTCGAAGGCAACGACTTTCGCGTCAGGCCGGCCGCCGACCAAGCCGATCAGCCGTTCGCCGTCCACCAGCGGCGCGCCGGCCATACCCCAGATGGGAACCTCCGCGCCGAAGTCGCTTTGGTAGTCCCTCTTCCAGATCACCTTGCCGCTCTTGGCGTTGAAGCAGTAAAGCGCGCCCATCGCGCCGAGCGTATAAACACGGTCGCCGTCGACGGTAGGCGTGGCGCGGGGACCGTAGGGGTAGTCGAGACCGGCGTAGTCGACATCCCATGAGTGTGACCAGAGGATTTCCCCGGTTCGTTCGTCGAGGCAAAGCGCCCGTTCGATTCCTTTGCGTACCTGCGTGGATCGGTAATCGGTAACGTAGACGCGGCCGTCGGCAACAGCGGGTCCGGTGTATCCCCCAGCAATGGGAGTCCGCCAGGTGGCTTTCAAACCGTCTGTGGGGAACTTGGCAAGGATGCCCGTCTCCTTCCAAACGCCGCCGCGACCCTTGCCGCGCCATTCGGGCCAATCTTCCGCCGGGAGTGGGCCGGCGTGAATGAAGATCGATAGGGCGACCAGAAAGATCTTGTGCGCTGCTGTAAACTTGCGGGTTTGGCTATCCATACGGGATCTAATGAGCATCTGGCAGACCTTTCCGGGAGGAAATGGAAATGGCGACCCCGGCGGTAGCGAAGGAACCCTCGCCGGTGTCGCGGCAGGAGAAGTTGCCGCTCCCGTCTCCCAAACAGACGCGATTCGGCTGGCCGAAGTTGGCGAACAGCGCATCGAGGTTGCCGTCCCTATTTAGATCACCGAGCGCCACGTCGAAGCTCCTGAAAGCATCCTTGTTGATATCGGCACAGGCTAAGGAACCGCTCTTATCCGCCAAGCAAACGCGATTGGGTTGAGCGGAATTGGCGAATACCGCGTCGGCTCTACCGTCGCCGTTCAGATCCCCGACCGCAACGCCGAAACTGTGCAACAAGCCCTCGCTGACGTCGCCGCAGGTGAACCCGCCGGCCCCGTCCCCAAGACAGACTCGACTTTGCTGGCCGCCGCTGGGAAACACGGCGTCAAGATGGCGGTCACCGTTGACGTCGCCCAAGGCGACGTCGAAGCTGTTGAACGAATGAGGGCTGACGTCGGCACAAGCGAAGCGGCCACGCCCGTCTCCGAGACAAACGCGATTGCGCTGAAAGGCGTTGGCGAAGACGGCGTCGAGTCGACCGTCTCCGTTGACATCGGCTAACGCCACGCCGAACGTGTCGAGCGCGACGGCGTTGACGTCGCTACAGGTGAAGGTTCCGCCGGCGGCGGCGAGGCAAACGCGATTGCGCTCAAAAGAGTTGGCGAAGACGGCATCGAGGCGGCCATCCGCGTTCAAGTCTCCCAAAGCCACATCGGTAGTGTTGCAGGAGTCCCCGCTAAGGTCGCCGCAGGAGAATGTTTTTTCTTGTCGATCTCCGAGACAAACTCGATTGTGCTGCGAGTCGCGATTCGCAAACACGGCATCGAGCGCGCCGTCGCCGTTCAAGTCTCCCACTGCCACGGCGGCGCTGTTGAAGGCATCCGCGCTGACGTTGCCGCAGGCGAATTTCCCCCGGCCGTCTCCGACACAAAGCCGATTGGGTTGTCCCTTGCGATTCGCAAACACGGCCTCGAGATTTTCATCGCCGTTGCAATCCGCTGCTGACAGGATGGCGGCAAGCGGCACGGCGGGCAGTAGGTGCACGATCAAGGTCAGGATTCGCGGACGATCCCTCAGAGTCATGAGGAGATTGTACAATCCGGACGCGCGTTGCTCAAGCTGCTGGGGCTAAATTTCTTCGTCGTTTGCCTGTGGTAGGCTGGCCTGCAAGAGGACCGCTCGGCCATCCGGCGGATCGATGTCGAGATTCGGTGTTGAGCTGAGCGGCCGCCGCGGGAGCGGGGAAATTCTGTTACCGGGCGCCCGCAATGCGAATGTAAGTCGGCAGTTTTGCCCCTGGAGGGCCGACATGAATCAACATCTAACTACTTTCCGGCGCAAAATACGAGTACCGCTCGGGGCGGGGACTGTCACCAATTTCGCGCCTTCAAAGAATCAACCACTTACGGGCGCATTCGGACGCGAAATTGGCTGACTGTACCCAGCCACCAAGTTTCTCCTTTTTGCGCCGGAAAGTAACTATTGATGTTCGCGAAATACAGTGTAGGGGCGCAGCGTGCTGCGCCCGCTCTGGCAAGGCATTTGCTGTGTCCGAAAACAACACTATATTCTGCGGGTATCAATAAGCTCCGGCTATTGGCTCTGCTTGTCGGACTTCTGTCGTGGCCATTGCTTGCGGAAGAGCGACGTACGTTTGAAGGCACGCTGGTCGACAGCCGCTGCTATTTGATCGACAACGATCTCACTTACAATTATCATTTCCCCGGCAAGAAATGCGGCACCATGTGCCTTAACAACGGGACGCCGGGCGGGCTGCTGGCTGAAGACAAGAAGTTCTACATCATCATTGCTCCCTCGCCCTCTCTGGCAAAGCACGTGGGTTCTGCGATTCGAGTCAGGGGGACTCTTCATGACAGCGCCATCCTCGCCGGCAGCGTGGAAGTCAAGGTGGGCGAGGATTGGAAGAAAGTCGAACTTCGCAACATGATGTAGGGTGCTCTGCGTGGCGTAAACGAATGGGGTAGGGGTCTGATCCTGTCCGTGGAGTCGCGCCGGTCAAGCCGTGACGAGTGCCGGGGCGAAAGAGACGAGATGGGCCTAGGCGTGCGGCTGCGCGAGCCGTTGCCGCATGTGACATGGTGGGCGTGGGGTCACCTCGCCCTGTTGCATCGCGCCCGCCGTCGGCCATCTAGCCCGCTTTTCTAACGAGCGTTCGGACGACCGGCGTTGAAGGGACTTTGTTGTAGGGGCGGACCGCCGTGTCCGCCCATTCGTGAGATGCACACTCCGTCCCACTCGATCACGCAACCCAACCACGCGAGAACCTCTCTGGGCGGGCGCAGCGGCCCGCCCCTACAGGGCTGTCTTGAGAAATGCGGGCTAGATGTCACGCAACCTAAGTGTCTCATTAAAAGCAGCTTAGCCCCATTGGCGCCAAGGCCTCCTTGGATTGGCAAGGTACAATGTAAGTGAGTACACGCGAAGCATTCGGGGCCCATTCGAGCTTGTAGCGCGGACCTGGCGCTGTTCCAGCGTCCGCGTCCGTGGGCAGCTACCGAGTAACAAAATTACCAAACAAACCCAATTTCGTCGAACCCAAAGGGAATCAATGGTTTACAGTTTGTTTCCAGTACGGCGGGACGGTCGTACCCATAAAATCCGACGGATCGGACCAGCCGGGTACAAGAGTAGCTTTGCCGCGGGGCGGGAGGCCCCGAGGAGCAACAGGGCGGCAGAGCTTGTAGCGCGGACCTGGCGCTGTTCCAGCGTCCGCGTCCGTGGGCGGCTACCGAGCAACAGAATTACCAAACAAAGCCAATTCCCCGTAAAGCTTTGTTTCCCAGACACTTATGGGAAGTTTGATGAGCTGATCGGGTCTTCGGCCTCAATCTGGTTAGAAAAGCGGGCTAGCCAG
Source organism: Bryobacterales bacterium (assembly GCA_963668345.2). Classification (GTDB taxonomy): domain Bacteria; phylum Acidobacteriota; class Terriglobia; order Bryobacterales; family UBA6623. The sequence continues at coordinate 1,265,237 of CAXWPI010000001.1, read as the reverse complement.
CTTTTCTAACGACGAGTTCGACCGACAAGCGCCGCGGGAGCAAACATTTACCTTTGCTATCATCGAACCAGCGGTTGAAGTCTCCGGACGATCTCACCTGCGTCCGCGCGCCTGCCTTCGATGAGAAAATTTCGCATCCTGCTGCTGTTGGGGGTCACAACGATGCTGGGAGCCGTGGTGTGGGACTATCTTGATTCCCGGACCGCCGAAGAGGTGCAAGCCGAGCAGCCGACAGCCATTCCCTCCGACGTTAACTCGCAGGCGACCCGCTGGGTTTGGTCACAGTCTTCGGGTAATCGCCGCAAAGTGGAGGTGGTCGCAGACTCTTTCCGGCAAGCAAAGGAGACGTTCCTGTTCGACTTGGGGGGAGTGGAACTGAAGATCTTCCACGAGGACGGTGCTACGTTTGACTACATCGTCACCAAGGCAGCACAATTCGACACCCGCTCAGAGACTTTGTTCAGCGAGGGCGAAGTGCGGTTGTCGCTGGGGATTCCGGCGGACGATCCCGATCCCTGGTCCAGCGAACACACGAAGATCCGCAGCTCCGGCGTAACGTTTGAAACCAGAACAGGAGTTGCAACGACCGAGCGGTACACGGAATACGAGTTCGAAGGGGGAGTTGCCCACTCCGTGGGGGTTCACTACGACTCGCCGCACCGCTATGTCCGCATGGAGTCCCAAGTCTATGTAGAGCGTTTTCCCGGCGGCCCGCATCGTCCGGCTCTGAAGATCCGATCAAACGAGCTGCACTATTACGAAGACGGCCAGCGGGTGCACTTAGTTGGCGACGTGTCGCTGGAGCGAGGATCGCAACAGATGCAGTCGACGGAGGCGATCGTATTCATGGAACGAGGCGACATCCGTCGCATCGAAGCATTCGAGGCTCAGGGCGTTGAAAAACAATCTGGGCGCACGATTGGTTTTCGCGCCCGACGAGTGGACGTCTTCTATTCGCCGCTCCAAACCGTCGAGAAGGTGACCGGGTCAGGCGACGCCGAGGTAAGCTCTACCACGGCAACATCCCGAATCACCGCCTCGGGAGAGAGTATTGACCTGCGTTACGCGACCCCGATGGGCCGCAACGAGAGCGTGCTGCGGAACGCTCACATTCGCGACCGAGCTGTCGTCGAGTCTATTCCCAACGAAACCGGCGATCGGGGAGCGGATATCCGCCGCGTGCGGGCCAACTGGATCAAGCTCTCCATGGATCAAGACGGCCGCGACATACAAGTGTTGAGGACGCTAGCTCCAGGGACATTGGACCTCGTCCCAACCGACCCCAGCCGCCGAAGACGAACGCTTCATGCGCAGCGGATGACGGCCCATTACGCCGCAAACAATCGACTGCGGAAACTCGATGCCGCCGGAGACGTCAAAGTCGAGACCCACCCCCCGGTGCTACAACAGCCGGCGGAGAAGCCGCGGGCGATTCTAAGGACCTGGAGCGAAGCTCTGGCGGCCGAGTTCGACCCCGTCTCGGGAGAGATGAGCCGGCTGCAACAGTGGTCCGGTTTTCGTTTCGATCAAGGGGGGCGCCGGGGCCGTGCGGAGCAGGCGGAGTTCGATTGGCGGGCGAACGAAATCGAGCTGCGAAATGCGGCCCGCGTTTGGGAGTCGACGGGCTCGGTTTCAGCGGACCGCATTCTCCTCGACGAGAACACGGGGGACTTCCAGGCGTCCGGGGGAGTCTCGTCGGTTCACCAAGAATCAGGAGGGGATCGCGTCCGCGGGGAAGCGCGGACCGCGGGCCCGTTCTCTTCGGGAGAGCCCGTCTACGCAACCGCCCAGCGCATGCTGTCGAACCGGAAGACGGGGCTCCTTGATTATCGTGGCCAGGCACGGCTATGGCAGGGCCAAAATCGAATCGAAGCCGACCACATTGAGATCGATCGCCACTCACAGACTCTTTCCGCAAGCGGAGGGGCTGTGAGCTTTCTGCGGCCGGCAGAAGCGCGGCGTGACCAATCGCCGCGACAAGGCGGCGCCGACGCCCCGCCGGTTCGAGTCAGCGCGGATTCTATCTTCTACCAGGAAGACGGCCGGCGTGCTGCCTACCGAGGCGGAGTCGAGTTGCGTCGTGGCCGGCTCAGAGTACTTTCCGACGAGCTCGAAGCCTTCCTCGAGCCTGACGAATCAGCCGACTCCGGACAGAATAGACTGAAAAGGGCTATTGCACGGGGCCAAGTGCGCATCTTCGAACCATCAAATGCCGGAACTCCCGGCAGGCGTGCATTCGGAGTGGAGGCCGACTACGACCCCGCCACGGGAAAGGTTGTCCTACGCGGGAACCCTGCTCGGCTTACGAGCGACTCCGGCCGGCACACTAGCGGAACGGAATTGACCTACCAAGTAAACGATGATAGGCTGCTGGTTCTGGGAAGTGGCGCGGACCGCAGCTACAGCTATCGCCCGCGCCGTCAGCGATAACAAATCCCCATTCCCGTCCTGATGAGTACCCTCCGTACCGAAGAGCTGTGCAAGAGCTATCGTGGCCGCCGTGTGGTGAACGGTGTCTCGTTATCATTGCGGCAGGGAGAAGTCGTAGGGCTTTTGGGGCCGAATGGAGCCGGCAAGACCACATCCTTTCACATGATTGTGGGCCTCATCAGCCCGGATTCAGGCCGGGTCATTTTCAACGACGAAGACATTACGAGTGACCCGATGTATCAACGTGCGCGACAAGGAATCAGCTACCTCCCCCAAGAACCTTCGGTCTTTCGGAAGCTAACGGTCGAAGAAAACATTCTTGCCATCTTGCAGACGTTGACGCTTTCTCGGCGGGACCGGCGGGAGCGCTTGGACAGTCTGATTCAAGACATGGGACTGGAAACTGTGAGGCACAGTCTCGGATACCAGATCTCGGGCGGCGAACGCCGGCGCGTGGAAATCGCCCGCTCGCTGGCCATCTCTCCGAGTTTCCTGCTTCTGGACGAACCATTCTCTGGAATTGATCCCAAGCAAGTGGTAGAGCTGCAGAGAATCATCTCCGAACTCAGGGACGAGGGCATTGGCATTTTAGTGACCGATCACAACGTCCGCGAAACGCTGCGGGTCACCGATCGCGCCTACATCATCCACAACGGAGAAGTCTTCCGCTCCGGCAGCCCCAGTGAGCTGGAGTCGGATCAAGAGGTCAGGCAAGTGTACCTCGGCGAAACGTTCGACGCCCCCAGGCCGCTGCGGTAACCCGACTCCACCACGGAAACCCACCGGTTTCATCCCCTTGGTGGCCGTTCGGCCCCTGGACACTCACTTCACTTCCATGAGGAGGCCGGGCCCAGCTTGCTGAACATAACCGCATACAGCCGCGGGCCCGCGCCCTGACGGGCACGGCTCTGTTCGGTTCTCGCCGCGGGGCCCGCGCGCCTGGAACGCCAGTGAACAGGCCAAATCATCGTAACGGCCATTTTGTGTAAAACCACTCCGTCGAAAACCCACCGGTCGCGACACCATCACCGGCGGAGAGCAAAATTTTTCGGCTGGTATACTGATTCCTAGAAAGCTTGAACATCGATCGCCGCCATGTTACTGCAGCAGCGCCTGAGCCTGAAACTCACGCAAAAGCCCGTTTTAACACAGAGTTTGCGCCAACTCGTGAAGCTGTTGGCGCTCAACAAACTGGCGCTGAAAGAAGAAATCGCCCAGGAGCTCGTCGAAAACCCGTTGATCGAGGCGGCGGTTGACGGAGATGGCGCAGTCGACGACGCTTCCGGCCGGGACGATGCGTCCCTGGCCGACGAGCAGTCAGAGTCGGACCAGTCGAAGTCAAAAGAGGAAACCGCGCCGCTGGGAGAAACGGGCGAGTCCGGCTCTAGAACCGACTCCGTCGCCAAGGAGGAAGCTTCGCCCTCGGCGGAGGATAATGGATCCGATCCTTTTGACGAGATCGACTTTCACTCTTTTTTCAACGACTACCTCGATGCCGGCCAGCACACTCCATTCGGATTTGAAGTCATCGAGAGACCTTCCTTTGAGACCTTCCTTGCCAAGCAGACAACCCTGACCGACCATCTGTTGTGGCAGCTCAGTCTTTCTCACACCGCGGGCAGATTGGCGGAGACGGCGGAGAGTATTGTCGGCAACTTGAGCGAGGACGGCTACCTCGCCGCCACGCTGGAAGAGATCGCCGCCGGCGCCGAAGTTTCGGCAGAGGAAGCCGCGGAAGCGCTTCGCCTCGTGCAGGAGTTCGACCCTCTCGGCGTAGCCGCCCGTGACCTAAAGGAGTGTTTGTGGATCCAGTTGTGCGGCTGCGACGCCGACCAGGGCGTCGCCGGCCACATCATCACCGAGCACTGGCAGGATCTCCAGGACGGGAGATTGGCGGAGATCGCCCGCACGGCGGGCCGGCCGCTCTCGCACATCGAAATCGCTGTCCAGTTGATCAAGCACCTCGACCCTCGACCGGGCGAGCAATACTCCGTTTCATGTACGCGCACTGTTGAGCCGGATGTCTTCTTCCTCAAGACGCAGGAGGGCTTCCGCGTCGTCTTGGACGAAGAAGATCTCCCTGAGCTTCGTTTGAACCGCCAGTATCGGCGCCTTCTGGTAAAGGGCCGCGCCAGCAAGGAGGTTCGCGGTTACATCCGCGACCGCTACAGTTCAGCGATGCAGCTTTTACGCAACATTGAGCAGCGGCGGCATACGATCCTCAGCGTCGGTGAATCGATCGTCAGGCGACAAGAAGCCTTCCTGGCCCACGGTCTCGACCATCTCCGGCCCATGATGATCAAGGAGGTCGCGGAAGAAATCGGCGTACACCCGTCTACGGTAAGTCGCGCGGTGGCCAACAAATACGCACACACGCCGCACGGCGTTTACGAGTTGCGGTTCTTTTTCTCCGAAGCGGTTCAGGGTCCCTCGGGGAGTTCCCTCCCGCTGATGCTGCTGAAACGCAAGGTCAAGACGATGATCGCCGCGGAAGACCCCAGCGCCCCCCTAACCGACGACCATATTAGCCGGCTGCTAAAACAGGAAGGGATCTTCGTCACTCGCCGCTCGGTCGCGAAATATCGCGAGGACATGCACATCCCCTCTACCCACCGCCGGAGGCGGCGAAATTAGCCGCCGCTGGGGAGATAGCCATGAGAGTGCACTACACGGGCCGGAAGGCCGACATTTCCGACAAGCAGAAGCAGAAACTAGAGGTGAAATTCGATAAGATCCACCGCATTCTGAATCGAAAGGACAGTTTGGAAGCCCATGTCGTCCTCTCTCGTCAGCGGCGCCTTTGCGAGGCCGAGGTCACCCTGCGCGCGTTGAGCAACACCCTGGTGGTCACTGCCAGCCATGCGGAACCTCTCTCAGCCTTGCTCGCGGCGGTTGACAAGCTCAGCAAGCAAGCCTTGAAGAACAAGCATAAACTCATCGATGTTCGACGCCACGAGAGGCAACATGGGGAGCGTTCGCCGGCGAGAGCGGCCACCTCGTCCGAGACCGCGGGCGAGGAGCAACAGCTTCGACGCCCTGGCGAGAACAGCCGCGCGCAAGTGATCCGCAGTCGCCGCGTAGCACCCAAGCCGCTCACCGTCGAAGAAGCAGTGATGCAGCTTGATGATCTCGACCGCGACCAAATCACCTTCCGCGACGCGGAAGGTGGCGAGATGAGAGTGTTGCTTCGGCGGCGGGACGGCCGCCTGGAGCTGGTCGAAACCGGATAGATTTCCCCATCCCCGCCCGAGCGAACCGGGACGATGAAGAAGTCAAAGCGAGCCGCGGCGGGCCGTTCACGCTCCCCAACCCAAAGCTCTTCCCCGAAGGGTCTTCCCGCGCGGGAGCCGACACAGAACCCGGAGCTGGTAATCATCACCGGACTGAGCGGTTCCGGCAAGGCATCGGTCCTCAAAGTCTTTGAAGATATGGGGTTCTATGCGGTGGACAACCTGCCGATCGATCTGATCCCCACCTTCGCGCAACTCTGCCGCCACTCTCCCGAGATTTCCCGCGCCGCGCTGGTCGTCGACATCCGGGAGGGCCAAGCCTTGAAACGGTTCCCCGCCCTTTTTCGAAGTCTGAGAGAGAAGAACCCCGTCTTGTTGCTGTTCCTGGAAAGTGGCGACGCGGTGCTGCAAAGGCGCTTCAGCGAGACCCGTCGTCCACACCCGCTTGGGCGTAAGGACACGATCCTAGAGAACCTTCGGACGGAACGCAGGGCGCTGGCTCCGATCCAGAAGCTCGCCGACCTGACCATCGACACATCGGAATTCAACGTTCACGATCTGCGCCGCCTGATCACTTCGCGCTTCAGCGGCTCCGCGAAGGGGCCCTTGTTGCTCGTCACGGTGCGCAGTTTCGGCTTTAAATACGGGCTGCCAAGCGACAGCGACCTCGTCTTCGACGTTCGTTTTCTACCCAACCCGAACTACGCGCCCGGCTGCCGTCGTCTGAGCGGCAAACACCCCAAGGTCGTCCGCTACGTTCGGTCTTTCCCACAGACGGGCGAGTTCATTGGACGCATCTCCGATCTTTCCATTTACCTCATCCCCCACTACGCGCGCGAGGGCAAGAGCAACCTGACGATCAGCTTCGGCTGCACGGGAGGCCGTCACCGTTCGGTGATGATTGCCGAGGCCATCGGGCGAAACTTGGCGGCAGCCGGTTGCACGACCAAGATCGTGCACCGAGACATCCACAAGAAGGACTGAGTGGTTGTCCTAGCCGGCTTTTCTCACCAGCCGACGACCGAACTACGCGATACGCCATGACTTCGTTGCGCTTGCTCGCCGTGCTCAACCGACTGTTTAACTACGCCCGCATGGTTCAAACAACTGGGCGCCGAGCAACGCGCGCCTTGTGCTGTGCCGAACCTCTTCTCGCACTTCGCCTCGCCACCTGGCGAGAAAAGCGGGCTAGGGTCGGTTCCCCCAGCCGTAGCCATCAGCCCATCGAACAGCGCACCGGCTGGTATAATTCGGAAACAACTTGCTATGAATGAGATCGCGAAACTTGGTAAATCTTTGCCCTTACTGGCGCTGATCGCGGCGGGTTTGGCGTGGGCGCAGAATGACCCCTTCGACCAGCCCCCGCCGCCCGAAGTGGAAGAGGCCCTGCGGTCTCGAATCACCCGGTTCTACGACCTTTTTCAGGAAGGCAAGTTTCGAGAAGCAGAGCAGTTTGTCGCAGAAGATTCCCGAGCAAGCTACTACGCGGCGCGAAAGGGCCGCCTTTTTGGCTTTAGCATCAAGGAAATCGACTTCGGCTCTGACCTGAAGACCGCGAAGGCCTTAGTGGCTCTGAAAATGAAGGTTCCCATGGCGGGTTCCGCTCTCGTCGATGTACCGATGGGAAGCCAATGGGCGTGGACGGAGGGAAATTGGTTTTTGGTTCTGCCGAATCCGCAGCCGGGCGACAGGATTCAGACGCCGTTCGGCGTCAAGACTATCGGGCCTCGGACAGCGGGCCCGCCCGAATCCGTCGCGGGTCAATTTCAAATGCCCGACCCGGAGGCGCTAAAGAACCCGGAGTTGCTCAAGAAAATATACACGGACGCTTTGAAGAAAATGCCGGTCGCCTCCGCAAGGACAGCGCCGCGCGCCAAGAGAAGCCGACTCTCCTACTCTCTCGTACAGGCGCAGTCCGGGAACCGTCAAGAGTTTGTGATCTCCTCAACCGGCAGGAGCGTCCGTGTCGTCCCCCATGCTGTCGACGGCTGGGTGGACGAGGTGCGGGAGCAGACGGGGAGTACCCGCTTTATCGGGTGGGCGTCCGATGGGCATCATCGCGAGCGGGTCGCTCAGGTGTTGGTGTTCGTAGACGGCGAGGCGAATCATGAGCCTCTCACCTCTTTGCGCCGACCAGACGTTGCGAAGTTCTTCAGGGTTACATCGTTGCGGCGCGCCGGATTCCAAGTCGTACTGCCCGTTTCCGTCTTCGATCAAGACCCCGCGCCTGTTGTGCGAGTCTTCGCGATCTCACGGGATCGTGTAGCTTCGGAGCTCCATGATGACCCAGAGTACTTGGACGGTCTGCGGACCATTAAATTGGGTAAAGAAAGTACACCTCCGCGCCCCCAACGGAGCACACTCTCCTACTCTCTCATGCAGACGGGGTCCGGGACACCGGAAGAGTCCATCGTCTCCCTGACCGGTACGACCATGCGCATCGTTCCCGATGCTGTCGACGGCTGGGTGGGCGCGGTGCGGCAGCAGACGGGGGGTACCCACTTTAGCGGCTGGGCGTCCGATGCGGCCCATCGCAAGCCAGCCGATCAGGTGGTGGTGTTCGTGGACGGTGAGGCGAAACATGAGCGTCACAGCGCTTGGAACCGACCAGACGTTGCGAAGTTGTTCAAGGCCCCGCGGTTGCGGCGCTCCGGATTCCGAGTCGTACTGCCCGTTTCCGTCTTCGATCAAGACCCCGCGCCTGTTGTGCGAGTCTTCGCGATCACACGGACCCTGACCTGGGTAGCTTCGGAGCTGCGTTATTACGCAGAGTACTTGGACGGTCTTGGGACCATTAAATTGGGTAAAGAAAGCACACTCTCCTACTCTCTGGTGCAGACGGGGTCCCCGACACCTGAAGAGTCTATCGTTTCCTTGACCGGTACGACCATCCGCATCGTTCCCGATGCTTCCGGCGGCTGGGTGGACGGGGTGCGGCGGCGGAGGGAGGGCACGCTCTTTAGCGGGTGGGCGTCCGATGGGGATCATCGCAAGCCGGCCGATCAGGTGTTGGTGTTTGTAGACAGGGAGGCGAATCATGAGCCTCACACCGTTTGGAGCCGACCAGACGTTGCCAAGATGTTCCAAGCTCGCTCCTTGAAACGATCGGGGTTCCGAGTCGTAGTGCCCGCTTACGTCTTCGCTCAAGACCCCGCGCCTGTTGTCCGAGTCTTCGCCATCTCAGGAACCGGGGCGGCTTCGGAGCTGCGTTATCATCCACAATACTTGGACGGTCCTCGGACCGTTACACTGGGTAAAAACTGAGCTTTCCATGGGCCGCTCGTCCTCCCGTTTCCAGCCAATCCCATCGCGCCGCAACGTATGAGACGGCCCATCTAGCCTGGGAACGTTAACCCTCATACTCGTCACTTAAGAACGTCTTTAGCCCCCGAAGGGGGCCCAGGATGCTAGCCCGCGGTGAAGCCGTTAGGCGGAACCGTGGGTTCGCACTCAGTAGTCCATTTCATAAGTTTGGTCTCGTATATTTAGATTTAGAAGCTGGGTGGACGATCGGGAACTTCGGGCACGGCATGCCGTGCCCGCCTGCCCTCGCCCGAAACGTGAGTGTATTTATGAAATGGAGTACTAAGCCCGCATTTCTCGCCCGCTGAGGTCGAAGGACGCGATCAGCCCGCCAAACTTTCCGTAAGTGTCTGTAAAACAAGTCTTTATGAGGAATTGGGTTTGTTTGGTCATTCTGTTGCTCGGTAGCTGCCCACGGACGCGGACGCTGGAACAGCGCCAGGTCCGCGCTACAAGCTGCCCACCGACGCGGACGCTGGAACAGCGCCAGGTCCGCGCTACAAGCTCTGGAAACCAACCGTAAACCATTGATTCCCTTTGGGTTCGACGAAATTGGGTTTGTTTGGTAATTTTGTTGCCTCGTTGGTGCGTGGCTTCCGACGGCCCGTGCTCGAAGGGGCCACGAAATGCTTCGCGTGTACTCAATTACATTGTACCTTGCCAATCCAAGGAGGCCTGATGCTGCTGCCCCTGACGGGGTCGGTTTCGCGATGCGGTCCCTTGTGTCGCCCCTTCCAGGGATCCCACGAACTGCTCCTTTTTCCCACTGAAGCCGTGGGCTGAGATTGTTGCGGCCCCTGACGGGGCCGGCCGCCTCTCGCCCCCCAAGGGGGCCATACCATGTCAAAGCCCGCGGCTTCAGCCGTCGGTGGCGGAACCCCCGCAGCGAGCCCTGGAAGGGCGAAACAGCCGGGGTCGGTTTCGCGATGCGGTCCCTTGTGTCGCCCATGCCTGGGCTCCCCGAACTGCTCCTTTTTCCCACGGCTGAAGCCGTGGGCTGAGATTGTTGCGGCCCCTGACGGGGCCAGCCCCGGGGAACCGCCTGGAGGGTTGACCAACTACGGGCGGCGGGAACGCCGAATATGCTGGGCTTGGGAGCGGCTGCCCAGACGCCAACAAAAAAAACGAGGGGGGCCGACCCCCCCCTCGGTTGAACTCGTTAAAGTAAGGCCCTTGATGCTGAGACTACTGGTTCAAAGCCTCAGGCCCTTCACGGGTGAGACCATCATCGGCCCTCTCAAGGATCAAACCCAGGTAACCCTGGGCCATGGTCGGAAAACTACCGAATCCGTCGGTCAGGAACGCAAAGCCGTGCGCAAATTCGAACTCGCACACCACAATGATATAGCCTTGGAAGCCAGGCGCTTCCGTCGACACCAGGAAGATGAACTGTGAGCCGGCGTCGATGATACCGGACGGCGTGCTGGGGACAATCGCGCCCGCGGCGTCCAAGCCGTGCCAGTGGATCGTGCAAATGCCCGACTGGTGAGGTGTCTCAAGCCAATCCGCTGAGGTGTTGGAGATGACAACCCCGGTGTCAAAGCTGGACTGGTTGGTGATCCACGGGAACAACAACGTAGTGGTGCAGCGCCGCAGCGAAAACGCATCCGCCGGATTGTCGCCGGTATCGATGAACCGCGGCCTCGGCGAAACCTTATCAGCTACGAACGAATACTCGTCTTCTCGGCCCGTGGCGATGGGAGCAAAGTTGACAACGATCTGGGCCGTGCCCGGATCAGCCGAGCCTACGTCCCAATCAAACGAAACGGGCAAGTCAATCGACTCGGTCACGATCGGATTGGCGTCCTTGACTTCGTAGACCACCATGCCCATGCCGTCGGAATCGATAGCGACCGAAATGTCAACGCCGTCCGCCACCGACGAGCCGAGCGCACCCCATGGGTCCGCGCCTGATACCAACTGCAGACACAGGCCGTCGGAATCCCAGTTTGCCGGGAGATTGCAATCGTCCGTCTCAGCGGCGTTGTTCACCCCGGTAGGCACCGAAACGGTCACACCATCGGGGACGTTCAAGAACCATATCTTGAAGCGCGTCCCCTGGGTCACTCCGCCACTGGTGGAACCGGAGCCGGGACTATGGTAGCCGGACTCCACCTGGGTGTTGATCGGCGAGAAAGTGGGCACGCCTATGGTCTTAAATGACGTGGCGAAACCCTCGGTCAACGTAATTGTCGCGTCGCGGGTGGTCTCGTCTTGGCACAGTAAACCGGCACCGGCTACGTCGCTAGCGACTGCCGTGGTCAGACCTACCAGCGGAAGACCAATCTTCACCTCGTTGCTGGTAAATGAAGCCCCGTTCGGCCCGGTAATGCTCACGATCGCGGCAACCTGCGCCGGAGACGCCAGCCCCGAAACATTCACCCGAATGTTTTGGATCACGAGCGTGGTTGTACTCGGGAAACAGCCAGTGCCCGTTCCAGTCTCGGTGAAGAAGTCGCACTCGGCCAAGCCGAGAAGATCGTCATCATCGTCGTTTGGGGCGCCCGGAACGGGAAATTGTACGCCAAGCGCCTCTAACAAGTTGTCGCCCAGCAGTCTCATATACTGTGGCGCCGGGAAACGGGGGTCGATGGCGACCGTTGACGGTATTGTCGAAGCGTCCAACGGAGTGTCGCTGTGGTTCTCGTTGATGACCACCACGGCTTCCGTTGCGTTGACGGCTGGTACCGGGGCGGTCCCGGTTACGAGGCCGATCGAGTTGGTGACGTTCACGTTAGTGAACAGCACCGTGACGTTGGTCTCCAAGTACTGTGCAACAGTTATGCTAGCCCCAGGCGCATTGGTACACGTTGCCTTGATGTCGCCAGCGGCTTCGGCCACGCCTTCGGCCCGCACAAGCGGCGAGGTCGCCGTGACGGTACAGGTAATCGTGCCCAGCGCTTGCTGGGCGTTCGCAGTCGACGTAAAGGCCAGCACCATGAACCCCGCATTTCCAATTTGATTCAGGCCTCCCGACCTTCCAGCGGCCTTCAGCGTCTTTATTCATAGGGGCTAGAGCCCGATGAGGACGCCATGGAGGCCAACACCCAATGGGTGAAAAACAAACCAAGCCATTCCAGCTAACTTTCAATGGACTTCTCAAAGTCGATTTCCAGGGATCGCACGTCACTTCCGACGGTGGCCTGATTTTGGTTCGCGAACTGGACGAACGGCTCGGTCTCGGAGAACTGATTGACGAGCATCTCAGCGACTCCCGGCACGGCACAAACAAGCAGTTCACGCTCGCTGATCTGTTGCGGCAGTCGATCTACAGCCGCTTGGCAGGCTACGAGGACGTCAACGACGCCGTCCGCGTGGCGGCTGACCCGACGTTTCGCTTGATCGGCTCGCAGAAGATCTGGGATCGCGGTGCGGCCTTGACCTCGACGCTGCACGGCTTCGAGACGGAGATGCTGGCGAGCGAAGAGAACCTGCTGGGGCTGATGGCGCTGAACCGAGAGCTGGTCGGGCAAGCGGAGGCGTTCGACGACTCCGCGCGGGTCGTTCTGGACATGGACTCCACCGAGAGTCCGGTCCATGGCCAACAGGAAGGCAGCGCCTACAACGGACACTTCGAGTCGGTCTGCTACCACCCGTTGCTTTTGTTCAACGGTCATGGTGATTGCCTCGCTGCCAAGCTGCGTCCCGGCAACGTGCACAGCGCCGAGGACTGGGATGAGCTATTGTTGCCGGAGATCGAGCGCCAACTGGCCGAAGGCAAACAGGTCACCTTTCGCGCCGATGCCGCCTTCGCCAAGCCCGAGATCTACGAAGCACTGGAGGAGCGCGGCGCGGACTACGCCATCCGCATTCCGGCCAACAGGAGCTTGGAGTTAGAGATCGAAGACATCCTGTTTCGTCCGCCGGGGAGGCCCGGCCGCAAGCCGCTAGTGCGCTACAAGAGCTTTCGCTATCAGGCGGAGAGCTGGAAGAAGCCGAGACGAGTTGTCGCCAAGGTCGAGCACCACCAGGGCGAGCTGTTCGCGCGCGTCGGTTTTATCGTGACGAACATGAGCTTGCCAAGCCGGTCGGTGGTGCGTTTCTACAACCAGCGCGGCACGGCGGAGCAGTGGATCAAAGAAGGTAAGCAAGCGACGCACTGGACGCGGCTGTCGTGCCATCGCTTCCGGGCGAACGAGGTGCGCTTGCAGTGAAGCGTGCTGGCCTACAACCTGGGCAATCTCTGGCGGCGGCTCGGGCTGCCGCAGCGAATCAAGAACTGGTCGCTGACGAGCTTGCAGCACCGGCTGATGAAGACGGGCGGACGGCTAATTAAACACGCGCGGTATGACTGGCTCTTGTTCGCGGAGGGACATCTGAACCGGCGGCTGTTTGGCGACATGCTGCGGAAGATCTGGGCGCTGCCTGTGCCGGGCGGGTAGCACCGCACTTGGCGAATGCGAAATCTGTGTACTGAGGACGGAAGCTCGGAGGGGTGTCTGCGAAATTGACTTCGCAGCGACGGATCAGCCCCCATGAGGGGCAAGAAGGGGGCTCGATCGGTTCCGCCTCAGCCGCCGCCTCTTTCGGGTGGAGAAATGGTTCCGCTTCGCCGGGTGAGGGTGTAGACTCGTGCCGTCAGAGGAGCCAAATCGGAAATCCTGGATGGATTGGCGGTCTCGAGAACAACGTCGTGAAGTGCTCTGACCAGTCTGTCGATAGCCTCAAGTGGGTTGGACCAATCGAATAGCGAATAGGCCTGCGTCGTCGAGAGCATTCCGTAGGGCTGAATGTCGGTTTCCATTGCAAGTGGCCATACTGTCTTCCCGTGAGCTGTGGCGAAACCGATCTCTTGATTGACCCACACCGAGCTGGCGGCATCCTTCGTCAAGAGAACGAGGATTAGGTTGGCCTCCTTGATCATCTGCTGCAGCCTCGAGTCGAACTTCTGGCCAGCTCGCAGCTCACGATCGATAAGGCACTCGATCTTGTTTGCGCGCAAGATATGTGCGAGCAAGTGGGCGACTGCCTCATCCTTCCGGCTGTAAGAGATGAAAACTTTCACATTTAAGCTCCCTTTCCACCGCCTACACCAGCTAACTCTTGTTTAGGCTGACGGTACAGAATCCGTCCACCCAGTCACGAGGAGACCGCGGCGCACGGTTAAGATCTGCATTTCGGCTATTCTATCGCGTTTCCCCTCGGCCTTTCAAGATAGCTTCTGGAAAGTCCGCCGGCAAGACTGCTTGCGCGCCCTCCCGGCTCACAAAAGCGATGACAGGTAGTTGATGATCTCCGGGCGCGTCCAGTTTTCCGCCCCGACATACTTGCGCAGCACATACCCTTCCCGGTCGATCAGGTAAGTTTCCGGATACTTGAGCGTGCCGTAACGGGTGGGCGCTGTTCTTCCCGGATCCCGGACGGTAGGAAAGCGGACTCTCGCGCTGTGGAGAAAGTCGCGATAGATGGCTGCGTCCTCATCCACGCTGACGCCCAACACCACGAGCCCTTGTTCCCGCAGATGCTCGTAGATACGATTCAACGACGGCATCTCGTCCACGCAGGGCGGACACCACGTGGCCCAGAAGTTCAGCAAGACGAGCTTGCCTCGATAGTCTTGGAGCCGAATGCCGCTGCCGTCTTCCGCTGTGAGGTCAAACTCCGGGGCGCGATCGCCGACCTGGACGTCGTGGATCTCCAAATAGGGAACGATGCGGGCAAGCAACGTTGTCGTCAGCCCGATGAGCAGGGCCCAATAGACGAGCTCTTTTTTCGACCATGGCATAATGAAGAGTCTTCCTCAATGTAGCTGGGAGTCAGGCGCTACGGCAAATGGTTTTGGTTACCCGACGGGCCGAGTTTTCGGCCTCTCACTTTTGTCGTAACCCTTCTTTGGGCCCGGAAGAAAACGAAAAGCTGTTCGGCAAGGCGAGCCGGGAGAGCGGTCACGGTCACAACTACGTTCTCGAGGTGACGGTAGCCGGCGAGGTCGATCCGGTCGATGGTATGGTCATCGACCTGAAAGAATTGAAAGGGATTATCGAAGCGCAAGTCATTGAGCCCTATGATCACCGCTTCTTGAACCGAGAGGTCGCGCCGTTTGACCGCCTGATCCCAACGCCTGAGAATATCGTCCAGGAGATTTGGCGGCGCTTGGAACCGGCCATCCATGGAGCCGAACGCACCCTTCACAGCGTGCGCCTTTACGAAACGCCCGACCTATACGTCGAATGCTTCGCCGAGGCCCGGCCCGGCGCTTGGTGATCTTCCCGGAAAAGGTAAGATGAGGTTCGTTTTGGGGACGGCTCTCCGGCGACCGGCTTCGGGCCCCCTCGGGGCGTCCGGTTCAAAAACGCGCTGCCTTCACAGGAAGGCTCGTTCGGAAATATAGAGAGGCAGGCAGCTGTTGGTTCGGGTCACGAAACGCTACTTTTTTTCGGCTTCTCACCGGCTGCACACGGAGCAGCTAAGTGACGAGGAGAATGCCCGCGTATTCGGGAAGTGCAACCATCGTTGGGGGCACGGGCACAATTACGCGCTCGATGTCAGTGTCGAGGGGCCGGTCGATGCGAGGTCCGGAATGATCGTCTCGCGTGAGGCTTTGGATGCTTTGGTCGAAGGGGCCGTGACGTCGAGGCTCGACCACGCGAATTTGAATAGCGACGTGGCGGAGCTGTCGGCCGTCGTTCCCACGACCGAGAATCTGTCGCTGCTGATCCGCCGATGGCTGCGGCAATCCTGGGCGGAGGCGTTCGGCGACCAGCCCCTCCGGCTGGCGAAGGTTCGAGTGGAGGAGACCGACCGCAACCGCTTCGAGGTTGCCGGCTAGGGTTATGGTTACGAAAAGCAACTTTCATGACGTAATCGACGAGTTTCCGGATCCCGCATCCGACCGGCTGGCGGAGTTGTCCCGAATCGTGCGCGAGTTGTTGGCCCAGCTAGGCGAAGATCCTGAGCGAGACGGGCTGGTGCGAACCCCGCAACGGACTGCTCGCGCCTTGGTCGAGCTTACCAGCGGGTATCAGATGGACGCCGGCGCGATTCTCAACGGAGCTTTGTTCGATGTCACCTACGACGAAATGGTGATCGTCAGGGACATCGAGATGTTCAGCCTCTGCGAACATCATCTCTTGCCCTTTTTCGGCAAGGTCCATGTCGCCTATCTTCCCGGCCGAAAAGTGATCGGACTGAGCAAAGTCGCTCGCCTCATCGAAATGTACGCCCGCCGCTTGCAGATCCAGGAACGCTTGACGAACCAGATCGCGCAAACCATCCAGGAGGCGATCGATCCCAAAGGCGTGGGAGTCATCATCGAGGCCAAGCACCTTTGCATGATCATGCGCGGAGTCGAGAAACAACATTCCTCCGCCGTCACCAGCTCCATGCTGGGAGCGTTCCGCGACAACCCTAAGACGCGCGAGGAGTTTCTCTCTCTGGTCAGCCGCTCGACTGACGGGCTGTGAACCCGGCCACAGTCTCGTAGGCCTTGGCGGCAGCGTGTTTTCAGGAGGCTTTCGTCGCTTTGCGAGCTGTCAGTGGCGGCTCGAGTTCGGCGTGCGGCTGGATGGCGCGGGCAAACTCCGCCACCACCTCGATAAAACCGAGCGCCGCGCGCGATAGCGGCTTATCCTTGCGGTAGATCAACCCCACTGTCCGCACCATGGGAAGCGGAGCCAGCCGGATGACCCGCAACCTCCCAGCACGGATCTCCGATTTGGCGTGAGTAACCGCCATGAAGCCGACCCCCAGCCCGGCCATGACGAAATGCTTCATCATCTCGCTGGACTCCATCTCCATCGAGATCTTGAGATGGTCTTCGACGATGTCCAGATACTCGTTGATTCGGCTTCTGGTTCGGCCCCCTTTGGGCAGCAACAAAGGATGCTGGGCGATCTCTTCCGGGACAACCGATTTCGCCTTTGCTAGCGGGTGAGCAGGGGGAACCAGGAGGCCAATTTCATCGGAGTGAATTTGTACCACTTCGATGCGCCTTTCTTGGACAGGCAATTGTGTAATCCCAAAGTCCACCGAGTTGTCGAGCACCGACTGGATCGTGCGCGTACTGTAGGAACGAATCACCTGCAACCGGACTTCGGGGAAGCGTTCGGCGTAGGTGGAGAAAACCTGCGGCAGCACGTTGATACAGGTCGCCTCGTTGGCTGCGATCGATACTTCGCCCTTGGGGATACGATCCAGCTCGCGCACCTCGTCGAAAGCCTCTCGCTTCAGATCGAGAAGCCGCCGGGCATGCCCGGCGAACGTCTTTCCGGCGACGGTGAGCGAGATGCGACTCCCGAAGCGCTCGAAAAGCTGCGTGCCCAACGCCTGCTCCATTTGGCGGATTTGGGCGCTGATGGCGGGCTGAGTGCGGAAACACGTCTGCGCGGCCTTGGAAAAGCTCTTCAGCCGCACGATCTCCAGAAAAGTATGGAGCTGATCAAAGTCCATCGTTAAGCAGCCTTATCCCCGGCTCTCCCGGTATAACTATACCATCGACAACGAGATCTCCCGGGCCAAACGCGGGGTCCGGCGGCCTAGCTGCTTCTCTCCCAGCGGGCCGGCTGGTTTGCGCTTACAATTGGGTCGTGCGGGTTGCCGATTTCCACTATGACTTGCCCCCAGAGCAGATCGCGCAATATCCCCTGGAAGATCGGGAGGCGAGCCGGATGCTCGTGCTCGACCGCGCGAAAGGTCGATGGGAAGATCGCCTGTTTCGTGACCTGCCGAGTTATCTGTCGCCCGGCGACGCGCTCGTCCTCAACAATACCCGCGTGTTGCCCGCCCGGCTCTTCGGCCGCCGGGCAGGCGCGCGGGCGACGAAATCGAAAAATCACATCAGTGGGGTCGTGGAGATCCTGCTGCTGCAGCAAATCCGCGGCAACCCCATGCGCTGGGAGGCGCTGGTCCATCCCGGACGCAGGATTCGCGTCGGCGAGGTGGTCAGATTCGCCGGCGGCGTCGAGGCGACGATCGTTGATCGAGGAGCGTTCGGACTCCGCGTGGTCGAGTTCCCCCAGCAACAAGGTCTCCTAGAAAAACTTGCGGAGATCGGCCACGCGCCGCTGCCTCCTTATATTCGTCGCTCCGACGAGGTGGCCGATCGGGAGCGCTACCAAACGGTCTACGCTAGCCGTCCCGGAGCGGTGGCGGCGCCCACCGCCGGTCTGCATTTTTCGCCGGGGATCCTCGGACGTCTCGATCTAGAGGGAATCAAAACAATCGAGGTCACCTTGCATATCGGCCTGGGGACCTTTCAGCCCGTGAGAGCCGCCAACGTCGAGGATCACGCCATGCACCCCGAGCGCTATGAGATTTCGGCTCGCGCGGCGGAACAACTGAACGCGGCGAAACGGCGCGTTGCTGTCGGTACGACGAGTGTCCGCACGCTGGAGCACGGCATCCGGGACGGCGCGGGCACTTTCCGAGCCTCGAGCGGAGATACGGATCTTTTTATTTACCCCGGCTTCGAGTTCAAGGCGCTGGACGCCTTGCTCACCAATTTTCACTTGCCGAGTTCGACTCTGCTGATGCTGGTTTGCGCCTTCGCCGGACGAGAGCTGGTTCTCGATGCGTATGCCCACGCTGTGCGGAAAAAGTACCGCTTCTACTCCTATGGCGACTGCATGCTGATTCGCTAGCCGGCGCAGTGGGAAAGCTAGCCCGCTTTTCTCGCCACGTGGTGAGAAATGCGGGCTAGTAGACGCGCTCGGTGCGGCGGGGGCGCCGATAGGGTTTTTCGAGATACTTGCCGGCCTCCGCTTGGGCGCCCTGAGTGTCGTCGCGGGTTCGGATGGCTAGCTGATACTCGTTGACCGCTCGCTCGCGCTGCCCGGTGATGTCGAAGATCTTCCCTAGATTGACGTGGCACCAAACCTGTGTCCAGGCCGGCTCCTGGTCTCCGTTGAGCGATTCGCGAAACTCATTGGCCGCCGACTGATAGTTGTTCTGCAGTAAGAAGACCTCGCCGATGCGGTAGTGGGCCAGGGAGCTGTAACGGTTGATCTGTAAAGCTTTCTGGTACTCGGTGAGGGCGTCGTTGTAGTAGCCGTACTCGACGAGTTGCTCGCCTTTGCGGATGGCCACAAGCACGCGAATCTTGTTGTCGAATCGCAGGATGCGGTTTCGGGGATCGAGGATGACCCGTTTCGGTTTGCCGAACGTGTCGATCGTGTAATCCGATGA
This sequence comes from Bryobacterales bacterium, assembly GCA_963668345.2. Taxonomy (GTDB): domain Bacteria; phylum Acidobacteriota; class Terriglobia; order Bryobacterales; family UBA6623. Next base: position 1,246,152 of record CAXWPI010000001.1, on the reverse strand, counting down.
GGTGCCGACCACTTCGATGACCTCAAACTCGGGTTCTCCTTCGGTCTCGATCTTCAATTCGACAGGCATGCGGAAGGTGTCCATGTCTTGCTTCACCTTGCCCAGCACGCGAAAGCCCTTGCCTCCGCCGAGCCGGTAGATCGTATACTCCTGGCTAAACTCCGGCGTGCCCCTCGACTCGGTCCACTGAATGAAAAAGGGCCCCAGATTTTTGCCGCTGACGGCCTCCGCGGTCTCCAAGAAGTCGTCCGTCGTGGCCGAACGCCAAGCGAACTTCTCGATGAATTGCCGCAGCGTGCTGTGGAACGCTTCGTCGCCGAGCATCCAGCGCAGCATGTGGGCGACTCGCGCGCCCTTGGCGCCCGCCAGCGCACTGATCTCGAGCGAAAAGTCCGGCAGCCGGCCGGACTGAATGATGGGAATCTCATCGTAGGTCAGCGCATTGATCAGAATGTCCTGCATAGCGGCGTCAAAGGCCTCTTCGCCTTCTTCTTCCTCCACCTGCAGAGCGGAAGAGTATAGTGCCAGGCCCAGGTCAAGCCATGTGTGGTTGCGGTTCCCCGGGGACACTATGGCTCTCCACCATTGGTGCGCTACCTGAGTGCCCACCAACTGACGGTTCACTTCTTGACCGATCCCAAAAGGGCTGAGAAAGATGATTCCGGGGGCGGAATATCCGGTAGGAGCCGACTCTCCCACTTCGACGAGGGCCAGCGACGTCGTGTAGGGTGCGCCGAACTTGTCGGTCAAGAACTCGACGAAGGAGCCGACAGCGTCTCCGTAGGCCAAGCTCAGGTCTTCGTCCACCGAGTGGAAGTAAACGTCGGTGGAACCCAACCGGCCGTCCACGCGGAGGGGGTCGTCGGGCAGAACGGCGATGCTGCCGGGAAACGAGGCGCGGTCAAACGTGAATTTTTGCTTTTCCCTGCCGTCTTCGGCGAACTCCCGCGTCGGCAAGCCGCTAACGATGACATGATATCCCCCGGCCGTCGTGACGCTGATGGTGGAGGCGAAGCGGTCGGCGCCGTGGCCGTTGACGGGGAACCAACGGCCGGGGTAGAGCAACACGGCGCGATCAGGTTCGATGGAGGCCAAGCTGACTCCCTCAACGGGCGAGTCTTCCGTCCCCTCCAGACGTCCGTCGTAGAAGAACGTCACGCTGACGGGATCGCCGACGGGCAGCGTGTCATAAAAGTTCAGCCGGATCGTGAAATCCTGCCGGTAGCGCACCGCCGGCACTTCCGAGCCGTCAGCCGCCTCGACGCGACTTAGCGTGAGGCCATTATGCAACTCGAAAACAACCAAGTGCGTTTCTTCTCGGGGAATGAATGTAACTTCTGTCCGCGCTTCGAGAACCTGGGTATCGAAGTCGATCTCCACGTCGATGTTGTACGACTCGACATCGATGAGCGGCCGCTCGGCCTGCGCCTGGATAGCGACGGGCGCAAACAGGAAGAGCGCTAGGGCGGAGGCGGTCTTACACCAATCGAGCGCGCGCCGCGCCGGCGGCCCACAACGCCCGGAGGCGTCAGCCCTCGAAACACGTCCGGCGACCCTCAGCCGACGGGGAGGGATTCTTCCCTCCGCCGGGCGGGGGTCCCCGTCAGGTCTAGCTTGTTGCATATCACCTCCGCGGCTCGCTGGGCGGCGGGCATGTCGCCCTGAAGGCTGCGCTTCACCGCTCCCAGATCCTGCTTCATTTGCTGCCGCGCTTGCTCACTTTCTAATAGTCGTCCCGCTTCGCTGGCGAGGCGTTCTCCCGTGCAGTCGCTTTGGATCAGCTCGGGAACGATTCTCCGCTGGGCTAACAGGTTCACCATGCTGTAGAAGGGAACGTCCACCAACATTCTCCCGACCATCCAACTCGCGGCCGTGACGCGGTAGAAGACCACCATCGGGGCGCCCAGCAGAGCCGCTTCGACCGTGGCCGAGCCGCTGGCGACCAGCGCAAGATCGGCGTTCGCAAGCGCATTTTCCGTTTCACCCTCAATCACTTGGACGGCTGGATCCGAGATGCGTTGCGCGAAAAATTCCCGACCGGTGGTCGTCGACGCCGGTAAGACGAAGTTCATCGGCCGTTGTTGGGTAAGCCGGGCGACCGCGTCGAGAACAGGCCCCAGATGCCGGGAAGCCTCGCCCCGCCGACTGCCGGGTAAAAGGGCGATCAACGGTTTCTCCGGCGCCAGCCCGTGCCGGCGACAGAATTCTTGCCTTGACAGGGTCGGGTGGAGCGAGCCATAGAGCGGGTGCCCCACGAAAGTGGTCTCCACGCCGTGGCGGCGGAAGAATTCCTCCTCGAAAGGGAATATGCAAAGCAGATGATCGACAAATTCTCGGAGTAAACGCACTCGTCTCCGGCGCCAGGCCCAAACCTGCGGCGCGACGTAGTAGACCACGGGAATTCCCGCGCGCCGGAGTTTCTTCGCCAGCCGCAGGTTGAAGTCGGGTGAGTCGGTGAGGACGGCCAGGGCCGGCTTCTCCGCGACGGCAGCGGCCGCCAGCCGCCGAAACTGCCCGTAGATGCGGGGAATGTCCCGCGCCACCTCGAAGATGCCCACTACAGCCAGCTCCTCGGCCCGTATCACGGGCCGCACGCCCGCTTCCCGCAGTCGCTGACCGGCGCAGCCGAAGAACTCAGCCTGGGGCAATCGCTCGCGCAGCTGCTCTACAAGCTGGGCGCTATAGCGGTCGCCCGAAGCCTCCCCGGCTGAAACCAGAATCTTCACTGGACTCAGTGTATCGAAGGCAGGGCTTTTCCTTCACGGGCGTCAGCCCCCTCTTCTCACCAGCTGGCGAGGCGAAGTGCGTGAGAATGCACGACGAGCAAGCGCCACGAAGTAATGGCGGGCCTATCGCGTGCTCCGACCGTCGGCTGGCGAGAAATGCGGACTAGTCACAAGGCCGCACGTTTCTGCCGCATTCTGGCGTTAAACTCTTCGGATTTGCCTCGCGGGATGCTCAGTGATTCCCAGTCGCTGCCGCGTAGGTGCTTGGCCAGGAGAACGATCTGGCCGACGTGAGCGGCGGAATGCGTCAGGCCGCGGTTGATCGCTTTGACGACGGAATGCGCTTCTTCCCGAATGAAGACGGTCTTCGCGAGATCGTCGTCGGCGAGGCTCTCGAGAGCGTCGAAAAGGCACCGCCAGCCTTCTTCCCAGCGCTTGACGATCGTGGTCTTGGTTTCGTCCCTCACCTCGAATTCCGTGTCCCGATGGCGGTCAGGCTTTTCGCCGTCTGAGGTCAAAAAGTCCGTGAAGCGTGAGCGCAGGTTCCCGCCGACATGTTTCATCAACGGGGCGATGCTGTTGGCTTCTTCATCGATAGCTGTGAAGAGTTGGTCATCGCTCAGTTGCGCGATGGCCCTCTCGGCGAGTCTTTTCAGGTCGCGAAACTGCCCCGCCACGTCGGTCAGGTATAGCTCTGCGACGGTATTCTTCATTGCTCACCTCCAACAGGACCCCGACGCGAGCGCTGAAGCTGCTGAAACACGAGACCTTGCCGTCGGTGACTGGCGGAGCGAAGCGGCCTAGCGTTGAAACGCGGTCAGGCGTGGCCGCAGGGCATGTTTCCGCCGCCGGCTTGGCAGATACCCTCGGCTTTGTTGAAGCAAGTGTCTGCGTCCGACGAAGTGTGGGCCGCGAACGTCGACAGCAGGCGCTCGACGGCCGAGCTTCCGCAGTCCGAACAAGCGGTGGAATTCTCGGATTGTTCCCGGCGGCTCAGTACGAGCTCTTCAAACTTGGTCCCGCAATCGAAGCATTGGTATTCGAAGATGGGCATATCAGGCGAGTTCTCCTGGAGACGAGTTCACTATAGATTCGGAAATGTCGACATCGAAAGCGACGTGGCGCACGCTTTCAGCGTGCTGTGCCGGGCTTTCGAGCCCCACATTTCCGAATCTATAGCGAAAAATGGGGACTGCCACCAATTCGCCCCCATCATGGCCCTAGAAACAAGTGCCTAGCCTGAAGCGAATTGGCTGGCTGTACCCGATTTTTCGCGGGCTGCTACTGCCATTTTAGCGGACGGCGGACGCCAATTCAAATGCAGCGTTCGATTGTGGCCGCCACAGGCGGAGATCGTCTCCGCTCACCCGCAGCTGCTCTTGCTGCCGAAGTTCTCGGTGTCTTTCGTCCAGCCGACGATGCCCTCTTGTGTTTTGAGTTTGACCCACCAGACACCCCAACGCTCGGCCTCGTTGACGGGATTGAGATATTCTCCCCAACAGCGCTTGTCCGGGAACGGGCAATGGTCATGGATGTTTCCGGAAACATCGAGCTCCAGGATTTTGCCCTCATCCCACACGCGCCCAATGCCCTCGCCCAGGGAATCCAGCAGAAAGACGATCGAGCCGGCGGTTGGGACCTTCGAGTAGGCAGGCGGCTGTCGCACGGCTATGGGAATCGGCCGGATATGTACCTCGCCGGTCAGTCCTTCGACCTGATCCCCTTTCGCGACACGGCCTAGGACGGTCTCGCCATTCGGCTTCTCGTAAAGCGCCGTGTCGGCGCGGACATCCCAGGTACCGAACTTGCAGCACTCGAACGGGCAGGCGTTCTTGGCGACGTAGTCGGCCGGAGGCTTCCCTTCCGCCGGCAAAGCCGCGAGTTTCCTTTGGAATGCCTCTTTACGCCGGGCCGTCTGCTCGTGGTCCGCGGCAAGCTTTTGAGTGAGCGACGAGTGTTGGAATTCCTGAGACTCTGCTAACGGATGTAGCGCGTTGCCTTTGGTCCGCAGCCGCCGATCCACCTCGTTGTTCTTCTTGCCGTAGAGGTATTCGAGGATCGCGATGGCGTCGCCGTTTTGGCCGAGTTCCACATACAACTCGGCCAAATAGAACCATAGGTATTGACCGTGGCAGTGGTTGCGAATCAACTCCTTGCGCATGGCGACAGCCGTCTGGGAGTCGCCGCGCTTCATGGCCTCGTCCTCCTTGCGGTTGATCTCGCGCGTAGCAGCCATTGTCTGGCGGCTGAGCTGACGGGGACTCCGGCAAGGCGCGCCGAGCAACTTCTCTTCAGCGGTTTTCCCCTCTGGGGCCGCCGGTTGTGCCCCTACCGCCAAAGCCATGGAAAACAGCACCAGCGCGATCGAGCGAAACGGGATCACAAAAGCGTTAGCAGTTAGTCCTACATGCACTAGCTTTCAAGCTAGCACACGATTGGCGGACGCTAGCAGCCTATGGCCAAAGTCGTGCAGGAGCGAAAAATGGGGACTGCCACCAATTCGCCCCCCGTCATGCGCTAGAACAAAAGCACTTAGCGTGAAGCGAATTGGCTGGCTGTACCCGATTTTTCGCGACCTTCACTTCTACCCACGGGCTGTTAGTGCTAGGTGCATCAGCTTTCAAGCTGGCACAGGATTGTCGAACGCCAGGGTCGCCCGGGTAGCCCGCATTCTTCACGAGGAGCGCGTAGGGGCAGGCCACTGTGCCTGCCCAATAGTGTTGGAACACTCATGTACTGGCGGTCGTGGGCGACACGGTGAGCGCAGCCGATTTGGTAGAGACCGGCAATCCTGCCGGTCCTTCGCCCGAAGCGGCGACACAGCCCATAGCGCGAGCGACGCTATCGCTTGAGTAATGCGGCGCCTCCCTCCAATTCGCGGTATTGTCGATCGAATCGTGTCATCGTAGCTCGGGTTCTGCTGGGAGCCCCCTAAAAGGGAAGATCTATCTGCCATAATTGATCCAGTCCCATCGGAAGGGCGAGGGTCTCTTGGAGGCCAAGCGTCGTAACAAAGGCGCCAGGACGTCAAGACCACCATGGTCTACGCCCACTTGCTGACTTGCGGCCGTCCTGGGGTCCGCAGGCACCCGGGCAGCTTGCGCAAAGCCGTCTCCAGCGAGAGCGGTGGGATTACCCGGACCGACCGGTCGGCCTAAGACCGCGAGGGAAGTTATGGAACACTACGGAAGCCATTACAAACAAAGTGGTTGCCGCCCGGTTTGGCGTCGGCGACTTCGTCTTAGGCCGACCAGAACCCGTTTTATCCAGGTCAGCCTAAACAAGAGTTAGATGGACGAACACGAGACGAGGCAGAGAGATGAAAGAGTTTGACGCGCGAGTGTGGGTGTTTGACCCAGTCGTGCCATTCAAGAAGTTTGCGGCTCACGATCCCGGAATTGACACATGGCACGAAAGTGTTCTCATCACGAAAGAGTTACGTGCCAAGATTCCCCACCTGACCCACACAGGCTACAGAAGACTACAGCTGTCCGGGGGCATGTCAATGTCTGTGCCGTCGGTGGAAGTTGGTTTGCAGATTGGTAAGATCCAGCTACCGAAGATTTCCGCTCTGGTGGTTGATCAAGGCGTCCATGAAGTGTTACTAGGCCGCGCGATTTTCCAGCAGATATTCAGTGAACGAGAGGACCGGCACACGGGTGAGGAGGCTAGTACCGAGCCGGAGGAACCGTTTCGCTATTCATCGAAGACAAAAGACGATCCGTCTGCATTATCCGTCGAAATCTACCCAGTCGAAACGCCGTTTGCCATGCACCGGTTCGAGAAAACCATTCGAAGTCAGCGTGTCAATGTCGCTCTTGTTGCCAGCGGGGAAGTGCAAGTTGACGGGCTGTCCGCGAGCGAGGTCCAGGAGGTCATTGAAGACGACTCAGGGGTTCCTGATAATCTGGCACTTCAAGTCTCTTGCATAGAGAGCGGTTCAATTTGGATGTCGATGAAGTCGGGCAGTCAATCAGCCCTGAAATACCTCGGCTCGCTATTCGAGACTGGAGCTAGCGCAAGGCTGGCAGAGCAGCTCGCCAATGCCCAGACCGCGGAGGCCAACGCTCAAATATCAGAGGCCACCCGTAACGACGTTGCCGCTCAGATTCGTGCGGAGCAAGAGAAACTGCGGGTTGAAAACATCCAACAGACATACGAAGTGTGGCGCAGTGAACTACGGTCTCAGTTATCGTTTCTTGATGAGCTGATCGAACACGCGTCCGACGAGGCGGTGGTTAGCAAGGTGAAGGACCTTAAGAACCAGGCCATCCTTCAGATGGCTGACCAACAGATGGTGCCGATTGTACGGAATGTTCCGGGGTCCTTTGTGTCGAATGATCTTGACGTTCTCGCCCTTCCGCCACCGGCGACTTAACCATCTAACCATCGAATGGAGCCGCCGCGCGATGCATCAGACTGCACGCGGCTCATTCGCGAACGTTAGAGTGCTCAACGAGGCAAAATGAACAACGAGCTTGACCTCATCGTTCCTGTCTATCTCAACCAGCGGGTCGTGTTCGATCTTGTCGCCATGCTCCAGGGCGGTATTGCCACCGTCACCAAGGTCGTCGAGACGGAGGCCGAATCCAGCTCAGCTGCAGCGGAAGTGGGAGGAACGTTCGGGCTTAACAAGGCACTTTCCTCATTACTCAGGGTTAATCTTTCGGGGTCGTTGTCTGGAGAGACAGGAGGAGAGTCCGGCGCTTCTCGGAGTGAGGAACGCGTCCATACGCCCGCATCCTTGTTCTATCCAGGATTTCCGATTTGGCTCCTCTGACGGCACGAGTCTACACCCTCACCCGGCGAAGCGGAACCATTTCTCCACCCGAAAGAGGCGGCGGCTGAGGCGGAACCGATCGAGCCCCCTTCTTGCCCCTCATGGGGGCTGATCCGTCGCTGCGAAGTCAATTTCGCAGACACCCCTCCGAGCTTCCGTCCTCAGTACACAGATTTCGCATTCGCCAAGTGCGGTGCTACCCGCCCGGCACAGGCAGCGCCCAGATCTTCCGCAGCATGTCGCCAAACAGCCGCCGGTTCAGATGTCCCTCCGCGAACAAGAGCCAGTCATACCGCGCGTGTTTCATTAGCCGTCCGCCCGTCTTCATCAGCCGGTGCTGCAAGCTCGTCAGCGACCAGTTCTTGATTCGCTGCGGCAGCCCGAGCCGCCGCCAGAGATTGCCCAGGTTGTAGGCCAGCACGCTTCACTGCAAGCGCACCTCGTTCGCCCGGAAGCGATGGCACGACAGCCGCGTCCAGTGCGTCGCTTGCTTACCTTCTTTGATCCACTGCTCCGCCGTGCCGCGCTGGTTGTAGAAACGCACCACCGACCGGCTTGGCAAGCTCATGTTCGTCACGATAAAACCGACGCGCGCGAACAGCTCGCCCTGGTGGTGCTCGACCTTGGCGACAACTCGTCTCGGCTTCTTCCAGCTCTCCGCCTGATAGCGAAAGCTCTTGTAGCGCACTAGCGGCTTGCGGCCGGGCCTCCCCGGCGGACGAAACAGGATGTCTTCGATCTCTAACTCCAAGCTCCTGTTGGCCGGAATGCGGATGGCGTAGTCCGCGCCGCGCTCCTCCAGTGCTTCGTAGATCTCGGGCTTGGCGAAGGCGGCATCGGCGCGAAAGGTGACCTGTTTGCCTTCGGCCAGTTGGCGCTCGATCTCCGGCAACAATAGCTCATCCCAGTCCTCGGCGCTGTGCACGTTGCCGGGACGCAGCTTGGCAGCGAGGCAATCACCATGACCGTTGAACAAAAGCAACGGGTGGTAGCAGACCGACTCGAAGTGTCCGTTGTAGGCGCTGCCTTCCTGTTGGCCATGGACCGGACTCTCGGTGGAGTCCATGTCCAGAACGACCCGCGCGGAGTCGTCGAACGCCTCCGCTTGCCCGACCAGCTCTCGGTTCAGCGCCATCAGCCCCAGCAGGTTCTCTTCGCTCGCCAGCATCTCCGTCTCGAAGCCGTGCAGCGTCGAGGTCAAGGCCGCACCGCGATCCCAGATCTTCTGCGAGCCGATCAAGCGAAACGTCGGGTCAGCCGCCACGCGGACGGCGTCGTTGACGTCCTCGTAGCCTGCCAAGCGGCTGTAGATCGACTGCCGCAACAGATCAGCGAGCGTGAACTGCTTGTTTGTGCCGTGCCGGGAGTCGCTGAGATGCTCGTCAATCAGTTCTCCGAGACCGAGCCGTTCGTCCAGTTCGCGAACCAAAATCAGGCCACCGTCGGCAGTGACGTGCGATCCCTGGAAATCGACTTTGAGAAGTCCATTGAAAGTTAGCTGGAATGGCTTGGTTTGTTTTTCACCCATTGGGTGTTGGCCTCCATGGCGTCCTCATCGGGCTCTAGCCCCTATGAATAAAGACGCTGAAGGCCGCTGGAAGGTCGGGAGGCCTGAATCAAATTGGAAATGCGGGCCAAAAGCTTTAGCCAGACAATGGGCCGCTGGATACAATTCGATGTAGTACGTTGGGCACATTTTCTCCTAAGGGTTTTCTCTTACGACACATTACAACTCCTGGAGTAATACCTGATAGCTAAGGCCGTGCGGTGGAGATGATGCCGCTCCGGGCCAGGCAATCAATTCGAGCCGGAAACTGGCATGTTCTGACCCTCTGCCTCCAGGCGACGAAAGAAACGCTCGGCACGGGCGGCGTCGGCCAGGATCTGCTCTCGCAGCTCCTCCACGGACGCGAAACGCTTTTCATCCCGCAATCGGTCGTAAAAGGCCACTTCGAGCCTCTCGGGGGCCTGGCCGTCGAACTCCGAGAGCAAGAACGTCTCGATTGCGTGCTCGGTCCCGTCGAAGGTCGGGCGGAAACCTATATTCGTGACCGACTCCCAACGGCGTCCCGAGTCAGGTTCACAGCTCGACGTGATGTAGACGCCGTCGGCCGGCGCCAAATCCGTATCCGGTACCAGGTTCAGGGTGGGCACGGTTTTCTTTGACCCCACCCTGCGGCCGCGGACGACGCGCCCTTCGAAGCCGAACGGACGCCCTAATAGGCGGCGGGCTTGATCGACTCGCCCCTGGCGCACCAGGTCGCGGACCCGGGAGCTGCTAACCGCGGAGCCTGCGACAACCACCGCTTCCACCGTTTCGACTTCAAAGCCGAGCTTTTGGGCCAGCTGCTTTAGCACCTGGGTGTTCCCGGCTTGGCCGTGACCGAACCGAAAACTTTCTCCCACCACGACTGCCTTAGCCCGCAGTGTATCCACCAAGACTTGCTGAACGAACTCTTCGGGACTGAGTCGCGCCATCTCCGGGGTAAAGGGGAGGATGACAGCGGTCTCGATCCCGTGATCCTCAAACAACGGCACGCGTCGGGCCGGCTGTGTCAGAAGCGCCGGCGCCCGCTCGGGCGCAACAATCCTTGTCGGGTGCGGGTCAAATGTGACTGCGACTGACTGCCAGACATTTTTCTTTGCCTTATCACGAGTGGCTGCGAGAATCTTCTGATGCCCGAGATGGACACCGTCAAAGTTGCCGATAGTGGCTACGGAGGGGCCGAAGTCGGCGGGAACGTCGTCCAGTTTCCAATACGTCGCGATCATGAGTCAGTCCCCGGCAGCTCGATGCGCAGCTCGTCATAGGCGAGCTCGACGTTTGGCGGCAGACCGGCGCAGGTTTCCGCGTGCGGCAGATCGTGGCAGATGTGGGTGAAATAGGCGCGCTTCGGTTGCAGCTCCTCCACCCAGGCTAGCGCTCGGTCCAAGGTGGTGTGCATCGGGTGGGGCTCGCGCCGCAAGGCGTCGAGGAAAAGGACGTCGAGATCGCGAAGCAACTCTACCGAGCTTGCGGGAATGTTGCTATGGTCGGTCAAATAGGCCGCCTGGCCGAAGCGGAATCCGGTGCTCTTCTTAGGTCCGTGGATAAGGGGAACCGGAAAGAAAGAAACTCCGAACAACTCGATCGGGCCGTGGTGGATCGGGCGGGCCTCAACGCGAGGTTTCCCGCCCGGGTGCAGTGCTTCTCCCTCAAAGGCATAGGGGAAGATTCTCTGCAAGTTTTGCTGAGTATCTAGGGTGGCGTAGACCGGTATCCGCTCGGCACGCCCGTAATTGAACGGCCGGATGTCATCGAGGCCCATGATGTGGTCAGCATGCGAGTGCGTGTAGAGGATGGCGTCCAGGGTTTTGAACCCTGCCCGGAGGGCCTGTTGCCGGAAGTCCGGTGTCGTGTCGATCAACACATTCCGTTCATGTTCACCGTCTCGAAGATGGATCACGATCGAAGGGCGCAGTCGTTTGTCGCGCGGATCGTCAGAGCGGCAAACCGCGCAGGAACAGCCGATCGTCGGCACGCCGACGCTCGTACCCGATCCGAGGACTGTGATAGAGATGGGACCGCGATCGGGCATGATTTCCGCCGTCAGGCCGACAGGTGAAAAATCGGGTACAGCCAGCCAATTCGCTTCACGCTAAGTGTTTTTTTCTAGGGCCATGACGGAGGGCGAATTGGTGGCAGTCCCCATTTTCCCGCCGCCGCGCAAGCCGCCTCCAAGGCCCAGCGACTCCCTGCTCGCAATTTACACCTTGGCTTGTTTGTTGATTTCCCCAACGACTTGCACGTAGCGGAAACGTAGCTCGGTCAAGGTGTTTTCCAGCAGCCGGTCTTCGCTCAGCGACAGGTTGCCCTTGGTCTTTTCTTTCAAAACCCCTAACATGTCGATCGAGTGGCGCGCCACATCGAGATTGGGGGGCTCCTGATCGGCTTGACCCCCGAAACCCAGCTCAAACTGGGCCTGCATGCCGAACGACAAAACCAAAGTCTCGAAGCTCGCCGGGGGAAGCGGGGGTGTGCCCCTGCCTTCGGACGCCGTCGTGTCGGCCTCCGCGGACTCCGGCGGAGGGGGCTCCGGCACCGAGGCCTCGTCCGCCGTGGAAGACCCCTCCGCGGCTTGCTGCACGGGATCGGCGTCCGTCTCCTCGAGGGGCTCGCCTTCGGCCGAGAACCGCCGCCGATCGCTTACCTTGACTTTGGGGGATTCCTGCTCTTCATCCACAACGTTATTTTACAATAGGGTGCTCGACGGCCCTCGCGAGTTATTGTCAAATGTTGTGGACGGGGCGGGTCAGGCGGCGCGTTGTGGAACCATCACTCCATCCTTGAATTTCTTTCCTTCTAAGACGTGGACAATCAGCTCCGAGCCGTTGAGTCTGCGCCAGCGAGCCTCCGCTTGACGGGCCAACATGAACACCATCGTCAGCGAGGCTTCGCGGCTGCCGCAGCCCTTCGTCCTGCGTTGCCTCAGGCGCACCGTCGCGAACGTTGACTCGATCGGATTCGTCGTTCGCAGATGCCCCCAGTGCTCGGCCGGGAAGTCGTAAAACGTCAATACGACCTCGCGGTCCTTTTCGAGGCACGCAACGGCCTTGGGATACTTCACCTCGTAGAGGCCGGCGAAGTGATCCATCGCCCCCTCCGCCGCTGTTCGGCTCTCGGCCAGATAAATGTTGTGTAGCGCGCTCTTGGCTTTGCCCTGCATACTCTTGGGCAACTTGTCGAGCACGTTCGCCGTCTTGTGCACCCAACAGCGTTGTTCGCGCGTCGTCGGATACACCTTCTGCAGCGCCGCCCAAAAGCCCAAACTGCCGTCGCCCACCGCCAACTTCGGCGGAACCTCCAGGCCGCGCCGCTTCCAGTCTTCGAGCAACTCCGTCCAGGACAACTCGCTTTCGCGAAAGCCGTCATGCACCGCCAACAGTTGCTTGCGGCCGTCGGCCAAGGCACCGATAACACCCAATAAACACTGCCGTTCATCGTCCAAACGGATGTTCGAGTAGATGCCGTCCGCCCACAGGTAGACGAAGCGTTGACCCTCGAGCGAGCGCTTCGACCAGGTCTCGTATTCCTCGCGCCAGACTTGCTTGAGACGCACCACCGTGGTCGCTGACAAGCCCGGCGCGGCGGGTCCGAGCAGGGCTTTCAGCGCATCTGAAAAGTCACCCGTCGAGATGCCTTTCAGATACAGCCAGGGGATCAGCTCTTCGACGCTTTTGGTGCGCCGCAGGTAGGGCGGCAGAATCTCGGACGTGAATCGAAACTTGTTGCCGTCTTCATCGACACGGCGATCGTTGACTCGCGGGGCGCGTACTTTCAGGGTTCCGACACCGCTGACGAGGGTGCGTTCGTTGGCGCAGCCGTTGCGCACCACCAATCGCCGCCCCTGGTCGTCGATTTCGTCGCGATGCGCGTCGACGTAGGCGGCGGCTTCGGCCTCGACGGCTTGGACCAACATGCGCCGTGCTCCGTGCCGCAGCACCTCGTCCAGTTCGCTAAGCTCGCTGACCGAGACCACCTTTGGGCCTACTTGACTCTCTTCGGAAATCGCTTCAAACTCTCTCATGGCGTATCCTTTCATTCCTTTCTGGGAAGCGGTCAAACACTGAATTCAACCGCTAGGATACGCCGCCCTTCCCTACGCCCTCATCCACAACTTTCGGTTATAACTCCGGCCTCGCTCCGGTGGTTACACTCCTTTCACGAACAGCAGTGGGATCGGCTGCCCGTTGAGATTCCATTGACTTGCCGGTGATAAGAATAGATCCCCCCGACTTGCGCTTCGACCCGCTTCGATACATTCCGAACAAACTGCGCCGGAAGTTGAGCATACCCTCGATTCCGATCGTCCTGGCGACGTGGCGCACGCTTTCTTGCGTGCTGGAGTGAACCCCAAAAATGAGACAGTCGTGATAGCGACACTTTAGCCGGGAAAGGAACTGCGAGTGGGCAAGAGACGAGTTTACAAGTTTCCCGAAGAATACCGCAGGATGGCACTGGAGCGGCTGAAAAGCTGCGCGAGCGTGACAGCGCTGTCGAAGGAGCTGGGGATGCACCGAGGGCTGCTGTACAGGTGGCGAAATCGGATGGAGCCGACGGAGGAGGGGCCAGGTCCGCCAGCCGCCTCCCGCGAGCGGGAGCTGCGCCAGGAGATCCGCGCGTTGCAGCGTCTGTTGGGGGATAAGACGCTGGAAGTGGATTTTTTCAAAGGCGCCTTCGAAAAAATCGGGGCTCGACGCCACGGCAGCGGCAGCTGTGGCGAGAAGGCGTCTACGACCAAATCCGGGAGTTGATGCCGATGCAAGGCAGACTGAGTGTCGAGCGGATGTGCCGGCTGGCCCCAGTGAGCCGGACGGGTTTCTATCGGTCATTCAAAGAGCAGATGCCGAGGGAAGAAGACATGGAAGTGCGGTCGGCGATCCAGGAGGTTGCCCTCGAACATCGGCGACGCTATGGCTACCGCAGGGTCGCGGCGGAACTCCGCCGGCGGGGGATGGTGGTGAACCACAAGCGCGTGGCGCGGATCATGCGCCAGGACGGCTTGCTCGGGGTCCAACCCCGGGCATTTGTGGCCACCACGGAGGCCGATCATCCGCTGGAGGTTTACCTCCACCTAGCCGCCCGCATCAAGCTGACCGGGATCAATCAGCTGTGGGTGGCCGACATCACCTACATCCGGCTGAAGGCCGAGTTCGTTTATCTGGCCGTGGTCTTGGACGCCTACTCGCGGAAGGTGGTGGGCTGGGCGCTGGAGAGAACGCTGGCCGCCCGCTTGCCGCTGGCGGCACTGGAGCAGGCGATGGCCGAACGGCAACCGCCGCCCGGCCTGGTCCATCACTCCGATCGCGGTGTGCAGTACGCTTGCGGCGCCTACGTGAGGAGCTTGCGCCGGCGCCAAGCGATCCCCAGCATGAGTCGGCCGGCGAACCCTTACGACAATGCCAGTTGTGAGAGCTTCATCAAGACGCTCAAGCGGGAGGAGATCTACGCCAACGATTATCAGGATCTCGATCACCTGCGCGCGAACATCGAAGACTTCATCGAGCGCTACTACAACCGCTGCCGCCTGCATTCGGCGCTGGGCTATCGGCCCCCCGAGGAGTTCGAGCGGGCCGCCGGGACGAAGGCAGCTTGCGCCGGAGCGACGATGAGTTTTTTTAGGCAGCAGGAGATCTATCGATCCGAGGGGAAGGGGTTGCTGAACGAGAAGCCGACCGCAGCCGGCTCCCCGGACCATCGTTTCGATGAGTCTCCGGCCGGCTATTCCTCGGCGGGTTGGTCTCCACCAGAGCCCGCCTCCGCTTCACCAGCCGAGGACCATGCTAGAACAGAAGAGGCTATGGGGAGAAGGAAAAACCATTGAACGGCGAGTGTCGCTATCACGACTGTCTCAGCGGAGGGGTTCACCCCAATTGAGTTTCGCAAAATATAGCGACAGGCTCGGCCTTCCCCAGATCAGCACGCATTCACAAGGCGGATCGACGATCGCGTTTGTTTGTACGGGCGCGACATGCCGCGGCACCCGTGCCCTCACGCGCCGACACCGCGCCCGCCCGCCCCAAGCTTAGCCCGCCGCAGGCTATGATATAATTCGCTTCTTGCTGTTTGCAGAGCCTGTTTTCTCCGAGCGGTGGTTGTTGCCGTTGGGACCGGCGTCGGCAAGAGCCTTGACAAACTGAAACTAGTGTTGGTATGCTGCAAAGGGTGTAATCTTTACCAATCGGTACAGATTCACGGGCGGCGGCCCACTAAGCCTGGGCGCACACCGGAGCGTCAATGGCCTGATCGTCGCGGCGACGAAGAAGCTTATGAAGGGGTGATTTTGGCCGATCAGATCTTCTGAGAAGGGGACATCAACGACTATGGCGTACGTCATCGCAGAACCTTGCATCGGGACGAAGGACACGGCCTGTGTGGATGCCTGTCCGGTCGATTGCATCCATCCGAAAGCGGACGAGGAGGATTTTGAAAAGGAAGAAATGCTCTACATCGAACCCGATGAGTGCATCGACTGCGGCGCCTGCGTCCCCGTCTGCCCGGTGACAGCGATCTTTGCCCTCGATGACCTTCCCGAAAAGTGGGACGAGTACACTCCGAGGAACGCCGCGTATTTCGGCAAGTAACCCTCGATCATCCCTCTTTACGAGACCTACCCACTTATTTAGGCCTGGTGAGTTCGTCAGCGTGCCTGCTCGCGGGATCGCATGTTCGGCTTGAAACCGGCGCTCGCGGCTCCGATTCGCGCGTGGCGAGGGTGTGCGAAAGCAAGGAACTCAGCCTTGGAACGCTAGTGACAGGCCAAACCCCGCAACAACCATCGTGTGATTGACCGCTCCGTCGAAAATCACGCTTGTACGCGGGTGTTCCGAAACGCTTGCCCTCAAACTCCCACGTCTCGGCCGTGATGTCGGCGACCACGACCACCAAGACCTTCTTATGCACATCAATGCCCGCTATGGTGTAAGCCCACTGCTGTCCCAATTAGCCAAATCCGGGACCGGGCGCTGTTGAAAACAGAAGACATAACTCCTCCGCCACGCCCCTTCTGAAAGCCAGGTTGGCCGTTGTAACACCCCTCGCCGATCGGGGTCGGAGCGCTGTTGCTGTCCTAATTGGCTCTTTGCGAATGCCCTCCCGTAGGGTTTCTCCTTCGCTACTGGACCAGCTGCTGTCCCCAGCAACCCCGCGCCGCCAACGGTAGCGCCAACTGCTTCATCGCCGTCTCGGGCAACCCCGGTGGTGGCTCGAACGGTTCATCCAGCCACTGCCACGCATCGCGGTGCACGAATCACTGCCGGCGCGGCAGCGCCGCCAGGTTCGACAACGACCCACCGAACTTCGCCCGCAACTGCAAATAGCGCAGCAGCAGCATCGCGATCAGCGCCGTCCGGACCTGCGTGTGCACGGCGTTGCCGCTGCTGCCCACAAAGGTCTTCATGCGCAGGTTCTGCTGCAGCGCTTGGAAGAACAATTCCACCTGCCGGCGATCCTTGTGGACCGCCGCCGCCGTCGTCGCCCCCAGCTTGTGATGGTTGGTCAGAAACACTAAGCGCCCCTGCTCGGGATCGTCGATCTCCACCCGCCGGAAAAAATATTCCTTGTGGGCCTCGGCCTGGCTGGGAAAAAAGATCACTTCGTCGGCGACCACGTTACTGCGCTGGGGCGCCACGCGCCGCTGCACCCCTTCATAGACCGCGTTCTCCTTCCGCCGCGTCACAAAGTACGCCTGGCGCCGGCGGAGTTCGACCAACCACTGGTCATCGATGTAGCTGCGGTCGAGCACCCGCACCGCGCCGGGCTCGAACTCCAGCCGGCGGGCCACTCGCAGATCATGCGTTTTGCCCGTCGTGACCACGGCGAACGAGGGCAAATAGCCGGCGTGGTCCAGCCGCAGGTGCAGCTTGATGGCGCCTTTGGTGCGCTGCCACTGCGCCCAGTCGAACAGCGACACACACCGGTCGATGACGCCGGCGTCGAGGCTCAGCAGGCGATTTTTGAAACCGAACTTGTGGCCGCCGGCGGCCGGCCCGAGCTGCCCGCGGCACTTGCCGAGCAGTTGCTGGAAGACGGGTTCGAACAACGGCCAGGGCCGCTGCCCGTTGGCGTGGGAAAGCGTGGAGCGTTTCGGCGCTGCCGACCGGCCCAGGTGCTTGAGCTTGCCTTCGGTGGCGGCCAAGCCGCCGCGGATCTCGCGCAGCGAGTGGGCCTGGCCGAGCTGACAAAACAGCAGGGCCACGAACTGGCCCCAGCAGGGGAACCCGCGCCGCTGGCGGTCGGCCTGACGCCGGCGCGCGGCCTGCTCGAATTCCAGGCGCGGAAACAGAAGTTGGGAGAAGATGCTAGGGAAACGTGGCCTGGTTGAGCCTCCTTGGTTCGGTCGGGATTGCTTTCTGGAAAGCTACCCAACCTACCAGAGGCTCAACCACTCACGCGAAAACTGATTGGGACAAGAGTGGGGTGCCCTGGATAAAACCGGCCCTGGTTGGTCTAAGCCAGGATTTCCGTTGTGGCCATCCCCGGGGCAGTCAGTATAGCCAAACCACGTCTCGTATGCAACGCTTTCGTCCTCCTCCACATCCAATTTTCCCGGCGGCCCCGTTCGAGCCGCTGAATGCCACCCGATTGTGCGGTTTTGACGCGCCAGAGGGCTCTTGAGAGATCCCTCTCCGACACTGCCCCTCGGCCACCCGCGCACGTCCGCTGTTTCGGGCCGTCGCCGCGAGCCGATTCAACATCTCCCCGAACAGCCTCCGATGCAGGTGCCCCTCGGCCAAGAACAGCCAGTACTAGCGAGCGTGCCTGTCGACCCGTCCGACCGTCTTCATCAACCGGTGTTGCAAGTTTGTCAGCGACCAGCTCTTGATTCGATGCGGCAGTCCCAGCCGCCGCCACAGGTTGCCCAGGTTATCGGCCAGGCGTACTTCGTTCGCCCGGAAGCGATGGCACGACAGCCTTGTCCAATGCCTCGTCTGCTTGCCTTCTTTGATCCATTGCTCGGCCGTCCCGCGCTTGTTGTAGACCGCACCACTGAGCGACTCGGCAGGGTCACGTTGGTTACGATGACGCCGGGTCACGGGAATAACTCACCCTGGCTGGTCGCCCTACATCCTCGTAGCCGCCCTGCTGGTGCTGACGCGGCTTCCGTTTCTGCCGATCAAGGGCTGGCTCATGTCGATCCGCCTCACTTGGCCGGAGATTCTCGGCACGACGCTCTCGCAATCGGTGCAGCCGCTCTACATTCCCGGCACCCTGTTCCTTCTGGTGGCTCTCATGACCGCGCCGCTTCATCGCATGAAGACGCACGAAGTCAAGAAAGCGTGGCTCGACGCCTGCCGGATGCTTGCCGGCCCGGCGCCGCTGGCCCTTCTTTTCGCCGTGGGACTGGTGCGCGTCTTCATCGATTCGGCAACCAACACCTCAGGACTCGACAGCATGCCCCTGGTGTTGGCCGAATTCGTAGCCCAAATAGCAGGCTCGACTTGGCCCTGCTTTGCTCCCATGATCGGAGCCATGGGAGCGTTCGTCGCTGGAAGCAATACGGTCAGTGACCTGATGTTCAGCCTGTTTCAATATGGAGTCGCCGACAGGATTGCCGCACCGCACTTGATTATCCTCGGACTACAGGCGCTCGGGGGCGCCGCCGGAAATATGATCACGGTTCACAACGTTGTCGCAGCGAGCGCGACGGTGGGTTTAGCGGGCCGGGAAGGGCTATTGATCCGCCGAACAATCTTGCCGATGGCGTATTACGTGGTGTCCGCCGGATTGTTGGGGTCGCTGGCCTGCTACGTCCTGGCGGGCGATGTCTTTTGAGCACGATCGGTCCTGGGGCCGTGGACCGGAAAGCTTATTGATCACCGCGGCAGCTCAGCGTACGGAATCGTATCGAAGTACTTCGACAGATCCCCATCAACCACATCGGTGTAGCCTTCACACAGCCAGTTGATGGACTCTCCGGATCGCGCCCGCTTGCCTTATAAATTATGAACTGTAAGCCGGGCGATGTACACAAACCGTTGCCGCGAGCCATAGCCACCGAGCCTTTCGCCCCAATCGCCGGGGGACTGGTGGTGAGAAAAGCGGGCCGGCTGGCCCGCGAACCTAGCTTTCGGAGCGGGGCCAGCCTGTAGCCGGACCGTCCGAGCGGCGAAATGAGCATGCCGTCCGAGTGATCTCCCGGGGCACGCCTGGTCGGCCACTCCGCCAACTTCCCGACGACGATGATGCCGACTTTTCGCCTACTTCAATGCCGCGTTGGCGACGATGCTGGCCATCTTGCTGAAGATGATGCTGATGTCGGCCGCGATCCCTGGCAGCAGGGCTCCAGCCGCCACTGCGATGAATCCGGCCAACAGAGCATACTCCACCATGTCTTGCGCTCTCTCGTCGCGCTTTAAGCCTTTAAGTAAACTATACAGTTTTGTCATATGTATCTCATCTCCTGACCAACAGCCAATAAACTCAGTTCTTCAATGATCCGACAATTTTCTACGGTTTCCAATGGAGCACTCGTACTGTTTTTCACTTAAGCGTAGTAGTACTATAGTTCTGGACAGCTTAAAACAAGTATACCCGGTGTGTCAAGCTAGTGGGTCTAGCAGGTTTATTATCAATGACTTAGTTAGTGGGCGTCCGAGACGGTGGGTCGGGTGCGAGCGATTGCCCCGACTGGGACCAATCCCCTCATCCCAAGTCTTAGCTACCGTCGCAAGATACGCTTGCGGCTCGTGGCGGGGACTTGTCACCCTTTTTCGCGCCTCATCCCCTTGGGTGGGTCTTGGGGCCCATGGCCGCTCGCTTGCGCTCGCCGCCCCGAAGGCTGTGCGACACAAGAAACTGAGCCTGGAACGTTATGACAAGGCCAAATCCTCGTCACGACCGGGGTGCCATGACTGCGGTCGAAAGCTTATCCGGTGTTCATCCCTTTGGTGGGCCGCGAGGCGCATGGACACTACCTCACGGTCGCGGCTGGGAAGACTCCGCGAACTTTCGCAGCCAAGCACTGGGAGCCTGTCCCACAGAAAAAACTCGGTGCTCTATCTGGACAACCGCTACAGAAGAACCACGATATATTGGGGTGAGAACGCCAAAATGCCGTTCTGTGAGACAAGCTCCTAGCCCGCTTTTCTCACCAGGTGGCGAGGCGAAGTGGGTGAGAAACCCGTCAGTACGAGCCGCGTTCACACGGCTTTGCCTTTCTTACACCCGCCGTTTTACGGCCGGCCGCGCCGCTCAAGGTTGGCCAGCCCGTTTCGACGGGCTTCCCTCTCCAAGCTGGGCGTGTCCAGGATGTTCGACGTGTGTTGCCGTCCCTCCTCTTGTGGCATATTGTGGCATAATGTTCGGACTGATAAGCTGTAGTTCGGATGCCGCAAGATCGTTACGAGGTCTTTGCATAACTCGAAATTAGCTCTTGTAGCGTAGTCGCGAAGGCGCAAATACGGCATATCTTTTGTTGAATCCAGCGGAGACCTATGGACATCGCGGCGATCATCAGAGAACTAAGAACCGAGCTCGAGCGCATCGACAGGCTGATTGTGGCCCTCGATACGTTACACACGGGGCCACGACGAGGTAGACCTCCCAAGCTACTTCAACAACTTCGAAGCGCCTCCGAGCCGGGCAAGATTCCGACAAAAAAGTCAGCCGGAAAAACCAAGAAGCGTGGCAAGAAACCCTCCTGAAGAACCGCTAACGGTTTTCCCCAATCAGAGGAGCATTTCCCCGTTTCAAGGCCACGTGTTTCGGCGCATTCCTCTGAGTTTTCTGGAGGTCACGCGGTGGATTTACCTCGGGCGTCTCCCCAACGGATTCGCCGAGCGGATCCCGGCTCGACCGTAGGATTGTAACCACAGCCGCTCGGGCTCGCGCAATATCACTGGTCCCGCGGGCTAACGCCTGCTGCTCTGCTTGGTGCAAAGGGAAAGGCCGCGGGTCTGGGCCAAACGACAGCCCAGCCCCGTGCTACACGCTGGTCACCTGTCCCTTGCGGTCGGTCCAGGTGGTCGGGGTGCGCGGCGAGGTCGTATTGGAAGCTCTCCACGCGCAGCAAGGGATCGGTTCGGGTAGCGAGCCGGTACCTATTGTCGCATACGAAGGAAGTAACGCTGCCGTCCCGCGCCCTCCGGTTTCCGCACCACGACCCCTGGAAGGACGGAAAGCGCCAGGCTTCACGATCAGCTGACCCTGAGGGGCAGGAGTCAGAACCGCGATAGCAGCGGGATAGAATCATCCTTCAGACGTACCAGCATATCTCGACCGTGGTAGCCTCCAGACTACGAGATGTAGTACACCCCCTGAAGCCAGCCCCGCTAGGCCAAATGAATCTTCATTTTCTTGAACCTACCCCTTGACATGACTGCCTGTGGTAGGGCAATCTTGTAGTGGTCAAGTTTGGTCCAATTAGGTTAATTTTGGTATAGTTTAGACCAAAGTGGATCAGCGAAGCCGTTCTTCGCATGACTTGGTGCGGCCATGAACCTGTTCCGAGGTACCAAGACCGGACGAGTAGACGACAAGGGCCGACTCAAATTCCCTTCTTTGGTCCGGCAGCGACTCGAGCAGGAGTACAGCGATTTCAGTGTCTTCATCACCAGCGTGGATGGGGAAGTCGCCAAGGTATTCCCGATGAACGAGTGGGAGGCCGTCGAGGCCAGGTTATCGCAAAAGTCGACCGAGAACAAGGATGTCGACGGAGAGGTCAAAGACAAACTTCTTTTCCAAACCAACCGTTACGGGGCGGAAGAGACCTTGGACAACCAAGGACGTATCCTCGTGCCCGCGGTTTTGCGGGAATCCGCGGGCATGAGGGGCGAGGTGAAACTGCAGTGGCAGTCGAACCATATTTTGGTCTTGAACGCCGACCGGTTCGATCAAGTAGCGGGAGACAAGCGGTTGACGGCGGAAGACTATCGCCACGCTGCCAACCTGGGGGTGTGATGCTTGCAGCATTATCCGGTGCTGTTGAACGAGGCGCTCGACTACCTCAATATCGATGCCCGAGGCGCCTATTTGGATTGCACGGTGGGCGAGGCGGGGCACGCCGAGGCTATCTTGAATCGGCTGACAACGGGCCGGCTCATCGCCATCGACCGCGACGGGGAAGCGGTTGAGCGGGCGCGAGAGCGGCTAGGAGACTACGGGGAGAAGGTGAGCGTGTCGCAGGCCAGCTACAGCGATATCGACAAGGTGGCGGGTGGCGCACCGCTTCAGGGCATCGTGGCCGATCTGGGATTGTCGCGGCGCCATTTCGAGACGCCCGAGCGGGGATTCAGTTTTCAGCGGGAAGGCCCCCTGGACATGAGAATCGACCAGCGCCAAGGATTGACTGCCGATCAGATCGTCAACACCTATGACGAGAAACGGCTTGCCGATCTGATTTTTCGTTATGGAGAGGAAAGGAGGAGCCGGAGAATCGCTAGAACCATTGTTCGGGGGCGGCCGATCCGCGGCACCGCGCAACTGGCGGCGGCGGTGGAGCGTGCCGTCCCCCGATCGCATCGGCGGCGCATTCATCCGGCCACGAAGACCTTTCAGGCGATTCGGATCGCCGTTAATGACGAGATCGCTGAACTGGAGAATATGCTCGAACGAGCTCCCGCGTTTTTGGCGCCAGGCGGGCGGATGGTGGTGATCAGCTTTCATTCGCTCGAGGATCGCTGCGTCAAGGTAGCTTACCGGCGCTGGCGGGACCGGGACGTATTCAAGGTTTTGACGCCGCATGTTGTCCGACCTTCGCGGCAGGAAGTCAGGCAGAATCCTTCCAGCAGAAGCGCGAAGCTGCGGGCTGCTGAGAGGACACCGACAACATGGCCACTGCAGAACTAGGACTGCATCCGGCGAGGCGCGCGCTCGCGGCAGCGGATTTGTCCCCCCTAGAGTTGGAAGAGAAGCACAGCAACGTCGTTGTTTTCGACCCGAATGGCCGCCCGTCCCGGGGTCGACCCCTTGCTTCGGAGTCCGCCGACCCGGAACCGGCAAGTGGGTTTACCTACGATGGGGTTCGCGCGGGACGCGCCATTCGGGCCGGGCTTTCTCGCCGCTCCGCCGCTTCGAGGCCGCTCCCCATGGAGCAGGTTTGCCTGTATGTGAAGTCGATCGATAATTCCGGGGTTCGTCGGCGGACGGATGTCGCTGAGAAGCGGATTTGGACCAAAGTGGTTGCTTTAGGGTTTCTGCTGGTGGGTCTGGTGTTGCTCGCCTACGGTCCCCGTTCAGGGATACGACAATCGGGTTACCGGCTCGAGGATTTCGAAAAACAGAAACAGGCGTTGCTGGAGGTCAATCGTCAGCTTCGGGTGCGCGAGGCGATGCTCAGCGACCTGAAGCGCGTGAGCAAGCTGGCGGCCGAGCGCGGTTTTCGCGCACCTCCGCCGGACCGCTTTGACTGGCAAAACCGCACGATTTCGCCCGCCGAGGAGGGCGGCGAACTGGTTCATAGTCGAGACGACGAAACCCGGTAGGCAGATCGCGCCGGGCAGCTTCCGCCAATCACCCTCCTCCTGGTTGGCTCCAAATCGATGGGCGAGAGATGGAAGGCACAGCCTCTAAGGATCATGGTTCTATTCCTCGCCGACCCACCCGAATCGACAAGTTTCGGCTCCTCAGGAGGCAGCTGAGCGGCCAACCCCCGTTTCGCCTCTGCACCTTCGCCTTAGTCGCCGTCGCTTGGCTCTTCCTGGTGCTTGTGCGTCTCTGGTATTTGCAGGTCGACCAGGGAGACAGCTTCGTCGAGAAGGCCAGAAATCAACACCAGGGAATTATCGAGATTCGTGCGGACCGCGGGGTCATTAGCGACCGGTTCGGCGAAAAACTAGCCTTCAGTACCCCGGTGGAATCCATCGCGGTCTTCCCGTCGCGGATACAAAATCCGGAGATTACGGCCCGGTTGCTGGCCAACGTTCTCGAGATGGACTACCGATTGCTGTATCGCAAGTTGGAGAAGCGACAATTCCAATTTGTGAAGCGGCTGGCCGAGCCCGGTGAGGCCGAGCGGGTGCGGAATCTGAGCCTGATCGGCATTCATTTCGAAAAGGAGAGCAAGCGGTATTACCCCCAAGGGACGGTCGCTTCGCACCTTCTGGGAGCTGTCGGCGTGGACCACCACGGTCTGGCGGGGCTGGAGCAGACTTTCGATGATCCTCTGCAGGGTCAGCCGGGCAAACGGCTGGTGCAGTACGACGCTCGCCGGAACGGCTATGCGGGAATCACGCTCGAGGACACTGTCCCCGGCGCACAGCTGGCACTGACGATCGACCAAAGGATTCAAATGGTTGCTGAGGTCGAGTTGGCCAGGGCGGTCGAGGAAACGCGGGCCTCGGCGGGCACGATCGTCATTATGGACCCCCACAACGGCGAGCTGCTCGCGGTTGCCAACTGGCCCACCTTCAACCCGAACGAGCCGGTGCGGAACCAACAGGATCTGAAACGCCGCAACAACTTTGCGCTCAGCACGCTGTTCGAACCCGGCTCGAGCCTGAAAATCGTTACTGTTGCCGCGGCTTTGGAAGAGAATCTCACCACCCCCGACGAGGTGCTGGATTGCGAAATGGGCGCCATCTACGTCGGGGGGCGCCGCATCCGCGACTACAAACCGTTTGGAGAGCTGAGCGTTTCCGAGGTCCTGGCGAAGTCGAGCAATGTGGGAACCGTGAAGCTGGGCTTGCGACTGGGGGACCGCACACTGCATCGCTACTTAGTCCGCTTTGGCTTTGGTCAAAAGACCGGGTTGCCTCTTCCGGGTGAAACAGCGGGGCTTCTGCGATCGCCCGAGGACTGGCAGGCGGATTCGATGGGTTCGATCCCCATTGGTCAGGAGATCGGTGTAACGGCCATCCAACTGGCGCGAGCGGTATCGGTAATCGCTAACGGGGGTTGGCTCGTTCAGCCGCGGATCATAGATTTGATGATCCACCCTGACGGGCGGGAACAGCGTCGGGAAGTAGCTCAACGGCGTCGCGTGATCTCCCCGAAGACCGCGGCAACCATGCGGGCCATGATGGAAGGTGCTGTTCGGGATGGAACCGGCCGCCGCGCCGGAACTCCCGGCTACCGGGTGGCGGGCAAGACCGGCACCGCCCAAAAGGTGGACCCCGATACCGGCGCCTACTCGAAAACGGCGTATGTGCCAAGCTTCGTCGGCTTTGCACCCGTCAATCAGCCGTCCATCACGGTTGTCATTGTTCTCGACTCGCCGGTCGGTGACTACTACGGCGGTCTCGTCGCAGCTCCGGTCTTCCCCCGCGTCGCAACACAGGTTCTACGCTTTCGGGACGTCCCGCCCGAGCTCCCTGTTCCCGGGCCCCTGCGGCCGGAGCCGCCGCCCCCGCCGGTGGAGATGGCGGACGTGATTTCGCCGCAGCCTGCCCCGCGAGTCGAAGAATGGCAAGCTGGTCAGGCGATCCTTGTGGCCGCAACGCAGCATCCTGGTTCGGCGCCTCGGGCGACGCCTCCGCCCGGAGCGGTCTCTCCACTGAGCACCGGCGGGCCGCCGGCCTCGGGGAACGGTGTCTCCGTAAGGGTCACCGATCGCAGCGTGCCGGATTTTCGAGGGCAGACCGTTCGCCAAGTAGTCAGTCACGCCACTGCTCTCGGATTGCATCTCGAGTGGAGCGGCCATGGCCGGGCGAGGCGGCAGTGGCCGAGGGCGGGCGCCCCCGTTGCTCGCGGCCAGAAGGTCATCGTGGAGTTCGTGACTGCCTTGGCGGGAGACGCCCGCAAGCGATGACTCTTGCGGAGATGCTGGGCGAGGGAATGGCGGTTACGCCTGTGCCGAGGAAGACAATTTCAGGTTTGGAATATGATTCCCGCAAGGTCGAAGCTGGCAACGTTTTTTTTGCCTTCCCCGGCGAGAAGGCGGACGGCCACGATTTCGTTCCGCAAGCGCTCGATGCGGGTGCGTCCTCGGTTGTAAGCGAGCGGCAGCCGCCTCGGCAGTGGCGCGACTTGTGGGTCCAGGTGCTGCACGGTCGAGAAGCTTTGGCCCGCTCGGCATTGCGTTTTTACGGCCGCCCGGATCGGCGAGTGAAGTTGACCGGCGTGACGGGTACGAACGGTAAAACAACCACGGCTCACCTCATTGACGGCATCTTCGAGGCGGCGGGCATCACCGCGGCTCGGTTGGGAACCATCGAACACAAGGTGGGCCGGCGCCGTTGGAAGGCAATCAATACCACCCCGGAATCGCTGGATCTGGTGAGGTTCCTGGCCGAACTCGAGCAACAAAGCGGAACCCATGCCACCTTGGAAGTTTCCTCGCACGCCCTGGAGCTGAAGCGGATCTATGGGATGGACTTTCATACGGTCGTCTTTACGAACCTGTCGCGCGATCACCTCGACTTCCACGGGACGATGGAAACCTATGGCCGGGCCAAACAGCGGCTCTTCGAGGGTGCCGGCGGGGCGCTGCCGCGGTTCGGAGTCATCAATCAAGATGATCCGCTGGGGAGGGATCTTCTCAAGCGGGCGGGATTCGAGACGCTCAGTTTCGGCTTGACGAGGGGAGCGGCGGTTTCCGCCGATCGAGTGGACGCCCTTCCTGGAGGGCTGAGCTTTCTGGCTAGGACGCCCTCGGGGAACTTCGAGGTTTCCTCCCAGCTTCGGGGCCCCTTCAATGTTCACAATATCTTGGGCGCGATCGCGGTTGGCCTGACCTACCAGTTTGATGTTGAGGTCATTCGGAGGGGCATCGCGGCTTGCCCGACCGTGCCCGGGCGGTTCGAACCGGTGGACGCGGGCCAGCCGTTTTCGGTCGTGGTCGACTATGCTCACACCGACGCCGCGCTACGCAATCTGCTCGAGGCGGCCCGCCGGCTCCTGGACCGCCAGAGGGAGCCGGGCCGGATCGTGACTGTGTTCGGGTGCGGCGGCGATCGCGATCGCACGAAGCGGCCGGCCATGGGAGAAATTGCCGCTCGCCTGAGCGACCGGGTAATTGTTACATCCGACAATCCCCGCGGCGAAGACCCGCGGAACATCATCGACGACATTTTGGCCGGTCTGAAGCGTGTCGATGCTTCTTTTCAAGTAGAGCCGGATCGGGCTAAAGCCATTCGCCAAGCGCTGCTGGAGGCTCGGGAGGGCGATATTGTCCTGTTGGCCGGCAAAGGTCACGAGACCTACCAGGTGATCGGGGCGAAGGCCGTGCCGTTTGACGACCGAGAAGTGGCCCGCCGGGTGCTAAGAGAACTTGGGTACGCCCTGGACGATGGTCCCGGAAAGGCGGCCAACGGGTGACTGAAGGGATTTGTGAGGCTCAAGCTGTCTGAGGTAGCGAGGATGCTGGCGGCGCCCGTGCCTGTTGATCGGCCGGTGACGGGGTACTCGATCGACTCGCGGTCCCTGCAGCCGGGAGATCTGTTTTTCGCCGTTCGCGGCCCACGGCACGATGGCCACGACTACATCGAGGCGGCCCTCAACAAAGGAGCGGCCGCGGCAGTTGCCGAGGAGCGTTGGGCGGAGAGGCATCTTAATGTGAACCCGGTTCTCGCGGTCGGTGACCCCGCGGAGAGTTTGCGTCGACTGGCTCACCGATGCCGGGGACGCTGGGGCGGGCAGGTGGTCGGCGTTACGGGCAGCAATGGTAAGACGACGACAAAGGATCTAGTCGCCGCGGCCCTTCGGACGCGCTATCGAGTGTCGAAGAGCGAGGGCAATCTCAACAATGAGTTGGGCTTGCCGCTATCGCTGCTGCGGGCCGACGACGCCTCCGAGATCGTCGTGCTGGAGATGGGCATGAACCATCGGGGCGAGATTCAGCGCCTGGCGGAAATCGCCCGCCCTACGGTCGCTGTGGTGACCAATGTCAACCCTGCGCATTTGGAGAATTTTGCCTCGGTCGACGAGATTGCACTGGCCAAACGCGAGCTCATTGAGAGCCTCTCCGACGAAGGAACAGCCGTTCTCAACGCCGATGACGAGCGGGTTCGGGAGTTCGCAAAGGTCCACCGGGGTCGCGCTGTGACTTTTGGCCTGGACACCGCAGCGGACTTTCGAGCGGAACCGGCCGAGAGTATGAGCGCCGCGGGGGTAAGCTTCCGTTTGGGTGGCAGCGCCGGCAGCCGCGAAGCCCCGCCCCTGCGCTTCAGCAGCCCGCTGCTGGGCCGGCACAATATCATGAATCTGCTGGCGGCGATTGCCGTTGCCTCTGTGTTCGGCATCAAGGCCGCGGAGCTGCCTGAGGCGCTGGCAAAGCTCCCCCCGGCAAGCATGCGCGGTGAAGTTGAGAAGCTGGGGGACGTCTTGGTATTCAACGACTGCTACAACTCGAACCCTCAGGCCGTGCTGGCCATGCTGGATGTACTGCTAAGGACGGAAGCCCGGCGAAGGGTAGCCGTACTGGGTGAGATGAAGGAGTTGGGCGAGCGGGCGCCCCAGCTTCACCGCGAGGTCGGCCGGGCTCTGGCGGAGGCCAAGGTGGACGCCGTTGTTGGGGTCGAGGGCAGCGCTCGCGCGATTGCCGACGAAGCTGTGAGGCACGGGTTTCCCAGCCGGGCCGCTCATTTTTTCGAAGACGCCGAAGAGGCGGGCGAGTTCTTGGCGACGTTTCTCAAGCCGGGGGACGTCGCGCTGTTCAAGGCTTCCCGCGGCGTCGGGCTTGAGAGAGCGCTCGAAAGGGTTAGAAAGCAGTTAGTTTCTTCCTGACTTGATGAAAAGAACAATGCGGCAAAGCTGAATTCGATGCTCTATCACCTCTTCTACGAACAGCTCTTTCAGTACTTCAGCCCCTTTCGCGTCTTCGGCTACATCACTTTTCGCACGGCGTTCGCCAGCATGACCGCGCTCGGACTGGGCCTGATCCTCGGCCCCTGGCTCATTCGCAAGCTTCGCGACTTTCAAATCGGCCAGTTCATTCGCGAGGACGGACCCGTGTCGCACCATGACAAAGCGGGGACGCCCACCATGGGCGGCCTGCTGATCACGGTCTCCATTGTTCTGCCGACTTTGCTTTGGGCCAACTTGACAAACATTTACATCTGGATCGCGCTGTTCGGCTTGGTTGGATTCGGAGGAATAGGTTTTCTAGACGACTACACCAAAATCCGGCGCGGTCAAAACCTGGGTCTCACCGTGGGCCGGAAGATTCTGCTGCAAGTGCTGGTGACTCTAGCGATCGGTTCAAGCCTGGTATGGCTTTTCTCTCGTGGAGATTACGACGCCCGTCTGGTGCTGCCGTTCGCCAAGAATTTCCGCCCCAGTCTGGTGATCGAACCGCTGCTCGGCAATCCCTACACCTTCCCACTTGCCTTCATCCTCTTTTTCGTTTTTCTGTTCCTGGTGTTGGTGGGCTGCTCGAATGCCGTAAACCTGACCGACGGCCTTGACGGATTGGCCATCGGGTTGACGGTGATTTGCGCCGGTGCGTTGACCGTGCTCGCCTATATCGCCGGCCACCGAGAGTTTGCCCAATATCTGGACGTCGCCCGCGTTCCCGCGGCCGCGGAATTGACGATCTTTTGCGGCTCCATGGTCGGCGCCAGCCTGGCCTTCCTTTGGTACAACGCCCACCCGGCCGAGATCTTCATGGGAGATGTCGGGTCATTGGGAATAGGCGGCGCGTTGGCCATGGTCGCCATTCTCATCAAGCAGGAGATCCTGCTGATATTCGTTGCCGGCGTGTTCGTGTTGGAGGCCCTTTCGGTGATTCTGCAAGTCGCCAGTTTCAAACTGCGCGGCAAGCGGATTTTCAAGATGGCCCCCTTGCACCATCACTTCGAGGCGCTGGGCTGGCCGGAATCGAAGATCATTGCCCGCTTTTGGATCGGCGGTTTGGTTTGGGCGCTATTCGCGCTCAGTACATTGAAGCTGCGATGAATCTTGAAAATCAGCGCGTGCTCGTCGTCGGGCTCGGGGAGTCCGGCAGGGCGGCCGCCCGGTTTCTCGTGTCACGCGGAGCTGTAGTGGCGGCAACGGACTGTTTGCCGGAGCACAAGCTGGCGTCCACGGCTCAGGAGTTGCGGGATCTCGGGGTCCGGCTTGATCTGGGAGGCCACGCCGAGTCGCTTTTTATCAAGCAGGATTTGATCATCCCATCGCCGGGCGTCCCTTGGGACCTGCCTGCGCTCAGCCGCGCGCGCGAGCTGGGAGTGCGGGTGGCCGGCGAGCTGGAGGTCGCAGCATCGTTTTTGCGTGGCCCGGTCATCGGCGTCACGGGCACGAACGGGAAAACGACCACGACCGCTTTAATCGGACATATGATGCTGGCCGCCGGCTGGAAGGCCCAAACGGGGGGCAATATCGGGACGCCAGTGCTGGCCATGGTCGACAGCTCCGCCGATGACGGTTGGAATGTGTTGGAACTCTCCAGTTTTCAGCTCGAAGCGATGCAGAGCTTCCGCTCCCGCATCGCCGTCGTCCTCAACATCACGCCCGACCATCTCGATCGCCACCACAGTTTCGAGGCCTACGCCGCGGCCAAGGCGCACATCCTGAGACCACAAACGCAAGATGACCACGTCGTTCTCAATGCGGACGACGAGAACTGCCGGCGGTTTGCGGAATCGGCAGGAAGCCGGATCTGCTGGTTCAGCCGCACGCAGTCTGTTTCAGCCGGTGCTTGGGTGGAGGGGAGCTGGATCGTTTTCGGCGGTCGTCGAGTCGTCGAAACCGAACTGCAGATTCGGGGTCCGCATAATCTCGAGAATACTCTGGCCGCGGTGGCTGCTTGCTCGCTGGCGGGCGTGGCGACCGAGGATATCGCGGCGGCGGCGGTCAGCTTTCGTCCCGTGGAGCACCGGCTCGAGTTTGTCCGCACCGTCGATGGAGTGGACTATTACAACGATTCGAAGGCAACCAACGTGGAAGCGGCAAGCAAGGCTATTCAGGCTTTCGAAGGAGGGTTGTGGGTCATCTTGGGAGGGAGTGACAAGGGCGGCGACTATCGCCGTTTGAAGGATCATCTCGCTCCGAGAGCGCACGGGGTATTGCTGATTGGCTCAACAGCGGAGAAGATTCAACGTCAACTGGACGGCTGCGTCCCCAGCCAGCGGCTAGGAACGCTCGAGGCGGCGCTCGAATTTGCTAAGGGCCACGCCACGCCGGGTCAGACGGTGCTGCTGGCGCCCGCCTGCGCCAGCTTCGATCAGTTTGACAATTACCGCCACCGCGGCCGTTTGTTTAAACAGCTAGTGCGTTCGTGGAAGGAAGGCGAGTATGCCGAGAGCACTTAAATGCGACCGCGTTCTCTGCGCGACGATTCTGGCTCTTGTGTTCGTGGGCCTGATCATGGTGTTTAGCGCGACCACCGGAAGGGCGGACGGGACGCTCAAATTCGGCGTGAAGCAGATGGCGGCCGCGCTGGTCGGGATCGCGGCCATGCGCGTGCTGATGTACGTCGACTACCGCCGTTTTCGGAAGCCGAAGATGATCATTTTGGCTCTCGGGAGCGTGGTCGCGTTGCTCGGCATGGTCTTGCTGGGCAGTGAAACCGCGGGGACGCTGCGATTCCTCCGGCTCTGGATTTTTTCCATCCAGCCTTCGGAGCTGGCGAAATTGGCGTTGGTGCTCTTCCTTGCCTTTTTCTTGGAAAAGCGCGCCCATCGGTTGCATGAATGGCGTACGTTGGCGGCCGCCGGTTTCATGCTGGCCTGTCTGTGCGGGCTTATCTTCGCGGGCCGCGACCTGGGGACGCCCATTTCTCTGCTTGTGATCGCAGGCGTGGTGCTCTGGACTGCGGGGTTGAAATTCCGCTACTTCATTGCGGCCGGCGTGCTGGCGGCGATCTTGATCACGGTGGCTATCCACGTTGAGCCGTTTCGGAAAAACCGATGGGCCGCGTTCATGGATCCTGATCTCGACCCCCAGGGAATCGGCTACCAGATTCGCCAATCCCAAATTACGGTTGGCAGCGGCGGCCTCTTCGGGCAAGGGCTGATGAACGGAAAACAGAAGATGAAGTTTCTGCCGGCGGCGCACACTGATTTTATTTTCGCGCTGATCTGTGAAGAATTTGGGCTTCTCGGGGGATCGCTGATCGTTCTTGCTTTCGGCGTCCTACTGTGGCGGGGGGTGTGGATCGCTCTGCGAGCACCTGATCGTTTTGGGTTCTATCTGGCCACGGGAATAACGGCCATGATTGTCTGTCAGGCGATGATGAATCTAGGCGTTGTGCTGGCATTGTTGCCGACGAAGGGTATGCCCCTGCCCTTTATCAGCTATGGCGGCACATCGATGGTTACCTGCCTGACAGCTTCGGGAATTTTGCTGAATGTCAGCCAGCGCGCCAGCTAGTGGACTGTCCCGGAGACGAGTTCACTATGGATTCGCAAGTGTCGGGATCAAAAGCCCGGCTCGATGTCGCCAGGAATGGCGACACGGCACGCAAGAATGCGTGCGCCACGTTGCCAGGGTGATCGGAAAGTTTTTTCTGAGACAGCTTCCTGGCCCGGCCCCGACGGTTCCGCGGGTGCTGTCAGGGCCGACGGCGAACGGTGCCGGCGGGCGGCCTGCTATGAAGCGCGGAGCAACTTACCTGATCGCCGCCGGCGGCACGGGGGGGCACGTCTTTCCGGGGCTCGAAGTGGCCCGCGAGTTGCGCCGGCGCGGGCATCACGCAGTCTTTGTGGGCACCCGGCGGGGTCTGGAAAGCCGCGTGGCACCGGAGTCGGGATTCCCGATCGAGTTTGTGCGGACGGACGCTTTGAAAGGGGTTTCGCTGGGAAAGAGGTTGCGAACGATCCTGCGCATGCCCGGCAGTCTGGTCGAGGCGGCCTCGATTCTCGACCGACACAGGCCCGCCGCGGTGTTGAGCCTGGGAGGGTATGCGGCTGGGACGCTGGCGCTGATGGCGCTCATGCGTGACGTCCCGCTCATCATCCTGGAGCCGAATGCACGGCCAGGCCTGTCCAATCGCCTCGTGGGGCCGTTCGCCAGTTGGTCGCTGCTAGGATTCCCCGGTGGCGAAACGTACTTTGCGTGGAAGCGGTGTGAGGTTAGCGGCATCCCCATCCGCGAGGAGTTTTTCCGGCTGCCGCCGAAAGAGCATCGCCCGCCCATGACGCTTCTGATTACCGGGGGCAGCCAAGGAAGCCGCAGCCTGAATCGCGCTCTGATCGAGGCGCTCCCGCTCTGGGCTCGGCAGCGGCGGCTGGGCGAGATGCGCTTTCTCCATCAGACCGGTTTGAGCGAATATGAAAAGGTCCGCTCCGCTTACCAATCGCAAGGAGCGAGTGCGCGAGTGGAAGCCTTTTTTGATGACATGCCCGCTGCCTTTGGGCAGGCGGATCTGCTGGTTTGCCGTGCGGGAGCCTCGGCCGTCGCCGAAGCCGGCGCGGCGGGCAAGGCTTCTATTCTGGTTCCGTACCCGTTCGCCGCCGACCAGCACCAGCTTCTCAACGCGCGGGCCGTGGAGCAGGCGGGCGCCGCGCGAGTCGTGTTAGACCGAGAGATTACGGGTTCCCGCCTGGTCGAAGAGGTAGATCGCCTGGTGGGGGATCCCGACCAACTGCGGCAGCTCGAGCGGGCCGCGCGGCGGCTGGCGATGCCCAGCGCGGCGCGGAAAATCGCGGACCGGCTCGAGGCGCCAGGACGAGATCGGCGTAGAGACTGAATGTTCTTCAAGGAACCCATCGTCAAGCACCGCCGCATCCACTTCGTGGGGATCGGCGGCATCGGCATGAGCGGCATTGCCGAGATCCTGTTGAACCTCGGTTATGCGATCAGCGGTTCCGACCTCAAGAAATCGTCCTTGACGGATCACCTGGCCGCCATGGGGGCGCGAATCTTCGAGGGTCATGCGGCTGAAAACGTGAAGGGCGCCGACGCCGTGGTTGTCAGCTCGGCCATCCCGGGTGATAACCCCGAGTTGGCGGCCGCCGGTGAACGGCAAATTCCCGTGATCTCACGCGGCGAGCTGTTGGCCGAGCTGATGCGCTTGAAATACGGAATCGCCATCGCCGGCAGTCACGGCAAGACTACCACTGCTTCCATGGCGGCCGCCGTCCTGCACGCGGCTGAGAAAGACCCGACCGTTGTTGTAGGCGGACGCGTGGCCTCGATGGGATCAAACGCCCGCCTCGGCAACAGTGACTTCCTGCTGGTCGAAGCCGACGAAAGCGATGGGTCGTTCCTTCAACTGACGCCGATCGTGGCGGTCGTGACCTCCATTGACCGCGAACATCTCGACCACTACAGCTCGTTCGAAGCCGTGCAGGACGCCTTCGTCGAATTCGCCAACAAGGTTCCCTTCTATGGGTCGGCGATCGTGGCCATGGACGATCCGGGCGTGCGACAGATTCTGCCTCGCATTCGCCGCCGGGTAAGGACCTACGGATTCGCGCCCGACGCCGACCTGATCGCTTCCCAAGTGGAATGCGGCCACATGCGGAGCCGTTTCGAGATGGCGTATCGGGGGCGAGAGCTGGGCAAGTTTAGCGTCCGAGGCGTTGGGGAGCACAACGTCCTCAACGCGATGGGCGCGGCGCTGGTGGGCCTGGAGTTGGAAATCTCGATGGATCGCATTCGCCTCGGGCTGGAATCCTTCAGCGGAGTCGAACGGCGCTTCCAGGTTCGGGGTGAACGGGGCGGCATCACCGTCATCGACGACTATGCGCATCATCCCACGGAGATCGCCGCCACGTTGTCGGCGGCGCGCCATTGTGATTTCAAGCGGATTCACGTGGTTTTTCAGCCTCACCGCTACAGCCGCACCCAGCTGCTTGCCAAGGATTTCGGTGCCTGCTTTGGGGACTGTGACCAGCTCCACGTCGTAGACATCTATCCGGCCGGGGAGCTGCCCATTCCTGGCGTAAGCGCGGAGAAACTCGTCGAGCGAATCCGAGCCTCCGGCCACCCCGCCGCCGAGTATGTTCCTTCTCTGGAGGAGGCTGCGGAAAAGGCGGTCGCGGGCGCCTGCGGCGGAGACGCTATCCTGACCCTTGGGGCGGGCAGTATTTCACAGGTTGCCGAGAAAATTGTGAGCCGGCTGGAATCTCACGCGACTGGAGTCATCGCGGCGCGCTGAGCACGCCACTGGTCGAAAACATGGCCCGAAGAGGAAACGCAACTCAACGAGACAAGGACGCCCCCCGGGGCCCTTACCTTCGCCGCAAGTCGCCGGTGCCTGTTAAGAGGACCTTGTTGGGCGTCAGGCGGCCCTGGACACGGGGTCTTCTGCTGTCGCTCGGGGCGATCGGCTTGGGTCTTTCGAC
This sequence comes from Bryobacterales bacterium, assembly GCA_963668345.2. Lineage (GTDB taxonomy): Bacteria > Acidobacteriota > Terriglobia > Bryobacterales > UBA6623. The sequence continues at coordinate 1,211,001 of CAXWPI010000001.1, read as the reverse complement.
AGCCTACGCGGTTGACTCGTATCTGCGTTTCGGAACTCCTTTCGTCTTGGCGGAAGACGGCGCGGGACTGCATGTGACTGGCGTTCGTTTTCTCTCGGCGGGCGGCGTCAAAGAGATCTTGCAAGCTGACCTGGGAGGCAGTATTCTCGAAGTCCCGTTGGAAGAACGTACGCGGCAGCTCGAGGCTGTCAGCTGGGTCGAGCAGGCGGCTATTCTGAGGGTATGGCCCGATCGGGTTTGGGTGCGCGTCCGGGAGCGAATACCGGTTGCCTTTGTTCGTTCCCGGGAGGCTTCCGACTCCCGCCGCGCTCAACCCCGGCTGATTGATCGCCACGGCGTGTTTCTCGATCCGCCCGCGGGCGCCGAGTTCTCGCTTCCCGTGGTCACGGGAATCAGCGAATACATGTCCTTGCCGAACCGCTTACAGCGCATCGTCCTATTCGAGTCTTTGGTGGCCGATCTCGATAGCAAGGAACCGCGATACAGCTCCTTTGTTTCGGAGGTGGACGTAGGCGATCCCCGAAACGCGCGGGTGACGACGATCCATGAGGGAGATGTCATTGAGCTGCAGATGGGACAGCGGCTCTTCAGGCATCGCTGGGAAGTCTTTCTCAGATACATCGAAACCTGGAAGAAACAATACGGCCGCGTGAATGCCGTCGACCTGCGCTATCGAGGACAGGTAGCCGTTCGCTAGCGCCATGCCGAAAAGACACGACTACCTGGTGGGCCTCGACTTAGGCAGCCACTGCACGCGCTGTTTTGTGGCCCTGGAAGAGCAGGCCCGTCTCCGCTTTATCAGCCACGGCTCTGCTCCTTCGGCCGGCTGGAATCGCGGGGTGATCGCCGACCAGGACCCCGTGCTGCACTCCGTGGAGAAGGCGATCCAAATGGCGGAAGAGAACGGCGGCATGTTGATCGAAGCCGCCGTGGTGGGGATCGGCGGGCCGCATCTCGCCAGCAACGTCAGCCACACTTATCTGAACCTTCCCGCCGGCGAAAACGAGATCCGGCAAGATCATATCGATGTGATCGTCAAAGACGCGGGTCATGGGGCGGTGAGCGACGATCGCACCGTCGTTCAACTGATACCGCTCGAGTTCGCTGTCGATCGCCAACCGGGACTCAGAAATCCGTTGGGGATGGCCGGGCAAAGGCTCGACGCCCACGTCCAAGTGATCTCGGCTCTCGCCCAGGCTCACAACAACATCCGAGCCGTGGTCAACCGGGCCGGCCTGGTTGTCCAGGAAACACTCTTTGAGCCTTTCGCTTCCGCCTACGCGGTACTGGAGGAGCAGGAGCGAGAGATGGGGGTGGCGGTCGTCGATATGGGCGCCGGTTCTCTCGACGTGGTCGCGTATTTGGAGAACCAGCTTCGCGTGGCTAGCTCGATCCCGGTTGGGGGCGAACACTTTGTGAATGATGTGGCCAGCATCCTCTTGACTTCCTCCACCGAATCTCGACGGCTGATCGAGCAGTACGGCTGCGTGTTGGCCGACCAGACGCCTGAGAACGTGATGATCGAGGTCCCCGCCGTCTCCGATGGCTCTTCACGATCGGAGTCTCGAAGGCTGCTCAACGAAGTGCTTCAGGCTCGGGCGGAAGAGGCGTTTGGATTGGTTCGACAGGAGCTGCGTCGAGCAGGCGTGGAAGGCCGGCTCATTGCCGGCGCTGTTTTGACCGGCGCTCTGGCTTGCATGGCCGGATCCTGCGATGTCGCCGAAAAGGTCCTCGACGCTGCTACTCGGATCGGACTCCCTCCTCGCTTGGAGTACATGCCCGACGAGCTGGACGATCCAAGCTGGGCGACGGCGGTCGGACTTGCTCTCTATGCGCAGCGGCTCCGGTTGCACCGGCAGAGACGGCGGGATCGGGTGACCGAGTGGCTGAAAACCATCCTTGAGTAATGGTGAAACGAGCACGGTGTCGATCGACCGAACGCGAGATGACGATTCACGTAAAATGGGAGGATTCGGGAATAGCCGAAGCTTGCCCGCTAGGAATCGAGGCCTGCGTTGTGCCCGTCTCGCAACGCCGGCTGGTCGGCATCTTAGAACCGACGGCTTTGGCCAGGAGATAGCCCATGGGGAACGATGGCGTAAAGTTCACTTTTGATGACGACACGCGCACCAATGCTCGCATCAAGGTGATTGGCGTGGGCGGCGCCGGGTGTAACGCTGTCAATCGCATGATTGAAGCCGGCGTGGAGGGGGTTACTTTCGCGGCTATCAACACCGACGAGCAGGCGCTGCGTGTCTCGCAGGCGCAGGTAAAGCTACAGATCGGATCGCGGCTCACGAACGGCCGGGGCGCGGGATCCGATCCCGACATCGGCCGCGAGGCGGCTCTCGAGGACACCGAGCGGCTGATCGAACTGCTCGGAGAGTCCGACATGGTCTTCGTGACGGCGGGCCTTGGGGGGGGTACGGGGACCGGGGCCGCGCCGATCGTCGCCTCGTTAGCCAATGAACTCGGCGCGCTGACGGTAGCGGTGGTCACGAAGCCGTTTTCTTTTGAGGGCGGCAAGCGAATGGCTATCGCCGACAAAGGGCTCGCCGAGTTGGCCGAGACCGTGGACACCGTCGTCACGATTCCTAACGAGCGCTTGATCGAGGTTGTCGAACGCGGCACGAGCTTCTTTGAATCCTTCCGCATCGCCGACGACATTCTGCGCCAGGCGGTGCAGGGTATCAGCGACATTATCACCATCCCCGGGATTATCAATCGAGACTTCGCGGATGTCCGCACGATTATGCATGGCATGGGTTACGCTGTCATGGGAACGGCGGTGACGGGCGGCAACGCCGCCGCGGTGGAAGCCGCGCGCAAAGCCGTTGCCAGTCCGTTGCTGCAAGACACCAGCATTGAAGGTGCGCGAGGCATCCTCATCAACATCACCGGCTCTTCCAAAATGGGGCTGCACGAGGTTCACGAAGCGTCTACGATTATTCAACGCGCCGCGGATCCGGAAGCCAATATTATCTTTGGAGCTGTCCTCAATGATGCGATGGGTGAGGAGGTGAAAATCACGGTGATCGCCACCGGCTTCCGCAGCGAGAGCCTTGGAATCAGCAAGAAGATGTCGGATGCCGCCGCGGCGTCGGCGGCCGAGTTGCGGCCGACGTTAAAAGAGGCTGCGGCCAACCTACGCCGTGGGGCGCCCGACGCTGATCAGGGCGCGGAAAGGGCGGCAAGCGAGATCGCTGCCGAGCTCGACGAAGCGGAGCCGGATCCTTCGGAAGCCATCCCACAACCTGCCGACCCAAACGATTTGGAGGTTCCCGCGATCTTGCGCCGGCGTAGCGAACAGCCGCGGTAGCCGAACCCCAGAAGAAAGGAATGGCGTCAAAAGCGGCGACCTAGCTGGGCGTCCTGCTTGCCCCGCCAGCATGCTCGTGCACTTGTTCGAGAGGCTGCTGCCGCGGCATGGTATCATCCCACGGACCAAGAAAAGGCCGGCAAGGCCTTGCCTCCGTCAGAAAGCTCCTTTAAGATGATATTGTTTCAAGGCTGAAGGCTGCGGTGCCAAGCGGTTCGCCCCCCAATCGGCTTGCCAGACTCCCTCACCCAGAATGAGATCCATGATTCCTAGCGTGAAGAAGAAGTTTTCCCTGACTCTGACGGCAGCTCTTATCTGCGCGCTGAGCTCGTGCGCGACTCGAGACCCCGCCGGCGAAGTGTTTGCTCGCGTGACCGCGTCGTTTGTCTACGATTCGCTGGCTCTGTCTCCGGTGCGGGCAGCCGCGGTCGGCTACCACGTGCACATTGAGGGAGCGGACGAAGAAGGCAAGGGCGGCACGGAAATCAAACTCGACGGACTTTTGGACGACTTTTCCCCGGCCGCTATCGCTAAGCGCCTTAACTTCTACAAGCAATTTCGTAAGAATCTCCGGGAGCAGGTGAAGCGCGACGCGCTCGCCGGTGATGCGTGGGTCGATTACGCGGTTATCGAGAACCACATCGACAACGAGTTGCTCGAGTTGGAAAAAATCCGCAGCCACGAGCACAACCCCACCCTCTACGTTGAACTTCTCGGCATGGCTCTTTACAGGCCCCTGGTGCACGAGTACGCCTCCAAGGAAGAGCGTTACCGGCACATCCTGGCTCGGCTCGAGAAGACCCCGGCGTTCCTCGATCAAGCAAAACAAAACCTGCGCTCTTCGCCGGAGGTTTGGACGAATGTGGCCCGGGAAGAGAACCAAGGCACCATCAACCTGGTGGAGAAGGTTCTCCCCGTCAGCCTTCCCGATTCGTTGCGTGCCGACTACAGCGCCGTCTCGAAAAAGGCGCTCGGGGCGTTGCGGGACTTCGATCGTTTCCTGGCGGAGGACCTAGCGCGCCGCAATACCTATGACTGGCGGCTGCGCCCGGATCTTTACGCCGAAAAGTTCAAGGTCCGGCTGACGACAACCAAATCACCGGAAACCGTGCTCTTGGAAGCGGAACAGAAATTCAAGAGTGTGCGCAGCGATATTATCGAAGTGGCGCGGGGTATCCATAAAGAAATCTATGGCAACCAGCGGCCGCCGACGGAGCGGGCTTTGATGGCCGACGTGCTCGACGTCGTGCAAGACGAGAACCGGCTCAGACGCGGGGACCAGATGATCGGCCAAATCAAGAAAGACCTGGCCGAGCTAAGGTCATTTCTGAATGAAGCCAATCTGTCGCCTCTGCCGTCCGGGGAAAACCTGCAAATCGTTGAAACTCCCGAGTTCATGAGGGGCGTGTATTCGGTGGCCGGCATCATGGGGGCGCCCGCCCTGCATCCCCAATTGGGCGCTTTCTATTGGGTGACGCCGATTCCCTCCGACTGGTCCCGCTCCCGAGTCAATTCCAAGCTGCGCGAATACAACTTGTTCGCTTTGAAGCTGCTCAGCGTCCACGAGGCGATACCCGGGCACTACACGCAGTTGGAGTGGGCCAACCGGATCGAACCCGAGTCGAGACGCCTTTTGCGGGTTGCCTACGCCAACGATTCCTACGTCGAAGGCTGGGCGACTTACGTGACCGAAGCGCTCATGGATGCGGGCTACCGTTCCGATAGCAACGAGTTAAAACTGGTTTGGTACAAGCATCTGCTCCGCGTGATCGCCAACGCCATCCTTGACATTCGTCTGCACACGAAGAACATGTCCGACGATGAGGCGCTCGAACTGTTGCGCCGACAGGCTTTCCAGGAGAGCGAGGAAGCTCGCGGCAAGCTGTTGCGCGCTAAGCTCACCTCGGCGCAGCTTCCCCTGTACTACGTTGGCTGGCGGGACTGGTTGCGAGTACGGGATCATTACCAGGAGGAGACACAGGACTTCCGCCTGGTATCCTTTCACGACCAGGCCCTGTCCCAAGGCCCGGCGCCGCTTGTCCCCGAGTTGGGTTACGCGCTTACTAACAGGCCGATGCCGAAGTGAACTTGACCATTCCCCGGTAGACATTACCGCTCCACCGGCAAGCAGATCCGGCAGGGCCGGCCGCCCTGAGCCGGACTCCAGACAGGCTTAATGGGATCAGCCTCGCCACATGGCGGGAAAAGCCGCCTCGCACCCGTTCATGAGGAGGTGGCCGGGTCCTTCCTTGCGGTGCCCCACCAGGCCGCAAAAACAAACCAGATCAGCGAGCCGGCCAAAAAAGCGTCTTGGTAGGTCTTGACGTCGATGCGGCCGAAGAAATAGAGAATAGGGGCGGCGATACAGGCGGCTATGCCGCCACAAGCTATGATCAACAGCAGGGATCTCAACATCGCAATCTGCTCCGAAGTTTTCTCAAAGCGGTGTAGCCAACCAAGGCTACCAGATAGGCGGCCAGCCGGCTAGCTACTTTCCGGCGCAAAATACGCGTAGCGCTCGGGGCGGGGACTGTCACCAATTTCGCGCCTTCAAAGAATCAACCACTTACGGGCGCATTCGGACGCGAAATTGGCTGACTGTACCCAGCCACCACGCAGTTTCTCCTTTTTGCGCCGGAAAGTAGCTAGCCCTAATACCGTCGACTTAAACCGTGAGGGAACCGATCTTTCCCCCCATGACGCCGTTTGCCATCTGCGGCCGCCTCCGCTGTCTCCCATCAGGCATAAGTAAGCGGCCCGTAACCGATTCTGCGAAGTGCCCGTTCCGCCGCTCGAACGCCCCGGTATTGGGCTTCCTCGAAGATTGAGACGCCGCTGAGATCGGAGTTGGCGAAAACAATGTTGCCTTCGAAATCAGCCATCCGCCGGCGCTCGGGGGAAGTCAAAAAGCCCACTGTCGGCCTGATCATGGCGTGGCCCAGACGCAGGATGTCGATCCGCGAGACGCAGCGCCGGATGTCGGGATGCGCTCTTTCGAGATCGCCGAGGATTTCTTCTTTCCAGAAGTTCCAGTCACGTTCCAGAAGAGCTGCGCGATTGGCCGCGGGCGAGCCATCCGTCAGCGCCCGATAATACGTCCAAACGACAGGGCCGTCGGCGCCCGCCGATAGGGGGTGGTTCGGCACGACGTAGCCGAGTCCGGGGGAATCGTAGATGATGTTCTCCCAAGCCGGGTCGATGTTGCCTTCGCGCGGCAGCTCGTCGAGAACGAGATTCGCCGTGAGCCACGGTGAGTAGGCGAACCGCCGCGCCGGGGTCCATTCGCTTTTCCGATGCGGCATCAAGTAGGGAGCCAGGAAAGTCGGGGCGGCGAAAACAACGGCCTCGGCGAAATATTCGCTGTCCTCCGTCAGCACGCGAAGTCGACGCCCATGCGGCTCGATGCGGTGGACTGCCGAGGACGTGCGCACGTATTTGCCGAGCTTGCCGAGAAGTTGCTTCACGACCCAGCCGTTGCCCTGCGGCCAGGTAAGCGGTCCCGGTTCGTCTTCGGGCCGCGCCGCAAAGTAGTGAATTCCCGCCCAAGCCGAGGTGTCTCCGTAGGAGGCGCCATAGTCGTCCCGGCAGCCGTAGTCCACATACCAGCGCAGGTAAGGCGAGAAAAACCCTTCCCGGATCATCCAGGTTTTCATGGAGGTCCGGTCGAGGGCCGCCGTTCGGGCGGGAGATCGAATCGGTATGCTGAACTCGTCCCCCGAGCGGAAGTAGTCCATGCGGTCCCAAAAGCGCTTGAACTGATCGCGATCAACCCGGCGGGCGTCGTCGGACGCTTCGATCTCGGGCTGCCAGTGTCCGTCGACGAACAGGCGTTGCTGGGGTTCGGCGCAAAAATAGCGCTTGTCCCATCGTCCTTCGCGCAACACGCCCAGCTCTTCAAAAAGCTCATGCACCAAAGGGATCTTCTTATCCGGGACAGGTATATAGTGGGCGCCCCAGGGGAAGTCTCCCGCTTCGCTTTCGCCCCAGCGCGAATTTCCTCCGGCTTGGTTTTCGAGCTCGAGGAGGACGAATTCCCGAAACCCGAGCTTGTCGAGCCTCCAGGCCGCCGAGAGGCCGGCTATGCCGCCGCCCACAACGACAATCGGCGCCTGAATCCTTTGCTTTGGTTTGGAGAAAGAGGCCCCGTCGCGAATCCTATGCCCGACGACATGCGATCGATCGACAAACGATCCCTGGACTGCGCGATCCCTTTGGGCGAGAAAGCATGCCCCCGAAGCGGCCAGCAGGCCGCTTCCCGCGAGCGCGGATTGCAGAAGTTTCCTTCGAGAGGGTTTTTCCGTAAGGGACATCAGCTAGCCCGCCGCCTGCCGGCTCTCTCTGTGCGGCGTCCCCGAGTTTCCTATCCTATACAAAGGTCCGCGAATCAGGAAAGCGCGCCGCTCATTCTCGATTGAACAGCAATGCCCGCCGACAACGACGATCTTCCGTCTCACGACGATTCCACCATTCGTCCCCGCGTCGCCACCACCCTTCTGGCGCTGTCGATGTTTTTCACCGGCGCCGCGGGGTTCATGTTCGAGTGTGTGCTGAGCACGGTGGCGACCTATACCCTGGGAAACAGCATCGAGCAATTCTCGGTGACCATCTCGCTGATGATGCTCATGATGGGTGTTGCCGGTTTCCTGCAGCGCCAGATCAGCGACGACCGCTTGATCGAGAAATTCCTGCTTGTCGAGACTTCGCTGGCGCTACTGGGCGGTTACGCTCCCATTGCAGTGTACGCCGCCTATGGACTGATGAGCGACCATTTCGCGCTCGTGCAGTACTTTTTCGTCCTGTCGATCGGGTTCCTGATCGGACTGGAGATCCCCCTGGTGCTGCGCATCAACCGCCGCTACGCGCCGGCGCTGAAGTCGAACATTGCCGCCATCTTGAGCCCCGACTATATCGGCAGCTTTCTGGGCGCGCTCGTATGGGTCTACTTCCTGCTCAAATACTATCCGCTCACCGAAATCAGCTTCCTGGTGGGCGGGCTGAACTTCGCGGTCGCCGTGGTCACGTTCCTCTATTTCATGCGACATCGATTCGTGGCGCAACCCGCGGCGGCGCTGGCGCTCATCGCGGTGACGGCCGGGGCGCTCGCCTACGGATACACCGAGAACCGCCGCTGGAGCATGAATCTGGAACAGCATTTTTACGATGACCCGATCGTTTTCTCGAAAACGTCGAAGTATCAGCACCTCGTTCTGACTGCCGCCGTCAACCCGACCGACTACCGCCTCTACATCAACGGCAACTTGCAGCTGTCGAGTCTCGACGAGCACATTTATCACGAACAGCTCGTGCACCCGGTGATGCAATTGGCCAAGAGCCGCAACCGCGTACTCATTCTGGGAGGTGGCGACGGACTCGCCTTGCGAGAGGTGTTGAAGTATCCCGACGCGGAGCAAGTCACTCTCGTCGACATCGATCCCCAGATGATTGAGCTGGCGAGAGACAACGAAATCCTGAACGAGCTTAATCAAGGATCTCTTCTGGATGCCCGAGTTCATGCGCGGGTTTCTTCGGCGGTGCGAGGGGAAGAGCGGTCCACGCCGGTTTATTACTGGAAGGAGCAAAGGGGTCCCGACGGCGGGCTCGTCGCGGAAGAGGTCGCGCGCGTCGAGGTGTTCACGATCGACGCCGACAAGTTCATCGAGGAAATCGACGGCCGGTGGGATGTGATCATTGTCGATTTCCCCGACCCGAATACGGTCGAGCTGGTGAAGCTCTACAGTAGGGAGTTCTACTTCAAGCTCAAGAAAGTGCTGGGGGAGGAAGGCATGATCGCCATGCAATCGACGTCGCCCTATCACGCCAAGGAATCGTTCCTGTGCATTCTTCGAACGGTGGAGAGCGCGGGGTTCCGCACCCTTCCCTACCACGACAACGTCCCCTCCTTCGGCGATTGGGGTTGGGTGCTGGCTTGGAAGTCCGCCGAATCGGTGTCCTCTGTTAGAAATAGGATTGCCCGTATAAGCGCTTTTCGAGTCGGCGCGAACCGTCTGCGCCATCTCACACCCGACGTTTTCAAGAGTTCATTGGCCTTCGGGAAAACGATGCTCGAGGCTAAGCGATCGGAAATCAACCGACTCATGCAGCCGGTGTTGCTGCAGATGTATCTGGACGAGAGCTGGGAGTATTGATGTGCTAGCCAGTGCCGGCCCGCCAAGACTTCAGCGATGAATCGCAAACCGCTATGGCTGCTCGAGCGGCCGCGGACGGCCGTCGCCGCCGATCCCGGCGACGATCCGAGGCCCTTTTTCGACGGAGATCGATTTCCAAAAGAGGAGCGATCGAGTGAACATGGGAGTCTATAACTTCATCAGCCTGCTGGGCATCTTTGTCTTGATGGGCTTAGCTTGGGTCTTTTCCACGAACCGAAGGATTGTGAACCGGCACGTCATCGTCGGCGGCCTTGCCTTCCAACTGCTCTTTGCCGTCTTTCTTTTTCTCGTTCCGGCGGGAACAACAGTATTCCTGTTCATCAATGACTTGGTCGTTACGATCCTGGATTCCGCCGCGGCGGGGTCGATATTTGTTTTCGGGCGATTGGCTCTTCCGCCGGGCGCGACGAGCGCAACGGGCGAAACATCCCTTGGTTTCTTTTTGGCCTTCCAGGCCTTCCCCATGATCATCTTTTTTTCCGCCCTGATGTCCGTCTTCTACTATTTCGGCGTCATGCCTCTCATCGTCAGAGGGTTTGCCTATGTGTTTACGAAGCTGATGAAGATCTCCGGAGCGGAGTCGTTGAGCGCCGCCAGCAATATTTTTGTGGGCATAGAATCGGCGCTGACCATCAAGCCGCATTTGAAGGATATGACCCGCTCGGAGTTGTGCACGGTATTGACCGCGGGGATGGCAACCGTTTCTTCCAATGTTCTCGCTGTCTATATTTTCAGTTTGAGAGATCAATTCCCGACCATCGCGGGACATCTTATTTCTGCCTCCTTTCTTTCCGCGCCGGCTGCGCTGATGATGTCGAAAATCTTGCTGCCCGAATCCCAAACGCCCAAGACCTTGGGCCGCCATGTGCGTCTCGATTACGAGAACGAGGGGAACGTCTTTGAAGCGGTTATCAGCGGGGCCAATGCCGGCGTTCGGCTCATCGTCGGCATCGTGGCTTTACTGATCGCCACGCTTGGGATCGTCGCCTTAGTCGACCTCGGGTTGACGAGCGTGGGTGGCCAGCTGAACTCTTTGATCGGCGCGGAAATGGATTGGTCGCTGAAAGGACTCCTGGGATATGCGTTTTACCCTTTGACGCTGCTGCTAGGGGTTCCGGTCTCTGATGCTCATGTCGTTTCCCAGATTATCGGAGGAAGAACGGTTGTGACCGAGGTGGTGGCCTATCAGGATCTGGCGTCGAGTATCGAGAACGGTCTTTTGCAACACCCGCGCTCCTTCGTCATCGCCACTTATGCCCTTTGCGGGTTTGCCCACGTAGCTTCGATGGCGATCTTTGTGGGCGGCGTGTCAGCCCTCGTTCCCGAGAAAAGGAACATCTTGGCGCAGATTGGATTTCGGTCCCTCGTGGCCGCGACACTAGCCTGTCTGATGACGGCTTGCGTAGCGGGGGTGTTCTTTACGAAAAACTCTCTTCTGCTGGCGCAGTGACGATTGTCGACGGCGACCCGCCGGTTAGCCCACTTTCCCACCACGTAGCGAGGCGACGTGCGTGAGAAGGTCGTCAGGGCTAGCAGCCCGTGGTGGAAGTGAAGGGCGCGAAAAATCAGGTACAGCCAGCCAATTCGCTTCAGGCTAAGTGCTTTTTTTCTTGGGTCATGACAGGGAGCGAATTGGTGGCAGTCCCCATTTTCGCTCCTGCATGACTTTTGCCACGGGCTGCTAGGCCTTGTCGATGATCAACAGGATGTAGATCAGGGGAAGATAGACGATCGAGGCTCGCAGGAGCCGGCGGGCCTGCGCGGTGGTTCTCCGCCGCGCCAACAGCCATCCGGCGTAAAGGTAGCCCAAACTGAGCGCCAGCGCGCCCGCCAGGTAGTAGGAACCGGCGATGCCGAGAACGGCCGGAGCCGCGGAGAGCGGCACCAACAGCGCGGCGTAGCAGACCACTTGACGGGAAGTGGAGATACCGTCCGGCTCGACCACCGGCAGCATCAGGATCCCCGCCCGGGCGTAGTCTTCGCGGTACATCCAGGCAATGGCATAGAAATGCGGGAACTGCCACAAGAACAGCATGGCGAACAGGACCAGCGCTTCGATTCCCACCCCGTTGCCGGCGGCCGCCCAGCCGATCAGCGGCGGCATCGCTCCCGGGAAAGCACCGACCAGCGTAGAAAGCGGTGTGCGGGTTTTGAGAGGCGTGTAGAGCAACAGGTAGCTCGCCAGTGTCCCCAGGCCGAGCAACGCGCTCAGCAAGTTCACCGCCCAGACCAGGTACAGCGTGCCGGCGACCGAAATCGCGACCCCGAACACGAGTGCGGGCGGCGGTTGCAGGCGGCCGGCCGGCAGGGGCCTCCGCTCGGTGCGGCGCATCTTCCCGTCGGCCTCGCGTTCCAGCCATTGATTCAAAGCGCCGGCGCCTCCCGCCAGCAGCGCCGTGCCCAGCAGTGTGTGCAACAAGAGCAGATAGGAGACCGGTTCGGCGGCGCCAACGTAAAACCCGACCGCCGTCGACACCAGGATCAGCCAGACCACGCTCGGCTTCGTCAACTCGAGGTAGTCCCACAGGGGGGACTGGGCAGCGACGAGTGCCGGGACAGCGGGCGTAGGCATTCTCATATCGTGGCAGCAACTCTTTCCCGATGTGCTGCCGCGACGGGGGCGACTCGGCTATAAACTTGGATCGTCAAGATCACGCTCGCGGCTAATACCAAAGCTCCCACGGCTACGTGCGCTACTGTCAGCCACACCATGGGCGGCAAGGGCTGCGGAGCGTCGACCGTCACCTGCCGGATCCAGTAAGCGGCCGCCCCGAGAACAAGCTGCAACATCAGCACGGAGTTCAGCGTTATTGTCCAGCGAACGATCTCCGGCTGGTTGGCATGCCGCTTCATCACCCTTGCTACCACCCAGGCCACGAGGGCCACCGCGACGGCGGCGCCCACTAAGTGCGGTACGAGGCCCAACCCTTTGTGACGAAGAGCCGCCCCGATTGCCAACTGCGCGAGGATGGCCACGTTCGCGGCCAAGCACAACCGCCCCAGGGCGTCGAAACCTTCGCTGTCTGATAGCGCGGCAGGGAACCGTTCTCGCTCTCGCCAACCCGGGGAAGTAAACAGCGCCAGAGAGACGATCATACAGAAGAACAACTGGGCCAAACAAGCGTGCATGACGGAGATGGCTGTGGGAAGCAGCAGCAGGACGGTCATTCCGCCCAACAGCCCTTGTGCGATGACAGCCACTAGGGCCGCGAGCCCAAGCTTTTTCACCCATCTGCGCGGATCCCGGCGCCAGAGCCACACTACGAGAACAATCGTCAGAAAGCCCACGAAAGTCGCCACCATTCGGTGGCCGTGTTCGTAAAAGATTCCGCCCACCATGGGCGGCATCAACTGACCGTAGGAGAGAGGCCAATCGGGCACCGCAAGCCCGGCATCGTTGCTCGTCACCAGGGCTCCGGCCGCGATCAGACAAAGCGTCGAGAAAGCGGTGAACACCGCAAAGCGGTGGAGCCAGGTATTCGTGGTCACGGCGGTTTTGTCGGTAGCGACCGCCACTCTTGGCGGTCCTAGTTTCCAGCAGCGGCCGGCAAGCTTGCCGGTCAGGTGGAGGACAAGCTTTAGCTTGTCATCCGGGGGCGGTCGATCGCACCCCGACTTCCCTGACAGCGGGCATTTGCTTCCCCTCCTGGCGGCCGGTGGTGAGAATGCGGGTTAGCCGATACTCTTCAGCTAACGTTTTTGCCCATCCGGAAGCCGGCTGGAAGAAATCTGTTGTCGAGATTGTTGAGCGGGGCACCTCCCGCGTTTTCCTGCGCCCCTACCGGGGCTGGACCGACTTTGCCATTCCACCCACGGTTCCGCCTTACGGCTCCACCGTGGGCTACTATCCTACGCCCCTCCGGGGCTGACGCGATCAGCCCGCCAAGATTTCCGTAAGTGTCTGGAAACCAAGGCGTTATGAGGAATTGGGTTTGTTTGGTAATTCTGTTGCTCGGTAGCCGCCCACGGACGCGGACGCTGGAACAGCGCCAGGTCCGCGCTACAAGCCCTGCCGCCCTGTTGCTCCTCGGGGCCTCCCGCCCCGCGGCAAAGCTACTCTTGTACCCGGCTGGTCCGATCCGTCGGATTTTATGGGTCCGACCGCCCCGCCGTACTGGAAACAAACTGTAAACCATTGATTCCTTTTGGGTTAGACGAAATTTGGTTTGTTTGGTAATTTTATTGCCTCGTCGGTTCGTGGCTTCCGACGGCCCGTGCTCGAAGGGGCCCCGAATGCTTCGCGTCTACTCACTTACATTGTACCTTGCCAATCCAAGGAGGACTTGGCGCCAATGGGGCTAAGCTTCTTTTAATGAGACACTTAGGCTGCATGACATGTGGCTACTTTCCGGCGCAAAAAAATCGGGTACAGCCAGCCAATTTCGCGTCCGAATGCGCCCGTAAGTTGTTGATTCTTTGAAGGTGCGAAATTGGTGACAGTCCCCGCCCCGAGCGCTACGCGTATTTTGCGCCGGAAAGTAGCTAGTGCTTGGTTCCATAAGTTCGCGATCGTTTATAGGCGGCAATTACTGGACCGCTCCCTCACGGTCGCGGCTCGGAAGGCTCTGTGAACAAACCACTTCCGGGTTAGACAGAGAGCCGTGTAATCCTTCGGGAAAGGCCTTTTTAAATACGCGAACTTTTGTCAGTAAGCACTAGCAGCCCGTGGTAGAAGTGAAGGTCGCGAAAAATCGGGTACAGGAAGGTGTGAAAAAATGCTGGGGACAGTCAACCGCGGCTGAAGATTTCATTGGTTCTACGTGCCTTCTAGGACGCCGCTTGTGACAGTCCCCGATTTTTTCACACCTTCCAGCCAGCCAATTCGCTTCAGGCTAAGTGCTTTGTTTCTTGGGTCATGACGGGGTGGAATTGGTGGCAGTCCCCATTTTCCCCTCCTGCACGACTTTTGCCACGGGATCCCTAGCGTTCCTCCAAGCCTGGAGCTGCTAGCCGGCGGAAAAGGTGAAATCGACTTCCTTGGATTCGGAATCCACTAACGTGACGCTCATTTCCTGATCGCCGTATTTTTCATGCTTGGCTTCGACGGTGTAAGTTCCCGGAGGCAGGCCAGGGATCTCAAAGCTGCCGTCCTCGCCCGTCACGGCGAAGAAGGGATGGCTCACGACGCTGATGTACGCTCTCATCCAAGGATGAATGTTGCACTTGACGGGCAACATGATCTCCTGACGGGCGAACTTGCGTTTGATGTCGGAAGCGCCCGGGGTCTGCGACTTATTCCATTCGCGGTTGACTTTCGGCAGCGGATGCACGTTGTGCGTCAGGGGGTCGCCGTTACTGACGCTAATCGTTCCCCCTGCTTGCATGGCAATCACGTGCGGACGGTAGATACAGCCCTTTTGGTTGAGGGAAGCGTTCTTCGTCACCTCGAACTTCTTCCCTTCAAGACCGCTCTTCACCCACACGAAAACATTTTGTAGAGTGCCGTTTTCATTGACCACGACCTGTTCAGCGTGAACCGTCGCCGTGTGCAGTTTCTTGCAATCGGGTTCGGCGCTCATGTTGATGCGGACGGGTTTCGGCGTTTTGCCCTCAAAGTTGACCTTGCCGCTCACGCCGGCCGCGGTCGCCGGATCAACCTTGAAATATTCCTCCCCCGCCACTGGTGCTTCCGGTTCAGCGGTCTCCGGTCCGCCTCCACACCCAACGACGGTTAGGAGCGCGACGGCAGCCAAGACCCCGAAATTCTTCTGAAAAATCATCGTTCGTACTAAGCCTCCTCTATCTGCAAAAATCTTCTCCGTTGCTCGTAAGGTCTTCATTGTACACTGCTCGACCGCAGTCTCCGGAGCTCCGCCGGCGTGAATTGGAACATGTAGCGCACCAGGAGATCCGCGTGGTCCCCTTCGTATCCTTCAAAGATGGCCGGCAAGGGGCCGTCGAAGATCCAGCGGCCCTGCTCGTGACGGAACAGCTCCGATGGCATCGCCGTCCCGGGCGCGATCCCAGCCGGCTCGAGCATCCAGCGGCGGGTCCAATCCGGCTTGAGACGCTCGGCTGCAACCAGGAAGTTCGGCGCGGTCGCGTTTCGGTCATGGCCGGGATCGCCCGTCATATGGCACTTCAAGCAGGGCGCCCCCCGGCTGGTGAACAGGCGTCGTGCCAAAGTGCGCTCGGCGGCCGAAAGCGGGGCCAGCTGATCGTCAATGTAGGGATGCGGCTGGGACGACCTGGCCATGAAAAACCGCATCAGGGTTCGCACCTGACGTTCGGTGAATTGGAATGTGGGCATGCGGGCATGCAGATACTCTCGAATGCCGTTGCGGTGGATGTCGGTCTCGCTCAAGGCTGGATTCGACAAGAAGCTGATCAGCCAGTCCGGTCGCACCCGGGCGCCTTCGCTATATAACTGCGGCGGCATCTGTTCTACCCAGTCGGGATCCTGGTAGCGCTCCATTCCCATGAACGACGTCTCGTCGCCGGGTCGAATCTGGTGACAACCCGTGCAATTGTAGCGGCGGACCATCCACCAGCCGCGCTGAATGTCGGCCCTCTCGTCTTCCGGCTCGAAGCGGTAGTTCGCGGGAAGGGCGGTATCGACCGCTCCGAGCAAGAAGGTCGTCAAAGCGGTGATCTCATCGTCAGTCAGGTTGAAGTTAGGCATCCGCAGACGCTCGCCCGGCTCCCTCACTTTTCCCTGGTCGAAGAAAGCGGGGTCCTGCAGCTTTTGTTCGAAGAAGCCTTTGTGGCTGTACCAGCCCTCCACCTTGGCAGGGTGTGTGAACAGAGCGAAATCCAGTCGCTCGATAGGCTTGCTGCCCTCTAGGGTCAGTTCCGTTCCTATACGCCCCTCGGTTTCCAGCCCGCTGATTTCATGGCAGCCGGCACAGCCGTACCGCCTCGCCAGCGCCAGACCTTCTTCCGCGCGCTCGGGATCATCCATGTAATCGGCCGCGGCGTAGGTGGCGTCGGTTTTCTGCGCCAGCAAGTAGCTGGCGATGTCGCGAGCGTCGGCGAAGGTCAGCCGCAGATTCGGCATCACAGGAATCAGATGGACCTCGTCGCCCGTTGCCCCGGCTTCGGGCGTCACTTCGGCGGGATCGTGAATCCAGCGAACCAGGAAATCATAGTTTGTCTTTTCTCCGACACGGCTTAGGTTGGCGGCGAAGCTACCGCCCATCTTCTGCTCGCCTTCGCCGATCGAATGACAACCCAAACAACCCCTGGTCTCAAACAGCTCCCGGCCACGCGCCGCGTCGCCCGGCGGGTGTTTTTGGAGGGAACCCTCGACGCCGTTCTGCCAGACGTAGGCCGCAATGGCTTGAATCTCGTCTTCCTCCAGCCGGAAGACGGGCATCTTCGTGCCAGGTCGAAACTCGTGGGGATTCTTCAACCAGACCGGGATCCACTCCTTGCGAAGCTTGACCCTCACCTCCTTGAGGCTCGGGCCGAACTTTCGCACCTCCTGCGTCAGGCTCTTTCGCTCGGCCTTCAGAGTGGTTAGCCGCGCGTCGAGTTGACTGTTGGCCAACTGCAAAGCTTGGGATCGAGCGTTGTAGTAGGAAGCCTGCTCGTCGGATGTATCGGGATCATCGGCGAGCTCGTTGTTGCGGCGAACCTGTTTTTCGTTGGCGGCCTTTTCTTTGTCACGAAACTTGATCTCGTTCCTGACGTCCGATAGCAAGTCCGCTTCTTTGTCAAAACCTTCAAAGCGGTGGCAACCCCAGCAACCTTTGTTCAGGAACAGCTCCCGTCCCTTGTTGAGGACCTCGGCTTGCGGGGTGACGATTTCTTGGCTGTGGCACTGCTGGCAGCCGGCCTCGATGTTCTCTTTCTCGAACAGGGGCCAGAGCCAATGCTTATACCTTCCGTGACCCTTGGTCACGCTGCTGGTCGCCCGCCCGTTGCCGTTGTGGCAGGGCGTGCAGCCGAACTCCTCGGGGTCGTGAATCTTGAGCAGGTCGCGGCTGGGATGACTGGTGAAGACCGCCTCGCCGCCCATCGAGGCCTTCGTCAACTCGACCGGCTCGCGGGTGCCGGCATGGCAGGATTCACAGCGATCGACCCAGTCAATGTCGCCTAGATGGATCTGCTTGATCGAGACTTCGAACTGCTCCATCTTGTTGATGAGGCCCTGGATCTGCGTCTCGGTCAGCCCGTACATGAGGTTCTGCAGGTAGGCGTCGAGCTGTCGCTGGGCCTCTCCAGCCGGCCCGCCCAGAGCAACCAGTTCGGATTGCAGCTTTACCCGCAACTCCCGCAGGCGGGACATTTCGGCTTCCAACTGCGGGTACGTCCAAGAGACCGTTTCCGTGTCGCCGGAGCCGTCGTCGAGCGCCAGGTCAAGCTCCTGCTGCCTTTGCTTGCCACCTTCGATGTCCGCGGCCAGAGATTCTTTCGTGCTTTCGCTCGTGGAGATTTCGAGTTGGTAGGTGAGCGCGCCGATCTCGCCCCGTAGCGCCTGGAAAGCTGGACGGACGGTATTCGTACGGGGATTGATACCATTTGCTATCCGGTTCCTGATAGCACTGGTCTGCGTGGCCGCGGCCTGGCTGGCCTCCTCGACTTGCTGCTGGAGCCGCTGATATTCGTCCGACTCTTTGATCTCCTTTTCCTGCATCGCCTTCTTGGGCTTCAATTGCTTCAAATGCGCCGCATAGAGGCCGGCGAAGCGAGCCTGATAACCCTTCCACGGCCGCAGTGTGACCACCTCGTCGTAGAGCGCCCAGACGAGCGTCAACATCAAAATGAGCGTCCAAGAAAAAAGAGAGACACTCAATGACTTGTTGACGACAGGATCGTCATGGTCAGGTGGCGGATTTGGTGGCATTCAGGACACTCCGTCAAACAGAATCTTCAACTCACGGATCGTTGGGGTCGGCCAAGTCTAAAAGGTTTTACGGCCAGCCGGTACCGTCGCCGCGGCCGAGCTAGATGTTAAACCAAGGGGTTACCCACACATATTTGATTCGGAACACCAGACGGGCAATGACCTTCGCCGGCAGGCTGATCATGGTAACCAGAACTACCATCATCACCAGATGCTGGGTGAGCGACATTCGGTTCAGAATTTTGCGGCTGAACTCCGTCAGCGCCATGACCTTGTGGACGAGAACCCCCGTCACTACAGCGAATAGCGCCGTGACAACACTCCCAAAAATCCCGATCGCCCAGGTACCTGTGATCGCGAGCGCGGATGGAAGGTATTGGTTCAAGACTTCATGCAGATCCCTGTTGACTTCAAAGACCAGCTTGTTGTGGTCCCAGGTCTGACCGGGCCAGAACCACATCCACCCGGGACCTCGAATCATTGTCCCGATGATGATCATCGCGCACCACATGCTGAGGAACCCGAAGAAGAAGGTCCAGATGGCGAATTTCCTTTGCTTGTAGGTGTAGTAGCCGTTGCCCAGAGGATTCTCGTCGATATAGGGGATGGCGATCAGGCCGATGATGATGAAAGTCGGCATCACCACGCCCGCGATCCAGGGGTCGAAATACACCAGCATCTCCTGCAGCCCGAGGAAATACCAGGGCGCCTTGGCCGGATTCATCGTCAGGGTTGGGTTCGCGGGCTCTTCCAATGGCGCGTCCAAAGTGATCGACCAGACCATCAGAATGGCGGTGACAATCACGGTCGCAAGAAACTCGATGCGCAACAGAAACGGCCAAACGTGAACCTCTTTCGCCCAACCTTTCTTATAGGGTTGAGTCTTGCGGTGATGGGTCTTGGCCATCTCGGGGTCGGCGTCCAACTGCTCGATCAAGCGGTCGTTGGCGAAAGCCTGGCGCAGGCCGTACCAGGTGTAGAACGGCACCAGGATCATCAAGCCGATAATGGGGACGTTATCCGGGAGCGAAAGAATTTCCCAAAGCTGGCCCCAGTCTGTGTTCATAGATCCTCTTTGAGATTCGTCGGATCCGCCGGCGTCGCTAGATCCTGCGAATCGGTTTGATCTCGCCCTCCAGCATTACCGGCGCCGGGCCGGAGATTCCCCCGTCCTTTCGGACCCTCCAAAAATGAACGATCATGAACGTCCCCGCGAAACCCGGTATCGCAATGCAATGCCAAATGTAGGCCCTTAACAGCGCATTGGCGTCCACGATCGACCCTCCGAGCAAAGCAAAGCGCACGTCATTGAACGGAGTCATACCCATGTCGGCACCGAACGGACCTTCGTGTCCCAGCATGGGAGTGGCGCGGGCCATGTTCGTTCCCACTGTTACCGCCCAGAAACCCAACTGGTCGTCGGGTAACAGATACCCGGTAAACGAGAGAAGCAGCGTCAACACCAGCAGGATCACGCCGATGCACCAGTTAAACTGGCGCGGCTTCTTGTACGATCCTGTCAAGAAGACCCGAAACATGTGCAGCCAGACGGTCAGCACCATGGCGTGCGCCCCCCAGCGATGCATGTTTCTCAGCAGCTTGCCGAAAGGCACGTCGTGCTCGAGGTACAGGATGTCGCGAAACGCCACGACCTTGGTCGGGTGGTAGTAGAACATCAGCAGCACGCCGGTCCAAGTCAGCACGACGAAAAGGTAGAAAGTAATGCCACCCATCCCCCAGGTGTAGTTGTACTTTACGGCATCACGATTGATTTTGGCGGGATGGAGGTGAAGAAAGACGTTGCTGAGAACGCCGAGGGTTCGGCTGCGAGGCTGCTCGTCGTGTTTGACGCGAAAAATCGACTTGTACAGGTCGGTCTTGGTGGGCTTCTTCAGCGCTTGCAGGTCGTCGGCCGCTTTTTGTTTGATGGCGTTGGGGTCGATGACCCCAAGGAAGGACCTCTTTCCGTTGCCGCCACCGTTTTCCTCAGGCATGCTGTCTCCTCTCCCCATCCGACTCGCCGCGGGGCGTCATCGGAACAAGGCCCGCCTTCCCTGTTCGGTTGACCCCGCTTTCGCTGCGATCTCGCGCCGCTCGCAAGGCGCGCTCGCCGTCAAACGACCAGATAGGAATCTTCCTCATCAAACTGGCTGGCCTTGCCTTTTTCCCACTTGTAAAGCGAACTCGTGTCCACGACGATCTGCCCTTCGGGGTTCAGTTCGACTTTGGCACGGTCGAGGGGGCGCGGAGCCGGCCCCTCATAGTTGATGCCTTCGGGATCAAAGCCGCTGCCGTGGCAGGGACACTTGAACTTTCCTTCCGATTCCTTCCAGTCCGGTGTGCATCCGAGGTGAGTGCATCGGGCGTAGATGACGAACAGCCTCTCGGAGTTGCGAACAACCCAGATTCTGTTGGACTTTTGGAAGCCGGTGTCCACGCCTATGCCGAACGCATCCAGGGACCCGATCCGAAAAACCTTTTTCGGTTCGAAGATGGTTCGCGGGAAAAAGAACCGCAGGAACATCAAGAAGTTGGTCACCAGAAAGCCCACGGTAAAGAAGCCCACGAACCGGCGCCGGGTCTTCACCATGTCGGCCTGCGGCCTTTTCTCGAAAAGCCGTCGAAGCTTGGCCAGCGTAGAGGGCTGCGCCTTGCTTGCTGGGGCTGAAGCGGCTGCTTCCTCGCTTGCGCCGACTTTCTGATCAGGCATCCTAATCCCTTCGTTTAACCACGGTAACCGCGGTCCGATCTTCCATTGTAATCAAGGCGCGAAGTTCCCCACAAGGAGATGGCCCCGAAATGTTTTTTGTGGTCTAGGGCCGCGCTGACTCCCAAGGCCACGAGCGCGACTCCCAAGCCCGCTACCGCGTCCACCGCGTAGTGATAGCGGCCGTATACGGTGGCCAAGGCGATCGAGACGGCCAAGGCGAACAGCGCGCGGCCCACCCAACGGCGCCGCGGCAGCGCCCGCAACATGCCCAAGGCCCCAGCAAAGGCGTGAGAGACATGTCCGCTGGGGAACACACTGGTGTGGATGCCTCCGCCGCCAAGAAGCCACCAGTTGAAGCGGCGGAAGAGGGTGTTGACCGCTGGGGCGTCCTCGCCGGGAAACACCGTTCGCGGAGGTTCCGATGGGAAAAACGGATAGAGGGCGTAGGAGAGCAACGTCCCCAGCAGGAGAACGACGAGAAATCGGTCCACCTCCCGGCGAGAGGAGTACCCGTAGAGTGCGGCTACGCCGAGGGGTCCCACAAAGTAGACGAGGGCGTAGGAAAGCTCCAGCAGAGAGGGCGCCCATGAGCCCGTCGACTCGATCGCCGCCTTGCACCCCCAGTGGTAAAGCAGCACCCTGTCCCATTGGATCCAGGTTCGTTCCAGTTCATAGGTGTGTTGTTCGGGGGCGAACCAGCCCATCTCCTTGTAGGCGACCACGACGAGCGCTACCGGCAGCCAGTCGCGCAGCACGGCCCAGGCCGCCCATCCGGTCGCCCTTTCGGCCCGGGCGAGCGAAGACAGCGCCAGCAGCACAATCAGATTTACGCCCCAGGTGTAGACGGCCACCCACCCATCCACCGGTAGAAGCAAACTCAAGATCGCGACGTAGGTGAAATAGGCGATCAACAGCCATTCGGAAAGGCGCAGGAGTGAAGCTGTGTCTCGTAATGTAGCGTTCACTTCCCTAGCCCCAATACTCGTCACTTATTGATACCCGCAGAATACAGTGTTGTTTTCGGACACAGCAAATGCCTTGTCAGAGCGGGCGCAGCACGCTGCGCCCCTACACTGTATTTCGCGAACATCAATAAGAACGTTTTTAGCCCCCGAAGGGGGCGCGGGAAGGCCTGCGAATCGCTACATGGACCACTCTTTCCTACGCCCCTACCGGGGCTGGACCGTGGTTGGCTTTGCCCCAGGGTTGCGCCAAAAATGGCTCCACCCTGGGCTACTAGCCCGCGCCCCCTACGGGGGCTGACTTACCGTTAAGTCACTCGTATTGTCTCTAGCTACTTTCCGGCGCAAAAAGGAGAAACTGCGTGGCGCCTGGGTACAGTCAGCCAATTTCGCGTCCGGATGCGCCCGTAAGTTGTTGATTCTTTGAAGGCGCGAAATTGGTGACAGTCCCCGCCCCGAGCGGTACTCGTATTTTGCGCCGGAAAGTAACTAGTCCGCATTTCTCACCAGCTGAGGGTCGAAGCGATAGAGACCGGGCAGGAAAGGATTGGCTGAGCCGCCGAGCTTTCCGCGAGCGATCGACTCTCGCGAAGATGGGTCTGTTACCGATCAACCACTTGGTCCAGCACCTCAAAGAACCCAGGGAACGATACCGCGGCCGCTTCGGCGTTTCGGATCACGGAAGGCCCGTCAGCACGGAGCGCCGCAACCGAGAACGCCATGGCCACCCGGTGGTCGCCGAACGAGTCAAGTTTCGCCGCTCGAAACCTCTGCCGCCCGGGGATATGCATGCCGTCGTCGAACACTTTGACCTCAACTTGCATACGAGTAAGATTCTCAGACACCGTGGCGATGCGGTCGCTTTCCTTGAGGCGCAGCTCGGAGGCGTCCCGAATCGTCAGGCCTTCTTCGCTCGCGGCGCCTAGAACCGCGAGGGCGGGAAGTTCATCGATCACTTCCGCGGTCGTCTGACCCGCGATGAGGCCTCCTTTTAATACGGGCCCGGAAGCGGAACTCGGGCCACGAACGCGCAGGTCTCCCAGCGGCTCGCCGTGGATCTCGCCATGGGGCGAAATCTCGAGGTCGGCGCCCATTCTCCGCAGGACGTCGAGCACGGCCGTCCGAGTGGGGTTCAGCCCAACCCCTCGGACCGTAAGGTCGGCATGCGGCGCCAATAGTCCAGCCGCCAGAAAGAAGACTGCCGTTGAAAGATCGGAGGGGACCACGAGTTGCAGCGCTCGCAAGCGAGGCCGTCCGCGGAGAGAGATTCGCCTGTCCGCAACTTCGATGTGCGCGCCAAACTGCCTGAGTGCGAGTTCCGAATGGTCCCGTGACCGAAGCGGCTCTCGAACAATTGTTGTTCCCTCGGCGAACAGGCCGGCAAAGAGAACGCTCGTCTTCACCTGGGCGCTGGCCACCGGCAGCTCGTAGTCGATGGGCTTGAGTTCCGCCCTCTGAATCCGCAGCGGCAGAAAATCGCCGGCCCGCCCGACGATCCGGGCGCCCATACGGGTCAGCGGCGTAATGATCCGTCGCATCGGGCGGCGCGAGAGCGATTCATCGCCGCCGATGACGCTTGCAAACGCCTGTCCGGCCAGAATTCCCGAAAGCATCCGCATCGTGGATCCCGAGTTCCCAGCGTCAAGCTGAGCCTGGGGGACACTGAGCCCGCCGAGTCCCACGCCTTCGATGACGACCTCGTCGCCCTCACGCTGAATGTCGGCCCCGAGTCGTCGCAGGCATTCGAGCGTCGAGGAACAGTCGGCGCCGGCAGCGAAGTTCTTGATGACACTGCGTCCCTCGGCGAGAGCCGCAAGCATGGCGTAGCGGTGGGAAATCGACTTGTCGCCCGGCAGGCGAAGTTTGCCGGAAACAGACCGAGCCGGGGCGATCGTTCGATCCATAGGGTTCATTATGGCAACTGGGGTAGCCAACCTGCGAAAACCGACCCGCGTTGATCCCTTTGGGTGGGGCACCGGCTTGTCCGTACGTCATGGCCGCTCACTGGCGTTCGCGGCTCCGAATCGGGTATGGCAAGGGTGTGCGAGAGCAAGGGGCTGAGCCTGGAACGCCAGTGACAGGCCAAGTATCCGGCGCGACCGTGGCGCCATGGCCGCTCCGTCGAAAACCCGCCCGCGTTGATCCCTTTGGGTGGCCCGCGAGGCCCATGGGCACTCCCTCACGACCGTGGCTCGCTCTGCGAACAAACCACTTCCAGACGGACAATCGCGGGGCCTTCGGGAAAGGGGCTTCAAATAACGCAAACTTTTGCAGCCAAGCGCTAGTGTAGCTCGCCAATCATACCGTAACGTATAGATTTCCGTTGTGGAGAGGGAAGCCAAGCGCTAGTGTAGCTCGCCAATCATACCGTAACGTATAGATTTCCGTTGTGGAGAGGGAAGCCCGTTGAAACGGGCTGACCAACCTTGAGCGGCGCGGCCTACCAGCCGTAAAACTACTGGCCTTGCGAAGACAAGCCGCGGGAACGCGGTTACATGGTCCGAATCACCGCCGAAACATGTGCCTTTGGACCGCAAGGGTCTCTTCCGCGTTACCAACGGGCAAGGAAGGGGGGCTCATGATAAGTTACAGTCTGACCGGCGCACTACACTAGCTCGCCTTTCTCACCACCTGACGGTCGAAGCACATGATAGGCCCGCCATTACGTCGGTGCGCTTGCTCACCGCGCTCAACGTACTTTCCCGGTCGAACGCTGAACGGAAGTCGCTGCTTATTTCGGTAGCACCACGATACGAGCGGGCCAAGCTGCACCCGCAAAAGTGCGCCTCCGCTCGTCGAGGCGGCGCGCCTTGTACTGCCGGGCCTCTCACGCACTTTGCCTCGCCACGTGGTGAGAAAAGCGGTTTCCGGCGAGAGACGAGCCTTGGGCACGGCATGCCGTGCCCCTACCTTTTCGCTTTAACCTCTTCTTCGCAGTGCGCAAGCTCACGAGGCGGTGTTGGGCGTTGTTGAGGGCATCCTACTATATTGGTAAGGGATGAAAACGTTTGCGCAGACATCGATTCTGGTTCTCCTAATGGCGGTTTGCCTTGGGAGCCAGGGTGTCGTATCGCGAGGGGTCAAACCCATGCCAAGAGGCGAGCCGTCAGGTCTCCCCTTCCACGCCAAGTTTACTGATGTTGCGAGTGAAGCGGGACTGAAAATGCCTGTGATATACGGCGAGGTGGATCACAAAGACTACATCTTGGAAACGGTGGGCTCCGGCGCGGCGTTCTTCGACTACGATAACGACGGCTGGATCGACATTTTCCTCCTCTCAGGCACACGCCGGAAGAACGCACCCAAGGGAGCTATCAACCGGCTCTACAAAAACAACCGGGATGGCACCTTTCGGGACGTGACTTCGGCTTCTGGTTTGGGCCGTTCCGGGTGGGCCTCGTCGGTAACTGTTGGTGACTACGACAACGACGGCGACGAAGATCTCTTCGTCACTAATTGGGGGAAAAACGCCCTTTACCGGAATGAAGGCAAAGGCAAATTCAGCGACGTGACCGAAGATGCCGGCCTGCTGCACGAGGGTAACCGCTGGGGGGCGGGGTGCACCTTCGTGGACTACGACCGGGACGGCAATCTCGACCTGTTTGTTGCCAACTATCTGGAGTTCGACTTCGAGACGACACCGGGCAAGGGAACGGGAGTCACTTGCCGCTGGAAAGGCGTGCCCGTGAACTGCGGCCCCCGCGGGCTACCGGCTGCGCGGCAGTATCTCTACCGCAACCAGGGGGACGGTACGTTCAGCGACGTCAGCGAGTCTTCCGGCGTTGCCCAAGCGCCTGAGGGCTACGCGATGACCGCCGTCGCGGCTGATTTCGACGGTGATGCGTGGACGGACATTTACGTGGCCTGCGACAGCACGGCCAGCCTTTTTTTTCGAAACAACCGCGACGGCACCTTTGCCGAGGAGGGGTTGGAGCGGGGCGTGGCGCTTAGTGATGACGGCATGGAACAGGCGGGGATGGGCGTCGGTATCGGGGACTATGACCTGGATGGGGATCTCGACATCTTCAAAACACACTTCGCCGACGACACGAACGTTCTCTACCGCAATGACGGCGACGGCAATTTTTCGGACGTAACCATTCCGGCGGGTCTCGGCGTGGAAACGCGATTCGTAGGCTGGGGCGCCGCGATCGTGGACCTCGACAACAACGGCCTTCCCGACCTTTTCTACGTGACCGGCAACGTTTATCCGGAGGTGGAAAAGGAACTGCCGCACTATCCCTACCATACGCCTCGCGTGATCTTCCGCAACCTGGGGCTAGGCAAATTCGAGGAGCTGATCGGAGAGGCCGGTCCCGGTATCGATGCCGCTCACGCCAGCCGCGGCGCTGCGTTCGGCGACTACGATAACGACGGTGATATCGATGTGCTCATCGTAAACTTGAACCAACCCCCGTCTCTGCTGCGAAACGATCTCGACACCGATGACCACTGGCTGAAAGTCAAATTGATCGGGGTCACGTCTAATCGCAGCGCGATCGGGTCGTCGGTGAAGATTAGCTATGCCGACCGCCAACAGGTGCAAGCCGTCCTAGCCCAGGACAGTTTCTATTCCGTCAGCGACCGCAGGCTGCATTTCGGACTGGGAGAGGTTGACAGAGTCGATCTCAAAGTTCGCTGGCCGAAAGGCTCCACGGAAACGCTCAAGGATCTGACGGTCGATCGGCTGGTCACGATTCGAGAAGGAGAGGGAATTGTGAGCAGCGACAAGATGCCGTGAGATCGAGATACGGCTTTAGTTAGGGGGGGTAGGGGGAACTAGGTGCTGAAGAGACTATTCCGTGCCTTGCGGGCCGAGGGATCACGCCCACCCGCCACAACCGAAAACTGGCACCGCGAAGGCGTCGGCGGGATGTGGGATGAAATCGGCAAGCTGCAGTTTGATTTCCTGGTCGGGCGTGGTCTCCGGCCGGATCACTATCTTTTGGACATAGGATGCGGTTCTCTTCGGGGCGGGGTGCACTTCATTCGATATCTCGGCACGGGGCGCTACTTCGGCGTTGAAAAGGAAGAGTCTCTTCTCGAAGCCGGCCGAAGCGTTGAGTTGAAACGATACGCCCTGGCGGAAAAGGACCCGCAACTCTTCAAGATCGATGACTTCGACTTGTCGGCCCTGCCGCCCGAAGTTCGCTTTGACTTCATGCTGGCGCAGTCGGTCTTCACCCACCTGACCCCCCAGCTCATTGAATTGTGCGTGAAAAGAGTGATGCCTCGTTTGCGTCAGAAAGGCGTCTTTTACGCGACTTTCGACGAGAGCCCCGACGACGAGAGCTACTCTCGAGGCCCCCACAAATGGAGAAGGGACGAGCTGCGCATGGTGTACTATCCCTTTTCGCTTTTCGAAGGCATCTCGCAACGCGTCGGCGCAACGGTTGAATACGTTGGCGAGTGGGGCCATCCACGGCATCAAAAAATGATCGCTTTCCGGAGCCGAGCAGCCGAAGTTCGTGATAAAGTCGCTTCGACCGGAACGTGAGGCCGTCCTATACCGCGGGGGTGCCGCCTCTAAGTCTAAGCCCGCTTTTCTCGCGACAAAACATGGGCAGACCGGGACATAGTGAGCAGACCCGGACATGGGTAACACTTTAGTCCAGGTACATAGGTAACACTTTTCGTCCGAGGGCTCGTAAGCAATGCGGGCTAGGAAAACCAGTATCCCGTCAGCCAACCGAAAAGCAAGCCGCTGAGCCCGGCGGCGACGGGAAAAGCCAGCAGCGCTCCGGCCAGACGCGCGCCAAGGGCAATCTTGCCAGGCCAGAACGAGATCGTCGCTTGACAGAGGATCACCGCGGCGAAGCTGATGTAGCCGCCTAGGCCGTCTTCAAGACACCAGGGACAGTGGCGGCTCTCCGGAGCATGAATATTACACGCCTCGGCAGCGCCGTTCCACCAGGACCGGCATCCGCATTGGTACACAACGTCGCAGGCATTGATGAACAAGGCCGCCGCCGTGCCGGCGGCGGCCAAGAACATCGCGAGCCGCACGAAGAAAGCTGCTGGGATCACTCGACTGAGCATCTCCCTATCGTAAACGCGATCGCAATGACGCGGTTGGGGGGCGCTGGGCGATGGCGCGCAGGGAACTCGTAGATGGAGGCCGGTGCGCTCCGAGATCAGACCCCTCCCGGGTCGGGTCGACGACTGAAGAGTGTGTTAGATTGGGTTTAAATCAGCGAGTATCGCCCGTCGACCTGGTTTGAGCCGCGGAGAGGTGGCTGAGAGGTCGAAAGCAGCGGTTTGCTAAACCGTCGTGGGGTTTATAGCTCCACCGGGGGTTCGAATCCCCCCCTCTCCGCCATAACTTTGTATGTTGCTCACTTGAAAAAACTTAACTGTTCAGGTGCCATCTTGGTGTCGGTGCTTTCGCTACCAGGTCCGCATGAGGCGCATCGCAGGCTTGTAAAGTGAATCCGATCTCTATAGTCTGGGGGTCGGTGCAGGATTTTCACCCTTACGCCGAGCGCTTTCGACTCAGCCGCACGATCGGCCGAATAGCGAGCCTTCTCCTCCTCATCTGGGTCGCGCCCCTGCCGGCCGAGAGGCTGCGAAAAGAAACAGTCGAGGCGTTTGATAAGTATGTTCGAAAGAACGAAGCGCGGCTGAACCAAGAACTCAAAGGACGCGGCCCCTTTCTCTGGATTGACGGCGGTCAGAAGCGCAACAAGAGTAATGGGGATCTTCTGCAGGGTCAGATCGAGATCCATCGTCTCAACCCGGACGAAGCAACGGTCCCGCACGGGTTCATTCACCACTGGGTAGCCTTAGCCTTCGTCCCCGGCGCCAGCGTCGAACAAGTGGGCTCCGCGGCGATGTATTACGACGGGTACGAGCACTTTCACAAGCCCTACGTGCTTCAGTCCAAGCTGATCCAACGTGAAGGAAACCATTCGATCTTTAGTCTGACGCTGAAGTTCAAAAAAGTGAAAGAAGTGGTGCTTGACACCCAACACGCAATGCGCTGTTACAAGCTCGATGCAGAACGGGCGTATGCCCGAACGTCCGCAACCAAGGTGCAACAGATCAAGGACGCAGGCAAGGACTCGGAGAAAATGTTTGAAGCGGGCGACAAAGAAAACGAGGGCTTCCTGTGGCACTACAGATCTTGCTGGCGGTTTCAGAAGGGGACGATAGGCAAGACCGCGGGCACGTATGTCCAATGTGAGTCAGTAGCATTGTCAATGCGGAAACCCAAGTCGTGGTGGAACGTTTATAACCCTTTGGTTAATAATTCCGTTCAGGATATTCATGAGGACTTCGCCAGAGACCTTGTGGTTAATAATCGAGAGGCTACGCTCGAACTCCTCAAGACGCGGAGTGCGGATGACCCCCTTTGGCGTGCTGCCCACGAGTGCGCTACCGCACCGGGGGATCCCTAGGCGTACTACGGGGATTCGGGTGGCGGCGCTTGTATCGTGAGCCGGGCCGCGGTCTCCCGGGTTTGCCCCGTAGCATCTTGAACGCCCATCGTGACGGTCACAGCGCCCTTCTCATTCATTCCTTCCGTCGAAAGCGTTTCCCGAATCCATCCCTTGGCGCCCGCTGACTTGTTGTATTGGACCGAACGATCTGCGCCAACCGCTAACCCATATTGATACGGCGGCACGCCGCCGCTGACCGCTCCAAACACAATCACATCGGCCCCGCCGACGACGCTGGACTCCTCCAAAAGCGGCGGCGTTAGCCTGAGGCCTTGATCGGCGACGCGGCCGGCGCCGGCTACCTCCGACCCGAAATAGAAACCTATGATTGTGCCAAATAGTCCTAACATTAAGGCGAAGATGTCTTTCCCGCGTTGAAAGGCCTCGTCCTGCCGATCCCCACGGTTGGTCAGCGCCGATACCACAAGTACCACCCCAGTTCCCACCGTCACAACACTGAACAGATAGGTAATCAGGCCGCGGGCGAAGGATTTTTGCGCCATGCTGCTCAACACGTCATGGTCCCAACCGAAAATCGCGGCCCCAATGAAAACGAACACACTGCCCAGGAGCGCCGCGGCGATAATAAACACAGGATCCTTCATCGTGTTCTCCTTCCAACAGAACTACTTTGTCCTGAGCTGCTGAGAACCCATGCAAGCCCCTGGTCTCAGAAAGTGAATTCCACGATCGAGAAAACCATTCCGGCGCTGACTGGGCACAAAACCACTCTGTCACCCCTTCTCAGCCTACCTTCATCCAGGGCCATCCTCATCCCCATGGGTATCGAAGCTGAGACGATATTCCCGTAAGGCGGAAAAACTTCCTGATAGAACTTTGCCCGATCGATTCCCAACCGCTCAGCAGCTCGCCGACAAGGATCAGCGGCGGCTGCGTGAGGGAACCAGATGTCGGGCCCCTCCAGATCGACGATCTCGGATCGGCTTAAATCGACCATTTTTTCTACAGCCGCGTCAAACAGCTCGATGCCAAAAGACACAAACCCGTTCACACCGTTCAACCCCAAATTTTCGTCGTCCTCGCAAAAGTTCTTGTAGCCTTTCAATGGGATCGTGCACAAACTCACTAGCTCCGGATTCGCCTCGAAGCAAAATCGCCATTCGTCATCGGACCTGGACACCACCGTAGCGGAGGCCGCCTCCCCAATGGTGTAGGCGGGGAACGTGTAGGCCAACTGCTCGGGCGATCTTATTCGGAATATGTCGGGGTAGCCGTATTCATACACTGTAAACTCAGCATTCACGATGAGAATGTTGCGGTAGGCCCCATTCTTGAGCATGTGGTATGAAATCTCCAAGGCACGTACCCAACTCATGCAGGCATCAGAAACGTCAAAGCAATTGCACTCCATGCTCATGGCCTTCGCGCAAAAGTACGCATTGGCCGGCTCAAGAAACCCGCGA
Organism: Bryobacterales bacterium; assembly: GCA_963668345.2. Lineage (GTDB taxonomy): Bacteria > Acidobacteriota > Terriglobia > Bryobacterales > UBA6623. The sequence goes on along the minus strand of CAXWPI010000001.1, from coordinate 1,180,192 downwards.
CCTACCCCACAGAAGACCAGCAGGTCGATTTCGCCCTTCTCCATTTCAGCGTCCCGCAGAGCAGCGGCAATCACCTGCTTCACCATCGCAAGCGCAGTTTCGTTTTTAGAGCGGTCACGGTAGTATCGGTCTTTGGCGCCAGTCTTCTTGAGAAGAAGCGAAAGCTCGCGCTGGTAGCGGCTGACGACATCGCTAGGCAAATCGGAGTTCAGCCGCCCAACGTCGCAGATAATGCGTTCATTGGTTATCTTTAGCGAGGGCGCCTTAGCTGCGACTGCGCGAACCTTCATAGACCGTTAGAAATGAACAACTTTGGGGATCTGATAAAACCTGACGAGCCGAGGCTGGACGAAACGATCATACCAGGAGTGACTGCCCCTTGGCGTGCGGCGTTGCCGGCGTCGCCGCAGGGCCGAGGCCGACCATTCCGACGCGCACTTTCAACTCTTTTTCTCTGCATCTACTTGAGGTACCGTTCGAGGTCGGGATGCAGGAAGGCATCGACTTCCGGGTCGGCGAGGTCGGCGGCACTGATCACGCGAATCGGCGTATCGATGCGCCTCGGCGGGGTATCCCCGTTGAGTCGGGAAACCATGGTTTGGACGGCGACGTAGCCGATACGGAACGGGTCTTGCACCACCACGGCGTCGATCACGCCGTCCTTGAGGCCGCGCTCGATCGTCTCGCCGTAATCGAAACCGACGAGGCGCACTTTGCCGGACAAATTCCGTCCCTGAACCGCCCGCGCCGGTCCGACCGTAGCCGGTTCCGTGGAGCCGAAGATACCGTCAAGCTCGGGGTGCGCGGTGAGGAAGTTTTCCGCGATTTCGAGCGACTTGGCGTGGTCGGCCATGCAGTAGTCCTCGGCCACGACTTCGATCCCCGGAAACTCCTTCGCCAAAGTGTCTTTGAACCCTTCTTCTCTCAAGTTCGTGGAGTGGCTGCCGGGCACCATGCGCATCAGGGCAACTTGACCGGTGCCGTCGAGGAGCGCGGCCATGCGGCGGGCGCCGAGAACACCCCCTTCGTAGTTGTCGGTCGCTACGAATGAGACGTAGTTATCCGTGTTGATGCCGGAATCGAAGACGACAACCGGAATCCCCGCGGCTTGTGCACGTTCGAGCACAGACACAAGCGCGGTGGCGTCGGTCGGAGCGACAACGATGCCGTCGACGCGGGAGTTGATCATCGAGTCGACGATCGTAATCTGACGGGCGTATTCCGTCTCGGTCGCCGGGCCTTGCCACACTACCTCGACGTCCGCTTCGAGGCCGCCGGCAACAGCCCCGGCGTGGACGCTCTGCCAGAAAACAAGTCCTGTCGCCTTGGGAACGACGCCGATACGTCTCCCTTGCGAGCGCTCACAACCGCCGAGCGCGGCGAAGCCTAAGAAAAAGATAAGGTCCCGCCGGGCGATGACTCGTCTTGGGAACACGGGACGTTCGCTTTGCTCCCCCAATGACAACGGTATGCCCTTCCAGCTCCGCGACTCGGCCACAGCCGCGCGGTTCCGGGGTCGTCAGCTACCGTCAATGTTATCCCATTGCGGATACGCGGACACTTGCCGAGCAAGGCGCCACCGCCATGCACCACGGCGAAAGTAGCCCGCACTTCGCCTCGCCACCTTGTGAGAACGCAGGCTAGAGGTGACGCGCGTAGTCGACCGGTCGCGCTACGTTCACGGGCCGGCGATCGGCCTCTTCGGTGGGCTAATCATGATGTGGGCGCCCGGCGTTCCTGGGAACATCAGCCAGGGCGCGGCGCCCGGTTCGGTCGAAAGCCCTGTCGACTGCGGGGTCGCGTTGGGAATGTAGACGACCCATCGCAGATAGGGGTCCGTCACTGCTACGCCGGCGGCGTCAAAACTCTTTCCCGTTAACACATACAGCGTGCGGGCCCCACCGGGCATCGAAAGCTTGCCGTCGTCGATTTCCTTCCACCGGGCCTCGTGGCGTTCGCGTCCCTTCAAGCCCTGGGTGGAGAGTTCGCGGCCACGGGCCATGAAGGGTTCAAGATCTTTGTGGTAGCAGGCGGCGCTGAAGCCGTCCTTTCGCGGGTCGTCGGCGAGACAGATAAGATCGCCGCCTCGTTTTCGTAGCGTAACCAGCGCACCCCGCGCGTCGTATCCCAACACGCCGGCGTCGGCGCGCCGCTCCTCGGGCGCCGCCAAGACGGCCGACTCGATCTGTTCGGCGGCCGGCGGAACATGCAAGGTCACGGCCTTCACGACGAAGTAGACCACCAAGTCAGGCACCTCTTTGAACCAGTGGGGCGTTCCTTTGGGGATCACAATCACATCGCCCTTCGAGAGCACGTGGCTCTGGCCTCCCTGGATGCCCGCGCCCAGGATCTGCCCGGGCCCGGTGCTCCTGGGGTCCATCACCGTTCCGCCCGTGACGAAGGTCGCCGAGCCCTCCATCACGTAGAAAATGTCTGTTTCATCCGCGTGAACCTCCGACTCGCCGGGCCCATCGCGCCGGCTCATGATCACCAGGTGGTCGCTGCCGGCGCTCATGACGCCGGCTTTGGTCATCGCTTGCGTCACTTTCTCTTTTGCAAAGTAGACGACTTCGTCCGCGAGTGCTTGAGTCACCACAAACCCAAGACCGATCAGAAGCAAAGCAATCAAGGTGGAAAGGGAACGCATCGGAACCTCCTTAACCAATCGATAGGCCGACGGCAGGGGTCGGTTTCGCTCAGGCATTGTTGTCTGTTTGCCGCCAAGTCCCAGCTTCGGGCAACGTCTTACCTAGGTTAAGATACCCCATCCCAGAGGGGTGTGGCTGTTCAAGGTGGAACCCCCGCGGTCATCAATGGCCAACGAACTGCGTCTAGTAACGTAGTAACGTCACCCGCGACGTCCATCCGGCCTGCCGGCATCATAAATGCGCGATGGAGTATGTTTCCTGACACGGACTCCAGGGAAGCGGATGGACTTTCGTACCTCGACAACTACGCTAGGCGCGACGCGGCTCTGTCGGAGTTTCGGGCCGCTGCGCTAGTGCAGCGGGACCCCGAATAAGGCTTCCACCGTGACCGGCTCGTCGCCTCGAAACGCCGGCAAGAACTCCCAAGAGCGCAGGTTGGCGAGTATCACGTTGTCCGTTTCCGGGTCGGACCCATGCACCACGCGGAAGTTCTTGAGGATGCCTTCCTCGTCAACGACGGCGTAGACGATCACGCGCGCCGGCCTACGACCGCTGCTGGAGCCGGCCACGAACTCCAAGGGCTGCATGTGCATCGCGAACGGAGGGCTGACTTTCTTACGACGGCGGATACGGATCACTCCGTTCGAGATGTCGAGGCGTCGGGAGCCGGAATTGGGCAAGCAAAATTGCATGATCCATTTGCGAGGAGCCTCCGGCACGTCCAGGTAGACCGTGTAGATGGGACTGCCTGTCAACGTGCCGCGGGCCTCCAGAAGCGTCGTCTGGGAGTTCGAGATGAGGATGATGCCGTACTTCTTGCGGGGGAGCGGCTTCAGCGGCCCCCGACGCGATGGGCTGCTCGCTGCCACTCCCGCTGACTCGGAGCGCGCTTCCCCCTTCCCTTTGTCCGGGCCGGCGGGTCCCCTTGTCTCTTCGCTTGTCTCTTCGCTGCCGGCGCCTGCCGGCGACGTGCCGGTTGTCACGGATTTCTCGGTTCCCACCCCCTTCTCGAATGACGGGCTTAAAGGTCGAGGCTTCACCCCGGAGTTGAGCGCCGCCAACACATCGAGGATTTCCGTGTTGCCCGGCGTGTCGCCGAGACCGGCGATTACTATATCAACTATATTTGCGAAATACTGTACTTCGTCACCGAGCGGTTGGCGCCGCACCGGGCCGTAAAAAAAAGGATGCGGGACCCGCGGATGGCGGGGTCCCGCATCTCTGTCCCGTGTCCGCGGTCGGCCGCGTCCGGGCAGATTACCTCGGGGGCTCAGCCTCTTAGCCTGCGTCGGCCCGTTCGACTATTCTGCGGCCTCTTCTCGAGTTAATATGCCCAGCGCACCCAAGATTCTCCTCTGGCGGTCCACGAGTATGTCGAGCTTATCCGTGACCGTCACGTGCTCGTTGCCGGACGTCTCGCCATGGTCTAGACCAGGATTTCCGATTTGGCTCCTCTGACGGCACGAGTCTACACCCTCACCCGGCGAAGCGGAACCATTTCTCCACCCGAAAGAGGCGGCGGCTGAGGCGGAACCGATCGAGCCCCCTTCTTGCCCCTCATGGGGGCTGATCCGTCGCTGCGAAGTCAATTTCGCAGACACCCCTCCGAGCTTCCGTCCTCAGTACACAGATTTCGCATTCGCCAAGTGCGGTGCTACCCGCCCGGCACAGGCAGCGCCCAGATCTTCCGCAGCATGTCGCCAAACAGCCGCCGGTTCAGATGTCCCTCCGCGAACAAGAGCCAGTCATACCGCGCGTGTTTAATTAGCCGTCCGCCCGTCTTCATCAGCCGGTGCTGCAAGCTCGTCAGCGACCAGTTCTTGATTCGCTGCGGCAGCCCGAGCCGCCGCCAGAGATTGCCCAGGTTGTAGGCCAGCACGCTTCACTGCAAGCGCACCTCGTTCGCCCGGAAGCGATGGCACGACAGCCGCGTCCAGTGCGTCGCTTGCTTACCTTCTTTGATCCACTGCTCCGCCGTGCCGCGCTGGTTGTAGAAACGCACCACCGACCGGCTTGGCAAGCTCATGTTCGTCACGATAAAACCGACGCGCGCGAACAGCTCGCCCTGGTGGTGCTCGACCTTGGCGACAACTCGTCTCGGCTTCTTCCAGCTCTCCGCCTGATAGCGAAAGCTCTTGTAGCGCACTAGCGGCTTGCGGCCGGGCCTCCCCGGCGGACGAAACAGGATGTCTTCGATCTCTAACTCCAAGCTCCTGTTGGCCGGAATGCGGATGGCGTAGTCCGCGCCGCGCTCCTCCAGTGCTTCGTAGATCTCGGGCTTGGCGAAGGCGGCATCGGCGCGAAAGGTGACCTGTTTGCCTTCGGCCAGTTGGCGCTCGATCTCCGGCAACAATAGCTCATCCCAGTCCTCGGCGCTGTGCACGTTGCCGGGACGCAGCTTGGCAGCGAGGCAATCACCATGACCGTTGAACAAAAGCAACGGGTGGTAGCAGACCGACTCGAAGTGTCCGTTGTAGGCGCTGCCTTCCTGTTGGCCATGGACCGGACTCTCGGTGGAGTCCATGTCCAGAACGACCCGCGCGGAGTCGTCGAACGCCTCCGCTTGCCCGACCAGCTCTCGGTTCAGCGCCATCAGCCCCAGCAGGTTCTCTTCGCTCGCCAGCATCTCCGTCTCGAAGCCGTGCAGCGTCGAGGTCAAGGCCGCACCGCGATCCCAGATCTTCTGCGAGCCGATCAAGCGAAACGTCGGGTCAGCCGCCACGCGGACGGCGTCGTTGACGTCCTCGTAGCCTGCCAAGCGGCTGTAGATCGACTGCCGCAACAGATCAGCGAGCGTGAACTGCTTGTTTGTGCCGTGCCGGGAGTCGCTGAGATGCTCGTCAATCAGTTCTCCGAGACCGAGCCGTTCGTCCAGTTCGCGAACCAAAATCAGGCCACCGTCGGAAGTGACGTGCGATCCCTGGAAATCGACTTTGAGAAGTCCATTGAAAGTTAGCTGGAATGGCTTGGTTTGTTTTTCACCCATTGGGTGTTGGCCTCCATGGCGTCCTCATCGGGCTCTAGCCCCTATGAATAAAGACGCCGAAGGCCGCTGGAAGGTCGGGAGGCCTGAATCAAATTGGAAATGCGGGCTAAGAACAGAGACGTTTTCCTTGAGGAAGCCGCTTGCGAGCTTTTCTTTCTCCAGCTCGACGGTCGTCTCGCCCATCTTTAGAAGGAAATTCCGTTCAGTCTTCATCAACTCATCGGCGATCGTGGCTAGTCCGTCGGTATGATTTGAGAGGATCGTCGTTTCGATTGCCAAGATTCGAGCTTCAACGTTTGTGAGTTCGTTTTGAAAGTACTTTATCTCGTTGAGGCTTGCCCGGTAGAGGTTGAGAAAAAAGAAGGCGAATAACTCGATCAACACCACGAAAGTCGTGCGTGGCACGTAGTAGGTGGCTAAATCACGACCAGCGGCTTGGAGATTTGGCGCGTTAATTACACTCCAACCAAGGAACAGGATGCCAATCAAGCTTATGAAGATTCCAATGACGAGGTTGAGATTGCCACGCCGACCTAGATTGGCTGTTTCTGCTTCAAGGCGAGATCGGGTTTTCTCGTATTCCTCCTTCATAACGTCATACGTTGTGGAGGCTCTGATCCCCGCTCCGTACTGTTGTTCAACAGCCTGCAAGAATTCTGCGGTGAGTTGCTTTTGCATAGTGGCGCGCAGGTGCTCTAGCAGCTCCTGCCGCTCTGTATCGGTGAACTGAATGCCACTCGATGTCGTCGATCTCTCAATCGCCTGTAGAAGGAGAGCCCGCTGCTCTTGGAGTTCCGAATGTATCTCCCTAAAACCCCGGTCATCAGACGCATTGCTGGCGCGTGCACTCGCTCGACCCGACGGTGCGAATCCGACCCGAAGGTAACGGGTTGCAGCAAGGCCAAAAGCCAGACCTACCAGGGCGAATCCGAATAACCGGATCACAGCGCGGTAACCGCCTATAAACTCCTCATGCTGAGCCGCGCCGACGATGAGCGCCCAGCTTCGGATGATTTCGTCCGAGAGGACAAGGGTCATGACACCTAGAATCGCAATTACGCTCCCCATACGACCAAAGAGGCTCAGAGAACGTAGAATCGTCTCGATGCCGTCTTGAACGGAATTAAATGTCGCCATTCGCCCACTTCCGAGCTGGTGTTCTTTTGTGACCTAACTCTTGTTTAGGCCGACGTGGATAAAACCGGGCCTCGGCGGCATAAGACGAGGTCGCCGACTCCAACCGTGCCTGGCAACCGGTTTGTTTGTAACGACTTCCTGCGTGTTCAAGAACTTCCCTCCCACTTTTATGCGGCCCGGCCGGTCCGGATAATCCCACCGCTCTCGCTGGAGACGCCTTTGCATGAACTGTCGAGGGGGCTGCGGGCGACCTGCGCCTTCCCGACAGCTTGAGGCCCTTGTGAGGTCTTGCGCTCGTGCCCGTCCGGACTTTCATCCCTGCGCAGGGAGACTGCGATTGATACGCTCGAAGAGCTTCTCGAAGTTGTCGCAAGTCTTCCCGGAAAGTGTGGGGAGTACTTGGTCGCGCGTTCGCAGGAAGCGATCCGCTGGCTTCCCGTGATCGAATCGATCCACACCGATCTTTCGAGCGATTCGCCGGACAATCGGATCGTTGCCATCCAGATCTGAGTCCGACAGCGACTGGCCAAAAGCAGCGTTGAACAGCGCGAGATAGTCCGACACCGCGAAGAGATCTTCGATATCCGCTTCCGCACGTTCGACCACTTGACCGATGGTTATTATCCTCTTCCCCTCAAGTACCCGCTCATCCGACAAGTGTTGGAGTTTTTGATGCCCACTTTTCTTCGCGTCGACGACCACCGTAATGTCCAGGTGGTGACCCAAGAGAGCCACGAACGTCGGGACGAGGTCCGCTCCGCCGACTGGCACAATCGACCAACGATCGTCTAACGGTGTCCTGTCGCCCTGGGCTTTGAAATGGTCGGATATGACCTGTAGGTAGGTAAAATCCGACGTCCCTTCGACAACCAGGTTATGGGGCGCTATGAAGAGGTGTTGCACGAGGTCGTAGCCCAGCGCGCCCTGGAGTGGGAAAAGCGTGTCCGGATCGGTCGTGGCAAAGTCAGCAGAGACTGTCGAACCCCTTGCCGGGTCTTTGTCTTCGACCACTCGGCCTCGCTCAAGACGGCCAGGCTGAACCATGAACGGGGAATGAGTCGTGTAGATCACCTGATGATTCGGTGCCAGTCGCTCCTCAATGAACCTCAAAAAGTCGGCCTGCGCCTTGGCGTGCAGACCGAGCGCCGGCTCGTCCAACAAAAGAACGATTCGATCCGATGTATGCTCGAATTCAGAGAACGCTGCTAGAAATGAGAAGAACCACTGAAACCCTGTGGAGTGCTCATGAAACGGCAGCGAAAGTTGGTGACGATCGTCATAGACCAGGATCTTCAGCTCGTCGAGGACGGAGTGCTTACCCTGCTGGTCAGTGATGGTCTTCTGTGTGATGTCCGGCTGAACACGAAGCGACGGGTTTTGGCTCCAATACTTTAGTACGTCAGCGGTAATCGCGTTCGATACGTTCTCTAGCTCTCTCTTTCGGCGCTCGTAGTCCGCGTTCGCCAGGTACGCGTCCTCGGCGGCGGCCAGTTTGAGCAGTGCTCTTGCCGTAAGCTCCTGCTCAGTGAGCTGGGCAGGGTCCGTTGAGAGCACCTTCGCGATCGGGACTGAGTAGGGGAGCGTGCTGTAATCGCTGAAATATAAGAATCGCGGCAGCCATTCCTCGATGGTCTTGCACACCGCTGATGAAAGATCCGTCGCCGCCCCAAGAGTCTTTGCGACCGCGGTCGCCACCGCGCGCCATGTTGAGGACTTTTCCGGCTCCTCGTCCTTTTCTAGCCCTGTGCCGTAGTCGGTCAGTTCGGCAATTGTCCTGAGGCTGTTGGCACGTTTCTTGGTGCCTCGTGCCCAACGGATCTGACCGACGAGGAAGGCCACGAAATCCGATTCGGAAACGCTGAGCTCCTCGTACTGAAGGTCGCCCCCGTAAGTCCGCGAGACGGTGAGCTCTGATGGGTCACCCAGCGTCTGGGGGCCGAAACTCTTGGCGAGAATCTCCCGCTCACGGTCGGTGAACGTGAACGTTGCGGCGATCGGCTCCACCGCATCTAGATCGAGGCCTTCCAAACGATGACGCTTCTCCAGCCAGGCGGGGTAGTGGTCGGGGACGGAGAAAGTGGGGTTTCCTCGCGCAGGGAGAAGGCCACGGAGCGCATGCAGGAAGGCGGTTTTTCCGGATTCGTTCTTCCCAACCAGACAGGTGACGTTCCGGTCCACCTCAACTGACCCGGAGTCGAGGATGTTTCGAAATCTTTTTACCTCCACCCGTTGAAGTCTCATGGGTTGCCTTGTCGGTGACTAGCCCCCAAAAAGCTCCTCGCGCTTCCGACAGGAATACGTCAAGTATGCCACATAGATCCGCCCTGACGGGGTAACGTTTACCTATCGGCCCACCCAAACACGAGGGGGTTGCGGCGAACGGTTAAATCCGCGTTCGGCCTATCCGGCTTTGTGCTTCTATCGGCGTTTGTGAGACAGCTTCTATTCCACACCTCAGCTTGCTGAAGCTTCGGGACTCGTGGCCTTTGGCGGTTTTGTCCACGGAAAAACGGCGCTTCCTGCCGTCGTTTTCGCCTGTTTTCCCTTGCACCTCCCAGGCGGTCACGTGAATTTCAAGTTTTTTCTCCTCCTGGTTTCAATCATTTAGGCCCCGGGCTCGCTCCTAGGCCTCGAACCGCGACTTATGATGGAACCGGACGCAAATGAGGGAATCGCAAGGGGGAAATTTTTTTATTTCCGCCATTACTGCCACCGGGCGTTCGGGCTCGGTGCCCAGAAGGTCGCTATGTCTTGCCAATCCAATTACTGGCCTCGTTAGAAGACACTGGCAGAGCTGCCCTACACGCCTCTGCACCCCGCCATTAGCCCTGCGAAAACCATCCGCTAGCCCCCAAAACACGTACCGATCGGCTGACGAAAAGCGCTTTTCAGACACGTCGGCTGCGGGATGCCGATGCAGGCTCTCGATGTGGCGCGGGCCTCCCGGCCCGCTGGGCCGACCTCCGGTCAGCCTCCGGCAGAGTTGACCGCGTGGTTGGGCCTACTTCCGGTGGCCGTCAGCGTCGGATGGGCTTCCGTCGAGCCCCGAGAGCAGTGCAGGATCGAATGAAAAAAAATGACCGAACGAACCCATTTCCCGAGGGCAAAAGAAGCCTGTAGGGCGGATCGAGGAGGGCGGGCTCGGTGTTCCCCTTCCCGCTATCGGTTCGTCGCCCGCCAGATCCACCGCCTTTCCTTCATCGCCCAACGGGGGTGGCGACATCGAGTTCCTTTGTGGCGCACGCTCTCAGCGTGCCGCGTCGAGACTCTTCTCGACGCCTGGGGCAGTTCGGCTACTCCCAGTTGCCGCAACTCAAGTAATCGCCGGCCTCATCAGCCGAAAAATGACCAAAGGGGGTATCCACTTGCTTGGACCAGCCACAAGATGTAGTATTCGGGGATGGCCGAGGAGTCCGGACCGCATCCTATTGGCGGCGTTGACTATCCCAGAACCCTGCCGGAGTTCGACGATTGGTTCTGCTCGGAAGCGGCGTGTCTGGCGTATCTGCGGCGGGTTCGGTGGCGGCAGAGCTTCCGATGCCCGCAATGTGTCGGCAGCGAGGCCTGGCTGACGAACACGGGCCACCTGAAGTGTAGAAAGTGTCGGCGCCGAACCTCTCTGACGGCGGGGACGATTTTTGAACGGACGCAAAAGCCCCTGCGAGTGTGGTTTCAGGCCATGTGGTACCTGACCAGCCAGAAATCCGGAGGGAGTGCGTTGGGGCTTCAACAGGTGCTCGGCCTGGGCAGCTACCAGACAGCTTGGAGTTGGCTCCACAAGCTGCGGCGTGCCATGGTCCGGCCCGGCCGGGATCGGCTTAACGGCTGTGTGGAGGTGGATGAAACCTACGTCGGTGGAGAGGAAGAAGGCGTCCGCGGCCGACAAGCCGAAGATAAGGCGATCGTTGTCGTCGCGGCCGAGCAGGACGGGCGAGGAATCGGCCGCATCCGGTTGCGACGGGTGCCCGACGCCTCGAGCCAGAGTCTGCACCCATGCATTGAAGAATCGGTCCGCCCTGGGGCGGTGGTTCACACGGATGGATGGAAAGGCTACAACAACATCGCCAAGAAGGGCTACACTCACCAGGTCACCATTCTCAGCCCAAGCGACGACCCGGCGCACAAACTGATGCCCCGTGTGCATCGCGTGGCTTCGCTTCTAAAGCGGTGGCTGCTGGGGACACATCAAGGAGCGGTGAGCGAGAAGCATTTGGACTACTACCTCGATGAATTCACATTCCGCTTCAATCGCCGGCGTTCACGGGCGCGTGGACTGCTGTTCTACCGCCTGCTTCAGAACGCCGTACAAGTCGATCCCGTGCCGTACCGTCAGCTCGTGGGAGGGAGTGCGAGGTCCGACCACAACATGTAGCGTATGGTCCAAGCAAGTGGATACCCCCTTATGACCAAACAAACCCAATTTCGCACAACCAGCTTGCAATCAATGGGTTGCGATGGGTTTCCGTCCGGTGCGGCTGGACGGTCCGACTCAGCGAGACCTGACCGATCGCTTCACGGGGATACGAGGAGACATCGAACTCAGACCGGGTGGTACCGAGGAACAGAAACGGGGCAACGAACTATCGGAGCACCGAACCACTGGAGCGGAGCAATGGGAGCAGAAAAATGACCAAACAAACCCAATGTCGCGTAACCAGCTTGCAATCAATGGGTTACGGAACCCACGTCGTCTACTGGAGGCCCGCCTTGGCGAGCGCCCGGCGCAAGTCGCTTTCGCTCTGCAGACCGACTAGATAGGCGGCGACATTGCCTTCCTCGTCCACAATCACGATGGTCGGCAGCGATGTGGCCTGATACTGGCGGGAAACCTCGTGCCCTTGGTCAACCAAGGAGGGAAAGCTGTAGCCCTGCTGTTCCATAAACGAGCGAGCCGCCGTTTCCGACTCGCCATTGACGCCGAGCACCACGAGTTCCTCTCGAGTGTACTCGTCGTGCAAGGCCTCGATGTGGGGAAGGTCGATGCGACAGGGACCGCACCAGCTGGCCCAGAAGTCCAGTAACACGATCTTGCCTCGCAGGTTTCGGAGGCGGAAGGTTCTTCCTTTTAGGTCGTGGAGGCTAAAGTCCTGCGCGGCCTCTCCGACAAACGTGGCGGAACGCCGTGCCTGACGATTGAAGGTGTCAACCTGCTCGGCGTCCTCGGGCGGAACGAAAACAAAGAGCGAGTCCGGCAACTCCTCATTGGCGCGAGCCGTGGCAAACGAGACGGTTTGGATGATCTCGACTGAGTGTTCGAGGCCCGGCGGCTTGGCAGTGGCACGAGAAATCTCGCGAGCGATCAGGAAGCCTTTTTCATCGATCCAGAAAGTTCGTTTCGATTGGCCCACGGGAGTCCCCGCGGGGAGTGTGTACGTGGCTTCGACAACGGCATAGGTGCCGGCCCGAGTCTCGCCGTCCAACGCCTCGTGCCGCAAGATGGTGGCGCTAACCAGGTTGCGGGAGAGGGCTTGGTAGCGCGCCGGATAGCGTTCGACGTACCTCGCGAAGTGCACCCCGTCGAAGATGCGCCGCGCCGATGGGGACCCGGGGTTCGAGCCTGAAGATTGGCGCGTGAATTGTCTGACGCCGGGCAAATAGACCCAGTTGCTTCGACCGTCAAAGACGGCCAGACCGCTCTTTGACTGGCCGCGGATTTCGACTCGCGAACGTCCCTTGGCGTCCCGGGCGGTCAGATAGTGGGTTTCCGCCGACCGTCGGCCGCCCCCGGATCGCGTTTCGGTCACTTCCTTGGCGACGAAGTGGAAGCTGGTGAGGCTGTTGTAGGTTGCTTCGGTTCGCCGAAGCAGATCTTCCCCGGACCGAGTAACTTCGTCGGCGCCCCACGCGGGCGACGCCGCGAGCAAAAGGACAACGGAAAGAGCGGACGCTCGCCTCACGGTGCGGCACCCCCGGGAAGGCGGCTTCCTACCGAGCCTCGCAAATTATGGTGACATGGCTCGTGTTCAGACTGTAGGGGCACAGCATGCTGTGCCCGGGTTCCAAAGCCACTGTATTTCGCGAGCCTCAATAAGCACCCGCGAGGTTGTTTCTGGGAGAATGCGTTGCTGTCATACCGCAGCCGGCGTGTCGAACACGCCACAACCGTCGGGGTCGTGGCAGTGACAATCACCCTTCCCGAGCGATGGTCGTCCATAGCGTGGATTCGGCGAGGCAGCACAACGGCGAGAGGCCTGTCGAACTATAAGCCGGTTTCTGTACCCGGGCTCAGCCCGGGCGGCAGCCATTCGTCTAGGTCGAGCATCGCTGCCGGACTCAAGCGACCTACCCGGGACTTCGGCCGCCGGCCCGACCCCGAAGGGCGAGCCGATCGCCGTGGGCGCGGCGGGCCGCCGCTGGTCCCCTATTTGGTCTTGCTCCGCGTGGGGTTTACCCTGCCATCCCGATTGCTCGAGACGCGGTGCGCTCTTACCGCACCTTTTCACCCTTACCCCAAGGAAACCCCAGGGCGGTATGTTTTCTGTGGCACTTTCCGTGGGCCACCCTTTGAGAGTGGCCCCCCGGCCGTTAGCCGGCACGCTGCCCTGCGGAGACCGGACTTTCCTCCCCGCCTGAAACAGGCGCGGCGACTGCCCGTCCGACAGGCCCAACGATGATTGTAGCAACCGGGATAACGATGGGCCGCCGGGGGTCTCTACGCGGCGTGTTCACCGGCCGCGGCGCCGCTCGCGCGCGCGGACGCATAGTAGACGAGCGCTATGACGGCGCCGAAGGCGGCGAGTGTGAACCAGCCACTGTCAACGACCGGTATCGGCAGCTCCACTCCCAGCGTGCGCGGGACCGCGATGAGGATGCCGGCGATCGCCTCGCCGGCAATAAGCCCGGAACTGATCAGAATAGCGGTGTGCCGGCGAGTCTCGGCGACAGCCCTTCCTGCTGGTGACCTGGTCCAAACCAAGACGTAGCTCAGCAGTCCCCCCGCAAAGATCGGCACGGACAAACTCAAGGGTAGGTAGATGCCAACCGCCACCGGCATAACATGGGTCCGGAAGCGACTACCGGCTCGCCTCAGCGACTCGTCGAGGACGATCAGTCCCACGGCGACGGCCACGCCGATGCCGACCATGGTCCACGGCAGCCCCGTGTTTTCGAACAGGGCTTGGGCGATGCTCGCAAACAGGGTCGCCTGAGGCGCTCTCAGGGCCTGTTCGCCGCCGGTGCCGATGCCATAGCCTTCGTGGAGCAGAGATAGGACGGGAGCGATGATGAAGGCGGGAATCAAGATGCCGATGAATTGCGCAACTTGCTGCTTCCATGGAGTCGCTTTGACGAGGAAACCGGTTTTTAGGTCCTGCGAGGTATCGCCGGCGGTGGCAGCCGCACAACAGACGACGCCGGCGACGCCCAGCGCTCCCACGATCCCCGCCGTCCCGCTCATACCCAGCAGCAGCAAGACGACGGAGGCAAAGATCAGGGCGCAGATGGTCATGCCCGAAATCGGGTTGTTGGAGCTGCCCACGAGTCCAACGATGTAGCTCGAGACGGCGACGAAGAAGAACGAGGCGATGACCATCACCACGCCTGCCGTGATTGCTACGCTGGTCGATCCCGTGATAGCCCGGTAGAGAATGATCGTCGCGATCACGGCCAGCACCAAAATGACAAACGTACGAGAGGTGGGCAAATCCTGCTCGGTGCGTTGTTTCGGGGCGCCCGCTCGCCTGCCGAAGCCTTGAGCCGCTTCCCGGATTCCTTTGGCGATTCCCAGCCTCACGCTGAACATCGACCACAGGCCACCGACGCTCATCGCCCCCACACCCATGTAGCGGATGTGCCCGCTCCATGCGTCCCACGCGGCGTCAAGGGCGTGTCCTTCAGGGACGGGATTCGAGAGGTAATAGAGCGGGATCGAAACTACCCAGCCGATCGCCCCGCCCATGAAAACGAGCGCGGCAACTTCCAGTCCGACGATCACTCCGACGCCGAGCAGGGCCACGGAGATGTCCGTACCGAAGTAGAAGAGGGTTCCGCCGATGCGCACAGCTCCCTCCACGAGTCCGCGAAATAAGCCGACTACCCCGATAAAGGACTTGAACAGCGCCCCTCCCGCGACGGCCGCCACGATGTCCCTCAACGACCGGCCGCCTTGTTGGCCCGCTTCGAGAACCTGGGCGCAAGCGACGCCCTCGGGGTAGATCAACTCCTTGTCCTCGACGATCAACGTTCTTCGAAGCGGGATCATGAATAAGACGCCCAGGACGCCTCCGAGTAGGCCGATCATGGTGACCTCCCAATAGGGGAAGCCCGTCCACACCTGAGCGATCACAAGCGCCGGCACCGTAAAGATGATGCCCGCGGCCACGGACTCTCCGGCCGAGGCCATGGTTTGCACGATGTTGTTCTCGAGAATCGTGCCCCGGCGTAGGAGGCCGCGGAGAACTCCCATGGAGACGATCGCCGCCGGGATGCTCGCCGACACGGTCATGCCGGCGTAGAGCCCGAGGTAGGTATTGGCAGCCGTCATCACCAGCCCGATGATGAGGCCGAGAATGACCGCTCGCCAGGAAAGTTCGACTGTAGGTTGGTGAGGCGGGCTATCTGATGTCGGCATGCCGGTGAGCCGCTCATGCGCGTCGGAACGAGAATTTCGTTCTCGTTTCACGTGGTGGCGTTGAGGTACACGCGAATTCACCCCTGCCGAGCGGTGTCATCTCTGGACCGCTCCGTCACCGTCGCGGCTCGGTGCTCGACGGTCTGGAATATCAAGGGTACAACCCTTGGCTAGTCAGCCACGGAAGCCTTATTGTAGACTCGCCGGCGCGGGGGCCTGCCGGCGAAGGCTTGCGGTCCGCCTGTTGGCAAGACAGCAGGACTCTGTTTGACGTGGACGTGGGGTGGGCCTACGGCCAGCCAACAGCCGGGTAGGCGGCGCTTTGGGTGGAAGGTGAGCCGTTGCCCAATAGGTCCTCGTTTCTCTGACCGTTGACGCCGCCCCTCGACCTGCGTCAGCATGAATAGCCATGAACGAGCAGCCGAAGCAGCCGAAGGTGAATCTGACCAGTGGACCCGACTACCGCGAAAGCTACTCCAACAGCGTCCAGATCCGGGTGAACGTCTGGGACTTCTTCTTGCAGTTCGGCACGATCCACCAAAAGTCCCAAGAAGAAGTCGAGATTAGGAGCTTTCAGGGAATCTATCTCAGTCCGCAACAAGCCAAAGCCTTGCTGGGCGTCTTACACCAAAACATCGCCCAGTACGAGAGCGCTTTTGGAGAGATCAAACTTGACCCCAACGCAGCGCAAGTGGGCGCCGTCCAGTAGGCTCGTTCCGTCGAAAACCAACAGGTTGCATCCCTTTGGGGAGCAGGCGGCCCATGACCGCTCGCTTCCGCTCGCGGCTCTGGATCGGGCATGGACAGAGCCGTGCCCGTGAGGGCGCGGGCCCGCAGGCGTGAGCCTGCGGCTCAGTTTGGTCCTGCGCGAGGCGGCAGGAAAACGGCATGACCGCTCACTTGCGTTCGCGGCTCTGATTCGCTCGTCGCGAGGGTGTGCGTGAGTAGGAAACTGAGCCTGGAACGCCAGTGACAGGCCAAGTGCCTGGGCGCCTATTGCGCCATGACCCCTCGGTGGAAAACTCATGGATGGCATCCCTCTGGGTGGGCCGTTTGGCCCGTGGACACTCGCTCCGACGCCGGCTCCTGGGGGTGAGAAGCCGGCTAACCCTCCCCTGACGGAGCCTTGGCGGTCACCAAAGACCGCCGAACGGCATCCAGGATGCCGTTGATGAAAGGGCCGGACTCGTCTCCGGAAAAACGTCGCGCGATCTCGATGGCTTCGTTGATGATCACTGCCGGGGCGGCCGTTTCGTCGAGCATCTCAAAGATGGCTGTCCTAAGGACGTTGCGATCGACGGTGGACATGCGCTCGAGTTTCCAGTTCGAGGCATGTTCGCGGATCAGCGAGTCGATCTCGTCAACCCGCGCGGTGACGCCCTGGAAAAGCTGCTCGGCGAAGGGGTCGCCTTCCGGTGGGTTGTCCGGAGAAAGACTTTCCCAATAGCCTTGCTTGACTTGTTCGGTCGAGGCCCGGTTGAGGTCCCATTGAAAGACCAACTGTAAAGCTCTTTCTCGAGAGCGATGTCGCGAGGGCATGCTAGTCGTCGGCGGGGGGTGCAGTCTTGCGCAAATCCCTCATCAATGTCGCCATCTCGAGAGCCGCCATGCCCGCCTCGAAGCCCTTGTTGCCGCCCTTGGCGCCGGCGCGGTCGATGGCCTGTTCGAGTGTATCGCAGGTCAAGACACCGAAGATGGTCGGTACGCCCGTCTCGCGCCCCACGTCGGCGATGCCCCGAGCGGTTTCCGCGGCGACGTAGTCAAAGTGAGCGGTTTCGCCTCGGATCACCGCTCCCAGGCAAATGATGGCGTCGTAGCGGCCGCTACGTCCCATCTCCCGCGCCGTGACGGGTATTTCGAGCGAACCGGGAACACGAACGACGTCGATGGCGTCCGCGCCGGCGCCTGTTCGCTCCAGGGCATTCATGGCGCCGCTCAAGAGCCGCTCGGTGATAAAACTGTTGAAGCGGCTGACGACCAGGCCGAAGCGAAGTCCGCGCGCGCTGAGCTCGCCTTCGATGTCTCGAAACTTGCTGTTCTGCTTCTGCATCGTGATAGCGGGCCATGAAACGGCCTGTTCGCGTTCCTCACACGCAGTCGGGAGACAACCCAGCATCCGAGGAGGCAAGCATTTCTAACATTCTAGCGGCAATGCGGTGGGGGAAGGGTGAACAACGTCCCCAGGGGATTCACGACACCGGCTTATAGGCGACACAGTCGATGAGGACCTTCATGTCTTTGTGAGGCAGTCCCACTTCAGCCGTCGTACGCGCGGGTTTCGACTCGCCGAAGCACTCGGCATACACTTGGTTCATTTCCGAGAATTCTTGGATGTCGGCCAGAAAAACACAGCACTTGACGACATCGCTCAGATCCGCCCCGGCTGCTTGGAGGATCGTGCGGATATTCTCGAGCACGCGACGGGTCTGGGCAGCCGCCGCGCCGGCCTCGAGTTGATTTGTTTCGGGGTTCAAAGCGGCTTGTCCGGAGACGAAGACCAGATCACCCGCTCTGACGGCATGAGAGTAAGGACCCAGGGGCGCGGGCCCGCCGGGTGCTGTGATTCTTTCGAGCATAGGGAAACTCCTTACGTCAAGAATGAAACTTCCGTTGAGACTTTCTATACTACCCGGCGACGGTTGGGCCGGAAAGATTCGTGAGCGGGACAAATGGCGAAGTCGAAACTGCCCGTGACTCGTAAGGCGAATGTTCGGTGGGGCCGAGCGGCCTAATGCACCGTGAAACAAAACACCGCGTCGGATCCGCTCGGAGTCAGGCAGTACTCACCGTTTTCCAGGAACTGGTCGGTCCGGATTCGGAAGACGCCGGGGGCGACCCTTGTTGTCGAGGTGTAGTAGGGTTTGGCAACGGTCTTCTTCTTCTTGCGAATCAGAATTTCGCGCCGACCGTTACGCGACTCGAAGCGGTAGAGCTGCAAACGATCAGGGTCGAGATTTTCTACTTTCAGCAAGAACTCCGGGCCCGCCATCGGCGTCTGGACTCCAGAGGTAGCGCCGGGAACGTAGTAGGTCTGTTCTTTCTTACTGCTCTGCTTGACGGCCTGCGACTGTTCGGTTTCTATCAGGTTGTTAGCGTGGACCAGGTAAGGTACGTCCGCCTTAGGTGGCTCAGGCGGCGCGGACGAGAGCGATGACTGACCGTACATCGGGGCTTGCGCCAACAGAGCCACCAAAGCCAGCTGGATAACAGGTTGGTTGCGCGCCTTCATCTGTTGTGTTTACCCCAGGCGACCCACTAGAGGCCCATGAACCCCTGGGGCGCGTGCGCGGGCCGCCCTTCCCGTTAGTGCAGGTACTCTGCCTGCATTGTACAAAACACGGCCGGCGCAACAAAGCGGCGACGCGGGGGCCGGAGTTTCGCACACTCCGGCGCGCAACCGGAAGGGCGCAACCGGACCGTGTCAACCGGACCGCGGCAACCCCGCAGACAAGATTACCTGCGCTTATCGGTTCTTGCCCGCGGGTAGGGGAGTTCCCGACGCAGAGGCCGTAGGGACACGGAAACCGGCAACAGGCCACAAGCGGCTTAGCGCGAACTCTTTTAGTGTCAGCGACGATCGAAGCCGCGGTTGGCCGTACCTTGTATTTTTTCACAGCTTCCAGGAACCATTTCTTGAGGCTATGGACCTTCACCAGGGGCTGCTAGACTTACCGGTGCGTGCAAAATATAGTGGCCCATACCGGCCGGGAACTCGCGATGCGGGAAAGGGCGCGACATGTCGCGCCCGTACAAACAAACGCTCGTTGATCCGCCTTGTGAATGCGCGGCGGCCCGCGGAAGGCCGAGCCTGTCACTATGTTTTGCGAAACTCAATAGTGAAGGAACGCAGCGTTCCGAAATAATCTAATCGCCGTTCAGGAGTGGCCACGATGCGAAGTCTCAAAACCGTTTCCCTACGCGGACTCGCGGTTGTGCTGTCAAGCATACTGTTGCCGACTTTCACGACGGTGCTCGGCCACGAGAAAAAACACAGCCGGCAAGTGGCCGTTTCCGGCCGCATCGTCGGCGTCGCCTGTTATCTCGAGCATGGCTCAATCGGCGAAAAGCATCTTGCTTGCGCCACGGCCTGCGCCAGGCAGGGGATCCCTTTGGCCATTCTCGATAGCAAGACCGATACGCTTTATCTGCCTTTGGCCTCCGAGCATCACAAGCCCGCCAACAGCGAACTGATGCCCTTCGTCGAGAAGGTGGTAACCGTGACCGGTACGCTTGTCGAGAAGAGTGGCGTGAAAGCGATTCGGATAGAAAAGGTCGAGGCCAGGGAGTAACCCGCTTTTCTCACCAGCGGTCGCCGCTCGGCGCGCGGAGGTGTACTTGAACCCTACGTTGAGCACGGCGAGCACGAGCAACGAAGTAATGGCGGGCTTATGGCGTACTTCGACCGTCAGCTGATGAGAAATGCGGGCTAGCCTCTAGGTAAACCACGTCGATCCCTTTCATGGCCGCGAACCCTTTATCCATGGTGGCGACTGTCAGACCGCCGGCTGAGGCGAAACTAGCCAAATAAGCGTCAGACCAGACCCGAGTGGACCCGCTTGAACTCTGCGTGAGCCGACGCAGCTCCGTTTCGACGGCAGGGGGCTCTGCCGTGAAATTGACGCGCTCATCAATCATCGTTCGGTCATAGATTCCCCATGCTGCGCGTTGGGTCATGGCGTCCTTCGCCATCACCTTGCTGTTCGTCAGCAAACGTAGCAACCCGAGCTGAGTGAAGCGACAGAAGAAAGCCTGATTGGCCGCCAAAGACTCAAACCAATGCCGGGCCGGTTGGTGATGCACATGGAGATCGTAGACCAACGCCAGCCACACGTTGGTGTCAACCAAGAAGGATTTCGTCGATTTCCTCATTCGTGATGTTGAGTCGTCGGGAGTCCTTACCGCGAATCAAAGGGAATCGGGTTCGAATTCTCCGAGCGGGGCCCTCAAGCTCCTGATTGACGACGCGAAGAATAATCTCCTTGACGGTGCAGCCATCCAATGCCGCCTTAGCTTTGAGCCTGCGATAGACGGGATCAGGGATGTCCACTGTAGTACGCATATACACATAATACCATCTTTATGGCTACCGTGGACTAGTTCCTTTTCAACACAGCCGGGGGTGCGTACTCCTGGGCCCGTCTGAAGCTTGAGCGTCCCGCGTCGAATCGTGTAAAGTGAGGGGAAGCTGCGACCCGAGGAGCCGATCGGCCTCGGCGGTAACAACTTCAGGACGCCGCTTTCACTACCCTGAAGCGGACTCACTTTAAATCGAAGTATTGCGAAGCACAGCTATGCCGGAAACTCGTGACAGGGTCATGATTGAGGCCGTGGGCCTCTCGAAGTTTTATGGGAGCTTTGCTGCGATCCGCGACGTGTCGTTTTCCGTCGCTCGCGGACAGGTAGCCGCTTTTTTGGGACCTAACGGGGCGGGCAAGTCGACGACTTTGAAGATCCTGACGGGATACTTGACCCCGAGTGAAGGGGCGGCCCGCATCGCCGGGATGGACGTCGCCGGTCGGCGCATCGAAACGGCGGCTCGGGTGGGTTATCTACCCGAGAACGGTCCGCTCTATCCCGAGATGACGCCGCGGGAGCTGCTGCGCTTTTTCGGCGAAGCTAGAGGCTTGACGAACGGCGTGCTGGTGCGGCGGATCGACGCCGTGGTTAGCCAGTGCAGCCTCGAGGCAGTCATCGAAAAGAGCATTCACAAACTCTCTCGCGGCTATCGCCAGCGCGTCGGCATGGCGCAGGTTCTGTTGCACGAGCCTGACATTTTGATTATGGACGAGCCCACAGCCGGACTCGATCCCAATCAAATCCGCGACGTTCGGGAATTAACAAGACAGTTGGGCAAGACCAAGACGATCTTGATCTCGACTCACATTCTGCAGGAAGTCGAAGCCGTCGCGGACCACGTCATCATGATCAACGAAGGCCGGATCGTTTTTGATGGGACAGCGCGGGAAATGGCGGCGGAAGAAAGTCTTGAGGACGCCTTCCAGCGGCTGACGGGCAGGGCCGGCGGGAAAGGCCCCTCGGAAGGCGCCGAACCGGCGGCCGAAGAAGAACCACTGGCCGGCCCCAAAGTTGCCGACCCCTCGGCCGCGGGACCGTCCACGCCGCGGGAAGCGTCCCGCCCAGACGGCGGCCGGCAATCGGCATCTCCCGCAACAAAACCGGAGACAGCGGAATGAACCACGGCTGGCGAATCCCGAAAGCCGTTTTGAAGCGCGAGCTGATGAGCTACTTCAGCAGCCCCACCGGTTACGTCTTTATCACTCTCTTTGTATTCCTGAGCGCCGTCGCCGCCTTCTGGCAGGAAATTTTCTTCACCAGCAATCTGGCGAACCTCGACCCTCTCAACCGCTTCTTCCCCTACTTGCTCGTGTTCCTCATCCCGGCGATCACGATGACGCTTTGGGCCGAGGAAAGGCGCACGGGCACGGACGAGCTTCTGCTCACGCTGCCGGCGACTGATCTCGAGATCGTGCTGGGCAAATATCTGGCGGCGCTGTCGATTTACACCGTCGCGCTGGTGTTCTCTTTTAGCCATGTTCTGGTTTTGCTGTGGTTGGGGAGTCCTGATGCGGGCCTGATGTTTTCAACGTACCTGGGCTACTGGCTGATGGGCGCGGCGTTGCTGGCGCTGGGGATGATTGCCTCGCTGCTGACGGAAAATCTGACGGTCGCCTTCATCCTAGGCTCCGTGTTTTGCGCCGTGCCGGTCTTCATCGACCACGCCGGCGTGATTGTCAGCGGGCCGTTCGAGCGCCTGATCGAAGGCTTCTCGTTTAGGGAGCAATTCAAGGACCTCTCGAGCGGAGTCATTTCTCTTTCCTCGGTCGCTTATTTTCTGTCCTTTGCTTTGGCGATGCTGTACTTGAATGTCGCCTTGCTGGGCCGCCGCCATTGGGCGACCGGCAAGAGCGCGCCGCGTCTGGGCCGCCACTATTCGTTTCGTGGGGTGGCACTGGTTGTAGCCGTCGCCGCCTCGACGGTGCTGGCCGATCGGCTCGGCTGGCGCATCGACGTCACCGCGGAGAGAATCCACTCCCTGTCCCCCGGCACCCGGGAACTGCTGTCGGGCATAGATCCCGACAGGCCGGTGTTCGTTCAAGCGTTCCTCAGCCCCGACGTCCCGCGGCGCTATTTGCAGACGCGAAACAACATCATCACGCTGCTGCGCGAATTTGACGCCATGGGCGGCGACCGCGTTTTCGCGCGCGTTGTGCCGACGGAAAAATATACCGACGAGGCGCGCGAAGCACAGCACAAATTCAACATACGCTCGCGTCGGGTACCTGTATGGGAGCAAAGCGCCGGGGGAGCCGCGGAAATCTTCTTGGGGGTCGCGTTCAGCTGTGGCCCGGAGGAGTTCGTGATTTCTTTCTTTGACCCCGGCCTGCCGGTCGAGTATGAGCTCATGCGCTCGATGCGGGTCGTCTCACGGGCGGAGCGCAAGCGAGTGGGGGTGCTCGAAACCGGGGCCAAGCTGTTCGGCGGTTTCGACTTTGAAGCCAAGCGGCAGTCGCAGGACTGGTCCATCGTCCCCGAGCTGCGCAAGCAGTACGAAGTAGTCCGCGTACCACCGGGAAGGAGCTACCCCGACAGCTTGGACGTGCTCATGGCGGTGCTGCCGAACACGCTCGAGCAAGAGGAACTCGACCGGCTTACCGCGTATGTCAAGGAGGGCAAGCCTACTCTACTGCTCGTCGATCCACTTCCCGCGTTCAACATCGAACTGTCGCCCGAGCAGCTACCGCCCAACCCGTTTTCGAGAGGGGTGCCGCAGCGCCAGCCGGCCAACGTGAAGCCTTTGATGGAGGCTCTGGGCGTTGATTGGCAAACGGATCGCATCGCCTGGGATACATACAACCCGCACCCCCAGTTCCGCGGCATGCCGGAGGAAGTGATCTTCGTCGGAGCCGGCAGCGGGGCGGAAGCTCCTTTTAACCCTGGCGAAGCTGTTTCTTCGGGCCTGCAGGAGGTCGTGCTCATCCACCCCGGGGTGCTCAAGGCAGCCGAGGACAGCAAGACCGAGTTCACTGCGCTGCTCAAGACCGGAACCGACTCGGGGCAAACACGCTGGCACCGCCTGGTGCAGCGCTCGCTGTTCGGTATCCAGTTTGCCCCCAATCTGCCGCACGAGCCGGACGAGGAAAGCTACGTCCTGGCAGCACGGGTAGAGGGATCTTCCGAGGAAAACCGGATTAGTGCCATCGTGATTGCCGATGTCGACATGATGGGCGAGCAGTTTTTCCAGTTGCGTCGGCAGGGCGTTGAGACCCTGAACCTTGACAACGTGACGTTCCTGCTGAACGCCGTTGACCAGCTAGCCGGGGACGATTCGTTCATCGCCCTGCGGAAGCGCCGCCGTAAGCACCGTACCCTGGAAGCGGTCGAAGCCGAAACCAAGGTCTATGAGGAGCAGCGACGCGAGGAAACCCAGGAGGCCGAGGCGACGGCCGACAAGCGTCTCGAGGAAGCCCAGGCCCGCCTCGACCAGGCCGTCGAGGAGCTCCGCAAACGAACCGACTTGGACGAGCAAACCAAGCGCATCATGATTGCCAACCAGCAGGCGACCGAGAACCGTCGTCTGACGGTCGCCCGCGCGAATATTGAGGATGAAAAACAGCGCCAGATCGAAAATAGCCGGGCGGAAATGGAATCCTCGATCCGGGGAATCCAAAATACGATCAAACTACTGGCCGTGGCCTTGCCCCCTATTCCGGCTTTTGCGCTGTTTGTCGTCGTCGCGGCGCGCCGCTTGCGGAGGGAAACGATGGGCGTCTCGCCCGACCGGCTTTTGGAAGAGAAGCGGTGAAATCTAGAGCACGGCTGCGGATCTTTCGTCGCACCAGCCGACTACGTACAGCATTTCGCAAATACAGTCACGTATGAATCACTTTGTCGAGGTATGGCGGCTCGTCAGCTCGGGCGCCATGAATTGCGCCCCTACCTTTGAAGACGAGATGCGCAAGCCCATCCGCGGGGGCGCGATTCGTCGCCTCCGCAGTCGGCCACCTGTCGTGAACGTATTTGCGAAATGATGCACTAAGTTTGGACACCGGGTAATGAGCCATGAGTGAACTGCAACGAACAACGATATTCTGCGTTGTGGCCGCCGTCCTGGCGGCCTCCGCCGCCATTGTTGACCCGGGCCGAGTGACGCCGGAGATCTTCGACGATCAGGGGGAAGCCTTCTTTCCCGATTTCACCGACCCGCAAGCTCCCAAGACGATCGAAGTCATCGACTACGACGCAGCCACGGCGACGGCGCGCCCATGGAAGGTGGAATTCAAGGACAGCAAGTGGTCGATTCCCTCCCACCACAGCTACCCGGCCGACGCGGAAGAGCGGCTAGCGAAAACCGCCGCCGCGCTGATCGAGTTACGCAAGGACATGATCATATCCGACCGCGCCGAGGACGAAGGCGAATACGGTGTTATCGATCCTCTGCGCGAGGGGGCCTCCTCGCTGGCCGGGCGGGGCAAGCGTGTCACCCTGCGCGATGAAAACGGCGATGCGCTGGTCGATTTCGTGGTCGGCAGAAAGGTGCCCGGCAAACCCGGTTATCGCTACATGCGCGTTCCCTCCCAAAAACGCATTTACGCGGTCAAGACCGACGCCGACATATCAGCCAAATTCGAAGACTGGATCGAGACCGACCTGCTCAAGCTCAGCGCCGCCGATATCCGCAAGGTCGCCATCAACAGCTACTCGATCAACGAGCGGATGGGAAGACTGGAAAACCTTGAGAAGGTGACGCTGACCAAGAGGAAAGACCAGTGGAGAATGAGCGGCGGCCGCACGCCGAACTCCGACAAGATGAGCGACCTGACCGCAGCCCTCGACGACCTGCGCATCGTTGACGTTCAGCCCAAGCCGGCCAATCTCACGCGGGATTTGAAAACCGCCAAAGGGATTACGCTGTCGATGGAATCCATTGCCTCGCTGCGGCAGAAGGGGTTTTTCATCGTCCGCACGGGCCAGTTGTTCTCGAACGAAGGCGAGATCCTGGTCGAGACAGCCAACGGCCTCCAATACACGCTACGCTTTGGGGAAATTGCATCAGGCGGGTCGAGTGCCTCGGCAGGGGAGGCGGGCGGCTCCGAACCCTCGCAGCCGGACTCGAAGACGGGTCAACAGCAAGAGCGGCGCTACGTCTTCATCACCGTCAATCACAGTGCAGCGCGGGCCAAAAAGTACGCCGACGGCAAAGAACCGGACGACAAGGGGAAAGATCTTGCCCGCGAACTGCGAAACCGGTTTGCCGACTGGTATTACGTCATCTCCGGCGCTGACTTCAGCAAGCTGAGACCCAGCAGGCGGCGGTTGCTGAAGGGGTGAGGCGCGGGGTGGAGTGGAAAAACCCAAGGTCCTATTCCTTTGCACTGGCAACTCCTGCCGCAGCCAGATGGCCGAGGGTTTTCTGCGCCACCGTGCAGGAAATCGCATGGAAGTCGCCAGCGCCGGAACGAATCCCGTCGGTCTCAACCCCGTCGCCGTCGCCGTCATGCAAGAGGTAGGAATCGACATCCGCTCACACGACTCCAAGCATGTCGATTCGCTAGCGGAGGAGCCCTTCACGGACGTCATCACTGTGTGCGACAGCGCTCGCGAGTCTTGCCCCGCGTTCCCTTCTGAAACCAACACGCTCCATTGGAGTTTGGAAGATCCCGCGCAGGCTGAGGGCAGCGAAGAAGAACGGCTGGCTGTCTTCCGCCGGGTTCGCGACGAGATCACAGCCCGAGTGGGAGACTTTGTGCGCGGCAGAACTTCAACAGTTGGCTAAGCGCATCATTTAGCAAATACGGTTACCAAAAGTGGCCGACTGCGGGCGCGATGAATCGCGCCCCTACTGATGGGCTTGAGCATCTCGCGTTCAAGGGTAGGGGCGCAATTCATTGCGCCCGGGACCGGCAGGAGTGCCAGTCCCTACTAAATCGGCCGACCCAGTAGGGACAAACACTCCTGTTTGTCCTAGCCGCCGCGAGGAGGCTCGCCAAGACCCGTAGCGTAAGGGCTGGGCCGTCGTTTGGCCCAGACCTGTGGCCTTTCTTAAACCGGTCGTTCCCGGCCCAAGCCGCGGCCTGTGTTAGGTTGGAATCGTGGTTCGAGCTACGCTGTTGCTGGTCTGCGCCGTGTGGGCGGGCGCGTTTGCCGCCGTCGGGGCTGACCGCCTGATGCCGCTTAGCGGCGCGCCACCCCATCCGCCCGACAATCCGCCATCCGTGGAAAAGGTTCGGCTCGGCGAGATGCTCTTCTTCGAAGAGATGCTCTCCGGCAATGGACGCCGCAGTTGCGGCACTTGCCACAAGCCGGAGCTGCTGTTCATGGACGGCCTCAGCCGCGCCTGGGGCCTGCATGAATCGGAGTTGCCGCGCAAGACGCCCAGCCTGCTCAACGTCGGCTGGCAGCGGCGGCTGTTCTCGGACGGCCGCGCCAAGACTTTGGAGGAACAAGCGGCGTTCCCGCTTCGCCACCCTCGCGAAATGAACTTGGACCCCACCCTGGCCGCGCAGAGGGTTCGACGTGACCCCCGATACCAAGAGTTGTTCGAGCTAGCCTTTCCCGGCCGGCCCGTGACTTTCGAACTCGTCGCCAAGGCAATCTCGACCTATGAGAGAACCCTCGTCTCTTATGACAGCGACCTCGATCGCTACTTGACGGGCGACACTGACGCTTTGACGGGGGCCGCCAAGCGCGGGATGGCGCTATTTACCGGCAGGGCCGGCTGCATTTCCTGCCACTACGGACCCCTGCTGACCGACCACCAGCTCCACTACACCGGCGTACCGGAGAGAGAAGGGGATTCCGCACCGGGAACCAAGCACAAAACGGCCAGCCTCCGCGATGTTACGCGGCGCTATTCGTTCATGCACAACGGTTACTACTTGAGACTCTCCCACGTCGTCGATCACTACCGCCGGGGAGGGTCGGCGCCGCCGGGCATGCGAAGCGAAGTGCCGCCGATCGAACTTGGAGAAGACGAAAAAACGGATCTCATCGCGTTCCTTGCATCCCTCAGCGGCCGCATCACAGAGATCACCGACCGGCCGCCCCACGATCAGACCGACGGCCGGAACGTCCTTCGACAACGTGAAGCACCCTCTGCCGACAGTGGCCCCCAGGACCCCAGCTACTTGAAGTAGGCCGCGTACTTTGTTTCGCACAGGGCTCGGACGAAGACTCCCGCTAGCAGATTGTCCGGCTCTCCTTCCTCCTTTGGAAAGCGGTAAAATCGGAATCCGGCACCACCAAGGGGCTGACGCAACACGAAACACAAAGGAGAAATCCATGGCAACCGTTGACGAAATCGGTCCGGATCTGTATCGCATCTCGATCCACGTGCCCGAATTCGACCTACAGTTCAATCACTTCCTGATCAAAGACGAGCAACCGCTGCTGTTTCATGCCGGCCTGAACGCGATGTTTGATCCGTTGCGAGAAGCAGTCTCAGGGATTATCGATCCCGCGGAGCTTAGCTGGATCGGCTTCAGCCATTTCGAATCGGACGAGTGTGGTTCTTTGAACCGTTGGCTGCAGGCGGCGCCCCGGGCGCAGCCGGTTTGCAGCGAGATTGGGGCTCTGGTCAGCGTGAACGACTTTGCGACCCGTCCCGCCAAGGGAATGGCCGACGGGGAGATCCTGGCGACCGGTAAATACCGCTTTCTCCTCTGCCGAACTCCCCACCTGCCGCACGGCTGGGACGCGTCGGTGCTCTTCGAGGAGACCACCAAGACGTTGCTGTGCTCGGACTTGTTTCACCAAGTCGGCGATGTCGAAGCCCTGACCGAGTCCGACGTGGTGGGACGAAGCCGCGAGGCGATGAAGGCCTACCAAGCCGGCGTCCTCGCGGACTACGCGCCCTACACGCACTATACGGACCGCCTGTTCCAAAAATTGGCTGCTCTGAAACCCGAACGGCTGGCCATCATGCATGGATCGAGCTTTGAGGGCAACGGGGAGCAGGCGCTCAACGACCTGGCGGTCACTTTTAAAGAGGTCTTCGGCGGGGAGTAATTGGCACGGCATAAGTCGG
Source organism: Bryobacterales bacterium (assembly GCA_963668345.2). Taxonomy (GTDB): domain Bacteria; phylum Acidobacteriota; class Terriglobia; order Bryobacterales; family UBA6623. Next base: position 1,151,807 of record CAXWPI010000001.1, on the reverse strand, counting down.
GCGCTGCGACCGATTGGCGCGCCCGGGCATGAAGACACAGAGAGAGAAAACATGAGTGAAAACAACGAACTCACTCCCGAGAAAGTCCTGCAACTCGGCCTGGGCTTCTGGGGCTCGAAGACATTGCTGAGTGCCATCGAGCTGGCGCTGTTTACCGAGCTGGCCAAAGGCCCTCTGGACGCCGACGCGCTTCGAGAGAAACTGGGACTTCACCCCCGAAGCGCCCGGGATTTCTTCGACGCCCTGGTAGCGTTGGGGATGCTTCGACGAGAGGGTGACCGCTACACGAACACTCCCGAAACCGACCTGTTGCTCGACAAGGCGAAGCCGTCTTACCTCGGCGGTATCCTCGAGATGGCCAACGAGCGGCTGTATCCCTTCTGGGGCTCGCTTACGGAAGGATTACGAACGGGCGAGCCGCAAAACGAGATGAAGAAGGGAGGAAAGGACCTTTTCGAGGCCCTCTACGGCGACCCTCCTCGCTTGCGGCTTTTCTTGGGAGCTATGACGGGGCTTAGTATGGGGGCGTCCAAAGCGATCGCCGCGAAGTTCCCCTGGGGTGATTACAAGACCTTTGTGGACGTCGGCGGCGCCCAAGGAGGGCTTCCGGTGGAAGTCGCGCGAGCGCATTCCCACTTGACGGGCGTCAACTTCGACCTGCCGCAAGTAGGCCCGATTTTTGAGGAGTACGTCGCGGCCCACGGCTTGGGCGAGCAGTTAGGTTTCGAAGCCGGCAATTTCTTCGAGGATCCGATTCCTTCAGCGGATGTCGTCGTCATGGGCCATATCCTTCACGACTGGAACCTCGAAGAGAAGCACATGCTGATCCGCAAGGCCTACGACGCACTTCCCGAGGGCGGCTCTTTCATTGTCTTTGAGGCGCTCATTGATGACGAGCGCAGCAAAAACGCCTTCGGGCTGCTGATGAGCCTGAACATGCTGATTGAAACCCCGGGTGGGTTCGATTACACCGGCGCCGATGGGTCCGGGTGGATGCGAGAGGCCGGGTTCCGCGAGACCCGCGTCGAACATCTGGTCGGCCCCGATTCGATGGTCGTGGGAATCAAGTAGCGGCCAAAGCTTATCTTCCACACGGGGGAGAGTCAGCCGTCTCGGCGAGTCCCTATGGGAATGAAGAGTGTAAGGCGAAACAGCTTGTGATGAATCGGCGTACATTTCTCCCAGCGATGGGCGGGTGGCTCGCCACGGGAGGGTTCTTGGCGGGACAATCGGCGCAGCGCTGGGTGCAGGTGGCCGATGACTTTTCGCGGGGATCCGGCGGATGGTTGCCGGGTTTTTCCGACTACGACTTCCGGCAGGCTGGAATGAAGCGGCTCGCCGAGGTACGCACCCTTCCCGAAGAAGCGGGCCGCCAGGGGAAGGGCTACTTTCTGCAAGGCTTGAACAATTCCGACGACCTGTTTGCGTTCTTAAAGAAACCGCTGACCGTCGCCGACGGCATCACGCCGCACGCCCCCCGGGGAACAGTCCGTTGGCCGGCTCGTTGAGTATGATGAAAGCGTGCCCTTCCGATTCGGCGCCGAGCTGCTTCCCGTCGCCTCCGAGGCCCCTGATTTTCAGCTTCCTGATGAGGCCGGCAACGCCGTTCGGCTCTCCCGTTTCCACGGCCGCCGCCCCGTCGTGCTTGTCTTCTACGTGATGGACCGAACACCCGGCTGACGCAAGCAACTATGTCAGTTGCGGGACAACTGGGCGGCCTTCAACGAGCACGGCATCACAGTGTTGGGCGTCAATCCCGGCAGCGCGCGCAGCCATCAGAAGTTTAAAAGCGCTCATGAGTTTCCGTTTCCGTTGCTGGTTGACAAGGGAAGAAAGGTCGCTGCTCGCTACGGTACGGGCGTGGTTTTTGTCAAACGGTCGGTCTACGGTATCGGCATCGACGGGCGAGTTCGGTTTGCGGAGCGCGGCATGCCGTCTCCCGAGAGGATCCTGGCGGCCCTCACCGACGCTCCCATCCGCTAGTAATAATAAGCTGTCCCTGATAAGACTCTGCTCGTCCCGGCGAGGTCCGGTCCGGACGGCGGTGGCCGGCTACAGCCAGCCAATTTCGCTTCAGGACATCCCCGTAGCTGGTTGATTTTTGGAACGCGCGAAATTGGCGACAGTCCCCGCCACGGGCGGCCAGCGTATTTTGCGACGGAAAGTAGCTAGCTCAGCGAGTGCCACCTACCGGTAGTGGTCCTAAGTGCTTTGTTCGATCTCGGATAGAGTTGCGCCCTGGGGTGGGTTCAGGTGATAATGGTAGTGGTTCAAGAATTCCTGGCCCGCAACAGGAGTCGCCGACGTGCATTTGAGACGAGAAAGAGCTTCTCTCGTTAACGCTATTTCTTCCATGTCTACATCGGGGCGCCGTGAGGCGGCTCGTCGCTTTTTGGAAGGCCTCTCCGCCGACGAGCTGCAGTACATCGCTGCGTATTTCGGCGCAAGGCTGCTCGAGCCAAGACCGAACGGCTCCGAGCAGAGTCGAGATGAGATGGCTCATCAGATCGAGCAGTACGAAGGCAAGCGCAAAACTCCACAGAGATCGAACGGCTCGAGGATCCCCCCCGAAAGCTATAGCGTCTCGCACCGCATGATCGTGCTGCTTGAGTATCTGAGCGCATGCAATATGAGATCAAACACGGCGGCGGTGCGGGCCAACGCGGCGTGCGCCTAGCGCGGCGCTTCTTCTCTTCCTTCACTCTTGAGCCACGCCACCCGCGCATCGGTCGTTTGCTGGATTTCGCTCGCTGGGCGCATTGTGATTTTGAGGTCGACCTGGCAACCGAGCTTGTTGAGGATGGTCATGAGCCGGTCGATCGTGAAGCGCCGGAGCTGTGCATTGCGGATGCGGACGAACTCGGCCTGGTTGACCCCAGTACGGGCTTGGGCCTTACGGGTCGAGAGGCCTTCGTCGTCCAGGATGCCGATGATCTGGGCGGCAAGAATGGCTTTGGCTTGGCGGACGTCAGCGTCGGGGTGGCCGAAATCGCGGTAGATGTTTCCGCTGCCGCGGATCAGCTCAAAACCGTCGTCGTGTTTACTCATTGCTTCAGCTCCTTCTGCAAGCGTTTGAAGCGTTGCTTGATGAGATCAACGTCCTTCTGCGGGGTCTTGATGCCCGTCTTGGCCTTCTTCTGGAAGGCGTGGATGACCCAGATGTCGTCGGCCACTTGCAGGGCGTAAACAGCCCCGTAGGAGTCCGTGCGATATCTGAGAGCGATCTCGAAAACCCCGGAGCCAAGGCCTTTCATGGGTTGGCGATGTCGGCCTTGCGGCCTTCGGAGAGGCCAATGTCAAAGCGTCTTCGATCCGTTCACGCGCGGCGACCGGGAACTCGGCGAAATTCTTTCGGGCGGCCTTGATCCATGAAACGGGCCTTGTTTCCCTAGTCACAGGTAATGAAGACAAATATATCATCAAGTGTCAAGTCCTTACTTTATGAGCTGCTTACCTGAGAACGGTGCTCCTGGGTGTGTTACGCTGGAAAGCTGTGCGGAGGGGCCTAGCACGCTTTTCGCACTGAAAACAAACGATTTGTCGGCACAAGAGAACGGGTGAGGCTATGACACACACGGGAACGGGAACTGTATTCTCGCGGTTCTCGTTTTAGGCGATGGTGTTGGGGCGGACACGGATTCGTGCATGCCGGCTTGCCTCATCTCCCGATCGCTCGCTCACACTCGGGTGGCTGGGGACAGTCAGCCAATTTCGCATCCGAATGCGCCCGTAAGTTGTTGATTCTTTGAAGGCGCGACATTGGTGACAGTCCCCGCCCCGAGCGCTACGCGTATTTTGCGCCGGAAAGTAGTTAGGCTCGAAACGCCCCGTTAACTCTCCACCTCGTCAACCATGATTCGTCCGTTTGGCGGCCGACGCCCTGAGATCAGCGATTCGGCATTCGTTCATCCGAGCGCGGAAGTGATCGGGGAGGTGGCGATCGGTGCGCGCTCGAGTGTGTGGTGTAACGCGACGGTGCGCGGCGATGTGAACCGCATCGAGATCGGCGAGGAGACGAACATCCAGGATAACTGCTGCCTGCACGTCGATGGCGACAAACCTCTTCGGCTGGGCAACCGGGTTGTCGTCGGCCACTCGGTGACGCTGCACGCCTGCGTTGTCGAGGACGAGGCTCAAATCGGCATGGGAGCTACGGTGTTGAGCGGCGCCCGAGTAGGGAAGGGGGCTATCGTGGCCGCGGGATCCCTGGTGGTGGAAGGAGCCGAAATACCGCCCGACTGTGTCGTCATGGGAGTGCCCGCCAAGGTGCGGCGAGCCACGAGGGACGAAGAGCGAGAGGGCGTTCGGCGGCGAACTCAGAACTACGTGGAGCTGAGCCGAACGCATCGGGAGAGCCTCTAGCCCGTTTTGCTCACGGCGAAACAGTAGGGGCAGGCCGCTGCGCCTGCCCAGAGAGGTTCTCGCGGGGTTGGGTTGCGTAATCGAATGGGACGGAGTGTGAATCTCACGAATGGGCGGACAGGGCGGTCCGCCCCTACAAACAACGTTCGTTCAACGCCGGTGGTCCGAACGCTGGTGAGAAATACGGGCTAGTGGAGACTCAAACACCAGGTTCGATCGCGCTGGATTTTCTTGGCCCCCGGCGCCGCACTCACTCCTGCGGCGAGTTGCGTCCCGTGGATGTCGGCCAACGCGCTGTCTTGATGGGCTGGGTGCATCGCCGCCGTGATCTGGGCAGTTTGATTTTTGTCCACCTACGCGACCGTTCGGGGATTGCGCAAGTTGTCTTCAGCCGTGAAGTGGATGCGCAAGTGCACGCCCGCGCGGAACTGCTGCGCAGTGAATACGTCGTGGCCGTGGAGGGCCCGATCGTCCAGCGTTCGGCCGAGACCGTCAATCCCGAACTAGCGACCGGCGAGATCGACCTCGTCGCGGAAAAGCTTTGGATACTCAACGAATCCCGGACTCCGCCGTTCCCCATTGAAGAGGATCTGTCGGTAGGGGAAGAGGCACGCCTCAAATATCGATATGTTGATCTGCGGCGGCCGCGCATGCAGCGTAATATCGAACTGCGCCATCGCATCAACTTCACCGTTCGTGAGACGCTGAACCGGCAAGGGTTTCTGGAGATCGAAACGCCCTTCATGACGCGTTCGACGCCGGAGGGCGCGCGCGACTTCCTGGTTCCCAGCCGGCTGCAGTTGGGTTCGTTTTACGCTCTGCCGCAGTCTCCTCAACTTTTTAAGCAGCTGCTGATGATCAGCGGCTACGAGAAGTATTTCCAGATTGTTCGCTGCTTTCGCGATGAGGACCTGCGCGCCGACCGCCAACCCGAGTTCACGCAGATCGATCTCGAGATGGCGTTCGTTCAGCAGGACGACATTCTTGCGGTTATCGAGGCGTTGATGGTGGCCGTGTCGGAGGCGGCCGGTTGCGACGTTCCCGGGAGGCCGTTTGCACGACTGACCCATGCCCAGGCCATCGAACAGTACGGCACGGACAAGCCGGACTTGCGGCTGCCGCCCATGGTGCGTGTGGATCCCCTTTTCCCGCCGGGCCAGTTGGCGACCGACATGCCGCTGATGGCGATCCGGGTCCCCTCGGTCGGAGCGATCACGCGGCGTGAGCGCGACGAATGCAAGGCCTTCGGGGGCGAGTTGGGGTTGCGGGTGTTTGACGATGTGAAAAGGCTCGATCGGGATTTTCCTCAGCCGATGCAGGCCGTGCGCGACGCTATCCGCTTCGAGGAAGGCGACCTGCTGACTCTGGTGACCGCGGCGGAAACGCCAACTGATCCCCTACCGGAATTGCGGGTCATGGGCGCCGCGGGAAATCTCAGCCGCCACCTGGCACAGAAATACGCCGACCGCCACCAACGGTGCAACCCCAAAGATTTCAGATTCCTGTGGGTGACCGATTTCCCGATGTTCGAATGGGACGCGGAGGAAAACCGTTGGAACGCGGCTCATCACCCCTTTACATCGGTTCACGATCAAGACATCGACAAGCTCACGGCCGATCCGGGCCATTGCCGCTCGAAGGCCTACGATCTCGTGCTGAACGGGGTGGAGCTCGGTTCGGGATCGATTCGTATCCATCGCCGGGACGTGCAGAGCAAGGTGTTCGAGGCTCTGGGATTCAGCGAAGAAGACGCCCGACACCGTTTCGGTTTCTTTCTCGATGCACTCGAGTACGGCACCCCTCCTCACGGTGGCATCGCGCTTGGGCTTGACCGCCTTATCATGCTACTGGCCGGCGAGAAGACGATTCGCGACGTCATCGCGTTCCCCAAGACCGCGAAAGGCACGGATCTCATGTGCGAAGCGCCGAACACGGTGCCCGAGCGCCAGCTTGGAGAGTTGGGGATCGCTCTTAGGCCTCAGGCGAGGGGTACACTCCCCAGGGCCGGCAAGCCGCCGATGTCGGACGGCGCAAAATAGGAAACCGCCTGTTGTCGCTGCTGGGGAAATATAGTGCCCCAACTACGGGCGGGCCGTCTGAGGGGCGAGTTCCTTGGAGCGGAAGTATTCGATTGTCTTGCCGAGGCCCTCTTCCAAGCTCACCTGGGGCTGCCAACCCAACACCGTCCGAGCCTTCGTGATATCCGGACAGCGTTGCTTGGGATCATCTTGCGGCAGGGGGAGAAACTGAATCTCGCAGTCCGTGCCCATTTGTTCTTGGATCAGCTCAGCGAACTGAAGGATGGTCATCTCCCGGGGATTGCCGAGATTGACCGGGAAATGCTCGTCGCTTTGGGCGAGGCGCCAAAGCCCCTCGACCAAGTCCGAGACATAGCAGAAGCTCCGAGTCTGGGAGCCGTCCCCGAAGACGGTAAGGGGCTTGCCGTGTAGCGCCTGGTCGAGGAAGGCGGGCACCACGCGCCCATCATTGAGCTTCATACGGGGGCCGTAGGTGTTAAAAATGCGGGCGATGTGCGTGTCGAGGCCGTACTTGCGGTGATAGGCCATCGTCAGCGCCTCGGCGAAGCGCTTGGCTTCGTCGTACACCGATCGCGGCCCGACGGGGTTGACGTGCCCCCAGTAGGTCTCGGATTGCGGATGTTCTTGCGGATCGCCGTAACACTCCGACGTCGAGGCCAACAAGAACCTCGCCCCCTTAGAGTGTGCGAGATCGAGAAGGTTCTTGGTTCCGGCCGATCCGACCAGTAAGGTTTCGATGGGGAGGCTCAGGTAGTCGAACGGGCTGGCCGGCGACGCCATGTGGAAAACGAGGTCTACAGGGTCGGAGACCTCAAACGGCCGTGAGACGTCCTGCTCGAGGAGTTCGAATTCCGAGTTTGATCGCAGGTGCTCGACATTTTCTTCGCGACCGGTCGAGAAGTCGTCGAGCCCAACCACCTGGTGGCCCTCGGATAGAAGGCGGTCGCAGAGATGGGATGCGACGAACCCGGCTGCGCCTGAAACTATAATCCGCAAAAAGAAGTCCCCTAGACCCATGGTAGAAGACGCCTGCGCGGGCGGCAAGCGCGACCGGCAGGTGATGGAACCAACGAATCTTTCCCCGCATAGCGCCATTTTTGGACAAGCGCGATCGCTTGACCCTACTTTGAGTCGTCACAAGCTGTGGTAGTAGGGACCGGCGATCTCGCCGGTCCGGGGCACCTGTTGCCCTATTCCATGTCCCGACAACCTTTGCGGCCGGCTGGGAATCCCGGGGAGCAATGCGAGCATCCGTGACCGCTACGTGAACGGTATTAGTTCTCACCAGTCGGCGAGCGCAGCCGGATGGGACTCCGGGTTCGTCCGTGAGCACCCATGGGCCCCCACGCCCCACCCAAAGAGATGAAAACCGCCGGGTTTTCTACGGAGCGGCCATGGCCCGACGGTCGCGCCGGATACTTGGCCTGTCACTAGCGTTCCAGGCTCAGTTTCTTGCTCACGCACACCCTTGCCATGCCCGATTCGGAGCCGCGAACGCCAGTGAGCGGCCATGGCGTACGGTCAAGTCTGTGCCCCACCCCAGGGATGAACACCGGCGGGTTTTCGACCGAGCGGGGTCAGAAGTGAAGCGACCAGGTTGCCTGGAGGTAATCGTCGTTGCGGATGCCGAACAAGAATAGATCGCCGGGCGGAATGCCGACGAACATCCGCGCCTGGACGTCGAGCGTCCAACGAGAACCGAATCGCCGGTTGGCTTCGACGTTCACGAAGCTCGCTCCCGATTCCCGGTCGATCGCCGCCCCCGCCAACAGCTGCGTGTCTTGGACGTCGTTAAACGCGATCCGGAAGCCGAAGAAGATGTCATCTTCGAGGGCCGTCAGGGCTTCCTCATCGCGTTCGTCGAAGTTGTATTCGGCCAGCACGCCGAGGTCGATCCCCGAGGCCTTGATATTCCCGAAGGTGTATTCGAAGCCGCCGACGATAGCTAGGAAGCGGTCGCCCTGGCCATAGCGGTTGATGGTTTCGAGTTTCCACAGCCAGCCACCTTTGGTGATCTGAAGATCCAGGCCGGTTTGGTTGATGAGGTCGTAGTGGGGGCGGAAGATTGTTCTTCCGTCGCCGAGATCAGTCGGAAAAAAACGTGGGTCGCGGCTCGTGCCGCGGAACTGGTAGATGCCGATGTCGGCCGGCCCGAATGAGTTAAACCAACGGGCTGCAAAGTCGACGTGGCCTCTACCCCTTCGGGAATCGAAGGTAGCGTTGCGGTGGTTGAACGGGAAGGGTACACCTGGGCGGCCGTCCGGCGCGAAGAAGGTCCGTTCACGGAATCCCGGCAGCACGAAAAAGTCGAGTGATCGAAGTAGTCGACAAACTGGTCGTTCAGATCGTTCAACGGCAGCATGCCTGCCAGCGCCAGCGCCGTGACGCCGCCGCCCGCCAGTAGGACCTTGCGCTTTCGAATAACGAACTCGGCCAGCGAGTCCACCAAAGCCGGCGCCGCTTGCTTCTCGCGTTGTTTGACTTTCAGCGGCAAGATCGAGATCACTGCCGGCAGAAAAGTCATGGAGTAGAACCACGCCGCCGCCACGCCGGTGGCGGCGATGTTGCCCAGATTGCGCAACGGCGGCACTTCGCTGAAGTTCATGCTCAGGAACCCGATGACCGTGGTGATGCTGGTCAGAAAGACGGGGTGCGAATTGATGCGCAGGCTTTCGGTGATCGCCTCGCGCTTGCTTCTCCCGCGGCGCATCTCCTGGATCATCGACACCAGAACGTGGATCGAGTCGGCGACCGCCAGCGTCATGATCATGGTGATCGAGGCGGTCGAAGGCGGCGTCAGGGACAGCCCTGCCCAGCCGGCAAGACCGAGTCCGCTCGTCACCGAGAGGCCGATCACCGAAACGGTCGCCAAGGTGCCGGAAACTGACCGCAAAAGCACCGCCATGACGAGGATGATGACAACGTACATCAGCGGTGTGAGCGTCGCCATGTCGTTCATCGCCGACTCTTGAAAGGCATTGTTGAGCATGACCATGCCCGTCATGCGAACCCCGAAGCCGGGGTTTTCCGCTTCGATCCGCGCGCCCAGCTCGCGAGCGAATGCCACGGCGCGGGCCGTTTCGTCAGCTTCCTTGCGCGGCAGCTGAAGGGTTACGTTGATGCCGACCACATCGGCGTCGCGGGTCACCATGCGATTGAGCACCTGCGGCTCCCTCAGCGCGATGACTTTTTTCTGAGCCAGTTGCTCCGCGCTGAGTCCGTTTGCTTCCGTGACCAGGTCCTCGACGATCAGGTCGTCCTCGCCTTCGGCGTAGGTGTGCTGAAAGTTGGTCAGCGAATCGACTCGGATGGCGAAGGGAATCTTCCAGGCTTCGGCTGTGATTTCCTCCACGACTTCGAGGGTCCTACGGCTGAAGGCGTCGTTGTCCGGCGTTTCTACAACGATCAGGATGTTGTCGTTCTTCGTGTAGATGGCTTCCACTTCGTCGAATGACGGTAGCTGCGGATTGTCGGGACCAAAGAAAACACGGTACTCGTCGATGAACCCCAACTGGGCAGCGCCACTTGCGAATAGCATCCCAATCGCCAACGAGACTGCCAGCACGAACCAGCGATGGCGCACCACCCATGCGCCGTAGCGCTCGGCAAGTGGGGAGGAATCCTTCTCTGCGTTCATGTCTTATTTGTCCTGAAATAGACGTCGATCTTCATACCGGATAGTATGCAACTAGATGAACTTTGCCTCTACGCACGGATGAGGCCATGGGCTGTTACCTAATGGGAAATAGCTGATGGGATCGGAGTGATTCCAAATAGCGGTCGATTCCCCCCACGCATGCGGCGACAACGGCCGGCTCACCCATGCCTTTAGCCAGGCCAGCCGCGCCCTCTAGGGAAGAGATGATGAATGTGGCGGTGTCGCCGCAATCAATGTCTTCGCGAACGTAGCCGCGGCCTTGACCGCGAGCCAAGGCCTCGGTGATTTTTTCCCGCCACAGGCGATACAGGGCCTGAATCTTTTCCCGGAAAATCGGATCTGCCGGAGACATCTCTTGCGCTAAGTTATTGAGAGGACATCCTCTTTCGCACACAAGCCTCACATCATCGGTAGTCAACTCTCGAAGGGTACCCTGTAGGCCCCGGATCGGGTCCTCGTCCTGCAACATAGGCTCGATCCAGCGGGCCCATATCTGCCGGCGTAGGACCTCGTCGATGATGGCGTGTCCTAGAGCGTCTTTGTTCGGGAAGTGGTGGTAGAGAGCACCCTTGGTGAGCCCCGTGTCAGCTAGGATACGCTCCAAGCTGGTGCCGCGGAAGCCGTTGCGATGGATTTCTTCGAACGCCGCGGCCAAGATGCTCTGGCGTGTCTGTTCCGGGTTGCGTTTGACGACCACGGCTCGATTTCCTCAGATCCCGCTACGATCATACCGTACAGTATGTAAAAAGTATGCTGAATTCCGTCGCGACTGTCAAGAAAGAAATTTGTGGGGACCTAAGACAAAGTTGCCGCCGGCACCAGAGCGGACCCGCCCGAATGCCCTAGCTACTTTCCGGCGCAAAAAGGAGAAACTGCGTGGTAGCTGGGTACAGTCAGCCAATTTCGCGTCCGAATACGCCCGTAAGTTGTTGATCCTTTGAAGGCGCGCAATTGGTGACAGTCCCCGCCCCGAGCGCTACGCGTATTTTGCGCCGGAAAGTAGCTAGTAACCCGCGGCAAAAGCCGTGCAGGAGCGAAAAACGGGGACTGCCACCAACTCGCCCCCGTCATGCCCCAAGAAACAGACCACTTAGCCTGAAGCGAATTGGCTGGCTGTACCCGATTTTCGCGAGCTTCACTTGTACTACGGCCTAGCCGCGGCGACGGCGCGGCCCTCTGTTGTGCTCTGACGAGCGAGCTTCGTTTACGCGAAGAACCTTGTCTTCGAGCGGAGCGCGATTGAAGCGCTTGATAACTGCCTTGACGTCCTCGTCGGAGGCGGCTTCTATGAAAGCGTAGCCCTTGGATTCTTGCGTTTCAAAGTCACGAATGACCTTCACTTCATCGAAGATGATTTCTTCGCTGCTCAACCAACCCTCGATCTCTTCGGCGGTGACCCAGTTCGGGAGATTCCCCATGAAGACAGTCCTTGGCATCCAGATTCCCTTCGAAAGTGAGATGTTCTGTCGATATTATGGTGTTTCGGGCCACGGAAACGCAATCTTCGCGGTCGGCTTCCTCACCGCTTGCCCCTCACAGCGGGAGGCCCGGTCGCCGGTGATGCCGGCGGTGTGGGAAGTCTAGCTGCCATTTCTCACCCCCTGAGGGCGGAAGCACGCGATAAGCTGCCGGGACGGTCGTCAGCTCACGCGACCCACCGATTCTTATACGCTTCCGCAGTCGGGTCTCGATGAACCGAATCAGCAGCTTTGCCATCCCGGACTCCGCCCCTACGTCCTGAAAGGATTGAAGCTGACCCCTTCATCGAAAGTGTCTATGCCTTCGGCTCGCTTCAAGCTATTGACAACCCAGTAGGTAAGAGGCGTGGCAACGGCTTCGTAGACGACTTTAAATGAATAGCCGGTGAACATGAGATTCAACATCATGCGGAAGTCGTGAATGCCGATGAAGACAATCGTAATCACCACGACCGTGTCAACCAACTGACCCACAACGGTCGAGCCGACGGTGCGCGTCCAAAGCCACTTTCCCTGGGTAACGAGCTTCATCTTCGACATCACGAAGGCGTTGGCGAATTCGCCGCACCAGTAAGCGACCAGGCTGGCCGCAAGAACACGCGGCACGAAGCCGAAAACCTGCTCGAACGCTTCTTGGTTGTTGAACTCCGGCGCCGCCGGAAGGCTGGTTGTGATTTGCGCCATCGCCGCCAGCAACGCCGCCGAGAAAAACCCAATCCAGATGGCCCGGCGGGACGCGCTATAGCCGTAGACCTCGACGAAAACGTCGCCGAAAATGTAGGTAATCGGAAACAGGATCATCGCGCCGCTGATGTAAAACGGGCCGAACTCCCGTCCGAGGAGGATAAACGGTCCGATGGCGCATAGCTTCTGGGCAACCAGATTAGAAACCAGCAGAACGACCACGAAAGCGTGAACGAGCAGATCGTAATAGCGAAACTGGTTCCGGGCGGTGAGAGTCTTGGTTACGTTCGACAAGGGTTTCGAGATCTGTTCAGGCATACGGTAACAGTGTAGAACGCCCGGCAAGGTCCTGAGCGGATAACGTCCTGAACGCGTGCTCGGAAGGTCTCGCCGGTCGTCTCGGTCGGTGGTCAGCGAAGCTCGTCATTTCCTTCAACAGTTCTTCAACAGTTGGCCGTTCTTCAACCGTGAGCCGCCCCCTGCCCGGTCGAAACCCATCCGCCTTGACCCTTTTGGGTGGGACACAGGCCTGGCCGTACGCCATGGCCGCTCACTGGCATTCGCGGCTCCGAATCGGGCATGGCAAGGGTGTGCGATAGCAAGGGACTGAGCCTGGAACGCTAGTGACAGGCCGTGCGCCCGGCGCAGCGACGGGCCCGCGCCCTGACGGGCACGGCTCTGTCCGGTTAACGCCGCGGGCCTGCGCCGATGAGAAACGCCCGTCGTTGCACAGGGATGACCGCTCGGTGGAAGACCGACCGTTTTCACCCCTTTGCATGGGCCGCGAGGCCCATGGGCACTCCCTCGAATAAACGCGGGAGGCTTGGGGCCCGGGTGGCCGCGCGTCCAGCCCGCTTTTCTCACCGCGTGCTTCGACCGTCAGGTGGTGAGAAATGCGGGCGGGATCAAATAACAGCAGGGGCGTCGGCCACGATGGCTTGGCGGGCCGCTTCTTCCAATTGGTCCAATCCACCATGGAAGAAGTGGTCGGAAGCTTCGATCCAGGTAATCGCTTTCGGCGAGACGGCGCGGGCGAAAACCTGCTCCATCGTGCGACGGCGCCCGTGTTCATCGTTCGTGCCGTGGAGAAAGAACTTGGGGCAGCCGCAATGGGCAAGAAAATCCCAGTCGCCGTGATCCACCGGCGTCCCCACGGCTAGGCAGCGCTCAATGCCAGTGTCGCCGCAAGATACGCGAAGGGCCACCCTCGAACCGAAGGAAAAACCGGCCACCGCGAGGGGCAAGCCCGGACGGCGTCCGGCAAGGTAGTCGACCGCCGTGCGCAAGTCGTCTTGCTCACCGATACCTTCGTCGTAGGCGCCTGCGCTCTGCCCGACGCCCCGGAAATTGAAGCGCAGCACGGCCGAGCGCGCCTGTCGCGCCCCCTTGGCCAGCCGGTAGACGACCTTGTTGTGCATGGTCCCGCCGTGGAGGGGATGGGGGTGGCAAATGACCACGGCGCGCTCGACGCGAACCGTTTCGTCAGGGCTTTCGTACAGCGCTTCCAGTCGGCCGGCCGGACCCTCGAGAAATATCGATTCGATCAGACGGGCCATGGGCCGCGGAGCGTCAGCTTGAACGGTAATTGCTGAACTGCACGTCGATCCCGAAATCGCACTCTCGCAACGCGGCGATCACCTCTTGCAGCTCGTCTCGCTTCTTGCTGCTGACGCGAACCTGGTCTCCTTGAATGGAAGCCTGGACTTTCAGCTTCATATTCTTGATGAGTTTGACCATCTCACGAGCCTTTTCAATCGGGATGCCCTGTTGAAGACTGATTTCGCGCAGCACGGACGATCCCGCCCCCGGCTGCACGTCGCCGTAGTGCAGCCCCTTCAAAGGCACCTTGCGGCGAACGAGCCTTTGCTCGAGAATCTCGAGCACGGAACGCAGGCTGAATGTATCTTGACTGCGGACCACGATGCGGCGGGCATTCGAGTCGAACTCGATCGTGCTTTTCGATTGTTTGAGGTCGTAGCGAGTCCGAACTTCCTTTTCCGTCTGATGGATCGCGTTGACGACTTCTTGCAAGTCGATATTCGAGACGATATCGAAGCTGTTAGCCGGCACAGGACAACCTCATCGGTAACAAGGATAGCAACCGGGCCCTTGCTGAAGTGGATAACCGCGGCTATCCACAAGCAGGCGACACTGCAGAAAACAGCGGGAAAAGCAAGCTGGTATGTACTTGCACTGACAGGACGGGCCGCGGCGGGAGTAACGGCGACGCTACTTGCCTTCCTCGGGAGGCTTCTCGGCTCTTCCTCTGCGAGCGTCGGGTTCGGTGTCGAGCTTGCTCGGCCCGGAAATGGTTTCGGCCGTGACCTCGGCGCTCGGCTCGATTGCCGCACCCAGCCCCGACGTCGGCCTGATGCCGGGAGGTGTCGCCGGCTTAATGGGTGTCATCGCGGGCCGGCCTCGTTTGGCTGCCATCCGCAAATCGGGCCGGCCGCTAAACAGGCCCATGGCTCTCCCAAACCTGCCCTTTCGGGTCTGACGCTCGAGGTTGTATTTCATCAGCTCGTACATCTCGGGATCGGGCTCGGGGATCGGCCGATTCAAAGCGGCCAGTTTCTGCTTCGCCTCGTCGACCCGGCGGCTGAGCGGATAGTCTCGGACGAGCTTGGAGAAAGTCTCGGCCGTCTGCTCTTCGAACTGTTGGCCCAGTCTTTCGTAGATCGTCCCTAGGAGCCACAGGGCCTCGTCATTTTTGCTGTACAGCGGATAATGGTCGCTCAACGTCTGCAGGCGGTTAATGCCGGCTCGGTAGGCGCCCTTGGAGGAATAGAAGCTTCCCACTCGAAACTCCGCCTCGGCGATCACTTCTTGGACCTCGCGAAGTCTCTGTTCCGTATCCCCGATAAACCTGCTGTTGGGAAACTGCAGTAGTAGGTTCCTACACTCGTGGTCTGCTTTCACCGCGTGGGTGTTATCGCGGTCAGGCTTTTGCACTTGTTCTACGTGGATGTCACAAACCTTGAGTTGCGACTCGGCGGCTTCCTCCATGGTCGGGAAAAAGGTGATGAAGTCCTTGTATTCGGCTTCCGCCTGGGCCAGCGCGTGGCGGGTGCCTTGCCGGTACCAACTGTCGGCGATGGCCAGCTTCGCCTTGGCAATGTATTCGCTGTCGGGGTAGGTGTTGATCAGCGTCTGCAGCGTCAGACGGGCCATCTCATAGCGTTTCTTCTCGATGTCTCTTGTCGACTTATCGAACAAAATCTTGTCGGGTTGTTGCGAATTGTTGGCGATGGGGTTTTCATACTTGGGGCCGCTGCAACCGGCGAGCCACACAATAACAAAGGCAGGGAGCAAGCAGCTGATCGATATTCGTCTCACGGAGCTGGTTTTCATGGTTTCATTACGCTCGTAACAGTTGGGTTTGCTCGGCGGCTCGGCGTACGGCGTCGAAGGCTTGGGCGGGGTCGGGAGTCCCAAAGATCGTAGTCCCCGCGACGACGATGTCGCAACCCGCCCGGATGACCTCGCCCACGTTGTCTAACGTTATTCCGCCATCGATTTCGATGCGAAACGCCAGATTCCTCTCCTGGCGGATGCGGTCAAGCCGGCGGATTTTCTCGACCGCTAGGGGCAGGAACTTCTGGCCGCCGAAGCCCGGATTCACGCTCATGACGAGCACATAGTCAACCAGATCCAGCACATCGTCTAAGGTGTGGACGGGCGTAGCCGGGTTCAGCACGGCGCCTGCCAGCGCCCCGTGGTCGCGAATGAGCTGCAGGCTGCGGTGGAGGTGAGGGCAAGTTTCCTGATGAACCGAAACCATTTGCGCGCCGGCACGGACAAACTCAGGCGAGTAGCGGTCGGGATCTTCGATCATCAGGTGACAGTCGAACGTCAAGTCGGTTGCGGAGCGCAACGAACGAACAACCGGCACGCCGATGGTGATATTGGGGACAAACCGCCCGTCCATGACGTCGATGTGAATCATGGAGGCGCCGGCATTCTGAACGGCTTGAATCTCTTCGCCCAGCCGAGAGAAGTCCGCCGCCAGGATCGAGGGAGCGATCTCAACCATACCCGAAGGCCCGCCAAACAAGCTTCATTCTATCACTTCTATCGGCCCACTCCAGGCCGTTCCCCAGGCCCGGCGCTGAGGCCAACAGGCACTCGTGGCCGGCGGCAAAGGTCCAAAGTCCGGTTCGCGCTCTCTCAGGTTGTTCGCAATCAGACGCACCGTCGATGGCGCTCGGTACAGTCGCAATTTTTTCACAGCCCAGTCAGGGAGCGTTCCCCGTGTTCCCAGGAGTCCCGGACCCCCGATCCTACCGTCTCTCCAGCCGGCAGGCGAAAAACCCGTCCCCGGCATCTCGGCCCGGAACCCTTTGTAGATACGCTCCCGATCGAAAGACGGTTTCGGTTTCCAGGACAGCTTCGACGACTGCTTGGTTCTCTTCGGGTTCCAACGAACAGGTGGCGTAGACAAGAACTCCGCCGGGACGGAGGGCTGCCAAGGCCTGACGGAGGATTCTCTGCTGCTTGCGGGACAGCTCGTCGAGGTCTTCCGGTCTCAGGCGCCACTTAATTTCGGGGTTGCGGGCCAGCGTCCCGGTCCCCGAGCAAGGAGCATCGACCAGCACGCGATCAAACGTTTGTCGCAAGGGCAGTGAAGTCTCCGCATCGAGCAAAACCGGATTCACGGGCACGGTGGCCAACGTTCGCATCGTTCGCAGCCGATGCAGGTGCAGGTCGGCGGCCACGGTCGCGCCCCCGGCCGACCCCCCTCTTTGCTCGAGAGCTTGACAGGTCTTTCCGCCGGGCGCCGCGCAGACGTCGAGGAAGCGGTGGCGGGCTTCGAGATCGAGCAGAGGCGTCACGACTTGGGAGCTGATGTCCTGGATTCGAATTCGCCCTTCCCGGTAGCAGTTGCCGGCTTGTGGCCGGCCTTGTCGGACGACTCGGCACCAGCACAGCTCCGTGGCTTCGGTTTCGATCCCTTCGTCGGCGAGTCGGGCGAGGGTTTCTTCGAGGGGATAGCGAGCGTTCAGCCGTAGGTAGGTCGGGGGCGGCCGAAGATTGGCCTCCAGGATCGAAGCGCTGACTTCCGGGCCATAGACACGCCGCCACCGTTCCCTCATCCAGGCCGGATGGGATAGATCCGCGGAACCGTCGGGGCGATCCGACAGTTTCCGCAGTACTGCGTTCACCAGCCCGGCCGCGGAGCGCTTACCGGCGCCCTTTACGATCTCCACGCTTTCCGACACGGCCGCGCGGGCGGGAATACGATCCAGAAACCACATCTGGTAGCAGCCCATGCGAAGGGCAACCCGGACCTCGGGGTCGAGCTTGCCCATTTTGCGTTCCGCTGCTCGGGTGAGGAAGTGGTCGATCTCGCCCTGCCGCCGGAGACCGCCCAATACGATCTCCGAAACCAGGGCTCGATCCCGTTCGGTCAGCGGATCGAGGAGCGACGAGTGCAGGGCATCCGTCGAGAAAGCCGCCTCCGTCTCCACCTTCATCAGGATGTCGAACGCTGATCGGCGAGCCGGCGAAACACCCATAGCAGGCTACGATACCAGAGCGGCCAGGGGAAAACTGTGGCCGGCGGCCGGATGTTCGGCAAGCTGACTGTGGACGCCGAACCGTTGGAACAGCCGCCTTCGCGGCGAACCACACGGCAGATCCAGGCAACAACCGGACAGAGCCGTGCCCGTTAGGACGCGGGCCCGGGGGCGGAACCGGATATCTCGTGGGCCCGCGGGCTAACGCCCGCGGCTCTGTGCGCTGACGTTCGGCAAGCTGACTGTCAAGGCCGAACCGTTGGGACGACTCCCTTGGCCAGTGAGCGCCCATCGGCCCGCCCCAGGGGGATGAAACCGGGTGGATTTCGACAAAGGGACAGATTCCCGCGCGACGACTCGGTTGGCGGGCGGAGAGCCGTAAGAAGCGCATGTTATAATTCCGCTGGAAAGCGGTCTCGGACCTCGGAATCCTCGCGGGTAGAGCGGTGGCTGAAGAAGTCGAGGTAATCATTGCCGGCGATCCGCGGTGGCTTCGACTCGCGCGCGGCGTCGTCGAAGAATTTCTCGCGCAGACGGGTTTCCATGCCCAACAGCGTGAGGAGATTGCCGTTGCGGTGGGTGAAGCCGTCGCCAACGTGATCAGGCACGCCTACAAGGGGGATACCCGCCAGAAGTTTTCCCTGCTCTGTAACGAGGGTAACGGCGCGGTCGAGATCGAGCTCCGTGACCAAGGTGAGCCGTTTGATCCCCCGAAGGAGCCGATTCCACCACCCGACGAAACATCTGCGGGGGGACGCGGTATTTTTATGATGCAGGCCATCATGGACGAAGTGGAGTACACTCGCCAAGGCAACACCAATTCTGTTCGAATGAAGAAATACCTTCCCGGTAAGACCGGCTGACGAGCAACGATCACATGGAAATCAAGGTCAAACGCGACGGCAGTTGTTCTATCGTCTACGTGTCAGGTGATATTGATCTGCATTCGTCGCCTAAACTGCGGGAAACGGTGCTGGATCTGTTTCGGAAGCGGGGACAGGAGAAGGTCATCCTGAATTTGTCGCAGGTCCCGTATGTCGACAGCTCGGGCATTGCCAGTCTCGTCGAAGGACTGCAGGAGGCCAAGAAGAAGAACGCGCGCTTTGTGCTTGTAGGTCTCAATGAAAGTCCGCGCCACGTTTTGGAATTGACGAGACTCCTGAACGTGTTCGAAATCGCTGCCAGCGAAGAGGAAGCTGTGGGGTAAGGTGACAACCCCGCCCCTTGATCCACGACGAAATCACGGCGCGGGTCTGCGACACCCAGCCAGACCATGACGTTTCTTGACGCCGTGGGCCGAGCCACGATCGAAAGGATCGAGTATGTCGGTGGGTTGACCATCCAGTTTTGGAGGGGTCTCGCTTCTTCCTGGCGCGCCAACCCGATCACCGGAAGCCGGCTGCGTTGGAAGGCGACCGTGCGAACGATGGCCGTGGTGGGCGTGGGCGCGCTGCCCGTGGTGTGCCTGATTGCCGCCTGTACCGGCCTGATCATGGCCCTGCAAGGGGGCGCGGAGCTGCGCCGATTCGGCGCTCTGCAATTTGTCGTCAATCTGGTGGGCGTGAGCATGACCCGAGAACTGGGCCCGCTCATGACGGCGATCGTGGTCATCGGGCGCTCGGGATCGGCCTTCTCGGCCGAGATCGGCACCATGGTGGTAACCGAGGAAGTCGACGCGCTTCGCACCATGGCGCTGGACCCGGTCGAGCTCCTCTTGGTTCCCAAGTATCTCTCGATGATGGCCATGTTGCCCTGTTTGACGATCGCCGCCGACGCAGCCGGGATTCTGGCCGGCGGGATCTACACCTACTTTACGCTGGACATGGGCCTTGGGCTCTACTTGCGCGCCACGATGGAAGTACTGCTCCTCAGGGACATCGTGGCCGGACTCATTAAGAGCATCGCCTTCGGCACGATTCTCGTACACGTAGGTTGCTTTGAGGGTTTCATCGTTCGCGGAGGCCCGGAAGGGGTCGGCCGCGCCACGACGTCGGCCGTGGTGAAATCGATTTTCTTGGTCGTTCTTGCCGACCTGCTGTTTACAGGGTTCTTCTATTTCTTTTGGAGATGAGCGCAGCGCCAGATCTCACGGCTATGTCGAGCGAGTTGGCTCCGGAACGGGAGCGCGTTATCTCGGTGCAAGACCTCGTCGTTCGCTACGGGGAACACACCGTCCTGGACCATGTGAACCTCGACGTCTATGCCGGTGAAACGATGGTGATCTTGGGGGGCAGCGGCGACGGCAAAACTACACTTCTCCGCCACATTGAAGCCCTGGAGAAGCCTGCTTCGGGACGCATTTTCATCAAGGGTGTCGACATCATCACGTGCTCCCAAGCGGAGCTACGTGAACTTCGACGCCTGACGGGAGTCTCGTTCCAAAGCGCGGCGATGTTTAACTCCATGACGGTCGGTGACAATGTCGCTCTGCCTTTGCGGGAGCACACCAAGCTCGCTGAGCCGACCATCCGTCTGATGACGCGCATGAAACTCTCCCAAGTGGGGCTGGAGGATGTCGAGGACCTGTTTCCTTCGCAACTCTCCGGCGGCATGCGCAAGCGCGCCTCGGTCGCCCGTGCGCTGGTCATGGACCCTGAGATTCTGCTCTTCGACGAGCCCTCGGCCGGGTTGGACCCGATCATCGCCGCCGGCATCGACGAGTTGATACTGCACCTCAAACGTGCTTTTAAGATGACGATCGTCGTCGTCACTCATGAGCTCGAAAGCGCCTTCCTCATTGCCGATCGGATCTGCATGTTGCACGAGGGAAAGATGATCGCGGTGGGCGACAAAGAGGAGATTCGCCATAGCCGAAATGCCCGCATCCGGCAGTTTCTGGATCGCGTTCCGGATAAGATGGCTGACAATCAGCAAGAGTTCCTGAGCCGGTTGACGGACGACTAGAAGAAGATATGAGCAACGAAGCAAAGGTCGGAGGGTTTGTTGTTGTCTCGCTCATCATCTTTGTTTACACCTTCATCACAGTTGCCAACAAGCAGTTGGCGGGCGAAAAGGTCGCATATAAAACCTACTTCACGTTCGCGGCCGGCCTCGACCCCGGCACCGCCGTGCGCTTCGGCGGACTCAAGGCAGGCGTGGTGGAACAGGTCCGTCCCTGGGAGGAAGATCAAACCAAGGTCGAAGTCATCTTCGAGGTGCGAGCCGATATCCCGGTCAACACCGACTCGGTCGCCAAACTCGCTTCGTTGAGCGCGCTGGGACAGAACTACTTGGAGATTACGACCGGCTCGATTGAAGCTCCCCGCATCGAGCCGGGGGGCGTCATCAAGTCGGAAGAGGCTGTCACGGTGGACGACATCATGCAAAAGTTCGCCAACTTGGCGGATACGGCCAGCGATATGATGGCCGACATGCAAGGGGATATAACAAGAATCACCGAACGGGCGGAGATTCTGATGAACAACCTCAACGAAATCACAGGCGAAAAAAACCGCCAGAGCATGGAAGATTTGCTGGAGAATGCGAACGAAATGATGGCCGAGCAAAGGCCCAAGATCGACCGCATCACCGATCAAGTGACTGAAATGCTGGTAAAAGCCGACCGGCTGCTAGTTGACTTCCAGGCGGTTGCCGAACAGACCAAATCCACCGTCGCCAACGCTAACCGCACGCTCGACGAAACCCGCGAGCCGCTCAAGAGTAACCTCGTGGAACTGGAAGCAACGCTACAGCAGGCCAGACGAACGCTCGAAGACATTCAGGCGATTGTGGTCGTCAACGAGAGCAACATCAACGAAACGCTCGAGAACCTTCGCGTCAGCTCGCAGAACCTCAAGGAGATGAGCGACGAATTAAGGCAACGCCCCTGGAGTTTGATCCGCGTCAAACCCAAACCAGACCGCAAGGTGCCGCTGCCCGCGCCCGGCGGCTAGGGCGCATTTTGCACTGGTGCCCACCGACAAAAGTTAGCGTATCTAAAACGCCGTCCGGAAGGACTACACGGCTCTCTGTCTAACCCGGAAGCGGTTTGTTCACAGAGCCTTCCGAGCCGCGACCGTGAGGGAGCGGTCCAGGAGGGAAGTGCCGTAATAACACCCAGCCGGCGCCGCGTGAGCATCGGCGACAAGCCGCCGTGCCGCCGGCCCCCGCGGTTCGATCGGCGGCATCACTGGACCGCTTGCTGACGCGCGCGGCTCGGTGCTAGAGGTCCCGGTAGCGGTGTCCTACGGCGGTGACCGGTCTGCGGCGCCGAACCGCTCAGAACAGCCCCTCGATCGTACCGTCCGGCTTAACCCGCATGCGCTCGGCGGCCGGGGATTTCGGCAGCCCGGGCATGGTCAGGATGTCCCCCGCCACGGCCACCACGAAACCCGCGCCGGCGGAAGGATAGAGGTGTTGCACCTTGAGGCGAAATCCGCTCGGGGTACCTAACAGCGAGGCTCTGTCGGAGAGCGAATATTGCGTCTTGGCGACACAGACCGGAGTGTCCGCCAAACCAAACGACTCGAGATCGCCAATTTCCCGCTCGGCCGCTGTCGTGTAGTCCACGCCATCGGCGCCATAGATCTCGCGGGCAATGACATCGATCTTCTGCTTGATCGGAAGGGCGGCGTCATAGAGAGGACGAAAGTCGGCCTTTCCTTCGTCGAGAAGAGCAACCAGGGCTTCGGCCACTTCCAGACCGCCCTCGCCGCCTTTTTCCCAGACTTCGCAGACCAGGACAGGCACGTTTTCCGCGGAGCATCCTTCGCGAACCGCCGCCACTTCCTCCTCGGTGTCTTCCAGGAAGCGATTCAGGACAACGATCAACGGGACGCCGAATTTCTTGACGTTCCGGATATGTCGCCGCAGGTTAGCCGTGCCACGCTCGACGGCGGCTGGGTCCGCGGCCTTGAGTTGGGACCTCTTGACGCCGCCATGCGCTTTGAGCGCCCGCACGGTGGCGACAAGAATCGCCGCCCGCGGCTGCAAGCCCGACATACGGCACTTGATGTTGAAAAACTTCTCCGCTCCCAGATCGGACCCGAATCCGGCTTCGGTCAGCACGATGTCCGCCGTCGCCATCCCCATCCGCGTCGCCAGCACGGAGTTACAGCCGTGGGCGATGTTGCCGAACGGGCCGCAATGCACGAACGCCGGACCGCCTTCGATCGTCTGGACGAGGTTGGGCATGAGGGCGTCTTTGAGAAGCAACGTCATCGCGCCGTGGGCTTTGAGATCGCGCGCGGTAACCGGCGCGTTGCCGAAGGTCGCCCCGAGAACGATGCGCGCCAGCCGCCCTTCCAAGTCCTCCAGCCCTTCCGCCAAGGCCATGATGGCCATCACCTCGCTGGCCGGGGTAATCACAAAACGATCCTCGCGCGACGGTCCGGATTTCAAACGTCCCAACCCCGTTACAACGTGACGCAGCGCCCGGTCATTCATATCGATCGCTCGTGGCCAGGTGAGGTGGCGGGGATCGATCAGAAGCGCATTGCCGCGGTGCAGATGGTTGTCGAGCATGGCCGACAACAGGTTGTGGGCACAGGTGATGGCGTGAAAGTCGCCTGTAAAGTGGAGGTTAATGTCCTCCATCGGTAGAACCTGGGAATAGCCCCCTCCGGCCGCCCCTCCTTTTAGACCGAAAACCGGCCCTAAGCTGGGCTCCCGAATACAAGCTACGGCGTTGTGTCCCAGTCGGCGGAGCGCTTGCGTGACACCGACGGTCACCGTGGACTTCCCTTCGCCTGCCGATGTCGGGTTCATTCCGGTGACGAGCACAAGCCGTCCCCGCTGCGGTCTTTTCTCGAGGGCCGCCAACTTGACCTTCGTCTTGTACTCGCCAAACAGCACCAGGTCGTCTTGGTCCAGGCCCAGCTCCGCCGCGACGTCGCGAATAGGACGCATCCTCGCCCGTTGAGCGATCTCGATATCAGGCGGAATGGCGACTTTTTGCGGCACGTTGAGTGACTCCTCCGTGATCTGCGGGCCGGCTGTCGGAGACAGAAGTCGCTAGCAGCCCGCGGCAAAAGTAAACGTCGCCAAAAAATCGGGTACAGCCAGCCAATTCGCTTCAGGTTAAGTGTTTGTTTCGAAGGCCATGACGGGAGGCGAATTGGTGGCAGTCCCCATTTTTCTCTCCCGCCCGACTTTCGCCACGGGCTAGTGCTTGGTTGCATATGTTCACGATCGTTTAAAGGCGACAATTCCTGCACCGCTCTCTCGCGGTCGCGGCTCAGAAAGCTCTGTGAAAAACCCCTTCCGGGCCAGACAGGCGACTGTATGATCCTTCGGGAGAGGCCTTTTTAAATACGCTAACTTTTGCAACCAAGCCGCTAGGAGAACAAAAGGTACGGATTCTCCAATAGGCTCTGCAGCGTTTTCAGGAAGTCCGCCGCCACGGCACCATCTACGGCGCGGTGATCGACATTGACCGTCACCTGCATCATCGGTCGAAGCGCGATCTGGCCGTTCGCCTTGACCGCGCGATCGGCGATCGTGCCGACCGACAAGATGCCGATCTCCGGCGGGTTGACGATCGAAGTGAACTGCTCGACGCCGAACATGCCCAAGTTCGAGACCGTGAACGTGCCGCCCTTGATCTCCTCGGGTCTGAGGCGGCCGCTTCGCGCGCGCGACAGCAGGTCCTGCATTTCAACATGGATGTCGGTGAGCTTCTTGCCGCCCACATCGCGGATGACCGGCACGATCAGGCCATCGTCCAGCGCCACCGCGATCCCCAGGTGAATCGCGGAGTATTGATGGATCTCTTCATCCACGAAGTGGGCATTGAGGCGAGGGTGCTTTTCGAGGGCCGCGGCGGTGACCTTCGCCAGCACCGGCGTCATCTTCAGTGGCGCGCCGGTTGCAGATTCGACTTGGGAACTGAGACGTTCGACCAACCGCTGCAGCTCCCCAACATCGACCGATAGAGAAAGCGAGATGTGCGGCGCCGCCTGGGCGCTCTGCTGCATGCGCTGGGCGATGATTCTGCGTTTCCCCTTCAGCGCTATGACTTCATATTCCTTTCCCGCAATGGGCGGCGCGGCTGCCGCTCCTCCCTGCTGCGCCACATCGGCGGTAAGCACGGCCCCCTCGGGACCCGAACCGCGCACACTCGCCAGCGAAATTCCCGCCTCCTTGGCGAGCCGCCGCGCCTTGGGCGAAGCCAGCGGCAGTTTTCCAACGCTAGGCTGAGCGGCTTGTGGCTGCGCCTGCGCGGATCCGTCCGCCGAGGCAGGGCTTTCGGCCACCGGAGACGCAACGCTTTTCGTCGGAGCGGCCGCCTCCTTGGGAGCGCTTTCGCCTTCCGCAAGCAATACCGCCACGACCTGCCCGACGGGGATCTCGTCGCCCTCCTTGGCACTGACGTTCGCCAGGGTTCCCGATCCCGGAGCTTCGAACTCGAACACCGTCTTGTCGGTTTCGATCTCCATGACCGGCTCGCCCTGTTTTACGAACTCTCCCTCGGCCTTGAGCCAGCGCACGAGAATGCCGCTATCTTGGGCCATCTCGACCGCCGGCATGACGATTTCAACTGCCACGGATCCTCCTTAGCGCCCGAGCATTTCCCGGGCGACCCCGACAACGCCCTCAGTATTCGGAATTGTCTGGTCTTCCAAAGTAGGAGCGAAAGGAACAGGTACATCCATCGCTGCTATGCGCCGCACCGGGGCGTCAAGATGATAAAACGCCTTCTCGGCGATAATCGATCCCAGCTCGGCCGTTGCGCCGAACCGCCGGTAACCTTCATCGAGGACGATGCAGCGGGAGATCCTCTCCTCGGCCAGCTCGCGGCGCTGTTTCGGTTTTCACTTCGAATCCTGTGCTCAGCGCCCCACGCCTCTCGACCGCATTGATCGCGGTTCATTTCTTCGCCTCGCCTAGGCCGCTCCATTGTTGCTCCAGTTCGCTCACCAGGGCGTCCAAAACTTCTTGTACGCTTCCCGGCCTTTCTTGTTTGGCGCTCCACTGCCACTGGTTCAAATAGTCATCCGTTCCCGCCAACCCTTCCTCCATGGCCACGCGGTCGATCTCTTCCTGGAAGTAACCGGGCAGCGGGCGCGACACCGGCCTTCGGCCTTGTTCAAACACTTTCACCTGGGCCGGGATGTCTTTCCAGTACAGAACCTGGTAGATCGCCATCGCCAAGAGATTCCTTTCAATTTGCTTTAGCCGGTTGAAGCTCTCCTTTTCGATAGGCGCGGAGGAATTTCTTGCAAAAGCGATCACGTCCCAGCAGCATGTCCTCAGCCAGCTTGTAGCGCGCCGTGGTTTTGTCGATCGAGAAGACTTCGTTCATCTTGCCCGTAACGGGGTCGACGATACCACTGTCGGCGCCGGCATCCACCGCCAAGTTGGCGAAGGCGTCATTAATCAACCGGCGGCTCGGCAGTCCGAACGATACATTACTGAATCCTCCGGTGATGTGAATCTCGGGACCGTACTTTCGCCGCAGCTCGCGCACGGCATCGAAGTAATGATTGCAAAACTCACCGTCAACCGATATCGGGAAGACGAGCCCGTCGACGTAGATCTTGCTCAACGGGATGCCCTTTTCGACGGCGGCGTCAACCATGCGTGAGGCGTTTGCCACACGCTGCTCGTCGTTCTGCGGCATGCCCGACTCGCCGGCCGCCGTAGCGATGACGGGATGGCCGCCCGCCTGGGCCACGTCCAGCGCCTCGACTCGTTCGAGAGACGCCGAGTTCAACATCGGGGTTCCGGCTTGAGACCGGCAGGCCGCCAGACCGGCTTCGATGATCTCGATGTTTGAGGAATCGACCGACACCGGGACCGGGGCAAGCGGCTCGACGAATTCCACGAGCCAACGAATGGCCGCCTTCTGGTCGTCAAGCTTTAGGGAGATTTCGTCCACGTTGAGGTCCAGGAAATCCGCGCCGGCATCAACTTGACGTTGAACAATGGTGGCGATGTATTCCCGCCCTTCGCCGGCAGCAGGCTCCTCGCCTGACATAGCAGCCTGCACGGCGATCTTGACGTGCTTGACGCGCCCCTCGTCGTAGTCCTGAGTTTTCTTCGCCTTCTCGGGGATTATCAGAAAGCGCGTTTCACCATTACGCGCGACGTAGCGGACAGCCTCGTTGCCCGCGGGGTCGGTCGTTACTCGCTTTCCCTTGCGAAGCACAATCCGCGTGCAATGGACATTTTCTCCGATGACCATGAACTCTCGATCCAGTCCGGCCACTTTCATTCCGAGTTATCCTCGTTTCGGCTCATTTTGGCGTGGTGGTCCCGCTCCAGGAAGGTATTGGCCCAGGCGCTGGTTCCCTTGAGGGCGCCGTCTCGAAACACCACGGGGCGCTCGATGAGCTTATCTTCTTCGCCGTAGCCTTTCAGCCGATCATAGGCGCGCGACCAGATGCAGTCTTTGTCGCCTACTTCGCACTTACCGCCTGGCCGCGTTCCTCCGCAGGGCCCGTTGCGCTGGTTCTTGACGCATTGCGACTCCGGGCACAGGAACGCGATCTCAGGGAGGGAGCAGTCGCCGCAGTCCTGGCAGTCAAAAGCAGCGATCTTGACCGCTTGTTCGGCGCCGTGCACCGCGGCGCGCAGGCCATGACCCGCACGCTCTACTCTTTCGTAGATAGCTCGGCCCGCGCGGAATCCTAGTGTTCCCTTCTCGAACACTTTGTCGTGCGCAAAGCGATTGACTTTGTAGGCCAGCGGCGCTTTCTTTCGCGCGGCCCGCAAACCGTCGGGGGTTCTCGACTGCAGATACCGGCGATTAACCTCGGTCGAGCTGAGACCCGTCTCAGGATTCCGTTCGAAGTAGTAGAACTCGTCCGGCTGATGGAACAGAATCTCGCGAGCAAACAGTTTCCAATCATCCGCGGCGAAGCCGGCAGCCAGGCTGAGGATTTTTTCGTAATCCTTGTATTTCAGGTGCCCTCCCAGGTATACGCCGCGAAAACCCAACCCGCGCGCCACCGCGCACTGCTTGGCGGCCAGTTCCAGGAAAAACCCCTTGCCGCGGTCGGGGGAAGCGGCTTGCTCTTCCGCAATACGAAACAGGTCATCGGGGAGCACGACGCCGGGGATATTCCCCGCGTGAAAGAACCGAGCCGCGGGCACGCTGAGCACATAAACGTTCGCCAGCACCGGGACGTTCAGCTCGTGCCTCCGCATGTACTTGAGCAGCTCGTCTTGCTTGCGAGAGTCGTAGCCGATCTGGTTGATGATGAACGCCGCCCCGTTTTCGACCTTCTTCGCCAGTTTGAAATACTGCGGCATGACTTCCCGCTCGGCCTGCTTGTAATTGTTGACGACGGCTCCGAGGAAGAAATTGGTCTGTTCGAGAGCTTTCTCCGGCCGCCCGTCCCCGTTCGAGAGCCGCACACCGGCGTTCATGTCGGAATACATGCGAAGAAGTCCGATCGAGTCGATATCGAATACGCCCGCTGCCTGGCCCTGATAGCTCGGCGTGGGACAGTCCCCGGAAAGAGCCAGGACGTTGTCGAACCCCTCGCTGGCCAGCTTCCAGCCGCGGCTTTGGAGTGCATTCCGATTCCAGTCTTTGCACGACAGGTGAATGATGACCTCTTGTCCGCGGGAGATCAGATCGGTGCCCAGGGTGTCGGCGCTCAACATGGCGTTGCCGCCCGGGTTGTCGGTGATGCTGAGGGCATGCACCTGGGGGTGCTCGGCCAGGGCGCGCGCCAGAGACAGCACCTTCCGTCCTCGCCGCTCGGTAATAAGGCCTCGCGAGGTGACCAGCTCCGCGCAGGTGACAAAGGTCTCGCGCTGCTCGAGGAGCCGGCGCAGCGACGGCTTGGTCCAAGCGTCCGTTCTTGGGGTCGTGTGAACCGTTGCCAAAACTCTCTACCTTCCTGTTTAAGCGACTGCCGAGAAATCGAAATCCGAGGGCATGGGTTTGAATTGACAGGCCTCGACGAAGATCTCGAAGAAATCAGGCGTGGTCTCTAGCTCCACGTGTTCGATTTGTTGCGCCAGCTTCTCGGTGGATTGCCGTTTGGAGCGCGACAGCAGCATCTCTTTGGCTCCCAGCGCCGCGGCGTTGCCGATCTTGACAATACGGTCCTCCGGCACCGGAGCCAGAAAACCGATCTCGATCGCATTCCTGACGTTGACGTAGTTCGCAAAGCCGCCCGCCAGGTAAAGCTTCGTGATGTCCGCCGGCCGAACGCCGTAATTGCGCATGACGATGAACTGTCCGCAATAGTTCGCCGCCTTGGCCTGTGCCAGGTTACTGGCGTCGAGACGTGAAAGCGTGATCCCGTATTCGGGAACGATGTCGAGTTCCCGTGCCTTGTTCGGGAAGACGCCTTTGGGGGTCATCTGTCCGCCCCGGCGAAGTTCGGCCATTAGATCGATGAGGCCCGATCCGCACAGCCCGCGAGGCTCGCCGCCCCCGATCGTGCTGTAGTCAGCTTGGCCGTTGCTAAGCCGAAGGGACTCGATCGCGCCGTCGACGCCGGGCATTCCGTAGGTGACCAGCCCGCCCTCGAAGGCCGGTCCCGCCGGGCACGAGGCCGCCATGAGCTTCCCGGCGCGCCCCAGCACAACCTCCGTGTTGGTCCCCACATCGACAACCATGACGACGTCGCGCCGCGACTCGATATCAACGGCCACCAGGTCGGCCAACATGTCCGCTCCGACGTGGCTGGCGATCAGCGGAGCCCCGAACACCACCGCCTGCGGGTGAGACCAGATGCCGAGCCGGTGCGCTTTTTCTGCGAGCGCAGTCGTCTTGCGTTCCCCGGCTAGGTACTCGTGCTCGATTTGCGACTTGTAAGGACGCTGGCCGATCGACTGCACATCGAGACCGAAGAACAGTTCGCGCATGGTGGAGTTTCCCACCACGACAATTTCGTAGATCCGGTGCCGCGGGAACCCCAGCTCTCGGCACATGGCCTTCAACTGATGATTGAGCGTGTTAACGATCGACTTATGGAGTTCCCCGCGAAAAGGTCCGCTGTCGTAGGAGATGCGGTGCATGATATCGCTGCCGCCGAAGCGCTGGGGGTTCTCGAAAGAAGCTAGATAGACGCCCTCCCCCGTTTCGAAATCCACCAGCTCGGCCACCACGGTGGTCGTGCCGAGGTCGACGGCCAGGCCGTACATCTTGCCGTGGTAGCGATCAATCACCTCGCCGTCGTAGCAGACATTGTCGCCTTCGCGGGTGACCATCGGGTCGAGCGCGATGTTCTTCGGCAGCGAAGCGGTGAGAATCTTGGGCTGGCTGCGAAGCAGCGAAAAGCGGACATCTTCGTCAGAGTTTTCAATCACTGCCTGGCAGGCAAGACGGTAGTTCCCGCGCAAAAACTCCTCCGCCTCGGTGGGAGCGCTCAGTGCTTCATGGCCACGACTAACTTCGACGATGCACTCGTGGCAGACGCCGGTGCGCCCACAAGATGTGGGCACCTGGACGGCCAACTCGTCGGCATAGTCGAAGATGGTCTTCCCGCCCATAAGAGGGCGCTTTTGACCGTCGTAGGATATCTCTCCCATGGGGAACCGGGTCAGTGCGTAGGGGCAAACAGCAATACGCGCTGCTCGCCGGCGAGTCGTCCCACCGAGCCGCGACCGTCAGGGAGCGGTCCAGTGATGGTGTGCGCGAGTTGTGGGCAGCTATGTCGCCGCGAGTGAGGCCGAACAGTTGTTCCTCTGGGCGCAGGCCGGCAACGCGCGGGCTTCATCGCTGGACCGCTCCCTGACGGTCGCGGCTCGGTGAGTGCTGTAGCTCGAACACTGGATCGTTCCGTTTCGTGCCGGGTGAATACACGGGCCTTCATCCTGACTTTTTTGAACAAACTTCTGAAACGTCGACCCTATGTCGTCTCCCAGGCGCCGCGGTAATCGAGCTTGTCGTCACCCGCGCAGATCAGCAACTCTCCTGAGCGCGCGGGCTTGCGCTGGTTCCTACAGCCGAACTGTGCCGTACATCGATCGAAGCGGTCCTTATAGGGACAGCGCTTGGCGGACAGCTCGTCGGCGTGCCGCATCATGTCGGTGAACAGCTCCGTGATGCGGTCGAGCCGCTTCTGATATTCCGCTTTGTCGATCTTTTGCATGGCTCGGGTCAGGCTTCGACTTCTTGGGCCATCAGATCTTTGGCCAGGTCCACGCAGGCCACGGCATCTTTGCCGTATCCGTCGGCCCCCATGTCATCGGCAAACTCCTGTGTGACCGGCGCGCCTCCCACCATGATCTTCACGTCGTCCCGGAGGTCTGCGTCGATGAAGGCTTCAATCGTTTTGCCCATGTTCGGCATCGTGGTCGTCAGCAGCGCCGACATGCCCAACAGCGGAGCTTCATGCTCTTCGATCGCTTCGATGAATTCGTCCGACGAAGTGTCCACGCCCAGATCGACGACTTCGAATCCCGAGCCTCGCAGCATCATGATGCACAAGTTCTTGCCAATGTCGTGCAGATCACCTTTCACCGTTCCCATGACGACCTTGGCGATCGGTTTGATGCCGGAGGCAGAGAGAATCGGTTCGATGTGTGCCATGCCCGCCTTCATGGCGCGGGCGCAGGCAAGCACCTCGGGGACAAAGATAAAGTTTTCCCGGAACTTGATGCCCACGATCCCCATCGCCGCGATCAGGCCGTCGTCCATGATTTCGATCGCTTCGATGCCCTCTTCGAGGGCTTTGGTCGTGAGCTTGTCGACAATTACGTTTTCGCCCTCGATTAGGGCTGCGCCGATCTCTTGCATACTGGCCCGAGCTTTGGCGAACGTGTTGACTATGCGCTCGCGCTCGTCGGGCCGCTCAATAAATTCTTCGATTTCGTCTCGAATCAACTCGTTCGAGATATCACTGATCGATGCCATGTTGTTCTGTCCTTGGAAGCTTTCTCAGTTTTCCGTCGCGTGTTCCCGATGCCAGTCCTTGACAGCCTTAGGAATCTCTTTTAGGTTCTCGATCGCAGTCTGCAGTGGGATAGCGCACTCAGGAGCAACGAGTTGCACTCCGGCATCGAGATTCTTGTACACTTCCTGGCGAACGTCCTCGGGGTTCTTGGCGAACAAAGTTTCCGGGTTGTTGATATTGCCCACCAAAGAAATGCGATCCTTCATAATCCCCATCGATGTTTGGGAGTTATTCTTCGAATCGTAGTGGAAGGCCGCCATACCGGTTCGCGCGATGTACTCCATGCGGTCTTCGGTCTTGCCGCAAATGTGAAGGATCAGCGGCACCGGCAGCCGCTCGGCGAACTCGATGTGCAATTCCTTGAGAAACCGCTCGTAGTATTCACCGCTGACCAAGTCGCCGGTTGCGTGATCAGGCAGCGTCAAGGCATCCGCCCCGGCTTCAATCTGCGCCAGACCGAATTGGATCGTCGCCTCTTTCATGCGATCCAGGCAAAGCTTCGTCTTTCCTGGGTCGTCGAGCGACAGCAGTAGGAAGGGTTCCACGCCGAAGCAGTGGTAGCCGAGCGACCACGGTCCCATCGTTTTCCCAATAACGGCCACTTCATCCCCGTACTCTTTCTTGAGAATCTTGATTGCCTCGGTGACACACTTCGTGTCCTTGTGCGTCAGGAAATCCGGCGGGACCTTGATGTCGTCGGCTGTTTCCCAGATCGGCTCTCGCATTTTCACCGTCGGCCAGTTGTCCTTCTGCTCCCACTGGATCTTGCAGCCGAGCGCTGAAGAATCCTGGATGATCGTGAAAACCGGCATGATGGAATCGAAACCTAACTCCGTATAGCCGGTGGCGGCCAGGCGGGCCATCAGCTCAGGCTCGCGGTTCGCTTCAGGGAAAGGAGCGTCCACCAGATCCATGAGCTCGACCGTTGCGACGGAGGTCGGGTTGCTGACCGGCGTCCGATCGACCGGTTCGCGGCGCAGGGCCGCTAGGACGCGCTCCCGTGGTTTCATCGGCCCAACCGTTTGTGGTGTTGCCATCACTTACCTCCCTAGACCACGATTCCGGTAGTTGACCGCCACTCCTCGGCGGCGCCGGTTTCCAAAGCGGCCTCACGCCCTGGCGGCCAGGCCAACGATAAGCCAACGACAAGCTGAAGCTTGTCACAACTGCCGACCGGGAAAAACACGAATGTTTGTCGCCACCGGCAGTGACCGCCACTTTTGTTCGTCATCATTGCTGCGCGCTTGGCGCCGCGAGCTGTCCCCGAGAGGCAGCCATTTCCTGTTGCCGCAAGATCACCCTGACGTTTGGCGCTCGGACCAGCAGCAGGCCGACCAGCGCATCATGCGCCTGCCCGCAGGGGAATTCGACCCGGTCCTGGCCGCCTTCGTCCAATTGCAGCTGAGCGAGCTTGGCCAAACCCGCGGTCACCGCCGACTTGCGCTTGGCAACTTTGTCGCCTTCTCCGTCTGAACTCATTTCGTAAGAGCCGTTTCCGAGGTTCGTCGCGATCATATTCGCGTCCGCTTTCTTGTCCCGAATGCTCAGCGGCCGCGCCGTCAACTCGCTGCCGGTAGGCAACTTACATGCCTCGAGGAAAACACGCTTACTGGCAAGATGATGCGCCATGCCACACGGGAAACGCAGTCTCGGGCCGGAATCTCCCACGAGATCCATGCCTCCCAATACAGCCATCCCTTGCGCGACGAAGGCGATCCTCTCCTGGGCGCCTTCCTTGCGACTGTACGTGTGGACCGTCAGCTCTATACCCGCGTCGCGCTCTTGGCGGTAGAGAGCGATCGAAATGTCATGGAAATGCTGATCCATCGGCAACAGCTCGATCCGCTCTCCGATGTCGGTTGTTACGCCCATAGGCTCGATCCTCTGTCAAAGGCTGGCTGCCAGGGTAAGGAAGACGGCCGTGCTCGATTCCGCGCCGCTGGTCCCGCCACCGGGCGTGGGCGCCGTGTCGAATCGCTAAACCACCCGTGAGGCAAGTCGATCCGGCTGACCGACTATCCAGACTTGACAGCCGCCCCAACTCCACTTTAGCATAATACATGTCTGGTTGTCTGACAACCTGACTAATAGAATAACGCTTGTAGCACAGCTTGTAAAGCCTAATTTATTCAACCACCTGGCAAGAGACTCGTGATCGAAAACCTCAAGCGTGTCTCGCGCGTTTCGGTTAGCGACGAGATCGTCGACCAGCTCATCGACCTCATCTCTCGTGGCGTGCTCAAGCCGGGCCAGCGGATGCCATCGGAGAAGCAGCTGTCCCAGCAGTTCGGCGTCGGCAGAACATCGGTGCGGGAAGCGTTGCGTTCGCTTTCGGCGACCGGCATCGTTGAATCCCGGCCGGGAGAGGGCAGTTTCGTATCCGAGGACAGTAGCAAATACCTCGAAAAAACGCTGCAGTGGGGTCTGCTGCTCGACCGCAAGGTTCTCGAGGATCTGATCGAGACCCGGCTCATGCTGGAATCGCACACATCCTTTCTAGCGGCCCAAAAAGCAAGCCGCAAGGACCTCAACGAGATTTCATCAACGATCGAGCGGATGGAAGAACTGACGACCGATCCCGACCAGTATCTGGAATTTGATCTCCGCTTTCACTTGGCGATCGCGCAGGCGACGCAGAACTCGATCCTCCGCCGGCTTCTGAGCATGACCAGAGGCTACCTGCAGGTCTGGATCAAGGAAACGTTGTCGGAGACTCCGGCGGGCGAATCAGGCTTGCGCGCCGAACTGTCGATCGCGGAGCACAAAAAGATCTTTCGGGCGCTCGAGCAACGCAAAGCCGAGCGAGCGCGGGAAGCGATGACCGAACACATTCTTTCGAGCAGCGCCGATCTTCGCGCGCACGTGGCGGCCAGGGGTCACTCTCCGTCCGCCTCGCCGGCTTCGTGATCCTCCCAGAGACCCGGCCACGGCATCGCTACCGGTGGTGACAAGTTGCTTGTCCGGAAACCATAGCGTCGGAGGTGTCTCTCCTGGCGCTGTGGCGCGCGCAAGAATGGGTGCGCCAGCAGCCCTGCACTACAACCGGGAGGCGTGCGCCACGTCCCCAGAACGACTGGGAAGTCTTGTCTGGGACAGCCTACTAGCAGTCGCCGGCCTCTCCGCTCTAACCACCATGCATACCGGCCGGGTCGAGCAGTGGCAGCTCGGGAAACATCGCCCGGTAAAAGCCGCGATCCCGCGACAAAAGCCGCGATGCCTGCCGCAGGGCATGCGCTCCGATCAGGAAGTCTGTCAGGATTCTTGTCCTCTTCCCACCCCGCCGACGGTAGGTCCTCCAAATGCGGCCGGCCAGGAAACAGGCGCTCCGGCCTAGCGGCTCAACCCGGATTTGACTGTCTCCCAAGAACTCATCGCAGTCTCCCTGGTCGGCGAAGTGAACGGACAGCTCGGCATAGACGAGATCACAGATGACCAGCGAGCCCGCTCCAGCCGCGTCTTCCAAGGCCGTCACCGAGGCGGCGAAGAACTCTTCATTGGGCCGCACTATATCCAACAGGACGTTTGTGTCGATGGCCGTTATCATCTGCCTCGAACGTCCTCAATGAAATCGTCGACGCCCTCATAGCCGAGATCCGTAAAACTATCGCGGCAATAGCCCTTCCACTTGTCGAGATTCAGTTTCGGAGCGGCCTTCTTCAACACGATTTGATCGTTCACCACTTGGAACTCGACTTCTTCCCCTGGAGCAAGCCCAAACCTCTCGCGGAGTCGCTTGGGGACCGTCACCTGTCCGCGCTCGCCAATTTTCATATTTCTTAGTATGTATTTTATTTCATATCATGTCAACTTGCTTTTCCCGCCCCGTCAACGAGCGCATCAATATATTATAAGTTGTTGAAAAGGAGGAACAAAGGTGCTATGCGGCCGGCCCAATTTCGAATTCACGCAGTGGCCGACCTCAGTCCATCGGGAAGGCCAGCACTTCGTCCAGAACGACGACCCCCGCGGGACCGAGGCCTTCGGCGATGGGCGCCGGAGCTGCCTTACGGGTAATGATGGCCCAAGAGAACTGGTAGTCCAGCAGATCGATAAAGTAGGAGCCGAGGGTTTCTTGTATGGTCGCTCGGGCCTGATCGGTCAGCAAAAACGCCCCCTCGTCGGCAATGGCGCCGATCACGACCGTGCCGGCCGGTAGCGATCGCAGGTAGACTTCCATGGCCGTCACGTCTTCCTCACGCGCCCAGGTGTCGAAATTCCGCACGGTCCCCAGAAGGCCCGACCGCGGATCGACGGTGAGAAAGTTGAACCCGCGTCCCGGCCCGCCGCCATGCACTTGGTAAATCAGCGTTCCATCCACTTCAAAGCCGGCAACCGAGGCCGTACTCTTGTACCCCCCGGAGACGACGCGAAATCGGACGTCGCTGAGACTGGGCAGTACGGTTAGCGAGAAGCTTCGTGTAATAGTTTCCGGGAGCACGGTAAACGCGGTCAGCGAAACGGGAGCGTTTTCGATCCGCGGCGTGCCTGGGTCGGCGCTTACGGTTAGGGGTAGGGTCTCTCCGGGCACTCCAACAGGGATCGACAGGCGAACGCCTGTCGGAAGTCCGCTGATTTGGAAGCGCACAAGGTCGCAAAAGGAGTTGAAGCCCTCAATTTCGACAAAAGCCGTCTGCGAGGGGCCGCCCTCCTGAATAACAAGGGTATTCGGCTCGGGTCCGGAGATCGAAAACCCCGGCTGTTGATCTTCGTCGATGACCCGCAATAAGTGAGCGTTGCTGGCCACGCCGTCTTGAATAAGCTGCAGATCAACCAATGAAGGAGTGAACTCTTCGGGGATGAAAACGTCGGTCTGATAGACCCCGACAACGCTCTCGAGCAAGCCGGAGTAAACCACCGGAATCGACTCGGATCCGAGACGACTCCGCGGTGTGTTTAGGGTGAGAACCCCGCCCGCGGGCGCGATACCGGTGGCGACCTCAGCCGTCGCGGGGCCCAAGCCGCTGCCATAAACCTCGAGGTAGCTGCCGGGCCTCACGCCGTTCGCTTCGTCCACCGGGCAAGGTAGACCCGGCCGATAGACACCACGGTCAAAGATGCCGGGCGCGGCAGCAGCCACTTCCACGGTTGCGACATTACTGGCGACGCCCGCACGGTAGACGAGCGCTTCGGCGACCCCAAGCGGCGTGGTCCAGGGAGCCTGGCCGCGGACTTCCGTCTGGTCGGCGAAGAGTAGGGGAACAGCTTCACCTTGCAGGCAGGCGCTCACGGGACCCAACTGGTTCGGCAGCGCCGTCGTTCGGGCCGAGCGCGAACCGAAAGCGAATCCCTCGCCCCGCAGGCTGACAAGTCCGCCAGGCGCGATGGCGGGCCGTCCGCCGGCGGCGCCGACCACGCCGCCCTCGTTGATGATCGGGTCGCCGGTCGCGGACAGCTCTGCGGGCGGAAATCCGCCCCAGGCGTGCGCCAGAGCAAAGTAAGCCTCGCGGGGCCGCAAGGTGTCGAAGCCGGCGATTGCGCCGCTTTCCGCCCGGAACAGCCCGAACCACGCCGGATTCCGATAGCCGTCCGGGAAGCTTTGATCCCGCCAACCGTTGGTCGAGTGCAGAGAGGGGTCGTCTCCGCCTCGCCACCATTCGTCCACGTAGCTCGCCCACAGGCCGCCGAGAACGGGGAAAACGTCGCCGGGGAGTTGCCATTCGATTTCGGACGCGAGAGCCCGCGCAACATCCGCTTGCGTCGAAGCATCCTCGGTCTGCCCTTGTTGGTCATAGGCGTCGACACCGAACGCTGACACCAGCAATGGCTTCGCCGTACTGTTGCTCACTGCCGCGAGAAGCTCTTCCAGGGATGCGCCGCCGACGCCGTTAACCGACCAAAACGAAAGGCCCGGTTGGCTTAGGTCGTTCGTACCGAGGGCAAAGTCCCCTATTTGAAACGCACCGGCTACGGTCGTGGTGAGCAGAGCCGTGCCACTTTGCACACCCGCCAATACCTCGGCCGCGTCCCGCAGCAGGGAATAGAAATCCTTCGGTGAGCCGGCGAACTTTTCTTCGTAGTCTCGCCCTACCTCGTCCCCGAAGACAAAAGCTATGACTCGCCCTTCGTCTCGCCAGCCTTCGACAAATGCCTGAAACTCGTCGAGAATCCGTTCCCTCAGCGCCCGTCCTTCTCCGCTCTCGACAGACAAAGACCGCTTGGGGTCGTAGAAGCGGTCCAAGGGGAAACCTGCCAGCCAATAGAGGCCGGCGGCGGCGAGGGATCCGCGGAAGGCGCCGTCTTCGGGGGAAATGATCGCCTGCGTTCGGACGGTGTTCGCCCCCATCCCCGCGATGAGCGGGAAGTCTCGGGCGTAAAGACAACCGGCGGGCCCGGGCCCGTCCGACCAACGGGCTCCGATGGGCGTGTTGCCGTAGACAACTCCCCGGATCAGGAAGGGCTCATCTTCCAGGAAGAGCTGCCTGTTCCCAGGAAGAGCTGCCTGTTCCGGATCTCGAAGCCGGCCCGGACCTAGGGCTCGAACACGAAGAGAATCAGCAGAACGAAGACTCCCCCGAAGCGGCGCCTCCGCATACGTTGAGGAGAGGTACGTGTTGGTCAAACTTTATCGCACAATACCTGTTAAATGCAACCGTTTTGCAAAAAGAGAATGGAAAACCCCAACAACTACATTTCGCGCCCCAGCCGACGGGAAGGCCGGCTCAAGCCGGCTGCGGGTTCCGGCAAGCCTCCAGTAGCTCCCGTTCCAGCACTTCGCAGGCCGCCGGGTCGAGCTTTCCGTTTGGCCCGACGACGTAGAAGACATCGATCGCCTTGTGCCCTTGCGTGTCGATCAAAACGACCTCGATGTCGCACTCGTGTTGAGAGAACTTGCTGGCCAGGTCAAAAAGAAGTCCGCTACGGTCTTCGGCGATGACGTGCGCGACCGTGGCCCGAGACGAAGCTTGGTTGTCAATGGCAACTCTGGGCTCGACGCGGGCCCGTCGCCGGGCGGCAAAGCTGAACTTCCGCCGCTTCAACAGATCTCGAACGTCGGTCAGCCCTTCCGCGACCTTGCCCAAGGTTTGCGTGAGACGGCTCGACTCGGCAGGATCGGACTCCAGCGTTCGCAGAGGATCGGAGACGATGAAGGTATCGAGCGCCATTTTTTGGCTGTTGGCGAACGCCTCGGCCTTTTCGATATTCAGGCCCAGGCTCGACAGGGTCGCGCAAAGCGAGGCAAACAGAAACGGCCGGTCCCAGGTAACGACAACGACCTCGTGCAGGGAGTGCCGACGGCGAAGGCTAACTGCCGAGCGCTTCGTTTTGAGTTCGCGACTGAGCTGAAACTGCGCGTACACCTGCTCGGGAGAATGCGTTCGGACGTAGCGTTGCGGGAAGCCCTCAAGAAATTCGCCGGCCGCCGAGCGCTCCTCGGCCGTAGCCGCCATGTCCAGATAGGTTTCCGTGGGCTCAACGTGGATACGACGATCTTCGATGTCCCGCGTCAAGCTGTGGTGGGTGGCGATGTAGAGCTGCCAGAGCAGATCTTTTCGCCAATCGGTCAGAGCCTTCGGGTTGACCGCGCTGATATCGGCGAGAGTCATCAGTGTCAGGGCCTTGAGGCGTT
The DNA here is from genome assembly GCA_963668345.2 of Bryobacterales bacterium. Lineage (GTDB taxonomy): Bacteria > Acidobacteriota > Terriglobia > Bryobacterales > UBA6623. The sequence goes on along the minus strand of CAXWPI010000001.1, from coordinate 1,112,704 downwards.
CGATCGTGCCGACCAGGTCGGCCAACTCTTCCGTCGTCTCGGGATCGGCGAGATCACGGCCCGTCATTATGGCGGAAAGGGCCAAGTGATGGCGAATCAGGAAGCGCACCAGCTCGCGGTCGAGTTCTTCCATGCGGATACGGGCCATCGCCTTGTCGGCCAGCTCCATGCTGCGCTCGGCATGGTCCCCTTCGGGAACCCCTTTACCCAGATCGTGAAACAGGAGCGCGAAGTAGAGAAGCTCGGGTTGGTCCAACTCCGACAGCAAGCGCGCGAACCGAGCCGTCAGGTCGTCCGTTGTGTCGGCCAATTCTTGTAAATTGCGGATCGTTACGAAAGTATGCTCGTCCACCGTGTAGCGGTGAAAGAAATCGCGAATGACCAAGCAATCCACCAACTCAAACTCGGGGAATACGGCCGCCAGGGCGCCGGTTTCGTGCATCGCCGTGAGCGCCTCGTAGGCATGCGGCAGCTTGAGGATTTCCGCTACCTGGGGCCACAAGGAATCCTCGGCGAGCGAGCCCTCCCCGATCTGCTGAAGTGCATTTTCGATCCGCCGTTCGGTCTCCACCGCCAGAGGAATCCCGTGTCGAGAGACGAACTGAAACAGCCGCAGAGCCAGCGACGGCTGCTGCGCTAACGCTTCGGAGTTTCGAAGATACAACCGCCCCCGCTGAACAACGAAATCGTTGTTCGAGAGCCGCGATTTGCGGTCTCGGAAGAAGGTAAACAGCGATTGGCCGGCGGAAGCCGACTCTTCAATCGCGCGGGTCACGAGCCGGTAGATGATCCGCACGCGTCGAAAATACTCGCGCATCCAATCGGCAGTATCCGTCGTTTCGGGGAAACCCTTGCCGGCACTCAGCTCCGCCACCTGATCCTGTAGGTCGAAGGTGAGCTTGTTGTTGTCACGGCCATTGAAGTAGTGCAGGAAACAGCGGACCGCGAACAGGAACCGCTTGGCTTCGAGAAGCTGTTCTCGCGATTCGGCCGGCAGGCACTCTTCACTATCCGGCAATCGCGCGTTCGACGCGTGGATAAGCTGGGAAACCCAGCACGCTAGGTGAAAGTCGCGAAGTCCGCCGGGCGTAGCCTTGACGTCCGGTTCGAGATGGTAGATCGTCTGGCCGGCCAGCAGATGGCGCCTGTGGGCGAGTTCGATCAGGTTGCGCAAAAGAGCGCGCTTTTCGCGGACATAGAAGCGAGGCAAATGCCGATAGCGCAGGTCCTGATAAAGAGATTCATCACCGGCCAAAAACCGGGCGTCGAGCAGGCTGATGTTCAGTTCCGTGTTGTCGGGCGCGAGTCGAGCACACTCGGCGGGCGTTCTCACCGAGTGTGAAACACGCAGCTTGGAGTCCCATAGCGCGGCGAGCAGCTTCGAGGTCTGCTCCTTGTACGTGTTGGCATGCGCCCTTCGCTCCAATAGCAGCAGCAGGTCGACGTCCGAGTAGGGGAACAACTGGGAACGGCCGTAGCCGCCGACAGCAATCAGAGCGGCGCCGGAATCCCGGGTTTTGGGGAAAATCCCGCCAAAGTGGCCGATGACGACTTCGTCCGTGGCGGCTGAATGGGCGGCGACCGCTGCGAGGCCGTCTCCGCCGGCGAGGAACCGCTGCTTGATCTCCTCGAACGCGACTGGCGGGGAAGCGGTGTGCGACATGGAATCCCTATGCGGGCGCCCCGGGCAAAAAGGGAGACACCCCGGTGCCGGCAGCCACCCGTGAACGGATACGCGCTTTCTTCAGCAGATGACGGGGTCGAGTTTCCACCTAGGCAGCTTTTCTCACCAGCTGACGGTTAGGTCCACACTGGTTGAGCTATGTTTCAACAGCCGCCTAGCTACTTTCCGGCGCAAAATACGAGTACCGCTCGGGGCGGGGACTGTCACCAATTTCGCGCCTTCAAAGAATCAACAACTTACGGGCGCATCCGGACGCGAAATTGGCTGACTGTACCCAGGCGCCAAAATATACGCGACCGAACTTGTGAAACGGACTACTTGGTGTGGACCGAATTGGCTGGCTGTACCCGATTTTTCGCGACCTTCACTTCTACCACGGGCTGCCGGCGAAAGCGATGTAGAGTGGCAAGCAGCGACTCGCCGCACACGGCCAAGCCCCGCGTTGGCGAGCGAAGCCGGCCAACACGGGGCCTCAAAGCTAAACACTCACGGGGCGAACGTCACATTCGTTAGAGCGCCGCGTCACCCGTGTCGTTGTTGCGAATGCGAATGGCGTCTTCCAGGGAGTAGATAAATACCTTGCCGTCGCCGATCTTGCCGGTCCGCGCGGACTCGACCACCGCTTTGACGGTCTCCTCGACTCGATCATCGCTGACCACAATTTCCACCTTGACCTTAGGTAGAAGGTCAACCTCGTATTCCTGGCCGCGGTACACCTCCTTGTGGCCCTTTTGCCGGCCGTGTCCGCGGACGTCGTAAATGGTCATCCCATCGACGCCGACGCCTTTTAACGCCTCTCGGACGTCATCCAGCTTATAGGGCTGAATGATAGCTTCAATTCTTTTCATCCTGTGCTCCTTCCCGAAGTTAACCTTCCAAACTGTACGCTTCCTCGCCGTGTTGTGTCAGGTCGAGGCCTTCGATTTCCTCAGCCTCCGTCACGCGAAGCCCGACGAGCGTGTCTGTCACCTTCAGGATAATCAAGGTCCCGACCGCGGCGAGCACCCAAGTCACCAAGACGCCCAGGATGTTATCGATAAGCTGAGCGGAATTGCCTTCCAGCAGACCCGTCACCCCGTCCTGGACCGTGGCCGAGGCGAACACTCCCGTCAAGACGGCGCCAACAGTACCGCCCACCCCGTGTACGCCAAAGGCGTCCAGAGAGTCATCATAGCCAAGCTTGGACTTCAAGACCGCGACGGCCAAGTAACACACCAAACCGGCCACAAACCCGATGATCAAAGCGGCCATGGGCGTAACGAAACCGGATGCCGGTGTGATAGCTACCAAACCGGCCACCGCCCCCGTGATGCCACCCAGCACGCTCGGTTTGCCGTCACGGATCTTCTCGGCCAACAGCCAGCCCAGAACAGCCGCCGCCGTGGCGAAATGCGTAGCGACGAAAGCGCTTGCGGCCAAGCCCGAGGCGTTCAGGGCGCTACCGGCGTTAAATCCGAACCAACCGACCCACAGCAGGCAGGCGCCGATGAAGCTCAACGGAAGATTGTGCGGCCTCATGGCCTCCGTTCCATAGCCCCTGCGCTTGCCCAGATAGAGCGCGCACACCAAGGCGGAAACACCCGACGAGATATGCACCACCGTGCCTCCGGCGAAGTCCAAGCACTTTATCGTTCCCCCGTCGAAGGCGTTCAAAAACCCTTTGGGTCCCCAAACCATGTGCGCCATGGGGAAGTAGACGATGAACACCCACAGAATCATGAACACCGTCAGCCCTTTGAAACTCATCCTCTCGGCGAAGGCGCCGGTGATCAGCGCCGGGGTGATGATGGCGAACATCAGCTGAAACACCATGAACGTCAAGTGGGATATGGTGCCATTGGCCTCCTGCCCCACCCCGTTCAAGAAGGCGTAGTCAAAGCCCCCAATGAAGGCGTTGCCCTCTGAAAACGCCAGACTGTAGCCGACCAAACCCCAGATCACGGTGATCAACGCCATCAGGAAGAAGCACTGCATCAGCGTACCCAGCATGTTCTTCTTCCGGACCAGGCCGCCGTAAAACAGCGCCAGCCCCGGGCCAGTCATCATCAATACCAGAGCCGAGCTCATTAGGACCCAAGCGTTGTCGCCGGAATCCACCTTCGCCTCCTCTCCTTGCGCCCAGACGGGCGCGCAAAGCAACATCAAGAACAGAAAACGCAACGTAGCGCGATACTTCATCTTCCCCTCCTCAGTGCTGTATCAACGGCGTCATGCTGCCATAGATTACAACACCAGTACTCGTGTACGCCACGAAAGCCAATGAAGCCAATGAAGCCGTCGCCAGCGGTTAAGAATCACCTTTGGTGCATCGGATCACCAGCGTAGGCTTCCATTCCCATTTCGCTGAGGTCGAGGCCTCGAGTCTCGTCTTCCGCGCTGACGCGCAGTCCAAAGATTCCCTTAATGATCGACCAGGCTATCAGTGAAAAGACCAGTGTAAACGCACCCACGGCGGCAACGCCGACGAACTGCGCCCACAGAGAAGCGAAGCCGCCTCCATAAAACAGTCCATCCGGACCGCCTCCGGGAGCCGCGGCAGTCCCAAACAGACCGATCGAGAGGGTCCCCCAGATTCCGTTTGTCAAGTGGACAGAAAGCGCGCCGACTGGGTCATCGATTCTTAGGCGATCAAAAAATCGCACGGAAGGCACAATGATGAGACCCGCGATCAGTCCGATGACAACGGAAGCCCAGACGTCGACGAACGCGCACGGCGCTGTGATAGCCACGAGGCCGGCTAAAGCGCCGTTGACGGTCATGCTGAAGTCAGGCTTCCCGAACCAGATCCAGGCTACGACGGTGGCCGTCAGTAACCCTGCCGCGCAGGAGAGGTTAGTCGTCACGACGATGTGGGCAATAGCACCCGCATCCGCTGCCATGGTGCTGCCGGGGTTGAATCCGAACCAACCGAGCCAAAGGATCAATCCGCCCAGAAACGCCAAGGCCATGCTGTGACCGGGAATGGGCTGCACCGCGCCGCTGGATTTATACTTGCCCAGCCGCGGCCCCAGCAGGATGATGCCCGCTAGGCCGGCCCAGCCACCCACCGAGTGAACCACCGTGGAGCCGGCGAAATCCCAGAAGCCGAGGCTTGCCAGCCAACCGCCACCCCAGATCCAGTGTCCGGTGATCGGGTAGAACAGGCCAACGAGCATCAACGTGAAGATCATGTAAGCGCGGTAGTGAATCCGCTCCGCCACGCAGCCGGAAACGATCGTCGCCGCGGTGCCGGCGAAGACAAGCTGAAAGAAGAACTTCGCCAGCAGGGGAACGCCCGTCCAGGCGATCGACGTGTAAACGCCCTTGTAAGCGTCGCCGACCGCGGGGCTGTTGTCCGCCCCCTCCAAAAACCAACCAGTCAGCCCCATCAAGCTATTCCCGTCGCCAAACATGATGGCGAACCCTAATATCCAGAAGGCAATGGACGAAAGCCCGAAGACCACAAAATTCTTTCCTAGGATGTTGACCGCGTTTTTGGCTCGGCAGAACCCGGCCTCGACGCAGCCGAACCCTGCGTTCATCCAAAAGACCAGAAACGCAGTAACCAGGACCCAAATGGTGTCGGCCGCAACCTTGAGCTCGGCTCCGCCGTCCTGCGCCCAGGACGGGCAACACAACAACAGTCCAAACAGCAACCGCAACGTCCCGCGCATATTCATCTCTTCACTCCTTCGTTTTCGTTTCAGGCGCCACCCAAGGGCGGGCAAAATCTGCTTCCGTGGCATTGTATAGCCCTCTATCTTGCAACGAGCGAGCGCGTCTGACACGCTTCTATCGTGCCGATAGAAAGTTTCTATCCGGCAAGGACTTGAAGGCCGTCGAGGAAGTGCGAGTGAAGCGCGGTGGCTCGCGCTCAGAACGCAAGCCCGGGGGGAAACACCGACTCGGACATACCGCACGATGGAGCCACTGCAAAGGGAAACGAAGTATTCGCGACACGCCCATGCAAGGCATCGGCGAACGGCGACTCAGCGGATCTTGGGCGAGCCGGGGCTGACCGTCCCCAACAGGAAACCCGAGAGCAGGGTTGAGCCTCGAGGCCCAACAATGCCAGGATCGATTGGAAAGAATCCGCCCGCGGGAGAAGCCGAAGGCAGTCGAAATGACTGGAGGTAAACCATGAGTTGGGGCAAAGATCTCAGAAGCCATCTGATGAAGCTGCTCGACGGCGGCAGCGCTCACCTCAAGCCTAGCCAGGTGCTGACAGACTTTCCCGCCGAAGCTCGGGGCCGCAAAGCCGCCGGGACGCCATACAGCGCGTGGCAGTTGCTGGAACACATGCGCATCGCGCAGTGGGACATCCTGGAATTCAGTCGTGATCCGAACCACGTCTCGCCGCCCTATCCGCAGGGCTACTGGCCTGCCGGCGAAGGCCCCGCAAGCAAGGAAGCCTGGGAAAACAGCGTCGCAGCTTTCCAAGCTGATCTGGAGGAAATGAAACAGCTCGTAGTCGACCCGGCGGTTGACTTGTTCAAAAGAATTCCGCACGGCGACGGCCAGACGGTCCTACGGGAGGCGATGTTGGTCGCAGACCATAACGCCTATCATCTGGGCCAACTCGTCATGCTGCGGCGGCTGCTCGGCGATTGGGGCGAGAGCTGACTGCTAGCCCGCAGTTCCCACCAGCTGACGGTTCAAGCAACGTCAATCCAGTCACAAGCGGCGCCGAACCGCAGTGGACAAGAGCCTGGATGTAGGCTATGGTGACCTTGGGTACCGACCGGCTCGGGCGAATCGCTCACGTTGGCCTGAGGCTGAGGAGGGAGCTGTGGCAGCCAAGAAAACACTTTCCCTACCGCGTCTTAACCCGACTCCCGAAGACGTGTTTCTGAATCGCAGGCGATTCGTGAAAGACTTGTCGCTCGCCGGAGCCGCGATGATGATGGCTCCCGGGGTGCGAGAGATCACAGCCCAGGACGTCTCGACGATGGATCCTCTCGCCGTACCGCTGAGCCGCCCGGACGTCTTCCCTGCGAAACGAAATGCGAAGTTTGATCCCGAGGACGTCAAACTAACGGAAAGACTGATGGCGGCGCTTCACAATAATTTTTATGAATTCCTCCCCGGCCGGGGAGGACCCGTGTGGCAGTTCACGGACAAGTTCAAAATCGAACCTTGGAAAGTCGAAATCGGCGGCGAGTGCCATAAACCGCGCACCTTCGACCTAGACGATCTTTTCAAGTTCGAGCACGAAGAGAGGATCTACCACTTTCGCTGCGTGGAAACCTGGGCCATGAACATTCCCTGGACGGGGTTCCCGCTCAACAAGCTGCTGGCGGCGGTGGAACCCAAGAGTACGGCGCGACACGTGCGATTCATCACCGCCTACAGGTCCGATGAGATGCCGGGTGTGTCGGAAAAACATTACCCTTGGCCGTATTTTGAAGCATTGCGCATGGACGAGGCCATGCACGATCTGGCGATGGTAGTAACAGGTGTTTATGGAAAACCCCTGCTGAAACAACACGGTGCGCCAGTGCGAACGATTGTTCCTTGGAAGTACGGCTACAAGTCTCCCAAGTCCATCGTGAAAATCGAACTTGTAAAGAAAAAGCCGGGGACCTTCTGGTCAGCCGAGCCGTACGAACGCGAGTACGGCTACTTAAGCAACGTCAATCCGAACATACCGCACCCTCGCTGGTCGCAGGAGTGGGACTACATGCTTGTGCCGAACGCCCGTCCGCGCAAGGGGCCACGACAGCCTACCGAGATCTTTAACGGCTACGGAGAGATGGTCGCCGGCCTTTATCCGGATGAGCCCCGAACTCTCCAGAAGGCCCTAAGTCCGGGGCAGGTCGCCCGCTAGGCGGTTCTAAGCGGTCAATCGAAGCGTCGCGAGCGGGGTCTCGCGTGGGCAGCCCAAAGGGGATCAGGGAGCGTGGGTCAAACAGTAACGTCGGCAGAGCCCCACGGTACAATGTCGTGCGCTATAATGTTACAGGATCTGCGGGCTGGAGGTCGTTGCTCGATAAATAGCTGAGAGCAAACCTCCGGAGCCGGTAGAAGAGCGCTCTCCCCGCAATAGAAAGGGGTCCAATGAAGGGCCACGGCGTAACGTTATCAGCCGACAGCCGGTGGGGCGTATACCTTTCCACCCTCTGCGTCTCATCCATCCTTCTCTTTCTCCTAACATGCCCGGTCTTCGCCGTTGAGAAGAAAGAGGTTTCCGAACCCACGCTTTCTTCAATCTTCCCCCTTGGCGGCCAACGAGGCACAACGGTCGAAGTCGAATTTCGTGGAAAGCTCATCGCGGGGGCTTATGCCGTATGGCCGAAATCGGACGGTCTCGTTGCCGCAGTCAAGAACGTCGAAGAGGTCAAGGAATCCGCGCGCCAGGATGAAATGAAGGCGGCGGTCCCGCCGGGTGAGGGGGAAGGCCGGAAGCTGCCGGACTACCGCGTCCTGGTTCAACTCGATATCGGGCCGTCGGTTCCCGTCGGCGTACATCGCCTGCGGCTTGTTTCGCCCGCGGGGGTTTCGAACCCGATGGAATTCCGGGTTGTCGATCATCCGGTGGTCATCGAGGGCGATGGACCCCATCAGACGGCGCTTGAGTCACAGCCGGCTGACTTGCCCATCGTCATCCACGGAAGGCTGGCAAAACCCGGGGAAGTAGACTACTACTCGTTTCCCGCGTCAGAGGGTCAGCAGCTGTCGCTCAAGATCGTCCGCACGCAAGGCTTCGAGGGACGGCTCGCTCTCTACCAGCCGAAAGGCAGTTGGCTCGACCCGAGCAGGCCTCGCCGGTTGCTGCTCGACGAGGATCGATATTTCGACCTCATGCGTCCCAAGACAGAGGGGACCTATCGGGTAGTTCAGACGGGGCGCTACGCGGTCGAGGTTTCCTCGCTATTCGGCGCAGGTTCCCCGCACGCGGCTTACGAACTTCAGGTCGTTGCCGAAGGCGAGCCGCCGCTGTCGAAAGAAGAAAGTGAACGGCATTGGTCGGCGGCGCAGGGCAGCAGCTTCGATCGAAAGGTCGGCGCCGACTGGATGGGCGTCCTGCAGTCCCGCGCGGCGGAGGAAGCTGAGCAGCCGCCAAGCAGCAGCGGCCCTGGACCGGCGGTTGCGGCTGGTACGGCCCCCTCAGCGGAAGAGGACTCAATGGGAGCCCGTAACGCGCTCTCCGAACCGATCTACCTCAGCGAAACAGAACCCAATGACATGACCGACGAGGCTCTCCCGATCTCCGTTCCGACCGTGATCGAAGGGGCGATCGGCCGTCCCGGCGACATCGACATCTTTCGCTTCCAAGCCGAGCCCGGTCAGAGACTGGCGTTCGAGATCGAAACCCCCGAGGCGAAACCGCCGCACTTCAATCCGCGAATCAGCGTCATCGACTCGCAAGACCATGAGTTGTTCACCAACCTCTATCGAAGGAGGTCGCTCTACAACAATAACTCCGACGAACAGGTTTACTTCAAAAGCGTGCGTCCGAAGGTAATTTACTCGTTCAAGGGTGGCGAGTATTTTCTGCAGGTTCGCGATGTGACGTCTCGATACGGCAACCCTCGTTACACCTACCGCCTGCTGGTTCGTCCTCAGATCCCTCATGTCGGCGAGGTCTCGCTGGAGAAGGGGTCCTCCCATTTCGACGGCGGCGGCAAGGCTCCCGACAGGATCGACCGCATCAACTTGGTTCGCGGCCAAGCCATGAAGTTGACGATCTATACGCCGCACGAAGAAGGATTCACCGGCGACGTGTCGTTTTCGGTGACGGGACTTACGCCCGGGGTCGAAGCCCTGGCGGCGGCCGAAGTCAACGACGAGAAGGCGCCGACGGAGATCCCGGTAGATCCGGAATTGATTCTGCCGAAGACGCAGGAGACAACGATCGTGTTGCTTGCCGGCGACGAAGCGCCGCTGACGCGAATGCCCAGCACGATGCGACTGCAGTGCCGGCCCATCGTCAACGGGAAACCCGGTTCGACGCTGCTGGTTCGAGATCTGCCTCTCATGGTCGTGGAGAAGCCTCTACGAACAAAGGGAGAGACCGCGGCACTTTAGAAGGCTGAAACCATGAAGACCAAATTCACGAGCCTCGGATTCGTCTTGTCGTTAATTTTGGCGGCGGCCCCCATGGCGGGCCAGTCGGCTGCCGACATGCAAGCGGAAGCCAAGCTGTTGTCCCTTTCCCTCATGCCTGACGACGCGACGCTTTGGGGAAGCGACGCTTCGCAGCGCTTCGTCGTTCTTGGAAAGTACGCGGACGGTTTGGAACGTGACGTGACGAGGGACAGCCGGTTCTCCCTCTCGAATCCCGGCAGCGGCGAAATCGAAGATTCCGGCCGCTTCATCGCGCGACGTAGCGGACAAGTAGCGCTGACCGCTCGCTTCGGGGGACGTGAGGTGAAAGCGACGATCCGCATCGAAGGGGCGGGGGAGGTCAGGCCGTTCAGTTTCGCGCGGGATATCGGCGGGATCTTTACCAAACGAGGATGCAACAACAGTGACTGTCACGGCGGGGTGAAAGGACAGGGAGGCCTCAAGCTTACGAAAAACGCCCTGCACCCCAAAGAAGACTACCGATGGATCGTCGAAGGGGGCGTCTTTCAGGTTCTTGTTGATGAATCGAAGGGGCCGGAAAATCCGCGCGTTGATCTGGAACAACCCGAAAAAAGCCTCATTTTGTCGAAGCCCGCGATGACCGTCCCCCACGGGGGCGGGCAGCGCTTCGCGGTTGGCTCCGGCGATTACGAGACGATTCTCAACTGGATTCGCTCGGGCGCTCCCTATGGCGAGGACAGTGGAGCGGGGGGGGTGTCGATCGCAAGCGTCGAGGTCTTCCCCCGGCAGACCGTGCTCGATCGCCAAGGCCGGCGCCAGCTTCTCGTTACGGCGCATCTCTCCAACGGCCGGCAGGAAGATATCACTGATCAGGTGCTCTACATTTCCAATGACGAGAATGTTGTCGAGGTGAGTGACAGCGGTCTGGTTCGCGCCGCCGGCAGCGGTGAGACGTCCGTATTGATCCGCGCCGCCGGCCATGCCGCCAGCACCGGCTTCGGCGTGATCGAAAAAGCGATCGTCGACTACCCGAAGGTCGAGCGGCGAAACTTTATCGACGAGTTTGTTTTCAACAAGCTGAGGAAGTTCAACATCATACCCTCCGAGCTGTCGAGCGACGAAGAGTTTCTGCGGCGCATCTGTCTCGACCTTACGGGAACTCTTCCTCCGCCCGAGCGGGTCCGCGAATTCCTTGCCAGCGAAAACCCGCGAAAACGGGATGAACTCATCGAAATCCTGCTCGACTCGCCTGAGTATGTTGACTATTGGGGTTTCCGCTTCAGCGATCTCATGCGCGTGACGGTGACCTCGGCGAATGTGCCTGATATGACGAAGGCATACGAGGATTGGGTAACCAACAGCATCGCGGCCAATAAACCGTACGACCAAATGGCCAGGGAGCGCGTCGCGGCCCAGGGGTACGCAGCCCCGGCGAGAAATCTGTTTTACGTCACCGAAGTCATGAAGCCGGAAAAGATCATGGCCGAGCACGTGCGTGTATTCTTTGGCCGCAGACTGGATTGCGCGCAGTGCCACAATCACCCGTTTGAAAACTGGAGCCAAAACCAGTTCTGGGGTTTGACCGCCTTCTACAGCGGGTTGGAAGAGCTAAGAGACTCTCACGTGGTGCTCGATGCCTTGGGCGGGGGGCACGTTGATCGAGCGGGGGAGGCGAAGCTTCTCCACCCCCGCACCAAAGAGGAAGTCGTGCCGGCGTTTCTCGAGGGTAGGCGCCTGCCGGAAAAAGAATGGATGGACCCGCGTCTCAAACTGGCGAAATGGATGACCTCTCACCCCTACTTCGCCGAGGCCGCGGTGAACCGCATATGGGGCTACCTTTTCGCACGGGGCATTGTTGATCCGGTGGACGATTTTCGAACCACCAACCCGCCCTCGCATCCGGCTTTGCTGGAGGCGCTAGCGGAAGATTTTAGAGATCACAATCACGACCTCAAGCAGTTGATCAGGACGATCGTCCAATCGCGGACCTATCAATTATCCGGCAAACCGAACGAAACGAACCGCCGAGACAAAGTCAACTACTCGCGCGCTTTCTCTCGTCCGTTGGATGCCGCCCTGCTGCTGGACGCCATCTCGCGGGCCACCGGTGTGGAAGAGGATTTTGACTTCCACAACTTTGTCGGAGAAGGCAGCCCGCCGCCGGGGACTCGAGCCATGCAGATGATTCCTGACTTGTGTCCCTCTCAGTTTATGGACGCCTTCGGGCGCTCCATGCGCAAGATGCCGGTACTCGGCAATCCCGAGCCGACTCTTGGTCAGGCACTACACATGTGGGTGGGTTCGACCTACACGAGCAAGATTACGACGGAGGGAGGGCGCCTCGACCGGCTGTTGAAAATGGGCGCTTCCGACCAGTCGATCATCGAGGAATTCTACCTCTCCGCTCTCATGAGATTTCCAACGCCCGGCGAGCGAGCCGATTTGTTGGAGTTCATGCGGCAACGAACGTCGCGCCGTGAAGAGGTTCTGGGAGGGTTCGTCTGGGCGCTGATTAGCTCCCGGGAGTTTGCTTACAATCACTAGCGAGGAGCGGATCTATGAAACGGCCTCAATGTTATCACTGTGAAGGAATAGCAGCGACTCGGCGTGATTTCCTGCGAGTGGGGTCGCTGAGCTTTCTGGGATTGAGTCTCAGCGAATATCTCCGCCTTGGCGCCGTTCCCGCGTTGGCCGGAGAGCACCCGGCGGCCGGCAAGGCCAAGGCTTGCATCTTGCTCTGGCTCGAAGGCGGCGTCAGCCACCTCGACACCTGGGATGTCAAGGGCAACTCCGGCTTTAGGACGATTCCCACGAATGTTCCCGGAATCGAGATCTCGGAAATATTGCCCGGCGTCGCCAAGCACATGGACAAGCTGTCGATCATCCGCTCCATGAAGACAGACGAAAGAAACCACCCGCAAGGGACGATCGAGACGCAAACGGGCCATCGGCCGAATCCGGCCATGAAGTTCCCCAGCTTCGGGTCGATCGTTTCCAAGGAACTCGGGCCTAGGAAAGACATGCCGCCCTACGTGATCGTTCCGATGCCCACGGAAGGCGATTTTTTCAACTACGAAGAGGCCTACAAAGGGGCTTTTCTTGGGGGCCAGTACGATGGCATGATTCTGCCCGACCCCAGCAAGCCGGACTTTCGGGTTCCCGATCTCAGCCTGCCGAAATCGATTTCCAGCGAAGCCATCGAGGATCGCCGTACGCTGTTGGGTATCGTCGACCGCCACTACCGCCGGCAGGAGCAGCTCGCCGACTTCCAGAAGATGGACTCCTTCCAAGAGCAGGCGCTGGGGATGATCCTCTCCCCTCACGTGCAGAAGGCCTTTGACCTTTCCCAGGAATCGGAAAAGACGAGAGATCGCTACGGCCGCACCCGGGTAGGGCAGAGCGTCCTGATGGCACGCCGCCTTGTCGAAGCCGGGTGCCGATTCGTGACCGCCGCTGGTTACAAACATGGTCAGTGGGATACGCACGGCGAGAACGAAAAGAGGCTCCGCGAGACCCTGGCTCCCTCGTTGGATCAGACCTTGTCGGCTCTTCTCGAAGACCTCGATCAGCGCGGTATGCTGGAGTCCACCGTGGTGATCGCCACGGGCGAATTCGGCCGCACCGCCGACATCAACCCGGGCAACGGCCGCGATCATTGGCCGGATTGCTGGTCTTTGGTGGTCGGAGGAGGCGGCATCCGGGGCGGTCAGATCGTCGGCGCCAGCGACGACCGGGGCGCCTACGTGGCCGAACGGCCCACCTCGATCGGCGACCTCTACGCGACCGTCTACAAAGCCATGGGCATCGATTGGGGGAAAACCTACATGACGCCCGTCGGCCGGCCCATCTACATCGCCAACGGCTTCGACAACAAGGTCGGCTCGCCGATTAAAGAATTGATTTAGCCGCTTCTGCGTGCGGCAACGAGAATTTTGTTCTCGTTTAGAGGAAACAGTCTCGACACCTTCGGCGTAGGGCCGGGTTGAATACGACACCCGTACCTCGCGCTTCCATCATTCGCTCGGACCCGCCGCGTCTGAACCTCCGGCGCGGCCGATCAAGGCGATTCCTTGGGTGATGAGGAAACCGGCGAGAATCAGCCCCGCCGCCCAAGCGATTTGATCCCCGCTGGGAGCAAACCCCTCCAGAGGATACTTTTCAGCAGGAAGTTCGGCAATGAGATCGGCAGTCATAACACGACCGCTTACGACGTCTCCTACTTTGGGGGCGACGCCTCGTTGGAAGGGCCAAAGTCCAAACACGGCCCCGATAAGCAGACCGAGCAGCACGCCAAGCGTGATCTTTTCATAGCGCACCAGCAGCACCTTGATGAGGTTGGTGGCGCCGACAACCCCCACCGCGACGCCAAATCCCAAAGGCGCGAAAACATAGAGCGGGCCCACAAGCTGACCCCCATCGAGGCCCGCGGAACCTGCACCGACGAGAGCCGTCTTGAACCGGTCGATCGCCCCCAGTATGGTCAGATACTGCCCCAATACGAGCAGTAAATACCCGCCCGAGATACCGGGCAAGATCATGGCTGACGCCGCGGCAACTCCGGAAACGAAAAGCAGCAGATAACCGGCTGGTCCGCTAAGCAGCGCCGCGCCGCCGCCCGGCTGCGCGAAAGCCATGCCTATCATCACCAGCAGGCCCCCCACGCATCCCGCGGCAGCCCGGCCGGACAGGGGGCGCAAGAGCCGCCAAATCACAGGAACACCGCCCAAGGTAAGCCCGATGAAGAGACTGAACATGACCCAACGATGTTCAACAACGAGTCCTTTCATCCAACCGGCCAGTGATAAGATCGCGATGGCAGCCGCTCCGCCTACGCATCCCAGCATGGCCAGGCTCCGCGCCCGGAAGCGAAGCGTCGTTACCTCGGCCACACTTTCAATGAACTCGCGGTACACCCCCGCGGCCAGCAACATCGTGCCGCCGGAAATGCCCGGCACCAGGTTGGCCAAACCCATTAACAGGCCGCCGATAGCACCGCGAATGAGCTGCGGAGCGATGCCGGCCAAACTGGTTTTCCGTGTTGCTTCATCCATGGAAAGTTTTGCTTGGCGTGCCTGAGGACAGGCGACTGGAGAAGCAGTCGGCTTCAGGTGTAGAGCCGGCCTCCGCCAGGGGGCCGCCGCTTCGGAGGAGGTTGGTTCTCAGGCGCCTTTCCCCTTGTGGTTTCTAACCCACATTTCTCACCGCCTGACGGCCAAAAGCACGCCATAGGACCGCCATTACTTCGCTGCGCTTGCTCGCCGTGCTCAACGTCCTTTCCCGGTCGGACGCTGAGCGGAAGTCGCTGCTTATTTCGGTCGTAGCAAGATACGAGCGGGCCAAGCTGCACCCGCAAAAGTACGCCTCCACGTGCCGAGCGTCGCGCGTCTTGTACTGACGGGCCTCTCACGCACTTTGCCTCGCCGCGTGGTGAGAAAAGCAGGCTGCGGCATAATGGGATAAGGATGTCAGAGCAGGACCCGACCACTCCGCCAGGCCTTGAACTTCCCCCCGGTCGTGATGCCGCCGCCGACCCACCGCAAACGGTGTCTGACGACCAGCTCCCGGCGGCAGATCATGTCCGAGAGCAAGCTCGCAACCAGAACGCTCTACCTCGTCTGGTTCTTGCAGTGATCGCTTTCACCGTCATTGACGCCGTCATTATCGTTGTCTACATTGCGCTCTGGGCCATCGACTTCAATGTCTTGCTCAAGGCATTCGAGGGACGGGGCTGGATCTCCTTACTGCTCTCCGTTATCCCAGTCATTCTGGGTGCAGTCGTCGTCCAAAGAAATAAGAACGTTGCGGTCAAAGGGCCTGCGACGACTTGGGCTAACGCGGGAATGATCGTCGGAGCATTGACGGGCCTGATCACTCTGGCGGCTCCCATCGTAGCAACCATCGAACGAATGGTGCTTCCTTTCGGCAAGTAGAGGACTGTCCCGGAGACGAGTACCAGTCCTTGGACAACGGGATTCATGTGGATATACTCCAGGGCCTCATCAAATTCGCCGCGGTCCGCGCTACAAGCTCTCTCACATCCAGGCCATCGAAAAAGAGCCGTCACAAGGTCCGGGCCCGCCCCAATTGAAGTTTCAGGTTATAGTGCGGGCTAGTGCAGCCTTTCGTTTTCGAGTCTGCAAACACCCGGAGAAGGCCCCTCCAGGTCCTGTGTTACACTGGTCGCGAAAACGCCGGCGGAAACGGCTTTGCAGATCGATCCTCAAAAATGCGTGGCCTGCGGCAACTGCGTGCCTGTGTGCCCGATGGGCGCCATTTACGTCGACACCACGGTTAATCGGGCCACGATCAACTACGACGAATGTGTCGAGTGTGGCGCGTGTTACCGCATGAGCGGCGAGCACCTGAATCCGACCGTGGTGCGTTCCGTGCGCGGGCTGGCGAAGCTGTTCCGCTTCCGCTTTGAACCCGAGCCCGATGTCTGCCCCACCTCCGCCTTCGTGATGGAAGAGTTGGCCTGGCCGCGAATCGCCCGCCGCGTATTCAGCGACCCGTTGGTCGAGCACAAGTCGACCGGCATTCACGGACGCGGCACCGAAGAGGTGAAAACCAACGACGTCTCCCACCGCGTTGATGTCGGTGAAGTAGGTTACGTCATCGAGTTCGGCCGTCCAGGCGTCGGCGTACGCTTCCGGCACATCCAGACGATGACGACGGCCCTGGCCAAACTAGGTGTCGCTTTCGAGCCCAAGAACCCTATCACTCACCTGATGACCGACAAGACGACCGGCGCCCTTAAAGAGGACCTGCTCAACGAGAAAATTCTCTCAGCGATCGTAGAAATCAAGACCAAGATCGAGCATGTGCAAGCGGTTCTCGATACGGTTGCCGAGGTTGCAAAACAGATTGATACCGTCGTCGCTTTGGGCCTCTCGACCCGCTGTGATGAAGACGGAGAGGACAACCGGTTGGCACCCCTGCTGGAGGAACTTGGCTACTCCTTTGAGCGCGCAAAAACCAACCTCGGCCTGGGCCGTATCACCAACATCCAAAAGAAGGAGGTTGTCGGTGACCAACACCTTGCACCGCTACGGTAAGGCGCAAAGCTTCGAGGACGACTACGTCATCTTTGCCATTCCGTGCAGGGGCAAAAACGATGAGGGCGCCATTGAGAAACAGAGGACTTTCCTGCGCATTTGCGTCAAGCACGGCCCGGTGAACATGGGAAATTCCGATTTCGGAAGCTACCGGCCCTCATCCGACCTGCGCCCGACCGTACACTGGAATCGCGAAACCAAACCCGACTGCGAAGCCGTGATCGCGGCGGTCCACAAGGTGGGGACCGTGGCCGCGGTTTTCGATTCGAAGGAAAACGCCGAAGCTTGTTTGAAAGACGTCATCGAGGCGGACCTGGGTCTGTCGGTCAACATGAGCACGTCCGTCGAAGGAGCCAAGCAGGTCGCCGAAGACTGCGGAATCAAGCGGCACAGCGTGGAATACTCGTTGGGCTTTTTCGACGCTCACGATCACCTGCCCAACAGCCAGGTTTTGGAAGTGTCTACGATGTGCGGCCACGGCATGATCTCCTTTAACTTCGCAAGGAAGATGCTCGATATGGTCCGCGAAGGCCGACGGACGCCCGAGCAGGCTGTTGCCACGCTGGCCCGTTTCTGCCCCTGCGGCGTCTACAATCCCGCCCGCGCCAAGCGGCTCCTGGAAGAGGCCCGCACGCATCAAGCGTAGAATAAGCTGCTGGGCGCGTTCCTGTGAGCTGGGGTTGGGCTGCACTGCCGTAAACTTCTCTTCCTGAGTCTCGCAAATCATGGCGACATGGCCCATGTTCAGACTGTAGGGGCACAGCATGCTGTGCCCGTGATCGAAAGTCGCTGTATTTTGCGAGATCCAATAGCTTTCACCCATCCTTCTCTTCTCAATTTCACCGGTAGAACAGATTCACCAAGCTCATTGGAATCGCTGGTATGTAGGTCACCATCAATAGCATGGCAAGCAATACGGCGATGAAAGGAAGATTAGCTTTGCTGACTTCCCAGATATCTGCTTTGGCGATGGAGCAAGCGGTCACGAGAACGCTTGCGACGGGAGGGGTTTGCTGACCGATTCCCAGGTTCAGTGTCACCACCAAGCCGAAGTGGACCGGGTCAATGCCCACCGCGTGAACCAGGGGCATCACAATCGGCACCACCAGGATTATTGCCGCGGCGGAGTGCAGAAATAGGCCGATCACGAGGAAGAATACATTCAGCAAGGCGAGGATGAGCAGCCGGTCATCCGTGAGTCCGATAATACCTTGCGCCACCTGCTGGGGAACCTGCGCGACGGTGAGATAGTCGCCCAGCAGCGCCGACGTCGCCACTAGAAGCATGACGATAGCGGTCTGCGCGCCGGCTTCGGTCATCGCCGCTCGCAGCCGGCCCCCGTCGAGCCCGCGATAAATCAGCCCGCCGATCACGATCGCCGCCACAACAGCGAGTCCGGCGCCTTCGGTAGCGGTGACCCAGCCGCCGAAAATTCCCCCCAGGATGATCACGGGCAGCAGCAACGCCCAGCCGGCTTCTTTGAACGTAGTCCCAACGCGCCGCAGCTCGAAAACCTCTTCCACCGGAAAGTTGTGCCGTACGGAAACTACATAGGCGACCACCATCATGAGCAAGCCGCCGAGAACCCCTGGGATGATGCCGGCGACGAACAACTCGATCACCGAACTGCCGGACATAACCGCGTAGAGGATCATCGGAATCGACGGCGGGATGATCACCGCCAGCGTCGAAGCGGATGAGGTAACCGCGGCGGCGAACGCGGTCGGATAGCCCTTGCGCCGCATCGCGGGAATCAGGATGGATCCCAAGGCAGCGACGTCGGCGACCGCGGAGCCGGAAATCTCGGCGAAAAACAATGACGTGCCGATCGTCACCATGGCGAGGCCGCCCCGAACGAAACCAAACAACGCCGAAGCGAACGCGATCAGGCGACCGGAGATGCCCGAGGCGTTCATGATGGCGCCGGCCAGGATGAAAAGCGGAATCGCAATCAGCGGAAACTTCGTGGCGCCGTCGAACAAAACCAGGGCCACGTTGGGAAGCGCCTCCACGCCGGAAGTGATCCCCAGGGCGGCTACGGCCACGATCCCCAACGCGACCGCGATCGGAACGTCGATCAGCACCAGAGCGAGAAGTCCGAGGAAGATGAGTAGAAGAATCACGGACGCTCCACCCCTCCGCGCGGCGAAGCCGGCGGGGTAGAGATTTCGACGGCCTTGAGCAGCTCGGCGGCAATGAACAGAGCGGCTCCCAGCGGTATGACCGACTGAGTCAATCGGCTGGGCGCCCATGGCAAACTGACCAGGTAAGAGCCCTCGAGGACGAGCAAAACTCGCCAGCCGGCCCAAGCCGTCAGAGCAAAAAAACCGATTACTCCAACATCACGGAGGAGGGTGAGCACGCGGCGAAGTTTTGGGCTGACGGTCTCGATCAGTTTCGGGAAGCCGATGTGCGAACGCTTGAGGGCCGCCAGCGCCGCCCCGTAATAGGTCAGCCAGGCCAGCAGAATTGAAGCAACCTCGTCGTACCAAACCAGCGACGTCCCGGCCTTGCGAAAAACTACTCCGACGACGACGACCAGAACGAGTGAGGCCATCAGCGCCAGCGTGATCGTCTCCAGCGATCGCTCGAATGCTCGGCGGATTCTAGGCAGCATTTCTCACCAGCCGGCACTCACCCGAAACGTGACCGTATTTAGGAAACGGTGTACTAAGGGTTGGCTAGCGCAAGGGCCGTCTCTACCCACTCTTTCGCGCCAGGGACCGACTGCGTAAACTCCTCGTAGATGGGACCGCTTGCCGCGAGAAAGCTTGCCCGGTCGGCCGTGTTCACCTGAATGCTTGATCCCTTCAGCTTTTCGAGCAACTCCTGATCCATTTGTTCCGCTGTGGCGGCGACGAACTCCTGGGTTTCGCGGGCGGCGGTCTCCAAGGTTTGCCGGATTCCGGCCGGCAGTTTGGCCCATCTCTTACTTCCCACGGTGAGGTAGGCGGGACTGTAAACGTGGCTGGTAAGCGAGAGGTACTCTTGCACTTCAAAGAACTTTCCACCATAGGTCTGGGCGAGCGGGTTTTCCTGTCCGTCGGTCACTCCGGTCTGCAGAGCCACGAAGACTTCAGAGAGCGGCATCGGCGTCGGGTTGGCTCCGAAACTTTGAAACAGCTTCACTCGCCAGCGGCCTCTGGGCGTGCGCAGCTTGATGCCTCGCAAGTCGTCGGGAACAACGATGGGGCGAACGTTGTTCGTGATATGCCGAAAGCCGTTTTCCCAAACAGCGATGATCCGGTAGCCCTTCTCTTCGGCAAGCGGCGCGATTTTCGGGCCGAAAATCTTTTCCTCGATGCGCCGCATGTGCGGGCGATCTTTTACCAAATAGGGCATTTCAAAAAGCCCGAAAGCATCGACCACGGAAGACATGATGGTGGAGGGCACCGCGAAGTCGACCGTTCCCAGCTTGAGCTTTTGGAGCAGGATCTCGTCGTTGCCGAGTTGAGACGATCCAAAGACGATCACCTTGGCCCTAGCGCCCAACTTTTCGTTCGCGCGGCGAGCGAACTCTTCGGCCGAGAGTGCGATCAGTGATCCCGGTTGAGCGACGTGGCCTAACTTCAGCTCGAGCGTAGCTGCGCGGTTGGGGCTGCCGCACTGCCACCCGGCCAACACGAGCAGCGCAACAGCACCCCTGAGCAGCCAATCGGACACCGTCGCCTTCCTTTTCAAATTCACGGTTGTGAAACCCCGACCGCGACCCTCAGCCATCGACGCCGCTTGCGTTTGCAACACCGGCAAACCTATTTTCAAGGGGCCCAGCCTAGCAGAATCCAGTAGGGCTTGAACCAGACGCCATGCCACGCGGTCGTTAGGGTCGGCAGAGTGCGGTAAGACATACGGAGTCTCGCACATTATGTGACATGGCCCGTGTTCCGAAGTCACTGTATTTTACGAGCCTCAGTAGCACAGTATTTCGTAAATACGGTTAGTATCAATCAGCTTGTCGAAATTTGGCGGCTCATCAGCTCGGGCGCAATGAATTGCGCCCCTACGGGTGAAGGTGAGATACTCCAGCCCCTAAGTAGGGGCGTGATTCATCACGCCCAGGACCGGCGAGATCGCCGGTCCCTACCACCGTAGCTCGTGAGTACTCAAAGTAGGGACAAGCGATCCCGCTTGTCCTTGTCCGAGCCGCGGGCGACTGGTCATAAACAAGCAGCACCCACAGGTCGGCTTGCGTTCCTTGTTTCCAGCGGGTAGGATTCCCATAGTGACTTCTCTCCGAACCTCGATCGCACTTGCAGCGTGCCTGCTCTGCTCCGGGCAGACCTCGCTCGCGGGCGCCACGCGCCTTGTCGTCAAGGAAGATCAAGTTTCACTGCGCTCGGAATGCTCCGATCATGCACCCGAGGTCGCTTCGCTCCGGAAGGGCCAGGTTCTGCGACTGCGATTCTCGATCGCGGGTGGAGACAGCCCCTGCTACTCGGTGTCGGCCGAGATGGGTGGCAGCACTGTCCGCGGGTACGTTTCGAGAAGTTTGGTCGCGGGCGCGGAAGACTTCGAGCAGGCGCGCCGGAATGCGTCTTTTGACGGTCGAGTTTTGGTTAGCGTGATCAGCAGCCGCCTCCCTCAGAAGACTCGGCCGCCTGAGGGGGAGGCTCTCCCGCCGGTCCGCCCGCCCGGCGGCAGTTTGCTCGGACAACCCGCCGGCGACTTTGCGTTGACCGACCTATCGCGAAGATCGTTTCGGCTGGCGGGGTTGCGAGGCAAGGTCGTGATGCTGAACTTCTGGGCTACCTGGTGCGGACCATGCCGCCAGGAAATGCCCCGACTCGAGGCGTTGCACCGGGAGCTCTCCGCTAGGGGTTTGGTCCTGCTTGGGGTCAACGGCGAGTCCGAGCGGGACGCGCGAAACTTTGTCGAGGGAAACGGGTATACCTTCCCGACTCTGGTGGACAGCGGAAACCACGTCGCCGGGCAGTTTCGGGTTACCGCCATCCCTACAGCCGTGGTCATTGACCGCGAGGGCCGAGTCGCCTCCTACCTGGTAGGTCTGCATTCCGAGAAAACTTTGCGAGACGCGCTTGCCCGGGCCGGCTTGCCACTCTAACCCGCTTTTCTCACCACGTGGCGAGGCGAAGTGCGTGAGAGGCCCGTCAGTACAAGGCGCGCGCCGCTCGGCGCGCGGAGGTGTACTTGAACAGTACGTTGAGCACGGCGAGCAAGCGCAACGCAGTAATGGCGGGCTTATTGCGTGCTTCGACCGTCAGGTGGTGAGAAATGCGGGCTAACCTCCCCCTGCATGCCACGGCAGCGAACAGGTGTCTCCAACACGAAGACACACGTTGTTGGGTGAATCCCGACAGCACCCGCGTCCTGACCCTTTGAGGACGCATCCCTCGAAACACACACTTTCTGCTTTGGGGGCGGCAACAGGATCAGGCATCGAGACCGCACCCAGTCGGCTTCCCGATCCGCCCCCAGACGCTGCGAGAATCAGGGTCCGCCGACCCGTGTCCCGGGACGCCGAGGGTTAAATCACTATAAAGAAAGGGCGCGGGCTCTAAAGCCACGGTGCTAGACTGCGATGAATAGAGCGGGAGGTTCTGCCATGACGAGGCACACGACTGCCGTCCACCAGCCGGATCAGATCGACACACTGTGCGTCAACACGATCCGGACGCTATCGATGGACGCCGTGCAACAGGCCGGTTCCGGCCACCCCGGCACGGCGATGGCCATGGCGCCGGTCGTCTATTGCCTGTGGCAGCGTCACCTGCGGTTTGACCCCGAGGACCCCATTTGGCCCAACCGCGATCGCTTTGTCCTTTCGATCGGCCATGCCTCGATGTTGCTCTACTCGATGTTGCATTTGTGCGCTGTTCGAGCGGTCAACCCGAGGTACGAAGCACTTGGCGAGCCGGCTGTGACCCTGGAAGACATCCGGCGCTTTCGACAGCTCGAGAGCAGGTCGCCGGGCCACCCCGAATACCGCTGGACGTCCGGGGTCGAGACGACCACGGGGCCGCTCGGCCAGGGGGTGGCGACGAGCGTGGGTATGGCCATGGCCGGCAAATGGATGGCCGACTATTTCAACCGTCCTGAATTCACGATGTTCGACTACGACACCTACGCGCTTTGCGGGGACGGCTGCATGATGGAAGGGGTCAGCAGTGAGGCGGCTTCCCTCGCCGGCCACCTGAAACTCTCGAACCTTTGCTGGATCTACGACAACAACAAAATCTCGATCGAGGGTCATACCGATTGGGCCTTCAGCGACGACGTCGCTACGCGCTTCATCGGCTACGGATGGAATGTCACTCGCGTCGGCGACGCCAACGATTTGGAAATGCTCGACCGGGCGTTCGACACTTGCAAGAACGTCCGGGATCGCCCAACCTTGATTATCGTCGACAGCCATATCGCCTACGGCTCGCCGAACAAGCAGGATACCAGCGCGGCCCACGGCGCTCCGTTAGGGGAGGATGAGGTTCGGCTTACCAAGAAGGCCTATGGTTGGCCCGAGGACGCCAAGTTTCTCGTTCCCGAGGCGGTAAGCGAGAGTTTTCGGCGGCAGATCGCCCGGCGAGGCCGCTCCCTTCGTGAGGCCTGGATGGAGAAATTCGGGGAATACCGAAAAGCTTATCCCACGCTGGCCGACCACCTTTACAGGATGCAGCACCGCGAGTTGCCGGAGGAGTTGCCGCTCGATCTGCCGAGCTTTCCGGCGGACCCGAAAGGCGTATCCGGAAGGGACGCGTCGGGCCAAGTGATTAATGTGGTGGCCCAGAATATCCCTTGGCTCGTCGGCGGCTCGGCCGATCTGTCTCCTTCCACCAAGACGCGGCTGACGTTCTCCGGAGCCGGTGATTTCACGGCGGACACCCCCGGAGGCCGCAACGTTCATTTCGGCGTCCGCGAACACGCCATGGCCTCCATCCTGAACGGTCTTTCGCACTGCAAAGTTCGCCCCTTCGGCTTGGGCTTTCTGATCTTCAGTGATTACTCGCGTCCCGCGATCCGGCTGAGCGCGTTGATGGAATTGCCGGCCATCTACATCTTTACGCATGACTCGATTGGCGTAGGCGAAGACGGACCAACCCACCAGCCGGTCGAGCAACTCGCCTCTCTGCGTGCTGTTCCGGGACTGATTACGTTGCGTCCCGGCGACGCGAACGAGGTTGTCGAGGCCTGGCGAGTCATCCTGCGGCTTCGTCACGAGCCGGTGGCGCTGGTGCTCTCCCGGCAGGCGCTGCCGACCTTGGACCGCACCCGCTACGCGTCGGCCTCCGGACTTGCCCGAGGAGCCTACGTCTTGGCCGATGCCGAAGGTGGAAAACCGGACGTTCTCCTGTTGGCGACGGGCAGCGAAGTGGGCCTCTGCGTGGACGCCTACGAACAGCTCAAAACCGAGGGAATCCAAGCGCGAGTCGTGAGCATGCCCTCCTGGGAGCTGTTCGAGCAGCAGGACCGGCAGTACCGAGACAGCGTCATTCCGCCCGATGTGAGTGCCCGGGTTTCCGTCGAGCTGGCCTCGACGCTTGGCTGGGATCGATACGTCGGGCTGAGGGGTCGCACCATCGGAATGAGAACATTCGGCTCCTCCGCTCCGCTCAAAGAACTCCAGAAGAAGTTCGGCTTCACGGCCGACAGTGTGGTCGCAACCGCGAAAAAGCAGTTGGAAGCCGTGCCGGCTTCCTGATCCAACAACGGACCCAGGTCTCGGAAACGGCAGCAAAAATTGGGCACAGCCGCCAAACGGTCTCGTCGTACCCTAGCCTAAATGCCTCTGACGATATTGAGCAGCAACCTTGCCTCGCCCACCTCAATCGGACCCCTTCTCTAGCCCGCTTTTCTCACCACGTGGCGAGGCGAAGTGCGTGAGAAGCCCGTCAGTACAAGGCGCGCGCCGCTCGGCGCCCTCGGGCACGGCATGCCGTGCCCCTACATTCTTGAACCCTACGTTGAGCACGGCGAGCAAGCGCAACGCAGTAATGGCGGGCTTATCGCGTGCTTCGACCGTCAGGTGGTGAGAAATGTGGCCTATGCGCTGAGCGGGCCGTCGATCAGATTGCCGACGACTTTGGCGCCGGTGAGGGGGATGTCGGTTAGCGTCTCATCGCGGCCGTGATGCTGGTAGGTGAGCCGGCTGTGGTCGAGGCCGAGCTGGTGGAGGATCGTGGCGTGAAGATCGGAGACGCCCACTCGGTCCTGGACCGCACGGTAGCCGAAATCGTCGGTCGCGCCGTGAATGTGGCCTCCCTTGAAGCCGCCTCCCGCGAGCCACAGGCTGAAAGCGTTGCGGTTGTGGTCACGTCCCGAGCCGTTTTGGGAAACGGGCAAACGGCCGAATTCCCCGCCCCACCAGACAATCGTGCTGTCCAGCAGGCCGCGGCTCTTCAGATCATGGATCAGCCCGTGCACGGGCAGTTCCGTCTGCCGGCAAATCTTGTCGATCTCGGTCCGCGTATTCAGGTGGCTGTCCCAGGGCTGGGTCGAGTACTTCGCCGGCGGAAAGATCTGGACGAAGCGTACGCCGGCTTCGACCAGCCGGCGGGCCATTAGGCAGCGCGTGGCGTACCCGGCGGTGACAGGGTTGTCCATGCCATACATCTTCTTGGTCGCGTCGCTTTCCTTGCCGATGTCCAGGACGTCGCCGGCGGCCAACTGCATGCGCGCCGCCAGCTCGTAGTTCAAAATTCTCGCGTGAAGTTCGGAATCGTGAGGATACTTGGTGCGGTGCTCTTCGTTGAGTTTGGCTAGGAGCTCCAGGTTCTCCCGCTGCGTTTCCTGGGGCACAATGGGATTCAAATTCAACACCGGCGAACCCTCGGTGCTGAACTCCGTCCCGCGATAGGTGGCCGGCATCCAGCCGTTATTCCAGAGCAAGTTACCGCTTGTGTTGTAGCCCGCCGGATCTCGCAGGACGATGAACGCGGGCAAGTTCTGATTCTCCGTCCCTAGCCCGTAGCTAACCCAACACCCGATCGCCGGCCGGCCGGGGAAGATCTTCCCCGTCACGTACATAATCAGGCCTTCCGTGTGATTGTTGTGCCCGGTATGCATGGACCGCACCAGGCAGATGTCGTCCGCGTACTTCGAGGTGTGGGTCAGAGCCTCGGAAAGCTCCATGCCGCATTCGCCATGTTTTTGAAACTCGAACGGGCTGGCCATCAGCTCGTTGGCCTCGCTGCCCGTTTGGAACATCTCCACCTTCTCGGTGTGTCTCTGGCCGTCGTGTTTCTGTAGTGCGGGCTTGGGGTCAAACAGGTCCATCTGGCTGGGACCGCCGTTCTGGACGATCTGAATCACGGCTTTCGCCTTACCCGGAAAATGCCCGGGTTTCGGTTCCAGATTCGCCTCGCTTTGATTGGAGGCGCCCGCGAGACCGTCGGCATTGAGCAGATAAGACAAGGCAATGCTGCCGAAGCCCAAGCCCGACATCTGCAACAACTCGCGCCTAGAAGGAAGTGGTGACAGTGGAGTCAGCCGATTCGAGTTGTTCATGGCCTCACCTATTCCAAATACAAAAACTCGTTGGTATTAAATAGCGTATGACATAGGCTGACCAAGGCGTTGTCCCCAGCCTGCTCGGCCCCAATCCCCTCGGCCCGAAGCCGTTCAGCCTGTCGCTCGAACAACGCGGCGCTCCACGCCTGCTCTTTCGGAGCGGGCCTGCGCCCCAGCGCGATCCGAAATGCCAGGCCGATCTTTTCGCCTAAGGATTCCCCCGCGGACTTCTCCACGCGCTCGGCAAAATGTTTCGCCTGGTCCATCACGAACTCGTCGTTAATCATTGCCAGCGACTGCAACACGACCGCCGAGGAGTCGCGCCGCGCGCAGGTAGTCATGAGCACCGGCTGGTCGAAAACGGCGAGCAGGCTGTGGTTGTAATTCCGCCGTGCATAGATATACAGGCTTCGACGCCACTGGCTGGTCGGAGTCGGCAGGTCTTTGGTGGAAATGACAACTTTGCCGCCGGGCAGGATCTCGATCGGTATCGGAGCGCCGCCGACCGTCCGATCCAACTTGCCGCCGGCTACCAGCATAGCGTCGCGGATCGTCTCCGACTCTAGCCGGCGCAACGGCATCCGCCACAGCAGTTTATTCCCCGGATCGACCGCAACCGGATCGGGATCTCGAGCGCTCTCGTCTTCCGCGCGATAGGTAGCCTGCGTATAAACGCTCGATGTCATGATCAACTTCACCACAGGCTTGATTCTCCAACCTGACTCAACAAGCTCGCCTGCCAGAAATTCGAGCAACTCCGGGTGCGTCGGCGGCGTGCCGGAGCGGCCGAAATTGTCCGCCGTGGCCACAATGCCCTGGCCCAAAAGGTGCTGCCACAGGCGGCTTACGACCACCCGAGCCACCAGCGCGGCGGCCGGTGTATCGTCCTTGGTAAGCCATTTAGCAAAAGCCAGGCGCCGGCCGCTGGTTTTTCCCTTCGCCCCCGAGCTCTCGAAGCCCAGGTCTTGACCTGCTTCCGTGAGCACTGACAGGAAGCCCGGCTCGACCTCCTTCCCAGGATTCTTGAACTCTCCCCGCCGCAGCAGGTAGGCCGGCGACGGAGGTCCGACGTCATAGACTGCTTGGATCGTGCCGTACTTTTTTCGTCGCGCCTCGTAAGGATCGATTTGCCGCTGCAAGGCCTTGGCGCGAGCCTTGTCTTGGTCGTTTTTGGCCAAGGCAGCGTCGACTTCTTCCGCTGAGACCTCCAGCATCTTCCCCAACTTCGCGAAGAGGTACTTCTGGAGGGCCGTGCGCTTGTCTATGTGAGTTTGTACTGCCACCCGCGCGTCGTCCCGCAGCGTGTCCGGGATAGCGGCCAGCTTTTCCTCCAAAAGGCGCTCTTCGTACGGACGGCGCACGTCAGCCAGCAGGTTTGTAAACGACTCCGCCTGTTCGTCGATTTCCTCGTTGTGGCGTTCGATCTCCTTCTTCTCCGCCGCCGAGACGTCCGGCAACTGGCGCTCCTTGGGTTGTACCCATGACTGCGGATTGAAAGCCGGCGTGAAAATCGCAAGCAGCCGGTAATAATCTGTGTGCGGGATGGGGTCGTACTTATGGCTGTGACATTTGGCGCAACCCACCGTGAGCCCGAGTATGCTGCTCGACACGTTCCCCAGTGTGAGGTGCGCGATGCCGTAGCGCTGGTCGGCCGTATTTAACTCGCGCAAATCCGTGCGATCGGGGGCCGAGCGCAGAAAGCTGGTCGCGATGAGAAGCTCACGGATCTGGGGAGTAAACCTCTCGGCCGAGCGCCAGTCGACCAGTTCATCACCGGCCAGCTGCTCGGTGACGAAACGATCAAAGGGCTTGTCTTCGTTGAACGAGCGCACGACATAGTCGCGGTATCGCCACTTGCCTTCCGCATTGGTGATAATAGCGGCGTCATTGTCCATCCCGCGTGAGTCGGAATAGCCGCCTTGGTCCAGCCAATGGCGCCCCCAGCGCTCGCCAAAGTGCGGCGAAGCGAGTAGGCTGTCCAGCAACCCCTCGTAGGCCTCCTTCGACGTGTCAGCGAGGAATTCGTCGATCTCCTCCGGGGAGGGTGGTAAACCTATCAGGTCGAAATAGGCCCGCCGGATCAGCGCGCGCTTGCCGGCTTCGCCGGAAAACCCCAAACCTTTGGCTTCCAGCTTGGCCAGCACGAAGGCATCGATCGGCGTACGGACCCGAGATTTCCGTCGCACCGCCGGCACTTTCGGGCGCGCCAGCTTCTGGAAAGCCCAGTATTGCCGATCTTCCTCGGTCACCGCCGGAGCTTCGGTCTTGGTGACATCCCCGTAGGTCCGGGAGGCAGGCAGACCGGCGTTGATCCAGCGCCGAATCGTTTCGATTTGCTCCTCACGTAGCTTCAGTTCGCCGCTGGGCGGCATCGTGGCCGTCGAGATCCTCTTGTAGAGGAGGCTCTCGTCGGCCGAACCCTTGCTGACGATGAGTCCGTTATCGCCTCCCCGCAAGATCAAGGGAGGCGTGCGTAGGTCGAGGCCCACCATGGCCGCTTCCAGCCCGTGACACTTGAAGCAATGGGCCGTCAGGATGGGCAGAACATCCGCCTCAAACTGAGGAGGTGTTTCAGCCTCGGCTGAAACGAGACACAGCGGGCCCAGCAGGAGCCACGCGATCAGGGCCGCCGAGCAGCGAGCCGAAACCGCTGTTACCCAACGAAAGGAAGCGCGGAGAGTCACAAGTTGCTAAGTACAGTGTTTCGCAAATACAGTCACGTATCAATCAGCTTGTCGAAGTGTGGGGGCTCATCAGCTCGGGCCCAATGCATTGCGCCCCTACATTTGAACACCAGATGCCCAAGCCCATCAGTAGGGGCGCGATTCATCGCGTCCGCAGTCAGTCACCTTTCGTAACCGTATTTGCGAAACGATGCACTAAGGTTCCCTCCTCGGTCAGCTTCCGGCGAGAGCGAAAGCCGGGCAGCGGACCACGAGTGGCGCCTTGGTGTGCATGACCGGGGTGGTTGCGCTTTTCCTTACCATCGACTGGTCTGGGGCCACTCCGAGTCTTCTGCTCCTGAGACTACCACAGGCAAGGTCACTGGACAAGAAACTTCCGCCACAAGCTGTTTGACATCAGCAGCATCTTGAAGAAGAAGGATCGGAAGGGCGGTGCCGTTGGAGTTCTCCCTTCTGTGGCAGCTAGGCAGCGGGGGATGCGGGTGCGGGGCAAGGGGGCCGTTTGGAGTGCACCCCAAAAATGAGACACAGAGTTAAGGGACCAAAGGGGGTATCCACTTGCTTGGACCAGCCACAAGATGTAGTATTCGGGGATGGCCGAGGAGTCCGGACCGCATCCTATTGGCGGCGTTGACTATCCCAGAACCCTGCCGGAGTTCGACGATTGGTTCTGCTCGGAAGCGGCGTGTCTGGCGTATCTGCGGCGGGTTCGGTGGCGGCAGAGCTTCCGATGCCCGCAATGTGTCGGCAGCGAGGCCTGGCTGACGAACACGGGCCACCTGAAGTGTAGAAAGTGTCGGCGCCGAACCTCTCTGACGGCGGGGACGATTTTTGAACGGACGCAAAAGCCCCTGCGAGTGTGGTTTCAGGCCATGTGGTACCTGACCAGCCAGAAATCCGGAGGGAGTGCGTTGGGGCTTCAACAGGTGCTCGGCCTGGGCAGCTACCAGACAGCTTGGAGTTGGCTCCACAAGCTGCGGCGTGCCATGGTCCGGCCCGGCCGGGATCGGCTTAACGGCTGTGTGGAGGTGGATGAAACCTACGTCGGTGGAGAGGAAGAAGGCGTCCGCGGCCGACAAGCCGAAGATAAGGCGATCGTTGTCGTCGCGGCCGAGCAGGACGGGCGAGGAATCGGCCGCATCCGGTTGCGACGGGTGCCCGACGCCTCGAGCCAGAGTCTGCACCCATGCATTGAAGAATCGGTCCGCCCTGGGGCGGTGGTTCACACGGATGGATGGAAAGGCTACAACAACATCGCCAAGAAGGGCTACACTCACCAGGTCACCATTCTCAGCCCACGACCAAGCGACGACCCGGCGCACAAACTGATGCCCCGTGTGCATCGCGTGGCTTCGCTTCTAAAGCGGTGGCTGCTGGGGACACATCAAGGAGCGGTGAGCGAGAAGCATTTGGACTACTACCTCGATGAATTCACATTCCGCTTCAATCGCCGGCGTTCACGGGCGCGTGGACTGCTGTTCTACCGCCTGCTTCAGAACGCCGTACAAGTCGATCCCGTGCCGTACCGTCAGCTCGTGGGAGGGAGTGCGAGGTCCGAGTGCGGTGGTCCCCTGGGGTGACACAAACAGTTAAGACACAGTTCGCCGTTCGCTGAAGACTCCTCGACCGGCAAGACGACTTTACAGCATACTGGTTGCTGGCTGGTGAAGCAGAGGCGGGCTCTGGTGGAGACCAACCCGCCGAGGAATAGCCGGCCGGAAACTCATCCAGACGATGAGCGGGGGCGTTGGCCGCAACGCTGGCGCCCCCATCGGATGGATAGATTTCCCGATGCCTGAAAAAACTCATAAAGCAGCGGCATCCTGTTTGTTCTGGGCCGCGAGGTTGGCCTCGAACTCCGCCGGCGGCAAGTAGCCGAGCGCGGAGTGCAGGCGTTTCTGGTTGTAGACCTTCTCCAGGAACTGGCGAATCGCCTCGCGCGCTTCGCTCCGGTCCCGATATTCGTTGCGGTGGACCTCCTCGTACTTCAGGGTTTTCATGAACGACTCGCAGGCCGCGTTGTCCCCGGGATGGGCCTTGCGCGACATGCTGATGTCGATCTGGTGTGCCTTGAGCAGGTCCGTGTAGTCGTTGCTGGCATACTGGGAACCGCGATCGGAATGATGCACCAGCCCCGCTTGCAGGGATCGGTGCGACAGCGCCATCCGTAAGGCGGCCAGTGTGAGTTCGTCCTCCAGCGTGCGATCCAGGGCCCAGCCGATGACACGGCGCGAGTAGGCGTCCAGCATCACGGCCAGGAACACGAACTCCTCCCGCAGCCGGATGTAGGTAATGTCGGCTACCCAGAGCTGGTCCACGCCCGTCAGCACCATCTGGCGAGCCCGGTTCGGGTACACCTTGCGCCCGTGGCGGGAGTCGGTCGTCACGATGAACTTCCGCTTCCGCATGCACAACAGGTTGTCCTCGCGCATCAGACGGTAGACGCGCTTCGGATTCACCCTCCAGCCACGACGGCGCAACTCGGCCGTGATTCGCCGCCGACCGTAGCTGGGCCACTCGAGGGCGATGCGCTGGAGGGAGTCACGCAGGTCCAGGTCGCGATCCGGCGCCAGCGGTCTGTCCTCGGCGAAGCGGTAGAAGCCGGACCGGCTGACCCGGCCGAGCTTCACCATCCGCTCGATCGTCAGTCCCCGCTGGGCTCTCACTTCTTCTTGGACCTTCCGATAGACCGCGGATTTCCAGTCAATGCCTGCAGCATCCGCTGCTCCTCGATGCGCTGCAAGCACCCCTTCAAAAAATCGATCTCTAGGGTCTGTTGGCCGATCTTGCGCTCCAACTCGGCGATGCGGCCTTCCGACCAGCGCGGTTTCCCATGGCCCGAGAACGCATTCCCCGGCCCTCGCCGGAACTCCTGGCGCCAGCGGTGCAGCACGTTGGGGTTCACCTCCAACGCCCGCGCCACTTCGGCGATCGAGACCCCTTGCTCCAGCCGCCGGACGGCGGCCAGCTTGAACTCCTTGGTGAACTGCCTACGAGACAATCCCATGACTCAATTCTCCCTTCAATGGATTTTGAGTCTTAACCGTTTGTCTCAGTTTTGGGGGCCACTCCAGACCACAACATGTAGCGTATGGTCCAAGCAAGTGGATACCCCCTTAGGGACCAAATACATTGAAAGGAGAGAGGTATGGATTTGGCCCGACGAATGTACAGCCGCGAATTGAAAGTCGCGGCGATGCGAGAGATCGACAGGGGACGTACGATCAGCGAGGCCGCTCGGCAGCTGGAGCTGGGCCCCAAGTTGTTGGAGCGCTGGCGCGGCGAATGGCGGGCGCGGGGCGAGCTGGCCTTCCCCGGCAATGGGCGGCGGGGCGTATCTCGAGCTTTCAATGAGCTGCAGCGGATCGGGGAGCTGGAGCGCAAGATCGGTCAGCTGACGATGGAGAACGACTTCTTTAAAAAAGCCTGCGAGCATTTCAGGGATCATCACCCGCCGGCCGTCGTCAGTGGCGAGGCTGCCTGTTTGAAGAAATCCGGCAAGCAGCTGAGAAAGGACAAGGGCAAGTCGTGAACGCGCTGTGCCAGATGACGGGGCTGAGCCGGGCCGGCTTCTATCGTTGGCGCGCGCAGCCGCCCGGCGATCCGGTCGAGATGGAGTTGCGCGACACGAGGCAACAGATCGCACTCGAGTTCCCCAGCTATGGGTACCGTCGCATCACGGCGGAGCTGAACCGACGCGGGTTCCAGGTGAATCACAAGCGAGTTCTGCGCCTAATGCGCCGGGACAATCTGCTTTGTTGGCGGCACAAGTGCTTCGTGGTCACGACCGATTCGCGCCACTCTCTGCCGCTGTATCCGAATCTGGCGCGCGAGATTACCCCCAGCGCGGTGAACCAGCTGTGGGTCGCCGATATCACCTACATCCGGCTGCGCCGAGAGTTCGTCTACCTGGCCGTGCTGTTGGACGCCTACTCGCGGCGGGTGATTGGCTGGGCCTTGGGCCGCACTTTGCAAGCCGAGCTGACCCTTTCGGCCTTACGCCTGGCGCTGCGGCAGCGCCAACCGGCGCCGGGGCTGGCGCATCACTCCGATCGCGGCGTGCAGTATGCCTTTGCGGCCTACACAGATTTGCTGAAGCAGTACCGCATCACTATCAGCATGAGTCGCAAGGCGAACCCCTACGACAACGCCCAGGCCGAGAGTTTCATGAAAACGCTCAAATAGGAGGAAGTCTACCGCACCGAATATCGGGACTGGGCCGATGCCTACCAATCGATTGGTGAATTCATCGAACGCGTGTACAACGAAAAACGGCTCCACTCGGCACTGGGCTATCTGCCTCCAGCTGAGTTCGAGCAGCAGGCGGGGGGAACACAATGAAGTCGCTTCGCGACAGCCTGCTTAGTTGGGGGCGCTGCCCCCCAACCCCCGGGATTGATCGCCTGGGGGCCAGCATGGCTGCTTTGGGAGGCGGCCGCAGCCGCCCCCGGCCATTCCGGCGACTGAGTCGGCGCTCGGGTTGCGTCCCCGCATGGCCCTATCCTCCGCTCAGCTACTTCCAGAGTGGATCAGATCATCCCCGCCGTGCAATACTTTTGCAGCCAACGGCGACCACCCCCTTACCTGACTGTCTCACGATTGGGGTTCACTTCAGAGGCTCCACATCTAGCCCGCTTTTCTCGCCGGCTGACGGCCGAAGCACGCGATAGGCACGCCACGACTTCGCTGCGCTTACTCGCCGTGCTTAACGTACTTTCCCGGTCGGACGCTGAAGGGAAGTCGCTGCTTATTTCGGTAACACCAAGATACGAGCGGGCCAGGCCGGGCCGGCAGAAGTACGCGCTCGTCGAGCGGCGCGCGCCTTGTAGTGACGGGCCTCTCACGCACTTCGCCTCGCCACGTGGTGAGAAATGGCTAGCTACTTTCCGGCGCAAAAAGGAGAAACTGCGTGGTGGCTGGGTACAGTCAGCCAATTTCGCGTCCGAATGAGCCCGTAAGTTGTTGATTCTTTGAAGGCGCGAAATTGGTGACAGTCCCCGCCCCGGGCGCTACGCGTATTTTGCGCCGGAAAGTAGCTAGCCGGTCGCCGGCGCGAGCGAAATCTCGGTGACGGCGATCTTGCCGCTGAAACAGACGTCCACGTCGGCTCCCGGCTTGCGTTGTCTTTCGACATACTTGCCGTTGTAGTACAGCAGCCCGTCCTGTTCGCGGAAACCCAAGGGCAGGGGAGAAAGATCGAGCGAGCAGAAGACCACCTCGGGTTGACCGTCCCCACGCGCAGGACAGGGTAGGTTGATGTTCCAGAATGTCCCCGCGGAATGGGGCCGCTTCATTAACTCTTCCAGCAACGGTCTGGTCCAATCGGAAGCCCGCCGCCAGTCGGCCTCGGTAAGCGGTCGACTGTGGAACTGCGAGACGGCGATGCCCGGAACGCCGCGCAGCGTGGCCTCGCGGGCCGCCGCAACCGTCCCGGAGTGGTATACGTCGACCCCCAGGTTGCCGCCTCGGTTAATGCCCGACAGCACCCAGGCAATCTCGCTGCCGAAGCGGTGCAGGGCCACCCGCACGCAGTCGGCCGGCGTGCCTTCGACGGAATAGCGATCTTCGTCGAGCCGGACCACCCGGAAACCTTCGTCGGTCGTCGCCCGGTGGCTGCAGCCCGACAAGGCACGGTCGGGTGCCATGACGAGCGTTTCGGCCATGCCGTCGACAGCGCTGCCAAGCGCCTCAAGGCCCGGGGCCCCGACTCCATCGTCATTGGTCAACAGCAGCTTCATAGGCGCGGCGTCTTGATTCACTCCGGCAGAAGCGCCGGCGGTATTGATGACGCGGAACTCGATCCGCGGGGAGAGGAGAGCCGTCCCTCGTGGCGGCGGTTCACTTTACGGATGTCCGTATTCGGGCGCTCACCGCGGCCGGCTCGGCGGTCTCTTCCGCCCGGGCTTCCCTTTTGGCCTGGTGTTCGTGTCCCTCGCCGGCGGGATCGACTAACGCCAGTCCGATCACCTCTTCGACTTCCCGCACGTAGTGAATATTCAGGTTTCCGATTTGGTCGGGATTGAGGTCCTCGTTGACGTTGGCCTCGTTTTCACGAGGTAGGATCACGTCGGTTACTCCCGTTCGACGGGCGGCCAGAACCTTTTCCTTGACGCCGCCGACCGGCAAAACCAACCCGGTCAAGGTAACCTCCCCCGTCATCGCGTAGTTCGGTTTCACCCGTCGCCCGGTAAGCAAAGATACGAGAGCTGTTATGACGGTAACACCGGCCGAGGGACCGTCCTTGGGTACGGCGCCCGCGGGCACGTGGAGATGAAGGTCGTTCTTCTTAAAAAAGGTGGGAGCGATCTTGAGCCGTTCGGCGTTGGCGCGCACCCAACTGAGACCCGCCTGCATGGACTCCTGCAACTGAGACCCGCCTGCATGGACTCCTGCATGGGAGATCGGGGACGGGAGATCGGGGACGGAGATCGGGGACGACGGAGATCGGGGACAGCTCCCGAACTCCGGAAACCTACTTTGACACGGACCGCCATCCCGAGCACGAGGATTGTCGACCCATGTGCTTTCATATCAATTCCTTAACAGCTTTCCCGGACGCCGCATGGCTGAACTCAAGTGAAGAATCCTTACCAAAGAAATCCGCTGAAGCTGCCCGATCTGGCTCCGGATAGGGATCGGGAGCTGTCCCCGATCTCCCTATCGCACGCTCAGAAGGGGAGAGACTGGAACCCGCGGCGCCTGAAGGCGCGGCGGCAACCCCATCTTGATGCCCTCGTTTCACCCCTGCACAGCCCACCCCTTCCCGGAACGAGGGATTACCCTTCTAACCCGGGCTAACCCATCAAT
This sequence comes from Bryobacterales bacterium, assembly GCA_963668345.2. Lineage (GTDB taxonomy): Bacteria > Acidobacteriota > Terriglobia > Bryobacterales > UBA6623. The sequence continues at coordinate 1,077,005 of CAXWPI010000001.1, read as the reverse complement.
TCTAAGGAATGATTAGGCTGCGGGATCGCCTCCCGGCGCAAGCACCAGCTCGACCGCGTCTTCGACGCCAATTCCTGCCCAGTCCGCTGCCGACGCGCGGTTAATCGATACTTCCAGATAGCCGGAGCTGCCGGCGATCACAAACGGGGAATCGTCGGGCCCCAGCGCGTAGGCCTCGACAAACGAGTCGACTGCTTTCCCTCCGGCGGTCAAATGATGGAAACGCGACTCATCCCTGATCAGATCCGCGGGAAAGCTTGTTACCAAGTTCCCAAATCGATCCACGTGCAGGATTCTCCCCTGCCATCTTCCCGGCTCGAAGAGCCGCGGCGCCGTCGGGGCTAGCCGCACGTAGTCCGAAATCAGCTCGCCGAATTCGCGGCTTGGCGTTCCTTTTGAAAGCCGAGCGGCAAGCGGTGCGAAAACGTCGCGACCATGAAAAGTTCGGCTCGTCGGCTTGAGCGCGTAGCGCTGCGCATCCACACTCCTTACCGACGGAGTTTCGCGTTCGTAAACCTGCGAGAGCACTCCGTTATCCGGAGCGACGAAATGATGGCCTCCCGCCTCGACGACAATCGGCCTTCGCTCGGTTCCGACTCCCGGATCTACCACGACGACGTGTACCGCCCCCCGGGGGAAGTAGCGGTAGGCCTGGGCGATGGTAAAAGCACCCTCTGCGATGCTGTGCGAAGCGACGTCGTGACTCACGTCGATCACCCGCGCTTCGGGGTGAATCGTTACAATAACCCCCTTCATTACGCCGACATAGTGGTCGGAAAGGCCGAAGTCCGTCGTGAGGGTGATGATCCCGGAGCGCACGTTATAATCAATGATGCCAGCCGGCCCGTATGCAGCGCTACTACTTCGACCACAACGCCACGACACCGGTGGCACCCGAGGTGTGCGACGCGATCATCCTGTGCCTGGAAGGATCCTACGGCAACGCATCGAGCATTCACGGTTTTGGGCAGGACGCCAAGGCGCGCGTCGAGCGAGCGCGCCGCCAGATCGCCGAGTTGTTGTGTTGCAGCCCCGCCGAAATGGTCTTTACAAGCGGCGGGACCGAGGCGGATAACCTGGCCATTCTGGGGACCGTGCGAGCCTCGTCGCGTTCCCGTAAGCACGTCATCACGAGCTCGATCGAGCATCCCGCGGTCTTGAATACCTGCCAACAGCTCGAGAAGGAAGGGATCGAGGTCTCCTATGTCGGGGTCGGCTCGGAGGGAGTCGTCTCTCCGGATGATGTGAGGGCTGCCCTGCGGCCCCACACAGAGCTGATTTCGATCATGCACGCCAACAACGAATTGGGAACTGTGCAGCCGATCGTCCAAATCTCGGAAATCGCGCGCGAAGCCGGCGTTGTTTTTCACTCTGACGGAGTGCAAAGCACGGGGAAAGTCCCGACGGACGTGGACGCACTCGGGGTTGATCTGTTTAGCCTCAGCGCCCACAAGTTTTATGGGCCGAAGGGCGCCGGCGCACTCTACGTGAGAAAGGGGACCCAACTCGAGCGGATTCAACACGGCGGGCGCCATGAACGAGGCTATCGCGCCGGCACGCAGAATGTGCCCGGCATCGTCGGTCTCGGCGAGGCAGCGGCATTAGCTCGAAACAAAATACCCGCCGAAGCGGAGCGGCTCGCCGATCTGCGCGACCGGCTTGAAGCCGGCATCCTCGAGGGCATCGAAAGTGCCACGGTCAATGGCCGCGGAAGGGATCGAGTTCCGAACACGACGAACATCCGCTTCGATGGTCTGGAAGGGGAGGCGCTGGTCATCGCTCTGGACCTCAGGGGCACGGCAGTCTCGAGCGGCGCGGCTTGCTCGAGCGGCGCTGTCGAACCCTCACACGTGTTGCTGGCCGTAGGCCTGTCGGCCGACCAAGCGCGCTCGAGCATCCGATTCTCACTCGGCCGGCAGAACGACGCGGCCCAGGTTGACGCGTTGCTCGGCGCCCTTCCCGGGGTCGTCCGGCACTTGCGCCGCCTCTCGCCGGCCTACGCGGGCTCGGCGGAGCGGGCCTAGCCCGCATTACTCACCAGGGGGTACCGAGATCGAACTGAACGTATTGGCCGGCCAGTGCTTGAAACAGCGCATCGACAACCGGGACGAATTGGCCTCGAAGGTGGCCCACGGGCAGGCCCATCGCAACAACGGCAACTCGACGATCAACGGGCAGTTTACGACCGAAAAGGCGCGCACAAAACTACGACGACTTTATCCGACAATAGATATATGACATGACACTAGCCTACGGAAGCCGCGGGCCGGCGAGAGATTTTGGGAGGCGTCGAAAGCGGGTCACTGTGGCTCGGAAATCTTCTCGATGGCCTGTTTGGCCCTTCTGCGCACCATCCGGTCGGAGTCATCGAGCAAGTCGTGAAGAGCAGGCAGCGCCGGGAGTGCGGCGGACTCCAGTCTCTCGAGACCTACCGCGGCAGCGCCGCGAACTCCGCGGTCGCGATCAGTGAGCGCCTCGATCAGCGCCGGGACGACCTCAGCGGCGCGATCCGCCTTGCGCGCCACGTTGCTGACCGCGTAGGCGGCGTTGTTGCGGACCTTCCGGCTGTGATCGTCGAGCGCTCGAAGCAGCACGGGCAGCGCCGGAGCCGAATCCGCACCGATCCAGCCGAGGGCGTAGACGGCGTACTCGCGTACGCCGACGGAGGGGTCCGAGACCAGCTCCGTCAGCTTGGGAACGGCTCGGGCTTCGCTGTAGCCTTTCGGCCGGCAATTGCAGGCGTGGATCTGACCCAGCGCGTAGGCTGCCTCCTGGCGATTGGCGTCCACCGGGTCATCGAGTGCGCGAATCAGGGCTGCGGCCGCGGGACGGGCGGCCGACCACATATGGCTCAGGGCGTAGAGCGCTCCGTAGCGGATCGATTGATCCTCATGATCGAGAAACTCGGCCAGCCTGGGGGCTGCGGCCTCCGCTCCCATTTCGATCTCCGCGAGCGCCCGCAACGTCGCTTTGACAATCTTCTTGTCGGGATCGTCGAGCAGGTCCACAAGCTCCGGGACAGCGTCGGCGGCCCCGGATTCCATGCGCCCAATCGACTGGATGGCCTGCACGCGAAGCTCGGGAACTTCGAGCGCCGCCACGAGCGCGGCCAAAGCCGGTTCGGTGTTGGTGCGCATCTCCCCCAACGCCCGCAGCGCGCCCAGCCGGACTCTCGTTGTGTCGTTGGCGGCAGTTTCGACGAGAGCCGGTACGGCGGCCGACGCTCGATAGCCTAGCTGTTGAAGACTAGACGTGGCGGCGAAACGGACCTCCTCGTCGGGGACTGTCAGCGCTTCCACCAAAGCGGGCACGGCGGCTTCCCCCATCCTGCCGAGGGCGCCCGTAGCCGCTCTCCGAACGGTGGCATTTTCGTCACCCAGAGCCTGGGCAAGGGCAGATACGGCCGCGCTTGCGGGCAGTCCCATCTCCCGCAGCGATCGCGCCGCCGCGCGCCGCGCGCTGACTTGTTCACTGGACAGTTCGGCAATCAGTCCTTTGACTTCTTGCTCACCCCCAGGTACCGGACTTTGATCTATTCGTGTCCTCGAAAAACTCACCTCGACCTGAGCGATTGCCTGGGCCACCTGTTCGGGCGTGATGTCGGGCCGCGGATCAATCGTTGCCAAGGCTCGCCCGGCCGCGCGCCGGACCCAGTCGTGATTGGCTTTGAGCGCCAGCGCGAGATTCGGGATCGCCGCTTTCGCCGGCTCGCCCATGGCCGCCAGCAGGTCGCAGGCCCCGCTACGGGTTCCAAAGTGACCGTTAGGGTCATTGATGATCGCGCCGAGCGTGGGAATCGCCGCGGTGGCGTGCTCGGGACCGATCTGAAACAGCGCGCTGACGACAGCCGAGGCGACCGTCCATTCGGGGTCCTTCAAAACTTCGATCAGCGCCGGGATCGCCGGCTGGGCCGCGGCTCCCAGGGCATGCAGGCCCCCCACGGCGCCGCGCCGAACGTCTTTGTGTTCGTCCCGCAACGCTTCCACGAGCAGCGGTAGAACGTCCTGAGAATCGCGGCCGAAGCCACCCAAGGCGCTCAAGGCGGCGGCCCGCACCCCCGGCTCGGCGTCGCTCGACAAAATGAGCAGCAGTTGCTTCGCCTCAGCCGCCGCGGGCCCGATTCGCCCCAGCGATTCGGCGGCTCTCTGGCGCACGGACGTCTCGGGATCGTTCAACAGGCGGCTCAGGTCGGGGACCATGGCGGCGGCCGCCGGGCCCATCGATCCCAGTGCACCCGTGGCGCAACTGCGGACGTCGGTTTCAGGATCCTGGAGAAGGCGACCCAGCGGCTGGACCCCGGCCTCGGCGTCCACGCCGAAGTCCCTGATTCCGTAACACGCGGCTCGGCGGACCTTGGCGTCCTCATCTTGCAGCGCTTCGATCAGCGCGGACACGACCTCCTGAGTCGGGCTGCTGCGGGAGAGGCTCCTCGCCGCAGATGCCCGTTCACTCGCCTCCGGACCGCGAAGCCGGCGAAGCAGATCCGGAGTCGACAAACGCTCCGCCGGCAGGGCGAACGAAGGGAATATCCCCCACGCAGCGAACATCAGACAGTAGTACCGGCTGAGCCGCATGTGTCTCCAATCGCTTTTAGTTTCGCAGCCGACGTCTTCAGGGGCAATGCGGGATTTTACCTACACATCGGGTGCAACCCCAGGGGATCATCAGCTGTGGGGTATCATGCTGCGAATCGCGTTCTCGACAGACCGCGCAACCATTTCATAGTCGCGCTCATGAGAGAACCGAAGCGGCTTGCCGATCCTTACCCGAACTCGGTTCGGTTCCGGCCAGTCGTGGTGCACGGAGTAAACTTCGTACAGCCCTTCCAAATACACAGGCACGACCGGCACGCCCAGCTTCAAGGCCATCATGCCGATACCCGTCTTGAACGGCTGCATCCGGCCGCTTGGCGACCGCTCCCCTTCTGGGAATACAAGCGGGCAGTACCGACTATCCACCAACTCTCCGGTATACTTCAGCGCTCGGCGGGCGCCGGCCATCTGCTGGGGAAGCGGGTAGGCGTTGAACAGGCCGCACGCAAGGAAGTACTCACCGGCGTTTTTGAGTACGTTTCGCCAGTGAAAACCCCCTTGTTCGAAATAGGCACGGAAAAAGTCCTGCGACATAGCGGGCGCGAGCCGATGGCGCCAACGCCGGGGCAATGCGGCATAGATCGCCAACGTATCGAAGTGGCTGTTATGGTTGGACGCGAAAATCACCGGAGGTGTTACGTCGCCCAAATTCTCGATGCCTTCAGCTTTCAAGCGAACCATCTGCCGGAATGCCGGCAGCGCGACTGAGTCAAGCACCCACCTTCGAAACCATCGAATCGGCCCTAGGCGTGTCCAGCGGGGAATACCCGTCGGGTGCGCCAAGGCCAATAGACGAACAGCCGCCGCGGGCCAGAAACTCCCGGCCTCGCCGGGGAGCAGCGCGGCGCGAACTTCCTGTTGCCGGGCAGCCTGCTCGTCGGCAGCGGGGCCGCGCCCTCCCCGCTGCGCGACCCTGACCGAGGATTCGAGATCCGCCGTGGTCGAGATCTTGGCGAACTCCTCCTCGTCGAGCTGAACACCGTACTGCTGTTCCACCTGTGCCAACAGCTCCACCCTTTCGAGAGAAGAAAGCCCCAGGTCCTCGGACAGCCTGAGGTCGGCTCCCAGCTGCTGGGGAGTCTTTCCCGTGACGCGCGCCAGGGCGCCCTGGACACCCGTGACCTCTGTACTCGCTTCCCTGCCCCTTTCAGGATCCTCCTCAGCCGCGACTCGCCGTGCGACCTCGCCGCGTTTGATCTTCATCGTCGATGGAGTTCGGGGGAACTCATCTTGCGGCCAAATCGACCAGCTCCGAACTCGTTGATGAGGCTCTAACTTGGTGTTGGCCTCCCTGACCAGTAGTTCGGGATCGGCTGACGGGTCGTCGAGGACGAGAACGGCATGCACTTTCTCCCCGACGTCATCGCGAAGTGGAACAACAACACTTTCTGATATTTGTGAGAATCTATTCAAGTAAAACTCGATATCTTGCGGGTAGACGTTCAGCCCGTCCGGACCCACGATCACCTCTTTGAGCCGCCCCTTGTAGTAGAGCCGCCCCTCCTCGTCGATCTCCCCCACGTCACCGGTATGAAGCCACCCATCGACGACCTTTACGCCCGAGTCAGCGCCGGCTCCCACGTATTCGGAGACGACACTATCGCCTCGGACGAGGATTTCCCCGCTTGGGGCGATCTTGACCTCCTGCCCCTCAACCGGCTTGCCAATCGATCCTCGCTGGGTATGGAAGGGATGATTTATCGCAACCACGGGGCTGGTTTCCGTCAGACCGTATCCCTGTACGACCAGCAGCCCGACCCTACCCCAAAAAGCTTCCAAGCGCTTGTCGAGTTCTGCTCCTCCCACGACCAACGCCCAGAATTTGTAGCCCAGCAAGCGGTGAACACTACGATGGCGCCACCAGCGTTGGACGATGCCGAGCACGCCGCCCCGGACACTCGCTTCCGGGGGCAGGACACAGCGGCGCTCGATTTCGTTCTCCAAATTCTTTAGCAGCCCAGGCACCGAAACCAACACGGAGGCCCTTTCGCGGCGAATCGTCTCGATCACACCGCCCGGACTTAGCACCCGAGTAAAAACAGCCGCTCCTCCGAGTAATGGCGGCATATAGAGTCCGGTGGTCTGGCCGAACATGTGACTCAGCGGAAGCATGTCGAGCAACCGCAGCGGCTGGAACGGCCGGGCAAGCCACTTGTAACGGTCGATTTCCTTTTGGATCGGAGTCAGGTTGGCGCAAATGTTTTTGTGCCGGTGGACGACCCCTTTGGGTTCACCCGTTGTGCCCGAGGTGTAGACGATTTCAACCACGTCGGAAGGTGCGACGGCGGAGGGTACAAGCCGTCCCCCAAGGGGCAAATCTTCGACTTCTGTGCTCGATACCCGAGGTATTTCAATTCCCGACGCATCTACTTCTTCCCCAAAAACGAGTAGTCGCGCTTGCGTTTCTTTTTGTATTCGCGCAACCAGTCGGGCGGACGAGCGGAAATCTACCGGAACGACTTCGATACCCCGTGCGATCGAGGCCCAGAAAACATGCACCCAAGCCGGCCGGTTTTCACTCCAGATCAGCAGGCGGTCACCCTTCGAGATCCCCTGGTCGTCCAGGTAGGCAACGGCAGCAGCGATCCTCTCGTAAAGCTCTCGGTAAGAGAGCCTCCAAGTGCGGTAACCGTTGTGGTAGCGCAGCGCCTCTCGGTTCCCGAGGGCGCGGATCTTAGGTAGGAACTCGAGGAGGGTCTGCATGCGAACGCCGGCGTTGCACACCGGCTTTGTAAGCAATTCTAACGCCACTGGTGCGCGGCGGCGGGTCAGCCTAGGCCTAGGGGTTGACCGGTCGGCCAGTAGCGACCGGCAATCTTGCCGGTCACAAAGAAAATTAAATCGGAACAGTGGGACAACGGGGCCGTCTCATGGCCGCCTCAACTCCCCACCCGCCGAATAACATCTAGGTACTGCGCGGTGACAGTTTCCACATTGTGCCGGTCAACGACATAGGCCGCCGCGCTCTGCCCAACGATTTCGCGCATCTCGTCGTCGGTGGCGAGGGCGTGTAAGCAATGAGCCAGCATCTCGATCTCGGCCTCGCCCGGATCGACCTCGAGAATTGAGCCGGCAGGAAATCCGCTAACTTCCTCTCCCGCTGTCACGACCACCGGTTTCCCGGCCGCCATGAGTTTTAGGGCCATGGACGAAGTTTCGCCGGCGGAGGGATATCGCAGATTCACACCGATATCGGTGATGGCGACCAGCCCCCAGAATTCGCTTTCAGCAACGTAGGGAAGCCTGGTCACGGGCAGTTCGTCGATCTCGGCCAAGATGGCAGCTTCATAGTCGTAGGAGACGAAATCTCCCACCAGCAAAATCCTGTATGGGACGCTGAGCATCCGCGACGCCTCGAGCAGCGAGTGCAGCCGCTTCGAAGGACGGAGATAGCCAAACGTCGAAATCACGATCTCTTGGGCCGGTATGCCGAGCTTCTCCCGAATGCGTTCCCTTGCGCTTGCCTCGGGCAGCGACGGCCGATCGACGTAAAGGGGAATCTCGACAACCTCGACCGAACCGTTCCTCTTCCCAAGCGCTTCCCGGGCCATTTTGCCCGCGCGGCCGTTATGCACCACGAGGCCGCGGCTGCGCCGGCAAATCCTGCGAATCAGCGGATAGCGGAAATAGCTCTCCTGGGACGCCGACGTCGCCCGCTCCCGCCAAAGCTGTGCGGCGAAATCCCGCAGCCACTCTCCGTAGTTAAAGACGAACTCTTCGACGTATTCCTCTTGGGACAGCTTTCCGAGCAACAGATGGTGCAGGACCGCGTCGTGCAAAACAACGATTCCCGGCGCAGCGAGCGCCGCGTCGTACGCCGCTCCGTGGAGGGGGTTATTCCCGACCTGGTAGACGCAGGCGTCGTAGCTTGTAAGCCTGCGGCGTCCCGGCGAGTCAAAAGCATCAACCTCGACGTGGCGTGCGAGTTCGCGGGAAAGACGCGCTGAATACTCCGCTACGCCCGTCGGGGCGGGAGGCAGAGGCGAAACCCAGGCGACTTTCATTTCGAATAGACCCGCTTGCCGAAGATCGCTGTCCCGACGCGCACCAGCGTAGCGCCCTCTTCGATCGCGGTTTCGAGATCGTGGCTCATGCCCATGGAGAGCTCCGGCAAGCCCAGGCGCTCCGCCGTCCGCCGCAATCGCCGAAAGTAGGGACGCGTTCTCTGGGGATCTTCCGACCAGGGTGGCATGCCCATCAAGCCTCGCAGGTGCAGGTGCTCGCAGCTGGCAACGAATTCCTTGACCGCGGGAAGCTCCTCTTCTGCTAGTCCGCTCTTGGTGATCTCGTCGGTAAGCTTGAGTTCGAGAAAGACATCGAGCCGGCGCTCGGTCTGCTCGTTCAGCCGGCGGGCAATCTTGACGCTATCCACCGTTTGGATGACGTCAAACAGGCCCGACGCAGGTTTTGTCTTGTTGCTCTGCAGCTTTCCGATAAGGTGGAAAACCGCCCCGGGAAGCTCTCCCAGTTGCTGCTTCTTGGCTTGAAACTCCTGGACGTAGTTCTCGCCAAAATGCCGCTGCCCGCCACGATAGGCTTCGAGAATATTGGCCGCCGGTTTAATTTTCGAAACCGCCACGATGGTGATTTCCTCAGGCGATCGACCCGACCGCAAGGCGGCCGCGGCTACGCGTTCCCGCACCTTTTGAAGCCGCTCGTCAATCACGCATCCATTCTAACGAGTCTTCCTCACAACAGCCGTTCGGCGAGCAATCTACTGGCCTTGGGCAGGGGTATAATTGCAGCTTGAGCGGGCGCGGGGCATTCATCAGCTTCGAGGGCATTGACGGCAGCGGGAAGACGACCCAGCTCGACCGCCTGCGACAGTCGCTAACCCGGCAGGGGCATTTTGTCGTTGTGGCTCAAGAGCCGGGAGGCACTCGGGTCGGGCTGGAGATCCGCAAGCTGCTGTTGAACGCTGCGAACACCGACTTGCGGCCAATTCCTGAATTACTGCTGTATTTTGCTTCCCGAGCACAGAACATCGAGGAAGTCATCCGGCCGGCTCTTGAGGCGGGACGGATCGTCTTGGCCGACCGCTTTACCGACGCCACCGTGGCCTACCAGGGCTACGGACGTGAACTCGGCGCCGACACCGTGCGCGCCGTGGAAAATGTCGCTTGCGGTGACCTGAAGCCGGACCTGACTTTGCTTCTCGATGTGGATCCCGCGATCGGCGTCCGCCGCGCTCTCGAACGTAACTCCGGCCAACCCATCGACGAGAGCCGTATGGAGCGGGAAGCGGCAGCGTTCTACGAAAGAGTTCACCGCGGATATCTTGAGCTAAGCCGCGCCGAGCCGCAGCGGATTAGGCTGATCGACGCTAGAGACTCGATTGAGAAAGTCGCAGAGGCGATCGAGAAGACAGTCCAGGAGTTTCTGCGGGCAAAGGCCCTGGCTACTCCTTGAATGTTTGTCCCAGAGATGGCTTAGCATACTCAGGATCGGTTTCTGTAGACCGAGCTACCAGATGTTTTCTAATTTCGTCGGCAACTCTCGAATCGTGAGCGCACTGCGCCGGATGTTGGCCGAGGGCCGCCTGCCGCAAACCCTCCTGTTCACGGGGCCGCGCGGCGTGGGCAAGGCCACTCTGGCCGGTTTGCTGGCGGCATCCCTCAATTGTTTGAACAGCGTACCGGGTGAAGCTTGCGGCGAGTGTTCCAACTGCCGCCGCATTCTCGCAGCGGACCTCTCCCAAGAATCTTTCCAACAACTCTTCGCAGAGCGATTAAAGTTGCCCGCCGCCAAGCGTACCGAAAGTCCTTTGATTGTTTCTACGCATCCCGATTTTCTGATCTTTCCCCCGGACGGCCCTTTGCAGATCATTACGATCGACCAGGCTCGCCAGATGCGCCAAGCCGCGCAGTACGGCCCATCAGAAGGACGGCGCCGCCTATTTCTCATCGACCACGCCGACCGCGCGAATGATGAGGCCTCCAACTCTCTGCTTAAGACACTTGAGGAGCCGGCCCCTTCCTTGACAATCGTCCTGACGGCGGAAAACCCCAACGAACTTCTGCCGACGATTCGCTCCCGGGCTATCCCTTTCTACTTTGCTCCTCTATCGAACGAAGAGATGGAGAAATTCCTGGCGGCATGTACCGAGATCGGCAAGGACGAGCGCCAAACGTTGATCCGTTTGGCCCAAGGCAGTCCCGGCCGCGCGATAACCCTAAACGTCGACCAGTATTTGGAGCGACGAGATTCGATGTTGGTACTGCTTCGGACGTCGCTGGGAGAGGGCTCTTTTGCCGAGCTACTGCCCTATACCGAGGGCGTGGCTCGAAAGAGCGACGAGCGTCTGGACGTCTTGCTGGAGTCGTTTCAGTCGCTGCTTCAAGATCTGCTGCATCTTCGGTTCGGGTCTGGCCGGTCGCTGGTCAACACCGACATCGTCGACGAATTGGAGTCCCTCGCCCGTCGGGCAAGCTTCGAGTGGATTGAAAAGGCCGCGGCTGAGCTTGACGAACTAGAGCTGCTGAGGCGCCGCAACATTCAAAAACAAATCGCCCTCGAAGCCATGGTTATCGGCCTCAGGCAGGCGGCCAAGCGCGAGTAACAGAGCTGCTTGCGAGCGCGCGCGTGGATATGTTATCCATAAGTCAGGTTCTGTCCAACCTTCGCCGAATCGACTAGCGGGCTTCGGGTTCCACCAACAACCGGTCGTGGTTCCGCATCGCGGAAGTCGGCCTCATGTTGCGGATGAGCAGGCCCTTGATCACCACTCGTAACCGGCGAATGGTTCACGCATAGCCCTTGTACTACTTCCAAGAGAGGTCTTCCATGAAGGAACCGGGGAATGCCGCCAACCGCAAACTGATCCGACCCTCGCTCAGCGAAGTCAAGGAGCAGATGAACCAAAGGAAACGCCAGCCGCACAACCACCAGCGGAAGCGGCAGTCCCCGCCCGACCAGACAAATGCGGAGACCTTCTATTTCGTCAAACAGATGCAGAATCATACCCCGCTAGTGCTGGTGCTCCGCGACGGCGAGGAGATCACCGGCACGATCGAGTGGTATGACAGGGCCTGCGTCAAAGTGAATCGCGACGGCGCGCCAAACTTGGTCGTCTACAAGGCAAACATCAAGTACCTCTACAAGCTAGACCGGGATGATGCCAAGCCTCCCGCGGCAAGGGGTCCCAACGGCAAGGACGTCACAAACGGCTCGGCCGCCGGCTAGTAAGCTGTCCTAGACAAGACTTTCTGATCCCTGCGATGTGGCGCACGCTTTCAGCGTGCTGGTCGGGCTTTCGAGCCCGACATTTCCGCATCTATAGTGCACTTGTCGCCGGGACAATCCACTAGTCGCCGCATGTGATCGGGATCTGAGAGCCAACTGACCTCACTAGCTTCAAACCCGATTGGTCGCACTATCCTGCTTCGGCATTACCCGCCGCGACGGCGATGCTCCAACCGGTACTCGCGTCGCTGCCCCGCCTGGTCGTATCTCCGTTGCTCTTGCTCGGCTTCCGGAATCACCGCCGGCACGGGAACGGGCTTACGGTTCTTGTCGAGCGCAACGAAGGTCAGATACGCCGAGGCCACGTGCCGAGCTTCGCCGGTGCCCAGGTTCTCGGCGAAAACCTTCACTCCCACCTCCATCGAGGTGCGAAAGGCGCGATTCACGGCCGCGCGCAAGATCACGAGATCACCGATCCTGACGGGTTCGAGGAAATCCATGTGATCGAACGAGGCCGTTACCACGTATTCTCGACAGTGTCGGGAGGCGGCGATCGCCCCCGCGATGTCCACCAAGTGCATGATCTTGCCGCCCAGCAATGTGCCCAGCGCCCCGGCGTCGTTGGGGAGGGCCAGCTCCGATAGCTCCGAATAGGACTCTCGCGCGGGTTTTTCGTCCATAGTTATTACCTCGAGCCGGACACCTTTGACCACTTGGCCTTCGCCGCCCGCGTTGCCCTCTCCTGTCGAAGGTAGCTGTTCAAGTACGCCTCCGCCTGCCGCTCGAGCAAAGGTTGAACTTTACGGCTACTCCACCTGTTCGCGGCCCGATCGTACTCCAAAAAGCCGTTCTCGTAGGACGCGTGCCCTTTCTCGACCACGTACGCGATCCTAACGACTCGACCGTCGTCGGCCATGACGGAAAAGCGCACCGCGTCGGGCCCCGCCTGGCGAGGAAATCGGGTACAAGTGAGCGCCGGGTAGCCCAGGTTGCAGACGTCCACGAGGAAGTCTTCGCCGGGTCGGAAGTCCTCGCCTTTGCGGGCGCGGCACACGCCGGCATAGGGTTCACCCAAGGGCGGCCGCAGCTTGCCGGGCCAAGTCGACGCCGGCAAGGGATCGGTGGGACAAAAGTAAGGGCAGGCCATCGTAGAACTTCAGATTGCTATAGTAGTGTCCAGTTGCAGCTTTGACAACCCGCGGCAGAACGGTGACGAACCGCAAGGTTGACGCATAGATGGAAAGTCAGCGTTTCGAAACCCTCAAGAAATTCGTCGCGGCCAGCCCAAACGATTGCTTCGCCCGCTACGGATTGGCTCAGGAATATGTGAACCAGGGCCACCTGGAGAAGGCCGTGGAGCAGTTCAACAGGATCCTGGGGATCGATCCTGACTACCAAGCCGCGTATTATCACGTTGGTCAGACGTACCTCAAATTGAGACGCACTCAGGAAGCTCGCCAAAGTTTCGAGAAGGGCGTCGAGGTGGCCACACGCCTGGGCGATCTCCACGCTCGCAGCGAGCTCGAAGCCGCACTCGACGGCTTATAAAGGAGGGACACAAAGCGTTGCTGATTCAGGGGGTGTGACGCTGCCGGGGTTTCCAACCGATCTTGTAACAAAAAGCGGGGGGCTCGATGCCTGAGACAAACGTAGGAACGGCGAGCCAGACGGTCGCGGAAGAAGCCGTGGCTGAAGTGGAAAGAGATTTTGCTTTGGAGTTGGTTCGCGTCGTTGAGGTTTCCGCGATCGCCGCCGCGCGATCCATGGGTCAGGGGGACCCCCGAGCCTCCGATCACACCGCCGTCGAGGCCATGCGCACGGAGTTTGAAAAGATTCCCATGGCGGGCAGAATCGTGATCGGGGAGGGTGAGCGCGACAAGGCGCCGATGCTTTACATCGGCGAGGAAGTCGGGGCGCCGCCCGAGGACGGCGCCGACTACCCCGGGGTCGACATTGCCGTTGATCCTCTCGAAGGTACCAACCTTTGCGCCACGGGCGCCCCGGGCGCCCTGGCCGTGCTGGCGGCCTCGGAACGCGGGGGTCTGTTGCACGCTCCCGACTGCTACATGGAAAAGATCATCGCCGGCCCTGCCTGCCGCGGCGCCATTGATCTCGATGCACCTGTCGAGGACAACCTGCGGGCCATCGCCAAGTGCCTGGACCGTGACGTGGACGATCTCGTGATCATTGTCCTGGATCGGCCTCGCCACAAGAAACTGATCGAGGACATTCGCAGTGCGGGAGCGCGGATCCGCCTGATCACGGACGGAGACCTATCCGCCGGCATCGCTGTCGCGGTTCGAGGCTCAGGGGCTCACGCCGTCATGGGCAGTGGCGGAGCCCCCGAAGGCGTGCTGACCGCCGCGGCCATGCGCTGCCTGCACGGAGAAATCATCGGCCGGCTGGTGATCGACACGCCGGAACTTGAAGAGCGCGTGAAAAAGATGGGCATCTCCGACCCTAAGCGCGTTTACACGGCGCGAGACCTTGCACCGGGCCGACAGATCGTGTTCGCGGCTTGCGGCGTGACGGGGGCTGTCTCGAGCGGCGGCGTCCTCACCGGTGTTCGCTTTTTCGGGGACGGGTGTCGAACGCAAACCATGATGATGACGCTGGCGTCCCGACGGGTGCGGTTTATCGATACCGTCCACCTCGAGCGCCCGCCCGGGCCGCGCGGCGTGCGCATCTATTAGCCCGCGGTTCTCACCAGGATCTACTCATCATCATCACGCCGGCTGGCGGAAGAGGCCAAGTCCGGCGTATCATGAACGAACGTTCCGCCGACAATCTCCCTGATGATACGAGTTCGTTTCGCTCCCTCTCCGACCGGCTTTCTCCATATTGGAGGCGCGCGCACGTATATCTTCAATTGGTTCTTCGCGCGCGGGAGGGGCGGCCAGGTCATCCTGCGCATCGATGACACCGACCGGGAGCGCAGCACCCAAGAGTCCTTGCGCTCGATCCTGGATGGCCTGAAGTGGCTTGATCTTCCCTGGGATGAGCAGCATCGCCAGTCTGAGCGAAGCGGCACCCATCGCGATGCTGCCGAAGGCTTGCTGCGGAAGGGCGCTGCGTACCGAGATTTCACCCCGCGGCAGGCGGTCGATCAGAGCGGCCGCGAGGAGGGCGAGTCATCGGGGCCGTGGCTGGCGAACCCCGGCATGCGAGAGATGCCGCCGCGGGAAAGCGACCGTCGCGCGGCCCAGGGCGAGCCCTTCGTGTTGCGCTTCCGCGTGCCTCGGGAATCAAGCCACTCGCTGGCATTCGACGACTTGGTTTACCGGCGACAATCCCGCGAGATCGGCGACGTTGAAGACTTCGCCCTGCTCAGAAGCGATGGTTCCCCCACCTACCACCTGGCCTCGACCGTCGATGACGTCGAACTGAAAATCAGCCACGTGATTCGTGGACAAGACCACCTGACCAACACGTTCAAGCACATTCTGCTGTTCGAGGCTTTGGGCGGGGCACCCCCGCAATTCGCGCATCTGCCGCTGCTTCTCGGTCCCGACGGGTCTAAGCTGTCGAAACGCAAACATGGCCCCGTGGTCAGTGTAACGACCTATCGCGACAGGGGCTTCCTGCCGCACGGCTTCGTCAACTACCTGAGTCTGCTCGGCTGGTCGCCCAAGGACGATCGCGAGATTCTGACCCGCCGGGAGCTTGTCGAGGGCTTCTCGCCCGACGGTGTCCTGCGCACGAACGCCATCGTCTCGTTTGACGAAGCGAGCGAGCAGGACTGGGCCGACCCGAAAGCGCTGTGGATCAACAGCCAGCATCTGCGCCAGATGCCGCTAGCCGAGCTGATGCCTTACGTCGAAAGCGAGCTCCCGGAAGCCGGCCTTTGGGACCCAGCCTACGAGAACGCCCGGAAGCAGTGGCTATCGAACACTACCGATTTGTTGCGTGCGCGTTACACGACCCTGAAGGATTTCACGTCCAAAGGCCGCGCCTACTTCGGAGATACGTTCGACATCGAGCCGCGAGCCCGCAAGAACCTCGACAAGGCGGGGGCCCGGGAACTCCTGCATGAGCTAGCCGAGCGACTCGCCTCGCTGGACGAGTTCAGCGAAGAAAATGTGGAAAAGCAGGTTCGCGGCTTGGCCGCTGAACGCAGCGTCAAGCCGGGCTTGATGATCAACGCCGCGCGCGCCGCGTTGACCGGCCAATCGGTCGGACCCAGCGCATTTGCCGTCTTCGTGGCTTTGGGCCGCGAACGAGCGGTCAAAAGGTTGAAACAAGTCTGATGCTGATATTGGGAATCGGTGGATTGCTGCATGACGGCGCGGCCGCTCTGCTCCAGGATGGTGAACTGGTTGCCGCCATGGAGGAAGAAAAGCTTCTGCGCGAGTCTCACCCGGGAGGACTGCCCACACAAGCCATCGACGGTTGCCTAAAAATCGCCGGCGCCGACTACGAGGACCTGGCGTGCGTAGCGCTCGCCCGGCCCCTGGGAACCGGCAGCGACCCATCGTTTCATCTGCGCCTGAAGACGCTGTTTCCCAAGAGCCGAATCGTCATCGTCGACCACCACACGGCGCACGCCGCCAGCGCGTTCTACCCTTCTCCGTTTGAGCAGGCCACGGTATTAACCCTGGACCGGATGGGAGATATGCGCTGTGGCGCGGTCTGGGAAGCACAGGGGTCCCGGCTCGAAGCGGCGCAAGAGATGTACGCTCCTGATTCGCCGGCTGCCTTCTACAGCCGAATCACCGAGCTGTTGGGATTCCACAGCGGTGCGGAAGAACACAAGGTGCAGTGGCTGTCGGTGGACGGCAAGCCACGTTTCCACGATCTGTTTGTTGACATTCTCGGAGGACCCGACGCCCGCTTGCCTCAGCTCGACCACAGTTATTTCGACACCTCCCGGACGACCGACGGAGGCTTCAGCGAAAAGTTCTATTCTCAGATCGGCATGGAGCACGGTTCCGCCCTCTCCGAGGAAGCTCGGGCTGACCTGGCCTCAAGCGTCCAGAGCGCGGTCGAAGAAACGGTGCTCAACATGGTCGGGGAGGGAGAAAATCTATGTCTTGGAGGTGGGCTGGCTCTCAATGCCCTAGTAGTTGCCGCGGTCGAGAATTCCGGGCGATTTCAAAAGGTCTGGGTTCAGCCCGCGGCGGGGAATGCCGGCACCGCCATCGGCAGCGCCTTTCATGGCTGGCATCAGACTCTCCGCCGCGACGAAAGGAAGCCGCTCAAGAACCTCTTTCTGGGACCGGAGTTTGATCGAGAACACATCAAACAAGTACTCGAGAACTGCAAGCTTCGCTTCCGGTACCTAGCCACCGAGAGTGAGGTGGTCGAAACAGCGGTGAAGCGGCTGGCCGACGACCAAATCCTGGCCTGGTTTCAAGGCCGCATGGAATTCGGTCCCCGGGCGTTGGGTAACCGCAGTATCTTCGCCTCTCCTCGCAACCCTTATTCCACCGAGAACTTAAACACCTACATCAAGCACCGCGAGTCGTTCCGCAAATTCGCCGCCTCGGTACCCGAGGAATTGGCCTCGGAGTACTTCGACTGCGGGGCCGGCGCCCGCTACCTGGCGACCGTGGGCCGTGTCCGAGCCGGCCACCGTAAGACTTTCGAAGCGGCGCTGCTCGATGGAGACCGCATCCGCGTCCACACTGTCCGGCGCGACGACAACCCCTTGTACTGGGAATTGCTCCACGCGGCGGGCCGTTCGAGCGGCCTGCCGGTGCTCTACAACACGTCCTTCAATTTGTTCGGCGAACCTCTCGTCTGCGACCCGCGCGCCGCCGTGCGCAGCTTCTATGCCTCGGGGATCGACGTCATGTTCGTCGAGCATTTTCTCTTAGAAAAGTAATTAAGTTTAGGTAGCGGTCAGCCTGGTAGCGACCGCCCGCCGATAGTGACCCGCTACTCTTGGCGCTCCCGGTTCCCCGCACCGGCCGGCAATCATGCCGGCCAATGACAGGCTGCGAGCTTGTCGCAACCTTACACTCGGACAAACACAAGTGTTTGTCGCCACCGACAAGCCCCGCGCACCGCCGTACGTGTTTGTCGCTACCGGTAGCGCACCCTTGCGACCGTTGGAAGCTTTCGCACCCTCGGTGGCGTAAGTTTACTTTTTCAATTTTCACCGCGGCGGGGCCGTAACATCAACACCCGCCAGCTCATACGCCTTCAACAGCGCTCCGATAACCGGCTCAAACTTCGGCTGGACGACTGAGGTGCTTTCCTCGGCGTCCAGCCGCCTGCGAAATTCCTGCGCTACGAATCGGCTGCGAAAAACTCCGCCAACAGGAACGATCGGAACCGCTTCCTCGATGTCGAACAGCTGCTTGCGCACCGCTATGGCCAACTTCTGAAGACACTCAGCGGCGGCCTCTAAAATCCCCGCCGCCACTCGATCACCGTCTGAAGCGGCGCGGTCCACCAAGGGCGCCAGTGATGCGACGCGATCCCGTGGAAACTGCTCGGTATAGAAGCGGTGCATCAACTCGTTGACGTTCTCCGCTGCGCACTCTTTCAGCAGCAGACTGGCCAAGGCCGTTTGGGGTCCCCACCCCTCCTCCTGCCGCAGGGCCGCGCGCAACGCCTGCCGAACGATGCCAAACGCGCCACCCTCGTCCCCGAAAACATACCCCCAGCCGCCGGCGCGGGCGGTTCTGCCCGCCGCATTCTTGCCAAAGGCCATCGACCCCGTGCCGGCGAGCACCACGATCCCGGGCTTCCCGCCAATTCCACCCAGCAGAGCAATCTCGGCGTCGGTTACGATCTCGAGTTTCTGGGTGGAAATGACGCTCTCGATGATGGCCCGTTTTTCGGCGGGCCCTCCGCTCAGTCCAAAACAGGCGGCGGCAAATCGAGTCGTAGCAAGATCCCGACCGGCTTCACCGAGCGCTTCACCCACAGCATACGAAACGGCGCGTTGAAGGTTTTCCCGACCTCGCTCATGCCCGGCCTGGTTCGCCGGGCCGGCCGCGCCGCGACCGATCACCTTACCGGCACTGTCCCCAACAACCGCTCGCGTATGGGATTGGCCGCCGTCCACCCCGAGAAAGAGGTCGTCGCTCCGCGATCCGGTTACGGCTTTTTGTGCGGAATCAGCTCGTGCCAACGGCCTTACGATAACAATACTCAAACAGGAGCTGCCATTCGAGCCGTTGAATCTCCATCAGTCGTGGTTCGAGGTCACCGGCCACTCCCTGGCAAGCTGCCTGACACTGGTCGACAAACCAGAATGGGTCCCATTTCCCGCGTCCGTCGATTTCGCCGTGGAGTCGCGCCCCCGCCGCGTCGGGCGCGTCACTCAGTGCTTCGAGGACCCCGGCCCGCAGTTGGGGGAAAACATCATGCCCTCCAACTCGCCGAAACCAGTATTTCGAATTCGAGAAATCCGGTTCCTGACGATGCATGACACCGTGAAGAAAGCTGCCCGTGGAAGATGGAATCCCCTGGGATATCCGATGGGACGCGTCTAGGTCCGAAAAATAGAGGTACAGCGCGCTTCGGACGCACTCAGCGGCTTCCGACGAGGCAGGCGACATCGGTGAAAACAGATCCGACGCTGCACTTTGCCTCAGCAGCGCCAGCCCGTGTTCGGGGAGCGGCTCACGCGGAGCCAACGGCATCAACCGTTGCCCGGCCTCATGAGACTCAAGGATTTCTCGAATCCGGGAGGAGTAGTTACTGATTTCAAACAGTGTGATCCACTCTTTCTCACGCACTTAGCAAGTAACTAGCCCGCATTTCTCACCAGCTGACGGTCGAAGCACGCGATAGCAGCCCGTGGTGAAAGCGAAGGCCGCGAAAAATCGGGTACAGCCAGCCAATTCGCTTCAGGCTAAGCACTTTGTTTCTAGGTATGTGACGAGGGGCGAATTGGTGGCAGTCCCCATTTTTCGCTCTTGCACGACTTTTGCCACGGGCTGATAGACTCGCCATTACTTCGTTGCGCTTGCTCACCGTGCTCAACGTACTGTTCAAGTAAGCCCGCATTATTCAAGAAACGGGGCGCCGAGCGGCGCGCGCCTTGTACTGAGGGGCCTCTCACGCACTTCGCCTCGCCACCTGGTGAGCAAAGCGGGCTAGTCCCGCTCGCGGATTTCGATCAGGTCGCCCACCTCGGTGCGCGTCTCTTCGATCACCCCGACCGGCAATTCGACGACGCTGCGGGCCCGCCAGCTTAACGACACGCGTGACGACTTCATGCGGCCGACAAGCTTCGTGACGCGCTTATCTTTAGCGAGGAAAACGACGTCGATCGGGAAGCGCATGAAGAAGGTGTGAATCGCCTCGCAGGGCACGATCCACAGACCTTCCCCTTGACCCAGGCCGTCACGCTTCAACAGGCCCCGGCGCCGTTCGGCGCTGGTCTCGGCGAGGCCCACCGAATCGCCCAGCAGTGTCTGCTTGGAAACGTTGTAGAAAGCTAGCTTACGCACGGGCAAGCCCGCTGGAGAGGCCCGGATCCTGCACCGACGAGAGCGGGTTGCCTACTACGATAACACGAAGGGTTAGGCCTCTTTTCTCGCCACCTGACGGGAAATCGGGTACAGCCAGCCAATGCGCTTCAGGCTAAGCACTTTGTTTCTAGGTATGTGACGAGGGGCGAATTGGTGGCAGTCCCCATTTTTCGCTCTTGCACGACTTTTGCCACGGGCTGATAGACCCGCCATGACTGCGTTGCGCTTGCTCGCCGTGCTCAACGTACTGTTCAAGTACGCCTCCGCGCGCCACTCGGCGGGCTCGGGCACGGCATGCCGTGCCCCTACATTCTTAAACCCTCCGTTGAGCACGGCGAGCAAGCCGAACGAAGTCATGGCGATCAGCCCGCCAACCTTTCTATAAGTTCCTGGAACAAAAGGCGTTATAAGGAATTGGCTTTGTTTGGTCATGCTGTTGGTCGGTAGCTGCCCACGGACGCGGACGCTGGAACAGCGCCAGGTCCGCGCTACAAACTCTGCCGCCCCGCGGCAAAGCTACTCTTGTAGCCGGCTGGTCCGATCCGTCGGATTGTACGGATCCGACCGCCCCACCGTACTCGAAACCAACCGTAAACCATTGATTTCCTTTTGGTTCCACGAAATTGGGTTTGTTTGGTAATTTTCTTACCTCGTTGGTTCGTGGCTTCCGACGACCCGTGCTCGAAGGGTCCCCGAATGCTTCGCGTGTGCTGCAACTACATTGTACCTTGCCAATCCAAGGAGGCCCTGGCACCAATGGGGCTAAGCTACTTTTAATGAGACACTTAGGCTTCATGACATGTAGCCCGCATTTCTCACGACAAAACTGTAGGGGCAGGCCGCCGCGCCTGCCCAGAGAGGAGTTCTCGCGGGTTGGGTTGCGTGATCGAATGGGACGGAGTGTGAATCCCACTGAACCCCGCCCACAGCCGCCCTAGTGCTTGGTTCCATAAGTTCGCGATCGTTTATAGGCGGCAATTACTGGACCGCTCCCTCACGGTCGCGGCTCGGAAAGCTCTGTGAACAAACCACTTCCGGGTTAGACAGAGAGCCTTGTAATCCTTCGGGAAAGGCCTTTTTAAATACGCGAACTTTTGTCAGTAAGCACTAGATCACTCTCTTTGCTCGCCCGGCAAACGGGCCGGGCTGGCGATAATTCACACGAGAACAGTTCGTGATGCGAAAGGGTTGAACCCACACCTGCTGCCACACCCACCACGGAGTTCTGCCCCCCGGTCAGGGAGTTACGTGCCGGGTCGTCTCTCAAGCCGGCACTTTCTGCCAGGAGCGAGTAGTTGTGGGCTTCCCGCCGCGAGTCATCCTGGTCGGAGCAATGGCGGAAACCGGTGGGTGGCAAGGTTCCATGGGTCCCGGCGAACGCAGCACAAAGTAGTCTCTGGGCGGATACAGTGCATAGGGTTCCAGTTGGTAGAAGGCTTCCCCCAGCTGCTCCTGGATGCGATAAATGGCGTGAAAGAAGTTGCCCCGACTAACGCCGAATTTACGAGAGCAGAGCTTCCAGTCCGCGCCCAGGAGAAAATGGAATCGGAAGATCCCATAGTGCCACGCATCCAGTACGCGCCGCGAGACGAGAACAAAGTCCGCCATGTACTCCTCTTCTTTGCGCGACCAGGTCATCCGATTCACTCTCCCGCTCGGCGCCCGTTCGAAAGACACGTGACTGCGGTACTTCCCCCGTGTCACGCAGTCGCGAAACCGTGTATAGCAGGCTCGAAACATCGCTCGCGACGCGCACCCGCAAGGAATGGGCTGCCCTTTTTTCTCACGGCGCACGCCCGTGCCGTGACACGTCCCGCAGGCTGTCTGCGCAACTAGATATAAGTCTGAACGGTTCCAGTCCATATGGCCTCTCTCTCTATGACTATCATCCCGACCTTCACTGTAGACCTCACCACGCTGCTGTCAATAGTTTGACGCCAGAAAATTTCCAAACAATGATTCCAAAATTGAAACTAATTATAGGAGAAAGCGAAAATCATTTCGGATCAGTAACCTATCAATATCAATCAGTTAGACACCTTACGCCTCTCGTATTTCTTCAAAAAAGCCCCGTGCTAATAGTTATGCGAGCCTATTTCAAACAGCTATATGAACGCGCCCCTCGGCTTCCGTTCCCTTGCGGCTCGCCTGGTTCGTTACTTGAACGAGCTAGTCCGGCGTGGGGAAATCAGCGAGCGCGGTCTCGCTCGGCTAAGCGGCTACTCACAGCCCCATATCCACAACGTCCTGAAGGGAGCCCGCAAAATGAATCCCGAGCTGGCAGACCAGATCATGGAGCTGCTGGGGATTCCCCTGCTGTCGCTTTTTACCCAGGAGGAGTTATCAGGTCTGGCGCCGCCCAGGAGAGGCGAGGCGCTGCCGATCCCCTTGCTGGACGGCCCTTTGGGAGGGGGGAACCCGTTCCCGCAACCGGGGCGAGGCACGGAGCGGCTTTACTTCTCTACTTCCTCGCTCAACCGGTTCATCAGCCCGGTCGTGCTCGCATTGGATCAGAATGAGCGGAGCATGTGGCCCGCGCTTTGGCCCAACGACCTCGTCCTGTTGGACCGCTCGCCCATCGAGCGTCGACGACCGGACTTCGAGTACGTCTACGCTTTATCCTGGGCGGGTGAAGGCTGGGTGGGGCGCTGCCGCGTCGTAGGAGGAGTCTTAGTGGTGGTCGTCGACAACGCTCGGCAGGCCCATTCCCTTCATGGCCCCGTCCCCCTCGAACGCAAGGAGGTGCTTGATATCGTGAGAGGGAAAATCGTGTGGGTTGGTCGCGACCTCGATGTAGTGTGATGGAACGGGCGACGTCAGCTGCCGCCGGTCTTTCCGGGCTGGGGCTAGATGGCTGATGTCCTGTCCTGAGCGATCAGTGCGTCAATGCCGGCTCTTCGAGGGGCACGGGAACGAATTCCTTCACCACTTTCCCCGAAGTCGTATCGCAAATTCGCAGCCGCCCCTCGAAACCGCCGATGGCCAGGCGTTCGCCCGTGGGGTGAAATACGACGGCAAAGACGCCCCGCCCAGGCGCCGCGCAGGTCGCTACGCGCTCCCCGCTTTCGGTGTCGTAAACAGGTACCTCGTTGCTCACGCCCCCGACAGCTATGCGGTTGCCATCAGGGCTGAAGGCCAGAGCTTGGACAACACCCGCCTGTTCTTCGTACTTCCTCACTAGCGTGGAATCGTCCGCGACTACGAGCGCTGCCGGCCTGTCCATCATGTAGAGGTAAGGGACCCGGTCCTTACCGCCAACGAGGACATAATCTCGGCGAGGGTGGCGAGCGACGGCGTAGAGTTGGTCGCGCAACAGATTCACGTTCTCGATGAAAGTGCCCGTCTTGGCGTTGGCGAGTTTGGCGGCCCGGTCCCTGCCGACGGAGACGATTCGTTCGTCGTCGATACCAAAGACGGTCCCTAGGACCCAGTCCTCGTGGTGTCCGGCCTTGAACAACTCCTCGCCGCTGGCGACTTCGACCACGCGAACGGTATTGTCGCTCGTCCCGAAACAGACGTATCGGCCGTCTGCCGAGAGAGATCCGCCGAAGAGCGTATCGGAGCCGACCATCAACGACCGCGACAGTTGCCGCGACTCGACGTCCCAGACCTGCAGTTCGCCGAACGACGCCGGGGCCCCGCCGATGGCCACCAGCGTCTTCCCATCCGGTGTGAAGCCCAGCCAATTGAGACGATCGGACTTGCCCAGCAACCGCGCGACGATGCCGGAGCCATCCGATTTGTGCAGCAGGATCTCCTTGAAGCCCCCGACCGCCAGCAAAGACCCGTCGGGAGAATACGCAAGCCCGCTGATTACGGGCGGCTGCTGATAGACAGGGGGCTGATCGGGAATCTTGGGGCCTTTTGCGGACTCGGGAGTGTCGTCCTTCGCGCCCTCCTGGACCCAGCGTCGGAACAGTTCGATCTCTTCCGCGGGCAGGGGATCTTGCCCCATCGGCATACGGGGATCCTTCTCCCCCGTCAGATGCCCTATCAGTGAACTCTCGGCCGGAGATCCCTCTTTGAAGACCGGCCCCCGTTGGCCCCCTTTGACAATCTCGGCATAGCTTGTCAGTACCAGCCCACCCATCTTCGCGGCGGGCTGATGGCAACCCTGACAAGCGCGCTGCATGACCGGCCGAACATCGTTGTAATAGCTGACCGGGTTCTCTTCGGCCCCGAACCCGGGGACACAGAGCACCGTTAGGGCCGCCGCGAGCCCACTCCAAACGCCCCGCTTGTTAGTTGAAGTCATCTTAACTGCTGTCCTCACGCCATCTCGATAAGTGCTCGCCGACAGCCTCTGAAATCGGCCCCGCCGGGTTTGCCCGCCGACGATGCGGTCCCCGCAAGCTAGCAGTGATTATACTCGATGGTCGGGGGTAGGACCGCTCCCGGTAGCGGGCTAACTATGCGTTGATTCTGGCGGTCGGGGCCAGATCGGGAGCCACCAGGCCCAGATCATCCCGTAGACTCTGTCAAAAGCAGAGCAATCAGAACAACTTCAAAATAAGACACAAACAGTCAACTGGGAAACCGGCACATAATGTGTCATCAGAGATGCCCCAGCGCTGAAGTCCGGCCTGACGGATCACTTCTGGACAATATCAAAATTGCTAGCGTTACTGATCATAAAATACATCAACATCGTGATATAATAATTGTTTTCAGTATGTTATCATGATCAAGTGCACAGCTACGAGCGTTCGCATCCTTGGATCAAGTTCAAACACAGAGAACTATCCAATAACCCCGTCATCTGGCTCCTTCTGGGGAAATGCACGTCCTACTGCGAATACCTAGCCGGCGTCCCTCTTCCACCAAAGCTCAGAGATGATCTTCACGCGATGTATCTAGCGAAGGGCATTCACGGCACTACGGCAATCGAGGGAAACACCCTTTCCGAGGATGAAGTCCGCGCGTTGATCGAGGGTCGTGGGGAGGTGCCGCGATCGAGGGAATACCTCAAGAAGGAAGTACTTAATATTTGGCGGTGCCTGACCATGATTGCCAAGCGTCAGTACCAGGATGACCCCTTTGCTCTGACGCCAGACACAATCAAACTATTCAATCGGCACGTTCTTGATGGGTTGGACAATCCGCCAGAGGTACAGCCAGGAACCGTCAGGCGCTACAGGGTTGGGGTCGGACGCTATCCTGGAGCGCCATGGCAGGACTGCGAGTACCTCTTAGCTGAGCTTTGTAGCTGGTTGAACGGCCCTGAATTCTCTTCTGATGACAATGAGCTTCGCATTCCTATGGCTATCCTAAAAGCTATCGTCGCTCACGTCTACATCGCTTGGATTCACCCTTTCGGCGACGGCAATGGTCGGACAGCGAGACTTGTCGAGGTAATGATTCTACTGCGGAGTGGTGTGCCGTCTCCAGTGGGTCACCTCCTGAGCAACCACTACAACCTTACTCGTTCCGCGTATGTGAGCCAACTCAGTCAGGCAAGTGCGAGAAGCGGCGACGTGAGGGGTTTTGTGGAATACGCAGCGCAGGGGCTGCTTGACGGTTTGCGGGAGCAAAGGAACACAATCCGAGAAACGCACCTCCGTATCCTCTGGCAGCACCTTGTGACTGAAAGGCTGACCGGTGGCGTCACCGAAGAGAGGCAGCGTACCCTGCTTATACAACTCTCAACTAAGCCTGAACCGGTTCCGATTGATGAACTACGTGACATCAGTCCTGAGATGAGAAGCTTGTACGCGCAAAGGACCGATCAGACCGTCAGGCGCGATGTGCAAAAGCTGCTAAGAATGGGATTGCTAAAGCGTGTCGGTGGCGCGGTCTCAGCTAATCTGGATATGATGACGGAGTTTCTGCCTGCCAGCGGGATAGCCCCCAATCCAGCAACGCGAGATTAGGACACTACCGACCGCTCAGACATGCGTGCATGGCCTTTCCTGGAAAAGTTCCTCGGGGGCCAAGCGGTTGATCGGCCCCTGACCGGCGTTAACCCGCTTTTCTCACCAGACGGCGAGGCAAAGTGCGTGAGAGGCCCGTCAGTACGAGGCGCGCGCCGCTCGGTGCCCCGCTTCTTGAACCATGCGGGCGTACTTGAACCCTACGTTGAGCACGGCGAGCAAGCACAGCGAAGTCATGACGGGCCTATCGAGTGCTTCGACCGTCAGGTGGTGAGAAAAGCCTGAACTCATCCCTTGCGCGGTGGGCGTGAAGGCCTGACTTCCACCCGGCTCGCCAGGCTGCGGTCGGGCATCCGCAGCAGATGCAGCACGGTTTCGGCGAGGTGCTCGGGAGCGATCTTCCATTCCGTGCCGGCCATACTGTGGCGGCCAAACTCGGTTTGAACACTGCCGGGCATGACCGAGCTGACGCGGATGTTGTCGTACCGCAACTCCTGCATGATCGCTTCGGTGAAGCCGACCAGGCCGAATTTTGAGGCATTGTAGGCGCTTCCGCCCGGGAAAGCGTTCTTGCCCGCCAGGCTGCCGATGTTAATGATAAACCCGCCCCCGCCCTTCTTCATCAAGGGGATGGCCTCACGCGAACAGTAGAAGGGGCCGCTCAGATTCGTGTCGATGATCTCCCTCCACTGCCGAGGGTTCATCTCGGCGATCGGCGCAAATCCCCCGACGCCGGCATTGTTGATCAGGAAGTCGAGTCGCCCGAACGTTTGCTCGACGAAGGCAAAGAAAGCCTCGACCTCCTCCAGACGGCCCACGTCGCAGACGCGCCCCGCGACCTGGCCCTTCAATCCCATGTCTTCCACCGCCCGCCGGACGTCCGCCTCGCTGCGGCTGCAGACGGCTACGGAAGCACCCGCGTCGAGCAAAGCTTCCGCGATGGCGCGCCCGATACCCCGAGTGGCCCCTGTAACGACGGCGACTTTCCCGTTAAGATCCTGTCCCATTCGATTCCTCTCTTCCGGTTCCCGATCTCGGTTACAACCGGGGCGACGTCGACCTCGCCGCGCGCCAAGCTGCGTGCGCCACTGAACACGCAACGTTGCCGACCGGTCTCCCGTGTCCACATCGGGCTTCTGGTTGGATCACCCTAAGCTACGATATCATCCACCTCCGGCCCGCAAAAGAATACCTGACCGCGGAAAAGGGTCGCCAGGCGGATCTGGTGGCGATAGAATCAAAAGTAAGCGACCGCCCTTCCGCTAGAGCGCCCTATCGACAAACACGTGATCCTCGCTGTCCTGTTGCTGCTAGTGTTACTGCCGACAGCGGCGGTCCGTGGCAGCGCGGCCCCCGTCCCCGACGAGCTCCAGCGGCTTGCTCGCGAGTACCTCGATTCGGGCGACAAGGCCGACCGGGATCGGCTTCTCGCCTACCTCCGCAAGTCCTCTTCCCCCGATACAAAGGGCCTAGCACGGTTCGCCCTGGGCATGGGCGACCACAAAGCCGAAAACTACGTCCAAGCCGCCGGGGAGCTTGAAAAAGCAGCCGGCGAAATGGCCGAGCTGCCCGATTACGCCCGATACTACCAGGCACGCAGCTTGGCCGGGGCCGAAAGATTTCGCGAGGCGGCTGGGTTGCTGGCGAGCTTTGAGAATAGCTTTGCGGAAAGCCGCCTGGTTCCAGGCGCCGGACGCCTGCGGGCGGAATCGTTGATCCGTTCTGAGCAGAGAGACCAAGCAAGAAAGCTACTCGAGACCGAGAAGTCCCCGGTTGCCAAACCCGTTCGACTCTGGCTGTTGGGCCGCATCGAGGAACTTGACGGTCAACTGCTCAAGGCTGTCCGGACGTACCGGCAAGCCTACTACAAGTACCCACTCTCACCACAAGCTGAAGAAGCCGAGAAGCGACTTGATACACTGCGGCGAAAGTTAGGCAAGCGCTATCCGCCGGCTCCGTCCACTTGGAGACTCGGCAGGGCTGATGCCCTTTTCCGGGCCTCGAAGTACCCCCAGGCCTGGGCGGAGTATCGACGAGCCTTGCCGGGCCTGAGGGGGTCCGATCGCGATCGGGCGCAAGTAAGAATCGGGGCCAGCGATTATCGCAGGCTTCACACGAGCGCGGCTTACAGCCGGCTCACCCGTTTGAAAGTCCAAGACCCGAAGGCCGCCGCCGAACGCCTCTACTATCTTGGAGAGTGCGCCCGCCGTCTCGGTCGCACGAAGGAGTTCGCCCAGCGCGCGGAAGAGCTAGACAAGAAGTATCCCGGCTCTGCGTGGTACGAAGAAGCGCTGTTTTCGCTCGGGAACTACTATCTTCTCCAGGATGAGCACCCGACCTCCCGTCGCTACTATGAGCGAACGGCGCGGGCCTTCCCCCACGGCAAGCGCGGCCCCCTGGCTCACTGGAAAGTGTGTTGGCGGGCCTATTTGGATCGCGACCCCGCCGCCGGCTCGCTGCTCGAAGAACACATCCGCCTCTACCCCCGCTCCTCTCGAGTGGCCGGCGCCGCCTACTGGCTCGCCAGAATCACCGAAAGGGGTGGGAATCCCGCGCTAGCCCGGGTGATTTACTCCCAACTGGCTTCCCGATACCCGCACTACTACTACGCCCATCAAGCCAGACAACGGCTCGCCGTGTTGGGCGAGGCGAAAGACGCCGAGAAACCGGCGGCGCCGCGGTACCTTGCGTCCGTACCGGCGCCTCGCCGGCTAGTGAAAGAAAGGTCGGCTCAAACCGAGCGATGTTTGCGCCGAGGACGGCTGCTCTACGAACTGTCACTGCCCGATCTGGCCGAAAGCGAGCTTCGTACGGCGGACTATCGGGCCGCTGATTCCCACTGGGTCGGTCTCGAACTCGCCCGACAAACCCAGGAGCGCGGCGAGTTCCACCGTGGGCTGCGCTACATGAAGCGCTACGGGTTCGGCTACTTGCGCTTCCCCTTCGACTCGATGCCACGGGAGTTCTGGGAATCGCTGTTCCCTCTGCAATGGGAGAAACAGGTGCGCGCCCGTGTAAGACCTCACCGCTTGGATCCCTATCTGGTGGCAGGTCTCATCCGGCAAGAATCGGAGTTCAACCCTCAAGCCCGCTCGCGCGCCGGAGCGCGGGGGCTGATGCAGATCATGCCGGCGACCGGGCGCCGGCTAGCGCGTAGACTGGGGGTGTCGGGCTACTCGACGCGCAGTCTCCATTCGCCCGATCTCAGCCTGCGATTGGGCACCCGCTATCTGCGCGACCTGTTCGACCAGTTCGAGAATCGGACGGCGCCGGCCCTAGCCGCTTACAACGCCGGCGAGCACCGCGTGGAAGCATGGCTGGCCTCGCACGGTTTCAACGATCCTACGGAATTCGTCGAACTCATTCCCTTCACGGAAACCCGCGGCTACGTTCAAGCCGTGATTCGCAACACGGCCATCTACCGAGAGCTTTATGGGAAATCCGGGTTGCAAGCCGATAACGCACCGAGCGGGTTGGCCAAACTGTCCCGCGACTGAGCGCCCACGCGGCCGGCCGCGTGGGTAGAGTCGAGGACGGGCGCGGGTGCTCTGGACGCCTCAGGCGTAATAGCTGAGACTTGATCTGACAAACGTGAGTCATGCGACAGAAGCCTTTTGGGCTTCTGTCGCCCCGGCGCGAGCCGGGGGCAAAGCGTCCAGCATCTTCTCCCGCACTAGCGATTTCGCATCCCGGAAAGTCTGCTGTGGAGTTTTCCGAAAACAGTACTTGCCTGCGTGCGGCCGCTGCTGATTATACTCCTCCAACCCGTCCTCCCCATCTGCCGGCAACTCATCCCGGCCGTGGTAGAGTTTCTTGCGAAACGCCACGCTGTAGAACTCCTCCTGGATGGTGCGGTGAAAACGTTCGCGGATGCCGTTGGTCCGCGGATGCCGCGCCTTCGTCTTGGTGTGGTCGATGTTCTCCAGCGCCAAATACAACGGGTATTCGTGATGCTCCCGGTTGCCGCGGCACTCAGTGCCCCGGTCCGTGAGAATGCGCAGCAGAGGAACTTCGTGTTCCTCCCAGCAAGGGATCACGCGGTCATTGAGCAGATCGGCAGCCACTAGCCCGCGTTTCTCACGAGGCGGCGACATCGAGAACCGCGAACCAGAGAAACTGCACGAGTTGGAGGAGCGCTTGCTCGGCGATTCGTTCATCGTCGCCGTGCGGCCCCCGGCCCGCGGCAGAGTCGCTTTCGTCGCGCACAGCGCCGAATCCGTAGCACTGCATCCCTTTGGCCCGCAGTTGCGCCATGTCGGTGGCGCCGGTGAGCATCAGCGGAAGCACGATCGACCCGGGAAACATGCGCCGGCTGACGCCCTCCAGAACGCGGAACATTTCGTTGTCCAGCCGAGAGGGAGGAGCTGGCGGTCGAGTCCGCCGCAGCGGCACGATCTCCACATTCGGATCATTCACAACCGCTAGAAGATGGGTGTAGAACGCCTCGATGTCTTCGTCCGGCAGGGCCCGGATATCGAGACCGGCTTCCGCCGCGGAGGGAATGACGTTGATCCGAAACCCGCCCTTGAGCATGGTCGGAGCCACCGACGTCCGCAGCATCGAGTGGTGGAAGGGGTCATGCAGGGCGAGGTAGCGCTCAATGTGCGGCCGGCGCTCCCCAGCGACGATGTGGTTGTAGCGGGCGGCTTCTTCAGCAGGGCTGATGGTAGCGAGCCGCTCGAAATACTCTCGTGTCGTCTCGTTCAAACGCATCGGGGGTTGCCAGTCGGCAACCTTCGCCACGGCTGCCGCCAACCGGGCGACGGCGTTGTCCATTCTAGGAATGGAACCGTGGCCTGCCGTGCCGTGGGCGATCAGGCGCACCCGAGCCGGGACCTTTTCCGTCGTTGCAATGGCGACATAGCGGACTTCCCCGTTGCGGGCGGAGGCGAATCCTCCTTCAGCAAGGCAGTATTCCGCGTCGATCTCTTCCCAGTGTTTTTCGACCATATAGTCGATGCCCACTCTCGGGGTGGCCTCCTCGCCGGCTTCCGCTAGAAAGATCACGTCGCGGTCGAGCGCAACGTTCATCCGTTTCAGGAGCAGCATCACCATCAGTCCGGCGGCCACGTTGTCTTTGTCGTCGACGGCTCCCCGTCCCCAGACGAACCCGTCTTTTCGAACGCCGGCGAAGGGGTCAACGCTCCAGCGCTCGCGCTGCACGCCGACGACGTCGGTGTGTCCCATGACGAGAAGCGGCTTTTGGGACCCGTTTCCTCGAATGCGCGCTACCAGATTGGCGCGGTCGGGTTCGAGCGCGTACAGCCGGCTGGGGATCTCCTCTTTTTCGAGGACCCGCTGGATGTACATAGCGGCTTCGGTTTCGTTCCCGGGCGGGTTGCTGGTGTCGATGCTCAGCAAGGCGGTGAAATGGTCAATGGTCTCCGTGGCGACTTTCTCCCAATCGACCGCATGGCGCTGCGCGGCCAACCGAAGCGGCAGACACAAGAGAACAGCAATAAGAACAAGCTTGTGCACGGGACCCCTCCTGGGAACAAGGGTAGCTTATCCAGGATATTTCATCGTCAACTACTTGCGCAGCGGCTCTGGCCTCACCCCGCTGCTCCCAACCGCACCGACGACCTGATCCCTGGCCTCTGATAGAGTGGGGTTGACGAGCAACCCAGCCGCCTTAGAAGTTTGCCATGCCCTCCCAGAGTAGTAGCGAACACAAGAAGAAGGCTTCCGGCCGCGGGCCTGTCTCCGTGATGGTCGTGACGGTCAGCGACACCCGTACGAGGGAAACCGACGTCAACGGCAACTACCTTCGCCGGCAGTTGGAGGCGGCTGGTCACCGAGTCCATTCCCAGCGGATCATTCGCGATGAGCGGGCTGAGATGGAAGCCGCTCTTGACGAGGCAGCGACTTCGAAACTGCAGGTCGTGATTTTCAATGGCGGGACCGGGGTCTCCCGGCGCGATACGACTTTCGACGTGCTGGAACGCAAGCTGGAAAAGACGTTGCCCGGGTTCGGGGAAATCTTTCGCATGCTGAGCTACGAGCAAGTGGGCGCGGCCGCCATGATGTCGCGAGCGACGGCCGGCGTTTACGGCGGGAAAGTAATCATCTCCACTCCCGGGTCACCCGCCGCGGTTCGCCTGGCCTGGGAGAAGCTGATCGCCCCCGAACTAGAGCATTTGGCGTGGGAAGTGGCGCGGTAGGCGGCCATGTCGCCAGGTGAATTCGCTTCCGGCCAGGGGCCCGCCCGAAATCCGGTGGGTTCCCCCGATCATTGCGTCTGGCCCGCTTTTCTCACCAGGAGCAGGCAGGCGTAGGAGCAAATGCCCGCCGTCAGGGATGTCCGGGCGCGATCATTCGCCCCCGGACAAGCTTTAGCTTGTCGACCGCCGCCTACCGGCCGCGGCTCGGTTTGGTGTCGGCTAGTGCTTGGTTCCATAAGTTCGCGATCGTTTATAGGCGGCAATTACTGGACCGCTCCCTCACGGTCGCGGCTCGGAAGGTTCTGTGAACAAACCACTTCCGGGTTAGACAGAGAGCCGTGTAATCCTTCGGGAAAGACCTTTTTAAATACGCGAACTTTTGTCAGTAAGCACTAGCCCGGGCTAGCCCGAGTAAGCGGTCCCTGCCCTGGCCCCGCTTTCCGAGTGACGAATCAGTCCAGGGGATCGGGCAGGGCTACTCCGAAGCGCTTGCCGATCTTGGCGAGGCCCCGCACAGTCGCCTCGGGCAGAGGGATTCCGTCGCGACTCCGTTGCCGGCGGTTGTTAACCTCTACTTCGCCGGGAACAAGGACTTCGGCAACTCCTTCCCTCGGTGGAACTCGCTTAGCGGCGGAAAGTGACTCGCCGACCATAGCCCGGTACTCGTCTCGACCGCCGAAAGCACCCGGATCGACAACCAGCATCAGCACGCCGCCTACCCGGCCGCGGGCGTCGGCAACCTTCTCGTCGACGTTGGCCCTGATGAGAGTTGGATCGGGGTCACCGATCATTCCTAGGGCTCCCAGCAAGGCCGAAGCCAGCGACAAGCCGCTGCCTTTGTGGCCCGCGACGCTGCCGCCCAGCGGAACGATCGTGCCGCCGGCAAAGTAATCCGCGGGGTCGGTCGTTGGGCTTCCCTCGCGATCCAGAATGCAATCGGGCGGGAGTTGGGCGCCCTTGTCGCGAGCTACTCGGATCTTACCTCCGGCAATGGTTGAAGTCGAACCGTCGAACAACATCGGCGGCATGCCGTCGGCGGGAATTCCGATCGCGTAAGGGTTGGCGCCTAAAAAGACCTGGCGACCACCGGCCGGCAGCATCAGTCCGACGCCGGGTCCGGCGGCTCCCACCGTCACGAGGGCCACCAGACCCCTCTCGGCCGCCCGCTCGGCGTACTCGCCCATGCGGCCGGTGTGGGTCGAGTGGCGAATCGCAACGACGGTTGCACCCTGGCGGCCGGCGCGCTCCATGGCCCAATCAAGAGCCCAAGCTGTGGTATAGAGGCCGAAACCTCGCCGGGCGTCGATGAGTCCCGTGGCATCCGTCTCACGAAGAACGGCAGGCCGGGCGTCGGGCACCATGTCGCCGGATTCGATCTCCGCCACGTACTGGTTGACGCGAATCACGCCGTGCGAGTCGTGACCCGAGAGATTCGACCGCACCATGTGCCGGGCCGCCTCCGCCGCGATGTCCTTCGGCGTGCTATGCGCTTCAAACACCCGGCGGACAAACGTCTCCAGATCCTCCGCGCTCCAACGCCCTGAATCCGCCATATCGATTCCTTCCGTTGAACTTCGACTAAGCGCCGGTATCGAACAGAGCACCTAGCCAAGCAGCTCGTGGTGAAAGTGCAGTGACACAAAGAATGGGTACGGCTTGATCTCGCACCGAGCTCCCGGTCGCTGTGGATTCACAACGTAAGTTGCTGTATTTAATGGTGGTTATGAGACATTGGCTTTGTTTGGTCATTTCGTTGCCCCCATTGCTCCGCCGCTGGGTTGGTTCGCTGACCGCCTCAGAGGTCGAGAGAAATCTCGACGCGGCACGCTGAGAACGTGCGCCGCTATGCGACTCGATGTCGCCACGAATGGCGACACGGCACGCAAGAATGCGTGCGCCACAAAGGCAAAAGGCGGCGGATCTCAAAATCGAGATCTGCGCTACAAACCCGCCACAAACGATTGATTCCCTGTGGGTTGTGCGAAATTGGGTTTGTTTCGTTTTTAATGGGCTGTTTAGTTGACTCCAGTAGCCACCAGATATGCTGTCCACGGCGGCAGGCCTCGCCAAAGACGCGGCATTGAAGACGCGCACACTCGAGGCCCGGGGCGCGCCCAGGCGCCCGCGGGCGGGACGGTAGCGCGGCAGGGTCTCTAGCGTCGGTGCCTCGCACGGTGCCTCCGAAGCTGAGGAAACAGCATTCGGGACACAGCCATTCCGGGGTGTCCCAAAGGCCGCCCCCAAGATGTAGTGGCTACTGGAGTCAACTAAACAGCCCAATCGTTTTTTTTGCGCTGTTCCTCGAGGGTGATGGCGGTGGCCGGCCTTCTCCCCCTTCAGAATAGCGGCTGTGTCAAGTGCCTTGGTTGGGCGATGAACGAAAAGCCGCGGATCTGGCGGGCGACGCCCACGGACCCCTTGGCACGACACCGAAATCCCGGTGATGACCAAAGTGAACGTCACGCCCCGTGTGTTTGGGTAATCAAACCAAAGGCCGCAGGTCTGGGCAAAACGACGGGCCCAGGCCCCTACGGGACTTGAGCGACCCGCGGGCCCATAATTTGAACGAGATTAACGGCCGCGGGTCTGGCCGCAACGACCGCGCAGGCCTGGGCTACAAGACTCATCTTTTCCGAGCAATAACCGCCTCGAATGATCCGCATGGCTGTTCGAAGGCTTCTATTCGGCGCCACGCCGCGGTGTCCATCGCCTCGGGCTCGAGGGACTCCGGCCCGCGGGAAAGTTCCTTCAGAATGGCGTTCACCGCGCGGTGTGCAACGAGGACGGAGACTTGAGCCGAATGGTTGACGACGCCGCGCCAGGCTTCGGCGACGCGGCGGTAAAACGTCAAGAACTCCTCGCCCCCGGCTGGAGTAACATTCCTCCAGTCTTCGAGCTTGCGCCGGGCCGTCACGGAGTCGTTGCGTTCGATCTCATCCCAGGAAAGTCCGTCCCAGGCGCCGTAGGATATCTCCCTCAGCCGGGTATCGATTTCAATTTCGATGCCGGTCTTGTCCGCAATCGCTTGCGCTGTTTGGACGGCTCGTTGGAGCGGGCTGGAGACGATCCTTTCCACTCCTCGCTGCGCGAGACCCTTGGCCAGCAACTCAGCTTGCGCCAAGCCTTCCTCACTCAGCGGTGGGTCCGACGGGCCTAGCATCGTGTGGGAGTTCCGACACGCGCCGTGGCGGACAAGGTAGATTTCGCGCGGCATTGCGCTTTCACCGGAAAGGCCGGCTCGAGGGCCGATCGGGAGGTCGTCCCAGCGGGCGGGAGGCCCGCGCCACCCGGAACGGGACTTCTGAACCATGGTAGAACAAGGCGCCGCCGCTGCTCAGTTTCAGACCTTTGATGTACGAATGCCGAGGGAAGAAAGCCCGCTGGAAGCGGGCTGACATGAGTTGGGGGGGGCCTACATTCTTGAACCCTACGTTGAGCACGGTGAGCAAGCGCAACGAAGTAATGGCGGGCCTATCGCGTGCTTCGACCGTCAGCTGGTGAGAAATGCGGGCTAGGACAAACAAGAGTGTTTGTCCCTACTGGGCAGGGCGCGGGCGACGTGAAGTAGAGGCAAGCGCCTGGATCGTTTAGGGGTGCTGGTTAATAGGCCAAAACCCGCTCGATTTCACGTTGCACGTCTTCGGGTTGGGGGAGGATTTCGCGCTCGAGCGTCGGGCTGTAGGCGACCCAGGTGTCCAGCGCGCCGACGCGGCCGATCGGGGCGTCCAAGCGGTCAAAAAGCTCGTCGGCCAGGCGAGCCGAGATTTCCGCGCCATAGCCGAACGAGAGGCAGTCTTCGTGTGCTATGACCGCGCGGTTCGTCTTCGACACCGACGCAGCAATGGCCTCCCAATCGTAAGGGCTGAGCGAGCGCAAATCGAGGATTTCGATCGAGACATCGAGTTTCTTTTCCACCGCCACGACCGCCTGAAGCGAGCGGTGCACAAGGGCGCCGTAGGTGACCACGGTCAGATCCCGGCCGCTCTTGACTACGTGTGCCTTGCCGAAGGGCACGGTGTAATCGGCTCCGGGATAAGGACTGCGGTTATACGTTTCCCGATACAGTTTCTTGTGCTCGAGAAACAAGACCGGATCGTCACAGCGAATGGCGGTGCGAAGCAGGCCGACCGCGTCGGCCGCATTGGAGGGCATCACGACCCGCAGCCCGGGGATGTGGGTGAAGGTAACCTCGCCCGACTGGCTGTGATACGGACCGGCTCCGCCGAGGTACCCGCCGATGGGAGCGCGAATGACGAACGGCGCGGAAAAGCCGTTTGCCGAGCGCCAGCGCAAGGTGGCCAACTCGTCGCGGATTTGCATCATGGCGGGCCAGATGTAGTCGAAAAACTGAATCTCGACGACGGGCTTCAAGCCCCGCGTAGCCATGCCGGTCGCGCGTCCGACAATGGCCGCTTCGGCTAACGGCGAGTTGAACACCCTTTGCCCGCCGAATTCGCGTTGCAGCCCGAGAGTGGCCTTAAAAACACCGCCCTTTCCTTTGACCGACGCCAGGCTCTCTTCGCGGCTGCAGTCGGCTACGTCCTGGCCGAACACGACGATGCGCGAGTCGTGCCGCATCTCGTCCCGCAGACAGGCGTTAATGGAATCGACCATCGTCTTCGGGTCGCCGTCGAACCGCGCTTCCGACTGAAACTCGGCGCCGGCGGGATCGACCGTCGGTGAGTAGAGGAACTTGAGTGCGCTGCCGGGCGCGGGAGGGGATGCCTTGAGCGCCTCCTCGAGAGCCTCATGAATCTCTCGGTCGACTTCGTCGTGAATGGTGAGAATCGCGTGCTCGTCGGCGATGCCCTCCCTCTCGAGCAAGCCGGCCAGCTTGCGAATCGGATCCCGCGCAGCTTCTTGCTCCCTTTCTTCCGGCGTCTTGTAGGAGGTTTCGTCGTCAGAGAGAGAGTGGGCGTAGGGTCGTGTTGTATGAGCGTGTAGGAGAGCCGGTCCCTGCCCGCTGCGACAATAGTCAACGGCTTCTTTGACGGCCTGGTAGCTAGCGGGGAAATCCAGCCCGTCTACCTCCTGTACGGACAGGTGCGGAAAACCCGAGACCAGCCGAGAGATGCTGCCGCCGGCGGTTTGGACCTCAACCGGGACGGATATGGCGTAGCCGTTATCCTCGATGAGAAATACGACAGGCAGGCGTTCGAGGCAAGCTGCGTTGAGAGCTTCCCAGAATTCGCCCTCGCTCGAGGCGCCGTCGCCGAGCGTGATCAACACGACCGCTTCCTCGGCGCCCGTGCTGTCTAAGGGTTCCCGCTGCCGAACGAACTCAAAGCGGCCGGCATGCGCGCAGCCGACTCCCTGCAGGGCTTGTTGGCCCGTCGTGCTCGACGCGGAGACGATGCGCAGCTCGGGACTCGACCAATGGGAAGGCATTTGGCGCCCTCCCGACGCCTCGTCGGAGCCGGCTCCGAGGGCTTGCAGGAACATCTGCCGCGGCTTGACGCCCAACGCTAGAGCGAGCGAACGGTCGCGATAGTAGGGATAGCACCAGTCAAAACCGGGCCGCAGCACCATTCCGGCCGCGGTTTGAATCGCTTCGTGTCCAGCTGCGCTGATCTGGAAGAAGATCTGGTTGCGCCGCTTGAGGATAACCTCGCGGTCGTCGAGACGGCGGGATAGATACATGCTGCGGTAGGCGTGAAGAAGATCCTCGGCAGCTATACCGCTCGAGCCGAGGACCTTCTGCGCCAAACCGCTTTCGGCGGGCATGGGCCCTTTCCAGTTTATCACGGGGCCGGTTTTTCGCCCCATTTTCCGTTCCAGCCCCAACACTCGTCACTTAAGAACGTTCTTTAGCCTCCGGAGGGGGCGCAGGATGCTAGCCCCCGAAGGGGCCGGACCGGCCGTAACTAACGAGTATTGGGGCTAATTTACTGAGGATTCGACCACTATGCATTCAGCCACGGCTGTCATTGTCTCTTCGAGGGTACGATGCTTATTCCCGCTCTCGGGTGTTTCCTGAGCGAAGGGCGTCTTGCTGACGGTCTCGTAGATATCGGCGGCGCCTCGGTGCAAAGAAGGCGTGACGCCCACGGCCTCGAATGAGGCGGCGATCTCTTGCATTTCCGCAACCCAACGGGAAGCCTTCACCGGCAGGCCTGGAAGGCGACTCGCCATGCGGCGGTGCGCCTCGGCTTGGCTGAAGATGAACTCGGAACGCAGCTCGTCCGACAAGCCCATGGCCTCGGCTGCCGTCAAGACGGCAAAGTACAAAGCGAATGTTCCCTTGGTCAGACCGGCGTAGCACATCTTGATGGCTGACGCCCGACCGACTTGGTCGCCAATGAACCTGACGTCGATTTCCTCGCCGGCGAGCTCCACCATCACGTCTGCGTGTTCTCCCGAGACATAAAATCTTGGCGGAGTATCCCGACCCGGTGGCTCGCCGATGATGGAACCATCAATGAACCTGCCGCCGGCGTCGGTGATGAGCGCGTGGATCGCCCCGGCTGTCCGCGGCGAGACAGCATTGCAATCGGCGAAGTAGGTGTTGCAACCCGTCTTTTCGAGAGCCGCGGCAACCTCCCGGGCGAGGGCCGCTGCTTGCGCCGGAACGAGAATGGAAAGGATCAAGTCAGCCTCGGACACCGTCTCCTCGAGGCTCCCGGCATCGCGGATACCGGTCTTCCGGGAAAGCCCTCGCGTCCTATCGCTTCTCCCCTGCAGGCAGGTGATGACCTCCAGCCCGTGTTTGCCCAGAGCACGGCCGACATCGTGGCCCATGTCGCCGGGGCTTAGCCCGCATTTCTCACCAGCTGACGGTCGAAGCACGCGATAGGCCCGCCATTACTTCGTTGCGCTTGCTCACCGTGCTCAACGTACTGTTCAAGTACGCCTCCGCGCGCTGAGCGGCGCGCGCCTTGTACTGACGGGCCTCTCACGCACTTCGCCTCGCCACCTGGTGAGAAAAGCGGGCTAGGATGGCGACAGTCTTGAGTGGCATGTGTTTTTCCTCCGTGGTCGGGGTGGCTTGCGAAAAATGGGGGTGGTGCGCTTTCCGCTCCGTGAACTGTTTGCAAGCGGACACGCCGAGGATGGCGCTCGCCCTGGACAAGCGGGATCGCTTGTCTCCACTTGAGTCGTCGCAAGCCGCGGCAGTAGGGACCGGCGATCTCGCCGGTCCAGGGGTCCGACATGTCGCCCCCGGGGAACGGCCTAGCTGCCACCCTCTGTGTCCCTAAAACCTTTGCACCCAGCTCGGAATCCTAGGGAGAAGCTCAACCGCCGGCGGTCTCCGCCGGCACTTCCATGAACCTTTTCATGGCCTCTGCCATGGGGTGGCAAGGCAGCGACAAGGGAACCTCGATCAACGATGGGCTGTCCGCATCCAACGCGGATTGGATGGCGGCGCCTAGTTCGCCGATCGCTTCGACTCGCCGGCCGTTTGCGCCGAACGCCCGCGCCAGGGCGACAAAGTCCGGGTTCACCAGGTCGGCGGCGTTGGTTCGCCCGTAGCGCCCCTCCTGTTGCGGCCGAAGGATGCCATAGCCGTTGTCGTTGAAGACGATGATGACGACCGCTACGCCGAACTGCACCGCCGTTGCCAGCTCCTGGCAAGTGAACAGGAAACCTCCATCACCGGCCAACACGACGACTGGCCGCTCGGGGACGGCCAGCTTCGCCCCAATGGCTGCCGGCAGGCCGAATCCCAAGGTTCCAAAGCCCATCGAGGTGAAGTAGGTACGCGGCTCAAAGACATCCAGCAAGTGGTGGCACCAATAAGCGACGACCGTCAAGTCGGGGACGATGATTGTTTCCCGAGGCAGCGCGGAACGCAGCGTTCGCATCAACTCGACCGCTTCCGGCGATTGTCTGTGAAAGTCCTGGAGGAGACAGGATCGGAGTTCCGCCACTTCCGCGCTGCGGGAAGCTCGCGGCCCATCATTCGGGCACAGATCGATCAGCGCTTCCAGAGCGAGCCTGGCATCGCCGACGATGCCTTGCGAAACGGGGTAATTGCGGCCTATCTCCGCCTCGTCGACGTCAATGTGGATCAGCTGTCGGGGCAAGCGCAGCGACCAGGCCGCCGTCTCGCTCTCGGGGAAACGGGTTCCGACGGCGAGCATCAAGTCGCAGCTCGCAAGGTACTCGCTGCCAAGCGGATGCTGGAGCGTGTTCCCGGCGGCCAGGGGGTGATCGTCGGGCAGAGATCCCTTGCCCTGCGTCGTCGGGAAGACAGGCGCCTCGAGCATTTCGGCCAGGCGGCGCAGCGCCGACGACGCGCCACTGGCAACTACGCCTCCGCCGGCCCAAATCACCGGGCGCTGGGCCTTCTTAAGAAGATGCGCCGCCCTATCCAAAGCATTTGCGTCGGGTTGCGAAGTCTTTATGGCAGCGGGTTCGGGGATGTCAACTTCGCCGCAACCGTCCAGAACGTCGAAGGGCACTTCCAGCGCCGTCGGCCCCGGGCGCCCACTCTTCATCTCAAAAAACGCCTGGCGCACGGCTTGGGGAATGGCGGCCACGGTCTCGCAGCGCCGGGTGAACTTGGTCACGGGCCGAAAGCCGGACAACTGGTCGGGAGACTCATGGCCGTAACCTTTGCCTTGGCCCAGGTGCTCCGCCCGTATCTGGCTGGCAACGGCAAGGATCGGCGAAGACTCGTTGTAGGCCGTGCCGAAGGCGGTCAGGGCGTTCATCACCGCCGGTCCCGTCGTCGTAATGCATACGCCCGGACGGCCGCCGGCGCGAGCATAGCCATCGGCCATGAAAGCCGCCCCCTGCTCATGCCGTGCGAGAAGATGCTGGATATCGGCATCAAGCAGCGCGTCGTAGACCGCCAGGTTGTGTGTGCCCGGTATGCCGAAAACCGTGCGAACCCCGTGTGCCGCCAGCGACTTTACAACAGCTTCGCCACCTGTGATCGCCATTGTTTTCCAACCTTTCCGCGGCACCCCTTGACCCTTGTGCAGAGCCTGAGCAAGGGCACTAGCCCACTAGTGTGATGGATCAAGAGTTCGTTGACAATCCCAGCGCGCTCTTTTCACCCCCTGACGGCCGAAGCAGGCCATAGGCCCGGCATGACTTCGTCCCGCCTGCTCGGGAGTGTGGCCCAGAAAAATCGAAAAATCAACGAGGCCCCTCGCCGCGGTCCTTAGCCCGCAGGCCCGCGCCCCGACGGCGTGCATCAGTCCGCTTCTCGCCCGCGGGCCCGCGCCCTAACGGGCACGGCTCTGTCCGCTTGTTGCCTGCTCTGTCGGGTGGTTAGCGGCGAAGGTGGCTGGCCCGACCGTTTGGGGATCATGCGGGAAAGCTCTCATCATGAACGGCACATCCTACCACGCGCATCCCCGCCGGCTCCCCCCAGACCAAGCTCCGCTCGCGCCATTTCTTTACGCTTCCCACGCCGTGCGGGTCGCACCGAGTCATCGCCCTCCAGGCCCAGAAGCGGTAAACCATCCTCGCCGGAAGGCGAGGATGGTTTACTTTCACGCCCCTTCACCCATTTTCGATTTCTCGAAAGTACACCTTGCGCTCTTCGTCCATCGCGCGGTTGGCGAGGATGACGGCGATGGAATCCCGCAGGCCGATCTCGACATCCGCCTTGGGCCGGCCGCCATCCCGAACGGCCAGTAAGAAGCTCTCCAGCTCTTTGTACTCGGGGTCCCGATCTTCTCGGGGCGCGAGGATACCCTTCTGGTAGAGCCAGCGCTTGGCAAACTCGACCTCCTTCTCAACGAAACCGATGCCCTCGGCATTGAGGTCGCGGAAGTTCGGGATGATGGGCAATCCTTCCCCCTGCTCGAGGGCGTCAGCCACTGTAGCTCCGGCGGTCCACTCTTCCTTGGCGACGTCTTGGGCGCCCATTCTCACCTTCATCGGGTCGCGGAACCACATCCCGTCTCCGTAAGGAATCAAGCTGATCTCGATGGCGCCGTCGGTTCCCATGATCACTTCGCGGCACCCGTCGCCGGCTACGCGGCGGCCCTCCAGATGCCGGTTCGTACCGACCGCGCTGTAGAGGAGCTTTTCGCCTCCCGGGTATTCGAAGATAAGCTGGATGTTGTCGTAGATGTCGCGGCCGTCCTTCCAGTAGTCCAGCCCGCCGACGCCCATCACCGACCGGGGGGCCGCTCCGATCATCCAGTCGGCGACGTCGACCTGGTGAGACATCAGCTCGGCGGCCAGTCCACCAGAGAATTTTCGGGACAGCCTCCAGTTGAGCTGCTCTTCCAAGTTCGGGTCCTTGACCGCCCGTCTCCAGTTCTTGTTGCGATGCCACTGGGCGTAAACGTGGGTCACCTTGCCGATCACGCCCTGGTCGATGATTCCCTTCGCCGCCGCGTAGAAAGCGCTGTAGCGCCTCTGGAGACCAACCTGAATGATTAGGTCCGGGTGACGCTGGTGCGCTCTGCGCGTGCCGTGGACCTCCGCGGGCCGGAAGACCAGCGACTTCTCACAAAAGACATGCTTGCCGGCATCGAGAGCGTCCCGGAGCATCCGATAGTGCAGATACAGGGGCGTAGTGATGAAGACCGCCTCAACGTCCGTTTGCTCCAGCAATCGGCGGTAGTCGGTGTGCGCCTTGGGTTCATCAGCAAAGAGATCGCGGGCTTTGGCCAGGTTCGGCTCGTAGATGTCGCACAGGGC
Organism: Bryobacterales bacterium; assembly: GCA_963668345.2. Classification (GTDB taxonomy): domain Bacteria; phylum Acidobacteriota; class Terriglobia; order Bryobacterales; family UBA6623. The sequence goes on along the minus strand of CAXWPI010000001.1, from coordinate 1,034,166 downwards.
CACACAGCGGCCGACGTCGATATGCCGCAGGTGCCGCTGCAGAAGCCGGAAGCCGCGGCTGCCCGGTCCGATCAAGCCGTAGTTAACGACTCCACCGGCGGCCCTAGCAGGAAGAACGGCGGGAGCCGCCTTCATCCTGGGAACGACAGCGGCGGTGGCCGCCGTCGCCACCCCCGCCGACTTAACGAAATCCCTGCGACTGACGTCCTCTTTCTTAGCCATGAACCCGCCCCCTGAATTTGTCGATTCCTTCGGTATTCTAGGATCAGACCGCGGCCGAAAGCAACCAGGGACACGCGGACTCTGGAACGGCGCCAGGTCCGCGCTACGACCTCTCCAACTTGGCTCCGGCTCGCCCGGATCAGGGGCCGGGCGGACGCGTTTTGACTCTGTTTTGCTTAGTCACGCTTCAAAACCCAGCTCCTCACCTTGAACGCCCCCGGCCTGCGCGGAATCGAGCAGGGGTACCCGAGCCACCACCACTCGACGGGGGCCTCGGTTTCGACAAGCCCGCGACTCTTCCACTCGCGGGCCAGCTGGTCCAAAGGCACCACGTACTCCAGGGCTTCGGGGTTCGTGTTCTCGCAAGCGTCCATCAGCCGGCTCAGGATTTCGATCTCGGTTTCGACGGGGAAGTGCTCCAGGCAGAGCATGTTGCCGATGGCTTGGGCGGCGGACACGGCCTCCATCCCGCGCAAAGAATCGGGTGAGGCCGACAAGGTCTCCAGCAGGGCCTGGGCCTCTTCGTCCTCGACGGGATCGGCGTCCAACCCGCCGCGGGCCGCCCGCAATGCGCCGCGAAAGGCTCGGCGGCGGGAGCGATCCTGGCGCACGGTTAGAAACACGCCCATCCGCGAAAGCTCGAGCAGATGCCCTGCCCAGACTCTTTGCGCCTCGGCGGCGGTCAGCTTCGACAACAGCGGGCCTCGAGCGATAGCGTCAGCGAAATAGACCACTCCGCCGGGTTTGCACAAGCCCGCCAGTATCGCCACGTGGTCGCGGACGACAAACTGCTGGAGCTTCTCCTGTGCCTGAACGTTGTTTTCCCACGTCGAGAGCCGGACACGAAACTTGTTTTGGACAAGGTGGTCCGCATAGGCGCGTGCGTAGCGGGGCAACTCGGCGAGCACCAACGAAGATATGACGAGATCAGCTTTTGGAAGCGACGGACTCTCGCCGAACTCGGACACCGCGTCATAGATCTTCCCCAGCCGGCCGAAAGCCTCCTCGGCGCCGTGGCTTTCCTTTACCGCTCGTTCAACCCGCTCCATCATCGGCCGGGCGAAAGAGGTGATGTCGGAGACGCGAATCTCGACCTTATCTTGAAGCTCGGAAGGCAGGCGGCCGACGGCTTCTCGCATGCTTTGCTCGTCGAGATCGACGAGAACGACCTGCTCAAATTGCTGGGCTAGGTCTTCGAGCGGGATCTCACGGCAACTTCCCGCCCCGAGCACGATGGCCCGTGAGCGGCCCTTGGCAACTTTGACGGCCTGTAGAATTCCGCGGCGGCTTTCTTCTATGTGCGGCGCCCAATAGTCCCGGTAGCGCTGCTCAGCGGCGCTCAAGGCTGCTCCCGTCCACTGGAAAAACTCATCCGGGGTCTGGGCGGAGCTGACCGAAAGACCGATCAACGCGGCCAGGAGCCAGCAAGCGGGACGAAGGCTAGCCTCAATGCTCTTCACTTAGCGTTTTTGCCCATCCAGAACCCGGCTGGAGAAAATCTGTTGTCGAGATTATTGAGCGGGGCAGTGGCCGCGTTTTCCTGCGCCCCTGTCGGGGCTTTACCGAGTCTGCCATTCCACCCACGGTTCCGCCTTACTAGAGTGGACCCCAAGGCTGAGACAAGCAGTTAACCCCGCTTTTGCCATTCGCTGAAAAATCATTGTGCTGCCAGGCGGCTGGGGGCACAATGGCCCTGGCTGGTGAAGCGGAGGCCGGCTCTGCTGGAGAGCAACCGGCCAAGGAATAGCCAGCCGGAGACTCATCGAAACGATGAGACAGGGGGCGGCCACCTCGCCGCTCCCTGATTTTACCCACCCATCGGATCGATAGATCTCCCCATGCCTCAGAAAACTCATGCCGGCACCTCCCCGCGAACCGCCGAGCGGCGCAGCTGCCGCTCGCATTCCACCGGCGGCCGATACCCCAACGCCGAGTGCAGCCGCTGCTGATTGTAGGTCCGCTCCAGAAAGTCGCCGATCCGTGCCTGTGCGTCGGCCAGGTCGAGATACTCGCTGCGATCCACTTCCTCGCCCTTCAGCGTTTTGAAAAAGCTCTCACAGCGCGCGTTGTCGTAAGGGTTCGCCTTGCGGCTCATGCTAATCCGAATCTGGTGCTGCTCGAGCAACTGCGTGTAGGCCTGGCTGGCATACTGCACGCCGCGGTCGGAATGATGTACCAGCCCGGGCTGCGGCCGCCGTTTGGTCAGTGCCATCCGCAGCGCCGCCAGCGGCAGCGAGTGATCCAGGCCGGTTCCCAGCTGCCAACCAATCACCCGGCGCGAGTACGCGTCCAGCAACACCGCCAGATAGACGAACCCCTCGTGGAGCCGGATGTAGGTGAGGTCGGCCACCCACAGCTGATTCACCCCGTTGAGAGACAGCGTCGGCGCCAGGTTCGGGTACACCGCCAGCCCGTGTTGCGAATCGGTCGTTACGACGAACTTGCGTTTCCGCCGGCACAACAGGTTCTGTTCCCGCAGCTGGCGCTGGACCCGCTTGCGGTTCACCCGCCAACCGCGCCGCTGCAGCTCCTCGCGGATGCGCCGGCTGCCATAGCTGCGCCATTGTAGCGCCAGCTCGCGGATTTGGCGGCCTAGCTCCCGCTCTCGCTCGGCGGGCTGCGACGCACTCCCCGGACGGTAAAAACCGGCCCGGCTCAACTGGGCGAGTGCGCACATCCTCTGCACGGTCAGCTTTGTCCCACCGCTCACTTCCTTCTCGATCTGTTCGTAGACGTTGCGCCGCCAGGCAGAGCCCGCAGCAGGCGCTGTTCCTCGACACGCTGCCAGGCTCGCTTTAAAAAATCGATCTCCATGGCCTGCTGGCCAATCTTGCGTTCCAACTCGGCCTCGCGGCTGGGAGGGGGGCGCTTTTGGCCCTGGCCGGAGAAGGCGCGCTCGCCGTGCGTGCTCAACTCCCGCCGCCAACGGCGCACATCACTGGGATCCATCTCCAGGGCCCGGGCCACTTCGTTCACCGACTCTCCCACCGCAATGCGGCGCAGCACCGTCAACTTGAACTCCTTGCCGAACTTCCTACGAGACTTCTTCATGGCTCCAGTTTCTCCTTTCGCCCTACGAAAGGGGTTAACTGGCTGTCTCAAATCCTGGGTCCACTCCATTACGGCTCCACCGTGGGCTACTATCCTCCGCCCCTTCGGGGCTGGACCGGCCCTAACTAACCAGTATTGAGGCTAGCAAGCATTTCTCACCAGCTGACGGTCGAAGCACGTGATAGGCCCGCCATTACATCGTTCGGCTTGCTCGCCGCGCTCAACGTAGGGTTCAAGCACGCCCGCATGGTTCAAGAAACGGGGCGCTGAGCGGCGCGCGGGAAACTGATTCAAAAGCGGTACGCCGCGCCCGCCCGGCACGATTGCCGGCCGGTACTTGAATCCAGGACCGCCCAGAGTGGCGGCCACTACCAACGCTCCTGGTGAGAAAAGCCAGCCCCTTGCGCACCTCGCCACAGCAGTGTAAGTTACTGGATTTAATGGTGGTTACGTGAAATTGGCTTTGTTTGGTCATTTTCGTTGCTCCCCATTGTTCCGCTGCTGGGTTCGTCGCTGCCGGCACAGTTCGTTGTGGCCCTGTTGCTGTTTCTCGGGGCCCGGCCTGCTCTTAGGTCGGGGTCCCCTCATCTCCCGGTGAGGCGATCGGCGAGAGGTCGCTGAGCCGGGCCACCCCGCCGTACTGGAAACTAGCCGTAACCCATTGATTTAAAATGGGTTGGGAGGAATTTGGTTTGTTTCGTTTTTTTCCTTTTTGTGGCCCGGGGCCAGCCCCAAGAAGGTCGACCGTTCTTCTGCCTCCATTTTACCATTCGGCTCTCAAATTGCTCTTGGCCATCGGCCACAAGTCATTGAGAACAAGGACTTGTTCGGTTCGTGAGGCTAGCTTAGCTACTTTCCGGCGCAAAAAGGAGAAACTGCGTGGTGGCTGGGTACAGTCAGCCAATTTCGCGTCCGAATGCGCCCGTAAGTTGTTGATTCTTTGAAGGCGCGAAATTGGTGACAGTCCCCGCCCCGAGCGCTACGCGTATTTTGCGCCGGAAAGTAGCTGGTCTAGGCTTAGCTCGCCTTTCTCACGAGAGGCAGCTCGCCGTGTGCGCGCGGTGAGATCGATGTAGGATGTTTTCCACGAATTCAGACACACGGCCCGCTGTTCTCATCACGAGGAGGTGATCCGCGGAAAATCGCCCATGCCTGGACGAGCAACGCCGAGATCGGCGGCACTCGACTGGTGCGAGAGTTCGTTACGTGGCAAAATAGAGAGCACAAACGCTTTGCCGCGGTGCAACCGCAAAAGAGGAGCCAAGGAAGAGATGAGAATGAGGTTCGTCGTCAAGACAATGCTTCCAGCGATTCTAGCCGTTATCGTGCTGAGTTCGGTCCGTCTGGCTGCCCAGGCAACCGACTTTGTCAAGATCGGCGCCATCGATTTTCAGCGGGCGCTTGCCGACACCGCCAAGATGCGTAAGCACAACAAGGAGATAGAGACTAAATACCGGCCTCGGCAGGAAGAGATCGCGAAGCTCTCTCAGGAGATCCAAGAGCTGGAGGAAAAGCTTCGACAAGCCGGAGTTAGCGAGATGGCCGCCCTACAAGATCAACTGGCGCGTAAGCGGCGCGATGCCCAGCGCAAGCAGGAGGACACGGAAACAGACTTCCGCTTCGAAATGGCCGATGTCTTCCAAGCCGGCACCAGTCGAATGCGTTTTGTCGTCGCCAAGTTGGCCGACGAGAAGGGCCTTGATCTAGTCATCGACACGCAGCTCTTGACGGATCCCTTCAGCAGGCAGCTGAATCCTGAACAGGCCAAGCCACTCTATCTGAAGCCCGCCCTCGATATGACGGCGGAGGCTACGAGAAGGTACGATCAGGAGTTTCCGCTTTCAGAGACTCCGGGGCAGTAGGGCTGGTTTTCATGAACGCCAACGATGTCGTATCTGGATGAATACGGCGTCGCCGACGCCCGCCGCGAGAAGATACTCAAGGTGTTGGCGGTGTCGCTGGTCGTCTCGGTCGTCGGCGGCGGGTGTCTGTTTTTTTGGTTCAAGAATTACTTTGAAGAACGCCAGGTCCGAGAATTCTTGTCTCGCTTGCAGTCACAGAACTACGCGGCGGCGTACGAGCTGTGGGGCTGTTCGGTCGAGGTTCCTTGTCGGCACTATTCCTACCAGGATTTTCTCGAAGACTGGGGTCCCGCTAGCCCGATCGGCAAAGTAGAACGCTTTCGGCTGGGCCGATCAACCGAGTTGGACAACGGCGTAATCGTGGAGATCGAGGTCAACGGCCGGCTCGAGCCGGAGCTGTGGGTGGAAAAAGACAATAAGACCGTTGGCTTCTCTCCCTACCGCTTCCGCAGGTCGCTGTCCGTCTCCTCGCCCGAAAAGGCGTCTCCCTATTCCGGTCGGTAGGGGGCCAGTGGTTCCTCCAGCCGGCCCAGCCCGCATTTCTCACCACCTGACGGTCGAAGCACGCGATAGCAGCCCGTGGTGAAAGCGAAGGCCGCGAAAAATCGGGTACAGCCAGCCAATTCGCTTCAGGCTAAGAACTTTGTTTCTAGGTATGTGACGAGGGGCGAATTGGTGGCAGTCCCCATTTTTCGCTCTTGCACGACTTTTGCCACGGGCTGATAGGCCCGCCATTACGTCGTTGCGCTTGCTCGCCGTGCTCAACGCAGGGTTCAAGTACGCCCGCATTATTCAAGAAACGGGGCGCCGAGCGGCGCGCGCCTCGTACTGACGGGCCTCTCACGCACTTCGCCTCGCCAGGTGGCGAGAAATGCGGGCTAGCACCTTCTTTTGCAAGGCGGGGTCGTCGCCGAAACCCTCTACCCAGTGCACGCCGGGCTCTCGACGGAACCACGTCAGCTGGCGTTTGGCGAACCGTCGGGTGAGCTTGGCCGTCATGTCGATGGCCTGATCCAGAGGCAGTTTTCCATCTACGTAATCGAGAGCTTGCTTGTATCCCAGCGAACCGAAGGCGCGAACGCGGCGGGAGACGCCCTGGCCAAGCAGCCCTTCGACTTCGCCCACGAGTCCCCCGCCAAACATGTTTTCCGCGCGCCGCCGAATACGCTCGTAAAGCGCATCTCGGGGAGGCGCCAGCCCTAGACGAAGTACGTCGTATCCCGCCAGGGCTTCACGACCCCTCCGCCATAGAGAGGATATCGGCGCCCGCGCTCGCAGACAAACCTCAATGGCACGGATCAGCTTAGGCGTGTCGTTGGGGTGGATGCGCTGTGCCGATGCGGCGTCCAGGCGCCGCAGCAGACGGTGCAGGTAGCCGGCCGGCTTTACCTCGGCCCGCCATTCCAGGCGCCGGCGCAGAGCTTCGTCGCGCTGTGGCCCCTGGAACAGACCCTCCAGCAGCGCTCGCAAATAGAAACCTGTTCCCCCGGCAAGAACCGGGAGTCGCCCGTTGGCTCGAATGCGGGAAAGCACCTCGCGCGCCCGCCGGGCGTAGTCCCCCGCGGTGAACAGCTCCTCGGGTTCGACAATGTCGATCAGGTGATGCGGGATTCCACGCCGCTCCGAAGGACTCAGCTTGGCCGTCCCGACGTTGAAATGGCGATACACCTGCACGGAGTCGTAGTTGATGACTTCCCCGTCGTAGCGTTCGGCCACGCTAAGCGCCAACTCGCTCTTACCGGACGCGGTTGGGCCCAGTATGACCACAAGCGGGTAGGGGGAAAGATCGGTCGGATAAGAAAGGTCGTTCTTCCCGGTTGGCTGCTGTTGGGGCATGTGGGGTGGCCGAAAGTCACATTTCAGCCTGGGTTTCACACCATGGCAGGCGCAAAAAGGAACGAATTGCCAAGGGACCCGGCTCCGGCAGCGAAAAATCGGGTACAGCCAGCCAATTCGCTTCAGGCTAAGTGATTTTTTTCTAGAGCCATGGCTGGGGGCGAATTGGTGGCAGCCCCCATTTTTCGCTCCTGAAACGATTTTTGCCGCGGGCCGCTAAGGTCCCCGACGAAGCCGCGTGAACGCGGCTGACGACGACCCACAAGTACCGCAGAATAATTACGCCAACTTTTGAAACCGGACACTAGGATTCCTCTCCGTCACCGGCTTTGTTCCTCTTGCCGGTCGGTTTGTTTTCGCCAACCCTTTCCCCGCGAATCAAGTCCTCGTAGGTTTCCCGTTCACGAATCACTTGAAATCGATCTTTCTCGACCAGCACCTCGGGCGGCCGCGGGCGCGAGTTGTAGTTGGAAGACAGCACAAAGCCGTAGGCCCCCGCCGTCGAGACCGCCAACAGCTCGCCAGGCTCGACGTCGTCCATTTCGCGGTCGCGGGCGAGAAAATCGCCCGTTTCACATACCGGCCCCACAACGTCGGCGCGCACCATAGCTCGTCCGCTCGACCGCACGACCGGGATGATCTCGTGATAGGACTGATAAAGCGCCGGCCGGATCAGGTCGTTCATGGCGGCGTCAACGATGACGAACTCTTTGCCGCCCGTCCGCTTGCGATAGAGGACTCTCGTCAACAGTACGCCGGCCTGAGCGACGATCGAGCGCCCCGGCTCGAGCAGCAGCGTCAGGTCTTTTCCCTCCAGCGCGTCGGCCAACGCACTCGCGTAGTCGCCCACCGACGGGCCGGCGTCCTGCTCCCGGTAGGCGACCGCCAGCCCTCCGCCGAGATCCAGATAGCGGATGTTGAACCCGCGCTTTCTAAGACCGAGCGCTAAGGCGATGACCTTGTCGAGCGCCTCGAAAAAAGCTCCCGTGTCGAAGATTTGCGAGCCAATGTGGCAGCTCACTCCTTCCAGCCGAACATGGGAAAGCGCGGCGTGGCGTTCGTAGATTCCCTCCGCTTGTTCCATCTCCACACCAAACTTGTGTTCCCGCAAGCCGGTGGCGATGTAGGGGTGCGTCTCGGCGTCTATATCCGGATTGACTCGCAGGGCCGCTCTGGGCCGCTCGTCCAGACGCCGCGCAAGCTGGTTCAGCAGCAATAACTCCGCTTCCGACTCGCAGTTGAAGACTCCGATCTTGGCCCGTAGCGCGTACTCGATTTCCTCTACCGTTTTACCGACGCCGGAGAATACGACTTTCGACGCGTCTCCTCCCGCCTGCAACACGCGGAACAATTCACCTCCGGAGACGATATCGAACCCCGATCCCGCGCGAGCGAGCAGTCCCAGGACGCCAAGCGACGAGTTGGCTTTTACGGAGTAGTGAATCTCGTGCGGGCGCGGGAGCGCACCGGAGTAAGCTCGATAGTTGGCGACAATCGGGCTGGCCGCATACACATAGCAGGGCGTACCGAGATCGCGGGCGAGGTCATCGAGCGAGACCTCTTCGCAATACAGCCGCTGTTGTCGATATTCAAATCCCAACCGGGGCATAGGCTTCTGAGATCATTGTTGCAAGATCGGGGGAAGCCGCCTTACGGCTCCACCGCGGGCTACTATCCTGCGCCCCTCCGGGGCTGGACCGGCCCCAACTAACGAGTATTGGGGCTAGGAGCCTGTCTGACAGAACGAAATGTGGCCATTTTGACCACAATATCTTGGGCAACTCTTATCATTCATGTCTAGATGTGGTATCGAAAATTTTCCGTGGGACAGGCTCCCAGCCCGCCTTTCTCACCAGCTTAGGAACCGGATGAGCGATGAGGCGAAGAAGACTGTTCAAGAATCTTTACGCTCGAGCTGGAACCGATTCGCGTGGCTCCCGCGGCCATCATGGCTTTCATGGCGGCGTAGGAACGAATGCCTCCCGCGGCTTCGACGCCCATGGTCCCGCCGACCACTTGAGAGATGAGCGCCACATCGGCCGGGTCAGCTCCCGCGGAACCGAACCCGGTGGATGTCTTGACGAAATCCGCGCCGGCGAGTCTGGCGAGCACACAGCCTGTGATCTTCTCCTCTTCGTTCAGGGAGCCGGTCTCCAGGATCACCTTGACCACCACGCCGGCCTGGTGAGCGAGTTCGACAACCGATCGGATATCGACGTAAACGAGGTCACGGTTTCCGGATTTGAGCGCGCCAACGTTGGCCACCATGTCGATTTCCCGGGCGCCGAGTTTCATCGCTTGCTCGGCCTCTACACACTTCACGGGCGTGAGAGTGGCGCCGTGGGGGGGGCTGACGACCGTTGAAACTTCGACTTTCGAAGCATGAAGCTCCCCTACGGCCCGCGCCACCCAACTGGGCTGTACACAAACGGTGGCGAACCCGTGGCAATCGGCCTCGGAGCACAGCTTGATGATCTCGGACTCGGTGGCATCGGGTCTGAGGACCATATGGTCCATGAGGCTCGCAATGCCCTTCTCAGGCGGAGTCCAATTGACGTCACCCCACCCGTCGAGGCGTGGTACCGGGGCTGCGCTGGACTTCCCTAGCGGCCCGCAGGCGCACGAAGATACGTCGTCCAACCGGCTCTTCAGCGGTGAGTCGCCGAGCTGGGCCAGGCGCACGAAGATACGTCGTCCGCCGAACCAGGGCGTCGAGTTCTTGTTGTGTTACCGCCATCGTGTCGGCCAATCACGCGGGAAACTATCTAATAAGAGTAGCGTTTTTATCGGCGGCAGGCCGAGCCCCAATACTTGTCAGATAGGACAGGCGATCCCCCGAAGCGCTGCGGGATAGTAGCCCAGGCTGGAGCTGTCGGGCAGAACCGTGGGCGGGAAACCAGCACACGAACAAGCCCCGGTAGGGCGCAGGAAAACTGTCCAACCCGTGCCTTGATGAGCGTTTTCCTGCGCGCCTGCGGGGCTTGTTCGCTTGTGCATACCGAACGGTTTCGCCTAGCGGCTCCACCGCGGGCTATTATGCTACGCCCCCCGCGGGGGCTGAAGGACACTATTGATACCCGCAGAATATAGTGTTGTTTTCGGACACAGCAAATGCCTTGCCAGAGCGGGCGCAGCACGCTGCGCCCCTACACTGTATTTCGCGAACATCAATAAGTGACGAGTATTGGGCCGAGGCCGCTTTTCTCACCAGGTGGCGAGGCGGGGCCCAGACGTCCCCTGGGGATCTCGTCCCATCGTCGCTGACCTGCGCCGGCTGTTGCGCCGACAGCTACTCCGCCGCAGGCTGTTGCTGCGTACAGCAGTGAATCGTGCCGAACCCCCAGGCCAGATCTACGCTATGGATTCCCACCACCTCGCGGTCGGGAAACAACTTCCCAAAGACGTCAAGCGCCACCCGGTCGTTGGGGTCGTTGAAGGTCGGCACGAGGACGAGGCCATTGGCGATGTAAAAATTGGCGTAGCTTGCGGGCAAGCGGTAGCGTTCGAAATAGAGCGGCCGGGGCATAGGTAGCTCGACGACGTCCAGGCGGCGGCCGTCTTGGTCCTTGGCGGCACGAAGCCGCTGGAGGTTTTGCTTCAAAGGCGCATGGTTCGGGTCTCCGCGATCGGGTTCGACGGCGGCAACCACGGTCCTTGGCCCTACGAATCGCGCGACAGCATCCACGTGGCCTCCGGTATCGTCGCCGGCGATTCCCTTTGCCAGCCAGACGACCCGGCGTACATTGAGGTAGTCGCCTAGGATCTCTTCGACTTGCCCCTTGTTCAAGCCGGGGTTGCGTTGCTGCTTCTCCCCGAGCAGGCACTCTTCGGTCGTCAGGAGCGTTCCGCGCCCGTTGACGTCGACGCTGCCTCCTTCGAGGACGACGCGGCGGCCGGCGCAGCTAGGTCGCCAAGCGCGAACACCTGCCAACCGCGCGATGCGGTCAGCTACCTTTTCGTCTCGGCTCCAATTGCTGTAGCGGGCCCAGGCGTTAAAACGCCAGCACACCGCCTCGACATCTGAGCCGTTGGTGACGAAGATAGGACCCGAGTCCCGAAGCCAGGAACGGTCAGTCGCGACTCGATGGAATGCCACGCGTGAAAGGTCTACCCTCGCCTGCTCGAGCATCCTGTGGATACGCTCTTCATGCCTGCTGCTCTCGACGATCACGCGGACGAGCTCACGCCGGCAGAGGTGGCGAACGATTTCGACGTACGCCCAGTGAATCGAGGCTAGCTTGCCGGGCCAATCCTGGCGATTGTGCGGCCAGGCAAGCCAGGTGGCGTCGTGCGGTTCCCACTCGGCGGGCATGCGGAAACCTCGGGCCCGCGGCGTGCGGTGGTCAGGCATGCCCTAGACCCGTTCGTCGAGAAACCGATGGCCGATCTCTTGGTAGGCGTCGACGCGGCGGTCCCTCAGGAATGGCCAGTCGCGGCGTGTCTCCTCGATCAGTCCCAGATCGCATTCGACGAGCAACAGCTCTTCTTGGTCGCGCGAAGCTTCACCGAGAACCTGTCCGGAGGGGTCGCAAACGAAAGATCCTCCCCAGAACTCGATGCCCTCGTAGCCGGCCGGTCTTTGCGCGGACCGCGCCAGCGGGCGCTCGTGGCCCACGCGATTCACGGCAGCCACAAACACGCCGTTCGAGATTGCGTGCGCCCGCTGCACCGTCTGCCAGGCGGCGTGCTGGCGTTCGCCGACCGCGGCTTTCTCGGCCGGATGCCAGCCGATCGCACTGGGGTAGAAGAGAATCTCGGCGCCCCGCAACGCGGTCAGCCGAGCTGCTTCGGGATACCACTGGTCCCAGCATACGAGGACGCCGACTCGAGCAAACTTGGTTTCGAAGGCCTGAAACCCCAAATCGCCGGGCGTGAAGTAGTACTTCTCGTAGTAGAGAGGATCGTCGGGAATGTGCATCTTGCGGTAGACGCCGGCAAGCGATCCATCGGCATCGATGACGACGGCGGAGTTGTGGTAGACGCCGGCCGCTCGCCGTTCGAAGAGCGACCCGATAACCACCACGCCGCATTCCTTCGCGACTTCACAGAGCACCTTCGTCGTCGGACCCGGAATGGGCTCCGCCGTATCGAACCAGTCAGGATTTTCCTCCTGACAAAAGTAAAGCGATGAAAACATCTCCTGCAGGCAAACGATTGTTGCCGAGGCCCGTGCCGCTTCGCGAATTCCGTTGACGGCGTTTTCCAGATTCGCTCGACGGTTTTCACTCGCCGTCGTCTGCGCCAATCCCACCGTACACTTGCGACTGTTCCCCGGCATGTTGAAATCCATGATTTCAGAAGGCCAAAACCGTGTCAACGAGGGTTACTCGGAACGGGCGGGTTCCCTTGCCGCGTGAGCTGAACCTAAAAGCTTCGATGTCATTACCGGTAGAACCCCGAAACCGACAAGGCGGCCCCTTTCCGGAGAAGGGCTGGGAAAAGAGATTCGACAGTTGCTCGAACAAGCGCAACAAACCGACACGGCGGACACGGCGGAACCCAGCAAGTTTTGGGTAACCCCGGTGTGATATCCTTGATCCTCGAAATCCCATGGCAGAGAAACAGTATTCCTATTTCCAACCACCTTCACGCATTTTACTGGGCGCCGGTCCCAGCATGGTCGATCCGCGCGTCTACTTGGCGATGTCGGCGCCGACAATCGGTTACATGGACCCGGCTACGTTCGAAGTCTTAGAGGATATCCGAGGCCTCGAACAGTACGTGTTCGAAACGGAAAACGAGTTCACTCTTGCGATTTCCGGTACCGGCTCAGCCGGTATGGAAGCTGCAGTAGCAAACTTTGTCGAGCCGGGTAGCAAAGCCGCGGTATTCGCCAATGGTTTTTTCTCGGACCGCATCACGGAAATGTGCAAGCGTCAAGGGGCCGAGACCATCCGTTTCGAAACGCCCTGGGGCGAAATATTCGGCGACGAGGAGGCCGCCGGGTTCATCGAGCGAGAGCGGCCACAAGTCGTGGCCTTCGTCCAAGCGGAAACTTCGACCGGCGCTTTTCAGCCGGCCAAGGCGATCTGCGATGCCGCTCATTCCGCGGGCGCTCTGGTGATCGGCGACTGCGTTACGTCTCTCGGCGGCATGCCCGCCGAGGTGGATAAGAACGGTATCGACATTGCCTACAGCGTGACTCAAAAGTGTTTGGGCGCACCTCCCGGTTTGGCTCCCATCACCCTTTCGCCCGCGGCTGTGGAGCGGCTCAACGCCCGCAAGGCGCCACCGGTTTCCTGGTACCTCGACTTGAAGTTGATCAGCGAGTATTGGTGGGGACCCCGGCGTTATCACCACACGACGCCCGTCAATATGATGTATGCGCTGCGTGAAGCATTGCGCATCATCTGGGACGAAACGCGGGAGGTTCGGTTCGCCCGCCACCGCGTGAATCATCTGGCGTTGGTCGCTGGTCTGGAGGCGATGGGCTTTGAGATGCATGTTGCCGAGGGTCAGCGCTTGTGGAGTCTCAACACCGTAAAGCTTCCCGCCGGCGTTGACGACATAGCCTTGCGCAAAGCCATCATGGAACAGTTCAGTATTGAGGTTCTGAGCGGGTTCGGTCCCCTGGCGGGCAAGATCCTAAGAATCGGTCTGATGGGCGCTTCCTCGACGCGCAACAACGTTCTGCTGTTCCTCGAAGCTTTGGAAAGTTGCATGTCTGGGATCGGGCACAGCGTCGCTGCGGGCGGAGCGCGGGCAGCCGAAGCCGTGTACGCTCGGCAGGCCGCTGCCGGCGCTTGAGCCGCCCTGGCGGCACACCATCGGAACATGTCGCCCAAAATGGCGACACGGCACGCAAGAATGCGTGCGCCACGTCTGTGAAGCGATACGGCGCCTCCGTTTTCCAAGTGTTGCCGCCGCGTACCCGCTTCGATCTCCCACCAGCACAATGAAATTCGCCATCTACGGTGCCGGGGCTATCGGCGGCCTGGTCGGCTCCAGGTTGATCATTTCCGGCGAAGAAGTAGTCCTGATCGCGCGCGGGCCTCACCTGGCGGCCATCCGGGAGCACGGCCTTGCCGTTCGCAGCCAAGTATTCGGAGATTACGACTGCCAACCCTTCGCCACCGACGATCTGGAATCCGTCGGTCCGGTGGATTTTTTGATCTTGGCCGTGAAGGCTCACAGTCTAGGCGGAATTGTCCCCAAACTCGCTCCCCTGCTGGGGGAGGAAACCGTCATTGTCACTGCTCAAAACGGGATTCCCTGGTGGTATCTCGACGGTCTTGAGCAACCCTGGGCGAGCGAGCCCCTCGAGTCGGTCGACCCGGGCGGGGTGATCGCTTCGCACATCGACCGGCGTCTGGTGATCGGCTCGATCGTCTATGCCTCGAGCGCCGTCGCCAGTCCCGGAGTGGTCGAGCACATCGAAGGAAGTCGTTGTCTTTTGGGGGAGCCCGACGGATCTCGTAGCGAGCGCGTTCGGCGCCTGGCAGACGCTTTTTCCGCAAGCGGACTCAAGGCCTCCATTCGCTCGAACATCCGCTCGGACATCTGGGTCAAGGTTCTGGGCAACGCCGCCTTCAACCCGATCAGCGCTCTGACTGGAGCGACCCTCGGCGGGTTGCTTCGATTCCCGCCTACCCGAAAACTGGCGCGAGCGGCGATGGAAGAGGTCGTCGCCGTGGCCGCGGCTCTAGGAATCAAGATGACCGTGTCGGTGGACCGGCGCCTCGCGGGAGCCGACCAGGCGAGTGATCACAAAACCTCGATGCTCCAAGACCTCGAAGCGGGAAGACCGCTCGAAGTCGACCCGATCGTCGGCGCTGTGATTGAGCTAGGCGATCGTGTCGGCGTGAAGACGCCTACCCTCGGTGCGCTATACGCCTGTACGAAGTTGCTGGAAACAAAACAGGGCTAGTGTAGTGCCACATAAATAACCGGACAACGTCGATGAGAAAAGCCAGATCCAGGCCTTAGACCGCAGCCAGCCGGGGACTGCCTTTGAAAAAGGGTCGTGCCGGCACCATGACCCACGACTTCAAACGACAGGGCACAACGACGCTGTTCGCCGCCTTCCATGTGCTCGACGGCCAGGTGATCGGGGAGTGTCTGCCGCGACATCGGCACCAGGAATTCCTCAAATTCCTACGCCAGATCGACCGCGAAACGCCACCGGCGCTGGAGCTGCATCTGATCGTGGACAACTACTCCACGCACAAGCATGAGCAGGTGAAGAAGTGGCTCGCGAAGCGCTCAAGCCCTTTGTCTGGACAGCTCCGGCACAAGATATCCTCGCCAAAGTCGAGCGCGCCGCCAAAATCCACGCCATTGTCCAGAACCGTTAGTGGCACTACACTAGCTACTTTCCGGCGCAAAAAGGAGAAAAGGGGGTATCCACTTGCTTGGACCAGCCACAAGATGTAGTATGCGGGGATGGCCGAGGAGTCCGGACCGCATCCTATTGGCGGCGTTGACTATCCCAGAACCCTGCCGGAGTTCGACGATTGGTTCTGCTCGGAAGCGGCGTGTCTGGCGTATCTGCGGCGGGTTCGGTGGCGGCAGAGCTTCCGATGCCCGCAATGTGTCGGCAGCGAGGCCTGGCTGACGAACACGGGCCACCTGAAGTGTAGAAAGTGTCGGCGCCGAACCTCCCTGACGGCGGGGACGATTTTTGAACGGACGCAAAAGCCCCTGCGAGTGTGGTTTCAGGCCATGTGGTACCTGACCAGCCAGAAATCCGGAGGGAGTGCGTTGGGGCTTCAACAGGTGCTCGGCCTGGGCAGCTACCAGACAGCTTGGAGTTGGCTCCACAAGCTGCGGCGTGCCATGGTCCGGCCCGGCCGGGATCGGCTTAACGGCTGTGTGGAGGTGGATGAAACCTACGTCGGTGGAGAGGAAGAAGGCGTCCGCGGCCGACAAGCCGAAGATAAGGCGATCGTTGTCGTCGCGGCCGAGCAGGACGGGCGAGGAATCGGCCGCATCCGGTTGCGACGGGTGCCCGACGCCTCGAGCCAGAGTCTGCACCCATGCATTGAAGAATCGGTCCGCCCTGGGGCGGTGGTTCACACGGATGGATGGAAAGGCTACAACAACATCGCCAAGAAGGGCTACACTCACCAGGTCACCATTCTCAGCCCAAGCGACGACCCGGCGCACAAACTGATGCCCCGTGTGCATCGCGTGGCTTCGCTTCTAAAGCGGTGGCTGCTGGGGACACATCAAGGAGCGGTGAGCGAGAAGCATTTGGACTACTACCTCGATGAATTCACATTCCGCTTCAATCGCCGGCGTTCACGGGCGCGTGGACTGCTGTTCTACCGCCTGCTTCAGAACGCCGTACAAGTCGATCCCGTGCCGTACCGTCAGCTCGTGGGAGGGAGTGCGAGGTCCGACCACAACATGTAGCGTATGGTCCAAGCAAGTGGATACCCCCTTATTAGCTAAATGAAGGGCACACACGCTTCACCGGGAAAACTCGCTCCCCTCTTGTGGCTGCTCCTGATCGCCTTTGTGGGCCGAGTGGTCGGGCAAGCGCTGGTGGCTTTCGCGGACGTACGCTGGCTGCCTCTCATGGAGGCTTGGATGTCGGGTTTGTTGGGGTACCCCTATTTGCTGCTGTCCCAAGTCGTGATCATCGTCGTCTATGCCAAGGTGTGCATCGATTTTTCGCGAGGGCGCGGCTGGGCGGAACGATACCGATCTTCTTCCACCTGGTCCTAGCCACTTTCCTGATTCTGGTGGGACTGTGGCACCGGGCACGAGTAGAAACAACCGCGACCGCGGGCTCGGCTTCCCAAGACTGAAGGCGCCTCGATTGCCACCGGCGGGCCATCCGCCCGCTGCCTACCTCGGACACGGGCTGGGGCACTCGCAAGCTGAAGTCGCAGGCTTGTCAGGACCTGCATGCCCGACCCGCTGTTCACAAGAAGCGGAGAAATATAGACTCCTGTCCTCGAAATCTCCCCCGCGACGAGAATGATTCTAAGTAATGCGCCCTAGTGCTTCCTTGATGATTTTCGCCGGTTTTTAAGCGGATGGATCTATTGAACCGTCTCATGGCCAATGTAATGATTACTCTGGGCTGCTGGATCGAACTTCCCGATGAGTTTTTACAGTCAATACGAGCTGGTTCGGCTGATTTGCCACGGCGGGGCAAAAACGTTCGAGGCGAAACAACTTGCCTCGAATCGAGTCGTGTTCCTGCACCTGTTCGACGAGGACCCCGCGGTGCGCGATTCACTCCTCGAAAAAGTCAGCTTCTTGGTCACAAACCCGCCGGCTTCCGGCCTGCTGCCTATTCTTGACGTTGTCCGGTCTTCGGAATCTCCCTACGTCGTCACCGAAGTCCTGGATCCTTTTACCAATCTCGAGGACTGGGTCGAAGCCCAATACCGAGAGATCGATCAGGCCGACAGGTCGCGCTGGCGGGAACAGATTGATTCCCGGCTTTCCACGGGCGACGAGGAGGGCGCCCTCGACGTGGCTCGTGATGCGCTGGCCGAGCATCCCGAAGACAACGATCTTCGCCAAGCCGAGCAGGCGCTTGATCGTTTGTGCCGCGGACGGAAGTTGTGTGCCGAAGGCAGCGAAGAGGAAGGCCTCGCACTCTTGTCGCAGGCTCACCGGATCGACGAAGCAAACCAACACGTTCGTCGCGCGCTAACCGCCTGCCTGCTCGATGCTGCTGAGAAAGTGATCGACTCCCACTGGGGGGCTGCCGACCAGCACGTGCAGGAAGCGTTACGGCTAGACCCGAGCCACGAAAGGGCGCAGGCCCTGCTCGAACGCATTGGACACAAACGCGAGGAATTTATCTGCTGGTGCCTCACCCAGGCCCATCGCTTGCAAGGTCAAGGAGACCGTGCGGGCGCCATCGCTGTTGTAGAACAAGGACTGGCTTCCTATTCCACGGACCAGCGGCTCCTCGATCTCAAGGCCAGCCTGCGGAAAAAGCCTGAGCCATCGCGCGGCCGGCCTTCCTCCAAAATCCCCGGGAAAGTCGACAGCCTTCGCCGACGAGTCGAGGAACTCAAGGACAAGCTGGAACCCAAGCTCAGCCAACTTGCCGCCTATTTGCGTGACCGCCTGGCGCCCGCTTGTTCCCCAGCGTCTGCGGGCGCATCAGGGTTGGCTCCTGCCGGCGCTGGCGGGCATCCTCATCACCCTCACCGTGATGGTTGCCGTGCCGGGGATCTGGGGTCCGGATTCCCAGCCGCCGCCCGAGGCCGCGGTTGCTCCGCCGATCTTTCCCGTGATCGTCCAAGCCGACCCTCCCGAAGCAACCATCACCATTGATGGGCAGATGTGCGGAACGTCGACTTGCCAACTTGAATTGGAGAAAGGCACATACCGAGCGGACGCGGAATTGCTTGGATACGATACTGCAACTCGTTTCTTCGACGTGGACGAGCAAACCTCGCAGCAGACGGAGCCGATCCTACTGAGTTTGTCTCCGCAGGCGCTTATCCTACAGCTCTCGTCTGACCTTGCCCGCGGAGAGGTCTCGCTGGACGGTGAATTGCTCGGCGAGTTGGACGACGGGCAGCTGGAGGTGGAGTTGAATTCTCTCGAACCCGGTGAACATATCCTCGCTGTGGCGGGAGATGGATCCCGCGCGGAGATCAGGTTTGCCTCCAGCCCGGGGGCCGCGGCCAAGATCCTCGGTCCGCTCGACACTCGAAATCTGAAGGCGACCGTCATCAGCGGCCTGGGCCGCCAAGCTCGCGTGCACACCAGCGAGAAAATCATAGAGGCGCGCTTGAACGGAGAGCCGCTGGGAGAGATCGGCGTCGAGGGAGCCGAGTTGAATGATCTTGGGAACGGAGAGCATGAGCTGACGCTCGGCGCTGGCCGGCGTGAGCGAACGGTCGTGTTCGACCGCGGAGAGCGGCCCTTTTTGGCAGCGTTCCTGAAGTCCGATCGTCCGGTCGGTTCCTTGCGGATCTCGACCGGGGAGGATGGGGCCAGCATCTTCTTGAACGGGGAAAAGTACCGCCGCGAAACTCGCAGGGGCCGCCTGCTGATCTATCTCTATCCCAAGAGGTACAAGGTTCGTGTCGAAAAGGCGGGTTTCGTAGCGCCCGCGGAGCAGGTCGCGGACGTTCGGAAGGGTGAGCAGATTCGTTTGAGTTTCTCGATGGCCCGACCACCACAGACCGCTTCCTTGCGAGTCTACGGTGGGCCGCCGGGCGCCGAGGTGCTGCTGGACGGTCGAGAACTCGGACGCATTTCCTCCAACGGAACCTTCACGTCCTCGGGAGTGACGCCCGGCGACCATGAGATTGTCCTTCGGCACAACCATTATCTGGCCAAGGGTGTGGCACGAGATTTCACGGCTGGAGCGACGGTTGAAATCGACGGCGCACTCAAGCAAGAGCGGGGAACGTTGCGGATTAACGTCGTCCCGCTCGATTTGAATGTCGCACTGACCCTCCGCCGCGACGGGGAGACCTCGGCGCGCACCATTTCCGACAGGACGCTCTCGTTATCGCCTGGAACTTACACGGTCGCGGCCAGCGCGGTCGGGTATCGAGACTACGCCGCGATGGCCCGGGTCGACCCTGGTCAATCCAAGACAGTGAGCCTGCTTATGGAGCTCGACGAGTCGCTAAGGCGGGGACCCGTCTCTGTCCTGGAAGACTGGGGAAACAGCCCGGGCTGGATGCGCGAAGGGCGACTGCTGGTCCGCTGCGGAGGGAAGTTCGTTCTGGCGCCCATCAAACCCGGGCCCGGAACTTACGTGTTCACCGCCATCTTGAAAAAGGGCCGTCGGCTGGAGTGGGTCGTGAATTACCGGGACGAGAGAAATTATTTGCTCTATCAACTCGGAAAGAGCTTCTTCCACCGCATCGAGGTTCGGAAAGGGGAAAGGTCCACGCCCGTCAAGCTTCGTCACACCCTGCATCGCAACGAGTTTCTCACCGTCCGTATCGAAGTCAGCGGCGACTCGATTGTTCAGCGAGCGGAACAAAACGGCCGCTCGGTTGTTCTCGACGAGTGGAAGCACTCCGGCGCCGAATTTACCCGTGGCCGGTTCGGTTTCCATGTTCCCGGCCGCGATCAAATCGCCCTACGCGAGATCACCTTCACGCCGAACAGCGGCTAGCCCGCTTTTCTCCAACGGGGGGCCGTAGGCGGGCTACTCGTCTTCAGCGCCTTAGCAGCCCGTGGCAATAGTGAAACATGGGCTAAAAATGGGGACTGCCACCAATTCGCTCCCTGTCATAGCCCTCGGGAAAAGCACTTAACCTGAAGCGAATTGGCTGGCTGTACCCGATTTTTCGCGACCTTCACTTCTACCACGGGCTGCTAGGTGATATTCTTTCACAACGTTTGTCGAATCAATCAGGGGAAGGTTGCCGCTGCCGGCGGGCGGTCGTAAACGATGAACTATTGATACCCGCAGAATATAGTGTTGTTTTCGGACACAGCAAATGCCTTGCCAGAGCGGGCGCAGCACGCTGCGCCCCTACACTGTATTTCGCGAACATCAATAAGTGCGAACTGTGAAGTGCGGCCGCTTGCCGGCCGCGGTGCACGGTCGAGGAGTTCGCCATGAGGCGCTGCTCATAGATGGCACAAGACGTCTCAGCGCAGGCGGTGGAACGGCGTCAAATCCTGTCGCTGTCCGTTGCTCTAACAACGGCCTTGTTTTGTCAGACCGCGGGTAATTCGATGGCTTCACCCGGCAGCAGCTCAGAGAATGAACGCGCGCGTAAAGATCCCAGGAGACCAAAGAGGCAACCGACGGCGCTGCTCGCTGACCCGATTTACAAACAACACCTGACGGGCGCGCGACACCCCGAGCAGCCGGGACGCTACGACGCCGTGCTCCGAGCGATCGAGGAAGCGGGACTGCTGCAGAATTTGTTAAAGATCGATCGCCGCACCGCGAGCGAGGAAGAAATCCTCCTTTGCCATACCCCTGAGTACTTGGAAACCGTCAAGCGCGACGTCGCCGCCGCTGCTCGCGTGCTGAGTACGGGCGACACCGTGATCAGCGGGAAATCCTACGACGTTGCACGGGAAGCCGTGGGAGGCGTGCTCCAAGCTGTTGACGCCGTCGTCGAGGGACGGGCCGCAAACGCTTTCTGTGTGGTGCGCCCACCGGGACATCACGCAACGCCCGATCGCGGGATGGGCTTCTGCATCTTCAACAACATCGCCGTCGCCGCCCGCTACGCGCAGCAGCGGCACAATCTCGAGAGGGTGCTGATCGCCGATTGGGACGTCCACCACGGCAACGGAACGCAGGACATCTTCTACCAGAACGGTTCGGTACTGTTCTTCAGCACCCACCAGGCGCCCTGGTATCCCGGCACGGGCAAGGAGTGGGAAACGGGCGACGGTCCGGGCCAAGGGACCACCATGAATGCCCCCTTCCCGGCCGGCGCGGGCCGAAACGAAATCCTGGGCGCGTTCCAAACCAAGCTTCTACCAGCGGCCAACGAATTCAAGCCCGATTTAATCCTCGTATCGGCCGGATTCGATTCGCGTTTGGGAGATCCCCTGGGCCAGTTCACCTTAACGGATCAAGACTTTGCCGACTTGACCGAGCTATTACTCGAGCTGGCCGACAGACACTCGGCGGGACGGCTGGTATCCGTCCTCGAGGGCGGCTACGACCTAGAGGGACTCGGCCTGGCGGCGGCCAAACACGTGGAGGCGCTTAGGTCGGTAGCAGACGCCGCCACAGAGTCCGACAGTCATTAGCCGCGCCCCTGCGTTTCCAGGCACCCAACAGATCTGTAGGGGCACAGCATGCTGTGCCCGCCCGCACTCGCCCGAAACGTGAGTGTATTTATGAAATGGAGTACTTAGCGGCCAAGGATGATCGAATTGCTCCTTGGGATTGCGAGCTGGACGCAAAGACGGCTAGTCCACTTCTCGAGGAGCCGTATAGCCGCGCTTGGCCATGATCCGGTACTTGAGGGACTTGCCCTTCTGGTTCGTTACCCGCAACGGCTTGTTGTTTTTGGGATTGACCAAGCGCACTTCGATCTTGCGCCACTTGCCGTCGCGCTTCGTGTTCGTCGGCTGATAGGTCATCGAGTACTGCTGGCGCATGGAAATGTGGATATTTCGGAAGATGGTAGGAAACTCCCCGTAGAAGCGCGGGAAGAAAGACATGCCGCCGGTCTCTCGCGAGAAGGTTCTCAGCTGGTTGTCGGCCTGTAGAAAGTCCATGCGCTGCAGCGGTCCCATAGCCCCGCGGGAGTCGTAATAGATCCGCAAGGTCTGCATTAAGCCGATGGCGTAGATGGTCACGTCACCGTCCTGTATGATGCGCCGCGCCTGGCCGTAGGTCTGCTTGCTGAAGGTGTCGACGCCGGAGGAGATCAGCACGATCGCCTTGCGTCCCTCGATGTCTTTCATACGCGTGATCGTGTCGGTCAGCGCGTCATACAGGTTCGCTTCCGAGAATCCCGCGATGCGCAGCCGCCTCATCGCGTCATGGGTCTCGCTCCGGTTCTGTGTGAAGTCGCTGAGGATTTCCGGCCGCAGGTCATAGGTCACGACCGCGACCCAGTCCTCGGGCTTTAGCGTCTCGACGAAGCCGTAAGCTGCTTGCAGGGTCTGATACCAGCTTTCACTCCAAAAACGCTGGTAGAGGCTGCTGAATTCGATGACCAAGGCGACGGTCATCGGCCCCTCGGAGTGGCCAAAAGAGAGGACCTTTTGAGGCACTCCGTCCTCGAGAACTCGAAAGTTGCCCTGGGGAATATTCGGAATCGGGTGGCCGTTCTTCGTGACGACAGCGACGTCTACTTGCACGACGTTCGTGTCGGCGGTGAACAGGGGCACATCCTCGGGGATTTCCTGTCGGGTTCGCCCTTTGATCGGCGCCAGCTCTTCCGGGTCGGAAGTGCGGGGAGCGGCGGCCCCGGGTGCGCGCCGCGGTCCTTTCGAGAGTGGCCCGGCTTTTTGAGGAAACGCCTGGTGCGCCGCGCCCAACAGCAAGAAGGCTGTGAGAAGAAACGACAACTTTACGCTCGATCGCCGGCGCATCATGGTTCCCCCCCTGGTTCCGGTCGAGGTTCCCAGACCCTCCCCACGATGTTGGACTCTCGCGGGCCGACTCCGGTTACTTATATCCTATAGCGTTTCTCACAGCAAGGACAGGCTTTTACAAGGTGCACGACATAAATGTGGAGATGATTTTTCGTTCTTCTGACGCCGGTCGTAGAGGACGAGTCGTTCGCTTCCACCCGCCGGCACAGGTCGTGGCATGGCCGGATACAATGTAGTGCCGACCTTGGACCCGCTGAGTTGTTCATGCAGGGTCACGCGGGGAGTGTGTTGCTGATGGCGGAGCAAGAACCTGATCACGGCCGCCGACCGGGCGGTGTTGCCACGGCGCGCAACGGCATGGTCGCAACCAGCCAGCCTCTGGCCGCGCGGGCCGGGGTGCGCATATTGCGGCGGGGCGGAAACGCAGTCGATGCCGCGGTAGCGACGGCCGCCGTCTTGGCCGTGGTCGAGCCTATGAGTACGGGACCGGGCGGCGACATGTTCGCCTTAGTTCATATAGCGGAAACGGGTGAGCTGGTCGGCCTCAATGGAAGCGGCTTTGCCCCGCGCGCAGTAGACTGCGCGTTTTTCGCGAAACGGGGCTTAGCGGCCATTCCTACCCAGGGGCCTTTCCCCGTCACCGTTCCGGGAGCTGTCGACGGTTGGGCGAATTTGCTGGAGCGCTACGGCTCGATGACCCTAAAGGACGTCTTGGCGCCGGCCATCGAATACGCCGAAAACGGATTCGCCGTAACGGAAGTCATTGCCAAAGATTGGACTGGCCATGGGGCGGGCTACGCGGACAACCCGGAGTTCGCGCGAGCTTACTATCGCGGTGGGCGGGCGCCGGCCCACGGTGAAGTCTTCGTCAACCGGTCGTTGGGAGAAACTCTGCGACAAGTCGCCGAAGACGGTCGCGACGCTTTCTATCAAGGGGAAATCGCGGAGAAGATCGTGGCTTGCCTCAACAGCCTTGGATGGCCGCTCACGATGGAGGACATGGCCTACCAGCGCTCCGAATGGGTCGAGCCCATCAGCACGACTTACCAGGGCTATCGAGTCTACGAGCTGCCGCCGAATGGCCAGGGGATGGCCGCGCTCGAGATGCTGAATATTCTCGAGGGTTTCGAGTTGTCGGAGTTAGGCCACAACTCAGCCGAATATCTCCATCTCCTGATCGAGGCCAAAAAGTTGGCCTTCGCCGACCTCGCGGCTTGGCTGGCTGATCCGGCGCGGGTGGAATTGCCGGTCGCCAAGATTACCTCCCAAGGCTACGCCGAGAAGCAGCGCCGGCGCATTGATCCAAAAAGCGTGGCGGAGGATCCGGCCAGTGGAATCAGCGGTTCGGTACAGTGGCTTCCGCCCGCGGGCGATACGGTTTATCTCTCGGCTGTCGACGGCGAGCGCAACGCTGTTTCCTTTATCAACAGCTTGTTCATGGGATTCGGTTCCGGCGTCGTCGTCCCCGGTACCGGAATTCTCCTGCAAAATCGCGGGGCGTTATTTTCTCTTGATCCCGAGCACCCCAACCGTATCGAGGGCCGCAAACGCCCTTACCATACGATCATTCCAGCGATGGTTTACAAAGACGACAAGCCGTGCTTCTCGTTCGGCGTCATGGGCGGACACATGCAGCCTC
This sequence comes from Bryobacterales bacterium, assembly GCA_963668345.2. Classification (GTDB taxonomy): domain Bacteria; phylum Acidobacteriota; class Terriglobia; order Bryobacterales; family UBA6623. Next base: position 1,009,596 of record CAXWPI010000001.1, on the reverse strand, counting down.
AGGGCCATGTCCAAGTGCTGCTCAACATGATCGAGTTCGGGATGGATGTGCAACAGGCCGGGGCCGAGCCGCGCGTCCGCCACGACAGCGCGGCGGGTGTGGCCGTGGAGTCCGGCATCCCCGCTTCCGTCGCCGCTCAGCTCAAGGACATGGGCCACGCGATGACGTCGACGGACGTTGGTTTCGGGGGCTACCAAGGGATCGAGATCGATTGGGAGCGCGGGCTGTTACTCGGCGGAAGCGATCCGCGCAAAGACGGGCTGGCGGCCGGCTGGTAGAAATTTGGGTTCGGGAATCAAGGATGATTCACCGTGCCGGCGCCTCCGACAAGGAATCACCTGCCTCAGCCGGCAAAGGCGTCTAGGGAAACAGCGATCGATGGAAACTCCTTGAGAATCACTCGGTCCGACGTCACGAGTGGTACGCCAAGATCCTTCGCCAAAGCAACAAATTCGCAGTCGTAGGCCGAACACTTCGACTGCGCAGCGAGCGCCAGCACGGAAACGGAAGCGACCGCGTACTCCTGACCCTTCATGAGGATCTCGGCTCTCTGGCAGACCTGGACGGATTGGCCGTAGGACAGCGATCCGCGACGGTAGTAGTAGGCCAGGATGTTTCGGAACTCCGAACGCCACGGGAGCGGGGCTGCCCACGCCGAGTCGCGTTCAAACGCTGTTTCCGCCCGCCGCGTGCGGTGGCCTTCAAGGAGCAGGTAGGCGATCAGATTTGTGTCGGCGACAATCACGGGCGGCCCGCACGCTTGAAGCGGTTGAGATCCGCATCTCGCAGGCGCAGTGGAACCTGATCTTCCCGGCGTGGTTGAACGTATCGAGCCGCCGGCAGGCCATTTGACGCTTCCGCGAAGCGCCCGATACACTTGGAGAAGGCCGTTGTCACAGCGAACCGCTACCCTCCTAACGAACGTCCCCATCGTCTAGCCTGGCCTAGGACACCGCCCTTTCACGGCGGCAACGCGGGTTCAAATCCCGCTGGGGACGCCAAACTTGCTTCTGTTTGCCCCTCCGGGTCTACGGAGGGGAAGACCATACTGGTTTTCGGCTCCAAAACCACCACTAGCCGATTTCCGGCGCAAAATACGCGTAGCGCTCGGGGCGGGGACTGTCACCAATTTCGCGCCTTCAAAGAATCAACAACTTACGGGCGCATTCGGACGCGAAATTGGCTGACTGTCCCCAGCCACCATTTCTCACCACGTGGAGAGACGAACTGCGTGAGAGGCCCGTCAGTACAAGGCGCGCGCCGCTCGGCGAGCGGAGGCGTACTTTTGCGGGTGCAGCCTGGCCCGCTCGTATCTTGCTGCTACCGAAATAAGCAGCGACTTCCGTTCAGCGTCCGACCGGGAAAGTACGTTGAGCACGGCGAGCAAGCGCAACGACGTAATGGCGGGCCTATCGCGTGCTTCGGCCGTCAGGTGGTGAGGAATGCGGGCTAGTGGCAGCGGCCCATCGCTACGCCAACGCCTTTTCGATCACCTGGCCGCCCACGTCGGTGAGGCGGAAGTCTCTGCCCTGAAAGCGGTAGGTCAGTTTCTCGTGGTCGATGCCCATGCAGTGCAGGATCGTGGCCTGAAAATCATTAGTGTGCACGGGGTCTTCCACGAGGTTGTAGCCTAGCTCGTCGGTCGCGCCGATCGTTACGCCGGGCTTGATGCCGCCTCCGGCCATCCAGATCGCGAAGGCTTTCATATGATGGTCGCGACCGTAGTTCCCGTCGGCCGTGCTTCCTTGGTTCATCGGCGTGCGACCGAACTCGCCGGCCCAAATCACCAAGGTGTCATCGAGCATACCGCGATCCTTGAGGTCCTGGATCAGAGCCGCGGAAGCCCGGTCCGTTTGGAGGCACTGCCGGGAAAGATCAGTCGGCAGGTTGCTGTGGTGATCCCAGCCGCGGTGATAAAGCTGAATGAAGCGGACGTCGCGCTCCGCCAATCTGCGCGCCAACAGGCAGTTGCCGGCGAAAGAGGCCTTGCCCGGCTCGGCTCCATATCGCTCGAGCACCTCGGGGGGTTCCTCGCTGAGGTCGGTCAATTCCGGCACGCTGGTTTGCATACGGAACGCCATCTCATACGAGCGGATGCGCGTCATGATTTCCGGGTCGCCGACCGTATCGAGCCTGTGCTGATTGAGATCGCGGATGCCGTCGAGCAATCGCCGTCGGGTTTTGGCGTTGATTCCCGGAGGGTTTGAGACGAACAGAATCGGGTCGCCCGTCGAGCGAAACTCGACGCCTTGGTGCGTGCTGGGCAAAAAGCCGCTTCCCCAATAGCGCGACAGTAGCGGCTGTCCGGTACTGCCGCCGGAGGTGAGGACGACGAAGGCCGGCAACTGGTCATTCTCGCTACCCAGGCCGTAGGAGAGCCAGGCGCCCATGGTCGGCCTGCCGGGCTGCTGGCCGCCCGTCTGGATTAACGTCACCGCCGGGTCATGATTGATGGCGTCCGTGTGCACGGAGCGGATGATGGCGATGTCATCGACGATCTTGGCGGTGTGGGGCAGAAGCTCCGATAGCTCAGCGCCCGACTGCCCGTGCCGCTGAAACTTGAACTTCGATCCCATGCAAATCAGCTCTTGGCCCCTCAGCTGCGCGATTCGCTGCCCCTTGGTGAAACTCTCCGGCATGGGTCGGCCGCTCAACTCGTCGAGTCTAGGTTTGTGGTCAAACAAATCGAGCTGCGAGGGCGCGCCGGACTGAAACAGGTAAATAATGCGCTTCGCCTTCGGTGCAAAATGCAGCGGGTTGACGACGCCGCGTGACTGCGTCGAGGACTTGGCGCCTGCCGACAGGTCCCTATTCAACAGCGACGCCAGCGCCATGACGCCGATCCCCCTCGATGAGCGGCTGAAGAAATAGCGCCGCGTCATGTCGCGAGTAAACTCTTCGAGGTAACCCATAGCCTTACTCCTTGGTGATCGTCTCGTCCAGGTTGAGGATCACGCTCGCCACGCCGGTCCAAGCGGCCAAGCGGACGGTATCCAGGTTTTCCGCTTTCTCGGACTCCCCTACGCTAAGCAGTTGATGCGCGGCTTCCTCGTCCTGCTGGTAGCCCGTCAACATGTCGCGGTAGACGCCCTCGAGAACCCCGGCTTCTTTTTCGTCCGGCATGCGGGCCAGAGCGAGCTTATACGCGTAGGCGATCCGATCGCGATCGCTCCCGCCGCCCTCGCGCAGGATGCGCTGCGCGAAATTGCGGGCCGCCTCGACGTAGGTGTCTTCATTGAGCGTGACAAACGCCTGCAGCGGAGTGACGGTGATTTCTCGTTCCACCATGCAAACTTCGCGGTCCGGCGCATCGAAGGTGGCGAATATAGGATTGGGCACCGAACGCTTCCAAAAGGTGTAGAGACTCCGGCGGTAGAGATCCGCTCCCTCGCTGGGGACGTAGGATTCCTGGCAGTCGAACGCTTTTTCCTCCCACAAGCCGGGCGGCTGGTAGGGGAAAACGCTCGGTCCGCCGGGCTTGCGCTCTCGGTCGAGCAAGCCACTGATGGCCAGCGCGTTGTCCCGGATCACCTCGGCCGGCAGTCGCTGCCGAGGGCCTCTCGCCAACAAGCGGTTGCGGGGGTCTTTGGCCAGCAGATCGTCGCTCACTTGGGAAGACTGTTGGTAGGCGGCGGACGTCACGATCCTCTTGATCGTCGCCTTAACGTCCCAGCCGCTTTCGACAAACTCCGTGGCCAACCAGTCCAGCAGTTCGGGATGGGACGGCAACTCGCCCTGCGAGCCGAATTCGTTGGCCGTCTTCACTAGGCCCGCGCCGAAGAAAAGCTGCCAAAAACGATTGACAGCGACACGGCTGACGAGAGGATGATTCGGGTCGACGAGCCATGTAGCCAGCGTCAGCCGGTTGGGCTGCTCCCCATCCGGCAACGGCGGCAGAAACGCCGGCGTGCCGGCGTTGACTCGCTCTCCTCGGTTGCGATAATCCCCCCGAACCAGCACGTGCGTGGGCCGGGGGTCTTCCATATCCTCCATGACTCGCATGGCCGGAATCTCGCGGTTGAGCTCGGCCAGAGCCTCACGAAGCCCCTTGAGCTTGTTGGACAATCGTCGGATCGCCGGCGAGCGCTGCTCACGGAAATACCACTTCACTTCTCTTTTCTGTTCGCGGGTCCACCCGGCGGGGGACGATGCGAAGATTTTCTTGATCTTCCTCGTGGTTTCGTCATCCCACGACATTTCGGTTGAAAAGTAGAACCTGAACCGTTCGGCGCGGTTGACCACCTTTAGCAGAATCTCGTTTTGGCCGGGTTTGAGCTTGACCGTCAGCTCCTTCCCAAAGGAAGGAGTACAGCCGGGGAACTCTTCCGACAGCATCAGCTCGCCGTTGACCCAAAGCTTCTCGCCGCCGTTGACGTTGGCTAGCGTCACGCGGCTGAGGTCCTCGGCACCGATAAACAGGGTCAACTCCCGCGGGGTTTCGGTCTGGAGGGTGCGATAGAGATAGAATGCCGCATTGTCTCCGACAAGCTGTCGGAAGACGCTGTCTTCCCAGGAGGGCTGCTGTCTCCAAAAAAGCTCGCCGTTGCGATAACTCTTGCCCAGGTTGATTTCATGCTCGGGCGGGAACTCCGTGGCGAAAGCCTCTGAACTCGAAGCGTCGACAAACGGCCCGATCGAGTACCAGTCGCTGATCACGAGCGACTTCGCGGCGGCCTCTTCGATCACCCGCTGCTGCCACTGTTTCTGTGCCGCTTCCAGAGCAAAGTTCGTGGTTTCAAGCAGAGCCGCCCGCTTGGATTCGACGGATTCGATCTCACCGCTAAGCCTGGCGACCTCGGCGCTTTGCTCCGGCGACGGCAGTCGAATATAGGGCGGCGCCGGGTCGGCCACTAAACCCCTTTCGGGCAGCCTGTTGAAGAAATCGTAGAACTGATAATACTCTCGCTGCTTGAACGGATCGTACTTGTGATCGTGGCACTCGGCACAGCCGAGAGTTGACCCGAGCCAAACGGTCGCGGTCGTGTTCACCCGATCGATCACGTACTTGGTGATGTACTCTTCCGGGTCCGCACCACCCTCGGTGCTGGTCGTGTGATTACGGTTAAAACCGGTGGCGATCCTTTGCTCCAACGTTGGGTGCGGCAGCAGGTCGCCGGCAAGCTGCTCGACGGTGAACTCGTCAAAGGGCTTGTTCTGATTGAACGCATCGATGACCCAGTCTCGGTAGGGCCACATCTTGCGTTCTTGATCTCTGTGGTGGCCGTCGGAATCGGCGTAGCGGGCGAGGTCCAGCCAGTGCTGCGCCATTCTCTCCCCATATTGGGCCGCGGCCAGCAGGCGGTCCACCAGTTTTTCATACGCTTGGGGACTGTCGTCACCGAGAAAAGCGTCCACTTCCGCCGGGGTCGGCGGCAAGCCGACGAGGTCAAGGCTCAGGCGACGGATCAAGGTGCTCTTCTCCGCTCGCGGCGAAGGTTCCAGCCCCTCTTTTTCTAGGCGAGCGAGGATGAAGTGATCAATTTCGTTCCGCGCCCAATCACTTCGGCTCAGGCTCGGGAGATCAGGGCGCTGGGGCGGAATATAGGACCAATGGGTCTGCCACTTGGCCCCTTGACTGATCCACTCGCGGATCAAATCAGTCTCTTCTTCTGTCAAGCTCTTGCCGGTGAAGGCGGGCGGCATACGGAGTGCGCCGCTTTCCGCGGCGATCCGGGCAATCAGTTCACTGCGGGAGGGGTCACCGGGCACAATGGCGGATTTGCCGGAGGGGAGTTTCGCCAGCGCACTCTCTTTATGGTCCAGCCGTAAGCCCGCCATGCGCTTGTTTTCGTCGGGTCCGTGGCAGGCATAGCAATTTTCCGAAAAGATGGGGCGAATCTGGCGGTTGTAGTCAATCGAAGTGGTGGCCTTTGGCGGCGCGGCCAAGAGCGCTACGGTCCAACAAGCCAACAAACACACGGCGCGCGCGACTGCTGTTGACCGCAGCCCTACTTGACGCCCGCGCGACTCTCGCAATTCACAAGCCATCGACGGCCTCCAAACACGGTGAGCGGGATGCTCTTTGGTTATTGTAACTTGACGCTCGCCCGGTAGCGGCTCCATTCGCAGGACGGTTGAAGCATTGCCGGCAGGATGGTCTGAGCTACCTGAAGCGCATGAAGGCGTATTGGGCTGCAAAGCAGAAGGCGGCCCGCAATAGCAAGAAGAAGTAGCCTAACCCTCGTCCATTCGATCCTCGGCCTTGCATCGGGTCAGCAGCACGTGCTGTAGGAACCGCCGCAAGAACTCTTCGGCCGTCAGCGTCATCAATCGTCGCTTGTTGCCGTGAGCGTAATCCTTCCAGCGAAAGGTGACCTTGCCATCGGCGAAAGCGACCAAGCGGTGATTCGAGATCGCGACGCGGTGGGTGTATCGTGCCAAGTAGTTGAGAACGTAGCGCGGCCCGCCGAAGGGCGGCTTGGCGTAAACGACCCAGTCCTGTTGGTGTAGCGAGCGCACGAGGGAGCGGAACGCCTTTTGTTGCCGCAGAGGCTTCAGCGCACCGTACCCTCCAATCTTTCTCAGCTTCCGGGCCCGCTCCCTCAAGCGACCACTTTGTATCAGGTTTCTAGTAACCGGACCGACGCGATTCATCTTGCACTCGCCCATATTGGAGAAGACCATGCCATGGCGACACGACCGCGGACCAGGTGGCGCTGGCGGAGACGAACGTAGTAGATGGCATCATTGATGGGCGAGTCGTCAGTCAGGTTGACGCTGACAACTTCCTTGGCCGGGGACAGTCTCCGCACAACCACGAATCCTGGCCTGCCTTCCACGTGGCGAAGCACCTCGACCGTATCAATAATATCCGTTCCGATCGCGCGCACAGCCAAATTGACTGCGCTTGGCGCCTTTACGTGACCACCTATCTCGACTCCATTGATCTCAAACTTCAACAGGATGCGCTCGCCTGTCGTTGCATATGTTTGGCGCTCGAACAGGGCATCAAAGATACCTTCCCGAGAGAGGGTCTTGCCACGGACGGCGGTCAACCCGTAATGTGGCTGTCCAGGTTGAGTGCGATGGTCGTCGCTGGAGGCGATCGTGCTAAGCCGATAGCTTTCGATCCACGCTCGATGCGCGGACATGCCAGTCTTTGTGGACGTGCCTGGGCTCGTAAATAGACTTTGTTCAAACGCGAGAGGATGCGCGGGATCGTACTCCTCACTCAGGCCGTGCGCGGAGTATAGTTCAAAATTCCGTCGAAAGCGCGAATCGTGTGCCCGTTCCCAACTAATTACTTTTGGCATCTTAACCCGCATTTCCAATTTGATTCAGGCCTCCCGACCTTCCAGCGGCCTTCAGCGTCTTTATTCATAGGGGCTAGAGCCCGATGAGGACGCCATGGAGGCCAACACCCAATGGGTGAAAAACAAACCAAGCCATTCCAGCTAACTTTCAATGGACTTCTCAAAGTCGATTTCCAGGGATCGCACGTCACTTCCGACGGTGGCCTGATTTTGGTTCGCGAACTGGACGAACGGCTCGGTCTCGGAGAACTGATTGACGAGCATCTCAGCGACTCCCGGCACGGCACAAACAAGCAGTTCACGCTCGCTGATCTGTTGCGGCAGTCGATCTACAGCCGCTTGGCAGGCTACGAGGACGTCAACGACGCCGTCCGCGTGGCGGCTGACCCGACGTTTCGCTTGATCGGCTCGCAGAAGATCTGGGATCGCGGTGCGGCCTTGACCTCGACGCTGCACGGCTTCGAGACGGAGATGCTGGCGAGCGAAGAGAACCTGCTGGGGCTGATGGCGCTGAACCGAGAGCTGGTCGGGCAAGCGGAGGCGTTCGACGACTCCGCGCGGGTCGTTCTGGACATGGACTCCACCGAGAGTCCGGTCCATGGCCAACAGGAAGGCAGCGCCTACAACGGACACTTCGAGTCGGTCTGCTACCACCCGTTGCTTTTGTTCAACGGTCATGGTGATTGCCTCGCTGCCAAGCTGCGTCCCGGCAACGTGCACAGCGCCGAGGACTGGGATGAGCTATTGTTGCCGGAGATCGAGCGCCAACTGGCCGAAGGCAAACAGGTCACCTTTCGCGCCGATGCCGCCTTCGCCAAGCCCGAGATCTACGAAGCACTGGAGGAGCGCGGCGCGGACTACGCCATCCGCATTCCGGCCAACAGGAGCTTGGAGTTAGAGATCGAAGACATCCTGTTTCGTCCGCCGGGGAGGCCCGGCCGCAAGCCGCTAGTGCGCTACAAGAGCTTTCGCTATCAGGCGGAGAGCTGGAAGAAGCCGAGACGAGTTGTCGCCAAGGTCGAGCACCACCAGGGCGAGCTGTTCGCGCGCGTCGGTTTTATCGTGACGAACATGAGCTTGCCAAGCCGGTCGGTGGTGCGTTTCTACAACCAGCGCGGCACGGCGGAGCAGTGGATCAAAGAAGGTAAGCAAGCGACGCACTGGACGCGGCTGTCGTGCCATCGCTTCCGGGCGAACGAGGTGCGCTTGCAGTGAAGCGTGCTGGCCTACAACCTGGGCAATCTCTGGCGGCGGCTCGGGCTGCCGCAGCGAATCAAGAACTGGTCGCTGACGAGCTTGCAGCACCGGCTGATGAAGACGGGCGGACGGCTAATTAAACACGCGCGGTATGACTGGCTCTTGTTCGCGGAGGGACATCTGAACCGGCGGCTGTTTGGCGACATGCTGCGGAAGATCTGGGCGCTGCCTGTGCCGGGCGGGTAGCACCGCACTTGGCGAATGCGAAATCTGTGTACTGAGGACGGAAGCTCGGAGGGGTGTCTGCGAAATTGACTTCGCAGCGACGGATCAGCCCCCATGAGGGGCAAGAAGGGGGCTCGATCGGTTCCGCCTCAGCCGCCGCCTCTTTCGGGTGGAGAAATGGTTCCGCTTCGCCGGGTGAGGGTGTAGACTCGTGCCGTCAGAGGAGCCAAATCGGAAATCCTGGCTTAAGCGTATGGTGAGGAACGGTCAACGCCTCCCCGGCCCTCAAGACCTTCCAAAGCTCGGGTAGCGACACGACGTCTGGACTCAGCAATGGGCCGGGCTTGTTTCGGAAATAGACGTTGTGATGCCCGTATGGTGCGTAGAACGAGGCTTCGTATGCATGCAGTGTCACGAAATTGCCGGGGGAATGGTATCGGTCCGCTAGCTGAAGGTAGTCACTCCAGTCCGACGAGCAAAGGCCGTGGCGTATTGGCCTGCATTCTCCGCGGCTGTGGTCCGTCATAGCATAGAAGTCAAGACCCGAAATTCGGCGTGCGTATTCGTAGGCATCCGAGGGATTACCAACAGCGTCCGCAATGCTGAATTGAGTTGGGAATGGATATCACCCCAGTAGAGTGACTGCTCGGGCCGGTTCTCGAATACTTCGACAGGATTGCTCCGGCCCTCCAAGGATCGGCGAGACTCCCAGGCCTTAAACCGGATTAGGCCGGCACTTTTAGGGGTGAAAGTGACCTCACCCCAACCTCGGCCCGCGGAAAGGCGGACGGTCTTCTCAAATTCTGCCTCACCGCTCTCGGCCGCGAGTTCCACACGACCCTCGAAAGAGGTGGCAGGATTCGCAAACTCGTCCACAACCGCAACATGCAAAATGGTGGTTTCGCCCACCGTGACCTGCGATCTGGACGTGAGAAGTAGTTCAACGGGCGGACCCGCCTAAATAAAGAGCTGCGGAGTATCTGCGTGCAAACGAAAGCTACCGGTCCCTTGCCCGTCAATCGCAACCAAGACAGGCTCCTTCGGCGACGAGCGCATTCCGGCGCGGAAACCACGGCTGCCTCCGGACGGATCGCCGTAGATCACAGATTGCAGTGGACCCCTGAAGTGAGACAACCTGCTAAGCAGGGTTTCCCCATTCGCTGAAAAAAGCTGGGCTGGAGAACGCCCGTCCTTGTAGAGTGTTTCCCGGCTGGTGAAGCGGAGGCGGGCTCTGCGGGAGCGCAACCTGCCAAGGAATAGCCAGCCGGAAACTCATCGAAACGATGGGTCGGGGCGTGGAGCCCTCCGCTTTGCGCCCCACTCTCACAAAGGCCCAGCGCATCGGATCGATAGATTTCCCGAGGCCTCAGAAAACTCATCCCGCGACCTCCTGCCGCGTCTGCTGGTCCAGCCACCACTGCTCGTACTCGTTGGGCGGCCGGTAGTCCAGCGCCATGACCACTCACTCGCGTTCGCGGCTCCGTTTGGCTCGTCCTCGATCCAACCCTGCCACGAACTCGTTTCATCTCGGTTTACCATAAAAACGGCAGTAGGACGCCCTACTATTCCCTTGTGACATATTGAAATAACATCGCTTATGCTTTGATGCCGCAACTGCGGAGCAGTTGGAATGTTCACCCACCGGGACCCGATGGCGCTCGGAGCCAACTAACGTCTCATCACAAGGTTGGGGCAGTTCGAAGGTGACCAACTGCCGTTTTTAGGTTTACACCTGCTCTGTCTCAAACTACACCTTCTCGGCCCCAGCGGGATCGAACCGAGCCGAGGGCGCCAGGAATCAGGATGTGCTGTTTAGCATGGTGCCGGAGAGCGGACTTGAACCGCTGACCTAGGGATTATGAGGCCCTCGCTCTGACCACCTGAGCTACTCCGGCACGTCGGGCGGAGAGTTATCCTTATCGTAGGGGCAGCTGTTTGGGGTGTCAACGGGAAGGCCCTGAGTGTCATGTTCGGGGGCGCCCGCGGGGAAAGCCACTACCGCTTGGAGAGGCGCTGCTCGGCGTTCACGGGCGGTTGCAAGCTCGGTTCAGGAGTCGATGAAACCAGCCCGCCTTTCTCACCGGCAGACAGTCGAAGCACGTGATAGGCCGGCCATCACTGCGTTGCGCTCGCTCACCGTGCTCAACGTAGGGTTCCACTACGCCCGGTTGGTTCAAGAAACTGGGCGGCGAGCGGCGCGCGTCTTGAATCGACGATCCTCTCACGCCGTTCGCCTGGCCACGTGGGTAGAGTCGAGGACGGGCGCGGGTGCTCTGGACGCCGGGGGCATCTTGGTCCCGTTTCCCGTCCCCGCTCATCGAACCGGACGTGCGGATTTCCCGCATCCGACTCTCTGGCCGGCTTCCTCCCTCAAGCTGTCGCAGGCAGCGGACCCAGGTGCATCCGGCGCAGGCGTACCACCCCCAACTCGCCGAACACCACCTGGTCACTGAAGATGAACTGTCTAGTGCCGCGCGACGACACCTTACACCGTCTTCCTGCTTCGCTTTGAGATAAAGCTTTTCTGCAGCGTCCCGATCTTTTGCGGCGTTTTCGGACTCCTGTCAATCGCCGGGTCCGCCCTCCTTGCCGAGGACGGCGAAGTGGCGAACTCCACCCGCCGGGACCTCCCTTTCCGCACTGCGGTCTCCCTTCACCGACATGCCGTGCCCACTACCCCGGCGGACCGAACCGGTGCGCCTGTCGGTTGCTTCCCGGCTCGTGCGGCCTTCCCCGTATCTCAGGCGGGTCGGCGTCCGCGATTTCCCTTTCGAGGCCTGCTCAGGCTTACTGCGCGTTACGGCCTGCCGGCTTGCTCGCCCAGCCTTCCCTGGACTTTGTCACCAGCCTTCCGCGAGGCCGATTACCCAGCCACGCTGCTCGTCAGCTTCCCTGCTTACCGACAACTACATAGGTGGGCTCCTTTCTCCCACAGGGTGTCCGCGCCGAAAAGGCGCACTGAGAAAAGCGGACTAGTGTCATATCGCACTTTCCTTGTCGCCATGGTTCAGGGTAGAATTTCCTCCTTCCAGGTCACCACGGGAGGAGGGCCAGATGAGGAAGTTCAAAGTCACGCTCGAGCAACAGGAAAGAGACAGCTTGGTGGCGATCACGCAAAAGGGTAATCACCCATCCCGGAAAGTGCTGCATGCTCTGATTCTTCTCCACTGTGACCAGGGCCGGTTCCAGGACCGCTGCCTGAGAAATGAGGATGTCGCAGCCGTCCTGAAGATCAGTAGGCGCAAGATTGACGGAGTCAAGAAACGTTTCGTGGAGGAAGGTCTCGACGTGGCGTTGCAGGGGCGCAAGGGACAGCGTGTCTACGAGAAGAAGACCGCCGGCGATTTCGAGGCGCACCTCGTGGCGCTCAGTTGCCGCCGGCCGCCGGAAGGGTTTTCACCATGGTCGCTACGGCGGCTCGCCGACCGCGTGGTGGCGCTCAACTACATCGACAGCATCTCCTACCAGACGGTCCGGCGGGTTTTGAAAAAAAACGAAATCAAGCCCTGGAAAAAGAAAGGGTGGGTCATTCCGCCAGAGCAAAACGCTGACTTTGTCGCTGCCCTGGAAAAGGTTCTGGATGTCTATAAACGACCTTATAACAAAGACTCCCCGGTTCTCTGCCGGGACGAGTCCCCGCGCCAGTTGATCCCCCAGACCCGTACCGCCATCCCGGCGGCGGCTGGACGGCCCGCGTGCTATGACTCGGAGTATGAACGCTGTGGCAGGGGCGACATTTTCATGCTCCGCGAACCGCTCGCCGGCCGGCGGATGGTGCGGGTGACCGAGCACGGAAGGAAGTCGGATTGGGCATCGTTGATCCAAGAAATCGCACAGCGCCATGAAGAGGCCGCCAAGATCACACTGCTCAGGGACAACCTCGACACGCACGGGCCAGGGTCGTTGTACGAGACGTTCGCGCCGCGGGAGGCCAAGGCTCTGTGGGACCGATTCGAGTTTGTCTACACCCCCCAGCATGGCCGTTGGCTCAACATGGCCGAGATCGAACTCAACGTATTGGCCGGCCAGTGCTTGCAAGAGCGCATCGACAACCGGGACGAATTGGCCTCCCAGGTGGCCCACTGCCAGGCCCATCGCAACAACCGCAACTCGACGATCCAGTGGCAGTTTACGACCGAAAAGACGCGCACAAAACTACGCCGCCCCTATCCGACGATAGAGATGTGACATGACACTAGGTTCGAACGAACCAAGGCCCACGCCCTGTTATCGCAGAGCGTCGCGCACCGAGAGTGTGAGCGAGCGGTGCGGAGACGACCCCAATCTGGGCCGCGAACGCCAGTGGGCAGCCATGGCGCAATAGTCACCCATCCCTGGCCTGTCACTGGCGTTCCAGGCTCAGTTTCTTGCTCGCGCACACCCTCGCGACGAGCGAATCGCCGCTGCGTCTAGGCTCTCCACTCTGTCGCTACGACGCAACGTATCGGCAGTTCGCAAGACTCTCCGCCCGCATCCCCACCAGCGGCCATAGTAAGATCGGAAGAATGTCGGCATTCTTGGAGCGGGTAGTGGACTGCGCTCGCACCCTCAACAAGCGAATCGTCTTTCCCGAAGGCGATGATGAGCGAGTGCGAGTCGCTGCCGAGCGGCTGGCTCGGGAGAAAGTCGCGGTCCCCATTCTAGTCAGCTCAACCGGAGGAGCCGTCGCTGGGGTAGACTTCGTCGACCCGAAATCATTTGCAAAGACCGAGCACTACGCGTCCCTTTACTATGAGCGCCGAAGATCCCGCGGCGTCACCGAATCGGAAGCTCGTAGGATAGCCGTTCGGCCCCTTTACTTCTCTTCGCTGATGGTAACGGCCGGCGATGCGGATGGCATGGTAGGCGGCGCCGGGAACACGACGGCTGAGACCGTCCGTGCGGCGATTCACTGCGTCGGCGTCAAGGAAGGCTTTCGACTTGTTTCGAGCTTCATGATTCTGGTCCACCCTGAGCCGCGCTGGGGCAGTCGGGGTGTTATCTTTTTGGCCGACCCGGCAGTGGTTCCCGATCCCAGCGCCAGTCAACTTGCTGAGATTGCGATCGCCGCGGCGGAGAATGCAACGCGGTTCCTCTCCGATCCGCCCCGCGTGGCGCTGCTGTCTTTCTCCACCAAAGGCAGCGCCCAGCACCCCATGGTGGAAAAGGTCATCGAAGCGTTGCGCATCATCCGCGCTCGCGCACCCCGGCTGCGCGTCGACGGCGAGTTGCAAGCCGATGCGGCGCTGGTCGAAGCTGTAGGTCGATCCAAGGCCCCCGGCTCGCCGGTGGCCGGTCGAGCGAATGTATTGATCTTCCCGGCACTCGACGCCGCCAACATCGGATACAAGCTGGCCGAGCGGCTGGGAGGGGCTCAGTCTCTAGGGCCTTTCCTGCAGGGTTTGAACCATCCGGCTAACGACCTCTCCCGCAGCAGTTCGGCGGAGAACATTTACTACACCGCCGCCGTCACTGCTGTCCAAGCCGGGGACGACGTAGGCCGGGCCGTCCCGGGCTAGCCCTAATACTGTTCACTGAATGATCCTCACGCAAGAGGCGAGATCGATACGCGGCTTGGGGATCGTTCCGCGCGGCCGCGGGCGGTAGCGGCTCCTCTTGCGCTTGACGCCTCGCGGACGGCGCATGATCTGGAGGTGACCGCGGGCGCCCGCGAGCTGGTCGTAGCGCTCGGCGATCGCGATTATCGGCTGGCGGTGGCCACTTCCAGCCAGCCGTGGATGGTGGATCGAATTTTGCGCCAGACCGGCCTCGGAGGGCATTTCCAGGCGGTCGTCACGGCGGCGGATGTCGAGCGGCACAAGCCCGCCCCTGACGCGTATCAGCAGGCGCTCGATCGGCTGGGTGTGATGGCGGCCGAGGCCACCGTCATCGAGGACTCGGAAAGCGGCGTAAGCGCCGCTGTCGCCGCCGGGATTCCGACCCTAGCCCGCCGGCATGAAACGAACCGGCGACACGATCTGACCAAGGCCGAGTTGGTGCTCGATTCTCTCCGCCAGACCGACCAGATCCTCCAGCGGATCGACGAAATCATCTCCCGGTCCGGCGCGTAGCCCGTTTTCAAGCCCTGGCATGGAGCTGCGGTTCAGCGCTACAATCCCGGCAGGTCACACCGGGGGGGGCTCATCACCGGCCAAACCCTCTCGCGTCCCTGCCACTCTGGCTTCGCCGGCACCTGCCGCATCATCAACGTATTCACGTACACGAGACTGACTTGTAGCAGGTGCAGGCAAAGCATCAGCACCTCCTGGACCTCCCGAGAGTTGCTCGCGAAGCATCGCGCATTCTCCTTCCTGATCGGGCGAGCAGCGGTAGTCGCCGCCCGCCCGCGCCGTGCTAGCCCGCATTTCTCACCGGTGGCGAGGCGAAGTGCGTGAGAAGCCCGCCATTACTGCGTTGCGCTCGCCCGCCGTGCTCGTCATACTGTTCAAGTACACCTCCGCGCGCCGAGCGGCGCGCGCCTTGTACTGACGGGCTTCTCACGCACTTCGCCTCGCCACCGGTGAGAAAAGCGCGCTAGTGGTGGCCGTGACTGCGCCCGTTGAGGGGCGTCGCCGATTGGGAGCTCGAGCTGCAGCGGGTTGGTACGTAGGTCGCTGATCGCGGCCGTGAGAGCGATGTCGACCACGTCGTCGCCGAGGCCGGACAGCGAAAACCGCAACTAGCTCGCGTAACCCTTAAAGCCAGTAAGCTCAACAGTTTAGTTTCTGCCTTTACCCCATGACCTGCGGCCAGTGTTGCGGCATAGAGCAAAAGTTCGACCAGAAGGAAGCGCGCAAGATGTTGAAGCGCTACCGGAAGAAAGGGGCGGACAAGGCTACCAAACTGCTCATCGAGGCCATCTCATCCCACAAGAACGGTGATACCAGCTTGCTGGATGTCGGAGGTGGCGTAGGCGCCATTCAAATCGCCATGCTAAACCGCGGTGTTGCCCAGGCAACCAACGTGGAGGCATCACCTGCCTATCAGGTGGTAGCGAAAGAGGAAGCAGCGCAACAGGGCATAAAGGAACGGATCACCTACCGGCAAGGCGATTTTGTGGATATCGCCCCGCAACTTGCAGCTCACGATATGGTGAGCATGGACAAGGTGATCTGCTGCTACCCTGATGCCAAGGAATTGATTAACCAGGCTGCCCAGCATAGCAACCACCTGGTGGCGCTCGCGTATCCGCACGATACCTGGCTGGCCCTGGTGATCAGTGCGGCAGCCAATTTGTTCATCAAGCTGCGCTACCGCAACTTTCGCATTTACATTCATTCAAACACGCTGGTAGGTGGCATCCTGAAACAGCATGATTTCCGGCAGGTGCACCGTGCATCCACTTTCATCTTCCAGGTGATGTTGTGGGAAAAGACAATCCCCACCCGAGGCCACAGAAACCGATAAGACTTTCTTGCAACAAATGCTTCCCTTTGTGAGGAAAGGGAGCAGGAACTACGAGATTCTCCTAGAAGGCCAGGGCTGCAGCATCGGCAATGCCGGCGGCAGGCGACTCGTATCTTGGTGCTACCGAAATAAGCAGCGACTTTCCGTTCAGCGTCCGACCGGGAAAGTACGTTGAGCACGGCGAGCAAGGGCAACGAAGTAATGACGGGCCTATTGCGTGCTTCGACCGTCAGGTGGTGAGAAATGCTGGTTAACCTGTCACTGATTACATACGCAATCAGACGCCTCGCGGATGTAACCCCGTAAATTTTCTACGGGGAGAGATCCCACCTCGAGGATTCTCCGCAGCCGCTCCTCCCAGTTGTCCGCTAATGTCAAGGGTAAGTTTCTGGGGACCAGCGTGTTTTCAGGGGCTTGCTAAGTTGCTGATTTTTGTTCCATGAAAAAGTAGCAGATCATGTGGCAGATGATCATGTGGCCGTCTTCGATGCGACCCATGTGAGGTTCATCGACGTGGACGTTGAGTTTGACGAGCGCTCGGAGCTTGCCGCCGTCTCGGCCGCTAAGACCAATCGTGTAACAGCCGATGGAGTTGGCTTCTTCGATAGCACGAATCACGTTCGGGGAGTTTCCGCTGCCGCTCAGCGCCATCACGATATCCCCGGGCCGGGCGAAATTCTTCAACTGTTCGACAAAGACCGCGTCATAACCCACATCATTGGCGTACGCGGTCAGAGTTGGGATCTGCTCGCTAAGCGACATGATCCGGAAGCGCTTCGGATGCCGGTAGCTGGCGCCCTTCACCATGTCGCAAGCGAAGTGGTTCGCTGTAGCGGCGCTCCCCCCATTGCCACAGACGAAGATTTGCCGGCCCTCCTCGCGCGCCTTGGAGAGAACGTCAATAGCCTTCCGCACTTGGTCGAGATCAATCGTCTCCAGAGCGTGAAAAAGCTTGGTCTTGTATTCGCTGGGAAAATTCATAGCTTACTGATGCCATTTCACTGCCGAGTGAGAAGAAATGCGGTCGGACAGTGCATAAATTCACGAGAGATTATGGGCCGACAACCCCTGGACCTGGCGACAAAAGCGGGCTCGGGTGACTTGACCCGCTCACTGCGGATCAGCTCGCCAGAGAGTTTGCTTTTGCCAATACCTCTGCAGGCGCTGCCGCGCCAGTGCCTTTTTTCATGATGGTAACACTGGAGACCAGATTGCCGAATCGCACCGCCTTCTCGAAGTCACCGGTCGCGTACAAGGCCAGTGCCATGCCCGCGGCGAAACTGTCGCCCGCTCCACAGATGTCGACCGGGTTCTCCACATTAACGGTGGGGACAAGATGTTTTCCCTGGTCATGCACCACAAGGGCGCCCCTCTTGCCCTGGGTCACGACGAGCGGGTGTTCGCCGATCTTCGCGCGCAGCTTTTGGTAGTCGATATCTCCGAAGAGCCTCCGGCAGGCCTGATCGGCTTCTTGCAAATTGGGTTTGGCGATGACATGGCGAAACGAATCGATGCGAGCTCGGGAATCAGCGATGACGATCTTGTCGGGGTTGCGCTCGGAGATGTCGGCGATGACCTCTCGGAACGAGTCCGAGAGGACCCCTCCCTTTTCCGTCTCGGCCTGGTCCGCCACCAGAATGACGTCAAAACTTTCATACTCGGAGTGAAAGGTTGCAATGAGCTGATCTTCGATTTCGCCGGGCAGGGGCTTGGTATTGATGAAATCCAGCCGCGGACGGTCTTCCTTTCCATTGACGGCATTAACGAGTTTGGTGTAGGTGAATGTCTGTACCTCAGGAGACGCAACCAATAGCCCATAGTCGATGTGTCGGTTTGCCAGAGACCGCTCGAGCTCGAGACCGAAGCCGTCCTGTCCGATAGCTCCCAAAACCGACACACGGCCGGCGCCCAAGGCGGCCAGATTGTTGGCCATGGTTCCTCCGGCGCCCGGGGCCACCTCGGTTTCGACGACGCCAATACGGGGGATACCCGTTTCGCGCGACGGCTCCGACGCCGCGGGGTCGTAACGGCACCAGCGGTCGAGACAGATGTCGCCCACGACCAGCGCGTGGCAGTCGGCGAACTGCTCGACCAGGGTTTCCCAGTTCAAGACGACTCCCCGCCCAGGATAGCTTGGCGCAGAGCGGGCCAGACGGCGCGGTGGTCTCCGCAAACATAAAAGCTGCTCCCGCCATCGGCCACCGTCCTTACCAACATCGTCTTGTGGGGACGGAAATAGTAGCCCGGGTCGGTCTTGGGAAGCTCTTTTCGATAGTCCCCTTGAATGGGTACCAGATCGAACACCGCCGTCGTGAGATTCTTGATCACCCGCCCCTGCTGGTGAGCGACATTGCGGGCCATGGCCAAGGCTTTTAAAAAAACCTCGGGGCCCATGATCGCGGAACCGAAGTTCAGCAGCACGCCGCCTTCCAGATTTTCGACCGCTCGCGCGAAAACCAGGAAGTCGCGGTAGCTGGACTTGCCCACCGCCGCGCCGTCGCAATTGGGATGTTCATGAATGATGTCGTAGCCCAGCCCGACGTGCACCGTCGCCGGGATCGATTGCTCGTAGGCCGTCGCGAAAAGGCTGACGTCTCGGTGGGGATAGTCGCTCTCGAGAATCCGGCGGCCGACGTTTTCGCCCAGGCCCAGATCGAGCTCCGCCGCTTCATGCGCCCACTCGTTCAGAACGCCGGTTTCTTCCCACAGTCCGAACTCCCCGCTGCGAATGTAGCGCGCCACGCTCTCCGTGGTCGCCCCGATACACGCCAGTTCGTAGTCGTGGATGGCTCCCGCACCGTTCATCGCCAAGTGGGTGAAAACGCCCCGACGAAGTAAATCGACTACCACGCGCGAGACGCCCATTTTGATCACGTGGGCGCCCATCATCAGAATCCGGGCGGCACCACTAGAGCGAGCGTCGTTAACCCGCTCGGCGATCGTGATCAGGTCCGGGTGCCGCCACTCGCCGACAGGGTCATCCAATTCCAGAAGATAATCGATCTCCATGTCGTGCTTGCGCTCCGCCAAGGGGCGCAAGTGCAGCCGACTACGATCGAATACCGGGTACTTGGACTTCATGCTGGAAACAACGAGTTCATCAGTTCCGCGTGGCCCCGAAAGTGGGGGACGATCCAGTCGGCGCCCACGGCCGCCAGCCTGTCTCGCTTCACCCGATCAACCTTCTCACAGGCGGGCTCGTCCGTGGCCACGCCGACCGCAACTCCGCCGACTTCCTTGACGTTTTCGATCTCGACAAAACCGTCCCCAAATCCGAGAAACTCCTCGCCCTCGAAATCGCTGTCGCGGATGATCTTCGCAATCAAGATCTTCTTGGAAAACTTCTTGTAATCATCGAGCGCTCCGTGCACACCGTCGAAATAGGAATCCACGCGCAACAGGGCGGCTTCTTCGCGCATGTAGGGTTGATCGGTACCACTGGCCAAATAAAGCGTCAGACCCCTTTCCTTGAGGGACTCGATCAGGCGCCGGACGCCGGGCACCATCATCTCGTCGGGGGAAAGACTCCCCGACCGCAGCTGCTCGATGCGGTGTCGAATCTTATCCATCAACCGATCGAGGTAGATATGTTTGTACTCCAGCGGATCGCGCGGCTTCCCCCCGCGTTTGCGGATCTGCTCAGCAAATTCGATCATCTGGTAGATCGTCTGCCGCCCCGTCAAATGGCCCACGTAGCCCTCTACCAGCGTTCGAAGTTCCTGCTCGCTTTCTCCCGTGTCGAGCCCCAGCAGCTCCTCCACCATCATGGGGACCATGACGTCAACCCACCCCGCTCGAATCAGCGAGACCGTCCCGTCAAAGTCAAACAATGCGACCCGGGCACGGGACGCGGTCGCCCCCGGGGACAAGCACTCCATATAGGATTCCATCCTGGTTTGGTACAGCGGGACAGGAACGTTTCCCATCTGACGGGCCGTTTCACCCCGTTCCCGGCCGTCCGCCGGGCTGATTCTCAATCTTACCGACACTACCCCTTCCGAAGCACCCTCGGCCTGCTCGGTCGCTGCAAATTCGGCCCGGCGCCTCTGACGACCGTAAAGCTCTACGAAGCGCCACTACCGGCGGCGGCGCAGCTATGAGAGTCGCGGGATCGTGTCTGGCGATAAATCAGAGCGCCAACCGCGGGGAGATGATTCAGTACTTCAATCCCCATCTCGCCCACCGTCGGGCGGCACAACAGGCGCGAGGCTAGGTGTCCCCACCTCTGGTTGGCGCGGTAATGCCGTCGCCACCAGCGTCGGTACTGGAGTTGCGCCGAGCGGAGAGTTTGTTTCCCTTTCATGGCCTGAGCGACCAGGTCGGCACAGACCACCGCGGAGCGCATCGCGCCGGCCACGCCGGCGCCCAGAAAAGGAGCCATCACGCCGGCGCTGTCGCCGACCATAAAGACCCCCTTGGCGACTTGCTCTTTGGGGATGAAGGGAACTTGTCCGATGGTCAATAAACTGTCTTCGAAAGCCGAAGCATCTCGCATGGAGTCGGCCAAGAACGGGTTCTCGCGCCGGGCCGCCTCGATCAACTTCCCCGGGCGTCCCCCGTTTCGGCGCAAGGCGCGTTCGGTCGCCAGCAGGCAGATGTTCGTTCGCTCGTCCTCGATCCCCACCACGCCGCAGTAGCCGCCTGGGAAAAGATACAGTTCTACGCTGTCACCCCGGTCCATACCGGCGAAGTGGCATTTGACGCCGACGTAGGGGCTTCTCTCGACCAGAAACTTGCGCCCCAGCACTCGGTCCAGATTGGAGCGCTTGCCCTGCGCACCGATGACAACTCGAGAGCGAATCACCGCGCGTTTGGGGGGAGATTCGCTCCTGACGCTGACCTCGTAGCCACCGCCGGACGCCGGCGAAACACTTTCCACAAAGGCGCCCTCTTGGACGCGCGCGCCCAGCTTCGCCGCCTGATCGAGGAGCGCGGAGTCCATGGCGCGTCGGCTAAGGCCCAGACCTTCCTCGGCCAGGGGCAACAAATAGGGCCGCCCGCCTCTTCCATACAAAACCATCCGGCGCACCCGCGAGGGACCCCGGCTCATCACTTCGTCGTACACGCCCAGATCGCCCAAGGATGTGGCTGCTTCGCCCGAGACAAATTCTCCACAAAAGCGATGGGGGCGCCGCGACGATTTCTCGAGCAACAGCACATCGACGCCGGCCCTGCGTAGCGCGATCGCGGCACAACAACCGGCCACACCCGCCCCGATGACGGTCGCCTCAGCCGGGAGATTCTTATTCATCGTTCGCCGGTACCGTCGATCACGGTCATTCGATAATACAGCCCTTGCGTGTACACTCGCGCGCTTCCGAGGCCGGCGTCCGCGAGGATCGCCCGCATCTCCGACGGCGTGTAAGCCCGAAAAATGGAAACCTCGCCGTCGTGACGGGTGAGGTGGCTTCTCGCGAAAACCGGCGCCGACATGCGGAAAAAAAGGTAGGGAACACGGTCGCGAACTAAATCATTCAGCACCAGAGTGCCGCGACAAACCGCCTTCAGCGCGGACAGGATCTCGAGTAACTCGGCTGGACTGAAATGGTGCAGAAACAGCATCGATAGAACGAAGTCGAATGACGCCGGGGGAAAAGGAAGCGCCGTGACGTCGGCGGCCAGCAGTTGGATTTCCGCATACTCTGAAACGCTTTCCCGAGCGATGTTCAGGTGCCGCCGATTGTTGTCAAGGGCGATGATTTTGACTGGGACTTCGTGACGCCGCGCCCAGCGTGCGATCTCCAACGGCACGGCGGCCGAGCCCGTCCCGACATCGAGGATGCGCAGCCGACGTTTCGTCCCGGCCTGGCGCATCCGGGGAAACAGGAACCGTCGCAGCGCCGCCTGCCCGCCCAGCCAACGGTTGATGCGGCCAATGTCGGAAAGACTTTCCCGAACGTCGTCAAGCGACCCGCGCCGCAGGTCAAGCCACTCCGGCTGATCTTGCCGGGTGGGAACAGCAGTCCAGCGGTTGAAAAAAGGAATCATCGGACAATCTCAACAAGACATCCGGCAGACCGGCAGAAAGTCTGACTGCTAGGCTGGCGGCGCGGTCTCCGCCCCCGGCCCTTGTAGAATGTTAGTCGATGAGATGGGTTTTGTCGCGGCGCATCCCGCCGATCACGAAACTACTTTTGGTCGAGAGCGGGCCGCGTGCCATCGCCGAGAAAGCCATTATCCGCTTTCGGGAGCTCTACGGCGAAGAGCTGCCGATTGATTTACTGACCTGTCTTCCTAGCGATCCGCCCAGCCTGACGGCCAACGGAGTGCAGAGCGAAGTCTTTCGGGTCATCCATTGTCACGACCGCAGGACGCGCTGGCGGCTGTTGCGGCGGATCCGGGCCAAACGGCATCCCGTGACCGCGATCATCTGCGCCGACTCTCCCATTTTGGGCCCTTGGAAAATGGCCGCGCTCGCGCTGTTCCCTTCCAAGTTTTTGATCATCAATGAGAACGCGGACTTTTTCTGGCTCGACCGTGCCCATCGTGGCGACGTCAAGCGATTCTTTCTCCACCGGACCGGCTTGCTGGAAGGCTCCACCCCGCAAAAGGTGGCTGCGATCCTCGTTTTCCCATTTGCCTTCGCGTATTTGCTGGCCTACGCACTCGTCGTCCACGCGGTGCGGCTCGCTCGAATGGGACTCGGCCTTCATCGGCGCCGCGAGCGGGCTCGTTAACAGGCAGCCGAGGGGCCTACTGGAAGGCACGATGCCCGGGCCGGCAAACGGCGCTAACGCGACGCCTTGTAAAACCTCCCTGTGTAGATTAGCCTCAGGCCCCGGTTGTTTGACAGCCCATCCGCCCCGCTCTAGCATGGGGACAGAAGAAATCTTGGGGACAGCCGGCCGCGGCTTCGATGTTCGCTGACACTAAAGAAGCGAGTGCCAAGCCGCTTGTGGCAGTCCCCGATTTTTTCACGCCTTGCTGCCCCATTTTTCGCCGAACCTAGCCGGCCACGAGCTGTTAGGTTCGCTTGCGCCTGGTCTGGGAATCAGAGCCGCGGGGCGGCGAGGTGGACTGTCCCGGGACTTTTCACATCTTCCGAAGAGCCCGGGTGAGCCGTGGCGATGAAACTGCCCATCTACATGGATTATCACGCCACGACGCCGGTCGACCCGCGCGTTGTCGAGGCGATGTCGCCCTATTTCAGCGAGAACTTCGGCAACGCCGCCAGCCGGAACCACGCCTTCGGCTGGCGCGCGGAGGAGGCTGTGGGAAGCGCTCGCGGTCAGATTGCCGGCTTGATCGGAGCCGTTTCAAGGGAGATCGTCTTTACCAGCGGCGCAACCGAGTCCAACAACCTGGCGATAAAGGGCGTCGCCGAGATGAATGCCGAACGCGGCAACCACATCGTTACTTGCGCTACGGAACACCGAGCTGTCCTCGATACCTGCCGGAGACTCGAGAAGCAAGGCTATCGAGTGAGCTATATGCCCGTCCGGCGGGACGGGCTCGTGGAGCCCGAAGCGGTTCGCCGCGCGCTCAGCGACAGAACGATCCTGGTCTCGATCATGTACGCGAACAACGAAATCGGCGTTATTCAGCCGATCGCCGAGATTGGCCGAATGGCGCGAGATCACGGAGTCCTGTTTCACGTTGATGCCGCGCAGGCCGTGGGGAAAATACCGCTCGACGTGGAACGGGACCAAATCGATCTCATGTCGTTTACGGCCCACAAGATCTACGGCCCCAAGGGAATTGGCGCGTTGTATGTGCGGCGAAAACCGCGCCTGCGGCTGAGCCCGCAGATGGACGGTGGCGGCCATGAGCGCGGCATGCGTTCGGGGACGCTCAACGTGCCGGGCATTGTCGGCTTCGGAAGGGCCTGCGAGCTGTGCCAGGCCGAGTTGAACGAAGAAGCTGATCGGCTTGGCTTGCTACGAGACAAGCTCAAGGACGGCATCCTAAACCGCATCGCAGACGTGTCAATCAACGGGAGTCTCGAGCATCGCCTGCCGCATAATCTCAACGTCAGCTTTGCCCACGTCGATGGCGAATCCCTGCTGATGGGGCTGAACGACATCGCGGTATCGAGCGGCTCCGCGTGCACGACGGATCTTCCCGAACCCAGCCACGTTCTCCAGGCGCTCGGAGTGAAGAATCAGCTGGCCCATAGCTCTCTGCGCTTCGGCCTGGGCCGTTTCAATACGCAAGAGGAAGTCGATTACGCAATCGACAGGGTCGCCGAGGTCGTCTCCCGCCTGCGAGAGCTGTCGCCGCACGGGTCGGCGGCACGAACCTTGTCACCGTAGGCTGCTTTCCGGCGCAAAATACGCGCAGCGCTCGGGGCGGGGAGCGAAAAATGGGGACTGCCACCAATTCGCTCCCCGTCATGACCCAAGAAACAGAGCACTTAGGCTGAAGCGAATTGGCTGGCTGTACCCGATTTTTCATGTTTTAAGTTATTGAAATAGATTGTTTTACCTCCTCATTGGCTTTGTTTGGTAATTTTCCTGAATCAGTTGGTTCGGCGGTTGAAAAAAAGCCATTGGAACGGCCCGTGCCCTGACGGGCACGGCTCTTTCGGGTGAAGATAGTTGTCCCAACGATTCGGGTTTTCGTACACCGCCGGAGGACGCCCCTGCCGGGCGAACAACATAATCCACCGCCTCCTCCACTTTGTGTGGCTCCCATAGCCGTTTCTTGCCAACCTTCCTGGGGACGGCCTCCCGCGTCTATTCTATCGCGGAGGCCGGGATTTACCTCGACATCGGCTCAGAAGCTATTGAAAAAAAAGATGTTGCCGCCCGTGACTGGAGCCCACCGCGGATTTACCATCCGCGGCTCTGTTGCGGGATTATGTCTCGGCCGGCCGGAGCGCCGTTCAGCCCGCTCAATCAAGGTCTGTGAGCGGACGGACGAGCCCTGGCGCCTACCGGCGGAGGTGATGTGCAGGGTTCAGCGCGAAAAGACGTGGTATTCGGGCCGGCACGGGTGTATACTGTCGCCGTACTAGGACCAAAACGGAAATTCTGGCTTAGAGAGGCTCTACTTCATGGAAGCAGACAGATACGGAAAGTACACGGTTGTTGCTACTGTTCACGCTGGTGCCTTCACAAATGTCTACAAAGTCAAAGACGAAGCCGATGACCTATTTGCTCTGAAAGTTCTGTATACGGAGAAGTTGGCGGCCTACGAACCCGAGTTGCGCGAGGAAATCATCCGCCGGTTCCGTCAAGCACCCGAGATAAATAGCACCTTCCCGGACGACCGACGCTTCCTCAAGCACTTTGGCCCCGTCCAAGAGTAAAACGGCAACCTCTTTTACGTCACGGAATGGCTGGACTCCAACGTTTGGCGTCTTGCAGAACAGCCCAACGCTCTGAGCTTCCAGCAGATACTCGGCCTTTTTGAATTCCTCGTTGCTCTCCTGTCAGACATGCACAAAGCTGGAGTTAGTCACCGTGACCTGCATCTCGGCCAAATCCTGCTACGCGGAGACTCTAGCCAGGATTTCCGATTTGGCTCCTCTGACGGCACGAGTCTACACCCTCACCCGGCGAAGCGGAACCATTTCTCCACCCGAAAGAGGCGGCGGCTGAGGCGGAACCGATCGAGCCCCCTTCTTGCCCCTCATGGGGGCTGATCCGTCGCTGCGAAGTCAATTTCGCAGACACCCCTCCGAGCTTCCGTCCTCAGTACACAGATTTCGCATTCGCCAAGTGCGGTGCTACCCGCCCGGCACAGGCAGCGCCCAGATCTTCCGCAGCATGTCGCCAAACAGCCGCCGGTTCAGATGTCCCTCCGCGAACAAGAGCCAGTCATACCGCGCGTGTTTAATTAGCCGTCCGCCCGTCTTCATCAGCCGGTGCTGCAAGCTCGTCAGCGACCAGTTCTTGATTCGCTGCGGCAGCCCGAGCCGCCGCCAGAGATTGCCCAGGTTGTAGGCCAGCACGCTTCACTGCAAGCGCACCTCGTTCGCCCGGAAGCGATGGCACGACAGCCGCGTCCAGTGCGTCGCTTGCTTACCTTCTTTGATCCACTGCTCCGCCGTGCCGCGCTGGTTGTAGAAACGCACCACCGACCGGCTTGGCAAGCTCATGTTCGTCACGATAAAACCGACGCGCGCGAACAGCTCGCCCTGGTGGTGCTCGACCTTGGCGACAACTCGTCTCGGCTTCTTCCAGCTCTCCGCCTGATAGCGAAAGCTCTTGTAGCGCACTAGCGGCTTGCGGCCGGGCCTCCCCGGCGGACGAAACAGGATGTCTTCGATCTCTAACTCCAAGCTCCTGTTGGCCGGAATGCGGATGGCGTAGTCCGCGCCGCGCTCCTCCAGTGCTTCGTAGATCTCGGGCTTGGCGAAGGCGGCATCGGCGCGAAAGGTGACCTGTTTGCCTTCGGCCAGTTGGCGCTCGATCTCCGGCAACAATAGCTCATCCCAGTCCTCGGCGCTGTGCACGTTGCCGGGACGCAGCTTGGCAGCGAGGCAATCACCATGACCGTTGAACAAAAGCAACGGGTGGTAGCAGACCGACTCGAAGTGTCCGTTGTAGGCGCTGCCTTCCTGTTGGCCATGGACCGGACTCTCGGTGGAGTCCATGTCCAGAACGACCCGCGCGGAGTCGTCGAACGCCTCCGCTTGCCCGACCAGCTCTCGGTTCAGCGCCATCAGCCCCAGCAGGTTCTCTTCGCTCGCCAGCATCTCCGTCTCGAAGCCGTGCAGCGTCGAGGTCAAGGCCGCACCGCGATCCCAGATCTTCTGCGAGCCGATCAAGCGAAACGTCGGGTCAGCCGCCA
Organism: Bryobacterales bacterium; assembly: GCA_963668345.2. Taxonomy (GTDB): domain Bacteria; phylum Acidobacteriota; class Terriglobia; order Bryobacterales; family UBA6623. Next base: position 982,798 of record CAXWPI010000001.1, on the reverse strand, counting down.
CGCGGACGGCGTCGTTGACGTCCTCGTAGCCTGCCAAGCGGCTGTAGATCGACTGCCGCAACAGATCAGCGAGCGTGAACTGCTTGTTTGTGCCGTGCCGGGAGTCGCTGAGATGCTCGTCAATCAGTTCTCCGAGACCGAGCCGTTCGTCCAGTTCGCGAACCAAAATCAGGCCACCGTCGGAAGTGACGTGCGATCCCTGGAAATCGACTTTGAGAAGTCCATTGAAAGTTAGCTGGAATGGCTTGGTTTGTTTTTCACCCATTGGGTGTTGGCCTCCATGGCGTCCTCATCGGGCTCTAGCCCCTATGAATAAAGACGCTGAAGGCCGCTGGAAGGTCGGGAGGCCTGAATCAAATTGGAAATGCGGGAATAAAGAACGCGGTGGACTGCGTGGAGATGTCTCGGTACTCTTGGACATCGGCGCTGTAGAAACGGGCCACGCCGCCCGATTCGTTTTGAATACCGGAACGACTCAGCCAGCTCCAAGCGGAGTGAATACATGAGTCCATGGGGCAAGCAAATAGTCCAGAATAGCACGAGATGCTCTGCGGTTCCGACTTGCTCTTGCACCCACTCCACCACTCCACCCGGATAAGGAACAGGCCCGGGCGCACGGCCGGCCGAAGGCCCCTGGGCGCCCACTCAGGCTCGCGTGCCGGCCAGCGGCTTTGCGGGCAACATGGCGATGGCCCCGGCGCCGGCTGACGGCGACGGCGGAGCTGGAGACGCGTATTTGCGCGCTGGAGCGAAAGCAGCCTTGAGCCTGATTCCCGCGGCGACTGAGTGAAACAACTCCCTGAATTTACGGTTTCTTACAAATTGACCCAGCGGCCAGTATCGCAGCCAATATAAGAGAGGACTCCGCGTTGCCCAGCTCAATTCTGTTTGCCCGACGGCTGGACCGAATTGCTGTCGCCGGAGATCGAGCGCCAACAGGCCGTAGGCAGGCAGGTCGCCTTCCCCGGCGATGCGGCTTTGCCAAGCCTGGAGTTTTCGAGTCTTCGGAGGAACACGGCGTGTAATGGTCGTAATGTCCAAAGGTCCCATAATCCCCGACGGTGGCGGGCCGGCGCCACTCTTCGCTGACGCTCGAAGATCTCCGTTGAAGCCCGCCCCTTGGGTCGCATCGCTTTGCCTGCACCTGGCGACGGCGACCTTGCTGGCTACGATCGATGGGGGGAAGCTCTCCCCAGCTGCCGATGTTGAGCAGATCGAAGACGTGCTCGCTCGGGGCGACCACAAGATCGTCTGGCATATCTTCACAGAAAAGCTCCCGCCGGTAGCGCCTCAAGAAGGAAATGAGCAGCAAAGCGCGAAGGGTTCGCGGGCCGAGTTCGAGGCGCCGCAAACGATCGTCGCCAGTGACCCCGATCCGCGGAGCGACCGTCAGATGATTTGGACCGCGGACCCCGCTCCCGAAATCGAATACGATGTTCCCTCGCCGAACCTGCTCGTGTGGACGCCTCCCGAGCTTCCTCGACTCCGCTTTGAAATGGAGCAGCGCAGACAACAGCGACCTGAGAACGAGGCCATGCGAGCCGATCCCGCTCCGCAGATCGAGACAGCGGCGAACACCTCGGTCGACCTGGCCGCCATTCGCCCGCTGGCGCGGCTGCGCTATCGATCGGAGGCGAAGCGGCTCGAAGCCCCAGAAACAAAGGCGCTCAAAGCTCAACCCACCCCGGAGCTGGCTCTGGCGCCCAATGTAGAACTCGATATCAGCGGACTCCAACGCCTGCCCACGCTGCGCTATTGGGCCGAGGAAAGGAAACTCACCGAACCGGGAAAACAAGCCCTGGCCAGCGGTCTCGCTCCCCAAGTCAGCGGCAGAGCGGCGCCGGGGTTCAATCTGGAACAGATTCAGCCATTGGATCCCTTGCGATTCCGGATGGAAATGCCCCTGGCGCGCGGTCCGGCCACGCAGGCGATCAGCCCCGACCGAGCACCGGCTCTGGCAGACCCGATATCTCTTGGCGACGAGGGCGCATGGGGAGCCGCGATGGCGACCGCTCAGGCCAACGCGTCGCTGGGCAGTGTTCAGCCTGTCTCCCGCACATCGGGGACGGGAGAGGGCACAGTTGGCGGAAGCGCTCCGAACTCGGGAGGGGCCGGCGACGCTGCTCCCGAAGGGGCCGACATCGCAGGCCGCAAGTTGGCTGTGGTCGGCGTGAACCCGACGAAAGATGCTCAGGGACCGTTACCCTTCGGGCGTCGCCGGGGGCGATTCTCCGCAGCCCCCGACGGCGGGTCCGGAGGCAGCGGAATGACGGGCGGTCCCGGCGGGTTGGCGTCGGTTAGCATACCGAACCTCTCCATCTCGGGTGCTGAAGGGGCGACAGGCGCATCCGTTGCCGCCTTTGCCGCTCGGACGGACTCGGGCGCCTCCCTCGGCTCCTGGCGATTCAACCGCGACACTTTTCAAGCCGGAATCGGCGATCCCAGCTTGACCGGATCGCCTTTCGACATCCCGCCGGAGCCCACGCCGGAGAACCCGGAAGCCGGCTTTGCGGGCCGCGGGACCCGCACCCTCTCGATCAACATGCCCAACATCAACAGCGCCCAAGGAAGCTGGATCGTGCGCTTCTCGGAGGTCGCGGGCCCGGAGCGAAAAGGGGAGCTGCTCGCCCCGGTGCCTTACGTCAAGGTCGATCCAAAGTACGCACGGTCCGCGATTGAGGAGGGCGTTGAAGGTGAAGTTATTCTGTCGGGCGTGATTCGAAGCGACGGGGTAGTCCATCACGTCGCGCTGATCAGGTCGCTGGACCAACGTCTCGACGAGGCGGCGATCTCGGCCCTATCGAAATGGAAGTTCCACCCGGCGTGGAGGGCAGGCGTTCCCGTGGAGGTCGATGTGGTGGTGCGCATCCCTTTCCGTTTGACGCCGCTGGGATGATTCCCGCCGAAGGCCGGCCTCGCCGGCTCTGCACCAAGTCTACTATTCTGTCGCCGGTCTAAACCAACGCTCCCGGGAGCGGATTCGCCCTCGGAGCGGTGTCGCCGCCGCATGGCCCCGGGGCGAGCCCGAACGCGACCATCGCCCCGTGTTTCACGCCCCGGGCGTGCAGGGAGGATGGAACGCGACAGGAAGACGGAAACCGTTGCATCGCAGCTCCGGGTCGGCTATCCTAACCCACACCGGGACGGCCAAAACGGAAATCTTGATTCACGAGTACTTCGAGCGCGAAGTGAAGCCCCGCGTGCCCGATACGTGGATCAATGAGAACAAGACCAAAGTTGGTTAGGAGATCTCGTTCACGCGGCATTTCTACGAGTACGCGCCGCCGCGTCCGTTGGAGGAGATCGAAGCGGATATCGTAGAACAACAGGCAAAAGCTATGGCGCACAAGATCGGTATCGGCATAATCGGCATGGGCTGGATGGGCCAAGTGCACAGCCGGTCGTATCTTCAAATCCCCAGGCGCTTTCCCGAAAGCGGCATCGACCCCCAACTTGTGATTTGTGCGGACGATGTCGAGGCACGCGCCAAGCAGGCTCAGAGCACCCTGGGTTTCGGCGAGGCCGTGACCGACTGGCGGCGGATTGTCGATCACCCCGCAGTCCAGGCCATCAACATCACCGCGCCGAACCAAATGCACCTGGAAATTGTCGCCGCCGCGGCGGCAGCCGGCAAGCACATTTTTTGTGAGAAACCCGTAGGACGTTATCCGCAGGAGACGGCCGAAATCGAATCGATTGCCCGCCAGGCCGGCGTGCTCACTTTCGTGGGCTACAACTATCGCTGGCCGCCGATGGTAATGCACGCTCGACAACTGATCCGGGACGGCAAGCTGGGCGAGCTGACCAACTATCGCGGACGGTTCTTAGTCATGTTTGCCAGCAACCCGCTCAACCGGCTCACCTGGCGCTTCGACCGCGAACTGGCCGGCTACGGTGCGCTCGTCTGCGTGGCGTCACACGTTACGGATCTGGCCCACTATCTGGTGGGACCGGTCAAGCGCGTGGTGAGCGATCGCCGCACCTTCATCAAAGAAAGGCCGTTACCAGATCCCGGCAGGGGCACCCATTTTTCTATGGGAAAACCGGGCGACCCGACCGGCGAAGTGACCAACGAGGACTATACCGGGGCGCTGGTCGAATTCCAAAACGGCTGCCAGGGAACATTCGAGGCCTCGCGGACCATCTTCGGCCCAAAATGTGAAAACGCCTTTGACGTTTACGGCACCACGGGAGCGCTGAGTTGGAACTACGAGCAGTTGAACGAGCTGCAGCTCTATTTGCCTGGGGAGGACGGTATGCACGAGGGCTACACCCGATTACTCACCAGCGACCGTTACCCCTATCAGGCCAGCTTTGTGCCCGGCGACGCCAACGGCATCGGCTACGACGACCTAAAAGTCGTCGAGGCATTCGAGTTTATGAAATCCGTAGCCGCCGGCGAACAAAGTCAGCCCGGTTTCGCCGAAGCGCTCGCCGTGGCCGAGGTGCAAGCAGCGATGATTCGTTCGTGGGAGACCGGAAGTTGGGAGGAAGTGAAGAGTCTGCGCAAGGACTAGCCCGCTTTTCTCACCAGGTGGCGAGGCGAAGTGCGTGAAAGGCCTGTCAGTACAAGGCGCGCGCCGCTCAGCGCGCGGAGGCGTACTTGAACAGTACGTTGAGCACGGTGAGCAAGCGCAACGACGTAATGGCGGGCCTATCGCGTGCTTCGACCGTCAGCTGGTGAGAAATGCGGACTAGCCCGTTTTCCGGCGAAAATTCTTTACAGATACTTGACTTCGGCGAACGTTCGTTTCTCAATCGATTCTTCGGTGGCCTCAATGAGGCGGAGGGCATCGAGGGCATCGTCCAGAGTGGAAAGAGGCGGATCACCTTTTTCCAGGCAGCGCGCCAGCAAGTATTCGTAGACAAAGAGGAAGCTGTCCCGGTAACCAGCGAGATCCCAGCCGGGAACTGATGTGTCACCGTAGTAGCAATCGTTCCAGGAATGGGTGATGCCGCCCTCCGTGCCCAGGACCTTATACACAACGGTCCAGGGGCTGCTGGTTTTGTCGTCCACGCCAAAGCTGCCCCAGAGGTTGGCGATGACACCGTCCGGCAGCTCGCAGAGGATCATCCCCTGGTCGTTAGAAGCTTTGTCGTCGAAGTGGATGTTCGAGGCCAAGGCTCCGACGCGCGCCGGGCGCCCGGCAAGAAAGAGGGTCACGTAGGCGTGGTGGACGTGCAGTTCGCGCCACAGCACGTCGGGGCGCCCCGAATCCGCCGGATGCTTCTGGTTGTAGAACATCCACAGGCTTGAGAGCTTGCCAAGTTTGCCTTGTGTAATCAGCTCCTTGGCCCGTCGAATCGGCGGTGAATAGATATAGTTGTGCACGGGCATACATGTACGGTCAGCTCGCTCCGCGGCGGACTTGAGCTTATGAATCTCCTCAGCCGTCTGGGCGACAGGCTTTTCCACGAGAACGTGTTTGCCCGCCTCGAGGCACTTCAGAGCGTGGGAAACGTGCCGCGGAACCGGAGTGAGAACCGAAACGACGTCCACGGACGGGTCTTCCAGAAGCTCATCGAGAGCGCCATAGCGGCGGCTGCCAAAGCGATCCGCGAACGCTGTGACGTTCTCGGGGTTTCGGCTGTAAGCTCCCACCAGGCGGGCCTGGGGCAGCTGTTTCACCGCGGCCGCGTGCATGTGCGCCACCCCGCCGGTGCCGATGAAAGCGATGCCGATCTCTGGTTTCCCCATGTGACACTCTCCGCTAGTCGACGCGCCCCCGCTTGGCGCCGGAAGGGACATTTTACGTCAAATAAGTAATCGCAGAGGTGCTCGCCCGCCGCCCCCCTCCGCCGGCGGCGCCGCGATATTATTACTCCGCCCCGTTCAGGAAAAACGGGAAAAACGGTCCACCGAGGGCCCAAGTCCAGGGAGATGCTTGCTTATCATCACCGCTTGTCCTTTAACGCTGGATCTTCGAGGTCGTGCCTCTCGACATAGGACGCCGACACCTTGAGCCCGCGCCGTTCGAGTTCGGATCGCTAGATCCGCGGATGCGGACCCTTAATTGAAATCCCCGCATAACAGGCGTATAATGGCGGGCGTGAAACGCTTGGCAGCTCTCGGATGTGCATTCCTTGCCGGAATGGCGATAGGATTTGCCGCGACCGGCAAAGACCATTCCAAATCCGCGCAACCAAGTGGCCCGGCTGCTGCCAGCTTGACCAGTGAAGTGGCTCGCGAGCTCTCGCTGGCTCCCGGCGGTAAGGTCCAGCGCCAGAATTATATCGACGATTTTATTTTCGGCAAGATGGAGGCCGACGGCGTCCCTCACGCCTCATTAACCACCGACACCGAATTTCAGCGCCGCATTTATCTGGACTTGTGGGGCCGCTTGCCGGACGCCGTGGACGTGCGCCAGTTTGCCGCCGACCAAACCGCGGATAAGCGGGACCAGCTCATCGATCGGCTGCTCGGCCTGGACTATCCCCACAAGCCAGGCTACGACGACTACAAGCTCGGGCCCTGGATGGTCGAAGAGCCCTTTCTGATGCGCTGGACCTACTGGTTCGGCGACCTGTTCTACAACGGCCCAATTCAGGGGGTGGAGGCGCGCAACGTCTTCCGGCAGTACCTCTACTACAACCTGAAGTACAACATCGCCTACGATCACATGGTCCGCGAGATGCTCACCGCGACGGCCGTGACGGCCCAGGTGGATGGACCAGCGAACTTTCTGACGCGCAGTGAGGTCGACGGTATCCGCGACACCGACGTAATGCATGAGGACACGTGCGACGAAATCGCGGTGAACGCCACCAAGCTCTTCTTGGGCATCGACCTCGAATGTGTGTCCTGCCACGACGGTGCGGCGCATCTGGAAGGGATCAACCTTTGGCTCTCCCGAAGAAAGCGCGTGGAGTTCTGGCGGCAAGCGGCCTTTTTCGGCAACCTCCGGATATTCCGGCCCACGCAGAACAATCAGGAGTTCGCCGTGCTGGAAGGGCCTCCGCTGCGGCCGGAAGCGCACTGGCGCGGAGGCGGCAACGGCTACCGCATGGACGCGGTTAGCGTGCTGCGGGTGGCCCGAGACAAGAACGCCAAGGTCTACCCGGAATTCCTGTTGACCAAGGAACAGCCTGCTCCAGGCACGAGCCTCAGGGCGGAGTTCGCCCGGATGATCACCTCCGACCTCCAGTTCGCCAAGGCCACCGTGAACCTGTTCTGGGCGCATTTCATGACCGTGGGTATAGTCGATCCGCCCTTTGGGTGGGACCTGGACCGCCAGGATCCGCACAACCCGCCGCCCGCCCCCTGGACCGTCCAGCCCTCCCACCCGGAGCTCCTCGAGGCATTGGCCCGGGACTTCCAGGAACACAACTTCGACTTGCGTTATCTGATGCAGACCATTGTTAAATCGAGCGCCTATCAGCTCTCTTCGCGTTTCGAAGGTCCATGGAAGCCGGCCTGGGACCGCTACTACGCCCGTAAGCTGGTGCGCCGCCTTTCGGCGGAGGAAGTCTACGACGCTCTGTGCAAAGCCACCAATGTTTTTTCCGAGATAGGAGTCGCCGGGACGGACAAGAAAGTGCAATTCCTGATGGAGACGTACGGCCCGGTTTTCGACAAGGTCGACCCTGCCGTGAAGAGGTTTCTGGACTCCTTCGGCCGTGGAAACCGGAAGACTACGCCCTCCGAAGCGATGCCTTCCGTGGTGCAGGCTTCCCTGCTGCTTAACAGTGAACTGGTCAAGAGCAAGGTGCTGGCGTCCACCAAGGAAAGTCTCGTAGGCACTCTGCTTGGCCGCACTCCAGCGCTGAGCAACCAGCAACTGGTGGAGGAGCTGTTTCTCGCGACCCTCTCCCGCTTTCCCACCGCCGAGGAAATGAAGAAGTCCACGGGCTTCCTGGAACGATACCGCGACAAGGGCGCGGAAGACTTACAATGGACTCTGCTCAACAAGCTGGAATTTGTAGTTAACTATTAGACGTGAAGAGGTGAGCAAATGTCCGTGACGATGCCGCGGCTAACCCGCCGGGAGTTTTTCCGGGTGGGCGGCGTTGGGGTGGCCGGCTACCATCTACTGCCCATGCTCGCGCCGCGTAATGTGCGCGCGGCCTCCAAGGTGGAGCCACGGGGTGGAGCGGAAGTCACCATTCTTCTCTTTCTGAGCGGAGGCGCCAGCCAAACCGATACCTTCGACGTGAAAGAGGGGAGCTGGACGCCTCCTGATTTTGACATCCGCACCGTCACGCCGGGACTGCGCCTGCCCGTCGGTCTTCTGCCCAACCTGTCCCGCCAGACCGGCAAATACTGCATCGTCCGCTCGATCGAGGCCTGGGAGATCGATCACGGGCGCGGGAGCTACTACGTGCAGGCGGGACGGCTACTCTCGCCCGCCCGCGTCAAAGAGATTCCCTCGGTCGGGGCGGTGATCGCGTACGAGACAGCCGGCCGGCGCAAAGAATCGGATTACCTGCCGGCGTTCTTGGCCATGAACGTGGTCACGAGCGCGGGAATGCAGTTGGTTGGCCCCGGCGTGCTGCCGGCCAGTTGCGGTCCCATGGCCCTCTCCAGCACCGACCCTCCGCCCTTCCTGGTCCCGGAGCAGGAAAGAGACCGATTCCGCCGGAGACTGGAGATGCTCAAAGACCTGGACGCCGGATGGCGGCAGGAGGACAGCGACCGCGGACGGCTCTTCCGCGAGCTCGACGGGAAATATCAGGGAGCCTATCCCCTGCTGGGCAATCCCCGCGTTTCCGAGGTGTTCAAGATCGCCAGCGACGAACACCAGCGCTACGGTTCGAGCGCGCTGGGCGACGCCTGCGTGCTGGCAAGAAACATCGTGCAGGAGAACGCCGGGAACAGGTTCATCCTGATTTCCCACGGCGGCTGGGACTTACACCGGAACGCGTATGACAAGACGGCCAAGGTGAACCAGTACACTCTCTGCACGGAGCTGGATTCCGCTCTCGGGAGTCTGCTGGAGGATCTGGCCTCCCGGACCGATGAGCACCGGCGGCCCTTGCTCGACAAAGCTTTAGTTGTCTGCATGGGCGAGTTCGGAAGAACTACAGGTGAGCTGAGCACCCAGAAGGGCCGTGACCACTACCGCCACGCCGCAAGCGCGCTGTTCGCCGGCGGCGGGGTCAAAGGTGGCAAGGTGCTGGGAGTCACCAACGAGACAGGCGCCAAGATTGTCGACCCGGGATGGAGCCAGAAGCGGTCCATCTACCCGGAGGACGTCCTGCTCACTATTTATTCGGCCATGGGAGTCGACTGGACCAAGAAGGTCACACAAACCCTTTCGGGCAGGCCGTTCGAGTACATCGAGAACATCTCGCCCATCGGGTACATGCGGTTCTCCGAAGTTAGCGAACTATTCGCCTAAGTGTGCCTACAAAAAACCTTGCATGGATAGGACCTGACTCTAATCTCTCCGAGTTCGTTGACCAGCTCGGCCGCGGTTGTGAAGCGGACCCTCCGCTTCCGCCGGCACGCCGCCACACACAGTCCGGTTAGTAAATGTGTCTTGCCACTGCCGCACTCGCCGATGAACAGCACCGGTTCGCTTCCTACCAAACAGGTCACCTTTCGCGTGGCAAAGACGCCTCGCCTGAAAACATCTTGAGGCGGATCATCGAAGGGGAAACGGCATGCCTTCCTTCGGCAACGCGCTAAGCAGCGCGGAAAAAGCAGTTAGAAGCACGTCGCCAACACCAGCGGACCGAGTTCGATCCACTCATAGCCCGCCTCGACAACCTCATCCAAGAATCGACGCCAAGGTATCTGTTTAGCCCGCTTTTCTCACCAGGTGGCGAGGCGAAGTGGGTGAGAGGCCCGTCAGTACAAGGCGCGCGCCGCTCAGCGCGCGGAGGCGTACTTGAACAGTACGTTGAGCACGGTGAGCAAGCGCAACGAAGTAATGGCGGGCCTATCGGGTGCTTCGACCGTCAGCTGGTGAGAAATGCGGGTTAGGGTCGTCCGGGAGCCAAATACCCCGCGAGTCCGAGCCTGTTCCGACGGTGACTTTGATGCAACAGACAGTTCAGTTCACGATCGCCGGCAGCCGCGGACGACCCCCAGCAAGTTCTCGACGCCTCGGCGGGTGCCATCGATGAGTCTGTCCAGGCCGGCCTCGACCTTGAGTTCATACTCGATGGACCACACCCCGTTGAAGGATTCCAGTAGGTAGCTGATGATCGGCGGCCAATCGATGATCCCCTCGCCGAAAGCTTGATACTCGATCTTGCCGTCAGTTCGCGAGACGTCCTTCCAGTGGGTGTAGCGGACGCGGTCTCCAATGGCCAGCAAAGCCTCGTACGGGTCTGAGCCGCTGGCGGCGTAATTGGCGGCATCGTAGGTCACGCCCACTTCCTGGTAGGGGACCATGTCAAGAAGCTTCTTCAACCCGGCTCCTGTCGCTGATGAACCACCGTGGTTTTCGATGGCGAGGTTGACGTTTTTCTCGTGGGCGTAGCTGCCCACTTCGTTAAACGCGGCACTGAGGGTGCCGTAGAGTTTCTCGGTAACGCTTTCCGCGGGCAGAACGTAGTGTTGCGAATGGGTGAAGTCGTGCTCTGTGAAGACGCGGACCACGCGAGCGTCCAGGGCGTCCGCTAAATCGATCGCCTTTTTGATTTCTTGGGTCCGCGGTGTCGCTTTCTCCCCTTCCAGCTCGACAACAGTTCCGCTGGCGAGAGCAGCAACGGTAACTCCGGTTTCGGCTGCCAGTCGTTTTACATCTTCGACGTCTTGCGCCGTGTAGTCCACCGGGATGGCATTCCTCGCTTCGTCAACGAGCCAGCCATAGTGGACTTCCACCGCGTGCAGGCCCATTTTCTTCGAAGTTTCAAAGAACTCTCGCAAGCTGAAGCGCCTCAGCGCGTAGGCGGCGTTTCCGAGTGTGATACCCTCGCTCCCTGCCACGTGTTTTTTCCCCTTTCATCCTAGCCCCGCCGAAACGGATCCCGATACGCATCAACCCCTTGCGGAGGAGATGAATAGGACGCGGCGCGGCAACGGCGTTCACTGAAAAGCTCAAGGTTGTCAAACAGGTGGAACAGACAGCTTGAGAGCCCGTTTGGGGCGTCCGCGCGCCACGTTCTACTTTAGTCTACTTGAGACGCCCAGCCGATTGCGCCCGCCTCCAGGCTACAAAGCTTCGAGATTGAACTGCCGGCCGGCGAGGAAACCTGCTTGGGTTGACGACGGTGGACCGGCAGCCGGCATCCGGATCGTTCGAGCGTTTATCGCGAAGTACGGAGTACGGGCCTACGAAGTCAACGATTGAGGCGCACGCTGCTCTCGGTCGCGAATCGACGAGGTGTAGCGCAATCATCTTCGCCTCGCACCATCATGGACGACTCCTGTAGAATTGCGGATGGGTCACCCCTTCCTAACAAACCGGTTTGAAGAGCAGACTCCGAGCCGCTGGTGTCGTCGTTTGGCTGTGCTGGCCTTCCATGATCGCCGCACAGGGCTCCTATTTTGCCGGCGTCCTGGGTGGGATCTCGACGTTGTCGGCCGACGGCAGGTCTGTGACGAACCAGACCTCGAGCGACATTTCGCTTTACAAGCCGGAAAACGGTCCCACTTTTCGGGTTTTTGCAGGGCGGCGCCTAACCGATTACGTCAGCGTTGAGGCGAATTACGGGTGGAACCGAAACTCGCTTACTCTGACCGCATCACAAACGTCCAAGGCGACAAATGTCTTCTACGAACAATCGCGCCGGGCCTCGCAGCACAGCGTCCTAGGAGAGTTGCTGGTCTATTTCCGCAAGCGCAAGAGCCGCGTGCGGCCCTACCTGTCGGTCGGCGGCGGCGTGGTTCATGTCGCTAGCACGCAGGCGAGCATAGGGCAGCTCATCGGGACGCCAGAGCTGGCCCCCGGGGAATTCAGCTCCACGGAACCCGCGCTACGGGTTGCCGTCGGCATCGACGTGTTTTTAAAAGCGGGTTGGGCGTTCCGTTTCACCTTTAGCGAAACGATTCGCCGGAACCCCATCAGCGCGCAGTTGAGACCGCCGGGCGAACGCAACTTGGCAAACTTTCAGAACCTCTTTGGAGTAGTGAAGTACTTCTGACCGGTCTTCGAGCCTCGTCCCGCGGCCGAAAACAAGTTCGCCGTGTTAGGCACTGTACTTGTCCGCTAGGGCAAGCGATTCCGCCAAGCGCTGTCGGATAGTGGCCCAGGCTCTCTCTTCTTGCGGAGCTAAGCGGGATCTCGAGGCAAGAATTATGACTAAAGTCCTACGACGAATCTACCATGGACAAGCGGCAGAGGTGCATGTTATGGTCAGAGAAGGTTTCCTCCCGTGTGTTTCAGGGGGGTAGTGTAGGTCAATCCAGCTTTCGGTCGATAAGGAGACTAGCAGCCCGTGGCAAAAGTCATGCAGGCGGGAAAAATGGGGACTGCCACCAATTCGCTCTCCGTCATGACTCAAGAAACAAAGCACTTGGCCTGAAGCGAATTGGCTGGCTGTACCAGATTTTTCAAAACCAGTCTTGTAAATCCGTCATGAAGGTCGCCGAGCATGAGGGCTTCCACTTCTAATGTCGCAGGGACGGTTGGGCGATCACTCAGGCACAGACTGCTGATTCCTGGAACAGCCGACCTTTACTTCACAACATCCTAACCGGAGAACATAATGAGCAAAGCCATCTTTACCGAAAGGGTCAAAAAGAGGGTGTGCACGATGAAGGTATTCAACCTAAATTGCCGGCGCCAACGACAGCGATCGTAGGGTCGAATATCATTCGGCCATTGTAGCGGCATTCGGCGAGAGCGCCGTCGCGCCGAAGTTGCGCGGAACTTCCGTCGGGGAAAGTTAGGGTCGCCCCGCCAGGACATTTGTCTCCTAGTTTTGCAAGGCGCGGGCTGAGGAAGAAGCAAATGCCTCGCGGCCGCGAGGCCTCGCCGATCGTGCATCATTTCGCCAATACGGTTACGAAAGGTGGCCGACTGCGCAGGCGATGAATCGCACCCCTGCTGATGGGCTTGAGCATCTCGCGTTCAAACGGTGGCAGCGCAATGAACTGCGCCCGAGCTGATCAGCCGCAACACCTCGACAAGCTGATTGATACGTAACTATATTTGCGAAATACTGTACTTCGTCACCGAGCGGTTGGCGCCGCACCGGGCCGTAAAAAAAAGGATGCGGGACCCGCGGATGGAGGGGTCCCGCATCTCTGTCCCGTGTCCGCGGTCGGCCGCGTCCGGGCAGATTACCTCGGGGGCTCAGCCTCTTAGCCTGCGTCGGCCCGTTCGACTATTCTGCGGCCTCTTCTCGAGTTAATATGCCCAGCGCACCCAAGATTCTCCTCTGGCGGTCCACGAGTATGTCGAGCTTATCCGTGACCGTCACGTGCTCGTTGCCGGACGTCTCGCCATGGTCTAGACCAGGATTTCCGATTTGGCTCCTCTGACGGCACGAGTCTACACCCTCACCCGGCGAAGCGGAACCATTTCTCCACCCGAAAGAGGCGGCGGCTGAGGCGGAACCGATCGAGCCCCCTTCTTGCCCCTCATGGGGGCTGATCCGTCGCTGCGAAGTCAATTTCGCAGACACCCCTCCGAGCTTCCGTCCTCAGTACACAGATTTCGCATTCGCCAAGTGCGGTGCTACCCGCCCGGCACAGGCAGCGCCCAGATCTTCCGCAGCATGTCGCCAAACAGCCGCCGGTTCAGATGTCCCTCCGCGAACAAGAGCCAGTCATACCGCGCGTGTTTAATTAGCCGTCCGCCCGTCTTCATCAGCCGGTGCTGCAAGCTCGTCAGCGACCAGTTCTTGATTCGCTGCGGCAGCCCGAGCCGCCGCCAGAGATTGCCCAGGTTGTAGGCCAGCACGCTTCACTGCAAGCGCACCTCGTTCGCCCGGAAGCGATGGCACGACAGCCGCGTCCAGTGCGTCGCTTGCTTACCTTCTTTGATCCACTGCTCCGCCGTGCCGCGCTGGTTGTAGAAACGCACCACCGACCGGCTTGGCAAGCTCATGTTCGTCACGATAAAACCGACGCGCGCGAACAGCTCGCCCTGGTGGTGCTCGACCTTGGCGACAACTCGTCTCGGCTTCTTCCAGCTCTCCGCCTGATAGCGAAAGCTCTTGTAGCGCACTAGCGGCTTGCGGCCGGGCCTCCCCGGCGGACGAAACAGGATGTCTTCGATCTCTAACTCCAAGCTCCTGTTGGCCGGAATGCGGATGGCGTAGTCCGCGCCGCGCTCCTCCAGTGCTTCGTAGATCTCGGGCTTGGCGAAGGCGGCATCGGCGCGAAAGGTGACCTGTTTGCCTTCGGCCAGTTGGCGCTCGATCTCCGGCAACAATAGCTCATCCCAGTCCTCGGCGCTGTGCACGTTGCCGGGACGCAGCTTGGCAGCGAGGCAATCACCATGACCGTTGAACAAAAGCAACGGGTGGTAGCAGACCGACTCGAAGTGTCCGTTGTAGGCGCTGCCTTCCTGTTGGCCATGGACCGGACTCTCGGTGGAGTCCATGTCCAGAACGACCCGCGCGGAGTCGTCGAACGCCTCCGCTTGCCCGACCAGCTCTCGGTTCAGCGCCATCAGCCCCAGCAGGTTCTCTTCGCTCGCCAGCATCTCCGTCTCGAAGCCGTGCAGCGTCGAGGTCAAGGCCGCACCGCGATCCCAGATCTTCTGCGAGCCGATCAAGCGAAACGTCGGGTCAGCCGCCACGCGGACGGCGTCGTTGACGTCCTCGTAGCCTGCCAAGCGGCTGTAGATCGACTGCCGCAACAGATCAGCGAGCGTGAACTGCTTGTTTGTGCCGTGCCGGGAGTCGCTGAGATGCTCGTCAATCAGTTCTCCGAGACCGAGCCGTTCGTCCAGTTCGCGAACCAAAATCAGGCCACCGTCGGAAGTGACGTGCGATCCCTGGAAATCGACTTTGAGAAGTCCATTGAAAGTTAGCTGGAATGGCTTGGTTTGTTTTTCACCCATTGGGTGTTGGCCTCCATGGCGTCCTCATCGGGCTCTAGCCCCTATGAATAAAGACGCTGAAGGCCGCTGGAAGGTCGGGAGGCCTGAATCAAATTGGAAATACGGGCTAAAATGCTTCCTCCGGACACGGAGCAGACATGTGTCACATTCTTGAGAAGCTTCGCGTCACGCAATAGACGCACGACTCCCAAGTGGAACAGGGTCGCGCGGAAGCCTCCTCCCGATAGCGAAAGTCCTAGGCGCAGATGACCATCAGGCATGAGTTACCTCCTCAGCAAGCGACGCCTCGCATGGAGGGATGAGCCGGGTTTTCCCTGTTCGACCAAGTGAGCTGCTTGCGAAACATCTTCAGTTGTTCCCCAGGTGTCGTTGGGACCCTGCCATTTTCCCTCGAAAGCCTTTGTTCTATCGCGGCGGCGTCGACGCAAATTGCCCGATAAGTATCGCAGATTTTGTCCTATTTAGGCAATGTGGGGAGCACCTCGACGGTCGTGGTATTGTTGGGAACGCCCCCAATGGCTCAAAATCGTCCTGGAACGAGCAGACCAGACTCAGCGGAATGCCCGCAGAGTACACCATACGGCTGGTATGTAACCGGCTTGCTCGCCGTAGTTTCCACCGTTGCCCTGGTGCACAGGCAAATCATTTCGTTCTTAATAGATCCGATCAAGGCCGAGCTTGGCGTTAGTGACAATGATATGGGATTGCTCATCGGGCCAGGGTTCGCGGTGTTTTATACCGTTTGCGGCGTCCTGCTCAGCCGTCTCGCTGACTATCGGTCGCGGCGAGCCTTGATCGGATTGTCTTGTGTCGCTTGGAGCTTGATGACGACATTAAGCGGAACCGTACAAAGTTTCATGCACCTGTTTATAGCGAGAATGGGCGTCGGATTGGGCCAGGCAATCTTGAATCCTGCCGCGTACTCATTGATCGCGGACTATTTTCCTCGACGAAAGCTAGCAACCGCTATCAGTTTCTATGAAGGGAGCGCTTATATAGGTTCGGGATTGGCTTTCTTGCTTGGCGGCGTTCTGCTAGACAAAAGTGAAAGCTGGAGGATGGTCTTTTGGCTGGTTGGAGTTCCCGGGGTCGTGGTGAGTCTTACACTCATCACGGTACGGGAGCGCCCCCGAACAACCGCTGGTGCGTCTGGCGGGAAAGACGCTTCGTTCGGAGATGTCCTCGGTTATCTCTGGAAGTCTCGCCGAGTGCTGCTCACGCACCATCTGGCACTCTCTGCTCTCGCCTTTTCCGGATATGGGACTTTCGCTTGGATTCCGACTTTCTTTACACGCCACCATCAGATGTCCCCGTCGGAGGCCGGTATCGTCTTGGCTATCAGCGCAGCGGTGGGAGGAGTTGCGGGGACCCTCTGCGCGGGTTACCTCGCCGATCGACTGGGCGCTCGAGGGCGCGTGAACAGCAAAATGCTGGTGGCGCTACTGGCCAGTGTCCTATGGTTACCAGCCGGAGTCGCCTACGTCCTAGTCGAGAACGCGTGGTTGGCCGCGTCACTGTATTGTGTAGCCCAGTTTTTTGGTGCAGGTCCTTTTGGCGTAGCTGCTGCTCTGGTCCAGGAATTGATGCCCGCGCAAATGCGGGCCCGTGGCGCAGCGCTATACCTTTTTGTCGTGAATTTGATCGGGTTCGGGTTGGGACCGGCGGCTGTGAGCTTCGTCACTGACCACATCTTTCAGAATGAAGCTTGGGTTGGGTACTCACTGCTGCTCTGTGGTTTGGCGGCGCGGCTATTCGCGGTACCAGTGCTATTTTTGAGCAGCCGGCATTACGAAGCGGCCATGAGGCGTGGCCCCAAACCCCAAGCGATCTTTAGATCTGGTAAAGACTTGTCATAGGCTAGATAGGTCCTACCGCACTTCCTGTGGGCACTGATTTTCTTGCATCTCTAGTCTAGTAGCCTGCTGAAGAACTCACGGCGGGCCGCGCGGAGTCATTGAATGGTCATGCTTTCAAGGGGCTTTGACAAGCAGGAGTTTCGCAGACGGGGTTGGGGCGCGGCGAGGTGAATTTCCCGTACCACGCGCCAGCGCTACGAGGCGGCACGGCTAGAGCCGAGCGCCAGAACGGAGGCGCGACATGTCGCGCCCGTACATGACAAACGGTGCAATGCGGGGAAAGACTCGTTGGTTCCATCACAGCTTATTGAAGCTCGCAAAATACAGTGACCTTGGAAGACGGGCACGGCATGCCGTGCCCCTACGGTCTGAACATGGGTCATGTCACGACAATTCGCGAGACTCAGTAAGTGAACGGTGTCGGACAGCCAGCCGATTCGCTTCAGGCTAAGTGCTTTGTTTCTTGGGCCATGACGGGGGGCGAATTGGTGGCAGTCTCCATTTTTCCGCTCCTGCATGACTTTCGCCACGGGCTGCTTGGGCGGGTCCTTCAGCGTCACGAAACCGACGCTCAGACAAGCGGTATAATCTCTCTCAGTCGCGGAGGGGCGGTTCATGATCGGGCAAACCATCTCCCGCGGCAAAAATCATCGAAATGATCTCGGAGACGGCGGCGATGAGAGTTTCTCCCACCTCCCCCGCCGCAGGAGTTCACAATGCGACTGTCGCTTGACGCTGGTATTCGACTAGCATTCGTTCTTGCCCTTGTCTTCTCAACCCGAGTCAGGGCACAGCCTGCGCCGGCCGCCGAGGTTGCCGCCAGGCGCCCCAACGTAATTCTGATGCTCACCGATGACCAGGGCTACGGTGACCTCGGCATCACCGGCAACACGATTCTGAAGACACCCAACATGGACCGACTGGCCGGCGAGGGAGTCATGTTTCGGAACTTCTACATGGCTCCCATCTGCGCGCCAAGCCGCGCCAGCTTGCTGACGGGCCGCTACCA
This sequence comes from Bryobacterales bacterium, assembly GCA_963668345.2. Taxonomy (GTDB): domain Bacteria; phylum Acidobacteriota; class Terriglobia; order Bryobacterales; family UBA6623. Next base: position 965,030 of record CAXWPI010000001.1, on the reverse strand, counting down.
CCAAAGGACGGGAGTGCCCTTTGCCGACGGCCCCACGGATGTATTGCGGCTACGCGAAGTGACAATCGCAAAGGCTCTCAAGAGCGCCGGTTACAAGACCGCTCTCATCGGCAAGTGGCACCTTGGCCGGTTTGCGGTTAACGGCCCGCAGGCCCATGGATTCGATCTTTTCTTTGGTTTTCGGGACGGCATGATCGTCTTTTATAACGACGCTATCCTCGAGTACAACGGCAAGCCGGTGCGCACGAATGGCTACGTGACCGACGTTTTGACGGATGCCGCCCTGCGTTTCGTCGAAGAGAACCGGGACAAGCCCTTCTTCCTCTACCTGTCTTACAACGCGCCCCATTTGCCGATGAAGGCGCCCATCCGCTACGAGGAACCGTATAACAAGCCCGGCATTAGCGCGCACCTGGCCAAGCTGTATGCGATGATCACCCACCTCGACATGTCGATCGGGCGTGTTCTGACACGGCTCAAAGAGCTGGAGATCGAAGACAACACGATTGTGATTTTTCTATCGGACAACGGCATGCAGAAAGGGACGGTCGGATTCGTTAAGTCGGCGGAGTCGGATCGGCTTGATGAGTTATGGAGAGGCGTGGACCGATTTAACGCCGGCCTACGAGGCCAAAAGGGCACCGTCTACGAAGGGGGCATTCGCGTTCCGTTTATTGCCCGCTGGCCCGGTCGGTTCCCGAAAGGCAAGGTCGTCAACTCCCTAGCTGCCCACATCGATCTGTTTCCGACCATCCTGGCGCTTGCCGATGTTCCTGTCCCCGAGGGATTGCAGCTCGATGGAAAGAGCATTGCGCCCATACTCCGCTCCGGCGAAGGCGCGCAGGTGCACGAGAAACTCTTCTTCTGGTGCGACCCGGCGGCTGATTACCATCCTTCGAGGATGACCTACCCGAAGAACAACTATGCGGTTCGGTCGGGGCCTTGGAAGCTGGTCAAGGGGACGGAACTTTATAACCTGGACGAGGACCCGTTTGAAAGCCGGAATGTGATCGAACAGCGCCGGGAGATCGCCAGGGAGCTGAAGATCGCCTTCGATCTCTGGTCGGAGGATGTCATTCCGCGGCAGGATCTCCGGCCACTGCCGATTCCGATTGACGGAGAAGATACGCCTTCCTATGGAAGCAACATTTTCCGCGGAGGCACCCTGGTCACCTTGCGCTGGGCCCAGTTGCACGGCGACGGCGGAATCCGTTTCGCCTACAACAAAAACATTCGCGACCGCCTGACGGATTGGACGAGTCTCACCGACTACATATCTTGGCCGGTTGAGGTGCGGCGAGAAGGCCTCTATGACGTCGTCCTTCAGTATGGATGCTCGCGCTCCGATGCAGGCTCTCGTATTCGCATCATCGCCGGCGATTCCACCGTCGAAGGCGTGGTTGAGTCGACGCCGGCTATCGACGTCTGGCAAGACTGGAAAGTCGGCACTCTCCGATTAAGCCGAGAGACAAATCGATTCACCATCCGACCTCTCTCCGTGGCGGGTCGGTATGTGATGGACCTTCGCGAGGTGCGGCTGAAATGGGCGGGGCCGGAGTGATCGCCACATCTCGGCAAGTACGCCTGTCAGAAGCAGGCGGTCCACTGGACAACGCGGGCCTAGTCCGCTTTTCTCACCACCTGACGGTCGAAGCACGCAATAGCGGCCCGTGGTGAAAGCGAAGGCCGCGAAAAATCTGGTACAGCCAGCCAATTCGCTTCAGGCTAAGTGCCTTTTTTCTAGGGCCATGGCGGAGGCGAATTGGTGGCAGTCCCCATTTTTCGCTCCTGAACGACTTTTGCCACGGGCCTCTCACGCACTTCGCCTCGCCACCTGGCGAGAAATGCGGGCTAGTGACAGGCCAAGTATCCGGCGTTGCTAGGCGACCCCGGTTGGCGGAAAACGCCAGCCCGGGGGCGTCACGCCCTTCAGACGCAGGTAGGTGACAATCTGTCCCCGGTGATGCGCGGTGTGCATGTAGGCCCGCAGGAAAATATCTTGGGCGGTATGGGCTTTCGAGCGGGAGTTCATACGCACATCGCGGCGCAGGAACTCCTCTTCCGTCAAAGCGGCGAGCACGGCCTGGACATAATCGAATGTCGCTCCCACAAACTTGCGCAGAGTGTCTTTGGTCAGCGATTTCGGGCCAGTCGGGCGCGGCTCTCCGACCTCTTTCTCAAAGCGCGAGAAGTATCCTACGTTGCTGGCGGCGAAGTGCTCGAACTGCTCGGCAAAGGTCTGCTGTTCCTCGACCGGCTTAAAGTCGAAGTGCTCGGCGGGCATCGCCTCCAGCATCTCCAGTGCGTACTCGCGGGTGCTGTGCCAATGACTGAGCAAGTCGTTGCGGAGCTGTTCGGCGAAGCCGTTGGACCAGCCCGATGAGGCTCCCGCCAAGGGGGCTGCAGTAGCCGCTGCGAGGCTCTGAATAATTGTGCGCCGTTTCATCTGTTCATTTCCTTTCACTCTCCATGGAACCCAGGGCGTACAACGTAGCACCGTCGACGCGCACGGTCGATGTTCCTGTCGCCTGGCTACGTCAAAAGCTGGAGGACGACCCCAAGCGCGTCCGCTGGATCGTGACCAGGCGCGGCCTGGGGTACAGGTTTGCCGGCTGAGTCGCGAGAGAGTCCCGCGGCGCGGCCGCAATGTTAAGTCCAGGTTAACAAGCTTTTACACCATTTAACCTCCCCGACAGAACTTTTCCGGGCCCGCCGCGTTTAACTGGGTAGACAAGCCGAAACCCCAAAAGGAGAAAACAGTTATGAAGATGCTAACTTTCCCACTTGCCACCCTGGTATGCGGGACGATGCTGGCGCAAGTTCCTCCCTTCGAAGATGGAGACCGGCGGGGCGGGCCGCGCGGCGAGCAGTTGAAGAATTTTCTGGAGTTGACCGACGAGCAGGTTGATGAGTTGCAAACTTTGCATCGCTCCTCCCGAGAGTCGCTGATGCCCATCCTGCAAGACATGCGTGAAAAGAGAGAAGTGTTGAGGGAAGCCATGCAGCAGGAGGCTCCCGACAGCGCCGAGGTAGGTCAACTAACCGTTGGCCTGAAGGCCCTGCGCGAACAAATCAAAGCCCAACGCGACGAGCAGCGTGACCAGGCTCTAGCCCTGCTGACGCCCAGCCAAATCGAAGCTCTGGAAAGTCTAAAGCAGTTCATGGAGTTGGGGCCGGCCGCCCATCAGGCGGTGAGGATGAACCTGCTCGAAGGTCCGGACCGTCCGTTCGGTCGCAGGGGACGGCGCAGGGCCGGGTTCGGCCGGGCCTTGCACCGCAGTCGAACGGGTCCGCCCCCGGAGTAAGGTCGTGACAACCGGCGGGCCCTGGTGACGCAGCAAATCCCCCGGCGCCGTTTCCAGGCCCGCCGGAGTTGACCGAGAAGCGGACAGATGGAGGGCGGTGGAAAGACCGTGCCGCACGGGTAACGCGGCTACTCCGCGTCCCTCAACTCTCGTTCGATCTCTTCTTTGAACGCCTTGATCTGTTCGTGTAACTGCTGAGCTTCTTCTCGAACCCGGCTGCGGGCTTTCTCGCCGAGCTCCGCGGCTCGTTCACCTAGCTTCCGCGCCTTTTCCCGCAATGCCTCGGCCTTGCCGGTCAACTCTTCCTTTCTTTCTCCAAGGGCCTCGTTGGCTTTGAGGTGCATCCTTTCGAACTCTTCTCGGAGCTTTTGAAGGCGCTCGTTGATCTCCCCGACCGACTGACCGCTGTCCTTTCCGTTTCGCTTGGTTTGCTCGCGCACCTCCTTGGAGTAACGCTCGATCGCTCGATGGACGTCCTCGTCGGTCGTGTCGAGGTAAAACAGAGCCACCGCCGTCGCCAAGCCGAGACAGAGCAGAAAGATGATCAGGCGCATGGTGAGTTTCCAGAGGGTTCCTTTGATTATCCGCAATCAAGGACCTCGTGGGCGGTGTCGGGCGGAATAGGTTTGGGGGGTGAATCCGGCCCCCGCGGGCGGGTCGCAAGGCCCAGCCGTGCAAGGTGACGTCTGAAAAACTAGGCTGCCCCCGATCGGCCCGATCGGTCGACTCCGGCTTTGCCAGTCCGGTATAATAAGAGCAGCAGCGTAGCTGGCTTCCAGAGCCCAGTGCCTGCTCTGCTCGCACGGAAATTGCCGATCTCGCTAGTCTACGGTATACTTACTGCTGACTACGAAGGAGCCTACGATGATTCAGTTAACGGAAAACGCAGTGAACAAGGTCAAGGAAATCATAGCCCAGCAGGAACCCAAGCCCACCGCTTTGAGAGTCTCAGTGATGGGCGGGGGTTGCTCCGGGTTCCAATACTCGATGGCCTTTGAGAACAGTCAGATGCCACTCGATAAGGTTTACAAGTTCGACGGCGGTCTCAAGGTTCTTGTCGACCAGGCGAGCCTGCTTTATCTGGAGAACGTGAGCATCGACTACGTCGAGACCTTGGAGGGTGCCGGCTTCAAGTTCGAGAATCCCAACGTGAAATCGACCTGCGGTTGCGGCAGCTCCTTCACCGTCTGAGCCTGATTCCCTGACCTAATTGTTGCGGCGCGGAGATCCCCTCCGCGCCGTTTCTGTTATGGCCACGCGGAAGGAGTGGGACGATCGCTTCCGCCAAGGTGATCACGCCTCTACCACCGCGGATCCCTTTTTTTTACAACCTCGCGCCGTTATTGGTCGGTGGTTCCTGGGTGGACCGCCCGGGCACGGGTCCCCGGAGCGTCAGCCGGCGCCCTGAGCACCCTCGACGTAGCTTGCGGCGCCGGACGTCACCGGGCCGAGTTGGCCCGGGCAGGGTTTCAAGAAAAATCAGCGCCTCAAGGCGGTGGCTACGGTAACGGATCTTTCCCGACAAAATGTTGAAGGCGGCAAACAAATGGGGTAGTTTGGCGCCTGGGCGGCCCGAGTTGTCGACGGTGAAGTACGGGGAGAGCCAAAGTTGGTCTATCCCGATGCGCGCTGGATATGGCCCCGCGGGTTCACCGCGGACGGCTCATTCTATGGTACAGGCCGGGGACATAGGTAACACTTTTCGTCCGGGGGAGGGGGCCGGGCGGAGGGAGCAAGACATGTCGCCAGGAATGGCGACACGGCACGCAAGAATGCGTGCGCCACGTCCGGAGGCCGGTTGGTCCATGACTCAGGCAAGAATGCGTGCGCCACAAATGCAGAAAAGCGGGCTAGCGGCCGTCCCGGACGGCTTGCCGCGCTTCAGACTCTGCTTCCCGTTGGCGGCTTTTCTCCCGCTTGTCGTAGAGCTTCTTGGCTTTGGCCAAGGCCAGGCGGCACTTGATCTTTCCGCGCAACAGGTAAACTTTTGTTGGGATTAGGGTCAGCCCTTTCTCGTGGGTCTTGCCGATCAGCCGATTGATCTCGCGGCGGTTCAGCAGCAACTTTCGGGGCCGCAGGGGATCGTGGTTCTGAAGATTGCCGTGAGAATAAGGGCTGATGTGAGCGTTGAACAGCCACATCTCATTGCCCCGAATCGTGGCGTACGCATCCCGTAGCTGCATCTTCCCCGCACGAATGGATTTAACCTCGGTGCCGGTCAGAACCATTCCCGCCTCCATGTCTTCGAGCAAGAAATAGTCATGCCTGGCTCGGCGGTTGTCGCTCAACATCTTAATGCCTTGATCGCTGCCGCTCATTTCTTTCCACGCTTGGCGCTCCGCCTACGTCACCTTTACGAGGGATCACTATGGGGATCGTACGCGCGGACGCCAGACGAGTAAGCTTGGGCCGGACCTCTGGCATCGCCCGCCGGACGCATGTCCCAGTTACTAGATTGGCACGTTTGACGGCTTCGGTCCACGGCGCGCGCCGCCTCGCCGGGGCGGTGGCCTCCGGGCTGGTACTGGCGCTGCTGCTGACCGCTCCGGCGGAAGCGGGCGGCCGCAAAGCCAAGAAGTTCTACAACCAGGGACGTCGAGCGGAACTGGTGAAAGACTACGACCAGGCTCTGGAGCTTTACGAGCAAGCCGTTGAGGAAAATCCGGTGCACCAGCGATACGAGCTGGCCGCGCGGCGCATGCGTTTCGTGGCCGGCCAGGCTCACGTTGACCGCGGGCACAGACTGCGCCGGCAGGGGCAACTCGAAGAGGCGCTCACCGAATTCCAGCGGGCGTGGGAGATTGATCCGGCCTCGAGTGTTGCCGCACAGGAGGGTAAGCGTACGGTCGAGATGATCGAGCGTCGTGAACGGCTCAAAGGAGATCCCACAGCCGACGAAGAAGCGATTGGGGTCGGCCCTCTCGAAAGAGAACGGCGGGCGCGGGAGGCCAAAGTTGCGCGCCTGAAGGGGCTGCCCGAGCTCAGGCCGATCTCCACGCAGCTCATCAACCTGACGATCCCGAAACAAGAGAGCAAGGTCGTGTTTGAGACGATCTGCAAGCTGGCCGGCATCAACGTGCTTTTCGATCCCGACTATGACGAGCAAGAGGTCAGCATCGAGATCCAGAACGCTACTCTCGAGGATGCGCTCGACTATGTCAGCCTCTTGTCCAAGTCGTTTTGGAAGACCATCTCGCCGAACGCAGTCTTCGTCACCAACGACAACACGAACAAGCGGCTGGAGTACCAAGAAGAAGTTGTCAGAACCTTCTACTTGACAAATGCGGCCACGCCGCAAGAAATCCAAGAAGTGGCGACCGCCATACGAGGCCTGACGGACATTCGGCGCATATTCCCGGTGAATTCGATGAACGCGCTGATCGTTCGAGGGCCGGCGGACAAGATTGCGCTTGCCGAAAAGGTGATCAACGACATCGATAAGGCGCGTCCCGAGGTGATCATTGATGTGTTGGTGCTCGAGACGAGCAAGACACGCAACCGTGAACTGGGGATTACACCCGTGTCGGGTGGCGCAAACGGGTTTAGCCTCCCTGTGACCTTCACCGGCGGAGCCGTGTCCGGGGAAGAAGGCGGCGGTGGCGGCGTAGCGCTTTCGGATCTAGGGAAGCTCAGCACGCGCGATTGGTCGACCACATTGCCGGGGGCCCAACTCACCGCGCTGATGACTCGCTCGGATACTCGTTTATTGCAATCGCCGCGACTTCGCGCGGCGGACGGCTTCCAAGCCAGTCTGCGAATCGGTGACCGTATTCCCATCGCGACAGGTAGTTTTTCAGGCGGCCTCGGCGGCGGTATTGGGGGCATCAGCCCGTTGGTCAACACACAGTTCACTTACACCGACGTCGGAGTCAATGTGGACTTGACGCCTAAGATTCACAACGACTCGGAGGTGTCCATGCACATCGAGATCGAGATTTCGAATGTGCGCGACTTTGTTGATATCGGGGGCATCTCGCAGCCGGTCATTGGCCAGCGCAAAGTGACGCATGACATTCGCATCCGGGAGGGGGAGGCAAGCATTCTTGGCGGGCTGATGCAGTCGCAGACGTTCATTACGAAATCGGGTGTTCCGTTTCTCGGCTCGATACCGTTGATAGGACGCTTTTTTAGTAGCAAAGATGTTCAGCTCTCGGAGAACGAGATCTTGATCGTGCTGGTGCCGCGAATTGTGCGGCTGCCGGAGATCAACGGCGTGAACCTGCAGGTTGTGGCGTCGGGCGTGGAGCAGGTCTACCGCGTACGATACGAGCGCGAGTCCAACGACGTCCCCGCGCTGCCGGAAGTGGGGGCGCATGCTCCCGGTCGACAGGGACCCGAAACAACGGAGGTCGCCGAAGCTAAGCCGCCGGCTCCCAGCCCGGCGCTGCCGCTGGGCCTGCCTGGGTTCCCCAGGGCGCCTACCTCGACCGAACCCGAGGAGCCGGAAGAGGTTGAAGCGGCTGAGGCAGAGCCCGCTGCAACCCCAGCGCCGCCTGAACAGGTCTCGGCCGGCCCAAGCTTCCGTTTCGCTCCCGCCGCGCCGGTTGTCGCCGTGGGCGAGCAGCTCGAGATCGGTGTGTCGGTTACGAATGTGAAACAGCTTTTCGGCATTCCATTGCGGTTCGGATACAATCCGAAACTGCTTCGTCTCGTCGACATCCAGCGAGGGACGTTCTTACAAGGAGACGGGCAAGACCTGATTTTCTCGAAGAATATTCGTCACAAGGTGGGCCTGGCCGCGGTCAACCTCTCGCGCTTTCCCGGAACGGGAGGCGTAGATGGAGGCGGACTGCTGGTCAAGCTGGTTTTCGAGGGCGTGGGTTCGGGCCGCTCCGACGTAAAGGTGACTCCCACGGGCGCCCGCGATGCCGAATCGAAACCCCTGAAAATCGCTCCGGGCCAGGTCAGCGTGCGCGTTCGTTAGCCCGATTTTCTCGCCGCGCGGCGAGGGGAAGCGCCCGAGCGCACCGTCGGGAGGAAGCGCGGGATCCGAGTTTCTTGAACCATGCGGGACTAGTTGAACAGTACGGTGAGCAAGCACAACGAAGTCATGACGGGCCTGTCTCGCGCTTCCCGCGGCGCCAAGACCATGCCAAGGAGAGGAAAACAGGCAGGACTAACCTTGGTGGAGCTGATCGTCGCCTTCACCATCCTGTTGATCCTTTCGACGATGGCCTTGCCCCTGGCCCGCGTCAAGGTGCAGCGCGAAAAGGAAAGACGCCTGCGGCGAGCCCTGACTGAAATCCGCACGGCGATCGACCGCCACAAGGACATGGCGGATGAAGGCAAATTCGGGCCTCTCGACGAAGACACGTTTGGCTATCCTCTCACTCTCGAGAGTATGGTCGAAGGCGTTACCATGCAAGCCACGGGAGTGGGGGGCAATCCCTTCGGACAGGGGGGCATGCAGGGTCTGGGCGGACAGGGCGGCAGGCAGGGTCTTGGCGGTCGGGGCGGGGCGTTCGGCGGGCGGCAAGGTAGTGCGTTTGGCGGCCAACAAGGCAGGTCGCTCGGGAGCCGGCAAGGCAGCTCGTTCGGTGGCCGTTCAGGCGGCGGCATTGGCTCGCAGTCGCGCGGGGGATTCGGTGGTTCGATGGGAGGAGGGTTCGGCTCCCAGTCGCGCGGCGGGTTGGGAAGTTCCCGCCGGGGATCTTCCGGGATGGGTTCCGACGAGGAGGGCGAACAAAAGATCCGCTTCCTGCGCCGGATTCCGCTTGACCCCGTCACGAACTCGACGAGCTGGGGGCTGCGCTCGGTCCAGGATGAACCCGAGTCGATGAGTTGGGGAGGGCAAAACGTCTTCGATGTCCATACAACCAGCATGGACGTGGCACTGGATGGGACACGCTACAGCGAGTGGTAAGGCAAACCGGAAACAACGGGGATTCACTCTCGTTGAATTGATGGTGGTGATGGCCATCATGTTGACCATCATCTCGATTGCCGTGCCGATGTATACGACCGCGATGGTCCGCGCGAAGGAAAGCGTCCTGCAAAGCAACCTGTTCACCATCCGCTCGGTGATCGATCAGTACACCTACGACAAAGAGTCGCCTCCTCAGAGTCTCGAAGACCTGGTCGCGGAAGGATATCTGCGGCGGGTCCCGGTGGACCCTTTTACCGAGTCGTCGGATACCTGGGAGATTATCTCCGACATCGGACCGAGTGGAGAGTCCGGCGTCTTTGACATAAAAAGCGGCTCGGACCGCGTAGGCCTCAACGGCACGGCCTACGCGGAGTGGTAACCTGGTTCTTTCTCCCCTAATTGACGATAATTCTTCCGATGGCCGCCGCGGAAGCCATGGTCGACCCCAACCCGTTTATCGATTCCCTCCGTTTTGAGCGCCGCATACCCGCATGCACGATCGTCATATTTGGGGCCAACGGGGACTTGGCCAAGCGCAAGCTGCTTCCCGCGCTCTATAGCCTGGCCCACGACCGCCGTTTGTCCGCCGGATTCGCCGTAGCCGGCAATTCCCGCACCCCGCTGAGCGACGAGGACTTTCGCGCCCGCATGAAACAGTCGGTGAAGGACTTTGGCGAGCAAGATCAGTACGACGAGGAAGTTTGGCAAAGTTTCGAGCGGGGACTGTATTACGTTCCCGGAGACGTCAAGGACCCTGCCTACTACAACTCGCTGAAGGAGCGGCTCGAAGCGATCTCCAGCGAGCGGCACACCGGCGACAACGTTCTTTTTTATCTCTCGACGCAGCCCAGCCTGTACGGGCCCATTGTCCGGCAGTTGGAAGCGGCGGGCTTGGCGCGGTCTGAAAACGGCGGCTGGCGCCGGATCGTCGTCGAAAAGCCGTTCGGCCACGATCTGGCCAGCGCCCGCGAGCTGAGCCGCCAAATCCAAGGGGTTTTTGAGGAGAGCGAGATCTACCGGATCGACCACTATCTGGGCAAGGAGACGGTGCAGAATATCCTCGCCTTCCGGTTTGCGAACGGCATTTTCGAGCCGCTGTGGAATCGCCGCTACGTCCGCCAGGTTCAGATCACCGCAGCCGAGACGATCGGCGTGGAGGATCGGGGTGGCTACTACGAGGAATCAGGCGCGCTCCGAGACATGGTGCAGAATCACCTTCTTCAGGTGCTGGCAACCATGGCCATGGAACCGCCGGCACGCTTCGAGGCCGAAGCCGTGCGCAACGAAAAAAGCAAAGTCCTCGAGTCGATTCGGCCCATGTCCTCGGATGACGTGAGCCGTTATGCGGTCGCCGGCCAGTATGGCCCGGGGCGGGTAGGAGGAACCGACCTCGCCGGCTATCGCCAAGAGCGGGGCGTCGATCCCGAGTCACAGACCGATACGTATGCCGCGGCGACCTTCTTCGTCGATAATTGGCGCTGGGCGGGCGTCCCTTTTTATGTGCGGTCGGGCAAGCGGCTGGCCAAGCGCGTGACGGAAATCTCGATCGAGTTTGCCTCCGCGCCTCACGTTTTGTTCTCCGAGCAGAGTCCGGTCGAGACCCCGAACCTTCTGATTCTTCGCATCCAGCCCTCCGGCGGCATTTCGCTTCGTTTCGACGCCAAGAAGCCCGGAGAGGGCATGCAACTGCGAGGCGTCTCGATGGACTTCCACTACGGGAGCAGCTTCGGGGTGCGCGAGCCCTCCGCTTACGAGACCCTGCTGTTGGACGCCATAGCCGGCGACGGGACGCTCTACTCGCGACAAGACATGGTGGAAGCTTCCTGGGCCGCCGTGGAGCCGATCGTGGAAGTTTGGAAGAACCAAAAGCACGACTTCCCCAACTACGCGGCGGGAAGCTGGGGGCCAGGGCCCTCCGACCAAATGCTCAACGAGAACCGCCATCGTTGGCGGACCCCCTGAACCCAACCGGATTCGTTTAGGTCACCGATGGCGATCGATCCCGAAACTCTCATTCGTCAAATCGATGAGCTGTGGGCTTCCTTAGCCGACCACTCGCCAGGAGAAGAGCAGGCGCTGATGAGAGCTTGTTCTCTCACGTTGCTGGTTCTCGTTAACGAAGAGGACGACCTGGCCGCCCTATCGGAGACCTTGGCCGAGCTGATGCAGAGTCATCCCAGCCGGGCCATTCTGATCCGCGTGGCCGCGGGTGGCGACGAGCGGCTGGAGGCCGACGTCAAGGCCCATTGCTGGATGCCGATGGGTCGCCGGCAACAGATCTGCAGCGAGCAGATCGAGATTCAAGTTTCCGAGCGCACCGCGCCCGACCTACCGTCGGTGCTGCTGCCGCTGATCGTTTCGGATTTACCGGTGGTGCTCTGGTGCCGCGGCGAACGGGTCGCCCGTCTTCCGGTATTCCGGCAACTGTCGGCTTTCGCGGCCCGGCTCATCGTCGATGTTCGCGAATTCCGCGGCTCCCGCGACGCTCTGTCGTGGCTCTCCGATCTCAGCCGGTCGGCGAGCGGTGTGACGGACTTGAGCTGGGCGCGCCTGACCCGGTGGAGGGAAACCGTGGCCCAGGTTTTCGAGAACGAGGCCTGCCGGCAGCGTTTGCCGGAGCTTACCGCCGTGGAGCTAACCTACGGCGGGAACGCGAAAGCCGGCATACCGGCGTCCGCGTATCTGATGGCAGGCTGGCTGATGAACTGCCTGGGTTGGAGCCTCGACGGCGGCTCGTGGTCCGAGAAGGGCGGCGAGACACTTGTATTGCGCCATGGTGATCGGGAGGTTCGCATGGGGATCCACCACGCCGAAAGCCCCGGGTTGGGAAGCCGGCTTGCGGCGGTCGATCTCAAGTCGGGAGGGGAGCCGCCGTTTGAGATTCTCTTGCGTCGGGTGGAGGACTATCTCGATCTCGAACTCTCGACCGAAACAGGCTCCGCCGTCAGCAACCGAGTCTGGTTCCCGCCGAGCAGCGACGTCGCCCTGCTGAACGAAGAGCTGAAAATCTTTGCCCCCGACACGGTCTTCCACGCTGCTCTCGACACCGCCACTCGCATCTCCGAGCGCGTGGCATGAATCCGCGTTTTCACATCGCCGCAAGCAAGGAACAGGCTGCTTCGGCGGCGGCTGAGTTTGCGGTCGATCGCCTCGCCCAGGCGCTCAAGGAACGCCAGAAGGCAGCCCTGGCCGTCTCGGGCGGGTCGACGCCGCGGCTTATGTTCGAGCACCTGGCGGCCGGCCGGTTTGATTGGCGCCGGGTTCACATTTTTTGGGTGGACGAACGCTGTGTGCCCCCGGATCATGCCGACAGCAACTATCGGATGGTCGGCCAGGCGCTGCTCGAGCCGACAGGCATCGAAGCCAGCCAAGTCCACAGGATCGAGGGCGAACTGCGGCCGGAAGAGGCGGCCAGCCGATATGGGGCGGCTATTAGCGAGTTTTTCCAGCTCGAGGAGGGCGGGCTTCCGCGTTTCGATGTCGTTCATCTCGGCATGGGGGCCGATGGCCATACCGCGAGTCTGTTTCCCGGAAGTCCGCTCATCCATGAGCAAGCGGGCATCGCGGCGGCCGCCTACGCTGCTTCCCGCGACAGCCATCGGGTGACGCTGTTACCCCGGCCGATCTTGGCCGCCCGAAGTGTCTTTTTTCTTGTTGCCGGCGCGGACAAGGCGGCGACCCTTCAGCGCGTTCTGGCGGGACCGGCTAATCCGGCTGATTTGCCGGCCCAACGAATTGCTCGCGAACGCGAGGACATCGAGTGGTTTGTAGACCAGACCGCGGCGAGCGAGATGAAGTGAACGAGGCCGTTGTCCGGCCGGGGGCGGACACCTGAGTCCCCATTGGGCCGGCAGAATACCACCCAGGGCAGGAGCGGGCAGCCTCGTCGGAGGGCGAAAACGGGCCGTTGAAACGCTTCGATCCGGTGTTTGTTTTCCGGCGGTGAATTCGTTGTGTTCAGGGGCCCCGCTGTGGCGGCGACCTAATCGGTCACATCAAAATCGGACAGCGGCTGGGTAGCGCTCTTCAGGTAGGGGTAGGGGTTGATCGGCGTGCCGCGGTAGCGAACTTCGTAGTGCAAGTGCGCGGACGTGACTCGGCCGCTGCGGCCGACTCGCCCAATCACCTCGCCGCGGCGAATGACCTGCTCGGGCCGAACATAAGCGTCCGCCAAATGCGCGTAACGGCTGGAAAGTCCATTGCGACCGTGGAGCAGCTCGACGCGCTTGCCGTAGCGCCCCAGCCAACCGATGGTGGTGACGATGCCATCGGCGGCGGCCACAACCGGGGTCCCGTAAGGCGCCGTCAGGTCGACGCCGGCGTGAAACGCACCCTTGCCCAGGAAGGGATCCAGACGTTTGCCGAAAGAGCTGCTTAAGCGCCCCTGTACGGGCCAGGTGGAGGGCGTCGTATTCTCCAACCAGTACCATGGCGAACTGCTGCCCGGAGACAAGTGAACCTGACGGAGAAAATCGAACTGATTGACAGAGTTGTGATATCGCGGCGCCCGGCGGGCTTCTCCGATAACATCCGTAGTTTCGGTGAACGGCCGTTTGATCCCGAAAGCGATCGAGACCTCCGAGGCCAGCTCACCGAGCGAGGCTAGCTGCGCATCCCGCTCCGCGGCTTGTTGCTTGAGGTCGTCGTTCTGCTTCCGCAGAGCTTCCTTCTCCGCTCGAAGCTGGTTGTATTCGGTGGCCTTCCAGAGCATCCTTCCGTAGCTCGAGAGGAGACCAATACCTACGATGGCGCCGAAAAGCGCCAAGCAAGCAAGCACATGGATGACGTAGTTCGGGACGTGGATACGCCGGATGCGTCCGTGGACCGAATGGGCCAAGACGACGATGAAATAGCTCTTCCTCATCAAACCTCGTTCTTACAACCCTGAAAAATCGGGTACAGCCAGCCAATTCGCTTCAGGCTAAGTGCTTTGTTTCTTGGGTCATGACGGGAAGCGAATTGGTGGCAGTCCCCATTTTTCGCTCCTGCACGACTTTTGCCACGGGCTGCTAGGGGTCAATCGTCAAGCCTGGCGAAAGCCACTACCGGGAAAGCAGGCTGCCTGCCACAGGGTCCAAACACAGTATCAATTTCGCGAAGCTATGTCAACCAAAAAATCCAGCCGGGGGGGAGTACTGCTGGACAAGTTCCGCTGGTTGCCGGCGGCTACTACGCCTATTGTCACGGTTACAGCGGGAAAAATCAAGGTGATGACCGAGACGAGCGATCAAGCCAACAGCGCTCAAAGCGTCATTCCCCGAAGATGTAGTCCGCGGTCCGGAAGTCCTCGATCCGAAAGCTTGTACTGAACTGCCCTGCCTGGACCCGTTCCAGAAACATCAGCTCGGCCCGCCGAAGCCAAGCGTCGGCAAGCAGGCCGCTGGGAAATGCGGGCTAGATACAATACTCATCACTATAAGAACGTTCTTTAGCCCCCGAAGGGGACGCCGGATGCTAGCCCACGGTTCCGCCTAGGCGAAACCGTGGGTTCGGTAGGCACAAGTGAAGAAGCCCCGGAGGGGAGCAGGACAATGCTCATCAAGGCACGGGTTCTACAGTCTTCCTACGCCCCTGCGGGGCTGGTGAGCTTTTGGGCCTTCTTGCCCAGGGTTCTGCCTGACGGCTTCACCCAGGGCTACTATCCCGCGCCCCCTTGGGGCTGCCTTACCGTTAAGTAATTCGTATTGGGGCTAGATCGGAAAGAACGCCTAACAGGAATTGCACCCAGCCGGATTGGGTCATAATTGGAGGTCCGAGGAGGCGGCGACCCGGTGCATGCGAGCTAGCGAAGAAGAAATCGTAAGCGAGATTCTGCGGCAAGCGTCGCGGGCGCCGCAGCCTGGGGTGAGTGTCGGCATAGGAGACGACGCTGCCGTCGTAGCACCTCCCCCGAGAGGCGAGAGGCTGCTGCTTTCTACCGATCAAGTCATCGAAGGGACTCACTTTATCCCCGATCTGCACCCCCCTCGTGCTTTAGGCCACAAGTGCTTGGCCCGTGGGTTGAGTGATATCGCCGCCATGGGCGGGGCGCCCTGCTACGTCTTGCTGTCGCTGTGCCTGCCGGCCTGGGTGGATCCCGCTTGGCTTCGCGCCTATCTAGCGGGCCTGCTCGGGCTGAGCAGGCGTTTTCGGGCGCCTCTGGTTGGCGGCGACGTCGCCGGCGGAGGCCAGTTTGGCGCGGACGTAACGGTCGTCGGCGCGGTAGGGGGGCGCCGCTTGCTGCGGCGCAGCGGAGCCAAACCGGGCCACGGAATCTTCGTCTCCGGGCAGCTGGGAGGCTCAGCCCTAGGGCTTGAGCGCCTTAGCACGAGGGCGTTCCCCGTCTCCGACCCGGCGATCCGACGGCATCTCTACCCGCAGCCGCGTCTGGAATTGGGCCGCTATCTGCGAAATACACTCGGCGCGAGCGCCGCGATGGACTTGAGCGACGGTCTATCCACTGACCTCGAGCGGCTGGCGAAAGCCGGCGGGGTCGGCGCCGAAATAGAAGAGAGCGCGGTCCCGCGATTCCGAGGCGCGGCGCCGGACCAAGCGCTCCACGGGGGCGAGGATTACGAGCTTCTGTTCACGGTCCCCGCGAAACAAGTGGTCCCGCCTAGCTTCCGGCGCATTCGCTTGACCCAGATCGGCCGGATCCGGTCGGAACCTGGGATCGTTTTGCTTTCCAAAGATGGGCCTCGCGTGTTGCAGCCGGAAGGCTTCGCGCACTTCACCAAGGCGAGCTTTAGATCCAGCGTTTTCTAATAGACTTTCTTAGCGGGCAAGGGGCGAAAGCCCGTAGCCCGTAGCGCTGATCTAGCCCGCCTTTCTCACCAGCGGCCGTCAGGAATGAAAGCGAAGGCGCGCCATCAGGGATGTAGGGGAACGATTCATCGCGCCCGCCGGCGGACATACTGCACGCTGGACGATGTACACAAACTGTTGCCGCGAGCCATGGGCGCCGAGTCTTTCGGAGCATCCGCCGTGACCGTGGTGAGAAAAGCGGGCTAGCCCGCCTTTCTCACCACCTGACGGTCGAAGCACGCAATAGGCCCGCCATTACGGCGTTGCGCTTGCTCGCCGTGCGCAACGTAGGGTTCAAAAATGTAGGGGCACGGCATGCCGTGCTCCCGCGTGCCGAGCGGCGCGCGCCTTGTACTGACGGGCCTCTCCCGCACTTCGCCTCGCCAGGCGGGTAGAGTCGAGGACGGGCGCGGGTGCTCTGGACGCCTCAGGCGTATGGGTCCCGTTCCCCCTCCCCGCTCATCGAACCGGAGGTGCGGATTTCCCGCCTCCGGCTCTCCGACCGGCTTCCTCCCTCAAGCTGTCGCGGGCGGCGGACCCAGGTGCATCCGGCGCAGGCGCAGCACGCCTAACTGGCCGAACACCACCTGGTCGCTGAACCGCCGGGCGCCGCGCGACGACACCTTCTTCCGCCTCCGCAAAAATCCTCGCACTCGCTCGCACACGTGGTTATCCACCGCCCGATACGCCATCAGCCGGGTCCCGTAGGAGAAGTAATTCGACCAGCCCACCCATACCCGGTTGAGCCGGTCTCGGACCTCCTCCCAGCGCCCCACTTCGCTCGGACCGAACTGGAGTGCACCCCCCCCGATCTCCCCACTTGCTGGGGTTGGGTTTGGGCGGCGGCGTGAGTGACGGCAGCAGGGGGAGCGGCCGACGAGGAGCTATTTCGTCTTTTGTTTGCTGCGGATTCATCTTGTAAGCTACTGGATCGATGGTGGTTATCGGAAATTGGGTTTGTTTCGTATTTTTTCCGTCGTGGTCGAGCGTGATGCCAGTCTCCGCAGTCCCCCCCTTCAGAATAACGCGTGTGTCAAGTGTCTTCGTCAGGCGATGACAATTCGCTTCAGGACGGGACCGGAAACCAGGTTGTCGTCCTTCGCTATCGTGGTTTACCTTTTTGCCCACGCAACCGGTGAGCCACCTGGGAAACGGAGTCAAAAGCCGCAGGTCCGGGCAAAACGACCGCCTAGCCCTGGGCTACGGCACTTCAACGCGGGGAATAGGCCCTTTTTCAACGGAGAAGCGGACGGTCCTGGAGAATCCCGGTCTGAGAGGGTAGAGGATCCTCATTTCGTTGAGCTACGGTTTCGTTTCGGCGTCCGATCTGTCCCCCATCGACTATCGGGCCAACAGGGCGGGCTTTCACAAGGGGTACAAGCCTCTGTGAATCAGCGAGTTGCTCACCTCGGTCGGCGTAAGGCAGGGGGCCGCCAGTGCCCCCAGCGTGGGGTTGACATACCGCCTCTAGCCGTCTAAAATAATTTTTTAGGGATACCTAAATTTTGGCGGACTACTGATGCCCTCTGAGGCAGTCGACGACTATCTGAAGGCGATCTTCGACATCGCCGGCGAGATGGGACGCGCCAGCACGGTTGAGCTCGCCAAGCGGCTCAGCGTGGCGCCGGCCTCGGTAACCGGGATGCTGCGCAAGCTAGCCGAGCAGAAGCCGCCCTGGGTCGCGTACACGAAACATCGCGGTGCGAGTCTGACCGACCAGGGCCGTCTTCGAGCACTGGAGGTGATTCGGCATCATCGGCTGATCGAGCTGTTCCTGCACAACTCCCTCGACTACAGCCTGGACGAAGTGCACGCCGAGGCCGAAAAGCTCGAACACGCGATTTCGGAAACATTCGAGGAGCGAATCGCGCAGCAACTCGGCGATCCTGAAGTTGATCCCCACGGGCATCCCATTCCGCGCAAGGACGGCACGATCCCCAAACGGCGTGAAATCTGCCTCGTCGAGCTCGATGCCGGCAGCGGGGCGACAGTATCGCGGGTTTCCGATAGCGATACCGAAATTTTACGGTACTTGTCGGAGCTGGGCATTCTTCCCGGGACGCGATTGGATCTCAGCGAGAAAGCGCCGTTTGACGGTCCGCTGATTTTGCAGGTTGAAGGCTTTTCCGAGATCCGGGCATTGGGCAGGAAGGTGGCTTGTCAGATCCATGTCGTACCCGACCCAAGCCCACAAAAGAAACGCGGATGATCACTTTAGATGTAGCGGCCGCTTCCTGCTCGGTCTCTTCGTGGTGGGACGATCACGGAAACCAAAAGTCCCGGCCAAAAGCCGGCCGCCGGAGCTAGGGCATGGAAAACGCTCAGTCAGGCTTACTTATCATTCTTGTTCTGTTGCTGCTTGGAGCCGGCATTTTCTGGCCCCGGGCGGGGTTGGCGGCTCTCGCGCGGAAACAGTGGATTCGCCGTAGGAGAGAACTATTCGAGGACGCACTGAAACATGTCCTTGCCTGGGAAGGCCGTGCGGAAAATGCGACGCGGGATTCGTTGGCGGGAGCTTTGGAAATCTCGCAACGCCGCACGCTGGGGCTGATCGCTCGCATGGAAGCCCAAGGGTTGGTCCAGACCGTCGCCGTGGGCATACGTTTGACTCCCGTAGGCGAACGGTTGGCACTGCACATTGTGCGAGCGCATCGGCTTTGGGAACGTTACTTATCGGATGACGCGGACGTACCCATTTCTCGTTTACACCAGGCGGCGGAAAAGGCCGAGCATCATCTCTCGGCCGAAAAACTGGATGAGCTCGAGGCCCACCTGGGGCACCCGCGGCACGATCCTCACGGCGACCCGATCCCAGCGGCGGACGGCTCGTTTTCGCCGCTTGACGCCGTCTCGCTCGTCGAATGGCCCTCCCACAAGACAGCGCGGATCGTTCACATCGAGGACGAGCCGGATATCATTTTTCAGCAAATCCTCGCCGCCGACCTGCGTCCCGGGAAAGCTGTTCGAATCGTTGAGAACGACCCGCAACGCTTGGTTGTCAGCGACGGTGAACAGGAACATCGGCTGGCGCGCGCGGTGGCGGCCAATATTCAGGTTGTGGCCCCCGCGCCCCATAGCCGGCGTCCGGAAGGGAGTAGACGGCTCTCCGAGCTGGCCGAGGGCCAAGGCGGCGAGGTCGTGGAGCTCGATCCCGACTGCCGCGGGTTCAGCCGTCGCCGCCTTCTTGATCTGGGTCTCACACCGCAAGCGCGCGTCTCCGTCGAGCTCAACAACACGTTTGGAGACCCTCGCGGCTACCGCGTTCGTGGAACGATGATCGCTCTGCGTAAGCGGCAAGCCGATCAGATTTGGGTCAGGCTGATGGACGGGTTTGCTCCAGCGGGGCAAGGCGCTCAATCCGGCCTATCGAGGAACGCGACTTCCTCGCCCAACCTAGACACGACTTCCGAGGCGAATGATTCTTGGAATGGAGGGCCGCGGCCATGAGCGATCCCAACACTTCGCCTTCGGGTTGTGATAGTTGTTCCATGCATGCCCAGCTGGCCCAAATGGGAGTATCTTTGGGCAATTACGACCACATGGTTGCGCTAGCCGGCAATCCAAACACCGGCAAGTCCTCCGTGTTCAATGCGCTGACGGGCCTTCGTCAGCACGTTGGGAACTGGACGGGCAAGACGGTTACTCGGGCCGAAGGGGGCTATCGTTTTCAGGATGCGAGCTACAAACTGGTCGACCTTCCCGGGACTTACTCTCTCCTGTCGGCCTCGCAAGACGAAGAGATCAGCCGCAATTTTTTGCTCTTTGGGCGTCCCGACTGCACTATTGTGGTCGTCGACGCCACGGCGTTGGAGCGGAATCTGAATTTCGTCTTGCAAGTGCTCGAGATTACCGACAAAGTCGTCGTTTGCGTCAACTTGATGGATGAGGCTGAGCGTAAGGGGCTAACGGTGGATGTGCGCAGCTTGGCCCGGGACCTCGGCGTACCAGCCGTTCCGACCGTAGCCCGGACAAAAGAGGGCTTGCAAGAACTGGTTCGGACTGCCGCCGAGGTGATTGCCGGCGACGTCAGGACGAAGCCTTTACGTCCTGCCGCCCCCTCGGAAGTGCAGCGCGCTCTAGACGAGCTAGTCCCGATGATCGTAGAGTTAGCGCCGGGCCTGCCCAACGCGCGATGGGTGGCGTTTCGGTTGCTGGATGGTGACCATCGCGTCCGCCAGGCGCTGTTAAGCGGCGAACTGCGGGAGCTCGAACAAGAGCAAAGAGCCCCCGTGGAAGAGTTCAGCCACGTCATCTCGATTGAAGGTTCGCAATGAGCGCCCCGGTTCTGGATGCGAAAGCGGTTTTGGACCGCAGCGACGAGCTTCGTCGCGAGCTCGGCGAGGATTTCCGGGATCGCGTGGTTACTTCGCTTTACTCCAATGCCCAACAGATCGCTGATCGGACCGTTCAGGTTGGAGGCGGGCGCAAGTGGGACCTCGACCAGAAAATCGACCGCGTTGTAACGTCGAGGGTTCTAGGCTTGCCATTGATGTTGTTTCTGTTGGCCGCGGTCTTCTGGGTGACGATCGTCGGAGCGAATGTTCCTTCCGAACTGCTGGCTACGGGATTCTTCTCGTTTGAGGGTAAAGCTGCCGCATGGTTTAGCTCGCTGGGGGCGCCGTGGTGGCTGACCGGCTTTATTTGGCACGGGGTGTTTCGAGGGTTGGCCTGGGTCGTGAGTGTGATGCTGCCCCCGATGATGATCTTTTTCCCGCTTTTTACGATTCTCGAAGACCTGGGCTATTTGCCTCGGGTGGCTTTTAATATGGACTGGCTGTTCCGCAAGGCAGGCGCCCACGGCAAGCAGGCCCTGTCGATGGCCATGGGATTTGGCTGTAACGCTGCCGGTGTGATCGCCACCCGTGTCATTGACTCCCCGCGCGAGCGTCTGATCGCCATCCTGACGAACAACTTCGTACCCTGCAATGGGCGTTTCCCGACGTTGATCATGCTGGCTGTAATATTTGTCGCGGCGGCGTTTCCTCCTGCTCTTGCCTCGGTTGCCGCGGCGGGAGCCGTAGTGGGCGTCGTGCTGGTCGGCATCCTCTTCACTCTGGTGGCCTCGTGGTTGTTGACGCGTACGGTTTTGCAAGGTGAGGCGTCGGCCTTCACGCTCGAGCTGCCCCCTTACCGAAGGCCCAGCATCCTCCGTATCCTCTACACCTCGCTTATTGACCGAACGATCTTCGTTCTATGGCGCGCCATCCTGACCGCGGCGCCCGCCGGGGCGGTCATTTGGATACTCGGCAACATCGAATGGAAAGGAATAAACCTGGCTCAGCATTCCGCGAATTTCTTACAGCCCCTGGGCGAAGCGATCGGCCTCGACGGGGTCATCCTACTTGCCTATGTAATCGCCATTCCCGCCAACGAGATTGTCGTGCCCACCATGCTCATGGTTTATATGGGAGTCAGCATGATGAGCGATTTGACCTCCTACGACCAAATTCGCTCGCTGCTCGTGGATCAACATGGCTGGACAATGCTTACCGCCGTAAATCTGATGCTTTTCTCGGTCCTTCACAATCCGTGCGCTACGACCATTCTGACGATCTGGAGAGAAACGCGTAGCCGCAAATGGACGGCCGTTGGCGCTCTCATGCCCCTCGTCTTTGCGTTCCTGGTAACCTTCGTGGTGGCGACTCTCGTGCGTACTTTCGGCTAAGCCGGCCGGCGCGGCCGAGTTTCCGCAAACGCGCGACCTTTTTTGTCGCGGAACCTGCGTCAACTCTTCTTCCCTCCCAAAAACCGATCACGGGGACCTGCCTCCCGAGGGCTACCCGGCTTGGCGAGATATCTTTTGCTTAGCTTCACAAGCCACTAGCCTGCTTTTCTCACGACGTGGGCACCTGTTGATTGGCGGAAATGCAGTATTATTAGGAAGCGAAACGATTTTACTGTTAGCGGACAATCATGTTATAATTCATTTCCTGTGTCGCCCGTTTTGCGTGGATCGCCAGCAGTTCGGGATGGCAGTGACGAATGACATCGGCCATTAAAGAGCGATTGATCTGGCAACAATTGCCGTGAGTTTTAGCAAACAGTGATCGCAAGGCGTCCGGGGAGCGAAGTGACCGAGTAGTAGGTGGGATGAGCCGCGTCTTTCGTTGAACCCAACCGGAAAGTTCAATGAGCCTTAACGAAGGTCCGTCAAGGATTCTAGTCGTCGATGGTGAAGAGGGTACGCGGCGTGTAATCGCCTTCATCCTCAAACGGGAAGGCTACGGAGTGTGCCTCGCGGCATCGGGCAAGGAGGCGCTGGCGCAGGCAGCCGGCGGCAGTCCGGATTTGGTGGTGTTGGATTCGATCCTGCCGGACCTGAACGGCCTGCTGATCTGTAAGAAATTGCGTTCGGAGTACGTGGGGCCGGTCATGATGCTTTCTAGGAATGGTAATGAGAATTGTGTTATTGAGGCTTTGGAGAACGGTGCCGATGATTGTGTGGTCAAACCGATTCGGCCGGCGGAGTTGCTGGCGCGGGTGCGGGCGCTTCTCCGCCGCTACCGTGTGGGGTCGCGGCGTCCCGCTGTCATTGAGGTTGGCGATCTAGAAGTCAATCTCGCCAAGCGGCGGGTTTTTCGGAGGGGGCGCGAGATCCGATTTACCAGCACGGAGTTCGATATTCTCGTCTGTTTGGCGCAAAACCAGGAGCAGGTTGTGACGTCGAAGATGATTCTCGATCAGGTATGGGGCCCCAGCCATGGGGAGTATTTACAGACGCTCCGTGTTCATGTGGGCCACCTTCGTCAAAAACTTGAGCCGAATCCTTCCTCTCCGCGCTACATCATGACCGAGCCGGGTATCGGATACCGTTTTGCCGTTTCTTCTCCGGCGGTGGCCCCCTCACTGTAATCGCCGCTGTAACTTCATGCCGCCGGCAATGCGGCGCAGGCTAACCCCCTTTTCTCGCCACCTGACGGCCGAAGCACATGATAGGTCCGCCATGACTTCGTTCGGCTTGCTCGCCGTGCTTACCGCAGGGTTCAGAATGTAGGGGCACGGCATGCCGTGCCCGAGGTTGCCGAGCGGCGCGCGCTTTGTACTGACGGGCCTCTCACGCACTTCGCCTTGCGACGTAGTGAGAAAAACGGGCTATTCGCCCGCAAGTTCCGACTTCAACAATAGACGGACGATGTTCTGAAGCGCTTCCGCGTCGGCTAGGTCGGCGACTTCGACAGCGGAATGCGCGTAACGAAGGGGCCAGGTGAGCGGCACGCTGACCGCGCCATGAGGCTGGAACACCGAGCCGTCGTTGCCCCCGGCGGTTATTCCTCGTTGGAAGAGAATGCCTCGGCGGCGAGCGAGTCGCGCGACACGTTCAACGGCTTCGGGGGGGGCGATGCCGCTTGTGTCAACAGCTCGGATCACGAAGCCCTCGCCCAGTTTGGCGTGCGCGATCCTAGGCGTCTCAAGCGGCGAATCGGAGGTCACGAAGCTGTCCACGGGATAGACTCGCGCCGGGGCCGTGTTGCCGGCGAGAAAATCCGCTCCCACGAGACCTATCTCTTCCTCGACCGTAAACGCAAGCCAAACCGGATGCCCGGTTCGAAGCGCCGGCAGGGCCTGTGGGTTCACAGAAGCCAACACGCTTAGCAGCACGGCGCAGCCCACCCGGTCATCGAGGGAGCGAGCCGTGACGCGCCTTCCCAGCAAGGACCGAAACTTCTTCATTACCGTCACGCTCGCGCCTACTTCAATGCCTTGGCGGGCGGCGTCTTCGATCGAAGCGGCGCCCGTACGGACCGTCCCCCGCCGCTCCAAGATCCCTGCCACGGCGCCCATCTTCCCGTGCACCAGCACCGGATGCCAAGCGAATAGGTTCGGGGACCCGCCTCCTACTGTCTCGACATTGAGGCGTCCTTGCGAGCCAATGCGAGAGACCTGGAACCCAATCTCGTCCATGTGTGCGACAAAGATGGCGCGGGGCGGGCCCGGAGATCCTAGGCGCACGAGGAGGTTTCCTTTCTTGTCCACAACCGAGCGGGCTCGGGCCCAAGTCGGGAGGTGCGCTTGGATGCGGCTGCGAACCATCTGCTCGGACCCGCTTACCCCCGGTGTCTCGGTCAGTTCCTTGAGCAGGAGAGCAAACGCCGAGGAGAACGGCTGATCTTCGGCTAAGGGTTCGGCTACAACACCGAGCCGGGCTGGGGAAAAGGATTGGCGGAGCGATTCGGCTGCCGGCGGCGGGGAGACGCCGCACAGCTCGGCCAGTAACCGAGTCAGCGCGGCGAGCGTGTCTGTTTGCAGCAGCTCGACCGGGGTTCCGGCGTTTTCAACCCCCAGTGTCAGCAGCGCGCTCCGTTCCGGGTTTGGCCAGACCTTTTCCGACCCGAATGGCCCGAAAGACAGTGGCTGAGATCGATTTCTCCTGAGAGTCAACCCTATGGCACGCGCCCTTTCAACGAGCAAGTCGGCGACGTCGGAAGACCATCCGGCCACCGGAGAAACCATGGGATCGGCGTCCCCGCCGGGCCGAATGACAACAACCCGGTCCGCCGGTACTCGCTTCAGTACCCTGACCAACCCGCGGTTGTGGAAAAATTGTTGCGAGACGAAGGCCAAAGTCACGGCGCTTGCCGGAGGACTCCGGCGCATGGCGGCGGCGAGCTGCAAGAGGATCGCTGCGCCGGCGCGCGACGAGACCCAGGGCGCGGTGACGCTACCGCTGTTGCCGAGAGAGAACAAGCGCTTTTCCAAGGTGACGGGATCGAGCAAGTCAATGCCGGCGGCGCCAACGTCCTGTTTGGACGAGGCGCCAAGATCGATAAACAACTCCCTGGGATCGACCTGGGAAGAGTAAGGCCGCCGTGATTCAAAATGCGCCGACCGCGCGGCGACCACGCCCGGCAGGGTCTTTCCGGCTCGTGTCCTGACGAGCACCGGCTGACCGACGAAGAACTCGTCGAAATCGTAGTGCGGTGCCGGGTCGGCAAGACGATGTACGCGCAGGTAGCCTTCCGGGTCGATTCGAGACACCAAGTAGCCGGGTTCGTCGAGGCCGGCGACAAGCAAAGTATGCGGCTGTCCCCTCCCGAAAGTAGCTGTCAACGAACCGGTATTGTCGACCTTCTGATGACCCCCGACTCGCGTGCGTACGTAGTCGAGGGCCTCTTGCTCATATCCGGAGACGGCGTTGAGGGCGGCTAGCGCCGACAGGTCGGAACCCTCCGCCGGCCGTAGGAACGAACAGGCAACAAGCCCCCAGGCGAAGATCCTAGTAAGCTGTCCCAGAGAAAACTTTCTAATCGTCCTGGCGATGTGGCGCACGCTTTCTTGCGTGCCGTGTCGCCATTCCTGGCGACATGTCTCGTTGGTGCGCTGGCCCTTCTGCCGGCCGTTGGGATGCCGGCAACAATGCCGGCACAGCACGCTGAAAGCGTGCGCCACGTGGCTTTCGATCCCGACATTTGCGACTCTATAGTGAACTTGCCCCCAGGACGGCCCACGAGTCATGAAGGGTCGGGCATCCCCGTTGGCATTGCGGCGGACCCGCGGGCTGAGCCGGTTGCTGTTTCTCTGCTTCTTGAGGAAGAAGAATCGCATGATAGGCAAGCCGGCATCCCCACCAAACGGGGATGAGAATCCCCGCATCATAGCGTAGGCGGGCGCCGAGCGTGGAGCCGTTTACGGCTATATCTTGCGTGTGCAACAATGGCTCCTTATCCCACGGCTATTGAGACCTAACATATCCCTTCGTCCTTCGTTGGCGATGAATTTCACCATGGTACGGAGAAAGAATAGTTGCCCGATTGTGACTCTCGTGGCATCCCTGAGCATCTCAGTGGTGTTCACGCTCGCGGCAAGCGTAGTGCTCCTGATTATGAACAGCTCGACCGAGTTCGTTCGCCCGCGGGATCTCGGACTTTTGCGCCTCGCCTACAAGTATTGGGATGGTCCGATCGTGTATCTGGACCGCGCTCTCCCCGCGCTTGTCAGCCGGCATTTTTACTTGCCCGATCCGGCGAACATACTGCCTCTTTCCGCCTGGGCCGCCATTTGGAAACCTCCCTCTTGTTTGGCTAGCGGCGATCATTCTCTCCCCGCTTGTTTGGATACTGTTTCGGCGTTTTCCTCCCGCCCGGGAAAGACCAAAGCTGGATCTATTCTGGAGGCGGATCTATCCTCTAGCCTGTTTCCTGGCGATACCGTCGCTCGTTGTGATCATTTGGTTTGATTATGAGATTTTGAAACGGCTGTAGCCCGCGTAGTCCGCGGCGTCATCTCCGGACCGCTCGCTCGGCTCGCGGCTCAGTGCTCGCTGCATAGGGTGTGTATGAGCAACAAACTGAGCCTGGAACGCCAGTGACAGGCCAATCCCCGTTCCGATCTTCTACCACTTCCGCCGACTAAAACTTCAGTCGCAAGCTGAACTGAATCTGGCGCGCGGACTTCGCCGAAGGAATGCTGCCGAAGTCAGGCTGATCGGAGACGCGGCGCGGCAGATCGAGATTTGCTCGGTTGGCGAGGTTGAAGGCTTCGGTCCGAAAATCGAGGCTCACCGACTCCGAAAGCGCGAACGTCCGAACGACGGCCACATCCACGGTCGCCTGACCCGGCCCTGTCAGGATATTCCTTCCGGCGTTCCCGAAGCGAAACGGCTGTGGCGTCGCGAAGGCAGCGGTGTTGAAGAAACGCTCCGGGGTTGAGGGTCCCTGCCGGGGGTCTCCGACTACATCGGGCCGATCGACGCCCGAGACATCGCCGGTATTGCCGGTGTTGCTGTTGTCGAAGCTCAACCGGGGCGTGAACGGGGGCCCGGACTGAAACGAGCCGATCGCGTAGAGCTGCCATCCGCGGGCCAGCAGGCTGCGCTGGAACGGCAAGGCGTAGCTGGTGGTAAAGACGAACCGGTGGCGTTGGTCGAAAGCCGACAAGCCTCGTTCGGCCCGCGGATCGTGGTTGTTCTGGGCGAAGCTTTGGTCGCCGTCGGTCTGCAAAAACGCCGACATGTCGTCGATCGATTTCGACAACACGTAAGCTCCCGAAAAAGTAAACCCGCGTCCGAAACGGCGCTCCACCGACAACTGGCCGGAATGATACGTGGAAGCTGCTCCCGACTCGAAAACGACCACATTGGCGAAGCCCGGTATCGGCCGGCGGCCTTGGACGGGACCCTCGCCCGGGGCCGGCTGGTTGATGTCCCGCCGCCGCAATAGCTTTGTGCCTTTCGAGCCGACGTAGGACGCACGCACCACCACGCGCCCCGGCAACGCTTTCTCCACCGAGGCGTTCCAATGCTCAAAGTAGCCCGTGCGGAAATCCGGCTGCATGGCGTTCACCGAAGGCGGCGGCGCGAAGCCGGAGCTTTCCGGAAAGGGGTTGGGAAGGGTCAGAAGCTGTTGCTGCGTGGGCACGAAAACTCGCAGCTCGAAGAAAGGCGGGTTGAAATAGAGGCCCGAGTTGGCTTCTAGGATGGCAACGTCGTAGAAGACACCGTATCCGGCGCGAACCACCAGATCATCAGATCCCAGCGGGCTCCAGCTCACTCCGACACGAGGAGCGATGTTGTTCGCATCGGACCGAAATCCCGACTGCGAGGCCCCCTCAGCGCCCGCTCTCACCAACTCGTTGCTTGGCAGGTCGAAAAACGTGAACCGGTCGTCGGCATCCGTCGCCGGGCTGTTCCATTCGTAGCGCAGGCCAAGATTCAAGGTAAGCCGCGGCGTAACCTTCCAGTCATCCTGCAGGTAGCCGTTCCATGACGCCGCCCGCTGACGGAACGGGTTATCGATGACCGTCTGGATGGTAAAGGTGGGGAATCCGAGAAGCATATCCGCCACCGCGTTCGTGGTAAACACGCCGAGGAAATTGAACTGGCCGCGGCCGAAGAATCCTTGGATCCCGCGGTTTGAAAACCGCCGGTACTCGAGGCCGGCCTTCAGTGTGTGCCGCCCGCGGACGTGGGTTAGCTGTTGCACGACATGGAAAGTGTTGTCTTGCCGCAGGATGGGCTGGGCGATGTTGTCGGAAAGATTGTCGAAGCCGGCGACGTTGATGGCCGGAAAGCCGACGAAGTCAGGAGCGGTGGAAAGCCCCGGGATGCCCAACTGGCCCGCGATATCGTTGCCCACGTTTTGCTGCAAGACCTCGCGGCGAAGGCGATTGAACCCGAACCGTCCTTCCCAGATCAACCTCGGGCTGAAGAAGTGCGTCTCCGACAGCGCGAGGTTCTGGCCGCGATTGAGCACGAAACTTCCGAACCCCGGCACGTTGGTATTGCCGTCGTTAAAGGGTGCCAGGCTGCGGTCGTGACTCAAGTTGTAGCGCAAGTACATCGCATCCTGGGAGGAAAGATAGTGGTCGAGGCGGCCATACGTCTGGTTGATCAGCGCGTCTCCGACGGGCGTCGAGACCAGATTCCGCGCAACCCCCACAAGATTCGGATCAGGCCAATAGGATGCCAGCGCGGAACCGACCGGATCGATTCGTTCAGGAGGAATCTGATTGTTGGGGAACCGCTGCCCGGTGAAAGGGTCAATGATGACGGCCGATGACGCGGAAAAATCACCGGCTCGCTCCGCTGCCGTCGGGACCCGAGCCGTCTTCGTCACGGCGTCGCGGATTCGCGTGCCCTCGTACCCCGCAAAGAAGAACGTCTTCTCTCGGCGCATAGGTCCGCCCAACGATGCGCCGAATTGGTTTCGTTTGAAGGGCGGAATGGGCTGATCCGGCGGGTCGAAAAAATTGCGCGCATCGAGGACATCGTTGCGCAAATACTCGTAGAAAGACCCGTGGAACCGGTTGGTGCCGCCTTGGGTCACGACGTTGATCTGGGCGCCGCCGCTGCGGCCGTATTCGGCTCGGTAGTTCGCTGCATGCAAGCGGAATTCGCGTATCGAGTCGAGCGGCGGGCTGACGACGATGCGGTTGATGTAGAGATCGTTGTTGTCCACCCCGTCCAAAAGGAAGTTGTTGGAGGCCTCTCTAGCTCCGCTGAGGTGCAGCCCGCTGTTGTTCTGCCGCTCGAGCTCAGATCCCGGCGCCGCCGGCAGTGCGCCGGCCGAAAGCAAGGCCAGTTGCAGAAACTCCCGCTGATTAAGAGGGAGGTTGGCAAGGGTCTCGCGGCCGATGACCGCACCCAAAGCGGCGTTCTCAGGATCAATTAAAGGCGTCGAATCCGTGACGGTGATCTGCAGCCGCTCCGCCTCGAGCGACAGAGAGAGATCGACGTTGAGATGGCGTCCGACCTCGAGCCGAACGCGGCGAGGCCGCCCAGCGAACTTGGGAGCGAAGGGAGTGAGTTCGTAATTCCCGACCGGGAGTACCGCAAAGCGGTAGACTCCGGCCTCATCGCTTTTGCTCAGGTGCCGACGGCCCGTTTCCAGGTGAAGGGCTTCCACCTGGGCCTGAGCCACAGCCGCGCCCGAAGGGTCTAGAATCCGACCGGCGATGCGCCCTGCTGGTGTTTGGGACCAACAGGGTGCAGAAACGCAGCACGCAATCACCGAAAGCAGCAGGGCACGCATGAAGAAGCAGGGACTCTCCTTCAGTCAGTATAGAGGGCTATGATTCGGGGGGCGTTTGAGGGCAAGTCCCTGATGAAGGATGTTCGCATGGCTGCCCATGCCGAGCGCCGGGTTCGTGAGGCGTACTGCACACCCAGGAGTCGGTGCTGCATCCGCGGGCGTGCCGGCCGGTCGCGGGTCCTACTTCTCTACCTGCTCTACGATCACCTGCGTGGCGTGCATTCGCCCGTTGACGTCCTTCTCGTATACCGACGTCTGGATGCTCTCCCCATCCTCGCTCGGCCGAGTCACCTTTTGCTGCGTCTCCTCTCCTCCCATGCGGCTGGGATCAGCGAAGCTGCGTACCCGAGTGCGGGTCGTTTCGACAATTTCTCCGCCCGTCCCCAACGTTCTCTCACGGGTGATGGTCTGCATTAGTTGCGGTCCGCTCGCATTCAAGAAGCGAGGCGAGCCGGCGGTGGGGGAGAGGCCGTAGACCTGCAGCGTTTCCGAAGAAGACCCATCAGGCCGCTCGATCAGCTCTCCCACCGTTCGGCTGGAAAGCGTCATCTTCGAAGACATAGCCTCCCGCTCGTAGACGACCGTTTGCGTGATCGATTTGTTGCCGGACTTGGTCATGACGGTCTCCTCGCGCGCGGATTCGATCAGCCGCCCGCTGCCGTCGTCGACCTTGCGGGTCTTCCGAATCTCGACGGACGTTTCGTCCCGCCGTGTTTCTACAGACTCCTCCCGGGAGTAGGCGCGAAAACCCCCGTTGATCGAGGGCTTTTCCGACACGACCGTCGTCTGAGTCTTGTTTCCCATCTTCTTCTCCCGGCTTACCGTCCGCTCCGTCGGCTCCATACGTCCATTGATGTCCTCCACGTAGGTTGTTGCCGTTGTGAGGACGGTCCCGTCGGCGAGCGTTCGGGTCTCTTCGCGGATCAGCTCTTGCTGCGTCGGTTGTCCCCCGGCGTCGTAACGCTGGGTTCGCCGCTCGACGACCTTTACCCCTGGAGACTCCTTGACGACCCGTTCTCTCTCCGAGAGATAGGCAACCTCGCGCCCGTTCAGGTTGGTCAGCATGAGACTGGTCTGAGAAGCGCCCTCAAGGTTTTCCTCCGATTCGGAAATCGGGACGCTCACCTTGTTACCGCTGAGGCCGAACACCGTGACGTTTTGGACGCGTGAGCGAGGCGGGCGGGGGCTGACTTCTTCGGCCTGTTCTTCGCCGGACTCTCCTTCTGCTTCCCCTACTTCAGCTTCTTCTTCTCCTGCCTGTTGACCTTCAACCCGCGGTCGTTCCCGTTCACCCTCTGTCCGTGATCCTTCCGGTTGGGCTTGCGCTTCCGGTGTCTCCTGGTCTGGCTCGGGCTGTTCGTCTTCGCGCGGGGCGGCTGAGCCGCTGATGATGATCACGCCGCTCGGCGAGCGACGGACTCTAGTCCGCGGCACCGGTACGCGCTCCGGCCCCTCGGCCTGCTGGTCCTCCGGCGCCTGCTCGGCCTGAGGGGCCTGCGCGTCTTGATCATCGCCACCCTGCTGGGCAGCCAAGGGCATCGCAAAAGCAAACAAGGAAATCAGTACGAGCCTTGTCATGAGACCTCCGAGAAATTCCTATTGTTCAGTCTAGCGGTTCCAGGGGTGCCCGCAAGCGAAATTCGCCGTAGGCGGTGCTGAAAATTGGCCCTAGCCCGCCCTAGCCCGCTTCTCTCACCACGTGGCGAGCCTATCGCGTGCTTCGACCGTCAGGTGGTGAGAAAAGCGGGCTAGAGGCCGCAGGCGGCTCGTCGTAGACAAGCAGCGCCTTTCTGCTTGGGGCCGGCTCGCGTTCCTTGCCGGCACGGCCGCGAAGGACCGGCGAGATCGCCGGTCCCTACTGCCGCGGCTTGTGACGACTCAAAGTAGGGACAAGCGATCCCGCTTGTCCTGCTTAGCTGCTTTCCGTTGCGGGGATGTCCGGACGCGAAATTGGCTGACTGCTTGGCGCAACGACGGATGACTCGAAGCCTGCCCCAGGGGATCCCACCCGCGGCCCGACTTGGGAAAACCGAGCCTGTCCCAATTCGGCGGCGCCAATAAGCTGCGCCGCACGGAGAAGTAATCCCCCATATCCTCAACCGGATACAATATCCATGCAGGTGCGGGTGGCAGCGGCGTCGGCCACAAAGTCGATCGCCGGCAGCAACTTCGGATTCGTGAGGAGAACAGTATGCCGGACGAAGGAACAATGGGGGCCGGCGGCCGGCGGCGCCGATCAAGCGAACTGTTTGCGCGCGCGCAAGCTTCCATCCCCGGTGGCGTCAACTCGCCGGCCCGTGCTTTTCGGGCGGTGGGGGGCGACCCGCCGTTCATCGTTCGCGGCGACGGGGCGTCGCTGTTCGACGCCGATGATAACGAGTACGTCGACTTCG
Organism: Bryobacterales bacterium; assembly: GCA_963668345.2. Lineage (GTDB taxonomy): Bacteria > Acidobacteriota > Terriglobia > Bryobacterales > UBA6623. Next base: position 933,217 of record CAXWPI010000001.1, on the reverse strand, counting down.
TGGGCTCGTGGGGACCGCTGATCCTTGGGCACCGTCACCCGGCGATCATCGAAGCTCTCACCGACGCTCTTCAAAGCGGTACCAGTTTCGGTGCACCTACGGAACAGGAAGTTGAGATGGCCGAGCTGATCGGCGAATTGGTGCCTTCAGTCGAGATGGTGCGTCTGGTGAACTCCGGCACCGAGGCGACTATGAGCGCTATTCGGCTCGCCAGGGGCTACACCAAACGCGATTTGGTGGTCAAGTTCATCGGCTGCTACCACGGCCACGTCGACTCCCTGTTGGTGAAGGCCGGCTCGGGACTGGCGACGCTCGGTATTTCCGATTCGGCGGGCGTGCCACAAAGTCTCTCCGCGACGACGATTCCCCTCCCCTACAATTCCGTCGAGGCGGTTGAGGATTGCTTCCGGGGCCGCGGTGATCAGATTGCCTGTGTGATCGTCGAGCCGGTAGTGGGCAACATGGGCTGCGTCCCACCTGCCGAGGGATATCTCAAGGCGCTGCGGGAGATCACCACTCGCCACGGATCGCTGCTGATTCTCGACGAAGTCATGACCGGATTCCGGGTCGCGCTCGGTGGGGCGCAGATGCTCTATGGTGTGCAGCCGGACCTGACAACGCTGGGCAAGGTGATCGGTGGAGGACTGCCGGTCGGCGCCTACGGCGGGCGCCGCGATGTCATGGAACATGTGGCTCCTCTGGGCCCGGTCTACCAGGCGGGTACGTTATCAGGGAACCCACTGGCCGTCGCGGGAGGCTTGGCTACGCTGCGCACCCTGCAACAAAACCCGGGGATCTTCCAACAACTCGAAGACAACGGCGCGCTCCTCGAGGAAGGTCTCGCCAGGGCCGCTCAAAGGGCCGGCGTCCCGGTCACGATCAATCGTCTGGGCTCTATGTTTACCGTTTTCTTTACTGACAGTCCTGTCACGGATTTCGATTCCGCCTCGAACAGCGACACAAATCGTTTTGCGCAGTTCTTCCGCGGGATGCTCGACGCGGGCATCTATCTGCCGTGCTCCCAGTTCGAGGCCGCTTTTCTCTCGGCGGCCCACGGCCGAGCCGAGGTCGAGAAGACGGTTTCGGCCGCTGAAGGCGTTTTCGCGGAGTTGGCCCAGACACCCGCGCAATAGCCGCCCGGCAAGCTGTGGCGCTGTTTGGGCGCCGCAAGATCGTGATGGGCCCCTAGCAGCCCGTGGCAAAAGCCGTGCAGGAGCGAAAAATGGGGGCTGCCATGGCTGCCACCAATTAGCTTTCCGTTATGACCCGAAAAACAATGCACTTAGCATGAAGCGAATGGGTCGGCTGGAAGGTGTGAAAAAATCGGGGACTGTCACAAGCGACGTCCTAGACCTATGTTCTCTAAAGAACTGGACATAAGGACGTGATTGTGTTTCATTGTGTTGCAATGAGGTTTGCCCTTCCCGAAGAGGCGCAAGCCCTTGGTTCTCAGCGATGAGGAACGCCGCAAGCTGGAAGCGATTCGCAAGTCTCGGAGCGAAGAGAAGCGACGCACGGTGCGGGCGGCGATTCTGCTGGAGTCGTGGGCGGGGCACAGCGATCAAGCCATCGCAGGCGCCCACCACGTCCATCGCAATACGGTGCTGCCGTGCATCAACAAGCGCCTGCGCTAGGTCCACAACTCGTGGGAGTAGCCCAGATCCTTGGGCTTTTGACAAGCGCCGTGTAATCCATCAGTACTTCCAGGAGGTCAATGCCGATCCGGTTGTCTTTCGCTGGAAGTACAAGCTGGACGAGGTTGTTATTGATTAGTTGTTTAGAGAACGATAGTCTAGTTGGTTTTTCGGGTAGGACGCAACGGCTTCAGAGTGAAATAGCCGCGGGCTAATTCCGGCTTGATTTCCAGAGCGCGTTCAAAGTGCTCCACGGCCTCGGCTTCCCGGTCGGCGGCGGTAAGCGCCACCCCTAAGTTCAGGTAAGCCTCCGCGAATTCCGGATCGATCTCGACGGCCTTCGAGTAGTACTCGATCGCCCCTTTGGCATTGTCGGCCTTCTGCTCGAGCAGACCGGCATTGAACTGGATCTCGGCCGAGTCGGACTTCAACTCGGTCAGTCTGGCGTAGGCCCGGCGCGCCTCATCGTAGTTTTCCTGCTTCGCAAACACGGAAGCCAAGCCAAGCAGCGCTTCCGGATCGTCGTCCTTGTACTCTAGGGCCTTCAAAAAGGCCTGCTGAGCTTTCTCGTAGTCCTCAAGCTTGAGGTGGGCGACCCCGCGGTTGAGCCAAGCTTCCGGCCAGTCCTCCTTATGGCGGACGCACTTTTCGTAGACCATAGCCGCTTGTTCCCACTGGCCGTCCTTGTGCAGGGAAACGCCAAGACGGAACAGAGATTCGGGGGAACTCGTCACCTCGGCGAGTTTATCGTAACACTCGGCCGCCCGGTCCCATTTGTCCTCTTTTTCGTGCAACACGGCCAGGTTGTACAACGCGGGAGACGAGTCCGGTTCGAGCTTTAACGCCCGCTCATAGAGCGCTTTGGCTTCTTTATCCTTCCCCAGCTGTTGACAACAGGCCGCCAGATTCAGATGCGCGCCGACTGAGTCCTCTTTCAGCCGCAAAGCTTCGGTATAGGATTCGACGGCCTCCTCATGGCGCTCCATTTTCTGGAGGGAGAGGCCCAGGTTAAACCACCCTTCATAGGAATCGGGGGCGATCTTCACCAACTCTTGGTAGTGCGTGGCCGCGTCGTCGAAGTTCTCCAGGCGGTTACTCGAGTATGCGAACCCTTCGTGGGCCGCCGCGGATTCGGGCTGAACCTTGAGAAGCGCGCGGAAAGCATCCGCCGCCTTCTGGTGCTCCTGCTGTCTGAGGTAGACGCTGGCGAGGTTGGTCAGGGCGCCTTCCGAGTTCTCGTTCTTCTCCAAGGCAGCGAGATAATGTTGTACGGCCTTGCCCCATTTCTCTGCTAGCTGGTAGGCAACACCCAGCCCGAACATCGCACTCTCGGAATCGGGATCTTTTTCCAGATGAGCTTTGTAAGCAGCCTTTGCGCCTTCGTGGTCCTCGAGCTTGAGGCAGCAACCCGCCACCCCGAGATGAGCCTCGCCGAGTTCGGTGTCGAGCTCGGCAGCCGCTTGGAACGCCGCCTTGGCTTCTTCGAATTTCTCGCACGCTTGGAGCGCGAAGCCGGCGTTGAACTGAGCCGCGGCGTTTTCCGGCTCGAGTTCGAGCAGCTTACCGTAGAATGCCGCTGCTTTGGCGAAATCCGTCCGCTCGAGGTAGATTTGGGCCGTAACGGTGTAGACCTCAATGAGGTCGGTGCCGGTTTCGCGAGCCTTTTCCAAGTGCTCCAGCGCTTCGTCGAGTTGGCCGCGCAAATAATGGCGGACGGCGGCGGCATAGGGATCAGCAGCCGCACTGCCGTTCTTCTGGCCCGTCTGCCGCTTTTTTTCCGTTCTCACGTTGGGCTGCTCCTCCTCGATGCGCAAGGACGGCTCGGCCCCGTTCTCCTTTGAATCATTTTCCTTCGTGTCTAGGAAATCGCCGAATAGTCTCATCGCTAGCTTCCTCGATTCATTGTCGGAACCCGGCTTCGTCGCTCCTCGGTGCTCATGTATGGTTCGCACAAGCTGTACGGTGATCTTTTGAAGGTCGCGCAACAGCCTCTCAGACAATCCGTCACAACAGCAGAGGTTACTGGGGGACAGTCGACAGTGTGCTTCTTTTCGTTTCTCACCGCGCTCACCGTGACGTTTCGCTCATCCGCCGATTCAATAGGCTAGGAGAAATCCCAGAGATCCGGATCCAAGGGACAGCGGACCTTCAGCACTGGGCCGACCGGCTCGCTGGACACTGCGTCCTGTCCCCCTCCATTCCAAGCAGCCGTCTCTCGGGTCTGGCTTCCTGCCTTCGGGCGAACTTCGTCTTGCTCCTCGGCTCCCAATACCATTACTCCACCCTCGAGCGCCGACGAGGGTAAGATCTCGCCGACCAATTGGAAGCCCCTATTCAATTGTGGAAATTCTTCCACGGGCCCCCGAAGCTTCGGGAACATCCACAACTCTATGTCGTCCGTGGTCGACTTCGAGAAGACCTCGGCCTCTGCGCGGTACGCGTTCTCTATCGCGGCCTCGGACAGGTGGCCGCGAGCGAACCAAGAATCTTCGCTTGCCAGCCGGTCAAAGCGGGCCAGTATGCGTCCAGATAAACGGTATCGGAGTTCTCCCATACTGGGCAATCGGCATTCCACCTTAGAAACGATCACATCCGCACGCAGTTCCGTGCTTCCCTCCAGTGTTTCCTCCCCCGGCCTGGGAAGCGCCGTGGTTAGCTCAGCGGCACGGATCACGTTCCATGCAAAGGGGATCGCGCTCTGCGTTTCGCCCAGCGGGGAAAGACAATCCGCTCCGGTCGTGAATTCACGAGCATCGCAGCGAGCTTCGGGAGCGAGCGTCAGCGGCAGCCCGTGTTCGGTTTTCGGCAGCCTCGCGGAGAACGTGTCTTCGCCCACAAGCGAAGTTCCCAGCGAGATCCACTGGACACTCTCGGGGAGAACCTCTGTCAGCTCCGCGGCAATGCCTACTTCGTGGGCGTCCGGTGCGTCCGCCAGGTTTGCCGGCACAGAATTCGGCAGCGACGAATCCTGTGGATCGAGCCTCACGGATCCCAGCGTGACAGTCGACAAGGTGAAGGGAATCGGCTTTGCCGGCTCGCTGTACGCAGGCTCTTGCCGTGCCAACTTGGTTCCGAGTGCGGGTTCCCGAGTGAGCTGCGGAATGCTTTCGTGGGTCGCAACTTCTGCCTGAGCGATTCCCGGGAGACACAGTGCCTGAGCGTAAGACGTATTCAATTGCATCACCCTGCGGGGTAATGGGAGCGAAGTGGTCGACAAAGGCCTGGATATCTCCAAAGCCTCGTCATGGGAAACGGCCGGGGCCTCATCCTCCGTGCCGAGGTCCACCGTTTTAGGCAGGAAGGCTTCTGCACGGACGGCCCCTTCTGGGCCGCCCGACAGTGAGATCGGCGGTAGCGATCCCCCAACAGTGTTTGATTGCACGACGGGCCGTAGCGAAATTGCTTGACCCAGTGCCGGAGACAGAGGTGCCTCCCTTGATCCAGCTGCCGGCAAGCAGCGAAGTTCGACGTCGAGACCCTCGGACTGCTGGTTCCCGCTTTCAACGGCTGTAGGCCAAAGCAGCGCCAGATGGCCGCTTTCTAGATTGGGAGATCCTAGAGTCAGTGGCGCGGTTTCTTGCGGCATCAACGGCGCAGTCGCCTGAGGCGCGTTGGCCACAAGCTCTTCGTACGCCTGGTTCGAGCCACTGGATTGCTCGCTCACTTCAAAGGTCCGCGCATGGGTGCGCGCTACATGAGCAACAGAGCCGAACGAGGAATCAGTCGCAAGCGCCTGGGGCGGCTTCGGCACTAGGGGAGGACGAGGAACTCCGAGAGTATCTTCCGGCCCCGAGATTCCAGCCTTGAGGTGTTTGCTACCCAGGCTGCGCATCTCCTGCGCCTCATGGTCCCGATCCGGAGCGAAGGCGACGAGCTCATCGATATTGACTAATCCGTTATACGGGCGGCAGTCTTCGGCTGACCAGGGACTCTCAGAATCGGCCTTGACGGATTGATCAACGTCGGGCTCCGTTGAGTGCAGCTCGACGTTAGCGCCGGAGCCGGAGGGTCGGTTTAGAATCTCCAACAGCGCGTCCAGGTCGGCATCGGGTTTGTCCGTCGATACGGGGGCCTTGACTTCACCTTCCTCAGAACTTTCGGGCGCCGCTGAGAACAGAGCCTCTTCGCCGATCGGCTGCTCGCCCGGATCTTGGGACCACTGGCGATCGATGTCGATGCGCGCGGGGAGATCAGTGTCCTGCGCGATCTGTTCCGGCTTGGGCGCTTCAGCCTGGTCTTGTTCCGGGTCCCTTAGTAAATGCGGGATGTCGTGTAGCTGCTCTGTTTCTCCCTCAACCTGTTCGAGAACGGAGAGAGACTCGTCGCGGAAAGATGTCAATTCCAGGGGTTCGAGAGCATCAGATTCCTTCCGCTCGGGCCGAATCACTGCCGGCTCCTCGGGCAAGTCGCTGCTCTCGGGAGGCTGCAGGTCATCGGCGGAAGATGGCGGCTCTGCCAACTCTTCACCGCTCAGCGAAACTAATCGCTCGAACGGGTCCATGCCCGCTACGCGCTCCGTGGCCTCCAGGTCGGAGAAGGACGGGATGAGTTTGTCTTCGCGCTCATGTGAGGCCGAGACGCGCTCTTCCTCGGCCTCGTGTTCGTGGGCGTCGCCGACGCGGGCCTCGTCTTCCCGAGCGTGCGCCCTGCTGGGCGGATCAGCCAGGACCGGCCCTACCTCGGCGGGCTGAGCGGGGTCCGGCGGCTGATAGGGTTCGACCGACGGCTCGGCGGAACTGGACGGACTGGCTAACGACGCCTCTTGCTCTTCTTCCAACCCCTCCTCGGCGGGCAGCGGCAGGTCTACCTCGCTCGGCGGGCCACGCTCGTCCAAGAGTCGCGCCAATGTTTGTTGCCTGTAGGTTTCGGCGTGCTCGTCCGAGCAGAACTCTGACTTTTTTCGCCAGGATCTGAGGCGGGGAACTTTGTTATGGCATACGAGACATCGCATGGGCCCACCAGGACTGTCTCCGGTCAACTAGCTGGGTTGGCGGAGACGCTCTCCACTATGCATTCTGGTCTACCAGGCACAGACTTGCGATCAGCAGCGGGCCTTAAACCCTAATCAAAAGTAACCTACAATCCCTAGTCGTAGGAGGGTACTACTATTACCACCCCCTTTCGTATCCCTATGTGCGGCCACGTGTCGGGCAAGCCTGCGGTGTTGTCTCCCGAGTTGATGGTCCTGGGAGCGTAGGACTGTGCCCGGCCGATTCGGCATCGGCGTCACACTAATTCCAGTTAGTTAAATCAGATAGAGAATAATCGCCGGCCCTGAATGCAGGAAGTCAAATGGCGGAGGGATGAGCCACCCATTGACGTACGGGGCCTTAAGACCGTTACAGGAAAAACACGCGCCGCCGCGGGACGCGGGTCCCCGCGAAAGGGTCTATCTGCCGAAAAATCTCGCTCCGGGTCAACGACTCCCTTAGGACCGGAAGGACGTTTCTTCTACGTCGTTTCGACCACACGAGGGCAGACGTCAGCAGCGGAGCCGGCCGCAACCGCTGCTCGGGGAACAAGAAACCGCGGGCCTTTCGTCCGCCGGCCCAGGCCGGACCGTCTTTCTCCTACTGAAGGGGTTTTTCAGGAACTTCGCGAAGGAACTTGTCGACGAGTTCTCGCTGCTGCTGTTCGGTAAGCGACGATTCGATCAGCCGTCCAGCCGCCTGAATGGCCAAGTCCGCCGCGACCTGGCGAATCTCCTCCCTGGCCGCGTGCTGCTCTGCTTCGAGCCGCCGCAATCCCTGCTCGGTGACGCGACGGGCTTCGGCTTTCGCCTCTTCGACCATGCGCTGACGAACCTGCTCGGCGTCCTGTCGGGCTTGCTGCACGATTTGCTCGGACTTCCGGATCGCCTCGTCGATGCGGCGCCGATTCTCTTCCAGTACGGTCTCGGTCTTCCGCCGTGTTTCTTCGGCCTGGGCGAGGGCGTCCTGGATTTTTTGCTCCCGCTCGTCGAGGGTCTTGAGCAGGGGTTTCCAGGCAAACAGACGCAAGACCACCAACAAGACCAGGAAGACGATGATCGTCCAGATCATCAACCCGGGTTCGAAACGCAGCAGTGGGTTTTCTGCCGTCATGACGTGACCGTCTTACTTCATGAAAATGACGACAAAGCACACGCCGAGCGCGATGACACTAACGCCTTCCAGCAAGAACAAAGGAAGCTGAAAGGCCTGTACGATGTCGCGGGCCGCCTGGGGCTGGCGGGCGATGCTCTCGACCGCCGCGGCCGTCAGGCGCCCAATGCCGATGCCGGCGCCTATGACGGCGATGCCGGCGCCGATGGCGGCTCCGAAATAATGCAGTACTACGTCAGGACCCGCCGCGCCCGGCTGCGCCAGAGCGGCGCTCGGGTTGAGCAATAGCACGGCGAGGATCAACAGCAAGGTGCGAGCGGCACGGTTCGCATTGAGTTTCATTCGAAAATCGTCCTCCAGAACATATTTCACATCACTCAGTGGCCGAGTGGACCACCATCCCTACAAAGATCGCCGACAATAGGGTGAAAACGTAGGCCTGAATGAAGGCGACGATAATCTCCAAAAGGCTGATGGCCACGGCCAGGGGCACCGACAAGAAAAGCCCGGCGAGGATGCTTTTGAAGATAAAGACAAACGAAAGCATGACCAAGATCACAATGTGACCTGCCGTCATATTGGCGCCGAGTCGGATCATCAGAGCGACTGGCTTGACCAGGGTGCCCAGCACCTCAATAACGATCAGCAGGGGCGCAATGGCGATCGGCACCCCCGGGGGCACCATGTGCTTGACGTAACCGATCGGTCCCAGCACGATCACGCCCGAGACCACGATCAGCAGCAGGGTCAAAGCCGCCAGAGTGGCCGTCACGTTCAAGTTACTGGTGGGCGAATAGCCGCCCGGGACCATCCCCGCCAGATTGCAGGTGAGAATAAAGAAGAACAGGGTCAGTAAATAGGGAGCGAAGAAGCGGCCATACTTGGGGCCCATGTGCGTGACCGCGATCTCGTCCCGGACAAACAGCACGAGGGCCTCGATGGCGTTCGTGACCCCAGTCGGCGCCCCACTCGAAATCCGCGAGCGGCGCAGAAACCATCCCAGGAACGCAATCAGAAAGGCCGCCGCCAGAAACATCATCACAACCGCTTTCGACAGTCCCCAGGAGGCCAGAACCGGGTCTTCCAAGTCTTGGTTGGCGATGTGATGAAGAATGACGCCTACCAGCGTTTGCTCGCCTCCGTGTTCACCGCCCGCGGCGGCCAGAAACGCGAAAAGGATCGGGGAAATCATAGTTCCCGGACAAAGTGGCGGTAGCGGAAGCCCTCAACGACTTGGGCCATCAGGTAGCCGACTAACAGGGCCGACGTGAAAGACTTAGGCTCCAACCATTGGCTATTTAAGACGAGGACCAGGAGCCCGAGCACCCAGCTCGTCCGCACGGCCACGCCCACAAACCAAAGCTGCCAATACCTTTCGAGCTTGAACGACGGCCCCCAGAGTCTCAGGATCAACTCCGACAACGCCATCGTTGACAACCCAGCCACCAGACCCCAGAAAATCCCTATGCTCATTTGTTCAGCCACATGATCTTAGCCAGGTTCCAAAGTCCCACCACGATGCCCACAAACAGCCCGATCACGGTCGAAGCCGGGTTGGCGTCAAAGTACTCTCCCAGCGCGTAACCGATCAGCAAGCAGCCGATCACACTGCCGCTCAGGGTCCAACCGGCGTCCGCTGCCGGCCCGATTCGTTTGCTCCAGGAGTCACGCCCGCTAGGGTCTTTCATGGCCGGCCCAGGCACAGGCGGCACACTTCCCACTCAGATTGGATCCGGCTTCCGGTCGGCGAGGTTGGGAACTCCCAGGGGTAAACAGCCCAGTAAACTCCACGATAACAAACCGCTCCGAGGCTGGGCAAGGGTAGGGTAGTGGGATCTCAGCGTGGAGATGAGATCAACCCTCCATTCGAGCTGCAAGTCGCACCTGATTGTTTCATACAGGCCGTGAGTCATATCGCCCTGCCAAGGTAAAGGTGTGGATAGCGCGTATGCAGGAGCCACGTGGAGCTACAGAAGGAACGCTGCGGCAGTACTGCAAGCGGTTCACGAGGCTAACTTATGCTTTTTCTAAGGAAATGGGAGAATCTGCGGGTACCGTGCGCTTTTGAATTGCAGGCTGACGGGTCCACGTGTACTATGAAAGTGTGCCATTCCATCGGCCAGTACACCTAGAGTTCAACGAAGCCAAGGCGGCGCAAGCAGCAGCATACTGCCTCCGTCTGCGGGGCGGTGAGATGAACTACATGAAGCTCATCAAACTGCTGTACCTCGCTGACAGGAAAGCGCTTGACAATTGGGGTAGGCCCATCACTACCGATAATTATGTGTCGATGAGACATGGTCCCGTCTTGAGTAGGATTCTGAACTTGATCAGACTGGGCCCCGAGACGGACACGGTGAGTCCTTGGACTCAAATTATATCTAAACCTCGTAACTATGCGGTCTCGGTTTTGTGTGCGGAAGGCCCCCCGGACGACGAACTATCGCAAGCCGAACTAGACCTGATTGCCGAAGTGTTCGCGGAACACGGCTCGAAGAGTCCAAGGAGCTTGGTTAACTTCGTTCATAATCTCCCCGAATGGAAAGATCCCGGCACGAGCTCCATCCCCATCGAGTATGCAGACATCTTGAAGGCCCTCGGCAAGGATAACGAGGAGATCGCGCTGATAGAAGGCGAACTCGCCGCAACAAGCAAACTTGATCGTCTTTGCGCCCCAAGTAGATGAATGCGGCGCGGAGACACGGTCTTGATGCCAGCGGGACCGGGGAACCATCCACATCTCTGGATCGTGGTTACAGATCCACTTCCGACAGGAGAGACTATTGTTGTGAGCGTGACGACCCTTCGCCACGCAGCCGAACAGACAGTTGTCTTAGGTCCTAGCGACCACTCGTTTATTCGGCATCAGTCATGCGTACACTTTGGCGACGCACGAATCTTGGATGGGACCAGACTCGACGTGGAGATCCAGCACGGACGTATCCAAAACCATGATCCGTGCACAGAACAACTCACTGATGAGATCGAGGATGGTCTTTGGTCGTCTCCGCACACTCCCAGGAAAGTCCTAAACTTTCTGGAGGGGCTGGAGGAGTACCCTTAAGTCCCCGTTCCTTGTATCTCCCACGTTCAGACCTCACTGCCCGAGTAAGCAGAAGGCTCACAACCCCGTCCCCTCCGCAACTATCGCAGCGGCAACAGGATCGAATCGGCGGCCAGTCGGATGAAGGGCTCCGGGTAAAGACCGATCCACAGAGTGAACACGCCGCTGGCTACCAGGGCGACTCGGGCGCCCCATCCCGGCACGACCGAAGCGGGTTCGGCGTCTCGCGAAAGGAACATCACCCTCACGATACGGAAGTAGTAGTAGGCCGCCACCGCAACGTATAAAGCGGCAAAGACGGCCAGCACGTAATGCCCCGTCTCGATGAGCGCCAAAAAGATGAAGTATTTTCCGTAGAAGCCCGCCGTCGGCGGGATGCCGGCCAGCGACAACAGAAAAATCAGCATCAGGATGGCGTACCCGGGATGGGTGTGAATCAAACCCGAGAAATCCTCGACATCTTCGGCTGCCTGGCCCTCGCGCCTCATCATGACGAGCAAAGCGAATGCACCGAAGTTCATGAACATGTAGACCAAAAGGTAGACGAAGATCCCCTTCAGCCCGGTCTCGTTAGCCGCCACGAGCCCCAACAAGATGTAGCCGGCGTGGGAGATCGAGCTATAGGCCAGCAGGCGCTTCATGTTTTCCTGGGTGATCGCGGCGATATTTCCCAATGTCATGGTCACCAGCGCCACCGCCGCCAGCATCGGTATCCACAGATCCCGCGCGTCCGCCAGGGGCACTAAGAAAATCCGAATCAGAAGCGCGAAGGAAGCAGCCTTCGAGGCCACGGAAACGTACGCTGTGATCGGTGTGGGCGCTCCTTCGTAGACATCCGGCGCCCACATATGAAAGGGCACGGCGGAGATCTTGAACAGCAGTCCGACCGAGGTCGTGATCATCGCCAACAGCAGCATCGGATCGCCGGCGTCACGCTCCGCGACGGCTGCCGCCACATCGCGCAACAGCGTCGAGCCGCTCATTCCATAGAACAGCGAAAACCCATAGGCCAGCAACCCGCTGGAGAAGGCCCCCAGCAGCAGATACTTGATCGCGGCTTCGTTCGAGCGCTTGTCGGAGCGCAGGAACCCCACCAGCACAAAGAAGCTGAGCGACATCAGCTCCAACCCGACAAACAAAGTCACCAGCTCGTGCCCGGCGGCAAGAATCGACATGCCCGCCTGGGCAAACAGCATCAGCGCGTAATACTCGCCGCGGTGCTCGCCCTCTTGCTCCAGGTATTTGGCGGAGATGATAATCGCCAGGATCGTTGAGCCAACGAAGATCGCGTTGAAAAAGACCGAGAATCCGTCCACAACAAGCGCACCGTTGAGGGCCGTGCGCTCCGCGATGTTGTTTCCCACCAGATCGCTGTGGTGCTGCCAGACGGCTAAGCCGACAAATAGCTCCCCCAGAACAGCCGTCATGGCATTGAGCCAGCGAAAACGGTTGTCGCGGATCAAAAAATCCATCATCAGGATGCCGCATCCGAACAGGCACAATAAGATCGCCGGCTTCAAGGCGAAGAAGTCCGTGGCCGTGAAAAAACTGCCGATGTCGAACGCTTGATTCATTACTTAACTAGCTCAGCGAGTTGTTTGTCGTTTTCCAGTGGGTTTGGCAAGCCGTTTCGCGCAAAGTATCCGGGATCCACCCGTTCGACGACTTTGGCGACGGGCTTGTCGAGAATCTCGAAGTAGGGCTTGGGATAGAGTCCGATCCAGAAACACCACAAGATCAGCGGGACCATGACGCAGATTTCGCGCAGGCTGAGATCCTTCAAGCCTTCGTTCTTCGTGTTGGTGATCGGGCCGAGCATGGTCCTCTGGAAGAGCCACAACAGGTAAGCCGCCCCCAGCACGATCCCCAGCACCGCGCAAGCGGCCCACCAGACGTTCTTTTCCAGCACGCCCCGCAGGATCGCGAATTCGCCGATAAAGCCGTTGAGCCCGGGCATGCCCGCCGACGCCAGCATCGATATGGCAAACAAGACCGTATAGACAGGCATGCGGTTCGAGAGGCCGCCGTATTCGGAGATCAGACGGCTGTGGCGGCGCTCGTAAACGACGCCCACCACCAAGAAAAGCAGCGGCGTCGAGATGCCGTGATTGATTCCCTGCAGCACCGAACCGGCAATTCCGTTGGGATTGAGCGCGATCAGCCCCAGAGTGCAAAAGCCCAGGTGACTGACCGAGGAGTAAGCCACCAGCCGCTTCCAGTCCTTTTGCATCAGCGACACCAGAGCCCCGTAGATGATCGCGATGATCGACAAGGCCGCGATTACTTGGACCGTCGATGGAGCACTGGCCCCCTCCGGCAGCAGGGGAATCGAAAAGCGGACGAGACCGTAAAGCCCCATCTTCAAAAGGATGCCGGCCAGGATGGCCGAGCCCGCCGTCGGAGCCTCGGTGTGAGCGTCGGGCAGCCAAGTGTGGAAGGGAAACATGGGAACCTTGATCGCGAAAGCGAAAAAGAAACCCCAGAACAGCCAAATCTGCAAGTCGATCGGCAGGTTTGTCTTCATCAAGTCTTCGAGGGCGAACGTGTAGACCCCGAACTGCTCGTGATGCTGGAAATAGAGGGCCAGCATGGCCAGCAGCATCAGCACCGACCCGGCCAACGTATAGAGGAAGAATTTAATGGCCGCGTACAATCTCCGATCACTGCCCCAGATGCCGATGATGAAGTACATCGGTACCAGCATGATTTCCCAGAAGAAATAGAACAGGAACAGGTCCAGCGCCATGAAAACGCCCAGCATCCCGGCTTGCAGGAAAAGTAAGAAAGCGTAATACTCTTTCACCCGGTCTTGAATCGCCGACCATGACGACAGGATGGCTAAGAACCCCACCACGGTCGTCAACATGATCAACAAGAGGCTGATGCCGTCGATACCCAGGTGGTACTCGACGCCAAGGGAAGGAATCCAACTCAGCCGCTCCCGATACTGAAAGTTACCATCCGCCTTATCGAACCAGAACACCAGCGGCAGCGACACTAAGAAGCCAATGAAGCCCACGATATTCGCCGCGTAGCGGATGAACTGCTTCTTCTCTTTCGGGATCAGCAGCAAAAGAAACATCCCCACAAGCGGGGTGAGCCAAACGATGCTTAGAATGTGGTCTTCCATAGTCGTTACCGGATCGTTAAAACTGCAAAGTCAGGCCGCTCAACCAACTTCACTCCTCAATATGCCGAGCATCCTCTCTCATCGAAATACGTAGTAGGTCAGCAATACCAAGACGCCGAGAACAATCATAAAGGCATAGTTCTGCACTAGCCCGGTCTGAAGCATACGAAACGGATAGGAAGAAAACTTAACTAGAAACGCGGTCAGCCGAACCAAGCCGTCCACGACCCACGTGTCCCACCAGATGCTGATGGTCGAGCTAAACCGCGTCAGCCAGCCGGCGCCGTTGACCCCTCCGTCGACAACCCGACTGTCGAACTCAGCCAAGGCCGTCCCGCCTCCCTTGGCAAATCCGTCCACGAACGCCGCGCCGTAGATTTCGTCCACATAGTACTTGTTGTAAAACAAGCCGTAAGCCGGGCCGAGATAGCGCTGCATGGGCTCCCCCTCGAGTTTGCGAGAGAAGACCTTGCGAGCCAGCAAGATGCCGCCCACCGCCACGCCGACCGACAACACCATAAGGAGCCACTCGGTGCTGGTGTCATGGTGCTCGGCGGCAGCCGCCCCGTGTCCCCCGACGATCGCCACCGCGGGAGCCAGATAGTGCTCCAAGCTGGGTAGGGCATCATGAATCGGACCAAACACCACGGGGGTTCCAACCCAGCCCGCGACGACGCTGCCGACGGCCAGCACAATCAGTGGAAAGGTCATACTGGCGGGCGATTCGTGGACATGTTCCGCCACTTTGGGATCAACGCGCGAGTCCCCGTAGAAGGTCATGTACATCAGCCGGAACATGTAGAAGGCCGTCATGCCGGCGGTGATGAACCCTAGCCCCCAAAGCCAGCCTTGATCGCCGGACCAGGTTTTCCACAAAATTTCGTCCTTCGAAAAGAAGCCCGCCAGGCCCGGAATGCCGGCAATGGCGATGGCGCCGATCCACATCGTTCGGAAAGTGATCGGTATCTTGTCTTTCAAGGCCCCCATCTTGCGCATGTCCTGCTCACCCGACACGGCGTGAATCACCGAACCGGAACCGAGGAACAACAGCGCTTTGAAAAAGGCGTGGGTGTAGAGGTGAAAGATCGCCACCCAGAACGCTCCCACGCCACAAGCCAGAAACATGTAGCCGAGCTGGCTGACCGTCGAGTAGGCAAGCACGCGCTTGATGTCGTTCTGCACCAGCCCGATCGTCGCCGCGAAGATGGCCGTCAGCGCTCCAACGACGGCGACAATCATCATCGTCTTCGGCGCCAGCACGTACAGGGCGCTTGAGCGGGCAACCATGTAGACCCCGGCGGTGACCATCGTGGCGGCGTGAATGAGCGCCGACACCGGCGTCGGACCTTCCATTGCATCCGGCAACCAAACGTACAGGGGAAGCTGCGCCGACTTTCCGGCCGCCCCGATGAACAGCAGCAGCGTGATCACGCTAAGCACCCCGAAGCCGGCCGTTTCCGCGCTGAAGCTGCCCTTCTCGAGGGCCGGTCCGATTTCGGTGAACTGGAGCGTCCCCAGGGTTGTGAAGATCAGCAGCATGCCGATGATAAACGCCGCATCCCCCACGCGGTTGACCAAAAACGCCTTGTTGGCGGCGTTGGTGGCCGACTTGCGGTGAAAATAAAACCCGATCAGCAGGTAACTGCACAGCCCGACGCCTTCCCAGCCGACGAACATCAGGGCGTAGTTGTTGGCCAGCACCAGGATCAGCATGAAGAAAACGAACAGGTTGAGGAAGCCGAAGAAGCGGTAGTAGCCTCCGTCGTGCGCCATGTACCCCGTGGAGTAGACGTGGATCACGAAACTGATTCCGGTGACCACAAGGACCATTACGGCACTCAGCGGATCGAGAAAAAACCCCCAGTCGGCGGTGAAGGGCGCGAGCCCGGAATCCGTCTTGGACGCCAAGCCGGCCAACCAGGTGTATTTCACGACTTCGTGGCTGCGGCTCTCTATGCCCTGCAGCTGAATCACGGCCCCGAGCGAAAAAATAAAGGAGACCAGCACCATCCCGGGACACAGCAAGTCGATCAGCTTTCGGCCCGGCGAAGGCCCGGCGTGGTCGTCATGGCCGCCGCCGCCCTGCGGATCGAGCCGCCGGCCAAACAGCAACATCACCAAGGCCCCGAATAGAGGAAACAGGGGAATGAGCCAAATGTTATCCAGGAAGAACATGAAAACCAACGGTCTCTATGCGTCGCCGGGAGCGCAACCCGCCTCTACTCGCTCACCAGCGCAAAATATCTACCTCGTCGGCGTGAACCGTCCCCTTGTTGCGGAACAGCGCAATTAGGATTCCCAGCGCGACCGCCGCTTCCGCCGCGGCAACCGTAATCACGAAGATGACGAAAACCTGGCCATTCACGTTCTGCACGGCGTTGGAAAAGGCCACCAGATTGATGTTGACGGCGTTCAAGATCAGCTCGATCGACATCAGGATGACGATGATATTGCGGCGCGTAAGGACACCGATCGTCCCGATGACCAGCAGAAGGGTGCTCAAGACCAGGTAGTGTGCTGTCGTTACTGGAAACATCTCAAAAACGAGTCGGCCGGAAGTCCCTCGCGCGACCGCTTCTCTTGTTGTCAGCCTGTTTCAGGGCGCACTTTGGCCATCACCACCGCGCCAATGATGGCCACCAGCAGCAGGATGGAAGCTAGCTCAAACGGCAGCAGATACTGGGAAAACAGGACCTCGCCAACCTGCTCGGAGTTGTTGCCGACCTCGCCCAGCGCGGCCGGCGCCACCGGCTCCGCAATAGGCAACGCGTCCGCCCCCCGCGACAGCAGAACGCCCAATTCCCCAACCAGAACCAATCCGGCCAGCAACCCAAGCCATTTCTGATTGGCGAACCGCCGCTGCCTGGCCTCTTCGCTCACCGGAACCAGCATGATGACAAACAGATACAAAACCACGACCCCGCCGATGTAGAGGATGACTTGGACGCCCGCCAGAAACTCAGCGCCCTGCAGCAGAAACAGCCCGGCAACGCCCAGCAGCGCGCCAATCAGCCAGATGGCGCAGTGGATGACGTTTCGACGGGTGATCGTCAGGACGGCGCAAATCAAAATCAGCGCCGCGAAAGCGTAGAAAAGGACCGAGTCAAGCCACATCGCAGAGCTCAAACTTCACAAGCCGCGCAAAGAGTCTACCAGGATACACCAAAAGCCTGCCCCGAAGGTTCCAGGGACTTACAAACTTCCTCGGCAGCGTCTCGACCCAGGCGGGCCGCGACCATTCTCAGAATTTGTATTGAGCCGGTAGGGGACCTTCCTCCAGCATTTGGCGATCCCAGATGGCGCCGTCCCGCGTGTAGTAGGCCAATTCGAAGTCCTGCGTCAGCTCCAGCGCGTCCACTGGGCAGGCGTCCTCGCACAGGCCGCAAAACATGCAACGCGAAAGATCGTAGGTAAAGTGGGTCAGCTCCTTGCGGCGGGTCTCGGGGTTGCGTACAGCTCCCACAATGATCAACTGCTCCGGGCACGCCAGCGCGCACAAATCGCAGGCGATGCACAGCGTTTCGTTGCTTTCCGGATGGACGTTGAGTCGTGGGGCGCCACGATAGCGCTCCGCGACAGCAGGCCGCTCCTTGGGGTACTGCTCGGTGTAGACCAACGAAGGCTTCTGATTGCGGAACGTGACCCAAAGGCCCTTCAACAGATCCACGAGCAGGAAAGTGCGGAGGAATTTCTTCATGTGACTTCTCTACTCACGAGAATAACAGCCGGGCAGCCGCATTGACAATCAGCGCGCCAATGCTGATGGGGATCAAGTAGACCCAACCGACCCTCATAAGCTGATCGTAGCGGTATCGCGGGAAGGTTCCGCGGTACCAGATAAACGTATAGATCAGGACGGCCACTTTCAGCAAGAACCAAAAGAGACCAATGATCAGCGTATTGACTGCTGGGACGGCAAACAGGGCGACGAACAGGAACATTCCTCCCGCCAGCGCAAGCATCACGAGGCGCTGTTCAATCAGCAGCAAACGCTTGACGCCCACCAGACAACCCACGCCGATCGCCGCGAAGAAAAGAACCGGGAAGCCCACGTTCAGCGGCGCTTCCAAGAAAGCAACGTTCGGGAACGGGCGCAGCCAGCCGCCGAAAAATAGAGTCACCCCTAACGAGCAGATCACGAAGATGCTGGCGTACTCAGCCAAGAAGAACAAGGCGAAGCGAAAGCCGCTGTATTCGGTGTGGAAACCGGCGACGATTTCCGACTCAGCTTCGGGCAAGTCGAAAGGAGCGCGGTTGGTTTCGGCCACCCCGGCGATCAGGAACAAAGCCGTGGGAATGAGCATCAACCCGTAGTTCGAAAAGGCAATCCATTCCCCCTGTTCCAACTGCGCGCGGACAATACCCTGCATGCTGAGTGTTCCGGCTACCAGCAGACCCGTGATCACGGCGAAGCCCAGCGGCACCTCATAGCTCACCATCTGCGCCGCCGAGCGCAACGATCCCAACAACGAATATTTGCTGTTGGACGACCACCCACCGAGGATCAATCCCAGAATGCCGACGGTAGACATCGCCAGTACGAACAGGATGCCGATGTTGACGTCGGCCACGTAGAACTTGTCGCTTAGAGGGAGGACCGCGAACGCCGTCAGGGCCGTAAAGGTCGACAGGACGGGGGCGAACCAAAAGAGCCACTTGTCCGACTGCGCCGGGATGATGTCTTCCTTGAGCAGCAACTTCACCGCGTCGGCGATCGGTTGCAGGAACCCGTAGGGGCCCACCCGCATCGGGCCCAGGCGGACTTGCAGATCCGCCAGCACTTTGCGCTCCAGCAAGACGATATAGCCGGCGACGAGCGGAAACAAAGCCACGATCAAGGCCGTGACGACAAACGGCCACAGATAGGGGGCCACCGCCTGCGTGTAGGGATGGTTGAGCAGTTCCTCCATGCGAACCCTTTACCGTGAACCCTTAGTGCTCCATGTTCATAAATACACTCACGTTTCGGGCAAGTGCGGCCGGGCACGGCATGCCGTGCCCGGCCCGATCGTCGACCTGACTTCTAAATATACGTACCCCAGCTCGTGAAACGGACTACCTAGCGATCCACCTCTCCCAGGACAATATCGATCGTGCCGATAATGGCGACCACATCGGCCACCAACGACCCACGGCACATTTTGTCGAGCGCCTGCAGATTCACAAACGACGGCGGACGCACCCGAAGCCGGTAGGGCTGCGTCGAGCCGTCACTCACCACGAAGTAGCCCAGCTCGCCCTTGGGCGCCTCAATCGAGGTATAGGCCTCGCCGATGGGTGGCTTCAGAACTTTGGCGACCTTGCCTTTGATGGGACCACTCGGCAGGTTCTCGACGCCTTGCCGGATGATGCGAACTGATTGCCGCATCTCTGCTATGCGCACCAGGTAACGGTCGTACGTGTCACCGTTCTCGGCGGTGGGTACATCGAAGTCGTACTTTTCGTAGCCCGAGTAGGGCAGCGCCTTGCGGATGTCCCACTTGACGCCGGCGGCACGCAGCACAGGGCCGGTTACGCCGTAGTCCTTACAGTCTTCGGCGTTGAGGATTCCCACACCCTTCGTTCGGCCGAGCCAGATGCGATTGGTCGTAAGCAATTCTTCGTACTCGTCGACTTTTCCTTCCAGCCAATCACAGAATGTCAGGCAATCTTTTTCAAAGCCGTCGTAGGTCTCATACAGCAGCCCGCCGATCCGAAAAGCGTGGGTCGTCAACCGCGCGCCGCAGTATTTCTCGAAGATCTTGAGAACCTCTTCGCGTTCGCGGAAGCAGTAGAAAACCGGCGTGATCGCACCGATGTCGAGGGCGTGCGTGCCCAGCCACAGCAAGTGGCTGGCGATGCGATTCAACTCCGACAAGATCACCCGGACGGCCTGCGCGCGCTCGGGAATCTCGACCGCCAGCAGGGTCTCGATGGCCAGGCAATAGCCCAACCCGTTCGATACGGCGGCGACGTAGTCCATGCGGTCCACGTAGGGTGCGAACTGAACGTAGGTGCGGTTTTCGGCGATTTTTTCCACGCCGCGGTGAAGGTAGCCGATGACGCACTCGGTGCCGAGCACCTTTTCCCCATCGAGCTTGAGGATGACCCGCAACACGCCGTGAGTCGAGGGGTGCTGGGGGCCCATGTTGAGGACCAGTTCGTTGGTGTCGAGGAAGGTCGCTTGTTCCATTACTGCGCGCTCTCGATGTGCAGATTTTCGCGCACCCAGTCCTCATCCTGCTGGATGATGGAATGCTCTTTGCGCAAGGGGTAGCCCTGCCATTCGTCCGGCAGCAGAATGCGGGTCATGTTCGGATGCCCGTCGAAAGTGATCCCAAACATGTCGAACACCTCGCGCTCCAGCCAGTTCGCTGTCTGGTACGCGCTGGTAACCGTTGCCGGGCTATCGCCCTCCCCCGCCTGGGCCTTGACGCGGATTCTTGTGTTCCGCGCGAAGGAGTAGAGAATCCAGATGAGATCAAAGCGGTTTTCTCTTTTTGGATAGTCCACGGCCGTGACATCAACTAGGTAGTCAAAGTCTTGTTCGAGTTTCAGAAACTCGATGATGGGAACCACGGCCGACAACTCGGCGACAAGAAAACTCTGGTCGCGATAGCTGGAAAACTCTTTGATCTGGTCACCGAAGCGCTCTCTGAGGCTGTCGACCAGAGGGCTCTCCCAGGGGCTCACCTCCATGACCGTGGGAACCTTCTTCTTAGGAGGCGGCTTGGCGGCGGGCTTGGGAGGTGTCTCGCCACCCGGCTTAGGAGGCGGCTTGGCGGCGGGCTCCGCAGGTTTTTCAGCGCCCGGTTTGCTCTCTTCCGCCATACTCTTATTCTGCCACCGGGCGGAGACGGGATCAAAACTCGCCCGGCCGCCGTCGCGAGGTGAATCTATCTGGTATCACAGTCCGAAAAGAGGTGTCAACAAGAGGCCTCGCGGCCCCGCGGCCAAAGTACGATCCTTCGCTTCGGGGATGTCACCCTTTTTCGCGCACTTGTAGAATCCGCTACTTGCGATGTCCGTCCGGCGCGAAAATGGGCTGACTGTCCCCAGGGCACAAAAGGGCGCCCAAATCCAACGGTGCGCCACTCCAGTACCCGGCAGCCCTGACGTCGGCCACGCCACTGCCCTAAAATCAGAGGGCTCGAAGCGCACCCTATCTGCTTCGCGCTCGGGAGCCGCCTATTCCCTCGACCACCCAGGCGTCACGAAAAGCTGGAAAGAGGCGAACTCGGCGGGCGAGCGCCTCCCCGCGCCCGGCCCCTCCAGCCGATCCGGATCTGTGGAAATACCCGCTCGCGCTGCTGGTCGGGCTGATCCCGGCGATCATGGTCTATTTCCAGACCGAGGGGTTCAGCGGGCCCTTCTATTGGAAGTGGACCTACGCAGACGCTTCGATTCTGCCTTTCTTGGGTTTGGTTTCGTTAGGCGGTGCCGGCATCTTCGGCGCCCAGCGGCTGTTTTCGGCGGATCGACCCAAGACCGGTCTAGCACTGATCGTGCTGGTCGTCGTTCAGATCTTTCTCTCCTTTTCGTTCCTGGCGCTCACCGAAGACTCTTTCGAGACCCTCGAAAATCGCGTCAAGCACCCGGACATCACCTCCTACTACACGGAAGCGCGGAAGATCGAACATCCGCTGGAGTGGCTAGACGGCTACCACCTCCGGCTCCGCTCGATGGTCGGCCACACCCAGACCCACCCGCCGGGGCCGATCCTGTACTACTTTTTGTGGCTTGCCGTCATGGGCGAAGGCGGCGCCGCGCTGTGGGGAGGCCTCTTCCTGCCTCTCCTCGGCGGGATCGCCATTCCAGCGCTGTATCGGTTCGCCGTAGGGATAACTCAAAGTCGACAGGCAGGATTTTCAGCGGCCGTCGTTTGGACTCTGCTTCCGGCCGTCGTCCTCATGGTGGGGTCTTTCGATGCCGTATATCCGCTGTTCACGATCTTGCTGCTCCACACTTGGACCCAGGCCGTCTGGGAAGGCCGTCGCGGGATGGCGGCCGCGTTCGGTGTCACCCTGACCATAGCGTTACTTTTCACTCATAGCTTCTTGGTACTGGGCTGCTGCCTGTTGCTGGCGCCTTTTTTTGCCGTAGTGTTCGGTGCGGAGAGGCGCAAGGCGTGGCTGAATTTCTTGATCTCTTCGGCCATTGCACTGCTCACAGCCGGCACGTTGTTCGGTCTGCTCTACGCGGCTTTCGGCTACGACCACTACGCCGCGCTGCGCGGGTCAATGGCTATTCAACAAGAACTCGCCCAGGTGTGGGGACGCCCCTATCACTACACCGTTTTCTGGGACGTTTATGACTTCTTTCTGGCGTCGGGGTGGCTCGCCCTCGGCGTCCTCGCCGCGTTCCTGATTCGCTGGAGGTCTGGCCTCGTGGAGAAGTCCTTTCGTTTGCCCGCGTTTGCGGCTGCCGGACTGTTAGGCCTGTTGGTGGTCGATCTGACCGGACTGCTGCGCGGCGAGACAGCCCGAGTTTGGCTGTTCCTCCAGCCGCTGGTGATCCCGCTGGTGGGTGTCGAGCTCGGCGCCTGGCGCGGGCCTTGGCGCTACTACGCCTGGGCGGCGATGTTGTTAGTCCTGGCCGTCATGCGCTCGCGGCTGAACTTTATCTAGACTGCTTTTCTCACCACGTGGCGACGGGTTATGGGCAGGAATCACTCTACGCTCGCCACGCGCGGCCCGGCGACTAGTAGGAGCCCGGATCAAGCCGCGGGGGATCAATCAGCTGTGGGTGGCCGACCTCACCTACATGCGGCTGAAAGCCGAGGTCGTTTATCTGGCCGTGATCTCGGACGCCTATTCGCGGAAGGTGGTGGGCTGGGCGCTGGAGCGAACGCTGGCCGCCCGCTTGCCGCTGGCGGCGCTGGAGCAGGCGATAGCGGAACGACGACCGCCGCCGGGCCTGGTCCATCACTCCGATCGCGGTGTGCAGTACGCATAAAACATTCTCTATCGAGAACGTTTTCTACCTCAAAAAGTGTTCAGAATGTACCTGGACTATTCTGTTCATTATGTGTCCGGACCGGACCTCGCAAGGACGATCGTAAAGTCTTGTCTGAGACAGTCTACTAGGTCGATTCCGAGGATTTTGTTGGCGGCAATGGCTCGCCTGAGAACCATCATGGGGCGGGGCGGCAACCTCGATCGTGGGCCCGCAGGCTAACGCCCGCGGCTCTGTTTGGTGAAAAGTCGCGGGCCGAAAATCGGATGAGAGCGGCGCCTATTTTTTGCCGAAGCTAACGTCTGCGACGGGCTGCTAGGTCTAGATGAGGTTGCCGCCCTACTCGGGCAGCGTCGGCTCTGCGACCGTGTAGTCGACGTCGAGCGATCGCAAGAATGCCAACAGATCAGCTTTCTCGTCGTCGCTGAGGTTAGCCTTTTTGGCGTCGGCGAGGTTTTTCTCGTCGAGCCACTGGTTGGGGTTGCCGCCCTTCAGCATCAAGTCGACCGCGTCTTCCAGCGTTTCCGCACTGCCGTCGTGCGAGTAGGGCCCTGACTTGCTGATGTCCAAAAGCGTTGGGGTTTTGAACGCGCCGGTATCTTTTTCATCCCCGCTGACCTTGGCTCGGCCGATATCGGGCTTCTCGGCGTCCATGCCGACGCCAACGTTGTGGTACTGGAGATCGGTCAACAAGATACCGTCGTGGCAATTGGTGCACTTGGCCTTCTCGTCGAAGATCTGCCAACCGCGTTGCGCGGATTCACTGAAAGCGGCCTTATCCCCGTTGTAGAATCGCTCCCAGGCTGAACCGGCAGCGACGATCGTACGCATGAACGACGCTACGGCTTTGGCGACGTTGTCGGGGGTCGCACCTTCGCCGAAGATGTTTTGGAACTGTTGCGAGTAGCCGGGGATCTCGTTCAAGTTGGCGCAGATGTCTTCCATACTCGGCGCGTCGTCCTTGCCCGAGGCGCCCATGTTGCCGCCCTTCCACGCTCCCTGTACTTGCTTCTCGAGAGCTCCCGAGCGACCGTCCCAGTAGAGCTCGGAGTGGTATCCAATGTTCCAAAGGGTCGGACTCGAGCGCGTCAGCGTCTTGTCGAACGCGCCGATCGCCAGCGGCTTCCCGTCGGTCAAGCCGTGCTCTTTCAGATGGCAGCCGTAGCAAGAGCGATTGCCGTCGCCGCTCAGCCGTTTGTCGTAGTAAAGCTGTTTGCCCAGCTCGACCTTCGCCTCTGTCATGGGATTGTCGGCTGGAATGGCCATCTCTTCGTAGCGGGCGAGCTCGGGCCACTGAGGCGCCGCCATCTGCTTCGACTCCTCCGGCTGGGGCTGCGTACAATTCAGCAGCGAAACGGCCATCATGAGACTCAGCACCGTGAGCACCGATCTTGTGCGTGATTCGTGAACCTTTCCGGGCTTCATGATTTCTCCTCGTAATGAATCAACTGCCTGGGACGTGTACGTTTGCTAATTCTACTCTTCATAGATTGGCGCCGCAAGCTGAGCGGGGCGTGGCCAGCCCGCGCGGACCAAACGACGGGTAAGCGTCCGCCGGCTCTACACAAGCCGTCCGGCCATGTCAGCCCGCTTTTCTCACCACGGGCCGAGGTGAAGTGCGTAGAGAGATCCGTCAGTACAAGACGCGCGCCGCTCGGCAACCCCGGGCACGGCATGCCGTGCCCCTACATTCTTGAACCCTGCGTTGAGCACGGCGAGCAAGCGCAACGAAGTAATGGCGGGCCTATCGCCTGCGTCGGCCGTCAGGTAGTGCGCAATCCACGTTAGTTGGGCTCGGCTTGCGGGTTTGGCCGCGGCGCATAGGGTGCGAACTGCTCGATTTGAGGAAAGACATTGATCCGGCCTCCGGCTTCGATCACGGCGAGGCACCGTCGCGCTTCCTGTTCGATGGCGGCCGTCCGCACGCCGCCCCATTGGGGAAGATACCCCTGGATCTTTCGCAGACCTTTCGCCAATTGGCGGACCGCGCCAATCTTGTTGTCGCGTTGATGGTGGTAAAACCCAACCGCGAAGTGGATCAAGCTTTGCAAGAACCAGCGCTCGGGCTGTTTCGTGGGTGTCCAGACTTCCTCGAGCACTTCGTGGCAATCGTAGAACTCGCCGCGATTGAACAGCTCAATGCCCTGCCGGAACAGAGTCCGCGGATCGCCCATGATAGACTTACAGTTTAGTCCGCTTTTCTCACCAGGTGGCGAGGCGAAGTGCGTGAGAGGCCCGTCAGTACAAGGCGCGCGCCGCTCAGCGCGCGGAGGAGTACTTGAACAGTACGTTGAGCACGGTGAGCAAGCGCAACGACGTAATGGCGGGCCTATCGCGTGCTTCGACCGTCAGCTGGTGAGAAATGCGGGTTAGTCAACGGGAGGTTTTCCCGGCTCGCTGACCCAACCCCGTCGCCCCTGAGCGGCGACACCTCCGTGCATGATCGCCGGCGCCAGGAAGAGGCACTTCGACAGGAAGGCCGCCTGCCTCCAGGCCAGTATCTGACCCTCAAATGGCCGGTCCTTCACGAGGGGCCGGTCCCTGAATTCGACGCCGCACGCTGGAATATCGAGGTCCGTGGATTGGTCGAAAATCCCTACCGGCTGCATGGGGACGAGTTCAAAACATTGCCCCGCACGCGCATCAAAGCGGATTTCCACTGTGTCACGAGCTGGAGTAAATTCGACAACGAGTGGGAGGGAGTTCCCTTTCCGGCGATTGCCGAAAAAGCCCAACCCAAGCCCGATGCCCGGTTTGTGATGCTGCATGCCGAGAACGGCTACACCACGAACGTTCCTCTGGAAGATCTGATGCGCGACGATGTGCTGCTCGCCGATTGGCACGCTCCCGAACCGCTCACGCCCGAGCACGGGGGGCCCATGCGCTTAGTGGTTCCGCACCTCTACGCTTGGAAGAGCGCCAAGTGGCTACGGGGCCTGGAGTTCATCGAGCGCGACCGAGCGGGCTACTGGGAACAAGTGGGCTATCACATGTACGGCGATCCCTTCAAGGAGCAGCGGTACCGAGGGCAATAAGGACCGCCGGGGCTGTCGGGCCGGGGCAAAACTAAGTCCCTTCAACGCCGGCCGTCCGAGCGCTCGTGAGAAATGCGCGCTAATACCTTTGCGGAACGAACCAAGCTGCGCGATTGCTCGGCACGCATGCCGGCTCAAAGCCTCCGTTTTGCTGAATGCGGCCATTCTGTCGGGGCGCGGAAACAGTCAGCCGTCTCACCACGTGTCATGCGCGGTGTAGGTGATGGTCGCTTCGCCGCCGGCGGCGATCGTTGGCCGAAACTCCACCGTTCGGGCGTCGGTCTTGGCGTAGTCCCTAGAGCTTGCGGTGATCTCCCACTGGGTCCAGCGATACATGTGCTCGACAACGCGGACTTCGATGGCTTCCTCTTGTGGTTGCGCACCTTGATCTCAAAGGATTCATCGACTCAGTGTTCCCGCGAATCGTGCTTGAAATTGGCCCTTCGGCGCTCGCCGACAACATCGAATGCGTTGCCGGTGTAGAGACGCACAGTCTCGTCCGTCGGAGTTATCGAACCCCATAGTGCTGCTCCTCGGGCCCCGCCGCCGGACCAGCTCCAAGCCACCTTTCAGAAGTACCGAAGAGATCTCTTCGCTTCACTAACTCCAGTGTTCTCGATGAAAGCGGGCGAGGTTGCTAAGATGCGCGAATTCAAGAATGGTGTTTGGACAATCGAGTTATTCCACGACTGGGGGTACGGTCTGAGTCTTTTCTTTGCAGGTGGGCCCGGCATGCCGTGCCCGAAGCTGCTTCTCAATACAGGGCTAGCTGTGACCTTTCAACACGTTGTTCATTCGGTCCCGGACCGGGGAAGCTGGAGTTGTCGAACAACAACGACCCTGGAGAGACCGAATGAACATCCATCAGAATGCCCGATTGACGCCTAAAGGTCGAGCCCTTCTGGTTCGACGCATCCTCGCTGGGGAGACCCCGCCGGCGGCCGCGGCGGCCGGCGGGGTCTCCGAGCGCACCGCCCGCAGTTGGCTCGCCCGCTACCGCAGCGAAGGCGAAGCCGGTCTCGACGATCGCTCTTCGCGTCCCCGTCATAGCCCGCGGCGCACCCCGCAGACCGTCGTCGACCGCGTCGTCGCCCTGCGCCGTCAACGTTGGACGGGCCGCCGCATCGCCCGAACCGTCGGCGTATCGCCGGCCACCGTCAGCCGCCTCCTCCGTCGCGCCGGACTCAACCGTCTCCGCGATCTCGAACCCGCCCCCCCCGTTCGCCGCTACGAGCACCACGCTCCCGGCGAACGGCTCCCTCTCGACATCAAAAAACTCGGCCGCTTCCAGCGCGCCGGCCACCGCGTTACCGGCGACAAGACCCGACGCTCTCGCGCCGCCGGCTGGGAGTTCGTCCACGTCGCCGTCGACGACCATTCCCGCATCGCCTTCTCCCAGATCCTGCCCGATGAGCGCAGCCGCTCGGCCGTGGAGTTCCTCCACGCCGCCGTGGCCTACTATCACTCGCTCGGCGTAGGCATCCGACGCCTCCTCACCGACAACGGCTCCTGTTATCGCTCCCGCTACTTCCGTCGCACTTGCCGCCACCTCGGCATCCGCCACTACTTCACCCGCCCCTACACTCCTCGCACCAACGGCAAGGCCGAGCGCTTCATCCAAACCGCCCTCCGCGAATGGGCCTATGCCCGCTCCTACCTCTCCTCCCTCCAGCGCGCCGACCATCTGCTCCCCTGGCTCCACGACTACAATTGGCATCGCCCCCACGCCAGCCTCGGCTATAATCCCCCTATCAGCCGACTCCCTCCTCCCCGGAACAACCTGTTGAGGCTCCACAGCTAGCTACCGCCGTCGGAGCCTTCCGATCGCGAGGCTTTCCACAGTGCGATGTAGGGCTTCAGCTCATTCATCATGGCCGCAAACTCGCTGAAGTTCAGCGACTGCGCTCCATCGCTCCAGGCGCGTTCGGGAGTGGGATGCGCCTCGACCATCAATCCGTCGGCTCCCACGGCTACCGAAGCGCGCGCCAGGGCCGGGATAAGGCTGCGCTTGCCCGCCGCGTGGGCAGGGTCGAGAATAACCGGAAGGTGCGTAAGCTCGTGCAGAACCGGAACGGCCCCGATGTCCATCGTATTGCGGGTTGCGGTTTCGAAGGTACGGATTCCCCGTTCGCACAAAATGACGTTGCTGTTGCCGTGCGAGACGATATATTCGGCGGACAACAGCAGCTCTTTGATCGTCGTGCTCAAACCCCGCTTCAGCATCACCGGGCAATCCACCCGCCCGACTTCCTTGAGCAGAGGGTAGTTTTGTACGTTGCGGGCTCCGATCTGGAGGATGTCGGTGTACTCGGCGACTAAGTCAACGTTAATGACGGTCATCACCTCGGTGATCACGGCTAGCCCGGTCGCATCGCCCGCTTTACGAAGTAGCTTCAATCCCTCCTCTTCGAGACCTTGAAAGCTGTAAGGGGAGGTGCGAGGCTTATAAGCGCCGCCTCGGAGGATCTGCGCCCCCGACTTGGCCACAGCCTCGGCGGTTGACATGATCTGCTCTTCGGTTTCTACCGAGCACGGACCCGCCATCACAACGAACTCGTCTCCACCGATCGACGTTTTCCCAATAGGTATTTCCGTGCACTCGGACTTGAATTCCTTGCTCACAAACTTGTAGGGCGCGGAAATCGGAACAGCACTTTCCACCCCCTCGCAGGCTCTTAACGACTCCAGACGGTGCGTCACGTCTCCCACCCCCACGGCTGCGATGACCACGCGCTCATCGCCTTGAATCGAGTGCACCTGATATCCGAAGTCACCGATCCGTTGGCATACGTAGTCAATCTGGTCCTTTGACGCTCCGAGCTTCATCGAAACAATCATCGCCGCCGCCGAAAGAAAAAACCCACTCCGCAGAGTGGGCAACTTGGAGAACTTAGCCTTCAAAGCCTACGCCACGCTACGGGTCAACACCCGTAGATCAAAACGAAAAGAAGTAAGCGTAGGCGGCTAGCATCGCAGATTTAACATTTTTGCACGTTTTTGTCGTCTTTGTCCAGCGTCCGTGTCGAAGCGTCGAAGCGCAGCGGTTCCGCAACACGACGGGGCAAGAGCCGGGAAGTGATTCCAACCAGGGGGCCGAGCGAAAACACTTGCTAAGTCAAAGGTTTCCGAACCTCAAAAGATGTGGATGCGGAACCGCTCGCGCCTAGCCGCTTTTCTCACCACGTGGCGAGGCGAAGTGCGTGAAAAATCAGGATAGTCCAAGAGACTCGGCCGGGGCACCCCTGCCGGTGGCGACAAATACTCGTGTTTGTCCAGGGGGCGATGAATCGCGCCCTGGGGCTTGGCTTTTCGGGATTCCGACGGAGCATTCTTGCGCGAATCAGCCGCGAAGCGGCGCCGGATTGTGCTAGAAGTGCAGAATAAGCACACCACCCTGGGGGAAACGTGGCTTCATCGGTAGTCTTGCTTGTCAGTGGAATAATCACTCCCGCCAGTCATCCCATCACCCAGGCCCTACTTGCTCTCCGCCTGCCCAATCGCGTAAAGGTTCTTGTCCCCGCGGATAAAGATCCTCCCTCCCGAGATCGCCGGGGAGGCGTGGACCTGTTCGCCGATCGAATTCGTGCTGAGTAACTCGTACGTCGGCCCCGCCTTGAAGACGAAAGAGTCTCCCTCTTCACTCGTCAGAAGGATCTTGCCGTCGAAGGCCACGGGAGAAGCCGAGAACTTGGCCGGACCGGGAACCCGGTCGCGGTATTGCACTTCGCCAGTTTTCGCGTCGAGGCAGGTGACGATCCCGTTGTCGGTGAGCAAATAGAGGTAGTCGCCGTAGAGAATAGGCGAGGTGATGTGCGCCGTGCCTTTGTTGTACTGCCAAGCGATCTGGGAAGTGCCGGTAACGTCGCCCGATCCGCCAAGCCGGATAGCCATCGCTCGCTTCTGGCCGGCGCCGGCCGAGACGACAACAAGGTTATGTCCTGCCACCGGTGTAGGGACCGGGTTGACGCCTACGCCGTCGGATCTCCACAACTCCTCACCGCTAGCCGGGTCGTGGGCGATCACCAGCTCCCGCGAATTGACCACCAGCTCCGTGCGCTTCTTTGTTGCCACAACGATTGGCGAAGACCAGCCTTCGAAGGCGGCCCGCTTGACTCGCCAGACCTCCTCGCCGGTCTGTTTGCTGATCGCCGCCAGGAACGAGTCGACACCGTTGTCCTGGTCGCACTGCACGATCACCAAGTCTTTCCAAAGAACGGGAGACGTCGCAACCCCCATGCCCATGGTGGCGATCGGCCCTATTGAGGCTTTCCAGACCAGATTCCCGTCGAAGTCGTAGCAGTAAACGCCTTCGGCGCCGAAGTAAGCGTAGACGTATTTGCCGTCCGTCAGCGGCGTGGGCGAAGCGTATGTGTTCTTGCGGTGCCTGCCGTCGTAGACCCGCCCTTTGTAGGCGGTTCCCTCCCAGAGGATCTTGCCGGTTTCGGTGTCCAAACACAGAACTTTGAACGTGTGCTCGTACTCGCCTCCGACGACGTCCGGGTGGGTGAACACCTCCCCGTCTTTCGTTAAGTGCTGGAGAGTCTTGGCCCCCGGAATGAGCTCCCCTTGGATAGCCGTCGTGACAAAGAGCCGGTTTCCCCAAACGATAGGAGAAGAGTGACCGCGGCCGGGAATCGGCGTTTTCCAAACTATGTTTTTGGTCGCGGTCCATTCGTTGGGCAGGTTGTTTTCCGAAGATACACCCTGGCTTTCAGGACCACGCCATTGGGGCCAATTTGCCACGGCGGGAGGGTTGCTGCACGCCGGGAGGGCAAGGGCCAAAAGAGTCAACAAGCCGGCAACGACTTGCACGCTGCGAATCGGAACGGTCGAGCTTCCCGCGACAACAGGTTTCTTCTGGTCAGTGGACATGTGCCCGTCATTATCCCAAAGACTGGGGCGAGGTTTCGGTGCGGGTTAACCTCGACCCCTGGTGGAAAGATCGGTTACTCGGGGGAACCACCAAACTTGAACCGCTTGAGCGACTTGGTGGTGTAGCCTTCTTCGGATTCAACGATCTCGATGTGTTGGTCCAGCGGCACGTCGCGGAACGTCTGGGTCGAATCCGAAGTCGGCCAGTACACTTCGAGGTGTTCGATCTTCTCGGCTTTCCCGAGGCCGATCGTTTGCCACAGTGGATTGCCGCCGAAGCTGCCGCCGCTGTTGACGTGTTTGTAGATGGAACGGCGCCGGCCGTTTTCGACTACCTCGACGCGAATGCGTGCGCCGATGGCCGAGCGATTCGTTTCGACGCCAACCAGATCAACGGTGATCCAGTGGTTGCCGAAGCCAGGATTCTCGTAGAACGAATCTTTGAACTTGTCTCCTTGATACGCTCCGCCCATCTCTTGAAAGACGTCCTGGTCGCCGTCGTTGTCGAAATCCGCGAAGACGACCGCGTGACCCTTTTGGAGATGGCCAAATCCGCCCGCCGCGGTCACATCGGCGAAAGTCTCGCCCTCTCGGTTGTGGTACATCACGTTGGGCATCAGACCGCTGTAGCTCGGGTAGCCGGTACCTAGGTAGAAATCGAGGTATCCATCGTTATCTATGTCGCCGAAGTTCGCGCCCATCATGGAGGTCGGCCGACGCAGGTTCCGTTGTTGCGCCACGTTCTCGAAGGCGCCTTTCCCATCGCCCCGGTACAAGTGCGCCAGTTCCGTCTCGAAGGGTAAGCCAAGATAGGCGGCGCCGACATCTCCTATCGTCGCCGAGTAGACGGAGACGAAGATGTCCAGAACCCCGTCGTTGTCGAAGTCCCAGAACCAAGCCGGCAAGCTTGTTTGGGGATCACTGACGCCGAGCTCGGACGCTACGTCGACGAAGGTGCCGTCGCCTCTATTCTTGTAGAGCCGGTTGGAACCGCGGTCCGAATCGTATCCGTCACTCGTCCGCGAACCGACGGATGTTCGGAGATTCGAAACGTAAAGGTCGGGGAATCGATCGCCGTTGTAATCGCCCCACACGACTGCCTTGGTGAATCGGCCGTTGGTCACGCCGGCCTTGGGCGCGATGTCGGTGAAAGACCCGTCGCCATTGTTGCGAAAAAGCTGGCAGGGGCCTGGCAGCCCCGGAAGAGCTTCGTTGCCGACGTAGAGGTCCAAATCCCCATCGTTGTCGTAGTCCGCCCAGGAAGCAGTCTGCGTCGGATAGTGGACGTTCCCCAATCCGGCGTCGAAGGTCACATCAGTAAACGTGCCGTCGCCGTTGTTGCGGAGCAGCGAGTTAGGATGGTCTCCAGCGTGCGCCAGCCATGCTCCCCGCAACACGAGAACGTCCACGTGACCGTCGTTGTTGTAATCGGCTTGCACTAGGTTGAGTCCGCCGGTAATACCCGAGAGGTTTGCTTCCTCCGTTCGTTCGGAAAAGCTCCCATTCTGTTCATTGCGAAAGAAGCGGATCTGTGCTTGGGGATCCCAGCTCGAAACGACCAAGTCGAGATAGCCGTCGTTGTCAAAATCATCCCCGATGGCCCCGCCGGATAGGCTGAACGTGTCGATCCCCAATCGTGGAGCAATATTGATGAATCGCGGAAACGCCTCTTCCGATTCGAAGGCTTCGGCGGGGATGCGATAGTCTTCCGGAACTTCGTCTGGGTAAGCGCCGGTCGTCATGTAGGCGATATTCAGCAGCCAGCGCGATCCCAAATGGAAACGCGTATCTTTAGGAGAGTTTTCGAGCACTTCGGTGAAATACTCGATCGCTCGTTTCGATGCTTCCTTTTTGGTGTGGATGCCCTGCCCGCGTATCGGCAGGATACAGCTATCGGGTGTAAACCGATTGCAGCAGTTCTGCGTCTCGCCGGTTCGCAGGTAGGCCACACCCAAGTCGAAGACTAGCTGGTTGGCCTCGCCCGGTACCAGGTCTTCTCTTACCTCGGGAAGCAGGTTGTAGGCCTTGCTGAAGTGAAGGATTGCTGCTGTTTCATTGCCCAAGTTCAGTTCGCTTGCCGCCAACTGACGGTGAAGGTGCCAGCGGTTGGCGGCTGATGCGTCAGGGGGCAGGTCGGCGAGCTTTTCTCTCAGGGCGCGCGGCGCCCTGTCTCCCAGAAAGGTGTGCTCGTTCTGCGTGCGAGCAGCGATTTCCTTTAGCAGGGACAGCATCTTTTGATGGCCGTCAGCGCCCGCTTTTTGTTCCCTACCCGGGGCTTGATTCTTGCCGCTGAGGCGGTCTTCTTTAGGAAGTGCGGAGGTGGGAAGCAGAAGGGAGCAGAGGCAAACGAATCCAACGAAGAGGCGTCTCGACATTCCAGCCTTAACTATATCACCGGCGTTTTCCAGCCCGCTTTTCTCGCCAAGCGGCGAGGCGAAGTGCGTGAGAGGTCAGGCTAAGTCGCCCACCGCCGACCCAATCGGCATCGAGCGCAGTGCTATTGCTTGGAGATTCCCCGGTACCACTTGGGGTGGTGGGCCGCCGCCCAGCCGGGCTTGACCCATCCTTGGATCATCCCGCGGAAGGCTTCGGGAACCGCCGCGGCACCCATGCAGATATGAACGATGATTCCGCCAATCGAAGCGACGGCGACAGCAGGATGGATCAGAATCGCCGCCAGCCGTAAAGACCGGGGCATCGCTTCGGGAAACCACAGCACGATACCGCTGGCAAATAGCAGAAGCGCGCATCCGGTTTGCACCCAGAAAAGCATTTTCTGGCCGGCATTGAAGCGTCCCGCCTCGGGCAGCCCTTCTTCGTCGTGCACCGCGTACTTGTGAGCATTCCGAAGCCAGACCTTATCGTCGGAATCGAGACGCATCTGGCGCACCCAGTTGCCAAACATGAAACCCAGGACAACGGCAAAGATGGTGCCTCCCCAGGGGTGTCCCCAACGCACCGTCTCGCCCCCGCCGAAGACGGCAGCCAACCCATACAGGTGATGAGACCAAAGCGCCAGCCCTGTCAGCGCGGCGTAAAGAAAACTGATTGCCGCCATCCAGGGGATAGCCCGCTCGGTGAACGAGAAGCGCTGAATTTTCTTGTCGCTAGACTTTGACATCTTTAGGGTCAGCAGGTTCTCGACCGGCGACTCGGCCGGCTCGTAATGCTCGGGGAACGGCCCCTCGACGAAATCCGGAGCAAAAAGCTTAGCTGCGCCTTCCGCCAACATGATGAACGCGCCGTTGGCTTCCGGCGGCGCATCCGCCTTGTAGGCAGGCACATCGCCGATCCAACGGCCGTCTTTCCAACGGATCGCCGCACGGCTCTCGTCCCAGGGCTTTCCACTCCCATCCGCGGATGCGCGGTTGTAAAGCACCCGCCGGTTTGCGGGCCAACTCCAGGCCCAGTCGGCATAGAGGTCTAGTCCGGTCGGGTCCGCCTGCCCCTGGCGGGCAATCAGATTGCCGTCTTCCGTGACTGATCCCGAATAGAGCCAGTTGCCGCACAGAGTCGAGCCGTCGTCTTTCGAAGCGCCAAACCCCGGCACCTGGCGCCCGCTCGAAATCTCCTGCCCGCTGATCTCTGCCGCCACTTCTTCGAGCGAGGGCGCTACCGGGTTTCCCTAGGCTAACTTTAATACAGCGTCTCCTCACGGACGGTGATCGCCCGAATATAGTCACGGTCCACCTCATACCCGAAGCCTGGCCGGTTGGAAACCTGGATTGTCCCCTCGGAGGTGACCTCGACAGGGGGTTGAACGATGTCCCGCTTCCAGTATCGCTTGGAAGCCGAGACGTCCCCGGGAAGTCGGAAGTTGTCGAGCGTGGAGAGGGCAATATTGTGCGCGCGGCCGATGCCGGCTTCGAGCATCCCCCCACACCAGACGGGAATGCGGTGGGCGAGAGCCGTGTTGTGGACGCGCAAAGCTTCGGAAAATCCGCCGACCCGGCCCAGTTTGATGTTGATGACGCGGCACGCTCCAAGCTCGATCGCCTGTTCGGCGTGACGGGCGTTGCGGATCGACTCGTCGAGGCAGATCGGGGTCTTGAGTTGGGCCTGCAGAGCGGCGTGGTCGATGATGTCGTCGTGGGCCAGCGGTTGCTCGATCATCATTAGCGAGAACTCGTCCAGCCGCCTGAGATGCTCGGCATCTTGGAGCGAGTAGGCTGAGTTCGCATCCGCCATCAGTCGGGTGTCGGGGAACAGCTGGCGTACCTTCCCGACCACATCGACATCCCAGCCGGGCTTGATTTTGATCTTGATCCGCTGGTAGCCGGCGGTGGTTTCGCGCTCGATCAGCCCGAGCAGCTCATCAACGGAGTCCTGGATACCGATCGACACCCCACAGGGGATTTCGGTTCGGGCGCCCCCGATGTGCTGCCACAAAGGACGCCCGAGCACGCGCGCCTCGAGATCCCAGGCGGCTGTTTCCAGCCCAGCCCGAGCCATCTGGTGGCCCCGGATGGGAGGCATCCGCGCGGCGAACTCAGCGGCCGAGCCTACTTTCTGGTGCAGGATCCGAGGAACCACGAAATCCCGCAAGACCAGCCAAGCCGCGTCCACCCATTCCTCGTTGTAGAAGGGACCTTCTCCCGCGGTGACCTCGCCCCAACCGGTGGCCCCTTGGCTTTCGACTTCCACCAGCACAATGCGGCGCTCGGTGGTCCGCCCGAAGCTGGTCTCAAAAAAATGGACCAGCGGCATGCGGATTTCGCGCAGAGTGACGCGGTCGAGGATCATGGCTTCCAAGCAGTCGGCACGGATCACCGAGGGACCGAGAGTGGTCCGGAGCGACGCTGCCAAGGCAAAAAATGTCCCGGCCCGACAGGTCGCCCCCCCAACCACTTCTGGCGGCTAGGGCTAGGACAAGCGGGATCCCTTGTCCCCACGGTGCCGATCACGTCGTCAAACAGCCTCCGAGCTTCGCCCCAGCTCAAACACACCTCCGTCTCCAGTGGCCCGGTAGCCGGCCACGACCAACCCCTTGGCAAAGCCTTTCTGGAAGCCCTCACGAACGCGCGTCTGAATGGACCGGGCCGCCTCGATGTCGCTGTGGCGCAGCTGTTCGATTTTCGCCGGAACCTCGATCGTCGCCTCTACTTGCTTATCTCGATCGTCGCCTTTTTCCCCGGCGAGGGCTGCCGCGACCCGGGAACTTTTCACGTACCACTCGGCAACCAGTCGATCGGTGGGCAACGCTCCCTGAAGATGGCTGGTGGTGGTTCCGTAGAGATTCGGCAGAAGCCGGCGGACATTGACGCCGAGACGCACGACGTTGAAATAGGCGTTGCGGATCTCGAGAGGATCGAAGGTCCAGGCGATCAGATCAATGCCCCGCTCGATGGCCTGCCGGCGCTGGTGCAGTTTCAACTGTCGCCCGACTTGGCGGTTCTGGTACTCGGGAAGCACGCCGGTCATGTGGCTGTGCCAGTAGGATGTCCCATCGGGATGGACGCCGGCGAAGGCCAAGCTGAAACCGATCATCGTCTCGCCGTCGAAAGCCCCGGCCACCAGGCCTCCCGATTCCGTGGCCACGACCATCAGCCGCCAGGGGACCAGCTCCACGTCGGCGAACCCCCAGACTCGCTTCTCGACATCCAGGGCTTCCCGGAATTCCGCTTCGGCCTCGAGCCTGCGGATGGCAAGGTTAGTCAGCGATTCTTGGCCTGCTGCCATAGCTGCTCCATCTCTTCCAGCTCGGCGGTCTCAAGGGACTTGCCTTGTCGGCGGAGCCCGTCTTCCACATGGGCGAAACGGTCTCGAAACTTGGCATTTGCCTTGCGCAGGGCCAGCTCGGGATTGACCTTCAGGTGACGGGCGATGTTGACCAGGGTGAACAGCAGGTCGCCCACCTCTTCTTCGATCTGCTCGGCCCCGGCGGATGTCCGTGCGTCTTCAAGCTCCCGGATTTCTTCCTGAAGCTTCTCGACAATGTCGTCGAACTGCACCCAATCGAAGCCCGCCCTTGCCGCTTTCCGGCCAATCTTGCGGGCTTCGAGCATGGCCGGCTGCGAGCGAGGGACACCGTCGAGGATGGATTTTCCCGAGTCAGGGGACTCTCCACCCGCTCCATCTTTTTGGCGCTTCTCTTCCGCCTTAATTTGCTCCCAGCGGTGTAAGACCTGTCCCGGCGTTTCGGCCGACTCATCGCCGAAGACGTGCGGATGCCGCCTGATCAGCTTCTCGTTAATCCGGCGGAGGACGTCTTCGATGGTAAACTGTCCCTCTTCCGAGGCGATTTGGGACTGAAAAGCGATTTGCAGTTGAAGGTCCCCGAGTTCCTCGGCGAGCTGGGACCAGTCACGTCGCTCGATAGCTTCGATAGCCTCGTAGGTTTCTTCGATCAGGTAGGGGCCTAGGGTTTCGAGCGTCTGTTCCCGGTCCCAGGGGCAGCCGCTCGGGCTGCGCAGCCGCGCCATGATCGCCACCAGCCTATCGAGTTCCGAGGAGGACATGGGAGAATGGGTCGGACCCGTTGCCCAATGTAGCACAGGGTCCAAGCCGGTCCGCTGACGCCCGGGAGTACAAGGGCGAACGAGAGGCTAGCTACTTTCCGGCGCAAAATACGCGTAGCGCTCGGGGCGGGGACTGCCACCAATTTCGCGCCTTCAAAGAATCAACAACTTACGGGCGCATTCGGAGGCGAAATTGACTGACTGTACCCAGCCACCACGCAGTTTCTCCTTTTTGCGCCGGAAAGTAGCTAGCGGTAAAGGCCCTCGATCATCGGAAACTTGGTCTGGGTTTCCCAAATCCTAAAATGCGCGTTGTCGGTGTCATCCCCGCCAGGTACCGCTCGAAGCGATTCGAGGGCAAGGCTTTGGCGCTGCTGGGCGGCTGCCCGATGATCCGGCGCGTCTACGAAAGGGCGCGCCAGGCGTCGCGGCTGGCGGAGTTGGTGGTCGCGACCGATGATGAACGCATCGCCGACGTCATCCGAAGTATTGGCGGCAAAGCCCTGATGACCTCGCCCGATCATCCTTCGGGCACGGACCGCGTCGCCGAGGCGGCGGCTGCGATCGAGGCCGATGTGGTCGTCAACATCCAGGGGGATGAACCGTTCATATCCGGGAAAGCGATTGACCAGGCGGTGGAGCCGTTTCTCGAGCGGGACGATCTGCAAATGAGCACCCTCATGCGCGCCATCGAGAGCGAAGAGATGCTGCGCGACCCAAACGTAGTGAAAGTAGTGGTCGATGGCGAAGGTTTTGCTTTGTATTTCTCACGTTCGCCGATCCCGTTCGCCCGCCGCGGCGAGCGGTTTCAAGCGTGGGAGCACATTGGACTCTACGCCTATCGGAAGGATTTTCTGCTGGCCTTTGCTCGGCTGGCGCCGACCGAGTTGGAGTACACCGAGGGGTTGGAGCAGCTTCGAGCCCTCGAGCACGGCTATCGCATTCTGGCTGTTGCGACGACGCACCATGTCGGCGTAAGCGTAGATACGCCTGCTGATCTAGCGAAGGCGGAGGCATATCTGGCCCAGCAGGGCAAGGGCGGCTGATCCGGCCCCCCGGTAGATGGAGTACCGGGCGTCTTCGGGCTGTCGAAACCCCCTTTTCGCTCTCGCGGGCGGGTTTCGGGGCCAAGGACGACTATCGAGCTTGCCACCACCACCCGGGCACGCGCTACCCTAAGAGGCTTTTGTTTGCACATCTCGTCGCCAGTGACGATAGCGAGGCGCAAGCCCACAGTTTTCGTGGTCGACACAATATGAAACAACCCATTCCTGATGGGATTATTGACGAGCTGCGGAAGTTTGACGCCGCGACGCTCTCGAACGCCATCGAGCGTCTCGACATCCGTGACCGCATAGAGGGTTTCACGTCTCGCGAGGTGCGCTGCCGGTTTCCCGAGCTGCCGCCCATGGTCGGCTACGCGGTAACCTGTACGGCCGACAGCACTTACCCGGGCAAGCCGCGTGTCAACAAGTTGAGTGAGTTCATCGATGCGGTCGCGGCGGCGCCGAAGCCGGCCGTGGTCGCCATCCAAAATACAGGTCATGATGCGCTCAAAAGCTGCTTCATCGGGGACATGATTTGCGCCGCGTACCAGAAACTGGGGGCCGTCGGCGTTGTCACCGACGGGGGCTACCGAGATTTGGAGGGCATCCGCAAGCGGGCCCCCGGCTTTCATGTTTTCGGACCGGGGTGCGTCGTCTCTCACGGCAACGTCGTCATCATGGACATCGGCGTCCCGGTGACTGTGGGAGGCATGCCGGTCGAACCCGGCGACCTGTTGCACGGTGACGATAACGGTGTCCTGCGGATCCCGAACGACCGGGCGGCCGACGTCGTCGAACAAGCGAAAGTCGTCCGCGACGTAGAAGGTCGGCTGTTCGACTACCTCGAGAAAAACGAGTCGGTGACCGCCGCGGACCTGAAACGGGAACTGGGCATCTGAGTTCCCCCTCTCCTGAAGCGATGACCCTCAAAGTTACCCTCTATCGGGGCGCGCCGGCCTAAGGAGACAAGTACGTGGTGGGTCTGGGCCTTGCGGTGGCCGGCATGGCGGCGGCTTTAACAGCGGGATCGCTGTCCGTCGCGAGCCGCGTCAGCTATCTACGATTTTCCCGTCGCGCATGTGGACCGTACGGCTGGCGCAGCCGGCGGCTGCTGCGGGGTTGTGGGTGATCATCAGAATAGTCTGTCCCAGTCGTTGGTTCAGTTCCTTGAGGATAGAGAGAACCGTCTCTGAGTTTGCCGTATCCAAGTTGCCGGTGGGCTCGTCGGCAAGAAGTATCCGCGGGCTGTTCACGATGGCGCGCGCGATGGCGACGCGTTGCTGTTCCCCTCCGGAGAGGGCGTAGGGTTTGTGGTGCAAGCGATGCTCGATCCCCAGCATGCGGATCGTTTCCTGAAAGGCTTGATCTTGGCGGTCGCGGCCGGCGATGTGCTGTGCGATGGCGATGTTTTCCTCGGCGGTCAAGGTGGGCAGCAGATTAAACCGCTGGAAGACGAATCCCACCACCTCCTTGCGCAATTTCGTCCGATCGCCGTCCGTCATGGCCGTCAAGTCGCTGCCGGCCACTTTCACTTCACCCTCGGTTGGGGGCGTCAATCCGCCGATCACGTGAAACAGCGTCGACTTGCCCGACCCCGAAGGCCCCAGAATCGCCAGGAACTCTCCGGGATAGACTTGCAGGCTGACCCCACGCAGGGCGGGTACGTCCACGCCGCCCATGTGGAAGACCTTGGTCAGTCCGTTGACTTCGATAATCGGGTCCGCGCTCACGTCACTGTTTAATCGTAGGCTAGAGCCGAGATGGGATCTTGGCGGGCTGCCTTGGCCGCCGGATAAAAGGCGCCCAACAACGAGCCCGCCACCGCGATCGTCGCTCCCCCAAGCAGCCAGTTCGCTGGGATGGTGATGGATACGAGAGGGAACTGGGCTTCCACCACCCATTTCCCCAGCACGCTGAAGCCGAAACCGACCAGGATGCCCAGCGAACAAACGACCAGGGCCTCTCGTAAGATCAGCCTGGTGATGTAGGACTTCGAAGCACCCAGCGATTTGAGGATGCCGATTTCGCGGGTGCGCTCCAAGATCGCCGTATACATCGAAAGCAGGACCACGATGAAGCCGATGATGACCGCAATCCCGATGATGATGTTCACGAACTGCGCCGACATCTCCCGGACGTCGGCTGCCGCCTGTGTCAGCAAGTCCTCCAGGGCGTACACGGGATAGGACGGCAAGAGCTGCTTGATCCTGTCGATCACTGGGTAGGTTTGCTTCGGGTCTCGCAGTTTCAAATACACCTGACTGATTTTGCCCCCCCAGCCCATCAAATCCTGCATCGTCGAGAGCGGAATGAAAACGCGCGACATCTTCCCGCTCTCCACGATTCCCGCCACGTGGAAGTCATGATTGAGCAGCCGAATCGTATCGCCGACCCGAACCTTCTTGTGGCGCGAGTACACCTCATCAACGATCGCGTCATAGGGCTTTTCCATCGGCCCGCCGCCGAAATAGCGAATCCCGTCCGCCATTTGGAGGAAGCGGTCCCAGTCAACGCCGGTGATCGTCTGCAGATCACCTTGCATCATGACCGTTGTGCCGGTTGCCACCTCGATTTCCGGAAACTCTTCAGCCAGCTTCGCCACCAACTTTTCCGGAATATCGGCGGTACTCAAGTTCATCGCCGCGCTACTCGTCGAAGGGCGAATCAAAATGTCTGCTCCTACGCCGCGCGTGCGGCGCTGGGAGTCTTCCAACAAGCCCTCCCCCAAGCCTACTATCAGCAGGATCATGGTGACCTCGACCGCGATGGCGAGGATGCTCAGCACTGTTCGAATCGGGCGGTGCAGAAGGTTCCGCGCCACCATCTTATTAATCATGAGCGGAACTGGCCACGGCTTTCCGGCCGGACGTTTCCCCAACTCGTTGGATGCGCACGCCGGGAGGTGGTTTCAACTGAAATCGATCTTCGGGGACTTCCTCGTTGAGACCTGGCTTGAGGATGCGTACTTGTAGTTCGTAGCCGTCCTTGGGACGTGAAATCGAGACCCGAGCGGGAAAAGGCAGCAAGTCCTGCTCGGACCAGTCGGCGTAGCGTGCTATCGTGACAGGCTCGCCCGTGTCGTCGAAGATGATGAGCCGAGCGATGTCGAGTCCGGCGCGGTCAAACCAGATTTCCCGAGATAGCTTCAGTGCGCCGCCGTTGACTTCGCGTAATAGGCTGACAATTTGATAGGCACGGTTTCCTTCCCTACGGCTGGCCAGGAACCTCTTCGACTCCGCGGATTGCGGCGGGTCGATCAACAGGGCTTCGAGGATGTGATGGGGACGAACGTTGTCGGCCCGTTTCGACGAGCTTGCTTTCACGTTGCTGTCACCCACGAGAAACCTGTTCTTGGCTGCAAGGTAAACTTGGAACTCCTTCCCGTCGGAGGCCATTTCGAAAGCGGTGGTCGCAACAACGGGGACCTGCGCGACGATTCGAATGGAACGCGGCCGGCGGACGAGCACGAAGCCCTTAACGTCACGGAAATCCTGCACCTTCTCCTCGTCTTCGGTAACAACGGACAGCTGCAGCGTGACGGTGGCTTTCATGGACTGAATCGAATCGAACCGCTCGATTTTCTCGGTCAATTCTTCCAGCGTGGCGGTACGCAGCGCCCGCGGAGCCCGTACGCGTCCCCGCGTGCGCACCAAGCATGCCGAGTTGGCTATGACGCACACCAAGACCGCGCTGAAGAATGTGAGCCTGGGGGAAAAGGGAGGACCTCCGAGTATACGGCGCAACAATTTAATTATATCAGTAGGCCGGAGCCGGGCCGGCTGCCGGGCTTCACCCGATTTTACCGTTCCGTCATCGCGCTTCGGCGCAACTCCAGCCACTGACTGAAAAGCTCCGGGGTCTCCAGCCATACCAGGAACCAGCGCAGCAGTTCTTGCTTTACTTCTTTCTTCTCCGGCGAAAGATCCGATCGTCTCAAGACGAGCCGCAGGCGATCCTTGGCTTGCCGAACGGCCGAACGGCAATCCTCGGCCCTTTGGCGATCACCCCGCCGCCGGGCTTCTTCGAACTCCCGCTGGAGATCCGACAGCGAGGAAGCCGCGGCTTGTGGATCACGAAAATGCACTCGGCCCCGCAGGTCGGCCGGCAGACCTCCCAGAGACCGGGCGATGGGGACGCCGGTTTGGGCCAAAACATCGAGAAGGTATTGCTGAGAGATACGTCTGCCTTCCCCCACGGAGTTCGCCACGCCGAGGCGCAGCGCCGCGAGCTCTTGCCCATCGATGACGGCCGGCTTACGTTGCTCGACGTAGGCCAGAACAACGGACTTGATCGAGACCCTCTTCTGCTGGGTTGCGCTCACGGGTTATGTCTCTGCCGGTAGCTGGCAACCGCCCTCGCATGATTTCGCCAGGTCTCGGAAAAAACGTGCTCCCCGTTGCCGCTCGCGCGCGCCACAAAGAAGATATAGTCGCTGCTCTTCGGATTGATGGCCGCCTCCAGCGCCTGGCGACCCGGATTGGCAATCGGCCCGGGCGGCAGCCCCGGGTGGACGTACGTATTGTAGAGATGCGTGTCTTTCAGATCGGAGGTTCGCAGGCGGCCTCGATAACGGTTGTCCATAACCATGCCGTAGATCACGGTGGGGTCGCACTGCAACAGCATCCCCCGGCGAAGGCGGTTGTGAAAAACAGAGGAGACGAGTTGTCTTTCGTGGCCGACTCCGGTTTCCTTTTCGATCATCGACGCCAGCGTCAGAATCTCGCGGGCATTCAACGAGGTCTTGTTATCCGCGAGCACCTTGGTGAAAACGTCGCGAAAACGCCGGACCATGATCCTGACCAGCTTCTCCGCCGTCACGGGCCGAGCGACGTGGTAGGTGTCGGGAAACAGGCAACCCTCGAGGTTCGCAGCCTGCGGCAGCAAATCTCGAACATAGTCGACGCGTTCCGTCTCTTTTAGGAAATCCTCCCGGCCGGCAAACCCCGTCCGAGCGACTAAGTCGGCAACCCCCCAGAGATTATTGCCCTCTGGAATCCTCACCGGATGGTAGCGCACCTGCCCGCGCGCAATTGTATCGAAAACTTCCCCCACCGACATCGGACGATTGAACTCATACTCGCCGGCCATCAGAACCGTCCTGGGCCGAACAAGTCGAACTGCCATGAAATGCCAACGGGAAGGAATAACCCCGCTCGCCTCGAGTCGTTGAGCGATGACCCGGCTGGGGGTGTGGGGTTCAATTTCAACGACGACAGATCCTGCATGGCCCCGATAAGGCGGCGAAAAGACCGTCGAAGCCAAGCTGACGACGACAAGCAGCGCGAGAACCAGCGCGTAGCGGACCGCCCAGCCGGAAATCCTGCTCATATTTCCAAGGAGGCTTCCGGCCTGTCGCCGGCCGCGTAGTCTAGGTAGCTCTGCAGAATCAGTGTGGCCGAAAGCCGGTCCACCACGGCTTTTCGCTTTTCGATTCCCATACCGCTCTGTCGCAGCACGTGAGTTGCCTCTCGGGTGGTCAGTCGTTCATCCCACAGTTCTACTTTGATATCGCAGTACTTCGCCAGACTTCGGGCCAAGCGAACAGCTGCTTGAGACTGCGACCCCGACTCTCCGCTCATGTGCAGAGGGTTGCCGACGATCACCAGCTTGACCTGCCTCTCGGCAATCGTACGGCGCAAGGCTTCGAAGTCGTGGCTCCGGTTCTTGCGTATGAGTGTCGGCAGGCCCTGAGCCGTTAAACCCAGTTCGTCGCTTACCGCCAGCCCGATGCGACGTTTCCCGGGGTCGAGAGCGAGAACTCGTCCCAGCACGCGAGTCACTCCCTATTTTACTGTAGACAGGCCCCGCATACTGAGTCCCTCAGGTGCCGAATGGGCCCGAGGGCCCGAGGCTTCTTTTGCTCTTAGCCCGCTTTTCTCACCACGTGGCGAGGCGAAGTGCGTAAAAAGCCCGTCAGTACAAGGCGCGCGCCGCTCGGCGCGCGGAAGCGTACTTGAACAGTACGTTGAGCACGGCGAGCAAGCGCAACGCAGTAATGGCGGGCTTATTGCGTGCTTCGACCGTCAGGTGGTGAGAAATGCGGGCTAGGGCCCGAACGGCAGCGGCGTTCGTTTCCGGCGTGGCGTCGCGGCTGTTAGCATAGGGGCTGGGACAGCGGCACAGGGGCCGCGAGAGGTCCTTTTTCCGCTGTAACTCCGCTCGTATTTGTCGTCCGAGGCGCCCCACCTTGGGCGGCTCCCCGGGAACACCTGGGCCATGGAATGCAGCTCAAACTGGATTTCGATAAGACAGGAGTTGACGTCGAGCTTCCCGACAGCCTCCGTGCCACGGTGCTCCGGTCGCGGTTCGGGGAGGTGCTCGACTCACCCAATCGGGCCATAGCCGCCGCGCTTCAGCATCCGATTGGCTCGCCCCCGCTCGAGGAGTTGGCTCGCGGGAAGCGCTCCGCCGCGATCGCTGTCTG
Source organism: Bryobacterales bacterium (assembly GCA_963668345.2). Lineage (GTDB taxonomy): Bacteria > Acidobacteriota > Terriglobia > Bryobacterales > UBA6623. The sequence goes on along the minus strand of CAXWPI010000001.1, from coordinate 888,537 downwards.
TGATATTACGCGGCCCGCGCCGAACCGTGTTGTCTTGCCCCACGTGTTGGCTGCTCTCGATAAGGGGGGCATGCCATCTTCCCAGGTCTCGGTCCTCGTCGCGACGGGCCTCCATCGAGAGGCCACTCGTGACGAGCTGAGGGAAATCGTCGGTGACGACATCCTGGCGCGCTATCGGGTGGAGTCGCACCGCGCCCGCGCCGGCGACGAAAACGCCTATCTGGGCGAGACCCGAACCGGGACGCCCGTTTACATCGACCGTCGATTGCTCGACGCCGATCTGCACATTACATTGGGCTTCGTCGAGCCGCACCTGATGGCCGGCTTTTCGGGCGGCCGCAAGTTGCTTTCGATCGGACTGGCGGGTGAGAAGACCATCAAGCGGCTTCACAGCCCCGTTTTCATGCACGATCCCCAAGCCACCGAAGGCTCCTTCCCCGACAACCCCTTGCATCGAGAACTGATCGAGATCGCCTCCATGGCGGGCCATGATTTCATCGTGGACGTCGCGCTGACGCGCTCACGCGGGATCGCTGCCGTCTTTGCTGGCGAGCCGCTTGAGGCTCACGCCGCCGGAGTCGCTTTCGTTCGCCAATCGACCTTGGCCGCCGTCGAAGAGCCTGCCGACGCTGTCATCACCACCTCGGGCGGATACCCGCTGGATCTGACTTTCTACCAGGCGGTCAAGGGTGTGACGGCGGCTTCCCAGGTTGTCAAGGCCGGCGGCACGGTCTTGCTCGTGGCGGCCTGCCGCGAGGGTCTTGGGAGCGCCGAATTCAGCGCCCTGGTTCGTCGATCGGCGGACTCCAAAAACCTACTTGACGAACTCCGCGACAGCCCGGTCGTGATCGATCAATGGCAAGCCGAGAAGCTTGCCTTGGTCGCCGAAAAAGCGAATCTGGCCTTCTGCGTGCCGGGCGTGGACCCCCGCGACCGCCGCTCCTTTTGGGGACCTGCGTTCGACGATCCCCAGCGAGCCGTCGATCATGTGGTTGACGCTCTGCGCCCGGATGCATCCCTGATTGTGATCCCAGAAGGCCCCTACGTCTTCGCCCAAGCCGCTACGGCGAGCTGATCCGCGCGAATCAGCTAACCCGCATTTTTCACCAGCGGCCGCCAGGAGTAGAAGCAAATGCCCGCCGTCAGGCCCGGGCCGGCTATCCGCCAAGTGCAGCCGCTGCTTCGTGAGATTCACGCTGCCGGGATGTTAGCGAAAAGGTCGCCGATCGGCTGAGGAATACTATTCTTGTTGCTGAACTCTTCACTGTGTTCGATTCCAACGGCCGCTGTTTGGGTCTCGGAGACCGGCTTGAGCCAAGGGAAGAAATAAACGGCGCAGGGCACTTCGTCGCGGATTCGAGCGAGGTCCTCCTGTCCGTGAAACAGCGCCAAGATCTGCCACTCCGCGGGAAATATCCTCATCACCTTGGCCAGACCCCGAGCCAGCGCGGTGACCGTCAATTCGTCCATATTCTGCAACGGGTCGTCCAACACGAGAACGCGGAGCGGATTCTTCACGCGAACGGCGCAGAGCAGAAAAAGGGCCACGGTCAAAGAGTTCAGCTCGGCGGTATTCAGTCTCAGGTCCGCACGCTGACGATCGTGTGTTTCCATGGCCAGCCCGGAGTCCGGGTTCTGTTCGGGCGCGCGCAAGCGAATGTCTTGGTATGCCCAGCGGGCAGGCTTGAAAAGCGCGAGCAACTCGTTGAGCGCTCCGTTGAGGCCTTCACCCGCGCCCTCTCCCGGACCCGCGATCTTCTCGAAGAACGTTTTCCTGACAGCCGAGCCTGCTTGCCGCTGTTTCTTGAAGGTCTCATAGGCCGTCCGACATCGATCATAAAGATCCAGTGATTTCCGTTCTCCCGTCCGCAACTCGCTGAGTTCACGGCACGCACTGAGAAGCCGGCCAATCTCGTCGAGAGCCCGCTGAACGCCGCCTGGCTTGCCGATCGCAATTCTGCCGATCGTTCGCACGGATTTTTTGGCCAGCGCGTCATTGCAGACGGTTCCGAGCCGTCTCTGGGAGGCGGTTTCACGAACCGAAGCAAGCCACTGGCCGGTGTCGTTGAGCCACTCGATCTCCTGGTGGTTGAGAGCGTGCCGGGGCGGCCGGGTCTCGCGCGAGCGGACGCCGCCGGCGGCCTTGGTTTCTTGTTTGTCGCTCCAGCCGGCGAGTCGCTCCTGATAGCTGTCGAGGCTTCGGCTTAAGTCATTGCATTCGTGTTTGAGCGCCTCTAACTGCTTTGGCGTCAGAGTCTTCAAGCCGGGAAAGGGATCGCGCCCCTGGGGCCAAGACCAGTGATTCCCGCCGGCGGCCGGAAACGTAGCCATGACGTCGCTATACTGGTTGGCAAGGTCCAAAAGCGCCCTAGTTTCCAGCCACTTGTTCAGCGTCGCCTCCAGATCCTCGGTGCCTCGATCGCGGCCTCGCCGTGCCTGCCAATTCCTCAGCTCGTCGAGGATCTTGCGGGTCGCCTCCAGCCTTTCCATCACCGCCGGCTCATCCAGCACGGTCTGGAGGTAACTGTCCAACTTCTCGATTTCCTGCTTCACGCGGGTTGCCGGGATCGGCCTCCGTTTCCAACGATCGAGGACTTCCCCAATGGACGGCTGGATCTGGCTCAGAAGGCGCAGCTTTTGTTCGGACAGCGGGAGACAAGTTGCCGCCGTTTCAAACGGCACCGTGGCGAGACGCGTCTCGTTTGGTTCGGCGCCGAGCCACTCGAATCGCTCGAGGATGGCCTTTTCGAGCGTCTCCCCTGCTGCCGGCAACTCTTCGCGAATCTTGCCGGGCAGCTGGAGGGCCGCGTCCCGCGCATTCTTTTTGTCTTGCTCCAACTCTTCGAAAGTCTCGCGGGCCTCGGGAAAGAACGACCGCAACAGAAGCCGTGCCCGCTCGGTTTCGTTACTGCGTATCAGTTGATCCATCACCGTTTGATCAAGGCGAAACGATCCCGGACTAAACCCTCCCGGCGCGATGCCCGGCGGCCTCTTACGGTCGGACGATCCCTTGCCGCGGGCCGCGGGAAGCGCGTATTTTTCTTCCTTTTTTCCCTGTTGAACTCTGACCAGAACGTCGGCATTTTTTCGGTTTCCGGCAGCTGCTTTCGGCGCCCCCGTGCCGGGAACCTGTCCCGGATCATGCCGGATCACTTTGTAATAGTCCTTCTCTCCCGCCCTCTCGAGCCGCTCGATTGCTCCCGTAAGCAGCAGTTCCAGCGCCTCGACGAAAGCCGATTTGCCGGAGCCGTTGTGCCCGTGCAGAACATGAAACGTTGCATCGCCGTGGCGCTCGAATTGCCGCTCGCCCGGCAAGCGGTAGTTTTCGAGAACGATTCGATCGAAAGAATTTACGTTGGCCGAAGGCCGCTTGGCCGTGCCGCCCACGTTCGAGTTCGCGCCTCGTCTGTTCGAGCCTTGCGGCTGAGCGCCGGATGCGGCCACCACAGCGTCAAACCAAACCTCCGTATCGCCAAGGAGCCACGAGAAAGCGCGCCGAAGGTCGCTTCTGCCGAACGGTTCGTTGCCCCGGCGGTAGAGCACGTTCACCCCGACGGACTCGAGATAGGCCGTGTCCCGTGAAATATCATCCAAGGCCTCGCTCAGCGCGTCTCTATCGTTACCCCTTCTTCGGCCGATCGGGGCGACAATCACCAATTCGACCGTAAGGGGAAAGAAACCGGCCGTGTTCGGGCCCCCTCGCTTCCTTATCGCATTCAACCGCCCGGCTTCGGAAACCAAAAGGTCGCGCACGTAAGTCGCGCGGTCGACCAGGGTTTTCACGGCGAGGGCGGCTTTGTCTCCCTGCGGATCGAACACCTCCAGCAGCGCGATTGTCCCCAGCCTGGGGTCATAGTGGAAAAATGGGAACCTCGTCCGTACAACAATTACCGCTGGATTGTAGCTGACCCCCGCTTGCTTGGAGGCGGACTTGCGGTCCGCGGCACCCGTCTTTCAGTGGCCCTTATCTTGGAGTGCTTGTCCAACGGCATGACACTGGATGACATCGACGAGAGTTTCGACGGCACGTTCCCTCACGAAGCGCTGCCGGAAGTCCTAAAGGTTGCCGCTGAACTGGCAAGATCCATTCATCTGGGAAGGCCGGCAAGAGTGGTTGTTCCGCTGCCAAGCAGGAGTGATTCGCCGCTCATCCCGCCGCTATGACTAATACCGCACGCACAGCAGCGCCCGCGGCGGCAAAATACCCCACACGGCGCCACCTGCCCTTTAGAGCGAATTATCATTTTCGTCCCTATAATCTAGAGTGACGGTGTTGGTAATAAGTTCTGAGGGGTTGGCGAACGCGGCGCAGGTTACAAGACCCCCTGTGTTGTCAAACGGCAGGAAGAAAGCTGAGTCAGCAAATGAACTCAAGGGAACGACTGCCTCAAAGTCTGGCCTGTTCGGTTGGGTTGGGGATGTGTCGGTGAAGATTGCCTGACCGCCTATGTCAGTCCCCCCGCCGGATAGGTCACGCGGTTGTTGTATCTCTGCCCAACCTGTCGTGATGTTAGGGCTGTTGTCAGGAAGTTCAACTTCAACGAACCTGCCCGGAGCGAGCGTAATAGTGAACTCGGAAGACGGCCCCATCCCCGTAGGAGACACAACCCAGGGACTACCATCGGGCAGATAGAACTTCAACGGAAAGGTTCCCGCTTGTTCTCCGACGTCCACAAACGTTAAAGTGGTTGTCCACCCGCCACCAACCGCGATATGTGGCAAGACCTGCTGAAGCAAGAAGAAATCCAGGTCGCGTTTCCCCCGGCTAGGCTCCTCGGCCGCCTGAGCGGACAAAGAAAAGCAAATCGCTACTACCAGAAGTAAGCCAGGATTTCCGATTTGGCTCCTCTGACGGCACGAGTCTACACCCTCACCCGGCGAAGCGGAACCATTTCTCCACCCGAAAGAGGCGGCGGCTGAGGCGGAACCGATCGAGCCCCCTTCTTGCCCCTCATGGGGGCTGATCCGTCGCTGCGAAGTCAATTTCGCAGACACCCCTCCGAGCTTCCGTCCTCAGTACACAGATTTCGCATTCGCCAAGTGCGGTGCTACCCGCCCGGCACAGGCAGCGCCCAGATCTTCCGCAGCATGTCGCCAAACAGCCGCCGGTTCAGATGTCCCTCCGCGAACAAGAGCCAGTCATACCGCGCGTGTTTAATTAGCCGTCCGCCCGTCTTCATCAGCCGGTGCTGCAAGCTCGTCAGCGACCAGTTCTTGATTCGCTGCGGCAGCCCGAGCCGCCGCCAGAGATTGCCCAGGTTGTAGGCCAGCACGCTTCACTGCAAGCGCACCTCGTTCGCCCGGAAGCGATGGCACGACAGCCGCGTCCAGTGCGTCGCTTGCTTACCTTCTTTGATCCACTGCTCCGCCGTGCCGCGCTGGTTGTAGAAACGCACCACCGACCGGCTTGGCAAGCTCATGTTCGTCACGATAAAACCGACGCGCGCGAACAGCTCGCCCTGGTGGTGCTCGACCTTGGCGACAACTCGTCTCGGCTTCTTCCAGCTCTCCGCCTGATAGCGAAAGCTCTTGTAGCGCACTAGCGGCTTGCGGCCGGGCCTCCCCGGCGGACGAAACAGGATGTCTTCGATCTCTAACTCCAAGCTCCTGTTGGCCGGAATGCGGATGGCGTAGTCCGCGCCGCGCTCCTCCAGTGCTTCGTAGATCTCGGGCTTGGCGAAGGCGGCATCGGCGCGAAAGGTGACCTGTTTGCCTTCGGCCAGTTGGCGCTCGATCTCCGGCAACAATAGCTCATCCCAGTCCTCGGCGCTGTGCACGTTGCCGGGACGCAGCTTGGCAGCGAGGCAATCACCATGACCGTTGAACAAAAGCAACGGGTGGTAGCAGACCGACTCGAAGTGTCCGTTGTAGGCGCTGCCTTCCTGTTGGCCATGGACCGGACTCTCGGTGGAGTCCATGTCCAGAACGACCCGCGCGGAGTCGTCGAACGCCTCCGCTTGCCCGACCAGCTCTCGGTTCAGCGCCATCAGCCCCAGCAGGTTCTCTTCGCTCGCCAGCATCTCCGTCTCGAAGCCGTGCAGCGTCGAGGTCAAGGCCGCACCGCGATCCCAGATCTTCTGCGAGCCGATCAAGCGAAACGTCGGGTCAGCCGCCACGCGGACGGCGTCGTTGACGTCCTCGTAGCCTGCCAAGCGGCTGTAGATCGACTGCCGCAACAGATCAGCGAGCGTGAACTGCTTGTTTGTGCCGTGCCGGGAGTCGCTGAGATGCTCGTCAATCAGTTCTCCGAGACCGAGCCGTTCGTCCAGTTCGCGAACCAAAATCAGGCCACCGTCGGAAGTGACGTACGATCCCTGGAAATCGACTTTGAGAAGTCCATTGAAAGTTAGCTGGAATGGCTTGGTTTGTTTTTCACCCATTGGGTGTTGGCCTCCATGGCGTCCTCATCGGGCTCTAGCCCCTATGAATAAAGACGCTGAAGGCCGCTGGAAGGTCGGGAGGCCTGAATCAAATTGGAAATGCGGGTAAAGGTGTCTTTGGAGGCGCCGCTTGAAAACTCAGCGTTGCCCAGTGGATCCAAACACTTAGCGCCCATTACAGTGCGTCCCAGCGACACTCCATACCAATCAGCGGCCACTCACCGTAGCTGGCTTTATTTAATTTGGCCAAAAAAATGGACCAAACCCACTACTGTCCCAACGTTGCATCACAAAATCCGTATAAGTTTCTATCTTACAGCGTGATAGGGGCGGTTTCGGGGGAAATCGATTTGCACGGCCCCGACGACCCGGCAGCCGGTCGGCGGTACGATGCTGGGCATGCTTGCCGGACGCAGCGTTTTCTCCCAGTTGATCGACCTGTTCCCCTTGGCCGAGTTCCGCCGTTCGGTCGAGCGCTACGGCGGAAACTACAAAATCCAGCGCTTTAGCTGTCTCGACCAGTTCCTGTGTCTCGCCTTCGCCCAACTCACCTCCCGCGAGAGCCTGCGCGATATCGAAGTCTGTCTGCGTGCCGTCCAACCACGGCTCTACCACATGGGTTTTCGCAGCCCCATCTCCCGTAACACGCTGGCCAACGCCAACGCCAAACGCGACTGGCGCATCTACGCCGATGTCGCGCAGGTCCTGATCCGCCAAGCCCGGCAACTCTACTCCCACGAAGATCTCGGGCTGGAACTCGACCAAACGGTTTATGCGCTGGATTCCACCACCATCGATCTGTGCTTGTCGTTGTTCCCCTGGGCCCCGTTCCAACGCCGCAAAGCCGCCCTGAAGATTCACGCCATGTTGGACCTGCGGGGCAGTATTTCCAGCTTTATTCGCGTGACTTCGGCACACGTCAGCGATGTCAGCGTGTGGGATGATTTCCTGCCCCAGCCGGGCGCCTGCTATGTCATGGATCGCGGATACATTCATTTCGCCCGCCTGTATCGGCTGACGACGGCGGCCGCCTTCTTTGTCGTCCGCACTCGAAAGAACATGCCGTACCGTCGACGCTATTCGCATCGCGTGGACAAAGCGACCGGAGTGCGCTCGGATCAGACGATCGTATTAACCGGTCAGGATTCCGCCCACGACTATCCCGCCCCCGCTCGGCTGATCCGCTTCTGGGACCGGCAACACAACCTCCGTCTACGCTTTCTGACCAACAATTTTCAGTTGCCCGCGCTCACCATCGCCCAGCTATACAAGCGCCGCTGGGACGTGGAGTTGTTCTTCCAGTGGATCAAGCAACACCTCCGCATCAAGAAGTTCTACGGCACCTCGGCCAACGCGGTGAAGACGCAGATCTGGGTCGCTATGATCGTCTATTTGCTCGTGGCGATCCTCAGGAAACAGCACGGCATCGAGGCCGGACTCTACAGAATTCTACAGATTCTCAGCGTCACCGTTTTCGAGAAAACCCCCATGCTACAGGTGTTAGAGGGTCTCTGGAGTGGCCCCCAAAACTGAGACAAACGGTTAAGACTCAAAATCCATTGAAGGGAGAATTGAGTCATGGGATTGTCTCGTAGGCAGTTCACCAAGGAGTTCAAGCTGGCCGCCGTCCGGCGGCTGGAGCAAGGGGTCTCGATCGCCGAAGTGGCGCGGGCGTTGGAGGTGAACCCCAACGTGCTGCACCGCTGGCGCCAGGAGTTCCGGCGAGGGCCGGGGAATGCGTTCTCGGGCCATGGGAAACCGCGCTGGTCGGAAGGCCGCATCGCCGAGTTGGAGCGCAAGATCGGCCAACAGACCCTAGAGATCGATTTTTTGAAGGGGTGCTTGCAGCGCATCGAGGAGCAGCGGATGCTGCAGGCATTGACTGGAAATCCGCGGTCTATCGGAAGGTCCAAGAAGAAGTGAGAGCCCAGCGGGGACTGACGATCGAGCGGATGGTGAAGCTCGGCCGGGTCAGCCGGTCCGGCTTCTACCGCTTCGCCGAGGACAGACCGCTGGCGCCGGATCGCGACCTGGACCTGCGTGACTCCCTCCAGCGCATCGCCCTCGAGTGGCCCAGCTACGGTCGGCGGCGAATCACGGCCGAGTTGCGCCGTCGTGGCTGGAGGGTGAATCCGAAGCGCGTCTACCGTCTGATGCGCGAGGACAACCTGTTGTGCATGCGGAAGCGGAAGTTCATCGTGACGACCGACTCCCGCCACGGGCGCAAGGTGTACCCGAACCGGGCTCGCCAGATGGTGCTGACGGGCGTGGACCAGCTCTGGGTAGCCGACATTACCTACATCCGGCTGCGGGAGGAGTTCGTGTTCCTGGCCGTGATGCTGGACGCCTACTCGCGCCGTGTCATCGGCTGGGCCCTGGATCGCACGCTGGAGGACGAACTCACACTGGCCGCCTTACGGATGGCGCTGTCGCACCGATCCCTGCAAGCGGGGCTGGTGCATCATTCCGATCGCGGTTCCCAGTATGCCAGCAACGACTACACGGACCTGCTCAAGGCACACCAGATCGACATCAGCATGTCGCGCAAGGCCCATCCCGGGGACAACGCGGCCTGCGAGTCGTTCATGAAAACCCTGAAGTACGAGGAGGTCCACCGCAACGAATATCGGGACCGGAGCGAAGCGCGCGAGGCGATTCGCCAGTTCCTGGAGAAGGTCTACAACCAGAAACGCCTGCACTCCGCGCTCGGCTACTTGCCGCCGGCGGAGTTCGAGGCCAACCTCGCGGCCCAGAACAAACAGGATGCCGCTGCTTTATGAGTTTTTTCAGGCATCGGGAAATCTATCCATCCGATGGGGGCGCCAGCGTTGCGGCCAACGCCCCCGCTCATCGTCTGGATGAGTTTCCGGCCGGCTATTCCTCGGCGGGTTGGTCTCCACCAGAGCCCGCCTCTGCTTCACCAGCCAGCAACCAGTATGCTGTAAAGTCGTCTTGCCGGTCGAGGAGTCTTCAGCGAACGGCGAACTGTGTCTTAACTGTTTGTGTCACCCCAGGGGACCACCGCACTAGACTCCCAACTTCCGCGACCCACCCCTTCTAACCAACTGACTCTATTTGACTTATGATGGGACAGTAGTGGAACTGCCACCAATTCGCCACCCGCCATGGCCTTAGAAAAAAAGCACGTAGCCTGAAGCGAATTGGCTGGCTGTACCCGATTTTTCGCGGCCTTGCACTTCTACCACGGACTGCTAACCCAACCCCGTGAGAACCTCTCTGCGCGGGCGCAGCGGCTCGCCCCTACTGTTTTGTCGTGAGAAATGCGGGCTAGCTACTTTGCGGCGCAAAAAGGAGAAACTGCGTGGTGGCTGGGTACAGTCAGCCAATTTCGCGTCCGAATGCGCCCGTAAGTTGTTGATTCTTTGAAGGCGCGAAATTGGTGACAGTCCCCGCCCCGAGCGCTACGCGTATTTTGCGCCGGAAAGTAGCTAGGGAGCAATTCGAGCATCCCTGGTCGCTAAGTAAACGGTATTGGTGGTAGGCCTGGGTTAGGCCCGCTGCGTAACACGCCTCAAACGCAGTGAGGGTCTTCCTGCTTGTTGTGCCCCAAACGGCTACGAGCAACCGCGCTACGGACTCCGCGGGATGAGCCGTGTGGCCGCCGCGGCCTCGGTCTGCGCGCCGGCTTCCACTTCCGCCGGGCCGACGGTTTCGGTCTGGCCGACCTCGCTGGGATCTTGCAGTTCGGGAATCTCGATACGGACGCGCGTGCCGCCGCCGGAACGGGGCTCGATCGTCATGGTGAACTCGTTGCCGAAAAGAACTCCCAGCCTTTCGCGAACGTTGCTGACCCCGATACCGCGTTCAAAGATTTCCGGCATGGCTTCTTCGGAAACACCCACCCCATCGTCCTCGATCTCGATTTCGAGGCGCCCTCCACGGACGGCGCTGCGCAGCCAAATCGTACCGCCGCCGATCTTGGGACTCAAGCCGTGCTTGATGGAGTTCTCCACGATCGGCTGCAGCAGCATGCTGGGCACGAGCGCCGGCAAGGTGTCTTCCTCCATTTCCTTGACGATCTTGAGTTTGTCTCCAAAGCGCACCTGCTCGATACCCAGATAGTCGTCTATGAAGGCCATCTCTTCCCGCAGGCGGGTAAAAGCGTCTTGCTGGCGCAGCAGGCGTCGCAGAATGGTGGACAGCTTGAAGATGATCAGGCGCGCCGTTTCACGGTCACTGCGGATGAGCGAGGTCACGGAATTCAGCGTGTTGAACAGAAAGTGGGGGTTGATCTGGCTTGTCAGCGATGCCATCCTGGCCTGCATGAGGAGCCGCTGCTGCTCTTCGAGTTTCCACTCGTATCGGGTGGCATTCCAGACCTTGAGGGTCAGCCCGACGCACACGGGAACGGAGAAATAGACGAGGGCGATGGTGAAGGGATTGAGATCGTTGTTTGACTTGTACAGGACGAAGAGCGCCTCCCGCTGCTCAAAAGTGTGCCCCAGGTTGATGCGGATAAACTCAACCCCTAGGCAACAAAGCAGAATCAGCATTTGAAAAGCGCCCTCCGGGCTTCTCGGGCGGCGGATAAACCAATTCGAGATGGCGAAGGGGAAAAACGGCGAGAAGCGCCAGACCTCCTCCGGCCCGGGGGCGAAGTCGCGCAGCAATCCGCTCAGCGCCCCCACCCCCACGAGCAGAGGGACGGCAAGCCACTCATGACCGGAGCCGACCAAGGCCGCCAGACCCACCAGGCCTCCGGCCACCGCTCCGGTTACATAGCCCCCGACCAAGCCGGAGACGAAAGCCCCTTCCAGACCCAACTCGGTCGCCTTGTAACCCAGAACGAGCCGCACCAATGTCCCCGACAGGAAGACCCCGCCGAACAACAAGCCGAGCTGCAAACGCTGGCGGATAGTGCGCTGCTCCCTCAGAAGCATCGTCTTGGCGAACGACCAGCGCAGCATGATGCTCGCCATCGAGGCGATGACCGCCAGCTTGACGAGCAAGCTAACCAGAAGTTCTTGTTCGGTGCCCATCGGAGCGGTTATTTGTGTCGGCAACCTAGCCCGGGTTTCTCGCCAAGTGGCCAGGCGACTCTGAACGACCTCCCCTCGTCGGTCCCCGGGACAGATCCAGGTCCCTAGCCCTCCACTATAATGTTAATACTTGGAAGGCCTTGACAAAAAGGGGCGCCCCCCCGGGCTTCCGCGTCCCATTCCATGAACGCAGCATCAAAGTCCACGCCAACGATCAGCAAGGTGGCCGAAGCCGCTTTCCCGTGCCGCTTCGGAGAGTTTCGGATCTACGGGTTCCGCCGCTCCGGGAACGGCAGTGATGAGGAGATTGTGGCCCTCAAGATGGGCGATTTTTCCGCTTCCGGCCTTGCCCCGCTTGTCCGCATTCACTCGCAGTGCCTAACCGGCGACGTCTTCGGCAGCTCACGCTGCGATTGCGGACCGCAACTGGCCATGGCGCTTGAAAAGATCGCCGCGGAGGGCCGGGGGCTGCTCATCTACGACCCGCAAGAGGGACGTGGCATCGGTCTTGTCAACAAGCTTATGGCCTACCAACTTCAGGACGAAGGCGCGGACACGGTCGAAGCCAACGAAAAACTGGGCTTCGAACCCGACCAGCGCAGCTATGCATTGCCGCTCGCCGTCATGCGCTACTTCGGTCTGACCACAGTCCGGTTTCTTTCGAACAACCCCTCCAAGGTGAAGGCCCTCGAAACTGCCGGGGTCGCTGTCGAAGAGCGCCTGCCCTGCGAGGCGGCTACGGATACGCGTGCCGCTGAATACCTGCGGACGAAAAAAGAGAAGCTCGGGCATTTGTTCGAGGGGCTGTAGATCCCGACAGCCCGCGCGGGCGCGAGATGCCGCTGATTTGTCCTCATGAGGTTTTTGGGCCGCGCCCGCGTACGCGAACCTGAGGCTGCGGTGATTCTCCCCCATTTTCGGCTTCAGGAAGCGATGGATGTTAGCAAGCGGAAACGCCTCCGCAAGAGCGAAACCGTGAGGGTGTAAGATTAGACTGCCCAAGGAGAGAACCGCCGCCGTTTGGGCTGGGACTGGGAAAAGATGCAGGAGGGGCGGATAGTCGTACTTGTCGGCGTCCTGCTCGCTCCCGCGACTGCGGTCGCCGCCGCAACCGACTTCGAGCGCGAGATCCGGCCGATTTTCGAACAGCGCTGTTACGTCTGCCACCGTGGTGCGGCACCGCAAGGCGAGTTTCGTCTGGACAGCCGGGAACATGCATTTCGCGGTGGCGGGTCGGGCGTGCCCGCGATCGTCCCCGGAGACAGCGCCGGCAGCCTTCTCTACAGGTATGTAGCGGGTCTCGACGGCAAGATTCTGATGCCGCCCGTCGAACCACGCTTGACCGGCGAGCAGATCGAGCAGATCCGCCAGTGGATCGACGAAGGCGCCCCGTGGCCCGAGCAGTCGGGGCCGAGACCGCCGGTCACGAGCCCTCGAAGTTCGAGCAGGCTCGGGACCACTGGGCCTTCCAGCCGCGCACGAAGCCTTCCCCTCCGGTGGTCAAGGACCCGGCCTTGGCCCGCCGGGTACGCAATCCGATCGATGCGTTCGTCTTTGGGAAGCTCGAAGCCCGCGGCTGGCAGCCGTCGCCGCCCGCGCGTCCCTATCAGTTACTGCGCCGCGTTCACCTGGATCTGACCGGGTTGCCTCCGAGCCTTGACGAACAGGAAGCGTTCCTTCGAGATCCCACTCCCGCATCCCTCGATCGGGTGATCGACGATCTTCTCTCGCGCCGGACCTACGGCGAGCGGTGGGCCCGCCACTGGCTGGACCTCGCGCGCTACGCGGAAACGAACGGCTATGAGCGCGATCCGATCAAGCCGAACGTATGGCGCTACCGCGACTACGTGATCCTGTCCTTGAATCAGGACAAGCCGTTCGATCGGTTCGCGATCGAGCAGATTGCAGGGGATGAACTTCCCGACGTCTCAGCGGAAACCCTCATCGCCACCGGCTTTCATCGCCTGGGGCCCTGGGATGACGATCCCGCCGACCCGATCACCGATCGCTACGACCAGCTCGATGACCTGGTGCGCACGAGCTCGGAAGTATTTCTCGCTCAGACGATCGGCTGCGCGCGCTGCCATAACCACAAGTTCGAACCCTTCACCGCGCGCGATTACTACAGCATGGCGGCGATCTTCCACCCGCTCACGCGCCCGCGAAAGGGACGCACGGAGCTGCTCCGCCCCATCGGGGGGCGGCCTGAACTAGATGCCTACGAAGTGCGGGACCGGAAAATCGAGGCCCTTGAGCAGAAGATCGCGGCCATCCGCGACCGGGTCCAAGTTGAGCTTCTTGCGGCCAGCCGGAGTAGTCTGCCTGCTAGAGCCGTGAAGGCGTTTCAGACACCGGAAGCTGATCGAGATCAGCTCCAGCGGTCGCTCGTCGCGGAGTTTTCCAAAACGCTCGCCGCCGAGGTCCGCGAGGCGATGCCGGCCGGCGTCTGGGGCGCGATCCTGGACCTCGAAGAGGAGATTTGCGAGCTTCGTGAGCGAACACCAAGCTGGGACCTCGCTTACATCTTGCATGAGCCGCCGACCAAGCCTTCGCCGGCGTTCCTGCTGATTCGCGGGAAGGCGGCCAATCCCGGGCCGGAGGTGTCGCCCGCCGTTCCTGCTGTCTTCTCGGATAGCGCACCGGCATTCCCCGACTGGGCGGAGTCCAACCGCACCAGCCTTCGCCGCTTGGCCCTGGCCCGGTGTGTCGCCGGCCGCGACAATCCTCTGACGGCGCGCGTGATCGTCAACCGCGTCTGGCAGTTTCACTTCGGCGAAGGAATCGTCAGAACACCCAGCGACTTCGGCCTGATGGGCGAACGCCCGACCCACCCCCAACTCCTCGACTGGCTGGCAAGCCGGTTTGTCGAGCACGGCTGGTCCCTCAAGAAACTCCACCGGCTCGTTATGACAAGTAACACCTACCGCATGAGCAAGGAATGGAACCCGGCCTACGGTGCCGAGGACCCCGAGAACCGCCTATTCTGGCGCGTCCCTTATCGCCGGCTCGAAGTGGAGGCGATCCGCGACTCGATGCTCGCCGTCAGCGGGCGCCTCAACCCTCAAATGTACGGTCCCAGCATGTACCCCTACGTTCCTCCAGCCGCGCTCGAGGGCTCGAGTGATCCCGACAAGATCTGGCGGCCTTTTGACGAGGCCGACGCCTCCCGCCGCACGATCTACGCTTTCGTGAAACGCTCGATGATCGTGCCCCTGCTCGAAGTGCTCGATCTGTGCGATACGACAAAGTCCTCGGCCGAGCGCATCAACACCGCCGTCCCAACCCAAGCGTTGACTCTCTTCAACGGCGAGTTCGTGAACCGCCAAGCGCGACACCTGGCCGAGCGGCTGATAAGGGAAGCGGGGCCCGATCCAGGCGATCAAATCGACGGCGCCTATCGGCTCGCATTCGCCAGGCCGCCTACCACAGACGAGCAGAAATCCCTGCTCGCGTTTCTGCGCGAGGAAGCAGAGCGGTCCGCCAGCGAATCGAGCGCCACCACCGGCGCCGACCCCAGACGCACGCGCCAGGAAGGGGAAAAGCAGGCCCTCGTCCAGCTGTGCCGCGTCATTTTCAACATGAACGAGTTCGTGTATACGGACTAGTTACTTTCCGGCGCAAAAAGTAGAAACTGCGTGGTGGCTGGGTACAGTCAGCCAATTTCGCGTCCGGACGCGCCCGTAAGTTGTTGATTCTTTGAAGGCGCGAAATTGGTGACAGTCCCCGCCCCGAGCGCTACGCGTATTTTGCGCCGGAAAGTAGCTAGCCCGGGTTTCTCACCAGCGGTCGCCAGGAGTGGAAGCCAATGCCCGCCGTCAGGGATGTAGGGGCGCGATTGATCGCGCCCGCTTGCCGACATACTGCAAGCTGGTCGATGTAGACAAACTGTTGCCGCGAGCCATGGTCGCCAGGCCTTTCGCCGCAATCGCTGTGACAATGGTGAGAAATCCGGGCTAGCTGAGTGCGGTTGCCCCAGAGGCCGGCCGAAAAGGAACTACCTGTGCGGGCGTGGATTGGTGTCCCGCCGGGGACCCGGGTAGCGAGCGGAGGACTTCCTGATAGTCCTGCTGGGCGCGATGGATGAAGCGTTGCTCAGCGAAAATCAAGCCCCACAACATGGCCACGAGGAAGCTGATTGCGACCAATCCGTGGTTGCTGATGCCGATCAATCTCATTGGGTTGGCCGTTCTCATTCTTCGATATGCAATTGCCGCGCCAAACGGATTCTCTCGCTCTATAAGCAAATTCGGGCCGGTTTCAGGTAAGTTACGCACCGACCCTGTAAAAGTTCCATGGTTCGACCCGCCAACCCGTGTAACTTTTACACACCCTGACGAGTTCCTTTTCAAGGCCTGAATGCGGTCCGTCGCTTTGGCTGGCCTGCATTTCGCAGTGTGCCCTTAGGGCGCGGATACCCTGGGATAGGCGGTCGGCGACAAACTCGACCCCGCGGTCCACCGCGGCTTGTCGTTGGTCGGCGATTCCGACTTGACCAGTTCAGCGATCCATTCCGAGGATGACGGGCAGCCTCTGGGTGGTGTAGCGTAAGAGGTTGTCTCCTCGGCTTCGAGAACGAGGGCGGGCGTAGAGCAGATCCTCGGATACAATACGGCTAGCGTATTCCCAAGCACTAGCGGTCCGATTCCTTCCCCGCATGCGGATGCTCGATCTCAATCAGATCCTCGATATTCTCCCTCACCGTTACCCGATGCTCATGGTCGATCGGGTCGAGGAAATCACCCCCGATCGCGCGGTCGGCATCAAGAACGTTTCCATCAACGAGCCTTTTTTTCAGGGACATTTCCCCGGTTTCCCGGTGATGCCGGGAGTGCTGATCGTGGAATCGATGGCCCAGGTTGGCGCCGTATGGCTGTTGAGCCAACTGCCCGATCGCGAGGCGCGATTGCGAGACAAACTGGTTCTGTTCGCGGCCATTGAACGAGCCCGGTTTCGAAAACCCGTGTTTCCCGGGGACGAACTACGCATCGAGATGCACTTGCTGAAGCGCAAGGCCACGATTTGCAAAATGAGCGCCAAGGCGACAGTGCGGGGGCGTCTGGTCGCCGAGGCCATACTCATGTGCCAGGTCGCCGACAAGTCCGCGATTACGCCGGAACCTTCCCCTCCGGCCGCTGCTCCCGAGCGTGACGAGCCGTAAGGGGGCTTCATGGGAGTCCACCCCACAGCGGTTGTTCACGCCAACGCCAGCATCGCGGAGTCCGCGGAGATCGGGCCCTTCTGCGTCATTCAGGAAGAAGTCGTCATCGGCGCGGGAACGCGACTCATGGCCCACGTCTATGTGGATGGCCCGATCTCGATTGGAGAAGACAACACGTTTTACCCGTACTCGAGTGTGGGCGCGGCGCCGCAGGACCTCAAGTTCCACGGCGAGCGGTCGGAGACTCGTATCGGCAGCCGCAATAAGATCCGGGAGTTCGTCACCATCCACCGCGGCACCGAAGGCGGAGGCAGCCTCACCAGCGTGGGCGATGACAACCTGCTGCAAGCCTATGCCCACGTGGCGCATGATTGTCACATCGGCTCCCACTGCATCCTGGGGCACGGGACGACGCTGGGCGGTCATGTCGCCGTGGAAGACTGGGGAGTCGTCGGCGCACACAGTGGCGTACATCAGTTCTGCCGAATCGGTTCCCATTGCTATATCGGCGGTTACAGCGTCATCACCCAAGACGTTACACCCTACGCGCTCGTGGTGACCGAGCGAGGGGCCAAGGTTTTCGGAGTGAACAAGATCGGGTTGGAGAGGCGCGGCTTCTCGGACGAGGCGATCCGCAGCCTTCACAAAGCATTTCGCGTTCTGACAAAGTCCGGGTTGAACACCGAGAATGCCATCGAGAAGATTCGAGAGGAGGTTGAAGAAGGGGAACACGTTCGCGAGCTGCTGGCCTTCATTGAGAGCTCGCAGCGGGGTATCGTCAAGTGAAATATGGCTTGATAGCCGGGGGAGGCCGTTTTCCGCTGCTGGTGCTTTCCGCCGCCAGGCAGCAAGGGCACGAGATGGTGGCGGTCGCCGTTAAGGAGGAAGCCCTTCCTGAAATCGAGCAGCTTGCCGAGCGCTGCCATTGGATCTCTTTGGGCGAGCTGTCGAAGCTGATCAAGATCCTCAAGCAAGAGAACATCAGCGAAGCGATCATGGCGGGACGCGTTCAACACGCCCGCATCTATTCCTCGATTCGCCCCGACTGGAAACTGCTCAAACTGCTCAAGTCGCTGGGGCGGAAAAACACGGACTCACTGATCGGGGCCGTGGCAGCCGTGCTCGCCGACGAAGGCATCCAGCTGCTCGATTCCACTCGGTTTTTGGAACCGTATATGGCCGTGGAAGGGCCCAACACCAAGCGGGGACCGACGGAAGGCGAGCAGGCCGATATTGACTATGGACGTGAGATTGCCCAGGCCTTGGCAGCCTACGACATCGGCCAAAGCGTCGTGATCTGCGAAAAGGCGTGCGTGGCGGTCGAAGCCATGGAAGGAACCGATGCGCTGATCCTGCGAGCGGGCGAGATCAGCAGCGGCCGGCGGTTGAGCGTCGTCAAAGCAGCCAAGCCGAACCAGGACATGCGTTTCGACGTACCGGTTGTCGGGCCGACCACCATCGCAAAAATGAAGCGCGTGAATGCGACGGCGTTGGCGGTTGAAGCGGGCCAGACGCTGCTGATCGACCGGGACGAACTCCTGGCGGCGGCGGAGGAGGCAGAGATAGCCGTGGTAGGGTTATCTAGCCGGGCTGGCGCGACCGTCTAGGCTGGTGCGGTTCGCATCGGCCGGGAAGGGGCAGTGCCCAGCGAATGGATGTGAATGACTGCTTCGCGTAGCCGTTACTGGGGAGGCTGGAGCACGGTACCACCACCAAAATAATGCCACAATCAAGTTGATTTTCTTAGCCGAGCGCGCTGAACAAAACCTTGTATATGAAGGGCTTGTGAAGTAGAATGAAGATGGTTCTGGGCAAGTAGGTCCACGTGTCTTACAGACAAGAGGAGCGGATAGGCTTCATCCCACTCGCCAGCGGTTGCTGGCGCAGCGGGGGGTACTGGTCACAATCCGGCTGGCGGGGACGCGTGTCTGAAAGCCACCCGTCCATGAAGGGTGGCTGTCCTTGAGGATCAAATCGCTCTATACGTCGTTGCTGAGGTATTTTGTTAGGGTCACTCCTAACATCGGAGAAGACCAGACCTGGAAGCGGATTGGCACCGCCACTGACGATGCTGCGGGGTTCTTCAAACCCGAGCAAGACTCGATCCTACACATCTATTCGTACAACCTTCCCAGAGACGAGTGGGGCAAACCGCAGTGGGAAAAGTGGCTTAGGGAAAAACATCATGAGAAAGACATTAAGGCAAAAGTCTTGGTCGGCCCCGAGATTGAAGCTAAAGAGGTGGTAGATCCCTTGATTCGCGATGGCATTATCGAGGTTCGCAAGCTATCGGAAGGCCCAACCACTACTTTTAACTTTTTGACAAAACCCCGGCAGCTCATAGTGGCAATGTACCATGGGCCGGGTAGGAAAAGACCGAGAGACCTTTTTTTCACAAACAAGCCACATGATTCTGTCTGGGATGCTGTACAGGAAGATTTTTCCAGTAAGTGGGACGGCGAGGCCGTCCCCTATACCCCAGAGAATTAGTCGTGGAAAACCTCCTCGTGTTGCATAGCCTGGGCGCAACGAACCTGCTGCTACTAGTTTTCCGAGCTATCTCAGATGTGGAGGTGCCGGGGCCGCGGCAGTTCGCCAAAGGCCTGAAACTGGGGATTGTCACCTCCTGTTTCATTCCAGCTATCACTGCGTTTGCCGTTGTATGGTTCATTTCGGTCTTGGGCGTCTTCCTTGCGTCCATCGAGCTGGCAGCCGTAGCAAAAATGGCTGCGCCATTCTTGTGGGGTTTGACCGCCATCGGAACGCTTCTGGCGGTGGTCTCGATACTCGTTTTCCTTGCGGTCTACTTCGTCGGTCAATTCGGGGCCTTTAGTCTCCCGCCGCCTGCCAAGTAAGCCCTCCGCTGTTAGCCTAGAACCAGTGGTGAATTCGCGTTCTTCCAGCTGATCGCCGTCTGGCTCAGGATGGTCGCTTGTGGCGCTTTTCGGCACGTCGCTGGTGTTGGACTGGCGCGGACTGCCAGACCTTGCTACGTTGGAGACCCGCCTGTGCGGAACGGGATTTGTGTACCATCCACGGTACCCCCGAAGCGACCAACAGCGTTGGCAGTCTGAAGAACCCACAGGCCGTACTCTCGCGGACCCGGTAAGGAGTCATGCCCATCGCCACCGCCGTTGTCGGGGTTGGAGCGTTCGGCCGCGGGCACGCTCGCGTTCTGGCGTCGTTGCCTTCGGCTGAGCTAGTGGCGGTCGTCGATTCGGACGCCGTCCGGGCCGGCCGTGTGGCCGAAGAGTTCGGCTGCCTCGCCTTGACCGATTACCGTGAGCTTATCGGCAAGGTGCAGGCGGTTAGTTTGGCCGTTCCCACCGTTCTTCATGCCGAGATTGGGATTCCGTTGCTGGAGGCGGGGATCGACCTGCTGGTCGAAAAACCCATCGCCGACGATCTGCCGTC
This sequence comes from Bryobacterales bacterium, assembly GCA_963668345.2. Taxonomy (GTDB): domain Bacteria; phylum Acidobacteriota; class Terriglobia; order Bryobacterales; family UBA6623. The sequence goes on along the minus strand of CAXWPI010000001.1, from coordinate 868,585 downwards.
GGCGGATCAGTTGATCGACGCCGCGGATCGGCACGATCGCGTTCTCCAGGTCGGCCATCTCGAGCGCTTCAATCCGATCGTCGAAGCTGCCCAGCAGCACGCCGAGCTTCCGCTTTTCTTCGAAGTCCATCGTATGAGCCCGTTTTCGGCCCGCAGCCTTGACGTCGACGTCGTCCTCGACCTTATGATTCACGATCTGGATATCGTTTTGAGCATGGTCGACAGCCCTATTGACCGGCTCGAGGCAACGGGCGTGGCGATTTTGTCATCAAAGGCGGACATCAGCAACGTGAGGTTAGTCTTTGAAAACGGCTGTGTAGCCAACCTCACGGCCAGCCGCATTTCTGTGGAAAAGGTTCGCAAACTTCGCTTCTTCCAACCGCGCCAATACGTCTCCATCGACTACACAAGCCAACAGGGGTCGATGTACGAGCTCGGTGAGTCGGGGAAAATCAAGCTTGTGCCGCTCGGAGCAGGCAAGGCCGAGCCTCTCCTTCGGCAGGCGGAATCCTTTCTCGAAGCAGTTGAAACTCGTAACACTCCGCGTGTCTCGGGCCATGCCGGCCGAAGAACTCTCGACGTTGCGCTTAAAATAGTAAAGGAGATGGACCGGCACGCTCGTGTTGTGGCAGCTACGATTGCCGCAAAGCAAAAGTGAAACAAGGGGATGGGACAGAACACGAGTTGAACCTGCTGCTGGGGGACTACGGAAAGAGTTCTCGGCGGTGGTGGGAGACAGTTCATTCGCAAGTCCATTCCCCACCGAAGGCGATTCTCCAAGATCGCGATTCGCGGAACCCCCGCAACGCTGGGGCGTCTGATCTCACAATCGCCCTGCTTTTCGAAGACTATCCTTCACGGGCCGAGCGGTGGCTGTCGCAATTTCCCGCAGCGAAAATTCTCGCCGACAAGAACGGCGGCGCCGAGCGGCCGCTTGCGGACCCCGGGTCCCCGCCCTTGAACTTGCTTTTGGAGGGCTACGCTCCGGGAGCGCGGTTCTTGGACCGGCTTGAAGAGAGATCCAGAGAGACTTTCGACTCGACCGGGTCTCCCGACCGGAAAACGAGAGCCGAACGCCCCCAACGACCCGCGGTCTCCGCCACGGGGCAGGGCGCCACTGCCAGGGTCGCCGAAGCAGGGTTGGATTCGGATGCGCAGAAGCAAGCTTCCTCACAGGAGCTTGAAGCAGGCGCACAGATTCCCCGCCCCGTAGGCGCGCCGAGCGCCCCCGAAGAGGCGCTAGGCGTTCCCGGGGACGAGCCGGAGCTTCGTCTACTGCTCAAATGGGGCGACTACAGCGAGCCTTGGCGAAGACGAGGCAACGCGATTTCGGCAACGGTTCACGCCGCGGGAGTTTTGCTTGTCCTGCTGCACTCCGCGTTGGCTCCCCGCGGAGTATTGCGGTCGCCAGATCTGACCCAGCAACAGGAGATCAGTCTGTTTGCCCCAACAGCGGAGCAGCTGGCTCGTCTTACGCAGCCCGTGCCCGCGGACGCTCCGCCGACCAAGGAATTCCGGGGAGCGCCGGAGGAAGCGCGCCCACTTCTTGTGTTGCCGCAGATCATCGAACCCGAACCTCCGCTGCTTGAACCGGAACCCGCACCGCAGATCCAAGAGGAAACCACGCCTCCCGAACCCGAGCCGCCCGAAGCCGAAGCGGCCGCTCCTGAACCGTTGGAAACCGAAAAACCGGTAGAAACTCCCGCCGCACAGAGCCCCAGCCCGGGGGAATTCCGCAGGGGCAGGGAGTTTGCGCGGGGGCCGACCGAACTGCCCGCCCCGCGGGCCCCCTCTCGTCGGCTCGAAAAGCCCAAACTCGTGCTCGAAGACCCCAAGGCCAGGATGCCCAGCCGGCCCGGGCCGCTACGGCTGGGCAGCCTGGAGCTGAGCGCCCGAACCGGCGACATTACCGAGGGGGCCCTGCAACAGCTCAGGCAGGGCGGTATGCGTCAGGCCGTGGGAGACGGCTTTGGAACCGGGGGCCTGGGTGGTTACCTGCCGCCCTCGCCCGGCAACACGGGAAGCAATCTCGAGCTGCTCAGCGACCCGAAGGGCGTGGACTTCCGCCCCTATTTGCTGCAGATACTTGCTACCGTCCGCCGAAACTGGTTTGCTGTGATCCCCGAGAGCGCACGATTGGGGATGAGCCGCGGCCGGGTAGCCATCCAATTCGCGATCGGACTTGACGGCTCCGTCCCCAAGCTAGTTATCGCTACATCCTCCGGCGTAACGTCTCTCGACCGAGCGGCCGTCGCCGGCATCAGCGCCTCCAACCCGTTCCCCCCTTTGCCGCGGGAGTATTCCGGCAACGACGTCCGACTGCAATTTCAGTTTCGCTACAACATGAAGGGGCAATGAAGAGGCGCACCCGCTCGATGTCGCCAGGAATGGCGACACGGCACGCAAGAATGCGTGCGCCACTACCCATCCTGTTATGACGGCCGAAGGCGCTCGGCGAAATCGAGCGGCAGCGTGAACTGACTATCCGCATCGGTTTCGTATTGATCCAGCGAGGGAGAGTAGGTGCGGAACTGTATCTGATTCGACTTGGGCACGAAGGTGATGAGCCGTAGCCAGCCGTTGCCGCCGTTCTCCCGGAACTGGTAGTCAGCCAAGATCTCGACAACAGGCTGGCCGGCCTTATTGGCCGAGACTTGATGCCATTCCCCGCCGGCGGTGGCCCAGTGGCCACAGAGGACCATGAAAATCCGCGCATTTTTCTTGATCAGCTTGTTCCAGATGGCCTCGCCGGAGTTTCCGACATCCTTGCGGTAATACGCCTCTTGCGCGCGGCTTTTGGTGACATCGCTCATGTAGATATGGGTCGAGACGATCGCGGGCGTTCCCGGGTGACGCTCGAGGACGCCTTCGACCCAGGCGATGGCCTCGTCGGGGATGTCGGCCTCGAGATGAAAGATCAGGAACCGCCCCCCCCCGCCGCTGAACATCTGGTAAGAGTTCAATTCATTCTCAGAACTCCCCCCGTACCAAGCATTGCCGGCGAAACGTTGCGGGCCAAACGTTTTCCGAAACACACTGGCCCGACCCGGCGGCTCGCCCAGATCGTAATCGTGGTTGCCGATGGCAACGCCCCAGGGCACGACCCCTTTCAGGCGGGAAAAGGCTTCGTCGGCTACCTTCCACTCGTTGGGCGCCGCGTCGCCGTTTTCCACAATGTCTCCCACCTGGGTCACGAAGACGATATTCTCCTCTTCGGCGTTCCGCCGAACCCACTCCGTTTGATCGTGAAAGTATTGGGGGTAGTTCTCGGCGTAGAACTGAGTGTCGGGGAGCATGACAATCGTAAACGGTTCTTGGTCAGCGGCCGGGCCGCACCCTAACGTCGACAGGACGGCAATCAGAAGGGAGAACAGGAAGCGCGAGTTCACGTGCATATCAGCCTATCTTGCCAAATTCGGGGGCCGGGCCGCATTCTACGGCAACTCCAGTGAAACGTCTGGCTCGTTCAGGAATAAGAACACCTTCCTGGCCCCACCGAGTCCTTGGTGAGTCGCCATGAACTTCCTACATTCCGAGTCATGAAAATACGGCCTGAGCGTAACCCGGGCAACCGTGCAGGCCTGCTTTCAAAGCAGCGAGGTCGGCCGGAGCGCAGTGGAAAACGCAACTGCCGGTGGGGTGATCCCCTCCTTGGCCGTCAGCGTGGTCCGTCCGAATCCGAAGGCAGCCTTATTGAACGTCGATCCACACACTGTTGCTCATAATCCCTTCTACGATCACGATCAGCGGATACCTCCCCGGAGGGAGATCCTCCGGCACCTGGACAGCGATCGCGTAAACCCCCGCTAAAAATGGCGCCAGACGGCTGAACGCGACGGCCGCATCTCTGCCGCCGATCAGGACTTGAGGCGTGCGGGTCGTCACCGACACCGGAGATAGCGGGGCCGGGAGGCCCGTTTGGCCGGGAGGAACCACTTCGCCGAGACCGGTGCAATAAACTTGTACGGAATCACCGACGCGCGCGGGCCGGTCGATGATAAACGTTCCGTCGTCGTCGTTGCGGATGGCGCCGACGCCCGTGACGGGATCGAAGAAGATTCCCGGTTGAGCCGAGATCAGGGGGACGGTGACGGGATCACTCGCGCCGGCGGCGGTGATGATTTGAATCTCCACGGTCGATCCGGCCAGTCCGAACGGCGCCTGGAAATTGATTTGCCCGGCGGATACAAACAGCAGCGGCGCCGGAACGCCGTTAATCAGGACTTGCGTCAAATGCAATTCGGGCGGCAGGGGGAAAGCCAGTGCTGGCCCCCGATTCCGAGACAGTGCGGCCCCGAAAATTGAAAACAGGCTGCCGGGCACGATTCCGACGGGCGGAGAGGGTCCGGTGTTGAAACTGGCGGCATTAACGACGCCTGCAAGCGTGAACACCGGTAGCGGCCCCAGCGAGAAAGCTTCGGCGAGGACGTTGACTCCGCGAGTGCCTTCGATTTCGGCGCGCAGAGTGTTGCGCGAAAACATCGTCCCCAACCGCCACTGGACCGAGACGCGCCCGGCGGCGTCGGTGAGAGCCGATGGCGGTGTAGCCACGCCGTCGTCGCTGGGGGGCAGGGCCACGGAAACTCCGGAGTAGGGCAGTTGATTCTCGTCCCCCAGCCGGAAGACAACGGGTTGAGGCAGCACGCCGCCGTCACCGGTCGCCTGGCTGTTTCCGGACTCGACGGCAAGCGTGAGTTCACTGGGACTGCCGCGCACTTGGACGAGACTATGAGCCATGTCGTAACCCGGAGCACTCGCTACAGCGGTCAGCGACGCAATGCCCTCTTCCAACCCGTCGATCGTGAAAGGAGCCTCGCTGGAACCGGCCGGGATCGTTACGACGCCGGGAACATCGATGAAGCCGCTATCCGTCGTCAGCATGACATCAAGATCGGCTGTGAGCGGGGTCGCAATCTCGACGGCTCCCACGCTGGGGGTGCCTCGCAGAACACCCGCGGCCGGCCAAGTGGTGAGGTGAAGCAACTTGACGAGTGAAGTACGCGCTTCGGCGCGCTGTTCAACGGCATCGTTGAAAAACTGCTCCCACTGGGTACGGATGGCATTGAGTTGATTCAAATCTTGCCGCGAAGGCGTAGTCCCTGCTTCGACGAGCAAGACGAAAGTGAAGTTGAAGTTTTTCTGGGACACGCTCGCGTCCGGAATCCGTTTTCCCTCGGCGGCGATGATCATGTCGGCGGTTATCTCCTTGCGGTCGCCATCAAAGGTGACGCCAACCGCCGGCCCGGACGACGGCGCGCGAAAAGAAGTCGAGTTCTCCACCAGGAAGCTCGGCTGCACTTCGTCGGCATCGCGCAGTCCCATGAGGTACTGATCGAAATCACTGTACTTTTCGACGGCTGCGATGGTGCGAAAGCGTGGCGAAACCATGCCGCGATCTTCGATCCGGTTGCCCTCGACGAGAGAGGCGTCGGAGTTAAAAAAGAAGCTCCAGTGCGCCTTATCCCTGCCTAACAAATCAAAAGAAAGCTGCCGGCTGGCCGGATCCTGGAAGCGGACGAAAACGAGAAAACGGTGTCCCGCTTCCTGGCCCATCACGGATAGAGTGTTGTTCTCGCCAAGGGTGAGAATACGCTCGCTGGGGTCCGCGGGGTAATTGGAGAGCGGCCCCATGTTAAGGAAGCTCTGGAGCCGCCGGGGGGAACCGAAATCGGGACCGAAGTCGAAAACGGTTTCCCCGCCGGACAGCAGATCGCCGATGCCGAGAACTGCGTTGCGGACGTTGACCTCGAAAGCGAAGGCGCTGGAGGCGGCGGGTAGGCCTAAATCGTTGAACACGGCGATGAAATCGTAGGCGTCGTCGTGATTTCGATAGAACTTCCGGGTCAAGGCGAAGCAGTCAATGGTCGTAATGGGACTGAAAATCTCCGCCAGCGCTCCGTCGACCGGCGCCTGAACGCCTTCGTCGAAATTGGCCGGCGTGGATTCGCCTTGAAGATGGCCCGGCATAATGCCGACGACCGCGGCGTTGAGGGTGACCGTCGCAAAATGAAACTCGATGCCGCCGTCTTGATGGAGAACGAGCTGAAAAGTTTGCCGCCTGCCGGCGCTAAAAAGACGGAATTCCGGCACATTGTCCCAGGTGACGACGAACCGGTCCGCGGTCGAATAGGTGCTGATCGCAGCCTCGGCTTGGGTGGGATCCAGGTCGGTGAAGAGCGGGCTGATACGGGGCGGCCCGCTGATCGCTCTCGAGAGGCTACGAGCGCTGGACGTGGCGTCCGGCTCCGCGAAGGTCAGGTTGCCGTCCGAGTGAACGAAGGCCTCATTGTAGGCGGCGTCGAAAAACGGAAACGGAAAGGGCAGGAACAATTGGACGGCGTCGTCGTCGCCAAGGCTGAGAGGCAAACCGTCGCCGCGGGCCGTCTCGTCGAAGGTCAGAGGGCCTGGTTGAGCCGTGTACCCGGTGTCGGAGCGGGCCAGAGCCAGACTGCTGGCGTCGAGGTCGAAAAAATTGGGCCGCAAAACGACACCGTCGCCGTCGTCAATGACGGCGATGTCACCCACGTCTTGCTGGAGGACGGGGGATAACCGCGGCCGAGCAGCGTGGCCTGCCATTGCGCCGCGGCGTGCTTGCTCCTGGCGATGTCGAAACAGCTCGCTGAGGACGCGGCCCCGGTAGGTGCCGCTGGCGGGTGATCCGGAGTCGCCCTGCGATGCCGCCAAAAGGGCGGCCGGCTGCAGCGCCGCCAACAAGACCAGCAACGCTCTGACTGACAGTTTTCGAGAGATCCCGAGCAGGGAAGAACCGCGGCTTCTAGTGCTTGATTTCAAAAGTTCGCGTATTTGAAAAGCCCTTTCCCTAAGCATCGTATCGATCGTCCATCCGGCCCGGAAGCGGTTTGTTCGCGGAGCCTTCTGAGCCGCGACCGCGAGGGAGCGGTCCAGGGATTGTCGGCCCACAAACGATCGCGAACTTATGGAACCAAGCACTAGCCCGCATTTCTCGCCACCTGACGGCCAAGGCAAGCCATAGGCCCGCCATGTTCAAGAAACGGGGCGCCGAGCGGCGCGCGGGAAACGGATTCAAAAGCGGTACGCCCTGGCCGACCGGCAGGATTGCCGGCTGGTACTTGAATCCAGGACCGCCGGGAGTGGCGGTCGCTACCAACGCTCCTGAGCGAGTCAAAGGCAAGGCACAGTAAACCTTCACACTACCACTACGTGCAGCTCGCGGGGCCCGTGGACGCCGAGCACGAGGCTCATCTCGATGTCCCCTGTGCGGCTGGGTCCTGCAATGATGACCATGGAACTCGAAACCGCCGCTGGGTCAGGCAAGGCATGGAAGAGATCGTCGATGCCCGTCAGGATGCAGCCGGCGGGAATGACCGCAATGTGGACGGGCGGCAGGAGCGAAACAATACGGTCTTCACGAGATGTGGAGAGCAAAACCAGCGCGCCGGGGTCCGCCAGCGCGTAGTCGGCGCTGGTGATGCCGACGTCGGCCTCAAGGCAAGCCTGCCGCAGGGTTGACTCGTCGCGGATATTCGATGCGACGCCCGGCAGCGACGTAATGCCGGTGGTGCGTAGAAAGGGTGCATCGGAAGCAACACCCCGGCGCCCGGCGAGAGCGTCCGAAACGTACTGGCGACCTTCTTCGGGTGATCCCGCTCGCAGGCACTGCCCGGGGAAATTATCGATCAGGAGCCGGGCGCGTTCCTCCAGGTCAAGATCGGCCGTTGCTAGCGAAAGCGCCGGAGGGGGATCGGGAGGCCGGCTACGGCGTCGCCCTAAGGCCGTGCGAACTTTGTGCAGAACCTGCTCGCGGTCAGGCATGTCGGCGACCTGCTGAGTCGGACCGAGAGGTGGTCTGTTCGCTACGCGCAACCGACTCCCGTTCAAGGGTCGCGGCTCGTGGTCTACGAGCACGCCAAAGTTGGCGAAAACTCCGCGGCGCCAGGGGAGGGAAGTCCCGAGAGCCGGTCCAGGCCTTGAGCGGGCCCGGAAGCGAACCTAACCACTCGCCGCGTCCCGACGATGGTAGAACGGCTTGGGCAAAAAAGCCGAGCTGTTCGAACAGCTTTGGGCGCTGCATGACCCAGCTCCACACCCGGAAACCCACTTTTTCCCAATGGAAGGGCCGGTCGCGCGTCTCCGCCTTTTTGACTTCCCGCCGCAGCGCCAACAGCATCCGGGGGATGTCGATCTTGACAGGACAAACCTCGGCGCAAGCGCCGCACAAACTGGAGGCGAAGGGCAGCTCCGGCTCGTGGCCCGCGCCCTGGAACTGGGGTGTGAGTATGGCGCCGATCGGACCGCTGTAGGCGCCGGGGTAGGCGTGGCCGCCGATGCGGCGATAGACGGGGCAGATATTGGAACAGGCGCCACAGCGTATGCAGTAGAGCGTCTGCCGCTTTTCGTGGTCGGCGAGAATGCGGCTGCGCCCATTGTCGAGCAGCAGGAGGTAGAACTTTTCCGGACCGCTGATCTCGCCGTCGCGCCGGCTCCCCGAAAGGAAAGAGGTATAGCTTGTCAGCCGCTGTCCCGATGCGCTGCGGCCCAGAAGCTTCAAAAAAACAGCTAGGTCCCCGGCGCGGGGAATGATCTTCTCGATTCCCGCCAGCGCGACGTGAACGCGAGGCAGCGACGTGGTCAATCGAATGTTCCCCTCGTTTTCGACGAGCACGACGGCGCCGCTCTCGGCGACGACGAAATTCGCTCCGCTGATGCCCATCTCGGCCCGCTGGAACTTGTCGCGCAGCACCCGGCGAGCCGCCATCGTTAAGCGGGTCGGCTCCTCGTCGTAGGCTATGCCTAGCTTTTCGGAAAACAGCTTGGCGATTTGCGCCCGTGTTTTATGCAGAGCCGGTGCAACGATGTGGTAGGGGCGCTCGCCCGACAACTGCATAATAAATTCGCCCAAATCGGTTTCCACCGGCTCAACGCCTTCCTTTTCGAGAGCCTCGTTGAGGCCCACCTCCTCGCTGGTCATCGATTTGGACTTGACCGCGAGACTGACGCCATGCTCCCGCGCGATGCGCAGGATGGCCTTGACCGCCGAATCCCCGTCGTAACACCAGATGACCTCGCCTCCGTGTTCGACGACCTTCGTTTCTACTTGCTCGAGGTAGTAGTCGAGGTTGTCCAGAGTGTGCCGCTTAATCTGGTTGGCCGCGGTACGAAGTTGCTGATACTCGCCGAATGTCGGCTCCTCGACTTGATCGCGACGCCCTTCGGCAAACCGCGCCGTGGCCGACTGAATGCTGCTTTGCAAAGTCAGATCCCGAAGCGCGACGTCGATTCTTTCGTGGAACGAGGAGGACATGGGCGCTACGCGGAAGCCAGAATCTCGGCCAGGTGTTTCGTTTGCACAGGCAGCCGTCGACGGCTCAAGCCGCCGCGGATCTGCATCAGGCAACTGGGGTCGATCGAAACGACGGTGTCGGCTCCCGTGCGGAGAATCGCCTCGATCTTGCTGTCGAGCATATCGGCCGAGATGTCCTCGAATTTTACCGAGAACGTCCCTCCGAAGCCGCAGCATTCTTCCGCGAGCTCCATTTCACGCAACTCGAGTTGGCGCACATTACGCAGCAGCCGGCGAGGCTGCTCCTTGAGTTTGAGGTCGCGCAGGGCGTGACAGGAATCGTGATAAGTCGCCGTCGCCGGGAAGGTAGCGCCTACGTCCTCTATGCCGGCGACTTCGACCAGGAACTCCGAAAACTCATACACCCGAGCGGCAAGGTTCTCGGTTGCTTGCTTCGAGGATGCGTCTTTGTGGAACAGGCCGGCGAAATGATGGCGGATCATCGAACAGCACGACCCGGAAGGAACGACAATGACCTCGGCGCCATCAAAAACATTCAGAAAATGCCGGGCCACGCCGCGCGCTTCGGCCACGAAACCGGAGTTGAAGGCGGGCTGCCCGCAGCACGTCTGTGCTTCCCGGAACTCAGTCTCGTAACCCAACCGTTCGAGGACCTCGGCCATCGCCAACCCGACTTCGGGGAACAACTGATCGACCAGGCAGGTGACAAAAAGCGAGACCCGTTGGCTCATAGAGCGGCATCTTGGAGGGACGTTTCGCATTGTAGCGCAGGGGAACAGCGCCCCGCCTCGTCGTCGTCGGCCGCCCGCAGTGGACCGAACTGGCGGCGGGGCACAATTCCTTAGGCAGGGGAGTATTTGTTACAGGTACCATGGGATAGACGCTCCCCCGAAACCGAGACCGGCATAGCAGCTGCGAACTTGGCCTCCGTGGGACGACAACCATGCTGAAAGTCGGAGATCCGGCCCCGCTGTTTGCCGCGCTAAGCGACAGCGGCCAATCCCTTATCCTCAAGGATTTTCGGGGCAAAAAGGTGATTCTCTACTTTTACCCCAAAGACAACACCCCCGGCTGCACCCAAGAAGCCTGCGACTTCCGTGATGCCAGGGATCGGCTACAGAGCAAGGGCGTCACCGTGTTGGGAGTCAGCCCGGATTCCGTCTCTTCCCACCAAAAGTTCAAGAAAAAATACTCGTTGCCCTTCCCGCTGATCATCGACGAGGACCACCGCATCGCCCAAGCCTACGGAGTTTGGCAAGAGAAGTCGCTCTACGGAAGAAGGTTCATGGGTATCGTGCGGTCGACGTTCGTCATCGACGAAAAAGGGAAGATCGCTGAAGTTCACCAGAAGGTGAAGGTGAACGGCCACGTCGAGAGCCTTCTCGAGACGGTTTGACGGGTTTCGGCGCACCATGGCGTCTGTTGCATCGCGTCCTCGGATCCCTGACCTGTCACCGGCGTTCCTGGCTCGGTTCTTGCTCTTGCGGAGTCCAGTGGTTGGCGAACCGAGTTGCGAACGCGGCGTTCGGGTTGTGCTACAGGATCAGCACATTGCTGGACGCGCCCCCGCGAACAGGGCCACGCCGCCCCGAATCCCTTGACTCCATAGTCGACTATAAGATATATACTTAAAGTGTCATGCCACAACCGCATCCTGGCCGGTCACTCGAGCATCTTAGAATTGGGGAGGTCGCCCGCCAATCCGGGATGGGTGTAGAGTCACTCCGGTTTTACGAGAACCGCGGTCTGATCCAACCGGCCGCCCGCACGCCCGCCGGATACCGGCTCTACGATCCGTCGATCTTTGAGCGACTGTCTTTCATCAAGAAGGCGCAGGCGGTGGGATTCAGTCTCGACGAAATCGGACGCATCATCGCCGAGGCCCGGACCGGCAAACGTCCTTGCGCGGAGGTTCGGCGGTTGGCTGCCGGCCGTCTCGCCGAGCTGGAGCAAAGGATAGCCGAACTCAAGCGCTACCGGAAGGAACTGCGAGAAACCATAGAAGCCTGGGAGCGGGAGGGCGAAAAAGACGGTATCGTCTGCGGACTGATCGAAGGTCTGAAGCCGGCTTCGCTCCATCCGCCCAACAGGGCGGCGAAGGGCAAGCGGAAGAAATCGCAGCGCAGCCCACGATGACCATGGAAAAGCCAAACCTCGAAACGATCTTCCTCAAGATCAAGGGCATGACTTGCGACGGGTGCGTGCAAACGGTGAAGGGTCGGCTTGCGTCGGTCCGGGGCGTCAGCGGCGTCGAGGTTCATCTAGCGAGCGGCGAAGCCAACGTTACGGTCGATCCGGCCGAGGTTCAAGTGCGGGACCTGCGAGAAGCGGTGCGGGCCGCCGGTTACGAGGCCGCCGCCGCGACGTCGGGGAACGGGGATCGCGTTGCGCTCGACCGGGAGTTATCGGTCGCTACGTCTAGCGGCGCTTCCCCCAAGCCGCTGGCCCGCGCCCCACAATCGATACCGGCCGCGGGGCTGGTCGGCATCGCCCCGGCGCCGACAACCGCGCCGACGGCCGAAACAGCCGAGCTGACGATCAGCGGAATGACCTGTGCCGGCTGCGTTCACACCATCGAAAAGAGGCTGAACTCAATTTCCGGAGTCGCCGACGCCGAGGTGAACCTGGCCACCGGTACGGCGGCCGTTGAGTTTGATCCCAGCAGGACAGGCCCAGCAGAGCTTCGCGAAGCCATCGAGGAAGCCGGGTACCAAGCTCGGGAGACCGGCGCCCGGCTTCCGGACGGAACTGACGAAGAATCGGAATCGCGCCGGTGGAGGCGGAAACTCCTCGTCTCCGGCCTGTTCACGGCACCCTTGTTGGTGCTGGCGATGTCTCATGGAACGATCGCATTTCGCGGCATCAACTGGGTGCAGTTGCTGCTGACTCTTCCGGTGGTCTTCTACGGAGGCAGCCAGTTCTATCGGGCGGCGTGGGCTGCGGCGCGCCACCGAGTTTCGGACATGAATACGCTGATCGCCGTGGGTACCGGCTCCGCGTTTCTCTACTCGACGGTCGCTACCGTGGCGCCGGGGCTCGTTCTGGGGCCCGGCGCCGCGGGCCGCCACGCTCCGGTTTACTTTGAGACCGCGGCCGCCATCATCACGCTGATCCTTCTCGGCCGCATGCTCGAAGCGCGTGCGCGGGGCCGAACCTCATCGGCCATTCGCAGCTTGATGGGCTTGCAGCCAAGAACCGCCCGCGTCGTTCGAGATAACGTCGAAGCAGACCTGCCGATCGAGCAGGTGCGGGTCGGAGACGTTGTCATCGTCCGCCCGGGAGAGAAAATCCCGGTGGACGGCGCCGTGCTCGAGGGCCGCTCGAGTATCGACGAGTCGATGCTGACCGGCGAGAGTATTCCGGTTGAAAAAGCGGCCGGCGGCCAAGTCTTCGGCGGAACACTGAACCGCGCCGGCAGCTTTCGCTTCGAAGCGCGGAAGGTGGGCAGCGAGACGATCCTAGCGCAGATTATCGAGCTAGTCCGCAAGGCGCAGCAGTCGAAGGCGCCCATTGCGCGGCTGGCGGATGTGATCAGCGGCTACTTCACTCCCATCGTCATCGGCATCGCTGTGATTACGTTCGCCGCGTGGTTCTTGCTGTCGCCGCCGGATGAACGGTTGCGGCTGGCCGTGCTCAACGCGGTAGCCGTGCTGATTATCGCCTGCCCGTGCGCGATGGGCTTGGCCACTCCGACGGCCGTCATGGTGGGCATCGGCCGCGCCGCCGAAAACGGCATCCTCATCAGAAACGGAGCGGCTCTCGAGATTTCCCACAAGATCGGAGCGATCGTTTTCGACAAGACGGGAACCATAACGACAGGCCGGCCCAGGGTGACTGATGTCATCCCGCTAAACGCGGTTTCCGAAGCCGCTCTTCTTGTTGCGGTTGCCGCGATTGAACGCCAGTCCGAGCACCCACTGGGCGAGGCGATCGTTCGGGAGATGGAGAAGCGCGGGTTAACAGTGGAGAGTCCCCAAGAGTTCCAGGCGATTCCCGGCCAAGGGGTCGAGGCCCGTCTAAACGGAGAGAGATGGCTGGTGGGGAGCAACGCCTTCTTGCGCCGCCGCGGGGTGGCGACCGCAGCGGCTGACGGGGTTGGGCAGCGGGCGGCCGAGGACGGCAAAACGGTGATCCTCGCCGCGCGGGACGGCGCTCTAGCGGGAGTTATCGCCGTAGCCGACACGGCCAAGCCAGGGGCGCGCGAAACCATCGGCAAACTCAAACAAATGGGACTGCAAGTGGCGATGATGAGCGGCGACAATCGCCCAACGGCTGAGGCGGTGGCCCTTCAAGTAGGTATCGACGACGTGCTGGCCGAAGTCCTGCCGGACCGCAAGGCGCAAGAGGTGGAGAAGCTACAGTCGGAAGGCCGGTTCGTGGCCATGGTCGGCGACGGCATCAACGATGCTCCCGCGCTGGCCCAAGCCGACCTCGGCATCGCCATCGGCGCGGGAACGGATGTGGCCATCGAAAGCGCTGATATCGTACTGCTGGGCAACGAGCTCGGAGGGATCGCCGCGGCCATCGAGCTTTCCCGCAAGACGTTGCGCACCATTCGTCAGAACCTGTTCTGGGCGTTCGCCTACAACGCGATCGGCATCCCCATCGCCGCGGGGGTTCTCTACCCTTGGACAGGGTGGCTACTGTCGCCGATCCTGGCTTCCGCGGCAATGGCTTTTTCGAGTGTTTCGGTCGTGACGAACAGTTTGCGCCTGCGATCATTTCGACCGAGTGTGTAGGTGTTCCGCGCTGATAGAATGAATGGGTAAGGACGTCATGGCAACGCAAACACTGTTGACCGTCGAGGAGTTTTCGGAGCTGCCGGATCGCGAGGGTCTGATCCGAGAACTGGATGAGGGCCGAATTATCGAGATGTCCGCACCGAGCTTTCCGCATGCGGTGATCGTGGCAACGATCACCTATCTACTCAAGGTCTTCGTCGAAAAGACCGGGGCAGAATTCATCGTGGCCCAGGGATCCGGATTCGCTCTGGCCGCTGATACGATGCGGATCCCCGACGTGTTTCTGATTCGCAAGGCGGCAGCGCGCGGGGCGCCGGTGATTCAAGGCGGCGCTTTAGCCGTCCCTCCTGACTTAGCCGTGGAAGTCGTCTCGCCGTCGGACTCGGCCGGCGACCTTGACCGCAAGGTCCATCAGTACCTGGCCGCGGGAACGCCTCTTGTCTGGGTGGTCTATCCGGTGACAAAAAACGTCATGGTATACCGCAAGAGTGGCGAGCGACAGGAGTTTGCGGCAGACCAACACGTCTCCGATCCCGAAGTGCTGCCGGGCTTGAGCATCCCCGTGGGTGTGATTTTCGCGGACCTGGCCGGCTAGCCCCACAGAACGAAATCTTTCCGTTTTCACCCCAATATATCTTGGTTCTTCTGTAGCGATTGTCCAGATAGAGCACCGAAATTTTTCTGTGGGACAGACTCCTAGCTACTTTCCGGCGCAAAATACGAGTACCGCTCGGGGCGGGGACTGTCACCAATTTCACGCCTTCAAAGAATCAACAACTTACGGGCGCATTCGGACGCGAAATTGGCTGACTGTACCCAGCCACCCAGGCTACGTGCTTTTTTTCTAAGGCCATGGCGGGGGGCGAATTGGTGGCAGTCCCCATTTTTCGTTCCTGAACGACTTTTGCCACGGGCTGTTTAGGTGATCGAATGGGACTCAGCGCCCGGAAGGGGGCGGTCGAGGCCTCGTGATTGCCAAGGCCTTCTGCCGGCAACCGAGGTCATTCGTAGCCTTGACCGCAGGCTCTCGCCTGCGGCTCTGTTAAGTCCCGGTTGGTCCCGAAAAGGTGCGGCTTGAGGCGGGGCATGTCCGAACCGAGCCGCGCCCGGAAGGGGGCGGTCGAGGCCTCGTGACCACAACGGGTTTGTCGCATCGACGAGGTCATTCGCAGCCTTGACCGCGGGCTTCCGCCCGCGGCTCTGTTAAGTCCCGGTTGGTCCCGAAAAGGTGCGGCTTGAGGCGGGGCATGTCCGAACCGAGCCGCACCCGGAAGGGGGCGGTCGAGGCCTCGTGATTGCCAAGGCCTTCTGCCGGCAACCGAGGTCATTCGTAGCCTTGACCGCAGGCTCTCGCCTGCGGCTCTGTTAAGTCCCGGTTGGTCCCGAAAAGGTGTGGCTTGAGGCGGGGCATGTCCGAACCGAGCCGCGCCCGGAAGGGGGCGGTCGAGGCCTCGTGGCCACAACGGGTTTGTCGCATCGACGAGGTCATTCGTAGCCTTGACCGCGGGCTTCCGCCCGCAGCTCTGCTGTCGACGCCCGGAGGGTTTTCGCCCCCGGTCAGGGCGCCCCGGTCGTTGCGGAGATCCGGCCTGTCACTGGCGTTCCAGGCTCAGCTTCCTGCTCACGCACAGCCTTGACGGCGAGCGAATCGGAGCCGCGAGCGCAAGCAAGCGGTCATGGCGTACGGCCTGTCCGTGGCCCGCCCGCACATCCCACCAGCCGAGCCGGCCTCATTCGGCGACGAACGGAATCCGAAGCGCAGGGACAGGCCCGGGGCGTTGGAGTGCGGCCGGGCACAGCACGCTGTGCCCCCCAACTGATTAGGTGTAGGGGCAACGACCAACGAGAAGTAGGAGCTAAGTTCTATCGGAAGCCAGCATAACTCCTGATTGTCCCCTCGTGCGCAACAAACTTACCATCAACAATATCCCTATGCTTAGCCGCTTATCTAGACCGTACTCAGTTGCACGACGTTCTAGATTCACGGGAGGACGTTTCTGCGGCGCGATCGCCGAACTTGGCCCGTGCGGTGCGATCGTAGGCGCTAGCCGACAAGAGAGGATAGATACGCCGCAGAATTGCTTAGCGACTGTGGGACTGCGGCGCTGTTGGTCTCGAACAGCATATGCTTAAAGTAGTATTAAATCTACGGCCGTTGTCGTATTGAAAAGAATTATTAGTACCGATACGATCCAATGAGAGTACTGGTACATTAGATAAGCAATCGAGGTTCGCTATGGACATCCCGAGAGACAAACCGCGACGTTGGGACGCGATCAGGCAGGCCGGCAGCAACCGATCTGGAGTGATCGCCGTTATCGTGGCGTTAACATTCCCGTTTCTGGTGGCTTTTCTGGGGTTGGCACTCGATATTGGCCACGTCTACCAGTACAAACGTCGCATGCAAGCGGCCGCCGACGCCGGCGCGATGGGCGGAGCACAGGAACTCTATCGGCGGCATTCCGACTTGGTTACCTCCGCCGTGAAGAACGACACAGCCCTTAACGGCTATGATGACGCGGACCCGGACATAACGGTGACGGTCAATTGCCCGCCCCTAAGCGGCGGGAACATCCCGACAGATGATGATGCCACCTGTTCCGAATCGGGGTTTGTGGAAGTGATCATCGAAGACGCGGTCCCATCCTATTTCTTGCAAATTGTTGGCGCCGGATCGTCCACGATTCGATCCCGCGCCGTGGCTGGCGCCGTTCCTTTGAACGCCCATCCGTGCATTATCGCTTTGAATCCGACCGTAAAGGGGGCGCTAACCGTGCCCGGAACATCGAACCTGCAAGCCGACTGCGGGGTCATGGTGAACTCCACCGACCCGGAAGGCATCCTGGTAGAGGGTGTCGCCTGCATTAACGCCACGGAGGTGGCCGTCAGCGGAAACTCCAGCATATTGGGCAATGCCCAGTGTGTTAACCCGTCTCCCGTCCACAATGTGCCGCCGATTATAGATCCATTGGCTTACCTCGAACCTCCGCCCGTTCCTGAAGCGGTTGAAAAGACGAACTTGGTCATTCAAGGTACGGGAGAGTATTTCCTGCAGCCCGGTCGCTACCTCGGAGGCATTAACATCGAGGGCCCGGAGACCCTCACGGTGAACTTCGCTCCTGGAATTTACTTCATCGACGGTGGCGGCATGATAGCGGCGGGGACCCCCAACCTGATCGGGCATGGGGTGATGTTTTACCTGGTATTCGCGGAGGTGCGCGAACGAGGTTGTCTGCGAAGCCGACCTGGTCTTCTACGTGGGAAGCCACACCGGGAGCCAAGTCACCGATAGCTGGCGGGTTCCGCCCAAAGGCGCCTCTGTGATGCAACTGGACATCGCGCCCGAGGAGCTAGGGCGCAACTATCCTAACGTTGCGTCGTTATGCGGCGACGCCAAGGCAACGCTTCGGAAGCTCATCGAAGTGTTGAGTCCCCGGGAGCCGAACCAAGAGTGGCTCGACCAAGCCGCCCGATTTGTGGACAACTGGCGGTCGGAGGTCGAAGCCCTTCGGAACGCGGAGGCCGCGCCCCTGCGCCCGGAGCGAATCGCCAAGGAGGTCGAAGCGTTCCTGCCCGCGGACGCCATTCTATTGTCGGATACCGGCCACGCGAGCTACTGGACGGGGGCTCACATCGAGCTGCGGTCAGGGCAGACCTTTCTGCGCGCGGCGGGTTCTCTAGGATGGGCGCTCCCGGCGTCGCTGGGGGCGAAATACGCCCAGCCGGACCGCCCCGTCATTTGCTTCACCGGAGATGGCGGGTTCTACTATCATCTGGCCGAATTGGAGACCGCCGCCCGGTATGGGATCAATACCGTCATCGTGGTCAACAACAATCGCTCGCTCAACCAAGAAACGCACATCTTCAACCAGGCTTACGGTGGCCAACAAACCGCCGGCTTTGAAATGTGGCAGTTCGAGGATCTGGATTTGGCTGCCATCACGCGAGCGATGGGCTGCTTTGGACAAAGGGTGGAGACACCGGAAGGGATCAGACCGGCGCTCAATCGAGCCTTAGCGTCGGGCCGTCCGGCGGTGGTGGATGTCGCCAGCGATATCCACGCACTGGCGCCGGTGTGACAAACGGCTCGGCGCCAAGTCGGCTCCGACCGGGTGATCGGTTTCCAGGGTTGGCGCAACGCTAGGAGCCTGTCTCACAGAACGAAATTTGGCCCTTTTGACCACAATATCTTGTGCAACTCTTATCCCTCATGTCTAGGTGTGGTATCGAAAATTTTCTGTGGGACAGGCTCCTAGCCCGCATTTCTCAACACCTGACGGCCGAAGCACACGGATAGGCCCGCCATGACTTCGTTGCGCTTGCTCACCGTGCTCAACGCACTGTTCAAGTAGGCCCGCATTATTCAAGAAACGGGGCACTGAGCTGCCCGTGCCTGGTCCTGACGGCCTTCTCACGCACTGCGCCTCGCCACGTGGTGAGAAAGCGGGCTGGAGAGTCTGTTGGGGACCCCGCCGCATCGCGGAAAAGCCCGTTCCGGGCACTTTCGTCGAACAGCGGGTTGCTGCTATCTCGGAGGTGGCGGCCCCTTTTGCGGGCGCTCGCTCCTCTCACACCTTGGATCACGATTTCTCCGACTCTCGTTTCGCGGCATCAATCAGCACCCGCGAGAGGGCTTCCCGAAACATCGCTGCCTGGAGCCGATTGGCGACAAACCCGACGGCCTCCTTGGACATCTTGAGCGGGGTCTTGCCCACCTTCTTCAGCAGCTCAAAAACCACGGTCGTAACTTCCTCTGCGGTTTCAGGGCCTTCGTGAGTTCTTTTTGCTCCTATTTGCGTTCTACAACGCGCCACATTGTCTCTAAGACAGGCGGCCGGCGTGGCCCGTCACACCACTTTGCGGTTTTTATGGAACTTGTTTTCCAACGTCTTAGCCAGGATTTCCGATTTGGCTCCTCTGACGGCACGAGTCTACACCCTCACCCGGCGAAGCGCAACCATTTCTCCACCCGAAAGAGGCGGCGGCTGAGGCGGAACCGATCGAGCCCCCTTCTTGCCCCTCATGGGGGCTGATCCGTCGCTGCGAAGTCAATTTCGCAGACACCCCTCCGACCCTCCTTCCTCAACGCCCAGATTTCCTACCCGAACGGGACGGCCCTAACCACCCGGCACAGGCAGCGCCCAGATCCGACGCAGCATGTCGCCGAACAGCCTGCGGTTCAGATACCCCTCGGCCAGGAGCAGCCAGTAATAGCGCGCGTGCTTGATCAATCGACCGCCCGTCTTCACTAACCGCTGCTGTAAGCTCGTCAGCGACCAGCTCTTGATCCTTGGTGGCAGTCCCAGCCGCCGCCACAAGTTGCCCAGGTTATAAGCCAGCACACTCAACTGCAAGCGCACTTCGTTGGCCCGAAAACGGTGGCACGACAGCCGCGTCCAGTGCGTGGCCTGCTTACCTTCTTTGATCCACTGCTCCGCCGTGCCGCGCTGGTTGTAGAAACGCACCACCGACCGGCTTGGCAAGCTCATGTTCGTCACGATAAAACCGACGCGCGCGAACAGCTCGCCCTGGTGGTGCTCGACCTTGGCGACAACTCGTCTCGGCTTCTTCCAGCTCTCCGCCTGATAGCGAAAGCTCTTGTAGCGCACTAGCGGCTTGCGGCCGGGCCTCCCCGGCGGACGAAACAGGATGTCTTCGATCTCTAACTCCAAGCTCCTGTTGGCCGGAATGCGGATGGCGTACTGCACGCCGCGTTCCTCCGAAGCCTCATAAACTTCCGGCTTGGCAAAGGCCGCGTCGGCCCGGAAGGCGACCTGCTTGCCCGCAGCCTGTTGGCGCTCGATCTCCGGCAACAATAGCTCATCCCAGTCCTCAGAGCTGTGCGCGTTGCCTGGACGCAGCTTCGCCGCCAAACAATCACCATGCTGGTTGAACAAAAGCAACGGGTGGTAGCAGACCGACTCGAAGTGTCCGTTGTAGGCACTGCCTTCCTGTTGGCCATGGACCGGACTCTCGGTGGAGTCCATGTCCAGAACGACCCGCGCGGAGTCGTCGAACGCCTCCGCTTGCCCGACCAGCTCTCGGTTCAGCGCCATCAGCCCCAGCAGGTTCTCTTCGCTCGCCAGCATCTCCGTCTCGAAGCCGTGCAGCGTCGAGGTCAAGGCCGCACCGCGATCCCAGATCTTCTGCGAGCCGATCAAGCGAAACGTCGGGTCAGCCGCCACGCGGACGGCGTCGTTGACGTCCTCGTAGCCTGCCAAGCGGCTGTAGATCGACTGCCGCAACAGATCAGCGAGCGTGAACTGCTTGTTTGTGCCTTGCCGGGAGTCGCTGAGATGCTCGTCAATCAGTTCTCCGAGACCGAGCCGTTCGTCCAGTTCGCGAACCAAAATCAGGCCACCGTCGGAAGTGACGTGCGATCCCTGGAAATCGACTTTCAACGAGCCGTTGAAACTTAGCTGGAATGGCTTGGTTTGTTTTTCACCCATTGGGTGTTGGCCTCCCTGGCGTCCTCATCGGGCTCTAGCCCCTATGAATAAAGACGCTCAAGGCCGCCGGAAGGTCGAGAGGTCTGAATCAAATTGGAAATGCGGGTTTACAACTCGTTAACCCCCGCGGCCTCCTCGGGAAAATTCGGCCCCGTCAATATTGGCGGCGACGTCCATGTTGATCTTCACGCGAAGACTTCCGGAGATTACGAAGGAATTTTGTTTTTCAATGACCGGGAAGCACCGGACCCGACTACGGACCCTTTTTACGAGATCCGCGGATCAGCCGATTCGGTCTACGAGGGAGCGCTCTACTTCCCATCGGTTCACATCGATCTGCAGGGCAGTGCGTCAACGCTGTCTCCCTGGACTTTTTTGATTGCCGACACCATCACCGTTCGCGGAAACTACCTGGCGAAAAGCGTCGCGGGGGGCAGTAACCTCATCTCGCCGCCGACGATGAAGCCCACCCTGGTGGAATGAGTGGGCAGGTTCCGCCGCAAACGCGGCACGCTTGGAGGAAATCATGATTAGCCGACAGACCAAGGTAGATCGAAAAAGGCGGAAGGGAAGCGTCATGATCGAGTTTGCTCTCCTCGCGCCCCTACTGATGCTCATGATGGCCGGAGCGGCCGACTTTGCGCGCGTGCTTTATCACGCCATCACAGTCATCAACTCCTCCGAAGTCGGCTCCTTGTTCGGTAGTCAGAGCAACGTCTACTCCGTGGGACACACGCAGATCAACCACTTAGCCGAGCTCGATGCGGGCGACTTGGAAGGCGTCAGCTCGACCTCTTCGATCTACTGTGACTGCCCGGACGGAGTCGAGGTCGATTGCCAGGAAGGGTTCTGCCCAGGCTATGGACTGCCGCGCCTTTATTCCCGCACTCTCGTGCAGCAAACGTTTGAACCGATGATTCCGTGGCCGGGCATTCCCAACCCGGTGGTGGTCGCAAAGGAAACCTTCATCAGGGCGCAATAGGGGGAGTGGATGGTTAAACGACGCGATATCAAGCGGAACGGTGAGCGAGGCAACGCTATCGTAGAGTTTGCCTTGGTCTTTATTTTGTTTGTGACTGTAGTGGTGGCCCTCATGGAGTTCGGGCGGGCCATCTGGACCTACACGACGGTTATCCACGCAACGCGTCAGGCGGGACGTTATTGCATGGTCCGCGGGAGTTTGGATCCTACCACCCTGGCCGATGTCCGGGCGGTAGTCGAAAGACACGCTACGGGTTTGGAAAGCAGCAAGATCGGCTTGACCGGGTCATGGGGCGACGTAGTAGACGACCCGTCCGGGGTCGAGCGCGGCGACATCATTGCGCTGACGGTGACCTACCCCTTTCAGTTCGTGACGGGGTCTTTGCTGGTCGCCGACAACACCATCCCGATGAGCAGCACCACACGCACGCTGGCGGCGAACTGAGACAGAGTGCGCCGTTGGACTCGCCCCAACGAAGAGCTCAAATTCCAGTCCCCCCCTTTCGACTAAGGGGAGCCGAAGGCATCCCACCCGTGCGGAGTTCAGGGCAGTGGTCACAACCGCCGCTACGGGCCTCGACCTGTCGGACCTCGACGTAAGTGTGCTTTTGAACCCGGATGACGACGTTCCCGGCACCAACCCGGCCCTTGCCGAGCGCGGTGACATCGTGGAGGTCAAAATCAGCTAGCCGTTCCGGCTGATAACGGGGGGCCTGGTGATCGCCGGCAGCACCATCCCGATGGCCAGCACCACGCGCGTGGTCGTGGCCAACTGAGGTTGCTGACCTCGGGCGCCGCGTGTTCACGCGAGAACCGGTTTGACACGACGCCTTGACCGCAGGCTCTCGCCCGCGGCTCCGATTAGTCCCAGTTGGTCCAACGTGCTCAACGTAAGTGTTTGAGTACGCCTCCGCTCGCCGAGCGGCGCGCGCCTTGTACTGACGGGCCGCTCACGCACGTCGTCTCACCACCTGAAAAATCGGGTACAGCCAGCCAATTCGCCTCAGGCTAAGTGCTTTGTTTCTTGGGTCATCACGGGAAGCGAATTGGTGGCAGTCCCCATTTTTCGCCACCTGGTGAGAAAAGCGGGCTCACATGTCTCCAAACAACTTGGGGTTGAGATGACCCTCGGCCAAGAGCAACCAGGAGTAGCGGGCATGCTTGACCAGCCGGTCACCCGTCTTAATCAACCGCTGCTGCAAGCTCGTCAGGGACCAGCTTTTGACCCGACTCGACAATCCCAACCGCCGCCACAGGTTGCCCAGGTTATCTGCCCCGCATCCTAGCTACTTTCCGGCGCAAAAAGGAGAAACTGCGTGGCGCCTGGGTACAGTCAGCCAATTTCGCGTCCGAATGCGCCCGTAAGTTGTTGATTCTTTGAAGGCGCGAAATTGGTGACAGTCCCCGCCCCGAGCGGTACTCGTATTTTGCGCCGGAAAGTAGCTAGGCCACGTGAGCACCGTCCGCGGTGGGCGTGTTGGGTGCCGTATCGGGCAAAGGGTCGACGGACGGCTTACCGGGCGCTGGCTGGGGCGGTGGTTCCGGCAAGGGGTTGAGGTGTGGAGCGAGTTCGGACGCGACCATCGCGCCGTGTGTGACGGAAGGCAGAGAACCGTCCCGCTCAGGCTGCGGGCCTAAAGGGAGGGTTGAACACAGGAAGGCAGAGAACCGTTGCATCGCCGCTCAGGCTGCGCTACCCTAACCGTGCCGGGACGCCAAAACGGAAATCCGTATTGATAGCCGGGCGGTTGAATGGGGCCGGCGCTGGGGCGGGGCAAGTCCAGATACAATGGATTTGATAGCGAGGAAAGAGAACGACCGGTGTTACGTCGCATAGTCGTTTTTTCTAGTGTTGGGTTCCTTCTCGGTTTAGGAAGCCTACTGCTTTGGGCCCAGCAGCCCGAGGCCGAAGCTTCCGATCCGGAGATTTTGTCCATGTTTCCACTCGCTGGAGAACGGGGCAAAGTCTGGCAAGCTGAACTTCGGGGACGTTTCCTGCACGGAGCTCATGCCGTTTGGTTCGACTGTAAAGAACTGTACGGCTCGGTGAAGAGTGTGGAAACCATCAATTTAGATGCCCGAAAGGACGGTTCTGAAAGCTCCCCTAAAGCGACGCGCGAGGGCCAGCGCGTTCTGCTCGAACTGGGTGCTCATGCGGACGCGCTTGTGGGAGCTCACAAGGTTCGGCTCATTGCCTCTCGCGGCGTTTCCAACAGTTTCGCTCTATTCGTCCATCGCGAGCCTGTGGTCCTGGAAAACCAGACCGCTTTGGGGGTTCCCGCCGAGACTCAGGAAGTCAGCTGGCCGGCAGTGGTAAGCGGACGGATAAGCAAAGAGGGTGAAGTCGATCACTTTGCCGTGGAGGTTCCTGGAGATCATGAGTTGCATTTTGAAATGGTTTCCAGCGGAGCTGGTTTCGATCCCGGAATCACGGTGTTGGAGCCCTCCGGAAGCTGGCTGGACGCGCACCGGCTGATCCGCTTGGCCGGCGCCGACGCGTACGGCAACCATGGTGTAAACCTGGGCCAAGTCTCTACCGCCAACCTGAACCATCGGTTCAAGAAGGGTGGCCGTTACATCGTCGCAGCCGGAGCTCTTCTTGGACTGGGCGGGTCTGACTTCTCCTATCAACTGCGGATTGTGGAGAGCGCGAAGCAGGCGGTTTCCCCATGGAAACAGGGGGGCGCGGCCAAGTGGGCGCATGGCGAGCCCCAGGAGTGGGAGGAGCGAGGATTTTCCCGTAGCATCGAGCCGGACCGCCTGCGGGAACTTTGGTCCAGGACCGTCCGTGTGAGCAAGAAAGATAGTCAGGCGGGGAACGATGTAAGCGATTCATCGAGTCCTGAGAAAGGGTCAGCGTCGAGAACTCCTGTTCCCGAGATCCTAGATGGAGCGTCTCCGGTCCCTATCGTTCCCGTAGTCAAGGAACACGAGCCTAACGATACGGCGACGGAGGCGTTGAGCGTTGAACTTCCCGTCATTCTTGAAGGCACGATCGATCGGCCGGGGGACTCCGACAGTTATCGAATTCAGGTCACGGCGGGGCAGGCGCTGGCGTTCGAGATGGCCACTCTCCAGGAGGCGCCGCCGGCTTTCAACCCACACTTGGAAGTTCTAGATGCTCTTGGTCAAACGGTGCTAAACAACGTGTACCAGCAAATAGGAGGGGATGGGGACGACTGGCTTCAGTCCTTGGAGTCCAAGTGCATCTACACGTTTGAGCAGGAGGGTGAGTTCATTCTCAAGATTCGAGACCTGACCCCGCATACGGGTTCTGCCAAGTTTGTTTACCGTCTGCTGGTGCGGCCGCAGATTCCACATGTCGGAGACGTGAATTTGGTCGAGGTTGAGGATACGCAAAACGACGCCAAACGGGCGCTCAACTTATTTGCGGGTGAAGCGAAGAAGCTCACCGTACGTGTAGGGCAAGAAGAAGAGTTTGACGGACAAGTGATAATATCGGTACAGAATCTTCCCTCCGGTGTTGTTTGCCTGCCGGCTGTCGATGTAGAAGCCTCACAAGGGCCGGCGTTTGCAAAGGTTCATCCGGAACGGTTTGTTCCGCGCAAGCAAAGTGCGACTTTAATGTTATATGCCCATGAGGACGCGCCGGCGACGCCGTTGCCCCATGCGGCGATTCTTACAGCACAACCCGTCGTACAAGGGAAACCGGGGCGGGTTTTTCAGGTCCAGGAATTTCTGATCATGGTGCTAAAGAGTCCGCCCTCCAGCCTGGGCCGGAAGGTTTTGCCCCAAGCTACCTTGCTGCCGTGAGGTCGGGACGCGTTCGACCTGGGAGGAAATGAACAAAATGTATACGACACTAAGTGAGGAGTGAGACCTATGAGTAATGCACCTACGAACGTGAGCGAGTATGACGTGATCGCCAAGGTCGTCCAGCACTACATCGATGGCGCCAAGTCGGGCAGAGGCGACGACATGAAACCCGCCTTCCACAAGGACGCGACGATCTTCGGTTATGTCGGTGCCGACCTGTTCGCCGGCCCCATCCAGCAGCTCTTTACCTGGAATGACGAGAACGGTCCCGCGACGGGGATCCAAGCCCGGATCGCCAGCATCGACCTGGTTGACACGGTCGCCACCGTGCGGCTTGAACTCGACAACTGGACCGGTCACCGGTTTACCGACTTGTTCACGCTGCTAAAAGTCGACGGGGAGTGGAAGATCATGAACAAGGTTTTCCATCTTCACCCCTGAGGGAGTAGCGAGCGAAGCGGCTCACATAAAGAGATCAATCCTGCAAGCACCGGACGCCCCGGTCCCGTCAGCATGCGATGGAAATGGGCAATGAATGGGGGTGCTAGGGGTAAAAAGTACAGGTAAGCGTGACGCAATGGTGAAGAGCGTGAGTCTTAGCGATTCGGCACTAGCAGCCCGTGGTGAAAGTCCAATGACACAAAAAATGGGTACAGCCACCGATTTTTGGCAGTCCAGTTTTCTTAGAAACAAAGCACTTCGACGAACGAAAATCGGGTGGCAGTCCCCATTTTTTGCCCGAGATCACTTCTACCACGGGCTGCTAGGGCGATCTCTAACTTGGATATGGACCTTTCAGATCGCGGTCGCGATGGCCGGGGTGGCTTCGGCGGCGAATGCGCCGAAAAAACAAGTGACCGCGCAGACCACCCCAAAGGCTGCCGTCCAGACGGGCGCGGCAAAGGAAAACCTTACCAATGGGCGGGACGCGTCCAAGACCATATCGATTCAATTGGCGCCCAGCGAGGTGGACCTTTGGGGCAGTAATGCCTCGCAGCGGTTCCTCGTAATAGGAAGGTTCGCTGACGGCATGGAGCGAGACCTGACGGCGAGGAGCAGCTTCACGATTTCCAACCCGAAACTGGCTGAGGTTTCCCCCCATGGGCGGGTCGTGGCTCTTGCGGATGGCGAAACTTTTCTCGAAGCTGAGGTCTCCGGTCGGGCCGTTCGAGCCAAGGTCCGGATCAAGGGTTCCGACGAAAAACGGCCTTTCAGCTTCGGCCGGGACATTGGCGGAATCTTTACCAAGAAGGGCTGTAGCGATAGTCATTGTCACGGCAGCGTAAAGGGTAAGGGAGGCTTCAAGCTCTCTATGAATGCGCTCCATCCGCGCGATGACTATCAATGGATCATCGAAGGAGGCGCCTATCAGGTCCTGACAGCGGAGCCCGGTGGAGAGAGAATACCGCGCATTGATTTAGAAGAGCCGGAAAACAGCTTGCTCCTGCAAAAGCCAGCGTTTACTGTACCTCATGGAGGGGGTCAGGTTCTGCCCGTAGGCTCCGTCGACTACGAAACAATTCTCAACTGGATTCGGAGCGGCGCTTCGTTTGGCGTAGAGGGAGGGGAATCGGCCAAGATTACCGGCCTTCAGGTCTTTCCCACGGAATTTATTTTGGACTCGAACGGAAAACAACACCTCCTCGTAACGGCCGAGTTTTCAAATGGACGAAGGGAAGACTTCAGCGACCAGGTGATGTACTCAACAAACAATGCAGAGGTGGTCAAAGTCAGCTCGGAAGGACTGGTGGAAGCCGTCAAGAGGGGGGAGACTTCCGTCATCATTCGCGCCCCGGAGTTTACGGTCAGTGCCCGAGTTGGCGTCGTTGCCGAACCGATCGCGGACTATCCGAGCGCGCCGCGGAATAATTTTATCGATGACCATGTCTTTGCGAAACTGCGCAAGTTCCACATCGTCCCCTCGGAGATCTCCAGCGACAGTGAGTTTGTGCGCAGAGTCTGCCTGGACCTCGCGGGAACTCTTCCTCCGCCTGATCGGGTTCGAGAATTTCTGGCCAGCGGTGATCCCCAAAAGCGCGAGAAGCTGATCGAGATCCTCTTGCATTCTCCCGAGTATGTGGATTACTGGACGTTTCGCTTTTCAGATCTCTTTCGCGTGGCGCTTTACGCGGCGGGTTTCAGCCCGAACAAGGCACATCCATATTGGACGTGGATTCGCGATAGCATTGAGAAAAATAAACCCTACGACCAGATCGCCATCGAACGAGTGGCGGCTCAGGGAACGGTCGGCCCCGCTGCCCATTACATGCCCGGTGAGTTTCAGCCGTATGACAATATGGCCGAGCAGATCCGAGTCTTTATGGGGCGAAGGCTGGATTGCGCCCAATGTCACAATCATCCCTACGAAACTTGGTCTCAGAACCAGTTTTGGGGATTAGCGGCTTTCTTTGGTGGCTTGTCCCGTATTGGGGGAGTGCTTGCGGACGTCCCCGGCGGAGGCTTCGCCAAGGGGGGTACGACGGGCCCGGCCCGGCCCATGCTGCATCCCAGAACGAAAGTTGCGGTCAAGCCCGCGTTCCTCGATGGAAAAGTTCTGCCGGACGCCGAATCAGCTGATCTGCGCATGGAACTCGCCAACTGGATAACACGGCATCCCTACTTTGCCGAAGCGGCGGTTAACCGGATGTGGAGTTACTTCTTCGGCAGGGGCATCGTGGATCCGGTCGACGACTTCAGGTCGACGGATCCTGCCACGCATCCCGAGTTGCTCGAGGCGTTAGCCGACGACTTCAGACAGAACAAGCATGACCTGAAGCATTTGATGCGGACGATTGTTCAGTCCAGGACGTATCAATTGTCCAATGTCCCGAACGAGACCAATGAAGACGACACAATCAACTACTCCCGCTCGTGGCCGCGTGCTTTGGACGCTGAGGTATTGTTGGACGCCATCTCCGCGGTCAGCGGAGTTCCCGAATCCTTCACACGAGCCTCAGGAGCCGGCGGGAAGGATCCGATGGGCGCACGCGCCATCAATATCAAAGACACCGATAGTTACGCGTCACGTTTTCTGGACATGTATGGCCGCACTGATCGGATGATGGTTCCCGAACGCGACCGAAACGCGAACCTGACGCAAGCCCTCCACATGCTGGTGGGCACGACCTACACCGACAAGCTCTCTGAAGAGGGAAGTCGGATCGATCGGTGGATGAGAAATGGGGTTTCCGACAAAGAGATTATTGAAGAGCTCTGCTTGGCGGGCCTTTCTCGATTTCCCTCGGAAGAAGAAATAAAGGTACTGGGGGGTTTGATTCAGAACAGTCCTTCGCGACGAAGGGCTCTTGAGGACTTGATGTGGGGCCTGATTACGTCCCGTGAGTTTGCGTACAAGCATTGAGAAGATATCTCGTGTTGTGCGGACAGACCCGCTGTCCACGACATTTTGCAAACTCATTCGGAAATGGGAGTTCACATGCGACAAATTGGATGTTTGCAATGTACCGAATCGACCGTACGTCGGCGGGATTTTGTTCGCGTCGGGGGCTTGAGTCTTCTGGGGATTCATCTAAGCCAATTCCTGAAGCTTCGGAGTGTGATGGCCGCGAGCGACGGAGCCCGAAGCAAGGCAAAAGCCGAGGCCTGCATCCTGCTCTGGTTGGAGGGAGGCCCAAGCCATATCGACACCTGGGACCCCAAAGCGAACAGCAATTTCCGGCCCATTGCAACGAGCGTTCCAGGAATACAGATTTCCGAGTTATTGCCCCGGGTGGCCGAGCAGATGAACAAAATTGCGATCGTTCGCTCCATCCACACGGAGGAGGACAATCACCCACAGGGAACCTATTATGCTCTGACGGGCCATCGGCCCAACCCGGCCATGCAGTTTCCCAGTTTTGGCTCGATCATCGCCAAGGAAATGGGAACCAGGCACAACATCCCTCGCCATGTTCTAACTCCGCAGTGGGAAAAGGAGAAGCAGTATGAAAAGTACTTTGGGAGCGCATTCATCGGACCCCAATACAGTCCCATGATTGTCCCCGATCCGAGCAAAGAAGATTTCGAGGTGGCGGACCTCAGCTTGCCTAAAGGCTTTTCGGTAGAGCGAATTGAGAATCGGCGAGCGTTTATGCATGCCTGGGACCAGTTTCATAGGGAGCGGGTCGAAATTGCAGAGTATGCGAATATGGATACATTTACCGAGCAAGCTCTGACAATGATTTTGTCGCCCGAGGTAAGGGATGCTTTCGATGTTTCCAAGGAGTCCGACAAAACAAGGGACCTCTATGGTCGTGATGGTTTCGGACAGAGTGTCTTGCTGGCAAGACGTTTGGTGGAGGCCGGAAGCCGTTTCGTGACGGCCGCGGGCTTTCCTTTCAGTGCCTGGGATTCACACAGCGAGAACGACAAGAAGCATCGAGACAAACTGGTCCCACTCCTTGATCGGACTCTCGCGGCACTGTTGACGGACCTGGATGAGCGGGGCCTGCTGGAATCGACTGTCGTAATCGCCATGGGCGAATTCGGACGGACGCCCCATCTCAACCCGGCCTTCGGAAGAGATCACTGGCCGCACTGCTGGTCCCTAGTGCTGGGAGGCGGTGGCATTCAAGGTGGAAAAGTTGTCGGTGCGAGCGACGAGCGAGGGGCTTACGTGGCCGAAGAGATGACCTCAATGGGCGATGTGTTTGCGACCATCTACAAAGCATTCGGCATAGACTGGGGAAAAACCTACATGTCCCCGATTGGCCGCCCAATCAACATTGCGAATTCTATCAAAGATAAGATCGGAGTGCCGATTCAGGCATTGGTCTAAGAAATGACCGCGGGGACTTGCGCCTCGACAGGAGACTAGCCCGCATTTCTCACCACCTGACGGCCGAAGCACGCAATAGGCCCGCCATTACTTCGTTGCGTTTGCTCGCCGCGCTCAACGTAGGGTTCAAGTACGCCCGCATGGTTCGGGAAATGAGTCGTCGAATCTTCACCCGTCGCACCGGCTGAGGCCGGTAGCTGTTCGAGCGCAACTCTTCTTGCAAGCTTCGCAACTACTCCCGGCGACCCTCGGACTCGATCTGCTGAAACGTCACGCCGTCCACTCCCGCCGCTCCGCCGTTGGCCTTCGCCAGCAGGTAGGCATGCTCGAGAATGTTGCTGCGCCAGACCTTGTCCCCCAGCTGATAGAAGCGGAACCTCTCCGACACAGAAACGAAGCGGCGGCGGCCCACCAGTGGTCGAGCGCCGCCTACTCTTCGATCGCCTTTTCGACCAGCGTCCGCAGGGGCCCGGGCAGCTTGATATCGAGGGCTGCCCGTTGCCCTCGCGGTGACATCTTCTTCCACGTGCGCCGCAGGATGTTGATGAGCTTCGCCTCGTCGTGCTCTTCGGCGAAATCCGCAAAGTAGTAGCGAAGAAACACCAGGCAGATTACGTCCTCGAGCAGTTGGCAGTCGGGATCGGCCTTGAGTTGCTTCTTCTGCAGCAGAGATTGCACGCGGCCGACCGTTTCGGGGCCATATCCGACTTGGCGAAGAATCGCCGCCGCTTTGTCGGCGTGAAAGCGGCCCAGATCAGTGCGCCATCGGCGGTAGCCCTGGCGGTCCTTGGGGTATTCGCTTCGTGGAATTCTCCATCGCTCGATGTGCTGTGCTCGGACCGCCAGACGGACGACCTCGGGAGCGTTCGGTGCAAGGTTCTCCAGAGACTCACTCATCCGTTGCGCATAGAGAAGCTCTTTGGGGCGCTGTTGCCCTTCCCAAACCTCGCGGTTCGGATCTTCAAGGTTGGCGGCGTCAATGCGCTCGATCGCCGCCTGGAATCGCTCCTGATCTTCGATCATCGCCGCTCCTAACGGGTCATCTGCTGCTAGCCCGCGCTTGCGCTTTGAAAATTGGCCCGGACTGTGACAGGGCTTACCGACAACTACAATAGGTGGGCTCCTTCCTCCCACCGGGTGTCCGCGCCGAAAAGGCGCACTGAGAAATGCGGGCTAGGCGACGTTTGCCTGCCGCTGCTAGCAGGGGTCATAGAGATCCACCCGAATGCCGTGGGCGACGATACTGTCGGATCGGCAGCGGTCTCGCAAGGCATCTTCCATTGGTCCCGGCATCGGCAAGTATTCCGGACGGATCACCCACGCGCGCGCGTCGGGGCGCCGGTCGAAGGCGCCGGCGAAGTCGTCTGCGATGAAACGGCGGGCCTCTCCTTTTAAGTAATAGAAGATGGGCGTGGTAGCCCAGTGGCGGCGGAGAAAGATCCAATCGGACTCTTGAAGCTCATCCAGCAAACTCAGCGCAGCGGTCTTGTAGTCGGCGGGACCGGGAGCGGAGAGGCTCGAACGGACGCTTGCCGCGTGGGCGACCCCGAGAAGGACTACTAGAACTCCCGCCCCGACCAGTGAGGTTTTCCGCTTCCCTGTGGCGACACACGACACACCGTAGGCAAGCAAGATCAGCAGGAAGGGAGTGAACAGCAACATCGCTCGCGGCGCAAAAAACGGCACCAGTTGGGAAAGGGCAGCGATCAAAAACACCGGCACCGTGGCCAACAGAAGTACCAGAAGCCGATCATGTTCGAGGCGTAGGCTCACGCGGCGCATCCACAAAAAGCGGTTCGTTCTCCTCCCCGCAAAGAAGCGAACGGACCAGGCAAACGCGAAAGCGGAAAGGGGCAACAGCACGGTCAGCCGCAATAGAGTCGTTTTGTGAGCGAAAACCGCTCCGGCGGCGTCGATGGCGAATAGAATCACAACGCAGGAAGCGACCGTGGCGATGGCCAGGACAGCAAGCGTCGGAGCTCGTGGCTCGTTGGCTAGCGTGGCCGAGATCTTGGTCTTGCGGGCAAGAACGCCGGCTCCGAGCAACAAGAGAGCCAGCCAAGGCAAGATCGCACTCAACCAGATCAACCATTCCGCTGAGGAGACATCAATAGGGTTAGGCGCGAACAAGAATCCAAACGTCAGGTATCCCTTGACGGCGGTCAGGGTCCGGTCTCCCAGAAACATCGGACGGGCTTGATAGACGACCAGGGTTAGCAGAGGCGAGGCGGCAATGAAAAGCAGCACCTGCCAGCGCAGCAACGACCGCGAGGGTTTTTCCTCGGCCAGCGTCATCAGCAGCGCCCATAACACCTGGGTGACGAAAACCGCCCAGAAGTAGTGCAGGGTCGCCAATCCCGCATAGGTGATTCCGAGATAGAGCGCCAGCGGCCAGCGGCTCTTCGTGGAAGTTTTGACACTTTGGAGCAGCAGCCATGTCGAAAGAAGAGCCAGCAGGCAGGCCATCGCGTAAAAGCGGGCGGTTTGGGACCAAAAAAGATGGTGGCCGTTAAAGGCCAGGAAAGCGGCGGCTAGGAGTCCCGTGAGCCGGTCTTTCACCCGCGTTCCCAGGATGTACATCAGGGCGATCGAGAGCACCCCGAAGATCACCGCTTGTAGCCGGATGACAAAGAGACTGGCGCCGAAAAGTTGTGCATAAGGGAGCATCAACACGTACCACAGCGGCCCATGGACGTCGTTGAGGGCCCATATGAAGTTGCTCCAAAAGTCCAGTCGCGACGTCGGGTCGCTGACCTGGTCGGGATATGCAATGCCCGGGAAATAGCTCTCGACGTGGCTGAAACTTCGCTCGTCAAGTTCGTAGATTCGGACCCAGGCGCCCAGGAGCAGGATCAACAGCAGGACCAGCAGCCAGCTTCTGGGGGCGCGGGCCTTCTCTCGACCGGATGGACCGAATTCAGGCGGCGTTTGCACGTTTCCGAACGCACCTCCGGGCAGGGCGATCAACTCCCGGCGTGGATTGGGCCGGGTTGCGCCCAACGCTGAAAAAGCAGCCCGAGACCACCGGCTCTTACCCGGCTACGGCGTTTCGCAGCACCCCGATGCCGTCGATTTCGACTTCGACCACGTCGCCGGCTTGGATGCGACTCGTCTCCCCGGGCGTTCCCGTATAGATCACATCCCCGGGAAACAAGGTCACGTGTTGGCTAATAAAGCTCACCACCGCCGGTGGTTTGAAAATCAAGTCCGAGAGCATCTGCTTCTGCTTGACTTCCCCGTTGAGCCGCAACTGGATCTGGGACTTCTCGTAGTCGAGACCGGCGGCAATGGCCGGACCCATGGGCGCAAACGTGTCGCTGCCCTTGGCCCGCCACCACTGTACGTCCTTCTGGTCGCCGAGCGAGCCATTCTGCCAATTGCGTTCGCTGATGTCGTTGCCGCAGGTGTAACCCAGGATGTAGTCGGCGGCCTCCTCTTCGGGCACGCGCCGCGCCCTTTTGCCGATGACAATCACTAACTCCGCTTCGAAGTGAACATCTTGCGCCCCGGGGGGGAACACGATGTTTGCCTCCGGACTCAGCAGCGCCGTGTTGGCCTTGAAAAAGGGCTCCGGATTCTTCGGCGCCGGCTGGTCCCCCAGATGGCTCTGATAGTTCCCGGCCAACGCCAGCACTTTGCGCGGCGGGACCGGATAAAGCAGCCTGGCCTCCCCGAGGGGAATGGTAGTCCCCGTTTCAGCCCGGCTGCCGAAAAGGCTGCCTTCAATGTGGCGGATAGTCTCCCCGTCCAGTATGCCGAACGACGTCTTGCGTTGATGCCGATAGCGAACAAATCGGGTTACTCCTTCACTACGTTTCGACGGCGCGCAAGTCAGGCTCGCCGCACCAGTAGCTAAAGCCGTCACGAACGCTCTGCGGGATGATCGCATGATCTTCCTCCTTTTTGGAATTTGGGCCAGTCTACCAGAATTCGGTCGGGGAGCGGTTGACCGGGGATCGGCCTTGCTGCGAAAGTGATGCCTTATGGGCTCGTGCTCACCCACTCGCTTGAGTCACCCGCTGGAAGGAGAGCCGTCATGGCCATGCAGGTCGCGAAGATTAACGAAACGACGTTCAAGGTCACCGTCGAGGGTCGGACGACCACGACGCACACCGTTACTGTCAGCCGCGACTATTACAGGAAATTGACCGGCGGTCGAGTGACGGTGGACAAGTTGGTCGAAAAGTCGGTCGAATTCCTCCTCGAGCGCGAAAGCAACACCAGCATTCTGTCCACCTTCGACCTGCCGGTCATTCAAAGATACTTTCCCGAATACGAACGGACGATCACCGCGGCGCTGGCCTGAAAGCTGCGGGGAATATTCCCCCGTTGCGCCGCTGCCGGGAACCGGTTAGGATTCGACAACGTACCCATTACCAGACTGCAAATGGAAAGGCGGAGAGGATCATGAAAACCACGCGAAGGCATTTTGCGAAATCGGCCGGACTCGCGACGCTATGGCCCTGGGCCTGTTCCCGGCAAGAATCGCCAAGTGAAGGGGTTCTCGTCAATGACATCCACTCGAAGCTCAACCCCACGACAGTAAGCCGCGTAGTCGAAGCCGACCGCGTCCAAGTGCTTCAGGCGACCCTCGCCGACGCGCAGCGCAGCGGCCAGTCGATTTCCATCTCCGCCGGACGCCACGCCATGGGCGCCCAACAGTTCGGAACAGACACGGTATTGCTCGACACGCGGAAACTCAAACGGGTGCTGAGCTTCGATCCCCAAGCGGGCCAAGTCACGGTCGAAGCCGGTATCGCCTGGCCGGACTTGATTAACTACCTTGTTGAAGCTCAACGCGGCCGGCCCGAGCAGTGGGGAATCGCACAAAAGCAGACGGGTGCCGACCAACTCAGCCTGGGGGGCGCGTTGGCCGCCAACGCTCATGGCCGCGGGCTTCAGATGAAACCGTTTGTTAGCGATGTAGAGTCGTTCACCCTTGTCGATCACCGGGGAGAGCTGGTTCGTTGCAACCGGCAACAGAACCCAGAGCTGTTCGGCTTGGTAGCGGGCGGATACGGATTGTTCGGAATCGTTTCCTCGCTGACGCTTCGCTTGGTCCCGCGCCGCAAACTGGAGCGCGTCGTCGAGATCGCGAAGTCCGACGATCTGATGGCCCGCTTCGACCAACGCGTCGCCGACGGATTCCTCTACGGCGACTTTCAGTTTTCTATCGATCGAGAGTCGGATGACTTCCTCCGCCGAGGCGTTTTCTCTTGCTACCGGCCCGTGGACCCGGCCACACCGCTGGCGGAGGAGCAGAAGCAACTCTCCAAAGAGAACTGGGCGCATCTGATCTATCTCGCGCACGCCGACAAGGCCGAGGCGTTCCGAAGATACGCGGCGTATTATGTTTCAACGTCAGGACAGATTTATTGGTCCGACACCCACCAACTGAGCACGTACCTGGATGACTATCATCAAGCTGTCGATCGGCGGCTCGGCTCGAAGGAGCCGGCCACGGAAATGATCTCTGAAATCTATGTGCCGAGATCGGAGTTAGGGGAGTTTCTCGGCGAGGCCGCGGAGGACTTCCGGCGACACAGCGTTGAGGTCATCTACGGCACGATTCGGCTTATCGAGCGCGACGATGAAAGCTTTCTCGCCTGGGCGAAGCAGCCTTACGCCTGCACGATTTTCAATCTCCACACTCGCCATAGCCCGGAGGGGATCGAGCATTCGGCCGGAGCCTTTCGCCGGCTCATCGATATGGCGATTCGCCGCCGCGGAAGTTACTTCCTGACGTATCACAAATACGCGAGACGATCCCAGGTCGAGGCCTGCTATCCACAGTTCTCCGAATTCTTGCAGCTGAAGAAGAAATATGACCCCGCCGAGCGGTTCCAAAGCGACTGGTATCGGCACTACCGCGAAATGTTCTCCTAGCCCGCATTTCTCATCAGCTGACGGTCGAAGCACACGGACTCGCAGGCGACAACCGAACAGGCCGTGCCCGTTAGGGCGCGGGCCCCCGCCGAGCAATGCACAGATTCGTGCTGACGGAGTGCGCGCCCGCAGGCTTCCGCCCGCGGCTCTGTGCGGTCATGGTCAGCAGCTGAGGGTCGATGCCGAACCGATGAGACAGCTACCTTCGCGGCTAACCAAACGTCGAAGCACACGGACTCGCAGGCGACAACCGAACAGAGCCGTGCCCGTTAGGGCGCGGGCCCGCGCCGAGCACTGTACAGATTCGCGCCGACGGAGTGCGGGCCCGCGGGCTTCCGCCCGCGGCTCTGTGCGGTCATGTTCAGCAGCTGAGGGTCGATACCGAACCGCCGAGACAATTTCCGAACCTTGCCCGCGGGCTCCTGCCCTTGCTCAGGACACAAACTCCAATCGGCCCTCGAATAGCTCGGCGCGACGGGAGAACCTTTCAGCCAGGGCTAGGCTGTGGGTCACCAGCAGGAGAATCGTCTTTTCTTCCCGGTGTAATTCCAGCAACAGGTCGGCGACGGCGTCGGCCGTGCGGCGGTCAAGGTTTCCGGTCGGTTCATCCGCCAAGATGACCGGCGGCGAGTTGATCAGAGCCCGCGCGATTGCCACCCTTTGGCGTTCGCCGCCGGAAAGCTCTGCCGGGCGGTGATCGAGGCGATCGGCGAGGCCGACGCGTTCGAGAAGCCGGTGCGCGCCCTGCTCCGCTTCGCTGCCCCTGAGAGTAGAACTCGGCGCCATCGTCGGAATGAGGACGTTTTCAAGCGCTGAGCACTGCGGCAGCAAGTGGTGGTCTTGAAATACAAACCCGATTTGCCGGTTGCGGAAGGCCGCCAGCTCGTTACCCGGCAGCGCGAACGGGTTGCGGCCGTCGAGCGTGATCGTTCCGCGGGTCGGCGTCTCCAACGTGCCGATCATGAACAGCAGCGTGCTTTTCCCTGATCCGGAAGGCCCCATGATGGCTAGGGCCTCACCCCGGCTCACGGAAAGCGACACGTCACGGATGACGACCAAGGGATCGCCGGCAGTGGGGTATTCCTTGCAAAGCTCGGCTAACTGAAGGTCGGCTTCCGTGCTGGTCATCCGTAGCAGTCCCCATTTTTTCACACCTGGCCCGCCCCCGCGAGTCATTTCTCAACCTTTCGACCGTCAGCCGGTGAGAAAAGCAGGCTAGTGCGTACGGCCGCGGCCGTTGGTTCCCGCCTGCCTGCGGACGCGTTGGGTAAGCTCCAGCCGCTCGATCACTTTGGGCAGGTATTCGACGAGGTCACTGAGGCGTTCGGCTTCCGTCCTGCGAGCCAGCAGACGCTGCTGGAAGGAGAGTTCGAGAGGCAGGGCGCGGGCCAGGTGGAAGCTGGGCTGCGGCACCGAAGTCTCGGCCTTGATTGGCTCGAGTTGGAGCAGTTCGGCTACTTCGTTCGTCAGATCGAGAGCGTGCTGAAGCCTTTGCGGGTCGGCCGGCGCCTGCGAAGTGTCCTTGAAGTATTCGACTCGGGCCTGGAGGTAGGGCAGAGTTTCGTCGAGCGAGACGGTTGTAAACCTCTGCCGGCCGCGGGCCTCTACATCGAAGCGCCCGTCGTCATAGCGGTGTGTTACGCGCTCCACGATCGCCGTACAACCAATCGACGCAAGCTTCCCTCCGGTTTGCAGGATGACACCGAATTCGGAATGACGATCAACAGCCTCCCCGATCATCAGCCGGTAGCGCTCCTCGAAGATGTGAAGCGGCAGCTGGGTGCCGGGAAACAGGACGACTTCGAGCGGAAACAGCGGCAGCGCATCTTCGCCGGCCATGCTACATTATTGCTTCTCGTCCGCCGGCAGGCAACGGCTGTGCAAATCAAGGGCAGGACCGTATTTCTCACCGGCGCTTCTTCGGGAGTCGGCCGCGCCTGCGCCCGGCTTTTCGCTGCCGAAGGAGCGCAGCTAATCCTCACCGCGCGGTCAAGCGACCGACTGGAGGCGGTCGCCCGCGAGGTTCAACCGGCCCAGGCCATGGTCATACCGGCCGACCTGGAAGATCCGAGTTCGATCAGCGCCCTTTGTGACCAAACGAGCCGGCGAGTTTCCGCCATTGACATTCTGATAAACAACGCCGGGGTCGGGTTGTACGCTCCGTCGTTTGAAGCTCCGCCTGAGTTGGTTCGACGCCTGTTTGCGCTGAACTTGCTGGCGCCGGTTGAGCTGGTGCGCCGGCTGAGGCCCCTGATTCCCCGCGGCGGAGCGATCGTCAACATCAGCTCGATCGCCGGCAAGGTGCCTCTGCCCTGGCTCCCTCTCTACTCGTCGTCGAAATGCGCCCTCAATGCGTTCTCCGACGCCTTGCGAATGGAGCTGGGCGCGGCGGGCATTCACGTGCTGTCGGTCTGCCCGGGCTATGTGGACACGCCTTTTCGCGACAACGCCCTGCAAGGAGCAATCCCCGAGAAGGTGGCCGGCCAACGCAGGTTCATGATCACGGCGGAACAGTGCGCCCAGGCCATTCTCGAGGGGCTCCGCCAAGGCAAGCGGACGGTGGTCACCCCTCGCATCGGCTGGGTCCTTGTTGCTCTGGCCCGCCTCTTCCCCGGCGCTCTCTACCGACGCCTGGCGAAGATGAACCGCGCTGCGACGGCGCCCGATCGGGAACCATAGGGATGCACGTCAAGCTGAAGAATTCACCCGGGATTTATCTGGTCGGCTTTATGGGCTGCGGAAAAACCAGCGTCGGCGAACGGCTGGCCGAGAGGTTGGCCTGGGATTTCGTCGATCTCGACTCCGAGATTGAGCGGCAGGCGGGGTCTCGCATCGTGGAAATCTTTGACCGGCTCGGCGAGCCCGCCTTCCGGGCGCTGGAGAGCCAAGCCTTGGTCAAGCAGTTGGAGCTCGTCAAGCAAGGCCGGGCCAGAGTTGTCGCGCTCGGCGGCGGCGCCTTTGTCGATGCGGGGAACCGCGCGACGATCGAACGATGCGGCGTTTCCATCTGGCTCGACGGAACGGCGGAGCAACTGTGGGAGCGTGTGTCCGACACCGACGAGCGGCCCCTGGCCCGGGACCGTGCGGCGTTTGAAGCTCTCCATCGAAAGCGCGGGCCTGATTACGAACAGGCCGACTTTCGAGTGGACATTGGTTCCCGGACCAGCGAAGAGATCGTCGAAGCGATTCTGCGACTTGGGCTGAGCTAAAATTTGGGAGCCTGTCTGACGGAAAATTTTCTATACCACATCTAGACATGAGGGATAAGAGTTGAGCAAGATATTGTGGTCAAAAGGGCCAAATTTCGTTCCGTGAGACAGGCTCCTAGCCCGCGCGGGACCGGCTGTCGAACGGAGACCGAGATCAAGTTAGCTACTTTCCGGCGCAAAATACGCGTGGCGCTCGGGGCGGGGACTGTCGCCAATTTCGCGCCTTCAAAGAATCAACAACTTACGGGCGCATTCGGAGGCGAAATTGGCTGACTGTAGCCGGCCACCACGCAGTTTCTCCTTTTTGCGCCGGAAAGTAGCTAGGAAATTTCACCAGGATGACGGACAAAGCACAGTGGGGGGGCCGTAGGCGAGGCACGCGGGGGCGTCCCCGCGC
Organism: Bryobacterales bacterium; assembly: GCA_963668345.2. GTDB lineage: Bacteria > Acidobacteriota > Terriglobia > Bryobacterales > UBA6623. The sequence continues at coordinate 829,084 of CAXWPI010000001.1, read as the reverse complement.
TGCAAGTTACCTACGCAGCCTTCATGGTCTCGATCTGCACGAGCCCGTTCTCGGGCGCTGTCGCGCTGAACGAGAGAACGTCCATGGGGCAGACGGAGACGCAGATTCCGCAGCCGATGCAGGAGCTGTTCGAGCTGTCGATCGTCTCTTGTTTGATGGCGAAACTCATGACGTCGATGCCCACCAGGCAGTTGCGCGTGCACTCGGTGCAGCCGATACATTTATCGTTGGAGACGATATGAAAGCGGCTGATCCTAAACTTGCTGTATAGCTTACTGAGCACGTCCATCATCTTCGCCAGCGGACACCAGTAACGGCACCAAACCTTGCCCCCCATGAACGGATAGAGCGTGACAGGAATGATTCCGACCAGCCACACATCCGCGAACAGATGATAGAGTTCGACACCGTCACCCGCCGGGCCGTACAAGACAGCGTAGGTATCCCGCAACAGCATCATCACCGTCACCACGACGGCCGCCCCCAGCACGACCCAGTTCATCCGCTCCCATTTGCGCGAGGTAGGGCCTTTGGGGGCCAAGTGGCGCCAGCGGTCGCCGAGCGTTTCGGCCAAGCCGCCGCAGCCGCAGATCCACGAGCAGTAGCGCTTCCCCTGGAAGATGACAAACAGCGGGATGACGACGAAGCTCAGGATGAGGCCCCAAGCGATCCACACCTGATGCGGGTCGTAAAAAAACGTGTAGAAGAAAAGCGGCCAAGCGTAGACGGCTCCGTAAGCACGCCAAGCCTGCTCGCTGAAGCTCGGATCGGACGCCAGCCTCTCGCCCACCCAGCGATACTCGACCGCCCACTTGAACAGGAACTCCGGAATGAGGAAGAAGAAGACCCACTGGAAGGACAGCAAACTCGCGTACCGCCAGATCTGCAACTTGTCCCGGCGGTCGATGCCCCAGCGCTTGAGCGCTTGCAGACCAAAGAACGTCATCAGCAGGGTGTAGAGCACCGTGTACCAAAACGACCAAGGGCGGTCGAAGAACGACAAGGCGCGAAAACCCCAGTCGCGGTAAGGCCATAGTTCGAGGCCATGGCCGAGTTTCGCACCGTACACCGTATAGGAAATCAGAAAAGCAACGCCCAGCCACGACCAGCGCGAGCCCTTGATCGCCGTGAAGAGAAGACCGCCCAGGGAGGCTAGGGCGAGCCCCCACCCGGCGACGGGCGGCGTCGCCGCCCCTGTCTGGCCGCCTGCGAACCACAGACCCACCAGGGCAGCCAGCACGAAAAGCAAAGCCTGAATCGGGTTCCCGGTCCACTCGTTTTCGAGCCGGATGCCCAGGGACTTGAGGAACCGCGAGGGCAACTCCGCGCCGACGAGAACGAACGCGTGCTGATAGGGGAGCCGTTTCGGTTCGTCTTCCCCCTTGACTTTGACCGTCGCCTCAGCCTCGCCGAACTCGGCGACGCCGGCGTTCCAAACGGTTTCGATGCGGCCTTGAGCCACGGCTTCGTCCAACTTGCGTTTGTTGTCCTGAAACACCAGGCCCAGGCTGTCGCGACGGTGGATAAGCTTGACGCGGTTTTCCTCCGCAAGCGTCAAAGCGGCTTCGACGGCGCTGTTGCCGCCGCCGATGACGAGGATGTCTTCCCCCTTGTAGTGTTTCGGGCTGTAGAGCCGATGGTAGACTTGCTCGCGGTCCTCGCCGGGGACGTTCAGCTTGCGGGGGTTGCCGCGCTGGCCCGTCGCCAGGATGACTCGCCGCGTGCGGTATTTGCCCTTGTCCGTGCGCGCGATGAAGCTGCCGTCCTTCTGGCGCTCGAGCGATTTCAACCCTTCGCCGGTGCGGATATCGAGGTTGTTTTCTTCCTTGATATCGTTCCAGCGCTTGACGAGGTCTTCCTTGCGGGCGCCGTCGAGCCAAAGCTTGCCCTTGGAAGGAGCCTCGTCCGGCTCGGCGTAGACCCACTTGCCTTCGGGAAAGTCCTCGATCGTATTGGCGATCTTCCCCTTCTCGAGGACGACGAGCCGCATGCCCCTCTCCTGAGCCGCGAGGGCGGCATTCATTCCCGCTGCCCCCGCGCCGACGATCAAGACGTCGTACATGTTGGGATCGTCGCTGACGGCGTCGGGTTTCGAAGCGATGTGCTCGATGATTTCGTAGCCCTGCGCCATGGCCAGCTTGATGACCGGAGCGCCCGCCAGATCCCCGATGATGTAAAGTCCCCGTATGTTGCTCTCGCGGTCGGCATTGACCGCCGGGCGGCGCTGAACCATGTTCGGGCTGGAGATGATCCCGTCGATGAAAGCCTTTGCCTGAGCAAGCATGGTCCTAGGAATTTACTTCGAGCCGGCGCCCGTTCGAGTTACTTCCGAGACCGACGCGGGTGTTAGCAAGGATCCGCAGCGGGAGCATTCCGCGGCGGAAGGGTGATTCAAGGCGTTACAGTCCGGACAGCTTTGTGGCTCGGCCGTCGAGGGGATTTTCACGACTCCGGAATACTTGGCGGGCGCCGCCGCCTTTTGATCAACCGAGCGAAGAAGCAGCGCCAGGTAGCCGAAAGCATTAAAGAAGAAGCCTACGAGAAACCAAAGGACAGGAGCTTGTCCGGTGTTCAGCGCTCGATGGGCGCAAACGGCCGAAAACGCCAAGCCAAGCAGAACGTACATGCCCAACACCAGCCAAGCATCGGAGATGCCGCTGCCGGGCGCCATTTCGCCTCCGAACAGCCCGCCGCGCGGCTTGAGGACGGCGATGTATGTCCACGGATCGGCGAACAATTGGTCTTCCATCATCCCCTTGACGCCGACGCGCTGGCCCTCGACCAAGTAAACTTTGTCGCCCACTGCCAGCAGCTTGAGGCACACAACGCAACGATCCACCCCGGGCCGCACCGGAGTGGTGCGCGAAAACATTGGCTCCGCGGCTTGCTGCTCGTCGGGAGCCTCCTCCTTGGTCATAGGCGGCTTGCCGCCGGGCTGCGCAAGGGCGAGGGTCCATCCCGCCGCCGGCAAGAGCAGGCAGGTCAACACGGTGAACTTCCGAAAGCACGCCATGGCCGCCGGCATCATGTCTGCCTCCCCGGAACCCGCCGGGCGAATCGCGAAGGCCGATCCAAAAGGTCCCGTTTCTTGCACTCAGTACAGTGTCTCGCAAATACAGCTAAGTATCAATCGGCTTGTCGAGGTAGGGCGGCTCATCAGTTCGGGCGCAACGGATTACGCCCCTGCGTTTGAACGCGAGATGCTCCAACCCCAAGGGGACAGGCGCCTGGGGCCACCAAAGGCTAAACGGCCGCGGGTCTCGGAAACGGCGCCGAGCCCTGCTCTACGGGACGACACCTAAAGCCAACCGTTTCTCCGCTGCCTGTCCCCAGGCCCGCGGCGAAGCAATGGCGGGCCTATCGCGTGCTGCGACCCGTCAGCCGGCGAGAAATGCGGCTTAAATATGCGCGACCGCTCACTTGCGTTCGGGGCTCCGATTCGCTCGTCGCGAGGGTGCGTGGGGAAAAGAAACTGAGACTGGAAACGGACCGCGTCCTCGGTCGTCGCAATTGACAGCATCGCAATTCGGAGTTAAGTTAAAAGTAGCGATGAACCGCGCGCTAAGTTGGCTTGTTGTCGGGTGGCTGGCGACGACCTTGTTGGGCTTGCCCTGCGGCATGTTGCCCGCGACCGCTGCCGCCTCCGGCCATGGCTGCTGCGACGAGGACAAGGGGTCTTCGGCGAACCCTCCCGAAAACTGCGATCGGTATTGTGCGACGTCGGGCAGAGAAGCGGTCGTCGCGGGGAACCTGTCACTCCTTCCGGACGCCGCCGCGGCGCCGCGGAAAGCTTTCACCGGCCACAGGCAAACATCTTGGGGTGAACCTGCCCCTGCTTTGCAGCCCGGCCTCACCCATTCTTCTCGCCTCTATCTGCGCAATTCCTGCCTCCTGATTTAGGTTTATCTCCCTCTGACGGGCGCTGCAATCCGCCTTGTGCGAGCTGCGGCGTGTCGCGCCTAAGCCGCATTTCTGACGCGGCGGCGGCGCTGAGGCACGCGCGGATTCATAGGTGCTAAGCAGCCTCACCGAGGAACCCCAAGGGGACAGGCATCTGGGGCCAAGCTTCTCCCAAGCGGCGGTCACTCATGGAGCTCAGCTCTACACCTAAAGCCAACCGTTTCAGAGGCGCCTGTCCCCCAGACCTTGACCGCTCACTGGCGTTCGCGGCTCCGATTCGTTGATCGAGGGGTCGTGCGCGAGGCAGGAGCTGAGCCACTTTCTCACAGCGAAACAGGTACGGACCGGGGACATGGGTCGCACATGAGTCCAGGCACATGGGCAACACTTTTCGTCCGAGGACGGAGTGTGAATGTCACGAATGGGCGGACACGGCGGTCCGCCTTTACAAATAACGTTCGTTCGACGCCGGTCGTCCGAGCACTGGTGAGAAATACGGGCCGGCTACACCAACGTTCCTAGAAGTCAGCAGAGAGAAGCGGAGGAAACGATGTTGAGGCGGATGATGTTGGCAGGCTTGCTGGCGGCGCCGGTGTTGGCTCAGCCCTACTCCACCAACGGAGACAGCGCGCTGGAGGCTCTCATCGAAAAGGCTCTCGAGGGCAATCCGGCGATTCGAGAGTCGCTGGCTCGCTATCGCGCGGCTCGGCAACGCATTCCCCAAGTAAGTTCGCTGCCCGACCCTATCCTCGACGTCACGCAGTACGCTCGTACCCCGGAAACGCGCGTCGGGCCGCAGACGACGATGCTCAGCATTTCTCAGAAATTCCCTTGGTTCGGGAAACTCAGTGATAAGGGCAAGGTGGCCGCCAAGGAAGCGGCTGCGTGGCGCGAGTCTCATGAGGCGCGGAAAGCGGAAGTCGTTCGACAAGTCAAGCTCGCCTACTATGACTTGGCTTATATCGACCGCGCTATTCGGATCACGGAAGAAGACCACGAATTGCTCCGACATTTTGAAACTCTGGCCCAGGCACGATACTCGCAGGGCGTCGGGCTGCAACAGGCCGTGGTGAAACTGCAGACCGAGCTCACGCGCGACCTAAACCGGTTGGAGACCCTCCGCAGCCGGCGCGTCGATGCGGAAGCGACTCTGAACACTGTGGTGGACCGGCCGCCCGAGACGCCGATCGCGCCGGCGAGCCTGGCCCAAAGGCCGACGGTAGACCTCAAACTGGAAAAGCTTTATCGGACAGCGCGCAGCCGGCGTCCGGAAGTAAAGGCCGCCTTCCTGCGGATCGAAAAGGATGAGAAGAGGATCCAGTTGTCTCGCAGGAGCTATTGGCCCGATGTAACGGTCGGGGCCGGCTTCATCAACGTAGCCGGGCGCAGCGATCCCGCTGCCCGGCTGCACCCGCCACCCGATGAGGGAAAGAACATCTACAGCTTCTCGGTCGGCGTCAACCTGCCGATCTTCCGGCGGAAATACGCCGCCGCGGTCCTGGAAGCCACCGAAGACTTCCTGGCCAGCCGGGAACAGTACCGCAGCACGGTCAATCAAGTGGAGGTATCGATTCGCTCGGTGAGCTTTCGGGCGCGGACGATCGAACGGCAAATCGGCCTCTTCGAGGACCTGCTCTTGCCGCAGGCCGAGCAAGCGCTCCGTTCCAGCGAGGCCGCCTATTCGACGGGAACACTCGGGATCCTCGACCTGTTGGACAGTGAACGCGTGCTGCTCGAAGTCCGGTTGGGTTTGGCGCGGTTTGACAGCGACTACATGAAGGCGTTGGCCGAGATGGAGCGGGCGATCGGATCCCCGTTCCCGGAGGTGGAACCATGACGGCAAAACAGAGAATCGTTGTCGTGGGAGCGCTGGGATTCCTTTTGGGAGCCGCCCTGCCCGGCATCGTGATCTGGAATCCGGCGGGCTGGAGTTGGGCGGACCGACTGCTCGGGAGCAGTCGCCAATCCCCTACCGGGTCCGTCAGGGCGCCGGCCGCGGAAGGGCGGCTGTGGACCTGCGGCATGCACCCGCAAGTCATTCGGAAGGAACCGGGAAGGTGTCCGATTTGCCGCATCAAGCTCGTACCGGTGAAGCATACGGGGGCGGAAACGGGCCCCGGGGATGCTCCAAAAGGCGAACGGAAGATCAAGTACTGGCGAGCGCCGATGGACCCCGACTACATTTCCGACAAGCCGGGAAAGTCCCCCATGGGTATGGATCTGATTCCGGTATATGAAAGCGAGGAACGCGTCGCCGGGGGAATCCGCGTCGACCGCAGCTTCCTGCAGAATTTCGGCGTTCGTACGGCGGTGGCCGAGAAGGGGTCGATTCCGGTCGAGATCCGCACGGTGGGAGTCCTGGCCCACAACGAGGAGAACGTAGTCTCGGTCAACACGAAATTCGAGGGTTGGATCGAAAAAGCCGAGGTCAACAATATCGGGGAGCATGTGCACCGGGGCGATCCGCTGTTTGCGATCTACAGCCCGCAGCTGGTCACGACGCAAAAGGAATATCTGGCGACCAAGGAATACGTGGCGCGGCTGAGGTCTTCGAGTTATACCGACGCGGTCGATCGAGCGCGTTCTTTGCTTGAGGCGACGCGGGAGCGCCTCCGTCACTGGGGTGTCACCGACGACCAAATCGCCCAATTGGAACGGAGCGGTCGTGTCATGCGCACGGTCGAAGTGTTCTCTCCCGCCTCCGGGCACGTCGCCTGGAAAATGGGCGATTCGCTGGAGGGCATGAAATTGACTTCCGGCATGACGGTTCTCAAGCTCGCCGATCACTCCACTCTTTGGGCTGAGGTCGAGTTTTACGAGTATCAGCTGCGATATCTCCGCGAGGGCCAGCGCGCCCGGATCGAAGTCGACGCTTTCCCGGGGCGGCTGTGGAGCGGCAAGATCGTTCTCTTTAACCCGCGTCTCGATCCACGGACGCGAACTCTCAGGGCCTTTATCGAGGTGGACAATCGAGACCTCAAGTTGCGGCCGCACATGTTCGCTCATGTGTTGATTCGCGTTCCAGCCGTCTCCGGAGTGGTCAAGGTTCCCGAAGAAGCGATCTTGCACAGCGGCGAGAGAAGCGTGGTGATTGTCCAAAAGGCCGAGGGACGGTTTGAACCGCGCGAGGTCAAGCTAGGAGCCAACGGCGCGGGATACTACGAAGTCCGCGACGGCGTGCAGCCGGGGGAACTGGTCGTAACTTCATCTCAATTCCTGATCGATTCGGAAAGCAATCTGAAGGCGGCCATCCGCCAGCTGCTGGGCGAGAGTGTGAACGAGGGAGCGGCGCGCGCCGTGGAAGCGGAGGCGGCGGAGATCCGCCAACAGTAGGCGCTTATGTTCGCAAAAATCATCGAGTGGTCGATCGACAACAAGTTCCTGGTCGTCCTGACCACCTTGTTCCTGATTGCGGCGGGGATCTATGCGCTGCTGAACACGCCGCTCGACGCCATCCCCGATCTCTCCGACGTGCAGGTGATCGTCTATACGGAATACCCGGGCCAGGCGCCGCGCATCGTCGAGGACCAAGTCACCTATCCTCTGACAACGCAGATGCTGGCCGTCCCGTTTTCGAAAGTTGTGCGCGGCTACTCGTTTTTCGGCTTCTCGTTCGTTTACGTCATCTTTGAAGACGGCACCGACATGTATTGGGCCCGTAGCCGGGTGCTGGAGTACCTGAACTACGCTTCAGGCCGGCTGCCCAGCGGCGTAAACCCCACCCTGGGACCGGATGCCACCGGCGTCGGCTGGGCCTTCATGTATGCGCTCAAGTCGGACCGGCACGACCTGAGCGAGCTGCGTTCGATCCAGGACTGGTATCTGAAATACGAGCTGACCAGCGTTCAGGGGGTTTCCGAAGTGGCCAGCATTGGCGGTTTCGTTCGCCAATACCAAATCACGGTCGACCCGAACAAGCTCCGTGCTTATAACATCTCCATTGCCAAGATTGCGGCCGCGGTGAAGCGAAGCAACAGCAACGTGGGCGGACGCCTGCTCGAAGCCGGGGAAAAGGAGTTCATGATTCGCGGACTGGGCTACATCCGGTCGCTGGAAGACATCCGCCAAATTGCACTGGGCGTGAACGAGCGGGGCACCCCGATCCTGCTCCGCGATGTCGCTTCCGTTCAGCTAGGACCGGAAATCCGCCGAGGGCTGGCGGATTGGAACGGGGAAGGCGAGGTCGTGGGAGGCATCGTCGTGGTGCGCTTCGGGGCCAACGCCCGCCAGGTCATACGGGATGTCAAAACGAAGCTGGCCGAGTTGCGGACGGGGCTGCCCGAGGGTGTCGAAATCGAAGTCGCCTATGACCGCTCCGTCTTGATTGAGCGGGCGGTGACGACTTTGGGGGAGAAGCTGGTCGAGGAGAGCCTCATTGTGGGGCTGGTTTGCCTTGTATTCCTTGCCCACCTGCGAAGCGGACTGGTCGCCATCCTGACGTTGCCCATCGGCATCCTGATCGCCTTCGTGGCCATGTATTACCAGGGGATCAACGCCAACATCATGTCGCTGGGAGGTATCGCGATCGCCATCGGAGCGATGGTCGACGCCGCCATCGTGATGATCGAAAACGCCCACAAGCACCTCGAGCGGGACGGCGGCAAGAAGCCTCACTGGCGCATCATCGCCGACGCCTCGACGGAAGTAGGGCCGGCCCTGTTCTACTCGCTGCTGGTGATTACCGTCTCCTTCCTGCCGGTTTTCACTTTGGAGGCGCAGGAAGGCCGGCTGTTTAAACCTTTGGCCTTCACCAAGACCTACTCGATGGCGGCGGCCGCTCTGCTGTCCATCACCTTGGTCCCGGTCCTGATGGGGTATTTAATCCGCGGCAGGATCTTGCCGGAACGGAAGAACCCGCTCAACCGCTTCCTGATCTGGCTGTACCATCCGGTGCTGGAGTTCGCGCTGCGCTTCAAATGGCCGTTGCTGGTCCTCACCTTGTTCGCCATCGTGGTGACGGTGATTCCCTACCAGAGACTGGGCTCCGAGTTTATGCCGCCGTTGTGGGAAGGCGACCTGCTCTACATGCCGACCACTTTCCCGGGCATCTCGATCACCAAAGCTCGCGAGCTTTTGCAGCAGACCGACAAGATCATCAAGACGTTTCCCGAGGTCGATCGCGTTTTCGGCAAGATCGGGCGGGCGGATACCGCCACCGACCCGGCGCCGTTATCGATGATCGAAACCACGATCACGCTCAAGCCCGAGAGCGAGTGGCGCGAGGGAATGACCGTCGAGAAGCTGACGGATGAGCTGAACGCCGCAATCCAGGTGCCCGGGTTGACCAATGCTTGGACCATGCCCATCAAAACGCGCATCGACATGCTTTCGACCGGCATCAGGACTCCGGTCGGCATCAAACTCTCCGGGCCTGACTTGAAGGTATTGGAGCAGTTGGGCCGGCGGGTCGAGTCCGTGGTACGCAACGTGCCCGGAACTCTAAGCGTATACGCCGAGCGGGTCATGGGAGGCAATTACCTGGACTTCGAGATTGATCGCCGGGCCATTGCCCGCTACGGGCTGACGGTGGGCGACGTGCAAGACGTGATCCGCTCGGCCATTGGCGGCATGAACATCACGACCACCGTCGAAGGGCTGGAGCGCTATCCGGTGAATCTTCGCTACAGCCGTGAGTTGCGCGACGACCTCCCGGGGTTGCGGGCGGTGCTTGTCGCTACGCCCGCCGGCAGGCATATCCCCCTGGGTCAACTGGCCACGTTGCGATATGTCGTCGGTCCGCCTTCGATCAAGAGCGAAAATGCAAGGCCAAATGCTTGGATCTACGTCGACATCCGCAAGATTGACGTGGGCACTTACGTCGAGACGGCCCGCGATGCGGTACGGGAGCAAGTCGAGATGCCGGTCGGCTACACCCTGAGCTGGAGCGGCCAGTACGAATACATGCAGCGCGCCCAGCAGCGGCTGATGTATGTCATCCCGCTGACGATCCTGATTATCTTCGTCATCATCTACCTCAACACGCGCTCGCTGATCGAAACCGCGATCGTCTTCCTGACGGTGCCCTTCTCGCTGATCGGCGCAATCTGGTTGCTCTATCTGCTGGACTACAACATGAGTATCGCCGTCTGGGTCGGGATCATCGCTCTCGCCGGCATCGACGCCGAGACCGGGGTGGTCATGCTGCTCTACCTCGACATCGCCTACGCCGATTACCAGAAGCGCGGGCTCATCAAAGACCGCGGCGGCCTGCTCGACGCCATCTACCACGGGGCGGTGCGGCGCGTGCGCCCCAAGGTCATGACCGTGGCGGCGATCATCGCCGGTCTGCTGCCGATCATGTGGAGTCACGGCGCGGGCGCCGACGTCATGAAGCGCATCGCCACCCCGATGGTCGGAGGCGTAGTCACTTCGGCCATCGTTGTACTCGTCATCTATCCCATCATTTACTACCTGTGGAAGAGCCGAGGTCTTCCGCCCGGCAAAGGGTTTAAGGGTTTCGCCCATTTGAAGGAGTCGAAATGAGAAATCTCATCTTGCTACTGGCGTCTCTCTTCTGGCTTCCGTTGGCCGCCGCACAGACTAGTTTCGAGGTGATCCACAAGAAACGGTTTTGGCAGGATGGGCGCGGGGAGATCGTGATCAGCGCGGAAGGCATCGCGTTCCGTGCCGCCGAGGAGAAAAACAGCCGCCGCTGGGCATACTCGGACATTCAATACTTCGACCGCGTGAGCGAGCGGGAATTTGTCGTTCTCAGCTACGAAGATGAGAAATGGAAACTGGGCCGCGACCGGCAGTTCCGCTTTGTCGTGACCTCGGGCAAGCTCACCGACGCCCTGTTCGCCTCGATCAGCCGGTGGCTCGGCCGCCCGGTCACCGACCGGGTATTCCGAAATTCGGCGGAAACCGACTATCAGCTGCCCGTGAAACACCTCCACAGCTTCGGCGGCTGTGAGGGGATGCTCGTCTTCACCCCGGAGACGGTTTCCTATTCCAGCGAGCACGTCAAAGACGCCCGGGTGTGGCGGCTCGACCGGGACGTCGAGTCGGTCTGGTCCTCGAGTCCCTATCATTTGGAATTGCACGTCTACGACAACAACCGGCGCGAGTTCAGCCGAACGCGCGTCTACAAGTTTGACTTGAAACGACCGTTGGACCCGTCCCGCTATCGGGATCTCAAGCTCAGACTCTATGACTTAGCAGGAAGTCCGCGGTAGAGTCCGTAGCGCGATCTAGCCGAACGCTTATCTCTCCCGCATTTTGCACTCTGGCCGTCGCCCGCCGGATCCGCGGCCCTTTTCTTGTGGCGCACGCATTCTTGCGTGCCGTGTCGCCATTCGTGGCGACATCGAGCTTGTCCCACAGAACGAAATTTTGCCGTTCTCACCCAATAATTGTGGTTCTTCTGTAGCGATCGTCCGATAGAGCGCCGAAAGTTTTCTGTGGGACGGACTTCTAGCGGTAGTGCATTGGGGTTGCCGGCGGAAAATCAGAGATCTCAGGAATGTGGGGACAAAAGATCTCTGAGGGACTTCATTGTTTCCAGTGCGCCGTACAGCGTCAGGCCCCAAAAGTCCGCATTGCTGTCAACCACCACGTAGCCGATCACAGACGCTGCGCCGCTATCGGCCAAAAACCCGATTCCTCCGGGCTCCAGGTTGGGAACGATCCAATGATCCGCGCTCCAGCCGTTGATGAAGATTTTGATGTCGCGGGATCCCACGCGCACGGAAATGCGATTGAATTCGCCTTCCTTCCATTCCACTTCCAGATCCCGCTCCACCGCTTCTGATATCTTGGCTTGGCCGTTGACGACCGGGTAGCGCACCAGCTGATATCCGCTGGGGAGTCTAGCCTGCTGCTGCCGGACCAACTTATAGGCGTGGTAGTTCCGGGTGTCGGAAGCTCGGACGACCCATCCGAGCGCCTGCGAGGTGATCTTGGCATCGAAGTCCCACCGGTAGCCGTTGAGATCCATGGTGTCGCGACGGATAGCCAAGCCCTCCACCCGGGCCAGACCGGACTCATCCTGCACAAGGCCCCGCGGATACCACTCCGCCGCGATACCGGATTTAAAGTCCTCCACGACTTGAAACGCCGCCCGAGGCTCGATGCGTGCGGCAGCGCTGTCCAGTGCGGCCGAACCGGCTGTCGCAATGGGTCCCCAGCCTAGCCAGACACCCAACACCGTGACCAACGCCGCCCCGATTCGCCGACACTTGCGGCTGGCGCACACCCACTGCGCCCCGGATTTGACCGAGGCCCCACCGTCGCGGGAGAGCGCTGGCAGATAGCGAAAGACTCCACGGGAAGGAGTTCCGGCTGGGGTCGAGCCCCCAAGCTCCCGCCGCTCAGTATCGATTCCAGGTCGTTCCCGCGGCGGCGTTCGTCTGGGGGGTTGCGTGTGGCGGGATCTTGACTCGAGTTGGCCGTCGACGTCGCCCCTCTCCTGTCTCGGTTCAGAACTGTCCTGGACCCTGAGTTTGAGCAGCTTGGCCGGCTTTAGGCGTGTGTTGGGAAGACGGCTTCTGGTCCTCCGAGGAAGCAGTAAATCGGCAACGGCGGTCGCCTCCGGCGTTGCGGCCATGGATGAGTCGGCCCATGGGCGTGCGGTGTACAGCTCAACGAGGTTGGGAACAGGAAGGAAGGACCGAACTGCTCTCGAGTGGTAGCTGGCGCCACCGTTGGTCTTGTTCGGCCCGTTCCCGGGGTAAACCTGGCGCGCTCCGGGATAAGTAAATGCCGAAGTTCGAGTCGCAGTCGTCATCGTTAGGGGAATCTAGCGCCTGCCGTCAGAACCGCGGTCATCCGACTTTAGTTGCATGGCCAACCCTGACCTGCAACTTCGGTCATGTACTTAAGTCATGGAACCAAACCTCATTTTGCTACGGCGAACGCCGGGCGCTCAATGAGAAGCTGGTACTGTTCTGTGGTCCGCCATACCCCTTTTCTCAATCAACCTTGGACCTACTCCTGTTCGGTCTAATACCCTATGTCCTTGCCCTATGTCCTTTCTTTACTAGGGTGTAGAATAGTGCAACCGACATGCTTCGCGACCTGTGTTTGATGGCTTGGATTGGCGCCGCAACGCGCAGAACAACAGCTCGTTTTGTCTAGACTTGCGAATTGTGAGTTTTGGTACTTTGGTCGCCGATTGGTGGTGCCCTCCCACCGCTCGCGGGGCGGTTAGGGGCCGAAACCGGTGGCGACGGCTGGTTTCTCGTCTGGACAATCGCTACAAAAGAACCACAATATATTGGGGTGAGAAGGGCAACATCTCGTTCTGTGGAACAGGCTCCGAGTGCTTGGTTTCAAAAGTTCGCGATCGTTTGTGGGCTGACAATTCCTAGGCCGCTCCGTCGCGGTCGCGGCTCAGAAGGCTCTGCGAACAAAGCACTTCCGGGCCGGATGGACGATCCGTGCGATGCTTAGGGAAAGGACTTTTCAGATGCGCGAACTGTGCAACCAAGCACTAGCCTGCATTTTTCACCAGTTGACGGCGGTAGGCGGGGGAACGGAGAATACGCTATTCGGCCGCTTTCGCCATTTCAATCCGTGAACGAATAGCGCGCCCGAGAGCTTGCGGGAGAGAACGTGATGGCCGAGCTTTTTGCCGGGACATCAGGCTTTGCCTACCCGCGGTGGAAGCCGGACTTTTACCCGCCCAAGCTGCCCGCCAAGCAGTTCTTGCAGCACTACGCCCGCCGCCTCAACAGCGTCGAGATTAATTACACTTTTCGCCGCACGCCTTCGCCGACGACGGTCGAAAACTGGGTGCATGCCACTCCCGAGGGTTTCAGGTTCTCTCTCAAGGCCCCCATGCGCATCACCCACATCCATCGCCTGCGCAACGCGAAAGAGTCGACGGATTTTTTCCTGCGAGCCATCGATCCTTTGCGTGTGAACAGGAAGCTCGGGGTGGTTCTGTTTCAACTGCCCCCCCAGTTTCGATGTGACCTGGACATCCTGCGGGACTTCCTGGCCGAGCTGCCGCACAATCTCCACTACGCATTCGAGTTTCGACATGCGTCTTGGCACGACGAAGGAGTCTATGCGCTGCTCCGCGACCACAATGCGTGCTTGTGCCTCGCCGAGTCCGAAAAACTGGAGGCGCCCGAGGTCATCACCGCTGATTTCGTCTATTTTCGGCTCCGGAAGCAGAACTACGCCGCCGAGGACCGTGCTGTCATTGGGGATAAGGCTCAACGCCTCCTGTCGGAAGGCAAGACTATCTTTCTGTTTTTTAAGCACGAAGAAACCCCCGAGGGCGCTGTCTACGCCGAGGAAATGCTCCGGCGAGCGCGCAGCTAGCCCCACCACCCAGGGAGTTCCAGACTTTTCGAAGGGAAGATGGCTTTGGGGGAAACCCGCATCCGGATCAGTAGGCCGGAGTTGTCCCATGCAAGATAATCCTGCAAGTTCGTAGCACGGATCTGGGCGGGCCCACAGACGCTGGATTTCTGCAACCGGCACGCGCCCGCCGGATCCGCTAGAAGAAGAGGGACGGGCGTGGCGGCCGTCGAGATCGCGTGGCGGGCTTCGTCGACGACTGCCGATAACTCTATCTTTCCCCAGTCGCAAGATTACCCTGATACAATCTTGAATCTCCAGACGTAACCGAGGAAAGCCATGAAAGCCATCCGCGTTCACCAAACCGGGGGACCCGAGGTCCTGCAATTTGAAGACGTTCCCGATCCGGCTCCGGGACCCGGCGACGCCGTCGTCAAGATCGAGGCCGCCGGCGTCAATTTCATCGACATCTACTTCCGCGGTGGACTATACAAGACCAACCTTCCTTTACGAACGGCCAGGAAGGAGCCGGCCTGGTTAGCGCAGTGGGATCGGATGTCGGCGAGTTCCAACCCGGCGACCGCGTGACCTACACCGGGGTCGAGGGATCATACGCCGAATACGCCGTCGTGCCCGCGGATAAGCTCGTCAAACTTCCCGCTGGTATTGACACGCGAACGGCCGCGGCGATCACGCTGCAAGGCATGACCGTTCATTACTTGACCTACTCGACCTTTCCGATCGAAGACGGGCACACTGTTCTGCTGCACGCCGCCGCCGGCGGGGTAGGGTTGCTGCTGGTCCAAGTGGCGAAAATGCGTGGTGCGCGAGTGATCGGGACGTGCTCAACCCCCGAAAAGGCGGAACGGGTTCGGCAAGCCGGAGCCGACGAGGTCATCCTTTATACCGAGCAGGACTTTGTCGCCGAAGTCAAACGCCTGACCGACGGCGAGGGTGTAGATGTGGTCTACGATTCAGTCGGCAAGGCGACCTGGGAAGGCAGCCTCAACTGCCTTCGTCCCCTGGGTTGGATGGTGTTTTTCGGCAACGCCAGCGGGCCGGTTCCCGGCATCGAGCCGTTGACGTTGACGGCGAAGGGTTCGCTGATTCTGACCCGCCCGAGCTTGGTTCACCACACCGCGACCCGGGAGCAGCTGCTCGAACGGGCCGGGGACGTTTTCGACTGGGTGCTCTCGGGAAAGGTGCAACCCTACATCGGGGAAACGTTCCCCCTTGCCGAGGCCGCCGAGGCCCACCGCCGCCTGGCGGCGCGACTGACGAGCGGCAAGATTCTGCTGTTGCCGTAGCCCATCATTTCGCAAATACAGTTATGTCTCAATCAGCTTGTCGAGTATCGCGGCTCATCAGCTCGGGCGCAATGCATTGCGCCCCTACGCCCGCTTTTCTCACCACGTACTTCGCCTCGCCACCTGGCGAGAAAAGCGAGCTTAGCAGCCGATGGCGAAAGTCCAACCGGCTGGTCAATGAACTTCAGCGAGCCGCCAGCGGTTCACCCGAGATCAAGCAACGAGCGGTCCATCCGCCGCGGATCCCCAGCCAAGGCGAAAGCCCTGACAGGCGGGATGGATCCGGTTTCCCGCGGGAATTCTCAGCGCTCTCATTTTGGGGTAAGCAAGCATGCCGGTCGCGCCGGGGTTTGCGATTGGTCGTCGTAGTTTATGAGAATAAAAGAAAAGCAGCGCTATTCTTTCCGGTCAATCGCACACAGGCCGAGTCACAGCCGAGGGAGTCAGCGAAGGAATGTTGGAACGGATCATTGCACTTTTGTTTTGCTTCATACTTGGCCTCGCCAGCCTCGGTGTAGCCGGGTGGCTCGGGGTGAGCGGCGACGTCATCGCGTCCGTAGACGGGTTGTTCATCACCCTGGTGGCCCTGCTTACAGCCGCGATTTGCTTCGGCTATGTGGGCATGCAAGTGCAAGCCGCCTTGTCGCCGCCGTCTAATGCCAAGAAGCGGCGGTGAGCGCTTGCGCGGTCCTCGCCCATCCTCCCGGCGGACTGTCGGATGGGGGGTTAGTCCGGGGCTGTCCCAAACGGCTCGCGGCCGTCTGAGAACTCGCTTGCGACCGACGTATTCACCAGACCGCCCTGGGCACGGTTTCCCGATGGGCCCGCCGACCTGCCTTACATGCGGACCCCGGTGAGCGGTGCTCTATGGTCGGCCAAACCATCTCCCACTACCGAGTTCTCGCCAAGTTGGGCGAGGGCTACCAGTCATCGTACTTCGTCGATATGACGAGCACGTACCCGTGCCGTTCAAGATGCTCCCTGATGAGGCCCCTTTTGGGTTCTTCAAAATTGTGCTCGACGGTCAAAGCGCCTACCCGATACTTGGCAAGGTCAGAACCTTGCGGAACTTCGTACTCCGCACCTTCGACGTCAAGACTGACGTAGTGCAGGTATCGTGGGGCCTGCGCTCTCTCTAGAATTTCGTCCGCGGGCACAGTAGGGCACAGTAGGGACAGTCACCTTAACTAGCATTTAGTCGAGAACTTGACGGCGAGGCGGGTGATCGATACTGATTCCGTGCCGCGCATCGCGCGCGTGGTGGCGCTCGGCGCGCCGCATCACGTCACTCAGCGGGCAACCGCCCACAGCTGTTCTTCTCTTCCGCCGACCGGCGGGTCACCGTATCTCTTCTCGGCAGCCACTGTCGGCGCTGGAATCTCAAGCTGCTCGGCTATTGCTTGATGCCGTATCACGTTCATTTGATCGCCGTGCCCGAACACGAGCAATCGCTGGCAAAGGCAATTGGACGGGCCGACTACGAGTACGCGGTTTATCTCAACGGACGGCGACGGCGCAGCGGGCATGTTTGGCAAAATCGTTTTTATTCAACAAATTCGGGGCGAGGTCACCTGGTTGCGGCAGTGCGCCAATGCTCAACATGTGAAGACCTCATCCCTAATTCCTGGATCTTTGGACGTGCTCATTCCCAGACGCTGAGCGACTCACCTTATCGACAAGGAAGCGAATCAAACGGCGCTGAGCGCTGAGCAGCTGGCCAAGTCTCTGAGCCGCAACGGCCAGTTGCCGCCGCCCCTGGTAGAACTGGTCGAACAGGGTCGCTGTGCGCTGGGCGAGTGCGGCGTTGGCGGGGCCGCGGGTCCCCTTCTTCTTCCTCACTGCCATCGAGAGCTCCGCCGACGCCACCAGATCGCGCTCCGAGCGACCGCCATCGAGTTGCCGCTCTTCAACCAGCAGCGGGGCCAGTGAACGGCACATGTGCGACTCCACGTAATATGCCACCGGTCACAAGAAATGTGCGCCCCTATCCGCTCGGCGTGGGCTGAAAGATCGGGCACGCCCCAGGTCCGCTCCCTTCAGACAGCTAAACGCTTGCTCGACCCCTGCGCCAAACTCTTATACGAGCGCACCAGTGTCAGCCGCCGACAGACTGGTAATTTCACATTTATTCTACAAACAGAGTTCTCTTGCTGGCCACATGTCAAAATTGCACAACATTGTTTATAATTCTTGTTTTGCTAGTTATCTCACGGCAAACATTTCTTGAATAAGCGGTCTGATCATGCTATGCTCCTAGCGCCAAAGCTCTACCGGCTCGCTGGAACTTGTTTCTGGCAAGATTGGACTGTCGCGAGGCACCGTAGACTGCTGAAAACCGATAAATCCGACTCAGGGCGGGCGAGATGCGCAGGCCCGAGTTTTCAACAGGCTGGGGCGAGAGCCGCGTTCTCTATCCCGCACCCGACCAATTCTCACTAAGGACTCTAAAAAATGGCGACGTATTTACATCCGGGTGTTTATATCGAAGAAATTCCCAGCGGTTCCAGACCGATTGAGGCCTCATCCACTTCGGTGACGGCCTTTGTCGGCCGAGCTCCGAAAGGTCCGGTGGGAGAAGCTGTACTGATCCAAACTCGGGACGAGTATGTGCGGGATTTCGGCGACATTGCCTCGGAAGACGATGCGATGGGCCTGGCGGTACGGGCCTTCTATCTCAACGGGGGTAAGGACGCTTACATTTGCCGCTTGGCAAGCGAGGACCCGCCGACCGCGGCGGCGGCGAGCACGGTGCAGGGACAGGATGTGGGCGGCCAGAACGTCATCGCGATTCGGGCGACCAGCGTAGGCGAATGGGGGAACGACGTCTACTATCGCATCGTCAAAGCTGATCAGGACGCTCTGATGTTTGATCTGGAGGTGGGCCACCAAGAAGACGGAGAGTTTGTGGTCGACGAGACGTTTTCGGGTCTGACGATGAATGACCAGGACGACAACTACGCCCTGACCGCGGTCAATGGGAACTCTGATTATGTCGAGATCGCCCTCGAGCCCGCGGCTGATGCCGACGACGCGGCGGAACAATACCAGCAGGGCTCGCTGACAGGCGGTGAGATGGACGGGGCCAACGACGCGTTTTCGGCCAACATGTCCGGGCAGACGAGCCTAACGCTGAACATCAACGGCTTGGGTGCTCGACAGGTCACCATCGATGCCGCAACGCTGGGCTTGGCCGGCGCCGACAACCAAACCGACGGCGACGCTGTTGCGGCGGCGATCCAAACCGCGGTGACGGCTTTCGGCCTCCAGGCGGCGTACACCGGTTTCACCTGCGGCTACGCGGGTCAAAGATTCAGCCTCACTTCCGGTGAAGAAGGGCCTTCATCCGGGGTCACGGTCTATGACGGCGACGGCGGCGGCGGCGATCTGGGAGGATTTCTCCGACTTTCTTCCCTGAGCCGCGCCACGCTTACCGGTGCGGCGCTCGACGACGCAAATGACATGCTGTTTTCCACCGGGATCGCGGGGACCGTGACGCTCGAGCTGAACGTCGACGACCACGGCAACGAAACCGTTTCACTGCTTGACGCGGATCTTGGCCTGGAAGGGGGTCATGACGCGGATGCCGGTCGCGTGGCGCAGGCCATCCGAGACGCCGTGAGAGCCATCAATACGTCCGTGGCGGCATATAAGGACTTTGACTGCGAGTACGACACGGGCACGAACCGGTTCATTTTGACATCGGGCAGCAGCGCCTCCCGGACATCGTCGCTAACGGTGACCAACGACCCGCTCCCGGCGCTGGCAGGGCTGCTGGGATTGAACGCAGCGGATACAACCCTAGTCGAGGGCCGCGAGATCGAACACGGCACGGCACGAGTGATCCCGCAGCAGGTGCTCGGAACCCTCGAGGCCGGCGAACAACTCCAGGGCGGGGGAGAGGCTGCCCCGGCGAGCGCTGACTATTCGAGCTTCTTCAATCAGACCCTCCGCAAGGTCCGGGACGTCGGTATCATTGTGCTTTCCGGGGAGTACTGGGCGGCCGACGGGTCCGGAAGCGCCATTGTCAGCGCCGCCTTAGCCCACTGCGAGGCGATGAAGAACCGCATTCTGTTGGTCTCGCCCCCTCCGAACGTGGAACTCGAGCAGGCGGCGCAGGTCGATCAAATGGCTTTGCCCACGTCGACCTATTCGGTGCTCTACTATCCCTGGATTAAGGTGGCGAACCCCTTCTACAATGCCGAGACCAACCCGAATGCCGATACCACGCTCACGATTGCGCCGTCGGCTTTCGCCGCCGGCATGATGGCGAAAATCGACGGCAGGAGGGGCGTGTGGAAAGCGCCCGCCGGCGTCGAAACCCAGCTGTTGGGTATCGCTGGACTCGAATTTACGGTGGAGGACGGCGAACAAGACCAACTTAATCCCTTGGGAGTCAACTGCATACGCACGCTGCCAGGCTTTGGTTCGGTCATTTGGGGTAGCCGCACGCTTTCTACCAAAGCCGACCCCGAGTGGCGCTACGTCCCCGTGCGCCGCACGGCGATCTTCATCGAGAGGAGTATCTATGAGGGGATCCAATGGGCCGTGTTCGAGCCCAATGACCATCGCCTCTGGGCCTCGCTCAGAACGAACATCGACTCCTTCATGAACGGCCTCTTCCGCGGCGGCGCCTTTCAAGGAGAAAAGGCGTCGGACGCTTACTTCGTCCGTTGTGGTCTGGGGGACACCATGACCCAGGGAGATATCGACCGCGGGCAGGTCATCGTGATCGTCGGGTTCGCACCCCGCAAGCCCGCTGAGTTTGTCATCGTTCGCATTCAGCAGAAGGTCGCGCAACAGTAACGGAGGAGGATGAATCATGGCCGCACCGCTGTTCCCGGTGAACGCTCACCGCTATGACCCCTACCGGACCTTTAAGTTCCAGATTCTGATCGACGGACAGCCGGTAGCGGGTCTCAAGAAGATGGGCGCGTTGAAGAAGAAGACGGATCCCATCAAGTGGCGCACGGCGGGGGATCCCTCGCACGAACGGGTCCTGCCCGGCGGCACCAGCTACGATCCCATTACGCTCGAGCAAGGCCTGACACACGATCCCGTCTTCGAGGACTGGGCTAACCTGGTCAACAATATCGAGGGTGACGCTGCGATTTCCCTTAAGAACTTTCGCAAGGACCTGGTGATTAATGTCCTGAATCTCCAGGGCCAGGTGGCCATGTCCTACAAACTCTTTCGAGCCTGGGTCTCCGATTATCAGGCCCTTCCTGATTTCGGCGCCGGCACGATGAATTCCCTCGGCATCCAGACCATCACCCTGCAGCACGAGGGCTGGCAGAGGGACACCAGCGCAACTGAGCCCAGCGAGACGTGATCAATCTGCCGGGAGGAGTTTGGCTCAAGGGCGAGGTCCGACGGACATTCGCCTTCAAACCGCTGTGCGGTCATGTCGAGTTGGCCGTCGCGGAGGGTTTGGAACGCTCAGACGTCGTGCCTCGCCGCGTGACGGGCGCGCTCTCGGCGGCTTTGGAGCACATCGGCCGCCAGGACCCCGCCTGGGATCTCGTGCACGGGTTAAGTGTCGGCGATCGCCAGTTTCTTGTGCGCGAACTCGCCGCGCATATGGGTTTTGACAGTATCTGGCTAAGCGCTTCCTGTGGCCAGTGCGGCGCCTTGTTTGATTTTCTTGTCAGGCAGTCCGAATTGCCGACCAAACCCGCGTCCGAAGTCTATCCCTTCACGGAGGTGGAGACGAGCGTGGGCGTATGCCGGCTTCGGGTTCCTACCGGAGCGGACCAGGAGGCCGTTGCCGGCCTGGGGGAAGAGAAGGAGAGCTTTCGCGTTCTGCTGCGCCGGCTCGTGGTCCGACCCCGCCGTGGCGAGGAACAGCCCGAGGGTTTCACCGAGCAAGATATCGCTGCCATCGACGCCGCGCTGGAAGCGGTCGCCCCCGAGGTGGCAACCAAAGCGCAAGCCGCGTGTCCGGAATGCGGGCGTACTAATCTGATTCATGTCGATCCCTACGTTTACCTGAATCTCGGGAGCGGCGCGCTTTTGGCGGAAATTCATCACCTGGCGTCCGCCTACCATTGGGGCGAAGCAGAAATTCTCGCGCTGCCGACATCACGTCGCCGCGAGTACCTCCAGCTGGTCGATCGAGCGCGAGGGATGGTGCAGTAGCGGCTGGTCTGGCAATACGCCTGGTTGCGGGAGCTGCCTTTCGCCAAGCAGCAGGCCCGCGGAAGGTCAGCCTTGAGTGGGCTAAGAGCCCGTGGCGAAAGTCGCACGGGAGAGAAAAATAGGGACTGCCACCAATTCGCCTCTGTCATGGCCCCAGAAACAAAGCACTTAACCTGAAGCGAATTGGTTGGCTGTATCCGATTTTTCTCGACGTTTTGCTTTTACGACGGGCTGCTAAGGCTGCGAAACAGTAACGACTATGGGTTTTCTGAGAGACGTTGTCCGCGACAGTCGGCTGCGTCGCGGGGGTGAAGCTCAGGTGCGGGAAGCGCCTTCGTTGATGGAGCCGCCGGCTCCTGAGCGCCTCGAGCGGATCGAAACCCCCGAGTCGAGCCCGCTTGTTGGCCGGGATGCACGGCCCGGTGAGGAATTCCCGAGACCGAGCGCTCAGCCCGCTAAGCTTTTCGACGAGCCTCCGAGACAGGCAACTCTTGCCGAATCCGCCCGTCTTCCCGTAGATCCCGCGGAACTCCCAGTCGAGGACTTCCCTGCCGCTGTCCTCGACTCGGGAGTTGCGCCGACCAACGAGGATGAAGAAGCGGCTCATGAGGAGCTGCGGCTCGAGAGTCCCGCCTCGGAGGCCGAACCCAGGGGTCCTGTCGCGGAACCTGCCGGCTTCGAGTTGCCGGCCGTTGAGGAAGTTGAGGGAAAGGCTCTGTCGGGGCCCCTCCGCGGGCCGCCTTCAGAGCCGCAACGGTTGGACGCGGCCGCCGAGGCCCAGCACGCGATGGCGGCTGCCGCGGAGAGTTTGGAATCGGTGAGGGGTTCCGCGACCGCTGCCGCGGCTCTCCAGGGGAAGCCGCCGGTGGTCTCCGCACCGCGCCCCACCGAGCCGCTCCCGCCTCCGGAAGACGAACTGGGTGAGACCGCGCCTGCTGCCTCCTCCGGACGGTCGATCTATCAACGAGGCCTGGGAGCTGAGGGCGGAAGCCGACTGCATGAGGCTGCGTTAGAGCAGCAACGTGAAGAGGTGCGAGATCAGCCCGCGGCGGCTCCACTGCCGGGAAGGGCGGCGGAGCCAAGCCTCCCGCCGATTCCTCCAAGTGGTCTCGATCTCGCCGCGCGAGCCCCGGACCCGCCCGCGCCAGTCGGAGAGACGATCGAGTCTTTGCCGCGGTTTGAGCCGCGGACATCCGCTTCTTTGCCGCCCGGCGAGAAGGCTGAGGGCAGGCCGATCGTATCCGGCCAATCGCTTTTGGCGGCGTTCCCCGGTTGGGCATCCGCCGGCTCGCCGGCTCGCGAGCCCGAGCAAAGCGGCCCCCGCGTCCACATCGGCCAAGTCGACGTCATCGTGCAAGCGCCAAAAGAGCTGCCTCGGCCGCGTGAAAGGAAAGCCTCGAGTAATCTAGCCAGTCGTTTGTATCTGCGAAGCGTTTGACCATGCCCCTGCCGACTTCGTCGCTGTCGATTGTCTGTAGCTCGATCGTCGAATTTGTGCGCCAGGGTTTGGACGCTACGAACAATTCGATCAGCGTTACCATCGGGGCTCCGGCGGAGGTGGCCAAAGACAACACACAGCACCGGGTGAGCCTCTTCTTTTACCGCTTCGAGCCTGCAGGGTTCGGGCCCGACTTCACGCCCGCCGATCCCTGGAGGATCCGACTGTTCTGTCTCATTACGGCTTTCGGGGTCGTTGAAGAGCAGATTAGCGCAGGGGATAACGAGCTGCGCTTGGTGGGCGAAGTCATGCGCTTGTTTCACGAAACTCCGGTGATGGAGGCCGTCACCGTCAACGACGAGACGGTGCGCTTACAGGTCGTTTTTCAGCCCCTGGGCAGTGACGAAATCAACAACATCTGGTCGACCCAGAACGACGTCAGTTACCGTCCGTCGGTGGCCTATGAGATGGCGCTGGCTCCGGTCGTTCCTTCTGAACTTGGAGTCGGCAGCCCCCTCGTAGGGGCATTCGGCTCCCAGGTTTTCGGAACGATGGATGGCCGCACGGCCGCTTTTACGGGAACCACGGCGCATCCTCCAGTCACCGCTCATGAAGTCGATACGCAGGTCGAAGGATGGCCGCCGTCGATTTGCGCGGTCTCGGGCGGCGTGTGCCTACAGAGCGTCGCTCTCGAAGTCGGGAGCACGGAGTTGTCGAATTTCGATCCCCCTTCGGTGTGGCTGGCCGGCGACACCTCGGCGACGGTTACTCTGCGTTGGGAAGTGTGGGACCAGACGCAGGGCTGGCGGAGCGAAGGGCCGACGCTCGACACCAGCCCGGTGACGACGGGCATTGACCCCGATTCGGGAATTCCCTCCGGCCTGCCGGCAATCGCGTTGCCGTTCACCGCTCAAGCGGGCCAGGCCGTGCTGTACGCCGAGCGAGACTACACCCGCGGCTCCGATGGGGCCCAATTGCGAGTGCGCAGTAATCCCGTGCTGCTGACGTTGTATCAGACATAAGTGATGAGCGTGCCGGAAACACTGCCGACGACGCGACTCGAAACCGAGTGGGAGCGCGTCATCGTGCTGGCTCAATGCTTGCAGCGGGCGCGACAGAACCAGGACGTTCCGGAAGACCTGCTGAAGCAACTCGAGCGCCTCCAACAGCAGGTCGCCGAGACACGCCATCCCAATGGCCCTTGGGGGGCGCTCCATGTCGATCAGTTGAATACGCTTGAACTCGACATTCTCGCCTGTGCGGTCGCCCCGGAGGCGGAGCCCAGAGTCGGCTGGCTTTTCCAGGACCTGCAACCGGGCGCCCCGCAGCCCTATCCCACTCCGGCGCTGCTGCAGGACCTTTTGGCCCTGCGCAACGACGCCGCCGGCGAACTGCATGCCGCCCTGAGCGAGGACGCCGTCCTTCGCGGCGAACACCTCATTCGCATCGAAGACGAGGGCGTTTATCAGCCGATCCGCCCCGCGTCGGGGATCACCTCCCGGCTTCTGGGCCGGCCGGCCGCCGTGAACGCGCCTCGCGGAGCCCTGCGGGTTCGCGGCCGCGCCGGTTGGGACGATCTCGTGCTCCCGCGGGAGAGAACCCGTATGTTGCGCGAGTGGCTTTTGTGGGTCCGGCACCGCGACAGGGTAGTCGAGGAGTGGGGCGGCGGTTTCACCGGCGGGCCGGTGGCCTTGTTCTCGGGTCCCTCGGGCACCGGCAAGACCTTCGCGGCCGTCGTATTGGCCACCGAGTTGGGCTGGCCTCTTTACCGCGTGGACATTGGAAAGTTGGTCAGCAAGTACATCGGGGAAACGGAAAAAAACTTGAACCGGCTCTTTGACGCCGCTCATGGACAGCCGATGGTGCTGCAGTTCGACGAGGCCGACAGCCTGTTCAGCAAGCGAGGCGAGGTGAAAGAGGCGCGGGATCGTTACGCCAATATGGAGGTCAGCCACCTGCTAGCGCGTATTGAAGAGCATTGCGGCCCGTGCATCCTCACCACGAACCTCCGCGATCACTTGGATCAAGCGTTCACCCGCCGCTTTCACATGGTGGTCGACTTTCCCCGGCCTGATTCCGCCGCCCGAACGCGCTTATGGGAGAGGCTGCTGCCTCCTCGAGCGCCCCGTGAACCCGATCTGCGCGCGGATTTTCTCGGCCCCGCGGTCAACTTGACCGGAGGCGGCATGCGCAACGCCGCCCTCCATTCGGCCTACCTGGCCGCCGGCGACGGGAAGCCCATCGGCCGGCAACATGTCGCCCTGGCGGTGTGGAGAGAATTGAGTAAGGACGGGCGAGAGCTTTCGCTTTCCGATCTCGGACCACTGGCCGCGTTCCTCCCCGAGGGAGTGCGCGGGCGTGCGATTGACCCGGGGCGCTGAGCTTGAGGACAGAACAACACGAGGGAACGATGGGCGGGCAGCGCAGGCGGCGGAGCCCGCGGCGCATTGGAATTAGCACTGTCGCTACGGAGGACCAATGGCACAAGGCCCGCGGCTGACGATTGACCGCTTGAGATTGCAGTTGCCGGCCGGATTGCAACCTCGGGCGGACGCGATCGCCCGGGCCGTCGCACGCCATCTGGCCGCACTCCCGCTGTCGTCTTCGGCCCGCCTGGAGCGGCTCGCGGTGACAGCGGGCGAACCGCGGCCCGGGGAGACGGACGCGGTGATCGCCTCGCGGATCGCGGGCCAAATTCACTCCAGCCTGCGGAAACAACTCCAAACCCGACAACCAGGGAAGGAGAAACTCTAGCTTCGCCAATCGTGAAGCGAACAGCATCGCTCGAACCGGCCGCTCGATGCCGGCCGCTTTTACCCGGAAACGGATCAGAAAATAGACAGCAAAACGCTCCGGTTTCTTGAGCCTCGAAAGGTTGAATCATGCTCAATGTCGCAAAAGGCGCCCTGGTGGAATACGCTCTATCGGTACCACCGCTGGCACTGGTGTTTGAATTCAATCCGAAAACGATTTCTCGCACCCGAAGCATCACGCTTCCCACCGGAAACGCGCCCGGCACAAGGGGAGGCTACGATTTCACGCTGCCTACCGAAACCCCGCGCGTCGCACAGGGGGTGACGGTGAATCCCGAGGAATTCAGCATCGAGATCATGCTGAATGCAGCGGACCGCATGAACGAAGGAGATTCGATCGCGTCGACCTTCGGCGTGGAGCCTGAGTTGGACACGTTGCGGACTATGGTGGAACCGAAGGCGCAAGGCCCGGGTGGAGTCCAAATCCTCGCCAGCTTGGGATTGGGCGGCCAACGGGCCTTTCAGCGCGGCGAGTCCGCTTCGGTGCTGCTGTTTTTCTGGGGCACTCACATCCTGCCCGTGTTCCTCACCAGCGTGCGAGTGGACGAGACGGCGCATCTGCCGTCGCTCATGCCTTATCAGGCTAACGCCACCCTTAGCATGCGGGTGATCGAAGGAAACAACCCCTTCTACCAAGTCGAAAAGGTGCGGCAAGTCGTGGGCGCGGCTCTCAACACGGCGCAAACCGTGTCGGCTGCGATCGGAGGATTGTTCTGAATGTTTTTCAAGGGTTCCCGTTACGAAAACGCTCGCGGCTTTGATCCCGCGCCCGACGGCAGCGAGGTCTTTGAGGGGAGACGACAGCGGGAAATCGGGCCCACTACGGGGGTCGTCGAGCACCAGGTTAGGGCCGGGGATCGCCTGGATCTGTTGGCTCGACACTATTACAACAACGACCGCCTGTGGTGGCGGATTCTAGATGCGAATCCCTTATTTGTTTTCGCGGGAGACGTGGTGACGCCCGAGATGGAAGGCGGGATCATTCTCATCCCGAGGGCGAGGGAATAGCGATGCTCCTTGATCTAC
This sequence comes from Bryobacterales bacterium, assembly GCA_963668345.2. Classification (GTDB taxonomy): domain Bacteria; phylum Acidobacteriota; class Terriglobia; order Bryobacterales; family UBA6623. The sequence goes on along the minus strand of CAXWPI010000001.1, from coordinate 802,217 downwards.
TGATGAGCAAGCAGCGACAGCCGGCCGAGTGCGTCATCAAAGTCGGCGCTTCACAGACGGAAATTTCCGACCTCTACCCGTTTCTCACGGAAGTAACGGTCGAAACCAGTCGTCAGAACCCTGGCGTCGCGACCCTCAACTTCGAGACCCGCCGCGACGAGCAAGGCAAGTGGTCGGTTCAAGACGCCGGCGTGTTTGCTCCCTGGGAGCCGATTTTGATCGAGGCCGCCTTTGGGGACTCCAGCGAAGAGATCATGCGCGGCTACATTCGCGAGATCAAGTCCGATTATCCCGAAGATGCAGGCGCCACCACGGTTACCGTGGAGTGCCAGGACGACTCGTTGGCGCTCGATCGAGAGCACGTTCGCCGCGAATGGGGCGCCGAGGCGCCCACGAGCGACGCGGAGATTCTCCGAGAAATCCTGGTTGCAAAACACGCGATGACTGTTCATTCCGACAGCGGCGACGGGCTGACCGGGCTGGTGTTCAATCAGGACAGCACCGATATCCGGTTCCTGCGAGACCGCGCCGAGGCCAACGGCTATGAACTGATCTTCCGGGAGGGCGAGGTGTACTTCGGCCCTCCGCGTCTGGACGGCACGCCGCAAGAGACCATCCTCGCTTACGCGGGAAGAGACACGCACTGCTATCGTGTGTCGATCCAAGATGACGGTCACAAACCGGACAAAGTCGCCTTTGAAATTGCCGCCACGGAAGGCCGTGGGACAACGCAGCGAGTCGTCGAGCCCGATTGGCCTCTGCTCGGTCTGGAGCCGGCTGGCAGTTCGTCATCGGGATTGCAAGATTTCACCTGGCTCATGAGCCGTCAAGGAGGTCGCAACGAAGAGGAAATGGCGGCCCGGGCGCAGCGAAAAGCCAATGAACAGGCCATGAAGGTGCGGGCTGAGGGCGAGCTGGATGGAAGCCTGTATGGACACGTGCTGCGAGTCGGCGAGCCGGTCCCCCTCGACGGAGTCGGAGAGCGTTATGGCGGAACCTTTTACGTCGATTCGGTCAACCACCGGTTCAATATGGAAGGCTATCGCCAGGCCTGCACGTTGCTCAGAAACGCCTACGGTGATGATCTCGAGGGTTCAACGAATCCGCTCGCGGCAGTGATTTGACAAGGCTTGCCCTGGGGCGGACGTTGGTGACCAAACGGCGGCTGCCGCTCGTCGGGAGAGGATCCCTCAAGGGAGATGAACGGGAAGGCGGAGCGCTATGGAGGAACTGCTCGTCGAACTTGCGAAGCAGGTTCGAAACAAATACTTCGGCAAGTATCGAGGATTCGTAGTCGACAACAAAGACCCTGACAAGCTGGCGCGGCTGCGACTTACTGTTCCCTCGGTTCTGGGCGCAACCGTGACCGGCTGGGCGCTCCCTTGTCTTCCTTTTGGCGGTCTCCAGGATCAAGGCCTTTTCCTCGTGCCGGAAGTGGACTCGCAGATCTGGGTGGAATTCGAAGAGGGTGAGTTGTCACACCCGATCTGGACAGGTACGTTCTGGCAGCAGAGCGGCGATATTCCTTCCGAGGCCGACAAAGAAGAGCCCACCACCCGCGTCTTCAAGACGCCTTCCGGCCATGTCCTTCAATTTGACGACGAGGCCGACGCCGAGCAGTTCCGCCTCCACCATCCCAAGGGGGCGGAAATGGTGATTGACAGCAACGGGACGATTGCATTGACCGACGCTAAAGGCAGCAAAGTGACTTTGGATGCTGACGGAAAGCGAATCGTGGTGGAAGACGCGAACGGAAATTCCTTGACCATGGACTCGAACGGGACGACCGTGGAAGACAGCAACGGAAACAAGATCGAAATGGCGGCCAGTGGCGTCACTGTTAAGGGCCAACAGGTGATCATCGAGGGTACCCAGGTGATGCTCGCCGGCCAAGGGGGGGAGCCCGTGATCAAGGGCCAGAGTTTTTTGACGCTGTTCGCTACGCATGTTCATCCGACCGGTGTCGGTCCCTCCGGGCCTCCCGTGCCGCAGGGCGAAATGAGCACGCTGTCCACCAAAGTCCTGACTTCATAAAGGAGCACCGTGCAGCGTCTGAGCGACCCACCCTACATGAAATTCCCTTTTGAGGTCGGGGCCGGTGGCCCTAAGATTAGCGGCCGCGGCGCCCATGTGCGTGAACAGATCGAACAAGTGCTGTTTACCAACCCGGGGGAACGGGTTTTTCGGCCTGAGTTTGGAGCCGGTGTGAGGGCGTTGATCTTCGATCCCAACAATGCGTCGCTGCGGGAGCTCGCGCGCGAACGATTGACATCTTCGTTGTCTGATGCGCTGCAAGGCGAGGTGGACCCCAAGACACTGAAGGTGACGTTCCCCGAGATCGAAGCGGGGGAAGAGCACAAGCTCAAGATCGTCATCTCCTACACTCTTGCGAGAATTGGCCACTCCGAGCAGCAGGAATTCGAGCTGACGTAAGAGACTTCCATGGCTGAGACACCACAGGGCATCCTGACATTCGAAGGCGACTGCCCCGACTGCGGGGAACGCCGCGTTGAGCTTCCCCAGCCACTACCCGAGCTGGGGGACGATTTCGACTGGCGCCTTCGGGATTACGACGGCTTCCGGCTCTTCATGCTCCAGGAGCTCGCCGTGCGCTTCCCCGAGCGGCGACGCTGGAACCCCGCCGACATGGAAGTTGTCATCGTCGAGGTTCTGGCAGCCGTTCTCGACCAGCTGTCGGACATGCTCGATCGGGTTTCGGCGGAAGCCTACCTCGAGACGGCGCGCCGACCTGAATCCGTGCGGCGTCTTTTGAAAATGATCGGCTACGACGCCGTCCGCATCGCTCTGGCGAGGGGTGAGATAACGTCGCCGGTGACCCCGACCGATCCCTCCGAGCAGGAGCAGCTTGAAGCGCTGTGGCTCCGAGAGCCCCAGCTCATGGACGCAGCTCGGCGGGCCGGTCCGCGGGCGATTCATGACCGCCACCGCATGGTGACTCTCGACGACTACGCCGAGAGCCTGGAGGAACACCCCCTCGTCCTCCGCGCCCACGCCTGGACCGCATGGACCGGGTCATGGAACACATTGCGTGTCGCAGTCGTTGGTTGGGATGACAACAAGCTCGATCAAGAGGGAATAGCTTACCCCAGCGAAACTCAAGAACTCGTCAACTACTTTCACGAGGAGCGCGACTTGCCGACCCCCGTCTGGGACCCGGCGCCGCCTCCCGCCATACGCACGGTTCTTCGCCCCTACCTGGAGGCCTATCGCATGACCACGCAGGAAGTGGTCTTGGAGGACGCCGTTCCGGTACCCATCAGCATGGCTTTCTCGATTCAGGTCGCCCCTAACTTTTTCCGCTCAGAGGTACAACGTGCTGTTGAGGAAGCGCTCGGTACCGGCCCGCAGGGCTTTTTCGCTCCCGGGAGGCTGCGCTTCGGGGAAGACCTGCATCTCAGTAACCTCGTCGAAGTCCTGATGGCTCTCGATGGCCTGGAGAACGTCTGCGTCAACCGCTTCAAACGGCTGGGAAGCCAATTTCCCGACCAGGTGCAGGCGGGACGAATCGTCCTCGAAGACTTGGAAATCGCCGTCTGCGACAACGACGCAGCCCAGCCCAGTCGCGGCCACTATCGCCTGACGTTGCACGGGGGGCGCAACGGATGAGCGCCCCAGCCGACCTGACGCGCTGGAACCGGGCGGGGTTGACCCGCTTGCGTTACATCGACGGAAATGCGGCTACCTACCTCGAGGAACTGCGCTCCCGCTTGGCCGACGCTTTCGGGCAGTGGGCCGCGCTGAAGGGCGGCGCTCCCCCGGACGAATCCGACTCTGAACGGATCGACCGCCTTCTCGAACAGTACGAAGACGACCGTCGTGACTTGGCCTGGGAGACCGCTCGAAGCTTTGCTCGCGCGGCGCATGTCCTCGCCGAGCACTTGGACGCCTACGCCAACGAAGGTTATCTCGGCACGACCAGCCAATGGAACAATGTCCGCCGCCTCGTGGAGATGCTCGATTACCACGCCGCTCCCCCGGCGTCGGCATACACAACACTCGTTCTGGAATCCAAAACGGAGGCGACCGACGCGGTTGAGAAAGGGTTCCAGGTGAAATACTCTCCGCCCGACGGAGGGGCCGCGGTGATCTTCGAGACGCTGGCGGACATCGACGTCAACGACGCCCTGAATGAGTCGCGCCTGAAGGGGTGGGACAAGTCCGTCAGCACGTTCCGCGAGGATCACTCGCCGGCGGGAGCGGTGGGGACGCGTCCGGCGATCAGTCTTCAGGGTATCGGGCCCAATCATGCCGCCCGACTGAATGCCTTCATCCAGACCAAGACCGGCCGGCCGGCAGCGACCGCCACGATCGCCGACGTCGCCGCTCTCGATCAGGACCCGGGCGTCAGCGGCATCTCGAGCGTGCGGCTCGCGGAGTTTCGAACCAAGGCCAGGGTGGTTCTGGGATGGGCCGTCGACCTTGAGGGCTTTCGAGCGCTTGTTGAGAAAACCCTGTCGCCCATCCTTGCCGCGCCCAACGGCGAAATCATCAGCCTCACCTCACAAACGCAAGAAGACGTTGAGGATTTGAAGCAGGGGTTGAGGATGCTTCAAATTGCCCTGGACGAGTCTGCCTTCCAGTCCATCACGCTCGCTGAGCTGGCCGGCGTGGGCGCGCAATCCGGCTCACCGTGGATTGCCAGCGAAGACATGGAGGTCTCTGCCGGGCAGGTTGCGCTCGTGGTACGCGAAGACCCCGTGCCAGGCGCCGCGGTCGTTTACATCGATGAGGTGAATGCAGACACAGGAGTGCTGGAGTTACGAGACGCACCCTCCCAGGAAGAATGGAGGGACTGGGCCAAAGGCGTCACGACCTTGCTCGTACGGCCCAAATCCATCCGGGCGCCATCACTGAACGGTCCGGACGTCGTGCGTTTCGAGGAATCGCACGGGCTCTCGGCGGGCGACGTTGTGGCTTGGGAGCAGAGCGCAGCCTGGACTTTCGACAAAGTGGCGGAGGCAGACGAAAAGTCGTTACGACTCGAATCCGCTGTAGTGCCGGACATCGGGTCCGAGGTCCATCAGGCCTATTCCGTCCTCAGAGGATCCGAGGGCCTGTTGTTTCCCTCCAGTTATCTGGAGGCAGTCCTTGCCCCAGCATTCACCCCACTCGAGGACGGCGACTGGGAAGAGATTGCCGCCGGCGGATCCGAGCATCCGACGGGAACGTATCGCCGGATAAAGAACGCTGACATCCAAGAAATCTTCATCGTCCCCGACGATTCCGAACCCGTGGGGACGACCGTCTCGCCGACCCCGGGGGCCTACGAGTTCGCCGGCAGCCCGGGCGACCTGGCAAGTGGCCAATGGGTCGTCGGGGACGACGGATCTTCGCTTCGTGCGCTCAAGATTAGGCGCATCAGCGAGCTGGAAGATTCCTTCCGCGCCGTTTTTGACTTGGGCGACGACGTGGGGCCGGTGGGAAACCGCCCGGTTAGGCACATCCAGGGTGTAGGTCAGGAATACGCAATCGCGCTGCAAGGCTCGGGGGTGGAGACCATCGGGGAGCTGCGCGAACTCCGCGTCGCCGAGGCGGTCTTAGCGATATCGGCTGTACGTCTGGCAGAGTTCAAAACCAAAGCGGATATCGTTCTTAGCCTCGACATCCTACCTTCCGACTACGAGGCAATCCTCGCCGACAAAGTTACCGACATCTTGGAAACCTCCGTCACCGCTCTGGCCGCGTCCACAGGTCGATCCGAAGACGAGATGGAAGCTCTCCATGAGAACCTGCGGCTGATCCAGATCGCTCTCGACGAGACGGCCTTGGAGGATCTGACCTTGCGCGACCTCCTCCCCGACGGCGACTCGGCCGCGGCGGGAGCGCTCGAAAAGCTCGTCCGCCTCTATGGGCCTTTCGAGCATACGATTCATCCCCTCGACTACGACTACAACGCCACGGCCGTCGAGGGGGTTCGGCTTGATCTCGATACCGAGACTTCGGGATTCCCCGACGCACTAATAAGAGGTAAGGAGATTCTGGTCGAGCAGGAAACCGGCGAGGGCTTCGAAAATGCCGCCAAGGTGACGATCGCCGTGGTGCTCGCCGACGAGGGCGCCATCGAGATCTCCGAGCCGCTGGCGGTGGAGGACGGGTTCACGGTGGGAAATACCGTCATTCGCGGCAATGTTGTCGAGGCCGGCCACGGCGAAATCAGGCCACGGCAGGTCCTCGGCAGTGGTGACGCGACGCAGTCCTCGCAGTCCTTCTTCCTCGAGGTGGAAGACGTATCTTTTGTCGCTGATGCGACCCAGTCCACCGGCGTCAGGGCCGACCTCGACGTCAAAGTCGAGGAGCGGACTTGGGAGCAAGTGTCCACCCTGAACGACTCCGCGCCCTCGGACCATCACTACACCGTTCGCATGACCGAAGATGGGTACCTGAAGATCGAGTTCGGCGACGGCGCCCGCGCGCGCCGTCTGCCGGAGGGACCGAACAACGTTCGCGTCACCTACCGCGTTGGCGCCGGTCTCGAAGGGAATGTCTCCGCCGGGAGTCTCGCCAAGCCCGTCAAACCGCACCGCTTGGTCGAGTCAGTGCGCCAGCCTCTGGATGCCGCCGGCGGCAACGGCATGGAGGGCGTCGAGTCGCTCCGCGGCAACGCCCCCGCGTCATTGCTGACCCTGGAGCGCGCTGTCTCGGAAACGGATTTCGCTCATCTCGCCGCGAGCCAAAGCAGCGTCTGGCAGGCGACGGCCGCGGCAAGCCAGGGGAAGAGCCGCGGCCGAACCAGCGTGGAAGTTGCCGTGGTGCCCGCCGGCGGCGCTGAGCTGGGTGATCTGGCAGCGGCGCTCCAAGACTTTCTCCAACAGCACAGCTTGCCCGGAGTCGATGTCACGGTGGTGGATTACGAGTCTCAGCCTTTCGGCCTCGCTGTCACGGTGCGGGTGAATTCGGCCGCCTTCGAACCCGACGAAGTGATCGAGGCCGTCCGCGACGCCCTAAAGAACGCTTTCTCGATCGAGAACCGCAAGCTCGGCCAAGACCTCTACGTGAGCGAAGTCTATCAGGTCGTGGAGTCCGTCACCGGCGTCGAAAACTCCGTCTGCGTCATCGACGGAGATCCTTCGCTTCGGCGGCGGGAGGCGTCGGACCGCGGCGTCATCTATCTGCATGAGGAGGACTCCGTGCTCTCGTTGGAAGTGGAGGAATTCGAGCTATGAACAAGCCCACCTCTTCGAGCGGCCGCCAACTTTACGCCCTTCTCCCGGCTGTCTATCGAAACCGTGACAGCGACGGGGAGCTGGCAAAATACCTCGACTCCTGTGGTGAACTGCTGGACCGAATCCTCGCCACTCTGCGGCAAAGATTGGCCGATTGCTTCCCGGATCAGCCCGACCAGGGTCCCGCCTGCCAGGACTGGGTGCTGCCCTATTTCGCGGATTTGCTGGATGTGCGGCTTGTTTCACCCCATGGGGAGGGTCGCCGCGCCGAGGTCTCCAACGCGGTCGCCTGGCGGCAGCGCAAGGGCACGAACCTCAGCGTCGAGCAAGTGGCGGAAGGGGTCGGGCAGACCGAAGTGGTCATCCATGAGGGTTTCCAAAGGGTGGCTGTCACTCCCCGCCTGGACATGCCGCTCCTCCCCGCGACGGCGCTCGGCGCGGCCAAAGAGCCCAACATGTCGAACCCCGTCGACGCGGCCCGCCACCCTGGTTTGCCGGCGGTCACCGTCGACTTCCGCGCTCCGTCGAGGGCGATTCGGACCGGGTTGGAGAACCCGGCCGTCCACGTTAGTAACTTCGCCGGTGAGGAAGTCCATTGGCGTCAGGCCAACCCCCATGGCGCGCCCTGCTTCCCGGGAACCTACGAAGATGTCTCGCGGCGCACCGTTGATCTGCGCCTGCCGGACTGGGCCAGGGGCCACTATCACCCCGGCCGGGTCCTGGTCTACGCCCCGCCGCCCACGGGCTTCTTCCCCCTCGACCAGGTGCAGTTCAAATGGAGCGAAAGGCACCAGCCCGACCATGAGGCTCATTTCCGGGAGCAGACCGAGGAGGGGGTTGAAATTGTTGACAATCCGTCCGCGGACGGCGGCGAGGGCGACGTCGCGGTCACGATTACGACTCAGCCGTCAAACTTTCAACCCGCGGATCGCCTGCGGATCGAAAACCTTAATTTTCTAGGCACGATCACCGTGGATACGGGCCGGGTCCGGTTGCGCGGGGTTGCCGCCAGCAAGGTGGTCGTAAAAACAGCCGGCGGCGATCAACCGGTGCTGGATGCCACAGACTGCCTGTTTGAAACCGTCATCGCCGAAGACGGGCTGGTCCGCCTCGAGAACTGCACGGTGATGAAGAGCATCTCGTGCAACCGGTTGCAGGCCAGCGATTGCATTTTTGCGGGTGAAGTCCAAATCAACGGCGGCTGGAGCGGGGACCGCGATTGCGTTCGTTATTCGCGCGTCCCCGAGTTGCTTTTCGAGCTGCTGCCCAAGCATCTCAAGCGTATTAATACGTGCGATCAGCCGGTTTTCTTTCAGTTCAAGACCTGTTCGGAATCGGACGGTCAACAAGACTCGACTCTGTTCGGCGCGCCGGGGCACGGCGTCCTGCACCCGGCGACGCCGGAGTCAGTCCGCGCCGGAGCCGAGGATAACGGCGAGATGGGAGCGTACCACGCTCGACGCTACTGCCTTGAGTTCCGTGCAACGCTCGACAAGCTGGAGGACTTCACCCCCTTGGGCGTTGAAGCGGCGCTCATCCCCGACGCCCGGCTATTGAGCGCGCCGCCGGAGCTCCAGGCCACGGGTGGTTAGAGTCGAACGCCGGAAAAAATCATGAAAACACAAATCTCGCGAGACAGCCACCAATCACGCAAGCGTTACTCGGGCGTCTACGAGCAGCAGGGCAGAATGCTCACCGACGCCGACGTCAACGAACTGATGGAAATCATCAAGCGTCGGCTTGACGACGTGCTCGTGGATGTTATTGGCAGCGGCGCCCCCCGAGACCGCGGAGTTGAGATCGTCAAGGACGGTGACGACTACAAGATCCACGGCAGCCACCTATACGCGGACGGCGTCGTGGCGCGGGTGGCCGGCAATGAAGAGGTGGCTGCTGAGGCGGAGGCGTTCAGTTACCCACAGCAGGAAGACTTTCCCCAGACCCCCGACACGCCGCAGGGCGAGGCGTTCGTTTTCTACGCCGATGTTTGGGAGCGGCCCGTCACTGCTTTGGAAGACAGCGATCTCATGGATCCCGGTCTCCACGGCGCCGACACCTGCACCCGCACGCAGACCATGGGGCAAATCAAATGGTGCCCCAGTGACAAGGACCCCGAAGACGAGACCGATAATCCGCCGCTCGGGACCGCCGAGCTAAGCCTTCAACTGCACGAGAAGCAAGCGGGGGGCGATCCATGTGACCCCTGTGCCGATCAGGTCGACCTAGAAGAACGAGTCGGGAACTACCTCTTCCGTGTAGAGCTGCATGATGTGCAAGGTCCTCTCAGCGCGCCGACCGAAATCACCCTCAAGTGGTCGAGCGAAAACGGCGCCGAGCACTTTGAGGCTGAAAGTGCTCCCGATGAGTTCAAGGCCGGCGACTGGATCTATGAATTCTATAGCGACACGTCGGAAAAACACCTCGGCGTCCACCTTGTGGACTCCTTCTCGCCCCAGCGCGGAGAGCTTCACGAGGACTACCCGGATACACCGCCCGTCGACCTCCCCTACGTCCGCCGCTGGGATGGCTACGTTGTCCTCGAACATGACGGCGCCTCCTGGTCGCTCGCCACCGACGCGGACGGCATTGTCCGCGGCAAGGACAAAGAAAATCGCCTCTCCACCACGAGCAGCGAGAATGCCCGCGGGCACGTGTCTCTCGGAGCAGAGTTTGAGGTCAATCTCGAGCACCTAAAGCTCACCCTCGTCCTCACGGACCGCGTTTTCGTCGCCGGCGACTTCTGGCTGGGCGTCGTGCGTGAAGCCGAACACCAAAACGGCAGCGTCATCGTTGACGGGGAAGCGCCGGCAGGCGTCACGCACCATTACTTGACGCTGGCCAACGTGGCCTCGGACGGCGAGTTGGAGGATACCGCCACCCCTCAACTGCGCCAAATGAACTTTCCGCCCTTGACCGACCTGCGGGCCGGCGATGTGGGCTACGAGACAAGCTGCCCGAGCGGTTTGTTCGACGCCAGCCACGACACGGTGGAAAAGGCGCTCCATCAAATCTGTGAAATCGCCGCCGAGCACATTGGTTACCAGGCTGATTGCGAAGACGGCCTGTTCAAGGACTTCGTCGGTACCGTAAAAGAGGCTCTCGACAAGATCTGTGCCATCCAGGCCGCGCACGTCGGCTTCTCGAAGCCCTGTGACAGCTCCATTTACCAAGGGGTTGCGGAAGAAAGTCTCAAGACGGTCGAAGACGCTCTTCAGTTGTTGTGCAACGTTCGCGCCGAGCAGATCGGTTTCACGCCGGACGGCGATTGCACTGTTCTCGCAGGTGCTTCGACCGTCGCCGAGGCCCTCAATACTCTGTGCAAACGGCCCTCCGGGGGCGGCTGCCGGGTGACAGTGGGGAAAGGCGGTGAATTTGAAGGCCTTTTGGAAGCGATCAAGTCCCTCCTCGAACAGGGATTCACCGACATCTGCATCTGCCTGCTGCCGGGAGATCACGAGCTGGCGGAGTGGGAGCCTTTGGACAAGGCCGAATTGCGTATCGATATCTGTGGCTGTGGGGCGGCGACAACCCGACTGACCCTAGGCGAACAGCCGTTTGTCCTCAACGTGCACTCCTTCAGTCTGAAGGGAGTGACCGTCCGCGCGGAGAAAACGCATCTGAGGTGGGCGGGCCGTAACCTGACCCTGGCCGACAGCCATCTCTTAGGCTTGGACCTAAGCAACGATATAGCCCTGCTGGAACTTGATGGCTCCGAGCAGGTTCATGTGGAAAACAACGTCGTCGAAGCCTACTTGGCGGGAGTCTTTGACCTAACACGGACGGTACTGACCGACATTAGCGAGGTGCTCGATCTTTTCGCGATCGCTGAGCGCGGCGCCTTCGTGGTGGAAGCCCGCGCGGTTGCCGAAAAACTCGCCGGCTTGAACCCGAATCAGAGGAGACAAAGGGCGACTCGGCTGCGGATCTCGCTCGATCAAAACTCCGACCTCCTCACCGACCTCGAACGGTTCACCTTTCCCCAGTTTGTTGGTTCGCTCCTGACCAACACCGTCGACGTCGCGGGACTGGCCTCCAATTTGAACGACATACGTACTGCCGCCATAGCGGCGCGGCCCGCGGCAGCCCTATTGGTCGCCAGCGCCGAGGCCGCGACCATGCTGGACAACAACCGCATCACGGGCCTGCTGAGCCTCTATGGCTTGCCCGGTGGAAAATCGCTTGATCCCTCCGAATTACACGGTCTCAAACGATTGGCGAGTAGCGGCAGGATACGGTTCGTGGGCACTGTTCAAACTCTGCAGTTGCGCAACAACCGGCTGACTCGTTTGGTCGTGAGTGAGAGGCTGATTGAGACCCTTCGATCGGTGCTTGACAACCAGGGAGGCAGCGTGACAGAAATCTTCGCCACGGCGCTGCTGTCAGACAACGTGATTGAGCTTCCCGACAATCATCTGATCGCGCTGAATAACGGCCTGAGCGCGACCCGTTTCCATGCGCGGCAGATAGGCGTCCTCGGATTCGTGGCCGGGGACAATGCGGTGTACATGGGAACCGTCGGAACTAACTCTGACAGCTTGTTGTTCAGCGTCACCCGCTTGGCGACGGAGACTGCTACGCTCGAGATGACGATAGGGACCTAGTGCTTGGTTTCAAAAGTTTGCGTATTTGAAAAGCACTTTCCCTAGGCATCGGACCGATCGTCCATCCGGCCCGGAGTGGTTTTTTGCAGAGGCTTCTGAGCCGCGACCGCAAGGGAGCGGTCCAGGGATTGTCGGCCTACAAACGATCGTGAACTTATGGAACCAAGCATTGGCTGTAATGCCGTCCACTGAGCTGTGATGGAACCAACGAATCTTTCCGATGGCGCCGTTCGTCATGTAGGGGCGCAATGCATTGCGCCCGGAGCTGATGAATCGCAATACCTCGACAAGCTGATTGATGCGTAACTGTATTTGCGAAATACTGTACGAAGTGAGCCATGTTTACCTTCGCCCTCGATAAAAAGCGTTCTTCTCCGGCTAGGCGCGTTCGTCAAGCCCATCCCGGTACGGTACACGGCCCCACTTGGCAGGCCCACCAAGACGGCATCCGCCACATCTTGCGCGGCCCGACGGTACAACCCAAACTCACCATCGGCGCCCCCAACGACGTCTACGAGCAGGAAGCCGACCGTGTGGCGGACGCGGTCCTGCGCATGCCGGAACCGCGGCACGACAGAACGGCCATGTTGAGAAACTCGCCCCCCGCGATTCAGCGACTCTGTACCGAGTGTGAGGAGGAATTGCACCGCCAGCCCATTAAGGAGGGGGAAGAGGAACTACAGGCCAAGCTGCGGCGTCAACCGATCGAAGAAGAAGAGGAGTTTCTCCAACCAAAGGCTCACCCGGGGGATCAGCCGGATTTGACGCCGGAAGCGGAACTTGGCGTGACGGCCCTCCGCGGCGGCGGCCGCCCCCTTCCCGAATCCCTGCGTGCCTTCTTCGAGCCTCGCTTCGGACATGACTTCGCTCAGGTACGCGTGCATACGAACGACTCTGCGGCCGGCGCCGCCAAGGCCGTCAGTGCGCGCGCCTTCACGGTTGGGCGGGATGTCGTATTCGGCCAGGGTGAGTATTCGCCGGGTACGGCCGCGGGACGGCGCCTGCTGGCGCATGAACTGACCCATGTATTGCAGCAACAAAAGGGAAGGATAGGGGTCCAGCGGCTGGTGGAGGTCCAGCCCGATGCCACGGCGGCTGCCGACATCCTCGGCCAATTCAACTTCCTCTGCCCTGACGGGAACTTCACACTCAACGGGCAGCGAATCGAGTCGGCGTGTGTCAGCGGCTCCCAAAGCTGCGAGTGCTTATGCGATGTCACCACTGATCAAAGCCGTGCTTACGTGATTGAAGTTCACAACGTTACCAACAGCCCGACTTCAGTGACCCTCCACGACGGCTCTACGGAAACCGTTCCCATGCCGTCGCAAGGGCCGACGACTACGAGGGGAACCCACCCGACCGTTCGCATGCCATCTTCGGCCGGTAGGGCGATCGCCTTCGGGGCTTTTTTGGCCAGCGGATCCCCCTTTGTAGCAGACAATTGGCGGATCCTCGGCCACGAACTTTGCGGGCATGCACGCCTTAACCAGAGCTATGCGGGGAGCAAAGGCGATCGGCCCGGACACGATGTGACAATCGATACCGAAAACGTCATCGCGGCCGAGCACGGCGGACCAGCCAGGGGCAAAGACGGTGACACACGGCAGGGAGAGTCGTTCCACCGCCTCCCCAGCGGTGGGGCTAAGCTCGTTTTCAAGCTGAGGAATGGATGGCACCATGAGCACGTGCCCTAGCAGCCCCGTGCGAAAGTCGTGGGGGAGAGAAAAATCGGGGACTGCCACCAATTCGCCCCCGTCATGGCCCTGGAAACAAAGCACTTCACCTGAAGCGAATTGGCCGGCTGTACCCGATTTTTCGCGACGTTTACTTTTACCACGGGCTAGCCCGCGTTCCGAACGACACGAATAGCGACACATGCGATACAGGTCATGGCCCCCCAACCAGAACAGGCTCCACGATAACGCCGGCGATGAGACATGCTGACATTCGCCCTTGACAAAAAACGCCCTGCTGCGGCTAGTCGCAGTCGCCAGGTCACTTCGGTTGGTGTCAGCGACCCCTCCTGGCAAGCACGCCAAGCCAGGATCCGAAACGTCTTGCACGGTCCGACCGTGCAACCCAAACTCACCATCGGCGCCCCCAACGACGTCTACGAGCAGGAAGCCGAACGCGTGGCGGACGCGGTCCTGCGCATGCCCGAACCGCGGCACGACCAAACGGCCCCGTTGAGAAACTCGCCCCCCGCGATTCAGCGGCTCTGTACCGAGTGCGAGGACGATCTCCAGCGCCAATCCATCGCGGAGGGAGAGGAACTCATCCAGACCAAGGCCTCGGGTCGCGACGTGCCCGAACCCACAGCGCATACGGAGCGCGGAATTGCCGCTCTCAATGGCGGAGGCGCGCCGTTGCCGGGCGGGCTTCGTGCGTATTTTGAGGGGCGCCTGGGATATGACTTCGCTGCCGTACGGCTGCATACCGGCGGAAACGCCGCGCGGACGGCTCAGGCTTTGAACGCGCGTGCTTATACCATGGGGTCAGATCTGGTATTCGCCGAGGGGCAGTACAGCCCCGGAACGCGGGAAGGAAAAAGGCTAATCGCTCACGAACTGGCGCATGTCATCCAACAGACAGGAGGTGTATCCGGCTCAGCCCACGGGACGAATACAGCCGATTTCCGACAGCCTTCACCTGGGCGCCCTGTTGACCCCCATGAACCCGTGAACGCGCAAAGAAATGACAGGCCAAGCATTGTCCGGCGCGACGAAGACGAAGCGGCGGCCAAGCAAGATTTCGTGTTATTGATGTCGCCCGGGTTGACCGCGGAGGCAGCCGTGCTGGCACCGGGAGCCCAACTCGTTCGGGTCGCTACACCCGAGGAAATGGCCGACGCCTTGAGGGCGCTGGAGTTCCCGATCAAGACCCTGTTCATAATCTCGCACTCGCTGGCTTCGGGAGACTTGGGTTTCGAAAGCGGAAACCGTACGTCGTTTGTGCGCCCAGAGACCTTGGCCGAAAAACTAGCCGGTAGTCTGGCAGCCGATCGAGCGCCCGAGCTTATCGACTTTCGTGGGTGCTCGTTGGGGTCCAGCCCCCCGGGCATGGAAAAAATTCGGGCTGTCCTGGGTGCCAAGGCGGCTGTTGCCGGAAACTGCTTCATGATCACTTGGATTCAGGGTCCCGTCGTCCTGGACGAAACAAGGATCACTTCGCGTTCACAGATCAGCTCGGGCAGCCGTCCTGGCTTTGAGGCTGGTTTGCGTCTGCTGGTGGACTCATTCAAAAGAGCCGCGGATTGCATCTTGGATCGATCGGAAGACGCCTACTTCCGGGCTGCCGGCAAAATGGTGGCCCAGTGGGCTTCTCCGGAGTTCTCTACCGACTGGGATGAGAGAAAGTCTCTTTGTTACAAGGACTTGTCCGTCGTTCCGGTCGACCCATCAACGACCCCAGACGCTTCGCCGGGAATCGCGGGACATTGCAAACTGATACGAATCGAAGAACCCACGGCAGACGGCACGGCGCCCGCCGCCGAGGAGGTCGAGGCCGCGGAGGAATCCACCTCTGCCGAACCGGCAGCCGAACCAGCAGCCGAGCCGGAAACCGCCGAACATCCGCCGGATCGCCGCTGGACGCTCTCAGCCTCGCTGGGAGCCGAGTTAGAGCCCGATCTCCGGCGGCTTGCGGGCCTGATTGGGGCGCAACTGTCCCTGCGGACGGGCTCGCATGTCGTCTTCAACCCGCGAATTGGACTGCACCTTCTTCATATCACCGAGCCAAACGATGAAGCCGGTCGCTTGTCGGCGGCTATGCTCGATCTGGGGCTGCGCATCCAGCAACCTTTGCATGGCGCCTACTTGGACCTTGAAGTGGGAGGCTTCGAAGGTTTTAAGGCTGAACTTGGCGGACCGTCTGAAGCCACCCGCGGCCTTACACTCGGTTCAGGTGTGGGCTGGCGATGGGAACGGCTGGAACTTGGTGCGGAAGCACGGACACTGCTGCCTCTCACCGAGGGCGATCCCAATCGGGTCCTCGTTGTCGGTCGCGTGGCGCTGCGCTTTTAGTCGCGGCTTCCAGTCCTCGACAAACCTGGCTAGGCAAGAAAAGGAAAGGGGGGAAAGTTTCCTGTTTCGGTCACAGCTTCTGCGATGACCCAATACGCGTATTTTCAATCGCTTCCAGCCACTACTTCGATCCGGGCAGGCACCCCGCGCTACACTGGGCGCGAGGGGAAGATGAGGGGAAGATGAGGGACGGAAGATGAGGGGAAGATGAGGGGAAGATGAGGGGAAGATGAGGGACAGCCACCGAATAAGCCACCGAATAAAGGGGAATAAAGGAATAAAGAGGACAGTTTCCTATTTTGGTCACAGGTCCCAGGATGAGCCAAGACACTTATTTTTAATCGCTTCCGGCCACCAACCTCGATCCGGGCGGGCACCCCGCGCTACACTGGAAGCGGGGAGTGCTTGCCGGCCGCACCGGGAATCGAAGTCCCCGAGCCAGGAAGAGAACTGCACCATGGAAAAGGTCAACCAAAATCAGTGGTTTGGAATCCTTGACCGCGAGTCGCGAATTCTCCCGCCACGGCAGAATCTTTCATTTCCTCTCATCGCGGGTCACGCGTCCCTGTTTGCCGCGGCCACAGCGGACTGTGCCTGCACATGGCGGGGAAGGTATGCGGCCTTCCGCCGCTGGCCGAGTGGCTCGCTTGACTGCCCAAAAATAAAACTACCAAACAAACCCAATTTCTCCCAAACACCTTGGAATCAATGGCTTGGTAGCCAACCCATAGAGCCCCATGGCGCCAGGGTGGGGTCAGTACCTGCTCCAACCCTTCCCGTCACAATCACGGCGCAACGGCTCGCCAACCCCGTGGCGCAAGCTCTCAGCTTGCCGAGTCGAGACTCCTCTCGACTCAGGTCCGCGAGCCCTTCCCCGGGTCCCTGGGAAGCAATCGGCTACAGCTCAACATCGCGTACCAGGCAAGGCGTCTCATTCCTGCCCCGCTGAAACGGCGCAATAAACTACCAAACAAACCCAATTTCGCGGAACCGTATTGCTGTCAATCACTTGCGCGGCATTCGCAATCGCCTGCCGTAGGGCCCGGCGCGTTCCGCAACCTGCAGCTCTCTCTGCGCACGCCCAGTACCGGAGATAGCATAACGAAGCGGGGCACGACCCGTGCGCCGGAGCATTGTCAGGTCCTACAGAAAAACGACGAAACAAACCCAATTTCTTACAACAGTAATCTTATCAATCACTTATACGCCACTACGAGCCCCCCGATCGGCGTGTCTCGCGCAGCATGCTCGACGCTTTGTGTGGCTTGGGCAGCGGCAGAACCTGCGCATGAAGACCTTTGTGGGCACCAGCGGCAACGCCGTGCACACGCAGGTCCGGACGGCGCTGATCGCGATGCTGCTGCTGCGCTATTTGCAGTTGCGGGCCAAGTTCGGTTGGTCGTTGTCGAACCTGGCGGTGCCGCCGCGCCGGCAGTGATTCGTGCACCGCGATGCGTGGCAGTGGCTGCATGAACCGTTCGAGCCACCACCGGGGTTGCCCGAGACGGCGATGAAGCAGTTGGCGCTACCGTTGGCGGCGCGGGGTTGCTGGGGACAGCAGCTGGTCCAGTAGCGAAGGAGAAACCCTTCGGGAGGGCATTCGCAAAGAGCCAATTAGGACAGCAACAGCGCTCCGACCCCGATCGGCGAGGGGTGTTACAACGGCCAACCTGGTTTTCAGAAGGGGCGTGGCGGAAGAGTTATGTCTTCTGTTTTCAACAGCGCCCGGTCCCGGATTTGGCTAATCGGGACAGCAGTGGGCGCGACCCAGAAATTCCTTCGGCGATACACTGGGATAGGTGTTGACTACCCTGTATTGACTGGATTGTTCGGACCCCGCGGAAGGCCCTACAGCGAAGGGCACGTCGTCGTAGGGCATGACAAACTGCCCCAGACTATGACAAAGCACACGGCTGAGTTATTCTTGGCAGTGCTAACCGTGTTAGGCAGTCATTTCGAGGACTTCTTCAACGGCGTTGCTCCCGGCAAACCAAAAGCGAACCAGCCACCAAAACTGCACGCCCAGTTTCTGAAGAGGGTGGTTCCGATCTTTGATGTAGCCCACATTAAAGACTGGCCTGTATTGGCACTCAGAGAAACCCTATCAACCATATCCGAGGCCGGCGACTGGATCAAAGCAAGGGTCGATGAATTCGCCCCGTTGATGAAATGCGACTTCCTGTTTCGGCACTATGTCGCCGAGAACACAAGTGCGTATACGATAGTTTGCATTCCTAGAGCCGAAAACCAAATCAAACCGGAGATACTGGCCGGCGAAGACTTCGGCGCGTTTGGAGCACTTGAAGTAGCGGGATACTTCTTATCGGTCAGAACAGAGCAGGGCTATCGCCGGCTTCAGGGAAACCCCCGCTTGTACGAGCAAGCACGCCGACAGTTACGCGCCGACGAGGTCAGTGATCGAACGATCCGCCCCTGAAGGCTCGAGGCGAACACCCGAAGAACGAACATCCCAAGCATTTACACTTCCGTTGTGCCCGGCCACACGCAATTTCCGAGGCCTGCCGCTCACGAAAAATCCGACTAGCGATGCTTAGGTAAATGCGAACGATCTAGTTGTAACGTACCCCTCGTTCGACTGCCGGAAGGAAAACTTCCGGTAATGCAACTTCGGTTACGCTTTCGGCCGCGGGGAAGCCGAAAGCGGCTTCGAGACCCGGCCGGGACCATGCCATGTCGGGTCCCTCGCGCGGCGAAAAGGGCCAAGGTTGGATAACCGCCACCGCCAGCGCCATCACGGCGGCGGAGGTGACCCACGCAAAACTCGTCAGCAGGCGGGAAACCCAAACCCAGCGGTCCTTGTAAAACAGCTCGGCGTCAGGTTGTCCCTTCAGCAGATTCGCGATCAGCGCTCCTACGGCCGGGACGCCAAAAAATAGATAGGGAATCGCCGCCGCGAAAACGAAGATGAACGGCGCTTCAAAGCTGCCGAGCATCATCAAGATCAACGCCATCGCAGCCAGCGCTACCAGGACGCTTCGAACCGTGTGTAGTTGAAACGCCCAGCGGGTTTGTTTGCTTAGCGCACGGTTTTTTATGCGCTGGAACCTGGGGATGGCGATGGCCAGAAAGGCGATGGTGACCAAGGGGATTCCGTAAAGGAAGCCTAGAAAGAGCACCCTGCTGACGTAGAAGCAGCCGACGGCAACAAGAGTGAGGGCCACGACAGCTGCCGGCAAGGAGAGTCGACTGCTCAAGGTCTGGGTCCTCTCCTCTGGCCGGGACAAGCCGCAGCCCAAACGGGTGGAGATCCCATTGCGGGGGCGGGCGCCGTTGGGCGTCGATCCCGCCCCTGCGGGCGGCACTCCGCTTCCCGCTCCCGAGATCCTCTGCCGGCGTTGACCGGGGTCAGGCGCCGCAGGGACTGATGCATGGGCCTGTTTCCACCTTGACACGTTTCGGGACCGGACTGTGGTCGGGAAGGCCATTGACCTCTAGCCCGCATTTCTCACCATGGCCTGCGGCAGCTCTGGGCCTGGCCAGGCCCTTCTCGGGGCACGAATCATAAACAGGCCCAAAAAAGGGACGAAGAGTACTCCGAGGCTCATTCATGAGAACTTGCTGTCGTTGGTCCAACTACAGCTCCGCCAGGTCATACAGCCTGATTTCCCACAGCGTGCCCATGGGATTCCGGAGGGCGCGGCACGGATCGTGGCTTACCCGCATCCTCGGTGTGCTGACGGTAGCCGCGTTGCTCGTCCCATCCGTTTTCGCCGATCCAAACGCATCGGTCGAGCCGTCCAAAGTGCAGACCGCAACGAAGCTCACCTACTACCGCGACTCCCGCAATTACGGCACGATGAACATCATGACGAGCGCCGCCGGACTCCCGCTCGGCCTGCAGTTTTGGGGGTTTACCGATATCCACGGCGCCCAGGGCGGAGAGGGCGCGGACGAGTTCGAGCGTTACTTCATGGAGTACCGGCTCAGCCGCCCGTTGCCCAAGCAATACGTCGGCATCCAGGGTCTCGGGTTCCAGGCCGAGTATAACGACTTCCAGGGAGCGGGTAACAGCCTGGCACGGTTCGGGGTTACCTTTCGGCATCGCACGTACGGCGACAGGGGCTGGCTGCAGTGGCGCTACTTCCCGATCGAGACGGACGGCGATGGAGGACAGGCAAGCCTCATCTATTTCCTGCCGCTCTCGAAACGCGCCTCGATCGGTGGGTTCGTCGATTGGAATTGGACCCGCGCGCGGAAGGGCCGCTGGGTCCTTGAGCCGCAGTTGACCTACAAGCTCACTGATCGCTTAGCGGTCGCGCTCGAGCTGCGGCACAACGACTTTGAGCGTATCAATCCTCGGACCCAAGGCACCGGAGTCGCGCTCGGGCTGGAGGCGTCATTTTGAACGGGAAGCGCCTGCTGCCGGTGATCATAACCGCCGCTGCCGGCGTCATGCTGTCGCTGTGGGGTTTCTTTTTCCTACAAGGCCGCGAACAGCAGGTGCTGGAGGCTAACTTTCGTTCGATGGCGCGTGACCAGGTAGCAACGGTTGAGCGCGAGATCCAAGCGAATCTGGAGGTCCTTGAATCGCTGCGCGCATTCTACTCGGCGGTCCCCGGTGTGGGCTTCGCGGAGTTCACGTCTTTCGTCCAGCCTCTCCTTCAACAACACCAAACGATCCAGGCTCTCGAGTGGATCCCGCGAATTCCCCTCGAAAAAAGGGGCGAGTACGTATCTCAAGCTCGCCGCCACTTTCCACAGTTTGAAATCACCGAACGGCAAGCGCAAGGAGTGATGGTACCGGCCGGGACGCGGAGTGAGTATTTTCCGGTCTACCATGTTGCTCCCTACAAGGGCAATGAGGCGGCGCTCGGCTTCGACCTGGCATCCAACCAAACTCGTCTGCAAGCCCTCGAAGCCGCGCGCGCCAGCGGACACGCCACGGCGACGGCCAGGATCACCCTCGTGCAAGAGGACGCAAACCAGTTCGGGTTCCTGGTGTTCTCGCCCGTGTACGAAGCCGGCGAGCTACAGACGGCGGACAACGGTTCAGGCTCCCTCAAAGGTTTTGTACTGGCCGTCTATCGCATCGGCAACATGATCGAGAAGTCGCTCAGCTACCTTGCCGAGCAACCGCTGTCAATCCGTATAGAAGACCGCGGGTCGGACACGGCGGCCGATCTGCTCTTTGGCCCTAAGCACCCGGAACCCCCGCTCGCCGGCCTCGCCTATCAAGCCGACGTCGCGGTTGCGGACCGGCGCTGGACCATTCGCTGCACCGCAACAGCGGAGTTGCTTGCCGGCTACGATACGACGCAGAGCTGGTTCTTTCTCGTGGCGGCGCTTCTGTTCACCACCGCCGCGGCAGGTTTCGTGGGAGTCAGCCGCAACCGCGAAGTCCGCGTCGCCGAGCTGGTAGGCGCCCGCACTAGGGAACTATCGGCCTCGAAGAGGGTTGCGGAGAAACGTGCCGAGGAATTGTCGGAAGCCAACCAGGAGCTTGAGCAGTTCGCCTATGCGGCCTCCCACGACCTCCAGGAACCGGTTCGAACTCTTGTCTCCTTCAGCAGCCTCCTCCGAGACGACCTGGGTGACGAGCTATCGCCCGAGGCCGCCACCGACTTGAAGCACATCACGAACGCGGCGCGGCGCATGCAGCGGCTGATCAGGGACTTGCTGGCCTTGTCCCGCGCTAGCCGTTCCGCCCTCCAGATGGCTGACGTGGCGCTCGAAGACTGTCTGGGGGATTCCCTGAACGCTCTACGAGAACGCGTGACAGAGACGGGCGCCCGGGTGGAACAAGTGCAATTGCCTGTCGTCTCGGGCGACCGCAGACTGTTGACGCAGCTATTCCAAAACCTTCTGAGCAACGCGATGAAATTCCAGCGCGGCGACGTGGCGCCGGTGATAACTATCGCCGCCGAGCAGCAGGATTCGATGTGGCTGGTCGAAGTGAAGGACAACGGCATCGGCGTCGAACAAGAATACGCGGATCAAATCTTCGCCCCCTTCAAACGCCTTCACCGTATGGAGGACTACGAGGGAAGCGGAGTCGGATTGGCGATCTGCAGGCGCGCGGTTGAGCGGCATGGCGGCCGGATATGGGTAGAGTCCAAGCCGGGCGATGGATCACGTTTCCAGTTCACGCTACCTGCCGAGAAACGAAACACATGAGCGATAACGAGACGCAAACTTACAAACGTTCTGCTGTAGTGCTGCTGGCCGACGACAATCCGGCGGATCAGGAAATCGCTCGCCGCGTTCTGGGGTCCGGGGTGTTTCACTGTGAGCTTCATATAGCCAACGACGGTGTTGAAGCGCTGGACTATCTGAGGCGGACATTCGAGGACCCCGATACGCACCCCCGCCCGGATCTAATGTTGCTCGACATCAACATGCCCAGAAAGTCGGGGATGGATGTGCTCAGGCATGTCAAAGGCAACGCGGACTTGCGGAGAATCCCGGCGCTGATGCTGACAACCTCGGAATCGGACCGTGATATCGGATCGGCGTACGACCTGGGGTGCAATTCATACCTGACAAAGCCCGTTGATGTGCCGCAGTTCATTGAGGCGCTTAAGACTCTAGGAAAATACTGGCTGGATCTCGTTGTCCTTCCAAGCGGTGTTAGAAACAGCGAGCGGATGGAGGGGGCTTCCTAGCCCGCTATTCCCGCCACCTGACGGTCGAAGCAAGCAATGAGCCCGCCAGTACTGCGTTGCGCTTGCTCACCGTGCTCAACGTAGTTTCCCGGTCGGACGCTGAACGGAAATCGCCGCTCATTTTCGGTAGCGCCAGCATACGAGCGTGCCAGGCTGCACCCGAAAAAATACGCTTCCGCGCGCCGAGCGGCGCGCCGTACGCACTGACGCACGGGCCTGTTTCCACCTTGACACGTTTCGGGACCGGACTGCGGTCGGGAAAGGTGGTCCGGGTTATGAGGGAATTTCGCGGTTCGCCCTCATATCGGGTTTTTCACTCGGTCGCGAAGTTGAACTCTGGAGGCGACTTGTGTCGATGGTAGAATGAGGCACAGGGACCCTTTTGGAGATCGACTCCCACCTGGCTGAGCAGGCTCTGCTGGAGGCCTTGGAAGCCTTTCCTCAGTTCCGTACATACGGTCCAACGCTGGACTGGCGGCCTCTGATGGAGGGAGGCGCCTTTGTCGTGAACTTCGAGGAGCGCCCGCCGCGCGAGACACCCGACGTTTGGGATTTTCAGAACGCCGTCGTGAAGCGCTATAAGCAGCTTGCCCGTGTCGGTGAAGGGTCCGCGCAGGTTAAGCCATGAACGACGCTCAACGAGCCAAGCAGCTTTGGGAGCAAGGGACAGAAAGCCTGATACAAGGCGACGTCCCGGAAGCTGTTCGGCTCTACGAAGAGAGCATCGACGCGAAGCCCACCGCCGAGGGCTACACCTTCCGCGGCTGGGCCGTCTCCTACCTCGGACACCTAGACGAAGCCATCGAAGACTGCAAGAGAGCCATCCGCATCGACCCCGAGTTCGGCAATCCCTACAACGATATCGGTGTGTACCTGATGCAAAAGGGGAAGCTCAACGATGCCATCCCCTGGCTGGAATCCGCCAAGAAAGCCAAACGATACGAACCGCGCCACTACCCGTACCTAAACCTGGGAAAGGTTTATTTGGCCAAGGGTGAACGAATGCGCGCGCTCGACGAGTTGGTTGGAGCCCTTGAGTTTCAGCCGGAAGACCCTGTTGTGATGGGGCTGATCCAAAAGATCGACTACTCGGTCAACTAAACCGCGCAAGAATCGACAGGCTGTCGAGTCTGTCGGGCCCGGCCGCCCCCAGAACGTCGTCCACATAGCGCGGCTTGCGCATCCCGACCAAGACGCAAGAGAGACCCTCCAGGTCGGCAAGCACTCTCAGCGCCATGCGGCTCAGGGATTCATCCCCCTCCGGGTAACCGGCCGCTACTAGTTTGGCCCGCACTTGATCCGAGACGTCTTGCTGCTGCGTCGCGAGAAAATCTTGGACCTCTTCGAGCAACGTGTTGAGGGTTTTGACGAGGTCTTGCTGCCAGCCATCCCATTCGGGACGCTGCCGAAACCTCTCGCCAGCCTCGACGATCCAGGCACGGATCGGTTCGATGAAATTCTGCCCGGCGATTTGTTGCCACTGTGGAACCGACTCCACCTGAGGAATCACGCGCAAGAAGAGGTCACTCATGGACTCGTTGCCGGCCAACCGTATCCGGTCGTCGAGCAGCCGTGCAAACGTTTCTTCGAGATGGCGCAGTGGCTCGACGATCTCTTGCAAGCGCTCCGTGCCGGGAAGAGCCGCGCTGGGCTGGAGCCAATCCGCCAGCCGAATCATTTGATTGCGTTGAAACGCGTTCAAAGGGCGGTTGGCCAACACGCCGAGTCCTTGTTGGCGACAAAACGTTAGCACCGTTTCGCCGGCATTGTTTTTCACCGTCGCTCCACCGCCCTCGTACAGGTTCAGGGGCAATTGCACGACCCGGAAATGATGCCGCGGCGATAGGCCTTGAGCTTGCTCGAGTGTGCGGCTGACGCTGGTCATGGTTGTACATCCCCGGGCGGCATCGAAAGCCGGTTGGCCATAGTTATTCGAGCTGACGCCGTACCAGCCAATTTTCCCTTCGGCGACTTTTTCCTCTAGAAACCGAAAAGCTTCGGCAATACGGCGGTAGAATTCATCGTGGTCGGCGGAAGTAAGCCCGCGCCGGTGCGCGATGTCCTCGAGGAAGTATTCCGGGTTGTGTAACAGATAGACGTCGACGCGGTCCTGCCGCAAGCGGGCTAGAGAGAGCTCAATCTGGGTTTGGAGGAATTCAGGATGAATACAGTGCCAGATGCCGTGACCGTAGTGGACGACCTCCGGAAACGTGCGCTGCTCGGCTAGGGCCATGTTCTGTCCCTGGATATAGCCTCCCTTGGTTACGACGATCACCTTTTCTCGGGGGTAATCGGGCAGCACGGCAGCGACCAACTCTTCGGAAGCGCCGTCCCCGTAGTTGGCGCTGGTGTCGATGAGATTTCCGCCCCGGTCCAGATAATGACGCAGGGCGGCCTCGTGCTCCCCATTCCCGTTGACCACGCGATAGCACCCGAATCCAAAGGGATGGCAGTCGAGTCCTGTCGCGCCCAGAGGCCTAGTCTGCATTTCTCACCACCTGATGGGGGAAGCCCGCCATAGGCCCGCCATTCCTTCGTTCGGCTTGCTCGCCGTGCTCAATGTAGGGTTCAAGAATGTAGGGGTACGGCATGCCGTGCCCGAGGTCGCCGAGCGGCGCGCGGCTTGTACCGACGGGCCTCTCACGCACTTCGCCTCGCCAGGTGGTGAGAAATGCAGGCCGGCTTCGTTCATTTCGGCAAGTGGCCCTGGAAATCGTTGAGGATAGCGTGAGCCACGGTAATCGGAAATTCGTGGCGCAGCCCCCCGGCACGGTCATAGTCGTGTTGTAGGCCGCTCCAACGCTCGGCCGTCCCGGTTTGTATTTGCACGAGCTTGCTGTCCTCGATGGCTTCGCTGGGGCTGAAATTGAGTTCGCAGGCAAAGATGCGTCCCGGCTTGTCGGGGTAGTGGAGCGGTACCCCGAACTTGCGACAGATCAGCGGGCGATGGTCATAGATGCTGCACAGGCCGTCCACCAGGGCGGGGCAGGCGAGCCGTGTCTCGGGCCGGGGCAAATTCCCCCAGGCTTCGATATAGCCGTGCTCTTGCATGATCGTGTCCCGAGACCGCAGATAGGCCTTGGCGTTTTCGGACAGCTTTTCTCTCTGCCGGCCGGCAAGCCCGCGGACGCCGGCTGAGACGTAGGCTGCCTCGGTCTCGCTGATCTGGAATATATGATGACAGCAATCCGTGCACCCGCGTCGGCAGTGGATGCGCTTGCCGTGCAGCCGACGGGCGCGGGTGAACTCTTGACCTACTTCACGGGCGACATGGAGATAGCGTTGGACGAAGGGATTGGATTCCGGCTCGGGGAAGGAATTCGGCACCTTGAAATAGGGACTCCAACTCGCTATATCATCGTGCTTCCCGGCGAATCCCTTTAGCTGAGAACAGCGTGGCGCTTGAGGATACGTCGCGGTCGCGCCGCCCCGTGGCGGGGGTTTCGGCGATCCGGCCGGCCTGGCCGGCATCACAGAGACGAAAGGAGTGTGGCGGTGCTCGGGCTGTGCACGGAGTGTACCCCGTCCCATGAGATAGCATGAGATAGAGGGAAGTTGGACAGCCACTATCGGCCCACTCTATAATCGAGCAAGTCCCCTGGTCGGCTGCTTCCTTCGCAAGCCACGAAGGTACAAGTCTCGCGTATTCGCTGATTGGGAGGTCCTCAATGACGCACAAGTCTAGCCGCCTCCTCGCCCACCTGTGCGCTTTCCTTGTCTGTGGCGCAATCTTGAAGGCACAGGGCCCGCACCGATCTTCTGACGAAATGATGACGGCGTCGGAGCTCGACGCCGTGACCGAGGAGTTCTACCATGACAACGGACCTTTTGAGCTAAAGGCCGATGCCCTACAACAAAGCCCGTCTAAGATGGCATTTGCCTTCCCAGAAGATGTATGGCTTGTCGGCTACCGAGCGGAAATCACTGATGCCGAGGGAAACAAGCTGGATAGGGAACTCCAATGCCATAGTTTTCTAGGCACCTCGGCGCCTCAACATATGCACCATGCTGAAGACATCGTCGGGATTTTCTCCGATGGCTACACCGATTCCTTCCGCTTTCCTTCCGGATTCGGACTATTGCTCAAGGCAGGCGAAAAGGTCATCTGGGACCCGATGTTTAACAACCGGAACCTGCATCAGACCACCGCCGCCATGAGGATGACATTAAGCGTGATTCGGGCCGCGAAGCTGCGGCATCCCCTGAAGCCTCTGTCCATGGCGTTTCGAACGATCCAATTCCCTGATCTCTATTACGTGGAGCCGGGCGAGGACATCCGCGAAACCACCTTCCAGTTGCCGGCGGGAACCATCCACGCCATGGGAACCCACATCCACCCTTACGGGGTCTCGATTGAGGTCATCAATCTCACCCGCGACCAGCCGGTCTGGAAGGCCTTTGGAGCGAGAAACGCGGACGGCCGCCTCATGTCGATGCCCACCTACAGGAACCCAACCGGCTATGAGGTCGGCGCGGCGGATCGCTTCAAGCTTGTAGCGGTGTACGAGAATCCAACCGACAAACCGGTCGATGCCATGGCCGGCATCTTTATTTTTTACTCGCCGGCGCCCCAGCTCACAAGCCGCTGAGGAACCAAGCGGCGTGGCCCCCGCGCGCCGGGTGTTGTCGTCTCGATCGAGCGACTCCGCGTGAAACGAGACCTCGAAGGCAAAGTCGCGGTCATCAGCGGTGGAAGCCGCGGCATAGGCCGGGCGATCGCTCGTAGATTGGCTCTCGACGGAGCCGACTTGGTCATTGCGGCAAGAACCGAAAGCACGCTCGCTTCCGCCGCCCGGGAACTCGCGCGGGAGAGTGGCCGCCGCATTGAGATCTCTCCGGCGGATCTTCGTACGCTCGCCGGTTGCGAGCAAGTCTATCGCACGGTCGAGGAGCGTTTCGGCCGTCTGGACGTCCTGGTCAACAACGTCGGCGCCACGAAGGCGGGCGGCCTTCTCGACTTGGACGATGCTGTGTGGGAGGACGGGTTTGCCCTGAAATTCTACGCCTGCGTCCGCTTATCGCGACTTTTCTGGCCGCTGCTTAAGCGGAGCCGCGGTTCGGTGGTCAACATCGTTGGCGGGTTTGCCAGAACTCCCGATCCGGATTTCATGGTCGGCGGGGCTGTCAATGCCGCGATGGCGAACTTCACCAAGGCCCTCGCCGGGCTTGGCAAGCGGGATGACGTCAACGTGAACGCCGTCTACCCGGGTTTGACCGAAACCCAGCGCGTCCACGAGATCTTCGCCGCCAAGGCCCGACAGGCGGGCGTCTCTCCCGAAGACATGCGGGGGGCTATGATCGACAAGGAGGGTATACGGCGCATCGGTCAGCCGGAGGATGTCGCCAACCTCGTCGCTTTTCTTTGCTCGCCGGGAGCGCGGCACGTACAAGGGACGGCGATCGCTGTCGACGGGGGCGCGACCGCGGGACTCTACTAATAAGGTAGGCAAGCACAACGAAGTCATGGCGGCTTATCGCCGGCTTCGGCCGTCAAGTGGTGAGAGCGGTTTAGGCCCGCATTTCCAATTTGATTCAGGCCTCCCGACCTTCCAGCGGCCTTCAGCGTCTTTATTCATAGGGGCTAGAGCCCGATGAGGACGCCATGGAGGCCAACACCCAATGGGTGAAAAACAAACCAAGCCATTCCAGCTAACTTTCAATGGACTTCTCAAAGTCGATTTCCAGGGATCGCACGTCACTTCCGACGGTGGCCTGATTTTGGTTCGCGAACTGGACGAACGGCTCGGTCTCGGAGAACTGATTGACGAGCATCTCAGCGACTCCCGGCACGGCACAAACAAGCAGTTCACGCTCGCTGATCTGTTGCGGCAGTCGATCTACAGCCGCTTGGCAGGCTACGAGGACGTCAACGACGCCGTCCGCGTGGCGGCTGACCCGACGTTTCGCTTGATCGGCTCGCAGAAGATCTGGGATCGCGGTGCGGCCTTGACCTCGACGCTGCACGGCTTCGAGACGGAGATGCTGGCGAGCGAAGAGAACCTGCTGGGGCTGATGGCGCTGAACCGAGAGCTGGTCGGGCAAGCGGAGGCGTTCGACGACTCCGCGCGGGTCGTTCTGGACATGGACTCCACCGAGAGTCCGGTCCATGGCCAACAGGAAGGCAGCGCCTACAACGGACACTTCGAGTCGGTCTGCTACCACCCGTTGCTTTTGTTCAACGGTCATGGTGATTGCCTCGCTGCCAAGCTGCGTCCCGGCAACGTGCACAGCGCCGAGGACTGGGATGAGCTATTGTTGCCGGAGATCGAGCGCCAACTGGCCGAAGGCAAACAGGTCACCTTTCGCGCCGATGCCGCCTTCGCCAAGCCCGAGATCTACGAAGCACTGGAGGAGCGCGGCGCGGACTACGCCATCCGCATTCCGGCCAACAGGAGCTTGGAGTTAGAGATCGAAGACATCCTGTTTCGTCCGCCGGGGAGGCCCGGCCGCAAGCCGCTAGTGCGCTACAAGAGCTTTCGCTATCAGGCGGAGAGCTGGAAGAAGCCGAGACGAGTTGTCGCCAAGGTCGAGCACCACCAGGGCGAGCTGTTCGCGCGCGTCGGTTTTATCGTGACGAACATGAGCTTGCCAAGCCGGTCGGTGGTGCGTTTCTACAACCAGCGCGGCACGGCGGAGCAGTGGATCAAAGAAGGTAAGCAAGCGACGCACTGGACGCGGCTGTCGTGCCATCGCTTCCGGGCGAACGAGGTGCGCTTGCAGTGAAGCGTGCTGGCCTACAACCTGGGCAATCTCTGGCGGCGGCTCGGGCTGCCGCAGCGAATCAAGAACTGGTCGCTGACGAGCTTGCAGCACCGGCTGATGAAGACGGGCGGACGGCTAATTAAACACGCGCGGTATGACTGGCTCTTGTTCGCGGAGGGACATCTGAACCGGCGGCTGTTTGGCGACATGCTGCGGAAGATCTGGGCGCTGCCTGTGCCGGGCGGGTAGCACCGCACTTGGCGAATGCGAAATCTGTGTACTGAGGACGGAAGCTCGGAGGGGTGTCTGCGAAATTGACTTCGCAGCGACGGATCAGCCCCCATGAGGGGCAAGAAGGGGGCTCGATCGGTTCCGCCTCAGCCGCCGCCTCTTTCGGGTGGAGAAATGGTTCCGCTTCGCCGGGTGAGGGTGTAGACTCGTGCCGTCAGAGGAGCCAAATCGGAAATCCTGGCTTA
Source organism: Bryobacterales bacterium (assembly GCA_963668345.2). Lineage (GTDB taxonomy): Bacteria > Acidobacteriota > Terriglobia > Bryobacterales > UBA6623. The sequence continues at coordinate 772,609 of CAXWPI010000001.1, read as the reverse complement.
CTTCTGGTAGTAGCGATTTGCTTTTCTTTGTCCGCTCAGGCGGCCGAGGAGCCTAGCCGGGGGAAACGCGACCTGGATTTCTTCTTGCTTCAGCAGGTCTTGCCACATATCGCGGTTGGTGGCGGGTGGACAACCACTTTAACGTTTGTGGACGTCGGAGAACAAGCGGGAACCTTTCCGTCTTAGTGAACTCCTAGGAAGGAAGGAATCTAAGAAGTGAGTGACCTAACAAACAAATGCAAGCTACGCAGTACCCGCCCGCCTGATTTGCGGCCTTAGCCCCGGATGGTATCGCCAGAATGGCCGTTCTCCCACCCCACCTCGTTCAGGGCCATTTTCGAAGAGCCCTGAAGTCATGTCCTACTCAATTCGGGTCGCCGATTATGCAATCCTCTGATAAGGCGGGAGTTGCGCGAGATTCCGCAGATAGATCCTTCCTGAGTCGTTAGCCTTTACCTATCTTGCTTGCAAGTCCCGTAGGACCCCGCTAGCCCGTCGGGAGCCGAGCGCCACAACGGAGGTGAGCATTCTCACACTTACTGGAGCGTGTGCAGCACTGGGGGTGCGGTTTTGTTGCCGTTAGTTTCGGCCGGGGGTGAGAAATGCGAGCAAGTGTCAATACCGTTCGCCTAGCTACTTTCCGGCGCAAAAAGGAGAAACTGCGTAGTGTTACCACCGAACCCAAGCACGCTTACCGTGAGGTCGGTCCTTCCGTACTTCCTTTGCTCGTCCAGGTTCATCGTGGCACCCGCCCGGCGGACTAACGCCAAGAGATCAGCCGACGATCACCTGGCCAGCACGTCGAGGTCGGTTGTTAGCGTGCTAAAGGGATCGAAACCATCCTCAGTCACGACGCCCGCGTCCTCGACGTTAAACATGGTCATCCCCGGAACCTCGGTGTTGGGCTCGATGCTGATGGCCATTCCAGGTTCCAGCGGCCGATGATCGAAGGCCGTGAGGCAGGGATTCTCGTGGATGCTGAGACCGAGTCCATGACCGACGAACGATAGCGCTAGTCCGAGATCGTGCTGGTCGAGAACCTTGACCCCGATGTCGAAAAGATCGCTGGCCTTGATGCCGGGCCGAATCGCGGCGCGAATAGCCTCTCGCGCTTCCAACAGCGCCCCGTGCACGCGCTGCTGACTGTTCGTCGGCCTACCGCCGATCACCACGTTCCTGCACATATCGGCGCAGTAACCCTTGTATCCACAGCCGAAATCGATGAATGCCAGCTGACCGTCCTCGAGACGGGCATCGGGATCGATGTTGTAAGGGACCGGCTTTTGCTTGCCGCCGGCCGCGTCCACGGAAACGTGCCCACCATCGACGAAGACGTGAAAGAAGAGAAAGTAGCCACGCTCGCGAGCCGCCATCGCGTTCGCCTGCTCGTAGATCTCGTAGGGAGTGGCTTTCTCACGCAGCATGGCAAAGATTACGTCGTTGAAAATGAGCGTCGTGATTTCCGCGGCGCGACGCAGCTTAGCGATCTCGGAGGCGGACTTCACCGCCCGCAGCTCGAGCAACATCTCGAAGGCATCGACGAATTTCGCCTTCGGCAAACGCTCGGTGAGCTGGGCGTAAACGGACTGCGCCATGCGGCACAACTCGACGCCGATCGTGGCTTCCCCCAGAGCGCGATCCTCGATCGCCTCCACGGCCCGGTCAATATGCGTCGCCATCGTCGTTGGCTCGAGGAGCAGAGACTCAAGGCCTGGCCGCGGGGCGTAGCCCGGTCGGCCCGCTCCTCGTATGTCTTCCATCCAGCTCTTCCGCCGTACGCTGTCTACATGATGATCAAAGGTCACGAAGAATGGGCTCTTCGCCGCATCGGCGGGCACGCCCGCGAGGAGAAGGTAATCCCAGCCATCGTATTCTTTCTCCATCTCGAACCAGAACGGCCAGTCCCAGGTCCAGTGATGGGTGAGCCAGTTCGATAAATACCCGACGTTTGCACGCGAGGTCGCCAAGACGAGGTCGAGCCCGTCCCGCTCCATCAGCGACCGCAGTCTCGTTTCATCGAAGATCGGCCGGGGCACATTCACGATGCATTCCTCCAACTATCGGAACCGCACCAAACATCGGGTCACAGAGTATCGCCTTCCTTCCGCTGGCCGGGCTGGAAAGCGGAGGATGACGGCGCCGGCGTAGTCTCCGCCGGCGCCCCTTGTTCGCCGCCCGGGAAAGACCCCGCATCCGGATGGGCGACCCGCGCGCTATCGACCGTGCCGGTAGGGGTGAAGCGGGAGTGATTGGGGGTTGCGGGGTTCTCGGAGATCCTGCGATAGAGCATATAAACGCCGGCCGCGATCAGAATGACAGGCCAGTAGCGAGAAAGTTCTCTGAGCTGCCAGAAGCCTAGCGAGTTGAGCAAGAACAACACGCCCACCACGATCAGAACTATGCCGCCTAGCGGCGACCGACTGCCGCCGCCAACTGACATCAGCCCCGAGAACTCGTCCACTTCCTCCCCTCGCCGCAAGGCGCGAGCCGTGCGGAAAGCCTCGATCGGCATGTAGAACGTCAGCAGAATCACCAAGATGACGAATACCGGGGGTGGCTTGCCGCCGGAGGACGCGACGCTAATGAGCCCTCCCCAAAGCACGGCATGAACGACCCCTTTCGCGTACTGCCCGTTGTAAACGGCGCCGACGCCAGGCACCAGGCCCAGCAGCGCGGCCAGCGCCGGCGAACCAGGTCCTCGAGGGGGCGCGGGCGTCGAGTCGTTACGCCGGCGGCTCCCTGCCCGTTCTCTCCCGGGCGCTTCCTGTCTTTCCGGAGGCGGTTGGGAAGCCTCCTCCGGGTCGGGCGGTGACCCGGCGTCGGGGCCGATGGCCGCCTCGAGCTTGGCCACGCATTGCTCGCAATGGGGAGACCCTTGCCACTCGCACCGGCAAGCCTCACAGATCGCACGACCGCAATGGCGGCAGAAGGCCACCGCCGAAGCTTGCGGATGAGTCACACAGTTCACGGCTGCGCCTCCTCGCCCTCAGGGACCCCTTCACCAGGCTGGGCCGGCCCCTCCCTTTGCCGCTGGTCAGGGATCGCCGGGGGCGGCTCCGCTTCCCAGCCGAACTCAGTTGGGAACTCGTAAACCACAACCAGCGATTCGTAAAGCCGGCCCACTCCCGCCCACAGGGGGTCAAGAGCCTCGCCGGCGCCCGCGACGATAGCCGCGGGGGTTATCTGGGGGGCTTCCCACCGCTCGAGAGCTCCCTTGCCATGGAAGCCCGCCATGGAAAACGACAAAAATGTCATCGCCATGCCCACGGCAAAGCGAGGATGGATCAACGGATGAACGAGGGGACGCAACCAGCCCCAAAGCGGCGAAGAAACCTGGGATCCCCCTCCGGCCAGGGCCGGAACACCCTCCCTGATGCCGATGGTTTGCCGGATAACGTCGCCAATCAGCTCCGGGGGCGGCTCGACCACGGGCGCCCGGCGCATGTACTCCCGTCCGAACTTGGCGTCATCGAGGGTCTCCCGGCAGGCGCTACACGAGGCCGCGTGCTCCTCGATAGCGCGACCCTCGGCAACCGCGGCGACGCCGTCCAAATAGTCGCACAGCAGCTTGCTGACTTCCCGGCACTTCCACGGCCGCACCCCCAAGGCGCGGAGGCGCCTGGCCAGCTCGCACCGGCCGCGATTGATGCGCGACTTGACGGTGCCCTGGGCAATCTTCAAGACCTGGGCGATTTGCTTGTATTCCATGTCTTGGAGATCGCGCAGAATCACCGCCTCCCTAAGTTCGGGGGACAGCTTTTGGAGAGCGAGTTGCAGGACTGCGCTAGCTTCCCGGCCGGCCAAGGTGCGATCCGAGCGCCCGCCGTAGGAGCTGTTATCCTCCAGCGTCGGGAGCTGCTCTTCGAGCGAGTCGACGGCCCTTTCCCGGCGCGTCTTGCGATAGTGATCGATGAGCAGATTGCGAGTCAGCCGCATGAGCCACGTGCGAAAGGCGCCCGCCCGTGGATCGTAGGTGTGAAGGCTTCGGAACAGGCGAACGAAAACCTCCTGCGTCAGGTCGCGTGAGTCTTCCGCGGCCCCCGTAAAGCGGTAGCAGGCCCCGTAGACGAGCCTCGTATGCGAGCGCACGAGATCTTCCCAAGCTCGAGAGTCCCCGTGCAAGCAACGCTCGATCAGCTCGGCGTCACCATCCATCAGCCGTTCGGCGACCTGCCCGCTAGGCCACGCGGCCGCCACGCCCGTCCAGGGGATCGCCCAGCCGCTCAGGGTAGCCTCCGACATCATTTTTCTACCACGTGTCTCTTATAGATAACGAGCGCTACCGCGGAAAGTTCGCGATTCCTGGTTTTTCTCTCATAGACGCCACCCGTCGAAGCGGCTATTCTGAAATGAAAGCTGGCGTCGTCTCGGACATTCCGGCGCAGGAGGCCGGCGGAGAGGCGGCGTGCTTTCGATTCCCTGCCGGCAGGCCCGCCCTGCCGGGCATGTCGGCGCCCCCAGTCCACAGCGCGCTTCCCGCCGTAGGACACTAATCGGATTGATCCCAGGCCTTGTCCAACGCCACCGAGCAGCCACTCAAACCCGACACACCCGTCTCGGCGACCGGGTTGAGCCGGCCTCGCCGATACGCCTCGTGGATTGTGGGACTGGCCGTCGTCTGTCTCGCATTGACCTACTCCGTCTTGACAAACCCCCAGTGGCGCACTTTCGACACCGACTTATTCCTTCGTAGCTTCCGCAGGGTCGACTGGAGGTGGATCACTCTGGCATTCCTGGCGGTGTACGCTACCTACGGCACCCGGGCGCTACGATGGCGCATTCTCATGCAGCCTGTCAAGCCGAATCCAAGCCTGCGAAATCTGCTGACGGCTACCATTATCGGCTTTGCCGCCATTGGAGTGATGGGGCGCGCGGGAGAGTTCGTCCGGCCCTATCTCGTGGCTCGGAAAGAGAGCGTTCCCATCGCCAGCCAGATCGGTGTGTGGCTATTCGAGCGTTGTTTCGACGCATTCGCCATTCTCGCCTCGGTGGCCTTCGCCATCGGTCACGCGGGGGTGGGCGATCCGCGGCTGCAGCGAGGCTTAGATTCCAGTGGGCAGCTGATTGGAATGGCGGTCGTTTCCCTCGTCCTGCTGATGATCCTGCTGCGGGGCTACTACGAGTCGATGTCCCAGCGCCTCCTGCGAGCCTTGCACTTCCTGCCCCAGCCCCGCCTGGATGCCGCTCGGAACACGCTGGAAGTGTTCGGCCGCGGGCTGGCGGGCATCCGCCACGCCAGGAGTGTGCTGCTTTGCCTGCTGCTCAGCGCCGCGCAGTGGCTGTTGATTGCCGCCGCCTACTATGCCATTCTGTCGGCTTTCGGAGGGGTGAATGTCACATGGAGCCGGGCTGTCGTCTTTATGGGCGTCGTCATGGCGGGGTCGATGCTGCAGATCCCCGCCGTAGGGGGCGGCATTCAAATCGCGTCGATCCTGGCTCTGACCGAGATGTTCCATGTTCAGGTCGAGGTTGCCTCCAGCCTCTCGATTCTGATCTGGGCGCTAACGTTCCTGGCCGTCATTCCCCCAGCACTCGTCTTGGTCGTTTCGGCAGGCTGGAGCTGGCGTAAGCTTCGAGAGCTGGAGTACCAGTCTTGACAAACCGCCTGGAGTGACAGGGTAAGTCGAGGAGAGAAACGTCATGTTGTGTCCCTTTTGCGGCCACCTTGAGGACAAGGTCGTCGATTCCCGCGAGAACCAGGAAGGTGATTCGATTCGGCGGCGGCGCGAGTGCCTCGGGTGCGGCCGACGGTTTACCACCTACGAGCGGACGGACGAGATCCCCTACATGGTCGTCAAAAAGGACGGGCGGCGGGAAAAGTTCGACCGCCAGAAAGTACTAGCCGGCCTATTACGAGCTGGCGAAAAACGTCCTGTCAGTATGGGCCAACTGGAAGAGCTGGTGAACGCCGTCGAGTCCCTGGTAACCGATTCTCCCGAGAGAGAATGCGCCACGCGTGAGATCGGGGAGCTGCTGATGGCGCGCCTACGGCAGATCGACAAGGTGGCGTATGTTCGCTTTGCCTCCGTTTACCGCGATTTCCAAGACGAGCGAGAGTTCCTCGATGAGCTGACGGAGCTGACCAAGCAGAAGAAATCGCTATAAACAAATGACTTATCTTGATCCTCCGACTTGAAGGGGCGCACATTAGCCCCCCCGGACAGCACCGGCGGTGCGGGGTCCGCGACCCATTTGGTATCGGCCTAAGAAATTGCAACGAAGACACTTATCCCCTCAAGGCGACTTTTCCTATTGCAAATAGGACGTTTTTCACCCATACTGTATAGGTAAAGCCCTACGACCGGGGCAATTTTGGAGCTCCCTCCTAGGGTTGGATGGAACAGAAAATAGATTACCTACCCCACTCCGGCACGAAAGCGACGGGGCCATTCCTCTCAAGGTACGAGACGGTTCAGTTAGGTCCATCACACGTAAGAGACCCAGAACCCTTCGTTTGCGCTGCGCCTCCGCGGGAAGCTGACTGTGTCAAAGGCCTGTGGCTGCTGAGGGGGGCAAAGCGAAGTCCAAGTATCGGTGGACTTTAGGAGAATCGTGGACCAGTTCGACGAACAGCTCGTTTCCAACTCCCGCAACTCGAACCATGTGGCCTTGGAAGAAGGGCCGCGGTTTCTCGATCATCGCAGCGCGGATCGTCAGGATCATCCCGAGTTTGGTGCTGGCGCGAACGATTCGATTTCGATTTATACCGACGATCCCGTTCGGGTTTATCTGCGGGAGATGGGGGCGGTTCCGCTGCTGACGAGACGGGGTGAAGTCGCTCTCGCTCGGCGGATGGAGCGCGGCAAGGTGCAGATGCAGCGTGCCATCTCTCGGTCATCACTCATCCAGAAGCAGGTTTTGGCTCTCTACGAGGAGATCAAGCGGGGCGAGTTGGAGATCAGCGCCGTGGCTGTGTTGGGCGATTTTGAGGACGGTTCCCCCGAGCGGGAGAGAGAGAAGACCCGGGTCCGCCAGAAGTTCGTCCGGGTCAGCCGGGTGAGCCGCAAGGCCCAGGCGATCAGCGACAAACTGGAACGTACCGCCAAGCGAAACGTCCATGTACGGCGGCGACTGAATGGGACCGGAAAACGGGTGCTGGTCCAGCTTTCGAAAGCTGTGCAAGACATACCGTTCAAACCGATTTACTGGCTCGATTTTCGCGAAGAGTTGGAACGTGCGCTGGCCGACCTCGACCCGCTGGCCGAGGAGTTGCAGGCTTGGCAGTCCCGCCCGCGAAGGAATTCCGCGGCCGCGATGGCGGCCATGCGGGAGATCCGCCGTGAGATCCGCCGCGGAGAAGCCCGATACTCCATGGGTCTCCCCCTGCTGCGCTACACGGTGAAGCGCATCCGGGAAGGCGATCGGGAATCCGAAAAAGCCAAGAAGGCGCTCGTCGAGGCGAACCTTCGGCTGGTGGTCTCGGTGGCCAAAAAGTACGTCAACCGCGGTCTGCACCTGCTGGATCTCATTCAAGAAGGCAACATCGGTCTGATGAGAGCGGCCGAAAAGTTCGAGTACCGTCGCGGGTACAAGTTCTCCACCTACGCAACGTGGTGGATTCGCCAGGCCATCACTCGCGCCATCGCCGATCAATCGCGGACCATCCGTATCCCGGTGCACATGAACGAGAGTATGAACAAGTTCTTGCGGGCATCACGGGAACTGGAGAAAGAACACGGCAGGACGCCGACAAACGAAGAGATCGGTGACCGCATGGAGATCCCGTCGGAGAAAGTCCAGAAGCTGAAAACCATCTCCCGCGACCCGGTTTCCCTGGAAACTCCCGTGGGCCGCGACGGCGAATCAGCGCTCGGCGACCTGCTGGAGGACCAATGGGTAGGGTCCCCCGTCGACACGGTGATCGATTCCACTGTGCGGGAAGACACGGCGGACGTTTTGAAGACGCTCTCACCCAAAGAAGAGAAGGTGATCCGGATGCGCTTCGGCATCGGCTGTGACCGGGAACACACTCTGGAAGAAATCGGCCAGGAATTCGCCGTCACTCGTGAGCGCATCCGCCAGATCGAGGCCAAGGCGCTTCGTGCTCTGCGCGGACCAGACCGCGCTCGCAGGTTGCGTTCCCTGATGACCGCGAAGTATTAGCCCGCGCATTTCCGCTTTGAAAATCCTCGTAGTAGGCCAACAGACACAGCAGCACGTGCGGTGCGGCAACCAAACTACCGGTTGATTCTCAGTTCGGGCGAAGCGGAGCCGCCCGGCCCGCCCTTTGGCGGCGATGGCTTGTCGCGGAAAGCCGCCGCCCGTCGCTCGAGATGGAGACCGCCCCTTCGAGGTCAGTGCGCAGGACGGCGATCCGCTGCCGCGCCAATCGGCGGATCACCTCCGGATGCGGGTGGCCGTAGAAGTTGGCCGGGCCCGCGGAGATGAGCGCGAATGTCGGTCGAACACGGTCCAGAAACGCTTGATGCGAAGAAGTTCGGCTCCCGTGGTGAGCAATCTTGAGGACATCGCCGCGCCGCAGAAGATCGCTTCCCAACAGGCCATCCTCGCCTTTTCTCTCGATGTCGCCGGTCAACAGAAATCTGTGCCCTCCGTAGGCGACCTGAAGGACCAGCGCCCGATCGTTGCGGGACCAGCCGTCGTTTCTCGGGGAAGCCGGCCCCAAAACTTCGAATCGCACCTTGCCGAAAGAGCGCACATCTCCCCGCCGCAGGGGGACAATCCGGACGCCGCGACGCTTGGCTGGCTCGATCAGCGTTCGGTACTCGCGAAGGACTGACTCGGCTGCGAGCCACAACTCGCCTACCTGGAAGTTGCGCAGCAGCGCGGGGACGCCGCCCATGTGATCGGCGTCGGGGTGCGTGACGGCGACGACATCCAGCCGCTTGATCGAGCGTGACCACAGGAAAGGCGACACGACGTACTCGCCGATGTCGATCGCAGGAGGCGGGAAGCCCGGAAACTCCGGGAATCCACCTCCGTCGACGACCATGGAGCAGCCGTCGGGGAGCGCCAGAAACAAAGACTCGCCTTGTCCTACGTCCAGAGCCGTCAGCTCCAAATGTCGGGGCGTGTAGGTGGGCGGAAACGGATGAACCACGATCAAGGCCAGCAGGAAGATCGTCATGCCGGCAGCTACAATCCGCCACGCGCGCCGACGATGGAATGTGAGCGCTAGGAAGACGAGCGAAGCGGCGAACAGGGCTCCGAGCCAGGCCGGGGGCGGAGGCACTCGCAGGTCCCAGCCGAGGTTGTGAGCGTGCCAATCGACCACCGCGGCCATGCCTTCGGCAGCCCAAGCCGCTAAGGCGGCCATCCACGACGAGCCGGTCAGCATGGCCAGCAATCCAACGGGCACAGCGACCAGCAACAATGGCAAAACGATTAGGTTGGCCGAGAGGGCGCCCCACGACACCCGCTGAAAATGAACAGCCATCGGGAGGGCGAGGCCAGCCTGTATGACCAGCGTCACCACGAAGACTTCCGCTGCCCAGACCAGCACGCGCAACAGGCCGCAGACGACGACAGAGAGAGCACGTTCGGGTAAGGGAACCAGCGCTACGAGCGGTTCAAGATACAGGCGCAGCCCCACCCGGTGCTGGGCGACGCGGGGAGCCAGGTGAAGGTCGCGATCCTTGTTCCCAATATCCTTAAGCGCCAGCCGATAGGGTTCCAACGTTGTTTCGAGCAAGGGGACGGCGACGCCGGCGATGAGTCCCACCGAAAGAAACGACATCTGGAATCCGACATCGAAGAGTAGATGCGGATCGGCGACGAGGAAGCACAACGCCGTCCCGGCGATCACGTTGAACACCCGGCGCCGCCGGTAAACGAGGCTTGCCGCCAGCAAGACCGCGAACATCGAGGTAGCGCGCAGCACCGGGAGGCGCGCGCCGACAAGAAACGCGTAGGTCGCCACCAAAGCCAGCGCCATCGGAGCGCGGAACAGCCGAGGAACGTTGGCCACTCGCAGAGCGAGCATCAACAGGAAGGCCACGACACCGATATGCAACCCCGAGATCACGAGAGCGTGATAGGGCCCGGTGCGCTGAAATGCCGTGGTCGTTTCCCGGTCGAGTGAAGTCCGGTCGCCGAGCAGCAGGGCTCGAAGCACCGCGTGGCCGGCGGAATGTCCCGGCTGCTCCAGGGGAAACAGCGCATCCAGTCTTCGTTGCGCCGTCCCGCGAAGCTTCCAAAGCCACGACTGCGCCATGTTTCCAGCGGCCCCTTCCAGAGGGAGGATGGGCGTGCCGGCGCGCACCGTGGCCGTCAAATGAATACCTTGGCGATGGAGATACGCGACTCGATCGAAGCTGCCGGGGTTTTCGAAATTGCGCAGCTGTCGAATCCGCGCCAGAAACTCGATCCGTTGGCCGTAGTCGAGCTTCAAAGGAGGAGCGTTCTCCCGGCGGTACACGGTCACGCGAACGCCGCCGCGGGCGGTGGTGTGGCGAAAGATCGACTCGGCCTCCAGGACAAAGCGGTCCGCTCTCTCCATAACCTCGGGGGGAACCCGCACGTAACCACGGAGCCGGATGGGGTCCTCGAGGCGAGCGCTCTCGCGTCTGAGAACCTCGGTGATCAAGGAGGGATCCGGCGGGTCGGACCGTGACGCCATCATGGCCCCGGTCAACACGAATCCCGTGAGACAAGCTACGGCCGCCGCACGAGTGGCGCCGTAGCGCAGTCCGAGCGCACTCAACCCGGCAAGCGACAGAATGGAAAGCAGCGTTTCCTGGAACGAAAAAGTTGCAAATTGCGCCGCGATGATTCCCGCTACCAGGGCCGCCAGCGGCGCAGCCAGCGGGTACGTCATGGAGGGTTCGATCCATCATATCCAACTGCATCGGGAGGCGCATTGTCATGACCTGAATCCGCGATTCCGGCGGGCACGGGCCCGGCGGCCTCTAGCCCGCGGTTCTCATCAATCCTGGGAAGGAGGGTTGGAGGCGCGTGCGGACTGCGATTCTCGTGGTCTTGGGACGGCAACGCCTCTCCGTGGCGGCACGGCCTGTCTCCCCCGACTAGGCGGATACTCTGCGTTTGGCCGAGCGTCGCGCGCCTTATACTGGTGGGCCTCTCACTCACTTCGCCTCGCCACGCGGTGAGAAAAGCTGGTTAAGCTCAATCGTTTCAGCGCGGACGGAGTTCACGATAGGCACAAGAGGTTTTCCACCCTTCCCCCGTCCCTTGGAAATCGCTCCGCGATTCCCACATTCCCACGGCCCCGACTACGATTATTTCTCTCACTCCAAAAGGGGACATTTCGATTGGGCGTTGACATAATTTTGCTCCGCCCTTGACAAGAACTACAATGGGGTATTATTAGGCAGTTGAGATTGAAACCCCAGGCGGACTTCAGGACAATGCCGCCTCGGGGTCATTAAACTGACGATGCCAAGAATACTGCCGGCGCGAGGGTGGTGCAGCGTTCGTCACGGTCTAGTCCAACACTACGCTGGAGTTTAGATAATGTCACGAAAGTGGGTCTACTTTGCCCTTCTGGTTTTCTGCTCAGCAGCGTTGCGAGCCGATAACCCTCCCCAGTCGCCCGAAGTGTTGTCCGTTTTTCCATTGGGCGGGCGGCTAGGCACTCAGGTCGAGGTGCGGGTCCGGGGAGTGGCGTTGGACGGCGCCTATGCGGTCTGGTTCGATACCCCCAGCTTGAAGGGGCACATCCGGAAGATCGATGAAATCGAACTGGATCCGAACAAGAGCCGGCCCGGTCACCTGGTCGAGTTGCGAGTGGAAATCGGTCCCTCCGTCCATGCCGGGGTTTACATTCTGAGGCTGGTCACTCCCCGAGGGCTGTCCAATCCGTTGCCCTTCCTGGTCGGGGCCGATCCTGTCGTCACGGAAATGGAAAGCCCGCACGACACACCTGACGAGGCCCAGCCTGTGAGCGTCCCAACAGTCGTCAACGGGAGAATCAGCCGGACCGGGGAACTCGACTACTATTCCTTTACGGCTTCCGAGGGCCAGGAGCTTAGCTTTGAGGTGTTTTCCAAGCCGGCCGGGGAAACTCTTGCCTTCCGGCTTGTAAACAGCGGCTTCGATGCCCGCCTGGGCTTGTATGAACCCGGCGGCAGTTGGTTCGATCCCAAGCGGATCATCTCTCTGGTGCTCACCGACGAGCCCATCTTCGCGGCGATTAACGCCAATCCGCGCTTCACCTACCGTTTCAGCCGAAAGGGCGATTACGTTTTGGAAGTGGGAACCTATTCCGGAGAGCCTCCCAAGGTGGTGACAGGAGGGCCGGATCAGTGTTACCAGCTCCGCATCACTCCCGCCGGACCACCTCCTCTGGCTGTCTCAGCCATGGAAAAGTGGCGGACCTTGTTGGCCCGCTCGGAGTGGCGGGAGCAGGCCTTCGATAGAGAGCTGACGCCGGATCATTTGCGCAAGCTTCAGTCCCGCTCCGGCGCCGCCGACAAACCGGAGCAGGCCCTAACCTTGGTGACGGAAAAAGAACCCAACGAAACCCCCGGCCAGGCCTTGGAGATCACCGTGCCCGCGCTCATTCAAGGCGCGATCGACCGTCCCGGCGATGCGGATGGTTTCAAGTTTCGAGCTAAGGCCGGACAGTCGCTGGCGTTCGAGATCGAGACTCCCGAGGTGACGCTTCCCCAGTTCAATCCCTGGCTGGTGGTGCGAAATGCGGAGGGCCGCGAGATTCTCTCCAACGTGTACATGCGGATCGGGCGGAACCCGCATTACCGGAAAACCGTGCAGCCCAAGACGCTCCACACGTTCGAGAGCGACGGCGAGTTCTACTTGCAAATTCGGGATATTACTTCTCGGCATGGCCAGGCCGGTTTCCGGTACAAGATTTTGGTGCGGCCGCAGGTCCCGCACGTCGGGGAAATCCAGATCAATGAATATCGTTCCGACCTCATGGAGGGCAGGGTCCTGGCGATTCCGATCGAACGGATCAATCTGGAAGCCGGCCGCCCCAAGAAATTAGCGGTGGCCACGGCTCTCGAGGAAGGTTTCAGCCGCCCTGTCGCAGTCAGCGTGGAAGGGCTGCCCCCGGGAGTGGAACTACTTCCAGGATCTGATCCCGAGCCCGATCCCGTGCCGCCTCTCGACGAGGGCGAAAGAGACAAGTATGTGCCGAGATCGAGCAAAGCGACTCTGATTCTGCTTTCCCGCTCGGATGCCGCGCCGATGACTACGCCGCGTTTGGTTCGCTTCGTTGTTCGGGAAGGCGGCAGGACTCTCCCGGTGCGGGAAATCCCCCTGATGGTCGTGGGCGGAGGCAAGTGATGAAGCGTCGGTGGGGAACCTGGCTGCTGATTCTAGGCGCGATCGGCTGGAGTTCCGGCGCCGCTGCAGCTCCCAGGCTGCTCTCGATTCGGGTGGCCCCTGAAGAAGTTGTGCTCTGGGGCGCGAAGGCTTCGCAACGGATCCTGGTGCTGGGCAAGTTTGGGGATGGGCTGGAGCGCGACGTCACCGCCGAAAGCCGGATCACGATTGCCGATCCCTCGCTCGCCGGCGTGGAGGCGGAGGGCCGGGTGGCCGGCCTGGCCGACGGCGAGACCTGGTTGAGCGCGGAATTCCGCGGACAGGTGGCCAAGATTCGGCTTCGGATCGCCGCCTCGCGGCAAAGCCGCCCATTCAGCTTCGCCCGCGATATCGGTGGGATTTTCACCCGGCGCGGCTGCAACGGCAGCGACTGTCACGGCAGCGTAGTGGGACGTGGCGGATTCAAGCTGTCTTCCGACGCGCTGGATCCAAAGGAAGATTACAGGTGGCTCATCGAAGGGGGAGTCTATTCGGTTTTCACCGTCGCGCCCAAAGCTCCCTCGCCGCCTCGAATCAATCTTGAGCAGCCGGAGCAGAGTCTATTGCTGCTGAAACCCACCTTTGCGGTCCCTCATGGGGGTGGATCACTGTTCAGCCGCGGGTCCGAGGATTATCGGACCATTCTGGATTGGGTTCGTAATGGCGCGCCCTTCGGGCAGGCGGATGAGCGGATTGAGAGGCTGGAAGTCTTTCCCGCTCAACCTGTTTTGGATCTCAATGGAAAGCAGAACCTGCTGCTGCTCGCGCATCGGTCGGGCGGCCGCCGGGAGGATGCTTCCGGCCAGGCGCGTTACGAGTCGGTCGACCGGGAGGTGGCGGAAGTCAGCGCCGAGGGCGTAATCCGGGCGAAGAAAGCCGGCGAGACGCCCATCCTGATTCACGTAGCGGGGCACGCCCCGGTGGGCATCCGAGTCGGAATTGCCGCCGACCCGCTGGTGGAATACCCGACGGCGCCCCGGAACAATTTGATCGACGACCACGTCTTTCGCCGGCTGCGGCAGCTTTCCATCATCCCCTCCCGCCTGTCGAGTGACGCCGAGTTCCTGCGCCGGCTCTGCCTGGACGTGACCGGCACGCTCCCCCCGCCCGAGCGGGTGCGAGAGTTCCTGGCGGACAAAGATCCCGGGAAGCGCGAGAAGCTGATCAAAACGCTGCTCGATTCTCCCGAGTATGTCGACTACTGGACCTTTCGCTTCGCGGACTTATTCCGAGTGAACGCCTTTGCGCAGAACGCGATCGCGAAGGCCAGCCAAACGTACTGGGAGTGGATCCGCGACAGCATTGCGCGGAACAAACCCTACGATCAGTTGGCGCGGGAGCGGATTGCGGTGCAGGGCTACGACGGCCCTGTCATGCATTACCAGTCGGTGGATGAGTTCCGGTCTCCTGAGGACATTATGGCCGAGCAGGCGCGGGTCTTTCTGGGCCGGCGCCTCGATTGCGCCCAATGTCACAACCATCCCTACGAGGCCTGGACACAGAATCAGTTCTGGGGCATGGCGGCCTTTTTCAGCCGTCTAACCCGGCTTTGGGACCAAGTCGATTTCGTCCTGATCGATTATCCGGGCGGGCACGGGAAGATGGGCAAGGGTTTTCGGATGGTTCACCCGCGCACCAAGAAGGAAGTGCAGCCTCGATTCCTCGACGGCACGGCGCTGCCGGGGGACCAGCTTGCCGACCCCAGGATGAGACTCGCGGAATGGATGACCTCGCATCCCTACTTCGCCGAAGCCGCCGTGAACCGCATGTGGAGCTACTTCTTTGGCAGAGGGTTGGTCGACCCGGTCGATGATTTCCGCCTGGCTAACCCGCCCACGCATCCGGCGCTGCTCGCGGCGCTGGCCCGGGACTTTCGGGAACACGAGTACGATCTGAAATCTTTGATCGGGCGGATCGTCGAGTCCAGAACGTACCAGTTGTCCCACACGCCAAACGAGACCAACAAAGATGACCGGCTGAACTATTCACGGGCCCTGTCAAGACCGCTCGACGCGGAAGTGCTGTGGGACGCGATCAATCAGTTTGCCGGCGTGGAAGAAGATTCGGAGAAATGGAGGGGCGGCAGGGCGTCCACACGCACGCGGGCGATCAATCTCATGACGCCTGATCTGTTTCCCTCCCAGTTCTTGCAGGTCTACGGACGGCCCAACCGGCTGACCGTGCCGCAGCGGAAATCCGATCCCAACCTGGGCCAAGCGTTACATATGTTGGCCGGCCCGACCTATACCAGCAAGATTGCGATGGAGGAGGGGCGAGTCGCCCGCCTGCTCAAGGCCCAAACCTCCGACCGGCGGATGATCGAGGAATGCTACCTGGCGGCCCTTTCCCGCTTCCCCACTCCCGCTGAGCGGGACGCGATTCAGACCTGGATCGGCCAGCGCTCCCGCCGGGAAGCCTTCGAGGATCTAGCCTGGAGCTTGATTAGCTCTCGGGAATTCGCGTATAACCATTGAAGGGTGACAATCCTATGAAACGGTTGGAATGCGTGCGCCGCGATTTTCTCCGGGTAGGCGTCTTGAGCAGTCTCGTGGGCGTCAGCTTACCTCAATTCCTGCGGCTCCGAAGCGTGATGGCGGCGGAGAAGACCAAGGCCCAATCCTGTATCTTGCTGTGGCTGGAGGGGGGACCGAGTCATGTCGACACCTGGGACCCCAAGCCGAACAGCTCGTTCAAGCCGATGTCGACCAACGTGGCGGGAATTCAGATCTCGTCCTTGCTGCCGCGGGTCTCGAAACACATGGATAAGCTGGCGATCATCCGCTCCATGCACACCATGGAGCAGGATCATGACCCCGCCACGTATTACGCCATGACCGGCCACCGGCCCAGCCCGGCCATGCAGTTCCCTAGCCTGGGCTCGATCGTCTCGAAGGAATTAGGCCCGCGAAACGGGCTGCCGGCCTACGTTTTAGAACCGCAGTGGGAACGAAACAGGGCTTACGAGGACTATTTTAAAGCCGCCTTCCTCGGCCCCGAGTTCAATCCCATGATCATTCCCGATCCCAGCCAAGCGGGTTTCCAGGTGCCCGACCTGAGCTTGCCGAAGTCGGTTCCGATCGAGCGTCTGCAAGACCGCCGGTCCCTGCTGCAACTGGTGGACCGCTCGTTCCGCCAAATCGAGGAAACCGCCGAGTTCGCCGACATGGACGGGTTCAGCGAGCAGGCCTTGAAGATGATCCTGTCGCCGGCGGTCAGAAAGGCTTTCGATCTTTCGCAAGAGCCGCAAAAAGTAAAGGAGGCCTACGGTCTCAACGGCTTCGGCCAGAGCGTGCTGCTGGCCCGGCGGCTGGTCGAGAATGGATGCCGTTTCGTGACCGCGGCGGGCTACAAGTTCAACGAGTGGGACAGCCACGTGTCCAACGACGAGAAGCACGGGGAAACGCTAGTTCCCCAGCTTGATCAGGCGCTGGCGTTTCTGCTGGAAGATCTGGAGCAGCGAGGATTGCTGGAATCGACTCTGGTCATAGCCATGGGCGAGTTCGGTCGCACTCCCTACCATAATGCCAACGGAGGCCGCGATCACTGGCCCCAGTGCTGGTCGCTGGCCTTGGGCGGCGGTGGCATCCGGGGCGGCCAGGTCGTCGGCGGAAGCGACGAGCACGGCGAAAAGGTGGCCGGGCCGGTGACCTCCATCGGGGACCTTTCCGCCACGGTCTACAAAGCCTTCGGCATCGATTGGAAGAAAGAGTATATGAGCCCGATCGGACGCCCCGTCAAGATCGCCAACGCGATCGATGACGTCACGGGCGTGCCTATTCAAGGGCTGGTCTAGCCCGCATTTCTCGCCACGTGGCGAGGCGAAGTGCGTGAGAGGCCTGTCAGTACAGGGCGCGCGCCGCTCGGCACCCTCGGGCACGGCATGCCGTGCCCCTACATTCTTGAACCCTACGTTGAGCACGGTGAGCAAGCGCAACGACGTAATGGCGGGCCTATCGCCACTTGCCGCTGCTGTCCAGCCAAGCCCGGAACTCTCCCTCCCGCCACGTGTATTGTGGTCGGTATCCCAACATCTGGGTCGCCTTTTCATGTGACACGAGCGAAGCGAAGCCCGCCAGGGACGCCCTCAACGGCACGTCCGGATAGTAGCGAGAGATGAGCGTTCGAGTCTCCACGGTGGAACACGTATCATCACCGTTGATCAGAAATACCTCATGCCCGATCTCATCGTTCTCTGCCGCCAATCGGAAGGCCTGTGCCGCATCCCTCGCATCTGTAACGGCCCACAACAGCTTCCGAGGAGATGGTGGCCCGGGCACCGGCCAATCTTTGCCCTCACGGTCCTCTATGACCTTGCGGTACCTTTGTGTCCACAACTCTTCCACGGTGAATCTCTTGGCCCACCCCGAGCGAACCGCAACCTCTGCCCCGGCCCAATCGAGGTACCAATTGTGATTTATGCGCAGGCAGATCGTCCGTATACCATAGGCGTCAGAGTACCTTTTGCAGGTGGTTTCGCCCAGCAGTTTAGCCAGCCCGTATTCGTCTTGCGGCTCGCAAGGATGCTCCTCGTCGATCGGAAAATAGCGCGGCACAATCTCATGTTTCTGGAAAGAAAAACCGGTTGCCGCACCAGACGAAGCAAAGACAACTTTGTCCACACCCGCCTGAATGGCCGCCTCAAAGACATGAACCGTGCCTATGACGTTGACATACATTGACTGCTCCGGTGCGGCTCGTCCCGGTCCCGGCACGGCTGCCAGGTGTATGATGGCGTCGTGCCCCGGACATGCCTCCCTGAGCTGGTCCAGGTGTGTGATATCGCCCTGGATAAACTTCACTCCCTCCACCAACGGGGCTGTACGGCTATAGTTTGATACGCTATGTCCGGCGCGGAGCAACTCCCTGAGCACATAGCCCCCAAGCGTGCCACTGCCTCCTGTCACAAGAATATTCATGGATGGCTGTGTGCCGGTTCAGCCGGAACGGGAGAGCGAGCGTTCCGCGTTAGCGTAGAAGCCGCCCCGCGGGCGGGCATTGTCAAGTTAACGCTTCGAAGGCGGTTTTGCCCGAAGATCGTCCGAGGTTTCTCCCTTTCAGCAAACACACGTCACCTTCTTCCAGTCAGTAAAAGCTCGCTCCCTCAGGAGTCGATGATGGACCGCTTTGAGAGGTACTGTCAAGTTAACGAACGACGGTTCAGGGAGTGGTGGTTTTATGGTATGTTGCGCCTGTGCACAGACCGATCAAACAAGCAGCCGCCCTACCGCGATCGCGACGAAGTCATGGCGGGCTTATTGCGTGCTTCGACCGTCAGATGGTGAGAAATGCCGACTAGTCCAGCGCCCCAACCTTTGCCGAGTGCGCGGCGCGCTTTATCAGCGCCCACCAAGCAGCGTGGCGCAATGGCGAGCAACCCGCCCGGGGGAAACATCCTTTTCGCCGTTGTCCTGTGTGTGGGGGGGATGTTTCTTGGGGCACGCGTGTCGGCCGAAGAGGCGGCAGAAAAGAAAGCAGCACCGGCTCTCAGGTCGATCTTTCCGCTCGGGGGCAGCCCGGCTTCCCGCTTGGAGGCCGTCGTGCGCGGCGAAAACCTGGAAGGTGCCCATGCGGTCTCGTTCGACTGCCGGAACGTCACGGCGGAGATCAAAGAGGTGCGGGAGGTTGAGGCGGGCGAAAGCGAGAGTGAACCCGACGCTCCGGCGGCAAAGAAAGAACAGGAACAGCCGAAAACGGTTCATGAAGTCCGTCTCGGCATTGAAATCACTCCCGACGCCGAGGTCGGCGCGCATACCCTGCGACTGGTGACCCCCAGGGGTGTCTCCAACGCACTCTGGTTCATGGTGGATTCCGAACCCGTCATCCTTGAAACCGACGAGCCCCATGCCACGCTACCCGAGACCCAGCCGGTAACGATCCCGGTCATTGTGAACGGAAAGCTGGCCAAACCAGGAGAACTCGATTACTATTCCTTCCAAGTTGCTCGGGGCCAGGAGCTGCAGCTTGAAGTCCGCGTCACCGAACTGCCGCATGATCAACTCAGCTTAGATGCGGACCCAGAGCTTATCCTGTACAAACCTACGGGAAGCTGGTTCGACCCGGACCGCGGCGTGCGGCTGGAAGTGACGGACCTCTGGCGTCCGCCATTAGGTGATTATCCCCACACCACGTCTCACCGCCTGCCGCGGGTCAGGCGGGTATTTGAGGAAGCCGGACGTTACGTGGCCAAGGTGGGTACCGTCGGCGGCGACAGTGGCCCGGATTATTCCTACCAGTTGCGAATCGTCCCGGTGAACCGCACGGAGTCACAGGAACCCGAGCGCTGGAAGCCGCTTGTCTCCGCCGCGCATGGGGCTGGCCCCATCGCGTGGGAAAATCGCAGCTTCACTGCCGAAATAGGGCCTGGCCGGCTCGGTCGTCTTAGTTCCCGTACCCCGTCGGCCATTGCGCCGCCTCCGGAACTCGAGGCCGTCGCGGAAAAAGAACCCAACGACGCTCCGGCTCAAGCTCTCGAGGTTCCCGTGCCGGTGATCGTGCAGGGCGTTGTCGGCCGGCCCGCCGACGAGGACTGGTTTCAAATTCAGGTTAAGGAGGGCGACAAGCTGGCGTTTGAAGTCGAGACACCCTACCTGCCGCCCCCGTTTTTCAATCCGCGAGTGGCCATATTCGATGCCGACGGGAAGGAGCTAGCCAACAGCATCTACCGTGCTCTGGGCGGCGACGGGGACGACTGGATCAAAACACTGGCGCCGAAGATCCTTTATACCTTTCGCAAAGCCGGCGAGTACCGTATCCAGGTCCGTGATCTAACGTCCCGCGTTAGCGGTGATGATTTCACGTACCGGCTTTTGATTCGCCCGCAAGTCCCGCATGTCGGCGAGGTTGCCGCTCGGGGCGTAGACCGCCTCCATCTGGAGGCGGGCGAAAGCCGAAGCTTCCAGGTAACCGCGGAGCTCGAAGAGGGCTTTCAGGGTGAAGTCGCCCTGAGCGTGGAAAACCTGCCGCCGGGTGTGAGCGCGGCGCTTGCCCTAGGGGCCGGCGACAAAGAGAACACCCCGACAGCCAAACCGGGTGGTCAAATTCACAGGGAGCGTTACTTCCCCGAGAAACGTTCCGGGTCCATCATGCTGATTGCGGCGAGCGACGCCCCCCCTACGCTGCTGCCGCAGCCCATCCGCATCGTCGCGCGACCCGTCGTAGAAGACAAGACAGGGGATGCGTTGCCGGCTCAGGAGATCCTCCTCACCGTGGCCGATGGAAACAAACAGGCGGAGCCTTTGTTGCCGGGAGTGACCGAATGAAACGAAAAGCCAGAGTCACCGTACAGGTGTTGCGCCAGATGAAGCAGGCGGGTGAGAAAATCACGATGCTCACCGCGTATGATTATTTCACTGCCCGAGTCCTAGATCAGTGCGGTGTGGACATCCTTTTGGTCGGAGACACCGTGGGTATGGCGTTCGCTGGTCATGACACCACCCTGTCGGTACGAATCGACCACATCGTCTACCACGGGGAGATCGTTTCGAGGGCCGCTGAGCGAGCGATGATCGTCGGCGACATGCCATTCCTCAGCTACCAGGTGAACATCGACCACGCGGTAGAAAACGCTGGTCGGCTGATGCAAGATGCCAAAGTTCAGGCGGTCAAACTTGAGGGTGGGCGGGCGATGGTTCCAGTCATCAAGCGGATCTTGCGCGCCGGGATTCCGGTAATGGGACATCTTGGTCTGACACCCCAGTCCGTCCATCGTTTCGGCGGGTTTCGCGTCCAAGGCAAAGATCCCGAATCCGCACAGCGGCTGCGCGAGGCCGCCCGGGCACTGGAGGACGTCGGTTGTTTTTCCATCGTGCTCGAAGCCGTCCCAGCCGACCTGGCAGGAGAGGTTACCGAATCGTTGACTATCCCCACGATTGGCATTGGCGCCGGACCTCGCTGCGATGGTCAAGTACTTGTCACACCTGATATGTTGGGCATTACGGGGTGCGGGGCGAAGTATCTAAAACGGTACGCGGACGTGGGGGAGATAATAAGCGGGGCTGTTGAGACATACATTCGAGAAGTGAAGGATCAGGTTTTCCCGACTGAAGACCATGGTTATTAGATGAACAGGTGGTGCTGATGCCAGTGGCTCTGTTGCTACTTATTCTGACGTTTGTTTCAGCCGCGGGTTTCGCACAACAGCCTGGCGGCCAAGAGGCGGTCAGCTTCGAGCGCGACATCGTCAGCGTCCTCACCAAGCACGGCTGTAACAGCAGCGGGTGCCACGGCGGCGTGAAGGGAAGGGGCGGCCTGAAGCTTTCCCTCGATGGCCTCGATCCGCGCGAGGACTACAAATGGATCGTTGAGGGCGGGACCTATCAGGTACTGCGCCCCGAGGCGGCGCCGCCCATTACGCCTCGGGTCAACGTTCAGGAGCCGGAGAAAAGCCTGCTGCTGGTCAAGGCTGCCATGATTGTGGCCCACGGCGGCGGACAGCTCTTCACAGCTGACTCGGCTGACTACGCGACCA
This sequence comes from Bryobacterales bacterium, assembly GCA_963668345.2. Taxonomy (GTDB): domain Bacteria; phylum Acidobacteriota; class Terriglobia; order Bryobacterales; family UBA6623. The sequence continues at coordinate 750,897 of CAXWPI010000001.1, read as the reverse complement.
TGCTGGAGTGGGTGCGCAATGGCGCGCTGTACGGCGATAGCATTCTGGAATCGTTGCAGGGGATTGAGCCTTCGACTCACGAGATTGTGCTCCAGCCGGGGGAGACCCAGCAGTTTCGCGTCACGGCCCGGTACGCCGGGGGACGGCAAGAGGACATCACCGACGAGGTGCGCTACGAAGCGCTGAATTTCGAAGTCGCCAGAGTAGACAAGCCCGGTGTTATCGAGGCGCGCCAGACGGGCGAGACCGCGATTATCCTCCGCTGGATCGGGCAGTTCGCCCACGTTCGGGTCGGTGTCAGCGCTCGGAGGCCCGACGCTTACGCGGATCCGCCCCGCAACAACTTCATCGATGACTACGTCTTCGCCAAGCTGCGCCGCTTCCGCATCCAGCCCTCCGAGCTGTCGAGCGATCACGAATTCCTGCGGCGCGTTTGTCTGGACCTGACCGGCACCTTGCCGCCGCCCCGACGCGTCCGCGAATTTCTCGCCAGCGATGATCCCCAGAAACGCGAAAAGCTCATTGACATGTTGCTCGACACGCCCGAATACGTCGACTTCTGGACTTTGCGTTTCTCCGATCTGTTCCGCGTCCGAGGTGACTACGGTTGGATCCTGTCGTTCTGGGAATGGGTTCGACACAACGTCGCTACCAACAAGCCCTACGATCAGGTGGCGCGGGAAGCGATCGCCGCTCAGGGCTATCGTGGCCCAACCCACATGCGCATGGCCGGGATCAACAAGCCCGCTCCGGTGGAGCAAACTGTGAATGAAACCATTCGCGTCTTCCTGGGCCGGCGTCTGGACTGCGCGCAGTGCCACAACCATCCATTCGACCGCTGGACGCAGAACCAGTATTGGGGACTGGCGGCTTTCTTCGGGCGCATGACCAACACCGGCTGGGGCTACGACAACGCCGTATTCGACGATCCCAGCGGGCACGAGGAAGACTACGTCGAAAATGACCCCGAGCTGAAGTTTCGGAAAGTGTTCCACCCGCGGAACAAGCATCTGGTGGCGCCTGCCTTCATGGACGGAACGGTGCTGCCCGAGGAAGGCCGCGACGATCCGCGCACGGAGTTGGCCCAATGGATCACTTCCCATCCCTACTTCGCCGAAGCCGCGGTAAACCGGATCTGGGTCTCTTTCTTCGGACGGGGCATTGTCGACCCCGCCGACGACTTCCGTTTATCCAACCCGCCGACGCATCCGGAACTGCTCCAGGCGCTGGCTGCTGACTTCCGGGAGCACGGCTATGATCTCAAGCATCTGATGCGCCGGATCGTCAGTTCCCGGACGTACCAGCTGACTAGCAAGCCAAACGACAGTAACCGGCGCGACCGGATCAATTACTCGCACGCGCTTCCCCGGCCGCCGGGAACGGCGGTCCTGCTGGACGCAATTTCCCAGGTGACCGGGGTACCCGAGATCTTCGGGAAGATGCCGCCCGGCACTCGCGCCGTCCAGCTGCGCTTTCCCAGCGGACCTTCATTCCTGGACATCTTCGGGAGGCCGCTGCGAGACGTTGTGCCCGAGCCCGGCGGCAAGCCGAACTTGGATCAGGCGCGACACATGCTGGTTGGGGCAACGTTCAACCAAAAGCTGTCGAAGGAAGGCGGCCGCTTGCAGCGGCTTCTGAAGAGCGGCGCGAGCGGCCCCGAGATCATCCAAGAGTTTTACCTGGCCGCTCTTTCGCGCTATCCCACGGAAGGGGAGCTGGCCGGGCACGGGGAAAAGTTCCGCGAACGGCCCCGCCGGGAAGTGGCGGAGGACCTGCTTTGGGCACTCCTCACCTCGCGCGAATTTTCCGAAAATCATTGAGACGGGTAATCGTCATGAATCGCAATGGCTCAGAGGACGTGGCAACGCTTTGGACCCGGCGCTCGATTCTGCGCTGGGGGTCACTGGGCTTTTTTGGCCTGACGCTGAGCCGATATCTCCGGCTCCGGCAAGCCATGGCCGCCGCCGGCCGTCCGGAAGCCAAGGCGCAAGGGGTCATCCTGCTCTGGCTGAACGGCGGACCGAGTCACGTGGACACCTGGGATCCCAAGGGCAACAGTTCCTTCAAGCCGATTTCCACCAACGTGCCCGGAATCAGGATTTCGGAACTACTGCCGCGCATGGCCCGCCACATGGATAAGATGGCCATCATCCGCACGATGCACACCGAAGAGAACAATCACGGCATCGCGCATCACTACGCCATGACAGGCCATCGTCCCAACCCGGCGATGAAGTTTCCTTCGCTTGGCTCGATCATCTCCAAGGAATTGGGCGAGCGGCACAGCATACCGCCCTACGTGATGGTTCCCGGTATCGGTGGGTTCAGGGAGTACTTCCGCGCACATATGCTGGGAGCCCGATATGACCCGATGGACATCCCCGACCCCAGTCAGAAGGACTTCAAGATCCCTGACCTCAGCCTGCCTGCCTCCGTTACCGTGGAGCGCATCGAGCAGCGCCAGGCCATGGCCCAGCTGGTCGATGGGATGTATCGGGAGCAGGTCGTCAGCGCCGAGCACACCAGTATGAACGTCTTCCAGCAGCAAGCGCTAGACATGATCCTCTCCCCGGCTGTGCGTGAAGCGTTCGATCTTTCCAAGGAGCCTGAGAAGCTGAAAGATGCCTATGGCCGGCATACCGTCGGCCATAGTGCGCTGATTGCCCGGCGGCTCATCGAGGCCGGCAGCCGTTTCGTTACCATCGTCGACCGGAAGCGCCCCGAGACCGGCGCTGACTGGGACACGCACCGTGACAATGACAAGCAACACCGCGATGTATTGGTACCGGTGATCGACGGGGTACTCCCGACGCTGCTCACCGATCTGGACGAGCGCGGGCTGCTCTCCTCCACCATTGTGATCGCCATGGGAGAGTTTGGCCGCACGCCCGATATCAACCCCAACGCCGGGCGGGACCACTGGAACCACTGCTGGTCGCTGGTGCTCGGCGGGGGCGGCATCCGCGGGGGCACGGTGGTGGGCGAAAGCGATGAACGCGGCGCCTACGTCAAGGATCGCATGGTGACGATCGGCCACCTGTTCGCCACGCTCTACAAAGCATTGGGCATTGATTGGACTAAGGAGTACATGCACCCGATCGGCCGCCCGCTCAAGATCGCCAACTCCATCGATGACAAGACCGGCGAACCGATCCGGGAGCTCGTATAGCCGGTAGGGTCGAGAGCTGGCGCGGTGGCTCGTAGGACGCTCGCTTGGCCGTGTCCGGGGTTTCCCCCTTCGTGCCCGTTTAGCAGAGTCCGTGGCTCCGTTTCCAGCTCCCGCCGCTTCGCACGCAGCGTGCGGATTTCCCGCACTACGCGCTCCTGCACACTTCGCGTCAAGGGTTATGGGGCCTATCGGCATGGGGCGACTGCCGAGGAGGGCTGTTGATAACTCACCCGGTACTCATTGAAGAGCCCCAGCGTCTTGTACAGCCGTTCTCTGCTCCACCGCTTCCATCCGAAGCCTTGGCGCTGACAGGCTCTGCCCAGATGGCGCCGAATCTTCTTCTATACCCAGTCTCGGATGTACGAGAAACACCGACTCGAGTGGCCTACGGCAAAGTATGTCACCCAACCGCGCAGAATCGGATTGATCTTTGCGATCAGCCCGCCGACCGGCTGGGATCGAGAACCTTGGAAGATCTCCTTGAGCTTGCGCAGCAATGCCGTCCGCTTCTTGCCTTGCGGCATGCGTAGCGGCATCCATCGTCCCCGCCGAGAGCGGATCCGACGAAACTCAAAGCCGAGAAAACCAAAACTCTCTCCTTGCTCGAGGTCCACCCTACGGCTCTTGTCCTCGTTCACCTCCACTTGTAGCTTGGCCAACTCCTCGCGGAGCCGCTTTTCCACCGCCTGCCGAAGCCATTGCCGGCGCAGATGCGAGTCGATCAGGATCACCATATCATCGGCGAACCTGGCATACTCGACTCCCGTCCAGCGCTGGGAACGGGTCGCTTCTTTCGCCCTTTCCAGCATCTTGTCTACCTCGTTGAGATACACATTACTGAGCAACGGCGAAATCACCCCGCCCTGTGGCACGCCTTGCTTGCCCGACGCCTTCAGCAGCAACTTCAAGAGCCACAGCACCTCGTCATCGTTCACTCTCCGTGCCACTTTCTCCAGCACGATATGATGCCGCACTGTGTCAAAGTAGGTTCGCAGATCGAGATCGATCACATAGGTCTTGCCCTCGAGAATCGCCTCCGAGACGCGCCGGATGGCGGCATGCGCCGACTTCTTCGGCCGGTAGCCAAACGACCTCGGTTGAAAGTCCGCCTCAAAGATCGGTTCCAGGATGAGCTTCAATGCTCCCTGGACCACCCGGTCCCGGATCGATGGGATCGAAAGCGGACGTACTTTGCCCCCTTCCTTGGGAATCTCCACCTTCCGCGCCCGTTGAGGTCGATATCTGCGCTGCACCAACTCCTCGCGAAGCTGTTCGAGAAACTCCTCTACGCCTTCGGCTTCGATCGCGTCGAACGTGACTCCATCAATTCCCGGAGCTCCGTCGTTGCGCTTCGCCAGCCGGTAGGCTTCTCGGAGGGTCTCTCGTTTACAGACGTGTATATACAAACCCCAAAAGCGCCAAGACGGTTCAGCCTTCGCCTTGACGTATAGCCTTCGTCTCAGGTCCTGCAGACTGCCGGACGCTTTTGTCATTGCGCCCCTGCCTCCCTTGTTGACCAAGACTTCATGTGTAGCAAGGTCCCTTCGCTCCACGGGCGTTACCCCGCTTCCGCGCTACTACGAACCTAGCCGCCACCCTCTCGCCTTCCACCGACTTCCTGGTTTACGCCAGTTATACGGCTTCCCTGCTCCGCCGATTTCTCGACGGGACGAGGAGGGTTTCTCCAGTTGCTCAGCATGTCCTTGTCACCGTGCTGCCCCTACTACCCCGCCGGAGTGACACAACGCGTCGGTCAGTTCTGCGTCGTGCCATGCTGCCTTCGCCCGACAATAGAAGGCTCGGCCTCCGGATCCATTTTTGTCGAGGCCACCTGTGGGTTCACTTTCGTTACGGCCCGGTGACTCGCTCACCATCCCAAGGATGGCTTTGTCGGTTGGCTTCATCCGCTTCGTTTCCTCCACGCATGCAACCCAAGCTACAGGGCTTCTGACTCTTACCCCGGCGGGACTTCCTCCCGTGAACATGCCAGCCTTCGCTGGACGCGCTATCGTCCCAAAACTCGATCGTGATGTAAGTGACTTGCCGGCTACGAGTTGCTGGCCAACCTCGGTCACGTGGTGACGGTCGAAGCACGCGATAGGCCCACCATTACGTCGTTGCGCTTGCTCGCCGTACTGTACAAGGGCGCCTCCACTCGTCGCGCGGCGCGCGCCTTGTCCTGCTCTGAAAAAACGGCCGCAGGTCGGGGCCAAACGACCGCCCAGCCCTGCGCTACGCGCTTTCCGGCGCAAGTGGTGGCTGGGTACAGTCAGCCAATTTCGCGTCCGAATGCGCCCGTGAGTTGTTGATTCTTTGAAGGCGCGAAATTGGTCACAGTCCCCGCCCCGAGCGCTACGCGTATTTTGCGCCGGAAAGTAGCTAGATCAACTCCTGAATCGGGACCCCTGTCTTGTCATCGATGGAGTTGGCGATCTTCACCGGCCGACCAATGGGATGCATGTAAGTCTTGGTGAAGTCGATACCGAAAGCCTTGTAGACGGTGGCGAACATATCTCCCATGGTCACCCTGCGTTCGGCCACATAGGCGCCTCTTTCATCGCTCGCACCGACAACTTGTCCGCCCTGGAGACCGCCTCCTCCCAAGACCAGAGACCAGCAATGGGGCCAGTGATCACGGCCGTTTCCGGGGTTCAGATGCGGAGTGCGGCCAAACTCGCCCATGGCGATCACCACCGTTGATTCGAGGAGACCTCGCTGGTCCAGATCCTCCAGCAGCGTCGAAAGCGCTTGATCCAGCGGGGGGGTCAGAGTCTCCCGAAGCGACTTATCGTTATCGCTGTGGGTGTCCCAGCTTTTCAGATCGGCAGTGCCTTGATAGCCCGCCGCCGTCACAAAGCGGCTGCCCTCCTCGACCAGCCGCCGAGCCAGCAGGACGCTTTGGCCAAAGCTGTTGCGACCGTAAGCGTCTTTGGTCTTTTCCGACTCCTGAGAAAGATCAAAAGCCCGCCGGACATCGGGCGATAGAATCATCCCCAACGCCTGTTCCCGGAAGGTGTCCAGGTTGGCAAACTCAGCCATTTCCTCTCTCTGGCGAAACAGGCGATCCACCACCGCCAGCATAGAGCGCCGCTCTTGGACGCGCTCCACGGGAAGCGACTTGGGCAAACTCAGATCGGCGACCTGGAAGTCTTTCTGGTTGGGATCGGGAATCCACATGGGATCGTATTCGGCACTCAGGAAGGCTCCTTTAAAGTAGTTCTGATGCATCTTGTACAGTTCAGGAGCGATCACGTAAGGCGGAACGTTGTTGCGAGGGCCCATCTCCCTGGTAATGATCGACCCGAAACTGGGGAACTGCATGGCTGCGTTGGGCCGGTGGCCCGAGATCATGTAGTGTGTGGCCTGAGGGTGATCGATCTCTTCCGTTTGCATGGAGCGTATGATGGATAGCTTGTCCATCTGCCTGGCGGTTCGGGGGAAGAGTTCGGAGACTTGAATGCCCGCTACATTGGTTGAGATTGCCTTAAACCCGCTGTTGGGCTTGGGATCCCAGGTGTCCATCTGAGCTGGTCCGCCCTCCAACAGGAGCAAAATGCAGGCCTGGGCTTTGGCCTTTTGATGGACTGCATCGTTCGTTCCGGCTAGTAAACTCTGAAGCTCCAGGTACTGGCTCAAGCTGATGCCCAAAACACTTAAGGAACCGACGCGAAGAAAGTCCCGACGGTTGGGTCCCGGGCAGTTATTGATTTTCATGGGATGTCCCCGTTTTTGATCTTTTCTCTATCTTACGTTCCTCTATCTCCATCGCATCTAATGATTGTAGGCGAATTGGCGAGAGGCAACCAGCGCCCAGAGAAGATTTTCCAGCGCTTCTTGACGGGAAGATCGGCCGGCGATCATTTCTTCCAGTTCCACCTGCTCCGGCGCCGTCGGAAAGCGGCAGAGGGCCGCTAGGTAGAGTTCCTCGATGATGTGGCGGTCCGAGGCTCCACTCCTGATCAGTCGGTCGAGCCGCCCACCCGGCTGGGAGAACTTGCTGTTGTACGTCGGACCCGCGATCAAGTGTAGGGCCTGCCCCAAATTCGCCTCGCCCTTTCGTTCGGGCACCATTTGGCGGTCGGGTCGTCCGTACAGGTCCAGGAATCGAGAGGGAAGGAGATCGGGTCGCCCCAAGTGGATGGCGCGAGTACCGGAGGGCAATCGCATGAAGAACAAACGCGTCGTGTTTCCGGGATACATGCGGAAGTCCTCGCGCGTCTCGGTCACCTGAGAGATGGCGTCCAGGAGTACTTCCGCATCCAGCGGCCGGGGCAGAGATCGAGAATAGTTCGTTCTATCCTCCCTGTTGGTGGGGTTGGGGCTGCCGGAGAGCTGGTAGGTCCTGGACTGCACAATGAGACGGATCAGGTGCTTCAGATCGTGTCCCTGCTTTCGAAAATCCTTCGCCAGGGCCTTCAGAAGATCGGGATGCGTGGGCGGGTTTGTGGAATGGAAGTCGTCTACCGGATCCACGATCCCTCTTGCGAAGAAATACCCCCACATTCGATTGACAATGGCCTCGGCAAAGTAGGGATGAGAGATCATCCATTCAGTCAGTCTCATCCTCGGGTCGGTGCGCTCGTCGGCGGGGAGGAGCGTACCGTCCAGAAATCGGGGAGGTACTTCTTCCTGCGTGCGGGGATGGATCACCTTCTCGCCGTTCCCGTACATTCCGTGTCCGGCGGGGTCGTCGATGAGGATGGCGGGACCCCCACCCAAGTCCCACAATTGAGTAAAACGTCCAAAGAAAGCGGTCATCCCCCAGAATTGATCCTGGCTCCAGGACTCATAAGGATGGTTGTGGCATTGGGCGCAGTCCAGGCGTCGACCGAAGAACACTCGAACTTGCTCGGCCATCACGTCGGTGTGGCGGCGTAGATCCGATCCGTTATAGTAGTGCCGTGTGGGGCCGTTGTAACCCTGCCCCGCCAGACGCTCGCCTGCCATGCGGTCATACGGTTTGTTTTCCGCCACACTGTCCCGAATCCACTGCCAGTACATCCGCGCATTGGCCCCCGGTCCGGCCTCATAAGAGACTCGAAAAAGGTCGGCAAAACGGAAGGTCCAGTAGTCGACGTATTCAGGTGACTGAAGGAGGATTTCGATCAGCTGGTCCCTTTTTCGTGTGTTCTGGCTGGCCAGGAATGCCCGCACCCGCTGCGGCGGCGGAAGTGTCCCCGTCACGTCCAGACAGACCCGACGCAGGAATTCCTCGTCACTGGCTAATCCCGAAGGCATGATATTAAACCGGCGCAGTTTGGCCAGGACATACTCATCGATAAGATTCCTCGGCTTGACTTCGGGGTAGCCCGATAGGGGCGCGGCGATGACGCCAAAACCGGCACTGATCGCGTGTCCGGCAGCTCGAATAAGCACCGCCGTCTCACCCGTTTTTACCGCCTTGACTAGGCCCTCGGAGGTGACTTGAACCACCTCCGGGTTGTTGGAGACATAAAGCACCTGTCCGGTCACATCTTCCTGTTGGCCGTTGGAGAGATGGGCCGTCACCAGAAGCTGCTGGGACCCCTCGAGATCCAAAACCGTGGACCGAGGGTAGATCTCCAATCGTTCGACTGCGACTGTCTGTGTTCCGGTTTCCTCCCCGTAAGGTGTGCCCTGACGGATCCAGTTCAGGATCGTCTCGTAATCGGGAGAATCCAGCGCGAAGCGCTGCCCTCCTCCGTGGGGCACGCTGAAGGTGGGCTTGAGCAGCAACACGCTCTTTTCCGGCTCTTCCCGATTGATACGCGGCTCCTTGGGTCCCCCTGATTCGGCAGTCAGGACCTGATAAACGCCCCCTTCGACGATCCACTTGTAGTCGTCTTGGGGATAGAGGGCGTTGAGGGAGAGCTTAAACCCCCCTTTGCCTTTGACGCCGCCATGGCAGTCGCCGCTGTTGCACCCCTGTTTGGTGAAGATTCCTCCAATATCCTGAGCGAAGCTAAAAGGGCGTATCTCCTCGGATCCCTCTACTCGAAGCCGACTGTTCGCCGAGCGGCCCTCCACTTGCGCGCTAAGGACCGTCGGCCCGTCCGCCAGAGCCGCCACCCGGCCTCGTTCATCGACTTTGGCTATTCCGGAATCAGCAATGGAAAAACGGCTCCGTTTGCTGATATCGCGTTCCAAACCGTCGGCGTATTTTCCCAGCACCAGAAAGCGCTGCACCGCCCGGGCGCCCCACAGGGTCGCTTCTTCGGGCACCAAGCGCACCGACAAGAGTTGCGAGGAAGCGGCCGCTTCAGAGCTAGATCCCTGGGGAGGAGGAGGCCCGGCTTGGGCGGCGACCCGAGGCTGGCAGAGGAACAGAAAGCCGCACAAACCCAGACTCAGCGCGAGACCCAGGCCGAACGGGCAGTTTCGTCTCTCTCGACAGGGGATGATCCCCTTGTTGCCGTTCCGCTTACAAGGCAACGTGCTCACGGTCTGGTCTCCTGTTTGAGGTTAACAGCCGATGCCGCGTCGGCCCCCTTCACCACCATCAAAGGAATCTCACCCACCGGCAGCGGCGCGCCCGGCTTCCCTTCCATCACGGGCCGGGCGGCGATTCGTAGAAACCGCGGCCAGGTCGTCAGGGGGGCCTCCCGGTCGGCCATCAACAGAATAGTGGCCTTTTGGCTTTTTGCCACAAACCTTTCCTTGGGACCCTCATCCGGGTTTATTCCTCCGTCCGGCTCGACCTCTGTTCCGGGAAACACTTCCACACCGGGCGGGAGGTTTTCCACCCGCAGGGCGATCTCACCACTAAAGCCTTCCTCCTGACCCGTGATCACGGTCAGCTTCTTGGCTTCTCCCTGGGTGAGATTGACTCGCTTTTCTTTTAGCTCGAGCTCCCCCACGTGGGGAATCTGGGGGCGAATCAGCAGCCGGTAAACAAAGCTGGGGCCTCCGTAGCGAGAACTGATATCGCGAACCTGCAAGGTGTATTCCCCTCCCAGCTCGAACGTGTAAACGGTCTTTGGTTCGACGGTCTTCCTGTAGAACTGAAACTGCCGGCCCAGCCTCTTGTAGATATTGGTCAAAAACTCGATCCCGTCTCCGTCGACGATCCCCACTCGAGGATTGAAGAAGGGAGGTGCGGTAGCCGGGGTCTCGATTTCAAAGGCCAACCTCTCTCCGTCCTTTACCGTGAATGTAAAGGAGTCGATGTCGCCCGGGCGCCCGATCGCTCCCTCGATGAGAAGGGGGAACGACACTTTCAAGGCCTGATCGGTCGTCTCGTTGGGCTCCCTTTCTCTGATCGGGGAGAGACCAGCCTCTGCGTCCGCGAGGTCCAAATCCTTGGACTCTAAGCGACTGGCCTCGTCGCTTGCTAGGGTTAAGGATCCGCCCTTGCCCGCTCCGGCTTCAGCGGGGGAGATCTTCAAGGTTCTTGACCAGAGTATCTGGAGGCGATCCGATTTCAGTCGCCGGTCAAAGGCTCGTTCCCGCCAACCGTTCTTCCCCATGGCGTCGAACCCTTGATGACCCAGCCAGAGGGGTGACTGACCGGCCGGGGTAATCCGCAGCTGGTACGAGGAATCCTCCCCAAACTGGCTTGAGACGTTGGCAAAGAATCCCACCTGAGCCAGATAGCGTCCGCTTTTGCCGAATCGGTAGGTCAGTTGTGGGGCAGTCGTGTATTCATCATGAACCGCCATCGCCAGCTGCTTGGCCCGACCCGAGTCGAACCAACTGCCGGTCGGTTCGTAGAGAGCGAACTGAGACTCAAACGTCCAGGGGATCATCTCAAACGCCAGTTCTTGACCCTCCGGGGCTTTGAACTCGTAATAATCGAGTTCAGCGTCGTGACGGATCCTCCCATTGATGACCACCGGAAAGGTCACCTCTTGCGCTTGTTCGGGCGCATTGAATGGCCCGCCGTCATAGACGCCTTCGTTTTCTTGGATGACCGGATCAGAGTGGATCCAAAAAGGCACGGCATTGGACACCCCTCGAGGTGAGACCAGCCAAAGAGAATGAACCCCCATCTTGGCGGCTGAGTCGATTTTCAGCTCCAATAAGACCCGCTGCCCCCGTCCGGTTTCCTTCGTTGGGGAGCCGTAGTCCTCTTTCTCCTGGAGTTCAATCTCTTCGACTTTTTTGACCCGCCCCTTGAGGCCCGCGGTATGGGCCCAAATGGCGTAGGTTCCCTCCAGGTTTCTTCCCCGCATCTCCACTTCCAAAGATTGACCTTGTTGCGCGCCGAGAGGGAAAAGGCTCAACACTTCGGGCTCCTGAAAAGCGCTTTCCACCTCGCTTTGTGCTTGCAGCGGGAGCAAAGAGAAAAGAACGAGAATCAGGCGAAATCTGCGGCCTGTTCGCACCAGAGCGGGCATTACCTAAGACCCCTTTTTTGTTTCTACAACCGGAGAATCAGGAGCGACTGAGTTGTCGCCAGAGCGTTTGTCCGTGTTGATGATAGACGTCACTGATCTTATCTGAATCCGTCCCGGGGGTCAACGCCGCAATTTCCGTCTCAGAACGTCCGCTCCACCCCAGGCACGTGTTAGCTTGGCAGCCCGGCTCACTCCCGCGGCTGTTGCTGCAAGAAATTCAAAAACTGCGACCCCGCGGGAGAAAACTTCTTTTTGCGGTGGTGAATGATGCCTACCGGACGAACTAACTCATTCGCCTCGATGGGGCGCGCGACCAGGCGTCCCTCGGCAGCCTCCTGACGAACCGTCCGCTCCGGAAGGATGCTGACGCCCGATCCGATCGACAGCGCCTCTTTGATCATTTGAATGTTGTCGAACTCGAGCACAACCTTGCGGGGAATTCCCTGGTCGCGAAAGAAACGGTCCATGGCCTTGCGAATCGAGAGGTCGGGATCGAAGCTGACAAACGCCTGGCCGGCGAGATCGGCAGGGCGAATCGTTGACTTTTTCGCCAACGCATGGTCGGGATGGCATACCAGAACCATCCTTTCCAGCCGCCAGGCGATGGCTTTGAGTTCCTTGCCCGGATTGGGATAGCTGACTAGACCGAGATCCGCCACATCGTCCGCTACGGCCTGATAGACCTTCTCCGGTCGCATGTACTCCAGATGAACATTGGCTTGCGGGTGGCGATCTTCGAACTGTTCCTTGATCAACGCCATCTCGTAAAGCCCGATGGAGTAAATCGACGCCACGCGGACGGAGCCGACAAGCTCCTTCTTCAGCGCGCCTATCTGCGACGCCATCTCGGCGTATCGCCAAACGATATCGCGGCACGCTTCGTAGTAAAGTTTGCCGGCGGGAGTCAGTTTGATCGGGCGGCTGGTTCGATCAAGCAGGTCCGTCGCCAGCCTCTGCTCGAGTTGCTTGAGGAGTTGGCTGGCCGCGGACTGGCTGATCCCGTTTAGCTCGGCCCCGCGGCTGATGCTGCTTGTCTGGGCGATGTCCCGAAACACCTTGAGGTGGTTGATTCGCAACTCTCATTGTTGCATAAGAACGACTTATTTTACATCAAGCCCAACTTCTGATTCATTAATATCCGGGACCACCTGATTTCTCACGCGATGTCGAGCATGCGCGACAAGGCGCCTGGGTGCGACGGAAACCAAGGCAGATCCCAGGGAGCCGAAGTTTCGCGTCCCCAGTCGTGAAAGGCCACCGCTGGCTGCCCACCCGCGCTTATGCTGTCTGCCGCCCGCGCCGAGCCGCGGGCGAGGATGCGCCGTCCCGTAGTCAGTTCTTGGATCCCAGTAACGACGGACCCCGTTCGCCGGCGGCGGTCAGTTCGATGCGGATGGGTTTCTTGAACCGCAGGAAGCGCTTGCCCGCACCTTTGGGAGGGTTCTTCAACACAATGATGCCGCCACGGCCGGCTTCGTAGGTTCGAAAGGTTCGTTTGTTGATGAAGAAATTGTAAGATTTTCCCTCCCCCAACCCGACCAGGTAGATCACCGTCGCTTCCGGCGCGCGGACCTTGATCGACATCGGCACCCGCGCCAACACCACGACTGCACCGGGAAAAACCAGCGGGGCCTGGTCGTCCTCCCGGCGTAGGAGGAAGCGCTTTCCTTCAGCAAACATTTGAAGCTCGCTGTTGAAGTAACCGGCCCAGAGATCCCCCTCTTGCCACCCTGCTCGCGCGAAAAGACGGCCCCGCAACTCGTCGTAGACGATAGCCGGGGCACTAAAATAGCTGAGCCCCGGGAGGTACGGGTTGAGCCAGAGAAATTCATACGGCGCACCCAGCGAATTCGTCAAGCTGTACTCGTCGTGGCGTAGCCAACCCTGCAGAAACTGGTACTCTTCCCACGTGTTCTCATAGGCCACGAGCAACATTTCGGCGATGCGACTCACGGTCGCCTCGATCTCGGGGTCAGTTTCGACCGTCGTAAGCGTCGCAGGTTGTCGAAATACACCAGCCTCGGTCTGAAGCGGCTCAGGGTAGTAGCGGAGAATCAAGCTAAATGGCAGCGACTTGAACACATCGATCGCCTCCTGCCACAACTCAAGCTGCAAGTTGTTCCGAACCGCGTGGCAAAACTCGACAACAGCCAGTAGATCTTCAGCTCGGTCGGCGAGCCGGCCACGGCGCAGCGCGGGAAGGATCTCCGTCTTCCAACGGCGCTCTACTAGATCCGCCAGCGCCGATTCCGATCCCGCCCAGTCCCCGGCGACGGCAATCGCGGCTAGCGCCGCGCTTCGAACTTCGCCGGGGTCAAGTCCCGAAGCGCCGGCGGCCGTGCCGGCCGCCTTGCCGAGCGCGCCGGCGACACGTGCTCGCTCCTCCTCGGTAAACAACTCGTAACACCAGTCGAAAACAACAGCTCCCAGTCTTAGGTCAGCCAGCCGCTCGAACCCTCTCGAATCCTCTGCCATTGCGACAGCCCACGCCACGGCCCGGCGTCCGGTCGCCTCATTGCCGGCCGCCTGAAACTGCAAGGCCCGCACCAGAGGCTCTTCGGGGAGCGCCACATTCTCCTCGGTAAGCCGTCGCAATTGTTCCCAGCGGACCGAGCGACGCTCCACGTCCTTGCGCAACCTCTCCAGTCGTCGAGGTTCGAGAAACAGCCGTGGATGGTCCTCGTAGACGCGATACTCCGGCTGGGCAAGCCCGACGACCGCCAACCACGGAAACAGTAAGACAAGGACCGGGGCCCGCACTCTGGCCGGGCGTAACCGTAGAGGGGGTCGCGGCCATAGCCCGCCTCCGCGGATTGGCCGGCGGACCGCGCCTTGGCAGTGGCCGTCGTGATTCACAGCCAATAAGCTTTCTCTCCTGCTTGGCGACAACTCCCCGCATTTCCTCTAGATCGCACTTTGGACTTATTGTACCTGTGGGTAGCCCTGGCCAGAGGGGCGCTTACAGCGGGCGGTCGCGGCTCGAGAAGTTGGAGAACCACTTTGGGGTTGGATTGCCAGGGCTGCGCAAACGAACCGGATTAGTCGCCGCCCGTGGGGTCGAGCCCGACGCCGAACAGAGCAAGATCAGGAGATTTGTCAATTACTCGATGCCAGAAAGATCGAAATAAATCTGGGAGTTCTCGTAAAATGGCCCAGGGCGATCAGAGCTGGGTTACCGTTGAGGAAGGGCAGCAAGGCCTGCAAGGGCGCAGGAAATGGCACAGATTTTCACGCACCTGTTGGCCCACGTGATTTTCTCTACCAAACGACGGCGGCCATTGTTGAAGGCAGAAATCAAACCTCGCTTGTTCTCCGGCGCCCCCGCGGGGCTCGGCAGAGCGTCGGCACGGACGGGCGCCGACGCCGACGCGGCCTACTGGATGTAGCCCAGACTGCGCAGGCGCCGCAGTTCGTCGTCGCTTAGGCCCTCGGTCGAGTCGGCCGGCGGCAACTTCCCTGCTTGGGTGAGATCCCGCCAGGCTTGAAGTTCCCCAAGCAACTTCTCGACGACGTCGGGGTTTTCGTCCGCGACGTTCTTGAGGTCCAAGGGATCTTTCGTGTGCTCGAACAACTCGAACTCGGGCTTGCCCGAGGAGCTTTTCGTGTTATGAATCAGCTTCCAGCCGTCGAGCACGATCGAGACGGCTTCGTCTTCGCGGGGGCGGGGCCCGCCGCTCTGCTCGGTCGCAGCGCGCTCGGAGACCGCCGGAAGTCTTTGCCAACCCAAATCGCCGGCCAGGCTAGCCAGCGTCGATTCGGTCAGATCCGCGTTACGTAGTTCCCTAGCCGCCGTCATAAGCGGCATCAGACTTTGTCCCTGCAAGCCTTCCGGCAGAGGCCGGCCGCTGATCTCAAGCAACGTCGGCATCAGGTCGATGCTGCGAACCGTTTCATCGATCACGACTCCGTTCGGTACGACACCAGGCCCAAACAGAACCAAAGGAACATTCGTCAGCTCCCCATAAAGAGTCTGCCCGTGAAACATGCGCCCGTGGTCGAGGAACTCTTCACCATGATCGGCGATGAACGCGATCATGGTCTTCTCGGCCAGGCCAAGCGTCTTCAGCCGCTCGAGCACCCGTGCCAGCTCCACGTCCATGGCGCGGATCGAACCGTCATACCAGTCCCTGTCATACGAAAGGTATTCCTCGGTATCGATATCCGCCTTTTCGAATTGCCGGCGGGTGCCCATGGCTCGCCTTCTCATAAAGGGATCGGGGATCACTTTCCGAAGCTTGTCGGCATCACGTTCGTGGTCTTCCTTTTTGCCGGGATCGGCCCACATCGACTGGTAGGGTCGGCGGGGCTCGTAGGGGTCGTGCGGGTCGAAGACGTGAAAGAAGACGAAAAACGGGGCGTCGCGATGTTCCTCCAACCAGGCGCATAACCGGTCCGCGTACACCCGGGCGGTTTTCGTGCGGCGCTCGAGTTGGGTTGATCCCAGTTCGTGGAGCTCTTCGAACCCTTGGTGCAGGTTGGTCAGCTTTCCCGTGAAGGCAACTGAGGAGTAGCTGACCGTGGCGTAGCCCGCCGCGCGGTAAACTTCCGCTAGCGTGTTCGCGGCCGCCGGAAGCCGGTCGGTGACCTCGGCGACGCCGTGGGAAGCGGGGTAAAGCGAGGTCATGATCGAAGGCACGGAGACCTTCGTCCAAGTCGCTTGGGAAACGACATCGTGGAAAAGGGCGCCCTCGGCGGCCAGCCGGCTGAGGGTCGGCGCGGTGGGCCGCTTGTAGCCGTAAGAGTCGAGATGGTCTTTTCGCAGGGTGTCAGCCACCATCAGGATGACTCCCTGAGGAGCCGGCGCGCGCGCTAGAGCGCCCGAGGATTCGCCCGCCCGCATGGGCGGCCCACCCCGCGCGCGAACCACCGGACTGCCCCAAAAACCCAACGTCCCGTCTTCCGCATCGGGCAGGGCAAACCAGAGGGTCACCTCCCTACCGCCATAGGCGGCAAGATCGACGTGCGCGGTCTCCCAGCGATGCGCTGTTGTCAGGGTACGCTCCAGCAACACGATCTCGTCGCCGGCGGCTGATGAGAGGCCTACGCGAAAGGTGACCGCGCCGTCCTCGGGCGTGCCGAGATGCAGATCGAGCCAAGGGTCGTTGGGCAGCGTCAGCGGCAGTCGGATCGTTTCGGGCGATCGCGCGACGACCGTCTCGCGGAAAATCTCGCCGAGACCCTGCCATCCCACCCCAGAGGGAATCCGGGCCAGGCGTTCCCGCTGCGAGAGAAGGCGGATGGATTCGATCTCGAACTCCGCCCCTTGCGCATCCGTCGGGCGAAACAAGACATGGTGGATGCCGGACAGGCTGACGGAACCACGCGGGCGTAAGGTATAAGTTTGGAAGCTCTCCCCGGCGACGATAGGTGTTGTCAGGCCCCAGGGCTGGCTCAGCCCCTTGGCGCCGGCCAGAACATCGCCAAAGTCGACATCCTCGGGTCCAGCGAACTGAAGACTGAGGTTGGCGCCCTTGTTGACCCGCAGGCGCACCTCGACCTCCGCGAGCAGGTCTCGGTCGTCGAGTCTTTCGCTACGGCGGGCGTAGATGATCGGAAAATCGGTGGTCGAGCGGCCTTGAAGGCGGCCTTCGCGGATTCGAAGCCCCGACACGCCGACTCCGGGCTTCCACCCCAGGTTGGCGGTGGCCTTTTTCGGGGACGGTTGGGGCAGAGGTTCCGAGAAATTCCACACGATCGGCAACGTGGCCGCCTTGACCTTGGTGGGGGAACCCTCGACCATATCCGGCTGGAAGCTGTCAACGAGTCGATGGGCAATAGGAGCCTCCGTAGCGCCGCAGCTGCTGAGAAGAAGGAGGATGAAGGAGGCGAGCGGGAGAGGGCGGCAGCGGCCTTCTCCGCGAGCCACAACAGCTCCCGGCGGCAGGTTCGCGCGCGCCTTCCGTGAACGAGATCCAAGTTCCATAAGCCGGTCTACCTCGGTTGTTGACTTGCCCTATGCTAGTACGCGCCCGCCGGGGGCTCAACCCTTGGTTTCTAACAAGCGGAGTGGAGAAGCGGCGACAAGCCGGAACCTCCCCTGGCGCAGGCAAGTCGCCAGACTTGGGTGCAAGGCGACTGAGGGTTGCATGCCTTGTGATATCCTTGCAAAGAATCGCGATTCTTCGCCCCCCATTCCGATGAAGTGCCACCTCTCCGGACGTGAAACCCCGATCGACAAGCTGTTCGTGCTCTATTACCCGCCGACCATGGCGCACTACGATTGGGACAAGTCGGTTTTCGCCGCCGCCCGAGCCGGTGAAGCATTGCGTCGGACGAGGGATTCCCTAAAAACATTCTATTGGCGCTGCGTCGCGGGCCGGAAGCTGCCTGTCGGCCTAACAGTCGGAGTGATGGGAGTGGTTCTCGGGTATTGGTGGATTCAGAGCATCAACGCTGAAGGAGTGGACCTCGGCTTCTTCCGAAAATACGTTGTACCGCTGATGGCAACCGTCTTTTTGCTCTCCGGGCTTGCAAGAGTTCGAGCCTTTCTAAGGCGTTCCAAACTGTGGAAAGCACGGGGCCGAAAGACGGTGGCCGACGAGCTACAAGCGATCGAAGATGAGATGGCCAAGCTGCCCGAGGACCCGACCGCCGAGCAGGGCGCTTCATTCCTGCGACGCCGCTGTCCTGATGTGATCTCCGAGCTGGCTTTCGAGGGCAGATATTTCCATGCCGATACGTATTTGGATTTCGTCTTGTATCCCCACCTTAGAAACCCCCGCCAACGCGAGGAGTTGCCCGACAAGCACAGCCTCTATCGGGACGCCTACTACGTCGGCGAACTCGTCTATGACGGGTGGCGCTTGTTCCACCACGACACGCGTGAACTCGTGGACCCTCGCTTCGTCGGCAGCGAGGGCAGAAGGGGCGTGATTTAGCCCAAGGTGAATTGCTTGCGGGGCCTTCCCGACGGTGGTGTAATAATGAACGCCCACCCTAGGAGGCGCGCCATGAAGCTCGTTCCCACCCTTTTGCTGGTGGTCGTTCTTACCGCACCGCTCGCCTGGCGACCATTTTTCTATTGGCCGTGGCTGTCATTCGGGCTCCCATGCTGCGAGAGAACGAATCCATCCCGCAATATTTCCAAAACGGCCTTGCTTATATCGGCACTCCTGTCGTCGTCCTTTTCATGGTCGGTATCTTTTGGCGGCGAGCGACCTCGGCCGGAGCCGTGGCCACGGACCGCCGTGTCCGCCCAGGCGTGAGATTCACACGGCGTCCCATTGGATTACGGGACCAAAACCCCGCAAAAACCCCTCTCGGCAGGTGCAGCGGTCGGCCCCTACCGCTTTGTCGTGAGTCGCCATGAACTTTGTACACCCCCGAAGCATGAAAATCCGGCCCGATCGTCATCTATTTCACAGTCCGCGAGCCTGGGGACAGGCGCCGAGGGTCGCGGCGAGGCACTCCGAAACCTTTTTTCAGCGTCCTGCTAGGAGTAGGATGCCTCACGATTCAACGGCATTGTCGTCCACCGTTCTGTGCCGCAAGCGCATCGCTAAAACGAAACACGGCGATAGATCCTTCGGTCGCCTACGGCCAGCCGCTAAGAGTTCCTGAGCAACCGCATCGCGTCCGTGATTGAGGCCTGGTCTTTCGCATCTCTAGCGCGTTCGGGTTCGACCTTGTCGCCTTCGCCTGGCGCGAGAAACAGGTTTCTCTCGAGCCCGTGTTGCTTCGTGTAGAGGTCGTAGTAGCGCCCGCCGGCCGCGTATAGAGTCTCATGCGCGCCGCGCTCAAGGACGCGGCCGTTCTCAATGACGAGAATCTGGTCGGCTCCGCGGATCGTCGAGAGCCGGTGCGCGATGACGAACGTCGTGCGGCCCTTCATCAAGCAGGAAAGGCCCTGTTGGATAAGCGCCTCGGACTCGGAATCCAGGCTCGATGTCGCTTCATCCAGAATCAGGATGCGCGGGTCGGCGAGCACTGCGCGCGCGATGGCGACGCGCTGGCGTTGCCCGCCCGAGAGCTTGACCCCGCGCTCGCCGACGATCGTGTCATAACCGTCGGGAAAGCTTTCGGCGAACTCGTCGACGCGGGCAATGCGACACGCTTCGAGAATTCGCTCTTCGGCCGCATCGGGCCGCGAGAAAGCCACGTTCTCGCGAATCGATCCGTCGAAAAGCAATGTATCCTGCAAGACGACCCCGAGCTGTGTGCGGTAGGAGGAGAGGCGAACGGTCGATAAGTCGACGCCGTCCACCCAAATCGTTCCCGCTTCGGGAGCGTGGAAGGCGGCGACCAGGCCGATGATGGTCGACTTGCCCGACCCTGACGGTCCGACGAGGGCGGTCACGGTTCCCGGCCGTGCTGCGAAGCTGACGCCGTGCAGGACTTCCTTGCCGGCCTCGTAGGAAAAGCTCATGTCCTCGAAGCGCAAGTCGCCCCGGATTGTTCCCAGCTCGATCGTTCGCCTCGGGTCGTCGTGCTCCGGCCGCTC
Organism: Bryobacterales bacterium; assembly: GCA_963668345.2. Classification (GTDB taxonomy): domain Bacteria; phylum Acidobacteriota; class Terriglobia; order Bryobacterales; family UBA6623. Next base: position 730,973 of record CAXWPI010000001.1, on the reverse strand, counting down.
GTTCAAGACTTCTCGCGTTCGCTCGAGGCCGGCGAAAGCTTCCATCAGTTGCGTGCCGATGTCGACAATCTGAAAAAGCGGCGCCAGCAGCATCGCCGAGAACACCGTAAACGAAACGAAGTCCCCGAGCGTCAGTTCGCCGGCAAAGATCTTTTGCGAGCCGACCCACATGATCAGAGCGCTCATCGCTCCCAGCAGCACGGTCGCCGCTACGCTTACCAGTGCCGTGCCGGTAAGCGTTCGAAAGACGTTTTCGAGCAGCCGCTGCACGCCGCCGGAAAAGACTTGGGCCTCACGCTCCTCGGCGTGGTACCCCTTGATGACGCGCACTCCCCCCAACGACTCGGTCAGGCGACCCGTCACCTCGCCGTGGATCTTGCGCCTCTCGCGAAAGGCCGGCCGGAGGGTTTTGAAGGCGTATCGCAGCCCCACCGTGAAAGCGATCGCCATCGTCAACGCCATCAACGTCATCGAAACGCTGATGTAGAGCAGCACGGCGAGCGCAACCACGGCGGTCAGCAGACCGCCGAGAAGGTTCACCAGGCCTGTCCCAACGAGATTCCGCAGGCCTTCGACGTCGCTCATGATTCGCGAGACGAGCGTTCCCGTCTGATGGCTGTCGTAGTAGGCGACCGGCAGCCTTCCCACATGGGCCTGCACTTTGCGCCGCATATCGGCGATGAGCTGTTGGGCCGACTTCGACAGCAGTTGGGTGAGCGAGAATGAGGTCGCCGCTGCTATGAAGGTCGCCGCGAGAACGGCTAGGACGATCGGCGCGAGCAGCTCGACGCGCCCCTCGCCGATGACGTCGTCGACGAGATACTTCAGAGAAGCAGGGAGCACGAAGCCGGCCGCGCGACTGATCAGGATGAGAACCAACCCGAGCAGGAAGGTCTTCCGGCGAGGCGCGATGAGCGCGCGAATATCGGGCCAAAACTCCCGCAAGCCAACGGGCGATTTCGTATGGGACTCCTGCGATCGAGCGGTTTGCAAGCCTCAGTGTAGTGGCGGATCTTGGCGCTTCATGACGGAGGTTGAGAGCCAGGCAAGTAGCGTGAAGCTCCAGCTCCGCCGTCTGCCGATTGTTCGCCAGATTTCCTAGGCCGTAACCGGCGAGTGGAACTAGAGTAGCAGCTTGTCACCTCCCGGTCCGATAGGTGTCAAGAGGCAATAGAAATGTCCCCGGCAGGGAGGCAGTAGAAGTGTCCCCTGTTGAGGAAGAGAGATGGGAGAGAAATCGTCGTCGTCGGGGCTGTGGGCATGTGGAAATCGCGCAGCGATTTCCAAGGGACGGTGGGAAGGGTGGAAAACCCTTCGTAGCGGCTCGAACCCCGCTCGCTGCTTCGCGAGGTTTTCCACCCTTTCCCTCCGGCCCGTCATTTCCACAGCCCTCCCGCCTTCGCCGCGCGTTTGGCCAGCGGCAGCCCCGGCCGCCCAGGGTGGTTCGCCGCCGGTTTGTGCGGCCGCGGAGCGACTCGTGGTTGCGGCTCGGGACGCGCCTTCGGCGGCGGCTTGGCAATCCCGGCAAAGGGCACCGTACGTCCCTGGAAACGCACTCGCAACTCGCCCTCCCGGGTCTGCTCAAGCGTCACCCTTGCCCCGGCTCCCAGGCCCTGATTCCGCTTTGGTTTCCACGGCCAGAAGCGATTCTCGAAACGCACTACCCGGTCGTTCGAGACCACCCGCTCGGCCTCCCAACAGAACACCCACTGCAAGTCCAGGCGCTTCGATAGGCGCCGATGAAAGTCCGCTCCTGCCGCCGGCCGGCCGGCCAACTTGGCCTTGTGTGCGTCCCGATACTGCTCGTCCACGTAGCGGTTTGCCGCCTCGTAATCGGCCATGCCTGCGAGCCGCATCTTCTTGCTCCGGCGGTCTTGATGCGTTCCGTGGTGGCGCTCGACTCGGCCTTGGGCTGGCGGCGACGAAGCGGCAATGATGCCACTGGCGAGCTGGGCGCACAGGCGGCCGAACGGCGTCTCGGGCGGGATGCCTGCGATCGCTTCCCGCGACGTCGGCGGGCGCTGGTAGACGTTCTTCCAGTCCCCGTACAACGCCCGTGGAACGCCCTGGCGAGGCACCCCAGCTGGGAGTAGATCGGCGGCCGCCCAGGTCGTTTCCTGGTCCCAGAAACGGCCCAGCGCCAGCCCGGTCGCATCGTCGACGAAGTTCATCAGGCAACCTTTCGGTCCACGTCCCTCGAGCCCCTGGTGGTGCGAACCGTCGACCTGGATCAACTCGCCGAAGTGAGCGCGACGTTGGCGTCGGCGGCGGTGCGGTTTTCGCTTGCGGCGGCGGCTCCACAGGCCGGCGGCGAGCCTCCCACGCCGCCGGGTCCGCACGGAGACTTCCAGATCCTGGCCTTTCTGCAAGGGCTCGGCCGCCCGGGTAGGCCCGCAGCGCTCGTGCGGCCCGCCCCCGTAGTGTGCGCGCACGTGTGGTACCACTTGCCGGCGAAACGCAGCGGGCTTGGCGCGGTTCGACACACGGCCCACGTTGCCGTGCACCAGCGCTTGCGCTCCCCCTGCGCTGTAGCGCTTCTTCCGTCGCTTGGCTGGGCGCTAGCTGCCCTGCAGCAACTGCGCTGCCTCGCTCAGCTTCAACTCGCCTCGTTGCACTCGGCCCAGTACTTCGCCGCGCCTCAGTTCCTTGTGGCTCATCCCTGTCCTTCCCCATCTGGGATCCTCCTTCGGATCCCAGAGTAGGGGACATTGCTATTGCCCTCTCAAGGGGACATTATCATTAGCCCTTCAACAGCGCGGGTAGTGGGGTACCCGCAAGCAGTTCAGCGATCGTCCGGACGTGATGCGTCGAGCCGGACTCCATCCAACGGCGTCTACTCACCGTTCTAGCGGGCCCCAACGCTCGCAGCCTTCGCCGGCAAACAAACCGACGAACCGGTCTGCGGCACAGACGAATGAGCCTGTGGGGGAAAGGGCAGGAATCTTTGCCGGAATGCCAGATCTAGTCCGTTTCACAAGTTCGCCCAGGTATATTTAGGCCGAAGTTCCAGGCGGCTGCAGGCGGTAAAGTGTTGATTCCACGGCGGAAAGGCAGTGCGGGAGGTTTGCGGTTCTGGCTACAGGCCGAGTAGCTCGAGGGCGCGTTGCCGCAGCGGCGTGGCGGCGGTGAGTTGCTCGAAGGTGGCGCTGGGCTCGTTGCCTGCGACGCGGCAGGTGTTTTGACAGCGCGTGGCCAGGGCGTCGAGCAGGGTCTCGAAGCTGTGCCGGGGCAGGCCGTCGGCGCTGTGGCGGGTGGCCTTTTTCTTCTTCGCCGCGGCCGAAGGCTTCGCCGCGGCCACCGCATCACGCAGCGGTCGGTCGGCCTCGAGTTGCTCGTCCGCGAATAACAGCGGCGCCAGGTCACGGCGCATGTGCCACTCCACGTAGTAGGCCAGCAGACACAAAAAAATGTGCGCCCGCACCTGCTCGGGCGTGCGGTGAAAGATGGGCCGCAGCCGCGGGTCCACCCCCTGCAGGCAACGAAACGGCCACTCGACCTGCGCCAGGCTCTTATAGCAGCGCACCGTGTCGGCCGCCGACAAGCTCGCTTTCTTTTCGCTGCTGCGAATCACATACAGACCGTCGAGGGCGGCTTCTTGTTGGATCGACTCCTCCCGCCGCGACCATGGGAACAGGCCGTCCCCCATCTCGGTCGCAAAGTGTTTGCCGACCTTGTAGCGGTTCCGTACGCGGCCCAGCTTCACCCCGATCCGGTCGGCCGTGAGCGTGGGGCCGGGAGCGTTCGATGAGGAAGGTCTCCGCGATCTGGGACTGGAACTTCGGGCTAGGGCTAAGGGTTGCCGCCGACAATCGGTACGTGAACCACGGTTACGGTGTCGAGCGCGGCTGCTTCTTCGACAGCGCCGCGAACTTCTTTTTGCGTTTTGGCCAAGACCCCGCGAGCGCCGAGCGACTCGGCGAGCTTGACGAAGTCGATGGGCCCCAGCGTACTGCTGATAGCTTCCCCGAAACGTTTGATATGACCCGCCATGGTGATCCCCCAGGACTGATCGTCGGCCACGACCACGACGAACCGCAGACGCTGGCGGACGGCGCATTCGATCTCCGCCACCGTAAACGTGAAGGCCCCATCCCCTGTGAGCAGGATCACGGGTTGGTCGGGAAAAGCCATCCGGGCTCCCATGGCGCCACCGAGACCCCAACCCACAACGCCGCTCGGACCGCAGTTGAGCCGGTGGCGAGGATAGTTGTCGCAGAGTATATGATGCGCCCACTGGCCCGTGCTGCCGGCATCTATCAGCAGCACCGCTTCATCCGTCAGCGCCTCTCGCAATGCGGCTGCGATCTGGACGGCATGCAGGCCCTGCTTGGCCTGCTCGGCGCCCTTTTCTTCGATGGATTGTCGAAACTCCGTCCAGCGCCGCCGAGCCTCGCCTAGCCAATCCGTATGGCTCTTCCCGTTGCGTTCTTCGTAGATCTTGGCAAGAGTTTGCCAGCCTTGAGCGATTCGCAGGATACGAGCGTCGCCCGCGATCGTGTCTGGAGCAAGAAACCCGAGGCGATAGTCGACGTCAGCGCCGGCGAGGATGACGCAGTCGGCGTCCGGTAGCAGTCTCGGCCCTCCGGTGAGCCCGCCAATGAGGCCTACGAAGGTTCCCAAAGGGCGTCTGATCGAGTCGCGATCCAGCGCCAAAACACCCAGGGGCACGGAGAACTCTTCGGAAAAGTCGGCTACCGCACTGCTTTCACCCGCGTAGTGAACCCCGCTGCCGGCCACGATGAGAGGACGTTCGGCACTCGCTAGGCAGGAAGCGGCCTGCTCGAGATCGTCACTCGGAATGGAGGAAGAGGACTCGACCCTCAGTGGCTGGACCATCTGTTCACTGCCGACTTCCGTGTCTTGAACGTCCAGCGGAAAACTCAGATGGACGGGGCCCGGCGGAAGATCCGTTGCCGCCCGCCAAGCTTCGTCGAGGATCTGAATCGTGCGTTCGGGGCGATCGACGACGCGTCCGTATTTGGTCAGAGAACGCGCCAGAGCGACCTGATCGTAGTCCTGGAAATGACCCATCCCGGAGGTGCTCTGGTTTCCGGCCCCGGAGATCAGCAGCATGGGCGCGCGGCTGTAGTAGGCATTCGCCACACCCATGATCGCGTTCACGTGTCCGATGCTCGAAACGGCGACTACGCCGGGACGCCGGGTCAGGCTTCCGAAAGCTTCGGCCGCGTAGGCCGCCGCCTGCTCGTTGCGGGTGTCCACCAGACGCACACCCGACTTCTGGGCCGCTTCGTAGAGCGGATCGAGTCCGTGGCCGCACAACGTCGCGATCCACTCGACGCCGCGATCTTGAAGGCCTTTCACAAACCATTCGGCAGCTGTCATTTTCATCTGGCCTCTGTTGAGACAATGAGCACGATGTCGGAACAGCTTAGCACTGCGGGGAGCCGTGGTCGACGCGCCGTTAAAAACCCTCCGGTCCAAAGAAATAACCCGATGACGGTTCTCATTGTCGGTTGCGGCTATACGGGGCGGCGCGTGGCGCTCGAGATGCTGTCCCGCAACGCCCGGGTAATCGCCACAGCCACCGATGATTCCAAGCTCCGAGTGTTGCGCACAGCCGGCGCCGACGTACGGCGGGTTGACGTATTCGAGACCGAGACCCTGGAGGGGCTGCGGGGTGGAGTTCCCCAGGGAACTTCGGTGTTGCTCTCCGTACCGCTTCTGCGCGACGAAGGCAAGCTGTTTGATCCTACTCCCCAGCTTCTCGAAGCACTGGGGGACCGGCCGGCCCGGGTGATTTACTTATCGACGACCGGTGTCTACGGCAAGTCGCGCGAGGTCGATGAGACCACGGCCGTGGCACCGGTGACCGAGCGGCAAAGGCTGCGGGTCAAGGCGGAGAAACAGGCCGCGGCCGGGCCGTGGTCTTCCCTGGTCTTGCGGCCGGCGGCGATCTACGGCCCGGGTCGTGGAGTACACGTCGCCATGCGCGAAGGCCGGTTCAAACTTGTCGGCGACGGTGGAAATTGGGTTTCGCGAATTCACGTGGACGACTTGGCTCGGCACGTCGTCGCCGCCCTGGGGTCCGACCTCACGGGGGCGTTTCCGGTTGCCGACGAGGACCCGTGCACCTCCCGTGAGATGGCGGAGTTCTGTTCCAAGCTGCTGGACCTGCCCATGCCCGCTTCGACGACCGAGTCCGACGTGGACGAGACTCGGCGTTCGGACCGGCGCGTCGACGGAGGGGCTGTCCGGCAAGCACTTGGGGTCAGGTTGCGATACTCGTCGTATAAGACCGGGATTCCTGCTTCTCTGGCGGCCCGGTAGATGATGGGGAACCTCGGGCACGGCATGCCACGCCCCTACATTTCCCGGCGTCCCAATAGATCCTGTAGGGGCACAGCATGCTGTGCCCGCCCTCACTCGTCCGAAACGTGAGAGCGTTTGTGAAATGGACCGACTAAGCTCTCGCGCCACGGCCACCGAGCCGCGCGCGTTAGCAAGCGGTCCAGCGATGTAGTGCGGTGAAAAAACCGGGGACTGTCCCAAGCGCCGTCCACGGGCGCGACGTTCTCAATGATTTACGGGAGGCGCGGTGGACTGTCCCAAGGCTTTTTCACAAGCCCGCCAGAGAGCGGTCATACCCTGTGGGCAACGATGGGCGTTTCTCATTCGGCGCGGGCCCCGATTGAGAAGCGGACAGAGCCGTGCCCGTCAGGGCGCGGGCCCAGGGAGTGACGCTTTCGGGCTGCGGCTTCAGCCATGCCGGCGCCAACGTAGCCTTCTCGGAAGATCCCATCCCAAACTCGCGAACCTGCATGTTTGCCCTATCCGCAATAGACTCTCGGCACGCGCTTCGAGATGCCGCAGAGCACCTCGTAGGGGATGGTGTCGCATTGCCGGGCCATGTGCTGGGCGTCGATCGATTCGCCGATCAAGGTTACTTCGTCGCCTGGTTCGGCCGCGGGCGCGGCGGTGAGATCGACAAGCGTCAAGTCCATGCTGACCCGGCCCACGATCGGGCAGCGTTTCCCCCGAACCATGACTTCCCCGCCGTTTGACATGCGCCGGCTGAGGCCGTCTCCGTATCCGACGGAGAGAACGCCGATGCGCATGGGGCGCTCGGCCGTGTAGGTTCCGCCGTAGCCCAGCCTAGCTCCGGCGGGCGCATCGCGGACCAGTAGGATTCGAGCCTTCCATTCGAGAACAGGAGCTGTGCGGATCCGCGGCTCAACGGCGCTGCCGAGGGCAGGATGCACATAACCGTAGAGCGCCAGACCGGGGCGCACCATGTTGCGGTCGGCGTCCGGCCGATAAGCGATCGCGGCACTGTTTGAAACGTGAACGTAGCGCGGGCGTACGCCGCGCTGGTCCAGTTTCTCGACAACCTCGTCGAAGCGTCTTAGTTGCTCGCCTGTCTGTGGACTGCTGAAGTCTTCGGCAGCGGCTAGATGAGTCGCCAGACCCTCGATCCGCGGACAGGAGGCGTCAACGATGAGAGCGGCCAGCTCATCGGCCGAAGCGCTGTCAAAGCCGAGCCGGGTCATGCCGGTATCGAGGCCCAGGTGATAGGGCAGGTCGCGTTCGCTTCGCCGAGCTTGCTTTTCCCACGCTTCGAGCTGTGCCGGCGTGTGGAGCATGGGTGTGAGTCCCTGGGCCTGCACTTCCGCTTCCTCCCCTTGGGGGGGGCCGGTCAAAAGGAGGATCTTCTCCTTGACCCCGGCCTCTCGCAGCACGACGGCTTCGTCAAGATAAGACACCGCGAAGCAGTCGGCGCCGGCCGCGGCGAGCGCCCGGGCGACTTCCACCGCTCCGTGGCCGTAAGCGTCACCCTTGATCACCGAGACGATGGCCACCCCGGGACCCACCGCTCGACGGATCTGGAGATAGTTCTCGGCCAAGCGTTTCCGACGGATACGGGTGTACGTCCGCATGGCGTGAATCTACGAATCTAACACAGGCTCGGGAAAGTCCCGATTTCGTCTTCCCAGGCTATGGACGTTCTGGTTACGCGTCGGGTTGCTTCCCGTGGTTTGGTGAGAAAAGCGGGCTAGGCCATCGCATCGGCTTGGGCGAACGCGCCAAGCATTGCGAGTGGCCCGGTGTTGGGGCGACAATGTCGGGTATGCCTGCGAACCCCTGGTACCGCAACACGGTCCTTTTTGTGCTCGTGTGTCTCTTGTTGCCGCCGGCGGGGTTGATCCTGCTCTGGATGCGCCAGCGTACGGGCGTATTTCGAAAACTCTTTGTCTCCTTCGCTCTGGTCGTTCTCAGCATTGTGCATCTGTTCGCCTTTTATGGACTGCGAGCGGAGTTCGCCGGCAGCGGCATGCGCCCAATCTTCACGTTGCACAACCCCGAATCGCACTATGACGCCATGGAGCGTGACCGCAAGCTTGAAGGTGGCATCGTGAAGGCGGCAAGCGCGGCGGGCGGCTCGGGCAGCGTCTACTGGACGGATTTTCGGGGACCGAATCGCGATGGTCACTACGACCAGCAACCGATTCGGACCGATTGGCCATCGGACGGCCCGCCTGAGATGTGGCGCATCAAGGTCGGCGGCGGCTACGCGTCTGTCGTGATAGCCGAGGGACGCATTTTTACGATTGAGCAGCGACGTGGTCAGGAAGTCGTGGCGGCCTACTCGTTGGACTCCGGAAAAGAGCTGTGGACGCACGGCTGGGCGGCGTTCTTCCAGGAGAGATTGGGGGGAGACGGCCCCAGGGCAACCCCGACGTGGAACGAGGGCAAAGTCTACGCGCTCGGCGGTGAAGGAGAGTTGCGCTGCCTGGACGCCACCACGGGCGAGCTGATCTGGAAGCACGACATCCTTAAGGAGAATGACGCCGACAATCTGGTTTGGGGCATGTCCGCCTCCGTGCTCGTGGTGGACGACAAGGTCATCGCGCTGCCTGGCGGGACGAACGACAATTCGATCGTGGCCTACGACAAGCTGACGGGTGAGGTTTTGTGGAAGTCACTGAGTGACGCGCAAGCCTACACCGCCCCCATGCTGGTTACGCTGGCGGACCAGAGGCAACTCCTGATCGTGAGCGCGGAGCGGATGATGGGCGTTTCGGTGGAAGACGGCGCTCTGCTGTGGGAGTATCCCTGGGTGACTCACATGGGCATCAATGCTTCGCAGCCCCTGGTGATCGACGAGAACCACGTCTTCATCTCCGCGGCCTATGGCCATGGCTCAGTGCTGGTCAAGTTGACCCGGGCCGGCGACAGCTTTCAGACGGAAGAAGTCTGGAAGAGCAATCGCATGAAGAACAAGTTCAATAGCTCGATTCTCTATGAAGGTCATATCTATGGTCTGGATGAAGCGATACTCGCGTGCGTCAATCCTCGCACGGGCGAACTCAAGTGGAAGGGCGGACGTTACGGATTCGGGCAAGTGCTTCTGGCCGGTGGGCACTTGATCGTCCTCACAGAAAAAGGAGATTTGGTTCTCGTCAAGGCGACGCCCGAAAGCCACCAAGAAGTGGCTCGCTTCTCGGCCCTGAGCGGCAAGACATGGAACCATCCCGCTCTGGCCGACGGTAAGCTGATCGTCCGCAACCAGACCGAGATGGCCTGCTACGATCTGTCGGGATCGTAGGGGACCTATTGATGTTCGCGAAATACAGTGTAGGGGCGCAGCGTGCTGCGCCCGCTCTGGCAAGGCATTTGCTGTGTCCGAAAACAACACTATATTATGCGGGTATCAATAGCAGCCCGTCGGAGTTGGAGACAGAAGCCGCGCCCGTGAGGGCGCGGGCCCACGGGCTAATGCCTGCGGCTCCGACCAGCGTTTCGGATTTTTTGCGACTTCTAGCAAGAATTTGACTCTGTAGGTAGTGTGCTCCGCTCGTACGCTGCCAGCCAACTGACCTGTCACCAAACTGCCATGGCCTACTCCGATCTTCGTCAATTCATTCAGGCGCTCGAAAAAAACGGCGAGCTGAAGCGAGTGTCCGCCGAAGTCGACCCAATTCTCGAAATCACCGAGGTGGCCGACCGGGCCGTAAAAAGGGGCGGGCCGGCGTTGCTGTTTGAAAAGCCGAAGGGGTACGACATCCCGGTGCTCATCAATGCCTTCGCCAGCATGAGGAAGATGGAGTTGGCGCTCGAGGTGGACTCGGTGGAAAGTATCGCCGCCCGGATCGCCGAGTACCTGGAGATGAAAACTCCGCAAGGGATGCTCGGCAAGCTGAAGATGCTGCCGAAGCTAGCCGAGATGGGGCGGTTTTTTCCGCGCGAGGTGAAGACCGGCCCGGTCAAGGAAGTCATCCGCAAGGACGATTTTTCGCTGTTTGACTACCCCGTTTTGAAGTGCTGGCCGCAAGACGGCGGGCGCTTCATCACCCTGCCGCTGGTTTTTTCCCGCAACCCCGTCACGGGGAAGCGCAACGCCGGCATCTATCGCTTGCAGATTTTCGACGAGCGGACGACAGCGATGCACTGGCAGACGCACAAGCAGGGCGCCGAGCACTACCGCCGGGCGCTGGCCGAGGGGAAAGAAGCACGCATGGAAGTCGCGGTCGCGATCGGCTCCGATCCGGCGACGATGTTTTCCGGACTCTTGCCGCTGCCGCCCGACCTCGATGAGATGCTTTTCGCCGGCTTTTTGCGATCAAAACCCGTCGAGTTGGTGAAGTGTGAAACAGTCGATCTCGAAGTGCCCGCCAACGCCGAGATTGTATTGGAAGGCTACGTCACGTTAGGCGAATTACGCACGGAAGGTCCGTTCGGCGACCACACGGGCTTTTATTCGCTCGAAGACGAGTTTCCTGTCTTCCATGTAACCTGCATCACGCAACGCAAGGACCCGATCTACGCGACCACGATTGTCGGCCCGCCGCCGATGGAAGACTACTACATGGGCAAGACGATCGAGCGCGTGTTCTTGCCGCTGATGCGGCTGCAGTTGCCCGAGGTCGTGGATATGTGTATGCCGGCGGAGGGAATTTTCCACAACCTGATGATTGTGTCGATACGCAAGTCATACCCGCTGCACGCGCGCAAGGTCATGAGCGCCATCTGGGGCTTGGGTCAGGCGATGTTCACCAAGTGCATCGTTGTGGTGGATCACGATGTCAACGTCCAGGACCTAAGAGAAGTCACTTGGAAGGCGCTTAACAACATCGACCCCGAACGCGACATTCAATTCGTGATGGGCCCGGTCGATCAGCTCGACCACTCCAGCCGCCTGCCGAACTACGGCTCGAAGATGGGCATCGACGCCACCCGCAAATGGAAGGAAGAGGGTTTCACGCGGCCCTGGCCCGACCTGATCGAGATGGACGAAAAAACCAAGAAGCGAGTGGATGCCATCTGGGAGCAGTTGGGAATCGGGGACCTAAGATGAGCTGAGATGACGGGGGAACTCGCCCTGGCTCTGTTGCTTGCGGCTGCGATCGGTCTCTTGCTCGGGTTGATGGGCAGCGGCGGATCGATCGTCACCCTTCCGATGTCGGCGCCATTGGCGAGGACAGCAACGGGACGGGGGTGAACCCGCCTTCCCAGGCCAATAACAGCGCCTTCTCGAGCGGCGCGGCGTACGTCTTCGACGGGCTACCCACCAGCAGTGAAGACGACGATGACGACGAGGACGACGAGGACGAGGACTAGTGGTTACTTCCATAAGTTAGCGATCGTTTATGGGTCGGCAATCTGGGACCGCTCCCTCGCGGTCGCGGCTCAGAATGTTTTGTGAACAAAGCACTTCCGGGCCAGACAGATGGCCGTATGATCCTTCGGGGAAGGCCTTTTTAAATACGCGAACTTATGGAAGTAAGCACTAGCAGCCCGTGGCAAAAGTAAACGTCTCGAAAAATTGGGTACAGCCAGCCAATTCGCTTCAGGCTAAGTGCTTTGTTTCGAGGGCTATGGCGGAGAGCGAATTGGTGGCAGTCCCCATTTTCGGCTCCCCCACCACTTTCACCACGGGCAGCTAGCCCGCTTTTCTCACGAGCGTTCGGACGACCGGCGTTGAAGGGACTTTGTTTGTAGGGGCGGACCGCCGTGTCCGCCCATTCGTTTTGTCTTGAGAAATGCGGGCTGGATGTCACGAAGCCTATTGATGTTCGCGAAATACAGTGTAGGGGCGCAGCGTGCTGCGCCCGCTCTGGCAAGGCATTTGCTGTGTCCGAAAACAACACTATATTCTGCGGGTATCAATAAGTGTCTCATTAAAAGCAGCTTAGCCCCATTGGCGCCAAGGCCTCCTTGGATTGGCAAGGTACAATGTAATTGAGTACACGCGAAGCATTCGGGGCCCATTCGAGCACGGGCCGTCGGAAGCCACGAACCAACGAGGCAACAAAATTACCAAACAAACCCAATTTCGTCGAACCCAAAGGGAATCAATGGTTTACAGTTGGTTTCCAGTACGGCGGGACGGTCGTACCCATAAAATCCGACGGATCGGACCAGCCGGGTACAAGAGTAGCTTTGCCGCGGGGCGGGAGGCCCCGAGGGGCAACAGGGCGGCAGAGCTTGTAGCGCGGACCTGGCGCTGTTCCAGCGTCCGCGGTCCGTGCGCAGCTACCGAGCAATAGAATTACCAAACAAACCCAATTCCTCATAAAGCCTGGTTTTCCATACACTTACGGAGAGTTTGGCGGCCTGATCGTGTCCTTCGACCGTCAGCTGGTGAGGCGAAGTGCGTGAGAGGCCCGTCAGTACAAGGCGCGCGACGCTCGGCGCCCGGAGTTGAACAGTACGTTGAGCACGGCGAGCAAGCGCAACGCAGTAATGGCGGGTCTATCAGCCCGTGGCAAAAGTCGTGCAAGAGCGAAAAATGGGGACTGCCACCAATTCGCCCCTCGTCACATACCTAGAAACAAAGTGCTTAGCCTGAAGCGAATTGGCTGGCTGTACCAGATTTTTCGCGGCCTTCGCTTTCACCACGGGCTGCTATCGTGTCCTTCGACCGGCAGCTGGTGAGAAATGCGGCCTAGGGGCCAACCAGAACGCGAGGCGAACGGGGAGGGCATGTCCCGCTGTCCGCCCCCCGGGAACCAAACCAAGAAGCGAGTGGACGCCATCTGGGACCAGTTGGGAATCGGCGGGTCCGGATAACATGACCGGTGAGGTCGCCCTGGCTTTGCTGCTTGCGGCCGCGAAACCGATTACCCGGCCACGCTGCTCGTCAGCTTCCCTGCCGGGTATGCTGAAAGGGAAGCGTGCACTCTCAGGCTACAGCGGAAGATGCCGGCAAACGCTTGGATCGATTCCTAGTGGAACGAATGCCCCAAACCAGCCGGGCGCGCATCCAGCAATGGATTCGCGCCGGACGAGTTACGATCGACCAGGCGCCCGGCCAGGCTTCGTTCAGGCTACGTGGCACGGAGTTGATTGCCGTCGATCCTGGTCCGGCCAAGCCGCTCAAGGCCTTCGCTGAGGAAATTCCGCTCGACATTCTCTACGAAGACGAAGACATCGCGGCCATCAACAAGCCTGCCGGCATGACGGTGCATGCCGGTGGAGGGGCCACATCGGGAACACTCGTAAACGCGTTGCTTCACCACTTCGAACAACTCTCGGGCACGGGCGGGGAACTGCGCCCCGGTATCGTACACCGGCTGGATCGACTCACCAGCGGCGTCGTGCTGATTGCAAAAAACGACCGCGCCCACCGTCGCCTGGCGCGGCAATTCCAGTCCCGGCAAGTCAAGAAAACCTACTCGGCCCTGGTCCACGGCGATGCCACCCGCCCTCAGCCGAAAGGCAGGCGCGTGGAAGCCGACAGCCACTGGTGGACGCGCCTGGAGACGCCCGTCCATCGTGATCGCCGGCAGCGTGCAAAAATGGCCGCCGGCCGCTCCGGCCGCTCGGCGCAAACCGATTTTCGCCCGTTAAAGCTGTGGCCGGCGTTCACGCTGCTTGAAGTTCGCATCGCCACCGGGCGCACACACCAGATCCGCGTACACCTGTCCTCGATCGGGCATCCCGTCGTCGGAGACCGCCTTTACGGGGCGCCGGCCTCGGTCCCTGAACTTCCCCAACTGGAGCGCTTCTTCCTCCACGCTCGGGCAATCGGGTGTCGCCACCCCACGACGGACGCCCTCTGGGAAATCGAGGCGCCCCTGCCGCGGGAGCTCGAGAGTGTATTAGCAGCCTTGGAGGTATAATGAAGCGGGGCTTTCAAGCGGCAAGAATCATCATGAAGCGAGTCGGACTGCTGTTCTTATTGGCCGGCGCGATGTTCGCGCAAGACGGCAAAAACGCTCCCACCGGCGGCGTCTTCCCCGCCGGCCCGGAATCGACCATCCGCGTGGAGGTCTTCCGCGTCCCGCTTCTGTTCACCGTCACGGACCAAAAGAATCGCTTTATCACCGACCTCGATCGCGAGGATTTCCGGGTCTTTGATAAGGGGAAAAGGCAAGTCATCAAGGAGTTCGTTCGGGAGAGCGAGCTGCCGTTGCGGATCGGCATCCTACTCGACACGAGCAACAGCATTCGTAATCGATTCAAGTTCGAGAAAGAAGCAGCGATCGAGTTCGTCCGAACGGTTTTAGAGGAAGAGAAGGACAAGGCGTTCTTGGTCAGTTTCGACACGCGCGCCGAGCTGATCGTCGATTTCACCAACGATGCCGACGAGCTGGCGAGGGGCATTCGGTCAACGCGGGCCGGCGGCGGCACGGCGCTGTTTGACGCCATCTACTACGCCTGCCGCGACAAGCTGCCCGAGGACTGGCCGCCCGAACAATTTCGCCGAGCGCTCGTGGTTTTGGGCGACGGCGAGGATAACGAGAGCTCGGTGACTCGCGAGATGGCGCTCGCGATGGCGCAGAAGGCCGAGACGGTTATCTATGCCATTTCGACCAACCGTTCCGGTCAGTTTTTCCCGGGAGACAAGGTGCTCAAGAGATTCACGCAAGAAACGGGGGGCATCAAGTTTCATCCTTTTCAGGCCCGCGACTTGGAACAGTCTTTCGCCGATATCGCCAACGAGTTGCGCCACCAGTACTTCATTCTGTATTCGCCGAACAACTTTGAGCCGGACGGGAGCTTCCATAAGATTCGCGTCAAGGCCCGCGTCAAAGACACGGCTGTGAGGGTCAGACGGGGCTACTACGCTCCCCTGCCGGGCGAGGAACGACGTTAGCCACGGCGGCCTGCCTAGCGCCGCGTGGTGGTTTTTTTCACGGAATCGTCGAATTCCCCTTTCGCTTTTTGTTCGCCTGTAGTAGAATCAGCAGTCAAGAGGTCAGATCGAGCGGATCACGGGTCTGGGAGGCGGACTCGATTCAGCCGTTCAATCAGCTTTTCCGCCCGGCTGCGAGCCGATCGGATAGAACGCTGATCCGTTATCTCTCGGGCTTCCCCCACGCTGGAACCTGACCTACGAAAAGGAGCCAATCACATGGATCAGCGAGACCGCGATCGCAGCTTAGAACTAGCCCTGAGTGAGATTGAAAAAGCTCATGGAAAGGGCTCCATCCTACGCCTCGGTTCGCGCGAAGCCATCGTGCCGGTGAGCACGATCCCAACGGGTTCGATTTCCCTGGACGCCGCCCTGGGTGTGGGCGGATTTCCGCGCGGACGGGTCATTGAAATCTACGGCCCGGAATCTTCCGGCAAGACCACGCTCGCACTGTCCGCCCTGGCACAGGGCCAGAAACTCGGTGGCATGGCAGCTTTCATCGACGCTGAACACGCCATGGACCCCGGCTACGCCAAGCGGCTTGGGGTCGATGTCGATAACCTGCTCGTCTCGCAGCCCGACTGTGGAGAGCAAGCCCTGCAGATCGCCGATGTGCTGGTGCGCTCCAGCGCAATCGACGTGCTCGTTGTCGATTCCGTCGCCGCTCTTGTCCCTCGCGCTGAGCTGGAAGGCGAAATGGGGGACAGCCATATGGGTCTTCAGGCGCGCTTAATGTCCCAGGCGCTGCGTAAGCTGACGGGCATAGTGTTCAAGTCCAACTGCTGTCTGATATTCATCAACCAGATCCGCGAGAAGATCGGCGTCGTGTTCGGTAACCCGGAAACTACGACCGGCGGCCGTGCCCTGAAGTTTTACTCCTCCGTTCGGATTGACATTCGGCGTATCGCGGCCATCAAAGACGGTGATCGGATCATCGGCAATCGGACGAAAGCGAAAGTCGTCAAGAACAAGGTCGCGGCGCCGTTTCAGCACGCTGAGTTCGACATCATGTACGGCCAGGGCATCTCGCTCGAGGGAGACCTGCTCGATCTCGGAGTCGCCCACCGCGTCGTGGCGAAAAGCGGCGCTTGGTACTCCTACGGCGGGGACCGCATCGGACAGGGGCGCGAGAACACGAAGGAGTTCCTCCGCGAAAACACCGACATCCGCGATAAGCTGCACCTCGAACTACGACAGGCTCTAGGCTTACAGCCGCCTCCGCAAACCCAGTCGGCCGAAGGAGCGAACGGCTCGCCCAAAGCCACTGCCGCGGACGCCGGCAGGGCCGCTCGGGCGTAGCGAGGTTTCGGAGCCGTGCTGACCCATTGTCTCAGACGGTTCGCCGGGGCGCTCGTCGACGGACAATAACGGGTTCGTTTCGCCCCCCTCTTGGTTCGCCCTGGGAGGTTGCCCTCATTCGTTCAAGTTGCGGCGTAGTTATTCCCCGCCGGGCATCATCCGAGCGCTTGCGACGCACGCGGCTCAGGGGTGGCTCATCGCCGGGCTGTGCTTGTCCGGGGCCGCTCTGGGGGCTGCCCATTACATCGAGGAGTGGCGCTCGCGCCTGCGGTAGCTTTTGAATACCCCCGGTCACAACCGAGTCTGCAACCGGTGAACGGGGAGAGGAGGGTCGCATGGCCGGCAAGCAGGAGGCAGAGTCAGAGCTGAATCGGTTCATGAACGGGTTGGTTCGCCGCAACCCCGGGCAGCCGGAGTTCCACCAAGCGGTACGGGAGGTCGCCGAGCACGTAATCCCCTTCACGCTCGGGAATCCCAAGTATAGGGAGGCGCGAGTTTTCGAGCGCATGACCGAGCCGGACCGGGCCATCATCTTCCGGGTGAGCTGGAAGGACGACAACGGTTGCGTGCGGGCGAATCGCGGATGGCGGGTGCAGTTCAACAACGCCATCGGGCCCTACAAAGGCGGGCTGCGCTTCCATCCTTCGGTCAACCTGAGCATCATGAAGTTTTTGGGGTTCGAGCAGGTCCTGAAGAATAGTCTTACCACGCTACCCATGGGCGGGGCTAAAGGGGGATCGAACTTCAATCCCAAAGGGAAGTCGGACGACGAGGTCATGCGGTTCTGCCAGTCGTTTATGAGCGAGCTGTTCAAATACATCGGCGAGGACAAGGACATCCCGGCCGGCGACATCGGCGTTGGAGACCGCGAAATCGGCTTTCTCTTCGGGCAGTACAAGCGTCTGACGGGCGAGTGCACCGGAGTCATCACCGGCAAGGGGCCGGCCTGGGGCGGCAGCTTCGTTCGCAAAGAGGCGACCGGTTACGGCGTGGTGTATTTCCTCCGAGAGATGCTGAGAAGGCGGGGGGACGGACTGAAAGGGAAAACCTGTCTGGTCTCGGGGTCCGGGAATGTCGCGCAGTACACCGTGGAGAAGCTTCTGCACGTGGGCGGCAAGGCCGTGACCCTATCCGACTCGTCGGGCTTTATCTACGACCCCGACGGCGTCGATGAAGAGAAACTGGACTATGTCATTGATCTCAAGACGGTCAAGCGAGGTCGCATCTCAGAATACGCCGAAAAGTTTGGCTGCGAATACCGTGCCGGGAAGAAGCCCTGGGCCGTGAAGGCGGATGTTGCCTTCCCCTGCGCGACCCAAAACGAAATCGACGAAGGCGATGCCTCCGAGCTCGTCCAAAACGGCGTCCTGGCTGTCGTCGAGGGAGCCAATATGCCGACAACCCCGGCCGGGGCGCAAGTTTTCCACAACGCCAAGACGTTGCACGCGCCCAGCAAGGCCTCGAACGCGGGAGGGGTCGCTGTTTCCGGCTTTGAGCGGACACAGAATTCGCAATACACGACCTGGAGCCGAGCCGAAGTCGATCGGCGCCTGCAAGAAATCATGAAGCGCATCCATACGGAATGCGTGACCCACGGACAGAATTCGGACTACGTGGACTACAGCCGCGGCGCTAATATCGGTGGCTTCATCAAGGTCGCCGACGCGGTACTTGCGTTGGGAATCGTATAGCGCGACCGCTACAAGTGTTTTCCCAGAAAATCTTCGATCCCGCGGAACAGGTGTAGCCGGGCTGCTTCCCCGTGCATCGTGTGAGTTTTCCCGGGATAAACCAGCAGCTCGTAGGGTTTGCCCGCCTTGACCAGAGCATCGATAAACTGCATCGTGTTCTGGATATGCACGTTGTCGTCGGAGGTGGGGTGCGCCAGCAGCAACCGGCCGTCGAGATTCTTGGCGGCTTCGACCGCCGAAGTCTTGCGATAGGCTTCCGCCTGCTTGGCAGGGTGTCCCATATAACGCTCGGTATAGATGGAGTCGTAGAGCCGCCAGTCGGTGACCGGAGCCACAGCCCCCCCTGCCTTGAACGCGTCGCTATGAGTGAGAGCGAAGCAAACGCTGAAGCCGCCTCCACTCCATCCCCAAATCGCGATTCGCTTGGGGTCTACGAAGTTAAGCGAGCGCAGGTATTTGACGGCTGTGAGTTGATCTTTCAGCGCCGTCGGACCGTAGTTTTCGCGGATAGCAGCCTCGTAACGATGTCCGCGTAGAGATGAGGCACGGTCGTCGACATAGGCGACCACGTATCCCTTTTGCGCCAAATATTGATGGAAAAGGTAACGCCGCCCCCAAGCATCGCGGATGGTCGGTGCATGGGGTCCGCCATAGACGTACATCAACGCGGGATACCGCCGCTTGGCGTCGAGCGGCCGCGGCTTGATCAGCATTACGCGAACCAAAGCGCCATCGGAGGATTTCAGCTCGACGAGTTCCGGCTTGACGAGATCGTATTCGTCGAGCGTCCGGGAGCGATGGAAAAGCGTTGTATCCTCGCTGTTCGGGTCGCGCACGGCGATTTCGGGCGCCGTCGTCAGGGTGGAGCGCGTATCGGCGTAGGCGTTCTTGGGTGCGTTCATCAGAATGCTGTGACTTCCCTTGCCTCTTGTGAGCCGCTCCTTACCGTTGCCGTCAAGTTTTATTCGATAGAGATCATTGCCGAGTGGGTTGTCCTCGTTCGCGAGGTAGTAGACCCCGCCGCTCTCGGCGTCCACGCCAACAACTTTGCTCACCTCCCAGGGGCCTTCGGTCAGCGCCCGCCGCTGGCGGCCGTCGTAGCCATAAAGGTAGATGTGCCGGAAGCCGGTCCGCTCCGAAGTCCACAGCAGCTCTTTTGATTCTTTGAGGAAGTTGAGATCGTCGGTCACATTGATCCAGTAGGGGTCTTTTTCCGCCAGCACAGTCCGGCTGCGCCCGTTCCTGACGTCGGCGAAGATCAGCTCCAACTCGTTCTGCGACCGGTTCAGCAGCTGCACGGCAACCAGGTCATTATCGGCCCAGGCCATACGAGGGATGTACTCGCCGCGGCGGTCGACCCACCGGATACGCGGTTTGCCTAAAGCCTGGGGCTTCGCTTCGATAATGCCCACGCGCACCTTGGGGTTTGGATCTCCGGGTTTGGGATAGCGCTGGAGGTCGACCGTGGCCGCGAGGTCCAGCAAATTGGGAATCGGGTAGGTGGGAACCAAGCTCTGATCGATCTCGAGGAACGCGAGTCTCCGTCCGTCGGGCGACCACTCGTAGCCGGAGCGGATCGCAAACTCCTCCGGATAGATCCAGTCGAGATCGCCGTGGAACAGGGTGTCCGTGGCTCCCCAAGTCAGCCGCCGCTCCTCCCCTCCGCTTGGCGGAACGAGCCAGATATCGTGTTCGTAGAGGAAGGAAACCCAGCGACCGTGGGGCGAAAACCGCGGGTTTCGTACTCCCCGCTTAGCGGTTGCCAGCGGCCGGGCCTTCTCGGCCGCCAAATCATAAAGATCGAGTTGCCCGGAGCTGGTGAACAGAATCGATTGCGAGTCCGGCGACCAGTGATAGGAAGCGACCGAATAGCGCAGGCGGCGTTCGCGCTCCCGCTCGTCCTTTGTGGCTTGCTTGGCGGCAGGCGCCAGTGTCGCCAGCATTTCGCTGGTCACGAGAATCCGCTTCTCGCCGCTGATTCGATCAATGGCCCACAGATCTCGCTTGTCGCCGTCGTCACGGGGGAGGATGTAGGTAAGTAGCCGGCCGTCGGGACTCCAGCCTAACTGCGTGGGCGAGGGGCCGGTGAGGCCGTCTTCGGAGACAATTGCTTCCAGGCGAAGCTTCTTTGGCGCCGCCGAGCTGGGCGCAAAGACCAGCACGGGCAATAGCAGCAGGGCTGCCCAGGGGTGGTGTCGAAAGCCTCGACCTAGCAGCCCGTGGTGAAAGCGAAGGCCGCTAAAAATCGGGTACAGCCAGCCAATTCGCTTCAGGCTAAGCACTTTGTTTCTAGGGATGTGGCGAGGGGCGAATTGGTGGCAGTCCCCATTGTTCGCTCTTGCACGACTTTTGCCACGGGCTGCTGGCCGTGCCTGCGCGTCAGCAGCTTGATGAGGGGCCATGACGTTACCGATAGGCCGCGATCAGCGATTTTGTGATTCCCAAGACTCGCTCACGCCAGATCTCGGCCTCGGGAAACAACTGCCTCAGCTCGCGTTCATCCATCATTCGGATGTCTCGCAGGAAGTCGTCGCACCCTTCGGGTGTCGGACGCACCAGGATCCCCCAAACCGTGAAGTTGCGCAACAGACGACGTTGAAGCGTTCGGGGGAGATAGTGAACAAACGGTGTCATCAGATGAGGTTCTACCGGGAACCAAAAATTCGGCGTTTGGACATAGTAACGCTCGGCCACTCGCCCCAGCTCGCGGGCGAAAGACTGACGGTCGGCCGGGTCCGAGATGTGTTCAATCACGGAGTTGGAAAAAGCGACCTCGAACGCTTTCTCGCGAAAAGGGAGCCTTCGGGCGTCGGCGATCACCCAATGGCACCGGCGCTCGCCGGCCGCCGGCCCTTCGAGGTTCACCATCGTGACACGGGGCAAGAAGTCGGAGAACTGCCAGTAATATTCATAGCCCCCTGCGTCGAGCACGCGCGTGTCGCTGGACACTGCGAACGCCCGCAAGAATTGCCGGAAGCGCTTGCGGCGAAAGTAGCGTCCGAGTGGCCGGTGGAGACTGGGGATACTGAGCCGCATAGCGGCAGCTCCTTCGCTTTGGCGCTTTGGCTCCGGGCTTCGCTCGCGGCCCCGAGCGGGTCGCAGATCTAAGTTTACGGCAAACCGAAAGTGCTAAAGCGCGGTTCTCACCACCTGACGGTCGCAGCACCCGATAGACCCGCCAGGGCCGGCGGAAAGTAGCCCTGGGCTACCATCCTTCGCCCTCTTTTCGGGGCTGCCTGGCGATTGAGCGATTCGACCGAAAGGGCGCGTTACGCTGCGAGACATACACCAGCGGGCTACAGCCTGGTCACTTGCTTGTCCCGTATCAAGTAGACGAGCGCGATAAAGAAAAGAATGACTCCGTTGGCCGCGATCACAAGCGGGGCACCGAACTTATTCGCCAGCGACCCGGCGGCCAGATTGCCGAGCGGCATCGCGCCGCGGAAAGCTGTGTGGTAGACACTCAAGATGCGCCCGCGCATTTCTTCCGGGGCAAGCAACTGCACGAGGGAGTTGAGCAGCGCGAACACGGCTAGCAACGCCCATCCGGCCAGGAACAGGAAGAGGCAACCAGAGACCAGATTTGTGCTCAGAGCAAAGACAACAATGCTGACAGCGAGGCCGGCCAACATGAACAACGAGGTGCGGCCTCTATAGGGGGTGTTCCCCAGCCAGGCGACGAACAACGCCCCGCCAACAGCGCCGGCTCCGAAAACAGCTGCCATCACGCCGTATCCGAAGTCCCCGAGGTGGTAGGTCTCGATCGCAAACACCGGCAGTAGAGTTTCAAGCGGGACCGCCAGAAAGGCCGCGACCGTCGCCAACAAAACCAACGCCACCATCGCATGGTGGCGGTAGACAAACACCAGCCCCTCCTTAAGGCTGTGCAGCACATGGGCTTCGGTCTTCTGGGGTACGAAGCGGACCTGAAGCAAGAACAGCGAAACGATGACCGCGAGAAACGAAACTCCGTTGAGGAAGAAACAGACGGCGTATCCCAGCGTTTTGGAGGCGAATCCTCCCACCACCGCTCCGACGACACGGGCCAGGTTGAACTGAATCGATATCAACGCGATCGCGTTCGGCAGGTCTTCCTTTTCGACCAATGATGGAATGAGCGCTTGGTAAGCCGGCCCCCCGAAGGCCTGTGCACTTCCGGTCACAAGGGCGGCGGCCATGATGTGCCAGATGGAAATCAGGTCTAGCCAGATCAGCACCGCCAGCACCAGCGCCGGCATCATCTGGGTGTATTGCGACGCCAGCAGAAGCTTCCGGCGGTCCATCCGATCAGCGACCACCCCACCCAGTAGAGAAAACACGATAATTGGCGCGCCCTGAAGAAAAGCGGTGAGACCTAGCATTAAGGCGGACTTAGTGAGCTTATAAATCAGTAACTTTTGGGCGACCTCCTGGACAATCGCACCGGTGGTGGAGGTGAACGCGCCCGCCCACATCAGCCGGAAGTTGGGGTAGTGGAAGGCGCGGAAGGTTGCCCTAACGACACCCGGCTTGGCCGAAGGCGGGTCGGCCAAGTCAGAGTCGGCCTTCGGCGAGGAAGTGCTCATTCCGCGGGATTTCTAGAGTGAGGCTGTGTCAGGCTAGTAGCCCCTGGTAAAAGTTAGGTTCGGCGAAAAATGGAGCGAAAAATGGGGACTGCCACCAATTCGCCCCCCATCATGGCCCTAGAAAAAAGCACTCGGCCTGAAGCGAATTGGCTGGCTGTACCCGATTTTTCGCGACCTTGACTTCTGCCACGGGCTGACAGGCTAGGCCGATCGACCGGCGGAACCATCTTCTCACAGACCGTGCCGTACAGGGAAGCCGGCGGGAGGAGGCGGCGTCCGAGCGCCTTTGTGGCGGGCCGTTGGCCGGCGTGAGCACTGTCCGGCGAGCATGCCGGCGCGCCGGATGACCGCTCGATAAGGCTATAATCGGTAGTTCATTTCAGGGGATCGGCCGACGAACAAGCCCTCCTTCGGCCGTATTTCGTTATCAGGCGCGGAACGCGAGACGCGAGCCATGTCCCAGGTAGAAGAAGCGACGAACCCGCAGCCGGCCTCCGGCGAACGCCTTGACCGCGGAGGCATTGCCGGACACCCGCGCGGGCTGACCACCCTGTTCTTTACCGAGATGTGGGAGCGCTTCAGCTACTACGGCATGCGCGCCATCCTGATCCTTTTCATGACCGACGCCAAACGGGGAGGACTCGCCTTGAGCGCCGCCCGGGCCAGCGGCATCTACGGACTCTATACCGCGGCGGTATACATCGCTGCTCTTCCCGGCGGTTGGCTGGGTGACCGGTTGCTGGGATTGCGAAAGGCGGTCCTGATCGGCGGGATCATCATCGCCCTGGGCCATTTCAGCCTGGCTTTCATGGGGCTTCCGTTTTTCTACACCGGGTTGATCTTGATTGTTGTCGGCACCGGTCTGCTGAAGCCGAACATCAGTGCTTTAGTCGGGGAGCTGTATTCGCGAGACGACCCACGACGGGATTCCGGCTTCACGATCTACTACATGGGCATCAACCTGGGGGCCACGTTCAGCCCCCTGGTGTGCGGGACGCTAGGGCAAAAAGTCGGCTGGCACTGGGGTTTCGCGGCCGCCGGGGTGGGCATGGTGTTCGGGTTGCTCCAGTACGTGCTGACCGGAGCCAAGCTCGGCCGGGCGGGAGCGAAACCGAGCGGGCCGGAGACGGATACGGCGAAGCCGAACTGGCAGTCGGGTCTACCGATGGGCCTCTGGCTGGGGGGCTTTGGCATTGTGATCGCGGCTTTGATCCTGCCCGATTTGAATTCGCTCCAACGGTTCGCTTTGTTGGGACTGGGTAGTTCGGTGTTTATCTTTTCGCTCTACTGGAAAGGCGGCTATTCGAGTGTCATTAAGAACCGCGGAGTCGTGATCTACGTTTTCTTTTGGATCTCGGCACTGTTCTGGTCAGGCTTCGAGCAGGCCGGCTCGAGCCTCAACCTGTTTGCCGATCGGATGACCCAAACCGCTATTCTCGGGTGGCAGTTCCCTTCCAGTTGGTTTCAGTCTCTCAATCCGTCCTACATCCTCGTGCTGGCGCCCGTCTTTGCCTGGGTTTGGACAAAGCTCGGCGACCGAGCGCCCTCCAGTCCCGCCAAGTTCACTTTCGGACTGCTGTTTCTGAGTCTGGGGTTTGCAGTGATGGTCGCGGCGGCTCAACTTGCCGCCGGCGGGGCGCGAGTGGGTCCCGCGTGGTTGGCTTCGACATACCTCCTGCACACGATCGGCGAGCTTTTCTTGAGCCCGGTGGGACTGAGCTTGATGACCAAGCTGGCGCCTCCCCACAAAGTCGGCCAGATCATGGGGGTGTGGTTTCTCTCCGCGGCTGTCGGCAACTTTATGGGAGGCGAGATTGCCAGCCTGTTTGAGACTTTCCCCCTGCCCAAACTATTTGGCTGGGTTGCGGTCGTCAACGTTGGAGTCGCCTTGGTGGTTGCCCTACTGGTCAAGCCGCTGCGCAAACTGATGGGCGGAATCCATTAGCCCGCTTTTCTCAGTGCGCCTTTTTGGCGCGGACACCCTGTGGGAGGAAGGAGCCTGTACAGGAACCGTTTTCTGAAGTACCGGCGGCGAACGGGGAAGGGAAGAGAGTGGCGAGCCGTGATCATCAACTACGCGGACGCCCTCGTGATTCTCAGGCGCGGAGGTGCGGCCGAGGCGCTGGAGTGGACCGCGCGGACGAGGGCGCGGATCGGGCTGACCCTGAACCGGGAGAAGACGAAGTTGGTGCAGGCCAAGCACGAGCGGTTCGACTTTCTGGGGTACACGTTCGGTCCGAGCGAAGTGGGGCGCTGGGAGGAGGTCCGAGACCGGCTCAACCGGGTATGGGTGGGCTGGTCGAATTACTTCTCCTACGGGACCCGGCTGATGGCGTATCGGGCGGTGGATAACCACGTGTGCGAGCGAGTGCGAGGATTTTTGCGGAGGCGGAAGAAGGTGTCGTCGCGCGGCGCCCGGCGGTTCAGCGACCAGGTGGTGTTCGGCCAGTTAGGCGTGCTGCGCCTGCGCCGGATGCACCTGGGTCCGCCGCCCGCGACAGCTTGAGGGAGGAAGCCGGTCGGAGAGCCGGAGGCGGGAAATCCGCACCTCCGGTTCGATGAGCGGGGACGGGAAACGGGACCCATACGCCTGAGGCGTCCAGAGCACCCGCGCCCGTCCTCGACTCTACCCACGTGGCGAGGCGAAGTGCGGGAGAGGCCCGCCAGTACAAGGCGCGCGCCGCTCGGCGCGCGGAGGTGTACTTTTGCGGGTGCAGCCTGGCCCACTCGTATCTTACTGCTACCGAAATAAGCAGCGACTTCCGTTCAGCGTCCGACCGGGCAAGTACGTTGAGCACGGCGAGCAAGCGCAACGAAGTAGTGGCGGGCCTATTGCGTGCTCCGACCGTCAGGTGGTGAGAAATGCGGGCTAGCTACTTTCCGGCGCAAAAAGGAGAAACTGCGTGGTGGCCGGCTACAGTCAGCCAATTTCGCGTCCGAATGCGCCTGTAAGTTGTTGATTCTTTGAAGGCGCGAAATTGGTGACAGTCCCCGCCCCTAGCGCTACGCGTATTTTGCGCCGGAAAGTAGTTAGAGTGGGAACTTCGGGCACGGCATGCCGTGCCCCTACATTTTCAGGCCCTCAACGGATCTGTAGGGCACAGCATGCCGCCATCCCCGATGCGTCAGCGCGATTGTGAAATTGGACTAGCGGGCCTCGTCGACACGGAGCGCCATTCCCTCGGCGCCAGCGTCGGCGGCGCCGCTAAGCTGCCCTCCTTCTTCATCGACTGCGACCGCGTGCACCAGGGCGAGGCCGCCGTGACTCTGCGGCAAGCGGACCATGTTGTGTTTTTTTCGGACCTGGGCGCAAACATATTCGGGAATGCGCGCCTGACAGTAGATCGTATCTCCTTGGCAATCGAAGCGAGGCGCCAGAACGGCGTCGGTGATCGACATGCCGAAGTCAATCCGATTCAAGATGACCGAAACGACGGCGGTAATGATGCGCGTCGCCCCCGGCGCGCCGATGACAAGGACTGGCTGGTCATTCTTTAACACGATCGTAGGCGTCATGCCCGTCGTGCGTCCTTTGCCTGGGACTATGCTGTTGGCGTGCCCGGCGTGCGGATAGAAGTTGAGCATCGAATTGTTGTGCATGAAGCCCAGCCCGGGAGGAATCACGCCCGAGGAAGAACCCAGCGAATGGGTCAGCGAGACGCAGTTGCCCCAGCGATCGACGACGCTGACGTGAGTCGTATCGGGCGCTCCGGTGGGAATAGCGGGGGCGCCGAAAGGTTTGCCCGAATCGATCGTGTCCCGCCACTCACGCGCTCTTTCTTTTGAGATCATCCAAGCAAGAGGTACGTCCACGAAGCGCGGATCGGCAAGGTTGAGGTTGCGGTCGGCAAATGCCGCCTTCATGGCCATCGCCACCAAGTGGATGTATTCGGGCGAGTTGTGTCCTAACGCCGCCAGGTCATAGCCCTCGAGGATGTTGAGAACGGCCGCTAGCGTCGGCCCGCCGTGCGGCGGCTGCGTTGTTTGGACCACGTAATCGCGATAGTGAATCACGACGGGAGGTTCTTCGCGAATCGTGTATTCCGCGTAATCCGCGGCAGTGACAAAGCTGCCATGGGCCGTCAAATCGGAAGTAATCTCGGCCGCCAGATCACCGGAATAGAAATTCTCGGCGCCATATTTTGAAAGTCGTTCCAGAGTTCGTGCATACCCGGGGTTGCGAATCTTCTCGCCGGCTTCGTATGTGGAGCCGTCGGGCTTTAAGTAGATGCGTTCCGCCTCAGGCGTGACACGTAACTTATCGCTGAGCGGCGCGCCCTCGTAGTAGAGAGCCTTCTCCTTCCAGCGGCCGGCTTGGTGGGCGCCGACACTCCAGCCTTCCGCCGCGAGTTCGATAGCCGGAGCGATCAGATCCGCCCAGCTCTTGGCGCACCAACGAGAGTGAATCGCCTCGAAGCCCCGGACGGCCCCGGGTGTGCAAATCGACAGATAGCCGTCTTCGTTCACACGGTTTTTGAGGAAGAAGCCCCAGCCGCCTGGGTTCGGACCGATAACGATGTCCTCCCACATGTCGGGACGAACTCTTGATCCCGCCAGTGCCGGGGCATCGAGAATCGGCTGGGGATCAGTGCTGTCGGCCGGCCGGCACGTCAGCAGCAAATACCCGCCGACGCCACACGAATGCGGATCGATGACGCCCTGCGTAAACGCGCAGGCGAGAGCGGCGTCGAAGGCGTTGCCTCCTTGCGCTAGCACTTCAGCTCCGTGTTCCACGGCCCGCGGTTGCGGAGCCACGATCATTCCCGGCATCTAGCGAGTCCCCCTAACGCCACCGACCGTGTTATCCGAACGCTCCTGCTTGAACGGTAGAAAGCGGATGGGAAGGTTCAAATTCTGTCCTAGAGTTGTCACCAGGCAGGCAGCGGTGTCAAGGGGAACGGATCTGTACCGGCCCACGAAGGGATCTATTTGCGTCCGAGTCCAAACTCGTTGCCCATTTCCACAACTTTGCCATCGCGGAAATGAACTTCGATGAACTTCGAGCCGCTCACCGGGTTGCCGTTTTCATCCTTCAGAGTAGCGACGAGCTTTTTTGTTCTCGCATCAAAGACGTCGGGCGTATGGGACCAGGCGTAGTGACCATCCAGACTAAAGCATACCCACCCGTGACCACCTTGGGACAACTCGACGTGGCCCTTCGGCTCGGGGGGCATTCTCGTGGCGTCGAAAATAAACAGCTTGCGGCCCTGTTGATCGCTGATCCATAGTTCTTTTTCATCGGGAGTGAGAGCCGCTCCGTGCGTACGATGGGGAATCGGTTCATCCCCCGCGAAGACGCGGTGCGGAACCTTTCCCGTTTCAAGGTTGACCACGTCAAAGCCAACGTGATCCCCGAGGCATACGTAGCCGATCCGGTTCCGGCTATCGATGGTGTAGGGGAACACCCCGCGTTCACCGACGTCTTTGATTTGCCGGATCATGCGGTCCGTGCTTGTATCAAAGATCGTCAACATGGTTCTCGTACCGAGAAACACCCGGCGCCCGTCGAGACTCACGATGCTGTTGTGGGCTTGCGGACCGACGCGGATTCGTTTGATGAGCTCCCCGTTGTCCGCGTTGACGACGAGAAAGCCGCTATCTTCTCCGGGATACCACCACCCGGTGGGGACATAAATCTTCTTGCCATCCGGAGTAATCGACGATCGGTCACAACCCGCCCCATAGGTCTTTTCCCAGACGATCTTTTCCCTCTCGAGATCGAAACATCCCAATCGACGATTGGTTGTGGAGTAATAAACACGATGTGTTTTTAGGTTTCCGGTGAAGCCGCGGAGTCCCTCGCTGAAGATGGGGACGTCGATCCTCCTGACGAACTTATGTCCGTCATCGATGTCGAAAATCAGGATACCGGGGGCGGACCGGCCTTCCTGCTGAGCCCCGTCGGGCATACCGAGGTAAAGATAACGTTTTGTCCGCGGCTTGCCGGAGGTTAGGCCGGCGACCGACAGGGAAATCGCAATCAGCGAGATCAATAGACGCATGGGCGGAATTCTACTCTCCAAAACTGGAGGTGTCAACGATGCTGTCCGGCGCGAGTAGTTCCTACACGCTCACTGACGTGATTTCGATGGGCGACCGGTGGCCCTCGATGATGACGATACCCGTATCGGTCACGTGGTAGCGCTCGCGGTCGCGATCCGGATCGTAGCCGATCTCCACTCCCGGGGGGACTTGGGCATTCTTGTCGAGGATGGCTCGGCGAATGTTCGCTCCCGCCCCGATGTAGCAATTGTCCATGACGATGGACTCCCGCACGAGAGCGCCCGGGTCCGCATGAACTCGGCGGCCGACGACCGAGTCCACCACCTCCGCGCCATTGATGACGCAGCCTTCGGAAATGATAGAACCGACGGCATGGCCGCGGGCGCCCCCCGCATCAGAGGTGAACTTCGTGGGACCGACCGGGTATTCCGCGGTTCTGAGCGGCCAGCGGTGGTTATACAGGTTCACGGAAGGAGAGGGCGAACGCAAATCCATATTGGCGTCGTAGTAGGCCTCAATGGTTCCCACGTCCCTCCAATAGCCGCGCTTTTCGGGAGCTTCCCCGGGTACCACGTTGCCCAGGAAATCGTAGGCGTAGATGGGATGCTCGACCACCATTTCCGGCAGCATGTTGCCGCCGAAGTCGTGGGCGCTTTCGGGTTTATCGGCGTCTCGCTTTAATTCGTCGACCAGAACTTCCGTATCAAAAATGTAGTTGCCCATCGAGGCCAGCACCCAGCCCGGGCGACCGGGGATCTGGGGCGGGTCCTTTACCTTTTCATGGAAGCGCGCGATTCGCCAGTCGCCGTCAATCTCAATCGTGCCGAACCGTTCGGCTTGCTCGACCGGAATCGGCAGAGCGGCTACGGTTCCTTTGGCCCCCTTCTCTTCGTGGTAGGCGGTCATCTGGGTGACGTCCATGCGGTAGACGTGATCGGCGCTGAAAACCGCCACCAGGTCGGGACTGGAAAGCTCGATCAAGTGAATGTTCTGAAAAATGGCGTCCGACGTGCCCTGATACCACTGCTCCCCTTTGCGCATCTGGGCCGGCACGGAAATTACAAATTGGTTCTTGAGGATGTCGGAAAACTGCCAACCGTCACGCAGGTGCTGGAGTAGCGATTGGGCCTTGAACTGCGTCAGCACGTAGATGGAATAAATGCCGGAGTTGATCAGGTTGCTGAGAACGAAGTCGATGATGCGGTATTTCCCGCCGAAAGGGACGGCGGCCTTGGAGCGTTCGCGAGTGAGCGGTTCGAGGCGCGCCCCCTTCCCGCCCGCCAGTACCATGGCCAAGATGCGCGCTTGCATAGAGCTTTTTCCAACGGCGGAAGCGTCCCCGCATGGGACTAGTCCGCTTTTCTCACCACCTGACGGTCGCGAATTCAGACTTGCGGTGGCGCAAGCGGGCCGGTATAAAGAACAAAGTTCCTCCTAGCTGTATTCTAGGGGATCAGGTCCTCACGGACGGGCAACAAAGTTTCTAACCTAGGTGATGGGATCCCCCATTGGGGCATCCCATTCCCGCCGCGAGCAAGAACTTCCGAGGAAAAACATGGACGCCAACCGCCGATTGCTTGAAGCGAACGACCCCGCCGTTTTCGATGCGCTCGTTGGGGAGGAAAAACGCCAGCAGGCCGGCATCGAGCTCATCCCGTCGGAGAACTACACCTACCCGGAAGTGCTGGCGGCGCTGGGGTCGGTATTTACGAATAAGTACTCGGAGGGCTATCCGGGAAGGCGCTACTATGGCGGCCAGCGCTACACCGACGTCATTGAAAACGTGGCCCGGGATCGTGCCAAGCAGCTCTTTCGGGCGGAACACGCCAACGTTCAGCCGCTCTCGGGGTCGCCGATGAACCAGGCCGTTTACATGGCATTTCTCCAGCCGGGGGATACCGTGCTCGGCATGGACCTTTCACACGGCGGTCACCTCACGCATGGCGCGCCTGTTTCCCACATGGGCAAGATTTATCACTTCATCCGGTATAAGACACATCCTGAGGAGAAGGGCCGAATCGACTTCGATGAGCTTCGCCGAACGGCGATTGAGTCTAAGCCCAAGCTGGTCTTATGCGGTTACTCCTCCTACCCGCGTGATTATGACTACACGAAGTTCAAAGACATCGCCGACGAAGTGGGCGCGCTCACCATGGCCGATGTTTCACACATCGGCGGCTTGATCGCCGGCGGCGTCATGCGAAACCCCTGTGACGCAGGCTTTGATTTCGTCACCACCACCACACACAAATCGATGCGCGGTCCGCGGGGCGGGATAATCCTCTGCAAGAAGGAGTTCGCCAAAACGATTGACCGCTCGGTATTCCCGGGTTTACAGGGGGGGCCGCACATGAATGCCGTGGCGGCCGTGGCCATCACCTTGGGCAAAGCGCAGCAGCCTGAATACAAGGAGTATTGCCGCCAGGTTCTCGACAATGCGCAGGTGTTGGCGGCAACCCTCATGGAAAACGGCGCCAAGCTGATTACCGACGGGACCGACAACCACATGATGGTCATCGACACCGTGAAGAGTTTCGGCATCAACGGTCGCGTCGCCGAAGAAACCCTGGACGAAGTTTCCATCACGACCAACAAGCAGGTCATCCCCGACGACCCGAACCCGCCGCTTCGCCCCAGCGGAATCCGACTCGGCACGCCCGCGGCGGCGACACGCGGCATGAAAGAACCGGAAATGAAGCGTCTGGGCCAGTGGATCACCAAAGCCCTTAAAAGTCACGCGGACAAAGGTCTGCTGGCGTCCGTTCGCGGCGAAGTCGAAGAGTTGTGTTCGCAGCTTCCCGTGCCGGGGATTACCTGAGGTCGGGATTCACTACTCAGTACTTCGTTTTGTAGGGGCACAGCATGCCGCTGACTTGCCCCAACTAGGTTTTTGGGCCGCTGTAGTGTGAAACGTTCTGGGTTCGGCAGGAGCGACCACCCAGTCCGCTTTTCTCACCGGGAGCCGTGGAAGTGGAAGCGAATGCCCGCCGTCAGGGGTGTAGGGGCGCGATGCATTGCGCCCCGTTTGCCGACATACCCGTACGCTGGGCGATGTCCGCGAACTGTTGCCGCAACCATGGGCGCCGGGCCTTTCGCCTCGTCCATCTCGGCCGTGGTGAGAAATGCGGGCTTGCACCCGATTCATGGGCGTTGCCCGGGAGTCGCCATGGCAAGGCCGGAAAAATCCCCCTCCTACGTGTTGAAGGGCAATGATAATGTCCCCTTGAGAGGGCAATAGAAATGTCCCCTACTCTGGGATCCGAAGGAGGATCCCAGATGGGGAAGGACAGGGATGAGCCACAAGGAACTGAGGCGCGGCGAAGTACTGGGCCGAGTGCAACGAGGCGAGTTGAAGCTGAGCGAGGCAGCGCAGTTGCTGCAGGGCAGCTAGCGCCCAGCCAAGCGACGGAAGAAGCGCTACAGCGCAGGGGGAGCGCAAGCGCTGGTGCACGGCAACGTGGGCCGTGTGTCGAACCGCGCCAAGCCCGCTGCGTTTCGCCGGCAAGTGGTACCACACGTGCGCGCACACTACGGGGGCGGGCCGCACGAGCGCTGCGGGCCTACCCGGGCGGCCGAGCCCTTGCAGAAAGGCCAGGATCTGGAAGTCTCCGTGCGGACCCGGCGGCGTGGGAGGCTCGCCGCCGGCCTGTGGAGCCGCCGCCGCAAGCGAAAACCGCACCGCCGCCGACGCCAACGTCGCGCTCACTTCGGCGAGTTGATCCAGGTCGACGGTTCGCACCACCAGGGGCTCGAGGGACGTGGACCGAAAGGTTGCCTGATGAACTTCGTCGACGATGCGACCGGGCTGGCGCTGGGCCGTTTCTGGGACCAGGAAACGACCTGGGCGGCCGCCGATCTACTCCCAGCTGGGGTGCCTCGCCAGGGCGTTCCACGGGCGTTGTACGGGGACTGGAAGAACGTCTACCAGCGCCCGCCGACGTCGCGGGAAGCGATCGCAGGCATCCCGCCCGAGACGCCGTTCGGCCGCCTGTGCGCCCAGCTCGCCAGTGGCATCATTGCCGCTTCGTCGCCGCCAGCCCAAGGCCGAGTCGAGCGCCACCACGGAACGCATCAAGACCGCCGGAGCAAGAAGATGCGGCTCGCAGGCATGGCCGATTACGAGGCGGCAAACCGCTACGTGGACGAGCAGTATCGGGACGCACACAAGGCCAAGTTGGCCGGCCGGCCGGCGGCAGGAGCGGACTTTCATCGGCGCCTATCGAAGCGCCTGGACTTGCAGTGGGTGTTCTGTTGGGAGGCCGAGCGGGTGGTCTCGAACGACCGGGTAGTGCGTTTCGAGAATCGCTTCTGGCCGTGGAAACCAAAGCGGAATCAGGGCCTGGGAGCCGGGGCAAGGGTGACGCTTGAGCAGACCCGGGAGGGCGAGTTGCGAGTGCGTTTCCAGGGACGTACGGTGCCCTTTGCCGGGATTGCCAAGCCGCCGCCGAAGGCGCGTCCCGAGCCGCAACCACGAGTCGCTCCGCGGCCGCACAAACCGGCGGCGAACCACCCTGGGCGGCCGGGGCTGCCGCTGGCCAAACGCGCGGCGAAGGCGGGAGGGCTGTGGCAATGACGGGCCGGAGGGAAAGGGTGGAAAACCTCGCGAAGCAGCGAGCGGGGTTCGAGCCGCTACGAAGGGTTTTCCACCCTTCCCACCGTCCCTTGGAAATCGCTGCGCGATTTCCACATGCCCACAGCCCCGACGACGACGATTTCTCTCCCATCTCTCTTCCTCAACAGGGGACACTTCTACTGCCTCCCTGCCGGGGACATCTCTATTGCCAGGAGTTTCCTCAGAATTTGACCGGTGATTGGGGTAACCGGAGCCAATTCAGTGGTTTGCCGGGAAGTGGAAGTGGCAGGGGACGAGAACCGTGGTAGAAGGGTTTTTGCGAAGAACTCCATCAGCCACAGGAGCCGTCCCCTGATGCAAGATAGCAAACTCCGATCCCGACTCAAAGCGCAATTGACGAAGTTCACCCTGGAACTGGGCCAGACACTCAGCCGCCCCCACCAGAAGTTCATTGGCCAGATGCTATTCGGCATTCAGGCCAGTCAGGACGTCAAGCTCAGTAACA
Source organism: Bryobacterales bacterium (assembly GCA_963668345.2). Classification (GTDB taxonomy): domain Bacteria; phylum Acidobacteriota; class Terriglobia; order Bryobacterales; family UBA6623. The sequence goes on along the minus strand of CAXWPI010000001.1, from coordinate 697,240 downwards.
TCGCCCGTAGTCTTGAGGAGGAGATCCCGCTGCTTAAGACCGAGGATCGGCTCTCACGCAATCTGAAGGCGAAGGTGTTGGAGACGAAACTTACCACTGAATTGGCCCGCATGGCCAGCCTGCGCATTCAACCCAACGCGGTGCTGTGTCTGGATCTGGGTGACGTGCGCAAACAGTACGCCAAGAAGATGGAACACCTGGCGGTGGTGCGCGACGGCAGCACGGGCGAAATGCACCACGGATACTGGCTGTGCGACATCACCGCCGCCGAAGTGAATGGCAGCGAGATCGTACCGGTGTACCAGAAGTTGTACTCGGCCGAGGCCGAAGACTTCGTGAGTGAAAACGCCGAGGTGCTGGCCGGAGTTGATCTGGTGCGAGAACATACGCGAGGCCGCGGCATCTGGGCAGTGGACCGCGGTGGCGACCGCAAGAAGCTGCTGGAACCCTTGCTGGACCGCGGCGAGCGCTTCGTGATCCGCTCCACCGGGAAGCGCTTTGTCGGAAACCGGCGCCACCTGAAATCGAGCGTGGCCGAGCTGGGCGCCAAGTGTCGGCTGCGGCACAAGGCACGCATCATCAAGATCAAAGACGGGCACGAGAAGACCTACGAACTCCGCTATGGAGTCGAACTGATTCGTCGGCCCGGCCGCCGGGAGCCATTGCAGTTGGTGGTCGTCGCCGGGCTCGGGCAAGAGCCGCTGTTGCTGCTCACCAACGTGCTCGGTCCAGCGCGGGACTCGTCATCGCTATGGTGGGTTGTGCAAATCTACCTGACACGCTGGAAAATTGAGGAGACTTTCCGCTTCATCAAACAGAGCTATAACCTGGAGGACATCCGCGTGATGAAGTATCAACGATTGAAGAACTTAGTCGTGCTGGTGACAGCGGCAGCCTATTTCGCGGCGACGTTTCTGGGTCAGAAGATGAAGCTGCGTCTGCTGTGCGAAAAACTGCTCATCATCTCGCGACGTTTCCTCGGGATTCCACCGTTCCGTTTCTACGCACTGGCCGACGGGATCAAGAATGTTCTATCCCGAACCAGCCCGGCTCCGACTGAGTCCCCACCGCCGAGCCAGCAACTCGATCTGCTGTTCGGCTCCGAGAGCCAGAAATTCTGAGGAAACTCCTGCTCTATTGCCTCTTGACAGAAACAAAATTTTTCCATTGACAAGGCCTTTACTTGTATATACAATTATATGAGATGAAGCGGACGAAAGATATCCCCAAACCCGCGCTGATGGCTCGTGACTGCATCGCCGTGCGCATGCGGCTGCTCAACCGCGTCATCACGGGCGTCTATGACGACGCCCTGCGGCCGTTGGGCGTCAAGACCAGCCAACTGAACATCCTAGTGGCTGCCGCGTACCTGGGCTTAGCCCGCCCGGCCGAGATCTGCCGCCGCCTGAAGATGGACCTCTCCACGCTGAGCCGCAATGTCGAGCGGATGCGGGCCCGAGGCTGGATCGAAGTGCGGGAAGACGAAAAGGACGCCCGGGCGCATCCGTTCCGAGTGAGCGCGAAGGGCCGCCGACTCTTGGAGAAAGCATTCCCGGCCTGGGAGCGGGCGCAGCAGAAGGCGAAAGACCTGCTGGGGCGTTCCGAGGCGGCGGCGCTGGGAAAGGCCGCCGAGAGGCTGGGATCTCTTGGGTGAGAAAAAATTTCCCATGACAGTTGTATATACAAAGAAATGAATCGAGGCGTTTCCATGGAAACAGTTACCACTCAACAATTCGCTGACTTTGTTCCCTACATCACGGTTCCGGCACTAGCGGGCTCAGCGACTGTGGGGAGCGGTGCAGCGGGAAGCCGAGACTGCCGGGCAAGGGCCCGGCGTCGGCGGCCCGGCCATCACTCCATCGGCCGCCCTGCACGCCGCCTACGGCGTTGAACCCAGGCGATGTCCGCGACCCGACAAATCCATCAAGAGGCGAAAATCATGCAACTAGCCGAACATCCAACGGTCAAGCTCTTTGAGCAAAAGGCAGCCGGTTGAGAAAGGAACAAAACCTAGTCTGGGCTTTGGTCACTCGGAGAATCCGCATGAAGGGCTCGACTCGACTGCTGTTGGCGTTCGGCAAGTGCTTCCCCTCATGATGGGAAGCGGGTGGGCCGCGGCGGTTTCGATTGCGCGGAGGATGATGCAGCGAACCCCCGCGGCCACGAATCCCGAAGGAGAACGAAGATGAACGATAACGCAGCCACAGGGAACCGTTTGAGGCCCGGTGTGATTTCTCGCCGAAACCTCTTTCGGGCTTCGTTGAGCGTCGCCGCCCTTGCGGGCGCGACACCGCCGGCCGGCAGGAAGGATCTCGTGATCGCTAGCGCGAACGGGCTGGCGTGTTGCGACCGGGCGATGGAGATGATCGAATCCGGTAGCGACACCCTAGACGCCGCCATCGCCGGCGTCAACATCCAGGAGGAAGATCCGCAAGACCGCAGCGTCGGCTACGGCGGTTTGCCCAACGAAGACGGAGTCGTGGAACTCGACGCCTGTGTGATGCACGGACCGTCGCGGCGTGCCGGCGCTGTCGGTGCGCTCCAGGGCGTCAAAACGCCTTCGAAGGTGGCCAAGCTGGTGATGGAGGGGAGCGACCACATCATGCTCGTTGGGGAAGGTGCGCTTCGCTTTGCCAAGGCCCATGGGTTCAAACAGGAGAATCTGCTGACCGAAGAAGCTCGGCGGGCTTGGCTGCTGTGGAAAGAGTCACGGGGCGGCGACTGGGGCCCCGGGATGGACGCGCCCCCCGGGGAGGAATCTGGGGCGGCTCTGCCCCAACACCCTGCGCCCAGCGAACGCAGCCGGCCGCTCTGGGCGTGGGAGGCCGTCGAAGATCCGCCTTCGGGGACGATCACTTGCCTGGCGTTGAACCGGAAAGGAGAGATCTCCGGCTGCACGACCACGAGCGGGCTGGCATGGAAAATCCCCGGCCGCGTGGGCGATTCGCCCCTGATTGGGGCCGGGCTCTATGTTGACCAGGATGTCGGGGCCGCCGGGTCGACCGGACGGGGAGAAGAGAACATCCGCATCGTGGGCGCCCACACCGTGGTCGAAAACATGCGTCATGGAATGACTCCCGAGGAAGCTTGCCTCGACGCGCTCGATCGAGTTTCCCGCAACTACGGCGATGAAAAGGATCGACTCCGTTTTGGGCTGTTCTTCTACGCTCTTCGAAAGGACGGCGAATACGGCGCCGCGTCGTTATGGAGCCACGGGCGGCAAGGGGATAAGCGAGTTCGAAGTCGTTTCGTCGTCAACGACGGCTCCGGCCCCCGACACGCGCCGACGGCCTATTTGTACGAATCCGCGTGACGGCTGCACTCGTCCTCAGGCCCGAGGCGGCACTGGGATGAGGGTCACTCCTTAACGATGCGGATGAAACCATCCTCGTCCACCGCCGCGGTGTCGCCGGTGACAAACCAGCCGTCGCGCATGACGGAACCAGTTTGGGCCGCGTCGCCGAGATATCCCTTCATCAGGCTGGGGCCTTTGACCAGCAGCAGGCCCTCGGCGTTGCTTGGGAGTGTCTCTCCGCTATCGGGATCGACGACCTTCGCGCTGACGGCCGGCAGGGGGTGGCCGACGGTCCCGGGTTTCGAGCCGATCTGACGCCTCCTGCCGTGGATGAAGTTGGGAACGTTGACCGCCACGACCGGTGACATTTCGGCGCACCCGTAGCCCTCGATCAGGGGCAGGGAAAACTTTTCTTCAAATTCAGCCGCTAGGGATTCCGACGGCGCCTCGCCGCCGAGCAGCGCATAGCGCAGGGAAGCAAAGTCCTCCACCGAGGACTCACTCGCGAAGGTCGAATACATCGCAGGCGTGCCCACGATAATCGTCGCCCGCTGAGAGCGAGTCAGCTTCCCAACCGTGATTGAGTCAAAGGCGTCGTGGTGATAAATAGCCCCGCAACCGCTCAGTAGGGGAAACCACAGGGTTACGGTGAACCCAAAGGCGTAGTGGAAAGGCAGAACGCCGACAACCCGGTCGGTATTCTCCACCCAGAAAAGCTGCGCCAGGGAATCAACGTTCGCGAGGATGTTTCGATGGGAAAGGATAACCGCTTTCGGGGGTCCGCCTGTACCTGCCGTGTAGACGACAGTGGCCATACTGTCAGGACTGACAGCTTTCTCACGATAGATCGCTTGCAGCAGGCGGCTCGGCAGCAGGAAAGTCGCCACAAACACGAGTGCCCTCAGCGCAGTGGAAGTACGCTCGAGGGCGTCTTCGAGGTAGAGGATCTGCCGCACGGGGGGAAGATCGCGCGGCGGGTGGCGTCGAGAGCAAACGAGGGTTTCGATTTCACATTCCCGCACCGCCGACGCGAGCTTCTCGGGGTCGCGGGCGTCGAGGTTGATGGGAATCCGGTCCCCTAGCAGCACGGCAACGTTGGCAACCGCTCCCTGTACGGAGGGGGGAACAAGCAGGCCTACTCGCTCATTCGCCGGCTTTCCGCGGCCAAGCTGCGTGCGAAGCCACCCGGCAGTCAGCAGAGCTTCGACAAGCGCCCCGCCGTAGCTGAGCCGCACGCCGCTCGAATCCGTCGCGGCCAGGGAAAACCAGCGCCGCTTCGCGGTTCGTATGAACCGCAGCTGGAGCTGATCTCGCGGCGCGACGCGGTAGGCCGCCGCCTCGCTTCCCAGCTCCATCACCGCCAGGCGCACATCCTGCGCCGTCGCCGTGGAAGCCAACGGGTCTCCGAACGAAACCGTGACGCGATAGGGAAACCGCTCAGGCCACCGAAGGAGGAAACGGCCATCTTTGAAGCTGAAGACGCTGCCCCAGACGCGGTCGAGGTTGACCGGGATGATCGGAGCGTCGAGTCCCTCGATGATTCGCTCCAACCCACGTTTGAAAGGTAGCATGCCGCCGGTCCTAGTGATCGAGCCCTCGGCAAAGATGCAGACGACGTGCCCTTGGCGCAGTTGCTCGCGGGCGAGTTCAATCGATTCCGCCACGCGCTCCGGGTCTCCGCCCTGGATGGGGATCGTGTTCATGCGGCGCAAGATCCAGTGCAAGGCCTTCATCTCGTAATAGGGGCGGTAGACAAGAAAGCGAAGGAAGCGCTGGACGCAGCCGCCAATCAAAAAGCCGTCTACGTAGGAGACATGATTGCTCACCAGCAACGCCGGTCCGCGGAATGGAACATGCTGTTGGCCGATGATGCGGATGCTGTAAACGGTGTGCGTAAGTAGCCACAAACAAAAGCGAATCAGGAAGTCGGGAACGAGGGCGAGGATATAAACCGTGACCGCAAAGGTGACCAGACCGAAGACGAAGAGAATTCTGTCCGGGGTCATGCGGAATAGATCGCTGCAAACGTACACGGCGCCCGATGCCAATAGAACGCCGATCATATTCAGGAAGTTGTTGGCTGCGATCAAGCGGCCTCGCTCGTCCGAACCGCTCTTCTGCTGCAACAGCGAATTTAGGGGAACGATGAACAACCCGGCCGTGAACCCCAGCACGCTCATGGCGGCCCCTGCCTGAAGATAGGAGGACCCCGAAGCCGCCAGCCAGATACCGGCAAATCCCATGCCGATCGAACCCAGGGGCGTCAACCCCAGTTCCACCTTGTCACCAGACAGCCTTCCGGCAGCCAGACTGCCTGCGCCGATGCCGACGCCGAGGAAAGTGATCAGCCGGGCAGTCCACTCCTCGCTGACCACGAGGACATCGCGTGCGAACAGGATCGTCACCAGTTGCAACAACGCGCCCAGAAACCAGAAATAGGAGATCCCCAGTACGGTGAGCCGAAGGGGTTTGTCGCCGTATATGCGGCGCAGCCCGTGAACGATTTCCGCCCACGGGTTGAGCTGAAACGGCTTCTTGGTCTCGGGATGGCGAACCTTTGTGATGCCGAAACTGGTGAGAAACCCGCCGATGGCGACGACGGCCAGCAGGCAGCCGATCAGCCACGTCCGTCCTTTCCAGGCAACCAGCATCTCGCCGCCGAGCCAGGTTCCCAAGATGATGGCAACGTTCGTGCTCATCTGAACCAGAGCGTTGGCACGGGAGAGGTCTCTGTCGGGGACCATCTCGGGCAAGATGCCGTACTTCGCGGGGCTGAATAGCGTCGATTGCAAGGCCATCAGAAACAGCACCGCCAACATGTAACGGAGGTCTTGCGCGTAGAGAGCGAACACCGCGAGCAGCATGGAGATGATTTCGAGTGATTTCGTGGCGATCAACACCGAGCGCTTGTTACGCACGTCCGCCAAGTGCCCGGCGTAGCCGGAGAAAAGGAAAAACGGCAGGATGAAAACCGTACTGGCCAGGAAGAGGACGCGGCCCCCCGACCCGCCGGCCGCCAGATTCACGGCCAGCAGGGTGACAACGATCTTGTAGACACTGTCGTTGAACGCCCCTAGAAACTGCGTCCAGAGAAACGATTCAAAGCCGCGCGATTGGAGGAGTGTTCCGAATCGTCCGAAAGGCATGTGATAGGCTGCTCCCGGCGGCGGGAGCTAGGAGCCGGAGGCAACGCCGCTTAGGGATTCGGCACGAGCCGCTGAGTCGTTGAAATTATCGAAACGGCTCCTCAAGCTCCCGGCAAGAGCAGCCGGCTAAGTGCGCTGGACAGGCAGGAACGCCTATCCCACTGACGGTTGCCGCAAGAGGCTAGCCGTAGTGTAGCAATCGCCGGTCGCCGAGAATGGAGATTGTCCGCACGACAGGGGCGACCGCGGTATTGGCGGTCGATTGATGTGTGGAAACCCGAGGATCACGCCAGGAAGTGCACCAGGAAACGTCTTCCCATCGTCGGAGTCATGGGCTCCGGCAGCGAGAGGTCGGGCACTCGGGCACTTCGCTTCGCCACGTGGCGAGAAAAGCGGGCTAGAATGGAAAGTGATGGCCGGGTTAAACATCGAGTTGATTCCCGATTCCAAAGAGGGTGGGTTCACGGCTCGCTTGCCCGACATCCCCGCCTACGGCGAAGGGGAGACGGAAGAAGCGGCGATCGCTGATCTCAAAGAGGCTCTCAAGACCTACATCGAGGCCTTCGGACTCGAGGATGCGCTCTCCCGAGTCAATACTCCCACCGTACTTCGCCGGCTCGACGTAGAACTCTCGGATTTAGTGCGTGCCTAGACTGCCTCGCCCGACGGGTGTGCAGATGGCGCGCTTCTTATCAACGTTAGGGGTTCGCTCTCGTCCGCGTCCGCGGAAGCCACCACGCAATGGCCAAAGGTGAGCTTAGAACAACTGTGCCGGTTCATGGGGCCCGGCGGCTGAAGATAGGCACCCTGCGGGGAATTCTTCGGGACATTCGCATGAGCCCGGCCGAGTTTGAGAAGCGATGGACGTAGAGCGCGGCCGCGACCTAATCCTTAACGGCGGGCACTAGGCCGGCTATCGGAGCGTGATTCATTACGCTCGCCTTTCGATACCAGCGATTTTTTCACAGCTTCGTGCACCCATTTCTTTCTGCTTGGCCCGCTCTGGCCTGCTACAGATCGACAGCCCGCAAATCAATGGCGTCCCGGAGGCCGTCGCCGATGAAGTTCACCGCCAGCACGGTGATGGCGATCGCGAAACCGGGTGTCATCCACAGCCATGGCATCGTCGAGAGCACGGTAGAGGACTGTGCGTCGTGGAGCATGCCACCCCAACTCGGGGTCGGCGGTTGAACGCCAAGCCCCAGAAAGCTGAGCGCGGCTTCGAGCAGGATCGCCTGGGCCACGCCGAAGGTGGCCAGTACGGTGAGCGGGCCCAGCGTGTTCGGGAGCATGTGCTTGATGATGATCCGCGCGGGGCCGGCGCCCACGGCCCGCGCGGCGGTGATGAACTCTTCTTCGCGCAGGGAGAGGATCTGTCCGCGCATGAGCCGGCAGGCGCCCGGCCAGCCGAGAAGCCCGATGACGACGATCACCGAAGTGAGGCTCGGCCCGACAACCGAAACGAAAAGAATGATCATCAGCAGGCTCGGTATGCTCATCAGCGTGTCGGTGAAGCGCATAATGATCTGATCGAGCAGCCCTCCGTAGTAACCGGCCAGCGCTCCGAGAAATGATCCGATGAGCGCGTAAAGTGAAACGGCGAGAATCCCGACCGACAACGACGTTCGTCCGCCGTAAACAACCCGGCTCCAAACATCGCGGCCGATTAGGTCGGTGCCGAGCCTGTAAGCGCCGCCGGGAGCTTGCCGCAACGCCCGCAGATCCACAGTGAAGGGGTCGTGGTCGGCTACGAGCGGTGCAAACAAGGAAGCCAAGATAATCAGCGTCAAGGCGACTGCGCCCGTGACCGCGAGCCGGTGACGCAAGAAACGCCGGAAAGCCAAACGAGCGGGTGTTTCGTGCTCGCCGACGGCGACTCCGCCCGAGAAAACACTTCCGCCGGCTTCGACAGGCTCAGCTTGCGGACCGGCGTCGCTCATGAGGACCTCTCGCGCCCGTAGCGAATACGCGGGTCGGCGACCGAGTAGGCAATGTCGGCGAGCAAGTTGCTGAGCAACACGCCGATCCCGACCACCAGCACGACGCCCATCAGCATCGATGGATCACGGTTCGCCGCGGCGCGGACGGCCATGAACCCCATTCCCGGCCAGGCAAAGATTTGCTCGGTGACGACGGCCCCCGCTACGAGCTCGGGAAGAAGCAACCCGAAGACCGTGATGACCGGAATCAGCGCGTTGCGCAACGCGTGGCGCAAAATGATCGTCGCCTCGCTCAGGCCCTTGGCTCTGGCCGTTGTGATGTATTCCTTGCGCAACACTTCGAGCATCGCGGCGCGGGTATAGCGCATCAGCAAAGCTGCGTTGCCCAGCCCGAGGATGCCGGCCGGTAAGACAAGATGACTCAGGCGGTCCCCGAATGAGGGTGGCGCGCCCAACGTGGCCATGCCGCTGGTCGGCAACAGCCGAAGCTGAACCCCAAAAACGTAAATAGCCAACATGCCCAGGAAGAACGTGGGCGTCGAAATCGTGACCATCGTCAGCGAAGTCAACGTGTAGTCGAGTTTCCCGTGCTGCTTGACCGCCGAAATCACTCCGCAGGGGATGCCGACGCAAAGCCCGATCAACAGTGCCGCTCCCATCAACTGAAACGTGGCCGGCAAACGCGACGCCAACTCCTCGGCAATCGGCCGGTGCGAGACGACCGAGAATCCCAGATCTCCCTTCAGGACTCCCGCCAGCCATTTGGCATAGCGAACCGGAACGGGCTGATCGAGCCCCAGCTCGTGTCTGCGCTCCGCGATCCACTCCGGCGACTGCTGGGCGAGGATGCCGGGGTCAATGCGCGCCGTCAACGGATCGCCGGGGGCGAACGACAGTGCCGTGAAAGCGATGATCGTGACGCCGAACAGCACGGGTATGGAGATCACGAGCCGGCGAAGCAGGTAGTGGGTCACGAGAGATGATCCGCGAGAGCGGCGATCGGCGACGATGGACGAACGCGGCCCTTCACCGCGACCGCCCGAGCCTAAACCCCGATCACCAGTAGAAGATAGCCGACGAACTATTGCAGTGTCCAGGTCTCGGCGTTGGTGAACGTGCGTTTGGGGTCCTGGTGAATGGAAAAATCGCCGCCCAGCCGCTTGGTCGCGGCGTGGAGCTCATGCGGAGTCCACAGCGGCAGTTGGGGGAGATCTTCGTTAAACATTCGCGCGGCCCGCTCGTAAACCCTCTGCCGCTGTTCGGGATCGGCGATGGCACGGGCCTCGGCAAACAGAGCGTCAAACTCGCAGTTCGCATAGCCGGTGAGGAAGCCCTTCCTTTCGCAGTCGAAATAATCGGCCGTCAGATGGGGGCCCAAACCCTGCACTCCTCCATTCAAGCCAAACATCTCAAAAGTGTCGCGCGCTGTCATCATGCGGGCAATGAAGGCCGTGGAGTCCAACGCCTCGAGACTGACGTTGATCCCGATCTCCCGCAATTGCTGTTCGATGATGGGGAAATATTGCGAAGCGGCGGGGTAGGTCTGGTCGTAGATGACGCGGAACGGCGCCTCGAAGTCGAAGCCGGCTTCCTCCAGCAGCCGTTTCGCCCGATCCGGGTCAAAGGGATAGCGGTTCAAGCTGTCGTAGCCGTCCATTGCTGGGGGAGCGCCGTAGAGAACCCGAGCGCGGTCCCAGAAAATCGCCTTGGCGATACGCTCGCGGTCAACCGCGTAGTAGATGGCCTGGCGCAACCTCTTGTCGGCTACGCGCGGTTGCTCAATGGGAAAGTTCAAGGACGTGTTGCTCAGCCCGGGACGAACCGTTAGGTCGAGATCCGCGACTTGCGAAAGCCTTTCAAACTCCAGCAAGTTAAGGCGCAGGGCCAGATCGATCTCTCCGCTCTCAAGCTGCGCCACGCTGACCTCCGACCGGAGGCGTTTCATGAATATCTTTTGGATCCTCGGGGCGCCCTTGAAATAGTTCGGGTTTGCCTCCAACTCGACGAACTGATCCGTGAGAAAGCGAACAAACTTATACGGCCCCGTGCCGACAGGCGACGTCGTGGCGAACGCCGCCGACTCGATGTGGTCCGGCGGAGTGTCTTGCAGCAGATGTTCCGGCACAATGACGCAGTTCGGCTCGCTCAGGCTGAGCAAGAAAAGGGAATCCGGAGAATCGAGCGTGATGCGCACCGTGTAATCATCGAGCAGTTCGAGCCCCTCCACTCGGCTTGCCTTGCCGTCTTTGTAATCACGGGCACCCTTTACGCCGTCCACGTATTTGACATAGCGGTAGGTCTCGACGACTTGGCGGGTAAAGGAGAAAATTACGTCCTTCGCCGTAAAAGGTCGGCCGTCGTGCCAGGTGACGTCTTTACGCAGGCGGAAGGTAACAACCGTCATATCTTCAGACACCTTCCAACTCTCGGCGAGGTCGGGACGCAGCGTTTTCAGATCGTCGTCCAATTTGACCAAATTGTTGAAGAGCAGCCAGAAGATGACGCCCTGACTGTAGGTCTGGTAAGCCGCCGGGTGCCACAGCGGAGTGAGATCGCCTGTCCAGACGAAGCGCAAAGTGGACGAAGATTGCGTAGGCGCCTGCGGGACGGCGCACGCCCCGTGGAGGACGGCAAGCAAAGCGACCAGCATGCGCCACAAGCGGGATGGCGCGAGTGTCGGGCGGATTACGGGGGAGTAAAAAGTTTCTGCCATGGAAAACACAAGTCCCACGATAAAGGGACTAACCCAGGGCTGGTCGCCCTGGGCTACTATCCTACGCCCCCGCGGGGCTGCTGACTCTGGGTTCTGCCCCTAACCCGCCCCCCTGTGATCTGTAGACATTAGCCGATAACTTACCGCAGTGTCCAGGTCTCGACGTTGGTGAATGTTCGCTTATGTTCCCTATGAACGGTGAAACCTCCAGCGAGACGCTTGGTCGCGGCGTGAAGCTCATCAGGAGTCCACAGAGGCAGTTGGGGAAGATCCTCGTTGAAGATCCGGGCGGCTCGTTCGTAGACGGCGTTGCGCTGTTCGGGATCGGTGAGGGAGCGCGCCTCGACGAAGAGGGCATCGAACTCGCAATTCGCATAGCCGGTGAAGGTCGGTTTCCGTTCGCAGTCGTAGTAGGTCGCCGTCACATGAGGACCGAGTCCTTCTACGCCACCGTAACTTCCAAAAGCTTCAAAAGTGTCACGCGCCTCCCTCACCCTGGCAATGAAGGCGGTGGAGTCCAGCGGATGTAGTTGTACGTTGATGCCAATCTGCCGCAGCTGTTGCTCGATGATGGGGAAGACTTGGGGGGCCGCGGGATAGGTCTGGTCGTAGATGATACGGAACGGCGCGTCGAAGTCAAAGCCGGCTTCTTCAAGCAAGCGCTTCGCTTTGTCGGGGTCGAAGGGATAGCGATTCAAGTTCTCGTAACCGTCCATCGTCGGAGGAGCACCGTAAAGAATCTGAGCGCGATCCCCGAAAATCGCCCTGGCTATGCCCTCCCGATCGACGGCGTGGTAGATCGCCTGGTGGACCCTCTTGTCGCTAACGCGAGGTTGGTCAACGGGAAAGTTCAAGGAGGTGCTCCCCAATCCCGGGCGCGAGATCAGGTTGAGGTCCACGACTTTCGACAGTCGATCGAACTCCAGCAGGTCGAGACGCAGAGCCAGGTCGAGCTCTCCGCTCTCGAGTTGGGCCACGGCAACCTCCGGTCGGAGACGCTTCATGAACAGCTTCTCAATCTTGGGAGCGCCCTGGAAGTAGTTCGGGTTCGCTTCCATCTCGACGAACTGATCCGTCAAGTAACGAACGAACCGGTAGGGGCCCGTGCCGATGGGCGATTTCGTGGTGAATGCGGCCGACTCGATGGCCTCGGGAGCGATGTCTTCTAAAAGATGCTGGGGCACGATGACGCAGCTTGGCTCGGTTAGATCGCGCAGAAAAAGGGAGTCCGGAGCGCCGAGCGTGATGCGAACCGTGTATTCATCGACTTGCTCGAGCCCTTCGATTTCGCCTGCTCCTCCGTCCTCGTAATCAGGAGCCCCCTTCACCGCGTTCATATACTGGACGTAGCGGTAGGGCTCGACGACTTGCCGGGTGAACGAGAAAATCACGTCTCGCGCCGTAAACGGGCGGCCGTCGTGCCAAGTGACGTCTTTTCGCAAGTGGAACGTGAAAACCGTCATGTCCGGCGACACGTCCCATGTCTCGGCGAGGTCGGGCGTCACCGTTTTCAGGTCGTCGTCCAGTTTGATCAGATTGTTGAAAACGAGTGAAAACACGACGGCTTGGCTAAACGTTTGGTATCCCGCCGGATGCCACAACGGATTGAGATCACCCGTCCAAACGAAGCGTAGCGTTGAGGAGGAATAGGTCGGCGCTTGTGGCGCCCCGCACGACAGACCGAGGGTGGCTAGCAGGGTCGCCAGCACAAGCCAGACGCGGGCAGAGGTCGGGCATCGGGCACGAGGACCCGCCCTGGCGTTCGGTGGGCAAGTCGGCTGCGACAGGCAGGCGATACGGACTGCGCGATGGCATCCCACGGGAGATCATCAGTCGCGGGCACCGGCATTGGGCGCGTAGTAAAGGGTCCGGCCGCCTTCGCCGAACCAGTCGAAAGGCGCGCTCATCTCCAGTTCTTCCAGCGGAAAGTGGACTTTCGCGTTGTCGTGCCGCGACGAGTAATGCGTGGTCAGGATCAGCTCAAGCGCGTGACGCGCGGTGCGACCGGCTGAGAGGGGCTCGCGGCCCGCCTCCATGGCTTCGATCAGATCACCTAGCAAGTAGATCATCGGCGCCGTGTAGCGCATGGTTTGCGGGAAGGGATGTTGCAGCAGCTGATGAAACGGGCCGGCGTCATTCCGCTTCCAGAGCTACGACGAAAATCGGTGACTGTACGGGCTGTACCTATTTTTCGCCCGTCGAACGCCGCTTACGCGTATCTTTCCGCAAAGTCGCCGATGATGGGGACCTTGACGTTTTCGCCCCCGTAGATGCGCATCACCATCTTGAGCCCATAAACGAAGGACCCCAGGACGATCAGCCACGCCAAGATGTAGGCCATGAAGCCAAAGATGAGCGAGAGGATGGTGGTGACGATTCCGAGAGCAATAAGGATCGCCGCGGCACAGAAGATCGCTTGAAAACAATGGAAGCGAATGAAGCGGCTGTCCCGATAAGGCTCCATCACGAGGAAGACGGCTGCGGGAATCAGCAAGTAGCACAGCGCGGCCGTGGCGTTTTCGGTGATGCCCAGGTCCCCGGGCGTCCCCTCTCCGCGAGCCCCCGTGCCTTGCACGCTCGGTGTAGCCGGCCCGGCGCCGGCGCTCTGCTCTCCCGTCGCAGTTCCACAACTACCGCAGAACTTCGCGCCCGTGACGTCGGCGCCGCAATTCCCGCAAAACGGCATCGGCCTCCTCACTCCAAGAAGGGGCGCGAACAAGCACCCCTGGACTGGACAGCTCGTCAGCGCTCGTCGTCATTGTAGCAAGGCTCCCCTGCGAGAACGCTAGGCGCGTACGAATTACTTAACGGTAAGTCAGCCCCCGTAGGGGGCGCGGGATGGTAGCCCAGGGTGGAGCCATTTTTGGCGCAACCCTGGGGGAAAGCTTTGTTTCCAATCAAGATCGACTGCGAAAATCAGTAGCTGTACTGGCTGTACCCATTTTTTGTGTCAGGGGACTTTTCATCACGGCCTGATAGCCGCCGCACGGAAGCCAACTCATCCGAAAAGTTCCCGAAAGCGGTCCAAAGCTTCGAGGTCGTCGCCTTCCGGCCAGGCCTCCAAGCCGACCGTGCCCTCGTAATTGATGTCGTGAAGCGCTTGGACCACCCGCGGGTAGTAGATCTCCCCTGTTCCAGGCTCATGGCGGCCGGGGACATCGGCCACGTGGACGTGGGCAATGAAATCGCCGTAGTCACGGAGGTTCTGGATTACATTACCTTCTTCCACCTGTACGTGATAGATGTCGCACAGCATCTTGACCCGCGGACTACCCACCGCCTCCACCAATCGAGCAGCATCCTCCACTCGCGGAATCGGGTATCCGGCGTGATCAACCTTCGTGTTCAGGCTTTCTATTGATGTTCGCGAAATACAGTGTAGGGGCGCAGCGTGCTGCGCCCGCTCTGGCAAGGCATTTGCTGTGTCCGAAAACAACACTATATTCTGCGGGTATCAATAGACAAATGGTCAGATCGAATTTTTCAGCAATCTCAGCCACCCGGCAAAGGGCCTTGTAAGCTGTGATCCAAAGGGTGGCCGGGGTGCTCGGCGATCGGGTGGATGACCTCTCCTTTCGGGCCGTGGTAGCCGGTGGTGATGCTCAATTTCTCACAGCGCAATTTCTTGGCTACCGCGGCGCTCTTCTCCAGGCCGTCGACGTAGGCTTCGATGTGGTCCGGATGCACCATGCTGCCGTCGATGGAACCGCCAAAGAGGCTGATCCGGGAGTCGGGATCAGCAGCGATCGCGTCGATCGCCTCGGCGGGGTAATTCCTCCACTGCCAAAACTCCGCCGGAAAGCCCCGTTGGTTGACCTCTTTCACCAGCTGATCTAAAGGCAGGTTCTCGAATATCGGTTCTACACAAATGGAAAGATCGAGCATTGTTAATCCGTAGCCTCCTGCCTCAAAAAATGACCCTTCTCGGGGACAGGCGCCCGGAGCAACTCGTTGCCTACAACGAACCTGCCACCGTGGGGCGGGCAACAGCAAATTAGCCGGGCGCCGGCACGGTGCCTGTCCCCATGACAGTCCCCGATTTTTTCACGCCTTCCTGTACGCATTTTTCGCCGGACCTAACTTCTCCCGCGGGTTGCTGGAGTTTTCCAGCGCGTTTCTACGGCGTCAGTCCGTCCAGGTGGGCTGGGCCGTCAAAATACCGCCGTCAACAGCGTAGGTTACACCTGTTACGGCGGAAGCTTTGGAACCAGCCAGAAACAGCATAACCTGGACCACCTCTTCCGGCTTTGTCAGCCGCTGCATGGGGATGCGGCTGCTCCACTTCTTGATTGTTCCCTCCGCATCGCCGGTCGCCTCGGCAAAGCCCCGTAATAGGGGAGTATCGATGTATCCGGGGGCGACCGCGTTGACGCGGATACCTTGCCCGGCGAAATCCAGCGCCATCGCCCTGGTCAAAGAAACGACCCCTCCCTTCGTGGCGGCGTAGGCCGAGGATCCGGGAACGTTGAAGTAGCTTTGCAGGGACGCTACGTTGACAATTGATCCTCCACCTTTTTCGAGCATCGCTCGAATACAGTACTTCGAGCAAAGGTAGGTTCCCGTCAGATTCGTGGCGACGACGCGGTCCCACTCCTCCTCCGGCAGATCCGCCACGGTCGCGACCATGCCCTGAACGCCGGCTACGTTGGCCAGTACATCGATCCGCCCAAACTGCGCGAGGGCCTGTTGGGTCATTCGATCGACCTCGGCCGAGAGCCTGACGTCGGTCTTCACAAAGAGAGCGCGTCCCCCCTGGCTTTCGATCGCCTGAGCGGTCCCAGGGCCGCCGGCGTCTTCCATGTCGGCAACGACAACGGCCGCTCCTTGGCGAGCAAAGCCGTGACAGGCGGCCTCCCCGATTCCCTGGCTGCCTCCGGTAACAATGGCGACTTTGTTTTCGAATTCTATGGCTCGTCCGTGCTATGTGAATTTTGATTCGGACCAGAGTAGCACGTTCCGAGCTGCCGCCATTTCGGCCTTGGCGCCCGGTCCAAGGCCTTGTACTGACGGGCCTCTCACGCACTTCGCCTCGCCACCTGGCGAGAAATGCGGGCTAGCAGCCCGTGGCAAAAGTCGTACAGGAGGGAAAAACGGGGACTGCCACCAATTCGCCCTCCGTCATGGCCCTAGAAAAAAACCTTAGCCTGAAGCGAATTGGCTGGCTGTACCCGATTTTTCGCGACCTTCACTTCTACCACGGGCTGCTAGGGGGACTACCGACAGGACAAGCCCCGCAGGGGCGCAGGAAAATACGACGCCGAACCGTTGGGACGACACCTTCGCAGCTAACCACACGACAGAGCAGGCAACAACCGAACAGAGCCGTGCCCGTCAGGGCGCGGGCCCGTGGCGAGAAGTGGATGGATCCCCGCTCATCAGGCCTCGGGAGCCGCGAAGCGGCGGCAGGATTATAGCCTAGCGTAGTGCGCCAACCAGACTGCAACTTATCATGAGCCCCCCTTCCTTGCCCGTTGGTAATGCAGAAGAGACCTTTGCGGTCCCAATGCACATGTTTCGGCGGTGATTCGGACCATGTAACCGCGTTCACGCGGCTTGTCTTCGCAAGGCCAGTCGTTGTACGGCTGGTACGCGGATCATGCCAACCGAGGCTGGCAGCCCGTTTTCAACGGGCTTCTCGTAAAGCCGGGATCGATTACGTTACGGTATGATTGGCGAGCTACCCTAGTAGCCCTTGTGCTTGTCCACCACGTTTATAAGGGGCAGGCCCTCGGCAAAGCGGCGGATGTTTTCCTTCACGGTACCCAGGATGCGCGCTTGGTCCAGGTCCGAACGACCTGCGATGTGCGGTGTGATGATCGCATTGTCGAACTGCCACAGTGCATGCCCTGTCGGCAGCGGCTCCGGGTCGGTCACATCGACGCCCGTCCCGGCCAATCGCTCGCTGTCGAGCGCCTTAACCAAAGCATCGAGGTCGTAGGTGCCGCCCCGGCTGACGGCGACAAAGTACGACCCCTTCTTCATTAGCTCGAACTGGGCCGGGCCGACCATCTTGTGGCTCTCTGGCGTGTGCGGCGCGGCCATAAAGACGACGTCGGCCAGAGGGATTACTTCATCGAGCTGGTCCGGCTTGACGACGCGCTCGATATAAGGCGTGTAGGGCATGTCTTCGGGATCGACGCCGATCACCTTCATGCCGTGAGCCCATGCCCGCAAAGCGATCTGGCTCCCTATGCCGCCAACCCCGATCACCACCGCCGTCTTGGTGTTTAACTCAAATAGATTCCGCGGCTGTCTTTGCCAGCGTTGTTCACCTTGCAGCTTCAGCCATTTCGGGATTTCGCGAGTGAGCGCCAGCAGCATGGCCATGGCATGGTCGGCGATCTCGGGCCCCTGCACAACCTGGTTGTTGGTGAGGACGATATCGCTGTCGCGCAGATCGTTCGACCCGGACAAGTGAAGCACCTTCTCGACGCCGGCGCTCATCGTCTGCGTCCACTCAAGATTCTTGCCGGCGCGCACCCATTCCGGTTTGATGTTGCCGATGAGCGCGTGAGCGTCGGCGATTTCGCTCATCACGGTTTCATCGGTTGCGCGGACAAGCTTCACTTTGTCGGAGGCCGTCTGCCAGTCGCGAACGACGTCTTCATTCTGGACCAAAACAAGGATCTTCTTCGCCTGACCCGTCAGCAGTACGACCGAGGCAAGCAGGGCGGCAAACAAAGCAAGTAGGGCTGCAAGCAAGCGGAAGTTCATGTGGATTCTCCTGACGTCGAACATCTTACCTTAGGCGCGACTACGTCTGGGGCAACTCCCAAAATCACGGGCCGGTGGCGGCAAGTCGCCGGGCTTAGGCGATGTGTGTTTATGAGATGAGTTATAGTGTTCTCACATTCGCCTATAATGAGGGCAGCCGGTAGGTTCCGAGTGTTTGGCGTGGTGAGTAGGGTGAGACGAGAATAGGATGATCGAGGTAACTCCTAAGGCTGTCGAGCGGATCCGGCGGATGCTCGAAGAGAATCAAGTCCAGGGCGGACTGCGGCTCGGCGTGGTTGGAGGTGGCTGCTCGGGGTTGAGCTACAAGTTCAAGTTCGAGAGTAAGCCGCGTCCCGCGGACACGGTTTTCGAGGTGGGCGGGGTTACTCTGGTTGTCGATCCCAAGAGTTACGAATACCTCAACGGTCTTACCCTCGACTACCAGGAATCGCTCATGGAACAGGCTTTCGTCTTTCACAATCCCAACGCGACGAAAAGCTGCGGCTGCGGGAAGTCATTCTTGGTCTGAGGTTCTATGCGGAACCGGCCTGAGTTCGGAACCTGGCACGAGAGATTCAATCGCTTCGCGGGCGACCTCTATCCCCACCGTTACACCCGCGATTATGTCACCGACCTCGTCGAGATCGGCCACCAGGTTCTCTCGCTGGCCCGCGAGAAGAATTCACTGATCGTCGCCCACAACTACCAGTATCCCGAGCTGCAGGAAGTTGCCGAGGAAGTAGGCGACTCGCTTGGGCTGAGCCAGTACGTTGCCGGCCGAGAGAGCGAGCGGGTGGACTTTTGCGGCGTCTGGTTCATGGGCGAGACGGCGAAAACGATCGTCGGGGATCGTTCGAAAGTGTACATGCCGGACAAACCAGGCTGTTCGCTTGTGGAGTCGATCGAACATTTGCGCATTACGGCATGGGTCGATCGAAACCCGGGCGGCGTGGTCGTCTCCTATATCAACACCGACGCCCGGACGAAGGCGCTGAGCGATTACATTTGTACCTCCCGAAACGCTGCCCAGGTGCTCGAACACGCGGCTCGCGGCCACCCTGGGCAACGCATCTTATTCTTGCCGGACAAGTATCTGGGAGCCGTTGCCCTGTCCCAGACCGACGTGGACCCAGGGCGCGTAGACCTCTACGACGGCGCCTGCCACGTTCACGCGAAGATTGGGGAAAGGGCGATTGAAGAGGCGTTCGACCGTCATCCGGACGCGGACCTGCTGATTCATCCCGAGTGCGGCTGCTCATCTTCTTGCTTGTCGAAAACGGTCCATGGCGCCTCGCCTTACAAGCGGGCTTATTATCTCTCCACCTCGGGCATGCTGCGTCACGCGGAGAGTTCAGCGAACCAGGAATTTGTCGTGGCCACGGAGACGGGCATGCTCTACCGGCTGCGGCGCGCCTTACCGGAAAAGACGTTTCACCCGGTGTCGGAAAACGCGGTTTGCGAGTACATGAAGATGAACACCCTCGAGAAACTCTTGGGATCGCTTCAAGACGATCGCATAGAGGTCATTGTGGACGGCGAGATCCGCGAAAAGGCCCAAGCCGCCATCCAGCGAATGCTTACGATTCAGTGACCGCGGATCGCAACCCCGATAAGTTCAGCCGGATCGCAGTGGAAAACACAGGTCCCGCTCGGGTTGGTTCACGCCGGCCCGCCGCGGGCGCGGCTGAATCGCAGAGCGGTTGAGAGCTGAACAAGCAACCGTCTCCTCCCTGAAAAAACTCCTCCGGATGGTAGTCGTAGCCGGCCGTCCTCTTGTCTCGGCCTACCGGCAAGCGCGTCGCGCTGTGACGCCGGGCTGGGCGACTGGCGAGGCCGGGAATCCCATAGTGGTCGGCGGGACTCTATCGGCTGCCGCCGCATTTTCATTCCTGCCCCGTTAAACTTTGTTATTTGCTAAACTTTACCGAGAAAACCCCGTTAAACAATTGTGTAAAACTCTTGCAAATTTGTGGGCGAACGAATATAGTTCGGTGTATACTTGAACTTTTTCGCTATGATGGCTTTGTACCGTTTGGAGCAGTGAGAGGGGTCACTGCCAGTGGGCGTGGGCAACAGCCAGAGGGCCTAAGAAGAAGCCACAAAATCCCTCGGTGTAGTTTAGAAAATGCTCTGCACCGGTGACAGCGAACGGGTCAGGTGAAATGACTTGACCCAAAAAGCGAAAAACAGCCGCATGTTCTTCTTCCGTCCCGCAGTAAGATTGGCGTCACTTTTTGTGATGGGCCTAGCCGTCGCGTGGGCGCAGACTGCTCAGATTGCCGGCACGATCACCGACCCGACGGGAGCGGCGATCCCCGCGGCCGGCATCATCGTCACCCGGCGAGAGACCGGCCTGGAGAGAAAAACAACCTCCAACGCGAAAGGCCGTTACGCCGTTCCGCTGCTGCCGCCTGGGCGCTATCGGGTTTCCGCCCAACATGACAACTTCGTTCCGGTGGCCCACTCGGGGATCATTCTCTCGGCGGACCAGAATGTTCGGCTGGACTTTAGCCTAGAAGTCGGCCCTGTGACCGAGCAAATCACGGTGGAGGGGGACGTCTCACAGGTTGACGTCGTGACGGCGACTCTCCGTCAGGTCATCGAAAGGCGCCGCTTGGTTGATCTTCCACTGGAAGGCCGCAACGCGGCTGAACTGACCTTGCTGGTGGCGGGGGCCTATGAAGCGCCGGCCGCGGGTACCATCAGAGACGGCACCGTGCAGTTCCCGGGATCTCTGGCGATCTCGGCCAGCGGTGCGCGCCAGAACCAAATCAGCTACAACCTCGACGGCGGAGTGCATCACGATACGTTGACGCAGGTCAACGCGCCTTTCCCCATGCCTGACGCCCTCCAAGAGTTCAGCATACAGACCGGCAACTACAGCGCCGAGTTCGGATCGAACGCCGGCGCAGTCGTTAACGTGGTCAGCAAGAGCGGCACGAACGAGTTTCACGGCAATGTCTTCGCCTTTCACCGCAACGAGGTGTTCAACGCCCGCAACGTTTTTGCGGCTGAGCGCGATCCGTTGAAGCGGACGCAGTTCGGCGGAACCTTCGGTGGTCCCGTCCATATCCCGGGCCTTTACAGGGGCCGCGATAAGACATTCTTTTTCTTGGGATATCAAGGTACCCGTACAAGAACGCAGGACAACGCGCTTAATGCGATTGTCCCCACCGATGCGAACCGACAGGGCGACTTCTCGTCGTCTCCCCAAGCGGTGACCGATCCGCTCACCGGCGCGCCTTTTCCGGGGAATCTCATTCCCCTGAGTCGTCGTGATCCCGTCTCTGTCGAGCTATTGAGCTTCCTCCCCCCGGGGGGCGCTAACGGGCTCGTTTTTGTGCCCCAGCCTAGCAGCCGGGACTTCAACGAGATTCTGCTACGCGGGGACCATCAGTTCGGAAGCAGTGACACGCTTTTCATCCGCCATTTTCTCGATGATTTTGTGGACCGATCCAATTGGGACGGCCGGAACTTCCTGCTGTTCACAAATTCCGCGGAAGACCGCGTCCAGCAACTGCAACTGCGGGAAACTCATATCTTCTCCCACCAGTTGATCAATGATTTCAGTTTCGGCTTTTCCCGCTATATCACCAACCGGGACGGGCCGCCCGACGCGCCCAACGCCGTCGACCTTGGGGCGCGCATGTACAACCCCGAGGGATTGTCCGGTGTGCGGACGATCGTCTCAGGTTTCTTCGCCACACTAGCATCTGACCGTCTGACTCTGCTTCGGCGGAACTTTTCCTTGAGCAACAGTGTGAAATGGATCTCCGGCCGGCACAACATGTCCTTTGGCGGCCGTTACCAGCGTTCGTTGTTGGACCAAAAAACTCAATTCCTGGCGGGCGGGCAATGGATTTTTCTAGGACTCACGACGAGATCGCCCCTCGCAAGTTTCCTGTTGGGACAGCCTTGGCGCTTTCAACAGAACGCCGCCGGGATCAAGAGCAACGTTGTGAATATTCCCAGCCTGTATTTCCAGGACAACTTCCGCGTGAGCCGGCGGCTCAGTCTCACCTTTGGGCTTCGATGGGATCCGCTACTTCCGTTGCAGGAACGCGGCGCGAAGTTTCATGTATTCGATCCCGACCGATTCCGAGCCGGCGAAACGTCGCGGCAGTTCGTGAACGCTCCGCCAGGGCTATTTTTTCGGGGAGATGCGGGAATTCCCGAACACGGTCACCGCGCTGATTGGAACAATCTGGCGCCTCGTGTAGGCTTCGCTTATGACCTGAGCGGTGACGGGAAGACAAGCCTTCGGGGCGGGGCGGGCGTTTTCTATAATCAGCGCGTGCCCCTGCAACAGCAAGGCGGGGTTTTTCAAAGCGCTCCCTGGGGTGCGACGTTGAGGATGAACCAACCGGAAGCGCCGTTTAGCGACCCCTTCCGGGAGGCCACGAATCCTTTTCCTTTGTCCACCGCGCCAGTCGTGGACGCTCTGTTTCCCAGCCCAACGGTGGTAGCCGGCTACGATCCGAAGAAAAAATTTGTCACGCCGATCATCTACCACTGGCATCTCACCCTCGAGCGCCAACTGTCGTCTGATTATCTCCTGCGAACTGCCTACGTAGCTTCCCACGGGAGCCATCTCATGGGCCGGGGGCTGGAGCTTAACCCGGCGGACAATACGATACTCACGGGCCGGGTGGATGCCCGCCGCCTCTTCCCGGGATACTCATCGATCGGCATGCAGAGCAGCTCGAAGAACTCCAGCTATCACTCCCTGCAGGCCACTCTTGAGAAGCGCTTCTCGAGGGGACCCGCCTGGCTGGACGGCCTCAGCCTGTTAACCAACTACACCTGGAGTCACAGCATCGATGATCAAGCCTTCAACGAGGCGGAGAACGGTCTTCTCGCTCGGAACGTCGCGCCTCTCCCATTCAATCACCCCTTCTTGCGACCGTACAACCGCGGACCGTCCGACTTCGACCGAAGACACCGTTTCGTGGCGTCTTACGTGTGGGACCTTCCCGGCCCACCCACGTCGGGCGTGGTCGGCAGCCTCTTGCTCGGTGGATGGGAGTTAACCGGCATTCTCAGCGTTCAGACAGGCGCCCCCTTTACGGTTCTTGCGGGAGCCGACTCTATGAGGACCGGCCTCAGCAGCCAGCGGGCCGTCGTCCTAGAGGGTGTGGATCCCTACCAAAGTGGTCCTGGAAAGTGTGCGGGGTTCTCGTTTTGTGAACCCTTCCTCAGCCCGGCTGCCTTTGCCCTCCCTGCCGTCAACACCTTCGCGGCGCAGGGGAAGAATGTCTTCCGCGGTCCGAGGCAGTGGACCTGGGACATGGGCTTCTTCAAGAATTTCCGGCACGAAGAGTTCAACGTCCAGCTTCGCTGGGAGTTCTTCAATATTTTTAACAACGCGAGGCTTAATCTGCCGTCCTTTGTCTTCCGGGATCCTCGTTTTGGGGCCTTTACCCAGGCGAAGGACCCGCGAATCGGGCAAGTCGGTTTGAAGATCTCCTTTTGAAGTAGACGGAGTCAAAAAAATGCCAGAACCGAAGCTTCAGAAAGCGGAAGTCGCGCCGGGTTCGTATGAATCCGCAGCCGCGGCCAGCACTCACTCCGCCGAGCCGTTGACGCTCACCGCTTACCGCCTGAAACCCGTGACGATGAAGATCGTACCGGCTTCTGAAGAGCGCGATTGGATGGATTGGCACTACAACGGAGCATACCGTTGCTTGCCGCTTCGGATCGCCAACGAGATGGGCTGGTTTGTCTTGAACGATTGCGACTTCGAGGTGGTTTGGACCGGCAGACCCCACCAAGACAGTCTCGAGATCAAATATCCCGCGGGCCGAGAGTCCAAATTTGTCCGCAACCTCTTCGGTCATGGCATCCTGACGTGGCAAATTCCTTATCTGTTTCGAACTCCCGCGGGCTACAACCTGCTGGTCCGCGGACCGACGAACTGGCTCAAAGACGGGGCCAGCCCCCTCGACGGAATTGTCGAAACGGATTGGGCGGTAGCCACCTTCACGATGAATTGGAAGCTCACCCGCCCCTCATGGAAAGTGAAGTTTCACAAAGATGAACCCATCTGCATGATCGTCCCCCAACGGCGAGGCCAGGTGGAGGCCTTTCGGCCCCAGATCCGCAACATCGAGTCAGACCGTGAGTTGGAAGAGGGCCACCGCAAATGGGCGGAAGCTCGCCGACAATTGGTCGCGGAGAAAAAGGTCCTTTTTGAGGATCTCAAGCGAGGACTGCACCAGGAAAAAGTCGCCCCCTGGCAGCCGGACTATTTCCGTGGGAAGGCTCCTGGGGGCGAGGTCGCCGAGGAGCACCAGGTCCGCTTACAGATTCGTTCCTTTGAGGAGCTGGAGCCGCCGTTGGAAGTTTCCACGGAGCCGAGTTCGGAAGCTTCCTATACCCCACTGCAAGAATCGAGACCCTCTGCCTGGGACAGACTCAAGCGTCTCTGGCAACCGGGGCCATAGCGTGCCTCGGATCCGACCGCGCTTGCCCCAAGAGTCCAACGTCCAGCTTGGCTGGGCGCTGGGCTAGCCTCCGGTTTCAAGCCGCGCATCTTCCGCTAGGGCGGCACGGCGGCCGGCTTCGACGTCAACTCGTCTAAGCAAAAGCATCCCGCCGAGAAAGAAGACAATCAATGCCAGGATGCTGAGGCGGCTTCCGCCGGCGAGTTGGCTGACGAGCGCGAAGAGGAAAGGCCCGGCGATGGTCCCGAACTTGCCGCTGATACTGTAGAAACCGAAAAACTCCGCTGATTTCCGAAGCGGGATCAGCCCCACGAACAGTGATCGACTCAGCGCCTGGCTTCCCCCCTGGACCGCCGCTACGCCGCAAGCCAACACCCAGAAGTGCCACGGTTCGGTCATGAAATAGCCCAAGACCGAGATCGCAGTGTAGACCCCCAAGGCCGCGTAGATGCCGTTTTTCGTTCCCAGCGAACCGGAAAGTCTCCCGAAAGCGAAGGTGCAGGGAATCCCCAGGAACTGGACCAGCAAGAGCGCGCCGATCAGATGGGTGCGTCCGATGCCGATTTCCGCGCCGTAGATCGTTGCCATCTTGATGATGGTGTTGATGCCGTCGTTATAGAACCAAAAAGCAATCAAAAACAGGAACACTTGCCGGTGCCGGCGAATTTGACGGAAAGTCTCGAGGACACGCGTGAACCCCGTGCGCAAGGCACGCCTGGAGCCATCACCTCCGGCCGGCTGCCGATCGGGCTCCGCGACCCGTCGAAGAATCGGAACCGTGAAAGCGGCCCACCACACCGCCACGCTGGCGAAGGCCATCCTGGAAGCCTGCGAGGCATCTTCGAATCCAAACGTCTGAGGAGCGGTGATCCAACCGAGCTGTAGGGCCAAAAGCAGTCCGCCACCGATGTAGCCGACCGCGTAGCCCGCCGTCGAGACACGGTCCACTTCTTCGGGCCGCGCAATGTGAGGCAGCATGGACTCGTAAAAGACCTCCCCGGCGGCATACCCGACGTTGCCGATGATAAACGCGATGGAGGCGAAAAGCCATTCCCGCTCTCCGGCAAAAAACAGCAAGAACGAGCCGAAGACCCCCATACCGGCGAAGAAAGCCAAGAACTTCTTTTTCGCGCCCAAGTAGTCGGCGACGGCCCCTAAGACGGGTGAAAGCAAGGCGACGATGACCAGAGCTATCGTCTGCGTGTACCCCCAATAAACGGTACGTACGTTCGGGGGCAGATCGACGGCCGCGACCTCGTGGTAGTAGACGGGCAGCACTGCGGCCATGATCGTCGTCACAAAGGCCGAGTTGGCCCAGTCGTACATCGCCCAGGCGCGCAGCTCTCGGCGGTGAAGGCCGAGGGCTAGCAGCCATTGCCGCCCGCGATGGTGAGTGGAAGGTTCGGGAGGGTTCGGTCCCACAGCAGTTTTCGAGTAACACCCGGCCGGTCCGCCGGAGTTGAACGGCGCTGCTATCCTACCAGAGAAGTTGTTTTCGGCTTCTCGAAGAGATGCCCGCGACGGCGAAAGCGGCACTGATCGCCATGATGGCCGTACTCCTGCCCGGCCTTTGGGCATGGGCCCACGCCCAGAACCACTCCGCCTGGGGACAAATCAGGCAGAACGCCAAGACCATGCAGCTGAAAGCGTCACTCGCCGTCTGGGACCCGGAGGAAAACCGACAGGTTCGTTGCCGGGGCGGGAATCCCCGCCGCCGCCGGCTATCTCGCCGGCGTCCGCCGCCGCATCAAATCCTCCCAGTGCCGACGGGCGCTCCGCAGAATCGCAGGGAGGTCCTCGCCCAGCAGATAACCTTGCTCGATCAACTCGAGAGCGGCGTTGCTCACCAGGCCGAGGTACTGCTCCCGGCTTTCATACCTTTCCTCGATCGACGGTCGAGGATCGCCAGTCTTTCCGCGCTCTGCTTGGGTTAGCGGGAAAGGAACGTAGGAGCCGGCCATGCTGGAGATTTCGTCGGTTGGCCCCGAGCGGGCGTTGAACAGATTCCAGCCTGTATAGGTAGCGAGAGGGGCGGCCAGCTCGGGCAGCCTGATCCCGGCCGTCTCGTTCCCGTCAGAGTCAACCGCCGGGACCAGGATCGGAAACGCGGATCCGATCTTGGGCGGTTGCCGGCCGACGATTCCCTTGTCGGCGAACTGGGGGCCATAGTCCGCTCGATAGGCCCGATGGACACGGCTGGAGAAGTTGACGCCCGGTATCTCGGGAAAGCCTAATTTCTCGGCGGGAACCAGGGACCCCTCGTCGAGGCGCGGATATCGGCTCGCGGGCGGCAGTTCGCCCTCGTCCACCCAGCGATCGAGAGCCTTCAGCAAAGCGCGGAGCGACCAGCGGAAGTCGAGCGGGTTGTCTCGCTGTTGGCCGATGGTGATTTGGGGAGGAAAGGCCGCCGGTCCGTGCTGGCTTCCCGCGAACAGGTAGATGCGGACATTCTCCATGAGGGGCGCATCGCGCTTCCCATCCGGGGTGGTGTGAATCAGAGACGCCGCCCGCCCCCAATATTCATAGGAGGAATTGCTGTAAAAGACCTTGGGCATGAACTCCGGCTTCATATTGTGCGTCAGGATGCCGTCGGAAATACGGGTTTCGGGATCGATCTGTTCTACGTCGGTGAAAGGGAAGATGTCGGTGGGGTAGAAGAAATTCATGTAGGGATGGGCGTCACGGGAAGGCTGAGCAAAGCGATGATTGAAGCTGCCTCGGCCGGCGTGGGCGACGACACCGTCGAAAACCCGGCGTCCGGCCTCATCACCGTTGAATCCGTGATAGAGGAATGTTCGCAAGAAGCGCCCGCACTGGGAGACGCCAAAGCCCAGCGCGCGGTCAATCGCGCCTTCGGGAATCGAGAGCGCGTCGGATGATTCGTACTTTAGAAATGAGGCCAAGTCGCGCACGGCGGCCGGCCCTAGACCCACCAGGGGCGGTCCTTCCGATACATAGACGGCCTCGTAAATCTTGCCCGGCTCGAACCCTGCTTGGAGATAGACTCGAGTTCTGTCGGCTGTCGGCTTGCCGTCCTGTAAGCGGGCGAACTCCCACTGGGAGCGAGGGATGGTGTGACGCGGCGCCTCGACCCCCTCTCGCACGGTGAGCACGTTTTGCGGAGCCTCGGGGTCGGCCACCGGGTAGGCGATGTGCTGCCGGTCAGAGAGGAGGTGGTCATATTCCCGCTGTTGCACCACGAAATCGCTGCGCACGAGTCCCCGAATGGGCAGCCCCCCTTGTTGGGCTGTCGGCGGGTAGAGGCGCATGCGGCCCTGCCGGCGCGGAGGGTCGAATTGCCAGCCTATCCAAACCAACGTGTAGCCCTCGCGAAGCAGAAACCCGTCCCCGAAGTCGGCTTCCTTTTGGGGGTCGCTGCTTCCGGGAGCCAAGTTGAAATGCCCTAGCGATGTCTTACGGCCACGGTTCGGGATGCCGAGCAGCAGCGCGCCGTTGCCGCGGGCGATATTGCGGGGCTTGAGGAGATAGAAGTCGGCCGAGAATTCCACCCGGCCCGCGGGGTTCGTGGGGGCGTTATCCATGTCGGTGATGATGCGGTTAGCCGGGTTGGATGGGTCAACGGAAAAAAAGACCTTCCCCGCCAGTTTCTCGTACGCTCCGGCGAGCCCAAAGGCTCGGCCCTTCAAAACCAGTTCGCGGTCGTGGACCTCGACGCGCACGACGCGAGCGGAGAGGGGTGATCCCAGCAGGCTGGTCAACAGCAGCCATCCGGCCAGGGCGAGCGGCATGCATCCATTAAAACAGAATCGAGAGCCTCCTCATTTCATCTCCGCCGCGGGATTACAGGCCGCTCGGCGCGTATTCTTGCCAACGGTTCGGGTTCACCTAGGGCCATCGGTTTCGCCTTGCTCGCAGGTCTACTTCACCGCATCGTCCACGCCATGCGGGTTTCAGCGGGGGATCGTACTGCCATCGGCCCGCCGCCCGGGGCGGCGCGCCCACCAGCTATCTCCCTGTAAGGCATTGATTCCACGGGGGTTCGTAGAAATTGGGTTTGTTTGGTCATTTTCGGTTGGTGAGGGTTGAGACCGCGGCGGGAGGGGTCTGTGGAAGGGTGCTTTCTGGAACTCGATGTCGCCACGAATGGCGACACGGCACGCCGAGAGGCGTGCGCCACAACAGATTTCCCGACGCGCTTCACAGACCCTGCAGCCGGCGGGCCCGCGCCCTGGGGGAGGCGGCTGTTGCCGCCCCTTTTCGAGAGACCGGCCGGCGGGGCGGAGTCGCCACTGGCGCGGAAGCCGATGCGGCCGGCCGTGGGGTTGGGAGTGTCGATCGGCGGCGGGGCCTGGGCCGGCACGTATGGGCCGCGGTAGGGAGCGGTGGGGCTATAGGAGCCGGCGGAGGAACGAGCCTCGTCGGCCTTGCGCTCGTCGCGGCGCAGGTCGGCCAGTTGCTTGACGGCGCGGAAGAAGCGGCGGCTGAGATGTCCGTCGTAGCGAGCCAGGTGAACGAGGGCCTGGGTCTGATCGAGCATCGCTGAGCCTAACAATAAGGTTTCGCCGTCGTAGCCGGGGCGCAAGGTGTCGGGGCGGTGCTTTTTGGCGTGGCGGCGGGCGCGGTCGACGGCAGCGGCGATGAAGCCGGTCTCCAAGCGCGTGAGGCGGCGCATGCGCCATTGCGAGTCTGCGATCTGGCGGACGAGTTCGAATTCGAGAGAGTTGGCGGGCAGGATGTCGGCTTCGAGGGCGGCGAGTTGGCTGTCGAAGTCGGCGGGGTCCTCGCCGGGCAGTACGGTATCGCGGGCGAGGAGTCCGTGTTTGAGGGCGTTCTTCGCCGCGCGGGATTTGCCTTGCTTAGTGCGCGGTCCGGTGGATTTCTTGGCGTTGTTGCCGTTGGCTTTGATGTGGGTGCGTGTGGCCATGGTTATGGTTCCTTTCCTGAGAGCAGGGGCTCCGATTCCAAGATAAGGCGGCATTACCCGGTTACAAGGGGTCAGGTACGGTAAGTGCGGTGGAATGAGGGGAATGGAATTTGGGAAGTGGCGTGACCGGCTGGGCGCGCGGCGTTGTGGAGCCAACGGCCGCAAGTCTCGGCAAAACGACCGCCCAGCCATGCGCTACGGGATCTCGGCGCTCACGGTGATCTCGATATCTTCGCCCGGCGCGAGGACGATCTCCCGAGCATTGGCGGCAAGTTCGACGTCAGCGGGAGGAGAAAGGGAGATGAACTTGAGGTTATCCTCGGGCGCGGCCCAGCGGGCAACCCGACGGCCGGCGATGTCAGCCGTAGCCCTGACCTTGAAGGGAACCGCGCGTTCCAGTTCGGCTCCGGGCAGGGCGGCGGCGAGCAGGGTCGTGGATGCCTGGCCGGGCGGGATGACGCCTTCGGCTACGCTCACACCGGGAGGCAGGTCTTCGACGGTGACCTGGATTGGCCCGTCGAAGTCATTCCCGCGGGATGCCAATACCGTGATCGGAATTTGCCCTCCGCGCGGTACGTTCGGATTCCGCGGCTCGACAAGCAGCCGATTGCCGAGCCTCGGGCCCGGTGAGTTGAACACTTGCGGGAAGAATGGCGAGCGAGGGAACGGAATACGCCGGCGCGGTGAGGCAGAGGATGCCTGAGAGAACCACCAAGAGCCGGAGCTTGTTGTTCACGGGGAGGAGAACCTTCTTAAGAGGGAATCCACCCTAAGAGAACCGTGTTTTCTTCCAAAGCAAGTAACCGCCGCCGAAAAGCGCTGCTAGCATGGCGATGAACAAGCCGGCAGCCCACCCCTGATCCCACGCAAAAGGAGGGCGTTCCGTAACCGTCGCCAGGAAGACGAAAATCCCCAGGGCCGCTGCAACGATCACCGCGTCCCACCAACGGTGGCCGGGTGCTTCGTCAGTCAGCGGGTCGGTCCCCGCCATGGAGGCCTCCACTCGCTCGACGTCCAAGCCGTAGCGCTGACATTCCCGGAGTGTCGCAAGGCGGCGGGAGGCCTGCTCCGCTTCCGGCGCGACCGCCGAGCTGATGGCCGCGGCTCCCACGACTACGATCAGGGAGCCGCCGATAGTGACGGCCTGGGCCGTACCGCTTTGGCCGGCAAACTCTCCGAACACCAGCACACCCCAGGCCAAGCCCCAAAGCTGGTTCGTGTTCATCAGCGGAGCAGCGCGGCCGATCCCTACGTACTTTGCGGCGTAATTTGCGAACAAGTCGCCGACCACCCAGCAGAATCCGCCAAGAAACAGCCAAAAGAAAGCCTTACGCGCGACGACGATGTCCCGGATCAGAGGCTCCATCCCGCCGTGAAACACGAGGGCCAGCGACCCCATGGTAATCAGCTCACCCACGGTGAAGATGGTTACGAACGAGAGCGGGTTCATGCCGCTGATATAGGCCTTGCGATAAGGCAAAAACATCGTTCCCCAGACGACCGACGCTCCGAGCGACGCGATGATCCCGGCTGCGCTCTGTTGAGCTTCATAAGCGGTACGCAGCGACGAAGCGTAACCCAGCAGGATCGCTCCCAAAATGATGGTGATACTTCCTCCCAGTACTTTCACCTTTACGGCGGATCCGGCACCGCGCAGCTCCCGGAAGAAAAGCCATCCCCAAAGAAGCCCGACTAGGCTGTCCGTATTCCACAGCGGAAAGGCAATGGCCAGCCCTACATCGCGAACCGCGAAAACAGATAGGCTATTGGCCACAGCCCAAAGCGCGCCCGCCAGCAAAGCCCAAACGATGAGATGAGGTTTCTCGCGAAGATCGTGAAACACATATCCCGTTCCCTTGAGAACCGTGGGCAGCGTCCAGCGAGCCACAAAGACGCCGCCGACCATGCCCAAGGAAACCAGGATAGGCGTAACGCCCGCCGTAACAAACTTGGTGGGTGCTTCCGCCGCACCCATCCACACCCCTCCAGCTAATCCGCACAATACACCCAGGGTGTGCAGAGACAGGGAAGCGTTTCGCCGAAGACTGTCGGTCTTTGTCCCCAATTGTTCTCTGAATAAATAGCTGGGAATCCTGACTAACTTTCGGCGACATAGGCTAGAAGCACAATGCCCGCCGCTAGCACGATGACCGGGACCCAGAACTGAATATCAGTCAGTATTGCTTTAACAGTTGACATTTCGTTCCCTTGGGAAGTGAACAATGGTAGTCGGTCTCATAAGCTTTGTCAATGGGATTGATCTCAGGGGTTTGCGCCCGACTCGGCCACCAGGTGGTTGCAGAGGGCACGTAAATCAAGAGCTTTCAGTGTCCCAGCCCAACCCCCTTCCGCTTATGCAAACCTCGTTGCGGCGTCGAGTGGCACCTAGGCAGCATCTTCCCGCTTCATAGCTTCCTTAGAAGTAGCTACTTAGCCGGCTATGACGTAGCCGGCGTAGACCTGAGACAAGGGCTCCAAGATGGCTGACCGGCAGATAAGCCGACTTACGCTTCAAATCACGAAAACAGTTCGTGGATCGGTTCCGCGCCGCTGTCGACGACGGAAATCGGTCGACCCTGAGCGCCGGGCAGTTCCTGGTCGAGCTTGATGCCCAACGCATGGTAGACGGTAGCCGCCATTTCCGGCGGCGACACGGGGCGATCTTTCGGGAATGCGCCCTGGTCGTCGGACGCACCGATCACTTGACCGCCCTGAATGCCTCCGCCGGCCATGATGGCCGTCCACACCTGCGGCCAGTGGTCGCGTCCTCCGGCCGGGTTGATCTTGGGCGTGCGTCCGAACTCGCCGACGGCGAAGACTATGGTTTCCTCGAGCAGGCCTCGGTCGTGGAGATCTTCCAGGAGAGAGGTGAAGGCATTATCGAACATCGGGCCGCAGAGGTCTTTGATAGCGCTAATCGGACTAAAGGGCGGCGAGCCATGAATGTCCCAGGTAATCTCGTCGAAGACGGTCTCAAACATGTTCACCGTCACGAACCTTACGCCTGCCTCGATGAGCCGTCGAGCCAGCAAGCATCCCTGGCCGAAACGGTTCACACCGTATCGGCGGCGCACTTCCTCCGCCTCGCGGTGCAGTTCGAAGGCCGCCCGCGCCTTCTGAGACGTCATCAGGGTATAGGCCCGGTGGAAGGTGTCGTCGAGCAGGCGAGCGTCTTGTGACGTCTCAAACTTGCTGACGGTCTTGTCGACCATGGCGCGCCAGTTCTTACGCCGGTCAACCCGTAGCGCCGACATGTAATCGGGGGGTAATAGGTCGGGTACCTTGAAACCGGGAGCCGCGGGATCGGCGTTGAGCACAAACGGGTCGTAGCGCTTGCCCAGGTAACCCGCCGTTTGCCCGTGGGGCATGTTGCCGCCCGTGGGTCCGATCGGCTTCGGCAGCAAGACGTGGGACGGCACGTCGCCTTTGGAGCCTTTGAGGTACGAAAGCACGCAGCCGTAGTGGGGATGCTCGACGCCGGCTTGGAAAAGCCGGCCCGTCTGCATCATCTGGTGTCCGGTATCGTGGACCGCCGGTGCCGTGTGATAGCAGCTGCGGATGAGAGCGTACTTGTCGGCGTGCTTCGCCATGCGCGGGAAGATCTCGGAGATCTCCATCCCAGGGACATTGGTCTTGATCGGCCTGTGAGGACCGCGTATTTCGGCGGGCGCGTCAGGCTTGGGGTCCCAAGTATCGAGCTGAGAAGGACCGCCTACGAGCATCAAAAAGATGCAGTTAATGTCTTTTTTGCCTTTGTCGACTGCGCCTAAAGCCTTCAGACCAAGAAACTGAGGAAGGCCAAGCCCCAGGAAAGCCAACGATCCCGCATGAAGGAAATCACGACGACGCAGCCCGTCACAGAATTGAACCGGACGATCGGCATCGAGACGTATCATATCCGCACCCTATAGCTAGCAGCCCGTGGTGAAAGTCGCGGGGGAGAGAAAAATGGGGACTGCCACCAATTCGCCCCCGTCATGGCCCTTGAAACAAAGCACTTCGCCTGAAGCGAATTGGCTGGCTGTACCCGATTTTTCGCGACGTTTACTTTTGCCACGAGCTAGCTCAATTCAACATCAGTTCGATGGTACTACATCGGCTGAAATCCGGCGTATGAAATGAAGCGACCGTCCGAGACCCGCGGCCTATGGGTCCAAAGGTCGAGAGGTCGAGCAAAAAGCCGATTGGAGCCATGTCTCACGAAAGCGAACAAAAAAGCCGCGGGTCTGGGCAAAACGACCGCTCAGCCCCGCGCTACACGACTCATTACTCCTTCGCCAAGACATGGCAATGTGTTTGCCGTGTCGGACGAGCTCCTCCCCGCGGAGGAGTCCAGGCTGATACGGCATGTGGAGGAGGGCAGGCGGGCGCAGCATGCTGTGCCCCGCGAGATCTGTTGCGTGCCTGGCAATGTAGGGGCACGGCATGCCGTGCCCGAAGTTCTCGATCGTCCACCTGGCTTCTAAATATACGCAGCCGAACTGACGAAACTGACCGCTCAACAACGGACGGCTGGCACAGGGGTTTTGGCGGTCGCCACCGCGGCTTCAAATTTCATCCCCTGCTTCGAC
Organism: Bryobacterales bacterium; assembly: GCA_963668345.2. Taxonomy (GTDB): domain Bacteria; phylum Acidobacteriota; class Terriglobia; order Bryobacterales; family UBA6623. The sequence goes on along the minus strand of CAXWPI010000001.1, from coordinate 663,533 downwards.
AAACTCTCGATCCTTGTGCTGTCGTTCTTGACGGCTCGTCGCACATGCTTTCCTGCAAGAAAGATTTTTGGCTCTAAAGAGCGTCCTCCATCGTCTGACGTATCCGTTTCATCAAGTTTCCCCGCGCCTCGGGGCCGAGTCCCTCCGTCGGCACAGGCGGATGGAACACGAGCGCAATTTCGCCGGGTGCCACGGTCGGCTTGCCCTTGGGCATGAGCTGGCGGCTACCGTGAACTGTGACCGGAACGATCGGCGTTTGAGCCTCGATCGCAATCGTAAACGGACCCGGGCGGAAAGGTAGCAATTCCCCGTCTCGACTCCGCGTGCCTTCGGGGAAAATAATGACAGAGATTCCTTCACGCAGCCTTGCCACAGCTTCCTGCTGAGCCATCCGTCGGGAATTGCGGTCTTTGCGATGCACGTAAATGAACCCTCCTAGACCCATCACATACCCGAGCAAAGGAATGCGTTCCAACTCCTGCTTGAGGAGGAAGGCCACGCGGGGCAGAACCATGAAGAGAGCAGGAGCATCAAGGTTGCTGACATGGTTACTCACATAGACACAGCTGGGATGTTCGAAGGCGTATTCCGGGTGCACTAGCTTCACCTTGACCCCTGAAAGCCACAAGCCCAATCGTACGCCTGTCCTCGCCACCGAATAGATCGCGCGGATGTCCCGCGTGATCCAGGTCAGCGGGACGAAAAGCACGGTCCCCAACAAAACGTAGAGACACAAAAATGGATACACCAGTAGGTAGGCGCGCAGCATAAAGCCGAGTTGCCATTGTGGTATCTTACTCACGGCATCGCAACTCGCGGGGCGCGCAATCTTTCCGCCCCGCTCGAAAACCGTCGGAGGCTCTCGATGGCCAAACCCACCATCTCACGCAGAACGTTCGCGGCGACGCTATCAGCAGCGGCCGCCGGCTCCGCTGCCGCTCAGCAGACCGCTCCCCCAACCGAGCGCGAACGCACGACAGACTCCGAACTTGCGTCCGCCCTAATGAGATTGGGCCGCCGCGTCAATACGCTGGCGCGGTTCGAAGTTCCCTTCGACACCGAGCCTGCCTTCATGTTTCATCCTTGAGGGAGGCTGCCTTGTTCGAATCGATCACGGATCTAGCGTCCGGTCTCGCCAAGAAGGAATTCTCGTCGCGGGAGCTGACCCTGGCCTATCTCGACCGCCTACGTCGCTTCGGCCCGCGATATAACGCCTTGGCACACCTCTTCGAAGAGCCGGCCCTGCGGCAAGCCGATCAGGCGGACACCCTTTTTCGGGCCGGTCGCATCGAAAGCCCCCTGCAAGGCATTCCCTGCGGCGTGAAGGACCTTCTCGCCACAAAAGGTACCCCCACCTCGTGGGGCGCCGAGCCATATCGCCACCAGCAATTCGACTACGACGCCACCCTCATTCGCAAGTTGGCGGCGGCCAGGGCGGTCCTCGTCGGCAAGTTGGCGATGGTTGAGCTGGCCGGCGCAGGCGGTTATCGCTACGCCACGGCATCGATGCACGGACCGGGACTTAACCCCTGGAACACCGATCACTGGTCAGGCGGCTCCTCCAGCGGACCCGGCAGCGGAGTCGCGGCTGGTCTGGTCCCCTTCGCTATAGGCTCGGAGACTTGGGGATCCATCACCACCCCCGCTTCTTACTGCGGAATCACGGGCTTGCGACCTACCTACGGCTTGGTGAGCCGGCACGGGGCCATGCCTCTTTCCTGGACCATGGACAAGCTGGGGCCGATGTGCCGCTCGGCGGTCGACTGTGCGCTGGTGTTAGAGGCGATAGCCGGCAACGACCCCCAAGACCCTTCGTCCTCGGGGCGCGACTTTCACTATCGAAGCCAAACGAAACCTGCTCTCGACACGCTGCGCGTCGGCTTCTCGGATATCGATTTCCGGCATTGGGCACACGCGGCTTCCCGTCCCGGTTTCCAAGACGCGCTCGACGTGTTCCGGGAGATGAAGCTGAAGTTCAAGCCGATTTCTCTGCCCCAGCTGCCCTACGGCGACGTTGCGGAAGTCATCATCTCGGCCGAAGGTTCAAGTGCCTTCGAGGCCCTGATCCGCGGCGATAGGCTGGAAACTCTGGCCGACGAGCGGCAGAAGGCGGGGCTAAGAGCCGGCCTCGCAATCCCAGCATCGGAATACCTCCGGGCCATGCGGATTCGGCGGATCATCCAAGAGAAACTTCGCCGGCTCTTCACACAGGTTGACCTCATCGTCTCGCCAACGACTCCAGAGACCGCCTCTCGCCTGGATGAACCATTGGATGTCGGCCGGCCTCTCGAACTTCCCGACGGCGAGCGGGGCAATATCGACTTATCCGCGGCCAGTAACCTCGCAGGTTTGCCCGCTCTCTCGCTACCTTGCGGATTCGGAGCCAACCGTCTGCCGCTGGGAATCCAACTCGTCGGGCGCCCCCACGAAGAGCACACGCTGCTCCGGATAGGCGAAGAATTTCAGAAACGCACCGATTGGCACCGCCGCAAACCGCCGATCTAATACCTGGAAGCAACACACCGAAGGCAACACTCCATGTCGGCGATCAACCCTTATGATATGATGCGCCCTTGAACGAGGCGAAAGACTTTGGCTGATTTCGCAATTGGCGTGGACCTTGGCGGCACGAATTTACGCGCCGCGGCGATCACGCACGACGGCGCCCTCCTCGAAGACTTCCAAGTTTCGACCGAAGCCGCCGCCGGACGCGACAAAGTGACCTCAAACATCATCGGCGGCATTCGGCAAGTGCAGGCCGGCCACGACGGCGACAAGCTGCTGGGCATTGGCATAGGCGTGCCGGGTTTGATTCGCCTTGAGGAGGGCGTCATCGTCGCCTCGCCGAACCTGCCGGGCTGGGAAGACTTTCCGCTGCGGGATAAGCTGGAGGGCGAGCTTGGCTGCCCGGTCATCCTGGAGAACGATGCCAATGCGGCGGCGCTGGGAGAAGTCTGGCTCGGCGCCGGCCGGGACGTCGACGACCTGGTCCTGCTGACATTGGGGACCGGCATCGGCGGCGGCGTCATCAGCGGCGGTAAGGTGCTGCACGGCCAAGACGGCATGGCGGGCGAGCTGGGTCACATCACCGTCGAACCTCACGACGGGGCGCTGTGCGGCTGCGGCAACTACGGCTGCGTCGAAGCCGAGGCCTCCGCCACGGCGGTGAGGCGCATGGCCGAAGAAGCGATCGCCGCGGGCTCGTCCCCCGCACTAGCCAAACTCGCGGAATCTCATGGAGGAGTCACCGCCCGCCTCGTCGACGCAGCCGCGCAAGACGGGGACGCCGAAGCCATCCGTATCTACGAGCACATGGGCGAGGCGCTCGGACGTGCTTTAGCTAACCTCGTCAATGCTTTCAACTTCCCTCTCTACCTGCTGGCCGGCGGAGTCTTGGCCGGGTGGGACCGGTTTGCTCCCGCGATGTTTGAAGAAGTCAAGAAGCGATCCTACACCTATCGTCAGACGAACACGCGCATCGAAAAGGCCCAGTTGGGTAACCAGGCAGGACTCTACGGCGCCGCCTACCTCCCCATCCAGCAATCGCGTTAGGCGAGGCGTATTGGGAAGCAGTGAGAGAAAGCTACCATGGCCTCCGCTGATAGCCGCCGGCGCCGGGGCCTCACTGCTTCGGAGAACGCTGCGGCAGAGTGAACTTGAAATGCGCTCCCTGACCGAGCTCGGACTCCACCCAAATCTTTCCGCCGTGGTGCTCCACCGCCTTTCGGCAGACCGCCAGGCCGATCCCCGAACCCTCGTACTCCCTTCGACCGTGAAGCCGCTGGAAGGCCTGGAAGATTGGCTGCCCGTATTCCGGCTTGATGCCGATTCCATTGTCGGCGACCCCGAGAACCCAACGCTGACCGTCTTGCTCCGCTGTCAGTCGAACCATGGGCTGCTTATCGGAGACGAATTTTAGCGCGTTGCCGATGAGATTCTGATAGAGCTGCGTAACCATGATCGGATCGCACCACAGTTCGGGAAGGGGATCGCGGCGGATCTCGGCGCCCTTGCCTTCGAGGGCCATCTGAAGTGCGTCAAGCGCCTTGTCGATGCACGTGTCCATGGCAACCAATTGGCGCCGGGATTCCGACTTGCCCGCGCGGGAGAGCGCCAGCAGATCCTGTACCAGTGTTTGCATCCGCCCGGCGGCGTCAGTAATAAAGTCAAGATGTCGGCCGACCCTCTCGGGCAAGTCGTCCCCCAGATCCCTGCGCAGCAGCCCGCCGAAGGTGATCAGCTTCCGCAGCGGCTCTTGCAGGTCATGGCTGGCGACGTAGGCGAACTCCTCCAGTTCCCGATTCCGATCCGCCAACTGTCGGTTGAGTCTCCCCTGCTGGCCCAGCTGGGTGAGCCGGGCGCTTTCCAATTCCGTAGCCAGGCGCTGCCGCCCGATGGCGTAGGAGAGTGACCGGGCTATTAGCTCACCATCGGCGGCGTCTTTGACCAGATAGTCTTGAGCGCCTCTTTTCACCGCTTCGGCGCCCAAAGCTTCGTCGTTCAGACCCGTCAGGACAACGACCGCAACGTCGGGAGCCTTGGCTCGCACGGCGTCCAGCGTCTCCAGCCCTTGGCTGTCCGGGAGCGAGAGGTCCAGAAGAACTCCCGCGAAGTCGCCGTTTTCCAGTTGCGAGAGTCCCTCGGAGAGCCGATCAGCCAGGTCCATCCCGAACGAGCCGGTCTTGACGTCGGACAGTTGCTCGCGGATCAGCCGAGCCTGAGCTCGGTTGTCTTCGATCAGCAGGACTCGACCCGGCCCCCCGCTCACAGTCTTCCGTTGGTCGGCAGCTTGACGATCGTCAGCCAGAAGTCTTCAATCGATCGCACGACACGGATAAACTGCTCGAAATCAACGGGCTTATTGATGTAACAGTTGGCATGCAGGTCATAGCTTTTGAAGACATCCTCGTCCGCCTGCGACGTCGTCAGCACCACCACCGGGATCCGCCGCAAGTCGGGGTCAACTTTGATCTCAGCCAGCACTTCCCGGCCATTCTTCTTCGGCAAGTTCAAGTCCAGCAGAATCAGATCGGGACGCGCCGCCTGCTGATCGGGCCCCTCTCGCCGCAGGAAGCGTAGGCCCTCCACCCCGTCGCGCGCGACGTTCAGGTTGTTGGCGATCTTGCCGTCCTTGAGGGCCTCGATGGTAAGGCGCACGTCGCCGGGGTTGTCTTCCACCAGCAGTATCTCGATCGGTCTCATCGTTTCCATGTTGTTATTCCCCGGGAGCATCGGTTTTCGGAAGAGTGAAATAGAAGATTGATCCCTGCTCGGGCGCCGACTCCACCCAAATACGCCCGTTATGCCGCTCGACGATCTTTTTGCAGATGGCCAATCCAATGCCGGTACCCGTGTGCTCGTCGCTCGTGTGCAGGCGCTGAAAGACCTCGAAGATTCGCTGCTGGTACTGCGGTTCGACACCGATTCCGTTGTCGCGTACCGAGAACAACCATTCGTTGCCTTGAACCTGCGCGGACACTTTCACTTGGGGTGCGTCGTCGGCGCGGTACTTAATCGAGTTGCCCACAAGATTTTGAAACAGTTGGCCCAACTGCGTCGCGTCGGCCAGGACCGTCGGAAGTGGATCGTTGGTGACCGAGGCGCCGCTTTCCTCGATGGCTGCGCCTAGATTCCGGAGCGCCCGTCGAAAGACGTCTTCACAGTCGGTGGCCTCAGGCTCCTTGCTGCCCCGCCCCACCCGGGAATAGGCCAGCAAATCGTTGATCAACCGCTGCATTCTAGTCGCCCCGTCCACGGCGTAGGCGATAAACTCGTCGGCGTCGGTGTCCAGTTTGCCTCGGTATCGCTTGGCTAGAAGCTGGGTGTAGCCGGCCACCATCCGCAACGGTTCTTGCAGGTCGTGCGAAGCCACATAGGCGAACTTCTCGAGTTCGGCGTTCGACTCGGCCAGCTCTTCCGCCTGGGATCTGAGATCTCCGGCCTGGCGTTCGGTGACGGCCTTGGCTTCCTCCAACTCCGTGAGGTATCGTTGCAGCTCTTGCTGCGCCCGCTTGAGGTCGGTGATGTCGCGCGCGTTACCTACGAGACCGATGATCTTGCCTGCCGCATCCCGCAGGGGTACCTTGGTGGTCAGAAGCCACCTTTCGTTACCGTTCTTGTCAGCGACGGGCTCTTCCCGATTGATCAGTGGTTCTCCCGACCGCATAATGCTCTGGTCGGCGGCGGTATACTTTTCCGCCAACTCCTTCGAGAAGAAGTCGGAGTCTGTTTTGCCCACCAATTCATCGGGTCCCGACACTCGAAGAAGGTCGGCCTGGGCTCGATTGCAAAGAACAAACCGGCCTTCGGCGTCTTTGAAGAAGATATTGTCCGGCAAGTGATCGATCAGGGTCCGCAACAGATTCCGCTCTTCGCTCAACGCCTCCTCAGCCCTTTTCTGCTCGGCATTCGAGCGGGCCAGATCTTGATTTCCGCGCTCGAGAACTTCGGCCTGACGCTCGCTGCGCTCGGTGGCCGCCTTCAGGCTATTCGCGTACTCTTGAACCGCACGCCCAGCCAGCTCTTGCTCTTGGTGAGCGCGGACGTATTCGAGGACCAGTCCCATGAACGGCACGAGGTAGGCGATGATTTTCAGAAAGTGGGCGATGTTGAAATGGTGATCGAACAAGGCCGTCGAACCGAAAACCATGTGCAGCTGGGTGGCCACCTGGGGAATGATGCTGAGCAGTAAGGCATGGGAGAAAAGACTCCTCTCCCGCCGGTGAAACGGCCGGAAGACAACGGCGGCGGCCAGCAGGTAGACGAACAGAGGACCCACATCCCAGGGTCGCGTGATCAGCAAATCGGGGAACATCGTCTTGGGCAGATGGCTGCTGACGGCACAGAGCCGAATCACGACGTACGAAAGGATGCCCAACAACGAGCTGATCCCAAGTACGAAACTGAGATTTCCCCCGCGGGAGGTCGGCCGACGGAACATGCAGACAGTGACGCCGATCGTTAGGATCAGGGCGTTGAAAACGCGCGACAAGGCCAACGTGAAGGGGATGAACTCGCGATTATCCGCCGCGGCCTCGATCAGCCGGTCGGCGGCCAAGGCGTGAAAGGCGTCCATCGAACCGGCGCAAAACAGCGCTGAGCCGAGCACCGGCGTGGTGACGTCGCCCGTGATTCGGAAATGAACAAAGGCCAGCACCACGGTGAAAATCGCCGCCGAAAAGGCGCTCCACTCGAGCAGGGTGTGGGTCAAAGGGCCGGAGACGAATTGAAAGACCCGGTCATTGAGTTGCTCGGCGGAAAGCGTGGAAACACTCCGCGGATCTATAGCCTCCCCCGCCGACCCGAGATCGACGCCCGTCAACGTAAAAACCGTCGGTAGAACGCAGATCGCGATCACGGCCCACACCAATGGCTTCGGTATGGAGTTTTTCTTCATTGAGCCAATCTTCCGCCGTGACGTCTCAGCGACAGCGGTTCGACCGCCGCCGGGTGGCGATGTGTGGCAGACACGCCAGGCTACAGCGCACGGGAAGAATCTAGTCCGCCTATTGGGGAAGATCGGCCCGCGTGGGGAATGCTTTAGCTGGATGTACTGTGTCCTACTGAGTCTCGCGAATTATGGTGACATGGCGCGTGTTCAGACCGTAGGGGCACAGCATGCTGTGCCCGTGCTCGAATACTGGTTAGCCCGTAGTCCAGGGCTGGGCCGTCGTTTGGCCCAGACCCGCGGCCTTTTCTAGCTTGAAAGACAAGATCGCGCGCGTGACCGGTCGCTCTTCCGGGATTGGGTGGGCTAGGGATCAACTCCGAATACTGGTTAGTTACTTTCCGGCGCAAAAAGGAGAAACTGCGTGGTGGCCGGCTACAGTCAGCCAATTTCGCGTCCGAATGCGCCCGTAAGTTGTTGATTCTTTGAAGGCGCGAAATTGGTGACAGTCCCGCCCCGAGCGCTACGCGTATTTTGCGCCGGAAAGTAGTTTAGGCCAGTCCAGCCCCGGAGGGGCGTAGGATAGTAGCCCACGGTGGAGCCGTAAGGCGGAACCGCGGGGGAAATGGCAGACTCGGCAAAGCCCCGGCAGGGGCGCGGGAAAACGCGGGAGCCGCCGCGCTCAACCATCTCGACAACAGATTTCCTCCGGCCGGCTTCCGGATGGGCAAAAACGCTAAGTGAAGAGCATCGGTATTAGCCCGCTTTTGTCACGGGGTGACGGGTCAAATCCACCCGCGCGATAGAATGGAGATATGAAGGCGCCATTTGCCGACGTCGATCGAACCGCGGTCGTGGAAGGCGTGAACCTGCACCTCGCCCATCCCGACGAAATCCCCGTGCGCTGGGTCGGGCAGGAGGAGTTGATGCACCAGTTGCACGCCGCCTGGTTGACCATTCACGAGCACGACGTGCCGATGACTCCCCGTTTGCTCGGTAAACCGGGGGTCGGCAAAACGACGCTGGCGTATGCCGCGGCCAAGAGCCTAGGCCGGGAAGTCTACATCACGCAGGCCACGCTCGACACCCGTCCCGAGGATCTGCTGATTACGCCGGTCATTGAAGGCGAAGGCCGCCTGCGCTATGTCGCCTCCCCGCTGGTGACGGCTATGCTCCGCGGCGGGGTGTCGATCCTCGACGAGGGCAACCGGATGAATGAAAAAAGCTGGGCTTCGCTGGCTCCTCTGCTCGACGACAGGCGCTACGTCGAGTCGATTGTCGCCGGGGTCAAGATTCACGCCAGCGCGGACTTCCGTATGGTCGCCACCATGAATGACGACGCTTCCACGTTCGAGTTGCCGGAATACATCCACTCCCGCCTGCAGCCGCAAATCACAATAGATTTCCCCGAACGCGACGAAGAGCGCCAAATCCTGAAAGAAAATCTGCCTTTCGCCGACGACGAAGTGCTCGATTACGTCACCGACTTCCTGCAGGCGTCCCACGCGGCCGACGAACGCTACACCGCGCGCGACGGCATCAATATCGGACGCTTTGGGATGAAGTTGAGCGCCGACGGCAAAGGGCGCGACAAGACCCAAGCTCTCGAAACCGCCATCGTCCAGACGTTGGGCCGCGAGGCGTTGCGCTATGTCTCCCGGGGCTGACTCAGCCTCCGTGCGCCGTGGGCATATCCGCTATTTCCCCGTCGTGCCCGGCAGCATGGAGTTCGCCGAACACCTGCGGCGAGGATTGCTCGAGGAAAAACCACAGGCCGTGGCGGTTGAGCTTCCCGTAACTTTGGAGACGGCCTTCCAGCGAGCGGTGGACCGGCTGCCGGAACTTTCCGTCATCATCTACGAGGAAGATAAGAAGAAAGACCGCGCCGTCTACCTGCCCGTCGAGGTCACCGACCCCTTTGTCGAAGCCTTGCGAACGGCTCGCGAAATCGGAGCGCGGACGGCTTTTCTCGACCCCGATATCGCTGTGCGGCCCCATGTGGCGGAGATCTATCCCGATCCCTACGCGGTTGCGCGCCTGGGGCCGGCACGCTACATCGATTCCTACCGCGGGTGCCGTCGCACCCAGGTAGGCGATTGGACCGTCCACGCCCAAGGATTGGCCTCGAGGCTCCAGGCCCTTGATCCAAGCACCTCCGTCTGGGTCGTGGTCTCCTTGAACCTGCTCGACCCGCTGCTCGATGCCATGGAACAGTCGCAGGTCCAACCGCTACGCAAAGTCCGCCGCCGAGGGATTCAAGTGCTCAACCTACACCCCGAGTGTTTGTCGGAGGTGCTGACCGACTTCCCGTTTCTACAAGCGGTGTATGAAAGCCGGCGTAATGGTGAAGCGCCGCCCCCGCCGGCCGCCCCCCCGATTAGACAGGTGCGGGGTTTCTCGGTGATTGGCGGCCCGCCGGAAAATCCCAGCCTGGCGGCTATCCGGCGCGCGGCTCGAAACCCGCCGGAACGCCAGCGCTTGCACTTTCAGCTCTTCGCCGAAGCCGAACGTCAATACGAAAAAAATACCGGTGAGCGAATCAGCCACTGGCAGCGTCGCCTCTGGTCCCGCTACAGCCGCAACCTGGCGCTCATCCAGCGGCAGCTCGTTGGCGGGCTGTTTGATCTGACCGCGGCGGCTCGCTCGGTCGTGGACGATAACTTTGCTTGGGAAATGTGGGAGATGGGAGGCTCCTACCCCCAACAGAAGATCAAGACCGACCTGGCCACGGTGAGGGTTTCCGGCGACCAATTGTGGCTCAATACGCGTCGCATTCACATACGTCGCAGGCTTCCCAGAAAGAAGATGCGGCGGCGTCCAATTGGGCTGAAAGGCCGCAAGAAAGAGCGCTTTCCCGGTGAATGGCAGATGCACTGGAAGGGTAGTTCTATCTGTTCCTATCCACCCGAAGATCTGATGATCGAGAACTATGGCCTGTTCCTCAAAAAGAAGGGCAAGGGTATCCTTTCCGAGGAACACTCCCACAGCGAGCCTTTCACGACGTCTTTGCTGGATGGCATTGACTTACGGGAAACCATGCGCAACTGGCATGAGAAAAAGATCTACGTCCGCTCCCTGCAACGCGTCTCGGGCGAGGTGGGCGCCGTGGTGCTCATCTTCGACGAAGACCGCGACAACCGCTACCCCTATTGCCTGACCTGGCTGGGCGAGCACCAGAACGAGTCGGACATGGCCTTCTACGCCACCAATCCCTACGAGAACACGGTTGGTCCCGGCATTGGGCGCGCCGAATATGGCGGCTTGTTGCTTACGCTGCCCTCTCAGCGCATGATGGATGTCTGGACAGACATCGACTACTCCTTCGCCGAGACCAAGCCGGAACGGCTGCTGATGGCCGCACTCGATTATTCGCTCGATCGCCTCGTCGTTTACGTCGCCAGCCGCCAGCCGCGATCGATTTTCCGTACCATCGCCGGACGCCTAGGACGAAAGATCATCTACGTCCCGCTTGGCCGGCTCTCCCCTGTTGCTTTGAAGAAGATCCGCGTGATGCACGTGCTCGACAACCATGACACGCGCGCTGTCGCCAAAGACTACATTCGGTAACCGCCGAGTCAACCGCGAACGGGTTAAGATCGGCTGGAGGTTCGACCGCAAAGCCGCGCGTAGAAGGTTCGGCTATGAAAGACCACTTATCAAGCGGTCATCGAACTAGCGTCGCTGCTCCAATTTGACCCGGGCCGAAATCTCTTGCCCCTCGCGAAGGACCTTCACCTCCACCACATCACCGACTTTGCCGCCGCGCAAGGCATAGGTGAAGTCGTAAAGGTTCTTGACCGTCTTGTCGCCGAACTGAATCAGGATATCGCCTGCCTGCAAACCGCCCTTCGCCGCCGGCGATCCCGGTCGAATGTCAGCGAACTTAACGCCGCTTTCGATTTCCCCGAAGTCAGGTACCGACCCGAAGTAGGGGCCATAGCCCCCTCCCCCGCCCGAGCGGCCGGTTCCGTGCCGGGGCGGTTCAACTTCGATGAATTCCGGGGGGTCGGCCGCCAATTGGAGTTCCGCAGCGACCTCGGCGATCATCTCCAGCAGGTCCGCGGCGTCGCGGCCTTTGATCTTCTCCCAGGTGTCGGACGGCTTATGGTAGTCCGCATGCAGTCCAGAAAAGAAAAACAAAACCGGAATGCGCTTGCCGACGAACGTTGTGTGGTCACTCGCGCTGTAACCGGTTTGGGCCAGATCGATCCGCAAGTCGTGATGCTTACTCGCGGTTTCGAGCAGCGACTCGAACGTAGAGCCTGTCCCGACTCCTCCCACGTACACCTTGGACTTTCGTATCCGCCCGATCATGTCCATGTTGATCATGGCGATCGCTTTGTCGAGTGGAAGCGTGGGGTGATCCACCCAATGCGACGAGCCGAGCAATCCGATCTCCTCGCCGGCAAAAGCCACGAACAATATGCCGCGACGCAAGCTTTCTTGCTGGTGCGCAAAAAGGCGCGCCAGCTCGATCAGACCCGCCGTACCGGAAGCGTTGTCGTCCGCGCCCGGATGCACTTCGCCGATTCTGGACGGAGAGAGAGAACTCTGATCGCCGAGACCCAAATGATCATAGTGCGCTCCCACGATCACGTATTCGTCGGAGTCCCCGGGAAAGTAGCCCGCCACGTTGTGCACCTTGGCCTGCTTGCGTTCGATATCCACTTCGAGGGAAATCGTTAAGCCCGCCGGCAAAGAAAAAGACCGCGGACGATAGCCTTCGTTGATTTCGGCTTGCAGTTGGGCCAGAGACTTCCCTTCCCGCGAAAGCCACTCGTCCACAGCCCCGTTCTTCGCATGGCATACCAAAATGCCCGCGTCCTCGGGACCGGCTACGCTCCCGAACTTTACTAGCAAATCTTTCTCTTCGCCCTCTAGCGCGCCGTTGACAATCAGAAGTGCCTTGGCGCCTCGATCGCGGGCGTTGATCGCCTTGCTGATCAAGTGGGAGTGGTGCGTATACGCGCTCGGATCCGCGCCGCGTTTTTCAGCGAACTGCTGGGGCTCGTAGCGCAGCACGACGACAATCTTGTCCTTCACGTCGAGATGGAAGTAGTCGTCGTATTCGAACTCGGAGGCCGATACTCCGTAGCCCGCGAAAACGACTCCTCCGGTCACAGATCCCGTGGAGGAAAAGCTCACCGGGACGTAGTCCTGCCCGGGTTCAAGCGTTAGCCGAGAACCCTCCAGGCGAACAACGAAGAGGTTACGCGGGCCCATACTCGCGCCCGTGGTGACTACAAAAGGCTGCCGGTAGGAGCCGTCGCCCCCCGCCGGTTCCAGCCCGAGATCCCGAAACTGCCCTGCGATGTAGTCCGCCGCTTGCTCCAGCTCGGGGGTGCCCGCCCCCCGGCCCTTCATCTCAGGAGCAGCAAGAAATCTTACGTGCGCGACGTACTGGTCGGGATCGACGCCATCGACTTTGGCCGGCTCCGCGAGAGCGCCGGAGCACCAAAGCGCCAGCACTAGGCCGGCGCGGTACGACCTAGCCGACCCGCTAGGAATCGTCACTCGCATGAATTCTCTCAGGGGTCTCAAGGAGTTGAAAGCGTGACCTCACAGCCGCAGTCGTCCCCGGCGTTGTTGGCCACTTTTTGATACTCAATTTCGTTGTCGACGATCTGCTTCAGGCGTTCCCATTGGATCGCCCCGGTCAGAGGCCGCCCGTTAATGAAAAGAGTCGGTGTTGAGCGAACTCCGACAGACGCCCCCTCCTTCTTAGATTCTTGAATGGCCTTTTCCGTTTCGCGGCTATCTATACAGCGGCCTAGCTTCAGCGAATCCAATCCCTCTGCGGCGGCGAACTCCATGACCTTGTCTTTTAGGTTTGCGGGCGTGATGTCCTTCTGGTGGTCGAAAATCCAGTCGTGATACCGCCAAAACCCCTCCGGCTCGAGTCGGTAGATACAACGCCCTGCGATCGCCGCACCCATCGCCCATTTGTGCGTCTTTAGAGGGTAGTCCCGAAAGTAGACCCGAACTTGTTCGGGATAGCTTTCCATTAGCTGAGTGCGAAGGACCTTCGCCTCCTTGGCGCAATACGGACACTGGAAATCGCTGTAGGCAACGATCACAACCGGCGCCCCGGCGGTTCCGAAGCCCGGGTGACCGGAAGTCGTAATTTTTTCCAGGTTCGACTGAAAAGGATTCTTGGCGATTTCGTATGCAGATCCATCGAGCACATGCCGGCCGTCTTTCGTGATATAGAACACTCTCTCCTGCGACTGGAGCTTGTAGGAGAGCCACACCTTCGTTCGCAAAAGACCATCAACGGACGAGGGTTCAAAGTCCCCGATTTCTACCTGGAGCTCCGGCGCCCAAAGGTAGAGGTGCCGCAAGTAGATCTCCAAATCTTCTTTGTCCAGAGCATTACTAGGGCCCATTGGCGCTTCACTCTCAGGCTGGCCAAACGCCGAAAGGTCCTCCGCAGGATCCCCCAGCGTTTGAGCGGAGCACAGAGACGCGGCTCCCAACCAACACAGAAACATCGCTGGGGCCGCCGGGAAAACGCGCGTCGTTGTTTCAGCCACTCTCACCTCCGCCTCATCTTAAGTCTAGCCCGCTTTTCCCGCCAGGTGGCGAGGCGAAGTGCGCGAGAGGCCCGTCAGTACAAGGCGCGCGCCGCTCGGCGCCCCATTTCTTGAACCATGCGGGCGTACTTGAACCCTTACGTTGAGCACGGTGAGCAAGCGCAACGACGTAATGGCGGGCCTCTCGTGTGCTTCGACCGTCAGCTGGCGAGAAATGCCACCCCCAATACTCGTAACTTAAGCGGTGACGGAACCAACGAATCTTCCCCGCACTGCGCCGTCTGTCATGTAGGAGCGCGACATGTCGCGCCCCGCAGACCTCCTGTTGCCGCCTTCCGTGTCCCCTCACCCTTTGCATCCAGCTCGGAATCCCAGGGAGCGATTCGAACCGCCGTGGTCGCTAAGTAACGAGTATTGGGGTTAACCGAGCGCCGTCAGCCGATCGCCCGGAAGCACCGATGTTAAGGTATAGGGGTATGACGTCGGAACAGGTTGTGGCGGTGGTCGAGGAAATCCGCGAGCGCGTCCGCGGCCGCCACCAAAAGAAGGTAGTGGAAATCACCGACTTCGAGCTGCCGGTTCTCGACGGCCTGGGGCAAGCCCGCGACGCCGCGGAAGACAAAGTAGCCTCGATCGGCTCCGTGAATCCCCGCCCGCCGGGCCTGCTGAACGGTGCGATCCAGGCTTGGAAAAGAGCGTTTGCTCGTCTCCTTAACTGGTTCGTGCGCGATCAGGTGGAGTTCAACCGCGCGGTGCTGCGCTACATGGATCGCAACCTCGAAGCTTCGATGGAGCAGAATTACAATCTGCTCCGCGTGGCCAAGACGGCCGGAGCGCAAACTCAGGTCGACGACATGATGGCCTACTGGAAACAGTGGCGCCCGGCCATGGAAGAGAAGCTCACGCAGATTGAGATTCAGTTTCTCCACTGTGTCCGGGAAGTGGAGAGCGGCGCCCGTGAGCGAGACGCGAAGTGGGCCAAGGAGTTGCAAAAAATACACCAAGATTACGTCGACGAACTGCGTCGTACAACCAACGAAATTCAGAATAAGTTATGGCAAGACCTGCGGAAAATAAAGGCCGAAAGCGAGCATTTGATCCACGCGGAACTGCGCCTGATCCGTCAAAGGACAGCGGCAACGTCGGTCCCCGGTCGCGCGGCGTCTCCCCCGTCGGCCCCAAGCCCGGCCACGCCGGCCATGGAGCAAGTCGGCGCGGCTCGGCCGGCCGCCTTCGACTACGCGCGGTTTGAGGAACGCTTTCGCGGCGACGAGGCCTACGTCAGCGAGTCGCAAAAATTCTACCTGCCGTACTTTAAGAACTGTCGGCGGGTGGTCGATTTGGGTTGTGGCCGCGGCGAATTCCTGAGCCTGCTCGGCGAGCAAGGCGTCCGCGGGGGCGGGGTCGATGCGGATCCCGATGCGGTGGCCGCCTGTCGCGGGAAGCGGCTGGACGTCGAGCAGGGGGATCTGTTTGCCTTCTTGTCCCGACAGCCCGATCAGAGTATCGACGGGATCTTCTGTGCTCACGTTGTCGAACACCTTCCCGCCCATCTTATTTCCAGCTTGATTTTCCTGGCCAACCGAAAGCTTGGGCCGGGCGGGATCCTGGCCATCGAAACGCCGAACCCGGCGTGTCTGGCGATATTCGCCGGAGACTTCTATGTCGATCCCACTCACCGCCGCCCGGTTCCTTCCCGACAGGTCGACTTCTACCTCCAGGAAGCGGGCTTTCTGGACATCGAAATTCACGAGATCCACCCGGCGGCCGACGTTTTCCCCGAGATCGCCGGCCTGGACAAGGTCGAAGAGCTGCAGGCCTTCCGCCGCAGATTCTTCGGCGGCCTTGATTACGCGATCATCGCAAGAAAATTTAAGAACTAGCCCGCATTTCTCACGACAAACCAGTAGGGGCGGGCCGCCGCGCCCGCCCAGAGAGGGGTTCTCGCGGCGTTGGGTGGGGTGATCGAATGGGACGGAGTGTTCATCTCACGAATGGCGGACACGGCGGTCCGGCCCTACAAACAAAGCCTGTTCAACGCCGGTCGTCCGAACGCTCGTGAGAAAAGCGGGCTAGCTGACCAGTGATGGAGTTTACCGGCGAGCGGGTAGTACCCGGTCAGACCGACGTCGACTTGATGAACGAGCATCTCGCTCGCTATGGCTTTGCCGAGTCGCTCGTCGCCGGCAAGCGTGTGCTCGATGCGGGCTGCGGAGTCGGCTACGGCGCGGCCCGGCTCGCCCGCTCGGCCGACCGCGTTGTCGGCCTTGATAATGCACGTGAGCCGCTCCTCGCCACACAGCTCGAATACGGGGACTCGGACGTTCGCCTGGCCGAAGGCGATTGCCGCGGTCTGCCGTTCGCCAATGCCAGTTTCGACGTCGTCGTTGCCTTTGAGGTGATCGAACATCTCGAAAACTGGCGGGGCTTTCTGGCGGAAGCTCGGCGCGTATTAACGCCAGGCGGGCGCCTGCTCGTTTCTACTCCCAACAAGGTCTACTACCAGCAGACGCGGACTACGCCAAACCTCTACCACGTTCACGAGTTCGGCTACGACGAGTTTCGGGAGGAACTGGCGCAGTTCTTCAAAAACACGACCATGTTTCTTGAGAATCACAGCGATGCCATCACGTTTACGCCGCTCGAAGCGAGGGGGCTGCGGACGTTCCTGGAGGCGACATCTTCCCATCCCCAGGAAGCGCACTTTTTCGTGGCCGTGTGTTCGGCCGAGCCGCTCTACGGCTCCCCGGCGTTCGTCTACCTGCCGACCGCGGGCAATGTTCGCCAGGAGCGCGAACAACACATCGACCTGTTGGTATCCGAAGTCGGCCGCAAGCAAGAGCTGCTGAGGGAGTTGGGCCAAGAGCTGCGGCGGCTTCAAAGTGAGCGTCGGGAGCAGCAGCAGCAGGCTCGGCGAGCGATCGAGGAGTTGGAGAGGGAGAACGATAAGAAAACCGTATGGGTCGAGCAACTCGACGATAAACTCGCGCGCTACGAAGAGTACCTGGAGGAGAAGACACAGTGGGCGTTGAGACTACAGGATGAGCTGAAACGCGCCGCGGAGAACTATCGCCGGCTGGAAGCCCACAAAGCGGAGAAGCACCAGGAGCTGGGGAAATGCGTTCGCTTGCTGGACGACGCCGAACAGCAAGTGATCGAGCGAACCGACTGGGCAAAACGAGTGGAGCGGCAGCTTGGAGAAGTCGCAGAATGGTTGGCAAACCTATACGCCTCTCCGGCCTACCGCGTTGGGCGGCGGCTCGGGTTGGCGCCTGAGGCCCCTGCCGCAGGCGAGATCCCGGCGCCCACGCCTGAAACGAATGATGAATGAAGCGGCCGCGCGCGGTGGTTGGCGCCCGCCGCCGGGACGCCGCCGTTTCGTGCTCATGCTGCTGAGCGTCTTCGTTGGCTGCCGCCGCAAGAAAAAAATCTTCCTGCCGCCTCCCAAACCCGCGCGGGTGGGGGAAGCGGAAACCGGAGTCGCCAGCTGGTATGGCCATCCCTATCACGGAAGACGCACGAGCAATGGCGAAATCTACGACATGAATAAGATGACGGCGGCGCATCTCAGGCTGCCGTTCGACACCTGGGTCCGCGTGACCAACCTCAGGAATCGTCGCAGCGTGGAAGTCCGCATCACCGACCGCGGCCCGTTCATCAAGGGACGTATTATCGATCTCTCGCGAGCCGCGGCCAAGCAGATCCGCATGATAGGTCCGGGGACGGCGAAAGTTCGCGTCAAAGTCATCGCCACGCCGAAGATGCGTTACCGGCCGGGGAAAGGGCGCCCTGTCGAGGAGCCTGTGAAGGTAGAGCCGCCAAGCGAGGGTCGGGAACAGACCGGGGAAGCCGCCCCTCTCGAAGCGGAGCGCGAACCTTGCCCATCGCAGTCTTCCTGGGGCGTCCAGGTCGGTGCGTTTCGCGTTCCCGAAAACGCCGAGCGAATGCTCGCCAAGCTGCTCTATGAAGACCTGCCGGCTCGAATTGTTCGCCGGCAAGACCGACAGGGCCCGCTCTACGGCGTCATCGTCGGTCAGGAGCAGCTAAAATCCGCCGCGGAATTCTTGCAGCGAAGCTTGGAAAACGAAGGTATCAGCGGTTTTGTGGCGGCGTTCGAGGAAGCAGACTTGTCGGATTGTCTATAATGAGCTAAATCCTCTGTGCAACAGCAACCGCTGTTTGAGGGCGACCCAACTCAATTCGGCCTGGTCGGTGACTCGCCGCAACTGCAGGGCGTCCTGCGAACGATCGCAAAACTGAAAACGAACGAATCCCCCGTTCTGATCGTCGGCGAGAGCGGCGTGGGCAAGGAGCTTGTGGCGCGAGCTCTCCACGCGGCTTCCCCCCTGGGCCACAGGAAATTTCTCCCCCTGGACGCGGCTTCTCTGGTCGGATCGCTGATGGAGAGCGAGCTTTTTGGCCACGTCAAGGGGGCCTTCACCGGCGCGATCGAGAGCAAGATCGGCCTGGTGCGAGCCGCCGAGGGAGGAACACTGTTCCTCGACGAAATCGGCGAGCTGACGCCGGAGGTGCAAGCGAAGCTGCTGCGGCTTTTGCAGGAAAAGGAGATCCGCCCGATCGGCGCGACGCAACCGATCAAAGTCCATGTACGGATCCTGGCGGCGACGAATCGAGACCTCCCGGCCGCCGTTGCCGAGGGAACCTTTCGGCAAGATCTCTATTACCGGCTGAACGTGATCCGAATTCGCATTCCCCCGCTTCGGGAGAGGAGATCCGACATTCCTTTGCTGGTAGACCGCTTTCTCGAGAAATACGCTGTGAACGAGGTGAGCCTGTCGGACGACGTCCTGGCGCGTCTGATGAGGCACCCCTGGCCGGGCAACGTCCGCGAGCTCGAAAACGTCATTCGCGCCATGGTGGCGCTGCGGTCCAACCCGATGATCGAAATCAACGACCTGCCCACGAAGCTCCGCGGGTCGATTGATCCCTCTCAGGAAGTGGATGTCGGCTTGGGCTCGGAAATCGTTCCTCTCGCGGAAGTTGAGCGCCGGCACATCCTCAAGGCCATCGAGCATACGAGAGGCGATGTCCAAACAGCGGCGCTGTTGCTCGGGATCGGCAGAACCACGCTCTACCGCAAACTCAAAGCTTATCGCGGGAAGACCGGAGAGACACGAGACGCGCTCGGCCCCGACCACTGGCCCCTGTCGGCTTGAAGCTCTCCGGTTGATCCGTCATGCTGGGTACGGTGTCTCCCGCGGCCGTAACTCCACGCGCTAGCCCGCTCGCTGCGGCCTTTCTGGAAGAGCATGCAAAGACGGGCGTTGTCTCGACCGATCTGATTGACAACCTGTGCAGCCTGGCGGTCTCGACGGATCGTCGTCACGCCCAGGCCGGCACGGACGCCGTGTTCCGGCTCATCGTCGAGTCCCTCGGCGACCGGTTTGAACGTGCCGCATGCGACCTCTACATTCGCTTCTTCAGCCGTGTAGTGGACTATTGCCGGCGCCTGCCCCAAGCGCGGCGGATCGACGATAGGCTGTCGGCCTTCGGGTTGAAGAGCGAAGAAGACGTCCTGCGCCGGGCGGAGAGAATCCGCGGCGCCCGCCTTCCCCGCGATTACTCAACCGCCGAAGTGAAAAAGGTGCTGCTGCTCTCCCGCGTTACTTTGGGTGCCGACGTCGCCGTTACCAGCGTGGTTCTCAGCGGGATGAAGAGAGTTTTCGGGAACGCGGAGGTCCTCCTGGTGGGAGGGGCCAAGTCGGCGTCGCTTTTCGCCTCCGATGCCCGGGTTGGAGTGCTTCGCTTCGAATACGACCGAGGCGCGACCCTGCTCGAGCGGCTGATGAGCTGGGTGCGGCTGGCCGAAATCGTGGGTGCGGAAATCAAGGATCTAGCCGCGGGAGAATACGTCGTTGTGGATCCCGATTCGCGCCTCACCCAACTGGGGCTGCTCCCGGTCACGAACGACGATGCCGGCTACTGCTTTTTTGAGAGCCGCTCCTATCAATCTCCCGGGGCGGAGTCGTTGGCCCATCTGACCGGGCGATGGCTAAGCGATCTATTCGGAGATGCCGAACAAACCGACTACCCCTATGTGAGCCTCTCGCCGGAGGACCGGGATCTCGGCTTGTTAGCCCGCCGCACGCTCAGCGGGCGCCTGGCCGCGGTCAACCTCGGAGTCGGCGATAATCCGGCCAAGCGTCTCGACGACTCGTTCGAAGAAGCCCTCGTATCGGCTTTGCTCAAGGCGGGCTATACCGTGCTGCTCGACCGGGGCGCCGGCAACCAAGAAGTCGAGCGCTCCACCCGGTTGACGGATCGCCTGCAATCCGCCGGCAGGCTCATCGGTTCGATCACGGCCACCGGGTGCCGGCCCGGCGACGTGATCGCCTGGCAGGGCAGCCTGAGCGGTTTTGCGGGCTTGATCGCGGCCGCGGACCTTTACGTCGGCTACGACTCGGCCGGCGGCCACGTGGCCGCGGCGCTGGGAGTGGCGGGGATCGACATCTTCGTCGGTGCCGCCTGCGATCGCATGGTCCGCAGATGGCAACCCTGGGGACCGAAACCAGCCACCGTGATCGGGGTCCGCGAGGGGGATGATCCTCCGAACGTCCTGTCCGAGGTGCAGAGACATCTGCCGTGACCATCGCCTTAGATGCCACCTACAGCCTTGACCGCAAGCCATCCGGAGTCGGCGTTTATTGTCGCCGGCTGATCGAGGCGCTGGCGCATAGCGCTCCCGACGAGCAGTTTCTCTTGTGCTATCGCGGGCGACGCTTCCTGCGCTCCCTCCGATCCCCTCTACCGGGAGAGAACTGTTCACGGCGTCTGTTGGAAGAGTTTGCCTGCTCGCTGTTTCGCCGGCAGGTCTCCCTGTTCCACGGCTTGAACCAGCGCCTTCCCCAGTGCCGGTTTCAGCACGCCGTGACGACCTTCCATGACTTGTTCGTTCTCAGCGGCGACTACTCTACGGCCGAGTTCCGCTCCCGCTTCAGCGCACTGGCGCGCGACGCAGCGGGTCGTTCGGATCACATTATCGCTGTATCCGAGTTCACGGCCGATCAGGTAAGCCGGCATCTGGGATGTCCGCGGGATCAAATCAGCGTCATCCACCACGGTGTGCAACCGGTCCCCAGCTTTCCCGCCGAGCAATTGGACGAGTTCCGCCGCCGGCAAGGGCTTCAAATGCCTTTCCTGTTGCACGTCGGCGCCATACAGAAGCGAAAGAACGTGGCGCGCCTCGTCGACGCCTTCGAAAGGTTAAACGCCCAGTT
This sequence comes from Bryobacterales bacterium, assembly GCA_963668345.2. Lineage (GTDB taxonomy): Bacteria > Acidobacteriota > Terriglobia > Bryobacterales > UBA6623. The sequence continues at coordinate 642,375 of CAXWPI010000001.1, read as the reverse complement.
CACGCTGGTGCTCGCCGGCTCGACCGGATACGGAGCCGAGCAGATCATGGATCGTATCGAAAACAGCGTCGCCCGCCGGCGCATCCGGCCTCTCGGCTATGTCGATTCCGACCAGCTGGCCATGCTCTACCGCACCGCATCGGTGCTCGTCTTCCCTTCTCTCGAGGAAGGCTTTGGCATGCCAGTGCTGGAGGCCATGTCCGCCGGCCTGCCGGTGGTCACCTCCGACCGCTCGGCCACGGCCGAAATCGCCGGGGGGGCCGCTCTTCTCGTTGATCCTGAGCAGACCGAATCGATCGCGGATGCCGTAGAGCGTATCTTTACCAACCCTCTGCTACGCAAATGGTTGATCGAGGCCGGTCTGGAGCGCGCAGCTCAGTTCAGCTGGATCAGAGCGGCTCACGAAACCATGGCTGTCTACCGAAAGCTGCTGCCACAAGCCGCCTTTTGACTTGCCTTCCCTGGCAATCTCACCCCCCAGCCCCGTAGCCCGGGGCTCGGTGCCGTTCCCGAGACCCGCAGCCGTTTTGCGTCATGTTTTTCCGGACAACCCCCCTATCGGTCGAGCTCAGTAGGGACAAACACTCTTGCTTGTCCTAGCCGCCCCCAGGCGGCTCGCTTTGAGCCGCGTTCACGCGGCTTCTCTGTGCCGTTGCCAGGCCAGCCGTTTTACGGCTGTAGGGTGTCCTGGAAATATGGGGGCGGCATCTTGTGCCCGAGGTTCCCGATCGTGCACTTGGCTTCCAACTCGCCAAGGGCGGAAGCCGCCTACTCAAGAAAAATACCAAACAAAGCCAATGTTCATATAAGTCAAACAGTTTCAATCTGTTAGACGACATCTGTGAGGCGTGGCCCGTAGCGCCAGGGCTGGGCCGCCGTTTGGCTCAGGCCTGCGGCCTTTCTCTTTCAGTCCGATTCCAATCAGCCAGTCACGGGCGGCACATCCTTTGTTTTCACTTTGTTTTCACTAACCTCCGGACCCTTATTTAGGGGAACCCTAGCTACTTCCCGGCGCAAAAAGGAGAAACTGCGTGGTGGCCGGCTACAGTCAGCCAATTTCGCGTCCGAATGCGCCTGTAAGTTGTTGATTCTTTGAAGGCGCGAAATTGGTGACAGTTCCCGCCCCGAGCGCTAGGCGTATTGTGCGCCGGAAAGTAGCTAGACGCTTACCGGCATGTCAGGGCGCTTGAGGACTTCGCGCGGACGCGGACCGTTCGGGGGGCCAATGATGCCTTTGCGTTCCATGGCATCGAGGATTCGGGCGGCGCGCCCGTAGCCCAGGCTCAAGCGGCGCTGCAGGGTCGAAGTGGAGGCCTTGCCCATTTCCAGAACCACCCTCAAGGCATCTTGGTAGGCAGGATCGTCAGACCCCAATCCGTTGTCCTCGACGCCTGCTTCTTCCTCCTCGTCGTCGGGGGGAGGGGCTAGAAGAGCGGTCTCATAGTCCGGCGACCCTTGTTCTTTCCATGCAGCGACGACGGCGTTCACCTCTTCCTCGCTCACGAACGGTCCGTGGAAGCGAACCATCCGTCCCGATCCGGGCGGCAAGAACAGCATGTCGCCCCTGCCCAACAGCGCCTCGGCGCCCATGGAGTCGAGAATCGTGCGCGAATCGACGCGTGTCGCCAGTCGAAACGACAGGCGGGCGGGGATGTTGGCTTTGATGAGCCCCGTGATGACATCCACGCTCGGGCGTTGGGTGGCGAGAATCAAATGCAAGCCCACGGCTCTCGCCATCTGGGCCAGCCGCGTAATGGATTGTTCGACCCGGCGGCCTTCGATCACCATCAGATCCGCCAATTCGTCGATGACGATTACGATGTAGGGAAGATGGCTGGGCGGCGCAGCGCCGGCTTCGTCGGGGACCCGCGATTCCTCGTCCCTCGCCTCCATCTTGCGGTTGTACTGCTCGATGTTGCGCACGCCGTGCTCGGCCAGCAGCTTCAGGCGGCGCTCCATCTCGCGCGTGGCGTTCTTCAGCGCGTTCGCCGCCTTCTTCATGTCGGTGATGACCGGCGTCAAAAGGTGGGGGATGCCTTCGTAAAGGCCCAGTTCGACGGTCTTCGGGTCAACCAGGATGAAGCGTACCTGCTCGGGAGTCGCCTTGTAGAGAATCGACAGGATGAAGCTGTTGATCAGTACGCTCTTGCCCGACCCGGTAGAGCCGGCGATCAACACGTGGGGCATGGAATCCAACCGCGTGGTGTGGATGCGTCCGTTGATGTCCTTGCCGAGCGCCATCGTCAGACAAGAGGACGATTCATTGAACTCGGGTGATTCGAGCACCTCTCGCAAACTGATAATTTCTCGTTTCCGGTTGGGCGCCTCGAGGCCGACCGTTGACTTGCCGGGGATGCGCTCGATGCGGATTGACTCGCACTCCAGCGCGAGACAAAGGTCCTCGGAGAGGGTTGTGATCCTGGTGTACTTGATGCCGGGGTGCGGCTTGAATTCGAAGGTAGTCACCACCGGCCCGGGATTGATCTGCGTCACAGAGCCTCCGACGCCGAACTCTTCGAACTTGGCGCAGATTTGGCGGGCACGGTCTTGCAGCTCTTCCGGATTGTAGGAACTTCGCGGGGCCGGGGGGCTGAGCAGCAGGGTCGATGGGATGTGATAAGTTCGCGGCGGCTCGGCCACGGCCGCTTCTTGTTGCCCCGGCAGGTCCTCTTGCGCCGAGGCAGGTTCTATCTCCTGGGAATAGTCTTCCTCCAACTCTTCGGGTGTCGTCCCGTTGACCTGCTCCGCTCCTTCGTAGGGAACGATGGGAGGCAGCTCGTTCTCGGCTTCCATGGCCGATAGCTCGGGTTCGGTCAACGCCTGATCGGAGATCTCAACGCCCGCCCGCTCTTCGAGCGTCCCGTCGGCCCGGATAAGGGCCTTCCGTCGCCGCCGGGCGGCCCTGCGCCGCGCCGCTCGCTCGCGCTGATGCTGAAGCCAATTCCGCCAGCTCTGCCGCCACAAAGAAGCCTGCGTTTTGCGGCCTGCCCACCAGCTGAGAACGCCGTGCAGGCTGGAGGAGGTGAGCAGATAGGGAGCGACGATCGTCCCGGCCAGTAGCGTGAGAATCGCTCCCGTCAAGTTGAGGTAACCCACCAACGCCTCGGCGAGAACGCGACCGACCACGCCACCCGCATCAATCGTACCCATCCACAGATTCTGGAGGGGCGACAGACTCAAGGCCGCGCAGGAGACCAGCAGCAGCAACAGCAGCCCGAGAAATCGAGCCAACGGGGCCGGCAACGGCGATGAGCGAACCCAGCGCCAGGCCAGCATGATGAGCGACACCGGGAGGAGAAAAGCCGGCAACCCGAGCCACTGCAAAGCCAGGTCGCTGATGTAGGATCCCGGCGATCCGAATAGGTTCGTCGGGTCGCCCGTCGCCCCGGCGACATCCCAGGAGGGGTCGAAGGGTTGATGCGAAACAAAGCTCAAGCCCAGCGCAACCGCTAGGAGGAGCAACACGAACCCGACCGGCTCGTTAATCCGGCGATTCTCGGTCGGCTGTAAGAATGTCATTCTTCTTATCTCCTAGTCCCGTCCGCTCAGAGACAGCACCGCTGCGCCCGCGGGTCACGGGTTACCGGAAGGAGGCAAGCCGAAGAATGACGCTAGAACCACTATCATTATGCCAAAGATGACGCGATAGTACACAAAAGGCAACATCGTGGAGCGCTGCAGGTATCGCAAGAAGTAGCCGATCACCGCGTAGCCGGCCACCCCGCTGACCACGATGCCCAGCAGGAAAGGAGCTTGCCACTCGCCTCCGACGCCGCCATGCCGCCATACTTCCCACCCTGCCTTGACCGACGCCCCAAGGATGATGGGGCTCGACAGCAGAAACGAAAAGCGCGCCGCCGCTGTCCTCTGTAGCCCGCGAAACAGTCCGGCCGAGATCGTGATCCCCGATCTCGAAGTGCCCGGAATCAGCGCCAGAGCTTGGGCGCAACCGATCGTCAGCGCGTCCCCGAGCGACACGGCCCCGAGGTTTCGCTCCAGCCGGCCGGCCCGCTCGGCCCACCAAATCACCAGGCCGACGGCAATGAGCATCCCGGCGACGACCAATGGGCTTCTGAAGATCGTCTTGACGTAATCTTCCAAGAGGAGGCCGGCGACGCCCGCGGGAAAGGTGGCCGCGACCAGGTAGGCGAACAAACGCGGGTTATCTTCCAGGTCGCTGTCGGGATCATCTCGAGAAACAGGCCTGACCTTGCGGCCGGCGGCGAGAAAAAGCAGCCGGATCCAAGTTTTGGCGAAATAGAGCAGCACGGCCGCTAAAGTTCCCAGGTGCAAGGCCACGTCGAACAACAAGCCCTGGTCCTGCCAGCCGAACAGCCAGGGGACGACAATCAGGTGGGCGCTGCTACTGATAGGGAGGAACTCCGTAGCGGCCTGGACCAGCGCCAGCACCACCACCTGGTAAAGAGGCATGAAAGATGTTAGTGGGCCACGGCCTCCAGCGCGAACGGGCTGAGTAAGTTCCCCTCGCTGTCGAATTCCAGCTCGCGAGGTTCGCCGAGGATTTCGATCTGAGGGTTTTGCTTCAACTCGGGGAGCAGGTTTTCGCTCACCGCCAAATCGTCCAGCTCCATTGTGTTGCGAATCCAAGCCAGAGTGACCTCAGAGGTATCGAGCTTGCCCACGGTCGGCGCCAGCTTCTCCAGGCAGGTGCGATCTTCGGGGAAATGCATCGGCACATTCGAACCCGCGAGGCTGGACGCCGTCAAGCCGTTGACCCATGTCGCGTGGCTGTCGACTTTCTCGACCAGCCGGTCGGTCACCATGTCGGCCATCCCCATGCCAATGGCGTTGCCATAGCTCAATGGGCTGAGCTCACGAACCAATATTCGATCGACCTTGGGCAGATGTTCCCAACAGTTTTTTCCCTCGCGCAAGCTGCGGTTGATGATCTTGGTGTCCATGCCGGCGCCGCTGATGTGCTTGCCGATCTCATCGACAATCAAGATATCAACCTCGGCGACAGGCAGATCGGGCTTCCAGGATTTGGCGCGTTCCAGCAGTTCTTCTTCACGCTCGACCATGCCTTGGGCGCCCACGGCGCGCACTTCGGCCGTGTTGTGGTAGGCGTCTTCGAGAATGGCCATGCCGCCCAGCATCTTGCCCGTATCGAGAATGACCCGGCCAACACCTCGGATGACCTGTTCGAGACCCAGCTTGTAGGCGTGTGTATGGTAGCGCTGCGCTCCGGCCCACTTGCCGAGTCCAATGGCCATCATTTTGTGAATGCCGCTTTCGAGTTTGCCGTCGAAGTCGGTATGCCACTTGACGCGGGCGCAGAGCATGACGCCGTCGCTCTCTAACGCCGTGCGGTCCAGCAGCACGTCGATTCCTTCCGCCGTAGTACCTACCTCGACCACATCGAGCGAGCTGACGACCGGCGCGCCCATAGTCTCTTCGCTGATGCCGTACTTGGCCAGCACGTCCGCCTGTCCCTGGGCCGTGCCCGCGCCGTGGCTGCCCATCACCGGGATGATAAAAGGCCGCACGTCTCGCGACTTCCAATAGTCCACCACCGCGCGAGCGATGACGTCGATGTTCGTCACACCGCGGCTGCCGACGCCGATCGCGATGCGGCTGCCGGGGCTGACCGCTCGCGCCCAATCGGCCGCTTCCATCTCGTCTCGAACGGCGGCGGCGACGTCCGGCAAACGCCGGTCCGGAAAGTGTTGACGCACGTGAACAAGCCTCTGAAGTTGCATGCTGGCCCCATTATACCCGCATTTCCAATTTGATTCAGACCTCTCGACCTTCCGGCGGCCTTGAGCGTCTTTATTCATAGGGGCTAGAGCCCGATGAGGACGCCAGGGAGGCCAACACCCAATGGGTGAAAAACAAACCAAGCCATTCCAGCTAAGTTTCAACGGCTCGTTGAAAGTCGATTTCCAGGGATCGCACGTCACTTCCGACGGTGGCCTGATTTTGGTTCGCGAACTGGACGAACGGCTCGGTCTCGGAGAACTGATTGACGAGCATCTCAGCGACTCCCGGCAAGGCACAAACAAGCAGTTCACGCTCGCTGATCTGTTGCGGCAGTCGATCTACAGCCGCTTGGCAGGCTACGAGGACGTCAACGACGCCGTCCGCGTGGCGGCTGACCCGACGTTTCGCTTGATCGGCTCGCAGAAGATCTGGGATCGCGGTGCGGCCTTGACCTCGACGCTGCACGGCTTCGAGACGGAGATGCTGGCGAGCGAAGAGAACCTGCTGGGGCTGATGGCGCTGAACCGAGAGCTGGTCGGGCAAGCGGAGGCGTTCGACGACTCCGCGCGGGTCGTTCTGGACATGGACTCCACCGAGAGTCCGGTCCATGGCCAACAGGAAGGCAGTGCCTACAACGGACACTTCGAGTCGGTCTGCTACCACCCGTTGCTTTTGTTCAACCAGCATGGTGATTGTTTGGCGGCGAAGCTGCGTCCAGGCAACGCGCACAGCTCTGAGGACTGGGATGAGCTATTGTTGCCGGAGATCGAGCGCCAACAGGCTGCGGGCAAGCAGGTCGCCTTCCGGGCCGACGCGGCCTTTGCCAAGCCGGAAGTTTATGAGGCTTCGGAGGAACGCGGCGTGCAGTACGCCATCCGCATTCCGGCCAACAGGAGCTTGGAGTTAGAGATCGAAGACATCCTGTTTCGTCCGCCGGGGAGGCCCGGCCGCAAGCCGCTAGTGCGCTACAAGAGCTTTCGCTATCAGGCGGAGAGCTGGAAGAAGCCGAGACGAGTTGTCGCCAAGGTCGAGCACCACCAGGGCGAGCTGTTCGCGCGCGTCGGTTTTATCGTGACGAACATGAGCTTGCCAAGCCGGTCGGTGGTGCGTTTCTACAACCAGCGCGGCACGGCGGAGCAGTGGATCAAAGAAGGTAAGCAGGCCACGCACTGGACGCGGCTGTCGTGCCACCGTTTTCGGGCCAACGAAGTGCGCTTGCAGTTGAGTGTGCTGGCTTATAACCTGGGCAACTTGTGGCGGCGGCTGGGACTGCCACCAAGGATCAAGAGCTGGTCGCTGACGAGCTTACAGCAGCGGTTAGTGAAGACGGGCGGTCGATTGATCAAGCACGCGCGCTATTACTGGCTGCTCCTGGCCGAGGGGTATCTGAACCGCAGGCTGTTCGGCGACATGCTGCGTCGGATCTGGGCGCTGCCTGTGCCGGGTGGTTAGGGCCGTCCCGTTCGGGTAGGAAATCTGGGCGTTGAGGAAGGAGGGTCGGAGGGGTGTCTGCGAAATTGACTTCGCAGCGACGGATCAGCCCCCATGAGGGGCAAGAAGGGGGCTCGATCGGTTCCGCCTCAGCCGCCGCCTCTTTCGGGTGGAGAAATGGTTGCGCTTCGCCGGGTGAGGGTGTAGACTCGTGCCGTCAGAGGAGCCAAATCGGAAATCCTGGTTATAACGAGGAAGGTTCGTTATGGAGCCGACGAGCCGACCGCGAGACTCCCGCTCGGAGTAATCTACGGGAGAAGGCAATGTTGGAACCTGAAACTCGTAGAGTGCCGCCAAAGAAACACCAAAGACTTGCGCTTGGGTGCAAAGCTCTGACGCAGCTATTCTTCCCCGCTATGGCGACCCAATAACACTTTGTCCACACGCCAACCCTTGGGGCTTTGGCGGAAGTGGGCGTGTCCTTGAATCGTCCGCTCGTCTACGACGACGCCTTCTTCGACCTCTCCCCGGCAAGGCGCCGAGAAGAGGTTATTTGCCCACATTAGGGAAAACGGCTCCGTGGTCGGGCTTCGGAACCCGACCAGCGCTCGCCCGGTTTCCGCGTCCGCCTCGATGCCGCGGATTTCGATGCCCCCTTGATCCGCTTCCGGGGAGATTCGTACGCACATGTAGACGCTGCCGTGCGTAAAAGGCCGAAAAAAGAGTTTGCCCTTTGGCGACAGATCCCGCGAGTCGATGGCGATCCGGTCATTGAACTCCCGGAGCCGAGTCAGATAACCCTTTTGGGTCAAGCTTTCGAGAGTTTTTCGCCATAAGGCATAGCAACGCTCGCCCACCGGCGCCGGAGCGAAGGACGTCAGCGCCGGCTGTCTCGAAACAGCCCCAGGGAAGTAGGCAAGGGAGCCGTCCACTGTGCCCCGGTAGCCAACCAGCTTGTCGCGAGCCTCGCTCTCGGTCAAAGGAGATTGCGCCGCCAGGGGAAGAAACGCCGCGACGCTCGCTGTTACGACCAGGCCTACATACCAGTTGCGTTGCTTCATATCTACGTCCATCCGTTTGGCCTCGATCTTAATGGCCTGACTTGTCACAAATCACGGCCGCCTCGCCTTTCTCGGCGATCTTCTGATCGAAGAACTTCACGATCTTGTCCCGCCGGGCCAGCAGCCCCTTGATTTCGTTCTTTCGCAGATACGGCCCGAGTTCGCGCTTCAAAGTTTCTTCGTCCAGCTCGCGCAGGGCGTTGTAGATCCTGCGGTCGCAACGTACGAGATTCCCCGGGGATCTCAGATCCTTACGGGTCCGAAAGGCACGGGAGAAATCGACGATGCGGATGTTCCAGTCGTGGGTGATCAGCACGTTGCCAAGGTTGGGGTCCGTGTTGTAGATCAACTCGTTGAAGACCCTCACCTGATACATTTGGTCGTTCCACGAAACCCTTTTCGCCACCGGCACTTGGATTTTCTTGGTGTAGCGCTCTTTGTCCATCATCATGAAGTCGTGCCACCAGGTGACCGCGGCTAAATCCCCGGCAACCTTCCGCTCCACCGAGACCGGCACCATGTTCAGCCCCAGCAGCCTGTCCAACTTATAGGCCGCGATGTTGTACTTGTAGCTGTCCCGGAAGTTAATTTCCATGCCGCTGGTTGTCTGGTACTTAGCCTTGTGGATATCCACAGTTTGGATATGAGCATCGTGTGTCAGCCGGCCGTCGGAAAGCGTGGCGCGCTCGGGGTGGGTAACGCCAACGGGAACTTTCCGGCGCTTGACGACTTTCGCCGTGCGCAAAAACTCCTCTTTTTCGGCGTCGGTCAATTCCGCGGGCGCCGTGGCCGCGTTTGCATTTGTCGGCAGGCTCGCAGTGCTCAGCAGCAGGCTCGCGGCCACCAGAACCGGCACATAAGATTTCCAGTTGCGTTTCATTTTTCTGTCTCCTTTTTTCGTTGCCGAACTCATTCGTGACCGCTAAACAGCAGGCAGTATACCAAACCCCATCGGGGATGCCGACGGCCGGGGGTGAATGCCCGCAACTCATTGATTTCAATAAACCTAGGACTGCGGGACCAGGTGTCGCCGGGCGCGCGAGCAGCACCCCGAAACAGACGCAGCTCTATCCGATGCGATAGCCGCACTATCCGATCGGATAGCGACATCGCTCCCCAGCCGCGTCCGGTCGGGGTAGCCGGGAGGCGGCGCGGCGCGGTCCTCCTATCTTGGTTTCGCTGCAACCGCATTCCCCGCCCGAGGGGCTCCTCGAACGTCCCTAGAAGTACCAGGACGGTTGTGCGCGGCAGGGAACGTTTCGGGCCCGGATTCGTATATCCATGTAAGAGTGGATGAGGGGAATCAACATGCACCCGGACGATCCCGCTAAGACACCGCACGACGTTGGTACAGCTGGAGAAAACGAGTCTGATTCCGATCCCGGCAGTTCCGCGGCGCCGCTTCCGCGGGGCCAGACAGCTTCGGGTGAGCAGGCATCGGAAACTATTGCCGAGCCCGCTACCCAAGCTCAACAGGCTCTCTCAGCCGGCGCGGCCACGGCGGGAGGAGAGGGGACCGGTCCCACACCCGCACAAGGGGATTCGGAAACCCAGGCGACGGTCGGAGACCCCGCGTCCACCCCGGCCACAGCTGCCAATTACGAAGAGGGCACCTCAGAAGACGGGCCCGCGACCGTCTACTGCGTCCGCTGTGGAAAGGCGATGGAGACGGGCGACCGCTACTGCCACGCCTGCGGCTGGGAGGCCGATAGGCCGCTTCCCTCGCCCGCCGAGACCACCGTCCCGAATCCTTCCAGGCACAGCCGTCTCGCGGCCTTGCTGCTTTGCATCTTGCTGGGCTGGATGGGAGCCCACCGCTTCTACGTGGGCAAGATCGGCACTGGGATCTTGTGGCTCTGTACGTTTGGGATCTTCTTTGTTGGCACAATCCATGACGCCGTTCTGATCGGAACCGGCGAGTTTCGCGACTCCGACGGGCGCCGGGTTTATCGGTGGCAGTAGGGGTGGCCGGGCTTAGCCCGCATTTCTCACCAGCTGACGGTCGAAGCACGCGATAGGCCCGCCATTACGTCGTTGCGCTTGCTCACCGTGCTCAACATACTGTTCAAGTACGCCCGCATTATTCAAGAAACGGGGCGCTGAGCGGCGCGCGCCTTGTACTGACGGGCCTCTCACGCACTTCGCCTCGCCACCTGGTGAGAAAAGCGGGCTAGCTTTGTGCTGCTTGCCGCACGCGAGCCGGCCCCAAGCCCATCACGATTCATCGTGCCCGACGGCGACCCGAGGTCGGCGCTGGGGGCCGGAGGCCCGCGCCACGGCGTTCGCCCGAAACGTGAGTTGTATTTATGAAATGGATTACTGAGCCGGCCAGATGGCATTTCTCGCGAGGGGTCGGATGGCCGGCGTTGAACGAAGGTCATTGGCAGGGGCCGACCACCGTGTCCGCCCATCGGTGAGATTCACTCTCCGTCCCCTGCGATCACGCGATCCAATGCCGCGAAAATCTCCCTAGGCAAGCGCAGCGGCCTGCCCGTAGAGTTTTGTAGAGAGAAAGGCAGGCTAGATCGCCGGTAGTCAGCGCCTATCCGAAACGCTTGCCCGGCTCTTCTTCGGAGTGAGCAGAGATCTCTTCTTGGCAAGGAACGCAATACCGGGCCCAAGCGACGGCCTCCAACCTTTTCAACGAGATCGGGTCGTCGCAACCCATACAGATACCGTAGCTTTCGTCTTCGATACGGCTCAAAGCTTCGTCAATCTCCCGCAGCAACATCGTATCGATGTTGTTTTGGTTGAGGAAGATCCATTCTTCGTGGCTTTGCGTGGGGAGCTCTTCGAGGTCGAGCGGCTCGCCGCCCCGAGCCAGGGCCTTGGCAGCCGATGACGACTGCAGGTTGGCGCGCACCTCACTCGCCTTGGCTTCCATGAGCTTTCTAAAGCGATTGCGTTGGGCTTTTGTCAGCCCCTTACTGACCGTCCTTGCCATGAATCACCTTCAATGCCTCCCAGCCAGCGGGGAGGTAAATCTGTGACTATATCGTCCGTTTGCCCTAGCTGTGTTAGACTGCTCCGGGCGCCGGTCCGTTACACTCGTGCCGGTGCAACTTTGTGTAAATTTGCCTCGACCGCGCTGTCGGCTAGCGCCCACTGCACGGTCGATTCATACCGAAGAAGTCTAAGCCCCTATTGTGTTCCCCGCGGCCCGGAGAACCCACCACTCACTTTCAACGGAACCAAGCGTTTTGCTTTGGGTAACGTATTATACGCACCACTGGCCGAGTTGGCAAGAGAAAATCTCTTATTGGCCGAGAAAAATCCTGAAAGGGGGGCTAACCCGCATTTCTCACCAGCTGACGGTCGAAGCACACGATAGGCCCGCCACTACTTCGTTGCGCTTGCTCACCGTGCTCAACGTAGGGTTCAAGTACGCCCGCATTATTCCAGAAACGGGGCGCTGAGCGGCGCGCGCCTTGTACTGACGGGCCTCTCACGCACTTCGCCTCGCCACCTGGTGAGAAAAGCGGGCTAACTAGCCGGGATCGTATCGATCGGGTGCGGGCGCAGTAATGCTGAGACCCGCCGGTCGTTACGTTCGCTCCATCAAAACCCGTCGGTTTCATCCCTTTGGGCGGGACAGGCTTGGCCGTAGGCCATGACCGCTCGCTTGCGCTCGCGGCTCCGTTTCGCGTGTCTCCGTGCCCGAATCCTTCGCGCTATAACCTTCCATCGTTAGTCGCCCCGTCAGCTACAATGTTCATGCCCGGTGCAGCTTACACCTCGAACACTGCTGAGACTCCTCGCGGCGTCGATCTTACTCGTGGCGCCCCTGTTCGCGCTGCAGCAGGGGATCCCCCACGACGACGGCGAGATGGGAGAAGCGCTCAAGTCCCTTTTGCGCGTCTCGGATCCGAGCACGGGCTTCTTCGTAGCCGCACTGGGCGTGGCCTTCCTGGCCGGGGCGGCGCACGCTCTCACCCCGGGACACGGAAAGGCCATCGTCGCAGCCTACTTGGCCGGCTCTCGGGGTACGGTTTGGGACGCCGTCTACCTGGGAAGCGTGGTCACCGTTACGCATACGGCGACGGTATTTATCCTTGGCCTGATAACGCTCTACGCCACGCAGCATTTCCTGATGGAGGAGATCTATGCCTGGCTGTCGGTTTCGAGCGGCTTGCTGATCGTCGGTATCGGGGTTTGGCTGCTCCGTGCTCGCTGGCGGTCGTTTCGATCGGGCGACGCGGGCCATGGGCATTCACATTCCCATTCTCACGGCCCCCTCGGTGGCCACGCCCATGTTCATCCTCACGATGATGATGCCGGGGAGCCGGACAACCATGCACACGAGCATTCGCATGGCCGGCATCACAACCACGAGCACGCTCATACGCACGACCACCCCCCCGCCGCGGGGCGCGGAAGTCTGCTTTCGCTCGGCATCTCGGGAGGGCTGGTGCCCTGTCCGGAAGCGCTGGCGGTGCTGCTGATCTCGTTTACCGTCAATAGGCTGGTTTTCGGGCTGATCATCTTGGTCGCCTTTAGCCTCGGCCTGGCGGCGGTGCTGATCGCGATCGGCGTCGCCATGGTGTTGGCGGGTCCGGCCCTGGGACGTTTCGCGAAGGACGGGCCGCTGATGCGCGCTCTGCCGGTCGGCAGCGCCGTGATCGTGACGACGCTAGGACTAGCCATCCTATACAAAGCCGCCTCGGACACGGGGCTACTGTGACTCGCCGGCTCCTTTCGCGATGGAAGCCGGCTCCGCCTTGCCCCCAGAAACGCGGGCGAATAAAGCTCGTCGGCGCCTCAGGGTCTCGCGGCGAACCGATAAGGAATCTGTTGTAAAGGAAACCAACGATGGCCTACAAACCCATTGAATCCTATGGCGTGATCGGCGACATGCATTCGGTCGCACTGGTCGGTACGGATGGCTCGATCGATTGGTGCTGCCTGCCGCACTTCGATTCGCCAAGCGTTTTCGCTGCCATCCTCGACGACAAAAAGGGAGGGCATTTCCAGATTGCGGCCACGCATGAAGGTAGCCGGCGGCAGATGTACTTGCCGGAGACGAATGTCTTGCTGACCCGTTTCCTCAGCGATGAGGGGGTCGGCGAAGTGATCGATTTCATGCCCGTCCGGAACCATCAGGCGGGGAGCAACTCTGGCCGCCATCAAATCGTACGCATCGCTCATGCCGTGCGCGGGACCGTTCACTTTCGGATGCAGTGTAAGCCGGCGTTCGATTTCGCTCGCCAGTCTCACCGCCTTGTCCTCGATGAGCGGGGCGCGGTTTTCGAAGTCTCGGGGATGAAGTTCGCGCTGACCAGCCCTTTTCCTGTTCGCGGACACGATGGCGCCGCGGTGGCCGATTTCGCGCTCAAGGCCGGAGAAAAAGCCACCTTTGTTTTCCGCCAAGAGGAGGACACGAGGTCAACCGATCTACTGGAAGCCCCGCCGAGCGGTGAGGAAGCTCTCGAGAATACCGTGAACTACTGGAGGAGGTGGCTATCGCGCGGGCGTTACGAGGGCCGCTGGCGCGAGATGGTCGACCGCTCGGCGCTGGTGCTGAAGTTGCTTACCTTCGAGCCGACCGGGGCGATCGTGGCCGCCCCGACCTGCGGCCTGCCCGAGGAAATCGGCGGTGTGCGCAATTGGGACTACCGCTACACTTGGATCCGCGATGCCGCCTTCACCGCCTACGCTTTCCTCCGCCTGGGCCATACCGAGGAGGCGGCTCGCTTCATGCACTGGCTCTTCAAGCGGGTTGCCGAAAAAGAAGAGGACGAGAGCGAGGCCGGCCCGTTGCGGATCATGTATGGCATCGACGGCCGCCATGAGCTGCCTGAGCAGACACTCGATCACCTGGAGGGCTACCGCGGGTCGAAACCGGTGCGGGTGGGCAACGCGGCGTCCCATCAGCTTCAGCTTGACATTTACGGCGAGCTGCTTGACTCGGTCTACCTTTACGACAAATACGGTGTCCCGATCTCCTACGACGGCTGGCTACAATTGCGCCGCATGCTGGACTGGGTCCGCCAGAACTGGGAACGGGCCGATGACGGAATCTGGGAGGTTCGGGGCGGCCGGCAGCAGTTTGTTTACTCCAAGATGCAGTGCTGGGTGGCCCTCGATCGTGGGCTGCGGTTGGCGCTCAAACGCAGTCTGCCGATCGACCTCGTCGGTCTGCGCAACGAACGCGACCGCATCTACGAAACGATCATGGAAAAGGGCTGGAACGAAGATCGTAAGACCTTCGTGCAGTACTTCGGCTCCGACGCGCTCGACGCCAGCAACCTCCTTATGCCGCTGGTGCTGTTTATTTCGCCCCGGGATCCCCGGATGATCTCGACTATCGACCAAACCGTGGATGAGCTGGTCTCCGATAGCCTCGTCTACCGCTACGAAATCGGCAAGGGCGCCGGCGACGGGCTGACCGGACAGGAAGGCACCTTCAGCATGTGCACCTTCTGGCTCGTGGAAGCCATGGCGCGGGCGGGGCGTTTGGACGAGGCCCGATTCACTTTCGAAAAAATGCTCACCTACGCCAACCACCTGGGCCTCTACGCCGAGCAAATCGGCCCCAGCGGAGAGGCGTTGGGCAATTTCCCCCAAGCCTTCACCCACCTCGGGTTGATTAGCGCGGCGTTCGGCCTGAACCGCCAACTGGCGAAAAAAGCGGGCTAGGCGTCGCCTCAAGCAGGGGGCCGGTGCGAACCGAACCTAGCGTCGGTATGTCCGCGAATGGGAGAGTGTTGTATCGGGAGCGCTCGGCCGGCGGTGTTGCCGAGAAGGGCGTGCCGGCACGCGCTGAAGCCGGTAGAAGCGTTCCCGGCGTCCCGCCACCCGCCAAACCGTGTACCATGGACGTGACCGGAGAAAGCGCCATGAAAGAGCCACATCTTGACCGCCGCAACTTTCTCACAACCACCGCCGGAACGGCCGCTGCGTTGGCCGCGGCAGGCTTGGCGAACGCGAAACCGGCGCGGGCGGCGAGCCCCAACGACACCATTCGCGTGGGCGTCATCGGGCCCGGCGGACAGGGTACCGTACTGCTCAAAGAATGCATTGAGTTCGGGAGCACATATAAAGCCCGAGTCACCGCCGTGTGCGATATCTGGAATCAGCGCCTTGAGGCGGCGGCGAAGCTGGTACGTGAGTCTTACAGTGTCGAGCCGAAGGCGCACAAGCATTACGAACAGGTGCTCGAAGATAAAGATATCGACGCTGTCATCATCGCCACGCCCGACCATCAGCATTCGAAAATGCTCAAGGCGTCGATCGAGGCCGGCAAGGACGTTTACGTCGAGAAGCCCATGGGCAACGTTCTGTCCGAGGTGAACGAAGCCTTTGCCGCCGCCGAAAAATCCGACCGCATCGTGCAAGTCGGCACGCAGCGGCGCAGCTACCCGCGGTATCGTTCGGCGATCGACATCATGCGCGAGGGCCGCATCGGCGACATCGTCAAGGTGGACGTGATCTGGAATGGCTATTCCCCCTACCGCTGGGCGAAGGAGCCGGAGGAACTCGATTCGATCAAAGAGAGCGATGTTGATTGGAAAGCGTTTTTGATGGGCAAACCCTACCGCCCGTTCGATCCGAAAATCTACCGCTCTTTCCGGCTGTTCCGCGATTTTTCGAGCGCCATCATCGACCAGTGGATGACGCACGGAATCGATGTCGTTCACATGCTCACCGGGGAGCCTTATCCGAAGAGCGTCGTCGCGCTCGGAGGGATTTACCGGTTTCACGACTATCGCGAGAATCCCGACACGATGCAGGCTGTACTCGAATACGGCCATGGCGGCAGGAAGTTCCTGGCGACCTACGCAACCTGCCTGTCAAACGGGGCTGGCAGAGCGACGCGGGTTCTCGGCACACGGGGCACGCTGGAGGTTGAGGACGTCTGGCGGGTTTCCGGCGACGGCGTCGAGGGCGAGGATGCGCTTCCCGAAGCCGAGGAAATTCCCGAGAAGCCCGGTGTCCTGCATCACATGGCCAACTGGCTGGACTGCGTCGGCCGACGCGCGCCGCAGGATTTGTACTGCCCGGCCAGCGCCGGCTACGGCCATTCGGTGGCCTGCATCATGACGACCGATGCGATGTGGAGCGGCCGGCGTATGATGTTCGACCCCGAAAAGCGGGAGATTCGTGCGGGCTGAAGGGCGAAGTCCTGCGGCAAAAAATGGTACAGTCACCGATTTTCGTCCTCTAACCCATGCTGGAAAACAAAGCAGTTGCAGAAGCGAAAATCGGATGACAGTCCCTATTTCTTGCCGAACCTAGCTTCTACCATGGGCTGCTACCCGCCCGGTGGTGACAAACACTCGTGTTTGTCCTTGCCGGCAGTGCCGGCAAGCTTCAGCTTGCCGTGGGAGGACGGCAGGAGCATGGCATTGGATCGAGGACCGCCTATGCAGCGCAGAGCTTTCACCAGGATCATCGGGGCGGGTGCTGCCCTACTGCCTCTCTCGCAAGGCCAAGCCGAGCCGTCAAAGCCTATCAAGGTCGGCGTGGTTACGCACTCCGGGGGGGCCCACCTGGGTTCCTATTTCGCCGCACTGGCCGCCGCTCAGGACTGTGACTCTGTTGTCCTTTCAGACCCAAGCGAGGAATCGTTTAAGTCAGCTCAGCAAACGCTAGGGAACAAGCTGACAGGGACGTACAAAGACCTCGCCGAGATGCTCCGCTCGGAGAAGCCGCGGATGGCGCTGGTCACGATGGAAGCGGTTCTCGCGCCACCCGCCATCGACGCCTGCTTGGACGCCGGGTGCCACGGGCTGGCCGAGAAGCCCGCCTGCGTCCGCGCGGCGGACTTTGAAAAACTTGCCGGCAAAGCGAATGAGAAAAACCTTCATGTGATGCTGGCCCTCGCCAACCGGCTGAACCCGGAGATTGCCGAAGCCCGGCGGCTCATTGGAGAGGGCAAGATCGGCCGCATCTACGGCATGGATCTCTACATCATCGCCGACCAGACGCGCCTAACGCGGCCCTCTTATCACCAGAGGTGGCAGGCGCAAAAGGCTCGCAGCGGCGGCGGACATCTGATCTGGCTGGGCATCCATTGGCTCGATCTGGCGATGTGTCTCACGGGATCGCGAATCACCGAAGTCGCCGGCTTTACCGGTGTTGTCGGCGGACAGCCACTCGACACCGAAGACTCCGCCGCCATCGCTATGAAGTTTGACAACGGCTCCTTCGGGACGATGACGTCGGGCTACTATCTCGATCGCCGCTATCATTCGCAAATCAAGATCTGGGGATCGAAGGGCTGGCTCGAACTTCGGCGGCTCCGAGGCAGCGCAGAAGAGTTCCCGCTGGAGTGGTACAGCACGACCGAAACCAACCCCCAAATCCATGGTTACAAGAATCCAGGAACGCCGACCGGCTACACGCCGTTCGTGCGAGCCGCCGTGCGGGCCAGCGGCGGCCTAGAAGATCCTCCGCTCACGGCCGCCGACGGGCTTCAGGTTCTCAAGACCATCTTTGCCGCCTACAAAGCCGCTGAAACAGGACGAACCCAGCGGGTCGTGTAGATCGACCGGCTCACCTTTTCGCTGGAACCAAGCCGCCCGTCGTGTAGGCGTAGCTCTTGTAACGCGGGACAGTCGCAGCCCCTCGATATTCCTGAGCGTCCCCTAACAGGATCTTTCGGTCTTCGATTCTCGGGTGGCCCATCGAGTCGAAGGACCAAGTCAGGATGCCCTGCGGCGGAAAATCGATGATCTGCAGTTTGTAATAGGGCCCTGTGCCCGGACTTCGAGAGATGACGACGTATTCTCTTTCCGGATCGTCGTCCAACTGCTCAAAGCGTCTTTGAAAGAACGGAGACTCCCGCAGGGTGCCCCAGATCGCGTTCTTCACAAGCTGGCGAGTTTCATCCCGGCCTTGGCCGGCGACGATCCAGTCGCCATTGAGATAAACGTGGATATCTCGCACGGATTCTCGCTCGACGTCGCTGTCGGGGAGCTGTGCAAGCGCGGCGCTGATGGCCAGCAATCCGAGCGCAACCGGAAGCAATTTCATCATCGTGCCACCTCGTTTTTGTCAGTCTAACGTTTGCCACAAGGCCTTCGCCGTCGCGGAGACTTGACCGCACCCTTGCGGGCGCGGCTCGGCGCGGACGTGCTCTGATTTGAACCGCGTTTCTTCGGACCCAACGGGCATCAAACGGAGCCGCAGGCGCGAGGCTGCGGGCCCGCGGCCTTACGGCCGCGGCTCAGTTCTTCGAGCTTGCAAGCGACCTCAGTTGGTCGGAGATGACCTCGCAAGTCGCTCGACCCGGCGCCGGGCGATCGCTGCAAATTGGTCGCCCAGTCGCCTGGTCCATCCTTCGAGGAAACGGGCTATTCGGAAGCGAGCAATCGGCTGTGGAATTTGGCTAGGCGTCTTTCATACTCTGCGCCGGCCGCGACGATGATGTCATTGTGGTGGGCCCCTTCGACGGTCCAAAACTGTTTCGGTTCATTGGCGGCGTCGAAAACTTCTCGACCGAGCTGGTAAGCGATCACCTCGTCGCGGTCGCCGTGGATGATCAGCACCGGCGCCTTCACACGGGCGATCTTCACCCCGGTTTCGAGCCCTGAGATCACCAATGGCCCAAGGACCGGTAAGATGCGCGCTGCCACGGCGCGCGCCGACGGGAAAGGCGCTTCCAAGATCAACCCGGCGCAAGGGCGGCGGGCGGCGAGATCCGTGGCCATGGCCGTGCCCAGCGATTCGCCGTGCAGGACGATCTGCTCCGGGCGGTATCCCCGCTGCAGCAAGTAGTCGTAAGCCGCCTCGGTGTCGCGATAGGTTCCCTCTTCGGAAGGGCTGCCCTCGCTTCTGCCGAATCCGCGGTAGTCGATGATGAGCAACGAAGACCCGACGTTCACCAGCGCCTGGATGTGAACAACGCGGTGCGTTAGGTTGCCCGCGTTGCCGTGGAGATAGAGCGTGACCAATCCGCGGCTCTCGTCAGGTTCGATCATCCAGCCGTGGATGCGCACCCCGTCAGCCGTATCAAGCCAGACGTCCTCCGCATTCCAATGGGCCTGAAGATGCCAAAATCCTTCCGGGTACTTGGACGGATGAAAGATCGCCTTTTGGGCAAGGAAGGAGAGCACGAAGTACGTCCAAACCGCCAGCAGCGGCCATCCGATCCATTTAGGTACTCGGGGAGACCGCATGGCACATTCTAGTGTAGCTGGGGACGCCAACAGCCGGTACAAGACGGCGAGCTGCTCGCGATCACGAAAAAAGGGGTTGTGCGGAACGCGTTTTACTGGCGTGTGCTAATACACTGGCAGCAGTCGCTGCAGTCGAGACAGCGTTCGCAGATGTGGTTGCCACAGGCGTCACGGGTGCAGCGCCGGCATATCTCCGACGACGGCTCCCGACAAATATGGCAGTTGAAGGAGTAGTCAGGGCCGGCGCCGGCGGCCTCCGCCGGTGAACCGCCGCCCGCCGGAGGCGCGGGAGGCTGACGTGGGTTTTCCATCATCACTGGAATCTAACGTCTCCTGGAGACGCAAAGTTTAGCCCTTCGACATTTATTTCCGGGAACGCGGCCGCCGGACAATTGTTTCCCGACAACGCTGCGCCTCGCTATGGGAGATTTCCAATTCCGCTTCCCGCTCCACCGCGAGTTGGCGCAGGTACGGTTTTAGCGAATTTTCAGAGGCCGCGGCGCGGTCTCCGGCAGTCTCCAGGAGCTCGCCGAGAGCTGGGTTCTGATACTTGCGCACGGCGGCTGTCAGCGACCTGAGCATCGACCCCACCCGATCAAGCCACAGATACGTGTCGATCGCGATCGACAATTTTTCCGGCTTGCGCTGCATGGCTTGCGCGGAGAGGGCTAGGTTGGAAAGGTCGGAGCGAAGAGCATTGTGCTGTCGGATGTAGGCATCGGGCGCGCCCTGTTGGACCCACTCCTCCGGGCGTACTTGAGACAGCATCTTCCCGATATCATTCGCGCTTTCGTCGAGACGCTGGGCGATCTCTACGATCTCCCAGCGTGGGGTGACTCCCTCCTGCTGGGCTTCGAGGCCCCCGAAGCTACCGAGGGCGATGAACAGTGCGGGTCGTAGATAAAGCCTCATATAGCCATGGTAAGAACTGGCTGCCGTCCTGACAACCTAAGGAGGCTCGCAAAATACGGTGACTTTGGAACACGGGCACAGCGCGCTGCGCTCCCGCGGTTTGAACACGGGCCGCGGCACCATAATTCGCGAAACTCAGTAAGGAAGAGAGATCTCACTTAACCCGGGAGAGGAGTGCTACGAATCGGCGGCGATTTCGCCTCCCAGCAGCTTGAACCCGGTGTGATGAAGAGGGTCGGCGGAGCAGACCAGGGTTGGCTCTTCGTGCTTGCCGCGTAGTTCCGGCTCTTTGTTTCCGAAATCCCGGTCATCGGGATCCACCGTCCAAATCACCTTCCCTTTGAAGCCGACGCGGACTTCGAGGGCGGCTCGGCAAAGCCGGCATTCCAAGCGGGGGACGGCCTGCTCGTCGGCGCCCATGGCTGCCATTGTAGCGATGTGGGGTTGCGGGCATGGTGCCGGCCGGCCCGTACTCGCAGTGACCGACCGGTTGCCGTAGCGGTCGTAGGAGTAGTCGCGCGACCGACTGCGCGTCTCGACCGCCGAGAAAATGGCCTCATAACACATTGATTACAAGTGGGTTGCGAGAAATTTGGTTTGTTTCGTTTTTTTGTCGTTCGTCGCGCGCGATGCCGGTCGCCGGGGTCCTCCCACCCTGAGGATAGCGCGGTGTGTCAAGTGTCCCCGGTTTTCCCCGGAGCGAATCTGACCGGTGGTCGCCGCGGAGCCGCGAGTTGTCCGGTTCTCACCGCGGTCGCCGAGATGACGCTATTCTGCTACCTGGAAGCGAAACATGACCGGCCCAACCATCTCGGACTACAATATCACCGACCAACCGCGGATCCCTCGATGGCGAATCGATTTTTCACGCGCAGCCAGATTCCAGCGGCAGCGACATCATGCTGGTGGAGAATTTCCGGTGAAGGTTGGCGGGGCGTTTTTCAATCGGTACCGGAGGGTCCTTGAAGAAATCGAGGTCTCGGGAGCCGCGAAGCGGCGGCAGGATCACAGCCTAGGGTGGAGCCGTCAGGCGAAACCCTAGGTAAGCGGAAAACGAAGCTGAGCCCTGAAGGGGCGGCAGGAAATCATGGTGCAGACGCTGCACCGAATCTTGGTCCACGTCGCGTTCTCGACGAAGGACCGGGGGCCCTTGCTCGAGGAGCCGATTCGTCCCCCGTTGTTCGTCTACCTCGGCGGGATTGCGCGAAGTCTGGGCGGGGAGCGTGACGCCACGCAGTCTCCAGGGATCCGCGGCGGCGACGCCGCTAGCAGGCAGGACTGATCGGTTCCACAATCAACGTCATGCCGTCGGCGGCGTCGATTCGCACTTCGGTCCCCTTAGGCGCTGCCCGATCGTTGTGCTGAAGCCGGGCTTTCCATAACTCACCTCGAACGAGCACGTAGCCTTCCGGATCGACGTCCCGCTTGACGACGCCCTGGGAGCCGATGAGCTGCGCGACTCCTGTCTTAACCTGTGTGTCGTAGGCGCTGCGAAGGAAAGGGTAAAGCAGGAAATCCTTGATCACAACCAGCGCCAGTACGCCGAAGACGACCGCTAGGGAGATGTCGATCCACTTCCGCAGCAGCAGTAGGACCACGCCGGTCAAGGCCCAGCCGGGAATCTGAAACAGCCAGTAGCGGTGCCGGGTGGTCATGCGCGGTGGTCTGCGTCGAGCGGCATCAAGGAACGCTTCACACAATGCGGCTATTTCGCGGGGGTGCGGATGCCCCTCTTGGCGGAGCTCTCGAAATTTCCGCCAGTGCTTGGCGGGCCGCGGCCGCGAGAAAGCGCATGTCCGAGCTCAGGTCAATGAAGGAGAAGCCCTCGTCGATGCGCCGGCGCGCCGCGGCCACTAGGGTCTTTCTTCGCATGAACCTTCCCTTCTCATCCCCAGGGTTGTGGGAGAACATCCCCTTTTCTGTTCTTTTCTCGGCGACCCCGGTCGCAATGCATCAGCTTATTGATACCCGCAGAATATAGTGTTGTTTTCGGACACAGCAAATGCCTTGCCAGAGCGGGCGCAGCACGCTGCGCCCCTACACTGTATTTCGCGAACATCAATAGTACCTAGCCCGCATCCCCTGATCGGTTGTTCTGTTGTAGGCATACATCATACTTTACAAACACGGGGGTGCGAAGACCCGAATCGCCCCGCCAGGAAGTAGTGGAACAGAGGGTTCGTCCCATCAGGCTGCGCCCCGAGATGCGAGAGGCGACAACCAGCCTCCAGGTGAGTTTTCGGAAGACTTCCCATTTCGGGGCCCGGGCGCGGCAACATTCTTACACTAGGAGTGATGCCTTGGCCGCCCCATGAAGCGGAAAGCCCCGTAACACCTTTTCCGACTCGCGCCACATGGTAGAGTAGGCGAACGAAGGGCCCTTTAGTACGATGCCGCTCGCAAATTGGAAGTCGCAGACCTACAACGTCACCCAAAGCCTTTTGTTCCACAACCCCCACCGGGTTGTGGAGTACCTATTGATACCCGCAGAATATAGTGTTGTTTTCGGACACAGCAAATGCCTTGCCAGAGCGGGCGCAGCGTGCTGCGCCCCTACACTGTATTTCGCGAACATCAATAGTGAGCGATGAGCAGGGCGAGTGGAGAAAACGCTCGGAGATCGCGGCCCCCGTACGCCGGCTCTACGAAACCGAAGCGCCGCCTGAGCGGACCTGTCTCGAAACCGTCCAGTTCGTCCATCACATGCTGATTCCGCCTGGCGGACGTCACGTCGCGGAGCTTCACATTCACCCCGACGCCGAGGAGTTGGTTGTCGTCACCCAGGGGCGTGGCAAAGCTGTCATCGACGGCGAAACCCATGAGGTGGCGCAAGGCGACGTGCTCTACATTCCGCCCGGTGTCGAGCACGAAGTGAGCAACGGAGGTGAGGAACTGCTCGGGGTGCTCTTTATCAACGTACCCACGGGCGAGGGGTTGAAGAAGTTGCAGGCCGCTCAGGCTACAGGCTTGCGCGCGGATTCATGATCTGAGAAGCCCCGGGGCGCCTCCGGCCGCCATCATTCACCCAGGTTTTGGGGTGAGGCCAACGGTCAGCTCAACTCCGTGACCATCCTAAAATAGATTTCCTCGACCGGGGGTCGGTAGTCACCTTGTTCGTTTACGCGGAGGTAACCGGCTCGCCGGGAAGTGCCTCGAAGCGAAGCCGTGTTCGACGACACGGAGCGGCACGTCTGGGACCTGTGAGAGCGTACCAAAGGCGGTGCCAACCACACCCATCCCGCCTCCGCCGATCTTCTCGATGATCTTGTAGTGGGATATGGTCTGGCCGATCATGGGCCGCCCCTACCTTGAGGGAGTTGTACTGGCAGGCGATAGATGGCGGGAACACCCGCATTGCGTGGAACCGAGCTCAGGCCACGTCATAACAAGATGGGATCCGGCGACACCCGCCGGACCCCAAAACTGCCTTGGCTGCTGATGAGGTTACTTCAGTTTCAACCCGGCCGCCTCGGCTGCTTCGTACGCGGAGCCGATCGCGTCCTTGATGCGATCGGCCGCTTGGCCCTTGCCCTCGATGCGGAGGTACTTTTCGAGCCGCTTGATTTCGTCGCTCAAGAACCTGGCGAACCGCTTCTTGCTCTTCGGCTGACCGTTGGCGTTCCAGTTGGCGTCGTTGTTGGCGGTGCTCTGGTCTAGCTTCGCCTCGTTCCTGAGCTTGTCTTTGAGCTGTGAGTTCTGGGTCATGGATGACGCCTTGGCAACGTTCCTGGCCTTGTCCGCCAACCACTGTCTGGGCGTTGACGGGCCGGCGGCCGGCATGGCCCCGCCGCCAGGGTTCGCCGAGAACCCTACCGCCTCATTGTTTACGACCAGACTGAGCCCAGCCTCCGAGGCAGCTTCGTAAGCGGCATCGATCGCTTCCTTGATTTTGTCGGCCGCGGCACCGTCACCCTCAATCCGGAGGTAGGTCTCCAACCGCTTGAGCTCGTCGCTCAAGAACCTGGCGAACCGCCTCTTGTTCTTTGGCTGGCCGTTGGCGTTCCAGTTAGCGTCGTTGTCGGCCGCCTCCTGATCCAACTTCGCCTCCGCCCGGAGCTTATCCCTGAGCTGTGAGTTTGCGGTCATGGATGAGGCCTTGGCGAGAGCACTCGCCTTGTCCGACAGCCACTGCCTGGGCGTCTGCCGGCGGAAGACGCCAGGATTTCGGAATGCCGCAAACATCACGGGAGCGACATCGATGATCTCGGCGCTGATGTGGAAGGTTCCCACCTGGTTGGCGGTGTAGCTGATCGGTGCGCCGTTGTTCTCACCGCCGCTCGTCCGAAGCTCGAGCGGGCTGCCCCCGTGCAGCGTGACGACATCGGAGAGATTGGTCACGTGAACTGTTCTTGGTTCCGCGCAGGAGATTCGAATGAAGCCCTCGCCTTTCTGGCCGGGCCGCAGGTGCTTGTCGGCGGATTCGAACCAGACGCTGGTCACCTCGACCACGACGGGCCGGCTGGCGCCGTGTTCCGTGGTTACGGTGAGATCCCGCGGGCCGACCGGCATGTCGGCGGGAACAGCCACGATCATCTCGGTTGGCGAACTGGCGAGGACGTCCACGGGCGTATCATCGAAAGTTACCTTGTTGTCCTCCGCTGATCCCTCGAAGCCGCTGCCCTTGATGACTGTCTGGCTTCCCGGAGTCGGATTGCCCGGAGTGTGCTCCACAACCGGTGCGCGATCGGATGGTCTCTCGACAGGTGGGACCACCGTGGCGTAGGAAGTCTGTCTGTCGAGCAGCGCCGGCAGGAACGCGGCTACGGTAGCTACGCTGGGACCGACAAAGATTGGAAACCGGCCCTTTGCGTCAGTGACCTTCTCCTCGCCGTTGACGCTTACCACCACGCCGGCGAGAACGGCGCCCGTCGGGCCGACGACAGTGGCCGTCGCCGGCTGCTCGGCGGTCACCACACCGGTCATCACTACCCGCGATCCCACGGGAACCACGGTCATCTCGGATGCCGATGCGTTTCGACAGCCAACCACCTCCGCCTTGAGATACTCCTTGCTTAGATTGCTCCCCGCGGGGATGGTGATTTTTCCTTTATCGTTGGTCGTCCCCGTCCAAGAGCGGACGGGTTTCTTATTGTGGTCAAGCTCAGTGATCTTGACACAAGCGTTCTTTTTGTTCGTGTAGACGTTGCTGTTTCCGGCGTAGTGATCGACCCGCCGTATCCGACACTCGTCGGCGAGCAGGGCCATGGGCAACGCCAGCAGCACACAAAGAGTTATTGCCTTTCGTAATGTTTTCAGGTTGATTCTGGTTTTCATGACTTTCTCCTTTGTTTGGTCCGGCTTTTCTGAGGGCTTGTCCCTCGTTCTGCCAGGTACGTCGCGGCGGGAAGGAGAAAGGTTCAAACGAATCGCCGCGTCTATGTGTCTAGCTACTTTCCGGCGCAAAAAGGAGAAACTGCGTGGTGGCTGGGTACAGTCAGCCAATTTCGCGTCCGAATGCGCCCGTAAGTTGTGGATTCTTTGAAGGCGCGAAATTGGTGACAGTCCCCGCCCCGAGCGCTACGCGTATTTTGCGCCGGAAAGTAGCTAGGCCGCATTCTGAACCAAGGATTCGTAGGGAGGATCACTATACCCGCCCCTTGGTGCTGGCAACACCTTGGGCGGATGCGAAGCGAAGGCAATGTTCACGAGGAAGCTATTCCAGACAAGACTTTCTGATCGTCCTGGCGATGTGGCGCACGCTTTCAGCGTGCTGTGTCGGGCTTTCGAGCCCGACATTTTCGAATCTATAGTGAACTCGTCTCCAGGACAGTTCACTAGGAAAAAAGCAGGGGGGCAAAGGGTGCACGCGGCGGTCTGCCCTACGACCTGGTGAGAAAAGCGGTCCGGCGTGGTGATCAGGAACTACTGGGTGCAGGCGAGCTCGCCCCCTAGGGCGCGGTTCATCGAGTCACAGACGTCAACCAGCCCGCTGCCGAAGTGGAGGTCTTTTCCCGCCTCACCCAGGTCTCGTGCCGAGCTTTCGAGGATGGATTGGAGATCAGCGGGGCTCAAACTGCTTTTCGCCTCAAGTAGCAGCGCCACCGTGCCGCTCACGTAGGCCGTCGCGAACGACGTGCCCGAGCAGGCGGGAAAACGTCCCTTGGGGGCCGTGCTGATGATGTCGACTCCAGGTGCCGCGAGATCTATGAACTTCCCCCTCGTGGCGTGCGCATAAAGTCGCTGCTGCACATCGACTGCCGTTACCGCCATAACAGCCTCGAGCGCGGCGGGGTAACTGGGATCAGCCTTGGGGCCGTCGTTCCCGGCCGCGGCCACGACCGTTCGGCCGTGGGAGACAGCGGCCTCGACCTGGCGCGTCAGGAGTTTGTCTTCCTTACGACCACCGACGCTCAGGTTCACCACCTGCGCTTTCTTCTCGATGGCGAAGTCGACCGCCTTTGCCAGCGCCGACGACCAGCACTGAGCCCGCACGGCCTGTGGTGAATGCGGATGGCACGCTTTGAGCGACAGGACCTTGGCGCCCGGTGCGATCCCAGAGATACCGACCTTGTTGTCGGCCTCCGCGGCGATGATCCCCGCAACCAGCGTGCCGTGGATCTCCGCGCCGTAGCCCCGACCGGTGAAGTCCTTGTGTCCGGCTATTTTGTTCTTGAGATCGGCGTGCTGGGTGTCGACGCCGGTGTCCACTACGGCTACGGTGATCCCCTCGCCGGTGGCAACTTCATGAACGCGGTCGGCCCCGATCAGGCGGGCGCCGTAGGAGAGGCCTCCATAGGGGTCATTGAACCCTAACGTTTCCTGGCCGCTCGTCTCATAAATGTAGTCCGGCTGGGCGAATTGGACGCGTGAGTCGGCTTGTAGCGCCGCAACGACAGCGGGAACGTCTCTCGCGTCAGGAATCTGGAAGACGATGAGACCCGTGTTGGTGGAGTTCAGAGCGGTCACCTCGACGACATTGAGGCCGACCACGGCCGCCAGTGTCTGAGCCACGGCGTTCATGGCCGCTTGCGCCGCCAGTGGAATTGAGGCAAGCACACGCGCCGGAACGTAACCGTCGGGGTGTTGCTCGATCTCCTGCTCGGTGGTGCAGGCATTCGCGCCTCCGACGAGCTTGTAGTCAATCCGGAACTCCCGGCTCTGTCCGGGAACAAAGGCCACTTTGCGAAGCCAGCGGACCAGCGTGTTCGGGGTCCCTCCGCTGCTCGCAGCCACCTGCCGGTCGCCGCCCTCGATCGAAACCAGTTCAGGATCCTGGGCGGTGATCTCTAACTCCACCGGCTCCGTGGTTCCCTCGACGGTGAAACTCAGCGTTGTCGAATCCGCGCCGCGAAGTTGCCGCTGATCGATTTCCCCGCGGATGCGCAGCACATCGATCAGCACCTGGTCGGACGGTGGAAAGCCAAGCGCCGGATCGCCGTCGATCACGTGGGTTCCGGGCGCCAGGCCTTCCCCAATGCGCAGGAAGACAACATTCATCGAGCCGCTGATCAACTCACCCGCGGGTCGGCCGTCGATGCGCATCCCGTTTCGCGTATTCGCCGGAAAGTAACCGCACACGCGAGCCACGGAACCGGCCACGACGCGCGACGCGCAGCCCGTCACACGGGCCCGGGAATCCGCTTTGGGATCGCGAGTTCGGATGCGCACCTCTCGGTCAGTGACAGCATCCACCAGAAGGTCGCCCCAAAGGTCTCGATAGGTGACCCGCGTTTCCGTACCCTCCGCTATGTCCTCCGGGACCTGCCATTTGAGGCGCCTTCCCCCGTCGGCATCGACCGCCCTCGTCTGGGCGATCATCCACTTTCCGCCGGGAGGAGTTCTTTCCGGATTGACGACACCGAGATCAATCTCTTCGCCGGGCGTTACGACCAGAGGCAGGTAGAGCAATCCATCCAGGCTACGGGCGACCTGAACCGCCGGGAGCGCCACTGCCGCCAGCTTGCGGTCAAAGACCTTGCGATTCCCGGCGCGCAACGTCACCTTTGACTTACTGGGGAGCTTCGCCGAGCCGATGTCGACGCGCAGCCGCGCCGGAAACGCTCTGAGCTGAGGCCCCCTGAGCCTGATCTCGGCACCGCGCCGCCGAAGCGTCCAGTGGGCCGGCGCCATAGCGGCCGAGGCGTTACGGGCGGCCTCGTTGGAGAGTCGGAGGCTGATTTCTTCTACTCCTTTCGGCGCGGTTTCACGGACGGTAATCAGAACCGAACGGACTTCGCCGTTGGTGCGGTAGGCAATCTCCACCGGCACTTCCGCCCGCACCATCGCGCACACGGCCAGCAGGAGGGGAATCATACGCCTGGTCATGGCTTGCGCTCCGCAAACGTGATAATGCCGGTTCGGGCGCGCAAGGCCTCGACAACCCGGGTAATCTCGGCGTCCTCTGTCAAGGTTGCCGGCAATTCGACGACATAGAGACCAAGCGCCGATGGGCCGTCAACGATTCTTGCTTCCACCTGCCGAAGGGTGCCGCGGATCGTTTCCTCCGAGGCTGAAGCATCGAAGCGGACCGTGATCCGAGCTCCGACCGTTGCGCCCCCGGGGCCGCCCGCCGTGCCCATCTCGTCGCCGCCAATGCCGGCGAGATAAAAGGCCGTTACGCCGACTAGCAGCAGAAGCTGGACCGCGACCATGGCTCTGACCAGCACGGGGGTCGGGGTCCATAGGCTGGCCCATGCCGTCGCAAGACGGTCCCACGCTCCGGCCCGCTGCTCCCTTGCGCCGGTTCTCTCCCGCTCATATTCTTCAATCTGGTCCAGCGCCTGAGCGAGAAGGTTCGGCGGGAGCTCGGGCGTCTCGGCCGACAAGTCGATTTCGGCTTTCTGCAGAGACCTGAGTTGCTCGACTTCCTGCCGGCATTCTCCGCAATCCGGCAAGTGCGTTTTCACGTCGTACAGCTCCGCTTTGCTGAGCGTGCCCGAGACGTACCAGGGCAGCAATTCGCTGATCTGCTCGTGTTTCATACGCTGTCGCTCCCGATCGCCATCCTTTCCAAAATGGGTTGCAATTTCTTCTTGGCGTGAAACATTCGCGTCTTGACGGTATTCACCGGACAACCCTGGATCGCCGCGATCTCCTTGTAGGAGAGGTTCTGGAAGAAGGTGAGTTGGATAACCGCGCGGTGTTCCGCTGAGAGCTGTTGCAGCGCGCGCTTTAGCGTGGTCCGAAGTTCCGCTCGCGTCATTCTGGCTTCCGGGCTCTCGCCGCCGTCGGGCGCCTCCCGGGCCTCGTCAAGATCTACCACGGGATAGCGTCCCCGCCGACGCAGCTCGCTGAGGGCTTTGTGGTGTGCGATCCCGAAGATCCACGTCGAAGGCTTCGACCGGCCTTCAAACCGCTTCGCTTCTTTCCAGACCGTCACCATGACGTCGTTCGTCACTTCCCCGACTGCATCCGCATCGCTGAGCAGCCGGAACAGATAAGCGGCCACACGGCGTTGGTAGGCGTGATAAAGCTGCTCGAAGGCCCGCCGGTCACCGCCGGCAATCCGCCGCAGCCACAGAGCTTCCGACTCCGCGCCCGTCACCGCCTCATCCGGCTGCATTCCGCAAGCCCCCTTGCATGGCAAGCCAATGATACGCCAAATCTTTGTTTCGGTGACGCTTTATGCGCGCCTTCTGCTTCGTAAGTCGCGGGACAAGGGGAAGAGGTTCAAGTAGCGGTGTCGAAGGTGCACGATTTCCCTAGAACCGGCCCTCCGCCCATCATCAGGTGTCCTGGAAAGTGCAAGGATTAGGTGGCCGGCCCGCGGGGACTCGAACCCCGAACAACCGGCTTAGAAGGCCGGTGCTCTATCCGGTTGAGCTACGGGCCGCACAACGAGACTTGCCCAGTATGGCAAACAGCGCCCGGGGATGCTTATCAGAAAAATCGGGTACAGCCAGCCAATTCGCTTCAGGCTAAGCACTTTGTTTCTAGGTATGTGACGAGGGGCGAATTGGTGGCAGTCCCCATTTTTCGCTCCTGCACTACTTTTGCCACGGGCTGATAGACCCGCCATTACTTCGTTGCGCTTGCTCACCGTGCTCAACGTACTGTTCAAGTACGCCTCCGCGCGCTGAGCGGCGCGCGCCTTGTACTGACGGGCCTCTCACGCACTTCGCCTCGCCACGTGGTGCGAAAAGCGGGCTAGAAGCGGCTACAGCCCCTGCGATGCCTTCAGGGAGAGGGTTTGGCCCGATCGGTCGTCGCGGATGTGCAATTGGCCGTCACGCAACTCGATGTCGTCGACCCCCTGGAAACCCTCCGGCGCGCGGGTCCAAAACATCAGGTAGCGAGCCTCGATCGTTGAGCTTGCCGGGAGCCAACGGTAGAGCATGGTGTCGAAGAGCTTGTTCATGGTGATGACTTTGCGCCGCGGCCAGTCAAACGCCTGGCTACCGAACTCCAGGCCACGAATCATCATGCCCTTGGGCGGCAGGTATTCCCAAATCTGCAACCAGGGGTAGTCGGAGCGGGGGAACACGTAGCCTAACAGCAGGCGCCTTTTCGGATTGAGAGCGGTGACGTAGCCGAATTCCCGCTCCGGATCGATCAGGAAGCCGTAACGGTCCATCGTGCCCGACGACTCAGGAGCCAGGCGCAGGTCGATCGTTCCACCGCCGCGCTTCGGAGCATGGGGCCAGGTGAACTCCTTGCCGGGCGGCACGCGGTGCCCCAAGTTATCTCTATCCATTTGGTCGGGCCGGGTCATTGCCTGAGTCGCGGAGAGATCGACGACCGTCCCCGGCTCGAAAAACGGAGACCCGATCGTCCCATGTTCGGCCCAGTTGATAGGCCGGTCGAAGGTGAGCAGGTTTTCGAGCGTGCTGTGGACGTAAACCACGTTTTCCCCATCGACGAGACGGATCGTGCGCCTCAACATTTCCTGCACGCGGGGCAAGTGGACCGCCTGCACCAACTCGGCGATCTTCCCCTTCTTGACGGCCGATTCGGTGGTCCAGGCGAGATCTCTGGCTTCACCGTGCTGAGGGAACCCGGCTTTTTCTTCCTCGTCCGACGGCGGGCCGAAGCCGTCGACGCAGATGAAGTGGCCGACGTAGTTCAAGCCCCACATCGGCCGATTCCGTTCTCGGGCCATGCGAATGTGATCCCACATGGGGTTGATCTTGTCCGCGTCGTCGGTGAGCACGAGACGGGCGAACGCTCCACCGGTGTTGAGAATCGTCAGCTCGAGCAGATCGTTCGAAACGACCAGGGCGGGCCGCCCCTGAAAGTCGTCTTGCCGGAAGTGATCGCCCGCCGACTGGGCCAAGGCAGGCAACGCCGCGAACCCGAGGGCGAGGGAAACAAGCGCACCGAAGCGCGAGAAACTCGTGAAATCAGATGGGCCATTCCGCCACCGGGAACACATGCAAGGCGCCTCCCTGTTAGGTTTTGCTAGTGCAGCTTAGTATATACGCTGGAGGCTTCATAGCGGGGCTATGCGTCGAGGTGGCCAAGATGGCGAAGATCATCAGAGCGCGGCAACCGAACGCAGCGGCGCCAAGGGTTTGAATCCCCTGGCTGATTCCTCAGCGGGCAGGCAAAGCCCTCCAAAAAAGAAGTCCCGGCAACCCCCTCGCCGGGACCTCGACCCCTTGCTCTGCGACGTTGGAGGCAACCCCACCAAAGCGACTCAAGCCTCGAATCCACGACCCAGAGTGGATGGTTCTCGATGGCAGGTTGCAATAGAAAGGCCAAAATCATTCCCGGCTATAAGGTATTGAAACAACGTCGGATCGGACTAAGACGGAAAACACCACCGGCTTGTGGTTTATGGCTTTTGGAAGAAACAGTCATAGAGATCTACAAGGATCGGGATTCGCCGGGGCCGCGGGGGGAGAAGGCGATACTTGATAGAATGCCGAGCATGGCAGCCGGGCAGGCGTGGCGGACGGTCAGTTGGAGTAGGCGCAGCTCCGACCCGGTCCTAGTGCGTTGGCTGGTGGGCGGAGTCTTCCTGATCGGGGTTCTGGTAGCGGCGCCGGGCAGCGTGCTACCGGTTTGGTCGTCACCCTTGCCGGTTGACGCTACGAGCGGTTCGCTGGTGTTTGCGGGTTTGACGCTAGGGCTGCTTGCCGGAATTCTCTATGCGGCCCGCCTGCGGAAACAGGGTGATATGGGGATCCGGCGGCTACTAACTGTGTCGCTGGCGTGCATGACGATAGCCTTTGTGTCTCTGTCGACGACCCAGGTCGTCTTGCGGCTCTTCGCAGGCTGGTTCGGTCTCGGCGTGGCAGGCGGAGGCCTGGTGGCCGTGGTGTCGGCGCTGCTTCCTCATATCGTGACGCCAAGTCATTCAATCACGGTTCTCCATTTGGCCGGCCTAGCCCTGGGCGGCGCCGGCGTGATCGTGTCCCTTCTCTTCTCATTTGCCAGGCAGGGGCCGGGCGCGGCTCCGCTACTGCTGATCATGTCGAGTCTGACGCTCGTGTCATCCGTCTGGGCTTGGCGGTCAAGAGCGCTCGAAGGGGTGCCGCGGCCGGTGTTGAGGGAATTTCCGTTGGATGGGAAGGATACGGCGAACCCTGTCGTCCTGCTGCTTGCGCTCTCCATTGTGGTGCAGTCGGCCAGCCAGTGGGCGGTGGCAGGTTGGTTGCCGGCTTACCTGTCGCGCAGGTTTGGTCTGAGTGCCGGCGTGGATTTGTTGGTTCTGGCCGGTTTTTGGTTATCGCTGAGCTTGACGCGCCTGTTGGCGGGCAGACGGGTCAACCTTGACTCGCCGCTCCGTTGGCTAGGCGGGCCGACGGTGGCTTCTCTGGCGGGTTGCTCGCTTCTGTTGCAGTTCGAAGACCTCTCCGGCGCCGTGGCGGGATCACTGCTGCTGGGCGTGGGCCTGGGATCCCTGCACCCGGTGACCTTAACGTTGATAGGCAGGAGCTACCTATGGAAACGGTCCGGGTTCGTCTACGGTGTTCTCTCGTTATGGTTGATCACGGGGCTGCCTGTCTCCGTTCTGATCGGGCACTTCGCCAAACAAGTGGGCATCGAGGTGGTCGTATGGATCGTCGCGGGAAACGCTCTATTGGCGTTCTTGCTGTTGGCGACCGTACTGCTGGAAACGAGACTGGCGAAGGAGGCCCGGCCGGTACGGCATTGACTCGACGGGTCTTTTCGATGTCCCCGGTAGACCCAAATTGTCTTTGGGTAAGCGTGCGGCGCCACGCCGTTCTGTCCGCCCGGCAACAGTCACGTTGGGGGAAATGTAGTGTTAGTCTCTTGTACTGATCCCGTGTTAGTCTCTGGGACCCCCATGCGATGAACGAGCTCTCCTCTCTGGGCCTGATTCTTCTGTTGGCGCTGCTGGCCGGACACTTTGTGAAGTTTATCCGCATCCCGGCGGTGACGGGTTATATTCTTGCCGGCATCGCCCTGGGACCGTCTGTGTTGGGCTGGGTCAGCTACGAGAACCTGGCGGCGCTCGCAGTACTAAGCGAGGTAGCTCTGGGGCTGATCCTTTTCTCGATTGGGTCGGTGTTCGAGTTTTCGCGCTTCCGGCGGGTTGGCAATCAGATTCTCAACCTAGCCCTGATCGAGTCCCTACTGGCGGCGTCTTTGGTAACCGCCGGCATGGTCGCCGCCGGCCAACCTTGGCAAGTCGCGCTATTGTTGGGCGCGATTGCGATGGCCACCGCCCCGGCTTCTACCCTCATGGTTCTTCGGGAGTGCCACGGCAGCGGGCCGTTGAGCGACACACTGCTGGGGATCATAGCGGTTAACAACATTTTTTGTTTGATGGCCTACACCCTCGTTGCGGCGATGATTGACTTGGCTTCGAGCCTCGGCGGCTCGGCGGCTTTTCTAGAAACGGTTTATGTTTCTCTGTTCCCCTTGGTCTGGCAGGTTGTCGGATCGGTGGCGCTGGGCTATTTGGTGGGGCTTCTACTGGCAGCATGGTCTTCGCGTGTAACCGAGCATGGCGAGGTGCAGATCCTGCTCGCGGGGTGCGTTCTGCTGTGTGTCGGTGTAGCGCTCATCCTCGAGCTGTCGACTCTTGTGGCTAGCATGGCGGTCGGTGCGACGATGGTCAACCTCTCCACGCGAAGCCACAGGATGTTCGATACGCTGACGAGAACCGACCCTCCCTTCTATGCCATTTTCTTTGTCATCGCCGGCGCCGGCCTCGATGTGGCGTTGGTGAGCTCGATCGGCGTGCTGGGATTGTTGTACGTACTTGCCAGGGGAGCGGGGAAGTTTTTCGGTGCTCGTTGGGGAGCGCGCTGGTTGGGGCTTGAGTCCACCGTGCAGCGCTTTTTGGGCTTCGGTTTAATGGCGCAGGCGGGGCTGGCCGTGGGTCTCGTCCTTGCGATCGATCGTCGCTTCGCTGAATACAGTGCAATCGTCAGTACGGTTGTGCTCGCAGCGGTCGTCGTTCATGAAATGATCGGGCCGATCAGCACGCGGTT
Source organism: Bryobacterales bacterium (assembly GCA_963668345.2). Taxonomy (GTDB): domain Bacteria; phylum Acidobacteriota; class Terriglobia; order Bryobacterales; family UBA6623. Next base: position 607,785 of record CAXWPI010000001.1, on the reverse strand, counting down.
CGCGATCGTTCAAAGCGGCGAGGCTCGCGGGCGTAGTGAACCCGAGCCGGTTTGGTTTGTCGAGTGATCCGGCCGCGGTAGTTGGGGTGCGGATTTGAGGGGCGGCGTGGGACCACAAGCCGCTTGCCGGCGTTGGTCGGAGGTGTCATCGGTCAGCGCCTTCGATGGGCGGCTAGGTAGTCCGTTTCATAAGTTCGGCCACGTATATTTAGAAGCCAGGTGGGACGATCGGAAACTTTGGGCACGGCATGCCGTGCCCCTACCTTTCCAGGCGCCCAACAGATCTGTCGGGGCACAGCATGCTGTGCCCGGCTACACTCATCCGAATGTGAGTGTATTTATGAAATGACTGTGTTAGTTAAGGAGGAGATGTGAATTCACCAGGCTTGAGTTGGCTTTTCTACGCGCTGATGACGGTGTCGGCGTGGGGTGTCTACGGAATTCTGCTGCACGGTGGTCAGTTGGGCATGCAGGACCCGGTGCATGGCCGCTACAAGGCGTTTCTGTTTGTCGGCATTGCCTACTTTCTCACGGCCGTCGTGGCACCCTTGGCGGCGCTCTGGTTTGGCGGCGCATCTTGGGATTTCCCGGCTAAGGGCTCGCTGTGGTCGCTATCGGCCGGGATTGTCGGCGCGGTAGGAGCTTTCTGTGTTTTGCTGGCATTTGGGGCCCGGGGGACGCCCGCTGTTGTGATGTCGATCGTGTTCGCGGGTGCTCCGATCGTCAATGCTTTGGTGGCCATGCTTGTTCATCCGCCGGCCGGTGGGCTGGCTAGCCTGCGCTGGCAATTCGTCGCCGGCATCTTGATGGCGGCGCTCGGCGGTTGTTTGGTAACCCTTTACAAACCCGGGCCGGCGAAGCCCCGAGCGGCGGTCAGCCAAGCGCTCTCGGGGGGTGTTTCGAACCCTGGGGGGTGACAAGAGCCGCGACCAGCCGGCTTTTCTCGCGACGTGGCGGGTCTATTGCGTGCTTCGACCGTCAGGGGGCGAGCAATGCGGGCTAGCTACTTTCCGGCGCAAAAAGGAGAAACTGCGTGGTGGCTGGGTACAGTCAGCCAATTTCGCGTCCGAATGCGCCTGTAAGTTGTTGATTCTTTGAAGGCGCGAAATTGGTGACAGTCCCCGCCCCGAGCGCTACGCGTATTTTGCGCCGGAAAGTAGCTAGTAGGCTGTCCCGGACAAGACTCTGACCGCCTTGGCGACGCCTCGGTAAATTCCCACCGGCCCCGCTGATCTCAGAAGGATCTTGTTTCACTGTTATAGTGGGTGAGCCCAAAAATAGTCGAGAAGTCGCCTTCACCAAATGATGACTCAATCATGACCGGCCGCCTGCAAGGTGCGCTAGCTTGGCCATGGCGTAAGAAGAACAGGGCCAGCGGTTGCCTGCTGGGATTCCTACTGTGCGTAGAGCCTTCCGTCGGTCTCACCGCCGATTGGCCACAATGGTTGGGGCCCAACCGCGACGGCGTCTACAGCGGTAACGATTTGGCGGATTCGTGGCCGAAGGCCGGGCCTCCCCTCTTGTGGAGCAAGAAGGTCGGCCACGGCTTCAGTAACCCTGTGGTGAGCCAGGGGCGGCTCATCCTCTTCCACCGCCGGGGGGACAAAGAGGTCGTTGAGGCACTCGACGCGAAAACGGCGGAACCCGTCTGGTCTTTTGACTACCCCACCAAATACCACGATAGTTTCGGCTTCGACCCGGGGCCGCGCGCCAGCCCGGCGGTGGCCGGCGGGCGCGTGTATACGTTGGGAGCAGAGGGCGTTTTGCACTGCCTCGACTTCGAGTCGGGGAAGAAGATTTGGCGCGTCGATACGCATGACCGCTTCGGCGCCGGGAAGGGTTTTTTCGGAGCAGCCTGTTCACCCTTGGTTTACGAGAACGTGGTTTTCCTCAATGTCGGCGGAACAAACGGCGCCGGATTGGTCGCCTTCGATGCGCCCACTGGCGACGTGCTGTGGACGGCCACTGACGACGAGGCGAGCTATTCTTCGCCCGTTGCCGCCACCCTGGCGGGCGCGCCCCGAATCCTGTTTTTCACGCGTAAGGGTTTGGTCGGCGCCGACCCCGAAACAGGAAAAATCGGCTTCCAGCTCCGCTGGCGAGCCCGCAGTCGAGCCTCCGTCAACGCTGCCACCCCACTGGTCATCGGGGAGTCGATCTTCCTCTCGGCCAGCTATGGAACCGGCGCGGTTCTGTTGCAAGCCAAAGGCGGCGAACTGCAGAAGCTCTGGTCCTCGGACGACGTGCTCAGCAACCACTACGCGACCAGCGTCTATCACGATGGCTACCTCTACGGATATCACGGCCGCCAGGAATACGGGCCGAGCCTGCGCTGTGTCGAGGTGGCGACGGGAAAAGTTTCCTGGAGCCAGGACGGGTTTGGAGCCGGCACGGTCACCGTGGCGGGCGATCGACTCCTGCTCATGCGCGAGGACGGACAGCTGGTTTTGGCTGAGGCCTCGCCCGAGAGTTTTCGGCCGATTTCGAAAGCGAAAATCCTCTCCGGCACGGTGCGCGCTTACCCGGCCATCGCCGATGGGCTGTTCTACGCGCGAAGCAAGAACACGCTGGTTTGCGTGAAATTGAAGCCCTAGGTTCGCTCCCGTTTGCCCCTGCCGACTCGCGGAGCCGGAATCCACGTGCCGGGCGGAGAAGAAACTTCGGCCACGGCATGCCCTGCCCCTACCATTCCAGGCGCACCCAATAGATCCTGTAGGGGCACAGCATGCTGTGTCCCGCCTGCGCTCGCCCATCTTACCAGCGGGCAATGACTGGGGTCGTTTGGCCTCGGGGCCATTCCTTTTCTTCGCCTCCGGGATGGAGAAACGGCCGCAGGTCTGGGCCAAACGACGGCCCAGCCCTGCGCTACAGCCTAAGTGTATCATTATAAATATCTTAGCCCCATTGGTGCCAGAGCCTCCTTGGATTGGCAAGGTACAATGTAGTTGCAGCACACGCGAAGCGTTCGGGGCCCATTCGAGCACGGGTCGTCGGAAACCACGAACCAACGAGGCAAGAAAATGACCAAACAAACCCAATTTCGTGGAACCAAAAAGGAATCAATGGTTTACGGTTGGTTTCGAGTACGGTGGGGCGGTTGGATCCGTAAAATCCGACGGATCGGACCAGCCGGGTACAAGAGTAGCTTTGCCGCGGGGCGGGAGACCCCGAGGAGCAACAGGGCGGCAACGGACGATCGGAGCAGCGCAGCTACCGAGAAACAGCATTACCAAACAAAGCCAATTCCTTATAACGCCTTTTGTTACAGTAACTTACGGAAAGTTTGGCGAGCCTATCGCGTGCTTCGCCCGTCCGGTGGTGAGAAAAGCGGGCAAGCGTCCAGCTACCCCCCGCAGACCCGCGGACCTGCCGCGACAATCCGTCTATACTCGTTTGGTAGGCTATGAAGACCCCACGATGCCCAGCGAGTTTCGGTTGCTTCGACGTCCCGACTGATCGGTTGGCGAAAGATTGGGGAGCGTGGAGCGGCCCTGACATCGCGGTGGCATGGGTTTGCGACGGAGGGGCCGGTCGAGCAGCCGAACTTGTTGCATTAGGCGGCCATCGATCGCAAAGCGTGTACCATGGCAGCGGCGGAGGCCCAATGCAAGGACTCCCGGGAATAGCGGCGCGAGAACAAGAGGCCTTTTTTTGCCGGGCTAGCATGACCGCCCCGGGCCATATGGGCAGGCTTGTTGCAGGATGCGGACTCAAGAACTAGCTGAGCTGGAACCGCAGACCCGAAGATCCCTCCGGGTGCAAGCGGAAAGAGACCTGGCCCGGCTGTCTATTCCGGGGGCCATGGTCTACTTCCTGGTTGTCCTGGTAGTCATCTTCGTGACTCCTTACGAAGCAGACTATCCGGCGACGGTGCTGTCGGCGGGGTGTCTGATGTTGTTGGTGGGCGGCGCGCGCCTGATCGCCGGGATGAGGCTGTCCAAGTCGCCGGCCGAAACGCTATTCCGTTGGAAAGGCAGTTTTCGACTCTTGGTCTTTTCAAAGTTCCTCTTGTGGGGTCTGTTTTGCGCCTTGACAGTGGGGTTGTACGGTACCGATTGGACGGCAATGTTAGTTTTGTTCTGCAGCTCAGCTCTGGCCGGAGGCGGGACTTCCTCGCTGGCGCCGGACTACAAGTTGGCTGCTCGATCTCTACTGGGCATCATGCTGCCCACCAGTGTTGTGGTCGCGGCTCAGGGAACCACCGAGACCTACACGATCGCATTCTTGGTGTGCTTATATCTCGCCTTCCTGCTGCTGCAAGCCAAGCAGCATGGGGACTCCTACTGGGCTATCAGCGTGGCGGCAGCCTTGGAGGCCACGCGTGAAAGCGACAAGCTGTTTCGCACGGCTTTCGAGAATGCCGGCATGGGGATGGCGTTGCTTGGCACCGCTGGTCAGTTTCTCCGGGTCAACGGCGCATTGTGTGAGATGTTGGCGCGGTCGGAGAAGGAACTGCATGCCTCGGATCTTGAGTCCCTCAGCCATGCGGATGATTCGGACACCAGCCGCGGGATGTTGCAGCGCATGGAGCAGGGGGAAACTAGAGTCCAGTTCGAGCAGCGGTACGTGCAAAAACAGGGGACGGTCGTCTGGGGATCGGTCACCATGTCGGCTGTCGGGGCGGTACAAGAAAAGCAGCGCTATTTCGTCGTGATGGTGCAGGATATCACCGAACGGAAGCGAATGGAAGACGCGCTGCGCGAGAGCGAGGAACAGCATCGGCTCATCACGGAAAATGTTCCCGCAATGATACTTTACATTGATAGCGACGGCGTTGTGCGGTTTGTGAACAAGGTCTTCGAGCGTTGGTACGGCAAACCTTCGTCGACTCTGATAGGTCAGCGCTATCGTGATTACCTTACCCTAGCGGGGATTGATTCTAGTGCTGATAATGTTGAATGGTACGCTTACTTTGACAAAGCCTTGCAGGGTAAGTCGACATCTTTCGAGATTACAATTAGGTTGCCGGACGGCCAGAAGCAGGATCGTGAAATTACTTACGTACCGCATTTCGCGAACGGTCATGCCATACAAGGGGTTCTTTGTTGCTCGAGTGACATCCCCTCCCGGAAGGAGGCGGAGAGGCGGAGAGATTCGAGTGAGAAGCAGTTGCTTCAAGCTCAGAAACTCGAGGCAATAGGCGTGCTGGCCGGTGGAATTGCCCACGACTTCAACAACATCCTGACGGCGATTTATGGCTTCACCTTTTTGACGAAAGAGACGCTGCCGGCCGAGTCGCGTGCGCACGAGAATCTGGACCAGGTTTTAAAGGCCAGCGAGCGGGCCAGGGATCTGGTGCGGCAAATTCTCGCTTTCAGCCGCCAAGGGGACGAGAAACGGACAGAGATTGGCATAGCGTCCCTGGTCCGAGAGGCGTTGAAGCTGCTGCGGGCCTCGCTGCCGGTGAGCATTGAAATTCGCGAAGAGATCGAGTCCGACTGTGGGGCTGTTTTGGCCGATTCGACCCAGATTCACCAGGTAGTGGTGAACCTTTACACGAATGCCTACCAGGCTATGCGCCACACCGGCGGCCTGCTGACGGTGAGCCTGAGGCCGGTTGAAGTGGATGCCGCGGTCACGGAGCAGATTGCCGATCTGCAGCAGGGATCTTACGTGAAGCTCACGGTTAGCGACACGGGTTCGGGCATTGACGCCAACGTTCGGCAGCGCATCTTTGATCCTTTCTTCACCACCAAGGCCGTTGGCGAGGGGACGGGGCTAGGCCTCTCCGTGGTGCACGGGATTGTGACCAGCCATCATGGAGCGATCAGCTTCGAGAGCGACGCCGGGAAGGGAACGAAGTTTTTCGTCTATTTGCCCCGCGTGGAGAGCGGGCCTGTCGAGCAGGCGGCAGTGGACAAACCCACGCCCACGGGAGCGGAACACATCCTGTTCGTCGATGATGAAGAAGCGATTGTTCAGTTTGGTCAGCGGGCGCTCGAACAGCTCGGGTACCGGGTCACAACACGCAAGAGCGGCGTGGAAGCCTTGGATCTTTTCCGCGCCCAACCCGATCGCTACGACGTTGTGCTCTGCGATGTCACGATGCCAATGATGTCCGGCATTGATCTAGGAATCGAGGTGATGGCGATTCGCTCGGATGTTCCTGTCATCTTGATGACGGGTTTTAGTGAGCTTGTGACCAGGGAGAAAGCCAAAAACATGGGTTTTCGGGAGCTTGTCATGAAGCCGTTTGCCGTCTCCGATCTGGCGAAGACCCTGCGGAGAGTGACCGAGGAGGCGAAAAGGGACAACTACCTTCGCGGCTAACCACCGGAGAGAGCCGCGGCGTCAGGGCGCGGGCGCTCGACGCTCCGGTATATCAAGGGTGGAGGCCGTTGGCTAGTGGCACTACACTAGCGGGGGACGTCTCCTAGGTTGAGCATCTCAATTTTTCGTGCCCCTCTTATTATTACCCGGAATTTCCGCCTAGTCCAAGCACTAGTCCATAAGGGTGGAAGGCAGCCACAGAACCAATGCCGGGAAGAGGGTGATCAACAGGAGCGCGGTGATGTTGGCGACGAGAAACGGCGCCGCGCCGCGAAAGATCGATCCGATCGGGAGCTTTGAAACCGCCGCGCAAACATTGAGGCAGTTCCCTACGGGCGGGGTGCAAGCGCCGACCGCCAGGCCCGACACCAAAATCACTCCGAAGTGGATCGGCGAGACGCCGGCCTCGCTCAACGCGGGCAGAAAGACCGGCGTTAGCAGTAGGATCGCCGGACTGACGTCGATTATCGTCCCGGCGATCAGAATGATTAGATCGACTACCAGCAGCATCCCTACCGGTCCCAGGCCAAGGCCAGTAACAACGTTGGCGATCGCCTCGGGAGTCCTCTCGAGCGCCAACACCCAGATGTAAACTTGCGAGAGCGCAATGATGATCATGATGCGGGCGCTCGTCCCTATGGCCGACTTGAGGCAGCTCAGAAATGCGGGGCCCGTCAACTGCCGGAGCAGGAGAAACCCCACCACCGCGGCGTAGGCCACGCCCAGCGCCGCCGACTCCGTGGCGGTTGCGACGCCGAAAACTACGGCTCCCACTACGATCACCGGCATCAGAAGAACAGGCAAGGAGCGGAGGGTTCGCCGTAGCGCGTGCCGCAAGCTCGGCGAAACATTCTCCCGGGGATAGTTTCTTCGTCGCGCGATCCCGAGTGCAATCGCCACTTGCAGTACTCCGACCAGCACGCCAGGGATGACTCCCCCGAGGAATAATTTGCCGATTGACTGCTGGGCGACCACCCCGTAGAGGACCATGGGAATGCTGGGCGGGATGATCATTCCCATCGTTGACGAGGCAACCGTAATGCCGGCGGCGAATCGGGCGGGATACCCGCGGGCTTTCATCTCCGGGATGAGCACGGACCCGATGGACGCGGTGTCGGAGGCGGAAGAGCCGGAGATGCCGCCGAAGAGCATGCTGGCCAGGACGTTTACCAGTCCGAGGCCGCCTCGTAATCGGCCGACAAACAGAGTGCTGAATTCGATCAAACGGTTCGTAATGCCGCCGGCGTTCATCAGCAGGCCCATCAGGATGAAAAAGGGCAGCGCGATGAGCGCGTACGCGTTCATGCCCGAGAAGAGTCTCTGCGGCAAGACTTGGAGGAGATCCGGGTCCGCGAATAGGAAGAAAACCGCCGCGGAGAGGCCCAGAGAATATGCGATCGGGACGCCGGCGCCAATGAGGATCAGAAGAACGACCAGCAGAATCAACATTCCGTTTTTCTCGCCGACTCCTTCCCTGCCGGTCGGGAGCGGTCAGGCAGCCGCGTCCCCCCGGCGCGCTCTGAGCGCCGACGCGATGCGAACGGCCGCGTACAAGACCGCCAAGCCACATCCGATGGGAACGCTCGCCTGGGCGTAGAAGCGGGGCAACTGGGTGGCCGGCATCAGATAGTCTCCCGTAACCTCGATCCAGCGAATGCTATGCCAGAGCATCGTGCCGTTCAACAACCCGACACCCGCGTAGCCAAAGATATCGGCGGCAGTCTTCCAGTTGGAGGGCAGCTTTTCGATCAGGAACTCGACAGCGACATGCTCTTTCTTTCCCACGGCAACGGCCGATCCGATCGCGGTCGTGTAGACAAAAAGGATGGTCGTCATCTCGTTCGCTCCCACGATCCCCACGTTAAAGACATAGCGCAGCAGAACCAGGAGCAGAATGGTCAGCAGCATCACCAGCAAGCAGAGCGCGAGCAGCGTCTCGAGAACGCTCGTCAGTTTTCGATCGACGTTGCCGAGAAGGGTCTCCGGCATACGCTTGACCGCCTCCATAACTTGGACAATCAACGACTCGCACCGGCGATTCCGCGAGCCTCGTTGATCTCCTCCCAGGTCAAGTAACCCTTGTCCACGAAGTATTGATAAACCGGCCGAGCCAGTTCACGAAATCTCTCAAGATTTTCTTCCGTGACGTAGTTCGTCTCTAATTCTCCGGAAAGCCGCTCGATGTACTCCTGCTCTCTTTCCCGATTCAGCCGGTCGCTGTAGATCATGGCCTCGCGCGCGGTCTCGTCGAACGCGCCCCGCAGGGAATCCGGCAGCTTCTCATACCAGTTCAGATGGACCATAAACGGGTCGGGGCCCGTGCTGTAGTTCGTGATCGTGAGATATTTCTGCACTTCGTAGAATCTCTGTTCCCAAATGTTCGCCGGGGGGTTGTCCTGGCCGTCGATCACTCCGGTCTTGGCCGCCTGGTAGACCTCGACATAGGGAATCTCCTGCAGGTTGACGCCGAACGCCCGCGCGGTTACCACGTAGACCTCCTGCGGTGGTACGCGCATCTTCAGACCCTTAAGATCTTCGGCGGCGTGTATCGGACGAACGCTGTTCGTATGGGCTCGAAAGCCTTGGGAGATCCCACAGGCGGGAATGTGAAACCCCTTGGCGCGGGCACCCCGGTTGATCCGTTCGGTCAAGGGGCTGTTGATGAGCCGAAGCGCCTGGTCCCAGTTATCTACTAGAAACGGCAGCAGGAAGAGGCTGTACTTAGGGTTCGCGTCCGCAAAAAAGCCCCCGCGCGTTCCTTGGACAACCCCCATGGCGACCAGGTCCATGACTTCTCGATCGTTGCCGAGGACTCCGGAGAAGTAATTCTCGACTTGGATTCGGCCACCGGTCCTATGCTCAAGTTCCTCCTCGAAGAAGCGCATCGACTCGCTGCGGGGATGTTGAGCCGGCTGGGAGTGGGCGTAACGAAAGAGGTAGGCCTGGTCATCTCGCGCACAGGCGCAAAGGCAAAGGAATAGACAAACGGAGAGAAACCGTTTTCCCGCCGATGGTAGGGGCTTTCTCGGGCTGGACTGTGTCACATCTGGAAGCAGTAGAGGAAGAGGTCCTAACGGGGAAAGTTAGGGTCGCCCCGCCAGGACATTTGTCTCCTAGTTTTGCAAGGCGCGGGCTGAGGAAGAAGCAAATGCCTCGCGGCCGCGAGGCCTCGCCGATCGTGCATCATTTCGCCAATACGGTTACGAAAGGTGGCCGACTGCGCAGGCGATGAATCGCACCCCTGCTGATGGGCTTGAGCATCTCGCGTTCAAACGGTGGCAGCGCAATGAACTGCGCCCGAGCTGATCAGCCGCAACACCTCGACAAGCTGATTGATACGTAACTATATTTGCGAAATACTGTACTTCGTCACCGAGCGGTTGGCGCCGCACCGGGCCGTAAAAAAAAGGATGCGGGACCCGCGGATGGAGGGGTCCCGCATCTCTGTCCCGTGTCCGCGGTCGGCCGCGTCCGGGCAGATTACCTCGGGGGCTCAGCCTCTTAGCCTGCGTCGGCCCGTTCGACTATTCTGCGGCCTCTTCTCGAGTTAATATGCCCAGCGCACCCAAGATTCTCCTCTGGCGGTCCACGAGTATGTCGAGCTTATCCGTGACCGTCACGTGCTCGTTGCCGGACGTCTCGCCATGGTCTAGACCAGGATTTCCGATTTGGCTCCTCTGACGGCACGAGTCTACACCTTCACCCGGCGAAGCGGAACCATTTCTCCACCCGAAAGAGGCGGCGGCTGAGGCGGAACCGATCGAGCCCCCTTCTTGCCCCTCATGGGGGCTGATCCGTCGCTGCGAAGTCAATTTCGCAGACACCCCTCCGAGCTTCCGTCCTCAGTACACAGATTTCGCATTCGCCAAGTGCGGTGCTACCCGCCCGGCACAGGCAGCGCCCAGATCTTCCGCAGCATGTCGCCAAACAGCCGCCGGTTCAGATGTCCCTCCGCGAACAAGAGCCAGTCATACCGCGCGTGTTTAATTAGCCGTCCGCCCGTCTTCATCAGCCGGTGCTGCAAGCTCGTCAGCGACCAGTTCTTGATTCGCTGCGGCAGCCCGAGCCGCCGCCAGAGATTGCCCAGGTTGTAGGCCAGCACGCTTCACTGCAAGCGCACCTCGTTCGCCCGGAAGCGATGGCACGACAGCCGCGTCCAGTGCGTCGCTTGCTTACCTTCTTTGATCCACTGCTCCGCCGTGCCGCGCTGGTTGTAGAAACGCACCACCGACCGGCTTAGCAAGCTCATGTTCGTCACGATAAAACCGACGCGCGCGAACAGCTCGCCCTGGTGGTGCTCGACCTTGGCGACAACTCGTCTCGGCTTCTTCCAGCTCTCCGCCTGATAGCGAAAGCTCTTGTAGCGCACTAGCGGCTTGCGGCCGGGCCTCCCCGGCGGACGAAACAGGATGTCTTCGATCTCTAACTCCAAGCTCCTGTTGGCCGGAATGCGGATGGCGTAGTCCGCGCCGCGCTCCTCCAGTGCTTCGTAGATCTCGGGCTTGGCGAAGGCGGCATCGGCGCGAAAGGTGACCTGTTTGCCTTCGGCCAGTTGGCGCTCGATCTCCGGCAACAATAGCTCATCCCAGTCCTCGGCGCTGTGCACGTTGCCGGGACGCAGCTTGGCAGCGAGGCAATCACCATGACCGTTGAACAAAAGCAACGGGTGGTAGCAGACCGACTCGAAGTGTCCGTTGTAGGCGCTGCCTTCCTGTTGGCCATGGACCGGACTCTCGGTGGAGTCCATGTCCAGAACGACCCGCGCGGAGTCGTCGAACGCCTCCGCTTGCCCGACCAGCTCTCGGTTCAGCGCCATCAGCCCCAGCAGGTTCTCTTCGCTCGCCAGCATCTCCGTCTCGAAGCCGTGCAGCGTCGAGGTCAAGGCCGCACCGCGATCCCAGATCTTCTGCGAGCCGATCAAGCGAAACGTCGGGTCAGCCGCCACGCGGACGGCGTCGTTGACGTCCTCGTAGCCTGCCAAGCGGCTGTAGATCGACTGCCGCAACAGATCAGCGAGCGTGAACTGCTTGTTTGTGCCGTGCCGGGAGTCGCTGAGATGCTCGTCAATCAGTTCTCCGAGACCGAGCCGTTCGTCCAGTTCGCGAACCAAAATCAGGCCACCGTCGGAAGTGACGTGCGATCCCTGGAAATCGACTTTGAGAAGTCCATTGAAAGTTAGCTGGAATGGCTTGGTTTGTTTTTCACCCATTGGGTGTTGGCCTCCATGGCGTCCTCATCGGGCTCTAGCCCCTATGAATAAAGACGCTGAAGGCCGCTGGAAGGTCGGGAGGCCTGAATCAAATTGGAAATGCGGGATATCATCCAACCCTACCTCCACAGCTGCCTCCACATCGAATCTCTGCTCGGTGTTCGATTCACTCTCCGGAGGGACGTGCTCCTCCGCGGCGGTGGGGCTAGCGATGTCGCTGTCGCCCTCCGCCAGTTGAGGCGGAGGCGGCGGCAAGGGGGGAGTCGGCTGCGAAGGAACCTCGGGCGGCGAGATGTCCGCCGGTGTCGACTCCGCAGCGTCCGTGGCTGTCAGACCCTCGAAGAGTTCTTCCTTCAAGTCCGCAAGGGTACCGAGTTGCACCCCCATTTCCAGTAAGAACGAAGGAGTCCGCGGCTCGGGGTTCTGACTCAATATAATTAGGGTCGTTGAGCTCGATCCTTCCCCCAGTGAAGGAAGCTCTTCGACAGGTTCGAGGGGTGGTTTCACCCCACTGAAGGGTATGACGTCGGCCGGCGGGACGGCTAGCGCCGGGTCCGCGGGCAGCAGCGGACTGTCGGCGATCTGTAGATCCGCCAGGACAGGCTGTTCGTTGGAGGCCAGGAGTTGGGGTTCCGCCTCCGGCAGCTCCCAGCGAACCGGCTCCTCGGGCTGCTCCCAGCCCGGCTCGACAAGCAGAGCGTTTTCCAACTCCCGCGGTTTTGCCGCCCACTGCATCACGGGCGGCAGTTTCGGACCGTAGTCCGCCGGAAATTCAAGGGTCGAGTCCGGGCGCAAGATGACGTCGCGGAGTGCCGGGTCCGGTGTTGCGATCTTAGGCAACACGATCTTGAACCGCTGCGTAAAAAGAGGCTTCTCGGGAGGCCTTTGCTTTTCAGGGGCCTTGGCCAAGGCCGGCGCGGGGGGCGGAGATTCGGCAGGGTCCGGCGCCTCTTCGGTCTTGAGAGCGGGAGGGGAACCTGACGACTTCGGCCCGGGCTGCTTTTCTTTCTCCGGTTCCGGCTCCGGTTCGGATTTCTCTTCTGCTTCCTCTTCCAGGTCAGACGGAGCGACCAGCGGAACATCAGGTATCCGGTATTCTAGCACCACAAGATCATGTCTTTCGAAATCAAACATTAGCTTGTGCGGGTGGAGAGTGTGTACCCAAGGAACGAGTGCAATACCAAACAGGTGCCCGAACAACGAGCCTAGGAAACTCAAGCGGCGCCGGAGGTCGTTAGAGGGTAGCGGAGCAAACAGAGACAGTTTCGCGGGCTTGCCGGGGGCGCCAACTTCGATGAGCGAATACCCCGACCGCGAGCGAATGAGGTAGACCAAAGCCGCAAGCAGAAGGCCCGCGGAGGCCACTCCTACAATGACGTCCAATGGGGGGATCTCGGGTAGCTGTTGCATCCGAACGCCGGCAGTCCCAGATACAAAGGGAAGCGTAGAAACTTTAGTATACGAGCATACGCCCTGGGAATCGGGCGATCCCATTAACTGTTGAGGGCTTTTGACGTACCGCGCGCCAAGGCTGTTTGCCCTCCCAGACAGGCAGTGAGTCTCCAAAAGGGGTGGGGTCCCCTTCAAAGACGTCGAAGCGAAATTACTGTAATGAGGAACCAACTCCGTAGAACGCGCAGCGTGCGACAGGGACCCGGCAGACGCGGCCCGCCGCTCCGTTGTTCGTTATCACAACAAGGTGCACACTCCCCGGGGGGCTGTTCCGCGCATCTGTTCCCGGCCTACCCGAACCGATCGGGGCTGAGCGGGCCGATCGGCAAATCCGTTTCGCCCTGGGTGATGAGATCAGCCAAGATCTTCCCGGTCACCGGGGCCAGCATCACGCCCTTTTTGAAATGGCCGGCGGCAATAAACATTCGCTCCTGCCCGGGGACCGGCCCAATCACGGGCTTCATGTCTTCACAGTAGGGCCGGAATCCGGACCAGGCGCAGGCCGTCGGCTGCCCGACGACAGCCGGCACGAGCCGCTCCATTTCTTCGCGGATCAACTTTGTGGTAGCCGGCTCGACTCCTTGCTTGAAGCCCACGTCGTCTATCGACCCACCCCCGGCAATGTGTCCGGAGCTCAGCTGCCAGTAGTAATATCGGGGGGTCATGACCGTGTGATGGAGGGTTTCGGGCAGAGGTGCAACTGCCAATAGGGTCCCACGCATCGGCTTGATCGGAGGCTCCCATCCCAGAGCCCTTGTCACCTGAGGCGTCCAGGCGCCTGAGGCGATGACCGTCGTCTTCGCCTCCAACGAGCCCTGGGCCGTCCGAACCTTGGGCGTTAGTTCCCCTACCTCGGTTCCCAAGCAGAAACGGACTCCCTTCCCCTTCAGGCGCCTTATCCATTCGGCCCCCAACCTTGCCGGGTGCAGATGACCTTCATCGGGATAATAGAGCGCCCCCTGAGGGGTGAATCCCAAGCCCGGCTCCAGCGATCGGGCGTGTTTCCCGGCAACCTTTTCGGCTCTGAAACCGGCGTCCCTGACGCTAGCGAGCCTTGCTTCCGCTTCGACGATCTGCGTTTCGTCGTCGAGCAGCTCGACCATTCCGCAACGCCGGAAGTCAAAGTCGAATTGCGAAGCCAACTCGTCGTAGAGCACGCTCGAGGCGCGAGCGAGGGCCACGATAGGGCCAAGCTCGGGGCTTTGTTGAGCAAACCAGAGTCCGCCCGCGTTTGCTCCGCTGGCCTCGCCGAGCGCCCCCCCTCGATCAATGACGCAAATGTCGTTGACACCGGCTTGATTGAGAAAATACGCTACGCTGACGCCGATCAGCCCGGCACCGATGATGGCTACTTCGGCCGACCTCGGCAAGGGATCCGACTCGTCGAGCAGCCCGAGTTGGTCGTCGCGGAGCGTTTGAAACCAAATCGAATCTCGCATGCCTATCGTTCGAAGACCCGCCGGCGAAACCGCGACCGTCCCTACGTACGGTCAGGAAATCCACAGCCCCGGCGGGAGCCGCGGGCGTCAAGCCCGCCGGCCCGCGCCCTCACGAAGCTGTGAAAAAATGCTGGGCACAGTCAACCGCGGCGGACGATGCCATTGATTCTACGTGCCTTCTAGGCCGCTTGCGACAGTCCCCGATTTTTTCACACTTTCTCACGACGCGGCTCCCTGTCGATTGCCGCGAACTCCCCATTCGGTTCCGGCGCGTGCGGGTCAGGGGGCACTGCTTAGCGGCCCGGGGTACGAGTCATTGAGGCTCGCAACATACAGTGGCTTTGGAACACGGGCACAGCATGCTGTGCCCCTACAGTCTGAACACGGGGCATGTCGCCACAATGTGCGAGACTCAGTCGGTGAAAATTGGGGACTCCGTCAACAGGTTTCTCTCCCGCAAGGGCTGTGTTTCCAGCATGGTTTCGACGACGAAAATCGGCAACCGCACCCATTTCTCGAGGCCAAGGACTTTCCCGCGAACTGCTAGTTTTCGTGAACTCCCGATACGCCATGCGATCAGCCCGCTCCCCGCTCCAGATCCCACTTTGCGAAGGTTTTGCCTTGCTCGGCCAATTGCTTCAAAAGGGGCGACGGCCGCCACCAGTGGCCGTGCCGGTCTTCGTAGTCCAGAACCCGTTCGTAAATCTTCTGCAAACCGACGGTGTCGGCGTACCACATCGGCCCGCCGCGAAAGGCCGGGAAGCCGTACCCATTAATGTAGATCATGTCAACATCCACGGCCCGCGGCGCATACCCCTCCTCGAGGATTCCGGCACCCTCGTTCACCAACGCATAGATTGTGCGCTCAACGATTTCCTCGCGGCTAACCTCACGTTGCTCGATGCCCGCCTGGCGAACGAGATCGGCTACGATCTCGGCGACCGCTGGGTCCTCCGTCCGTTTTCGATTCTGGTCGTAGCGATACCACCCAAGGCCCGTTTTCTGCCCGTAGCGTCCCAGCTCGTAGAGGCGGTCCTCGACCAAGGGACGGCGGGCGCCTTCGGGCTGCAGGTGTTTCGCCTCCTGGCGGACGCGCCAACCGACGTCAATCCCGGCCAAATCGCTTGTCGCCAGCGGTCCCATGGCCATGCCGAACTCGTAAAGCGCTTGGTCAACATCCGCCGGACGCGCACCTTCTTCCACCAGAAACTGAGCTTCCCGCACATAAGGACCAAACATACGGTTGCCGACAAACCCATGGCAGTTGCCGACCAGGACCCCTACCTTGCGCAGCCGCTTGGCCAGCGCCATGCAACCGGCAATCACCTCGGCGCTGGTGGCTTTCCCCCTGACGATCTCAAGCAGCCTCATCAGATTCGCCGGGCTAAAGAAATGAGTTCCGATGACCTGCTCGGGACGCGACGTCACAGAGGCAATATCATCGATGTCGAGCGTGGAGGTGTTCGTAGCCAGGATCGCGCCGCGGTTGGCGAATTTGTCCAACTCCGAGAAGACCTTCTTCTTCAGCGCAAGGTTTTCAAACACCGCCTCGATGACGATGTCGGCCTCCGCGAAGCCGGCGTAGCTGAGGGTCGGCTCGATCATCCTCACGCGTTGGGCCACAAAATCTCGCGTGAAGCGGCCGTGCTTAATCGACCGCTCGTAGTTGGCGCGAATCGTCTCGAGGCCTCGATCAAGAGCCTCTTGAGAGACTTCCCGTAGCCGAACCGGAATGCCGGCGTTAACGAAGGCCATGGTGATGCCGCCGCCCATCGTGCCGGCGCCGACAACCGCCGCCTTCCGTATTTCTTTCGCCGCCGCGTCTTTAGGAATATCGGGAATCTTCCGCACCGCCCTTTCGCCGAAAAATGCGTGAATCAGAGCTTTCGACTGGTCGGAGAAAAGGCACTCTTTGAACAGCTCGGCCTCGCGCTGGATGCCCTCGTCGAAAGGCAGGCGCGTGGCCGCCTCGACGGAATCAATCGCCTTAAGCGCGGCCATCATACCGCGGCGCTTCTTGCGCGCCACATGCCGTGCAGCAGCAAGGACTGGGGCGTTGGTTTGCTCCGTCCCCAGCTTGTCGTCGCGGTCTCGGGTTTTTGGCGCGGCGCCCCCTTCCTCGAGGATTTCCCCGGCAAACACCAGCGCACGGTCGAGAAGCTCGGTCTGCCTATTGCCTTCAAAGACGCGATCCACTATGCCCGAGGCGAGTGCTTCTTCCGCTGTGATCGGATCGCCCAGGGCACACATTTCGGCCGCTTTGGCGACACCGGCCAGCCGCGGAAGCCGCTGGGTGCCTCCGGCTCCTGGAATCAGTCCCAGCTTGACCTCCGGCTGGCCCACCCGAGCCGCCCTGACGGCCACTCGATAATGGCAGGCCATGGAGACTTCGAGTCCGCCCCCCAGCGCGGTTCCATGAATCGCGGCCACCACCGGTTTCGAGCACCCCTCCAACTTGCGCGTCAGCGGATGGAGACCTTCGCCGCGTTCCTTCTCACCCGAAGTAATCTTCCCGAACTCCCGAATGTCCGCCCCGGCGATGAACGTCTTTCCGGCGCCGATCAACACCACGGCCCGTACGTCCCCGTCCGCCTCGGCCTTGTCGATCGATTCCATGATCCCCTCGGGCACGCCCGGACTGAGCGCGTTGACGGGAGGATTGTTCACGGTGATGATGCCGATCTCACCATCTCGGATAAACGAAACCAGCTCGCTCATAGGTCTACGACTGCCGCGTCATGGGGATGAGAGGCAACCGAAAGCATAGCGTACAGCGGGTAAACGGGCAAACGACGCGGCTGGATTCGCCGGATCGGGCATCAAACCGGCGGGGCGGGATTTGTCGCCGGGTCGGGTTGGTCAAGAAACGGCCGCAGGTCTGGGCCAAACGACGGCCCAGCCCCGCGCTACAACTGTGGTAGCCGAAGCGCCCCGGGCTTGCACCACCCCGGGACTCGATGTCGCCAGGAATGGCGACACGGCACGCAAGAATGCGCGCGCCACAAAGGCAAAAAGGCTGCGGATCTGGCGGGTCGCGACCCAGTGCAGAAATCAGGTCTTTGTGGACCCCTCGATCCGCGCCGCGCGTTGGAAAACTACTCCGCAACTCGTTGGTTGCAAGCTAGTTGTTAGAAATTGGCTTTGTTTCGTTTTTTTGTTTTCCCGCGTTGGGCCGACTGCGAAACGGGGCCACCGCCCGCCTGGTTTCATTGTACCCGCCGGAACCAAATTCCCTTCTATCGGAGGCTCTAAGTCGTTGCAAATCCGGGGCATTTCTGTCGGTCACACTCGGATCGTTGTGGGGGCGGCGGCGAGGGTCCGAACCGTACTCTTTCCGAGTTGGCCGTTCAAGTGAAACTGGCTAAGAAAGGCCGCGGATCTCAAAGGGGAGATCCGCACTACGCGCCGCTCGAAAGTCGTAGCCTGTCCCCGACTTTCCCGACTTTCCCCGAGCGCGATGCCGGTCGCCGTGGTCTCCCCCTTCAGAATAGCGAGTGTGTCAAGCGTCTCGGTTGGGCGCTGGACGATTGACTGCCGCCTTGGGCCGGGACCGATGCCCGTCCCCGAAATAGGGAACTGTTTTCCCGGTTTGAGAAAAGGCCGCAGGTCTGGGCCAAACAGCGGCTCAGGCCTTATAGTTCCTACTGAGAGGGAATGGTCACAGGGAAGTGAGGAATCGTCGTCGTCGCTGTGGAAATGTGGAAATCGTCGGTCGATGTGTTCTCGCCTCACGTCGTGCGAGGATGGTCGAACGGCAGCCGGCATCCCGCTGCTACGAATCCCAGCCCTGGACACGCGATGTCTCAGCGCAGCGTCTCGAGCAGCGGGATGCGCTTGGTTTCCAGAACGAATCCTCAGATGATGTCCCGGAACCTCTGCTGTGATGACTTTACTATAAGGCCTTCGCGGAAGCCAAGCTTGTCGGCTCGTCGGAATCCTAACTTGCCAAGGAGTCGATTTCTATGGGGTTACCAAGCCTATCGCCGGAACCGGACTTTGCCGCCTTCGTCGCCATTGACTGGGCCGATCGAAAGCACACCTTCGCGCTGGAAGAGGCTGCCACCGGCCGCCGCGAGGGAGGGGAGATCGAGCACACGCCGGAGGCGGTCGAGACCTGGGTCAGGGGGCTGATCGAGCGCTTCGGGGGCGGTCGGATCGCCCTATGTTTGGAGCAGTCGCGGGGGGCCTTGGTGGCGATGTTGGTGCAATACGAATGTTTTGTGCTCTACCCGGTCAACCCCGTGACCGCGGCACGGCTACGGCAGGCCTTTTTTCCTTCGGGCGCCAAAGACGACCAGCCCGACGCCGAGTTGCTGCTGGATCTGCTGACCCGCCATCGCGATCGGCTGCGGCCCCTCGAACCCGACACCGTCGAGACCCGCACCCTGCAGTTTCTGGTCGAACAGCGCCGCCACCTGGTAGACGAGAAGACCCGCCAGAAGAATCGCCTGACCGCCCAGCTGAAGCTCTACTTCCCGCAAGTGCTGGCATGGTTCGACGACATCGACCAGCCGCTGGTGGGGGCGTTGTTAAAGCGCTGGCCCACGTTGGGGATGCTCCAGCGGGCGCGTCCCGCCACGGTCTTGCGCTTCTGGGAGCAGCATCACAGTCGTAGCCGCCGACGCAACCAGCAGCGGCTGGAAGAGATCCGTCAAGCCCGGCCGGCGACGCGCGACGGCGCTGTCGTGACGGCGGCGACGGCCGCTGTCAAGACCCTGCTGCCTGCTGGGTTTGATCCGGGTGCTGCGCGGGGGGATCGGGGAGTTGGACGAGAAGATCCGCCAGCTGGTGGCCGCTCACGAGGACAGCTTCTTGTTCGACCAGCTGCCGGGTGCGGGCCCGGCCCTGGCCCCGCGCTTGCTGGTCGCTTTCGGCACCCGTCGCGAGCGTTTCCAAACGGCGGCGCAGTGGCAGGCCTATAGCGGAGTGGCGCCGGTGGTGCAGCGCAGCGGCCAGCGAACGTGCACCCGTTTTCGCTGGGCTTGTCCCAAGTTCCTGCGGCAAAGCTTTCACGAGTTCGCAGCCTTCTCGATTCGTAAATCCGTCTGGGCACGGGCCTACTACGAACAGCAACGGGCGCGAGGCAAGACGCATCACTGTGCCGTGCGATCGCTAGCGTTCAAGTGGATCCGTATCCTGTTTCGCTGCTGGCAAGAACGGACGCCCTACAACGAGCAAATCTATTTGCAGGCACTGGCCCGACGAGGCTCGCCTCTGCTGCGACGGCTGCCAGCGGCTGTGAATCCGAACTGAATTACCTGTGTAACAAACTCGACCATGCCGCCACTTTTTTCTTGACAGCTCAACTCAGATGGCTGCGCTACGCCGCGGTAGGCGAAGCGACCCGGACGTCGAGAGAAATCTCGGAGCGGCACGCTGAGAGGGTCGGCCACTATGAGACTCGACGTCGCCACCCATGGCGGCACGATGCTGAATGCGTGCGCCACATCCGCCGCATCCGTTTCATGCCGCGGGGTGTACGCTGCCGTTCGAAAAGGATGTTCTAGGTGAAATTCTATTTGCGGCTGATGCCCTGCGCCTCAGTCGTGGTGGGAAACTCCAGCGGCGGCAAGGCAGCCGTTGTCTCCATACTTTCGGGCGCCTCGATGCCGGCAGCCCGAGCCATGGCGTAGACCGGCAGATTCTCGCTGACGCGTTCGAATGTCATCTCGCTTCGGCCGGCATCGAGATCTACCTCAATCAGATCGCCGGCCCGAATCTGCTCGGTGGCGATCAGGTTGGCCATGGGATAGACCAAGGTCTTTTCGATCGCCCGCTTGAGATGGCGCGCGCCATATCGCGCATCCGTCCCTTCGTCCAGCAAGTGATTCTTCGCCGAGGCGGAAAGCTGGAATAAGAACGGCGTACCGTGGAACACCCGTTCGTGAACCCGGGCGAGCTCAAGGTCCAGAATCTGACGCAATTGTTCATCGCCAAGGGGCTTGAAAACGACGACCTTGTCAAGGCGGTTCATGAATTCCGGGGCAAACTTGCGCCGAGCGGCGGCGATGCCGGCCTTGGAAATACTGTTCGTCAGCTTCTCGCCGCGAGAATCTTTTCCGGCAGGCCGTGGACCGCTAAAGCCCAACCCCGGGCTCATCAGCGAGCTCATTTCGCCGGCCCCGAGGTTGCTGGTCATAAAAATCATGCTTTGAGAAAAATCAACCCGCCGGTTATCGCCCAGCGTCAAAGTAGCTTTATCGAGGATACCCAGCAGCAGATTCCACAACGCGTCGCTGGCCTTCTCAATTTCGTCGAAAAGCACGAATGAAACTTTGACTTTCTCGGTGTGGTGCTGGCTAAGCACTTCCTGGCTCAACAGGGGGTGGGTCTCGCGATGGCCGAGGTAGCCGGGAGGCGACCCGATCAGTTTGGCGATCTCGTGGCTATGCTGAAACTCGGCGCAGTCGATCTTGACCACCGCCCGGGCGGCGCCCAACAGCGTTTCGGCAATCGCTTCCACCACCCGCGTCTTACCCGTTCCTGTCGGCCCCAGGAACAGGAAGTTTGCAATCGGTCTGCCGGGGCTGTTGAGAGACGCTACGTAGGTCTGATAGGCGTTTACGATTTGTTCAATCGCCTGCTCTTGTCCCACAACCCGGCTGCGTAAGCCGCGCTCTAACCGCTCGGCTTCCCGGCCTGTCAGGCCCGGGTCGAGTCGCTTTCGTATCGCTGCTTGTGCCACGTCATGACTCCTCAATCGTCTGGCAAAATTTGCGACTGAGCCGGCTTCAATCATAATTACTTATCGGCACTGGGACAGTGCGGCTATAACCGCACTTTGCGACAACAGCTCAGCGCTTCCAGACTGCAAAGTTCCTGCCCCCAGTTTAGCGGCTTCGGCCACGCACTCACGCCGATCGCGAACGTCACTCCACTGAAAACAAAAGAGATACTTCCCACGTGATTGATGTGACTGAATTCGGCCGCTGTAGGTCCCTAGCAACATTTCCACCCTGTAGGACGTTGGCGGCGACCGCGGGGTGACAGCTAACTTACGCTTGGCGTGATTCGACGTACGTAAAATCGATTACACTTCTCCGGGGAGTTGTGTGTTGCGGCAGCACTCCCTCGAACCGGCGTTCCCTGAAAGCGTTCGCGCTTGACGAATACCCGCCAGTTGTTGCATGCTTGCCCGAAAGTCGATGACGGCACAAACTGTTCACGCTCGTTGGCATCGTCTCTTCTTCCGCGCCTTGCATGAAGCCTGCTCGTCGATCCGAAACGGGCGTCGATCGATGTTCGGGATCGCATCCGCAAGCTAATGTCCGCTAGGGCTCAAAAACCTTCGCTGCCGCTGAGCTTCAATCTCAACGTTCGCGGACTGAAGCCCTCGGCGACACTGGCCATTAACGAGCGCTGCGACGAGATCCGACAACAGGGCCGCAAGGTCTACAAACTGGGCTTGGGACAATCCTGTTTCCCGGTCGTTCCCGTGGTGGTCGAAGCGCAGACCTATTGCGATAACGTTCTCGAAGCCATCAATGTGACGTGCGAATGGTTCAATCGTTGAGGCGCGCTGTTTCCCTGCTCGTCCCAGCTGTAGAAGGGTCGAGCTTATTGGCTCACGCTGAAAAACTCCACCGTCAGGTAGTCAGTGTTCGAGACACGATGGCATTCGGCTCAGGCTGTTGAGTGACGGCTATGGCGGAACCGCTCTGGAAGCCCACGGCCGAACAGATTGAACACTCGAATCTGAAGGCGTTCATCCGATTCGTAGAGCAAAGCTACGGCCTCTCGCCGTTGTCGAGTTTCGACGATCTCTACCGCTGGTCGATTGGCCATGTCGAGGATTTCTGGCTCGCGGTGTGGCGGTTCTGCGAGATGAAAGGCGACCGCGACCCGGACACCGTCGTTGCGGACCTCGAAAAAATGCCCGGCGCTCGGTGGTTCCCCGGCGTCCGTCTGAACTTCGCGGAAAATCTTCTCCGCTACCGAGATGAGCGAGAAGCGCTCGTCTTCTGGAACGAAAACGGCCGGCAGCGAGCTCTGACATTCGCCGACCTCTACGACGAGGTCGCCCGATTGGCGGCCGCCTTACGCCGTGCCGGCGTAACCAAGGACGATCGAGTCGCCGGCTACATGCCGAACATGCCCGAAACCATCGTCGCGATGCTGGCGACGAGCAGCCTAGGCGCCGTTTGGTCTTCCTGCTCGCCGGATTTCGGTCTCAAAGGGGTCCTCGATCGCTTCGGACAAATCGAGCCGAAAGTCCTCTTTGCGGCGGACGGCTACTTCTTCAAACAGCGAGCTTTCGACTCGCTCGAGAAGATCAAAAGCATCAGCGAGAGCATCCCGTCGCTGGAGCGAATCGTCGTGGTCCCCTATACGCGCGCGGATCCACCCCTCGAGGGGTTGCGGAACGCCGTTCTGTACTCGAACTTTCAGGATTCCCAGAGCAGCGGCACAATCCCCTTCAAACGCCTGCCCTTCGATCATCCCGCCTACATCATGTACTCGTCGGGCACGACCGGCCCCCCCAAGTGCATCGTGCATGGAGCCGGGGGAACTCTCATCCAGCACTTAAAAGAACTCACGCTCCACACCGACCTCAAGCGCGGAGATCGGATCTTCTACTTCACGACCTGTGGTTGGATGATGTGGAACTGGCTTGTCGGCAGTTTGGCCGTGGGAGCGACGATTGTCCTTTACGACGGCTCGCCCTTTCACCCTGAGGCGAGCCGGCTGTTCGATATGGCCGAGCAAGAGCGTCTGACCGTGTTCGGGACAAGCGCCAAGTACATTGCGGCGGTTGAGAAAGCGGGCCTCGAACCGGCCCGCACTCACGACCTCGCGCATCTCCGGGCCATGCTTTCCACCGGCTCGCCCCTGGCGCCGGAGAGCTTTGATTTCGTCTACCGCAAGATCAAGAGGGACCTTTGCCTGTCGTCGATATCAGGCGGCACGGATATCATCTCCTGCTTTGCCCTGGGCAACCCGATCGGTGCCGTCTACCGAGGAGAACTGCAAACGCGCGGCCTGGGCATGAAGGTCGAGATCTTCAACGACCAAGCCAACCCGGTTCGCGGGGAGAAGGGCGAGCTGGTTTGCACGGCGCCGTTCCCTTCCATGCCGGTGGGTTTCTGGAATGACCCGGACGGCAAAAAGTATCGCGCCGCCTACTTTGAAACGTTTCCCGGCGTCTGGCGCCACGGGGACTATTGCGAGCTGACCGAAAACAACGGCATCATCATCTGGGGCCGATCCGACGCCGTACTGAATCCCGGCGGCGTTCGCATCGGCACGGCCGAGATCTACCGAGCCGTCGAGCAGCTCCCGGAAATCGTGGAAGCGCTCGCTGTCGGGCAGGACTGGAACGACGACGTGCGCGTCGTCTTGTTCGTTATCCTGAAGCCTGGAGCAAGCCTCGACGAAGCGCTGAGGAAGAGGATCAAGCAACAGATCCGAACCGGCGCCAGCCCGCGACACGTGCCCGCCAAGCTCATCCAGGTCGCCGACATCCCTCGCACGCTCAACGGCAAGATTGCCGAGCTGGCCGTCCGCCAGACGATCCACGGCCACGCGGTCAAAAACCGCGATGCGCTCGCCAACCCGGAAGCGTTGGAGCTGTTCCGAGATTTGACGGAGTTGCAGGTCTAACCCCAATACTGTTCACTTAGCGGCCACGGATGCTCGAATTGCTCCCTGCAATTCCGAGCTGGACGCCAACTTGCGACGACGCAAAGTAGGGACAAGCGATCTCGCTTGTCCTAGCCCTCGGTTCTCACCACCTGACGGTCGAAGCACGCAATAGGCCCGCCCTTACTGCGTTGCGCTCGCTCGCCGTGCTCAACGTACTTTCCCGGTCGGGCGCTGAACGAAAGTCGCTGCTTATTTCGCAGCAGCAAGATACGAGCGGGCCAGGCTGCACCCGCAAAAGTACGCCTCCGCGCGCTGAACTGTGGGCGCCTTGTACTGACGGGCCTCCCACGCACTTCGTCTCGCTACGCGGCGAGTGGGGCCTGAGTGGTGGGTGATTCCCGTTGTCCAATGTGGTAGATACACCTATTGCTTGTTCCCGAGCGCGTCGCTTAACGTAGGGATGGGAGTCTCAAAACAACTGCGGGGCAGATGTTGATAACTTGACGGAATCGAGGCCTCGGAAAGCGATTGGTCTTGCCGATATCCTCTCGTCCTCCCCGCGCTCCGGCGTCTCTGTAGGTACGAATGGCATTAAAGTCCTACTTCTATAATCTTTTGTCGTCTTACATCGGGGTATTCGTCAGGCCTGGGGACCGAGTGATCTGCGTGGACCCGGAAGAGGAGACCCTGAGAAGCACCCCGCGTGACGCTGAGATCCGCGCACTCCGCCTCTCCTCCGACCTGAGTTCGGAGATCGACTCGCTAGCCCCATTGACGAACGTAGAGAGTGCCGCGGAGTGGCGCCCTGACTACATTCTCGTGGACGGTCACGTCCACTTCGTGCCGGATATTCAAGCCCTATTGTGCGAAGTGCAGCGGGTTTGCTCAAAGCACACGCGGCTGATTCTGGTCACCTACAGCTCCTTGTGGCGTCCTTTGCTGCAATTCGCAACACTGCTGGGGGCCCGGCGCAGGACGCCCCTGGAAAACTGGCTTGCTCCCAGCGATATCGTGAACTTCGCAACCTTGGCGGGTCTGGAACTAGTCCAAAGTGAACCGAAGATTCTGTTGCCGATCTATCTACCGCTTCTCAGCAGGCTGGTGAATCGTTGGATCGCTCCTCTTCCTCTCTGCCGCATGTTTTGCCTGGTGAATATCACCATTCTGAGAGCGTGTACCCGAGAGCGCCTGTCCCCGGCTCCCTCGGTGTCGGTTGTGGTGCCTGCCCGGGACGAGGCCGGCAATATTCAGCCGCTGTTTGAGCGAATACCTCCCATGGGGCCGAGCGATGAGATTATCCTGGTGGAGGGCCACTCCCAGGATGATACCTGGAGAGAAATACAAAGATGCAGTGAAATCTATAAAGACAGGTTTCGGATCAAGATCGCCCAACAGGACGGCGTGGGTAAGGCAGATGCCGTCTACAAAGGTTTTAGGATGGCCGACAATGAAGTCTTGATGATCTTAGACTCGGACCTGAGCGTAGCACCCGAAGACTTGCCAAAGTTCTACGAGGTTATTGTGAGTGGCATGGGTGAATTCGTAAATGGCAGCCGCCTAGTCTATCCGCTGGAGGAACAGGCGATGCGGTTCCTGAATATGACGGCCAATAAATTTTTCGCTTGGGCGTTCTCTTATGTACTCGGGCAGAGGCTGAAGGATACGCTATGCGGAACTAAAGTTCTTCTGCGCTCTGATTGGCGGCGCCTATACTCTCACAGGAACTTCTTTGGGGATTTCGACCCGTTCGGAGACTTCGATCTTCTATTCGGCGCCAGCCGGCTGGGAAAGAAAATTGTGGAGGTGCCTATCCGCTACCGCGCGCGAAGCTACGGTGAAACCAGCATCGACCGCTGGCGTCATGGATTGCTCCTGTTTCGGATGCTGGGGTTCTCAGCTCGCAGGCTGCGGTTCGTGTGACACTGGAAAACCACACAGAAATCATTTTCTGCAATGACCAATCGACCGACGGAACCGCCGAGGAAGTCCGCCGGTTGATGGAGAAACATCCGCACAGGGACATCAAGCTGGTTGAGGTTCCGAGGACTTCACGCCCCGGCTCAGCCGAGCCGCACCTTGCCGCCGTAGCTATCCACGTCTCGGCCGGCCCTGCTGTGCTCTGCGACTGCCTTCGGGGTCTGCCCCTGGCGGGTGAAGCTGCTCGGCTCGTCGTGGTTTCGCCATCACTCACAGTATCAATCACTTGCCCCCAGAACCGCCTACTCAACCGCCGGATTTAGGATGAAGAATGTAGGGGCACGGCATGCCGTGCCCGAGATTGCCGAGCGGCGCGCGCCTTGTGCGGACGGGCCTCTCGCGCACTTCGCCTCGCCACGTGGTGGGAAAAGCGGGCTAGCCGCCGCGGAGAGCCCCTGTGTATCATCGAACCAATGGATCTGACTGAAGTTTTTCGGGCTCTAGGCCGTTCTAGCTTTCAGGAGCTCGTGGCGGGCATCTCGATGGGCCGGTTGCGCACGTATGACGTTTATGACTCGTTCAAGGTCCGCGCCCATCTCAGCAAGCTCAATCGGGAGCGGCTGCGCCGCGCTGCGCCCAGACTTTGGGATCGTCTGCGGCAGGGAGATCAGGATTTGGCGCGCGAGCTGGCGCAGGGGATCTTGGTGTCGAACCTTTCGTTCGTCGTCGAAGCGCTCGATTTTCTCGAGATTCCGCACGACGGCAGTGGGTTTTTCGACAAGAATTCCTCCGCCGCGAAAGACTTGGGAGACGGATGGCAAGCGAAAGTCTTCGCGGAGTTTCGGGAGCGTTATCCGCAGCCGCTCATTCTTCTTTATACGAACCACCTGGCCTGGGAATTCAACCGTTCTTCGGCGATGTTTCTGCCGGCGGGCCGGACACAGGGGTGAAACGACATGGCCGACAAGACCATCGGCATCCTGACGGGCGGCGGCGACGTTCCCGGTTTGAACTCGGTCATCAAGTCGGTCGTCTACGGGGCCACGTCGAAGCCAGGCTGCCGGGTGATCGGGATTCGCCGCGGCTGGGCCGGTTTAACCTACCCGAATCTTGACAACGGCTTCGACGACGAACACTTCGTCGACCTGAACCGAGCCAACACCCGCACGATCGATCGCACCGGCGGCACCTTTCTCCATACATCTCGAACCAAACCTTCGCGGCTCAAGGTAGACCGCTTGCCCGAGCACGTGAAGAAAAGACTGGGCGGGTGTAGGGAGGTTGAGCCCGGCGTGGTCGACGTGACGCCCATTGTTCTTGAAAATCTGCAGCGGCTGGGGATCGACCATCTGTTGACCATCGGCGGCGACGATACGTTGAGCTACTCGTCCGTGCTCAACAGCGAGCAGTTTCCGGTGGTGGCCGTTCCCAAGACGATGGACAACGACGTACAGAACACCGAATATTGCATCGGCTTCTCGACGGCCACGACTCGCGCGGTCGACGCGATTAACCGCATTCGCACCACGGTGGGATCCCATGAACGAATCGGCGTCTTCCGCATCTTTGGCCGCGACGCGGGATTCACGGCGCTGTACTCCGCTTACGTCACTTCGATCCGCTGCGGCATTCCCGAAGCCCCCTTCGATCTCGAAAAAATGGTCGATCTGCTGGTGACCGACAAGAAGAACAATCCTAGCCGATACGCTCTGGTCGTCCTCTCCGAGGGCGCAACTTGGGCGGGGCGCGACGTCGAAGAATATGGGCCGCCCGACGCCTACGGCCATCGAAAAAAAGTCAACATCGCCGAAGCGTTTAGCGACCAACTCCGAGGCATCGCCGGTGAAGAAACCGTGGTCTACGACCTAACGTATCAACTGCGCAGCGGCGACCCGGATTTCCTCGACAAGATGGTCGCCACCACCTTCGCCACCATGGCGCTGGAGTGCATCCAAGACGGCGGCCAAGGCCGCATGATGGGCGTTCGCAACGGCTGCTACACGGATACGGAGATTCCCGATCCCGGCCTCGGCGCGAGAAGAGTCGACGTGGCCACCATGTATAACAGCGACCGCTACCGCCCTAACTACTCTGCTAAGACCAACCTTCCGTTGTTCCTGACGCGGGCCTAATGTAGTGTCTCTAAAAGAGCTTTACACTTAGAGACCTTCTGAATAATCCGATCGGCAGTAGCGGACCAGACAAAAGGTTTGGGGTCTTGGTTATGGTTCTCGATGTAGGCTTCGATGGCGGCAGTGAGCTCGGCGACACTGTGAAAGACGCGGCGGCGAATGCGCTTGTCGGTGAGTTCGCGAAAGCAGCGCTCGACTAGGTTCAGCCAGGAGGCGCTGGTGGGAGTGAAATGCAGCACGAAGCGGGGCCGTTTTGCCGGCCAATCGCGGACCTTGGGATGCTTGTGCGTACTGTAGTTGTCCAGGATCAAATGCAGTTCGCGTCGCGGAAACTCCTTGTCGAGAGGCCGCAAAAGCTTTACGAAGTCCTGCTGCCGATGACGCGCTTGGCATGGACCGACGACCGTGCCGTCGAGCACGTTGAGGGCGGCGAACAGCGTGGTCGTCCCGTGGCGCTTGTAGTCGTGTGTGAGCGTGCCGCAACGGCCTTTCTTCAGCGGCAGACCCGGTTGCGTGCGCCGCGGCGCTTGCATCTGACTCTTCTCGTCGACGCACAGCAGCAGTGCCTTGTCCGGCGGGTTCCAGTACAGGCCGACGACGTCGGTGAGTTTGTCGACGAACTCGGGATCGCGGGAAACCTGGAAGGTCTTGACGCCATGCGGCTGGAGACCATGGGCGTTCCAGATGCGCTGCACGGTCGCCGGCGAGACGCCTTGCGCGCGGGCCATGGTGCGGCAACTCCAAGGAGTCGTGTTGACGGGCTTTGTGGGCAGCGTGGCGTCGACGATAGAGCGGACTTTCTCAGCGCTGATCGAGGGTTTGCGGCCGCCTCCGGGACGCACCCAAGTTAAGCCGTCGCACCGTTCGGCTTCGAAGCGCTTGCGCCAATCCAGTACGGTCGGACGGCTGGTTTCCAGACGGCGTGCGATCTCGCAATTCGAGATGCCGGCGGCGGCGAGCAAGAGGATGCGGGCCCGCGGGGCCCCTTGTCGCGGCGTCGAGTGGGCTCGCGCCAACTTCTCCAACTCTGCTCCTTCCCGATCCGTAATCGCCAAAGCCCGCGCCGCCAGCCCCATAAGACAAGTCTACGGTGGTTTGATTGATAGGTAAAGTTCTTTGCGAGACGATACACTAGGTCTTCGACCGCCTGAAAGAGTTGTTCTTGTAGCCAAATTGTTTTCGGGCTGCGCGGCGGTCGAACTTCCAGTTGATCTTCACTTGGGCACGGTTCACGCAAGCTTTCCACGAGCGTGTCTCCCGCTGCAGCGTCTTCAGGTCGGGGATGCGCCGCCGGCCCAAGCACTGGCGGGAATACAAACTGAGTTCAATCTCGGCCTGATGGAGCCAACTGCCATGTTTCGGTGTCGGATGGATCGTCAGCCGGCTCCACCTCTGGTGTCCTTGCTCTTCCCCGTAGTAGTCCGTCAGTGATTTTCGGCAGTGGATGTTCAGATTGTCCCAGACCAGGTGGACGGTCCGCGCCGACGGATAGCGATCCAGTAGGGATGCGAGCACCTTGGCGAACTCCGCTGCCGATCGATTCGGCGTGGCAGAGGTGAAATGCCGGCCGGCTTTCGGCTCCACCAGCGCAAAAACATTGGCCGTGCCACAGCGTTGATACTCGTTATCCTGTTTGGCGATGTGGCCGGGTGCTGCCGCTCGGGGCGGCCGCACTTCCGCATGCAGCGAGATCGGTTGCTCGTCCAGGCAAACGACCGGCTCGGCCGGGTCATACGGCTTCTCATAAGCGCCAGGACATCTTCCATGCGCTCGATGTATTTCTCATCCAGCTCCGCCACGCACCACATTGTTTTCCCGCCACGGCTTCAAGTCGTGGCTTTGAAGAAGGACCCGAACGGTTTCTCGCCCCGCCCGCGGCACGAGCTTGCGCTTGACCGCTTCTTCGGCGATCAGCCGCACCGTCCAGCGGGCTCGGCCTGGCGGGGGATTACCGCACACCATGGCGATGATGCGCTGTTTCTGGCTGGCCTGAAGCAACGGCACTGCCCCGGGCCGCTGTTTGTCGTAGAGCACCCGCTCGAGACCTCCTTGTTCATAGCGTCGGCCAATCTCCCGCACTGCCTTGGAGGTGAGATGCACATGGGCCGCCACCTCGGAAGCAGCTTGGCCGGCGTCGAGCTGGAGCAGAGTCAGCGCCCGCAACACGCTGCGCACGGGCTGGATTCCTTTGCGCAGCAACTGGCGAAGTTGTTTACGGTCACGTTGGGAGAGGCGAACGGAAAGACGACGGTAGGTGCGCATGACCTATTGTAGGCCAAAACATTCCTGCCGTAAAGTGTTTTAAATAACTTTTTCAGGCGGTCGCAGACCTAGCTCCAATAGTTGCTCCTCACCGAACTCTTCGAGCTGCGAGTCCATTGCCTCGGAGAAACCGTCGGAAAAGATCACCAGTAAGTCGCCGGGACGGCCCGGCGCAGGCGCTTGTTTTCCTGTTCGAGCCTGGCCAACGGGGAATCGGTTTGCCGTGGGGTCATCCGCGGTGGGATTCTTGCTCGTACGGGTGGGTGGGCTTGTCGGGTTCCTCCCCGATAAGGGCAGCTGACTTCCGAGGTGAACTTACCTGGCCCCGACGTGAAAAGTCAACGATAGGCGGTGCTGCAAGCTTCGAATGCCTTTCAGCCGCGGACTCCATCCGCACCGGATGACCAACGGAAAACTGACGGGTCATCGTGACACAGCATACCGCCTCGGCGACACGGGCAGCGCCCTGACCTGACACCTAACTGATTGATCCTGAGATACTTGCTTCCCACAACCATCTGGGCGCACAAGTGCAAGCCAACAATGAGAATGGGTGAGCCACTACACCTCTTCAAACCTCCCCTCTGCTGAATTCGGCGTGGGCGGGGCGCTTGTCAGCCAACGCAGGTGCTTGCTCGAGCTTCAATCACAGGTAAAGGATGGCGGGCGCCGGTCTCAGGCCGGATTTGGCGGAGGGTCCTTTTGGGGAAAAGTCACTCCTTGCGAATTGTGGATCCCCTCGGGCGGCGGATGGCTTTCCGGTCAAGGTACCAGACGCGGACGGGACCGGGAAGTAAGAGCGGGCACTCCCATCCGCTCCTGAGGGTCGTAGCGTTCGCAGAGCCGATACCTCTAGCGCTCAACGGCCCCGGTGTTCGGTCGCGACCCTAGGGTTCCTACCGCGATCGTACACCGGGCCGAAACTCAAAAAGCCAGCGTTCCGGTGCGCGCTGCCTCTTCCTCGTTCGGCAAATAGAGCGTCTGGCATCTCTCGCAACGGTAAACTTCCGGCTGGGGGCCGAACTGCCGCCTGACTTCGTCGCCAAAATCGAACCAGCGCTTAAGATGTCCCCGGCAGATCTTGTTGTTTTTGCCCGGGTTGTTGCAAGCCCTTTGGCGCGGGATGCGCCTTTTCACTTTCGTCCCGTCAGAGAGTGTCGAGACGAGATGCGGATCGGGCTTCTCTTCCGCCGTTGCCGCGGTTTCTTCTTCAGCCATATGGAAATCCCTGCCGGCGCGAAAGCAGAAAAACGAGTATAACAGTTACTTCCCGCTTGTACAGGTGCGATTGATCGCGCCTGCTTGCCGACATGCTGTACGCTAGGCGATGTACACAAACTGTTGCCGCGAGCCATGGCCGCCGGGCCTTTCGCTTCATCTGCCAAGGCCGTGGTGAGAAATACGGCCAGGTCCCGGCAAGTCTTTCAACAGGAGATCTAAGCAATGCCCACGACCTGCGCGACCTACGACGATGTCAACTTGATCCTGAGACTCTTCGAGCTGCGGCGCGAAGAGAGGATGCGCCAAGCACGGCAGTGGTTCACAGCTTCGTTTCACGCTAAGACCTGCGGGGAAGTAAACGAATTGTGTCCGCCGGAGTCGGACGACAACGCCTCATTCCGCATGGTGGTGAGCTACTGGGATATGGTGGCTTCGTTTATCGCCGGCGACGTGCTCCAGCGGGGGATCTTTTTTGAAAGCGGGTTCGAATTGCTGTTGGTCTGGGTGCGGATCAAGGACTTCCTTCCGGAAATGCGCGAATCGAGGAAGGACCCTACGACTTGGAAGAACTTGGAGACGGTCGGCAAGGCCTACGCCGAGTGGCTGAACAAGCGCTCGCCGGGATCATACGAAGCCTTCGTCGAACGGGTGGGGTAGAAGGCGAAGCCGAGCGTGGCGGATCTTGACTGCCAAGATCCTGACAGGAAACGGGATCTTTAGCTTTGGGAACCTGGATGGCTTCGGCCCCTAACCCGCATTTCTCACCACCGCCGCAGTGGACGAAGCGAAAGGCCCGGCAGCCGTGGCTCGCGCCGGCAGTTTGTATATATCGGCCCGCGAAGGACCGGCGAGATCGCCGGTCCCTACTGCCGCAGCTTCTGACGACTCAAGCAGGGACAAGCTTTAGCTTGTCGCTCGAGTTTGGCTTTTCGAGGCGGCCTGGGGGTGGCGAGGGAGAGGGGCGAAAGGGTTAGCCGGCGGCGTAGAGGACGGCGGTAGGAAGCGAGCAACGGAGTTTCCGCGGCTTCTGGCGTCGCTGGGTGGTGGAGGGGAAGCCGCGGAAGCGTGGCAAGCCCTCTCCCCACGGCTCGGCCCGCGGTTGTGGCATCAGATCCTGCGTCGAGGGGCGGGGTTTCGAGCGCTTGGCCCGCCACTTGGGCAGCGGCGGCGCGTCGGGAAAGCCGGCCGGTCCGTAGGCCTGCCGCGCTGCCGGCAGCAAACCAGCATGGGCGGCGACGAGCAACCGCGGCACGGCCTCGACCGAGCGCGGATGCCTGACCTGCGCCTGGCCCAGGCCGAACAACGTCTTCTGGTCACGGAAGTCGACCTCGATGTCCCAGCGCCAGACGTCATGCTGGATGATCGGTTGCGGGGACAGCGCGGTGTCGGTGGCGATCAGATAGGCCGGGCGGCGATACAACAGCCGCGAGCCTTTGCGGGGCCGATAGCCGAGCGGCGCGATGACCACCAAGCGCAAGTTCGCGTGGCCGCCGGCCGGACGCCAACGCAGGGGCGCCAGGGTTTTGATGCGCAAGGCGTGCCGCCGCCCGGCCGCCTAGGCGGTGAGCGTCCGCCAGGGGACGCCGTCGTCTTGCCGCAACTCGTCGGGCGTCGGCGCCCGCCGGCCATAACAACGGCGCCGGCCGGTAGCGGCGCCCCTGGGCGGCGGATTCTTCAACACCACGCGGTGGGTGAAGCGGCCCTCGACCAGCACCTCGAGCCGTCTGGCGGCGTTCTTCGCGGGAAGCGTTTTGGCGGGGTTTCGGTGGCGTCGGCGCGTGTTGGAAATCGAGCGGGATCAGCCGCGCCGGGGCGAGCCCCTCGCCGGCGGGCAGCGCGGCCGCGATCTCGACGACCCGCTGGGCGCGGATGAGGTTGGTCGGAAACGGCGGACCCAGCGGATCGCGACGCCAGCCCACAGCGGGGGTCCGGGCGCCGCGCTTGGGCAGCAGCGAATCATCGAGCGCCACCCCCAGCGGCTGGTCCGGTTGCAGTGGGGCCAGGACGCCGCGGCGCACGGCGCCGAACAGCGCCTCGCTATCCCCCCGCGACCGTGAAAAGACACCATAGAGGGCCGACCAGTCCCGGAAGCTCCCCCCGGCGGTGCGCGGCGGCCCGCTGATGGTAGGGCGGCCGAGACAGACCAAGCTACTCCGCATCAGGGTTTGGATCTTGTCTTGGACACGGCGCCGGCCGCTCCCTGGGAGCGCTTCGCCGAGCAGGGCTTGGAAGCTGTCGAGGAGCCGCGGGAGTGTTGACTCGGCAAGCTGAGAGCTTGCGCCACAAACGGCCGTACCGCCCCTTTTCACACATTCCGGTTGGTGCTAGTGTAGTGCCAAGCGATGCGTTGGTTCCAGAATTATGTCCAGCATAGGTAAGCCGTTCAGCAGGCGAGGATTGCTCATCGCCGGCGTGGCCGGTGCGCTGGTGGCTCCTGCGAAGGCGCGGAAGATACGTGTCGCGGTTCTGGGGATTGGCCACGCTCACGCGATGGGTAAGGTCCGAGCGCTTCGTTCGATGGACGAGTTCGAGTTGGCTGGTGTTTGCGAACCTGACGTCGGCCAGAGCAGGGAACACGAAGCTCTGCAGGGCGTCAAATGGCTTTCGGAGTCCGAAGTGCTCGGCGACGGCGGCATCGAGCTGGTCGCTGTCGAATCACGAGTGCAGGAGAACTTGGACTACGCGCGGAAGTGCATCGATGCCGGGAAATACGTCCACCTCGACAAACCGCCGGGAGAAGATCTCGGCGTGCTGGAGCGGCTGCTCGAGAATGCCGGCCGCAAGAACCTGGTCGTGCAGATGGGCTACCAGTGGCGCTACCACGCCGCCATGCAGGTCGCGATCGAAGCGGCGCGGGAGGGTTGGCTGGGCAATATTTATATGGTTCGGGCCACCATCAACAAGCCGATTTCGCGGGAAACGCGAGTCGAGCTCGCGGAGTTCAAGGGCGGCATGATGTTCGAGCTCGGATGCCACATGATCGACCGTGTCGTGGCTCTGCTGGGCCACCCTCGGAACGTCACGGGCCGGCTGCGGCATGACTCGCCCGTCGATGATGCATTGGCCGACAACACGCTGGCGGTGCTTGAATACGACTCCGCGCTGGCCGAAGTGTATGTCGCCGCAATGCAGCCGCACGGCGGGAATTATCGGACGCTGGAGATTCTGGGTACGAATGGGACGGCCACGGTTCGGCCTTTCTCGCCCCTCCGGCTGCAACTCGATTTAGGCGATCCCGCCGGACCTTACAGCTCGGGCGTCCAGGACGTACCGCTGACTCCTCCGCCGGGCCCGGCCTTTGCGCCCGACCTCCGAGAACTGGCTGCGGTTATCAGGGACGGGGCGAAGCCGACTTACTCGCCAGAACACGATCTGGCGGTGCAGGAAGTGTTGTTGAAGGCGTGCGGGATAGTTTGATCTTTTCTAGCGCTGGGTTCTGAGCGAAAAATCGGGTACAGCCAGCCAATTCGCTTCAGGCTAAGTGGCTTGTTTCTCGGGTCATCACGGGAAGCGAATTGGTGGCAGTCCCCATTTTTCGCTAGGAAGCATTGTTGAAGGCGTGCAAAATGGTTTGATTCTTCTGGCGCAAGAGAGGCGACGCTATCATGGGCAAGGTTCTGATTCCTATTGGGGATGCGGCAGAAGCCATGGATACGCTTTACCCCTACTTTCGGGTGCGAGAGGAGGGTTACGAAGCGGTTATCGCCGGGCCCGAAGCCCGCGTCTATCCGCTGGTGATGCACGAGATTCCGCCGGGATGGGACATTACCCGCGAGTCGGCGAGCTACCACTTGAAAGCGGACGTCGCCTTTCGCGACGTCAACCCGGAAGATCTCACGGGTTTATTTATCACCGGTGGCAGGGCGCCGGAGTACCTGCGCTACGACGCCGACCTTCTACACATCGTCAAACATTTCTTCGATACAGGGAAACCCGTTGCCGTTGTCTGCCACGGGGCTGAAATCGTGGCCGCCGCGGACGTTATTCGAGGGAAGCGCATAGCCACGGTGGCCAAGTGCCGGAAGGATGTCGAGCTTTGCGGCGCCGAGTTCGTCAACGAAGGCTCTGTCCGTGCCGGCAACATGATCAGCGGCCGTACCTGGCACGATCATCATCTCTATATGGGCGAGTTCATGAAGATGCTCCGCGAGCAGGCGGAGACGTAGCCGAGCCTCTTCTCTACCAAACGGTTTCTACGGGGTAACGCCCGATGAGTGGGTCGGCAGTAAGAATCGGAAGGTTCTCGGCTCGGCTCTGCGCGATGATCATGCGGTCAAACGGGTCATTGTGAAGATTCGGGAGCGCGAAAAGTTGCAAGGCGTGACTGGCTTGTATGTCCAAAGGGGCAATGGCATTGGACGAAAGCTGCTTTCGCAAGAACCCTTCCGCCGGTTCGGGCAGAGGCAGTTTGCCGAGTTGCACCTTGATTACCATTTCCCAGATGCTCGCCACACTGAGTAGCAGCTGATTGGCTCCCTGATTGAAAATCTGCCTGCATGTGTCCGATAAGCGCGGATCGTCGGTGATCGCCCAAAGAAAAGCGTGTGTATCCAGCAAGAACCTCATTAGGAGAAGTGATCGAGCATCTCCGGCGGAAGAGGTTCATCAAAGTCGTCCGGTACCGTGAACCGTCCCTTGGCTGTCCCCACCGCCCGACTCGAGGGAGCAGCTTCAAAACGCACGAGCCGCGCTACTGGCTGGCCCGCCTTGGCGATAACGACTTCTTCGCCGAGAGCCACCCTCTCGAGAAGCTTTGAAAAATGAGTCTTGGCCTGGTGTATGTTGATTTCCATCTTCATCATTATAGACTAAGTTGTAGACTAAGTCTAAATTGAATTATTACTTTACCCCCGATGGCGTGGGTGCCGCTCGGGGAGTATAATACCCTAGCCGATGAAGCAAAAAGCCGCTTTCTCCGCCAGGGCCGAGCCTCAGGGTTCAGAGTCCGCCGCCTGTGGAAAGCCCAGTCTTCCCACAGGACGTTACGTTCGTCACATCTTGCTCTGCGCGGACCAGACCAAGCCCAAGTGCGCGCCGCGCGAAGCCACCAACTGTTCTTGGGAGTATTTGAAAAAGCGTCTCGACGAGCTGGGCCTCGCCGCTGGCCCAGGATGCGTCTACCGTAGCAAAGTCAACTGTCTGAGGGTCTGCCTACAGGGGCCTATCAGCGTGGTTTACCCGGAAGGCGTCTGGTACCACTCGGTGACACCGGCTGTTATGGAGCGGATTCTCAAAGAGCACATCATCGGTGGGAGGCCGGTCGAGGAGTTCGTTTTCGCGCGCAATCCGCTGGGTGTGGGCGGCTCGTCCGAGAAGGCGGGGAAAGAATAATCGGTTCGCCTACAGGCGGATCGATTGCACCGCTTCAAGCTCGGGATCTTCGGGTTGCGGCTCCTCTTGCGGAGCTTGTTCGCAGGCGGCGGGGTCGCTGGATTGCGCCGCATCCGCTTCTTTGCTTTCGAGGGGTTGCCAATAGAGAATCTCCGGTTGGGCGCGGCCTTCCAGCTCCGCCGTCCAGTAACCGAGCCAGAAGAATCCCGACAGCAGCAAGGCTAGGGTTCCGACTGTGGTCAGAACGCCTTTCGTAGTCGGTCCAGGGAGACTTTCCGAGCGCACATTTATATTGTCGTCCCTCGGTTGTTCCCCAGGAATGAGCATCCCGCCGCAATTGTCCGCGGTAGTTTGCCGTAGACCGCTCTACCCCGTTGGACTATATCCGCTCATCAGCCGGTAATCGACCTTAGCAGCCCGTGGCAAAAGTCGTACAGGAGCGAAAAATGGCGAAAAATGGGGACTGCCGGGACTGCCACCAATTCGCCCCGTCATGCCCTAGGGAAAAAGCACTTAGCGTGAAGCGAATTGGCCAGCTGTACCCGATTTTTCATCGGTCCGTGGGGACCACGTTTTCAAGCTACGATAACACTGATCGATGTTTCTTGACCGGGTCCCTCCTTGAGCGTTTCCTTGCCGGCATAGTCGTTCCTTGCTGTTGGCCGCTCCGGACTGGTGTATCAGCCTGAAACGGAGAGATGCCAAACTTCCCCCGCGGCATGTAAACTGTGGGCAGTCAAAATCATGAACTCGACTTTTTGGCAAACCGTCAAAAATCTGGCTCCACCTGTAAAACCGTCTTCGCGTGGTTGGCCGGCAGTTGCCTTGCTGTTTGCACTGTCCGCTTGCAGTGGGGATGACCCGGTGGCGCCCAAAGCACCGCCGCCCAACATCGTCATCGTCATGACGGACGATCAGGGCTGGGCGCAACTAGGCGTGCATGGGAACAAGACCCTGCGCACACCGAATCTTGACCGGCTGGCCGGGGAAAGTGTCGAGTTCACCCGCTTCTACGTTTCGCCGGTGTGTTCGCCGACGCGGGCCAGCTTGATGACGGGCCGCTACAACTACCGGACGGGGGTTGTGGACGTCTCCCTCGGGCGGGCCATGATGCACACGGACGAAACCACGTTAGCGGAAATACTGCGTGACGCCGGATATCGCACGGGCATCTTCGGCAAATGGCACCTCGGCGACAGCTACCCCATGAGGCCGATGGATCAGGGCTTCGAGCAAGTGCTCGTTCACCGAGGTTGGGGCATCGGCTCGCCGGGGGACCCCGCAGGGACGGACTACTTCAACCCGATCCTGCAGCACAACGGCGAAGAAAAGCAGTTCGAGGGATACTGCACCGAGGTTTTCTTCGACGCCGCCCTGCGATTCATCGAACAACATCGCGATCAGCCATTCTTCACCTACCTGGCCACCAACAGTCCGCATTCGCCCTACCTCGTACCCGAATCCTACAGCAAGCCCTATCGCGCCCAGGGCCTCAGCGATGAGGACGCGCGCATCTACGGGATGATTGCCAACATCGACGACAACGTCGGCAGGCTGCTGGCCAAACTCGAAGAACTGGGGATCTCGGAAAACACCGCGCTCATCTTCCTGACCGACAATGGCCCCGCGACCCGGCACTTCACGGCGGGGCTGCGCGGCCAAAAGGGCACGGTCTACGAAGGTGGAATCCGAGTTCCCTTCTTTGTGCGCTGGCCGGCGAAGTTGCGCCCCGCGAAGGTCGATCAAATTGCCGCCCATATCGATGTCCTGCCGACACTGCTCGAAGCAGCCGGAATCGATCGGCCCGCCGGCCTGAAGCTTGACGGGGTGAGCCTGATGCCGCTGTTGGTTGGCGACGGCGACGACTGGCCCGAGCGAACTCTCTACGTCCAGTGGCAGCGGGGGAACACGCCCCCGCTCTACGGCAGCTTCGCCGCGATCTCGGAGCAGTTCAAACTCGTTCAGAACCGCACCCTCGGAAAGCAAATAGGGCGCGAGCCGCGCTTCGAACTCTACGACCTCAAGGCCGACCCGGGAGAGCAGAACTCCATCGGAGAGCTGCGGAAAGAGACTCTCGCGCGGCTTAAGGCAGGCTACGAGCGCTGGTTCCACGACGTCTCCGCGACTCGAGGCTACGACCCGCCGAGAATCGTCGTGGGATCCGAGCACGAGAACCCCGTTATCCTCACCCGGCAGGATTGGAGGGCCCAGGGAGCGGACGGTTGGAGCGATCGCCACCTCGGCTACTGGGAAGTTGAGGTGGCGACCGCCGGCAGATACGACATACGCTTTCGGTTTTCGACACAGACGCGGGCAGGGCGCGCCGAATTCAGATTAGGCCAGGTCAAGCTGCGGAAGCCGTTCACCCGATCAGCCGAATCCGTCACCTTTCGCGAAGTAGAGCTTGACGCCATCGGAGCAAGGCTCGAAGCTCGCCTCATCCGCAGCGGCAGGACGGTGGGTGTAAAGTACGTGGATGTGACCAGGTTGGAGTAGGTTTCCAAGGGGACAGGCATGAGCTGCCGCGGGCTGGGCCCGCACGGGCCGGCCTCGGCTATAATTCTCCTATCAGCCGACTCCCCCCTCCTCGGAACAACCTGTTGAGGCTCCACACCTAGCCCGCATTTCTCAGTGCGCCTTTTCGGCGCGGACACCCTGTGGGAGGGAGGAACCCACCCATGTAGTTGTCGGTAGGCAGGGAAGCTGACGAGCAGCGTGGCCGAGCAATCGGCCGGGCGGAAGCCTCGTGACAAAGCCCCGGGGAAAGCTGGGCGAGCAAGCCGGCAGGCCCTAATGCGCAGTAAGCCGGAGCAGGCCTCGCAAGGGAAATCGCGGACGCCGACCCGCCTGAGATACGGGGAAGGCCGCACG
This sequence comes from Bryobacterales bacterium, assembly GCA_963668345.2. Classification (GTDB taxonomy): domain Bacteria; phylum Acidobacteriota; class Terriglobia; order Bryobacterales; family UBA6623. The sequence goes on along the minus strand of CAXWPI010000001.1, from coordinate 568,099 downwards.
AGCCGGGAAGCAACGGCTCAACCGGGCATGGGTGGGCTGGTCGAATTACTTCTCCTACGGGACCCGGCTGATGGCGTATCGGGCGGTGGACAACCACGTGTGCGAGCGAGTGCGAGGATTTTTGCGGAGGCGGAAGAAGGTGTCGTCGCGCGGCGCCCGGCGGTTCAGCGACCAGGTGGTGTTCGGCCAGTTAGGCGTGCTGCGCCTGCGCCGGATGCACCTGGGTCCGCCGCCCGCGATAGCTTGAGGGAGGAAGCCGGTCGGAGAGCCGGAGGCGGGAAATCCGCACCTCCGGTTCGATGAGCGGGGAGGGGAAACGGGACCCATACGCCTGAGGCGTCCAGAGCACCCGCGCCCGTCCTCGACTCTACCCACGTGGCGAGCAAATGCGTGGCCCAGGGAGCTGTCTGTGGGAAGCCACGTTGCCAAGGAACCCGCGCGGAAATGCCGGCTGAAGTCTCGGCAACGCTGATCGATCGGGGGGACAGGCAGATCGTGTAAATTCTTGTGCGTGACATGTCACAGCGTGAGAAGATGGAGGAAAAATGTGCCTCGAACGGCAACCCGCCACACTCGGGACGTTGGCCGGAGGAACGTACGCGGCATCGTAGCCCGATGCGGCGGGCGCGTCGATGTCGAAAGCGAACCCGGCATGGGGACCGCCTTCCAACTGTGTTTTCTCCTTGCCGGGGCCGAAAGCGGTGGTTGAAACAGGAAGATGCCGGAACCGGTTCCGCGGGGCCGCGACCACATTTTGTTTGTCGAAGACAAGGAATCGCTGTTGCTTGCCGGCGAACAGCTTCTGCAAAAACTGGGTTACCGAGTGACGGCGCGCCTGGGCGGCGAACAGGCCCTCGACGCATTCCGGTCGGACCCCGAAGAGTACGACTTGGTCATCTCCGACGTCACCATGCCGGGCATGAGCGGCGTCGAGTTTGCAAGCTTGGTCCGCGAAATCCGGGCCGACATCCCGATTGTGTTCACCTCGGGATATCCCGACCCTATTTCTCCCGCCGAAGCCCAGGAGTTGGGCGTCAGCGAGATATTGATGAAACCTTACCGGATTGGCGACTTGGGGACGGCGATCCGTCGAGCTTTGAGCAGCAGCTTACGCGGCGGTTAAACGCGCACTATTCTCGGGACAGCGGGAACAAAGGGAAATGAAGACGTGAAGTGTCTTCGCCGGACCAACTCGAGCGTTTCGGCGTCGTAATCGCCTGCGCCCCTGCGGGGCTTGTGAGGTTGTCGCTCTTCTTGCCCAGCCAGCCGTGGACGCCGAACCGTTGGGTCAACCACCTTTACGGCTAACCACACGACACAGCAGGTGAGAACCGAACAGAGCCGTGCCCGTCAGGGCGCAGGCCCGCGGCGAGAACCGCTCAGATCCCCGCTCGTTAGGGCTCGGGAGCCGCGATTTCTTTACGGACCCTCCGTTGCCGATTGAAAAACGCCCCCCTCACCGGAAATTCTCGACCAGCATGATGTCGCTTTCCGGTTTCTCTACCTGGGCGTAGAGGGTAGGGTCGGTGGCCTTGAGACCACGCCCGTGCCGCCCTCGCCCAGCTTCTCGAGGATCTTGTAGTGCGAGACGGTTTGGCCGGTCATCGCGTCGCCGGGTGCTATTGTAGCGGTGGTTCCGATCTCACAGGGCCGATTGCATAGGCAGCAGGCCCCTCTTGGGAAGTCCGCCCAGCCCGGTTTCCCGAGGCTGTTTTATAATGTTGGCTAAGGAAAGCGATCGATTGGATAGCCCCGCTGTCGAAGACCGATCCCGGAAGGTGTGAACTCATGGCCGGTACCCGGCGGCCGGATTTTTTTGCTGCCCAGAGGTGGACTACGTGGCACGTGAATTCATCCAAAAACTCGAAGCAGAGATCAAGACGCTCGAGTACGAGCTTTACAACGAGCTGCCCCGGGAAATCCAAACAGCGCGGGAGTTGGGTGATCTAAGCGAAAACGCCGAATACGCCGCGGCAAAGGAACGCCAAGACCTCGTGAATGCCCGGCTGGCGCAACTCAAGAAACGCCTGGCCGATCTGAGTTTGGTCGACTTCAGCAAGATTCGGCGGGATGTGGTCGGGCTCGGTTCTACCGTGGTAGTCTATGACATCAACCAGGACCGCGAAGTCGAATATCGCCTCGTCACTACCGAGGAGTCCGACGTGCCGAACGGCAAGATCTCGACGACGTCCCCCATTGGGCGATCGCTGATGGGCAAGAAGGTCGGGGATCTGACCGAGGTTCGCGCCCCGGGCGGAATCAAGGAATTCGAGATCGTCAAGCTGGCAACGATTCACGATCAGCCTCAGTAGTCCATTTCATAAATTCGCTCACGTATGTTTAGAAGCCAGGTGGACGATCGGGAACTTCGGGTACGCCATGCCATGCACTTCCATTTCCAGGCGCCTAGCAGATTCGTAGGGGCACAGCATGCCGCGCCCGTGTTCCCGAGTCACTGTATTTGGCGAGCCTCAATAGTCGAAAGCGTGTTGTCATGGGACTGACCCGGGCCATCGGAAGCACTTGTGGGTGCATTCTCGGCGGTTTGGTGCGTCTTCTCACCGGCGCCCGCATCCATCCCAACGTTCTGACCTCGATCGGTTTGGGAATCAACGGCGCCGCCGCCTGGCTTTTCGCCCGTGGGGAGTTCTTTTCCGCGGGGATCGTCGTACTCTGCGGCGCCGTCTTCGACCTGGTGGACGGCCCCGTCGCCCGAGAAAGCAATCGGGTGACGCGCTTCGGGGGCTTTCTTGACTCGGTCCTCGATCGCTACTCGGACTTGATCCTGCTCATGGGTTTGCTCGTCTACTACGCCGGTATTAACCGCTTTTTCTACATCGTCTTGACCGCCGTCGTCATGACCGGCTCGGTTCTGGTCAGCTACACGCGCGCCCGCGCCGAAGATGTGATTCCAAGGTGCAACGTGGGCTTCTTGGAAAGGCCCGAGCGGATCGTGCTCATTATCCTCGGCGCGCTGTTCAACCGCATGGCGCCGGTGCTTTGGGTAATCGCCGTGTTGTCGAATATTACGGTGATCCACCGCATCGTGCATACCTGGCACGAGACGAAGAGTCTGGACAGCAGATCCCTGCAAGCCGAGGAAGGCCAGGCCGCGACTCCGGTGTCCGAACCTAGCGATTCCGAGCAAGAGCCCGCCGCGCAACCCGCCTCTATGTGAAAAGGGTTCGGAAGCGCTGTCGAGTTGGCTCGCGCCGATCCTCCGCTAGCTCGCTTTTGTGCTTTTGCAAACAGGCCGTGCCGTGAGACCAGGACGTGGCGCACGCATTCTTGCGTGCCGTGTCGCCATTCGTGGCGACATTGAGTGTCGGACCACCCTGCCTATCGCGGGCTTCGACCGTCAACTCGTGAGTAATGCGGGCTAGCTTTCGAGGATTACCTGTGCAATCGCCATACCCGATGTGTGGGCCAGCGACACATGGATCGACCGGCAGCCCAGCTCCACTGCCACCTCCGCCGCCCGTCCGTGCAGCCTTAACGAAGGCCGGCCGTTCGGAGCGTTGACGACCTCGACGTCCACCCAGTGGACGCCGTGATCCCACCCAGTCCCCAGAGCCTTCATGCCGGCTTCCTTGGCGGCAAATCGCGCCGCATAGCCTTCAAAGCGGTTCCTTCGTTGCTCGACGTAGGAAATCTCCTCGGGCGTGTATATGCGACTGAGAAATCGCTCGCCATGACGCTCGATCGCCGCCCGCACGCGGCCCACTTCCTCGAGATCCACTCCCGAGCCGACGATCATCACAGGTTCTTGCCGGCCGAAGAGAGCGTCAGCCGGCCATGCTTAACTCCCTTCGTGCTGATCAGGCTGTGCGCAATCCGCTGTACCTCGGCCGCCTGCCCGCGAACAATCAGCACCTCCAGGCAGTTGTCATGGTCAAGGTGTACGTGCAGCGTCGAAAGGACGGCTTCGTGGAATTGATGCTGCAGCTCGAGGAGCTTCTCGTGCAACATCCGGACGTGGTGGTCGTAGACCAGCGTGACCGAGCCGACGACCTCGGTGTCGGGCGACTTCCAGGACTCCTCGACCAGCTCGTTGCGAATCAGGTCGCGAAAGGCCTCCGAGCGATTGTCGTAGCCGCGACTGCTGATCAGGGCGTCGAAACGATCGAGAAGATCGGCGTCAATGGCCACCCCGATCCGCGACAGCTCGCTCATGCCTTGCAGAGTAGCGGAGGCTGTGACCGGCGTGCAAGCTAAAAAAGCCGCGGCTAGCGTCAGCAGCTCCTTCGCTCTGACGAGGCTTTAAGTTGACGACCTTGCAGAGCATGAGGAAAGATGGGTCTGGTGCTGGAGCTGCTCAACCCCCTTGTCCTCGAGCGAATTGAAGACTTTCGAGACCAGTTCCAGTCCGCCAAGCCCTTTCGTCACGTCGTAATCGATCGGTTGTTGGCTCCGGAATACTGCCGGCGACTGGTCGAGGAGTTTCCTGGTTTTAATCCCCAGCAGGCCCGTAACGAGTTCGGGGAAGTGGGCCGCAAGGCCGTGCATGAAAACCTGCGGGAGCTGGGTCCGACCTACCGCAGGTTCGATCGTATGCTGCAAGAGGCGAAGTTTCTTGGCTTGCTGGGCGAGATTACCGGCATTCCGAGGCTTCTCTACGATCAACACTACGTCGGTGGCGGGACCCATGAGAACCTTGATGGCCAGGACCTTGATCCACATGTCGACTTCAACTTTCACCCGCGAAGCAACCTGCACCGCAGGCTCAACCTGCTGCTGTTTTTGAACACCGAGTGGGAACCCGACTGGGGAGGCCTGCTCGAATTCCACCGCAACCCGCGTCTTGCGCCGGAGGAAAACTCCATCAAGGCGCTTGTCCCCATCGAAAACCGCTGCGTCCTATTCGAAACTACGGAACACTCTTGGCACGGATTCCGGCGCATTCAGCTTCCCGCATCAAAGAGACAACTCTCGCGACGGTCCATCGCCGTGTATTTCTATACTCGGGAGCGGCCACCCGAGCAGACCGCCGCCACGCACAGCACCGTCTACGTACAGCGGCCGCTGCCCGCATACATCCAAAGCGGTTATACGCTGTCGCAGCGAGATCTTGACGAGGTTCGCACCTTGATCAATCGGCGTGACAAACAGATCGAGTATCTCTACGAAAGAGAGAGTCTTCTCTCTTCGGTGATCGCGGGAATTGAACGCTCTCCTACGTTTCGATTCGCGCGCCTGATGAGTTGGCCGCTGCGGAAAATCCGCGACCTGGTGCGGGGCCGGATGTAGACGAGCCTCCCTTTATTTCAACCTCATAATCATTTTGAAATGGTCGGTCCGGCCGCCGTGGTGTCGGCAAAAGCAACTCTTGCTTCAGAAGATATGGAAGACTACCGGCTAAGGGCTCTTCTGCATCAGACCCTGACCTGTTGGAAGTGAGAGGATGTTTACGCCGTTTCGGCAAGCGAAATCGTCAAAGGCGCGCTTTAGGGTGGAGTAGCCCGCCGTAGAGTAGTCGTCTATCAATACGAAACCTCCCAGGACAACCCGCGGCCACAAATACTCAGCCGCCGCGACTTCCGGTCCGGCGCAATTCATGTCAAGGTGCAGGAAAGCCACGGATTCCGACTCAACCTGAGAGAGCGTTTCAGGTACGGCTCCTTTGACGATCCGGACAGACTGCCATTCCGCAAAGTTCGCGCGGACCGAACTCATGTCCATCTCGTAGGCTCCCTTGCGCAGCAGTTCCGCCACTTGTTCCAACTTGCCCTCGTTCCTCTCATCATCGGAGTATTGGTCGATCGCCGGTCCTGCGAAGGTATCCAGCAGGTATAGGGTCTTTTTCAGAGACGGCCAGTCCAAATAGGTCAGCATGGCCGAACTCATGAAGCCGGTATTGACCCCGCATTCGACGAAGTCGCCCGGTAGCTTGGCGGCCTGTCCGGCGACCCAAAGTAGGATGTGGACTCGCCAGCGAATGCAATGGTCTACGCTTTTGCTGGCCTTCACAGCTCGCTCGTAGGCTCGTCGAAAGCAGTCGTCGTCGACGAAACTGTGGTCTTGCAACGAACACAGGTCATCTTCGTAATACGCTGGCGGGACCGGCAATAGGGCGAAGCCAAGGCGACCGACGAAGTCGTGAAGAGGTCTGTCGAGAGCGGGAAATCTTCGGCGAACCAGGAAAGAAACGCGTCCCAAAATGGATCGGTGTCGTCGCGCTCTTGTGAACCTGCCTCGGTTGACGTTGGGTCTAGACAGGGTTGCCTGTGAACTGGAGTCGTCGTTGTCCATTAGCTGTCTCCATTAGCGTTCCGCCGGGTGGTTCGTGCGCCAGAGACCAGTATGTCAAGATTAGGCCCGGCCCGGGAGCGCTCATTCCACCACCAAACTGCGGTTTCAGCGGACGGATTTTAGCTGCACGGCCCTCTACCCTGATAACTGGTCGATGAAGCGAACATCCTTCCAGCAGAATGGCAAAACCGCCAATGCCGTCACCGTCGATATCCAATAACACAGACAGCCAGCGCCGGTCGTCCCGTGGCGCAGTTCGCCAGCCGGTGGGTGGACGTTTAGAGACCGAATGATGGTGTCCCCTTTGAACCACTTCCCCTCCTCCCCGAATCCGATCTTTTCCCCAGGAAACTCGGCATCGTCAGCCTGTTTCGGGGCTGATCGAGGTCCCCAAGCGACGCTGACACCCTCTAAGAGATATCCGTAGGAAGATTTTCTTATAGTAAAACACTAAGATTTTTTCATGATCGGCCCTAGATGATTGATTAACAACGACTTGTGTGTCAGTAGAAAGTACTTGACATGAACACACTAATATTTTATAATCTATGTGTACTAAGAAAAATAACTCGAAGGAGGACATCCAAATGCATCTCGTTAGACACACACCCCGAGGCTTGACGCCCTGGTTCGATTTCGATCGCCTGTTCGACGGCTTCCTCCCACCGCTTCGCGGTCGGGTGAATGGAAGCTCTTGGTCACCGGCGGTAGACGTCTATGAGGACGACAAGAAAATCGTTCTCAAGGCCGATCTCCCGGAGGTAGACGAGAAGAACTTGAACGTGAAGGTCGAAGACGACGTGCTGACCGTGCACGCTGAGCGGAAGTTCGAGAAGGAAACCAAAGAAGAGGACTTCCATCGGATCGAGCGTTCCTACGGCTCCTTCCACCGCCGCTTCCAACTGCCCGAGACGGTCAACGTCGACAAGATCGACGCGAAGTACGACAAGGGCGTCTTGAAGATCACTCTGCCCAAGCGCGAGGAGAAGCCCAAGAAAGGTCGCGTGATCGACGTCCACTGAGGCGACCGAGGGGCGGGGAGCCGCTGGGCTGCCCGCCCCTGTCAGGCGCAAAGCCCGGCATCCTTTGGCGCACCACGACGCTCGCGCAGGCGGGTGTGGAAAAATGTTGGCGTGGAAAAGCGGGCCTGGCGAATGGCTTCCCTACAAGGGATTGCGCTTCACTCACGTAGGTGCGATTCGGCGCGCCCGCCCCCGCCGCCCGCGGGGGGGACACTTCCCGCGGGGCTAACGCGGACGGGTACGGACCATTGTGAGTTCTCCTAGCCCGCATTTCTTGCCAGTGGTCGCCAGGAGTCGAAGCAAGTGTCCGCCGCCAGGGATGTAGGGGCGCGATTCATCGCGCCCGCTGGCCGACATACTGTACGCTGGGCGATGTGCACGGACAGTTGCCGCGAGCCATGGCCGCCGGGCCTTTCGCCTCGTCCACCGCGGCGCTGGTGAGAAAGCGGGCTAGAGGAGAAGACATCATGATTCGCTTTGACAAGTTCACCCAAAAGGCTCAAGAGGCGGTACAGCAGAGTCAGGTGATTGCCGCCGAGAACAACCACCAGCAGATCCATCCCGTGCACCTGCTGGTCGCGCTCGCCGAGCAGCCGGAGGGAGTCGTGCAGTCTGTTCTTTCCAAGTGCGGCCTCCAACCGGCTGCTATCTCGCAGGAGGGGCGCCGGCAGTTTTCCTCCATCCCCGCGGTTTCCGGGGCTGAGGGAGGCATGTACATGGCTCCCTCTACGAACGAAGTTTTCCAGCAGGCACAGAAAGAGGCCGACCATTTCAAGGACGAATACATCTCGACCGAGCATCTGCTTCTGGCCATGAGCCGCCAGAAACATGATCCGGCGGGGCAGCTGCTGCGGCGGGCCGGAGCCGGCCACGACGTCATCTTGAAGGCGCTCGTCTCGGTGCGAGGCACGCAGCGCGTCACCGATCCCAATCCCGAGGCGAAGTACCAGGCGCTCGACCGCTACGCTCTGGACGTGACCGAGAGCGCCCGCCAAGGGAAGCTCGATCCGGTGATCGGCCGCGACGAGGAGATCCGGCGGCTGATCCAGGTGCTCTCCCGGCGGACGAAGAACAATCCCGTGTTGATCGGCGAGCCGGGAGTCGGCAAAACGGCGATTGTCGAGGGACTTGCCCAGCGCATCGTGGGCGGCGACGTCCCCGAGACGCTCAAGAACAAGCGGCTGGTGGCGCTCGACTTACCGTCGATGGTGGCCGGGACGAAGTTCCGGGGCGAGTTTGAGGACCGCCTTAAGGCGGTTTTGAAGGAGATCGAGGCGTCGAAGGGTGAAATCATCTGCTTCATCGACGAGCTGCATACCCTTGTCGGCGCGGGCTCGGCCGAAGGGTCGATCGACGCCGCCAACATGCTGAAGCCGGCGCTGGCCCGAGGGACGCTGCGCTGCGTCGGGGCCACGACGATCAACGAGTATCGGAAGTATGTCGAGAAGGATCCGGCGTTGGAGCGGCGTTTCCAAACGGTCTTAGTCGATCAGCCCAGTGTCGAGGACACGATAGCGATTCTGCGCGGCCTCAAGGAGACCTACGAGATTTATCACAGCGTCCGCTACCGGGACTCGGCGCTTGTCGCGGCGACAACTCTCTCGCACCGCTATATCAGCGATCGCTTTCTTCCCGACAAGGCGATCGACTTGATTGACGAGGCCGGCGCGACGCTGCGAATTCAGGTGGATTCCGTGCCTGTCGAGGTCGACCAAATCGACCGCCGCGTCATGCAGCTCGAGATCGAGAAACAGGCTTTGCGGAAGGAGTCGGATCGCTCCTCCAAGGAACGCCTGCGAACGATTGAAAACGAATTAGAGGGGCTGCGCTCCGAATCCAGCCGCCTCAGGCAACGCTGGCAAGGGGAGAAGGAGGCCATCGACAGGGTCAAGGCTATCAAGGAGGAACAGGAGAAGCTCCGCAACGAACAAGAAGAAGCGACTCGTCAGGGCAATCTGCAGCGAGCCGCCGAGATCCGCTACGGAGAAATCGTCCGGGTTGAAAAAGAGCTAGACGAAGCCACGAAGAAGTTAGAGGAGCAGACGACCGACAGCAGTTTGCTTCGCGGCGAGGTCGATGAAGAGGACATCGCCCGCATCGTCGCCAAGTGGACCGGTATTCCGGTGTCGCGCATGCTCGAAGGCGAGATGCAGAAGTTGGTCCACATGGAGGATCGCCTGAGCCAAAGAGTGGTCGCCCAGGAGGAAGCTATCAACCATGTTTCCAATGCCATCCGGCGTAACCGCGCCGGCCTGAGCGATCCGAAACGTCCGATCGGGAGCTTCGTCTTCTTGGGGCCGAGCGGCGTCGGCAAGACGGAAACAGCGCGGGCTCTCGCCGAATTCCTCTTCGACGACGAACAGGCGATGGTCCGCATCGACATGTCCGAGTACATGGAAAAACACGCCGTGGCGCGAATGATCGGCGCGCCTCCCGGATACGTCGGCTATGAAGAAGGCGGACAACTCACCGAGCACGTCCGAAGAAAGCCCTATTCGGTCATTTTGCTTGACGAAATCGAGAAGGCGCACCCGGACGTCTTCCACGTGCTGCTGCAAGTGCTCGACGACGGCCGCCTCACCGACGGCAAGGGCCGAACGGTCAACTTCAACAACGCCGTGATCATCATGACGTCGAATGTCGGCTCGGGGGACATCCACAGTGCGATCGGCTTCTCGCTGACTCACGATAGCGGTGAGGCAAACAAGGATATGAGACGCAAGCTGTTCGAGGAGCTTCGCCGGACCTTCCGCCCCGAATTCCTGAACCGGGTCGACGACATCATCGTCTTCAACGGATTGGATCGCGAGCATCTGGGCAAGATCTTCGAGCTGCAGCTCGGCTATGTGCGGGAACTGCTGGCCGACAAGAAGATCGATCTTGAAGTCAGTGAGGCGGCCAAGGATCTCGTCCTCAAGGAGGGCTATGACGAGCAGTTCGGCGCCCGTCCGTTGAAGAGGGCCCTTCAGCGCTTGATTCAGGACCCCTTGGCCCTGGCCATCCTCAACGGCGACTTCGGCGAGGGCGACGTGGTTCTCGCCGATGCCGACGCCGAGCGGGCCAAGATCCGCTTCGAGAAAAGGGTGACGGTACCTGCTTGAAGGCGCGGGCTCTTCGCCCGCCCGTTGTGATCGCGCGGCGGCAACTCAAAAATTTTCGTCTGCCGGCCGGCAACAAAGCGTATTGGATGAGCAAGATCGAAGGAAACGTTGCCCGAGACAAACGAAACGCTCGCAAGCCGCAAGCTAAGACGAGGAGGATGGCAGGTATTCACGTTCCGGGAGTGTATGCTGAGCAATGAGGTCAAGATGAAGCAGAGATGGCTTCGGCCAACGCTGCCCGTTGCACAAGCGCCGCAACGTCGTGGGGCATGGGAGGGAAGAAGATCGCCCGGCGGTCGAGGCCCGGCTGGCTGCCGGCTACGCGCTCAGGTCGACCGAAGAGGCTCAGCAAGCGTGGGAGCGATGACACCGCGAGTTGCAGGAACTCCATCCGTCGTCGGCGCGCTCGCTCGCAGAGGGGCTCGAGGAAACGCTGACGGTGAAACCGCCTGCCGCTGCAGAGTTGGCGGCGGCGGACATTGTCGACGACGAATCCAGTCGAGTCGGCGTTCTCTGGTCGAGACGGTCTGCCGGCGCGGGAAGTGTTGGCGGCAGGGCGATCAGTTGGAGCGCTGGGTGGGTTCGGCGCTGTGGGTTTCCCACGCGACGACGAGCTTCGGCAAGTTCCGATGGCCCTTTGACCTTGCGGAAGTCGCCCTCGGCCAGAACTGATGGAAGGATGGGAAACAAAGGAGTTATCGTCTAGGGGCGGTTAGCTCAGTTGGTTAGAGCGCCTGCCTTACAAGCAGGAGGCCACTGGTTCGAGTCCAGTACCGCCCACCAATGTTTTCAGGCACTTAGCGTGTTCACCTCGCCCTAGGTCCGCGCCAGTGTAACCATTTTGTAACTATCCATCAGTGAGTCGGTCCCGAAACCGCCTTTTCGGCTTGTTCGCGCTTCCGCTCTAGATAGCGATCCATCTTCTGGGCGGCCTCCGCCAAGTCGCGATCAGCAACGATGTTGTAGCGCTCGTAGACGGAACGGGTCTTGTGACCGCTGATGGCTGTTGCGATCTTAGCCGACACCCCCGAACGATCCAGGTTCCGCACCGCCGACCTTCGCAGGTCGTGCCGCCAGAGATCCGGCAGCCCTACAGCCCGGCATGCCTTTGTCCATGCCCTTCGTGGGTCGTAGACTGGTTTCCCGTTCTTCTGGATCACGTAGGGACAATCGGGCCAGTTCTGCTGGTGATCGGCTCAGGCTGCCTCGATCCACGTTTCCATGTCGCCGATGAACGGCACAAGGCGTGCTTCGCCGTTCTTCGTCTTTGGAAAGTAGATCCGCTTGGCTTCGCGGTCCACCTGTTCCCGGCGCAACGGCTCTTTCAGCCTCTCCTTACGGTTGTCGCCTAACAATTCGGATCTTCGATGGTTGCACCGTGGACAGCAGGCCGCGCAGTAGATGCCCTTCGTCCCCGGCTCAAACGAGACATGGCAGCAACCGTCCACCGAGCGTCCGCATCCCCGGCAAGGCACCGCCGCCCGCGTCAACGAGACGCACTTCTCATCGCGCGGCAGCGGGCGGGGTCGGGGTTGAGTTGCCTGGGTCATTTGCCGCGGTCCGGCGGCAGCATCCGCGTGTTGAATTCCCGCTGGAAGGCGTGGACTTGCTTTACAATCTCGGGGTCTTTGATACGGGTCACAAGCCGGGATTCGGCCCGCGTGTAGATCGCCCCGCGCCGCTCGCCCTGCTCGATCAGCCGCTCGGCGTCCTGGTCGTCGGCCACGATCCACAGATTCTCCCCGACCAGGTCCGAGTAAAGGCAGACCGCGTAGCCTTTCAGCGCGTCACTCGGGGAAAGCTGGGCGGGGTTCTGTTCAGGCAGCCGGCCGGAAGCGGGCGCGGGCGGGGTGGAACCGAGCAGAGCCAGCGCCTCGGGCTTATGCTCGCGCAGCACGTCAAGCGCCCGGTCGGCTTCTGCTGGGGTCGGGTCAGGCGGATCGCAGCGGATCGTACCGCCCTCGACCGTCAATTGGCCTACTCGCCGCAGTGCCTGGATGGCAGATTCGATCGTCATATTTCCACCCTCCGGGCGTCTTCCCCTTAGATCCCCCGTTTGTATCCGCCACAACACCACAACCCCGGTCTTTATTGGGTTTCGTGCGTTTTCTATCCGCAACGACGTTTCCGCTTGTGGCGGACAGAAAATCACTGGAAGGCCCGTCCCTATTGACTTGTGGTGTTGTGGCGGATAGATTGGGGATAGCTTGGGGTAAAGAGTATCTTGCGAGCGAATCGGCGAAGTCTGAGAGCTTGTATCCTTCGGGGTTGAGCCGTCGTCGAGCCGGATGGACGCCGGCTTGATGCCGAACGGACCAAGCAGCCGGGCCAGTCCGCGCGCCGAAAGCGGCTTCCCGTGGCCCCACTCAGGCCATGGCCGAGTCTCGAGTCGGTTGAGCGCTTGGAGAATTTCTGTCGTCGGCAGCCGGTCGGCTTCGTGCTCTTCGAATAAGCTGTAAACGTCGTGAAGCAGCAGCTCGCCCGCCGCTTGCGAATCTTCGCCAACGCTCAGCGCAACCGCCGCTTGGCGTGCCCGCTCGGGCCAGTCGCCGCCGACGGTATCGGCAATCGCTACCAGGGTGCGCCAGTTATCGGCGTTGCGCCCGCGCAGTTGTTCCGGCAGCGCCGGGTCGTCGCTCAAGCGGTTGGCGTTGTCCGCCGCCCAACGCGCCGCCTTACGGCACAGCGGCTTGAGGTGGTCAAGGCGGTCGGCACGCAGGAGCGCACCTTCTCGCCGGATTTCAACCGTTGCATTTTCAGGGTGATACTCCGGCTTGTAATCGTGCTGGGCAGTTTGCCGATGCCACAGAGCATTTTCGGGCACCAAGTCGAGAAAGCCCGCGATTCAAAGTTGTCGCCGCGACTCCCAAACCGGGTGCCAAAGCGCAAATTCCAGCGCATCTGCTCCCACACGAGACGCTGCCCGCATCTTGGATTTGGCTTTCTCTTCTCGTGCCACCCGGAGAAACTCCACGTAGTAGACCGCGGGGTTCTCGGCATGAAAGATCTCGAAGCGTTCCTCTATCGTGAGGGGCTTGGAGCCTCGTTCTTCGGTGCGCGATTCGGTTGTGAACCCCGCCTCGCCGAAGAGAGTGATTTGCCGCTCAGGCCCACCGGATCCGTGCCGTCGTTGGTCGTGCTCCATCGTTCACTCTCTGAAGTGACCCAACCGGGGCTCGGAGCGGCCACCGAGCTTGTCCGGTTGGGGTTGGACGGCTTGCTTAAGAGCGTACCGGAGAGGCGGACATACAACCCCCCCCCTACAAATTGTTTCCGTGTACATAGAAATTCGCGGCGGCCACTCTTGCTGGTGGCACTCCCTCGCCCTTCAGGACCACATACAAACACATACAAATTCCCTGGTGGGGTGAGCAGACGGAGGGTGCGGCTAGCTGCTATCTGATTGGATGGGCGGGCACTTAGGCGTCCTGTTGGAGCATACAAAACCCACATACAAACCCGCACCAGCGGAAGTGCCCTGCCAGCTTAGCGTGACTTATAACTGTTCTCGAAACGCCTTAAGCCCGCATTTCCAATTTGATTCAGGCCTCCCGACCTTCCAGCGGCCTTCAGCGTCTTTATTCATAGGGGCTAGAGCCCGATGAGGACGCCATGGAGGCCAACACCCAATGGGTGAAAAACAAACCAAGCCATTCCAGCTAACTTTCAATGGACTTCTCAAAGTCGATTTCCAGGGATCGCACGTCACTTCCGACGGTGGCCTGATTTTGGTTCGCGAACTGGACGAACGGCTCGGTCTCGGAGAACTGATTGACGAGCATCTCAGCGACTCCCGGCACGGCACAAACAAGCAGTTCACGCTCGCTGATCTGTTGCGGCAGTCGATCTACAGCCGCTTGGCAGGCTACGAGGACGTCAACGACGCCGTCCGCGTGGCGGCTGACCCGACGTTTCGCTTGATCGGCTCGCAGAAGATCTGGGATCGCGGTGCGGCCTTGACCTCGACGCTGCACGGCTTCGAGACGGAGATGCTGGCGAGCGAAGAGAACCTGCTGGGGCTGATGGCGCTGAACCGAGAGCTGGTCGGGCAAGCGGAGGCGTTCGACGACTCCGCGCGGGTCGTTCTGGACATGGACTCCACCGAGAGTCCGGTCCATGGCCAACAGGAAGGCAGCGCCTACAACGGACACTTCGAGTCGGTCTGCTACCACCCGTTGCTTTTGTTCAACGGTCATGGTGATTGCCTCGCTGCCAAGCTGCGTCCCGGCAACGTGCACAGCGCCGAGGACTGGGATGAGCTATTGTTGCCGGAGATCGAGCGCCAACTGGCCGAAGGCAAACAGGTCACCTTTCGCGCCGATGCCGCCTTCGCCAAGCCCGAGATCTACGAAGCACTGGAGGAGCGCGGCGCGGACTACGCCATCCGCATTCCGGCCAACAGGAGCTTGGAGTTAGAGATCGAAGACATCCTGTTTCGTCCGCCGGGGAGGCCCGGCCGCAAGCCGCTAGTGCGCTACAAGAGCTTTCGCTATCAGGCGGAGAGCTGGAAGAAGCCGAGACGAGTTGTCGCCAAGGTCGAGCACCACCAGGGCGAGCTGTTCGCGCGCGTCGGTTTTATCGTGACGAACATGAGCTTGCCAAGCCGGTCGGTGGTGCGTTTCTACAACCAGCGCGGCACGGCGGAGCAGTGGATCAAAGAAGGTAAGCAAGCGACGCACTGGACGCGGCTGTCGTGCCATCGCTTCCGGGCGAACGAGGTGCGCTTGCAGTGAAGCGTGCTGGCCTACAACCTGGGCAATCTCTGGCGGCGGCTCGGGCTGCCGCAGCGAATCAAGAACTGGTCGCTGACGAGCTTGCAGCACCGGCTGATGAAGACGGGCGGACGGCTAATTAAACACGCGCGGTATGACTGGCTCTTGTTCGCGGAGGGACATCTGAACCGGCGGCTGTTTGGCGACATGCTGCGGAAGATCTGGGCGCTGCCTGTGCCGGGCGGGTAGCACCGCACTTGGCGAATGCGAAATCTGTGTACTGAGGACGGAAGCTCGGAGGGGTGTCTGCGAAATTGACTTCGCAGCGACGGATCAGCCCCCATGAGGGGCAAGAAGGGGGCTCGATCGGTTCCGCCTCAGCCGCCGCCTCTTTCGGGTGGAGAAATGGTTCCGCTTCGCCGGGTGAGGGTGTAGACTCGTGCCGTCAGAGGAGCCAAATCGGAAATCCTGGTTAATAGGTTACATGCTCATAGCTGGCAAGCATCCGTTCAATCACCCCTCAGGTGTTGTCAGCGTTTTTGAGCTGATCAAGGAAGGTTCCTTTGAGTGCCCTAAGGTGACTCCTGGAGAAATTGAGGGACTAACAGAGGACGAATGCAAATGGCTCATGAGAATGCTTCAGAAAGAGAAGTCGCTGCGTTGCAACTCGAGTTATTGTCAAATGTTGTGGACGGGGCGGGTCAGGCGGCGCGTTGTGGAACCATCACTCCATCCTTGAATTTCTTTCCTTCTAAGACGTGGACAATCAGCTCCGAGCCGTTGAGTCTGCGCCAGCGAGCCTCCGCTTGACGGGCCAACATGAACACCATCGTCAGCGAGGCTTCGCGGCTGCCGCAGCCCTTCGTCCTGCGTTGCCTCAGGGGCACCGTCGCGAACGTTGACTCGATCGGATTCGTCGTTCGCAGATGCCCCCAGTGCTCGGCCGGGAAGTCGTAAAACGTCAATAAGACTTAAGATGTTCCATACGTTCCTAACCCGCGACTCGCTTGGGTAAGGCTCGTTGTAGAGGATCTTGGCGCAATCCCGATTGGACTTCCCCTCGTTCTTTGCCTGGAGGGCAGCGATCTTTCGTGAGGCCGGGATAGGAGGGCGTCCGGGGCGGCGAGGCGCTGGTTCGGCTGCGAGCCGTGCCTGTTCTACGTTTTCGGGTGTCGGGTCGGGCTGGAACGCCGGATCGCGCGCTGGTGTCGTGATTTCGACCGGCGCTTCCCCGCCGTGGAGCGCAGCCCACAGCGCATCGAGCTTGTCTCGGACAACCACAGCGTCGGCTGGGTTGGGTGAGTCTTCCTTGTCGTCCCTGAACAGCCTGAGAATGTTGGTCTGCTGCTCGCGATCGATACCGGCCTTGTCGCACACCTCCCTGGCAGTGTCTCGCAGCCTCGTATTCGCGAAGCGGGCCGCTTTGATCATTGCGGCAGGTACCGGCGGGGGCAAGACCGAAGCCTTTCTGCTCCCTATCCTTAATGAACTTTGGACGCGGCCTCGGCAAGACAAGTCCGGCGGCATGCGCTGCTTGATGCTCTACCCGATGAACGCGCTGGTGGCTGATCAAGTCGAGCGTGCGGATCGCTGGCTTGAGAACAATCCTAAAGGGCTGAGTGTTTTTCACTTCACCAGTGAAACGCCGGAGGACGAAAGACAACGAGCGAAGCGAGGCGAGCCGGACTCGACCAACTCGCGGATTCGCACTCGCAGGGAAGCTCGTGAGGACAGGCTGCCCGACATCGTCATCACGAACTACTCGATGCTTGAGTACATGCTCTGTCGTCCCCAGGACCACGTTTTTTTCGGCCCTGAGTTGCGTGTGATTGTGCTCGACGAAGCGCATTTGTATGGGGGCACCATGGCTGCTGAGATCGCCCTGCTGCTGCGGCGCGTGCGCCAACGATGCGGAGTGCAACCCGAGCAGCTTTTGCAAATAGCGACCTCAGCCACGCTCGAAGGGACGGCAGAAGTTCTTGAGCAGTTCGCAGCCGACCTTTTTTCGACGCAGAAAAAGCACACACACGTCATCTTCGGACCGAAGGCTAAGCCTGTGTTCGAGGAACAGACGGCCTTGCCCGATCGCCCCTGTCGCGTTGAGGACCTTGCACCCCACTCGGAGCTGGAATTGCGGACGCTCACGCCAGAGGAAAAGTTCGCCACTGACTCGCCACAGGAACGTGAGCGATTAATAGAAGCATTGAAACCTCTGGTTTCAGAGCAAGCCATTGCGAAGGCTGACGCCTATTCCCCCGACAAGCCCGGACTGCTTCTCTGGAAGGCGCTGTCAGGAGCTGAATTGGTTCGCCGGCTAGCCGGTTCGCTCTACGAAGAAGGTACGGTTTCGCTCGACCGACTTTCGCAAGAATTGTTTAATCGCTCCGATTATGCCTCGCAGCGCGCGACTGTCGCCTTGCTACGGATGACAGCGTCAGCCCGTTTTGGTACCGTGTTGTGCGGCACTCGCCGCCTCCGTATGGTTCGCGCTGACAGAGCCGGCAACGACCACAAGCCACCGAAGCAGCGTGCCTGACCGTCCTATCGCGGAGGTGCCATACTCGACCTGTTTGGTGTATTCGTTTCCGGACGGAGAAGCATTCTCCGACGACCAAAACCGGAAGCCACCAGACAAGCTCGCCGCGCTGCCCCAGGAGCCCCCAGGTTGTGTCGATGAGCTGAAGGGGTGGTCCGACAAATCGAAACCCCAGCTACTAATACTCATCGGACGCAGCAACCACCGCGAACTGTCCCCGGCCGCGGCGGCGACCATTCGATTGCCGCTCAGGCAATGAACGGGATTAGTGCACACCAGGTGAGGATTGTCGTCTTCATCGGAGGCCATTCGATCCTGAGGACAAGCGTTGTATTCAGCTATCCGATCGTCGCACCAGTGGCCTCTGATCCGAACGATGTTTCACGCCTTCGACGAGGTTATGCAGGGCCTCACGCGGCTGTGAGATGGTGGGAACGCGATTTGAACGAAGCCTGACCGAAGTGGCTGAAAGAAGCAGCTTCTCCACCGTGGCTGGCAAGTCTGTCGGCAGCTGGCCCCGATGAGTGAAGACAAAGGGGGATGCCCGTGGCGAGAACGTGGACGCGCCATTACGCATCGTACAATGCCGCCGGCGTATCCTGCAAAATGGCGTCGAGGCGGCGAATTTCATCATTGCTCAACGTGACGTCGACGGCGCCAAGATGCTCCTGCATCTGTTCCACCGTTTTCGCTCCGACAAGCACACAGCTCACGGCGTTCAGCCGCAGGACCCAGGCAATGGACAATTGAACAAGGGTGATGCCTTTGTCCGACGCCAGTTGACTCAGTTGGTCGGCGACAGCAAGATAGCGTGCGAACGTCTCTCCCTGGAACCGTCGCAATTGAGACCGCTCGTCGTCTTGTGCAAATTGATGGCCCGCTCGGTATCGCCCGGTGAGCAATCCCTTTGCGAGCGGACTGTGAACAAGAACACCGATGCGGTTTTTTTCGCAGTAGGGAATTACGTCGTATTCCACGGGCCGGTAGAACATGCTGTAGCGGGGTTGGCACGTATGAAAGGGATCTCCTTGCCATGCCTGCTGCATGTGATCAACGCGGTAGTTGGACACCCCGATGTAGCGCGTCTTGCCCGCCTCGCGCAACCGGGCCATGATTTCCATGGTCTCGTCGAAAGGAAAGTTCGGATCGGGGTGATGCACCTGGTAGAGGTCAACGTAGTCGACGTCCAATGCACGCAGGCTGGTTTCGAGCGTCGCGTTGATCGCGGCAGGCGTATAATCGCCCATGACCTTGGTGGCCAAAAAACAACGATCGCGGTAACCGTCCTTGAGAGCCTTACCCAAACGCCGCTCGCTTGCGAGGTAAACGCGCGCCGTATCGATCAGGTTGATGCCGTGATCGATGGCTCTACGGGCAACGGTAACGGCCGTCTTGTCATCCATCTGTCCCATAGCGCCGCCGAGCGGCCACGCGCCCAGGCCAAGCACGGAGACTTTAGTCCCATCGCGAATCAGCCGGCGGTATTTCATCTCCGTCCCTTGTTGACGCTTTAATGCTGCGGGCTAATGAAATACTCCATATCAGTAAGCCCGTAGAAGTTTTGGGCGTTACGACCGAAAATCTTGGCGAATACTTCAGGGGAGATGGGACGCAGCGCCTGAACCAAGACCTCATAGGCGTCGATGTATGTTCCGGCCGACAGGCAGGCCGGCCAGTCCCTGCCGAACATGACGCGATCGTGACCGAACAATTCGACCGCGGTCTCGACCAAGGGCTTGAAATCCGCTGGCTTCCACCGGCCGGCCGGCGCCTCGGCAATTATTCCAGACAGCTTGCAATAGACGGACGGAACGCGTGCAACGGCCGCCAGATCTGCGGACCATTGTTCAATCGTCGCGGACTCGTGCGACGGTTTGGCGAGGTGGTCCACGACCATGCGCAAGTCGGGCACGCGGTCGGCCAACGCGACTACATGTTTCAAGTGGCGTGGCCGGACCAGCAGGTCGTAGGTTAGACCTCGTCGGGATACATCGCGCAAACCACGGACCACATCCTCGCGAACGAGCCAATCCGGATCGGCCTCGGCTTCAACCGCATGACTCACTCCCCGCAGTCTGGAATCGGTCATGAGTGCGTCGAGAGTCCGCCCGACGTCCGGGCTGGTCAAATCCACCCAACCGACGACCCCCGCAATGTAGGCGCTCTTCTTAGCCAACTGGAGCAACCATCGCGTCTCGTCGACGGACCCGGCCGCTTGGACCGCGACCGTTCTTTGAACGCCACAGCTGTCCCGGACCGGTTTGATGTGTGCGGGGAGGAAATCCCGATTTAGGACCGAGCCGCCCTCGAATCTTGGCCCAAACGAGTGTCCGACTTTCCAAAAATGCTGGTGCGCGTCGATGACCAAGGTTCTCTACCTTCCTTCCGCATTCACTTCCTCGACGATCTTCCGTATCGGGGCCATTGCCGCTTTCACATCACTCGTGGAGGGGATGCATTCTACGCCCAGATATCCCGCATAGCCGGCCCGTCTTGCGGCGCTCAGGACATTGCAGAAGTTGATTTCGCCCGTACCAGGCTCGTGACGTCCCGGCACATCGGCGAGATGGATGTGACCGACGCAATCCATATGCCTGGTCAAGCTGCTGATTATGTTGCCCTCGTTGACCTGGTGGTGGTAAACGTCAAACGTCAAGCGGACGGCGGGATGATCCACTTCCTTGATAATGGAGACCCCCTCCTCCCAGGAAGCAAGGTAGTGATCCGCGGGGACCGTACCGCTCGGACCCTGCAGCGGCCCCCTAGGCGTCCCTTTCCCGGTCACTGCAAGAGTCACGGCATGACCCCCGGAAACTGCGTTGGTCACCGTAGCATTAGCGTCCGGCATAGCCTCTTTCCAGCCCTTCAGCGCCGGAATGACGGCGTCGAGTCCCTGTAGGCGCCGCGACGTTCCTACTTCGTCGTAAACCGCCTTTTCCATAGCAGGCTAACCTGTTGACCTCTGCGCGACATGGCTAGGGATGCTCACACAGGATAAAGACAGTCTGAGGTGAACAGGTCCTGAAACTTGTCCCAATCACTGTCGGTGAAGGCGCTGACCGCATCGTGCGCTGTCTAAATAGGATTGTTGTCCGGCCTGTGTTGCCTCCTGGAGGGACCGCGCGCTGCTAGCCGGCCCTCCTGGTTGACCCCAGGCCAGCGAGCCGAATCCGAACGACGATTTCTTCCAAAATTCCCGCCCAGAATTGACCTCCACGCTTCCGCGGCAAGCTGGTCTGCGCATGGGGTTCGCTCCCTTCATCAGTCCACAAACAGGAACTCGTTCAAGTTGAAAACAGCCAGGCAGAGTTCGGTGAGCGCTGCCGCCCGCGGCGCATCGATCGTCCGCAAGGCTTCGGGCAGCTCGCCGGGAGGCTCTTTCCAAGTGCCCTGCGCGGAAGCCGCTTCCAGCATGTCGAGATCGTCCTGCTTTTCCTCGCTGGTTGGCTCCCGGCCTAAAGCGATCCGCTAAGCGGTCTCTACCCAAGCTTCCGCGTCGTCCCCGTGGTCTTCGACAAGCCGGCTGGCGAAATGAAGAGCCTGCTGGAACGACATCTCGTTGTTCAAGAGCCACAGCGACTGCGGTGCTACTGTCGTCACGTCCCGGCGCTCGCAAGCAACGGCGGAATTCGGTGTATCGAACTTCTCAAACATCGGGAAGTCGCAGTTGCGCCGCCTGAGAATATAGATCGCTCGGCGCGTGTGTTCTTTCGGGTCGGCGTTCACTGTCCAAGACCACTTCCTCCTCAGGGGCGACAGTTCGCTTTGCGATATCGCCGGTAGCACAGGACGGCCCCACATCTTCGTGTTCAGCGTGCCCGCGACCGAGTGAATGTTATCCCATACGGCCTCGGCTTCCAGGCGCCTGCGGTTCATCCGCCAGAGGTAAGAGTTCTTCGGGTCCTTCCGCGTGTTCCCCTCGTGCTGGAACTCGCTGGACCTCTGGTAGGTCGACGAAAGCATGATGAGACGGTGCATCGATTTCAGACTCCAGCCGCCCCTCACAAACTCAGTTGCCAGCCAGTCAAGCAATTCGGGATGAGTGGGAGGCTGTCCCTGGCGGCCGAAGTCGTTCGATGTGCCGACGATTCCCGCACCAAAGTGCCACTGCCAGAGGCGGTTGACCATCACGCGAGCCGTCAGGGGATGATGGGGACTTGTCAGCCAGAGCGCGAACTCTTTCCGATAGCGGGGCCCGTAGCGTTCTTTCGGTTCGAAGTTCACCCCGTCGCCGAACACTCGGGGAATGGCGGGGCCCACCTTCTCCTTGAGCTGTCGGACGTCGCCGCGTTCGCGGACGTGTACCGCCTGCATCAACTCCGGCTCGACGTGGCCCAGCACAGTCGCTGAAGGGGTGTCGAAGAAGGTGTCGTACTCCACGTTGTGCGAGGGCTCCAGCGTAGGGAAGCTGATGACGGCTTCCCCCATGCGACGGAGTAGAGTTTCGTACTCGTCCTTCTCCCCGGGGGTCATGTGCTTTCGCAGGTCGGGCCTCGTACGTTCCCCCCGATCGAACTCAAGAAGGGCCTCGACGGCTTTCTCCAGCGCTGCGGCAAGCTCTTGCTGCTCTTCTGTCCGCTCCTCTTCCGGCGCCTCGTAGGCGGCGACGACTTCCGGCGAGAACTCGGCCTTCTTCTCTTCGGTGATCCTGTTTTTCACCCGGTCTTCGAACAGCCCGTAGGCGTCGCGTGCTTCATCGAGTTCGATATAGTGGGCGAAGTCATCTCTGCGATGCGACGCGGACAGCGCGGTAACCACGGGAATCGTGACCGGCTGACTGGTAGCAAAGATGGCCTGCATCGAGTAATAGTCGCGTTGCGAGAAGGGATCGCACTTATGATCGTGACAGCGGGCGCAGCCGAGCGACAGCCCCATGAACGCCGCGCCCGTCGTATCCACCCAATCGGTTAGCCTTTCGTAAAGAAGCCGGGGCGTGTCGAGGAAGGTTCCCGGAATGAAGGGGCCGAAAGCGTACATGCTGGTGCCGACGCGCGCCTCCAGGTGTTCCAATTTCTCCGGCGGGACCGCGTAGTTGCTGTCGAACAGATCGAGATTATCCGGCCACAACTCGTCGCCCGCGATCTGTTCCTGCACGAAACGGTCGTAGGGCTGTTGAGGGTGACGCTTGAGCAGACCCGGGAGGGCGAGTTGCGAGTGCGTTTCCAGGGACGTACGGTGCCCTTTGCCGGGATTGCCAAGCCGCCGCCGAAGGCGCGTCCCGAGCCGCAACCACGAGTCGCTCCGCGGCCGCACAAACCGGCGGCGAACCACCCTGGGCGGCCGGGGCTGCCGCTGGCCAAACGCGCGGCGAAGGCGGGAGGGCTGTGGCAATGACGGGCCGGAGGGAAAGGGTGGAAAACCTCGCGAAGCAGCGAGCGGGGTTCGAGCCGCTACGAAGGGTTTTCCACCCTTCCCACCGTCCCTTGGAAATCGCTGCGTGATTCCCACATTCCCACAGCCCCGACGACGACGATTTCTCTCCCATCTCTCTTCCTCAACAGGGGACACTTCTACTGCCTCCCTGCCGGGGACATCTCTATTGCCTCTTGACAAAATCCCCCTCCTACGTTGTGGCCCGCACCCATTCTGCGGCATACTCTTGTCTGTGCCTGTCTGCTGACGCAACAGGTTGAAGCAGGTGTCAACGAAGGGAACGCGCGGACCCCGGCCGGCGCGCGCGGGCCGATCCGAGGGCCGTCGCAAAAGACAATAGGAGGGAGCGGACAATGAGTACCAGCAACGGGACCGAGCGCCTGACCATGGCGCAAGCGTTGGTGAAATATATTCAAGTCCAATACAGTGAGCGCGATGGTCAGAGGCAGCGCCTGATCCCGGGTATCTTTGGGATTTTCGGACATGGCAACGTGCATACCTTGAGCCAGGCGCTGATCGAATACGGTCAAAACCTTCCTTACTATCAGTCGCGTCATGAGCAATCCATGGTCCATACAGCCATCGGACACGCCAAAGCCACGGCGCGCCGCTCAACGATCGCTTGCACGTCCTCGATCGGGCCGGGCGCCACCAACATGATCACGGGAGCGGCGACGGCGACCATCGATCGTCTGCCGGTGCTGCTCTTGCCGGCAGACTACTACGCCACGCGCTATCAAGGGCCGGTGTTACAACAGCTCGAACATCCGATCTCCGGCGACGTGAGCGTCAACGACTGCTTCCGCCCGGTAAGTCGCTTCTTCGATCGCATTTCGCGGCCCGAGCAGTTGCTCACCGCCCTGCCCGAAGCGATGAGGGTTCTTACCGACCCGGCCGACACCGGCGCTGTCACGTTGTGTCTTCCGCAAGACGTGCAGGCGCATGCTTACGACTACCCGGCGCACTTTTTCGAAGAACGAGTCTGGCGGATCGAGCGGCGCATGCCCGATCGCCAGCGCATCCAAGATGCGGTTGCTTTACTGAAAGCGGCCCAGCGGCCTGTCATCGTGGCCGGCGGCGGCGTCCATTATTCGGAAGCCCGCGACGAATTGCAGAAGTTCTCCCAAGCTTTCGGCATCGCCGTCGGCGAGACTTTTGCCGGCAAAGGAGCGATCCAAGAGGAATCCGACTTGCTCTTAGGCGGGCTCGGGGTCACGGGCACGCCGTGCGCGGCCAAGATCTTCCGCGACGCGGACCTCGTGATCTGCGTGGGCACGCGCATGGCTGACTTCATGACCGGCTCGCAGTCGCTCTACCAGAATCCCGACGTCAAGTTCATCGGCATCAGCGTTTGCGGCCACGACGCCTATAAGCAGGGCGCGGTCCCCATCCTTGCCGACGCCCGCGAGGCGCTGCGCGAGCTTCATCAGGCAGCCGAGGCGGCGGGAGTCAAGCCCAACGCCGACTACGTCCAAGAAGTCGCCGCCGCGAAGCGCGAATGGCAGCAAACCGTGGCCGAGGATATCTACGTCCAGCACCCCGGTGAGCCTATGAGCCAAGCGCAGGTAATTGGGGCGCTCAATGATACGACAAAGAATGGCGACGTGGTCGTCGCCGCCGCCGGCCTGCCGCCCGGAGACCTGCTCAAGCTTTGGGACGCCACCGGAGGCCGCGGGTGCCACCTGGAATTCGGCTTCTCGTGCATGAGCTATGAGATCCCGGCGAGCATCGGCGTGCGCATGGCGCAGCAGGGGGGTGAAGTCTATGTCCTTATAGGTGACGGCACCTACCTGATGAACCCCGCGGAGATCGTCACAGCGGTCATGGAGGGCCTCAAGATCACCATCGTAGTTTGCGTGAATCATGGCTTTCAGAGCATCAAGGGTCTGCAGCTGGGGACGGTGGGCCAAGCCTTCGGCAATGAATTTAGACGTCGCGACCCCAAGACGAATCGCCTCGAGGGTGACGATGTTAGCGTCGACTTCAAGCAAAATGCCGAAAGCATGGGAGCGAAAGGCTGGTATGTCACGACGCCGGACGAGCTCTGCTCGGCCCTCAACGAGGCTCGCGGGGAATCCGGCGCCTGCGTCATTGCCGCTGAGATTTCCCGCGTCCGCCAGCCCGAGGCGTCCGGAGTCTGGTGGGACGTCGCGCCTGCCGAAGTCAGCGGGGACGAAGCCGTACAAAAGAACCGCGCGCAGTACGAAAAGCTAAGGGCGGAGCGGCAGCGGCTCCATTACTGAAACCGCCGCGTTGAGGCAAAGTATGAAAACACGACTCGATCCGGGTCTATATTACGGTCCGGGCCTTGACCGCACCCTTTCGGGCGCGGCTCAGATTCACACATGTTCTACCTAGAACCACATCTTCTCGGGCCCCACCGGGGTCAAACGGAGCCGCAGCCGAAAGGCTGCGGTCAAGGTTGCGAATGACCTCGGTTGGGCCGGCTCGCCCGCTTGCCCGACGGGGAATTCACGCCGTCCGCCAAACCATCCCATGAACGTTAGAATCGGATCCGCTCCCGCCGCCTGGGGTGTTTGCATGCCCGACGATGCCCAACAGCCCCCTTGGCGACAATTCCTAGATGAGGTCGGCGAAGCCGGCTACGAATGGATTGAACTCGGCCCCTACGGCTACCTTCCCACCGACCTGCCAACCCTGCGGACCGAAATCGCCGGCCGTGGACTGAAGCTCTCGGCCGGTTTCGTTATGCGGCACTTCGAAGATGCCGGCGAATGGCCGGTCATCGAAAAGGAACTCAACACGGTGGGGACCATCCTGGCGTCGTTCGGCTCCCGGTACCTGATGTTGATTGATGACACGTACACGGACGTCGCTACCGGCGAGTCGCTTCGCTCCGGACACCTTACCGATGACGAGTGGCGCAGGCTCATCGAAACGACCCACAAAGTGGCGGATCTGGCAAAAGAGCGTTTCGGGCTCGAACTCGTTTTCCATCCTCACGCCGAAACGCACGTCGAGTACGAAGATCAGATCGAAGCATTTTTGGAACAGACGGATCCGCAGCGCATTTTCCTTTGCCTTGACACCGGCCACCATTCCTACCGCGGCGGCGATGCCGTAGCATTCGTCCGCAAGCATCATGCCCGTATTCGTTATTTCCACTTCAAGAACGTGGACCCGGAAATCCGCGAGCAAGTCGAGCGTGAAGGCATCGCTTTTGCACCGGCCGTCACGAAGGGCATGTTTTGTGAATTATCGCAAGGCGCCGTAGACTTCTCCGCGTTGAAAGATGTTCTCGAAGCAGTTGACTTCGACGGCTGGGCGACCGTCGAGCAGGACATGTACCCTGCGCCATTCGACAAGCCGCTGCCCATCGCCAAGAGAAACCTCGCTTTCTTGCACGAAATCGGAATTGGATGACGGCTGGTCGGCGCCGCCGCGAACACAAGTTTGCGGTTGCCGAAGGCGCGGACGATAGAGGGGGACTCCATCCCCGGAGAAAAATTATGCGAACCGCCCAACTCATGTTTCTGGCCATCATGTCCGCTTGCGCCCCCGTCGCCGAGCGCCAGTTGACCGAGCGCGACGTGACCGACATCTATTGGATTGACGTCGATGGCGGCGCTGCCACGCTAATCGTCACGCCCGCCGGCGAGTCGATCCTCATCGACTCCGGTGAAAACAAGGACAGCCATGCGGCTCGCATGCATCATGTTGCCGCTGAGGTTGCCGGTCTCAAGCAAATCGATCATTTCATCGTCACTCACTTCCATGGCGACCACTGGGGCGGGACGTACAAGTTGAGCCAACTGATCCCCATCACGAACATCTATGACCACGGGATCGTAGACAATCCGGAGGGGGTTGGGGACGGTTACCCGGAGCTCCTGGCGCTGCACCGGAAAGTGACCGGCGGCCAGTCTCGAACGGTGAAGGCCGGGGACACGTTTAGCCTCAAGCAAAGTGAGGGGCTGCCGCCGGTCGAGATGCTCTCGGTGGCTTCGTTTCGGAAGGTCGCGTCCAGCGACGGTGCCTCGGAGGCCTTGAACCCGCTGTGCGCGGAAAAACAAGATCCGCCCGATCGACCGGAGTTCGGATCGGGCCTTCCGGAAAACGCCGCCAGCATCGCCGTACTGTTCAAGTACGGGAATTTCCGTTTCCTGGATACGGGCGATTTAACGTGGAACGTTGAGGCTGATCTGGCCTGTCCCAGCAACCTGGTTGGGACGGTCGATCTGTTTCAAATCTCTCATCACGGGCTCGACGCCAGCAATAACACGGTGTTCGTTCACAGCATTCGTCCTCGTGTGGTTGTGATTAACAATGCCCCCAGGAAAGGAGCTGAGCCCGTGACGATGCAGACACTAAAAACCAGCCCCGGTCTGGAGACGATCTGGCAGATGGACCGCAACGCACGAACCGGCCCGGAGTTGAACACAGACCCGCGGTTCATCGCCAACAAGGGCAGCGAAAGCGGCGGGGAATTCATCAAAGCCACGGTTCAGCCGGATGGAGCGTTTTCCGTGCAGCTTGGCGAATCGGGTTTCAGCCAGAAGTACGTGCCGAATGGCTAGCCCGCTTTTCTCACCACGTGGCTAGGCAAAGTGCGTGAGAGGCCCGTCAGTACAAGGCGCGCGCCGCTCGACGAGCGGAGGCGTACTTGAACAGTACGTTGAGCACGGCGAGCAAGCGCAACGCAGTAATGGCGGGCCTATCGCGTGCTTTGGCCGTCAGGTGGTGAGAAATGCGGGTTAGCCCGGGCCCGTGTCCCACCGTCCGGTATCGGTAATCCGCGCCGTTGACTTCCGGTTTCAGACTCTGAGACGATGGGCCCAGCTGTGGAAGCGACAGACTCTCCTCGATAAGACGGCGCCCGAGTCCGGCCGTGGTCAGCCTTTTGCCTCTTCAGTGTGGATTTCCTGGGACGTTACCTACCCCGGGGCAAAGGAGCGGAAATGAAGCTTTATGTGGGCAATTTGTCCTATGATGCGACCGAAGGGGACTTGGAGAAGTGGTTTTCCGATGCCGCGGTTGCGGTGGACAGTGTGACCTTGGTGCGCGACCGCTTTTCCGGACAGGCGCGCGGCTTTGGGTTTGTCGAAATCAACGATGACGAGCAAGCCGAGGCCGCCATTCAGAGCTGCAACGGCAAAGAGCTGATGGGTCGTCCCTTGGTCGTGAACGAAGCCCGTCCCAAAGTGCCGCGAATAGACGGTGGCGGCGGCGGCGGCGGGGACTATGGAGGCGATCGGCGCGGCGGGCCTTCGGGCAAGCGTGGCAAGCGCGGCCGGCCGAAGCGCTGGTAAAGGCTTCCGCGACGAGAACCTGCAGCGGGTAGCGACCGCCACTCATGGCGATGCTAGCCTGCATTTTCCGCGACAAAACAAGTTCATTCCACGCCGGTCGCCAGGAGTGGAAGCAAATGCCCGCCGTTAGCCCGCTTTTCTCACCAGGTGACGAGGCGAAGTGCGTGAGAGGCCTGTCAGTACAAGGCGCGCGCCGCTCAGTGCGCGGAGGCGTACTTGAACAGTACGTTGAGCACGGTGAGCAAGCGCAACGACGTAATGGCGGGCCTATCGCGTGCTTCGACCGTCAGCTGGTGAGAAATGCGGGTTAGGGGCGTAGGGGCGCGATTCATCGCGCCCACAGCCGGCCACCTTTTGTAATTGTATTTGCGAACCCCTGTACCAGCCGGCAGTCGCATCGATCAGGCCGGCGAGTCCGTTGGTGGCAGGGAAGCGCGCCAGCCTTCGTGCAGCATGCCGGTGAGCCCGTTGACGAGACTCAGGTGGTCCGGGCTATTCGCAATATTGGAGTTCTCTTGGGGGTCGTTTTCGTGGTCGTATAGCTCACGGGCGCGAAAGCCCGTTTCCTTAACCAGCCATTCCGTATAGCGGTAGCGGTCGGTTCGCATGGAGTACCCCATACCGTCGCCGGCGCCGGGGATCTCGCGCGGATACTGGCTGAAGGCCGCCCGTTTCCAGAGCCTGTCAGGATCTTTAAACAGTGGTAGGAAGCTTGATCCTTCCAAGCCGTCGGGGCGCTCCAGGCCGCAGATATCACAAAGAGACGGATAGACATCGACCAATTCCGTCAGTGCTTTCGTCTTCCTGCCCGCGCCGCGGCGGCCCGGGACGCTGACGATTAACGGTGTGCGGGTAGCGGTTTCGAAATTGGTGTACTTGTTCCATAGGCCGTGGTCGCCGAGGTGATAGCCGTGGTCGCCCCAGAGGACAATCACGGTCCTTTCGCGCAGCCCCAGCTCGTCCAGGGCGCCGAGCAAGCGGCCAATCTGGGCGTCCACGTAGCTCACCGACGCGTAATAGCCGCGGACGAGTTCCCGCGCCTTGTAGGCGGGCACATCCCCCGACATCGCTATGTCCGAGTAGGCGCGCAGCTCGGCGAAATCGTGCAGGGCGAAGGGCGGGGCATAGGCGGGCGGGAACACGTTCTCCGCCGCCTGGGTGGTCCCCGCCGGGTAAAGATCGTAATACTTCTTTGGCGCCACGAACGGTAGGTGGGGCTTTAGAAACCCAACGGCGAGAAAGAAGCGCTTGTCGCGGATCTTGTTTAGCGCGCGGATGGCTTGTTCGGCTGTCCGGCCGTCGGGCAGCGCTTCGTCGGGCAAGTCGGGACCCTCCCAGCTACGCATTTCCCATCCCGTGGCGCTGTCCGGTGCGGCTTGTCGTTTCGACGGCTCATAGAAATACGCTTCCTTTGAAATCCAGCCGGACGCGCGTAGTCGATCCCATCGCCGTTGCGCGAAGGTTCGGTTCTCTTCACTGCCCCATTCAAAGCCGTCGGGAATCCAGGGCGGAACACTCCACGAAGAGGGATCGTCCAGCTGCGGCTTGTGGTAGATCTTGCTGAAGGCCGTTGTGAGATAGCCGTGTCGTTTGAATTGCTGGGGCAGGGTTATGACGTTCGGCAGGTAGCGGCGGAAATGGGTCTTAGCGTCATAAATTTGTGTTGTGTCGGGACGGCGCCCGGTCAGCAGCGACGTCCTCGATGGGCTCGATGTCGCCTGTTGGCAATAGGCTCGTAGGAACGTTAACCCTTGGTCGGCGATCGAGTCGATGTGGGGCGTATGGACCCTGCGATTCCCGTAGCACCCCAGCTCGGGACGCAAGTCGTCGACGGCAATGAAAAGCAGGTTCAGCTCGGGGTTTTTCTTCTTCTTGGCGCCTAGCGGGGCGAGGCGTCCCGAGAGCGCCGCCAGGGGAGCCGCTTGCAGTCCGCGGCGAAGAAAGGTTCGACGAGAATGTGCGCTCATTGCTGCTGATTTCGCGAGCTTGCGGAGACCTAATAGGCTCTCTTTCAGCCTATCGTACTTTCGCCGGCAAAGTAGCGTTCGGGGGACCCGGCAGGTTGTGTCCGCGGCTGTGTTCGGGAGGTGATGCGGCGCGGCGGGTTGAAGAGCACTGCCCAAGTGTCCTATGCTCTGTTCGCAAGGAGGTGAGGAAAATGGCACAGGATCCGGTTGCTGTTGATCCCCATCATTATCAGGTCGAGTTTGAGAATGACAGAGTACGCGTGCTGCGGATCAAGTATGGTCCAGGCGAGGCGTCGGCGATGCACGGCCACCCTGACGGACTGGCGGTCTTCATTACCGACTGCGACGGGAAATTCGACTTTCCCGACGGGAGTTCCGAGCCCATCACCGCGAAAGCCGGGCAAACCGTCTGGACCGACAGCACAGAGCACTTGCCGGTGAACACAAGCGACCAGCCTCTAGAGATAGTTTTGGTAGAACTTAAAGACTAGCGCGGGGCGGGATGGCGCGACAACGGAGGAGGAAGAGGCGCAGCGATCAGCCTGGTTTGAACCGTACGGCGCCTCGGGCGCCGTCTTCGGGGACAGAGGGATCCAAGGCGCTTTCCGAAGTTGCGTCGCTCACTCGGCTCGCCAGACTTTCCGGGCGAGAATTTCTTGGTTGGGCCGTTGGTCTACTTTGTCTGTACGCCTTCCTAGGTACGTGGGGTCAGTTCGATTTCAGTAATTTGATGGGTTACTACAGCATGCTGGCGGACGGCATGCTCGCGGGACGGTTGTCGATCGACTACACACCGGACGAGGTGAACTTGATCGACATGGTGCCTTTCGAAGGTCGCTACTACCTGCAGTGGGGGCCGGTGCCGGCGGTCTTCCATCTTGTGGTCAAGCTCGCCGGTTGGGAGCTGTCGGATCGCGTCGCCTGCCTGCTGGCCGGTTGGGTGACTTCTCTCGCGTTTTTAGGGATTCTGCTAAGGCTGCGAGAGTTCTACTTGCGAGGCTTGCCTTTATGGGTTTGCCGCTCGTTGTTTGTGGGGTTTGCTCTTGGCACGCCGACGGCTTTCGTCGCGCTACGAGCGACCATTTATCACGAAAGCATCGGCGTCGCTGCGATGTTCATCGTGTTCGGGTGTCTCGCTTTGCTGAGATACACGGAGACACGCTCCGCCGGATCGGTCTGGCTTTGTGGGGCCGCGGTGGCGCTGGCTATCGGAACGCGCGTCACGCACGTCTGCTACGCGGCTGGATTTTTCCTGGGCCTGTTGGCTCTTGAGTTTCATTGGCGGCCGGGATGGCGAACTTCCGTCAAGCGCCTCGCCGGCTTTGCCCTGCCTGTGTTGGCGGTGTGCGTCATACACCTGGCCTACAACCAGGCCAGGTTCGGCTCGCCCTGGGAGTACGGCTTACAGTTCATGGCCGACCCGATTCAGCAGGAGGCAGGGTTCAACATCCGCCGAATTCCGGAGAACTTCTTGCACTACGTCGTAGCGCCCATTGGATTCAAGGCGCGATTACCGTGGATTAGGCACAACGGATGGGAGCCGTTTGTCTGGACGAGTCGAGCCGAGGGCATGTCTTCTCTGTTGTTGGCTTCGCCGTTCTTGCTCTTCGGGCTGTACGCGTTCCGTCTAGGGAAGCGTGGTTTGGAGCATGGACGCGAACTGTGGCTCTTCGTCCTAACGGTGGGTGGCTCGGCAACGCTGAGTTTTTTACTGTTGGCCTCTTATACGTATGCGGCTCGCCGCTATATGCAGGATTTCGTGCCGGCGATGATGGTCGTCGCGGCGGTGGG
Source organism: Bryobacterales bacterium (assembly GCA_963668345.2). Classification (GTDB taxonomy): domain Bacteria; phylum Acidobacteriota; class Terriglobia; order Bryobacterales; family UBA6623. The sequence goes on along the minus strand of CAXWPI010000001.1, from coordinate 536,078 downwards.
GGTTGGGTTGTGAGCTCAGGGGGGCGGAAACTGGAAGATTTGGCGTTGGCCGGCCGTCGCGGTGCTCGCCTTTTCGTTCGTGATCCACCTGCATCTGGCTTTCACGCAACCGTTTTTCACACCTCCGCCTGATCCGAACGCGATGAAAACGTTCGTCGCTTGGAGCCCGGTTTTTAGGGGCTTCCTCGAGTGGCCGGAGCGGGAAGACGAGGCCAGAATTCGAAACGATCTCGGGGTCCGCTACCTGCAACAGCGTCGCCACGCGGAGGCGCTAGAGCACTTTGAAGTCGCTGACGAGCTGATGCCCGGTTCGGAGGTGATACCAAAGAACCTGGTACTGACTCGCCTTTTGATGACCGGTCGCTCGCGGTGAAGCCGCTTCGCTCGGACCGGCGGCGGCGCCGGTCGCGCCGGCTTCAGGATTCGCTGGTTCGACCGTCAGCTGGTGAGAAATGCGGGCCGGATGCCGCCTCGCCGATCCGGTGCAGCTTAATCAGGTCGGTTTTGCCGGATACGCGGAACGGCGTGCCCGCTACGATGCAAATCAGATCTCCCGGGTCGCTCCATCCGAGGCGCAGCAGCAACGATTCGGCGACCCTCACCAGATGGTCGACGTCCCGGATTTCGTCGACCAGCTTTGCACGTACTCCCCACAGCAATTTCATGCGCCGGCAAACCTGATGGTGTCGAGAGAGGCCGAGAATCGTGGGGCGGGGACGGTGTTTGGAAACCAACCGGGCGGTGTAGCCGCTTTCGGTGAAGACGACGATGTAGTTTGCCTCCATCTGCTCGGCCAGCTCGGCTGCGCTGCGAGCGACGGCGTCAGAGAGGTCTTCACCGCGACCGGATTTAGATGTAGTCGAGAAAGCGCGCTCGGGAAGCATAGCTTCCGCCGATTCGATGATGCGGCCCATCATTGTCACGGCCTCGACGGGGTAGCGGCCTACGGCCGTTTCACCGGAAAGCATCAGGGCGTCGGAGCCGTCGAGAACCGCGTTGGCCACATCGCTTGATTCGGCCCGCGTGGGTGATGGCCGTTCGATCATCGATTCGAGCATCTGGGTGGCGGTGATCACCGGCTTGCGCATACCGGCTGCTTCGCGGATGATGCGTTTTTGTTCGACCGGAACTTGCCAGGGAGACAGCTCGACGCCCAAGTCACCGCGCGCGACCATGACGCCGTCGGAGACTTCCAAGATGCGGGTAAGATCGTCCAGGGCCTGAGGCTTTTCCAGTTTCGCGATAACGTGCGTGTCGGTCTTTGCTGAAGCGATTAAGTTCTTGAGCAGTTCGACATCACTCGCGCGACGGACGAACGACAGGGCGATGTAGTCGACCCCCTGATCAAGGGCGAACCGCAAGTCTGCTTTGTCCTTCTCGGTCACCGAGGGAAGCTTGAGCGCCGCCCCGGGGACGTTGACGCCTTTGCGCTCGCGGAGAAGACCGTCGTTCAGGATTTCACACACGACGTCGCCACTCTCAATCCGCGATACGCGCAAGGCGATGGCCCCATCGTCGAGGAGAATACGGTCGCCGACTTCGACATCTTCGGCCAGCGTCGGGTAGTCAATGCTCACGCTTTGTTCATCTCCCGCGATCGGTTGATGGGAGAGTCGCAGGGTGCCCCCGGCTTTGAGGCTTACCGGCTCTCCGCCTTTAAGCTTGCCGGTTCGGATTTTCGGTCCTTGAAGATCGGCGATGATCGGGATCAGGCGGTCACGCCGACCCGCCTGTTCGCGGACGCGCCGGATGTTGGCTGCGTGCTCCTCGTGTTTGCCGTGGGAAAAGTTCAGCCGCACGGCGCTCATACCGGCGTCGAGGAGAGCACCGATGACCTGAGATTCGCTGGAGGCCGGTCCCAGCGTGCCGACAATCTTGGTTTTGCGCATTTGATGCTGAATTAGTCCCGCTGATAAGCTTGTTTCAGCAGTTGCCGCGCCTCCCGGCGCGAGCCGGCGAAGTCCTCTAATTCAAGGACAGATTCGTAATGGCCTATTGCTTGTTGTCGGCTCCCCATGCGGTCGTAGGTCTTCCCCAACTCGAGGTGAGCAACGACTCTTGAAAGCGTGGAAGTGGAGGCGTCCTCGAGAGATTTCCGAAACCACGAGGCCGAGTGCTCGAACTCTTCACGAACACGAAAGGTCACGCCAAGCCGATTGTGCACGATCGCCGGTTCCAGTCTGTCGTAACTGTCCTCGCTGTCTTGAATTTTCCGTAGGATGTCTCGGTACACCGTGACCGCAACGTCGGTGCGATCCATCAGCATGGCGATACCGCCCATATCCAAGTGCACTAAGTAGTTTTTGGGATAGCGCTTCAGTAACACCGACATCTCGTCGAAAGCGGCCTGCAGGTTTTTCTCGCGGGTGTAGATCAGCGTCAAAATGACGCGGGCATCGTCGGCGACGAGCTGAGCCTTTTCCGTGCATATACGAAGCTCGCGCTTTCCTTCTTCCCGGCTACCTCGGTAACCGAGCATAAAAGCGAGCCATTTGACATTCCAGCCCAGCCGGCCAACGACGTAGTGGAACACGCCCGTGCTGAGGTAGGCTTCGTAGAAGGAGGGGTCCTGGCGGAGCAGCTCGGAGTGGTAGCGGAAGGTCTTGCTGCCCGCGCGAAACGATGCCCACCAGCTCCTCTTCAGCGAGGCCTCGAAACTGGCGAGGTTTTGGTAAGCCTGTCCCAGCAAAAACAGCGTAGTGCGGTCGTTCGGTTGGGTTTTCAGTCTCTCTCGCCCTTTGGCGATGGCCAGGTCATTCGCTTGGCGGAACCGCTGCTCGACAGTGGGATCGACTTTCGGTTTGTACTTCACCGTCTCGGCAAAAAAGTCGGAAGCCGCAAAGCGGTCGATACTGAGTTCTTGCTTCGAGACGAGCTCTTGCAGCCAGTACGTTTTGGCGAGGTAGGTGTATCCGGCTGGGTCGTCGGGAGATTCATCAATCATCGCCTGATAGATTTCGGCGGCGCGGCCATGCTCCAGGTTATAGATCGCGCTGACGCCCTGCTGAATACGTTCCATTTGTCGAGCGGGGAACAGGGGTTCGCCTGCGACGGCTGTGGCGCCAAGCAGGGATAGCGACAACAACACGCGTCCGGCAGGGCTCAGGCAGGCGATTCTCTCCTTCATGAGGTCGGCAAGATAACCGTAACGCGGGTTCCGTGATCGTGCGAGACGGGGCTCTCAATCTGGATTTCACCGCCCAGTTGGCGAACATTCTTCTTGGCGATAGCGAGCCCTAGGCCGGTCCCTTTTTGCTTCGTGGTATAGAATGGCTCGAACACCCGCTGTCGCAACTCTTCAGGGATGCCCGGCCCCTCGTCAGTCACAACGACGGCTACTTTTCCGCGTGGGCGAGGCTGAACTTCCACGGTCACCTGGGATCCTGCCGGGGAAGCTTGGATGGCGTGCAAGGCCAGGTTGAGGACAATCTGTTGCACGAGCTCCGGACTGGATGCCTCGATCTGAATCCGCGGTCCGGCAACATACTCCACTTGAACGCCGTTTGTCGCTTGCTCGCGGGCCAGCGCACCCGTGGTCGTTTCCAATAAGCCGCTAAGATCGATCGTGCTTTTCGTCTCCGGCGCCGGCCGTGAGAACGTGAGCAGTTGTTGAACGCTACTGTTCAGACGATCGACCTCGGCGACCATATAAGACAAGTCCCGCGCGTATCGCTGCTTGACCTCCGGATCTTCCCCCATGAGCTGCGCCAGGGTTTTAATCGAGCTTAGCGGGTTCTTGACCTCGTGTGCGATCGTGGCGGCCGCCTTGCCGAGGCGCGCCAGGTGTTCTTGTTGCAGCAGCGTTTTCTCGAGGCCAATTTTCTCGTCGACCACGCGGCAAGTCTCGATCGAATGGGAAATCTGCCGGCAGAGGCCGAGCAGAATGGGCTCATCCTGGTCGAGATAGATGCGCGGTGACGTATCGAGCAGCAGGAAGCCCGTCGGGTGGTCCTCGTACCGCAGAGGGAATAGGTAGTTGCAATCGGAGTCGGTCAAAATCTCACGGAGTTCGGGATGGCCGGTCTCGCGCTGATGGACAAGTTCTACCTTCTGACCGCGGGTCGCTGCCTCGAGTTTCCGGACAACGTCGGGAGTTATCCCCGGCTCCTTCGGGCCGAATTGTCCAAGGACGATTCGGCCACCGCTGGTTGCCAGAACAGCCCGTCGCAGATCGAATGTGCGGCCCACTTCTTCTGCGAGAAACTGAACGCGTTTCTCCAAATCAAGAATGCCGGCGGCCTCTTCGATGACGCGCTTGCTAAAGTCGCCATAAAGCTGAGTTCTCTTGGAAACAAACCGGTTCATCCAGGCATAAAGCGGCAGCCAGATCAAAGCGGCGGCGAAGATCAGAGCCAGCTCGGTCAGGGGGCCGAGAAAGTCGAACTCATCTTCCACGAAGTCGGCTACTCGACGGACCAGAAAGAGGTAGAACGCCGAGAAAACACCGAGCACAAGGGCGAAAACAAGACGCCGGCTAATCAGCAATCCCAGAAAGTCGTAGCGGTAGACGAAATAGGCGAAGCAGACCGGCGGTACCAGGGCCGTCCAAACGACCAGAGCGGAATTCTCGCCCAGCAAAACGCCGGCGGCGGGGGCCAGCAGGGTCGCCGCCGACCAACGGAAGAACTTCCGGTACAAGGGCTTGGCCTCGCGACTGGCAGCCCGTAGCCCCAGCATGCAGGTCACGACAAGGACGCCGGCCAGAGCCAAGCGATAGCCGACTAGACGATCCGTTGCCGGCATCCACAAGGTAATTGGGACAGCCCCGTATCCGACCGCCGCCGGCCAGGCCGAGCGTTTCGCCCAGACAAGTCACAGGTGAAGCAGCAGGGCTGGTGTCAGGGCCAGGCCGGCTCGGGCGATTTGGTCAAGAAGGTTGAGGAAAGGACCCGTCTCGGCGCCGGTGTTGATGCGGATAAACATGGCCAGCGCGTTGCCGGCGTGCCACATCCCGGCAGATGTGATGACCGCAAGCAACAAGCGATCGGGTCTAGCCGCCCCGGGTTTGCGCGCCACCAGGACTCCCAGAAACAGGTGCAGGGCGGTTCCAACAGCGAAGCCCAAGAACCGCAGTGTGAAGTCGAGCAGCATAGGTTCAGCTCGGGCTGTCGATCGGCAGGGTGATGATGAACTTTGTTCCCGTGCCTACGCGGCTGTCGACGTCGATTCGACCGTGGTGCGCCTGCAGAATCTGGTAGCAGATGGGCAACCCCAACCCCACTCCGACACGCACTCCCTTCGTCGTAAACCCGGGATCGAAGATCTTGCTCAGATGGTCTTGGTCGATGCCCGAGCCATTGTCTTGAATCTCGATTTGAACGGAGTCCTCGTGACGACGAGTACGGATGTGGACGACCCCGTCGACGCCGGCGTGGCGAATCGCATCGCGAGCGTTGAGCAGAAGATTCATGAAAACCTGATTGATCTCCCGGGGAGCGCAGTAGACCTCGGGGATGTCTCCGAACTCTCGCTTGAGCTCGATGTTGGGGGTGAGTTCGTGTCGCATCAGGCTTAAAGTGTTTTCGATGCCCTCGTGGATCTCGACGGTTTGAAAACCGCCGCGGTCGAGCTGTGCGAACTCTCGAAGCTTGGCTACGGTCTCGGCAATCCTGGCGGAGGCTTGGTGTAACTGGACGGCGATGTCCGGCAGTTGGGCGGCAATCCGGGAGGTGCCGGCGTCATCGGCCGACGGCTCGGTCAAACTAGCCTTGAGCCTGGTGGCGGCGGTTTCTATCGTTTTCAGACCACTCTGAAGCACACCCAGCGGGGTGTTCATTTCGTGCGCAACACCGGCAACGAGTCTTCCCAGGGAAGCCATTTTTTAAGCCTGCACGAGGGCTGTCTGGGATGCCCGTAGTTCCGCTAGAGTTTGTTGAAGCCGGCTCAGATAGCGGCGATTTTCACGCAGGAGGCGCTGTTTATCGATGGCGTTACGGATGATCACCCGCAGATCGGCAATCTCGAAGGGTTTGGAGATGTAATTGTAGGCTCCGAGCCGGAGCGCCTTCACGGCGACTTCTTCTGAGCCGTAAGCGGTAATCAAGACGACTAGAGGAACTTCCGACTCGTCTTTCGCTTGGGTTTGGAGATGTTTGAGAAGGGAAAGCCCGTCCATGGCGGGCATGTTGATGTCGGAGAGAACGACGTCGGGCTGGAACCGGCGGATCGTTTCGAGGGCTTGGTCGCCGTCGGAAGCCTCTTGGATCTCGTATCCCTGACCCGACAACGCGCGGACAATTCCGTACCGAGCGGCTTCCTCGTCGTCAATGACCAAGACTTTCGGCGGACGCTCCAATGAAGACTCGCTTGAGAGCAAGGCCGGGCTGCAAACACCGAGTCTAGCACAGGCTTTTGGGGGGAATGCACAGGGAGGTCAGTGTCGCCAGTGTCGTGAAGCTAGCGGACCGAGCCAGACGTGGCGCACGCATTCTTGCGTGCCGTGTCGCCATTCGTGGCGACATCGAGTTGTGCGCTCGGCCCCCTCCCCGGACGAAAAGTGTTGCCTATGTCCCGGTCTGCTCACCCGTCCGTTGTCAGCGCAGCCCTTGCAACCAATGAGGCTGGTAGGCTACGATCTTCGGGTTCGGACTACGTCCTGGATTCGCCGCATGGATATCTCGCCAAGCCTGGATCACGACCGCGACAAAAGGCCCGCGGGAGTGCCTCTCTTCCTGGCAGCCGCGGCCATCGCATTGCTATCGGCCCCCCCGTTGTCTCTCGAATCCGTCTTGGCGGCGCGGTGGAGGCCGTTGGCCCCTAGCGTCGCGGCCGCTCAGGCCGCGCCGGCTCAATCAGACAAGCTGGGGGATCTCGCCAAGGGCAAGTTTCTGATAGCCGGTCGCCAACTGAGGGATCCTAATTTTCACGAAACCGTCGTTCTGCTTCTCGACTACAGCCGGGAGGGGGCAATGGGCCTAGTCGTGAACCGAGACACGGGCGTCAGCCTTTCGGCGCTGCTACCGGAGGCGGAGACATGGCAGCACCGTCAATTCACGCTTTTCATCGGCGGCCCGGTGGCGAGAACCCAAATGTTCGTGCTTTTCCGCTCACGCGACGAAGCGGACGGCGCCAAGCATGTCTTTGACGATGTGCATGTGAGCTCGAGTCAGGATGTAGTTGAGAACATCCTCGGTGCAAGCCAGGAGAAAAGTTTCCGTCTGTGTGCGGGCTATGCCGGTTGGTCGCCGGGGCAGCTCGAAGCTGAAGTGGCGTCGGGGGCCTGGCATATCGTCCCGGCCACGGCTGACACGGTTTTTGACCCCCATCCGTCACAGGTCTGGCGGAAGCTCATCGAGGCCACCGAAACCCGCTGGGCGAGCGCCCATTGGCGGTTCCCGGTTCTTCCACTTCCTCTCGCCACTGCGATCCGGACGGTACATTGACCATGATGCGAACCTTTTTCCCACTGACCCTCACCGCAACGACGCTAATTTTCAGCAGCTGTTCTCGCCCGCCTGAGCCTAGTATCGAAATCCCGACGGCTCTTGCCGCCGATATCGGAGCGATCGCGAGGAACAAATTCAGGGTTGTCGATTTGTCGGTTCTCGTCGACGAGAATGTCCCCGCTCACTTTGGAACCAATCTGCCTTTCCAGCGTTGGACATTCAATTGGTTTGAGCCCCAGAAAAGCACGTACGGCAGTATTGCCGAGCCGAGCGAAGCAGCCTACTACGGACAGCGATACGTGATCGACGAACACACCGGCACGCAAATCGATTTTCCCGCCCATGTGATTCCACCCCCGGACAGCGGTCTCGAACACGCCGGCCCGGCCGGCACCGTAACGGGAGACAAGTATCCCCTGGAGCGGCTGATGGGACCGGCGGCCGTGATTGATGTGAGCGCAATCCGAGATGCCGCCGAGCCCGGAACGAGTCCGCGCATCACCGTCGCCATGATCGAGGAGTGGGAGATCACCCACGGACCGATCCAGGCTAGTGACATTGTTCTGTTTCGCAGCGGCTACAGCAACGCCTATTTCAAACCATTTCCGGAAGGTCGGCGTTTGACGTTTGAACCCGCCGTCGAAAAATCAAAGCCCGGCTGGCCGGCGCCCACGCCCGAAGTCATGGACTATCTTCACGGCAAGGGCGTCTGGCACTTGGGAACCGACGGCCCCAGCATGGGGTACACGGATGGCGGTCTGCCGACTCATGCCGCCGGGCTGAAGTACGGCATGAGTTGGACCGAGCTGCTGATCGATCTGGACCAGCTGCCCGCCCGCGGAGCTTACTTCGTCTCGCTGCCGCTCAAGATCGCGGATCAAAGCGGCAGCCCCGCCCGCGCAATCGCCTTCGTGCCCAACGAAGAGTAGGCGACTGTCGGCCGCGGATCTGGCGGAGGACGAACTGAGGTGGTGGCTGGGTACAGTCAGCCAATTTCGCGTCCGAATGCGCCCGTAAGTTGTTGCTTCTTTGAAGGCGCGAAATTGGTGACAGTCCCCGCCCCGGCCCAAGCTGAGGTCGAAGCACGCGATCAGCCCGCCAAACTTTCTGTAAGTTCCTGGAACAAAAGGTGTTATAAGGGATTGGGTTTGTTTGGTAATTTTCTTGCCTTGTTGGTTCGTGGCTTCCGACGACCCGTGCTCGAATGGGCCCCGAATGCTTCGCCTGTGCTTCCACTACATTGTACCTTGCCAATCCAAGGAGGCCCTGGCGCCAATGGGGCTAAGCTACTTTTAATGAGACACTTAGGCTTCGTGACATGTAGCTACTTTCCGGCGCAAAAAGGAGAAACTGCGTGGCGGCTGGGTACAGTCAGCCAATTTCGCGTCCGCATGCGCCCGCAAGTTGTTGATTCTTTGAAGGCGCGAAATTGGTGACAGTCCCCGCCCCGAGCGCTACGCGTATTTTGCGCCGGAAAGTAGCTAGATCCGCCTACAGGCTTAGGATTTGTAGGACAAGCGGGCGTGATGAATCGCGCCCCTACATCCCTGGCGGCTGGGGGACGCCTGAAAAACACGGAAACTCCGGTTGCGCGGATCGACGCCGGTCGCCCTCCTACCAGGCCACCAGCATTCTTAGGTCGCGAATGTTATTTCCCGTGGGCCCGGTAATCACCAGGTCGTCAAGCTGCTCGAAGAAATGGTAGGAGTCGGATCTCTGCTGGTAGTCGCTGGGGTCGATGCCCAGTTTTGACGCCCGCTCGGCGCTATGGCCGTCAGCGAGCGCTCCCGCGGCGGAGGAGTTGCCGTCGACCCCGTCCGTGCCGGCGCTTACGACGGCGATGTTGCGCTCCGCGATCCGCTCCGTGCAGGCCAGGGCGAAGGCCTGGTTGCGGCCCCCCATACCGTCTCCGGTCACCGGCCAACTCAATTCGCCCCCTGTCAGCAAGGCCACGGTCCGGCCGGGATGCTCGCTTTGAAGCTGTTCGATCTCTCCCAGTAGATGTTCCACGGCCCGCTCGAGAGGCCAGTCGTCGACGGACATGTCCCTCCGGCAGACCCATCCTTTCGACTCGGCCTGAGCGGCGAGCCGGTCCAGCCCGTCCTCGCTTCCCAACAAGCAGTGCCAGGAACTGTTCTCGAACGCGGCGTCCCCCGGTTTTGGGGTTTCCCGGATCGTGGATTGATCGAACATCGCCTGGATGGATCTCGGGAAGCGCCCGGCTAGCTTTAACCGCTTCGCAATGGCATAGCAATCTTCGACGGTGGACTCGTCGGGCATCGTCGGCCCCGACGCTACGGCGGAAGGTTTGTCCGCCGGAACGTCCGAGACGTAGAGGGTAATCTGCCGGGCGGGGTGCGCGGCTTGCGCCAGGCGTCCCCCTTTGATCGCCGAGAAATGCTTCCTGAGGACGTTCATGTCGACGATGTTGGCGCCACAGGTGACCAGTAGGCGGTAGAATTCACGGCAATCTTCGAGCGATATGGTCTCCGAGATGGGCTTCTCACAGATGGCCGATCCACCACCGGAGAGGAGATAAATCAGCAGATCTTCCCGCCCCAGGCTGTGCAGCAGATCTTGTGTGACGTCGGCGGCGCGGAAGCTTTGCTGATCGTGATAGGGGTGCCCCCCTATGTATGCCTTGAAACCGTCCAGCTCTTGCTCAGGCTCCGTCGAGGTCACCAGGATACCCGCCACGGTGCGATCCTTGACCATCTCCGTCAGGGCCCGAGACATCTGGAAAGCGGCTTTGCCGATGGCGACGAAGGCGATTTTCTTGTAGCGTCCCAGCTCGATGCGGTCGCCTCCGACCTCGAGCACAGTATCTTGGCAGGACAACTTTTCGGGCATGACCCGATCGAGAGACAAACCTTCCAGCGTCGAGAGAAACAGTTGACGGAGGGTGTCTTTCATGGCCCCCACGGCCAAGCCTAGTCGAAGAGCGCCGTGTTGACCAGGTTCGGCGGGCGGTTTCCTTGAAGGGCGGCGACGACATTTTCCGCGGACATAACGCTCATTCTGCGCCGCGTGTCGATCGAGGCGCTGGCGATGTGCGGAGCGAGTACGGCGTTCTCGAGCTTCAACAATCGTGGTTCCACTTCAGGTTCGCGCTCGAAGACATCGAGCCCCGCGCCGGCGATAATGCCCTCTGTCAGTGCATCCGCAAGCGCCGCTTCGTCCACGACGGGACCGCGGGAGGTATTGATCAGAATCGCGCTCTCTTTCATCATCTTCAGTTCGGCCGTGCTGATCAGCTTGCGGGTTTCAGGAAGTAGCGGCACGTGGAGGCTGACAAAGTCGGACTCTCGTAGTAACTGCTCGAGCGGAACGAACTCCAGACCGAGATCGGCTTCCACCTCCGTCGGGGCGCGGATGGCGTCGTGGTAGAGCAGCCGCATCTCAAAACCCCGGCCGCGATGCGCCATGGCCTGACCGATGCGTCCCATGCCGACCATCCCGAGCGTCCGCCGGTGAATGTCTTGCCCGCAGAGCAGATCGATGCTCCATTGCCGCCACTGGCCCGCCCGCAGGAAGCGATCCGCCTCGGCAATCCGGCGTGCGCTCGCCATGAGCAGGGTAAATGCAAAGTCCGCCGTCGTATTCGTAAGCACGTCAGGCGTGTTGGTGACGGCGATCTTGCGCTCGGTGGCCGCTTGGACGTCGATGTTGTCGAAGCCGACGGCGACGTTGGCGATGACCTTGAGTTGCGGGCAGCGGTCCATGACCTCGGCGGAAAACTTATCCGTCAACTGACTGATTGCGCCGACCTTGTCTTCGAGCCGGGCCAGCAGCTCCTCCGGTGGGTAGCTTATGGCGGAGTCGTGATATTCCACCTCGGCATGTGGCCGGAGATAGTCGATAGCTTCGGGATAAACGCGCTTGGTGACAAAGACTTTTGGCTTCATAGGAGAATCATTGTCTCACAAGCTCGCAAAAGCGTACAATTGAAAACCTTGCTGCATCAGCCCGCAAATACGGTTACGCAGGCGGCCGACCGCGGACGCGAAATCGATAGCGCCCTACTGATGGGCTTGTACATCTCCCGTCGAACGCAGGGGCGCAATTCCATACGCCCAAACTGATGAGCAGCCACACCTCGACAAGCTGATTCATGCGCAACTGTATTTGTGAAAAATACCGTACTTAGGGTAAACACTATGGCAAAGCTAGGCTTTCTGGGACTTGGTTTGATGGGCTACCCGATGGCGCGCAACCTGCTCAGGGCGGGCCATCAGGTGGCGTTGTGGAGTCACCGATCCTCAAAAGCGCGACGACTGGCCAAGGCGGAAGGCGGTCTGTTTTGTGAAACGCCGCGGCAGGTCGGCCGGTTCGCCGAATGCACGTTCCTGTGCGTAGGCAACTCCGAGATGTCGGAGTCTGTCCTGCTCGGGCCCGAAGGCGTCATCAAAGGTATCAAGAAGAACGCCGTGGTCGCCGACGCCAGCACGATAGCCCCCAGCGTCGCTCGAAGGATCGCTAAAGCGTTCGAGACGAAGGGCGCTTCTTACCTCGATGCACCCTGCACCGGTTCGACGCCCGGCGCGACGGGGGGGACGCTGACCTTCATGGTCGGGGGCCCGAAGAAGGTCTTCCAGCGGGTCGAGGAGTACTTTCACCCCATGGGCAAGACGTTGTTCTATTGCGGCAAACAGGGGATGGGGCTGCAAGCCAAGCTTTCGCAGAACTTGGTGTTGGCCAACATGATGCAAGGCTTTATCGAAGGGATGGCCCTGGCCGTCAAGGGCGGGGTCGACGCCCAGCAGATGTACGATATCCTCGACGCGAGCGCCGCCAAAGCCGGCCTTATCAGCTTCAAGGCCCCGTATATCTTTGGACGCGATTTTCGAGCGAACTTCCCCCTAAAGTGGATGCACAAGGATATTGGCCTGATGCTCGACTCCGGCCAGGAGTTGAAGGTTCCCCTGCCGGCCACTTCGCTTGTCCATCAGCTCTTCGGAGCAAGCATCGCCCAAGGCCACGGGGACGAAGATTTCTGCTCGGCGGTCACTCTGCTGGAGGACTGGGCAGGAGTCAAAATCGAGACCAAGAAATCCAAGAAATAGTAGCATTCCACGAATTGTAGAAAGGCTTGCGTTGTCAGGGAGTTTCCCGTATAATATAGGAAGGCCGGGGGGGCAACTCCCACCAAAGCGAGACTAACCTCAACCAAAGACCCCTGAAGCAAAAACCTCCCCGGCTGTTTTCTCTTCGTCGTGTTCCCCCTCACCTCGCGTCCCTAGTCCACTCGAAGGGCGGGTCTTAGCAGGATAGCAACCTCCGTTTGAGTAGAAGTAGGATGATCGACGGTAGGTGACTGTCCGGTAGCGCACAAGCAGGCGTTGCGGCAGGGTCGCTATGTAATTCTCATAACAAAACCCCGCAGCGAGGGGTTGCGTCGGGCTATGAGATTTGGTATATTTAAATTGAGCCGGGGAGGCAACCCCCACCAAAGCGAGACAAACCTCAACCAAAAGACCCCTGAAACAACCTTCCCGGCTTCTCGCATTCCTCGCAACTAGATACGCAGTATCACTCAGGGTGAAGTCCCTATGGATTCCGGCGGGCCTTTGTGTTAGTGTGGCTTTGAGTTCATTGGACTTACGCGCATGAAGCGACTTGCGATTCTCGGCTCGACAGGGTCGATCGGCCGCAACACCCTGCAGGTCGTCCGCGAAATGGGCGGCGACGTCCGCGTCACGGCGTTGGCAGCCGGATCGAATGTAGGGGAACTGCTACGCCAGGCGGTCGAGTTCCGTCCCGAGGTGATTTCGCTTGCCGATGAGAAGGCTCGTGACGTCTTCTCGAAGAGACTGGCCGAGGAAGCAGGGGCCGTCGGCTACCGTCCCGAGGTGCTGTGGGGACCGGGGGGGAACCTTGCCGTTGCCGCGGGCGTGCCGGTTGACGTTGTCGTCTCGGCAGCGGTCGGCGTCGCTGGGCTGGAGGCCACCTTTGCGGCCGTCGCTCGCGGGACGCGGGTCGCCCTGGCGAACAAGGAAGTTTTGGTCGCGGCCGGAGAGCTTGTGATGAGCGAGTCTCGACGCTCGGGAGCCGAACTGCTGCCGGTCGACAGCGAGCACAACGGCGTTCACCAATGTCTGCGCGCGGGGCCTCGCGAGGAGGTGGAAAAGCTGATCCTGACGGCCTCGGGCGGACCGTTTCGAACGACGGCCCAAGCTGAGCTGGCCCGGGTGACGCCGGAGCAGGCGTTGAACCACCCGACTTGGAAGATGGGGCGGCGCATCACGATGGATTCGGCGACGCTGATGAATAAGGGGTTCGAGGTGATTGAGGCTTGCCACCTGTTCGACTTCGCAGCCCATCAAGTGGAGGTGGTGGTCCATCCTCAATCGGTGGTTCACGCCCTAGTGGAATTCCGAGATGGTTCGGTGTTAGCTCAGATGTCGCCTGCTGATATGAAACTGCCGATCCGCTACGCGCTTTCCTATCCGGTACGAGAGCCGGGCCAGCCGGAGCGCAGACTACGCTGGGATTGTGTGAGACAATTAGAATTTGAGCCGCCTGATCTCGAACGGTTCCCGTTGTTGGGCCTGGCTTATCAGGCTTTGGAAACCGGAGGAGCCGCGGGTTGCGTCTTAAACGCGGCTGACGAGGTGGCCGTGGGAGCTTTCCTGGAGTCCAGAATTCCCTTCACTGGGATTGCCACTGTGGTGGAGGAGACGTTGAGCCGGGTGCCGGCTGGGACTCCCGATTCGATCTACGATGTCCTGGAAATCGACCGCCGGGCCCGTATGGCGGCAGAGCAAATCACAAGCGATTTTGAGGTGACGGTGCACTCCTGATCGCCTTTCTTCTTCCCATGGGTTTTCTCGATTACGTTTTCGCTTTCGTCTTCGTGCTGGGGGTAATGGTTTTGGTCCACGAGCTGGGCCACTTCCTGGCAGCGCGCTACTTCGGCGTGCGGGTCGAAGCGTTCGCCTTTGGCTTCGGGCCGAGGCTTTTTGGTTACAAGCGCGGCGACACGGATTACAAGGTGTGCCTGGTTCCTCTTGGCGGCTACGTAAAAATGGCCGGCGAAACCACCAAGGAACCGACCGGCGACCCGGGGGAGTTTCTCTCCAAGCCCCGATGGCAGAGGGTGATCATCGCGCTGATGGGGCCGGTTTTCAATGTTTTTCTGGCGCTGCTGCTGCTCGCAGGCCTTTTCATGGTCCGCTACGAGCGGTTGGCTTTCCATCTGGAACCCGCGGTTGTCGGGCGCGTCGCCGAGGGCTCCACGGCTGAGCAAGCCGGCGTGAGAGAGGGTGATCGGATCGTCGCCATCGACGGCGAGGAGACGCCCACGTGGGAATCGGTGAAGCTCAGAGAAATCACGGCGACTCATACAACGCTCAACGTCACCGTCGAGCGAGCGGGCAAACGAATCGACCTTCCGGTGGTAATAGGCGAGGACGAAGCCACGGGTGCGGGAAACGCCGGCTGGAGCGAGATCGTGCAGGTGCGAGTGGTCGAGACGCAGGAAGGCAAACCGGCGGAGCAGGCCGGTATACGCGCCGGCGACATACTCGTGACCCTCAACGGTGAAGAGATCGATGATCTACAAGGGGTTGTCGAGTTGATTCAGCAGAGCGAAGGCAAACCGATTCAAATAGAGATTCTGCGCGAAGATCAGCCCCTTCAAATCACGGTTTCGGCGGTTCATGTCGAGACCCAAACGAATGGCGGCTCCTGGCAGATCGGGCTATCGCTGAGTCAATACGAACGCATTAAAACCCGGCTAGGGTTGGTGGACGCCTGGCGGGCATCGGTGGATCACAACGCCAAGAGTGCCACCCTCATCTTTCGATTCCTGCAAGGACTGATCGAACAACGGATGTCGCCGAAATCGCTGGCCGGACCCATCGGTATCGCCCGACTCTCTGGGCAAGCCTTTCGTTCCGGCTGGCCACAGCTGGTCATGTTCATGGCTCTGATCAGTTTAAACTTAGGTATCTTCAACCTGCTCCCCATTCCGATTCTCGATGGCGGGGTCATCACCCTGCTGCTGCTGGAGTCGGTGATGCGCCGGGACATCAGCTTTGCGGTTAAGGAACGAATCGTGCAAGTCGGGCTGGTGTTCATCCTTCTGCTGTTTGCCTTCGTGATCTACAACGATATTGTCAACAGTCTGTCCTCCGGTTAGCCCGCTTTTCTCGCCAGGTGGCGAGGCGAAGTGCGTGAGAGGCCCGTCAGTACAAGGCGCGCGCCGCTCAGCGCCCAGTTTCCTGAACAATGCGGGCGTACTTGAACCCTACGTTAAGCACGGCGAGCAAGCGCAACGAAGTAATGGCGGGCCTATCGTCTGCTTCGCGCGTCAGCTCGTGCGCAATGCGGGCTAGCTTAGCCACTTTCCGGCGCAAAAAGGAGAAACTGCGTGGTGGCTGGGTACAGTCAGCCAATTTCGCCTCCGAATGCGCCCGTAAGGTTGTTGATTCTTTGAAGGCGCGAAATTGGTGACAGTCCCCGCCCCGAGCGCTACGCGTATTTTGCGCCGGAAAGTAGCTAGCCTTATCGCATACTCTCCGAGGAGTCTGTCGAGAAGAGGAACACTTTGGACCGAGGCCGCGGCGCTGTTCACTCGACGAAAAGAGAGCGGCCGATGCCTCCCATCAGCATGATCACGGCGGGCCCGGCCGTAACGAGAAACATCGAAGGCATGATTAAGAAGAAGATCGGAAAGACAAGTTTCACGCCGACTTTGTGGGCCAACTCCTCGGCCCGCTGGCGGCGTCGAATGCGCATGTAGCGGGCCTGCGAGCGAAGGACTTTCGAAATGCTGCTGCCGAAACGGTCGGCCTGAATCAGCAAGGAAGTGAGCCGGCGCATTTCAACCTCTCCGGTTCGCTGAGCAAGGTTGCGCAGGGCTTCGGCCCGGGTTGCCCCTGCCTGAACCTCACCCTGAAAGACGGAGATTTCATCGTGGAAGACGGGATGAGCCTGTCGGAGGTCGTGAGCCGTCTGCACCAGGGCCTGTTCGAGTGAGAAACCGCTTTCGACCGAAATGACCAGCAGGTCAAGAAAGTCGGGCAGGCCCAGGTTGACCTGCTGCTTGCGTTTCGTAAAGCGACGCTGCACATACCATTTCGGGAGGCGCAGGGCGACATAGACTGACATGGCAACGGGGAGCAAGATTGTGAAGATGTCCGGGTTTATAGAGAACAACAAGACCAGCGATGCGATGGGAAACAAGACCAATGAGACCGCCTTCGCGCCATAAAAAATCGACACCGCCGCTTCATCCCGAAAGCCGGCGGAGATCAGGTTTCGTCGGGTGGCGCTACGGCTCTCGTCGGAAGCCGGCATCGCCCTTCCGATATCGATTAGCCTGCCAAGCGGATCGGCGGCCACTCCTCGGGAGGGTTCGCCCGCGGGCGGCGGGCTCGGTTCCGCCGTCTCGCCCGACGGCGCAGGTAGACCCTCACGGTCCCACATGCGGTAGGCGATCGCCGCTACGATGGACAACATGAGGATGAAAAATGTGATTGTCGCGGTGATCAGCATGGCCGCTACACTTTGATATCCGCGATCTTTTTGATCACCAGATACGCCAGCAACTGCCCGCACATCGCCATCATCAACAGGGTTTTCCCCACCGGATGATCCACCACCAGCATGAAATAATCCGGATTGACAAGCATCATGGCTGCGGCGACCACCATGGGAAGCAAACTCAGCACGACGGCGGTGATGCGTCCGTGCGCGGTCATCGATCGGACTTGGCCTTTGAGCGTGCCCCGTTCGCGGATCGTCTCCGAGAGATTGTCGAGCAGCTCATGAAGATTGCCGCCGGTTCTCGACTGGGCGACCACCGCCGAAACGAAAAACTGGATGTCTACGGTTGGCAAACGCCTTGCGAGGTTGAGCAGGGCGTCCGACATGGGCAGGCCGAGGTTGTACTCGTCAACCGTCTTACGCATTTCGTACGACAATGGCGGACCGGCTTCCTCGGACAATAGCTCCAGCGACATGGGCAACGAGTGACCGGCTACTGTCGAACGAGAGACGAAGTCGAGAGCTTCTGGAAGCTGTTCCTCTATTTCTTTGAACCGCTTCCGGCGTCGGCGCCGAATATAGAAAACCGGCGTCGCTGCTCCGACCGCGGCGAGCATCCAAGAACCTACCAGCGGGAAGAAGTCGAGGGCCAAGACGACATTCAGCGTGACGGCGCCCGCCACCAGCATCATCAGAACAGTTCGTCCCGCCGACCAGCTCATATCCGCCTCGGCCAGCCAAGCTCGCAATTTCCCTACATAGGGGAATCGAGCGAGAAGTGCGGAGAGGACTGACAGGGTGCTCAACACCTCGCGGCGAAGGATTCCCGGCGCCTCGGGAGCCGTGGGCTCGGGGGTCTCAGGAGCCTCGGCTTGCCGGTCTAGGATCTTCCAGGCCGCCGCCGCCGAAGCCGCCCCGACGAAAAACGTCCCGACGAACACAATCGAATAGGTCCATAGCTCCGGCACGGCTCAAGCCTCAACCAGCGAGCTGAAAATTCCTTCGGCCAGCGGTTCCTGACCGCGTTGCAGCCGAGGCAGAAACGTCGGCTTGATGCCGGTAGCCTGAAAACGGCCGTCGACCTTCCCCTGCGCGGAAATCCCCAGGTGCTCGAAAACGAACAGCTCCTGAAGTTCCACCTCTCCATCACGCACGCCAACGGATTCCGCGATTTGGGTGACTTTGCGCGTCCCATCGCTGAGCCTGGAGATCTGGACATAAAGTTGAATGCCGGCCGTAATCTGCTTGCGGACGGCGGTGGTGGACATATTGGAGTTGGCCAACCCAACCATCAACTCCAGTCGGCTCACGGCATCTTCGCAATTGTTGGCGTGAATCGTGGCCAACGACCCGTCGTGCCCGGTGTTCATGGCCTGCAGCATGTCGAGAACTTCGTCGCCTCGCACCTCGCCGACAATGATTCGGTCCGGTCTCATACGCAGGCTGTTGATCAGCAGATGCCGCTGTTTGATGGCCCCTTCTCCTTCAATGTTCGCCGGCCGAGTTTCCATCGCCGCCACGTGCTCTTGACGCAGCTGCAGCTCCGCGGTGTCCTCGATGGTGACAATGCGTTCATCTTGCCCGATGTATTCGGAAAGCACGTTCAGCAGCGTCGTTTTTCCCGTTCCCGTGCCCCCGACAATGAGAATGTTGAGGCGTGAACGGACGCACGCCGCCAGTAGCTCGAGCATCTCGGCGCTTAGCGTCCCTTTGCGGATCAAGTCGAAGGCAGTCAAGGTGTCCCGGGAGAAGCGACGGATCGACAGAAGCGGACCTTCGACGGCAATTGGTGGGATGACGGCATTGACTCGAGAACCATCGGGCAGGCGGGCATCGACCATGGGGGAAGACTCATCGATGCGACGCCCGGTGTAGGAGACGATCTTCTGAATAATCCGCTGCAGGTGGGCATTGTCCTTGAAACGGACCGGCGTTTTGACGAGCTTGCCGTCGCGCTCGACGTGCACCAGTTTCGGCGTTGTCACCAAGATGTCCGAAATGGTGGGATCAGCCATCAGCGGCTCAAGAGGTCCCAATCCAAAGACCTCGTTCAGTACTTCTTCAATCAGCCGCTCCCCAACGTCGCGCTCGAGGCCGGCATCCTCCTCGGCGACCAGCGACGCTACCGCTTCTCGAACCTCGCGTCGCACCCGGGGAGCGTCGATTTCAGCCAATCGCTCGAGGTTGATGCGTTCCACCAGCCGCCGATGGACGCGGTGCTTTAAGTCCATATACTCGGGCGAAGGCTGGGAACTCTCCGCGTGAGTCGCTTCCCCGGCGGGGCTAGGCTCGGTGCCGGGTCCGGCTGGAGAGTCGGCCATAATCCGCGATCACTTCTTGCGCAGGGCGGCGACGTCGGCTTCGCCCTTGCCGCCGGGTGTCGACGGCTGAGGCTCGGCCGTGCCCTGCGCTTCTCGCCCGGCCGCAACCCGGGTATTGCGGCGACTCGAGCGTGCGGCCGACCGTTTGGTTAGGTCCCGCAGACGACCACCGGAGGTCATATGGACCTCACCATCCAAGGGATTGCGCAACGCCAGCCGGATGAAGCCCGCATGATCGGCAATGCTAAGGGCCTCGGCATCTTCGGCCCTTACCAACAGCGTCGCCACCGGACGGTCACTGCGTTTGCCGTCGTGGACCGGCTCGCGCCCCGTCGCCAATACTTCGACGTTCTGCAGGATGGTCTTGACGTGGAGCTCTGAGTTTCCGTCCGAGGGCGGGCCGTTAGAAACCATCACGTCCACCCGGTCGCTCGGCTGCACGAGAAAGTTGACACCGGCGTACTCGGCCACGTTAACGGAGACAGCTCGCATCCCCTGTGGGATTCGTCCCGCGGCGCCTCCCCGACCGCTTATCGAAAGCCGTGAGTCCATGAGCGGCTCGTGTTGACGAACGTCGTACGACAGGATCTCGCCGACCAGCGCCGTTTGTTCGGTAAACGCCCAGGCGGGAAGGTTCTCGCCGGCCCAGGGTGCCACAGCTAAATCGGAGGGCTTCAGCTGCGTGCCGCGCTCGAGATCGTGCGCGGCCACGACGATAGAGTGGCGGACTTCGATGCCGGCGCTTCTATGCTCGACGCTCTGTGCAAGGAACTGATAGAAAAGATACGTTGACGCTGTAGCCGCTACCAATCCCACAGCGATGACGATCAGTAATTTCTTGTTCATACGTTCCTCGCCCCGAACACCGCCTACAGATCGCCGCTCCTTCTCATGTGGGCAGACTGTTCAGCGAAACCCCGCGCCCGGGGGGCAAGGCTAAGTCTTGGCCGGTAGCTTACTTATCGTCAACCCAGGCGACTCTGTAGAGTTCCCTAACGCTCGTAAAGCCAAAAAGATACACGGGGACCGCAAGGAACCGTTCATTTTCAAATGTAGGGAACACCGCCGGAACGAGATATCAGCGATTCACACTAGGGCATTGGGTAATTCCCCCTACGGCGCTCAACGCCGCTCAATCGTCAGCCGCGGTCAGTTTGCACGGCGCCGCGAAAGGGCTTTCAAGGCGCTCCCAGCATGGGGGAAAGTCGAATAGGCCCTAAGTTTCCATTTGTGCCCAATACGGCTCTCAGAGAAAGAAAACAAAACTTTTCCCTGTTGAAGGGCTAATGATAATGTCCCCTTGAGAGGGCAATAGAAATGTCCCCTACTCTGGGATCCGAAGGAGGATCCCAGATGGGGAAGGACAGGGATGAGCCACAAGGAACTGAGGCGCGGCGAAGTACTGGGCCGAGTGCAACGAGGCGAGTTGAAGCTGAGCGAGGCAGCGCAGTTGCTGCAGGGCAGCTAGCGCCCAGCCAAGCGACGGAAGAAGCGCTACAGCGCAGGGGGAGCGCAAGCGCTGGTGCACGGCAACGTGGGCCGTGTGTCGAACCGCGCCAAGCCCGCTGCGTTTCGCCGGCAAGTGGTACCACACGTGCGCGCACACTACGGGGGCGGGCCGCACGAGCGCTGCGGGCCTACCCGGGCGGCCGAGCCCTTGCAGAAAGGCCAGGATCTGGAAGTCTCCGTGCGGACCCGGCGGCGTGGGAGGCTCGCCGCCGGCCTGTGGAGCCGCCGCCGCAAGCGAAAACCGCACCGCCGCCGACGCCAACGTCGCGCTCACTTCGGCGAGTTGATCCAGGTCGACGGTTCGCACCACCAGGGGCTCGAGGGACGTGGACCGAAAGGTTGCCTGATGAACTTCGTCGACGATGCGACCGGGCTGGCGCTGGGCCGTTTCTGGGACCAGGAAACGACCTGGGCGGCCGCCGATCTACTCCCAGCTGGGGTGCCTCGCCAGGGCGTTCCACGGGCGTTGTACGGGGACTGGAAGAACGTCTACCAGCGCCCGCCGACGTCGCGGGAAGCGATCGCAGGCATCCCGCCCGAGACGCCGTTCGGCCGCCTGTGCGCCCAGCTCGCCAGTGGCATCATTGCCGCTTCGTCGCCGCCAGCCCAAGGCCGAGTCGAGCGCCACCACGGAACGCATCAAGACCGCCGGAGCAAGAAGATGCGGCTCGCAGGCATGGCCGATTACGAGGCGGCAAACCGCTACGTGGACGAGCAGTATCGGGACGCACACAAGGCCAAGTTGGCCGGCCGGCCGGCGGCAGGAGCGGACTTTCATCGGCGCCTATCGAAGCGCCTGGACTTGCAGTGGGTGTTCTGTTGGGAGGCCGAGCGGGTGGTCTCGAACGACCGGGTAGTGCGTTTCGAGAATCGCTTCTGGCCGTGGAAACCAAAGCGGAATCAGGGCCTGGGAGCCGGGGCAAGGGTGACGCTTGAGCAGACCCGGGAGGGCGAGTTGCGAGTGCGTTTCCAGGGACGTACGGTGCCCTTTGCCGGGATTGCCAAGCCGCCGCCGAAGGCGCGTCCCGAGCCGCAACCACGAGTCGCTCCGCGGCCGCACAAACCGGCGGCGAACCACCCTGGGCGGCCGGGGCTGCCGCTGGCCAAACGCGCGGCGAAGGCGGGAGGGCTGTGGAAATGACGGGCCGGAGGGAAAGGGTGGAAAACCTCGCGAAGCAGCGAGCGGGGTTCGAGCCGCTACGAAGGGTTTTCCACCCTTCCCACCGTCCCTTGGAAATCGCTGCGCGATTTCCACATGCCCACAGCCCCGACGACGACGATTTCTCTCCCATCTCTCTTCCTCAACAGGGGACACTGGAGTGGCCCCCAAAACTGAGACAAACGGTTAAGACTCAAAATCCATTGAAGGGAGAATTGAGTCATGGGATTGTCTCGTAGGCAGTTCACCAAGGAGTTCAAGCTGGCCGCCGTCCGGCGGCTGGAGCAAGGGGTCTCGATCGCCGAAGTGGCGCGGGCGTTGGAGGTGAACCCCAACGTGCTGCACCGCTGGCGCCAGGAGTTCCGGCGAGGGCCGGGGAATGCGTTCTCGGGCCATGGGAAACCGCGCTGGTCGGAAGGCCGCATCGCCGAGTTGGAGCGCAAGATCGGCCAACAGACCCTAGAGATCGATTTTTTGAAGGGGTGCTTGCAGCGCATCGAGGAGCAGCGGATGCTGCAGGCATTGACTGGAAATCCGCGGTCTATCGGAAGGTCCAAGAAGAAGTGAGAGCCCAGCGGGGACTGACGATCGAGCGGATGGTGAAGCTCGGCCGGGTCAGCCGGTCCGGCTTCTACCGCTTCGCCGAGGACAGACCGCTGGCGCCGGATCGCGACCTGGACCTGCGTGACTCCCTCCAGCGCATCGCCCTCGAGTGGCCCAGCTACGGTCGGCGGCGAATCACGGCCGAGTTGCGCCGTCGTGGCTGGAGGGTGAATCCGAAGCGCGTCTACCGTCTGATGCGCGAGGACAACCTGTTGTGCATGCGGAAGCGGAAGTTCATCGTGACGACCGACTCCCGCCACGGGCGCAAGGTGTACCCGAACCGGGCTCGCCAGATGGTGCTGACGGGCGTGGACCAGCTCTGGGTAGCCGACATTACCTACATCCGGCTGCGGGAGGAGTTCGTGTTCCTGGCCGTGATGCTGGACGCCTACTCGCGCCGTGTCATCGGCTGGGCCCTGGATCGCACGCTGGAGGACGAACTCACACTGGCCGCCTTACGGATGGCGCTGTCGCACCGATCCCTGCAAGCGGGGCTGGTGCATCATTCCGATCGCGGTTCCCAGTATGCCAGCAACGACTACACGGACCTGCTCAAGGCACACCAGATCGACATCAGCATGTCGCGCAAGGCCCATCCCGGGGACAACGCGGCCTGCGAGTCGTTCATGAAAACCCTGAAGTACGAGGAGGTCCACCGCAACGAATATCGGGACCGGAGCGAAGCGCGCGAGGCGATTCGCCAGTTCCTGGAGAAGGTCTACAACCAGAAACGCCTGCACTCCGCGCTCGGCTACTTGCCGCCGGCGGAGTTCGAGGCCAACCTCGCGGCCCAGAACAAACAGGATGCCGCTGCTTTATGAGTTTTTTCAGGCATCGGGAAATCTATCCATCCGATGGGGGCGCCAGCGTTGCGGCCAACGCCCCCGCTCATCGTCTGGATGAGTTTCCGGCCGGCTATTCCTCGGCGGGTTGGTCTCCACCAGAGCCCGCCTCTGCTTCACCAGCCAGCAACCAGTATGCTGTAAAGTCGTCTTGCCGGTCGAGGAGTCTTCAGCGAACGGCGAACTGTGTCTTAACTGTTTGTGTCACCCCAGGGGACCACCGCACACTTCTACTGCCTCCCTGCCGGGGATATCTCTATTGCCTCTTGACAGAAACGGTCGTAGGGCTTGTCTTCGTTGAAGGATTTGATTACATAGTCCCGGTAGCGCCACGCGTTAGGGGCATAAAGGTCCGGCTCGAAGCCCTCGCTGTCGGCATAGCGCACGACATCGAGCCAATGCCGGGCCCATCGTTCGCCGTAGTGGTCGCAAGCCAGCAGCTTATCAATCAGTTTCTCGTAAGCCTCGGGCGAGCTGTCGTTGACGAACTCGTCGATTTGCTCGGGGGTTGGGGGTAATCCGATTAAATCGAAATAGGCGCGGCGAACCAAAGTAAGCTTGCCGGCCGCCGGCGCCAACGCAAGGTCCTTCTCTTCGATCTTCGAAAGGATGAACGCGTCGATCGGATTCCGAACCAAGTTGCGGTGCTTCGCCGGCTCGGGGACGGCCGGACGCAACGGTTTCCGGAAGGCCCACCACTCCGGCTCAGCGCCCTGTTTCGCTTCCGCCGCGGACCCGGGCCAGGGAGCGCCTTGGTTGATCCATGTGGCGAGGGTTTCGAGGTCCGCGGCGGGCAGCGGCTCCTCGCTGCCGGGCGGCATCGCCAGTTCGCCGACGTGAGCCGCTGCCTGATACAGCAGGCTTTCAGCAGCGTTTCCCGGTGCGACTGCAGGGCCCCGACTTCCGCCTTTGAGAAGCGTCCCCCTCTCGCGCAGGTCCAAACCCGACATCCGGGCCGAGCCGTGACAGGCAAGGCAGTTCTTCTCGAGGACGGCTAGCGCGTCGTCGGCGAGGGACGAGCTGGCTGCAGCGGAGGTCCCGGGCGCGGCGACCCAGAAGCTCGCCGCCAGAGTTACCAAGCAAGCGCGAAAACTGGCCATGGCTCAGTGAAGCTGTCGAACAAGACGCCTGCCGGGCGAACCAACGCCCTGGCAGCCCGTCGTAAGAGTGGGTTCGGGCAAAAATCGGGGACCGCCATCCGATTTTCAGGGTCCATCTCTATATTAGAACCTATCTCATAAATAGCCAGGATCTGTAAACAGAAGCCGACCAGGCCAGATTTTGTTGCCATGCTCCGTTCATCCGAGGCCGGGGCCAATGGACGAGAGGGGGACTTGGACAAACTGATGCCACTAAAGATTACAGAAATGCTGCCGGGAAGCCATCCATCACTGTGGCGCCAAGGCGGTGACCGGGCCTCCTTGGCATGTCCGGCAATCTCCCTATTCTTGACAGACATAGTAGGGATTCCCTACCATCAGGGTAGCAGCGGTTGGCTTCCCACTCCCCGGGCGGTAGAGTATATGTCCGGGCGCTTTTCCACCCTAAACGGCGAGTTTCCATGAGGGACGGGGGCGTGGCTTCGATGAAAAACCCGGTGGGCGCGGGTTCGGTTCTCGACAAGGTCGGCGACACTCCACTCGTTCGAGTCCGAAAGCTGGCCGCCGACCTGCCCGGCGTCGAGATCTACGGCAAGGCCGAGTACTTCAACCCCGGTGGCTCGGTCAAAGACCGGCCCGCGTTGAACATGGTTCTCGACGGCGAGCGCACGGGTAAGTTGACGTCCGAGAAGACCCTGATCGACTCGACCAGCGGCAATACCGGCATCGCCTACGCCATGGTCTGCGCGGCCAAAGGCTACCGGGTGAAATTGTTCTTGCCGGCGAACGCCTCCCCGGAGCGGAAGCGGATTTTGAAAGCCTACGGGGCCGAGGTGATTCTCACCGACCCGGCGGAAGGCTCCGACGGCGCTATCCTTGCCTGCCAAAAAGAGTACCGCAGAAATCCCGGCGCTTACTTCTATCCGGATCAATACAACAACCCGGCCAACTGGCTGGCGCATTTTGAGACAACCGGGCCGGAGATACTGGAACAGACCGACCGCAGAATTACGCATTTCGTTACCGGTCTGGGCACGAGCGGCACGTTCATGGGTGTCGGCCGCTGCTTGCGGGAGTACTCGAAATCGATCAAGCTGATCTCGATGCAGCCGTCCTCGGGATTCCACGGACTCGAGGGATTGAAGCACATGCCGACAGCCATTGTGCCCGGTATCTATGACAGGACCTTGGCGGATGAAAACATCGAAGTCGAGACCGAAGAAGCGCATGCCATCGTCAAGAGGCTGGCCCGCGAGGAAGGGCTGATGGTCGGCATATCCTCGGGAGCCAACCTGGCCGCGGCCCTGAATGTGGCGCGCCGGGTCCGCGAAGGGGTCATCGTGACCGTATTCTGCGATTCGGCGGACAAATATCTGAGTGAAAGCTTCTGGGACGAACCATGATTCGCGTGGATCCCGGTCCTTGGAAGGACATGGTTGAGCACGCCCGCTCCGCCTACCCCAACGAGTGCTGCGGCGCTATGCTGGGCGCCACGGAAAACGGCGAAAAGGTTGTCCGGGAGGGAGTCCCCCTTGAAAACACCTTCACGGGTTCACAGGCCGAGCGCTACGAAATCAAGAACGAGGACCTATTAGCCGCCGACCGGGAAGCGCGCAAGCGAGGACTGGAGTTGATCGGCATCTACCATTCCCACCCGGACTGCGACGCCTATTTCTCGGAAACCGATTTGAAGAATTCTTGCCCGTGGTACTCTTTTGTGGTCATCTCGATCAAGAACGGGTTGTTCGACCACGCCGGCAGTTTCTTGCCCGACCCCGACCAAACGGCCGCGGAAAACGAAGAACTGACTTACGGAGAAGCCCATGGCTAAGCTAGTGATCCCGACACCATTGCGCCAGTACGCCGACAAGAAGGACTCGGTCGACGTCGAAGCCTCGAACGTCGGTGAGGCACTCGAGAAGCTAACCAGTCAGTATTCTGATCTTCGCAAGCACCTTTTCACGGACGAGGGCAAACTGCGAAGTTTCGTCAACGTCTACATGAACGACGAAGACATCCGCTACCTCGATCGGGAAGCTACGAAGGTCGGCGGCGGCGACGTGATCACCATCGTGCCTTCGATCGCTGGAGGAGGAAATCATGTCACCTAACGTTGCGGGGGGCGTGGCAGCTGCCCCTCCCGTTCTCAGCAACGACGAAATCCTTCGTTATAGCCGTCACCTGATCATGCCGGAAGTCGGCATGGAGGGCCAGGTCAAACTCAAGAAGGCCAGTGTATTGATGATAGGCACGGGCGGTTTGGGCGCGCCGCTGGGCCTCTACCTCGCGGCTGCCGGCGTCGGTCGCATCGGCATTGTTGATTTCGATGTCGTTGACATGACTAACCTGCAGCGGCAGGTCATCCATGGAACCAAGGACATCGGCCGGCCGAAGCTCGACTCGGCCGCCGAACGCATGACCGATATCAACCCCTACGTCCAGATCGACAAATACGAGGTCCGGCTAACGAGCGAGAACGCGCTGGGAATTCTCAAAGACTACGACGTGGTCGTCGACGGCACCGACAATTTCCCGACCCGCTATCTGGTCAACGACGCCTGCGTCTTGCTGGGCAAGCCCAACGCCTATGGCTCCATCTTTCGCTTTGAAGGCCAGGCAACGGTGTTTGGCCACGACGACGGCCCCTGCTACCGCTGCTTGTATCCGGAACCGCCGCCTCCGGGGTTGGTTCCGAGCTGCGCCGAGGGGGGCGTGCTCGGCATCCTGCCGGCCCTGGTCGGCAGCATTCAAGCCACCGAGACCGTGAAGCTGATACTCGGCAAGGGGGCAACTCTGAGTGGCCGGCTGATTCTTTACGACGCTCTCAACATGAAGTTCCGGGAGCTGAAGCTGAGGAAAAACCCGGATTGCCCGGTCTGCGGTCCCAACCGCACGATCCACGAGTTGATTGACTACGAGGCTTTCTGCGGCATCCCGCAAGCTGAGCCGGAGCTTGCGCCCGGGCTGAGCGAGTGGGAAATCGGTCCGGTGGAGCTAAAGGAAAAGCTGGACCGCGGGGAGAACGTCTACATCCTGGATGTGCGCGAGCCCCACGAATTCGAGATCTGCTCGATTCCCGATTCACACTTGATTCCGCTGGGCGATCTGCCCAAGCGCGTGAACGAGCTCGACACCGCCGCCGACATCGTGGCCCATTGCAAGTCGGGCATGCGCAGCGCTAAAGCCGTCAACTTCCTCAAGACCGCCGGCTTCAGCAAGGTCAAGAACCTCAAGGGCGGCATCCTAGCCTGGAGCGACCAAGTCGACCCCACGGTTCCGAAGTACTGAGGATCGTCGCTTTGCTTTAAATGCCATATTATCGGGAATAGAAGAAGCATTTCTAACGCTTCATAAGCGTGACATCTGGTGGAACTGTCCAAAAATAGCCCTCGTGGTTTCGCTTGGGGCGCAAAGAATATGCCACTCCTGGGGCGACTCGGTTGGCTGACTCGGCGTCTAGGCAGACGTAGAATCCCTTGAACTCGCCATCTCCGAAGCTGGTCGTCCCACAGAAAGCTTGGTGATCAACGTGAACGTCTTCCCGCCCATTCGCGACCAGATCGAACTCGAAGCCGGCGTTCTGGACGAAGGCCGTGAGCTGCTGGTGGCCTTGGCCCTCCATCCATTGCTTGATCTCTATCAGGAACGTTTGTCGTCCCGAGAACCTCGCGTAGCGCGCGGACAGATTCGGGTCTCCCTTCCAATAGAGTGAGATTACGTGCGCTTCTCGGATCTCCGGGAAGGCAACGAACGGGTATTGATGGGGGGTGATCGTAGTCGGCATGTTGCCGTCGTTCGCTTGAAAAAAAGAAACCACGTCGTCCCACATCTCCGGCAGCACTCGGTGAGCGACGCCGTTGTAGGTCACGGTTTGAGCCGGAATCGGCATCTCGGAAAGAATGTTTCGGCTACGGTCCCAGCGATCGGGCATCATCTCCTTGCCGAATAGCTTTGCAATTAACCCTCGCTCCGTATCATTCCATGCGTCGCCGAAAGGAAATGTGTCGTTCCGATCAAGATAGCCCATGTAGATGTACTGAGATACCTGTCCATAGGCCTCGGAATCGAATGCCAGGCCGGAGAGCTGTCGCAGGTCTGCGACTCCGATTGGGTAAGGCAGCTCGACATCTTGATACGTCTCAAGAGGGAAGATGGGCAACCCATTGACGCCGCCCGCGGCTACTGCGCGCACTGCTTCGGGATGGATCGCGACGAATCGATTGACAAAGTTACCCGAGGCCGAGAAGCCGTTCATCAAGACCTTCGGCTTGGTCGAAATGCCGTGGTCGAGAAGCACCGCCCGGGCATGCTCCATCATGGCCAGCAACTGGAGGTCGATTCGCGCCAGCGGACCGTCCCTAATCAGCAGGGAATCGCGATCGAGGGCGTGCGTATAGATGCGCCATTCCTGGTGTGGTCTCGGAAAGACCGGGACCAGCAGTGGAGTTCGAAGCCTCTCCGCAAGCCGGCGGGCATAGCTGCCGGAGACCAGGTGCTTAGCGCTCTGCCGGTGAACTTCAAAGTCGTCGCTCGTGCGCCCCGTGTTATTTGGTTCGACAAGTAACCGAATCGTTCGCTCTTTCGGAAGGTCCGCCGGCACGTACAAGTAGTAAGGGAAGAAGAAGTTGGCGCACGCGCTGGCCGGTACTTCCATGAGCGTTGGATGCGCAAGGTCGGCTGCAGGCTGTCCCGGAGACCACTCGATCTCGGGAATCGTGTCCTGAGCGAGGACGCCTTGCAGGCAAGAGAGAGCGGCAACTGCAACGAATCGCTGCAAGCCCTTCATCTCGGCGGCGACCTCCATCTATGAGGTCTGAGCCGCAAAAGTACTGAGGCCTGGCAGCGGAGGAAGCTTCGCTTCATCCGTCTTGAATCCGGCCCTTCGGCCCAACGCTGTGAGTGCACTCCCCACGAGCTAATCCAGTGATTTGATTCGGATGTTGCGCCAAGCGACTTCGTAGGGACCGCTTCCTTTCGCAACCCCGTGGACCTGCAGACCGATGAATCCTAGGGCGTGCGCCTTGTAGACCTCCTCATCTCTGAGATCCTCGATCGGCTGGCCGTTGATCCAGGTCCGGATCCGCGCGCCCTTGGCCACAATGCGGTACTGATTCCATGCACCGTCTTTGAAGTGCTTGTGCGGAATCACGCGCTCCTCGGGGGTCAGCCAGCCTTGCCCCATCGCTTCGCCGTACACGTAGCCGGCCTCCGCCCCTTTTGCGCCGCTGGCCTCGATCTCGATCTGCGGGCCGTACACGCGCCCGACGGTGTTAATGGGACCTTCGCCTGTGGTCTGGGTCTTAGTCTTGGAGCGAATTTGCACTCCTGAGTTCAGTTTGTCGTGCACTTTGACCTCGAAGTCGAGTTCAAAATCACCGTAATCCTTGACGGTACAAAGAAAGGAGTTTGGGCTCCCTTCGCTCGTGCGCCCCACAATCGTTCCGTCCTCGACGCTATAAGTCGCCGTGCCATTCTTCTGCACCCAACCGTCCAACGTCTTGCCGTCAAAAAGCTCCACCCAGTCTGCTGCCGAAGCGCTCGGGTAATCAGCGGCCATGAACAGAGCAAGGGCAAGGATGCCGCCCCCATTTCGCAACCGTCTTAGCTTCACGTGATTCCCCCCTTGTGGATTCCTGGTTCCTCGTCCATGCGACGCAGCGGTTTGGTTCGGGATTTTGGCGTCGTCGACCATGCAGCCCTTGCCGATCCCCCGTGTCGTATCATCGCTCGTCCGCCGTTCGAGACAGTTTGGCCGATCGTCCGAGCCCCGCCTTTGACCGCTCCCCGGCGGTCGCGGCTCAGCTTGGAAGCTGGCCGCGTGATGGCTTAGGGCGCCCGCAGGTCGGCGTATTTGACCATGAGTTTTTTCAGGCCGTGTCCCGGGAAGTGGACGGTCACTTTGGTATCTTCACCGCTGCCCTCGCGGCGCATCACGGTTCCCACGCCCCACTTTTGATGACGAACCTTCGCTCCGGTGCGGAAACTTCCGCGCGGGGCGGGTGGCTTCAGCCTAGCAGGTCGAGCCGTCTTGCTAATCCGAGCATTCCTATCCATGCCTGGGCGCGGCTGCCCCGCCGCGGCGGTGCCGGCAGACTCTTGGCCCCGTCCGCCTGTCGGGGAAAAAGGAATGCCGCGCTCGGCGAAAAACGAGGCCACGTTTTCGGCCGAGTTGTAGGTCCGCAGACCCACGGGATCTTTCCCGGCCATCTGCCGCACGGTATGCCGCTCGACGAAGAGATCGATTTCTTCCTCCTCCCCGTCATCGTCATCCATCGTCAAGGGGATGGCCGAGCGATCTTCGACAAGCTCGTCGGGTATCTCCCGCAGAAACCGAGACGGCGTCATTCGCTCGGGCGAGCCCCCTCCGTAGCGCCGGCGCTGTTGGGCGCAAGTCAACAGCAGCTGCCGGCGGGCGCGCGTCATGCCCACGTAGCAGAGGCGGCGTTCTTCCTCAAGGTCTCCCTCGTTTTCAAAAGCGCGGCTATGCGGGCAGAGGCTTTCTTCAAGTCCAATAATGGCCACCAGCGGGAACTCGAGCCCCTTGGCGCTGTGCATCGTCATCAGCATCACTTGCGCTCGAACGTCGATCTGATCGGTGTCGGACACCAGAGCGGCATGATCGAGGAAATCGCGAAAATCTTCACCGCGTGAGGCGGCGTCCGCGGCGGCGTTGACGAGCTCCTGGATGTTCTCGATCCGGCTCTCGGCTTCAGGCGAGCTGTCTCGTTCGAGCATCTGGCGATAACCGGTTTCCTCGACCAGCCAGGACAAGACCTCGTCGATTGGTTTGGTTCGGATTTCGCGCTTCGCACGATCGATCAGAGCGCAAAAATGCGTCAGCGCCTTGTGGGCTCGTAAAGACAAGAGCTTGTTCTCCAGCATCTCGCCCATGGCTTCCCACAAGGAAAGTTCGCGCTCGCGACCGTAATTCTCGATCTGTTCAACCGTCGTCCGGCCGATCCCGCGGGCCGGCGTGTTGATGATCCTCAGAAGGCTGATCGAGTCGGCCGCCGACACGGCCACATTGAGGTAGGCCACCAGGTCTTTGACTTCGACGCGCTTGTAGAAGCTGACGCCGCCGACAACGAGATACTTGCGGCCGTAGCGCCGCAAAGCCTCTTCCATCTGCCGAGATTGAGCGTTCGTACGGTAGAGGACAGCGGCTTTGCTATCCGGGTTTTGGTTCAGATATCGGTGCAGATGATCGGCGACGAAGAGCGCCTCGTTTTCGCCATCCCGTCCGCGATAGAAAAGAATGGGACTGCCCTCGTCGGCATCGCACCAGAGGGTCTTCCCCTTGCGGTGAACGTTGTTGGCGACGACGGCGCCGGCAGCCTTCAGGATCTTCTTGGTCGAACGGTAGTTCTGCTCCAGCCGAATCACGGCGGCGTTGGGAAAGTCCCGTTCGAAATCCAGAATGTTGCGGATGTCGGCGCCGCGCCAACTGTAGATCGACTGGTCCTCGTCGCCCACTACGCCGATGTTCTGTTCGGCGCCCACGAGCAGCCGCATCAGGTCGTACTGCGGGCGGTTCGTATCCTGATACTCGTCCACCATCAGGTAGCGATAGCGCCGGTTGACGGACTCACGAACCTCCCGGCTGTGCTGGAGCAAACGCACGCCTTCGAGCAGTAGATCGTCGAAGTCCAGGGCGTTCGATTGCCGCAGACTCTGCTGGTAGCGATCGAAAACGACCGCCAACCTTTCGGCTTGTGAACTGGTCGCTTCGCGGTAAAAGTCTTGCGGACCACGGCCCTGGTTCTTGGCCCGGCTGATCGCCGAAAGGGCGGAACGCGCCTTCATGAACTTCTCGTCCAGGCCGACCTGCCTGTAGACCGATTTCACCGCCGCCAGTTGGTCGTTTTCGTCGTAAATCGTGAAATCAGTGGTAAAACCCGGCCGGACGTCGGCCAACGGAGCACCGTAGGACCGCAGTAGGCGGACGCAGAAAGAATGGAAAGTCGATACCAGGGGCAGCGCAATCCGCTCGGGGCCCTGTTCGTGCAACAGAGCGGCCACGCGCCCGCGCATCTCTTCAGCAGCTTTATTCGTGAAGGTGACGGCCAGCAGAGAGCGCGGTGCAAGCCCTCGCTGAAGAATCAGATGCGCCAAGCGGTAGATAATGACCCGTGTCTTTCCGCTACCTGCGCCGGCCAGGATCAGCAGCGGCCCTTCGGTGTGGAGAACGGCTTCTCTCTGACGGGCATTGAGGGTTTTGAGGAAGTCCACGAAGAAGAGCTCATTGTAGCTTAGCCCGCTTTTCTCACCAGGTGGCGAGGCGAAGTGCGTGAGAGGCCCGTCAGTACAAGGCGCGCGCCGCTCAGCGCGGCATTTCTTGAATAATGCGGGCGTACTTGAACCCTGCGTTGAGCACGGTGAGCAAGCGCAACGAAGTCATGGCGGGCCTATCGCGTGCTTCGACCGTCAGCTGGTGAGAAATGCGGGTTAGTGCCTTACTGCGACCGATCAGTCGGCGAGGGCGGCATTCCGGCGACCTCAAGCTAGTTCAAGCTGAATCCGGCAGGCAAAATGGTCTCAAGAAATGTTTCGTTGTTGGACGTTACCCCCACCATCCTCGAGACGATGCAAGAGCTGATGGCGCTCCAAGGCAAGCTCAGCCAAATCTTACGTCACGCTCAGTGCCCCTGAGCAGACCCAGCCAATGTGCCAAGTCACGACCACCTTGCCGTGGGGCTCCAGGGCGATAGAAATGTAAGCACACCGATGTCTGGTGACTCGAAATATGCGACAATGTTCTGTGATGTCACCTTCCTAGGCAACTGCCCCATTTAAGATTAAGGGTTTTGCCTCAGTTCGGGGAGTGGTCCCGCTGAGGCTCTTAAGGATGA
The DNA here is from genome assembly GCA_963668345.2 of Bryobacterales bacterium. Classification (GTDB taxonomy): domain Bacteria; phylum Acidobacteriota; class Terriglobia; order Bryobacterales; family UBA6623. The sequence continues at coordinate 502,821 of CAXWPI010000001.1, read as the reverse complement.
AGTGTCTAATCATCGGCGCTGGAAAAGGTAGTCGTCTACGGCTCAGGGGTGACAGCAAACCCCTCATCCCCATTTTGGGGGTCCCTCTGATCGAACGCGTCATTCGCTCCGCACGAGAGGCCGGAGCAGATGACTTTTATGTGGTCACCGGATACCACGGGGAGCGTGTTCGCACGTTCCTGAAGGGTCTGAGCGACCGCACGGGGATTCGTATCACCCCCATCGTTAACGGGGATTGGGAAAAAGCAAACGGCTTGTCGGTGCTCAAGGCGCGGCAATACCTGACTGATCCTTTTTTGCTGCTGATGGCGGACCATCTCTTTGAGCCGTCGATCGCCCGTGAGATGCTGGAGATCCCTTTAGCCCAAGGCGAAATCAGCCTTGCCGTGGATAGGAATATTTGTAATTCCCTCGTCGACATGGGGGATGTCACCCGAGTCAAGACGGAAGGGGGGAAGATCAACAACATCGGCAAGGGCTTAACGGACTTCAATGGCTTTGACACGGGGATTTTCGTCTCTACTCCCGCCGTTTTCGACGCGCTGGAGCGTTGCGCGGAGGAGTCCGGCGATACCAGCCTGTCTGGAGCGGTGCGGGTTCTGGCCGCCCAGGGCCGGGCCAAGGCAGTCGATATTAACGGCCATTTTTGGATCGATGTAGATGATCCCGCGGCCGTCAGGCGCGCGGAGAACGCGCTCTCGGCCGATTTAGCGGACAAGCTCAATGACGGTCCTGTGTCGCGGCACTTGAACCGGCCCCTATCCGTGAGGATTTCCCGCTGGCTTGTCAACCACGGCATCACCCCTAATCAAATATCCCTGTTTTCGTTTCTTTGTTCCGTGCTGGCGGCTGGCCTGTTCGCACTGGGCGGCTACCTCACCCTTTTGCTGGGCGGTTTTCTGGCACAGTTCGCCTCGGTCGTCGATGGCTGCGATGGCGAAGTAGCGCGGCTCAAGTTCCGAACCAGCGCCTACGGAGGGTGGCTCGATGCGGTATTGGACCGTTACGCCGACGCCTTGCTGCTTTTCGGCCTCACCTGGCACGCCTACGCCGACCAGACGGATAGCCTCATCCTATTGACCGGATTTCTGGCGATTATTGGTTCCTTTATGGTGAGCTATACGGCGGACAAATACGACCGCCTCATGCGCTCCCGTATCCGGCACGGCAAGGGACTCCGTCTGGGCCGCGATGTCCGTGTCCTTCTGATATTCCTCGGCGCCCTGTTCAACCAAGCTGTCCTGACGCTGGTCGTTATTGCCGTCGTGATGAACGTTGAAACCATACGCCGCGTCATCATCTGCCGGGACCATGGATAGCATAGAAAGCGCAAAACAAAGAATCAGAGCGACGATCGCGGCTTCCAAGGTCCCCGAAGACCCTCTGCATGCTGAAAACACGCTTGCGTGGGTGTTAAGGCTCGATGCCAAGGCCGGACAGGCATTGCAGATCGCCGCTCTCGCTCACGATATCGACCGGGCCGTTGAGAGACGGAAAGTGCGTCGCCGCGACTATGACGACTATGAGGCATTCAAGGCTGCCCATGCGCGTAACGGGGCGGACATCCTGCGAGCGATCCTCGACGAGTGCGGCGTGGCTAAGCCCACCGCGGACGAGGCTTGCCGGCTGGTAGTGCGTCATGAGGTTGGAGGCGATTACCGCTCTGATCTGCTGAAGGATGCAGATAGCATTTCGTACTTCGAGGTCAATATGCCGTTCTACTACGAACGCGAAGGCTGGGAAGAGACGAAGCGTCGTTCTATTTGGGGCTATCGGCGTCTCTCAGCGCGGGGGAGAGAGATCGCGAAGAGCATGACATACGACGACGAGGCATTAACACGCCTGCTAGCGGAGACGATTCGAGAAAGCTTGTCGCAAAGAGTAACCATGTCCGCGAATCGACTTCAAGCATGTGAATCGACAGGCAGGCGAAGTCAATCGGGACCGTGATGAACGGCGAAACGATACGCCGCGTCATCACCTGGCGGGATCGTGGGTAGAAGAAGATACGCCAAATGGAGAGTCAGAGCGACGATCGTGGGCTGTAAGGTCCCGGAAGGCCTCCGCCATGCTGAGAGAACTCGTATTGGACTTGCGATAATTAGATGAGCAACTAGGCTTGGGATAGTTTCCGTATCATTTTTTCCTGGATGAAGTGGAAATACTCCCGTCCTTATTGAGGTCTTCGCACACCTGTGGCGGCCATTCCGTTTTGGGCCGAAAGTTGTACCTCAACAAATAGCGGTCAAGAACACTGTTGTTCCACGATGAGACCAGAACCATCTTCTTCCGGCGAAGGATGCCTCGGACGTCCACGGGCTTAGAAAAGTCGAGAAAGTCCTCCCAGGTTCCGCTAAACCTCTTCGGCCACTTGCTCGCCAGCGGCGAGGACGCCGCTCGCGGCCCAACCCTGGAGAGTTTCTCGAACGTTCCACGGTTGTACTTCTCCAACGAGATTTCTCTGTCGAGCGGGTAATAGTCGCTCTCGGTGTCGCCATTATCCGCCACGATTGTTAGGTTGCGCCAACCGGCGGGCATCGTCCCGTGCTTGCCCCACTGCACGCTAACGGCCGGCTGCCCGCCAGACCGATGGGCCTCTTCGAGCGCGGCGGGGAGGGCTCGTAAAATCCGTCCGTGAAAATAGGTGAAGTAATCGACGACCCGCTCTCGCTTTTCATCCAGGCGGACCCACATCAGTTCGTGATCACAAGGGTCGTTGTCGTCGGGAAAGTCGATGTCATCCTCCCAAAAGAAGTGGTAGGCAATCCAGGGCGCCTTGGGATGGATGACAGCAGCTGCGTCTCGGAGACCGAATGGCTCACTCGCCGTGGCGAACACTCGAGGAGCAAATCGCAACACCAGCTTCAGTTCGGCTTCGGAAGGCGCGCGTGGCGGATCCGCGCTGAGGACGTGTTTGTAAGCCCCGCTTGCTTCGTCTAACTGGCGCTTTAGGTGTACGTCCAGTGCCTCTCTATTGGCCTGCCGTGCCTCCGTCACCTGGCCATCGCAGGTGGGCTGCAGGTCAACACGCTGTCCGTAACTCAGGGCCACAAATAGAGCCATTCCGGCGATTCCTTTGCTTCCCTCCACAGAACCCACAGAAGAGAGGACGTAGGTCGAAGCATCGCGGGTACAATTGATACGAGTGACACGATCTAGTCTATACTCGATTGGGGCTTCCGAGCACTGTCCATGTTGGAGATAAGTGAGGATTGATCCCATTACTGGAAACCGGCCGCGATGACCTCCGGATCATGACGTGCTCGAGAACGCTTTCAATGCAGTGCCTTGCTGTGCCTCGACCGTGAATACCTATTTAACTGTTTTCGGGATGATCCAAAGTTACGGCCTGCAGGGTTGCTCGTGCCCCCTGACGGTGGACTTTGTGCCGAGGCTCCGGCCCGCCCAGTTGCCCGACCGGGCCGCTCGTTGGCTACCATGTTTACCGACAACTACATGGGTGCCCCCCCACTGGTGATCTGGGCCGTCGGGGCGCACTTGGAAATTCCGGGTTAGATGCTTGCGCGGAGCGCAGCAGAACCGAAACCCTGCTACAATCGTGCAGCCTGGTTTGCAATCAGGTTCGTATTGAAATTGTGTCTCTGGAGAGATCATGAAGATCCGGTTTGTCAACCCATATAACGACTCGAACATGTACGTCGCTCCCAAGGTCATGCGTGCCGCGCGGATAGTAACTCCCAATTTGAACTTTAATGCGACCGGGGCGCTGTTTCCGCCACTGAACCTGGCGACCCTAGCCGCCCTCACTCCAGCCGAACACGAAGTGGTCATCGACGATGGCTGTGTTCGTCCCGTGTATGCAACGGAGTCGGCCGATCTGGTCGCCATAACCGCCATGACCGCGCAGGCGCCGGAAGCCTATCGTCTCGCCGACGAATACCGGGCTCGGGGTATCCCCGTCGTGCTCGGCGGCATTCACCCCTCGATGTGTCCGGATGAGGCGGCCGAACACGCCGACACGGTGGTGCTGGGTGAGGCTGACCGTTTGTGGCCGGATCTGGTCCGAGACTTTGCCAACGGCAAGTCGAAGGCGCGCTATCACGATCCGGAGCCCGTTGATTTAGCTAACCTCGTCATTCCTCGTAGAGACTTGCTCGACCCCAAGGGTTACATCTGTTTCAACTCCGTGCAAACAACGCGTGGCTGTCCGTTCGACTGCAACTTTTGCTCGGTGACCACGATGTCGGGTGTTAAGTATCGTTTTCGTCCCGCAGAGAAGGTGGTCGAAGAGCTGCGGGCCATAGATGCCCGTGCCATTTACTTTGTCGATGACAACATCATTGGGAATCCCAAAAGAGCAAAAGAGTTCTTCAAAGCATTGGCGCCGCTGAAGCGAAAATGGGCCTCCCAGGTGACCATCAATTTCGCGCGCGACAAAGAACTGATGCGCTTGGCTCGAGAGAGCGGCTGTCAAGGCGTTTTTATTGGCTTTGAGACCACCTCCGACAAGAGTGTCCGCGATGCGGGTAAGGGCGTAAACCGGCCCAAGGAATATCTGCGCGACATTGGCCGCATCCGCGAAGCGGGCATGAAGGTCTGGGGGTCTTTTATTTTCGGTTTTGACAACGATGACCTGGATGTGTTCCAGCACACTCTTGACTTCGTGGAGAAGGCCAAGCTGGAGTTCGCCCAGTTCTCGCTGATGACGCCGCTACCGGGTACGGCTTTGTACCGGCAGTTCGAGAAGGAGCAAAGGATCGTTCACCGGGATTGGGAGAAATACGATCTCGGTACGATTGTCTTCCGGCACCCTCTGCTTACCGCCAAGCGGCTGCATTTTGAAAAGAACCGCGCCTACCGGCGTTTTTACTCCATCCGTTCGATGATCAAAAGGAACGGTCTGCCGAAGAACAAAGGCGAGCTCTTTGTCTGGATTTCAAACCTCGCCGTGAGGGGACTGCTCAACCAGCGCTGGGGCAAAGACTACTGGACCTGGAAGGAAAAAGATCCGGGTATCGTGACCGACTACACCCCCACCCCAAGCCGTGGACTCGTCAAGATGACGGAGAGCGACCGCCTCGTGAAGTTGGCGTCGACGGCCCGCTGAGTCACGGCCTTGCCGCGTCCTAGGTGAGCTAAAAATCACTGCCGGGTTGTTGTCCCTCGCAGAGCGGCGCACAACGACCGGTAGTTGGGCAAAGTCGGCGGAAATCTCGCCTCCTTGCTCCGGATTGAACTCACCCCCGCCGACACACAACGGTGCGACTTGCGATATTACCTTCAGCAATAGTTGCTTCGGGAAAAGACGGACTTCATAAGGAGTCGCAGAGCACGGTTCCGTCGGTGTAAACAGTCGGCAAGCGCTCCGCAGAATGGGACACAGCCGGGCCCATTGCGTGCTTCGAATCAGCTGGCGAGAAGTACGGGATCTAGCGTTGCGCCAATCGGGTGTACAATTGACGCGTGGGAGGGTGCTGTCGGAAATTCCTGATTGAATGACTGATAGTTGCGTTCCAAGACGAGGGTCAAGGGAGTGTTTTCTTTCCATTCGCAACGCGTGAGGGTCGGCGGTAGCGGAAGCCGGCGCCTGCTTTGGGCCTCCGTATTGCTGGTGACTCTCACGGCGGCGTTGGCCGGCCAGCCCGCGGGATCAGAGTGGAAGGCCGTTCGATTCGAGCCGCGGGGTATCTCCCTAGCCGGCCCGGACCTTTCTCAACACTATTTGGTCTTGGGCGTCGATCAGCTCGGCAACGAGGCTGATGTTACCCATCTTTGCCGTATCATTTCGTCTCATCCCCGGATCGTTACGGTGGACACTGATAACTCGGTGGTGACGGGGAAGTCCTCGGGCCGAGCCGAGATCCGCCTCACGCTGGGCGATGTCCACGACAGCGTCGAGGTTGCAGTCGGCGAGGGCCGCAGTGAGATGGCCGTCAACTTCTCGTCGGACGTTGTTTCGATTCTTACCACCAAGGGATGTAACGGCTCGGGCTGCCACGGTTCGCCGGCTGGTCAAAATGGGTTCAAACTCTCTCTGTTCGGCTACGACATCGGCGCGGACCATCAGATGATCATCCACGGCCACGACGGGCGCCGGGTCGACCTGGAACATCCCGAACAAAGTCTATTGCTGCGCAAGCCGACGTTTCAGGTGGCGCACGGGGGTGGTCGGCTCTTTGACGTGGATTCGGAAGAGTACGAAACGATTTCGAGTTGGCTTCAGTCAGGAGCGCCTCTCGACGGCAGCGGGGTTCGACTGGAAAAGCTTGAACTTTATCCGGCGGAGAGGATTCTTGCGGGACTCGGTGCCGGCCAGCGTTTGGCGGCGATGGGGCGCCTCTCCGACGGAACGACCCGCGACATGACGCGGGAAGTTCGTTATCTGTCGGCGGACGAAGCGGTGGCGACGGTCTCGCCCGAAGGGACGATAGCGTCGAGTGGGCGGGGGTTGACGACAATCACCGCGCGGGCCATGGGGAAAGTGGCGACTTCTCAGATCGGGGTGATCGACAAGCTTGCCGGCGACAACTTCCCTTCCTTGGAACGTAACAACTTTATAGACGACCTGGTCTTCGCGAAGCTGCGCAAGATGAACGTCAGGCCGGCGCCGCTAAGCTCGGATGAAGAGTTCCTGCGACGAGTTTATCTCGACGCCATTGGGTGGCTGCCGACTCCTCGAGAAGTAAGTGAATTCGTCAACGACACCCAGCCCGGCAAGCGCGCCCGGCTGATTGATCGGCTGCTCGAGCGTCCGGAGCACGCCTCGCACTGGACGGTTCGCTTCGAAGACTGGCTGCGCAACTGCCAACTCCACATGCAAGGCCGGTCCATGGGGGTCTTTAAGGACTGGATTCGTGAGTGGCTGCGGACCGATCGCCCCTACGACGCGTTCGTGCGGAGCCTGCTCACCAGCCTGGGCGACACGATGCGAAACCCGGCGGCGAATTTCTGGAACCCGTCGGCCGATTTCATGTCCAAACAGTTCAGCGTCACCAAAGCCACGCCGACGGTTTCCCGGCTGTTCTTGGGCATTCGTCTCGAATGCGCCGAGTGCCATAATCATCCGCTGGAAAACTTTACCCAAGACGATTTCTATGGTCTGGCGGCGTTTCTCGCCCGCTTGCGAGTCAAGCATGGGACCGGGGCGTATCGCCGCACCTGGTATCTCGAGGAGTCGGGAGAAGTCGAGCATCCGCAAACGAAGAGACCGGTGGCGCCTAAGTTGCCGGCCGACGCGACCCCAGAGATTCCCGAGGAAGTAGACCGCCGTCAGATCCTGGCGGAGTGGGTTGTCTCGCCCAGCAATCCCTATTTCGCTCGGGCGACCGTGAACCGGTTCTGGTACCAATATTTCGGTGCCGGCATTGTTGAGCCCTACGACGACCTGCGCTCGACGAACTTGCCTACGAATCGGGCCCTGCTGGATCGCTTGGCGCAGTTTTTTGTCGAGAGCGGGTTTCGGCTCAAGGCTCTGCACCGGCTCATTCTGAATTCAAGGACCTATCAGGCCTCCTCGACGGTGGCGGGGAGGGATAGAAAACCGAGTCCCCTGGAGCGCGTTTTGTTTGCACGCTATCCGCCGCAAAGACTGCCGGCGGAGACCTTGCTGGACGCGGTAGGTCAGGTGACCGGCGTTCCCCACCGGTTCAAGGGCTATCCCCAGGGGACATCGGCCAAAGACATCTACATACCCGACATACCGGACTACTTCCTGGTGACGTTCGGACTGCCCCGCCGCGACATCTTGAAGGGGCGCGCGGAAACCCCCACCCTGAGCCAGTCGCTACACCTGATGAACGGCGACTCGCTGCGGGAAAAAGTGGAAGCCTCCGACAATGTTCTCGGCGAACTGCTGGAGCAAGGCGCAAGCGATTCCGAGATCGTCAGCGAGATCTATTTGCGGGCTTATTCACGCCAGCCGAAACCGACGGAACTCGAGACGATCACCGAGTTTCTTTCGGCCGAGCAAGCGGGCGGCCGCGACCACAGGCGAGGGCTGGAGAATTTTCTGTGGGCGGTTCTCAACTCCAAGGAGTTTCAGTTGAATCATTAGGGGCTTATCTTTTGATCGGCAGGAGGTAGGTATGAGGATTGGGACAGGCGATCTACCAGGCTGCAGCCGTAGGGACTTTTTGAAAATTGGCGGCTTGGCGTTCGCCGGGCTGAACCTACCCAAGCTATTGGCCGCGTCCGGGGGCGCGAGCGAGCGATCTTGCATCGTGATCTTTCAAAACGGCGGCGCCAGCCAGTTTGAAACATTCGATCCTAAGCCCGACGCGCCGTCCGGCATCCGGGGCCCCTTCAACCCGATTCCCACCGCCGTACCGGGCATCCATATTTCGGAGTTGCTGCCGCGGACGGCCAAGAGGATGAATAGGTTCGCCCTCATCCGCTCCATGAATTCCGATGAGGCCATTCATGAGCGCGCCCGGCAGTACATCTTCAGCGGCACTCGCCCGCGGAACGAAACCTTGCATCCGAGCTATGGCGCCGTGGTGGCCCGAGAGTGGAGTCCGAAAAACGGCCTGCCGCCGTTCGTGGCCATCCCCACCACGGACCTCGCCGCCGAGGCGGGCTTTTTGGGGCCGACTTACGATCCCTTCGTCGCGGGCGACCCGAACACGGAGAAATTCTCGGTCAAGGATTTGACCCTGCCGACGGGCATCAGTTTGGCCGAAGCGGGGGCCCGCACACGATTGCTGTCGGCGCTCGATCGGGAGTTTGCGAAGGTCGAGAAATCGCCCTTGATCGACAGCATGGACGAATTCCACCAGAAGGCGTTCGATTTGATCTCGTCGCCCCGCGCCAAGAAGGCGTTCGCCATCAGCGAAGAGCCCGAGAAGCTGCGCGAGACCTACGGCCGCACGGCGGTAGGGCAGAGCGCGCTGCTGGCTCGCCGTTTGATTGAAGCGGGAGTCCGACTGGCCACTGTCTTCCACGGCGGGTACGACTCGCATGTCAAAAACCAAGAACGCCACGGGAAGCTTGTCCCCGAATTCGACCAGGCTTTCGCGGCCTTGCTCGACGACCTCGACGAACGCGGCCTGTTGGCCACCACGCTGGTGCTTGTGATCGGCGACTTCGGCCGCACGCCCAAGATCAACTCCCAGGGGGGACGCGATCATTGGCCGCGCGCTTTTTCGGTGGCGCTGGCCGGAGCCGGCATTCAGGGTGGCGCCGTAGTGGGAAGCACCGACGACCAGGCTTCCGATCCGAAGGATCGCCCGGTGAAAATCGAAGACCTGGGCGCTACGGTCTACCGAGCGCTGGGCATCGACTATCGCAAGAACTACCACTTTGGCGGCCGGCCCATTGCCATCAACAAAGAAGGCCATCCCGTCGATGAGTTGTGGAGTTGAACCCGTGCCGCGCCTGCTGCTACTACTCGCGTTCGTCATTCCCCTGGCGGCCGCCGAGCTGCCGCGTCCGAAGGTCAGCCGCATCTATCCCTTGGGAGGACGGCAGGGCACTTCGGTTCAGACCGAGATTCTGGGCAGTTATCTTTCCAACGCCCGCCGCGTGGAGTTCGATTGCCGGGATCTGGTTTGGACGCAAACGACTCACGCCAGCTCGGGAAAACTGAGCGGTACGCTCTCCATTGCTGGGAACGCCCCGCTGGGCCCCCATTGGTTTCGGGTGTGGACGGAGGAAGGATATTCCACTTCCGCGATCTTCAACGTGGGCCAGTTTCCCGATGTTCTAGAAAACGAGCCCAATGACCGGGTCGCCGAGGCCCAGCCGATCTCCCGGTTTCCCGTTGAAGTCCAAGGCTTCCTCGACGGTGCACCGGACATCGATGTATTCCGTATCCAGTCGCGCGCGGGAGAACGTTGGACCATTGATCTGCGGTCGCTCGACCGCGGCTCCTCGCTGGAAGCCAAAATGCTCTTGCTCGACGGCAAGGGCGAGCGCTTGGTCTTTAATGACGACCGCGACGATTTTGACGAAAGTCCTTTCATTGAACATACGTTTGAAAAGGACGGAACTTATTACATTAAGCTCGATCAATACCGGGGTCCGCGCGGTTTCCGTTTTAGCAAAGACTCCGCTTACGTTCTCCGCATTTCCGGGTTGCCGAACCTTCAATCCGCGACTCCCCTCGGTGCGGCCGTCGGGGGCACGACCACTATCAAACTTGTCGGCACGGGCCTCGGTCTGGTCGAAGAAGTGTATCTCACGGAGATGCGGGCTGCGGAACAAATTCGCATGACCTACCCCTACACGAAGCCTATCCACTTCCGCCCCGATCCTCCCACCGCCGAGCAACTGGGTCGCTTGGAGGGAAGAGTCGTGCGGGCGGCGCCGAGCTTCGTGGAAGCCCGTTTTACGATCCCGGCCCAAACTCGGCCGGGATTGTGGCGTCTGTGGGCGAGCGGCCCACAGGGAACGGTCGAGGGGCCTGCGATCGAGCTGAGTGAGGGGGAAGAGTACGGCGAGGCCGAGGCCGACCAAGCCGATTGGCGCCGAGGCGGCTACGCGATCAATGGCGGATTGGACGAGCCGCGCGAGAAGGACGTATACCGAATCGAGGGCGTCGCGGGCCGGCCGCTTCATTTCTGGACCCTGGCGGCGCAACTCGGCCTTCCCTATCTGGATACCGTGCTCACGCTGCGGGACGCCGGCGGTAAGCGGTTAGCGGAAAACGATGACGTAGTAGCCGGCCACGGAGCCTTGATCGGCAACCCCGACAGCAGCTTGTTTTACACGCCGGCACAAGATGGACCGCTGTGGCTGGAGGTCAAAGACCGCCTCGTACGCGGCGGCCCGAGCTACCCATATCGGCTCAAGGTGCGCAGCGAACGGCCTGGATTTCAAACCTTCACCACGCCGCAGAACTTTGTAGTCGCCCGCGGCGGCTGGGCTGAAATCAAAGTCCATATGGCCCGCGAGGAGGGGTTTGACGGCGCGGTGTCGGTGTGGTTTGAAGACCTGCCTGCGGGCGTCGAGGCGCCGCGCGGTGCATTCAGGTCCGACCAGCGTTTCGAACCGGGCGCCGACGGAGCAGCCATGATCATTCCGGAGATCGCTTTTCGGATTCAAACGCCCGCCTCGCTTCCGGCGGGAACCTATCCGATTCGAGTACTGAGCGTGCCGACCGCGGAGCTATCAAGCTCGACCCGTCGACTTGTAGAAGCCCACACGACCATTACGATGGGGCCGCTGCTCGATCTGTGGAACTTTGTTCGCCGTCCGCTGCCGCAGATCACGATGACGGTGGTTGAGCCGTTTGAGGCCCGTCTCTCGGCCGAGACCCAAACTCTGAGCTTATCGCGGGGCGGCTCGGCCACCCTTGCGATCACGGCCGAAAACTGTCCTCAGGGCACGAACATTGTCGCCAAAGGCCTGCCTGCGGGAGTCGCGTTCAAACTCGCCGGAAGTGAGGGAGATGAGAGTAAAATACAGTTAGACGCGGACGAAGACGCGCCGTTAGGTTCCTATGAGTTTTCGGTGGAGGCCCAAGTGGGCAACCGCTGGGCGCCCACCCGGCCTATAATACTTACCGTCGAACCGGCCTCGAAACGAGTGGCCGAAAAGAGGTGACAATCATGCCCTCCGGTAAAGAGGAGTTCTCTCAACTCGCCAGGTTGGTGTCGCGGCGAAAGCTGCTCGAGATGTCCGGCCTGGGCCTAGGCAGCCTGGCGCTAAAGAGCCTGTTGCATTCCGACTCGCTGTTGGCGGCGGAGCGGGGGCCTGATCGACAGCTTTACAATAATCTGCAGCCGCGCTCCGGGCATTTCCCCGGCCCCGCCAAGGCCGTCATTCAGATGGTCCAGAACGGCGGCCCCAGCCAGATGGACTTGTTCGACCCGAAGCCGGAACTCACGAAGCGTGCCGGCCAGCCCCATCCGGACGGAGTCGAAATCCACCAACCTAACAACGCGAACATTTTGCTGCCTACCCCCTTCGAGTTTCGGCGCCACGGCGAATGCGGCATGGAGCTTTCCGAGGTTCTTCCCCATCAGGCCACCGTGGTGGATGAGATGTGTCTGGTGCGGTCGATGTACACCGAGCACAACAATCATCCCGAGGGGCTGAACATGCTGCTCACGAGCAACATTTTCGCCGGACGGCCGGTGATCGGCTCCTGGATCACCTACGCTCTGGGAACCGAAAACCAGAACCTCCCCGCCTACGTCGTGCTCCGCGACCCGGAAGGCTACCACACCCTGGGCAAGATCCTCTGGTCCAGTGGTTGGCTGCCCGCGCTCTATCAAGGCGTCGAGTTCGCCTCGAGCGGCACGCCCGTGCACCATCTCAATCCACCCGTGCCCGTGCCGCCGGGCGTGCAGCGGGAGAGCCTGGACTATCTGGCCAAAATCAATGCGGAACACTTGCGCCATCACCCGGGCGAGTCTGAATTGGAAGCACGGATTCAGAACTACGAGTTGGCGGCGCGGATGCAGCTTGCCGCCGCCGAAGTGCTGGACTTATCCGACGAATCCGAGGCCACCAAGAAGCTCTACGGGCTGGACAATCCGGTTACGGCGAGCTATGGCACGCGCTGTTTGATGGCCCGGCGACTCGTCGAAGCCGGTGTGCGCTTCGTGCAGATCTTCCCGGGCAAGGGCCAGCCCTGGGACACGCATCAGGACACCAAAGAGACTCTGCCGCCCATCTGCGCCAAGACGGACCAGGGATCCGCCGCTCTCATCCAGGATCTGAAAGGCCGCGGATTGCTCGACAGCACAATCGTCATGTGGGCCGGCGAATTTGGCCGCCTGCCAACCAGCCAGCATGGCAAAGGCCGGGACCACAATCGCAACGCCTTCAGCCTCTGGTTGGCCGGCGGAGGATTCAAGAGCGGGCTGGTTTACGGCGAGACCGACGAGTTCGCCTATAAGTCCACGCTGAATCGGGTGAGCGTGCCGAGTTTGCAAGCCACCTTGCTTTACCTGTTGGGTCTCGATCACAAACGCCTCACCTATCCGTTCGAAGGCCGAGAGCAAACGGCAAGCGACGCGACTGTAACCGGCGCCGAGGTTGTCGGAGATCTGGTGAAGAAGCCGCCACAAAATGCCTGAGCGACAAGAGAATCCCGTGTCGATACTCCGCCGACGGCTCGCGGTGCTGATCGGACTGACCGCCTGCTTGGCCATGGCGGCTTGGGGCCAGACGCCGCGCTTCGAGCGAGATGTGCTCCCGATCTTCACCGCTAACTGCCTGAGTTGTCACGGCGGCACTTCGATGGCCGGTCTCGATTTGCGCACGGCGCGCTCAGCGCTCAAAGGCAGCCACAACGGGCCCGTCATAGTCAAAGAGGACCCGGACAACAGCTTGCTTTACCAGCGTGTGTCGAAGCGAGAAATGCCGCCGCCGGCCTTCAAGCAAACCCTTGGCGATGCGGAAATCGAAACGATCCGACGGTGGATCGAGGGCGGCGCTCTCTCGGATGAAACGGCTCTCGTCGCGGTGGCCTCCTCGGAGGAGCTGGCGCGTTTCGAAAGGGATATTTTGCCCATTTTTCAGTCCCGCTGCGTAGCCTGTCATGCCGGCGGGGAACCAATGGGCGGATTGGGTCTCGAAACGCTCGAGTCCCTGTTAAAAGGGAGCACCAACGGCCCCGTGATCTTACAGGGCTGGTCGGATAAAAGCATCCTGATCCGCAAAGTCTCGAGCCGTGCCATGCCGCCTCCGGGAGCCGGAGAGCCGCTCGACGAAACACAGATTCGGACCCTGCGGAATTGGATTGACACCGCTCGCTTCAACGTGCGCTCCGAGCAGGCCGGGAGCGAGCGGGAAACGTTCTCCGCGGCAGAGGCGCCGCCGATCACCGAGCAGGATCGGCTGTACTGGGCGTTCCGCAAGCCGGTCGCGCAACCTGTGCCCGAGGTGAAGAACCAGAGACGTGTTCGCACCCCGATCGATAAATTCGTGCTCTCTAAGCTCGAAGCCAAGGGCTTGAGTTTTTCGCCGGACGCGCCGAAAGTGACGCTCATGCGGCGCGCTTACCTGGACCTGATCGGACTACCGCCCTCCCCGGAAGAAATCGATGCGTTCCTGGCCGACACGAAGCCGCAAGCCTACGAACGATTGATCGACCGCTTGCTGGCATCTCCCCACTATGGCGAGCGCTGGGGCCGGCATTGGCTCGACGCCGCCGGCTACACCGACATCACTGGCTTTGACGCCGGGCCCGAAACCTACGAACTTCTCGAGGGTATGTGGCGTTATCGCGACTACGTGGTACGCTCGTTCAACAGCGACAAGCCTTACGATGTCTTCCTCACCGAACAACTTGCGGGCGACGAGCTGGTGGACTGGCGCTCAGCCGAAAAGTATACGCCTGAAATCGTGGAACTGTTGACCGCCACCGGGTATCTGCGCAGCGTCTATGACCGTACCGACGCGGATATCGTCAACCTGCTGGTAGAGCGCTACGACGTCCTGTTCGGCCTGATGGAGAAAGTGTCGACCAATCTCGTAGGGCTAACCCTAGGGTGCGCTCGCTGCCATAGCCACAAATACGATCCCATTCCCCAGCGAGACTACTATCGATTCCTGTCCTTGTTCACCGCCGCCTACAACCCAACGGATTGGAAGCAACCCAAGAACCGTTTCTTGCCTAACGTCTCGAAGCCGGACGAGGAAGAAATCGCTCGTCACAACGCTGAAATTGACCGCCCGCTGGAAAAGTTGAAGGAGGAGTTGGCCCGCTTGCGGCGCCCCTACGAGGAACGTCTGCTCGATACCAAGCTCCAGGAATTGCCCGAAGAGATTCGGGTCGACACGAAAGCGGCTCTCGAAACAGAGGAAGAGGAGCGAAACGAGGTTCAGGAGTTCCTTTTCAAGAAATTCGGGGAAAAACTGGAGGTTACTCCCGAGGAAGTAGACAAGGTTCTGACCGAGGAGGACAAACAGGCCGGGGAGAATTTTGAGGAGAAAATCAAGACGCTCGAGGGTTACCGGCGTTCGTTTGGGAAGGTCCAAGCGCTCTGGGATGTCGGCTCGCCGCCGTCAATTCGACTTTTACAGCGAGGCGCAGTCGAGTCACCCGGCCCCAGGGTGAGACCAGGGTTTTTGACGGTGCTGAGCCCCCCCGGAAAATCGGATTTTGTGCGTCCTCGCCCCGTCAAGGGCGAAACCAGCGGACTTCGGCTGGCATTGGCCCGCTGGTTGACGAACCGGGATCATCCGCTCACCGCCCGCGTAATGGTCAATCGAATCTGGTACCACCGCTTCGGCAGAGGCATCGTCGAAACTATCGAGAATTTCGGCCGGCAAGGCGCTCGCCCAACCCATCCTGAATTACTGGATTGGCTGGCCGTGGACTTCATGGAACACGGTTGGCGCATGCAGCGGCTTCACAAAATGATGATGACCTCGACCGCATACCGCCAATCTTCTCGCCGGCCGGCCGACGGGAAGCGCGCCGCGGCAAGGACCACGGACCCGGAAAACCGGCTGCTTTGGCGCATGAACCTGCGGCGTCTGGAGGCGGAGGTGATTCGTGACTCGCTTCTGGAAGCCAGTGGCAAGCTGGACCGAGAAACCATGGGCGGGCCAGCGATCCCCCTGAAACCTGACTCGGACGGCCTTCAAATGATTTCCGACGAAAACCCCGACGACAAGTGGCGCCGCAGTCTTTACATTCTTTCCAGACGCAACTACCCGTTGAGCTTTCTTGAGGTTTTCGATTATCCGCTCATTCAGACCAACTGCAACCGGCGGATCAATTCGTCCACGCCTCTGCAATCGCTGGCCCAGCTGAACGGCCCGTTCCTGTTGGAGCAAGCGCAACACATGGCCGAACGGGTCAGCCAAATGGCCCCTGGCAGGGAACCGACCCGCAAGATTGCATCGGCCTACCTGCTGGCGCTTTCGAGAAAGCCCAGCGAGGCCGAAGAGCAGATCGGCCGCGCCCACCTCGAAAAGCAAGAAAAACTATATCTGCTCGGCAACGTCTCCCCGGAGCAAGCTTCCCGGATGGCCCTTGCCAGTATGTGCCAGATGCTGCTTTCCAGCAACGAGTTGCTCTATGTCGAGTAGAGCGCGCTCGGTGCCTGGTGAGAAAAGCGGGCTAGGGTTCCGCCGTTCCGGCTCCACCCTAGGCTCAATTCCGGCGCCGCTTCGCGGCTCCCCATCCTCCGCCGGTACCCATCTCTTGTGTCACTGGATTTTCGCCCCACCTCGCGCCGCCCCTAACACGCGTTCGCGGCTCCGATTCGCTTGTCGCGACGGTGTGCGAGAGCGGAAAGGCCGCGGATCTCAACGGCGAGATCTGCGCTACAGGGTTCGTCCCTGGAAGGCGTTGATTTCACGGGGGTTGGGCGGCATTGGGTTTGTTTGGTCGTTGGTGATTGAACCGCTCCCAGGCGTCGAGCGGAGTCTCGACGCGGCACGCTGAAAGCGTCGGCCACCACGGGACTCGATGTCGCCACGAATGGCGACACGGCACGCAAGAATGCGTGCGCCACAAAGCCAGTGACAGGCCATGTGTCTGAGCGACTATTTCGTTATGACCGCTCACTGGCGGGTGTGTGAAAAAACCTTGGGACAGTCAACCACGGCTCAAAATGCCACTGATTCTAAGTGACTTCCGGGACGCCGCTTGTGACAGTCCCCGGTTTTTTCAATTTCGTTATGACCGCTCACTTGCGTTCGCGGCTCCGATTCGCTTGTTGCGAGGGTGTGCGAGAGCGGAAAGGCCGCGGATCTCAACGGCAAGATCTTCGCTACAGGGTTCGTCCCTGGAAGACGTTGATTTCATGGGGGTTGGGCGGCGTTGGGTTTGTTTGGTCGTTTGTGTGAATGCGGCCTGTGGGGCCCGCGCCCTGACGGGGGCGGCTCTTTCGTTCATCTTCGAGAGAGCGGCTTCTGGGGCCGGTTGGCCAGAGGCTCGGAAGCCGATGCGGCCGGCCGTGGGGCGTGGAATGTCGATCGGCGGTGGGGCCTGGGCCGGGACGTATCGGCCGCGGTAGGCGTCCGGATCGGCGGGGGTGTGGGAACCGGCGGCGGAGCGGGCCTCGCGGGCCTTGCGCTCGTCGCGGCGAAGGTCGGCCAGTTGCTTGACGGCGAGGAAGAAGCGGCGGCTGAGATGTCCGTCGTAGCGGGCCAGGTGAACGAAGGCCTGGGTGCGATCGAGCATCGCTGAGCCTAAGAGCATTGTTTGGCCGTCGTAGCCGGGGAGCAAGGTGTCGGGACGGTGCTTTTCGGCGTGGCGGCGGGTGTCGTCGACGGCAGCGGCTATGAAGCCGGTCTCCAAGCGCGTGAGGCGGCGCATGCGCCATTGCGAGTCGGCGATCTGGCGCACGAGTTCGAATTCGAGCGAGTTGGCGGGTTGGAGGTCGGCTTCGAGGGCAGAGAGTTGGCGGTCGAAGTCGGCGGGGTCCTCGCCGGGCAGGACGGTATCGCGGGCAAGGAGTCCGTGTTTAAGAGCGTTCTTCGCCACGCGGGCTTTGCCGTCCTCGGTGCGTGGACCGGTGGATTTCTTTGCGTTCTTACGATTAGCTTTAATGCGCGCATTTGTAGTCATGATTATTATTCCTTTCGCGGGAGCAGAGGCTCCAATTCCAGGGTATGTTGGGTTAGGGGATTCCAGTGGGCCAGGTACGGTAAGTTGCGTGGAATGAGGGAAGTGAGGTTTTGGAAGTGGTGTGACTGGCTGCGACAACGGCCGCAAGTCTCGGCAAAACGACCGCCGAGCCATGCGCTACGGGATCTTCGCAAGGCGAGGAGGCGTGCCGCCAAGGCGGTCCGCTGTGGCCCACCCCAGGCCCTTGGAGGCGGCCGAGCGCCGGAGAAGGCTAGACGCGAGAAGCGGCGGCGTGCGCAACGTGAACGGGCGCGCGTATGGCTGATGGGGAGGGGAAAGGTTGCCCGTGTTCACCGTGGCTCGTAGAAGGGCAGTTCGAGCCACGAAACCACAAAGACATAGAGGGCGAAGACCTCGACGGCGAAAACAGGAAACCCCAGATATCCCACTACGGGCATCTCAAAGATGGTCCACTGCTCGAGGATGGGGAAGATGTAGCACCACTTGCCTTCCGCCCAATAGTTCCAGAACTCCCAAAAGATTCCGCATATGCCTCCCGCCAGCATCAACGCCCACAGTCGCCCCCAGGACCCTTCCGAGATATCGCCCCACACACTTGGCCGCCGGGCGCGATAGTTCAGCGGATCGATCAGCACAATGAAGCCCACCCAGACCGAGCCGAATAGGTAAACGCCCCAATCGAGCGGAACAAGCAGAGGGATCGTTACCATCGCCAGCCCTACTACGATCCATGGACCGGTTGTCTTGCGCGGAACGGGAGGCTCGGGGGCGGAAGGCCATCCTCTAAAACAGGTAGCTAGCAGAAACTCGGTTGTTTCGAGCAAGGCCGGCCATATCGTGGCGAAGGACCAGCCATAGCCGACGTAGCGGGCCACGAAATTCCTAGGGAGTCCGATGTAGGTCCAATTTCGCAGCCGAATGTTGTAGCCCTCCAATACGAGCCACAAGAAGATGGAAAGGATGGCCATCCAAACGAAGGCTTGGGGCTCGGTGCGAAGCAGTGATCGCCCGCGGAGGCTGAAAACCGCGGCATCGATAGCCATGATATAGCCAGTCCAAACGATGGGAGTGAAGTAGACGGCAACCGGTTTCACTTCGAGGTAGAGCGCCATCTCCGCCGCGGCGATTACACTGAGGCCTATCCAACCGTAGGCGGCATAGGGTCCTGTCTTCGCGCTGCGCCAGTACGCAGCGAATAGAGAGAGGGCCGCAGCCGCGGTGATCGCCACTCCCAGCCAAACCATGCTGTTACCTTAACCGGAAAGGAAACACAACTTCGACTTCAGCCTACGGAATCTACGTTCGTCGAGTGGACCCAGCTTCTGTGGAGCGGGTTCCTCGAGTCAGTGCCCTCGACTACCGCCGCTGATCAAGAACCGTTTGAGAGAGCCTTTCACCCTTGATTCGAATGGGCCGGAACAGCTCGGCAGTAAGAACACTGGGCGGTTTCAGCCGTTGAACGGCAGGAGTCCGCTTTCCTTCCGTTTCGTAGGTGATAACGGCCTGACAAGAGGCGGGTTTCCAGTAGTCGGCCGAGGCACTTCGGCGGATCTTGCGGTTATCGTCTCTATAACGAAGGGATACTTCGGGAACGGCGCCTCCAGGAACCAGGTATCGCAAGGCCTGCAGCTCCGAGGGCAGATGACGAAACCCTTGCAAAGACCTCAAGGCCCGCTCTATGTTCGCTCGAAGGTCCCGATGGTTTGGGTCATCATTGTATTTTCTCCTTCTTATTCAGTAACTTGTAAAGCTAGCAGCCCGTGGTAGAAGTGAAGGTCGCGAAAAATCGGGTACAGCCAGCCAATTCGCTTCACGCAAAGTGCTTTGTTTCGAGGGCCGTGACGGGGAGCGAATTGGTGGCAGTCCCCATTGTTCGCTCTTGCACGACTTTTGCCATGGGTTACTAGGGCACGGAGAGCCTCCGGTTTGTCTGAACATCAACATGCTCTAAACAGACCTGCAAGTTGCATCAGTCCAGCCAAAATTTAGCCTTGGTATCTCACTTCTTTGAACGCCTGAAACGACGCCATGCCCCAACCGTCTTACCGAGCCCGCTTCCCCCGCCGCAGATCCTCAGGCACGCGTGTCCGATCGAGCGGCTCGACTTTGAACCTCCACGCCAGCGGCACCGTCGAAGGTAGGTAGCACATCTTGTCGTCGCAAGCCTGGTAGCGGAAGGATCCGTTGACAACAAGGTCACCGTCCGAGTTGAGGAGGGGTTCTAGGTCCTCCTGCATGCCCAACGTCAGATCGGCAACGATCCGAAACGAGCCTTGGTAGACGGGAACCGTCTCATCGATGGCAGGCAGGTATAGCGTCTCCGCTTCGGGATAGAGCGCCGAGCAGTTCACCAATCCCTTGACTGCCTCTATTTCCCATTCGACCGGAATGTACCCCCCCTCCACCCCGGGCGCGTACACGTGCATCTCGGGCTTGAGATCAACTTCGGCCACCAAGGCGACTCGGTTTCCCGGCCTGACCATCTGGTCGCTCGACGAGGTCGTCAAATAGAGGTGATCGGTTTCCTGCTCGACCCGGGAACCGTCGGCGTCTCGGCCGAGCGCTCGGACCAGCATGTGACCGGCCGTGAAGCGGTCACTGTATTGCTCCTCGAAGAATTTCTGCTGAACGACTCCCTTTTCGTCTATCAGATAGGCTCCGGGGTTGGGAATCCCGTGGAAAGGGTGATCCGCCGGAACAGTCTCGTTCAAGAGGCCAAAAGCGCGAATCACCTTGGATTCCGGATCCGCGAGCAAAGGATAGTGGATGCCCACTCGCTCGGAGAAGTGCCTGAGCGTCTTTACGGTGTCAAAGCTCAGGGCGGCTACCTGGAAGCCTTGCCTTTCGAAATCCCTGCGCCTGCGTTCCAACTGGACCAGTTGGCCTTTGCAAAACGGTCACCAATCCGCGGAGCGGTTGAACAGGAGTAGTAAGCCGCGCGGTCCCTTGAGGCGGTCGAACGTTTGCTGCCGGCCCCTGTGATCAACAGCCGCAAAAGCCGGGATTCGTTCGCCCACCTCGGGTCCGGTCGGGAAGCGAGGGGCTGATGTTGAACTCTCTTGGCCCCAGGCCGCGAAGCGGGCCGTTAGGAAAAGACACAGCGCCAACAGCGTGATACCGTATCTACCCGGAATCCCCATCGTCTATTGGCGCTGAACAGTTTGCCTTGACAGCAACATTTTGCTCGCGAGGTCCTACTTGTTATTCTCGCTCAACGACTCCCCGGGCTGCCGGGGGGGCCTCGAAGATCGCGCAGCACGGACCTCGGCGCTTCCAGGCCCGCTTCTGTTGTTGAACAACCCGAATCGGGCATGGAGTGTAGGGACGGATAGTCTAAACCGAAGTTCCAGGCGGCTGCAGGCGGTAAAGTGTTGATTCCACGGCAGAAAGGCAGTGGGCGAGGTTAGCGGTTCTGGCTACAGGCCGAGTAGCTCGAAGGCGCGTTGCTGCAAGCGGCGTGGCGGCGGTGAGTTGCTCGAAGGTGGCGCTGGGTTCGTTGCCTGCGACGCGGCAGGTGTTTTGACAGCGCGTGGCCAGGGCGTCGAGCAGGGTCCGGAAACTGTGCCGGGGCAGGCCGTCGGTGCTGAGGCGGGTGGCCTTTTTCTTCTTCGCCGCCGCCGAGGGCTGCGCCGCAGCCACCGCGTCACGCAGCGGTCGGTCGGCCTCGAGTTGCTCGTCCGCGAATAACAGCGGCACCAGGTCGCGGCGCATGTGCCACTCCACGTAGTAGGCCAGCAGACACAGAAAGATGTGCGCTCGCACCCGCTCGGGCGTGCGGTGAAAGATCGGCCGCAGCCGCGGGTCCACCCCCTGCAGGCAACGAAACGCCCGCTCGACCTGCGCTAGGCTCTTATAGCAGCGCACCGTGTCGGCCGCCGACAAGCGCGCTTCTTTTCGCTGCTGCGAATCACATACAGACCGTCGAGGGCGGCTTCGCGTTGGATCGACTCCTCGCGGCGCGACCAAGCGAACACGCCGTCGGCCATCTCGGTCGCAAAGTGTTTGCCGACCTTGTAGCGGTTCAGCACCCGGCCCAGCTTCAGGCCGATCTGGTCGGCCGTGAGCGGCGTGCGGGTGCGCCGCTTCACCTCGGCCGCGATGCGCTCCAACTCCTTCTCGGTGGCCGCCAGCAGCTCCTCGCGCTTGCGCCGCCGCTGGTCGGCCAGCAACGGGTTATAGCAGGCGATGAGCCGCTCGCCGGGATAGTCGGGCGAGCGGATCTCGGCCAGGTTCTGCTCGTCGAACAAGGATAACGGCAAGTAACCGCCGGCGACCAACTCGCGAATCGAGCCGCTGCGCAGGGCCGAGATCCAGCCCAGTCCGGGATGCTGGCGGAGCTGATCGATCTGCGTCTGGGTCAACAAGCCGCGGTCGCCCACCAACACCACCCGCGACAACCCGAAGCGGCGGCGCAGCTTGGCGACTTGATCGGGCAGCGTCGTCGGGTCGGCCGTGTTGCCGGCATAGACGTCGACCGCCAGGGGCCGTCCGGCGCGGTCCGACAGCACGCCGTAGACGATGATCGGCTTGCCTTTCTTGCCGTCGCGGCTGTGGCCAAAGACCGCCAGCGGACAGTGGCGCCCTTCGTAGTAGCTGCGGGAGACGTCGTAGAGCACCGTGGCGCCTTCCGCGAGATGCCGCTTGGCCAGCTTGGTTTCGAGGCGGCGCTGGCGCGCCCCCAGCCAGTCCAGCGCTTCGTAGAGGTCGTTCTCGTCGGCGTCTTCGACCCCCAGTTGCCGGGCCAGCGTGGAGTGGGACCACAGCCGGGCGGGGGCCAGTTGGGAACAGGGAGCGAGCAAGCGTTCGACGACCAGGGCCACGACCAGGTCGCGTTGCCGACGCGGCGCGCACACGGTGTTCGAGATCCACTTGCACTTGGTGTGGATAACGAAGTACCGGCGGTCGACACTGACGGGGGAAGTGGCGCTACGAGTGCGCGATTTGATGCGGGACATTTGCGGGCGGCATGACGTAAAGATTCTCCAGGGGCACGTGTCGAAGGACCACGTGCATTTGTTGGTGTCGATCCCACCGCAAGTGACGATCAGCCGGTTGCTGCAATGGTTGAAAGGCAAGACGGCGCACCATCTTCTGGCGCAGTTTCCGCACTTGAAGAAGCAGTTTTGGGGGCGGCACTTATGGGCGCGAGGATACTTCTGCCGCAGTTCGGGGAATGTAACCGACAAAGTGATTGCGCGGTACATCGCCGAGCAGAACGTGGAGCAGGACGAGATTTCCAAGTAGACGGCTGAGTCCGTCTACTTCTTGAAGCCCGCTTGGTGCGGGACTCATCTTGCCGGTCTCCGGCCGGAACAGGACTTACAGTCCGTTACCGTAGCCACCGCCTTGAGGCGGTGGTTTTTCACTCCAAAAGGTACTGCCAATATGGCATGAGGAAGCAAGTGCGCAACCAACCCTATCCCAGAAAGACTTTCGCTCGTGGCTGATTCCTACAAGAATTGGCGTTTCAACCCGAACAACAGTCTTCCCCCCCGCACCTGCTTAATCTGTTTACCCCACGCTGGGCTTATCGGATCTTGCGGCTAAGCGACGCTCTTTGTTGGATTCCGTGGGCAAACCACCAGGGAGGTCTCATTTGGTAAAAGGAGTTAAAGGAGAGGGTTGCCCTGGTTCTGTTTTCAGCGACCATGGTGATTCTTACAGCCGTCTGGGCGATTGTCAATCCCCTTCCTCGCTACGCTGGCGACGGCTACGCTCGCCTCGCGGGGCTGTTGAGATTCGTAGACGGAGTACCTGCCGACCTCTTCCACAGGCCGATGGGCCTGTTAGCAGAGACTTCTCATGGTGGTCGGCCTCCTCTATACCAGACCCTCGCGGCGCCTTTTGTGCTGCTGTTTGGACGATCGGAGAGTGCGGCACTTGCAATTAATAGTGCTCTCTATCCCGTATTGATTCTTTCGGTTTACAAAATCGGCCGGCTTGTGAAGAGCAAAAGGTGGGTTAGCTCTCGGCATTCCGGGCTTCGACATATCCTCCTGTGGTCCATTTATCCCACACTTTCTTGCCGGTATTCGCTCTGGTGGCTTTTGGAGCCTTGAGTGTCTGGCTCTTGCTCGTCTTGGTTGATTCCCGCACGGGGAAGAGTGCGTGGCTGTTCGGCGCTTCCGTTGCCGTTGGTTTGCTGGTTCATCCTCACTTTGTCTGGATGACGGGCGCGCCCGCACTTTTCAGTGTAGCGGCGAGCTTTCGTGGTGAGCGCGGAGGAGAATTCCGGCGGTGGGGGAGGTGGCGAAGGCAACTCCGTTTTCTGCTCCTCGGGCTTATCCCCTCTGCGGCGGTTTTTCTAACGATAGTGCTGTCCTAGTATCTCACCCTTGGCCAACGTATACTCACGCTCTATCAGAGCATTTCTGAGGCCAGCGAAATCAGGGGTTCGGGAATTGTAGCGCGTGGCTTCCCTCACGTTGAGGCTTCGTCGATATGGTACGCAAGAACCGCACCGATGGCCCTCTCGAACGTCCTGGTGCTGTTCTTCGTCATTGGACTGGTCGCTGCAATCTTCAGCCGAAAGCTTGACCGGTGGATATTGGTGGTAACCGCGATTAGCAGTTTCGTTTTCTTGAGCCTTCAGTCTGTGCTTCACTGGATGTACGTGGCGCAGGTCCTGCCCGTCGTGGCGGTTGTGTCGGTCGTATGGATTGTCGAGGTGCGGTCTCGCTGGCTCGCCACGAGTCTGAGTCTACTGTGTCTTGCCGTGGGATCGGTGAACCTGACGGTAGGTACGTTGGGTGCTTGCCCGTGGATCCGCCCCGCCGCCGTGTACTTGGGGGTCTGCCCGGACGAGGGATACTCGGATTTCTGCCCGCGTCCGGTTTCTGCGAGTGAGAGGAGCCTTCGAAAAGGAGATTCGCCGGAGCGAGAGATCCTGGCGGCCGTGCTGGGAGATCCCGACTGCCACGGGAGCAGACCCTGTAGACTAGGATACATAAAGATCGGGCGACCCCCTCGGTTCCACTACTACGGAGTTAAGTACTGGCCTGGTTCCAAACTAGTGTTAGTTAGCCCCGGGACAAATACTTGGGCTCAACCCTTCCATTTCTCGGCGCTACTCAAAAGCGACTACTTGGTACACTCCACCCGACCTGTCTCTGAGAGAAAACACCGCGTCAATTATCGCACCGCTGCGGTCCGCTTCCTCCAATCGCCACCACTCGAGTTTGCCCAGGCACACAAAGTCGTTGGTGAATTCAAAGAACCATACCGCAACATTAAGGTACGGCTTCTCAAGCGCGTGAAACCTTTGACTGCGGCCGAGGCCCACGCGTCCATATCGGCTATCGATCTGCCGGAAAAATACAAGACCCGAAAGTACAAACTCTTACTGTCCCTCTATCGGAAAGAGGGGCGACTTGACAAAGCGGTTGAGCTGTGTGAAGACGAGGGGCAACCCCACCTGAGCCAAGCTGCTTTGGCCGGCTGTTTGAGCGCTCGAGTGGACCTTGCCATGGCCCTGAAGTCCGAGGGGAAAACGATGGATGCTATTGACGAGCTTAAGACGGCCATACAACTCGCGCCCGGGAGGTCCCGTCCTGTTCGAGTGCTGGCGGATATCTCCAGGGAGCGTGGGAACAGCGATGAAGCGGTGAGGCTTTATCAAGAGGCTTTGCGAATCAACCCAAGGGACCTACCTGCTCGGGTCCACTTGGCAGTCGTCTACCGGAACCTAGGGGAATCCGAAAGGGCCGTCGAGGAATTGAACGAGACGAGTTCGCTCTTTCCGGAGAGTTCCTGGCCCCTTCGTGTGCTGGCGGACACCTATCGGCAGATGGGAGACGAGAAACTGGCTGTCGCGTACGGCAGAAAGGCGGTCCAGGTCGAACCCGGGGATATTCATGCTCGAGTCTTGCTAGGCCGGACGTACGAGCAGTATGGGAGGCGAGAAGAGGCAATACGCGCCTACCACGACGTTCTTGCGATAGATCCCGATCACAGCGCGGCAAAAACCGCGTTGTCTAGGCTCCTAAAGCCCGAGTGAATCCTGTCTGGGGGGAGTCGTGACTATCGAGGAAACAAAGATTTGCGGATGAACTATGGCTGGGAGCGAAGCGGCGACGAACGGTCTCAACCGAGGGAGAAAGCGATACTCTTTGGTGGGTGGGGCACCTACCCTAGAATTCTTTCCTACGTGACGACGCCAAGTCGGTCTCCAAACTGAAGGTGGGAATAGGCCTTTGCCGACCAATAAGCGACTCTATGCGGCTGCCGCTGTGATCGCGTCGGTCAGCGTGTCAATTACCGTTGGCGAGTTTGTGCTGTTGCGGTTTGGGCCCCCGATCACGGTCTATCGCGAGCTCTCGGGGCGCCCTTACCCCGCCGTCGCAAGCAGCTATCTACCGATAACCCTTCCGCCACTGATGGCCTACCGTCACAAGACCCGTGAGTTCGATGTCGTCTATAACACGAATCAGCTAGGGTATCGGGGTGTCTTCCCAGGGATGTTAGAGAAACCCCGCCTGAAGAAACGTGTGCTTGTCTGTGGTGATTCATTTACCCTAGGCTGGGGCAACTTTCTAGCGGACACCTTCGTTCACGTGATTCAAGAAGGCCTGGGGACCGGCTACGAGGTCATCAACTCCGCGTATCGCTCAGGCTACTCCCCGGACAGCTACTATGCCTATCTGATGCGAGAGGGATTCGCCCTCAGCCCCCGAATTGTCGTCATTGCCATTTAGACCGACAATGATATCACCGACATTACTCAGAACCGCTGGTTCGATCTTGATGAACGCGGCGGGCCGACCCGGGTCGAGACATTGCGCCTGCTCAAGGACCATCAGGGCAAGGGCATAATTCCGCCCGACCCTCGACTCTGGTACTTGAGGATACCTCTACTTCGGGAAAGCCATGTGTTCGTTGGCAGCATGCGGCTCTTAACAAGAATCGTAAGCACTCCGCGTAAACCTTTGTCGATGGAGGAGGCCTGGATTCGGTTCGGCGCTGTGACAGTCGCGACGGCCGCACTGGCAGCTGAGAAAAAGGTCGAACTTCTTTACGTATTAATACCTGCCGATCCCAGCCGCGCGTCACCGAAACGACTTGAGCGGCATCAGCGCGTGGCCGAGTGTCTAGCCGGTCAGCAGGTGCTTGACTTATTACCGTTCCTTGCCGGCCAAGAGGCATACTTTCGGAAGGACCAACACTTCAATCGCACGGGTCATCGCATCGCCGGAGAACAAATCCTCGGGGCGCTCCGCCAAATGCCATGTGAATACTCTTACGCGCGTTGACTAACGACATCCTGTCTGAATTCAAGCCCCTGGCAAGGTCAGAAGCTCCCACGGAACATCGACGAGTTTCTCTCGGCTTCGCTTGTTCAAGACGGGCTATCAACCCGCATTTCTCAGTGCGCCTTTTCGGCGCGGACACCCTGTGGGAGGGAGGAACCCACCTATGTAGTTGTCGGTAGGCAGGGAAGCTGACGAGCAGCGTGGCCGAGCAATCGGCCGGGCGGAAGCCTGGTGACAAAGTCCAGGGAAAGCTGGGCGAGCAAGCCGGCAGGCCGTAACGCGCAGTAAGCCGGAGCAGGCCTCGCAAGGGAAATCGCGGACGCCGACCGGCCTGAGATACGGGGAAGGCCGCACGAGCCGGGAAGCAACCGGCAGGCGCACCGGCTCGGTCCGCCGGGCTAGTGGGCACGGCATGTCGGCGCAGGGAGACCGCCGTGCGGAAAGGGAGGTCCCGGCGGGTGGAGTTCGCTACTCCGCCGTCCTCGGCAAGGAGGGCGGACCCGGCGGGAAGTCGGACAGGGCCATAGCCCGCTTTTCTCACCAGGTGGCGAGGCGAAGTGCGTGAGAGGCCCGTCAGTACAAGGCGCGCGCCGCTCAGCGCGCGGAGGCGTACTTGAACAGCACGTTGAGCACGGTGAGCAAGCGCAACGACGTAATGGCGGGCCTATCGTGTGCTTCGACCGTCAGCTGGTGAAAAATGCGGGGATAGTAGCGGGGAAGCCGGGCAACTCCGGGGGAGCGAAGGGCCCTGCCTTGCGGCACGCTTCGGAAGCAGAGCAGGGCAAGCGATGGACAGGAGTCTGGAAAGGCCGGAGAAGATCCGCAACTTGCCGAAGAAGCTTTATCTCCAAGCGACCCCTGCGAGGGGTGCGGGCAGAGCGAGAGTGCCGCGCCAAAAGACAGGCTTGCCGGTAACGCACGACCCTTCTCCCGGAGGAGTGCGCAAGCCCCTGCGAGGGGTGCGGGCAAAGCGAGAGTGCCGCGCCAAAAGACAGGCTTGCCGGTAACGCACGACCCTTCTCCCGGAGGAGTGCGCAAGCCCCTGCGAGGGGTGCGGGCAAAGCGAGAGTGCCGCGCCAAAAGACAGGCTTGCCGGTACGCACGACCCTTCTCCCGGAGGAGTGCGCAAGCCCCAGGAGCCGAGGTTCCGCTTCTAGCAGCTGGGGGACAAGGTCTGGCGCAGCGACATGCTCGAGCACGCCTACCGGCCGGCGAAGGCCCACGACGGGGCGGCGGGAGTGGACGGCGTGACGTTTCAGCAGATCGAGTCCGAGGGTCGCCGGGAGGGGTTGCGAGGCCTGCAAGAAGAGTTGCGCTCGAAGAGCTACCGGCCTCAGCCGGTGCGGCGGGTGAGGATTCCCAAGCCCAGAGGCGGCCAACCTCCGCTCGGCATCCCGACCGTTCGGGAGCGGGTGGCGCAAACCGCCGTCAAGCCCCTGCGCGGGGCGCGGGCAATGTGGTGAAATGCGCGGGGCACAAAAAAGCCATCGCCCAATCGATACAATCCGGTACTCCCACGACCACTACCGGCGAGGAAGGGCTTCGCGACATGAGGGTCGTCGAGGCGATCTTCAAGTCCATTGCCAACGGAGGGGCGCGGACAAAGATAGTCTGAAGGGTCCGTCTCGTTCGACTGCCAGCGAGGAGGCCGAGGCGTCATTTCCTTTGCAGACGCTTCGAGGATGCAGTTCTAGATCCCACGGCTTCGAAGGTGGCAAAAACATTTCATGCCTGCTTGTGAGGACTCCGTTGAGGTTCAGCACCAACTCACGCTCCACCTGGACGAACAGGTCGAGCTGACGCTTGAATGTGTTCGATATTTTTTCGGTGGCCTCGTCGACAATCTTTTCTCGCGATTCGTCGATATTCTTTGTCAAGGAGCGACTCAGTTCATCACGGAGTTTGCCTCGAGTCTCGAGGTGGATCTTTGCGAGCTTCGAGACTGCCGCCGCCTCGGCAGCCCAGTTCGCGCTGGAGTCCTCGTCATGCATTTAGACTGCACCTCCCAAAATACTCTGAAGTTGGCGTCGGATCCTCCGATATATAGCCGACACCGTTTACGAATTTCTCTACATCGATGGCACGAACTTTCGGGTACGGATCAACGGGCATGTCAGCCGCCAAAGTTTCTGTGCTGTGCTCGCTGTGAGCGAAGAAAACGAATGCTTCGAAGTGTTAGCGATCGAGATGGGCGATCGGGAAAAGACGGATTTGTGGGAGAGCGTGTTTCGCAATCCGCGGCAGCGCGGACTGCGGCACGAAGCGGTGGAGTTGGGCGTTAGGGACGGCCTGCCCGGCCTAGAGGAGTTGTTCGGCCGTTACTTTCCGCGGGCGCAAACACAACACTGTCAGAAGCACGCCAAGGCCAACGCCTGCCGGCGGGTGCGCAAGCGCGA
The DNA here is from genome assembly GCA_963668345.2 of Bryobacterales bacterium. Taxonomy (GTDB): domain Bacteria; phylum Acidobacteriota; class Terriglobia; order Bryobacterales; family UBA6623. Next base: position 473,722 of record CAXWPI010000001.1, on the reverse strand, counting down.
ACGAGAAGAGTTTTCCAAAGACCTTAACAAAATTTTCTATGCTCCCCAGGAAAGCCAAGCGCGAGCGGCCCTTCATGAGTTCAAGGCCAAGTGGGGCCAGTCGTTTCCGAGTGCCGTGGTGGTCATCGAGAAGGATTTCGATGCCTTGCTGCGCTTCTTTCAGTTCGACCCGACCTACTGGACGGTCTTACGAACGACCAATCCTATGGAACGTTTGAACAAGGAGTTTACGAGAAGAACCCGGGCGATGGAAGTACCGGAGGGGAAATCTCCACCTACCGCTGTTTAGTCTACGTCGCAAACCATGGAGTACCGCTGGAGCTTTCATCCCCTCTCTCAGTGGACCTTCATTTACACACAAAATGCCGCTTGACCGACCCCCGCCGGATCGTCTCCGTCTGCGCCCGCGCCCACACCGTGCCCTGCAGCCCCAGCCGCCTCAGCGCCGCCATCAACACATAGGCCAGCGACGATAGATACAGCCGCAGCTGATTACCCACGGGCAAGATGTCCCCTGCCGGCGGCCTTGGCAGGGGATCGATCCTAGATCTCGAGTTGGCGCCGGGCGGCTTCGAGATGCGCCTGGTAGGCCGGCTTCCCGAAAAGCGCAAACGTAACGGTCTTGATAGGGCAGTCCCGCTGCTTGAGGTAAGCGACGACGGTCCGCAGGGCCAACTCCGCGGCGTCGGTCACAGGGTAGCCGTAGGCGCCGGTGCTGATGGAGGGAAACGAGACGCTTCGCGCACCCTTCTCCTCGGCCAGCCGGAGCGCAGTGCGATAGCAGGAAGCAAGCTGCTCGGGTTCACCGTGACGCCCGTCTCGAAAAACGGGACCCACGGCGTGAATCACGTATTGGGCAGGCAGGCTTCCCGCGCCGGTGACTACGGCGTCGCCCGCCGCGCAGCGGCCAACGCGGGGTCTCATCTCGTCCAGCTCCTCCATAATCGAAGGCCCGCCGACACGGTGGATAGCCCCATCGACCCCGCCACCCCCTGCCAGCCTTGAGTTCGCGGCGTTGACGATAGCATCGGCGGCGACTTTAGTGATGTCGGCTTCGACCAAAACGAGTTGCGAGCGATTGACGGTAAACTCCATGCCTTTCTTGTTCAAGCTATTCTAGCTACTTTCCGGCGCAAAAAAGGAGAAACTGCGTGGCGCCTGGGTACAGTCAGCCAATTTCGCGTCCGGATGCGCCCGTAAGTTGTTGATTCTTTGAAGGCGCGAAATTGGTGACAGTCCCCGCCCCGAGCGGTACTCGTATTTTGCGCCGGAAAGTAGCTAGGACCCGGAAATTGTCGTCTGCAACATTAACCTAACCCCGGATCAGCCTGTGCGGTCCGCATGACTCTGCGTGAACGCGGCGGGAAGGGCCGTTGTGGCGGGAACAAAACGGGGGAATGAAGCCGGCGCCTAGTCAGCGGCCTTTTTCTCAGCTGTGTACTGACTCAGAATTCGCAACAGCTCATCAGCCGCCGCCGGAGCCTGAACGTCCCCTCGCAGGATGTCTCGGGCGCGGGCATCGAAGCCGTACAAGCTGCGATTGGCGCCGTGGGCAGGACGCAACGTCGCTCCATCGAAGGCGACCCCCGCAAACAGGCCGCGGGAGCGAGCGTAGGTCAGGATCTCGTTTCGTAGCAAGATGTCCGTGTTTCCCGACGCTGAGCGTCCGACCGGCCCGGCCGCGGCCGCAGCGTCCACGCCGATCGTGAAGCTGGTCCGCAGAAGTTTTCGGATGCTTTGCTTGCCCAGGAACACCAAGACGAGGTCCGTGGAACTTCCGCCGATTTGGAACCCGACGTTACCGCCCTCGATGCGGAATGTGGCCGGTCCACTCCAGCCCTGATCGGCCGTGCGGCAGCTGACCACGCCTTTGCCGTATTTGCCCCCGAAACCCAAAGCCCCCTTCCACACCGAGGGAAACACCCCGACGCACTCCGCCCTCTTCAGCAGGCCGTGGGGAATGCCCCGGTCACTTCCGGAAAGCGTATCTCTAAGCACCATGGCGGCCGCGCGCACTCGCTGGGCAGCCCTTTGTGAATCCGCCATGAGCTTCGCGGGGCTGGTCAAGGCCAGCAAAAAGAGGGTCGCTCCCATCGCAGCCAAGCAGCGAGCTAGGGCTGATCCCCAATCAACCTGGGGCAAAAAAGCGGCCACTCGGCCGACCCGGTTACAAGATCTCCTTCCCTCGGCCTTCATAAGACCTCCTCTTTTCACCTGTGCTTAGAAGTCGAATACTTGTTCAGAGCGGCCAGCAAGTTCCGGGTCGACGCCGGGGCGGGTATTTCGCCGCTCAAGATCCGTTTCGGCTCAACGTCCCGGCCATAAATCTTGAAGTTGGCGTCATGGTCGGGCCGCAGGGTGGCGCCCGCCAGCGAAACGCCCGCAAAGACGCCGCGCGACCGGGAATAGGACAGGATCTCGGCGTGCATCTGGACATCCGTCTGAGCTGTTGCCGTCCGTCCCACCGGGCCGGCCGCCACCGAGGCGTCCCCTCCTAGCGTAAACTTGCTTTGAATGAGTTTTTCCGCGCCACGCTCATTCATCACCAGCAGCACCACGTCGGTCGAGCTCCCGCCGATCTGCAAACCGAAACTCCCTCCCTCGATGCGAACCGTCGAAGGTCCGGTCCAACCCTTGTTGTCCTTGCCGCGGCAGTTCAGCAGGCCCTTGCCGTACTTCCCGCCAAAACCTAAACCAGCCTTCTTGACGCCGGGGATGATGGCCACGCATTGGGCCTTGCCAAGCAACTCTCGGGGAATGGCGCTGTCCCGAGCCCCCATGATTTCATCGAGGACCCGCGCGGCATTATTGCAGCGCTCGACTGCCTTGTTCTTCCTGGCGGATAGGCTTACTACGGTCAGAATGAGCAGAATGCAGACTCGAACTTTCATCAGATCTCGCCTTCCACAACACTCATTCTAATTTAGATCAGCCACGCACCTGCCCGTCTCGTCAATTCGTTTTCTAAAGTACGCCTCCCGACGATGACGCGAGCTATCTGCCCTAAAACATGTGCCATCATTTATGTTTTAACATATCCGCCCGCCGCTGTACCGTCAAAAACGGCAGAGAAGGCCATTTGTTCAATCTCTGCTAGGATCGACCAGGGTCGATTGCGCCCCAGGAGAGAGTGGATTGCTCTGACCCGGTGAGCGGAGTCTAACGTTGCCGGGGACCCGACTGAAAACCGACAGTGGACAATTCCGGGATTGAGTCCATGACCGACGAGCCGGCAGCTCCCATCCTCCTGGAAGAGGTGACCTATCGCGTCGGCGAGACAGCGCTCGTCTCAGGCCTGTCGCTGAAAGTCGAAGCGGCTCAGACACTGGTGTTGTTAGGTCGCAGCGGATCAGGCAAAACGACAGCCCTTCGTCTCATGAACGGCCTACTTAGGCCGACCAAAGGGCGTGTCCTGGTCGAAGGCAGGAGCACGGAAGAATGGGACCCCATTCAGCTGCGACGCAAGATCGGCTACGTCATCCAGGAGGTGGGCCTTTTTCCACACTTCACGGTGTCGGAGAATGTCGGCCTGGTCCCGATGCTCGAGGGATGGAGCGAGCCGGACGTGCGGCGCCGCACCGACGAGCTACTCACAAAGGTCGGACTGGATGCGGAGCCGATTGGCGCCCGTTATCCGCACCAGCTTTCCGGCGGACAACGGCAACGCGTTGGTGTGGCGCGCGCTTTGGCCGCCGATCCGCCTTTCCTGCTGATGGACGAGCCCTTCGGCGCGCTCGACCCCATCACCCGAGCCGAGATTCAGCGCGAATTTCTGACTATCCGCGGAAGCCTTAGTAAGACGATCGTTTTTGTCACCCATGATGTACGCGAGGGATTGCTGCTTGCCGACCGGCTTGGCGTTCTTGAAAGAGGGCGGTTGGTTTGGTCGGGGACGCCCGAGCAGTTCCGTCGGTCGGGAGACGCTGCCGCCGCGCCCTTTCTGGAGTGTCTATCGTGAACCTATTCGGCTACCTTCAGCAGTATCAAACGCAGTTAGCAGGAAGGACCCTGGAGCACCTGTGGCTTGTGGCGCTGTCGATCGGCATCGCGGCGCTGATCGGGATTCCAGCAGGCGTGCTGCTCACTCGACGGCCCGCCCTCAAACGATGGGTGCTGGGAGTGGCCAACACAGCCCAAACCATACCCAGCTTGGCGCTTTTCGGATTTCTCATTCCCTTGCCCTGGATCGGGGGGGTCGGTCCACGATCGGCTATTGTCGCCTTGGTCTTATACGCTCTGTTGCCCATCATTCGAAACACGTATACAGGGATCGTGGGGGTTGACCGCTCCGTTCGGCAAGCAGCGGAAGCGATGGGTATGACCGACTGGCAGCTTCTGCGGCTCGTCGAGATGCCGTTGGCGGCTCGCACGATCATGGCCGGCTTGCGCGTGGCCACCGTCAGCGGCATCGGGATCGCCACGATCGCGGCCCTGATCGGCGCGGGGGGCCTCGGAGAGTTCATCTTCCGCGGCATCCAGTCGGTCAACACGGGTCTGTTGCTGCTCGGCGCCGTGCCGGCCGCGCTCATGGCGCTGGCCGCTGATTTCGGGCTAGGCTTGATTGAGAAGCGGCTGGTGAGAGGACAAGTCGGGTCCTGACACGGCAACGACGGAGGCGAACCCGACAGCGCCCGAGCAGCCACCTGGCCCGTTTTTCTCACCAGGTGGCGAAGCGAAGTGCGCGAGAGGCGTGTCAGTACAAGGCGTGCGCTGCTCGGCAACCTTGGGCACGGCATGCCGTGCCCCTACAGTCTTGAACCCCGTGTTGAGCACGGCGAACAAGCGCAACAAAGTCATGGCGGGCCTATCGCGTGCTTCGACCGTCGGCTGGTGGGCAATGACAGCTTATTGATACCCGCAGAATATAGTGTTGTTTTCGGACACAGCAAATGCCTTGCCAGAGCGGGCGCAGCACGCTGCGCCCCTACACTGTATTTCGCGAACATCAATAAGTGAACGGTATTGGGGCTAAAGCCTTTCGCGCCGCGCGATTCAGCAAGAGGTCCGTGTCGAGCTGGGGGTCGGGGTGTGGCTTTGACAGAACCATCCCTGACAGTCCCGGCGAGGAAAGACACGTTGAGCGTCCCTGAGCAAAAGGAGAGGATGCGCCTTCGTTGGCCCGGCGGTTTCCGGCGCTCACTGCTCAGCATCCTGATTGGCAACGCCATCTACTACGGGCTGGCGGACTATCTTCCGGACGGAGCGCGGCACGAACCTTTCGCCTTCGACTGGGGGCTGGCCGCGGACCTTTGGATATGCGTATGCGTCTACGGCCTGAGTCGCTTGGTCTGGCCTATTCGGAAAGCATAGATCGCCGGCCCGCATTTCTCGCGGAGGAGGTATGGGGCCAGATCCCTCCATCAGTCAATCCACCACTTCACGGTAGTGCAGCAGCTGTTCTTGCATATTTGGCGTTTAGCCAACTATGCATGCAATGGCAATCTTGCCCCAGACCGCCCAGACCGCGATTCCCGTCAATCGAGGCAATCGGTGACATCCATGCTTGTCTGGGCGAAGGCGCCTCACTACGGCGCGTATCGGAATCGAGTTGAATACCTCATCGTGGGCGGCTCCGCGCTGGGCGGTGAACCCACACACCCCGCAGTCCCCCACGGACGTTCGGAAGACGCGTGGCGAGGCGAAGTGCGTGAGAGACCCGTCAGTACAAGGTGCGCGCCGCCCGGCGAGCGGGGGCACGGCATGCCGTGCCCCTACATTTTTGAACCCTACGTTGAGCACGGTGAGCAAGCGCAACGCCGTAATGGCGGGCCTATGGCGTGCTTCGACCGTCAGGTGGTGAGAAAGGCGGGCTAGTGCTTGGACCTCGATCTTGCTTGACCTGAGCGGGCTGCAAGACTATACTCTATGGTAGGGGAATAAAAGGCGAAGATCCATGTTGCTGCCAGCGAACATCCGGGTCGGTCCGGCGGGCTGGTCTTACGAGGACTGGAAGGGAGTTGTCTACCCGCGGAACCAGCCGCGAAGCTTCCACCAGGCGGCTTATTTGTCACAGTATTTTCCGGTCATCGAGATCAACACTTCTTTTTACAGGCCCTTGCGACCCGAGCTGTCGCTCGTTTGGGCGAAGAAGGTCGAGAGCTTGCCCTGCTTTGAGTTTACGGCCAAGCTTTATCGCGAATTCACCCATGAGCAGCACCTCGAAAAAGAAGAGGTGAGACGCTTTTCCGACGGACTCGCCCCGCTTGTGGACTACGGGCGGTTGGGTTGCGTGCTGATGCAGTTTCCTTGGGCGTTCAAGTATAACGTCGAGAACAGAAGATATCTTCTTCGGCTCAAGCAAGCTTTTCGGCAGTATCCACTGGTCGCTGAAATGCGGCACGCCGGTTGGAATTCCGAGGACGCTCTAAAGCTGTTGATCGAGCACGAAATCGGCTTTTGCAACATCGATCAGCCACAACTGCACCAGTGTCTTCCTCCCACCTCTCATGCCACCTCGCCGATCGGCTACGTACGGCTCCACGGCCGAAACTACCAGGAATGGTTCAACTTTGAGGAGCGCGATCCGAATCGGGGGGGGCTTAGCGGCGTTCAGGCGCGGTACAACTACCTCTATACGAAGCCCCAGCTGGAAAAGTGGAAAGACCGCATCGAGCGGATCGCCGGCCAGAGCCGAACCACCTATGTGATCGCGAACAACCACTTCCGCGGGCAGGCGGTCGTGAATGCCCTGCAGTTGACGGAGATGATCTCCGGCGAGCCGGTCGATGTCCCTTCCCCACTACTCGATCACTACCCCGAGCTATCACCGATCGCCAAGAACACGCCGGCTCAGAGATCGCTTTTCGTGATGCCGGCCCCGCGGACCAGGGGTAGGGGTTCCCCCGCAAAAAAAGACAAGCAGCCGAATACGGCCGCTTAGTATTTGCGGCGCTCTCATCCGCCCTCTTGAGACGCAGTCAGTACCGGCCGCAAACCATAGCATCACATTGAACTCGCGCGCCGACGCGAACCGTCGAATAGGAGCGGCCCGTTCCCCTGGCCGCGTACGTAGCACCACGGCGTAGCAGCCCGTGACGAAAGTGCAGTGACACCAAAAATGGGTACACTCGGGCGGCGCGGCCGCTGTGGATTTATGGTGTCAGTCGTTGGATTTAATGTGGCTTATGCATGAGAAATTGGCTTTGTCTGGTCCTTTTTCTCGCTTGCCGGGGGTGATATTAGCCCGCTTTTCTCACCAGGTGGCGAGGCGAAGTGCGTGAGAGACCGGTCAGTACAAGGCGCGCGCCGCTCGGCAACCTCGGGCACGGCATGCCGTGCCCCTACATTCTCGAACCCTACGGTGAGTGCGGTGAGCAAGCGCAACGAAGTAATGGCGGGCCTATGATGTGCTTCGACCGTCAGCGGGTGAGAAATGCGGGTTAGCCCCTACAAATAACGTTCGTTACGCCGGCCGGCCGAACGCTCATGAGAAAAGCGGGCTAGCCGCCTTGCTCCGCGGGTGGCGAGGCAAACGGGAAGCAAGGCCGGATGGCGACCGATGCGGGAGCACCGTTAGTCGCGGTGGGAAAGCAGATCCGTAAGATCCTTGAGGATCTGCTGCTCGGCCTTGCCGTAGCGCTCAGTAAATTCCGGGGAGGCAAAGCGTTGTTGGCGTTCGACGGCAGGGATCGACCGAAGATGAGCGAGATCCTGCCTCATCCGGGCCCGTCTGTCTGTCGGGAGCTGTCTCCAGTGCTGATAGAGCACGCGTGCGCGGGCCTGTTTGTTTGCCGGAAGCTGTCGAAAGAGCCGATATCGCTCGAGGGCCAGCTCGCGCTGCTCCCGATCCATTTGAGCGAACCGCCTCAGACGGTGCTGAATCCTTTGCCGCTCTCTCGCCGGCAGGTTACGGAAACGCGGATTCTGGCGCAAGAAACGGCGGCGTTCCGCCGGGCGCATGCGCATCAGCCGCTCAATCATCCCGGGATTGATTCGTGGCCCGGCGTGCCGGCGGGGTCGAGCGCGATCCCGCGCAGCGTTGGGTGGGGCTTGTCGAATTCGGTGTGGTCCGGGAATGCGAGGAGACTGGCGATGTCGGGGCTGACCTCTGGCCTTGTCCGCCTGAGCCGGCGCCGCCTCCGTGGATGGCAAAACGCCTAGGCAGCTTGCCGCCCACAAGGCGACAACGGCCCGGTGAAATCTCCCGCGCCCGCCGCGAATCCCCATCAGCCCCCTCAACCTCCTAGCGGAAGCGCGTCAAACTCAACCAACATTTCAATGTCGTCGAGGGCCGCGTGAAGGCCATCGACGTATTCGGTGTCTTCAACAGCGACCAAGCCGGTTCCCTCCACTTCGCGGGGATCACTTCCCGGGTGATGACGGAGCACCGCCCCGGCTGTAATCAGCAACGCGGCAAGACCCACGGCGAAGCTTGGCCGGAAGCCGGGAAAGATAGCCAGATACCAAGGACCCCTAGCCGCCGCGGGCTCGATTTTTTCAAACAGCCGGCGGTCGAAATCGAGCGATGGCTCGACGCTTTCCCACTCATCGAGTGACTCCCAAACGCCTAGCTGCCGCTCATAGAGTGCTCGCAATGGCGGATCGCCTTCCAGATAGGCCAGAAATTCTCGGCGCGCCGGGGAGCCGAGCGAGGGGCCGCCCCGGGGGTCCATAATGATTTCCAGAACTTCTTGGCGAGTCATAACACCTCTCGTCTACTTCTCGGCTCGGGCCTTCCGCTCCCCGGACATGTGAGCCAGCGCGTCGCGAAGAGCCTCATAAGCACGAAAGAGCAGCGATTTTACCGCCGACACCGAGCAGCCCAGAACACCCGCGATCTGAGCGTAACTCATCTCTTCGTACTTGTGCATCAATACCGCGGCGCGCTGTTTGTCGGGCAGTGCCGCGATCGCTTGTCGAACGGTCTCCAGCCGCGACTCCTTCAGCAATTGCTGTTCGCGGTTGCCGCGTTCGTCCGCTACCTCTAGGGGTAGGCGATCTTCGCGGGGCTCGCTCAAACTCAGGTGGCCGCGTTCATGTCTGCGATCCCGCAAGGAATTCAGCGCCAGGCGCGTGGCGATCCGAAACAGCCAGGTCGTGAACTTAGCGGTCGGTTCATACGTCGCGCGCGCTCTGTAGACTCGCAAGAACGCGTCCTGGGCCAACTCCTCCGCCACGGCCTGATGCTGCACCATGCGGTTCAGGTAGTTCACCAGAGGGAGCCGGTACTTCTCGAGCAGCCGTCCAAAGCATTCGACGTCCCCCTCTTTAACGCGGAGCATGAGCCCCGCGTCCTGCTCGGGCGACGCAAATGCTCCCACGCTGTTTTTAACACCGGAAGCCATGAAAAGTTGCGGGGAAAAGCAATTTACTTCTGATGCAGCCGACGGCGGGCCCAGTCGAGGTACGGGCGGCTGCCTGTGGATCATTGTATCGCCCTGTGCTGGGCCGGCCGGGGCGAGGGGGATAGGGCAAATCCTCGCAACGAGCATTACTCTGGCTTCAGCGATGCGGTAGAAACCTCGTTGAAACGAGCTACCGGCGGGGATGGATGATCCTAAAAACGGCAGTTGGTCACCTTCGAACTGCCCCAACCTTGTGACGAGACGTTAGTTGGCTCCGAGCGCCATTGGGTCCCGGCGGGTGAACATTCCAACTGCTCCGCAGTTGCGGCATCAAAGCATAAGCGATGTCATTTCAATATGTTACAAGAGAATAGTAGGGCGTCCTACTGCCGTTTTTAGGATGATGGGTATCCCACCCAGCCGTAAAACGGCTGGTCTAGCAACAGCCCACAAAAGCCGCGTGAACGCGGCTCGAACATCCGACAAACCGCCAAAACGGTTGAGAAAAGGCCGCAGGTTTGGGCCAAACGGCGGCCCAGCCCTTATAGTTCCTACTGAGAGGGAATGGTCACAAGGGAAGTGAAGAATCGTCGTCGGCGCTGTGGAAATGTGGAAATCGTCGGTCGATGTGTTCTCGCCTCACGTCGTGCCAGGATAGTCGAACGGCGGCCGGCATCCCGCTGCTACGAATCCTAGCCCTGGACACGCGATGTCTCAGCGCAGCGTCTCGAGCAGCGGGATGCGCTTGGTTTCCCCAACGAATCCTCCGATGATGTCCCGGAACCTCTGCTGATGACTTTCTTAGAAGGCCTTCGCGGAAGCCAAGCTTGCCGGCTGGTCGGGAAATCGATAGTTTGTCAGGAGGTCGAAACCTGGTGCAAGCATCAAGTCCGCCGAGCAGGCTTGTGCACCGGCTAGTCGCCCGAAGCCGCCAGCGGCGCGGCCAGTGCCAGCTCCTCCAAGACGGCGGAAATCTTCGCCTGGCTGTCGGGCCGGGGCGGCGCCATCGGCAGCCGGTAGTAGGGTTGGATCAGCCCCATCATCGACAGGGCCGCTTTGACGGGACCGGGATTGCTCTCGATGAAATTTATTTCCATCAGGGCGTGGTAGCGGCGATGGATCTCTCGCGCCGTGGCGAACTCACCCTTCAAGCAGGCGTCGCAAAGGGCCGACATCTCGGCGGGGATTTCGTTCGAGGCGACGGAAATCACTCCCACACCACCTAGAGCCATCAAGGGCAGGGTCACCGAATCGTCTCCTGAAAGGACCGAGAACGTTTTCGGGACCTGCTGGAAAATGGCGGCCATCTGGCCGATGTCGCCGGATGCTTCCTTGACGCCGACGATGTTATCGATCGAAGCGAGACGCGCCAACGTAGACGGTGTAATATTCGTCCCCGTGCGGCTGGGAACGTTGTAGAGCACAATCGGCAGGCGAGTAGCAGCGGCGATCGCTTTGTAGTGCTCGTAAAGACCCTCCGGCGTGGGCTTGTTGTAGTAGGGAGTGACGGAGAGCAGGCCGTCGACTTCCATGGCCTCCAGCTCGCGGGCCAGCTCGACAACTTCCGAGGTGTTATAGCCTCCGGCCCCGGCTAGCACCGGGACCTTTCCTTTCGCTTCCTTCAGGGTGATCTCGACAACCCGCAGACGCTCCTGCTTGTTGAGAGTCGGGTTTTCTCCCGTCGTCCCACAGGGCACCAGAAAGTGGATGCCGCTTTCCACCTGCCGCCGTACCAGACCCGCAAAGGCTTCTTCGTCTAACGAAAGGTCGGAGCGAAACGGAGTGACCAGTGCGGTACCGCATCCGGTAAACATGGCTCACCTCCTCGAACGTCTGCGTGAACGGCCGGCCGCCCGCAAAATCATCGAGCTCATCAATCCTACTACGAATACGGAGTGCATTTCGCTGCTCTGGCCGCGATCCTCTCGGGCACCTGCGCCTCGCCACGTGGTGAGAAAAGGAAACTAACGCATCTCGCGCCAGACGGAAGAAAACTCGTAAATGCCGGTCTTACCCGGGATCCAGCGGGCGGCTCGCAGCGCGCCGCGCGCGAACCCGACCCGGCTACGGGCGCTATGGACGAGACGAATTGTATCCGCCTCGGAGTCGAAACCGATCTCGTGAGTGCCCGGGACCGATCCCACGCGGTTGCTGGCGACATCAATCGGGCGGCGGTAGCCGCTCTGCTCCATGACCTGTTTCAATCGCAGCAGCGTGCCGGAAGGCGCGTCTTTCTTCATCTTGTGGTGGACTTCGTAGGCCCAGGCATCGTAGGAATCTTCGTTCGCCAGAATCTCGGCCGCGGCTTCGACGATCCCGTAAAAAGCCTGTACGCCCACGGAAAAGTTCGCTCCGTAGACCAAGCCGGTCTTGCCACGCTCGACCGCCGCACGCACACGCGGCAGCTCTTCGAGCCAGCCCGTGGTACCGACGACCAGGTTGACGCCGAGCTGGGAAACCTTTTCGGCGTTCTCCGCTACGACCGAGGGGATGGAAAAGTCGACCGCGACGCCGATGTCTCGGAAGTTCTCGGCCGTGACGCCGGCGCCGTCCACATTGTTGAACTCGTCGAGCTTGAGGGTCACGTCGAAGCCGAACTCAGGGGCCAACTGCTCGAGCAACCGCCCCATGTTTCCGTAGCCGAGCAGAGCAAGGTTACCGGCCGCTGTCGTGGGCTCGGGCATCGTCAAGCGAAAACTGTCTCGTCAATCTCGGCGAAAAACGTTTGATGAAGGGCTTCGACGGCCGCCTGAAGGTCTGCTTCATCGATCACGAAGCTAATGTTCAAACGAGAGGCTCCCTGAGAAATCATGCGCACGCCGATGCCTTCGACCGCCTTAAAGATCTTCCCCGAGATACCCGGAGTATAGCGGATGTCTTCTCCCACAACGCACATAATGACCTGGCCCGACGTGTGACTGACTTCAGCAAACTTATCGAGTTCGGCGGTGATCGCCGCCAGCCGATCCGTGCGGTCGATGGTCAGCGAGACGCTGACCTCGGTCGTGGCCACCATATCGACCGCCGTCTGGTGACGATCGAAAATCTCGAAAATTTTCGCCAGGAATCCGTGGGCCATCAGCATGCGGGTGGAATGGATGTCGAGCACGGTGATGTTTTCCTTGTAGGCGATGGACTTGACCGTCGCCGTAGAAGGGGGACATTCGGCGACGATCAGAGTCCCATCCTGCTGGGGTTTCCGAGAGTTCAGCACTCGCAAAGGAATGTTACTCTCAACGGCCGGCGCCATCGTGCTGGGGTGAAGAACTTGGGCCCCGAAATAAGCCAATTCCGAGGCTTCGTCGAAAGACATCACTCGCAACCGGCGTGCGCCGGGGAGGATCGACGGGTCAGCCGTCAGGACGCCGTCCACGTCCGTCCAGATCTGTATCTCCTCAGCTCCCAAGCCCGCCCCGACGATCGACGCGGTGAAATCGGAACCGCCACGGCCCAGCGTCGAAGTAACACCGTCTTCCGTCGAGCCGATGAACCCTCCCATCACGACGAGCTTGCCTTCCGCGAGGAGCGGCAGGATGGTCTCCCGCAGACGCTCGTTGGTCAGCTCGAGAATCGGCGCCGCTTGTGTGTGGCGGTCATCGGTAACCATAACCCGGCGCGCGTCGAGGTGCACCGCATCGAAACCCCTCCGCCGCAGCGCCTGGGCGATCACAAAACTGGTCATCCTCTCGCCGTAACTCGAGACGGCGTCTACGGAGAGCGGACTCAGCTCTCCCAAGCTGGCAAGTCCGTTAACGAGCTCGGCCAACTCCCGGAAGTGGCTGCCGAGAAAATCCTCCAGCTCGCCCACCGCGTCCGCGGGAGCCAGTTGCTTCGCCTCGCCGACCAGGTAGTCGCGAAGCTCCTGGGAAAGCCGCCGGGCTTCGGAAGTCCTCCCCTCGACGGCAAGCTCGGCAATCTCCAGAAGGCGGTCGGTCGTCTTGCCCATGGCCGAGACGACGACCACGATCTCGGCGTGCTCCTGGAGACCGATGATGTCGGCTACTTTCTCGACAGCCGCGGCGCTCTCGAGAGAGCTGCCGCCGAATTTCATGACGATCATGGCGTTTTCAAAGTCAACTTCCGAGTTAAGGCATAACCCCGCTCCACCAACACCCGAGCATTAGTCCGCCCCGATGCTTTAAGAGAGAGGCAAGAAAACCCTGACGGTAGTCCCCTTGCCGACTTGGCTTTCCACTTCGATCTTTCCATTGTGATCGTCGATAATGCGCTGAACGATTGACAGCCCAAGACCGGTACCCACCTTGACCCCCTTGGTGGTAAACCCGGGATCGAAAACTCGACTCCGATTCTCGGCGGGTATTCCAACGCCCGTGTCTGTGATTTCAACGGCTACGGCATCGTCGGTAGCGAAGGTCTTCAAATAGATATCCCCTTTGCCCTCGATGGCCTGACTCGCATTCAGCAGTAGGTTCATGTACACCTGGTTCAACTGGCTCGGATAGCACCTCACCCGAGGCGTCGCAGCGTAGTCCTTGTGAACCGTGACACGATCCTTGAGCTGGTTTTCGATCAGCGTAAGCGTGGTTTCCAGGCCCTCATGCATGTCGACTTGATCTTCGGTCGCGCGATCGAGCCGGGCAAAGCTGCGCAGGCTGGTAACAATCGCGATCATTCGCTGGGAGGCAGTCTTGTTGAAGTCAGCCAGTGCGCGCAGTTCCTCCAAGAAACGGCTGATTTTGTTGGCTCGCTCCGGCCGCGGATGCTTTCCATCATCTTTCAACGAGGACTTCAGTGCCGTGACCATGCGCCCCATCGTGTCGCTATTACTGTTCAAAGATCCCAAAGGCGTATTGATTTCGTGGGCCACGCCCGCCACGAGATTGCCCAGGGAGGCCATTTTCTCTTGCATGATCAACTGATCCTGCATCTGTCTCCGCTCTTCAGTGATTCGAAGCAGAGTGTAGGCCATCCCCACATGCAGCGCGTATATCGTACCTAGCGTGTTCAACATCGCCTGGTCCCGGTCCGCGACAGAGGACATCGCGAACAACAAATGTCCAATCGTCTTTCCTTTCATGCTCATGGGGACGACAAAGAGTACGTCGGGATCATCCTGGAGGAGCCGTTTGCTGAAATTATCCTTTTCGCCCTCAAGCGCTTCCCGGGGTCTCTGGATCCACTGAGCATTTTTTTGCGCGAGCGCGCGCTTGAACTGGTCCCTTTGTGGAGTGAATGGGGCGTCGACCGGCTTTTGAAACTTGCCGTACTCGACCCCCCCAACGATCTCAAAGCTCGCTTCCCCACTGCGAAGCAGGATCCCCATGCGCCGGGAGGGGATAAGCCAGCGGGCATTTTGACAGACGGAGGGCCATAGAGTTTCCAAGCGGTCTTGGCTGGAGAACGCCAGCACCGCTTCATAGAGAATCCCTAGCGTCAGACTGCTGATGGAAACTTGAAAACCACGGGAAGTCGCCAACCGCCCAGCCGATTCGCTCATGCCAATTCCCTTTGGGGGTCTATCAAGATGCCGCTCCCATCGGCCCAGGTACTGATGAAAAGGGCGAAGGCCGCCATCAGCGCCGGCTCCATTACTCTCCGTTGCTCAAGCTGTACTTTCGCGGGGCCTTGATACAACGTCCCGAATGTGAGATCCCCTCAAGTGAAAAAACACCTTGCTCTTTCGGCCAAAGCCGCACCCTTCAGGATAGTTCGTCTTCCCCGTCTATCGCGATTCCGCTGACTCTCGCCCAGGTGTTCAAAAAGTTCTCAGCAGCAGCCATCATCGCCACTTCCATGATCTCCGCGTCATTAAGCCCGAATTCTCGAAGGGCCTGCAAGTCATCATCGGTCACCGCTAGGGGGTCTCGTGAAGTCTTGAGAGCGAGCTTGAGAATCGCCCGCTGCGAGGGAGGAAGCTCGGCCAAATCCGGATCGCTGGCGCAACTTTGGATCACTTCGTGCGAAACTCCCATGCCCTCGAGTGCACTGGTGTGAAGCCGGGTGCAATATCGACAATTGTTTTGCATGGCGATCGTCATGGCGATCATCTGCTTGACGGTGGGAGGAAGCAATCCCTGCATCACGATCTTGTCGGTAAAGACTAACGTTGCCGCAAGAATGTCCGGCCGTTCGGATTGAGAGGTGACAAAATTGTTGGGGACGCCTTCCTCCGTGCCCACCAGACCACCCTCCATCGCCGCCTTATACAGAGCTTTCAGTTCTGGGTCGTCCGGATGTTTGATCTGTTTGAATCGTGGCATTGTTTGCTCCTTTCAATCAACGCGTTCCTGATCCGCGGGGAATCGTGCGCTGAGGGCCGTGGACACTCACGTAAGATCGGGACTTCCGCCGTCGTCCCCTGTCGGACGCGATTGTATAACCACACGCCACCCGACCGCAACGATTTCGCCGCGGGAACCCGTGTGTCTAACATGCGCCGTCATGAAGCGAGGCAGAATCCGACCAAATAGGGTTGTGGGGCCGAATGGCGGCCGGTTCCCTTCCGTAGCACCCTTTTTCCGCACGCTACGGTCGAGGACGGGCCGTCGAAACTCAAGTTTCACGCGTAGAGATCCCGGCAGCGCATCGAGCGGCAAGATCAGTTCAGCAAACCTTCGCTAAGCAGCAGCTCGGCGTTGAGCACAGCCGCGCCGGCGGCGCCGCGGATCGTGTTGTGGCCCAAGACAACAAACTTGTAGTCGAGCACCGGGCACTCGCGGACTCGGCCCACGCAGACAGCCATCCCTCGCTCCGTCAACAGATCTTTGCGGGGCTGCGGCCGATTCGGCTGCTCCATCACGTGAACGGGTCGTTGGGGTGCAGTGGGTAGGTTTTTTTCCTGGGGTACACCGCGAAATGAGGCGAACGCGTCGAGTAGACCCTCGACACCCGGGCTCTGTTCCAGCTCGACCGAAACGGCCACCATATGGCCGTCCACGACGCCCACGCGGTTACAATGGGCGCTCATCTCGGCCGGCAAGTGCTCGATCTTGTCGGCGTGGAAATCCCCGAGGATCTTCTGGGTCTCCTGCTCCATTTTTTCTTCCTCGCCGCCGATGTGGGGGATCACGTTGCCGAGGATGTCCATCGAAGGCAGCCCGGGATAGCCGGCTCCGGAAATTGCCTGCATGGTTGTGGCCAAGATCTTGCGGATACCAAACGGCTTCAGCGGCGCCAGGGCCATGGCCAAGGTGATCGTCGAACAGTTGGGGTTCGTCACGATCGCCCCGCTCCAGCCGCGATTCTTTCGCTGCGTGGGAATCAGACCCAGATGATCGGCATTGATTTCCGGAATCAGCAGCGGGACGTCGGCCAGCATGCGGTGATTCCTGGAGTTGGAAATGATGAAGCGCCCCGCGCTCGCGAAGGCCTGTTCGATCTCGCCGGCGACCGAGGCATCGAGCGCTGAAAAAATCAGTTTGGGAGCATTATTGGGCTTGGACTCATGCACCATCTGATCGGCGACGTTGTCGGGAATCGCCCCGTCCAGCGTCCAGTTCGCGGCCTCGCGGTACGGCTTGCCGGCACTGCGGCCACTGGCCGCAAGCCACGTCAACTCGAACCAAGGATGGTTCTGAAGCTGACAAATAAACTGCTGGCCGACCATGCCGGTCGCCCCCAGCACTCCCACTTCGAACTTTCGGTCCATCGTCATATGCTAGAAACCTGATTCCATCAGCCTATAGAGGCTCGCAAAATACAGTGACTTCGGACACGGGCACAGCATGCTGCGCCCCTACAGTCTGAACACGAGCCATGTTGCCATAATTTGCGAGACGCAGTAAGCCGTGGGCTGCGTGGCCCCCCGGAAAAGACAGGATCGATCCATAAGCTCGGGGAAAACTGACCCGCTGCCGGTCTCCCGGCTAGTCTTTCGTTTCTAGTTTACCGTCCGAAGCTGTTTGACGAGCTTTTGGTAGAGGGCGACCGCTTCGAGAAGCTCCTGTTTCGGGATTCGCTCGCCCTCCGTATGAGCATAGTGAATCGAACCCGGTCCGATCAGCAGCGGCTGCCCCCAATTCGTCAACTTGGGGACGTCGGTCGTGTACTTGACGATCGTAGTCTCAAACCCCGGCAGCGCCTTCAAATGCAGAGCCGGCGTCTGGGTCTTGATCGTCACCTTAATGCGATCGTCGAGCGCACCCAGAGCCAGTTTCTTGGCGTCGTCCAGGTCCGACACCACTCGAATGGCCACCGTGGCCGCCGCGTGGTCGGGGATGACGTTGGCGGCGCGCCCCCCTTCGATCGTCCCGATGCTGCAAGTGCCGGGACCCAGTACGGGATCCACCGGCCATTCGATTCGGCGTAGGGACTCGAGATTGTCGAGCAACTTGTCGATCGCCGAGTCACCCAACTCGGCGTAGGCCGAATGCGCCATCTTGCCCTCGGCTTCGAGATCCAATCGCAGTGCACCCTTCGAGCCGAGCGCCAACTTGTTTTCGGTCGGTTCGCCATTGATCAAGTATTTTGATCCCGACGCGCTGCGATTGGAGTGCACCGCGCCAATGCCGTCCACTTCTTCTCCGACGACAAACAGGATTCCCAGGTCACGAACACCCTCTTCCAATAGGGCTTCGGCCGCCTTGATCATCGAAGCCGCGATACCGTGCGTGTCGCAAGCGCCCCGGCCCCAAATGAATTCGTCGTCTTCCTTAGAGGGAATGAACGGCGGCACCGTGTCCATGTGCGTCGAGAAAACAATCTCGGGATCCCCCCAACGGGCAAACACGTTATTGCGTCGAGGCCCGACTTCGCTCCGTTCCACCAGGCCGTCGTAGTTTTCGGCCAGCGGACGCAAGTAGTCATACAGGAAGTTGCCGATCTCGAACTCGTTCGGCGTGACCGAATCGATATCGATCAGTGCCCGAGTCAATTCGAACACATGCATAGCGCGGCGTACCGGAAAACGAAACTCGAAACGGCGGACGGGAAAGGGCGTTCAGCAGCGTGGAACGTTGCCGTCACCCGCTGGGGCCGCTACTTTCGTTGTCTTGCCATGCCCATTGCCACGGAAGTTTCGGGAGCCCCGACCAGTATCGTCTGAGGATATCGAATTCCGGCGAAGGGGTCAAACAATCGGGGGGCGGTTTGACAAAACCGGTCGAAGACCTAGCCCGCTTTTCTCAGTGCGCCTTTTCGGCGCGGACACCCTGTGGGAGGAAGGATCCCACTTGTGTAGTTGTCGGTAAGCATGGAAGCTGACGAGCAGCGTGGCCGGGCAATCGGCTTGGCGGAAGCCTGGTGACAAAGTCCAGGGAAAGCTGGGCGAGCAAGCCGGTAGGCCGTAACGCGCAGTAAGCCTGAGCAGGCCTCGAAAGGGAAATCGCGGACGCCGACCGGCCTGAGATACGGGGAAGGCCCCACGAGCCGGGAAGCAACCGACAGACGCACCGGCTCGGTCCGCCGGGGTAGTGGGCACGGCATGCCGGCGAAGGGAGACCGCAGTGCGGAAAGGGAGGTCCCGGCGGGTGGAGTTCGCCACTCCGCTGTCCTCGGCAAGGAGGGCGGACCCGGCGGGAAGTCGGACCGGGCCATAGTAGCGGGGAAGCCGGGCAACTCCGATGGAGCGAAGGGCCCTGCCTTCCGGCACGCTTCGGCAGCAGAGCAGGTCAGGCGATTGACAGGAGTCTGGAAACGCCGGAAGAGATCCGCAACTTGCCGAAGAAGCTTTATCTCCAAGCGACCCCTGCGAGGGGTGCGGGCGAAGCGAGAGTGCCGCGCCAAAAGACAGGCTTGCCACCTGGGTAGGGTCGAAGACGGGCGCAACGGTCTCTCCAATAAGGAGGTCGCGCAGCGTCTCGACATCGACGCGGTGAAAGTCTGCCGCTGGCGGCGGCGCTTTGCCCAGCAACGCCTCGCCGGGCTGGCCGATGCCAAGCGCTCCGGTCGGCCGCCACAATATCGGCACCTGGAGCGGCTGGCAATTGTGAAGACCGCCTGCCAACCTCCCGCAACCAGCAGCCACTGGAGTGTCCGCCAGCTGGCGCAACAGCTGCACCAGCAGGTCGGCATCCCGCATGTTCCGGGCGCATTCGGTGTCGCTCATCCGCCGTGCTTGTTGTTCGAGCATCGCGGCGCTGATGCCTTTCTTCAAGTGCCGCTCCACCTGTCGAGCGAGAGCAGCTTTTCGTAAGGCGTGTGTAGTCCCCGAGCCGATAGTAGCGCCGGCGCTTGCCTTGCTCGCTCACCTCCACGGTGGCAAACCCGCGGGGGCGATGATAGTTCAAATAGGGGTTGAAACAAGCCGTGTAGAAGCGCTGTAATTCCGCAGCGTGCTCGGCGGGGATCGGCTGGTGGCCGACGTGCTTGCAAGCACGACCGCCCCATTCTTGCCCTCGACCAGGGCATTGTCGGTGGTGCGGTGCGCCCGCGACTTGGTGAACTCCGCGATCAGCAGCTTGGCCACCCGAAGGTTGAGAAACTCCGCGCCGTTGTCGGAATGAAAGCCGCGAATGCGGAACGGGAACTGGTGCAGGATGGCCTCCAAGACGGGCAGCAAATGGGCTTCCGAGATCGTCTGGCAGCAGCCCATTACCTGCCATTGCGTGACCGTATCGACCGCATTGATGTGGTACAGCCCTGAGCGCGAGGCGGTGTCGACTTGATGCACCGTGTCGACGCGCAAGTAGCCGGGGCTCCCACACGGGTTGGGCCGCCGCCGCTCGCCGATGGCCACCGCGCGGGAGCGCGTCCGGGTGTGATGGACGTGGTGTTCGCGATAGGCCGCGGTGCGCCGCAGGTTGTAGATGTGCGAGGCCGAGAGGGAGACCAATCGTCGGTAGGCGGCCTTGCCCTAGACGTGGTATTCGCGCCACAGGATGCGCCGCGCGGCCGGGCCCGACAGCCCTTCGTGGGCCGCATCGACCGTGGCCAACAGGGCGATATCGTCCCGGGTGTAGCGGCGCGGGAAGCGATGCCCGCGGCGCGCCGCGGGCTGGACGGCCCCGCTTTGGCGGTAGCGCCGGATCAGCCGCGTGATCTGCGCCCGGCTGCGCCCGCTGATCTTGGCCAGCTAGCGCCGCACGACGCCTTTGTTTTTCTTCGCTAGCCGCAGGTACTCGTGCGCCTGTAAGGTGCGCTCGACAAGGCCGGAGATCTCCTTGCGCTCGGCGCCGGTAAAGCTGAGGCGGCTGCTGGAGGCCACGAATTCGCGCATCTTGGCCAGCGTGAGACGTTGAGCATGCTCCATGGTGACTCGCATTCACCCGCAATGTACCCTCTCCCCGCTGTCGTCGCTTCAGGATCATCTTGCATTGGACAACTCTGAGCACGTAGGCAGGCGGCGCAAGGTGATACACTGCGTACTTGCCTTTCATGGCTGTTTAAGCCACGAATCCCGACATCATTGCTTTTTTCCAATCCGCCGATCCTTTTCCCTAGCCCGGAGATTTCGCCATGCCGACCGAAGGTTCCGCGCAACTCCTCACCGGCCTTAAGGACAAGGCCACTCGCTTAAGGATTCACTCCATCCGATCGACGACGGAGGCGGGCAGCGGACACCCGACCAGTTGCGCCTCGATCGCCGAAATTATGTCCGCCCTGTTTTTCTCGGTGATGCGTTATGACCCGGCCGATCCCGCCAACCCGGCAAACGATGTCTTCGTTCTCTCGAAAGGGCACGCCGCGCCGGCGTTGTACGCCGCCTGGGCGGAGGCCGGCTACATTCCGGTCCAAGATTTGCTCCGCCTTCGCAAAATCGACTGCGACCTGGAAGGGCACCCGCCCACCACATTGCCCTTTGTGGACGTAGCCACGGGTTCGCTGGGGCAAGGCCTTTCGGCCGGTCTCGGCATGGCCCTCAGTGCCCGCCTCGATGGTCCCGATCAGCGTGTCTACGTGCTGCTTGGTGATGGCGAGTCCGCCGAAGGTTCCGTCTGGGAAGCCGCCGCGATGGCGGCTCATCGAGGCCTGAGCAACCTTTGCGCCATCGTCGACGTGAACCGCCTGGGACAAAGCGCGCCCACGATGCTCGAGCACGACATGGACGCGCACCAGGCGCGGTGGGCGGCGTTCGGGTGGCAGGCGCTGGTGGTGGACGGACACGACATCGAGGAGCTGCTCGGTGCGTTCGAGCAAGCCGCGACGACCGGCGATCGACCGACGGTGATTCTAGCCCGCACGTTCAAGGGCCGGGGTATCGCCCTCGCCGAGAACAAGGACGGCTGGCATGGAAAGCCGCTCCCCAAGGGCGAGCAAACGGACGAAGTCCTGCAGCAGCTTGAGTCGCAACTCAGCGGAGCAGATTTCTCTTGGACTCCTAAGGCGCCCGCTTCGAACGGTATTCAGCTGCCCGAACCGGCCTCGCCGCCCGGGCCTTCCTACTCGCTGGGAGATCAGGTCGCCACCCGCCAAGCCTTTGGGTCCGCACTAGCAGCCCTCGCGGGGACTGACCCCAGAATCGTTGTTCTCGATGGCGACGTGAAAAACTCGACGTTCACGCAGGATACGGAAAAGACTTCGCCCGAGCGGTTCTTCCAGGGGTTCATCGCCGAGCAGAACATGGCCGGGGCGGCGATCGGGTTGGCCGCCCGCGGGAAAATCCCTTTCGCAGCGACTTTCGCCGCCTTTCTTTCCCGAGCCTATGACTTTATGCGCATGGCCGCCGTCAGCGATCTCAACGTGAAATTCGTCGGCACCCACGTCGGCGTTTCCATCGGCGAGGACGGCCCTTCGCAAATGGGCCTCGAAGATATCGCCATGACCTGCGCCCAGCCGAACTACACCGTGCTCTACCCGAGCGACGGCACGAGCGCCTGGAAGGCGATCGTTCTTGCCGCCGAAACCCGGGGGCCGGTATACGTCAGAACCAGCCGTCCCAAAACGCCCGTCATCTACGCCGCCGACGAGCCGTTCGCGGTGGGCGAGAGCAAGGTGCTCCGCCAGAGTGACAACGATCGGGTTACGGTCGTCGCCGCCGGCGTGACTTTGTTCGAAACCCTCTCCGCCCACGAGCAGCTCGCAAACGCAGGCATCGCGATTCGCGTGATCGATCTGTTCAGCGTGCAACCGATCGACCGCGAGACCTTGGCGGCGGCGGCTCGGGCTACGAACGGGCTGGTCGTCACGGTCGAAGACCACTATCCGCACGGCGGCATCGGCGACGCCGTACTGGCGGCGCTGGCCACGGAAAAGGTTGCAGTCCACAAGCTCGCCGTCGGGGGCATCGCCCGCAGCGGCAAGCCCGCCGAGTTGCTCGATAAGTTCGGGATCTCGGCTCGCCACATCGTGGAGAAAGTGAAAAGCCTAGTCGGGTAATGACAGCCCCTATTTTCGCCGAACCTAACTTCTACCGTGGGCTGCCGGAGCGGATTGTCTATGCCTGTTGATCGCCGTCGCCTCTTCCTAGCCAGTTGCGTAGCGCTCATCACGACCGCGATGGTGTTTTCCATCCGGGCTGACATTCTCGACATGCTGGGCGCTGACTTCCATCTGACCAAGCAGCAAACCGGCGTGCTGCTGAGTCCGGCGTTCCTTGGGTTTACGCTCTCGATTTTCATTGGCGGGTCGCTAGTCGATTTCTTCGGCATGAAACGGCTGATGCTGTTGTCGAGCCTGGGTTACGTCGTTTCCGTGCTGACTATCATCTTTGCACCCGCCCCGCCCGGACCGGTCGATCCCTACTATTCCGACCCGGGATTTGTGATTCTCTACGCGGCGATGTTGACGCTTGGCCTGTCGCAGGGATTGGTTGAGGGGGTTATCAACCCGCTGGGCTTGGCGCTCTATCCCAACGAGAAAACTCACAAGATGAACGTGCTTCACGCCTGGTGGCCGGGGGGCCTGATCATCGGCGGACTGCTGGCCTACGGCTTGACGCAAGTGCTGGGTCTTGATGCCGCTGGAATCTCTGCCGCCAAAGCGACTCTGGGCTGGCAAATCAAGCTGGGCACGCTGCTGGTTCCGGCGGTCATATACGGGATCATGACGATGCGGCTGGAGTTCCCCCCCTCGGAACGGGTGGCGGCGGGCATTTCAACGCGAGATATGTTCCGTGAGGGTCTGCGGCCGATGTTTCTGATCTTGTTGGGTTGCATGTGCCTGACGGCGGCTACCGAGCTAGGTCCCGATCAGTGGATCGCCTCGCTGATTACGAACCTGGCCGGGATGCAGGGCATCCTGATCTTGGTGTACACCTCGGGGATCATGTTTGTTTTGAGGTTTTTTGCTGGACCGCTGGCTCACCGCTTCTCACCCATCGGCCTGCTGTGTTTGGCCTCCATTTTTTCCGCGCTAGGGCTGTTCAGCCTGAGCAACGTCTCTACGCCCATGCAGGCGTTTGCCGCGGCGACGATCTATGGCATCGGCAAGACCTATTTCTGGCCGACAATGCTGGGCGTATGCTCAGAGCTATTTCCCAAGGGCGGCGCCCTTTTGCTCGCCGTCCTCGGCGGCACCGGGAATCTCGCGGCGGCCTTCATCCTGCCGGTTATGGGCGGCTGGTATGACAACTATGGGGCTGCGGCCGCCTTTTTGTACGTGGGCTTCCTGCCTATTGTCACGACCGTGGCTTTCGCGCTGATCTTTCTCTATTTCAAGGCGCACGGCGGTTATCAGGTCGAAAAGCTGGAAGCTGCCGAGTAGGTGTCTTTCAGTGCGGATCATCCCAGAAGACGAGAAGGGGCAAGCACCCAACGGAGCGGCGAGCGGTAAGCTGCTAACCTCGCGGCCTCGTGGTTGCTCGTCGCAAGGCTGTGCGAAAGCAAGCAACTGAGCCTGGAACGTTAGTGACAGGCCAAGTATTCGTAACGACCATGGCGTCATGACCGCTCACTGGCATTCGCGGCTCCGAATCGGGCATCGCAAGGGTGTCCGGGAGCAAGCAACTGAGCTTGGAACAGTGACGGGGCAATTCCCGCAAAAATCTTCTGCCGCTTCCGCCCACTAATTAGGCGGCCTCGACCGCACCCTTTCGGGCGCGGGTCAGTTCGGACATGCTGCGTTTCAAAGCAGACGTCCCGAGGCCAACCGGGTCAAACGGAGCCGCGGGCGCGAGCCTGCGGTCAAGATGGCGGATGACCTCGGCTCGATCAATGGATCAGCTCCGCTGTTTACTGAGAGCCCGTCCGCTACAAGGGGATGTTGCCGTGCTTTTTACGCGGCGTCGTGTCGGTTTTGTTTTCGAGCATTCCCAGGGCGGCGATGATCTTCGGGCGGGTGTAGCGCGGCTCGATCACTTCATCGATCCACCCCTTTTCCGCCGCTGTGTAGGGATTGGCAAAGCGCTCGCGGAACTCGTCCACCTTCTGCCGGCGGAACTCGTCAGCATTGTCGCCGGCAGCGGCCAGTTCTCTGCGGTGGAGGATATTGACGGCGCCCTCGGGTCCCATGACGGCGATCTCCGCCGTCGGGTAGGCGTAGTTAATGTCGGTGCGAAGGTGTTTCGATCCCATCACGCAGTACGCCCCGCCGTACGCCTTACGGGTGATGACTGTGATTTTCGGGACCGACGCTTCGGCGTAGGCGTAGAGCAGTTTGGCGCCGTGCTTGATGATCCCGCCGTATTCCTGGTCGGTACCGGGCAGGAACCCGGGGACATCTTCAAAGGTAACGATCGGGATACTAAAAGCGTCGCAGAAGCGCACGAAGCGGGCGCCTTTCAGAGAGCCGTTGATGTCTAAGCATCCGGCCAGCACCGCCGGCTGGTTGGCGACCACGCCCACCGGGCGCCCGTCGAAGCGGGCGAAGCCCACCACCATGTTCTTGGCGTAGTGCTCCTGGACTTCGAAAAAATATCCCTCATCGGCGACCAGCCGAATGATCTCTTTGATGTCGTAGGGCTGATTGGACTCAGCGGGAACCAGCGAGTCGAGTTTCTCTTCCAGGCGATCAGCGGGATCGGTGGTAGACCGGCGAGGCGGATCGTCGACGTTGTTGAGCGGCAAGAAGCTCAGCAACTCGCGGATCGCCCGCAAGCACTCGCCGTCATTGCGCGCGATGAAGTGCGCCACGCCGCTGACCTGATTGTGGGTGTGCGCTCCCCCGAGCTCTTCCTTGGTGACTTGTTCGTGGGTGACTGTTTTAATAACGTCCGGTCCGGTCACGAACATGTAGCTCGTCTTGTCCACCATGAAAACGAAGTCGGTAATAGCCGGCGAGTACACCGCGCCGCCCGCGCAAGGTCCCATGATGGCTGAGATCTGGGGCACCACCCCGCTTGCCAGCGTGTTGCGGAGGAAGATATCGGCGTAGCCGGCGAGCGATGCCACGCCTTCTTGGATTCGCGCTCCACCGGAATCGTTGAGTCCAATGACCGGCGCGCCTGTCTTCACGGCCAGATCCATAACCTTGCAAACCTTGGCGGCATTCGCCAGCGACAAAGCTCCGCCGAAAACCGTGAAGTCGTGTGAAAAAACGTACATCAAGCGCCCGTCGATGCGCCCATATCCGGTTACGAACCCGTCGCCTGGGATCGTTTTCGACTGCATCCCAAAGTCGGTGCAGGAGTGAGTCACGAACCGATCCAGCTCTTCGAAGCTGCCTTCATCGAGGAGCAGATCGATCCGCTCGCGGGCGGAGAGTTTCCCCGCCTTGTGCTGGCGCTCGACGCGCTCTTTCCCGCCCCCGGCTCGAGCCGCTTTATTCCGTTTTTCGAGATCGGCCGACTTTTCTTCCCGGGTCATGATTTGCCGTCCTCAATCGGGAACGGTGGAGTTTCTCAGGTTAGCAAAGCGCTTGCCGGGCCGCTTCTGGTTGCACCAAGTTGAACTCCCTTTCCTTCGAGTGTTGGCCCTGCTGCTCTTGTTTGGCTGCGCCGCAGCCGCTCGCGACGACGTCGAACCCCAGCTCCTCTCTGTGTTCCCGATTGGCGGACAACAAGGGACGACCTATCGCGCCGCGATTCGCGGCCACTCGCGCTGGACGGAGCTTACGCGCTCTGGTTCGCCTTCCCAGCCTTTGCGGCCAAGGTTTTGACCCTATTGAGGTTCGCAAAATACAGTGACTTTGGAACACGGGCACAGCATGCTGTGCCCCTACAGTCTGAACACGGGTCATGTCATCATAATTTGCGAGACTCAGTAGAAGAGGACCCCGACCAACCGCAGCCGGAGACACGAGACGAGGGCGATCGCGAAGCGCAGGTGATTCAGCGGCTCGAGGTCGACATCAGCGTACCGAGCGAGGCGGATCCCGGCCGACACCTTTTCCGCGTTGTCACCCCCCAGGGCCTTTCGAATCCCCTCGAGTTGTACATCCATCGCCAGGAAGCCCTCCCTGAGCAGGCTGGCCGTCACGAGCTACCCTCCCCATGAGGAGGCCCCTCCGAGTCAAGAGGAACGCCGTCGGGGGACGAACCTCCTCATCACATCTTGTTACCACCAGGTATCCGGTAGCGGTACAATCTGGGCGTCGATGATTGGCCAGACCATCTCGCACTACAAGATCGTCGAGAAGCTCGGTGAGGGCGGCATGGGAGTGGTGTACAAGGCTGAGGACACCAAACTCAAGCGCACAGTTGCTCTCAAGTTTCTCGCTGCCCACCTACTGAACGACGAGGAGATAAAGACACGCTTCCGGAGGGAAGCTGAGGCTGCCGCGGCACTGTCTCATGCCAACATCGCGGTTATCCACGATATCGACGAATCCGACGGCCATTCGTTTATTGCCATGGAGTTCGTGGAAGGGCTTAGCGTCAGCGAAAAGGTGGCCCAGCGTCCGCTGAAGCTCGAAGAGGCGCTCGACATAGCGGCGCAGGCAGGCCCAAGGTCTGCAGGTGGCTCATGAACGCGGTATTGTCCACCGCGACATCAAGAGCGCCAACTTGATGGTCACCCCGCCGGGTCAGGTCAAGATTATGGACTTCGGCCTGGCCCAACTCGCTGAACGGTCAAAGCTAACCGAGACAATGACCATCCTGGGCACTCCCTCCTACATGTCTCCGGAACAAGCGGTGGGTGACAAAACCGACCGTCGTACCGATCTGTGGTCGCTGGGAGTCGTGCTCTACGAAATGGTCGCGGGTCGACTGCCGTTCGAGGGGGAACGCCAACAGGCGATTCTGTACGGCATCACCAACCAGGAGCCGGAACCCGTCACAGCTCTGCGAGCCGGGCTCCCGATGGAACTCGAGTGGATCATCAGCAAAGCTCTGGCAAAGGACCGAGAGGAACGCTACCAGCACGCCGAGGACTTGCTTGTCGATCTCAAGAGCCTGAGGAAGAGGCTGGAATCGGGGGCGTCGAGGACGCCAGGCACAGCACCCGTGTCAGCGTCCCTGGCCGCACAACAGCAGAAAAAACAGACCGCGACCGTCAGCCTTGAAACCGCCAAGCGACTTCGATTCCAGCGGGTGACGCTCTTGGCTCTACTGGCAGTGGCTCTAGTAGCCCTCGTCGTGCAGTGGCGCCGACCGTTCTCCGCACCAAGGCCAAACCGCATTACGCGCATGCGGGTCCCTCTGAAGGTCCCGGAGGAACCCGTGTTCCCGGGGAGAAAAGAGCTGCCATTCTCGCCGGACGGGCGTCACTTCGTGTACTCCGGTTTCGACGGCGAGGTTCAGAAACTCTACCTGCAAGCACTGGATCAGCGCGATCCGACACCTGTAGACGGCACCGAGGGGGCTCGCAATCCCTTTTTCTCACCGGACGGCGAATGGGTGGGGTTCTGGGCGAGCGGCGAGCTGCGGAAGGTGCCCATCAGTGGAGGGCCGCCGGTAACGCTATGCGACATACGTTTTCCTGCCTACGGCGCGAGTTGGGGTCCCGACAACAGAATTGTGTTCGCTTCGTTGGACGGAGGCCTTCGACAGGTCGCCGCAGGAGGTGGCACGCCCGCCGAGTTAACCGAGCTGGACGAGGAAAAGGGCGAAGTCACTCACCGGCTCCCCTCGCTGCTACCGGGGGGCGAAGGGGTACTGTTCACGGTCAGAAAGCGGACCATTGGCAGGTGGGATGATTCGCAGATCGTCGTGCAGTCGCTAGTGACAGGCGACCGGAAGGTGCTCATTGAGAACGGCGCCGATGCGCACTACGTACCGACCGGACACCTCGTTTTCGTACGTCTGGGAACACTCATGGCGGTTCCGTTCGATCTCGCCCGGCTGAAGGTGACGGGGGGCCCAGTCGGAATCGTCGAGGGCGTCGTCCAGGCAGCCAATATGACCAATACGGTCACAGATTCCGGAGCGGCACAGTTCAGCTTCTCCGAAACCGGATCGCTTCTCTATGTGCCGGGCGGGATCTACCCGGACCGAGAACATTCCCTCGTCTGGGTGGATCGCGAAGGAGCGGCGGAACCGCTACCCACACCCAAGCGCTCGTATCTGGGACCACGTCTCTCGCCCGATGGCCGGCGGATTGCCTTCTTCACCGGGGGGTCAAGAAATGACATTTGGCTCTATGACATCTCGCGCGACACCTTGACCCGGCTTACCGTACAGGGCGACAACTCTTGGCCAAGCTGGACCCCGGATGGCGCGCGCGTCACGTTCTCTTCCAGCAGCACCGGGGGCCCCCCGAATCTGTTCTGGAGACCGGCGAACCTCAGCGCCCCGGCCGAGCGGCTTGCGACGAGCGCTGATTGGCAGTTGGCTCCGTCTTGGTCACCTGACGGAAAGGTGCTGGCGTTTGTTGTGTACAAGCCCACCTCTCTCACGTACGACATCTGGGTGCTCTCGCTCGAGGGGGACCGCACACCACAGCCTTTTCTGCAAACACGGTTCGCCGAAACCCATCCGACGTTTTCACCCGACGGGCACTGGCTGGCCTATGCATCCAATGAGACGGGTCGAAGCGAGGTCTACGTCCAGCCATATCCCGGCCCCGGCGGAAAGCACCAGATTTCGAACGGCGGGGGAACATCTCCGGCCTGGGCCTCGAACGGGCGGGAGTTGTTTTACCGCTCCCCGAGGGGACCAAAAGAGAAGATGATGGCTGTGGACATCAGGACACAGCCGAGCTTCGTTGCCGGGAAGCCGCGCATGCTCTTCGAAGCAGACGGTTACGTGCAGACCTTCCCGGGCCGAGGGTACGATGTGACGAGCGACGGGCGACGATTTCTGATGGTTCAGCTAGGAGAGCAACCATCCGCGGACATGACACACGCCATTGTCGTGCTGAACTGGTTCGAGGAGCTGAAGCGACTTGCGCCGTCCGGCCATTGAGGAAGGAATCCCGTTGATGCTGCTGCCTCTGATGGCACCGGTTTCGGGATGCGGTCCCTTGTGTCGCCCTTTCCAGGGCTTCCCCGAACTGCCACTTCTTCCCACGGCTGAAGCCGTGGGAAGAGATTGTTGCGGCCCCTGACGGGGCCGGCTGCCTCTTGCCCCGACAGATAATTCTCCCGGACCATGCCGTACTATCGCGTCCTTGACAAATGTCTGCGAGCGCGGATGGAAGCCGTCCAGGGGATAGCGGTCGTCGAAATCGCCTTGTCACCAACTATCCGTCGCCTTCACTCCTTAACATCCTCCAACAAGGGCACTTAGCCCGGTTCCAGCTTCACGCGGCCGCATAGTCGGCTACCCGAGGGTGTGGTTCCTCGCCCCTCCGGGCACTGTGTCTCCCGAGTGAAGGCCAACTCGGAAACAGCATAGGATTCAGACTGTCGCCACCGCCCCCAATCCGATCTTAGTGTCACCGACGGAAACCTATACGATTGGCAATGACTTACGGCCTCCGGCCGAGGGAAATTTGGTCCTGGCTGGTAAGATGAAACCAGCCGGTGGGCCTCCCTTTTTGGGTAGGCTCAGGGCGGGAAAACAAAAAAACGAAACAAACCCAATTTTACGGTAACTGTCTATTTTTCAGTAACTTGTGATCTTGAATAGGGGGAGAATAAAAGTACAAAGAGTCGCCCAAAATGTAGGGGCACGGCATGCCGTGCCCGCAGTCGCGTAGCGCGGGGCTGCTGCCGTTTCCAGACCCGCGGCTTTTCGCCCCTCACCTTATGATTGGGTACCCTGAGCATTCGAGGGCAATTCGAACACGGGCAATTCCGAGCAACGAACCAGCGGACCGTCCTCAATTGGAACGGTGGAGTTTCTCAGGTTAGCAAAGCGCTTGCCGGGCCGCTTCTGGTATGCCGGGGCGGTTCTTTGGTCCAACCGCCGGCCGCTGAGCGCTCATCGGCGCGGAGTCAAATCGCGGCAAACGTCAAGCCGAATGCCGGGTGAACCTTGTCGAGGCGCCGCCTCACCGGCCCGTTCATCCACCGTGCTTGCGCTGATTGATTGGCTTTTCCGGGGGGACAATGTCCGCCGCGTGCTAAATTTAAGGTTCGATAAAGGACGGTCCGTCGAATGGATCATATTGGGCGCTACGAAATACTTGCTGAGTGAGGGCGTGGCGCCATGGGAGTGGTGTATAAGGCTCGCGATCCTAAGATCGGCCGGACCATCGCCATCAAAACGATCAGGCTGGCCGACAAGGCGGCTGAGTCCGAGACCGACAAACTGCGCGAGCGACTATTCCGCGAAGCTCAATCCGCCGGACGCCTTTCCCACCCCGGCATCGTCACCATCTATGACGTCGATGAAGAAGCCGGCTTGGCCTACATCACGATGGAATTCGTCGAAGGCAAGACGCTTGAAACCCAGATGGACTCTGCTCCCGTCCGTGATTTCGGGTTTGTCTCCGACCTGCTGAGTCAGACGGCGGCCGCGCTGGACTACGCTCACAGCAAAGAGATTGTTCACCGCGACATCAAGCCCGCCAACATCATGGTGACGCCGGACGGCGGCATCAAGATTACGGATTTTGGGATCGCGCGAATCAGCTCCTCCAAACTCACGCAGACCGGAACGGTCATGGGTACGCCGAGCTACATGTCACCCGAGCAGGTGCGTAGCGACCCGACCGACGGACGCTCCGACCAATTTTCCCTCGCCGTGATCGGTTACGAGCTGGTCAGCGGACAGAAGCCTTTCAGCGGCGAAAGCCTGACCTCGGTCATGTTCAAGATCGTTTCCGCGGACCCTACTGCCCCGAGAGAGATGAATCCTAGGATTTCGGAGGAGCTGGACGCGGCCATTCTGCGGGCTCTCTCGAAAGATGCCGACGAGCGTTACCCCAGTTGCCGGGAATTTGCCGAGGCGGCTGCGCGGGGCTGTGCATCCGTCGTCGAGGCGGCCCCGGCGGCGGCAGGGGCCGAGGGAGCGCGGGGAACCGAGGACGCCGGGCGTGTCGAAGCACCGCGTGAATTGGAGGAAACGGCTCCGGCGGACGCCCCAAGGTCATTGCCGCCCCTACCAGGGCGTTCGACGACTCTGGAGGAGCGCCCAGGGCGACTCCGTTGGTGGATGTGGCCGGCTGCGCTGCTGGCGGTGCTGATCGCGGTTTGTGGCCTGTGGTTGTCGCAGCAGGAAAACCCCGGCGACGCCCTGCTGCAGTTGGCTGGGGGCCTGATCCCTTCCAGCGGCGGAGAGGTCACGGAAGTTCCCCAGTTGGCTCCAGTGCCGGACAGCGAGGGAGGCGAAGACTCGGGCGCTCCCGAGGGCGGCGAGCAGCCTGTGGAGTCATTGCCGGGTCAAGTTCCCGCAGCTACCGACAGCGGCGCTCCGGCCGGCTCGGCAAAGCCGCCGGCGCCGCCCGACACGGAGCCGGCGAGTGAATCTCCAGCAGCTGCGACCACCAGGGGGTCCCCCAGCGCCCCGGAGAGTGAACCAGCATCCCTTGCCCCGTCCGCCCCTTCTCCGGCTCCGTCGCCTCCAAAACCGAAAGCCACCACCGCGGTGCGACCTGTGCCTGCCCCGCCGAAGGCCGCATCTCGGTTGGTCGAGCTCCGTCTTGTCAGCAACCGGGCTGGAGCGAGAGTCGTCATCGACGGCAAGACCCAGTGGTCGTGCGTCACGCCTTGCACTCTCGAAATCCCGCGAGGTGATCACCAAGCGATGGCCTTGCTGGCCGGCTTTGAACCGCACCGAAGGTCGTTCAAGGTGACCTCCGAACCGATGGACCTGGAATTCGAACTTCGCCAGATTACCGGAACACTCATGGTGAGCAGCGATCCCAGGGGGGCTGACGTCTATGTCAACGGCAAGAAAACGGCGGATAAGACCAACAGTATGCTCAAGCTGCCGCCCGGCTATCACTTGATCCGAGTAGAAAAAGACGGAGCGGTCGCCGAACAAAGCGTCGAAATTGGGCAGAACGAGTTGACCACCCGTCAATTCGTGCTGAGAAGCGGTAGCCTTTTCCGGGTTCCGGTGCGCTTTGAGAGCACGCCGCCCGGCGCCGAAGTAACACTGAACGACAGGACCCAGGTGGGCCGCACTCCAGTGGAAATCCCCCTGGCCCCCGGCGCCTACCGGGTAGCCTTCTTTTTGCGGGGGCATCGGCCGGTGATTGAGGAAGTGGAGATCGCTCGCTCCGAAGACCCGGTCACGATCAGCCGCACCCTGACGCCGCGTTAGGCCGCATTTCTCACGTCAAAACAGCAGGGGCGGGACGCTGGCGGTCCGCCCAGAGAGGGGTTCTCACGGGGTCGGGTTGCATCATCGAATGGGACGGAGTGTAAATCCCACGAATGGGCGGACGCGGCGGTCCGCCTCTACAAACAACGTTCGTTCAACGCCGCTCGGCCGTCGGGTGGTGAGAAATGCGGCCTAAACCGTTAAGCCGGCGCTCCCCGAAGCCTGGCCGGCGGACTGGACGTTGAACAGCCTGTTGCGGATCACACGCGCGCGGTTGCTGCTCTCCCCGGCCGAGTGGGCTTGGAGCGTAAGGACTCCGGTAAGGACGGAGCTCGGTGTCACGCTGTTTCCGTCGCAGCGGCCCGTCAGTGCCACAGCGGCAGACAACAGGGCCTCGGCCTGAGCGCCGCCCTGGGCCGACGCATCGAGGGCCACGTCTCCGCCGAGGGGCGAAGGCTGGGTCAGGGTTGCCGTCGCCGAGGCGGCTGCCCCGGCGATGCCAATGAGCAAGTGGCCGGCAGGCGGGTTGTTTCGCAGATCGAGCGCAACACCCAGAAGCGACGGACCACTAGCCGCCCCGTCGCTCTGACCGACAAGCGTTAGGTTTAAACCAGGATTTCCGATTTGGCTCCTCTGACGGCACGAGTCTACACCCTCACCCGGCGAAGCGGAACCATTTCTCCACCCGAAAGAGGCGGCGGCTGAGGCGGAACCGATCGAGCCCCCTTCTTGCCCCTCATGGGGGCTGATCCGTCGCTGCGAAGTCAATTTCGCAGACACCCCTCCGAGCTTCCGTCCTCAGTACACAGATTTCGCATTCGCCAAGTGCGGTGCTACCCGCCCGGCACAGGCAGCGCCCAGATCTTCCGCAGCATGTCGCCAAACAGCCGCCGGTTCAGATGTCCCTCCGCGAACAAGAGCCAGTCATACCGCGCGTGTTTAATTAGCCGTCCGCCCGTCTTCATCAGCCGGTGCTGCAAGCTTCGTCAGCGACCAGTTCTTGATTCGCTGCGGCAGCCCGAGCCGCCGCCAGAGATTGCCCAGGTTGTAGGCCAGCACGCTTCACTGCAAGCGCACCTCGTTCGCCCGGAAGCGATGGCACGACAGCCGCGTCCAGTGCGTCGCTTGCTTACCTTCTTTGATCCACTGCTCCGCCGTGCCGCGCTGGTTGTAGAAACGCACCACCGACCGGCTTGGCAAGCTCATGTTCGTCACGATAAAACCGACGCGCGCGAACAGCTCGCCCTGGTGGTGCTCGACCTTGGCGACAACTCGTCTCGGCTTCTTCCAGCTCTCCGCCTGATAGCGAAAGCTCTTGTAGCGCACTAGCGGCTTGCGGCCGGGCCTCCCCGGCGGACGAAACAGGATGTCTTCGATCTCTAACTCCAAGCTCCTGTTGGCCGGAATGCGGATGGCGTAGTCCGCGCCGCGCTCCTCCAGTGCTTCGTAGATCTCGGGCTTGGCGAAGGCGGCATCGGCGCGAAAGGTGACCTGTTTGCCTTCGGCCAGTTGGCGCTCGATCTCCGGCAACAATAGCTCATCCCAGTCCTCGGCGCTGTGCACGTTGCCGGGACGCAGCTTGGCAGCGAGGCAA
The DNA here is from genome assembly GCA_963668345.2 of Bryobacterales bacterium. Taxonomy (GTDB): domain Bacteria; phylum Acidobacteriota; class Terriglobia; order Bryobacterales; family UBA6623. The sequence continues at coordinate 439,536 of CAXWPI010000001.1, read as the reverse complement.
TCACCATGACCGTTGAACAAAAGCAACGGGTGGTAGCAGACCGACTCGAAGTGTCCGTTGTAGGCGCTGCCTTCCTGTTGGCCATGGACCGGACTCTCGGTGGAGTCCATGTCCAGAACGACCCGCGCGGAGTCGTCGAACGCCTCCGCTTGCCCGACCAGCTCTCGGTTCAGCGCCATCAGCCCCAGCAGGTTCTCTTCGCTCGCCAGCATCTCCGTCTCGAAGCCGTGCAGCGTCGAGGTCAAGGCCGCACCGCGATCCCAGATCTTCTGCGAGCCGATCAAGCGAAACGTCGGGTCAGCCGCCACGCGGACGGCGTCGTTGACGTCCTCGTAGCCTGCCAAGCGGCTGTAGATCGACTGCCGCAACAGATCAGCGAGCGTGAACTGCTTGTTTGTGCCGTGCCGGGAGTCGCTGAGATGCTCGTCAATCAGTTCTCCGAGACCGAGCCGTTCGTCCAGTTCGCGAACCAAAATCAGGCCACCGTCGGCAGTGACGTGCGATCCCTGGAAATCGACTTTGAGAAGTCCATTGAAAGTTAGCTGGAATGGCTTGGTTTGTTTTTCACCCATTGGGTGTTGGCCTCCATGGCGTCCTCATCGGGCTCTAGCCCCTATGAATAAAGACGCTGAAGGCCGCTGGAAGGTCGGGAGGCCTGAATCAAATTGGAAATGCGGGTTAAAGCGATGCCGGCCGCACCCGTCGCGGCCCCGTCCCCTAGACCGGTCACGGTCAGGTTCAGTTGGACGGCCGCGGAACCGGTGGCTACGCCATCGTCTTGACCAACTAAATCAACCAGCGGCACGTCAGTCCTCGGTTACCTTGAGGCCGTTGACGGCGAACTTGGGCTGATCGTCGAGACCTACGGTTTTGGACGGCGTAACGTCGCCCCAATAGAGCATGTTGCCGGCGGTGGCGGCGTCAAACAGCGCCCAGCCGACGATCGTGCCCCAGGCGGCGGTCGCTACGGGGAAGGTGACGACGGCCCCGTTTTTCTTCTCCGTCGGATTGGTGCCGCTCGACGCCGGAAAGTTCGTTGCATCGTTGGTGATCGCCTGGCGGGCGTATGCGCCTCCCGACGGCTCGGTGATCCCGCCGGTGTCGGTCGGTGTGGTTGTTGAGAGCGCTACGTGACCGGTCGCGGGCCGAACAAAGTCCGGGCCACCCAAAACATGGTTGAGTATCTCTGATTCTAGGTAATCGGATTTTCCCCCTGGCATATCTCCTCCATAGCCTTCAGATTTTGTCGACGGATGCCTCGTCGTAGTGCGGGGCGATCCTGCCTGTGATGCACACTAGCCCGCATTTCTCACCAGCTGACGGTCGAAGCACGCGATAGGCCCGCCATTACGTCGTTGCGCTTGCTCCCCGTGCTCAACGTACTGTTCAAGTACGCCTCCGCGCGCTGAGCGGCGCGCGCCTTGTACTGACGGGCCTCTCACGCACTTCGTCTCGCCATCTGGTGAGAAAAGCGGGCTAGGTGTGAAGTTCCAAACGGCGAAGACCATCGACCGTCGCGCGAGGCAGACAAAATGTTGGTGGCAAGTTACTGTCGTTTACAGGGTAAGGGTCGGTTCGCGCCGCGAATGCCGGCCCGGACACTAAGCGCTTGATAACGTGAAAGATAAATTCTTGGAACGGCCGTGACCGCGGGCAGACGCCTCGGGAGTTCCTCGGCTCCGTCGAGTTATCATCTTGGCGTGGGGCATCTCCCACCAGGCTAGTGATTCAGCGAGACTTCGAACCGCTAAGCGTCAAGCGGGCTGAGCGCGCGAGGGTTTTGTCCGTGCGCCATCCCGCTTCTCGAGACGCTCTCCTTTTCTATAGCCAGATTTGCGGTTTTCACCAAACGGTTGCCCGGGCCTTGGAAGCGAGCTGCCCGGCGGCAACCTCGGCGGCTGACCCGCAGCGGCTATCGTTTCGCCAACCGTTGGCCGAGCTAGTGCTCGCCAAAGCCCCCGGCCCCCTACGGCAGGCGGCCAAAGATCTGAACGAGGCGTCCTGCCGGGAGGTGCTCGACGCCTACCTCTCTCAGCGGGACACGGCATCCCCGCGCAGCTTTTTCGCCCGCGTTTTGCTGCAACCCGCCGTTGCGGTTTCGCGTGGGGACTCCCCGAGTGGGGCTGCCCATCGTTGCCCTCACTGCGGCCATCCTCCCCAACTGGGTTGCCTGCGACCGCAAGGCGACGGCACCGCTCTTTCACTGGTCTGTTCGCTGTGCCTCACGGAGTGGCCCTTCGCGCGCGGGCATTGTCCAGCCTGCGGGTTAGCGGACGAGAAGCGGCTCGTCTACTATTCGGCTCCTGCACTCGAACACCTACAGGTACAAGTTTGTGAGTCGTGCCGGAAGTACCTGCACCAGGTCAACTTTGTGAAAGACCGGGAAGCCGTCCCCGATGTGGACGAGATTGCCGCGTTGCCGCTTGACGTTTGGGCGGGCGAGCAGGGTTTCCGAAAACTGCATCCGAACTTGGTGGGGATCTGATAATGAGGACGAGGATTATTCGGAAGGGGAGGCGCTTTTGCGATGGTCTGGACGGTTGGAGGGCCCCCAATGAACCTTCGCTGTTGCCTATGGTACAGCGCTGCAACGCCTGGTCTGGGTTAGGCCCTTGGCCGCTCACTGGCGCTCGCGGCTCAGCTTCGCTCGTTGCGAGGGTGCGCGGGAGCAGGAAGCTGAGCCTGGAACGCCAGTGACAGGCCGAGTCCCCGCAACAACCGGGGAGCCATGACCGGAGTCGAAAAACCACGGGTTTCCCCCCTGGGCGAGGGGACAGGCCCTTGACCGCTCACTCGCGTTCGCGGCTCTGAATCGCTCATGGTGCATTGCAGCCTTCACCGCGGGCTCCCGCCTGCGGCTTTGATTCGCTCGTTGCGAGGATGTGCGAGGGCAAGAAAACTGAGCCTGGAACGCCAGTGACAGGCCAAGTTTCCGTAGCGACCGGGGCGCATAACCCTCGGTCGAAGACCGGGCGGTTTTCACCCCTTTGGGTGGGCCGCAGGCCCGTGGACGATTCAGCCACGCCCCAGGTAGCTTCCGTCGGTGGTGTTGACGCGGATCTTTTCGCCCTCTTTGATAAACGGTGGAACCTGGACGACCAAACCGGTTTCCGTCTTGGCCGGCTTGGTGACGTTGGTGACCGTGGCTCCCTTGATCGCGGGGGCGGTTTCGACGACCCTCATCTCCATGGCGGCCGGCAGGTCGATGTTGAACGGACGGCCCTCATAAAACTGGAGCTTGAGCGTCGCGTTCGGGATCAGATAAGACACCTGCTCGCCCAGATCGTCCTTGCTGAGGTGAATCTGCTCGTAGGTCTCCGTGTTCATGAAGTAGTGGAGGCCGCCATCTTCATAGAGGTATTCCATCTCCTGCTCGTCGAGGAACACTTTTTCAACGACATCCTCTGAGGAGAACTTGTGCTCGATCATGGCCCCGCTCAACTGGTTCCGCATTTTGGCCTGGACGAAGCCGCGCTTATTGCCCGGCGTTCGATGCGACACGCGGAAGATCGAAAACAGATTCCCGTTGAACTTGATCAACATCCCCGGGCGGAGTTGTGTGGCTTGAACGTCCAAAGCAAACCTTTCTTAGCTGTCGATAGGGATTTCAAACGCCCTGACTGAAGAGCCCCTGGGCGGAGCGGTCTACCAACACCGGATATCCGTGGCGCGTTTCGATAGCCGGCAATCCATCGCAAGAGCCGCCGGCGCAGGGAATCCAGCCCGTGGGCTTGTCGGTAATGCTCATCATATTCGATAAGTCAGGCGCTCCGTCGCCATCGGCCGAATAAGCTCTTGCGGGCTTTCGTCACAGGCTACTAGACGTCATTATATCAACAGCTTGGGCCGATTCTTGGGAAGTATTGCCGGATGGTTGAACTGCCGCCGCCGCAGGCCGATCGCGCGGACCTCTTTGGACCGGATCCCGGCCGGAACAGCGCAACGCAGCCGGCGATGATCGGCCTAAGGTCTTCGCTCGATTCCCGATCAGCCTGTTCGTCCTATCATCAAGGGAGGGGGAAATCTCGATTCCCGATCAGCCTGCTTCGTCCTATCATCAAGGGAGGGGGAAATCGGCATGAAGGGAATTGCAACCTCGCTGCTAGCGGCCGTCGTGGCCCTATCGGTTCCATTGCGGCGCGCGCCGACGTCAACTTAATGGTGGGGATTCAGTTTTCCGAAATGGCGAATTCGCCGCTGGTCCAGTCCGCCCTTGATGAAACGAAGAAGTCAAGTCCCGAAGTCGGTGCGTTCCTCGCACTGATGGGCGCGAATCCGTTCCAGTATCTGGACGAGGTGCTAATCACGGGAAGGCTCGACTCCGCTAGCGTGAACAACGAACCGAAAGACGTGGTCATCTTCGCCCGAGGGAACTTCGCGGACGGTGCGTTTGCCGACATGCTTTGTGGCGCCGCCTGCAGCGGTGAACCCTACGGCGACCATCAGATCTTCCCGGCCAAGGGCTCGGGTGAGCCTCGCCACTTCGTGGCCCTGGACGGCCGATACGGCGCTCTGGGCGAGCTGGCTGACGTCCGCGAAGCAGTCGATCGCTACGCGGCCCAAACGACGTCGGTCTTCACCGGCTCCCTTCGCCGGTCCATCGAACGTTTGAGCGGGCACCACATCTGGGTTGCCGCCAACGGTCCTTTTAACTCGCCGACGGGCGGCGGCACGGCAGATACAGCGAACATCGCTTCGAACTTGGCTTCCAAGGTCGAGGCCTTTGGTCTGGGCGTGTCGTTGGGAAGCGACGTTCGCTTGGCGCTGGAAGTGGCCTCACCGACGGAAGCGGACGCGAAGCAGCTTTTCGATATGGTCCAGGGATTCCTTGCGCTGATGAAAGCGGGCGAGCAGAAGCCCGAAACGGCCGAGTTTTTGAACAACCTCACATTCGTCCACGAGGGACGGGTCCTCGAAGCAAGTCTGCGCATCCCGGAAACGGAGGTTCTCAAGCAGATTCGAGAACAGGCCGCCAAGCGCCGCCAACAGGCCGCTGCTTCCCCGACGGTGACTTCCCAGGAGCCTCCCCCTCCGGCCCGGCCGCCCAGGCGCAAGGGCGGCATCCGCATCTACGGCCTGGAACGCGACCCGGTCGAATTCCCCTCCACCACTCCGGCGCAGTAGCCGTTAGCCATCGGCGGTTGTTTCCGACGGCTGCCCCCAGAAATATTCACCCCGGCCCCGAAAGTCCCGGCAGTGCTGACAAGCTTCAGCTTGTCGTCCGTCCGGTTGAAAGTCGAGCGCCTCAGCTCGTCATTTCTCTGGCCGCCAAGATTGCCTGTAGCTACCGGGGCCCCTCGTCGAGAAATGCGTGCTAGCCGCGGAACAGAACCGGCTGATCCGTCGCCTGTTATCCCTCCCCTGTTCCTCAGATGCTATATTTATTCAGGATTTATACAAAACTATATCTTTTATTGAATATGTTTGTATATCGTTAAAAGAATTTTTCTCTTCGCTTCGAGGGATAGGATGAAGTGTCCATTTGGGAGACTCTTGTGTCTGCTCATAGCAGGCGCTCTCCCCTTGCCGGAGGCAGCGGCCGACTACCTGGTCGCGTTTCACGAGCGAGCAACCGTCACTATCTACGACGCAGGGACGTTCGAGCTGCTCGGCTCGCCGACGGTAGGCGCGGGCGCTGTTCGGGCAGTCGGCGTCCCCGATCCGCGGAAGCCGAACGAACTTCTGAAGATCTACGTTGTCGCGTCTGACTCGGTGGCCGTTCTCGGGCCGGCGCCCCCCTTCGCGGTTCTTGCTACGCACCCGTTGCTGGAGCCTATCAAGGCCGGTGAAGGGAGCGCCGTCTTGACCGAAGACGGAAGGCAACTGCTGGTTATTGGCGGATCGATACTCCACGCGTTTGAAGCATTGCATGCCGACAATCCCATGCCCAAGGTTTTGGCGTTCGAGTCTGACATTACCGGCCTCGCCGTAGGGCCCGACCTCACCCGGGCCTACGTGATCACGTCCGGCTCGAGCGAAGTTGAGGTGGTCAACCTGCTCACGCTTCCTCCTCAGCCGCTGGGCGTCCCACTCGCGTTGCCGGCTGAGCCTAGTGGAATCGCGGCGGCGCCAAATGCGGCGGCAGTGTACGTGGTGGCTGCTGATGCAATGCTTGAAATCGATACGGGAGCCGGGGAGATCCTTTCTGCGATTGACGCGCCGGTGGCGTCGGCCTCCTCGATCGGTTTCGACCCGGATGCACCCTTGGAGACGGCGTTTCTGACCGCCGACGCGGAAATCTTGTTCGTTGATTTGCCGAAGCGCGACCTGGAGATCACACTCGCGGCGCCCGGCAAGGTGCTCAAGGCCGTGTCGCCTGGCCAAGAGTTGGCCTACGCGATCGTCGAGGGGCTGGGCGTATTTCGCGTGGACCGCGGTGCCGGGACCCTGTCGGCGTTGGAAGATCCTCGGACCGGTGCTGCCTTTCCGCTGCCCGCCCTAGACGTGGAGGTAGGCTCCGGCGCCCAGGACGTGTTCCTTGCTTTTGGCTCTCCAGGAAAGATCGTTCGCATGAACGCCGAGGCTAGTGAAGTCCTCGGGGAGTTGGAGATCGCTTCGTCGCTGACCGGGATCGATTTGGTCGCGACTCCGGGAGCCGCCCCCTCCACTCTCGAAGTTTACGGCGGCAGCCGGCAACTTTCCGCCGTCGGCGTGCCCTTCGCCAAGCCTCTGGCTGTTCGCGCTCTCGCCGGCGACGGGCGGGCTGTTTTCGGGGCGGCAGTGACCTTTAGCAGTGCGATGCCCGGTGTGGGCTTCGACCCGATTTCGGCGGAAACGAACCTTTCGGGAGTGGCTCATACGATCGCCACGCCTCCCATTGCGGATCCGTTTCAGGCAGAGGCGCGGGTTTCCTCCGGTTCTGGGAGAGCGGTCTTTGACCTCAACGTCGTGGGGCAGGATGTAGGCGGGCTCAGCAAGGCGGGCGGCGACTACCAGGTCGTCCTTAAGAATGGGGCCTTTCCTCGCCCCCTGGTGGTCAGTGCGCTAGCCGGGGCGGATCCTCTGCCCGGTTTGACCCTGACCCTGGATACTCTTGGCTCCGTGGTGTCGTGCCCGGCCGCGGCGATCACCGATGGCGAAGGCTTGGCGGCGTTTGTTTGCTCTGCCGGCGACGTTCTGCTTCCCACGCGTCTTGAGATTGGGGTAGCGGATAGTGCCGGGCGCTCGCTGAAGCATCCGTTTCAGGTCACCATCGTGCCCACCGAAGACGAGTTGCCGGGCCAAGCCGTCCTCCTTTCGCCGAGGACGATCACCGCTGTCGTCGGAGAGCTGATTCCCGACGCAGTCCGCTTGTGGGTCGGCACGATGGACAACGCTCCCATGGCGAACGTCGGTGTTACCTTTAGTTCGATGCAGGATGTCACGGTGGACCCGGGTGAAGCGGTCACCTCTCGGGATGGGGTTGCCGCGGCCCATGTCACGCTGGGTTGTATGCCCAGCGGGGTCATCACGGCCACCGTGCTGAGCTCGGAGTTGAGAAGCCTCGATGTTGGCTTTATAGCGGGCGTCGGGCCGGCGGGGAGAATCGAAAAAAGGCAGGGGGATGGACTGGCGGGAAGTTCCGGGGAACGGCTTGACGGCCCGGGACAGGCTTTGGTGGCCCGGGTTACTGACATCTGCGGCACGCCGATAGGCGGAGCGCCAGTGACCTGGGAGGTCAGTCCGGCAGGCGCGGCCACCTTGGAGAACGTGCGTCGAACCACTACGCCGTCGGGTGACGCGTCAACGCTTGTGAAGCTCGGCAACCGGGCCGGGCCGGTCACGATCACGGTGCGGGTTGGTGCTGCAAGTGCCGGCTTTACGGTCTTCGTGATCGCCGTCCCGACGCGGATGTCAATCTTTGATGGAGACGGCCAGGCGGTGACGGTCGGCGAACCGGCGCCTCGGCCGCTGGTTGTCGAACTACGGGACGATAGGGGACTGCCGGCCGCGGGGGTCCCCGTGTCTTTTACGGTGCTTGACGGAGGGGCGACGCTGGGCGCTCGGGTCGTCGATACCAACGGGCTGGGGCGGGCTTCGACGAGCGTCACCGCCGGTCAGACGGTCGAGACCCTCGCGGTAGAGGCGCGAGCCGGGGAGTTGGCGGTAGTCTTCCGCCTCACCGTGGTGGGAAGCACCCCCTTTGTCAGCTCTGTCGGCTTCGTCAACGGGGCCAGCTTCGCCGTGGGTTGGGTTCCGGGCAGCCTGGGGTCGATCTTTGGGACTGGTCTTACCGCGGGGCTGGAGGGTATTCTGCAAGCCAGTAGTTCTCCGCTTCCCCACGAGCTAGGCGGTGTACGTGTCACCGTCCATGGCATCCCGGCGCCTATTTTTGCTCTCGCCAACGTGAGCGGCCAAGAGCAGATCAACATTCAGGTTCCCGTGGATGTTCCCGCGCCCGCGGATGGCATTACCGTCACCATCGAGAACAACGGCTCCGTTGCTTCGTTCTCGGGCGTCCGGACGCATCTAGTTCAGCCGGGGATTTTCCAGGTCGTCTTACCCGAGGGTCTTTTCGCCGCCGTGCTCCACTCCGACTTCAGTACGGTTACGCCCGAGAAGCCGGCGCGGCCGAGCGAGGTGGCTGTGCTTTTCCTGACCGGGCTGGGACCCACTGATCCGCTGGTGGACACCAACGTTCCGGGTCCCGTTCCAGCCCCAACGACCGTGATCGAACCTACGGTGACCGTCGACGGGTTGCCGGCGAAGGTCTTGGGGAGCTTCTATGCCCCGACTCTGGTAGCGGTCTATCAGATCAACTTCGTGATTCCACCCGCTGTGGGGTCCGGCAACTTGAAGATTGTGGTAACGGCCGGCGGGGCTTCCAGCCTGCCCCTGCTGATTCCCGTGAAGCAGTAAGTCGAGTAAGTCGGCGATCAGCTTGTGGCGTCGTCGCGCGTGTTAGGATCAAAGCAACGATGAGTGATACGCAGTTCTACATATCGGTCGCCGTGATGCCGACCGTTACGATCATTATCGTGTTGATCGGCGTACTGCTGAACAACACCAACATGAACGCTCGGCTAAACGATATGAACGGTCGCTTCGACGATCTCCGGAGTGATATGAACGCCCGAATCGGAGAACTGCGGGACACGCTGCGGGCCGAAATGTCAAAAAACCACAGCGAAATGATGGCCAAGTTCGCCGAACTCGACAGCCGTCTTTCCCGCCTCGAAGCCGGCTCCAACTAGCCCAGGGCTGCGCCCTTGATATCCCCGAGCGTCAAGCACCGAGCGTGAGCGAGCGGTCCGAGGCGCAGTTCCTTGCCGGCGCACAGCCTAGCCCGCTTTTCTCACCACCTGACGGTCGAAGCACGCAATAGGCCCGCCATTACTGCGTTGCGCTTGCTCGCCGTGCTCAACGTACTGCTCAAGTACGCCTCCGCGCGCCGAGCGGCGCGCGCCTTGTACTGACGGGCCTCTCACGCACTTCGTCTCGCCACGTGGTGAGAAAAGCGGGCTAGTGTAGTGCGCCAACCGGACTGTAACTTATCATGAGCCCCCCTTCCTTGCCCGTTGGTAATGCAGAAGAGACCTTTGCGGTCCCAATGCACATGTTTCGGCGGTGATGCGGACCATTGAACCGCGTTCACGCGGCTTGTCTTCGCCAGGCCAGTCGTTGTACGGCTGGTACGCGGACCATGCCAACCCAGGCTGGCAGCCCGTTTTCAACGGGCTTCTCTTGAAGCCGGGATCGATTACGTTGCGGTATTATTGGCGAGCTACACTGGCGATGCGCGAAGCCGAGCCACGACGGCAACGCAGCGGTCCGCAGATGAGACCACTCGCCAGGAACGAATCCGCGTCTACCTCGCCGCCGTCGCGTGAAACCAGAACAGCCGCGGGTCTGGGCCAAACGGCCGCCCAGCCCTGCGCGGGGCAGTTGCTGACAATCGCTATTTCATCACCACCCATGCCAAGCAACGCATGGGCAGACGGAGAGTCTCCGACCGCGATATCAAACGGGTGATCGCAACGGGAGAGGTGATCGAGTAGTACCCAAAGGCTCGACCATTGCCCAAAATCCTGTTCATGGCCCACGTAAAGGGAGAACCCCTCTACGTAGCCTGTGCCTTTGACGGCGAATTTACCCACCTCATCACGGTCCACTGGTATGATCCAAATATCTGGGTCGATCCCTGGACGCGTAGGAAGGAGTGATTATTATGCCTCGCAAAAACAAATGCGCCGAGTGCGGCGGCACTCTCCAGAAAAAGACCATCTCCCACACCCAGCCCTGGGGTGAGGAGCTGTACCGCTTTGAGAACGTCCCCGTTGAAATCTGTACCCAGTGTGGTGAGGTTTGGCTAGAAGCCTCCGTCTCCCAGAAAATCGACGCGATTATCCAGGACAAACACCGCAAGCCCAAGCGGTACCAGAAAGTGCCCGTCTTTTCCCTTGCCGAAGCTTCCCCAACCCGCTAATCAGCACGACCCAGCCTACCTCTCCGGCAGCCTCAATCTACTCCAACCGTCTCGCTTCGAGCGCTTCGCCTCTGCTCCAACTCGACGAGAAGTCGAGCCAACCCGCCGGTTTTCATCCCCTTGAGTGGGTCGTACGCCATGGCCGCTCCCTGACGGTCGCGGCTCGGTTTGGCTGTTAAACCCGCATTTCTCACCACCTGCCGGTCGAAGCACGCAATAGGCCCGCCATTACTGCGTTGCGCTTGCTCGCCGTGCTCAACGTAACTGTTCAAGTACACCTCCGCGCGCCGAGCGTCGCGCGCCTTGTACTGACGGGCCTCTCACGCACTTCGCCTCGCCACGTGGTGAGAAAAGCGGGTTAAACCCCGGAAGCAGCCGTGGTTGTGCGAAGCCTTGACCGCACCCTTCCGGGCGCGGCTCTGCCTGTCGTTGAAGCCGGTGTCACTTTCATGGGGCCAGACCGTTGTATTCCGACGCGCCGCGGGGTACAATTCCGTCGGGCCCCGGGCTCAGCCCCGAAAGCCCGATCGGACTTAACCGGACCTAGCTACTTTCCGGCGCAAAAAGGAGAAACTGCGTGGTGGCTGGGTACGGTCAGCCAATTTCGCGTCCGAATGCGCCCGTAAGTTGTTGATTCTTTGAAGGCGCGAAATTGGTGACAGTCCCTGCCCCGAGCGCTACTCGTATTTTGCGCCGGAAAGTAGCTAGAAGCCCCGGCAAGCGGAGATCACACCATGCGCCCGAACAAACTCAGAGAACTCCTCGACGCCGATCAGCCGAGCATCGGCACGCACATCCATAGCAGTTGGCCTTCGATCGCCGAACTCGTCGGCCACACCGGCATGTTCGACTACGTGGAGTTCGTCGCTCAATACGCGCCCTTTGACCTGAACTCACTGGACAATTTTTGCCGCGCGACCGAGTTGCAAGGTTTGTCGTCGATGATCAAGATCGATCAGGAACCGCGCCGCTTTCTGGCCGAGCGAGCGATCGGCGCCGGTTTTCAAAGCGTCCTGTTTGCGGACTGCCGAACGGTGGAGGATTTCGAGGAATGCGTGCGGGCGGTTCGGCCCGAAACCCCAGAGGATGGCGGCGTCCACGGCGTGGCGATCCGTCGCGTGAGTTACATGAGCGGTATCGGCACCCCCGAGTACGCCGAGTACCTGCGCAACATTGTGGTGGCCGTGATGATCGAGAAGAAAGGGGCGGTTGAGAACCTGGAGGAGGCCCTTTCGATCAAAGGTATCGACATGGTGCAATGGGGACCGGGAGACTATGCCATGAGCGTCGGGCGCGCCGGTGAATGGTCCGACCCGGAAATCAAGGAGGTCGAGCGCCGCGTGATCCGAACCGCTCTCGATAAAGGAGTCGCGCCCCGCGCCGAGATTGACTCGGTGGACCGGGCAAGATATTACCTTGATCTGGGTGTGCGCCACTTCTGTATCGGGACCGAGGTCATGATTCTATACCGCTGGCTGAAGGAGAACGGTGAGCAACTCAGAAAGGTCGTTTCCGATTATTAGTAGCCCGCTTCGAAGCCCAAGCCGCTTTGCGCAACGCAAGTCCTGGGTTCAAGAGGAGGCGATGAGGATTTCCGCTCTTTCCGCGTTTCTACTGCTTGTTTCGGTCCCCGCTCATTCCGTTGGTCCGCGGCTGAGCGAGTTGCGGCCCCGCGGCGCGCAGCGGGGAGCTGTTTTTGCCTTGACGATCGTGGGCACGGGGCTGTCGGAAGACGCCCAAGTCTTGACCAACCTTCCAGGGACGCTTACCCGTCTCACGCCACCCAAAGATCCGAAGCGTCGAGGGCTCGAGTTGCCTTTCATTGTTGAGTTGAACCCCGACGCCCCGGTCGACCTCTATCCCATCAGAGTTCAAACGCGGGATGGGCTGACCAATCTGCTTTTCTTTAGTGTCGGCGCGTTCCCGCAGGTGACAGAAGAGGAGTCGGAGAACGACTCGCGCGCGGAGGCCCAAGCCGTTGAAATCCCAGTAACGGTCAACGGCGCCCTCGATGGTGCCGATCGAGACTGGTATCGCTTTCAGGGCGGGGCCGGCCAACGACTGGTTTTCGAAGTCGAGGCGCGCCGGGCGGGGTCGGGAGTGGACCCCGTGATCCGCGTCGTGGATTCAGCCGGCAACGTAATCGCCAGGAACGACGACGCGGCCGGCCTAGGGGTGGACTCTCGTTTGGAGGTTGCCTTACCGCGATCGGGAGACTACTACGTTGAACTGCACGATTCCCGGTTCAGCGAGCAGCAGGAGAACTTCTATCGGTTAAAGATCGGCACGTTCACCTATGCAGAGGGCATCTTCCCGTTGGGCTGGCAAAGAGGCGGTGAAGTCGAGGTCGAACTCTCGGGCGGCAATTTGGCGAAGCCGGTCACCGTACGGCCCGATCTGGCCCTGCTCGGGGAGACCGGGCATTACACAAGCATCTCGGTGCCGGGCAAGGCAGGCAGTTTGCCGTTTCGATTCGTGGTCAGCAACCGCGCGGAGACTCTGGAGCCGCAAGGCGACGCGGTGAAAACTCTAGAACCCTCGGCCGTAATGAACGGCCGCATAGCGGAGACGGGGGAAATCGATCGCTATCGGCTGGCGGTCACGCCCGGCGAGTACTGGCAGTGCGAACTGACCGCGGCATCGCTGGGCACTTCGCAGCTCTACGCCCTGCTGACCGTCCATGACTCCAACGGCAAGCAACTGGTGTCGGCCGGAACCGCCAAACCCGAACAGAGCCCTTTTGCCGTCGTCTTCAGCACCACGACCGGCGAGGACCCCTCCCTTTCGTTGACGGTTCCCGAACAGGTTCATGAAGTTCAGCTAACCGTAGAAGACCTGTTGGGACGCGGTGGCGGGAGTTACGGCTATCGTCTACTCGCCAAGAAGGAAGAGCCGGATTTCACGCTCAATTTGACCACGCCCTACGTCAACATTCCGCTTTCGGGAAGCGCGTCGGTGACCGTGGTGGCGAACCGGCGTGGTTATAACGGGCCCATACGGCTGAGTATCCCCAATCTGCCCGACGACCTCCTATTCGATGGAGGAAACATCGCCATCAGGCCCAACGTATCGGGCGCGGGTCGGAGTCTGAGGTTCCGGAAGGGGTCGTTCACTCTCACCCCAAAACCCGGCGCAAAACCGAGGGCGCTCGATCTGACTGTCTGGGGACAGGGGGTAACGGAAAGTGGCAAGGTCATTCGCCGACGCGCCCGCGGCCCCGGCCTGGTGACGGCTGTTGCGGGCACCAACCAAGAGCCTTTTGTCGCCCCCTGGCTGAATGTGGGTTTGCCGGCCATGGTAGTCAAAGCACAATCGGCCGTCCTAGAGGTTTTGACTCCCCGGAATGTGCGGCTGATTTTGGGCATGGAGCACGATCTCAAATGGAAATTCATGCCCCGTCAACCGGGCATTGCACCCCCGCCGGAAATCGACCAGTCTTTTCTGCCTTCGAGCTTTGGTCTCAATCAGGTGCCCACAGAGAAAGGCCTGGACCACGGCATGTTCACCGTGTTGACCACGGAAAGAACGCGACCGACAAAGTTCGATGTCGTGCTGAGCGGCGAAATATCCGTTGACGGACGCAAGGAGATCGTCACGGCTCCGGCGGTCACGTTTGAGATCGTTCATGGGTTTCAAATCGATGTGCCTGCGGAACTTGCGATCCGCGCGGGCGCATCTACGCAACTTGTCGGCAAAGTGCACCGGGAACCAGAGTTTTTCTCGCCGGTAACGATCAGGGCCGATAACTTGCCGCTTCACGTATCCTGCCCGACGGTCGAAGTTCCCGGCGATGTCGAGCAGTTCCAGCTGCTGTGTGAGGCTGGCTCCTCGGCCGAACCGGGAGAGTACGAGATCGAAATAGCATCTTCCTCGGAGCTGGCCACGCGCCGAGCCAAACGCGTGCCCCTGCGGATGCCTCCCGTCAAAGCCCGCTTGATCGTGTCGGAAAAGACCGCGGTCGAGCAGTAGCCGAAGTCGGAGAAAACCTAGGCCGCATTTCTCACAGAACGAATTTTGCCGTTCTCGCCGCCATATATTGTGGTTCTTCTGTTCCGGTTTTGCCCCTGTTCACCAACAGGTGAGATGGACTTTTTTTCGCAATCCGCTAAGGCTCGACCCGACGGGAACTCCTGTTCGGGGTCGTTCTCGGTGAGACGCTGGCCTAACGCAAGCGGCTCATGTTAGGCTTGTAAATTCGGCCCTGCGGGGGATGGCAGGAAAATCTCATCAGGACCGCCGTCCGCGCGGTCTTTTTTGGCATTGAGTGGGCCGGCCAAAGCGCTCGCAAAGGGATCGATTCCGGACGTTTTCGAGTTACTCATGAACAACATTTCTGAAGTTACGCCGCTGATCGGATTAGGCGGGCTGATTTGCGCGGGAATTGTCTACGCGATCAATAATCGACGCTCGCCGGGCAACGAGCGGATGCGGGAGCTTTCCGATCTCATCCGCACCGGCGCCATGACGTTCCTCAAGCGCGAGTATAGAATCTTGTTCGCCTTCGTCGCGATCGTGGCGGTGTTGATCCTGTGGAAACTGAATTCGCAGACGGCGATCTGCTTCGTCAGCGGTGCGGCCTGCTCGGTTTTGGCGGGCCTGATTGGGATGCAGTCGGCAACCCGGGCTAACGCCCGTACGGCCGAGGCTGCTCGCCAAGAGGGAGTCGACAGCGCCTTGATGGTTGCCTTCAGCGGCGGGGCCGTGATGGGACTGTCGGTGGCCGGGCTGGGACTGCTCGGAGTCGGTATTTTCGCCCAGGTGTTTGCCGGGATCGAGGAGGCGATCTACATCAATGGCTTTGCGATGGGCGCCAGCTCGATCGCCTTGTTCGCGCGCGTGGGGGGCGGCATCTACACCAAGGCGGCTGACGTCGGCGCGGACCTGGTCGGAAAAGTCGAGGCCGGCATCCCCGAGGATGACCCCCGCAACCCGGGGGTGATTGCCGACAACGTGGGCGACAACGTCGGGGACGTGGCGGGGATGGGCGCCGACATCTTCGAGTCCTACGTCGGATCGATGGTGGCTACCTTGGCCATAGCGGCCACCTTGCCGGCGGAGGCGCTGGGCATGCTCGCAGGCGGAGCCGCGGGGGCCACGCTGCAGTCGGCGCTGATGGCCTTGCCGCTGATACTGTCCGCGTTGGGGCTGGTGGCGTCGGTGATCGGCATCCTCGCGATTCAGCTCATGAAAGGGATGGGGCCGGCCGCCGCTCTTCGCTACGCGCCATGGTTGTCGGCGGTGCTGTTTCTGGCGGCGGTATTCTTCGCCGTCGGCGTACTGGGCATCAGCCAAGGCGTTTTCTGGGCCGTACTCTCGGGGACGCTTGCCGGGGTGGCGATCGGTTTCATCACCGAGTACTACACGTCGATGAAACCGATTTGGGGCATCGCGGCCGCCTCGAAAACGGGGCCGGCGACGAACATTATCGAGGGCTTGGCGGTTGGTTTCCGCAGCTGCGCTCTGCCCGTTTTGATGATCTGCGCGGCTATCTTCATCTCCTATCGCGACGCCGGGCTTTACGGGATTGGGATCGCCGCCGTGGGCATGCTGGCTACCGTCGGCATCACCATGAGCGTTGACGCCTACGGGCCGATCGCCGATAACGCGGGGGGCATCTCGGAGATGAGCGCTCTCGGGCCGGAAGTTCGCGCTATCACCGACACCCTGGATTCGTTGGGAAACACGACGGCCGCTATGGGCAAGGGATTCGCTATCGGCTCGGCCGCGCTCGCCGCTTTGGCTCTTTTCTCCGCTTATACGCAGGCGGTGAACGCAGTTCGCATCGAGCAAGGCTTGGGGGCGATGAACATCCAGGTGAACGACGCAAACGTGGTGATCGGGCTCCTGATCGGCGGGATCTTGCCGTTTTTTATCGCCGCCCAGACGATGAGCGCAGTGGGCCGGGCGGCCGGCAAGATGGTGGAGGAGATTCGCCGGCAATTTCGCGAGATCAAGGGCTTGCTGGCAGGAGAGCCGGACGCCAAACCGGACACTGCTCGCTGCGTTGATATTGCCACGACGGCTGCGCTCAAAGAGATGGTTGGCCCAGGAATCGTCGCCGTAAGCGCTCCGGTCGTGATGGGGTTTGTGCTGGGACCTGAGGCGCTCGGCGGCATGCTGGCCGGCGCTACCGTGACCGGAGTGCTGCTGGCGCTGTTCATGGCCAACGCAGGCGGCGCTTGGGACAACGCGAAGAAACTGATCGAAAAGGGTGAAGTCGCCGGCGAGCAAAAGGGGTCGGAGGCCCACAAAGCCGCGGTTGTCGGCGACACGGTCGGCGATCCGTTTAAGGACACCTCGGGCCCTTCCATGAATATCCTCATCAAACTCATGTCCATTGTGGCTTTGGTGCTGGCTCCGCTGATCGCTCTGAGTTGAATGTCCGTGTTCCCCTAGCGACTCTTTCGGGCCGCGGGCAAGGCATAATCCGATGGTCGGCTGCGGGGGTTCGCTAGGAGGGAGGTTTTCTGACTCTCTCGGACTGCTAATATGGGGTAATATGCTGTCGGGATCGCCCGATGGTAGTGTGTCGAACCCGCCCACGGGGCCTCGCGGCCGGAGTGTGGTGTAGTCTTCCCATGGGGTTAAGTCAAAACGCCCAAGGTACTTAGGTGAATGCCTGATTCCCTGCCTGGGGCGGCAGATCGCACTATGTCTTTGGAAGCCAATATGACCGGGTCAGTCCCCCGCCGTCCTAATGAAGTATTCCTGTGTCTCTCATGCCTGTTGTTCCTCGTGGCCGTTGCGCCCCAGGCTTGGGGCGGGACGCTGCTGACCAATGGACACCCCATCCACGTCCGCGTTGACTCGGATCCGGTGGAGTTCCGTACCGTAATCGCCGGCGGAAAAGGTTACAACATCTTTGTCCCCCCGGGCGCCCGACAGCTAGTCATCGAGTTTGCCACTACCCCGAGCGCCGCGATGGAACTGATAGCTCAAACGGGGAGGGACGTGGGGACCGAAGGTCTGGGAACTTTCCTGGCCGACTTCCGGGATTCCCCTAGCCCTGTTGGAATAGCTCAGCTTGTGATCGATGAAACCACCTTCCCGAGGCTGACTTCGGGAATCTACTTCATTGGATTTTTCATTTTCGATCCCGGACTGAGGTTCGAGGGACACTTGACGGCGACGGTGGACGGCGGGGCGATCGAGCCGCAAAAGGTGCTTGTGGAGTCGACGTTTGATTCCACGCTGGAGGGCTGGACGCGAAGCGACACGCCGAGCCCGCTGCCGGGGACGAGCGTGGGTGATGCGGACTCGTCCATCAGGTTCGTGGCGTCAGGCGGGAATCCCGGAGGCTATGCGCGATTAGACGATAACAGATTGGGCGAGAAAGAATTCTTTGTCGCCCCCCCTGCGTATAGCCGTGACTACCTGGCTCTTGGCGAACCGCGTTTTGTGTTTGACATCGCCCGCATCGGAGGGTCTGACTTCCACGACTTCTTCGTGCAAGTTCGGGTGTTCAGCACGGATGGCGCCTTTCGTTGGCCCGCACCAACACCGCCACCCGACGTTGGCGGCGGTTGGATGACGTTCTCCGCTTCGATCCGCAAGGATCAATGGTTCCGTTTCGCGGGAACGGCGACCTATGAGGAAGTGTTCTCGGATGTCCAGCGAGTGGAGGTGTCAGCCACGTACAACACCACGGGCGGCCAGACTGGTCTGGACAACTTCCGCCTCATGATTCGGGGCTTCGATCCACCGCGAACTGTGCTTCCGACGGTTACGGCGTTTTCAGCCGGATCCGACGGTTGGTCACGCAATTATCCGGCCAGCGACGTAATTCCGGAATCGACTGTCGGCGACGCAGGCTCACGGTTGATCTGGAACGCGTTCGAGGGAAATCACGGAGGCTTTCTGCGGATGCTCGAAGACGGCGGACCCGGCCAGGACGCCTTCCTGGCGTCACAACTCTACCTGGGGGACATGACGGGCTTGACGCCCGAGAACCCGCGTCTCGAGTTTGACTACATGCATACCTCGGACTCGGGCGCCGCGAGACCTGTCGAGGTGCGGATGCATGGGCTGGACGACACCGTCTTCGTGTGGACCGGCGCGGCGCCCAGTGCTTTTTGGGTCCTGCAGCGCGCGCCGCTCTCCGCAAGCGAGTGGACGAGACTGTCCGGCGAGAGATCGTTCGCCGAAACGCTGGCTAACGTGATCCGCCTGAGCATCAGTGCGGACCAGAGTGACGGTCCGGAGTGGAACGCAATCGACAATGTGGCCCTGCTGACCGATGACTCGCCGATCATTCCCCGGTCGTTGAGCGCCAGCCCGGCAACACTGAACTTCTCGGCGTTCGTGACCGGTCCCAACCCGGATCCGCGGACGTTAACCATTACGGCAAGCGGCGGCGAGCTCGATTGGGAGGCTGAAGTCAGCGGTGCTCTTGCGGACCGCATTTCACTTTCCCAGACGGCGGGAAAGACCCCGTCACAGATAACCGTTGCCGTGGACACGCAGGACCTCCCCGAAGGTGTTGCGGCAGCCCTAGTCGCGCAACAGTTGGCCTCAGGCTTTCATCAGGCTGTGATTACGATAACCCCCGTTGGGGCAACCATCCCCGCGGTTTTGACCAACGTTAGCTTGAATTTGGGTGCGCAACTCAGTCCCACACCTGAGATCTTCCCGGGCGGCGTGGCCGATGCCGCCAGCTACATAGGCCGCCTTGCTCCTGGGGCGTTGGGAGCGGTCTTCGGCAAAGACCTCGGCGGCCCGGAGTCGGGCATCCTGGCGGAGTTTACCGGCAGATCCAACGACAGGCTGCCCACCAACATCGCCGGGATTCTCGTGTTGGTCCACGACGCGTTTGGTTCTTTGCTCGGCGAGGCGCCGCTGCTTTACCTCGACGACCAGCAGATTAACTTCCAGATGCCGTTTGAGGTGGCCGGCATGTCGCTGGTGCGCATTGTCGTCGACAACAACGGTGCGCGCAGCGAACCGGAAGGCGTCGCGCTCACGCCCTCGGCGCCGGGCATCTTCACCTATGACGGCGTACGTGCGATCGCCGCCAACCAAGACGGTAGCCTGAACTCCCCCACCAACCCGGCGGCAAGGCGGGACCTCATGACTGTTTACATGACCGGACAAGGGCCCGTCGCCCCTAACTGGCCGACGGGCAAAGCCGCCAGCGCGTTTCCTCTCATCCTCGCTCCCGCGGAAGCGCATGCCTTTGTGGGCGGAGTAGAAGGCAAAATCGAGTTTCTCGGGCTGGCGCCGGGCATGGTGGGCGTGTTACGGATGGACTTCCGACCCGACCATTTCAGCCCAGTGGGCGATCAGCCGCTCAAAGTCACCATCGGCGGACATGCGTCGAACGAAGGCGTAATCTCCGTTCGCTAGCTGTAGCGGTCCCTACCGCCGCAAGTTGCAGCCACGAAGATATCAGCGGCGGATTCTGCGCTCGAGGCCGCGATCTCCCCAGCCCGCTTTCCTCACCCCGCACTCGTGGAGTAGTCCCCTTCTGCTTGCCGGGCGGCCGTTTTAGCCCGCTTTTCTCGCCGCGGCCGCGGCGGATGAGGCGAAAGGCCCGGCGACCATGGCTCGCGGCGACCGTTCGTATACATCGCCGAGCGTACAGTATGTCGACCAGCGGGCGCGATGACTCGCAACGCGACATCCCTGACGGCGGGCATTTGCTCCCACTCCCGGCGAGCACTGGTGAGAAAGGCGGGCCGGCATCCCGCGGCAGAAGTTGGGTTCGGTGAAAAATGGGGACGCGCAACGATTTTCGCTTTTGCGGCTGCTTTATTTTCAGTACGGTTCAGACGACGAAAATCGGTGACTGTACGCATTTTTAGAGGCCCAGGACTTTCACCACGAGCCTAGGCGCTCCGTGGGCTGCGTTGCCGTTCGTACCCACTGGTATTCGGTGTTCAAGGGTTTTAGATAAAAAGAGTAAGAGATCCTGTGTTATTCTGGGACTTGGATAGCAGGCAGCTAATCGTCTGCGCCGGAACATCCCGACTATGTTTCTTCGGCCGCTATCGAGGGATCATTGACCGTCATGTACTCAAGGTCTGTGGAGTACGCCCTGCGGGCCCTGACTTACTTGGCCCGCCAGCCGAAAGGGAGACAGAAACTGGTTCGCCATATCGCCCGTAACGAGAAGCTCCCGGCGTTTTTTCTGGCCAAGACGTTACAACAACTAGCCCGACACGGCGTACTCCGCTCCGTAAAGGGGCCGACGGGCGGCTTCTCGCTCGATCGCCCCGCCGGCAAGATTACGATGATGGAAGTGATTGAAGTTCTGGATGGAACCGACACCTATAATCGCTGCATCGTGGGCCTACGGGAATGCAACGACCGGGCGCTATGTCCGGTGCATGACAGCTTCCAGTCGCTGCGGGAGCGCCTCAAGCGTTATCTTTCGAGAACGACCGTCGCTCAGTTGGTCACCGAGTCGGAAAGAAAACGCCAGGCCGCGAAACGGGCCCGTACGAGGAAAAAGGGGAAGAAGACGGCCGCCCGGAAGCGCTCGTAAGGGAATTGACGACTTATCTACCAAGCCCAAGTCCAGTCCCAGATCCAGATAACGAGCAGGTCGACGTGGGCGCTGGGAACGCGGGGCCGGACAGCCGAGCCAATGGCCACCACAGCGATGATGTTCGGGTTACTCCTCGCAGAGTGCAGAAAGCCCTCAGTCCAATCCCTCGATCGACGGGTCGGCCATCGAAGAACTTGGGCGCATGCGCCCTCGGTCGGACTGGCAGGCCTATCCAACATCGTCAGCTTGTCCCTCGAGAAGCTCTGCTACTGCATCCACATGCGGCTCAATCTGAGAAGCGACCTGCTCCGCATCGAGGTCTGGGGCAGGAACGTCACCGTATGCCACGGCCTTCCGAGCGTCGTTGAGGTTATGAAGCAATTGCAAAACGTCGGGAAGGCCGTGTTCGTAGTGTAATTTGACGGCGGTCTCGGCCTTCTCCCAATGCTTTCTGGAGGTAGCCAACCCCAAATGCGTGGCGGCCGCCTCTACCGCTGCCTCAACACAATAGAAGCCGTAAAGCGACAGGCTAAACCCAGTCCGTCGGGGTGCCCCAGGCAGCAAGGACGCGTTCCAAGTGCCGCCGCGCGAGGTTCAACTTGTCCTCTGGATTAGGCATGTGGCTCAGGTGACTTCATCAATTCTGAGGATAACCTGCCTACCACTTCTCGGTCCAACCATGTGCTGTCCTGACTCTTGCTCAGGCTGGCCTCGATGCAACCGGTCCTGGTCGGCCTGAGACGACACCGCCCCGATTCGACATCAAGTTCTATGGCCCGTGTCCGAGTGCATGGCTTCGTCATCCGTCGAACAAACGCCGCTTTCGGGCGACGGGGGTAGTCGGCACGCACGCGAAAAGAGGTGCCGATGGTTGGCGAAGGTGCGATAGCCCCAGTCAAAGGTGTTCCGCAGCAATGGCGCTGACGATAGCAGGAAAATCGGATACGCCCACCAGATCCGCCGCATGAGGTAGCGGTAGACGTCCGCACCCCGCACCTGATTGCCGTCGGCGAGCAACAGCCGCAAGTCGAAAAGCAAGTCCTCGTGCGAAGCCTTCAGTTGCTCAACCACCCATTTCGACTGGAGAGGTGCGACCGCAAACCCTCGCTTCAGAAGAGTGGTCTTCCAGAAAGGAACCCATCGACGGCAGAATCCGCAGGAGTTATCGTAGAGGACGAAGCCGATCGGTTCGCTCATTTTTCCGCTCCAGAAGGCACCCATGTCCCCTTGTACACAGTGACCTCTGACCCCTCTGCGAGAAACGCGGAGGCCGGCTTTTGCAGGAACTCGACGAACTGATCTCCGTAGAGCCCGGCGACGTCGCAATCGAGTCGTGCCGCTCCCGCCTCGAAGACTCTCCACCGAGAATGCTCGACTCGGTATTCGCTCGTGCGTCCGCCGCGCCGTCGAGCGTAGCCCCAATAGTGCTCGGTAATGGACTCTTCGGCACTTCCCGCGGCGGCGGGTTTGCCGGCGCCGCGAGCAGTGAGCTGCATCTTGTTCCGCGCGCCATGAAACCACCAAGAGTAGGATACGGTTCGCGCGCCGGAGCCCGTCTCCTCTTCGATGCTGTGCTCCATCGGGAGGGCGAGGTAGTTTTCTCCATAGAGAGCCCTCGCCACCCAAGCGATCGCAATGCGCGGCACGATCTCCTTAACGAAGACTACGGCACGCCGCCATCCATCACTGGCCTTCCGTCGCACATAGAAGCGCAGATTCACTTCTTCGAAGTTACGGTGATAGGGGATCGCCGCACCGAGCACCCGCGTATCGAGGAACAGGAATCCGACGACGCTCGCAAAGGTTCGCCCGCGCCAGTCATCCAACTCCGTTCCGGCGGGTACGAGCGGCTGTAGAACTTTGGGGTCGATCTCGTAGTTGAGCATCGCCAAATCACGCCACTTGGCCGTCAAAAACGGGGACGCGTGCGAGTTCACGTCACCCTTCCAAAGATGGCTCGATAGATCATCGAGGGAATACATATGTCCGTGGTGCTGACGAGCAAGGCCACCGCCGTAAGCAACCCCCCGAGAATGTACCCTGCCAGGTGGTGTCCGGCCTCAAAGGCCCAGATTACTCCGAGTAGCCAGACAACACCCACGCCGCACGCGAAGCGCGATGGTGCTCCACGCTTGGGCAGCGCTTCGGTCCCGGTCACGTGACGGATGCCGTAATTGTAGATAAGGTCGAACGGGTGCACGGGAAAAAGGGCCGCCAAAGCCGCTATCACGACGAGCGTTCCCAATACGGGGGTCGAGGCGGCGATAGTCCCAATGGCCGCTAGTGTGGCGCATAACGCGAATGCCAGTCGCAACCAAGGAGCGACTTGGGCCAGTCTTCGATCCGGGATGCCATCGAATCCTTGCACATCTAGCCGATGCCGCGTCGTCGCCGAAAGCTGGTCTGTCATCAGTATCCTCCGGATGTTTCCCGTTCACCCTGGAACGCCAGACTCTTGTTTGGGCTGCTCTGGATGAGTACAGGCGGGCACAGCATGCTGTGCCCCTACACATCTGTTGGGTGCCTGGATACGTAGGGGCACGGCATGCCGTGCCCGAAGTTCGGCGACCGCCCACCTGGCTTCTAAATATACGTGACCGAACTCGTGAAACGGACTACTCAGTCGAACCTCAGCACTTTCCCGGCGCCGAGTGTTTCGAAGTTCTCTCCGTACGCTTCCTGAAACAATCGTTTCGCCAAGTCGCCGCTGCAGTGCGCGGGCATGACCCTGCGCACGTTGAGCTGCTTTAGCTTTGCGATTTGGGAATTGATCTCGTCCCCGTTCTGGCGCAACATGTGAAAGCCGCCGAGCAGCAAGCGGATCGAATCCGCGCCGCGTTGTTTTTCGACCGTCTCGACAATGTTGACCACCCCGGGGTGGCCACACCCCACCAGCAAGACGATTCCTTGCGCGGTTTCGACAGCTAGAGACTGCTCCGGCGGGTCGCCCGCGATCATGCCCGTCGAGTACATGCCCGGCTCGACTTCAAACGGACCGGTAACACGGTTCGGCGTCATTCCCACAGCCGCGGCCTCTTCACCCGCATTTCCAATTTGATTCAGGCCTCTCGACCTTCCAGCGGCCTTCAGCGTCTTTATTCATAGGGGCTAGAGCCCGATGAGGACGCCATGGAGGCCAACACCCAATGGGTGAAAAACAAACCAAGCCATTCCAGCTAAGTTTCAACGGCTCGTTGAAAGTCGATTTCCAGGGATCGCACGTCACTGCCGACGGTGGCCTGATTTTGGTTCGCGAACTGGACGAACGGCTCGGTCTCGGAGAACTGATTGACGAGCATCTCAGCGACTCCCGGCACGGCACAAACAAGCAGTTCACGCTCGCTGATCTGTTGCGGCAGTCGATCTACAGCCGCTTGGCAGGCTACGAGGACGTCAACGACGCCGTCCGCGTGGCGGCTGACCCGACGTTTCGCTTGATCGGCTCGCAGAAGATCTGGGATCGCGGTGCGGCCTTGACCTCGACGCTGCACGGCTTCGAGACGGAGATGCTGGCGAGCGAAGAGAACCTGCTGGGGCTGATGGCGCTGAACCGAGAGCTGGTCGGGCAAGCGGAGGCGTTCGACGACTCCGCGCGGGTCGTTCTGGACATGGACTCCACCGAGAGTCCGGTCCATGGCCAACAGGAAGGCAGCGCCTACAACGGACACTTCGAGTCGGTCTGCTACCACCCGTTGCTTTTGTTCAACGGTCATGGTGATTGCCTCGCTGCCAAGCTGCGTCCCGGCAACGTGCACAGCGCCGAGGACTGGGATGAGCTATTGTTGCCGGAGATCGAGCGCCAACTGGCCGAAGGCAAACAGGTCACCTTTCGCGCCGATGCCGCCTTCGCCAAGCCCGAGATCTACGAAGCACTGGAGGAGCGCGGCGCGGACTACGCCATCCGCATTCCGGCCAACAGGAGCTTGGAGTTAGAGATCGAAGACATCCTGTTTCGTCCGCCGGGGAGGCCCGGCCGCAAGCCGCTAGTGCGCTACAAGAGCTTTCGCTATCAGGCGGAGAGCTGGAAGAAGCCGAGACGAGTTGTCGCCAAGGTCGAGCACCACCAGGGCGAGCTGTTCGCGCGCGTCGGTTTTATCGTGACGAACATGAGCTTGCCAAGCCGGTCGGTGGTGCGTTTCTACAACCAGCGCGGCACGGCGGAGCAGTGGATCAAAGAAGGTAAGCAAGCGACGCACTGGACGCGGCTGTCGTGCCATCGCTTCCGGGCGAACGAGGTGCGCTTGCAGTGAAGCGTGCTGGCCTACAACCTGGGCAATCTCTGGCGGCGGCTCGGGCTGCCGCAGCGAATCAAGAACTGGTCGCTGACGAGCTTGCAGCACCGGCTGATGAAGACGGGCGGACGGCTAATTAAACACGCGCGGTATGACTGGCTCTTGTTCGCGGAGGGACATCTGAACCGGCGGCTGTTTGGCGACATGCTGCGGAAGATCTGGGCGCTGCCTGTGCCGGGCGGGTAGCACCGCACTTGGCGAATGCGAAATCTGTGTACTGAGGACGGAAGCTCGGAGGGGTGTCTGCGAAATTGACTTCGCAGCGACGGATCAGCCCCCATGAGGGGCAAGAAGGGGGCTCGATCGGTTCCGCCTCAGCCGCCGCCTCTTTCGGGTGGAGAAATGGTTCCGCTTCGCCGGGTGAGGGTGTAGACTCGTGCCGTCAGAGGAGCCAAATCGGACGCTCGCGTCACTCGTGATCAAGTCGCTGATGTGCTCGTTTTCGTTTTTCCCTTTCGTCAGCCACAGGATGGGCTTCCAATTGGATTTGACATGACGGCCGAAAACCTGCGCTGATGCTCCGGGAGTGAAATAACACAGCGTCCAACAATATTCGAGGTGCTCGACTAGTGTTTCCAAAACCAGCGGCAGGTTAGCTTGCCCGATCATGACTAGGCAATTGCCGCCGTCGCGTAATAAATGGTCGGCTAGTTCAGCCAGCTTGTCATAGCACTCCAGGAACTCTACCCCATATGGCGGATCGGTCACGATAGCGTCCACCGACTTGGCCGGCAGCTTCAAGGCTTCATCCAGTGCGTCGCCGCGGATCAAGCATTACAGTATCGTGGCGGGCTGGGCTCTCGACTATACCTACCTGTCGCTGACCGGAAAGATCGTAGGTCTCGGGCCGGAAGGCGTTCAGTCGGTTTTTGGGAGGCTCTATGCGTCCCCGGCCCGGAACCTTTTCTGGCACGCCATATTCATGGGCCTGACGATTGCCGTCGTCATGGGTGGTGTCGCCAAAGGCGTCGAGCGCTGGTCGAGGATCCTCATGCCCACTCTGTTTATCATGCTGCTCGTTCTTTTGGTCGACTCATTTACGTTGAGTGGGTTCAAACAAGGGTTTGACTTTGTATTCGGCCTTCATACGGAGAGGTTTACTGCTGCCGGCGCCCTGGAAGCCCTCGGGCACGCGTTCTTTACTCTCAGCCTCGGGATGGGGGCGATGCTGACCTATGGAAGCTACCTGCGCCGCGACCATGATATCGTGGCGGCTTCCATCACGATCTCCGCGCTTGACACGCTGATCGCACTGGTGGCCTCGCTGGTGCTGTTTCCCATTATTTTCAGCTTGGGGATGGAGCCGGGGGCTGGTCCGGGGCTGGTCTTCATCAGCATGCCGATCGCGCTGAGCCAAATGCCCGGGGGAACTTTTCTGTCCATCCTGTTTTTTGGCCTGCTCGTGTTTGCCGCTTTGACGAGCGCCATTTCGATGCTCGAGGTGGTCACCTCCTATTTGATCGATGAGCGGAACTGGATCCGACGCCGCGCTACGCTTGTATCGGGGGCACTGATCGCCTCGGTCGGTATTCCTTCCGCACTGAGCGGCGGCACCGAGATCTTCGGCTCCGGCTTCGCTTCGGTCTTTGGCAAGAATTGGTTCGACTCCTTCGATTACCTGGCGTCGAACTGGATGCTCCCGCTAGGCGGACTCGGTATTTCGGTTTTCACGGCCTGGCGAATGAACGAAGCGCTACGCCACGATGATTTTCTTTCCGGAACCAAACTGGCGGTTTTCTATAAAGGCTGGCTGCTGCTGCTCAAGTACGTGGTGCCGGTCGCCATCGCGCTCGTGTTCTTGCACGCCGTGGGGTTGATCTAACCTTAACGCGAATAGGGCGTATGGCGCGTTCGAGCGTGGGGTCTAGCGTCCTACCTTCCAACACGCGATCTAGCCGAGCGAGCGCGGACGACAACGGACTGCGAAGTTGATGGGTCAGCTCTTCAAGTGCTGGATGCTACTCCGGAGTCGATTCCCAACTTCCTGTCTCGCTTACGCCGATGAATCGATCTCGTCCATATGAACCACTAATTTCGACCACGTGTCCCGCCTCAGCTGGAAATGGAGAACAGCGTTCCGCCGTTAAGCTAACGGAGGGAACGCATGACGGCAAGTTGGAGCGTGGGCAGAAATCGTTGAAGGGCGAATGCCTGCGGCCGGGTGTGCCGCTCACGCCGGAGCTTGCGCGGCGGCTGATCGAGCGCTATGTCGGGGGACGCACGATACTGCTCGACGATCCCCGGCGGCTACCTTCGAGAGCGCAGAGGCGGTTCAGTGATCCAGCTGACTCGTTGGAAAAATTGGTACTGGCGCCCGGGATCGAACCGGGGACCTCCTGATCCACAATCAGGCGCTCTAACCATCTGAGCTACGCCAGCATTGCGTGGTTCCATTTATATTCTAAACACTTACAACTCAGCCTTGCCCCGCGAGTCGTCTCTCCGGCCGAACTGTGTCGTCACTTTAGCAAAACCTCTCCGCCGGCTCGATGGCAACAGATACTTGACACGCTCGCTATTCTAAAGGGGGGAAACCGCTGAGAGCGGCATCAAGTCGACAAAGGGAAAAAAGAAGCAAACCAAATTTCACACAACCTTCTTACAATCAACGGTTTACGGTCCAATCCCGGACCCTCTTCTAGTAAAACATGAAGCCTCCACTTAGGCTGCTCGCTATCCTTCTTCTGAGTGTGTCCGTCGCGATTTGCACCGAAGTTGGTGCGGAAGAGGATCTCTTCGACTGGACAAATCTGCCCGACTTGCCCGATTCCGTGGGCCTCAGCGGCCCGTTTGTAGGAACGAGCAATGACACGCTCATCGTGGCTGGCGGCGTGAGTCTTCCCGATTCGACGCCGGAAAGCCGCGGCAAACTTTGGCGGCAGCAGATCTACGTGCTCGAAGAGGGTGCCGGCTCGTGGAAGACAGGCTTCCAGCTAGAGCACCCGTTGGCCTACGGCGCCGGCGTTTCGAGCAAAGATTCGTTCATCCTGATTGGGGGGCGGGACGCGGATCGCCATTACAGAACCGTGTACCGCCTCCGCTGGCGCAACGGAAAGATCGAGCAGAGTTCTCTCCCGGATTTGCCAAAGACCTGTGCCCTGACCAACGCCGCTTTGCTTGGCGACACGATCTATGTCGCCGGGGGACGGGAGACGCCAAGCGCCGATCAGGCCATGAAAAACTTCTGGGCCCTTGACCTATCGATGCCCAGCCCCCAGTGGGAAGTACTCGAGCCTTGGCCGGGTCCGGCGCGCATTTCCCCGGTGACGGCGGCTCAAGACGGGGCGGTTTACCTTTTTGGCGGAGCTGAGCTTCTAGTTGGGGAGCAGGGTCAACCGGCTCGCCGTGTCCTCACCGATGCCTACAGGTATCGGCCCGGCGAGGGGTGGGACGCTGTGGCCGGCCTTCCAAGAGCGGCCGTCGCAGCGCCGGGCCTATCTGTCGGACAGTCTCATGTTCTTGTCTTCGGCGGCGACGACGGCACGTCCTTCGAGCGTCGGGATGAGCCGGAAACCAAACCCGGGGGCTTTCGACAAGACGTCCTCGCCTATCACACGATTACCGATACGTGGGCGACCGTCGGAACGCTGCCCGCCGGGCTAGCCTCGACGACCGCCGTCCATTGGCGGGACCTGATCGTTATCCCGGGCGGAGAAGTAGCCCTTGGGCGCTCCTTCGCCGGCGTGGGGGCCGGCCGGCTGCGGCCGTCTGTCTCTGGGTTCGGCGCATGGGACTACGCCTGCTTGGGAGCTTACCTGCTGTCCCTGGTTGGAATGGGGATCTATTTTTCCCGCCGCGAGAAGACCACCGAGGACTTCTTTGTAGCGGGGCGTCGCATTCCCTGGTGGGCCGCGGGCGTAAGTATCGTCGGGACACAGACCAGCGCGATCAGCTTCATGGCCATTCCGGCGAAGGTATATGCAACGGACTGGGTGTACTTATGGAACCCGCTCGCGGCCGGTCTGATCGCGCCCCTTGTGGTTTTCGTCTATCTGCCGTTTTTCCGCCGGCTGAATCTGACGACTGTTTATGAATACCTCGAAAAACGATTCCATGTCGCGGTGCGGCTTTTCGCGAGCACGGCGTTTGTTCTATTTCACCTTGGCCGGATGGCGATTGTCCTCTTCTTGCCGGCCATTGCTCTCTCCACGGTGACCGGCATCGACGTCTACGCTTGCATCGTAGTCATGGGAGTCCTGTGTACGCTCTACACCGTGCTGGGCGGAATCGAAGCCGTCATTTGGACGGACTTTCTTCAGGTCATTGTTCTCATCGGCGGCGCGTTCATTAGCCTGGTGATCATTGCCGCTAATGTGGAGGGAGGATTCAGCGGCATTGTTTCCGTCGGCATGGCCGACTCGAAATTTCACGCCGTCAACTGGACTTGGGACATGACCACGACGGCCATCTGGGTGATGGTGATCGGCAACATTTTCGTCAATCTCGTACCTTACACATCCGACCAAGCTGTGGTGCAGCGCTATTTCACCACCAAAGATGAAAAGCAAGCGGCCAAGGCGATCTGGGCCAATGCCGCCCTCATCATCCCGGAGAGTAT
The DNA here is from genome assembly GCA_963668345.2 of Bryobacterales bacterium. GTDB lineage: Bacteria > Acidobacteriota > Terriglobia > Bryobacterales > UBA6623. Next base: position 409,795 of record CAXWPI010000001.1, on the reverse strand, counting down.
CCTCTGGTTCGGGCTGGGAACCGCCCTGTACGTCTTTTACAAAAGTCAGCCGGCTCTGGTCAGCCCCGCGGTCCCGACGGACACGATTTTCCCCTTCTTCATCGCGCAACAGCTTCCCGCGGGTGTCACCGGTCTGGTGATCGCAGCCTTGTTCGCCGCGGCGATGTCCACAGTCGACAGCAGCTTGAACAGCGTGGCAACGGTGGTCGTCACCGATTTTTACCGTCGCTTCAAACGCAACGTGTCAGACCACGCTTGCCTAACGCTCGCCCGCCGGCTGACCGCGGCGCTCGGTTTGCTCGCGACGGTTAGTGCAATCTTGATGGCCACGTATCAGATCGAGTCGCTCTGGGATCTTTTCCAGAAGTTGATTGGGCTTCTCGGCGGCAGCATGGCCGGCCTATTCCTGCTGGGGATCTTTACCCGCCGCGCTAACGCCCCGGGGGCCCTGATCGGGGCCGTCGTCGGCACCGTGGTGCTCTATCTGGTACAGAGTTACACGCAAGTGCACTTTTTTCTGTACGCCGCGGTGGGAATCGTGACCTGTTCGATTGTCGGGTATTTGGCGAGCTTGGCGTTTCCCCCTGACCAGAGATCTCTCGAGGGACTTACGATCTTCACCCGGCGGGGGCGGGCGAGCTCGACGGCTGTGACCTGAGCCTGGGCCGGAAGAACTCGAGCACGGCCGAGAGACGCATTATGCGAAGAGACCTTCCGACGAAACTTCCACGGGGACAGGCGCCGGTGCAGGACCCACCCGTGAGCTACTATCGTCCGTGTATGGCAAAGGCTTTGCCGGCTAGAAGGTCCCACAGACGTGCCTCTCCCCTGCGAACAGTCTGCCTCATCCGGAGAATCATCCCATGGCGAATCGCGTAGTCTATTTCAACGGTGAATTCATTCCCGAGCTTGAAGCCCGCATCTCGATTTTCGACTCTGCCTTGATGTTCGGCGACATGGTGTTCGAGGCGACTCGCACTTGCAACCAGAAGCCTTACCGCCTGCGCGAGCACCTAGACCGCCTCTATGCCTCCATGCGTTATGCCGAAATCGACTGTGGGCTGACCATCGACCAGATGGAGACCGCTACCCATGAGACGATCGAGCGCAATTTGCCGGCGCTGGACGGCTTGGACTCGCAGATCATGCATGATGTGACCCGTGGAGCGCTGCCACTCTATGAAGGCGTTGTGAAAGAAGGGATAGCTCCCATCATCTCGATTAACGTTATTCCTCTCGTCCGCCACACCGGCTCCATGGCGGAGAAGTACGCGGCAGGCGCTCATTTGGTGATTACGCCACAACAGTCGGTGCCGGCGCGCTACATCGATCCCAAGGTGAAGAACCGCAGCCGCATTTACTACAAGCTGGCCGAGCTTCAAGCGGCGCGGCTAGAACAAGGAGCCATGCCTCTGCTCACGGACGAACACGGATTCATCACCGAGGGTAGCGGCAGTAATTTTTTCATCGCCCGGGAGGGCAAAATCTTCACCCCAAAGCCAAACGACATTTTGCGCGGCGTTTCCCGCCATGCCTGCATCGACCTGGCGGGAAGGCTCGGCATCCCGGTACAAGAAACCGATGTCGCTCCCTACGATGTGCGTGAGGCGGACGAAGCCTGGATTACGAGTACACCGTTCTGTATGCTCCCGGTCACCCGCTTTAACTTCCAGGCCGTCGGCGACGGCAAGCCGGGCAGCATCTACCGTCGGCTACTGGCCGCCTGGAGTGAGGAAGTCGGGGTCGACATCGCGGGCCAAGCTCGCGAGTACGAGGCGCTGGCCAAGACCTGGAAGCCGTAACCACACTCATTCACGAGTTAACTCCACGCCCCACCCTGAATAGTCCATTTCACAACTTTGATCACGTATGTTTAGCCCGCATTTGCAGCGTTTGTCATGTACGGGCGCGACATGTCGCCCTGGACAAGCGGGATCGCTTGCCCCCACTTGAGTCGTCACCAGCGGCGGCAGTAGGGACCGGCAATCTCGCCGGTCCAGGGGCGTGACATGTCACGCCCCTGGGGACCGCCTGTTGCCACCTTCGGCGTCCCTAGAACCTTTGCGCCCCGCTCGGAATCCTAGGGAGTAATTCGAGCATCCGTGGGCGCTAAGTAAAAAGTATTGGGTCTAGCTGGGGCCGGCTGCGGTTCCCGGCTTCGACACCAAAAAAAAGCCCGCACGTAGCGGGCAGAGTTCAAGCGTTGAAGTAACTTCGGCAGGTACGGCGTCCGTTATTAGGTCACATCTTGACCGAATCGACGCGGATGCTGTCGCCATCTACCTTGCCGGCGATGGTGACTTTGTGGCCAACGTGATCCTTTACGGCGTCCTGGTTGTCTACCTTGTATACTTTTTTGTCGGCATCGTTCACAAAAACGATTGGCTGACCGTTGTTGACGCAACTCTTGGCGCAGCCGGCATGGCCTTCGCTGGCTGCCTTACCCTTGTTCGCGCATGCCTCGTCGGCGAGCCAGCCTACCAATTCTTCCCCGTGGTGGTCGGCCAGCGCCGTACCGGTTGTGAAGCTCAGCACGGCGAATACCGCCAGTAACGTTATCAGTGTCCTCATCCATTCCTCCTCAGATTCACCAGACCTACTGAGTCTCAGCAGTCTGCGTTATTATACCCACAACTTCCCGGGACGGGCAACAGCAGGCTGTGCCGTACACGCCTACAAGTCCTAAGGCGGTGTGTTCTTAGGATGCGGTGCTCTCCCGTTATGCGTGAATCGGGCTCTCGTGCCGCTGCCACCTTCCGCACAAACAGCCGCCGGCCGCGGTCGCTCGCTAGCGACGCTCCAGCAGCAGGTGGTTCACTGGAACCGCTGCCCCCGCTTGCTCTCCCACTGTCGCCAGGTGGCCGGGACGAAACGCCGCGCTTTCCTCGACTGGCAGTATTGGGGAAAGCCGGTTCCCTCTTTCGGCGACCCTCGCGCCCGGCTGCTTATCATTGGTCTCGCGCCGGGGGCCCATGGGGCGAACCGCACCGGGCGCATGTTCACCGGCGACAGCTCGGGCGACTTCCTCTACGACGTTCTATTCGCGACCGGCTTTGCCTCCCAGCCCGACTCGCGCGACCGTAACGATGGGCTCCGCCTCAACGACGCCTATAGCACGGCCGCCGTGCGATGCGCTCCGCCGGAAAACAAGCCTGCGCGAGACGAGTTCGTGGCCTGCCGACCGTACCTGGAGCGCGAGATCGTCTTGCTCGCCGGCGTCCGCGTCGTTCTCGTGCTGGGGCGTCTTGCTCTCGATTCCTACTTGAGCGTCCTGCTGACGAGCGGTGTCATGCAGCGCCGCTCCCGTTACCCTTTTGCCCATGGCGCGTGTCACCGGCTACCCGACGGCTTACCCCTGCTGCTCTGTTCCTATCATCCCAGCCGCCAAAACACGCAGACCGGCCGGCTGACTAAGTCCATGTTTTTGAGTGTCTTCCGGAGAGCAAAGCGTCTGCTGGCGCAGCCCCGCTCGCGGTAACAGCCATGCCGCGGCGGATGACCAGTCCATTGCCATGGAGGAAAAACAACCCTATTCGAGCGTCGTCGAAAAAAGTTGCAACCACCGAGCGGTGGGGGGCATCTAAGTACTCCAGATAGATGGAGATAAGAAAATGACCCGGCGACAGAAGCAACAGATCGAAAAGCGCCTTGCCAACAAGTTGGCCGAACTCACGGGGAAAACTGACCGCCGGAACGAGTTGAAGGCGGAGCGGCTCAACGATCCCGACGAGGAGACCCGGCTTCGACAAGACCTGGACCTTGCCGTCAGCGTGATCAATACCGACTGGGAGACGGCCAAAGCTGTCGAACAAGCCATGGGCCTATTAGAGATCGGGGAGTACGGCATTTGCCGGGAATGCGAAGAGCCCATCAGTCCCAAACGGCTCGCGGCGATACCCTGGACCACTCTTTGCGTAAGCTGCAAGGAATCCCAGGACTCGGACCCCGATCTGAGCCCCGGATTCCCCCGCGCGGCCTAAGGAATTGTCAGAAAACAACTATAACAACTTTGGCTGATTTTATCCCGCATCACCAAAGCCGCTGGGGGAGCCGCTGGGGCGTACGCATTCTTTGGCGCCGCACCGCCTTTCGAGCCGGCGTACGGCGATTTGTCGCGGCACGACGACGCCCTCGCGACGAATCACCAGACGCCACGGTTCAGCCGTACGCGAAGACCTGGCGACAGGTCCTCGCTGGGCCAAGAAAAACGGTCAGCATTCTCAATGCCGGGATTCTGCTCGCCTAAAAGACCGCCATGAACACCCTACTCGGCGACGTCTTTCCATTCTTCTTCCAGCAGCTTCGTGTATTCCCCGGAGGCGTAGAGCGGAAATGGAAACTGCTGCCGGGGCAGGATGCCGTAGGTTTTGGAGTCTTTCCAGCAGGTATAGGCATAGTCAGCGTAGCGGAAATATGAGCGCAGATAACTGCCCTGCAGCAACTGGGAGGACGGCGGCTCACGGAACTGCACGTAGAGGCCGATCGAGCGGGCGAAAATACGAGGGTATTCGACCACGCCCCAGCTTTGCAGCTTCCCGGCCACATCAGTGGGGGTCTGCTTGATCAAGAGATGGGCGAAGCTCTGCTCCTCCAACTCCGTAGTGTCCAACTCTTCCGAGCGCGCGCAGGTGTCCATGCAATGCTCGATCCAGCGATAAACGTCCTTCCCGACGTAGAACAGCATCCGCAGCTCGGCATATCTTCCCTCGAGAACGTGCCGTTCCAGTTCCTGCTGCTTTTCGTCCGAGGTGGATCCCTCCTTTATCAACGAAAGCGAAGCTTTGGCGCTCTCAAGAATTTGGACCGTGGAAGACGACTCGCTGAAGGGGTGCAAGACCAGCGGAGGCAGCGGGTGGACGCCTTCTACTTCTAACTTCGTGGTCTCGCCCATCGGACTCCAAACACCATATCGACACACTGCTTCAAAACATGGGTTGAGGCGGTGCCGCCACGGGGGGGAGGGAAACCTCAGCGGGATCCCCTCAAGAAAGCGGGAACGCTGCTGACAGTATCAACCCCTGTGCACCACCCCGTCAAGTAGAAGCTCCGAACAGGTGATGTCAAGCAGCTTGTGTAAAAACTTGCAGGGGGCTATTTTCCCACTCCCGGTTGAAGCGGTGGAAAGGGAGAACATGCCGCGGCACGCCCCGGCCCCTACGTTTCCAGGCGCCCGACACGTCTACCGGGGTCCGCCTGCAACCGAACAGATCGGTAGGGGCACGGCATGCCGTGCCCAAAGTTCTCGATCGTCCACGCGGCTAATTAGGTGAGAGAGACCCCTCCTAAATCTCGTAATCGGGCCGTTTCGGCATGCCCCAAGGAATGCGCGCCCACACACGTTCGTGAAGGAAATAGGCGGCCATCTTGGCGACCCCGTCCAAGGCGCCGACTCCGAGGGCAATGTCCCACTCGCGGGTCAATAGGAAGGCAATCCCAGCAGTAATCAGGGATCCGAAAAACCGGTAACTGGCAGCTTTTGCAATGCTGCGCTTGCGGGTTTCCAAGGCATTCTCCTATTTGTCGATCGAGAATGGGGTAAATCCATGCTAACACGGGTTCGGCTTTGCTGAGGCGTCCCGGCGGAGGTATTTGGCTCAGGGCCGGGTGGTTCACCGTCAACCGGGGAGCCGAAACAGCTTGCCGGACGAGTTTCCGGCAAGCAGATGGCCACGACGATCGGTCGAGGTGTGAAGGAGGGCGGACACACCTGGATGGCGGGCGGGCACAGCATGCCGTCCCTACAGATCTTTTGGATACCTGGAAATGTAGGGGCACGGCATGCCGTGCCCGAGGTGCCCGATCATCCGCCTGGCCTTCCCGATGTAGGTAACTGAATTTATGAAACCGGACTACCCAGCCCGCTTTTCTCACCACGTGGCGAGGCGAAGTGCGTGAGAAGCCCGTCAGTACAAGGCGCGTGCCGCTCGGTGCCCCCGTTTCTTGAACAATGCGGGCCAGTTCCCGCGGCCTTGCGGATGGCCCCCGTTAGCGCACGGCCGTCAGTCGCAATCCTACACCTCGCCCGCTGTCTCAACCCGGCGTGGATGTATGAGATGTGTTCCCCGGGCCGACCGCTTACAATGTTTATGTCCTTATGAAGACACAACTGCTTCCCACCTCCATCGAAAGCGTTGAGGCCGACGCTGTGGCGATTGTCCTTTTTGAGGCATCCGGCGATACTCCCCCCGGGGGAGACCATCACGCGCTGAGCAACGGCCTCATCACGGAACTCTATGAATCCAAGGAGTTCACCGGGAAAGCGCTTGACACGGCGCTGATCCATCGGCCGACCGGATTCAAGGCTTCGCGTTTACTGCTGGTCGGCGGCGGCAAGGCGGCGGAGTTCTCGCCCCCGAAACTGCGCCAAGCGGCGGGAACCGCGCTGCGATTCCTCAAGCCCAAAGGAGTGCGTCGGTTGGCTCTCGCGCCGGCCGGGGACTTCGCGCCAGCGGAACAAGTTCAGATGCTCGTCGAGGGTGCATTACTCGGCGACTACGAGCCCGATGCTTACAAAACCGAAGACAAGGCCGACGAAAAGCGCGTCGACGAGCTGATCGTTTTGGCTTCCGCCAAGCACCAAGATCATCTCGATTTGGGATCGGCCGTTGCGGAAGCACAGAACTTCAGCAGGTCTCTGGCCAACGAACCAGGCAACCATTTGCCTCCCACCGTTCTAGCGGAAAAAGCGGTTCAGATGGCGGACGCCGCCGGCCTGGAAGTTGAAGTCTTGGACACGAAGCGGCTCACCGAGCTGAAGATGGGCGCGCTGCTTGGGGTGGCCCAGGGCAGCTCGCAACCGCCCGTGCTGATTGTCGTCCGATACCGGCCCGAAAAGCCGCCCTCCGGTGATACTCACCTAGGACTCGTCGGCAAGGCGGTCACCTTTGATACCGGAGGGATTTCACTGAAGCCCTCGACCGATATGGACCAGATGAAGTACGACATGGCGGGCGGCGCCGCCACGCTGGGAGCGATGCAGGCCATCGCCCACCGAAAGCCGCCGATCCCCGTGACCGCCGTGATTCCTTCCGTCGAAAACATGCCCGGATCCCGAGCCCAGCGTCCCGGGGACGTGATCGCGACCATGTCGGGCAAGACAGTCGAGGTACTCAATACCGACGCCGAGGGACGCCTCATCCTGGCCGACGCTCTCACCTACGCGAAGCAGCAAGGCTGTACTCATCTGATCGATGCGGCAACCCTTACGGGCGCTATCGTCGTTGCGCTGGCGGACGTTCGGGCGGGTGCGTTTGCAAATAATGATTCCTGGCGGGACAAGGTCTTGGGTTCGGCCGAGGTCGCCGGCGAAAAGATGTGGCCGATGCCCCTCGATGAGGAATACAAGGAGAAACTGAAGAGCGTGATCGCTGATCTGGCCAACATCGGGCCCCGCTGGGGCGGCGCCGTAACGGCGGCCATGTTCCTCAAGCAGTTCGCCGACCCCGTTCCCTGGGTACACCTCGACATCGCCGGAACAGCTTGGCTGGAAGAAGCTAAGCCTTACCTGCCGAAAGGACCGACCGGCTTTCCGGTTCGCACTTTCGTCGATGTGGCGATGAAGCTTTCGTGAAGTCTACTCCAAATAAACTCTCACGAAGATAAATCAGTAGCGACCGCCACTCTTGGCGGTCCTAGTTTCGAGTTCGACCGGCAATCCTGCCGGTCCGGGCCGACCATGTAGAGAAGCTGATTTACCCTGAGCGGGCCGCTGCGGGCGGGTGTCATCCTTATCCCACGTCACGAGGCCTCGACCGCACCCTTGCGGGCCTGCGGCTTCAGAACTATGACGCCGCCGCGACCGCCGGCATTTTGTGTTTGCACTCGCCGTTAGGACACTGGAGTCGGGAGCCGGTTTTGAGGCGCTTCTCTTCCATATACGGGCTGCCGCACTCGGGACAGGTGACAGCCACGGGCTTGCTCCAGGCGGTGAAATCGCAATTGGGGTAGCGGCTGCATCCGTAAAATGTTCGCCCGCGCCGGGAGCGCCGCTGGACAACCTCGCCCGCGCAACCCGCCTTAGGGCACGCCACTCCGATGGTGTTCTGCTTAACGTATTTGCACGTCGGATAGTTGCTGCAAGGTGTGAACTCGCCGTAACGGCCAGTCTTACGCACCAGATTATTGCCGCACTGGGGGCACTTCTCGTCCAACTCGACGTCGGGTTTCTTGGCTTCTCGGTCCACGGGCTTGGTGGTCTTACAGTCCGGGTAGCCGGTGCAAGCGAAAAACGTGCCAAAGCGGCCTCGCTTGAGCGTCATCGTGCGCCCACAGTTGGGGCAGTACTCCGGCTCCCCTTCGACCTTGGAGAGGTCCGCCGTATCGACGTCGGGAAGATCGGCCTCGAGCTCCCGTGTGTTAGTGCAATCGGGATAACCGCTGCAGGCGATAAAGCTGCCGTGCCGGCCCCAGCGAATGACCATCGGTTTGCCGCATTTCTCACAGACCAGGTCGGTGGGCCGTTCGAGCCGCTTCATGTCGGTCATGGTCTTGGCCGCGTTGTCGAGGTCTTTTGAGAATTTGTCGTAGAAGGAAGCCAGTGATTCGCGCCAGTTGCGTTTGCCTTCCTCGATCTCGTCGAGCTCCTCTTCCATCCTGGCGGTGTAGGCGACATCGAAGATGTCGTTGAAGCTTTCCAACAGCAACTGCGTGACCACCTGTCCCAACTCGGTGGGGATGAAACGCCCTCGGGTCTTCTTGACGTATTCGCGATCCTGGATGGTTGAAAGGATGGCCGCGTAGGTCGAAGGGCGTCCGACGCCCTGCGCCTCCAGCTCTCTGACCAGGGTCGCCTCGCTGTAGCGCGGAGGCGGCTCGGTGAAGTGCTGCTCGGGATCCAGCTTCTTGATCTCGAGCGTCTCGCCTTGCGCTACGGCGGGAAGTTTGTGCTTTAGGTCTTCCTCGTCCTCGTCCTTCTGGTCCTTGCCTTCCAGGTAGACCACGCGAAAACCGTCGAACTTGAGCACCGAGCCCGTAGTGCGGAACGAGTAAAGCGCTTCATCGGCTCCCTGGGCGCCGATCTCGATGGTCGTCTGGTCGAACAGCGCCGGGTTCATCTGCGAGGCGACGAAGCGTTTCCAGATCAGCGCATAGACCTTCAGTTCGTCTTCGCCGAGTTTTCCCTTGAGGGAATCCGGAGTGCGGGCGACCGACGTGGGGCGGATGGCTTCATGGGCGTCTTGGGCTGCTTTTTTCGTCTTGTAGACGTTGGCGGACGGCGGCAAATATTCTTCGCCATAGCGCTCCTTGACGTAGTCACGGCATTCGGCCAAAGCATCGTCGGAGACGCGGGTCGAGTCGGTGCGCATGTAGGTGATCAAGCCGACCGCGCCTTCCTTGCCGAGTTCAATGCCTTCGTAAAGCCGCTGGGCCATCATCATGGTGCGCTTTACGCTGAAGCGGAGCTTGCGCGCGGCTTCTTGCTGCATGGTCGAGGTGATGAAGGGGGCGACGGGATTGCGCTTTTTCTCCTTGGTGGCCACGGACTCGACGAGGAAGCTTGCCTTGGCGAGCGCCTCAACGATCTGCGTAGCGGTTTTTTCGTCGCCGACCTCGATACTTTCCTTGTTGCGGCGGGTCAAGCGCGCGGCAAACATCGGCGGGGTTTTCGCTCGCAGGCGGGCGTCTATCGTCCAGTATTCTTTCGTCTTGAAAGCCCGGATCTCCTGCTCGCGCTGCACGACAAGTCTGAGCGCAACGCTTTGGACTCTTCCTGCCGACAATCCCCGGCGGACCTTGTCCCATAGCAATGGCGAGATCTTATAGCCGACCAGGCGGTCCAAGATACGCCGGGCCTGCTGCGCGTCCACGAGATCCAGGTTGATCGACATCGGGTTCTCGAAAGCTTTGCGGACACTCTTCTGCGTGATCTCGTTGAACAGAACGCGGTAGATCTTGAGGGTCTTGTTGCGTTTCCCTTGCAGGACCTCAGCGAGGTGGTAGCAGATGGCCTCGCCCTCGCGGTCGGGGTCGGCGGCCAGGTAAACGGCGGACGCCTTGTGGGCCTGCCGGCGGAGATCGTCGATCAGGGCCTTCTTCCCCTCGATGACCTCATAGGTCGGCTCGAAGTCGCGTTCGACGTCGACCGCCAGGTCTTTCTTGGGCAGATCTTGGACGTGTCCCAGCGACGCCTTGACGACGTATCCCTTACCCAGATAGCGATTGATCGTCCTCGCCTTAGCCGGCGATTCGACGATGACCAGCGCTTGTCCTGTCGATGCTTTTGCCATAGTTTTCCGTAGCAGCGGGTTCAGGAAGACCAGACCCGAACGAAGTGCTTCCCGGGCAGTTGCTTGGCCAGCCCGAAAAGCTCCAGCTCACTGAGCGCAGACAGGATTTCCGAAGCCGAGTGATCTTCGTAGTGACGAATGACCTCGTCGATGTGCATCGAGGAGTCGACGCGCAATAACGAAAACAACTGCTTGGCCAGCCTGGAAAGCGAGTCCTGCCAAATGGATGCTTGGGCGGGGGAAGAAGTTTCATCCCCAGCTTCGGCCGGGTCCGGTTTCGCCGCCTGCGCCAGCTCCCGGCGAACCTCCAGAGGTAGATCTTCTAGCACATCGGTCGGCTCCTGGACAAGTTTGGCGCCTTGCTTGATCAGTAAGTTCGGGCCCCAGCTTTGCTTGGAAACGATATTGCCCGGCACGGCGAACACCTCGCGCCCCTGGTCGAGGGCCAGTCGCGCGGTAATCAGCGAGCCGCTGTATTGCGCCCCCTCGACTACGATAACCCCTAAGCTGATGCCACTGATGATGCGGTTGCGGATCGGAAAGTTTTGCGGGAACGCCGTCGAGCCCAGACGGAATTCCGAGACGATGAGCCCGCCCTTCACGATTCGCTGCGCCAGCTTCTCATTCTCTCGCGGATATACGACATCGACGCCGCAACCAAGTACTGCAATCGTGCTTCCTCCGGCATCCAGCGCTCCCCGGTGAGCCAAGCTATCGACTCCGCGGGCCATGCCGCTGACCACGACCAAGCCGGTCTGCACCAACTCGCGACCCAGTTTCTGAGCCACCGACATGCCGTAGGGCGAAGGACGTCGCGAACCCACAACGGCGAGGTTGTGGCCGCTGAGTAGTTCCGCTTGCCCCCTGGCGTAAAGCAAGATCGGCGGATCGAAAATTTCCTTCAGGCACCGCGGGTAGCGCGGATCCTGGTAGGAGACTATTTCTATCCCTGCCTGACACGCTTTCTCCAGTTCCGCGCCGGCATCTTCAAAAGTAATGCCCGAGTGGACCGCCTCCGCTATGGCGGCTCGCAGGCCGCAGGCCTTCAACTCAGTCAACGAGGCGTGGAAAACGGCCTGAGGGTTTCCAAACGACCGAATCAGCTTAAGCGCGTTCCGGGCGCCAAGCCCCGGAATTAAGTGTAACCCCAGCCAGTAAAGCTGCGTTTCCCGGCCGGATGAAGCGGTAGCCATCCAGCGTCTGAAGCTACGAATCTATCAGGAGTAGGGGCTGCTCTGCAAGAGGGACTGCCTGACGCGGAGGCGATCACGCGCTCTCGCCGGTTAGAATCTCCGTCACCGCGGGCGACTCGCGAACTTCCGAGTAGTGGAGGACGCGAGCCGGCTCGCGTCCTTGTTCGTCGCTGATCGGCGTCGGGCGCCGCAAGATAAACTCCGCGTAGTCGAAACGGTTGTAGGCGATGTGCGCCATCTCGAGCCGATCGATGGCCTTCGCTTCGCCGCTGTCGAAATCCGGAACCAGCAAGGGTCCCGTGTCTACTTGAAACGACGAGTTCTCGGGGCGGAAGTTCATCGTCTTAATCGGATACTCAAGCACGTAACTCAGACCCCGCTCTGGCTCATGAATCCGGGTGCGCCCGATGAGGGGAACGTTGTCGCCGGTCGCCTCATTCACCGCGGCGGGTGTATCGAGAACACGGCCCCGCGGGAACCTGACGATGTCGATCTCGAGCGATCGAAACGTGTCGCTGACCGGATGGCCCCGCTGCGATGCTCCGTCGTCGGTGATCGCACGTCCCATTTGACGCTCTTCGGTGAGTGAATAGATATTGCGGTATTCCCGGCTGGGGATTTGAAACATCTGCTTTTCCGCGTACACCCATTCGGCGCGGCAAGGCGCGATGAGCACGAACTGTTCGGAAGCGCCCGTTTCCTCGTCGATCACGTCGACCATGGCCTCCAACTGGATCCGGGCCTTGTTGCCGAGAGGAATGTTGTGGCGGGCATTGCGGCGCGGATCGGCCCGGGGCGGCAGGTCCCAGGTCATGTAGGACGACGCGAAGTTGCAAGCCAGTTTGGTGGCCGTCGACGAGGCCGCCTCGGTTGAGCCGGCGTCAGGCCCAGGGCGGCTGCAAGCCACCGCAAGCAATGAGGGTCCGACCGCAGTAATCTTCGCGATCCCAGCGTGAAAGCGTCGGCGGGTCCAGGTCATGGTATTTACCCGAGTGGGTCTGTTCAGTGGATGGGATTGTACCATGCACTTGGGTGCCTGAAAATGTAAGGGCACGGCATGCCGTGCCCGAAGTTCCCGCTCGTCCGCCCGGCTTCTAATTTAAATATACGTGGCCGAACTTATGAAACGAACTACTAAGGCTGAAAGGCCCAAGGCACCAGCGCGACCTAGCAGAGAAACAGGCCAAGCGCAAGCGGTGTGAGCGTAACCACGGACCAGAGACTGCTAGACCTGCTTTTGAGCTAAGTCGCCGATCACGGGTAGCTTGAACTGCTGGCCTTGAAAAGCCTTGATGAGCAGGACAATCCAGAGGACGAAAAAGCCCATGTCCACGACAAGGCCGAGCAGCATGCCTATACTCAAGCCGACCATCCTCAGGATTTCACCCAGAACCATCAACGCGATCGCCGCCACGCAGAAGAAGATTGACTGGAAGGAGTGGAAGCGGATGAAGGGATTGTTCTTGTAGGGATTGACAATCAAAAAGATAATGGCCGGAATCACGGTCACGTAGGCTAGAGCGCCCATCCGTTTGTCCGACGAGGCCGCTTCCCCTTGGGGCAAGGGTTGAGCTGCGGGTTGGGCACCAGCCGCGGCGGCCCCGCATTTGGAACAGAAACTAAGGCCGGTTATGTCGGCACCGCACTGGCTACAAAACAGCTCTGCTTTGGCTTGGCGTTGCCTTTCCCCCTCGGTCCTGCGTTTGGCTTCTTCCTTTGCCTTGCGTGCTTCCGCTGCCTTCGCCCTTCGGCGGTCTTCTTCCTTAGCCTTACGTTTCGCTTTCGCCTGAGCCTTCCGGTGTTCTTTCTCCCTCTCTAGTTGCGCTAGGCGCTGTTCCTCGGCCGTCGCCCGCTGGCCCTCCGCCTTCTCGGCCTTGCGTTGCGCTTCCGCCTCGGCCGTTTCCGCTCTCGCTGCTGCCGGCGCTGTCGCGGCACCGGCGACCGGTGTGGCTGCTGCGGCCGCGCTCGTGCCTAGTGTGGGTAAGAGCGGCTCGAGCGGAGTGCGCGGTAGTGCGCTAGGCGGCGTCGGGCTGGCCTCGGCAGATTCCTGACGCTGACGCTCAGGTCCCGTTGGGCGCTCTTCGACCCCCAGACTCCGCAGAAGCAGCCGGAGGCCGCCTTGATACTCTGCAGTGCAATCAATGCGCTGCACGCGCCGCAAACGAAAAGGGATCTCGCAAGCACGATGCAAGACGGGAATCACTCGTTTATCCTCTTCCAAGGCGAACGCGATCTCGTCCATCACATTGTTCGATCCAACGGCCGTGGGAGAAAGAACAACTAACAAGCTGGCTGAACTCCGGAGTGCTTTCTCGACGGACTGATCCCAACGCTCACCAGGGTGTATGTCCAGTTGGTCAAGCCAGAGATCTAATCCTGCCGCGCGTAGATCCTTCGCCAGACGGAGCCCAAACTCACTGTCTTCTCGCGCGTAGCTAATGAAGGTTCTACCCTGGTCGCCTGGCATGCATTTATCCGAATCGAGAGCGGCTATGGACTCTGAAGTTTACCCTATTGGGGCGCGCATGATTCAACCGATTAACCGTCCATTACAACTTGAATCAAATGTGCACACTCCTTGGATCAATAGGGGCCTTCGAGCCAAGGCCTCAAACGCACAGCCAACTCCCCCATTCCAACCCGTTGGCTACCATCTCCAAAAACGCGTGTCGAATTCCGGCGCGACGGCTTCCTCAATCGAACGAGAACTTCCGATTTCGATCTTCTGGTGGGACTATTTTACTCCCCGCGCGCTCTGCAGTTCAATCATTTTTCGCGAACAAGGCACTTATCAGCTCAGCCCGCGCGCTCGCAGCAGCCGTCATCATCGGCCTGACCGGTTCAGACGACTGAGATCCAGTGCCCCCGAAGGCAATGCCTCACACGCCTCCGATAAAGACGGACCCCGCCCCGACACTCCGTTCCCGCAGGGAATCGTGGAAGGTGAATTGAAAAAAGGCCGGGGGCCTAGTAGCTGAACTTGATGCTCAGCTGGCCTTCAACATCCCCAATCGGGACCATGTCAATCGCATCCCAGGGGCAGCCGTCGAGATAAATATCGTCGGGCCAGCCGCCTTTTTTTGATTGAGGATGGACTCGGCGCCGCAGTCACAATCGTCTCTTCACCGGGCGACGGTCGAAGCGCGCAATCGGCAGCGGCTCTCCCTCCGACATCCGCTTGCTATGATCCATAGGACGATGGAGCCGAAACACACCAACCAACTCGTTCACGAAACCAGCCCTTACCTGCTCCAGCACGCCCACAATCCTGTGAACTGGTACGCCTGGAGCAAGGAAGCTCTCGGCCGGGCGCGGGAAGAGAACAAGCTGATCTTCCTCAGCATCGGCTACGCCGCCTGTCACTGGTGTCACGTCATGGAGCATGAAAGCTTCGAGCAGGAAGACGTGGCCGAGCTTTTGAACCGCGACTTCATCTCCATCAAGGTGGACCGCGAAGAGCGGCCCGACCTGGACGAAATCTACATGACCGCCACGATGCTCTACACGGGCGGGCATGGCGGCTGGCCCATGAGTGTGTTTCTGAGCCCGAATTTGAAGCCGGTCTACGCGGGAACCTACTTCCCCAAGGAAGGCATGTACGGCCGCCCCGGATTCAAATCCCTGCTGTCACATCTAGCCGAGGCCTGGAAAGAGAGGCGTCCCGCGCTGGAGGAGGACGGCGACAAAGTCGCCTCCGCCATCCAGCAGATGCAAGCGATGGGAGAAGGCGGTGAAGTCCTTCCGCGGCCCAGCGTGAGCGAGGCCGCCGAACAGCTTTGGCGGGCGTTCGACAGTTCGCTGGGGGGTCTCTCCAGTGGAGCGAACAAGTTCCCGCCCAGCCTGTCGATGGACCTGTTGCTGAGGGAACACCGCCACTCCGGCTACGAGCCCTACCGCGGCGCCGTCGAGTTGACGCTCGAGAAGATGGGTCACGGCGGCATCTACGACCATCTCGGCGGAGGCGTTCACCGCTACTCGACCGACCCTAAGTGGCTGGTGCCGCATTTTGAAAAAATGCTCTACGACCAGGCGCTGGTCAGCTCCGTTTACCTCGACGGCCTTCAGGCGACGGAACGCCCCGAACTCAAGAAGCTTTTCACGGAGAAGGCGCGCGGCATTTTCGACTACGTCTTGCGGGACCTGCGCAGCCCGGAGGGTGCCTTTTATTCCAGCGAAGATGCTGACAGCGAGGGGGTGGAGGGCAAATTCTATATTTGGACTCTGGATGAAGTTCTGGAAATTGCCGGGGAAGAGGCCGGCAGGTGGTTCGCTTCACATTACGACGTAACCGCGCTAGGCAATTGGGACCATCCCGGCGACGCACACGTCCCGGCGGGGCCGAAAAACATTTTGCAACTCGATCGTCCGATCGAAGTCATAGCCAAGCTCCACAACCTCGATCCGGCGAAAGTAGAAAAGGCTGTCGCCGAAGTTCGACAAAAGTTATTCGAAGCTCGCGAAAAGCGAGTGCGTCCCGGTTTGGACGACAAGATCCTCACCGGCTGGAACGGTCTGATGATCGCCGCGTTGGCCCAAGGGGCGGCCGTGCTTGAAGAGCGCCGCTATGGAGAGGCCGCGGCGCGGGCGGCTGAGTTTGTTCTTGACGCCATGCTGCGCGACCGCCGTCTGCTAGCTACCTACGGCAAGGGACGGGCGCGACTGAAGGCCTACATCACCGACTACGCGTTTCTGATCGAAGGCCTACTCGCGCTTTACGAATGGAGTGGCGAGTTGCGCTGGGTCGATGCCGCCGGGCAATTGCTCGATACGGCCATCGAATACTACTGGGACGAAACTGACGGCGGGTTCTTTTTTACCGCTTCGGATCACGAAGAGCTGATCGTGCGCAGCAAGACCGCCACGGACGGCGCCATCCCATCAGGCAACTCCGTCATGCCGGCGAATCTCCAGAAGCTGAGCATCCTGCTCGATCGCAGCGACCTGAGGCAAAAGGCCGAACAGATCATCCGGGTCTTCGCAGGAGGTGAAACGATGCGTTCGCCTTTCCAGCACGAGCGGCTGCTCAGTGGCGTCGAAGCCTGGCATCAAGGTTTTGAAGAGATCGCAATCGTGGGAACCCATGATGACCCCGGAACGAAAGAACTACTGCACACGGTTCACGAGCTGTATCTTCCCAACAAGATCGTGGCGAGGCTGGACCCCGCTGATTCGGAAACGCCTAAGCGAATACCCCTGCTCGCAAACCGCCCGCAAATGGATGGCAAACCCACCGCCTACGTCTGTCGCAATTTCACTTGCCGGCAGCCGACGGCGGACCCAGGGGAGTTGAGGAAACAGTTACAACCGGGGACCGAGCGGCAGTCATGACGCGCCGCGGTTCATCACCAGGCAAGTGTGTTTAGTTCCGGGATCAGTGCAAAGCTGCGTCGGTCTCGCGTTGCAAGCCGATAACCGATGGAAAGAGCCGTGGCCGCAATCACCAGATCGTGGGGCGCCAAGGCCGCGCCGGAGCTAGCCAACTCGGCCGCTAGACGAGCATGGGTGCGAGCTGTTACCAGCTCAAAAGGAATCACGGGAACCCCGCCGGTTTTATCCCAGCGCTATCGGACTGCCACGAGCCTGCCACGAGCGGCAAGCGTATTTTGCAACAGGAAGTAGCCGGCTGAGGCAGCAGGCGGGCAATAGGCGCCTACTTGGGCGGCTCTCGATCTCCTCATCGGTGTGTCTTGCAGGATAAGCCGTCGGGCGTCAGCTCGCGAGAAATGCGGGCTAGCTATAATAGTTAATAATCTAGGTTTAAACGCACCCGATTGCTGTCCAAGCGCGTCCAATCCTGTGACGGGGGCATTCCGGACACTTAGGAGAAGTTACCGATGGAGCGAAGCGATGTTGTGCGACTTCTGGGAAGTCTGGGGCAGCGCAAACTGCTCTCTTTCAGCCTAATTCTTTTTACATTGGCTACGGGCATTGTTATCGGGACCTTGATATCTACGGGTGTCGACGCGGCCCGCAAAGACGCTGTCGCCCCCGACGCCAAACCACTAACGATACCGGACCCCGTCCCCTTAGAAAACCAATTCTCCCCGATCGCCAAGCAAGTTCGTCCTTCGGTCGTCAACATTTCGGTGGAGGCGTTCGCGAAGCGAACGGAGCGTCAATCACCCCGTGAACGAGAAGGGATGGAAGATTACTTCCGGCGTTTCTTCGGTTGGCCGGAAGGGGCTCGTCCCGGCCAGCCATTCCCTCCCGAGCGCCGCCGGCGCCCCGGTCAAGGTTCGGGGGTTATCGTGGACCGAAACGGCTACATCATAACGAATAATCACGTCGTGGAAGGAGCGGACCGCATTCGGGTGCGGCTGTTCAACGGGGCCGACGACTCCTACGATGCCAAGCTGATTGGCCGCGACCCCTTAACTGACCTGGCGGTGATCAAGATCAATCCCAGGAAGAGGCTGAGCGCCGCCTCAATGGGCAATTCCGACGCGGTGCGCGTGGGAGATTGGGCGATTGCGATCGGGTCGCCGCTAGGTTATCCCGAAACAGTAACGGTGGGTATCATTAGCGCCCAATCACGCGACGTCCGGGGAGCACGGAACATGCCTTTCCAAAAATTCATTCAGACGGACGCTGCCATCAATCCCGGCAACAGTGGCGGTCCTCTGCTGAACATGCGAGGAGAGGTGATCGGGATTAACACCGCGATTGCCACTCACACGGGGGGCTATCAAGGACTCGGATTCGCCCTGGCCTCTAACATCGCCGTGGATGTCTACAACCAAATCATCCAGCGAGGCCGAGTGGCCCGGGGATCAATCGGCATTGAATTCCAACCGAAGCAGACGCCGGCGCTTCTGCGCCGTTATGGAGCCGAGAATGGCGGTGTATTGGTGAAATCGGTTAAAGAGGGCGGCCCCGCGGAAAAAGCCGGCATGTTGGCGGAAGATGTGATCGTGGAAATCGACGGCAAGCCCGTCGCGGACGGCGACGCACTGATCGCTGTGGTTGCGGCGACTCCCGTGGATTCGACGGTGCCGATCGTTGTTATCCGAGACGATCAAAGAAAGACTTTGCAGGTGACGATCGCCGATCGCGAGGAACTCTTTCCAGATGAACTGGGCTTCGGCCGCGGACGCCCGCGAGAGGAGGAAGAGTCGGCCGAGGTGCTGTTCGGCATCACGGGTCAAAACCTGACGTCCGCTGACCGCCAGCAGTTGGGCTATAAGGGCTCCGGCGGTGTCCTGGTCACCGAGGTCGAGCCTGGCTCTTTCGCCGATGACATCGGTATCCTGCGGAACGACATTATCGTTGCCATCAACCGACGGCCGGTGAATAACACGGCGGACATCTCCGAGTTGCAGGAAGGGCTTAAGCCTGGAGACGACGTCGCGGTCAAGGTCATGAGGCGAACCACGCGGCGGGGCCAGCCAAGCTGGGAAGCCCAGTATCTCGCGGATGTCCTGCCCCAATCCTCGGAAGAGCGTTTTTAGATCCGAAGCGGATTCAGGTGGGAAAGAAGCGCCGACGAAACTGGCGCCACCCAAAAAACTACTCGATTCACCGGGCGGGAGCCGACGGACGGCAAGCCCGGTTATCCTGCGCGGACCTGCTTTTTCACCTGAAGCCTCTGCTCGATGTTGTTTACAAGCCGCTCCGCCCGGCTGCGTATTTCCGGATCAGCGGCAGGGAGTTTTTGGAAATCGTTGTGGGCTTCTTGGGCATACCGTCGAGCCTCGGCGAGTCGGTTGGCGTCCCGCAGCGCCATCGCCAGGCTGAAGCGGGTTTCGGCGACCGCTTCCGGGTTCTCCTGCAGTTCGTGGTAGCGAATAGACTCGCGGTAGTAGGGCAGGGCTCGGTCCAAGTCTCCCAGCGAAAAGCAGATGTGACCGAGTTGCTGATTATGCTGGGCCCGCGCGGACCAGTTTTCCGCTGGTTCATGATCGATCGCCCGCATGTAAAGTGTCCGCGCGTCGTTCAGGTGCCGGACGAGCTCCACCTGAGGCCGATTAGTTTTGCGAGCCTCGCCGAAGCGTTCCCAGGCCACTTGCGCCAGCCCGCAGAAGCAGGACGCCCTACCTGAATCGTCTTCTTCCTCTTTGAGGTCCAAGCTATGGCGCAACCATCTTTCGGCCTTGGTCAAATCCCGGACGGTTTGGTCATCCCGATAGCAAGACCCTAGCGAAAGGGCCCACGCGGAAGCTTTCTCGCGCTCACCAAGCCGCTCCTTGAGGCTGACGGCTTCCTCCTCGATTCTACTTTCTGGGAAACCTTGAGCCCGCAGAATCTCGCCAAGTCGATAGAGCGACTGGGCAAACTTCTCCAACGTCGCTCTCTGCGGCTGGCTTAAGGCTTCTGGCGGTACTTCCAAGCAGAGTTCTGCCCGTCCCCGATCCGAATTCACACACAGTCGCTGTAACTCTTCGGCGCGTGGCAGCTTGCCTCGCCGTCTGGCGATACGAACTCCCTGCTCCGTGACAGCTCGCCAGAACTCTTCCCTGCCCGGGAAGGCCCCTTGGCTGGACTTATCGACGCAATCGGAACGCAGCCCTTCCATACGGCGCTCCCATTCGGCGATGCGGCCGGCGCTTTCGTACAGTGCACCGAGGCCCTCGACACAACCCGCGATCATACCCCACCAATCGAGCTGCCGCGCTAGCTCTATGGCTTGCAGCAGGTTCGACTCCTCGGCGGCGAGTTCGCCGACGGCCTCGCGATCCCCTTGCTCTACTCTCTGGGCGGCACGGCTGCCCAATCGGCTTAGCTCCTCGACGAAGGATCGCACCGCGAGCTTCTGCTTGGAAGGCGGCTCGGGCCGAGACCGGCCGAATGCCGATAGTAGCTTTCGTCCACTCCCCGGTTCTGCATGCTCGGGATAGTGCTAGGCGAATAGCTTTTCGAGGAACCAGTGGAAAGCTTCATGAATGCTGTAGCGCTCCTTTCCTTTCTTCGCTAACAATCCAAAGGAAGCAGCGCGGTCCAGCACAGAAAACTCGGGGTCATCCTTCAGCTCTTGAAATTCCTTCAGCCTCGTGAGCTCCGGCAAGTGGCTGGAATCTTCTTGGCCAAACATGCCGAGCAGACGCGGCACGCTTGCCGCACCGCCAAACAGGTGGAGCAAGGCCATAATCGACTGCTCCGGTTTGCCGAAGCTTCGATCCAATACATAGTCGATCGTCGCGCTGAGATGCGGCGCAACACCCGAGGGGCCGTTCTCGCTGAATGAAGCGGCTCCCGACTTGAGTTGCTCGACAAAGTTGCGCACTTGGGCGCCGCTTTCGAGACCCTGGCGCAGGGTTTGCTGGGCCAAGCCATGGATGGCTAGCGGATTCCCTTGGGAGAATTCGAGAATCGGCTCCCAGTTGTCCACGTCGGTAAGCGCGTAGCCGTCTCTCTCCGCCAACGACCGCGTCAGTTGCAACCGTTCCCGCATGGGCAGGGGCGGCAACTCAAGGGTGGTGTGAAACTCGCCCAACCAGCGCGATCTGACCGGACGAGACAACAGCAAAAACTTGGCCTGGGTCTCCCGCGCGAGGCGCAGAAAGTTGGCCAGTTCTTCCTGCTCTTCCACCGTCCACAAAGAGCCTTGGTCCTGGGGAAAGCCGGCTACGCGCTCGACGTTGTCCCAGATCCAAAGTACGGAGATCTGATTCAGCACATGGAGAGCCACGTCGAAACGCTCTTCCGGCGGCAAAGAGATCCAGCGATAGTCGGCGCTTTCCAGGGCTTCTCGGAAAACCACAGCCACCTGGTCCAGCACAGCGGCCACCGTCTTGTGGCGGTCGAAGGACGTGAACAGCACCGGCCCGTCGAACCCCTCCGTCAGGGCGTACCAAGCAGCAAACTGGCCGGCCGCGGCGGTCTTGCCCATGCCGGCTTCACCCTCCAGCAGAACCACCGACCGATTTCGGAACGCCCTGTCGATTGCCAGCAGAGTTTCATCCCGCCCGAACAGGCGGCCGGCCGACGGCAGCGGCAAGTCTTTGAGTATCCGGTCGCCGTCGCCTAGCGCCGGTTGGGAGAGAGCCTCTTTCAGCTGGAGAGGCGATAGGGCCGGCTGTCCCCTGCCGGGGCGAACAGGAGCCAGCGGTTCGAGTTCGTACGCCACTGGCGTGGCCCAATCCTCGAGGCGAACCGGCCCATAGCCGATCTGCCGATCGCCTTGCTCGCGAAGCGCTTTACGCTGGCGGGTTACGGATGCGCCGACCTCCAGACCGCGCGCCAAATCGGAGTAGAGCGAGCCAAAAATTTCGGCCGCTTTGAGGGCATCGATGCTGTAGGGCAGGTGCGCCGCCGCCCGCACCCCCTTCTCGAGCACGTCGTGGGAGAGTGAGTGGAAAGCTCTCAGGGTTCCCGTGGAGGAAAACGCCATCTCGTCCGGTTCGGTGCGAAAATCGTTTCTCGCAACTCGGCACAGATTCAACGTGAGTACGGGGACTCTGGCCTCGCGCATCAGCGCACCTAACGAAGTCCCATCTACTAACTGAACGTTGTTGTCCAAGGTCGCGCTGTCAAAAACAAGATAGCCGTGCGGACCCTTCGGAACGGAGGTCAGCTGCGGCTGTGAGAAGACTTCCAGAATCTCCTCGGGCGTGCCCTCCAGGTCGATGTCCCCATAGACTCCGTACCCGTCGATGTGCAAAACGTGGAAAGGCTCTCCCACGGCCTCGGCTTCCAGCAAAACGCTGCCGAGCTGGCCAAAAGTCGGGGGACGCAGCACCTCCCACTGCACGCTCTCCCGCATCGGCGCGCGGAGCGCTTTCACCAGCAGAGCAGCCGGGGATCGAAACGGCGTTGCGTGCGGGCTAGGGGGACGACAGATGACCGTCAGCACCCGCAGAGGCGCTTTCCCGGCCACGAAACGGCCCGGCTCCGCAGTCGCCCCGGCCGGTTTCCGAACGAAGGAACGGGCCGCCGTCGCGAGCGTTTGCTGGGTCGCCGCATCCCGCAAAAGCTCCCACGGTAGCAGGGATCCCTCTCCGTCCCGCGTAATGACTTCCACTCGGCCGACGCTGAGCCGAGGATAAAACTTTTGCCACAGCTCTTGAGCGGCTCCCGAGGGGAACGTGGACTGGAAGAGCTGCAGGCCGAGGGCTGCGAGCTTGCCTTCGATCTCCGCGGCGATGTCGGACGCCGACTCCACCGCGTATTCCAGGTAATCTTCCCAATACCAGCGCAGCGCTTCTTGGTCTTCAGACTCCAAGACGAAGTCGAACGAGGCGCTTGCGGTGGCGGTTTCAGCGGCGCCTTCCATCAAAGCCAGGTCAACTTTATGTTGTTCGGGGGATACGCAGGAGTGAGTAATACGAAGTGTGGGGGCCACGAATCCTACGTTAATACATGTCCTGCTTCGGAAAGGCTAATTTCGGGTTCGTACGGGAAAAAAGGCTCCTACTTAGGTGAGTTCGGCTGACGATAGTAGGTGATCCCTACAAGTCCGTCTAAGGGGCTGTTTCCATGAAGAAAACCGCTGTTGCACCCTCGGCTCACGTGGCGGCCCGGTCAGCCGTGCTTCTCACTCGTGGTCGGAGGACGAGCAGTGTTCACCGCAGTCTCCTCATTGCCTTTCAGATAGTCGTAGGCGATCTCCCCATAGCCTTCCGCGTAGCTCAATTCGCAGTAGAAAGCTTCTCGGTAGCCCCTGGGGGCGAGTGGGGTCAAATCACAGGAAGCCGATCTTCCCAACGTGACAGAGCCGTCGCCGCGGGAGACGTGGTGATAAGCGACATCGTCCATGACGTTGGCGCAGTCGATGAGTTGCTTGAGCGCGGGGCCCGGACCGTCTGCTCGTGGGATGATCTTCAAGCGCCAATTGGGCGTCAACGCCGGGAGGTCCGCCGGCTGAGCTGCGATCGGGGTTTGGCTGGAAACCGTCAATACCGAAGATCCCTGGTAGGCGGTTTCGGCGCGCATCCCAGCTCGGTCGCGGTGAACCTTGATCTCGGCGTAGACCTTCGGCGTGCCATAGATTTCGCGTCCCGCGGCAATGCCTGCCGGCCCGTTGTGAAACACGTGCGAGCAGTAAAACCCCGGGTGGCCGCGAAAGCGGCACGCGAGCATCAAAAACGACTCCTCGAAAGCTCCGTAGCTGCTCGAGTAGGGAATCTCGACTCCTCCGGCGACACACAATCCGGACTCCGCGGCTTCGAGAGGTTCGGGTAGAAACCCGGTTAAGCCTTCTGGTGAGGCTTCAAAGAAAACCAATTGCATCTTGACGTGCCGATAGACCGCCGGCAGCGACGGGTAGAAAGGGTCGCAGGCCGGAATGTTCCAGCCCTCATCGTGTTTGAGTCTCATGGCGCATCTCCTGACCGCAACCGTGTGGAAAAGTCAGTCGAGATATTCCCCGGAGCTGTCGCGCCCGGGATTCCAACCAAAAACCGATTGTCTATGTTAGCCCGCTTCTCACCACCGGGCGAGGCGAAGTGCGTGAGCAAAGCGGGTTAAAGCCAAAAGGCAGGGGCGCGGCATCGCCGTTGGCGGCCCACTCGCCGCGGCGCGGCGGCCTTTGTTCGAATGTCGATGGCATCAGACGGCTAAGCTAGTATCAGAAGCCGGGCTTGTCAGTCTCCTGCAACGGGCTCGCCGGCTTGCTTCTCGGATCCGCTAACGGTTTGGGAGGAGGCCATGCCGATCCCGCCCCCGCAAGCTTGGCCGTTGCCTTCAGCCGCCGCCAAGACTACCGTAGCAGCGTCTGAGACCTGGAGTGGTTTCATGGCCACCAGGAACCATAGAGTACCCATTATGCGCAATTATTTATGACGCCATGTTTAGCACGCTCGGCCGCCCACGCGGGAGCGGAACTACTGTCTCGGACGCAGTGTTGTCGATCCACCACCCGGTCTGGTAGCTTCTTTGCACGATGAGAGCTGCCCGCCTCCGCGAGCCACGGGGCCCGGTCGTCATCGAGGAAGTCCCCATTCCCACACCTGGGCCGGGCGAAGTACGGCTACAGACCGAAGCGTGCGGTCTCTGCCACTCCGACTTGTTTATCCAGTCTCTCCCCAGCTTGCCGCGCGCGCCCGTCACCCTGGGTCACGAAGCCATCGGAACGATCGAGCAGCTCGGCCCCGATGTCGAGGGTTTCGGGAAAGGAGATCGTGTGGGGCTCACCTATCTGTATCGGGGTTGCGGCTCGTGCGATTCATGCCAAAAATTCCGCCCGGAGCTTTGCCCTCGACAGCTCAACACCGGCTACCACGTGGATGGCGCTTTCGCGGAATTCGTCGTGGCCGGGGCCGACTCGATCGTAAAAGCTCCTGGGGACCTGCCGGCGTCTCATCTCGCTCCCCTTTGCTGCGCCGGTTGGACAGCCTACCACGCCGTTGCCGCCACAGACCTCGAACCCGGCTCTTGGCTGGCTATTTACGGCATCGGCGGACTTGGCCACTTGGCCATTCAATTCGCCAAGCTGCGAGGACTGCGCGTCGCAGCCGTTGACCTGGCGCCGGAAAAACTATCTCTTGCTTCCGAACTCGGCGCCGAAATTACCGTCAACGCCCGCGAGGAAGATCCTTCCGGCGTGCTGCGCAAGAAACTCAGGGGCGCTCACGCGGCGATCTCGTTTGCTGCCTCGGCTTCGGCGGCCGGTCAGGCATTCGCCTCCTTGCGCCGACACGGAACCCTGATCTTGGTTGGATTAGCCGCGGAGAAGTTCGAGCTGCCGCTGGTCGACGTCGTCCTCAAGCAGATCCGCATTCAGGGCAGCTTCCTCGGCCGCCGCGAGGAGCTCGGAGAAGTCTTCGCTATCGCGCGCCGCGGTGATCTGCGCATGGAAGTCCAAACCTGTTTGCTCGAAGACCTACCCCGGGCGATGGACGACATGCACGCCGGGAAGCTCACCGGTCGAACTGTGGTGACGTTCCCGCGGACGGACCTCTAGCCCCCAATTTTTCACCAGGGGGGTAGGAAAAGGGCTGCGGGTTGTGGCATAAAACATTTATGGACAAAACGTTAGCACCACGGAAGACCAGCAGCCCCGCGGTAACAGAGTGTAGCCAATCGAGCTTCTCGTTTGCCAGGCACTTTCGCCGCCAGGCGAGCGCCCGGTTTGACGGCGGGTGATCAGCTCCGACGGCGGGGCCCTGCTGTTGCGCGAGGTGGACCGGCGCATCAACCTGCTGCCGCGGGTGGCCGCCTGCTGCGAAGACCGGCGCGATCCCCAGCTGATCGAGCACCAGGTCGGGGAGCTGCTCGCGCAGCGGGTCTACGCGCCGGCGCTGGGCTATGAGGATATCAACGATCACGACGAGTTGCGCTCCGATCCCGTGCTGGCGCTGCCGGCCGGCAAGAGCGACTTGCAAGGGCAGAAGCGCAAGCAAGAGCGTGATCGCGGCAAGCCGTTGGCCGGCAAGTCGACGCTGCAGCGGCTGGAACGCACGACCGACGGCGTGGACCGCTACAAGAAGATCCGCCGTGACAGCGAAGCGATCGACCGCCTGCTGGTGGACGTGTTTGTGGAAGCGCACCCCGAGCCGCCCGAGGAGATCATTCTCGCTATCGACGCCACCGATGCGCCCTTCGACGGACAGCAGGAGGGGCGTTTCTTTCTAAGGTTATTACAAACACTATTGCTTCCGCCGTGCCTTCTCCAGCCCCCTCTCGCCCGCGTTGGCTCCCCTGGGCCGGCGGGGTGGCGGTGTTGGCGAGTCTAGCCGCCGCCGGGGTGTGGACGCAGGACCCGCCGCCTCGCCCCAGAATTGGCGGGGACGGGCCGAGCTTGCGGCGTGTCGCCGTGCTGGACTTCCCACTGATGAGCGTCTCCCCGAACGGCCGCAAGCTGGCCTTTATGGACGCTGACCCCCGCCGGATATGGCTCAAGAATCTCGAGAACGGCGAAACCCGCCTGCTGGTGTCTACGCGCTCCACCCTAGGGTCTTGGTCGCCCGATAGCCGTCGGATTGCTTTTGTCGCGCATCACGAGGGGCGCCACCAGCTTGAGACGGTCGCCGTTTCCATTCGTCCCTTTGCTGGCGCCCGACCCGCCAGCGAGAACGGTCGATGAGGAAGTTCAGATCCGCCAGGCAGACGAACGCTATGTTTATCACTTGACCGAGGTTTATCGACCTACAGGGCGATCGCCAATCTCTTCCGGTTTCGCCCTTGCGCTCCAAGCATCGCTCTGACTCGCCCTCAGAGAAAGTCCGCAACTAGCCCGCTGGCGTACAATATGGGAACTCTATAGCGAGGTTCCCGCCCCTCAGGCGCCGGACCGAGGGAACCGGTCGCTACGGTCAGAAAGCCGCACGTAGAGGAGGAAGCCTGATGTACGACCTTACAAATCTCTCGGAATCAGATGCAACCCAATGCGGTGAAGCCTTGGCCCAGGCCGCGTCGGGTGCTTCCAGCATGGAAGAGGCAGCCGGCAAAATCGTCGGGCACTTGTATGACAACCTGGCGGATAGCGAAACCGGCGCCAAGTCTTGCGCGCTGGTTCGCCTCTACAAGACTCACCCCTATGGGGAGTTAGACCCGGAACTGCGAGGATTCGCTCAGGGAATCCTCGGCCACGCTCCCGAATCCGAGGACATGAAGTGTCTCACTCTTTTGGGTACCGCCGGCGAGAAGCCGGAATGGAACGACAGATCCAAGTCGAAAGGGCACAAAGCGATCCCCTTGCCCAGCGAGGGGTTTGTTTCCCAGATCCCGATGATTTCGCGATTGGTGGGCCAGTTCGGGTTGGACGTGAATGCCGTGATTCGGCCCGACCCGAGCCTGTTGGCGGACTTGGAGAGGAAGGAATACAATGCCTTTCACGTCCCGGAAGCCGTTGGCAGCCCCTACATCCCAGCGCAAAAGGAATTTGTCATCCCTTCCGGAGTCCAGTCGGTCTTGGGATTCGGCGGCATGCTCTCGACGGGAGATCTTTTCGCGGTGATCCTGTTTGCGAAAGTTCACATTCCCCAGGGAACTTCCGATCTCGCCAAATCCCTCGCGGCCAAGGTGAAAGAAGCGGTGCAACCGTTCGCCGACGGGAATGTGTTTTCCTAGCCGCGGGTACGGCGGCACCTATCGCGCCGCTCAGCGCCTGGTTTATTGAACAATGCGAGCGTAGTTGCAACCCTAGGTTGAGCACGGCGAGCGAGCGCAACGAAGTAGCGGCCGTCAGCTCGTGAGACATGCGGGCTCGTGAATGATCGTCAAAGACACGGTTTCCAAAGCGGTCTTCCGCCCCGAGAAAATGGGCAAGGCGAACCTGTTGGCCGGAGAGCATCTTTTCGCCGGTTTGAATACGTTCGAGCCCGGACAAGAACACCAGTTGCACACGCACCCGGGACAGGACAAGCTCTATTTCGTCCTCTCGGGAGACGGCGAGGTTCGGGTCGGAAACGAGCAAGCTCACATCAGGCCGGGTGACCTCGTGCTTGCTCAGGCGGGCGAGGATCACTCGCTGCGCAATCCGGGTCCCGAGCGGCTGGTCGTGATGGTGGTCATGGCTCCGCCGCCGGCGTCCAAGGGTTAGCCTCGCGGCCGGCGTCTTTGCGCAGCCGAGCGGTAAAGACAGCGCACTGCCTCTTGCGTCTCGCAGCGGGGAAAACGGCCGGGAACATCCACGGTAGCCTGGCGAGCAAGTCGTGGCGGTCCGCCCGCGGCGACCTCGGACGGACACGTTCGTCGATTGGCGAAGCAAGACAATGCTCGCCATCAAACCAGCGGGAGTCATCCCGCCGAAGGTATAATACCCGTTAGCCAGATAGTCCTCCCTCGGGTAGGTTGGGGTCATGGTCGTCCAATGAGCCCGAAAACGGCCAAACCAAACAATGAGTAAGTATTGGACGATCGTACTTCCCGGCGCCCTTGGCGCGCTGGGATGGTTTTTTTATAACGCCCACGGGTGGTTCGGCCATTGGGCGCGAGGGCTCATCCAACCGCTTCTTGATGTGGGCGCCTGGATCCTAAACCTCATCTTCGGGATCTAGTGCTTGCGTAGAAGTTTTTCAGAACCTGGCTGAAGATGACGCGGAATTGTGCCCCCAAGCGCAAGCCCGCTTTTCTCACCACGCGGCTAGGCGAGCACCTTTTTCATCATCGTTTCCATTCGCTCCAGCGCTTCCTTGATCTCCTCCAGCGCCGCGGCGTAGCTGAAGCGCACGTAGCCTTCTCCATAGGACCCGAAGCTGGCGCCGGTAAGGCAGGCGACCCCGGCCTCGTTGAGTACGCGGTCGGCCAGCTCGTCCGAGCCGATGCCTGTCTCCGTGATGTTGGGGAAAGCGTAGAAGGCGCCGCCCGGCTGGGTACAGCGAAAGCCCGGGATGCGATTCAGCCCGGCGACAATCACGTCGCGCCGGCGGCGGAACTCCTCCACCATACTGGTGACGGCGTCTTGCGGGCCGGTCAAGGCCTCGATCCCCGCTCGCTGGCTGAAACTGGCCGTGTGCGAGTGGCAGTTGACCATGAGCAGGCAAACCGGTCCGACCAGCCACGGCGGCATCACGCCATAGCCCATCCGCCAGCCGGTCATCGCATAGGTCTTCGAGAAACCGTCGAGGATGATCGTCTTCTCGGCCATGCCCTCGAGGGAGGCGATCGAGACCGGTTTCTCGTCGAAAAAGATACGGCTGTAGACCTCGTCGGAGAGTACGACGAGATCGTGATCCCGCACGATGTCAGCAATGGCTTCGATGTCTTCTCGGGGAATGGCGCCGCCGGTCGGGTTCTGCGGTGAGTTCAGGATCAGCAACTTCGTGCGAGGCGACAGCTTGTCCCGCAAGATGTCGAGGTCGAGGGAGAAACCTCGGCTCTCGACAAGTGGAAGAGGCACCGGGGTCGCACCGGTGTAGCGGATCATCGACTCGTAAATCGGAAACCCGGGATTGGGATAAAGCGCCTCGTCCCCGGGCTCGAGCAAGGCCAGTATGGGGAAGAACAAGATGGGCTTGGCGCCGGGCGTGACCACTACGTGGTCAGGGTCGATGGGGATGCCGCGGGTGGTCGAGACATGTTCGGCAATCACCTGCCGCAGCTCCGGGTCGCCCTGCGTGGGCCCGTACTTGGTCCAGCCCTCGTCGAGCGCGCGCTTCCCGGCTTCAACAATGTTCGCCGCGGTGGGGAAGTCGGGCTCGCCGATTTCCATGTGGATGATCGAGCGCCCTTGAGCCTCGAGGGCGCGAGCCTTAACTAAAACGTCAAAGGCGCCTTCACCGCGGACGCCTTCCATTCGACTGGAGATTTTCATGATCCTAAACCGTCAACCCTTTGCCTCCGGCCGCGAACAACATACTCCTCGGAGGGGCTTGGGGGTACGCTTTTCAGGGGCAAGTCGATAAGCCCAAGATGATACCATCACGCTGTACAAATTGCTCCACAGAGAGTTGTCCGATGCAAGATGATCCTGAACGGCCAGGACAGTCCCCATTTTTCGAAGCGCCACGGGCTGATCGGTCCGGGGGATCAGCGAGTGGGGCGGCTGAACGTCTTTGAAACAACGGAATCCTCGTTGGAAAGGCGGGATTCGGTTCAAGTACGCCCGCATTATTCGAGAGACGGGGCGCTGAGCGGCGCGCGCCACTCGGCGCGCGGAGATGTAGTTGAACAGCACGTTGAGCATGGCGAGCAAGCGCAACGAAGTAATCACGGGCCTATCGCGTGCTTCGGTCGTCCGGTGGTGCAAAATGCGGGCTAGTCGTAGGCGTAGTGCAGCACCGCCCGCAGGTCTTGCCAGGCCTCGCGCTTCTTGTCTTGCGCATAAGGACGCAGGAGGAAGGAAGGATGATAGGTGGGCATGACGGGAATGCCGCGCCACTCGTGCCAAGTGCCCCGGATTCTCGTAATTCCCTGCTTCGTGTTAAGCAGAAATTTCGCCGCCGTGCCTCCCAGGACGCAGATGGCCTTCGGACGAATCGCCTCCAGTTGGCGTTCGAGAAACTGCCCGCAGGTTTTCATCTCGTCAGGCTCGGGGGTGCGGTTGTCGGGTGGGCGGCACTTGACCACATTACAGATATAGACATCCTCGCGTCGAATGGCAATGGCCTCGCGAGAAGCGGTGTTGTTGATCATCTGCGTCAACAACTGCCCGGCCCGTCCCACGAAGGGAAGTCCCTGCGCGTCCTCGTCGGCGCCCGGCCCCTCGCCTACGAAGACGACCTTCGCGTTGGGATTGCCGCTGCCGAAGACGATCTTCGAGCGGCCTTCGTGCAGGCCACAACGAGTGCAATCGCCCATATCCGCTTGAATATCCCGCAGGACCGTCAGCGGGTCCTTCGAGGTTTCAGCGCCCTCCCCGCCGGCTGGCGAGAAGAGATCTTTTCCCGGCGGCTCGGGTAGGTTGGGCGGATTCGGCCTGGGCAGTTGCGATACGTCTGATGCGCGCGAGGCCGACCCAGGGGGGGCCACCGGGGAATCGCCCCTCACCGGGTCCGTCTCACCCCCGGCGGCGGCGCTTTCCGGGACCGCCCCCTTGCGTTGCGCCGAGCGTCTGAATCTTGGCGCAAGTCCTTGGGGAAGATAGAGGTCCTCAAACCCCAGATCGCGATAAAACTCAAGATAGCGACGAAGCGAGCTTGCCACGCTCAGTAGTTCCTTTCATAAGTTCGGCCGCGCATGTTTGGCCCGCTTTTCTCACGAGCGTTCGGACGAGGGGCGTTGAACGAACGTTATTTTGAACGTACCGGGACATAGGTAACACTTTATGCCAAGCATGTCCCCGGTCTGTACCCCTCTCTGGGCAGGCGCAGCGGCCTGCCCCTACTTTGCCGTGAGAAATGCGGGCTAACGCCGGGCACAGCATGCTGTGCCCCTACGGATTTGGTCGCTGCTTGGAGGTGTAGGGTCGCTGCATGCCTACACGCGAGCCTTTTCCAGCAGCGGGCGCAGCTGAAGAGCACGGTCGAAGATTCGCCTGGCCATCTCGCGCTTCGAGCTACGGGGCAGCTCGATGGCCTCCCCATTCGCCGCCAGCAAGAGTCCCTGGTTCATCTCGGAATCGAAGCCCCCATCTTCAGCAGCCGGCCCGACGAGGTTGGCAACCAGCAGGTCACAATTCTTCGAACGCAGTTTGCGTTCCGCGTTTTGGCGAAGATCCTCCGTCTCCGCCGCGAAGCCAATCAGCAATTGCTCGTCCTTGCGCCGCGCGACGTCGGCCAGGATGTCGGCTGTAGGTTCGAGCTCGAGGTTCCATCCCGAAGACCGCTTCTTGACCTTGCTTGATCGCTCGGCGGCGGGTCGATAGTCGGCGACGGCAGCCGCCATGACGACAATCGTGGATTCACGAAGCCGGCGAATGACCGCCTCGTGCATTTCCGCGGCCGTGGCGACCCGAACCAACTCACAACCGGCGGGAGGCGACAGCGCTACCGGCCCGCTTACGAGCGTCACGCGGGCTCCCCTGGCAATCGCTTCCTCCGCCAGGGCAAAACCCATCCGCCCGCTGGAACGATTGGAAAGAAAGCGCACCGGATCGACGGGCTCTTGCGTCGGCCCGGCCGTAATCAACACGGTCTCCCCGGCCAGATCGCGGGTCGACCGCAAAGCGTCGTCCACCGCGGCGACAATCTCGGCGAGATCCGCCAACCGTCCCGGGCCGATCATGCCGCAAGCCAGAGATCCCTCGTCCGGATCGACGACATTGACGCCTCGCTTTCTCAGGGCCGCCAGATTCGCCCGAGTGGCCGGATGATTCCACATATTCGTGTTCATCGCGGGCGCGACCACCACCGGTCCGGTGAAG
This sequence comes from Bryobacterales bacterium, assembly GCA_963668345.2. GTDB lineage: Bacteria > Acidobacteriota > Terriglobia > Bryobacterales > UBA6623. The sequence continues at coordinate 377,756 of CAXWPI010000001.1, read as the reverse complement.
GCCAGATACATCGTTGTCAGGAAGTCGCCGGCGATGCCGTGGGAGAATTTCGCCAGGATGTCGGCGGTAGCCGGGGCTACCAGCAACAGGTCCGCCTCCTGGGCCACGCCGATATGCTCGATGGCGCTCTGGAGCGTTTCTTCACTGCCCGAGTGGGAGAACAGATCGGTAATCACCTTTTCCCCGCTCAAGGCCGCGAATGTCAGCGGTCGAACGAACTCCTGGGCGCGCTCGGTCATGACGACCCGCACCCGGTCTCCGCGTTCCTTCAGAAGACGAACCAACTCCGCGGACTTGTAGGCGGCGATGCCGCCCGTCACGCCGAGGACGATTTTCTTAGGGCTGGCGGAATCGTCAATCATTGATCCCGTAGGGTGGGGCCGAGCCGAGGGCCGTTGGGCGTGTTATTCGGAGACAGGCTCCTCGCCCGGTTCCGGCTCGCTTTGTGGGGCCGGCTCGACTGCCACTTCGGCCCGACGAATCTCTTCCATAGCAATCTTGGTCGGCTTGCGGGAAGTCGTCGAGATCAAGGGGCGCGCGCCGGCCTGCAACTGCCGCGCCCGCTTGGCCGCCGCGATGATGAAACGATAGACGCTTCGTTCTTCGTCGTTCGGGATGAACCAAGGCAGATCAGAAGGCTTGGCGCTTTCTTGCTCGAGGCGCAGTTGGGTTCCTTTGCTCTTTTCACTCATTTTCACTCACTCCCCTGAGTTCATTCCGAAGCTTTTCAGAATTGACTGAATCCGCGGCTGAACTCGGTCTTTGCGACAGCGCTCGGCCTCCAGGATGCCACGCAGCGTCTGGAAAGATTTCTCCAACTCATCATTCACCAAGACGTAATCGTACAGCCGGTAGTTGGAGACTTCCTGGGTGGCTTCTCGAAGGCGGCGGTCGATAACTTCATCCGGGTCCGAAGACCGCTTCCGCAACCGAGCTTCCAACTCCCCTCTCGACGGCGGCAAAATGAAAACCGTGACCGCCTCGGGAAGCTTCTTCTTCAATTGTGCCGCACCTTGCACGTCAATGTCCAGGATGAGGTCGTTTCCTCGTTGGCGCGAAAGATCCAAACCCTTGCGTGGAGTGCCGTAGAACTCGCCGAAAACCTCGGCCCATTCGAGCAGCTCCCCGCCATCCCGCATGCGCAGAAACTCTTCTTGGCTGACAAAATCGTAACTTTTGCCCTCCACATCGCCCGGCCGGGGCGCACGGGTCGTCACCGAGGTGGAAAACTCCAAGTTGCCTTCGCAGTCCATGAGGCGCTGAACCAGGGTAGATTTCCCGGAGCCGGAAGGAGCGGAGATGATAAAGACGATCGACACTGGAATGCATTATTCCAGATTTTGAGTTTGCTCGCGGATCTTCTCGATTTCGGCCTTCAGCCGAAGGCCGACTTCGGTGACTGCTAAACCGGCCCGGCCGAGCGGCGTAGTCTTCGAAAGCAGGGTATTGGTTTCGCGGTTCATCTCCTGCGCTAAGAAGTCAATCGGCTTGCCAAGGTCGTCGTCTTGCTCGATCATCTGCTGCAGGCGACCGACGTGAGCCGAAAGCCGCTGCAGCTCTTCACTGATGTCAGCGCGGTCGGCCAACACGGCGGCTTCTTGCAGGATTCGCTGCGGATCGGGATCGATTCCGTCCATCAGCTCGCCCAGCCGTTCGCGAACACGCTCTTGGAACAAGGGAATCGTGTCGAGCCGAACGGTCTCGAGTTCTCGGACGTCGTCGCCGATCGACTTGGCACGCTGCTTGATCTGCTCAACGATGCCGGCCGCTTCGAGTTGCCGGATTCGATTCAGCTCCTCAGTGGCCTGCGACAGGCAGTCATCGAGAGCCGCCTCCAGGAGCAACCTCCGCCGCTCGTCAGATGGATCGGTCTCATAAGTCAGCGCCCCGGGGACGCGCAGAATCACGTTCAAGTCAGGCTCAGCCAGGATGCCGTGAGCCGTGGCCAGCTCGCGATAAGTCTTCAAATAAGCATCGACCAGGGGCCGGTTGATCGATACGGAAGCGGCCTCGCCACTCCAGCGCAGCGATACGCTCATCTGAAGTTGGCCGCGCCGAACACTGCGCTTCACGGCTTTCCGAATCAGGCCTTCCAGCGGCTCCAGATCAGGCGGAATGCGCAATTTCAGATCCAAAGAACGATGGTTCACGCTGCGCAGCGTGATCGACAGCGACAGTTCATCACTCTCGTGGCTGACTTGCGCGTATCCGGTCATGCTGAAGGGCATAGGGATGGTTTGTCGGACCGGCTGGCGCTCAAGGCAACCCGTCGCAGTAGATCCTTGGCGCGAGATCCCTCAAGTGGACGATCCGCTGAACTGCTCCACCGACTGCAGTTCACACAGCCGGCGGTAGAGCGCGTTGCTGCGCATCAGACTTTGGTGGCTTCCCATGTCGGCGATCTCTCCGTCATCGATGACCATGATGTTGTCCGCGCTGCGGAGGGTCGAGAGTCGATGAGCGCTGACAATCGCGGTGCGGCCCTCCAAAAGATTGGCCAGCGCTTTCTGGACAAGTCGTTCCGCCTCGCTGTCTAGATGCGAAGTGGCCTCGTCGAGAATCAGGATCGGGGCGTTCTTCAGAAACGCTCTAGCAATGGCGATTCGCTGGCGCTGGCCACCACTCAGGCGCTGGCCGCGCTCTCCCAGAGGAGTCTGATAGCCCTCGGGCAGCTCAGCGATAAAGTCGGCTGCGATGGCCATCTCGGCCGCGCGCTCAACGGCTTCCCGCGGAATATCGGGACGGCCGTAGGCGATGTTGTTGAATACCGTGTCATCGAACAAGAACGTCTCTTGGGTCACCAGGGCGATCTGATCGCGAAGAGATTTCAGTTTGGCAGCGCGGATGTCCTGTCCGTCGATGAGGATACGACCCTCGGTGGGATCGAAAAACCGCGGAAGAAGATTGATCAGGGTCGTCTTCCCTGACCCGCTGGGGCCGACCAGGGCCACGATCTCGCCCGCGTTGACCGTGAAGCTAACATTTCGAAGGGCTGTCTCTCCCCGCGAATCGGGATAGCGGAAACCGACCTCTTGGAACTCGATGGACCGCGAAAAGGGCGCCGGCATGGTTGCATGGGCAGCCTCTTTCACATCGTGAGGGTGAGACAGGTACTCCATCACGCGTTGGCCTGAGCCGAGAGCCTGCTGGAAGATGTTATAGATGCCGTTGAGCCGCTTGATCGGCTGGTAGAGCATCAGCAAGGCCACGACGAAGGTGGTGAACTCACCCGTCGTCATCGCCTCCGCTTTGATCTGGTTGCGCGCGTAGGTCAGCAGCCCGACGATCGTCAGCGCTCCAAACATTTCGATCAGAGGGGACGCGACGGCCTGTTGGCGAACGTAGCGCAGATTGGTTCTAAACAGGCGTTCCGCGGCGGCGCGGAAACGCCCCTGTTCGAAGCCTTCCATGCTGAATGCCTTGACCACGCGGTTGCCGGAAATCGTCTCCTGTAGAATCTGTGTCATCTCACCCAGCTGATCCTGAGCACGGCGGGTGGTCTTTCGGATGCGGCGACCGATGCGCGACGTGGGCACCAACACGAAAGGCAATACCGTGAGACTGCAAGCAGCCAGAACCCAATCTGTTTGGACTAAGATCGACAGCAACGCGATGACGATAAAGCTCTGGCGCAGCAGGTCCGCCAGAATGTGTGACATCGCCAACTGAATCTTCTCAATGTCGTTGACGAGCGAAGACGTCAGCTTGCCGGTGTGACGCTGCTGAAAAAACGCGGGAGACTGGTTGAGAACCACCCCGTAGACCTTATTGCGAAGATTCCGTACCCCCGATAAGCCGACGTAGTTGATCAAGTAGTTGCCGAAAAAGTCGCACAGCCCCTTGACGATGAAGACCCCCAGTATTCCGATCGCGACCATAGTCCAAACATTCGAAACCCACGACGGAACCAGGTCGTTTAGGTGAATTTCCAGGCCCGAGAAAGGCACTTCGTAGAGCACCACGGGGGCGTCGGGAGACTTCGGGTTCAGCACCCGATCGAATACCGGTCCGATCAGCAGGGCCACCAGCCCGTGACAGACCCCCACGATGGCCATCAAAACGACAGACACGCCAAGGCGGCGCCAATAGGGCCTGATGTAGCTCAGCAGGTGGAGCAATTCACTCATCGCAAGGCGGCACTTGGCGGCGCGCCGGCCGAAAACGCGCCGGCAAGCAGCTTGTCGATCGCCGCCTCGACGGAGGCGACTTCTACCGACAGGATACAGCGTGGCTCATCGAAAGCGTAACAGCGGTCGCCGGGACACGGCTTGCAGTCCCACGGCGTCTCGACGATGACGCGCCGCGTCTTCCAAGGACCCCAAACCGCCGAGTCCGACGAGCCGAAGATCACGACGCAGGGTACACCGAAGGCTGCCGCCACGTGGGCCGGGCCGGAATCGTTGCCGACGAAAAGCTCGGCGCCCGCCAGCAGCGACTTAAGATCATCGATCGATGGGCCGTCGAGGCACGTGAAGTCACCGAGCTCGGCCAAGACCGATCCCTCGCCCGGGCCGGCAATCATTATCGGCTCGAGACCGTGCGCCCGGCGCAGGAATGCACCAATCCGACGGAAACGCTCGGTCGCCCACTGCTTGGTGAAGTAGGACGCCGTGACATGGACAACCGCGTAGGGGCGATCCCTGGGGCTAGGTTCGGCCCACAGCACGGCTCGCGGTATGTCGGATACCGGAGCCCCTAAATGGAAAACCGCCGAAGCGTGGTGCTCGGCCGTGTGGACAGGATCATCGAAGCCGCGTCGGAGAACCTGCTGAGCCCGGGGGATGCGCACGTTGTAGACGAACCGGAAACGGAAATGCCCGAAACCGGCGCGGGTCCGCGCCCCGGAGAGCGCCGTCAGCCAAGCGCTCGTCGCACCACCGTGCAAGTTTAGGCACAGTTCGGGCCGCAGCTTGCGAATTTGACGGAGAGCTCCGAAAAGCTCTCTCCCGCCCTCTTTTCCCGTAATGGGCAAGACGCGCCAGATGTCGGGGTTCCCCTTAAGTAGAGCATCAAACGGGCGCTCCACGGCCATGGCGATCCGCAAGTCGGGCCGGGCGCGCTTGAGCAGTGCCAGCGCCGGCGTCGTGAGCACCGTGTCGCCCAGAGAGCGCAGCCGAATGACCGCGACGACGGCGTTCTCGGGGAGCTGCGCTAAGATGCCCGACGCCATACGGCTTGCTCGGGGAACGATGTCCTCCTCTGGCAGTGTCCCAACGTTTGGAATTTGGTGGCGCCTCCTGTCAGTCGTTAAAGTACCAGAGACGCTTTGGCAGGGACAAATTCAAAGCCTTATGCCGGACTCAGGTTCCGCGACCGGGAGGGTCTGTGAAAAAACCGGGTACTGTCACAAGCGGCGTCCTTAGAAGTCACTTGGAATCAATGGCGTCTTGAGCCGCGGTTGACTGTCCCAAGGTTTTTTCACAGACCCGGGGACAAGGGGTCGCTGCCGAACCCCGTGCTATAATAATCCCTTCCCGCGGGGACGGTTTTGGAAAGCGCGAAGAACATCCTGGCCAGAATCTACCGTGAAGGTAGCGAACCGAACGAGCAAGACGAGCAGATCGTCCGCTCCTTCTGGGCGCCCACGGTAGGCGACCAGATTGCAAGCCGCACGCAGCCGATTCGGCTGTACCGCGGCAGGCTGGTGGTCGATGTCGAGGGTCACGATTGGCGTCGTCAACTCGCCAAGATGAGCCGCGAGATGACGGCGAAGCTGAACGCCGCGCTGGGCAAGACAGTTCTCGAAGGAATTGATTTCCGGGTGAAGGTCCCGGCCGCGCGGCCTCCTCGGCGCGCCTCGGCAGCGGAGGAGATGGACGAGGCCAACGCCGGTTCGGCGGGGAATCGCACCCGCCGAACTTCCCGAAAGCGGCGGCAAGCGTGAAGATTACCGATAAAGAAGTTCGCTACATCGCCGAGCTGGCCAACCTGCGGTTGACGGACGACGAGGTTCGCAAGTATTCCGAGGACCTGGCGGAAATCCTGACTTACGTCGAAAAGCTCAATGAAATCGACACATCGAAGGTCGAGCCCATGGCTCAGGTTCTCTATCCCGGGAGCGAAACCGCCACGCTTCGGGACGACACGCCGGGGAGCAGCTTCCCGCCCGATACCGCCCTGCGTTCGGCCCCCACCCCGGGCGCGGGGCACTTCAAAGTTCCCAAAGTCATTAAACGCTAGCTACGCAATGAGATTCTTGCCCACCTGGCGGAAATTCTTTAGAGTCCAGAAACAGGGGCAAATACCATATAGAGCCGCGGGCGTAAGCCCGCGGGCCCGCGCCCTCGCGGACGCAGCTCCTTCCGCCTATCTCGTTTTCCTCCGTCCGAATGAGGGACCGGTCGTTGACGAGGCTTCGCCGATAGACTGCCGTTTCTTGCACAATGCGGGCGTAGTTGAACCCTACGTTGGGCCCGGCGAGCAAGCGCAACAAAGTCACGGCGGGCTTAGCAGCTCGTGGCAAAAGTTGTGGGAAGCGAAAAATGGGGACTGCCACCAATTCGCTCCCCATCATGGCCCTCGAAACGACACTGTTGACCTGAAGCGAATTGGCTGGCTGTCCCCGATTTTTCTGGCGGTCAGCTGTTGAGCAATGCAGGCTCCTTACCGCGCCTGAAGATGGAGAACTACAAACAGCTCACGATCGGGGAAATCCAAAGCGGGCTTCTCGACCGAACATTCAGCGCTCGAGAACTTGCCGAACAAGCTCTACGGCTAGCCGAGGCTGAAAACGAACAGTACGGCGCCTTTCTCCACTTCGCGCCGGAGCAGGCTCTGGCTTCCGCCGGTGAGATCGATCGCCGGATCGCCCAGGGAGAACCGCTCGGACCACTGGGCGGTGTGCCGATCGCCGTCAAAGACGTCATCCTTACCGAGGGACTGCGCGCCACTTGTGCGTCCCGGCTGCTCGAGAATTACATAGCGCCCTACGACGCAACCGCCGTCACCCGGATCAAACAGGCCGGGGCAGTGATTATCGGCAAGACGAATTGCGACGAGTTCGCCATGGGATCGTCCAGCGAAAACTCTGCGTTCTACCCTGTTCGCAATCCCGCGGCGCCCGACCGAGTTCCGGGGGGATCGAGCGGCGGCTCGGCGGCCGCCGTGGCTGGAGGCTATGCTCCGGTTTCGCTGGGGTCCGACACCGGAGGGTCCATCCGCCAGCCGGCTTCGTTTTGCGGCGTCGTCGGCGTGCTCCCGACCTACGGGCGGGTTTCGCGCTACGGTCTGGTCGCCTTCGCCAGCTCGCTCGACCACATAGGTCCCTTCTCGCGGACCGTTACCGATTCGGCCGCCCTGCTCGGCGTGATCGCCGGCCGAGACCCCATGGACGCTACTTCAGCGGACATCGAGGTCCCTGACTATGCTGCTCAACTCAACGGAGAGGTTAAGGGGTTGCGCATCGGCGTGCCCAACGAGTATTTCGGCGCCGGACTGGACGCCGAAGTCGCCAGCCGCATTCAAGGCGGCCTGGACATCCTTCGAAAGATCGGCTGTGAGACGATCGACATCACGCTGCCGCACACCGAATACGCGATCGCTTCGTACTATTTGATCTGCACCGCCGAGGCGAGCGCCAACCTCGCACGCTACGACGGGGTCCGCTATACGTTCCGCTCCGGGAACTCCGAAACCCTCAGCGACATGTATCAAAATACGCGCGGCGAAGGGTTCGGCGCTGAAGTCAAACGCCGCATCATCCTGGGGACGTACGTGCTGAGCGCCGGCTATTACGATGCCTACTACAAGACAGCACAACAAGTCCGTTCGCTGATTGCCGCTGACTTCAGCAATGCTTTCGAAGAGGTGGACGCCATCGTGACTCCAGTCTCCCCGTTTCCCGCCTTTAAGCTGGGCGAAAAAGTCGCCGACCCGCTCGAGATGTACCTTTCCGATATCTACACCATCACGGCTAGCCTGGCCGGCATTCCCGGCGTTAGCGTGCCCTGCGGAAACTCTTCCGAAGGCCTGCCCATCGGGATGCAGATCCTGGCCAGCCACTTCGAAGAGGCCAAGATGTTGAAGCTGGCCCACGCCTTCGAGAAAGCGGGAGGATTCGACGGTTAACCGGGTTGGGCCGCACGCAACAAACGGCTCGCGCCGTGGCGAACTCGTCAAAAAAAGCCGTTTTGCGAGGCGAATCGCGAAAGTCGGGCTAGCGCGGGGCTGGGTGGCCGTTTGCCCAGACCCGCGGCTTTTTGGTTCGGTTAGCCAGAACGAAGTTCCATCGTGCCAGGCGGAGTTCGCAGGATCGAGCGGCAACCTTGCCACGTGCGGCTTCAGCAAGCCGCGTGATTTGGGAAGGGTTGTCCGGAAAAACGTCCACCAAACGACCGCAGGTTTCGGGAGCGGCGCCGAGACCTACGGGCTCTTTTACCCGCGCGATTACGCCTGCTTTTGCCTTGCTGCTACCTGCGCCCAGTGGTCCAGTGCAGCCGCCAATGCCTGGGGTGAAACCGGCTTGGTGATGTAAGCGTCCATTCCCGCCTCCAAGCATTTCTCCGCGTCGCCCTGCATGGCGTTCGCGGTCAAGGCGATGATCGGAGTGCGGCGGCCATTCGTCTCTCGGCGGCGAATTTCCGCCGTGGCCTCGTAGCCGTCCATCTTCGGCATCTGACAGTCCATCAAGACTAGGTCGTAAGGCGTGCTTTCCAGCGCCTTCACGGCTTCTTCCCCGTTAGCGACCGTCTCGGCCGTAAATCCCAACTTGCTGAGAATCTTCAGGGCCACCTTCTGGTTTACGATGTTGTCCTCGGCAATCAGAACGCGGCACTGCCGGCGTTTCTCGTCCACCGCTACTTGCTGAGCGGGTGGCCGGGTCCCGTTCTGTTTCTCGCCGGCGTCTTTCGAGTCCTGCTCGGCGCCCAACACCGTGATCAAACGATCGAACAGTTGAGACGGCTTGACCGGCTTGGTCACATAAGCTGCTAGGCCGGCCTCCTCGATCAGGGCAGCGCCCGGCTGCTTCCCTAAGGGGCACAAGAGAAGGAGCCGGGTTCTGGCGATGATCTCATCGGCCTTTACAGCCCGTGCCGTCTCCAGCCCGTCTGCCTCCGGCATCTGTAAGTCCACGAGCGCTGCTTGATAAGGATCGGCGTCTGCCGCCGCCCGTCGCAGCATCTCGAGCCCTTCCAACCCTCCTGCCGCCGCCTCGGGCCGCATCTTCCATGACGCGAGGTATTGCTGAAGAACCTCCCGGCTACTCTCGTTGTCATCGACGATCAGCACCCGGGAACCAGCGAGCGGGATCTGACGCGCGGCGGGAGATTGCCGGCGGGCAGGCTGTTGCTCAAGTCGCGCTGTAAACCAGAACGTCGATCCCTCTCCGGGTACGCTCTCAACACCGATCCGGCCACCCATCAACTCAACCAATTGCTTCGAGATCGCTAGACCCAGGCCCGTCCCCCCGTACTTGCGGGTGGTCGAGCCGTCAGCCTGCGTGAACGGTATGAACAGGCGCTCCTGCGCCTTGGGGGGAATGCCGATGCCGGTGTCCCGGATGGAAAAGTGCAGCAGCGTATGCGTATCAGTCTGCTCCTGCGTGGCGACGCGCAGGACCACTTCACCACGATCGGTGAACTTGACGGCGTTGTTCAGCAGATTGATTAGGACCTGGCGCAGCCGAATGGGGTCGCCCCGCAGGAGCCCGGGTACGTCGGGGGAGACAAACGCAACCAGCTCCACACGGTTGTCCTGCGCTCGCTGGGCCAGCGTTCCCAGCGCTTGCTCTACCATCTTGGGTACGTCTAAGTCGAGGGTCTCGAAGGTTAGCTGCCCAGACTGGATCCTCGAGAAGTCCAGGATGTCGTGAATGATGGCCAACAGAGTATCGGCACTGGCGTGGATCGTCTCGGTGAACTCGCGCTGTTCAGAAGTGAGGTCGGTGTCGATGAGCAGGTCGGTCAGGCCTATGACGCCATTCATGGGCGTGCGGATCTCGTGGCTCATCGTGGCCAGAAATTCAGACTTGGCGGAGTTGGCCGCTTCCGCGGCGTCTTTGGCTGCCGCCAGCTCCTCATTTGTGGCGCTCAGTTGCCTGTTCGCCTCCTCAACGTTGCGCGTCCGCGATGCAAGCTGCTCCTGAAGGCCCCGGTTCTCCCGCACCAATCGGTACGCGTCGGCTCCCTGCTTGACCACGTTGAGTAGATGGTCGTCCTCCCAGGGCTTGGTCAGGAAGTGGTTGACGTTTCCTTCATTGATCGATTTCTGGGCGGAGGCGAGGTCCGTATAGCCGGTCAAAGTGATGCGGTAGGTGTCGGGACTGCGCCGGTGCGACTCGGACAAGACCTCCGCGCCGCTCATGCCGGGCATGCGCTGGTCACAGATGATGACGGCGATCTCGTGGTCATCGAGAATCTTGAGGGCCTCCTCGCCGTTGTTGGCCAAATGGGTCTTGAACCGTTGCCGGCGCAACAGACGCTCGATTGTCCGCAGGATGAGCGGCTCGTCGTCGACGATCAGCACGGCGGCGCTCATTCCAGCTCCTCCGACAATGCGGCCTCCGCGCCGCGCCGGCTTTCCGGCCCGGGCCGGCAGCTCGAGAGGCCCGCCGCCGCGTCGTTTGCGCGCTGATCGACCCCGGCCGCCAGACGCCGGTCCTCCACCGCAAGGTCGTATTGCTCCAGTGCCCGGCGAATCTCGAGTTTGATCTCCTCGTCGTCCCACGGCTTCGTGAGGTACTTGTAGCCCGCGCCGCTGTTGACGGCGTCGCGGGCGGCGCTCGCGTCGGGGTACCCGCTGAGGATAATGCGGATCGTCTCCGGCCAACGCTGGCGGACCTGTTGCAGGAAGTCGGCGCCCGCCATCTCCATCATCCTTTGCTCGGAGACCACGAGGCCGGCGGGCTGCTCCTCGAGCATTCGAACGGCATCACGCGGACTGGCCGTGGCGACAACCTCGTAAGGCTCGCGCCGCAGCAGACGCTCCAGCGCTCTGAGGATCGACTCCTCGTCGTCGACCAAGAGAACGCGGTGGCGGCCCCCGGCCGATCCGGCGCCGGCTGTGCTATGCGGCCCGTTCAACTTTCCCCTCCTTCGTTTCCGGCGGGCCGCTCATCGGCAGCTCAATCCGGAATGTGGCGCCCTGGCCCACCTTGCTGTCCACCGATATCCGGCCACCGTGCGCCTCGATGATCTTGAAGCTCAGGTGGAGACCGAGCCCGGTGCCGCTGCCCACCGCTTTGGTCGTGAAGAACGGATCGAAGATGTTCGACAGATTCTCTTCCGCGATGCCGCAACCGGTGTCGGCGATCTCGACCCAGACGTGGCCGCCGCCATGGCCGCTGCGCACCGTCACCGTACCCCGGTCCTCGATAGCCTGGGCCGCGTTGACAAGGAGGTTGAGCAATACCTGGCTCAGCTGGCCGCCGAAGCAGGGAATGGCCGGCACGTCGCCGAGATCCCTGACAACCTCCGCCTTGTACTTCAGCTCGTTCGCGGCCACGCTCAGCGCCTTCTCGAGCAGCTCGTTGACGTCCGCTTCCGTCACGTCCGGGCTGTCGACGTGCGAGAAGTCCCGCAGGTCCGCCACGATCTTGCGAACCCGATCGGCGCCCTCGATCGACTCCGTGAGCACGCTGTCGATGTCGGAGAGGACGTAATCGAGATCGACCTCCTCTCGAACGCGGTCGGCCTCTTCCACCTTCGCGCTCACCTCGGGGGAGCCGGCCTTGACGGCGCCGATCACCCCGTCGGCGACGGAAAGCGCGCGCTTGATATCTTCTACGTAGCCGCCGAGCGAGTTGAGGTTGCTTACGATGAAGCCGAGCGGATTGTTGATTTCGTGGGCCACGCCGGCCGCCAACTGGCCGACCGAGGCCATCTTCTCGGTCTGGACCAATTGCGCCTGAGTCTCCTGGAGCTCCCGCAAAGTCCCGCTAAGCTCCTCGTTCGCCGCTTCGACCTTTTTCGCCGATGCCGTCAGCCTTTCGGCGTACGAGTGAATGCTCGCGGTAAGCTGGCGGACCTCGCTGGGCCCGCGCGCTTCACCGTGAATCGAGCTGTCGGCGATGTTGCCGTCCAGACTCGCCGCCGTCAGCCGGGCGAGGGGCCGCACCACTGTCACCGAGGCCCAGCGCCACACCGCGAAGACGCCGCCGACGTAGGCCAGGCCGAGGGCGATGGCCATCGAACCAAGCCGCTCGCGCTGCTCTTCGAGGTCGCCCGTCAGTCGCTCGGACCGCTCTCGCATGTCGCTCGACGTCGCTTCGATGGCCTCGACCAGCCCGCCGGAATGCTCGTCGACCTGCCCGGTCAGCCCGCTGAGCAGGCTGTCCCGGTTCTCCCCGCCCAGAGCGCCCGCCCGCTCGATGAGCTGGTCGATCGCCCTGATCTCCGCCGCGGCCGCGTCGATCCGAGGGGCGCTGTGTCGGCCGAGCGCCCCACCCCGCAGCCCCTCGAAGACGGTGAGCAGATTGGCGGCTTGGTCGCGCGCGCCGCTGACGAGGTACGTCTCGCCCTGGTAGAAGACGAGATCAACGGTCACGAACCACTGGGCGACCAGCGTCTCCAGGTGGGAGATGTCGCGCAGCGCCACGGAGTTCTGCCCGAGGTCGCGCGTCTGGCCGTCGATGTCGCGGTATCCGCTCGCGAGGGCGCCCGCGAGCCCCAGGCCGCCCAGCGAGCAGACCAGCACGACCACGGCCGTGTGATGGGCGACCCGCATGCCGCTAGTCGCTCCGGTCCGTCTGATGACCGGCCACGATCAGCACCTCGGTGGCCAGCACCATGGCGCCGTTCGCGCAGGACGCCGTCTCGCCCATCGACGCGCCCACAAGCGCAGTGAACGCGCGCTTCGTCTCCTCGTCGGGCCACGGACCGACGCTGCTGATGTCGGTGATGGTGTTCCGGGTGTCGACAGACCACCACTTGGTCCATCGCCGGCCATCGAAGTCGCAGGTTGTGCGGACAACCATGCCCAGCAACGAATCCTTCCCGTCGCGGACCCGAAGAGCGACGACGTCGGATCGATCGATGGCCGTGGACGCACCTTGAAGCGCCGCTTTGATGGCGGCGAGGACGCCGGAGCCATAGGGATCCTTGACGGCCTGGACGGATTCCGCGCCGGCGAACGCACCCAGCCCGCGCTCGAGTCGGCGCAGCCCTTTCAGGTCCTCCCCCCAGATCACTTCGTTGGCGGCCAGCGTCTTGGCTCCGCAACGAAGGACGACCGCCGCCAGCTTTTCCGCGCCGGAAGGCACGCGAAGAAGTGACGCGTTCACTCCGCGATAGTCGCCGGACAGCATGCGCACCAGATCGTCAACGCGCTTGCCGATGAGCTGGGCGCGGAACTCCTCGGTGTCCAGGAGTTTCACCGCGCGCGCGCGGCAGCGCTGGAACCGGAAGTCGACGATGTGCATGTCGAGATCGGTCGCCCAGGCAACCTCCACCAGGCCCCATTGGCCGCGCTCGGAGCGCACATGGACGAGTCCGATGGGTTTGGCGCCGTCGAGCGCGACATAGACCGTGTGCCGTCCAAGTTCGGTGAAATGCATCGTAAAGGGCAATTGCTCGGCGATCATTGAGCGATGTTTCTGGGCGACGGTCCTGACGATCGAACGGTACGACTTCGCGCCGGGGTACATCTCGTATACCTGCCGGACCGGATCGCGCAAGGCGCAGTAGGCCTGAGCCCAGGCGGTCGATGATGCAGCCGCCGCGAGAGCGAGTGAGAGCGAAAAAGTGATGAGTTGTCGCATTGTCCGTACCATCCTTTGTAAGTAAAATATGTTAGAAGCGATATCGAATCTGCAGACTCCCCAGGCCGCCGCGTGAGGCGGCTCCGAAGGTCGAAATTTCCTGGCCGAGCTGCCCGCTGAAGGCCCAGTGCCTGTCGAGCGTGAAGCGGACGCCGACGACGGCCGACGAGGCTTCATCCCACCTGGTGGGAAACTCTTGGTTGAAGAGGCGGGTCTGGGTGTAGATGAGCCAGCGTTCGCCGCGGCTGCGCCAGTCGAGTTCCACCAATCCGTTGACCACCCCTTTTCCCTCGTCGTCGCCGTAGGAAGCCTCGGCCAGCACCGACCACGGCCCCCCGTGCACCTGGATGTCGGGCCCGAACCGCCTTCGATACAGCACCTTCCGGGGGGCCGCCGGCCGGGCGACGTCGCCAACCATGAACGAGAAGCCGGCGACCACGTTCGCATCGCGGGGCGTGCCCACGCGGCCGGCGAGGATGTAGGGGTTGCCGGTCGAGAAATACCCGTTCCCGGTGCCGCGGCTGAGGCCGATCTCATACTCGAACGCGTCGAGGTCGCCGTTGATGCCGACGCCCCAGTCGGCTTTCACCCCGATATTGCGGCCGTGCATGTAGTCGCGCAGCGTGCCGTTCGTGTTGACCATGTGCTCGAGCCCGTAGGGAATCTCGAAATGGCCGACCCGGATGTTGAAGCGGCCGCGAGCGAGCCCGGTGTAGTTAAAGTTGACGATGCGATAGACCATCTCCCAGTCGTCCTCGCCTTCGAAGAACGGGGGGTGCTTCTTCTGGTTGTCGATGCGCGTGAGATAGCCTTGCACGACGGCCGTGCCCCAGTCGCCTTTCTTGCCCGTGAAGACCTTGTGCATGTCGAACCCGATGAACTGAGCGGCGGAGATGTCCCCCGTAGCCGTGTTCACCGAGGCGCGAGAGCTCAGGTCGACCGTGAAGCGCATGTTCTCGAGGATCGATCCCTCGCCGCTCTCGTCGGGGAAGAGGACCTCATCCTGAGCAAGGCTAATGTTCATCGCGCCCGCGATGCAGCCGAGAGCGAGGACCCGGATGATCCGGTTCATCATATTTCTCCTTTGTAAGTCAGCGTGATGTGGATCGCGGCCGGCGCGATTATCGTCGGCTTAAGGATTTCATCGGTCGCCGCCGGCTGTTATTTAGCGAAACCTGCGGGGGAAACCGGGGACAGTTTTCTATTTCGGTGGCCGGGCATGTCCATCACCCACGGGGACGCTTGACACGCCCGCTATCCTCAGCCCGTAGCGAAGGGCTGGGCCGCTGTTTGGCCCAGCCCCGCGACCTTTGCTCGCCGCCAAGCGAAGCCCGTAGCGTGGATCTAGCTAGGGGGGCGATCGTCACAGCTCCCCTTCGCTCCACCGGTTCGTCGCCCGCCAGATTCACGGCCTGCAACCCAACCGGACGAAAAGTCGAAAGTCGCTGACAGGCTAGCGCGGATTGTCTTAGCGGAGGGGTTCTCCCCAGCACGCAAGAATGCGTGCGCCAGGTCCACGCGCCACCTCCAGGCGCCACGCCGAGACGGCAATTCCCACCAGGCTGTCGGCTGGCGCCGACAGGCTTGCCGGACCTGTTAAGGCCAATAGAAATGTCCCTTGCGGCGGCTTACTGGACCTTGTCGAGGTGCGGCTGCGGCTTGTAGAGGTGGTGGATCTTTTCGATGGCCCGCCGGATATCGATCGTGTCGCTGGAACTGCCCATCCACACCTGTTGCGGCAGCCAGAAAGAGTCCCGGCAAGCCTGCTCGGCCACCGGGCAGGGTTCGGCCCGGTGAGGCAGGTTCTCGTACATCGGGTTCTTGTAGAGCGGGTGGGGATAGAAGGGCCGGCAAGGAATACCTTCGGCGTTCATGGCGCGGACGAACTCATCCCGCTCGAGCCCGAACAGTTTCTCGTCGATCCGTCCTGCCAATAAATACAGAGTCTGCACATTCGCGCCCTCGGGCGCTTTCTGGAAGTGGATGCCGGGCGTCTTGACTTGCTCCCTGAGGATCCCCGCGTTTTCTTGCCGCCGCCGAATCTGCTCCGGTAATCGTTCCAGCTGGGCCAGCAGAATCGCTGCCTGGAGTCCCGTCAGGCGATAATTCGATCCCAACGTGAAATGATGGAACCGCCCTTGCTCGTCCCGGCGCCCGTGATTCGCCAGCGAGCGGGCGCGCGATGCCAACTCCTCGTCATTGCTGGTGAGAATGCCGCCTTCACCGGCGCTCATCGCCTTTGAGTTTTGAAAGCTGAACACACCACAGAGGCCCACGCTGCCGGCGCGCCGGCCGTGCCACTCGGCGCCGTGCGCATGGGCGGCGTCCTCGATCAACATCACGTCATGTTGCGCCAACGCTTTCCCGATGCCGTCAACGTCCGCCATTTGGCCGCCGAAGTGCACTACGATGACGGCTTTCGTCCTGTCGGTAATCGCCGTAGCGAGTCGTTCCGCGTCGAGGTTATAGGTGGTGCTGTCGATGTCCACGAATACGGGGGCCGCTCCCATTCGCGAGACCGCCGACGCCGTCGAGATAAAACTGTGCGCCGGTACGATGACCTCGTCCCCTTCACGGATGCCCGCCGCTTCGAGCGCCATCTCGAGAGCCAGCGTCCCGTTCGCCGCCGCGACTCCGTGTTCACAGTCGTGCAATCCCGCGAAAAGCTGCTCGAACTTACGGACGAAGTCGTGGAAACCGCCCCACTGTTCGGAAGCCAGCACCTCGCGCAACAACTCGTTTTCCCGTTCTCCTAACCCGGAGCCGGCAGGGTAAGGCTTCTCCCGCACGGGTTTGCCTCCGTGGATGGCTAACTTTTTCACCGCAGGGACTAGCATACGGCATTCCGCCGAATCGCTGTCGTACGCGCGACAAGTTAGCTCGGTAACAGCCCTAGCCCGCATTTCTCACCACCTGCCGGTCGAAGCACGCAATAGGCCCGCCATTACTGCGTTGCGCTTGCTCGCCGTGCTCAACGTACTGTGCAAGTACGCCTCCGCTCGTCGAGCGGCGCGCGCCTTGTACTGACGGGCCTCTCACGCACTTCGCCTCGCCACGTGGTGAGAAAAGCGGGCTAGGATTCCAGGGCTTGCCTTGGGCCGGAGCCATGTGGCCATCTCTCGTCGGGAGATACCTTTCTGCACGCATCAGGGATAGACGTGATGTTTTGTTCCGAACGCACTAAGGATTCCCGCGCGCATCCGAAGAGCATCAGAAGATGGTTCCCACCGGCAGGCTTCCCGGACGTGCTCTCGTTTTACTTTCGTTTCTTTCCGCGCTCATCCTGAATACGGCCTACGCGCAACAGCCGGCCGATCGCCCCATCGACTACGAATCCTTTGATGCTAGGTCTACTCTGCCGTCGGCATCCCATGCAGCCAAAGGCGCTCGGGCTTATGCTTCGGGCGCGACGCAACGATCGGGCAGCTCTTTCCCCCGCTCACTGTTCGATCTGTCGGGACCGATCACGGGTCCCCGCTCCGACGACGCGGAAACCATTGCTCGCGACTATCTGCACCGGGAGATTACCGCCTTGCAAACGAAGGCGGCTTCGCCGTTCAACTTGCCCCTAGTAGCTCGGTATGAAAGTGCGGACGCGGGTCTGACCCATCTCACGTTCCAGCCGAGCTATGCCGGCGTTGCCTATTTTGACAGCGAGGTCCAAGTGCATGTGGGCAGGGATGGTGAGATCTGGCGCGTCAATCAGAAACCCATCGCTCCGGCTCCAGCAACACTCTCACTAACGCTTGGTCCACGGACAGCTGTGGAGGCAGCGCTGCGCAAGATCGCTCCGGAAATCCAGCCTCAGCTGCAGATCGTCGAACCCGAAAGCGGTTCTGATCGGCGAGCGGTCTTTTCGGGCCGCGACTTGGCCGGCCCCGTACGGGTCAAGCAGGTGTGGTTTCCGCTCGGAGGCGCCAGTGTCGCCGCTTGGCAGGTGTACCTCCCCTTGGCCCCCCTGCGCACTTACTGGATGGTGGTTGATGACGAGTCCAGCGAGCTCCTCTTCAGCCTGAATCTCACTCGCGAAGTTGACCCTCACGGCAAAGTCTTCCAGGCGGTCGACCGCCCGCACCCCGATGCAGGCCCGCAAACCACCGAAGCCTTTACCGGCTGGCCTTCCACGAGTGGCAGTTGTCCGGCGGACGTTTATCCTTCCCAGTTTCAGTCGGGACTGCTGGCGGGCGGCTGCTGGGTCGAGGCCACGGAAACGAAGGGCCCCAACGTCGACGCCTGTCTCGACGCGGACGGCAACAACGTCTGCGACGGGCGCGCCAGGGATGCTCAGGCTCATTTCGATTTCGACTTCACCGACGACTACGTGCAGACCGGCAACGCCGAAACAGATCGAAACGCTGCCATTACCAATGCCTTCTATTGGGCAAACACTCTCCACGATTGGCTGTATCGCCTCGGGTTTGACGAGCCGTCCGGCAATTTCCAGGCCGACAACTATAGTCGCGGTGGAGCCGCGGGAGATGCACTGTGGGTCGACGTCCAGGATGGCGTAGCGCAAAACAACGCCTTTTTCACGACGCCCCCGGATGGGATCGCACCGCGCATGGACCTCGGTCTGTTTGCCGGGCTGCGACGCGATTCCGCCTTTGACGCCGATATCATCATTCACGAGTACGTCCACGGGCTGACGACCCGGCTTGTCGGCGGCCCCAACAGCGTGATCGGCCTGTTCAGGTGGCACAGTGGAGCCATGGGCGAAGGCTGGAGCGACGCCTACGCGGCTTCGTTCACCGACGATCCCGTAGTAGGCGAGTACGTTTCGGGTAATCCAACCACAGGCATTCGCGGTGTCGCCTACAACAACAGCCCCTACACCTTCGGCCGGTTTGGAACGCTCCGCCCCAAGGCAATCCCTGGTACCAGCCTGATACTTGATCTGCCACAGGTGCATAGCGACGGCGAGATCTGGGCTACCGTCCTTTGGGACGTGCGGCAGGCGATCGGACAGAGCAACTTCGAACAGGTCGCGACGACGGCGTTGAAGCTGACACCCTCCCGGCCCTCGATGCTGGATGCGCGGGACGCCATCCTGCAGGCAGCGCAGTCGTCGGGGGTCGACGGCCCTAACGGCTGCACGATCTGGGCTGCCTTCGCAGCACGGGGTTTCGGTCATTCGGCGGCGCTCAACCCCATCGAAGCCGGACAGCCGAACGACACAGCGCTAAGCGTTTACGAAGCATACGACGCGCCGGCGATCTGCGGCGGTTCTCCGCCCCTCGCCGTCGATCAACGCTTCAACGATGATGTCGAAAGCGGTACGAGTGGCTGGACGGCGACCGGACTATGGCATCGCACGACCCACCGCGCGGCTTCAGGACAGTATTCGTGGTGGTTCGGCCAAGAGTCTACCGGAACGTACAACACAGGGGCGCGCGTCTCCGGCAGTTTAACCTCGCCGGCGATTGATCTGAGCGGAGTCACCGGCGCGGCGGTCGAATGGGACCAGGTCTTGCTGACCGAAGGCTTCGGCAATGCCATCGACTTGGGCGGCGGCGCCGCGGGGGCCTACCTAAACGCTGATTCCGGACGGCTGTTGATTAGCACAGACAGCGGCGCCACCTGGAAGACGCTCACCCATTTGGCGCACAACACCACGACCGGCACGTTCACGCCCTACCGGATCAACCTATCGCGATTCAGCGGATCGAGTGTCCTTCTGAGGTTCGCGTTCGACACGATCGACAATCAGTTCAATGATTTCGAAGGCTGGTTCATCGACAACGTGCGGGTTTCACGACTCTCCACCCAGCAGTCGCAACTCGTCGTCGCACCCCTGACCTTGGGTTTCATTGCCGTTGCCGGAGGGTCCACGCCACCCTCGCAAACAGTTTCGGTCACCGAAGCGCAAGGCGGGAGTCTGGGATGGACAACGACGGTAACCCAGGGAGCTTCGTGGCTGAGCGCCTCGCCCGCCTCGGGCACGGCTCCTTCGACGATGACCGTGTCCGTCAGTCCGGCTGGACTGCCGGCCGGCGCCTATGCGGGTACGATTACCATCACCGCGCCCGGCCCGCTGGATTCTCCGGCGACCGTCAACGCGACGCTCACGGTAACGGCTGCCCTAACCCCGGTGGCGTCGTGGTCGTTTGAGGAAACCGGCGCCGGCCCCGGCGTGGCGATTGTTGATAGCGTGGGGGGCGCGCACAACGGCACAACCTACGGCCCAGGAACCGTCGCCACAACAGGCGTCAGCGGCCTGAGCCGTTTGTTGAACGGCGCAACAGACTACGTAGAGGTACCGCCCTCAGCAGCGCTGACTCCGCAACAGTTCACGCTCCGTGCCTGGGTGAGACTGCTCTCTTACCCCGAGAAGTTTGGGGTCGTGTTGTCGGCCTTCGGCGGAAGCAACTATCAGGGTTGGTACCTGGCGGTGAAGTCCAGCGGCGAAGTCATATTGATGGGCGCCACGCCGCCCAGCAGCGCGCCGTGGCTGGTTTCGAACGCCAAGCTGGCGCTGGGCCGCTGGCATGCGATTGCAGTTACGGTGGACCGGACCAGCGGCGACGCGGCGATCTACGTCGATGGCATCCGGGACGTCGGGGCGCAATTCCCTGGAATCGATGCCGACACGACGCAGCCGCTTACCTTCGGGCGCGCTTCCTGGTACGACGGCTACTACTTGAACGCCGAGATTGACGAAACGGAAATCTATCCCTGGCTACAGAGCGCCGACGAAATTGCCGCGGATTTTCAATCCTTCTCGCCTCCGCCTCCGACTGTCAACATGTCGACTGTCGCGGAATGGGATTTCGAAAATGGCGCCCAGGACGTCTCGGGCAACGGCCGCCATGGCGCCGTTAGCGGCGCACAGCTTATTACAGCGGTAAGCGGCAACGGTCGGCGCTTCAACGGCGCAACGGATTCCATCTCGGTCCCCGGCTCAACGGACCTGACGCCGGCTAGTTTTACCCTGCGAACTTGGGTCAAGTTGCTTTCCTACCCCACGGACTGGGGCACTGTGGCAGCGAACTACGGTGGCGCGGCCGACGGCTGGTTTGTGGGAATCAATGCCGGCGGGCGGGTTCTTTGCAATGTGGGCAGTGTGCCGGATAACGCGCTGTCTGTCATCTCGAACGCCTCGGTCTCGCTCAATCGTTGGCAGCACGTCACCGTCACCTACGACGGCGGGCGCAGATTGGTCAAGCTTTATGTGGACGGTGTCGCCGTCGGTCAGGGCTACGTGCCGGGGTTGACCCCGCAGACGTCCGGCGTGCTGACCATGGGCAAAGCGTCGTGGGCGAACGACTTCTACCTCAACATGGACCTCGACGAGGTGCTTCTCGTCCCGGCCAGCTGGACCTCAACCGAAGTCCAGAGTGACTTCGCCGCCTTCCAAGCGGATCTCGGGCTGCAGCCGGTTGCCGAGTGGCGCCTTGATGAGACAGCCTCGGGACCCGGGACGGTCCTCGCTGATAGCTCCGGGAACGGCCACGATGCAGTCACGGCAGGCCTCGGGACGGACCCGATACCCGCCGTTTCGGCCAACGGTCGAAGCTTCACCGGCAGGCCGGACTACGCCTACATGAACCCGGCCCCCGACCTGAGCACCTCCAGCTTCAGCTTCACAACCTGGGTCAAATTAGATACCCATCCCGGCAATTGGGGGGTGATCTACTCCACCTACGGCGGCGACTACCAAGGGTGGTATGTCGGCGTGTATAACGACGGCCGAGTCATCCTTTCGGTCTCGGGACTTCCTTCTCACAACCCTTGGCTGCTTTCGACCAGCAGCCTGCTGGAGGGTCATTGGCACCACCTGGCAGTTACCTTTGACGGCGGAACGCGCCGCGGTCTGATCTACATCGACGGCGTACTTGATCGGGGAGCAACGTTCCCCGCCTTCACACCGCAGACTGCTGTTTCACCGACTTTCGGACGCGCTTCCTGGTACGACGGCTACTACCTCGCATGTAAACTCGATGAGGCGCGGCTTTACCCTGGGGATCTCTCGGCTGAGGAGATCACCACCCAGATCAGCAGCTTTCCGCCACCCCCACTGCCGGACCTTCCGGACCCAGTGGCCTTCTGGAGATTTGATGATGAGGGAACCGGACCGGGAACAGTTCTGGCCGACAGTTCGGGCGGCGGCCACGACGCCACAACGGAGGGGTTGGGGACGACTTCCGTCGGTGGGGTGGCGGGGAGCGCTCGTAGCTTTGACGGCTACCCCGACTACGCTCACCTAACGCCCCACGCTGACCTGAGCACCGCCGGCTTCAGCTTCTCCACATGGGTCAAACTCGATGCGCTGCCCAATAACTGGGGGGTTCTATTCGCCAACTACGGCGGTGATTTCCAGGGATGGTACGTGGGTGTCTTCAACGACGGACGGATCATCCTCTCCGTCTCGGGGTTGCCTGCGTCGAACCCTTGGCTGCTCTCCGCGGGCAGCCTCACGGTGGGCAACTGGCACCACGTCGCGGTTACCTTCGACGGCCCCAGCCGCCGCAGGCTGATCTATATCGACGGCGTGCGCGACCGCTCCGCGGTGTTTCCCGTTTTCACTCCGCAAACCGCCATTCAACCCACCTTCGGGCGAGCCTCGTGGTACAACGGCTATTACCTGCGGTCAATTCTCGACCACGCTCGACTTTACCCCGTCGAGCTGACGGCTTACCAAGTCGCAGCGGATATGCAGAGCGCGCCTTAGCGGTCCGTTTCATAAGTAGCGCAAGCGGTCGAAGGAAGTTCCTAGACGTGAGCCAGGAGTTGAATCATCGGGAAAGCGCGGTGAACGGCCAAAAAAAACTTTTCGTCGGCCGTGATGAGATCGCATCGCCGGGCCATTGCCAGCGCTAGGTAGAGGGAGTCGTAATAGGTGCAACCATGAGCCACGGCTAGTTGCAAAGCGACCTCGGAAACCGTCTCGGATTCCTCGAGGATGGGGAGGTTTCCCAGCACGAAACGGAACGCCGTTGCCGCCTGGTCGCGATCGAGACTGCCTCTTTGAACGTGTTTCCAGAGTGCGTTGCCCACCTCAGCCACGACCAGAGACGGCGCCAGCAGGTGAGCGTGGGCACTACGATAGTCTTCCAGCAACCGCAGTGCCGCTGGGCGCCCTCTCTCCTTGAGGACCCATTTGACAACGACGCTAGCGTCCACTACAGAGGTAGTCGCCGTCATCTTGCCCGGCGGGCCTCGCGGATAAGTTCCGTGCTATCGGTTGTGGAGGGCAATGAATTGACAAATTCCTCGAGATCCCTTCTTCTCCGCCGCATTTCGCTGCGCCTGGCCTGCTCGGCTGTGGCAATCTCCAACAGATGGATGACGTGGGCGTTCAGGCTGCGGCCCTGCTCCTTGGCGTTCTGCTTCAAGCTGTGGTGCAAAGACGCAGGGAGGTTCTTGAGTGTCAGGGTAGTCATAAATCCATTATACAATCGTTTATGGAACCATAACGGTTCCCCAGCAACGCCTAGCGCTTAGTTACATAAGTTCACGATCGTTTACGGGCGGCGATCCCGGGACCGCTCCCTCACGGTCGTGGCTCGGAAGGTTCTGTGAACAAACCACTTCCGGGCCAGACAGATGGCCGAATGATCCTTCGGGAAAGGCCTTTGTAAATACGCGAACTTTTGCAACTAAGCCCTAGCCCGTATTTCTCACCAGCGGCTTTGCTACGGGTTGAGGGAGCCGCAATAGGGGCGGAAGGTCGGAATCAACCCCGGCGAGCGGGGCGAGGGCTTCAGCGGTTCGCAACAGATTCGGCAGTCTGGGGGCCGAAGACGTGCGGCCTTGGCGCTTTGATGCTTCGCCAGCCCTCTACGTGCGGCTTTCTGACCATAGCGACCGCTTCCCTCGGTCCGGCGCCTGAGGGCGGGAACCTCGCTATAGAGTTCCCATATTGTACTCCAGCGGCAGGCCCCCCTTTCTCGCCATCTGGCGGGAAAAGCGGGCTAGTTGCTGACTTTCTCCTCCCGTCGCCAAGCCAAGCCGACCCAGACGACGGACCCTATGGCCGCTACCCAGCTCAGCCAGCGGAGAATTCGCGCCTCCATCCCGCCCTCATAGATCAACTCGATCACGCATCTGCCGCTACACTCGGGGTCCACGACCAGCAGTTCCAGCTCGTCGCTAAAGACGCGGCGGGGTTCCCCCCCGACCACCGCTCGCCAGCCGGGATCATAGCTCAGCTGCACCGATACAACATGGTCTCCCTGGGGGATGTCGGCAACGAGGCGCGCCCTATGCCGATCGATCCACTCCATTTCCACCAGCGGCAGAGAGGGATCCTCAAGTGCGGCGACATAAGCTGCTATCGGCTCGACATCTAGGCCGTGGATCGGCGCCGTCCCTACGATGTCTTCTCTCCCCACGACGTGTGCCAGTGAGCGAGACCGTTGCGGTACCTGGAAAATCACGTCGTCTCCATCGCGCCAAAGTTCCGTGAGCAGCCCATCGAACTTATTCGGGTTCCGGTAGGGTTTGTAATGCTCCTTGCTGTTTGGCCCCACAACGTTCACGGCCTGAACGCCAAATGCCTTCAGCCAGAGCACGGAAATCTCCCCGTCTCTCTCTCCCGCATTTTGGCTCGTAAAGATGGTGTACAAGGCAGAGCGAGTTTGCCGGTTCGTCACCCCCTGTTCGCAACAGCCGCTGAGCTGCGGAGTGTCGCTGAAGACGTTCAACCAGAAAGAATTAGAGCCGGCCGCCAACACCCTTGACCCTGGCATGTGAGCGTCGAACCATTGGGCCGTTTTGTATTCCGTCGTGGTCTCAATCTCAATCGGCTGGATCACCGTTTGAGCAAATGCGCGGTAATTCGAGATCTGCCAAAAACAGCCAACCAGGCACGCGGCCGCTACGACTCGGCGCTGGGATGGGGAAGTAAACCTTGCCAGGAAGAGTTGCCCGCCCAAAACCCCGGCCAAGCAAAGTCCCATCTCCATTTCCAAGTGAAACCGAATGGGCTGAGGGAGCAGATACACGCCGCCCCAGGCGTCAGCCAGGGTCACTAGACCCGCCAAGAAGGCGAAGAATACGCTGAACTGCAGCGCCCGCTCGGTCTTCCACCGCCTCAGCACGTAGCGCAGCACGAAGAGCCCGAGCAGCGCCAGCGCGCCGTAGGCTAGATGTCTCCACGTAAATTCGAAAATTCCACCCGCCGTCTGCGCGTTGGCGAAGACCGTTGTGACCGTAGAAGGAGGAATCCAAGGGGCCGCCAAAGCATAGCCCAGCAGAGCCGTGCCGGTTACCCTTAAAGTAGAGGGATATAGGCTTCTCAGCGGATACGTCAATAGATAGGAGGTCACTGCAAAGGCCAGCCCCACCGTGCCGGGCCAATTCGTCAATGCCACCGCCGCCATCGCCAGGGCCGCCAACACGTAGTGCATCGGTTTTCGGCGGGTTAGCGCTAGGTGCACGCTGACGATCGCTACCGGCAACAAGGCCATCGCGGCTATGTGCGGACCCTCGCCGTAGCCCACAAGGTTATAGAGGCGACGGGCGTAGAATAGACCTCCGGTGTCGTCCTTGATCGCGGGAATGAGAAACGCGGAAGGGGATAGCAATGAATAAAGCAGTGCTGCGCTGAAACTATAGGCCCTGCGTCCACTCAACCGATAAGCCATCCAAAACAATGTCACCGGCCCAAGGCAATAGAACCCAGCCGTGACAGCATGATAAGCGAGGGCCGGGGATAATTCCAGAACTTCGGCGACCGCCGCCACTGTTAGATGCAAGCCTGGCTGATAGGTGTTCGTGTAGGGCATTCCGGCGAACCAAAGGGGCCACCAGCTCAAATCCGGCCAATTCTCCATGGTATAGCGGCTGATCGATATGAAAGCTCCCTCGATCGAGCCCATGTGCCGCAGGAATTCCACGGTGAACAGCTCTCGGCAGACGAACCAGTTCACGCCCAATAACGTGGTAATTGAGGCCGCTGTCCGCAGTGAACCTGACAAAAAAACCTTTGTCGAGGAAAAGCTCCTTAATCCCTTTTTTGCTTCTCCCTCACCCAACATGGCCTTATGATGGCACATTGGGCGGCGTGTGAAGCCACTCCACGGACTCCGTTACGGCGGCCCCAGATCCGTGTCACTCCGCCGCCATGGCCGGACCCGAAAAGAGTAGCTCGGGCGCCGCGCCTCGGGTGGCGGCAGGGGTTCGGCGCCCCCAGCCTCAACTCCAACGGAGAGATGCCCGCCGAAGATGGAGACAATGCCC
Source organism: Bryobacterales bacterium (assembly GCA_963668345.2). Lineage (GTDB taxonomy): Bacteria > Acidobacteriota > Terriglobia > Bryobacterales > UBA6623. The sequence continues at coordinate 351,880 of CAXWPI010000001.1, read as the reverse complement.
CGAGGGGCCAGTGGAGTTGCCATCTGGGAAGTTCGTTTGCGCCGGAAGACTGGGATCCGGTCCGCGGCTTCCGGCCTTGGCACTGTGATGCTCCGTCAGCCGCCCTAGGCAAGCGAAGCATAGCCGGTTCCTGTCAACCACCCATCGGCCGTAAGGTGTTCGGACTATTCTCTTCAGCCGGTTGGCACCGTAGAATTAGCCACATGCGTCATCTAGGAAATCGATGTGCGGAGCGGCGAGGCGCAGGCCAATCAGGGCGTTGATTGATCTCCGGGCACTTTGCCGTCCCGCGGCTCAATGGCCTCGGCACACAAGTCGGTTAGGTCGGGCCGGAAGACGGGGGTAGTAGACGGGACGGCGTTTGTTAGTAGGAATTTGTTAGCAACAAGGGGTCCGTCCGTATCCCGCGCACAATCACTGTGATCCGCGACTACCAAGAGTTGCACTGCGGTGGTCCCCTGGGGTGACACAAACAGTTAAGACACAGTTCGCCGTTCGCTGAAGACTCCTCGACCGGCAAGACGACTTTACAGCATACTGGTTGCTGGCTGGTGAAGCAGAGGCGGGCTCTGGTGGAGACCAACCCGCCGAGGAATAGCCGGCCGGAAACTCATCCAGACGATGAGCGGGGGCGTTGGCCGCAACGCTGGCGCCCCCATCGGATGGATAGATTTCCCGATGCCTGAAAAAACTCATAAAGCAGCGGCATCCTGTTTGTTCTGGGCCGCGAGGTTGGCCTCGAACTCCGCCGGCGGCAAGTAGCCGAGCGCGGAGTGCAGGCGTTTCTGGTTGTAGACCTTCTCCAGGAACTGGCGAATCGCCTCGCGCGCTTCGCTCCGGTCCCGATATTCGTTGCGGTGGACCTCCTCGTACTTCAGGGTTTTCATGAACGACTCGCAGGCCGCGTTGTCCCCGGGATGGGCCTTGCGCGACATGCTGATGTCGATCTGGTGTGCCTTGAGCAGGTCCGTGTAGTCGTTGCTGGCATACTGGGAACCGCGATCGGAATGATGCACCAGCCCCGCTTGCAGGGATCGGTGCGACAGCGCCATCCGTAAGGCGGCCAGTGTGAGTTCGTCCTCCAGCGTGCGATCCAGGGCCCAGCCGATGACACGGCGCGAGTAGGCGTCCAGCATCACGGCCAGGAACACGAACTCCTCCCGCAGCCGGATGTAGGTAATGTCGGCTACCCAGAGCTGGTCCACGCCCGTCAGCACCATCTGGCGAGCCCGGTTCGGGTACACCTTGCGCCCGTGGCGGGAGTCGGTCGTCACGATGAACTTCCGCTTCCGCATGCACAACAGGTTGTCCTCGCGCATCAGACGGTAGACGCGCTTCGGATTCACCCTCCAGCCACGACGGCGCAACTCGGCCGTGATTCGCCGCCGACCGTAGCTGGGCCACTCGAGGGCGATGCGCTGGAGGGAGTCACGCAGGTCCAGGTCGCGATCCGGCGCCAGCGGTCTGTCCTCGGCGAAGCGGTAGAAGCCGGACCGGCTGACCCGGCCGAGCTTCACCATCCGCTCGATCGTCAGTCCCCGCTGGGCTCTCACTTCTTCTTGGACCTTCCGATAGACCGCGGATTTCCAGTCAATGCCTGCAGCATCCGCTGCTCCTCGATGCGCTGCAAGCACCCCTTCAAAAAATCGATCTCTAGGGTCTGTTGGCCGATCTTGCGCTCCAACTCGGCGATGCGGCCTTCCGACCAGCGCGGTTTCCCATGGCCCGAGAACGCATTCCCCGGCCCTCGCCGGAACTCCTGGCGCCAGCGGTGCAGCACGTTGGGGTTCACCTCCAACGCCCGCGCCACTTCGGCGATCGAGACCCCTTGCTCCAGCCGCCGGACGGCGGCCAGCTTGAACTCCTTGGTGAACTGCCTACGAGACAATCCCATGACTCAATTCTCCCTTCAATGGATTTTGAGTCTTAACTGCTTGTCTCAGCCTTGGGGTCCACTCTATTGCGCTCTCCCAGGGCCGTTTGCGTCCGACGACCTTCGCACTGGGATTGGCCCTGGCGCCCGTGCTTGTCGTTCAGGGGATTGCTGGGGTGATCTATCTCGACGCCATGCATGGCATGACTTGGCCGCCCCGTTTCGTGTTGATTTGGACCGTGGGACTTGCCGCAATCTTAGTCAAGGCAGTCAGTCCAGAGCCCCCCCGATGGCGAACGTGAAAGGATGGGGAGTTGTCACCGCGGTGTCGTGTCTTGTTGGCTACCAGACGTTTGCCTTATGGGCTGTTCGCGGCTATCCGGCTTGGGAGCGAATGGCCACGGTATCCACCGAGGGCCTCTTGCTGGATCGGCTGACGGGGGAGGAAGTCGGCTTCTTAGACTGTTTAGCGGCAGAACTTCCCCGACAGACGCACGTCGCCAGTAGCGGCGAGGTCTTCGGAAAGTTCCACCGGTACCCGATCGTATGGCCGAACAAAACGGAATCGGCATGGCGCCCACCTGAAATCGTGTTGTGTGACGAAGGCGAAAGGCTCGAAATTGAATACTTCCGTTATGACTGTGACGAGTTGCTGAAGTCTACGATCAACCAGGGTTTGAAGGAAGCCGCGGTCGGCGATTTTAGAGTCAGCTACACAGCGCAAGTAGAAGGCCCTGTGGAGGCATGTTTGGCGCCACACACCGCATCACGTTGATTGAGATTTCGGTCCCGACGTCGTCGTCGAAGCCACCCAAGGTGGGGATGGGGGTATGAAGGTCGAGCGGTTGTCCGGATATCGTGTGCTGCAGCGGAGTCAAGTGAAGTGGCCCGGCGCCGAAACGGGCGCCCTCGCCGGCGCCGACACTTGCCTAGAAAGATGACTCTCCCGCAAACCGGCGACCACGTATTGGCGGCAAAGCTGCTTCTGGGGGGCGCGGCTGCCCTGTCTGTCCTGGCCGCCACGGTTGATCTCCTGTTACTCATACCCGGCGACAACGTCGGGCGAGTCCGTGATGTGGGCTTTCTGTGGCTCATCGGCCAGGTAGGCTTTTGGCTGGAAATCGATATATTAGGGTCTTTCCCGCAGATCCTGCACCAGCCTTTCCAGCTCGAGCTCGCATCGGCCCTGCCGTGGCTTCCCCTGGTCCTGCTGACGAATCTTGGTTTTGTTTGGCTTCTGGGTGCTATTTCTTATTTAATCCTTCGCTCGGCCGGCGCTGCATTTCCGACGCTGGGTCTGAAGCCGGCCGGCTATTGGTTCACGAGACAACGGTGCGCTTTGCTTATCGTGGTGGCTTGCCTTCTCCCCACGTTTATTCATGCGTATGAGATCATGCATCTGGAAGTTCGCCTTTGGGCGATGGACGTCCCCGGCAGAGGATACTGGGCGGCAGCCCTGTTTCTGGTTCCGAACCTTTTGTTGCTGCTGATCTTGCGACTACATTGGCGGGGACAAGTCACTCGGTTCTTGCAAGGTTCTTTTTTCTGGGGCGCTGCGGTACTGTCTTTTGCGCTTATTGCGGGGGTGGCCACCGTTGCTTTAAAAGAGCAGCCGGCCGTGCCAACAAGCGGCGCATTGCCGAATATCCTTTTGGTTTCTATCGATACCCTCCGAGCCGATCACCTCCACTGCTACGGCTATTCGAGACAAACGAGTCCGACGATCGACAGGCTGGCGGCGGAGGGAGTGCTTTTCGAGACGGTCGCCGCACCGACCTCATGGACGCTGCCTTCTCACGTAACGCTGTTGACCGCACTGGCCCCCGAGCAACACGGTGTTGTTCATCACTGGGCGCGTTTAGGGTCAGAATCCCTGACGCTGGCTGAGGTTCTCCGAGCGGCGGGCTACAGCACGGCAGGTTTCGTCTCCGCCCCCTACCTAGGCGCTTCCTACGGGTTTTCCCAGGGTTTCGATTTATTCGACGATGCTATCGCTACATCGGGCAGCGCGGCCCGATGGTACGACTCGATTATTACCTCACCCAGGCTCTATCAACGCGTTGGCGATTGGCTCACCCGGTGGGACGACGAGGGCCGCGAGAGACCCTTCTTTGTTTTCCTACACATGTGGGACGTTCATATTGACTATATTCCTCCCCCACCTTATGATCGCCTTTTCGATCCGGACTATCGGGGAACCATCACCGGAGAGAACCTATTTCACTCCGAGCGGATCCACAAAGATATGGACCCTCTTGACCTGCGTCACATCGTCTCCCTCTACGACGGGGAAATCCGCTACACAGACCATTATTTGGGCAAGATCCTACAAGTTCTAGAAAGGTTGGACGGTCTGGACAACACTCTAGTTGTTGTCACATCCGACCACGGAGAAGAGTTTTTCGAGCATGGGAGGATAGAACACAAAAACGCACTCTACGACGAGCAGCATCTTGGTACCGTTGGTGATGCGCTTCCCAGCCAAGATTCCCGCGGGCCGGCGCGTGCGGCAACAGGTTCGGTTGATGGACGTGGCGCCGACGATTTTGTCGTTGGCTGGCATTCCCCAGCCCAAGGGGTTTGGAGGGACAGATGGCACGGCTCCTCACGACGATCAGGACCTCAGCCCGCTGATCCTGGGTGAGCCGCTCCCCGACACGCAATCATTGGTGGCGTTCGGGGCATTAGTGGAACGGTCATTGGCTTACATCAGGACCGACACGGCAAAGATGATCCTCGATTTGGAGAGGCCCGACCATATCGAAGTCTACGACTTGCGCTACGACCCTGGAGAGCAAACCGATGTGGCAGGTCACAATACGGCTGCCGATGACGCTCTTCGGCAGCAATTGATGGCTTGGAGGCATTTGCAAGCAGGCTCGGATGGCCTCGCCCAGAAAATTACGCCGACAAGAGAGCAAATCGAGGCATTGCGATCGCTGGGCTATGTCCAATAGGGCTACAGTTTTTTCGTGATTCCGTCGGTCGATTGGGCTTCGCGAAGAATGATTTCTGTGTGGTCCTCCGGCGTCACACGAACCGCAGCCTGCGAGCGGAGAACCCTACCATTCGAAACAGGAGCAATCCATGACGCCAGCGGTCAATGCTGGTTTCACCATAGCTTCGCGCGCGGTAGCGGATAGGCACCTCCACAATTTTCATTCCCAGCCGACTGGCGCCAAATAGAAGGTCACAGTCCCCGCTCGGGCTGATGAGCCGCAATACTTTAACAAGCTGATGGATACGTAGCTGTCTGGGTGAAATACCGTATTTACTCAGACGCTGCGAACGGCGGAGACCTTTCGAGTCACGCCCTGTGTCATCCGTTCGACCACCGCGCGTCCCCGCTCGACAGCCTGGTCGTAGATCCGCTGCTTCTCCTCGCGGGTGAGGCCGCGGCCGAGTCGCATAAACGTATCCAGCCCCTTGCCCACCACAAAGGTGCCCGCCAGCGAAATCAGCCCCTTGGAAACCAGACCGCCGCCGGCCGGGATCTTCGAAACCATCTCCCGCGCCAGACTTCGCCAGCCAAAAGCCGCCGCGATGATCGACGCGATCTGGCTGCGCTGCCTCCGGTAGCCGATGTTGTGGTCGCTGGCTGCCGCGACGAGAAAGGCCATGCGCACCTGGTTCATCGTCAGGAACGCTGTGTCGGAGGCGAATTCCCCGAGCGCCCACGGTACGCTGATCCAACTGGGCACGACATTGGGTATGGCTGTCGCGACCGTGAACAGTGCGTTCTCTTTACTGATCTTCCAAATGATTCTTGCCACCACGGGATCGCGGAACGCCGGCAGCTGGCGGGCCAGGGGAATCCACAAATCCTCATGATCGTCCAGAATCGACTCTACCGCCGCCAAGGGATCGTGTGGTTCAAACGGATAAAAGTGCGACGGGTGCGGCAACCCCGGCTCACATAGCCCGAGGTCGGAACGGTCGAAGTCTTCCTCCGAGGCAAGACGCAGAATCGACTTGCCCGCCTGGCGAGCTTTCGCTTTAGAAATCCAGTCAGGGATTAGGAAAGATATGACTCGAGCGAAGAACGCCTCGTCCAGCGCCAACACGCCAAGTGTCAGCGGACGATCCGCGAGCGCCTCGACCTCGCTGGGATTAAGATGGCCGAGAGCGACTCGGATCTCGCGAAGGATAGGTAACGACACTTTCCATTCTACCGGCTGCGCCTAGCGGGCGGCGAGGCGGCTGCGAAGCCTAGGAAGCCGTACGCACCACATCGAGCGGATGCTGGAGTCGACGTGAGGCAATAGCGAACCCCGGTCTTAATACAACGGCTTCAGCTTGATGTTTTTGAACCACAGGTCCGCCCCGTGATCCTGTAATCCGATGTAGCCTTTTGGAGGGTGATCCTTATAGGCAACGTCAAACTTATGCCGCGTGCCGTCGGGCCGCTGGTGGGGTTCGGTGAACTCAGCAAGGTCAATGCGCGTCACGTCTTCGCCGTTTAGATTTACGGAGATGATGTTCCTGTTTACGGTGATCTCGGCGTGGTTCCATTCTCCCGCCGCTTTCATCGCGTTTCGCGTGGGTTTGACCAAGTCGTAAATAGCACCGGTGTCGTGGTATCCGGCGGTGGTTGTATCGTCGATCGCGACTTCAATGCCGTTGAAGGCGACACTGCTGTCGGGACGCGCTTCGAGAGAGAAGGTCTTGACGAAGATACCGCTGTTACAGCCCGGGCTGATCTTGAAATCGAGCGCGAGAATGTAGTTCTCCCACATCTTTTTATGAACCACCATGTAACCGCCGGAGTTGTGCGGATTAATGCTGCCTTCCTCGATAGGCCGCCGGCTGGGATCGCCCGTGTCGTTCATCCACTCGTCGAGCGACTCGCCGTCAAAGAGTAAGATCCAACCCGCCTCCTCCTCCTCGGGCGTCAGTGCGTTGTCTTTTTGCCCGGCCGCCGCCGTGGCCGCGTTTTCCGCCGTAGGCGGCCCTTCGCCGCCCCGCGGGGCGCAGGCCAGCACCAAGACCGCGCACAGCAATAGAATCCTCTTCATTTCGGATCACCTTCCCATGGAGTTTCAGAGTTGAAATACCGACCTTGCTCGGGCCACCACCGTGGCCGTAACCTATACTTGGCCTGTCAGAAATCTGTTGTCGAGATCGCTGAGCGCGGCGTCTCCCGCGTTTTCTCGCGCCCCTGCCGGGGCTTTGCCGAGTCTGCCATTTTACTAACGGTTCCGCCTTACGGCTCCACCGTGGGCTACTATCCTGCGCCCCTCCGGGGCTGGACCGGCCTTAACTGACGAGTATTGCTGCTAACCCGCATTTCTCACCAGCTGAGGTGGAAGGACGCGATCAGCCCGTCAAACATTCCGTAAGTGTCTGGAAAACAAGGCTTTATGGGGAATTGGGTTTGTTTGGTAATTCTGTTGCTCGGTAGCTGCCCACGGACGCGGAGGCTGGAACAGCGCCAGGTCCGCGCTACAAGCCCTGGCCGATCGTCCGTTGGCGCCGTGTTGCTCCTGCGGGGCCTCCCGCCCCGCAGCAAAGCTACTCTTGTACCCGGCTGGTCCGATCCGTCGATTTTACGGATCCGATCGCCCCACCGTACTGGAAACAAACTGTAAACCATTGATTCCCTTTGGGTTCGACGAAATTGGGTTTGTTTGGTAATTTTGTTGCCTCGTTGGTTCGTAGCTTCCGACGGCCCGTGCTCGAACGGGCCCCGAATGCTTCGCGTGTACTCAATTACATTGTACCTTGGAGGATGTCCGGAACTCCGTTGAAAGCAGCGGCACTCCGGGATCTCTAGTCTACGCCGCCTGGGCTTGAGCGGCAGGCGGTCGAGGCCGAAGCTTGCCGAGCGCGGCCACCAGCTTGGGCAGCTCTACGTGGAATAGCTGAGACTTGATCTGACAAACGTGAGTCATGCGACAGAAGCCTTTTGGGCTTCTGTCGCCCCGGCGCGAGCCGGGGGCAAAGCGTGCAGCATTTTCTCCCGCGCTAGCGATTTCGCATCCAGGAAAGTCTGCTGTGGAGTTTTCCCAAAACAGCACTTGCCGGAGTGCGGCCGCTGCTGATTATACTCCTCCAACCCTTCCTCCCCATCCGCCGGCAACTCATCCCGGCCGTGGTAGAGTTTCTTGCGAAACGCCACGCTGTAGAACTCCTCCTGGATGGTGCGGTGAAAACGTTCGCGGATGCCGTTGGTCCGCGGATGCCGCGCCGGCGCCGTTCCCCAGACCTGCGGCCGCCTTCTGTATATTTCCGCACAACCGATCCTAAATCACGCGGCTCGCTAGGTCGAGCAAACTTCGAGGTAGTATTCCTCGTATTGCGGTATGACTTTCTTGGCGGAAAACCTCGTCTTGGCTGCGTGGCGCGCCGCGATCGCAAAAGCCTCATGCTTATCCGCATCGGTTAACAGCGACAGAGCCGCGGCGGCCATGCTTTCGATGTCGCCGACCTCAACGAGGAACCCGTCCTCCCCGTCCGTCACGACCTCGGGCAGTCCTCCGACTCGTGAGGCAACGCTCGGAACGCCGCAGGCCATGGCTTCGAGAGCCGCCAGACCGAAACTCTCCATTTCGCTCGGCAACAGCATCAAATCGGCTATCGCCAGCAGTTGGGCGATGCCGAGTTGCTTACCCAGAAACCGGACCCGGTCCTCTAGTTGAAGCGTACGCACTAAAGCTTCAGCAGGACCGCGGTCCGGCCCGTCGCCGATCATCAGCAGCCGCGCGGGAACCACAGACGCAACCTTGGCGAAGATCCGAATACAGTCCACAACTCGCTTGACGGGACGAAAGTTCGAAAGGTGAACGATGATCTTTTCCTCGGGGGATGCGTGCCTGGCTCGCAAAGCGGGGTCTCCGCCCGCGCGGTAGAGTTCACAGTTGACAAAGTTCGGTATCACCCGAATCTTGTCGCCAATACCGAACACCTCCACGGTTTTCTTCCGCAGATACTCGCTGATCGAGGTCACGCCGGGACTTTGTTCGATCGAAAACTTGGTGATCGGCAGATAGGAAGGATCGGCGCCGACCAAGGTCACATCCGTGCCGTGAAGCGTGGTCACGAAGGGCAGACGCTCATCCAGCATCCGGCTTGCCAGCCAAGCGCTAATCGAATGGGGAATCGCGTAATGCACGTGCAGCAGATCGAGACCCGCCGATTGGGCGACCTCGAGCATGCGCGAGGCCAGGGCCAGGCTGTAGGGCGGATATTGAAACAGCGGGTAGTTGCTGACCTCCACCTCGTGATAGTGAATGCGCGGAGAATCGTCGCTGAGGCGGATGGGGTTGGCGTAGGTGATGAAATGAACTTCGTGCCCGCGCGCGGCGAGCTCCATCCCCAGCTCGGTGGCGACAATGCCGCTGCCGCCGTAGGTGGGGTAACCAGTGATGCCTATCTTCATCCCGCACCTCGCCCTCTCCACAGGCCCCTGTGGCTTTGCCCGCCGGAGAGCGGAACACCAAGGCTAGAATAGTAAGTTTAGTCTGCGGACTGTCACCCGTGTCTTCTTCCCCTGCGAACTCCGCCGCCGCCACGCCCTGTGACGTCCTGGTTGTAGGGGCAGGTCCCACCGGCTTGTCATGCGCCATTGAAGTCAAGCGGAGGGGACTCGATGTTGTGGTGGTCGAAAAGGGCTGTCTGGTCAACTCGCTCTATCGCTACCCCACGAACATGACGTTCTTCACGACCCCCGAGCTGCTCGAAATCGGCAATCTTCCCATGACGGCCATTCGCGACAAACCGACCCGTAACGAAGCCCTCAAGTACTACCGCCGCGTGGCCGCCCACTACGAACTCGATGTTCGGCTATACGAGCGAGTGGATGCGGTGCAAGGAAACGACGGGGATTTCCACGTGGCCACCACCACGCGAGCCGAGAACCGCCTTGGCTACGGGGCCAAGAAAATCATTCTGGCAACCGGCTACTACGATCTCCCCGTGACGATGAACGTGCCCGGCGAGAACCTGGCCAAGGTCCTTCACTACTACGAAGACCCTCACCCGTTCTACGATTGCGATCTTGCCGTTGTCGGGGGCCGTAACTCCGCGGCGATCATTGCTCTTGAAACCTACCGCGCCGGCGCCCGAGTGACCCTCATTCACCGAGGAAAAAAGTTGAGCGACAAGATCAAATATTGGGTCAGCCCTGATATCGAAAACCGCATCAAAAACGGTGAGATTCGCGCCTACCTGGAATCGAGTGTAGAAGAGATATCCGAGAAGACAATCCGTATCCGCACGCCCACCGGACAGGTCGTGCTGGCCAACGATTTCGTTCTGGCTGCGACCGGCTACCAGCCGGACGTCGCCTTCCTGGAGCGCGCCGGCATCACTTTCGATTCCCAGTCGCAGCGCCCGCGCACCAACCCCGACACGCTCGAGAGTCAGCGAGCCGGCGTCTACTTGGCCGGCGTCCTTGTCGCCGGCATGCACACGAGCGAGATTTTCATTGAGAATGGCCGTTTTCACGGGCAGCACATAGCTGCCGACATCGCCGCTAAACTGGGCTGATCCCATTCCACGCATCGGCGCGCCGGGCTAGCCCGCTATCCCCACCAGCGGCTGGCAGCAGGGGAGCAAAAGCCTCGCCGTTTGAGACGTAGGGGCGCGATTGATCGCGCCCGCCCGCCGACATACTGTACGCTGGGCGATATAACAACTGTTGACGCGCTCCGTGGCCGCCGGGCCTTTCGCCTCGTCCGCCGCGGACGTGGTGAGAAAAGCGCGCTAGCGCAAGGATCGAAGGGACCTGGACGTCTGACCCGTTGCGGATCTTCTGCCAACTGCCATTCCGGGCAAAGGTGTCCGGGCTCGCTGGCTGTTCGGGCTTTCGGCCTTGTGAAAGTGCAAGCGCGAGAAATGGCAAACCGAAACCGCGGACTCTCGCGAAAGATGCTATGTCTACGATGATTGAGCTCCTCTGCCCCACTCAAACTAAAGGTTTAAACCATCAGCACTAAGGCTTTCGCCGCATTTTACGGCTTCCGCTCTAGTACCTATAATCGAAGTACTCCGGAGTAATCGATGCGCGGGACGCGAAATCGTTCCCCTGAGGTGAACCGTGACCTGCAGTAAGTGTGTCGCCATCCTCCACGAGGCAGACAAGTTTTGCGACAGTTGCGGCAAGGTAACAGCCGTCTTTGAAAAGTCCCGCAAGGTAAGAAGCTTTCTTTGTTTACATTGCGGCACGCCGCTAAAGCGGACGAAGCACTACTGCACTGCTTGTGGCGACGCGGCGGCGCAGAAACACCGCGCCGGCTTGTTTCGTCGTGTACGGCACTGGGTTAACTCGCCGAAGGCGCAACTGGCCTTGGCCTTGGGGCTTTTCTTCCTGCTCGTCACGCCCGTCCTTTATCTGATGAATATGCCTGAAAGACCAAACACAGGCGAGTCCCCTAAAGTCTTCTCCGCTTATACGATCCATACCGTGGTGAACCCGGGAGAAGAAGGTTCTCGAAACCAGTTGCGGCTTCCCGCCGGCGTCGCCATGGACCAAAAAGGCAACCTCTACATTGCCGACGCCGAACGGCACCGCATCTTCAAGATGAATGCCGCGGGAGTGATCTTCCCCTACGCGGGCACGGGCGAGCCAGGATTCGCGGGTGATGAAGGGCCAGCCTACGCCGCGCAATTCTTACGTCCCAGGGGACTTGCGACTGACTTGGCCGACTCTCTCTACGTCGCCGACAGCGGCAATCACCGGATCCGCAGGATCTCGCCAAACGGCAAGATCACTACGATAGCCGGCAGCGGCGCTACGGGCAAAGGCAACGGGGCCTACCAGGGAGACGGAAACATCGCCACCATGGCGAGGCTCAGCAACCCCAGCGCGATCTATACGGATGAGTCGGGCAACGTCTACATCACCGACAGCGGCAACCAGCGCTTGCGAAGACTCAAGCCGCTCCAGGCACGTGTCGCTTCCACCGCGCCCTGAACGCTTCCGGGGAGAGTTCCCGCCGCTTTGCCCGAAGCCGGCTCGCTCATCCCCGTTGAAACTGCTGCTTCACGTTGCTCGGCCCTCTAGGAGCCTGTGCCACAGAAAATTTTCGGCACCACATCGAGACATGAGGGACAAGAGTTGCACAAGATATTGTGGTCAACATGGCCAAATTTCGTTCTTCCACCGAGCGGTCATCTGTGGGCAACGATGGGCGTTTTCTGATCGGTGCGGGCCCGCGGCGTTAACCGGACAGAGCCGTGCCCGTCAGGGCGCGGGCCCGTCGCTGCGCCGGGCGCACGGCCTGTCACTAACGTTCCAGGCTCAGTCCCTTGCTCGCGCACACCTTTGCCATGCCCGATTCGGAGCCGCGAACGCCAGTGAGCGGCCATGGCGTACGGCCAAGCCCGCGGCCCACCTAAAGGGATGAAAACCGGTGGGTTTTCGACCGAGTGGTCAGGGCGCAATGGTCCTTACGGGGGTTGGCCCTGTCACTAACGTTCCAGGCTCTGTTGGCTGCTCGCGCACAGCCTTCCCATGCCCGAAGCTGAGCCGCGAGCACAAGCGAGCGGCCATGGCCCTCACAGCCCACCCAAAGCAGTGAAAACCGATGATCTTTCGACCGAGCGAAGATTCTTGCTCCGCTCGAAGGCGCGTCAGCGTACAATAGCTTCCGAAACGCCCCAAGCGGACATTCCAGCCAATCGTCGGAAGTAGGTGCGGCGAAAAATAGGGACCGTCGGGATGTTCGCGGAAGAGGGAAACGCGGAGTAGTTTCGTGTCTTGGGCACGAGACGGGTGCAGGAACAAAGCCTGCGGTCAAGGTCGCGAGCTTGTCCCGGCGATGAGAAATACGCGCAATTGCCCGCAGCCTCAAGCGCACCCTTTCGGGCGCGGCTCTGTGTGTACGCGTTTCGCCTCGATGGCGCCCTTTCGGGGGCGACCGTGTTCCTGCGCGTTCCGCCCCGATGGCACCCTGTCGGGCGCCATGCACTGCCTACGCCTCGCGACACTCCTCGTTCTGACGCCCCTCGTTCTTGGCGCCCAGCCCGCCGCGCCGAAACGGGATCCGACGCTTGAGCGCATCAGGCAAAAGATGCGGCAGAGCCTGGAGAGAATTCCTAACTACACCTGCCTACAAACCATCCAACGAGAAAGATTCACTCGGCGATCACGAGAGCGAAAAAGAAAACTCACTCCCGCGGACCTCGTGCGCGGTGAAACCCGCGCGCAGGTGTATGCCAGCGCGAGCGACACGATCAGGATGGAAGTAGCGGTGGTTGACGGCCAAGAATTACACTCCTGGCCCGGCGCGGAAGAGTTCGCCAGCACGTCCGTCGCCGACATGGTGGGATACGGAAGTCTTTCTTCTGGAGAATATGCACGTCACGTTCGGGCTCTGTTCCTCACCGACGCGGCCTTTTTCGAATTCGTCGGGGAAGAGAAGTTGCAGGGCCGGACCGCGGTCCGTTACGACTACCGCGTACCCCTGGCAAAGAGCGAATACGTTGTCCGAACGGGACGTCAGCGAGCCCAGGTGGCGCACCATGGGTCCCTCTGGGCGGACGCACGCAGTTCGGATTTGATACGTCTGACTTTGCACGCCGACGATATCCCGAAGCGTATCAAAATGTCCGCAGCAACCACGGAGATTGACTACACGCGCGTGCCCATCGGGAAATCGTCCGTGCTGCTGCCGCACATTGCTCGCTTGTTGCTTCACTTCCCCTCCGGCGTGGAGAACCGAAACGAAATCAGCTACGCGGGTTGCCGCCAGTTCGGCGCCGAATCGGTGCTCTCTTTTGGCGCCGCGCCCGGGGGCGATGATCCGGCTCGGATCATCGAGGAAACAGAGATACCGCCCGGTGTCCTGTTGCATGTTCGCCTGGAAACCGAGATCGACTCCGAGCGGTCGGCCGTGGGCGACTCCATTCAGGGAAGGCTGAAACGAGCTGTCAAAAGACGCGGCAGGATTATTGCGCCCGAGGGCGCCCTGGTCAGCGGTCGCATCCGGCTTTTCGAGCACCACACGCTGCCGCAAGAGTTTTGCATGATTGGGCTGGAATTGTCGGCCATGCGCTTCGCATCAAAGCGAGCACGCTTTAAGGCCCGCCTTGCGGAGGTTCCACCGATAGCCGGCCTCGCCCCGACGGGGAGAAAAGATCGTGGAGGAGCGTTGGGACACAATACCGGGCTAGTCTTAGACCCTAGGTTGCCGGGAGGCGCGATATTTCTGATGCAAGGGCGGCGTTTCACGATCCGTCCCGGGCTGGAGATGAAATGGAAAACCGTGCGACTCCCCTAGCCGTCTGACAAAGGCAACAAGGTAACAAAAGGGTCCAGTTTTTCAAGCGGCCTTGCGCAGAGGAAAGGCCGCCGAGACCAGTTGGTCGAGTTCGGCATCGTTCGCGGTGAGAACCGTACAGAGCCGTGCCCGTTAGGGCACGAACCGGACAGAGTACGGGCCCGCGGGCTAACGCCCGCAGTTCAGTGCGGTTATGTTCACCAAGCTGCCTGTCGAGGCCCGCTCCTGCTATCTTGGTTTCGTTGCAACTGCATTGCGCGCCCCAGCGGTCCGTCAAACACCCCTGGGCGTACTTGACAGAGCCGTGGCTAGGCGTGGGTCGGCGGGCCAACGCCGGCGGTTCTGTTTGCTGACCCGGGCGCTGCACGATCGCTCAGAAGGTCGTTTCCCAACAACACTTGCTCATGTCGAAACAGCGGCCGGATGGAGAGGTCCAACCGGGAATCAACTGGGGGCCGTTTACCTTAAGGATTCCCTTCGTCCACGCAAAAGTGGAGGCACCGGAGCTGATTCAAGGGCTGCTGGTGGCCGGCGCCACGGGTCTGGCGGTCGTTCCCCTGTACGTCGAACACTTCGGAATGAGTTTCGAGACGGCTGTGGCCATGTGCGCACTGCAAGTACCGCTGGTGTGCAGTGCCTTCATGCTTTTCGGCGACCCCTATGGTCCGGGTTGGTTGACGCCGGCCCTGCCGTTGGTGCTCAGAGAAGCGCTTACTCATCCCACGGCCGACGCGCGAACCGACTTCGTGAATGCGGTGGTGATTTTGGTTGGGGTGGTGTTCTTTCTTTTCGGGGTGTCGGGACTGGGAAGGGTGTTTCTGCGAGGCGTTCCCTGGGTGCTGAAGGCGGGCATCGTCTTGGGAGCCGGCATGAGTGCCATCTACGGCGAGTTTGTGCCCCGCTCGGGTGGGCGGGCTTCCCGCTTCGATGAGTACACGGTTTGCATTCTGCTCGCCGTGGGGATCACCTTGCTTCTGCTGTTTTCCACACCTCTCGAAAAGTGGAAGCAACGCTTTCGGTGGCTCGGATTCGTGGCCTCGCTGGGTATTGCGCCAGGTTTTTTCGCGGCGATGGTCGTCGGGCCGTGGGTGGGGGAGGTCAACTATCGAGGTTTTCGAGAACTGTTCGTCTCGCCGGCGAGCGGTGAATGGGTATTTAGCCCTGGCGAGATTCTTTTCCTACCGGACTTCGCGGACCTGTTCAGCCACTTCAGTATTCTAGGGCGGGGCGTCCCTGACAGCTCGTTTTTTGTAGCCGCGCTGCCTCTGGCTCTGGCAGCCTACGTGATTGGCTTTGGCGATATCATCACCGGCACGGCTATTCTCAAGGACGCCGGCCGTGACCGTCCCGATGAGAGGATCCCGATTGACGAGCGGCGCACGCACCTGTCGGTTGGCATACGCAACATCGCCCACGGACTCATTGGCGGACCGTTCTTCCCGCTCCAGGGGCCTCTTTGGACGGGGGCGACCGTAGTCGTCGCGGAACGTTACCGTCGCGGGCGGAAGGCGATGGACTCCATCTTCGGCGGGGTTTTCAGCTACTACTTGTTCGGTATCCCGCTAGCCTATTTCGTTCAGCCGATGCTGGTTCTCGTGCGGCCGGTTCTTGACGTGGCGCTGTCTCTGACCTTGATCCTGACGGGATTTGCGTGCTCCTATGTAGCGCTCTCGATGCCGCGCAACCGCGTGGAGCGAGGCTTGGTCATCTTGATCGCTATGGTGATCATGTATTTTTCCGCCCTAGCCGGCTTGGTGGCGGGGTTCGTCGCATCCGTGGCGCTATTGGGGCGGGAAGCCTGGCGGGAACCCAAAGGGGGCGTGTGAAGCGCTCAACCGCGTTGTGGCGCGTGCATCCTTGGGGCTGCGCCGGGATTCTCGTCAACGTTGAGTAGCGAGAACTGGAAAGAGCCGTGCCCGTGAGGGCGGGGGCCCGCGGGCTTACCCCGCGGCTCTGTGCGGCACTAGCGCGCAACCGAAAACTTGTGCACGGTGGTTGTGCGATAGGTTTCCCCCGGGTTAAGAACCGTGGACGGGAAATTGTCCCGATTCGGACTGTCGGGGTAGTGCTGCGTTTCAAGGCAAAAGCCGGTTCGACGCTGGTAGGCAACGCCTCCTTTGCCGCTGATCGAACCGTCGAGAAAGTTCCCGCTGTAGAACTGAACGCCCGGCTCGCTGGTGAAGACTTCCATGATGCGCCCGGTCGTAGGTTCTTGCACTCTGGCGGCAAGCCAAAGCGCATCTTCGGACTGATTCAGAACGAAATTGTGGTCGTAGCCAAATCCGAATTTGAGCTGCTCATCTTCTTGATCGCTCCGCGCGCCGATGGGGGTCGCTTGTCGGAAATCCAAGGGTGTGCCTGCTACGGGTCGGATCTCGCCGGTTGGAATCTGCGTCTTGTCCGTGGGAGTGAAATGGTCGGCGTTCAGCGTCAACACGTGATCCAACATGGAGCTCTGGCCACCGTCTTTCAGGTTGAAGTAAGAATGATTCGTTAGATTGACGATCGTGGGTTTGTCGGTCGTCGCCTCATAGTCGATGCGCAGGGCGTTGTCGTCGGTGAGGGTGTAGGTGACCTTCGCGTTTAGAGTGCCCGGGTAGCCCTCTTCGCCGTCAACGCTTACGTAGCTCAGAACCACGCCTACGCCCCTTTCGTCGGCGAATGGTTCAGCGCCCCAGACAACCTTGTCAAAACCCCTCTCTCCACCGTGCAGGTGGTTGGGGGGCAGGTTGGTCGCCAGTTGGTATGTCTTGCCGTTCAGAGTGAACCGTCCGTTTGTTATCCGATTGGCGTAGCGGCCCGTGATTGTGCCGAAGTACGGATTGTCCTTGACGTAGTCATCCAGCGTGTCGTAACCGAGGACGACGTCGCCCAAAACGCCGTCCCGGTCGGGGACCTTAAGCGAGACGACGATTCCCCCATAGTCGGTGATCCGAGCCTCAACACCCCCCGCGTTGGTGAGCTTGTATATTCGGACGTCCTCTCCCTCGGGCGTTGTGCCGAAATGTTCCATGGTCGGTAATCTCCTCGAGGGCGCTCTTTCACCGGATGCACCGTTGCCGGGATCGCTCCCTGTGCATGCCAGGGTCGCAAGCAGCCAGCAAAAGAGCACGACGAATCCCGAACTCTTCTTTCCATGGCGAAAGCGCCTGGCCCGAGAGCCGGGGCCTTTCTCTTTAGCGCATCTTGTCTCCGCTGCGCATCTCGATTCGTTTTCCAAACTATGCCGCAGCACCTTTGCCTCCCGTTCTACCGCCTAATCGCTTTCCGGCGCGAAATACGAGTAGCGCTCGGGGCGGGACTGTTACCAATTTCGCGCCTTCAAAGACTCAACAACTTACGGGTGCATCCGGACGTGAAATCGGCTGACTGTACCCAGCCACCGCCCAGTCTCCCCTTTTTGCGCCGGAAAGTAGTTGCGCGAATAGTCGGCGCGCTCTGACCTACGTGCCTGGGGTCCGCGCAGACTCCTTCGCGGATGATCTCCGCTGGAAAAACAGCCTAACATAGGCCGCCGCGCGAGCGGGGTAGTCCGACGCGTTATCCTTGCTCAAGATTCTTGAAAACCGACCCCTGACAGCCCATTGGATCGCCCTGTCCAGGGCTGGGTCGTAAGACTTTGGCACCCACGGCTGAAGCCGTGGGCTTTTACATTGTATAGCCCCCTTTCGGGGGCGAGAGGCAGCCGGCCCCGTCAGGGGCCGCAACAATCACAGCCCACGGCTTCAGCCGTGGGAAGAGGGAGCAGTTCGGGGAAGCCCTGGAAAGGGCGACACAAGGGACCGCATCCCGAAACCGGCCTTGTCAGGAATCCCGGATTTGCCGGCTACTGCTGCTCGCCGCGGAACGCTTCGACCATCCTCGCACGACGGTGACGCGAAGACACTTCGAGAGACGATCAGCTTCAGCGTGTCGGTGCGCACGGAGGATTGGGTTTCTTCCAAGTCGCCAAAGGCGGGATGGGGGCGATGTCAACCCTCCGGCGGCGCGGGCCGCTGCATCATCACACCGCGGCTCCATACAGTCCGTGCCGGCGGATGTAAGCGTCCACCTCGGGGGCAAGCCAGTCGTCCGCGGGCTTCCCGTGTTTCAGCCGTTCACGCAGCTCGGTGGATGAAATAGGAACATCAACGCCGCCGAGCCAGTGAACTCGCGCGCCTTCAGGAACCTCGGGCCGGCTGTTCGTTTCCCCCGCCCGGCTGACAACGATGAACTCCACCATCTTGAAGACCTCCAGCCAGCGATACCACTGTTTGATCTCGGCGAACGCATCGGCGCCGAGGACGAAGAACAGCCGGTCCCCGGGCGCCGAGGTCGCCTTGACCCGCTGAAACGTATCGATCGAATAGTGGGGCCCGCTCCCCACGTCGGGGTCTTCGAATCGAGAAGCGGCGAAGCGAGTGTCCTGCTTCGACGCCAGCTCAACCATCCGATAGCGGTGTTCGTAGTCGGCTTCGGTGGGATTACACCGGTGAGGCGGCCGGCCTGCTGGGACGAACAGCACTTTGGTTAGCCGGCATTCCTCCTCCGCCGCCTTCGCTGCTTCCGTATGTCCCCGGTGAATGGGGTCAAACGTGCCGCCAAAGATGCCGATGTTCACTTTGCCCCGACCGCGGATTCTCGGGCTTCACGGACCCGAGAGCCCAAATAGTATTTCAGCTTCTCGACGCCTTCGCCCGTGACGGCCGAGATGCGGAAGAAGGGCAGCCCTTCCCGCCGGCAGAACTGTTCCAAGCGATCAGCCCTGGCGCTATCCTGCAGAACGTCGATTTTCGAAGCGGCGACCACCATGGGCTTTTGAGGCAGCGCGCCGGAAAAACTGGCCAGCTCTTCCATGATCACGCGGTAGTCGTCCAACGGATCACTCTGCCTGAAGTCGCTCATGTCGATCAAATGAACGAGAAGACGCGTCCGCTCAATATGGCGTAGGAAGCGTGTACCAAGGCCATGACCCAGGTGCGCGCCCTCGATCAATCCTGGGATGTCGGCCACCATGAAGCTGTCAAACTCATCCATGGCGACCACACCCAGGTTCGGCTGGAGCGTCGTGAACGGATAGTCGGCAATTTTGGGGTGAGCGGCCGAGATCCGTGAAATCAGCGTGGATTTACCCGCGTTGGGAAAGCCGATCAACCCGACATCGGCCAGTAGTTTCAGCTCCAACTTCAGGCTTCGCTCCTCCCCCGCTATGCCGGGCTCCCAGCGGCGAGGCGCCTGGTTGGTCGAACTGGCAAACCGCGCATTGCCGCGGCCTCCGTCACCGCCGCGCGCAGCTACGAATTCTTGGTCCGCGGCTTCAAAGTCAAACAGCTTTTCTCCCCGGTCGGCATCGTGGACCACGGTCCCGGCGGGAACCTCGAGTACCAAGTCCTCACCGCTCTTGCCAGTCTTGTTGCTGCCCTCTCCGTGACGGCCTGGCGACGCTTTGTGTTCGGGTCGAAACCGGAAGTGGACCAGGGTATTGCGCCGTTCGCTGGACCGCAAAATGACGCTCCCGCCCCGGCCGCCGTCGCCGCCACTGGGCCCGCCGTGGGGCACGAACTTCTCGCGGCGAAAGGCCACGCAGCCGTTGCCGCCATCGCCCGCCTTAACAGCAATCAGAGCCTCATCAACGAACATGAGCGACACTCCAGCATAGCCGTTTGAACTTTTCTCCGGTTGTCCGCGGGCGACGCAGGCGGTCAAGGTATAGCGCCTGATGCCTGACTCGGGCCTCGGATTCGTGCCCGCGGGCGGAATTCGGGACCAGGGATTTCTTCACAGCTTCCTGTCCCCGACTTCCCCCTCGATCTCGCCTCACGGATACCTTATTACGGTATACCTATATATGGTATAATGAAGCCGAGTGGCGATCCGGAGTTTCGCCAGCCGGAAGGTCGAGCGATTCTTTCTCGAGGGCCAGCTTCCTAGGACAGCGAGTTGGGCCGGCGTCGCCCAGGTCGCCGCGCGGAAGCTGGACATGCTCGACTATGCGCAAGCACTTCGCGATCTGGCCGCGCCGCCCGGCAACCGATTGGAGGCGTTGAAGGGAGATCTCGCAGGTTTCCACAGCATCCGCGTCAACGACCAATGGCGGATCATCTTTCGCTGGACCGACTCCGGTCCCGCCGAGGTGGACATCCGCGACTACCACTGAACAACCATCATGGGACTGACGAGACGGCAAAGACTCCCCACGCGACCGGGCGAGATCCTTCATGAGGAATTCCTGCTGCCGCTTGGAATGACGCAGAAGCAGATTGCCGATCACGTGGGCTGCGACGTCAAAGTGATCAATCGAATCGTGAACGGCCGCACACGAGTGACCGCGGAGATGGCGCTCAAACTCGCCGCCGCGTTTCGAACCACCCCGGAATTCTGGCTCAACGCCCAGAAAGCCGTGGACCTCTACGACGCCTCAGCCCGCATCCGGAAGCTCCCCCGGCCCCTGCGCAACGCGCAAGCGTTCACCGTCGTATCGCCTCGTCCGCGCTGATTTTGAATTCAGGGTCCCGCTACCGTATTGCCCCGCGGGCACTAGACTACCGGAACCGGTCGAAGACGCACCGCCACCGACGACCCGCGTCGTCTGGAACTGGTTCAAAGCTTTCCGCGACGAGCAGCAATAGCGGGCGCCACAACGAGCCGGACAATGCCGCTCCGTCGCGGCGCGTCGAAGGACCGACAAGAGTGTCGGTCTCTACCAAACCCGGGGGGCAGTAGGGACAAACAATCTTGCTTGTCTAATAGCCCGTGATAAGACTGGGTGCGGGTTCCGCTAACCCGCGTGGTTCGTGCGCACGTGGATGACGCGGCCGAGCCGGCCTCGGTTGACGAACTCAACCGTTCCGCTCACTTTCGCGAAGAGCGTGTCGTCTTTGCCCTTGCCTACGTTTGCGCCGGGCTTAAAACGGGTGCCTCGCTGGCGCACAAGAATGGAGCCGCCAGACACCGACTGCCCCGCGAAGCGCTTGACGCCCAGGCGCTGCGCGTTCGAATCGCGGCCGTTTCTCGAACTGCCTAGTCCCTTTTTGTGTGCCATGGCGGAAAGTCCTCCCGCGAAACAGTGATCTCGGCTAGCAGCCTGTGGTAGAAAAATCTGGTACAGCCAACCAATTCGCTTCAGGCTAAGTACTTTGTTTCTGGGGCTATGACGGGGGCGAATTGGTGGCAGTCCCCATTTTTCGCTCCATTTTTCGCGGCCAAGGACTTCACCACGAGCCGCTATAGAACGATGTCTCCGATCTTCACCTGCGTGTAGTCTTGCCTGTGCCCGCTCAAACGGCGATAGTGCTTGCGGCGCTTAAATTTGAAGACGAGGATCTTCTTGCCTCGCTCGTGGCCTGCAATCGTAGCGGTCACCTTCGCGGATTTCACATCTTCTCCGGCCAGTAGTTCGCCGTCTTCATTCGATACCGCAACGACATGGGTGAATTCGATGTCAGAGCCCACCTCGCCCGGCAGCTTCTCGACCCCAATCTCATCGCCAGGAGCTACGGAATACTGCTTTCCGCCGGTTTCGATGATGGCGTACATCTTCTTAGATCCAGCAGTCGAGCCAAGACCCCCGTTGACTCTCTTCAATAAACATTATAGAGGTGATTTCGAAGGACGGTCAAATGTCGGGTAGTGCGGTAAGGATGAAAGCCCCGACGACGGTTTGTAAGGCATCCGTCCGCCGCCATGCGCTAGCAGCTGGTGGTAGAAGTGAAGGCCGCGAAAAATCGGGTACAGGAAGCTGTGAAAAAATCTTGGGACAGCCAGCCGCGGCTTCAATCATCGCTGATACTAAAGAAGTTAGTGCTAAGCCGCTTGTGGCAGTCCCCATTTTTCGCTCTTGCACGACTTTTGCCACGGGCTGCCACGGGACTTGTTTTCGCTATCTATCCGGAGGCGCTACAATTGGGCGTCGCGACCGGCCACACCGTTGCGCACTACAATGTCTTCGAAACCTCGGCTCGGTAGCGACCGCCACTCCGGTAGGGACCGGCACTCCTGCCGGTCCAAAGCTCATGAGGCAGTGGGCTGTCGTGGACATGAGATCACCATGGATTCGGGAATGTCGGGATCGAAAGCCCGACACGGCACGCTGAAAGCGTGCGCCACGTAACCATGACCGGCCAGACCATCTCGCACTACAAAATCCTCGAGAAGCTCGGCAAGGGCGGGATGGGTGTGGTCTACAAGGCCACCGACACGAAGCTCGAACGCACCGTGGCGCTGAAGGTTCTCGCCCGCCATTTGCTCGAAGACGACGTGCACAAGGCACGTTTCATCCAGGAAGCCAAAGCCGCGGCCGCCCTCGACCACCCCAACATCTGCACCATCCACGAAATCGATGAGGCCGAGGGCCAGGCCTTCTTGGCGATGGCCTTCCTCGATGGCTCAACTGTCAGTCACAAGATCAAAGAGCGGCCCTTGAGACTGGACGAAGCCCTGGACATCGCTCTCCAAGCCGGTGAAGGGTTGCGGGCGGCGCACGAAAAGGGAATCGTGCACCGCGACGTCAAAAGCTCGAACCTCATGGTTACGAAAGACGGCCGGGTGCAGATCATGGATTTCGGCCTGGCGTATTTGGCCGACCGCACCCGGCTGACGAAGAGCGAGACCGTGCTCGGAACCCCAGGCTACATGTCGCCCGAACAGGCGCTAGGCCAAGCGGTTGACCGCCGCACGGACATCTGGTCGTTGGGCGTGGTGATCTACGAGATGGTCACCGGGCACCTGCCGTTTGAGGGAGAGCGCGAGCAGGCGGTCTTCTACGCGATCACGAACGAAGAGCCGGAACCGATCACCGCCTTGCGCGCCAGGGTGCCGCTTGAGCTGGATCGGATTGTCGCCAAGGCCATGGCGAAGAGCCCAGACGAACGCTACCCCCACATCGACGACATGTTGGTCGATCTGCGGGCGCTTCGCAAAGAGCTTCCCTCAACCAGAGCAACCCCCGTAGGGGCACGGCATGCCGTGCCCACGGCGGCGGCCGGCAAAGCCCCTTCCCCGGTACCCACCTCAGCAGAAAGGGAGGCGCCGGCCCCCCTCAGACGCCGCCTCCGGCGCGAACGGATCGTTCTCGGAGCAGCGCTGCTAGGTCTGGCGGTGGTTATCCTCGCACTGTCGCTCCGCTCACCGGCAACGCCGCCGTCGGCTCGTGCCATCACCCGATTCGGCGTCAACCTTCCACCGGGCCAGACATTTCCAATGTGGGTGGGCTTGGATCTTTCGCCCGATGGCAAACAGATCTTGTACGCCGCTAGAACGGAGGACGAAGGGGCCGCCAGCAGGAAGCTCTACCTGCGCTCCATGGACAAACTTCAAATCGAGGCGCTTGAGGGCACTGAGGGGGCGGCCTGGCCCGCCTTTTCTCCCGACGGTAAATCGGTCGCCTTTGCTGCCGATACCGGCGCCGGTGTTAAGGACGTAAAGAAAGTCTCGCTCCTCGGTGGCTCGCCCCAGAGCCTCTGCGACTATGGACGAATTGGAGACGGATGGTATTTAGGGACGAGCTGGGGGCCGAATGACACCATCCTTTTCGGAACCAACGTCGGTGTGATGCGAGTTTCGGCCGCCGGGGGCACACCCGAGGCAGTGACCAACGTAGTGCAAGGTGTGGAACTCTATCATGGATTCCCGCACATCCTGCCGGGAGGCAAGGCGGCGCTCTTTAGTGTCGGGCAGGGTCCCCGATTTCAACTGCTCCCACCAAGCAATATCGCAGTGGTTTCGCTAGAAACCGGCGAGCAACGAACCCTGATCAAAGACGGCACGCATCCTCGCTACGTACCCACCGGCCACCTCGTCTATGCACGGGCAGGCACGTTGTTGGCGGCACCCTTTGATCTCGAAGAGCTCAAGTTGACAGGAGAACCCGCCGTCGTCCTCGAGGGTATCCAGATGGGAGCGCTCGGAGCGGGGCCGTTCAGCGTGTCTGACAGCGGATCGCTAGCCTACGTTTCAGGCGGCGACCTAAACGCTATTCCTCCCACACCGGTCTGGGTCTGGGTAGATCGCAAGGGGCAAGAGGAGGCATTGGATACAGGTCTCCTCTCGTGGCGGCCGCAGGTCTCACCCGACGGCCGGCGTCTGGCCATCACTCGCTGGGTCTCGGGCAAAGGGGACGTATGGATCTATGATTTGGCCCGCGAGACGTCAACCCGGCTCACCTTCGATGCGGCAGGTGACACCCGCCCGGTCTGGACGCCGGATGGCCAGCAGGTAGTATTCACGTCAACCCGAGACGGAGGAGCGGCCAATTTGTTCTGGAAGGCAGCCGACGGCACCGGCCAGGTCGAGCGCCTCACGACAAGCCCAAACTCTCAACAACCCTATTCCTTTTCGCCCGACGGGAAGAGCCTGGTCTTCATCGAACAGAGTTCTAAAACAGGACTGGACATTCACGTGCTCTCAATGGAAGGCGAACGCACCTCGCGACCAGTTCTCGAGACGCCGTTTGATGAAGGACACCCGGTGATCTCGCCCGACGGCCGCCGGCTGGCCTACCAATCCAATGAGTCCGGGCGGCAGGAAGTCTACGTTCGGCTTTTTCCCAACGTGGAGGAAGGAAGGTGGCAAATCTCAGGGAATGGAGGAAGCAACCCCGTTTGGGGACCGGAGGGCCGGGAGCTTTTCCATCGTACCAGCGATGCGATGATGGCGGTCAGCGTCGAAACCGAACCGACCTTCACCCATGGGCGCCCCGAGGTCTTGTTCTCAGGAAGCTACTATGGAGGCTACGACATTTCCCCCGACGGCCGGCGGTTTCTAATGATGAAACTGCCCGTGTACACAGGGGATGCATCCGCACAGAAGCAGTTCATCGTCGTCGAGAACTGGTTTGAAGAGCTGAAAAGGCTGGTGTCGAGCGGCAATTGAGGCGACGCAATTCCGTTGAGGGTCGGCTGCACTATCTCCCGTTACGAGGTGCGCGACAAGATCGGTGAAGTAGCGACCGGCACTCCTGCCGGTCCTGACGGCCGGTTTAGGGATGCGGTCCCTTGTGTCGCCCTTTCCAGGGCTTCCCCGAACTGCTCCCTCTTCCCACGGCTGAAGCCGTGGGCTGTGATTGTTGCGGCCCCTGACGGGGCCGGCTGCCTCTCGCCCCCGAAGGGGGCTATACAATGTAAAAGCCCACGGCTTCAGTGGGTGCCAAAGCCTTACGACCCAGCCCTGGACAGGGCGATACAGTGGGCTCTCCGAGGAGGCTGTTCCGTTCTACAGGGTTATTGAGGGGGTTAGAGCTTGGCACACATACTTACGACGTCTCGGCCGACGGCAAGCGTTTTGTCATCACCGAACTGGTCGAAGACACGCCGCCACCGACCATCCGGGTGGTCCAGAACTGGGTCGAGGCTTGCAGCAACCAGCAATAGCCGGCAAATCCGGGATTCCTGACGAGGCCGGTTTCGGGATGCGGTCCCCTTGTGTCGCCCATTCCAGGGCTTCCCCGAACTGCTCCCTCTTCTGAAGCCGTGGGCTGTGATTGTTGCGGCCCCTGCCGGGGCCGGCTGTGATTGTTGCGGCCCAAAGTCCTCGGCGAGTAGGGGCCGGCTGCCTCTCGCCCCCGAAGGGGGCTATACAATGTAAAAGCCCACGGCTTCAGCCGTGGGTGCCAAAGCCTTACGAGCCAGCCCTGGACAGGGCGATACAGCATAGCCTCGCCGATTTGCTGATTCACGTCGTTTTCTCAACCAAGGGGCGGGCGCCTCTCGTCGGTTCGGAACTGAAGCCGAAGCTTTATGCCTACACGGTCGGAATCGCCGCTCACGTACGGATCTGTGCGGGGGGTGCCGGGCGATCGGCATCCCTACCGCGACCCATGTCTGTCGTCCATTCTTTCCTGAACTCAAGCGTCGCGACTTCCCGCCCGTCTGCCATAATTGATCTCTATGGCAAACGAAAAAGTCCGTTTGACCGCGACCGTGAAGACGGCTGGTTGAGCGAGTAAGCTCAATCCCGCTCTACTCGATCGGGTCCTCGGCAGGTTGCCGAAGCAAAGCCATCCCAAAGTCCTGGTCGGATTCGACAAATCCGACGACGCCGGAGTGTACCTACTCAACGACGGGATGGCGTTGGTCGAGACGGTCGATTTTTTCACTCCCGTCGTGGACGATCCGGCGACCTTCGGCCAGGTTGCGGCGGCCAACTCCCTCAGCGACGTCTACGCCATGGGCGGCAAGCCGATCACGGCTCTGGCCGTGGCCTGCTATCCGGGCAAAGGCGACCCCGAAGTCCTCGAGCAGATCATGCGCGGCGGCCAGAGCAAGATGGGCGAGGCCCAGTGCGTTGTGATTGGGGGCCATAGCGTCGCCGATGACGAGATCAAGTTCGGCTACGCCGTCGTGGGCTTGATCGATCCCGCCAAGGTTTGCACCAACGCCGGGGCGAAACCCGGCAATGATCTCGTTCTGACCAAAAAGCTCGGGACGGGGGTCATTTCAACGGCCTTGAAGCGCGGCGTGGCCTCGGACGAGCACGTGGAAGCCATGGTGAAGTCGATGACCCGGCTGAACGCCACAGCCGGTGAGGCCATGGGACACTACGACGTCCACGCTGCGACCGACATCACCGGCTTCGGACTGCTAGGCCATGCCCGAGAGATGGCTCGCAGCAGCGACGTCGGCCTCGAGATCGACCACGCCAGGCTCAAGTTTCTTCCCGGCGCGCTGGAATATGCGCAGCAGAAAATATTCCCCGGCGGCCAAAAAAACAACCGCGACTTCGCGGAAGGTGCGGTGCAGACAGAGCCGTCGATTCCCGAAGAGATTGAGGGCTTACTCTACGACCCGCAGACGTCAGGCGGGCTTTTGATCTCCGTGGCTCCGAGCGATACCGCGGCGCTCGTGGAAGAACTGCACGTCGCCAATGTCCCAGCCGTCAAGATCGGCTCCGTCGTTCCTTCCCGCTCGCCCCGCATTCGAGTTTTCTGATCTTTTTGATTCCAAGCTGCACCCGCGCCGGCTAGTTCGCAGACTGCCGAAGAGCTCAGTGGGACAAGCAATCCTGCTTGTCCAACAGCCCGTGGTAAGAGTGAGTCCTGACAAAAAATGGGGGCCGCAAGATGTGAAGAAATCACTGCTACCGAAGGCCGGTGCAATGGCACCCCAGCGTCGACACGAGTGTCGACGAGGCAGACGTAGGTGTCTGCGCCACAACATCAGACACCGAAACCCAGCGTTGCAGCTCCGGGCGTAATGCAACAACCGCCCCCGTGGCGCAGGTCCCCAGACCTGCCGTGTCGGTACTCCTACCGAAAATCGGTGACCCGTTTTTTGGGCCGAGGACTTTCACCACGGGCCGCTTAGGCGGGCCCTTCCGCCCCAGCCTTGATATGCCGCAGCACCCGCCAGTGGATGCGGTGGATGATTTCGTCCGACCACAAGCGCCAATACGTTGCCGGCCACATGCTGTGGCGGTACCAAGTAGTGCCTTCGAGTCGTGTGCGGCCGCCCGGCAGAGCGGAAAGCAAAAACTGGCCTCCGTTTGATACCAAGAAATTGTCGAGGTGGGGAGGGTGGACCGTGCGGTAAGGCGTCCATTCCTCCATCGGAGGCGGATTCGAAGTCACCGAAAACTTCAGCAGCCGCGGCTCGTCCCACACTTCGATTGGCTCGACGAACGAACCCGTCGAAAAGACGCAGTGTCGCTCGGCGCCCACTCCTTCACCGTGCATGGTTGCCCGAATCGGGTACGCAAGACCGAGGCGAAACAGCCAGTCCTCGGGTTTGGGCAGTTCGCTGAAGGCGACGACTTTTTTCCAAACAGCCTCTGGCGGAGCGCTGATCTCGATCGCTGTTTTCACCTCGAACGTGGGCGGCTCGGGCAGCGCCGCGTGTTCAAAGAGCATCAGCGCAGGCAGCGCCAAGATCAGGGCGGGGAAAGCGTGCGAGGTGTCGATTCGGTGTTCGGAACCGTGCTGAATCACATACCCGAGGAATCCCCCAAAGGCGGCCAAGGGAAGAGCCAGGGGCAAGATCATCACCAAGCAAATGATTCCTTCCAGCGCCACGGCCAGAAGCATCGATCCCGCCAATAATGCCGACAACAAAGACACCCAGAGACAGAGCCCCGGGCTCCTCGGCCTGTGATAGCCGTAAATCATGACCGACACGAGCCCCAGAACGAACGGCGTCGCCACGAACAGACCCCAGCCGTAGTTCATCAGTACCTGCGTCGAAAACACCGTCAGCGGGACTCCAAGAACGCTTGTTGCCAGCACGCCCAGCGCGGCGCTTCCCACAGCATGGTCGGGAATGACGCGGGCGAGCCACGGCCACGACCGCAAAGGGTTTCCCTCGGGGCGACTGCTCTCCAGCGTCCGCGGAGGAAGCACAGCCATCATGATCAAGAACAGTACGTTGACAAAGGGAGCGAAGAAAAAAAGAATCAACCAGGTTGGCAGACCGGCCGATCGCAGCCTGCGCAGCGTCAGCCCGACGCCAACCCAGATGAACGGTAAGGAAAGAGCGACCATCGTCGCCAGGAACACCGCTTCCTGTTCCGGCAGCGACAGGAAGCGGACTGCCTTGGGCAGCGGAATCCAGTAATTAAAGATGCCCCATGGCCGGTCAAACCACCAGGTCGCAAGGAGCCGGTCGAGGCTGTGCTTGAGAGCGAACCCTACGACCCCGATCAACGCGTAAGGTCCGCGCTCGATCGTCCCCTGCCAGCGCCACAGTTCCGAGAATTGCATCTGCGTATGAAACCTCCTCAAGCGGTTCGGCCGGACTAGCAGCCCATCCTAAAAGTGGGTCGCGATTGCCCGGGAGAATATGTCTCGCTCACCATTCTATCTCTATCAGTCATTTCTGTACATACCGAAAGTCCACCGAAAAAAAACCTCCCCTTGGCTACCCTCCCAGCACCGAGTCGACCAGTTTGCCGATCCTGCCTTTGAGCTGGAGGAATTTCCTTGCCGCCCTGGGCGGGAGGCGCTGAAACTCCTGGTAGAGACCCGTCACCTGCTCGAAAAACTCCAGCATCTCTTTCAAACGTTCCCGCGTGTAGGTTTCCGCCTTGCGGCCTTTCGAAAGATCGGCCACACAGGAGCGAAGCACCGCCAAAGTCGGGTCGATTTCCCGGCGTTTTCGTTCATCGAGCACAACGCGGAACATCTCCCAGACATCTTTCGTTGATTCGAAGTGATCCCGTCGGTCACCGAGGGCGTGAACAACTCGCACGATGCCCCAGCCCTGCAACTCCTTCAGGCTCGTCGAGACATTGGACCTCGCCACGGAGAGCGTTTCCGCAATCTGCTCCGCGTTCAGAGGTTCGGGAGCCAGGTAGAGCAGGGCGTGGATCTGAGCGACGGTGCGGTTGATCCCCCAGCGGGTTCCCATCTCTCCCCAATGGAGGATGAACTTCTGTTCGACCGGACCGAGCTTTTCCATATTCAGTAAGTTCCGTCTATACAGAAATTACTGCATGTCGGGTGGTTTGTCAAGGTCTGAATGGACTGCGTAGGGTGTTTTGGCGGACCAAGATTTTATCCGACACAGGGACTCCAAGCGTGACAATAGATTCATTCCGGCAGTATAGCGGAACCTACAGATTGGCTAGCGGACAGCACACGTTGGATTTCGAACGCGAGGTCTAGGAGCTTTGAGCTGTCTGTGTTGTCCAGCAACACGATTAGTTCTTTGCGGCTTGGAATACGCTGAATAAGGGATCGGAATCCGAAGATTGCTCCTCCGTGCATCGGAATGGATTCGCCGGCATAGGGCGAATCTGGCTTGGGTATCAAGATGCCCCACCCGTAGCCGTA
Source organism: Bryobacterales bacterium (assembly GCA_963668345.2). GTDB lineage: Bacteria > Acidobacteriota > Terriglobia > Bryobacterales > UBA6623. The sequence continues at coordinate 322,050 of CAXWPI010000001.1, read as the reverse complement.
GCTCTCTAGGTTCGGTCTAAAGAGAAGATCGCGGGTTTTTGCTGGCAGCAGACGCTCGGTGCAAAGTGCCTGATCCCAAAGGTATTAGGGTTACCGGTTGCTCTGCGCACGGCTGACGGGATCGTTCTCGAAATAGGCCGCTTCGATATCGAGGTGAGGTTTGAGAAAGAACAGCCGGTATTGGCCTTTTCGAGTGGCGATGAGGTCAAGGCTGTTGTCAATGGGAGACCGCGGGGAGACCAGGACGCAGGTCTCGATCTGTCCAGCCCCCTGGTGGGCACGATCTTCATGCGAACCTCGGCCCATCCGACAGGCACCGAGGAACGCCGCTTCAGCAAGACAGGGCTGCCCCAGTACCAGGAGGAAGGTCGCCAGTGGACAGCCACCATGCGGGTGTACAAGCTCTTAGGCCCTGAGAAAAAGGAAGTCTACTTCGCTTTCCCGAAGAGAGCCGGGGCCGCTCCTTCCTCCCACAGGGTGTCCGCGCCGAAAAGGCGCACTGAGAAAAGCGGGCGAATGCCGGCCCGCATTCTTTCCGAGTTGAGAGCGCCACACAAACCTTTGAGTACAGGCGGGCACGGCATGCTGTGCCCGAAGTTCCCGACCGTCCACCCGGCTTCCAACCAAACAAGGGCTTCGCCCGTGATATTCAAGAGCGGCGAGCACTGTGCCGCGAGTGTCAGCGAGCAGTCCCCAGACGCCGCCGCTCAGCATCGATGAAGCCGCGTCCGCCTGCACGCCCGCGGGGGAAACGAAATCTCGTTTCCGCTGCGTATGAGGGGCTAACCCGCATTTCTCACCAGCTGACGGTCGAAGCACGCGATAGGCCCGCCACCTGGTGAGAAAAGCGGGCTACATATCCGGACCGAACTTATGAAATAGACTACCTGGGCAACGCGAACGCCACGTAAGAACTTCCCGACGGCGCGCCGGTCTTTCCGCCGCCGCAGGCGATGACGACGAACTGCCGGCCGTCCAGCTCATAGACGGACGGCGTGGCGTTCCCTCCCGCGGGAAGAGTCGTCTCCCACAGCAGCTCGCCGGTCATCTTGTCGAACGCACGGAATTTCCTGTCCGGCGCGGTGGCGCCGATGAAAATCAGCCCCCCGGCGGTAACCACCGGACCGCCATAGTTCTCGGTTCCCGTGTTGCGGACGCCCTGCCGGACCAGTTCCGGGTACTCCCCCAAAGGGACCCGCCAGGTGATCTCGCCCGTGTCTAGGTTGATCGCGTTTAGAGTGCCCCAGGGCGGCTCGACGGCCGGGTAACCGTCGGGGTCCAAGAATCGATTGTACCCGTCGTGAAAGTAAGGCATGCGGACCTGTTCCGAGGACGGCCCGCCTTCCTGCTCGTCGAGCACCGTATCCTCCCCCGTCGATGCGTAGCGGACGAGGGCGGGCAACTCATCCCAACCCAGGGTCGGAAAGCCCGGCATGCGCCCTTGGCCCACAGCTACGATGGTGTAGATCTCCGTCGGCGTGAGCCGGTTTTCGACGCCGACCAGAGACGGATACTCGGGCGGCGCCCCTGCACGGTCTGCCCGATGGCAGTTCGCACAGTAGCGCAGATAGAGATTTCGTCCCGTGCGCCCCTGTTCGCCTCGCTCGAGTTCGGTAAGTCTTAGGATCCAGGCCATCTCGTTGGAGTTGACGTAGAAGAAACCGGTTTCGGGGTCGAACGCGGCTCCGCCCCACCCGGGGCCGCCATCGATGCCCGGAAACATGATAGTCCCTTGAAGGCTGGGCGGATCAAACGGGCCTCCATTGCGGACTCGCCGCAAACGGTCCAGGACGCCGCGGTGGGCTTCGGGGGTCCGCTTAGTCACCATCTGCTCGGTAAAGAGTTGGCGGGCAATGGGCGGTGGCTTCAGGGGGAAAGCCTGTGTCTCGGCGGTGACTTCGCCGGGCACGTCCGACGCCGGGACTTTGCGGTATTCGATCGGGAAGAGCGGTTCTCCTGTGTCACGATCAAACACAAAGATGTGCCCGCTCTTGGTCACTTGGGCTACCGCGTCAATCAGTTTTCCGTCGCGGAGAACGGTTACCAAGTTGGGCGGGGCTGGCAAATCGCGGTCCCAGAGGTCATGCTTGACGACCTGGAAGTGCCAAAGTCTCTCTCCCGTGGCGGCGTTGAGGGCCAAGACACAATTGGCGAACAGATTGTCACCGACTCGATCTCCGCCGTAAAAATCGAACGAGGCGGACCCGGTCGAAGCAAAGACGATCCCGCGACCGGCGTCGAGACTCATGCCGGACCAATCATTGGCGCCGCCGCTGTACTTCCAGGCGTCCTTCGGCCAGCTGTCGTAGCCGTACTCTCCCGGATGGGGAATGGTGTGAAAGCTCCATCGCGGCTCGCCGGTCCGCACATCATAGGCGCGGATATCGCCCGGCGCGGCCGGCAGCGACTCGCTCGTCACGCTGCCGAGGATGAGCAGGTCCCCATAAACCACGCCGGGCACATTTACGTAGAGAGATACGAGCTTAGGATCCCTCCCCAAGCCCTCGCGCAGATCGACGCGGCCCTGGTTCCCAAAGCTTGCGATGGGTTTGCCGCTACGAGCGTCGATGGCGTAGAGATTATGGTGGGCGGTAAAAAAAACGCGCGCGTCGGCTCCCTCTGCCCAATGCGCCACACCTCGGATTCTGGCGAGCCCGACCGATTGGTCGGCTTGGCTCGGGTCGAATACCCATCTAGGCTTGCCCGTAGCGGCATCTAGCGCGACCAGCCGCATTTTCGGCGTCGTCCCGTACAGCGTGTCCCCGATCACGATCGGATTGCACTGCATCTCCGAACCCTTGAAGGCGTCGCCCGAGTCGTAAGTCCAGGCAACTTCGAGCTGGTGAACGTTTTTTTCGTTGATCTGATCCAGCGTAGAGTAGCGGATGTTGTCCCACCCGCCGCCATAGACCCGCCAGTCGCGGTAGCCGGTCTCAGGGACGCTTCTCTCGTCCGCTCCGCAGGCGGCGAGTAGGAGGACAGCAAATGCTACGGTGAGTTGGTTTCGACGCTTCATTTTCTACTTGTCTCGGTACCAAGGGAGCGCTTCTCAGGAAATTCTGGAAGTCGCAGGCCGCCCGCTCGGCGACGCGGAAATAGTAGGGACAAGCGATCCCGCTTGTCCCGGCCGCCCAAGGCTCGGGTAGATCAGCGGGGTCCTTCGGACGACCCGTTGCCTGCGTCGTCGGGAACCCGACAACAGACCGGTGGGATCGCCGGTCGCTACTGTGGGTGTCCTGGTGGCGCGCTCGTATTGGCTTCTGCGTGGCGAAGTTCTCAAATGCCGCGTTCGCTGAATGCCGTGGACTAAGTAAAGTGTCGACGGTGGCGGGGCTGAGCACCGTCACGCGGCCCCTTACGCCCGCTTCCGAACCCAACCGTGGTAGGTGTGCCTTGGATCGGCCCCTTCCGCCAAGTAGTCGGCTCTCAGTTTCGCAAGCTGGTCTTGAAAGTCCGGCGGCATTGGATTCCGCTTCGCACCGACAGCTACATTGAAAACGCGGGCCCCATTGAGACCGAAGATCGCCCGCTTGACGTCTCCGGTTGCGGGCCCCAGCGGAGCAAACCCGTGTTTCTTCCGCATGTCTTCCGGAATCTCCAGACGCCGCAAGGCCTCGATCTGCCACTGCGGGCTTCCGTACCAGATGGAGTCGGTGCCCCAAATCACGTGGTCCGCTCCAAAGCCCTGAATGAGCTGCCCCAACATACCCGCCGCCAACCGGGGATGCGTAACGACGGCCGAGGCGAACGTCGTTCCCAGCTCGGCATAGACGTTTGTGAGCCCGTGTTTCTTGGGCGCCTGGGCCAACTCGGTAACCCAAGGGATGTACCCGGTCTTCTCAAACTCGTTGGCGGTCTCTTCGACGTCCAGCAGGGGCCTGAGCGCCGAGTGGTAAATGATGAAGTTCAGTTTGGGGAAAGCCTTGGCCGCCCCGGCGATGTCATCAGCCCCGGCGTAGCGCCAGTTGGAAAAGGTTTCATAATCGGGCGGAATCAGCCCCTTGTGGATGCAAACGTTGCGAACGCCCCGCTTATCGGCTATTTCCCAGCACGGGAAGGCCACCTTTTCATCGTCCATCAGCCAAGGGTATTGCGAGGTTCCCTCCAGGGGATCGCCCACGGTGTACCCTTTCCAGGAGTCCACCTTGAGATCCTGCGCCAGCCGTTCCATCTCGTCGAGATTGCCGGGTTTGCCGGGCCAAAACAGGCCATGGCCCAGTAAGCGCTGGGACCCCGTCAAGCGGTTGATGAGGCTTCGGCTCTCGACAATTTGGTCCGAGGTGAGAGCCATGTGCTCGGGCGTCTCGGACGGAAACCCCGTCAAAATCGCTACTTTGGTATCGCTGTCGAGGAAGATGTCTTTGATGTAGTGATCGAACTTGAGTCGATCGAGAGTCCATTCCTTCGTGCCGAGTTCCGGGTTAATCGCCGTTTTCTGTCGGTTTTTCCCCTGCGCCCACTTGGTGCCGGAAAGGACGCCTTTCCACTCATAGTTGTCGTGGACGTGGTGGGTCTGCGCGTCGAAGATAAACTCGCCGGCCAGGCTCGCCCGGCGCTCTTCCGCCGCCGCCGGGTCCGCGGCTTCCGCCCGCTCGACTTGGAACAGCGGACCGAACACCTGGTTCATGGCCAGGAACGCCGTGGCCATCCCACTGCTGGTTTGAAGGAACTGCCGGCGGTCGAGCCCCAGCTTCTTGCCTTGCGTGTCCGCTAAAGCTTTCAGCCGCTCTTCGACCTCTCTCTGCGCCTCCGTTTGCGCCAAGGGCATGTATTCGCCGTTCGACACCATCTGGGTAGGCATGGGAGCCCGGTAGGCGGCCTTCTCCGCTTGTTCTAAAAGCTTCCGGTACTTCTGGCTTATCCACATGGACGACCTCTTGTTCCGGATGCCCGCTAGCACCGCATCCGACCCGCAAACGTCCGAATCACAATCTTACCGTTTCGGCGCGGCAAACGGGCCCCTACGTCCTCGAAACCGGGTTGTTGGAAAAATTGTTTCGCCGACAGTCAATGCGAAGCCCCGTTGTGGCCACGACCACTCGACCGCACCCTTGCGGTGCGGCGCCGTTCGCACATCGTCCGGCCTCAAGGCGGACTTCTCAGGTTGAACCGGGTCAAGCCGAGCCGCGGGCGCGAGCCTGCGGTCAAGGTTGCGACTGACCTATTCGATGCGACCAACACGTTCCTGTCACGACGACTCCACCGCACCCCGGCGTTCGCGGCTCCGAACCACCGGTCCGGGGTCCATCACTCGTACTCAACCCCCAATTGATCGAAAGTGAAACTCCAGATATCCGTCCACTCCTCGACGGTTTTGCTCAACGGTTTGCCGCGACCGTGTCCGGCGCCCGTTTCTACCCGCAGCACGATAGGATGCTTGGAAGCGTTCGCCGCCTGCAGCCGTGCGGCCATCTTGCGAGCGTGTAAGGGGTCGACGCGGGAGTCCGATGCGCCGGTGTAGATCAACGTCGGCGGGTACGATTCGCCATCCCTGACCCGATGATACGGCGAGTAGGCGTGGAGCCATTGGAAATCGTCCGCGTTTTCCGCTGAGCCGTACTCGGAGATCCACAGCCTCGCCATGCGAAAGCGATGATAGCGAACCATATCGAGCAGCGGCACGCCGCAGATCACAGCTCGAAACAGATCGGGCCGCTGGGTCATCGCCGCGCCCACAAGCAGGCCCCCGTTGCTCCGCCCGTGAATGGCGAGCCTTTTCGGATCGACGTATCGCTGCTCGACAAGATACTCGGCGGCGGCGATAAAGTCGTCAAAGACGTTTTGTTTTTTGTCCAGCATACCGGCCCGGTGCCATTGCTCGCCGTATTCGCTGCCTCCGCGGAGATTGGCGATCGCCAGCACGCCCCCAGCCTCGATCCAAGGGAAAAACGAAGCCCGGAAGTTGGGCGTCAGGGCGATATTGAAACCCCCGTAACCATCAAGCAGACCGGGGGCGCTACCATCCTTCCCTACTCCTTTCTTGCGAATGATGAACATCGGGATGCGCGTCCCGTCTTTCGAGTGGTAGAAAACCTGCCGCGACTCAAACCGGCCGGGGTCGATCGGCGCGTCGAGCCGGCTCCAGACTTCAAGCGACTCCGGATTGCCGGGACCAATCGTCAGATCGAGACGAAAAACCGTCGGCGGCGTGGTAAAAGAACTGAATTCGAAGAACGCCTCCCGCCGGTCCGGCTTGCCGTCGAAATCAGCCACCGTACCCAGTTCCGGCAGGGGAATCTCCCCTTGTGGCTTACCGTCCGACGAGAAAACCGCTAGTTCCGAATGAGCGTCGCGTAGATAGCCTACAAATAACCTGCCGCCGACCACTTTCATGAAGTCGATCACGGCATCGCTCTGGGCAATGATTTCCTTCCAATGCTTGCGATCCGGCGTTCCGAGGTCCACCTGGAAGACTCGGTATCGAGGAGCGCCCGCGTTCGTGAGGACGAACAGCGTCTCGCCGACGACCTCCCCCGTATAGCTCGACTCTCCGTCATCGGCGATGGTGATGATCCGGTCCCGCCGCAGGTCCTTCACGTAAAGGCGATTTTTGCCATACCCCATGAAAACATCGAGCAATAGATAGCGTTCGTCCGGCGAAAGGATGGCGTAGGGCATTTCTTCCTTCTTCAGCTCCTCGCCGTAAATCAGCTTATCCTCGGACCACTTCGCGCCCAGTTGGTGGTAAAAGACGCGCCGATGGTAGACCTCCTCGCCGGGACCGATACCCTCGGGCTCGCGGGGCCGCGTGTAGTAGAAACCCGAGCCGTCCTTGAGCCACTGTGGGTTAGCCCAGCGGACTTTCGGGATCGGCTTACCGACGCTTTCGCCGCTGTCAACCTCGAGGATGTGCAAGTCGCTCGTTTCCGTACCGCCGGAAGACATGCCGTAGGCAAGCAATCGGCCGTCCTGGGAGGGAAAGAACCAGTCCACCGTGACGGTTCCGTCCGTGCCCAGTTCATTGGGATCAATCAGCACCCGATCCTTACCGTTTATGCCCTTTCTTACGTACAGGATTGGCTGGTTCTGATCCCCCTGCTTTTTGGAATAAAAGTACCGCCCCGCCGCTTCTTCCGGTCGAGTCACCGATCCTGTGCCCAGCACTGCCGTCAACCTTTGACGGATTCTCCCTCGGCCGGGCAGTGCATCGAGGACGCTCCGCGAGTAGGCTGATTGCTTCCTCACCCAACTCTCGGTTTCGGGACTCGACTCATCCTCTAGCCAGCGGTAGGGGTCGGCGACTGCAACTCCATGCAGCGTCTCTTCGAGCATTTCCATCCTGGTCCCCGGCGGAGAAGGCACTTCCCGTCCCGCGTGGCAACCACCAAGCAAAGCCGCCACAAGAATCGTGTTACCGCAGTCTGCTTTACCCATAGCCGTATCTTATTCCTAAACTGGGAAGTATAGTGCCATACCACGAGTCAAGAATCTACGAGCTACGCAAAAAGATCCGGGAGTTCATCCAACACCCACGGCGCCTGGACCCGTTACTGCGAAACAAGCGGCTGTGGTTCATGCTCTGTAGCTCGATGGATGCGTTAGACGACACCGAAATGGCGATTGACGCCTACATCGAACAACCAGGCTCAGAAGACAAAGGTGCGTGCTACCTGCTGATCTACGGAATTCTTCAGTCGCTATTCGTGCAACAGGACGCGATCTCGGACCTTGTTGATGCATTCGGTCTTTCCAGCGAGAAGGATCGGGACCTGCAAGAGATCCGAGAAGTAAGAAACAGAGCTATCGGCCATCCTACGAAGCGCAAAGGCAGCAGGAAGAAGGGCATTCCGGCAAGCTCGCACTTCATCGTTCAGGTTTCCGTGACGAAGACGCACTTCACGATCATGAGCAAGTATGAAACGGGCGAGACTAATTTCGAGGACATAGATGTTATGGCACTCATACAGAAACAACACGCCGTAGTCACTCGTGTACTTGAGGAGGTATGGGAAGCGCTCAAAGTACGGGAGCGAGAGCATCGGGAAAAGTGCAAGGGCGAGAAACTGATCGGAATATTCCCGCCGACACTAGGCTACATGTTTGAAAAGCTCTCTCTTGCAGCGCATGGCAGTGACCCACATGAAGCGCCACTAGGTGCCTGGGGAATACAGAGCATAAGAAAGGCAATTTGTGATTTCAAGGCGGCGCTTGAGAAACGCGGTATTCTCAACGAGTCGAGCCACCTGTCGCACTGTTTCGAGGAACTTGACCAGCCGACAAGGGAGCTGGAGCTATACCTCACCGGCGAGCATTCAAGACTTGATCCTGATAGTGCGCCTATTTATGTCTATTTCGTGCGTGGTAAGGTGGACGACCTGCAGGAAATCGCAAAGGAAATCGATCAGGAGTACACGCAGGGCGTAGACGCCGAGACATGATCTTCCTCTGCGCCACTTCCAATACGAGGCACCTCTATGAACCGGGGGAACGTGACGATTCTCACAGCCGGTGCGTTGCCGCTTGTGGCGGGCACCTGTAGGCTAAATATCGGAACACCCGTTGCAAACGCAGAAAACCCAGACCGGAGGGACTCATATGATTGCGAGAGTTCTTTGCTCACCTCAGCAGCCGTCAATGCTGCTTTGGCTTCACCTAGCTTCGAAAATCTGTCGATGCGTGCTCGTCCTTGCTACGCTAATCTGGCTAACCCCTATGCAAGCCGAAGATCTAGAGATTCCGTTTGAAAAATTCGTCCTCGACAACGGGTTGACGTTGATCGTGCACGAAGACCACAAGGCGCCGATCGCCGCTGTCAACGTCTGGTATCACGTTGGCTCGAAGAACGAGAGACCCGGCAAGACCGGATTCGCCCATCTGTTTGAACATCTCATGTTCAACGGCTCCGAACACTACAACGACGACTACTTCAAGCCGCTCGAAAAGGTCGGAGCGACCGACATGAATGGGACCACCAGCAGCGATCGAACGAACTACTTCCAAAACGTCCCGACGCCCGCCCTAGACCTGGTCTTGTGGATGGAATCCGACCGCATGGGACACCTGCTGGGCGCCATCGATCAGGCCAGGCTCGACGAGCAACGTGGTGTAGTCCAAAACGAAAAGCGGCAGGGGGAGAATCGGCCCTACGGCAAAGTCCACGAGCTCATCACCGAAAACACATACCCCAAAGGACACCCCTACTCCTGGACGGTAATCGGCTCGATGGAGGATCTTGACGGCGCTTCGCTCGAAGACGTCCAAGAGTGGTTTAAGACCTACTACGGCGCCGCGAACGCCGTCATTGCCGTCGCGGGCGACGTCGATCCCCATGCCGTCAAGGCGCGCGTCGAACACTATTTTGGAGACATCGCTTCAGGCCCGCCTGTGCCAAGACAGAAAGCCTGGATCGCCAAGATGAAAGGCGCTCACCGTCAGACGCTTGAAGACCGCGTGCCGCAGGCGCGAATTTACAAGGTCTGGAACGTTCCCGAGTGGGGCAGCGCTGACTCAGACTACCTCGATCTAGCCAGCGACGTACTCGGCCAGGGCAAGAACTCCCGTCTCTATAAGCGTCTCGTCTACGAAGACCAAATCGCCACCGATGCCTCCGCCTATATCAGCCCTCGCCCGGTGGGCGGCCAATTCTACGTTCAGGCCACCGCGCAGCCAGGCGTTTCCCTCGAAACGATTGAGGCCGCACTCGACGAGGAGCTCGATCGCTTCATTAAAGAGGGACCGACGGAAGACGAAGTGCGACGCGTGAAGACACAATACCGAGCCCGCTTCATTCGAGGGATTGAGAGGATCGGCGGGTTCGGCGGCAAGTCTGACATTCTCGCCTCGAACGAAGTCTACGGCGGCCGTCCGGACTTCTACAAAACGACTCTCAAACGAATCGCCGCAGCCACACCGGACGACCTCCACGAAGCCGCGAAGAGGTGGCTCAGTGACGGCGTATACATCCTCGAGGTTCATCCTTTCCCCGAGTTCTCGAGTAAAACGGAAGGCGCTGATCGCTCCAAGCTTCCCGATGTGGCTGAGCCTCCCGGCCTTAAGTGGCCCGATCTCGGCAAGGCGACTCTCTCGAATGGTCTAAAAGTCGTTGTGGCCGAGCGGCGCGAGGCGCCGGTCGTCGAGTTCGAGCTGCTGATCGACGCAGGCTATGCCGCCGACCAGTTCGCCTCGCCGGGCCTGGCGCGTCTCGCCATGGACATGCTCGACGAGGGGACCGCAACACGTTCATCGCTTGAAATCAGCGAGGAACTGGCCAAGCTCGGCGCCAGATTGCGCACGTCCTCCGGGCTTGATAGCTCCATCGTTACGCTCTCGGCGCTCACCGAAAACCTCGACCCGTCGCTGGCCATCTTCGCGGATGTCATCCTGAACCCCGTCTTTCCGGAATCGGAGCTGGAACGGTTGCGGAAGCAGCGGTTGGCCCGCATCGCACAGGAAAAGACCGACCCCTTCTCGATCGGCTGGAGGCTGCTGCCGGGGATCTTGTTCGGAAAGACCCACGCCTATGGGAACCCCCTGACAGGCTCAGGCACCGAAGCGTCCGTCCGCGCGATAGCCCGTTCGGATCTCGAGAAGTTTCACCAAACGTGGTTTCAGCCAAACAACGCAACTCTGATCGTCGTGGGCGACACGACGCTTGAGGAGATCCTCCCCAAGCTCGAAAGCAATTTGAAGGGCTGGCAAGATCGCGCTGCACCACCGGTAAAAAACGTTGGGCCGGTTGCTAACCGCGAGAGCAGCGTCCTGTATCTGGTCGATCGGCCCGGCGCCGGGCAGTCGTCGATCATCGGAGGACTCCTCGCTCCTCCCCTCAACACCCCCGACCGGCTCGCCATCGAGTCGATGAACCGCATCCTCGGCGGATCCTTCACTTCGCGAATCAACATGAACCTGCGGGAGGACAAACATTGGTCCTATGGCTCCCGTAGTCGCCTGACCGACGCGAAGGGTCAAAGGCTGTTTCTGGTGACCGCCCCGGTACAGACCGACAAGACAAAAGAGTCGATGGTCGAGTTGGACAAGGAGCTGCGCGGAATCCTGGGGCCACGGCCCGCCTCGGAAGAGGAGCTGGAGAAAACCAAGAAGAATCAAATCCTCAAGTTGCCGGGACTGTTGGAAACCAAGAGCGCGCTCAGAGGAGCAATTAGCGAGATCATCGAATTCGGTCTGCCGGAAGACGAATGGGTCCGTCGAGGGGAGAACATCAGCCGTCTAGAACTAGGCGACATCTCGGCGGCCGCGGAAAAGATCGTGCAACCCGATCGCATTGTCTGGATCGTCGTCGGGGACCGCGCCAAGATCGAGGGCGGTCTCCGAGAACTCGATTTCGGCGACATCATGCTTGTCGATACTGACGGAGAGCCGGTGGGCTGAGCGCTGGGAGAAAAACAACCCCACTACAGGACCGCGACGCCGCCCCAGCGTCGAATCCTCTTGTCGGAGGTCACAAGCTGCAGCGCGTGGCAACGCGCGGTGGCGACAATCACCCGGTCCGCCAGATCACTGGGAAAGCCCTCGTCCAGCCGGACGCTCTCGTAGGCAATCCTACCGCTCAGCGGGAAAACGGCGATAGCAGGATCGCGCTCTATCTCGGCCAACCAGAGGTCGAGGGGCATGGGAGGGATGACTCGGCCTCTTTCCGCCATCATTGCCAGCTCCCATAGGCTAATCGCACTGATGGCGACGGAATCACCCCGCTCCTGAACCGCCGCCAGCGTGTTCTGCTGTACTTTGGTCAGCCTGCGACGCTGCGAGGTCCACCACAGCAGGATGTGTGTGTCCAAAAGGAATGACGGCATCGCAACATGTCACCGCAGGGCTTCCCACTCCGAGCTTGTGTCGAAGTAGACGACATCCCCTTCGACTTTCACCCGCCCCTCCCACCTTCCCGCTAAAGGCTTGCCGGCCGACTCGATGGGGACCAGTCTAGCGACAGGACGCCCGCGCTTGGTGATGGTCAGGCCACGCCCTTCTTCGGCCACTCGGTCGAGCCAGCGCAGGCAGCGGGCCTTGAAGTCCGTGGCGGCGATGGTCCGCTCTTCCATACCTTTAGTCTAGATTGACCATTATGACCAGTCAAGTGGTCCTAACCTGTGAACGATGTGTGTTCTCACGAGGCCGCCCGGGGAGAGGCTGATGAAGAACTTGTCCACCTGTTTCACTTACGTTACTTTCCGGCGCAAAAAGGAGAAACTGCGTGGTGGCTGGGGACAGTCAGGCAATTTCGCGTCCGAATGCGCCCGTAAGTTGTTGATGCTTTGAAGGCGCGAAATTAGTGACAGTCCCCGCCCCGAGCGCTACGCGTATTTTGCGCCGGAAAGTAGTTAGCGGCCAGGGATGCTCGACTTGCTGGCTGGGATTCCGCGTTAGGCGCAAAGGTTGTCGGGACACGGAGAGTGGCGGCCAGGCGGCTCCCCGGGGCGACAGGTCGGACCCCTGGACCGGCGAGATCGCCGGTCCCTACCGCCGCAGCTTGTGACGACTCAAGTAGGGACAAGCGATCCCGCTTGTCCAGGGCGCGGGGCGCGACATGTCGCGCCCGTACATGGCAGACGGCGCAATGCGGGGAAAGGTCGTGCGTACATGAAGGCGCGAGCGGGACCGGCGCTCTCGACTCTAGAATTTGGCCCTCGATTCCCGCGGAATTTTGGCCGCCGCATGCCCTTCGCTCAGGCGCCGCTTCGTGTTACCCTTTCCCTGCGCGGCCGAGCAATACACGATCGTATCTTGGCGGCATGAGATCACGGATACCGCTTGCCGGAAGGAATTGTGAGCTGAATCCGACACCTCGGACTGCCGGCTGCGGGAGGTCACGGTGGAACTGAAAACGGTTAGGATGCGGATTCCCGAGGGCGCTAACCTGATCCTCGGGCAATCCCACTTCATCAAGACGGTTGAAGACCTTTACGAAATCATCGTGGGGACGGCGCCGCGGATGAAATTCGGCATCGCTTTCAACGAGGCCTCGATGGCGCGTTTGGTCCGAGTCGAGGGCAACGATGACGAGCTGAAGAACGTCGCTGCTCAAAACGCGAAAGCCCTGGCGGCCGGACATGTGTTCGTCATCGTAATCAAGGACGGCTACCCCATCAATATCTTGAATCGCATCAAAGACTGCCCGGAGGTCGCGCGAGTTTTCTGTGCTACCGCCAACCCGCTTGAAGTGATCGTCGCAGAGACTGCACAAGGGCGGGGCGTGCTCGGTGTTGTGGATGGGTCTTCGCCCCTGGGAATCGAGCAGCAAGCCGATGTCGAAGAACGACAGGAGTTACTGCGCAAGATCGGCTACAAGCGGTGATGCCGGCGTCTCCGGTGCGCCTGGAGTGGCGATCGGGCCTCTGTGGCGGGCGTTGAGGCTAGTGCTTGGTATCAAAAGTTCGCCTATTTAAAAAGCCCTTTCCCCAGACATCGTACCGATCGCCATCCGGTCCGGAAGTGGTTTGTTCGCAGAGCCTTCCGAGCCGCGACCGCGAGGGAGCGGCGCAAGGGGTGTCGAACCTGGAGATCGCCGCCCAGTTGGGTACGCGGGCAGCACGAGTGTCGAAGTGGCGTACGCGCTTCGCTGGCCAACGACTGGCCGGACTCGCGGATGAAGCGCGACCCGGCAAGCCGCGGCGATACGACGCCGACACCGAAAAACGCATTCTGCAAAAGCTGGACAACACGCCGCCTTTCGGACACGCCACCTGGACGGCCCCACGGCTGGCCGCGGCGCTGGGCGATGTCAGCGACCAACAGGTCTGGCGCGTGTTGCGTCGGCGCGCCATCTCGTTGTGCCGGCGCCGTAGTTGGCGCCTCTCCAGCGATCCCGAATTTTCGCGTAAAGCCGCCCACATCGTGGGACTCTAATCTGCACCCGCCCGACAACGCCATCGTGCTGGCGGTCGACGAAAAACCCAACATGCAGGCCCTGGAGCGTGCCCAGGGTTGGCTCAGACTGCCCGACGGCAAGGCTTTGACAGGTTTCTCGCACGACTACAAGCGCCACGGCACAACGACCTTGTTCGCGGCCCTGGAGGTCGCCACCGGCCAGGTCACGGCCGGGCATTACCGGCGCCGCAGACGGCGTGAGTTTCTCGACTTCATGAATCAACTGGTCGATCTCCACCAAGGTTTTGAGTTGCACGTCGTGCTGGACAACCTCAACACCCACAAGCCGAAACGTGATCGCTGGCTCAAACGCCACCGCAACGTGCACCTGCACTACACGCCCACCTACGCCTCCTGGCTCAACCAGGTCGAGATCGATCTGGTTCAGTATTCTCAGCCGTAAAGCGTTGCGCGGGGCCAGTTTCACCTCCCCTTACGAACTACGCCGGGCCATCAACCGCTTCGTCCAAGCGCACAACAAAAACGCCGCCCCGTTCGAATGGACCAAGGCTAACGTTCGGCAGCGACCTCTTTCTCAATCACACGCTAACTCATGATAGTAAGCACTAGAGATAGGTGACCGAACTTATGAAACGGGCTACTGAGTATCAATTGGAACCTAGAGACCGCGCGCCGCGGGGGAGGAACTCAAACGTCTCATCGCCGATCCGGGCGACAATCCTCCCAGCACCAAGATCCCTCCCTTTCTTGGGAAAGAAGACGGCCCCGTCGGTGGAATCACCCGAGCGTAGTTTTGTTCTCACCAGAGCGATAGCCGATGCCGCGGCAGCCGCTTTGACCCCTTTCGGGCCGAAGGCGAGAGCCGACCGGCGGCGCTGCTCGTAGCCATTGTTGGAGCGAATGCGTTGATTCTGGTAAATCGCCTTCTCATAGGCGGTTTGCAGTTTGATGACCTCGCTGCGTCCCGCGCTGCGATACAACTCGTAAATGACTGTGTATTCCGAAGCTGCTTGCAGCCGTCGGCCGTCATCCGACTGGAAAAAGAAATCGGTCGGCTGCAACAGCCAGTCTTGACCGCTGCCATTGCTGAAGGCCACCTGAAGGACGGCAAAGTCTCCCACCGCCAGCTGCAGAGGGGCGTACATCACGGTGAGGCCCTTGCGCGTCAAGGCCTGATAGGAGAGGCCGTTCGACAGGAACTCGATGACTTGCCCGGGGGCCGGGGAAGCCAGCATCGCGCCAACCAAAAAGGCCCGACTTGGCGAGCCGATCCTCAAGGCCCGAGTCACTCCACTATGATACAGTAAGGCGTTTTCTTTACCTGACCCCGTAGCTTTATGAAGGCCCTGACCGGACTTCCGACCCCGGCCTATTTAAAGGTAGCCGAAGAAGCGAGCATCCAACTTACGGACCTTCTGAAGTTGGTCCAGGAGCTGGAGGTGGGTTTGCACCCTGCCTACATCGCCCGCTGCCGGCCCGACGTATCGGCGGGGCTCGACGAAGAGCGAATAGCTAGGGTGCAAATGCGCCTTCAGGGATTCCTGGACCTTGAAGACCGTCGGATCACCATTCTCAGTAGGGTCGGCCGGCAGAACCGTCTCACGCCCGAGCTGCGCGAGCGAATCGAGTCGGTAACGGACCGCCGCGAGCTCGAAGAACTCTACTTGCCCTTCAAGCCCAGAAGAAGAACGGCGGCCGACGAGGCGATAGAACGTGGTCTCGAACCGCTGGCCGAATTCCTCCGCCAACAAGAGCCTGAAACCGCGGACGTCAGCCACGCGGCGGAAAGCTATGTCAACCCCGAACGGGGAGTGAGTAACGTCGACGAAGCATTGCGAGGAGCTCGCCACATCGTTGCCAGCCGGCTCGGTGAAGACGCCGCGCTCCGGCGCGACTTACGCTCTCTGATTCTTAAGCAGTCGGAGATCGTCGTACACCCTGTGGACGAGGCTTCGGCGGATCCCGCGGTCAAGAAACGGATCAACCCGCTGTTGGGATATCGGGCTAAGGTCGGCAAGGTCTCCTGGCGGCGAGAGTTGGCCATCCGGCAAGCGGTACGCGAAGGAGCATTGCGATGCGAAGTGGTGCTACCCGAGGCGCCCATCATCAGCTTGCTGCTGGATGGCCTGCTGCAGAGCCGAACCTCCCTGTTCTGTCTGCACCTCGAGGCAGCGGTCAAGGAGGCCTATGCCGAAGTTCTAGGGCCGGCTTTTCGGAACGAGGTCTTGCAGTATCTGGAAGAACACTCCGACAGCGAGGCGGTTCGTTTCTACGAAAACAACCTGCGCAATTTGTTGCTGACTCCCGCCGCCGGCCCCATTCCTGTCATCGGCTTGGAAGCCGCCCGCTCCGGCGGGTGGCGCGCTGCCGTCGTGAGTGCGGACGGCAGCTTCGCCGAAGGCGCAATTGTGTCCCAGTACGGGCAGGGAACAAAGGGAACGCAGCCTGCCTCCAGCGAGCCGGCAGCCGGCAACGGTAAGCAGGCAACTTCCGCGAAGCCTGCCGATAAAAAGGCCCAGGAATCCGAGCCGGACGCCTCTAACGCACCTACGGAGAGCGTTGAGCCGACTGTCGCACTCCAAACCGAGCCAAACACATCGGAGGGCGAGGTAAAACCCACGGAAGGCGAGCCTTCGACAGAGGACAAACCCAGCTCCCAGAGCGACGAACCCGGGAAGGCTCAACCGAGCGAGAAGACCGCGGGCAACCACGAAGCCGACGGAGCCGCCCCACAGCCGACCGAATCCTCGCCTGCAGGTGGAGTGGCCCCAAACAAGCAGCCAAAGGCAACTCGCCCGGTCCCGGTGAATCTCAGTGAATTGATCAGCAAACACAACCCCGCCGCCATCGCGGTGGCCAACGGCCCTGGTGTGAGGCAGCTCGAGAGAGCCTTGCGCACCGCCATCCGCGAGGCGGAAGTCAAGGACGTTTTCTTTACTCGGGTTAGCGACGCGGGAACTTGGATCTACGCTACGTCGAAAACCGCTCGGAAGGAATTGCCGGGGGTCGAGGTCACGGTCCGCGGCGCCGCCAGTTTGGCTCGCCGGCTACAGGACCCCCTGGGCGAACTCGTGAAGGTGGAACCTCGCGCGCTCGGCCTGGGACCCCATTTCCATACTGTCGATCCCAACCGATCGCGCGCAGGACTTCGCATCGTGACCGGAGCTTGCGTCAGTCGGGTGGGAGTTGACATCAATCGCGCCCCCGCCGAGCTGTTGGCCGTCGCACCGGCGCTCACCGAACGGATAGCAAAACGGGTCGTTGAATACCGGGAAAGCAAGGGTCCGTTTGCGCGCCGGGACAAACTGCGCAACATCCCTGGTCTCAGCGAAAAGATCTATCGGCAAGCGGTCCCGTTTCTTCGCATCCGGGGGGGAGAAAACCCCTTGGACGAGACGGGGATCTCGCCGCAGGCCTACCCGATTGTCGAGAGAATGTTGTCCTCAGCCGGGGTGACGGCGGCGGAAGCGCTGGAAAGACCCGAAGCACTCGACAACCTCAACCTGGCAGAATTTGCGAATGCCCAATACCCCCTTGAGGTATTACGGGCGATCGTTCGGGAGTTCAAACCCGACGTTCGAGATCCGCGAGGAAAGTTCGAGCCTCCTCAGGTGCTCATCGAGCCGCGTTCCACAGCCGAACTCAAGGTCGGCATGAAGCTGGAAGGCATCGTCACCAACGTCACTCGATTCGGGGCCTTCGTTGACATCGGCGCCGAACAGGACGGACTGTTGCACATTTCCGAACTGTCGAACAAACTCGACAAGGAGTCGAAATCGGCGGTAAAGGCCGGTGACCGCATCACAACCCACATCCTGGCCCTGCAGGAAAACGGCAAGCGCATCTCCCTGTCGACAAAAGAGCCTCGCCGCCCCGCTCGCAAGCCGCGGACAGCCGCTGGCCCGCGCCGGACAAGCGATGCGAAACCGAAAGAGACGGCGCGCAAACGTAGCAAGGGTCCCCAGCGGGAAACAACGCTAGCCAAGAGATCCTTCGGGCCCGACACGAAGCAGAAGCAACGCCGGGCGAGCCACGAAAGTAAGCTCTCCCTGGACGAAAAGTTGTCGCTTCTCGAGACTCGTTTTCGAACGAAGGTCTAGCCCGCTTTTCTCACCACGTGGCGAGGCGAAGTGCGTGAGAGGACCGTCAATACTAGGCGCGCGGAGGCGTACTTTTGCGGGTGCAGCCTGGCCCACTCGTATCTCGTGCTACCGAAATAAGCAGCGACTTCCATTCGGCGTCGGACCGGGAAAGTACGTTGAGCACGGCCGGCAAGCGCAGCGCAGTAATGGCGGGCCTATTGCGTGCTTCGACCCTCAGGTGGTGAGAAATGCGGGCTAGCTGCTTTCCGTCCCAAAACACGCTGGCCGCCCGTGGCGGGGACTGTCACCAATTTCGCGCCTTCAAAGAAGCCACAACTTGCGGGCGTATCCGGACGCGAAATTGGCTGACTGTAGCGGACGCCGTCCTTGAGGTGCTTTTGCCAGTCGGGCAGCGCGAGTAGCTTTTCGTAGGGCGTGCGGTAGTCGGCGGCGCGGTAGCGACGGCGGCGTCGGCCTCGGGCGGTGATCTCGACGGTGGCGAAGCCGCGCGGGCGAAAGGGGAACTGGTGCGGCATCGCTTCCAGCACGGGGACCAGGTGCCGCTCCGAGATCGTCTCGACGCAGCCGACGACCTGCCACTGCCTGACCGTATCGACGGCGTTGATGTGATACCGCCCCGGGCGGCTGTCCCCGTGGCCCTGGCGCACCGTAGCGAGGCGCGGATAGCCGGGTTGTCCTTGGGGAGCGGGCTTGCGCCGCTCGGCGATCCCGACCTGTCGTGTCGGAGTGCGATCGAACACCACCCGCTGCGAGCGATAAGCCCGGCAGCGCCGCGGGTGGTAGAGGTGGGAGACCGAGATGGGGGCCAGGCGGACGTACGCCGAGTTGGCGAACCACTGATACTCGCGCTCGAGGATGCGTCGTGACGCCGGCCCCGACCGTCCCTCCTGGGCAGCGTCGAGGGTTGCGAACAAGGCGATGTCCTGGGGTGTGTAGCGACTTGGAAAGCGGCGCCGACGAGGTGGTCGAGCCTCGATCCGGCGGTGCCGAAGCCACTGACCCATCAGCCGCGTCAACGGGGCCCGACTCAACCCGCTCAGCCGCGCCAGAAACCGCCGCGCGATGCCCTTCCGCCTCTTGCCAAGCCGTCCGTAGTGCCGCGCCGCCAAAACGCGCTCGACCCAGCGATCAATCTGCTCCCGCCCTTGGTTGGCAAAGCCAATGCTTCGACTGCCGGCCAGGAACTCCTGCATCTCGGCCAGGGTAAGCCGCTCTAGGTTCTGCATAGTGATCGTCATTCACCAGCAGCTTGTACCCTTTCGTCCCACTCACTTTCAGGCTCATCTTGTGTTGGAAACAAACCTCCCCTTCAGGCTCATCCTGTATTGGATAACTCTTCTGGTGTTGAAGGGCAATGATAATGTCCCCTTGAGAGGGCAATAGAAATGTCCCCTACTCTGGGATCCGAAGGAGGATCCCAGATGGGGAAGGACAGGGATGAGCCACAAGGAACTGAGGCGCGGCGAAGTACTGGGCCGAGTGCAACGAGGCGAGTTGAAGCTGAGCGAGGCAGCGCAGTTGCTGCAGGGCAGCTAGCGCCCAGCCAAGCGACGGAAGAAGCGCTACAGCGCAGGGGGAGCGCAAGCGCTGGTGCACGGCAACGTGGGCCGTGTGTCGAACCGCGCCAAGCCCGCTGCGTTTCGCCGGCAAGTGGTACCACACGTGCGCGCACACTACGGGGGCGGGCCGCACGAGCGCTGCGGGCCTACCCGGGCGGCCGAGCCCTTGCAGAAAGGCCAGGATCTGGAAGTCTCCGTGCGGACCCGGCGGCGTGGGAGGCTCGCCGCCGGCCTGTGGAGCCGCCGCCGCAAGCGAAAACCGCACCGCCGCCGACGCCAACGTCGCGCTCACTTCGGCGAGTTGATCCAGGTCGACGGTTCGCACCACCAGGGGCTCGAGGGACGTGGACCGAAAGGTTGCCTGATGAACTTCGTCGACGATGCGACCGGGCTGGCGCTGGGCCGTTTCTGGGACCAGGAAACGACCTGGGCGGCCGCCGATCTACTCCCAGCTGGGGTGCCTCGCCAGGGCGTTCCACGGGCGTTGTACGGGGACTGGAAGAACGTCTACCAGCGCCCGCCGACGTCGCGGGAAGCGATCGCAGGCATCCCGCCCGAGACGCCGTTCGGCCGCCTGTGCGCCCAGCTCGCCAGTGGCATCATTGCCGCTTCGTCGCCGCCAGCCCAAGGCCGAGTCGAGCGCCACCACGGAACGCATCAAGACCGCCGGAGCAAGAAGATGCGGCTCGCAGGCATGGCCGATTACGAGGCGGCAAACCGCTACGTGGACGAGCAGTATCGGGACGCACACAAGGCCAAGTTGGCCGGCCGGCCGGCGGCAGGAGCGGACTTTCATCGGCGCCTATCGAAGCGCCTGGACTTGCAGTGGGTGTTCTGTTGGGAGGCCGAGCGGGTGGTCTCGAACGACCGGGTAGTGCGTTTCGAGAATCGCTTCTGGCCGTGGAAACCAAAGCGGAATCAGGGCCTGGGAGCCGGGGCAAGGGTGACGCTTGAGCAGACCCGGGAGGGCGAGTTGCGAGTGCGTTTCCAGGGACGTACGGTGCCCTTTGCCGGGATTGCCAAGCCGCCGCCGAAGGCGCGTCCCGAGCCGCAACCACGAGTCGCTCCGCGGCCGCACAAACCGGCGGCGAACCACCCTGGGCGGCCGGGGCTGCCGCTGGCCAAACGCGCGGCGAAGGCGGGAGGGCTGTGGAAATGACGGGCCGGAGGGAAAGGGTGGAAAACCTCGCGAAGCAGCGAGCGGGGTTCGAGCCGCTACGAAGGGTTTTCCACCCTTCCCACCGTCCCTTGGAAATCGCTGCGCGATTTCCACATGCCCACAGCCCCGACGACGACGATTTCTCTCCCATCTCTCTTCCTCAACAGGGGACACTTCTACTGCCTCCCTGCCGGGGACATCTCTATTGCCTCTTGACACGCGCCGGTCAGCATTCTTGACAAATTGGTACAGTATTGGTAGCCTTCAAGTAGTAAACTGTACTTGTCTGTATAGTTTAGGCCCCACTGGTCTTCTACGTAGCTAATGAGCCCCCACTACCGGTGCTCATTGCGTCCCCGGGGGAGACCGATCACCAACATACACCCTGCGGAGGAGATGAATGAGTACTCCAGCAAGTGAGCTCGAAATTCTGGCAACGCAAGACTATAAGTATGGCTTCGTGACCGACATCGAGGCCGACGCAGCTCCGCCGGGGCTGAATGAAGACATCGTCCGCTGGATCTCGGCCAAAAAGGAAGAGCCCGAGTTCATGCTCGAGTGGCGCCTGAAGGCTTTCCGACATTGGACCACGATGACGGAGCCGGACTGGCACAACGTCCGCTACACCCCGATCGACTACCAAAGCATTGTTTACTATTCGGCTCCCAAGTCGGGCAAAGACGGCCCCAAGAGCCTAGACGAAGTCGATCCCGAACTGCTCGAGACCTACGAGAAACTGGGCATTCCGCTCAGCGAGCGAGAGGCCTTGGCCGGCGTGGCTGTCGACGCCGTCTTCGACAGCGTCTCGGTGGCGACCACTTTTAAAGAAAAACTCAGCGAGATGGGAGTCATCTTCTGCCCCTTCTCCGAGGCTGTGCGGGAGCATCCCGAGCTGATTGAAAAGTATCTCGGCTCGGTCGTTCCCTATACCGACAACTTCTTCGCCACGCTGAACTCGGCGGTCTTTAGCGACGGATCATTCTGCTTTATCCCCAAGGGCGTGCGATGTCCGATGGAGCTGTCCACGTACTTCCGGATCAACGCCGCCAACACCGGCCAGTTCGAGCGCACGCTAATCATCGCCGAAGAGGGCTCCTACGTGAGCTACCTGGAGGGCTGTACGGCGCCGATGCGTGATGAGAACCAGTTGCACGCCGCGGTCGTCGAGTTGGTAGCGCTCGACGACGCTCAGATCAAGTACTCGACCGTCCAGAATTGGTATCCCGGCGACAAGGACGGTAAGGGCGGCATCTACAACTTCGTCACCAAGCGCGGCAAGTGCCTCGGCGTTAACTCCAAAATCTCGTGGACCCAAGTGGAAACCGGTTCCGCGATCACTTGGAAGTACCCGAGCTGCATCCTGATCGGCGACAACTCCGTCGGTGAATTCTACTCCGTGGCCGTCACCAACAACCACCAACAGGCCGACACCGGAACGAAGATGATCCACATCGGCAAAAACACCCGCAGCACGATCATATCCAAGGGCATCTCGGCGGGCTACGGTCAGAACTCCTATCGCGGGTTGGTCAAGATCCAAAAGGGCGCCACCGGAGCACGCAACTTTTCACAGTGCGACTCGATGCTGATGGGCGACAGGTGCGGGGCCCATACGTTCCCTTACTTGGAAGTCAAAAACTCGACCGCGCAGGTGGAACACGAAGCCACGACCTCAAAGATCGGTGAAGATCAGCTCTTCTACTGCCGGCAGCGTGGCATCTCCAACGAAGACGCTGTTTCGATGATCGTCAACGGCTTCTGCAAGGAAGTCTTCCGCGAGCTGCCGATGGAGTTCGCCGTCGAGGCCCAAAAGCTGCTGGGAGTCAGTTTGGAAGGCAGCGTGGGCTGAGATCCCGTAGCGAAAGTCGGGCGGGAGAGAAAAATGGGGACTGCCACCAATTCGCCTCCCGTCATGGCCCTAGAAACAAAGTACTTAACTTGAAGCGAATTGGCTGGCTGTACCCGATTTTTCGCGACGGTTTACTTTTGCCACGGGCTACTAGATTGCCGGGCACATCCGCTCCCACGGAGTGAAGTAAAGACATGCTGGAAATCAAGAATCTGTTCGTCAAAGCCGGCGACAACGAGATCCTCAAAGGCATTAGCCTCTCGGTCAAGCCAGGCGAAGTGCACGCCATCATGGGCCCCAACGGCTCGGGCAAAAGCACTCTTGCCCAGGTACTGGCCGGGCGGGAAAGCTTCGACGTAACATCGGGCGAAGTGAGTTACCAGGGCAAGGACCTGCTGGAGCTCGCACCGGAAGTGCGGGCCCAAGAAGGCATCTTCCTGGCCTTCCAGTATCCGGTCGAAATACCCGGCGTAAGCAACCTTTACTTTTTGCGAACCGCGCTCAACGCCATCCGCCAGCATCGCGGGGAGGGGGACCTCGACGCGGTGGACTTCCTCGCACTGGCGAAAGACAAAATGGCGCTTCTCGGCATAGACGATTCCATGATGAACCGCCCGGTCAACGCGGACTTCTCCGGCGGGGAGAAGAAGCGCAACGAGATCTTCCAGATGGCGGTACTGGAGCCGAAGCTCGCTATACTCGACGAGACCGACTCCGGCCTCGACATTGACGCCTTAAAGGAAGTTGCCAAGGGCGTCAACTCTTTGCGCGGCCCTGAACGGGCCATTGTCGTCGTTACCCATTACCAGCGGCTGCTCAACTACATCATTCCCGACTACGTGCACGTTCTCGCCGACGGCCGTATCGTCAAATCGGGTGACAGGACCCTGGCGCTGGAACTGGAGGAAAAAGGCTACGGCTGGGTCGAAGAATCCGCCCCGAACGGGCACCCCGTGGGCGTCTAAAGCGAAGGATTAGTGGAAGCGATGGTTGCGGTTGCGGAAAACTTGGACATCTACCTGGGCAGCTTCGAAAAGCTGCGCAAAGCCGGTGCCGCGTCCCAGCCGGAATGGCTGTCAGCTCGTCGCTGTTTGGGGATGCAGCGTTTCGCGGAGCTCGGCTTCCCGACTTCCCGCAATGAAGAGTGGAAGTACACGAATCTGGCCCCGCTTGCTCGAAAGTCGCCGCCGTTGGCCCAACCTGTGCCCGACGGAATCTCCACCGCGCAGCTTGAATCGGCAGGCTTGGCGGAAGTGGAGGGCCATCGGCTCGTATTCGTGAACGGGTGTTTCGATGCGGCGCTGTCGCGAACCGAGGCCTCCTCAGACGGCGTCCAGGTAGGCACGCTGTCGGAAGAGATCTCCGTCGGCGACGGCTCTCTTGAAGAGCACTTCACGTGTTTGGCCGATGTCGACAATCATGCCCTCGTAGCCCTCAACACGGCTTTTCTCGAGGACGCCGCCTTGGTCGAGATTCCCGCGCGAGCCGTTCTCGACAAGCCGATTCATATTGTCTTCCTCACTTCGGCCGGCCACCCTGACCAAGTGTCTCATCCACGCGTATTCGTCCGCGCGGGCCGCGATTCTCAGGCGACACTCATCGAGAGCTATCTGGCGCTGGGGGATCAACCCTACTGGAGCAACCCGGTCACCGAAATCGTGGCCGGCGAGAACGCGCGCGTCGAGCACTACAAACTGCAGCGGGAGAGCACGCAAGCCTGGCACACCGGTATCGTCTACGTCCGGCAGCACCGTGACAGTAACTTCGTCTCGCATTCGCTTTCCTTCGGGGGCCGGCTGGTTAGGGCTGACTACCGCGTCGTGCTCGCGGACCAAGGTTGTGAATGCACTCTCAACGGGCTTTACGCCGTCAAAGGCAGCCAGCACGTTGACCATCACACGACGATCGATCACGCCCATCCCCACTGCAATAGCCACCAGCTCTACAAGGGGGTTCTCGACGACCGCTCGACGGCTGTTTTCAACGGCAAGATTATGGTTCGCGAGGACGCCCAGAAAACCGATGCCTTCCAGAGCAACAAGAACCTGCTGCTCTCGGGAAACGCTGCCATCAACACCAAGCCGCAGCTCGAGATTTTTGCCAACGACGTGCGCTGCTCTCACGGAGCCACCGTCGGCCAGATCGACGAAGACGCGACATTCTACCTGCGCTCGCGCGGTATCTCGCACTCCGCGGCGCGCGGTCTGCTGACCTACGCCTTTGCCGCCGACATCCTGGAGCGCATCCAAGTCGAGACCCTGCGCGATCGCCTGGAAAGCGACCTGCGGCGGTGGCTGTCTTCGAACGTCGAGACTAAGGAGGATGCATGACAGCGATACCTCCTGCTTCCCTGTCCGCCTCGGAAGCCGACGTGATCCGGCAACTGGATCCCGCCGCGCTGCGGCGTGATTTCCCCGCGCTCGACCAGAGCGTCCACGGCAAACCGCTGGTCTATCTCGACAACGCGGCAACGGCGCAAACGCCTCGCGTTGTGATCGACGCCATGCGAAGGTTTTATGAGCAAGACTGCTCGAATGTGCACCGCGGCGTGCACGAGTTGAGCCAGCGGGCGACCGACGATTACGAGGATGCCCGCGGCGAAGTGCAAAGATTTCTCGGGGCCGCCGACCGCGGCGAGATCATCTACACGCGCGGAACGACCGACGCGATCAATCTTGTCGCCGGAAGCTACGGCCGAAAATACGTTCAGGCCGGGGATGAAATCGTCATCTCCGCCATGGAGCATCACTCGAACATCGTCCCCTGGCAACTGCTGTGCGACGAGCGCGGCGCCCGTCTTCGGGTGGCGCCGATCAACGACGACGGGGAACTGTTGCTTGATGAGTTTGAAAAACTACTCAGCGAGCGAACGCGCCTGGTGGCCGTCACTCAGGTTTCGAACGCACTTGGCACCGTCAACCCGGTGCGGACGTTGATTGAAATTGCCCACGGGCGCGATATCCCTGTGCTAGTCGATGGAGCGCAGGCCGTACCGCACATCAAAGTCGACGTTCGCGCGCTTGACTGCGACTTTTACGCCTTCTCCGGCCACAAGCTCTTCGGGCCGACCGGCATCGGCATCCTCTACGGCAAACGGCAGTGGCTTGAGCAGATGCCGCCCTATCAAGGTGGCGGAGACATGATCAGTAGCGTCACCTTTGAAAAGACGACCTATAACGATTTGCCCTACAAGTTCGAAGCCGGTACGCCGATCATTGCCGGCGCAATCGGGCTGGGCGAGGCGATCCGTTATCTCAACGCGATCGGTTTAGACCGCATCTCGACTTACGAGAAAGACTTGCTGGCCTACGCGACGCAAGCTGTCTCGGCGATTGACGGTGTCCGGCTGGTCGGCACGGCACGTGAAAAAGCAAGCGTGGTCTCGTTTGTCTTGGACGGTGTGCACCCGCACGACGTGGGAACCGTCCTTGACCGCGAAGGAATTGCGGTTCGAGCCGGCCACCACTGCGCACAGCCGGTGATGCAGCGATTCGGCGTGGCGGCCACGACACGTGCCTCGCTTGCCTTCTACAACACGCGGGAAGAGATCGACGCCCTGGCCGCCGGGATTGGAAAGGTAAAGGAGTTCTTCGCCTGATGTTCGATTTGCGGGAACTCTACCAGGAGTTGATCGTCGACCACAGCAAGCGTCCCCGTAATTTCGGGAAGCCGGAAAACTTCAACTATTGCGCTAAGGGGTTCAATCCTCTCTGCGGCGACAAGCTCAACTTGTTCTTACAAGTCGAGGACGGCGTGATCCGTGATGCCAAATTCGAAGGTTCCGGTTGCGCCATATCCACGGCATCGGCCTCGCTCATGACCGAGACCTTGAAAGGGCAGACGCTGCAGCAAGCTGATGCGCTGTTCCAGACGTTTCATTACATGTTGACCGGACCGAAAGACTCGCAAAACGCCGGGGCGGGTATGGGCAAGCTAGCCGTCTTCGCCGGGGTTAACGAATTCCCGGCCCGGGTCAAATGCGCCACGCTGGCCTGGCACACGCTGCGCAATGCCCTCCATAGCGGGGAACAAGTGGCGACGACGGAATAAGGCGACAGACGCTTCTAAGGATGGACCGATGGACGAGGCAGAGAAAAACGCGGTCGAAGAACGAATCGTCGAACAACTGAAGAACTGTTTCGACCCCGAGATCCCGGTCAACATCTACGATCTCGGTTTGATCTACGACATCCAGGTAGAACCGGCAGGTGATGTCGCGATCAAGATGACGCTGACGGCGCCCAACTGTCCCGCGGCGCAGTCCTTGCCGGTGCAGGTCAAAACGGCGGCCGAGAAGGCGGAAGGGGTCGAATCGGCCGAGGTCGAGGTTGTTTTCGATCCACCCTGGACCACCGAGAAGATGAACGACTCGGCCAAGTTGGTGATGAACATTCTGTGAGGAACGACCGAAAGGCGGTGCGGCATGTATTTTAGCTCGCAAGAAGAATACGGACTGCGATGCCTGCTGAGGCTGGCGTCCGAGGGTTCCGGCCGCAGTATGACGATTCCGGAAATCAGCGAGGGGGAGGGCATGTCGGTGCCCTATGTCGCCAAGATCATGCGTGTCCTGCGCGCCGCTGGACTGGTGACTAGTGAACGCGGCCAGGCCGGTGGGTATCGGCTGGCGTATCCTGCGGAGAAAATCGCTGTCGGTCAAGCGCTGGCCGTCTTGGGCGGACGTCTGTTCGAAGTGGAGTTTTGCGACCGCCACGCAGGCAATAAGGACACTTGCACCCATTCCGTCGATTGTTCCATCCGCTCGCTGTGGCGGGGTGTCCAAACCGTGGTGGACCAAGTTCTTGCGCGCACCACTTTGAGTGATCTTCTTCGCAGTGAAAAAGAAATGGATTCCTATGTCAGCAGTCTTGTAGTTCTCACCGCTGGGCGCAGCGGCGATCAAAGCATTAGTCGGCATTTCGGATAGAGGCAGGGATGGCTGATCAAGAAAAGGTTCTCGACGCGCTCCGGGCCGTTATCGACCCTGACCTTCACCGGGATATCGTGTCTCTAGGGTTCGTCCAGGACCTCAAGGTGAGCGACAATCGCGTCTCTTTCACCATCAAGCTGACGACGCCGGCCTGCCCGGTCAAAGATCAGCTCCGCGACCAGGCTGAACAGGCTGTCCGCGCTATTCCCGGCGTGGAAGCCGTCAACGTGACCATGACTGCCGAAGTGCGGCCTCATCGACCGGCGGGTCAAGCTGTGCTCCCCGAGGTGCGCAACATCATCCCGGTCGGCTCGGGAAAGGGCGGGGTCGGAAAGTCGACCGTCTCGGCCAACTTGGCGGTAGCGCTGGCTCAGACCGGAGCCCGCGTGGGACTGATGGACGCCGACGTCTATGGCCCCAGCATTCCAACGATTATGGGTATCACGGGCGGGCTACGGCCGGAGCGTGGTGGAATATCACCCCCTTCGAGCCATGGTGTCAGCGTGATTTCCGCCGGCTTTTTTGTTCGCCCCGATCAAGCGGTCGTCTGGCGGGGACCGATGCTGGCCAAGATGATCGAGCAGTTTCTAGGCCAGGTCCAGTGGGGCGAGCTCGATTACCTGATCGTCGATCTCCCTCCCGGCACCGGAGACGTGCAGCTCACTCTCTGCCAGCGGATCCCCCTTACCGGGGCCGTGATCGTCACGACGCCACAGCCGGTGGCCGTCAATATCGCCGAAAAAGCGATTATCATGTTCAACCAGCTCAAGTGCCCCCTGTTGGGTGTCATCGAAAACATGAGCTACTGGGAATCGCGCAAGACCGGGGAACGCGAATACATCTTCGGCAGCGGGGGCGCCGAAAAGATCAGCGAGAAGTGGGAAATGCCGCTGCTGGGCAAAGTGCCTCTGGCAACCAGTGTCCGTGAGACCTCCGACGGTGGCACGCCGATCGTACTCGAAGACCCGGAATCCCCGGCCGCTCAGGCCTTCACGTCGGCCGCCAAGAACCTCGCTGCGCAGGTCAGCATCCGCAACATCAACGCCGAAGCGGAAGACCTGGTGAAAATCTCGTTTTGACCTGCGCTGTAGGGCTAGGCACAATACCGTTTACTTAACGACCAGGGATGCTCGAATTACTCCCTAGGATTCCGAGCTGGGCGCAAAGGTAGGGGGCAGCCAGGCGGCTTCTCGGGGCGACATGTCCTACTGCCGCGGCTTGTGACGACTCACGTAGGGACAAGCGATCCCGCTTGTCCAGGGCGACATGTCGCGCCCCTCGAGTTTGGCGTTTTGAAAACGAGGTTGGGGCGGCGCTGGAAGGGGCACAGCATGCTGCTGTTGGCGGCCTGGAAATGTAGGGGCACGGCATGCCGTGCCCGGGTGCGACATGTCGCGCCCGTACATGACGAGCGGCGCCAAGCAGGGAAAGATTCGTCGGTCCCGTCACGGCTTAAGTAAACGGTATTGGGGCTAGCCAAGGACTGAAGTAACAGCGAGCCGGTTTCCAATGCCCCCCAGCGAACAAAACACCCCCCGCGCCGTCGAGATCACCCGGGCGAACGAGCACGATGTCAAAATCCGCTGGCACGACGGAACGGAAGTCGTCTACCCCGCCCGCTTTCTCCGGCTCGAGTGCCCCTGCGCCATGTGCGTGGACGAGCTGACCGGAGTGAAGCGCCTTCAGAACAGCTCAATACCCGAAGACGTCCACCCGGCCGGCATCGACCCCGTCGGCCGCTACGCCATCCAAATCTTCTGGAGCGACGGCCACAACACCGGCATCTACACCTGGGAGCGGCTGTACGAGTTGATCCGTAAGCTCCCGTAAGCTCCCCCAAGCCAACCTGTGTCGCGGCGGTCGCATGACCGGTCATCGCCGGCCAAGAGGTTTGAACCTAAAAACCGCAGTTGCTAGATCGCCTCGGTGACCCAGGAGGTGCTGCCGAGGATCCTTCCAGGCAGGAAATGGCGGAAAATCGAGCTCAGCATCAGGCGCCGCCGAGCGGCGCGCCCCTTGTACTGACGGGCCTCTCCCGCACTTCGCCTCGCCACGTGGTGAGAAATGCGGGCTAGTCCCGGAACCGCAGTTGGTTTCGTCACTCTGCTACCGTAATCCCCTAGGCGCAGATGTCCGCATCCGATCTTATCTCTGTCGTTATCCCCTGTTACAATCCGAAGGCGCTGGTCGAGGAGACCATCGCCGGCGTCAGGCGACAGACCCACGCCGAGTGGGAGATCGTCGTCGTCGATGACGGCAGCGACGACCCCGAGAGTCTGGGAATCCTGGAAAACATCGAGCAGCGAAAGTCGCCTCGGGTTACGGTCGTCCATCACCAAGAAAACCGTGGACCGGCCGCCGCGCGCAACACCGGGTTCCGCCATAGCCGGGGGCGCTACGTTGTCCCTCTCGATAGCGATGATTTGCTCGCGCCGACGATGATCGAGGTTTGTCTTGCGGAGATGGAAACACGCCCCGAAGCCGGCTTCGCCTACTTCGACTACCGTGTCTTCGGGGACAGGAATTACATCGAATATCCCGGCGAGTACAGCCTCTATCGGCTGCTGAACGAAAACTTCATGGCCCATTGCATCTTCGTTCGCCGGGAAGCGTGGGAAGAAGTCGGCGGCTATGACGAGTGGCTTCGCTGGAGCTACGAAGACTGGGATTTCTCTCTACACCTCGGGGAGCAGGGTTGGTACGGACACTATATCCCCCAGACGCTGTTCGCCTATCGCACCCACGGCCGCGGACATCACTATCGCGGGCTTGAGCGGCACGAATCAAACTGGGCCCATATGTGCGAGATGAGGCCTGCCCTGCTCTCCCCCGAAGGCCGGCTGAGGGTCAAGAGAGAATGGGCGCCGTCAATCTGCTTCGTTGTTGACGTCGCCGCCGCGCCGTCGTTTGAAAACCAAACGGTCCGCGACTACCAGGTCCTGCTCAACGTCGATGAGAAGACGGCGCTCGAGAAATCGAAAGCGGACTGCTTTTTGTGGATGAGGGGAGATCGGCCGTTGCTCCCACAAGCCGCCGAAGAGTGCATCTGGGCGTTGCAGACAGCTGACTGGGTGACGTGGACCGACACCGGAGACGCTCCCCCTCCCTCAGTGAGAGAGTGCGCCGGACCGTTGGGTCTCTCGCGCGACGCCGTGGCCCGCGAGGAGCCGAAGGAATCAGGGGAAGTTCGGCGTCTGCCTTGGGCTTGTCGGGATCTTGCACCGGCCCCGGCAAGCACCGGAGGAAAAGCCCGCAAACCCGTTCCACCGGATCCTTCCGGCATAGACCCTAGCCGTGCGGGGTCGAAAGATCCGCCGCGTGAGCCGCAACCGGGAATCGCCCCGCTTCTCGACCTGCTCCTCCATCACTTGCAAAACGCTGAGGTCCTCTCCTGGGAAGCTTGGCTCGAACACCCGCTGCGGTCGGCTACGCGGTTGATACCGTTGCGCTTCAAGGAGCGCGTCAACGACATCGCGGGCCGCCCTGTCTTTGACTTGAGTTTCTATCTCCAGTTTCAGCCCAAATCCGTTCTCATCGACGGCGGGTTGATCGAGAGGCTCGACTACATACCTCCGCAACCTAGAGCGGACCGGCGAAGGCTGGCATTGTTCATACCTCATTTGGGGTTCGGCGGAGCGGAGAATGTCTTGCTCGAGTTCGCAAGCCGGCTCGACAGGCAACGATACGAAGTTTTCTTGATCGCTACTCAATCGGATGACTCTCGCCTGCGGCCCGATTGGGACAAGTACGTGGACCACGTCTGGGACGCCGCACAGCTTGCACCGGCGGAGCAAAGCCGAAGATTCCTGTATACGATGGCGCTGAATTGGGCCTTCGATGTGTTGGTCATACAGAATTCCTCGGCCGCCTACAGTGTTCTTCCCGCGATCAAGAAGAAGCGGTCCGGCGTGGTCGCGATCGACATTCTTCATAACGTCGATCAGGACTGGGACTTTTTCTCAGCAACCCTGGAAGTCGCCGAGCATCTCGACCGGCGCGTCGTTATCTCCCAAGCCGGCCGGCAACGGCTGATCGACATGGCCACCCCGCCGGAAAAGATCCGTTTGATTCGAAATGGAGTGGATTTGGCGCGATTCGACTCCGGTCGCTACCAGCGAGGCCGACTTCAGCGCCGCCTCAACGTCCCTGAGCGGACGAAGGTTGTCCTTTTCGCCGGAGCGCTGGTTCGTCGAAAACGCCCCCGGCTGGTGGTGGACGTGGCGATGGAACTCGAGAGGTTGCGTCCAGCCGGCGATTACCATTTTGTGGTCGCCGGAGACGGGCCCGAAGAGGAGCGGCTGCGGAGATTGCTGGACACACGGGGCTTAGCCCAAAGGGTGAGCCTGGTTGGACACATCGACGATATGGGGCAGACGCTGGCCGACGCTTCGCTGCTGCTGATCACCTCCCGTGAGGAGGGGATTCCCCTCGTTCTGGTAGAAGCGCTAGCCATGCAAACGCCGGTTGTGAGTTCCCGTGCCGGCGCCATTGAAGAGGCCCTGCCGCCTTCGTGTGGTGTATTGGTCGAACCCGGCGAAGGCGAAGAGCACCGCCTGGCACTGGCCATTCACCAGTTGCTTGATGACGACGCGCGCCGTATCGGAATGGGCCGCGCCGGGCGCGCCCGCGTCGAACGGGATTACTCGCTAGAGCGTGCCCGCAAACAATATCGCGAGTTGATGGCGGAACTCGAGACCCTGGCCGGCGCCTGACGCCTTCGCGGCCTTTGGCCTAGCCCAAATACTCGTTAGTTAAGGCCGGTCCAGCCCCGGAGGGGCGTAGGATAGTAGCCCAGGGCGATCAGCCCTTGGAGTGGACCCAGGATTTGAGACAGCCAGTTAACCCCTTTCGTAGGGCGAAAGGAGAAACTGGAGCCATGAAGAAGTCTCGTAGGAAGTTCGGCAAGGAGTTCAAGTTGACGGTGCTGCGCCGCATTGCGGTGGGAGAGTCGGTGAACGAAGTGGCCCGGGCGCTGGAGATGAATCCCAGTGATGTGCGCCGTTGGCGGCGGGAGTTGAGCACGCACGGCGAGCGCGCCTTCTCCGGCCAGGGCCAAAAGCGCCCCCCTCCCAGCCGCGAGGCCGAGTTGGAACGCAAGATTGGCCAGCAGGCCATGGAGATCGATTTTTTAAAGCGAGCCTGGCAGCGTGTCGAGGAACAGCGCCTGCTGCGGGCTCTGCCTGGCGGCGCAACGTCTACGAACAGATCGAGAAGGAAGTGAGCGGTGGGACAAAGCTGACCGTGCAGAGGATGTGCGCACTCGCCCAGTTGAGCCGGGCCGGTTTTTACCGTCCGGGGAGTGCGTCGCAGCCCGCCGAGCGAGAGCGGGAGCTAGGCCGCCAAATCCGCGAGCTGGCGCTACAATGGCGCAGCTATGGCAGCCGGCGCATCCGCGAGGAGCTGCAGCGGCGCGGTTGGCGGGTGAACCGCAAGCGGGTCCAGCGCCAGCTGCGGGAACAGAACCTGTTGTGCCGGCGGAAACGCAAGTTCGTCGTAACGACCGATTCGCAACACGGGCTGGCGGTGTACCCGAACCTGGCGCCGACGCTGTCTCTCAACGGGGTGAATCAGCTGTGGGTGGCCGACCTCACCTACATCCGGCTCCACGAGGGGTTCGTCTATCTGGCGGTGTTGCTGGACGCGTACTCGCGCCGGGTGATTGGTTGGCAGCTGGGAACCGGCCTGGATCACTCGCTGCCGCTGGCGGCGCTGCGGATGGCACTGACCAAACGGCGGCCGCAGCCCGGGCTGGTACATCATTCCGACCGCGGGTAGTGGGTCAGTTTGAATTTCTTTTCTTGTACGGGCCGCGCTTTCCAGGCATGCGATCTGGTATCAACCTTATGATTTCTTCTAATTCCCAAACATGGTCGGTAACGCCAGCAGCCATAGCCGGGGTAACACGCAATGTCTGATGGATGCGCGCGAAATTGTAGTACATGTAAAACACCGCAACCGAAGCCGCATGATTCTCAATTTTCTTACTGAAAGCGTTCGTTAGGCGCGTGAACCGGCGCAGGGACATACGCATCGTGAGATTTTGTCTTTCGACATAGCTTGTCGAAACGTGGATCGGATCGGGTCTGCCGATAACGCGCTCGCGCTTGCAGCCGGTGCATTCGCCTGGGCTGTAGCGGGTATCCACCTCCAACGAATTGCCGTAAATCTTAATTAACTGCGAGTAGTCAATATCAGCTCCAAAAGCCTCTTCTACGGCGCTCAGGTACGCTTTGTGGCCGTCGGTGGTTAATTGAACGCGGTATCGTAGCCTGCCTGCAAGATCACGCATTAGAATCGTTGCGGCGTCTGCCGAACGATCAGAGATCAACCAAGAAGGGATTAATTTCGTATCCGCGTCCAGTGCGACCCAAGTCCAGACGGAACCGCGGCCTTTGCCCATTTCATCAAGCGGGACGTTCTTATCTTTTGCGCCTACGAAGCTCCAGATTTCATCCACCTGGATACGTCGGCAAGGAAGGTTGCGAAGAACCCGGTCCTGATAATCTTCGCAAACAGGACCGAGTTCCATCAACAGTTTCGTGATCGTGTTTTTAGCGATGCCAGTCATGCGGACTGTTGAGCGAATAGAATTTCCCTCGACTAGGGCAGATACGATCTGAACGCGTCTGGATATGGTCAACTTATTCATACTGACCATTATACATGAGCGAGCTAGCATTGTCAAGAACTTTATCGAACGTTTCTTACCTCCTCTAAGAAATAATGGCCTATAATTGAGTTGCGATGGAGCGAATGAAGGGTGATCGTCCCGTTTTAGAGTTAAAAGTTAGCGGTCCTAATATCCGCAGGGGCAGGATTCCGCTTCCTGAGCTTATCAAAATTTGCCAACAAGCTCAAAAAGCTGTGCTTCGGCAAGCTGAGGCACTGGAGGGCAAAAGGACGCTTCATCCAGGACCGGCCAATGCGACCATCGTGAAAAGTTGCACCTTGGAACTTGTGGGTGTGAAGGGAGGATCAACGCGCCTGCAATTCTCTCCAGCTCAGCAACAAGTGCCATTACCAGAAGCTCCGACTTTGGTAGAGGACGCCGTGAGTGAACTGGGCGACGTTTTCCATTCTCTAGGGAATGGCGGCCATAAGCAGATTGATCCTGGCGTGCTCCGAGCTGTCTATGAGTTTAGTGGCGTCATTGAGCCGCATGGGATAAATCGAATCGAATGGATTTCCAAAGCCCACAAGCGTCGGAAAAGAAATCGTGCGATGGTTGATAGTTCAACAAAAGAGCGGGCTGCCGCTCGATTCAGTGATCCCGAGGTTGCATCAGTTAGTGTTGACGGCATTCTTGATGAGGCGGATTTCAAGCCGGGAGTTAAGAAGTGCCGGATTGATCCAGCCGTGGGAGCATCTATTAATTGCACCTTTGAACCTGAAAAGGAAGACCTGATATACGAGTTACTCCGCAAGCCAGTCCGGATAACCGGAAAGGGAAGACGCCGCTCCTATACGGAACGAATCGAAAGCGTTCACGTAGATGACATCAGGCTGCTACATTCACTTGAGATGGGGAGGGAGGGTTTCTACGCTAATCTTTCCATAGACGAATTAGCACAACTCCAGGAAGTCAAGGCCCTACGTAATCTGAAAGTGCTCTCTGGCGGTATTCCAGAGGATGAGGACGTAGACACATTCTTGCAGGATATATACGAGTCTCGTAAATAGTGGAAACTCCCACCGCCAGCAACGATGTTCTGGTTGATACAGATGTGTTTTCATTCCTGATGAAGTCTAAGGATACACGCCGAACGCTTTACGAGCCCCATGTGAGAGGCAAGCGAATGTGTGTCTCATTCGTTACAGTTGCAGAGTTGTACTACTGGGCACATGCGCGTAATTGGGGGCAGAGAAAAGTAGATGATCTAAAAGTCCGCTTGCGGTCTGTCGTGATCGTTCCGTTCGACCAAAAGCTGTGCATGACATATGCTGAATTGAAGGCCAAGACATCGGCGGCAGGGAGTACTGTTGCCGCTAATGATCTATGGATTGCTGCGTGCGCGGTCCGCCATGCACTGTCGTTAATATCCAATAATCGCAAGCATTTTGAGAACATTCCAAGGCTAATGCTGATTTCAGAATCCCAGACTGTAAATGAAATCCTCTCCCAACAGAATCTATTGCCGGAATTGGAGACTAGTTCTGAGATTTCCAGCGAGCCAGAGCCGCCCGCTTCGCAATAGCTTTTCGTTTGGCAGGCGTGAGAGTTTCCGCCCTAGCTCTTCCGCCCCTCTGCCCCCCAAGCCGTCCCAACGCGACCGCATGAGGGTTTTTCTTCGGTTCCTCGTCAAGCGGCTCGCCGGTCAGCTTTTCTCCGATGGACTTCTCGACTACCGAGCGGGCGACGGTCACGAAATCATGATCCTTGGGCCTGCTTGATCGGCTTGGCATGGCCAGAGTATGGCAGACGTTACCAGGCTGGTCAACCCTGGCAGAATTCAAACTGACCCACTACCCGACCGCGGCGTGCAGTATGCCAGCCAGGCCTACACGCAGTTGCTCGAGCAGCACCAGATTCGGATTAGCATGAGCCGCAAGGCGAACCCTTACGACAACGCGCGCTGTGAGAGCTTTTTCAAAACGCTGAAGGGCGAGGAAGTGGATCGCAGCGAGTATCTCGACCTGGCCGACGCACAGGCACGGATCGGCGACTTTCTGGAGCGGACCTACAATCAGCAGCGGCTGCACTCGGCGTTGGGGTATCGGCCGCCGGTGGAATGCGAGCGGCAGCTGCGCCGCTCGGCGGTTCGCGGGGAGGTGCCGGCATGAGTTTTCTGAGGCATGGGGAGATCTATCGATCCGATGGGTGGGTAAAATCAGGGAGCGGCGAGGTGGCCGCCCCCTGTCTCATCGTTTCGATGAGTCTCCGGCTGGCTATTCCTTGGCCGGTTGCTCTCCAGCAGAGCCGGCCTCCGCTTCACCAGCCAGGGCCATTGTGCCCCCAGCCGCCTGGCAGCACAATGATTTTTCAGCGAATGGCAAAAGCGGGGTTAACTGCTTGTCTCAGCCTTGGGGTCCACTCTAGTAAGGCGGAACCGTGGGTGGAATGGCAGACTCGGCAAGCCCCGGCAGGGGCGCAGGAAAACGCGGCAGGTGCCCCGCTCAACAATCGCGCAACAGATTTCCTCCGGCCAGCTTCTGGATGGGCAAAAACGCTAACTGGAGAGAGGGGGTATCCACTTGCTTGGACCATACGCTACATGTTGTGGTCGGACCTCGCACTCCCTCCCACGAGCTGACGGTACGGCACGGGATCGACTTGTACGGCGTTCTGAAGCAGGCGGTAGAACAGCAGTCCACGCGCCCGTGAACGCCGGCGATTGAAGCGGAATGTGAATTCATCGAGGTAGTAGTCCAAATGCTTCTCGCTCACCGCTCCTTGATGTGTCCCCAGCAGCCACCGCTTTAGAAGCGAAGCCACGCGATGCACACGGGGCATCAGTTTGTGCGCCGGGTCGTCGCTTGGGCTGAGAATGGTGACCTGGTGAGTGTAGCCCTTCTTGGCGATGTTGTTGTAGCCTTTCCATCCATCCGTGTGAACCACCGCCCCAGGGCGGACCGATTCTTCAATGCATGGGTGCAGACTCTGGCTCGAGGCGTCGGGCACCCGTCGCAACCGGATGCGGCCGATTCCTCGCCCGTCCTGCTCGGCCGCGACGACAACGATCGCCTTATCTGCGGCTTGTCGGCCGCGGACGCCTTCTTCCTCTCCACCGACGTAGGTTTCATCCACCTCCACACAGCCGTTAAGCCGATCCCGGCCGGGCCGGACCATGGCACGCCGCAGCTTGTGGAGCCAACTCCAAGCTGTCTGGTAGCTGCCCAGGCCGAGCACCTGTTGAAGCCCCAACGCACTCCCTCCGGATTTCTGGCTGGTCAGGTACCACATGGCCTGAAACCACACTCGCAGGGGCTTTTGCGTCCGTTCAAAAATCGTCCCCGCCGTCAGAGAGGTTCGGCGCCGACACTTTCTACACTTCAGGTGGCCCGTGTTCGTCAGCCAGGCCTCGCTGCCGACACATTGCGGGCATCGGAAGCTCTGCCGCCACCGAACCCGCCGCAGATACACCAGACACGCCGCTTCCGAGCAGAACCAATCGTCGAACTCCGGCAGGGTTCTGGGATAGTCAACGCCGCCAATAGGATGCGGTCCGGACTCCTCGGCCATCCCCGAATACTACATCTTATGGCTGGTCCAAGCAAGTGGATACCCCCTCTGGAGAGTATTGGGGCTACCGGCGGACTACACTAAGATTGCATGAAAAAGGAGGCCAGGCGAAGACGGCGAAACGCTTCGCCATCCCGGCAAACGATCGAGCCCGGCGCTGCTGCCCGCGGTCAAGAAAGCTCCGCCCAGCCGGCTGGCGAGCGGAAAGCAACGGACCGGCGGCGCTGGTGGTTCGCCCTCGCCCTGCTTTGCTTGGGCTGGGCGATATATACCCCTTGCCTTTCGGGCCCTTTCCTGTACGACGACTACGACCTCAAGGAAGTTTACAGCACGGTTCGTACGGGCCGGTGGCAGCCCATCATCAACTCAGGACGCCCTCTTCCTTACTTAACTTACCTGGCCAACCACCGCTGGGGCGGTTTCGATCCCTTCGGCTTCCACGCCACAAGCGTCCTTCTGCACTGCTTGAATGCAGTGCTTTTGTGGTGCTTCCTGAACACACTGCTCACGCCCGAGCGACTGGACCGGATCATCCCATATAGGTTGCGAGAGCTTTTCGTC
This sequence comes from Bryobacterales bacterium, assembly GCA_963668345.2. Classification (GTDB taxonomy): domain Bacteria; phylum Acidobacteriota; class Terriglobia; order Bryobacterales; family UBA6623. The sequence goes on along the minus strand of CAXWPI010000001.1, from coordinate 283,927 downwards.
TACGGCGTGCCGGTGTTGTTTCTCACCTCTCCGATCCAGACGGAGTCGGTGGCCTACATCAGCAGCCGGCCTGAAGTCTTGGGGGCCGCGTTCTACATCGCGGCGCTTGGGGTGTTCGCCTCGAGCCTGCGAGAGCGTCATCGATGGGTGACGGCGCTGCTCGTCGGTTTGCTGTTCGCCGGGGCGATGTCCTGCAAGCAAGACAAGCTCAGCTTGCCGCTGGTGATTCTGATCATGGACTATCTGCTTCTCTCCAAGGGCGATTGGCGGCGGATGAAAAACAACTGGCCCACCTATGCGCTGTTCGCTGTCGGCGGCGTGGCCGGCTTCTTCGTCGTCATCAAGCCGTTTCTGTTGGCCGACTCCGCCGGGTTCAAGTTGCCGTGGGACGAATATTTGTTCACCCAGTTCCGGGTCTATTTTGTCTATCTGCGGCTCTTGTTCGTGCCGGTTGGCCTGAATGTCGATTGGCACTTCGTGCCGTCGGAAACCCTGTGGGACCATCTCTCGTGGCTCGGCCTAATCGTGCTCGCCGGGCTTGCCGGCGCCTGCGTTTATCTGCGTCAGCGAGCACCCCTAGCTGCCTTCGGGGGCCTGTTCTTCTTCGTTGCGCTGGCGCCGACTTCGAGCTTTTTTCCACTGCTGGATTTCGCTGCTGAACGGCGTCTTTACCTTCCGTCCGTTGGCTTTTCGCTCGTCGTGATGGTGGCCGTGGCGTGGCTGTTCAGCCCCTCTCGGCGCAATGTCGCCGTTGTCTTCGCCGCTTTGCTCGTGGCTTACTCGGCGGGAACCTACAAGAGGAGCCGGATATGGTCGGACGAATTGCTGTTGTGGCAGGATGCGGCGGCCAAATCACCCCACAAGTACCGTCCCCTGAACAATCTTGGGCGGGTTTATGACGAGCGGGGAGAGTACGCCACGGCAGCCGGATACTGGAGGGAAGCAGAAAAGCTGGCGCCGGCCGGGTCGAGGGATCACGCTTATCTGCTAAGTAACCTTGGCCTCGCCCACGCGCGGCTGAAAGATTACCGCCGGGCAGTAGATTACTACCGGCGGGCCATCAAAATTACTCCCCGCGTGCCGGAGTTCTGGGCCCAACTGGGCGTCGCCCAACTCCGTTTGGGTCGCAAAGAGGAGGGCTTCGAGAGCTTCCGCAAGGCTTTCAAAAGAAGGCGACGGAGCCCGGAGATCTTACTGCTGCGAGGGCAGGAGTACTTTCTGCTGGGCGACTACCAAAAGGCCGCCCGTGACTTTCAACAGGCAGTCAAGATGCGCCCTGAAGATCAGCGTGCCCGACGCAACCTCGAAGCGGCTCAGGAAATGTTGAGGGGCAGTAATCCCTAGCAGCCCGTGGCAAAAGTCATGCAGGAGCGAAAAATGGGGACTGCCACCAATTCGCCCCCCGTCATGACCCAAGAAACAAAGCACTTAGCCTGAAGCGAATTGGCTGGCTGTACCCGATTTTTCGCGACCTTCACTTTTACCACGGGCTGCTAGCCTGCTTTTCTCACCAGGTGGCGAGGCGAAGTACGTGAGAGGCCCATCAGTACAAGGCGCGGCGCCACCGCTACTTGCCCGCTCCCGCCTCCCGGAGAAGGCGAATGATCTCCGTATCGCTATTCCTTGTCGCTAAGCTCAACGCGGTCTGGCCCCTTTCCGTCTCCACGTGGGGGTCTGCGCCCTTCGCGAGCAGGATTTGCGCGATGGAGGGGTGGCCGATCATTGCCGCGAAGATGAGTGCCGTATGGCCCTGATGGTCCTTGCTATTCACGTCGGCGCCGGCGGCCAGCAACGATTGCACGATATCGCGGTTGCCCCTTGAAGCGGCAGCGATAAGGGCTGTGCGGCCATAGAGGTTTTCCGCGTTGACATTTGACCCCGCGTCCAAGAGCACTTGCACAATGTCATAACGGGTGTGCGCTGCGACAATCAGTGCTGTTTCGCCGTTATCGCGTTCATTTACGTCCGTACCTTTGGCCAACAAGGCCTGGACCGTCGCGAGGTCACCCCTGCCGATGGCCTGATGCAGCTCAAGTGAAGAAAGAGAGAATTCCAGAATCACGTTGGCAAAAGTGCCTTCCCGGTACCGCCACCTTTGGAACTTGAGCGGGTGGTCCTCGATCTCGTCCGGAGGGCCGTAGATGATATAAATTCGACCCCGGTCAGACTTCCAGCCTGATCCGCTAGCGGACCGCCAGAGGGCATTCGCGTAGGCCACGCGCCTGTCGTGTTCGTCCTTGAATTCGTTCTCCGAGGTTCCAGGAGTAGGGTTGTGCCGGCGCCAAAACTCTTCGATAAACGCTTTGCGATCCGCGGTAGATGTAAGCGCTCCAAATTCAGCTCTTTCACCGTCGGTAAGAATGTAGGACACCGCAGTTTGCAGCCAGTCGTCCGCCGCCGCGGTCTCCTGGGCCAATACCGGCCTATTGCTCAGCAGCCCCGCAAGTACGGAGGTCGCTACCGCCACGGCTATCGCGCTACTCACCAGACAGCGCTGCCAAAAGACTTTCGGATTTCGATGGGGGATGGACATGATTCGCTCCACTCTGGTCTTCAGGTTTGATTCCGTGATTCGAGAGAGCCCCGCCACGGGCGCTGTCACCGATAAGCGGCAGGCCTTCAAAAGACCTGAGACGTAGTCTTCCGCCGCTTCGCCGCGTCGGATCACACTCTCGTCGCAAGCCGCTTCGCGCTCCGTCAGTAGACGGCGGTCAATCCACCAAACCAGCGGGTGGAACCAGAAGAACCCGCGCACCAGCATCTGCAAGTAGCTCACGAGGTTGTCGTATCGCTTCACATGGGCCAGCTCGTGCGTCAACAGCGACCGCAATTCACCGCCTGTCAGCTGCGAGGTGATTCCTTTGGGCAGAATGACAATCGGTCGCCGGATTCCCCAGACACCGGGCTGCGCGGCATGAGATGAGATCCCCACTTGCACCTCTCTGCGCACTCCGAGCTGCTTACTAACTCCCGCGACCGCATCCGAGACCGGTCGGTCCTGCAAAACTTCGGCCTTCCGGACTTCGGAGAGGACCCCAACCCGCCGCTTAGCCCAGACCGCGACAAACAATGCGAACCCCAAAAGCCAAAACATGCTCAGGCCGCAGTAAATCTCGCTGTGAGCATGTCGGCCGCCTCTCTCGATGGCCTGGGCAGCCGGAGCCGAGGGAAGAGGACTGGCCATCCGCAAGGCCAAGTTGGTCGCTTTGGCGGCGGTACCTTCCGGCATGCCGTCGGCGACAACCAGGACAGGAGGCTGGAATCCCAACTGCTCCACTCCGGCGACAAAGAGCGACGACGGAACGCCGAACTTCAGCAGCGCGACAAGCAGAATCAGGTAGCGTGTTTGGGCTCGACTCGTTTTCAGGAATGCCGTGACGAGCAAAGCAGCGAGCCCGAAAAGCGTCGCTTGCCAGAGGTGGTTGCCAAACGAGGGCCACCAGCTCAAAGACCAATCGGCAAACCATGCGTGGACGCTCATCGCTTGCCCCCCCTCCGATTGCGCTCACCAGCTTGCTTCGGTGCCGTCTCGCTGCTCGACTCGGCCTGCATTCTGTTCAAAGTCGCTTCCAATTCGCGGACATCCTCGAGGGTCAGCTTGCCCGATTCCACGAGATGTGCCATCAGCGGCTGGGCGGATCCGCCGAATAACTCCACCAGCTCTTCGACCAAACGCCTATGTGTTCCCTGGCGAGTAATCACAGGCTCGAAGATATGGGCGTTGCCGATCTTCTTCACCCGTTTTAGCGCTCCCTTTTCCTCCAGCCGGTAGACCATCGTCTGGACCGTCGTGTAGGCCGGACGCCTGTTCGTGGGAAGGGCTTCCTGCAGCTCTCGCACGGAAGCAAGGCCAAGTTCCCAGAGCGTCTCCATCAGCTGTAACTCGTACGTAGTCAGTTTCGGTACTTTTCCCGGCGGCAAGATGCGCTCCTTTTACTACGAAGTACGTTCAATCTACTACAAGACTAGTAGTAAGTCAAGGCCTGCGGTATGAAAACGTACAAGGAGCTCGGCGGGGCGTGCCCATGGGCCCACGGCCCGCCCAAGGGGATGAAAACCTTTGGCTTCGGAGGGGTCATGGCTGCAATAGGAGCCCGGATACTTGGCCTGTCACTAGCGTTCCAGGATCAGTTTCTTGCTCTCGCACCCCCCTGCCATGCCCGATTCGGAGCCGCGAACGCCAGTGAGCGGCCATTGCGGTACGGCCAAGCCGGCGCCCCACCCAACGGGATGATCGCGGGCGGAACTTCATGCTCTTCTCAACTCCTGCGTGCCGGCGGCAGTGTAAAATTTAGGGCAGCCCTCTTTCCGGAGCTCGATTGCATGACGGACACCTACTCCAAGTCCCGGCTCATTCCTCCCATTATCCTGGCCATCTACGTCTACGGCTCGATTGCCGCTTTGCTCGGTACGATCCTGCCTCAGCTCGCCGACAAATTCGGTCTCGACGAGGCTCAGCTCGGCTACCTGGCCCTTGCCCAGGGATTGGGACTGGCCATCGCCTCGGTCGCGATCGGCCCGATTCTCGACAACCGCGGCAAGAAGGCAGGGGTCGTGGCCGGGCTGAGCGGAATTACTCTTTCCTTGGCCGGCCTTGCCTCTGCCGGCGGATATGGCGCCTTGCTAGTCTCGATGCTGCTGTTGGGGCTCGCCGGCGGCATGCTGGTGACGAGCTTAAATGCGTTGGTTAGCGACGTCGCCGAGGGGAGACGCTCGTCCACGCTAAACTTGCTCAACATTTTCTTCGGGCTGGGCGGCCTGGGGACGCCCTTTTTCGCGGCCAATATTCCTGCCCTCGATTCGAGCTTTGCCCTGTGCTTGTTCCTTGCCTCGATCAGCGGCGTGACATTGCTCGTTCACTTGGTGACGGCCATGCCGAGGCCGACGGGCGAGCGGCGATTCGTGTTCTCTGAAGCCGGCGGGCTGCTCAACCAGCCGGCGCTCTATTCGCTCAGCCTGCTGATGTTTCTCTATATCGCTTGCGAAGTAGGCATGTGGAACTGGCTTGTGAAATATCTCGTCTCGCAAGGCGCGGAGGAAGATTTCGCGCAGAATATTCTCTCGCTCGGATTCGCCCTGGGCCTGCTCGTCGGCCGTTTGGCGGCTTCGCGGGTGCTGCTGGGAGTTTCTGAGATTCCGGTTACCACGGCCGCGTCCATCGCCATGGCGGTCACGACTCTGGGGATGCTCCTCGCCGGAAGCCCGATACTGGTGGGTGTGGCGGTATTCTTGGCCGGTTTCGCGATGGCGCCGATGTTTCCGACCATTCTTGGGATGGTCGGCAATGTGTTCACGCGCATGACGGCGACAGCCATGGGGATCGTGATCACCTCGGGCTGGATCGGCTTGGTCGTCAGCTCGCCCATCATTGGCTGGGTTGCAAACCTCTCGACGCTGGGAACGGCTCTTCTGCTTCTACCCGTCATGTCGGTGATAATGGTTGTGGTGAACCTCCTGCTGCGACCGTACGTGAGCAACCCCGCCGTTGCTGGCGACGGTGCTTGATCTCATCGCGCAATGGGTTGTCCCGAAGCCCGAAGGCGATGAGATGTCTGGTCGTACCGGGGGGCCTCCTCCGCGGGCCTCATGAACCTTACCGACCTGTTTGACTTCTCGCTTCATGGCCGGGAGACCGAGGTCGCCCTGGAGTTCGCCGGAGAAGAGCACACTTTTCGTCATCTCGAGGTCCGCGGCAACCGTCTGGCGGACCGACTTGCCGAAGACGGCCTGCGCCGGGGCGACCGGCTCGGCGTCTATCTCGAGAACTCGGTCGAGTTCATCGAGCTATACCTGGCGGCGATCAAACTGGGGCTGGTCTTCGTTCCGCTGAACGTGCTTTACCGGACGCGCGAGATCGAACCCATTCTTGCGGACGCCGAGCCCAAAGCCGTCTTTACGAGCGCCGACCTGGAGGACGAGCTGTTGCCGGCAGTGAGCGGGCCCGAGGAACCGATACTCTATCGGGTCGAGGATTTGTACGGCTTGACTGGGGATCGGTCCACGGAGCGGCCAAGCGCTCAGGCTGAGGGCGGAACACCGGCGGCCATCGTCTATACCTCGGGAACGACCGGGCGCTCAAAGGGCGCGGTTCTGACCCATGAGAACTTCGCCGCCAACGCGCGAAACCTAATCACCGCCTGGCGGATGACGGAAGAAGATCGGTTGTTGCTTGCGTTGCCTTTGTTTCATGTCCACGGGTTGGGCAACGGTTTGCACACCTGGCTGACGGCGGGCTACCGGATGAGGTTGCTGGAGCGGTTTCGCAAGGAGACCATCGGGGAAGAGTTTCTCAGCTTCCGCCCGACGGTTTTCTTCGGCGTGCCAACGATGTACGAGCGACTGTTGGAACTGCCGACTTCGGTTGCACGGGAGATTGGCGGCTTCATGAGGCTGTTTGTTTCCGGTTCCGCGCCCTTGCCCGCGCGAACGCTGGAGCGATTCAGGGAACATTACGGACACTCCATCCTCGAACGCTACGGCATGACGGAGACATTGATGAACCTCTCGAATCCTTATGAAGGGGAGAGACGGGCCGGCACGGTCGGGAAGCCCTTGCCGGGCGTTTCGATCCGCCTGGCGGACCCCGTCAGCGGTCAAGCCGTGGCGGATGAAGAAGTCGGCGAAGTTCTGATTAGGGGGCCGAATGTCTTTCCGGGCTATTGGCGCAACGAAGAGGCGACGAAGTCGGCCTTCACGGCGGATGGCTTTTTCCGCTCGGGCGATCTGGCGACATGCTCGTCGGATGGCTATTACACGCTCTGCGCTCGAAAGACGGATCTGATCATCTCGGGCGGCTTCAATATCTACCCGCGGGAGATCGAGGAATTTCTAAAAGAACAGCCGGAAGTTGCCGAAGCAGCCGTAGTGGGATGTCAGGATCCCGTACGCGGCGAGGTTCCGGTCGCCTGTATCGTCTTGTCCGCCGGTTGCGCTCTCGATGAGGAAGCCCTGGGAAACCGTTGCCGAGAACACTTAGCGTCTTTCAAAGCGCCAAGGCGGTTTATCCGCTTGGAGAGTCTGCCTCGCAACGCCTTGGGCAAGGTGGAACGGGGCCGCCTGCGGTCCCTTGGAGAGAAGTATCAAGTTGCCCCTGGGAGAGGTCGCCGGACGTAGCGCCACCCTAGAAGGACTCCGGCCGGGCAGAGTTTCGACAGCAGTTGGCGGCGATCAAAAGCTCGCTAGCCGACACCGGAAGCCGACTGACAGTTGTGATCGCCCCCCTACCGCCCTCAGTTCGACTCCCAGCTCCTCTCGCGAGACCGCTCCTACGTCCTCAGGCCGCAGTCGATGATGGCCGAGACGTGTAACGATCTGGGGATTCCGCTGCTTGATCTCCGCCCTTTATTGGCCGCGGTCCCATCGGCGTTCAACGGGGAACTTGCGGCACGTTGCGCTGTGGCGGTATGAGCAGTACAATCGGGGCTCCGCGAAGGCCATAACGGACCGGTCATGGAAGCAGTGCTCGCGGGGCCGCGGGACTGAATATGGATTGGTGGATCTGGGTGGTCGTGGGTTTTGCGCTGCTTGCTTTGGAGCTGGCGTCACCAGGTGCTTTCTACCTTTTTTTCTTCGGCTGCGGAGCCCTCGCGGTCGGTCTGTTGACCGCTCTCGACTGGGCAGGGCCGCTCTGGCTGCAAGGAGTGCTTTTCACCGTGCTGTCGTTGTTCTCGGTCTTGTTCTTGCGTCCTCCGCTCGTAAAGAAGATGCAGGCCGGTTCAGGCGACGCGCAAATAGATAGCCTTGTTGGCGAGAGGGCCTTGGTGCGAGACGAAATCGCTCCCAACGGCTTCGGCAAAGCGGAGCTGCGAGGGACGACATGGAATGCGAGGAATGCAGGCGAGACCCCTGTCGGTTCGGACCAATCGTGCCGGGTTGAAAAAGTCGACGGGCTGACTTTGTGGATTCGAGCAGACTAGCCGAACTTAAAGGAGATTGAAAAAATGGATATGGGTTTGATCGCGGTGGGAGCGATGATCCTGTTGGGTGTCATCATTCTTGCCAAGACGGCTGTGGTCGTGCCACAGCAGAGTCAATACATTGTTGAGAGGCTTGGAAAATACGCCGGAACGCTCGATGCCGGCTTTCACATTCTGGTCCCGTTTCTCGATATCATCCGTTACCGGCACTCGTTGAAAGAGGCGGCCACAGACATCCCGGAACAAATCTGCATCACGAGTGACAACGTGCAAGTGGGGGTGGACGGCGTCCTGTACCTCAAAGTACTTGATGCCAAGCGCGCCTCCTATGGGATCGGGAATTACATGTTTGCGATCATCCAGCTTGCTCAGACGACGCTGCGTAGTGAGATCGGAAAGATCGAACTCGACAAAACGTTCGAGGAGCGAGCCCACATCAACACCCAGTTGGTGGACGAGCTGGACAAAGCGACGGAACCTTGGGGCGTCAAGGTACTCCGTTACGAGATCAAGAACATCAATCCTCCGCGCGACGTGCTCGAGGCCATGGAAAAGCAGATGCGGGCCGAGCGCGAAAAGCGTGCCACGATTCTGGACTCGGAGGGCCATCGTGACTCGGCTATCAACACGGCCGAGGGCGACAAGCAGAAAGTCATCAAAGAATCCGAGGCGAAAAAGCAGCAGCAAATCAATGAGGCGGAGGGAGAGGCTTCCGCTATCACGACCGTTGCGACTGCCACGGCCGAGGGAATTCGCAGGGTGGCCGCGGCGATCGAGGCGCCCGGTGGGTTTCAAGCGGTGCAGTTGCGCGTCGCCGAGCAGTATGTCGAGAAGCTTGGCATGCTGGCCAAGAAGAACAATACGATGATCTTGCCGGCAAATATGGCTGATGTCTCTTCGATCATCGCCACGGCAATGAGCGTGATCAAACAGACTAGTGGCTCGCAGGACGAAAGATAGACCGCTCGCCGGGTCATCGCTGCCTTCTGGCTAGCATGGTGGCGTTCCTTTTTTCTCAGATCTGCGATGTGGTGGTGCACGGCAAAGTGAAAGTGATCACCAAGGGCCGTTGCATCGTTGTGCGCAACAATATATCCACGTAGCAGGCCAACTCGTCAATTCGTCGCTATTCATAACTATTGCATTCTACGGTTCTCAACCCGTCTTGAAGTTGATTACGGGTTCTATTCTTCTCCAATGGTTGATCGGCGTCATAGACACGCCATTTGTTTATTTCGGAGTCCGCGTCATTCACAGTGCGCTTGACGGGAAGACCCTGGCCAACGAGCCCGTAGCGTGGCCATCTGAGTTGTGCTGTCAAGAGGCGGGGCGAGATTTTTTCGACCGCGATCCACAACAAACTCAACGGAGATCCGCAACGGCCGGCAGAGACGCCACGAGCGGTGAGCCGCGTCGGGCGAGCGCCTGCAAGTAGCGGGCTTCGTCGTAGGGTGTGCGCTCCTGCCAGCAACGAAACAAGACGCGGATCCACTTGAATGCCAGAGCTCGCACGGCACAGTGATGCGACTTGCCTCGGGCCCTCGTAGTAGGCCCTGGCCCAAACAGATTTTCGGATCGAAAACGCCGCGAACTCGTGAAAACTTTGCCGCACAAACTTCGGGGCGGCCCACCGAAAGCGCGTCACTTCGTGGCGGCCGCTGCGTTGGGTCAGCGGGGCGATGCCGCTGCAAGCCTGCCGCTCCGCCGCCTGGGCGAACCTCGCCCGGCGCGTCCCGCAGGCCGCTAACAAGCGCGGTGCCAGCGCCGGTCCCGCGGCCGGGAACGAATCGAACACGGCGCAGTCCTCGTGGCGGGCGGTGATCTGGCGGATCTGTTCGTCCAACGCGGCCATCCCCTGACGCAGCACCCGGATCCAACCCAGCAGGATCGGAACGGCTGCGGTCGCCGCCGCCACCACCGCCCCATCGCGCGTCGCCGGCCGCGCTTGCCGCATCCCCTCCAGCCGCTGCTGGTTGCGCCGCCGGCTGCGACTGTGATGGCGCTCCAACAAACGCAACACCGTCGCCGGTCGCGCCCGCTGCAGCCCCTCCAGCGTCGGCCAGCGTCGCAAAAACTGCTCCACCAACTCCGTGTCGATGTCGTCAAACCAGGCCAACACCTGCGGAAAGTACAGCTTCAGTTGCGCCGTCAGACGGTTCTTCTGGCGCGTCTTCTCGTTGACGAATTGGCGCCGCTCTTCCACCAGAAACTGCAAGGTCCGCATCTCGACCGTGTCGAGCTCCAGCGGCCGCAGACGGTCGCGATGACGGGTCAGCAGATCCAGCAGCAAGGCCGCATCGGGAGGATCGTCCTTGGCTCCGGAAGGAAAGAAGGCCTGCCGCAACCGGGCCACCATCGCCGGATTGATGGGATAGATCACCAAGCCCTCGTAGTGCGTCAACATCGCCAGCAAGGCGCCCCGTGACTGTTCCAGCGCCAGCGCGATCGGCCCTCCCCCGAAGCGTTGCCGTAGCTGGGTCACCCAGCTCTGGACCGCCTCAGGGGTGTGCTCGATCGAGCCCGTTTGACGCCGCCCCGTGGCTGCGTCTTCCCAGGCGAAGACGTGTCGTCGATCGGCCCAATCAATGGCCACGAAGGCCGTGAAACACGGTTCGGATGTGCCATCGTTTTCGGACATGAAGCAAAGACCTCCTATAGAGCAAAGCAACGCGGCGAGGCGGCGGGTCTTGGCTTCGGCGAAAGTCCTATAGTAAAGTCGTAGTTACCCGACACCATCTGAGGATTCGTTGGGGACACCAAGCGCATCCCGCTGCTCGAGAGGCCACGCGAAGACATCGATCTGTCCGGATCTAGCATTCGTAGCAGCGGGATGCCGCTCGCCGTCCGACCATCCTGCCACAGGCTCGCAGCGAAGATCATCGTGCGCCGAGTTTTCCACATTTCCACAGCGCCGACGACGATTTCTCGCGCGTCCACAACAGATCCTGGTCAGCTTCAACTATAGGATCTAGGCGGGCGCGCTAGGCGGGTCACTTTTCCTGTCGGCGCTTCGCTCACCCGCCAGATCCGCGGCCGTTTTCTTGCACAATTGCGCCATGGCCGCTCACTGGCGTTCGCGGCTCCGAATCGGGCATGGCAAGGCTGTGCGGGAGCAAGGGACTGAGCCTGGAACGCTAGTGACAGGCCGAATCTCCGTAACAGCCATTGCGCCATGGCCGCTCGCGTTCGCGGCTCCGATTTGCTCGACCGAACTGGTTCTCCCGGCCTCAGGTATAATCGGATTCGCCCACTCCAAACCATGGTCTCCCAGCAGCCCTCCACGCCCTTGATGCGTCAGTATCAGGCGATCAAAAAGCAGTCGCCGAACTGTCTTTTGATGTTTCGGCTCGGTGATTTCTATGAGTTGTTTTATGAGGATGCGATTGTCGCCTCCCGCGACCTCGAGATCACGCTAACTTCCCGCAACAAGGAGAAGGGCCAACCCATTCCGATGTGCGGCGTGCCCGCGCATACGCTCGACGGCTACATAGCCAAGTTGATCGCCAAGGGACACCGGGTTGCCGTCTGTGATCAGGTGGAAGACGCCCGAAAGGCGAAGAAACTTGTGCGTCGTGAGGTGACGCGCATCGTCACGCCCGGAACGGCCAGCGATCTGAACCTGCTTCAGCCCGGAGAAAACAACTATTTGGCGGCCATCGTCGAGAAGCAGGAGCAGATGGGACTGGCCTACGTAGACATCTCGACCGGTGAGTTCCGCATGAGTGAGGTTCCAAGAGGCGAGGCCGAGAAATTCCTCGAGCACCTTTCGGCTCGGGAAGTCCTCGTTCCCTCCGCCGGCCCGCTTTTCGCCGATTCAGAAGCCAGCGCAACCGACGCTCCGTATCTGCGGACGGAACTCGATCCGTGGGTCTTCGACGTTGACTACACACAGCGGATCCTCCGCGACCACTTTGGATTGCATTCGCTGGATGGGCTGGGAGCTTCCCAACACCCCGGCGCCGTGGCGGCGGCCGGCGCCATCCTCCACTATCTTCGCGACACGCAGCGCACGTCGTTAGAGCACCTGGAACCGCCGACTTATTTCCGCCGCCAGGACCACATGGTTCTCGACCTGGTGACGGTTCGCAACCTTGAATTGATTGAACCGCTGTTCGGCGGGCGCGCCCAGTCGACCCTGCTCGGCGTCATCGACCAGACGGAAACGGCCATGGGCAAGAGGCTGCTACGGCAGTGGCTGTTGCGGCCGTCGGTGGACGGCGGGGAGATCGGCTCTCGCCTCGATGGGGTCGAAGATCTGTTCGAGCAAACCATTTCCCGCGCGGAAATCGGACGCGAGCTTTCCCGAATCCAAGACATCGAGCGTCTGCTCGCCAAAGTGACCCTGGGATCGGCGAATCCGCGCGAGCTGCTCGCTCTCGGTTCGTCGCTGCGGCCTCTGCCCATATTGCGCGCGCTGTTGGCGCAGTGCGATTCGTCTCGCCTGCGAGAGCTCAGCGAGCGGATCGATGAGTTGGCCGATGTGCGCGAGCGCGTCGTCAACACCCTCGCCGACGAGCCGCCGGCCCTGGTTTCCGCCGGCGGCGTGATCCGAGAGGGTATCGACCCTGATCTCGACGAGCTGCGCGGCATACGGAAGAATAGCCGGGCCTACATTGCCCGAATGGAAGGGCGCGAACGAGAGAGAACGGGCATTCAGTCGCTCAAGGTCCGCTTCAACAACGTTTTCGGTTTCTACATCGAGGTGTCGAAGGCCAACCTGTCGCTGGTGCCCGACGACTACGACCGCAAACAAACGCTGGTGAATGCCGAGCGTTTCATTACTCCCGAGCTCAAGGAGTACGAACAGAAGGTGCTCGAAGCGGAGGAACGGATCCTCGAGCGAGAGCAGGCCCTGGTGGAAGAGGTGCGAGCCGACGTAGCGGCCCAGGCGAAGCGAATCCGGGCCACGGCCACGGCTGTGGCTGAGCTGGACGTGCTGCGCTGCTTCGCCCAGGTGGCCGCTGAGCATGGCTACGTGCGGCCGCAACTAAACTCGGGTCATGAGATTCAGATCGAGTCTGGCCGCCACCCGGTGGTGGAGCGTTTGGCCGAAACCGAACAAGCCGAGCGGTTCATTCCCAACGATGTCTACCTCAACAGCGACGATCATTTGCTGGCGATCATCACCGGCCCGAACATGGGCGGGAAGTCAACCTATCTGCGGCAGACGGCGCTAATCGTCATCCTGGCTCAGATGGGATCGTTCGTCCCTGCTTCGCGTGCTTCGCTGCCGGTGGTCGATAGGATCTTCACCCGCATCGGAGCCAGCGACAACCTGGCTATGGGGCGGTCAACGTTCATGATGGAAATGACCGAGGCGGCGGAGATTCTCAATACCGCCACGTCGTCCAGTCTGATTTTGCTCGACGAAATCGGACGCGGAACGGCCACGTTTGACGGGCTGGCGATCGCCTGGGCGGTGGTCGAGTTCATCCACGGCCGAACACGGGCGAAGACGCTTTTCGCCACCCACTATCACGAGCTGACCGAGCTGGCGGATCTGCTCGCCGGCGTCGTCAACCTGCACGTCTCCGTAAAAGAGGCTGGCGATCGAGTGGTCTTTCTTCGCAAGGTGGCGCCGGGCAAGGCTGACCGCAGCTACGGCATCGAAGTCGCCCGGCTGGCCGGGCTTCCCGATGGCGTCATCGAGCGGGCGCGTTCCGTTCTGGCGCGGCATGAGCAGGGAGAGCAAACGGTCTCGCAAGAACTGTCGAGCGACAGCCCGGGCGGGCCGGTGCAGGTGTCTATTTTTACTCCCACCGAACCAGGCATCGCCGAAGAGTTGAAGAGCCTCAACCTGGACGAGATGCGTCCAATCGAGGCGCTTGCCCTTCTTGAGCACTGGAAACAGCGATTGCGCGATGGTCCGAAGCAGTCGGGTGCCGCGACACCGGCGGATCGGCGTTGATGACTGCGTGCATCATTTCGCAATACGGGAAAGCGGGTTAACCTCAATACTCGTAACTTAAGCTGTGACGGAACCAACGAATCTTCCCCGCACTGCACCGTTTGTCATGTACGGGCGCGACATGTCGCGCCCTGGGGCCGCCTGTTTGCAGCTTCTGTGGCCCCTACAACCTTTGCATCCAGCTCGGAATCCCAGGGAGCGATTCGAGCCTCCGTGGTCGCTAAGTAAAGAGCATTGGGGTTAACCTAATAGCCCCATGCTCGTAGCCGGACTGATGAGTGGCACCTCGATCGACGGCATCGATGTGGCGCTTGTCGAGATCAGCGGCAAAGGCTTTGAGCAAAAGGTCGAATTGCGAGCTTTTCATTCGATCCCCTATTCCCGGCGGGTCCGCCAAGCGATCCTTGGAATATCGAACGCGGAAACTCACACGTCCAAGATCAGCCAAATGAACTTCCTGCTCGGCGAGCTATTCGCTGAAGCCGTAGCGGAAGTCTGCAAGCGATCAAGCGTTCCGCTGAAGGAAATCGCACTTGTTGGATCTCATGGCCAGACGATTTACCATCAAGCCGAAGCTAGCGACATGTTCGGCCACATGGTTGCCGGCACCCTGCAGATCGGGGAGCCGGCGGTGATCGCCGAGCGCACGGGAGCACCCGTGGTGGCCGACTTCCGCCCGGCTGACATAGCAGCCGGGGGGCAGGGCGCGCCGCTCGTTCCCTATGTGGACTACCTGCTTTACCGGGATGCCAAACTCGGCCGTGTTGCGCTAAACATCGGCGGCATGGCGAACGTGACGGCGATTCCACCCGGCGCCGGTCCTAAAGCCGTCTTGGCCTTTGACACCGGCCCCGGCAATATGGTGATCGATGCTCTGGTTTCGCAGTTTTCTCGCGGTACGGAGAGCTTTGATCGCGACGGGCGCATGGCGGCGTCGGGAAAGATCAACGAGGGGTTGCTGCGCCAGTGGATGAAGTCGCCCTACCTCAGGCAGACCCCTCCCAAGAGCGCCGGTCGAGAACAGTTTGGGGAGGAATTCGTCCTCGGCTTGCTGCGTCGCGGCTCGCAGCCGGCTGACCTGGTAGCCACGGCAACGGCTTTTACCGCCCGAAGCATCGCCGACGGAATCGACCGCTTTGTAAAACCGCGGATGCCGGTCGACCAGTTGATTGTCTCCGGGGGCGGTCTGCGCAATCCGCGAATCATGGATCGGCTGCGCGACTCGTTGCCCCATATCGAGGTGGTGGCCTCCGACGACTTCGGTATCGACAGCGACGCCAAAGAGGCCCTTGCCTTTGCCGTGCTGGCTTACGAGACCTACCACCGCCGGCCGGCCAACCTTCCCTCGGCGACCGGCGTGCGGCATCCCTGCATTCTGGGCAAGTTGGTGCGCCCGTGCAAGTAGCCGCGCAAGCTGATAGAGACGCCGGACGGCTTCGCGGATGCCGCTCTCGAACGGTTAACCCACTTTTCTCACCAGGTGGCGGGTCTATGGCCTACTTCCGCCGTCAGGCGGCGAGAAATGCGGCCCACATGTCACACAGCCTAAGTGTCTCATTAAAAGTAGCTTAGCCCCATTGACGCCAAGGCCGCCTTGGATCGGCAAGGTACAATGTAATTGAGTACACGCGAAGCATTCGGGGCCCCTTCGAGCACGGGTCGTCGGAAGCCACGAACCAACGAGGCAACAAAATTACCAAACAAACCCAATTCCTTATAACGCCGTTTGTTACAGACACTTACAGAAAGTTTGGCGGGCTGATCGCGGACTTCGACCTCAGCGAGTGAGAAATGCGGGCTAAGAACACCTCATCTGATATCATCCTGGCTGCCGTCAACCCGCTAAGCTGGACGGAAGTGGGGAGATCGGCGGTTCGAGCGGACCTCATGGACGATCAAGTCGTCTACGGGAGCGCAAGTTACTCCTCGACTCTTGCGATCCCAAAAAGGCGCAACCCAGTGATTCGCAAGCGCTTATTGCTCACAGGCTTTCTGCTGCTGACGGCTCCTTGGCTAGGGGCCCAGCAGACCAAGCTGCTGGTCACCGTTTTCGACGAGAAAACAGGCGAGTCCATCCGCGACCTTGGCCCGCAAAACTTCCTGGTCGTCGACGACAAGACAACGTTGCGCGTCGCCGGCGCCGACTTCGTGGAAGGTCTGGTCGACGCCATGGTGCTCGTCGACACCAGCATGGTTGGCGAGGTCGTCCGGCCGCTGGCCGCGGCGTTTGTGGAAGGGCTGGGCGAAAAAGAGCAGATGGCGTTGGTCTCCTACCATAGCTCCGCCGACTTGATACAGGACTTCACCTCCAGCAAGAAGCTGCTCTTCCATGCTCTGCGCCAAGTACGGTACGGGAACCAGCCGCGTGTTTTGGACGCCCTCTACGCGACGTTGGACGAGGGCTTTCAGAACACAGTGGGACGCCGGGTGGTTGTTCTGCTTTCGGCCGGCGTTGAGAGTCGCAGCCGCAGCTCGCTTGCGGAAGTGCTTGGTCTGGCGCGCCGGCGCAACGTCTCTATTTTCTCTGTGTTCGTTAGCGGAGCGGACAAGGGGTTATTCCGCCGCTTGGCGCTCGGCTCGGGAGGAGCTTTCTTCGGGGCACGAAAGCTGAAACTTCATCCGAAGCGGCTCAGTGAGTTGGTCTATTCCGCCCTGCGCGGCCACTACGTTCTCGAACTCCATGGCGTCTACCGCCTCGGCGATCGAGTGGAGGTGACGATTCAGGGGTTGCCGAAGGCGAAGCGAAAAATCTGGGCCGCAACGCTGCCTCTCGAGTAACGATCCTCCTATACGATCAATTTTGAAGACATAAGCATATTGACATCGTTGTTGCACACTGGTACTCTGTCGGCGATTGAAACTGTAAGAAGGCTGGGCGCTCTGTGGATGAAGCAACAACCTCCCCGAATCCTACTGATCGATGACAACAAACATGGTCTTGTCGCACGGCGCAGCGTTTTAGAGGATCTTGGTTACGCTGTCGAGACGGCGAAAAGCGGTCGCGCAGGGCTTGAAAAGTTCGACCGGGAACCTTTTGACTTGGTGGTCACTGACTATCGCATGCCGGAGGTCTCGGGCCTCGAGGTCTTGCAAAAGATTCGCGAGAGAAATAAGCGGGTCCCCGTAGTAATCCTTTCCGGGTACGCCGAGAAGCTGGGCCTGACGCAGAAGTCGACGGGGGCGGACGCCGTTCTGGCGAAAGGTCCCACCGAGGCGCAGGATCTCGTCCGAGCGGTGGCCAGACTTCTCAAGAAGAAACCCGGTTCGGCCCTTACGGGCAAGAGACCGCATCGCGCGTCCGGCGGCATCTCTTAGTGCTACGCACCGGTAGTGCTACGCACCGGTAGTGCTACGCACCGGGCGGATTGCACCTTATCCGGAACCGCCTGAATGCGGCGGTTTCACGCCCCCTTGAAGGATTTGCTGTTAGCCGGTTTGCTGTTGCCGGTTTGCTCTTGCCAATGATGAGACCTCTAGCTACTTTCCGGCGCAAAATACGCGTAGCGCTCGGGGCGGGGACTGTCACCAATTTCGCGCCTTCAAAGAAGCAACAACTTACGGGCGCATTCGGACGCGAAATTGGCTGACTGTACCCAGCCACCACACGCTGCCGCGGTGGCGGTCTTATTGGCGGACTACACTAGCAGGGAGAAGGCCCATGTCATCGACCCTCGACATTGTCTGGTTGGGCCACTCCAGCTTCGAGCTTACTCTTTCCGGCGGAGAGGTGATCCTGATCGATCCCTGGTTTGACGGCAACCCTTCCTACCCAAAAGGCCACCAACTCGATCGCGTGGATGCCGTACTGATCACACATGGCCACCCGGACCATATTGGCGGCCTCTTGGAGGTTGCTAAGCGTTTCAAGCCACCCATTGTTGCGATGTACGAAATCTGCCAGTGGCTGGGAACAAAAGGTGTCGGCAACTTGCTGCCTATGAATAAAGGGGGCAGCCAGTCCGTTGCCGGCGTCAAGGTCACGATGACCCACGCTCAGCACAGTAGCGTCATCATCGAGGACGACGGGCAGCTGGTTTACGGCGGTGAGGCCGCGGGCTATGTCGTGCAGCCGCCCGACGGCCGTAGCTTCTACTACGCTGGCGACACCTGCGTCTTCAGCGACATGCAGCTCATTCGGGAACTCTACAGGCCCGAGTTGGCGATGCTTCCCATAGGGGACGTGTTTACCATGGATCCTCGCGAAGCGGCCCTCGCTTGCCGCTTCCTCAAGCCCTCGAAAGTCATCCCTATCCATTACGGAACTTTCCCGCTACTCACCGGCACGCCCGAGCAGCTGCGGGAGCATCTCAAGGACCAGCCGGAAACCGAAGTGGTCGTCCTCAAGCCAGGCGAGCCGTACCGCTGGTAGGCTGAACGCGGGCGGTTGGCGAGCTGATCGGGACATAGATAACACTCTACGTCCGGAGAGGTGGCTGTACGGGCTGCCCTTCCGAGCCTGTGTAGTTCCGGAATTGCTCAAGAAGCCGATGCCTACCGCGGTCCGAGTCGGACCGTATCGCCTGTATTTCTACAGCGGCCCACCCAAGGGGATGAAAACCGGTGAGTTTTCGGTCGGGTCTATGGCGCAATAGTAGCCCAGACACTTGGCCTGTCACTGGCGTTCCAGGCTCAGCTTCCTGCTGACGCGCACCCTTGCGACGAGCGAAGCTGAGCCGCGAGCGCAAGCGAGCGGTCATGGGCCTCACAGCCCACCCAAAGCAATGAAAGCCCGTGGGTTTTCGACAGAGCTGTTGGAGGCTTGGCATGGGTATTTTGGCCGTAGCGGCCGATGAGCGAGTGAAGGATGTGAACTTCGGCCCTGACACGGTCAGCGTCGAGCTGATGGACGGGCGCACCATAACGGCTCCGCTCGCCTGGTACCCGAAGTTACTGAACGCGACGGCCAAACAGCGAGCGAATTGGACCGTATCCGGGGGGGGCTACGGTATCCACTGGCCCCAGCTCGACGAAGATCTCAGCACCGAGGGTCTGCTGCGGGGCGCGCCGGCGCCAAGCAAACCGAACGGCTAATAACTCGTATTCGCACGACAGCAGTGGCGGAACGCGCCACGGCGCCCGTCCGACGGTGCTTTTCTGCGGATGAAGTTTGTACTCGGAAATCAGACGCGGTTAATGAGCGTCGCCACGTAGGCTGCCCCGAAACCGTTATCGATATTGACGACAGAAACGTTGCTCGAGCAACTGTTCAGCATCCCCAGCAGGGCCGCCAGCCCGCCAAAGCTTGCCCCGTAGCCGACGCTGGTGGGCACGGCGATAACGGGTACCGCCACCAAGCCGCCGACCGCGCTCGGCAGCGCTCCCTCCATACCGGCCGCGCAAATGATGACCCGCGCGTTCACGAGTCGGTCGCGGTTCGACAGCAGCCGATGGATGCCGGCCACGCCAACGTCATAAATCGTGTCGAACTCATTGCCCATCACTTCGGCCGTAACTTGAGCCTCCTCGGCCACCGGAAGGTCGGCGGTTCCGGCGCATACGATAGCGATCTTGCCTTTGCCCCGAATGCGCCGGTCCGCCCAAACCCGGATCGCCCCCGAGCGCGGAAAATATTCCGCGTCTTCGTTCAGGCCTCTGATCGCCTCGGCCATTTCCTCGCTGGCGCGAGTGATCAGAAGGTTTTCCGATTGCTCCAGCAGCCGCTTCGAGATCTCGCCTACTTCCTCCACCGTCTTGCCGCGGCCGAGGACAACCTCGGGCATACCGTGCCTCAGCGCGCGGTGGTGGTCGACCTTGGCGAACCCCAGGTCCTCGAACGGCAGATGCTCAAGCTGCTGAAGCGCCTGGTCGGGCGCGATCGACCCATCCTTGACCGCTTCCAATAGTTTCCGAAGCTGGCTTTCCTGCATGTACTGGAAGAGGATAGCTAAAAGCTGAGCCGGTCGCCAACCTGCAGGCCCTGCGCGGCAGCTTGCCCGCCCGCAAGTTCGAGCACATACTGGGCGGGCAAGCCTTCTCCGTAGTTAGGGCAAGCCGCGGGGTTCTTTGCCGGGCAAGGTGGCGTGTCGGCCGAGATGTAGACGATGCGCCGGTCCGCATCGATCCACAAGATATCGAGTGGGATGAGGGTTTGGTACATGTAGAAGGACCGTGGCTGCATGTCGGCAAAAACGAACAGCATGCCATGATCAGCAGGTACGTGATCCCGAAACATCATCCCCGTCTGGTGCTCCTGGGGAGTGATCGCCACCTCCGCCTGGATCTTTGCTCCGCTTGGCAAAGTTACGGGCATGGTCTGGAGCACCGCATAGGTGTCTGGCGCCGGCAGCGACGAGCAGGCCAACCAGCAGGAAGCGCACAGACAGAGAACGAGCGGACCCATCCGCGACCCCGTGGCTGTTCGAGACTGAAGTACAAAGCCTAGCACGCGGTTTGGGTGTAGCCTGAAAGCAGAAGAACGCCGCTGGCCGATCGGGCCGTTTGAACCCGGCAAGCTTGCCAGCCCTCACCCCGACGATACTACTTCACCCCATGATACTAACTGCCATGCGGATCGCTGCGCTGCTGTTGGCGGTTACGGCATCCGCGGGTCCGAGGACGCGGCAACTTGAAGCCCTCATCGATGAAGCGGAAGTCGTTGCCGCGGTCAGGATTCTTTCCACCGACTATCGAGCCACGGCCGCCGACGGCCCGATGTACGCGGATGCGAAACCGCTCAAGGTTATCAAAGGGAATCTTTCACGAGCGCGACAGATTCACTTTGGGGCCGGCGCCTGGGTGGGGCCAAGGTATAGTGGCGGCGAGGAAAGGATCGTCTTTCTCGCCCCGGTAGCCGGTGGTCACAGCTACTACAAGAACACACGCTGGAGTAGCTTGGACGCGGGAAAGGTTGACCTTTACGCCAGCCGTCAAGCGATCGAACAGCTATCGGAAGACGCATTGCGCGAGTTCCTCCGCCGCCTGGCTCATGCGGCAAGCACTGCGCCCAATCTGGAGTGCGAGATCGTTCGCACCAGTGCCGGCAACCTCCAACTGTCCCTCCAGCTGGCCAACGCAGGCGATCGGATACTCTGGTTTCACATGTCCGGGCTGCGGGTCAGTTTCGAAGCTCGTCAACTGAGACGCTCTCTCTCAGTCGATTGGCACGCGGACGACAAAGACAACTGGTTCCCCCTTCCGCCTGGGTCGGTTCTTTCCGGCTACGCGATTATAGGGGAAGAGCAAATGGCCGGCGCCGGGGAATTGACCGTCACGCTCGGCCACAATAGCGCTCGCTTCCCCGAGTCCTCTTGGCTGGGCTTTCAGACCGCCAAGCTGCGCGTTCCCGAATAGTCCCGCGGAGATTATGGAGTGACCTGTCGTAAACCTCGAGAGCGCGGGTTACGCTTTCGAGAGCAATGGGAAAGACGATGCGCAGAGCCGCATCGAGGAGGACAGGTCATGACAGACACTAGCAGCACTGGCAAGTACGTGGGAATGGACGTGCACAAACAGACCATCGCGATCGGCGTAGCCGACGCCGGTCGGGAGGCGCCGCGCTACTACGGCGAGATCGAAAACACTCCCGAGGCCGTGCGGCGGCTGGTGGCGCGGCTCGATGGGCCGGGAGAGCAGCTGAAGTTTTGCTAGGAAGCCGGTCCCCGCGGCTACCTGCTGTACCGCCGGCTGGTCGCGGCCGGGCAGGCGTGCAGCGTGGTGGCGCCCTCGCTGATTCCGTGCCAGCCGGGCCAACGAGTGAAAACCGATCGCCGCGACGGGTTGGCGCTGGCGCCTCTGGAGCGCGCTGGGGAGCTGACCGCGGTGTGGGTACCCGACCGCGAGCAGGAAGCGATCCGCGATCTGAGCCGGGCGCGCCAGGACATGAAGCTCGTCGACAAGCAGCTGCGGCAGCAGCTGAGCGCCTGGCTGCTGCGGCACCGCTGGCGTTACCGGGGCCGCAAGAATTGGACGCAGGCCCACTTTCGCCGGCTCGAGCAACAGCGCGCGGAGTGTCGGGTCGAGCAGATCGTCTTCGAAGAGTACCTCGAAGCCGTGCGCCAGGCGCAAGCGCGTACGGCCCGGCTGGAGCAGCAACTCAGAGAGCAACCGGCGGGCTGGAGAGAGCAGGCCCCTGGGGAGAATCCTCGGCTGTGTTAGGAAGCGCCCTACCCCGTGTAGCGGCGATCTTCGACCGTAGAGAGAGGCAGCTCCGCGACGAAGGCAAACTCCGGCGAGAACCCGCGCATCTCAGATGGATCCAACGTCGCTCCAAGCCCTTTCGCTGGTCCGCCTTCCTTGTCCTTAGATGAACACAGCAGCAGGCGGGAACCACCCCTTGCCAAGTATTTCTGTGCCTACACTTGACAGGTCACACCATATCAGCGCGGTGCTGGGTGGTCGTTTGGCCCAGACCCGCGGCCGTTTTGCTACGAAGTGATGCTATGCTCATCAATTAGACCGCCTGGAGCCGGCAACTTCGCTCGCTCCTGGCGCGGAAAATGGGGACTGGAAGGTGTGAAAAAATCGGGACTGCCACAAGCGGCGCTCTCCTAAGCTTCTTGGATTCACCGATCTTCACCCGCCGCGGCTGGCTGTCCCAGCATTTTTTAACGCCTTCCAGCTACTAATTCGTTCCCCGTCATGGCCCTAGAAACAAAACACTTAGCCTGAAGCGAATGGGCCGACTGTACCCGATTCCTCCAAGCCGCTGAAGGAGGTTCGTCTTGATGCGCAGCGTCTCCTCTCTGGCGAAGATCACAACTCTGGTTTCGTTCGCCGCCCTGGCGTTTGCCGCCGAAATAACCAGCGAGCGGCTTGAGCAAGCCGAACGCGAACCTCAGAACTGGCTCACCTACGGCGGTACCTACAAAGCGTGGCGATATAGTCCTCTCGACCAGGTTAATCGCACAAACGTTAAGCAGCTCGTTCCCGCCTGGGCCTTCCAGACCGGGGTGATTGACGGCGGCCTGCACTGCACGCCGCTCGTGGCCGACGGCATCATGTACATCACGAGCGCCTGGAATCGCGTGTTCGCGATCGACGCGGTTACCGGGGACGAGATCTGGCACTACTACTATCCCGCTCCCAAAAAGGTGACGTTCTATGGCCCCTGGAACCGCGGTGTCGCCCTCGGGCATGGCCTGGTTTTCATGGGTACGATGGACAACCACCTGGTCGCGCTCGACGCCAAGACCGGCCGCGAAGTCTGGAAGGTCGAAATCGAGGATGCGGACCAGTGCGGCTGCAACATCACCAGCGCTCCTCTGGTTGTGAAGGACATGGTGATTACCGGCGTCACCGGCGGCGACTCGGCACACCGCGGTTACCTCGATGCCTACGATGCGAAAACCGGCCGGCAGGTTTGGCGTTTTTGGACCATCCCCGCGCCGGGCGAGCCCGGGCACGAGACCTGGAAGGGCGACAGTTGGAAGTACGGCGGCGCCCCCACCTGGATCACCGGCTCCTACGATCCCGAACTGAACCTCATTTATTGGGCAGTCGGGAATCCCGCCGCGGATTTTTACGGCGAAGACCGTAAAGGCGACAATCTCTACACAAATTCCCTCATCGCGCTCGACGCCGATACCGGTAAGCTCAAGTGGTACAACCAGGAGATCCCCTACGACGTCTGGGACTATGACGCCGCTTTTGAGTGCGTCCTCGTCGATCTTGAGCACAAGGGAAAGACAAGAAAGCTGCTTCTCAACCCTAACAAGGGCGGCTACACATGGGTTGTGGACCGCACCAACGGCGAGTTCATCAACGCTTGGCCACTGGCCGAAAGCAATAATTGGGTGGAACGGATCGACGAAAAAGGAAACCTGATCGGCCGCAAGGAGCCGAAGGTCGGGGTCCCCGGTCTGTTCTGTCCTTCGGCCGGCGGAGGGCGCCAGTGGAATCAAGGGGCTTACAGCCCTAAGACCGGTTGGTTTTACTCGACGGGCATCGAGTGGTGCATGATGCTGACGACTCGCCCGGAAGAGCCAAGGCCGGGACAACCCTATTTCGGCGGGGATCTGGTTATGGTCAAACCACCGAACGTCGAAGCCGGGGGCCACCTGAGCGCCTACGATCCGATTAGCGGCGAAATTCGTTGGCGGCACAAGACGAAATATCCGATGTTCGCTTCGCAACTGGCCACCGCGGGTGATTTGGTTTTCACCGGCGATATCGAAGGCCGTTTTATTGCCCTCGATGCAGACACCGGCGAGACTTTGTGGTCTTTTCGGACCGGCTCGGGACATCGCGGATCTTCGATTACCTATTCGGTGAACGGCAAACAGTTCGTTGCCACGCCGAGCGGCTGGGGATCGGCGGTGGTGGGCGCTGTTGGGGAGTTATGGCCGGAGGCAAAGGACTTTCCGCGAGGTTCTACCCTGTTTGTGTTCGCCCTGCCGGATGGGGAGTAAACTCTGCTGGACGCAGCCTGTGCGGCGCGCGATCGCGGCCGGGCGAGCCTAGTTTTAGCAGCTGCTGAAGAACTCAGTGGGACAAGCAACCTTGCTTGTCTAACAGCCCGTGGAAAGAGTGGGTTGGGGCAAAAAATGGCGACTGCCATCCGATTTTCGGTCCCCAACTTTTCACCAAACTCGAGCCGCCGGCGTTAGCCGGCGGGCTAAGGTCCCGGAATGCAAACGACGGCGCGGAAACCGTTCAACAGTTCCGCGGCTGCTCGGCCCCCCGCCGGCACTCGGCTGCTATGCTCTATGAACCAAGAACCAACAAAAGTGGGCGGAGGGATTCCATGATCGAGCTTGTGAAGTTACATCACGTCTCTTTCACGGTCAAAGACTTAGAGGCGTCGAAACACTTTTACCGCGATGTGCTGGGGCTGGCGGAGCTCCCTCGGCCCAATCTGCAGGCCCGGGGCGCCTGGCTCGCGGTCGGCGATCGGCAGATCCATCTGATCGAAGGCAGTTATCACCGTAAGGAGAGCGAGAACGTCCTCATTCGCTCCGATCACGTGGCTCTCGAAGTAAAAGACCTCGAAGGGGTGCGCAAGCAGTTTCGGGGAGCCGGTCTCGAGTTCCACGAAGGCGAAAACTTCGAGCTCGGGATCGGGCAAATTTTCTGCCAGGATCCCGACGGCCACGTCATCGAGTTCGTACACAACTACAACGAGTGATCCCGCGGGGCTGAGCCTGCCGGGACATAGGGAACACATGTCCCCTGTCTGTTCCCGCGCGCCTGCCCGCGCCTAACCGGCATTTCTCACCAGCTGAGGGTGAACCACCAGCTTCGCATTGAGTCCGCAGAGCACGCGTACGGATTGTGCAGAACCGGCTTTTCCCTTTGCGAACCTAAAGCTTAGCTGCACAACGGTAAACGACTGCAAAGCGGTTTGGCGCGTGGACTTAAGCCAGTGATCGGGCTCGAACCGCAAAGTGAGACAACTCGCTAAGCAAAGGTTCCCCGTCCAGGTCAACAATCAGAAAGATAAGGCCTTGATGGTGTCGCAATTTTTAGGCGAAAGAGAACAGGGGTTTCTGGATTCGCTGGTGGTTTGCCGGCTGGCGAGGAGTTTCGGGACGGCTGAAGTCCCGGTGTCGGCTGAACAACCTGGAGGTAGTCGCCGGTTCTGGCCGAGTCCCAAAGCGACTTCGACCGTGGCCGACAGGTCCCTACTCTTCTTCAGGCACGAACGCTATGGCGCGGCTGGGGGGCTACCGCTCCGTGTCCGAGCCGCCCATTGGTTATGATGGGCATGGTGCTCCGGCGGCTGCCGGCGGCAACCTAAAGTGGGCGTAGCTGGATGCCCATTCATTCGACCCTTACCTTAGGAGATCCCTTTCCATGGCGTCCGCAGCGTATGACAATCTCGCGGCCAAGGCGGCCGGTAATGCAATCGATCTGATCAGCAAGATCTATGGCGTCGACAACTGGGGATTTGGCTATTTCCACATCAACGCAGACGGCAACCTAGCCGTGGCTCCTTCGAAAGACCGGGCGCAGGCGATTGACCTATACGGGGTTGTTCGGGAGCTGATTCGAGGCAAGCAATCGCCGCCTTTTCTGCTGCGGTTTCCGCAAATCCTGGACGAACGGATGGCTGCTCTCCACCAAGCATTTGCCAAGGCCATCGGCGAGTTTCACTATGAGGGTCGTCACCTCGCCGTCTACCCAGTCAAGGTCAACCAAAAGTCGGAGGTCGTCACGCGCCTATTAGAGTCCGGTTACCGCTACGGTTACGGGCTGGAAGTGGGCAGCAAGGCGGAACTGGCGGCCGCCCTGGCCATGCCCTTGGCTGACGGCGCTCTGATCGTTTGCAACGGACTCAAAGATGACCTGTTTCTGCGGACAGCCATCTTAGCCGAGAAAGTCGGAAAACGAACCATCATCGTCGTCGAAGACCTTGACGACATGATGCTGGCGCTCGAGTTGGGCGGCAAGCTTGGCCTCGATCCCCGCCTGGGCGTTCGCGTGAAGTTGTACTCGCGCGGCAGCGGCAAGTGGGAAGACTCGAGCGGGGAATTCGCCAAGTTCGGCATGAGCACGGTTGCCCTGGTCAATGCGTTGGAAGCGCTGCGGCAACAGGGCAAGACTTCTCTGCTCAAAATGCTGCATTTCCACATCGGCTCGCAGATCAACAACATCAAGCGCGCCAAGCAGGCCTTCAAAGAGGCGGCACGGGTCTACGCGAAAGTTCGCGAAATGGGGTTTGACGTCGAATACCTCAACGTCGGCGGCGGTCTAGGCGTTGATTACGACGGTAGCAAGACGGCGTCGGAATTCTCGATGAACTACTCCGTGCAGGAGTTCGCGAACGATGTCATCTACGTGGTCGGCGAGGTTTGCGACAACGAAGAGGTGCCGGCGCCGATCATCGTCACCGAAAGCGGGCGGGCCATGGTCGCCTATCACTCCGCGCTGGTCACCGATGTGAAGAAGGTCGTTGCTCCCGGCGGACCCGGCCGCTACTCGCTCCAGCAAATGAAATCGAAAGCAGAGCCGGTTGTTGAGCTGATCGATCTGGCTGGCGGCATCAACGCCAAGAACTTCCGCGAGTACTACCACGACGCGATCCAGCAGCGAGAAGATCTGAATTCCTTGTTCGAGCTCGGCTATTTGGAGTTGGAGGACAAAGCCAAAGGCGAGTGGCTGTTTTGGGAAATTTGCCGCCAGGCGGCGAAACTCTCGCGCTCGATGAAACAGCGCCCCGAAGAGTTCGATGACCTCGACAAACTCCTCGCTTCCAAATACGTTTGCAATTTCTCCGTCTTCCAGTCTCTGCCGGACTTTTGGGCCTTCGACCAGTTGTTTCCCATGATGCCGATTCATCGCCTCAACGAGATTCCGACCGAGCGCGGCATCGTCTGCGACGTCACCTGCGACTCCGACGGTTCCGTCGATCGATTCGTGGACGTGAAGAACGTCAAACAAGCGCTCGAGCTACACAAGATCCGGCCGGGCCGGCCCTACTATCTGGCCTGTTTGCTTTTGGGCGCTTATCAGGAAACGCTCGGCGACCTGCATAATCTGTTCGGCGTTGTCACCGAAGCTAACGTGATCGTCAGCAGCGACGGCAAGACCGCGATCGACGGCCTGACCCGCGGCGACTCGGTACGCGAAGTGATCGAGTACAGCGGCTTCGAGACCGACGAGTTGAGAGACTCGGTCGCCAAGCAGTTGTCGCAACGAAAAGACTTGGGGATTATTTCCGACGACGACGAGCACGAGGTGCTGGCCACCTATTCACGCGTGCTCGACGACTACACGTATTTGGAATAGGCTGCCCGGCGCTTGGCTTTCGCTCGGTTTGTTTCAAGCGGCGCCGGCAATCAATTTGCAGCCCCGGTTCGGCTCGCCCCAAACCCCCAGCCGACCGAACTTCGCATCCGCGGCGCTATCATGAGGAGAAGGACGAACGCGGCCCAAGCGAGCCGGCTTTGACGCAAGCGAGGCAAGTGGTGATGAATCTCCGAACCCCGCGGTGGATCCTGCCGGCCTGTCTGGCCGCGGTGATGGCGCCCGAGGTCCCCCTGCCCGGGCAGTCCACGGCCGTGGACCCGGCGGTTCTCGAGCACATCAACGCCGGCCTCCAAGCTCGACGGGAAAACCGCCTGGAAGACGAAGCTCGCGAATTCAAAGCTGTCACGCGGCTGGCTCCTAATCTTGCCGCGGCCCATTTGAACCTCGGTCTGGCTCGGCACAAGCAGGGCAGGCTGCAAGAAGCCGTCGAATCTTTTGAAGCCGCCCTGCGACTGAAGCCCGATCTCCGAGGCGTTCCGAAATACTTGGGCATTGATAGCCTACGAATCGGCCACCTGCGCCGGGCTATCAGTAGTCTCGAAAAAGCTCACGAGTCGCAGCCCGCGGACGCCATGGTCAGTTCGCGCCTTGGAGCCGCGTATTTCCAGGCGGGCCGGCATCGCGAAGCCATTCCGCTGCTTCAGGAGGCTCTGAAAACCAGGCCGGATGACTACGATGCGCTCTTCTATCTCGCCAAGACCTATCAGGCTGTTGGAGATTCTCTCTCCGACGATCTTTTCCATCGCGCGCCCAACTCAGCCCGTGCCAGACAGGCGGCGGCGGAGAACTATGCCGCCATCGGACGCACGGAAGACGCATTTCGAGAATACCGGCGAGCGCTGGAGCAAGACGCGGGACTGGCCGGTATTCATGCGGCCATGGCAAAGCTATACGTCGAGGACGGCAAACTCGCCGAAGCGGAGGCGGCGTATCGGGCGGAGCTGAAAATTCAGCCCGCGAGCAGTGCCGTCAACTTCGCATACGGCGGGCTGCTCATCAAGCTGGGGCGAGCTGAAGCTGCTGTTCCCCACCTGGAAGCGGCGGTGCGATTCGAACCCGGCCTTGTCCCGGCCTATTACCAGGTCGGCTTGAGGCTGCTTGACGACAGCCGTTTCGCCGAAGCGGAAAAAGTCTTCCTTCGCACAACGCAAATTGACGTTCCTATCGAGATGCAGATCTCCAGTCACGAGACGCTGATCCGCATCTATAAGAAACTAGGTTCTAAACAAGAGGCCCGCGAGCAGGCGAAAATGCTCAAACGGATCCGAAAGCAGCTCGCAACGCAGAAGCCATAGCCGCCCGCCACCGAACCGAGGGGTTCCCGGAGTCTGCTCTTTGGTGACAGCCGTGCAAGTCGCGCGCTCCCGCCGCCATGACTGACCAACCACAGAACGCAGCAGACGGTCCGACCTGGTTCCACATCCGCAACAGCGAAGCGAAGACGATTCTTACGAAAACGTCGGGATTCATCGCCACGGCCGGATTCACCCACTCCCTCACGCCGGCCCGTAACTGCACTTACGGATGCACGTACTGCTACGTCCCTACGCTCCGCGTCTGGGGCGGTCTGAAAAGGGAGGACTGGCGGCGTTGGGGCCAATTTACGACCATCAAGTCGAATGCCGCCGAACTCCTGCGCCGTGAAATCCGCCCCTGGCAGGTGATTTATTGTTCTCCGCTCGTCGATCCTTATCAGCCCGCCGAGGAAGCGACGCGGGTCATGCCGCCTATCCTCGAAACCTTGATCGCAAAGCCTCCCGCTGTGTTTGTGATTCAAACCCGAGGTCCCCTGGTCCTCAGGGACTTAACGCAGCTCATCGAGTTAAACCGTCGCACGATGCTCCGCGTGAGTTTTTCGCTGACAACCGACCTCGAGGAGGTCCGTCGGCTCTATGAACCCCACTGTGAACCGCTAAGCGAAAGGCTGGCGGCGATGCGATCACTTCGCCAAGCCGGCATCGCCGTGTACGCCACGCTGGCACCGCTGCTTCCTTGTGACCCGGAAAAGCTGGCTGCTCGGGCGCTTGAGGCGACCGACCGCGACATTATCGGCGACCCCCTGCACGTCCGCTCCGTGAAGCCGCACGGGGCGACCACCCGGGAAGCCGCTGCTCGCATCAGCTCGGCGCGCGGTTACGAGTTGTGGCACGCGCCGCCGTTTCAGCACACCGTCGTTGAGCGGATCCGCGCGGTCGTCCAAGCCGCCGGCCGCCGCTTCTCCACCGGCCCCGAGGCCTTTGCCTGGCTGTCGGAGCGCTAGCCGCGGATTTCTCAGTGCGCCTTTTCGGCGCGGACACCCTGTGGGAGGAAGGAGCCCGCCTATGTAGTTGTCGATAAGCGCGCCTTGTACTGACGGCGTTCTCACGCACTTCGCCTCGCCACCTGGCGAGAAGCGCGGGCTAGTTGAAGCCACTACAATAAGGCACATGGCCTTCCCGGCGACGCGACTTCGTAGGCTTCGGCGCAATGAGCGACTGCGCTTGGCGGTGCGTGAAACGAGGCTTTCGCCGGACGATTTCATCCTCCCGTTGTTCGTCTGTCCGGGGGAGGGCGTTCGCCGTGAGATCGAGGCCATGCCCGGAAATTATCAGATGTCGGTTGATCAGATCGTCGCGGAATGCGGCGAAGTCGCGGCATTGGGAGTGCCGGGCGTCATTCTTTTTGGCTTGCCGGAGTCGAAAGATCCTGAAGGCTCCCGAGCCTATGCCGAGGACGGCGTCGTCCAGCAGGCCATTCGCGCGATCAAGGAAAAGCTCAGCGACGTTTTAGTGATCGCCGACTGCTGTCTGTGCGCATACACCAGCCACGGTCACTGCGGCAAAATCGTCGGTGAAGAGGTAGACAATGACTCGACCCTGGAGCTTCTGAGCAAGACGGCGCTGTCGCAAGCGAACGCCGGGGCGGACATCATTGCCCCCTCCGACATGATGGACGGCCGGGTCGGAGCGATTCGAAAAACGCTGGATGAGAATGGCCATTCCAGCCTCCCGATCCTCTCCTATGCGGCGAAGTATGCTTCCGTTTTCTACGGTCCTTTTCGGGAAGCGGCTGAATCGGCCCCCCAGTTCGGCGACCGCAGAGGGTACCAGATGGATCCCGCCAACCAGCGAGAGGCGATGCGCGAAATCGCCCTCGACATCGAGGAAGGGGCGGACATGATCATGGTCAAGCCGGCCTTGCCCTATCTTGACGTCATTTACCGCGCTAAAGAGCAGTTCCAGGCGCCCATCGCCGCCTACCAGGTGAGCGGCGAATACTCCATGATCGTCGCCGCGGGCAGAAACGGATGGTTGGACCAGGAGCGAGCCATGATCGAGTCCCTCACCTCGATCAAGCGCGCGGGAGCGGACTGGATCCTCACCTACTTCGCCAAGGCGATGGCCAAGATTCTGTGAGGGTTCTTGCAAGATAGGGCCGCCTTGCCGACTCTTTTCCCCGCAGCCAAAGCACTCACCCGACTTCCCCGGTCGCGTCGCGGCGGAAGTATCGCCCGGCTGGTTCTTTTCGCCCTCGCGGTCGCCCTACCTCTGCCGGCAGCTGGGCTAGCCGAGCGAATCTCCGAGGTTCTAGGTGGAGAGGCAGCCGGCCGTGCTTTCTGGGGAATCAAGATCGTGGAGATCGAAAGCGGTCGGACGGTTTACGAGCACAACGCGGACAAGCTCTTTGTGCCGGCTTCCAATGTCAAGCTATTTTCCACGGCCCTTGGGCTGGTCAAGCTGGGTCCGCGGCACATTTACACTACTAGTGTAGTAGCAGAAAGCCCGCCGGCGGAGGGCGGCGTGCTCCCCGGAGATCTGATCTTGCTCGGAGGTGGTGATCCGAATCTGTCGTCCCGGGTCATTCCCTACGATCCGGACAAAGATTTTGAAAAAGACCTCCTGTGGCCGATGACCGACTTGGCCCGGCAGGTGGTCAACGCAGGCGTGCGGCGTATTGAAGGCAACGTAGTCGGGGACGATAGCCGTTACGTGTGGCAGCGCCATCCGCCGGGATGGTCCGCGCAGGACGGTTATTGGTCCTACGGCGCACCGATC
The DNA here is from genome assembly GCA_963668345.2 of Bryobacterales bacterium. GTDB lineage: Bacteria > Acidobacteriota > Terriglobia > Bryobacterales > UBA6623. The sequence continues at coordinate 252,383 of CAXWPI010000001.1, read as the reverse complement.
AGCGCCCTGTCGTTCAACGACAACACGGTAAAGCTAAGGATATTGCCGGGTAGCGGAGTCAGACGGCCGGCGCGAGTTGATGTGGCCCCTCGGATCGAATACTTTTCCCTTGACAACCGCACGAGAACGGCTCCCACGCGGACGGTCGCTCGCGGCCTGGGCCTCGACCGCCAGCCCGGCTCGCGAAAACTGCTGCTGTGGGGGGACATCTCGATCCGCTCTCGAGGGCGAGTTCTGTCGGTCGCCGTCGACGACCCTGCCCTATTCGCCGCTGTCGCCTTCCATGGGGAACTCAAGCGCCTAGGTGTCGCTATCGATGGGGCTGCGGTCGCCAGACACGCCTATGCCCATGAGTTCCCCAGCCTCAAAAGGCTGTCGAATCGCAAGCCAAAGACATACCCCACAAAGTTGGCGACTATGGAGTCGGCGCCATTGGCCGAAACGCTGCCGATTATCAACAAAGACAGTCAGAACCTTCACGCTGAGATGCTGTTGTGCGAGGTCGGCTACCAGCGGCGTGGGGTGGGCAGTTTTGAAGCGGGCTTGGGGGAGCTAAAGAGCTTTCTCCTCGAAGCGGGACTGACGCCTCCGGAATCCAAGCTTCAGGATGCATCGGGGCTCTCCCGCCGCAATCTCGTCACCCCGGGGGCGACAACACAGCTTCTAACGTACATGTGGAACTCACCTAGCCGCGAGCACTTTGTGTCGAGCTTGCCGGTTTCAGGGCAGGACGGCACCCTGGACTGGCGGTTCGCCGGGACATCGGCAAAGGGTAGAATCAGCGCCAAGACGGGGAGCTTGGCGCACGTCACGGCTATTTCAGGCTACGCCGCCACGCTCGACAACCGGAGCCTGGCTTTTTCCATCCTGGTGAACAACTACGGTGTCCAGGCATCCCACATTCGCCGCCTGGTCGACAAGATCTGTGTTGCCATGGTCGAGTCGTCGCCGGCCCTCGAGACGACTACCGAATAAGACCCGCCACGCAGTTTCTCCTTTTTCGCGCCGGAAAGTAGCTAGCCCGATATCTCACCGGAAAGTAGCGAAAAGCCGCCCACTCTGGCACAAACATAGTTGACCCAACATGTTGCAGCCGGGAGAAAGCCCGTAGTGCGGATCTAGGCGGGCGCGATCACTCCTCCCTCGCGGTGTCAGTTCGTCGCCCGCCGGATCCGCGGCTTTTTATTGCCGCAACTTGCGTGCGGTGAAAAACGGGGGTAGCCGCGGTTCTTTCGGGCAGCCCGCTCATCCGGCGGGCCTCGTCGGGCGAGGCTATCGCTCTCCCCACCTCATTTGCAATGCGGACTGCCTTTTCTACGAGCAGGGCGTTGGTTGTCGCAAATTCCCCGTTCTCCAGATACGGACAATCTTCCATGCCGATGCGTACGTTTCCACCGAGAGCGATCGAGTGGGCCACAACCGACCAATAGACGGACGGGTCCATGCAGCTCATGTTCCAATTGGCGCGAGGCGGCAGGTTGTTAACCAGGTATTGCAAACCGGCGGCCGTGGGCGGTGTCCAAGACCCCCCCGGCCAGCCCAGGAACAACGTAATCCAAAGCGGATCGGGCAAGAGTCCTGGCTCCTCTCGCAGCTTGTTGATATTCCAAAAAGCTCCCGTATGGAAGGCTTCGATCTCCAGCTTGACCCCGTATTCGTTGGCCAGCCGGGCGTATTGTTTTAGCTCCGAGACAGGGTGAACGGCGTAGACCTCGTTCGCGGGATAAGCCGGATCCGGATGGAAGTATTCATCGTGGGAGTTGAAAGCGGTACAACTTGGCGTCCTGGCGGAGGCGGCCGATCAAGACCGTCTTGGGCGGCGGATTCTTCAACACCACGCGGTGGGTGAAGCGGCCGTCGATCAGCACCTCGAGCCGTCTGGCGGCGTCGTGTTCTTGGTCGAGGTTCTGCCGCGGCGCGTGCCGGCGGGCTGCTCCGCGACGGGCCGGCGAAGCTTTCCCCGACGCCTCCCGATCCTGGCGGCGTTCTTCGCAGGAAGCGTTTTGGCGGGGCTTGGGCGGGGTCGGCGCGTGTTGGAAATCGAGCGGGATCAGCCGCGCCGGGCCGAGCCCCTCGCCGGCGGGCAGCGCGGCCGCGATCTCGACGACCCGCTGGGCGCGGATGAGGTTGGTCGGAAACGGCGGACCCAGCGGATCGCGACGCCAGCCCACAGCGGGGGTCCGGGCGCCGCGCTTGGGCAGCAGCGAATCATCGAGCGCCACCCCCAGCGGCTGGTCCGGTTGCAGTGGGGCCAGGACGCCGCGGCGCGCGGCGCCGAACAGCGCCTCGCTATCCCCCCGCGACTGTGAAAAGACACCATAGAGGGCCGACCAGTCCTGGAAGCTCCCCCCGGACGGTGCGCGGCGGCCCGCTGATGGTAGGGCGGCCGAGACAGACCAAGCTACTCAGCATCAGGGTTTGGATCTTGCCTTGGACACGGCCACTTCCGTCGCCGCTGGCGCGACGACTATCCGGCGATGGTGCGGCGGTTGGAGAAAGACTGGCCGGAGTTGCTGTCGTTCTTCAGCTTCCCGCGCCGTCTGTGGCGCAAGTTGCGGACGACGAACGTCATCGAACGCTTGTTCGTGCAGGTGCGGCGTCGTACTCGGCCGAGGGTCTGCTTTGTGAATGTCCAAAGCGTGGACCGCATTACCTATTCCATCTTCCACCGCTTCAACCTGGAGTGGAAAAATCGCACCCTCCAAGTTTTTACACAAGCAGCTTGACATCACCGATCAACGAGTTTGCCTTGCTCGCGGCCCGCTCGTGCGGTATGCTAACGGCAGTATTCTACGTCGGGCTGTCTTTCCCCCTCCCAAATCACAGATTGAGACGTTCGCCGCCCGTATAGCATCCATGACTATTGCGGATCTTAAAGAGAAGAATATTACCGAGCTGACCGGGATTGCGCGGGATCTTGACCTGCCGGGCGCCGGCAACTTGCGGAAACAAGATCTCATCTTCCGCATCCTTCAGGCCCAGGCTGAGAAGGAAGGCCTGATCTTCGCCGAGGGCGTGCTGGAAACTCTTCCCGAGAGCTTCGGGTTTCTGCGGTCACCCGACTACAACTATCTGCCGGGGCCCGACGACATCTATGTTTCGCCCACGCAAATCCGCCGCTTCGATCTGCGCACTGGTGATACGGTCTCGGGGCAAGTGCGGCCGCCGAAAGAGGGCGAGAACTACTTCGCGCTGGTCAAGGTCGAGGCCATCAATTTCGAGTCGCCGGAAGAAAGCCGCAACAAGATTTTCTTCGACAATCTGACGCCCTTTTATCCTGACAGCCGCATCCAGCTCGAGACCACGAAAGAGAACCTCAGTGGCCGCGTCATGGACTTGATGGCGCCGATCGGCAGGGGGCAGCGCGGCTTGATCGTCTCCCCGCCGCGGACCGGCAAGACCATGCTGCTGCAGTCGATTGCCAACTCGGTGACGGTCAACCATCCCGAGGTGACTCTGATTGTCCTGCTGATCGATGAGCGTCCCGAAGAGGTGACCGACATGCAGCGCAGCGTGAAGGGCGAAGTGATCAGCTCTACCTTCGATGAGCCCTACGCCCGTCATGTGCAAGTCGCCGAGATGGTCATCGAGAAGGCCAAGCGCCTGGTCGAGCACAAACGCGACGTGGTCATTCTATTGGATTCGATCACCAGGTTGGCCAGGGCGTACAACACGATCGTGCCGCCGTCGGGAAAGATCCTCTCCGGCGGAGTGGACTCGAACGCGCTGCAGAGGCCGAAACGATTCTTCGGCGCGGCGCGCAACATCGAGGAGGGCGGCTCGTTGACGATCATGGCAACGGCGCTCGTTGATACGGGAAGCCGCATGGACGACGTCATCTTCGAAGAGTTCAAGGGCACCGGGAACATGGAAATCCATCTGGACCGCAAGTTGGTGGATAAGAGAGTGTTTCCGGCGATCGACATTCACCACAGCGGCACGCGCAAAGAGGAGCTCCTTTTAAGCAAGGAAGACTTAAAACGCGTTTGGGTTCTGCGTAAAGTTCTCAGCCCGCTCTCGGTCACCGAGGCCATGGAGCTGCTGCTGGACCGCATGGGCAAGACTCGCAGCAACGGCGAGTTTCTGAGCGCCATGCGGACCTGATCGGCGTAAGCAAGACCGACAGCGGCGGGGGGCTACGACAAGATCGGCGACCTGCCGCGCTGCTACAGGGCCACCGGCCCGGAAAACCAGTCTAGCCCCGGGCTAGCCGCAGCAGTGTAAGTTACTGAATTTAATCAGGTTATTAGAAATTGGCTTTGTTTGGTCATTTTTGTTGCTCCCATTGTTTCCGCCGCTCCGTTCGTCGCTGCCGGCACAGTCCGTTGGTACCCTGTTGCTGTTCCTCGGGGCCCCGCCTGCTCTTAGGTCGGGGTCTCCTCATGCCCGCCTGAAGCGATCGATGATCCCTCGCTGAGCCAGCCACCCCGCCGTACTGGGAACCAGTCGTAACCCGCTGATTGTAAGTGGGTTGTGAGAAATTTGGTTTGTTTCGTTTTTTTCATTTTCCCTGAATGTCATGCCGATCCACGAGGTCTCCCCCTTCATAATAGCGGGGGTGTCAACTGTTTCCGTAGGGCAGAAAAGGCCGCAGGTCTGGGCCAAAAGGCCGCCCAGCCCTACGGGGGACTTGCTCCCCAGCGATTCGGGTCGAGGAAGTCTCGGTCCCCACGGTCTTGGTCCCAAAGTCATTCGAGACGGCTTCACTGTGTTACAGTGCCCGGCAGACAAACAAAAGGCAGACAGCCCAGAGAGTGGGATCAAGCATGAAACTTGCCGGCAAGGTTGCCGTCGTAACGGGCGGCGGGCAGGGTTTGGGACGCGCCATTGCGCTGGAATTATCCACTCAAGGCGCGGACGTGATCATCGCTGAAATTGACGAGCGGCGCGGCCAGGAAACGGCGAGGAGATTCAAGGGCGCGGCGGCAAAGCCGTTGCGATCGCGACCGATGTGACCGCGGAGTCTTCCGTCGAGAAAATGGTGCAAGAGGTGCTGGGCGCCAAGGGGCGGATTGACATCCTGCTCAGCAACGCCGGTGCTCGGCCGAACGTTGCGGCTGTGGTCGACCTCCCGCTCGAGGAATGGAACCGAGTCCTGGCTGTGACCTTGACGGGCGTTCTGCTCTGCTGTCGAGCCGTGGGGCGGGTGATGATGCGGCGGGAGTCGGGGAAGATCGTCAATATTTCGTCCATCAACGGGATCAACCCGGCCGCGTTGAGCGTGGCTTACCACGTCGCCAAAGCCGGCGTTATCAGCCTGAGCCGGACGCTGGCGATGGAGTTGGCGCCCTACGGCGTCAACGTCAACGCGGTCTGTCCCGGCCCGTTGCACACTCACTTCCATAGCCACTTGATGCCGCAGCGAGCCGAAAGCCTGGGCATCAGCACTGAGGAGATGATGGAGCGCATCCGAGGTGCGATCCCGTTGGGACGCTGGGGGGAACCGGAAGACGTTGCCAAAATGGTGGCCTTTTTGGCCGGCGACGATACGTCTTGGGTGACCGGCGAAACGATCTCCGTCTCCGGCGGGTTGGCGGGAGTCTCGGCAGCTCCACCTCGCCAAAAGACCGGCGGCGAAGGGTGAACCTACGAGGTGATGCGATCCGGTCGTGCGTCGAACTGGCCGTTCCGCCGCGTGCCATACGACCCGAATTGACGCCTTGCCAGTTTTGAGTAGACGCGCGGCAATAGCCAGTGGTGAAGGTCCGCCTCGAAAAATGGGTACAGTCACCGATTTTCGTCGTCTACCCATACCGAAAACAAGGCAGTTGCGGCAGCGAAAATCGGATGACAGTCCCCATTTTTCCGGAGCGAATTGGTGGCGGTTCCCATTTTTCGCTCCTCGACGACTTCGCGGCGGGCAGCTGAGGGGAGGAAAGCGCCTTGAAACCTGTCGTGTTTATCCCCGAGCCGATCGCCGCAAGCGGCATCGAGTTGTTGCAAGACCAGTGTGAGATCGTCGCCCCTTGGCGGGACGGCGACGCCGTGAGCGACGACCGACTGCGGTCTCTGTTTTACGAAGCGGATGCGGCGATCACCCGGCTGTTCAGAGTCGGCGCGGACGACATCGAACGTTGCCGGAACCTGAAGGTGATCGCGCGGCACGGTGTTGGCGTGGATATGGTGGATTGCCGGGCCGCGGCGGCCCACGGCATCCCTGTGCTTTATACGCCTGGCGCCAATAGCCGATCGGTTGCCGAGCACACGATCGCCCTGATCATGGCGCTAGCGAGACAGATTGGCCCGGCGTGGCAGGCGGTCCTGAACGGCCGATTCGACCAACGCACAAGCTTTGAAGGGATCGAGCTGGCCGGTAAGACGCTGGGGCTGATTGGGCTCGGTCAGGTCGGCAGGCGGGTGGCGGAGATCGCCGCCCAGGGACTGAAGATGGACGTCCGCGGTTACGACCCGATCATCGAGAAAGACAGTTACGAAGGTTCGGCGTCGCTCGAGGATTCGCTCGAGGCGGTTCTTCGCCGGGCCGATTTTCTTTCTCTGCATGTTCCCTTGAGCCCACAGACCAAGCACATGCTTAGGGAGAAACATCTGCGGCAGCTCAAACCCGGCTGCCACATCGTCAACACTTCACGCGGCGGTGTCATCGACGAAGCAGCGCTGGTTCGCGCGCTCGAAAGCGGCGAAGTCGCCGGCGCCGCTCTTGATGTCTTTGAGACCGAGCCTCTCCCTGCCGGTCATCCATTGTGCAGCGCTCCGAACACCCTGCTGACACCACACATTGCGGGGGCCACGCGGGAAGCGCTGGACAACATGGCACGCGACGCGGCCCAAGGCGTCCTCGACGTGCTGAACGGCCGGCGGCCGCGGCATGCCGTCAACCCTGAAGTCCTGGGGTGAGAAGGCGCACCGATCTCACCGGCCTAGGCCCCATCTCATTCCGGCATGGGTGTAGGCAAGCGCGTATACTGGATCTAACAGCCCGCGGTAAAAGTCCTTCGCCTCAAAAATGGGTACAGTCACCGATTTTCGTCGTCTACCCCATACTGGAAACGAAGCTGTTGCGGAAGCGAAAATCGTGGCAGTCCCCATTTTTCACCGAACCTAACTGCTACCACGCGCTGCCTAGTCAGGGTTAAATAGGGGTTATGGGCCCGGTTATCGAACTGCGACGCCTGCCGTGCGCCGGTCTCCTCGTAATTCTGTTCGCTTGCCTCGGGTCGTATTCTCTCCACGCCGCCGAGGACCCTCCCAAGCCTGAAGCTCCTGGAGCCGAAATTGTCGATTTCGCCCGGGATGTCGAGCCCCTTTTTCGCAGCCGCTGCTATACCTGCCACGGACCTTCGAAGCAGACCAACGATCTCCGTCTCGACGAGAAGGAAGCTGCTCTACAGGGCGGATACTCCGGGCGCGTCATTGTGCCCGGGAGCAGCGCTGAGAGCAAGCTGATTCAGCGCGTGGCCAGTACAAACGACGCCTTCCGGATGCCGCCGGTCGAGCCACGGCTGACTGCCGAGGAAATTGCAACCTTAAAGAGCTGGATCGACCAAGGAGCAAAATGGTCCGCAAACCCGCCCGTGGTCACTCAGCAGGTTGCTCCCTCGAAGCAAAAGCGGCATTGGTCTTTCCAACCCGTCCGGCGACCCACGGCGCCGCGGGTTCGGCGGCAGGCCTGGTTGCGCAATCCTATCGACGCGTTCGTTCTGGCGAAGTTGGAATCGAAGGGCATTTCGCCCGCTCCTCAAGCCGATCGCGCCATTTTGATTCGGCGCCTGAATCTCGATCTGCTCGGGCTTCCGCCCACCCCGACCGAGGTGGACGCTTTCGTGTCCGATACGCGTCCCGACGCCTACGAACGGCTGGTTGATCGACTGCTCGGATCGCCCCACTACGGTGAGCGATGGGGGCGGCACTGGCTGGATCTGGCCCGCTACGCTGATTCCGATGGTTACAATCACGACGCTCCGCGGGAGATTTGGATGTACCGCGACTGGGTCATCGGCGCCTTGAATCGCGACCTCCCGTTTGATCAGTTTGTCATCGAGCAGATCGCGGGCGACCTGCTGCCCGCCGCGACGAAGCAGCAGATCGTGGCCACCGGCTTTCACCGTAATACGCTGCTCAACCTGGAAGGCGGCATCGACTTCGACCAGTATCGCGTGGAAGCGGTGGTGGATCGGGTCGAGACGACCGGCGCGGTTTTCTTGGGGCTGACGCTGGGCTGCGCGCGCTGTCACGACCACAAATACGACCCGGTTTCGCAGCGAGAGTTTTATCAGTTCTACGCGTTCTTCAATAGTGTCGACGAGTTGGGCGCTGAGTATCAGCTAGGTGCTGACGGGAAGGTAGGCCGGGCAAGGGCCCAGGAACCGATTCTCGAGTTCGGAACTGCTGAGCAACTTGCCCGGCGCGAAGCCAGCCGCGCGCAAATCGCGGTGCTCGAAGAAGAGCTGGAAGAGTACGAGAAACCGCTACGTGCCAGGCTGGCCGCGTGCTGCGAGACGCTGACCGACGAAGAGCGGTCGAAACTCAAGCCCGCGATTCTGGAGATTCTCAAGATCCCGCCCGAAAAGCGAAGCCACTTTCAGAACGTGGCGGCAGAGAAGGCTGTCAAGGAGATGGACCTGGGCTATACGGAACGGCAAGCCGGGATCAAGGCGCTGCGCGACATCGAGCCGAAGGTCCCCACCACGTTGGTGATGCGGGAGTTGCCCGAACCGCGCCAAGCCTACGTTCATCTCGGAGGGAATTTCCTTCGGAAAGGGATCGACGTGGAGCCGGGCGTGCCGGCGATCCTACCGCCGTTGCCGGAGAGCGAGAATGCGAACCGGCTGGACTTGGCCCGCTGGCTGGTGGATGCGAAAAACCCACTGACTCCACGGGTAACCGTCAATCGCATCTGGCAACGATACTTCGGCGCAGGGCTGGTCGAAACTCAGAACGACTTCGGCACGCAGGCGTCGCCTCGCTCTCATCCGGATTTGTTGGACTGGCTGGCTGCGGAGTTTATCGCTCAGGGGTGGAGCCTGAAGGCGATGCACAGTCTGATCGTGAACTCGGCGACGTATCGACAATCGTCGGCGTATCGGCCCGAGCTTGCCGAGATGGACCCGACCAACCGGCTTCTTGGACGGCAAGCGCGGCTTCGCCTGGAGGCGGAAATTGTCAGGGACACGGCTTTGGCTGCAAGTGGGCTCTTCACGCCAAAGGTTGGGGGACCGAGTGTTTTCCCGCCGCAGCCGGAAGGCGTCGGCCGCTTGACGCAGGTCGATCGCCATTGGGCTGCCGAGAGGGGCGCCGATCGCTTTCGCCGCGGGATGTATACCTATTTTTGGCGCGCCAGCCCCCATCCCGGGCTGATGCTTTTTGACGCCTCGGATTCAACCAAGACCTGCACGCGGCGCAACCGATCGAATACACCACTACAAGCACTAACCCTGCTGAACGATAAAGCGTTCCAGGAATTCGCGCAGGGTCTCGCAACACGCGTGCTCAGGGAGGCGCCTGACAACAATTCCGAGCGGGTGAGTCATGCTTTTCGGGTCTGTCTGGGGCGACAGCCGAGGCCGACCGAGAGAGCCAGGCTGGAGCAGTTCCTTGCGGTCCAGCTTGACGACTTCTTAACTCATCCGGAGAAGGCCCGCCAGGTCGTGGGCCAAGATGCGCCGGAGGAGGCCGACATCCCTCAGCTGGCGGCTTGGCTGGCCGTGTCGCGGGTATTACTGAATCTCGATGAGTTCGTCACCAGGGAGTGAACGGGTGGTTGGATGCCGGACGAGATTTCCTCGGCAAGCCTCGAAGGAATCTTGCGGAGTCCGCCACTTCTCGGGAGGAAGCCATGGACCTTAATCAAAGACTCCTGTTAGCCGGCACCCGCCGCCATTTCTTCAGCCAGTGCGCCATGGGGCTGGGACAGATGGCGCTGGCGTCGCTTCTCGCCGAGGGCCGAATGTTTGGCGCCGACGCGGCGAAAGTCACGAATCCCCTAGCGCCTCGCAAAGCCCATTTCCCCCCGAAGGTCAAGAGCGTCATCTATTTGTTCATGGCCGGCGGACCCAGCCAGCTGGACCTGTTCGAGCACAAGCCGAAGCTACAGCAGCTCAACGGTCAGCCGACGCCTGCGTCGTTTCTCGAGGGGAAGAGATTCGCGTTCATGGACACGTTCGCAGAGGACGTTCCCAAGCTCCTCGGCACGCCACGGAAGTTCGCCCGATACGGCAAAAGTGGGAAATCTGTGTCCGAACTTTTACCACACCTCGCCGCGGTCGTCGACGACCTGGCGTTCGTTTCGACGGTCACTACGGATAATTTCAACCATGCGCCAGCAAAGATTTTCGTGAACACGGGTTCAACGCGGTTCGGCCGGCCGAGTATGGGGTCGTGGGTAACCTATGGACTGGGCACTGAGTCCGAAGATCTACCGGGGTTTGTGGTGCTGCAGTCGGGACCGCGCGGGCCACGGGGCGGGGCGCTTAATTGGGGCAGTGCTTTCCTGCCCACCACCTACCAGGGAATTCCCTTCCGAAGCGGCGGAGATCCGATCCTGAATCTTTCGAGTCCCCCGGGGTTCAGTCACGAACGCCAGGGTGAGACGATTCGGGCTATCCGCGATCTCAACATGGCTCACCTCGCCGAAGTGGGAGACCCCGAAATCTCCACCCGCATCTCTGCCTACGAGATGGCTTACCGCATGCAGACCAGCGGTCCGGAGCTGATTGACCTCTCTTCCGAGGCCCAAGAGACCCTCGATCTCTACGGAGCCGTGCCGGGCGCGGAATCCTTCGCTAACAACTGCTTGCTGGCCCGGCGGCTCGTGGAGCGTGGTGTGCGCTTCGTTCAGCTCTACCATACCGACTGGGACCACCACGGAGGGGCGAAGGACAACCTAGGTGAGGCTCTCGATATGATTTGCCGCGAGACCGATCAGCCGTGTGCGGCCTTAATACAAGACCTTAAGCGGCGAGGACTGCTGGACGAGACGCTCGTGGTCTGGGGCGGCGAGTTCGGCCGTACCCCGATGGGCGAGAAGCGCGACACCATCGGGCGCAACCATCATATCGACGCTTTCACGATGTGGTTTGCCGGTGGTGGGATCAAACCGGGCCAAACCGTCGGCGTTACCGATGAGTTGGGATTCGGGCCGGTCGAAGACAAAATCCACATGCACGACATCCAGGCGACCCTCCTTCACCAACTTGGCCTCGACCACACCAAGCTCACCTTCAAGTTCAAGGGGCGCGACTTCCGCCTGACGGACGTGGGCGGGCAGGTGATTCACAAACTCTTGGTGTAGCGGGCCCGCGGTCTAACGCCCGCGGCTCTGTTTTCGGGGTTCCAACGCGGTATTCTTGGGCAAATCAGCCCCGCGGAGGGCCGTAGGATAATAGCCCCGGGCGATCAGCCCTGGCTACGAAGACCGACCACCTCACAAGCCCCGCAAGGGCGGAGGAAATGCGGGACCGAACCGTTGGGCCAACTGGGCCAACTACCTTCGCCGCCAACCACACGACAGAGCAGGCAACAGCCGGGTCAGAGCCGTGCCCGTCAGGGCGCGGGCCCGGTGGCGAGCGCCGCCCAGCTTCACGCCGACCGAGTGCGGGCCCGCGAGCTAGCTACTTTCCGGCGCAAAAAGCCGTATTGGGATAGACGAAGCGGCGTTCGTAAACGAAGCAGGGGTGCGAGCGCGTTGTCCGTCTCGATTTCGCCTGCCGCCCGGCCGCCCGCGACTCCCTCACGTTGTCGCCCTGGTCTCTAGGCTGGCCCCGATGTTGATCAGGTTGTCCGCGATCACTCCCAGCCCGACCCAGCGGCGCATGCCGTCCAGACCCGGGTAGCGGCTGCGATGCAGGCCATGCCGACGTTTGAGGACGCTGCTGCGGCCCTCCACTCCCGTGCGCCACTTCTGGCCACGCTTGAACCAGCGTTGTTTCTGTCTGCCGCGCCGCGCCGGATCGCGCGTCGCGTAGTGGGGGATCGAAACCCGCGACACACCCATCTTCTCCCAGGCCCGCTCGTTGGCCGCCACCAGCCGCGGCTTGCGTCCCAGACGCCGCTCCTGCTCTTCGACCGCTGCGATCAATAACTCGCGGTCGTCCGGCCGCTTCTCGTAGACGTCATAGTCGGTGACGATCTGGTTCTCGGCCTCTTGCACTTTGACCAGTTCGCCGCACTCGTTGGGCTTGCCCGCCTTGCCTTTGCGAATCACTTCCGTGGTCGGCTCGAACACACTCAGCAGCTTGTCCGGCGCGTGCGTATCGCCGCCGAATACCCGCTGCTTGGTCTGCCGTCGCACCTGCTCGACGCGCTCCACCATTTCTTCGAGCTGTTTCCGCAGGCCTTCCAGCCGTGCCTCCCCCAGCGGTTGGATCGAGTGTTGGACGTCCTGTTGCACTTCCGCGGCGAAGCGCCGTGCCTGCGCCACCACGCGACCGCCGATAGCGAGCAGCTTGCCATACAGCCGGCGGCGTTGTTCCACGCCCTGTTCGGAACGTACGCCGCGGCCGATGCGCATCACCATCCGCCCCACGCTACGCATGCGATCTCGCAACTTCTCGCCCGCGCCACCGGCGGCTTGCTCGATCCGACTCATCGTGCGCGTCAGCACGCGCAGTCCGTCCGCCAACAGACTCGAATCGGTCGGATAGTGCACGTTGGTTTCGACCACGGTCGTATCGATGCGCAGCTTGCGGCCCACCACCACGCGCTCCCGGCGCGCCATCGCGATCAAGCGCTCGTGCCGTTACGCGACGACTTCGGGCCCCAGCGCACGAACGATGCGCGCCAAGGTCTTGGCGTCGGGAACCGTTTCCCATCCCATGCGGGTGAAGTGGCGGTAGAGCGCATTGGCGCGCGCCTCGCGTTCGAGCACGGCGAAGCTCCAGTTGCGCACCTGCTTGAGGATCAGCAAGCCGCGGCACGACCTCGGCGGGCGTGGTCGGACGACCGTGCTGACGCGATTGCGGATGGCGCCGTCCGAGCACCTCCCAGACGATGGCCAGCAACTCATCGTCTTCGAGCAGACGATCGGCGTGCCGCATCCGCGGTTCATACAGAGCGGGGAGATTTTCGGGAAAGAATGGCTCGAACAAGCAGCGTTGGCGGTACCGCAAAGTCGTCATCTCCTATTCTCTCGCGAACTAGAACATTCCAATCTAAGAATGTTTCGGTCATTTCACTCTCTTTGAGCGTTCCGCCACACCGCCCGCGGACCACCCCCTGTCAGTACGATCTCCGAAGCTCCCTTTTTGCGCCGGAAAGTAGCTAGTCGGCACTCACGGTGACGGGATCGCTCAGCTGAAAGGTGATCAGCGACTCGCTGCCAATGACCGCGGCTTCGCCCCGTGTTGTCAGCACACCCGCGGTACCCGCACCGGCGCCGGCGCCGGCGCCGATTGCAGCACCCTTCTTGCCGCCCACGATCGCACCCACTGCCGCGCCTACGCCGCTGGCGATGCCGATCTTCTTGGCGTCCTTCTTCTTCGTCGATTGAGCGGCGACTGAGTAGGTCGTCGTGTTGACCTCGAGATTCTGCCCATCAGCGGTCTGGATCGAGGTCAGCCGGATTCCTAATCCCGCGCGGCCCTTGACCTTGCCGCCGGCATGCGCATGCGCGATGACTCCGCGGACGTTCGCTCCTTTCGCTGCGATGACCCGCGTGCCCTCGACGATCGGATCTTCCAACGTGGCGGCGAAGCTTTCGCCCGGCTTGACCGTGCCGCTCGAGAGAGTGGTGGTTGTTCGCACCGTGATGGCCGTACCGGCGGCGAGCGTTACCGACGGCGACTGTTTAGATACGGTGGCGCCGCCGGACTCGGAATGGTTGGGGTCCGCCGCGTCCTCCTGGGTGGGCATCCTCTCGCAGCCCGCCAACACGGTCAGGCCGGCGGCCAACAGAAGGACAAAGATGCGTGATGGTTTTGTCATGAGAAATCCTCCGCTTCGTTCAAGATGATTCGTTCATTGTACGGCAACCGGAAGAAGCCGCCCGTAGCGTCGGCAAGGACCCCAACGCCGTTCCGCGGGTGTCACCCCAGAGGGGGGATTGCGCACTTTGCGCGGGCGTCAAAGAACGCAGACGGCGAAAATCGGCGGCTGTACCGGCTGCACCCATTTTTTGAGGCGAAGGACTTTCACCAGGGGCTGTTTATTGCAAGACGGCGCTCGAGGACGCCGGCACGCTTGGTTTTGCCGCCGAGGCCTGCACCTTGGCCAAATCGCTCCGCCGCACTTTGCGGACGAAAAAGAAGGCCAGGGTTCCCAAGGCGCCGGCGACGACCAGAGCAAACAAGGTGTTGCCCACTAAAAAGGCGAGTCCGAAATGAGGCATCCGGTTAACGAGGCCGTCGATCTGCGCCATCTCGATATCTCGGCCCAGCACCTCCATGCCCAGCCACGTACTGACCCAGTAGAAGATGGGCGCCGTCACCGGGTTCATCAGGAAGGTCCCGGCCACCGCGGCCGCCCGGTTCCAGCCGAATCGGCCAGCCAGGAAAAAGGCTAGCGGGGAGCCTATCAGGAAGCTGGGGAAGACCCCGATGAAGGACCCCAAGGCGAAACCCAGACCGCTTCTCGCCGGGGTCGAGTGCTCCGTTACGACCCGGCGAACCTGCAAGCGCAGCCAACGGGTCAGTCTCTTGCCGCGGGTTGTCTGCTTTCCGTCCACGTCCGAGCCACTGGTGGTGAAGAAAAACTTGGGTCCCCGTCCATGGGGCCTACCTGTCGGACGAAGCACACCGAAGCCCCGTTTCGCCCCCAAGGAGAATTCTACTGCCCAGCCCGGAGATGGAAAATTGGGAGAAGTCCCTACGACCACCCTAGCCCGGATGTCTCACCACGTGGCGAGGCGAAGTGCGTGAGAGGCCGGTCAGTACAGGGCGCGCGCCGCTCGGTGCCCTGGGGCACGGCATGCCGTGCCCCTACATTCTTGAACCCTGCGTTGAGCACGGCGAGCAAGCGCAAAGAAATACTGGCGGGCCTATCGCCTGCTTCGGCCGTCAGGTGCGTATGACAGAGTGCAGGCCAACCAGTTTCTGTTTCGCCACTGAATTCACCGATCGGTCGCCCGCTTCGACGGCGGCAATAGGCCACTGCCTTAGGCCAAAATCTTCTTCAAGACTTCTCCGCGGACATCGGTGAGTCGACAAGTGGCGGCCCCGGTATTTGAAGGTGAGTTTGGTGTGGTCGATGCCCAGGTAATGGAGGATCGTGGCCTGTAGGTCGTCGCTATGGCGTTGTCCGCACCCTGAGAGGCGCGTCGAATCTGTCGCTCATGAGCTCCGCTGCGTAAAATCGCCGAGCCAGTCTTTGTGCCACAGGCTGGCGAACGGGCTCGGTTGGTAGGGATGGTTAACAATGACCTTCCCGTCGATGTCGAGGCCCAGGCCGGGTTCATCGGACAGGAAAAACTCGCCCTTCCGGAAGGGATTCCAGCCGCGGACCAAGTCGTTTCTCCAGGGGACGTCATATTGGCTGAAGTCCTCTTGGATAAAGAAATTCGGCGTGCTGATATCGAAGTGAAGGGCCGCGGCCAGAGCCACCGGGCCTTCGGAGGTATGGGGTGCGATTTGGACATCCTTCACCGCCGCCATGGCCGCGATTTTCTTGGCCGCGAGAATGCCTCCGCAATGAGTAATGTCCGGTTGGACGACGTCTACCGCGCCCAAGGTCAGGAGGCGATCGAAGTCGGCCAGGGTGTAGAGACGCTCCCCGGCGGAGATGCGGCTACCGACTTGGTTTTTGACCTTCGCCAGCAGCTCGACACTTTCGGGCGCGACCGGTTCTTCGCACCACGTTGGGTTGAACTCCTCCATCTCGCGGATCGTTTCGACCGCGCTGGGCAGCGACAGCCTGTCGTGGAATTCGATCATCATCTTGACGTCGGGGCCGACGGCGTCGCGAACCCGGGCCACCAGCGTCACCGCGGTTTCGTGTTCTTCCGCCGTCAGCTCCTTCCAGGCAACCCCAAAAGGGTCGAATTTGAGCGCCCGAAAACCCCGCGCAACAACGTCCCGCGCGCGTTCGGCGTAATCTTCGGGCGTCTTCGCTCCGGCGAACCAGGCATTGGCGTAGCTCGGGATGTTCGCGTGGCAACGTCCGCCGAGAAGTTGGTAGACGGGCTGTTGGCAGGCCTTGCCGATCAAATCCCACATAGCGATCTCGGTTCCGCTAATGGCGGTCATCACCGTCGCGCCGCCTTGATATTGGTCTCGGATCATCCCGCCGACCACGGCTTCGATGTCGAAAGGATCGCGCCCCAGGACTTGTCCCTCAACCCAGTCGTGGAGAAGCGTTTGAACGGCCTTCTCCTGCCATTCGAGCGTGGCCTCACCGACGCCCGTCAGCCCCGTGTTTGTGCTCAGCCGAACGAAGAGAAAATTGCGCCCTCCGGCATTCGCCAGAAAGCTTTCAAGGCTTGTGATTTTCATCGAGGTCCCTGGAAACTGGGCCGGTTAACCATGTTACAGCGAAAGACGGAACCTCCGCTGGGCTGCTACAGCGGTCAGCGGCGGGGTTCGCGAAAGCGCTTACTATGGCGGAGGAAGAGGGATTCGAACCCCCGAGCGAGTTGCCCCGCTAACGGTTTTCAAGACCGCCGCCTTCGACCACTCGGCCATTCCTCCAAGGCCATTGTAACCTAGCCCGCATTTCTCACCACCTGACGGTCGAAGCACGCGATAAGCCCGCCATTACTGCGTTGCGCTTGCTCGCCGTGCTCAACGTACTGTTCAAGTACGCTTCCGCGCGCCGAGCGGCGCGCGCCTTGTACTGACGGGCTTCTCACGCACTTCGCCTCGCCACGTGGCGAGAAAAGCGGGCTAGGCGATGGCGATGCCCTTTCGTCGACAGCGTCGTGCGCGAAGTTCCCGATTGTCCGCCTGGCTTTTAAGGATGCGTGAGGACCGAACTCATGAAACCGACTACTAAGAAATGGCGTAGTCGTGAAACATTTGCCGGTACTTTTCAAGACCCATGATCTCGAAAAACTCGTGGTCTTCGATCATACGATGGGTGACGGCGTTCCAGTCTTCGGTATCCTTCAGCTCGCGAAGACCGTCTTTCATCGCCTTGATGTACATGTAGAGGGTGGCGATGGTCCCAATCGCCATCGCATAGCCGCGGTCCTTGAACTCTTTGAAGGCAATCGGCTCGACCGGAGCGTACAACCCAACCAGGGGAGCCTTGACCTTTTCCGCGAAGTAGGTCAGCTCGTCCGTGTTCAAGCCCATGATCATGATGACGTCGGCGCCGGCCTCGGCGTAGGCATTGCTTCGCCGCACGGCCTCTTCCATCAGGTTTTGGGCGTAGTATTCCTCGCGCGAAACCGTCCCGATGGGGTCGCTGCGCGCGATGATCACAAGATCGGGGTCTCTTCGAGCGTCCACGGCGGCGCGGATCTTGCCGCACATCTCCTCGACACTTAGTAACTGGATCGGCGGGATACCTTGCATCACGGGGCACTTGCTGGGCATCGTCTCATCGTCCAAGTGAACCGCGGCGACCCCTAAAGCCTCGAAGTCTCGGATCGTGTCCGCCACGCTAATGGCGTTCCCGTAGCCCTCCTCCATGTCGATGATGACGGGGACTCCCACGGCTTTGACGATGTGCCGCACGATCATCATTCGCTCGGTCTTCGACATCAGATCCATGTCGGGCTTGCCGAGAAAAGTGGCGCTGGTGGAATAGCTGCCTACGTAGACGCCGTCGAACCCGGCTTGGTCGATCAACAGCGCCGAAAGGGCGTCATGCGCCCCGACGACGTGCATCGTGTCACCATTGGCAATCGATTGCCGAATCTTCGCTGCGGGGGTCACTGCGTTCCTCCAGTCGGATAGTCAAAGCACAAACAGCAGCACCGAGATGGGATGACCGTCTCGGGACCACGTTTCGCAGTCCCGCAGCCGTCGAATCCACCAAGAACACCCCCCTCGATCTGCCCACTGCCGACCGAACGGGGATTCCTCGCTCCGCCGGAATCGGCTGCTGCCGCTCTGCTATGGTACTACGCGCCCGAGCAAGAATCGAGGGCCGCCAACCACTTGGAGGCAAAAGTTGCCGGAATGACGACCCCTGTTGGGTGTGGGTCCGTTTGACGGAACGGTATATAGGGGCAGGTTTCAAACTCTTTCAAACCGGTGCCCGAGGCGGGTCGGCGCCCCATAAACAAGTAGAACCCGTGAAACGGAAACCGCGGCCTAAACCTCGGTGATAACCGTATCCGAGGCGCCCTGCGCTAGCAGCCCGTGGCAGAAGTGAAGGTCGCGAAAATCGGGTACAGCCAGCCAATTCGCTTCGGTCTAAGTGCTTTGTTTCGAGGACCATGACGGGGAGCGAATTGGTGGCAGTCCCCATTTTTCGCTCTTCCAGACTTTCACCACAGGCTGCTAGACTGGAAATTCATGTTGGACCTGAACTACCTGCGCAAGAACTTCGACGAAGTGAAGAGCAGCTTGGCCACTCGGGGTGGTCCGGACGCCCTGGAGGGGTTTAGCGAAATCGACCAACGCCGTCGCGCCGCCGTCACCGAGATGGAGGGGCTAAAAGCCGAACGCAACGCCATCAGCGCGGAAGTCGCCAAGGCCAAACGCGAAGGCCTCGAGGCGGAAGCGCAAATCGCAACCAGCCGCCGGCTTGGAGAGCAAATCAAGCAGCTGGAAGACAAAGTTAGCGATCTCGACTCGCATCTCCAGAAGGTGCTCAGCGGCGTGCCCAACATCCCGCACGAGTCCGTACCGGTGGGAAAAGACGCTTCGGAAAACGTCGAAGTTCGTCGCTGGGGAACGCCTCCCGCGTTCGACTTCGCGCCCAAGGCGCATTGGGACCTGGGGCCCTCCCTAGGCATCCTCGACTTCGAGCGGGCCTCGAAGATCACCGGAGCGCGCTTCGCCGTCTACTGGGACGCGGGCGCGAAACTGGAGCGATCCCTGATCAACTTCATGCTCGATGTCCACACCCGCGAGCACGGCTACACGGAGGTCCTGCCCCCCTTCCTGGTCAACTCGGAGAGCCTTTTCGGCACTGGCCAGCTGCCGAAATTCGCCGCCGACCTGTTCAAGCTCGAAGGCACGGACTACTGGCTCGTCCCGACGGCGGAAGTCCCGTTGACCAACCTTTTCGGACGGGAGACGCTCGATTCCGACCGGCTGCCGATCCGGCTAACGGCCTACACGCCGTGCTTTCGCAGCGAAGCCGGGTCGTATGGGCGCGACGTTCGCGGCATCATCCGCCAACATCAGTTTCAAAAGGTGGAGTTGGTCAAGGTGGCGCTGCCCGAGCAAAGCTATGACGAGTTGGAGAAGCTCACCGCCGACGCCGAAGATATCCTTCAGCGTCTCGGGTTGCCTTACCGGACGGCCAGCTTGTGCACGGGCGATCTGGGCTTCGGCAGCGCCAAGACCTACGACATCGAAGTCTGGCTCCCGGGGTTAGGGGAGTTCAAAGAGATCTCTTCCTGCAGCAACTGTGAAAGTTTTCAGGCCCGGCGGGCCGGCATTCGCTATCGTGACGCGACGTCGAAGAAGGGCAAATCGTCTTTTGCGCACACACTGAACGGCAGCGGGCTGGCGGTAGGCCGTACCTGGCTGGCGATCATTGAGAATTACCAGCAGAAAGACGGCAGCGTCTTGATTCCCGAAGCTCTGCGGCCTTATCTCGACGCGGAGCGGATCCTGGCCGGCGGGCGGTTGGCCTAACACGGCCCGGTGACTTCGGGTGCTGCTGCCGGGTGTCTGATTCACTGCATCGAGGGGTGTCCCGAAAATTGCCGAACACTGCGCCAAAACGAGTCATCCTCGACACGGACCCGGGCATCGACGATGCGTTGGCGCTGATCCTTGCTCTACGTTCTCCCGAGATCTCTGTCGAGGCGATTACTACGGTCAGCGGCAACGTGCATGTGGACCAGTGTGTCCGCAATGCTTTTCGAACGCTCGACGCTGTGGCGCCTGCCGTGTTCCCGCCCGTGGCGCGCGGCTGCGACCGTCCGCTCAAGCGGTCTCCGGTGGCGGCCGAGCACGTCCACGGCGGGGACGGACTAGGGGGGATCAGCCGCCTCGTCGATGCGGACGGCAATCCCCGTTATCCGCATCCGACGTTGTCGCCCGTTGGCCGGCATGGGGTCGACGTGATTTTGGACTTGGTTCGACGCCACCCCGGTGAAATCACCCTCGTCGCGCTCGGGCCGCTGACGAATGTCGCCACGGCACTCGAGCGAAACCCCGAGGCGATGCGGAACCTCCGGGAGATCATCATCATGGGCGGCTCGCTCGATGGGCGCGGCAACGTCACTGAGTTCGCGGAATTCAACTTCTACGCTGACCCGCACGCCGCCGAGCGCGTTGTCCGCTCGGGCCTGCCCGCTACGGTCGTCGGGCTGGACGTCACCCACCAAACGCGTCTGCTTCTGGAAACGATCGAACGAGCCGCTCGGAAAGCCGGCACCCCGCCGGCCCGATTCGCCTACGACATTTCCGCCGGGTTGATCGAGGGCGGCGCGCCGCGGAACGCAGAGGGATTTTATCTCCACGACCCGTTGGCAGTGGGCGTTGCCATCGACCCGACTTTCGTCGAAAGCCGCGTCTTCCGTGCCGATGTCGAAACCGAGGGACCAACAGCAGGTATGCTGCTGGCCGAAGAAAGCTCTCACCAGCGTGGCCTCGCGACAGGCGGCGATATCCGAGGGTGCGTAGCCGTCGAGGCGGACCGATTCGTGCGCTTTTTCTTGGAACGCGTGTTCTCCGGCTGAGAAGGCATACCTTCGAGTTGGCGTGGGGACATCCTATAGACATTCGATCTAGCAAGTACGCGGCCTTCCGGGAAGGTCTATGGGGGACCGGGCCGCCCCCCGTGTGATCTGACCGGGGCAAGCAGACCGGGGCATAGTGAGCAGACCGGGACATAGGTAACACTTTATGCCAAGCACATAGGTAACACTTTTCGTCCGGGGAGGGGGCCGGGCGGAGGGAGCCCGCAGGGCGAGCGGAGACCGGCTCCCTCCCCGGACGAGCGCCCGCCCCGCCGGGGCCGGCCGGCGGCAACAAGCGCCCCTGCCGTTCGTCCAACCACCCCAGCTCGTAGAAGGAAAACCAGACCCGCCACAGCCCCTCCCCGATCTGCTCCAACCCGACCCGTTCCCCGTTGAGTCCATGGCCGACAAACACCTTGTTGACGGCTCAAGGCTTGGTGGGCGCTGTGATCTTGAAGCCTTCCTCGTCTTCATCCCATTTCTGGCTCTCGATATAGCTCTTGATCGTCGCTTCATCCACCGCGCCCACCGTCGCGCAAAAATAGCCGCGCGCCCAACGATGCTGACCCCAGTACCGCTTCCTTAACTCTCCCAACTCGTCTTGCAACCGCCGCGACGACCTCCCTTGCAGGTATGGCACCAGCTTCGACGGCGCCAACTGCGGCGGCGCCGAGACCAGCAGATGCACCTGATCCGGCGACACCGCCCCCCGAACCACCACCACTTCTCGTGCCTGCCAGCCGCGGGGCATGCCGACTCGAGAATGTTGCGCATCTTGTGCCCCCAGCAGCGTTGATGCAGCGCCCGCGGATAGACCGTCTCGATCGCTGCCGCCAACCCGGGACAGCCGTCGGTTACGATCAAAGCCAAGCTCCTGCCCTGTAGGCCGCGCCGGTAGAGATCTTGCAATAAGCCTTCCCAAGCGGCCTGGCTCTCGCCTCGACTGCGCAGGAATCCCAACAGTTGCCGGCTCCCATCCGCTCGTGCCCCGTAGGCCACCAGCATCCGCACCCGCTGGCGTCCCGCCGGCCGCCGCACCCGCAAACTCACCCCGTCCAGGAACCAATACACCCACTCGTCGCGCAAGCGGGCTTGATGAAACTTCTCGACCGCCCGGTCGAGATCTCGCGTTAGCTTGGACACCGTCTGGGCGCTGACCACCTCTCCGGTCAACGTCGCCACCACGCGGCCCAACTGCCTGCTGCTGATGCCCCGCGGAAAGGCTTCCCGGATCAGCAGCGCCACTTCCTCGACCCGCCGCTGAAAGCGGCGCAGTCCGGCCGGTAGGAAGTTCTTCCTCGGGTGCGCGCAATGCGCAGCCGGATCGTCCCGAAGCGGGTCACGTAATCCCGCTCGTAGAAACCATTGCGGTAATCGCGCTCCGCATCCGAGCTGCGCTCGTGCCCCGTTCTCAAAGCATTCCTTCTGCCAGCGGTAGAAAACCGTCGGCCGCGGTGCCAGCTCGTCGCAGAGCTTCGAGACCGGCTCCTTGTCCACCAGATGCCGTCTCAGAATGGCGACCTTCTCTTCGGCTGTGTAGTGCTTTCGTGCTTTTCTCACGCGTCCCCTCCGTTGGCTTAACGGCGGAACGCTCTCTCCATTTCCAGCCGAGGCGGCACAGGGAGGGGTGGTCGCTTGCGGCGTTAGGGAAGCACTATGATAGAGAAATGCATCAGGCCCAGATCGTGCCCCGATATGGTGCGTCTTCACCTAGTCGCTCACACCTTGCGCGGGCCCAGCGTTGAAGCCGGGCCGGTCGCAGGCGCGCCCCCTCGACGCGCGAATGGTGCCCCAGGTAGCCTCCTGATCGACGTCAAAGACGCATATGCCCAGCTTTGACAGGCCTCGAGCGACCCGAGACTTCCTGCCCCCCGAGACAGCCGTGCGAAACCACGTTCAGGAGCAGTTCGCCGGGGTGGCTGAGTCTTTCGGCTTCCAGGCGGTTCAAACTCCGATGTTCGAGAAGGCCGAGCTGTTCTTGGCCCAGTCGGGAACGGAGATCAAGAGCGCGCTGTTGACGTTTCATTCCGACCACGAAGAATATGCATTGAGGCCGGAGATGACCGCCCCGGTCTGCCGTCTGGTAGGTTCCGGTGCTCTCGAGGGTTCGGCGGGACACCAAAAGCTCTACTACATCGCCCCGTGTTTCCGCTACTGCCGGCCCCAACCGGGCCGCTATCGCGAGTTTACTCAGGCAGGCATCGAGTGTATGGGAGCGGCCGGCCCGGCGTTTGATGCGGAAGTCATCGCCGTAGCTTGCCGCATCCTGCGCCGTCTCGGAATCTCAAGCTACGCCCTGAAAATCGGCAATATCGGCGTCTTTCGCGACTTGCTTCCGCCCCAACTGGAACCCGGCGACCGGGCCAGGGTCATCGGTCATTTGGACCGCCTGATCAGCATCGACGACAAGTGCCGCTTGCTGTCCAAAACCCTGGCCAAAAACGATGGCGCGGGCCTGATCGAGGACCTCAATTTCGATCGCATGGAGCTGGCGGCGTTGCAACAGCAGGCTGACTATTCGGGACCGCGGGCCATCGAGCATCGCCCCCGGCTGTCGGCGGGCGAGTATGCCGAGCTTCTGCCACAGGAGGCCGAAGCCACGTTTCGCCGGGTGTGGAGTGTAGAGAACTTGATCCCCCACGACACGGCGGACTTGTTGCTGCGAGTTTCGCGGTTGAGAGGCTCATTGGCCGAAGTCCATCAGGAGGCGCGGGCGATTCTCGAGGGTACGCCGGCAGTCGGGGCCTTAGAGGAGTTGGTGTCGGTCTGCCGCCATCTCGAAATGTACGAGCTGGGCGATTTCGAGGCCGTGTTAGGCATCGCGCGCGGGTTTACATTCTATACCAGCACCGTGTTTGAGATTTCTTCCGAGGCCGGCGATGGCGGCCGGAAGTACTGTGGCGGAGGGCGCTACGATGGGCTCGTGGAAGAGTTCGGCGGGCCGCCGCTGCCCTCGACCGGCTGTGCCTTCCGGTTTGACACCCTGGTGGACGCTTTTCTCGCCGAGAATGATTGGTCCGCGCCAAGGCCCTACCAGTTGTACCTGTTGGCCGAGCGCGAAGAGATCTTGCCCCGCGTCATCGCTCAGGCGGAATCGTTGCGCGGCAGGGGACTGCGGGTGGGCGTGGAAGTCGGGCCGCAAACTCCTCCTACACCTCAAGACTGCGACGCCCGCCGGACCGACTGGATCGCATTGGTCGGTGCGCGGCAGCTTGACAAAAATACGCTGCGAATCGGCGACGGCTCCCGCCTGGAGGAAATCTCGGCCGATCCTGAGTCAGTGGCCCTGCGGATTAAACAGGCCAGCGGCTAATGCGGCCGGTGAGCCTTGATACCGTTCACTGAGGCTGTGATGCAAACCGACGAATCTTCCCTGCATGGCGCCGGTTTTGGACAAGCGAGATCGCTTGTCCCTCGAGTTTGGCTTTTCGAGGCGGCCTGGGGGTGGCGAGGGAGAGGGGCGAAAGGGTTAGCCGGCGGCGTAGAGGACGGCGGTAGGCGCCTCACCCGCGTCCGCCGCTCCCCTTCCAAAGTCGACGAATACGTCCAGCTCGTCGAGTCCTACCGCGATGATCGCGGCCGCAGCCGCCAACGGGTCGTCGTCAGCCTGGGCCGCAAGGACCAGCTCAGCGCCCAGTTGGACGCCCTCATCCGGCTGCTCGACCGCCCCCGCCGCTGGGTCGACTCCAGCCGGCTCGCCGCCCCCGAACAAGCCCCCGCCTGGGGACGCCTGCTGGCCCTCCGCCAGGCCTTCCAGCAACTCGGCCTGGAAGACATTCTCGACCGCCTCGAGGGACCGCCCCCGCGAGGACAGGCGCGGCTGGCCGATCGCGCCCTGGTGCTGGTCGCCAACCGCCTGTGCGCGCCCTCGAGCGAGCACGGGCTGGCGCGCTGGCTGGAAACCGAGTTCGTCTGTGACCGCCGCGGCCGCCGCTGGCTGCCGGCCTGGCGCGACGACGAGGAGCGCCGCGGGAGCCGGCGCCCGCGAGTGCGCGTCCAAGACGCCCAACTCAACGGCTGGTATCGTACCCTCGACGCTCTGGCCGCGCACAAGACGACGATCGAAAAGCAACTGTTCCTCCGGCTGCGCGATCTGTTTTCGCTGCGCGCCGAGATGGTTTTCTACGATCTGACCTCGACGTATTTCCAAGGCAGCGGCCCGGCCGGGCCGGCGCGGCACGGCTACTCACGCGACGGCAAACCGGGTCAGCGCCAAGTCTTGGTCGGGGTGGTGCGGGTCGACGGCTGGCCGATCGCCCATCATGCGTTTCGCGGCAACTTGCGCGACGCCCAGACGGTCGAGCCGCTGCTCGCGGACCTGCGGCAACGCTTCGGCCTGCGGCGGGTGGTGTTCGTCGGCGACCGCGGCATGATGACGAGCGACAACGTGGAGCGCATGCGGTCGCTGGGACAGGGCTATCTACTGGGCCTCAAGCGGCGCCGCAACGAGCAGGGCGGCGCTACATCGAGCAGGCGCAAGGCCCCTGGCAGGACTGCCCGGCGGGGATCACCGCGAGCGAGAAGTCCGCGCCGCCGCGTACCAGGGTGCGGGAGGTGGCCGGCGACGAGGCGGGCGTACGGGTGTTTGTGGTTGATAGCGAGCAGCGCCGGGAGTACGAACAGGCGCAGCGGGAAAAGGCCATGGAGGCGGCGCGCGTGGAGCTGGAAGCGCTGGCCCAGCGGGTCGCATGCGGGAAGCTCAAGGCGCCGGAGAAGGTGGCGGCGGCGTATATCCTCGATCGTCGCCACGGCTCGCGCTATTTTGCCTGGGAGTACAAAGCGGGCCGGTTTCGCTACGACGAACATCCGGTGCACTTCGAGCGTGAGAAGGCGCTGCCGGGGAAGTATCTGATCCAGACCGAGGAGGGGGAGTTGGGTGCGGTCGAGGCGGTCGAGCGCTACAAGGACTTGATGGAAGTCGAGCAGGCTTTCCGCGACCTCCAGGACGTGATCGAGATGCGGCCGATCTATCATCACGCGAAGCGGCGAGTGCAGGCGCACATTTGCGTGGCGGCGCTGGCGCTGCTGCTGAAGCACGCCCTCGGCAGGAAGCTCCAGCAGGCGGGGCTGGATCTGTCGGCCGAGGAGGCGCTGGGAGCGCTGGCGAGTGTGCAGCTGGTGGACTTGGAATTACCGCAGGGAGAAAGCAAACGGCTGGTGACGCGCGGCAGCGGGCGAGCCCAACAAGTGCTCAAGGCACTGGGTATCAGCGACCGCCGCCCACCGGGCGGCCCAGCCCAAAAACCGCGCCTGTAATACACAAAAATGTTTCAGAACGCAAGGATTTTTTCGCCCCCGGCCCACTCCAGCTTCGTCTTTGTGGGAATCTATCTAGTCAAACGCCAAACTCGAGGGGCGCGATGAATCGCGCCGCTACATCCCTGGCGGCGGGCATTTGCTTTCACTTCTGCCGACAGCTGGTGAGAAAAGCGGGCCGCTCACCAAATCTCGAGCAGCGCCTTCTGTAATTTCTTTGCGGCGCGGGCGCTCGGAGTTGCGGCAAACACGGTATCGTCGCCGGCCACGGTACCGACTATCTCAGGCCAGTCTTCCGCGTCGAGGGCCAGCCCGACCGCGGAAGCTCCACCGGGAGTTGTCTTCAGCACGACGAGGTTCCGCGCTACCTCGACGTCGCGCAAAAACTCTTGCAGAACGCGGCGCAGGTTTTCACGGGGCGGCTCCGCGGGCGGAATCGAGTTTCGTTCCCGGTAGCCTTCCGGGGTTTTGACGATGCCCAACTCGCGGATGTCCCGCGACAGCGTCACCTGGCTCGCCTGAATCCCCGTGACGGCGAGTTCGGCGGCCAGCTCATCCTGCGTCAAGATGGGCTTAGCGCGGATGAGTTTCCCGATCCGCGCTTGCCGGAACGCTTTCTTCATAACGGCTTTCGCATCTCGGCCAAGCGTTTCTCGGCTTGGCGGAGCGACTCGGCTACGGTGTCCGGCGCCGTGCCACCCAGCGCGGTGTGGTTTTCTAGCGTCCGCCGTGCAGAGAGAAGCTGTACGGCCTCGCTATCAAACTCGGGCGCCACTCGGCGAAGCTCATCCTCCGCCCAATCCCGGGGCTGCTTGCCCGCGCGCACGCTTTCAAGAACTAGGGCCCCCACGATCTGATGCGCCCGATGAAAGGCCACCCCCTTTCGGGCAAGCAGTTCAGCCAGCGCCGTGGCGCAACTCCAACCCTCGTCGGCAGCCGTCTCCATGGCCGCGGCGTTGACCTTGGTCGTCTCGATCACCAGGCGCGTGATTTCAAGCGACCCGGCCAATTGCGCCGCAGTGTCAAAAACGGGTTCCTTGTCTTCCTGCAAGTCGCGGTTGTAGGCGAGCGGAAGGCCCTTCAAGGTCATCATCAAAGACAACAAGTGCCCCGAGACGCGCCCCATCTTGCCGCGGACAAGCTCTAGCGCATCGGGGTTCTTCTTTTGCGGCATTAGGCTCGATCCGCTGGTGACCTCCTCGCCCATCTCGAGGAAGCCAAATTCGTCACTCGAATAAAGAATCCAGTCTTCCCCCAGCCGGCTGAGGTGCAACATCGTCACCGACGCCGCATAGAGAAAGTCCAGCGCGAAGTCGCGATCGGAAACCGCGTCGAGGCTGTTGCCGGAGACTCGCGCGAACCCCAGCTCGTCGGCCATCGCTTGGCGATCAAAAGGGAATCCGCTGCCCGCTAGAGCGCCGCTGCCGAGCGGCAGTACATCCGCGCTTTGATAGGCCGCGTCGAAGCGCTCCCAATCGCGGCTGAACATCTCGAAATAGGCCACCAGATAGTGTGACCAAAGTATCGGCTGGGCTCGGCGAAGGTGTGTATAGCCGGGCAGCAACACATCGGGCTCCCGCTTGGCGAACCCGAGCAGGGCTTCCATGACGTCCGCCAACCGCTGTTGCGCCGAGCGGATCTGTTTTCGGACCCAGAGGCGGAAATCCGTGGCGACCTGTTCATTGCGACTGCGTCCGGTATGGATCTTCTCGGCGAGATCGCCGGTTTCTTCCCCGAGCTTTCGAATGACGAAGGTGTGGATGTCTTCGTCCGTCGCGCCTTCAAAAAAGTCCGCCGCCGAGGACTCGAGCAATATCTTGTCGAAGGCTTGGCGGATTTGCTCCTTTTCATCCCCGGTGAGAATGCCAACCTGTTCCAGGGCGGAGGCATACGCCTTCGAACCAAGGATGTCGGCTTCGAGCAACTCCCGATCGAAATCAAGCGAGCGGGAAAACTGCTCGAACAGCTCCGCCGGACCCTTTTCGAATCTTCCGCCCCAGAGTTTCATGATTTCTTGGATCGGCCGGTAACGGCCGCGCGAACTTTGATCGGAAGTCCGATCAGGTTGATGAACCCTTGGGCGTCCTTCTGGTCATAGTCCGCGCCCATGGTGAAACTGGCGATGTCTTGCGAGTAAAGGGAGTAGGGCGAGCGGCGGCTCGCGACATCGACGTGCCCTTTGCAGAGACGCAGCACGACCTCTCCGCTGACCGTCTGCTGGGTCTCGTTGATAAAGCCGTCCAGGGCTTCGCGCAGTGGAGTAAACCACTCGCCGTTGTAGACCAGTTCGGCATAGTCGAGGGCGACTTTTTGCTTGTAGTGCAACGTGGCGCGGTCGAGGGTGAGACTCTCGATCTCGCGGTGCGCCGCCAGGATGATCGTCCCGCCGGGCGTCTCGTAGCAGCCCCGTGACTTCATCCCGACAAAGCGATTCTCGACCAGATCGACGCGGCCGACGCCGTGAAGGCCGCCGAGGGCGTTCAGCTTCTCGACCATCTGGGCAGCGCCGAGTTTCTGGCCATCGACGGAAACCAATGTGCCTTTCTCAAAGCCGAGCGTGACCTCGGCAGGCGAATCGGGAGCGTCTTTCGGACTGCGCGTAAGCATCCATACGGCTTCCGAGGGTGCGTTGGCGGGGTCCTCCAATTCCCCGCCCTCGTGCGACAGGTGCCACAGATTGCGGTCGCGGCTGTAGATCTTTTCTTTCGATGCTGCAATCGGAACCTTGTGCGCCGCGGCGTAGTCGATGGCGTCCTCGCGCGAGCTGATGGTCCACTCCCGCCAAGGAGCGATCACCGTCAGGTGAGGCGCCAACGCCTTATAGGTCAGCTCGAAGCGGACCTGGTCATTACCCTTGCCCGTGGCGCCGTGGCAGAGGGCGTCGCAGCCCGTGCGCAGCCCGATCTCGACTTGGCGCTTGGCCAGCAGCGGTCGCGCGATCGAAGTACCGAGCAGGTATTTGTGTTCGTAGACGGCTCCGGAGCGCACCATCGGCCAGACGTAGTCGCGGATGAACTCCTCCCGCATGTCTTCGACGAAGACCTCGGACGCCCCGCTGTCTTTCGCTTTTTCCGTGATGCCTTCCAGCTCGTCCCCGCCCTGGCCAATATCCCCGCAGATGGCCACGATGTCGCAGCCGTAGGTTTCCTTCAGCCAGGGGATGATGATCGATGTGTCAAGGCCGCCCGAATAGGCGAGCGCGACCTTCTTGGGTTCCGTTGCCATAGTGTGAGTGTCCTTTTGATCTATTGTCGGCTCGTCTCGACAGGCGCTTCGTGAGCCTGTCGGCCCGCGCTAGCTAGTTTCCGGTCTAACGGAGCCGCAGCCGAGAGGCTGCGGTCGAGGTTGCGAAAGACCTCGGCTGTTGGGGCAAACCCTTGGTCGCCGGCAGGCCTCGACCGCACCCTTTCGGGCGCGGCTCTTTTGGCTTCATCACCCGAAAAACGGTCCTTCATTCCCCCTCCCAAAAAAAGGCCCGCCGTAAACAGCACTCCGGCTGACCGAACCGATTCGATAAACGCTTGTTCCACTTTCCTCAAACTCAAAGCCTCATCCGACCATCATCAGCAGCAGCGCCTTGTGGGCGTGCAGCCGGTTCTCGGCCTGGTCGAAAACCACCGACCGCGAGGACTCGATGACCGAGTCGGTGACTTCCTCGCCGCGCGAGGCCGGCAGGCAATGCATGAATATGGCATCGGGTCCGGCCTTGGCCATCAGTTCGTCGGTAACCTGGAATTTCGAAAAAGCGATCCGCCGCTGCTGTGTTTCCGCTTCCCAACCCATGCTGGTCCAGATGTCCGTGTAGACGGCCGACGCGTCATCGACGGCTTGCGCGGGGTCGTTGGTGACTTCCAGAGTCGAGCCGTTTTCGACCGCGAATTGCCGGGCCTGCGTTGTAATCGCGGGGTCAGGCTCGTATCCCGGCGGCATTGCGACGGATAGCGAAACACCCAGCCGAGAGGCGTCGAGCATCAGCGAATGAGCAACGTTGTTTCCGTCTCCGACGAACGCCAGCTTCAGACCTCGGATCTCGCCGAACCGCTCGCCAAGCGTCTGAAAATCCGCCAGCGCCTGACACGGATGGTAGCGGTCGCTCAGGGCATTGATTAAGGGAACCGAAGACCAGCGCGCCAGCTCCTCCAACGTCGCTTGAGAATACGTGCGGGCGACAACGGCGTCCACCCAGCGATCCAGATTGCGCGCCACGTCGCGGGCCGGCTCTCGCTCTCCGATGCGGCCGTCCCGGTGGTCGAGAAACACGGAATCGCCTCCCAGTTGCTTGATGGCAAGTTCGAAAGTGACCCGGGTCCGAAGCGACGGCTTCTCGAACAGCACCGCGATCGAGCGGCCGGCGAGGCGGTGGGCATAATCGCGAGGGGCAGCCTTCACCCGGCCCGCCAGATCAAGCAGCGCCCGCAATTCGCTCGGGGTAAGGTCGAGGTCCGTTAAAAAATGCGGCGCGGCGATCCTTGGGATTGCCCGCTGCGCGGTCGAGGCCTCAACGCCGCCCGGCGACCCTAGGAGATAATTATTCATATAAATGAATACTTACACATTTCGCGGCTACCATGCAACCCCCCACACCCCTATTCGTGGCGGCGGTCTGAGCGGTCTACCGACCGAGCACGTCCTCGTGGTTACTTATTTTGACGGGGGCGCCGCACCCGAGCCCTTGACCGTGGGTACTTGTTGGACCGGCTCACAGCTGCCCGAACTTCGTGCGCTCAGGATCCGACAAAGCTCCCTGTCTCTATTCCGGCAACACGATGTCCGAGTTAAGATAGGCTTGCAAGGCTTCGCGATCTTTGAGCAGCGGATGCAAGTACATTTGTACCTTCGCCGCGCCCAGGCCCCATGACTCGCGCATGTTTCGCCTCGTCATTCCCGGTTGATGGTGCGGTACCCAGTTGAAGGTGCTAATCGCGTGGGCGCCCTCCGCATAGGCCTTGAGTGCGGCGTCGAGGATATCATCGCGATAGCGCCGCAGATCTTCCGCTTCATCCGCATCGATGCGTTCTTGCTCGGCGCTTTCGGTTTGCCACTTCGAAAAGGGGAACACGGTCGGGTAGACGCCGACGTTCTTACCTGTTGTCAGGGTGACAAACTCAGCGGTGTGCGGGTCATCTCCGGGGTTATTTCCCCAGAAAAAAGATGGGCACAGGTAGTCGATCAGTTCTTCCTCGACCCACGTTCTCACGTCGAGGCCCAGATCCTTACAGGACATGTCATTCTTCCCTAGCGGCTCGCCGGCGATCGTCGGTCCCACGCGAGCCCCGAGCAGGAGACGCTTGCGTCCCTTTTTCTCGGCCACCTCGTCGAGCATCCGGCGCGTTTCCCGTACCATCCTGGTCAGGACCGGATAGTTCTCGTGCGGGTCGGAGATCATGTGCGTCCAGCGCCGAAAATCGAACTCGATCCCGTCGATATCGTATTGGTTGGCGACCTCTGTGAAGATGGCCATCCGATGGCGAAACACATCTGGGTGCACCGGATCCAGGCAGTTGGCCCCCGGGATGCGCAGATTCTTGTGTTGCCGGCCAAAATCGTAAAGATCGAGCTCAGCGTCATAAAAGTCCTCCGCGTTCATGCGATAGCTGGCCACAATGCGCACGCCTCGCCGGCGACAGGCCTCGATCGTGAGCGCCAAGGGGTCCGTGCCGGCATCGAAGAGAGCCCGCAGGCAAGCGGCCTGGGTGTCCTGTGCGGCCCTCTCCTTTCCCCACTTCGCGGCGACGACCTGGTGGTGGTATTTATCCCAGGTCGTGGCGATCTGGGTGCGATAGATCACCGGGTCGGGCATACCGACATTTTGGGCAAGCACCCCGGGCTTCGCGTCCAACAGGTGGAAGACGGCTTTCTTGTACTCGGCAGGAGTCGTTTTCGAACCCGACAGGGCAATGAGAATGTTGTTGATGTCGTTGTTGAGGATGCTGCCTAGCTTCTTGTTGTCGGGGACTTCTGGGCGCACCGCCGGGGTCGTACATGCCGCAGCTAGCCAGATCGCGCCAACTAGGCCAATAGCTGAGCTGGGGGGCCAGAGAAGGCTTCTCACCATGGCCACCGGGAGCATACCTCCAGGACTCTACCCAGCTGACGGCTGAGTTTGCCTGTCCTCCCGTCCGATGCAACCGGGGTTTGTCTCAGTTGGCTCATTTTGTCCCCCGTCATGGTGTTTGTGCCATGGGGCAAAAAAGTCCCCTTCTAGAATAACCCGGAAGACCAAGGGTTCGGGGGCTCCCCTGCACAACGTAGGAGCACGACATGTCGTACCCTCGGCGTACACGTGGCGCACGCCTCCCGGCGTGCCGTGTCGCCATTCCGGGCGACATGTTAGTGATGCGGGTAGCCGGTGGACCGGCAAATCTCTTCGTGATGACAGCAGATCAGTAACTTGCGGCAGTCTTGGCGATCGGCGCCCGGATAGCTCTTCCGGGCGCGACGCCATCGATCGGCTCGCCGTCGACGAGAACGGCGACACCGTTTACCACGACGTGGCGAATCCCGACGGGGTGCTGGACAGGATCTTCGAAGGTTCCCTTATCGATAACCGTTTCGGGGTCGAAGATGACCAGGTCCGCGTCGGCTCCGACGCGGACGCGGCCCTTGTCTTTCATCATCGGGACGCGGCGTTCAAGCCGTTGGGCGGGGCGTAGGCTCATTTTGGCAAGCGCATCCATCAGCGTTAGGACCCTTTTTTCACGCACATAGCGCCCCAGTATGCGGGCACAGGTGCCGAAAGTGCGAGGGTGGGCACGACCGTTCTCAAGCCACATCCCGTCGCTGGCGATCATCGTCAGGGGACTTGCGATCGCCGCCTGGACCATCTCCAGAGAGTAGCTTGGCGGGGTGATAATGATACCCCCTTGCTCGCGGTAGCGGCCGAAGGTTTCGCGCGTGAGGTGCTCCCCGGTATTCATCCAGATAAATCCACCGAACTCCTCATCCGAGTAGGTTTCCCAGTCGTTGAATAGGTGCGACTGGATGAAAGTCGAGCCTCGATTGTAGGGGTAGCATTCGGTGGTCACATCGACTCCGTCGTCGATTCCCTTTTGAACCGCCGCGAGGTATTGAGGAACCAGCTTTGCGCCGCTGCTGTTGAGATGAACGATGTGTAGCGGCGCGCCGGATTGCTTCGAGTATTCCAGAACCTCTTCGACATTGCTCGTGTCAGTCGTCGAGGTGCGGACGTGGACATAGCAGGTCGCGTTGTGGCGTGCGGCGACGCGGAAGATCTCGAGCACCTCGTCGGGTGTCGCGCCGGGTGTGTAGGCGAGTCCGAAGCCGACCGCCGGGGCGCCTTGCTCGAGTCCTTCGGAGATTCTTGCCTTAAGCCTTTCGAGCTGTTCCGGGCTCAGTGAGCCCGCAGCGGCTTCTCCCGCAAGGCCGGCGTTGCTGCCCGTCATCACGATGTTGCGCGAATAGGGGTGACTGATGCTGGCTCCGTAGTTGAGCACAGTTTCGCCTTCCCGTTCCGCGTACCAAGACTTTATGTCTTCAACGCCGATCTCGAGCTCGAGCGCGCTGGTGATTCCGTCGCGGATTTGCGCCTGGTAGTTTTCCGGGCTGTGGCCGTGCCTGTGGAGATCGACGAACCCGGCGGTGACGACGTGTCCGCCGGCATCGAGCACCTGCTCTCCTTCGATGCGATCTTCCGTGAGGGCCACAATTTTGCCGTCTTGAATGCCGACGTTGCGAATGGCGTCGAGCCCGGATTCGGGGTCCATGACGCGGCCGTTCTCGATGACGATTTCGTACGTCGTCTGGCTACACGAGCTCAGGAGCACGAGGGCGACCAAAGATAGGAAGGCTTTGAGCATGCGGTTCCGTATGGCACGACTTTTCACAGTTCGCATTTCGGTAGTGTCTCAGTTTCGATTGTTTCTCCGGGCGGGGCCGCCTTATTGATACCCGCAGAATATAGTGTTGTTTTCGGACACAGCAAATGCCTTGCCAGAGCGGGCGCAGCACGCTGCGCCCCTACACTGTATTTCGCGAACATCAATAATTGCGCGCTCCGCCGTCGGGACCGAAAAACATCAGGTGTTGCCAGGGCAACTCGTCGTACTCCCCTACCAGCTTGAGGCCGTTGGGAGAAAATTCCTTCAGGATTTGCTGTTTGCTCATCTTGTGCAGGAGCTTGATCGGTACCGCGGGGTCTTCCATGCGAAACTCGGCCAGCGCGATACGTCCGTTGGGTTTGAGACTCTCGCGCATGGCGCGTAGCATCTGCTCCGGATAGGAAAACTCGTGGTAGACGTCGACGAGCAGAATCAAGTCAACCTCGCCCTTGGGCAGCTTGGGGTCGCCGGGGATTCCGAGAATCGGTTCGATGTTGTCGATGCCCGCCTTCTCGGCCCGCTGCTGCAGCAAGGCAAGCATCTCGGGTTGGATGTCGACGGCCAGCACGCGGCCATGTTTGCCCACAAGCTTCGCAAGCTGCAAGGTGTAGAAGCCATTGCCACAGCCCAGGTCGCAGACCGTCTGGCCGGGCTTGACGTCAAGCGCCTTCAGCAGCTTCCTTGGGTTCTCCTCTCCGTCGCGCGTTTCGCGGATCAGCCACGGCGCACCGTGAAAGCTCATCGTTTGGGCGATCCGGCGGCCTTGGTAGAACGCCGGCGGCGGCGGGACCCCCTGTTTGCCTTGGGTCTCCGAGTTCTGCTGCGCCTGGCTGGGCTGCGGCCCGAGACCGGCCAAGACAAGCAACAAGGAGAGGACGATCCGGAAGCAAGTAGACATGGAACTGAAACCCCGGGGTCGACGCCGCTCCCGCACCCTCCCAGGACGATCGCGCGGCGAGCTGGGCTCGGAGCCAAAGGCCGCAGGTCTCGGCAAACAGCCGCCGAGGCCTGCGCTACGCAACTCCTCGCGTCCCAGCGGGGCGATCGGTTAGCTTCGGCGGAGCCGGCACCGCCGTACCAGAACCACCCCGTACCTCATTGACTGCAAGCGGGTTGTGAGAAATTGGGTTTGTTTCGTCATTTTTTTCTCGCTCGTCGAGCGTCATGTCCGCCTCCGCAGTCTCCCCTTTTAGGATAGCGACTGTGTCAAGTCAGAAAGAGCCGCACATCTCTACGGGCCCTGCTGCAACGTCGAGAGGAGTCTCGACGCGGCACACTGAGAGTGTGCGCCACAAAACCAAAGGCCGCGGATCTGGCGGTCGACGAACCGATAGCGCGAAGGGGAAGAGTGTGCCCGCCCGCCTAGATCCTATAGTTGAAGCTGACCAGGATCTGTTGTGGACGCGCGAGAAATCGTCGTCGGCGCTGTGGAAATGTGGAAAACTCGGCGCACGATGATCTTCGCTGCGAGCCTGTGGCAGGATGGTCGGACGGCGAGCGGCATCCCGCTGCTACGAATGCTAGATCCGGACAGATCGATGTCTTCGCGTGGCCTCTCGAGCAGCGGGATGCGCTTGGTGTCCCCAACGAATCCTCAGATGGTGTCGGGTAACTACGACTTTACTATAGGACTTTCGCCGAAGCCAAGACCCGCCGCCTCGCCGCGTTGCTTTGCTCTATAGGAGGTCTTTGCTTCATGTCCGAAAACGATGGCACATCCGAACCGTGTTTCACGGCCTTCGTGGCCATTGATTGGGCCGATCGACGACACGTCTTCGCCTGGGAAGACGCAGCCACGGGGCGGCGTCAAACGGGCTCGATCGAGCACACCCCTGAGGCGGTCCAGAGCTGGGTGACCCAGCTACGGCAACGCTTCGGGGGAGGGCCGATCGCGCTGGCGCTGGAACAGTCACGGGGCGCCTTGCTGGCGATGTTGACGCACTACGAGGGCTTGGTGATCTATCCCATCAATCCGGCGATGGTGGCCCGGTTGCGGCAGGCCTTCTTTCCTTCCGGAGCCAAGGACGATCCTCCCGATGCGGCCTTGCTGCTGGATCTGCTGACCCGTCATCGCGACCGTCTGCGGCCGCTGGAGCTCGACACGGTCGAGATGCGGACCTTGCAGTTTCTGGTGGAAGAGCGGCGCCAATTCGTCAACGAGAAGACGCGCCAGAAGAACCGTCTGACGGCGCAACTGAAGCTGTACTTTCCGCAGGTGTTGGCCTGGTTTGACGACATCGACACGGAGTTGGTGGAGCAGTTTTTGCGACGCTGGCCGACGCTGGAGGGGCTGCAGCGGGCGCGACCGGCGACGGTGTTGCGTTTGTTGGAGCGCCATCACAGTCGCAGCCGGCGGCGCAACCAGCAGCGGCTGGAGGGGATGCGGCAAGCGCGGCCGGCGACGCGCGATGGGGCGGTGGTGGCGGCGGCGACCGCAGCCGTTCCGATCCTGCTGGGTTGGATCCGGGTGCTGCGTCAGGGGATGGCCGCGTTGGACGAACAGATCCGCCAGATCACCGCCCGCCACGAGGACTGCGCCGTGTTCGATTCGTTCCCGGCCGCGGGACCGGCGCTGGCACCGCGCTTGTTAGCGGCCTGCGGGACGCGCCGGGCGAGGTTCGCCCAGGCGGCGGAGCGGCAGGCTTGCAGCGGCATCGCCCCGCTGACCCAACGCAGCGGCCGCCACGAAGTGACGCGCTTTCGGTGGGCCGCCCCGAAGTTTGTGCGGCAAAGTTTTCACGAGTTCGCGGCGTTTTCGATCCGAAAATCTGTTTGGGCCAGGGCCTACTACGAGCAGCAGCGGGCCCGAGGCAAGTCGCATCACTGTGCCGTGCGAGCTCTGGCATTCAAGTGGATCCGCGTCTTGTTTCGTTGCTGGCAGGAGCGCACACCCTACGACGAAGCCCGCTACTTGCAGGCGCTCGCCCGACGCGGCTCACCGCTCGTGGCGTCTCTGCCGGCCGTTGCGGATCTCCGTTGAGTTTGTTGTGGATCGCGGTCGAAAAAATCTCGCCCCGCCTCTTGACAGCACAACTCAGATGGCCACGCTACGAGCTCTTTCTGGGCTCAGAGCCAACGGCCGCAGGTCTCGGCAAACAGCCGCCGAGCCCTGCGCTACGCAACTCAGAGTCGAGGTCCGCGCGCGACGCTTTGTCCCGGCAAGCGATACGTAATATGATTTAGGTGTGATTCCTACCGAAGCCCTGGCAGCTTTGCGCGACGTCGTCGGCCCTCGCGGCCTGCTCGACCGGGCCCAGGACCTGATGCTTTATGAGTACGACGGGAGCATCGAGAAGGGCCGTCCCGAATGCGTCGTCTTCCCCTCGACCACCGAAGACGTCGTCGCCATCGTCAAAATCTCCAAGCAGTTCGACCTAGCCCTGGTGGGTCGCGGTGCGGGCACCGGGCTAAGCGGAGGCACGATCCCTACCCAGGGCGGCATCATGATCGGCTTCGCCAGGATGAACAAGATCCTCGAAATCGACCTCGAAAACGAGTGCGCCGTCTTGCAGCCCGGCGTCGTGAATCTAGACATCTCGGAGGCTGTCAAGGGGAACGGGTATTACTACGCTCCCGATCCCTCCAGCCAGAGAGCGTGCACCATCGGGGGCAACGTCGCCGAGAACGCAGGGGGGCCGCACACGCTGGCTTACGGGGTCACGACGAACCACGTTCTCGGGCTCGAAGCCGTCTTGCCCGACGGGACTGTTATCACCACCGGAGGCAAAGAAGCTGATCATCCGGGTTATGACCTCACTGGCCTGCTCACGGGCTCGGAAGGAACCATGGCGCTGGTTACGAAAGTCATCGTGCGGCTCATGCGGTCGCCCGAAACCGTGAAGACGCTGCTGGCCGTCTACGACGAGCCCGAAGACGCCGCTTCCACGGTGGCCGCCATCACGGAGCGGGCCGTCGTCCCGGCGGCGATCGAAATGCTCGACGGCGTCATGTTGCGAATGGTCGAGGAGGCAACCCACGCCGGCTACCCGATGGACGCCAACGCCGTGCTGCTGATCGAGGTCGAGGGTCTGCAAGAGACCGTGGAGGAGCAAGTCGCGCAGATCGGCGACGCTTGCCGAGAGAATAACGCTCGGGAAGTGCGCATCGCGCGTTCCGCCGAGGAGCGTGATCTGCTCTGGAAGGGGCGCAAGAACGCCTTCGGTGCTGTGGGACGGGTCAGCCCGACCTACTACGTCCAAGACGGCGTCGTACCGCGTACTCGGATCGCCGATACCCTGCGCTTCATCTACAAGGTCTCCGACAAGTATGAACTGAAAATCAGCAACATCTTTCACGCCGGGGACGGCAACATGCACCCTATCATCCTGTTCGACGAACGAAATCCCGACGAGCTCGAACGCACCAAGCGCGCCGGGGCGGAAATCCTGGAATACTGTGTGAAGGTCGGAGGGGCCATCACCGGAGAACACGGCGTCGGCATGGAAAAGAATGATCTGATGCCGATGCTGTTTGCGCCCGAAAGCCTGGAATTGATGGAACAGCTGATCAAGGTTTTTAATCCCGACCGGCGTCTGAATCCCGGCAAGCTCCTGCCGACGGGAAAGGGGTGTTTGGAAATCCGTCCGATGACCAGCCGTGGGAAATCGATGGAGTGGTAAGGGAGGGGCGACGATTTCGCGGTCTTGACCACAGGCTTGCGCCCGCGGCTCGGTTGGACCCGGGTTGGTGGTGAGAGAAGCGGAAGTGACGAGTATTAGGGTTAGATGGAGTGCGGAAACCAATGAAAACAAACTGGGGTGAGATCGCTGTCCGCGACGCGCACGCGCATCTTTTTTCACGCAATTTTTTCAAGGCCTTGGCCTCGCAAAAAAAGGACCTGCCGAGGGAGCAGCCAGTTGAAACCATGGTCGAGCAACTTGGCTGGGATCTGCCGCCTGCGGACAACGCCCAACTGGCGGGGCGGTGGGTGGAAGAGCTTGACCAACACGGTGTTGAAAAGACTGTGTTGATGGCCAGCGTCCCGGGAGACGAGCAATCCGCCGCCGATGCTGTGCGGGCATTCCCCGATCGTCTATGGGGTTATTTCATGCTAAACCCGTTGGCGCCTGACGCCGTGGAGCGAACCGAACGGGCGCTCGACAAATTCGGACTGCGCGGCATTTGTCTGTTTCCCGCGATGCATCGCTTCTCCGTCCAAGATGACCGGATCAGGCCAATCTACGAGCTTGCTTCGGAGCGCTCCGGCGTCGTCGTCTTCGTTCATATGGGCGTGCTGACCGTCGGCGTCCGGAACAAGCTGGGGCTGCCGTCGAAATTCGACATGAGCTACTCGAACCCGATCGATCTGCACCGAGTGGCGCTCGAGTTCCCTGGTGTGAACTTTGTGATTCCTCACTTTGGCGCGGGTTACTTCCGGGAAGTCCTGATGCTGGGAGATCTCGCGCCGAACATCTATCTGGACACGTCGAGCTCGAACTCCTGGACGAAGTATCAGCTTCCCCCGCTTGATCTCAAGACTGTCTTCGCGCAAGCGCTCGCAGTCTATGGCGCGAACCGCCTGCTCTTCGGCTCGGACTCGTCGTTCTTCCCACGCGGGTGGAATGCGGCGGTTCTCGAAGCGCAGCTCCCGGTATTTGAGCAGCTCGCGCTCGCCGCGGATGAGGTTGGCGCGATCTTGGGCGGCAATTTGACGCGGCTGTTGGGGTGATGCGTAAAAAGGTCGCCTCGGCGGAGATGTTGGAGGAGGTTTCACCAGGCGGCGGGTTTGATCTTCCCGGCAAGCTGTGGCATCCCTGACGGCGGGTATTTGCTTCCCCTTCCGCCGGCTCCTGGTGAGAAAAGCGGGTCAGTGCCCGGACCTAATGAACCCGCATCTTCCATCGCAAACGGTTCAGCAACCGTTCCTTGACATACTGCTCGAAGATCCATCAAGCTCTCGTTATTGACTCGCACCCAAGACGAATTGCTT
Organism: Bryobacterales bacterium; assembly: GCA_963668345.2. Taxonomy (GTDB): domain Bacteria; phylum Acidobacteriota; class Terriglobia; order Bryobacterales; family UBA6623. The sequence goes on along the minus strand of CAXWPI010000001.1, from coordinate 212,665 downwards.
CACCTCCCCCGTCCGGGTGAACCGTCGAGTTTTAGGATCGTTACGGCGAGAGTTCCCGTGCAGTTAAGATGGGGGCCAGCAGGGCAAACAAGGATAAAGGATAGAGGATGACCACACCCACGGCGCTCGATAAGAACCGGATTCATCAACCCCGTAATGAAAAGCGCAACCTAGGCATCACCCATCACCGAGCTTCGGCGAGCCGCCGACGGAGCGGCTTGCCATGGCTCGTGCTCGTTCTGTGCTTGACGGTTGTTTTCGTCGCCGGCCTGCCGTCGATGCTTGCCGATTCCCACGGCGCCGAAGGGAAAGTTATCGACCTTTCGCTCCTGGTGGCGCCGGAGTATCCGGTCACCTGGCCTACGATGCCCATTTATCAGTTCAATCATTACCTGCGTATTGGGCCGGTCAGCGCCTATAACGTCGACATTCTGACGATGGACCCGAACACGGGTACGCAGATCGATGTCCCACCCCACTCCATTCCTCGGCCCGGCTTGGATCTGCCCAACGCAGGGCCGCTGGGTTTGGCGTTCATGGACCAGATTCCGGCTTGGCAGTTCGCCGGCGAGGCCTGTGTCATTGATGTTCGGGAACTGCGCGACAAAGGCGCCAACGGCCATAGCAGCCTGGTGCTGAAGAAACACATCCTGGCCTGGGAGAAAAAGCACCGTCCGCTTCGTTTCGGGGACGTCGTCCTCTTTTACAGTGGATATAGCGACGCGTATTTCAAGGCCTTTCCAGCCGGCCGGCGATTCGTCGCCGATCCCGTCCAAGGGGTGACTCCGGCATGGCCGGACCCAGCGCCCGAGGCCATGGATTACATCGGCAGTCGAGGCGTGATGGCAGCCGGCACGGACAGCCCTAGCATGGGGCCGATTCCGGACCTGGCCGAACCCAGCCACTACGCGGGTTTGAAGCACGGCATGCTCTGGACTGAGAGCGGGACCGGCTACGGCCAGCTTCCGCCCACCGGCGCGTTCTACTGCATGCTAGGGGCGAAGTTGGTAGACAGCCCCACCGCCTCGGCGCGAGCGTTTGCGATTGTCGGTGGGCCTGCGCGGCAACTGATCGAGTCGGTTCGCAACAAGCACGCCGTGGACCTCTCGGTTCGCATGGCCCGGGGCCTGCCCCTTTCGTCGCCGGGCCGAGGTGCAGGGAACCTTCGACAGCCATTCCTTCCGATTGACATCGCGTACAACCCGGTCACCGGCGCGCAGAACCAAACTCATACCATGGACGGGCACTCCGGCACGCACCTCGTGCCTCCGGCCTACGCTTTGCCTCCCGAGGGATTCGACAACAAGACCTATGCTTCCGAAGTGCAAGAGTGGCTGGCCGAGTATGAGGAAAAGTACGGCCCTCGCGGCGCCAGCGACGTCACGACGGAAAAAGTTCCTGTCTCGCAGACCTCCGGCTGGGCTCGGGCGATTAGTGTGAAGAGTTTGGTCGGCGGTACGAAGAGTAAGAGTTGGCCTGCTTCGCCCGAAATCACGGTGGCTGCCATCCAGAAGTACGAAAAAGACAACGGTGAGCTGAATGCCGGCGAAATCGTGATCTTCCACAGCGGCCATAGCGACGCCAAGTGCGACGATGCCGAGAAGGCCGACGGCTGCATGGCAGACCCACTGAACGGCAAGAGCGAAGGCTGGCCAGCGCCCGGCCCTGACGCCATCATGTACCTCGCCGAAAAAGGGATTCGCTGCGTAGCGACCGACGGGCCGACGCTCGGCGGCGTCGAGCCTAAACGTTCGCTGATGACCTATTGGGCGCTCGGTAGCAAGGGGATGGTCGGCGTCGAGTATCTGACGAATGTCGGGGCGTTACCCGAAAAATCGTACTTCCTGTTCGCGGCGCCGAAAGTCCGCGGCGGCCATGGCGGCCCGGGACGCGCGATCGCGCTGTATTAGTGGACTGTCGTGGAGACGAGTCGACTATAGATTCGGAAATGTCGGGCTCGAAAGCCCGACACAGCACGCTGAAAGCGTGCCCCGTGCCGCTGTCAAGCCCAGTACATCCTGAACACTTTTTTACTTAAATCCTGGACTATTCTGTTCCGTATGTGTCCGGACCGGACCTCGCTTTCGATCCCGACATTTCCAAATCTATGGCGAACTCGTCTCCAGCCCGCTTTTCTCACCAGGTGGCGAGGCGAAGTGCGTGAGAGGCCTGTCAGTACAAGGCGCGCGCCGCTCAGCGCGCGGAGGCGTACTTGAACAGTACGTTGAGCACGGTGAGCAAGCGCAACGAAGTAATGGCGGGCCTATCGCGTGCTTCGACCGTCAGCTGGTGAGAAATGCGGGCTAGGACATCCACTCATTCGGTAGTGGGTCAGTTCGACTGGATCGCATGGCGGGACGGGCGTGAAACTTGCGCCAGGGCGGGTCCGAGACCCGCCGCTACCATCAGAGCCCGCGAAACAGGCGGACCGGCGGTTCATTCGAATCGCGAAGTAATCCACGCGCTATCCTAAAGAAAGAAACCGCTTCTCTGCTCTTCAATTCCGTGGCCGACATCGACAACACCTCCAGGATCAAGTCTCTGAAGGGACACAGACTACTGCTGCCTGTGGTGGCTCTCGTGGCCGTCGTCGCGGTGCTCATCCATGGGGCTTGGGACCACCAGCCGTCTGCCGAGGCCGCACCCAGCCTAGAGATCGAACCTCCCCCCGAGCCTCCCACGATAGTGCGGCCCGATCTCGATAAGGGAGCGCTGGCCTATTTTTCCGACTATTGGCTGCAGCTGGGCGAGCGCGCTAGAAACAAGATTACGTTCATCGGCCCGCAAAGGGCGCCGGCCATCGTCGTCGCCGCCGGGCTGGCAGTTACCTCGATGCAGGTCGCCGAGGATTTCGTTGCCCGAGGATTGGCGCTTCACTTGGCGGAGCAACATTCGGCCCCCGGACCTGGTGAGAATCCACGGATGCCGGCGGGGGATGAAACGACCCCAGCGAACCGAATCGATGAAGATCCGCCGAACCAAGATACTGAGTCGGCGCCCGCCCCCTACCGGCTCCTGGGGGTCGACTCTGATCTCGAACTGGCTGTTTTTGTGCTGGAAAAACCCTATCGAGCCGCTCCCTTCCGCCTGCTAAACCCGGCGGCGATTCCCACCGGCTCTTTTGTGGCTGCGATCAGTATCAAGCCGGACGATACATTGCGGATCAAGCCGGGACACCTGATTTCGGCGAACGCCTTAAACGGCTTAGCCGGGTCCGCTGGGCCGTCGCTGGAAGTGTCGCTTGGTCTGACGGATCTGGGGCCGGCAGCTGCCATCGTCGATCTCGACGGCAGTCTTGCCGGCGTCGCGCTGGAGTCCAGCCGCGGTGGCGTGAGGCTGCATTCCTCGGAAGCCGTTCGGCGGTCGGTGGAAAATCTGCGCCAGGGGCGGCCTTGCTTGAGCATCGAGGTGGCCGAATTGATGCCCGACGCGGCAGCCGTGCTGGGACTCAACGGCGGCGTCGTCATCGAACGGGTGCGTGCTGAATCGTTCGTTCCCGAACCCTCTCTTCGAGCCGGAGACATTCTGCTGCGATTCAGCCGGGCGGATATCCGCGGCGTGGAACAGTTCGAGCAGCTTTACATCGGGCTGGAACCCGGAAAACTGGTGCGGTACGTGGTCTTTAGGGACGGAAAGCGGGTCTCGGGAGGCACCGTTCTCCCCAACCGAGACTGCCGGCCTATCACCGAACTCGTGGAGGTCTTCCCGCGAATGGGCCTAGCCCTGCAGTGGGCGGAAGGCGGATCATCCGAGACAGGGCCGAGGGATGCCGGCTGGCAAGTGGCGGCAACGACCGATCACTCTCCAGCGGCCCAGAGCGGCCTCAAGCGTGGTGACCGGGTCATCGCCCACAACCAGCGAACGTTGGGCCGAGATACCCCCATCGGGGCTTTCGATGGATTCGAAAGGCTAGGGCGCGCCGTTGTCTTGACAGTCCAACGAGACGATCGAGTCCAACTCGTGGTGGTTACACCGCGTCCCGACTAGGCGAGCATGCGGGACGCCTGGAAACTAATCGTCCATCTGTTCTCCCGGCTCGGGTCGCGGCTGCGCGCCATGCGCCGGCTGGGTCGCCGGGTCGCCCCCCGAGTACCGACGTGGGGATGGGCGATGGTCTGGTTTCGCTCCTCCTTCCTGCCCTCCCAGAACTACCTCATCATTCTGGCGATCGTTATCGGCGTCCTGACGGGCCTCGGCTCGGTTGGTTTTATTTGGGTTTTGCACCTGATCACCGACTTTGCCCGCGATGAGGTGGCGGGCGCGTTGGAGATATTCGGCCCCGCCAGCCTAGTGCTGTTGCCCGCCCTGGGAGGCCTGTTCGTCGGTCCCCTGATTACCCGCTTCGCGCCCGAGGCCAAGGGTCACGGCGTTCCCGAGGTGATGACCGCCCTGGCCACACGGGGAGGCCGCATTCGCAAGCGGGTCGTGACCGTGAAGGTGATGGCCTCGTCGCTGACCATTGGCTTCGGCGGCGCCGCCGGGCGCGAGGGACCGATGGTCCAGATCGGCTCGGCCATCGGCTCCGCGATCGGCCAATGGGCCAGAGTATCCACGAAACATGTGCGGACACTCGTGGCCTGCGGCGCGGCCGGCGGCGTCGCGGCCACTTTCAATGCCCCCATCGCGGGAGCGATTTTCTCGATGGAAGTCCTGATGGGCAGGATTCACACGGACTTTCTGCTCGTGCTGCTGACTTCGCTCAGCTCGTGCATGGTCGCGCGGCACTTCCTCGGCAACTACCCGGCGTTCTACCCCTGGGCTTACGAACTTCGGGGACCGTCTGAGTTGCCCTTGTACTTCCTGATGGGCATTGTGGCGGGGCTAGCCGCGATCGGCTACGTGCGTCTTCTGTACCGCTCGGAAGATTTTTTTCAGAGCTGGAAGTTCCCCGAATACCTGAAACCCGCCGTCGGCGGCCTGCTCGTGGGTCTCATTCTTCGTGTTTCTGATGATCAAGTCTACGGAACCGGGTTCCCGGCCATTGAGTCGGCGTTGGCGGTGCGGTTTTCGTGGCAGCTGCTTGTGGTCTTGCTGTTCGCGGAAATCCTGGCCAATTGCGCAACCCTGGGCTCAGGCGGATCGGGAGGCGTATTCGCGCCGAGTCTCTACATGGGGGCCATGCTCGGCGGCGCCTACGGCACCCTGGTGCATGCGCTGTTCCCGGAGACGACCGGAGGGTCCGGCGCCTACGCCATGGTGGGCATGGCCGCGTTCTTCGCGGCGGCGGCCAAGGCGCCGACGACGTCGATTCTGATTCTGTTCGAGATGACCAACGACTACCGCATCATGCTGCCGCTGATGGCGGCGACCGTCGCCAGCGTGTCCATTTCTCATTGGCGGCTTCCGCACAGTATCTACACCCTCAAATTGCACAATCGTGGTATCCGCTACCCCTACGAGTACGAGGACCAAGCCGAACCGATTCCGCCCGCCGAGACGACTCCCGCCGAGCCAAGCCGCGCGACCGGTAGTCCCAAACCGCCTTTTCTTGGCTGATTTAGCCGTTGCGCGCTGGAACGAGAACTGTGTTCGGACCGCTTGCTGGCGCGCGCGGCTCGGAAAGGGCGCGGGTCGTCTCGACTGCGGACCGGGCGGTGGGCACGGCAATGCCGTGCCGTTAGCCCGCTTTCTCACCAGGTGGCGAGGCGAAGTACGTGAGAGGCCCGTCAGTACAAGGCGCGCGAACTGATGACACGCCGTGACGTCAAGACCGTTGAGGCCCGCAACATCAAGAAATACGGTAACCCTGTTGGGTCCGACATTCGACGAGCTCGTAGAGAGGGGAACTCGGAAAGATTTGCCCAAACGTGCGCTGTATGAGTTGATTATCAAGAGGGCATTCGAACCGGGTTCAGCTTTCAACAAGCTCGCTGGCGTGTCCTAGCGGTGGGTGGCATGAAGTTCTTGAGGCGATCTGCCGAACGGAGCGACGGAAGGCTTACGGAAGTGATGGGCCGGAAGGTATGGGTGAAGAGCGGGTGTTGCGACATATGCCGGAGCCAAGACTAAAACGCTCGATTAGTGCATGTTTGCACACGAAGGTGGAATGGTCAGCCACTGGCACGGCTGACACGCCCTGGACTGCCGAAGTCCGCGGCGAAGTCTGGAAAGTTCGCTGCAATGACTTTCCTGACGAGCCGCTGTACACGCTCCTAATCGATGGCAAGGAAATAGATGACTTCGACGACTGGCCCGGAGCGTGGAGTCGTCCAGCTCCTAAGACTGGTTCGTGAGTTTTTCTGCCCCGGTTGCCTGAGTCTTAGTCTAGAGTGCGGTGGTCCCCTGGGGTGACACAAACAGTTAAGACACAGTTCGCCGTTCGCTGAAGACTCCTCGACCGGCAAGACGACTTTACAGCATACTGGTTGCTGGCTGGTGAAGCAGAGGCGGGCTCTGGTGGAGACCAACCCGCCGAGGAATAGCCGGCCGGAAACTCATCCAGACGATGAGCGGGGGCGTTGGCCGCAACGCTGGCGCCCCCATCGGATGGATAGATTTCCCGATGCCTGAAAAAACTCATAAAGCAGCGGCATCCTGTTTGTTCTGGGCCGCGAGGTTGGCCTCGAACTCCGCCGGCGGCAAGTAGCCGAGCGCGGAGTGCAGGCGTTTCTGGTTGTAGACCTTCTCCAGGAACTGGCGAATCGCCTCGCGCGCTTCGCTCCGGTCCCGATATTCGTTGCGGTGGACCTCCTCGTACTTCAGGGTTTTCATGAACGACTCGCAGGCCGCGTTGTCCCCGGGATGGGCCTTGCGCGACATGCTGATGTCGATCTGGTGTGCCTTGAGCAGGTCCGTGTAGTCGTTGCTGGCATACTGGGAACCGCGATCGGAATGATGCACCAGCCCCGCTTGCAGGGATCGGTGCGACAGCGCCATCCGTAAGGCGGCCAGTGTGAGTTCGTCCTCCAGCGTGCGATCCAGGGCCCAGCCGATGACACGGCGCGAGTAGGCGTCCAGCATCACGGCCAGGAACACGAACTCCTCCCGCAGCCGGATGTAGGTAATGTCGGCTACCCAGAGCTGGTCCACGCCCGTCAGCACCATCTGGCGAGCCCGGTTCGGGTACACCTTGCGCCCGTGGCGGGAGTCGGTCGTCACGATGAACTTCCGCTTCCGCATGCACAACAGGTTGTCCTCGCGCATCAGACGGTAGACGCGCTTCGGATTCACCCTCCAGCCACGACGGCGCAACTCGGCCGTGATTCGCCGCCGACCGTAGCTGGGCCACTCGAGGGCGATGCGCTGGAGGGAGTCACGCAGGTCCAGGTCGCGATCCGGCGCCAGCGGTCTGTCCTCGGCGAAGCGGTAGAAGCCGGACCGGCTGACCCGGCCGAGCTTCACCATCCGCTCGATCGTCAGTCCCCGCTGGGCTCTCACTTCTTCTTGGACCTTCCGATAGACCGCGGATTTCCAGTCAATGCCTGCAGCATCCGCTGCTCCTCGATGCGCTGCAAGCACCCCTTCAAAAAATCGATCTCTAGGGTCTGTTGGCCGATCTTGCGCTCCAACTCGGCGATGCGGCCTTCCGACCAGCGCGGTTTCCCATGGCCCGAGAACGCATTCCCCGGCCCTCGCCGGAACTCCTGGCGCCAGCGGTGCAGCACGTTGGGGTTCACCTCCAACGCCCGCGCCACTTCGGCGATCGAGACCCCTTGCTCCAGCCGCCGGACGGCGGCCAGCTTGAACTCCTTGGTGAACTGCCTACGAGACAATCCCATGACTCAATTCTCCCTTCAATGGATTTTGAGTCTTAACCGTTTGTCTCAGTTTTGGGGGCCACTCCAGATAACCGCTAACCTTTAAGGCTCTTCCGGGTTTTTAGTGGATGTCCGGCCGACCCCTGCGCCGTCATGCAGTTTCTGTAGGACCGGTATCGACCATTGTGCTCTCTAGCTTAGCCTCGGACAGTGGCTCCGTCATCTCATAAGTCATTGATTCCATTGAATGCTCGCGTGAATCTGAAAGGCAGCCACCATCAGTTTCCCAATGCCGTTGTGATTCTGCTCGACAACAATCCAAGCTGATCGATTGGGCCGCGAGAGCTTCGGCACCGCCGGATCGAGGCTCGACCACCTCGTCGACGCCGCTTTCCGCGTCGCTACACACCCCCGGACATCGCCTTGTTCGCAACCCTCGACGCTGCCCAGGAGGGACGGTCGGGGCCGGCGCTACGACGCATCCTCGAGCGCGAGTAGCAGTGGTTCGCCAACTCGGCGTACGTCCGCCTGGCCCCCATCTCGGTTTCCCACCTCTACCACCCGCGGCGCTGCCGGGCTTATCGCTCGCAGCGGGTGATGTTCGATCGCACTCCGACACGACAGGTCGGGATCGCCGAGCGGCGCAAGCCCGCTCCCCAAGGACAACCCGGTTCACTTCACCCCAGCCCCCTTGCCCCGCACCCCCATCCCCCGCTGCCGAACTGCCACAGAAAGGAGAACCCAGCCGCACCGCCCTCCCGATCCTCCTTCTTCAGGCTCATTCTTGGATTGGAAAATGCTCGGTCGCTGAAACGGTTTTTCTCCGACCGGCTGTTTTTGTAGTCAACCATCCTCCCTTTTTGCCATAATAGGGAAAACACAACAACCGCAAGGCCCTATGTATACGAGAGGGTTGTCTTCCCTTCTTGCGGCCGTCTTCCTCGCGAACGTTGTCTCGCCGGCCCTGCTGGCAGGAATCCCCAGCAAGAAAGCAGTTTATCGCGGCGGCACTGTGGCGCGGATGATGTCTTCTACCGTCGGCACGGTGGACATCACCGATCCCGAAGATTTTGTCTTTCGCCATAAGACCGCGGAACTGTGCATCGTCTACGAGAAGGTCAACTCGCTCGAGTACGGGCAAAAGGCCGGCCGCCGGCTGGGCTTGGCGATTGCCTTTTCTCACCTGTTCCTGCTTTCCAAGAAACGGCGTCACTACCTGACTATCGGATTCCTTGACGCCGAGGGCCGGCAGCAGGCGGCGGTTTTTGAACTGGGCAAAAAGCTTGTGAGGACGACTCTGGCCGGCCTCGAAGCGCGCAGCGGCGTTAAGGTCGTGTTTCAGGATGAGGAGGCCCGGCGGGCGAGCCGGCGATGACCGGGAATCTCCACTACCCCGCACAACGGGTCTCCGCTAAGACGCTGGGCGTCGCCTGTCTGGTTTGCGCCGAAGTCTGCCTCTATCCGCTGTTCGGCTCCGAGAACGGCCGCGCGCTCCTCGAGCAGCAGTCCCTCAAGCTGCTAGCAGTGAACATGGTCTACGTCGATCCCTTGAACGGAAAGAGCGGCGCCCAACAGATTCGCGACATGCTGATCGGCAGCCTCCACCGCGCCGGGTTGTTCGTCATCACCGAAGACCAGGAACAGGCCGACGCCTTCCTGCGGGGTTCAGCCGAAGACCTGATCTACTCCGACTATTACCGAAGCTACGAGGGGCTGCGGGTCCGCGGCTCGGCGTCCTCGAGCGAGCGAGAAGCCGGCGAGTCCGAATTTCAGTCCGGCAGCTTCGGGGTCGGCGACATTCAAAACAGCTCCCGCCGCGAGCGCAAGCACGAGGCCGTAGCCGCTATTCGGCTGGTACTGAAAACCGGCGAAGTCATCTGGTCAACCACAAAGGAAAGCCCGGGCGGCAAGTACATAGGATCCGCGGCGGATGTGGCCGACAAAGTGGCCAAAGAACTCCTCAACGCCTACCGCCGGGCTGAAAAGCTCGCGCGGAAACCCTAACCCGCTTTTCTCACCACTGTCACCGCGATTGGGGCGAAGGGACCGCCGGCCCTGGCCGGCGGCAACAGTTTGTCTACATCGTCCAGCTTACAGGTTGTAAAGCAAGCGGGCGCGATCAATCGCGCCCACGACAAGCTAAAGCTTGTCCGCACTGCCAACCAGGACAAACACGAGTGTTTGTCGCCACTGTAGTGACCGCCACGGTCCTAGCCCGCATTTCTCACCACCCGCCGGTCGCCTACTCGCCGCTTGGCGCTTCGACTTCCGGCGCAACGCCGGACCAGGCTTTGCGGGTTGGTGTTGGTGTGGCGCTTGTGAACCGAACTCGGGCCCGATTGCGAGGACATATCAAATCCAAGCGCCTGGTTCGAACCGCGCTGATCTGGACCGCGCCCATCGAGGGGCGATGGAAGGTTAGTCTCTGGCCGCCGAGTAAGACGGCCGCCATATCCATTGGTTCGCCGCCCAGTACAAGACGTTTCACAACGATCGCGTCCCGTCCGGTCGAAACTACGCTCACCGAATGATCGGCGACTTCCACGGTGCAACCGTCCAGTTCGGTGGTTTTCTCCACCGTGATTTCAATGCTCTCCTCGGGCTCGTGATCCAGGTTGAGCAGGGCGATGAATTTTTCGTTGTAGTCGGCCAAATAGCCCTCAAACTCGCCGGATGGCCGGGGAGACCCTGCGGGGTAAAGGATTTCCAAAATAACCGGCTTGCCGATGTGGCGTTCGAGCAAGGGCTCATAAGCGTTCGCTATCACGCCCAAAGAGTGCTTCCGACTTCGCTGATCTTGCCCGTCTGGGTTTTGGCGGCGGCGCCCAACTGACCGCGGCCTCCTAGGCGCCCGACAAGCAGTCCCAACGTATTGACGATGGCATCGCGGACAACGTTGAGAAGGTTGCTCATCGAACGCCCCATGCGGCGCCATAGGTTGGGATGGACGCTGCGTGCTATCTGTTTTTTCCGCTCGCCGAGTTCTTGATCGGTCAATCCGAGCACCGTGCGGCAAATCGCCACGGCTTTCAGAATCTCGTCTGCGTAAATGAGGAACCCGCTTTTGCTCAGGTCGCGTGAATTGACGAAAGGCGAGTCAAAGACAATTTGGACGCCCTGGCTGAAAACGAACATGTCGCCCCACACGGCCGGCGCGTCCGGCGCCAGGTAGGTCACATGGTGGTCGTGCATCAGTTTGAGGCACTTATCCTTGCTCAGACGTCGAACCAGCCCTCCCAGCAGGGTCAGGGCGAAAATCAGCAGGATCGTGAAGACGAAAAGATCGTCAATGATGGAAGTGTCCATAGTCACCTTTCAGTCAGGCGTCGAAGCCGCCGAACGAGACTGCACAGAAACAATCAGCGAACGAGGGAGGTCGCCGCGAAAGCGGGCCGCTTTGCCGGATTCGCGACCCGGACTCGGTTGGCCTCTCCCTAGGGCTAATATGACTGAGCATTGTAGCGTGTCCGGTCTGGAAGTCCCAAAAACTGGAAGTCCCCAAAAGGGAAATGACAGCCTGTTTGGAGGAGTCTGGCAGGCTTGTTTGCCGAGCATGAGTTTCGGTGGCCCGCTGGCGGGTTCGGTTGCCGAGGCGAGACTGATTTGAGGGAAGAAGGTCGAACTACGCCAAGCGGTGGAAACCTTGTTACTATCGGAGCTGTAAGGCCGTCCGGCGTTTCGGGTATCGGTCTCCCCTCGATTAAGTACAGACAGGCGCTCAGGGCAATGAAGCGACGGCTGGTATCGCCACTCCGCGGCCATTCTTCCGCCGAACTCGGGTTTTCGTTTTCGCGCCGGGCCTGCACGCTCTTGCTGGCCTGCTTCCTGCCGGCTTCCCATAGTCTTGCCCGAGCAGCGGCCCCCGGGGAATTCTTCGAAAAGAAAATTCGCCCCATCTTTGCCGACAACTGTCAAGGGTGTCACAACCCAGAACTCAAAACGGGCGGGCTTGACTTATCGACGCCTGAAGGTTTTGCGAACGGGAGCCGGAGCGGGCCGATCGTCTCAGGCGACAACCCCGAAAACAGCCGTTTGCTGAGCGTCATCGGCTACGAAGAGAAGTTGAAGATGCCGCCGCGGATGAAGCTCAGCGATCCCCAGATCGCCGCCCTCAGGGAGTGGGTCATGGCCGGCGCACCTTGGCCGGGCGCCGAAGTTACGTCGCCGGCAACTGTCGCGGAGCAGCAAGCAGAAACAGAAGAACTCCTCTTCACGGAAGACCAAAGGAACTTTTGGGCCTTCCAACCGGTCGACGACCCGGCCCCGCCCGAGGTTCAAACCGAAAGCTGGATCCAATCCCCGATCGACCGTTTCGTGTTGGCTCGGCTCGAGCAAGAAGGGCTCGCGCCAGCCTCCCCCGCCGATCGGCCGACCCTTCTCAGGCGGGCGACTTTCGATCTGACCGGCTTGCCTCCCATGGAGGAAGAGATCGCTCGGTTTGTCGCCGACGATTCGCCCGACGCTTTCGATAGGGTTGTGACTCGCTTGCTCGGCTCGCCCCGCTACGGCGAGCGCTGGGGCCGGCATTGGCTCGACGTGGCGCGCTACGCCGACTCGACCGGCAACGATGAAGATCATCGCTACCCGCACGCCTGGCGATACCGGGACTATGTCATCGCCGCCTTCAACGAAGATACGCCTTACGATCAGTTTGTCCGCGAGCAGATCGCGGGCGACCTGCTTCCTTCCGGTGGCCCGGACGGCGTCAATCGACGCGGCATCGTGGCGACCGGCTTTCTGGCTCTTGGTCCCAAAGCCTTAGCCCAACAAGATAAGGACAAGATGCTCTACGACGTCTACGACGAGCAGATGGATGTCGTCACCAAGGCCTTCATGGGCTTGACCGTTACTTGTGCCCGCTGCCACGACCACAAGTTCGATCCCATTCTGACGAAGGATTATTACTCGCTGGCGGGCATCTTTGCCAGTACGAAAAGCTTCCGATTGCCTAGGACTTTTGTTTCCAAGCCTTGGGTAACTCCATTGGCGCCCGAGGAAGAATATCAACGATATCTTCAGCACCGGGACGACATCGCTGCGAAGAAATTCGAGATCGTCGATATGGTCAGCGAACATGTCGAGCGGCACAACCGGAGGCTCGTCGGGAAGCTAGCCAAGTACATGCTGGCCGCTCGTCGGGTCTACCACGACGGAGCGGTTCTCGGCGACCTGGCGGTTGAAGAGCGGCTTGACAAGGATGTTCTCGGCCGTTGGGTGAGCTATCTCAGCCCGCAAACAGACGATACCCGCTTGCACCTGAGTGACTGGCAGTCGGCGCCGGAAGAGACGCTTCCCGAAGTCGCACTGGCTTATCACGCTGGATTCGAAGAGCTCGCTTGTGAATGGCGGGAGACGATGCGGAGATGGCGAAAGGCGGTCAAGAAAGCGGTGAAGCGCAAGAACATGCCGCCTCCCGACCGGCCCAAGTTCGACGCCGAAGAAGATCCGTTCTTCTACGACGTCAACTTCAGCGAGCGGGGACCGTTCGCCCTTTCCGAAGAAGAGCAGGACGCGGTCATTCCGCCGCCCACAGGCGCTGTCGTCGCCGGTCTGCGCCAGGAACTGAAACTACTGGAAGAAACTCTTCCGCGGGAACCGGACTTGGCTTCTTCCGTCGCCGAAGGCGACCTTGTAGAGCAGAAGGTCTTCATCCGCGGCGACCACCACAACCCGGGAGAATCCGTCTCTCGGGGATTCCCGACGATTCTCGGCGGACGCGACGAGCCGCCGATCACCGAAAGCAGCGGACGGCTGGCGTTGGCCCAATGGCTGACACGCGATGACCATCCGCTAACCGCGCGCGTGATGGTGAATCGGATTTGGCACTGGCACTTTGGCGAAGGACTGGTTCGGAGTCCGAACAACTTCGGAAAACTGGGCGAGCGGCCGACCCATCCTGCATTGCTCGACTATCTAGCCGAGCGATTCGTCGACGGCGGCTGGTCCATCAAGAAGATGCATCGCTTGCTCATGCTGTCGAGCACTTACCGCATGAGCAGCGAGGCAGCGGCGGATAGCCTGGGGAAAGACCCGGAAAACAAGCTTCTGACGCGATTCGAGCGGCGTAGGCTCAATGTCGAGGCCATTCGAGACGGGTTGCTCGCCCTGGACGGCTCGCTCGACCTCGAGATGGGTGGGACGCTGCAGTTCGGCTACGGCACCGACCGCGAAAACAGCAACGATCGGCTAAGCATGAATCCCGAAAAGGTCGATCGCCGCTTGGTCTATCTTCCGCTGCGCCGGGCCAACCTGCCCACGCTTTTGAACTTGTTCGACTTTGGCGACGCAACGACCACGACAGGAAAACGTTCAGGCACGAACGTCGCGCCCCAAGCGTTATTCATGATGAATAGCGACTTCGTGGCTACCCGGGCTCGCAACCTGGCGCGGACGCTGTTGGACGACGGTAGTACTGGAAACGCCCAGCGGCTTGAGCGCGCTTATCTGATCACGTTGAACCGCCGCGCGGAGAGTTACGAAATCGAGTCCGGTTTGGCCTATCTCGATCGGCTCGGAAGCGAGCCCGCGGCCTCGATGGAAGATCTCGACGCCTGGCAAAGTCTGTGCCGGGTTCTTATGGCGTCGAACGAGTTTATATACTTGGAGTAAGGCCCGTGAACCAGTCACTACCTTCAAGATTTTCATCGCCGGCGACAATTTCCCGGCGGGCCATGCTGCGGGAAGCGGCCTGCGGGTTTGGGTTTCTCGGCTTGGCGGGTTTGCTGGCCGAGCAGAGCGAACTTTATGGCGCCTCTGCCAATCCCCTTGCGCCGCGGCCGCCCCACTTTGAACCGAAAGCCAAGCGGGTCATCTTCCTGTTCATGCATGGTGGTCCGTCGAGCGTTGACATTCTCGACCCGAAGCCCCGCCTATTCCAAGACCACGGCAAGCCTCTGCCGATCAAGAGGCCTCTGGCGTTCGACAAAAAACCTCCCGGCCCTCTAATGAAGCCGCTATGGGAATTCCGTCCCGGAGGCGAAAGCGGCATTCCCGTCAGCGACCTGTTCCCCCACGTCAGGGACCGTGCCGACGATCTATGCGTGATCCGGTCGATGGTCGGCGAAGGGGTCGATCATGGGGCGGCGCTGCTGCAAACCTTTACGGGCACGAGTACTTTCACTCGGCCCAGCATGGGATCGTGGGTTCTCTACGGCTTGGGCACCGACAACCAAGACTTGCCGGGCTATATCATGATCAAGCCGACACTGGCTCACGGCGGCTCGCTGACCTGGAGCTCGGCTTTCTTGCCCGGCGCTTACCAGGGCACGGCGGTCGGGCATGCCGGTCTCAAAGTGGAAGACGTCAAGGACGAGCCGATCGAGTATCTCATCCAGAAGGGATTCACGCCCGAACAGCAGCGCTACGAACTCGAGATGCTGCAGGCGGTCAATCGACGTCATGCGGCGCGGCGCGGCCACGATCCCCAGCTCGAAGCGCGCATCCAGGCCTTTGAGCTGGCTTTCCGCATGCAGACTGTCGCGCCCGAGGCCTTCGAGGTGGGAAAAGAGTCCGAGGCGACGAAGAAACTCTACGGCCTTGATGAAGAAGTCACCAGCGACTTCGGTTGGCAGTGTTTGCTGGCCAGACGGCTCGCCGAGCGCGGCGTTCGCTACATCCAGTGTACCCACAGCTATAAGTGGGACCAGCACACCGACTTGTTTGAAAAGCACACCAAGAACGCCAGGGAAGTCGACAAGCCGATCGCCGGTCTGCTGACGGACCTCAAGGCCACAGGCTTGCTCAAAGATACGCTCGTTATTTGGATGGGCGAGTTCGGGCGCACACCCGTCTCGCAAGCCGGCAACGGACGCGACCACAACCCCTACGGCTATAGCATTTGGATGGCCGGCGGCGGCGTGAAGCCGGGCTTCCTCTACGGAGCGACCGACGAAATCGGCTACCATTCCGTCGAAGACCGCATGCACATCCATGACTTCCACGCCACGGTCCTGCACCTGATGGGACTCGACCATAAAAAGCTCACCTACCGCTATAGCGGCCGCGACTTCCGCCTCACCGATGTGGCGGGCGAAGTAGCGACGAAGATCATGGCGTAAAAGTCGCTTCCTGCTCGCCACCCGGTTATCGGGCGGCGAACGCCGGTCTGCCTACCTTGGCATATTGCTAGAAACACTTAGAGCTTTTTCATTTCATCCCGCATTTCCAATTTGATTCAGGCCTCCCGACCTTCCAGCGGCCTTCAGCGTCTTTATTCATAGGGGCTAGAGCCCGATGAGGACGCCATGGAGGCCAACACCCAATGGGTGAAAAACAAACCAAGCCATTCCAGCTAACTTTCAATGGACTTCTCAAAGTCGATTTCCAGGGATCGCACGTCACTTCCGACGGTGGCCTGATTTTGGTTCGCGAACTGGACGAACGGCTCGGTCTCGGAGAACTGATTGACGAGCATCTCAGCGACTCCCGGCAAGGCACAAACAAGCAGTTCACGCTCGCTGATCTGTTGCGGCAGTCGATCTACAGCCGCTTGGCAGGCTACGAGGACGTCAACGACGCCGTCCGCGTGGCGGCTGACCCGACGTTTCGCTTGATCGGCTCGCAGAAGATCTGGGATCGCGGTGCGGCCTTGACCTCGACGCTGCACGGCTTCGAGACGGAGATGCTGGCGAGCGAAGAGAACCTGCTGGGGCTGATGGCGCTGAACCGAGAGCTGGTCGGGCAAGCGGAGGCGTTCGACGACTCCGCGCGGGTCGTTCTGGACATGGACTCCACCGAGAGTCCGGTCCATGGCCAACAGGAAGGCAGCGCCTACAACGGACACTTCGAGTCGGTCTGCTACCACCCGTTGCTTTTGTTCAACGGTCATGGTGATTGCCTCGCTGCCAAGCTGCGTCCCGGCAACGTGCACAGCGCCGAGGACTGGGATGAGCTATTGTTGCCGGAGATCGAGCGCCAACTGGCCGAAGGCAAACAGGTCACCTTTCGCGCCGATGCCGCCTTCGCCAAGCCCGAGATCTACGAAGCACTGGAGGAGCGCGGCGCGGACTACGCCATCCGCATTCCGGCCAACAGGAGCTTGGAGTTAGAGATCGAAGACATCCTGTTTCGTCCGCCGGGGAGGCCCGGCCGCAAGCCGCTAGTGCGCTACAAGAGCTTTCGCTATCAGGCGGAGAGCTGGAAGAAGCCGAGACGAGTTGTCGCCAAGGTCGAGCACCACCAGGGCGAGCTGTTCGCGCGCGTCGGTTTTATCGTGACGAACATGAGCTTGCCAAGCCGGTCGGTGGTGCGTTTCTACAACCAGCGCGGCACGGCGGAGCAGTGGATCAAAGAAGGTAAGCAAGCGACGCACTGGACGCGGCTGTCGTGCCATCGCTTCCGGGCGAACGAGGTGCGCTTGCAGTGAAGCGTGCTGGCCTACAACCTGGGCAATCTCTGGCGGCGGCTCGGGCTGCCGCAGCGAATCAAGAACTGGTCGCTGACGAGCTTGCAGCACCGGCTGATGAAGACGGGCGGACGGCTAATTAAACACGCGCGGTATGACTGGCTCTTGTTCGCGGAGGGACATCTGAACCGGCGGCTGTTTGGCGACATGCTGCGGAAGATCTGGGCGCTGCCTGTGCCGGGCGGGTAGCACCGCACTTGGCGAATGCGAAATCTGTGTACTGAGGACGGAAGCTCGGAGGGGTGTCTGCGAAATTGACTTCGCAGCGACGGATCAGCCCCCATGAGGGGCAAGAAGGGGGCTCGATCGGTTCCGCCTCAGCCGCCGCCTCTTTCGGGTGGAGAAATGGTTCCGCTTCGCCGGGTGAGGGTGTAGACTCGTGCCGTCAGAGGAGCCAAATCGGAAATCCTGGTTATTAGCACTTTCCTGCGACTCGGCGATCATTCGCGGGACTTCGCCCCGCAGGAAGCGCTGCGCGCCGGTGGGTTTCTCCTCGATCGCGCGTTTCATCGCTCGAAGGAGCTGTTCGCCCACGAGGTGTACGACGAGGGCCGCAGCCCGTCCGCTCGGGCCTACTTCTTCGATTGCTGCATTATCATTCGCTCGCTGGTTGACCTCTGGAAGGCGACAGAGGAAGCGGCCTACCTACAGTGCGCCGAACGCTGCGGTTTTGCCCTGCAAAACCTTATGTCGCGGATGGACGGCTCATTCTTCGCGGTCTATGATTTTGCGAGGGATCAGCCCATCGACGACGGAGAGACGTGGTCGACCCAGGCCGAGGTGTATCAGCTTAAGGCCAGCTTGGCTTTGCAAGAGCTGACCGACGCTACCGGATTGCCTGAGTTTGTGGCCATGTCCGACACCCTACGTCAATGGTGCTTGAAGCGGCACGAAAGCTTCGTGCCGGATTTTGGTGATTCCGAGGAGCGGATGTCCCGTCTTCATGCCTATTGCTACTTTCTGGAGGGACTGCTTCAAGAAGCCGGCCAGGACACGGACTGCAGCCGCACCCTGCAGTGGGGCATTCTGTGCGTGGAGAACCTGGTAGAGGAAATCGGCCCCGCATTCCAACGCTCCGACGTTCTTGCTCAGTTGCTGCGACTGCGCTTCTATGCGGACACCTTCGGCGTCATGGAGATCGATCATGCCGCGGCCGAATCCGAAGTAGCGGCTCTGACCGAATTTCAACAGCAATCCAGCGACCCCAGGGTGGACGGGGGATTCGCCTTCGCTCGGCGCGACGGGGAGATCGTCCGTCACATCAACCCGGTGAGTACTGTCCTAGCCGTCCAGGCTTTGACGATGTGGGAATCCGCGGAGCAGGGAGCCTTTCAGGATCCTTGGAATGTGCTGATCTAGCCCGCTTCAAGCCGAGTCGTTGGCTTTTTTTTCGCCGCGTGCATACTCGGCCGTGATCGAAGACTGTAACCCGCCCCGCGGCGTGAACTCGCCCACCAAGGTAGCCCACACGGGCTTTGCCGCTTGCACGACGTCGCCGAGTACGCGATTCACGGCGTTCTCGTAAAAAATCCCTAGGTTGCGATAAGCGAGGAGGTAATGCTTCAGGGACTTCAATTCCAGGCACAGTTCCTCAGGCTCGTATTCGAGCGTGAGCCGGCCGAAGTCGGGAAGCCCGGTCTTAGGACATACCGACGTGAACTCCGGGATCTCGATCTTAATCCGATAGCCCTTGTGCTGATTCGGCCAGGTGTCGATAGCGGGCAGCCTGGCATCGATCCCCGCTCGGGCATGCTGTTCATTGTATTCCGCCAACGAGTTCAACTCCTTCGCGGCCGTAACCGCCTAGGGCCGAATTCTTCCCAGCAGTCAGACCGATTCGCGCTTCGCTCCAGGATATCGCGACAAACCGGTCCTCTGCCACGGACCGCAAGCCGATCGGCCTGGATGGGGATCGACCCCAACCGTTAATTAAACCGCTTTTCTCACCAGCTGGCGAGGCGAAGTGCGCGAGAGGCTCGCCGGTACAAGGCGCGCGCCGCTCGGCGCCCAGTTTCTTGAACAACGCGGGCGTACTTGACCCTACGTTGAGCACAGTGAGCAAGCGCAACGAAGTAATGGCGGGCCTATGACGTGCTTCGACCGTCAGCTGGTGAGAAAAGCGCGTTCACCGCAATACTCGCAACTTAAGCTGTGACGGAACCAACGAATCTTCCCGCACTGCGCCGTTTGTCATGTACGGGCCCGACATGTCGCGCCCCTGGAGTTTCTAAGCTGCGGCAGTAACGACCGGCGATCTCGCCGGTCCAGGGGTCCCACATGTCGCCCCTCGCAGACCTCCTGTTGCCGCCTTCCGTGTCCCCTCACCCTTTGCATCCAGCTCGGAATCCCAGGGAGCGATTCGAGCATCCGCTGCCGCTAGGTGAACGGTATTGGTTACTTTCCGGCGCAAAAAGGAGAAACTGCGTGGTGGCCGGCTACAGCCAGCCAATTTCGCCTCCCAATGTGCCCGTAAGTTGTTGATTCTTTGAAGGCGCGAAATTGGTGACAGTCCCCGCCCCGAGCGCTACGCGTATTTTGCGCCGGAAAGTAGCTAGGGCCGCGGCCGCAAACCTCCTCTGGACGTAAACATCCGAGCGATCCTTCGTCCGCTGTCCGACCCATTTCGCCAAACATCAGTAGACCCTCGTTGGCTCTCATTCCACAACGATCGCCGAAAACACCATCGCTCGCGACTTGGTTGTCGAACCCGCACACCACACACGTGAACACAGGTCGACCTACCAAACTTCGGGTGCTTGACATAGGAGTGCTGGTATGGCTATAGTTCTTAGTGAAGCATATAGAATAGTTTATTTAGGTATGACTAAAATGACTCGTGCCGTGTGTTGCTTCGCCCTAGTCGCTCTAGCGACAGGGGTGCCTGCCTTTTCTCAAAGCGACGGGGCCGCGACTGCCCAAGCTCGCATCGAGGAGCTGGAACAGCGCATCGCCAAGCTCGAGGAAAGACTTCGCCGGATCGAGGCCGAGCCGAGCGCAACCGCGGAACCGCCGCAGCCGGAGGTTGTCGAGAAAGAGGAACCCACTGACCCCGTCCCGGCGTCGGCCGATTCCCCTCGCGAAACCCCGCGGCAGGTAACCGCCGCGGCGCCGACTAGCACGCCGGAGATCCCCGACGAGGGGCGGGATCTCGCGTCCTCGGAAACCAGGTTGCCTTTCTCCGGGTACATGGACTTTCACTTCAACAACGCCCAGAACGAGCCCAGCCAGCTCGACATGCACCGCTTCGTGTTGCTGTTCGGGCACAGCTTTACTGATCGCATCCAGTTCTGGTCGGAGCTCGAACTCGAGCACGCTTTTGTTTCCGGAGAGGGTGAGTTCGGCGAGCTCGAACTCGAGCAGGCCTATCTCGACTTCCTGATCAAGCCCTGGCTGAATTTCCGCGGCGGGATTCTGCTTGCCCCGGTGGGCCTCATCAACGAGCGCCACGAGCCACCGGCGTTCAACGGAGTGGAGCGGCCCTTCGTCGACACGGTCATCGTCCCGAGCACGTGGTTCGACTCGGGCGCCGGTATTTTCGGCGATCTCGGCAGGGGCTTCGTATACAAGGCTTACGCCATGTCTCCGCTTGACGCCACCGCTTTCGACGCCGAGGAGGGGATTCGAGGTGGACGCCAGAAGGCGTTTCAATCGGTGGTGCAAAACACCGCCTACACGGGCCGGCTGGAATACCACGGGTTGCCTGGCCTCTCTTTGGGTAGCAGTGTGTGGTGGGGCAATACCGGTTTCAATCTCCCGGACATCAACCCCCGCGTCCGTGTCTTCGAGTTCGACGGCCGTTACAGCTTCTCGCGGTTCGATTTTCGCGGCCAGTTCGCTCGCGTCGACATCACAAGGACCGACGAGATTAACTTCCTGACGCAGCTTCGTACAGGTGTCAATCCGAATATTGCGCGCGGGATGCGGGGATTCTACTGGGAGTCGGCTTACCATCTTTTGCCGCGTCACTTTCCGCACGACTTCGTGGCCTTTGCTCGCTACGAGAACTTCGATACCCAACACAGAATGGCGCCGGGCTTCCTGCCGCTCAGACAATTCGATCGCTCGGCCTGGGTGATCGGGGGTACGTACTATCCTGAACCGGACGTTGCGTTGAAGTTCGACTACACGGTCCTGCGCAACCGGAGTTCTATCATCGAGGCGCACAACTCCCTCAATCTGGGGATCGGTTGGTGGTTCTGAGAGGACATAAGGGGATGAATCGATTCCATTTCCAGCGGGAGCGAACGCCCTCGCGCAGTCGAGGCGCTACGCCTCGCGCCAGTCTGGCCAGCGGACTCGCCGCTCGCGCTTTACGGGCTCGGCTTCCGGTTTTACTCGCCTTCGCCTTGGCCCTGCCGGCCGTCGCGACCGCGGAGCCGAAAACCGCTGACCCGCCGGTCCGCGTGGTCAACATGCTGGCGGAGCGCTTTTTCTTCGTTCCTTCTCGTCTCCAGGTCAAGCAGGGAACGACCGTGGAGTTTCGAATTCGCAGCGCGGATACCAACCATGGGTTCCGCATCCGCAAAGCAGGTATCAATATTGTCGTTCCCAAGCGCGGCCAAGGTCAGGCCAAGGTCATTTTCCATGCCAAAGAAAAGGGGCGCTATGACTTTGAATGCTCGAAATCGTGTGGGGCGGGCCATAGCATCATGCGCGGCACGATCATCGTGGAGTAATCGATGAAGCTAAAGATGGTGAGCGCGGGTTGGGCTCTGCTTTTCGCCGCGCCGGTGCTGTTCGGACAGTTTGGACGTCCGTCGCTTCCCGGCAATCCCCTAGCGGGTATTACCGCCCAAGAGTTCGAGAGGTTCCGGCTCGGGCTGGAGGACTTTATCGAGGTGGAAGACGCCGACGAGGGCCTGGGACCCGCCTTTAACGGACTGGGCTGCTCGCAATGCCATAACTCACCCGCCATCGGAGGGATCAGTCCTGTTTCGGAGGTTCGCGCGGGTTATCTCGATGAGGAAGGCGTTTTTCACGTGCTGGGCGGCGGTACTCTGTTTCAGCTGTTTTCGATTCCCACCCATTTTTGCCAGCCTAAAATTCCGGCCGAGGCGAACGTCATTTCTAGACGGATACCCGTTCCGCTGTTCGGCGCGGGGTTGATCGAAGCCATTCCCGACGAAACGTTGCGGGCTCTCGAAGACCCCGACGATCTCGACAATGACGGCATCAGCGGCCGCGCAGCCGTCATTACCGATGTGGGGACGGGCCGGGAGCGCGTTGGGCGCTTCGGTTGGAAAGCTCAACAGGCGACTTTGCTGGCCTTCGGGGCCGACGCGTATCTGAACGAAATGGGCATAACCAACGCGCTATTTCCGAATGAGGTAGCGACCGGATTTGATCCTGAACTGCTCGAGTTTTGCGATCGGCGGCCCGATCCCGAAGACGCTCCCGATCCTTCGACCGGCCTCCGAGGGATCGACAACTTCGAAGCCTTCATGAAGTTTCTCGCGCCCCTCGATCGCGGGCCCATCGACGATACGGTTCGACTGGGGGAGGCCGTTTTCGGGGCGGTTGGTTGCGCCCGCTGTCACGTCCCGGTCTTGATGACCGGACGAAGCTCGAACCCCCTGTTCGATAACAAGCCGGTGCCGCTTTACTCGGATCTGCTGTTGCACGACGTCGCCACGGGCGACCGCATCGAGCAAGCCGCGGCCGCTCCCAACGAGATCCGCACCCCGGCGCTTTGGGGACTGCGGCTTCGCCGTCCTTTCCTGCACGACGGAAGCGCCTCCACCGTCGAAGACGCCATCCTTCGCCACGGAGCGGAAGCGGAACAGGCTCGCCAGAGCTTCCTCGATCTCACCCCGCAAGCCCGCTCGGCACTGTCGGCATTTCTCTCTTCGCTCTAGCCCGCTCGTCGCGGTGAATAGGGAAGGCGAAATCGTGCCAGCCAACGAGGCCTTTCTGAGGCAGCTATTATAGACCGCATTTCTCAGTGCGCCTTTTCGGCGCGGACACCCTGTGGGAGGAAGGAGCCCACCTATGTAGTTGTCGGTCAGCAGGGAAGCTGACGAGCAGCGTGGCCGGGCAATCGGCCGGGCGGAAGCCTCGTGACAAAGTCCAGGGAAAGCTGGGCGAGCAAGCCGGCAGGCCGTAACGCGCAGTAAGCCTGAGCAGGCCTCGAAAGGGAAATCGCGGACGCCCGACCCGCCTGAGATACGGGGAAGGCCGCACAGCAAGCCATGGGCGATCGGGGAAAAATACAAGCGCGGATCTGATTCGATCGCATCAGCGCCGTCGAGGTGCGATCGGCAAACAGGTCCCACTGCTGCTCCTTGATACGGTTCTCCATCTCTCCCCGCGCGCGGTAGAGATCCTCGTACAAGCTGCGCGCCTTCCTCTGCCGGGCAGGGAGCGAGGTCACGACGAAGCGCGGATTCTTCCCCTTCCGCGGGCACTCGGCCTTGGCCGCCACGCGGCGTTTGCGGCTCCAGCTGTGCAGGGTGCGATAGCGGAACTCGCTGCACAGCCGTGCCGCGTGGCCGCTCTCGGCATGCCGCCGCTGCGCCTTCCGCGGCGGCTTGCGAATCCTTTCCCACAAGCGGCTGTTCTTAGCCCGTCCGAACACGTCATCAACCTGCTGCTGCTCGCACCAGCTCATCCACTCCTGGCGGCAAAAGCCCGCGTCCCCGCGCACAGCAGATGCTCGCCGATCAAGATGTACAGCGGCAGGTAGCAGTAGTGGCCCTAGTAGCCGTGAAAGAAGCGTCCTTGCTGATGCCCGTCGAGGCGGTCGTCGGTGGCGTCGAGGGGCAGCACGTTCTGGGGCGGTTGCCGCGGCTACCGCTGGATGTAGAGATTCACCAGCGTGTCATCGACCGCGGCGGTGTCGAGGACGATCTTCTTGTAGCGGGACTTTTCGTCGGCTTCGGGGGACGTTACTTCCAGCCGGTTCAGGGTGCTCTTGCCGGCGCTGGCCTTGCCGCGGTCGCGTTTCCGGCGCCGCTTGCGGCCCTCGACGTCGGCCTTGCCCGACAGCATCGCCAACAGCGGGTCCCCGCGCAGCTGATCGTGATCGTTGAGCTCCTCGTAACCCAACGCCAGCCCGTAGACGCGCTGCCGCACCAGCTCGGGGACGCTGTGGTCGATGCGCTCGGGGTTGCGGTCGTCGAGGAAGCAGCGGGCGAACTGCCGTAGGATGCCTGTCTGCTGCTGCGCCGCAGCAGCAGACCGCCGGCATCGGTGGTGATCGTGCCGCCGTCGAAGCGGGCGACCACCTCGCGGCGGGATGGGGGGGAGAAACAGAAACTGGTTGGTGTACACGGTGTCATAGCGAAAGCCGCTTTCTCCTGGCTGGAACGTGTTGCGTTAACTACGTTTATGCCAGAGCGGGCGGCTTTTCGCTACTTTCTGGTGAGATATCCGGGTTAGGAGGCCACGGGCTGAAATCTGTCGATGAACGAATCCCCCCGCGGGCGGGTGTGGCACGAACGTGTAGGTTGCCCCGCGGCGCTGCTCACATCAAATTCAGCGGGTCGACGTCGATCACCAGCGCGGTCGCGGGCCAGTGGTCGTCTTCGGCGAATTGGCGGGCCCGGTGGAGAACGCCGCCCAGGACTTTGCGTCCGGGCGCCTTGAAAATGAATTGGTAGCGGTATTCCCGCTTCAGCTTGACGACCGGAGCTGCCGCGGGACCAAGCATGCGAACTCCCTCGGGCAACCTCCGTAGGTGTCGCCCGAGGCGCCCGCTGAGTTCGAGTGCTTCCTCGAGCTTCTTGCCCCGGACGACCAGCGTCGCCATCGGGATAACGGGCGGGTAGCGGAGCATGCGCCGGAAGTGGATTTCCTTCTTATAGAAGCCTTCGTAATCTTGGGCGGCGGCAAAGCGGATCGCGTAGTGGTCGGGACTGAGGGTTTGCAGGAAAACACGGCCGGGACGATCCCCGCGGCCCGCCCGCCCGGCCACTTGGGTCAGCAGCTGAAACGTTCGCTCGGCGGCGCGGATGTCGGGCATCCCCAGAGCGATGTCGGCCGAGACCACGCCGACCAGGGTGACGTTGGGAATATCGTGTCCTTTGGCGATCATTTGAGTGCCGACCAGAATATCGTACGCTTTGTCGCGAAAGCCTTGGAGGATCGTTTCGTAGTTCGCGCGTCCGCGGGTGGTGTCCCGGTCGAGGCGGGCGATGCGGGCGCGCGGGTAGAGTTGCCGTAGGTAATCCTCGACCTTTTCCGAGCCGCTCCCAATGAAGTAGATGTATTCGCTCTCGCACTTCGGGCAGACGGAGGGCACTGGCCGTGAGTAGTCGCAGTAGTGGCAGGCGAGTTTTTGATCGCGGCGATGAAAGGTCAGCGTCAGCGCGCAGTTTTCGCATTCGACCCGCTGCCCACACTGGCGGCAGGCGACGAAGGCGGAAAACCCTCGCCGGTTGAGCAGCATCATGACTTGTTCCCCGGCGTCCAGCCTCTCTCGGATGGCCCCTTGCAAGACCCGAGAGAACAGATCCTGGCGGCCGGTCTCGACGAACTCGGCCCGCATATCAACGACCTTGACGTCCGGCAGCGGGCGCCGCTCGATGCGCTCGGGCATTTCCAGCAGCCGATACTTGCCGCGCTCGACATTGTGCCGCGACTCGAGGCTCGGCGTCGCCGAACCCAGCACGACCGCCGCCCCGGCCGCCTTGGCGCGAACGATCGCTACGTCGCGTCCGTGGTAGCGCGGCGTTTCCTCCTGCTTGTAACTGGTTTCGTGCTCTTCGTCGACGATGACCAGTCCGAGGTTCTCGAGCGGAGCGAAAACGGCCGAGCGGGTGCCGATGACCACAGGGGCTTTCCCCGCTCGAATTCTCCGCCACTGGGCGGACCGCTGAAGACCGCTAAAGGCGCTATGCAGGATGGCTACCTGGCCGCCGAAGCGGGCAAAAAACTGCGTGGCAACGGCTGGGGTCAGGGCGATCTCGGGGACCAGCAACAGCGAGCTTCGACCCGATGCCAGGGCTTGCTCGATAGCGCGAAGGTAGACTTCCGTCTTGCCCGAGCCGGTGACGCCGCTCATCAGGAACACCTGGTGGACGCGGCCGCGAAGCGCGGAGCCGATCTCGCTCAGCGCGTTTTCCTGATCCCGGTTGAGGGTGACGGGCGCGCCGGGCGCCGCGGCGGCTTGTTCGGCCTTGACATTTTCTCTCCACAAGCGGATCGCGCCCAGCTTGGCCAGACGCCGCGCGACGCTCCCCACGTCACGCCGCTCCCGGCGAAGAGTTCGGACATCGTGCGGTCCAGCGTGTGCGCCCAGGTAGTCGAGAAGCCATCGCTCTCCCTTGGTCGGCTTTGGCGGGGCGGCCTCGGCGTCTCCGGCTTCCACCATGAGCCGGCCCCCACCCCAAGCGAGCGCGTCGGGCATACTATCGACGGACTCGATGCTAAGAAGCCGCTTGCGCTGAAGTCCCGCTAAAGCGGCGGCCGCTCCGGGGACCTTTTTCCGCAGGTAGGCAGCCGTCAAGGGACGATTCTCCAAGGCCCGCAGCACTTTGACTGGGGGGCCGCCGCTATCAGCGTGATGAAACTGGCCCGCGGCGAGCACTCCGGCCGGCGTGAGCGAGACCACCCTTCGTGTTCGGGTATCGTCGCTCACCGGCAACATCGTCCGCAGCACAACGCCCAGAGGAGCGCAATAGTAGCTCGCGATCCAGCGGCCGAGCCGGAGCAATTCCTTGCTCAGCGCGGGCTGCTCGTCGAGCAATCGCGTGATCTCCCGGATCTCGCCTTCCGGCCGCGCGCCATGGCAACGAAGAATCACTCCTGTCAGCTTCCGCGGCCCGAAAGGCACGACGACGCGGCACCCGGGCTGGGCGCGGAGGCCAGCCGCGGCCGGCAGGGTGTAGGTGAACGATTTATCCAGCGGGACAGGCAGGGCGACGTCGCAGAATGGCGACCCGGAAGCACGCATCGGTGATTCCGATTCTAGAGCATTCCGGCGACCGGCAAGGAGTCATCCAAAGATGGACGGATCGGTTTCAAATAGAATCTTAATCCAATGGCATCCCCCTGACAAGGACGGATTCCGAGTCTTCCGCCGGCTGGAAAAATCGGGTACAGCCAGCCAATTCGCTTCAGGCTAAGTGGTTCGTTTCGAGGGCCGTGATGGGCAGCGCATTGGTGGCAGTCCCCATTTTTCGCTCCTGCAGCACTTTTGCCGCGGGCTGCTAGCCCGCACTTCTCACCAAGTGACGGCCAAAGCACGCTATAGGACCGCCATTACGTCGTTGTGCTTGCTCACCGTGCTCAACGTAGGGTTCAAGTACGCCCGCATTGTTCAAGAAACGGGGTGCCGAGCGGCGTGCGCCTTGTACTGACGGGCCTCTCACGCACTTCGCCCCGCCACGTGGCGAGAGAAGCGGGCCGCCCCTTGCGCACCTTGCCACAGCAGTGTAAGTTGCTGGATTTAATGGTGGTTATGAGAAATTGGCTTTGTTTGGTCATTTTCGTTGCTCCCATTGTTCCGCTGCTCCGTTCGTCGCTCCTGGGACAGCTCGTTGTTGCCCCGTTGCTGTTCCTCGGGCCCGGCCTGCTCTTAGGTCGGGGTCCCCTCATCTCCCGGTGAGACGATCGCCGAGATGTCACTGAGCCGGCCGCCCCGCCGTACTGGAAACCCTTCACAACCGATTGATTCAAAATGGGTTGAGCGAAATTGGGTTTGTTTGGTTTTTTTTCTTTTTGTGGCCTGGGGGCAGCCCCAAGGAGGATGGCCGTTCTGGTGCCATTTTACCATTCGGCTCTTAAACTACTCTATGCTATCGGCCACAAGTCATTGAAAAAAAGGACTTGTTCGGTTCGTGACGCTAGCAGCCCGTGGTGAAAGTATAGGTCGCGAAAAATCGGGTACAGCCAGCCAATTCGCTTCAGGCTAAGTGGTTCGTTTCGAGGGCCGTGATGGGCAGCGAATTGGTGGCAGTCCCCATTTTTCGCTCCCGCGGCACTTTTGCCGCGGGCTGCTAGCCCGCATTTCTCGCCACCGTCACAGCGATTGGGGTCAAAGGCCCGGCGGCCATGAGCGCGCTCATCTACCCACCGCAGACCCGGTATCAAATGGTGGCTGGGTACAGTCAGCCAATTTCGCGTCCGGATGCGCCCGTAAGTTTTTGATTCTTTGAAGGCGCGAAATTGGTGACAGTCCCCGCCCCGAGCGCTACGCGTATTTTGCGCCGGAAAGTAGTCTAGGTTTCCTGGGGCGCTTCGGATAAGTTTTCGTATCGGTCCTGGGGGTCGCTATCAGTGGTTGTCGGAAGACCTCGCGGGGCCCACCCGGGATAGGTAATTTGGCCCATCGGGTCGGTCTCACCACCGAATCCGCCCCGCATGTCAACGACGCTGGTGAATCCGCTGCTGAGGAGAAGCTCGGCGGCTTTCATCGAACGGCCACCCTTCTGGCAGCCGGTGATGCATGGGGCATCCTTGCCGAAGTTGGCCTCTACGACTTCAACGAATTTCGGGTTGAGTTGCATTCTGCCGTAAGGGTCCCGGTCCATGACGGGTACGTTTTTGGCGCCGGGAACATGGCCGGCGTCGAATTCCGCCACAGTCCGAACATCTAAATAGATGTGACCTTCATCAGAATCGAGCAATTGCTTGGTTTCCTCGGGTGAAATGCGTTTCATCTCCATGGGGGGTGTTTCCTTATGTCGAATCCGTCTCTGATTAGCGGTTGAGTGCGAGTCAGCACACCGGTGTCCTGCACAGCGTACCAAGATCGTGCCCGGAAAGCACGAAGGGCCTAGCCCTAATACTAGTTACGTAGCGACCACGGATGCTCGAATCGCTCCCTGGGATTCCGAGCTGGACGCAAGGGGTTGTAGGGACACAGAAGGTGGCAAACAGGCGACCCAGGGCGCGACATGTCGCCCCGCTCGAGTTTGGCTTTTCGAGGCGGCCTGGGGGTGCCGAGCCCGCATTATTCAAGAATTGCGGCGCCGAGCGGCGCGCGCCTTGTACTGACGCGCCTCTCACGCACTTCGCCTCGCCACGTGGTGAGAAATGCAGGCGAGCCATGGCCGCCGGGCCTTTCGCCTCATCCACCGCGGCCGGGGTGAGAAAAGCGGGTTAGAGCTGGCCTTCGCCTTTGTGGCCCACGCATTCTGCGTGCCGTGTCGCCATTCTTGCTCTTTGACCCAGGGCTGGTCGTGGTCGGGCTTTCCAGCCCGCACATGACAAACGGCGCCATGCGGGGAAAGATTCGTTGGTTCCGTCACAGCTTACGTGAACGGTATGGGGTTTAACTCGAGTCCTTGGAGTAGGAATAGTTGTAGCCGTAGTTGCGATAGTAGCCGTAGTCGAGATGATCGAGATCGACTCGGTTCATGACGAAACCGAGAAAGCGGACGCCCGCCTCGTCAAAGGTTCGCTTGGTTCGCGAGAGCGCGCCGCGATCCGTCTCGTCAGAGACGACGAGGATGACGCCTTCCACGAGACGTGAAATAGTTCGGGCGTCGGAGAGAACCAGGGAGGGGGGCGAGTCGATCACAACGTGCTGGAAGCCCTCGCCCGCCTGCTGAAGCAGGGAGCGCAGACGAGGCGAATAGAGGAGATCGGAGGCCGTCGAGTGCAATCTGCCCGCCGCTATCAGCGACAAGTCCATGATCGGCGTCTCGCTGACAACTTGCCCGAATTCCGCCAACCCCTGCAAGTAATCGCTCAGGCCGTACTCGGCGTTTACCCCGAGCTGCTTGGCACAGTTTGGGCGGCGCATGTCGGCGTCTATCAAAAGCGTAGGCCGGCCCAGTTGCGCCAAGCTGCAGGCGAGATTCAGGCTGACGGTTGTCTTGCCTTCTTGCGGCTGAGAGCTCGTCACCAGTGTGCGCCGCATCGTCTCATCCCAACCGAGCAGGAGGGATGTTCGCAGCGCACGATAGGCTTCCGAGAGTCCTGGGTCAGGGTTCCACTGCACCCGACGAGCGTCTCCGGCCTCGAGGGACCTGCCCGCTGTTCCATTGTCCGGCGGGGCCGCCATGGTCCGCGGCAGGGCGGAAACCTGCTCGGACATCGGTGTCGTCGCAACTTTAGGAGCGTCTTTTCGGCGGCTGCGGGGGACAACGGCCAACAACGACAGCCCGGTCAGTCCTTCCACCTCTTCCGGCGTCCGCACGACGGTATCCATGTGCTCGCGGACGCAAGCTAAGGCCACGCCCAGAGCTAGGCCGGCCAGCAGAGCCATCGAAAGGTTGTACAATTTCTTCGGCCGATACGGTTCATCGGGGACCTCCGCTACATCCAGCACGGCGATGTTGGAGGCCCGAAGGCCCGCCGAGATGCCGGCTTCTTTGAGTCGCTGCAACAAGCCCTCATAGAGTTGGCGGTTGGTCTCCGCATCCCGTTTGAGGATGTCGTATTCGATAAAGTCGTCGCTGAGACGATTGACCAAGCCTCTTTGGCGAGCTGCTTCGTCTTCGAGCAAGCGCTCCCGCCGGACCGCTAGCTGGAAGGATTCGCTTATTCCTCGGAAGATGCGGGCCTGCTCGGATTCGAGGGCCTGTTCCAGCTCGTCGATCTGCCGCTTCACTCTGCGCACTTTGGGATAACCCGGTGCGAAGGTGACCATCAATTGGGAATAATCCCGCCGCAACCCGGTGAGTTCGGCTTCAATCCCGCGGTACGTCTCGCTCGTCAGGCTGCCGGGAATTTCTCCGCTCCGAGCGAGCGCGTCTTGCGCCAACATGGCCCGTGACTGCCGCTCGATTCGCAGCGCTTGGACGCGAGTCAACTCCTGTTCCAGCTGCGCCAACTTCTCCGTCGTGATGTTCTTGCGCTCCTCGACAAACAGGATGGAGTGCGCCGCCGCGTAATCCTGCAGGTCGCTTTCGCTGGCTTCGAGTTTTGCCTGCAAGTGTGAGAGCTGCTGCTCGAGCCACGTCGACGCCTTCTGCGTAGCGTTCCATTTGGCCTCGAAGTTGTACTCGATATATTCCTCCGCCAGGGTGTTGACGATTTTGGGAGCCAGCTCTCTGTCCACGGATTCGAAGGTGACAACCACCAGTCGTGTTCCCTTTCCCGGATGGACGCCCAGTCGATCCAGGTAATTCTCCACGATCATCGGGTGTATCTGCTTGTACGCGTCTGTTTCCGCTTGGCGATCGGGTGAGGGAGTGTCGCGGCCCACGCCCTGACGGAATTCGGCCTGCTCGTCAAGGCCAAGCTTCGAAATCACTCGCTTGGCCAGGGTGCGACTCTTGAGGATCTTGTATTGGGTTTCGATGTAATCCGGCTGCTCGGGAAGTTGAGACAGGCTCTCATCCAGCTGGGCGATATTGGGTTCTTCGCGGTCAATTTGGATGGTGGCTTTCGCCCGATACGTCGGCACGCGGAGATAGTTGTAGATCGTCGTGGCCAGCATCGACGAGACGACTACCCAGAAAATGGCCCGACGCCGACCATGGATGAGTCGCCAGTAGTCGCGCAGGGCGAACTGCGTCGCCGGTTCAGGCTGCTCGAGCGGCCAGGGAGAAGGCGAGACTTGTCTCGGGAAAGTCCGATCCGAGACAGGAGCGGGCGTCGCCGGCCTGGGGCTTAGTGGCTGAAGCTTTGTATCCACGGGAGGCGCTTCACTGCCGCTAGCCCGCATTTCTCACCAGCTGAGGGTCGAAGCACATGATAGGCCCGCCATTACTTCGTCTCGCCACGTGGTGAGAAAAGCGGGCTAGCGGCGCCAGATCACGATTCCCGTCCCCATTTGTATGGCGGCCTCAGCGCTGCGGCTGAGGGCGCTCTTCGCCCGGCTGTCGGGAATGAACAGGATGTCGTTGGCTTCGAGAGGCGAATCCGGCGCTCGGTGGCGAAGAATGTCGCGGATCGAAAGCGGAATCTCATGATGCAGACCACGCGACTGGCGGATGATGCGCGATTTCCGCGGGGCAGCGTGGCGCCCCAGCCCTCCGGCCAACGAAACCGCTCGCAAGACCGTAACGATCTCTTGGTCCTTGATGCGGAATCCACCCGGCTTTTCGACCGCCCCCAGCACGTAGATCACGCCCGCCTTCGCTACCCGGATTACGTCGTGGGGCTGGATGAACGGGTTGCTATCGCCACTGGGGTTGAGGGTTAGCAGGTCGCGCACCGAAACTTGGATCTCTCCCCGGAAGCGAGGTGGTAGCGTCCCCGGAGAGACTTGGGGCAGCCGCACCCGTGCCGGGCCGGCGTCTAAGCCCTCCGTCTCCGGGATCCACTCGCGCAGGCCTTGCGAGCGTTTGTGACAACGGCCTTTCCCGGCAGGCCAGTATGGGCTGGACCCCATAGCGGCGCGCCCTCGAAGCGGCCCTCTCTGCCGCGGTCCGTGGTTGGATTGGCTAACGGGATCAAGCTCTTTCGCAACTGCGTCGGGCGGGCACGGTGGCCGGGTCCCCCGACTCCGGGAGTCGGGAGCAGGGTCCAGGCGCTCAAGAAAAGGACTCCTGGCGATCGTGATCACGTCGCCTACCTCGCCGGTCAGGCCCCCGGCCATGGCCAGAACTTCGACGAGTCGCCGCCGCCCTTGCAGTTGGTAGACGCCCGGCCGCTCCACGGCCCCCAGAATGCTCACCGGCTGGCTGCGGAACTCTTGCACGCTGACACTGATCTGCGGGTCCCGCAGCAGATTGATTCCGTAGAGTTGCTTCAGCCGGGCTTCCATTTCAAGCGGCGTCATGCGCCCAACGAAAACCTCTCCGATCAACGGCAGCGAGACGGTCCCCCGCGGGCTTACCACGGCCGGCTTGCTCAACTCTTCGACCTCGAAGACGTTGACGTCGAGCACATCACCGGGCCCCACGCGGTACTCGCCGCTGACTCCGATCGGGTTGAACTCCGGGCCTTGGGCCTGGACGAGCGAGCACAAGGCAAGAATCCAGAGCACTCTCCCGGCTCGCCTCGGTGACCAACGTGACCGACTGTTCCCAGTCATTCAACTTGAAATCGACAGAAAGGAACTCGGCCTTTACCGGCGACTGTCGGCCGCGGAGATCGATGGAACACCGCGGACTCTCAAGAAACTCCCTTTCGCAAGCGTCGTGCGCAGAGGGGCAAATACAAAGCCAAAGCCCGGCTATAATAGTCGAAGGGCTCCTGCCGAGTCTGGCAAATGATGGTGACGCGGCCCTTGTTCAGACTGTAGGGGCACAACCCGTGGTCCAAAGCCACTGTATTTTGCGAGCCGCAAGTAAGTTCTTGATTTCACTCAAGTCCCCATAACGCCGTCCTGATTGTTCGCCGGCAAGCGGTCATGCGCCGCCTTGCGAGGCGACGCCCGGTGAGTAGCGATGAGCCAAGTAAAGCTGGCGATCCCCAAGGGCAGCCTGGAGAAAGCCGTCGCCGCGTTCTTCAAAGAAGCGGGTATCGAACCCCAAGGCTATGCCGATGGGACGCGCAGCTATCGGCCGGAGATCGATCTTCCTGTCAGCGTCAAGGTTCTTCGTCCCCAGGAAATCCCCTACATGATCGCCGCCGGGTTTTACGATCTGGGGATCTCGGGCCTGGACTGGTATTTGGAAAGCGAGTGTGCGTCCAATGTGGCCGACCTGCTGGACTTGGGTCTCGGCAGGGTCGACATCGTCTTGGCCGTGCCGGAAGCGTGGGACGACGTCAACTCGGCCGAGGACTTGTTTCAAAAATTCGTGAACTCGACCGCAACACACCCTTTGCGCATCTGGACCGAGTACCTGAACCTGACCGAAGCTCTGGTCCGCAAACATACGGACCTCGAGCCGTCACTCTACAGCCCCTACTCGCGGCTGCATGTCGAGCGGAGAAGCTCGTCTCCGGTAGCGATCTTTCACTCCTTCGGAGCGACAGAGTCGAAACCGCCCGAAGACGGTGACGCCATCATCGATAACACCGAGACCGGACGTACGCTGCGCGCGAATGGTTTGAAAATCATCGACAAGATTTTGCCCAACTCGACCGCCCGCCTACTCGTCAACCGCCGATCGCTGCGGAATCGCGAAAAGCAGCCTGCCATCCAGGACGTCAAAGACGCTCTGCTGTCCGCCGCGCCGGTGAGGCGTCAGGCGGAGCCGGTGTTCGGGCACATTTAGGGCGGCTCGTTCTGCACGGGTCCGACATGTCGGGGCCTGGACAAGCGGGATCGCTTGTCCCTACTTGAGTCGTCATAAGCCGCGGCAGTAGGGACCGGCGATCTCGCCGCTCCAGGGGTGCGACATGTCGCCCCCGAGAAGTCGTACCTCTCGCCGCGATCCTCGGACGCACCCTCGCTGATAGAATTGCTAGAGTTGGCGAAAGCAGATGAGTCGGAGGAGGAAGCCGGAGCCGAAAAGGCAGAAGGTCACACTAGCCCGAGATCGCTCCGTCGCGCAAACACAAGGCCAAGACGGCACGCAAGCTTGGCCTGGCAGGCTCGGTAGTGGAACCTGGTGCGCCACAGTTCGATCGCACCCAGGATCTTGACGCTCTTGCGCTGTCCCGTGACAGGGATTTCCGGCGGCTGGCCGACGCGGTCTGGTACCGGGGATTAACGATAGGCCTGGCGAGGAGAGATGGAACAGTCCCGAACCAGCTGTTCGACGGCATCGGGCAGATGCTCGAACGGTCGCAGCAACTGGCGAGCGAGATTGAGGCGCTCGGCTTTTGGGGCATCGCCGACGCGGCCCATATGTCATCAGCATAGAACTGTACATGACATACATCAAGCCCCTTATCGATACCGCAACGCCCGCTCAAACACGAAAGTTGCCTTTTGCGTTCGGGGAGTCATCAGGCCACTCTGCGGGGTGTCGCGCTTGCTCCGCTTGCCGCCCGTCATTCGCCGCTTCCCGCTCTTTCGCCGCTCTTCAACCGCCGTCTTCAGTCCGCTTTTCCGACCCTGTGGCGAGGCGCACTGGGTGCGGTCGGAGTTCGATTCCAGCCCACTTGCCGCCACGCTCAACGCCGGCCCCCTCCATCCCCAGCCAAAGCCCCGCCAAGCAACAACATCCGGGCCTTCCCAAACCCGCTTTGCGAATCGCTAGGGCGCCAACTCAAAAGCGCCCAGACCGCCCAGAACCGCTTCACGCCGGCGTGCCGAGCACGCGATTCTGATATCGTTAGAATTGTGCGGCATTAGCGATCTCGACTCCCCAGGGGCCGCGACGCCCCTGCTTGGATAACGTCAACCCGGCGGTGCCGCGCCACAGGGTAGGAAAGACAGGCATGGAGCAGTGAATTTTCGTTCCCTCTTCAGCGTTTTCTCGCGCGACCTGGCCATCGATCTGGGCACGGCCAATACTTTGGTCTCTGTGCGAGGCAAGGGGATCGTTGTCAATGAACCTTCGATCGTTGCCATCAACAAGACCAACGGCGAAATCGAAGCCGTGGGCAAAGAAGCCAAGGAGATGGTCGGGCGGACGCCGGGAAACATCGTCGCCATCCGGCCCATGAAGGACGGCGTGATTGCGGACTTCAAGGTCACCGAGAAGATGTTGACCTACTTCATCCAAAAGGCGCACAACCGGAAAATGCTGGTGCATCCCCGGATCGTCATCGGCGTACCCAGCGAAATCACTCCCGTGGAAGAACGTGCGGTACGCGACTCGGCCTACCGCGCCCATGCCAGCGAGGTGCACCTTGTCGAGCAAGCCATGGTGGCCGCGATCGGCGCTGGGCTGCCGATCACCGAGCCTTGTGGAAGCCTGGTGGTAGACGTCGGCGGCGGAACAACCGATGTGGCCGTCATCTCTATGTCCGGGATCGTATACTCGCGTTCCGTCCGTGTAGCCGGCAATGAGATGGACGAGGCGATCACCAACTATCTCAAGAGAAAGCACAACTTGCTCATCGGCGAGCGTACGGCGGAGCAGGTCAAGATCGATGTGGGCTCGGCCTACAAATTGGACAATCCTTTGACGATCGACATCAAGGGGCGCGACCTGATCGAGGGAGTGCCGCGGACAGTGACCGTTGATGACACCGAGATAAGAGAGGCGCTTTCAGAATGCGTCAACACCATCATGAATGCGATACGAGTGGCACTCGAAAGGACTCCCCCCGAGTTGAGCGCCGACATCAGCGACCGCGGCATCGTGCTGACCGGAGGCGGCGCGCTGCTTCGCAACCTTGATTTGCGTATTCGCGAAGAAACGGGCCTTCCGGTCTCGATTGCCGAGGATCCGCTGGCTTCGGTGGTGATCGGCACGAGCCGAATGTTGAGTGATTTCAAATTGCTCCGCCGCATTTCTATCGAGTAACGCCTCGGGAGCGCTTACTCGGAGGGGTTGGCGGGGCCCTCTCACCGGTGAGAGCAGCCGCCCCGGCGGCCGACGGTATGGGCGGCACCCGTCGGCGAGGCCCGGCGACGAACAAGCATCGTGGTCGAACTCTTCACCCGCTACCGGAACACTTCGGCCCTCCTCGTCGTGCTGGCTCTACAGCTCGCTCTGTTGGCCTACCAGGTGAAACGCGGGGATGACGCGCGCCTACTCCACGTATGGACGGCGGCGGCGATCGCACCGCTGCAGAAAGCGATGAGTGGGGCGTCGCACTTTGTCGCGTCGGGCTGGAACGACTACGTTTGGCTGGTCGATACAAGGCAAGAGAACCGGCAATTACGCCGGCAGCTTGACGAACTGAAGTTGGAGAATCAACACTTGCAGCGCTCGATGGGCCAGTTCGAGCGTGGACAGGTGCTGCAGCAGTACCAGCAGAGCGTTCTTTCCCAGACCGTGATCTCCCAAGTCATTGGCGTGGGGTCCAATCCGAATTCCAAAGAGATCTTCCTGGATCTCGGGACGGATGCCGGGGTAGGAGCCGGCATGGCTGTTGTGACACCGGATGGAATCGCGGGCAAGGTGCACGCGGCCCATGGCGGTACGTCCTTGGTGCTGTTGTTCAACGACCCCGAAGCCGCCGTGGGCGTGCTGCTTGCCCGTTCCCGCGCGCGCGGGGTATTGAAGGGAACGGGTTCCGCTTTTTGCCTGATCGACTACGTGGATCGTGATGTAGAAGTTCGCATCGGCGAAAAGGTCTATACCTCCGGGGACGACCGAATTTACCCCAAGGGCCTCTTGGTGGGAACTGTCACCCGCCTTGAGCAAGCGAGCGAGTTCCAGCGCATCTACGTCAAGCCGGCCGCCCCTCTCAACCGGCTGGAAGAAGTGTTGGTGATTACGTCGGGAGTGCACCAGCAACTGCCCAGCTCGAGCGCACCGCAGCCGCCCGGGCGATTGCTGCCGCCCCCCCCCGCGGATTTCAAGCCGTCGAACCCGGTCGAGTCAGGTCTGCTGAGGAACCGGAACGGCGGTGATGCCTGGGGTTCTTATCAGACCGAAGACTCGAGCCCCGACGCCGTTCCTCGAGCCACGGATGCGGATCGGCTTAAGCGGCGCTACCTGCGAATCGGCCAGGCGCAAGGACATCGATTCGGAGAAGGCGAGCCCGGCTCGCCGGCTCCCGATTTCAATCTGCAAACCGCGCGACTCCCGCTCCTTGCCGGCGACCCTTCAACCACCCAGGCGGAGATCGGCAGCTCCGCGGTGGCTCGGCGCCGGCAAGCCGAATCCCCGACGGAGCAGGCCGGCGCTGAAACGACTCAGGCCGCCGCTCCCGGCAGCGCGACAGGCTCGGGCGCGTCGGATGAAAGCGGATCGGAAGAGCGTAGGGACCGTCGCTGAGAGAAACCTATGGGGCAGCCGCTCTCTCCTTCACTCGTCCGGGAGAATGCCACGAGGATGATGACGGGCCTGCCCGTCGTAATCGCCGTAGCGGCCCTCGCCGCCCAGGTGTACCTGCCCCTTTACGTAAGAACCCTGGGATTGTTCGATCTTCCACTACTCGTTGTCGCCTATCTGGCGTTGCTCGGTCGCCGGCCCATCGTGGGGCTGCTGATCGGCGCGGCGGTCGGATTGGCGCAGGACGGGCTGACGCATGGTCCGCTGGGAGTTTTCGGCATGACCAAGACGGTTGTCGGATACCTGGCCGGCTGGGCCAGCCAAGTGATCGAAGTGGGTTTGCCAGGCGTCCGCGGCATCTTGGTGGCGATTTTCTTTCTCCTTCATCAATTCCTGTTCTGGACCGTGCAAACCGTGTTGTTGGGAAATGAGCTGGCGGTGGATCTCGTGCTCACCTTCGGCCTGGCCGCCGGCCACGCGGCGGCGGCGCTCCTGCTCTACCGCTTATTCGACCGCTGGAAGAAGACCTCGTGAGCCTTTTTTCCCGGCAGAGACGAACGAACGGCGACGTGCAGATCGTCGTGTTTCAATATGTAGCGGCTTTGGCCGCTCTGTGGCTGCTGGCCGGGTTCTGGCAGCTGCAGGTGCAGAGTCCGGAGGTGTACGAGCGGCGCGCTGAGCGGAATCGTGTCAAGTCACAGCCACTGCTCGCCCCGAGGGGGAAAATCCTCGACCGGGAAGGCCGCATCCTGGTGGACAACCGTCCCAACTTCAAGGTCTTGATGTCGGGGGCCGAGGCTCGGCAACAACACCTAGCGCTGATCGCGGAAGGTTTGAACATCCCCTACGAGCGCCTCGAAGCCCAGCTGCGTCGCCTCCGCGCGTCGGAGGCCCCCGGCTATCGGGCCGTTATTCTCAAGGAGAACCTGACGCCGGGCCATGTCGCTTTCGTCGAAGCTCACAAGGCGGAGTTGCAAGAGCTGGAGCTGCTGCGGTCACAGAATCGGCTCTACCCGATGGACGGCCTGGCCTCCCACCTGATCGGCTACGTCGGCGAGATCAATGACCGAGAACTCGAGCAGGTCGAATTCGTGCTCGCCGAGCCTGGGGCGGAGGTGGGCAAGGCCGGCGTGGAACGTCAGTACAACAGCACTCTCACCGGCTCGGACGGGAGCCGTGTTGTGGTCGTTGACAGTCGCGGGCGCGAGCGGGGGTTTCTCCGAAGCAGCGCCGCCCGGCCGGGAAGTGATGTTCACCTAACGATCGACCTGGATCTACAAGTCGTCGGGGAGCTGGCCATGCAGGGCCGCAAAGGGGCTGTCGTAGCGCTCGACCCCCGCAATGGCGAGATCCTCGCTCTGGTCAGCTCGCCCAACTATTTCCCCGACAAGTTCGTGGGAGGCATCTCTCTTCACGATTGGCGGCAGTTGACGGGCAATCCCGACAAGCCTCTGCTCAACCGGGCTATCCAGGCCCAGTTGGCCCCGGGATCGGTGTTCAAGCCGGTCGTGGCGGTGGCGGCGATCGAAAGCGGCGTCATCGACACGGACTTCACCGTCGAGTGCCAAGGTGGAGCTTCTTTCTACGGCCACTACTTCCGTTGCCACAAAAGGGACGGGCACGGCAAAGTCAACCTGTATCAAGCTCTCGTCCATTCCTGCGACGTTTACTTTTATACAGTTGGCAACAAGCTAGGCATCGACCGGATCGCTGAATTCGCCGAGCGTGTCGGCTTTGGGCGACCCACAGGGGTCGATCTGCCCCACGAAAAAGAAGGAGTTGTGCCCTCCACAAGTTGGAAGCTGCGCCACTTCCGCGAGAAGTGGTATGCGGGTGAAACGATTTCAGTCGTTATCGGCCAGGGTGCGCTGACCGTCACTCCGCTACAGGTGGCTTACGCCATCGGCGGTTTGGTGTCCGGCGGCGTATGGTATCAGCCGCGGCTTGTTTCCACAGCGCACAGAAAGGCCGTTCGCGACGACTATGAGCCTCCCGCTCCTCGCATCGTGAGACTCAATAAAGAAAGCATTGACGCGGTCGTGGAGGGGCTTTGGGGAGTGGTGAACGCGGGGGGTACCGGAATTCGAGCTCGACTTGCCGGCTACG
Source organism: Bryobacterales bacterium (assembly GCA_963668345.2). Classification (GTDB taxonomy): domain Bacteria; phylum Acidobacteriota; class Terriglobia; order Bryobacterales; family UBA6623. The sequence continues at coordinate 172,895 of CAXWPI010000001.1, read as the reverse complement.
ATGTGTGCGGCAAGACTGGAACCGCCCAACTGGTTTCCAATCGCCCGACGCGGCCAACCAGCGATAGAGACTTGCGAGACAACGCTTGGTTTGTAGGGTTCGCTCCCTGCCGCAACCCGGAAATTGTAGTCGTTGCGCTCTTCGAACACGGCGAGCACGGGCATCTGGCCGCTCCCATCGTTCGCGACGTGCTAAAGGCCTATTTCGACAAGCAGCAGCGGGTCCCCGGAAACGCTCGGCAGGCTTACCGCGACGCGGCTTCCCCCACGGATCTCGCCGCCTCGCGCTCCAGCCGGGAGAGCTTGCCGTGAGAGGAGCGCACACGACCCGGGACTTCGACTGGACGTTACTGGGTTTCGTGCTGGCGATCGCAACCCTCGGCGTGGTCGAAATCTACAGCGCCACCCGCAACACCGTCTGGGAAGGCGCCCACCTCAAGCAGTTGTTGTGGATCGGGGTGGGTCTCGTTTTGCTGTGGACGGTTTCGCGCATCGACTACAAAACCCTGGTCGACCAGGCGCCGGTCTTCTACGCCATCGCCATCGTCCTACTCGTGAGCGTTGAGCTTTTCGGCGTCACCGTCGGCGGGGCCAAGCGATGGCTGCCGCTACCCGCCGGGCTGCATTTGCAGGTCTCTGAATTCGTCAAGGTGGTGCTAGTATTGTTGGTGGCATGGTTCTTCCTGGGATCATCAGGAAGGCCGGTGCCGCCGGCAAGACTGGGGAAAATAGCAGCCCTGTTTGCAGTCCCTATGGTTCTGGTATTAAGACAGCCCGATTTGAGTACGGCCCTTAGCTATCTGCCGATCCTTGCTCTGGGCGTGTTTCTCGCCGGTGTACGATGGAAACACGTGGTCATTCTGGCCCTACTCGGTTTGCTGGCGGCGCCGATCGTCTGGCGCCAGCTGCAGCCTTATCAAAAGGAGCGCCTGATCGCCTTTGTGGACCCGGAAAGAGACCCCAGAGGGGGGGGGTACCAATCGATTCAGTCGAAGATCGCGGTCGGCGCGGGCGGCATATGGGGGCAAGGCTTCGCCCGCGGCTCGCAGACGCAGTTGCGCTTTCTGCCCGTCCCCCATACGGATTTCATCTTCTCGGCTTACGCGGAGGAAACGGGTTTCGTCGGGGTTGGCTTGGCTCTGGGGCTTTACTTCGCTGTTTTGATGCGAGTGGTCGGCAATGCACGGACGGCGGCGGATACGATCGGGATGCACATCTGTATGGGCGTGGCGGGCCTTTTGCTGTTTCACCTGGTGGTGAACGTCGGCATGGTGATCGGGCGGATGCCGGTAACAGGTCTGCCTTTGCCGCTGATGAGCTATGGAGGATCGAACGCCCTGACGACGTTTCTGTTGTTCGGATTGGTGAATAACGTCCGGCTCCGCCGGTTTACGAACTAACGACATAAGAAAGTTCTTACGCCCGCTTGGGCGGCTTTTGGGCCCGAAACGAAACGGCCCGCGAATGACACTGAGAACAAGGGAAGGATGAGAGCCTAGCCTCCGCGGAAGCGAAGAGCGGCTGGAGAGGCCGCCGGCGTTGAGCGCGATGTGAATGGCGCTCCGCCTGGAAAGGCCGAAGGAAGCGAGATTACAACGGTCGCCTGTCTGTTTTGGAGGGCCTCCGCTTAACCGAGATTCCGGCGTCTTGAGGGCGCCCCATGTCTACACCTACGAACGCCGCACTGTGGTTTGGGCCCTCCTTCCTGAGGAGGGAGTCCCTTGTCGAAGGAACTGATAGTCGATTCGTCGCCTCACGAGACTCGCGTAGCCATTCTGGAAGATGACCGGCTCGTTGACATCTACATCGAGCGCGAGTCGGAATACCCTTTAGCCGGGAGTATCTTCAAAGGTCGAGTGACCCGGGTGTTGCCAGGCATGCAGTCGGCCTTTGTGGACATCGGGCTAGGGCGGGATGCTTTTCTCTACGTCTCTGATTTCTTTGACGATAGTGAACAATCCGATGCGATCGTCGGCTCTCGGGAGACGGCGGTCGAGAGCGCCAAGGACGACCCTGAACCGGCTGACGCAAAGGCTGATTCCCCGATTAGGCCCAGTCGCCGGGAGCGCCGGGGCCGCCGGTCTCGCCGCAGACCGCCGCGACGAGAGGGCTTCCCGGAGTCAAAATACGCTCCGCTCGGTGAACAGGAAAGTTCTCCTCAAGTAAACACCCCCGCCGAACCGGCTCCCCCGGAAGCCGAGGTCACGGTCTTGCCGGGCGAATCCTTAGCGAAATATCGAGAGCGGCCGCCTCTTACAGCCAAGGAGGACTCAGGCGGCGCTGAGCCGGCGGGTGAGGACACCGATCAGTCGCAGCGCCTACGGGGGCCGAATCAGCCGGATCCCGCCCCGAAAGTAACTGCGTCTGATCCGCAGCCGAAGACTAGCGAACGGCCGACCGTCTCGGATGGCGGTTCATCGCCGCCGGTTTCCCCTGAAGGCGACGCCCAACCGTCTCCGACCGGTGAATCAAGCCTGCCGAAGGACGTCGCCACGGGGCCGTCTCCGGCGGCTGACCGGAACCCGGATGCCCCCGAGACCGGTGGGATCTCAGAGCCGGCCAGAGGGCTGGATGGGTCCGGCGCCGCGGCCTCGGAGCGGAGCCCACGCCCGCCCTCTATGTCGGAAACCGAGTCACGCGGACACCCAGGCCAATTCCAATCGGAGCAGACCGATACGAGTGAGCGGCTTTCCGAGCAGGAGACCGGGAAGTCGTCGACGGCTCCCCGCTCGCGCGGCTCGTTCTGGGCTCGGCTCCTGTCGAGGGTGACGCCCGCTAAGGACGATCGGCCGGGACCGCTCCCGCCCCCGGGTGCCCCCAGGTCTCCCACCGAGGCGACGGGGAAATCGAACCCGGGAGACCGCCAGGCTGCTCTCTCGAGGGAGCAAGCTGACAACGTTCCGGCGGACGCGCCCTCTGCACCGCGTCCGGCCAAAGTTCGCCTGCGCGGCAGGTCTTCCCGCTATTTTCGCCGCCGCAACCGGCGTCAGAGGCCAAGCGAAGCAGGCGCCGGTACGAACGGAGAGGGTGTAGCCCGGGAGTCCGCGGAGTCGGACAGCGCGCCCCAGCAGCCGCGAATCGCCGACCTTCTCTCGGAAGGGCAGGAGGTGCTGGTCCAAATCTCCAAGGAGCCTCTGGGCAGAAAGGGTGCGCGCATCACCTCTCACATCGCCCTTCCCGGACGCTACCTGGTCTACATGCCGACGGTGGAGCATACCGGCGTATCCCGAAAGATTGTCTCCGAAGGCGAGCGCCGGCGTCTGCGCAAGGCTGTTATCGCTCATCACGAGGGAATGCCCGGGGGCTTTATCGTTCGCACGGCCGGCAAGGGCGTCGAAGAAGACGAGATCGCCGACGATATGAAGTTTCTCCACAACCTTTGGCTCGATCTTCGAAAGCGGGCGGACAGTGGCCCAGCGCCTAGCCGAATCCATCAGGATCTTGACGTGGTGGAGAGGATTATGCGCGACCAATTGGCCGACACGTTCAAGACCATTTGGGTCGAAGGCGAAGAGGAGCATGAAAGAATCCTGCGCTTCGTGGAGCGCTTTCAACCGGATCTGCTGCAGCAGGTCAAGCTTCATACTCGGCGGAAACCCATCTTCGACGAGTTCAACATTACGGCCGAACTGGAAAAGGCGTTACGGCCCAAAGTGTGGCTGAAGTCCGGCGGATATATCGTCATCAACCAGACCGAGGCGCTCGTGGCCATCGATGTCAACACGGGCAAGTATGTCGGCAAGTCGGACAGCCTGGAGGAGACCATCGTCAACACCAATCTCGAGGCGGTGCAAGAGGTGGTGCGGCAGATGCGTCTTCGGGATCTGGGAGGCATCATCGTAGTCGACTTCATCGACATGGACGACCGGACGAACCGCCGCAAAGTGATGGCTGTGCTGGAGCAGGAGCTGGAGCTTGACCGAGCACCGTCCAAGGCCTTGCGGTTTAATGATTTCGGCCTCGTTTCGATTACTCGAAAGCGAGTCAAGCAGTCGCTTGAACGCACCCTCTGTACGCCCTGCCCCTACTGCCACGGTTCGGCATACGTTAAGTCGCCGCAAACAGTCATCCACGAGATTTTGGCGGACGCCAAGAAAATGGCCCGCTCGACGGAAAAGCGCAAGGACGTCACTCTGCGGGTGAACCAGGAAGTCGCGCGTGTCCTCAAGTCGGGGGACAACACGTACTTGCAGGACCTTGAGCAGCTCCTACGATCCCACGTGTTGATACGCAGCGACGTTTCTCTACACCGGGAGGACTTCGGCTTTCGATAGCCAAGCCGCTTGGCCGCCGGCCGCCGATTGATCGACATCGAGCGGCGAAAAAGGCGCCCGCGCCTTACAAGGCGGGCAATGGGCGTTGTTCGGGGCCGTAGCGTAGCGCCAGCGATGGGGAGAGTTCCGCCGGCGGCAATCGCACAATCCGCGGCTTCATGGTTACTATCAGGTCCGTTCGGTCGTAGCGCCGGGTCTCATCGCCGAAAAGCCGCCCGATCACGGGGATCTCGGACAACCATGCTAGCCCCGAGCGGGTGCGGCTCTGCTGGAACATGGCCATGCCTGTCACGACCGCCACTTCAGCTTCGCGGAGCCGAATATAGGACTTGAATTGGCTATTCGAGATGATGGGGACGTCATTCACGCTGCTCCCCGCCAGGGCTTTGACCTCGAGTTCTATCTCCAACGAGATCTCGTGGGCGCTGTGCACATGGGGGGTGACGCTAAAGATCAATCCCAAGTCTTCGAAGGTGAAGGACGGAATAGGCTGGCGAAACGTACCGTCGGCTATAGAATCGTCAATTCCGGGCGTGGACAGAATCGGCGAGAAGCTCGCATTGATGATCGGAAACCTCTCGCCGATGCTGAGAGTCGCGGGCAGCCCGTCGGTGGAACGCAACTGAAAACGCGAAAGCACGCGGCCCTTGCCGGCGGTCAAGCGTGCCGCGAGATTGGCTGCTGCTATGCCGACGCCAAAGACGGTCCCGCCGCCGCCCAGACCCAGTAGCGGGACGGACGCCGACGTGGGCGGCATGTTTCGCAGGATCGTACTGAAGTTGGTGAGCGGGAAGGCCGTCGGAAGGCCCACGCCGAAATCGACTTGCCGGGACTCGCTGACCGTGATGAGCTCGACGTCGACGACGACCTCCGCCCGGGGCGTCGCTAGATGCTGATAAAGCGCCTGTGCCATCCGGGTGCGAAAGACGGTGTCACGGAGCACTACCTGTTGACGCACCGCGTCCAGCTGCAAGCGTTTGATGTCGAGAACCTGCTGCACCCCCTGGGCGAGTTGCGTCGCTTCCTCGCGACCCAGAGCGTCCGGGATGGGGATGGTGACAACCACCATCGGTTCAAGCTCGGACCGTTTCGCTGTCGTGTCGTCGGCGACCAGCAGCAACTTGCTATGAACGGGAACCACGATGGCCTTCGCCATATCGTTGAGGGCCAGGACGGCCTGTTGAAAGTCACAGTCGTCGAGCTTAAAGCGAACTTCACTATCCCCATCAAAATCTTGATCGAACAGGACGTCGATTCCGAATTCACGAAGCACCGTCTCATAGAGCGTCCGCAGGCTCCCCTTCAGCTGGAAACTTGTACGCTTTGCTTGGGGCTTGATCTCGATGGGCGGCCGTAGCTGTCGCAGGGGGGGCTTGCCGGCTTGGGCCAACTCAGCCGAGGGCCTTTCGCCCTCAGCGCGTGCCCGAGCGAGCAGATAACCGTTGTCGGGTTCGAGCGCCAGCGCTGCGTCGAATCGGCCAACAGCAGCTAGCGTCTGTGCCGCCCGCGGCTGGATAGCGGCCGCCGCCCGCGAGTACCTCCCCTCAGCCGGGTTGCTCGCTCGAGCCCGTTGAAAAAAAACGTAGGCTTCAACATCTCTTCCCGCTCGGGCCGCTTTACGGCCCTGGTTGAACAGACGCTCGGCATCGTCACCCCAGGCGGCGCCCGCAAGGGCGACAAGTACGAAAAGTAATCTAACCCGCATTTCTCACCACGTGGCGAGGCGAAGTGCGTGAGAAAAACCGGGCTAACCAAGCACAGCTCTCCCACCTAACACTGACGAACCTAGAGGGAGAAACGTGCAGCCAAACCGGCGGGCGACCGCACTACGGCAGCAATCTTTGGTGGGAACAACGAGTGAAGTCTCATGGCCGCCCCGACAGAGATCGGCGGCCGACTGAAAGTGCGCCCTAAAAGTTCTTGCCTTTCAGCAGACCCCAACCCATGCTGAATAGACCGCCCATCATCATCCCGACGCTCCAGTTCCGAGGAATCTCATCTCCGTAGTAAAAAACGCCGAAGACCCAGGCAATTAGAATGAACGCGCCGAGTATGAACATAAGAGACTCGTAACCACTAACATACTAGACTTTCGCGGCCCGGAGTCAAGTAGCGAATTCGCCTAGTACGCGGGTACGGTGACAGTACGGTCGTACTCAGGACTAACCCGCATTTCTCACCAGCTGACGGTCGCAGCACATCATAAGTCATTAGGCCCCCGAAAACCCCGCGTCCAAACGGGTGTCCGAGGGAGGGTCAGTTTTCGCTGTTCTCCGCGAGCACGCGCGACAAAGACGTAAAAAAGCGCTTGATCATCATCTTGGCGGTCATGTCCATCAGCCGCTGGCCGACTCCCGCTATGATCCCGCCAATCTTGACCTCCCCTTCGTATTCAATGACGGTGGTGGAGGGGTCGCTGGGCCGCAGCGTCAACCGGCCGTTTCCTTTGATGAACCCGATCTTTCCCTGGCCCCCCACCCGCAGGCGATAGCTTTCAGGAGGCCGCTGGTCTTCGAGCGAAACTTTCCCCTCGAAAAGACCCTGAACGCCGGCCACGGCCAGCTTCATCTTCATGCGGTACTGGTTGTCGGCGATCGGTTCCAGCGACTCACACCCAGGCAGGGTGCGGGCCAGAATTTCGGGATCCAGCAGAGCCTCGTAGACTTGCTGTTGGGGTACGTCTACGCTGTATTGGCCCTTGACCTTCACCGCGCTCGCTCGGCTGCTTCCTCTAGCGCGCGCCGAAGCTGGACGGAGGCGAGATGCGAGCGATACTCCGAGGACGCGTTAAGATCCGACAGAGCCTCGACTCCCTCCGCCGCCAGACGGGAAGCCACGGCTAGGGTTTCCGCATCGGCGGCCTTGCCTTCCAAAGCGGCCTCAACCGCTGTGGCGCGATAGGACTTAGCGGCCACTCCCGTCATCCCTACCCGAGCGAAGGATATTTTCCCGTCGCTGACGCCGATCCTGGCCGCCGCGCCGACGATCGGAAAACCCGAAGCCGGCTGAATGATGGTGCGGTAGGAGACGCCGACACCGTCTGCTTCGACCGGGACCTGGATTTCCGTCACCACCTCGCTTGCTTCGAGAGCCGTCGTCAGGGCATCGACAATAAACTCATCGATCCCCAGCTCGCGCTCGCCTCCGGGGCCGGCAATCTTGACCTTGGCTTCGAGCGCCTGCAGGGCGGCCGGGTAGTCCGCCGCCGGATCGGCGTGGGCCACGCTGCCCCCGATCGTGCCGCAGTTGCGCACCTGAACGTCGCCGATACTCGCTGCTGTTTGCGCCAACAGAGGGCACTTCTCGGCGAGCAGATCAGATTCTTCAATTTGGTGATGCGTCGTCATCGCACCGATCCGAATCATGCCATCCGACTCGGCGATGAAGTGAAGGTCCGGAACTCCTCCCAGGTCAACGAGGTGTGCCGGCGCAGCCAGGCGAAACTTCAACAACGGTATCAGACTCTGACCGCCTGCCAGCACTTTGCTGTCTGGGTTTTCGCTGAGCAGCTTGAGGGCTTCCGAAAGCGTTTCAGGTGCGGAGTAATCGAAGCTGGCGGGAATCACGACTGGCTCCTTTCTTGAATCAGGTTCCAAACTTTCTGCGGCGTCATCGGGATGTCAATGTGCTGGACGCCCAAAGGCGACAAGGCGTCGACGACGCCGTTGACAAAGGCGGGCAGCGACCCGATGGTCCCTGCTTCCCCGACCCCCTTGACTCCCAGGGGATTGCCGGGCGCCGGGGTTTCGGTGCGCTCACTCTCGATCCAGGGCATGTGCTGCGCCTTGGGGATGGGGTAATCCATGAACGTACCGTTCAACAGCTGACCGTCTTCGTCGTAGATCACTCCTTCCATCAGCGCCGGTCCCAGGCCCTGTGCCACGCCGCCATGAATCTGGCCATCGACCATCAATGGGTTGATGACTTTGCCGCAATCATCGACGGCAAGGTAGCGGAGAATCTGAATCTCCCCGGTCTCGCGATCGACCTCCACGACAGCGATGTGCGCGCCGAAGGGGAAGGCGAAGTTGGCGGGTTCGAAAAAGCGGGTCGCCGATAGGCCCGGTTCGGTGTCGGGCGGCAGGTTCTTGCACAGGTGGGCTTCGAGCGCGACGTCTTGGAAGGAGACCGTCTTGTCGGTCTTCGCCGATGAGAAAACACCGCCCTCAAAGGCGACGTCGGCGGCGTCCACTTCCATCATATGGCCGGCGTAGGTCTTGGCCTTGCCGACAACCTCCTGAAGCGCCAGATGGACTGCTGTCCCGCCGATGGCTGTGTTGCGACTGCCAAATGTTCCAATACCATGTTGAACTTTGGCCGTGTCACCATGGACCACGACGATGTCGTCCATGGGGATGCCCAGCGCATCAGCCGCGATCTGGGAGAACGTGGTCTCTGCCCCCTGCCCATGGGGCGACGTGCCCGTCATGACGGCAACCTTGCCGGTCGCCTCCACCGTGACGGTGGCGCTTTCCCACCCTCCGGCAGGTAAGGCCGGCGAGGGACCGAAAGCACAGAGTTCACCGTACGTGCAGAAGCCGATCCCCAGCAGCCGGCCTTGCTTCCGCGCTTCCTGCTGCTTCTTGAGGAAGTCTTGATAGCCGACCTTCTCGAGCGCGATGTTAAAGGCTTTGGCGTAGTCGCCACTGTCATAGCTGAGACCGGTAGCGGTCTCAAAGGGAAACTCATCCGGGCCAGGGAAGTTCTTCAATCGAATCTCCGCCGGATCCATCCCCAGTTCATCCGCCATGCGATCGACGATGCGCTCGATCACGTAGGTGGCCTCGGGGCGCCCCGCGCCGCGGTACAGGTCCGTCGGCGCCAGGTTGGTGAAGACACCGATCAGGTCAGCCGTGAAGCTCTTGAACTTGTACAGCCCCGGCAACATCAGCACCGACAAGGTGGGGATGATCGGCGTCAGCAACTGGTGATGGCCGCCGATGTCCTGGAGGATCCGTAACTTCAAACCCGTCAACGTGCCGTCTTTCTTGGCAGCGAGTTCCACGTCGTCGAGGTGTCCACGCCCGTGGGCCACGACAAGAATGCTCTCGCGGCGGTTTTCGATCCACTTGATGGGCTGCTTTAGCTGGATCGCAATGTAACCGGCCAGCGCCTCTTCCGCCCAAACATTGCACTTGCTGCCAAAGCCCCCTCCCACCTCTGGCGCGATCACTCGCAGGTGATGCTCGGGAAGATTCAACTGCAGCGCCAACTGCGTTCGCAGCAGGTGGGGGATCTGCGTCGAAGAGTAGATCGTGAGTTCCTTGGCTCCTTCGTCGTACTCGGCGACCACGCCTCGGGTTTCGATCGGTGAGGGCGCGAGTCGTGGTGCCGCCACGCGCAGCTTTACCACGGTGTCGGCTTCGGCGAAGGCTTTCTCGACATCGCCGCCGTCCAGGTGAAAGGTAAAGGCCACGTTGTCGTCGTACTCGGGGTGCACCTTCCGGGAATCCTTCTCGAGGGCTTTCTCCGGATCAGCGACGACGTCGTCTAACGGATCGTAGTCGACTTCAATGCTCTCTAGGGCGTCTTGGGCGACATAACGGTCGGATGCGACCACCGCCACCACGGGGTGGCCGACGTAATAGACCCGATCAGTCGCCAAGATTGTATGGTGCGGGACGCGTAGCGTGGGCATCGATCCGGCACAGGGGACCGGCCCCACGGAGCTGACGTCCTTTCCCGTATACACAGCCTTTACGCCGGGCATCTCCATGGCCCCCGCGGTCGAGATGCTCTTGATGTTAGCGGCAGCGTAAGGGCTGCGCAGCACGGCCGCGTAGAGCATGCCGGGCCGCTGAATGTCGTCCACATAGGTTGCGGTTCCCGTAATCAAACGCGGATCTTCTTGCCGTCGAATCCTCTGGCCGACGTACGTTTTTGCTTGGGGTTTGGTCGTTGTGGTTGCCATCGCGCTACTGTCCTCCTCCGACCGCTTTGGCCGCGGCCTCCACCGCATTCACAATGTGTTGATAGCCGGTGCAACGACACAGATTGCCCTCCAGGGCGTGCCGGATTTCTTTCTTGCTCGGGTCCGGGTTGTCCGCCAGCAACTGGTTGACGGACATAATCATCCCTGGCGTGCAGAAACCGCACTGCAGCCCGTGTTCGTTCCACAATCCTTCCTGGACGGGGTGCAGGTTGCCGTTTTGCGCCACGCCCTCTATGGTTCGAACGTCCTTCCCGTCGGCCTGCACGGCTAACATCGTGCACGACTTGACGGTTCGGCCCTCCACGGCCACCGTGCAGGCTCCGCAAACCGATGATTCACATCCGATGTGTGTGCCCGTCAAGCCTAGTTCTTCTCGCAAAAAGTGGACCAGCAGCAGGCGCGGTTCCACCGACCGCTCGTGCTCCTGCCCGTTGACGGTTACTCGAATAGTTTTCTGCATGCGACTTTTCTCCTGAGCGCCCATAAATCATGAATCAAAACGCAAAAGGGAGTCAAGTGGATTCGCGGCGTTTATCGACGAATGCTCGAAATCTTGCTTGCGGGGGAATAGCCCGCCTTTCTCAGTGCGCCTTTTCGGCGCGGACACCCTGTGGGAGAATGGTGAAGGCCAACCGCGAGCGGTTTGACTTTCTGGGGTACGCGTTCGGGCCGCATCGTTGCAAGAAGGACGGTCATGGGTATTGGGGAGCTTCTCCGTCGACGAAGAGCGTGGCGCGGTTGAGGAGGAAGGTGCATGGGGTGTTCGGTCCGAGCGAAGTGGGGCGCTGGGAGGGGGTCCGAGACCGGCTGAACCGAGTACTGGAAATCGGGCTAGCGGCCCGGCGACCCTTGGCGGAAAGGAGTCTGCTTATGGAACAAGGATCAACACGCTGGTTTCATAGCCGAAAGTTCAAGTGGGGAGTGGTACCGCTCCTCATTCTTGTCGCCGGGTTGGCGGCATACATCACGGCTTTCGGATCGGATAGCGACATCGAAGGGGAAGCAGCCAGAATCACGGAAGCCCTCGATCTCAAAACCGGGATGATGGTCGGCGAAGTGGGCGCCGGCAACGGGAAAATGGCAGTGCTGCTGGCACAGGAGTTGGGGTCCGGCGGACATCTGTTTACGACCGAGATCGACGCCGACAACCTGGACGACATACGAGACAGAGTAGCTGAGGCCGGCCTAGAGATCGTCACCGTCATCGAAGCAGGGGAGAAACAGACGAACCTTGCGCCCGAATGCTGCGACGCGATCTTCATGCGCAAGGTTTATCACCATTTCACGGCCCCGGCGGAGATCAACGCCAGCCTGTTCGAGGCGCTTAGGCCCGGAGGCGTGCTGGCGGTGATCGACTTTTCGCCCGGTCTCTGGAACGCTTGGCTGCCTCGGCCTGACGGAGTGCCGGAAAACCGCGGCGGCCACGGCATGCCCCGGGATCTGCTGATCGCGGAGTTAACCGGCGCCGGCTTTCGGCTGGAGCAAGTCAGGGGCGAATGGTGGCGCTGGCCTGTCTATGGCTACTGCGTGGTCGTGCGCAAGCCAAAGGAGACTACTTCAGAATCCCCCCCTCGGTCATCCTTCTCGGATCGAGCAGCCGCTCCAACTCCTCGCGGCTGAGATCGGTCTCTTCTTCGGCGACGTCGATCAGCCTGCGGCCCTCGGCATAGGCTTTCTTTCCCACGGCCGCACCCTTCTCATAGCCAATGACGGGATTCAGCGCGGTGACGAGGATCGGGTTTTTCTCCACAAGATCAGCCGCACGTTTTGCGTTGGCGTCAAAATCGGCAATCGCCTTGTCGGCGAGGACACGAGCAGCGTTCCCCAATAGGCGCGCGCTTTCGAGGACGTTGCGGGCGATGACGGGCAGCATCACGTTCAACTGAAAGTTGCCTGATTGGCCGCCCAGCGTCACGGTCAGATCGTTCCCGATCACCTGGGCGCAAACCATCGCGGCGGCTTCGGGGATCACGGGGTTGACCTTGGCCGGCATGATGCTGCTTCCGGGTTGCAGGGCGGGTAGAGCGATGTCGGCTAGGCCGGCTAGGGGGCCGCTATTCATCCAGCGAAGGTCATTTGAAATCTTCATGACGGCCACGGCGGCGGCCTTGATTTGCCCGCTCAACTCGACAATCGCATCTTGACTCGAAAGGCTCACGAAGTAGTTGCGGCTGCTGATAAACGGCAGGCCGGTGATCTTGGAGAGGCGTTTGGCGACCCGCGGGCCGAACTCAGGATGCGCGTTCAGGCCGGTCCCGATCGCCGTACCTCCTAACGCAAGCGGCGAGATCCGAGGCAGCGACGACCGGATGCGAGCCGTAGCCTGCTCGATCTGCCCGCTCCAACCGCCCAGTTCCTGGCTGAGGCGAATCGGCAGCGCGTCCATAAGATGGGTGCGGCCGTTCTTGACGACGTCGTCAACTTGTTCGGCCTTGCCGTCGATCGTCTGGCGGAGACGGTCGAGGCCAGGGATGAGCGTCTCGGCAACCTCGAGATAGGCGCTGACGTGGATGGCGGTGGGGATCACGTCGTTGCTGCTCTGTCCCATGTTGACGTGGTCATTAGGGTGGACTTTCGCGCCGAGCTTTTGTGTCGCCAAGGTGGCGATCACTTCGTTGGCGTTCATGTTGGTGCTGGTGCCCGAGCCGGTCTGGAAGATGTCGAGCGGGAAGTGCGCGTCGTGGTCTCCGCCGGCCACTTCATCGGCGGCTTCCCGAATCGCGGCGGCCATGTCGGCTTCGAGGAGTCCCAGGTCTTGGTTGACGGCCGCCGCGGCTTCCTTGATCAATCCCAATGCGCGCAAGAAAGTTCTAGGGAAAGGCAAACCGCTAATGGGAAAATTCTCGACGGCTCTCTGTGTCTGGGCGCCCCAGAGGGCATCGACAGGCACCTGAACCGGCCCCATACTATCTTTCTCAGTGCGATATTCTTGCCTTGCCATGGTGTTTGACTTTCCCCCCTCAGGCCATCTTAACCTAGACGACTGGTCGGGACTCGATCAGCGGCGGATCAGCTTCACCGCTTCGCGGGCAGGGGCGGTTGCAAGCGGCCCGCGGGCGGGTCGCGGACAGAGCGCCGTCCGGCTCGCGATCCACTTTCTCGTCTGTATCGAGAACCCTTGCCGGCTCTGATTCCCACCGGTTTCGGCAAGCAGCGCACTCTATTCGATGTCGGCATTCAACTCTTGGCCGGCTCTGACGATGAAGAGAGCAGGGGTGTTCCAGGGGGTCTGCCCCGTCGGACCGAGCGGACGTAACCGAGGCCCACGGGCGGAACCAGTCACAGGCTCTGATGGCTGCGGCAACAAACTTTCACGGCTACGGTAATGGCGACTCGGCAGGACCAGGCCGGCGGGCGCGGGAGGCTGGTCAGCTGGCGGTCGGTCCGGCTTGGCCGGAAGGCCAGGAGTCCGACCAGGAGACCCCCGAGGCCCAGAGCGGCGGGACCGAGGACTATGTTCGCCTCTACCTGACGGAGATGGGATTGGTGCCGCTGTTGGACGCTAAGGGAGAGATTCGCTTGGCAAGAGGGATCGAGCGGGGACGCCTTAAGGTCCGGAAAGCGCTGGCCGCCCCTCCATGGCTTTGGAAAGAGCTTCTCGAGGTGCAACGAACGGCTACAAGTGGGCGACTCAAGCCCCGGTCGTGGACGGAAGCGGAGAGCGGCGAAGAAGAAGGCTCGGCGAAAAAGCGAGCCGAGGAGGATCTGTCGTCGGGCTTGGCCGAGGTGGCTCAAGCCGTTGAGGGCATCAGGAGGGCGGCTTGTTCGCCAACTAGAGGGCTCGGGAACAGCAAGGCGGCTCGGCGGAGGCGGGCGTGGCGTCTGGCTCGACGTAAAGTCGTGCTGTCAAAAGCCATTCGAAGCTTGCCCCTTCGGGCGGAAGTTTGGAAAGTCTGGGCCAAGGAGTTTGAAACAATCGCGCTCACGGGTTCGGCTCGGAATCTGTCGCTTTCGCTGACCGCCGGCGTTCGACCGAAGGGCAAAGCAAGGGGCCGCGGGCGGGCGACGGCCCGATTCGCAATGAGCAGGGCCGAAATCCAACGCGCGCTGCAACGGATCCGGGAGGGTTGGCGGCAGGCTGAAGAAGCGAAAAACGCCCTAGTAGAGGCCAATCTGCGATTGGTGGTTGCCGTGGCAAAAAAGTATGTCAACCGCGGGTTGCACCTGCTGGATCTGGTTCAGGAAGGCAACATCGGACTGATGCGCGCGGCGGAGAAGTTCGATCACCATCGGGGTTTCAAGTTCTCGACCTACGCCACCTGGTGGATCCGGCAGGCGGTGACGCGGGCCCTTTCCGATCAGTCCCGCACCGTTCGCATTCCGGTGCACATGAATGATCAGCTCCACCGCTTTCTCCGTGCGCTTCGGCAACTTGAAACCGAATCCGGCCGTCCGCCGACGAACCAGGAAGTGGCCCGCCGGCTCCAAACGGACGTCAAAAAGGTCGAAACTCTCCGGTCCATCTCCCGTCCTCCGATATCCATCGACACTCCGGTAGCCCACGAGAGTGAATCAGGCCTAACCGACCTGCTCGAAGACCGCAATGCCAAGTCACCGCTACAGAGAGTAGTGGATGCCGACTTGCGCGGCAAGACCGTCGATCTGCTGCGCCGGCTCTCTCCGAACGAAGAAAAAATCCTCAGAATGCGCTTCGGAATCGGTTTCGAGCGCCAACACACCTTGCAAGAAATCGGCCGCGAGTTCGCTCTCACGCGCGAGCGAATTCGCCAAATCGAGACGAAGGCGCTGCAAGCGCTTCGCGATCCGCGCTTCGCTCCCCAACTGCGCCAACTGCTGGAATCCCAAGTGTAGGCCGGCTCGGACACACGCCTCGGCGTTCTCTAGCGCAGTGCGCCATTAATACTGAAACATCGGTACAGCCAGCCGATTCGCTTTAGCTAAGTGCTTTGTTTCTTGGGTCATAACGGTAGGCGAATCGGTGGCCGCCGCCGAGTTTCGCTCCTGGAGGACTTTTGCCGCGGGCTGCTGGTCCGGTGCATACTTACACTGCTGAGACAGAATCGGCGACTCCGGGCGAGCCTCCCCGCTAACGGTCGATGCCTGCAGGTTTTCGGCTAGCCCGTCGATAGTACGATCGGAAATGAGCTATAAGCGCCTCAACCGGCGTACTGCGTTGGGCCGGCAAAAGGTAAAAACCTGTGCTAGTATTTCGCTAGGATGTAATGATCGGGAGCCGGAAACCACAAGCGAACGCTCCAAAATCGACCAGGGAATCGCAGCGGAGAATCGGGCTTCGGGCTTGGCGGAGAAGTCGGTTAGATCTCAGTCGGAGGCCGTTCAGCCATGCTTCTAAGCGTTAGGGAACTAAGCCGCTTTAGAGTCGAGGGCAAGGACGGAAAGCTAGGTAAAGCGGCCGACTTGTACGTCGACGATTCCACCTGGGCCACTCGCTATCTGGTGGTCAACACGGGCCGCTGGCCCTCGGCTCATCGAGTACTGGTCCCTCCTGCGTATTTGGGGCAACCCGACAATGCCAAACGGGTCCTGCCGCTATCGCTTGCCCGCGAAGACTTCGAGCGCTGCTCGGATTCGGGAAGGGATCAGCTTGTTTCCGAACAGCAGGAACTCTTGCTCGAGAACCGCTATGGCAGCGCCGTTTACGGTCGGGGCGGCGGTCCCGTGGGCGCCGTGCACGGCGTCGTGTCGCGACAGGCCTTGGCGATCGCCGCCGCCGAAAGCACAACCGCTTCCGAAGAACCCGATCAAGCTCCTCAGCTACGAAGCGCTCTCGAGATCGTCGGCTATCATATCGAGGCCCTGGACGGCCCATTCGGCATCGTAGAGGATTTTCTGCTGGATAACGACGATTGGGTTGTACGCTACATGGTGATAAACACCAAAACCTGGCGATTGCCCAACCCAAAGGTTTTGGTTCCGCCTTCGTGGATTCAACACATCAGTTGGGCGGAATCACGTGTCCATATGTCCGTTCGGCGGGCCAAGATCAAGCGTAGCGCCCGCTACGAACCCACCTCCCATAGCCACTCGCAAAAAGAAAAACCTCTGCTGTGGCCCTAGCCCGATTTGCTGGCGAGCTGCCCTTCCCGGTTGACTAGCGCTTGGTTGCAAAAGTTCGCGATCGTCTGTAGGCTGACAATCCCCGGACCGCTCCCTCGCGGTCGCGGCTCAGAAGGCTCCGCGAACAAACCACTTTCGGGCCGCGACCGCGAGGGAGTGCGATGGGCCTGCGGCCCGCCCAAGGGGATGAAAAGCGGTGGGTTTTCGGTCGGGTCCATGGCGCCATAGTAGCCCCGACACTTGGCCTGTCAGTGGCGTTCCGGGCTCAGCTTCCTGCTCACGCGCACCTTTGCGACAAGCGAAGCTGAGCCGCGAGCGCAAGCGAGCGGCCATGGGCCTCAACAGCCCACCCAAAGCCATGAACGCCGCTGG
The DNA here is from genome assembly GCA_963668345.2 of Bryobacterales bacterium. Lineage (GTDB taxonomy): Bacteria > Acidobacteriota > Terriglobia > Bryobacterales > UBA6623. Next base: position 156,279 of record CAXWPI010000001.1, on the reverse strand, counting down.
GTTCCCGACCAGGCGGTCCAGGAATTGCCCGCCTAGGAACGATCATGGTGGCTGGGTACAGTCAGCCAATTTCGCCTCCGAATGCGCCCGTAAGTTGTTGATTCTTTGAAGGCGCGAAATTGGTAACAGTCCCCGCCCCGAGCGCTACGCGTATTTTGCGCCGGAAAGTAGTTAGCCCGCATTTCTCCTCTGAAAATAGGCCCCCACCGTGACGCAGATCACGCTCGGGCCCCTATTTTCATGTTTCGGGATGTAGGAGGTTCATGGCGGCTCTCAGCACCTGGCGAGGCGAAGTGTGTGAGAGGCCCGTCAACACGAGGCCCGCGCCGCTCGGCACCCGGTTTCCTAAACAATGCGGGCGTCGTTGAGCCCTACGGTGACCACAGTGAGTAAGCGCAACGAACTCATGGCGGGCTTTTTACGTGCTTCGGCTGTCAGGTGGCGAGATATCCGGGCTAGCAGGGGTGGACTGAAGCGCCTCGGCCTCTTGGACAGCATCCACGGCTACCGGAAATCTGGTTTCGGCCCTTCGGTCCGTAAAATCAACAATTTACGCGCCAAGCACAGGGCCTGGCCCAGCTAATTCGGATGGCGGCGCCATCTTATACTAAAGTTCTACTACTTCTGGCAGCGGAACCTACGATTCCTAACAGCGGCCCCTTAGCTCTCCGCGAAAAAAATACTGTATCCCACCTATTGAGAAAAACGCGTCAAACCTTCAGATTAGACTATCAGGGGGTGTTCGGCGCTACACTGGGCGACCAGCCGAGGGCAGACCTTGCACACAAGCCGGATTTTTAAACAATGACTCAAGGGGAAGGAAGAGCAGGCTCCAATCAAGGCCAAGGTAACGTTCGCTTCATCCGCGATGCGGACGGGGAATTGCCGGTGAGATCTCCTGAAATAGAAGCCTCCGACACAGCAGCGGCGGATAAACGCCGCCATCCGCGTACCCGCAGATACGGTCCGCAAAAACTGTTCGTCCACCGTGGGGCAGGCAGTGTCGTGGAACCGATCGTCGGTGTGTTATGGGACTTCAGTGACGGCGGAGTCGGCATGGACATGCCGTGCTCGCTCCCGGTCGACGAGATTGTCTCCATCTCAGGCGAGCTCCACAACCCCGACTACTCGATGAACATCGAGGCTCGGGGTCGCGTTGCCTACTGCCGCCGTGTCGATCGCGAACATTATCGAGTTGGTTTCGGCTTCCTCGAGGTAGCCTACAAGCGGGGCGATCCTTACCCGTCCTGAGCCGGCTCTTCGACGCACTGCAAACCCAACCCGTCCTCGGCGGCGGAGACGCCAACCGCCGGCCCCAGCGGATGGGTCCCGCGGGGAGACGGAGACTCCTACCAGCTTAGCTCCCGTCCGGCATTCGCCTCTTGCAGGTAATCCATCAGCGGCTCAAAGTATTCGAGCATAGCTCGGGTGCTGATTTCTTCGCCGGTCTTCTCGCGTATGACTTCTCTCCAATCACGGGTCGCGCCGAGTTTCAGCAGGTCCCACAGAAACTCGCCCACTTCCCGATTGCCGTAATAGTTACAGTTGCGGGGATCTTGCTGGAGAATGTTCTTGGCAATATAGGCATGCAGCTGATACTTGATGACAAACGCCATCGCGTAATCGTAGTACTGCGCCGGGTCGTCGCTGATGTGCGTCTTGGTGCAGGCGTCACAGAACTCTTTCCCGCGCGGCTCGGGCGGCTCAACTCCTTGGAAGCGCCCAACGTATTCCCACCAGCGCTGATTGAACTCGTCGGGCGAGAGATTCCCCTCGTAGAAGTCGCGCTCAAAGAATGACATCGTCCCGGCTGAGAAAGGGATGAACACCACAGCCTGGTTGAGCGCCTCGTCCAAAAGCCACATGGTAGGGTCGATCTCGAAATCGTCGGGCAGCAAACCAATCTGCGTCAAGTAGGCCGGCTGGCGGGCCGCTATCCCGATCAAGTCTCCAATCGCCTCGTGGAAAGCACGGTTTGCGCCCTGGCGCAGCGTCAGGGGGACTTGGGGATTCGAATACGCGAGGAAGTAGTACACATGTCCCAGTTCATGGTGCGTTGTCTGAAACCAGCGGTAGTTCGGCTCGACGCTCATCAGCGAGCGCACGTCCTGATCGAGGTCCAGGTGCCAAGCCGAGGCGTGGGTGTTTTTCTTGCGTTTTGCTTCCGGGGCGAGTTGGTAGAGGTCTGACTTCTCCCAAAAACCGTCCGGCAGAGGCGGCATGCCCAACGACGTATAGAATCGCTCGGCCTGGCGGATGATCCATTCAGGCGACTTTCCCGCGAACAAATCGTCGAGGTCAGCGGAGGAAGTCAAGCCCGGCCAGGCCTGCGCCCAGCGATTTCCGATCCAGTGCGCGGGGATCCGCTTCGGCGGCGGCTGGCCGAAGCGTTTGGCGAGCTCGTACTTCGCCCAACAGTGAACCTGCTCATAGAGCGGTCGCAAGTCTCGCTGAAAGCTTTCCATGGTCTGCATCATTTCGTCGACGCTCATTTCGTAATCACTGACCTGCAGCGCAAAGAAGGAGCTATACCCCATCTCTCGAGCGATTCGATTGCGCAAGCGCCGCAGCTTCACCAAACCGGGTTTGAGAGCCGGACCGATCTGCTTCGAAACCTCCCAGATACGCCGTCGCTCCACTGCGTCCAGAGATTCCCGTAGGGTATTGTCGATTTGGTTCGGTGTGACCGTCGTGACACACCTTTCACCCCTTCGCTCCGAGCAGAACTCGAAGGAGTCCAGGATGGCGCTCTGCTTGGCCTCTTGCTCAACCCGCTCACTGACGACATCGGGGATGGTTCCCGGGTACTCCGAGGCTGCCAGCAGAACCTTACGCAGCTGGCGTCTTGTAAGATCGTTCACTTCCGCTTTGTGGGCCAACAACTTTCTGGTCCGATCGATGACATAACTGCTGCCCGCGAACGCGCCGAAAGCGCGATCGGCGCCAATGCGTTCCCCCGTGTGTTGGTCAGTCACGTCGGTGCTGCCCTTCCAATAGGCCTCGGCAACGACCGTATAGAGCTTCTGAGCAATGCTGTCATACATGGCGAGAAACTCGTCGGCTTCCTGCTGCGCGATTCGTGAACCGCTGCCGCACGACAAGGCCCCGATCCCGCCGGCGAGCGACACGATGATCCAAAACAGTTGTCGTTTCATATGCGAACTATTCTAGCCCACATTTCTTACTGCGCCTTTTCGGCGCGGACACCCTGTGGGAGGAAGGAGTCCACCCCGCTAGCCCGCTTTTCTCACCAGGTGGCGAGGCGAAGTGCGTGAGAGGCCCGTCAGTACAAGGCGCGCGCCGCTCGGCGAGCGAAGGCGCGCTTTTGCGGGTGCAGCCTGGCCGGCTCGTATCTTGCTGCTACCGAAACAAGCAGCGACTTCCGTTCAGCGTCCGACCGGGCAAGTACGTTGAGCACGCCGAGCAAGCCGAACGCAGTAATGACCGGCCTATTGCGTGCTTCGGCCGTCCGGTGGTGAGAAATGCAGGCTAGTCGTCGATAGGCGGGGAAGCTGACGAGCAGATGTCGTCGCCTGAGAAATGCGGGCTAGTCGTAGTCGCCGGCCGCCAACCCGCGGACAAAGGCGACATCCCCTTCCAGGAAATCAAAGCTGCGCAAATCGGCCCGTTGCACCCACGACGCTTGTTGAAAATGGCCGTAATCGGGATCGCCCGTAAATCCTGAAACGCGAAAGAATACCAGCAGGATGGCTCGGCGTCCCGGGTAGCGGTAGCAATACCGCGTGACCTGCTCACCAATGTCGGCATCGATCTTGAGCTCTTCCCGCAACTCGCGTCTCAGCGGGGTGCTCGCCCGGCTTCCGCTTGCCGCCCGGAAACTCCCATTTTCCGGGGTGATCCTGATCGAAGCGCCGACGGCAGATCAAGACGCGGCCCCGCCGCTCGATGATCGCCGCTGTGACTGTCGTCATAGAGACCAATGCCGTCAGTACTTACTCGTAGGCACCAAACTTCCCCCGAAAAGCGCCCGTGCGCGCCGGGAGCCAAAGCCGGCTGGAATGTTCGGGAGTTCCCAACCTCCATCGGGCTGGACTCGAGCCGCGATGCAGCACACCAACAACACAGTTCTCATCGAGCTGTGCCGCAGCCGGGCGGATAAACAACAGCGCCGTACCGAACAACGAGCGAGCCACGGGCGATGAAAGGAAAAGGGAGCCGCCCGGCGCCCGCCTAGCTCGCTACTGCCGGTTGCTCCCGCACGGCAGGCGAGTCGGTCCGAGAGGGCTTCCTTCCACCCAGCGGTCAAGGCGAGCGTCGGTCGTTTCATCCCGCAGCGCGGAAGTTTTCCCCAAACCAGCGCCAAGTGCGTTCCAGACCTTCCCGCAGATCTGTAGAGGCATGCCAGCCCAGCGCGCTCAAGCGGGAAACGTCCAGCAGCTTACGAGGCGGCCCGTCGGGCTTTGAAGGATCAAACACGACCTCTCCCCGATAGCCTACGATCTCAGACACCAGCGCGGCCAATTCGGCGATGCTCAGATCCTGACCGGCGCCCACGTTGATGATCTGTTCCGAGTCGTAGTTCAACATCAAGAAGTGCGCGGCGTCGGCCAGATCTTCGACGTATAAGAATTCGCGCCGCGGCTTCCCCGTTCCCCAGACAGTAACCGGAGAAGCCCCCGAAACTTCGGCCTCGTGGAACTTCCGGATCAGTGCGGGTACGACGTGGGAAGTTTCCAAATCAAAGTTGTCGCCGGGACCGTACAGGTTCGTCGGCATCAGGGAGACGACCGGGAACCCGTGCTGCCGCCGATAGGCCTGAGCCAGCTTAATGCCCGCGATTTTCGCGATGGCATAGCATTCGTTGCTCGGTTCGAGGGGAGCGGCCAAGAGCTGGTCCTCCGTCATCGGCTGGGCAGCGGATCGGGGATACATACAGGAGGAGCCAAGAAAAAGCAATTTGCGGGCGCCACAGCGGAAGGCGGCGTCAATTACATTTGTCTGAATCAAGAGGTTGTCCCGAATGAACTCGGCCGGGTAGGTGCTGTTGGCCAGGATGCCGCCGACCTTGGCTGCCGCCAGAAAAACATACTCGGGGCTTTCCTGTTGAAAGAATCTTTCGACAGCCGTCTGACTGGTCAGATCCAACTCAGAGCGTGTACGCGTAATAAGGTGCTGGTAACCCACTCTCCGCAGATGGCGCAGAATCGCTGATCCCACAAGTCCCTGGTGGCCCGCTACAAAGATTCGGCTGGTGGGTTCCACGGGGCGCCCTCAGCTGCCCGACGTGACGAGGTTCGCCACGGCGTACTCTTTTTGGGCCAGCCTGTAGTCGTGATCAACCATCATCGAAACCAATTGTGAAAAGTCAACCTTGGGCCGCCACCCCAGTTGCTCGCGTGCCTTTGTCGCGTCGCCAAGCAGGCTGTCCACCTCCGCCGGCCTGATGTAGCGTTCGTCAATGTGGACGTGTTGCCGCCAATCCAGATCCAACGAAGCGGCAGCTTCGGAAAGGAACTGGCCCACCGAATACTGCTTCCCAGTGGCCACGACGTAATCGTCGGGGCGGCCCTGCTGAAGCATCATCCACATGGCCTCGACATAGTCGCCGGCGAATCCCCAGTCGCGACGGGCGTCCAGGTTGCCGAGATAGAGTTTGTCCTGCAGACCCACCTTGATGCGTCCCAGAGCCCGGGTCGTCTTGCGCGTGACAAAGGTTTCTCCCCGTCGGGGGGATTCATGATTGAACAGAATCCCGTTGCAGAGAAAGAGGCCGTAGGATTCACGGAAGTTGACCACGTACCAATGGGCCGCCACCTTACTGACGCCGTAGGGGCTGCGGGGCCGGAACAAGCTTTGCTCGTCTTGCGGAGGCGCCGTGGAACCGAACATTTCCGACGACCCGGCCTGGTAGAAGCGAATCGCTTTGCCCGTCTGGTCAGCCCGGTCGCGAATCGCCTGCAACAAGCGCAGCGTTCCGGTGGCGTTGACGTCGGCTGTGTATTCGGGGAGATGGAATGAAACCATCACATGGGATTGGGCCGCCAGATTGTAGACCTCTTCCGGATCCGCATTCGCCAGCAGGTGACGGAGAGAGGATGCATCGGACATGTCGCCGTAATGTAAGACGAGCCGCACGCCACTCTGGTGAGGGTCTTCGTAGATATCGGTGAGCCGCTCGGTGCCGAAGGTGCTGGAGCGTCTCACGACGCCATGGACTTGGTAACCTTTGGCCAACAGAAACCGCGCCAAGTACGATCCGTCTTGGCCCGTGATGCCGGTAATTAAAGCGCGTTTCATGCAGCCAATACACTCTTACGATGCCCGGGCCGCTCCGGGCCGGCGCAGCGGCCGGCCCCTACTGTTTTGTGGGTAGAAATGCCGACTAACGCGGTGGTGGACCGTCAAAATCCCGGCGGCCGACCGTTGCGGCCCTTCAGGAGCGAGGGTTCCCGCGGGCTTCGCCGGTGTCTTATTTCCTGCGTACATTGATGAGATCACCAAGCAGTCCTAAAGCAAATAGGATGATTCCCGTGGAAAACATAGTCGTTATGATTACCTCGGGCAAGTGCCGGCCGAGAAGTTGGGAAACGATGGCCGTCGCGCCCGAAGAAATCATCAGCAACAGGGCCAGGGAGCCGAACACTTGCAGGGGTCGAAAATACATCACCGCTCGAACGACCAGCGAGAAGAACTTGACTGTGTCGCGGATGGGACGAATCGAACTCCGGCCGACCCGTTGATGGTAGTCAATGGGCACGTACTCCACCGTGAGGCCATGCATGTGCATCGCCAGGGTGATGGTGGTCGTAAAGCTGAACGTGTCGGGCAACATGAACCGGAAAATGGCCAGATGGCGGGCCCACATGCAGCGCAGGCCGCTATTGATGTCCCTGATGTCCGCCTGGGACATCCAGCGGCTGAACGCAAGCAGAAGCGCCTTAACCGGCCTTCGCAACAGAGGCACGTTGACATTGGCCCCCACCCGAGCACCGACGACCATGTCGGCCCGGTCGAGCAGTTTCACGAACTCGGGTATTCTTTCGTTGGGATAGGTGCCGTCGGCGTCGGTAATGGCCAGCCGATCATATTGCGCCTGCCGAAAGCCCCTTTTGAGAGAGGCTCCATAGCCCATGTTCTTTGAGTTGTGAATCACCCGCAGGCGCGGAAAGCGCCGGGTTAGATCATCAAGGATCACTCCCGTCCGGTCAGTGCTCCCGTCATCCACGAAAACCATCTCCCAATCGAACGACTCACGCGCAAGGACATCATGTATTTGCTTCACGGTCTCCGCCACTACTTTTTCCTCTTGATAGCAAGGAACGACGACCGAGCACCCCGGAGATTGGCGTCTGTCGAAGTGCATGACGCGTGATAGCAGAGAGCGAGCGTTCGATCTTCCGGGTCGTGGAGCCGGACACCCCGAGTGATCTATTCCTAGTATGTACCAGTTTAAATCAAAAGATCGCCGGCGGTTGACGCCCGCGGCACGTGTTTTACGCGGGAACGCGAGATGCGCAGGCTCCTTCTACAGGCCCGGCGATCCCAGGAGTTCTCCGTGAAGCCGCAGCAGAAACTTGTCGGTCATGCCGGCAATATACTCGCAAACAACCCGCTGCGGAGGCTCGTGCTCGGCCCGCTTGCGGTATGCGGTCGGCAGCGCTTCGGCGCGGGACATGAAAAGTTCAAAAAGTGAAGCCACCTTGTGACTGGTCTCCGAACGGGCTTGGTTGATCTCCTCCGAGCGATACACTTTGCCTTGCAGCAGTTGGACCAGTTGGGCGGAAGCCCGCGCCGCCTCCGGCGTCAAGGCCGCCAATCGGCGAGGACAAAGGCGAACTTCCTCGGGCGTCTTGACGCTCGCTTGCTCGACGGATTGTTTCGTGCCGGCAACCAGACCGGAAACCAAGCGGTCGAGCAGCCGGCGCAGCGCTTCGTTGAAGATCTGCCGCGTCGTGGCCCGGGGGTGCTCGCCCCGCGCTTCCACCATCAAGCGATCGAAAAGATCGACCTCCCCGCGGGCTGTTTCAACATCGAGCAGGCCGGCATCGATGGCGTCGTCAAGGTCGGCGCAGTTGTAGGCGATCTGGTCGGCGGAATCGATCAGCTGGGCCTCCAGCAGCGGCCTCTGATCGAGAAGATACTCGGCGAGTTCCGGTGCCGACGCCTGGTCGTAGTCGCGCGAGTGCTTGACGATGCCTTCGCGCACTTCGAAAGTCAGATTCAGTCCGGGGAAGGCGGCGTAGCGCTGCTCGAAGCTTTCGACAATGCGCAAGGCATGCAGGTTGTGGTCGAAACGTTCCCCGTAGTTCCGCATCTGCTCGTCGAGGACATCTTCTCCCGCGTGGCCGAACGGGGGATGTCCTAGGTCATGGCAAAGAGCAAGAGATTCGACGAGGTCCTCATTCAACCCCAGAGCCGCGGCGACCGTGCGGGCAATTTGAGAGACCTCGATGGTGTGGGTGAGGCGGTTACGGAAATGGTCGGAAAGGGGAGCGGTAAAGACCTGTGTCTTATGCTCCAGCCGGCGGAACGATCGGGCATGGATGATGCGGTCCCGGTCTCTTCGGTAGAGGGACCGATAGGGATGGGGAGGCTCGGGATAGCGGCGTCCCCGACTGGCGGCCTCTGGGAAGCGCAACGAAGCCGGCGTCACGCCGGTCTTGATCCTGAGGTTGCCGCTGACGCGATGAGCTCCCTACGCCGCTGAGTCTCGACCAGCCTAGCCCGCATTTCTCGCCACCTGACGGTCGAAGCACGCAACAAGCCCGCCATGACTGCGTTGCGCTTGCTCGCCGTGCTCAACGTAGGGTTCCAGTACGCCCGCATTGTTCAAGAAACGGGGCGCCGAGCGGCGCGCGCCTTGTACTGACGGGCTTCTCACGCACTTCGCCTCGCCACGTGGTGAGAAAAGCGGGCTGCTGCTGGGCGACACGAATTCGCGGTCAGCCATGGGCCGAGAATCCGTGGACGGTTGGCCGTACGCCCTGGCCGCTCGTCGCAGACCCAAGCGTAAGTTGTTGATTTGTCGTGAAGCGGAGAGAAGTGATGCGAGAGTCCTCATCGCCAACAAAATATAGCGTGGGTCGCCCCCTTGTGCAATCCGCGACTCCGAATTACTCGTGGTGAGTTGCAGCTTTGACCGCAGGCTTCCGCCCGCGGCTCTGCTGGGTGCCGGCGGCCGAGTCGGTAGACAAGCGGCATGACCGCTCACTGGCGTTCACGGCTCCGAATCGGGCATGGCAAGAGTGTGCGAGAGCAAGGCACTGAGATGAAATGAGGAGGCTCGCCAGCCCGGGGGGAGTGAGCTAAACTTTCCCCAGCGGGCTTCGCCCCGCACGGTAGTAGACAGGGGAAGATTCCCAAAAAATCTTCCTTAAAGGAAACGAAAACATGACGAGCCATGAAGAACGATAGCAAAAAGGTAGAGAGTTTGTCGAAGAAGCAGCTTGTCGAGCAGGTCGAGGGGAATAAGCTGCGCACGTCGTTGACGGCCCTAGCCCGCATTTCTCACCAGCTGACGGTCGAAGCACGCGATAGGCCCGCCATTACTTCGTTGCGCTTGCTCACCGTGCTCAACGTAGGGTTCAAGTACGCCCGCATTATTCAAGAAACGGGGCGCTGAGCGGCGCGCGCCTTGTACTGACGGGCCTCTCACGCACTTCGCCTCGCCAGCTGGTGAGAAAAGCGGGCTAACTCAAGTTGCTCCCGCTTCCCCGCTTGACAATGGCGAGGCTCCTCATGGAAGCCTGGAACGTTAGTGACAGGCCGTGCGCCCGGCGCAGCGACGGGCCCGCGCTCTGCCGGGCACGGCTCTGTCCGGTTAACGCCGCGGGCCTCGGCCGATCAGAAACGCCCGTCGTTGCACAGGGATAACCGCTCGGTCGAAAACCCGCCGGTTTTCATCCCCTTGAGTGGGGCGCAGGCCGGCACTCGCTACCGTTTCCAATGCAAGCGGAAATGGTAGCGGTCGTCGCTTCTTTTGGGGTCGGAAACCTGTAGCACCGCCGTGAAGTGATTCCCCTCCCAAGGGCGCTCCAAAACGACGATCTTCCCCCGACCGTCTTTTTGTTCGACCTCAACGCGGCCAAGCGTCACCGCGGGCAGGGGTTGAGAGAACGAAAAGCGATCGACTTCCAGCGGGCGTCCGGAAGTGGTTTCCGCAAACACACGATCACCGCGTAGGCGAAACACAACTGTCCCGTCGATCCGGCCGCGGAACTCGAACCGGCCCTCGTCATGGCGGTTGTAGCGCTTCGGGTCATTGTCGTCGGAGCGCAACTCGACACCCGCCGGTTCCCGAGGACCGGCGGCTTGCGTCTCCCCGCCAGGCGATTCATCTGCTCGCGGAATCTCCTCGACAAGGCGGATGTTCTCCAAGTGCTTGGACAGTATGCGGCTTCTGGAAGGCGCCGGCGGCTTGCCGATGCCAAGATACGGATTGAACACATAGTCAAGCGAAAATCGCCCTGGAATCCTCAAGTTTTGAGACACTGCGTACGCTGGATCCAAAGCCCACTGGCCCGTCGCCAGGACCTTCTTCTTACGAGTTCGGCGGTCGTGCCAACCCCCAAAAGGTTTCGCCTTGTTCGAGCCGAACTTGCGGCCAAGGAATGAGCCCGCGATTTCCGGATGCGGCGAACGAGGCCGACCTCCGTAGGGCTGGTAGGCATAATAGGCGTCGAAAGTACGGTCCTGACGGCCTTGGCCTTCCTGTGCCCGCACCCACCAGTGGTCGTAGATCGACAGCAACTCGTAGCCGACCTTACGGTCGTTGCCGTGGCGCGGCCGCTCCGCCACGCCTTTGTAGACATAAGTCACACCCGTTCCGGCGCCGAATTGATCCCGGGAAATCGAGTATCGGGAATGACTGCCGGTAGAGCCGTAGACCCCGTGGCCCCCTGCTTCAATGAAGACGACCGGGTGAGACTGTTCATACGTCTCGATCTTGCCGTCGGGGCTGTGAACGCCTTTCTTGATGCGACGGTCGGCCCGGTAAGAGTACACGTTGTTGTGTGCGAGTGTTTCCATCACGATCAGGCGCCCGTACTGGGAACCGTCTTTTTCAACCGTTACTACAGCGCCCTCATTGTCGTTCTCGTGGCAGGTGCCGGCCACACACTTGTCCGAATAAGCACGGGGGTGAAAAAAATTGTAAATCAGAAACCAGTGCGTGTCGGTCTCCATGGCGGCGTAGTAGACGTAGGCCTGCGAGCTGCCGACTTCGGCGCTATCCCAGTTGTTGTCTCCCCGCCAGTCCCCGTCGAGGTCAAAGCGCGCTAGGAAGTCGGATTTCGGCTGGAACCAGGTTTCTTGTGCTACAAAAGGCGCATAGTGTTCCGCCAAGCGGCGGTAGGGGTCCCGAGAGGGGCGCTCCTTGGAGAATCGGACCTTTTCTCTTTGCCGCCTCGAAGGCGCCTTCGGATCCACCGTGACGGTGATCGAAGCCGTCTTGCCGTCGATGTCAGCCGCGATTTGATAGCTGCCGGCCTTGGCGGGCGCCGTATATAAAACGCTGTCTTTGAGGACAAAGTCACTCTGCACCCGGCCAAAGATGACCGCACCCAGGCCCGCCCCCTCTTTCTCGTAGAACGGCTCTTCTTCCTTCCCTTGATAGCGGAAGGGTTTGGAGAGCCAGCCGGCGTCCGGGCCTTTGACCGCAAGGTCCGCCGCACCCATGCGAAGGCGCACTTTCTTCGTTTGCCCTGCCTCGTCCGTCAGCTCCCCGTACGCCAGCACCTGCACGACCAGTGACTCGAAGGGGCGAACCCGCGCCACTTCCGGGTCGGTTCGCAAGCGAATCTGGGAGAGCAACGGATCAGCAGCGTATCCCAGTGTCGAGCAGCAAAGAACACCTAGGAGCGTTCCTACCAAGCGCATGGTTTCGCCTCTGTGTCCGGCAGACCTCACGGTGAAACGAGGGGCCGCAAACGCCCCTCATTGCAGCACAGGAATTGGCGACCTTGCAATGCGGACGGACCCGGCGAAAGACCGTTACGGGCGCCGCCTCCGGGGTAGCCGCCATGCTGGGGGTAGGGGTGAACGGTCAGTTACTCACCTCCCGTAGATCTCGCGTGGCGAGTAACCGGAATAGCGAAGCCCGACACTTACGATCGTCGTCGGCCGGCATGATATCTTGAGCGTGGGTGAGCGGACGTCGACCCAGATATCGGGTGGCTCTTTCCGTGGCTTCCGAGGAGTCGGGCCGACCGAAAGAGGTCGCTGTGCAGGGCAGCCCGAGCACATCGAGCTTCCGGCTCGGACGGGCGTAGCGATGGGAGTTGACGGGCTGCTCTACGAGGTCCAAGAAGCCCCGAGCGAGCACTGTCGTCCGCTACCGGCTTGCTGAAGCTGGACCTGTTGCCGCGTCTGTTGCGTCGGATCACTGAGTTGGATCGGTTGCGAATCGGTTGGCAGACCGGCGAGTCCGAAATCGGCCCGCATCCACTTCTGATTGCAAATCAGTCACTATGAGAATTGAATACCTCGGACAGTGGTTGCCGATCCAGGTCAGAGTGACGACTCGTGCCCGACGCAGCGACAACACCAGGCGCGCAAATCAAAGAGACCGTCTTTGAGGCCCGGAGCCTGACCAAGACGTACGGCATGGGCGAGGTGCGAGTCCAGGCCCTGCGCGGAGTTGACTTGGACTTCTACGCCGGGGAGCTGGTGGTTCTGCTGGGACCCTCCGGCAGCGGTAAGTCAACGCTGCTGAACATTCTTGGGGGCCTCGACACCGCCACCAGCGGCCGTGTCAGCTACCACGGTAAAGAGCTCACCGCCGCCACCGACCGGGAGCTGACCGAATACCGCCGTTCGCATGTTGGCTTCGTTTTTCAGTTCTACAATCTGATTCCCAGCCTTACCGCGCTTGAAAACGTGGCCGTGGTGACAGAGATCGCCGAGCATCCGATGGAGCCCGCGGATGCCCTTAGGGTGGTCAATCTCGGGGACAGGAGGCATCACTTCCCGTCGCAGTTATCCGGCGGAGAGCAGCAGCGCGTGGCCATCGCGCGAGCGATCGCGAAAAACCCGGCCGTGCTGCTTTGCGACGAACCGACCGGCACCCTCGACTCAGCCACCGGGATCGTCGTGCTCGAGGCCCTCGAAAGAGTCAACCACGAACTGGGGACCACCACCGTCCTAATCACTCACAACGCCGACATCGCCGGCATGGCCGACCGCGTCATCCACTTGCACGACGGCCGGATCGGCGAGATCCGCCGCAACGTGGCGAAGAAGCCCGTTCGGGAGCTGCACTGGTAGCTCATGACCGCCCTCCACCGCAAGCTCTTCCGGGACCTTTGGGCGATGAAGGGCCAAGCCCTGGCTATCGCCATGGTGATCGCGAGCGGCGCGGCGACCTTCGTCATGTCGCTCAGCACCCGCGATTCCCTGCGTCTCACGCAGGCCGTCTACTACGGCGACTACCATTTCGCGGAAGTCTTCGCCTCTCTCAAGCGGGCTCCGGAATCCCTGCGGGCCAGGCTGCAAGCGATCCCCGGCGTGCAACAAGTTCAGACCCGTGTGGTGGCGCCGGCCAAAGTGGAGGTCGAGGATTATCCGGACCCGGTGACGGGGCTGCTCGTATCGGTTCCCGACTTCGGCCCGCCGCTTCTCAACGGCCTCTATCTCATGCGAGGCCGATTGGTCGACTCACGCCGCGATGACGAGGTGGTCGTCCACGACTCCTTTGCCAAGGCTCACGGCTTTCAGCCGGGCGGCCGGATTGCCGTCGTGATCAACGGGCGCCGCAAGCGCCTGCGCATCGTCGGTGTCGCCTTATCGCCGGAGCACATCTTTCCGATCCGCGCGGGCGACTTCATCCCCGACTTTGAAAGCTTCGGGGTGCTGTGGATGGCGCGGACCCCTTTGGAAGCAGCCTATGACATGGAAGGGGCATTCAACGACGTGGCGCTGACGCTCACCGCCGACGGCCGCCTGGAGGAGGTGATCGAGCGTACGGACGGGCTGCTCCGGCGCTACGGAGGGATCGGCGCCTACGGCCGCAAGGACCAGGTGTCGCATCGCTATTTATCCGAAGAGTTTCGCCAGCTCGAGCAGATGGCAACCATCTACCCGGTCATCTTTCTGTCTGTCGCCGCTTTTCTGCTCAATGTCGTCGTGGGGCGTCTGATCCGAACGGAACGGGAGCAAGTGGCGACGCTGAAGGCCTTCGGCTATAGCAACTTCGACGTGGCCTTCCACTACGTGAAGCTCGTACTTTTGATCGTTGCCGTGGGGGTCCTGGTAGGGATCGTGGGCGGCGAGCGCTTCGGACGGGGCCTCAGCGCCATGTACATGGACTTCTACCGCTTTCCGTTCCTGCTTTATGTCTTGCAGCCCCACGTCGCGGTGATTGCCGGCCTAGTGAGCGCTGGGGCGGCGTTGGCGGGCACTCTCTACTCCGTTCGCGCCGCTGCGCGCCAACCCCCGGCGGAGGCCATGCGCCCGGAACCGCCGGCTCGTTACCGCGAGACCGTGATCGAGCGGTTGGGCCTCAAACGGTGGCTCTCACAACCGACGCGCATGATTGCCAGAAATATCGAGCGCCAGCCGCTGAAATCGCTATTCACCGCGATCGGCATCGCGCTGGCGTATGCCATCTTGATGGTGGGCTTTTTCTTCGGGGATATTGTGGAGCACATGATCTACGTGCAGTTCGGGCTGTCGCAGCGGGACGACATGACCGTAACCTTCGTCGAGCCGACCTCCGGCCGAGTCCTCAATGAGTTGCACAGTCTGCCCGGAGTCGAATATGGCGAGCCGTTTCGGACGGTGGCGGTGCGGCTCCGCTCCGGGCATCGCACTTATCGCACGGCGATCCAGGGAGTGCGGCCCGGCGGCGACCTCCATCGTTTGCTGGACGTCGATCTCAACCCGATCGACATCCCCGGGAACGGCCTGGTGCTGACGGACTTCCTCGGCGGCATTTTGAACGTCGGCCCCGGCGACCCCGTGACCGTGGAGGTGCTCGAAGGGGGCCGCCCGGTGAGGCAGGTGCGGGTCGCCGGCTTCGGCAACCAGTACGTCGGCCTCTCGGCCTACATGCATATCGATGCGCTGAACCGCATGATGCGCGAGGGACATGCGGTCTCCGGCGCTTTTCTGTCCGCGGATTCCCGCTACGCAAACGAAATCTATGCTTCGCTCAAGGAGATGCCTCGCGTCGCCGGCGTCACCGTGCGCAAGAAGGCGGTGAAGAACCTCGAAGAGACCATGGCCGAGCAACTGTTGACCTTCGCCTTCTTCATCACCCTCCTCGCGGGTACGATCGCGTTCGGCGTCGTATACAACAGTGCGCGCATCTCCCTTTCCGAGCGTAGCCGCGAGCTGGCCAGCTTGCGGGTGCTGGGCATGACCCGCGGCGAGATTTCCTACATCCTGTTAGGCGAGCTGGCTGTGCTCACCTTGGCTGCCGTTCCTCTTGGATTCCTCATCGGGAGGTTGCTCTGCGGCTATATTGTGACCTCGCTGGAAACCGATCTGTTCCGGTTGCCTTTCGTGGTGGAAGCGAGCACCTACTCGTTCGCCGCAACCGTTGTTTTAGCGTCTGCTTGTATTTCGGCGCTCGTTGTGCGCCGGAAACTGGACCATCTCGATCTTGTCGCCGTCTTGAAGACGAAGGAGTAGCTGGCAGTGCATATCGTGAAGTGGCGCCGCCGTTTGGGACTGCTCGGCTTTTGCGCACTGGTCGTGCTGGCCATTGTGTGGGGCTTCATGCCGCAACCGGTGCCCGTGGAAACCGCCGCCGTCGTCAGAGGCCCCCTCCAGGTCACGGTGGAGGAAGAAGGCAAAACCCGGGTCGTCGACCACTTCGTGATCTCGGCGCCAGTGGCTGGTTTTCTCAGGCGCGTCGAACTCGACGTGGGCGACTCGGTGAAGCGCGGACAGGAACTCCTGACGCTCGACCCCCTGCGCTCAACGGTGCTGGACCCGCGTGCACGGGCCCAGGCGCAAGCCCGTGTTACGACCACGCAGGCAGCGCTCAAGGGAGCCCAAGAGAACGTCGTCGCCGCGGCCGCGGATGCCCGCTACTGGGAATCACAACTGGCCCGCGTCCGCGAGCTGCACGAAGCAGGCGCCATCTCCGACGAAGAACTCAACCAAACCGAAGCCGACGCCCGAAGAACGAGCGCGAACTTGCGCTCGGCGGAGTTCTCGGTCGAGGTGGCGCGGTCCGAGCTGCAGGCGGCCCGCACCACACTGCGCCACTCGGCGGCGCAGCAGAGCGGACAGCCTGCTGAAACCGTAGCCGTGCACGCTCCCATTAGCGGAAGTGTTCTCAAGGTTCTGCGCGAAAGTGAAGGAGTGGTGAGCCGTGGAGAGCCGCTCCTGGAAATCGGCAATCCGCGCCTCTTGGAAGTGGAGGTCGAACTGCTGTCGGCGGACGCCGTCCGCGCCGGGCCCGGTACTCGCGTGATCCTGGAGCGCTGGGGCGGTGAGGGCCCGCTCGAAGCCCGCGTGCGCGTCGTCGAGCCTTTCGGTTTTACGAAGATCTCGGCTCTCGGCGTCGAGGAACAGCGCGTGCTGGTGATTGCCGACATCGTGTCTCCGCCGGAAGAATGGGAAAAGCTTGGCGATGGGTATCGCGTGGAGACGAAGTTCATCTTGTGGGAGGAAGACGAAGTTCTCCAAGTGCCCAGTAGCGCGTTGTTCCGCCGCGGCGATCAGTGGGCTGTGTTTGTCGTGGATGGAGAGTTCGCGCGGTTGCGAAACGTACAGCTTGGCCGGCGCAGCGGCCTCACGGCTCAAATCCTGTCCGGTGTCGAGGCGGGCGAGCTGGTCATCACCCATCCGGACGACTCCGTTGAGGCCGGCGTCCGCGTGAGCCAGTGTACTCCCTAGTGCTTGGTATCAAAAGTTCGCGTATGTAAAAAGCCCTTTCCCTAGACATCGTACCGATCGTCCATCCGGCCCGGAAGTGGTTTGTTCGCAGAGCCTTCCGAGCCGCGACCACGAGGGAGCGGTGATAACGGGATCCCGAATACTTGGCCTGTCACCGGCGTTCAAGGCTCAGTTTCCAACCCGCGTAGCGTGCGAACAGAGCCGCGCCCGAAAGGGTGCGGTCGAGGCCACGGCCGGTCTGCTCGGCGGTGGTTGCGCAGTGAAGCAGCGGACCCAGAGCAGTCCCTATCCATTCCGATGCCCGTCGATTCAGGCTCGATTCCGCAACCAAGCCAGCATTTTTCGGAATGCCCTGCCGCGGTGGCTGACGCGCCACTTCTCCGGCGCGGAGAGTTGCGCAAAACTCTTGCCCAGCTCGGCGTAGAAAAAAAGCGGGTCGTAGCCAAACCCTGCTTCCCCCACGGGCCGATCGAGGATGACGCCGACCGCTTCGGCGCGAAATATCTCCAGCAGCTTGCCCCGGCGAGTTAGCGCCATGCAGCAAACGAAACGCGCGGTCCGCTCGCTCGGAGGCAACCCCTTGAGTTTTTCCAGCAGGAGAGTGTTGTTGGACTCGTCGTCGGCGTCCGGGCCGGCGAAGCGGGCCGAACGCACGCCCGGTTCGCCTGCCAGAGCGTCGACAACAAGACCGGAGTCGTCGGCGAAAACCAGAGGCGCTTGACGAGGGGATTCGCTCGCCGCCGAAGCCGCGGAGCGGCCGAAACACAGCGCTTTCGCCTCGGCGTTCTCCTCGAATGTCTCGCCGTCTTCGGGGCAGGGAAGGGGAGGCAACCCGCGCATGACGACATCGGGCCCGGCGGCTTGTTGAAACTCGCGTTGTTTGCCGGGGTTGCTTGTAGCGCAGAACAACTCAATCAGCTTCACAAGGAGATTACTTCTCGCTGCGCCTTGATCAGTTCTTCGATACCCACGGCGGCGAGATTCAGAAGCTCTGTGAGCTGATTCTTGGCAAATACTTTGCCCTCGGCCGTTGCCTGCACTTCAACGTACTCGCCGGCCGAGGTCATGGCGACGTTCATGTCCACGTCCGCGCGCGAGTCTTCTTCGTAGCAGAGATCGAGCAGCGGCACGCCGTCGACAATGCCTACGCTCGTGGACGCTAGGTAGCGCGCTAAAGGCATCACCGAGATCATCTGGAATTCGACCATCTGCTTGAACGCCAAAGCCAGCGCAACCCAGCCGCCGGTGATGGACGCCGTCCGCGTGCCTCCGTCGGCTTGAATCACGTCGCAGTCGATGTAGACCGTTCTTTCACCCAGCACGTCGAGATCGGTCACCGAGCGAAGACAGCGCCCGATAAGACGCTGGATTTCAGACGTCCTTCCTCCTACACGACCGCGGCTCACCTCCCGCGGCGTGCGAGTAGAGGTCGAACGGGGGAGCATGGCGTACTCCGCCGTCACCCAGCCCTTGCCGGTGCCGCGAAGGAACGCTGGAACAGTTTGTTCCAGCGAAGCCGCACAGACGATTTTCGTGTGCCCAACTTCGATGAGGGCGGATCCCTCCGCCGTCGGCAGGAATCCCGGGGTGATGATTAGCGGCCGAGCCTCGTCAGCCCTGCGACCGTCAGTACGCATGCTGGTCACAATCGCATTCCCTACATGGAAAGATAGCCGCCCGTTTTCTCATCCCGGGTTTAGCGCCACCGAGAAGGCCCAGATAAAAAATGCCAACAGCAAAGCGATGGCCAGAAAGCAGCCGACAGCACCCGCCTTCGAAGGCTTCGGCTTCTTTTTGCCGCGAGCCGCTTTGAACTTAGGCATACGGGTCAACCGCGCCGGCGCTCATGCGCCAGGCTCCGAAACAGTATTCTCGCAGGTCTAGGTCACCTGGAACATGAAAGCGGTCAAACCGCGGTGGCAGGCCTGGCGCCGGTCCTCACTTTTTGTAACAGAACTGCGACAGCGCCGACGCGGTGGATTCGGCACGATTGCCGGGTCGCCTTCGGCTAAGGGCTACCTGCGCCCGGGAGGCGCTGCACTTTGCGAATTTGTTCGGCAAACGTCTCCGGGTCGCTGGTCGGCAGCTCGCAAACCCGCCTTTCGCAAACGTACGCCGTCGGCTTTCCCCGCAAAGCGGTTTTATCTTCCAGTAGCGGAACCAGCTTGGCATGCGCTGCCATCCCATGACCCTCGGTCGCCACCGAGAGAATGCGGTTGGGAACAAACGTTTCTCGCAGCCGGGCCAACATAGGCTCGGCTTCTGCCCGAGATCGCGGGGTGACAATGACGATTTCTTTCGCCGTGTCGAGATGAAAATCGAGCGCCAGCAGCATTTCCGAGAGCGCGGAGGGGGATCGGGTAAAGACCTTCTCGAACGCCTGGAAAGCCTTGCGTGCCCGCTGACGATAGCGGTCGTCCGTGGTCAGCTCGTGGAGCCGCAGTAGATTCATGACCGCCACGGAATTCCCCGCCGGCTCTGCTCCGTCATAGCCTGGCTTTTCCCTGGCGAGGAGTTGCTCGTGATCGTCGCTGGTCATGAAGAAACCGCCGTTCTTCTTGTCCTCATAATGCTTTTCGAGGACACGATCCAGATCGATAGCCTTTTGAAGCCACTGCGGCTCGCCGGTCGCTTCGTATAGGTCCAACAGAGCCGCGATTAAGAATGCATAGTCGTCCAGATAGGCATTGTGGCGAGCTCTTCCCGATTTGTAGCTGCGAAGCAGGCGTCCATCGCGCAGCAGATGATCCAGCACGAACTCAGCCGCACGCCCAGCCCGTCGGGCATAAGTTTCCACTCCCAGAATAAGCGCCGCCCGCGCATGCGCCGAGATCATCAACCCGTTCCAAGCCGTCAGAATCTTCTCATCTCGCAGGGGCGGGGGGCGTTTTTTCCGCTCCTGGTAAAGCAACTCCCTTGATTCCCGCACGACGGAGAGGACTTCCGACTTCGGCAGCCCAAGTTCCTTGGCGACCGTGGCCGCGGGTTTGGGCGTATGCAGAATGTTCCGGCCCTCGAAATTTCCCTTGGCGGTAACGGCGTAGTACGCGTTGACCACGCGCGCTCGATCTTTTCCCAGCAGTTGCTCGACCTCGGCCGGCGTCCAAGTGAAAAACCAACCCTCTTCGCGTTCTCCCTCCGGATTGAGACTGTCGGCGTCGGTCGCCGAATAAAACGCGCCTTCGGGAGACGTCATGTCGCGCTCTACGTAACGCAGAATGTCGCGCGCTACTCGGGCGAAATCCTCGCGCCCGCTCACCTGACGCCCTTCCAAATAGGCGACAACGAGCAAGGCGTTGTCGTAGAGCATTTTCTCGAAGTGAGGGACTAACCAACGCTCGTCGGTCGAGTAGCGGTGAAATCCACCGGCGACGTGGTCGTACATTCCTCCCTGTGCCATCTTCTCCAGGGTCCGCGTGGCCATCTCGAGTGCTTGAGGATCGTCGGTCCGGCGATGATATCGGAGCATGAGCCGCACCGGCAAACTGCTGGGGAATTTGGGAGCGCCGCTCAATCCCCCTTGGTCGGAATCAAACCGCCCACGATAGAAGCCTGCAACTCGATGGAGCGCTTCGGCGTCGGGGATAGAGTCCCCGGCTGCGGGTTCGAGCATTTTCCCGATCGCATCGACAAGCCGCCCGGCTCTTTCCGATACGCGATCGGGCGCTGTGTCGAACTCTTTGCGCAGCAGCTTCAGCAGCGTGAGGAACCCGCGGCGCGCTCCCCGATCACCGTCTCTGGCGGGGAAATAGGTGCCTCCGTAGAAAGGCTTCCGCTCGGCGGTCAGCCAAACGGTCATCGGCCATCCGCCGCGCCCCGTAAACGCCTGGACGGCCGCCATATAAATGCCATCGACGTCGGGACGCTCCTCGCGGTCCACCTTGATGGGGACGTAGTTTTCATTGATGTAACGCGCGATCTCGACGTCGTCGAACGACTCTTCCTCCATCACGTGACACCAATGGCAGGTGGAATATCCGACGCTCAGCAGGACAGGCCGGCCCAGTCGCTTGGCCGTTTCAAACGCTTCGTCCCCCCATGGGTGCCAGTTCATCGGGTTGTGCGCGTGTTGCAACAAATACGGGCTGGTTTCAAGAAACAAACGGTTGGTGAATTTGGGTGTCCCGTCAGCGTTCAGATGCCGGGTCCGCGGCTTGTAGCCCGCCTCGCGGTCGGCCCAGGCAGCCTGAATCTTCCCGTTCAGCTCCTGATCAAACACCTCGCCGCCCGGCAAAGTCGTGTCTACCCGCTCGGCCGTGCCGGCGGGGCGGGGCGAAGAACCCGCTTGGCCGGCGTGCGATGGCTCTAGCCCTTCTCCGCAGGCCGCCAGAAGGGCAGCAAGAGCCAGAGAGGGAAAGCGAAGCAAAAACCTTCTCCGAAGAACAGCGTTCATCTCAATCATCATGGTATCGTTTTGACGCGTTGAGGGCCCGAATTGACCCGGGTAACGGACGACGCTCGGAATTCCCGTTCGAGCGTCTTGCCTTGGTTCGGATGCTCTTCGCTTCCGCCCGTCTTCATCGAGCCTACACCTCAGGGGAAACGCGGGCCGGTGCCAAGCCATCCTAAAATGTGTAGGCAGTGAAATTTCTCTCGGCAATACAGATTCTCATTTCGCTGGCGCTATTCGCGGGCCCGGCCATCTCCCAGGCACGCAGCCCGAACTTCATCGTGATTCTCGCCGACGACTTGGGTTACGGCGACCTCGGGGTCTATGGCCACCCCACGATTCAAACTCCCCGAATCGACCGCATGGCCGCCGAGGGAGTGCGGCTGACCGAGTTCTACTCCGCCGCGCCCGCCTGTACGCCGGCACGGGCAGCTCTGCTTACCGGACGCTACCCGATCCGCTCCGGACTGGTGCGGGTTCTGGTGCCCAAGGAAAAGTGGGGTATTCCGGCTTCCGAGATCACCCTCGCCGAAGCGCTCAGGGAGCAGGGCTATGCAACCGCTTGCATCGGAAAGTGGCACCTAGGTGGCCGCAGGCCCTTCCGTCCTCTGCGCAACGGCTTCGATTACTTCTACGGGCTGCTCCACAGCAATGACATGAGCTTTCTGCCGGCCGTGAAATGGCCCCGCATCGACTTATTACGGAACGATAAGGTCATCGAATCGCCCGCCAAGGTCAACACTCTTACGCGCCGCTACACCGAGGAAGCGATCCGCTATATCGAGCGGCATCGAAGTCAGCCCTTCTTTCTATATTTGGCGCACACGATGCCCCACGAGCCGGTCCGCCCGTCCGATGAATTCCGAGGCAAATCGGCCCACGGACCCTACGGCGACGTCGTCGAGGAGATCGACTGGAGCACCGGCGAGATCCTGGGGGCATTGCGGCGCCTCGGTCTCGATGAAGACACTTTGGTCGTTTTCACAAGCGACAACGGGCCATCACTCGTCGGCGCAGGCAACGGCAAGCAACCCAACGGATCGGCGGGCGCCCTGCGTGGAGGCAAGGCCACAACCTGGGAGGGTGGTATGCGAGTCCCGCTCATCGCGCGCTGGCCGGGGCAAATCCCTTCCGGGACGGTGCGAGACGGTGTCGCCACCATGATGGATCTGTTTACTACTTTCCTCACCCTTGCCGGAGGGCGGATCCCATCAGACCGCGAGATCGACGGCAAAGACATCACGCCGCTGCTCAACGGTTCGGGCCAAAGCCCTCACCAAGCGCTTTACTACTACTTTCGCAGCCGGCTATTCGCGGTTCGAGAAAAACAATGGAAGCTTCACCTGTTTAAGCGGGATATCAGCCCCAAAGGCAAGCCCCAATCTCCCGTTCGATTGAGAAAACCGGAACTCTACGATCTGGCCAGCGACCCGTCGGAAACGCAGGACCTCGCCGGCCAGCACCCCGAACTGGTCGCCCGGCTCGCCGAGCGGGCCCAAGCGTTCCACGCCGGCATCGATCCCGTCATGAAGCTGCCACGCCCAAGTCGATCTTTCCTCTCCGGCGTTTTCACGCAAGCGCCGAAGTCGCCGGACAAGGTACCCAAGTAGTCCGTTTCACAAATGCGGGT
Source organism: Bryobacterales bacterium (assembly GCA_963668345.2). Lineage (GTDB taxonomy): Bacteria > Acidobacteriota > Terriglobia > Bryobacterales > UBA6623. Next base: position 133,453 of record CAXWPI010000001.1, on the reverse strand, counting down.
GCTTGCGGTGGGAAGCTCGGTGGACGATCAGGGACTTCGGGCGCCCCATCCCGGCCCCTACATTTCGAGACGCCGCAAGATCCGTGGGGGCCGCTTATCTCGCGGAAACGATCACTTGCTGGAGCGAGGGTTCGATGGAGTGCAGCTCGTTGCTCGAGAACCCTGCGTTGAGGAACATTCGATCCAACTCGGAAAAGGTGTAGGCGTCCCCACCCGCCGTGCCTCCGAGCATCATCATGCTGAAGGCGGCAACCAGGGGCGGTGAAACCCGATCTTCGTTCGGAATGAACTCCAATGTCACGGCACGCCCCCCGGGGCCAAGGGCGCTGTGAACCTTGCGCAGCAGTCCTTCGCAGGTGGGTACATCGAAGTGGTGGAGAAAGTTCGTCAGCAGCACGATGTGATAGCCGCTGCCGTAGTCGGCGTCGAACGCGCTGCCGGGGATCTTGCGATAGCGATCGGAAATCCCGGCCGCCTGCGCGTTTTCGCCGGCCACTTGCAGCACATTCGGCCAGTCCAGAGCGACAATCTCCGCGTTCGGATTCTGCTTGCCGATGGCCACGCCGAACAGGCCGTGTCCGGCGGCGATATCCAGCACCTTCCATTGCGCGCCCGACTTGGCATCAACCAAACCCGCAATCAGCTCCGCCGGCAGCGTCATCATCGGCGCCATGGCCCGCGCGAACTTCACCCACTCGGGGCTTTCCGGAGCCATCAATCCGTCCTCGGGCTGCAGGGTTCCCCCTTTTCGCACGACGGCGGCGACATCGCGGAACGAATCGGTCAACAGGGGAGCAAGCATGAACTCAATCGCCCCGCCCAGAAAAGCCGGCGAGTTACGATCGAGAAACGTCGCCGTAGGAGGGGTCAGCTCATAACGACAGCCGGTCTTCGTCAGGAACCCCACGATCACCAGGTAATCGCACAATATGCGCATACCCCGCTCGGACGTCCGGCACCGATCGGCAAGCTCGCCGGCGGCGTGCTTTCCTTCGCCGATCGCCGTGAACACGTCGAGTTCGATGGCGGCCTTCAGCGAAGCCGTCCGCTGGTAGGCGTTGACGGTTTCAAAGAACAGCGCCGGCGTGGGTGGAGACGGGGTGTTGGCGGCGGCCATGGTCGGCTCCCTTATTGATGTTCGCGAAATACAGTGTAGGGGCGCAGCGTGCTGCGCCCGCTCTGGCAAGGCATTTGCTGTGTCCGAAAACAACACTATATTCTGCGGGTATCAATAGTAGGTCGGTGTAGCTGTGACTCGGCCACAACGCACGGCGGTGGCCAAGACGAGTATAGTCCAAACCGCTGATCGAGAGCGATCGAGAGCGAAACGATCGGCAGGGCCGTGCGCGCTGCGCTATCCTCGTCTTTCGACTGGCCGGCAGCTTCCTGTCGCTTACGGCACTTGGCCAAGAGCCGGTCAAGCCGACCTATGCGCAGGTTCAACATCGCCATCCCTGACGACGCACCGCCGGTTATGAGGCCGAGCAAAGCGTACCAGACCCTGCTGGAGCGCGCCGAGGTCAGCTATTACGATTCCCTTCCTTCCTCAGACGAAGCACTCGTCGGGCGCGTCGGAGATGCCGAAGGAGCCGTAAGCATTCGCGCGTCGGCGAAGTTTCCCGAGGCGGTGCTGGCAGCCTGCCCGAAGCTACAGATCGTGTCGGTGTGGGGAACAGGAACGGATCACATTGACCTTGCCGTGGCCGCGAGGCTAGGGATCACGGTCACCAACACGCCGGCGGTATCAGCGGTTGCGATGGCTGAGCACGCACTCGCTCTGATGCTGGCCGTGGCCCGCCGGATCCCGCGGATTGACTTCGAGATGCGGCAGGGGACGTGGCCCCGCGGGCTGATCACACAGCTGCACGGCAAGACGCTGGGTATCATCGGACTCGGCGCCATCGGGCGTCAAACGGCTCGTATCGCCCGGGGCATCGGCATGCGGGTTGTCGCTTGGACGATGCACCCGTCCTCTGAGCTTGCCCGGGAATTAGGCCTTGCGCTGGTCGATCTCGACGAGCTATACGAAATCAGCGATGTCGTCAGCTTGCATCTGCGACAGTCGCCTGAGACCACCGGGTTCATCGGCGAGCGCGAGTTCCAACGGATGAAGCCCAGCGCCATTTGCATCAACACCGCTCGCGGTCCGATCGCTGACGAGCGAGCATTGATCGCAGCTCTCGAGGAGAAGCGCATCGCCGGGGCCGGGCTGGACGTTTTCGACGTGGAACCCCTGCAGAAGGACCATCCGCTGACCCGCCTGCCCAACGTCGTCATGACGCCGCACGCCGGCGGGGCGGCGCCGGAAGTGCTCGAGGCCGGACTTCAACTGGCGGTCGATAATCTGTTCGCCTACTTCGAGGGGAAGCCCGTGAATGTCGTGGCCGGCGCACGAGGGCGGGCCAAAGGTTAGACTGGAAGATAGAGGCCGACAGGGAACACAAAATGACACAAAAAGCTACTTTCGCGGCAGGCTGTTTTTGGGGCGTCGAGGTCACTTTCCGGCAGCTGAAAGGCGTGACGTCCGCCCAAGTAGGTTACAGCGGAGGCACACTCCAAAACCCAACCTACCAGGATGTCTGCGGCGGCGCGACGGGCCATGCCGAAGCCGTGGACGTGGAATACGATCCGCATCTCGTCTCCTACGAAGAGTTGCTGGAAGTGTTCTGGAGCAACCACGACCCCACTACCCGAAACCGCCAGGGTCCCGACGTCGGTACACAGTACCGCTCGGCGATCTTTTTTCACAGTCCCGAGCAGGAGGCTGCCGCGGCAGCGTCCAAACAAAGGCTAGAGGAGAGCGGCAGGTTCAGCAAACCCATCGCTACCGAGATCACGCCCGCTTCGGAATTCTACCCGGCCGAGGAGTACCACCAGCAGTATTTGGAAAAGCGCGGGCTGGCCCATTGCCAGATGTGAGCGATTGTCGGACAGCTCGAGAAGCTTCAGCACGCCTCCCTTACATGGCTTGTAGCCAGCCGCCAGGCAGCCTCAGGATTATCTTGCACTGGACAACTCTCAAGTTTTGCAACACCATTTAGTGCCTGCAATTGGGCGCACGGGTGCGGGGAAGATTCGTGTGCGTGAGTGGCGGTGTCTTGGAAAAAAGGAGTGAGCCATGCTACGACGAGCTGTCTTGGTGAGTGTGCTAACCATTATTACTGCCGCTGGCAGTAGCTTGCTGGTCAAGAACCTGTTGCTGTCGCAGCGCAGGGGTCGTACGCCGTTCACGGCAACGGAGACAAAAAGGATGTACGACGAGACCCAACTTAGGTGGACTTGGGAAAACGTCTATGCTGTGAGAAGCGACGGGTCAAAGTCGATTACGCGAAGAATTACGGACCCCAATGGTCAAATCAAAGATCAGGTAGAGATTCAGGATGTCGAGTCCGGGCAACGGACGATCGTGGATGAGATGACGGGGTCCTTAAGTACGACGGTCATGGGGGAGAAAGCTGTCAGCGACCTTCGAATGCGCCCGGGCCGATGCACGGATAACCCTCAGGCAGAGCGGCGAAAGGTGCTCGGATATGAGGTCGTCAAATTCATGGCCAACGAGGTCACGGTTCCATCGGAGACGGGATCTTTCCGTCTTATAACGGAAGTCTGGTCAGCACCGGCTCTTAATTGCTTCCCCCTGAAACGGACTGAACCCGCATTTCCAATTTGATTCAGGCCTCCCGACCTTCCAGCGGCCTTCAGCGTCTTTATTCATAGGGGCTAGAGCCCGATGAGGACGCCATGGAGGCCAACACCCAATGGGTGAAAAACAAACCAAGCCATTCCAGCTAACTTTCAATGGACTTCTCAAAGTCGATTTCCAGGGATCGCACGTCACTTCCGACGGTGGCCTGATTTTGGTTCGCGAACTGGACGAACGGCTCGGTCTCGGAGAACTGATTGACGAGCATCTCAGCGACTCCCGGCACGGCACAAACAAGCAGTTCACGCTCGCTGATCTGTTGCGGCAGTCGATCTACAGCCGCTTGGCAGGCTACGAGGACGTCAACGACGCCGTCCGCGTGGCGGCTGACCCGACGTTTCGCTTGATCGGCTCGCAGAAGATCTGGGATCGCGGTGCGGCCTTGACCTCGACGCTGCACGGCTTCGAGACGGAGATGCTGGCGAGCGAAGAGAACCTGCTGGGGCTGATGGCGCTGAACCGAGAGCTGGTCGGGCAAGCGGAGGCGTTCGACGACTCCGCGCGGGTCGTTCTGGACATGGACTCCACCGAGAGTCCGGTCCATGGCCAACAGGAAGGCAGCGCCTACAACGGACACTTCGAGTCGGTCTGCTACCACCCGTTGCTTTTGTTCAACGGTCATGGTGATTGCCTCGCTGCCAAGCTGCGTCCCGGCAACGTGCACAGCGCCGAGGACTGGGATGAGCTATTGTTGCCGGAGATCGAGCGCCAACTGGCCGAAGGCAAACAGGTCACCTTTCGCGCCGATGCCGCCTTCGCCAAGCCCGAGATCTACGAAGCACTGGAGGAGCGCGGCGCGGACTACGCCATCCGCATTCCGGCCAACAGGAGCTTGGAGTTAGAGATCGAAGACATCCTGTTTCGTCCGCCGGGGAGGCCCGGCCGCAAGCCGCTAGTGCGCTACAAGAGCTTTCGCTATCAGGCGGAGAGCTGGAAGAAGCCGAGACGAGTTGTCGCCAAGGTCGAGCACCACCAGGGCGAGCTGTTCGCGCGCGTCGGTTTTATCGTGACGAACATGAGCTTGCCAAGCCGGTCGGTGGTGCGTTTCTACAACCAGCGCGGCACGGCGGAGCAGTGGATCAAAGAAGGTAAGCAAGCGACGCACTGGACGCGGCTGTCGTGCCATCGCTTCCGGGCGAACGAGGTGCGCTTGCAGTGAAGCGTGCTGGCCTACAACCTGGGCAATCTCTGGCGGCGGCTCGGGCTGCCGCAGCGAATCAAGAACTGGTCGCTGACGAGCTTGCAGCACCGGCTGATGAAGACGGGCGGACGGCTAATTAAACACGCGCGGTATGACTGGCTCTTGTTCGCGGAGGGACATCTGAACCGGCGGCTGTTTGGCGACATGCTGCGGAAGATCTGGGCGCTGCCTGTGCCGGGCGGGTAGCACCGCACTTGGCGAATGCGAAATCTGTGTACTGAGGACGGAAGCTCGGAGGGGTGTCTGCGAAATTGACTTCGCAGCGACGGATCAGCCCCCATGAGGGGCAAGAAGGGGGCTCGATCGGTTCCGCCTCAGCCGCCGCCTCTTTCGGGTGGAGAAATGGTTCCGCTTCGCCGGGTGAGGGTGTAGACTCGTGCCGTCAGAGGAGCCAAATCGGAAATCCTGGCTTTAACATCTGTGCCTCCCAGCCGCCGGTCCCCCAGGTCCCGTTTCCCAAGATCCCTATCGCCACGCTGCGGAGGCATTTCGGTGAATCGCTCCAGACGGTCTGCCGGTACGCGGCTCCTCGAAACATCACCATTCTTCTTGAGCCCTTGAATCTGTATGAAGCGCTACCGGGCGTGCTGACGAGCGTCTACGACGCCATCGGCTTAATCGACGAGCTGGGTGTGGACAATCTGGGCGTTCAACCGGACGTGTTCCATATGAATATCTCAGAGTCGTCGATGACCAGCGCGCTACGTGCCGCCGGCAAGCGGATCCGAGTTTTCCACATGAACGCTGAATTGGTAGATCTGAACGATGGCAGTCCCTTGCATGTTACTAACACCTATGAAATTACATCGGTAGTCGTAGGGAAGCCCGACGATTCGGCGTTCGCAATTCCGACGGACTATGTGGAGCGCTCTCCATCGGAGATGCTGGGGGAGTACAGCCGAAGGTATCCAAACCCACCTATTTCCTCATACATATGGGAAGCGCAACCAGAGTTGGACGCCGCATACCTAGCCCAACAAGAGTAAGGAATGACACGGAATTCGAGGGGCAGTCACGTTAACCGACCATCTCGGCTATACGCCCTCAAACGCTGTTCGGGTGGTCGGGGATCCCGATTGGGTCTCCAATGGGACTCGGTCTGGCCTGAGATTACAAGTGCAGGCACGGAGCCATCCCCTGTTTAATCAACTACATCGCGCCTAACCCCTCATGTCTCGACACGCGCCGCGGCGAAGAATGAATCGGATATCGGTCCAGGGCCCCGCCGATCGGCTCGAACGCCCCATAATACCGCCCCAGAAAGAGTTGTAGACAAACCCCCCGAAAGATGTATACTGTCTTTCATGCCCGTGGCCGTCCGTACTATTTCTTACAGGTTCGTTCCATGCCGGGCGGCACGGTAGCCGGCGCAGCGCCTGACCATTGGAATCGACTACGAGTTCGCGTTTCGTAGCGCCGCGAACTTCCAGGCTGCAGCGCATGACAGCACGGTCACATTCCCAAAGCGCCGTCGCTAAGACAGCATGGACCTGAAAACCCTGATCCGCCGCGGAGCTCTGGACCTAAACCGCCGCTGGCGTGAAGGCCGAATGGTGGTCCGAGGCCTCCTCGATACTGACCACCCGGTGTTGGCGCATGTGATACCAACTCGGCGTTGTAATCTGAGCTGTACCTATTGCAACGAGTACGACACCGTATCCGACCCGGTTCCGCTCGAGGAGCTATACCGGCGAGTCGACAAGCTCGCGGAGCTGGGAATCAGCATCATCACCATGAGCGGCGGCGAGCCGCTGTTGCATCCCCAGCTCGACGACGTATTTCGTCGAGTTCGAAGCCGCGGAGTCATGGCCAGCCTGATCACCAACGGCTATCTGCTTACGGGGGAGCGCATCCGGCGACTTAACGACGCGGGGCTGGAGTATCTTCAGATCAGCATCGACAACGTGCAGCCGGATGAGGTGTCGAAGAAGAGCTTGAAGGTTCTCGACAAGAAATTGCAGCTGCTGGCGAAGCACGCCTATTTCCACGTCAACATCAATTCCGTGGTCGGGGCGGGCGTCAAGAACCCGGAGGACGCCTCCCTCATCGCCGCGCGGGCTCGCGAGCTTGGCTTCATGAGTACGGTGGGAATCATTCACGACAACGGCGGCCAGTTGCGCCCACTCAAGGATCAAGAACAGCGGATTTACCGCCGCATTCGATCCATGGTCAAGCGGTCCTACAGCCGGATGATCTATTTCCAGGACAACATTGCCGCCGGCAAGCCGAACAAATGGCGCTGCCGCGCCGGTGGCCGCTACCTATACATTTGCGAAGACGGACTCGTGCACTACTGCTCCCAACAGCGAGGCTATCCTGGGATCCCGCTCGAACACTACACCACCGATCACGTTCGCGAGGGATACCACAGCCTCAAGCCCTGCGCGCCTCACTGTACGATCTCCTGTGTCCACAAAGTCTCGGCCATCGACTTTTGGCGCGACCCTCAAAACCTGAGGCCTCCCCAGTTCAAGCCCGCCGGCGCCTTAGTACAACTGCAAACGGCCGAATAGCCGGCCACTCCTCACCCCTTAACGTGCGGCGCATCTCGGTATTTTACTTCTGTCTTCCCCTGTGAACTTCCTACTGTAAACAAAGGGTGCGCCATGGGATACTTTGGGTCGCGGGAGAATAAAAAGATCAGCGGACAACTGGGGGGAACATCGCGCCCGCCGCCTCGAAGTTCGGAATCGACTCCCGCTGATTCTTTGATGGGTTAGCGGGAAGAATTGTCATGGCGTCTGGGCTAGATAACACCGGCGTTCCCTCCGACGGGCCGCGGCGAAGACGAAACCGAGTTCTCGACGCCGTGAGCCTGATCGTGGTCTTGCTCGCCTTCTCTGTTCTTGCCAGTGTAGCCTTTCAAAGGCTCTCCTATTTCCGCTACGCCGTCTTGTTCGCGATAGGGCAGAACCAGAACTGTTCCTTCCACCGCGCGGTTCATTGGCTCGACGAAGCGCAAGACCGTTTCGAGATCTTTAACCGCATTACCGCGGCCAGCCGGGTTGTTGAAACCGAGGACGACGGGTTCACTTTGTGGGAGACGCCGCGAGGCAAGTTCTGGGTTCCCCAGACGGGCGAGGACCATTCTCCGCACTGGCTGTTCGCCGAACAGGAGAGTGGGATCTATGGTTTGGGCGACGCGGGTGTTCAACCCGGCGATGTGGTGTTGGATTGCGGCGCGCACGTGGGGACCTTCACGCGGGCTGCCTTGGAGGCGGGCGCGAAGCTGGTGGTCGCGATCGATCCCTCGCCACCGGTTCTCGAAGCGCTGAGGCGGAATGTCGCGCAGGGCATTGCCGAGGGACGAGTCCTGATCGTCGAGAAGGGTGTTTGGGACCGCGAAGACACGCTGCCGTTCATCATGACTCCCGACAATCACGGCACCCATCACTTGTCCCTGGAGGCGTCCGACGAGCAGTCGGTGATCAACGTGCCTCTGACGACGATTGACAACCTCGTCGCGGAGCTCAGCCTGGATCGAGTGGACTTTATCAAGATGGACATCGAAGGAGCCGAACAGAAGGCGCTGATGGGGGCTCAGGACACCCTGGCGAAGTACAAGCCGAGGCTAGCCATCGCGGCGTATCATTCGCCGGACGATCAGACAAGAATTCCTGCCATTGTCAGAGCTGCGCGGACTGACTACGAGATGGACTGCGGCGGCTGTGGCGAAAGAGACCTCGCTATTTTTGCTCTCACTCTCTTGTTTCAGTAATTGTCGGGCAACCCTACTCGGTGGCTTCCCGGTAACGGACGACTCCGAAATCTTGTCTCTCGAACTCCCCGAGTGCGACACCCGCTCCTTGAACTTAGCCCGTGGCAGAAGTTAGGTTCGGCGAAAAATGGGATTGCTGTCCCGATTTTCGGCCCCTGACTTTTGACTGCACGGAGATGAAACGAGGAGGCTCGCCGGCCCCGCTGGGAAGCGAAGCCTCAGATCCCGTAGGCAACCCCGAATTGACTGGCGACGTAGTCTCGCATGGCTGCTGCATAGAGCTCGTTACTGCGCCGGCGGATGATGCCCTCCTCCCGCTTCGGGTAGGCGAGGTGCTCCAGTTCGTGGAGAAAGACTGCCAGAAGTGCAGTGTGGAAGCGGCGATATTCCAGCTCCGCCAGGGAAGCTTCGTCACGCTCGTATTCATCCCCTGACACGGCCAAACCGGAGAGTGGCAGCGGCTCCCAAGAGCGAATTGCTTCCACAGCCAGGTCCATTTCGCCCACACGGCGTCCTGTGTCGGACATGAGCCGGCGAGCTAAGCGGCTTTCCGTGCCCGGCAAGTGGCGGTGCCCGAGGCAGGTGCAGGTGTTGCGGGGTCGCAACTCGGCCACGACCAGGGTGGGCACTTTTTCCAATACATCGCGGTAGCCGTCGCGCAACTCGCCGGCGAGGGAAGGGTAGGTGCTGCACAGCGCCGACTGGAGTGAGGTCGCAAATCCCAGACGACCACGAGGATAGCTGGCAACCACCAAAGGCAACTCGTCCCCGGCACGTATCAGCGTTTGATCGCGCCCTCGGATTCGGTCGATCACCTCGGCCAGCAGTCCCCGCGAATGGATGCGCAGCGGCCTTTTCATCGAGACCTCATTTTCATCATAGCGCGCGCAAAAATTCGCTCAGCTGGGCGGCACAGGCAATCCTCCCTGCCGCTTCTGCTCGGGGCCGCGGCCCACTGCGCTACCCTCGCCTCTCGGGTGAAGTTCCGTCGCCATGCTAAGTGTTACACTCGACCTTCTGTCGTTCAAGATAAACTGGGAGGTAGCCGCATGGCGGGCTATTATCACGAGGAAGATCTTCCGCGTTTCGGGGAGATGGGCAAAAACGCCCCGGAGCTTTGGGAGAAGTTTGAAGCCTGGTACGGAGCAGTCTTCGCCGAAGGCGCCCTGACGGAGCGGGAAAAGAACTTGATCGCGCTCGCCGTGGCCCACGCCGTCCAGTGCCCCTACTGCATCGATGCCTACACGCAGGCTTGTTTGGAAAAGGGTTCCAACTTGGATCAGATGAGCGAGGCGGTCCACGTGGCCTCGGCGATTCGCGGCGGAGCCAGTCTGGTTCACGGGCTGCAGATGCGAAACGTCTCGGAAAAGCTGAGCATGTAATGGCCACTCCGTCAGGGAGTCTGAGGAGCCGCGAGCATCCCCTCGCTTCGACCATTGAGCAGCTGCATGTGCTCAACAACTCGGTCTCGCGGCACAAACCGTTCGACGAGGCCTTGGCCGCGTCGGGACTCCATCCTCTGACAGCGACCGGGATCGCCATCTTTCAAATCAATGTCGGCAAGCTCTGCAATCAGACCTGTAAACACTGTCACGTAGATGCCGGTCCCGACAGGAAAGAGGTCATGACCCGCGAGACGATGGAGCTGTGTTTGAAGGCGCTGGAACAGACCGACACGCCGACTGTTGATATCACCGGCGGAGCGCCCGAGCTCAACCCGAACTTTCGATGGCTCGTAGGCGAGGTGAAAAAACTCGATCGGCACGTGATCGACCGCTGTAACCTAAGCATCTTGCTGTTGCCCTCGCAGCGTGGACTCGCTGAGTTCCTGGCCGAGAATCGGGTCGAAATCATTGCCAGCCTGCCCTATTTCCTGGCCGAGAAAACGGACGCGCAACGAGGCGAAGGGGTTTTCGACAAGTCGATCGAAGCGCTGAAAGAGTTGAACTCGCTGGGGTACGGGCAAGAAGGATCGGGGCTCGAGTTGAACTTGGTTTACAACCCAACGGGCGCGTTCCTGCCGCCGCCACAACACAGCGTCGAAGCCGATTTCAAGCGGGAGTTATGGAAGCGGCACGGGATTGCTTTTAATTCGCTCTACACCATCACCAACATGCCCATCAGCCGTTTTTTGGAGTTTCTGTTACGGACGAACAACTATGACCGCTACATGCAAAGGCTGATTGACGCCTACAACCCCGGCGCGGCTGCCGGCGTGATGTGCCGCGATACGCTTTCAGTCGGATGGGACGGAACCCTTTACGACTGCGATTTCAACCAAATGCTGGATCTTCCGGTTTCCTTCGGGGCGCCGGGCCACGTTCGGGATTTCGCCGCCGGCAAGCTCGGCCAACGACGGATCCTTACCGGCCGGCACTGCTACGGCTGCACCGCCGGGGCCGGCTCGAGCTGCGCAGGGGCGACGGCCTAGAGGCTGATGGTCAAGTGGGATAGCAGCCCGTGGTGAAAGTCCGTCAATCCAGCGCGCATCGGAAAGGCCGGGGCAGCAACGAGACGTCTGTGCCGAGCGCGCGGGCTAGCAGAGCCGCGGCCGCGAGGCCGCGGTCAAGTTCTCGAAATAACCCGGCTGGGCGACAGCCGCGCCGCTCGGTGGGCTTGACCGCACCCTTTCGGTCGCGGCTCCGTTCGGTTTCCGACTCGTAGCGGTGAGGGGGCGGTATTCCGGTCTCACCAGTGCGAGGGTTCGCCGGAGCGCCACGGGCCGGCCAACCGAAACAAGCTGATCCCCGACGGCCCGCGGAGAACCATCGACGAATGGCCGACACAAAATGGGGCCCGTTTCAGCTTGACGGCCGCCGGACGCTCATCATGGGTGTCCTGAACGTCACCCCGGACTCCTTCTCCGACGGCGGAGAGTTTCTCGATCCGGACAAGGCCGTCGAGCACGCCTGCCGGATGGTCGCCGACGGTGCCGACATCATCGATATCGGCGGGCAAAGTACGCGCCCGGGTTCCGATCCCGTCACGCAGGAAGAGGAGTTGAGGCGGGTTCGACCTGTACTCGACAAGCTGGCCGGCAGAATCAGCGCCCCCATTTCAGTCGATACGTTTGAGCCGAAAGTCGCCGAGGCCTGCCTCGAACTTGGGGCCGTGGCGATCAACGACGTGACCGGCTTTAGAAACCCTACCATGATCGAAGTCGCAGCCTGTCACAAAGCGCCGGTCGTGTTGATGCACATGCGCGGCACGCCGAAGACCATGCAACACGACATCTCATACCGGGATGTCGTTGAGGATCTCAAAGCCTTCTTCGCAAGCCGGGTCGCGGAGGTGCGGGAAAAGGGCGTTCAGGAAATCATGATCGACCCCGGCATCGGCTTCGGAAAGACCGCCCAGCACAACCTGGAGATTCTGAAGCGGCTTAGCGAATTCAAGGACTTGGGGCTGCCGGTTCTGGTCGGCCCGTCGAGAAAATCCTTCATCGGCAAGATCACCGGCGACCCGCCGGATGGGCGCGTGGAGGGTACCCTGGCGGCTGTGTCGGTGGCTATCCTGAACGGTGCTAGCGCCGTCAGAGTGCACGATGTGAAGGCCTGCAAGAGGGCTGTGCGGATTGTCGACGCGGTAAGAAAAAGCTGATGGACAAGATCATTCTCGGGGAGATGGAGTTCCCCTGCAGGCTTGGCGTATCGGCCTCTGAGCGACAAGACCCACAGCGCATTCTTGTCGACGTGGAATGGTTCGCTGATCTGAGCGATGCCGCGGCGAGGGATGATTTGGCGGCAAGTGTCGACTACGAGCAAGTCTACTCGGAAGTTCAAAAGGTCGTGGCCGGTCGGGAATACAAACTGGTTGAGACGGTCACGGAAAAGATCGCGCAGCATCTGCTGCAACGTTTTTCATTGGCAAGGGTCTCTGTTACCGTCAAGAAGCTTGCTCCTTTAGGTCCCGGCGGGATGAAATACGCGGCTGTCGAGATCGTTCGGTCAAAAGATGACTGACGTCTATCTGGGTGTGGGGTCCAACCTGGGCGACAAGCAGGAGAACATCCGAAAGGCCATCGAGCTGCTTCAAGAGAAGTGCGCAGTCCGCGCCGTGTCCTCGCTCTACAGCACGGAACCGGTCGGATTCGCCGATCAAGATTGGTTCCTCAACGGCGCGGTCAAGATCGAGACCGAGCTGGCGCCGGCGGACCTGCGATCTTTTTTGCGGTCCATCGAAGAACGCCTGGGGAAGAAAAGCATTCGGAAAAACGGGCCCCGGACCATCGACTTGGACATCCTGTTTTACGGGAGTCGAACGATCAACGAAGTGGATTTGACCATACCTCACCCTCGGTTACACGAGCGCCTATTTGTGCTGGCTCCGCTGGGAGAGATCTGCCCGGATCTTGTCCACCCGCTGCTGCACAAAAAGATTCGGGACCTTAAGTCCGGGATTAGAGATGAACACCAGGTCGAGCGGCTCAGGCCTGCCCCGGCCAGATAGGCCCCGGCCGTACATTCAGGCGACTGCTCCGTCGAGTATATTGTAGGGACCTCTCTGTGTCCGCGCGCTCGTGCGCTGAGCATGAAACTGTTCGGTCTAGCGCGCTTTTCTCACCACGCGGCGGGCCTATCGCGTACTTCGACCGTCGGCTGGTGAGAAATGCGGGCTGGTGCTTGGTTGCATGAGTTCACAATCGTTTATGGGCCGGCAATTGCTGGACGCTCCGTCGAAAACCCACCCGCGTTCATCCCTTTGGGTGGGGCACAGGCTTGGCCGTACGCCAGGGCCGCTCCGTCGAAAACCCACCGGTTTTCATCCCTTTGGGTGGGCCGTTCGGCCCATGGGCACTCCCTGACGGTCGCGGCTCGCAAGGCCCTGCGACTCAGCGCTGATTGCCGGCTGCGGGGCCGTTCGCGATTGTGCGAGTTTCCCCTATACTGAAATTTGGAGGAATATTGCGATGGCTGAAGACGATGGTGGTACAAGCTTGGCCTGGTTCCTGGTCGGAGCCGCTCTGGGAGCCGCGGGGGCTTTGTTACTGGCCCCACAGTCGGGAAGCGAGACCAGAGAGTCGCTGCGTCGCAGGACCCTCGATGGCCGCGAGAGGCTCGGCAAGTCGGGAAGAGAAGCCTACGAGAAGGGCCGCGAGCTGTACGACCGCGGCAGGGAAGTGGCGGAGGACGCGGCCGAGCTGTTCGAGAAGGGACGAAAAGTGGTGAGCGAGAAGTTTTCTCCCGTCAGCTCGGGATCGCAAGACGGCGAGGCGGAAGGGCAGAAGTCAGCCGGCTAGCCCTCTTTTCTCACCAGGTGGCGAGGGTGAGCGGGTGTCTCGCTGCTACCGCCTTTTCTGCCGTACCCTGGACCATCTCGGCGGCACACGGGTCGTGACCTTCGTGACCGACGAGGCCGGGGCCGACGTGTCCCGGCTCGGCTACACGCCGTTCGGCGAACTCATTCCCAGCTCGCTCGGCAGTCGGGTCGGACTGACAACTCTTCAAAATGTGGATCGTCCTTCCAGCAGACGGCAACTTCCCCGTGATCCACGAAAAACAGATGGTTGTCCGGACCTCGCTCGCTGAAGTTTCGGTCTATGACTTTCAGAACGTAGGTCTTGACCTTCCCCTCCCTCGCGGGATAATTCGGCTTCGGGGTAACTGCTTGAATTTCTGGGGACTTCTAACCCGCTTTTCTCACCAGGTGGCAAGGCGAAGTGCGTGAGAGGCCCGTCAGTACAAGGCGCGCGCCGCTCAGCGCGCGGAGGCGTACTTGAATAGTACGTTGAGCACGGTGAGCAAGCGCAACGAAGTAATGGCGGGCCTATCGCGTGCTTCGACCATCAGCTGGTGAGAAATGCGGGCTAACCTGATTCGCTAACAACCGTCAGCACAGCGTCACTCGGGGTTTCAGGAGCCGGCCGAATCAAAACCCCCACTGCCAACCTACAGGCGCCGAGCGGGAAAGTCCCTGGGTTGGGACTTCCCCAGCATGGATGAATGGCCCGTCCTGGACCGTCATGTGGCTATCCCTGCGCCGGGCGTGTGCTTCATCCGGGCAATTCCATCAAAAGTTTTTATGGGAGTAAATAAGACGCCGGGCGGTGCCGGCCACTGTGCTAGGATTGACGTTTTTCGACACTGGGCATTTGGATTCTATGGTGAACCGCGCCCGGCGAGAGAGAAGCGAATGAAACGGACGAAAACTCCGGACGAGGTCTTGGCGTTTGCGGAAGAAAATGAAGCCCGGATGCTCGACTTGCGCTTCGCCGACCTGCCCGGACTGTGGCAGCACGTCACCTTCCCCATCTCACAGCTATCCGAGAGCACCTTTGTGGACGGCTTCGGCTTCGACGGCTCCAGTATCCGCGGATGGCAGGCGATCAGCGAGAGCGACATGCTGATCGTACCCGATCCGAGCACCGCGACGATGGATCCGTTTACCGATGTGCCGACGCTGGTGATGATCGCCGACGTCGTCGATCCGATCACCAAACAACACTATGCCCGGGACCCGCGCTGGATCGCTCAGAAGGCCGAGCAGTACCTGCGCTCCACCGGTATCGGCGACGTGGCCTATTTCGGCGCCGAGGCGGAATTCTTCATCTTCGACAACATCCGTTTCGACCAGTCCCATCACTACGGTTTCTATTACATCGATGCCGAGGAAGGCCGCTGGAACTCGGGCCGAAAGAACGACAATCTGGGCTATCGGCCGCGCTACAAAGAGGGTTACTTTCCCGTACCCCCGACCGATCACCATCAGAACATCCGCACCGAGATGGTCATGACCATGGAACGTTGCGGGCTGACCGTCGAATGCCATCACCACGAAGTGGCCACGGGCGGGCAGGGCGAGATTGACCAAAAGTATGACTCGTTGGTTCGCTCCGCCGACAACATGATGGTCTACAAGTACGTGGTGCGCAACGTGGCCTTTCGTTACGGACGCACGGTCACTTTCATGCCCAAGCCCCTGTGGAATGACAACGGCAGCGGCATGCATACGCATCAAAGCCTGTGGCGGGACAGCGAGCCGCTTTTTGCGGGTGACCAGTATGCCGGGCTGAGTGAGACCGCTCTCTACTACATCGGGGGGCTGCTCAAACATGCTCCGGCGGTCGTGGCCTTCGCAGCCCCAACGACCAACAGCTTCAAACGACTGGTCCCGGGCTTCGAGGCGCCTGTGAACTTGGCCTATTCCCGGCGCAACCGTTCGGCCGCCTGCCGTATCCCGATGTATTCGTCCGATCCGAAGACGAAGCGCGTGGAATTCCGGCCGCCTGATCCGGCCTGCAACCCCTACTTGGCGTTTGCAGCGATGTTGATGGCCGGTCTCGACGGCATCCAGAACAAGATTGATCCCGGCGAACCGCTCGATAAGGACATCTACGACCTATCACCGGAAGAGCTGCGGCAGGTGCCGGCCTTGCCCACTTCCCTTGAGGGCGCGCTGGAAGCTCTCGAAAACGACCACGAGTTCCTGACGAGGCAAGACGTCTTTACCGAGGAAGTCATCGAGACCTGGATCGACTACAAGATGAAAAAGGAAGTGGACGAGGTGCGGCAAAGGCCCCATCCCTATGAGTTTTCGCTGTATTACGACATCTAGCAGCCCGTGGCAAAAGTCGTGCAGGAGCGAAAAATGGGGACTGCCACCAATTCGCTCCCTCTCATGACCCAAGAAACAAAGCACTTAGCCTGAAGCGAATTGGCTGGCTGTACCCGATTTTTAGCCATTCGGTGCGCATCGGTTTGAAAAAGCGGTCGGTCGGCCCGATGGCTTGCGGCCAGGCCGAGTGGAGTTTATAATTCACAGTTTTCGCGCCCTGTCCGGCGGCTGGTCGAAAACTCAGCTTGTTCCGATGGGGGCGACAAGAAGCACCAACTTATCCGCCAGACAGGAGAGAATCGAATATGCCCAAAACGCCAACTGACGTGAGGCAACTAGCCGAGAAAGATGACGTCAAGATCGTCGATGTGAAATTCATCGATCTGCCCGGAGTATGGCAGCACTTCTCGTTCCCGGTCGAGGACCTCACGGACGACATCTTCGAGGACGGTCTCGGATTTGACGGCTCCAGCGTCCGGGGATTTCAACAGATCCAAGAAAGCGACATGCTGCTTATCCCCGACCCGGATACGGCCCGTGTCGACCCGTTACGCTCCGTGCCGACGTTGAGCCTTATCTGCAATGTGCAAGATCCGATTACACGCCAACCCTATAGCCGTGACCCGCGCTACATCGCGCAGAAAGCCGAGACGTATCTGCAGGGGTCCGGCCTGGCCGATCTCAGCTACTGGGGACCGGAAGCGGAGTTCTACGTCTTCGATGATGTGCGCTATGACCAAACTGCCAACGCAGCCTTTTACTCTGTCGATTCGGCCGAGGGGGCTTGGAATACAGGAAGAGCCGAGGGTCCCAACCTGGGCTACAAGCTGCGGCACAAAGAAGGCTACTTCCCTGTTCCGCCAGCCGATTCACTGCAAGACTTCCGCTCGGAAGTGATCCTTCGCCTGAAAGAGTTCGGCGTCAGGGTCGAAGTTCACCATCACGAGGTGGGGACCGCCGGTCAGGGCGAGATCGACTTGCGCTACGACACCCTGACCCGTATGGCCGACAGCCTCATGTACTACAAGTACGTGCTTCGCAATGTTGCTAAGCAGCACGGCAAGACGGTGACCTTTATGCCCAAGCCGATCTTCGGTGATAACGGCTCAGGTATGCACGTACACCAGAGTCTGTGGAAGGGCGACGCCAACCTCTTCTATAGCGAATCGGGCTACGGACTGCTAAGCGAAACCGCTATGCATTATATCGGGGGGATTCTCAAGCACGTACCGGCTCTGTTGGCCCTTTGTGCTCCGACGACGAACTCCTACCGGCGGTTGGTGCCCGGCTACGAGGCCCCCGTCAACATCGCCTATTCGCAGCGAAACCGCTCGGCCTGTGTCCGCATCCCGATGTATTCGACGAGCCCAGCCGTGAGGCGCATGGAGTTCCGCTGCCCGGACCCATCCTGCAATCCGTATCTAGCCTTTTCAGCGCTGCTGATGGCGGGACTGGATGGCATTCTCAACAAGATCGATCCCGGCGACCCGATGGACAAGGATCTCTACGATCTCTCGCCCGAGGAAGCCGCCGCGGTCAAGAGTACGCCCGGCTCGCTGGGCGAGGTGCTCGATGCGCTCGAGGACGACCATGAGTTCTTGCTGCGAGGCGACGTGTTCACGCAGGACGTTATCGACACGTGGATTAGCTACAAGAGAGAGAAGGAACTCGCCGAGGTGAACCTGCGGCCGGTGCCATACGAGTTCTATCTCTACTACGACCTCTAGTTTTTGCGACTGCGCGGCCCGTCGGAAGCCAACCGGCGGGCGGTGCGGTTTCTTCGGCCCGCCAGCTAGACTAGCAGCCCGTGGCAAAAGTCGTGCAGGAGCGAAAAATGGGGACTGCCACCAATTCGCTACCTCTCATGGCCCAAGAAACAAAGCACTTAGCTTTGAAGCGAATGGGCTGGCTGTACCCGATTTTTCGCCCACGGACTGCTAGCTACTTTCCGGCGCAAAATACGCGTAGCGCTCGGGGCGGGGACTGTCACCAATTTCGCGCCTTCAAAGAATCAACAACTTACGGGCGCATTCGGACGCGAAATTGGCTGACTGTACCCAGCCACCACGCAGTTTCTCCTTTTTGCGCCGGAAAGTAGCTAGAGAGATCCTGTAGCGCATGGCTCGGCGGTCGTTTTGCCGAGACTTGCGGCCGTCGTCTCCCCGGCATGACCCAAGAAACAAAGCACTTAGCCTGAAGCGAATTGGCTGGCTGTACCCGATTTTTCGCCCACGGACTGCTAGAGAGATCCCGTAGCGCATGGCTCGGCGGTCGTTTTGCCGAGACTTGCGGCCGTCGTCTCCGCGACCCGCCCACAAAATCCCCGATCAGCAGCCCGGCGCCCTGCCGTCGAAAGATAGCACCGCCGTAGCACCCTCAGGACGAAGTTCCCGCGCCGTCCGCCTCGGCCTGAACAAGCAGCTCTTGATCGTCCATGCCCATGGCATTGAAGACTAAAGCCGCCAGGGCCTGGATGAAACGCCTGCTGTCGTTCAGCCCGGGCATCATCTCGAAGTGGCGGATGCCGTGCTCGGCAGCCTCCTTGCGAGCCTCGATATCGATCTCAGCTAGGGTCTCGACGTGGTCCGACACAAAAGCAATAGGCACGACAAGGACACTTTCGGCGCCACACTCTCCTAGGCGACTTATCGTCTCGTGGAGGGAGGGCTGCAGCCACCTGCGGTTGCCGATCTTGCTTTGATAGCACGTGGATGTGGCGTTCGGCCACCCTCCGCGTTCCATCACCAAGCGCACAGTGTCCTCGATTTGGGTTCGATACGGATCACCCCCATCGATAACGCTCACCGGAACACTATGCGCACTGAACACCAGGTGGACACTCCTGGGATTGTCGAACCTCCTGAAGGTCTGGTTGATCTGATCGACAAGCGAGTCCAGATAGGGAGGGAAGTCGTAGAACTCGCGAATCAGGTGGGTCGGACGCTCGAACGACAGCGATCGGCACCTGCGTTTCCATTCATTGAGGCTGCTGCCGGTGGTCGTCGAAGAGTATTGAGGGTACAGAGGCAGCAAGACCAACTCATCGCAGCTGGCCCGTCGTGCCCTCTCAATCGCGTCATCGGTCATGGGGTGCCAATAGCGCATGGCGACAAACACCCGGGCATCGATACTTTTGCGCAGCTCCTCCTCGAGTGCCACCGCTTGCTGTTCCGTAAACTTCCGAATGGGTGACGCCCCGCCAATCTCGGCATAGTGGGCCCGAACCTTGCGTGCTCGACCTTTCGAAATCAGCTTTGCCAATGCCGGCCGGCCGATCTTGGCCAACGGGAAGTTGATAATCTCGGGGTCGGAGAACAGGTTGTAGAGGAACGGCTCAATGGCCTCGGGAGAATCCGGGCCGCCAAGCTGAAACAGAATTACGCCGATCGTTTTAGCGGACACGAAGCTTGACTTTAGATGGACATCGAGAAGGAACAACTAAGCCCGATACCGTTCACCTAAGCTGTGATGGTACCAACGAATCTTTCCCCGTATTGCACCGTTTGCCATGTACGGACGCGACATGTCGCGCCCCAGCGGCGATCGATAGCGAAGCGCGACCGACAGGGTTCGACAGATCCTTAATCGTATATCGAAAGAGCCTCAAAGACAATCAGTCGAGCGCCCCAGGGCCAGCCGAATCCGCCGGGCGCGGCGCACTTGTTTTCCCCAAAGCTGGGGCAGTACCACCAAGAAACGTGAATTTCCAGTGCCGAAGCCATACTTCGATGCCGTTGAGTTCATCGACCTGCTACAGCCTGGGGGACGCCAACCAAACCAGTAGAGAAGGGCGTTTCCCCGGCTGCGGAGGCTCGAAAACCGCATGCTATGCTGAGCGTATGAGGAGTGGGGTGAGCGTTAAACCTTGGGCTTCGGTTCTGCTGCTCCTGACGCTTGTTGGCGGGGTCCTGCTCGCCCAGCGAACTTACCGAGGCGTCCCGTTTCCATTCTTTCGGATGGACATGCCCGAGCCTCCTGACGGCGACGAGCCGGCCGAATTCTACTTCGTTCGACTGATTTATTCCGACGGTTTCGGTGATCGCCCTCTCGAGCACCGGCCGTCGATGATCGACTCCCCGGCTGCGGAGCGGCACTTTCTCCAGGGCCTGCGCCGGCTGTCAAACGTCGATTGCCGATCCAAGGAGGTCTATATCTCGGCCACCGATGACGACTTCTTCGACTATCCGTGGCTTTATGTGGTCGAACCCGGCTGGTGGCAGCTAAGCGACGAAGAGGCCGAGCGCATCCGCGAATACCTTCTGCGCGGGGGATTCATGATCCTCGACGACTTCCACGGTACGTATGAATGGGCGCTGTTCATGCGCGGTATGCGAAAGATCTTTCCCGACCGGGCGGTTGTCGAGGTTGACCCCGGCGACGAAGTCTTCCACGTTCTCTACGATCTCGAACCCAAAGAACAGATCCCTGGCGCGCAGATGCTCTACACCGGCCGCACCTACGAACGCGACGGCGTTACACCACACTGGAGGGGCATCTACGACGATGACGGCCGCTTGATGGTGCTGATCAACTTCAACATGGACCTGGGCGACGCCTGGGAGCACGCCGACTGGCCGGAATACCCGGAGCGCTACACAGCCATGTCCTACCGGCTTGGCATCAACTACGTCGTCTACGCGATGACCCACTAGCCCGCATTTCTCGCCACCTGACGGTCGAAGCACACGATAGGACCGTCAATCTTGGCGGTCGCTATGCCAGGGCCTCCTTGGATTGGCAAGGTACAATGGAGTTGAAGCACACGCGAAGCATTCGGGCCCCCATTCGAGCACGGGTCGTCGGAAGCCACGAACCAACGAGGCAAGAAAATTACCAAACAAACCCAATTTCGTGGAACCAAAAGGGAATCAATGGTTTACGGTTGGTTTCGAGTACGGTGGGGCGGTCGGATCCGTAAAATTCGACGGATCGGACCAGCCGGGTACAAAAGTAGCTTTGCCGCGGGGCCGGAGGCCCCGAGGAGCAACAGGGCGGTAGAGCTTGTAGAGCGGACCTGGCGCTGTTCCAGCGTCCGCGTCCGTGGGCAGCTACCGAGCAACAGCATTACCAAACAAAGCCAATTACTTATAACGTCTTTTGTTCCAGTAACTTACAGAAAGTTTGGCGGGCTGATCGCGTGCTTCGACCTCAGCTGGTGAGAAAAGCGGGCTAGTCGACTGTCCTGGAGACGGGTTCACTATAGAGTCGGAAATGTCGGGCTCGAAAGGCCCGGCACGGCACGCTGAAAGCGTGCGCCACACTTCTGTCAAGCCGAGTACATCCTGGCCCAGGACGATCAGCGTCTTGTCGGGGACAGCCGCCTAGCTACTTTCCGGCGCAAAATACGCGTAGCGCTCGGGGCGGGGACTGTCACCAATTTCGCGCCTTCAAAGAATCAACAACTTACGGGCGCATTCGGACGCGAAATTGGCTGACTGTACCCGCCCACCACGCAGTTTCTCCTTTTTGCGCCGGAAAGTAACTAGCGGCACAGGGCGTACGTTCCCCTATTTGCGATCGTCAGGCCGTCTTTTGAGCAACCCGCGGCAGGGCGACTGAAGTGACTTTTTCAGCACCCGGTTGGGAAGTAAGGTTCCGCTGGCCGCGGGTGCGCCGCGGCCGACGCCGAGCGTCCTCGACGGTCAAGCGGTTAGGGCTACTCCGACATCTCGGCCTCAACGGGAGGCGCGCGCCGGATGGACTTGATGAAAACGGGCACGATCGGAACGTTCTTGCGCGAACGCACCTCGCCGGTCTTCACCTTGCCGATCGCTTCGACGACTTCCATCCCTTCAATGACCTTGCCGAATACGCAATAGCCCGCTCCGTCGCCCTTGGGATGACCGTGGTCCAGCTGCTTGCTGTTCCTGAGGTTGATAAAGAACTGCGAGGTCGCACTCTGAGGATCCTTTCCTCGCGCCATCGACACGGCGCCTTTCACATTCTTCAGCCCGTTGTCGGATTCATTCTCAATCGAATCTCGGGTCATCTTTCTTTTCAAGTCGAAAGAGAGGCCGCCGCCCTGCACCATGAAGCGCTTGACCACGCGGTGGAAGATCGTTCCGTCATAGAACCTGCGGTCCGCGTAGCCGAGGAAGTTCTCGACCGTTTTCGGCGCCTTGTCGGCGTCGAGTTCCATCTTCACTGTTCCTTTGGTGGTCTCCATGATCACTACATGCATGCCGGTTAGCGGCTCCGGCTTCTTCTTCTTCTCCATCGCTTCTTTTTTCGCCTGCTCGGCGGCTTTGTCGGTCGCTGTCGGCGACTCTCCCCCGCCGTCGCAGCCGATTGCGATCAGCAGAGTTGCCAGTAGGAAAACCCAAACGGCGCTTCCGGTGGTCTTCCGTGTTCTGTTCATGTCAAATTCCTCCCCTCGGCTGGTTGATCCCCGTCGGATTGTAACATTCTCCACATGGTGTGGAGGGGCACTTTCGTGCATTTTCGGATTCTCTCCCGGCGGGGCCGGCCTGCTCGCTGAGTGAATCTATCCCGTGACGGCCTTTGGAGAGCACGTTGCGGAGGACCTACCACGCAGCCGTACCCGTTTGAGGGCCAAGAATGTTACCCTAAGTACCCGCACGGATTCTGCGGCAATCCTTGCCACAAAAGCAGTTGCGCGCGCATCCGCAACACCCTTTCTCGCAACAGATCGAGATCGTCGCTCTGAAAATCACCGGCCTAGACGCCGAGCAAGCCGATGCCGTCTCGTCGTGAATCTCAAGGCCTCAGGTCGCGCAATCGGGTACTCTTCCATCCAGGGCGCGCCGCCGTTGAACCATGCGATCAGATAACGCACGTCTGCCTTCGCCCAGGAGAACTCTGTGTAGGCGATCTTGATGGCTTCCTCGGCCTTCGCCAGATCGCGGTCGGTCGCTGCTTATTTCGGTAGCACCAAGATACGAGCGGGCCGGGCCGCACCCGCAAAAGTACGCCTCCGCTCGCCGAGCAAGCGCAACGCAGTAATGGCGGGTCTATCAGCCCGTGGCAAAAGTCGTGCAAGAGCGAAAAATGGGGACTGCCACCAATTCGCCCCTCGTCACATACCTAGAAACAAAGTGCTTAGCCTGAAGCGAATTGGTTGGCTGTACCAGATTTTCCACCACGGGCTGCTATTGCGTGCTTCGGCCGTCAGGTGGCGAGAAAAGCGGGCTAGTCTTCCTCGCCGGCAAGGGGCAGCGGCTCGCTTTCCGACTCACGCTCTGGAGTGAAAACCTTGACCGGCTTCCTCGAGTGGAGTTGCTGCAGCCAGAAGACGCCATCGAACTCGCCGCTGTGTCCGCGGGTGACGATGAAGTCCACGTCGCCGTCTTCGTCCATGCCCAGTCTCGAGGAACAAAGGCAGCAAACTTGCCTCGCTTGCGTCGAGACATATCGTGTCGTGCCCATGGAGTGGTCGCGTCTACCGGATTCTCGAACCAAGCGATGGTTCCGGCCGGGTCGGAGGCACTCACATCCTCGCCATCCTCTTCGTGCGGCCCCGCACTCGCGCTGCCCGTGACGACGTCTTGGCGGCCGTCGTCGTTGACGTCGGCGAGGACCAGTCCGGCGGGTTCGTCCGGCGCGATCGTGCCGATGGCGTGGAGATTCCACGGCTCGGCCGGGTCGGCGGGCTGCTCGAGCCAAACGAGTGAGTGGGGTTTCTTGATGAGAACGACGTCCAGGCGGCCATCGCCGTTGAGGTCGGGGAAGCCCACGGCGGAGCCGACCTGATCGAGTTCGTTCCCCTCGGGGACCCGAATGGGATGCCGCTGGAAGGCGGGGTCCTCGTCTCCCAGATTCTCGAGCCAAAAGATGGGCTCTTCACCTCGCGAGGCGGCGAACAAATCAACGTCCCCGTCGCCGTCAAGATCCGCGGGCTTGGCGGTGATAGGGTTACTTACGGTCAACAGTAAGTTTTCGCGCCAAGCGGCGGCGAGGGTGTTTTCTGGAATCTCAAACCACGAGACGGCCCCTTCGGCGTCAGTTTCCATGGCAGGATCGTCGCCGGTCGAACTGCGTCGGTACGCGGCAACAAGCTCGGGCCTGCCGTCACGGTTAAGATCGGCGACCGCGACGCTGATGAACGAGCGGCCGGTCGAGAGATGGGGTATGATCCGTCCCCAGCGCCAGCCCCGAACCGTTCCTCCCGGGTTTTCAAGGTAAAGCAAATGCCCGTTTTCACATGCCGCGACAAGGTCGGGGAAACCGTCCGCATTGAGGTCTGCCACCGCGAGATCAGCCACCCCGCCGGCCTCGGCGCCCTCGGCCAGCGAAAGGCGGAACCATTCGCCGGGATCGTCTGACCCGAAGGCTATGCGGATATGACTGCTCTCACGGTAGGCCGATACGATATCGAGATGTCCGTCCTTGTCAAAATCGGCCACCTGGAGTGATTGCGATCCCCGCAGGCGAACCCCTCCCGATTTGTCCTCGTCGTCTATGATGTGTTCCTTCCAAGAGATATGCCTTCCATCAGCGAGTGTCGCCTCGGTCGGAGTGTCGGCGACGACGGCTGAGGAGCCGCTGTCCCAGTTACAGCCGCTAAGCAGCAACGCGAGAGCGCCGTACACCGGTACGAGTTTTCTTGCCGGGAAGGAATCGAAGGGCAACTTCTTCACCTGGAACTCAAATGTACTTGCCCCCGCCGCCTAGCGCAATCTCGGTGGACCTTAGCGGGACTATCGGGGAAACCTTAGCGAGACGGGGAAAGGACCAGAGATGCTCCGAAGCCCCCGTCTGTCGGGTGCCGGCGCCCGGATTCCTCCGGCTTGGAGATTCTTCCGGCTCGGCGCGACGGGCGGGGCCGCAGCCCGCTAAGCTCTCAGCCTCGCCGTATGTCATTGAAAATAAGTTCACTTAAAAAGGACTCAGGGCGCGACTAGCTTTGCAGCTCGCGGAATGCGTCTTCGATCTGCCGTTTGGCCCCCGAGGTGACCGCCATCAAGGGCAGGCGTGGCGGCCCGCCGTAGTAGCCTTGGAGGTCCATGGCGTACTTGAGTCCCGCGACGCCGTACCGGCCTGCCACCCCCGCGGTGGTCGAGGCGCGTTCGTGGAGTTCCCGCGCTGCTTCGTATTCCCGAGTGCGCACGGCCTCTTCCAGGGACAAACAAAGAAAAGGGGCCACGTTGGCGAATGCCAGGATGGCACCGACTGCGCCCTGTTCGAGCGATGGGTACAGGATATTCATCGAGCCGGCAAGCACCTGGAACCCGCTGGGAACATCGTGGATGAGTTGAGTGACTTTCTTCACGGGTCCTGCGCCCTCATTAATGGCGATGATGTTTGGGTGCTCTCCAAGCAGGCAGGCAGTTTCTACCGAGACGGCCAGGGAGTTGTTCTCGGGGGCGCTTCCGATCACAACCGGAATCTTGGTTTGGTCGGCAACGCCGCGATAGAACAGAGTTTGCACGTCCTTTGCGGCTGCGGGGCCGTCGCTGAAGTTTGGCGCCTCAACCAGGGCGGCGTGATAGCCGAGATCAGCCGCCGCATTAGCACGGCTTACGGTTCCACGAACGCCGGCCACCCCGGTGGACGCCAGCAATAGCTTCTCTGGAGCAGCTGCCTCGGCGACATGTTCCCAAAGCTGGATGGTTTCCTTCTCGCTAAGCAGGCCCCCTTCGCCCGTTGGAGTGCCGACCGCATAGCCGGCTACCGAGGTGCGGTTCCAACGTCCGATGTTGTGGCGGATCTTGGCTGGATACAGATCTTCCCGAGCGTCAAAAGGCGTCGTCGCAGCGACCCAAATACCGTTTAGCTTCACTGGGGCAGGCCTCCTCCATTGTAGTGTGCTGCCGCGAGGCCGGAAGAGAAGTCCGCCGGAGCGGAGAGGGCAGTGCAGTCTAACCCGCTTTTCTCACCAGCTGACGGTCGAAGCACGCGATAGGCCCGCCATTACGTCGTTGCGCTTGCTCACCGTGCTCAACGTAGGGTTCAAGTACGCCCGCATTATTCAAGAAACGGGGCGCTGAGCGGCGCGCGCCTTGTACTGACAGGCCTCTCACGCACTTCGCCTCGCCACCTGGTGAGAAAAGCAGTCTAAGGGCTGTGGGGTGGAAAACGGGTCAGAGCGGAGGCCACGCGCAGACTTTAGTAGGTATCTTCGCGGTCTTCTCCGTGGGCGGTTTCCGCTATATCGGCGGATTGGCGCGCCTCCTCAAGTTGGGACGGTGGCAGGATCTTCTCGGCCGACTGGAACCGCAGGATGCCCGCATAGTCCGGACATGCCGCCACCACGCAGTTGCGGCCCGCGGCCTTAGCTTCGTAAAGGGCTTTGTCGGCGCATTCTACGATCCCCTGCCAACCAAGGGAAGCGTTTAGGGTCAGCGGGTAGGAGGCGACGCCGCAGCTGACGGTCAGGCGCCGGGCCTCGCCTGCCGAGCCGGCGGCGATCTCCTCTCTTTCGATAGAGTGGCGCACTCGTTCGGCCCCTCCCACCGCCCCCGGCAGGTTCTGGTTGCCGAGCAAGAGGAGGATTTCCTCGCCGCCGTAGCGGAACGCGGCGTCGGTGGAGCGAAGGTTGGCGCGGACGGCCCTGGCGACTGTTTGAAGCACGCGGTCTCCATACTGGTGACCCAAGGTGTCGTTAAAGGACTTGAAATGATCGACATCGCACATCACCACCCCGTACGCTTCTCGGCGTCGGACAGCCTGGAAATGATATTCGGAAATCTTCTCCTCGAAGTCCAATCGATTGCCGATCTCCATCAGCGGGTCGACTCGCGAGGTCTCCATGAGACGGCGATTGAGAACCGCCAGGTCTCGGTTTACCTCGCGCAGGTCGCTCTCCAGGGAAAGAATGCGCTCCGCCGCCCGCAGCCGCACCCTGAGCTCTTGGGGATGAAACGGCTTGGAGATGAAGTCGTCGGCGCCCGCCGAGAGAGCCTCGATCAAGTCATGTTTTCTTTGCCGCGAGGTCAAGAAGACGATGTACGTGTAGGAGGGTAGAGCGGCATCTCGAATCTGGCGGCATAGTTCGACGCCATCCGGGCCCGGCATGTCCCAGTCGGTGACAACCAGAGGAAAACGGCCCTCGGCGAACTTACGTTGCGCCTCGAGGCCGCCTGTTGCGGTGACCACGTCGTACCCAAAGCGCCTTACCGTTTCGCTGACGAGATGCAGCGTTACCGGGTCGTCGTCAGCTACAAGCACTTTCACGAGAAGGCTGCCCTCTGTTTCGACCGCCGGGCCCGCGGCGAAGCTCCCGGCGCCCCTGGCTCATGCTTCTACCCCTTGGGTGGAGGTTCGACGACATGAAACCAGTAATGCTCAATGGCGCCGATCACGGCCACGAATTCGTCGAAATCAGTCGGCTTGCGGACGTAGGAGTTGACGCCCGCGTGATAGCATTTCGCTACGTCTTCCTCATAGTCGGAAGTGCTGAGAATCACGATCGGGATCGTTCGCAGGGCCGGATCCTGTTTGACGATCTCCGAGAGACGCTGGCCGTTGATCTTGGGCATGTTCAGGTCGAGCACGATCAGGTCGGGGCGGGCTGCATCGGCGTGTTCGCCTTTCCGCCGCAGGTAGTCGAGGGCCTCCTCTCCGTCGGAAACCATGACCGCCTCCAGGGGCGAATCGGTTTCCGCCAAAGCCTCCCGGGTGAGCAGCTGGTCGCCCTCATCGTCTTCTACCAGCAAGATGAGTTTCCCCCGGCCGGTTTGGCCCGTTCGAACGTTCCGTGCCGCCGGTTCGCCCGCGACGTCAATTCCGGTGTTGTTCATGTCACCAAGGGCAACTCGATTGGCTCCAGCTCGGGTGGAACTTGGATCCCCGCCGTCAACCCAGCTCGCTTCGGAGGCTGGTGAGGATCTTCCTCACCTGGTCAAACTCTTCGTCCACTTGTTCCACAAGTTGAGGCAACCCCTCGAGTTGATTTCCGTTACTTGACTTTTCCACGTGCAGGCACAAAGCGCTCAGGGACTCCGCCCCCATGTTGCCGCTCGAACCTTTTAGGCGGTGCGCGGCCGAGGCCGCCCCCTCGGTATCGCCCGTGCCAACAGCCTTTCGGAGAGCCTCCAGTTGTGTCGGGGTGTCGTTGAGAAACAGGTCGATCAGCTCGGCCAGGAACTCGTCGTCGCCCATGGTCGCCTCGCGGATGTGCTCCAGATTCACTGATTCCATTGAATTTCTTAAGCGCGGCGGCAGTTCATGGCGCATCGAGACGACAAACGAGGCGTCGGAAGCGGGTGGCCGGCTCCATTTGTCTCTCCACTAGACAGAGCGCCAATACTGCTAGTTTTCGCGGCCTTCAAGCCCTTCCAAGGGCCGGTCGTTGTCCGCCGAAGATAAGCCAATATTGCCCTGCAACCGCTAGGCCGACGGCAAACCGCGCACCTTTTCTCCAAATAAGAATCGACATTTGCGCCACGGGTCGTTAGGCCGATCAGCTCTTGGGAACGGCGCTTACCCAAGCAGACCGAGACCCAGTGGGCGGTCTGGCCAACGTTGGAAGGTCTCGCGGGGGGTCTCGAGGCGTCCTTCCCGGAAAAATCCGGCCGGTCTGGATCATCGCCGGCCCTTTCCGGGTGGCTGTTATGGTCGCTGTACCTCGACTGAACCAGGAACAACTTGTCGGCAACGACGGCGATATGGGGTATCAGCTCCGACAGCTTCATGCCGGACTGGCCGCTTGGCGTAAACTCGAAGGGCAGCAGTATTTGCGTTGGCGGTGGAGCGAGTGTACACTGTAGCCCCGGCAGAGCCGAAACAGGAAACTTCAGCTTCATAGTGGTCTCGCGAAAATGAATTCGAATCCCCATCCATCCCCCGCACGTGGCCGCCGGAAGTCTATTTGGAAGGATGGGTCGGCTCTTCTTCTTCTCCTCGTTTTCCTTATCCTAATCTTCGATTACACCGTTGCGATTCGTGCTCCCTGGTTCGGTGTCTTGTCCGCCGACGAGCTCGGCTACCAGGGGATATCAGGACTCATGCTCACCGCCGTTCACTATTGGCATCAAGAGGGGCCGGCGCAACTACACTTCGGCATGTTGTTGGATCCTCCGTCGGTGGAGTTTGAAAACCTAGCCGAGCGCCAGCCAAGTCTTTCTTACCCTCCTGGGGCGGCCTTGACTTTTTACGTTTGGACCAAGCTGCTCCGCAAGTTGCCAACGCCCGCGGAGCTCATGCGCTTCAATCTCATGAATCACTTTCTCATTAGCTGGGTGTTGACACTGACGGCCTATACGGTATTGCGGCGCGGTGGCTACGGCCGCCCCGACGGGGTTCTGCTCAGCGCTACTACGGGAGCATTCATTCTCCTGATGCCCGCTTCTCTGTATTGGCACCAGAACGTATATGTTTTCGACTAAGCTGTCATACTCCCCTTCGCGCTCGTGGTCCTGCTTGAGTGTCTTCGCGGTTCTACCGCCCGATGGCTTCCCGAGCGGGGGGTCAATGTGCTCCAAGGCGTGATCTTTTTCATGGGAGCCCTGACCGAGTGGCTATTTATATTCATTGCCTTGTGTGTTTATGCTGTGCGTCTCCTAGCCGGGGACTTGGGAAGGGATGTCCGGACCCTTCTATCGAGAACGATTCGCTTTTGGCTGCCGGTAATGCTGGCGCCGTTGTTGTTCTTCTTCCAACTGGAGAGTTTTGACGGCTGGAGCACGTTCTTCAAAACAGGAAGACACCGCGCTTCGATCGGCCAGGAGGTGATTTATGATCACGGCGGCCCAGCCGACTTCACTTTTTGGTTTTGGGAACGCCACATGACCCATGCATACGGTTGGGAAGGTATTGCTCTCATCGGCAGCGGCCTGCTGCTGTCGTTGGGCGCTTTTTTCTATCTGCGGAGGCGCGGAGGGCGCCGGCTCGATGAGAGCGCCAAGGTCATGCTTCGACTCGTCGGCATCACCCTGCTGCCCTGCCTGTTGCAGGTTTACGTTTTTCGCCAGCACTCGCTGCAACATTCCTTTTCGGCGCTCAAATTCTCCGTTCCCTTGTCGCTGATTTCCTTTATCGCCCTACCCGTGTTACTCGACAGAGTGCTGCTGGGCCGGCTTTTTGCGTTTGCAAGAATACCTCTCCCCGGGTCAGCGCGGGGCGCGGGCAAGCCGTCCGGCGTGTCCCTAGCAGCGCTGTTGGTCGTCCTGCTTGGGGCCTTTTATATTACGGCCAATCACAAGAGATACCGTGCCTACTTCCCAGACCCAATCTCCGAGCCGGCGGACATCGCCTATTTCGTAAGGGACAACACCGAGTATCGGGACATAGTTTTTTGCCATTCTCTCGAGATGGGCTGTTTAGTTGACTCCAGTAGCCACCAGATATGCTGTCCACGGCGGCAGGCCTCGCCAAAGACGCGGCATTGAAGACGCGCACACTCGAGGCCCGGGGCGCGCCCAGGCGCCCGCGGGCGGGACGGTAGCGCGGCAGGGTCTCTAGCGTCGGTGCCTCGCACGGTGCCTCCGAAGCTGAGGAAACAGCATTCGGGACACAGCCATTCCGGGGTGTCCCAAAGGCCGACCCCAAGATGTAGTGGCTACTGGAGTCCACTAAACAGCCCAACTCTCGAGATACCCGCCATGAATGTCGAGTTGCTCAACTACTCGAGTAAACGCGTCTATCCGGCCCAGACTCTAGCGGATATTCATTACAAGACGAGACGCTTGGATGAACTGAATCGTGATTACATGATCAATCTCCTTGTCCTCAAAGAAGATCAGGAGTTGAGCGCCCGCATGAAGGATTTGATGAGCAGAGGACACGAGACTCGTCGCAGTGGATCGCTGAGACTCGTCAAGATTGAACCGGAGGCGTTTCGCCGTCTCATTCGTGATTCCCAGCTTGAGCCGAGCCGCGCCTTGTTGCGGAACGATGTGCCTAAATATTCCCTAGTACAAGGAACGGATGGAACCGGCGAGGAAAGTATCCTCCGCTCAACCGGAGAGACCTTTCGGATCGTCCCGGGCTCCATGGATGGCGCCGTGGAAACGGTGCAACAAGAGGACGGGCGCACCTGGTTCCGGGGCTGGGCGTCTGATGGGGACCACCGCACGCCCGCCGATCGCGTGATGGCCTTCGTCGACGGTGAGTCAAATCACGCGGAGCACGCCGCGGTCCGAAGAGTCTACATCGCCACGGATTTTCAGGCGCCCTCGTTGAAACAGGCTGGATTCCGAGTTGAGCTATTGTGGCCCGTCTTCGAGAGCGACCCCCCACCGGTCGTGCGAGTCTTCGCCATCTCGGCGGCGGGCATGGCTTCGGAGCTTAGCTATAGGGTGGAGTATTACGACCAATCCCGGAGACTGCGCCTGGGTAAAAGCGCGAGAGCGATTAGATACTCGCTGGCGACTGATCCGGACACTCTCGAGGAGTCCCTGGCGTCCTCGGACGGGGAGACGATTCGCATCGTTCGGTAGTGGGGTCTTAGTGTGGAGATGGGTTAGGCTCCTTTTTCCAAGCAAGGTCCAAATCTTCTGGGCTTTTCCCAAGGCGTTGGGCCGCAGCATTTCTGGCTTCGTTCTTGGCTTCTGTCTCGCTGGCGAGGAATTGCGGGCTCTTCCAGGCGTCGGCTTTGTCCTTGTCATAAACGCTGGCAACCCATCCCTCAATTTGGCGCTCCGCAGAAAGCCTGAGATTTTCGGTCTCAGCAATGTGTGTTTCCAAGTTGCCGATCATATTGCAATCAATTCTGGCAGACTCCATACATGATCTGCCACCCCAGCTTCCATTGCTGGCGTAACCCGCAGCGAGCCGTGAATCCGGCAGAAGTTATAGTGCGCGAAGTGCAGCGCCAGCGCCGCCCGTAGGTTCTCCCGGCTCTTTGAGAAGGCGTAGGTTAACCGCGTGAACCTCTTGCACCACTGCCGGAGCGTGCCGTTCTTCCTTTCAACGTGGCTCGTGCATATTCGCTTCGGGGCGGGCATCCCCATTATCTCGGCTGAAATGGCCCCCTTTATTTTGGCGGGCCGGTAGTAGTCTCCCCGGGCCCCCGGAAGACGGCCATAGAGCTTTATCAACTGGGCGTAATCGGCCCGGTCGTACAAGGCCGCTGCGACCGCGTCGGGATAAGCCGGGAAAGCGTCCGAAGTGAGTTGGAACCGATCAGGGGCGGTGGCCCTACGCAGCTTGCGGATGAACCTGCGGGTGTTCCAGGTTTCCCGACGTCCTAGCTGCCAGCAGAGTACGAGCTTGCTGGAGCTTTCGATTGCGATGAAAACATACTGGTCGCCGATGTCGTCTCGTGTTTTCTCTTCCGGGGTTCTGCGCCGTTCCTTCTTTAGGCAAAATGTCCACGCCTCATCGATCTCGACGTCCTCAACCGGCACATCCCGAATGCGGCGTTCCAGAAGCCGCTCGCAGTTCCCGCCAGCAGCCTTGAGGATGTTGAGGACGGTTCGCTTCTGAACCTCGCAGAGACGGGCGGTACCCCTGACGGAATTGCCCTCCACGAGGCAATGAAGGATCATTCGGACCTTCTCGTCGGGTAGACGGACGTCGCCTAGGGGCTTGTCCTGCGGTTCGCTGTAGCGCTTGCCGCACTGCTTGCAAAGGTAGCGCTGAATGCGCTCCCGTCCGTACTTCCCGGCCTTCACGCAGGCTACAGAACACGAATGGCACGTCATTTTGGCCTTGCCTTTCTGCGGGCCTTTGAGCCAAAATGACAGTGGGTGTCACAACCCTGTCCTTTGGCCTTGGCCCGAGGATGTGCCCTGCGGGTAGTTAGCGCTACCCGTGGGGAAATTAGTTGAACTGGCGGGGAGTGCGGGACTCGAACCCGCGAACGGCTGAGCCGTTGACCGCTTATAAAGCGGGTGCAATCGACCGCTCTGCCAACTCCCCGCGAAGGCCAGCTTGTCAATCGACGGCTGGCTTTTGTTGTTTTGTATCATAAACTTAACTCCAGTATATCGCAAAAAGTATATGAAATGCAAGGGTTTCCTTATATAGTTTTTGTGATACACTAATGGGTGAGGAGTGGCGATTCCACGGCTACGTCACGCCCTCGGGTGTACCGGATGTCCAGCGCTGGATTGACGATCTCGAAGGTGGTGCGCGTGATGAGCTGGAAGACGTGGTCGCCTATCTCCGCATCAGCCACGTAGGAGACTGGAAGCGTCCCTACTTTGGTCCGATGCGCGGCGGCCTACATGAAATCCGTTTCAACCATGCCAACGTCGAATATCGGATTTTCGGAACCTTCGGACCGGAACAGCAGCAATTCTCGATGCTGGTAGGCGCAACAAAGACACATGGAAAGGGGCGGGGTAAAACCAAATATGCTCCCAAGAACGCCATCAAGACGGCCAGAAGCCGGAAGCGTGAACTCGACCTACATGCAGCGACAACTACCGAGATTGTCATCTAAGCTAGCAAATCTCTGGAGTAGATTGTCCCGCTCCAAGGGGGCTCGCGAGCGTTTCGTGGAGTCCCACAGTGCAAAAGCCATAGGGTTCCAGATCAGGGCAATGCGCCGCACGAAGGATTGGACCCAGGAGCAGCTCGCCGAAACGTCTGGAATGACGCAGAATATGATCTCTCGCTTGGAGTCTCCTGAGTATGGGCGTCCGAGCGTGACGACGCTGAGAAGGATTGCTTCAGCCTTTGATGTTGCGCTTGCCGTGCGGTTCGTGCCGTTTAGTGAGTTGGCCGAATGGGTGGCGACGCTGTCGCCGGACAGAATGAACGTGCGGCCTTTTGGTAATGACAAGATCCATTGGGGGCGTCCGCTATTACCAGAACGCGATACGAGCAGCTTTTATCGCCCTACCCAGGCCCCTAGAAGTTTCTTCCGAGAACAGATCGTGGCGGCAGAAAACCACGCCCGTAATATAGGAAAACTTGTGACGTTCCCCAGCGGCGGTACAGGTTTGGCACTCGATGCCTACATCGAGCGGAAGCACGGAGCAATGTGATGGCTCACCTCAAGACGAAGACGACCGTAGCCCGAAAGGTGGCGATCAAGAAGAGGCCAGACCAACCGCCGTCCTTCTGTGACTTCGCCAACGTCACCGCAGGAACCTTCGGCATTAAGCTGTCGTTCGGGTCGATCTTGAGCGCAACAGAAGACAGCATGGAAGTCGAAGAATACACGCACATCGGCATGACCGCCGAGCACGCTCTGGCCCTCTACAACCTCTTAGGCAAACATCTGGAGGCCTACCGAGAGCTGGTAGGCCCTATTCACTTAGTTCTGGCGGAAGATGATTCAGAGGAGCGGCCAGCGAAAGCCTAAGTCCCTCATCGCCACGCTAAGACCCCACTACCCATCGTTCCCGCCGCCATGGATGGCGCCGTCGATGTGGTACGGCAGCGGGAAGGGCGTACGCGGTTTAGCGGGTGGGCGTCCGACAACTCACACCGTACACCTGCCGATCGGATAGCTATCTTTGTCAATGGCGAAGCCGATCATTATGGTCACACAGAGGTCAGCCGAAGCGACCTCGTCGACGGGTTCGGCTCCCCATCGATGGCCCGGGCCGGCTTTGATGTCGTCTTATCGGAGCCGATCTTCGAGCAAGATCAGCCGCCCATGGTGCGCATATTTGCGATCTCGACGACATCGGTAGCTTCCGAGCTCTGGTATCGTTCCGAGTACGCCGACGGCCCGCATCAGCGACGCCTGGGCGCGAGCAAGCGCGAGATCAGATACTCTCTTCTGGCGAACCAAGACGGCTCGGAGTCCATCGTCTCCCCAGGGGGAGAGACCATTGCCATCATGCCCGGCACGATGGATGGCGCCGTCGATGCCGTGCGTCAGCAGGAAGCACATACGCGGGTCAGCGGCTGGGCCTCCGATGGAGAACACAGCAGGCCCGCCGATCAGGTAGTCATATTCGTCAACGGTGAAGCCAATCACTACGGTCACGACGTGGTCAGCCGAAGCGACCTCGCCAAGGCTTGCGTCTCTCCATCCATAGTGCAGGCCGGCTTCGACGTCATCCTACCGGGGTTGCTCTTCGAGCGGGATCGGCCGCCAATAGTGCGGGTCTTCGCCATCTCGGCGAGCGGGATAGCCGCGGAGCTGCGCTATCTTTCGGAGTACTCGGAGGGTTCTCGGACGCTAAAGCTCGGCAAGCATTGAGCATCAAACTGGCGGACTCTTTTTCACGTTCCCATAAGCTCCCATCGCAACGCCCCAAAGCCTGCTTTCGCGGCTCTTTTCTGGTGATGATGGATTGCCAAACAACCCCGGCTGATCGGGCCGGTGGGGAATCAAGATCGGCCTCTCTTTTCCCAGAAGCCTGCAACAGCAAAACGAAAACCTTGCATCGGAGCCGTAGCTTCGGCTACCCTACCCGTGTCAGGATGGCCAAAATGAAATCGTGACGCAAACCACCCGCGATGAAGGCGTAACTCTTGCCGGCAGAGACGGCGGCGCCCGGCAGTGCGGCTCGGGTGATCGGTGCCTGCGGCGGGATCGGATGATCATCGCCCTAACCTGGGTGGGTCACTTGAAGCATCACGTACTCAGCGCCCGTTATACTCAGATAAAAGCGTGGTCGCGAAGATCTAAATGTCGTATTTATTGTCATACGATTCGAAAAACGATCATTTCAAAATAAGGGAGAATCGATGAAGTGGGAAGTCAGTGACAGCGAACACGACCGTTGGAAAATCGGAAATCAGGAGGAAAAGGACTTCTGGCTTTCGCTGAAAGAGGAGGAATTCTTAGCTCAAGAGCGGGGATATCGTTCGTTCGCGGAACAGATCATGCACCGGTTACCCCTCTACGACATCAAACCGAATTATCGCGCGCTCCAGGTTGGTTGTGCTGTGATAGACGCCATTGTCTTTATGGAAGGCGGTGACCGATACGCGGTTGACCCGTTAGCTGATTTTTATAAACAGCATTTCGAGAGGGCGAACAATCCGTCGGTTGACTATCGCCAGGGAGTAGGCGAATCGATACCGTTTCAAGATGCATTCTTCGACGTTGTCATTTGTTCAAATCTGCTCGATCACGTGGCGAATTATCACGTCGTCCTGGAGGAGATCAAACGGGTTCTCGGTCAGCCGAATATTGTTTACTTCGGGACCGATGTCTATCCCGACGGGATCGCTGTATCCCGATGGGAGAAAACGAGCCGCGGAGAAATCTTCGATATACAGCACCCTCATAGCTTCACGTAGCAGACCATCGAGGACACCCTCGGAACTCATGACTTCGAGATTGTTGAGCGGTATGCTCGCCAGCCCTCGGGAAAGGGCGATGAGTCCTGGCGCCACTGCCTCTATGCGAGGCACGCAGGGTAGGACCCCAAGAGACATCACACCGGGAGCCGGGGTAGCTTCGGAGCTGCGCTATCGCACAGAGTACGAGGACGGGGCCCGGAAATTCCGGTTGGGGAATCACTGAGGCCCAAACGTCACCCCTCCCGCTATCACACGCTTGATGGAACCGCGAAGCCGTTTGTCGTAACGTCACGGGATGCCGCGATGGGTGCGTTGAACAAGGCCCAATGGATGAAACGAAGAATGTTGCTTCGTGCTTTCTCAGGACGAGTTGACGTGAGCCGGCGCTTTCCCAGAACCCTTTGGGTCATCCTGGCTGTCGCCGCCGGTTTAAGACTGCTCGGCGCTTGGATCGGGAACCTCAACTATGACGAATCCATGATCATCGCCCGCGCCGAGGCGATCGACTTGCGGCCCGGGAAACTTGCGGTTGGTCTGGCAAACGGTGAACCATCCCCTGCTAACCGTCTACGTCGTGAAAATCAGTGGCGATCTCTTTGGCAACAGTGACTTCGGACTGCGCATCCTTCATGTTCTACTCGGTACGGCGAACGTCTTTCTGATCTTCCTGCTGGGCAAGAAGGTGTGCTCGGTGCGCGCGGGTTTGTGGGCGGCGGCTCTGCTGGCGGTTGACCGTTTCCACCACACTTGGTCGTACGCCTTCGAGCCGGAGCTTCTGCTGGTATTCTTCGCGACTCTAGCCTTGTTGCTGTACCTTCGGGCCACGGAAACCCAGACCTACGGGGACTTCGCCATGTTGGGCACTGCCTTGGGTCTCGCCTACCTCAGCAAGGAAACGGCCATCCTGCTCTTCCCGATTCTGTGGCTTCACACCTTGGCGGATCCTGAGCGTCGGGCGTCTTTGTTTCAAGGGAAATGGCTGATGATGCATGCGGTTGCGGCCGTCGTGATTTCCTCGGACCTCGTCTGGAACGCTACTCACTTTTATGAGGGCTATTTTTATCGAGACATTGATCTCTTGACCAGAACTCTGGCCATCTCGCCCCGTGCCATTTGGCTGTATCTCGGCGAGTTCTCCGTAGACCTTCAAGGCTGGAATCCGTCTTGGTGCCACTGGCCGGCGGGCGCCCTTTACCTTGTCACAGCGACCCTGGCTTTCGTTTCCCGGCGCCGCAAGAGGCTGCGCCTGTTGTCGTGGGTGTTTTGGGCGGTGTTCTTGTTCTTTACCGTGCTGCCGGCGGAGACGGATAGGTTCTGGTGGGCTTCTCTCACCATTATCCCGGCCGTTGTGATTTGCGGCGAGTATCTGCGACGGTGGCCCCGGTACGTCACCTTGGTTTTCGTCGTCTATTTGGGCATCCAGGCGACTCTGGTGGGTTTGCAGCCAGGGAGTGAGTCCCCGCGGATCAAGGCGTCGGAGCGGATAGAGTCAGCTGTGCAGTTGGCGAGTATGAGGGCGGATTCGGATTGGAAGGCGCGTCGGGACTTGGAAAACATCTTGCTTCACGTGCTGCAAATAGCCGGGCCTGACACGAGGCTCCATGGCTACCTTGCCCAGTCCGCGCATGAGCGGCGGCAACCTCGAAGGGCAAGGTATTTCGCGCGGCGGGCCTTGGAGCGAGATGCCCAGGATGGCTTTGGCGCTCTGGTAGGTCGCAGGATCAAACAGGTGGCTTCTGCTGTGCCTTCAGGTCTAGCGATGGAACTCGAGGACGAGTGGGCGTTCGAGAAAGAAGCGGATGAGGCGGGGCGCTTTCTTCCGGTCCCTGTTTCGGGCAGCATCGATCCCGGAAACGGCTCCTTGGGCCGTCTGGATCTGGCAGTGGCGGTGAACGGCGTGATCGAGGCTGTGACCCAGACCTACGAAGGTCCGGGAAGTTCTTTTACGGCGATGGTTCCGGGAACAGTCTTCAAGGCAGGCTCGAACCAGGTGGAGGTCTTTGTCATTTCAGCGTCATCGGAAGGGCCCCGCCTAGCCTCGATTCCTGAGAAAAAGAAAGATGCTCTGCGCTATTCCCTGGCGCAAGCCGCGTCCGGGGCGCGGGAGGAAATCATCGTCTCGCCGGCCGGCAGGACCATCCGCATCGTTCCCGCCGCTATGGAGGGTTCGGTGGATGTCGTGCAGCGCCACGCCTGGTTGTGGCACACCTTTGTGCTTAGCGGATGGGCGTCCGATGGGGCCCGCCGCCAGCCCGCCGGCCAGGTGGTGGTCTTCGTGGATGGTGAAGCCGATCATTACAGGCACACCGTGGTCAGCCGAAGCGACCTCGTCGAGGGGTTCAAGAGCGCAATACTGGAGCAAGCGGGGTTCCGCATCAGTCTGCCGGCTCACATTTTCAAGGGGGATCCGCCGCCCGTGGTGCGAGTGTTTGCCATCTCCTCGGCCGGCGTAGCTGCGGAGCTGGAATATCGGCCGGAATACGACGACGGTTCAAGGAGGCGGCGCCTAGGCAAAGGCGCGCGGCCGATAAGATACTCCCTTGCCGAAGGCGCGGACGGACTCACCGGGAAGGAGTTTATTGTTTCCCCGAGCGGCGCCACCGTCCGCATCGTAAGCGGGGCCATGGACGGTGCCGTCGACGTCGTGCTTCAGCGGGACGAGCGCACGCAGATTAGCGGCTGGGCGTCCGATGGGTCCCACCGCCGGCCCGCCGATCGGGTGGCGGTCTTCGTGGATGGTGAAGCGGATCATGGCCGACACACGGCCGTTAGCCGAATGGACCTGGTCGAGGGGTTCAACGCCCCGTCGCTGGAGCAAGCGGGTTTCCACGTTATTCTGCCGGGCTACATGTTCGATCGGGATCCGCCGCCCGTGGTCCGAGTTTTCGCCATTTCGTCGGCCGAGGTAGCTTCGGAACTGCGCTATCGCACAGAGTACGAGGACGGTTCTCGGACGCTAAAGCTAGGTAAGCATTGAGCATCAAACTGGTGGACTCTTTTCACGTTCCCATTACATCCCGTCGCACAACGCTACAAAGCCTGCTTTCGCGGCTCTTTTTTAGTGATGACGGATTGCCGAGTGAACCTGGGTGGGCAGGGCAGGGTATGAAGATGGGCCGCCGTTTCCCCAGGAGCCTGCACATCTTCGCGCTGTTTGGCTTCGCTGTAGCCCAGCCGCTGTTCGACCTGCTATCCGGAAACGCGGCTTTCCTGGTTGCTCACCGCCTTCGTCCCGCAGATCTGTTGGTTCTTGTAGCTATCTTGTGCCTCGTTTTTCCTGGGTTGCCGGTTCTGGTCGGGACCGTGGCCGGTTTCCTTCATCGGCGGGCAGGGGACTACGTGCATCAGCTGGCAACCGGGCTCCTAGTTGGCGCAATAGCTCTTCAAGCCTTCAAGACGCTATTTGGCGGCCCAGGGCTTGCTCTCGTCGTCGGCGCCCTGCTTGTGGGCCTACCCGTAGGTTGGGCTTCTTGCCGAGTGCGCCTGATGGAGAGCTTTTTCACTTTTCTCTGGCCGAGTATCGTGGTGTTCCCGGCGCTGTTCCTGTTGCGGCCCCCGGTGTCGGACCTCCTTTTTGTCGAACGGGAGCTGCCCGCGGTCCGGGGAGGCGTCTCATCCGATATCGCGATCGTGCTTCTCGTGTTCGACGAGCTTCCGACTTCCTCGCTGATGGATGAACATCGGCAGATCAATGCTTTTCGGTATCCGAACTTTGCCGCGCTGGCGCGGGATTCCCACTGGTTCCGCAATGCCAGCACGGTGTCAGACTTCACCTTCAATGTGCTCCCCGCTCTCCTGACTGGCCGGTATACCAAAGAGGTTGTTAATGTCGTACCAGCAAACTATCCGGACAATCTGTTTAGGTGGCTGGGTGAGAGCTATGAGCTACGGGTATTCGAGAGCTCGATGGCTATTTGCCCGGAGGAGCTATGTCACACGCCCATACCGGGGGAGAGTTTTGAAGAGCGCGTCGGAAGTGCGCTCTCCGACCTCTGGTGGGTGTACGTTCAACTGATCCTTCCTGCGGATCTGGCTGAGGGTTTTCCGTCGGTGACGGCCACCATGCGAGACTTCGCCAGGGCCGAGCCGAGACCGAAGATCATGCCTCTCGGGGACCTGAGGCGTAGAAGGAACGATGTGGGCTGGATTTTTTCCCGCTTCGTCAACTGGATCGAGCCCACTGACGGTCCGGTTCTGTACTACCTACACAACGATAAGCTCCCACACATACCTTACAGGTATCTGCCCTCCGGGAAACGATACGGTCCCAGTGATCTGCCTCGTCGTCCCCACGGATATGGGGGGTACAAGTGGGGAAGTGACGAATGGGAAACGGTTCAGAGTTTTCAGCGTCATCTTCTTCAGGTCGGGTACGCAGACCGGCTACTTGGAACACTTCTGACAAGACTCCGGGAGGTGGGGCTCTACGATCGCTCCCTGGTCATCGTCGTAGCTGATCACGGCGCGAGTTTTTTGCCCAACGAACCACGTCGCGTCGCGCGGGAAAAGACCTGGGCGGACATCTTGCCCGTGCCGCTCTTCGTGAAGATTCCTCACCAGCGGACGACCGTTGTAAGTGACCGAAACGTCGAAATCATCGATGTCCTTCCAACCATCGCTCATGTCCTGGGAGCCGAGCTGTCGTGGGCCGTGGACGGCCGTTCCGTTCTCGAATTTTCCCACCCGGAGCGATCTCGGAAGCTCTTCTTCAGGCAGGAATACGATCGTATGGAGCCTCTGGTGTTTAGCGCTGGCTTCGAGGGACTGGCGGTCACGGTCGATCGGAAGATTTCTTTGTTCGGATCGGGCGAAGATCCCCGCAGTATCTACCGCATTGGTCGATTTCGTTCCCTGGTCGGACAGAAGATCGACCAGATACCCTATGCCGGCACGTTGGACCTGGAGTTGAAACTGAAGGAGGAGTGGAGCTTCGCAGAAGTAGATCTTGACGGGCCTTTCATTCCAGCCCATATAGTCGGCCGTATCAATGCTGGTCGAGGCGCCGCCGAGCACCTACATCTGGCGGTGACAGTGAATGGCAGGATCGAGGCCGTTACTCGAACCTACAAGGGTCCCGAGGGTCCCTGGTCGTTTACAGCCATGGTTCCCGAGACAGTTTTTGAGGAAGGCTCAAACCGGGTAGAAGTCTTCGTCATCTCGGGGTCAGAGGATAGACCAAGCCTGGCGTCGCTCCGAAAAAAGGGTCATATCGCGTACTCTCTCGTGCAGGCACAGTCCGGAAAGGAAGAATCTATCGTATCTTCGACTGGTGAGACCATCCGCATCGTTCCCGGGGCGATGCGCGGGGCGGTCGGTCAGGTGCGACAACGCAGGGGTTACACACGGGTGAGCGGATGGGCGTTCGATAAGGCGCATCTCAGGCCCGCCGATCAGGTGTCGGTCTTCGTGGATGGTGAAGCAAATCATGGAGTTCACACGGCCCTGCGCCGGCCCAGGCTTGTGAAGAAGTTCGCGGCCCCGTCGCTGGAGCAAGCGGGATTCCGTATCGTTCTGCCGGGCTACATCTTCGACCGGGATCCGCCGCCCGTCGTGCGGGTTTTCGCCATTTCGGCGGCGGGGGCGGCCTCGGAGCTGCGCTATCGCACGGAGTACGAGGACGGGGCCCGGTCTGTGAAACTGGGCCAGCATTGAGTTTCGTTCCGGCAACCTGTCTCGGGTTCCGAGCGAACCCGGCAGCGCAGACCAGCGAATCCCATCGAAGCCGATAAGGGAGACCTTTGAGACGCTGACCTAACCCAGGCCCGCCATTACTTTCGTTGCACTTGCTCGCCGTACTCAACGTAGGGTGCA
The DNA here is from genome assembly GCA_963668345.2 of Bryobacterales bacterium. Lineage (GTDB taxonomy): Bacteria > Acidobacteriota > Terriglobia > Bryobacterales > UBA6623. Next base: position 91,411 of record CAXWPI010000001.1, on the reverse strand, counting down.
AGTACGCCCGCATTATTCAAGAAACGCTCGCTGATCCGCGCGTGCCCTGTACTGAGGAGCCTCTCACGCAACTCGCCTCGTCAGGTGGTGAGGAAAGCGGGTTAAGACTCGAACCTCGCCCCCGCTCCGCGCTGTGGCGGCGCGGGACCCGGCTTCGGCAGTGGCACGAATTTTAGATTCGTGCTAATTTGGGAACGCCTCCCTGATGCACATTCCCGACGGCTTCCTTTCGACCCCTGTCTGGGCCGGTTCCGCGCTGGCGGCTGTCCCCGCTGTAGGCTACTGCCTGCGCCGGACTCAGAATTACTTCGAGACCTCGAGGACTCCCTTGCTGGGCGTGATGGGCGCTTTTGTTTTCGCCGCTCAGATGATCCATTTCCCTTTGGGGGTGGGAACGTCGGGCCACCTGGCTGGGGCCGCCTTGCTGACTGCCACGCTCGGCCCGAGCGCTGCTACGGTTGTGATGACCGCAATTTTGGTCGTGCAGGCTCTTGTTTTCCAAGACGGCGGCGTCCTCGCCCTGGGGGCTAACGTCTTGAACCTTGCGGTTGTCGGCGTCTGGGTTGCCTACCTGCCGCTGAGGGGGTCTCGCAAAGCGGGCGCCCGCACCCGTCGCGCGGCAGCTTTTCTGGGCGCCTGGATGTCTTTGATGGCCGTGGCTCTGTTGGCTTCGGCTGAGTTGAGTTTCTCGAAAGTCGCGCCTCCCGTTTCGCTCTTCACGTCGATGTTGGCGATTCACGCCCTGTTGGGAATCGCCGAGGGGTTGATAACGACTGCCGGCTTGGCCGCGATGGAGCGATTGGATCCCGCTTTTGTTTACGCCGGCGAACTGCCGGGACGATGAAACGGATTGCCGTCTTGTTCGGGGGTATGACCGTGGCGGTCCTTGCGTTGCGGGTCCTACTTGTTCCAGGTGCTCCCGATGCGCTCGAAAGCGTCGCTGGAGCCCTCGGGTTCGCCGACCTTGCTGTTGAGGAGGAGGCCTGGAGCCCCTTTGCGGATTACGAAACTCGATTCTTCGAATCTGTCTGGTTTGCACGGCTCTCGGCGGGCCTGCTGGGAGTGGGTCTGCTGTGCGGGCTGGGGGTGTTTTGGGGACGCTCGCTTCCCCGGAGCAAGGCGGGCTAGGGGTGCACGGTTTCACTCTGGAACACTGGGCGCAAGGAACCAGTCCCCTTCACCGGCTGCACGCGATCGCCAAAATCGCGGCGACGATGAGCCTTTTGCTGTCGCTGTCGCTCGCCGATCCCGCCTATCCCGTCTTTTATTTGGGCTGCTTCATTTTGCTGATGGCCGGCGCGGCCGTGGCGAAGTTGCCTCTGGGACGCCTACTGTTGCGGAGCTTGCTCGTGGCGCCGTTTGTGGCCGGGGTGGTCGTAGTGAACCTGTTCGGTGGTGATCCCGCTCGCGGTTTGACGATTTTCTGGCGCGCTTACCTGTCCGCTTGCGCCGCGACTCTGCTATTGGCCACCACGCCGTTTCCCACTCTGTTACACGCTCTTGACCGGCTCCGCGTACCTTACTTTTTTCTCACTGTCGTCCATTTTCTTTATCGTTATCTTTCCGTCGTCTACGAGCAAGCGAAGAGTATGCGGCGGGCTCGGCAGTGCCGCGCGCCCCAGCCTGACCGGCGAGGGCTGTGGGAAGCGGCGGCCGCTACGGTCGGCTCGCTTTTTCTTCGCAGCCATCACCGCGCGGAGCGAGTGCACCGGGCCATGCTGGCTCGTGGGTTTCGAGGCCGCGTGATGTCCCTCGAAACAGCACGTTTCGGGGGATGGGATTGGACGTTGCTGCTCGTCTTTTTCGCGCTGCTCGGACTCTTGCAGTTTGCTTCCCAAGTATTTGGGCCCGAGGGCTTTTCAGCGCTATGAGACCACCGCTGATCGAGGTTTCCGGACTTCGCTACCGGTACCCGGACGGTACGCTTGGTCTGGACGGCGTCGACTTTTCTCTGGCCCCGGGAGAGACGGTCGCTCTCCTGGGACCTACCGGATCCGGCAAGACCACTTTCCTGCTTCGGCTGCTTGGGCTCCTCGAGGGGGAAGGGGAGATCACGATCTGCGGAAATCGCCTGGAAAAGGGAACCCTAGCCTTGGCTCGCCAAAACGTCGCCCTGCTGTTTCAGCACCCCGACGATCAGTTGGTAATGTCCACCGTTCTGGACGACGTCGCCCTCGGGCCCCTGAACTCGGGCGTCAATCCGGCCGAGGCCAAGCAGCTTTGCCACTCGGCGCTGAAACGAGTCGGCATGGAGTCGGCGGCTGACCGCCGACCCCAAAACCTCAGCGCGGGCGAGAAGCGTCTGGTGCAGCTCGCCGGACTGCTGCCCATGAACCCGGCTGTCCTTCTTCTCGACGAGCCGGACACGTTCCTTGACCCCCCTTCCAGGGCCAACTTGCTTTCGATCTTGAGAGAGTTGCCGCAGGCCAAAATCCTTGTTACTCACCATGCTGACTCGGCCCGCGCCTTGGCGGACCGGGCGGCATTCTTCGACCGAGGCCGCATCGTTGCCCAAGGCAGTGTCGCCGAAATCGTCGAACGGTTCCAGTGGGATGGCCGGCCAGCCGAGCCACTACGCGCTGAGGCCTGCGACTAGCGCTTACTTCCATAAGTTCGCGATCGTTTATGGGTCGGCAATCCAGGGACCGCTCCCGCACGGTCGCGGCTCAGAAGACATTGTGAACAAAGCACTTCCGGGCCAGACAGACGGCAGTATGATCTTTCGGGGAAGGCCTTTTTAAATACGCGAACTCATGGAAGTAAGCACTAGCTTACCTAAGTAGTCCGTCTCACAAGTACGGTCACGTATATGTAGAAGCCGGGTGGACGGTCGCGAACTTCGGCCTGCCGCGCCCCTGCATTTCCAGGTGCCCAACATAGCTGTAGGGGCACAGCATGCTGTGCCCGCCTGCACTCGCCCGAAACGTAAGTGTATTTATGAAATGCAGTGGGCCCAAGGCTGGGGCAGGTACAAGCGGTAGGCGATCGGAAAACTGCTGCTCCAGGTGGCCGCCGGTACCCGGCCGGGCGTCCCAAACGTAGCGATTTCCGTTGCGTTGCAGATAGACAAATCGCCACCGGCCGCTTTCCTCCCGAATCTTCTTGATGATCCTGACCCGCTTGCCGGTTCTCAATGGGGGACTCTCCTTTGGAAACAAAAAAACAGGCCCCCACGGAGGAAGCCCTTGGTGCCCAAAACGCCACAACTACGGGCACCAAGATCATATCACCTCTATAAGTGACTGCAAAGAAAAGAGAAAGAAAACAATGGCGGAGAGAGAGGGATTCGAACCCTCGGTAGAGTTTCCCCTACACACGCTTTCCAAGCGTGCGCCTTCGACCGCTCGGCCATCTCTCCCGGCGCATAGCAGCGCTGAGGCAGGACGCTAATTTCAACGTCGCCGCCCCAGGTTATTCCCTTCGATTGTAGTGTTCAACTCTCAGAATTGTCCAATACGAGATGATCCGGAAGGGGGGAGCTTCTTCCCACAGGGTGGCCGCGCCGCAAAGGCGCCCTGAGATACGCGGGTTAGTGCTTGGCGGCATAAGTTCACGATCGTCTATCGGCTGGCGATCCCTGGGCCTCGGTCGCCCCCCCCGGTTTTCATTCCCTTGGGTGGGCCGCGGGCTTTGGCCCTACGCCATGGCCGCTCACTGGAGTTCGCGGCTCCGAATCGGGCATGGCAAGGGTGTGCGAGAGCAAGGCACTGAGCCTGGCCTTTCTTGACAATCGGGGAGCACGCGTCCGGGCTTTGTGGTATACATTCGGTCATTGCCGGCAAGGAGGTTGTGTTGAGTCCATCCCGTCTCGAAGGTCGGGTAGCCGTCATCACGGGCGCCAGTAGTGGAATAGGCCGACAAATCGCGGAATCTCTTGCGCGGGCGGGTGCGGCGGTTGCGCTGCTGGCAAGAAATCAGAGACGGCTGCAAGAGGTTGCGGCAGCGATTCACGAACAGGGTGGCAGAGTGGAGGTATGCCCGGCCGATGTCACTGACGAAAGCGCCGTCGAGCGCGTGGCCGGCCAGGTGAGCGGGGAACTCGGCGCGTGTGACATCTTGGTCAACAACGCGGGAATGAATATCCGCAAACCGCTCGAGGAATTCACGCGACAAGATTGGGACCGGATCGTTGATACCAACCTCACCGCGCCGTTCGTCATGTGCCAGGCTTTTGTTCCCGGCATGCGAAAGAAAAAGTTCGGACGCATCATCAACATCACGTCCATCATGGCGCACATCTCTTTGCCCAATCGGATCGCCTATAGCGCCACCAAGGCGGGCTTGCTGGGCCTGACCAAATCCTTGGCGCTCGAACTGGCGCCTTACAGCATAACCGTCAACGGGATCAGCCCCGGCCCCATTGCCACGGAGATGAACAAACCCTTGATCGAAGATGTCGAAAAAAACGCTCAGGTCCTCGCCCGTGTTCCCCTCGGTCGCTGGGGGCGAGTGGAAGAGGTCGGTTCCTTAGCCGCGTTTCTTTGCTCCGACGAGGCGGCCTTCATCACCGGAACCGACATCGTCATCGACGGCGGCTGGATGGCCCAGTAGCGCTGTCGGTACCGAGGCGGAATCCCGCCCAGAAAGCCGCCCAGCGGGAGGCCCGTTTCACTTTCCCGCAAGCTGTTCAATTGCAAGTAGCCGGACATTGAAAAATAAGGGCTTAGCCTGTCCGATAAGGCACTTTCGGGCCTAATTTGAACAATAGTGCTCCTGCCGGACGGAACATTCAAAGCTGGAGCGCTGGCAGCAGCCGAAGTAGTGGCGAGCTTCATTCCCGAGGAGCGAGCCTGCCGGCAATGGATAGAAACAAAAGGACTTAACAGACGCGCCGGCAATTTTGTGGCGATTACGAGTGGCGAATTATATCGGCGAAGCTCTAATTTTTTCTAGTACTTTTTTGTACGACTGGTTAACTTCCATAGTATCTTAGTACTATGTAGGGGCATACGCCATCGAGAGCAAGGTGGTAAGGTAGGCGCTACACAGTGCCGCCTGTCGGCCTTCGCAAGAAGGCGCTTGTTGTGGGTTTGTATAAGTCGTGAAGGTAAGAGCCTGACTCTATGCGGGGTCTCTGGAGGAAGTGCCTCCGGCTGGTCGAGGAAGCGCCGCGGATCGCGCGGCGTGCTGTAGCTGAGAGCCGGGGCAGCGATCCGAAGGCCGGCGAGCCTCGTCCGGGTGATCCTGTCGTTGCTTGGTTGGTGCTGGCGGCGGCGCTGCTAGCCACGGGGCTGACTTGGTACACGGTGAAAGGGCAGGCGGCCGCCCATGACCGCGCGCGCTTCGAACTCGAAGTTGCGCGCACGCAGTCCGCTTTACTGGAGCGAGTCGATCGCTACAGGGACACCCTGCGAGCCTTGGGAATCACTTTCCGCACCTTTGGCGAGACGCAGCCGGACAGGTGGGTAGATTTCATAGGGCAATTCAATTTCGGCAAGCTGTCTCCCGCACTCGGTGACATCGTATTCTTGGAGTACCTGCCGGGCAGCAAAGGGGGAAGCGGCGAGCCGCGGTTTGCCCCCAGCGGCTTGGGGTCCGATTCGCGATCGCCGAGCGAGGCGCGAAGCGCGGGCTTTCCGGTTCGACTTACTTCGCTGCGCCGGGCCGGTTGGCGGCCGCTGACGTCGTCGGTAACCTCCTGGGAAGACGTGCGTCGGGCGGCTGAGCAAGCCCGCGATTCCGCCGAGATGACGATCGTGCCGGTACCCGGGCGGCAGGTGGACCAGGAATCCCAGGAGCCGGGATTGCTGGCCTTCTTTCCGATTTTCCTGGGAGACGAACCCCCGCGGACGGTCGAACGGCGCCGCTCTTCGGTTCGCGGCTGGCTGGGCGCTTTTGTGCGCAGCAAGGTGCTGATGAAGGAGGTGGCGGCGCACATGGGCGATCTCGACTTCCAGGTATTCGCTGGTCGGGACCTCAAACCGGCGGCGCTGCTTTACGATCAGCGGGGGACGGGGGCTGCGAGCGGCTCGGGAACCCGCACCCGGTTCCGGCGCATGATCCCCCTTGAGGTCGGGGGGCGGACCTGGACCCTGGTATTCGGCTCGCGTCCTGCCCGGGGTCTCTCGGGATATTCGAACCGCTCGCTTCAGATTTTGCTGGGCGGCATCGCTGGAAGCGTGCTGTTATTCGGAGTGGTATGGAATCTCGAGACGGGTCGGTCGAGGTCGCGCCTGCGGGCCCTGGTCAGTGGCCGCCGGTTGCAGGAGAGTGAACGGCTGAGCAAGGTGCTCACCGATCATTCCCCGGGGGGCATCATCGCTTTCGACCGCCGGGGGATTGTCAGCCGCTTCAGTCCGGGAGCAGAAAGGATCTTTGGCTACCGGGCGGAGGAAGCCGTTGATTACCCGATGGCGACGTTCTTGCCGTCGTGCTTCGAGAACTCGTCGGGGGATTTGATCCCCGAGCTCGTTGGGGACAGCGGTGATTCCCGGGAGGCCGCCCGCTCACGCCAGATTGGTCGGCGAAAGGATGGGACACAGTTCCCCATTGAGCTCATCTTCGCCGCGGGCGGCGCCGACGACCATGGGGTGGCGACCGCCATTGTCACTGATCTTTCAGCGAGCTGTCTTACCGAAGCCGCTCTCAAACGAAGCCAGGAGCGATACGATCTGACCGCACGCGTGGCCAACGACGGGCTGTGGGACTGGGATCTACAAAAGAGCGAGATTTATTTCTCTCCCCGCTGGAAAGCCATGCTCGGATTCGCGGATGACGAGATTGGAAATCGTCCCGAGAACTGGTTCGATCGCGTGCACCTGGACGATCGCAGTGCGCTGCAAGCCCGCGTGGCCAAACATCTGGAAGGGCAGTCTCCGCATTTCGAGGCTGAGTTTCGGATCCTACACTCCGACGGCAGTTATCGCTGGGTGCTGAACCGAGGTCTTGCGGTTCGAGACGAGCACGGGCGGGCCGTGCGCATGGTCGGCGCCCAGACCGACATCACGTCCCGCAAACAGTCCGAAAGGAGGCTTTTGCAAGCGGCCTTTAATGATCCTCTGACCGGCCTGGCAAATCGGACGTACTTTATGGACCGGCTCGAGAACGCCACCCGCAAGGCCCGCCAAAACGACGGGGAGTTGTTCGCTCTGCTGTTTCTTGATTTGGACCGCTTCAAGGTCGTCAATGACAGCCTAGGCCACTCCGGGGGGATCAACTGCTGATATCGGTGGCGCGGAGGCTGAAAACCTGCGTGCGCCCGAGCGATACCATCGCCCGACTCGGCGGCGATGAGTTCGCCATTTTGCTCGAGAGTCTTCGAGACGAGAAGGAAGCGACCCGCATCGCCGACCGGATCCAGTTGGGGTTATCGCAGCCCTTTACGGTGGGCGATCAAGAAGTCTTCACCGCTGCCAGCATCGGCATTGCGCTTAGCGCCGACGGGCATCAGAAGGCGGAAGACCTCTTGCACGGCGCCGACTCGGCCATGTATCGCGCGAAAGCTCTGGGCAAAGACCGTTATGAAATCTTCGATCGCGGCATGCCGAACGGCGACGGTGAGCTGCTGCATCTGGAAACGTCTCTTCGGCGCGGGCTTGAGCGCAAAGAGTTTCGCATTCACTATCAGCCGATTGTGTCTCTGGCCTCGGGCTTGATTACCGGCTGCGAGGCGTTGCTGCGCTGGCAGCACCCCGAGAGAGGGCTGCTGCGTCCCAGCGAATTCATTCCCGTGGCGGAAGAGACGGGCGTGATCATTCCGATCAGTGAGTGGATACTGAGGGCGGTTTGCCAACAGGCCAAGGACTGGCAGAACCAGGGCTTTCCTCCCATTCGCGCGTGTGTGAACGTCTCGCCCCGCCAACTCCGGGAACCCAACTTTTTCGACGTCGTCTCGGAAGTGCTGGTCGACACCGGGCTCGACCCCTGGTTTCTTCAGTTGGAGTTGACCGAAAACTCGCTCCTTGACAACGCCGATGCGACGATCAAACCGCTGGTCAAGCTTTACACCAAAGGCGTGCAGATTTCGCTCGATGATTTCGGAACAGGCTACTCCTCGATGATGCACCTTCGCCGCTTCCCTATAAGCGCCTTGAAAATCGACGAATGCTTCATACGCGAAATCACCACCGATGCGGCTGACGCGGCGATCGCCACGGGACTGATCTTGCTGGCCCATAGCCTGGAGCTGAAGGTGATCGGCGAGGGAGTCGAGACGCCGGAACAGTTGAAGTTCCTACAAGGCCAGAAGTGCGACGAAGTGCAAGGTCACGTCATCAGCCCTCCGGTGGAAGTCGAGGCGTTTTCCAAGTTGCTTCATCGTCGCGAATTGCTGCTCACGCGGCTGGAACCGAGTCTCAGTCTGTTCGAGGACTGAAGCCCCGCGCAGGGCGAGAGTCGTCCGCTTTTCTCGCAGCCCTAACAGCCCGTGGCGAAAGTCGTGCGGGAGAGAAAAATGGGGACTGCCACCAATTCGCTCCCGTTATGGCCCTGGAAACAACGCACTTAACCTAAAGCGAATTGGCTGGCTGTACCCGATTTTCCCGCGGCACCATGATGACCGAGCTGACGATCATTGTCATCGCGCTGATCCCCCTGCTTGTTGTAAGTGCGCTTGTCTTCTACCTGCTGACCCGTCAGCGGGGGATGGAGGGAGCTTTCGCCCGACTCGACGCCAGGCTCGACGAGCAAGGTAAGCGCGGCGAAGCCTTGGCCGCGCAACTGAGCGGGCAAGCGCGGGATAACGAAGAAGCCGTGCGGCGTCTGGATCAAGATATGCGCGAACAGCTTTCCCGTTTCCGCGAAGGCCAACAGCAGGCCGCTCACCAGTTGCAAGAGGTCCTCTCGGAACGCTTCGGCGGGCTGAGGGAGGGTCTCGAGCGGCGGCATACCGAAAGCTATCGGAGTCTCCAAGGGACGCTCCAAAGCGGCGCTGACCGAGTCCGGGATCAAGTCGCCGCCGCGCTCGCCCGCAATGCCGACGAGTTGGGCCGCCGCATGGAGGGGCTGACCGAATCGACCGACAAGCGGCTTCTCGAAATCGGAGGGGTCGTTGACAGACGCCTTTCCGAAGGTTTCGAAAAGACAGCGGCCACGTTCGCCGAAGTGCAAAAGAGGCTGGCCTTGATCGACCAGGCACAGAAGAATATCACCGAACTTTCAACCAGCGTCGTCAGCCTGCAGGAGATCTTGGCGGATCGCACGTCCCGGGGCACCTTTGGTGAGGTTCAACTGCAAGGGCTGATCCGTAATGTGTTGCCCGAGCGGAGCTACCGTATGCAGCACAAGCTGTCGAACGACAAGATCGTCGACTGCATGCTCTTTCTTCCCGAGCCCAGCGGGCATGTTCCGATTGACTCCAAATTTCCGCTGGAAAACTTCCGCCGAATGACTAACACCGACCTACCGCAATCGGAGCGTGAGGCCGCAAGAAAAACATTCGCCAGAGATGTCACCGCCCACATCGACGACATCGCGGCCAAGTACATCATTCCGGGCGAAACCGCCGATGCCGCCCTCATGTTCGTGCCCGCCGAGGCGGTGTTTGCCGAAATCCACGCCGGCCACCCCGAGCTCGTCGACAAGGCCCACGGGGCAAGAGTCTGGATCGTTTCGCCGACGACTCTTTGGGCGGTTCTGACCACGGCGGCGGCCGTCCTCAAAGATGCGGCCACACGCGAGCAAGTGAACATCATCCAGGAACACCTCACCAAGCTCGGCGCGGATTTCCGGCGCTTCCAGACGCGCATGGACAGCCTGGCGACGAACATTCGACGCGCGCACGAAGACGTCGATAAAGTACACACTTCAGCCGGCAAGATCACCAGCCGTTTCGACAAGATCGAGCGCTTGGAGATGGGCGACGGCGCGGCGGCGGCGTTGCCGCCCGGCGGGAGTAACGCCGCCCAGCCGGAGTCGCCGGGCGAATAGGGAAAGGCTCCTGGGCCGCGGGCCGCCACCGGGCGCCTGTGTGTCAGATAGCCACCAACGTATCGTCGTGCCCCGCCGGCAATCTCTTGTAACCGCTGTCTGGCTTGACAACGTCTTTAGCTACTTTCCGGCGCAAAAAAACGAGTCCCGCTCGAGGCGGGGATGTCACCAATTTCGCGCCTTCAAAGAATCAACAACTTACGGGTACATCCGGACGCGAAATTGGCTGACTGTACCGGTCGCCGCGAGTCGCGGCCGCCGGGCCTTTCGCCTCATCCACCGCGGACTGTGATGAGAAATGCGGGCTGGATGTCACGCATCCTAAGTATCTCATTAAAAGCAGCTTAACCACATTGACACCAAGGCCTCCTTGGATTGACACGGTACAATGTAATTGAGTACACACGAAGCATTCGGGGACCATTCGAGCACAGGCCGTCGGAAGCCGCGAACCAACGAGGCAATAAAATTACCAAACAAACCCAATTTCCTCGAACCCAAAGGGAATCAATAGTTTACAGTTGGTTTCCAGCACGGTGGGGCGGTCGGATCCGTAAAATCCGACGGCTCGGACCAGCCGGGTTACAAGAGTAGCTCGTAGCGCGACCTGGCGCTGTTCCAGCGTCCGCGTCCGTGGGCAGCTACCGAGCAACAGAATGACCAAACAAAGCCAATTCCTCATAACGCCTTGTTTTACAGATACTTACGAAAAGTTTGGCGGGCTGATCGCGTGCTTGGCCCGTCAGGTGGTGAGCAATGCGGGTTATCCTCAAGACAAAGGATCCTGCCATCGAACTTGCGGTCGCGTCGCTGTTCGATTGACAAGAAGCGGTCTACCTACCGCAGTCGGCAGGGGTCTGTTTCAATCAAGCCTTCTTGCCAAAAACTTCGCCCGTAAGCTTCCTCAGCAAAGGCAACGATCCAAGTACGGCAATCAAGTTGGGCACCGCCATCAGCCCGTTCATCGTGTCCGCCAGTGTCCAGATAAAGTGCAGGCTCCCGGTGGCTCCCAGATAGACAAACGCGACCCACAGCAGGCGATAGGGCAGGACGGCTTTCGTTCCCAACAGGTAGGTCGCCCCGGTTTCGCCGTAGTAGGCCCATCCGATCACGGTGGAAAACGCGAAGAGGATCAGACCCCCGCTCGCGATCAGGTGACCCCAGGCGCCCGGCAGTCCGACTTCAAACGCTTTCGCCGAGAGCGCGGCCCCTGTTTCACCCGACTCCCAGGCGCCGGTAGTCAACACAACGAGCCCGGTGAGCAGGCAAACCACAAGGGTGTCGACGAACACTTCGAAAATGCCGTAGCAGGCCTGCCGAACGGGATGGTCAGTCACGGCCGAGCTATGAACGATCGGCGCGCTGCCCAGGCCGGCTTCGTTCGAAAACAGACCCCGGGCGATGCCGAAGCGAACCGCCGCCGCCGCACCGGCCCCGGCAAACCCGCCGACCGCGGCCTGTCCTTCAAAGGCCGAGCGCAGAACCATTGCGATTACCTCGGGTACCTGGCCGAGAAAGCGCACGACAATGAAGAGACTTCCCAGCAAATACAGGGCGCACATGAGCGGCACGAGGATCTGGGTCACTTCCACGATGCGGCGGATGCCGCCCAAAACCACCAAAGCGGTTATCAAAGCCAGCGTTACCCCCGTCAGTTGTGGGGACGCGCCAAAACTACTCTGGGCGGCCGCCGAGACAGAGTTGGCTTGCACCATGTTGCCGATTCCAAACGCGGCTAGTGCTGTGAGTAAGGCGAAAGCGCTCCCCAGCCAACGCATCCCGAGGCCCTTTGACAGCACGTACATGGCTCCGCCGCGGACAACTCCCTGATCGTCCGGCTCGCGCTAGTGTAAGGCGACGGCGATCTCGGAAAACTTTGTTGCCATCCCGAGCAGCCCCGAGACGAGCAGCCAAAATAAAGCTCCCGGACCGCCTAGGAATATCGCCGTCGAGACGCCGGCGATGTTGCCCACGCCAACAGTTGAGGCCAGCGCTGTCGCCAGGGCCTGAAACGGCGTGACCGTCCCCTGTCCCTGTTCGCGGGTGAACAACTTCCCCAATACCTCGCGGAAGGAAAACCCTAGCCTGCGAAACTGCACGCCGCGCGTGGCGATCGTGAAAACCAAGCCCGCCCCCATCAGCAGAGCCATCAGGGGAAGACCCCAGACGAGGTCATGTACTCGTTGGTTGAGATCGGCTAGGGGGGCCACGTTGAGTCAGTCCTGGAAGGTTTCGTGCTGGAAGTGAGCCGGACAGCGACCGCTAACAAGCCGCCTTCCCGGCCGCCGCGCCACTCCTCTACTGAGGTTCCTGCCCTATCGGATTGCTGTCGTCTCACCTCGCTCATCGAGCAGACTATTCCGAGTCCGCTTCCTCGGTTTCTTGCGCCCGCGGAGCCGCGGGGTCGATTCTCACTTTGGCGATTCGGTTGTGGTTCATTGCAAGGACCGTGAAAGTAGTCCCTTGGTAAAGTACCGTTTCCCCGCCTTTCGGGATGTGGCCCAGCCGGCTCATCAGGAATCCGGCCAGTGTTTCAAAGCCGGCATCGTAGGGAAGCTCGATCTCGTACTGGCTGGCCAAGTCCAGGATCGGCGTAATGCCGTCGATTTCGATCGGCTCTCCTGGGGGTCGGGATTCCGCGGGTTGGGGTTTCTCGTGCTCTTCTCGGATCTCGCCCACAATCTGTTCCACCGCGTCTTCGGCCGTCACCAGCCCGACCACCGTGCCAAACTCGTCCACCACCATGGCCAACTGCTTGCGCCGCTGCTGAAGCTCTTCCAATAACTCGTGCAACAGCTTCGTCTCGGGGACGAAAGGGACGCGGCGAATGAACCGGCGCAGCGAGAAGGGAGGGGCTGGCCCTTCGAGGACCTGACGGCGCCGAGAGCCCTGCACAAACGACCAGATGTCTTGCGCGTAGATCGCGCCGACAATTTGCTCCCGAGGCCCGTCGTAAACAGGAATGCGGGAATGTTTCTCCCGCACGAGGCAATCGACTACTTGGTCGAGGGACGAATCGGTCGGCAGGGCAGCTATCTCCTGGCGAGGCACCATGACCTCTCTCACGCTTAGGTCGTAGAAGTCCACCACGCGCCTCAGCGTCGTTTCTCTCGATTCGGCCGGCGCACCCTCGCCGACGCCGAGCAAGAGCTTCAGTTCTTCCGACGAGCAGGTTTTCCGGCGACCGTCCGGCTTGGCTCCGAAGATCCGCGAGATCGCCTCCGCGCTTCGCTCCACCATGGAGACAAAGAAGCCGCTGGCGCGGGCGAACAGCTCGAGCGGTGTGCCCACCATCAGAGCCAGCCTCTCGCTGCGCTCCAAAGCCAAATTCTTGGGTACGACCTCGCCTAAAACCATGTGCAGGAACGTGATGACGGTGAACGCAATGGCGAAGGAGACAAAATGCAGCAGAGCTTCACTTTGCGGCGGAAAAATCGGCTCAACCAGCGGTCGGATAGCGTGATATACCGTGCTCTCGCTGGCCCAACCCAGTCCCAAGCTGGCAACCGTCACCCCGAGCTGCGTCGCCGCTAACATCCGGTCCGGATTCGCCAGCAGGCCAACTACCATTCTGGCTCGACGGTCTCCCGCCTTGGCCAGGGCTCGCATGCGGGACTCGCGAACCGAAACCAACGCCACTTCGGCAGCGGCGAAGAAGCTATTGGCGACCAGCAGGCCGACCACGGCCAGAAGCCGAAGAGTTAGCGGGATCTCCTCCATGGCTATCTGTAGATCACCCAGCCGAAGACCGATCCCATCCTATCACGGGGCATTCCCAGCGCAGCGTCTTCCGAGCCGCGACCGTGAGGGAGTGCCCATGGGCCTTCGCCAAGATAAACGGAGCCGCGACCGTCAGGGAGCGGTTAGTCCTCCTCAAGAGTCCGGTCCTGCCACAGCCTCAGGCCCACCCAAGGGGATGAACACCGGCGGGTTTTCGACCGAGCGGCCATGGCGCCACGGTCGCGCCGGATACTTGGCCTGTCACTAGCGTTCCAGGCTCAGTTCCTTGCTCTCGCACACCCTTGCCATGCCCGATTCGGAGCCGCGAACGCCAGTGAGCGGTCATGGCGTACGGCCAAGCCTGTGCCCCACCCAAAGGGGTGAACGCGGGTGGGTTTTCGACCGAGCGGTCCAGGGATTGTCGGCCTATCATCCATCGTGAATTATGCAACCAAGCACTAGCTTGACGGGGCCGCCGGCACTGGAAACGGTGGACGGAAATACCTTATGAAACCGGATTTCAGCCGTATCATTTCAAGCGTCATTTCACCGATTTAAGCTCATCATTCTTGGAGACGTGTTCGGCGATGCGGTAGAATCGGCATGGGAACCGGGCCCACGGTGACCGTTCGCCCTAGCAGCCCGTGGTAGAAGTCAGTTTCGGCGAAAAAGGGGAACATCCGATTTTCGCTCCCTCAACTACTTTTTCCCAGTAGGGGTTAGACGACCAAGATCGGTAACTCTACTGACTGTACCCGTTTTTGAGGCGAAGAACTTTCACTGCGGGCTGCCGGGCTCGAAAGCCCGACACAGCACGCTGAAAGCGCGCGCCACGTCGCCGGCACGATCAGACTCTTGCGAGGACAGCTTACTGGCCGGCAGCCGGCGCGCAGGGGCGATAGGCAGTTTTTTGAGCGGCCATTTTGCACACTGATCTCATCGAGATCTCTTTGGACTCTCCCGCCCCCGAGCCGCTCGAGCGCGCCGCCGAGGCCATTCGCGCCGGCAAGGTGGTAGCCATCCCGACCGACAGCTTGTACGTGCTTGCCGCCGACCCCTTCAGTTTGCGAGCGGTGGCCGCGGTATTCGACGCCAAAGGCCGCCAAGTCGACCGGTCACTTCCCATCCTGGTGAACTCGCTCCAAATGGCGGAGGACTACGCCGCGAGTCTGACCTCGCGTTTTTATCTGCTGGCCCGTCATTTTTGGCCTGGGCCGTTGACGATCATCGTTCCGTCGTCTTCGAAGCTGCCCCTTAAGGTCACGGGCAACACCGGCCGCCTCGCCGTCCGCTGCGCCAGCGCGACGGTCTCCAACCGCTTGATCGACCTTCTGGAGAGGCCGATCATCGCCACCAGCGCCAATCGATCCGGGAAGCCCACCTGTCGCAGCGGCATTGAGGTTTTCGGCACGATGGACGGCCGCATCGACTTGATCCTCGATGGCGGCGCGATCAGCGGTCCCGGGGCGACGACAGTCGATATTACCGAGCCACAGTGGAAGATCATCCGCGAAGGGGCCGTTCGCCAAGCCAATATCGACGAATGTTTGCAGCCGTAGCCGCGGCCTAATTTTACGTCCAGGCCCCGGATCTGGCGGGGACGGAGTTCGTCCCCGGATTTGACTTCATCAACAACGACGCCCATGCCAATGACGACAACTAACCACGGTACGCACGTGGCCGGGACGATTGCCCAGAGCACGAATAACGGTTTGGGCGTGGCCTTCAGCGGCGCGGTCAGTAACTTCGCCTACTACTTCTTCCAAGGAACGTCCATGGCCGCTCCGCATGTCGCCGGCGTTGCTGCGTTGGTGATTGCAAACGGAGTGAACGGGCCGGTCACAAGGAATCCTCGGTGGAGCCACCCTGACGAGGGTCCAACGCTACCGAGCGATGCAAATGAGGTCGAGTCTCCGCAAGCCAACCCAAAGCTAACCCGCGCTCCTCACCCGAATCTCCCTCTCACTCTCACCCAGGTCTTTGAACTGGATTTCTATCCGCGATTCGGGTAGTTGGCCGGCGAATTTTTCACCCCACTCGATCAGGACGATGGCTTGCTGATCCCAGAGGTCATCGAGGCCCAGCGTTTCGAGCTCCGGCAGACGGTCTAAACGATAGAGATCGATGTGGTAGACCTTAGGGTCTCCGTCGTATTCGTGGATCAACGAAAAGCTCGGACTCAAAACATCGTTCGCGGAGGCAGCCCCAATTCCACTGATCAGTCCTTTGGCCAGTGTCGTCTTACCACAGCCCAACTCCCCGATCAACAAGATGAGTTGCGGCGGTTTCATCTCACGTGCCAGTAGGACACCGAGCTGGACGGTTTCCTCAGCGGAGTGGGTAACGTGGGTTTGTGCCTTAGCGGAGGCCATGCCGTGAGTTAGCTCTTGAGTCGGACTTTTCGGACCTTTACGTAGAGGGTAGCTGGAATCTCGTGCTGCCGGCGCGGGTTGATTGAGCCTCGTCAATTCTGGGAACATCAGGGCTGTGCGGGAACCGAGAACACGGAGACACCGCACCCCCAAATTCATGGAGATTCGCAAATGCTGAATGGGTGCAGTCCGCGGGGCTTTCGGGTCAGTTTGATGCCGGGGTTCCATTCGATAATGCGGGTTAGGAGCCCGGACTGGGAGATTGCCTCACCTGCGAGGCGGGCTGAACAAATCATGCAGCACTCCCGTATTGAACTTAACAGGAGGAACCTATGGCCGATGTAGAACAGATCGCAAAGACGACCCTGGAAGAAATAGAACGCTTGCTTAACACGAAGACAGTAGTCGGCGAGCCGATCTCTGTGGAAGGCGCCACCCTGATCCCGTTGGTCAGTTTCGGCTTTGCCTTTGGGGCCGGCGGCGGCAGCGGGAAGGCTGCCGACAAAGGGGAAGGGGGCGGCAGCGGCACCGGGGGTGGTGGCGGCATCAAACCCGTAGCGATCATCGTGATCACCAAAGACGGTGTCAAGGTGGAACCAATCAAGCGGGGAACCGGCCGGGTGCTCGAAAGAATCGTCGATACAATTGCCAAGGCCAGGGAAAAGAAAAGCGAAGAGCAGTCGGAATCACCCGGAGACTAGATGCTCTTGGGGATTCTAGCCCTCCTACTGGGCCTCATTGCGCTCCTCTCGGTGCCTGTCGACCTTGCCTTCCGGGTTCGAAGACAAACTTCCTTTCGAACGGACCTCACGGTGCGATGGATGTTCGGCCTCCTAGAGTTTCCGTTGAAGAGACGGAAGCCCCGGGAAAAGCCCGCTAAACCAAAGGGCAAGAAACGCAAGAAACGCGGCCGAGCAGCGCGTCTGCTGCCGCGATTATTGGGGGCACTACAAAGCGCACGGTTTCGGCGCCGTCTATTCAGGTTTTGCAGGGATATCATTGCCGCTCTTCGACTGCGAGACTTCGGCCTGCGCCTCCGACTGGGCTTCGATGACCCGGCAGACACAGGAGTAGTATGGGCATTCCTAGCACCACTGATTGCCTTTTTGCAGGCACGGGAGGCTGCCAACGTAGACGTCGGCGCTGATTTTGAACGCGAGACTCTTGCAGTCGATGCTGGAGGCAAAGTCCGCCTCATACCGGCGCACCTGGCCTGGATTTTCTTGGTGTTTGCTCTTTCACCGGTTACGCTACGGACAGCGTGGACGCGATTCGCTCGAGCATGAGTAGACTACAGGCAGGCACGCCCTTCGCGGAAAAGGAATTCACCATTGTCCCGATCGAGGAGGTCTGGGCCGACAGTTACCGGGTAGGACGGGGATTGTGGGCAGGCGGGTTCAAGGAGCCGGTGGCTTTGGTCTTCTGCGGGCCATCCGAAGTTCGCGCCGTTGACATCCAGGGTGACGAAGTTGACCTGGAAGACCTCACAAGCGAGGTCGCCGGATTGAGTGAGTTGCTGGAGCAGTTTTCCGGCAATTGAGGAGAGGACTGATTCAGCGTTGTACTGGTCCTCTTGTTACTTCCTTACTCGCCGCTCACGGCTCACCGAACGAGTCTCTGATCTTTTCGGCCCCAGAGTTCCTTGTAAGCGCGTCCTTCGATTTTCCGCCTCTCGGCCTTGACGAAATGTTCAGCTAACGACAGATGGATATCTGGAACGTCTTGTCCGACATCGTTCTGCTCTTGAGCGTAGCGCTGGTGCTCGGAATGCTTTTCGAGCGCCTGAGGCAGAGTGCTGTGACCGGGTATCTCATAAGCGGTCTTTGCCTCGGTCCGAGTGGATTCGGATTCATCGTGAACGTTGCCGAGGTGCAGGCTCTGGCTGAGATAGGAGTGGCGCTGTTGCTGTTTACGATTGGCCTGGAGTTCTCTTGGAGACGCTTGCGAGAGCTCGGAGCCGTCCCCTGGATGAGTGGCCTGCTGCAGATCGTCATCACCATTCTGCTAGGAACCTGGGTGGCGAGCATCTTTGTCTCTTCCCTAGCGGAGGCTCTGGTGATCGGTGCCGCTGTAGCCCTAAGCAGCACCGCTGTCGTTTTGAGAATCCTAACAGAGCGGGCTGAACTCGAAAGCCTGCCCGGGCGAAACGCGCTCGGCATCCTGCTTCTGCAGGACTTAGCCGTGGTTCCCCTCATTCTTCTGCTTTCCGTATTAGGAGAAGAAGTCACTGGGGCGGCGGCGCTGGGGCATTTCTCGGTGAGGATCCTACAAGCGGCGGCACTTGTGGGAGCGATCTTCCTTTTGAACACGTACGTGATCCCACGCGTCTTGCACGCGGCTTCCGCCTTTAGGAACCGCGACCTTCCCGTTCTGCTGGCGTTCGGCGTATGCCTGGGAGCGGCCGCGGCATCCCACGCGCTGGATCAATCCCCGATTCTGGGCGCGTTCGTGGCGGGAATGCTGCTGGCGGAGTCCCCGTTTGCCGACCAGGTCCGGGCAGACGTTATTCCTCTTCGGGCAGTCTTCCTGACACTATTCTTTACATCGATTGGCACCTTAGTCCAGCTCCCTTCACCGAGCGCGGTTTTGACGCTGCTGCTTGTTGTAATCTCCATCGTCGTGGGAAAGACGTTGTTGCTGAGTGTGATCATCGTCTTGCTGCGCCAGCCCACTCAGGTGGCTATCGCGACCGGGCTGATTCTTTCGCAGATCGGTGAGTTTTCCTTTGTGCTGCTTCAACTCGGATACCGCCAGGAACTGGTTGGTCAGGACACCTTTCAACTTCTCCTCTCGGCAGCCGTCCTCACCCTGCTTTTGAGTCCCTATGTGATCGTTGCTGCTCCGCGTGTTGGAGCGGCGGTGGCAGGACTGTCGCCACGCCTTTCGCCCCCGGTCGGGAAAATCGGAATAAGCGCGACCGACCGCGCGGGCAAGGCTGGTCACGTTATCATCGTTGGGTTTGGTCCGGCCGGGAAGGCAGTCGCCGAGGCTCTACGCAAAACGGAGATCCCCTATGTGGTCGTGGAGCTAAATCCCCACAGCGTTTCCGCCTTACGCCCTAGTCTTCCGATCGAGTTCGGCGACGCTACAAGACCGGAGATCCTGGAACGTCTTCACCTGAACGACGCTCGTGCCTTGGTAGTAACTGTCCCTGATTCCGAAACGGCCCGACTGATCATTCGGCAAGCCAAGTTGCTCGCACCAAGGGTGCGCGTGATCGTCAGAGCCCGCTACCACGCCCATGCGTCGAGGCTACATCAGGCCGGTGCGGACCAGCTTGTCGACGAGGAAACCCTGGTGGGTCATCGTCTCGGTGCCGAAGTGCTGAGTCTTGACTAGCCCGCTCCTGGCGAAAGTCATGCAGGAGCGAAAAATGGGGACTGCCACCAATTCGCCCCCCGTCATGGCCCAAGAAACAAAGCACTTAGCCCGAAGCGAATTGGCTGGCTGTACCCGATTTTTCGTGACCTTCACTTCTACCACGGGCTACTAGCCCCCTCCTGGCCCTTTTTTAGCCCGCATTTCTCACCCGCGGCTGTGGCGGGAGCAAGTGGCACAGGCAACTCTGCCCGCCGTAGATCTCCTCAGCTCGACCTGAGCGACCTAATCGCTTCCGGCAGATGCTCCAAAATGTCGGTTGCGAGCATCGATAGCTCACCGGTTTCTTTCGCCGCCAATTCCGCGGCAAGCCCGTGCAAGTAGACGGCCGCGGCAATGATGAGTTCGGTCTTTTTTCGGGGGAACTGGGCCAAGAAACCGCTCATCATGCCGGTCAGAATGTCCCCGGTACCGCCGCTAGCCATGGCCGGCGTTCCGGTCGGGTTGACGAATACCCGCCCGTCCGGTGTCGCCGTCAGCGTCCGGTAACCCTTGAGGACCAGGTAGACCTGGCGCTCTTCGGCGAATTGACGGGCCACCTCAACGCGACGCTGCTGAACTTCTTCCGTGGACAGGCCCGTCAGCCGGGACATCTCGCCGGGGTGCGGCGTCAAAACAAGCAACCGGCTTTTGGCGCCCCAGGATCGTTTCCCCGCTCCGGCCAAAGCTGTGATCCCGTCCGCATCGATGACCAGCGGTAGTTTCACTTCGCTGACAATGCGGCGGACCAGTTTCTGATTTGCCGGGCTTGTGCCCAAGCCTGGACCGACGGCTGCCACTGTTGCGCGTTCGAACCAGCTTGTGCGATAGGCGGACTCGCCGAGCGAGCCGTCCTCGCTTTCCTCGCCCGGCTCGGTCATCAACTCCGGTGTGTGAGAGACGATCGCGGCGGTCGCGCTCGCCGCCGTCGCGACCGTCACGAGGCCGGCGCCTGCTCTGAGGGCCGCCGTACCCGCCATAAGGACGGCTCCCGGCCGGGCCCGAGATCCCCCGACAACGACGACGTGGCCAAAATCTCCCTTGTGGGCCGAACGATCCCGCGGCGCGAACAAAGGAGCGATATCGGCGGCCTCGACCATCGAAAGTTTCAACTGTGGATTGGACTCCATGACCGAGGGGGCCGTCCCGATCGGGGCGACGTGCAGCTTTCCCACCCGCTCGCAGTTGGGCGCGAAGATCTGGCTGAGTTTCGGAGCGGTGAAGGTGACGGTGTGATCGGCCCGCACCGACTCGCCGAGCGGTTCACCACTATCAGAGGGCAAACCCGACGGCATGTCAACCGCGACCACCTTGGCGTGGGAGAAGTTCGCGTTCAGATCTTCGATCACTTCCCGATAGAGGCTCTCGGCCGGACCGCGCAGCCCGGTTCCCAGCATCGCGTCGACGACGATCGTTGCCGGCAGCAAGCTGGGCCGAACTCGCTGCCAGTCGACCGGGTTTCTCACGATAGTCGGCTTGAAATCGGCCGCCCGGAGCATCCTGTAATTGGCCGCCGCATCACCCCTCAGACGCCGCGGGTCGCCTAACAAAGCTACCCGCAGCGTACCGCCCTGGCCGTGCGTGACCATGTGGCGCGCAACAACAAGTCCGTCTCCTCCGTTATTACCCCGTCCGCAGAGGATCACCACCCTTTGCTTTTCAAGTGGGGAAAACTGGTGGGCTAACACCCCGTAAACGCGCGCGCCGGCGTTTTCCATCAGCACCAGGCCCGGGATGCCGCGTTCCTCGATGGTGACACGGTCGACCTCCCGCATCTCGGCGGCCGTCAAGATCTTTTGCAAACTACCCCTCTACCCGACGGTGGTCAACGTAATCAGCGACATGTAGAAGCAATCGAAAAGCTCCCAGCCTTCGACCAGACGAAAACCGACAGTGCCGAAGACCAACACGGCCGACATCAAACCAAGGACAAACAGAAGTTGACGTACCGGGATATTCATCCGCGCCGCCTCGCCACGAGCATGCTCATATCATCCTGCAGCCCCTGCCCGCCGGTCCACTCGGTTACGTCCAGCATGACCGCCTCGACCGGCTCAGGAACGGATCGGTCCGTCTCTCGTCCAACCACATCGAAGAACCCTTCGAACTCTTCCCGCCAGCTCAGTTTGTGGAAGCCTCTCGCATCAATCCTCAACCTGCCCCATGTCCGCGACATTGACGGCCGCCCGCGTCTGGGCGCTTTCATACAGGGCGTGAACGATCCCTACCGCGCGGCAACCGGCCACCCCGTCGGCCAGAGCGGCCGTTTCTCCTCCGACCAGACGCACGAAATCTCGAAGTTCTTCCTGAAAAGCCACCAGGACAGTGGATTTCCATCCCCGCAGCGCTTCGCGCAACGCAACCGACGGGTAAAAATTGAACCGGCGGCGGCGCACCACCCCGGGCTTCTTCAGGTAGATCGCTTTGGAGAACATGGGGGCGTAGGAGGCGCGGACCATACCGCGATCTCCGTAGGCTTCGATGAAGAACCGGTACCCGGTCCATTCCGTCCAACTGGCGTGCAGACTGGCGACCGCGCCCTGGCGGTTGCGCATCAGCGCGAAGCCGTTGTCTTCCGCCGAGTCAAGCCGCCAGACCCTTCCGCTGGCCAGACCGAAGACTTCGGTGACTTCACCGAGGAGACCGTCAATTAGGTCGATCAGATGCAGACCGTTGTCCATGAAGGCTCCGCCCCCGACACGTGCTCGCTCATGCATCCAAGGCTCGCGGAATTCAGAAAGGCCGGTGTGCCCGGTGAAAGCGCGGACGAAACTCAGCTCTCCGATCTCTCCACTCTGGACGGTGTGCTTGACGAACTTGACCGCCGGAAAATAGCGCTGATTAAAACCTGTTGCCAGGGTTAGCCCGCCTCGCTGGGCTGTTCGCAGCAAGCGGCGACAGGCGTCGACCGTAGGAGCCAAGGGCTTCTCGCAAAGGACGTGCTTGCCCCGCTCGAGCGCAGCCACGGCAACCTCTTCGTGGATGTCGGGAGGGGTGGCAACGATGACGGCGTCGAGGCCGGCATGATCGAGAAGTTGCCGGTAATCGGTGTAGACCGAAGCGGTGGACGCCCGAGCCGCAGCGCGGGCTCGCTCCGGGGCGACGTCGGCGACGGCCGCCAAGCGGCAGCTCGGCGAGCGCCGTAGGGCGTCGGCGCGCACTCGCCCAATTTCGCCGGCGCCGACCAACCCAAAACGCATTTGTGGCTCCATGGCTGCTGCGAGAGGCCGGTCAACTCTGCTTGGTCAGTGTAGTACAGTGGCCGGGTCTCGGTATGTCCAGGCTTCCAAGGCCGATCCCCACAGGCTAGCTACTTTGCGGCGCAAAAAGGAGAAACTGCGTGGTGGCTGGGGACAGTCAGCCAATTTCGCCTCCGAATGCGCCCGGAAGTTGTTGATTCTTTGAAGGCGCGAAATTGGTGACAGTCCCCGCCCCGAGCGCTACGCGTATTTTGCGCCGGAAAGTAGCTAGCTTTTTCACGACCAGCCGGTCGGGGCCGACCGCTGCGTCAACTCAGCGAGTTTTTCGCGGGGGTTTGGCCGCACGCTCCTGTTCCCTCATGTAAAGGGACGGCTATATCGAAGCGAATCCGGTGACGGCCGGGCTGGTCGCCAGAGAGCGGGACTGGCCCTGGTCGAGCGCGAGCCGATGCCTACGCGCCGAGTATGAGTAGCCCGGGACATAGGTAACACTTTACGCCAAGCACATAGGTAACACTTTTCGTCGAGGGAGGGGGTCGGACGCAGGGATCCCGCAGGGCGACCGGAGTCCGGCTCTCTCCCTCGACGAGCCGACGTCGCGGCGGGTGCCGACGGCGGCGACAAGCGCCCTTTCCGTTCGTCCAACCACCCCAGCTCGTAGAACGAAAACCAGATCCGCCAAAGCCCCTCCCCGATCTCCTCCAGCCCGACCCGCTCCCCGTTGAGCGCATTCCCGACAAACACTTTGTTGACCCGCCAGCGGATCTCGCCTTTCACCACCCGCCGCACGGCAAACCCTGGCGGGCACTCCAGCTGCTCGATCCGCCCGGGGTAGGGCCGCGGCGAAGGACAGTAGCATTCCCCGGGCGTCCGCAATCCCAACCCCTGCTGCGGCCGCTCTTCGTTGTACTCCCACCGCAAGCGGTCAAACGCCCTCTGCCGCGCCCGCGGCGTGCGGGCCGGCGGCGACGCCGTCTCTTGCTTCAGGATCCGATGCATCCGCTGATGCCGCCCGTTCTGCTCCGGGTGTCCCGGTGCGATCCGCTCGGGGTAAACCCCCAACTTGATCCACCATACCGCCAGCGCCGACAACCCGTGCACCGCCGCGGTCACAAACGGCGGCCCGTTGTCGCTGCGCAGCACCCCCGGCAGACCGTATTGCCGAAACGTCGCTTCCATCAGCGCCCGCGCATGCGGGCCGTCGGGATGGCGCAGGGCTTGACAGCGCAACAGGTAACGGCTGGCGCCGTCGCTGAGGGTCAACGGGTCGCAGCGCTCCCCGTCTTGGGTGCGGAACCAGCCTTTGAAATCGATCGACCACACTTGGTTGGGTTCCTCCATGGCGGTCAGCGGCGGCCGAGTTGGCGCGGCCCGCGGCCGCCGCCGCCGAGGCACGCTCAGTCCGTGGCGCCTGAGCACATTGCCGATCGTGCTGCGAGCCGGCCACTTCACCGTCGCCTCCTTTCGCTCCAGCACGGCCTTCAACGTCGTCGGACCCCAGCGGCTGTGCTGCGCCCGCAACGCCGGCATACGCTCCTCGACCGCTGCCGCGGTCTGGTGGGGATGCCGCCGTGGCGCTCGCGAGCGATCTTGCAAGCCGTCCAGGCCGCCTCTCCGGTTCAATCAGTCTTGGAGTGGGGCCAAGGAGGTGCGGCGCGGCCCGAGGCCGCTGTTCGGGTAGGGCGCCCGGAACAGGAGAGCGTTCGTTGCCGGGGAACCGTTAGAGCCTACGTTCCTTCCATCCACGTCGAAAGGTAGCGCTCCTGCTCGGGAGTCAGCACGTCGATGCGCATACCCATCGAGTCCAGCTTGCGCCGGGCAACCTGTTGGTCAATCTCTTTGGGAACAGTGTGGACGCCGATCGGCAACTGCCCGCGCTGCTTGGTCACGTACTCCGCGCACAGAGCCTGGTTGGCGAAGCTCATGTCCATCACGGTGGCGGGGTGTCCTTCGGCGGAGCTGAGGTTGACCAAACGGCCATCGGCGAGAATGAAGACTTTCCGGCCATTCGGCAGAGTAAATTCCTCGACAAAGTCACGCGATGGCCGGCGGGAAACGGCGATTTCACCGAGCGAGTCGAGGTCGATTTCCACGTTGAAGTGTCCTGAATTGGCGACGATCGCTCCGTCCTTCATGTTTTCAAAGTGTTGGCGGTTGATGACGTGTTTGTCACCGGTGACGGTGATGAAAATGTCGCCGATCGGGGCGGCCTCGATCATGGGCATGGCGCGGAAACCGTCCATCACGGCTTCGAGGGCGCGCGTGGGATCCACTTCGGTGACGATCACGTTCGCGCCCAAGCCCCGAGCACGGCTGGCGACCCCGCGGCCGCACCAGCCATAACCGGCGACGACCACATTCAGACCAGCCAGCAGAACGTTCGTCGCCCGGATGATGCCGTCGATCGTCGACTGCCCGGTGCCGTAGCGGTTGTCGAACAAGTGCTTCGTCATCGCGTCGTTGACGGCGACGATCGGGTATTTGAGAACGCCTTCTTCCGCCATCGCTCGCAGGCGAATGACACCGGTCGTCGTTTCTTCCGTACCCGCGAATACGCCCTCGGCCAGGTCCTTGCGATCGGTATGGAGACTGTGGACCAGGTCGGCGCCATCGTCCATCGTAATCTGCGGTTTGTGGTCGAGCGCCGAGGAGATATGAGAATAGTACGTCTCGTTGTCCTCTCCCTTGATGGCATAGACCGGAATCCCGTAGTCTTGGGCCAAACAAGCGGCTACGTCATCCTGGGTGGAGAGAGGATTCGAGGCGCAAAGCACGCACTCGGCCCCGCCGTCGCGCAAGGTGATGGCCAGGTTCGCGGTTTCACTCGTAACATGCAGACAGCCCGAAATCCGAATCCCCTCGAGCGGCTTGCTTTGGAGGAATTCCTTCCGAATAGACTCGAGAACGGGCATCCACTGCGCGGCCCATTCGATCCGCCTCTTGCCGGCCTCCGCCAGATTCAAGTCCCTGACATCGCAGGGCGTACTTGTTGCTGTAGCCATAATCGTTGGTCTTCCTGGGATGCGATTTCTAGGCCTTTGCGGTCGAGACGCCGGCTTCAAACTTCAGGACGGAGGCTTTCTCCGTGTTCTCCCACGTAAAGCCTTCTTCGTCACGCCCAAAGTGGCCGTAAGCAGCCGTTTGCCTGAAAATCGGGCGCCGCAAGTCGAGGTATTCGATAATTCCCTTGGGCGTCAGCGGGAAGGTCTCGCGCACGA
Organism: Bryobacterales bacterium; assembly: GCA_963668345.2. GTDB lineage: Bacteria > Acidobacteriota > Terriglobia > Bryobacterales > UBA6623. The sequence continues at coordinate 65,677 of CAXWPI010000001.1, read as the reverse complement.
TGTCGGCCAAACGCGTGTCTTCGATTTCGCCTGAACCGAACGTATCCACCATCACCGAGACGGGGTCGGCGACACCGATTGCGTAGGCCAATTGGACTTCGCAGTGCGTCGCCAGGCCCGCGGCAACGATGTTCTTGGCGACATGCCGCGCCATATAGGTGGCCGAGCGGTCGACCTTGGTCGGATCTTTGCCGGAAAAGGCGCCGCCCCCGTGCCGCCCCATGCCACCGTAAGTATCCACGATGATCTTGCGGCCGGTCAGGCCGGTATCACCATGCGGCCCTCCGACGACAAACCGCCCGGTCGGGTTGATGTGATACTTGGTGTTGGCGTCTACCATCTCTCCCGGCGCCACCGGCCGAATGACGTGGTCGATGATTTCGGCTTTTAGTTGCTCCTGCTCAACGAGAGGGCTGTGTTGTGTCGAAATCACCACCGCGTCCAAGCGAACCGGCTTGCCGCCGTCGTACTCGACGGTGACCTGCGATTTGCCGTCTGGGCGCAGATAATCGAGTTCGTCGGTCTTGCGCACCTCGGCCAGCTTCCGAACGAGCTTGTGCGCCAAGCTGATCGGCAGCGGCATGAGCTCTTCGGTTTCGTTGCAGGCGTAGCCGAACATCATGCCCTGGTCGCCCGCGCCGCCCGGATCGACGCCCATGGCGATATCGGGGGACTGCTCGTCGACCGAGTTCACCACCGCGCAGGAGGCGCAGTCGAACCCGAAGTCGGCCTGCGTATAGCCGACATCGCGAATCGTATCGCGAGTAACCTTGGTGAAATCGACATACGCGCTGGTCGTGATCTCCCCGGCGATCATGCACAAACCGGTTGTAACGAGAGTTTCACAGGCCACCCTGCCCGTGGGGTCGTCCCTGAGGACGGTGTCCAATACGGCATCGGAGATCTGGTCCGCCAGCTTGTCGGGATGCCCTTCCGTTACCGATTCCGAAGTGAATAAGTGCCTGTCCGTGCGTGGCAATCCGTTCCTCCTTTGCGTCGCCCCGCTAGCCCGCTTTTCTCGCCAGCTGATGCCCGAAGCACGCGATAGGCCCGCCATTACTTCGTTGTGCTTGCTCGCCGTGCTCAACGTACTGCTCAAGCACGCCCGCATTATTCAAAAACTGCGGCGCCGAGCGGCGCGCGCCTTGTACTGACGGGCCTCTCACGCCCTTCGCCTCGCCACCACCTGGCGAGAAAAGCGGGCTAGCGTTTAGATGTGACTTTTACCCAACGCTAGGAATTGAGCCGAGTCTAGTCAAGCTAGCAGAACCCGTGCAGGCCCGTCAATAAGCGGCTGAAAACAAGGCTCTTACCGCCCTTCCCTCTAAGAGCTTACTGCTTGAGCCGTCTGGCCGGGATGTTGTAGGTGGGTCTTCGGCAAACGGTATCGCCCACCGCGGCCGATGCGCCAGACCGCCCCTCTGCTCCTGTCATGGCGCAGAGGTCTTCGCTCCACTGGCCAAGATGGAGACTCCTAACTGGGCGCGCCCTTAGGCGTCATCGGCTATGCGATTGCAGATACTTAGCCCGCTTTTCTCACCAGGTGGCGAGGCGAAGGGCGTGAGAGGCCCGTCAGTACAAGGCGCGCGACGCTCTTTTTGTTTTGTGGCGCAAGCTCTCAGCTTGCCGCGTCGAGACTCTTCTCGACGCTTGTGTTTCAGTCCGGGAGAGAGCTTTCCGGGCGAGCGGAGTCGTACTTTCGCGGTTGCGTCCTGGCCCGCTCGTATCTTGATGCTACCGAAATAAGCGGCGACTTCCCTTCGGCGTCACACCGGAACCCTACGTTGAGCACGGCGAGCAAGCGCAACGACGTAATGGCGGGCCTATCAGCCCGTGGCAAAAGTCGTGCAAGAGCGAAAAATGGGGACTGCCACCAATTCGCCCCTCGTCACATACCTAGAAACAAAGTGCTTAGCCTGAAGCGAATTGGCTGGCTGTACCCGATTTTTCATATAAATGTCTTGCAATAATGACGGACATTTGCTTCCGCTGCTGACGGCGGCTGGTGAGAAATGCGGGCTACCCATCCCTCAAACCCAGATTGCGAACCACCAAGGCGGAATTCTTACTTCCGAAGCCGATGCAATTGCACAAGGCGTACTCGATGTCCTTCCGCCGGCCGACGTCCGGTACGTAGTCAAGATCGCATTCCGGATCCGGCTCATCGAGGTTGATGGTCGGCGGCAGGACGCTGTCACGCATCGCCAGCAGTGTTGCCGCCAGACCGGCCGCGCCCGAAGCGCCCTGTGGGTGGCCGATCTCCGATTTAAGGGACGAACCCGCTAGGCGATCGGCATGGCGCTCGAAACACAGCCGGACGGCACGGGTTTCAACAGGGTCATTCAGCTCGGTCGACGTGCCGTGCAGATTGATATAGTCGATCGCCTCGGGAGGCACGCGCCCGGCCTCGAGAGCCAACTGCATCGCCCGAGCAGGCTCTTCTCCGCACTGTTCGAGCCGCACGCGATGGTAAGCCTCGCAGGTCGAACCGTAACCCGTGATCTCACCGTAGACCTTGGCTCCCCGCGCCTTAGCCCGCTCCAGCGGCTCCAGGACAAAGAACCAGGCCCCCTCGCCGAGGACGAACCCTTTGCGGTCTTTCGAAAAGGGTCGCGAAGCCCTTTGCGGCGCGTCGTTCCATCGCGCCGCCAGGATTCTCATCAGCTGAAATCCGCGCATGATGAGGTAGGAAATCGGCGCGTCCACGCCCCCCGCCAATACCGACTCCACGACACCGTGCCGGACCTGCTCGGCCGCGTAGCCGATCGCGTCAGTCGACGAGGTACATCCGGTCGAAACCAGGTGACTGAAACCGCGCAGCCCGAAGGCCATCGACACTTCGCTTGAAAGCGTCCCGATCGTCGAGGTGGGAATCGTGTAAACACTGACCTGCTTGACGCGGTTTTCGAAGTAGTGCCGGTATTGCTCTTCGGTGAAGACCTGACTTCCGCCGCCGGAGCCGACCAGCACGCCGATCTTGCGCAGTTCGTCCCGGCGCAGCTTTTCCGCTGCTATGCCGGCATCTTCCAGAGCTTCGCCGGCCGCCGCCCGGGCGAGCGCCACGGCTCGCGAAACGTGCGGCCTGTACTTGGGCTCGACATAAGCGTCCTCGTCAAAATCGGGAATCTCGCCGGCAATGCGCACTTGCAGATCGTCGGGGTCAAACGATTGAACCACGCGAACACCGCTTACACCCTCTTTCGTAGCTTTCCAGAAAGCCTCCCGGCCGATGCCGTTCGGGCTGACGACTCCCATGCCGGTAATGACGACACGCCGCATCATGAAACGGGTATGGTAACGCAGAGTGAGGCCAGCCGAGTACCACTAACCCGCATTTCTCGCCAGCTGACGGTCGAAGCACGCAACAAGCCCGCCATTACTGCGTTGCGCTTGCTCGCTGTGCTCAACGTATGGTTCAAGAATGTAGGGGCACGGCATGCCGTGCCCGAGGTTGCCGAGCGGCGTGTGCCCTGTACTGACGGGCTTCTCACGCACTTCGCCTCCCCACATGGTAAGAAATGCGGGCTGCCAGCGAGAGGGCTTTGGTAGGCGTGTTTCGCCGATTCGATGCGCCTACGCCGTTCCCCGTGGAAAGCCTCCGCGCCGACGACAGTTGTACGTTGAGCACGGCGAGCAAGCGCAACGAAGTAATGGCGGGCCCATCGCGTAGTTCGACCGTCGGCTGGCGAGAAAAGCGGGTTAGCTACTTTCCGGCGCAAAATACGCGTAGCGCTCGGGGCGGGGACTGTCACCAATTTCGCGCCTTCAAAGAATCAACCACTTACGGGCGCATTCGGACGCGAAATTGGCTGACTGTACCCAGCCACCACGCAGTTTCTCCTTTTTGCGCCGGAAAGTAGCTAGGGGACGGTTGCTCGGTAGCCGTCTGTGTGGCCTCCTAATGGGAATTCGTTCGTCCTGGCTAGACATACGGTAGGACGGTGAGGCGACCTGCGTACGGAGCGGATCACACGATCGTAGCGCCGCCATCAACGACGATGGTTTGTCCGGTGATGTAGCTGGAGGCGTCCGAGGCCAGGAAAAGCACGACTCCTTTGAGTTCGCCCGGCCGTCCGATTCGCCCCAGCGGGACGCCCGCTTCGTACTCCTTCTGAACGCGAGTCAGGACTTTCTCTGTCATGCGGGAGGGGAAAAACCCCGGCGCCACAGCGTTGACGCGGATCCCTCGGCGACCCCATTGGCCGGCCAATTCACGCGTCAATCCCATCACCCCGGCTTTGCTGGCGGCGTAGCCGACGAGACCGCTTTCGGGAATGACCGATCCCGTCAGGCCGGAAATGGAAGCGATATTAATGATGCAGCCCGATTGGCGCTCGAGCATATGGCGTCCGACGCGCTGGGAGAAGAGCCACGTTCCCGTTAAGTTCACGTCCACGACCGCTTTCCACTTCTCCGCGGGCATGCCTTCGGCATCGGCGCCCCAGGTGATGCCTGCGTTGTTCACCAGGATGTCGATCTTGCCCAGTGTCGCCATGGCCTTGTCGACACTCTGGCCGACTTGCTCCTCCGCTGACACATCGCACAGCGCACCTTCACAACGGAAGCCTCGCCTTTGCATCCCCTCGATCGCGGGCCTCAGCCACTGCTCGCGGCGCGCGACGAGGAAAGTCGCCGCGCCGGCTTCCGCGAGACCTTGCGCCATCTCAAGACCAAGTCCGCGAGATCCGCCGGTGATCAGGGCGCCTCTTCCGGTTAGGTCGAAAAGCGAGCTGACGTCGGGCATGGCGAACCAGTTTATCAAGTCAGCAGAAACCGGGGCGAACGAGCGTAATCTCGCCCGCCTTTCTCACCAGCGGTCGGCAGCAGTGGAAGCAAAGCCCCGCCGTGTGAGATGCAGGGGCGCGATGAATCGCGCCCCAGGGCACGGCATGCCGTGCCCCTACATTTCCAGGCCGCCAAACAGCTCGGTAGCCGCGAGTCACGGCCATCGGCCCTTTCGCCCCAATCGCTGTGACAGTGGTGAGAAACGCAGGCTAGGTAGTAGGAGACTCGCCTCCAGGTCGCGGACTGATTCTTCTCGGCGAAAGACCGCGCGAGCGCGCGGCGTTCCGGTTCCTCCGCCTTTGTTATCGTATCTTCCATGCGGGATCCGAATCGACTGCGAAGTCATAAGTGGTTTGCCGGCCACGAGTATGAGCACGTTTTCCATCGAGCGTGGCTGCGCTCGGAAGGCTTCGGGCCCGAGATTTTCGAGGGCAAACCGATCATCGGCATTTGTAACTCGTGGAGCGAGTTGACGAACTGTAACGCTCACCTGCGTCAGGTTGCCGAGGCCGTCAAGCGGGGCGTATGGGCCGCCGGAGGTGTTCCGCTGGAATTCCCTACGATTTCGCTCGGCGAGCCTTTTATGAGTCCCACCACCATGCTCTTCCGCAATCTGATGTCGATGGATGTCGAGGAGTCCATCGTCGCCAACCCGATGGACGCCGTGGTGCTGCTAAGTGGTTGTGACAAGACCATTCCGGCTCAGCTGATGGGCGCGGCCAGCGCCGACGTACCCGCCATTATGGTCACCGGAGGCCCGATGCTGACGGGGCGCTGGGGTCAAGGCGTGCTGGGATCGGGCACCGATGGGCGGAAGCTTCACGAAGAGTTTCGTGCCGGGCGCATCAGCGAAGAACAGTGGTGCGAAGTGGAAAGCTGCATCTCTCGCAGCGCGGGCCACTGCACGGTGATGGGCACAGCCTCTACGATGGCTTCCGTCGCCGAGGCGATGGGAATGACTCTGCCGGGGTGCGCGGCGATCCCCGCGGTCGATTCCCGCCGTTACCAGATCGCCGAGGCCAGCGGACGCCATGTTGTCCAAATGGCTTGGGACGACCTGCGCCCGTCGAAGATCCTGACGAGAGAAGCGTTCGACAACGCCATTCGCGCGGACATGGCGGTTGGCGGGTCGACGAATGCCGTGGTGCATCTTATCGCCATCGCGGGACGCGCCGGCGTAGATCTTCGGCTGTCCGATTTCGACCGTTTCTCCCGCGAGACCCCGTGTATCGCTAACGTCAAACCCTCCGGTGAATACTTGATGGAAGATTTTTTCTACGCCGGCGGGTTACCCGTAGTGTTGAAAGAGCTCCTCTCTCTTCTTCATCAGGACGCTCCGACGGTGAACGGCAAGACCATCGGGGAAAACGTGCGCGGAGCGCACTGCATGAATCGGGAAGTTATCTACACTCTCGACAAACCGCTCCACTCGGAAGGCGGCACGGTCATTCTATACGGCAACCTGGCGCCCGACGGCGCCGTGCTCAAGCAAACGGCCGCTTCCCCTCATCTGCTACGGCACCGCGGGCGCGCCGTAGTCTTCGAGCGCTACGAGGAACTCAGAGCGCGCATCAACGATGAAGATCTCGACGTGGACGAAAACTCCGTTCTCGTCTTGAAGAACGCCGGCCCGAAGGGCGGTCCGGGTTTTCCCGAATGGGGGCACCTGCCGATTCCCACTAAGCTGCTCAAGCGAGGTGTGAAAGACATGGTGCGCATCAGCGACGCGCGTATGAGTGGGACCAGCTTCGGGACAGATGTCTTGCACGTCTCTCCCGAGGCAGCCGCGGGTGGTCCATTGGCCGCCGTGCGGACGGGAGATGAGATCGAGCTCGATGTTCCCCATCGCACGATCGAGATCCGCGTTGACGAGAACGAAATCCAGCGTCGTCTAGCTGACTACCGCCCGCCCGAGCACGCTTACGACCGCGGCTATCGCAGGCTCTTTCTCGAACACGTCACCCAGGCCCATGAAGGCTGTGATTTCGGATTTCTGCGGTCGCTAGCGGGCAGTGGCGGCCGGCCCGCCGGCAGCTGATGGCGCCCGTCCCCCGGGATGGCCCGGGTGCGCGGCTCCCTAACTACTTTCCGGCGCAAAATACGAGTACCGCTCGGGGCGGGGACTGTCACCAATTTCGCGCCTTTAAAGAATCAACAACTTACGGGCGCATCCGGACGCGAAATTGGCTGACTGTACCCAGCCACCACTCAGTTTCTCCTTTTTGCGCCGGAAAGTAACTATTGATGTTCGCGAAATACAGTGTAGGGGCGCAGCGTGCTGCGCCCGCTCTGGCAAGGCATTTGCTGTGTCCGAAAACAACACTATATTCTGCGGGTATCAATAAGCCCGCATTTCTCGCCACCTGAGCGCCGAAGTAAGTGACAGACCCGCCATGACTTCGTTGCGCTTGCTCGCCGTGCTCAACGTAGGGTTCAAGTACGCGCGGTACGAGAACTTGCGCAAGGTTCCCCTACAATACGAGTCAGGCCGCCCATGAGATCGCCAGGGCACAAAGTATCGAGCGTCCGAATGAGATTTCAGTTTGCAGCATGGCTGCTTCTTGTTCCCCTGTTACAGGCCCAAGATTATTACCAGCAAGCCGTCGCGGCTTTTCGGGAAGCTCGCGTTGAAGAGGCCATCGCGTTGCTGGGGAAGCTGCCGGCGGACGAAGCGAATCGGCCGGCGCCGCACAATCTAAAAGCCGTCGCGTTGGCGCGACTCGGCCGTTATGAGGAGGCCATGGCTGCTAATCTCCTGGCACAGGAGCTTGACCCCGGCAACGCCCACTACGCTTACAACGGCGGGCTGATTCTTTTCAACAAGAAGGACTTTCCCCCAGCGGAACAAGCATTCCGCCGGGCGATTGGCCGATTCCCCCAAGCGGCGGCCCTCCGTCAGGGCCTCGGCGAGACGCTCATCGAGCTCGAGCGTTACCAAGAAGCTGAGCGAACGCTGCGCGATGCCGTGCGGGTCGAGCCCGGCAGCGGTCCCGCACATGCAGTCCTGGCTGAACTTTTCTACCTTCTAGGAGACGGAGAGAACTTGGGCGCGGCCGCCAAGAAGGCCCTGGACCTAGCTCCCAACCACTACCTCGGCCACTATTACTACGGGAAGTGGCTGCTGGAGTACAAAGACCGGTTGCCGGAAAGCGCCGACCACCTCGGCAAGAGCGTCGAGCTGAATCCGAGCTTTGTCGCGGGATGGAGAGATTGGGGCCAACTGCTCGCCCGCCAGGGGCAATGGGCGGAAGCGGCCCAAGCGTACGAAAGAGCCGTCGCCATCGACGCCCCCAGTGGACGGCTGTTTTATTTGCTCTCGGTCGCCTATCGCCGGCTGGGGCAAGACCAAAAGGCGAACGACGCCTTGGCGCGATATCGGAAACTCTCGGCAGAGTGACCGGCGGGCCGACACCGGGTTAGTCCGCTTTTCTCACCAGCGTTCGGACGACCGGCGTTGAACGGGCTTTGTTTTGAACCTACCGGGACATAGGCAACCCTTTTCGTCCGAACTCTGGTGAGAAAAGCGGACTAGGAGTCTTTGCCTCCAGTAAGTGCAACTTCGCGCCAGACTCTTCACGACCGCCCCTATGCGGATTCAATCAGCAGAGCGGCGGCCTTCCATGCCCGCCAGCCGCCGGCTAACGAGTACACGTTGCGATAGCCCATCTTTTCGAGCGCATCGGCGGCAAGTGCGGAGCGAAATCCGCCTCCGCAATAGAGAACGATCTTCTTCGAGGCATCCGGTATCGTTTTTTCGATGTCGCGCTCAATGATCCCCTTGCCGAGATGAATGGCGCCGGCTGCATGGCCGGCCGCCCACTCCGACTCCTCACGCGTGTCGACCAGGACGAAGTCGGCAGCGGCATCGAGGTCGTTGTTTACTTCATCCACCGTAGTTTCTCGAATACGCGATTTGGCGTCTTCGACAAGCTGTAAAAACTTCGTCGCATGGGTCATCATCTTCTCCCCTTGAGAAGGCCATTTTCTCACAGCACGGGGTGGCCGGAAGGGGATCTATCGTAGGCGCAATCCGCCCGACACACTACACAAGCCCGCTTTTCTCGCCGGGAGTGAGCAGACCGGCATTCGTGCCGGTCGGGCGCGGCGTACCGCTTTTGAATCCGTTTCCCGCGCGCCGCTCAGCGACCTCGGGCACGGCATGCCGTGCCCCTACATTCTTGAACCCTACGTTGAGCACGGCGAGCAAGCGCAACAAAGTAGTGGCGGGCTTATCGCCTGCTTCGGCCGTCAGCTGGCGAGAAAAGCGGGCTAGATCCCATACTTGGCCAGGATCTCCGACCAGCGGTCTTGACCTTTTAGGATCAGTTCGATCACGTCGCGCACGGCGCCGGCGCCGCCCGGGGCGGGGGTGACAAAGTGCGCGGCTTCCAATACCTCCGGTCGCGAATCGGAAGGCGCGGCAGCCAGCCCGACCCGCCGCATGACGGGCAAGTCCGTCAAGTCATCTCCGATATAGCCCACCTGCTCGGGCGACAGCTCAGAATCCGCCAGAATCTCTTCGAAGGCGGGAATCTTGCCGGTGTCGCCTTGATAGAGGTACTTCATGTGTCCGCTGCGGGCTCGCTCCTCGACCGCTCGTGACGTGCGGCCACTGATGATGCCCATCTTGATGCCGGCCGCGTGCGCCCATTGCAGGGCAATGCCGTCTTGGGAGTGAAAGGCCTTGGTTTCAAACAAACCGCCCGCGGGATCCGGCAATAGATAAATGCGGCCATCCGTGAGGACGCCGTCACAATCCATCAGCAGAAGTTTCACCCGAGACGCTCTCTCGATGAGTTCCGGGGCGTAAGGATTCGATTCAACCATGGGTTTAGACCTGTGCTTATAACCTCCCAGGCACACGGCTCCGTTGCCGACCGCTAGGCGTCGCGGTCCATGCGGCGCTAAAAAGCGTTGACCAGCAAGAGTGCTTATCCCACCGAGATTTTCAGCGGCCCGCTAGGAGGCGCCGAGTTGACGCGCACCCCGGTAGAGGGAATACATGGCAGTCATCTGCACGACATGAAACAGGTCGTTATGGTTGAAGTGTGCGTGCAACGTCCACCCGCTTTGCTGAATGCCCGCCCCGACGAAGGAAACCACGACACCGGCCACAATCCAGCGAGAGGCCGCGTCTCGACGCGTGTAGATCCTAAAGGAATGCAGCAGCAGAACGGCCATCATGTTTGGAACATAGTCGTAGACGACATAACGGAACTCTTCGTGGGTAGCCATCCAGCCAAGATAAAAGAGGAACTTGGCCGCAGCCAAACCGAAACCCCATCGCGCGGCCCGGCGAGGGAGGGTTGAAAGAAGGGCGGCCGCGAGCATCAGGAACGCCGCGGCTCCAATCGAGTACACCGTGACCTTCCAAAGGGCCGCTATGATCTCCGGACCCAGGTGGTGCGTGAAGCCGTGGTAGGTTCCGCCGGCCACGGCGCCCCCGGCGGTTACGAGCAAAGCCCATCCCCAAAGTTGGATCGAAGTCTCGCGGACCCCTCCACCCAAACGAAGAAGCGCCAGCCCCAAGGCGATGCACAGTATGGCCAACAGGTAGTCGGTCGCCATCGTGGCGGGCTCGGTGATTTGCATGGTTTGTTGCCGGAAATCGGCCGCCGCTAGCGGACTGTCCTGGAGACGAGTTCGCTATGGATTCGGGAATGTCGGGCTCGCCGATCCTGCTCAGAGCTTAACTACGGCGAGCAGCACGAGGCGATCCCGCCGGCGATGACCTTCGTTTGGGAATCAGCCGGTGAGGCAAAGTAACCGCGGCCGGCGAGTTGTCGATAAATGTTGCCGGCGACTTCAGCCGCCCGCGGGCCATACATCATCGGGCCGCCTCGCAACATGACCACGATGGCCAGTTTCTTTTTTTGCCCGCTGTTATAGGAAGCGAACCAGCCGAGGTTCGCGCGGTAGGGGCGGCGACGCTGGGTGCAAGTTCCCGTCTTACCTCGAATCAGTTGCCCGGCCAGGCGAGCTTTTCTTCCCGTACCGTGCTGGACGGCTTCTTGGAGGCCGCTGTCGATTTCACTCAGCCACGGCCGGATGGGAAGTTGCCGCTTGACCTTGGGGGAGAAACCGGCGATCTGTTCTTCGCTACGGGGGGCCTGCAGGTAGTAGAGTGTTCCCCCATTCGCCAAGGCCACCGTCAGAGCGGCCAGCTGCAAGGGCGTCACCGAGATCCCGTCCCCGAAGGTGCTCATGCGGCCGACACTCCAGCGGTTCTCGGCCTCGGGAAATCTCCCCAACTGCTCGCCGGCGATTCGCCAGCCGGCTTTTTCCCCCAGCCCGAAAAGGTTCGCGTAGTGTTTCAGCCGTTCGAAGCCGAGTTTCTCTCCTAGATATTCGAAGTACACGTTGTTCGAGATGGCTAGACCCTCGACCATCGTCATGAACCAATAGCCCTCGAACCCAACCCTCGCTCCCGGCTTGACGATGCCTTCGTTGAGAGCTGCCAACCCGACGATGATTTTAATCGTCGAGCAGGGAATATACCCGCTGGCCAGGGCGAGCTTCTGGTTGACCATGGTCAGGATACGCCCGCTGCTGGCATCGGCCACGACAACGGCTCCATTGAATTTGCCCAGCGCCTCGACCGCGGCCTCTCGGACGATCGGGTCCTCGCCCCTCGAAAAATCGCCCGCAGTCGGATCAGTATAGGTGCGCTCGTTGTACCAGTAGGCTCTGCGCCGGGACCGGCGCGGCTTTTTCGCGGACTTGGTTGCCGAGCCAGGTAGCGACGATTGGCTCGCAGTGGATGGCTGTTGCTTCTCGGCGGTCTCGGCCGAGGCCGGCTGGAGCCAGGAAAGAATCAGGATGACAGCCAATATCCTGAACAGTTGCATGGTCGTCGACAAGAGCGGGGCGGGTTTCCCTGGCCTTTGCTTGCTTCAGTGGCTAGCCATGTTTGGCTAGAGAAGTATTGTAGCCGGTTTGTACTATAGCACCCAGGGTCGTGGTGGCCAGGGGTCTGTCCGCACGGACCGCCACGGGAGCGTTGAGCGGGGCCGGGCGTGAGTATGCCACGAGTGGTGGCTGCAGTTAGCGGCGGCGTTGGGCGTGGGCCGGCCGGGAGGTGGTGTTTTTAATGGAAACAAACTGTCTGCCGGCGGTGTCTATACATACGGGACGAGGTGTGGGTAGTTTGTCGGGTCTCAGCTTGACTGCTACCCTAAAGTAAGCTGGTTCCGCAGGTGGAAGGCGTTCGGTGGACGACTCTGCGCCAAGATCGAGCGAGGCGGAGCTTATCCGTAGGCTCCAGCGCCGGTACCCGGGAGCGTTCGAAGAGTTACTCGACTCCTACGAGCAGCCGGTTTATCACTTTATCTACCGGCTGCTCGATGACCCCTCCGACGCCCCCGACGTCACCCAGGATGTGTTCGTAAAGATCTTCCTCAAGGTCGGCGATTTTCGGGGCGATAGCAGTCTGAAGACCTGGATTTACCGCATCGCCGTCCATGAAGCTTCGAATCGTCGCCGTTGGTTCTCACGTCATCGGGGGAGGGAGTTATCACTGGATTTCAGCCCCCATGGAGATGGTTTGAAGGGTCACTGGTTTGTGGACCCCCAGGAGACCCCCTTCGATGCGCTCAGCCGGCAGGAGCAAATGCAGCTTGTTGAAAACGCGCTGCGGGCAGTCGACAGCCGGCTTCGTTGTGCGGTTGTTATGCGAGACATCGAGGGTATGAGTTATCAGGAAATCGCCGACACGCTGAAGGTGTCGCTCGGCACCGTCAAGTCACGCATCCTGAGGGGTCGGGAGACGTTGAAGAAGAGACTGCGACGCGAGGTAGGGGACCCCGTCCCGGAAGCTTGCGCCCTGCAGCCGGAGTGAATCATGAGTTGCCGCTCAACGCGCAGCCTGATCACGGCCTACGTGGAAGGCCAGCTCGACCCAGCTCGCCGCTGGCTGGTGCGGCGGCATCTGCTCGCTTGCACGGCCTGCTACGGGGATTACGAGCGCTCGGAGGCGGTGGGTGATCTCGTCGAACGAGTAGGGCCGCGGGTCGTGCCTGCCGATCTTCGCGTGCGGATCATGTCCGCCGTATCGCGCCAATCGGTCCGCGATCATTGGCCGCGGTGGAAAGTGGGTTTCAGCAACTTGATGCGGCCGATTGCTGTTCCCGCTGCCGGCGGCTTGCTGTCGGCGATGGTTCTGTTTGGGATACTCATGTCCGGCTTGGCGGCCTCGGGCCCCGGTCTGAAGTCGGATATACCTATCACCTACTTCGCTACAACCTGGGTGACCGATCCCAGTCTGCGTTCACCCTCGCCCTTCGGGATCGACAAGAACGTAGTAGTCGAAGCTTTCGTTGACGGCCGTGGCGCCGTTTACGATTTCCACGTGATTCGCTTGCCCGCAACGCACGCCGCCGACCACGCCAAGTTGAAGTCACAGTTGGCGAATGTCCTTCTCACGGCAACTTTTGACCCGGCAACGATTTGGGGACAGCCCGTCCCCGGCAAGATGCTCATTTCCTTCCAGGCCCCGACGCAGGTCATCGTCAGGGGCTAGCTACTTTCCGGCGCAAAATACGAGTACCGCTCGGGGCGGGGACTGTCACCAATTTCGCGCCTTCAAAGAATCAACAACTTACGGGCGCATCCGGACGCGAAATTGGCTGACTGTACCCAGGCGCCACGCAGTTTCTCCTTTTTGCGCCGGAAAGTAGCTAGCAGCCCGTGGCAAAAGTCGTTCAGGAGCGACAAATGGGGACTGCCACCAATTCGCCCCCTGCCATGGCCCTAGAAAAAAACACTTAGCCTGAAGCGAATTGGCCGGCTGTACCCGATTTTTCGCAACCTTCACTTCCACCAAGGGCTGCTATCGCGTGCTTCGGCCGTCAGCTAGCGAGAAATGCGGGCTAGAAGCCAGGTGGACGATCGGGAACCTCGGGCACGGCATGCCGTGACGTCATAGCCCTGACGCTCTGCCCAGACCACGAATTTCCATAGGTCGGCGCGAAATTCACCTTCTTGGTCCTTTGCACACTTGCCGGGGAACAGCCGACCGGGGCTTCACTCGCTACACTGGAACGGTGTCTCGCGCGAAACCGCGGCCCCCGTGGGGCCAGCATTTTCTCCGCGACCGCGAGGTGCTCGAGAAGATCGCCGCGGCGCTTCCGATCGAGCCTGGTTCCGTGGTCATCGAGATTGGCCCCGGGCACGGAGCGCTGACAAAACCATTACTCGCCCGCGGCGCCCGAGTCATCGCCATTGAAATTGACCCCCGGCTGGTGACGAGTCTCGCGGAGAGGTTCGCGGGATTGCCGGAAGTGGAAATTATCCCCGCGAATATTCTCCATATCGATCTTGCCGAGTTGATCGCGGGCCGGAGCGAGAGTCGCGTGCTGGTGGCCGGGAATCTTCCCTACTACATCACCTCCCCGATCCTGAAGAAGACTTTCGCCGTGGCCGACCGAGTCTCGCAGGCCGTGTTTCTGATGCAGGAGGAGGTGGCCAGGAGGGTGGTCGCAACAAAGCGGGATGCCGACTACGGCTTTCTGAGTGTCCTTTGTCAACTTTATAGCGAGCCGGAGTGGCTCTTCACTGTGCCCCCGGAGGCCTTTCGGCCCCCGCCAAAGGTCAGCTCGGCGTTGGTGCGCTTCAGCTTGCGGCGTGGGCGGCATGTAGAAACCGAATTTGTCCGCTTTCTACAGCATTGTTTCCGGCAACCCCGGAAAACATTGCTGAACAATCTATCGGGCGTGTACGGTCGAGCTCGGGTGGCGAAACTGGCTCCAGCGGAGCGGAGAGCCCATCAACTCGACCTGCAAGACCTCCGCGCGCTTTGGAAGCATCTCGAATCGAACAGATCCGCGGCTGGGGAGGGAAAGCGTGCTTCCGCCGGTCGGGTCTTTCGTGAAGGGCCTGCGCAGCCGCGGGTGGGCTAGCAGCCTGTGGTGAAAGTCTGGAAGAGCGAAAAATGGGGACTGCCACCAACTCGTTCCCCGTCATGGTCCTCGAAACAAAGCACTTAGACCGAAGCGAATTGGCTGGCTGTACCCGATTTTTCGCGACCTTCACTTCTACCACGGGCTGCTAGCCCGCCGGCGAGAAAAGCGCGGCGGTTCAATCCAGCTTCACGACGAACGGCAGTCTCGGCGCTTGGCGACTATCCTCGCCGACTTGGACATACTTCGGGCGCAACTTACCGTCTATTTCCAGCACGAAACGCAAGGCGGAAACTTTCTTGCCGACCTTGAAATCAAAGCCGTCAATATCGTCGTTGGTGAGGGAGCGAAAAACGATCCTATGACCGCCGTCCTTTTCGATCTTGTCCTGCCGGCGCGTGACGACAACCGGAGCTCGTCCGCGGCGGAGGCGTACACGCCCGCGACGGCCGACCACCACACGAGGAGCGCGGCCGGAACGGATGATACGGCGTTCGACCTCCACATCAATGCGCTTCAGTGATTTGAGATCGCCGCCTTCCGCTGTGACCGAACCCCTGAATCGCCTCGACTTTCCTCTGGTCGTCCAGCGGACGTGCCATTTTTCGCCGTCCCTCCAGACATGGTAACCGGCGTCCCGTCCTTCGGCGAAAGCGGGTCGACCATCAAACATCTCGGCCTCGGCCTGCGCTGAAGCGGGGGGTGCGAAAACAACCACTGCGAGAACCAATGCGAGTACAGCCCCGCATTTCCAATTTGATTCAGGCCTCCCGACCTTCCAGCGGCCTTCAGCGTCTTTATTCATAGGGGCTAGAGCCCGATGAGGACGCCATGGAGGCCAACACCCAATGGGTGAAAAACAAACCAAGCCATTCCAGCTAACTTTCAATGGACTTCTCAAAGTCGATTTCCAGGGATCGCACGTCACTTCCGACGGTGGCCTGATTTTGGTTCGCGAACTGGACGAACGGCTCGGTCTCGGAGAACTGATTGACGAGCATCTCAGCGACTCCCGGCACGGCACAAACAAGCAGTTCACGCTCGCTGATCTGTTGCGGCAGTCGATCTACAGCCGCTTGGCAGGCTACGAGGACGTCAACGACGCCGTCCGCGTGGCGGCTGACCCGACGTTTCGCTTGATCGGCTCGCAGAAGATCTGGGATCGCGGTGCGGCCTTGACCTCGACGCTGCACGGCTTCGAGACGGAGATGCTGGCGAGCGAAGAGAACCTGCTGGGGCTGATGGCGCTGAACCGAGAGCTGGTCGGGCAAGCGGAGGCGTTCGACGACTCCGCGCGGGTCGTTCTGGACATGGACTCCACCGAGAGTCCGGTCCATGGCCAACAGGAAGGCAGCGCCTACAACGGACACTTCGAGTCGGTCTGCTACCACCCGTTGCTTTTGTTCAACGGTCATGGTGATTGCCTCGCTGCCAAGCTGCGTCCCGGCAACGTGCACAGCGCCGAGGACTGGGATGAGCTATTGTTGCCGGAGATCGAGCGCCAACTGGCCGAAGGCAAACAGGTCACCTTTCGCGCCGATGCCGCCTTCGCCAAGCCCGAGATCTACGAAGCACTGGAGGAGCGCGGCGCGGACTACGCCATCCGCATTCCGGCCAACAGGAGCTTGGAGTTAGAGATCGAAGACATCCTGTTTCGTCCGCCGGGGAGGCCCGGCCGCAAGCCGCTAGTGCGCTACAAGAGCTTTCGCTATCAGGCGGAGAGCTGGAAGAAGCCGAGACGAGTTGTCGCCAAGGTCGAGCACCACCAGGGCGAGCTGTTCGCGCGCGTCGGTTTTATCGTGACGAACATGAGCTTGCCAAGCCGGTCGGTGGTGCGTTTCTACAACCAGCGCGGCACGGCGGAGCAGTGGATCAAAGAAGGTAAGCAAGCGACGCACTGGACGCGGCTGTCGTGCCATCGCTTCCGGGCGAACGAGGTGCGCTTGCAGTGAAGCGTGCTGGCCTACAACCTGGGCAATCTCTGGCGGCGGCTCGGGCTGCCGCAGCGAATCAAGAACTGGTCGCTGACGAGCTTGCAGCACCGGCTGATGAAGACGGGCGGACGGCTAATGAAACACGCGCGGTATGACTGGCTCTTGTTCGCGGAGGGACATCTGAACCGGCGGCTGTTTGGCGACATGCTGCGGAAGATCTGGGCGCTGCCTGTGCCGGGCGGGTAGCACCGCACTTGGCGAATGCGAAATCTGTGTACTGAGGACGGAAGCTCGGAGGGGTGTCTGCGAAATTGACTTCGCAGCGACGGATCAGCCCCCATGAGGGGCAAGAAGGGGGCTCGATCGGTTCCGCCTCAGCCGCCGCCTCTTTCGGGTGGAGAAATGGTTCCGCTTCGCCGGGTGAGGGTGTAGACTCGTGCCGTCAGAGGAGCCAAATCGGAAATCCTGGTTTAGTTCTTGTCATCTTTGAATTTTATGTGCCAATGTGTGCCATCACAAAAGGGTTTGTTCTTGGAGCCGCCGCAACGACACATGGTGAAATGTTCTTTGGATGCACCTTCAAGGCGCGTGGTATCAAAGAGGTCCGGACCGCCGGACACGACATACGGGCCGTTTGGCGCGACAAAGACGGTCGGCTCAGCATCCCGGTCGCGGTGTTCGACATCATCGACCGAGTAACTCAGAGCTCCTGACGGGCACTTTTGAATCGTCGCGATGATTTCGTCAGCATTCGTAGCGTCGGGATGAATCCACGGCTCTTCTTTCAAACGGAAAGCAGCAGGGAGGCCATCGGTGCAACGGCCAGCGTGAGCGCAAATGCCCCGGTTGTCGTGAATCGTGATTTTCTTACCCTGGTAGTTCTCCCTCTTATCTTCAACGCGACCTTCAAGTTTGGCGGATGAAAATCCAATTTTTGCGTGTGTCCCATCGCAAAACGGCTTGTTAGCCGACCCGCCGCATCGACAGAGGGCCATCGTCTCCTTGGTTCCTATCGGGCCCTTTTGATTGGCAAACTCCTTGAGATTTTTCACCAAATAGGGACCGTTTGTAGTTGGTGTAATGCTTGACTTCTTGTCTGCATTCATGTAAATTTCCTTTCCTCAGAGGATTCATGTCAATCCGCTCGCAAAGCCATAGGGGTTGCGGCGTACGGTTAAGCTCCGCGGTCCGCCTATTCTTGCTATCGCGTTTTCCTTCGGCATTTATGAGATAGCTTCTAGGCTGTTGCTCGCATGTTCGGACAGTGGGACTGTGTACTCGATCCTTCCGTAAGCCAGTTGAGCCTTGGCGACCCCGTTTGGCAGAAAACGCCAGTCCGGGGGAGTCACGCCCTTGAGTCCAGGTGCTACATGGTACACCCACTCTTCTCCTGAACACAACGAACATACGGCCAGAAGAGAAGCACCAGCCGGATCGAAGCCGTTGACGGGACGCCCCCGGGAACTACTCTTGGTACGAAAAACATTTTCTGCACGTAGAATACACTTGACAAAAGGTCAATAAGAATTAACTATTCCTTCTGAAGGTCTAACGCCATGACAAAACCCGGGAATTCGAAGTCCGCACATGCGGCGACATCGGCACATGGGCGCCGATCGGGGGCGAACGAAAGGGAACGGGGGTCGTGGCCCTACTGGAGCCTTCTGACGGTTGGGACCTTCAGTCCGCGGACGCCCGCGGGTAAGCGATACTGGTTCCAAGGTACGTGTGCGCTTGTCGTGACGCTCGCGGTTGGAATGGTCGCCGGTTGACTGCGGAAAAACAATCCCGACGCTTCTTGGGGGACTTGGGTTGTCGTGCTTCCCGTCGTGCCAGTCCTCTATTTGGCTTTTGCTTTCAGCGGGCCACTTGCGAAATTTAGACGAACTCAGCCGCAAGATCCAGCTTGAAGACCTCGCCCTTTCGTTCGCAGGAACTTTCGTTGCGGTTTTTGGCTGCGGCCTTCTACAACTCCACGGTTTTCCTGCTCCCAATTGGCTTTATATCTGGTGCCTGATGTGTCTGCTTCACGGAGTCGGTTCTGCGGGCGCGGCAAGAAAGTACCAATGAAGAATCACCTCCGGGTCCTGCGTGCCGAGCGTCGCTGGTCTCAGGCGGACTTGGCGGAACGGTTGGCCGTTTCACGCCAGACGGTAAACGCGATCGAGAACGACAAGTACGATTCGAGCCTGCCCCTGGCCTTTCGCGTGGACCCGCGCGGAAGGGGTTCGAGACGAGCTGGTACGCTGCGCGGCGCGTGGAAAGCGGGCATGTACGCCGCTCAGGCCAGGCCCAACTTTTCCGCCAAGCCGATGCGCTGCAGCTTGCCGGTCGGCCCTTTGGGAATCTCATCGAGGAATACGATGCGCCGCGGCACTTTGAAATCAACCAGACGGCCGGCGGCGAAACGGCGAAGCTCTTTGCTGCTGACAGACGACCCCTGACGAACCACAATCGCCGCCCCCACGTCTTCGCCGAGCTTGTCATGGGGAAGGCTGAAGGTTACCGCTTGCATCACCGCGGGGTGATCCATGAGAACTTCATCCACTTCGCGCGGAGAGATTTTTTCGCCGCCGCGGTTGATGATTTCCTTCAGCCGGCCCGTGAGGTAAAGGTACCCCTCGCCGTCGAAGTAGCCTTGGTCTCCGGTTCGAAACCAACCTCGACGGAAGGCCGTCGAGTTCGCCTCGGGGTTGTTTTCGTAACCCTGGGTGACGCTTGGCCCGCGGATCACCACCTCGCCCGTATCGCCGCTCGCCGATAGGTTCCCCTGCGCGTCCATGACGGCCATCTGGGGACCGGCGGGAACACCCACGGAACCGGCCTTGCGAGCGGCCGGGGGAAGGGGGTTGCTGGCCATCTGGTGAGCGGCTTCGGTCATGCCGTAGGATTCTATGACCGGGGTGCGAAAGACTCGTTCCAGCTCCTCGAGTACTTGCGGCGGCAGGGCGGCCGAGGAAGAGCGAATGAGGCGCAACCGGCTGCGGGAAACTACGTTCTCGTTTCCGCGGGCGCGAGCCAGAATCGTCTGATGCATGGTCGGGACCGCCGTGTACCAGCTGGGTTGAAATTCCTTCAACCACGAGAAGAACTTCAAGGCCTCAAACCCCGGGGTGCAAACCACTTCCGCTCCGCCTGCAAGACTCGCCAATATCGCTCCCATCAGTCCGTGAATGTGGAACAGCGGCATGATATTGAGGCAACGGTCCGCCGGGGTCAAAGCCAAAGTCCGAGCGATGCTCAGGGCGGAGGCGCAAACGTTGGCCTGACTCAGAGGAACGATCTTGGGCCGGGCGGTTGTGCCCGAGGTGTG
This sequence comes from Bryobacterales bacterium, assembly GCA_963668345.2. Classification (GTDB taxonomy): domain Bacteria; phylum Acidobacteriota; class Terriglobia; order Bryobacterales; family UBA6623. The sequence goes on along the minus strand of CAXWPI010000001.1, from coordinate 45,749 downwards.
CAGCACTAGGGCGATGTCCTCGGCCTCTGAAAATCCCCCGTTAGCAGTTCCCGCCCTTGATTCGCCGCGGATCGAGAAAACCCCGGCTGCCTCCCCGTGGCGGGGTTCAAGCTCGAGGATGGCGATACCCAGGCCCCGGGCTACCGCTACCGCCGGTGAGTCGCTGTCCTTCAACACCAGCAATGCCTTCGCGCGCAAGTCACTCAAATAGAACTTGAATTCCTCGCTGCCATAAGAAGGATTCAGGGGCGCGCAAGCGGCCCCGGCAGCCAGCGAGACGAAGGCGACAGCCAGTTCCGGGCCGTTTGGCAGCACAATGGCTACCCGGTCCTCTCGACCCACACCGCAAGCGTTAAAAGTCTTCACGGTGGATTCGACCTGCTGCTTGAGGCCGAGATAGGTCAGCGGTGTTCGTTGGGGCGCGCCGATGGCGACGGAGCCGGGTGCGGTCTCAGCGCGGGAAGCGATCAATTCGGGAACGGTCATCGGCACAGGGTTCCAGCTCCTTCTCACGACCTGACGGTCGTAGCGCGTGATGAAACAAGACACAACCCATTGATTGCAAATAGGTTGTGTGAAATTGGGTTTGTTTCGTTTTTTTGTTTTTTCGTCGAGTGTGATGCCGGCCGCCGCCGGGTTCCTCCCTTTTGAGGATAGCGGGCGTGTCAAGTGTCCCCGTGAGCGATGAACAAACGGCCGCGGATCTGGCGGGTGACGAACCGATCGAGCAAAGGGGAGGAGTGATCATCGCCCGCCTAGGTCAGCGCTACGGGCTTTAACTAGGACAAACACGAGTGTTTGTCGCCACCGGCAGCGGCGCCCCGGCCGGGTCTCTTGGACTCCCCTGATTTTTCTCGCACTTCGGCTCGCCACGTGGCGAGAAAAACGGGCTAGGTGGGTGACGTGCTACGTTCACAAGAGGAAGTAACATCCTACCAGAGCCTGTCGGACGGCAATTCCGACCCGGTCGGGAGCCACGCTGCTGGAAGCGAAGGAAGGCGCGGGCCGCTGGATGTAAGGCGCCGGCCGCAAGAGGTTGCAGCCCTGCTCGGAGACCTGCCCGTCAGCCCAGACGATCCTGATCGCCGACAGTCAACCGAGGGATCAGAGGCGCTCTTGTTAATATGGTGGACTCGACGATGCCGAACCTGCCCGTGGTCATTTTAGGCGCCGGCCCCGCCGGGCTAACGGCCGCCTACGCACTGGGGAAGGCCGGAGTACGCAGCACGGTTCTCGAGAGAGACGATACGGTCGGCGGGCTAGCCCGCACGGTCAAGCACAACGGCTACCGTTTCGACATCGGGGGGCACCGCTTTTTCACCAAAGTCTCGGCCGTTGAGGCTCTGTGGCGCGAGATCCTGGGCGACGACCTGCTCACCCGTCCCCGACTGTCGCGAATCTACTACAAGGGGGTGTTCTTCTCCTACCGAGTTATAACCGAAAGTTGTGGATGAGGGCGTAGGGAAGGGCGGCGTATCCTAGCGGTTGAATTCAGTGTTTGACCGCTTCCCAGAAAGGAATGAAAGGATACGCCATGAGAGAGTTTGAAGCGATTTCCGAAGAGAGTCAAGTAGGCCCAAAGGTGGTCTCGGTCAGCGAGCTTAGCGAACTGGACGAGGTGCTGCGGCACGGAGCACGGCGCATGTTGGTCCAAGCCGTCGAGGCCGAAGCCGCCGCCTACGTCGACGCGCATCGCGACGAAATCGACGACCAGGGGCGGCGATTGGTGGTGCGCAACGGCTGCGCCAACGAACGCACCCTCGTCAGCGGTGTCGGAACCCTGAAAGTACGCGCCCCGCGAGTCAACGATCGCCGTGTCGATGAAGACGGCAACAAGTTTCGATTCACGTCCGAGATTCTGCCGCCCTACCTGCGGCGCACCAAAAGCGTCGAAGAGCTGATCCCCTGGCTGTATCTGAAAGGCATCTCGACGGGTGACTTTTCAGATGCGCTGAAAGCCCTGCTCGGACCCGCCGCGCCGGGCTTGTCAGCGACCACGGTGGTGCGTCTCAAGCAAGTCTGGCGCGAGGAATACGAGACCTGGTCGAAGCGCTCGCTCGAGGGTCAACGCTTCGTCTACCTGTGGGCGGACGGCATCTACTCGAACATCCGTTTGGACGATGAACGGCAGTGTTTATTGGGTGTTATCGGTGCCTTGGCCGACGGCCGCAAGCAACTGTTGGCGGTGCATGACGGCTTTCGCGAAAGCGAGTTGTCCTGGACGGAGTTGCTCGAAGACTGGAAGCGGCGCGGCCTGGAGGTTCCGCCGAAGTTGGCGGTGGGCGACGGCAGTTTGGGCTTTTGGGCGGCGCTGCAGAAGGTGTATCCGACGACGCGCGAACAACGCTGTTGGGTGCACAAGACGGCGAACGTGCTCGACAAGTTGCCCAAGAGTATGCAGGGCAAAGCCAAGAGCGCGCTACACAACATTTATCTGGCCGAGAGCCGAACAGCGGCGGAGGGGGCGATGGATCACTTCGCCGGCCTCTACGAGGTGAAGTATCCCAAGGCCGTTGCGTGCCTCGAAAAGGACCGCGAGGTCGTATTGACGTTTTACGACTTCCCGGCCGAGCACTGGGGGCATCTGCGAACGACGAATCCGATCGAGTCAACGTTCGCGACGGTGCGCCTGAGGCAACGCAGGACGAAGGGCTGCGGCAGCCGCGAAGCCTCGCTGACGATGGTGTTCATGTTGGCCCGTCAAGCGGAGGCTCGCTGGCGCAGACTCAACGGCTCGGAGCTGATTGTCCACGTCTTAGAAGGAAAGAAATTCAAGGATGGAGTGATGGTTCCACAACGCGCCGCCTGACCCGCCCCGTCCACAACATTTGACAATAACTCCGTTCTCGCGAGCAATAGGGCAAAAGTTGTTAAGTGTCTACGCGTAACACCCTAGGTCCCTTTAGTCCCTATTGCCGCCTCAACCCAGACTGCCCCGATTCACCTTACCCGCATTTCCAATTTGATTCAGGCCTCCCGACCTTCCAGCGGCCTTCAGCGTCTTTATTCATAGGGGCTAGAGCCCGATGAGGACGCCATGGAGGCCAACACCCAATGGGTGAAAAACAAACCAAGCCATTCCAGCTAACTTTCAATGGACTTCTCAAAGTCGATTTCCAGGGATCGCACGTCACTTCCGACGGTGGCCTGATTTTGGTTCGCGAACTGGACGAACGGCTCGGTCTCGGAGAACTGATTGACGAGCATCTCAGCGACTCCCGGCACGGCACAAACAAGCAGTTCACGCTCGCTGATCTGTTGCGGCAGTCGATCTACAGCCGCTTGGCAGGCTACGAGGACGTCAACGACGCCGTCCGCGTGGCGGCTGACCCGACGTTTCGCTTGATCGGCTCGCAGAAGATCTGGGATCGCGGTGCGGCCTTGACCTCGACGCTGCACGGCTTCGAGACGGAGATGCTGGCGAGCGAAGAGAACCTGCTGGGGCTGATGGCGCTGAACCGAGAGCTGGTCGGGCAAGCGGAGGCGTTCGACGACTCCGCGCGGGTCGTTCTGGACATGGACTCCACCGAGAGTCCGGTCCATGGCCAACAGGAAGGCAGCGCCTACAACGGACACTTCGAGTCGGTCTGCTACCACCCGTTGCTTTTGTTCAACGGTCATGGTGATTGCCTCGCTGCCAAGCTGCGTCCCGGCAACGTGCACAGCGCCGAGGACTGGGATGAGCTATTGTTGCCGGAGATCGAGCGCCAACTGGCCGAAGGCAAACAGGTCACCTTTCGCGCCGATGCCGCCTTCGCCAAGCCCGAGATCTACGAAGCACTGGAGGAGCGCGGCGCGGACTACGCCATCCGCATTCCGGCCAACAGGAGCTTGGAGTTAGAGATCGAAGACATCCTGTTTCGTCCGCCGGGGAGGCCCGGCCGCAAGCCGCTAGTGCGCTACAAGAGCTTTCGCTATCAGGCGGAGAGCTGGAAGAAGCCGAGACGAGTTGTCGCCAAGGTCGAGCACCACCAGGGCGAGCTGTTCGCGCGCGTCGGTTTTATCGTGACGAACATGAGCTTGCCAAGCCGGTCGGTGGTGCGTTTCTACAACCAGCGCGGCACGGCGGAGCAGTGGATCAAAGAAGGTAAGCAAGCGACGCACTGGACGCGGCTGTCGTGCCATCGCTTCCGGGCGAACGAGGTGCGCTTGCAGTGAAGCGTGCTGGCCTACAACCTGGGCAATCTCTGGCGGCGGCTCGGGCTGCCGCAGCGAATCAAGAACTGGTCGCTGACGAGCTTGCAGCACCGGCTGATGAAGACGGGCGGACGGCTAATTAAACACGCGCGGTATGACTGGCTCTTGTTCGCGGAGGGACATCTGAACCGGCGGCTGTTTGGCGACATGCTGCGGAAGATCTGGGCGCTGCCTGTGCCGGGCGGGTAGCACCGCACTTGGCGAATGCGAAATCTGTGTACTGAGGACGGAAGCTCGGAGGGGTGTCTGCGAAATTGACTTCGCAGCGACGGATCAGCCCCCATGAGGGGCAAGAAGGGGGCTCGATCGGTTCCGCCTCAGCCGCCGCCTCTTTCGGGTGGAGAAATGGTTCCGCTTCGCCGGGTGAAGGTGTAGACTCGTGCCGTCAGAGGAGCCAAATCGGAAATCCTGGCTGAGGACACAGCTTGTTCAAGTGGGGTTGGTCTTACTCTGCCGTTAGTCCCGATCAGGACTACGGCAATACTATCGTCGCGTTCGACTCACGGCATTAGCGCGGACCGGTGGAACCGCACCCATCGGATTGCAAGGCGAGATGGTCAGCACCAATGCCACCCTTCGGGGGTCCGAACTTGCTTGTCGCATTCGAGATACATGATGCGTCTGGTCCCCTGAGACCACGCGCCAGGTGAACTGTTTCGGGAATCGGATTACAACTCTTGCCCGAGCGGGTCCTACAGAGTTTTATCGACGTGCGGTCGTTGGAGTGTTAGGGCTCTGGTAGCGACCGCCATTCTTTGACGGTCGTCGTTTCGGGGGGGCACAAACGGGGCGGTCCAGGAAACTCTCGCAGCCCAGGGCGCGAACCCGGTGCTCCTCCAGGTCCACTGCGATTCACGGGGCGGGCCACTGCTCCGGTTCGCGCTCGAGTCCTGGGTAAGAAAGCGGGTTACCCGCCGCCCTCTCCCCCTCCAGCCGACCAGGGGGGAACCACGCCGTTCATGCGAGCGTAGGCGATCGACTGTCCGAGATGCTCGCTGATGTGCCCGAGCATAACCAGAAAGACTGCCCGGTAGGTACTGTCTTGACCGAACAGCTTGACGGCTTTGTCTCCATCTTCGTCCGATACGTTGAGGGCGGCTTGGCGCACGTGGGCGAGCGATTTTTTGAGAGCTTCGATCACGTCCTGTTTTTCGGTAACTGACTTCTGAAGCTCTTGGGGCTTCAAACCCTCGGGAACGGGCGCCCCGACCGCGCCGGCGAGAAAATAGTTCGCGGCGGCAATATGCATCAGCGATTCGCCGACGGAACGAATGCCCTCCGCTGGTCTCCAACTATATTTTTCATCCGGAAAGGCTCCGGCCAGGTCGAGGAGTTTTTTCTCCGTCCCCTCGAGATAGCCCAGAAACTCCGCGCGAAATCCGCTCGTCGGGGCCGCGGTTTCGGCGCGGGCGAGAGAAGTAGAGCAGAGCGCGGCTACCAGCAACCACCGAACCGTACGTGGTGTCATCATGAGTTGCCTCCTGTTGAGATCCATCAGGTGCGCAGGCCTCAGCCGGCCGCCGCGACCTACGCCACATCGTAACACGGGACGGCTCGCACGCCTGGACTCACTTTCACGCATTGGACACCAACGATTCGCGGGCGCTTGCCCGCGGTTGGAGGAGGCGTTCGGAGGCAGGTCCGAACCCTCCCGCGCGGGCGGCTGCGCCCCAAGGAAAACCCGCGAAACTGGCCACGACCAGCCCCCACCAGGCCCTGTCGTCGAGGCCGCAGAGCGCCCGCGGATGTTACCATGAACGGGTAAGCGGGGACACCCGTTGCCCGCAGCCCTCGGCGTCAAAGCCCGAACCCATAGGAGTCGTCATGGCCCATAACACCGCTGTCCAGGACCTTCCCGTAGCAGAAGAACAAACCAAGAGCAGCCCAAAGAAACTGAAGTTCTGCGTCAACGGCGAGTGGCGCGACACATCCTCGGGAAAGTACATGCCGGTGTACAACTCGAGCAGCGGCGAAGTCATGGCCGAGGCGCCCTGCTGCACGGCGAAGGAAGTCGAGGACGCTGTTGCCGCCGCGCAGTCGGCTTTCCCGGAGTGGTCGGCCACTCCGGTGGGCGCGCGCGCCCAGCTCATGTTTCGTTACAAGGCGATCCTCGACGCGCATGTGGACGAGTTGGCTACGTTGTTGGCCACGGAGATGAGCAAAAATCTGCAAGAGGCCCGCGGAGACGTCCTGAAGGCCATCGAGGTTGTGGAATTGGCTTGCGCCGTGCCGGTCACCATGCAAGGCCGGTCGCTGATGACCGTATCCAAAGGACATGACACCGTCACCTACCGCGAGCCGATAGGAGTCTGCGCCGGCATCGCGCCTTTTAATTTCCCCGCGATGATCCCCTTCGGCTGGATGATCCCGCTGGCGATCACCACCGGCAACACGTTTGTCCTCAAAGCAGCCAGCATGGTTCCCCAGACCGGCATCAGGATGCTCGAACTCCTGCAGGAAGCCGGCATGCCGAACGGCGTGGTCAACCTGGTGACCTGCCGGCGCACGGAGGCGGAGGTTCTGCTGAGTCATCCCGGCGTGAAAGGCGTGACCTTTGTGGGCTCGACCGAGGTGGGGAAGCACATCTATGAGACCGCGGCCCTTCACGGCAAACGCGTGCAGTGCCTGACCGAAGCTAAAAATCACGCCCTCGTACTCAAGGATTGCGCCCTGGAGCGTTCCGCGCGCGGCATCATCAACTCCGCCTTCGGCTGTGCCGGGCAGCGCTGCATGGCCTTGCCCGCCCTGTGCGTGGAGGAGTCCGTGGCCGATGAACTCGTCGCCTACCTGGTCAAGTTCGCCCGCGAGCGCAAGATGGGACCCTCGTGGGATCCCGAAACCGAAATCGGCCCGCTCGTCTCGCCGGACCTGAAGGAATCAGTAACCGGCTGGATTGACAAGGGCGTCGAGGAAGGCGCTGAACTCGTCCTGGACGGCCGGGAGGCCAAGGTCGAAGGCTATGAAGACGGATTCTTCGTCGGCCCGACCATTTTCGACCACGTGACGCCCGAGATGCGCGTAGGCGTCGACGAAATCTTCGGCCCGGTCTTGTGTATCAAACGCGTCAAGGATTTCGAGGAAGGCCTAGCCGTCGTGAACAGCAGCGAGTTCGGCAACGGGGCGACCATTTACACTCAGAACGGCCACTACGCCCGGGAATTCGCGCGCCGCAGCCAGGCGGGCATGGTCGGCGTCAACGTGGGCATCCCCGTGCCCGCGTCGGTCTTCCCGTTCACTGGACATAAGAACTCCTTCTTCGGCGACCTTCACGTGATGGGCGAGGACGGTATCAGGTTCTTCACCGAAATCAAAGCGGTGACGACCCACTGGTTCAGCGAAGAGGAGAAGAAGGAAACCAAGGTCGGCACCTGGGACGGCACGGTCTACAGGACCTGACAAAACTGCGATCCAAGCCGCGAGCCTCAGGGCTGTGGAAAAATTCGAGGCGGCTTCCACTTCCCTTCTGTATAAGTCCTTTGAACTGAGAAGAGATTGCCCAGCGCTCGGTGCAGCGCCCATTTTTTCAAAGCCCCGTCAGCGCGCCGTGGAGGAAGCCTCTCCCCGTACGTCCTGTTACCTCTCGCCGGCAGCACACGGCGTTTGGGAATCGGCGGCACTAAGCGCCTCTAAAATAGGGATTTCCTCGAAGTGGGGGTCTCCCCAGTCTCCCCCTTCAGGATAGCGACCGTGTCAAGTGTCTCCGTTGGGCGATGAGCGATTCGCTTCAACTCGGGCCGGCAACTGGAGCAGCCGTAGCGAAGGGCTGGGCGGTCGTTTTGCCCAGACCTGCGGCCGTTTTTTGTTTGTCGGGACGACGCATCCTAAAAATCACTCCCCTTGCATGCCATCGAAATCCCCGGCATGATCAAACTGGATGTCACGCCTACGTCGTCCCATTTTGCATTCGCGCTTCTTTTTCGTCACCACGAATCCGCGGAAAGGGCTGCCGCTCAATGCGGCAGACCGGATATAGAAAAGGCCACAGGTCTGGCGAAAAGCGCGCCTAGACCGGCGCTACGAGCTTTCCTCCTAGCATTCCTTCAGATGTAAGATAAGACATCTCTTGGCACGCGCCGGCAATGTCCCAAAGCGAAATCCAAGAATTCGTCGAACGCTGGCAGCAGGCAACCGGCAGAGAGCGCGCCAACTACCAGCTCTTTCTCACCGAACTCTGCGATGCCCTGGACCTGCCGCACCCCGAACCGGCCTCCCACAGACTCGAAGAGAACGCCTACGTATTTGAACGCAAGGTCACGTTCCGTCACGCGGACGGTACCGAGAGCCCCGGTTTCATCGACCTCTACAAACGAGGCTGTTTCGTGCTTGAGGCGAAAAAGCCGGACGCGCTGGTCAATTCTCAACCCTGGGCAAACGCCATGCTGCGCGCCCACGGCCAGGCTCAGCAGTACGCACGCGCCCTGTCCGCTGAAGAGAGCCGGCCGCCGTTCATTATCCTCACGGACGTCGGCCAAAGCCTCGAGCTCTACTCGGAATTCACCCGCTCCGGCGGAGCGTACGTACCCTTTCCCGACCCGCGTTCGCACCGCATCCACCTCGGAAGCCTGCTGAACGAAGCAATCCGCGATCGCCTCCGCGCAGTCTGGAGCGACCCGCTCAGTCTCGACCCCTCGCGCCACTCCGCGAAGGTCACGAGCGTCCTAGCCTACAACCTCGCCAAGCTCGCCGAGCAGCTCGAGAAGCAAGGCCAGGACCCGGACACGGTCGCCGCGTTCCTCATGCGTTGCCTCTTCACGATGTTCGCCGAGGATTCGGGCCTGCTGCCCGAACGCGGCTTCACACAGCTACTCCAAGACTCTCTCAAGGACCCCGACCTCTTCCATCGTCTCGTCCCCGGCCTCTGGAAGACGATGGATCACGGCGGCTTTTCACCGGAAATCCGCGAAGACATCCTGCGCTTCAACGGGGGACTGTTCCTGGAAAAGGACGCCCCGCGGCTTAACGAAGAGCAGATTGCCCTGCTGATTCTCGCCGCCGAGTCGGACTGGCGCGACGTCGAACCGGCCATCTTCGGCACGCTGCTCAAACGTGCCCTCGACCCGCTGGAACGCCATAAGCTCGGCGCGCACTATACGCCCCGCTCCTATGTCGAACGCCTCGTGTTGCCGACGGTGATCGAGCCGTTGCGCGAGGAATGGAGGGACGCCCAGGCCGCCGCGGTCGCGCTCGACCGCCAGGGGAAGCGCAAAGAGGCTCTCAGCGAACTGCTCGGCTTCCGAAACCGCCTCGCTCAGGTCCGCGTGCTCGACCCCGCTTGCGGTTCCGGCAATTTCCTTTACGTCACACTGGAACACCTCAAGAGGCTCGAAGGCGAGGTGCTCATCACGCTGGAGGAGTTCGGCCACGCGGAGGGATACCTCGAGACTGCGGGGGTGACAGTCGATCCGCGCCAGATGCTCGGTCTCGAAACCAACCCGCGCGCCGCCCGCATCGCCGAAGCTGTTCTCTGGATCGGCTATTTGCAATGGCACTTCCGTACGCACTGCGACGTTAACCCGCCCCAGCCGGTGCTGAAGGACTACCACAACATCGAGCACCGCGACGCCCTGCTCGCCTGGGACCGCGTCGAGTTCGTCACCGACGAAACAGGCCGTCCCGTCACGCGCTGGGACGGGCGCACGATGAAGACGCACCCGGTAACGGGCAAGAAGGTGCCGGATGAGAAGGCCCAGGTACCGCGGGAAAGGTTCGTCAACCCCCGCAAAGCCGAATGGCCCGAGGCGGACTTCGTAGTCGGCAACCCACCCTTCATTGGCACCAGCAACATGCGCGGGGCCCTGGGGGGACGGCTATGTCGAAGCGGTTCGAAAGACCTACGCGCTCGTGCCCGAGTCGGCCGACTACGTCATGTACTGGTGGCACATCGCGGCCGGTCTGGCGCGCGAAGGCAAGATTCGCCGCTTCGGCCTAATCACGACAAACAGCTTGCGACAGACCTTCAACCGGCGAGTGGTCCAGCACCACATGGAGCAGAAAAAGCCGCTTTCGCTGGTGTTCGCAATTCCCGACCACCCCTGGGTGGATAGCCCCGACAGGTCCGATGTGCGAATTGCGATGACGGTGGGGGAGGCGGGCGATCGGCCTGGCATCCTTTACGCCGTCGTGCAAGAGAGCGATGGGAGCGGAGAGGGCGTAGACGTGACCTTGAGCCAGAGATTCGGCAAGCTCCACTCGGATCTACGAGTCGGGCCTAACGTTGCAAGTGTAAAGCCGCTTCAAGCAATGCAAGACATCAGCAATCGAGGAGTCGTACTTCACGGAAAGGGTTTCATAGTAACCGCAGACGAAGCCCGGCAACTGGGACTAAGACGTATCGATGGCGTTGATAAGCACATACGGAACTACATGAACTACAAAGACTTGACGCAAACAGACAGGGGCGTTATGGTCATCGACCTCTTTGGTCTAAGCGCAGACGAAGTACGGGAGCGGTTTCCAGAGGTCTACCAGCATGTCGTGTCCACAGTGAAGGAGGAACGCGATCACAACCCGCGCGAAAGTAGACGCAAAAACTGGTGGCTGTTTGGGGAGACGAACCCGAAGCTGCGTCGTCAGTTATCGGGCCTGCGACGCTACATCGCCATCGGCGAAACCGGCAAGCATCGTTTCTTCGTTTTCCTCGACGAGTCCATTCTGCCGGACAACATGCTGGTGAACATCGCGATTGAGGACGCCTACCACCTTGGAGTCCTCTCGAGCCGGATTCACGTCGCCTGGGCACTTGCGGCGGGCGGCACACTTGAGGATCGGCCCCGCTACAACAAAACCCGTTGCTTTGCAACGTTCCCCTTCCCGGAACCCAACGAAACGCAGCGCAGCCGCATCCGTGACCTCGCAGAGCAACTCGACGCTCGGCGCAAACACCGCCAGAAGCTCCGCCCCAAGCTCACCCTGACCGGCATCTACAACGTCCTGGAGAAGCTCCGAACCGGCGAAGAGCTGACCGACAAGGAAAAGGAAATCCATGAGCAAGGTCTGGTCACCGTCCTCGCCGAGCTGCACGACGAGCTGGACGAGGCCGTCCTCGAAGCTTACGGCTGGTCTGATCTAGGTCCGGCCCTGATCGGCAAGCCCGGCGGCGCCACGCCCTCGGCTCACAAGTCTCCCGAGCAGATCGAAGCCGAAGAAACTCTCCTCGAACGCCTCGTCCAACTCAATGCCGAGCGCGCCACCGAAGAGGAGCAAGGCGTCATTCGCTGGTTGCGCCCCGAGTTCCAAAGCCCCGAAGGCCCAGCCGCGACACAGAAAGCTCTTATCGTGGGCGCCGCCCCTGATGAAGCTGCCGCGAAGAGAATCGCCAAGCGGTCCTGGCCGAAGTCCCTTCCGGACCAAGTCAAAGCCCTCCGCGCTGCCCTGGCCGAACAGCCCGGTCCCGTGCGCCCCGAGCAGATCGCCCGCAGCTTCAAGCGCGCGCAAACCAAGAAGGTCGCCGAGTTGCTCGAAACGCTGGCGGCCCTCGGCCAGGCGCGAGTCACCGAAGATAATCGCTTCGCCGGAAACTAGCCCGCATTTCTCACCACAGCCCACGGTGGATGAGGCCAAAAGCCCGGTGGCCATGGCTCGCGGCAACAGTTTGTGTATCTCGGCCCGGCTTACAGCTTGTAAGGCAAGCGGGCGCGATGAATCGCGCCCCGACCTCCCTGGCGGCGGGCATGCGCAGCCGACGGCCGCAGGTCTCGGCAAAACGACCGCCGAGGCCTGCGCTACGGGAGGCGGGAAATCCGCACCTCCGGTTCGATGAGCGGGGACGGGAAACGGGGACCATACGCCTGAGGCGTCCAGAGCACCCGCGCCCGTCCTCGACTCTACCCACGTGGCGAAGCGAAGTGCGGGAGAGGCCCGCCATTATTGCGTTGCGCTTGCTCGCCGTGCTCAACGTAGGGTTCAAGAATGTAGGGGCACGGCATGCCGTGCCCGAGGTTTGCGGAGCGGCGTGCGCCCTGTACTGACGGGCTTCTCACGCACTTCGCCTCGCCACGTGGTGAGAAATGCGGGCCAGCGGAAGCGCCGCGGCCGAGCTTAGTTGAGGAAGTACGTTTGATACAGCGTGTCGCGCTGTTTGGGGACGAAGCCGGCGCCGCGGATCATGCAGCGCAGGTCTTCTTCACTGGCTTGATGAGAAGCGCCGGCCTGGCGGACGACGTTTTCCTCGAGCATGACGCTGCCGACGTCGTTGCCGCCGAAACGCAGCCCGAGCTGGCAAACTTTCAGGCCTTGTGTGACCCAAGAAGTCTGCACGTTGACGAAGTTATCGAGGTAGATACGCGAGAGCGCCAGGGTTTTGAGGAATTCGACTCCGGTGACTTCTTCCTTGACGGACTTCCCCAGCGAGGTATTCTCGGGCTGAAACGGCCAGGGGATGAAAGCCGTAAAGCCGCCGGTCTCTTCCTGAAGCTGCCGCAGCGTCTCGAGGTGATTGACGCGGTGTTCGTAGGTTTCCCCGCAACCGAACATCATCGTCGCCGTTGTCCGCAGGCCCAGGCTATGAGCGGTCTTGTGCACGTCGATCCACTCGGCGGTATTGCACTTCAGGCGGGCGATCCGGTGACGCACCTCGTCGTCGAGGATTTCCGCCCCCGCACCGGGGATCGAATCGAGGCCCGCGTCTCGCAGCCGCGCAATCGTGTCGCGAATCGTCAGCCCGCTGACCTCGGCGATGGTCAGTATTTCCGGGGCCGATAAACAGTGAAGATGGATCGGATAGCGCTGCTTGATCCAGCCGAAGAGGTCCTCGAAATACTCGATCTCGAGGTCCGGGTTGACCCCGCCCTGCATCAACACGCCGGTTCCGCCCAGATCGATCGTCTCTTGAATCTTCTGGCCGATCACTTCCTTCGACAGAACGTAGCCTTCCTCATGCCCCATGGGGCGGTAGAAAGCGCAGAAGCTGCAATATTCGCTGCAGAAGTTGGTGTGATTGATATTGCGATCGATAATGTAGGTCGCAACCCCGTCAGGATGAAGCTTGCGGCGAACCGCGTCGGCCTCTACGCCGATGCCGATCAGGTCGTCGCTGCCGAGTAGCTCGAGGGCTTGCTCTTTGGTCATCTCACTCCCGCTCGGCGACGGCGGGCTCTTCCAAGTAGGCAAGATCGGTGAGCGGTCCGACGAGGCCGAGCTCCGCCGCCGAGCGAAGGAATGTGGCCAGACTGTGCTGCTCTCGCTCGCCGAGATCGAAGCTCGTGTGCTCCCTCAAATAGCGGCTTACCAGTTCAGGCGACAGGTTTCGCTTTTCGCTCTCCTCGGCGATGATGTCGTCGAGGTGTTGCCGGCCGTAGTCCGCGGAGTCGACGAAGTGCATGGGCAGGTTGGGATCAGCGGCCAGATTCTTCACGGCCCACACGGCAAAGACCATCGGAAGACCCGTCAGATCGACCCACTCCGACCCCAGGTCGTAGACGAATATCGGACGCCCGCGCCAGTCGGTCTGCTCGGGATCGAGCCGCAGAGCAGGGTCTCCGATAATCAGCCCGGCGTCGGCCACCTCCAGCATGTCGTCGATCTTGGGAGGATACGGCCGCACCCTGGGACGCAAACCGTACTTTCTGGCCAGCAATACTTGCGCCAGGGCGACCGAGGTGCGGGAGCTCGTGTCGGCGGCGAAGGACTCGATCGTTTCGATCGGCTTGAGCGATATCAGCAGAACGCTGCGCACGGCCCCTCGGCAAGAGATCGAACAGCCGGGGAGAACCAATAGGTCGGGCTGACGGGCCAGCTCGATGGTAGGCACCAACCCGATGTCCGCTTCTCCCGCTCGCAACGCGTCGGCACACTCGGAAGGCAGCGAAAACCGCAAGTCGAATAGGTCCCGTTGCGGGCCCTGGGTGAGACCCCATACGAGCGGCGCGGTGTTCAAGTAGCTGACCGCCGAGACTCTCAACCGATCACTCATAGCGAGCCTTTCAATTGTATCAGACCGCTGTTTGAATTCTATCGCTGAGAGTTGTCCAATACAAGATGATCCTGAAAGGGTGCTGGGCATGCTCAGCAGCTTGGAGGTGAAAGTCCTCTACCCAGCCGGCGTTGTCAAGTTAATGACCCAAAGGCCGTTTTCCCTGAAACGCGCATGGACTTTTCTCCCTTTCAGCAGGCACGCGTCGCTTTTCTCCAGGCGGTGAAAGCTCGATCCCTGAGGAGTCGATGATGGATCGCTTTGAGGTGCTGCCGTCCCACTCGGAACAGGTTGTGAATCGGACCCTGGACGCAAAGGAATCGTTGCGCCTGAGCTGCTGATTTGAAGCGCATGAAGGCGTATTGGACTGCGAAGCGGAAGGCGGCCGGCAACAGCAAGAAGAAGTAGCCTCACCCTCGTTCATTCGATCCTCGATCTTGCATCGGGTCAGCAGCGAGGACCACTGGCAGGTTGCTCATACCGCGGCTTAGGAGGAAGCAGGCAACGGGCGCGAACCGGAACCAGCAGAGGCCACACCCGAGCGCGACACTACCCCGGCTATGACCCCCTCCCCGGAATGGGTCGATCGTGTTTCGGAACAGTACGGGGCATTGCGTCGAGTGGCGATTGATTGTGACGGCCCGATTCGGGATAATCGTGGCGATTGACAATTTGCCGAGCGACCAGCCATGCCTACTTCCGAAGCCTCACTTTGTCCGCAAGATATCCGTGACCGAGTCGCACGCTTACCCCGTGTTCGGCTAGCCCATTTACCGACGCCACTGGAGCCGTTGCCGCGGTTTTCCAAGTCTCTTGGCGGTCCATCCGTTTTCATCAAACGGGATGATTGCACCGGGCTGGCGTTCGGCGGCAATAAAACGCGACACAATGAATTCCTGTTGGCCGACGCCCTCGCGCAAGGGGCAGACATGCTCGTGTGGGGCGCGGGAGTGCAGTCCAACAATTGCCGGCAGACGGTTGCGTCGTGCGCCAAGCTTGGCCTGGATTGCCATTTGTTGCTCAGCCGCGGGAGCCACGGCGACGAGGTACAAGGTAATCTGCTGCTGGATCACTTGCTCGGGGCGACGTACGAAATAGTCGACGCGGCCGTCGGTCCGGAACTGGATGATCTCATCGCGCAAGCCGCGGACAGGTTTCGGGCGCAGGGTCGCAAGGTCTACAACTGGGACCGAAATCTATTGCGAGCCAAAGCAGCGGTGAGTTACACGCTCTGCATGGCCGAACTGGTTGAGCAACTCGAGCGGGAGGCGGTTGTACCCGCGGCGATTTACGTTTGCTCGGCGGGATCAACCGGAGCGGGCTTGGCACTGGGCAGGGAGGCGTTAGGAGTGGAGGCCTCGCTGCTCAACATGCTGCCGATCCACTGGCCCTGGGACGAAGCGGAAGACATGTGCCGACTGGCAAACGAAGCGGCCGAGTTGATCGATTTGCCCAATCGCTTGTCGCCCGAGGGAATCATCGTGGACGGCGAGTTCATCGGGCCGGGTTACGCGATCCCAACCTCCGAGTGCATGGACGCAATGGCACTGCTGGCTCGCACCGAGGGCATTCTGCTTGACCCGAGCTACACGGGGAAGGCGCTGGCGGGGTTGATCGATCACGTGCGTGGCGGCCGGTACTCGTCGGATCAATCGATTGTGTTCATCCACACCGGCGGTACGCCGGCGCTCTTTGCCTACCGAGACGAAATCGTGCGCATGATCCGAGCTCAGCCCTTCTCAACCCCCACTGATTGCTCGTAAATACGACGGCGGCAAGCGTCGAGGCCCCGGACGTGCCGCAGTGATGCAACAGATCCGCACCCTGGTCGTGCGCATGACGACGGAGAATCGCGGCTGGGGCTACACCCGCGTCCGCGGAGCGCTGGCCAATCTCGGTCGTAGCGTGGCACGCGGCACCGTCGCGAACATCCTCAACCAACACGGTATCGAGCCCGTTCCGGAACGCGGCAAGAAGACGACTTGGCGGGAATTTTTGCAAGCGCGCTGGGAGGTTCTTGCTGCCACGGACTTCTTCACCGTCGAAGTGTGGACACGTTCTGCTGCTGAATTTGTTGATTCCCTCGACGAAAAGTGTTACCCATGTGCTTGGCATAAAGTGTTACCTATGTCCCGGTCAGCTCGCCGCGAAGCGGCGACGCGGGGAAAGAAGCGTGCAGTTCAGCCAGCCGCCTGACGGCGGCTAGGACAAACAAGAGTGTTCGTCCCTACGGGGCTCGGCCGATTTGGTAGGAACCGGCTTGTCCGAGAAATCCTCAAAGCAGATGGCGGCTCCCATGGCTAGGGTCTCGGCAGTCCTGAAGGCCGCGGCGCGGCTCGTCTGGCGCGATCTTCGCAGCCTGCAATCCGTAGCCGGCAACAACTTTTTCATCTTCGCGATCGTGATGGCGCAAAGCGGGGGATTCCTTCTCCTCGTAGTCGGACTGACTCTCCTCTTCCCGCTCAGTGCCGACCCGATGCGAAAGATCCCCACCGACCGACTAGCCCTTTGGCCCCTCGCCGGAAGAGAACGGCTGGTGCTGCGGATCGGCGGCGTCTGGCTGAGCCCCGCGGTGTGGATCGTGGTGTCCGTACTCATCTGGAGCGGGGACGTTACCCTAGATTCTAGCCCGCCAAGTCTGAGGATTCTGTACTCAGAAATCGCTCTGTATGGTGTGACATGTTGATAACAAGGTAGATATGTTCCGGTTCCCAAATTTCAAATATTTTGGCTAGGATTAGACGTAGAAGCGGAGGTTCCATGCCGGATCTTGATCTCGATCGCCACGTCGCGGAGTTAGAAACCGACGGTTACACCGTCGTACCCGACGTCATATCAGACTCGGAACGAGCCGCCATGCGGCAAGCGATGCATGAGACGCTTGACGCGGAAAAGGAAATCGCCCGTAGGTTCCGCTCGCAGACCGAGGACCTGTTACATTGCTTTAACGTTCAGAGCAAGCATCCTTTCTTTTACGGCTTTCCCCTGCGCTCCCCTAAGCCGATCCAGGTCGCGCGCAAAGTGCTGGGCGAGGACATGTTCATCCACAACGCGGCGATCCGAATCCCGCTGCCGACCGGCAGCAAAGAGACCATGCGGATGGGCGGGCAGCTCCACGTCGATTGGCACGACTTTACGGTCCTGCCCTTCGTTGGGGGCAAGCATTATCCGTTAGCGGTTCAATCCGCCTGGTGTGTTTCTGAATTCACCAAAGAGAATGGCGGCACCTTGGTCTGGCCCGGATCGCACCTTTCGCTCGAAGCGCCGTTCCAGGATTCGAGCACCCTGCCGCCCGGGCATATATCTCTGGAAGCACCGGCCGGCGCGGTCGTCATGTGGGACTCAGCTCTCTGGCACACAGCCGGGGTGAACCACAGCAATGAGCCACGCTATGCCGTCATCACCTACTTCCAACGCGTTTGGCTCAAGGGTTTCAACGATTGCCACCACTTCGCTTCACCGGAAGTGCGTGCCCAAATGACCGGAGAGGAGCGGCGTCTCTGGGGCCTCGCCGGAACGATTCCGCCGGGCACGCAGCTCCGCGGGATGACCCCGGAGCAGATCGCCGCGCTTACGCCGGAAGAGAAGTTGGTGCTCAACCTTCCTGTTTACGTTTGATGCTAAGCAGCCGAGCGGCAAACAGCACAACCCCGGCAAATCCAGTTTCAATCGATGTGGCTGCCAGCCAGCCGGCCGATGAAGTGTCTTTTCACTCTAGCCCGAAGGTGTAGATTTTGCCGATTGATGCAGCGCTTGCGCTCATTGCGGCGCCCGGCGCCAGGAAACCGTATTCTCCTATTTCGAGACTAGGTAACTTGACCTTATAAGTACGAGGAGCGGTCTTCTCGTAATCGAATCGGACTACGTGCTTCTGCGCCCCACCAGAGGCATGAATAATCCCGCCGGTCATTGCCCGGAATTCTCTGCGGTTTTTCTTCCTCTTGAGCTTCAATAGCTGGTACTCGACCACAGATGTGCCCTCGACGGTTACAATCACGAATTCGATTGGTAGCGAGAGTCGAGTTCGACTGTGGGGGTCTGTAACGACACCGTTAACGTGGCCCTTTGTTAGTCCCATGGTTGCCATCGATTTCATGAAGCCGCCACTTTTCCAAGTAGCCACTTCCGGTGGAACCTCGACTAGCGTCCCTTCCTTTCTAGAATAGACGCCAATCTCAGGGGAAAGGTGACTGGGATTTGAGCCGGAACTTTGCTGTGGGGCCGATGAAGAAGTGTTTCCTGAGCTGCTCTTGAGGATCATCGCCCTGATGACCTTTTCGTCCACCCCGGAGTTCTTGAGCATCACCAGGCCTTGAACCGATGTGTCAAAGTTTGTCGGGCTTGTGTCAATCACGCTAACGATGGTCTCTTGGCCGAATCCTGCCTTCACCATTTCCACAATTTGGCCGTTTTGCAGAGGCGGCTTGCCCTGCGCTAGCAGGGGGCAGACCACCAACGCAGAAAAGAGTGTCATTAAGAAGCAAGTCCTGGTTATGTTTAGCCTCCCAAATATCTGCAAAGGGCCGCATCTCGCTCGCAGAGAAGGCCCCAAGGCCTACCCAACCAGCACAAGGAGTTGGGAAAAGTGGTCGAAAGACATAGACTAGATCCACCATTCGTTTCGTATTGTCAAGTTAACGCACGTCGAACCGTGTCCGGCGCGTGGCTTTTGTGGCGCACGCATTCTTGCGTGCCGTGTCGCCATTCGTGGCGACATCGAGTCCCGTAGCATGTAGCTCGGATCTCGCTTTCGAGATCCGCGGCTTTGCCACGAGTTTCATCGTGACATTTGAGAAACGCGGGACGCTCGGATCTTCCCGATGACAAAGGACGCCGACTGCATCATCATCGGCGCGGGGCACAACGGTCTCGTGGCGGCCTGGTATCTGGCGCGCGCCGGCTTGAAGGTTATCGTTTTGGAGCGGCGCAGCGTCGTCGGAGGCGCGGCGGTGACCGAGGAGCTGTTTCCCGGCTACCGCTTGAGCGTCTGCTCCTATATCTGCCACATCCTGCAGCGAAAGATTATCGACGACTTAGAGCTTCGCAAGCACGGCCTCCACATCTACCCGTTGGACCCGGTTGCGTTGTCTCCGTTTGCCGACGGCAGCTACTACTGGGTTTGGCACGACGCCGAAAAAACAGCCGCGGAGATCGGCCGCATGTCCGGTGTCTCGGCGGCCGATGCGAACGCCTACCCGAGGTGGATTCGCTTCTGGGAGCAGGCTGCGGGCGTACTGCAACGTTATTGCTTGCAGTCACCGCCGACGATCGAGCGGGTCGCCTCGGACGTTCGGGGCACTCCCGATGAGCAGGTTTTCGAGGCCTTGTGCAAAACCCCGCTGCGCGACCTGGCCGCGCGTTATTTCGCAGATCCGAGGGTGGCGGGCGCCGCCATAGGCAGCAGCGACTACGGGGCGATCAGCGATCCCGGCAGCGCTTTACCTCTCACCCATTTCAAAGCGGACCTGCTTACGGCGGACGAGGATTTCGGGATCGTGCACGGCGGCATGGGCGGCATCACGCAGGCCATGGCGCGGTCGGCCGCATCCGCCGGCGTCGAAATTCGCACCAATACGGCCGTTCATCAAGTGGCGCTGGAACAGGGAGCCGTTCGAGGCGTCACGCTCGAGAGCGGTGAGTCGCTAAGCGCCCCTATCGTGCTCTCGAATGCCGATCCGAAATCGACCTTTCTGCGCCTCGTCGATGAGACGCACTTGCCTAGCGATTTCGTTGCCGGGGTGCGGTCGCTGAGGACACGTTCCGCGTCATTGAAGTTCCACGCCGCCCTCAAAAAGCTGCCCGACTTCTCGCGCTTTCTGCGAGCGGACCAAGACGAATCGGCGCTTGCCATGGTCCGCATTTGGCAGGACGTCGACGGAATTGAGGCGAGCTGGCGGGACGCCATGTCGGGAGTCCCGACTCGCTACCCGCTCATGCAAGTCCAGATTCCATCGGTCGTCGACCCGACTCTGGCGCCTCCCGGAGAACACGTCATGTCGATCTGGGTGACCTACGAGCCGGCGCATTTGCGGAACGGGTCGTGGGATTCAGTCAGACAAGATGTCGGCGAAGCGCTCCTAGACGAGCTCACCAATTATGCGCCAGACATCCGCGACTGTATCGTTGAGTGGGATCTGCTTACGCCGGAAGACATCTCGAAACGGATGGGAATGACGGACGGTAACATCCGTCACCTGGACATGTCGCCGGGGCAGATGCTCTCCGACAGACCGCTGCCGGGGTGGGCGAACTACCGAACACCCATTGACGGGTTGTACTTATGCGGCGCCGGCACTCATCCGGGCGGCGAAGTAACTGGAGCGCCGGGGCACAACGCGGCCCAGGCTGTGTTGTTGGCCGCCGGCTCGCGCTAGCCTGCATTTCTCACCACCCGGCTTGCACGCGCGCCGAAATGATCGGCTCAAGAACTCCCTGCGACAATCCCCTCAGCAAGCGGCTAAAATCGGAGGTCCCCCGGGGTTGCTTGGCGTCACGTTCAGGAATTTCCTGATTGAGGAATTCGACACGTCTCATGCAACAGAAAGCCGCCCGCCGATTTCAACTACTCTCGTGGCCGCTGGCTCCCATGGAAGATTTTCGGGCGCCGATGGAGACGCTTCCGCTGCGGGAGGGAGCCAAGAGAACGAAGTACCCCTTCCGGGTACTGCGCTACTGGTGGGTTTATCAAGGGATTCTCGATGAGGCTCGGCGGCTTGGCCGAGGACCCACCATTGTCGACGTCGGTTCTGAAATCGGATTACTGAGAAGTCTTGCACCGCCCGTACCCGGCGCCCGCTGGATCGGACTGGACCGCAACGTCGCTAATCAGTACCTGGTGGCCGCTGAGTATGACGAACTTCACGAATGCAATCTCGAGCAGTCCATACCACTTCCCGACGACTCGGCCGACATCATCGTTTGTTCACATATCCTTGAGCACCTGAGAAACCCGGAATACACACTCGGCGAATCAATCCGGGTTATCAAGCCGGGCGGAATTTTGCTGGTAGGCTCTCCGGTACTGCCTAGGCCCGCGGCGGCGTACTATCAGCGGCGATACAACCGTGAACTGCAGGCCGGAAAACGGCAGCTTGGGCAGCACGTCACTGCCTTCCATCCGCGAATGTGGAGACGGCTGGCCACCAGACTGGGGCTCGAAGTGGAGATTTTCGCCGGCTCGCATATCCTTCGCTGGACCGGCAGCCGCCTGGAAAACTACCAGGCTTGGGTCCGCCTCAACCAGTTTCTGGCGGCAATCTTCCCAGCCTTCGGCAACGAAGTTTGCATGCAGCTTCGCGCGCCGTCCGGCGAGAAGACCGATTAGCTTGCCACGCTCTGGAGGAGAGGTTGCGGAACCGCCAAGCGATACCCGACACCGGGCTCGGTCAGTATGTACTTCGGCGATTGCGGTTCAAGGCAGTCGGCCCCCATGACGAACGTATTGCGGCAACTGTCCTGACGGCGTATGATTCTTGGTTGCAGGGTGGCAAATCAACTGTGGTTACCCGTAGGTAGCTGGGTAGATAGCTATGCCCCATAGCCGGCGCCAAGCACTTCGGAGCCTGGCTCAATTCTTCCTGGCCTCGCCCCTACTACAGGGCCTGAGCCTGGCCGCAGATGATGATCCGCTGCTCGAGCTGATCAATGTATTCGATTTCGCCAAGCTGGCGAAGTCGAAGCTCGACCCTGTCGCCTGGGACTACATGGCCGAGGGCGGCGCGGATGAAGTCGCATTACGGGATAGCCGGACAGCGTTCAAGCGCATCATCATCCGGCCTCGGTTCTTGACCGACGTCCATAAGATCGATCTTTCGACCGGCATTGCGGGAAGCGCGTTGGATTACCCCATCTTTATCTGCCCGGCGGGAGGGAAGAACTGTTTTTACCCCCATGGTGAAGCGATAGTAGCCAAGGCTGCCGCCCAGTCGAATGCCATGATGATTACGAACGGCGGCATCGATGATCTTCTGACCTCGGGGCAGGGACCTAAAAACTGGTGGCAAGTCACGACCGGCGGCCAGTTCCGCACCAAGAACATGATGCTCAATTTTGTGGAAAAGCTGGAAGACATGGGAGCTGCCGGGATCTGCTTTACGGTCGACATCATGCATGTCTCCCATCGCGAGCGCACCATTCGCCACAAGTTCGTGCGACGTTGGTGTGAAACGGGAATCCCCAGAGATGCCCAAGGCAACCTGATCTACAGGCCCGGCGACGCCCCGTGGCGAACAGGCAACTATCCGGAAAGGCCCTTCCCAACGGCGACCTGGGATACGGTCCGGCAGCTTCGTGAGGCAACCGACCTCCCAATCATTATCAAGGGGATTCTGACGGCCGAAGATACCGAAAAGTGCGTCCAGACGGGTATGTCGGCGGTGATCGTCTCGAGCCACGGGGCGCGGCAGCTCGACCATGTCGGCGCCCCGATCGAGGCCTTGCCGGAATGCGTCGAGGCGGCCGCGGGCAAGATCCCCGTCATGGTCGACGGCGGTTTTCGTCGGGGAACCGATATTCTGAAAGCGCTTGCGCTCGGTGCCACAGCGGTGGGGATCGCGCGGCCCTACTTGTGGGGACTGGCTAGTTTCGGCCAGAGGGGCGTTTCTCGCGTCCTCGAACTGCTTCGCACCGAACTTGCCCTGGACATGGGGATGGCCGGAGTGGCCAAGCTTGCCGACATTGACCGCAAACTGGTTCGATGGCGAGAATAGGCGATTGTAAATGTATACCCGCAGAGAACTAATAGTCGTGCTTGCAGCCGGTACACTGGCGGCCAAAGACTACCCCGTCCGCCGTCCGGAGGTGGAACCGTTGTGGAAATCTCCCGACGGCTACCCGAACGCCCTCGAAGCATCGCCCGAGGGCCTTTGGGTTGGAGAACAGATCACCGACGTGGCTTACTTGCTGGACTGGGAAAGCGGCAAAGTGCTGCGGAAAATCGCGACCGAGTCTTCGAACACCAGCGGCATGGCCTACGGCGGAGGATTCCTCTGGATGGCGGCCAACGGGCCGGCATTAAGGCGTGATCCCCGCCCGACGGACGGCACGACGGGCTCGGTGGTCAAGATCGATGCTCGATCCGGCAACACGGTCGCGCGCTACCCGATCCCCGGGGGCGGCGGCGTTCACGGCCTGACTTGGGCGGAGAATTCACTGTGGGTCACTACGCTGACGCGGAAGAAATTGACCCACGTCGATGTGGATTTCAACATCCTTCACAGCATTCCCGTGACCTTGGACCGCGCCCACGGCCTGGCGTGGGATGAGGGCTCCATCTGGTGCGTCTTCTCGAACGACTACGTAATTCAGCGTCTCGATGCAAGGGACGGCCGTATCATCGAAGCCGTACAGCTTCGGGAAGGATCGGACCCCGACCCGCATGGCATGACGCGCTATAACGGCGCTTTCTACTACTGCGATGCCGGCATCGGTCCCGGAGGCGTCAACAGCAACAGCAAGTACTCGGGCTACGTTTGCCGCATCCGATCATGAGTAAGCGTCTATCACCCCGTGGCAAAAGTCGCGCGGGAGCGAAAAATGGGGACTGCCACCAATTCGCTCCCCCTCTTGGCCCTCGAAGCAAAGCACTTGCCCTGAAGCGAATTGGCTGGCTGTACCCGATTTTTCGCAACATTCTCTTCTACCACGGGCTGCTATTGCTTCTGACGCTGTTGGGGCTCGCGTCCGCTTCCGCCCAGCAGGAAGGCAGGATTGTGCGGCCCGAGAACGGCGCCGCCCTGCCCTCCGGCGAGCTCAGCGTTGTGGCCACCGCTCCCGGGGGCCGACTCGAGTTGGACGGCCAGGCGATTCCGGTCGAACAGCCCTTCCCCAACGTGTTCCATGCCACAACGAACGCGGTACCCGGTGAGCACACCCTGGCGCTGGTTTGGGAAGGCGGTCGAGAGGAAATTCGCTTCCATGTAGGCGACGATCCTCCTGCCCACTTCAAACCTTTTCGTCTCCACCCGCCCGTCGCTACCGCGTGTACGCACTGCCACGGCCTGAGTCGCCGCGGCCGCTTTCGCTTCACCGGCGGCTGCTTCGCTTGCCACCGGCAGGAGACGTTCGCTGGCATTCATGATCACCCGCCGCACATGCTCGAAGAGTGCGGTCAATGCCACAACGCGCACGGCTCGACGGCAAAGGCGCTCCTCACGCTGCCGCGCGAAAAAGCCTGTAAGCTGTGCCACAATTAGCCGGCATTTCTCACGAAGCGGCCCAAAGGCGCAGGCACCCGAGGACCAAGCTCCCTCCGAAACGGCGGGCGCTCATGGAGGTCGGCTCTTGCCGGCGCTTCAGCGCCTACTAGGCTATGACACGCTGCTGGCGACCGAGATCTACCTCAACCTCTCGCCCGAGCACGTTGTTGAAGAGTTTCGGCAGAAGTGGTGACCCCGCCCCACAGTCCTTGCCAAAATGGGGTATGCTTTCTAACAGCAAGAGGAGGATTTCCATCAGACCAGTTGTCCTAACACTTGCCGCGATCGCGGTGCTGATCGTCCCCGCCGCCCGCGCCGGAGACGTTGATGACCTCAAAGCCGCTAGCGAGGCATTCATCGAAGCGCTTAACAAGCAGGACGTGAGTGCGCTGCTGGCGAGTCGCCATGACGAATTTGTTATCTACGTGGAAGATGCAGTTTTCCCCGCCGACAGCAAGGGGCGGTCAGAAGCCGACCGACGGCAGGGTTGGGAAGATTTCTTCGCTAATCGTGAGCGCTTCAGCGTAACGCTCATCAATCCTCAGTACCGTGTGGTGGGGAGCACCGGCATCGTCTGGGGTCACGGCAGGGTCGTGGAAAAACCCAAGGATGGACCGCAGCAAGCTCGAACGCTACGGTTCCTCGGCACCTGGGTCAAGTCCGGCGGTAAGTGGCTACAAGCTGCAGGAATACGTGGACGCCTACCTTGACGCAGCAGACATGTGGCAGAAAAAGAAGGCTCCCCTTTTTCCTGCGCTGCATGGCCGGCGTGAGCTAACCGAGGAGCCACTCCCCCGCCAAAAAGCTTGCAACCCCCACGAAGAGAAACTCGTTGTCTGGGTCCTTCTCGACACGGGACTCCGGGTCTCCGAGCTTGTCAACCTAAAACGAGCCAATCTCGACTGGCAAACCCACCGCCTGATGATCTACGGCAAGGGCCCTTCGGCACCCAATCCAAGCGCCGGGTGATTCCTTTGAGTGCCCGTATCCAGCCTCTCATCGAGGGCTACTTTGCATTACACGAAACCTTCCGCTTCAGTGTTCGCACTATCCAGCGCATGCTGAAGCGTCTTGCTAACCGCGCGCGTATCAGCCGCACCGTCTCCCCTCACGTGCTGAGGCACACCTTTGCCGTCACGGCAATCCAGAAAGGGATCTCCCTGCCGGCGCTTCAGCGCCTACTAGGCTATGACACGCTGCTGGCGACCGAGATCTACCTCAACCTCTCGCCCGAGCACGTTGTTGAAGAGTCTCAGCAGAAGTGGTGACCCCGCCCCACCGTCCTTGCCAAAACGGGGTATGCTTTCTAACAGCAAGAGGAGGATTTCCATGAGACCAGTTATCCTAACACTTGCCGCAATCGCGGTGCTGATCGTCCCCGTCGCCCGCGCCGGAGACGTCGATGACCTCAAAGCCGCTAGCGAGGCATTGATCGAAGCGTTTAACAAGCAAGACGTCAGTGCAATGCTGGCGAGTTCCCATGACGAATTTGTTATCTACGGGGCCAATGCGGTTTTCCCCAGCGACAGGAAGGGGCGGTCAAAAACAAAGTTCCGGCAGGGCTTGGAAAATTCCTTGGCCAATCGTGAGCGCTTCAGCGTAACGCTCATCAATCCTCAGTACCGTGTGGTGGGGACCACCGGCATCGTCTGGGGTCACGCCAGGATCGTGCTAAAACTCAAGGATGGACCGCGGGAAACTCGAACGCGACGGTTCCTCAACACCTGGGTCAAGTCCGGCGGTAAGTGGGTGCAGCTTGCCTCGCACCGGTCTGCCGTCCCATCAGGGAACTAGCTGTTACATCCACAATATGGACGATTCCAAGCAAAAAGCCAAGCACGCGAACCGGACATCCTCACAAACCAACCGGTCGCCGTTTCGACTGCTGCGCATCTGGCCTCCGTTGCTGTTGATCGCCGGCATGGTGGCGATGCGTTTCCTGCCAAACCTGGTCCAAGATGGACCATCGACTATCTGGATGGCCCCGGCGTTCGGACCGGCGCTGTGCGGCATCTTAATCATACTGTGGTGGCTATTTGCTAGTGGGGCGACGTGGCGAGAGCGGATTACTGGATTCGTTGGTGTCCTCGTTGCTGTCTTTGTCACACTGATGCTCGTGGACCCATCGATGCGCGGCCCGGCCTTCATTTTTCACACCATTCCCATGGGGACGGCAGCCTTTGCGATTGGGGCGGTGTTAGGTTCGCGATCGCTTTCGTTCAAACGGACCACGATCGCCATCCTGCTGGCGACGGTGGGATCTGGATTCTCGACGTCGTTGCGCAGCGAAGGGCTGTGGGGGGATTTCTGGCCGAAGTTTTCCTGGCGCTGGAAGCTTTCGCCCGAGGAGCGGATGCTTGCCAACCGGGAGACACGACCCCAATCGCCTGGCGTTTCCGATAGGGTTGACTTGCATCAAGGGCTGGCCAATCCCGAATGGCCCGGGTTCCGCGGTGCCGATCGCACAGGAATTCAACGCGGACCGCGTATCGCGTCCGACTGGGCGGCCGATCCGCCGAAGCTGTTATGGAAGATTGCGGTGGGGCCGGCGTGGTCGTCGTTTGCCGTGGCGGGCGATTTGCTGTTTACGCAGGAACAGCGCGGCCCCTTGGAAACGGTGGTTTGTTACCGCGCCGACTCGGGGAAGGAGGTCTGGGCGCAGTCGGTCGAGGCTCGCTTCGATGATCCTCTCGGTGGCCCAGGCCCGCGCGCCACGCCAACGCTTCACGGAGGGGCCTTGTTTGTGATGGGCGCCCAGGGCTTGCTGATGCGCCTCGATCCCATGACCGGCGATATCGCGTGGCGGCAGGACTTGCGAAAGATCGCTGATCGCGAGCCGCCGACGTGGGGATTCTCCTCATCGCCCTTGGTTGTCGGTTCGTTAGTCGTCGTTTTCGCCGGCGGCGCCGGCGACAAGGGGACGCTCGCCTTCGATATCGAATCGGGCGAACCGCGATGGTTGGCCGCGGGCGGCGATCATTCCTACAGTTCGCCGCAAATGTGCACCGTTGGTGGTGAAGCATTGGTCGCCATGGTGACGAACGCCGGCTTGGACTTGCTCGACCCCGAGACGGGAAAAGCACGGCTCAATTATGAATGGAAATACAATGACTTTCGAGCATTGCAGCCTCAAATGGTGGACACTAACACCATGTTGATTCCGACCGGCTTGGGTACCGGAACCCGTCTTATTCGCATTTCAAAGGATGCCGGTGGACTCTCGGCAGAGGAGCTGTGGACCTCCCGCTACTTGAAGCCCGTCTTTAACGACTACGTGCTTTTTGAAGGACACGCCTACGGCTTCGACGGTGCGATCTTCACCTGCGTCGATCTTGCAACCGGCGGCAGCCAATGGAAAAAAGGCCGCTACGGGAGAGGTCAAGTATTGCTTCTAAAAGACTCGGGTTTGCTGCTGGTGGCCGGCGAGCGAGGCGAAGTGGTGCTTCTGAAAGCCGACCCGGCGGGGCACACCGAGCTGGCTCGCATCCAGGCGCTTGAAGGCAGGACATGGAATCATCCGGTGGTGGTTGGCGACCGCCTCTATATCCGCAATGCTCAGGAAGCCGCCTGTTATCGCTTACCGCTGGCACCCCCCCTCGCGTGAGCGCGACGGAGGCGTTGACTAAGATCGGCGTGAAGCAGGATGCTGCTCGTGGTTCTCACCCAGGATGAGGTTCGGCAGCTGCCAGGCCAGATCGCCAAACCGCGATTCTATAATTAGGCGTCCCCCCTTACGAGAGCAAACCAGCCTGTTGGGTCAGCCCTTGCGAACAGGACTAGGGATCCCCAACGTTCCGCTATCCCTTCCCGAGGAATTGCTACACTACAGCCGTTATGCCGACGTCGGTTGCCATTCTCGGGTCCGGCAATATCGGAACCGACTTGATGATGAAGGTTTTGCAGTCGTCCGACGTGCTTACGATGAGCGCGTTGGTGGGCATCGACCCGGACTCCGATGGACTCGCGCGTGCTCATTCCATGGGTGTACCGACCACGCACGGAGGCATCGACGATTTCGTTAACATGCCTGCGTTCTCCGACGTGCAAATCGTTTTCGACGCGACGTCGGCGAAAGCTCACGGACCCCACGACGCGATTTTGCGGCAGCGCGGCAAGCGCATTATCGATTTGACGCCCGCTGCGATCGGCCCGTATGTGGTCCCCATCGTCAACATGGGCGAACACTTCGATGAGCCCAATTTGAATATGGTGAGCTGCGGCGGGCAGGCAACGATTCCCATCGTCGCCGCCGTGGGGCGCGTAACGCCGGTTCACTACGCGGAGATTGTGGCATCGATCGCCAGCAAGTCCGCCGGTCCGGGCACACGCGCGAATATCGATGAGTTCACCGAGACGACGGCCCGCGGCCTCGAGGTGGTTGGAGGCGCCCGCCGGGGGAAGGCGATTATCGTTCTGAACCCCGCCGAACCGCCGATGGTTATGCGCGACACCGTTTTCTGTTTGACGGACCTGGCCGACACGGATGCTATCGTCCGCTCGATCGAGGCCACCGTCGGGGAGGTCCAGCAATACGTTCCCGGCTACCGGCTCAAACAGGACGTCCAGTTCGAGCCAATCGCTCCCGACCAGAGCCACGCGCTTCCCGAGCCGCTCCCCGGCGGCGGCTTAAAGGTGTCGGTCTACCTGGAGGTCGAAGGGGCGGCGCACTACCTGCCCGCCTATGCCGGCAATCTCGATATCATGACTTCCGCCGCCCTGGCCACAGGCGAACGACTTTCCGAGCGGCTAGTGTCGCAGGGAGCGCCTGCATGAACGACAAACCGAAGCTCTACGTTCAGGACGTCACCTTGCGGGACGGCATGCATGCCGTCCGTCACCAATACACCGTCGAGCAAGCGGCCCAAATCGCTCGGGCCCTCGATGCGGCCGGCGTGGACGCGATCGAAATCACGCACGGCGACGGACTGGCGGGGTCGAGCTTCAACTATGGCGTCGGCGCGCACACCGACTACGAGTGGATCGCCGCGGTTGCCGAGAACGTAAAGCAGGCCAAGGTTACCGCGCTGTTGTTGCCGGGAATTGGAACGATCGAGGACTTGAAGAAGGCCTATCAGGCCGGGGCGCGCTCGGTTCGCGTCGCAACCCACTCGACGGAAGCGGATGTTGCCAAACAGCACATCGAGTGCGCCCGAGAGCTAGGCATGGACGTCGCCGGCTTTCTGATGATGGCCCACATGACAGCGCCCCGGGAGTTGGCTCGCCAGGCGCAGCTGATGGAGTCCTACGGTGCGCACTGCGTCTATGTGACCGACAGCGCTGGGGCCCTGCTGATGGACGATGTCCGAGAACGATTCCAGGCCTTCGGGGACGTGCTCCGGCCGGAGACCCAAAAGGGCATGCACGCCCATCACAACCTGTCATTGGGCGTTGCGAACACTCTGGTCGCGATCGAGCACGGTGCTCGGCGCGTGGACGCCTCACTCGCCGGCATGGGAGCCGGTGCGGGAAACGCTCCGCTGGAAGTATTCATCGCGGTTGCGAACCGCCTCGGCTTCCAGCATGGTTGCGACTTGTTTGCACTCATGGATGCCGCAGAAGACTTGATCCGCCCGCTCCAGGACCGCCCTGTTCGCGTCGATCGCGAGACGCTCTCGCTCGGTTACGCCGGCGTCTACTCAAGCTTCTTGCGTCACGCCGAGAAGGCTTCCGAACAGTACGGCATCGATACGCGCGAGATCTTGGTCGAGTTGGGTCGCCGTCGTATGGTCGGAGGCCAGGAAGACATGATCGTCGATGTGGCGCTCGATCTGCTCAAGTCCAAGGAAAAGGACGCGGCGCGCAAAGATCCCGCTCCGGCCGCATCGGTCATTCCGTCGTAGCAGCCCGTGGCAAAAGTCATCGAGGAGCGAAAAATGGGGACTGCCACCAATTCGCCTCCCGTCATGACCCAAGAAACAAAGCACTTAGCCTGAAGCGAATTGGCTGGCTGTACCCGATTTTTCCATGCATCGCGTCAGCGCCAAAGCGCGCCTCAAGGCGAACGGTTTCCTTCTCGGCTGCTTCGTCGAAATTCCCGCGCCCGAAATCGTTGAGAGCCTTGGTCTCAGCGGCTTTGACCATGTGATCATCGACCGCGAGCATGCAGCTTTCTCGGGAGAGGCAACCGGAAACCTGATACGGGCCGCTCAGGCGGCGGACATCGCCCCGCTGGTGCGCGTAAGGAAGAATGATCCGGGCGATATCTTGGAAGTCCTGGATCTGGGCGCCGTAGGATTGCACATACCTCAGATCGCAACACGGGAAGACGCCTCCCGCGCCGTCGCCGCCACGCGGTTTGCGCCCCGAGGAGTTCGGGGGTTTAATCCCTTCGTCCGCGCCGCTAACTATGGGGCACAATCGGTCCACGACTTCCGGCGTACGGCTGACGAAGACACGCTAGTTGTGCTGCACGTCGAAGCACAAGACTCACTGGACCGCGTCGAAGAGATCCTCGCGGAAGAGGGCGTCGACGTCGCCTTTCTAGGGCCCTACGATCTGTCGCAGTCGATGGGCATTCCCGGCGAGGTCACGCACGCCTGCGTGCGCGAAGCCATGCGCGCCATCGCGTCGGCCGCCGCGAGCCACGGCGTTGCCCTGGGCTGTTTCGCGAATTCGCCGGAGCAAGCCAAGATTTGGATCGGTGAAGGGGTCACCTATCTAGCGTATTCCGTGGATTCCGAGATCTTCCGCGGCCGCTGCAGCGCGATTCGCGCCGAAGTGGACCGGTTGCGAGAAGGACTGTCTTAAGGTTCCCAGATAGCACAGCATCCCTTGATTCGGAGGACTGCCAAAGATGGGCATCCGAGAAATCCGCCAAAGCGGTCCTTATTTGTATACCTATTTCCCCGAGGATGTCCGGAACTCCGTTGAAACCAGCGGCCCTCCGGGACCTCTAGTCTACGCCGCGCGGGCCGCTGTGGACAAAACTTGAGCGGCCAGGAACCCCAATAGGATCGATGGATCTGTTGATCGCCGCCCACGCTTTGGCGCTTGGAGTCATCTTGGTCACCAACAACGAAAGAGAGTTCCGTCGTGTTAGGGGTTTGCGAGTGGAAAACTGGGCCTGATTAGCTTGCCGCGGGAGATGCCACCCTTTGCCAACCTTTTCCTTCGTGGCCGAATTGAAAGACCTCGGGGTGAACAATCTCGGCCAGGATTTCAAGTGACTCGGCAAGCCGCGGGCCGGGCCGGTTGAAGTACTGATTACCGTCGGCTACGTATACGCGGCCCTGACGAACCGCTCGTAAGTCAGCCCAACCGGGACGGGATTCGAGAAGCGGCAAGTCCTCTCTTGTACGGGGAATATCGAAACCACAAGGCGAGATGAAAATGATGTCCGGATCTTCGGCTGCGAGTTGCTCAAACGTCATCTCCGGCGAGTGCTTCCCCGAAGCGCCGAACAGATTATCGCCGCCCGCCATCCGGACCAGCTCCGGCATCCAATTGCCCGCCGCCATCAAGGGATCGACCCATTCAACGCAGGCGACCGCGGGACGGCTCTTGAGCGGCCGTGCCTTCGTCTCGATCTTCTGCATTCTTTCCTGCAGGTCGGCTACCCGCCGAACGCCGCTGTCCGTCACGCCGAGGCCGGAAGCCACTCGCGCGATATCCTGCCAAAAATCAGCCAGGGTGTTCGGCTGCAAGGAAATGATCTCCGCTTCCGACTCGGTGAGTTCTCGCAGTGCGCGTTCGACCTCCCGAAGACTGACCGCGCATACCTCGCATTGCGACTGCGTAACGATATGCGTCGGGGCAAGCTCCCCCAATTTTTCGGAGAAGACCTCGTAGACGCTGAGGGCATCCTCGGCGGCCGAGGCACGGAGCACCGATTTAACTCCTGTGTCGATCTCCCGGCTGCTGCCGCAAGGGTCGAAACGCGGCTTGGTACAGACGGGCAGGCTGGTTACCGAGGGCGGGTAGTCGCACTCGTGTGATCGGCCGACCAGAGAATTTTCAAGACCAAGCGCACAGATGATCTCCGTGGCGCTGGCAATGAGAGAAATGATTCTCAAACGAACCGTCCTAGAATTTTGTGGGCCTCGGCGACGGGCCTGGGTTCATTGTCACCCGACGATCCCCCGCTCCATGCCCATCGCTTTGCCACGAGAAGCCAAGGGTGTCGGCTTGATCCTTACTGATGTTCGCAAAATACAGCGGTAGGCGGGGTCTCCGGCAGACCAGCGCGCATTCACAAGGCGAATTAACGATCGCGTTTGGTTGTACGGCTGCGACATGTCGCGCCCCCTCCAGCATCGCCGGTCTCCGACTTGTATGGGTCGCCATGTTTTGCGAAATTCAGTAAGAGACGGCGGGGCAGCGGATTTGCCGGCTTTCACTGACGCAGCATGCTTCAGCCGCTATCAAACAAAACGTCACATCACCGTCAAGACAACAAGCGACTAATTCCATGCGATATCAATTCTTGATCGACACCTACGAAACCGAACGCCTCAAGGTCCTCAGCGTCTGGAGCATGTTCCACGACGGCGATTTGCCCATTCGCCCTCACGCGACCGATGCCCGCGGCCGCAGTGTTCTCGAGCAGATGATCCACCAATGCGTTAGCGAGCACTTGTGGTTCCGCACGATACTGGGGGTTGACGTAAGCGCGCCTCCATTGCCTGAACAGGAGACCCGATTGGGATTCATCCGCCGATACGCTGAAGACTCCGGCAAGCGACTCGACATCCTGCGGTCCAAGGATGACGCTTGGTGGGAAAAGGCGGTTCAGTTCTTCGATACAAAACGTTCCCGGGCCTGGGTCATGACGAGGCGCATCGCCCACACGTCCCACCACCGCGGGCAGCAAATGGCCATGCTGCGCATGCTCAACCGCGATCTCCACAGCAATTACGGACCAACCGCCGACACAGGCGGTCTCATGGAAAACAACGCGCCGGTGATCTACGCCTATCCCGACGCTGCAACCTTGCTCGAAGCCGAACCCAATGGAGGGGCCAAAGCTCCATTGCCGGGGCCCGGCGGCAAGCCGCCGACGGAGAGGCCGTAGTCAAACCGCCGGCTTCTCAGAGAGGCAACGGCCGGCGACGGGCAAATCCTACCACCCCTTATCCAAGCCCGCGGGCCTCAACTCCTGGGATGATGCTCGTCGTACACCTTGCGCAGCCTTTCGCGGAGCACGTGGGTGTAAATCTGCGTCGTCGAAATATCGGCGTGGCCCAGCATGATTTGCAAGCTCCTCAGGTCCGCGCCGCGCTCGAGTAAGTGCGTCGCAAAGCTGTGCCGCACGACGTGAGGGCTCAGCTTTCCGGCGATGCCGGCCTGCAGGCCGTAGCGCCGGAGAAGGTTCCAAAAGGCCTGGCGCGTAAGCAGGCTTCCTCGCGCGGTGACGAACAAGTACTCCGAGTTTTTACCCTTGAGTATCCTGGATCGGTCGTTCTCCAAATAACTCTGGACGGCTGCCAACGCCTGTCTGCCCACGGGTACCAGGCGCTGTTTGCCTCCCTTGCCCGTAGTCCGGACAACCCCCAACTCCATGTTCAGGTCGTTTCTCTTTACGGAAACCAGCTCGGAAACCCGCAAGCCCGTGGCGTAAAGCAGTTGCAACATCGCCCGGTCCCGGCCACCTAAGGGTTTTGAAGTGTCCGGCTCCTCCAAAAGACGATCCACCTCATCGAGGGCGAGAAATCTCGGTAACCGTTTCCACTGACGAGGCGCCGCGAGTTCCGCGGTCGGGTCCACGCGGGTCCGGCCGTGCCGCATTAAGTAAACGTAGAAGTTTCGTAGACTGGCCGTGTAGCGAGCGATCGAACGGCTGCTCAGTCCGGCGCGATAGAGCGAGTCGACAAACTCGTTCAGATCCTTGCTGCCGGCCTCCAGCAGCACCACGCGGCGCTCGGCGCAAAAGCCCTCGAATCGCCGCAAATCCCTCTGGTAAGCGGCTAGCGTGTTGGCGGCCAGCCCCTTTTCAATCCGGCAGTAGTCGAGGTACTCTTCGATCAGGGTTTCCAAACTCAGGCCAACACCTTAAAAATCAATCACTTATCAACCCTCCATGGGGTTGACACCTTGTCCCGGGGCATATTAGCATACCGGCAACGGGCCCGCATTGCAGGCCCGGTTTCGAGCGGGAATCCGTGGCTGCCTCGACGACGAAAAAAGTCTGCGTCCGCCGCTTTGACGGGCAACTGATCAACGGGTACGTGGCGCCCCAGACCTATCTGCGCGCGGAAGGCGCCGAGGTGCTCGACCGATCCGCGCAGGCGCTCGTGGTGCCCTATCGGGAAATCAAAGCCGTCTACTTCGTCCGCGAGTTCGACGGGGAGCCGATGTCCGGCCAGAAAAGCGTCTTCACCGCCCGCCCCAAAAAGGAGGGCCTGTGGGTCCGGCTGTTGTTCCGAGACGGCGAGGTCTTCGAGGGGATCCTGGCCAACAATTTGCTGCTGCTCCCCGACCAGGGCATGACGATTACTCCACCGGACCACAACGCCGGCGTGCAGCGCGTTTTCGTACCCCGCGAGGCCCTCAGCGAGGTGACTGTGCTGGGCGTTATCGGCGGCGCGGCGCGGCGCGGAAGAAAAGCCGCCGAGCCCTCCAAAGACCAGATTGAGCTGTTCGAGAACGGGCCGTCCGCGTCGTAAGACGTAGATAGGGGCCGCTAAAACCCGATCAAGACAACGTGGGCTACAAGACGATTGGACGTTTACACAGGGTCAGGCAATGCCATCGAAAAGCGAGCTGCTCAAGTATCGCTCGCCTGCGTCGGGGAGAATAGTGACGATGGTTTTGCCTTCAAATTCGGGCTGCTTGGCCAACCGGCAGGCGACGGCGGCGGCGGCCCCGCACGAAATTCCGGAAAGAACGCCTTCTTCGCGAGCCAAGCGCCGAGCGTATTCGATCGCCTCTTCGTCCGATACCTGTTCCACGCGATCGACCACCGAAAGGTCGAGGGTGTCGGGGATGAACCCGGCTCCCACACCCTGAATCAAGTGGTGGTGTCCGGGCCGCAGGCGTTTCCCGGCCAGTTTTTGGGAAATCACCGGGCTAAGCGCCGGCTCGACGCCTACCGACAAGATTTGCTTGCCCTTTTCGTTCTTGATGTAGCGCGACACGCCGGTGATCGTGCCGCCGGTACCAATACCGGCCACCAGCACGTCGATGCCGCCGTCGGTGTCGTCCCAGATCTCCGGGCCCGTTGTGCGGAAGTGAATCGCCGGGTTGGCGGGATTCTTGAATTGCTGCAGCATGATGTAGCGCCCTGGCTCGGAGGCGACAAGCTGCTCGGCGCGCTCGATGGCTCCTTGCATTCCTTCTTCGCCCGAGGTCAACTCCAAGTGGGCGCCGAGCATCTTCAGGACTCTGCGGCGCTCGATACTCATGGTCTCGGGCATCGTCAGGGTCAGCCGATATCCCCGGGCGGCGGAGACAAAGGCCAGCGCGATGCCGGTATTTCCGCTGGTCGGCTCGATCAGTTCCTTGCCGGGCGCGAGAACGCCATTTTGCTCGGCATCCCAAATCATCGCGGCGCCGATGCGGCATTTGACCGAATAAGAAGGGTTACGGCCCTCGACCTTGCCCAGTACGGTCGCCGGCGCACCGTCGGTCACTCGACTTAGCTTGACGAGCGGTGTACGGCCGATACTCAGCGAATTGTCTTCAAACACCTGTCCCATCGAAGTCTACACAAACGCCTTGACGAACCGATACCGGCGTTTCGATCAGGGTTCCGCGCTAAATTTCCCAGTTGGCGACCCGCCGCGCGTTCTTCTCCTTCCAACGGCCGACAAGATCGGCGAAAGTCGTCTTGTCGATGACGCTGGAGAGGGCGCGCCCCACCTCTTGCCAGAACTCGGGGAAAGGGGAGTCCGGCGGCAAGTTTCCGCGCTGCTGCTTGCGCCCAGGCGAAATCGGCCCATCAATGTGGCGCAGCACGTCCCCTACGGTGATGTTCCGCGGCGGACGGGCCAAAAAATAGCCTCCCTCGGCTCCACGCCGCGAGCCGAGAAAACCGCCCTGCTTGAGCTGGGAAAGGATCAGCTCCAAAAACTTTTGAGGAATCCTTTGCCGGGCAGCTATTTCGGCGATCTTGACCGGGTCGGAACCGCCCCGACCCGCCAGATCGAACACAGCACGCAGAGCGTATTCACCCTTGACCGATACGTCCATCCTACAATCTCTATCAGTTTACTAGAGATTGTCGTGCTGGGGGTGTTTTCAGCCAGCCACCATGGCTGCGGCCACCGATTTTAGAGGTCCGGTTTAATTAGAAACAAAGTACTTCGACGAGGGGAGGTCGGGTGGAAGTCCCCGATTCCCTCCGCAGCGGCGAGGCCGGAGGAGCTGAAACGATACGGGTGCGCTTGAGCTAGCGCCTCCCCGGCTTTCACTAAATTAGATCCCTAGGGCACAGCCACGCTAGGCGATTCTCAAACCAGGATTGCATGGGGAAACGACGAAATAGCCACACAGTCAACAGCATGATGCCGACAACAAATCAGAAGTACGACGAGATCGATTTGAATTTGAAGCGGTAATCCCTTCAAGGTTGTACGCTCCGAGTTTCTCGTTCCATTACTACGATCTCCTAACAGCCCGTGGCAAAAGTCATGCAGGAGCGAAAAATGGGGACTGCCACCAATTCGCTCCCTGTCATGACCCAAGAAACAAAGCACTTAGCCTGAAGCGAATTGGCTGGCTGTACCCGATTTTTCGCGACCTTCACTTCTACCACGGGCTGCTAACCCTCAAGTCTCACATTCCTCCGGTTCCTTCACGCAGTGCTGGTTGTAAGCTTCTTTCAAGGTAGCCGCGATTTGGCTGGGATCGCGGCCCTCGATCTGATGGCGATGCAACATGTAGATCGGCTCGCCACCGCGAAACAGCGTGACGCAAGGCGATGAGGGAGGGTAATCGGAGAGGATCTCGCGCACTCTTGCCACCGCGGCTACGTCTCCTCCCGCAAACACTGTGGCCACTTTCTGTGGCCGAACGTCATTCTCAAGCGACTGAATCACGCCAGGCCGTGCTGAGCCAGCCGCACACCCACAAACGGAATTGATGACCACTAGAACGGTCCCGCTGCCGGGGACCAGCAGCTTATCCACCTCTTCCGGCGTGCGTGTCTCGATCACACCGTGGCGCGTAAGCTCCTCTCGCATCGGCGCAATGAAATGCTCGGGGTATACCATCGTGTCCGTCTCCTCTCGCAGATAGTCTAGCAGGCCGAAGTTTGTTCGCGATCAGTCCGCACGATTTCGCTGGTCGGC
This sequence comes from Bryobacterales bacterium, assembly GCA_963668345.2. Lineage (GTDB taxonomy): Bacteria > Acidobacteriota > Terriglobia > Bryobacterales > UBA6623. Next base: position 8,220 of record CAXWPI010000001.1, on the reverse strand, counting down.
GTGCTTCTTGGGACGGGGTGGGGCGAGGTCTGTAGGCCACCCGAGCCGTAATTGCCGGCGAGGTCGCTCAAGACGCTGGATTTCCGCGAGCGTGAGGGGATCGCCAGCCACTTGATTGGGACGTATATATATTTAACTATAAACAAAACACTTCGACGAAGGGAGACCGGGCGGTCGTCCCGGTTTCTCCCGGCAGCGGTGAGGCTGGAGGAGCTGAAACCGTGCGATCCTCATAAGATCCTAGCGACTGCTCCGTGGATTTATTGATCAACGCCGGACTCTTGGTGCTTATCCTTGGATCGAGCGCCCTTCTGACAAGCGCTTACACTCGCCGCGCCTACAACCGCTGCCCCGACTGCGGCAGCCTTAACGCCAAACGCAGGAGTGAGTGTCGAACTTGCGGGCGAACCATCGGCGGGTAGAGAATGCGGCCGACAAGCCGCGGGTTGGGTTATCCGCTTATACTTGCTCGTAGCAGGTGGAGCCGGAGTGAAAAAGCCGAGAAGGCCACTCATACGGAATGTTCCGGGGTCCTTTGTGTCGAATGATCTTGACGTTCTCGCCCTTCCGCCACCGGCGACTTAACCATCTAACCATCGAATGGAGCCGCCGCGCGATGCATCAGACTGCACGCGGCTCATTCGCGAACGTTAGAGTGCTCAACGAGGCAAAATGAACAACGAGCTTGACCTCATCGTTCCTGTCTATCTCAACCAGCGGGTCGTGTTCGATCTTGTCGCCATGCTCCAGGGCGGTATTGCCACCGTCACCAAGGTCGTCGAGACGGAGGCCGAATCCAGCTCAGCTGCAGCGGAAGTGGGAGGAACGTTCGGGCTTAACAAGGCACTTTCCTCATTACTCAGGGTTAGTCTTTCGGGGTCGTTGTCTGGAGAGACAGGAGGAGAGTCCGGCGCTTCTCGGAGTGAGGAACGCGTCCATACGCCCGCATCCTTGTTCTATCCAGGATTTCCGATTTGGCTCCTCTGACGGCACGAGTCTACACCCTCACCCGGCGAAGCGGAACCATTTCTCCACCCGAAAGAGGCGGCGGCTGAGGCGGAACCGATCGAGCCCCCTTCTTGCCCCTCATGGGGGCTGATCCGTCGCTGCGAAGTCAATTTCGCAGACACCCCTCCGAGCTTCCGTCCTCAGTACACAGATTTCGCATTCGCCAAGTGCGGTGCTACCCGCCCGGCACAGGCAGCGCCCAGATCTTCCGCAGCATGTCGCCAAACAGCCGCCGGTTCAGATGTCCCTCCGCGAACAAGAGCCAGTCATACCGCGCGTGTTTAATTAGCCGTCCGCCCGTCTTCATCAGCCGGTGCTGCAAGCTCGTCAGCGACCAGTTCTTGATTCGCTGCGGCAGCCCGAGCCGCCGCCAGAGATTGCCCAGGTTGTAGGCCAGCACGCTTCACTGCAAGCGCACCTCGTTCGCCCGGAAGCGATGGCACGACAGCCGCGTCCAGTGCGTCGCTTGCTTACCTTCTTTGATCCACTGCTCCGCCGTGCCGCGCTGGTTGTAGAAACGCACCACCGACCGGCTTGGCAAGCTCATGTTCGTCACGATAAAACCGACGCGCGCGAACAGCTCGCCCTGGTGGTGCTCGACCTTGGCGACAACTCGTCTCGGCTTCTTCCAGCTCTCCGCCTGATAGCGAAAGCTCTTGTAGCGCACTAGCGGCTTGCGGCCGGGCCTCCCCGGCGGACGAAACAGGATGTCTTCGATCTCTAACTCCAAGCTCCTGTTGGCCGGAATGCGGATGGCGTAGTCCGCGCCGCGCTCCTCCAGTGCTTCGTAGATCTCGGGCTTGGCGAAGGCGGCATCGGCGCGAAAGGTGACCTGTTTGCCTTCGGCCAGTTGGCGCTCGATCTCCGGCAACAATAGCTCATCCCAGTCCTCGGCGCTGTGCACGTTGCCGGGACGCAGCTTGGCAGCGAGGCAATCACCATGACCGTTGAACAAAAGCAACGGGTGGTAGCAGACCGACTCGAAGTGTCCGTTGTAGGCGCTGCCTTCCTGTTGGCCATGGACCGGACTCTCGGTGGAGTCCATGTCCAGAACGACCCGCGCGGAGTCGTCGAACGCCTCCGCTTGCCCGACCAGCTCTCGGTTCAGCGCCATCAGCCCCAGCAGGTTCTCTTCGCTCGCCAGCATCTCCGTCTCGAAGCCGTGCAGCGTCGAGGTCAAGGCCGCACCGCGATCCCAGATCTTCTGCGAGCCGATCAAGCGAAACGTCGGGTCAGCCGCCACGCGGACGGCGTCGTTGACGTCCTCGTAGCCTGCCAAGCGGCTGTAGATCGACTGCCGCAACAGATCAGCGAGCGTGAACTGCTTGTTTGTGCCGTGCCGGGAGTCGCTGAGATGCTCGTCAATCAGTTCTCCGAGACCGAGCCGTTCGTCCAGTTCGCGAACCAAAATCAGGCCACCGTCGGAAGTGACGTGCGATCCCTGGAAATCGACTTTGAGAAGTCCATTGAAAGTTAGCTGGAATGGCTTGGTTTGTTTTTCACCCATTGGGTGTTGGCCTCCATGGCGTCCTCATCGGGCTCTAGCCCCTATGAATAAAGACGCTGAAGGCCGCTGGAAGGTCGGGAGGCCTGAATCAAATTGGAAATGCGGGTCCATACGAGCAGTTCGGATTCGACCATGTCATCGAGGGGAAGGTTGAGAGAACACGGTTCATGGCAGAGCGCCTCCACGAGCTTACGAAGGAAAAGTCAAGACCGTTAGTCATTCTCAACCAGGCAGCGTTCTCCATCTTCGCTGCGTCTGACAGCCCGATGTATCGAGCAGCAGGTGGACACTCTCCGGAGTATATGCAACTTCTTCTCGCGGAGCGGCAAGCGCTTGAACAGCTAACGGAGATGCCGAATTGCTCGTTCAAGATGATTCTCTGGCCGGTCCGCGCATACGAGCCCAAGTACCTTGCTATCAGGTACGCCAACCTCCTCTCGTGGTTGGAAAAGGTACAGGATGACCCGACGATTGAGTATGTGTGTGCGCAGTACCCCGGTCCAAACCGCCTGATCATAATGGGGGAATTCCTTGTTGAGGGCTTCAAGCTACACCATCATGCCGGATACGAGATGACGGTCGTCAAGTATCAGACGGAGCAAATCGAAGCTGCCGCGGCCGAGTTTCACACGACGTTCGGCCGATCAGGAGATAGCAGGGTGGCCGCGATTCAACGTGTGCGACAGATGTATGAGAATGTGTCGGAGCTTTCAGTCCACAGAGACTCGTGGCAGGCCAGCTAGCGTGCCAGGCTGAACTTGCCTGGTCTTCCGTATGCCCCGGGCTAGCGGCGGCCCGCGGCTACTTCCACGGGGTGGCTGGAGCAGATGCTTTCCGCATGCTCGCACTGCACGTGCTCGAACTGGATCGTGGTGTGATGGATGTGGAAGCGTTCCCCCAGCACGTCGTTGATCCGCCGCAGGATCTGGTCGCTGGCCGAGGGCGGAAGGTCATTGATCAGAGCATGACAACTGAGCGCGTGCGAGTTCGAGGACAAGCTCCAAGCGTGCACGTCATGCACATCAATGACACCGTCGATTTCCGCCAATGCCCGACAAATGTCTTCCCGCTTCATGCCGCGCGGCGATCCTTCGAGCAGAATGTTCAGCGACTCTCGGATGATATCCCAGCCACTCCACAGAATAAGCGCGCCGATCAAAACCGACAACAGCGGGTCGATCCACAGGAGTCCGGTGTAGGCAATCACCACCCCGCCGATGATGATGCCGATCGACGAAAGCGCGTCGCCCAACATGTGCATGAAGGCGCCCCGAATGTTGATGTCGTAGCGGCGCTCAGCACGTAAAGCCACCATCACACCGATGTTGACGACCAATCCGGCGCCGGCCACCACGATCATGATGCCCTCCTCCACCTCGCGGGGCGAGAGGAACCGCAAGGCAGCCTCATAGAAGATGAAAAGGGCGAGCAAGACCAGCGTAGCGGCGTTCAAGAAAGCCGACAGCACGCCGGCCCGGTGGTAGCCGAATGTTTTTGTTTCGTTCGGCGGTTTCGACTGCAGATAGAAGGCAAACCAGGCCAACGCCAGAGCGAGCGCGTCGGTAAAGTTGTGCCCGGCGTCCGACAGCAGCGCCAAGCTCTGGGCCTTGATGCCCGCCGCGAACTCGACCACGATGAAGGCCGCCGTGATCCACAGAGAGAACTGTAGCTTACGGCCTGTCGCGGGACTGACTGAGTGAGAATGCATTGCGGTTCAGCGCGGCCATCACCTGCTTCCGCCCCTCTTGCCGGCTGATGCGGCCCGCCCAAAGGGCGCTAATCGGTCGAGCGGTCCAACAATTTCTACCTTTACTGTAAAGGGGGGTGCGGACAGCGTCAACCGCCGGCAAGACTCCCTTGCAGGCATGCTCATCAGGATCCGCGGCCCCGCTTGCGGGACCGGCGCGCGCCGGGCGGCGGTGCAGGGCGACTCTGACCAGGCGTTTCCGGACTCGCCGCGGCCTGTTGCCGCCAGTGAGACATGACCAGCGCCGCCGGCAGGAGCGCCAACGGGGCAATCTGGGCGAGAATCCGGTCCGCCGACGTTCCCAGCCACCAGTCGATGTCGTTGCGTCCCGTGGCATAAGCCAGCAGCGCTCCCAGAAGCTGCCAAAACACGAGCCCGGGAATGATCCAGAAAGACCCTGCCGGCTTCAAGCGCACCGCGGCGACAAGACTGGCGATAAACAGGTACAACGTCACGTTGTAGGACCCAAGCTCACTGGCTTTCCCCACCAAGGTGCGCAGCGAAACCCAAAACAGCTGTGGTTCGAAATCCAAACCCGGCACGAACCCGGCCGCTTCGATACCGTGCATCCGGCGAACCGCCCACCAGGGAATCAAAACAACCGCCGAGGGGAGCAGCAGCCGGCACCAGTCGGCCAATGACGAGCGGCGCCTCGCGAGCCCAACGGCGCCGAGCAGGATAACCCCCAACAAGAAGAACTGCCCTTCGTTTTTGGTCCACGCAGCCGCGGTCGCCGCTAAGGCAGCGGCAGCCAGGTCAATGGCCCTGCCCTCGCGATACCAGGTGTACAAGAAACCGGTAGCCGCGACCAGGTAGAGCGACAGCGCGGTGTCCGCGTAGCCCGCCAGTTTGAAGGCAACGACGCCGAACATAGGCAGGCCGGCCAAAAAAACTGTGAACACCATCGCCGAACTCTTCCATCCCGAGCGGCGCGCAAAGTAATAGAACACGCCCAATGTGGCCAGAAAGAAACAGGGGGAGGTCAGCTTGGCGCCTTGGTCCGCCACGCCTCCGTTCCATACGTAGAGGAAAGTTCCGTAAAGAGGGATGAGCAGAGGATATCCCGGCTGCGTAACGAACTCGCCGCTTCGTTCGAGAAACGGGTGAACGCTGCCGTCCAGGTAAAACGCTTTTGCTTTGAAGAGCCAGATCGCCCAGGCATCCCAAGCCTCGCTCGTCAGCGGCATGCTGCGCTCGTAGGGAAGCCAAACGAGAATGGGCGCAAGCACGCCGAGCGCGAAAAGTCCGTGCCGCCAACCGAGGTCCTGCCGGCGGCCCCAACCGAGCAGCGGCCGGCGCCGATAGAATTCCCACAGCAAGGCGACTGTCCACGGCGCGAGCAAACTCAGACGGCTCCAGCCGATCCCGATCAGATCGTAGGCGAACATCTGTAGCGAGATGGCGGCAGCCCCGGCGGCAAACGAAAAGCTCAAGCGGGATAGGGCGCTACCCTCGATTTTGGAGGGAAGCAAGAGCCAACCGAATAAGCAGGTGAGCGCGAGTCCGACGAGGATCATGGACAAAGGCCTCAACGTGCTCGGAAAATATCGGCGAAATCGCCGTCAGAGAGCGGATCAAGCGCGGCCAGACGGTACTTGAGTTGCTGCTCGTCCCAGGCGCCGCGAAAAGGTGCGCCGGCGAGGTTTTGCGCTGAATCTCGGAACACCGCTAAGTATCCGCATCCCTTGGCCGGAGCCGACACGCGGTCCGCGACCCGCACACGCCGCGGGTACAAATAGTAAGCCAATCGAGCCCGATAGTAGTCCAGGGCGGCCGGACCGACGTAGGCCAAAACAAGCACGCAAGCGTCGGCCGGCACGGCCGCCGCGATCTCCTCGGCGACGCGAAAACCGGGATGGTCGAGCAAAGCGGTTCGCTCGTCAACCGATCGGCCGGCGAGCATCGCTCTCACCTTGGCCGTCTCGGAATACTGGTTTCCCAGGGGGCCCGCGGCGATCGCCAGCCAGGCGATCAGTAACGTGGCCAGAGCGAATTGGGGCAGCCGGCTTTTCACGCGAGCATGATATCACGTGATGGCCGGCGCCGATGGGTTCCGCAGAGCAGCCTCCGCCTCCGACCGCCTTGCGACCGGCGCCTCCCGCATGCGTTCCCGTTGGACGTTGAACTCACAGCCAAGCATGACGATGCTGCTGACCAAATACATCCAAATCAGCAAGGCGACCACCGTCGCAACGCTCCCATAGAGATCGCGATAAACGGCAAGGTATTGCACATAAAGCGCGAACAGCAAAGTCGAGGGCAGCCAGAGCAAGGTGGCAAATACGGCGCCCGGCCAAACATCTCTCCAGCGCTGCCGGCGGTTGGGCGCCACATGGTACAGCATGCCCAGCACCAGCGTGATGGTTACCATCGCCAGCACCCAGCGACCGAGGCCGGCGATCGAAACGGCCCACCACGGATTGCCGGCCTTCGCGACAAGTTGCTCTTCGATCAGCCTTCCAAAGACCATCAGAGCGCTGGCCGCGGCCACGGGGACAACCGCCAAAAAAACCAGTCCCAGGGCTACACCATGCTCTTTCCAGCCCGACCAGACTTTCGGCAGGTGATACGCGGCGCGGAAACCCTCCATCAGGCTGATCATCAGCTCGGCCGCGCATATGATCGCCACCAGGCCGGCGCCCACTAAGAGAGCAGTCGAGCGGCCCGCGGGGAGCGACAAGTAGTCCGTCAGCAAGTGGTGCACATCAGGCGGCAAGACCTGGCCCATGAAACGGGAGATTTCGCCCACCATCTCCGCGGCGTCGCCTCGAAACAACAGCGCGGCCACAACGATCAATCCCGGGAAAAGAGACAACGTGGCGGAAAACGCGGCGCCCTTGGCAATGTTGAAGCAATTGTCTTCTAGAGCGGAGGAGAACGACCGTCGCGTCAGCACTACTAGATCGCGCCCGTTCATCTCAACCTCGGAGCCGGCCGGCCCTGAGTAAACCCGCCGTCCGATGTCACGTCCACTCCCAAGGCAAAGACGTTTGGCTTATGAGCCCGCATTTCCAATTTGATTCAGGCCTCCCGACCTTCCAGCGGCCTTCAGCGTCTTTATTCATAGGGGCTAGAGCCCGATGAGGACGCCATGGAGGCCAACACCCAATGGGTGAAAAACAAACCAAGCCATTCCAGCTAACTTTCAATGGACTTCTCAAAGTCGATTTCCAGGGATCGCACGTCACTTCCGACGGTGGCCTGATTTTGGTTCGCGAACTGGACGAACGGCTCGGTCTCGGAGAACTGATTGACGAGCATCTCAGCGACTCCCGGCACGGCACAAACAAGCAGTTCACGCTCGCTGATCTGTTGCGGCAGTCGATCTACAGCCGCTTGGCAGGCTACGAGGACGTCAACGACGCCGTCCGCGTGGCGGCTGACCCGACGTTTCGCTTGATCGGCTCGCAGAAGATCTGGGATCGCGGTGCGGCCTTGACCTCGACGCTGCACGGCTTCGAGACGGAGATGCTGGCGAGCGAAGAGAACCTGCTGGGGCTGATGGCGCTGAACCGAGAGCTGGTCGGGCAAGCGGAGGCGTTCGACGACTCCGCGCGGGTCGTTCTGGACATGGACTCCACCGAGAGTCCGGTCCATGGCCAACAGGAAGGCAGCGCCTACAACGGACACTTCGAGTCGGTCTGCTACCACCCGTTGCTTTTGTTCAACGGTCATGGTGATTGCCTCGCTGCCAAGCTGCGTCCCGGCAACGTGCACAGCGCCGAGGACTGGGATGAGCTATTGTTGCCGGAGATCGAGCGCCAACTGGCCGAAGGCAAACAGGTCACCTTTCGCGCCGATGCCGCCTTCGCCAAGCCCGAGATCTACGAAGCACTGGAGGAGCGCGGCGCGGACTACGCCATCCGCATTCCGGCCAACAGGAGCTTGGAGTTAGAGATCGAAGACATCCTGTTTCGTCCGCCGGGGAGGCCCGGCCGCAAGCCGCTAGTGCGCTACA